>CAWEJX010000001.1:0-566090 GCA_963809485.1 uncultured Acidobacteriota bacterium
GTCCGCTTTGGGGGTAAAGCGGACAAAGCGCCTTGTCGCCGAACCGCTGATGCAGGGGCTACCCCGCATGGCACACTTGATCCTCGCAGTGGCTCTCGAGAGAGCGCGCTACTGCGGCCTTGACTATCTCACCAATGGCCGCCCGCAGCTCGCAAACTGGATGCGCTCCATGTCTGACCGTCCTTCAATGCTGAGGACGGCCCCCGTAAAGGTGCAACGGTAAAACAGTTACACCGTCTCACGGTCGTGTAGTGCTATCTGTTGAACAGCCAAAACAGCACGCTGAATACCACGCTGCACTGCAATATCGAAGATAGAGCATCCTTGCCCGAGCGGCAATTTCATCTCGTTGCTTGGCACGCACGCGCCAATCCAGGCATACTACTAAGTGCGAAGCTTGGCTCAGACGCTTCGTTCGATTGCACCGCCATCCTTACGACCCGGTGGCCCGTGATCAATTATTCGATTCTGCCAAAGAAAGTCATGGATCCCATTCAGCTCTCGTTGAGCCTGGCGGGGATCGCGGTGCGCAGTCAACGATTAATGGTCGATTTTCTGACACGTCGTCCCGACTTGGGCGGACTGGGCGATCCGGCCGGAATAGGACGGGCCTTCCTTGATCTAACCGCCAAGATGATTGCTGATCCGATGTCGATTGCGCAGATGCAGCTAGAGCTGTGGAAGGAACATGTGAAACTCTTGCAGCGCACGACAGAACGGCTGTTTGGTCTTACCAGCAAATCTGACCACCGCCCCGTCGCGACCGATCGGCGCTTTCAACACCCGGCTTGGACCGAAAACGTCCTCTTCGACTATATCAAGCAAAGCTATTTGTTTTCCGCGGAGGCAATTCTGTCGGCGGTTAATCGCGTCGATGGTCTCAATCCGAAAACGGCACACAAAGTGAACTTCTATACAAGTCAGTTCGTGGATGCCATGGCTCCTTCAAATTTTCTTGCTACCAACCCGGAGGTATTGCAAACCACCATCGAGACCGGGCGGTGAGAATCTTCTCAGAGGCCTGACAAATCTGCTGGATGACCTCGAACGCGGTCGCGGACAACTTGCGGTCACTATGACCGATCCGAAGGTCTTTCGTCTCGGTGAGAACGTAGCCACCACACCAGGGAAGGTCATCTTCCAGAATGAGCTGATGCAGCTGATCCAGTACGCTCCCTCGACCGTTGAGGTTAAACGGCGACCTCTCATCATCGTGCCGCCCTGGATCAACAAGTTCTATGTGCTCGACCTAAGGCCTGAGACGTCTTTTATCAAGTGGGCTGTGGATCAGGGACATACGGTATTCGTGATTTCCTGGGTCAATCCAGACGAGCGTCTCGCTCATAAAGGCTTCGAGGATTACATGCTCGAAGGCCCGCTTGCCGCACTGGACGTTATCGGGGTTGCGACCGGCGAGCGCGAGGTGAACGCCATCGGCTATTGCCTTGGAGGCACGCTCCTCGCTGCCACGCTTGGATATCTATCGGCCCAGAACGACGATCGGATCCAGACAGCGACATACCTCGTGACTCTCGTCGATTTCACGGATGTCGGCGACATGGCGGTATTTATTGATGAGGAACAGCTGGCAGTCACTCGAGAAGCGCATGCGAAGTCGCGGATATCTCGAGGCGCACGATATGGCCTTAGCCTTCAATATGCTGCGCGCCAATGATTTAATATGGAGTTTTGTTATAAGCAACTATCTCCTCGGAAAGCAGCCGATCCCGTTCGATTTCCTCTATTGGAACGCGTGATTCCACGCGCATGCCGGCTGCGATGCACAGCTTCTATTTGCGTAACATGTATCACGAGAACCGGCTTGCCATTCCGGGAGGGATCAGTCTTGCCGGGGTTGCGATCGACCTCGCGCGAATCAAGACGCCCACCTTCTTATTGTCGACGCGGGAGGACCATATCGCACCGTGGCAGTCGACCTATGCCGCAACCCAGCTATACAAGGGGCCAATTAAGTTTGTGCTCGCCGATTCCGGCCACATCGCTGGGGTCATTAGCCCACCTGGCAGTAAGTATGGCCACTGGCAAAACCCAAACCTCCCCAAGAGCCCGGCTGAATGGTTCGAAACCGCGAATCTGGTTCAGACCTCCTGGTGGCCGACGTGGGAAGAATGGGTATCGTGGCATGCCGGCGGTTCGGTCAAAGCACGCGAGCCCGGTGGACCATTGCAGCCGATCGAGGACGCACCAGGCTCCTATGTTCGTGCCCGTGTCCATACCGCTGCAGGCAATCAAGGAAATACCCATAGCGCCGCACCAGCGCCTAACGCCGACCTGCGCACAGCACCACCGAAGTTTAAGGCAGGGCAATGATGTGCAGAAGATCGACGCTGCGGCCGCAAAGGATTCCGCCATCGCGAAATTCAGAATCTACGCGGTCGAAGGCCTGACCCAATAGAGGTCAGACAGCTGATGTCCGCTATTGGCACAAAGCGGACGTGGGCTAGTGCACTGCAAACGTCCGCTTTCGGGGGTCAAGCGGACATACGGTTTTGCACTGCAAATGTCTGCTTTTGACCCAAAGCGGACATATAAAAGCTGAGACTTAGGAAATTGGCCAGGGTTCGCGCCGCTTACCTCAGCAATATCGTCTGTGGTCATCAAACGCCTTTGAACAACACTCCGAGCAGCAGCGCCACGTAAGCGATCATCGCGAGCCAGAACTGGTATTCGGTGAGAAACTGGATGCGTAAGAAGTGTCCAATAAGCGCGACGACTGCGAGGATCACAGAGATGATCACGATCCGTGTGGTGGGACGGTTGATGTTGATCTGATTAGCCATGGTACTTCCTCCTTGTTCCCCTTGTTGTGGTTGACCTCTCCCTTACAGGCAGGTGCAAATTGGGGAGTAGGTCACGAAGTTTGCCTTAATGGTCGCCTTCAGATTAACGCAGGATATCGCATTCATGACAAAGGCGCCGACTTAAACAGTTGTGGGGAACCCTCACGGCGAATGTCCGCTATTGGCCCAAAGCGGACATCAACGATCCATGGACGAATGTCCGCTATTGGGGGTAAAGCGGACATCACGTGGCCCTACAGCACCACCGCCAAATCTGGGAAGCGAGCGCATAGGTCGGCATCGCCAAGATCGCGGCGGCGAGAAATCATTTAGACCAGCACCGGTTGGCGCCGCGCAATTGGTGCAAAGGGGCCGACCAACATCCGTGATGCGGTGCAAGGTCTCGCCAGGCATTTCACAAAAGATGTAGCACCATCGAGAGAAACACCACCAAGATGATCGCCACAATCAAAAGCGTCACTTGTCCTTTGGCGCTTAGCTTGGTCAGCCACGAAGCAGACAGCGGTTCGGGCTTGGGCGGCTCAGGCTTGGGCGGTTCGGGCTTCGGCGGCGGCTGGTTTTTCATGCTCGGTTACGATTGTCAGGGACACCGTCCGGTCAATTACGGATGTTTACGTAAATGCAAAAAAACGACAAGCTGTACGGAGCCAGCAACGCTCCAGCGCTTTCAAGACAGTCTGATTTCCGGCGTCTTAATATTCATCTTAGCGGAGATGGTTTACTTACCAAGACGCACAGCGGAAGTCGCGAATGCTTGGGCAGCCGGCTCCTGAATGCTGTTGAGTACAACGACGCCAATGATAGCGAGAATGACCGCAGCAACGCAGGCCAATAAGAATGCCTTCATGATGACGACCCCCTTTTTTCGGCAGTTACATTCGTCCTTTATTCGTTTTTATTCCGATGACTGACCGGCGCCAGGTTAGCGTATGGACAATCTCAGAGCGGCATCCAGAGAGCCATACTGCTCGCTGCGCATACGATTGACGTGTGCAGTTAAGTGACAGATTTTTTTCCCACTGAGATTACAATTCACAAGCATTTCGAGAAGCGCCATCAGCTGATGGCGCTTCAGGTAGTCACGCAACGGTCTTAGACCAGCCCAGATCAAGCCATCGTGCTAACAGGCGCTCGCTCAGTCGGCGCCGCTTCGCTTGACGCCCGCTCCGGCGCCGGTAGCTGCAGCACGGTGGCCTGCTGACCCTCGCGCAGCTCCGTGACCAGGACAATTTCCCCATCGGGGAACTCCAGCGCGTCGTGATGCATGGTCGGCTGGTCTAGATTGATCTGCCGAAAGCGCGCGACCTTCTGCTTGAGGCTGCGACGGCGAAAGATACGGAATGCTCCATCGCATTCCACGTCTTGCACAAACGCAACTTCGGTTCCAGGCAGCAGGCAAACGGCCACGGTGGGCTCGCCGATTGCGGCAAAGCCGCGCGTTAGCGAGTTCCTGAATCGGGTCGAGACTAGCTTGTCGCCCACGCGTGCTGGACGCGATGCGACAAACTGGAGGCTATAGTCGCACATGATCAATATCTCCCTGTTGCTGCGAACAGCCGGGAAGTATCCTTCGATCCAAGTGCGTGAGAGATCGGGCTTGGGTCCGGGATTTCCCGGATGTGTCGCGATCCTGGTCGGATGCTAGCGGCATTGATGACTGCTGGGAAGCAGGCAATTTCTGTCCGGCGACCGTCGCGGAATAGCTGCTCGCCAGCGCAGACGAGGTGATCGAAATAAAACGCTATTTGCTGCGCTGCATGAGTTCTCGCTATTGGCACAAAGCGGACATCCCTCGTTGCACCGCACATGTCCGCTTTTGATGCTGTGGACGGCGCCCCCTCTGCGGCATCAAGAGTGCTATAGGGTGGTTGCGTGAAGTGAGAGCGACAAGGAGGTGAGGCCAGGCAACGACGACGGCGTTTGAAGTTTTGAAGAAATTGGCGAGGACATGACGACGTAATGCAGACACGGTCGTTCCGGGGATCGGGAGAACCCGTTTGGGTCAGCGCACTTTAAAGTGCGTGTTTTTGATTGGGACCCGATCCGCGCAGAGCATTAGGGCCAGCGGCCTAACCCGCCGCACAAACAGGCCGGCACACATGACCGCACCCGACCAATGCTGCGCAACGTCAGAAAGTTCTTGCCAAGGCGCCGTCCACACATGACCCAAAGCGGACATGCAAGAATGGCCTGAGGTCCAATTGCATAGCAGACGACCGAACTACCTATTTTTGACGATATCGAATCGCCGCTGATATAGGCGGAAAGCGCAGAGACCGCTCAGGGATCGAGCGAGGCGAGATAGGCGACGATCGCCAGCATGTCCTCCTGTTCGAGGTTTGACACCACCTGGGCCATCAGCGGGCTCCACTCGCCGGTGCGCGAGCCATGACGGAAGTCATAGAGCTGGCGAAACATGTAGCTCGGCGAGCGGCCGGCGATTCTCGGCAGCGGCCCGAGCCCCTTGAGGTCTGGTCCGTGGCACGGGCCGCATGCGAGCGTCTTTCCTGCCCCTTTCGTCACCAGCACCTCGCCTTTCGTCAGGCTGCCGACCGGAACGTAGGCGGTGAAGGTCGAGCGCGGATCGCGGCTCTCGAACCGGATGAGATCATCGGGGATTTCGAGGATACGCTGGCCTAGCGGCTCGCGTTCACCACCCTCGGCGGCTGCCCAGAGCAGACCGGCGACGTAGGCTTTAGGCGCCGTGTCGCTCTCGACCACCTTGATGCGCTTGCGCGGCTGCAAGGCGGAGAAATAAGTCGCCGCAGCTTCCACCTCGGGATCGGTGATCGGCTTTGACAGCGCGATCATCAGGGTGGGTGGCGAGCGACCGGAGACAGCGGTTCCGCGCGCGCCACTCTTATAATCCGCCATCTGTTGAATGATGTAGCTCTTCGGCAGGCCGGCGAGGTCCGAGTTTTCGGGACCGCCGGGCCCGTCGGCACGATGACAGTAGCCGCACGCGAAGACGTCGGGCTTGCGGCCACTGGCAACGATATCGGGCAACGGCCGTGGTCGCCCGGATGCCAGATCGGCGCGATGAACCTATCCCGCAGCTGGCTCCAGGTATAACCGGCGGTGCTGTCCGGCACGCGCACGGGCCTGCCATCGTCGACCGGGGGCTTATGGTTCGGGTTATTCGCCGGATAAGCCCACTGCGGCGGGGCGTCC
Source organism: uncultured Acidobacteriota bacterium (assembly GCA_963809485.1). Classification (GTDB taxonomy): domain Bacteria; phylum Acidobacteriota; class UBA6911; order UBA6911; family UBA6911; genus UBA6911. The sequence goes on from CAWEJX010000001.1 coordinate 5,994, forward strand.
GCCGCCATGGTGGCCGCGGTCGGCAATGCCACAGAAATGATGGACGCAAAGAAAGCTGTAGCGATTTTCATGGAAGCCCCCGGTGCAGGCGCGCTTCCGCCCGGCGAGAGCGTAGCATTGCGCTGTTCGTGCGGTCGATAGAGAGCGGAGCCCCAAACAGTCCAAGTGAGCTACGAAGCACGGTTCGTTACTCCACTTAAGTTAGTCAAGTTTTCCGGCAACATCGCGCTCGCCCATGCCCAGAAAGCCGCCAACGCCGATTTGCGCCACCCTAGGTCGGATTGCGGCCGCACACGGTCTCTTTGAAGGTGAACGCTAGTGTCATTCGGATTACGGCCACGCTCAGACCAGCGTGACCGCCACCGCCTGCGGCGAAGACCCCTTCCGCATTGTGCGGCGAACAACGGCTGAACCAATGGCTGACGAACCGCGCCCATAGTCGCGATGTCTGCTATTGGCCCTTAGCGGACATCGGGCTGAGCGCGCCGAATGTCCGCTTTCGGGGGTAAAGCGGACATGCCTTTTTGCGCTGCAAATGTCTGCTTTTGACCCAAAGCGGACATGCCAGCCGAGCTAACAAATGCGCCTTTTGGCTGAACAGCAGGGCGCTTTGTCGATCCTACCTGCCTCAAGGGAAGTTGCTTAAGCAACCGGCTTGGTGACTCCGCACGCCACGGACGAATTTCCGCTCTTGACTGTGCGCTGGCTCACACAGCCCTGAGAGACGACCGACTATGCTTTTCTGGACAAGCAGCCTTCTCGGCGGTGCGGCTAAGTGCGGGTAACTCAGGATCGGCAAAAAAAATGGTGCATCTCGGCAAGCACGCAATCGTCATCGGCGCAAGCATGGGCGGGCTCTTGGCCGGTCGGGCGTTGGCTGATTATTACGATGAAGTGACTCTTGTTGATCGCGATGCACTGCCTCTCGCGCGCGAGCCTCGCAAAGGCGTTCCTCAGGGAAGACATACGCATGGCCTTCTTGCTCGGGGGCGAGAAGTGCTTGAAGAGCTGTTCCCGGGCTTTACCGCGGAAATGGTAGCTGAAGGTGCGGTGTCGGGCGATGTCGCTAACGACGTCCTTTGGTTCAACCACGGTTTTTATTTGTCCAACGTGCATAGCGAGCTTTCTGGGCTAGCCATCAGCCGCCCAATGCTGGAGTGCGGCGTGCGCCGCAGGCTGCTGCAATTGCCCAACGTTCGGATACGTCAGTGCTGTAAGGTATTGGGGCCCATCTGCGACCGTGATCGCAACCGTGTAACCGGTGTTCAGGTTACAGCGCGAAATGGTTCGGACGAAGTCGAAACGATCAGCTCTGACCTGGTTGTCGATGCCAGCGGCCGTGGTTCGCGTAGTCCTTCATGGTTGGAGGCTCTGGGATATGCCAAGCCGCGTGAGGAGCAGATTAAGGTCAATATCGGCTACAAAACTCGACTTTACCGTCGTCGGCCGGAAGACCTGCATGGCAAAATAGGAGCGGTTATTGCGGCGTGTCGGCCTCATTGGCGTTCTGGCGTCATTTTGGCGCAAGAGGGTGAACGGTGGACTGTCAGCCTTGCAGGCTACTTCGACGATGAAGTTCCAGCAGATGAAATCGGGTTTATTGAATTCGCGCGAAGTTTGCCTAAGCCGGAGATATTCGACGTTATCAAAGATGCAGAACCACTGGGTCCAATCCTGCCCTATCAGTTCAGCACAAACCAGCGCCGCTATTATGAAGAGCTGTCCTGCTTTCCCGAGGGCTTTGTAGTCTGCGGTGACGCTCTGTGCAGCTTCAATCCTGTCTATGGTCAGGGGATGACCGTGGCTTGCATGGAAGCCCTGAAGTTGGGTGAGTGCCTAACTAAAGGTTCTGATGGCATTGGACGCCGTTTCTTCTGCACGGCCGGTCGACTGATCGACAATCCCTGGCAAATCGCGGTGGGCAGCGATCTGCAACACGAGCGTGTTGAAGGCAAGCGCACGGCTCAGGTGCGCTTTGTCAATTGGTATATCGCGAGATTTTTTCAGTCCGCGAACCGCGATCCCGTTCTTGCAACAAAATTCCTGGAGGTGGCCAACCTAAGGAAGGCACCTTCGACAATGCTCAGCCCAGCAGTCGCACTTCGAGTGCTTTATGGTGCGCTGGTGGCTGTGTCATCCCAACTCCATCCCACCGCCCAGAAGGGTGGCAGCGCGGCTATGCCAGCAGAAATGCAGATGGAGATGCCCGAGAGCCGCAGTGCACCTGCCATGAAGTAACCCATCCCACCTTATACGCCCCAATGTCCGCTATTGGCACAAAGCGGACATGCCTAGTTGCACTGCACATGTCCGCTTTTGGGAGTAAGAGCGGACATGCCGAGTTGCACTGCACATGTCCGCCTTTGGGGGTAAAGCGGACATGATGACGCGAAGGTAAAAAGCTGAAAGTTTGAGGCCGCTGTTCCGAAATTACAACGAACTCATTTCTACCATCCCATCCAAATGCGGCTTCGTATTGCTCCGCGCCTTGATGAATTCTCCGAGTTTCTGCTCGCTGAATTGGAATTGGATTGGCGTGAGCTTCCCACGAAACAATTCGTAGCGCAGCCAAACTCGATAAGTGTTGACGATATCCGTTTCGCAATAGTCCGCGACTTCCTTAATCCTGCCTTCCAGGCAATATCGCGCGACTTCGCCACCATGAATGCCCTCGGGCTTCCCTGACATCCCCATGACTTTACAAATCTCATGCAGCGTGGCTTTCGCTTGCGACGCAAACGAGGAGAGAACGTCGCACAGGTCGATTGCGTCGTCGGTGTACCGATTGAAGTAGGGGCGGGCAGATAAACCAGGTGCGGCGATGCTGTAAGTCATTGCGCGGTATCGCAAGACGGGCAGATCGAAGCTGTTACCGTTAAACGTTACAAGTTGCGGGTTCAGCTCTGCGATTTTATCGACGAACGACTGAATGAGCTCTTTTTCGCTTCTCTCGCCAATGTGCGGTGCGCCAAGTGCGTCAACTGCCCAATGATCGTTTTCGCGGTGAGCGACAAGTGCGCCGATGCAAACAATGGAGTGGTAGATGTGTTTCGGGAATTTGTCGCCCATTACTTCGCGGATTTCAGCGTCAGTCTTGCCGGTCAGATAATTCGCGGCTGCGAACCCCTGAAGGTCAGGGATCGTCTCGATGTCCCAAATTATGACGTTGCCGTTCATGTATCAAAATCTCCAACAGGGTTGGGGAATCCAAAAAGGCCGCGTCCGGCCAAGGTCGGGAGGCGGAACGACCCAACTAACTTGACCCTGCAAATGTTTCCTTACCCGATCTCCGAAACGATTATACTTTTCTGAATGTTTTACTGATCTGGAGAATTCTACGGTGGCCAGCACACTACACTCCTTCGACTTAAAGAGAGTTAACAGATCGGCCGCTGTCGTCGCCGCGTTGTATCTTGCGCTGTCTGATCAACCGCGATTAGCTTTGGCCCATCGTCAAGAGTTCGGGCTTCTGCGAAATCGGCCCGATGCCAGCCTGCTTCTCCGAGCAAGGTGGATCGCACAGACGAGGCGGCGCTTCGGCGCCGCAAACAAACGGAGACTTCTCCAATGGCTACCAAGAGTCCGCGGGCCGCGAAAAAACGGGCCACAGTCAAAAAACAAGAATGCACCGCCATCTTCGAGGAGGTCGAAAAGTTCGAAGACCTCGCGCCGCGGATGCACGAATTGTTGTTGACCAGCCCAAGGGGACAAGAATTTATCTTCGCGTTCGAGATCGCAGAACAATCAACTAGGCGGGTGCCCGACCGGTTCACGTGATTAACGCGGTGTTGCCGATTTGCGGGTAGGATGAGAGAGAGGGAGCATTGCATGACGTCAAATGGTGATCGCTTTGAAAGCGCCTACAACAAGATCGACGCGCTGCTGCGCAAGAAGGTCGGTGGGACAAGAACCCTTTCTTTTTCGTTCGTCGTCAATGAGGCGGCGAGCAAGGATCCGACGGTGCGCATGCATAAGGACGATTTACTGGAATATGGAGATTTGAGGAATGCGATTGTCCACGATCGGGGCAAGGCTCCTGTCTTGCTGGCTGATCCCCGCGAGGACGTCGTGGAAAAGATTGAGAATATTTGGAACCGCCTTTCGCACCCGAGAATATTGCGGTCGCTTGCGCGGTCGGTTCCGCTTCGGATCTTCCCCGCGAGTGCGGTCTTGGCAGAATCACTTTCATACATGCGTGCGAATGATTTTTCGCAGGTCATAGCTCTTCGTGATGAAAAGTATCTAGTCCTGTCCGCGGAGGGCATCGCTCATTGGCTGGAGGCCAAATCGAAAGAAGACATCATCTCGCTTTCGGAGGCGCGACTCAGCGACGTCCTCAATTTCGAGCCCACGGATAGCTGTGTCTATCTTAAGGCCAACGACACTGTCGATCGGGCACGCGAGGTCTTCGCCAATGACATCGGTAAGAGGGTATTCAGCGCGCTCGTGACCGAACACGGGAGCGCGAAAGAAAAGCCAATTAATATCGTGACCCCCTGGGATTTCGTGGCAGGCACGCTTCGATAAATCTAACAGCTCCATGGAGATCAAAGCGCAATAGTTAGCTCACGCACTTGCGAATAACCGCTCCGTCCCGAGATGCCAAGTCCATTCGCTGAATTAGTTCGCCATTTGGACACAACGAGGATTACGGTGGCACAGACCAACTTGAATAGGATTCTACAATGTTAAAGGTCGTGGCTTGGCCGTTGCATTGCATCGCCTTGCGGATTTGCGTGGCGAATCACTTATGTCCGCATCATCCACGCTATTTATTTTTGGTGCTTAATCTTCAGCTGCGCCTCATTCGCAGCTATAAATGCACGAATGTCGTCTGACACGTCCAGTAGCTTCAACCACTGTTCCTTATATAGCGTTACGGGAAAGCGCCCCAAACCATAGACTGAGACTCCTCCCTTTTCGCTCACCTTCATGCGGATACCAGAAGACGTCCCCTTTTTGAGCGCAGCATTTTCAGCGCGAAGGCGTTCGAGTTCGGCTTTTAAATCTTCATCAGACGTGGGTTTCCCAAGTAACCGTTCGAGCTCAGCTTTCAGGTCTTCGTCAGACATGACTTTCCCAAATATTGCTAACTATCTTCGTGTCTCCATTTCGGGGAGGCGGTGCTGCCACGGGCACCGGAGCCTGGGGCCGTGTTTTGGCCCATGTTTCCGGACGTCCGTACTCCAAAAAGGCATACAGGGCAATGCCCGACAAAGATAGAAGCAGTGCCGCGATGGCCAGAGGAACGCGGCGCCGCCGGATGAGGGAATACAGGCGTCGGGTCCCCGCAGGAGCAGGGAGCTCTTCCCCGGTTGAAGAAGGCAACGGGTCACCGGTCAAGCAAATCGCTCCTCAGCGAAACCAGAGAATGGCGCGAGCCTTAAGAAATCCTGCGTGCAAGCATGCGCAACTCAGGAAGGAATCCGGATGCCGTATTTGCGGCAAAGACGCTTCTCAACGCCCGCGGGAACAAATTCGTTTATCTTTCCCCCGCGCTCCGCTATTTCCTTTACTAGCTTTGAGCTCAGAAAAGAATACGATTCCGCAGGCAGCATAAAAACAGTCTCGACCTTGTTGGAGAGACGGCGGTTCATCAAAGCCATCTGAAGCTCGTATTCGTAGTCGGACACGGCTCGAATGCCTCGGACGATCACGGAAGCTCCGATCTTTTCCACAAAGTCGACGAGCAAACCCTGGAAAGAGGTTACGGAAACATTTTGCAGGTCCCGAATCGCCTCCTCCAACATTTCTATACGCTCCTCAACCGAAAAGAGAGGAGTTTTTTCGGCATTTCCAAGAATCGCGACGACCACGTGGTCAAAGAGCGCGGCGCTTCGCTGAATGAGATCAATATGGCCATTCGTGACCGGGTCAAAGGATCCGGGATAAACCGCTCGAGTTTCCATGGGCAAATTTCACGTATCTCTCAAAAGTACAGCGGATTATAGGTGGAAGATGCAGGAAATTGCAAGCCTCACTCCAATTCCCCCACAATGTCCCTAAAGACCTGGCAGAGCCGCGAAGCTTTGCCCTGATTCGGCATCTGCCTGATGGACTCCAGGGCCCGGTGCCAGTTCTCCGTCTCCGCCCGCGTCCCGCCCCCTGCCGCACGCAACCTCCGGACGTATCGGCGCACCTGATCCGCCGTGTCGAGATAATATTGACGCCGCTCCAGCGGCGTCGATTTGGATTCCACCGCTATGGCAATCGCCAGCTGAATCCTTGCCCACTCCAGTTCAAGCAGAAGATCTCCCTGAGCGTGGCTCTTCCGTGCCTTTATCAAGGCTGGATTCTTAATCACATTGCCCCGCAGTTTCCCTGAAATACAAAGCCCCCGGACGAAACAATAGGAATGTCAGGAGATCGTCTTCTTACTAACAATCCCAAGTCTTATTGAGCGAAAAAATATGCATACAAACCAAGTCGGAGACGCCGAAGATTTGCGAGCGGTCCTGGAACCGATTCTGGATCGCAACAGCCGCAAATGGCTGCGGTTCATCATGGGAATACTGGGAAGCGAGGCCGATGCCGAGGATGTCATGCAGGAAGCGGTGCGACGGGTGCTGGTCCGCGGCCAGCCGCTTCCATCGCCTGAGCATGTCCGGATGTACCTGGGGCGTGCCATCGTCAATGCAGCGCTGGAGTTTTATAACCACAGGAAGCGGGAGCGTATGAGGCAAATTCCTATATGGGACAATATATCTGCGCCCGATAAAGCCGTCAGCCCGTATGACTTCATGGCGGAAAAGGAACATTCGGATCAGACGCAGCAGCTGCTCGCGCTGCTGCGATCGGGATTGGCGCGCCTTCCGCAAAAACAGCATGAAGCATTGCGGCTCACGATACTGGAATCTCGGGGCCTGTCGATTCGGGACATAGGCATGACCAACGGAATCCCCTATTCCACCTTACGGCACCGCAGCAAACAGGGTCTCAAGCATTTGCGAAGATACCTTGAGCGTTCGCTGGCGATAAAACAGACGTAGGCTGATCCCTTTAAGGGAAACGACGGATTAACAGTCCTCATCAATGCCGGAGGATTAAGCCAATCCGTAGAATGCGGTTTTGCGGGCTGCATGAACCTTAGCCGCTGACACACGCTTACCGTTGCCCTATTGATCGGTTGTTCGTCAGCGTTTTGTCCGTGTATGTCGGCGTTCAATAATTCTGGAACTGTCAAACTCTTTGAGTCTCCCAGAAAAGCTGGGGATTACCAGTTTATTTATCCGGCGAGCCGCCAGATTCATAAAAGCTGAGGCAATGGTCGCCTTGCCGAACAATACGCGATCTGTGGTAACGCCCGCCCGAAGCGGGAAGGTCCGCTTTGCGGTGGTGCTCGATCACTACATAGGAAGACGGTGCCACGAGCTCTTTTTCAAAGACGATCTCCACAAGATCGCGGTAGGGCTTCCAGTTGTAGGGAGGATCGAAAAAGATAATATCCGCCCGGAATCCCTGACGGGCCAGGAATCGCAATGCCGGAAACACATCCTGCCGGAGCACTCGATAGCCGGTCTGGATTTTGCAGCGTTCGAGGTTCTGGCGGATGAGCCGCTCTCCCGCCGGCGTGCTCTCGATGAATACGACTTCCTGAGCGCCCCGGCTGAGCGCCTCGATACCGATGGCGCCTGAGCCGCCGAAAACATCAAGCACAATGGAGCCTGCAACACGGGAACCCAGGATGCTGAAGAGAGCCTCCTTGAGGCGATCCCCCGTGGGACGCACGTCCATACCGGCCGGCCCCTGCAACCTTCTGCCCCGAAACTTTCCTGATATAACCCGCATATAGCCGAAAATTACGAATGACGGATTACGAATGACGGACTATTGGTCCGTGATTGCCGCCCTTGAATCTTCAAATCTTAGCACATTTATTAGTCAGGCACCTCCGGCAAAGCCGGAGGCTTGAAAGATTGGAGCTGCTCAAAGCGGTTGGAGGAGTTACGCTGGTCTTGAACGCTGACTTACGCGGGCAAAAGCCGATGAGGCGCTTCCGATCCCCGCAGGGGCCAGCGCTCCGCGCTGGACAGATTTCTGCGGCGGCACTGTGGCAAACGCCCTGTTTCACATAACCTCAATCTCCTTGCCGCACGGCGCTTGCCACAGTGCCGCCGCAGAAATCTCCATCGGAAGCGCCTCATCGGCTTTTGCTCGCCGACCCTCGCCGAACAAATCGGCGTTTGTCAGCGCATTTGTCAGCGTATCTCAGCGTTTCAAAATACGGAGCTGTCAAACTCTATGAGTCCCCCGGCAGAGCCGTGGGTTTACCAATAGAATTAGTCATTCGTCACCCGTAATTCGTAATTCCTACTTAGCCAGTTAAGGCCAGTCCGAAATAATCCTTCCAGCGCTGCCGGATGAGCAGCGCGGCCCTCCGACAATCATCATCCGGATGGGAACGCAGGATCCGGAGGAAGCGTTCCGCTTCAACCCGGGCGACCTCAAGGGCCTTTCTATCCCGCACAATGTTGGCATACCTGAACGCCGGGACTCCGGACTGGCGCGTCCCGATCATCTCGCCGGGCCCGCGCAGTTCGAGGTCCACTTCGGCGATGCGGAATCCGTCGTTCGTTTCACACATGATTTCGATGCGGCGCCGTGCTTCGGGATTGTTGTGCACATCGGTTACCAGCACACAGGCAGATTGATCCGGGCCGCGCCCGACTCTCCCTCTCAACTGGTGCAGTTGGGCCAGCCCGAAGCGCTCCGCGTGTTCAATGACCATGAGAGTCGCGTTCGCTACATCGACTCCAACTTCAATGACGGTCGTCGAAACCAGGACCTGAATGCGGCCGGCGGCAAACTCCAGCATGGTCCCTTCTTTTTCGGCGCTTTTCATGCGGCCGTGCAGAAGCCCGATGCGCAAATCGGGAAACACCTGAGTCCTGAGATATCCGGCCATTTCCGTTGCAGCGCGCAGATCGGATTTTTCGGATTCCTCCACCAGGGGATACACTACATACGCCTGATGCCCGGCCGAAACGGCCTGACGGATGGAGTCCAGGGCTTTCTGCCGATCCTTTTCCTCGCACCATGAGGTGGCGACGGGCTTGCGGCCCGGCGGCATCTGGTTAATGACGGAGACGTCCAGGTCGCCGTATAGAGTCAGCGCCAGGGATCGGGGGATCGGCGTGGCGGTCATAACCAGCAGATCGGGACGTTGGCCTTTCTCCCTCAGTATGTTGCGCTGTACGACGCCAAAGCGGTGCTGTTCGTCAATCACGGCCAGCGACAGATTTTGGAACTCCACGCCCTCCTGAACCAGCGCGTGAGTCCCGATGGCGATCTGTGTTTCCCCGCTTCGGAGCCGTTCCAGAACCTGCTTCTTGCCTTTGGCGTTCAGGCTGCCTTTGAGCAGGTCGATTTTGTAGTCCAGGGGTCCGAGAAGCCGCCGGAAACTGAAGAAGTGCTGTTCGGCCAGAATTTCCGTCGGCGCCATGATGGCCACCTGCGACCCGTTCTCGACCGCGATGATGGCCGCCTGCGCGGCAACAATGGTCTTGCCCGAGCCGACGTCGCCCTGCAGCAGCCGGCTCATGGGATAGGGAGAACACATATCCTGGGCGATTTCTTTCAGGGCGTGCTTTTGCGCTTCGGTCGGATGGAAAGGCAGGATTTTTTTGATGGACATCCGGATGCCATCGCCCAGTTTGAAGCTTCGATTCTTGAGATGGCGCGCGCGGTTTTCGCGAGCCATGTGAATGCCCACCTGAAGCTGGAAAAGCTCTTCGAAGATGAAACGTTTGTGAGCCGGCGAAATTCCTGCGTTGAGAAGACTCATCTCCTTGTCCCGTTCCTGAGGAGATTGGCCCCTGAGCTCCGGGAAATGGAGCAGTTGCATCGCCTTTGGCCTGGAAAGAAGCCGGAGCTGCCGGGTGAGATACTCGGGTAGAGCGTCCGGCACAGAGGGCGGGAGCCCGGAGATAACCGAATACATAATCTGCCGCAGAGTGCGGGTACGCAGGTCCTCCAGCCTGCGGTAGATCGGGACCACCCGGCCTGAATGCAGGGACGGCCCCGCCCCTTCATCCTCGAAGATTTCACACTCCGGGTTCATCAGGGTCAGAGAACCTCGAGAATAGGAATCCGTTTTAGCCTGGCCATAGAGGACAAGGCGGACCCCCTGCTGATAAATGCGCCGGAGATAGGACTGATTGAAGAATTTAACCCGGATGCTGCCCTTCCCGTCCCGGACCAGCATTTCAAAAATAGAGAAGCCGCGGCGGCGCGCATCAAAACCTCCAACGCTGCAGACCTCGCCCCGAATCAGCACCCATTCGCCTTCCCTCAGCGCATTTATGGGCCGGAATTGCGTCCGGTCCTCGTAGCGGAATGGCACATAGTCAAGAAGGTCACCTGCTTTGTAGATGCCGTGCGCGGCCAGAATCGCCGACCGACGCGGGCCGATTCCTTTGAGAAACTGTACCGGGGCATCGAGACCTGTGTTTCCGGCTGGTGTCATGTCTGCATTATAGATTGAAGATTCGAAATTCGAGCTTGATAAAAGGCCGCATCAAATCCCGGATCTACAGCCGGAGGCAAAGCGGCCAATATGCCCATGAATCAAATTTGAACATGCCCATGCTATCTGCTATAAAAGATCTAATGCGAAACCGTTTCCTATGGCTCATTTTTTTTTGCATCCTGGCTTCTTGCGGCGGGCGGAAGCTGTCGGGCGATAAGGCCAGGGACCTCGTAATCCACCTTCCGCAGGAAGCGCTCGAGAGGGAGGATGTGGAGATAGTCAACATCCGGCAGGTAGGAGGATCGGAGGCCGTCCTGGAAACCCGTCTCAAGACCGCATTCCGTCTCGAGAAGGATGGGGATGAGTGGGTGGTTCGCGATGTCCGGGTGGGAAACGGCCAATGGGAGAAAGTGAGCAACCTCGAGCAGGCTCTGACTGCAGTCAGGATTGAAGAAACCCGGAATAGGCTGGACCGCATCGTCGAGGCAATCCGCAAATACCGTGAAGCCAACGGCAGCCTGCCTGCATTCAAAGACTATGTGGCTTTATCGGACCTGCTTTCTCCTGGGTTCCTGACGCCTCTGATCCGGCTGGACGCATGGAGACAGCCGCTGGCAGCCGAACACCGCAACAGCTCCATAATAGTATGGTCGGCCGGCCCGGACCGCGAGCATGGCACCGCCGACGATATCCGGCGCACCTTTCCGCCATAAAGCAGAGTCCCGCAGGCGTCGGGCGGATCCGGGGCCTCGTCCTCACTAAATCGGTGCTGAAATTCGCTGGATTTTTAGACGCCGTCGAGGATGTGGCCGAGCTTTTCTTTCTTGACCTTAAGGTATCCGCGTGTGAGGGAATTCGCCGGAATTTCCAGTGGGACGCGTTTTTCAACAACGATTCCCTCCTGTTGCAGTCCCTGCACTTTTTCCGGATTATTGGATAGGAGGTGGATGCGCACCACGCCGAGGTATTTTAAAATCTCGGCGGGCATACGGTAGTCCCGAAGGTCCGCTTCAAATCCGAGCTTTTCATTGGCTGCAACCGTATCGAGCCCGCGGTCCTGCAACTCGTAAGCGTGTATTTTGTTGATCAGCCCGATCCCCCGCCCCTCCTTTTGCTGGTAGACCAGCACTCCGTTGCCTGCCTTGGCAATGAGGCCCATCGCGGCCTCAAGCTGATCTCCGCAATCGCAGCGCTTGGAGGAAAAAACATCGCCCGTCAAACATTGGGAATGGATGCGGACCAGGGCAATGGTCCCGGGATGCGGGTTCCCCGCCACCAGGGCGACAGCCTCCTCCCCGGAGTCCATATCGCGAAAACCGTAAATGGTGAAATCTCCCAAACGGGTGGGCAGCTTGGCGCAGGGAACCTTGTCAAAACGAATCGAGGGGCCGGCATTTTTCGGCTGCGCCGATCGGCCTTTTGTTGCTTTGCTCACTTTTCCTTCTTCTCACTCCCGGCAGCCTCTTCCGAGCCTTTCTTCGCTTTCTTTTCCTTTTTGCCCTTCTTGCCTTCTTCGGCTTTGGCGGGCTTAAATTCGCTCCCGATCAGTTCCAGGTACGCCATCTGCGCACCGTCGCCATCCCGGAAACCGAGCCGGACGATGCGGGTGTAGCCCCCATTCCTCTGGGCGAAGCGCGGAGCAAGTGTTTCGAACAGTTTGGTGACGACGGCCGGATCCTTGACATAGGCCAGCGCCTGGCGCCGCGCGTGAAGGCTTTCGCGCTTACCAAGCGTTATCATGCGTTCCGCAATGGGACGAACTGCTTTGGCGCGATCCAGCGTTGTCCGAACACGTTCCTTGTCGAAAAGTGACGTGACCATGTTGCGAAACATCATCACGCGATGGGCTGTCTTGCGCCCCAGTTTTTTTCCAGCAACTCGATGTCTCATGAAACAAGTCTCCGATCTGCTTCAGCGGTCCTTCCGACTATTCCGCCTTGGGAGCAGGAACAGGCCTGCCCTCCGGGTCGAGCTTCATGCCGAAAGACAATCCCATTTCGGAAAGAATTTCTTTGATTTCGTTCAAGGACTTGCGTCCGAAGTTCTTGGTCTTCAGCATTTCCGCCTCGGTTTTCTGTACAAGCTCCCCGATGCTTTTGATATCGGCATTCTTGAGGCAGTTATAGGACCGCACCGAAAGCTCCAGTTCCTCCACGGAGCGTTTCAGGTTCTCATACATCCGTTCGGATTCCCGATCGACCTCTTCCTCCTCGGGCTCAGGCTCCTCCTCGAAGTTTATGAAGATGAACATGTGGTCCTTGACGATCTTGGCAGCCTGAGCGACGGCGTCCTGGGGCGGGATACAGCCGTTGGTCCAGACGTCGAGAACGAGCTTGTCATAGTCCGTGGTCTGGCCCAGGCGCGCGGCTTCGACGGCATAATTCACGCGCTTGATGGGCGAGTGGACGCTGTCGAGCGGAATGTATCCGATGGGCAGATCCTCCTCGAAGTTTTCGTCCGCCTGAATGTACCCGCGCCCTCTTTTGATGCGCATCTCCATCTTGAGTTTGCCCCCTTCGCCGATGGTCGCGATGTGAATATTGGGGTCAAGGATCTCGACATCCGGGTCGGGCGTAATGCTGCCGGATGTCACCTCTCCCGGCTGATCCGACTCGAGGTAGATGGTTTTCGCATGATCCACGTTGAGTTTGAGTGGAACCTGCTTCAGGTTCATGATGATATTGGTCGCATCCTCCGTCACGTTGGGGATAGGCGTGAATTCGTGAAGAACCCCTTCAATCTTCACGGCAGTGATGGCCGCCCCCTCGATCGAGGACAACAGGACCCGGCGCAGCGCATTCCCGATGGTTGTGCCGAAACCTCTCTCGAAGGGCTGAGCAAAGAAGTGGCCGTATGTCGGACTCAAGGTCTCAAGATCGCAGATCAGTCTTTTCGGCTTTTGAAAAGCTTTAGTCATAGTTTTCCCCTTGCCTCATCTCTCTCTTACTTCGAATAGAGCTCCACGATGAGTTGCTCGTCAATAGGCATCTGGATGTCTTCACGCTTGGGCAAAGACGTCACAGTGCCCTTCAGGCTTTCCGAATCCAGTTCCAGCCAGGCCGGAACTCCGCCCCTGCCGCCAACCGTCCCGATGGAATCCAGTATCTGCTGATTCTTCCGGCTCCGTTCCTGAAGAGTGATCACATCGCCGGCTTTGACCTGGGCGGATGCGATATTCACCCTTTTGCCGTTCACCAGGACGTGGCCATGGGTTACCAGTTGCCGGGCCTGGTCGCGCGAAGGCGCAAAGCCCAGGCGGCAGATGACATTGTCCAGGCGGCATTCCAGGCTTAAGAGCAGCGTCTCACCCGTAATCCCTTTTTTCTTTTCAGCTTTGGCAAAATAGTTAGCGAACTGGTTTTCGAGAACTCCGTAGATACGCTTCACCTTCTGCTTTTCGCGCAACTGCACCCCGTAACCCACGGTCTTGGGGCGATGGTCGCGGCCGTGCTGTCCCGGAGGGAAATTACGCTTCTCCACGGCACAGGTATCCCTGAAGCAGCGGTCGCCCTTGAGGAAGAGCTTCGTTCCTTCCCGGCGGCAAAGCCGGCATTTCGCGTCGCGGTATCTGGCCAATTTGTTGCTCCTTTTTCAATGACTCCATTCATTCTAGATTGCGAAGGACGGGTTGCGGACCGCGAATCCGGTCGCGAGGCATCCCCCCGCAACGCGTCATTCCTAATTCTATATCCGGTCACACGCGGCGCCTCTTGGACGGGCGACACCCATTGTGCGGGATTGGCGTAATATCCCGAATGGCTTTGACCTCGAGGCCGGCACTCTGCAGAGCCCGGATGGCAGATTCCCGGCCGGCGCCCGGTCCCTTGAGCTGAACCTGCAGCGTGCGCATGCCGTATTCCTTGACGGCATTGGCGGCAATGGTGGCCGCCTGTTGCGCCGCAAACGGCGTCCCCTTGCGCGATCCTTTGAATCCCACGGCGCCGGCGCTCGACGTGGCCAGGAGATTGCCTTCCAGGTCGGTGATGCTGATAATCGTGTTGTTGAATGTCGCGAGGATGTGCGCGATTCCCGCCGGGATGCTCAGCTTCTCCCGCTTCTTACCGGTCTTCCGTTTCGTGGTCTTTTTCTGTTGTTTCTCTGCCATTTGTTACCTCAGCAAGCGTTCACTACTTTTTGCCGACAATTCTTCGCGGGCCTTTTCGCGTCCGGGCGTTGGTATGGGTTCTCTGCCCTCGGACCGGCAGTCCCCGCCGGTGACGCAACCCCCGATAAGAACCGATTTCCATGAGCCGTTTGATGTCCATGGAGACCGATTTGCGCAGGTCCCCTTCAACCATTCCATCTCTCTGGATGATATTCCGGATGCGCACCGCCTCATCTTCGGTCAGATCCTTCACTTTGGTATTGATATCGATGGCGGCCTCCTGGCAAATCTTGGTAGCCCTGCTCTTGCCGATTCCAAAGATATAGGTCAGGCCTATCTGAACCCGCTTATTCAGCGGCAGATCCACTCCTGCGATTCTAGCCAATTCTTACCTCCCTTTTAACCCTGACGCTGCTTGTGCTTAGGGTTGGAGCACCTGATCTGGATCACTCCCTTGCGGCGCACGATCTTGCATTTGGTGCATATTTTCTTTACCGAAGCCCTAACTTTCATATAGAGATCCTACTTACTTGTACCTGTAAACAATTCGCCCCCGCGACAGATCATAGGGAGAAAGCTCAACCAGGATCTTGTCACCCGGCAGGATACGAATAAAGTTTTTGCGCATTTTGCCCGAAACGTGCGCCAGCACCACGTGCTTGTTTTCCAGCTCGACCCGGAACATGGCATTGGGCAGCGTTTCAATCACAGTCCCCACAACCTCGATTGCATCCTCTTTAGCCATATTACCTATGGACGAATTACGAAGGACGAAAGACGAAGGAAAGCGCCATGCGCCGGCAAAACGGCAACGTTATGGCCTTTGGGATTCTCTTCGCAATCCGTCATAGGTAACTCGCGACTATGTTCATGATGGACCTGGAAATTTCATCAACAGGTCTATCCCCATTCACTTCGACGTACGCCGTCTGGCCCTGGTAATGCTGAATCAGCGGCCGGGTTGTTTTGTGATACACCTGGAGCCGCTCCGCGATCACCTCGGCTTTATCATCCTTGCGCTGCACCAGCGCTGTCCGGCATTCATCGCACTGCCCCGCAGCCTTGTCCGGATCGAGATTGGCGTTGAACATCTTGCCGCATTTCGGGCATGTCCAGCGGGAAGACAGGCGGCCAATCAGGACGCCATCGTCCACATCCACCGCTATCGTCAGGATCCGCGTGCCGTCCTTGCTCAACAATGCCTGCAGGCACTCCGCCTGCGGAATCGTCCTCGGATATCCGTCCAGGATGAATCCGCGGTCGCAATCCTTCCGGGCGAGGCGTTCGGCCACAATTGCATCCACGAGCTCATCGGGAACCAGAGTCCCGGCCTCCATATAGGCCTGGGCTTTCCTCCCGAGTTCCGTCCGATTTTTCAGTGCCTCGCGCAGTATATCCCCTGTCGAGACATGAGGAATCTTCAAGGCCTCGCTCATCATCCGCGCCTGGGTCCCCTTTCCGGCCCCCGGCGGCCCCAGCATAATAATCGCCAACCTCTGATAATTCATTCTTGCCTGTTCACGATTCAGGGTCCACGATTCAGAGTGTCGTCTGCCTCTATTCGTCAATCGTCAATCGTCAATCCCTTTAGCCTCTCCGGCCGCGAATTCTTCCCTTCTTCAGGAAGCCGTCATAATGGCGCATGATCAGCTGGGATTCGATCTGCTGAATGGTATCCATGGCCACACCGACGACGATCAGGAGGGACGTGCCGCCGAAATAAAACGTTACACCCAATCCTGTGGTGATCCAACTCAAGCCTGCCGAGTTCAGGAAATCGTCGAGCTTCGGGCCTATCCAGGGAAGCGGCTGGACCTTGAAGCCCGTAATCAGGAATTCCGGAAGGAGGCAGATAAGCACCAGGTAAATCGATCCGGCGAGAGTGAGCCGGCTCAAAATCCGGTCGATATATTCCGCGGTTCTCCGCCCCGGCCGGATGCCCGGAATGTAGCCTCCATATTTGCGGATGTTGTCCGCAACTTCCATGGGATTGAAAATGATGCTGACGTAAAAGAAACAGAAAAATATGATCCCCACGATGTACAGGAGATTATACAGCGGCATCCCCTGGGCAAGCTGCGCCGCCAGGCTGCTCATGAAAGTATTCGGCATCACGGCACCCAGGGTCGAAGGAATCGAGACGATGGAAGCCGCAAAAATGACCGGTATCACACCGCCCGAGTTTACTCTCAGCGGCAGGTGCGTCGCCTGTCCGCCATAAACCTTGCGTCCGACGACGCGTTTGGCATACTGCACCGGGATTTTCCTTTGTCCCCGTTCCACAAACACGACGGCCGCGACGACCACCACCATCACCACGACCAGCAGGATCACGGTAAAGATGGACCAGGTGCGCTGCTGGACGTTTACCCAGATATTTTGGATAGCCGTCGGAAGGCCCACCACGATGCCCGCGAAAATGATCAAACTGATGCCGTTGCCGATTCCCCGCTCGGTGATCTGCTCCCCGATCCACATAATGAAGGCGGTGCCGGTGGTCAGGGTAATCATCACCATGAAACGGAATCCCCAGCCCGGTTCCGACACTATCTGGGCGCCGGTCCCTCCCCCGGAGCGCTCCAGGGCGACAGCCGTCATGAACCCCTGGAAGAGGGTAAGCGCGACGGTCAGGTAGCGGGTGTACTGGGTGATCTTTTTGCGTCCCAGTTCGCCTTCTTTGGAGAGCTTTTCCAGATAAGGCACGACAACAGTCGCCAGCTGGAGAATAATGGATGCCGTGATATAGGGCATAATGCCCAGGGCAAAAATGCTGAAGCGCCGCAGCGCGCCGCCTGTAAATATATCCAAAAAACCAAAGATCGTGCCCGATTGTGATTGAAAGAGTTGCTCCAGCGCATCGCTATTTATACCCGGCGTCGGGATAAATGCGCCGATGCGGTACACAGCCAGCAGACCGAGCATGAACAGAACTCGCTTGCGCAGGTCCGGGATGCTGAAAATGTTTTGTATGGAACTGAAAATCGGACTTCTTTCTTCCGGCATCGTCTTTCAGAACCTCAAAGACTTGTAAGTTCCAGCCCCCGCGGACTCCGTGTCCCGGGGAGTTTGTGATCCAGCTCTTTTACCCCTTGTGCTTATGCGATGACCTCAATGGCGCCGCCCGCCTTCTGAATCTTTTCCGCGGCGCTCTTGCTGAACTTGTGCGCGCGAACCGTAAGGGCATGCGGCAATTCGCCAACTCCGAGAATCTTCACTCCATCCCGGAGGTTCTTGATGATGCCACGTTCCTTCAGCGCCTCCGGGGTCACCTGCGCGCCCGCCTCGAATCCCGCGAGCTTTTCCAGGTTGACCGCGGCGTATTCCTTGCGGAAGATGTTGTTGAATCCGCGCTTCGGCAGACGGCGATGCAGCGGCATCTGCCCCCCCTCAAAGCCCGGGCGCATTCTGGTACCCGCGCGCGACAGCTGACCATTGTAGCCGCGCGTCGATGTCTTACTGTGTCCCGACCCGATTCCCCGGCCAACCCGCTTTCTCTTGCGGTTGGCTCCCGGTGCCGGCTTCAATTCATTCATGCTTAACATAGTCGTTTGCCTTTTGAGAAACGGCCGCTGCAGGGGGGCCAATGGCCCTACGTTCCTACGGCTCGCTGAGAATCCTGAACAAATGAGGCGCCTGCGCAACCATTCCTCGCACCGCAGGGGTATCCACCCGGCTCACCACCTGGTTGAGGCGCTTAAAGCCCAGGCTTTTGACAATCATTTTGTGCTTTTTGGGCGCCGCGATCGCGCTGCGATAATACTGAATTTTCAACAGCGCACCGCCTTCGGGTACCGATTTCTTTTTGGATGCCATCGCCTATAATTCCTCGACTTGTCTTCCGCGCAGTTTCGCGACTTCCCCGGGTTCCCTCAATCTTTTCAAGCCGTCGAAGGTTGCCTTGACGACATTATGAGGGTTCGTGCTGCCAAGGGATTTCGTGAGGATATTGGAAATTCCGGCAGACTCGACCACAGCCCGCACAGGACCGCCGGCGATCACGCCGGTGCCTTCCGAGGCCGGCTTGAGGATCACGCGTCCGGCTCCGTACCTGCCCAGGATGACGTGGGGAATCGTTCGTCCCTTGAGCGGGATGCGGATCATGTTCTTGCGCGCCTGTTCGACGCCTTTCTTGATGGCCTGAGGCACTTCCTTGGCTTTCCCCATGCCGTAGCCGACTTGCCCGTTCTGGTCGCCGACAACCACGAGAGCGCTGAAACTCAGGTTTTTCCCTCCCTTGACGACTTTCGTCACGCGGTTGATGGAAACGACCTGGTCTTTAAATTCCTGCGCATTCGGATCGATCTTATCCAAGCTTCCTCCAATTTGATTTTCAGGGGCTGCAGCCGTGCGCCCCCGCAATCCTTTTCACCTAAAACTTCAATCCCGACTCCCGGGCCGCTTCGGCGATCGCCTTGATGCGGCCATGATAGAGGTACCCTCCCCGGTCGAAAACCACAGACTCGATTCCTTTGGCCCTGGCCCGCTCGGCAATAGCTTTGCCCACTCGTTTGGAAGCCTCAATGTTTCCGCCGCTTTTCAGATCTCCCAGGACGCTCTTTTCCGCCGTGGATGCGGCGGCCAGGGTTTTCCCCTGCGAATCATCCACTATCTGGGCGTAAAGGTATTTTGAACTGCGGTACACGCAAAGCCTGGGACGCGTTGGCGTGCCGGTGATTTTCACCCGGATTCTCCTGTGTATCCTGCTACGTTCCCTGGAACGGTCGACTGGACTAATCATTATGCACCCTTCTTCCCGACTTTAAGCCGGACAGTCTCGGAAGCGTACCGGAGGCCCTTCCCTTTGTATGCATCCGGCCTTCTCAAGGATCGGATATCGGCGGCAACCTGCCCTACGAGCTGCTTATCCGGGCCCGAAATCGTCAAGGTGGCCACGTAGTTCTGAATGCCCTTGCTCTGCTTTTCGACCTTCACGCTAATCCCGGGGGGAATAGGGAACTCTATAGGATGCGAGTAGCCAAGAGTGAGAGTCACAGCCTTGGGTTTTGCCTCGACCTTGTAGCCGATCCCGACCAGGTCCAGATCCTTGGAAAAACCCTCGGTGACTCCTCGAATGCAGTTCGCCGCCAGCGCGCGAGCCAACCCGTGGTACGCGGGATAGGGCTTCTCATTCGAATCCCGGACGGCCGTCAGCGTATCCCCATTCAATTCGAATCGAATTCCGGGCGGTATCGGGGCCGACAGCTTGGCCTTGCTGCCCTCGATCGAAAGCTGGCCGTCACGGATGATCACCTTGACTCCGCTCGGCACTTTGATCGGTTTTTTTCCTATTCGCGACATAAAGCACCTTTCAAGATTCAAGATTCGTGACTGGAAATCGTGAAAACCGCTTTCCATCCCGAATCCCGAATTTCGAATCTAATTCGAAATCTCAGCTGATGGTGCAGAGCACCTCTCCGCCTAATCCCTTCTCCTGCGCCCGCTTGCCTGTAAAAATCCCCTGGGACGTGGAAAGGATGCAAATTCCCAACCCCCCCAGTACAGAGGGAATCTCGGCTTTACCGGCGAAAACCCTGCAGCCGGGACGGCTTATCCTGTCCAGGGACGAGATCACCGGACTCCTGCCCGCTCCGTAGCGAAGCTGGATACGGATGATTCCCTGCTTGTTGTCCTGGACCAGGCTGTGGCCGGAAATATATCCCTCTTCCTTCAAGATACGCGTTATCTCAAGCTTCAGCTTGGACGAGGGCACATCGACGGTTTCGTGTTTCGCCTGGCTGGCATTTCGAATCCGCGTCAGAAGGTCGGACACGGGATCGGTCATTGTCATGATCAACTCTCCAACAAAAAAATTTGCGATTGGCCAATAACGGTAGAAACTCGCCGACGTCTGCTTTCAACCGTCATTCGTAAATCGTCAATTCGGTTCACCAGCTCGATTTGGTGACTCCGGGTATTTCACCCGACAGCGCCAGAGATCGGAAACAAAGGCGACAGAGCTGAAATTTCCGGTAATATCCGCGCGACCGGCCGCAACGGAGACAGCGATTATGCGCACGCACCGAAAATTTGGGCGTCCGTCTGGCTTTGGCTTTCATACAGGTTCTTGCCACAGTAACTCCCGTCCGCAGTTCCGGCGCAAGGCCGGATTTCAGTTCCCTATTGCTGGCCCTTCTTGGCAAAGGGCATTCCCAAAATTCTTAAAAGCTCAAATGCTTCGTCATCGGTATTGGCAGTCGTGACGATCGTGATATTCATGCCGCGCGCCTTGTCCACCTTGCCGTAATCGATCTCGGGAAAAATCAGCTGATCTCTCTGGCCGAGAGTGTAATTTCCCCGTCCATCGAAAGATCGCGGGGAGACCCCGCGAAAGTCCCGGACGCGGGGCAGGGCGATGCTGATGAGACGGTCGAGGAACTCAAACATGCGGTCGCCGCGCAGCGTCACCGTGACCCCGATAGGCATTCCCTGGCGCAGCTTGAAGGCCGCGATGGATTTCTTGGCTTTCGTGATCACCGGATGCTGGCCCGTGATCGCGGCAAGCTCCTCGGCGGCGACATCAAGCAATTTGGCATTGGAGATGGCTTCGCCCAAACCCATGTTGACATTAATTTTTACAAGTTTCGGTGCCGCCATTACGTTCCTGTACCCAAAATGCTTCATCAAGGCAGGTACGGCTTCCGTCTTGTATAATTCCCGAAGTCTACTCATGATCTGACCTTTCAAACCCTGACGTGCGTCTACTCATCCAAAAGCTCGTTGCAGTTCTTGCATATCCGGACCTTCCGGCCGTCCTGCATGATGCTGAAGCCGACCCGTGCGTGTTTGTTGCACCGCTTGCAGACAACCATCAGGTTGGATATATGAACCGGGGATTCCTTCGGCAGGATTCCGCCCTTGACGTTCTTTTGCGGATTGGGCCGGGTGTGCTTCTGAATATAGTTCAAACCCTCAACGACCGCCCGATCCTTGTCCAGGAACACCTTGAGCACCTTTCCTGTTTTGCCCCGGTCTTTTCCGGACAGTACGTAAACCGTATCATTCTTCTTTATATGCACTCTGGACATCGGATTCTGTCCTCTTTCCACCGCTGCTAGAGCACTTCAGGCGCCAGCGAAACGATTTTCAAAAAGTCCCTGTCCCTCAATTCCCGACTGACGGGACCGAAAACGCGTGTTCCAATGGGTTCCTTCTGGTCATTGATGAGTACCGCGGCATTGTCATCAAAGCGTATATAAGTGCCATCCTTGCGCCGGTATTCCTTGCGCGTCCTTACGATAACGGCCTTGACCACCTGGCCTTTCTTAACGGTGCCGTCGGGAGACGCTTCCTTCACGTTCGCCGTAATGATGTCTCCCAGAGACGCAACGCGCCCTACCTGGTTGCCCAATGCGTGAATGCAGGAGATCTTTCGAGCCCCCGAATTATCCGCAACATCCAAAATCGTTCTCATCTGTATCATGATGACCCTCAATTCATTGACGATTTGCGATTGAAGACGGGAAACCGCGCCTGATGTCGTCGCTCGTCCCTCGCACATTCGAAACCGTCAATCCGCACCAGCGGCACTCGTCAGTTTTTCGACTACTCGCCATCTCTTGCGCGCACTCAGCGGGCGTGTTTCGACAATGCGCACCCTGTCCCCGACCTTGCAGGATTCATTTTCATCATGCGCCAGGAATTTCGAGGTCTTTCGCTGAATCTTCTTGTACAGGGGGTGCTGCACCAGCCTGTCGACGGCAACGGTTACCGTCTTCTGCATGGCAGTGCTGGTTACGGTGCCAACCTGGCTTTTGCGAATTCCCCTTTTTTGCTCAGTACCCATTCTTTCCTCTTCAAAATTACGAATGACGGGTTACGAAATCCAGGAACATTGGATTTCATCCGTCATTCGTAATTCGCCATTCGTCATTTGATGGATCCCATTTCCTTCAGGATCGTCTGTATACGGGCGATGTCCCTTCGGATGCCTCTCATCTTGGGCGCGCTCTCCAGCTGGCCCGCCGCGGTTTGGAAACGGAGTCTGAGAAGCTGCTTGCGCAGTTCGGATTCTTCCAGTATCAAGTCTTCCTTGGACATGTCCCTCATCTTGGAAGCCTTCATACGTCCTCCTTCCCAAATCTCTTCACAAACTTGGACTTGACACACAATTTGTGTCCGGCGAGCCGCATCGCTTCCTGCGCTTGATCTTCCGGTATCCCTTCCATCTCATAGAGGATCTTCCCGGGCCGGACCACTGCAACCCATCCCTCGGGGGCTCCTTTGCCTTTCCCCATACGGGTTTCGGCGGGTTTCTTGGTGATCGGTTTGTCCGGGAATACGCGGATCCAGATTTTGCCGCCTCGTTTCACAAACCGGGTGATGGCGACGCGCCCCGCCTCGATCTGGCGGTCGCTGACCCATCCGGTCTCCATGGCTTTCAATCCATATTCCCCGAAGGTCACTTCGGAGCCCCGCCACGCTTTACCCCGCCGTTTTCCCTTCTGCTGCTTGCGATACTTGACTTTTTTCGGCATCAACATAATTCAAAAACTCCTGGAGGCTACCGGGCCTTTTCAGGCTTCTGCATTTCGAAAACCTCGCCCTTATAAATCCAGACCTTTATGCCAATCTGGCCGTAAGTGGTCCTCGCTTCGGCAAATCCGTAATCGACGTCGGCACGAATCGTATGCAACGGAAGCTGGCCGCTCAGATACCATTCTGTGCGCGCGATTTCGGCGCCGTTCAGGCGCCCGGAGCAGCGCACCTTGATTCCTTTTGCGCCGAAGCGCAGGGTACCGTCGACGGCGCGGCGCATGGCGCGCCTGAAGGCGATGCGCTTTTCGAGCTGCTGGGCAATCCCTTCGGACACCAGCTGCGAGTCCAGCTCGGGTTTGTTCACTTCCTGGATCTTCAGGTTAACGTCTCTTCCGGTCAGCAGCTGGAGATCCTTTTTCAGCTTCTCTATTTCGGTTCCCTTTTTGCCGACGATGATTCCCGGCCGAGAAGTGAAAATAATGATGGTCAACTTATTCGCCGCCCGCTCCACCTCGATGCGCGAAATTCCGGCATGCGCAAACTTCTTCTTGAGCATGGTTTTGAGGCGAAGGTCTTCGTGAAGCAGCGCACCGTAATCCTTTCTGGCAAACCACCGGGACCGCCACGTTCTGTTAACGCCTAATCTGAAACCGTAAGGATGAACTTTCTGACCCACGGATTACCTCCCTACTCTTCCTCTATATCCTTGCCCTTGATAAGAATGCTCACATGCTTGTAGCGGCGCTGCTGGCGGTAGGCCCGGCCCATAGGGGCGGGGCGGACACGCCGGCGGAATTTTGTGGGCCCGGTGTCAACCACAGCGCGATCCACGATGAACATGTCTACATCGGCTGCCGCGTTTTTCTCCTTGGCATTGGCCACGGCCGAGAGCAGCACCTTCTCGATCGGTTTGGTGGCCCGCTTATTGGTTAAACGGAGAATGGCCAACGCATCCTGAACGTTCTTTCCGCGTATGAGATCGATGACCAGCCGGGCTTTCTGCGGCGATCCTCTCAAGTATTTGCCTTTTGCTGTCGCTTCCATATCCCTCTAGTTCCAGATTCGAGATTCGAATTCCGAAAACAATCCCGAATCCCGAATCCTTTCTAAGACGCAGGCGGCTTGACCGCCGTAGTTTTTTCGGCCACCTTCGTGGTGTGCCCCTTGAAGATGCGGGTCGGAGCAAACTCCCCAAGCTTGTGGCTGACCATGTTTTCCGAAATATAAATGGGGATGAACTTCTTGCCGTTGTGCACGGCTATCGTCAGGCCAACCATCTCCGGCGTGATCGTCGAGCGCCGGGACCAGGTCTTGATTACGGTCCGGCTTCCCGCTCCGGAAGAGGATTTCACCTTCTTAAGAAAGTGTTCATCTACAAAAGGTCCTTTTTTTACTGATCGGGTCATGCTGCTCCCTACTTACCCCGGCGCTTGATGATGAAGCGCTGGGTGCGTTTATTGTTCCTGGTTTTATAACCTTTCGTCGGCACTCCCCAGGGACTGACGGGGTGTCTTCCTCCGGAGGTCTTTCCTTCACCGCCGCCGTGAGGGTGATCGATCGGGTTCATGACCACGCCGCGTACCGTGGGGCGTTTCCCCAGCCAGCGGCTGCGGCCTGCCTTGCCGATCGACACGTTCTCATAATTAAGGTTGCCCACCTGCCCGATTGTAGCGTAGCAATCAAGGTGCACCATCCGCGTCTCGCCGGACGGCATCTTGATCTGGGCATATCCGGCTTCCTTGGCCAGCAGCTGCGCGGCAGTGCCGGCCGACCGTGCCATCTGCCCGCCTTTTCCCTCCTTCAGCTCGATGTTGTGAATCATCGTGCCCAGGGGGATGTTTTTGAGCGGTAGGGAGTTGCCAACAAGTATGTCCGCGGATTCGCCGGCTACCACCGACGTTCCGACAGCCAGGCCGTCGGGCGCCAGAATATAGCGCTTCTCACCATCCGCGTATGCCAGCAGCGCAATGCGGGCGGACCGGTTCGGGTCGTATTCCAGCTGCACAACCCTGGCCGGGATCTCCCGCTTATCGCGCCGGAAGTCGATGATGCGATATAGTTTCTTGTGCCCGCCCCCTCTGTGGCGCACCGTGAGCCGTCCCTTGTTGTTGCGCCCCGAAATTCGCTGTTTGGACCGGGTAAGGCGCTTGAGCGGGCGATCGGTTGAGAGTTCCGAATTGTCTAAGGTCGTCCGGAACCGTATCGCCGGTGATGTTGGATTATAGGTCTTAATAGAGGACATGATTTCGCCCAGCTCCCACTTTTATACTGTGTCGGAGAATTCAATCATTTTTTCGCCGGCCTTGAGCGTGACATAAGCCTTCTTCCAGTCCGGCCTGCGTCCGGTGTAGCGGCCCTGGCGGCGCTTCTTCCCATGGAAGGTCGCCGTTCTCACGCTTTGGACTTTTACCTTAAAAATCTTCTCGACGGCGTCCTTGATTTCTATCTTGTTGGCATCACGCAAGACCTTGAACGCAACCGTCCGGAGGTTCTCCTTGACATGCGTGCTTTTCTCGGTGATGACGGGGAGCTTTAATACGCTTTCTCTTCGGTTCATCGGCTTAAAACCTCCTGCACCTGGAGGATCGAATCCCGGGAAAACAGCAGGGTATTGCTGTTCACGACGTCGAAAATATTCACCGCGGAGCCGGAAACCAGCTTGACCTTCGGCAGATTGCGTGACGAAAGCGAAAGGTTTTTATTTTCGCCGGCATTCACGATAAGCACCTTGCCCGTGGCACCGAGACCCGCGAGGATCTTTTGAAAATCCCTGGTCTTGGCGGTTTCCAACTGCAGCGCTTCAATCACCGCGAGCGCGTTCTCGCTGAGCTTGGCAGAAAGAGCCGATCGCATTGCGCCCTGGAGCTTCCTGCGCGGAAAGCTGTACGTGTAGCTTCTCGGCTGCGGCCCATGCACGGTTCCGCCATGTCTCCACAAAGGGCTCCGTATGCTGCCGACGCGTGCGCGACCCGTCCCCTTCTGGCGCCACAATTTCTTCCCGCTTCCGCTTACCGAGCCGCGGACCTTGGTTGAAGCCGTTCCGGCTCGAAGCGAGTCATTGTAGTGCTTCACCGCTTCCCAAATAAGGGCTTCGTTGAACTCTGCCTTGAATACGGCATCGGAGAGCTCCATCTTGCCAACAACCTCATTGGAAAGGTTTTTTACTTCAATCTCCGCCATTACCAACCTCTCAACACAAGAATTACGAATGACGAATTACGAATGACGAGTGGAAACCATTTAGGATGATTTTCATTCGCAATTCGTAATTCGTCATTCGTCATTTGTTACGCCTTCCGGACTACCACGTATCCGCCATTGCGGCCGGGGATCGCTCCCTTAACCAGAAGCAGATTCTCCTGCTCTTTAATGCCGACGACTCTAAGGTTTTGCGTGGTGACGTTTTCGTCTCCCATGTGGCCGGCCGCGCGCATCCCGGGCAGAACTCGGCTGGGATAGGCCGACGCACCGATGGACCCCGGAGCACGGTGGAACATGGATCCGTGGGTGGCCGCGCCGCCGCCGAAATGGTGGCGTTTGATGACACCGGCGAAGCCCTTGCCCTTGCTTCTTCCAAGGACATCGACCTTGTCGTTCATCTTAAATACCTGGCTGACCAGGAGCTGCTCCCCGACCTTGGGGGATTCGCCTCCATCTCCGGAACGGAACTCCTGCAGAACGCGGCAGGCAGGGACTCCGGCTTTTTTAAAATGCCCCGCCCTGGGCTTGTTGACGCGCGAGGGCCGGATAAATTCGACGAGACCCACCTGAACCGCTTCGTAACCATCCCTGTCTTTGGTTTTGCTCTGAATAACGACGCAGGGGCCGGCTTTGATTACCGTAACCGGAGTGACGGTCCCGCGTTCGTCGAAAACCTGGGTCATCCCCACTTTTATTCCGATCAGTCCATCCACCATATCAAATCCCCGTTTCCCGTTTCCCGTTTCCCGTTTCCGGTCATATTTCTTCAACCCTGAGCAGGGAGGACTGGACGGGGGAACGTATTTTATGACTACTTATGTTCGGTGCCGAAAGCCTTGATTTCGACGTCGATCGCCGCCGGCAGATCCAATTTCATCAATGCATCGACCGTCTGCGGGGTGGGCTCCAAAATGTCCACCAGACGTTTGTGCGTCCGTATCTCGAACTGCTCCCGCGATTTCTTATCCACATGGGGGGAGCGGAGGACGCAGAATTTGTTCTTTACCGTAGGCAACGGAATGGGGCCTGAAACCCGGGATCCGGTGCGTTTGGCAATCTCAACGATTTCAGAGGTGGATTGATCCAGCACTCTGTAGTCGTAAGCTTTCAGCCTGATTCTTATCTTTTCATTCAACATGATTGATCCGCCTACTCCACAATTTCCGAAATGGTGCCGGCGCCCACTGTCCGGCCGCCTTCGCGGATTGCAAACCGCAATCCCTTTTCCATCGCGATCGGCGTGATCAGCTTGATGGTCAGGTTCACGTTGTCTCCCGGCATCACCATCTCCGTCCCCTCAGGCAGCTCCGCCACTCCCGTCACGTCCGTCGTCCGGAAGTAAAACTGCGGCCGGTACCCGTTGAAAAACGGCGTGTGCCGCCCACCCTCTTCCTTCGTCAATACATACGCCTGCGCCTTGAAATGCGTGTGCGGCGTGATGCTCCCCGGCGCCGCGATCACCTGCCCCCGCTCTACCTCGTTCTTGTCCGTACCCCGCAGCAGCAGCCCAACGTTGTCTCCCGCCATCCCTTCGTCCAGCAGCTTCCGGAACATCTCCACCCCGGTCACCACCCGCTTCACCGTCGGCCGAATCCCCACTATCTCCGCTTCCTCCCCAACCCGGATCTTCCCGCGCTCCACTCTCCCTGTCGCCACCGTCCCGCGCCCCGAGATCGTGAAGATGTCTTCCACCGGCATCAAAAACGGCTTGTCCACTTCCCGCGCCGGTATCGGTACGTAACTGTCCACCGCCTCCATCAACGCCAAAATCTGGTTCTCCGCCTCCGCGTCCCCCTGCATCGCCTTCAACGCACTCCCCCGAACCACCGGTATGTCGTCCCCAGGAAATTCGTAGAACGTCAGCAGCTCCCTCACTTCCAGCTCCACCAGATCCAATAGCTCCGGATCGTCTACCATGTCCACCTTGTTCATGAACACCACGATGTACGGTACCCCTACCTGCCGCGCCAGCAATATGTGCTCCCGCGTCTGCGGCATCGGCCCGTCCGCCGCCGATACCACCAGGATCGCTCCGTCCATCTGCGCCGCCCCCGTGATCATGTTCTTGATGTAATCCGCGTGCCCCGGACAATCCACGTGCGCATAGTGCCGCTTCCCCGTCGAGTACTCCACGTGCGCCGTCGCGATCGTGATCCCTCTCTCCTTCTCTTCCGGTGCGTTGTCGATCGAATCGAATGAGCGAACTGCAATCTTCGGGTCCTTCTTGTGCAGCACCATCGTGATTGCCGATGTCAAGGTTGTCTTGCCGTGATCTATATGCCCTATCGTCCCTATGTTTACATGCGGCTTGCTACGATCAAATTTCTCCTTGGCCATATTTCCCTCCGAACCTAAAAACCCGACGACTTTCCACGGATCTTCGAGATCACTTCTTCACTGACTGCCTTGGGCGCTTCCTCGTAGTGAGAAAAGTGCATGGAGTAAGTTGCCCGACCCTGTGTCATGGAACGCAGGTCCGTCGAATAACCGAACATCTCCGAAAGCGGGACCTTGCATTGAATGATGGTTGAACCGAGGCGCGCCTCGGTTGATTCAACCCGTCCCCTGCGTGCATGCAGGTCGCCCGTGACGCTTCCCATAAACTCTTCAGGCACTACGACTTCAACCTTCATCATCGGTTCCAGAAGCACAGGTTTCGCGCGCTTGGCGGCTTCTTTCAGCGCCATGGAACCGGCGATTTTGAAGGCCATTTCCGAAGAGTCCACTTCGTGGTAGGAGCCATCTATCAGCGTTACCTTTACGTCCACCACCTCAAATCCGGCGAGGACTCCGGTTTCGAGAGCCTGCCGGACGCCTTCTTCCACCGGGGCAATATACTCGCGCGGGATTGCACCCCCGACTATCTCGCTGAGAAACTCGATTCCGCTTCCGGCCGGTTGCGGATCGAGGTTGATCTTCACATGGCCGTATTGACCCCGGCCGCCTGTCTGCCGGACAAATTTCCCCTCTGCCTCGGCATGCTGGCGAATGGTTTCACGATATGCGACCTGCGGCTTGCCGATATTCGCAGCTACCCCGAATTCCCGGACCATCCGGTCCACCAGGATTTCCAGGTGAAGCTCCCCCATGCCCGAGAGGATGGTTTGTCCCGTATCCGGGTCCGTGTGAACCCGGAACGTCGGATCCTCGCGGACCAGCTTGTCGAGCGATATGCCCAGTTTTTCCTGATCCGTCTTGGTTTTGGGCTCAATCGCGACGGAAATCACGGGCGCCGGAAATTCTATCGCTTCAAGTACGATCGGGTGCTGTTTGTCACAGATCGTGTCCCCGGTGCTCACATTTTTTAAACCTACTGCCGCCGCGATGTCGCCGGCGTAAACTTCCTTGATCTCTTCACGTTTATTGGCGTGCATCTTCAGCAAACGTCCGATCCGCTCCGACGAATCCCGGGTGGAGTTGAATACACCGGTGCCGGATTTGAGCTGGCCGGAATAGACCCGGAAGAAGGCCAGATGCCCGACAAAAGGGTCCGTCATAATCTTAAAAACCAGCCCCGAAAAAGGCTCATCGTCGGACACCCTTCGAACCGGCGGCTTGCTGCCGTTTTGCGTTACGCCCGTCACCGGAGGAACATCCAGCGGAGATGGGAGGAAGGCGACGATGGCATCCAGCAGCTGCTGAATCCCCTTGTTTTTAAAAGCCGATCCGCAGAGAACGGGGACAAATTTCAGCCCGATAGTCCCTTTGCGCAGGGCAGCCCGGATGTCCTCTTCGGAGATCTCGCTCGCATTCAGGTATTTTTCGAGCAGCTGATCATCGACTTCCGAGGCAGCCTCGATCATCATGTCGCGGTACCTTAGCGATTCCTCGCGGTATTCCTCGGGAATGTCCTCGACCTCGAAATCGGCTCCGAGGGTTTCTTCCCGAAACGCTATGGCTTTTAGAGTGATCAGATCAATCACTCCCCGGAACTCATCCTCAGTACCCAGCGGGATCTGAACTGCCACGGGAACGGAATTCAGGCGCATGCGCATCATCTGCAGCACCCGCGGGAAGTCAGCTCCGGGGCGATCCATCTTGTTCACGAATCCGATGCGCGGAACCCGGTATTTGTCTGCCTGGCGCCAAACGGTTTCCGACTGCGGTTCCACCCCCTCGACAGATCCGAAAAGGGCAACCGCGCCATCCAGGACGCGAAGGCTTCGCTCGACCTCGGCCGTGAAATCGACATGGCCGGGAGTATCGATGATGTTTATCCTGTGATCCTCCCAGTAACAGGTTGTGGCCGCTGAGGTTATGGTGATTCCCCGCTCCTGCTCCTGCTCCATCCAGTCCATGGTCGCAGTGCCTTCGTGCACTTCGCCCAGCTTGTGTGTAATGCCCGTATAATAGAGAATTCGCTCCGTAGTCGTGGTCTTGCCGGCATCGATATGGGCCATGATGCCGATATTGCGAATTTGTTCCAGGGGTACAGAGCGAGTCACGGAGAAACCTCACTACCAACGGTAATGGGCGAAAGCCTTGTTCGCTTCCGCCATGCGATGCGTATCCTCTTTTTTCTTGATGGCCCCGCCTCGATTATTGGAGGCATCCAGTATCTCGGCTGCCAGCTTCTCCCGCATGGTTTTTTCGCCACGCGCCCGCGCGTTGGAGATAATCCAACGAATCGAAAGTGACGTCCTCCGGTCCTGCGGCACCTCTATCGGAACCTGATAGGTCGCACCGCCCACACGCCGGGATTTCACCTCCAGGATCGGCTTTACATTTTCGAGGGCCTTTTTGAAAACCTTGACAGGGTCCTCTTTGGCACGATCTTTGACCAAATCGAGACTGCCGTAAAAGGCTCCTTCCGCGACGCTCTTCTTACCCTGGACCATCATGCAGTTGATGAACTTGGTGATGAGCGTACTTCCATAGGCCGGATCCGGCAGCGTCTCTCGTTTCGGTACTTCTCTTCGCCTCGGCATACTAAAGATCTCCCAAAGCCCTGCTGGTACTCATTAACTTTATAGGGTGAGGATGCTCCACCGAGAGCGAATCTTGTCGGCTTCTGGCAGGCGCCGTTGCAGATTCTCGGCGGGCGCGAATCGCTCACCCCTGAACAATAGATATGAAGAAGTGATTAGCTTTTAGGCCGCTTGGCACCATATTTCGAGCGGGAATTTTTCCGATCCTGCACTCCGACAGAATCCAATGTTCCCCGCACCACATGGTACCGAACCCCGGGGAGGTCCTTGACACGTCCGCCGCGAATTAACACGATGGAGTGTTCCTGCAGGTTGTGACCGATCCCTGGAATATAGGTTGTAACCTCTATTCCGTTGGTAAGCCGGACACGCGCAACTTTACGTAGGGCGGAATTTGGCTTTTTGGGCGTCGATGTATACACCCTGGTGCACACGCCTCTACGCTGAGGACTCCCCTGCAAAGCCGGACTCTTCGTCTTATAACGAATCTTCTTTCGGCCAGATCGTACCAGCTGATTGAAGGTCGGCAAACTATGCTCTCCTTATATTTAAGTCCCGCGTGGATAGGAATATCTCTCACAATAAAGCATCCCCGGACCACGCCTGATTCAGCGAAAAACCTGACGACTATAGCAAACCCTCAGAATCGTGTCAAGCAAATGAAATATTTGAAGATTCTTTGAATCGCGGAACCGATTTCCAGTCCCTGATCCCGAGGTCGATTGCAGGCGGAATTGGCCGGTCCACGGGCAACCCAGAAACCTGAGGCCGGATAAAACCAGCCCCGGCGAATATAAAAAACCACAAATTGAGGCCTGAGATGACGGTATATCTGCTTGGCAACGCGGATTACGAGATGAAGCGTCGGATCAGCAAAAAAGCAAAATGGCGTCCTAAAGACTTTCAATGGCGGATTTCATCCGGTCAAGGGCCAGAATCAGGCGCCGGCGGGGACAGGCGAAATTCAAGCGGACATAATTTTCGCCCCCTTTGCCGAAGTCCGCGCCGTCGCTCAGTGCAACCTGCGATTTTTCCAGGAAAAATTTTGCGGCATTTCCCGGGATGCCCGCCTTTCGGCAATCCAGCCAGGCCATATATGTGCCTTCCACTTTGCACATCCCGATTTCCGGCATTTTCCCGCGAACGTACTCGAGCAGGAAATCCCGGTTCCCCTGCAGATACACCAGGACCTGCTCCAGCCATTCATGGCCTTCGCTGTATCCTGCCGCGGCAGCCACAATGCCCATCAGATTGACTCCCGGGAGGGTGCCATGGCTGATATTCCTCCAGGCCCTGCGCAACTCCGCATTCTTGATCAGGGCAAATCCGCACTCCAGACCGGCCACGTTGTAGGTCTTGCTCGGAGCCATCAACGTCACGGTCCTGTCCTCCACTTCGGGACCCAGAGCGGCAATCGGGATGTGGTGATAGGGCGGATAGACCAGATCGCAGTGAATTTCATCGGAACATACTATCAGCCGCCGGCGCAGGCAGATTTCGGCGATTTTCTCCAATTCCGGCTTCGTATATACGCGTCCTACAGGATTGTGTGGATTGCACAGAACAAAAATCCGCGTTGCTTCAGTAATGGCGTTTTCGAAAAGTTCAAAATCGATTTCATAGCTATCGCCATTCCTGACCAGAGGAGGGTCCTGGAGGATTCTGCCGTGTTCTGCCGGGTCCCGCAGGATCGGGAAGTAAAGAGGAGGCTGGGCCAGGACTCCTTCACCCGGCGCGGCGAACGCCTGAAACGCAACGTTAAGGCCCGGCACAATCCCGGGAAGGAACTGTATTTGCGGCTCGTCCACAATCCAGTCATAAAGTTTTTTCATCCTGTCCGTCAGTACGCCGGCCAGTTTCCGTGGCAGTCCATAACCGAAAACCCCGTGATCAACCCTCGCGTGCAACGCCTCAATTACGGGCTCGGGAGATCTGAAGTCCATATCCGCAATCCACAGGGGTATGACATTTTCGGGATGAACTCCCCACTTGATGCTATCCGTGCCTCTCCGCTCTATGTCCTGATCAAAGTCGTATTTCACGGCGCCAGCATACAGGCCGCAGGTTGGAGGATGCAAGCGACAGGTCCGCAACCTGAAGAATTTTTCGCTCAACCGCAACCCCGGTCCATTAGGTAAGCAAGGAGGATCTAGCATGGGAACGATGAATAAGGTCATACTGATCGGCCGGTTGGGAAAAGATCCCGAGGAGCGGACCACGGCAGGAGGCACTCGCGTATCGAGCTTCAGCCTGGCAACGGACAATTATCACGGCAGCAACGGCGAAAGAACCACCGACTGGCACCGAATAGTTGTGTTCGGCAAAATTGCAGAACAGTGCAACCAGTATCTGCGAAAGGGCCGTCTGGTCGGTGTCGAGGGTTCGCTGCAAACCCGTTGCTGGGAAAAATCCCCGGGAGAAAAACATTATTTCACGGATGTCGTTGCTTCTCGCGTGACATTTCTCGATTCGAACGGCAGCAGGCCGCCTGTTCAGCAGGTGGCGGAAGAACACGAAGAGGAACCATTTTGAGAGAGAGGCCCGGAACAGGCGGGTCGGCCGTCGCGATTAGCCGCCCTACCATGGCCTGACGTCCCATCCTGGTTGCCCGGCCGATGCCAGTCCGGCAAAAAATCCCGGTTCTGCTTCATTAACAAAAAGAAGGGGAGCAGAACAATCCTGGCCGGATTGCATCCTGCACAGAATGCTGGCGTTGTGATACAGTAAGGCATCATGGTAGCGGAAAAAGGGGCGCTTCCGGGGAAAAAACCGAAGAGGGCTTCGCCCTGGCTCTGGGCCTTTTTTGTATTTCTGATCTTTTGTTTCGTCGCTGCAGGAGCATTGATCGGAACGCTTGCAGGCTACCAGTACAACCTTCCCAAAATACAGAGCCTGGAAGACTATCGCCCCGACGTCATAACCGATGTCTACTCTGACGACAGCAAGGTGATCGGCGAATTTGCCATTGAGCGAAGAATTGTCGCATCCCGCGACGAAATCCCCCACAATTTCGAGATGGCCATCGTCGCGGTCGAAGATGATCAGTTTTACCACCATTCCGGGATCAACTACTTCTCCAACATTCGGGCAATCTACAAAGACATCATCAGAATGAAGAAGTCGGAGGGGGCCAGCACCATTACACAACAACTGGCGCGCATGCTGCTTCGCAATTATGAGAAGACCTTCGACCGCAAGATCAAGGAACTGCTGATAGCCTGGAAGATAGAAAACCAGTACTCCAAACAGCAGATCCTCACGCTCTATGCCAATCTGCACAACATGGGACCCGGTATTTATGGAGTGGCTGCCGCCGCCGACTACTATTTCGGAAAGCCGCTCAAGGAACTCACGCTCGAAGAATGCGCAATGATTGCGGGGCTGCCGCGCAACCCGAGCGCATATTCCCCCCGCCTGCATCCGGCCGCTGCATTGGCAAGACGCAATTACGTGCTTGACCGAATGGCTGCGGAGCGCATGATCTCAGCCAGGACGGCAGCCGAAGCCAAACTAAAGCCGCTGATCCTCAAGCCTCCCGTGCATGACGATTCGGAAATCGCCCCGCATTTCCTGGAGTGGGTCCGCACATCTCTGGCCGCCCGATATTCGACCGACGAAATCTGGAGGAAGGGGATGCAGGTTTACACCACGCTCAACATCGATATGCAGAAGGCTGCTCGCAAAGCCCTTGCTGAAGGGCTGAGGAACTACGACAAGCGGCACGGATGGCGCGGCCCCATGGGCAATGTTCTGCAAATGCCCGGCGTCAATATCGACGGCTATCAGCATGCGGACTGGCGCGCCTTTCTCAATCCGGACGACATCGTCGTAGGGCTGGTGAAGGCCGTTGTGGATTCGGAGGCCGTCGTAAAGATCGGCAAGTACCAGGCCACCGTCGGCGCCAGGGAGATTGCGTGGACCAAGGCAAAATCGCCTGCCCAGATCCTGAAGACCGGCGATCTGGCCTATTTCAAAATTGTTTCGCTGGACGATACCCATAAAACCGCTTCTCTCCTGCTGGAACAGCATCCGCTGGTGGAAGGCGCCGTCATCATTGTTGAGAACAAGACCGGCGAAATCAAGGCGATGGTGGGCGGCTACGATTTCGGGTCGAGCGAGTTCAATCGGGCAACTCAGGCAATGCGGCAGGTCGGATCGACTTTTAAACCGCTGGTTTATTCGGCGGCGCTCGAAAACGGAATGACGGCCGACAGCATCGTCTTGGACTCCCCCATAAGTTTCACCGACAGCCTCGGGCGAACATGGCGGCCGGGCAACTACGACGGCAAATTCAAGGGAGAGATAACGATCCGCCAGGCAATCACGGAATCGCGCAATGTGCCGACCATAAAGGTGGCCTCGCAGTTGGGCATTAAAAACGTTGTGGTGATGGCCCGGCGATTCGGGCTCGGCGGCCCGCTGAGTCCCTATTTGCCGCTTGCCCTGGGAGCGTGCGAAGCCACCCCCCTGGAAATGGCTTCCGCATTCACAGTCTTCCCCAATCTCGGGATTCAGGCCAAGCCCTATTTCATACGGCGTGTGGAAGATTACGACCATGCACTGAAGGAAGAAAATGGGTCGCAAAGTCGCCCCGTGCTGGAACCCAAGATCGCGGAGCAGATGCTGCGTCTGCTGCAGGATGTGGTCCAGAGCGGTACTGCAACATCGGCAAAGTCGCTCAAATGGCCCGTGGGCGGGAAAACGGGAACCACGGACGATTTCACGGATGCATGGTTCGTGGGCTTTTCACCCTCCATCACCGCTGCAGTCTGGGTTGGTTTTGACGAAAAAAAGACGCTGGGAGCCAGGGAATCCGGAGCCGTGGCAGCGTTGCCGATATGGATCAATTGCATGCGGGAAATACTGAAGGATAAGCCGATGGAGTCTTTCGCTGCGGCGGAACCGGCGGGCCCGGTCATCGACGATTCCTCGGATTCTCCAGGCTCCAAAAGCCTTTACATCGAAGACCTCCCCGTCACCAAACCATAATTACGATTTACGGATGACGAATTACGAATTTCAACATACATTGCGATGGGCGTCGAGGTTCGGGACAAATCGCCGAGGAACAACGAACCGCATTCAATTCGTCATTCGTATTTCGGTTCAGCGATCGCGCTGGACGATGTATTCGGGGATGCACAGCAGCGCGTCCCGGGCCTGGCTGGCGGGGAAATCCTTTAGGCACTCTTTCGCTTTTTGCGCATAGTCCCGGGCTTTTTCCAGCACACGATCCGCCGTGCGGTACTCCCGGACAAGGTTAAAAATCTCGTCCCGGTTCGCGGCGTCGGATTCGCTCTCATGAAGGGCTTTGCGCACCATCTCCCGGTATCGGGGTTCGCCGTCGCGCATAAGGTATATCAGAGGGAGCGTCAGCTTCCCTTCCTTCAAATCACTTCCAACCGGTTTGCCGAGCGTGCTTTCGGTCGAGGTGAAATCAAGGACATCATCCACAAGTTGGAAGGCAAGCCCGACATTCAACCCATAGAGGCGCAGGAGTTCTTCCCTTTTTTTGCCCGCCGTGCCCAGGATCCCCCCGAGCTGGGAACAGGCGGAAAACAGGAATGCGGTTTTGCGGATGGAAATATCCAGGTGCTGCTCTTCGGTGATATCCAGGTTTCCGTTTAACGTAAGCTGGATGAGCTCTCCTTCAACCATTTTGCGCGTAGCTTCTATGAGGACATCCAGCACTTTCAGACGGCGCTCCCCAAGCGCCAGGCTGAAAGATGTCATGTACAGCCAGTCTCCCACCAGGACGGTGATTTCATTGCCCCACTGGGCATTGACGGAAGCGCGGCCCCGTCGGACGTTTGCATTGTCTATAATATCGTCGTGAACCAGTGTGGCCGAATGGATCAACTCGACAACAGCGCCCAGCCGCGGCCCAACCGGTCCCTCGTAACCGCACATTTTGGCGCCCAGCAGCAGGATAGCGGGCCGTATACGCTTGCCGCCGCTGCCGCAGATATACTGACCGATGCTGTCAATCAGCGCAATGCCCGGAGTCGACTGCCGCGTCAGCTCCACTTCCACCTGCGCCAGATCCTTCTCGATCAGCTTATAAATTTCATGTGGAGTCAATTCGATACTCTCTGCGGCCGTTCATTAGAACTAATAACTCAAAGCACTTAACGGCATCGATCTTATCATAGCTGGATTGCCGGCAGCCATCAATTCCGACTATTTGAGCAGAGCGCCATTGGACACTTCCTCGCTGAATGTAGCCAGGACCGGTCTCCCGTCGACCGAAGCAGCCACGATCATGCCGTTGGACTCCACGCCCATGAGCTTGGCCGGTTTCAAATTAGCCACCACGACGACCTTTCGGTTCAGCAGGCCGGCAGGCTCGTAAACCTCGGCAATCCCCGCAACCACCTGCCGTACTTCCGTCCCTATATCCACCCTGAGTCGGATCAGTTTGCGCGAGCCTTCGATCTTTTCCGCTTCCAAAATCTGCCCTACGCGCATCTGTACTTTTGCGAAATCCTCTATGCTTATTTCATTCATCAGTTCTTCGGACATTTTTGCTCCTAATCTCCAAGTCTTTAAGGCTCCTGCAAATAGGCATGAATCGCCGCAGCATGAACTTCCTTAAGAGCCACTCCCTTTTCAACCGCCAGGCGGCGGCAGTCCTCGAATTCCGGCACAAAATTGACCGGCAGCCCGTTGAACATGGATATCTTCATGGTGACTTCTCCGTAGCCGGTTTGAACCTTACGAAACTTGCGCTGCAGCGTCTTGCGGCGGGCTACGGTGTATCTTATCCCTATGGTTGTGGTCTCGCGGAAGAACACTTCCGCCAGCCGGTCAATGTCCCGGGTGGCGCACACGCATGTCACTTTCTGCGCCGGACGGTTTTTCTTCATCTGAATCGGCGTCGAATAGACATCCAGCGCACCGGCCCCAAGGGCCAGTTCCTGGAAATATCCATAAATCTGGGGGCTCATGTCGTCGATAGTGGCCTCCATCACAGCCACTTCGTCTTCGGGAGATGCATCAAGTTCTGCCTGGACTTCACCGAGGCTTACCCTCAAGACATTGGCATTGCCGGGAATCTGCCGTGTACCGGCGCCATATCCCGATGCCAGAATTTTCATCGCCGGCCGCGTCCTGAATTTCGCGACGAGTGTCGCCAGCAGAACCGCGCCGGTGGGCGTCGTCAGTTCCCCTGTCACTGAATTCGCAAAAATTGGGACATCCTTAAGCAATTCCTGCGCGGCCGGTCCCGGAACCGGATAGATCCCATGCTGGCACTCCAGGGTTCCCTGTCCGACATTCACCGGAGACGAAACGACATGAACAGGCAGCAAATCCTCCATGGCGATCATGGTTCCGACAATATCAATTATGGAATCCACGGCGCCCACTTCGTGGAAATGCACCTTTTCCGCCGGCTGTCCGTGAACCTTCCCTTCCGCTTCGGCCAGCCTGCGGAACGCCTCCACCGACCTTTCCTTCACCCACGCGGACAGTCCGCTGGATTCGATCATCTGCCTGATATCTGCCAGGCTCCGGTGGCTATGCGAGTGGCCTGCCTGCACATCAAACTTGGTTGCCTGGATCCCCGAACGGCTGCATTTTTGAGAGGAAATCTGATAGCCCTTAAGCGGAAGAAGATTCAGCTTGTTTCGCAGCTCCTCGAAATCGCAACCGAGATCGAGGAGAGCCCCGATCATCATATCTCCGCTGATGCCCGAGAATGGTTCAAGGAACAGTATTTTCTCCTCACTGGTCTTTGATTTGGCTCGCACGTTGGCTCCTCTCGCTTGCAGACTGAGTCTATGGGTCACGTGCCGTGAAGTCAAGGCGGTGGTTAGGGATTAGGGATTAGGGATTAAGGATTAAGGGAGCTGAGTGTCGAATATCGAACAGACCCGATTATGTAATTCATAATTCTTGATTCCACATACGGCGGTTCAAAAAGCCATAACAAAATTTATTGCACATGAAACCAGTTTTGTCTTTTATCGGTTGCCGGTCCTTTTGAGGAGCCAGCAACCCCCGCCTAATCCCTAATCCCTTATAACTAATGGCTATTAACTAATCCCCCGCCAAGGCTGGTTGATTAGTGTCTGAGATTTTTTCCCAGGGCTGCTATTTCATGATCAAGATTCACAGCGTGGCCCCAAGCTGAATCCAAATCCCTAATCCCTAATCCCTAATAACTAATCCCTCGTTAAGGCTGGTTGATTTGAGCGGATCGTTAGGGTATGTTTTGATCGAACCGTGGAAAGCTTTGGAAATTATGATACTTGCACTCACACGAAATCTCGAGAAAGCACTCCTTCAAAGGATCGCGGAACGGTACGGCGTCCGCTATGATTCCCTGAATTATACAATCCCGCCCAAAATCGAGCTGGGCGAATTGGCGCTGCCGATAGCTTTCGACCTGGCACGCAAGGTTCGCCGTCCCCCGATGGAAATCGCCAGAGAGCTGGCAGCCGACGCGGCCGGAATCCCCGGTATTTGGAAAGCAGATGTGGCAGGCGGGGGCTATTTAAATTTCCACCTGGATCGGGCAGCGTTTGCACTGGAGTTGGCCCGCAGCGTCGCCCGGCAGCGTTTCGGCAGGTCCTCGGGGCCCGAAGAGGCAGGCAAAATCATCGTAGAACATACCAATATTAATCCCAACAAAGCGGCACATATCGGGCACTTGCGAAACGCCACCCTGGGTGATTCCTTTGTGCGCTGTCTCCGCTTCCTGGGCTACGAAGTCGAGGTGCAGAACTATCTGGACAACACGGGAGTCCAGGTCGCGGATGTCGTCGTCGGGCTCGAGCGCATGGAGGGGAAAATGCTCGCCGACGTGGCGGCGATCGGCGGAAAATTCGACTACTATTGCTGGGATGTCTATGCCCGGACAACCGATTTCTACCAGCAGGCAGACGAAAACAAAAAGTGGCGCAGCCTGACGCTTCAGGCGATTGAGGCGGGAGGCAACGCAACCGCCGACCTGGCGCAGCACGTGGCCATGCGTATCGTAAAAGCGCATCTGGCCACCATGGCGCGCATCAATGTGCAGTACGACCTTCTGCCGCGTGAAAGCGAGATCCTCCACCTGCACTTTTGGGAAACTGCCTACCAGCTGTTACGGGATCGCCGGGCTATATACTTTGTGGACGAGGGAAAGAACCGGGGCTGCTGGGTTATGAAAACCGGAGATCCGTCGGAAGCCGAAATCTCGCGAGAAGAAGCGGAAGAAGACGAGAAAATTATCGTCCGTTCGGACGGCACGGTCACTTATGTCGGAAAGGATATCGCCTATCAGCTCTGGAAATTCGGCCTGCTGGGTCTCGATTTCCAATACCGGCTGTTCGATACCAGCGATGGCCACCGCCTCTGGATCACTTCGACCGAAGCGGATCCCGAGGCGAAACCGCCTGCATTCGGATCTGCCCATCGAGTTTATAACGTGATCGACAGCCGGCAGGCATATTTGCAGAATATCGTGGTGCAGGGCCTCCAGGCGCTTGGGTTTGAGGAGCAAGCCGGCAATTCGATTCATTTTTCCTATGAGATGGTCGCGTTGACGCCGGCCTGCTGTGATGATCTGGGCTTTCCTCTTTCGGAAAACGACAGAAAGCGCCCTTACGTGGAGGTGTCCGGGCGCAAAGGGCTCGGCGTCAAGGCCGACGACCTCCTGGATGCGCTGGAACGGAAAGCGCTGGCGGAAGTCCACGCTCGGCACTCGCTGCCGGAAGAGGAGTCGGAGAGGATCGCCCGCATCATCGCGGTGGGAGCTTTGCGATATTTTCTGCTGCGTTTTGCCAGGAACACGGTCATAGCTTTCGACCTGAAGGAAGCCCTCAATTTCGATGGAGAAACAGGCCCTTACGTCCAGTATGCGGCGGTCCGTGCCAATAACATATTCCGCAAATTGACCGAGTCCGGCGAAAACGCCCCGGGCCTCGAGGGGGTGTTCCCGGATCTTGGAGAATTTCTTGCCGCCGACAACGAAATATGGGAAATGGTCTACCAGGCGGCGAGATTGCCCGAAGTGGTGCGCCAGATCGCCCAGTCCCTGGAACTGGGGCAGCTCTGCAAATACGCCTTTTCATTGGCGCAGAGATTCAACCTCTTTTACCATAGACACCACATACTGTCCGAGACAGATGCGCGGCGCAAACAGCACCTGCTGCTGGTGGCGGACCTGGTGCGCAGGCAGTTGACGGAGGCGCTGCACCTGCTTGGGTGCGAGGTTCCGCCCAAAATGTGATCGCCATGTTGACCCTGAGATGGATCGGCTTCATTGTCAGCCTGCTGCTTCAAACCGCCACGGTGCCTTCTTTCCCTGAAGGCGTCCTGAGCCCTTCCGAAAGCCTCAGTGTCAAAGGGGAAAAAAACATAGAACGTCGCGTTAGGATCTATGAAAACGCATCTGCAAGATATCAAGGCCTTATCGAGGGGGCGATTTCCACCGAGGAATTCCAGGCCATTCCCGGGAACCTGATGCTTTGGATAGCCCTGCTCGATGAATCTCTCAAGGATATCGAGGCCAATCTCAAATCCAAAAAAAAGTCCCGCGCTCTCATCCGTTACGAAATTCAGGTGCGCAAAACCATAACGACGTTGCAGGACAACAGATTCCGTGCTCCGGAAGATCAGCAGGAGGTATTTGATTCCTGTCTTGCCCGGGCGGGAGAAGTTCGTAAAAGATTCGTGGAAATACTTTTTAAAAACTGAACGATTGCCCGTTCATCGGGGGCTTCTCGTGCAACGCACATATCTGATGATTTCCTTGCTTCTGCTTCTAATAATTGCATCTCCCCTGGCCGGCAAGGAGTTCCTGACGGATAAAGAAATCGAGCTGATTCAGGATGCCCAGGAGATCGGCCCGAGAACTGTCCTATACATGGACGCAGCCAAAGCGCGCCTCAAGGCGGCCGAAGAAAGGCTTTATGGCAGGGAATCTCTTCCCGGGGATCCGTTCGAGTTTTTCACGCCGGAAGATATGCTGGAGGGCTACTACCGCATTCTTCAGAGCGTGATGTACAATCTCGATGAGGCGTTCCAGACGCCGGGCTCCAGCCGGGAGCAGGTTCGAAAGGCGCTGAATGCTTTGAAGAAGACCACGGAGTATGCCGTCAAGGAACTCGAAATTCTCAAGAGACTGGCCGAGGAAAAGCAAAAGGAGGAGCTCTGGAACCGGATCAATCAAGCAATCGAAATTACCCAGGGGGCATTGGACGGGGCCGAGTCCGGCCTCACCCGGCTGCCGCCGCCGGCTCCAGACAAGAAATCCCGCAACCGCTAGCCTGCAAGGCCGCTCCTGTCAGACATTGCGCCAGAAATCCGGTTCCACGCAGATCATTTTTTGTTTCCAGGTCAGATGCTTGCGCCGCTTCAAATCCTGGAGCAGGCGGGACAGGGTTTCGGGGGTGGCGCTGATTGCCGCCGCCAGCTGCTTTTTGTTGATCTCCACATGGATGCGCTCCCGCTCACCGTACTGCTCAAGGAGGAAAGCCCGCAGGCGCTGTTCC
Source organism: uncultured Acidobacteriota bacterium (assembly GCA_963809485.1). Classification (GTDB taxonomy): domain Bacteria; phylum Acidobacteriota; class UBA6911; order UBA6911; family UBA6911; genus UBA6911. The sequence continues at coordinate 48,651 of CAWEJX010000001.1, forward strand.
ACATCCTGGCTCGTCAACTGCTGGATCTTGTCAGCCAGGTATCTCTGTTTGCGCAGCAGCATAGCAATGAAATCGTTGCGAAAATCCTCCTGCCGGAGAAGACCGAGCAGGTCGCGGCGCATCAGTTTAAAAACCAGGACATCCGTAAGCGCAACTGCGGTTACGGGATATAATTTCTTTTCAAACAGAATGACCTCCGCAAAAACCTCGCCCGGCTTGATGATCTTGATCACGGTCTCGCGGCCATCGGGCGAGAGCTTGTGCAGCGATATGCGCCCCCGCGCCAGGAGATACATCGCCTCCCCGGGCTCCCCTTCGCGAAAAAGCACCGTCTGTTTTTTGCGCTGGCTCGGAAGGCAGAGACTGGAGAGCGCCTTTTGACTCGATCGCGTAATTCCCTCAAAAAAACCCGCCTGATCCACAATCCGCAGTACATCCATTTTTCAACCCTTGAATTTCGGTGCGTTGCTGATAGATTTAAAAAATAGCGGTTTTCTTGACCCATATCAATTTTATAGCGAAAAACACCGCTAAGATATCTGCTGTTGGACTTAAAACAAAATCTCACAGGGGGAGCAAATAATGAGCATGTTCTGTTACCAATGCGAACAAACTGCCGCCGGCCGCGGCTGCGAAAAGGTGGGCGTTTGCGGAAAAGAACCTACTGTGGCAGGTCTGCTGGACCTGCTGCTTTATGCAGCTAAGGGCATCAGCCAATATGCGCACCGGGCGCGCCAACTGGGAGCCAAGAACCATGAGGCGGATGTTTTTATCCTGGAAGCCCTGTTCACAACCGTGACCAACGTGAATTTCGATCCCGCCCGGATTGAGGAATTGATCCGGAAAGCGGCGGGGATTAAAAAAGACGTACAGGCCGCCTACGAGGAAGCCTGCCGCCGCGCAGGGAAGCAGGCGGAAAAACCCGAAGGGCCGGCCCAATGGACGCCCGCGGCATCGCGCGAAGGGCTGCTGGAACAGGCATCCCATATCGGCGTCCGTCAGGCCAGGGCTTCCTTTGGAGACGATCTCGCCGGTCTCTCGGAACTGCTGACTTACGGCATGAAGGGTTTTGCCGCGTACGCGGATCATGCCCTTGTGCTTGGCAAAGAGGATGACAAAGTTTATGCATTCACCCATGAAGCGCTGGATTACCTGACTCAACCGAATCCTGCTGTGGACAAGCTTCTCGAGCTGAACCTCAAATGCGGCGAAATCAACCTGGCGGTCATGGAGATGCTCGATGCCGCCAACACGGGGGCCTACGGCAATCCGGTGCCGACCAAGGTGCGCGTCACTCCGGTGAAAGGCAAGGCGATACTTGTATCGGGCCACGACCTTAAAGATCTCGAAGAGATTCTCAAGCAAACTCAGGGACAGGGCATCAATGTTTACACCCACGGAGAAATGCTGCCCGCGCACGGCTACCCTGGCCTCAAGAAATATTCCCACCTGGCGGGAAACTACGGCGGAGCATGGCAGGATCAGGCGAAGGAATTCAACGCATTCCCGGGCGCCATCCTCATGACCACAAACTGCATTCAGATGCCGCGGGAGGGATACAAAACCAGGATATTCACTTCCGGGCTGGTCGCCTGGCCGGGAGTTCAACACATCGGCGACCGCAACTTCAAGCCGGTGATTGATGCGGCGCTGGCCGCGCCGGGCTTCGAAGAGGATGCTCCTGAACAGTCGATCCTGGTTGGATTCGGCCACAACACCATTTTGAGTGTGGCGGACAAGGTCATCGATGCAGTCAAAGCCGGGAAATTGCGGCGCTTCTTCCTGATCGGCGGCTGCGATGGTGCAAAGTCCGGCCGCAATTACTACACCGATTTTGCCAAGGCTGTCCCGCAGGACTGTGTCATTCTCACTCTGGCCTGCGGCAAGTATCGCTTTAACAAATTGGATTTCGGCGACATCGGCGGCATCCCCCGTCTGCTGGACTGCGGACAGTGCAACGATGCCTATTCCGCCATCAAGGTCGCGGGCGCACTGGCGCAGGCGTTTGGCTGCGGCGTCAACGACCTGCCCCTGTCGCTGATCCTCTCCTGGTACGAGCAGAAGGCATGCGCCATCCTGCTGACGCTGCTCTACCTGGGCATAAAGAACATCCGCCTCGGTCCCAGCCTGCCGGCGTTTGTCACTCCCAACGTGCTGAATGTTCTGGTGGAAAAATTCAACATCAAACCGATCACCACGGTTGAAGCGGATCTGAAAGCGGCGATGTCTGCGGCGTAATCAGGGACAATAAATTCGGGAGCTCTGAGAAATTCAGGGCTCCCGGTCCCCGCGGGACCCTTCCTTTACCAGCGTGCCTACTTCAGGCCCGTAAGAAACGCAATAAGGTCGCTCAGATCTTTTTCAGGCAGATTCGGATACGGTTTCATGGTTGAGTCCGCCTTCATTTCCTTCGGTGTTTTGATCCATCTTTTCATTACTTCAGGCTTTAGCTTCGAGCCCACCTGGTCCAGGGCCAGTTTGGGGCCGCCTACGCCCGCGATGGAGTGGCATAATGCGCACTTTTGTGCGGCGTAAACCTCCCGGCCCCTCTCTGCCGCAGAATCGGCAAAAAAGGCTGTACCGCCGTAAACAATCGCCAGCACGCCGGCAATAAGTCCCACTGCTGCTGCCTTCATAGGTCACCTCACCCCATAACGGACTATTCAATCTCGCCGTAACCGGAATGATAGCGGGGCGGATTGAAGAAGTGAACTGTCCTTTTTTTAAACACTCCCACGAGCAGCACTCCGGCAAGAAAGCCGCCTACATGCGCCCAGAAGGCAATGCCGCCGGCATCCCTCCCGCTCGCCATGCTGCCGTTCAGGACCTGAAGAAGAAACCAGAAGCCGAGGATGAACCCTGCCGGGATATACATAAGCCGCATGAAGAATCCCAGGAAGATCAGAGTCCACACACGCGCCCGAGGGTAGATCATGACATAGGCGCCCAGCACTCCGGCAATAGCGCCGCTGGCACCGATGGTCGGAACCGTCGATCCCGCACTGGATAGGATATGGGCGATGGACGCCAGGATACCGCATGCCAGATAAAAGATAAGGAAGCGCACCCTGCCCATGGCTTCCTCGATGTTGTTGCCGAATATCCATAAAAACCACATGTTTCCGATCAGGTGCATCCAACCGCCATGAAGAAACATGCTGGTAAAGAGGCTTCCCGCAGGCGGGATGACGGCGACATTTCCCGGCAGGCTCTGCGCGCCAACGACCACGGCGGGAATGGCACCGTACCTGTATGCGAACAGCTGCGACGCGCCCGGCGCCAGCGAAACCTGATAGAGGAAAACCAGCACGTTGACCGCGATCAGCGTCCAGGTAAAGAACGGCGTGATGGTTGTGGGATTATCGTCTCTTAAAGGAAACATAGCGAATTGACGATTGACGATTGACGATTGACGGTTGGAAACAAATGTTCATTATATTCGGCATCTGATGCAAATGTCTTCATGTTGTCCTAGGCGCATCATACTGCACTTGGCCCGTTAAGATAACCCGGCAAAGCCGGCGGGCTGCCGATGTATTCAGCTTCCCGTAATCAGGCGGTTGCGTAAACGGCTTTCACGGGCCAGATCGATGGCGGTCCAGGCCATCGCCAGAGCGCCGTCCGCTACTGCCCTGTCGGCAGATTCCGTCACGCAGCATTCGGTAAATTCCTTTTGATGATTCACGGCCGGCAGCGAGGCAATGCCGATCATTGGATGAATGGTGGGCACGCAGAGCGAGACATTTCCCATGTCCGTGGATGCAACGACTTTGTGTTTCTCCTCTTCCGCGCCCGCGAAGGAGCGGCCCAGCAGCTCGGAATTGCGCTTGTAGAGCGCCGCGATATCCGGATCGTGAACCAGTTCGGAGTAAGGCCTGTCGCCGCCTATGATTTCCAGTTTGGCTCCCGTAGCCATTGCCCCCGCCTCGAAACAGCGATAGACCCTGGGCCTGAGGTTTTCCAGGTCTGCCAGCGTCTGGCCGCGCACAATGTACCGGGCTGACGTGTGCGCAGGGATGACATTGGGGGCATCTCCGCCGTGCAGAATAATCCCATGAATCCGGTCGGTCGCCCGGATGTGCTGTCGCAACAGCCCGATGGCCGTCTGGGCAACCGTCAGCGCATCGGCCGCGTTGATCCCCATCTCAGGAAAGGCTGAGGCATGGGCTTCCTTGCCGGTGTAGCGGATATCGAAGGTGGAAGCAGCTATGATCTGGGGGGTGAGGACATCGAAGGGTGAAGGGTGCACCATCATGGCGGCGTGAATCCCCTCGAAAGCGCCGCGCTCAAGCAGCAAAATCTTCCCTCCCGCGTCTCCGCCCTCCTCGCCGGGCGTGCCGATCACCGTAACGGTCAGACCGGCCTCATCAGCCACGCCGGACAAGGCGAGCCCGGCGCCGACAGCAGCGGCCGCGATGATATTGTGACCGCAGGCATGGCCGATCTCCGGCAGAGCATCGTATTCGGCGCACAGGGCGACATGGAGCGCTCCTTTGCCGATTCTGGCCGAAAAAGCCGTCGGCAGGCCGCACAGATTCGCTTTGATTTCGAATCCCGCATCGGCCAGCATGTCCGTAATCCAGGACGAAGCCTTTCTTTCCTCGAAGCCTGCTTCCGGATTCGCGTGAATCTTGTGGCTCAGATCCACGAGATTTGCCCGAACGGAGTTCAATTTTTTCTGTGCTTCGGCCCTGGCGTCCATGTTCTTTCTCCTTGTTTCGTCCGTAACATCCTATAATACCCTCAACCGGCATTTCTCACGAGCTTTCTGCAGCGCGGGGCCCGCCGCCGGACAAGGCACTGATTTTGCCGGTGCCCGATAAGATCCAGGAACTCCAAACACTCAAAGTTTTGGAGATGTTGTACTAGAATGATTTATTCGAGGATGCGATCATGACGTTTTCATTGAAGAATCCAAACCCTGCGGCCACCTATCATGCTGCCTTCCGATGCATCAACGGCTGTCCGGGAGAATACCCGCTCAACGAAGTCATATACCAGTGCCCCAAATGCCAGGATCTGCTCGAAGTGGTTCATGATCCCGTCCCGCTGCGCATGACCGCGCCGGATGAATGGAAGGACATCTTCGACAGCCGGTTCATGCGCACATTCTGGCCTTACGGCTCCGGTGTATGGGGGAAGAAAGAATTCGTCTGCCCCGACATCCTCGATGAAAACGTCGTATCCACCTGTGAGGGAGGAAGCAACCTGTTCTGGGCCGAACAGCTCGGTTACCGGTGGGGACTGAAAGACCTGTGGGTCAAGCAGTGCGGCAACAGCCACAGCGGATCTTTCAAGGACCTTGGGATGACAGTGCTCGTCAGCATGGTCAAACAGATGCGTCACGAAGGGAAGAACATCCCCGCGGTGGCGTGCGCTTCGACCGGCGACACTTCTGCCTCGCTGGCGGCTTATTGTGCCACCGCCGGGATTCCGGCCATCGTTTTCCTTCCCAAAAACAAGATTTCCAGTGCACAGCTGGTCCAGCCGCTGGCGCATGGCGCCATCACGCTGGCGATCGACACGGATTTCGACGGCTGTATGGAAATTGTCAAACAGATAACCAGCCGCAACAATATTTACCTGGCGAATTCCATGAACTCGCTGCGCATCGAGGGGCAGAAAACCATCAGCTTCGAGTTGTGCCAGCAGTTCGACTGGTCCGTACCCGATCTTATCGTAATTCCGGGCGGCAACCTTGGGAATGTGAGCGCACTCGGACAGGGATTCCTGCTGATGAAGGCCGCCGGATTGATCGACCGCCTTCCGCGCATCGTCTGCGCCCAGGCGGAGAACGCCAATCCTTTGTATATGAGTTATCTTCGCGGCTTCGAGGAATTCGAACCGGTGCAGGCCAAGCCGACCCTCGCGAGCGCCATTCAGATCGGTCACCCCGTAAGCGTAAAAAAAGCGATCCGGGTCCTGAAACAGTTCAGCGGGGCGGTTGAACAGGCGACCGAGGAGGAACTGGCGGAGGCGGCCGCCGAGGCCGATTTAACCGGTTTGTACAATTGCCCGCATACGGGGGTGGCACTGGCCGCGCTGAAGAAGATGGTCCGGCGCGGTGAAGTCCAGCCGGAGCAGCGTGTGGTGGTCATCTCAACGGCGCATGGCCTGAAATTTACCAGTTTCAAGACCCGGTACCACGAATCCCAATACCAGGGGATGCAGTGCCGCTTCGCCAATCCCCCGATTGAAGTGCCCGCACGGTACGATCAGGTCAGGGATGCACTTTTCCGCAGCCTGGAGGCCCGCAATGCCCAGTTTTCGAAGTCCTGAAATGGCGCGAATGATAGGCCCGGGCGCGTGAACTGCCGCAATCCGGGACACAGGTCTCAGGAGAAACTAAAATGCTAGTGATGATGAAATCGCACGCGACATCCGAAGAAATAGATGCCGTCTGCCGCAAAATAGAATCCCTGGGCTACAAAGCCCATCCAATCCCGGGAATCACGCGTACCGCAATCGGCATCACCGGCAACCAGGGCCCCATCGAAGCCTCGTTGCTCGAATCTCTTCCAGGCGTGGGAGAATGCGTTCCGGTTTCCAAGCCCTACAAACTCGTCGGGCGGGAACTCAAAGAAGAAACGACCGTGATCGATCTTGGCGACGGCGTGTTAATCGGCGGAACGGAACTGGCGATCATTGCCGGCCCCTGTGCCGTGGAAAACCGCGACCAGGCTCGAACAATAGCAGCGAGGGTCTCGGCATCGGGGGCGCGTCTGTTCCGAGGCGGAGCATTCAAGCCGCGAACCTCGCCCTACAGTTTTCAGGGGCTGGCGGAGGAGGGGCTCGAGATTCTGGCCGAGGTCGGCAGGGACTTCGGCTTGAAAATTGTCACCGAGGCCATAGATGTCGAAAGCGTCGAACTGGTGGAACGCTCGGCCGATATCATTCAGATTGGCGCTCGCAACATGCAGAATTTTTCGCTTCTGAGGCGGGTGGGCAAATCGTATCGGCCGGTGCTCCTGAAGCGAGGTATCTCGGCAACCCTGGATGAACTTTTGATGGCTGCAGAATACATACTTTCAGAGGGGAACTATAGGGTGATTCTGTGCGAGCGGGGAATCCGGACGTTCGCAGATCACACGCGCAATACATTAGATCTGAGCGTGATCCCGGCCGTACAGCGGCTGAGCCACCTGCCGATTATCGTCGATCCCAGCCATGGCACCGGGCGCCGGGAAAAGGTCATTCCGCTTTCCCGCGCAGCGATCGCAGTAGGCGCAGATGGATTGATAGTCGAGGTTCACCACCAGCCGGAGTTGGCCCTCTCGGACGGGAACCAATCCATACATCCATCCGAGTTCAGCCAGTTGATGAATGAGATCCGCCAGATAGCCGGGGTGCTTGGCCGAACCGTCGCGCCGGGTCGCGATACACCCGTCCAGGACGATCCGCTAGCCAGGCATGGGCTGCGCCCTTGACGCGAATGGAATTCTCGTAACATCGGGAATGACGGTTTAATCCGAAGACAGGCACGGAGGCTAATCGTGCAAGTCGGCATAACAGGCTCGACCGGCCTCATCGGCTCCCAATTGAACTCCTACCTGACCGGCAAGGGGCATCAGGTTCTCCGTATTACTCGCAAAACTCCGGCAGGCCCCGGCGAAATAAGCTGGGATCCGTCTTCAGGCAGACTGGATAGCGCGGCGCTTGAAGGCGTCGATGCGGTATTCCATCTGGCAGGCGAAAACATCGCGAGCGGCAGGTGGACATCCGAAAGGAAGCGCCGCATTCGCGAGAGCCGCATTCAGGGAACCCGCTTGCTCGCCCAGGCACTGGCACATCTTCCCGATCCGCCCAAAGTGCTGGTCAGCGTTTCCGCCGTCGGCTACTACGGAGACCGAGGGGACGCGCAGCTGGCGGAAGATAGCGGGCCGGGCACAGGATTTTTGGCGGATTTGTGCCGCGAGTGGGAAAGCGCCACGGAACCTGCATCCCGGAGAGGAATCCGCGTGGTCATGCCCCGGCTCGGAACGGTATTGAGTCCGGCGGGAGGAGCCCTTGCCCTGATGCTGCCTGTTTTCCGGCTTGGGATTGGAGGCCGAATCGGCAGCGGAAGTCAATTCATGAGCTGGATCGCCATGGAGGACCTTCTGGGAGTTTTGTATCATTCGATCGATAGCGAATCGCTGCGGGGTCCCGTCAATGCCGTCTCGCCCAATCCGGTCACAAACCTGGTGCTATCCAAAACGCTGGGACGCGTGCTCTCGCGGCCCGTAATCTTTGCGCTGCCGGCTTTTGCGGCGCGCATTATATTTGGAGAAATGGCCGATGAGGCGCTTCTCGCAAGCGCCAGGGTGTCGCCGGTGAAGCTCATTGCTTCGGGTTTTCAGTTCGGGTATCCCGAACTGGAACCTGCCCTGCGACGGGCATTAAAAGGGCCGTAAGGCGGCATATCTTCGTGCAGGGCACGAAGCTTGGCCCGGCAATGCGAAATGCGCACAGGATTACGCGTAAAAACATCAATCCCCAATGCAAGTCTTCTTTTTGACCCGGAGGGCCTCGGTCTTGAAGAGTATCCACGGGAGTTCTTCCGCCGTGATACCGTGAACGTAGCCCGCGAGATCATCGGTGCGTGGTTTGCCCGGCGATACCGCGGCCGCTGGTACGGTGGACGCATTGTTGAAACCGAGGCTTATCTGGGCAGCTCCGATGCTGCCGCACACACATGGCGCGGGCGACGTACCCCCCGGGTTGAACCGATGTACCTGGACGGCGGGCACCTTTACGTCTTTTTGGTATACGGGATGCATTATTGCGCCAATATCGTCACGCAACCGGCCGGTGTCGCTGAAGCAGTCCTGCTGAGGGCAGCCGAGGGGCCGGCGGGAACCCCTTCCAGGCTTATGAGCGGGCCCGGCAAGCTCTGTGCCGCTCTGGGTATTACCGCGGTCTCGAGCGGCGAGGACCTGTTGTCGAACGGCGGTCTGCGTCTATTCCATGTCGATGGAAGCCGGACCGATATCGGGGTATCCAGGCGTATCGGCGTGGATTATGCAGGGGACGCGGCACACTGGCCGCTGCGCTTTTTCGACAGGCGTTCACCGGCAATTTCCGGATCATCCCGGCTTAAATCAAGCCTTTAGCTCCAGGCTTCGAAATCGGCATCGAGGCCGGGGGTTCAAATTTTGTAGCCTTTGCCCCCGGCTTTTTCGAAAATGGACTCGAGTTCCTCGATCAAGTCCGGTGCACTGCGGAAGCCCATAATGCGGTCCACTTCCTCTCCGGATGAATCGAGAATTATGATAGTGGGATATCCATCGACATTGAACCCATTCACCAGGCGGTCTCCCTGGGAATCCGTGTCCGTAAACACTCTTACGAACACCTGCTTGCGGGAAAGTTCGATAAATTTCTGATCGGAATAGACCTCACGGGTCATTCTTCGGCAGTGCGGTCACCAGCTTGCAGACAAGTCCAGCACGATGAACTTCTTTTCCCTCTCCGCCTGCTTCAATGCGGCATTGAAGTCTTTTACCCAGGCAACCTGTGCAAGTGAGACTACGGGAGAAATAAGAAAAGCTGCCAAAACGATGCCGGGAAAAAATGCTTTTCGATAAGTCATATTTGGTTACAGACCCCTTTCCCAATAATCAGAGTAATCTATCGCGGAGGGATGCGGAAGCGCGATTCGATAAATACCGGTTCCCATCATCCCCAAAAATTCTGTTTCGCTCCGGATTGCTTCGCTTCAGCTCCTCCGCCTTCCGGATGTAAAAACCGGTTCCTGTCCGGCATCAGAAACCGCCAGGCAAGGGATGCAGCGGATCCGGTTTGTCGGGATCCAATCCAAGATCCCTGATGGCTCCGGCGACCTCTCGCGCCGGGATCCTCCCTTCCAAGGACAGCGCCTGCAGGGCTGCAACGGCTATGCTTTCCGCATCCACTTCAAAAAAACGCCGCAACGACTCGCGCGTGTCGCTGCGGCCGAATCCATCGGTCCCCAGGGTGACATAGCGAGGACTTACCCAGGGCCGAATCAGGTCAGGCACCGTCTTAATGAAATCGGTGGCTGCGACTATGGGCCCCGGCACGCCTTTGAGGCACTCGACAACATAAGGCACGCGAGGATCCGATTCGGGATGCAGTCTGTTCCAACGGTCCGCCGATAAAGCTTCATCCCGCAGCTGCTGATAGCTCGTGGCGCTCCACACATCAGAGGAAATCCCGAATCGCTCAGCGAGAAGGTTTTGGGCCTGCAGGACACACTGCATGATCGAGCCGCTGCCGAACAGCTGCACATGATGCTTCAGTTTTGCCGGAGCCCGACGGAAGAGATACAGGCCCTTTAAAATGCCCTCCTCCATATCTTCGGGCATCGGCGGATGCAAAATGTTTTCGTTGTACAGGGTGATGTAATAAAAAACATCCTCGCCTTTCCGGTACATGCGATGGAGCCCGTTCTTCACGATCATGGCCACTTCGTACGCAAAGGCCGGATCGTAGGAAACGACGTTCGGGATGACCGAAGCAAGGACATGACTGTGTCCGTCCTGGTGTTGCAGGCCCTCCCCGTTCAGAGTGGTTCTGCCCGCCGTCGCTCCCATGGCGAATCCGCGTCCCCGCGCGTCTCCAAAAGCCCAGAAGAGATCGCCCGTGCGCTGAAATCCGAACATCGAATAGAAGAGGTAGAAAGGGATTGCGAATTCCCCGTGGGTGGCATAAGTAGTCCCCGCTGCTGTGAAGCTGGCTGTGCTGCCGGCTTCCGTGATCCCTTCTTCCAGAATCTGACCTTCCTTCGATTCGTGGTACGTAAGGAGCATGCCGGCGTCCACCGATTCATAGAGCTGGCCCACGGAAGAATAGATCCCGAATTCGCGGAACATGGAGTCCATTCCAAAAGTTCTGGCTTCATCCGGAATAATGGGCACGATGCGCCGGCCGATCTCCTTGTCGCGCATCAACTGCCGTAGCAGGCGGACGAATGCCATGGTCGTCGAAACTTCGCGGCTTTTCCCGGTCCCGGACTTGAATTCGTCGTACAGATCGGGCTGGGGTAATTCGAGCGGCTTGCTGCGCACGATGCGCCGGGGCAGGAATCCACCCAGCGAGCGCCGCCGCTCCAGAAGATACCGGACCTCCGGGCTTCCGGCACCCGGATGATAGTAGGGAGCAGATTCCAACTGATTATCGGCAATAGGCAGTTCGAGCAGGTTGCGAAAATCGCGCAGTTGATCCAGATTCATCTTCTTCAGCTGATGAGCGACGTTTTTGCCAAGAAATCCCTCGCCCAGAGCCCAGCCTTTTACGGTTTTGGCCAGAATGACTGTCGGCGAGCCTTTGTGATCCGTGGCCAGCTTGTAAGCGGCGTAAAGCTTTCTATAATCGTGTCCGCCTCGCCGCAAGGTCTGCAAATCCTTATCGCTGAGATGCTCCACCATCCTGCGCAGCCGGGGATCCGGCCCGAAAAAATGCTCGCGAATATAATCTCCTTTGGCTGTCGCATACTTCTGGTAGGCGCCGTCCACCGTTTCGTTCATTTTTTCCAGAAGCACTCCGTCCACATCCCTGCTGATCAGAGAGTCCCATTCCCGTCCCCAAATGACCTTGATGACGTTCCATCCCGCGCCGCGAAAGACCATTTCCAGTTCCTGGATAATCTTGCCATTGCCTCGCACAGGCCCATCCAGCCTCTGAAGATTGCAGTTCACAACGAAAACGAGATTGTCCAGCCGTTCCCGCGAGGCTAGAAAAAGGGCACCCAGAGTTTCCGGTTCATCACACTCTCCATCACCGAGGAAGCACCATACCCGTGAGTTTTCCGTGTTGGCGATCTTGCGCGCCTGGAGATAACGATTGAATCGAGCCTGATAAATTGCGGTGAGAGGCCCGAGCCCCATGGAAACGGTTGGGAATTCCCAGAAGTCGGGCATCAGTCGAGGATGCGGATAGGAAGACAGCCCCGAGCCCGCGACCGATTCCCGGCGGAAACCATCCAGTTGAGCCTCGGTTATGCGTCCCTCTAGAAAAGCTCTCGCATAGATGCCGGGCGACGCGTGTCCCTGAAAGTAAATCTGGTCCCCCGATGTCCCGTCGTCTTTGCCTCGGAAGAAATGATTAAATCCGATTTCATAAAGAGAGGCTGATGAAGCATAGGTTGAGATGTGGCCGCCGATACCGTCGACATGCTTGTTGGCCCTCGTAACCATGGCCACAGCATTCCAGCGCACAATCCTCCGTATCCTCTTCTCCATTTGCTCGTCGCCCGGGAAAGGAGGTTCCTGCTCGGGAGAAATGGTGTTGATGTAGGGAGTGCTGACAAGGTCCGGCACGTCAATGTCAAGCGCCCGAGCCCGTTGCAGCAATATGCGCAGCAGGGAACGCGCCCTGCCCATTCCCCGGTCGCGGACCACGGACTGCAGGGAATCGATCCATTCCTGTGTCTCGGCCGGATCTGCATCCGGTAACTGCTGGTTGGTATTCTTTAACATGCTAACCGCCTTCTGTCCTTCAAAGTTATATGTTAGGGGAAAGCAGATCCGCTTCCAAGCTGAACCGAATCAACTTTGTACCCTCGCATATCTGAATCCGGGCATGCCCATTTCTGATTCCGAGGGATCGGAAGCCATGATTCAGGGAATATTTCCCCGATTCAACAATCAGGCTGTTTGATGATATCATACTAAGTGTTTTGATTATAACCAGATAGCGATTTGCAGGAGTTGGCATGGCGTTTGCAATAGTAGAAGGCCATAAAGACCTGACTAACGCTTACCTCATGCGGCGGAAGACAGGTAAGAATTCTTATGATGAATAAGGAGGAAATATGAGGAGACTTCAGAATAGCCGTTTGGTGCCTGCCCTGCTCGTCGCTTTGGTTCTTTCGCTGGCTGCTATCGGTTGGGCGCAGGGAGCCAATACCTCTGCGCAAAGCCTGGCTACGGCCGGCAACGTGCCGGTTGCGGCCGGCCAGAAGCTTGAAATCGAGGGGACTGTTCAGGATTTGCAGGGCGATATCCTGACCGTGCGCAGCCCCGGGGGCGGGACGTACAACGTGTCGTTGTCCGCTGACATCGAAATCAAGGAGAAGAAAAAGAATATATTCCGCGGAGCCAAAAAATACACCCGGAAGGATCTTATTCAGGGGCTCTATGTGGAAGTTAAGGGAGTGGGCGAAAGCTCCGGAACAATCGCTGCCAAGGAGGTCCGGCTGAGAAATGACGATTACCTAGTTGCGCAAACGATGGACACGCGGGTTGTGCCTGTGGAAAAAGAGCTGAAGGCAACCCAGAACCGTCTGAGTGAAACGGAACAGAACGCCCAGCGGCTTTCCGGCCAGATCCAGGAAGTATCGGCCATATCGAATGCCGCCCGTGATAACGCAAAAACAGCGCAGACTTCAGCGGATACCGCGATGGCTGCTGCGAATAATGCGCAATCTTCAGCCGACGGCGCGAAGGCCGGCGTCCAGACTACGAACGAACGAATCACGTCCCTGGACGAATACAGCATAAAGAACATCACGACGGTGCACTTCAAAGCTGGCAGCGCTATCATTTCGCAGGAAGATCAAGCACAACTGGACGGAATCGCCGAACAGGCTAAAGCCGAAAAGGGATTCCTGATCGAGGTGGCCGGCTTCGCCTCGTCCGATGGCGATGTGGAGCAGAACCGCCGGTTGAGCCGTAAACGCGCCGATGCGGTGATTCAATTCCTGGCCGAAAACCACGGCATACCGCTCCGCCGGTTCGTTGTGCCCATGGGCTATGGAGAAAGCCAGCCCGTAGGGGACAACGATACGCGCGACGGCCGTAAAGAAAATCGCCGGGTCGAGGTACGCATCCTCGTGAGCAAAGGGCTGGTTTCGGCACCGGGCTCCACGAGCTCTGACACAACTGCGACCAATCGGCAGCAGTAGTGATATATCCCGGATCGGTCCACGGATATATGCGGATGACGGCATTGATCAAGCGAATATCTGCATACGCCTGTGGACTGATCCTTTTTTCAGGCATCCTCCAAAATCTGCAGGCTCAATGGAGCTCTGCACGGTCCTCCGGTGATTCTTCAGCTTTTGAGGTTCAGGTCCCCAACGTCATTCGCGTCAGCACAAATCTCGTGACGGTGCCCGTTTCCGTTACGGATGCGGCCGGTCACCCTGTGAGCAACCTCGTTCCGGGCGATTTCCGAATCGAGGAAGATGGGGATTTCGAAGTCCTTGCAAAGGTGGCTGAAGCGGGACAATCTCCTTTAAACCTTGCGCTGCTTTTTGATCTCTCCGGGAGCGTCAATCCCCGATTCGAATTCGAGCAGCAGGCGGCCATCCGCTTTTTGGAAAAAGTTTGGAAGCCGGGAGACACCGTATCCATTGTATCATTCAGTGATCAGCCGCGGATACGCCTGCAAGCCTCAAACTCCCTGCCCGAAGCTCTGCGAAAATTGATGGGGCTTGAGCCCACCAAAAGCATGACGGCTTTCTTTGACACGGTTGTTTTATGCGCAAATATGCTGCGCCAGTCGGCAACGCCGGAAACGCGTCAGTCTCAGATTGCCCTGTCGGACGGTGAGGATAACGGAAGCCGCTACAATCTCATGGAGGCGGCCATGGAGGTGCAGCGTTCCGACACCATTTTCTATTCCATAAATCCGGCCGGGGCATCCGTCAGGCTGAATGAAATCAGCCGCAAAGGGCAGGGCAACCTTGAGTCCCTGGGGGCGGAAACGGGCGGCTCAGCCTTTGTATCCGACAAAGCCGGCGATCTCGATGATATTTTCAGCCGCATAGCCACAGAACTCCGGGCTCAATACCTGCTGAGCTATTATTCCTCAAATTCCCGTCCGGACGGAAAATTCCGGCGCATCACCGTATCTCTCCCGAGAAAACCGGAACTTCGCGTCCGCGCCCGGCAGGGCTACTACGCCGTCCGCAAGTAAACTGCCATTCCGCTCTAAGAGAACTATTGCCCAAAATCCAGTTGGCGGTATCAGAGAGGTTGTGGATTAAAAGCAGCCTGAAGCAAGGACTCAGAAGCTGGAAGCCAGGATTTTGCATGCTGCCATCCGATTTCGGCTCCTGCTTCCGGCTGCCTTTTTTCCCTATCGCCACAATACAACTCCAATCCTGCAGGAGGCATCCGGGGTAAAGATCCGATCGTCAAAACATCTTGTGCTTTTCACCGTGCGCGATAGTATGAGAACCATGAATGACAGGCGACAATTCAAGACGGCATTCATACTGGGCGCCGGGCTCGGCATGCGGCTTCGCCCGCTTACGGAAAAGTGCCCGAAGCCCCTTTTGGACATCGGCGGGCGTCCCATCATTACGTACGCCATGGATCATCTTTTGTGCATCGGAGTCGAGCGCTTCATCGTGAATACGCATCACTGCGCCCGGGCCTATCTGGAGAAATTTCCCGACCGGCAATGGAAAGGCGCCCCCATCCTGTTTCGCCACGAACCGGTTCTTTTGGACACAGCCGGAGGGCTGAAGAATATCGAGGATCTTCTGGGCGAAGAAAAAACCATCCTTTGCTATAACGGTGATATCCTCGCAAATTTCCCTCTGCAAAAGCTGCTGAACGTTCATGAGGAAAGGCAGTCGGAAGCAACCCTGGTCTTGCGCAGCACCGGGCCGCTATTGAACGTGAATATAAATGAGCGCAGCGAGGTCTGTGATATCAGGCATGCACTGAAAAGCGGCGGAGCCCAAAGCTGCCTGTTCACGGGCATCTATGCGCTGGAAACATCCATTCTGCAGCACATCGAGGCTCACAAGGCCGAGTCCATTATCACCACCTTTGTTCGCCGGATTGCGGAGAAACCGGGATCCGTGATGGGAGTTGTTCTGGACGAAGGCGATTGGCAGGATATCGGCTCGCCGGAATCATACGCGCAGCTGAAGTCCGCAATTGCCAAAGGAGACAATCGATGGATTCACAGGAATCGATGACTGCTTTTGCGCGGGAATCCCTGGGCATACCGCTGTCCATGCATACCGAGCTTTCGCCCTTTTCGGGAAGAGGGTCGGACCGGGCCTATTTCAGGTTCCGATATAATCACAATAAATCCGCAATCCTGGTCCATTACAGCCCCGGCCGTATCGAAAACACTTACTTCGCGGATATTGCGTTTTTCCTCCGGGAAATAGATGTCCCTGTCCCGGCGGTTATCCGCCACGATCCCGCAAATTGTTTGATCCTCATGGAGGACCTTGGAGATACGGATCTCTGGTCGCTTCGCAACGAGCCGTGGGAGAAGCGAAGCATCCGCTACCGCAAAACCCTCGAAATTGCTCACGGGCTCCACACCTATCCCGGCCCGCGATTCCCTTCCGACCGGGTAAAACTGATGGACTCGTTCGGCTCAGAACTATACCGATGGGAACGGGATTATTTCAGAGAGAATTTTGTTCAGAAACTTTGCGGCATTGCGTTGGATCCGGATACGAGTGAGCAGCTCGAAAAGGAGCTTAACGGGCTGGCGATGAGATTGGAGGCAAGCGGATCCTGCCTTGTTCACCGCGATCTTCAATCGCAAAACGTAATGATTTGTTCCGAAAAGCCCTATCTGATTGACTTCCAGGGCATGCGCTTCGGCTCGTATTTCTACGACCTTGCTTCGCTGCTCTGCGATCCATATGTAAATTTCTCCCCGTCGGAGCGCAAAGAGCTTCTCCACTTCTACTACAATCTTTCCTCGAAAAGCGCGGATTGGGACGCCTTCCAAAATGCCTTTTGGGAAGCTTCAGCCCAGCGCCTGATGCAGGCTCTGGGCTGCTACGGATTCCTGGGCCTGACACGGGGTCTGAAAGATTATCTCAAGCATGTGCCCACCGGGATACGGAATATCCGTATTTGCGCCGAAAACGCCGCCTCGCTTCCGCTGCTTCTGGATCTTTGCTCCAGCTGCGAAAGATCCCTTGCCGGCCGGCGATTGGATGTAAACTCTTAATATCGCGGGAATATTCCAAGCTGCAGGTGAACCTGAATTTCCGGCAGGGATTGGCAGCAGAGCCCGGGACATGTCAGGATGGCTCGGCAGCGCCATCTCCACATGTTCGCCGGGAAATCCTGTTGAACGAAACGTATGGGAGCATCCCAAAACAGAGGTGAAATTATGAATACCCGACGGCTTGCACTATTGTTTGCGCTGATCTTTGGCACCGCCGCACATTCACTTTTCGCCCAGCAGGCAGGAAGGATACAGAGTTTCTCTCCGCAGGGAGTCGCTAAAAAAATCCGGCAGGTGCGTGTGATGTTTTCCGAACCCATGGTCTCCTTCGGAGATCCCCGCGCCGGGCTGAATCCCTTCGACATCCGCTGCACAGAGAAAGGAACAGGCCGGTGGGCAGATCCGCTGAACTGGACTTACGACTTTGAGAGGGACCTCCCAGCCGGCATTCGCTGTGAATTCATCTTCAAAAAGGACTTCCAAACTCTTGCCGGCAATTCAGTCGCAGGACAAAGCATGTTCTGGTTCTCCAGCGGCGGCCCGGCCGTTACCCGATCCTTTCCGCGCGAAGGATCGGAAGCCATCAATGAAGACCAGATTTTCGTTCTTGAACTCGACGGCGAAGCCACCGAGCGCTCCCTGCTTTCAAGCGTCCGTTTCTCGATCGGAGGGATCTCTGAGCTGGTGGGAATGCGCATCGTAACGGGACAGGAGAAGGAAGCGATACTGCAATCTCAGTACCCCACCCGCTATCGCGGGAAGCGTCCGGATCACCTGCTGCTGATTCAGGCCAAACAGAGATTTCCGGCAGGATCGAAGGTAAGCCTGGTATGGGGAAAAGGGGTCTCTTCCCCCAGCGGCATCGCCACGGATCAGGACCAGATTCTTTCCTTTAAGACTCAACAGCCTTTCACGGCGAGCTTTCACTGCCGGAGGGAAAATGCCGCAGCCGGTTGCATCCCGATTACGGATATGTGGCTCTCATTCTCTGCCGCCGTGCCCTGGAAGACGGCTAAAAGGGCCGTTCTGACGGGTCCGGGAGGCAAAGTCTGGACTCCCGAAACCCGGCAAGGCGATTCTCAGGAAGAGGACGACGATGTCTGGCAAATCGGATTCCGCGGGCCTTTCCCGGAAAACTCCTCCTTTGTTCTGCAACTGCCCTCGCCGCTGGAAGATGATGCGGGACGCAAGCTCTCAAACGCGGGAAGCTTCCCCCTGGAGTTGCGGACCGATGAATACCCGCCGCTGGCCAAGTTTGCCGCGGATTTTGGAATACTGGAGCTCAAGGCCGGCGCAGCGCTGCCGGTCACTCTTCGAAATATCGAGCCCGAAATTGCCGCAAGAAGCTTCCAGGTTGAAGGGGGCGACGAGAATTTTGATCCGCTACCGCCCAGGCCCTCCGAGGAGGATCTGGATGCCGATTTGAAGGGCAAGGTCCTCAAAGTCCCTCCCGACAAAGCCAGCCAGATGCTCGCCTGGATACGCAAGGCCTCCAATAGAAGGTGGGAGGGCCGTGACCGGTCCATATTCGGTTCCGTTACGCAGCCCAAAACGAAAACCTTCACCCTGCCCAAGCTACACGGGAGCAAGCCCTTTGAAGTTCTAGGGATCCCGCTCAAGGAACCGGGGTTTTATGTGGTGGAGATTGAAAGCGAAATCCTGGGCGCTTCCCTGCTTGGCATCTCCAAGCCGATGTTCGTTCCGACAACCGTCCTGGTGACGGACCTTTCCGTCCATTTCAAGTGGGGGGCGGAATCTTCCCTGATCTGGGTTACGACGCTCGACAAAGCTGTGCCGGTGAAGCAGGCAGCATTGCAGGTTTGTGACTGCGAAGGAAAAATCCTCTGGAAAGGGACCAGCGACGGCAATGGCCTCGCCCGCGTGGGCGCATTGCCCAGAGAAGGCGATCTGCCCTATTGCTCCTACAGCGCATACGGCCGCGGATTGTTTGTCACCGCCCAATCGGGTAACGACTTTTCCTTCACACACAGCAACTGGAACGACGGAATAGAAAGCTGGAGGTTCCGGCTCCCGACAGAATGGACACCCAATTTCACCGCAGCCCATACGGTTATGGACCGCAGCCTGTTGCGTGCCGGGGAAATCATTCACATGAAGCATATTCTGCGCGGCGAAGTTTTGGCAGGATTGGCCCTGAAATCCATCGAACAGGCGCCGCGGACGCTGATCATCCGGCATCTGGGCAGCGAACAAAAATATGAGTTCTCTCTGAAATGGGACGCAAGCGGGATTGCTGAGACGGATTGGAGCATTCCACGCGAAGCGCGTCTCGGTCAATACAACCTGTACCTGAGGACTGCGGCGGATAAAAACAGGCAGAGCCGGTATGAGTATATCGACGAGCCGGATGGCCTTCAATACACGGGATCCTTCAGAGTCGAGGAATTCCGCGTGCCGCTGATGCGCGCATTGATCCGGCCCCCCGCAACCCCGCTGATAAGCCCCTCTGCGGTGCCCGTAGATATGACGGTGAGCTATCTGAGCGGCGGCAGCGCGGGGAATCTCCCCGTCCGGTTTCGTTATGACGTGCGCACACGGTATGTGTCCGGTTTCCCTGATTTCAGTGGCTACATTTTTTCCAACGGGAGCGTGAAGGAGGGCGTTTTCCGCAGCGATTCCGAGGAGGAAACTCCCGGTGAGGCTCCCGTGCTGAAGAGCAGGGATCTGACTCTGGACAAATCGGGATCCGCAAGGACCGAAATCGAAGGATTGCCTCCAGCCGGCAGGCCTATGGAAATACTGGCGGAGCTCGAGTTCAGAGACCCTAACGGAGAGATTCAAACCGCTTCCTCCAAAATCCCCCTGTGGCCGGCGGACAGGCTGATCGGCATCCAGCCTGATGTCTGGATGCAATCCCGGGACGCGTTTCAATTCCAGGTCGCCGTGCTTGATCTTCAGGGCAGGCCCCTGGCCGGCATTGCTGTAAAGGTCGATGCGTTCCGAAAAAAAACATTTTCCCACCGGAAGAGGCTTGTAGGCGGGTTTTATGCCTTCGAGCATTTCACCGAAACCAGACTGCTGGGACCGATCTGTGAAGGCAAAACCGATAAGCAGGGGATTCTCCTCTGCGCCAAGGCGCCGGCAGCCTCCGGGCAAATAGTCCTGCAGGCCTCCGCGCCCGACAGCGCCGGACGGCAAAGCACAGCCTACACATCCATGTGGATTGCGGGCGAGGATGAATGGTGGTTCGAGGCGAGGGATGACGACCGCATCGACCTACTGCCTGAAAGGAAACGCTACGAGCCCGGCCAAAAGGCAAAGCTCCAGGTACGGATGCCGTTCCGCAAAGCCACTGCGCTCATCACCGTCGAACGGGAAGGAGTCGGAGAAGCTTTCGTTAGGGAGCTTTCCGGAAAGCAGCCGGTCATCGAGATCCCGGTGAAAAGCAGCTACGCGCCCAATGTTTTCGTTTCCGTGCTGGTGATACGCGGGCGGGCAGGCGGGATTCAACCAACGGCAACGGTGGACCTGGGGCGGCCCGCATATAAACTGGGGATTGCCGAACTCAATGTGGGATGGAAAGCGCACGAGCTGAAGGTCAAGGTCTCGACCGATCGCCAGATCTACAGAGCTCGCGAAAAAGCAAAGGTGCAGGTTTCCGTAACAACGCCGGAAGGCGCCCCTCCGCCGAAGGGAACCGAGGTTGCGCTGGCAGCCGTGGATGAGGGGTTGCTCGAGCTTGCCCCCAACAGCAGCTGGGATCTCCTGGATGTCATGATGGGAAGGCGAAGCTACAACGTTCGCACCGCCACGGCTCAAATGCACGTAATCGGCAAAAGGCACTTCGGCCTCAAAGCTCTGCCCCAGGGCGGAGGCGGCGGAGGACAGATGACGCGGGAGCTGTTTGACACCCTGCTCATCTGGAAGGCCCGCGTCCCGCTCGATGAAAAAGGGAGCGCCTGGATTGATGTTCCGATCAACGATTCCATCACAGGATTCCGCATAGTCGCCGTAGCGTCAAGCCTCGACCGCTTCGGGACGGGAACAGCGTCGATTCGGTCGACGCGCGACCTGGTCATCTTTTCCGGCATTTCTCCCGTGGTGCGGCAGGGCGACACATTTCGCTCGACATTCACGCTGCGTAACACTGCGGAAAAGGCGATGCAGGTAAAAGTCTCTGCAAGTGTCAGCGGGATTTCCGAAGCGGTTGCACCGCAGTCGATAGCGCTCAATCCGGGAGAGTCCCGGGATATTTCCTGGAATTTCACGGCGCCGGCCGGAATCGACTCCCTGAAATATTCCGTTGAAGCGAATGCCGGAGAAGGGATCCGCGACCGCATATCCGTCAGCCAGAAGGTTCTGCCTGCTGTTCCGATCCAGACTTTGCAGGCAACGCTTACGCAGCTGGCGGGTGACTACAGATTGGAATTGGAGCGTCCCAAAGACGCCGTTCCGGGAATGGGCAGCATAGACGTTTCTCTGACACCCACCCTCGTCGGGGGCTTGACGGGGATCGAGGATTATATGAACAGGTATCCCTATACCTGTCTTGAACAGAATGTATCCAAGGCCATCGCCCTTCGGGATTCCGGCCTTTGGAACAGGATCGTGGCCAACATGCCTGCATATATGGATTCCAGCGGGTTGCTGAAGTATTTCCCGCGCATGAGCCTCGGCAGCGAAATTTTAACCGCATACGTATTGTCCATCTCCGATGAGGCGGGATGGACTATCCCTCTCGAACTGAAAGAAAGGATGATCCAGGGGTTGCGCGACTTCATCGAGGGCAGGATCCTTCGCCGCTCAGCACTGCCGACGGCGGATTTATCCATACGGAAAATTATGTGCATCGAGGCGCTCTCAAGATCCGGCCAGGCTGAGCCGGCGATGCTCACCTCAATCACGATCGAGCCAAACCTCTGGCCGACATCGGCTGTTCTGGATTGGTACGGCATCCTGAAGAGAATTGCCAAAATTCGGGACCGGGAGGCCCGTATGAGCGAAGCCGAACAGATCCTGCGAACACGGCTGAACTTTCAAGGCACAACCATGAATTTTTCCACCGAACGGACAGATCGGCTTTGGTGGCTGATGATGTCGCCGGATGCGAATGCCGTTCGTCTGCTCTTGAGCGTAATGGACGCCTCCGGCTGGAAAGCCGACATCTCGAGAATTGTCCGCGGCGCGCTTGCCCGGCAGCACAGGGGGCGTTGGGATACAACGGTCGCAAACGCCTGGGGTGTACTGGCTGTGGGAAAATTTGCCAAATCCTTCGAAAAAACCCCTGTCTCGGGGAGCAGCACGGCGTCGCTGGAGGGCAGCACCCGCACGCTGGACTGGGCTGCCTCTCCGGGCGGCAAAACCCTGTCCTTCCCGTGGCCTTCCGGGAAGGCCGCTCTGGCGCTCCAGATGACCGGAACCGGCCGGCCGTGGGCGACCGTGCGCGGCAACGCTGCGATGCCGCGTAAAGAACCTTTTTCAAGCGGATACAAAATTAGAAAAACTCTGACGGCAATTGAGCAGAAGGAACGCGGGAAGTGGAGCAGAGGCGACATCGTGCGGGTCACGCTGAACCTGGAGGCTCAGGCCGACATGACCTGGGTGGTCGCGGAGGACCCGATACCCGCAGGATCCACAATCCTGGGAACCGGGCTGGGCCGCGATTCGGGAATTGCCGTCAAGGGCGAGAAACAAACGGGATGGGTCTGGCCTGCATTCGAGGAGCGTTCCTTCGAGGCTTTCCGCGCCTACTACGAATACGTGCCGAAAGGATCCTGGTCGGTCGAATACACGATTCGCCTCAACAATGAAGGGGTCATGAACCTGCCGCCGACAAGAGTCGAAGCGATGTACTCCCCGGAGATGTTCGGCGAGCTGCCCAATGAGGCGATGCGGATCCAATGAGAACAGCGAAAAAACGGATCTATTGGTTCATCTACCTTTACCTTGCCGCATTCACGCTTTTTGTGGCTGCCTGCCTGGTATACCTTTTTGCTTTTCAGCCGCTGTCCGGGAATTCCCGTCCTATGAACAGGTCCGCAGCTCCCACATCCAATCCGAAGGGAACTCTGCTGGACCGCAATGGCGAGATTATTCACGAAATGAGAATAGACAAGCGCGGGCGGCGGCTGAATTGGATTCCCGCTGAGCAGGATCTCGCCTGCCATGCAATCGGCGATCGTAGCCGCCGAAGATCACCGGTTCTACAGGCACGGAGGGGTGGACTGGATTTCCTTCTGCGCGGCCTTCCCGGCGGTGTTTCGTTCTTCCAGGGGGGGTGGGGCCAGCACCCTGACGATGCAGCTGGCGGCCCGGCTTGACGAGGAATTGAAGCCGGAAAAAGGCCGCCGGTCGCTGCTGCAGAAATCCAGGCAGATACGGGCTGCGCGGACCCTGGAAAGCTCCTGGTCCAAGGCCCAGATTTTGGAGTGCTACCTGAACCTCGTCACCTTTCGCGGCGAACTCCAGGGCATTGCCGCGGCCGCCCGAGGATTGTTCTCTAAAGAGCCTCAAGGACTGAATGACGTGGAGTCGATGATTCTTGCCGCGCTGGTGCGTTCGCCCAATGCAGGGATAGGCGCCGTTGCCGCGAGGGTGGACAGGCTTGCGCGAGCAATGGACTCGACCGCCGGCAGGGCAGAAATTGAGGCGGCCGTGGAATCGGCGCTTTCCCGCCCCTACAATCTGCGGCCAAAGATAGCCCTGGCTCCACATGTTGCGCAGCGGCTTTTCCAGGCCCGCGAAACTGGCGGCGGGCGCGGCAGCATCCTCCTTTCATGTACGCTGGATGGCCGGCTGCAGGCCTTCGCCGCCGAGGCTTTACGCCGACATGTTCTGTCCGCAAAATCGCTAAACATGAACGACGGTGCTGTGCTAGTGGCGGAAAACGAGTCGGGAGATATTCTTGCCTACGTCGGGAACACCGGGGATCAGGCCAGCGCTCGTTTCGTGGACGGCGTCCTTGCACTCAGGCAGGCCGGTTCGACGCTGAAGCCTTTCCTATATGCTCTGGACTTCGAGCAGCGCCTGCTCACTCCGGCCTCGCTGATAGATGACAGTCCCACAGATATACCAGTCCAGGGAGGAACCTACAGGCCCAGGAACTATGACAGCCGATTCCACGGCAGCGTGACTGCAAGAGTCGCGCTGGCATCTTCGCTCAATGTGCCTGCCGTCAAAGCCCTGAATCTTGCGGGGGTGGATTCGTTCGTGGATATTTTGAAGTCGCTGGGCTTCCGAGGCATACAGACTTCCGAGTTTTACGGTCCATCGCTTGCGCTCGGAGCCGCAGACGTAACATTGTGGGATCTCGTGGATGCCTACCGGACCCTGGCGAACAGTGGGGTCTGGAGTCCTCTTAGCCTGACGGCCGATAAGGCGGAATCGCAGCGCAGGCAGGTTTTTTCGGCGGAATCGGCATTTCTGATATCGGACATTCTCTCGGACCGCGAGAGCCGCAGCCGGACATTCGCACTGGAAAGTCCT
This sequence comes from uncultured Acidobacteriota bacterium, assembly GCA_963809485.1. Classification (GTDB taxonomy): domain Bacteria; phylum Acidobacteriota; class UBA6911; order UBA6911; family UBA6911; genus UBA6911. The sequence goes on from CAWEJX010000001.1 coordinate 72,993, forward strand.
CTGTCGACCCGCTTCTGGACAGCGGTGAAGACCGGGACCAGCAAGGACATGAGGGACAATTGGTGCGTGGGTTTTTCCGAGCATTACACAGTGGGAGTCTGGACAGGCAATTTTTCAGGCGAATCCATGTGGGATGTAAGCGGGATCACCGGAGCCGCGCCCGTCTGGGTTGAGATTATGAACCGTCTCCATGAAAGTCAAAGCAGTCTCAAGCCCCATGCGCCCGCCGGAATCGTGCAGCACAATGTGGATTTTGCGGCCGGCACCGATTTAAAACGGGAGTGGTTTATAAAGGGAACCGAAACGGAAGCAATCCGGCCGGCGGCCGGCGCACTGGTTTCGAGGATTGCCTATCCGACCGCAGGCACCGTTATCGCTCTGGACCCGGATATTCCTCAGGACGCGCAGCAAATGTTCTTTGAAGCCTCGCCCAGGGGAAGCAATCTCGAATGGATGCTGGACGGCCGGAGACTGGGCTCAGCCTCAGCCCTGACTCCATGGCGTCCCCGGAGAGGCAAGCATATTTTGAAGCTGGTGGATAGCGCTTTGAATGAATTGGATTCGGTTGACTTTGAGGTCCGGGGAAATTATTAGGGGTTTGGAGCATCAGCATGCGGCTACGCAAGATTGCCTGGGCGGCGACTCTCTCGGCAGTCATTTGTCTATGGGCGCCGGCGCAGACAGAGAGGCGGAAAGGCCCGATTATCCGGCAGGTGGATCATCTTCTGATTGAGTCGGACGCACCCGAAACCCTGTTTAATCTGTTTGCCGCCACCTTGCTTCTCCCGGAAGCATGGCCCGTCACCGACAGCCAGGGATTCGTTAGCGGCGGCGTGGGAGCCGGGAACACGAATTTGGAATTTTTCCGCTATGCCACGCAAAAGAATGCTCCGAAACGCAAGGTTGCCCAGGCGCATTATGCAGGGATTGCGTTTGAGCCGTATCCGCTTTCCAATTCGCTCCGGGAAATGCAGGTCGAGGGAATTCCCTACAGCCCTCCCCAGCCGTATGTATCGACTCTCCCAAAAGGAACCCGGGGAGTGGCATGGACAACCGTGGCGCTACCTTCCTATTCGAAAGCCGGCATGTCCATCTTCCTTTATGAATATAGCCAGGAGTTTCTGAAAGTGGACGTGAGAAGGAAACAGCTGGGCAACCGGCTGCTGCTGAACGGAGGCGGCCCGCTCGGCATTCAATCGCTCCGCGAGATAATCATTGAATCCGCAACCTATGAAAAGAGCCTTTTGGAGTGGCGCAAACTGCTGGGTGCACCGGCTTCTTCGGGCATATGGCAGGCAGGCGGAGGTCCTGCAATCCGAATCGTGAAGGGCAGTCGGGATCGTATCCAGGGAATGGTTTTTAAGGTGGAATCGCTCGACCGGGCGAAGTCCTATTTGAGGGAAAAGCAGATGCTGGGACTGGAATCACCTCGCGAGGCGTCACTCAAACCACCACAAGTACAGGGATTGGAAATACGGCTGGCTAAATGATTTTTTAGGAGAGATAGTGGGCACACGAAACTTTTTTCTGCAAGGGATTTGGGAGATAGAGGGTAAGCGGAAGGTGCACACATTTGGAGCGCTTGAAGAGCTTTGCAATGCGACAGGCAAGGAATGCAACGGGATACTGGTGGATTACGACATGTTTCAGAACGTAAGAAAGGCGGACCTGTCGGACTTTGCAGGAATCTATAAGGCCGATGAACTGGATTTCCGGCTTAAACCCGATGCTGTGGCAGTTGACAAAGGATGCATCCTTCACAACATTAACGATGGCTTTACAGGGCGGGCCCCGATCTTGGCGCCATAAAGGTTGGTGGGCCTATGCCTCATTACAGACCCCGTCCGGGATCAGCCTGGATAACCGCGGATCTACATGGATTGACAACCCATGTAAATCCGCGGTTAGTGTTGGTTAATACTTCACATAGGTAGGAATAAGGTTTTTGTACTTTGCAGCCAACTCCTTCCAGTTTTTCGGCAGTTGGATTTTTTTGCTGACGAAATCATTGCCCAGAATCCCTCCGCCAGCACTCTTGAACACCCCATACCAGGTTCCGGCACCGCCCGCGACCACGATCATTAAGGCGTCTCGGGAAGTATTAAGGGATGCGGCAGCGGCATTATCCCCTTTCGGTCGGGACTTGGCGGAACCTGCCTCTCCGGGTTTCATCAGATATTCCCTTACCTTCGACTTGGTCCATCCTTCACTCGCCAGAATGTCTGCATGGGTTGGGATTATCATCAGGGCATTCATAATGCCTGGACTCGAGCCGGCAATCGAATCGAGAATTCCTTTTGCATCCGTGCCGCGCGGTATGGAATAGACGTGCTGGTTCGGGAAAAACATGGTTACGGTGCTGTCTTCCTTTTTGAATCCCCGTTCGACGTGCAAGGGTTCCCATGGGCTGTCTTCCTCGTTCTCGGCGAGAACCAGCGAGTATTTGCCCGGATTCCCCAGCGTTCCCATATCTTCGATACCCTTCCTGGCCCCGCCGATATTCTTGACAATCAGCCCCAAGGCCCTTCCTATTGCCGAGTTGGACAGATTCCCCGGACTGAGAACGCCGGAACCGGAATTGATATGGATATCCTTTCTTATGGGGCCGTTGACGACCAGGAAAGGAGCCCATGATCCTGTGCTCACTTCAAAGGTATCGAATCGGGCTTTCGGATCGGACACAGTCTCCACCGCCGCGATCAGAACCGGCATATGAATGGGCAGGGCTCCTGCCATGACGGCGTTCACCGCAATCTTCTCCACGGTAGCCTTGCCCATCCGCGGGATGATTTTAGCCACAACATGGTCTGCCGGAAGATCCGTTCCCTTCATCATCTCGGCCACGGCTTCCTCGGATGGCGGAATAACCGGCAATCCGTCTCCCCAGCCTTGGCGGTAGAAAAATTGATTCACTTCCGTCAGATTGCCTTTAAACACAATTCTGGGTGCGTTTTCGATCTTCAATTGCGGAGATTTTTCCTGCTCCGTCAGGGGTCTGGTCAAGGCCGCCACAATATCATCAAATACCTTATCGATGCCCGACTTGATGTCCTCGGCAACAGTAGATTCACACGTAATCGGTTCTCCCAGAACTCTAAGATTTGGCATAGCCTTGCTGGACGCCGCAGAATGGGCGTCGTCCACGAAACCGCGATTCGCCAGTAACACGACCGGCGTTCCAAAGTCCTCAATCTCTACACTGTTGTAGGTGAGGAACTTTGTGCAGCCCCCTCAATCCCCAACCGCCGTAATAACGGCGTCCATTTCTTTGGCCCAGGCGGCATACTTTTCCTTGTTTTCCGCAAGATACTTCTGAGAGGGAGCCTCAAAATAGCTGGTTTGACAATCGGGAAACCTTTCCTTGAGTTTCTTTTCAATATAGGCCTGTATCGGTCTTGCGGCGCGCTTCATGTTGTAGAATAATCCGATCTTCTTGCCGGCCAGAGAATCGACTCTCGGTGAAATTCCGCGGGGAGGGATGGGATCCACTTCTGCCCACGGGCTTAAGACTTCATATTGCCATTCCGAGGCATCCTTGGCAAAAGTAGCCTCCGAAGGAACGTGAATGGCCATAGAGGCAAAAAAACCCATGGCCGCAATAAACAAAATATTTCTCATCATCGACTCCTCCTTAAATTCCCAATGGGATTCCTTATTATTGCTGCCATCTTTGACCTGCGATCCAACCTATCCTATAAGGGTGCCGATAGATATCTGAGATAATCCGTTAGGAGAGTTTTATTTTCAAGCTTTATGTGGAACACCGATCAGCGAGGCGCAAGACCGGAAATTTTCATAAAAGATTAACCAAGTCAATTGGTGCGCCGTCGCCACCAATAGAACTGCTTCTCCTTCAGATTCCGTTGCCAGCAGAACTCACTGATAGACATGCCGCTGCGCGCCGCCTCCCGAATCGTCCTTTCCCACTGCTGTTCTCTTGCCAGATTCGTTCGTCCTCCGCGCATAACCACACTCCCGCTTATTGTGACCGACATGTGCTCCATTGCACGCGTGCGCCGTTCGCCGAGCAGTATCACATTTGAGATTTATCAGGGGAAGATGGGTTTACCGGACGGATACTTTTCATCCACGTTTTCACCTTCAGGCAATTTGTCTATTGCCCAATTTTGTGTCCAAGTTTGACAATCTGGAAGCAAAGTAATACGCCCATGAGGAGAAGGACACTACCAAAAACCAGCAGAAGGTATTCTGAGCGTTTTTTAACTTTCTCGCCATACGAAAGCCCCCAAAACCGGTTTTGAATATCGATTGAAGATGATGCAACACTTGACCTAAACAAAATCATCAATATACCTACAAAGACAAGAAATAAGCCAACAGCAAAACTATTTTCTATCCACATGCGAAAACCTCATCTCTTATCGGAACCAAAAATATAAAAAAATGGGCCGTCCAACCGACTGGGCCTCCAACGCCAATTTCGAAATACAATCCAGCCGACGTGCTGTAACCGAGCTGAGGGATCTCCTGGACACCCATCTATTTGTCTATTTTTTTGGGCACATTCCATGGGTTCACCATTAGATGTATTGAAAGGAGTGAACCATGACTATGCCGCGAAGCAAATATGTCCAGGAAGGACAAGATGGCGTCTATCACTGCTTCAGCCGCTGCGTCCGCCGGGCGTTTCTATATGGATTCGATGCAAACACCGGCCGCGACTTCTCCCATCGCAAAGCATGGCTGGTCGACAGGTTACGGTTTCTCTCCGCCATTTTTGCCATCGATGTCTGTGCTTTCGCCGTCATGCAAAACCACTTCCACGTCATTCTTCGTATCTGCCTCGAAATCGCCGCCGCCTGGTCCGATCGCGAGGTGGCCACCCGCTGGCTTACCCTCTTCCCTATACGGCACGCACCCCCTTCCGAAGCCCAGATCTGCGCCCTGGCCGATTGCCCCGAACGCATCGCCGTATTGCGCAAACGACTCTGCAGCCTCAGCTGGTTTATGGGCCGACTCAACGAATTCATCGCCCGAGCCGCCAATAAAGAAGATAACGTCAAGGGCCGATTCTGGGAATCCCGATTCAAATGTCAGGCCCTGCTCGACGAGGCTGCCATTGCTGCCTGCATGGTTTATGTGGATCTGAATCCCATCCGTGCCGGCCTGGCCCCAACTCCCGAAGAAAGCGACTTCACCAGCATTCAGGAACGGATTCGCGCCTGGCAGAATCAAATGACCAGCAAAGCTTTGATAACCAGCGCGTTAACTCAGCACAACCCGGACCGGTCTTCGGTAGAGAACATGCCAATGTCGGAAGATAAAACGGGTATTCCCGATTCAATTACCGAAGCTATCCCTGTAGGTTCTCTCGACTCCCCATCCCTTTGGCTGTGTCCCATTCAATCAGATACCCACCGTCGCGGCATCCTGCAGATGACTGAAGCCGATTACTTCAATCTGGTAGACCAGTCGGGGCGCCTATTGCGGGCTGACAAACGCGGAGCCATTGATCCCCAACTCGCACCCATTCTGCTGCGCATTGGCGCCAGTCCACAAGCCTGGATAGATACCATTTCCCATTTCGGCCCGAAATTCCGTCTGGCGGCAGGCTTAATTTCCAGTCTGCGTGATTTTGCGGATCAGCTCGGCCGAAGGTGGCTCGTTGGCATATCCGCAGCTCGAACTGCCTTTGCATCTACATCGCCGCAGTCGGCCTGAGCCATGTTGCTCTGCCAGATTCCCTCCACCTATCCGACTGTCGCTCCTTAGCCTTGCAGATCGCCTCCAGCAATCCTTGACCTTCAGCTCGCCGGCCACTGCCAAGCTGCCCTCATCGATTTGCTGTATTCGCGGGTGCCTATTGATTGCCTACTGATAGCAAATGAAACCAAAAACAAATGATTTGGGTATCGATCTGCTTTATTTGCTGCCTACAAACAGTAGGTGTCCACGTTTGTCTCCATTCGTCGTCTCTGAGTGGGCAATTGTGTTTGGATTGCTGTATAACAATTCTGCTATCGTGGTAGCCTGACCATTGTCAACTATTGGAAGAGGAGACAAAGAGCCGTTGAAATATTTTGCACCAGCGGAAGCAGCATTGAGGCTATCGAGCGTAAGATCACCTACATAGGGACCTTGAGCGCGTGAAAGAAGAAGGATGGTGCGGATGGCCGCTTGGGCTGCATTTCATATAAATAGAAGGTGCATCGATCTAATCCGGCAACTTAAGTTTCCTCCAACTGCACCCGTGATCCGAAGAGCAGTAAAGATCTTTGCCGTTAGCAACGGCAAAAAGATACCTTCCATCAATGGGATCCACGCCAATGCTCTGGATCCCGTTGACCTTGTCATTAGCCAATGGCAGTAGTCGAAATGTCTGGCCTGCATCAGATGACCGATACAGGCCCTTGGAACTAAGCACATAAATTATGGCTGGATCTTCAGGATCCGTCTCGATTTGCTCTAATTCTACCGGATACCCCTTATCTTCACTGTTCCTTCTCCACGAACGCAGTTGCTGAAATTTGTCCGCAAAAAGGGGAGAAAATATGTCCGCAAAAAGAGGGGAAAATATTTCTCGGCTGCTCTCCAACAGTCTCCTGCTCTTGCTTGCATCAACGGAGGCCAAGAGTCCATCTGAGATTAAATACAAGATATCTGGATTTGCGCGGCATTCAACTAAATATCGGTAATCATCATACAAAGGTCTGAAAGTCTTTCCATAGTTATCAGAAATATACGTTCCATGCTCTCCGACAGCTGTCGCCTCGGCATATATTCTTCCTGGATTCTGCATGCCTGTTCCGATTATCGACAAGCTTCCAAGATGCCTGCCCTTAATTGTCCTGGGATGAACAAGGCTCCAGGAACGTCCCTCATCCCGACTCACCTCTATATCAGCCCTATGCTGACTCTTGACCGCGGGGCGATACACTGTCTGAGGATCGACATTGCTAACAAAGCATCCTCCGGCAGCACTTGCAGTTGAGGATTGATGACATCTAAATAGATCTTTTGCCAGATGCCACGTATTGCCTCTGTCCGTAGACGAATAAACCTGCATGTCACTGGAAATAGCTATTCTGGATACAGCACCGCGCTGCTGAATACTAAGTATATTGACGCGGATACGAAAATGATCCGATGTTTCCATACCCGCTGAAAGAACTCTTTGAATGCGCGGATCATCGCCGCATAAATCTCTCTCTAAGGGGAAAGCTAGCGGTAATGAACCCCCAAAGATAAGTATACATGAAATGGCAATTTCAGCCGGTTTCATTGGTCACCACCTACAGTGTTTCTTCAGTTCTATATGATAAAAATAACTGGCTTCAGCTTTATCCTCTCCTTTGTATCCTGTGGCTTTGGCCAATTGAAGGTCGCTATAGGTTCCCCTAAACCAGACCCATTGGTTGGCTTTGTGGCTGATTTCGTGAATTACCGTTTGAGCTTGCTCTTCTGGCGACGCGTTTGGATCAAAGAACTCCTCATAAAAGTAAACAAATTTGCTTGAAAAAGTTTCCGCAACAGCTCCTTGTCCTGACCGATACAATGGGACCAATACGAGGTTACCAGGTTCTAACAATTTATACAGATTGGCGGCGCTTCGGTTCGCTCTGTTTACAGCCGCTTCGCTAATAACTCCGCTTCGTCCAATCTCAATCGTGAAGAAGACATTTTTTAGCCACGATATACAGCCTGGATAGTTAAGCATTGCTTTTGCATTAGTCACTGCAAATCCAAGAATTTCATCACGAGTAGGAGGCTGGGGGGTTTGCCGTCCTGGTCCTATTCCCATCCATCCCGTATAGAGCCACATCGCCACTGCAGCATTCATTGCTTGCGCCGGATCATGGGAAAAGGGCACCGAACTGTTGCCAATAGAAATCAAACCCGACGAGAATGGATCAAGTGCATAATAAATGGAATAGGGCACCTCTAGCCTTCCATCCGGGTCCACAAGATTGATGGGATCGTTTCTGACGTAGGCGTATTTGTTGAGGCATTTTGGTTCGCAGACATTTGAGGTCACCGGATCGGGAGAGGCCCATCGCGACATTATCGAGCTGTACGACCTTGCCAGATTGAAGTGCAACCCGCTCTCCGGGTCGTCCTTGTGCCCCGCAAACTGGTCGTTCCCTCCCGGACTGAACGGCTGGCCATACATCGACGTCAGCCCCGAACTGATCGTGTAGCTCGCCATATCAATCACCTGGTTCAGATGACCGCGCCGCAGATACTCCGTCGTGGTCGCGCCGCCCCCCGTAACCGTCCGCCTCGCTACCGCCTGACTGCCGTTCACTATATAGTCCGTCCGCGCATTGTTCGATCCCGATGGCGTCGTCTCCGTCCGGTAGTCCGCCATCAACTCATTCCCGGCTCCATATATCGAGATTATGTTTCCCGATACCGTGCCCGACTGGATCTGATACGTATAAGTCTTCTTCACCCGCCGCCCCAGAGCATCATACCGGTAGACTCCCCAATCCGTCCCCGTGACCGATGTCATCCTCCCCGCTCCGTCCCAGGCATAGCTCCTCGCCCCTTCCGCCAGCAGGTTGCCTGTCGCATCATATGCCGTCGTTACCGCATCCTGACCGTCCGTATAGCCGCTCAGCCGGTTGTTCGAGGCATTCACGTCATACGTAATCTGTGAGTCCTGCCCCGGATTGCCCGGATACTGCAGCTGGTTCGTCAGCATGTTGCCGAATTGATCGTAGCTGAAGCTGTTCACCTGATCCGTCACATAATTATTGTTGGCATCCCGGACTGCATGCGTCGCAGATACCAGCCGCCCCACCTTATCGTAGGCATACGTGTATTGAGCCACCGCATTGACGATCTGTTCCCGAATGCTGCTGATCTGCGAGCTGCCGTTGTAATATAGATTCCAGTAGATCGTCCTCTGCGGGCTGCTCCGCACCATGCTATACAGATTCAGCCTTCCCACAGCGTCATACGTGTATTCCTGACGGATATTGTCCCCGAACGAGATTTTCGAAAGAGCTCCATCTTGCGACTCATAGCTGTAGCCGGCGTGCGTGATGGTTCCCGTATTGTTCTTGATCGTCTTCGTCCGGCACATCGCATCCCTGGTGTACCGGATGTCCAGCCCCGCAGGATACGTGATCTGCCACAGGTTGCTCTCCGAGCAGGATCCTATGAAATTATAACTGTACCCCACCGGATACTGAATCCCATCGATGCTCGCCACCTGCTGCGTCACACGCCCCCCTGCCTCGTAGCTCCAGCTGTACCCGATCCCGTCCGATGTCCAGGCGCTCGTCATCCGCCCCTTGCCGTTGGTGATCGTCCCGATCAGCCCCGAGGTCGCTTGATCATAATAATAACTCGCCGACGGCGTCCCGTCCGAAAAACTCGTGCTCGTCCGCCGGTTCAACACATCATAGGTCGATGCCGCCACAACCCCACGCGCATCCGTCCGGCTCAAAACATTCCCGTTATCGTCATACGTGTAGGTCGTCGCGCCCTTCTCCGGGTGCGTTTCCGCAGTCAGACGGCCCAGGCTGTCATAGGTGAACGTCCTGGTCTGGTCCGGCAGGTTGCCCTGTCCGATCTGAACTATCTGAGTCAGCTTCCCCAGAACATTATAGCTGTAGGTCGTCACTATGCTCAGGTTCCCGGCCGCATCCTGCTCGGTGACCTGCGAGATGTTTCCCAATTCGTCGTAGGTGTACTTTTTCTTCTTGTTCTCAGGATTCGTCACCGTAACCGTATTCCCTACATAGAGATACGATGTAGTACCTACCGATGGCACCGCCTCCGTCAATACCCGCCCCAGCGGATCGTACGTGTAGGTGGCGTTTGTGGGCGTTCCCCCGTCACGATACGGAAACGAGACCGAGCTTGCCTGCTGCCAGGGATTGTTGTAGCCCATCGTGGTAAGAATATCATCCTCTGCTTCAGGGTCTTCCTGCCTGGTCTTGATCACCTCGCTCGAGGAATCCACCGTCGCATATTGCGTCCCCGAGGACGACATTTCCGTGGTCGTTAAATTGAAATACTCATCAAAATCGTCATAGCAATAGTTCGTTAGCCCGATGGGTGTGTTTATCTGGGTCGTTCGGCCCAACTCGTCGTACCAGTAGTATACCGTGGCGCCGTTGGCATCGATGGCGGTTGCCAGGTCCCCGTTGTAGTAATTAAACCCGCTCGGAATACTGCTTCCACGTCTGCTCGCTCTGCTGCCCCAGCGCATTGGTCGTGTAGCGCGGCAGCGTGTAGTTCGTCGAACTCGTGAACGTCCGCGTCGTCGTATTGCTTTTCGCATCCGTCTCCGACACCACGTTCCCTGTCATGTCGTACCCGGATGTCGTCGTCAGAAACCGGCTCTCCCCGATCAGCTTACGCCGCACGCTCGTCGGATTGCCCCGCACCGTTATGTTCTGATTGTCGTAAGCAGTGTCATGGTTATAGACCGGCCCCTGATACAGCGTCAGCTGGTACTCATCGTACCCATACTCCGTTCGCGCCACCTCCGTGCCGCTTCCATCCTTGACCGAAACCGCAGCCGGCAGGTTCGTCATGTTTGCTGCCGTATAGGCGGAGTTGCTTTCATGCCGGTAGGTCGTCGTCGCTCGTCTGAGCACCACCGTGTTGCCGTACTTGTACTGGACCGTCTGGCTGATATTGCCCGTGCCGTCGGTGGCATAGATCAGCTCCGTTTTGAGGCTCTGTCCGTCGTCCAGGGTCGTCGTCCTCCGCGTCGGGCGGGGATTCACGATATAGCCGGCGCTTATGTCCTGCTCCCAGTCGGTCGTTTGAGTCCGGTACACCGTCGTCTGGCTCAGATTCTTGCGCTGCATGCTCGATATCAGCCCGTCGGACCACGAGCGGGCCGGGTAGACCGAATAGTTGAAATTATAGTCCGTGATACCGCGAATATCCGTTACGGCCGTCTTGGACGGATTGGATCCGTTGCCGTTGAACGTATAAGCCAGCGATGTCGTGTAGTATTGCGTGCCGTCCGTGTAATCTTTCCGGCTCGTTACCACCCGTTCCTCCACGCTCGTGTAGACCGGATCCGCATACGAGCGCGTGCCAAATGTGAAATCGGCCAGCGTCTTCGTGACACTCTGCCCGTCCTTTTCCACCCGGTTCGTTATGGTCTGGATTTCCCCCAGATAGTAGTAGATGTAATTCTGAACAAAATTCCGGTCCGGCAGACTGAACGTGATCGAGTTCAATCTCCGTTCTCCCGAAGGGACCTGCTTGGGCACCGAAAAAGTGGGTGTAAAGGTTCCCGCAGCGCTGGTGTTGAACGTAATCGTGCCCCGGAACGTTCCATAAGAGGTTATGGTCTCGAGGCAGCCTGTGGTGGCGTTGTAGGAAAATGCCGCGGCTTTGCCCAGAGTGTCGAATACCTCGTTGAGCTTGCCTGTCCCTGCAACATAAGTGGCCGTAATCCGGTTTCCGTTCGTGTCCTTCATCTCGGTCATGTAGCTGGTATTGCCTACGGTATTGCCGAATACGAGCCGGATCCCTCCCTTGAGCGTAGCTGTCTTGGACGCAACATCCAGCACAATGTAGGTCGAATCGACCGATTTCCACACTCCGTTGTCATGCTGCTGGATCTCATGCGACGAGCCGTCCGGGTCCACAAGGGCATAGCTTGAGGCGCCCTGAATAAGTCTCGCGAATCCCAGGTACCACCCTATGCCTACCCAGCTCCCGGTATCCTTGACATACATCCCGTTGCCATTCCGGTCCCAGATCTTGCTGTTGTAATAGATCGACAGATCCAGATTGAAACCGGCCCGGCCAGGTCGCGATACCAGCCGCCGGCCGTAGACCAGGTTGCCGTTGACCAGATTGATCCGGCCTGTGCCGTCAAGATAGGTTCCGAAGGAATAAACCCCGCGCGCATTCCTCGGTTTGTGGGTCAGCTCCGTTTCCATCAGCGCTGTCCTGGGAAGGACCGGGAAGCCCAAAAGCGCAATCACGACGAAGAGAATGGACTTTTTCATGGCGCCCCCCTATCTCTTCACGCGCTTGATGGTAAGGTCGCTGCTCTGAAGCCGGACTGCCTGCAGCGAATCCAGCAGATTGCCGGGCTTGATGCGCTCCGGCTCGATCGCGATCACCCGCACCTTGTAGGAGAGCCCCGCACCCTGGCCACCGTATTCCCCGAAATGGCATATGGCCCGCCACCGGTAGCCGCCCGCTTCATCAACGTGGGTTTCATCGACGGTTGCGGGATATGTTTTCCAGCCGCCAATGCCCGGCTCATACACCAGGACGTAGACTGCCAAACCTGGATCCTCGACCGTGCCTTCGAGCAGGGTGCTGTAGGACACTTCTTGGGCTATTGTCTGGATATCCTGCCGGTTGAGCCTGTCTATGGTCAGGCGGGATTGCGGGAATACAGTCGCCGCCAACAGCAGGGCCGAAAGAACGCCGCATGCCAAGCGCATGATTGCCTCCATTTGGTTCAGGGTGCACTGCAAAAAAGGCGCAGTCGAATCTCTATGGTCTGGTCCTGACTTACGTTTCAGGAAAAAGCTGGAATGCCGGATATTCGATAATGTATGGATTGTAGATAATTCGAAAAAAAAAAATCAAGAGGAATATTCGATTGAATGCTGGGTGACAGGATGGGCTATTGCTGCAGCAGATTACAGGGCATTTATCTTGGAGAGGGAAGCTTAGGCTGGATTGATTGAAATGGGCTTAGGATTGGGGGGGAAGGCAAATCAAAGGGACACCTCAGAAGAGGCGTCCCTTTTGAACGGATTAGGGCCTACGGATTCAGCGGCTGGCCCGAGGGGATCAGAATTTCGATTTTGGCCTGATCTCTCAACTGGTTGACCAATTGGGTCAGTTCCACCTGGGCTTTCTGATTTTTTAAAAATTCCGTCAGCTGCGGTTTGACTTCTTCCAGGGTAGACAAACCTTCCTTTTTCTTGTCCGTCACCTTGATCACGTGATAACCGGCCTGGGTTTTGACCAAAGCGACGCCTCCGACCGGAAGCGAGAAGGCAGCATTCGCATACTCCGAATTCAGGTTTTCCTTTGAGGCGAATCCCACATCCCCGCCTTGGGAAGCCGATGCATCCATCGAGTTCTCTTTGGCAAGCTTGGCGAAATCCTCGCCTTTTTTGGCGCGGGCCAGCAGGGCTTCCGCGCGCTTTTTGGCCAGGGCGTCCTGTTCGGCCGTATCTCCAGCGGGCTGTATCAGGATGTGGCTCGTTCGGACAATGTCCGGATGCTGAAATTGAGCCGGATTGCTCGAATAGTATTTCGCCATCTCTTCCTGGGTAACCGTAACCTTGCTGTTGACATTATCCTCGACGTATTTTGACAAGGCCACGCTCTCATAGAGGTCCTTCTCCAGGGTGGCGCGGTCCGTCAGCTCACTGGCGAGCGCGATATTCATTTCCGCGTCGCTCTTGAAGTTCTTGGCTATCTTCTGCAACTCGGCCTGAACCTCCAGGTCGGTAGCCTTTACCCCGCTGGCAACCGCCTTTTCATAAAGAAGCTTCGAATTGATCAATACTCCCAGTGCTTCGGCAACAAGCTGACCGCGATAATCCTCTCTGAGATTCTTCCATTCCGGATTCCCCAGAGGCGCCAGTTGACGTCGCACAACTCTCTCCAACTCCCTGCCGGAAATGGCCTTTCCGTTCACACGGGCTACCACGGCGGGAAAAAGGGCACTGGGGTCCGCCTCAGGGGGTTTCTCGTCCTCCGCCGCCTTGGCTTGAGGCTTCGACGTAGATTCGGGTTCAGGTTGGGCAGCCTTGGGCGATGCCGGCTGAGTTTTGGACTGAGTCTGGGGGAGACACAATCCAACGGATGCGAATAAAAGAATCACCAAAACACTTCTCATAGAGGATCTCACGGCTATGGGCCTCTCCTTTTTGCTATAAACAATTAGGTTAACATGTAAGCCTGCCTGGGAAGAACACCAATTTACCATAGGAATACATAAACTTCCTTCTCCCGCCATACGGGCAGCCTCCGGGTTAACAGGCACAAAATGGCATCGAATCCATTTTGCGGCTTTGAGTCTTTGCGCCTTTGAGGTTACCATGGGGATCGCTTTTGTGGGAGTCTCCGGTGGGTTTTAATTGGCTGGATGGATGCGTCGTCATCTTTTACCTGATCGCCATCACTTTATACGGCGCTCAATTCCGCAGAAAACAGCAGTCCATTCATACCTATTTCCTGGGCGGCAAGAACACGCCGGCCTGGGCGCTGTCGCTGTCCATCGTTGCCACAGAAACCAGCACTCTCACGATCATCAGCACGCCGGGAATCGCCTATGCGGGAAACCTGACCTTTCTGCAGTTGATCATCGGTTACATGGTGGGACGCGTCTTTATCTCCCTGGTTTTAATACCCGCCTACTTCAAGGGGGAAATGTATACGGCGTATGAACTGATGTTGCGCCGGTTTGGCCCCACGACCAAGCATGCGACGGCCAGCATGTTTCTCATAACGCGCGCCCTGGCTGAGGGAGTCCGGGTGTTTGCCATCGCCATCGTGGTTGGAATCGTGCTGGGTTCCGGCGATATCTGGTCCATCCTGATCATCTCCGCCCTTACCCTGATTTACACCTTCGAGGGAGGGCTGACCGCCGTGATCTGGACGGATGTCGTTCAGCTCTTTATATACCTGGGGTGCACGATCGTGACGTTCTTCGTCATCCTGGGGCTGATCCCCGGCGGCTGGCAGGGAGTGATGACTGCGGCGGGCTCCAAATTCATGCTCTGGGATTTTTCCGCGAATTTCCACATTCCCTACACGTTCTGGGGCGGCGTGATCGGCGGAGCGTTCCTGAACACCGCCAGCCACGGCGTGGATCAGCTTATCGTTCAGCGCCTTCTGGCGGCAAGAAACGAGCGGGACGGCAAGATCGCCCTCCTTTCAAGCGGCGTGGTGATATTTTTTCAATTCGCGCTTTTCCTGCTCATAGGAATTATGCTTTTCAGTTTCTACCAATTCAATCCCGGCATGGTCCCGCCCGATTCCAACGATAAAATCTTTCCGGCGTTTGTCGTCACCTACCTGCCCCATGGAGTTCGCGGAATAATGATTGCCGCGATTCTTGCGGCAGCCATGTCGAATTTAAGCAGTTCCCTGAACGCCCTGGCATCCACGACCGTCGTGGATTTTTATCGTCCCTTCCTGAAGAAAAATGCCGGAGCCGAACAGCAATTGCGCATTTCCCGCTGGATCACCGTGTTCTGGGGGGTCACGCTTACGGCCCTGGCAATTCTTTCGCGGGGGGTAAAATCGGTCCTGGAAGCCGGTCTGACCATCGCTTCCATTACGTACGGGAGCATGCTCGGAGTCTTTCTGCTGGGTGTGTTGACCAAAAAGGCGAACGAAAAGGGATCCATTCTGGGAATGGCCGTGGGACTTGTGTCCATGCTGTGTGTCTGGTATTTCAGCGAAATCGCTTTTACGTGGTACGTGCTGATCGGCACTGCCATCACCTTCGCGACGGGCTATGCCGCGAGCCTTTTTTTCAGCCGCCAGCCATCTGCCGGCAGCTCAATATGAAGCCTCTTGAGACGGCACGATTACTCCGGATAGGAGATAATCGTCCGGCGATGCTGCCCTTCCCCGATGACGCGGTCCCCTTCCGTGACACGCACCTCGAACAACAGCCTGCGGCCATCCGCCTCCAGCAGCTTGCACCACGATTTGATCTGCGCGCCGACAGGCGCCGCGGCTTTGTGTTTCACATGCACCTCGTAGCCGACGGTGATGTATCCGGGGGGAAGCAGTTCCTGGGCGAGGTCTTTGCAGACGCCCTCCATCAGGCTGATCATCATGGGCGTTGAAAGCACCGGAACTTTTGTGTGAGTCACGGAAAGCCCCAGATCTACCGTCACGGTTTGCTCCGACGTCAGTCCGGGCTTGATGCTGTCGAAATCCGGCATAAATCCTCTCAATGAAAAACTGCGTCCTGGTTGATTGTGCGCACTACCTATCCGGCTACTAGAGTATCCAATACAAAATAATTGACAAGAGAATCTATATGCAAAAGGGAGCAGAGGAGCAACCTCCCTAACAACAATATGCTCATAAAAGGATTTTTGTGGTATTTTGTCATCCATCTGAATAGCAGCAGTGCGCCTTGCATTCCATACCGGAGAATGTTCGGGATGCTTTACAGCGTGGGATCTCCATTGCCGGAGTATCGTGCGAAGGCATCGATTGAGGCCGCCGACGCCGACAATCAGATCCGCGACGACGAGTATGCCAGGCGGTACGGATTTCACGCCGGACTGGTTCCAGGGATCTCCGTTTTCGCCTATATGTCCCGTCCCCTGGTCGATTTGATGGAGAGAGACTGGCTGCAACACGGTTCGGCAGAGGTGCGCTTTGTCCGGCCCATCTACGACGGAGAGGAAATTCGTGTCACCGGACTGGTCTCTTCAATATCAAAGGACGGGACCGCATGCATAGACTACCAGGCCGCCAACAATCAGGGAGTGCCCTGCGGAATCGGCAGGGCGCAGTTGCCGCCCCATGCGCCTGAGCCCGAACCCTCGCCTGAAAATTACCCGGCCGGGAAATCCAGGCTCCACCGCCCCATTTCGCTCGAATCCCTGCAGCCCGGCGAGTTCCTGACGCCCTTCACTTCCGAATTCACCTGGAACGTCCATTGGCAATACTGCCGGAAATCGATCCGCGACTACCATGCCCTGTACGAAAAGGCGCTGCATCCGGGATGGATTTTAGGCCGGGCCAGCCGCATATTGGCATCCAACTACGCGATTCCGGCCTGGATCGACGTTTCCTGCGAGGCACAGAATTATCATCTCCAGGAAGAGGAGTGCTTGGTCGAGACCCGCGGCCGGGTTCACGGCAAATACGAACGGGGCGGAGATCATTTCATCGTATTGGACCTGGCGGTCTTTGCCCGGAACCATTGCCTGCAGACCATCCGCTACACAGCAATCTTCCACATAGCCCTGAGTGCCGCGTAGCAGTGGTTAGAAGTTAGTGGTTAGAAGTTGCTTCTTCATAAGAAGAAGCCATCAGCTGATCATAGATCACCCTAAACTAACCGCTAACCGCTAACTACTGCTTTATCAGAGCCCGCGCGCCGGAACGCATGCCGGCAAGCGTGAGTTCGAACATCGGGAAAATTTTGCGGATCATGCGAGTGGTTGGAACCGAATCCCACCATTCCCTCGATTCCGGATTGAGCCAGATCACCTTCCTGAACCTTTTCCGGATATCCATCAGCCATTCGATCCCGGGGCGGTCGTTGCGATACCAGTAATCGATTGCTCCGTTGGGGCTGAGCAGTTCACTCGGAGCCATGTAGGCATCCCCGACCAGAATGACCTTATAGTTCCGGCTGCTTTGGTCCAGGATTTTCCGGGTGGGAACCGCTTTCCCCTGCCATATATCCGTGTACAGCTCCTGATACACGCAATTGTGGAAGTAATAAAACTGCAGGTCCTTCACGATATCTTTGGCAGCCGAAAAAAGCCGGCTGACCAGCTCCGAATGAGGTGCCATGGTTCCGCCGGCGTCCATCAGCAGCATGAGCTTGATTCTTTTCTTTCTGGCCCGGTCCCAGATGAACTCCAGCTCGCCGGCATTGCGGCAGGTTGCGTCGATGGTGCCTTCCACATCCAGCGTATCCTTGGGCCCTTCGCGCACAACCTGGCGGATATAGCTGAGAGCTGTTTTGATCGACCGCGTATCCAGCGTGACATCGTCGCGGTAATTCCTGAAGCTGCGCTTTTCAGCAATTTGAACAGCGCTGCGCATCCTGCCCTCGTGCTGACCGATGCGCACTCCGGCAGGGTTGTAGCCCCAGGCGCCATAGGGAGAGCGCCCGCGGACTCCTATGGCCCGGTTCCCGCCGACATGGGGCTCGTCGTCCTGAGTTCGAAGCTTATCGAGGAAGCCGGCACGGACTTCTTCCAGCGAGAGCTTCTCCACCATCAGCCTTTCCTCTTCGGTCAGCTCGAGCGGCGGCATCCGGAGCAGTCTCTCCTCGATCCTCTGCAGCAGGTCATCGCTGGATTCGATATGGCCGAAGCATTCCAGGAAAGCCTGGTCGTATTTGTCGAAATGCGCTTCGGTCTTGACCAGGATCGCGCGCGAGAGATGATAGAACCGCGTCAGCGAGCTATCCATCAGGTTTTCGGAGAGAGCGTTTTGCAGCAGAAGCCACTCGTTGAAAGTGACCGGGACTCCGTGCCGCCTCAACGATTTGAACAGATTGATAAACATCCGGCTGCTCCGAAGGGTCAGTGCACCGCGACCCGGGCGACGTCATCCTCGGCCTTGAGCAAAACACCCAAAAACGGGAGCTTTTTGTTCAGCTCGTCTTCGGTAATTCCGGCTGCGAGGATCACCTGGATCCAGTCCAGCAACTCGCTGGTGGAAGGGCGTTTTCTCAGCTCATGCCTCTGGCGGATGAAGTAGAAGCGCGCGACGATCTGGGACAGCAGGTTATGCTTCAGGTTCGGAAAGTGGACCCGCCCGATTTTCTCCATCATGGCCGGATCGGGGAATTCGATGTAATGGAAGAGGCACCGCCGAAGGAAAGCGTCCGGCAGTTCTTTTTCGCTGTTGCTGGTAATGACGACAATAGGCCGATGCCGGGCCTTGATATGCTCCCCGGTTTCCACGATATCGAAGCTCATCTGATCCAGTTCGAACAGTAGATCGTTCGGGAATTCCAGGTCCGCCTTATCGATTTCGTCGATGAGAAGCACTACCTGCTCTTCCGAACAAAGCGCTTCCCCCAGCTTCCCCAGTTTGATGTATTGCTTGATGTCCGAGACGTCTTTGTCGTGAAACCGTGAATCGTTCAGGCGCTGCACCGTATCGTAGACGTAAAGGCCATCGCTCGCCTTCGAGGTGGATTTGATGTTCCAGCGGATCAGGCGCAGGCCCAGGTCCTCGGCAATCACCCGCGCCAGTTCCGTTTTCCCTGTACCGGGCTCTCCCTTGAGAAGCAATGGCCGCTGGAGGACAATCGCGGCGTTGACAATTTCCCGCAATGAATCACTGAGAATATAGCTGTGGATGCCTTTGAATCTGTTCATCGGAATTTGTGAATACCTCCTGACGATGCCTGCGCGCAGGCCGTCGGTTGTCTCCGGCCGGATAGCCCTGCAATCCGGCCTTGCCTAAATTTTTAGTTTACCATGGCAAGGCGCCGTATCCACTGCCGGAATCACGGATGCTTTCGGCTGAGGATGCGCTCGGCCGCAGCCCTGTGGGGATTGTCGACCAGTTTGCCGTCCAGGGTGGCGAGGGCTTTGCCGAGGATTTCGGCCGCGTTTAGACCCACCAGCGTTTTTTCAGCCCACTCGATCTCTTCCGGCGTCACATCAAATACCTGGTTGATGATCGGGCACTGGTCCGGATGGATGGCGCTCTTGCCGTCAAAACCGAAGCGACGGGCCTGTGCGGCCTCGGAGCGGATCAGGTCGTAGTTGCGGATGTCAAAGCACGGGGCGTCGATCGCATCGATTCCAGCCGACCGGGCCGAAGTGACGATCAGCTGCAGGGCCAGCAGCAGTTCAAGCCGTTCTTCCCCGGGCCTGCACCGGACATCATTGACATAATCCGCGGAACCGAAGATCAGGGAACGCATCCTGGGAGACGCGGCGGCAATTTCAGGCGCATGCAGCACGCCGGCAGCGGATTCGATCATCGCATGCAGCAGGACGGTCCCCGCGGGGATCCCGTGCCTGATTTCAAGCTCCTGGACGGCATGGGCGCCCGCCGCGATTTCGGCGGCATTTTCGACTTTGGGAAGGCAGATCCCATCGGGGCGCAAGGGCACCACGGCGGCCAGATCGGCCCTCCCGGTCGCTGTAGCAAGACTGTTGACACGGACCACGGCCTCATGCCCGTCGAAATTCAGTTCTTTGAGCGCCTGCACGACATTTTCGCGTGCGGATTCCTTCCTGGATAAGGCAACTCCGTCTTCCAGATTCAGCAGCAGGATATCGGAGGAAGTTTCCAGGGACCGCTGAAGCATCTTATTGCTGTCTCCGGGAACATAGAGCGCGCTGCGCCGAAGATTGTTTTTCATCGGATCCACTCCTTTGCCCAACCTGGGATTTTACATGGATTTTGCCGGCCTTTCTATCGGACATGCAAAATCGAGCCGCTCGAAAGAGACCGTCTCGAACCTCGCCATCATGCCACACAGGGCTTCGAAAATGAGATAGGAACTTTGTTGAGAGCAGACGGCCGATCTAGGGCTGCGTTACGGACCAGCCAAAGCGGGCTAGAGGCCGGCAGAGAAATGGGCGCCGTGCCGGCCGAGCGCAACAATCAGGTACAGGTGGTACAGCGAAACCAGGATGTAGGAAAAGAGGCACAGACGGGCGGCGTACCGGCCCAGGGTCCATTCCTTGTGCAGCATGATGAGGCCCATCGGCAGGATGGTCATAACCGCCTTTAATCCAAAAAATGCCGGCAGCCCGCCCTGGTTCAGGACGGCCTTCATAACGGGATTTAGTTCGTATGCGGATCCTCCATGAACATGAAAACCCGTCAGGATGGCATCACCGAGCGAAAGAACCAGTACAGCAGCCGCGATGCTCCAGGTCCGCAGATCATAGACATCCACATATCCGCCGGCGTCCGCCTTCCGCCGCCCGCTCTTTCCTCTCCTGCGCGGGCCGCTGCGGAAAATGGCAGCCAGCATCGACCGCTTTCTACGGTCGACTCCGGATCGCCTCTCCGCGAAGACCGTCCCGCTTGAAAAATCCGAGTGCAATTTCTCTTTCATTCTCAATGGGTTATTATCGGCCGCGTATCGGGGAGCTTTACGCTCAAGTCATGTGCCGGCATGATCCGCCCGGATCTTCCGGCCCTCTGCCAGAGCAAGGTCGATTTCATCGATTACCGGCGGCTCGGGTTCTCTTTTGCGGGCCGATTGCAGGCATAGAAATGCCCGTTGCGAGGCCACTTTTCCCAGTGCCCAGGCTGCGTGCATTCTCACCAGCGGGCTTGTGTCTTCCCTGAGGGCTTCATCCAGCGCAGGGACAGCCTCCTCGCTCCCGGAATTGCCGAGAGCGACCGCGACGTTTCTGACGAACCCGTCGCGGGTAGCCCTAACGATCGGACTGCCTATGAACCGCTCTCTGAACTCACCGGACGAAATGCGGAGCAGCGGGATGAGATCCGGCATGTGATTTCCGGTCCGGGGATTGAATCCGGTTTCAGTCGTGCTTACAGCGAAACGGTTCCATGGGCAGGCTTCCTGGCAATCGTCGCAGCCATAGATTCGATTCCTGATCCGTGTACGCAGGAGGCGCGGAATGGGCCCACGGTGCTCGATAGTCAGGTAAGAAACGCACAGCCGGGCATCCAGGACATAGGGGACGACAATAGCGCCGGTGGGGCACGCCTTGATGCAGCGGTTGCACTGTCCGCAGAAATCCTTTTCCCGGGAATCGGGCTCCAGAACGGTGTCCAGGAGGATTACGCCGAGGAAAAACCACGACCCGTGGTCCCGCGTTATCAAATTTGTGTTCTTCCCCATCCAGCCCAGGCATGTCGCGCCGCCCCAAAGCTTTTCCATGACAGGACCGGTATCGACATAGCACCGACCCTGGATGGAGGGTTCCTGGCATTGGATGAAATGCAGCAATTCCTTCAGACGGAAACGCAGGGCGTCGTGGTAATCATCACCCCAGGCATAGCGGCTGATCATTCCTTTCAGCGGATCCTTCCCGTTCGACATCATGGTGTAGTAGTTCAGGGCAAGCACCACGATGGATCGCGCATTGGGGAGTATCAGGGCGGGATTGAGGCGCCTGGAAGCCTGGCGCTCGAGATAGTGCATGTCCCCGTGCATTCCTTTGCTCAACCATTCGCTGAAATGCTCGCAATAGGGGAGAGTGCCAACAGGTGTAATCCCTGCCTTCATAAATCCGAGCCGCCGGGCTTCCTGGCGTATCTTGTCAGTCAAATCTGCGCATTGGACGGAAGCCATATAAACCGGATATCCAATCTCGAATTCTATTTAAACGTCTGGCAGAGAAACGGCAGGGTTTCGTCCAGATGGGCCGATACTAATGCCCAACCGTGAGTCTCCCCTGCGCGGACCTTGAAGGTATGGGGGACCCGGGCATCGGTCAGGATCTGATCCAGGGTCTTGATGCCCTCGTCGTGATGGATCATTGGGATATAACGGTCATTGGTTCCGTAGTCAAAGTAGATCTTGAGCCCGTCGAGTTTGCCGCTTTTGGCCAGCACGAGAGGATTGTTGGCGTCCCAGAGGTCCTGCCGAACCGGTTCCCCGAACAAAGGCCTCAGCATGCCCACAAAGAATGAATAGAAACGCGACGATTTTGCGTCCTCGGAAAGCTCCAGCGGGTTTGAGCCGGGGAAAATTATGGGCGACTGGCCCACCACGGCAGCGTACCTGTCCGGATATTTCATGGCAATCTTGAGCGCGCCGTACCCGCCCATGGACGTCCCGGCGATGGACCGGTTTTCGCGGCCCTTTTTGGCCCGGTATTGGGTTTCCATGTGAACGATGAGCTCCTGAGCTACGAGATCTTCGTAGCGCTTGCTTCCGTCCATGTAGTTGCAATAGAAACTGTCATCGCCGCGCGGGTGTACAATGATGAATTCCGGGATTTTCCCGGAAATCATCATCTGCTCGAGCGTATTCTGAATGCTGCCGTAGCGCTCGACAGTCCAGCTTGTCTCATCGTTGTTCAGCCCGTGCAGGAAATAGACGACGGGATATGTCTGCGAAGGCTTTTTTGAGAAAGAGGGGGGCAGGAAGACGCTGTAGCGCGCCGGAATTCCCAGGCATTTTGAATCGAAGGACTTGAACTCTATGACGGCCCCGCCCGGCAGCGATATGGCGCTCAGGTCTCCCCGCCGGCGTTCGTCATTGAACTGCGAAAGCAGGGGCTGAATCAGCCATAATGAAACAGCCGCGCAAACGGCTGCAAGGAAAAGCGCGTACCGTGAGTATGTCGCATCGGTCGAACGAAACATTCTATCGCTCCTCTGGAATCAGCCTGCGTGCCGGCATCCGGTCTTTCACTGAAGATTGTGCATGATTGCGCGGCACATTTCATCCGTGGTGGCCTGGCCTCCCAGGTCCCCTGTAACCGCCAGCCCCTCGCGCACCACTTTTCGCATGGCCTGATCGATATTCCGGGCCAAATCATTGAGTTTCAGATATTCGAGCATAAGTATGGCCGATCGCGGAAGCGCGATTGGATTTGCTATCCCCTTCCCTGCGATATCGGGCGCGGTTCCATGAACAGCCTCGAAAATCGCGCAGTCCTTGCCATAGCTCACGCCGGTCACCAGGCCCGATTCCGTCGCCCGGAATCAGAGTTATGATTTGTCCTGGTTCGTAATTCATTGTTCTATCTCCGTATCTATTTCTATGCGGATTTTGCCGTTCGGATTATCCATCTTCAGGTGACGGATCATGCCCCGAAGCGTATCCAGGACAATAATGCGGGAAAAACCCTGGCTCATATTCAGGGGCACAGGAGTATTGTTGACCCATATCTGCACGGATTCTCCCTCGATCTCATATTTCAGAGTTTTTATGGGCAGGGGTATTTTGAGCGAAGACGCCGCTGCCAGACAAACATTGCCGACAAATTTGCCGATAAAGGATGTCAGCGGCGCCTCGATCTCATTGCTATACATTTGAATTCGCATAGTCCGAGATTCTATCACAGCCCCGCAAAAATCCCGCACCCGCCGCAAACCATGGCGGCGCAAGCATGATGCCGGATTCGCAAATTGCGGTTCCTCATGATCTTTGATAACATCTGCCATTCCCGATAACATTCAAGGGCAATCCAGGGAAAGGCACGAGATCATGGAAAAGATGGTCGTCACCGGAGGCGCAGGATTTATAGGATCCAATCTTTCCGAGCATCTTGTAAAGCAGGGTTATGCGGTTACCGTGATAGACAACCTGAGCACGGGCAGGACGCAGAACCTGTCGGGCTGGTCCGAGCAAGCGGGGAAGAAGTTCAAATTTCTTCAGCTGGATATCAACAAAACCGATCGGTTGCGCAAAGCCTTCCGCGGCGCTTCCTATGTATTTCACCTGGCTGCCATTCCCTCCGTCGCGCGCTCTATCGCCGATCCGGCCGCTACGCAATCGGCAAATATCAATGGAACGCTGTCGGTGCTGATCGCGGCGCGCGATGCCGGGGTCAAGAGAGTGATTGCAGCATCCTCCTCCTCGATTTATGGGGACGATCCGAACCTGCCGAAAAGGGAGGATCGTACAGGGCGGTCTCTCTCGCCTTACGCGTTGAGCAAGTCTGTAACTGAAAATTACTGCAGGCTTTTTTGCCAGCTCTACGGGCTCGAAACGGTTTGCCTGAGATACTTTAATGTTTTCGGACCGCGGCAGGATCCGAAATCCGAATATGCGGCGGTGATTCCCCGTTTCTGCACCCGTTTGCTGGCCGGCATGCCTCCAATCGTATATGGAGACGGCGAGCAAAGCAGGGATTTCACCTTTGTGACCAATGTTGTCCAGGCAAACTGGAATGCAGCCACCAGTCCCGGGGTTGCCGGTGAAGCCTATAACATCGGGTGCGGCACCCAAACCAGCCTGAACCGCCTGATTGAAATGCTAAAGGCCATCCTCGGAAGCGCGGTCCAGCCGGTTTACGAAGAAGCCCGCAAGGGGGATGTTCGGCATTCCGTGGCGGATATAAGCAAGGCGTCCCGTATGCTGGGGTATTCTCCGGCAGTCTCGCTCGAGACAGGACTCGAGCGCGTGCTGGAATGGTACCGTAGCGGATTGGAAGCGGCAGCGGCTGGTCCCAAATAGGGTGCGGGAACTGTCACTGGAAAAAAACGCGATCCTCGATTCAACCGGTGGATTGCCCAAAAGCTTCCGTACATTCAGTCGGAGATTTTAATCCAAACGCACAAGAAAATGCTCTCGTTTCTTTTTGTGGATACGGAACGAGTCTGGAGAGGGGGGCAGGATCAGCTTCTCGCTCTTTTAAAGGGGCTGTGTGGGCGCGGTCACGCCGTGCACCTTGTATGCCAGCCCGGCACGCTACTGGAAACCCGTGCCCGCGAATATGGCATCGTCGTGCACCCGGTTGCGATCCGGAGCGAAGCGGGGCCGATAGCATTTCTGCGCCTGTTGGCGGTTCTTCTTAAGGTCCGCCCTGAGATCCTCGCGTTTAACACACCGAGAGCCATTCTGTGCGGGACCCTGGCTTCGCGCTTCGCCTCAGTGGGCGCAAGGATTATTTTTCGCCGGGTCAATTTTCCGTTGCGGAGGAATTATTTCACTCTGCTTAAATACACCTGGGGAATCGACTGCATCGTGGCCATCTCGGAATCGATCCGGCTGCAGCTGCAGGTCTGCGGGATCCCGGCCTCCAGAATCAGAACGATTTACGAAGGGATGGATCTGTCGCACTATCCGGTGCATGTCCCCCTCAAGGCGCGCCGCTCCGATGAGCTGGCCGTAATCGGCACAGTGGCACATCTGAGCCGTGAGAAGGGCCTCAACTATCTCATTGAGGCCGCTTCCGTGATTCCGGATGTTCAAAAGCGGATGCGTTTCGTCATAGTCGGAAACGGGAATTGCCGGCAGGAGCTTGAGAAGCTTGTTCACGAAAAAGGTCTGACCGAAGTGTTTCATTTTGCCGGGTTCCATTCCGACATTTCCTCGTTCATGAAATCCTTCGACATGTTTGCCCTTCCCAGCCTTTCCGAAGGTTTGTCCTCCGCGATTCTGGAAGCGATGTCGGCTTCGCTCCCGATCATCGCAACCAATGTCGGAGGCATTCCGGAACTCGTGACCAGCGGAGACAACGGGCTGCTCGTGCCGCCCGGAGATCCGGCAGCCCTTGCGCGAGCCATACGGCAGCTTGCAGACAATCCTCAGGAATGCCTGAGGATGGGCCGGCGAGGGAGAGCGCGCATGGAGGAACAATTCACGCTCGACCGGAAAATTTTGGAAACGGAACAGCTTTGCGCTACCCTGCTTAAAAAGCCGGCCCGTGCACCCGGAAGCGCCTATGTCTAATTCGCCATCAAAATTCCTGCCTCCTTCCCTGAAGAGCAAACCCGAGGCGGCGGCATTCCTCGCGCTGGCAGGCTGCGTTTCCCTGGCAATGGTTTCCATAGCTGCATCCGAAATCCTGCTGGCTGTTGCGGGTTTGGGGTATCTCTGGCTCCGCAGGCAGCAGGATGGCCCCGTGCCTCCGGGCATGAGGATTATCCTGCCGATGCTCGCTTTCATGGCATGGATGATCATTGCAGCTCTCGCGTCACCCAATCCTGCCCTTGGATTGACTATCGCCAAGAAATTTTACCTGTACCTGCTCGTGTTTCTGGTCCCCTTCATCGCGCGCGGCGAAGGCAGGGCGATCTGGATCTGCAAAGCCCTGTTTGCATCGGCCGTTGTTGCTTCTCTCTCCGGCCTGGCCCAGTTCATTTCCGATCCGCACAGGGATCTACTGCACCGCATCTCGGGCTTCATGAGCCAGTGGATGACTTACTCCGGCCTGCTGATGCTGGCGCTCGTGATTCTTGTCGCCTACGCCCTGCGCTTCGGGTTGAAACGCCAATCATGGGTAATCCCGGCTTTCGCCTGCATCTTTCCGGCGCTTCTATTTTCACAGACCCGAAGCTCGTGGATGGGGGCGATGGCCGGTATTGCCGTTTTGATCCTGTTGTGGCGTCCCCGGGCAATTGCCGTATTGGTTTTTCTGGTGCTGGCCTTATACCTTCTGTCGCCGGATATGATCAAGGAACGTTTCCGGTCCGGCCTTGATCCCAGCGATCCGAACACCCGGAACCGCATTGAACTGTTCCAGACCTCGATGCGGGTGATCCGCGACCACCCCTGGCTTGGAGTGGGCCCCAAAAACGTAAAACATGAAGCGTTGAAATACCGCGGGCGCAATGAGTTTCCGGACTGGATGTACCAGCACATGCATAACAACATCCTCCAAATTGCCGCGGAAACCGGCATCGTCGGCCTCGCGTTGTGGCTGTGGTTCATGCTCCGGCTTGCATGGGACGCGCTGGGCACCTATCGAAGGGCACTTCGGGATGCTACTTATCCCGGAGGCGAAAGACTCCGCCGCGAAGCCGCCATGATTTCCTCGGCTGCTCTCGGTTCATGGGCGGCGCTGGTGGCGGCCGGAATGTTTGAATACAATTTCGGAGATTCCGAAGTGCTCCTGTTGTTTCTCTTCGCAACGAGCGTTCCCTATGCTTTCGACCAATATAAAGCCGAAGCTACGGTCGCGCGGGCAGCGCCGGAATCCCGGAGCTGACAGCATCGGTCGCCTGCAAAACGGACCGGCTGCCATTGCGCGGCCGGGGACAGGATTCAGATTGAAGATCGCGATTCTTGGCACCCGGGGCATTCCGGCGAATTATGGAGGCTTTGAAACCTTTGCCGAGGAGTGCGCCGCGGGACTCACAGCCCGGGGGCATGAGGTCACCGTCTACGGCCGTTCGCGCTATGTTCCGGGAACCCTGACCCTGCATCGGGGCATTCGGCTGGTGGTGCTTCCGACGCTCGCCTGGAAATACACGGATACTGTGGTCCATACGCTTTTCTCCGTTGTTCATGCCCTCTTCCGCAGGTTCGACGTAATTCTGATCTGTAATGCGGCCAATAGCGTCTTCACGTGGATCCCGCGGATTTTGGGAACTCCTGTTGTTCTCAATGTCGATGGCATCGAAAGACACCGGCGAAAATGGAATCGCCTGGGAAGAGCCTACTATCACCTGTGCGAGTATCTCTCCACCGTGTTCCCCAATGTCATTGTCACGGATGCGCGCGTGATAGAAAGGTATTACCGGGATGCGTACGGCGCAGCTTCGGTATTTATTCCCTACGGCGCGTTCACTGGAAAGCCTCAGGGATGTGAAGTCCTGGAGCGGCTCGGAGTGAAAAGCGGAGAGTATTTCCTCTATGTAAGCCGGCTGGAGCCGGAGAACAACGCACACCTGGTGGTAGAAGCTTTCGAGAAAGTGAAGACATCCAAGCGCCTGGTCGTTGTGGGCGATGCTCCCTACGCTCCGGAATATATTGAGAAGGTTCGCGCGACGCAGGATCCGCGGATTCTTTTCCCGGGCGCCCTCTATGGACAGTCCTATTGGCAACTGCAGGCAAACGCCTTCTGTTACATCCATGCCACCGAGGTGGGAGGAACGCATCCGGCTCTCATCGAGGCTATGGGACAGGGAAACATCATCGTGGCAAACAGCACGCCCGAAAATATCGAGGTGCTGGATTCCGCCGGCCTCACGTATCGGAAAAACGATGGGGACGATTTGTCCCGATGCCTGCAGGAAATCGACGACAATCCCGCGAGGTTCGTCGGGCTTAAAGCGGCAGCACTGGAGCGCGCCCGCGCCTTTTACTCATGGGAGAGCGTGATCGATCAGTATGAAAAGCTTTTCCATAGACTGACCTCAGCCTGAATGCCGTTCTTCAGCGTTTTTACAGCGTTCGTCGGCGTTATCCATTAATAAAACCGGATAACCCTGTGAGTCAGCAGCCCAAGCCGGGCTTTTGAGCCAAGCAGGAAGCATCCGACTCAATAGTTTGCTATAATGCGCGCCTTGCCTGAGGAGTGGAATGCAAAAAAGGTCGAGAGTCCCTCCCATGTTGGCGCCATGGGTCATCCTTTCCAATTTCCTGCGCAAGATCTACATCCAGCGCAGCCTGATTCACAATTTCGTCGTGCGCGATTTGAGGGCCCGCTATATCGGATCTTTTATGGGATTTTTCTGGAGCGTGATCCATCCGATCGTGCTCCTGGTCAGTTATACCTTTGTCTTTTCCGTAATATTCGGGGTCCGGCCAAGGCCCGATGCCGGCACGACCAGCTTCCCGCTCTTCCTTTTCTGCAGCATTCTTCCCTGGCTTTTTTTCCAGGATACTCTCCAGCGTTCAAGCACCGTTATCATTGAAAACGCCAATTTGGTGACCAAAACCCTGTTTCCCAGTGAAATTCTGCCTCTCTCTGTAATGCTGGCGGGCGTCGTCAATCACCTGATCGGGTTTGCCATACTCCTCTGCATCCTGCTCTTCACCCTGGGCAAGATAAGCGTTTTCATCCTCCTGATACCGGTCTACTTTGTCCTCCTGATGCTTTTTACGCTGGGACTGTCGTGGTTCGTTGCCGGCCTGAATGTGTTCGTGCGCGATGTGTCCCAGATACTCAGCGTGGTTCTGACATTCTGGTTCTGGTTCACGCCGATCTTCTATTCGACCGACCGGTTCCCTGCCGGAATGCGCTTCCTGGTCGATTGGAATCCCCTGGCTCAGGTCGTTGCCGGTTACCGGGATTGTCTGCTGCGCATGAGTATGCCCGACATGGGCATACTGGCCATCCTGGGCGTAGCGTCTCTGCTTGTGTTTGCAGCCGGCGGCATATTTTTCCGGGTGATAAAACGCGAATTCGTGGATGTTCTCTGATGCGTGCCATTCAAGTCCAGAACCTGTCGAAGAGATATCGGATTTACCGCAGCCCCTGGGACAAGCTGCGCGAGGCTACAGGTTTTGGATCGGGCAAACTTCACCGGGAATTTTGGGCTTTGAAAGACATTTCCTTCAGTCTGGACTCCGGCCGGACACTGGGAATAATCGGCCAGAACGGATCAGGGAAAAGCACTCTGCTGCAGATCCTGGCAGGGATCATGCTCCAGACCGGCGGAGATTGTTTTGTTTCGGGCAAGGTCTCGGCCCTGCTCGAACTCGGATCAGGATTCAATCCGGAGTTTACGGGGCGCGAGAACGTCTTTATGAACGGGGCGATCCTGGGCCTCGACACGCGCCAGATGGAAAAGCGTTTCGACGACATCGCGGCATTCGCGGAGATCGGCAACTTCATGGACCAGCCCGTGAAGACGTACTCCAGCGGGATGTTCATGCGCCTGGCATTTGCCGTAGCCGTAAACGTGGATCCCGATATCCTGCTCGTGGACGAGGCGCTTGCGGTCGGGGATCTGATTTTTCAGCACCGGTGCATGCACCGGATGAATCATCTGCGGGACGGCGGGAAGACTATTGTCCTTGTCACTCACGATCTGGATGCCGTCACGAAGTTTTGCGACCAGGCTCTTCTTCTGGACGGCGGCCGGATTCTTGAAAACGGCAAACCGGAACTCGTCGTTCAGAGGTACCGCGCCCTCATCTTCGAACGGGAGCGTGGCCGGATCGATTTCAGCCGAACCAATGAATCGCCGGACAACTCCGGCCTGTTCACGCCGGCGGACAAAATGCCCATCGCGCGGTCCATACCGAACATCGATCACCGTTTCGGGAGCAAGGAAGCCTCAATCCTTGGGGTGGAGTTGCTGGACGAACAAGGGAACCCGGTTGCGGAGGCATTCACAGGACAAAATATTACCATACGCATCTCCGCGCAGTTCCACTGCGAGATTGATCAGCCCATTCTCGGGTATACGCTCCGGAACAGGCTGGGCATTGAAATCTCTGCCAGCAACACTACTTTCGCAGGTTACCCCTTGCCCCGGGCGCAAAAGGACCAGATCTGCACCAGCGATTTTTCCGTCCGGCTGCCTGCCCTTGCCGTGGGGAGTTACACAATATCCCCCGCCGTGGCCAAAGGGAGCCTGCTGCACCATGACATGTGCGACTGGATCGACAACGCCCTGGTTTTCACCATCCGCTCGCAGGATCTGATTTACGGCGTGCTGCGCATGGACGCGGATGTACGGAGCTACATTTCCTGCGAGGAAAAGGAAAATGCAGGATCTCGAGGATAAGCCGTGATTCCCAAAGACCTCTCTAAGCTGGCCGTCCCCATGGATTCCCTCAAACGAATCGAGATTGCTCGAGGCTATTTCGATGACATCGAATACCATCCGGGCATCCTGACCGCCACGGGTTGGATGCTTCTGCAAGGATCAAGGATTGACGCGATTCATGCCTATATCAACGGCGAACCCGCTGCTGTGAGCCCCCCCGTATATCGCGCCGACGTTGCCCGCGAATTATCCCGCATAAAAGACGCAGGATATTCGGGATTCAGTTTTCAGTTGCCATACAAGGCGACGGCGGACGGCAATTACGGCTGGCTGGACCTGATAGGGTATCGGGCGGATCGACCGGTCTGCCAAATGAATACCCTGTTCCACACAAATATTGAGGCGGTTGAACCGACTCCCAATCCGGATCTGATGTATCGAGTCGTAAACAACCGCGACAAGCGCGCATTCAAAACAAGCGGCGTCAAGTCCTTCGGTGAATTTCTCAAGCCCATCCTGCAATATGCGGAACCGGACGCTTTGCATGCCATGCTCGACTGGGGTTGCGGGTGTGGGCGCATGACAATTCATTTTTTGGCGCTGGGCGACAGCTTTAAAGTCCATGGCTGCGATATCGACGCGGAAGCGGTAAGTTGGTGCCGGGAGAACCTTTCTGCCGGTAAATTCACCGCTATTCAGCCGTATCCGCCGGCACCATACGTCGACTCAAGCTTCGACATCATTATTGGTTTTTCGGTTTTTACTCATTTAAAACGCGAAGCCCAAAATGCATGGCTTTTGGAAATGCGCCGGCTGCTCTCACCGGGGGGAATCTTTCTGGCATCGGTTCATGGCGATTCCGTAGCGAGCGATGAAATCCCGGGGCGGATGCAAGATCTTTTGCGCAAAGGCATTTTGGATGATATTGGGGATTCCACCCTGAATGGAATCGCGCCTGAAGGATATTACAGGGGCGTTTTCCAGACACGCGAATACACTTTGCGGGAATGGACCAAGTACTTCGAAATTTTGGACTATATCAAACGAGGCGTGGGAAACAGGCAGGATCTTGTGATTATGCGAGCTCCCCCGAGTTTCGCGAAAGTGACGGCTTCAACAATTCGGCAAGGGCTTCCACCAGAGGCTGCGCTGCGAGAGAACGCTGCTTTGAGTCTTCAGCACAATCTGCAGGAGCGGGTTTCAGCGCTCGAGGCCGAGACTGTTGCATTGAGAGAGGCATTAGACCGGATATCAGGCAAAGCTGGAACCCTGAAAAGCGGGATGGAATACCCTTACCGATGGACACAGAAAGCCAAGGACATGATCCGGCCCCTTGCAGGGCCTGCATGGCCCCTGATACGGAAAATTTTCCGAAGACGCTAATATCCGAGGAACGCTTGATGATCAGAAATGCGCGCTCAGGACCGGCCCGGCCAGCGAAACCCGGTCTGCAAATTTCCGCATAGTCTGCTTTTGCATGTATCCTCCAGAAAGACGTTATGCCCATGACCTCCGGATCCCTTTATCTGCTACAAATCCTCGGGCAAGTGGGCTAGACTTCTTGCTTCAATGGGATGATGCAGTCACAAAAATTCCGGCTCTGAAAGGCCGGTCAATGCGAGCATTGCCGCCAAATGGTAAATTTCGGATCTCGTCCCGCGGACAGGCTTAACCGAATGGGGCCCCGGATCCTGCTTTGCATCGCTCTGGTGTATCTTTGTGCGGCCAACTTAGTCTGGATATCGAAAGACGCCCGCCCGCCATTCTTCGACATGGCCTACCACCAGGCCAAAGCCCTGAACATCTACGATGTCATCCAAAGCCGCGGCATCTCCGGGCTCCGTGAGATCCCTCATCTGACTGGTTTCTACCCGCCCCTGTTCCATTCTGTAATTGCCATTTTCTATGCGCTTTTGGGGAAATCCATTCACTCCGCAATGCAGGCCAACCTCCCGGCGATCGCCATACTCCTGTTTGCCACCTACGGCCTGGGGAAGCGCCTGATGACGCCCTTTGCGGCGGCAACCGCCGCGGCGCTCGCAAACTTCTTCCCCTTGATGCTGTGGCTCTCGCGTGAAACGCTCATCGACTATTGGTTGGCCGCCTTCGTGACGCTGGCAATGGTGTGTCTGTTCCGCACGGAAGGCTTCTCCAAACGGTCCGAATCCGCTCTGTTCGGCGTCGTGTGCGGGCTTGGGATGCTGACCAAATGGACCTTCCCCTTGTTCGTGGCTCTGCCCGCCGTCTGGACGGCCCGAAAAAACTGGAAAAACGCCGGCATCGCCGCTCTGACCGCATCCGCCGTATCGGCAGGCTGGTATGCGTCGCAATGGCGGGCGATTGAATCTTTTTTTAACATAAACAAGTCCGGAGGCGTGGCTGAAGGAGATCCTTTGAAGCTCAGCTTTCAGTCCCTGGTCTTCTATGTCCGCGCGCTGGAAGGGTATCAGCTGTTTCTTCCGCTATTCGTCCTCTTTGTGGCAGGCGTTGTCTTCCTGATGCGGAATTTCTCTCCGGCATGGATTCCTGTCGTTCTCTGGATCGCCGGCGGATGGTTTAGCCTGCTGTTGTTTCAGAACAAGGATCCGCGCTATACGGTGCCCCTGCTCCCTGCGGTGGCTCTCATCAGCGCTTCGGTATTGCAGAACCGGCGGCTATGGACCGCAGCATTGGCCTGCCTGCTGCTCTTTCAACACCACCTGGTATCCTTCGGCTTCCGCAATTTGCCCGAAAGGATTATTCTGCTAAAAGGGATAGAAGGCCCGCTCTCCTGGGACTGGAATCTATACACGCAGACCTATTTTCAACTTCTTGGCCCTCCTGTGCGCGAAGACTGGAAGATTGAGCAAGTTCTTTCGCAGGTAGCCGAGGTCCGAGGCCCTAAGGTCAGGCTGGGAATTGTTCCCAGTATCCCGCGTTTTGATCCGGAAGCCTTCGAGTTTTGCTCCGCGCTTCGTGGATACAACGTGACGGTCACGCGCCTGTGGTATTTTGATGAGAAGGCGATCGCCGGCCAGGACTGCATCCTGGTATCCGAGAGAGACCAGGGATACGCGGCTTTTTACTCCAAGGATCTTGACCGGATCAACCATTACATTATGGATCGCCCGGACCAATACCGGCTGGCCGATCGATTGGCAATCCCTGGCGGACGAACCATACGCCTGTACCGCCTGAAGCCGTGATCCGGTTTGGATCCGGCCCGGCCATGCGGATTTTATATTTTGGGACACTTGGACGCCATGACGCCTGGTTCCAGCATGAAAAAATTGATGAAAAAATGGGCGCCCCACACAATCCTGACAGCCCTTGTGATCTGCAGCGTGGTCCCGTTCGCTGGCCGCGCCGTATATCTTGACGAGCATATATATTTGCACGTCGCCGAAACCGCCCTCGAGAAAGACTGGAGGTTTCCCCAGGACACGCCGTGGATATTTTTCGGCACCCGCTACCAGAATCTCGCGGCTCACACGCACCCTCCGTTGGGCGAGTACGTACTGGCCATAATGCTCAAGCTTTTCGGGGGTTTCGATGAAGTCCGTTTTCGATTGTTGTGGGCCGTTTTTCCGCTGGCGGCGGCTCTGGGCTTCTACCGTCTGGCCCGTCATTTCACCGCGAACCCGCTGCCGATCGCCTCATTGTTTGCGGTCTGTCCCGCCTTTTTTGTCATAAGCCCGACGCTCATGATGGATATCCCCATGCTGGCCTTTTTACTCTGGGGGCTGGCGTTTTACCTGGACGGCCTCCAGGGGCGGGAAATTTATCTTTTGCCGGCCGCTGGGTGCTTCACCGTGTCCGCCGGAATCGGATATTCGGCATTGGTTCCGACAGGCTGCCTTTTCCTTTGGGCGATTGCCAGGAAACGGCCTGTTCGCGAATTGTGCAGTATCGTCCTGGCCCCGATGGCTGTGGCAGCATGGCTGGCAGTCATGAAATCCCATTTTGGTGCGCTGCCTGCGGCCGGGATGGTCCGCTACCTGGCTTCGCACCTGTCGTTTCCCGCGAATGTCATTCCCACTTTCAGCTTCCTTGGAGGCGTCAGCCTGCTTCCCTGGGGATTTTTGGCGCTGGCCGACGTCCCTCGAAAGAAAATTCTGATTGTGTTCTGTGTTTTGGCGGCATTGATGATGAGTTTTTTCCATAGCTGGCCAACTCCGTACTCCCGGATGTGGTTTGTGCTGCTGGCATCCTCCGGTATCGGGCTGATCGTGACCTTTGTGATGAAGGCCGCGCGCCGGGACTCTGACGCCTGTCCGCCGGGCCGGGATTTCCTGTTCCTTTGGTTTCCGGCAACATTTATTTTCTTCCTGCTGTCGGCGGAGATGGTCAACGCCCGCTATATTCTCCTAAGCCTGCCGCCCGTATTCCTGATTGCCTTCAATCGCGCACGCCGAGCTTCCGCGGTTCCTGTTGTTGCGGGTACCATGATTTTGTCCGTCCTGATAGCCGTCGGCGATTATCGATTTGTAAATTCCTATCGGGAATGGGTTGCTGCAAACATCGATCCATTGCAGCGGCAGGGTTTCCGCATATGGAGCGCAACGGAATCGGGTCTGCGCTTCTACCTCGAACATAGAGGCATACAGACACTCGACGATACGGACATGCGCCCCAAAGGAGGAGATCTCATCGTCCGGCAAGCTTCCTTTTCCTACGGTCTGTCCGGGGAACTGGCACCACTTTTGCTGCCGCTGTCACAGGTCGATCTTGTAGACGCTTATCCTGTCCGCACCTTTGTCGCTGCGGCGGGCGCGGGCTTTCACGACAGCCATTTCGGGCTTGTCCCCTACAGCATATCGCGAGCCCCCCTGGACCGGCTGGAACTGATGCAGGTCAGCCCGTTTGTGCACAGCCTGCCGCAGGTGGTACCTCCCGACTATTCTTCAGTCCCGGTATGGTATCCAGGAGGTGTTCTTCTCAAACAGGTCCTGCCGGAAATGAAATTTCCCGTGCGGGTTCCCAGGGGTGCGCGGTTGGACTATGAGCTTGAGGGCAAGGGTTCCATTGAAATCTCGGACGGATGCATTACATTAAGGAAGACAGGTGATGGAACGGCTGTCTGGAAAAACTTCCGTATCATCCCGGAGGCATTGGGTGAGGCGAACCGATAGCATGAAATGCCGGTCCTGTATGCCGGCTGGCAATGGAGCGCGTCTCCGCCCGCGTGCTTTTTAGGAAAGCTCCTATGGATCCTTTGGAAAAAGAGGCACAAGAGAACCGGAAGAATGAAAGGGCCGGGCTGGAACCTACCGGAGAGCGCTACCTGCCGTGGGCGGACGATCCCGTAATGACCTATGAGCATTTGCATCGCTACGCCCATGCATCCCGATATATCGAAGGCAAAAGGGTGCTCGACCTGGCTTCCGGCGAGGGTTACGGTTCTGCGTTGCTCGCCCGCACAGCCTTTTCGGTTGTCGGAATCGACATCGACGAAAAAACCGTGCGTCACGCGCGCAGGAAATATGCGGGAGCCAATATTCACTTTGTCGTCGGCTCGGTTACCGAGATTCCTCTGGCAGCCCGCTTTGACGTCGTCGTCTGCTTCGAGCTCATAGAACATGTTCAGGACCACGACAAACTGCTTTCCGAAATCAAACGGCTTCTTGCTCCGGGGGGCATGCTGATGATTTCAACCCCCAATAGGCCGGAATACCGCCTCCTGGAGCCGTCGAATCCCTTCCACGTGAAGGAGCTCGACTTCGTGGAATTCAGGGTACTGCTGGAACGCTTTTTTTCACACGTACGGTTCCTGGGACAGCGCGTGTACTGCAATTCCAGCCTTTGGGCCACTGAATCCCCATCATCCGAAACCGGGTCTGGGATGTTCATCGATCTCGGCCCTGAGGGATTTTGGGTCTCTCAGACGGATCGCCGGGCTCCCCTGTATTTCATCGGCACGGCATCGGACGCCGAGGTGCCGCCGGGCCCTGCAAGTGATGTTTTGGTGGACAATACCAATTCGCTGTTAAAAGAGCGAGACAGGATCCAGAGCGAATTGGAGGCATCCATCCGCTCGCAAGAGGAAGCCCTGGCATGGAGAGAAGAGCAGGAGCACCAATTTCAAATCATCATCAGCGCACGTGATGAAGCGCTCCAGTGGCGCGCATCCCAAATCAGCGACATGCAGGATAAATTTCGCAACCAGCAGCTTGAAAACGACTATCAAGGAAGGCTGATTGAAGAACTTGAAAAGCAGATGCGCCTCCTTCAATCCGGAAGAGCGTGGAAGCTGCTCCAGAAATTCTTCGCTTTTCGAGACCGGATTTTGCCGCCGCTGAGCGCCGGAAGAAGGATTTATGATCGCTTCCTCGGTAAAATCAAGCTGTAGGCTGGAGCTGTGACCAGCCTTGGGTGTAGAATTCGCAGGCGTGATGGGGAGGCAGAAGTCCGACCCACGGAGGGTCCTGGAAGACGGATCTCCTGCCTGATCTGGGCGAATCGGGAAGTGATTTATCAGCCCCCGAGGGGCGCCTGTTGCACGCCGATCCATTGCATGGCATGAGGGATGCTGCCATTAGCGGAATAGCATGCTTGTTTTCTTGAGCCGTCTAACCCTGATTTTGACCGCCCTGCTGGTCTCGCCCATAATTCTTGCCCTGGCATTGTTCCTTCTGTTGCTGAACCTGGTGTATATTTTCCGCCGATCGCCCGGGCGCAGGCGCCGCAATGACAAAGAGCCGCGTGCCGTAAGGGAGAAGGTCCCCAACATCCTCATTATCCAGTCCGCGGAGCCCGATTGCCTGCTGAAGGCATTGGATCGCCTGAAAAGCATCCCGTTGATTTCCGGCGGACGTTGCACGGTATTTTGCCGCGACCGGTCCGAAATTCTCAGACACCTTGCCGGACATCCCATGCTGCACAGCATTCTTCCCCACATGGAAACACGAGGATGGTGGAACCACCTCGATGATTTCAGAAAAGAGCATTTTGATGCTGTGGTGGTTTTTTTTACAGGGGATCCGAGCTACTGGAAGATCAAGTATTTTTCCCTGCTGATCGGCGCCCGTCGGAAACTGGTTCTCAACGAGAACCATCGCCTGGTCTCGTCCTGCGGTTCCCTGTTCGCTCTCTTTGAACGCGACCTCATACTTTCCGGCATCTTCCATTCGGTCTCCTGGAAGATGCGCCCGGGACTCCGCTGGCTGGCTGAGCGCTATCAGTTAATGCGGGAGAGGTCCCGTTCTTCGAACGGCTGCGGGATTTCAAGGTGGGCTGTTTCCCTGGCAGGATTTCAGGCGGATGCGACCGAAATCGAGACAGTTGCAGCCGATGTTGCGCCGAAGGACCGTCAGACGGATGCGCAGGAGGCGCTCGATAATGCCCGGCGCATGCTTACGGGGCTGTCAAAAATTTCTTTGCGCAGCTTCCTTTCATCGCAAGCCCGATTCCGGCTGCCGGCCGACGGGGAACCGGCCGTCAGCGTGATTCTCGTGTTATTCAACCGTGCCGAGCTCACCTTCCAATGCTTGCGGTCCCTGGCCGAAAGCGGGTTTGAATCGATGGAAATCATCATTGTGGACAACAAATCCATTGATGATACCCCCTTCCTCCTGGACCGGCTTGAGGGGGCAACCATCCTGCGCAATCCCGCCAATATCCACTTTATCAAGGCGGCTAACGCGGGGGCATCCAAAGCGCGCGGCCGTCACCTCCTCTTTTTGAACAACGATGCGCAAGTTATGCCCGGGGCAATCCGGTCAGCAGTCCGTACTCTCGAAAGCTCCGATGATATCGGGGCGGTAGGCGGCAAACTCATTCTGCCGGACGGGACGCTCCAGGAAGCCGGGAATATTGTCTGGAGAGACGGTTCATGCCTCGGTTATGGACGCGGCAGCGATCCGCTGCTGCCGGAATACATGTTCCGCAGGGATGTCGACTATTGTTCCGGTGCTTTTCTGCTTACCCGGCGCGAAACCTTCCTGAGCCTGGGAGGGTTCGATGAAGCATACCAGCCCTTCTACTATGAAGAAACCGACTACTGCCTCAGGCTCTGGGAGCGGGGTCTTCGGGTAGTATACGAACCCGATGCTGCGGTCCTACATTATGAGTTTGCCAGTTCGTCCTCTTCTGAAGAGGCTCAGGAGTGGCATGCGCGGAATCAGGGCGTGTTTCTCCGGCGCCATCGGGACCGCCTGCTGACTCATCATGGACCCGATGTCCAAAATATACTGCAGGCTCGCTGCGTTTTGGGGAACCGTTTGAGAGTGCTGTTCATCGACGACCGGGCGCCCCACCCGTCGCTCGGATCGGGCTTCCCGCGTTCGAACACAATCCTCTCCGGGCTCGTAAACTCAGGCTGCTTCGTCACTTACTATCCGACCGCCGTCCTCGATGAGGATTGGCACGATATATACGCGGACATCCCTCGCGAAGTCGAGGTGGCGCAGGGGCGCGGACCGGGCGGTCTTTTTCAGTTCCTGACGGAAAGGAGAGGCTATTACGACCTGATTTTTATCAGCCGCCCGCACAACATGCAGTTTGCCAGACCCATCCTTCAAGCGCATCCGGACTGGTTTCGAAACACAAGAATCATCTATGACGCCGAGGCGTTGTTCGCTTTCAGGGAGCTGGCAAATCTGAAGCTCAGGGGCGAAGAGCCCGCTGCAAAGAGCATTGAGCAATTGACGAAAAGTGAAGTGGAATTGGCTGCAGAGGCAAACCTTGTCGTTTCGGTATCGGAATCGGAAGCCGGCGAGTTTGCCCGGCACGGGATCCACAATGTCCGAGTCCTGGGGCATGCCCTGCCCGTTGCGCCCACGCCGCGGTTATTCCAGGAGCGCGAGGGATTCCTATTCGTGGGCTCGATCCTGGAAGAGAACAGCCCCAACGGAGATGCCGTACTATGGTTTGTCAAAGAGATACTGCCGATCATTCAGGAAAAGCTGGGAGAGTTGCCCTTCACCATCGCCGGGATTAACAGAATAGACATCCCTGCCGGTCCCTGCCATCCGAAGGTCCTGGGAAGGGTTGAGGACCTTTCCCCCATTTATGATAAAGCACGCGTCTTTGTTGCCCCTACACGATTCGCCGCCGGAATCCCGCACAAGATACATGAAGCCGCCGCGCGCGGTCTTCCTGTAATCGCGACTTCGCTTCTGATGCGCCAACTCGGATGGTCGGACGGGGAGCATCTCCTTGTCGCCGATAAAGCGCAATCATTCGCGGAACAATGCATCCGCCTGCACAGCGATGCCGGGCTCTGGGATCGAATCCGCCGGGCGGCTCTGCAGCGTGTTTCGATCGATTGCTCCCCGGAAACGTTTGAAATCGCCCTGAAAGCAATCCTCGAAGGACATGAAAATCAGGTTGCCGAAGTTTCACAAAACTTGCGCTGAGTATCCTCCGGAAGACCTGGAGGCTTTGCGGTTGCTGGCCCCACAAAAGGGTCCGATCACAACCGATGAAAAGTCAGGTACCTCCTGCAAAGCCTGAGGCTTGAAGGATTTGAACCGCTCAAAGCGGTTGGACTAGTTACGCCGGTCTTGAACGCTGATTTACGCGGGCAAAAGCCGACCCTCGCCGAACAAATCGGCGTTTGTCAGCGCTTTTATCAGCGTTTCTCAGCGTTTCACAATATGGAGACGTCAAACTCTTTGAGTCCCCCGGGAGAGCCGGGGATTTACCAATGTAATTATGGAGGTTCCATGCGCCTTAGATATCTTTAAACCTTTTTTAACCGGGGAATATCGAATAGAGAATGCTGTATTGGGAAGTCCTTCTGCGATTCGATATTCGAAATTCGGCATATCGCAGGGCTTAGGTTGTGGGTTACTGTCAGAACACCGGGGAAAAGGCTTTCTCCTGTGTTTGTCAAAAGGATGCTGCCACACCGGCAGAGCCGGAGGATCTCTCATTGGATTAGATTCGGAGGACGCAGGCGAACTCCAGGGATCTCCCGGGTATTTGGAATGCGAGCCGGGCTTTGGCCGGACCAGGCTTTTGCCAGTGGCCGCGGTCCGCGGATAGAGTGTGCGCATTCGCAACCCGATTGTTTGAGGATTAAAATCGGGAAACGGATCTTCAGGTAAGACAGATGTTTTATTATTTGCGCTTGTTGTTTCTGGCCGTCATCGCCCTTTTGTGCACTCCATTGATGTTGTTGCTTTGGCTGACACTTTTCTTCTGCAACTGGATAGGGCTCCTCTCCCTTTTGTCCAGGCAGCGCCTGCCTGCGCAATGCCCGCCCATATCCGGCATCGCTTCCATCGTGGTTCTCAACTGCAACGGAAAAGACCTGCTGGCACAGGGCATTCCCTCCATCCTGGAGGCGGTGCGCGAGGACGGCCGGCCTCACGAGGTCCTTGTTGTTGACAACGGAAGCACGGACGGCTCGGTCGAGTATGTGCGTCAATCGTTCCCCGATGTGCGCGTCCTGGCCTTGCCGGAGAACCTCGGGTTTGCCGAGGGCAACAACGCCGGAGTTCGGGCCGCCCTGCACGACGTGGTTGTTCTTCTCAATAACGATATGATCGTGGATCGATGTTTTCTGGGACCGCTGCTGCGGGGCTTCGGTCCCGGAACCTTCGCGGTTTCCAGCCGGATTTTTTTCCAGGATCGGGCCAAAAGACGCGAGGAAACGGGAAAAACGACGGCGGCTTTTCGCCGCGGATGGATCGACTACACCCACAGCGGACCTGATGTAGAGGCTTTTGCGCGCGAATACTACCCTGCTTTTTGGGCGGGCGGCGGGTCTTCGGCCTTCCATCGGCAGAGGTTTCTCGAGCTCGGAGGATTCCGCAAGCTGTATTCTCCCGCCTACGTGGAGGACACGGATCTGTCGTACCAGGCCTGGACCGCTGGATGGGAAGTTCTCTGGGCACCGCAATCGATCGTATATCACAAACACAGAGCCACGAGCAGCCGGTTTTTCAGCCCCTCGGAGCTTGAAACGCTTGTTACCCGCAATCAGCTGCTTTTTCTGTGGATAAACATCCGCGACTGGAAATTCCTGATTTCTCACGGCATTTATCTGCCCTGGAATCTGTACCGCATGATGCGCGATCACGGGATCATCGCGGCGAAGGGATGGATCCAGGCGGCCCTTCAATTCCCCTCGGCCATGGCGGA
This sequence comes from uncultured Acidobacteriota bacterium, assembly GCA_963809485.1. Classification (GTDB taxonomy): domain Bacteria; phylum Acidobacteriota; class UBA6911; order UBA6911; family UBA6911; genus UBA6911. The sequence continues at coordinate 114,753 of CAWEJX010000001.1, forward strand.
CAAACTGAGGCTTCCCTACCGGCAAATCCGCGCCGATGCCGAGGTTTTTAAGCTCTTATCCAGGCCGGATCTTTACTTCTGGAAACGCAAGTCCCTTCACTCGCACGTGGTGGGCCCAAACGGCTCCAAACCGCGCCTTTTGTGGCTTACGGCCTACCTGCCCCACACGGGGCGTCACGCCGGGGCAGGCCGCATGTTTCAACTGCTGAAGCGCCTCTCCGCAGACTATCGGATCACGCTTCTGAGTTTTCTCGAGACGGACGATGAAACGATATTCCTGCCCGAGGTGGAGTCGTTGTGCGAGAACGTAATTGCCATGAGGCGCTCGAGGCGCAGACGGTGGCATATTTTCGCCTATGAGCCTTTTGATGAATTTCGCACGCCGGAAATGCAGCGGGCATTGAACCAGTGTCTCGAGGAATCCGATTTTGACCTCATACAGCTGGAGTACACCCAGATGGCCTGCTATGCAGACAGGAGTCGGGGGATCCCGACGATTCTTACAAAGCATGAGGTCGATTTCGCCGCATGTGCCCGCCGCGCAACGAGGGAGCCTGGCCCCGCCGGCAAGGCGCGCTGGTTTTACAACTATCTCCAGGTTCTGGACCGCGAGGTAAAACTCACACGCGATGTGGACGCCGCGGTCTGCATGACCGATCCGGATGCCCGGGAATTGAAAAGGTACTGTCCCTCTCTGCCAACGCACGTAATAAACACCGGCGTGGATCTCGACTATTTCAAGCCTCCGGAGCTGCCGGCGGAGGGATCCCGCCTGGTTTTTGTCGGCGCTTTCCAGCACCTGCCGAACGTCGAGGCCATGATTTATTTCTGCAGGGAGGTACTCCCGCTGGTCCGGAAAGAGACGCCTTATTCAGAATTGTTTATTGTCGGAAGCAATCCTGCGCCCGCCATTCTGGCCCTCTCAACGATCCCGGGAGTTCACGTCACCGGATTTGTCCCCGACATACGCCCGTACATGGCCGCCAGTTCCGTTTATGTTGTTCCGCTGCGTCTTGGTGTAGGGATACGGGGCAAAATCCTGGAGGCCTGGAGCATGGCGATGGCCGTGGTATCCACGCCCGTCGGCGCTGCCGGATTGCATTGCGAGCACGGCCAAAACATCCTGATTGGGGATTCCGCAGTGGAAATGGCGGCGCAAATAGCCATGCTATTGAGCAATCCTGAGCTCCGTCAGAGGCTCGGAGCGGAAGGGAGAAAAACCGCCGAGCAGTTCTATGGATGGGAGAGATCGGCCGGACAACTCGACGCGCTTTATCGATTCTACCTGAGCCGGCCGGATACCATCGAGAAGTCTCATGCTCCAGCTGCTCAGAAATGGACGAACGCACGGCCCGGGATTCCTGCGGCGCTGGAAAGCCGTCCCCATGCATATGTCGAATAGTCCGAGGAAGCCAAAACGGCAAACGCGGATTTTGCAGCGCGCCTGAAGAGCAGAAGTTGCAGCCGGGAGGTTTTATTACAGAATATGAAAGACACCCTGATTGAAAAAGCGACACCTCCATCGCCGGTTTTCGGGAGACTTTCGCAGTCTGCAGGCCCATCCGATGTTGCCCGGCCCCAGCCGGATCATGGGAGGCAGAAAATCCTCATCCTGCAATCAGCAGAGCCTGTCTATGTGCTCAAAGCCATGGAAGCGCTGAGAGAACAATCGCTTCATCAAAATCCCAGCTACACGGTTTTTTGCCGCAGCCAGCAGGAATCGATCGAGAGCTTTCAGGGGCACCCTATGCTGGACCACATGCTGGTGCATTCGGAAACGCGCGGCAGCTGGGCCCACCTCCGGAATCTGAGACGGGCGCGATTCGACACAGCGGTGCTTTTCCTGACAGGCGATCCTGGCTATTGGAAGGTGAAACTTTTTGCCTTCCTGCTCGGAGCGAAGCGCAAGTTGGTGTTCGACGAAACCGGGGATTGTTTTTTCTTTGGTTTCCGCCGGTGGATTAGGCTTATTGCCCGGAGGATGAGAGAGCGGCCTCCAAGGGAGGCACAATCCCGCTGCCTGAATACAGCATTTGCGCTGTTATTCACGCTGCTGAAGGTGATTGTCCTGCCCTTCCGGTTCGTGTGGCTGCTCCTTGTCTGGATCCGGCTTCGTCAAGGCGGGTGGAAAGCATCCGGGGTGGAGTCATGAATTTCAGGCTCGATTGCCGCTATTTTGAAGGGCTGAAACCATGCCGGTTCCGTCGCGAGTGCCCGGGCTGTGAGCATTATGCCCCTTTTGGGAAGAGGATTCTGATTATCAAGCTGGCGGCGATGGGAGATGTGTTGCGGACAACCCCCTTGTTGCGGGGGCTGCGCGCAGGAGATCCGGGCTGCCACCTCACATGGCTCACTGAGGCGAATGTCATCCCTCTGCTTCAAGGAATTCCCGAAATCGACCGGCTTCTGCCATATTCTTACGAGACTATTCTCCAATTGGAAATGGAAACGTTTGACGAGATCTGCTGTTTTGACAAGGAGCCCAAAGCCGCCGCGCTGGCCATGAAACTGCGATCGGGGCGCAAGATCGGATTCGGCATGAGCCCTTACGGGAGCATTATTCCTTTGAACGAAGGATCCGAATATGCCTATCAATTGGGGATCGACGATCCTTTGAAATTTCGCGTCAATACAAAAACATACCAGGAACTAATTTATGAATGCACGGGAATTCCCCATCCCGAACCGCAGGAATACTGCCTTTCGGATTTGTCGACAGAAATCAGAGCAGAAAGAAGGATCCTGCATTCCATAGGCGTGCCTCCCGCAGGCCTCAAGATTGGACTCAATACCGGCGCCGGGGAACTCTTCGCCAGCAAAAAGTGGACAGAAGAGGGCTATGCCCGGCTTGCCGACCGGCTGATAGAGGAACTGGGCGCCAGGGTATTGCTGTTGGGCGGACCGGAGGAAGTGGAACGGAATATGCGGATCGCGGCGGCGGCCCGTCATACGCTGGTAAACACCGGCAACGGCAATCCTATACGGGAGTTCGCAGGAATCGTGGGGAACTGCAGCCTCATAGTAACCGGAGACACGCTGGCGCTGCACATAGCGATCGGTCTCAGAGTTCCCGTTGTCGCCATTTTCGGCCCAACTTGCCACCAGGAGATCGAGTTCTATGGCCGCGGGGCCAAAATCACTTCAGGGTTTGAATGCAGCCCCTGCTACCTGGGCACCTGCCCGAGGGAATTCACCTGCATGGATGCGATTGCCGCAGACGAGGTTTTCCGGGTCACGAAGAAACTTGTCAGTGATTTGCAGTTGACCGGTGGAAACCGGCCTCAATCCCAAAAGGTATAACGAAAGATGAAATAGATGGCGGCGACGCCGTCCTTCCAGCCGATCTTCTTTCCCTCGGAATAATCGCGGCCGCTGTAGGATATCGGCACTTCATAGATCCGGAACCGGGCTTTGCCCACCTTTGCGGTAAATTCGGGCTCAAAGCCGAACCGGTTTTCCCGAAGCGTAATTTTTTTCAGGATATCGGCGCGGAAGACCTTATAGCAGGTTTCCATGTCGGTGAGGTTCAGATCGGTTAGCATGTTCGACAGTGTTGTCAGGAAGCGGTTCCCCACCGAATGCCAGAAAAGCAGGACACGGTGAGGCCCTCCCAAAAAGCGCGAACCGAAAACCACATCGGCCTTGTTGGCGAGGATGGGCTGCATCAGGGCCGGGTATTCCGCCGGATCGTACTCGAGATCCGCGTCCTGGATCACGATAATATCTCCGGACACGGAAGAAAATCCTTTGCGCAGCGCTGCCCCTTTCCCCGCATTCTGAGGCTGCAGTATGATTTTCAGATCATCCGACGGAGGCAACGTCTGGAGAATTTCACGGGTTCCATCCGTGGAGCAATCGTCCACGACGATGATTTCTTTCTCCAGCTTTACGTCGCGCACGCGGTCGATGACGTACAGAATCGTGTTCTTCTCGTTGTAAACCGGTATGACCACCGAGAGTTTCATATCGCAGCCCCCGAAAAATGGCTATAATAGCCCGTGATTACAAACGGATAAACAGAGATATTAAGAACATAGATGTCTGTACCATCCGGCATGCCCGATCCGTAAGATTCTACAGACTACTTGTTTTTCACCTGCGAAATCCATGCCGAATTTGCCTCTCGTATCGATTGTCATCCCGAATCAGGACGGTTGCGCATACCTGGAAAACTGCCTGCGATCGCTGCTGGCCCAGTCCTATGCCAAAATGGAAATTGTCATCGTGGATAACGCCTCCCGCGACCGCTCTGTCGAAATTGCCCGCGCCATGGCACCGCAGGCGGTTCTGCTGGAGCAGAAACGGAACCTCGGGTTCGCCGGTGGAGCCAACGCCGGAATACGGGTCTCAAGGGGAGACTGGGTGGCTGTCCTCAACAACGATACCGAAGTGGCAATGGACTGGCTGCTGGAATGTGTGCGCGCCATCCAGAATTACCCGGATGCCGGCTTTCTGGCCTGCAGGATCCTTAATTTCAGCAAACGCCGCCATATATACAGTGCGGGGGACTGTATCCTGCGTGCAGGCATAGGCTACCGGAGAGGCCAGGATCAGCAGGACAGGGTGCACTATCGCGAGGAATGCGAAATATTCGCTGCGTCCGGATGTGCGGCCCTGTACCACCGGCAGGCGCTTGAAGAACTCGGGGGCTACGATGAACGCTTTTTTGCCTATCTTGAAGACGTCGACCTCGGGTTGAGGCTTCGGGCCGCAGGCTACCGCGGCTATTACGTTCCGCGGGCTGAAGTCTATCACCATGGGGCGGCAACAAGCGGAGGGGAGTTTTCACCTCTGGCTGTGCGGCTGCGCACCCGCAACTCCCTTTTTGTGCTGATCAAGAGCATCCCCGCATCCATATTGCTGCGGTGCTTCCCGATGATATTCCTTGCGCAGCTATGGTGGCTGATGCGTGCCGCGGCCCATAAGCGGTTGCCTCAATATGCCAGGGGTGTGGCGGAAGCACTCCGGTTTGCGCCGGCAATGCTCGGAGACCGCGCCCGGCTGCGCCCATACTGGCGAAAGTCAAGAGCGAGGCTCTGGCAGGAGATCCTTAAATCCGAATCGCTGGCGCGCAGGGATTTCGCGCCTGCACCGGAAGAGCCGGTTTCCCTGTTTTTAAAGTGGTATTTCCGCCTGTTTTGATTTGAGTCAGGTACCTCCGGCAAAGCCGGAGGCTTGAAAGATTTGAACCGCTCAAAGCGGTTGGAGGAGTTGCGCCGGTCTTGAACGCTGACTTACGCGGGCAAAAGCCGATGAGGCGCTTCCGATCCCCGCAGAGGCAAGCGCTCCGCGCTGGACAGTTTTCTGCGGCGGCACTGTGGCAAGCGCCGTGCGGCAAGGAGATGAAGGGTATGAGAAACCGGGCGTTTGCCACAGTGCCGCCGCAGAAAACGCCATCGGAAGCGCCTCATCGGCTTTTGCTCGCCGAACAAATCGGCGTTTGTCAGCGCTTTTATCAGCGTTTCAAAATATGGAGCTGTCAAACTCTTTGAGTCCCCCGGCAGAGCCGGGGGTTTGCCCATGTAATTAAGAACCGGAGCCTAGTGAAGGGCCAGGAGGCCGGGTGGTTTCGATTATTATAGTAAATTGGAATTCTGGAAGGCTGCTGGAAAACTGTGTGCAGTCGCTGATCGGAAATGCAGCGGGATGCCAGATTGTGATCGTCGATAACGCCTCCACGGATTCCAGTCTGGCATTTTTGGAAAGCACGGGGGGAGATGTCTCTCTACTGCGGAACCGCCGTAATATCGGCTTTGCAGCCGCGAACAATCTCGGATGGCGGGAGAGCAAAGGTGCCAGCATCCTATTTCTCAACCCCGACACGGAAAGCCTCCATGGGTCTGTCGAACTCCTGGACAGCACCCTCTCTGCAGACCATGGAGTTTGGGCGGCGGGCGGCCACCTTGTAAGTCCATCCGGGCAGCTCCAATCGGATTTCAATGTGCGGCCGTTTCCCACCGTCGGGAGAGTAGCGGCAGATATGCTGTTTCTTGACGAAATCCTGCATTGCGGCCCACGGAAACGCGCCGGTCGGGTGGCGCAGGGCGACGTCGCGATGGATGTGGACCAGCCGGCAGCCGCATGTCTGATGGTTAAGAGAACGGCTCTGGAATCTGCCGGAGGCTTCGACGAAAGCTTTCGCCCCGCGTGGTTTGAGGACGTGGATCTCTGCAAACGCATTCGCAACCAGGGCGGGCGGATAAGGTATGTGCCTGGGGCGCGCTTCATTCATCATGGAAGTTACAGCCTCAGCCGGATGTCCAGGCAGGACTTTCTAGAATCTTTTCATTCAAACCAGATCCGCTATTTCCGCAAGCATCACGGACCGCGCATTGCGGCCCGTGTCAAAAAAATTGTTGTGCTGGGGCTGTTTTTGCGAAGCGCGATTTCGGTAGCCTATCCGCTGGCGCCCGGTTTGTCGCGGCTCTCGTCGGCGCGAGCTTTCTGGATAGCCGCCAGGCGCATCGGAAAGCTTCCCGAGGTGGCGGCATGAGCGCCAGGCTGCTGATCAGCATCGTAACCTTCAACTCGGGAACCCGCCTGGGACTCTGTCTTGAAAGCCTGAAGAGGCAGACCTTTCGCGATTTCTGCGTTTGCCTGTGGGACAACGCTTCCGTGGATGAGACCTCCTCGATCATCGCCGCGCACAGGGATGTTTTGGAATCCGCCTGTTTTTCGAAAAGCAACCTGGGATTTTGCTCTGCACACAATCGCCTGATCTCTTCGACACCGTCGGAATATGTGCTGGTGCTGAATCCGGATGTTGTGCTTGAAGCGCGTTTCCTGGAAATCCTGATCCGGGCAATGGAAGAGGATGCGCGAGCCGGGTCGGCGACCGGCAAATTGCTGCGCTGGCCGCCGGAGACTCATAATCCTGAATCCCCTCAGGGAGCTTCTGCCAGGATCCTGGACAGTACGGGAATATACATCACTCCGAACCAACGCCATTTTGATCGGGGCTCCGGTGAAATGGATACGGGGCAGTATGACAGACGGGATTATGTCTTCGGAGCTACCGGAGCCGCGGCGCTATATCGGCGCGCCATGCTGCAGGAAATTCAGGAAGAAGGCGAATACTTCGATGAAAGCTTTTTTGCCTATCGGGAGGACGTAGATCTGGCCTGGCGGGCTCAGTGGATGGGGTGGCGTTGCCTGTACGTCCCCGGCGCCAGGGGCTATCATGAGAGAAAGGTGCTGCCCGAGCGGCGTCCGGCGTTGCCCCGGATCGTTAATATGCACTCGTTTAAAAATCGATTCCTTCTGCGCATTAAAAACATGGATCCTGGAACCTATGCCCGGTTTTTCCTCCCGATCACGCTGCGGGACATCGGAATATTCGGATATGTCCTGATCCGTGAATGGCCTTCCCTGACCGGTATCCCGATGATCATACGGGCTATTCCCAGGTCATGGGCCCGCCGCAAATCCTTGTTTCATCGCCGGAGGTTGGCACCTGCAGAGATGCGCTCCTGGTTTTCCTACCGTCCCGTGGCAAAAGACCACTGAAACCATAGCCGCTGAAACCAATCGACAATCGACTCATGAGAATTCCTTGGAACCTGGAGGATTCGAGGTCAACGCAGCCGACATCCTAGTCTCAACGGCAATGGATCTCCCCCACGATATGCAAAAACGGACTAGCAGAGCCTAAGGTCGGCTGAGGCGTTGAGGTCGAGGTTGAGGGGAGAAGGCTGCTGCAGCTTCGGCGTGCCGGCGGCCGCAATCATTGCGGCGTTATCCGTAGTCAAGTCAATGCTGGGATAATAAACTCGCACCAGAGGAATGCCTCTGACATCCTGACTGCATTCCTCAAAAGCCTTTTTGAAGGTCTTCCTCAACAAGGAATTGCAGGCCACGCCCCCGACCAGGAGGATCGAGCGCGGCTGCAAAAGGGACTGGGCCTTCCGTGTCTGGGAAACCAGGGTGTTCACAATAGCCTGTTGGTAGCTGGCGACAAGGTCCAGTATCGTCCGCGAGATCTTCGCCCCGGGGCGGCGCGGCCTGATTCCCTTTTCCTGGATGTGACGCAGGGCTGCCGTCTTGAACCCGCTGAAACTGAAGTCCAGGCTGCCGTCACTTATCTTTGGAATAGAAAATGAGAAGCGGCTTGCGTCCCCATCCTTCGACAGCCTGTCGATAAGCGGTCCGCCGGGATAACCCAAGCCGAGAAATTTGGCGATTTTATCCAGCGCTTCTCCAGCCGCATCGTCTCGGGTCCTTCCGACAGATTGATACTTGCCAGGCGAGGGAGAGTGGATCAGGGATGTATGACCGCCGGAAACGGCCAAGGCCAGCACGGGGTATTCTATTTCCGTGTGCTCGATTAGGGCCGAATAGATATGCCCTTCGATATGATTGACGGGAACCAGCGGCTTGTGAATGGAGAAGGCCATCGCTTTGGCGAACGATACCCCAACCAGCAGGGATCCGATGAGCCCGGGCCCCTGAGTGACCGCGATGCCGTCGACATCCCCGTAAGCTTTGCCTGCTTCGGCAAAAGCCTGCCGGACGACGTAGCCTATATTGCGCAAATGCTCGCGGCTGGCCAGTTCCGGAACCACGCCTCCAAAGCTTCGGTGAGTCCGGACCTGTGAAGCTACCACGCTGGAGAGGATGCAGTGCCCGTCCTCTACGAGCGCGGCGGCCGTTTCATCGCACGAAGACTCTATTCCCAATACGAGCATTGTCGGTTTCATCCTGCGAACCGCAATCTCAGCCCAGACGGCCCCCGGTTCGCCTTATTGCATCAATTTGCGCAACGAATTGCCAAATGGGGCCCGGGCAATTCCCCGGTCGGTGATAATGGCATGAACATAGCGGCCCGGCGTAACATCAAATGCCGGGTTGGCTACTCTGACATTAGACGGTGTAATGGCAATGCCCTTGATCTTGCGCACCTCATCCGGATCCCGCTCTTCAATCGGTATGTGGCTGCCGTCGGGGATGGACAGGTCCAGTGTTGAAACGGGCGCGGCGACGTAAAATGGCACCCCGTTCTCTTTCGCGAGCACGGACAAAGGATAGGTGCCGATCTTGTTGGCCACATCGCCGTTGGCTGCAATCCGGTCCGCGCCCACCACGACGCAGTTGATATTCCCCTTCTGCAGAAAATAGCCTGCCATGTTATCCGTGATTACGGTGACCGGTATGCCGTCCTTCTCCAGTTCCCATGCCGTCAGTCTCGCCCCTTGCAGAAAAGGCCGCGTTTCGTCTGCATAAACCTGGACATGCTTGCCTGCTTCAACAGCCGCCCGGATCACTCCGAGGGCGGTTCCATAGCCGGCTGTTGCCAGTGCCCCCGCGTTGCAGTGAGTCAGGACCTGAGCCTTATCGGGTATCAGTTCCTGCCCAAAACGCCCGATCCTCCGGTTGGCCTCGATGTCTTCGGAATGCATTTTGAGCGATTCCTGAACCAGCGCCCTGCGGATGGCCTGGACACCATTGCCCCGCTCCCTTTCGTAGACGGCTTTCATGCGCTCGACGGCCCAGGACAGGTTGATGGCCGTAGGGCGGGTCGCCCGTACGTCCGCACAAATGCGATCGAACGCCGCATCCAGCTCCGCGATATCCGCACAAGCAGCCTTCTGCACACCCAGTGCAACCCCCATGGCTGCGGCAATACCGATTGCAGGAGCGCCGCGGATCACCATGCTCCGTATCGCCTCAGCAATTCCGGCATGATCCGTGTATGTATTATAGACTTCCTCGGCCGGCAGCAGCCGCTGGTCCAGCATCACCACGCCGGATTCGGTCCAATCGATCGTTCGTATCATTCGAATCCTCAAGAAAGGCGAAGTCTAGCGTAAGCGCCGAGTTTTTTGAAGACCTCCGGCAAGTAATTTGCGGCAGCCGATTCCGAAGGCGCCGTTTGTCAGCGTTCTTGTCAGCGCATGTCAGCGTTGCCTGATCCGAATTCCCGCAATCGCGCAGATAGAGATGCAGATTCTTTTGACAAATCCCGAATCCTGATGATATAAGTCCCTTTTTGTTGATCTCTGAAAAGCGAATGAGGTGCCCCGGTTGGGGTAAAAGGGAAGTGGGTGAGATTCCCACACGGTCCCGCCACTGTAATCGGAAAGCCCGGCATCTTTGGCCTTGGTAGCACCAAGCGCCCGCCACTCGTTTTATCAGCATAACGGGGAAGGCGAGATGCCCGGCAACGACCCGAAAGTCAGGAAACCTGCCTCTTCGTCAACTTCAGCTAGCTCTTCGCGAGAAAGAGTACTGAAATGCAGCTCAGTCATTCCTACCGCACCAAGCTCTCAGGTTCCTCCGGAAATCTGCCTTCCAACCCAAAAAGCATTTCTGCTGCGTTCGCATGCATCCTGCTCTGCCTTGCGGGATCGGGCTGCCAAAGTAATCGCCAGGCTGGATCGCGGCATTTGCTTTCGGAAGCGGCGGAAAAAGTCTCCTATACGGACGGGATAGGAAGGCATGTGGATATCCGCAGGCATCCGCTGAAAATCATATCCCTTGCTCCGGATGTGACGGAGACGCTCTACCTGCTCGGGGCGCAGGACCGTCTTATCGGCAACACCACTCAATGCACCTGGCCTGAGGCGGCAAAAAACAAACCCAAGGTGGGCGATCTTCTGAATCCAAACTACGAAGTCATCCTGGCGGCGAAGCCCGACCTTGTCATTTCATCCACGGCCGGCAATGACCGGGCGGCAGTCATGAAACTTGCCGCCCTGGGCCTCCCGGTTTATGTCGTAGCGCCGCGGAACGTGGACAGGATTTTTGAATCTGTCGAGCGGATCGGGCGCATTACCGATTGTGCCGACCGGGGGATTGAGCTTGTCGCCGATATGAAAGATCGGCTGGAAAGAATACGGCTCAGGATCGCGGGACTTCCCCCGGTGCGCGCCTTTTTTATCACCTGGTTTGATCCCCTGTTGGCGCCGGGAAAAACGACATTTGAGAATGACGTGCTGGGCCTGGCCGGAGTGATCTCAATTACGGCCGACATCCCGCAGTTTTATCCCCGGTACAGTCTTGAACAGCTCCTTGTAAAGAATCCGGATGCCATTATCACCGTCAAGCAGGAAGGGAATCCGATCCCCGAATTTAAGAGAATCGCCGGCTGGCGGGATCTGCGGGCTGTCCGGGAAGGAAGAATTTTCGTTTTGACGGAATTTCTTCAGCACCCCTCTCCCCTGTTCGTCAACGGCGTAGAGGAACTGGCACAGAAGCTCTATCCGGAGCGTTTTCGATGAGCCGTCTTTCGGGTAAAAGAATTTTATCGGTAAGCCTCGTGTTGCTCGGCGCATGGTTCGTCGCGGCAATCGCCTCGCTGAACATCGGAAGCGTCCCGATACCTGCACGGACTTCCCTGAAACTTCTGGCGGGATGGTTAACAGGCGCCCATACGGGAGAGGATCCCCTGGAATCGGTTCTTTTCTCTGTGCGGCTGCCCCGTGTGCTTCTGGGTTCCCTGGTAGGGGCAGGCCTCGCTGCGGCGGGAACCGCTTTCCAATCTTTGCTGCGCAATCCTCTGGCGGATCCTTATGTGCTCGGAGTATCTACAGGCGCGTCCATGGGAACAATCCTCTATTCCATTTTTGCCGGCTGGCTGGGATTCGCCGCGGGGGCAGGCGGATTTGTGTATGGCCGCCCTCTTGCCGCATTTCTGGGCGCCGTCTTCACGATCGGGGCGGTATATATGGTCGCATCCGGACCCCATCGCAACGGGGAGAGCTCGCAACGGCTGTTGCTCGCGGGAATCGTGCTGGCTTCGTTCCTTTCCTCCATCAATGTTTTCCTCCTGACCAGCACCAGCCAGGCGGATCTGCGCGGGATTTTCTACTGGCTGATCGGGGACCTCAGCCGCCCGGTGGACGCCTCGATTTACCCGGTAACCGCGCTGGTTTTTGCGGGATTCTTTCTCCTTTGCCTTTTTTCGCACAGCCTGAATCTGATCGGGATGGGAGAGGAAGACGCGCTGATTCTCGGCATCGAAGTACGGCGAGTGAAGACCTGTGTTTACATCATCGCCTCTCTGATCACCGGGGCTGTCGTCTCCGTCAGTGGTCCTATCGCCTACATCGGGCTAATCTGCCCGCACATGGGGCGGATGCTTTTCGGCAGCGACAACCGGATCCTGTTTCCCACCGTGTTTATCTTCGGAGCAATTTTCACCCTCCTGGCCGACACTCTGGCAAGAACCATTCTCTCGCCCGCAGAGCTTCCTGTCGGCATCGTGACCGCCCTGTGTGGAGCCCCCCTTTTCATATACCTGCTGCGCCGTAAAGGGAGGAACTCATGAACCGGGGAAAAGTGATGCTGGAAGCCCGAGGGGTGAGTTTCAGTTACCACCGGCCGATCGTGCGGGATATTTCTTTTAGCCTGGGACCGGGGACCGTGACGGGAATCATCGGTCCCAATGGCTCCGGAAAGACGACGATCCTGCGCCTCCTTGATGGAATCGTGCCTCCGCTCTCCGGACAGATTCTTCTTGGGGCGGATCGTCCTCTTTCCGGCTTGAGCCGGAAGGAGATCGCGCGCCACATCGCGATGGTCCCGCAGAACGGCGGTTCGTACCACTACCAGACGGTTTTTCAGTTTGCGATTCAGGGAAGGTCCCCGCACCTCTCGCTATTGGCTTTTGAGAGCCTCCAGGACGAGAAGATCGCCCTCGAAGCGCTGGAAATGACGCAGCTCATGCAGTATCGGAATACGCGCGTTTCCCAAATTTCCGGTGGTGAAAAACAGCGCCTGCTGCTTGCCCGGGCGCTGGCCCAGCAGACAGAAATCCTGCTTTTGGATGAGTTCACAGCCAACCTGGATATCAACTATCAGGTGGAATTGATGCGGCTGGTTCAGCGTATAACGAAGGAAAAGAGCCTCGCGACGCTCGTCGTATCGCACGAAATCAATCTCCTGGGAACTTTTTGCGACCGGATCATCCTCATGAGCCAGGGAGTGATCCGCTGCCAGGGCAGTGTCCAGGAAGTCCTGACGCAGGAGAACCTGAAATCAATTTTTGGTCTCGATTTCTCCATACGCCCTCTCCCCGGCGAAAAGGTGGAAATCGCCCCTGTCATCAATAAGGATTAAAGCCATGAAAGCCTTAAAAATGCCAAAATGCCTGGCTGTTATCGCTGCCTCTGTTTTTATTGTCACCATCCTGCCTGCCCAGCTCAGGGCACATCCCACCGGGGATACACCGGCGGAGGCTCAAAAAATCTCAGGAACGATCGTGGATCCCAGCGGAGCGCCTCTGCCTCAAACTCTGGTTGAGATCCGAGATAGCCAGGGAAAGCTCGTTGCCGATACGCGGACCAATGGCAGGGGGGAGTTTTCGCTGGTTTTGCCGGAAGGGGAATATAGGATGTCGGCAACCATGGCGGGGTTTGCCGCCGTCAAGGACAGAATCGTGCAGGTGCCTTCCGAGACGGCCCCGCTGGAACTGACGCTGCAAATCTCATCGCCGCAGGAGCAGGTTGTCGTGACGGCGACGAGGACAGAAACGCCGCTGTCGCAGATTGGCAGCAGCACGACAGTAATTTCCGGGGAGGCGCTTTCGCTGAAGGGCATGTCCTCGGTATCGGAGGCCTTGAGGGAAGTCGCAGGAATTGCGGTCGTTCAAAGCGGCGGCGTGGGGACCGTGACATCCCTGTTCTTGCGGGGAGGCGAATCGGATTACACCAAAATACTCATCGATGGAATTCCAATGAATGAGCCGGGAGGTAGCTACAACTTTGCCAACCTGTCCACCTCGGATATTGACCGCATTGAGGTGGTGCGCGGTCCTCAGAGCGCGCTGTTCGGCTCGGATGCCATCTCGGGAGCCATCCAGATCTTCACCAAACGGGGAAAAGGCGAAGGATTGTCGCCCAAACCGTCGGTAATGGTTGAAGGCGGCACCTATTCGACCTTGCGTTACGGCGGGGGGGTAGAAGGAAGCAGCAGCTGGATGGACTACTCGGCTTCGTTCTCGCGGATGGACACCGACAATAACGTCGCGAACGGTTCCTTCAATCAGACAACCATTACGGGGAACCTGGGATTCCAGCTGTCCCGCAAAACCGAGCTTCGGGCTGTCTTTCGCAGCGAGGCCGGCCGTTCGGGAGTCCCGGGGCCGTGGGCATTCGAGCGCCCTGATCTTGACGCCTATTACGAGCACAGGCAGGAGTCGGGGGCTCTCACCATGACTCATTTCCAGACGCCGGCGTGGACGCAAAGGCTCTCCTACACCGTGAACGATTCTCGCCAGTTCTCGGCGAACCCGCTGGATTCCGGGAGCTATACACCGCAATACCAGGGCCGCGTCGCCCCCTTTCCATACTCCGACTGGGTTTATGAACACCTGAACCAGACGCGGCGCCAGAAGGTGAACTATCAGAGCGACCTGATCCTGCCCCGCGGGCACTTCCTGACGGCAGGCGTCGATTACGAACACGAATCGGGAATTGTGGGAGACCCCAATTACAATCCCGGCTCCGCCTCGCGGGATAATTACGGCGGATTTATCCAGGACCAGTGGGCTTTGAGAAACCGCCTCTTTGCAACTGCAGGGGTTCGCCTGGATCAAAACGACAGCTTCGGATTTTACGCCTCTCCCCGTGTCTCCCTGGCACTGCTGGCACGGCCCGCCGACGCGAAAAGATTCTGGGGGATGACAAAAATCAAGGCCAATTTCGGCCTTGGCATCAAAGAGCCTACCCTTCTGGAGTCGTATAGCACGTCCATCTATTACATGGGCAATCCGGATCTTCGGCCGGAAAAAACGACCAGTTACGATGCGGGGATCGAGCAGCAAATTAACTCCGGCCGCGGCGTCCTGGAGTTGACCTATTTCCAGAATCACTTCCGTGACCAGATCGGCTTTTCGATAACCGACTACTCGACCTTTGCCGGTTCCTACTTCAACATGGGAAAATCCCGGGCGCGCGGTATGGAGGCCTCCGCGCGATACGGTTTTCGATGGAACCTGGAGATCGGGGGGACCTACACATTCCTGGATTCTGAAGTTCTGGAAGCCTCAGGCAGTTCCGATCCCGCGTTTGCCAAAGGGCAGGAACTCTTCCGCCGCCCCCGGCATTCAGGCTACCTGGATTTGCGCTGGAAGCCCGGACGTCTGACGTTGGGCGCAAGCGCAATCATGGTCGGATCCCGCGTGGATTCCGATTTTTCCGGACTGGGCATAACGAGGAATGAAGGCTACAGCGTGCTGAACCTGATGGCGAATTTTAGGCTCATCGGCGATATGTCGCTCTTTGCCACGCTCAACAATGTCACCGACGAGTTCTATATGGAAGCGCTGGGCTATCCATCGCTGGGCAGGCATTTCCGCATCGGCCTGCGCGCCGGCTTTTAGTCAGCTACCTCCGGCAAAGCCTGAGGATTGAAAGATTTGAACCGCTCAAAGCGGTTGGACTAGTTACGCCGGTCTTGAACGCTGACTTACGCGGGCAAAAGCCGATGAGGCGCTTCCGATCCCCGCAGGGGCCAGCGCTCCGCGCTGGAAGTTTTCGCGGCGGCGTGGCAAGCGCCGTGCGGCAAGTAGATGAAGGGTATGAGAAACTGGGCGTTTGCCACAGTGCCACCGCAGAAAACTCCATCGGAAGCGCCTCATCGGTTTTTGTTCGCCGACCCTCGCCGAACAAATCCACGTTTGTCAGCGCTTTTGTCAGCGTTTCTCAGCGTTTCAAAATACGGAACTGTCAAACTCTTTGAGTCTCCCGGCAGAGCCGGGGATTTTCGATGTATTCAGACTAAGGATTCAGCGTGATCTGATGGGTCTCCAAGGTGCGCGCGATGGAACGATCCACGTTGGCGATGGCCTCTGCCAGATTCGCGCGGGCGCGGACTTCGCTGATGCGCGCGATGACATAGCTGTTTTGCCGCTCGAGCACAAGATACATGGTGGTCGTGCCGGACTGGAACTGGCGCTGCTCGCTGGCATATTGCTCCAGCGCGCTCTGAGCAGCCATTTGCGCGGCATCATATCGGGCGCGCGCCGAGTTCAGCTGTTCCAGCGCATTGCGCACATCCGCGGCTACGTACATTTCCAGCTGTTTCCTTACAAGCTGCAGCCTTCGGCCCTCCGCCAGGGCGGTTGCCGCATTCGCTTCAGCCGTGCGGTTGGACAGGGGCAGTGAAATCTGTATTCCCGCCTTGAAAGTCGGGAAGTTCCCGGCCCAGATGTTATATAGCGACTGCCGGTTGCCCCCTATGAGGACTTCTGCCACCTGTCCTCCGGGAAAACCCGGGAATGGCGAGAACTCCTGGGCGTTCCCGCCAGACCGGATGCCGTGGCGGTGCCGAACAGGTCCACCTGCGGCTTTTTCTGGTCCTTGTAGAAGCGCGTGTCGATTTTGTTGATATCCAGACTAATGGAGTTTCCGGACAACTCCGGACGGGAAGCCAACGCCTGTTTCAGGGCCTCTTCGAGCGGCGGCGCCGAAGCGTCCGGATTTTGCTGTATCTCGGGGATCAGCGCCTCATTCCACATCGGATCTTCTGTGCCGCTCAGCATCATCTGCTTCAAATTATTCTCGGCCGCCGTCAGCGTTTCCTGCGAAAGCGCCAGGGTTTGCCGGTAGGTCGCCACCTGTCTCTGCGCGGCGATAATTTCAATCGGCGCCAGCAGCCCCTGTTCCACCTGCCGGCGGTTGCTTTCGTACTGCTCCGTGGCAAGCCTCACGGCTTCGGTCTGCACTTCAAGGTTCTGCCAGGCATAGACCAGTTCCCAGTAAAACTGCACCGCCTGCGTGATCCGCTCGATCACCTTCTGGCGCAACTGTTCGGCGCTGAGATCCCGGTTTTTTTTCGCCACCAGCAGCGAGTGCCGCCCTGCGTCTATGCGCAGATCGCGCCAGAGCGGCTGGGTGAAATTCAGAGACAGCGAAGAAGGATACTGGGGATTGAGCGTGGTGAAACTGCTGTCGTTGGTCTGCTTGGAATCGTTGAAGGTCAAGCTGTAAGAAGTTCCCAGCCAGGGCGAGAGGCCGGTCAGTTTGGGCGTGAACGTGAAATCAGTCGAGGTGAGCTTGCCGCTTTCGGAACCGCCGATGATCGTGGCAATCGGTGTCTGGGTGCGGGATTTGAACCCGTCCAGAGTGAAAACCGGATCAAAATAGCCTTTTGCGCCTTTTACACCATGCCCTGCTTTTTCAACGGATATATAAGAGATCGCAAGCTCCGGGTCATTGGCCAATACCCTTTCGATGGCCTCTTTTAGGGTAAGATTTGTTTTGCCCTGCACCCCGATTCGCGGAGCTATTTTAAACGGCTTCATCGGCTGCAAATCGACGGACTGCGGCAAGTCCGTCTTCAGAGCCGTCACGGGCGTTTGAGCCGGGGAGGCTGAAACAAAGACGACCCAAAGCGATACAATTGCTGCGGCCTTCGCCGCCTGTCTGGCCTTCCAGGGAAAAGTGCGGATGGAGCGCAGCCGGTTCGCCAGATCCTCCCAAAGGGAATAGAAAACTGGAACGGCCAGCAGCGTAAGAGCCAGACAGAGGGTCTGTCCGCCCGCCACCATGACGCCTATGGAGTGGTTGGTCGTTGCGCCGGCTCCACGCGAAAGCAAAAGCGGAATCATGCCGCACACCAGAGCGAGGGTCGTCATCAGGATCGGCCGCAAACGGTCCCGGTTTGCCTGGATGATGGCCTCGTAGCGGTTCATTCCCGCTGCACGCAACCCATTGGTGTGGTCGATCTGCAGAATTGCGTTCTTCTTAACAATGCCGAACAGCAGCAGCAATCCCAAGTCCTGAGAAGACGTTGATGCTCTGGGCGGTAACGAGCATGGAAAAGAGACCAAAGGGTATGGCCAGGGGAAGAGAGATCAGAATCGTGACAGGGTGAATAAAGGATTCGAACTGGGCGGCAAGCGCGATGTACATGAAGATGAAGGCCAGCGCGAAAGCAATCCCGAAATTGTAGAACAGCTCGTTCATTCTCTCGAGTCATACCGGAAGGGGCTCCTCTATAGTCCGGTCCCATGTTCAATCCCTGGACCAGGCGGTCAAAGCCGTTCACGGCAGCGGATTGGGATCCGCCGGCTAAAAGGTTGCCTGTGATTTCGACGATACGTTGCCGGTTGAGCCGCTTGACGGAAGATGGCCCCGCAGCTGGTGCGGCTGCGCACGACCTCGTTCAAGCCAACCGATCCGTTCTTGGTGGATGCCACAGTCAGCTTTTCCAAGCCCTCCAGTGGATCCGCGGAAACGATCTTCGGCCCGCACGACGACATCATATTGATCGTCGCCTGCGCTGAAGGTGCTGGCTGTCTGCCCGGCAACCAGAGTATTGAGCGCCTGCTGGATGTCCTGCACGGAAACTCCGAGGTCGGCAGCTCTCGATCGATCGATATCCAGACTTACTTCCGGTTTGCCGGTCCGAAGTGAACTGTCCAGGTCTCCCAAGCCGGGTATTGTTTTCGCCTGGGCGATGAGTTTATCGGAATACTCCCCGAGCTTTTTCAGGTCCGGGCCCTGCAGAAACGTACTGGATGTCGGACATTCCCGGCCCGCCGCCTCCCATCCCGGTCGCGGCGACAACCGATAGGAAGATATTGGAGGATGGTTTTTAAGGATGTCCCGAACCTTTGTAGCCATATCTTCGGACGACAACTTGCGATCTCCAATGTCCACGCAGCTTGACGAAAATTGAGGCTTCATTGATGGCTCCGCTGGAACTTCCGCCCACGGTCGTAAGAGTGTGGGTCACACCCTCCAGGGACCGGACGGTGCGGGCGACGCTTTCGGAATACTTTGTGGTTGCGGCCAGGGAGCTTCCTTCGGGAAGCCGTATGCTGATGTTGAATTGTGACTGGTCGTCCCTGGGGATCATGTTTTTGCCGATCATCATGAACAGAGGCGCGATGCTGAGTACAACCAGGAGACAGCCAACGACAATGGTCTTGCGGTGGCCCATGGACCATACCAATGCTTTCGTATAGGTGGTATCCAGGATTCGGAAAAAGCGCGTATCTTTCGACTTGTGGCCCGAACTTATCGGCGGACGGCCGGACAAAGCGAGAACACAGCATGGGGGTCAGGGTGAAGGACACCAGCAGCGAAACAACCACGGCTCCCGGCGCAGGTGAAGCCAAAGGCGCCCAGAAACTTTCCCGCCATTCCGCCCATGAATCCTACCGGCAGAAAAACGGCCAGCAGGGATACGGTTGTCGCCAGCACCGCAAGCCCGATTTCTTTGGTGCCGTGGACAGCCGCCTCGAAGGGCCCCATTCCCTTCTCTTCCATGTAGCGATAGATATTTTCGAGCACAATGATGGCATCGTCGACCACCACTCCGACCATCAGCGTGAGGGCAAGCATGGTGATCTGGTTCATGGTGTAATGCATGATCGCCATGAGAGAAAAGGCGGAGATGATCGAGACCGGGATCGCGATGGCCGCGATCACCGTCGTGCGCCAGTTGGCCAGAAAGAAAAACAGGACGATGGCCGCGAGCAGGCTTCCCTCGAACAGGTGATTTCGGATGCCGTTGATGGCAGGCTTCAATGAAAATCGATCCGTCATTGATGATCTGGATTTTGACATCCTTGGGCAGAGTCTCCTGGATCTGTGCCAGGCGTTCCTTGACGGCGTGGACAACCTCCACCGTGTTCGTTCCCGACTGCTTGGAAATTGCCAGCTGCACTGCGGGCACACCGTCCAGCCGCACTGCGGTGGTTGGCTCCTTGGTGCTGTCCTTCGCAAACCCCATGTCGCTGACCTTAACCTGATAGCCATTTCTTGTGGTGACCACAACGTTGTTGAAATCGCCGGGTCTTTGATCTTCCCGGAAGTCCGGATCGTCAGATCCTCTGCGCCCGCTTTTCAGGCTTCCTCCGGGCATCTCCATGTTTTGAATTCTCAGACGCATTGAAGACATCCGTGACCGATGAGATTGTAGGCGCGCAGGCGCTCCGGGTTGACGATGATGTGGATTTCACGATCCGCGCCACCCTGTATCTGGACCTGGCCGACACCCTCGCAGTTCTCCAGTCTCTGTTTGATCAGCTTGTCGGCGATCATGGTCACGTCGCGCGTGGAGCGGGGCGCCGATACGGCGATCTGCAAAACCGAGCCTGCATCCGGATCCATTTTCGATACGACCGGGACTTCGGCGCTTGAGGGCAGCTCGTTGACAATCTGGTTGACCTTATTCTGGACTTCCTCGGCCGCGACGATGCCGCTCTTGGAAAGATCGAATTCGATCCGGACTACGGATATTCCTTCCGACGAAGTGGAGCTGATTTCATCCAGCCCGTTGATGCTGTTGACGGCATCCTCGATTTTCCTGGTGATCTCGGTCTCGATCTCCTCCGGTGAGGCGCCGAGATTCACGGTGGTCACGGCCACCATCGGAGCATCGACGTTCGGCATCCGGTCTACGCCGAGCGAAGAGTAGGTAGAAGATCCCGGCCACGACGAACGACAACATCAACATGGTCGCGAAAACGGGGCGCTTGATGCAGAGTCTGTGCTAATGCATGCATGATAAAGAACCCTTTCGGTTATTAACGGGTAGCGATAGACGCCCCGTCGTATAAACTGGCCTGGTTATCGGTGACGACCGTCTCGTTCCCCGTAAGCCCGGTGAGAATCCGTAATCTGATCGCCGTCGGTGTCCCCTTTCAGGACAACATTCAGGTGGGCGACGCCATTGACCAACACTGTAAATGTGATTTGCATCGGTCGTGCTGTCGTAGAAAACAGCTTTTGCAGGCACGAAGACCGCCCGCTCCATGCCCGGCAGCATCAATTTTGCATTGGCGAACATGCCCGGGCGGAGTTCCGCTTTGGGATTCTCGAACCGGGCTTCGACCATGAATGCGCGTGAGCTTGGAATTTACGGAAGGCACAACCGCATGAACCTTGCCGGTGAAGTCCCGGTTCGGATACGCGGCGACGCGAGCCGTCACGGCCATGCCGGTTTTCACTTCGGCGGCGCGCTGTTCGGGAACCTTCAGCTGAAGCCGCACCGTGGAAATGCGCACAAGAGTAGCCGACCTTGTTGTTCGTTCCCACCCATTGCCCGGCCGATACCGGCCGTTCGGTGATATACCCGTCGAAGGGAGCCCGGACCGTTGTGTCTTCCAGGTTCTTTTCAGCTTGCGCCAGTCTGCGATTCGGCGGCCGTCAGAGATGCCTGGGCAGCCTCGATTGCGCGGTAGTTCTGGCGCGCTGCGTTGACCTGCGCCTCGTATTGTTTCCGGGCGGAATTGGCCGCAGCTTCAGCCGTCTGCTGCTGCGTTTTGAACTTTTCGTAGTTGCTTTGGGAAACGTCCCCGCTCTTGACCAGGTTTGCGTATCGCTGCGCGTCCGCGGCCGCCAGCTTGGCCGATGCCAGGGCGGATTCATAGGCAGCCATCGACGACGCCACCTCCGGAACCAGATCGGGATTGAAATCGCCGTCGCCGCTCCAGCCGACCCTTGATTGCGCCTGGTTCAATAGGAATTTCGCCTGCTCCCGGCCCGCCCGCGCCTGTTCAAGCCTCAATTGTGCATCGCGCTGTTCCAGGACGCAGATGGCCTGTCCCTTTCGGACATAATCCCCCACCTCAACGGGCGTCGATGCCACTCTTCCGCCGATTGCGGGCGCGACATCCGACGACTCCTCGGCAATGAACGCACCGGTCGCCTGGAAAGAACTCGGGACAGACCGAACCGCGGCCTTTGCTACAGTTACGACGGGCTTTTGCGTCGCATCTTCCTTGGTTGAGGCGGGGCCACTTCGAGGGGGGCCAGGACATGCAGTCATAGATAAAACGATAATTAACAATGAAACGTAAAATCTGATCATATCCAACGTTTTGCCTTTCTATGCATTCACCGGGCGCCCGGCATGAGATTCAGGAGACACCGGTCTGTTTCGCCTGCGGGCAGGCTTACTGGATGCCCTTAACCCACCCAGGATCAGGCGTGTGAAACTCTCCGCCAGTTTCCCGTCCGACAGTTTGAGGCGATCCACCCCAAAGATGCTCTTGGCGAGCCCGTAATAGCTGGGCATGCTCAAGATCGCATGCACGGCGACATTGGGATCGCATTTTGCGAAGACGCCCTTTTTCTGCCGCTTCGTGATGTAATCGCAGATAAAATTATGCAGCGGCAGGACCCGCTGAGCCATGATTCTGGGCAGTGGATGCCCGGTCAGCACCGCCTGGTACATCAGCCTTTGAAACTGCGGTTCCTTCCGGTGCGACTGCAGTATTCTCTCCACCATCGATCGGACCAGGGCTTCGTCGTCCTCGCGCTCGGCATACCTACGCAGCTGCCCCTCCCACTCCTCCATCCCCGATTCCTTAGCGGAATAGTCGAGGATGTTCTTGTAGAGTTCCTCCTTGGTCGCGAAGTGCTGGAAGATGATGCCTTCGCTCACGCCTGCTGCGGCCGCGATGGATTTCGTGGTTGTCCCCTCGAATCCCCGCTCCGAAAATAATCGGACCGCAATCTTAAGCAGCTGTTCCCGGCGTTTTTCGGCCGGGAACCGTTTACGCCCCGGCGGCGGTTCCGGAGCCTGCGCACCCGTAACATTCATCTTCATATGTGTCCGTTCCCTCATCTATATAAGTGAGTGCATACTTATTATCGTCTGGAGTCTTCCCCGTCAAGAGCGATTTTTGCTGAAACTTATCCGTTAGTGGGTTTTTTGTCCAATCTCCGGGGGTGGAATGCGGAAGGCCGGGCGACTCCGGGCAATGCCGGAGGTTGAGCGTGGTCCGTTCAACGCGGCTTCAAAAGAGTCGGGGATCCCGGCCGCTGAAATATGCCGACCGTGGGCTTGCTTGTCAGTGTTAGCCGATTTGAAGTCCGCCAGACTCCGGGAGCCCCTCCAAAAAGCTGAGGTCTCGCCGATGCATTATTTGAGCGCCACCAGGCCCAGCTTCATCAGCTTTTCCAAAACGCGGAGAATCTCGAGCTCTCTCAGCGGCGAAAGCATGACGATCGATTTGACATCCCAGGTCCCGTTGATCCGGGATGCCACGAACCCTTCCTCGTGGGTCAAATTATGCCGGGTTAGCGACGATTCGGGAACCAGGAAATAGGGCACTCTTCCCGCCGGGATCGGTCCCCGGTAAAATTCCTGGCAAATGGCTTTTTCCGCCTGCTCGATCTGCTCGGAGGCCAGCACATTCTGGGGATCCGCCTTGAGCACCTCCTGAAAAATGGAAATCGCTTCGTGGAAATTGTGGCGCTGCATGCACTCGAGGCCTTTGTGGAACAGCTTCGCAGGGGTTTCCACTTCCGGTGCAGGATGAACAATTTCTTTGATTTCGACGATGTCCTGTTCGTAAAGCTGAAAAAGCTCAAAACAGACCCAAAAATCCGAGCCGTGCATTTCCAGTATGATTTCGGAAATGGGTTTCTTAAGGGTCAGGAGAAACAGCAGTTTTTTCTGCAGGGGGGAAAGGCTGAGGCTCTTCAAATCCGCCTGGGGGCGGAGCGACAGCACCACGTCGTTGCTGGGGAACACCGACCGGATGCGGGCCCACTCGTCTTTGCGGCGGATGCCCTCGAAGATGAGGGAGTTGATATCCATTTTGATCAATATCAGATCGTCGAGATCATATTCGCCGGCCGAAAAGTGAAAGTAGCCTTCGTCCCACAGGAATAAGTCGTAGATGACTTCTTCGGTCCGAGTGATCAAGGCCTTTTCCACATCTTCCCGCGAGACCAGTTTTTCCTGGACCAATATTTTGCCCAAAAGCGCCCGGGATTGGAGGTGGATTTCAAAAGCCCGTTTGAGCTGGGATTCTGTCAGTTTGCCCTGAAACAGCAGGAATTGTCCAAGTTGCTTGGTAGGATCGTTCGAACGGGAAGAAATGATCTTCCCATCCTTTAAGTATATATAAACTTTAATTTTATCCTTGACGAAGGCGAGCGCGCCGGTCTTCCGTCCAATGGTGACCCATTGAAGGACTTCCGGCAAATCCATGGTTTTCAGCCTTCCCGAGAGCGACATCCGGCAGTGTCATCCTTTCGCCAGGTTGCAAAATTCCCCGATTAGCTTATCGGATTCCGGAAGGGCATCTATACAATTAATGGAAAAACCTTGTTAAGATAGGATGTTGGTGAAGGCCGATCGGAAAACGAACGCACGATTGGCATCCCGTGAACCTGAAGGTGGAAAACCACAAGCGGGAAGGAGTTGTTCTTGGTTCTGACCTATGCCAACCAATTGACAATTCTGCGGATGGCTTTTGTTCCGTGCTTTGTTCTGCTCCTCATCTACGGCTATCCAAAATCCGCAACCGTTCTGTTCCTGATCGCGGCTTTCACGGACGGGCTGGATGGGCTTCTTGCGCGGAAACTTCAACAGAAAACCGTTCTGGGATCCTTCCTGGACCCGATGGCGGATAAGATCCTTTTGACGGCTGCTTTTGTCACTTTAACCGTCCCTTCCTTGCCTCTGGTCCTGCACATTCCGACCTGGCTGACCATTCTGACCATCAGCCGTGACGTTCTCATCGCGGTCTCGGCGCTGATCATCCACCTGCAGACCCATCATTCGCAATTCCCTCCCAGCCTTCTCGGCAAATGCACGACCGCCGTTCAGCTGATGACCGTGGGCGTATGCATGCTGGCGAATTTTGAGATAAACCTGGCCGTGGCGATTTTCCCCCTAATCGTTCACTCCACCCTGGCCTTTACGCTGGCTTCCGGTTTTCACTACGCCTATAAGTCCGTAAAGCTCATCGAGTCCTATCAGGAAGCAGGGAATGTCCAAAAGAGGGATCAGGATTCTTGAGGTTGGAGCTGCTTCCAGAGCCAGAGAGATCGGCCTTGCGCCGGGGGATCGGATACTGACTCTGAACGGCCGTGAAATATCCGATGAGCTTGCTCTCAGGTTCTACCTGTCCGGGGAAACTATCGAGCTGTGTGTCCAACACAAGGACGGGACCAAAGAATGCTTCGAAACTGATTTGCCCGAAGGCATGGATTTGGGTATTGCGGTCGAGGAATTCCGCACGCGAACCTGCAACAATTCCTGCATTTTCTGTTTTGTCGATCAACTGCCGCCCCATGTTCGGCCTGCGCTCAAGGTCAAAGACGACGATTACCGGCTATCCTTCCTCCACGGCAACTACATCACCCTAACCAACCTTTCCGGAAATGAACTGGATCGAATCATCGAGCAAAGGCTTTCACCGCTTTACGTCTCAATCCATGCAACCGATCCGGAACTGCGCACCAGGATTCTTGGACGGAAGAAAGCCGATGATTTCGAGGGAAAGCTCCTCAAGCTGGCCCGGGGGGGAATCCGTCTGCACGCTCAAATCGTTCTCATGCCGGGGATTAACGATGACAGGCACCTGGAACAAACAGTTTTCGACCTTTATCGGCTTTATCCCTCCATGCAGTCTGTCGCCATTGTGCCGGTCGGGCTATCCGGGCATGGAAGGCCCTCAACGCGCCTGTCCCCGGTCACGCCGGCTTTCTGCCGCAAGGTGATCCGACATGTACTCCCATGGCAGGAAGAGTTCCGAAAGCGAGCCGGAACAACTTTCGCCTATCTGGCCGACGAGTTTTATATACGCGGGCGAGAAGAGATTCCCGCGTTAGAGCATTACGACGAGTTTGCACAGATTGAGGACGGCGTAGGAATGGTTCGAACATTTTTGGACGAATTCGAGGCCGAACTCAACCGGCGCAAAAGGCCTCCTGTTCGTTTGCTCGGCTCCCTGGTAACCGGAAGGCTCTTCCATCCCACGCTACAGGCATGCATGGAACGTTTCAATCGCAGATTCGGAACCCATGTGCAGGTTTGCCGGGCGGCGAACCGGTTCATGGGCAGAGGCATAACTGTGGCCGGTCTGCTTGCCGGGCAGGATATTTTTCATGCGTTGCGCCGAAGGGAGACAGGCAATTTTGTAATTATTCCTCAGGAAGCAGTGTCCCGAGGGGAGGGCCTCCTGATCGACGATTGGTCGGTTCCCGATCTGTCGGAACGACTCGGCAAGCCTGTCTATCCAAGCGGAAGAACCATCCGTGACTTTTTCGATCTGCTTTTTTTTAGGGATTAGGGATTAGGGATCCATACGACACACAAAATGTGTCGTATGGATCTGGATTTTGAACTCTGACATAAAAGCCACCTTCCCCGCGGCAAGGGAAAGGGCCATTTTTGCTGGGCGTGCGCCAGAAAGCTGAGAAAAGGAAATTGCAAAAGCTAAATGTTCTGGCATAGGCCGGCAAGAAGTATCCACCGGCAGAGCCGGAGGCTTTACGGTTGCAGGCCCCTCAAAGGGGCCTGATCGCAACCGACAAGATAAAACCGGTTTCGGGTGCAATGAACATCTGTAAGGGTTTTTGAGCCGCAGAATGTCGAATAACGAATGACGAATTTCGAAGTCGGGCCTAACTTCAGCGGTTCGACATCCGATATCAAATATTCGGGAAAGGCATGCTTCAGTATTTGTCAAACTGAGTCTGCCTCACCGGCGGAGCCGGTGGATCTCTCATTGAATTAGGGGTTTGGGATTGGAGATAACGCGGATTGGCTGGATATACCCGAACAGTGAAAACATTGGTTTTGCCGTGAGGACCTAATCCCCAATCCCTAATCTCTAATCACTATAAACAAGGATTCGCTTGTAATGTAGGCGGTACTCTTGCAGAATTTATTGCCGCGGCCTGATCCGCCGGCATCTCGAGGGAAACGGATACAGGTTCAGCCTAGAAAATATGGGAGATTAGGCAATGGCCAAAATAATCCAGGGAAAGCTGGATGCGAAGGGCAGTCGCTTTGCCATCGTCATCAGCCGATTCAATTCGTTCATCAGCGACAGGCTGCTAACGGGTGCGCTGGACGCATTGGAAAGACACGGAGCGTCCTCCGAGGACATTACCATCGTATGGGTCCCGGGTAGTTTTGAAGTTCCTACGGTAGCCAAAAAGCTGGCGTTGTCGAAGAAATACGATGCAGTGATATGCCTGGGCGCCCTTTTGCGCGGGGAGACGCCTCACTTTGAATACCTCTCCTCCACAGTGACAAAAGAGCTGGGAGCCATCGGACTGGATGCCGGGATTCCGGTTATCAACGGGATCCTGACCTGCAATACGATGGAGCAGGCGGTGGATCGAGCCGGGCTTAAAACCGGCAACAAAGGCTTCGACGCATCCATTACGGCTATCGAGATGATCGAGCTGATGAAACAGCTCTGATCGATCCCGATCCCACGCACATTTCCGGAACCAAATCCATGGGACTACGAAGGACTGCACGTGAATGCGCGCTCCAGATGTTGTACGAGCTGGACATAGGAAAGCATTCGAAGGATGAGATTCTGCGGACCTTCTGGCAGATGAACGAGCATCCCCAGAAGGTCCGCGATTTCGCCGGCCAGCTCTTTGAGGGAACGGTTCAAAGGCTGAAGGAAATTGACAAGGTAATCCAGCAGCACACCAAAAACTGGCGCCTGGGGAGAATGGCGGCCGTAGATCGAAATGTTCTCAGGATTGCCGTGTTCGAATTCCTTTCGGGCAGCCGTACGCCGGAAACAGTCGTCATCAACGAAGCCCTTGAAATTGCCAAGAAGTTCTCCACGGCAGATTCGGCCCAGTTTGTCAACGGAATCCTGGACAGCATCAAAAACGATCTGATGGAAAAGAGGCGAAGGAGCAATGGAAAAGCAGACTAATCTCCTCGAGCAGCGACGCTTCAAGCTGGCGGAGCTGAAGCGCCTGGGCCATGATCCCTATCCGCATAAATTCGACTACACTTACACGCTGGGTCAGGTGCGGGAACAGCTGGATGCCGCCAGCCCCGCCGAGCTTGAGGAAAAGAAGGAGTTCGTGCGCGTGTGCGGCCGCATCCTTTCTCTGCGGTCCCAGGGCAAGGCCGGCTTTATGGATCTGTCGGACGGGGAGCACAGGCTCCAGGCGTATGTGCGCCGCGATTTCGTGGGGCCTTCGGATTTCGAGCTCTTCCAGCTGTTCGACCTGGGGGATATCATCGGCGTCGAGGGAACGGTATTCCGTACGCGCACCAACGAACTGACCGTATCGGCTTCCAGGGTATTTCATCTCTCGAAGAATCTCCTCCCGCTTCCTGAAAAGTGGCATGGACTTAGCGACGTGGAAACCCGGTTCCGCCAGCGCTATGTGGATTTGATAGTAAATCCCGATGTCCGGACTGTTTTCATCAAGCGCAACCGCATTATTCGTGAAATCCGGAATTTCCTGGATGCGCGCGGATATTTGGAAGTGGAAACTCCCGTGCTGCAGACCATTGCCGGAGGGGCGCTGGCTCGTCCGTTCCGCACCCACCACAACGCGCTCGATATAGACCTTTACCTGAGGATCGCCCTGGAGCTGTATTTGAAGCGACTGATCGTGGGCGGGATCCCCAAAGTCTATGAGTTAAGCCGCATCTTCCGGAACGAAGGGATTTCGACGCATCACAATCCCGAGTTCACGATGCTCGAGTTCTATCAGGCCTACAGCGATTACCGGGACCTGATGGACCTTTCCCAGGAAATGATTACGCGGGTCGCCGAGACTGTCTCAGGGTCGCGTCAGGTCCAGTACGGCGAGTATGTGCTCGACTTTGATCACTGGCAGCGGTTTTCCATGAAAGAAGCGATCCTGCGGTTCTGGCCCGATTCGCTGCCCCCGCCCTCGGAAGAGGATCTGCGGTCTCTGGACCGGCTTCGGTTTTTCGCGGAATCGCTCCACGCCCATTTTGAGCTCTCCGACGGCGCGGGCAAGCTCCTGGCCGTTATCTTCGAAGCGGTTGCCGAGGATCATCTGATTCAGCCAACCATTATTTATGATTACCCGGCGGAAGTCTCGCCCCTGTCCAAGACCAAGCCGGATGATCCGGAGACAGTTGAGAGATTTGAGCTTTATGCGGCCGGCATGGAACTCGCCAACGCCTATTCAGAGCTGAACGATCCGGCTGAACAGAAAGCGCGGTTTGAAGAGCAGCTTATGGCCCGCGGGCTCGGGGACGAAGAGGCTCATGATATGGACGCCGATTACATAAGGGCACTCAGCTACGGAATGCCCCCGACGGCAGGAGAAGGCATCGGCATCGACCGCCTGACCATGATCCTTACCAATTCGCCGTCCATCCGCGACGTCATCCTGTTCCCCCTGCTGAAGCCGGAACATACAGTTGACGAATGACGAATTGAAAAACAAGCGTACCTTAACAATTCAAAACAGCTCTATCGGTCGTCAACGGTTTTCCTTCGCCTTAGCTTTATTTCGCAATCCGTCATTCATAATTCGTAATTCTTAGGTATAGACCTCCGACATGAAATTTGAATTTTTTATAGCGCTTCGATATCTCCGGGCCAGACGCAAACAAACCATGGTCTCGGTGATCTCCGCAATCTCGGTGTTGGGCATTGCGGCAGGGGTTATGGCACTTGTGATTGCTCTGGCGCTCTCGACCGGTTTCAAGGAGGATATCCAGAGCAAGATAATCGGCGCGACATCCGCAATCAACCTGATTCGGATCGACAGCACTCCCCTACCCAACTACGAGGCATTGCTCCGCAGGATCGGCAATACACCCCGCGTGACCGGCAGCGCTCCTGCCATTCTGAACCAGGTGTTCGTTGCCAGCTCAACCCGCAATCAGGGCGCTGCGCTCAAAGGCATTGACCCGGTCCGGGAAAAGCAGGTGTCCGATTTTTTTTCACATGTCGTATCGGGAGATCCCCGGGCTCTGGAAAAGCGGGAGACGTTTTTGCCGGGCGACTCCGCTCCGCCCCCCGACAAAATCATTATAGGCAAGGAGATGGCCAGAGCCATGGGCGTGGAGATGGGAGAAACGCTGAAGGTCTTCTATCCCCTGGGGAGGCTGACTCCTCTGGGGATGACGGCCTCTGAGAAAACGTTTCGCGTCGCGGCGGTCTTCGAGTCCGGCCTATACGATATCGATTCAAACTGGGCTTATGTCCATATAGACTCCGCCCGCCGCCTTTTCTCCTTCCCTCCCGGGTCGGCATCGGTCATTCAGTTCAAGACGGACGATCTCGACGACGCCGATGCCATAGCCGATGAAATCCGGGCCAAAGCCGGTTCGGGATTTTACACAACGACCTGGATGGAGACCAACAAGCCGCTCTTTTCAGCCCTGAAACTGGAAAAGCTGGTGTTGTTTCTCACAATAGGACTGATTGTTTTTGTCGCTTCCCTGAATATCGTAACCACTCTCATCATGATGGTGCTTGAAAAACAGGGAGACATAGCGATCCTCACGGCCATGGGAGCGACCGCCCGGACGATTCAAAGGGTGTTCATGCTGCAGGGCCTGATCATCGGGCTTGCGGGAACCTTCCTGGGTGATTTGCTTGGCGTAGGCATCAGCTGGGTTCTGAACACCTACAAACTGATCCGGCTGGAAGCTGCGGTGTACAGCATCCCCTATGTCCCGTTCCACGTAAGAGCCTGGGATGTAGCTCTGGTTTCCGTAACCGCGATCCTGATCAGTTACCTGGCAACGATTTACCCCGCGCGGAACGCGGCGAAGCTCGATCCGGTAGAGGTTTTGCGCTATGAATAGGATCATCGACGTGCGCGAAGTTCACAAAAGCTATCGCTATGGAGAGCAGCCTTTGGAGGTTCTCACCGGTCTCAGTCTTGCAGCCGATGAAGGGGAAATGATCGGAATAACAGGAGTTTCGGGCTCGGGCAAAAGCACTCTACTGCATCTCCTGGGAGGAATGGATCGTCCGGACCGCGGATCGATCGGGATCCTGGGCCAGGAGCTTTCCGGATTAGGCCGGACGGAATTGTCCGACTTCCGCAACCGGATCATCGGTTTCGTCTTTCAGTTCCACCACCTGCTGCCGGAATTTACGGCTCTGGAAAACGTCATGATGCCCCTGCTGCTCAGGGGAATGCTGCAGACGGAGGCTGCGCCCACGGCCGCGGCCATGCTGGCTGAAGTGGGATTGGACAAGCGCAACCATCATCGCCCCGGCGAGCTATCCGGCGGGGAGCAGCAGCGGGTGGCGCTGGCCAGGGCCCTGATCGGCAATCCGCGTCTCCTGCTTGCGGATGAGCCCACGGGCAACGTCGATCCGCAGACGGGCCAGGCTATCGGTGAATTGCTAAAAGGACTCCATGGCAGGCATAGCCTGACCTCCATCATTGTCACTCACAACGAAAAACTCGCTCGAATCTGCTCGCGCGTCTATCGTCTGGAAAACGGCAAACTGAATGACGAATTACGAATGACAAGTCAGGCACCTCCGGCAAAGCCGGAGGCTTGAAAGATTTGAACCGCTCAAAGCGGTTGGAGGAGTTACGCCGGTCTTGAACGCTGACTTACGCGGGCAAAAGCCGATGAGGCGCTTCCGATGGAGTTTTCTGCGGGGATCGGAAGCGCCTCATCGGCTTTTGCTCGCCGACCCTCGCCGAACAAATCGGCGTTTGTCAGCGCTTTTGTCAGCGTTTCTCAGCGCTTCAAAATACGGAGCTGTCAAACTCTTTGAGTTCCCCGGCAGAGCCGGGGGTTTACCAATGTAATTGCGAATGAACGATCATGGGGCGCTTTTTGGCGTGTCCGATCCTGACTCCTGTAAGGTCCTATCAAACCTGAATCTGTCCCGGCCAGTACTGCAAATCTTGCCCCGGTTAATATTTATGATTTCAATTCATCCTTCGCAGATCGGATTGCGACTTTGAAGTTTTCCGGCTCAATCCGTATAA
The DNA here is from genome assembly GCA_963809485.1 of uncultured Acidobacteriota bacterium. Classification (GTDB taxonomy): domain Bacteria; phylum Acidobacteriota; class UBA6911; order UBA6911; family UBA6911; genus UBA6911. The sequence goes on from CAWEJX010000001.1 coordinate 146,381, forward strand.
TTAAAAGCAGCTTGGGAGCACGGTCAGAGCGCTATGTTTGAAAAATATACCGAAAAGGCTAGAAGGATCATATTCTTTGCGCGCTACGAGGCGAATCAGTTCGGCAGCCCGTACATAGAAACAGAGCACCTGCTGCTCGGTTTGATCCGGGAGGACAAAAATTTAACCGCTCGTTTCTTTCCCCGGGCAAATGCTACCATCCAGGACATACGCAAGGAGATCGAGGGCCGAACACAGGTCCACGAAAGAGTCTCCACTTCTGTCGACCTGCCCTTCTCCGAAGAGAGCAAACGGGTTCTCAACAGTGCGGCCGAGGAATCCGAGCGTTTCGGCCACAAATATATCGGGGTGGAACATATCCTCCTGGGTCTCCTTCAGGAAGGCAAATCGGTGGCCGCTGGAATTTTACGGGAGCACGGGCTCCGCGCGGCAATGATCCGTGAAGAGTTCAGCCGCGGCGTTTCCGAAAAACACGCCCAGAACCGATCCAGGGAGCCTTTGAGCCTGGCGGAGTTTTCGCGGGATCTGACGGAAGCAGCCGGTATGGGTGTGCTGGATCCGCTGATTGGCAGGGAAACGGAAATCGAGCGCATGATCCAGATCCTCTGCCGCCGGACCAAGAACAATCCTGTTCTCATCGGAGAACCCGGCGTCGGCAAAACCGCGATTGTTGAAGGCCTGGCTCAAAGAATCGTCCGAGGACAGGTGCCGCCGCAGCTTTCGGACCGGAAGATCCTGGCGCTGGATATCTCGCTCATCGTCGCCGGAACGAAGTATCGCGGCCAGTTTGAAGAGCGATTGAAAACGATCATGAAGGAGCTGGCAGAGAACCGGAACCTGATTGTTTTTGTGGATGAGCTGCACACGCTCATAGGGGCAGGCTCGGCGGAAGGATCGCTGGATGCCGCAAACATACTCAAGCCGGCCCTCTCCCGGGGCGAAATTCAATGCATCGGCTCTTCAACTCCCCATGAATTCCGCCGCTCGATCGAGAAAGACCGGTCCCTGGAGCGTCGTTTCCAGGCGATCAAAGTCCCGCCTCCTTCCGAGCGGGAGAGTGTCGAAATTCTGAACGGCATCAAGGACAAATACGAGAGCTTTCATGCATTGGAATACACCGGTGAAGCATTGGAGGCTGCCGTCTACCTCTCCAGCCGCTATATCCCGGACCGGTTCCTGCCGGACAAAGCCATCGACCTCATCGATGAAGCGGGCGCGCGGGTTAAGCTTCGGAATTCCACCATACCGGAGGAGATGGTCCGTACTCAGAGAAAAATCCAGGTGATAGATGACAGGATCGATAGCGCCATCTCGTCTCGGGAATTTGAGAAAGCGGCACGCTATCGGCTTGAAGAAGACCAGGAGCAGGCGAACCTCCGGGTAATCCGGGAACGCTGGAGCCTGCAGCCGGTCGCCCCTGTCAAGGTAAACCGCGAGGACATCGAGGAAGTGATTTCCAAGTGGACCGGCATCCCGATAACTTCCATCCAGGAAGAGGAAATGACCAAGCTTCTCCGGATGGAAGAAGAGCTGCATAAACGGCTGATAGGCCAGGACCGCGCTATCCGGGCCCTGAGCAAGGCCATCCGCCGATCCCGGGCAGGATTGAAATCCCCCAAGCGGCCGGTCGGATCTTTTCTTTTTCTCGGGCCTACCGGTGTGGGCAAAACCGAAACTGCCCGTTCCCTGGCTGCGTTTCTTTTCGGCAGCGAGAGCGCCATGATCCGCCTCGATATGTCCGAGTACATGGAAAAGCATTCGGTATCCAAATTGATCGGCTCCCCTCCCGGGTATGTAGGGCATGAAGAGGGCGGCCAGCTGACGGAAAAGGTCAAGCGCAATCCCTACTCCGTCCTGCTTCTGGATGAAATCGAAAAAGCGCACCCGGATGTCTTCAATATACTGCTGCAGGTTTTCGAAGATGGCCAGCTGACGGATTCTTTGGGTAACACCATCGATTTCAAAAATACCATTATCATCATGACGTCCAATATCGGCGCGCGTTTTTTGGAGAAGCGCGGGAACCTGGGCTTTCGCACGGGAACGGCATCCGATGCCCGTCAGATGGAGGACCTGATCCACAGCGAGGTCAAACGCGTATTCAACCCGGAGTTTCTCAATCGCCTTGACGAAATCATTCTTTTCGAATCCCTTACGGATGAGGATCTTGAAAACATTGTGGATCTGCTCATCGGCATGGTGAATGAAGTCATGAAGCAGAAGCGGCTGACTATCCTCCTGCGGCCTGATGCGAGAAAGTGGATCGTGGCAAAAACCTGCCACGACCGATCTTACGGCGCACGACCTCTTCGCCGGGCGATTCAGAAATACATCGAGGACCCGCTTTCCGAGCGGATCATCCAAAACCGTGTTCAGGCGGATTCCATTCTTGAAATTTGCGTGCACAACGATGCTCTTCATTTGATGCGAAGCGGGGATTCTCCGGATTCCGGCCTGAAACTTCCGCTTTGAGGACCGGACGCCGAACGCCAGGCTGCAAAAAAAATTGAACCCTTTACGACCGCCGGAGTCTATAGCAGGTATCCCGGGATATCTGGCATGGGGAGGTTGTGTATAAAGCGCTTAATCCGCTTTAATCAAAGGATTTCCGGGTGAAGCGCACCATGGGGCTTTTCTGTTCCGGTCCAAGGTTTGCTGTAACCTGCAGCCTTGAAGCTGGAATCCTCGATCAGGAATTCATGCATCTGTTTGAGCCTGCGAGGCACGAATGCACTGAGAAATATGGGCTACCCCGCAGGGCGAGACTCATGCTGGATTTCACGGGCTGTTTTAACTAAGATAAGGGTTTACTTTTTAGAATGTCGAGCGGCGGGAGGATCGATGGCCAAATCAGTCAGGCGGGGAATCTGCATTTTGTGGTTCCTTGTATCAGGCATTGCAGCTTTTGCCCAGAGCACCAACGCACCTACAATCGAGCGCATCGACATCCGGGGCAACCGAAGGATTCCGGAAGAGACTATACGCTTCTACATCCAGACCCGGCCCGGCGAACCCTATGACGAGGGACGGCTGGAATTTGATCTCAGGGCGCTTTATAAGGCCAATTTTTTCGAAAATATAGAAGTTCAGGAAAGGGATGGAGACACAGGCAAAATTATCACCTTCATTTTGAAGGAAAAACCTCTCATCCGATCCATTGAGTATGTCGGCAATAAAGCCTTCACTGAGTCCAATATCCTCGATGAGTTTAAGGAAAAGAAAGTCGGGCTGACGGTCGACAGCCAGTACGATCCCGCCAAAATCCGCTCGGCCGAAAGGGTTCTAAAGGATTTGATGACCCAGAACGGAAAACCCCTGGGAAGCATCCGCACGGAAATAGAGAACATTCCGCCTTCGAGTGTAAAGGTGCGCTTCGTGATGGACGAAGGCCCGAAGGTTCGCATCGGGCAGATACGGTTCGTCGGCGACAAAGTGTTCAGCGATGGAGAACTCAAGGGCGCCCTTAAGCTCGACAAAGAGCGGAACATGGTTACGATGTTCAAGGGCACGGACAAATACCACAAAGACAAGCTGGACGCGGACATCGAAATGAACCTGAAAGCTTTTTACAAGGAACACGGCTATATGCAGGTCCAGGTGGGAGAACCCGTAACCCGCATTTTTGAGGGACCTCGCGGGATGATGCCGTTCATGCGGAAGACGCGCCAGCAGTTTTATATTGAAATTCCAATCGAGGCGGGGGATCAATACCGGCATCGGGAAACTGGAATTGGAGAATTGCGGCAACTTCAAATGCGATGCGCTGGCCACAACCTTCGGCCTGAAACCGGGGGACGTCGTTGACTTCAAAAAAATCAAGGATACCCTCGAGCAGATTAAGAAGCTGTACGGCAATTTCGGCTATATCAACTGGTCCTACCTGCCCGAACAGAGGTTTGATCCCCAAAAAAAGACGATGGACCTGGTGCTGAAATTCGAGCCGGACAAGCAATTTTTCGTCAAGCGCATCAATTTCCTGGGGAACACCAAGACGCGCGACAAGGTTATGCGCCGCGAGTTCATACTGGAGGAAGGAAAAATCTTCAGCAGCGCAGCGCTGGACGCTTCCGTCCTGCGCCTGAATCAACTGGGATTCTTCGAGAAGATCGAGGAAAAAGATTATGAAGTGAAGCCCGACGATAAAAGCGGGCAGGTCGACGTGAACCTCACGGTGAAAGAAAAAAGCCAGCAATCCATAGGATTCACGGGAGGTGTAAGCGGCATTTCGGGAAGCTTCATCGGGTTGAACTATTCGACCAACAATTTCCTTGGCCGGGGCGAAACGCTGGATGTCAGCGTTACGGCCGGCACCCGAACCACGAATTTCATGGTCTCCTTCACCGAGCCTTATCTGCTTGACACCCGGTGGAGCATGGGGCTTTCGCTATATAACACGCGCTACCGCTACGACACTTATAACGTCTATGGAGTGGCCAATTATACTACGGGTGAACCTACGGAACTGTTCACCCAGAAGACAAAGGGAACGACCGTCACCATGAACCGCCGTCTGGGGCATTCCATGTGGTCCTTCGGCGCCAGTTACAGCTTTCAGAAGATCGGGATCTCTGACATCGCGCCGGGCTATGAACAGTACGCTTTGAGTCAGTTCGTTGGCTATACGACAAGCAACGATCCCGAGGATGCCCTGCAGGGAATACTCCGAAGTGAAATCACTCCGATGCTGAGCTACAACTCGACCAACGCCTACTTCAATGCAACCCGCGGCACCAGCCTAAACCTTTCGACTGCGGTTTCGGGCGGAATTCTCGGCGGCGATTTCAGCATGATTCGTCCGGTAGCTGAATACCGCCATTTTTTTTCGGACCGGTGGCTCAGCGGCGGTCACAACGTCTTCGCCTTCAGACTGATGGGGCAATACATTCAACCCTATCATGGATCCTATATCCCGTTCTATGAACGCTTCTACATCGGCGGCGAAGACACCATTCGCGGATTCGATATCCGGTCGATCAGCCCCCTGGCGGTATTTTCAACCCCGCTATTCGACACCCACGGAAATCCGATTATAGACCTCAAGACCGGGCTGCCTGCGGTGAGCTACAATATCACTGCCGTGGGAGGAGATACCGTTGGAATCATGAACTTTGAGTATCGGATACCGGTTGCCGGCCCGTTATCTATCGCAGCATTTTATGACGTGGGGATATCCCGGGTTTCTCGAACGAGTTCACTGGGAGATATGGGAGCAAGCAGCGTACAGATGGTTCCTGCTTCCAACAACAAGGTGCACGGGTCGACGGGAGTGGAAATACAGTTCATACTCCCCGTGGTAAGCGCACCCTTCCGCTTAATCTTCGCGTACAACCCTCAGAGACTTAACGAAACCGTCAATGTGGGAGACCGGTCCATCACGCTGAAAGAACCCAGCAGGGACATCAAGTTCACGGTCGGACGCAGTTTCTGATTCCTCTTTGCCCGGAACGTGAACTGTAGTAAATTTAAGGGTTTTAGGCGATTCCCGGATTTTTTTCCGGGGAATTCCAACAATTCGGCCCGGCGGAGCCGGGCTGAATTTTAAAGGAGATCAGGGTAAATGAGCCGACTAATTTTGCACGTTTTGTTTGCCGCTTTCTGTATACCGGTGCTCGGCATTGCACAGACCGCCGCCCAGGCCCCGGCGGCAAAAATTGCCTGGGTGAACCTGGAGCAGGCTATTTTCAGCTGTGATGAGGGGAAGAAGGAGTTTTCGGAAGTCCAGAAATTTGTAGACGCCAAGAACACCGAACTGGAAAACCTGCGTAAAGAAACAGAGAGCCTCAGAAATCAGCTCAACGTGCAGGGCTCCAAATTGACCGACGAAGCTCGCGCAGACCTGGAAAGCCAGGTCGATGCCAAAGACACAAACCTGCAGCGGTTCCAGCAGGACACTCAGAAGGAAATTGACAACCGGCGTGTGCGCGCTACCAATTATGTCGGGAAAAGACTACTGCCCGTCATCGAAAAGGCAGCCAAAGAAAAAGGATTCAACGCGGTTCAGTATTTCAGTTCCTCCCGGGACGCCTGGGTGGATCCGTCGCTCAATATTACCGAAGATGTCGTAAAGGCTTACAACCAGACGTACCCGGTCACTGGGGCCAAAGCTCCGGCAGCCGCAGCTCCTGCATCTAAGCCCTAACAACGGCAGCGCAAGCCACTGCATTTTTAATTTCCGGACTGCGGCGGAAAGCCCGGTTCCGGAAAAAGCGGGGCTCAGCAGCTTGCGCTGCACTGCGAATAGCCATGGGAAGCGGTATTTCAACCCATAAAATCAACGAAATCCTGAAGATACTGCCTCAGCGTTACCCGTTTTTGCTGGTCGACCGCATTCTCGAAACTGACGGCTCGACCCGCATGGTGGGGCTAAAAAACATCACCATCAATGAGCCCTTTTTCCAGGGCCACTTTCCGGATCACCCCGTCATGCCAGGTGTGTTGCTGGTGGAAGCGCTTGCGCAGGTCGGGGTCGTCCTGCTTTTAAGCAATGATCAAACCAGAAGCGAGAAGCTAGTGTACTTTTCCGGCATCGACAAATGCCGGTTCCGGCAACCTGTGGTTCCCGGCGACCAACTCATCATGGAAGTGATCGTGATCAAGCAACGCGATTATTACTTCCGGATGAAAGGGCAGGCTCTGGTCGACGGCAATGTCGCGGTCGAGGCAGAGCTGTCCTGTTCCCTGGTCAATCGACCTGAATGACGGTCGTCCTTTTTTTCTTAAAGTGAGCGAAGAACCAGCCTGCGCCGCTATTTCGAGAATACATGCCCATACATCCCACAGCCATTGTCGACCCGTCCGCTGAAATTTCTCCCCAGGCCAGCATAGGGCCCTACTGCATCATCGGGCCTCAAACACAAATAGGCGCCGGCACAGTCCTGGATTCACACATTCGCATTCACGGATGGACCACTATCGGAGAGAGATGCCGTTTTTATTGCCACGGCTCGGTTGGGACCGATCCCCAGGATCTCAAGTACAAGGGGGAACCAACCTTTCTGAAGATCGGAGACGACAACGTTTTCCGCGAATTTGTGAGTCTAAATCGCGGCACGAAGGGAGGACACGGAGTCACCGTCATCGGGGACAACAATTTCCTGATGGCGTACAGCCACGTGGCCCACGATTGCGTCGTAGGAAGCCACGTAATTATGGCCAATGCTGCAACCCTTGCCGGACATGTTACGGTGGCGGATCACGCAACCGTGGGCGCATTTTCGGCGGTACATCAATTCTGCCGGGTGGGCCCGCATGCTTTCATCGGGGGATTTTCGGTAATCACGCGGGACGCGCTGCCCTATATCAAGACTGTCGGCGACCGCAATCAGGCAAAGATTTATGGGATCAATTCCCTGGGTTTGCGGCGCAAAAATTTTTCCGAACAATCCATCGATGAACTGAAGCGGGTTTACCGGATCTGTTTCCGCTCTAAATTGAACAGCGGGGAGGCGCTGGCGCAGGTGAAAGAAAAACAATGGACGGCGCCGGAAGTAGCGACACTGATCGAGTTCATGGAAAGCTCCGAACGCGGATTCATCCATTAACCGACGCCTGAGATTGGGCATCCACCGGCTTCTCACAATTTCGAATCTCGAATCTGCAAATTTATGGCCGTGGAAAAGGAAAAATACGGGCTGATCGCCGGAAACGGTCAATTTCCATTTGTGGTGCTGAAATCGGCCCGCCAGCAAAACCTTGAGGTAGTTGTCGCTGCAATAAAGGAAGAAACTTTTACCGGGATCGAGTCATTCGGGTATCCCGTTCACTGGCTCGGTCTGGGAGAATTGGGAAAGCTCATCCGCCTCTTCCGGGACTCGGGTGTTCGAAAAGCAATCATGGCGGGGCAGGTCAAACATGTTCAGATTTTCGGCTCCTCCTTCCCTGATTTGACCATGATTCGCATGCTGGCCGGGCTGAAGCACAAAAACACAGACTCGCTGATCGGGGGTGTCGCCCGCACTCTGGAGGAGGCCGGCATCTCCCTGGTGGACTCCACCATCCTGTTGAAGCCGCACATGGCCGTGCAGGGAGTTTTGACACGCAGAGCCCTGAGCCCATCCGAACAGGCTGATGTCGATTATGGGCGCCCCATCGCGCATCGTATCGCGGCGATGGACATCGGGCAGACCATCGTCGTTAGGGATCGTGCTGTTGTCGCAGTCGAGGCCATGGAAGGGACCGATGCGGTGATCCGGCGTGCCGGGGATCTGGTGCACAAGAAGGACCTGACCGTCATCAAGGTAAGCAAACCCAAACAGGACATGCGCTTCGACATACCCGTGGTGGGCCTTGCCACACTGGAACATATGATCGCATCGGGCGCGACCGCGCTGGTGATCGACGCCCAACGCACCATTGTTCTGGACAGAGAAAGACTGGTTGAGGCGGCAGACAGCCATGACGTGGCCATCATTGCCCTGCCTCCCCTCGAAGGCTGAAGCTGCGCTGGACACGTTGGCACAGCGGCATGTGCCCGCAGAAACCATTGTCGCGCGTTGATGGTCAACCGCAAATCGGAGCAATAGATGGATAGAGTTCGAGTCGGGGTGGTAGGAGTAGGAGCGTTAGGTCAACACCATGCACGGGTCTATGCTTCGCTGCCCGGGGCATCCCTCGTTGGAGTCGTCGATACCTTTCCCGGCAGGGCCGAGGAAATTGCGGGTCCTCTCGGAACAAAAGTGTTCTCACGCCACGAAGAACTGTTCGGCAAAATCGATGCGGTAAGTATCGCAACACCAACCATCCTTCATGCGGAGATCGGTGAACAGTTTCTGAAGCAGGGCATTCATGTGCTGGTCGAAAAGCCGATCGCCCACACCATGGAAGCCGCCGATCGATTGATCCTGGCGGCCAGGGAAAACAGCCGGATGCTGCAGGTCGGACACCTGGAACGTTTCAATCCCGCAGTGATTGAGCTCCGCAAAATGGTGATAAAGCCCCGTTTTTTTGAAGCCCACCGAATGGGCCTGTTTTCGCCGCGCAGCCTCGATATCGATGTGATCCTGGATTTGATGATTCATGATCTGGATATCATCTCCCTGCTTGTCCCTTCTCCTGTTGCGCACCTGACAGCGGTGGGCATCGCCATCCTGACGAATCGCATCGATATCGCGAACACCCGCATTCAATTTGCGGATGGGTGCGTGGCCAACATCACGGCCAGCCGCGTGTCCATGGAAAAGATCCGCAAGCTTCGGCTGTTCCAGAAACAGGAATACATCTCGCTGGATTATACCCGGCAGGACGTTTCGATTTTCAGCCTGAAACACAATGCAGGACAGGGGATCCCTGAAATTGTAAGCCGCAGATTGACCCCCGGGAAAAAAGAGCCGCTTCAGCTGGAGCTAAGCTCCTTTCTGAGTGCGGTTCACGGGTTGGCGCCCGTTGAATGCAGCGGGGAAGATGGACGGAAGGCCCTGGCGCTGGCCCTCCAGATACTGGCCCAGGCGGAAAAGGCTCAGGCTGTTGAAATTGACAGGGATTAGGGGCCTTTTCTATACTTTAGGAGACGCTCGGGGCGGAGCGATCTGATGCTAGATTACGTCATATCGAAGAACAGGCAGCGGCGGCCGGCAAAACGCGTGTATGCCTCATGGATTGCCAGCTGTTGCCTGCACTTCCTGATGCTCATGATGCTTATCCAGTTCCCGCAATTGCTGCAGGGAGGGATGTATCACCGCTTCCGCGCATTGAGGTCCATTCAGGATATGCTCTCACAGGACGAGAGCGAAAGCTGGCGTACGGTCACGGTCATCAGGGATCATTCGCCCATGATGGCCCCTTCGGCCGCCACGCTCAGGAAATATGCATACGACTGGAATAAAAAGGATTCCGGTGCACCGCCGGTTCGCATCCGCTGGGGAGACGAACAGAAGGCAGTTTTGAACGAGGCTTCAAGACCGGCACCGCGGCCCACATCCCAGCAGCCGCTCCCGCCGGCCAACGAAATAGCAGTTGCCCCGTCGGCGTCTTCGCAGGCGACCAATCCGGCTTCTTCAAACGGCCGCGATACTGCGGAGAGCGATCCCGGCGGACGAAAAAACATCTATCTGCCGCCTCCCGGAGAAGAGCCAAAACAGAAGGTGGAACTGGCCGCCGATTCGGCGCCCGGATCAATTCCCAATTCCAAACCCTCTGCCGGCTCTTCCGGCACGCAAAAAAATCCGAACAAGCCGGAAGCGGTAGCCAGGATTTTCGATAGTGAGCAGCAGGCGCTTCGCAGTCCCGAGGGCGGATTTTTTGACACCAAGGGCTTTCCGCTGGGAGAGTACGCCAACCTCATCATCGAGCGTATCAAGGGAAAATGGTTCATCCCCTCACACCTCAGGGACTCACAGGGACACACCACCGTCGTGTTTTTTATCAACAAAGAGGGCAGGTTCACCGACGCCCGCATTGTCGCGTCGTCAGGCAGTGATTCCCTGGATCTCGCTGCATTGAACGCGGTGATGGCATCCAATCCCTTCCCGCCGCTGCCTAAAGGATTCCCGGGAGACCATGTAGGCGCTAAGTTCATTTTTTCCTACAACGAACCTCAATAAGAAAAGGCGGCGACGCAGGGAGCCTGCAAGTGAAGTTTCCGAATTTTCAATCCCGGGGGTCTTTTTTGTGTTCGCAGTCAAAGCAAACAGCTTGCGGTTTCCGGATTACCTGGAACAGAGTCCGCGATCTGACGCTGTGGTTTATCCTGCTAACTCCTTTGTTTTTTTCAATCGGCTGCGGAAAACATAAAGCTCAGGTCAAAACTCCCGCTCCTCCGCCCCCTTCGTCAAAATCAACCCCCTCCTCGAAACAGCCGATCCCGCCGGTTGCACAAAAACGGCCCATACCGGAAGAATCGACGCGGCCCTCCGGGACACAGATTCCCAAGCCTTCGGCGGGCGAATCAGCCGCCTCGAGGGCAGGTTCGTCCGGCCCCCTAATCCGGATCGGGCTAATCACCGCCGCAACGGACATTCGAATTTCATCTTCCGGCGGATTCTACCTGTCGGATAAGACCGCTGAATCGGAACAGCGGCTGGTACGGGGCGAAGTACAGGTGCGGAGCGGACAGGAAGTGGAAGAATCCGCCGATGTTTTCCGGATACAGGTTGCTTCCTTCTCAAGGCCGGAGGCTGCGGAGGATCTGAAACAAAAAATGGAAGGCCGATTCCCCGACCCGGTGACGGTGAGAAAAAATCCCGAAGTCGGCACCCATCAGGTCCGGATGGGCTCATTCTCGACCAAAGAGGAGGCACAGAAACTGCTCAAAGCAGTGGCGGCATCGGGCTATGCAGACGCTTTTGTCGTCAGGGAAACCGCTTCCTCCGGCGGCGGCAAAACCATGCTGGCATTACGCGGCCCTGAGAATTTATTCCTGCAGAATCCGAAAGGATTTCTTATCTCGCCGGTTCCCGGCTCGGGCTTTTTGATTTTGAATGGGAAACCCTATCGCGGCGATTTGGACATCAGGGTGAACCAATCCGGCCGAATCACGGTCGTAAACCAGTTGAGTATGGAAGAGTATCTCTGCGGCGTCGTTCCCGCCGAGATCAGCCCCACCCAGTATCCGGAATTTGACGCCCTGGCTGCACAATCGATTGCAGCGCGCACCTATGCACTCAAGAACATGGGCAGGTACCGCTCCGAAGGATATGACTTGAGCGCCGATACCAGGACGCAGGTTTATGGAGGCTTGGCTATGGAAAAGGACTCCACCAATGAGGCAGTGAAACGGACTTCAGGGCTTGCCATCTATTATCAGGGCAAGCTTATTGATGCCATGTATATGTCCACGTGCGGAGGCCGGACAGAGGATTACTCAAACGTCTTCGATGCCGCCCCCGTCCCCTATTTGAAAAGCGTGTTTTGCGCCATCGAGGGAAGCCCGGAAAACAACGATACAGCCCTGAATGGGAAACACGGAATCGAGCAGTTGATCCAGTCCGATGATGGCAGCATAGCAAACCGGAATCTGGAATTGGCCCATATCCTGGGAGTGGTCGAGTCCGCTTCGGAACTCACCCCGGAGTTTCTTGCGGGCAAAGCCGAAAGCGGTGAGGTCGATCGCTGGGTCAGAAACGCTGGCAAGATCGCGCAAAAGGATTCTTCCGGTGGGCAGCGCTCCAGGGCGGAAACCGGAACCAGGGCAGGCTTCCTCCAGTACGCGGCCGAACTGTTCTTCGGCGCCGATGAAATCCGGCGACGGATATCGTCCAAGGATGTTGAATATTACATGAACAATCTCCGGGATGGGGACAGCGTGCCGGAATCGGCCCGCTTCGCGATGGCCTACCTCATTCAGCGTGGATTATGGCTCCCGGAATTGGACAACTCGGCCAAACCGGATGCTCCCATGCAGCGGAGCGGCGCGCTTTTCCTCATTCTTCGCTGGTTGGAATCGGCCAAACCGGAGGTTCTGAGAAGAGGATCTTTTGTAAGGGAGGCTGCAACGGAGGCGGGGGCTCGCAGCAATTCAACCATAAGCATCAAATGGGGGAACCGGACACTGGAATTCCCGCTATCGGAAAAACTGGCTCTCTTCAGGCTGGACGCCGGGAGAACCATGCCCGTAGACAGTTTGAAGGTTATCGGGAATGAAAAGCTTGCTTTCCATGTCAATTCGGAAGGCTTCATAGATTTCCTTGAAGTTGAGCTTAATCCCACGGGCGCTTCCAGCGACCGTTACTCTCCCGTGGCGGCATGGGATGTCACAATCCCGCGATCGGTGATTTCGGAAAAGTTGCGAGCCTTGTCCGGAGACATAGGGGAAATAACGGACCTGAAACCCGCCCGGCTGGGGAATTCAGGCAGGGCCGTTCAGATTCAGGTTTTGGGCAGCCGCGGGTCCGTGGTGCTCAATGGCTATAAGACTCGAAACGCCTTGGGGCTCAGAGACACTCTGTTTACCATCACAAGGGAACACAGCCCTGACGGTAGCATCGCCAATTTCAAATTCCACGGACGCGGATGGGGTCACGGGATCGGGCTTTGCCAGGTGGGAGCGTTTGGTATGGCGCGAGCCGGACACGGCTATGAAGAGATATTGAAAACCTATTACCAGGGCGTGCAGATTCGCAAAGCGTATTAGCTATGGCTCGAGATTGGAGATTCGAGATTGGCGGGTGCGATGTATGGCAGCAGGCGGTCCGGAACAAGGGCGAAATATCAGTGAGCAACCTATAAACAGGCTGTGTGTTTCCTGTTTTATTTCTTGCTATCCTCTGTGACCGGGAACCGGCAGATCCCCGGTTTGCCAATTTCGTAGCCGGCTTCACGAATCTCGAATTTAAAGCAATGGATCGTCTTCGCTCACAAGTACTGGGTATTATCCTGCTGGCACTGGTGTTTCTATTGGTTGCCTGCATCCGCTATTATTTGAGGCTTGGCTAACCTGTATTTGTGAAAGCTTTCCTGGTGCACCGGATCAGGGAGGCATGCTTTCGACTGAAGGTTGCAGGTTGAAGGCTTGAGACCCGCAACCGGAATGGGCGTGCCCGGATACGAGCCTCAACCAAAAGCCTGGGGAGGTATTTGGATCAAAAGCGTGATGGACGAATATCCCGGAATCGTCATACTCGGCCCCACTGCATCGGGGAAATCCTGCCTGGGCATTGCCCTTGCCAGCCTGTTCCAGGGAGAGATTGTCAGTTGTGACGCTCTTCAGGTTTACAGGCACATGGATATCGGCACCGCTAAAGCCTCGTTGGCCGAACAGACACTGGTGCCGCATCACATGTTAAACATTCGGAATCCCGATGAAGATTTCTCCGCCGGAGACTACCAGCGCATCGCAAGACAGGCGATCCGGGAGATTCGCCAGCGCGGGCAACTTGCATTTGTAATCGGCGGTTCAGGGTTTTATCTTCGGGCCCTGATTGAGGGTCTCTTTGAGGGCCCGGGCCGGTCCGAACCCCTGAGAATGCGCATGCGGCGGATCATCCAGCGCAAGGGGCCCCGGATCCTGCACCGGGCCCTGCAGCGCGTGGATGCTCCATCGGCAGCCAGAATCGCCGAAAAGGACGTGGAACGGATTATTCGGGCCTATGAAATGCACCTTGTCAGCGGAAAATCCATGAGCTGGTGGCAGGAACAGCCCAGGGATGCCCTCCGGGGTTTTCGCTGGTTAAAACTCGGCATAGATCAACCTCGCGAACAGCTTTACCGGAATATTGACCGGCGCGTAGAGGAGATGTTTCAGGCAGGTTTTTTGGAGGAGGTCCGGTGGCTGCTGGGGAAATTCCCAAGATCCTCACAGGCTTTTAAGGCGATCGGGTATCGTCAGGTAGCGGAATATCTGGAGGGAACGATCTCCCTGGAGCAGGCGCTGGAGGAAACCAGAAAGGAAAGCCGGCATTACGCCAAGAGACAACTCACGTGGTTCCGATCGGACCGGAATATTTTGTGGCTGGATGGGCAGACCGGATTCGATGAACTCCGGCAAAAGGCATCAACCCTCATATCGGGATTTCTCAAACCTTAGTCCGCTTTCGTTAAAGGGAGGCGCTGCTCGTGATCGTACACCGGACATCCCTCGAATCCCATGGCCCAGAGCCGGCAGGATCCAAAGCAGCGCTCTCAACAGGTGTGAAATCGCATGTTCTGTGCCAGATCCGCAGAGCGTTTGGGCAACTAATTTAATTGTTTGATAAAACAATACTTAGACTGCGTGGTAATGGTAAGACGCCCGTGTATGGTCGGCGTAAAATGATCATTTATGCTCATTAATTTATGCGAAATATATCTATTTCGGTGGATTTGAGAAGGAGAGCGGTTGGCAGCTCCAGGGCTCAAAGGCCAGAAGATTTCCTCATCTAATCAGGACTATAATACGACCATGAAATTTGAACCCGTTATCGGACTTGAAGTGCACGCCCAACTGCTCACTCGCAGCAAGCTTTTCTGCGGCTGCAGCACTCAATTCGGCGCTCCTCCCAATTCAAAGACTTGCCCGGTATGCCTGGGCCTTCCCGGAGCGCTTCCAGTGCTGAACCGGGAGGCGGTTACAATGGGGGTCAAGACCGCGATGGCCCTGGGATGCCGAATCAATGAGACATCCTTTTTTGCCCGAAAAAACTATTTCTATCCGGATATGCCCAAGGGGTATCAGATTTCGCAATACGATCGTCCCCTCGGAGAGCATGGACGCGTGATGGTATTTTCTGGAGAGAGGACAGACGCAGGGAAAATAGTGGACCGGAGGGAAAAAGCTTTCGGCATCACGCGCCTTCACATGGAGGATGATGCCGGGAAATCGATCCACGAGGGTAATCCGGATGCTGCCGCAAAATCCCATGTGAACCTGAACCGGAGCGGTGTCCCCCTCGTGGAGATAGTCAGCGAGCCCGATTTCCGCAGCAGCCAGGAGGCTTACGATTATCTGACGCATCTTCGCAAAACGCTCATTTACCTGGGGGTGTGCGACGGCAATATGGAGGAAGGAAGCCTGCGCTGCGACGCGAATGTATCGGTCCGCCCCGAGGGGGCGGAAAAGCTCGGGACCAAGGTTGAAATAAAGAACCTCAATTCGTTCCGGTTTTTGCAGAAGGCACTGGATTACGAGATTTTGCGTCAGACGCAGATATTGTCCGAGGGAGGAGAAATCGCGCAGGAAACCCGCCTGTGGGACGAATCGGAAGGGCGCACAATCCCCATGCGCAGCAAAGAGGAAGCCCACGATTACCGCTATTTCCCCGAACCGGATCTGTTGCCGCTGAAATTGGATCGCGCCTGGATTGAGAGGGTGAAGCAAGAATTGCCGGAATTGCCTGGTGCCAGAATGAAACGACTGATGGAGGAATACAGCCTTCCGGCGGATGACGCCCTGCTCCTAACTGCAACTCCGGCAATGGCCGATTTTTTTGAGGAGTGTGCCGAAAAATCCGGCAACGCGCGGGCATCCGCCAATTGGATCATGGGGGACCTTGCCTACGCCCTGAAAAATTCCGGCAAAGACATCGAGGAGTCTCCGATCCTGCCGGGAAAGCTGGCGGCATTGATTCAGAGCGTGGATTCGGGAGAGATTTCGGGAAAGATTGCCAAAACGGTTTTCGAAGAAATGTGCCGCACTTCGGAAGAACCTGCCGCCGTCATCAGGCGTATGGGATTGACGCAGATGAGTGATGAAGCGGGCCTGGGAGCGGTGATCGACGGAATTCTGGCCGCAAATCCCAAACAGGCTGAGGAATACCGGGCGGGCAAGGTCAAAGTGTTCGGCTTTTTTGTCGGCCAGGTGATGAAGGAGACCAGGGGCCAGGCGAATCCGAAGGTCGTCAATGAGCAGCTTCAGAAAAAGCTCTCCGGCGGATAAATCGGTTCACTCATACGCAGGAAGCTTTGGCTGAGCGGCGGACGAACCGATTGGCCCCGGATTAGGTCAGGTACCTCCGGCAACGCCGGAGGCTTAAAAGATTTGAACCGCTCAAAGCGGTTGGAGGAGTTACGCCGGTCTTGAACGCTGACTTACGCGGGCAAAAGCCGATCCTCGCCGAACAAATCGGCGTTTGTCAGCGCTTTTGTCAGCGTATCTCAGCGTTTCAAAATACGGAGCTGTCAAACTCTTTGAGTCCCCCGGCAGAGCCGGGGATTTACCAATGTAATTATGGGAAATTCCGCAACAAGAAGAAGAGCGGCAGCGCAGCGCCACGAACAGATCCGGGCAAAGACCTCAGGGCTGGTGCGCCAGGATAAAGCCCACCCTTGCTTCATAGCGGACGTGATGCTTGGCCGGCTGGCGAAATGGCTTCGCATCGCGGGTTTCGATGTCCTGTATTCCAACCGGTTCTCGGACGATGAACTGATCTCCCTGTCCAACCGTGACGGGCGGATACTCCTGTCACGCGACACGCGGCTTCTGGTGCGAAAGCCGGTCAGGGATTTCATATTCCTGGAAAGCCAGAACGTTCAGGATCAGATCCGGCAGATTCTTGGGGCTTTGAATCTCACGGCCCTCCCTTCCCTTCTTACCCGCTGCCTCTCGTGCAACGAGACGCTTGTGAGTGCTTCGCGCGAAATGGTGCGAAATAGCATCCCGGTTTTTGTCTATGAAACGCAACGGCAATTCAAGTCCTGTCCCAAGTGCGGCAGGATTTTCTGGGCCGGAACTCATCGCGGTTCGGTTATTCGCACGCTTGAAAAGCTCTTGCCGGAAAAGAAGGTTGGTTGGCAGGGCGGTCTTCCCGCTTGACTTATGAAGCAATCCGAAAATAGGATGCATGCTGCAATCGGCTGAAACAAAATTCGGCCCGGAATCTCATACTTGGGTGTCATTGGAAGATTTAACGGATACAATTATTCTGAGGGGTGTTCTATGCGGCATCTCATGGCAGTTATCATCATTCTGGCAGCGGCCCTGCCGACGGCATCGGGAGAAACACCCGGGTCGTCTCCAACCTCGCCCGCACCCGTCGGGGCGACCGTCACCGGCATTATTGAGTGCGGCGAAGGTTATACCTCTCACGAGCTTTATGACATGAAAATCACTCTGCTGGAAGTTGTGCGGGCGGAGGAGGCATGGAAGCGTATCCGGGAAGCCGACAGCGCAAACAAAGCGCCCAATCCCGGTTTTGACTACCTGCTTGCCCGCGTCAAGTTCGAATACTACGCCAGGGGTACGCCCGGACTCTGCATTCATCAGCTGACGCCGGACCAGTTCACCGCCTATTCCGCCGACGGAGAAGAGTATAAGCCCGCTTCCGCGGTGCCCCCTAAGCCGGAAATGCGCAAAGCCCTTAAATCCGGAGAGGCTTTGGATGGATGGCTTGTTTTTTCCGTCAATCAGCAGGACGCGGCGCCCCTGCTATCCTATTCCGCCGACACGGGCGGCGCCGTCATGCATGGTGGGGGCAAGTGGTTTCTTCTCCGCTGACCCAAAACCAGAAAGACCGAGTAGTCCAGCTCATACGATCCCTGAAAACCAACAGCTTCACATTCCGGGATACCGTGCGCTGGCTCGACCTGGACAGCGACGACCGCAGAAGCCTGCAGCGTTTTCTGGACGAGTTGGATGCTGCAGGAATAATTCGGCGCGTGAAGCGGGGAAGGTATAGCCTGCCCGCGCGCGAAAACCTTGTTTCGGGAATTCTGGCCTGCCATCGGGACGGCTACGGCTTTTTGATCCCGGACGACCGCACGCAGTACAAAGAAGATATTTTCATCCCGGCACGGAACATGGAGGATGCGCTCCATGAAGATCGCGTCCTGGTAAAGGTTGCCACCAAACAGGTCCGGCCCCACCATCGCGGGCGGCGCCGCATCCGGGAAGAAGAAAAGCCACGGCTCGAGGGCACGGTTGTCCGGGTGCTTGAGAGACACCGATCGACGATTGTCGCACGCTATCACGAGCACATTCGCTTTCCGTTTGTCACTCCACTGGACGCCCGCATCCTTTACGAAATACGGATCCCGTTTCAGGCCGCCAGAGGAGCAAAGGAAGGCCAGATTGTCGTGGTTGCCATCACTCTCCCTCCCGGAAGAAACCAGATCCCTCAGGGGAAGGTCATCGAAATACTCGGATACCCGGGGGATCCCGGGATTGAATATAGGATCGTTGAACACAAATTCGGTCTTCCGGTGGACTTCAGTTTTGAGGCCCTTAAGGAAGCGTCAAAGCTTCCCGCGCGCGTGCCGGAGGAGGAGCTTGCGGGGCGCGAAGATTTCCGCCAGGAGGTTGCTGTAACGATCGACGGAGAGACAGCCAGGGATTTCGACGACGCGGTCAGTCTCAAAAAACTCCCATCGGGGAACTATCTCTTGGGAGTACATATAGCGGATGTTTCTCACTATGTGCGCGAAAACACGGCTCTCGATTCCGAAGCCTACGAACGGGGAACATCCGTTTACTTTCCCGACCGCGCCATCCCTATGCTCCCGCCCAACCTCTCCAGCGGAATCTGCAGTCTGCAACCCGGTGCGGACCGGCTCGTTCTGTCGGCGCTCATGGAAATTGATACAAAGGGCAAGGTTGTTCAAAAGTCATTTGCAGAAGGAGTTTTGAGGAGCCATGCGCGGATGACCTATACTTCCGTAGCAAAAATCCTCGAAGACCGGGATCCCGAAGAAAGGCAGCGCTTTGCCGCCCTGGTTCCTCTTTTCGAGACCATGGAGGAGCTTTGCCGGATTCTGTCCAGGAAGAGGTATCGACGCGGAGCGGTCGATTTTGATCTGCCGGAGGCGGAGATACGGTTTTCCGAAAGCGGCGAGGTGATCAGCGTTGTCCCTGCCGAACGCAACATTGCCCACCGCATTATTGAGGAATTCATGCTGCTGGCCAACGAATGCGTCGCCGGGAGGTTGAACTCAT
Source organism: uncultured Acidobacteriota bacterium (assembly GCA_963809485.1). Lineage (GTDB taxonomy): Bacteria > Acidobacteriota > UBA6911 > UBA6911 > UBA6911 > UBA6911. Next base: position 165,657 of record CAWEJX010000001.1, read on the forward strand.
CGGGAAGCCCGGTCCTTTACCGCGTGCATGAAAAGCCCGATCCCAAAAAGGTAGAGGATTTCGCGGAATTTGCCCGGGTGCTCGGATACAAGCTGGAAAAGCACGACGGAGAATACCACCCGAAGGACTTTCAAAAATTCGTGGCGCAGCTGGAAGGGAAAAGCGAGCAGCGTTTTCTGGCCTATCTCATGTTGCGCTCTTTCATGCAGGCGCACTATTCGGAATCCAATGTGGGCCACTTTGGCCTGGCTGCGGCCGAATACACCCACTTTACTTCCCCCATTCGAAGATATCCGGACCTGTTAATCCACCGGCTTCTGAAGGAATGCCTCCGTAAAACGCCTTCGTCCGCCTGGCAGGCGCAGGTAGCCGAACGGCTCGGACAGATCGCCTTGCACACGTCAACCCGGGAACGTGTGGCAGACGAGGCCGAACGTGAGATAGAGCGCATTAAGAAAGCCCAGTTCATGGCCGACAAAGTCGGGGACACGTTCGATGCACTTGTTTTTTCCGTCTCACGGCAGGGATTATTCGTGGAACTGCTGGACCACTTCGTCGAAGGATTCGTCCCTTTCATCACCCTGACGGACGACGACTACGAGTACCACGAAAGGACTCACTCCCTGGTTGGAAGGCGGCACCGGTTTCAATTGGGATCGAAAATACGGGTGCGCCTGGACAGGGTTGATATGGATACCGCCCGGCTTATGTTTTCAGTGGTTAGTGGCTAGAAAGTGACAATGCTGCCCCAACCTTAATTAAGCAGCCTAAATGAAGACACGTTCATTGCCGATCGGGTGGTCGTCACCGCCGGGGGACAAATCAAGTCCGGATCGGCCAGCCGAACGGATCGAATCGCAAAATACAACCAGTTGCTGCGGATCGAGAAAGAATTTGGTAAAGGGGCAAGGTTTTTGGGCAGGAAAGCCTTTCGCCAGCGGGACTGCATTCAGAATGAGCTGGCTCAAAAATAAAAGATCAAAATACGTTCGTATAGCTTAGGAGGAAAACAATGGGTACAAAAGTCGCTATTAACGGGTTTGGGAGGATCGGCAGGCTCGTATTCGCCGCGTTGGTGGAGCAGGGGCTCTTGAAGGACTTTGACGTCGTGGCGGTGGTGGATGTCTCCACGGACGCAAAGTATTTTGCCTACCAATTGAAGTACGATTCGGTTCATGGCAAGTTCCCGGGAACGCTTGAAACCGCAAAGAGCAATCCCTCTCTGGAAGAGGATGACACGCTCGTGGTCAACGGCCACAAGATCAAATGCGTGATGGCCACCAAGACCCCTGACCTTCTGCCCTGGAAGGAATTGGGAGTCGAATACGTGATCGAGTCCACCGGGCTTGTACACCGATGCGGAGAAGGCAGGGCTTCATCTGAAAGCGGGCGCAAAGAAGGTCATCATTACGGCTCCCGGCAAGGGGGGAGTGAAGACACTGGTCATTGGAGTGAATGAGAAGGAATACGATCCCAAGGCCCATCACGTGGTGTCCAATGCCTCGTGCACGACCAACTGTCTTGCCCCGCTGGTCCATGTGCTCTTGAAGGAGGGGATCGGGGTGCAGTCAGGACTCATGACCACGATTCACTCTTACACGGCAACGCAAAAGACCGTGGACGGTCCCTCCAAGAAAGATTGGAGAGGAGGCAGGGCCGCAGCCATCAATGTCATCCCGTCCACCACGGGCGCGGCCAAGGCTGTGGGGGAAGTGATCCCCAAGGTCAAGGGAAAGCTGACGGGAATGGCTTTTCGTGTCCCCACGCCGGACGTCTCGGTGGTGGATTTGACCTTTCTCGCTGAGAAGGACACCTCGATCGAAGAGATCGACGCCCTGATGAAGAAGGCCTCAGAGTCGTACCTGAAGGGAATTCTCGAATATTCGAAGGAGGAGCTCGTATCCTCGGATTTCATTCATAACGACCGTTCCTCGATATACGATTCCCTCGCAACAGTGCAAAACAACCTCAAGGGGGAAAAACGCTTTTTCAAGGTTGTTTCGTGGTACGACAATGAGTGGGGCTACTCCCATCGGGTTGTGGATCTCCTCAAGCTCATGGCAGCCAAGGGATAGCTGGAGCCCAGTGGTGACCTACGAAAAAAATTTCGGGGCCGCTGCCGTTTGGGCAAAACAAGGAGGATGTATGCCGGTAGCTGATTACCAAATCTACTGCAAGATGCTTGAAAGGGCGCGGGAGGGGCACTACGCCTATCCCGCCATCAACGTAACATCGCTCACAACCGCAAATGCAGTGCTCAAGGGACTAACGGAGGCAAGAGTGACGGCATTATCCAGGTCTCGACAGGCGGCGGAGCTTTTGCTTCGGGGTCATCGGTGAAGGACATGGCCCTTGGCGCCATCTCCATCGCCGAACACGTCCATCGAGCGGCAGAACGGTACCCGATCTATGTTGCTCTGCACACGGACCACTGTCAGGCGGACAAGCTCGATAAACTCGTCATTCCTCTCGTGGAGGAGACCGAAAGACGGCGGGCAGCGGGGAGGCCCAACCTCTTCAACAGCCACATGTTCGACGGAAGCGCACTGTCGCTCAAGAGAATCTCGATATTGCGATCAAGCTTCTGGAGCGGTTCCAGAAGAATGAGCTCATTCTCGAGATCGAGGCGGGTGTGGTCGGCGGAGAGGAGGATGGAGTGTCGGGTGCGGCCGGGGCCAAGCTCTACACCACGCCCGAGGACACGCTCGAAGTTGCCAGGCGCCTCAATGCGATCAAGGGCGGCCGATATCTCCTTGCCGCGACCTTCGGCAATGTTCACGGTGTGTACAAACCGGGACAGGTGAAACTGAAACCGTCGATTCTTAGGGATTGTCAGGACGCCGTGGTGAAAAAGTACGGTGAGAAGGCCCGTTTTTTCCTTGTTTTCCATGGCGGATCCGGTTCAGAACTCCGCGACATTCACAAGGCAATTGACTACGGCGTGGTCAAGATGAACATCGACACGGACACGCAGTATGCCTTCACCCGCCCGATAGCTGGCCACATGCTGAAGAACTATGACGGCGTGCTGAAGGTCGACGGCGAGGTGGGGAACAAGAAGACTTATGATCCCCGCGTCTATCTTGGCCTGGCTGAGGCTTCCATGGCCGAGCGGGTCAAACAGGCCGTCCAGGATCTGAAAGGCGTTGGCACAACGATGTACAAGTGAATGGAGTAACGGAGAGTTGGAGGGATTGAGTACTGGAATACTGGAGTGATGGTGAATGAAGAGGAACAAAAACAGGGGATATCAGAAACTGCGGGTCTGGATGGATCATTTGATGATTAAGAAAGCAATGCTGCTTGCGGTTCTTGACAACCAGCCATCCATTGCTCCAATACTCCATCACTCCAGCACTTTTCCTTTGGAGACTTACCATGACTGAACACAATCTCGATTTCACCATTCAAAGGCTTGGTGAGTGCCACATTCCATCACCGATGCAGGTGGGTCAGTTTGTCGGAGACGAGGAGCGTGTACTTTATCACCACCAAATGGAAGAGGTGCGAAAATGCCTCGGTTCAGGCAAAGAACCGCCGCAATTCGAAACCGCAGGACCGAGAGAAAAAATCTATTTTGATCCCTCGAAGCTCAAGTGCGGCATTGTCACCTGCGGCGGCTTATGTCCTGGGCTGAACGATGTGATCCGCTCCATTGTTCTCGGGTTGTTTTATCATTACGGCGTAAAGACCGTTTTCGGCTTTCGATACGGATACGAAGGCCTCACCTACCGCTATGGACACGTCCCTCTGGAGCTAGACCCTGAGACGGTAAATAGCATTCACAAGATGGGAGGATCAATCCTCGCTTCTTCCCGCGGTCCGCAGGACAACTCCGAGATGGTGGATACCCTCGATCGGATGAACATCGGGATCCTCTTTACGATCGGAGGGGACGGCACGCTTCGTGGAGCCCAGGCCATCTCCGAAGAAATCGGCCGCCGCAGATTGAAGATTGGAGTGATCGGCATCCCGAAGACCATTGACAACGACATCTCCTTTGTGGAGTCCTCTTTCGGTTTCAACACGGCGGTATCGGAGTCCAGAACAGCGATCGACGCAGCCCATGCCGAGGCGCTCGGTGCAAGAAACGGCGTGGGGCTGGTGAAACTCATGGGCAGGGAATCCGGATTCATCGCGGCGTATGCAACCATGGCCAACAGCGACGTGAACTTCTGCTTGATACCGGAAGCTCTTTTCTCGATCGAGGGTTTCCTCAAGGCACTAAAAGACAGGCTCAACGGGAGAGGGCATGCGGTGATCGTGGTTGGGGAAGGCGCCGGCCAGAATCTGATGCAGGAGACGGGTGCAAGAGATGCCTCGGGCAACGTCCGGTTCGGCGATATCGGCCCTTTTCTCAAGGACCAGATCAACGGCTATTTCAAGAAGGAGGGCATGGAGGTCAATCTCAAGTACATCGATCCCAGTTACAGTATCCGGAGCCTCCCCGCGAATCCCCGCGACTCGGCTTTTTGTCTGCTCCTGGGCCAGCACGCCGTTCATGCAGGCATGAGCGGTCGGACAAACATGGTCGTCGCCAATTGGAAGGGGGAGTTCACCCACGTGCCCATTCGCATGGCTGTTTCCAGCCGAAAAAAAATAGACCCCAACGGCCGGTTCTGGAGCACAGTGTTATCGTGCACAGGGCAGCCGAGGAAGATGGAATAGGGCCTACCGGGATCAGGAGCGGTGGACCCGAATGTCCATCCTAAACGTGGCCAGGATGGGAAAGTTCTCTTCTGACCGATCGATCCGGGACTACTGCGAGAAGATCTGGAAGGTGGAGCCGGTGCCTATTGTTCTCAAGTGAGCCGGCAGCCCTATGCACCCCGGCCAAGTCTGCGGGGCCGGGAGAGAGATACATCGCGAGTATCCTCCGGCAGAGCCAAAGGCTTTACAGTCGCCGGCCCCCCAAGTTGGAAGCCGATATTTCCACCTTCCAGCGCATACATTGCAGGTGAGCCCCACGGACCGTTATAGCTTTCACCCCCTCGGCAGATCGGCTACCGAGGCAATACGAATGGACAATCGCACAGTTCGACACTCATGCGGGCTCGATTCCCACCCGCAGTACTGATAACAAAGCACTTACGGCTCATCATTCAAGAAATTGCCGGGAAGGCTGCCGTCCAGATCCGTGCCACGCCCTAAAAGTGAATGCCGGCCACGTTATGGTTTACCGCTATGCGCACCTCTCCAGCGATCTAGTCAAGCCGCATCGATTTCTGCGGGCTTGATCCTGCAACGAACCGAACGCGGCAAGGGTCAGGCAAACCCGATCATGAAGCAGAAAAGGTAAGTGCCCAGCTCTTCAGCACAATCCATATTCCACCTCTTCCGAGTTTACCATCGTCAGCGCAGGCGCAGAAGGTGACGCACTGCGCCGGTCATGAGGCGGCGCCGCACACCTCCCTTCGGTTCCCAAAACATCCATAAAAGAACTCTCACGGGCCAAGGGACGGGGGCTGGACCTCGATCCGGGTGCTCCGCGGCAAGCCAACGATCCACAGCGTCCCGCGGATTCTCCCGGAGCTCGTCAAGCATCGCGACCCGGTGAACGCACCCGATTGTGCAAAATGGCGCGCAGCTTTTTGGCGTCTGCGCCTCACGTTCGAGATCTTTTGGCGTGTATTTGGCAAGCGGAACTCCCGGGTGACCGCGCTGCTGCGAGCACCAGTGCACCAGCCCCTCTTCACAGATATATAGGTAGCGTCCACCTGCGGGGCAGTGCCAGTTGTTAGGCACGCCTAAGGATAAATTTGCCTGAAAAGGATTCCAGCGGGCGGCGGCGAAAGTGGAAAGCTGAAGCATTTTGATCTTTCGAAGAGCTGCCTGGTGTTCTTCGGACAACAGAAGTAGCTGTCCCTGGTTGTTGTGAGCGAGGCCGACAGTAAAGCTTAGGCCCAATTGGCTCGCGCGGCGTGCGATGAGCCATGCGTCCCCAGGATCGCCAACCGAGGCTCCGATCACGGAATTGACGTCGACTTCGAACAGAGCCCGTTCGGCGAGCATGCGAAGCTTCCCGTCCAATGCCTTGAGGCTTTTTTGCGATATCGCGTCCGGCGTCAAGTTGTCGATGCTGATTTGCAGGCGATCCAGACCTGAAGCATTCAGATCATCGATGCGCTCGGGAGTGATCAGCAGCCCGTTGGTGATCAGAGTGGCCAGGATGTTGCGGCTCCGGATATGCCTTACGATCGGATCCAGGGCAGGGTGAAGCAGCGGTTCTCCTCCGCTGATTGTGATCATGGTTGTGCCGAGCTCCGCCAGCATGTCGATGCGGGCAACGATTTCCTCAAGGGGTATCGGAGCAGAGTGGTTGTCGAATTCGCTGCAATAGGCGCACGATAAATTGCATCGCCGAATCGGCACAACATGGGCAAGCACGGGATGGGAAGCCGAACGCATGGCCATGGCAAAAAGCCGGGCTTCGCGGAATCTTCGCTGTACGCTGCGGGCTCTGCGCGTGAATCGAGCTTGTTTCATGTCAACCTCCGCCGCGGCGGATAGATACTTTATATGTTAAATCCTTTTTTCCCGAAAGGATTGTGGCGAGCCTGTCTTCGACGTCAATTTTGAAATGCGCGGCGATGCAGGCCAGGTGAACGCCGAAGGTTCCGCACATCTCGCCAAGCGCGCTGTAAAAGGTCCAACTCGCCCAATGGCCATGACGCCGCGCATAAGGAGCGGCTTCCCGCCCCTCTGCTCCAACCCGATCCAAAAACTTCCGGCAGGCCGCGCGCATGGCGCGGAGACTTTCCGAAAATGCAGAGCTTCCATCGAGCTTGCCTATCTCTTCAGGATCCCCGCGCTGGACGCTCAACAAGTTGCTTGGTTTCAGCGTTTTGAAGCGGATGTCCCGGAAATGCTTTGGCTCGAATGTCACTTTGGCAATTAGATCTGTTGCAGCCTCGTGGCCGCAGGAGGTCTATTGCCCCCCATGTCGTTCCGGCTTCAGGCGATCGACGCCGGTCCCTATGCCGCCCAAACATGCCTTCGTGCACCCTATGATCGATGCGGCGAAAACATTGCGGAATCCTCACCTCAATACCGTCCGAGGCATCCCGAACGCTCCGCTTTCTATCAGCTGTTTGAGACTCTCTTCGACAGTTACGTGCGCGCCTACGAAGAGCGCTTCGAGCCGCAATCGGGGCTCTGCGCCCGGTGGTCGTCCGTTCTGTGGAGGAGTTCCTGTCCTGCGGGCGGCTTCAAGGGGGCTTCGCGCGCATCCGCTGCACGAAATGTCGGAAGGAGCATCTGTTGGCATTTTATCGATTTTATCGATATCGATTTCCTTTCCTCCTTTCCGATCTCCCCGCTCTGCTCTCGCACTCCAAGACAGAAATGCCTATAATCTGTTATCGTGAAAACCACATTCAAGGAGGAGCTATGATTCGGGCAATCGCGGTATTCGTACTACTCTTCAGCACTATGTCTGTTCGGGCGGAAACCGTCCTGACTCCTGCGGCAAAAGGATGTACCCGGGAAGGCCTTCAGAAGGCAGTCGACAAGTATATAGATGCCCTGAAGCAAGGGAAGCCATCCCTGATGCCCCTTACACCGCAGGCGAAGTACATCGAAAGAAGAAAGACGCTCAAGTTCGGAGAAGGCATCTGGCAAAAGCCTTTGGTTATTGATTTACATCGCAGCATTCTCGACGTTGACATCTGTGAGACCTTCACCGAAATTATCAGCGCCAACAATAACCCTCAGTATGTCACCGGGACCCGTCTGAAAATTGAAGATGGCAAGATTGCTGAGGTTGAAAGCCTCGTCAGCGATAAAAATGACTGGCTTTTCAATGCTGACGACTTTCTGAAGTACTCGTCAATAGAGAATTGGGACCTGCTTCCTCCTGAGAAGCGCACTGATCGACAGACCCTAATCAAAGTCGCGAGCGACTACTTCGACATATTTCAGGATTATTCTGCCTTTTCAAAGGTGCCCTGGGGTATCCCCTGCGTCCGTATTGAGGGTGGAAGGTATATGAATCCCAATAACGACCCTAATCCCACCTGCACCTATGGGGTTCCTAAGGGTGGCGGTGTCCCAATGACTAACCGGCGCTATATCGTTGATGTCGATCTGGGAACAGTCGTAGGTCAAGTGGATTTTGGTGGAAGCGGACCAAAAGGGTTGTTTGACGAGCACATGTTCCGGTTGGAAAACGGGAAACTTCGTTATGTTCACGTAATAACTTTGTGCCCCAATGGATGTCCCAAGATTCCTTCATCGAAAATAGCCCCGCCCCAATAGCTATTTTTCGGTCGGCAGACGAAAACCGATTCACTGAGTCTTCGAGTTCAACTCGAGGACTCAGCTGCCTCATTGCGACTCCTTTGGGGAGATGAACCAGCCTTTGAATTCCGGTGCGGCTACAACTTCTCTCTTACAACCCTGAGCTCCGTGCTGTTGCCCTTCATGGCAATCGAGACTTTCGGAAAGAGTTACAGGCTAGACCAACAGGAATTAGCGGTTCATGGGAGATAATTGAGCTGCCGCTTTGGCGCATCTCTTGCCATAGAGCTGCATTTTTTCTTTTGTCATCCTGAATGCGGGCCCCACTATTGACAAAGCCCCCATTACCCGCTCTTCCGAATCAAACAATGGTGCCGAAACCGCCAACCGCTAACCGCTAACCACTGCATTGCAGAGGCCCTCGATGAGGGCGGATTCCTGTTCCGGGAACACTGTCCGCAGATCCACGAGAAGCTTGTCTTCCTCCAGCCTGAGAATTATGGGCGTCCCTTGAGCGCGCAGCTTTAACTCGACTGCATTCGGGCTCAGGAGGCCGGGCTCGAGAGCTATCAGCATTGTGGGAAGTTCGCAATCGGGACACGATCCGCCGCCCACAACCGAGTTTCCTTTCAACAGATGAGCCTTTACTTCCTTGGGCAGCCGTGTCCGCAACCTGCGGGTAAACCGGCGCGCCCGCCTGCCCAGATCCGCTTCAGTTGCCGCAATCATCCGCAGGATGGGGATTTCCTTTTCCGCTCTCCCAAATCTGTAGCTGTTGATCGTGGCCTCCAGCGCTCCGTAGATGAGCTTCTCAACCCTGTAAGTGCGCATGAGAGGATTCTTGCGAATGGGGTCTACCAGCCTTTTCGCTCCCGCGATGATTCCAGCCTGGGGTCCGCCCAGAAGTTTGTCTCCGCTGAAGCAGACCAGGTCCACTCCGGAGTCGAAGCTTTCCTTTATCAGCGGCTCGCCGTCGATTCCATAGGGCCGCAGATCCACCAGACAGCCGCTTCCGATATCTTCCACCAGCGGGATATTGGATTTGCGCGCAAGGCCGGCCAGTTCGTGCAGTTCGGGTCTTTCCGTAAATCCCCGCATTCTAAAATTGCTCGGGTGTACCCGGAGCAGCAGAGCCGTGTTCGGGCCGATGGCATTCTGATAATCCTGAACCCGTGATTTATTGGTCGTGCCGATCTCGCGCAGGATCGCTCCGCTGCGCGCAAGAATATCCGGAATGCGGAACGAACCGCCGATCTCGACCAGTTCTCCGCGGGATACTACCACCTCTCTTCCTGCAGCCAGGGTATTCAGGATTAGAAACACGGCTGCCGCGTTGTTGTTGACAACGATTGCAGCCTCACAACCCAGCACCTCTCCCAGCAAGGGCTCCAGCAGTTTGTCCCGGTGGGATCTGCGTCCCGTATCAACATCATATTCCAGGTTGGTGTAAAAGGCGGAAAATGCCGATAAACTCTCTTGGGCGGCATCGGAAAGGGGCGCCCGGCCCAGATTGGTATGCAAAATGACGCCGGTTGCATTAATGACGGTGCGCAGGTTGGGAAGCAGGCGTTGCTGAAGCTTCCGGTCCAGCGCCTGATCCAGCCGTTCCGGGTCGATATCCCTTTCCGGATCGGCCCGGCCGGACCGGATTCCGTCCCGGATCTCCTGGAGGAGTTTCTGGATTTCGGAAACAACGAATTCGCGGCTGGTGCGCTTCACCCAGGAGGCCACCGAAGGCCGCAACAGAAGTTGGTCTACTGCCGGAATTTTCCGGAGGCTATCTTGTTGAGGGGCTGTGTCCATCGGGTTATTTCAACACAGCCTGATGAAGACTGTCAATTGGCGTTTGATTGCCCGGGCTCAACGGCTGATCGGCAGCCGCAATCAAAGCCCCAATCATTATCGAAGGCAGGGACACTGTGTACGACGAAGATCTCGCGAACCTTGAGGAATGGCTCCGCCGCCTGAAGATCGAGTACCATATCTTTTTTTCAGGCAACCGGAAGAAGCCCCCGGACGACCTCAAGCTTCGGGTGGAGAAACTTGTGAAGAAGCTGTCCGAGTGTTCGGACATGTCCCCTTCCCAGCGTTTTCGGTTCACCACGCTCATCACACGGTTTTATGTCTACCGGGATCTCTGGAGGCGTACGCTGCAGGAAAAAGAAATGGGGACGCACGCAACGGCAAAAACCGCCCCAGAAGCTCCGGGCCGCTCTTCGTCCGACATATCCCGGGCGGATGCCCTTCGCATCTCCCTCACAAATCCTGAGGCGGAGGGGGAAAAGGTTCAGGAGCTTTATCGCGCCCTTGTACACCTCAAACAGCCGGGCGGGAATGAAAAGCCGATCTCGTACGAGCAGTTTGCGCGCTATATTGCCGCACAGACTCAAGGCATCCGCAAAAAATACGGATGCCACGCTGTCGCATTCACCATTGCGCTGGAAAATGACTCTGTACGGTTTACTGCTGCTGCAGATAAATCCTAGGCCTCGGCCTGCCGTTGAGGTTCAAGCCTTACCACATGTTCAGCCTGCGGGCCGCGCGGTCCCGCCTTAACGTCAAACTCGACCTGCTCGCCTTCGCGAAGTGTTCGATATCCCTTTTCCTGGATCGAGCTGTAGTGAACGAAAACATCTGTTCCCGCAGGTTGGGATATGAATCCGTACCCTTTGGTATTGTTGAACCACTTCACGGTGCCGGTAATTCTACTCATATACATTCCCCTTACAATACTTGAACACCCGCCGCATTGTCGCTCCGAAAGCCTGATATGCCGGGCTCAGGGCATGCGCAATGTAAGCTTTTTATGCTGATTTAGATATTTTGAAAGTAGCCTAGACGAGCGGATTTGCGCTTGTCAAGCATAAAATAATCGTTCATGGTTCCTATTTGCTATAGCACCGGTACTTAGCGAGCCGTCATCGGGCCAATAAAACGCTCAGCCGCCTGCTGATTTCTTGAAATACAATGCGTATACTATTTTTTGATGCATTGCCCCGGGAGGTGATCCATGGTTTCGATACATCGAGCTCTGATAAGCGTTTCCGATAAGACCGGCTTATCAGAATTGGCGCAGTTTCTTCATAACATGGGAGTGCAGCTGATATCAACCGGAGGAACGGCAACCTTCCTGCGGCAGCAAAAAATACCTGTGCTGGATGTCTCGGACTATACCGGATTCCCTGAGATCCTGGACGGCAGGGTGAAGACGCTGCATCCGAAGATCCACGGCGGCCTGCTGGCGATAAGAGATAAACCTTCCCATCAGGCTCAGATGCAGGCACAGGATATCCAGGCTATAGACATGGTGATCGTCAATCTCTATCCGTTCCGCGAGACGGCGGCGCGTGAAGGCGTTTCGCATGCCGATGTGGTGGAGCAGATCGACATCGGCGGCCCCAGCATGGTTCGGTCGGCAGCCAAAAACCATGCCGGCGTCGCCGTTGTTACGGATCCGCGCGATTACGGCTGGATTATGGAAGAGATGAGAGACCGGGACGGTGCGCTGAGCGAGACCACCCGTTTTGTCCTGGCTCAAAAAGCCTTCGCCTCGACGGCTTCTTACGACAGCGCCATATCCGCCTATCTCGCCGAAAGAGTCTGGTGTCCCGAAGGACCCCAGAAGCAATCCGGAGCCTTGCCTTCTCTGGAAGTGCTGCCGCTGGAAAAGATCAGCGACCTGCGCTATGGCGAGAATCCTCACCAGCGCGCGGCGTTGTATCGCAGAATTTCTGAACCCTCCTTCGGCGTGGCGGGCGCGGAGTTTCTGCACGGGAAAGAACTGAGCTACAACAATCTCCTGGATTCCGACAGCGCCTGGAACCTGGTGCTGGAGTTCGACAAACCCGCCGCAGCCGTTATCAAACACACAAATCCCTGCGGCGTGGCGCAATCGGATGCGCTGGCTGAAGCCTATGCCCTGGCGCGGGACTGCGACCCCGTCTCGGCATTCGGGTCCGTCGTTGCTCTGAATCGTTCCGTCGACGCGGATACTGCGACGGAAATCAACAAAACCTTCGTGGAGGTGATTCTCGCACCGGATTTTTCGCAGGGCGCGCTTGCCGTTTTGGAGCAGAAAAAAAACATACGCCTGTTGCGCGTCAACCTGGATGCACCTTCGGCGCTTCAGCACCGCCAGATCGGCGGAGGCTTCCTGGTCCAGGACAAGGACGTGCACTACCTGCGGCCCGAGGACATAAAAACCGTGACCAGGCGCGCTCCTACGCCCGAGGAAATGGAAGCTCTGCTGTTTGGGTGGCGCGTGGTAAAACACGTAAAATCCAATGCCATTGTTTTCTCCAGCGCCTCGCGATTGCTTGGCATCGGCGCCGGCCAGACCAGCCGCGTGGATGCCGTGAAATGGGGCGCGATGAAAGCAACTCTTCCCCTGCAGGGTTGCGCGATGGCCTCAGATGCCTTTTTCCCATTTGCCGATGGGATATTGATTGCCACGAACTATGGAATACGCGCGATCATTCAGCCAGGCGGTTCAGTGCGCGACGCGGAAGCTATCGATGCGGCCAACGAACATGACATCGCCATGGTCTTTACCGGAATTCGACATTTCAAGCATTGATGCGGCAATGAGTTGCGCAGACGGACAATCGGCCAAAAGCTTCACCTCGGATGAACCGCCAGATGGGAAATGAATCCTCGGCAAATCTGCGGCATCCCGAATCCCCGCAAAATCCTCCCAAGCCCGGAGGTTTCCTGCGCTCGAGGCTGGCGGCTTTCTATCAGCGGCATGAGAGATATGCCGGAATAGCGGTTTTCGGTCTGGGCTTTCTCTGGGATTCGCTGACCCTGACACGCGTCGAAGGCAAACCGAGGGGGGGGCGGGTCCTGGGCCGGATCGATTTCACAGTCATTGCCGGCTCGAGCCCCCATCCGCCGCTTGTGACGGGACTGATCCGCTGAAAACAAAACCGATACCGCGAGGCGTCCGATTGCGGCAAATCCGGGGCGTCCGCCAATAGATAAAAAGGGCAAAAAAGAGGTTTGTTTGATCACCGGCAGCCGGGTGTGCCACAATCATCCGGCACTTTAAAATTATGAACTATTACAACTATTTCACGGAGATCGAGGATCATTTTGTGAAGAGGCGCGGGAAGCATCTGCTTCTCTCTCCCATGGACTGGGGATTGATTGCCTCCTGGCGTGATGCGGGTGTCCCCCTGCAGGTCGCACTTCGCGGCATCGATATCGCCATGGATAGCTTCATGGCGCGGCAAAGGCGCGGCAGCGCGAAAGTAAACAGCCTCTGTTATTGCCACGACAGCGTCATGTCGGAATTCGCCAGCTACGCCGAAGCTCACGTAGGGGAACACGTACCGGACACGCAAACCGATTCCGGAGATGAGCCAGCCGGGTCCGAGGCAAAAGATGAATCCCTCAAGAACGAGGTTTTGGGCCTGGTAGCCGCAAGAATCAGTGAAATAAAGGCGCTTTCCGCGAAACATACATTGAGCAGCCCGGTACCCGAAAGCATGGATCGGGTGCTGGCAAGGCTTGAGGAGATAATGCAGAGTCTGGAAGCAGAAAGCCGTGTCGACTCCGAATCCGTCGAAAGGGATCTTGGCATGGTCGACCGGCTTCTGATGGAAGGGCTCGGTGCGGCCGTGCCGCCCGAGGAGATGGTCGATTGGGAAAAAGAAGCCAAAAAGCAGCTAAAAATTTACAGGAAGAGGCTGCCCAAGGAAACCTATGAAAAGATCCTTGCGAATTTCATGCACAGCAAAATCCACAGCAAGTTCGGCATTGGCGAATTGAGCCTATTTCGCCTGTGAGCCGAGGGTTAGCCTTCCTCAAGGAATTTTTCTGCGAGCCGGTGCCATGACGGAAAGCCAATGAGCAATCGGAGAATAGGATCAAGGACCTATGAATAGGCCTGAAAGGGCAGTCAAGACCTTCAAGACCAAGGTTGAGAAGCTCGTTTACGGGGGGGCGGGGCTGGGGCACTATCTTGGGAAAGTGGTTTTTGTGCCGTATTCCGTCCCCGGGGACCGGCTGCTTGTGCGTCCGGTCGAGATAAAGAAGACCTTCATCCGCGCTGAAATAGTCAGGATTTTGGAAGCTGGGAGCGGACGGGTGGCTCCTCCGTGCCCGCATTTCGGAAAATGCGGCGGATGTCATTGGCAGCAATTGGAATACATGCGCCAGGTCGAGGCTAAGCGCATGATCCTTGAGGAAATATTCCGGCACCGGTTCCCGCAGTCGAGCGGCCTGGCGATCACCATGACCGCATGTACGCATCCTTTTGAGTACAGATCCAGGGCGCGCATCCAGGTGCGGGGGTGCGGAGCAGGGGCGAAGGTTGGATTTTTCCGGCAGGGGTCCCACGCCGTCGAGGACATCGAGAGTTGCCCTCTGTTTAGGCCTTCGCTGAACGAGGCCCTGGGTTCGCTGCGCCAGTTCAAGCTGAAGGTTGATACGGATTCTGCTGCCCAGGAAATGGATATAGCCTGTTCCGAAGAGGAAAATTCCTGGGCCACAGCCAGGTTGGGATCCAACCTCAACCAGGGAGTTTCAACTTTGATCGGGCCCGGAAGGAATGAAGAGGTCCTTCTGCGAAGAAGTATCGGTGAATTCAGGTATGCCGTAACGGCTTCCGTATTCTTCCAGGCCAACGATTTCATGGTCCACGAACTGTCGGCGCTGGTTCGAAAGGCTGCCCGAGGCGCCGGCCATGGAACTGCTCTTGAGTTCTTCGCCGGTGCAGGTCTCTTCTCCTTGCCTTTGGCCCGTCAGTTCAGCAAGGTCCTGGCGGTTGATAATTCTCCCTCCGCATGCCGGCTCTGCTCTGCCAATGCCTCCGCGGCCGGGCTCGACCATATTCAGGCCATTTGCGCCGACATATCCGAATGGATGAAATCCGAAGAGTCTTTCTCACTGCCCGAAGTGGATCTTGTTGTGCTGGATCCGCCGCGCACCGGAGCCGGTGTGGTAGTTATGGAGCGGATCCAAAAGTGGGCTCCCAAAATCATCATCTACGTATCCTGCGACCCTCAGACTCTCGCCAGGGATCTTGCCGGGCTTTCCGGCCGCAACTACAGAATAGACCTCGTACAGGGGCTCGACATGTTCCCCCAGACCTATCATTTCGAAACGGTTGTGCGCCTGGTCAAAGCATAGGCATCTGCGATTGAAGCTCGGAAGATCTCTTCGGGTGATAACCGGAAGCGACCCGGATGTAAGTCATGGATCGAGCCAATCCAGATTCCGATTTCAAAGCGTCCATCGTATACCGTCAATCCGGCATGCCGGCCGCCGCCGCAGTACTGGCCTTCTCTCTGGGGATCGGTTTCTCACTGCTTATCAGCGAATACTCGTTTGCCGGCCTGGCGCTGGCAGGCGCCTCCCTTGCCGGTGCATCTTTCCTGGCGCTGCGCAAGGGTCGTCTGAGTTTGGCGCTGGCCCTCGGGCTTGCAGCCGTCGGCCTGGGCGGAATGCTGATGGCGATTGCGCAGCGCGACGGCTTTTCGGATGCCGATCTTCGCTCTCTGTTGCCGCGGCGCGCCTTCAGGCTGGATGAGCCGGTTTCTTTCGAGGGGTGCGTGGCAGATGACAGTGTCAAGCGGGGCGACGAGAGCACGGCCGTCGTCGATATGCGTGCATTCCTTCAAAATGGCCGATGGATTCCATGCAAGGGCAAGGGCTTAATCCGCATAGCCGCGATCAAAGCCGGAACCTCTTCTGCAGCCGATGCAAATCTTCTGCAGGGCGACAGGGTTCGGGGATGGGCCGTCTGGCATATACCCCGCAACTATGGCAATCCGGGGTCCGTCGACCGAAAAGCTTCCCTCGCACGGCGCGGAATTTTCATCATCGGCAGAGTCAAGTCGCCCCGCCTCCTGGAAACAGTCCCCGGAGGCTGTGCCAGCCCATGGACAAAGCCCGCGGTCTCGGTACGGGAGCATGTGCGCAACAGCTTCGCGCCGATTGGCGCAATGAGAGACCGGCAACCGGCGGCCATCCTGGCCAGTTTGACCGTCGGGGATTATTCAGGGCTGGATACCGGCACTCGGGAAGTCTTTCAAAATTCGGGGACATTTCATGTCCTGATTGTTTCGGGGCTTCACGTGGCATGGATTGCCGGAGTGCTGCTTCTTTTTCTAAAATGGGCCGGCGTACCGGAACGTATCCGTTATCTGCTGGCCGCGCTCGTGATATATTTCTACACCCTCGTGGTCGGCTTTCAGGCAAGCATCACCCGCTGCCTCTGGATGTTCATTCTCTACCTGCTTGGCCGATTTATTCTGCGCAGGGCCTCTGCGGCAAACATCCTGTGCGCCTCAGCACTGCTCCTGCTGGCCGCGAAGCCGGACTGGCTGCTCGAAGCGGGATTCCAGCTTTCCTTCCTCTCCGTCACAGCCATCGCCCTGACCGCGGCGCCGGCTATCGAGAACCATTTGAGGCCGTTGCTGGAGCCTTTGCGGCATGCCGGGGATCCCGCTCGCCTGTTTCTTAAGCCCGGGCGCTGGCATCGACTGGGCCGGAGTCTTCGGACACGGGGCGAGATCCTCGTGGAAAGCATTTCGGAGGTTCTCCACCCTGTCGCGTCGGCGGTGCTATTCCGGGCTTACAGGGTGACGGCCGGCGCGATCATGGCCGCCGGCAGCGTGGTTTTGGTGTCGATTGCCATTCAGTTCTGGATTGAACCGGTTCTCGCCTGCCGCTTCAACCGCATGAGCTGGATATCTCCATTTTCCAATCTGTTGATCATTCCTCTCTCCTCTTTAACCCTGGCCGCAGGCCTGGCCGCCTCACTCCTGGAGGAAACACCCTATTTCGGGAAAGCACTCCTGCACTGTGCCGGCTTGCTGGCTTCCCTGCTATCCCGTGGAGCGGCCTGGACAGCAGCTTTGGCCGGCGCGTGGCAGCGCTGCCCGACGCCCACTGCACCCTGGATTGTTGCGGGCATACTGCTCCTTTTTGCCTGGGGTTTTTTTCGTTGGCGGCACGCATGGATTCCATATTCCTATATCCTGATCCTGCTTGCCTGCCTGTCGCTCGGATCCGCCCCGGGCCTTGGAATCCTGATCCGCGGATGCGAGTCGCTGACTCGCGGCAGTCCTGAAGTGTTCTGGCCGGAAAATGCGCCTGTTTTGAGCTTTACGTTCCTCGATGTGGGCGAAGGAGACTCCGCCTTTATTCGTTTTCCCGATGGACGGAAATGGCTTGTGGACGCGGGAGGTCTGCTGCAGGGGGCTTCCAGGGATGATAATGCCTATGCTTTCGATATAGGCGAAGCCGTTGTGAGCCGCTATCTATGGCACGCCTGGATCACCCGGCTGGACCGTTTAATTCTTTCCCACACGGACCTCGATCACGCGGGCGGAGCTCCCTCGATCCTGAAGAATTTCAGGGTTAGGAGATTGGATTGCCTGCAGTCGGATCCGCGTATGGTTCCCGACAGGATACTGACTGCCGCCCGTCAGAGGCGGACGGCCGCAAATCAGCCATGTGCAGGCGTCGGGGAAAGAGTGGGCCCGGTGCAGGTGCGGGTTCTCCATCCCCCTGCCGACTTCAAATCGGCCTCATCCAATGACAACTCCATAGTGCTCGAATTTGCATTCAAGCGATTCTCGGCTCTTCTGAATGGAGACCTGGAAAAGTCCGGAGAAGCGGAAGTTCTATCTCGCTCGAGCGACCTGCAGGGCCTCCTGCTCAAGGTCGCGCACCATGGAAGCCGCTCCGCAACAACGAATGCTCTCCTCGAGCGCGCTGGAACGCGCTGGGCCATAATATCGGCTGGCCGAAACAATCCCTACGGCCATCCTTCATCGGAAGTCATGGACCGACTTCAGCGCCACGGAGCGCGAACTTTTCTGACAATGAACGAAGGAGCCATCACTTTTGAAACCGATGGCGAAGCTTACGTCATCAGCAGTTATATGCGCGGAGTTTTGGAGAGCGGGGAATTGTAGTGGTTAGTGGTTAGTGTAATTACGAATGGCGAATTGCATGCAATTCGCCATTCGTAATTTGTCATTAGTTTATGATCAGAATCTGGCCCGACATCCCCTGTTCATAAGTGCTCCAGCCTGAATTCATCCAGTAAGGGCACCTATGGAGGATAGCTTCGATACGGCGGATTTTGCCTTCCTCGACTTTAAACAATTCCGCAACTTGCCAGGTCCATGGTTCGGCGGGGCCGGCTACCACGTCCCGTCCATCGGGAGTCCTAAAATAACGCGATTTGCCTGCCGCGCGGTCGAAGAAACAAAAAATGAACACGATCCACCGCCACAAAACGGCGATCGCGGATGTGCGCTGCAAAGTGAATGAGTCCGGATTCGAATGGCTCCCTGCAGCCCCATGCCAATGAATAAACGGCCGACGTTCGCGGATCCGGCCTTTTCTAACCGGGTTTCAAAGGAACGTTGGTCGCGCGCCCGCCGAAATGTTCAGGCAGCCGGCAAGACATTTAACGATGAGCCTTGGGCAACCCGATGGGCAGATTCGGGGCCGTCAATTCGGGGTTTGGGCCCTCGAATCTCGACGCAATTCAGGACCGCCGGCTTTATTTGCGCGACATGATCGCGCGCATGTATTGCGCCCGCTCAAAGGCTGCAGGATCGGCGCAGTACTTCTGGCTCATGGTCCCCTGAAGCTGACGAACCGACTGGTAATCATGATCGGTCAGCCAGTTGGACATCTCCGTTTCCATTTCCCGGATCACGGAGAGTCCTTTGCTGAGAAGAACCGAACAAAGCATTGTGACATCGGCACCGACCATCAGCATCTTCAGGGCGTCCTTGCCGCTATGAATTCCGGTAGTTGCCGCAAGGTCGGCCTTGACGCGGCCGAACAGGATTGCAATCCAGCGCAGAGGCAGACGCATCTCGTGAGCTGTGCTGAGTTGGATGTTCGTCTGAACCTCAAGGTCTTCCAGGCTGATGTCCGGCTGATAGAATCGGTTGAACAGAACCAGGCCATCCGCTCCCGCCTGATCCAGCCGTTTCGCCATGTTGGCCATATTGCTGAAAAAGGGGCTCAATTTAACGGCCACGGGGATGCTGACGACCGATTTGACCGCCGTCACTATGTCAAGGCAGGACTGCTCGATTTCGATCGACGTCCGGTCCATCTCCGTCGGGATGGAATAGACGTTGAGTTCGAGTGCATCCGCGCCGGCCTGCTGGATCTTTTTTGAGTAGTCGATCCAGCCGCCGATCGCCGTGCCATTCAGGCTGGCGATAATCGGCAGGCGCACGGCTTCTTTGGCTTTTCTTATCTTGCCAAGATATTCCTCGGGCCCTGTGACGAATTCGGCCGGCTTCGGGAAAAAGGACTGGGCTTCGGCAAAACTGTCGGTCCCGTACATCAGGTGATATTGAATGTCATCCTGCTCGCTTCTCACCTGCTCCTCGAAGACCGAGTGCAGTACGACAGCGGAAGCGCCGGCGTCCTCCATGCGTTTAATGTTGTCCAGTTCGTCTGAAAGCGGCGAGGCAGAAGGCACCAATGGGGTGCGCAAATTCAATCCTAGGTATCTGGTGGTCAAATCCATATTAAGATCTCCGATGCAATGGGATTCATTGATCCCGGCAAATTAGGCAAATGCAAGCCGGGACCGGCGCAGAAAAAATGCTGTCCCGACAATTGTCTCTACAGTTCAATTTCAGCCCTGATGATCCCGTCCTCCTCCAGGTTGAGCCGGCGGAAGCCGAGCCTGTCTATTATTCTCAGCATATCCCGGTTCTCTGGCAAGATATCGCCATATATCCGGCTCAGCTTTTCGTCGCGGCCGATTTCTACCAGGCGTCTTAAAAGCTCGAGCCCCAGTCCGCGACGATGCCAATTATCGCTCACAAGAATCGCGAATTCTGCTTCTTTGGTGCCATGCAGCCTGTTCATACGGCCGACGGCAAGTATCTCCTGGTCTCCGCTTTCAGGAATGGTCCGCGAAACAACCAGTGCCATTTCGCGCGCGTAGTCGATAAAACACATTCGCGTTAGGCGTTCATGGGCGATGCGCTGGGGCAAACGCATGGCATGGAAATAGCGAAAGTAGACGCTGCGCTCTGAAAGCGTTTCGTGAAACTTGACCATGAGCGGTTCATCCTCCGGCCTGATTGGCCGGATTGTCACCGGTGTCCCGTCGGGCATCTTCCATGGATGGACATACTGGGTAGGATAGGGCCGAATGGCAAGTTCGGGGATGGATTCTGCCCTGACATCTGCCCCGTGCAGAACCACGCGCGCATCCAGGGCCATAATCCGTCCCGATGAGGCCAGCAAAGGATTGATGTCGATTTCTTTTATCCACCGTTGCTCGACCACGAGAAGGCTGAAATGGACCAGGAGCTGCTCCATGGCCCTCAGGTCGATATTCGAGCGTGAGTCCCTGAGGGCCGAGTAAATGCGCGTCTGTTCCATGACTCGACGGGCGAGCGTCATGTTCAGGGGCGGCAGGGCCAGCGCGTGGTCCTCGAAATAATCGAGCAGCCGGCCGCCGGCGCCGAAAAGTAATACCGGGCCGAACTGCGGGTCGACACTGCTGCCGAGGATGATTTCATAGCCGTCATGCTTGACCATCGGCTGAACGGTGACGCCCTGGAAATGCTCGGGGCCGAAATTCTCCCGGACCGCTGATCGTATTTTGCGATAAGCAATGCGGACCGCCACCGAATCCGGAAGGCTAAGGTAGACTCCTCCCGCATCGGATTTGTGCGCGATGGTGTGGGATAGCAGCTTCAGTACCACCGGATACCCAATGGAGTCTGCAGCCTGAGCGGCCTGGTCTTCATTCAACGCCAACCGGGTTTCGACTGTCGGGATGCCGTATGCATTCAAAACCTTTTTGGATTCGAATTCATTGAGGAGCGTGCTGCCCGATCTGCGGGCATCGCGGATCATTTCTTCGGCCAATGCGCAATCTCTAACGGGATCCAGAGACTGGGGCAATATGGGAGTTTCGTATAGGCCGCGCAAGTTATAGGTATAGCGCCACATATAGTTAAACGCGCGCACGGCCGTGTCGGGATACGGGAAGGTTGGAATGTTGTTGCGGTTCAAGATGGTCTCGCCCGTCGCCACATCAGTCCCTCCCATCCAGCTGGCAAGGATCGGCTTGCCGTCGAGTCTTGCCAGCGGCCTCAGCTGTTCCGCGGTTCGCGTCGGATCCGTGTTGGCCTGAGGCGTCAGAATGACCAGAACACCGTCGTTGTTCGGATCCTTTGCGGCGATTTCAACGGCGCTGAAATAACGCTCCGGCGAAGCGTCGCCCAAAATGTCAATAGGGTTGTTGTGGCTCCAGTGCCAGGGCAGCAGGTGATTGAGCGCGTTCATGGATTCCTGGGACAGTTCCGCCAGTTCGCCGCCGCTGCCGATCAGTGCGTCCGTTGCAAGCACTCCCAATCCACCGGCGTTCGTCACAATTGCAAGGCGGGGGCCCTTGGGCCTGGGCTGCCTGGCAAGCACCTCGGCCATATCAAACAGTTCGGAAATATTGTTCACACGCAGCACGCCGCCACGCCTGAACGCCGCATCCAGGACATCATCCGATCCCGTCAGAGAACCCGTGTGTGAAGTGGCAGCCCTGACCGCAGCCTCCGTCCGGCCCGCTTTGATGACAATGATGGGCTTGGTAAGCGCAACTTCCCGGGCGGCAGACAAGAAAGACTGCGCATCCCCGACAGACTCCATGTAGATTACGATGCTGCGCGTCCTCTGATCATCGCCCAGGTAGTCTATGAGGTCCCCCCAGCCGACGTCCGCCATCGAGCCAATGGAAATAAAGCAACTGAAACCCACCATTTCCCGAAGGCTCCAGTCAAGGACCGCAGTGCACAGCGCGCCGCTCTGGCTGATGAAGGCTACATTGCCCGGCCGGGCCATGCCGACGGCAAAAGTGGCATTCAGACCGGTCAAAGGACTCATGACTCCGAGGCAATTGGGACCGATGATACGGAGTGAGCCGCGCCGGGCGTTTTTGAGAATCTCATTCTCGAGTTGGAGACCGGCATGACCGATTTCCTTGAATCCGGCGGACAGGATAATGGCGCCTCGTACTCCTGCATCGGAGCATTCAGAGATGAGGTCCGGAACGGTATCAGGGGGCGTTGCCAGCACGGCCAGATCCACTTTTTCCGGTACGGATGCAATACTGGGATAGGCCTTGATCCCGAGAACGCTTGTCCGTTCAGGGTTTACGGGAAATACCGTCCCTCCGAAGGGATTGGTAACCAGATTCCAAAGCACGGTTCGCCCCATGCTGCCCGCGATCTCATTCGCTCCCAGGACGGCAACTGTTCGGGGAGAGAAAAATACGCTCAGAGGCTGCTTAGCCCACCGGAGTATATTGCTTGCCGAATCAATCCGGGGAAGCCCGGTTTGTGCCGTTCCGGATCCGGCGTCGCTATCTGCAAACATATATCGATCCCGGTGAATTTCGTTGGAGTGCCCTTGGGATAAGGCCCTGATCCTATCCCAACCATTACCTGTTTCGGCAAGATATTACCAGCCGCGCGTCTCCGGATCCACAACTGAAAAGTGAAGGACCCCGGAGTCGAACGGCTTGCCTCTGAAGCAGCTCACTTGAAACAAATTCAAAGAGAATAAAATATTGAGAAACTGACGGGGTCCGGTTCATCCAAACCATAGATCGATCTCATGCCTGGACCAGGGAGCCAGCGGAGGAATCACCTATGTTAAACCATAAAAGCACCCTATTAACAACGCTCAGCGGATCCCGGCGCCAGGGTCCTCCCGGCCCTATTCCCAAAGCCCCGATTGGCGTAGCCGGCGACCCTGGCCTTTTTAGGAATGATCGAATTCATAATACGGCCTGTGCTTCAGTGATATGGCGTATATGGCTTCTGCCTGCCAGATCTCGTGCCATTTGCCCGCGTTCTCCAGCGCATGGACGGGTGCAAACCGGTCCTATCCAGCCGTGCCCTCTGTTGAATCCCGAAAGCCGCTCTGCCGGGCTGAAACCGATGGATTGAGGCGGCCATCGCTACCGGCTTTTAGCATTTATCGGTTGATTCTGCAATCCACCTCGGTAAGAATACCGCCCATGGATGCTGCAATTATAAGTCGAATCGTTCAGGAGACTTTTATACCCGAGAGCTCTGTCGCGGCTACTGTCGCGCTTTTCGAGAAGGGAGCAACAGGGCCCTTTATTGTCCATTACCGCAAGGAAGCCACGGGCGGCCTGGACGAGGCCAAGGTCCGCTCCATTCAGGAACGAATGGCGCACTACCGCGAGGTGTGGGACCAACGTGTGTCGCTTCTGAAGTTTCTATCCGATCAGGGAAAATTGACGGATGAGCTGCGGGCAAAAATTGAAAGCCATTTCACCAAAGTTGAGCTGGATGATCTCCACCATCAGTTCCGTCCCAGGAAGAAGACGCGGGCAACCGAAGCCATTGAAAGAGGCCTGGAGCCCCTGGCTGAATACTTCTGGAACCAGGAACCGGACGCCTGGAGCGTCGAGGAGCATATCGATGTTTTCGTGGATCCCGCCAAAGGCATTTCCACGCGAGAGCAGGCGCTGCAGGGTGTAGTGGATATCCTTGCGGAGTGGATCTGGGAAAACGCCGACTATCGCCGGACTCTCCGCGAGCTTTTATGGAATGAGGGATTCGTTGTCTCGACGGTCGTACCCGCGAAGATAGGTCAAAAAACCAAATACAACATGTACTATGAACGGCGCGAATCCGTTACCACAATTCCATCGCATCGCGTTCTGGCCATACGGCGCGGATGCAAGGAAGGAATTCTTGTCTCATCCATAGAGTGCGACAACTCCAAGGCGACGGAATGCATTCTCGCTCCGGTCATCAAAGATAGGGAGTCGTTTTTTGCGCCGGTTCTCGAGGCTGCGGTGAGGGAAAGCTATAACCGGATCCTGCGCCCGCTGATCGAAACCGAGGTACGGACGCAATTGAAGGAGAGAGCGGACCGCGAAGCTATCCGCGTATTTCAGGAAAACCTGGCCAACCTTCTGCTTGCGCCGCCGGCCGGTCCCATTGTCGTCATGGGAGTAGACTGGGGAAAGGGCGACGAGTGCAGCGTCGCGGTAATCAACGAGGCGGGCCTATTCATCGAGGGCGCAAAGATACGGCTGACTCCGGCTCCTGTGTTCCCCAAAGCCCGGCCGGAACCGGTCTCCCCTCCCCAGGAACCCGAACCGCAATCCCAGGTTCCTGATCTGAAGCCGGCCGAGGAACGGATAGAGACGGCGCCGGAAACAACGGTGCCGCTGGAATCTCCGGAAGATCCTCCACCGCAGGAAATGGTTGCAGCCGAGGCAATGCCGCCGGACGCGCCCCTCCCCTCGGAAACGGATGAAGGGGAATCCGGCCAGCCGGCGGCGGAGAATCATGCCGAAGCCGCCTCTGTTGTTGAGCCCTCAGCCATACAGGATTGCGCAGCCGCCGCCGAGGCTTCACCTGCGGAAATTTCACCCGCAGCTTCGCCCGACGTCTCAACCGAGCCGGAGAGGTTGCCCCAATCCGAGCCCGATATGAGCGACACCGATGCCAGCCCCCCCCTTGAGGAGGCGCGCAGCGTCCTTCGCGGCCTTCTGGCCAAATATCACGTCCGCGCAATCTCGATCGGCGCCGGTACCGGTGCGCGCGAGTTGGAGACTGCGCTGCGGGAAATTGTTTCCGAGGAGGGTTTCCACGACATTCTGGTCGCTGCCGTCAATGATGCCGGGATCGCAATTTACTCCTCTTCCCGTATCGCCCGCGAGGAGTTTCCCGATTGGAACGCATCGGCCCGATGCGCCGTAAGCCTGGCACGAAGGCTGCAGGATCCCCTGGCCGAGCTTGTAAAAATCGACCCGAAACTGATTGGCGTCGGACAGTATCAACACGACGTGGATCAGAAGGAACTCCACCGAGGGCTTTTGCAGACGGTACAGTACTGCGTCAACAAGGTGGGAGTGAACGTCAACACTGCGGGAGAGAGCCTGCTGCGCTACGTCTCGGGCCTGAACGAGAAGCTTTCACGCCGGCTTGTCGCCTGCAGGAATGCACAAGGCCCGTTCCGTTCCCGATCTTCAATTCAATCAGCGACGGGAATGGATGCATCGACGTACGAGCAGTCCGCAGGCTTTTTGCGCATTGCGGACGGTGAAAACGCGCTCGACCGGACGGCAGTCCATCCTGAGTCCTATCCGATGGTCGAGAAAATGGCGGCTGCCCTGAATGTCGGGATCACCGATCTGATAGGAAACAGAGAGCTCATATCGTCTTTGAGACTTGAGGATTTTGTCACCGAGGCGGCGGGTATTCCAACTCTGAATGATATTCGTGAGGAGATTCTGCGTCCCGGACGGGATCCCAGAAAAACTTTCAAAATACCCAAATTCCGTGCCGATGTAAAAGAGATGTCCGATCTGAAACCGGGCATGACCCTGGAAGGCACGGTTACCAACGTGACCAATTTCGGCGCATTTGTGGATGTCGGCGTGCGCCAGGATGGACTGGTTCATCTCAGTCAGATGTCGAATCGATTCATCCGCGATCCAAGGGAAGCCGTAAAGGTCGGGGATGTCGTGCAGGTAAAAGTGATATCTGTCGAGCCGGAGACCAAGAGAATCGGGCTATCCATGAAGGCTCTGTTACCTGCAGCGCAGAGGCGGCGGAAAAAACAACAGAAGCGAAGCCCAAAACCTGTTGAGTCGGCCGGACAAACCGAAGGCATGGCTGATTCGCAGCCCGCCGATGCCGCTTCCGTGTCAGCCTCCGTCGGAAAATCCGCATCCGCTGGTCAGCGCCCGAGATCCGGCAAACCTCACGATGGACCTCCCCGGCGTCGCAGGCGAGCAATCCGCCGGCGTGAAATAGCGGAGGAAACGCAGCAACCGAAAGAATCGGAGCCCAAGTTGCCCGAACCCACCCTTCAGGAGAAAATAGCAATCCTGCAGTCCAAGTTTCGAGGAATCAGTTAAGACGGACGCGCGGTGGCAGCAGCTCTTTTTAGTCCTCCGGATATACCATGCAGGCAATCCACAGCAAAAACCTTTCGACGAATTTTCGCCATACCTCGATCATTGAGACGGACGAATCGAGAACCCCTATCGAGCACCTGGTGGAGTTTCTTCTGACCGGGAGCCTGGCACCCAATGCCCCCGAAGAGACAGAGGAATTTGCAGAACAGGCTCTGCGTTTCGACCTCCAAAGCACCCGTGTTGTGGTTCTCGGCGGCGGCACGGGCCTTTCCACGGTGGTGGGCGGCAATCCACGGATGCCCGATTGGCCGGATAATCCTTACGTGGGGATGAAGCAGGAATTCCCGGATCTGCATTCGGTGGTCTGTACCACAGACGACGGCGGATCGACCGGCCTGCTTCTTAAATCGCTGCCCTTGATCGGGGTGGGCGACCTGCGAAAACTCCTGATCTCGTCGATCCTCCTGGAAAATTTGCGCCGGAGATACGGAATTACCGAGCAGGAGACACTTCAACTGGTGAGATTGATACATGCCCTATTCAATTACAGGTTCCCCGAAGGTGCTTCCAAACTGAGTGTTCTCGCAGACCCGCTTAAGGCTGTTCCGGTCTCCCTCCGCCCCGCATGTCCCAGACCGCTTGCCGATGCATTCCGAATGCTCGGAACCTATATTTCTCCAGGCGGATGGGGGCCGAGCGTCGTTCCCGCCGGGCATTCCCTCGGCAACCTGATGCTCATAGCCGCAATTTTCAGGGCAGCCCGCGGGAGAACGGATCGGGCCCCTGGATTGGGGGATATTCAAACGGGGATTGACGACATCGCCGCCTGGGTTGGGGCTCCGGTGGGAAGAATTCATCCGGCCACAGCCGCACCCGGTCAATTGAAGATCCGTTACGCCAATGGAGTGGAAGTATACGGGCAAAGCAAGCCGGCTTATTCACGCCGCAATTCTCCCGTGGAGCGTATCGTGGCGGAATTTTCCCGAAAGCCGGTCGTGAGCGCCGCGGTTCAGCAAGCCATCGAAAATGCCGATTTGATCATCTACGCTCCGGGAAGCTTATATACTTCGACCATCCCGGTTCTTCAGCTGGAGCCGATCGCCGCCTCCATCCGCAAAAACAGGAAGGCCCTAAAAGTGCTGGGGGCCAACTCCTGGGTCCAGGAAGGGGAGACCGATATTTCGCTCAAGAATCAGGGCCGCGGCTTTCTCGTTTCAGAATTGATCGAGGCTTACGATCGAAACATACCGGGCGGGATCCAGGGCTTGTTTGACGTGGTTCTGAGCGCCAATCTGGAGCATATTCCCGGCAGCATCCTGCGCAACTACGCACTGGAAGGGAAAAGCCCAATCCACATGGACCGGGCGAACGTGGAGGCTACGGGCATACAACCGGTCGAAGCGACCCTTTTTCTTCCGGTGCGCCAGAGCCAAACGCGTGTCATCCAACATGATGCCCGCCGATTCGCCCTGGCTATCCGAACCCTGCTATATGCCGATAGAAGGCTTAAAAACAAAAACGGCTATGCGCTCAGGCGCCGGGCGCCCGGCGAAAGGTTTGTGCAAAGCCCCAAGACAGGGAAACGTGCAGAAGCTTCAAGTCCGAATCGAAACCCTTTGCTGTGCAAATATCTCGACACTGTTACAAAGATTCTGAGCGAAAAAGACTTTCGTCCTGCAATGCTGAGAAACTTCATGCTCGATCTTGCCTGGGAGAACCGCGACATCCGCCCGTCCCACCTGATGTTTTTCCGCGGCGTGCGCGTGATTTCAGCCCGGCGCTGGAACCGGAGCACCGAATGGGACAATGTTCTTGGCTACTATGATCCTCAGGACCGGATCCTTAAGCTTCACAAGGATTTGCTTGCGAATCCCGCAAGGCTTCGCGAGGACCTGCTGATTGCGCTCGGAGAGTCCTTACTGGGACAATACATCCAGCAGCGCCGCTGGATTGACCAATATGGCGCCCGCTGCTTTGAAATTGTACTCAGGCCGTCCGCACAGAGAGAGTGCTTCCTCACTGATGCGCAGATTCGCACCTACCTCAGGCTGGCACGGATGACGCCCGACCCCTCCGATGACGGTGTCTTCCGCATTGTGATCAATAATGACGGGGGATTTCTTCCTCCGGGTTTATTATTCGGGCTCATCTATTCCTGGTATCTCTGCGGCAGCGGATTCACCATGGAATACGAAATGACGCTGTTGCGATGGCCATTGAAAAGCCTTATCCCCCTCCATGCCAGGGATCGAATCCGCAAGCAGGCACTGGTGACATTTTTTCGTAAGGAAATTTTCGGTCACACGGATGATGAGTGATCGAACCGGATTCGTTTCGGCCGGAACCGGCCGTTATCCGGAAGGCCTCGAGAAATGCAGATCCGTTCTAATTGCGTTTGACTGAACTGGATCGCGGACTTATATTTTCAATGCAATAAAATATATGACGGAGGTGTGCCTGGTGCCGATCTACGAGTATCAATGCACAAAATGCGGCGAGGTTTTTGAAGCCTTCCAGAAGATTACGGATGAGCCGCTGGGGCAATGCAAATTTTGCGGATCGAAAGTGGAAAAACTGATCAGCCATTCGAGTTTTCAGCTCAAAGGAAGCGGGTGGTATCTGACAGACTATGCCCGGCGGAACTCGAGCAGTTCTTCGGAGAAACCCAAAACGACCGAAACCGCCGAAAAATCGACGGCAACCAAAGCTTCCACAGAAACAAAAAGCGCCGATAAGGGCGCCGAAAGCAAGACATGATTCTGGATGACACTTGCAGGTTTTCATCCCCTCAGCGCAGCTTGGTTTTCCGGGCTCTGGACGAAGCCGAGGAACGCACCAGGGATTACTACTGCATACCCCCTTTCCGCTGGGAGAAGCTGAGATACGACCTGCTCACCCGGGGCGATCACGGCTGGGAGCCTTTGCCGGAACCGATGTTTGCCAGAGTAAGGTGCCTCCAAAGAATCCATAACAGCCTGCCCTTCGATTTTTACCGTATCGAGCTCAACGATGAGAGCATACTGGCTGCCGCGCATAGAGAGAATCTTTTGAAGGAGCAGGACCTTTATCCCTTTTTTGTCTACATTTTAACCCACGAAATGGTCCACATGGTCCGGCTCAACAGCATCCTGGAAAACTGGACCGAAACGCTGGTTCCTTTTGACGAGTCCGAGGAACACAGGGTGCAGCGCATATCACGCAGGATTCTGACCGGCGCGTCCGATTTCAAGCCGGTTCTCGACCGGTTCTGCAGCTGAATTTATCTTTGAAAGGACCTGCGGGCCATGCAATCATTCGCCCCAAGCCCCAGGCATTCGCGGAGGTGTGCCACAATGTCCCAACATAAACTCGACGACTCGGTCGCTGAGCACAGGAAAAAATCCGACCTGCGCGCCGGCGTTGCAGTAATTACGCTCTCCACATCCCGATCCAGATCCCACTCTTCGGAACCCGATCAATCCGGCGATGTGATCCAGAGTGTTCTGGAGAAAGCCGGTCACCGCG
This sequence comes from uncultured Acidobacteriota bacterium, assembly GCA_963809485.1. Classification (GTDB taxonomy): domain Bacteria; phylum Acidobacteriota; class UBA6911; order UBA6911; family UBA6911; genus UBA6911. The sequence goes on from CAWEJX010000001.1 coordinate 195,307, forward strand.
TTCCTGTAAGGAAGCTTATGCCCGACAGCCGCCGCATTTTGCGTGCAAGCCTGGGCCAACTGATCCGGGACAAGCGGATTCAAGCCGTCATCACGACAGGTGGAACGGGCCTGGCGCCAACGGATGTCACTATAGAAACAGTTCAGGGCATGCTTGAGAAGGAACTCCCCGGATTCAACTCGCTTTTCATGTTCCTCAGCTACCCCCAGGTCAAAACCGCGTCCATGCTTTCCCGGGCACTCGCCGGAACTGTCAAAGGCAAAATCATTTTTTGCCTGCCCGGCAGTCCCCGGGCCTGCAAACTGGCGACCGAATCTCTCATTTTGCCTGAACTGGGACATATATTGATGCTCTTGAGGAGTTAGATGGCTTTCCCATCACCGCGCCCCTGCAGCCTCTTCCTGTTCGACCTTGATGGAACTCTGATCGATTCGCGCGAGGATATCACCACTTCTCTCAACCTTGCGCTGGGGCGCATGGGACTGTACCCTCTGCCGGAAGCCCGCGTGACTGAATTTGTGGGCTCCGGCGTTCAGGTGCTCGTGGAACGCTCGCTTCGGGAAGTAACAGGTTCGGCCCCCACTGAAGACCGTGTCCGGCTGGGCGTTTCTCTATTCAGGGAAGAGTACGGGATACACCTTCTGGACCGGACGCATCTTTATCCGGGAGTAATAGAGGGCCTGGACCATCTCTACTGGGCCAGGTTCGCAGTCGTGAGCAACAAGCCCGAAATATTCTGCCGACGGATCCTTGATGGCCTGGGCGTGGGCACGCGGTTCCTGGCGATTCTGGGAGGGGACAGTACCTTGCGCAAACCCAACCCCGTGTCCCTTTTGAAGGCGATGGAATATTGCAGGGCCAATCCACACGAAACGGTTATGGTTGGGGACAGCCCCGTGGATATTCGGGCCGGCAAAGCGGCCGGAGTGATGACTTGCGGTGTCCTGGGAGGATTTCACTCGAGAGCAGATTTAGAGGCTGCCGGGAGTGATCTTTTCGTCCATAATCTGCTGGACCTGGTCGGCAATTTTTGCCCCTCGCCGCCCTGATATCGCATCCCGATTATGAAGGCCCTGAAATAGGCTGAAAAAAGCTGACGACCGCTGCCTCTCGAGCCGGAAGATGAGAAATCCCGAGGGCCGGAGGAAGCCGCTTCAAGCGGATCCCAGTCAGGTACCTCCGGCAAAGCCGGAGGCTTGAAAGATTGGAACCGCTCAAAGCGGTTGGAGGAGTTACGCCGGTCTTGAACGCTGACTTACGCGGGCAAAAGCCGATGAGGCGCCTCCGATCCCCGCCGAACAAGTCGGCGTTTGTCAGCGCTTTTATCTGCGTTTCTCAGCGTTTCAAAATACGGAGCTGTCAAACTCTTTGAGTCCCACGGCAGAGCCGGGGGTTTACCAATGTAATCAAGCCTCCGGATTTGCCTGCTAACAGCAGCGATTGGGCCGGGCGTATTTTTCATTCAGCCGGGAAACGTAAAACTCCCTTGCGGTTGGGATCCGCATTTCAGGATGCCTGGCACGCAGATGCTCGCAATAGCGCGCATATTCGCCTTCTCCCAGGACCTGTCCCAGAAGGTTCCACCATTTTCGGAGCAATCGCATTTCCCCTCGCATAATTCCAAATCCGGCCATCAGTCGTATGCCGTCAATCTGTACTCCGCTTCGCATAAAACCGGGATTTTGCGGCGGCTCAGAATGGCCAGCCAGTCCCGGGCGCATTCGATGAGGATGACCAGTACCATGAGAGCGAAAAGCCCGGTTACGGCAGCATCCAGGCGGTTATTGAAAATCTGCCTTTGAATCGCGCCAGCCTGGTCCTCGGGAATCTGTCCGGCCTCCATAAGCCCGCTGAGCCGGTTTGCCTCAGCCAGAAACCCGATGTGCGGGTCCGCGTGGAAAATTTTCTGATAGGCCGCTGTCTGTGTAATCAGGACAAGCCAGAGCATCGGGAGAACAGTCACCCATGCATACCGAGCTTTGTTCATTTTGATAATGATGGTTGTCGCGACGCACAAGGCCACGACCGAAAGCAGTTGATTGGCAATCCCAAAAAGCGGCCACAGGCTGTTGATCCCCCCCAGAGGATCCATGACTCCCTGATAGAGAAAATATCCCCATCCGCCCACAACCAGGGCGCTCGTCAGGATGACGCCGGGGTACCAGCCCGTGTGCCCCAGCGGTTTCCAGATATGACCGAGAAGGTCCTGAAGCAGGAACCTGCCCACGCGGCTGCCGGCGTCCAGCACTGTGAGGATAAATAGGGCCTCGAACATGATCGCAAAGTGATACCAGATCGCCGTAAAGGTGTTTCCGCCGAGAGTGCGGGCGAAAATCTGCGCCATGCCTACGGCAAGAGATGGGGCGCCGCCGGTTCTGGAAAACATGGTCTGTTCACCAACCAGATCGGTCAGATGCTGCATTTCCTGCGGGGTAACCGTGTAGCCCCACGAAGAAATCGTGGCGGTCGCCGTCACAGGATCGGCGCCCACAATCCCTGCGGGACTGTTGATGGCAAAGTAGATGCCCGGCTGCAGCACGCACGCCGCCACCATAGCCATGATTCCGACAAAGGATTCCATCAGCATGGAACCGTAGCCGATCAAGCGGGCCTGGCTCTCCCTGGTGATCAGCTTGGGGGTTGTCCCAGAAGCGATCAGCGCATGGAAGCCGGAAATTGCACCGCAGGCTATCGTGATGAAAGCGAAGGGAAAAATTTTCCCCGAAAAGACCGGTCCCGTTCCATCCACGAAGCGCGACAATGCGGGCATTGCCAGAACCGGCCGGACCGCCAGTATTCCCAGTGCGAGAAGAAATATCGTTCCCAGCTTTATGAACGTGCTCAGGTAATCGCGCGGAGCCAGGAGCAGCCACACCGGCAATACCGATGCCGCAAATCCATACGCAATAATCATCCAGGCAATGTGCCGCGCGTCAAAGGTGAGCATTGCCGCTAGTGCGGGGACCTGGGCGATGTACTGCCCACCCACGACTGCAGCCATCACAAGCACGAATCCCAGGATGGAAGTTTCCAGCACTTTGCCCGGACGCAGGAACCTTAGGTAAACACCCATCAGGAGCGCGATCGGTATTGTCATCGCCAGGGTAAAGGTTCCCCACGGGCTCGCCTTGAGAGCATTGGTGATCACGAGCGCGATCACCGCCAGCAATATTACGAGTATGGAAATAATGGCGCACAGCGCCGTGAAGCCGGCCACCGGCCCGACCTCTTCTTTGGCAATCTGGCCCAGGGATTTCCCGTCCCTGCGCATGGACGCGAACAGGATTACAAAATCCTGCACACATCCGCCCAGTACAGCCCCGATAATCAGCCAGAGCGTCCCGGGCAGGTATCCCAGTTGGGCCGCGAGCGTAGGTCCGACCAGAGGACCGGGACCGGCGATGGCGGCAAAGTGGTGACCGAATAGAATCCACTTGTTGGTGGGTACGAAATCCCGGCCGTCCTCCAACCGCTCCGCAGGCGTAGCGCGGGTGTCGTCCAGATGCATCACCTTTAGCGCGATGAACCGGCTGTAGAACCGGTATGCGACGCCATAGACACAAATGGCCGCCACGATCATCCACATCGCATTGACGGGTTCGTTCCTGCGCAGGGCCACCGCCCCCAGAGCGCCGGCTCCAATCAGGCTTACCAGAACCCAAAGCCCCGCTCGCGCGCTTTTGCCCCATCCATTGCGAAATCCAACAGTCATCTCATGCTCCTTCAAGCCCGGCAGGGAGGCTGTTAATGCAAACAAAGCCAAAAGCCTATTGCGTTCCGGAAAATATTGCAATGATGGAATCAACGGCGCAGCGCACGCTCGCTTCTCATCGATCACCGACATATGCTGAAAAGGACTCTGACGAATCCCGATCCGTTGCAACTCAAATTTTGAGTATTCAAGGTTCGGGTGATACAGTTGTTATATGGCGCTGCGAGTCAGTGCAGGTTTGCTGATGTACCGCATAAAGGACGGGGCCTTGCAGATCTTGCTGGCCCATCCCGGCGGCCCCCTGTTTCGAAACAAGGATGATGGACATTGGACGTTACCCAAGGGGGAACCGCCCGCGGGCGAACCATTGGTTCAGGCTGCGCGGCGGGAGTTTGAGGAAGAAACCGGGATAAAACCGCCGGGAGCGCTGATCGAGCTTGGATCGATCCGGCAGAAGGGCGGTAAAATCGTCTATGCCTGGGCTTTCGAAGGCGATTACGATGATTCTCAATCCGTGCGGAGCAACACATTTGAAATGCAGTGGCCACCTGGATCCGGACGCGTTCAGAGTTTTCCCGAGGTGGACAAAGTCCGGTTCTTTTCGCTTGCCGAAGCGAAACAGAAGCTGAAAGATTCGCAGTGGCCCCTGGTGGAGCGGTTGGTGGTCACCCTGGGCACCTCTGTGAATACGGGTCTATAGCAAATGCGAGTGCTTCTGATATCAGGGAACCGGGAGGATGCGGAGATACGCGTTCCCGCTCTTGGTTTGGCCTGTGTCGCGGCAGCAACGGAGGCTGCAGGCCATGATGTAATCCTGCGGGATCTTCTGATCGCCAGAGACCCCCAGGCAGCGGTTGCGGAAGCCATCCAGGAATTCAAGCCCGATGCCGTCGGCGTTTCGGTGAGAAACCTCGACGATCAAAAAATGCGAGGCGCGCGGTTTCTCCTGGACCAGGCCCGGGACGCCGTCAGGTGGTGCAGGAATAATTCCACGGCTCCGGTGATCCTCGGGGGTGCCGGATTCAGTATCATTCCTCAGCCCGTCCTGGATTATGTGGATGCCGACATGGGAATCCAGGGCGAGGGAGAAACGGTTTTCCCGGAACTGCTCAGACGGATTCAATGGCGGGAAAAAATCGACAGCCTGCCCGGCCTTTTTCTGAGACACGGCGTTTCTCCTGCCCGGCGCGCTTTCGCCAAGGATCTGGATGCATTGCCTCTTCCGGATCCTTCACTGCTGGCGCATTCGCTTTCCGGAGCAGTGGACGCTCCCGTTCCTGTACAAACGCGTCGCGGCTGTCCGCTTTCCTGCAGTTACTGCTCAACACCCACCATCGAGGGGAAAACCGTACGGTGGCGCTCTCCGGAATCCGTGGTGGCATGGATGACGCGATGGGCGCAGGAAGGGTTCCGCAATTTCTATTTCGTCGACAATACGTTCAACCTCCCCCCTTCCTATGCCGCAAACCTCTGCGCGAAAATCATTGCCACCCGGCTGGATATTTCCTGGAGGTGTATTCTCTTCCCTGCCGGGCTCGATCCGAAGCACGTGGAATTGATGGCCCGGGCCGGATGCAAGGAAGCCAGCATCGGATTTGAGAGCGGGGCCGCGGGCATGCTGCGCCGCATGAACAAGCGATTCGCCATTGGCGAAGTGAGGCGCACTTCCGACCTTCTGAGAAAGAACCATATCCGCAGGATGGGATTCCTCATGATTGGAGGGCCGGGCGAAACCAGGGACTCCGTGGAAGAGAGCCTGGCGTTTGCTGAAACGCTCGATCTGGATTCCCTGAAATTGAGCATCGGCATCCGCATCTATCCGAATACCGAGGTTGCGCGCACCGCCATGGACGAGGGGCTGATAGCCTCGGAGCGGGATCTTGTGTACCCAAAATTCTATGTCGTCCGGGATCTTGAAGAATGGATGTACGAGACGGTTGCCCGGCACATTTCAGCAAAGCCTCACTGGTTTTTATAATTGCGTAGCCGAACATCCCCGATCTATCCATGGCCTTCCTTTTCTCAAAGGCCAGTTTGCAGGTGCTTTTAAGGCCCAATGCTGGTACAATACCATCACCTCCTATGTGCGGCAGATGCCCAGCCGGCCGACCAAAGTTAGAATACTTTTAAGGGCTGATGCATCCAGAAATATTCAAAAGCAAATGCCGTGAGAGACAATTCCAATCCGCTCTTTTGTCCTGTCTTGATCCGGGCAGCCGGGAGGTTACCTATGCAGCAACTCCGTCCCTATGATCCGCATGAGAATTTTTCGGACCCTGGAAGCATATCAGGCCCGCAATCCGGGGGCTCCCTTTCGCGCTTGAACCGGCCCATTCGCGGCATGATCAGGATCCTGCTCGCAGACGATCACGCCGTGATGCGGCAAGGATTGGCCGCATCTCTTTCCCAGGAACCGGACATTGTGATCGTGGGTGAGGCGGTGGACGGCAAAATGGCTGTAGAAAGGGCAAGAAGTCTGCAGCCTGATGTGATCCTGATGGATATCTCGATGCCGCAATTGGGAGGAATTGAGGCAACCAGGGAAATTCACCTTCAGTTGCCCAAGGTGCGCGTTATTGCTCTCTCCATGTTCGAAGAGGACGATTTTGCTCATGCAATGCTGGAGGCCGGCGCCGTGGCCTATCTAAGCAAGAGCTGCTCGATGGACGCATTGACTTCCACAATCCGCCGGTGCGTTTTATAGCCGGCATTTTGCCCCGTGGCTAACCGTCAAAAACGCTTGCCGGCCGCTCATCCAGAAGCTGGTTCAGAACAGACTGTTCCTCCTCTGCCACCTCGGACAATAGATGGGCCTGGCCGTTTTCATAAGATGCAACCGGCACCCCGTCGCGATATATGAGTTTGTTTCCGAGGATCGCCGGAATGCGCGCGCCGGGAGTCAAAATGCCGGCCAGATTGAGCGGATCGCATGCCGATACCCTTAAATAAACACCGGCCAGCATTTTTTTGCGCACTCCGCGCAAGGCATCCACAGCCTCGGGCATTGCAAACTGTTCTCCGTTCAGGCCCGAAATGAAGCGGCCTCCGCGTATTTCTCCCCGCGCTTCGGAGCGCCGCAAAACTCTCAGGAGCTCGCGCCAGGGGGGTGCCGATGGCTCGCGTGTCAGCAATTCCCGGCAAAGCACCCCATAGCGGCGCACATACAGAAGCGCCCAGAACTCCGGTTTCTTTTCAGAAACATCACTCTGGATCTCCAGAATCGACCACCTGCCTTCGCGCGTCCGGCGGGGCAGCCTCCGACGCCGGCGGGAGTGTTCCTGACGCCTGGCCTCGCCGCTTGCCAGGGAACGGAGTGCAGCGAAGGAATCCGCCGTAACCAGACCGGCGGCAACAAGCTGCCATAGAGCGTCTTCAATCTCCGAAGGAAGGCGACGGGTACCGGCAGTGATTTCCGGGAAAAAAGAAGCCCCGTGCCTCTTTAAAAAGCCGAGTGCGTCCCGCGAGGCGGGGGAAAGAGACTCCTCGTCGGCCGGAGTCGCGTCAAGGAGGAATGGCATGTCTTCGCGCAGGGCCAAACCGACAGGCGTTGTGCGGCTTAATCCGGGACGGCGGGAGGGAACCTCTGCCAGGGTGCCGCGCTTTTTCCACCGCCCCCAGACCACGTCACCGCCCAGGCAGAGGGTGTCGAGGAAATCCGGCCGATAGTCCGGGATCCTGGACCGCAGGATTGCGTCTTCCCAAGCCCCGGCGGCTGCCTCAAATCCCTGGAGCTGATCGATAACCTCGAGGACTCCGCTCTCGCCCGCAAGATGCGTATCCGGAACTGCATGCTGCCACTCGAACAGAAACCGGAGAAATGTCGCCGCAGGCACAGGCTCGATTTCTCTGCGCAGGTGCGCGATGGTAGCACGGTGGATCCTGGCCAAAATGCGGCGGTCGCAGAACTCCTCCTCTCCATTCCCGGAAAAGGATCCCCGCAGGACCAATCCTTCCGCTTCCAGGTTATTCAATGCCGTGCGCACGATCTCCTGTGGAAATCCAAGAACTTCCGCCAATCGCCCGGCGGTTATCGGACCGCTCGCCTCGATCCACCCCCGGACCATCACCACGACCGGATGGTCGCTCGCCTGCGCTTCGGGAAGGGACATCGCGGCCAAAAAATTTCCGATATTCTGGATCAGCTCGCGGGCTTCTGTTGCCGCCCAATAGCGGCGGCCGTTTATCTCGGCCGGGAAAATTCTGCCGTCCACAAGGAGCGAATCGATCCACCGGGCAGCTTCTTCAGGCAGCCGCCGAAGCTCCTTTTCCGGGAATAGAACCAGCGAGAACAGGGCATCGTGAAATTCTTCCGCATTCCGCATATCCGGCCAGGCGTCTTCCGCCGCGGCTCGAATGGCGTCGGGATCAAGCCGGCCCAGGTCATCGGCGCGCTCCGGCAGTGCTCTCCTGAGAATGACGGCGCGCGCCCGCCGCTCCTCAAGCGGAGAATCATCCAGGAAAGCATAGGGCATCGCATTCAGAATCTGATGAGCGAAGACAGAAGGGATAGGAGTATCCTTGGCATAAAATTCGATTTCGCCCCGCTCGATCCGCTCCAGCACACGCTGCAGTCCCGCCAGGTCCATCGCCTCGCAGAGGCAGTCCCGCAAAGCTTCGAACACCAGCGGATGATCCGGTACGGGTGCATCCGGGCCCATTGCGTGATCGCGGCCCTGAGACTGGAGCGGGAAGATTGCAGCCATCAGGTCTTCGGAACGCATGCGCTGGATGGGCGCCGGCACGCGCTTGCCTCCCGAAAAGCGCAACAATGCCAGAGACCGCGTAAGCGTCCAGCGCCACCGCGTCGCAAAAAGCGGGGAATCCAGAACGGCCTGTACCAGGTTTTTTTCGATTTCCCGGGAGTCAAGAAACTGCAGAAGGTTCTCAATGGGAAAAGAATGCTGCGATCCCAGAGAGAGATTGATGCCGTCATCGGTTGCCGATGCCTGCAATTCGGAATGAAGATGCTGTCCGAGGCGCATGCGCAGCGCCAGTCCCAGGGCTTTGTTGATCCTCGCACCGAAAGGGGCGTGAATCACGAGCTGCATGCCTCCGGCCTCGTCAAAGAAACGTTCCGCTACGACGCGCGTGGCCGAAGGAACCGATCCCAGAACACGCTTCCCTTCCCGAATATAGGCGCACGCCTGTTCCGCAGCGACATCGGAAATTCCGATCTGCCTGCTCAGCCACTCGATGCAATCCTGAGGAATCCCGGCGCGGCGGTCGATGCCTTCACGCACCTGTGAAACCAATTCCGAGAGTTCGGGGGTTCGGGCCGGCGCTTCGCCGCGCCAGAACGGCACATTGGGCGCCTGCCCGTGCGCATCTTCGACACGGACCTTCCCTTTCTCGATGCGGCGAATCCTCCACGATGTGTTCCCGAGCAGGAAGACATCGCCGGCGATGCTTTCAAATGCGAATTCCTCATGGACGCTTCCCACATAAGTGTCTTCGGGCTCGGCGATGACATCATAATCGGCATTGTCGGGAATAGCCCCGCCGCTGGTTATAGCTGCAAGGCGGGCGCCGCGCCGCCCTCTGAGCACATCATGGATACGGTCGTAATGGAGGTAACTCGACCTGCGGCCAAGGCGCGCCGAAAATCCTTCCGAAAGCATGCGCACCACGCTGTCGAAGTATTCCCGAGGCAGCCCGCTGTAAGGATAGGCTCTACAGAGGGTACGGAACAGGTCCTCAACATTCCAGTCCTCGGCAGCGCACATAGCCACGATCTGCTGGCAGAGAACATCCAGGGGCCAGGGCGGGATGCTGAGGCAATCCAGCTCGCCTTTTCGGACGGCATAAATCAGAGCGGCGCACTCAATCAGCTCATCCCTTGTTAAAGGGAAAATGCGTCCCTTTGGCAAGCCGCCCAGCCGGTGGCCGGATCTGCCAACCCGCTGCAAGAGCACGCCGATAGATCGAGGAGAGCCGATCTGGCATACGAGATCGACCGCCCCTATGTCGATGCCCAGTTCCAGGGACGCGGTCGCCACACAGGCCCTTGCGTCTCCTCGTTTCAGCAGGTCCTCCGCCCTCAGCCGGATTTTGCGGGAGAGGCTTCCATGGTGCGCCACGATATTCTCTTCACCGATTATGTGCGATAACCGATGAGCCAATCGCTCCACCAGGCGGCGCGTGTTGACGAAAATCAGCGTGGATCTGTGTGCGGCCACGAGATCGGCCACGCGCGAAACCGTCTCATCCCAGAGCTCGAGCGTCGCGATGGGACCGAGTTCCAGCGCAGGCATTTCGACCTGCAAATCCATATTTCGAATATGCCCGATATCGATTATCGTGCAGTCCGGCTTCCCGCCGGCGGCTGCCTCGGATGCCCCAACCAGGAAGCGCGCCACTTCTTCGATGGGCCGCAGAGTTGCGCTTAAGCCGATCCGAGTGATAGGCCTTCCGGCCAGACGGCAGAGGCGCTCGACGGAGAGCGACAGATGGGCGCCCCTCTTATTTCCTGCAAGGGAATGGATTTCGTCAAGGATAAGCGTGTGGACACCGGAAAGCCCGCGGCGTCCGCTCTCCGAGGTGAGCAGGATATATAGGGATTCGGGCGTTGTAATCCAGACATGAGGCGGTTTGAGGGCTCTTGCCCGTCGCTCCCCGGCGGTCGTATCGCCTGTTCTGACCGCAATGCGGATTTCGGGCGCTTTTATGCCTTTGTCCGCCGCCAGACGAAGTATCTCCTCCAGAGGCACGGACAGATTCCTGTGAATATCGTTGGACAGCGCCTTGAGGGGCGACACGTAAACAACCTGACAGGATTCGGGCAGCATACCCTCAATGGCGGCCCTGAACAGCTGATCAATGCAAAACAGGAACGCAGCCAGCGTCTTGCCGGATCCCGTAGGGGCGGAGATCAGGGTGTGGCGGCCCCGGGCGATTGCGGGCCAGCCCGAAGACTGAGCCTCCGTGGGCGACGAAAAGGTGCGTTCGAACCACTCACGAACAACCGGATGAAAGGCGGACAGGGGATTCATCTGTTCAACTATAGACCAGGGATGCAGGGATGGGAATGCCGGAGTCCGATGATGAAATAGTGCATGGCATAAAGGCGCCCGTGCTATAAATAAGTCCATGAGCCCCGATCCAGGCACCATCGAAAAGATCGCGCAGCTTCTTGCCGGGTCCCGGCGCGCCATAGCCTTCACCGGCGCCGGTATCAGCACGGAAAGCGGAATCGCGGATTTCCGCAGCCCCAACGGAATCTGGAGCAGGTACCAGCCCGTCCTGTTCCAGGATTTCCTGGATAACGAAGAGGCGCGACGCCGCTACTGGAAAATGAAGCGGGAGGGATTTCACGAATTGAAGATGGCGCGGCCCAACGATGGGCACCGGGCCCTGGCGCGGATGGAAGCGTCCGGCAAAATCATCGCCATCATTACGCAGAACATCGACGGCCTGCACCAGGATGCGGGAAGCCGCCGTGTACTTGAACTGCACGGAACGGGCCGCTATTGCATTTGCCTGAGCTGCAGCAAACGGTTCAGTCCCGACGAAATTCAGGCACGGCTGGAGGCCGGCGAAGAAATACCGGTGTGCAGCCATTGCGGAGGACTCGTGAAGTCGGCGACGATTTCGTTCGGCCAATCGCTGCCGGCAGATGTTCTGGCTGAAGCCTTCGACCTCTCAATGGGCACCGACCTGGTTCTGGCACTGGGATCTTCGCTGGTCGTGGAGCCGGCGGCGTCCATCCCTTTGCAGGCGAAAAACAATGGAGCCCGGCTCGTCATCATCAACAATGCAGAAACGCCGCTGGACCGACTTGCCGACATCGTCGTGCACAGGGCAATTGGCGCCACTATGTCCCAGGTATTGCACCATCTTGAAAGCCTTTGAGGCCCGTTCTAAAAGGCTCCCTGATCGAAGGATCAGGCCTCAGGCAAAGCCGGAGGCTTGATTGTCAGCGATTTCATGATCACGGCGCGGATTTTGTGTCCGCTTTGACAGTCTGCTCCTCGCTCGTATAAACGGTTGCGATCACGGACAATCCCGGCCTCAGAGGATGGGCATCATCCTCGCCCCGGTCGATCACGATCTTCACGGGGACGCGCTGCACAACTTTCACAAAGTTGCCCGTGGCATTCTCGGGCGGCAAGAGGCTGAATCGGGCGCCCGTGGCGGCCGCGATGCTGTCGATATGTCCTTCATATGTGCGCCCGCCATAGGCGTCCACTGTAATGGTCGCTTTTTGTCCCGGTCGCATGTCTTTCAGCTGATTTTCCTTGTAATTTGCAGTCACCCAGACATTGTGGAGCGGGACGACAGCCAGGAGCGATTGCCCAATCTGCACGTATTGACCCAGTTCTACTTTTCGCTGGCTTATGATTCCATCGATAGGAGCCCTGACCTCCGCATATTCGAGGTTAAGTCTCGCCTGTGCAAGAACGGCTTGAGCCAGTTTCACCCTGGCGAGCGCTGTCTGCGCGTTGGAGCGGCTTATCGACATTTGCTGCGGCGCTGTTTGAGTGGCCTGCAGATTCGCATGAGCTTCCTTGATCCGGGCTTCTGCCTGAGCCACACGCGCCTGGCCCGCTTCTATCGCTTTGGCGGCCTCCTGGACACCGGACTGCGCCGAGTCGCGGGACGCGCGGGCTGCATCCGCCGCAGCGACGGCGGCATCATACTGCTGTTTGGAAATTTCATCCTTGGCGATCAGGAGCTTCATCCTTTCCAGGTCCTGCATGCCCTTCGTATAGTTGGCCTGGGTTTCGCGCACCCTGGCCTGCATCGTCTCGAGCCTGGCCCGTGCGGTGTCGACATCCTTGAGCGCGGCGGCCTTGACGCTCTCCGCCTGTTCGAGGCCGGCGCCCGCCAGATTGAGCTGGCTGGAAGTTGTTGTGGACGTAATGGGCACCTGATGACTCGCGGCTTCGGAAAGGGATTGTGCGGCGGCCAGGTCTGCTTCGGCTCGTTCCAGCGCGATCACGTAATCCCTGGGATCGATCCGGATCACTACCGTACCCGCCGTTACAAATTGATTATCCTGGACGTTTATCGACACGACATGTCCGGAAACCTTCGCAGCAACGGGATTGATATGGCCGTCTATCTGGGCGTCGTCGGTCGACTCTCGGTCTGAAAAATACTCCTGATATACAAAATAGCCGGCGGCGGCCAGGAGGACAGGAATCAGCGCGAAAACCCATTTCCGGACGCGTGGCGGCCGGACATTTTTCCCTTTGCCGGCCGAACCCTGCGCTTCGGCCTGATGGGACGCATCCCCTCTTTGCTTTGCAGTATCTTGATCCATCATTTTCCTCGCAGAAACTGTTCGTACTCCGTATCCGAAATGCCCATGGCTTTTGCAAGCGCCAGCTTCGCGGCGTTGTGCGCCTGGAGGCCGGAAATATAGTTCTCGCTGGCGGCAGCAAGCGCCTCCTGGGCCTGGACTACTTCCACGTTATTGGTCACTCCGGCGCGGAAACGGTCTTTCGACTGCTCCACTTGTTCGTTGGCCAGCCCGTTCGCGCTTTCAGCAACCTGCACAAATTCCGCGGCTGCCTCGAGATCGAGAAAAGCGGTTTGAACTTCGTAAAATATCCGTCCCCGCAAATCTTCGAGCTCGGCTTCCCGCTGCCGCAACGAGGCATCGGCTTCCATAACGCGCGCCCGGACGCTTCCGCCCTGAAAAATCGGGATGCGCAGAATTGCGGTTACCGTGAAAGTGCCATGAGAGTCCCATGGCCGCTGACCGATATCTCCGTAGTCCCCGTTAACGCCTATCGTCGGAAGCCTGCCGGCTTGAGCCGCTTTCCGTGTGGCTCCAGCGGATCTTACCTTAGCCTGCGCGCTTTGGTAATCCGGGCGTTCGCGATAGGCCCGCTCGACAGCTTCCTCCAGAGGCATAACGGCGAAAGGGGCATACGACATGCTGTCCGTGAGGCTGTATTCCTGTCCCAGGGGCAGTCCGATGGCGCGCGCCAGGGCAAGCTTGTCCTTGGCGAACCGGTCCTCTGCAACTATGAGTCTTTGCTGACGGGCCTGCAATTCCACTTTAGCGCGCAGCACCTCAATTCCGGGAACCACGCCCGCAGCCTTCTGGTCCACGGCAAGATCATAAAGCGTCTGGGCCGTTTGCAGCTGGGCGCGGTTAGCCGCTATGCGGCTCTGGCTCGCGACGGCCTGCAAATACAGGCTGGAACAGACAAACACAACCGTATCCCTCGTGTTCTGCCTGGAGAATTCAGAGGCCCTGACATTCTCCTTTTCAGCGCGATACCGGTTTAGCGCCGGCAAATCCAGCACCGGTTGAGAGACATATGCCCGTACGTCAAACACGTTGTAGGGGCCGACCACGCCGCCGCCCTTGAATCCATAGGCTTCCAGATTTACCTGTCTCGGCGAATCCGTGACGTCGGCCTCAACCTTTGGCAGCAACTGGCTTAAGGCAAGCAATCGCGCGCCCCGCGTGGCTTGCAGGGCCTGCTCGCTGAGAACCTTCCCAAGATTGTGCTCGAGTCCTCGCTTGAGGGCTTCGGAAAACGAAAGGGGCAATACTTCCTTTGTAGCCGTCCCCGACGGGATCCCTCCCATCAGCGGGCTCTGGGTTCCGCCATAGTCGGCTGCCTGAAAAGCCACGGCGGAGCCCGCTTGAGTGGCCGCATAGGATGCCATGGTGCCCTGGCCGGCAGTGCCGGCTGTTTGCGCCAGAAGGCTTGTGCACAAAACAATCAATGCCGCCGGGGCAACGAGAACACGTGTAATTGGCATGGACTTCATCTCCACTTTAGTGCCTGCAAGTTGAAGGGCATTGGTTACAGCCTGAAACCTGTAACCTGCAACCCGTAATCGTCGCGGAAATGCTCCGCTGCGCGCTTCACCCGTTAATCCTTTGAGAAATTCGCACAAATGCGCGTGCCCGCATTGCCGCTTCATGGGAAACGCAATGGGCCATTCCGGTGGGGAAAATGCCTGCCGACTGCATCGCAGCATTATGGGCAATACTAAGAACTTCCCCATTTCCCGGCATCTTTAAGCGCTTGGACGATTTTTTCAGGCGTGACTGGCTGCTCCTTGAACCAGATACCCGTTGCATCATGAAGCGCCGAGATAACCGCGGGAGGCGAACTCACAATACTTCCCTCCGAAGCTTCTTTGGCACCGAAGGGGCCGTCAGGATCGTCCGTGATTATGTCTATGACCCGGATCATCGGGACATCGGTGGATCGGGGCATTTTGTAATCCAGGAAGGTATTGTTGCGGGTTACACCTTTATCCATAATGAATTCCTCATATATGGCTTGCCCCATGCCCTGAACCGCCCCGCCTTCATTCTGAGTCTCCACACTGATGGGGTGGAGCGGCCTGCCGCAATCATGAGCGATGGTAAAATCGCTGACGTCCGTTTTCCCGGTTTCCATGTCCACACCCAGCCGAACGGTCTGGGCAGTGAAGCTGTACGATGTCCCTCCGTTTCCATATCCCGTATTGAAATCCATGGGTTCGATGCCATAGCCAGAATAGCCGCGGCCGATAATTACGGCCCCGGATCCCTCGTAGCAGGCTATTTTGGCAAGCCTATCGAACGGGATTCGTTTGCCGGGATTGCTTTTGAGAAAGAGAAAGCCGTCCCTTATGTCCAGCTCACCGGGTTCCACTTTCCAGGCTGATGCGGCGCTTTCTATCAATTGCCGCCTGGCATCCCGGGCAGCTCTTTGAGTCGCCTGGCCGGCAAGGATGGTAACCCGGCTCCCGTAGCTCCCGGGGTCTACGGGCGTGTAGGCCGTATCGACGCGCTTGATGTCGATGTCCTCCAGACGCACGCCCAATTCTTCGGCGGCGATCATGCAAAGAACCGTATCCGAGCCCTGGCCGCAATCGGTCGCCCCCGTGAGGAGATTGACGGTTCCATCCTCGCAAATGCGGACCACGGCTCCACAGGATTGATGACCGAGCTGGCGCGCACCTCCCAGGTAGGCGGTGCCGGAAATCCCCACGCCGTAGGAGACCGGACCGCTTCTTGCTGGTCTCCGGCCCCTTTCGGCCCATACAGGATCTTCTGCGGCCGCTTTCAGTGCCTCTTTGAAACCGCAGGTCTTGAATGTTATGTCGTTGATGGTCCGGTAAATTCCGCCCGCTTCAGGCGGATCAATGCCATTGCGAATCCGCATTTCCACCGGATCAATTCCAAGCTCTTCGGCCATCATCCCCATCTGGATTTCGCAGGCGAAGCGGGAATGGGTGATACCGTGGCCACGCATGGCCGCCGACATCGGATTGTTTGTGAAGACGCCCCAGATATCGAATTTGTAATTGGGCAGCTTATAGGGGATGGTGGTGGCAAAACCCACAAGATACAACGACAGCGGGCTGATGGATGTATATCCGCCCAGGTCGGCAACGGCGCGCGTTTCAATGGCAGTCAGCACTCCATCCCGGGTTACGCCCATCTTGTTGTAAAGGATCACGGGATGGCGCCGCTTGCTGACGGAAAGCTCCTCTTCCTGGCTGTAGACGAACTTGACCGGTTTGCCGGTTTTTTGGGAGAGCAGAACGGCGCAGAAATCGCCTGCGACCGAATCGTTCTTCGTGCCCCCGAAACCGCCCCCGATGAACGGCTGCACGATGCGGATTTTGGAAAGGGGCAGCCTGAAGCAGGCAGCCAGGTGGCGATAGTGGAAATAGGGGCTCTGCTTGGCCGGCCATACCGTGATAGAGCCCGCAGGATCATAATAGGCCAGCGATGCCGGCGGTTCGAGATATCCTTTCGTAACTCGGCCTGTCTTGAACCGGTCCTCACGAACAAGGTAGGATTCCTCGAAGGCTTTCTTCACATTGCCGAAGTCGTAATGGTACTCAAGGCTTACATTATTGGGCCTGTAGTCGTGAATGACGGGAGCCCCCGGCCTCATTGCCTCTTCCGGATCAAACACGCCCGGCAATTCCTCGTACTCAACCTTGATGAGTTCACAGGCTTCTTCGGCGGTCTCCTCATCGACGGCCGCAACTGCGGCAACCGCTTCATATAAGTAGCGGACCTTGTTGTCTGCCAGGGGCGGCTCGTCCCGGGTATTCGCCATGAAGCCCCAGGTCCAGCCTCCGAAGTCCTTGCCGGTCACAATCCCTTCGACGCCCGGCAATCTTTCGGCCCGGCCCGCATCTATGTTCAGGATGCGGGCATGAGCGTGGGGGGCGCGCAGGACTTTGCACCAGAGCATCCCGGGCAGAGAATAGTCCGCGGCGTACTTGGCGCCGCCTAAAACCTTTTCTTTGGCGTCCACCCTGGGCAGCCTCTTCCCTATGACCGCGTACCCGTCCATGGCTATTTCCTCATCTTGAGGGCCGCTTCCCGGACCGAAGCTATAATTTTTGTGTATCCCGTACAGCGGCAAAAATTGCCCTCGAGCGCTTTGCGGATTTCTTCTTCATCCGGGTTTTTATTTTCGTCGAGGAGCGCCTTTGCGGAGAGAATCATGCCGGGGGTACAGAAGCCGCACTGCATTCCGCCCATCTCCACAAAGGCCTGCTGGATCGGATGCAGAACGTCTCCGTCAGAAAGCCCTTCGATGGTTTCCACATGCTTTCCGTCTGCTTCTGCCGCGAGCACCAGGCAGGCATTGACCGGTTCCCCTTCCATCAGCACCGTGCACGCACCACATTCCCCGACACCGCACCCTTCCTTAGTGCCCGTAAGGCCGAGATCCTCGCGGAGGACCTCCAATAGAGTCGCCGACGGCTTAATGGAGATATCGGACCGGGCGCCATTTACGACCAATCGGATCGAGATTCGTTCTGTGCTTTGCATCCTTCAGCTCCTCATGGGACCAGCACCTGCTCGAGCGCGCGTCTTGTCAATACGTAAACCATGTCGCGGCGATACGCCGCGGATGCGCGATAATCATCAATCGGGCGGCATTCAGCGCTCGCAGCCTTGGCAGCTTCTTCAATGGCATCCTTCGAAATGGGACGGTCCTTCAAAGCCGCTTCAGCACGGACCGCACGCATCGGGATGGGCGCCACGGCGCCCAGCGCAATCCGCACATCGCTGAATCCATTTCGGGATTTTGTAACAGCAGCCGCCACGCCCGTAATTGCCATATCCATCGAATGCCGCGGGGACAGTTTCAGGTAAACGCATCGTTCCGCGGCTTCGGGTATCCTGAGGGCCGTGACTATTTCATCCGGCTGCAAAACGGTTTCCCCGGGACCGATGAAAAACCTGTTGAGCGGAAGCGTTCGCTCCGCCCTGGAACTCCGCAGACTCAACTCCGCATTCAGCGACAGCAACGCCGGAGCGCTGTCCGCGGAGGGAATCCCGCTGCAGATATTGCCCACAAAGGTTCCGCGGTTGCGCACCTGGGGCGACGCCATTGACAGCGCCGCCTGAATCAGCGAAGGATACAGCCTCCGGATCTCGGGATGCCGGCTTATGCTCCGGATTGTGGCAAGCGCCCCGATGTGGAGGCCTTCCTGCGGATGCCAGGACAGCCCTGTAAGCTCCTCAACTCCTTTTAAATCCAAGACATAGTTCGGAGCGGCAAGTTCCCGTCTTTTCAGGTTCGGGATGAGATCGGTGCCGCCTGCCATCGGTTTTGATTCCCCGGCATGGTTCGCCAGAAACAGGACAGCTTCCTCAATGGTACGCGGCGAAATATAATGGAATGGAGGCAGTCGGCGATAGAAGACAGGCATCGGGCGAGATCCCTTTCGAAACTCTTTATTCTCCATGAAATATGCATTCCCCGTCAAGGACGGCCGCAGCCGCTCAGCTATGCCCTGCCCCGCCATCCGATACGGCTGGAGCCTTTCCTGCAAACATGATTTCGCCACAGCATGCAAAAATCCTCTGGCTCAGGCGCTTTTTATGAGGTAAAGATTATGGGCCCTTATTTAGGGACGGCGGAGCCGGCGGAAGCAGGGTTCGAGCGTTAGGACAGTTCCCTGACGTAATCCGAGTCGAGACGCTGCCGGGATGATTGAATAGAGGAATAAAAACCATGTACGGTCAGGTAAAGCAGTTTGTTGAAGAAGGCGAGACGCTGGCGATAGCCACAATCGTCTCGACGCTTGGTTCCACACCCAGAGAAGTCGGCGCTCAGATGGTGGTAACCGCTTCCGGAGAAATCCTGGGCACTGTCGGAGGAGGATGCGGCGAGGCGGAAGTGATCCGGGAAGCGGTTCAGGTGATCCGATCGCGCAGACCCGCTCTCGTAAAAGTGGAGCTCATGGATGACATTGAATCCGACAGCCCGGCGGTCTGCGGCGGGATTTTGAATGTGTTCGTCGATCCCTGGTGGAATGATTCCGACTCCGCCCTCTGCGGCAAGCTGGCAGATGAGCTGTTGCAGGTCCGCCGGGATGGGGCAGCCGCAGTCCTGGCCACTGTTATCAAAGCGGAAAATTGCGGGGCGGCAGTTCCCGGTGAAAAGTGCTTCATTCGAGACGGGGCCGTGAAAGCGGGAAATATCAACAACGGGGAATTGTTGAAGGCTGTCATTGCTGAAGCGGAGGTCCGGCTCAAAAGAGAGGAGTGCCGGCAGGTCTCTCTGGCTCTGCCGGGGACGGATGGGAAAGCGGACGTTTTTTTCCAGGTAATTCCTCCAATCCGCAAAGTGATTATCGTGGGAGCCGGGCACCTGGCGGTTCCCCTGGTAAAATTCGCGAAGATCCTGGGATTCCACATCACGGTTGTTGACGATCGGGTTCTGTACGCGAACCGCAGCAGGTTCCCCGATGTGGATGAGATTCTCGTGGGCAACATGGCTGAGACACTGCGCGGGATTCCCATCACGCCTCAGACTTACATCGTTCTGATTACGCGCGGCCACCAGTTCGATGAACCCTGCCTCCGCGAAGTTCTTCACAGTCCCGCGAAGTACATCGGCATGATCGGCAGCCGAAGGCGCGTGAAGGCATGTTTTATCAGGTTTATAGACCAGGAAGGCGTACCCAAAGAATTATTGAAGAAGATTTACGCTCCTATCGGCCTTGATATCCGGGCCGAATCACCAGAGGAAATTGCGCTTTCCATCGTTGCCGAAATGGTCAAGGTACGCAGAGGCGGTACAGCGCAGTCCCTTGCCGTTCATGATGAAAAACGCTGAAAGCTGAATGTTTCAGGCCAAAGCCGGAGGGGAGCAAGGACGTATCCTGTCTGCAACCCTTGCTCCTGGCGGTGTCCGGGATCATAAAAAGCCGGTCAGCTTCCAGAAGCCCACACTCAATGCAAGAGTTACAAGAACCATAATTCCGTAAACATGGGCCAGGAGCGCACGCTGGCCTCCGCTGAAGGCCTGATTCGAGGTCATGCCCTCCCCCATGGCAATCCAGATGTTCTGATAGGAAAGCCAGAACGGTACCTGGGGCAGCAGCAGCGAGGCCATGAGGACGAGTGGAGGTATGCCCGCCGCCAGCATAACGTCGGCGATCGGCAGGAAAAGCACCGGTATGGCAATAAAGCCCGTCGGATCAAAAAACCTCAAGGCCAGCATCGCCAGGGCCATCACGAGAACCACAACGATGCAGCTGAAAGAGAGCTCTTTTGCGACGGGCACGAAATAGCCGGCGATCCAATCCGTAATCCGGAATTCCTGGATAACGTTGGCAAGCCCGAAAATCCCGCCCAGGAAAAGCATCAGAGTCCAGGATACGCCGCCGCCGATGTCTTCGTCGCGCAGGATCCCGGCCAGCGCGAATACGCCAAGTCCGAACATGCCGACCAGAAAACTCGGCATGTGATGGAGGCGGTCCGTCGCCCAGTATGCCATCGAGAGGGCAACCACAGCGCCCGTGATCCATTCGGTGCGATGGACAGGGCCGAGAGCCCTCAGCTTTTCCCTGGCAAAAGAGGGCGAGGCCTTGATACGCGATTCCGGTCTCAATACCAATGGATTGGCACCCAGCACGAGCAGGCAAAGGATCAGGGTAGGCACCGCCATCACCTTTGCGTACTCCAGCCACACCAGGGAGAAGTGCCTGGCCTGAAATACGGAATCCACCACCGGCCCGTAAAGCGAGCCGTAGAGCAGCGCGCACCCGGGGATGACGGCCATTTCGATGGCCGTGATCATGATCAGGGCGGAGCCGCGGCTGCGCGGTTCAATGCCCAGAGACTGAACCAGCGCCCAGGCAATCGGCACGATGATTGCGGTGCGGACCGTCATCGAGGGGATGCCGAACGACAGCACGGATCCAATCACAAACAGGGCGGCCAGAATCCCCGCGTAAGTCCCCGGGAAAAGCGTCAGAACGTAATAGGAAAGCCTTTGCGCCAGGCCCGTGCGATTCATGGCGCACCCGTAGTACAGGACCGCCAGCAGAATCCAGAACTGCGGACTGGAAAACCCGCTCAAGGCCAGTTGCGGGCGGGCTCCCGCCAGGATCATCAGACCCATCATCAGGACGGACGCGATCCCGTTGTTCATGACCTGAAATAGCCAGAGCACGATGGTGAACGCCACAACGGCAAGAACAGACTGGGCGGTACCGGACAGGCCCTGGGGCGCCGGCACGGCCAGTATCAAGGCGCCCGACAGGATCGCGATGCAAATTCCTATTCCCCGGCTCCTGGTCATGGGTCCTCCTCGGAAGCGGAGGCGAATATAGATACCGGCTGTTCCTTTGTCAAGCAGCCCGTAAGCGCCCTCGCCTCGTTCACGCGGCGCGGCAAACCGGCAGCCGCATTTTTTGGGGTGACCGTGCTGCGGCAGAACCTGAGGCTTTACGGTTGCCGGCCCCTCCGAGGGGCTCGATCGCTGTCGATAAAAAATAAAACCGGTTTCATATGTAATAAGCATCTATAAGGCTCTTTGAACTGCAGCATGTCGAATAAAGAGTCAGGCACATCCGGCAAAGCCGGAGGCTTGAAAGATTTGAACCGCTCAAAGCGGTTGGACTAGTTACGCTGGTCTTGAACGCTGACTTACGCGGGCAAAAGCCGATGAGGCGCTTCCGATCCCTGCAGGGGCCAGCGCTCCGCGCTGGACAGTTTTCTGCGGCGGCACTGTGGCAAGCGCCGTGCGGCAAGCAGATGAAGGGTATGAGAAACCGGGCGTTTGCCACGGTGCCGCCGCAGAAAACTCCATCGGAAGCGCCTCATCGGCTTTTGCTCGCCGACCCACGCCGAACAAATCGGTGTTTGTCAGCGCTTTTATCAGCGTTCCTCAGCGTTTCAAAATACGGAGCTGTCAAACTCTTTGAGTCCCCCGGCAAAGCCGGCAGATCCCCTAATGGAGCAAACCGTGCTCGCCCTCTATATTTGCGCTTGCTTTCCCATGTATTTGTGGGAAATTTGAGCGACAGGAGAGATCTATGCATCCAAGAAGCATTGTGGTGATGCCCGGGGACGGCATCGGCAAGGCGCTTCTCCCCGAAGCGCTCCGGGTGCTCGATGCTGCCGGATTCAGGGCCGATTACGTCCACGCCGATATCGGATGGGAGTTCTGGTGCAGGGAAGGCAATCCGTTGCCGCTGCGCACCCTTGAGCTGCTTGAAAAGCACAGGATCGGCCTTTTCGGAGCCATAACCTCCAAACCCAAAGATCAGGCGGACCGGGAGCTGGATCCCGGACTTAAGGACAAGAGCTTCGTCTACTACAGCCCCATTGTCGCATTGCGCCAGCATTTTATCCTGGATGTGTGCATACGCCCTTGCCGTACCTTTGAGGGAAATCCGCTTAATTTTGTCAAACGCTCAGGCAATCGCGTTTTCGAACCCGCCATCGACGTCGTCGTGTTCCGACAGAACACGGAAGGCCTGTACAGCGGCGTGGAATGGACGAACCCGCCGCCTGAAGTCCGCTCCGCGCTCGAGACCCATCCCAAAATGGGTGTGTTCCAGTCCACGCCGAGCGAACAGATGGCGCTATCCTGCCGCATCATCACGCAGAAAGCCTGCCGGAGGATCATTTCGGAGGCTTTTCAATATGCACGGCGCTACGGCTACAAAAGCGTGACCGTCTGCGAAAAACCGAACATACTCCGGGAAACATCCGGGATGATGCGGCGGGAAGCCATGAGCATAGCGGCAGACTTCCCCGAGATAGAATTGTGGGAAACCAATATCGACGCGCAGATGATGTGGCTGAACAAGAACCCGGAGGACTATGGAGTCATCGTTACCAGCAACATGTTCGGAGACATAATCTCCGACGCGTTCTCCGGCCTGGTCGGCGGCCTGGGTTTCGCCAACAGCGCCAACTTGGGAGAAACCTGCGCCATTTTTGAACCGACCCACGGTTCCGCGCCCAAATATCAGGACCTTGCGCCTTCGATCGTCAATCCCATAGCCATGATTCTGAGCGCCTGTCTTATGCTGGACTATCTTGGCGATCGCGAGAGAGCGAACAGAATCCGTTCGGCAATTTCGGCCGTCCTACGCGAAGGAAAGGTCCGGACCTTTGACATGCTCCGGATGACCGGCGGGCCCGGTGTGATCGCCCGGGGCGCCGCATCCACACAGGCCATGACCGATGCGGTCATTGAAAGACTGTAGATCCGACGTTCGAAATTCGAAATGCGGCGATACCGCATTTCGCCATGTATTCAGCCGATAGACATTTAAAACCGGAAGCAGCACAATGAGTCAGGGATTGAATCGGTTCACGCAAAGGAGCGAGGCCATGGCAGAAAAGATTCGCAAAGTCGACTATTTCTACATCGAAACAGCCAACAAGCCCGGCGTAGGCGCAGGTTTGCTCGATGCCCTGCGCGATGCAGGGGTAAATTTGCTGGCCTTCACGGGATTCCCGCACGGCCGGAAAGCCCAGATTGATTTCATGCCCGAAGACACGGCTGCCTTCAAGGCTGCGGCACGCAAAGCGGGATTGAGGCTGAGCCTCAAAAAGACGGGCTTCATGATTCAGGGGGAGGACCGCGTAGGCGCAATGGCCGATATCATGGCGAAGCTGGCCGCCGCCCGGATCAATGTTACGGCGGTGGACGCCGTGAGCGCCGGCAAAGGCCGATACGGCGCGATATTCTGGGTAAAATCGTCCGACGTGCGGAGCGCGGCCAAAATTTTGCGCGTGTCATAAACCGCACCGGAACAGCATCCTAAATAACTGGAGGCAGGTACCTCCGGCATAGCCGGAGGCTTGAAAGATTTGAACCGCTCAAAGCGGTTGGAGGAGTTACGCCGATCCTGAACGCTGACGCACGCTGAACGGACGCCGACCCACGCCGAAAAAATTTTTTATATTTTTTCAGCGTATGTCAGCGTCACGTCAGCGTACGTCAGCGTTTCAAAATAGGGAGCTGTCAAACTCTTTGAGTCCCCCGGCGGAGCCGGGGGTTTACCAATGTAATCAAAATTCGCGCCCGGCAATTTCGAATTCCGGATCAGACCGCCCCATTTTTCCTTAGCCCGGCGATCTCCTCGCCGGAGTATCCCAAGCGGGCCAGAACCTCATTGGTGTGCTCCGAGAGCCTGGGGGGAGCGGTTTCGATGGATGCCGGTGTCTTTTCGAATTTTGCGGTCAGGTTAAAGAGCTTCAGGTCCCCGATCCCCTCCGCATGAACCGTTTGAAGCGTCTCGCGATGCACGATCTGCTCCTGCCCTAGCGCCGCCTCCAGTCCCAGGATAGCGCCGGCGGGAATTCCGCGGGCATTGAGACGCTCAACCCAGTAATCGGTTTGCTTCAGTCTGAGCTTCGACTCGATATACTCTGTCAGCGCCTCGCGGTTTTTCTTGCGCATATCCCTCTGCCGGAACCTTGGATCCGCTTTCAGATCCGGAAGCTCGAGGATATCGGTGAGCGCTTCCCACTGCTCCTGTTTATTGGCCGCGATGTTGATGTGGCCGTCCACGGTCGCAAAAGTGCCCGAGGGCGCCGCGGTAAAGTTGTCGTTCCCCATCAGCGCCGGCGGCTGTCTCCCGATCAGAAGATTAGCCGCAACCCAGCCCATCAGAGGCATGATGGAGTCCAGGAGCGCAATGTCGATGAACTGTCCCTCGCCGGTCCTTTCGCGATGAAAAAGGGCAGCCAGTACGGCAAACGCGGCATTCAGACCTCCCACCGTGTCGCAGACCGGAAAACCGCATCTTAGGGGGTTCAGGCGCTCATCGCCGTTAATGGCCATGACGCCGCTCAATCCCTGGATGATCTGGTCGTAGGCAGGCTTCAGGGCATCCGGCCCCGTCTGGCCGAAACCGGAGATGGCGCAGTAAATGAGTCCCGGATTGATTTTTTTGAGCTCATCGTAAGACAGGCCGAAACGGCTCATGACGCCCGGCCGGAAGTTTTCAACCAGAACGTCGGCGGTCTTAGCGAGCTGCCTGAAGATCCTCTGCGCGTCGGGGTGCTTGAGGTTGAGCGTGATCGATTTTTTATTGGCGTTCTGCGCCAGGAAGCTTGTTCCCATCATCCTGTCGTTCAACTCCGGCACATTGCCGAGTTTGCGGGCCAGGTCTCCCGAATCCGGGGGCTCGATCTTCAGGATTTCCGCCCCCAGCAGCGCGAGGTGAAGCGTGGCGAATGGTCCCGAGAGAACCATGGTCAGATCCAACACCTGAATTCCTTCAAGGAGTTTCATGCCAGTTCTCCCCAATGTGTGCAGTTCCAGCCTATTTGTTGGGATTCGGCAGCGGTCCGTCGTAGGTCACGGGGATGCGCACACGCATGGGCTTTTCGCGGGCGTATTCCTCCATCACCTGTGCCGTCAGTCCGGCCACGCGCCCTATGATGAAAATCAGCTTGGCCGCCGCCGGCAGGAAACCCAGGTCGTGCAGCACGGCGGCAAGGGCACCATCCACATTGACCGGCAGCGGACGTATCAGACGCCCTGCCGCTTCCTCCAGCGCCTGCATGAAGGCTATGCCGTTTCCCGCCATACCGCTTTCCCGCGCGAGATTGAAGAGGACGCGCGTCCGCGGATCTTCCGTGTGGACGCGGTGGCCCATCCCCGGCAGTCGCTTCTTTTCCGCTTTTGCAGAGGCTGCAATGCGGAACGCGGCATCCTCCAGGGACAGGTTTTCCCGGCGCGCCGTCTCGAGCCCTTCGACGATCATGTGCATGCACTCGTAACCGGCGCCCCCGTGAGCGTCGCCGATCGCCAGGACGCCCGCAGCGATGGCAGCTTCCAGGGACTGCCGGTTTCCCGATGCGACGATCCGGGCCGCCGCGGCGGAAGGCGCGGCGGGGCCGTGATCGGATACCCCGATAAGAATTGCATCGATGAGCCGCCGTTCATCCGGCGTCGGCAAACGCCCCTGATGCAGAAGGTAAATGGTATCCGCAAAGGTGGCCTGCAGCATCAGTGATGTAACGTCGAATCCGCGTATAAAAATGCCTTTTTCGTCCGAAGTGGTGATTGCGGTGCGCCACGGTTCCATGTTTCGCCTCCTTGTGGCTGACTGCATTTACCATATCACGGATTGCTTGACGATGGACGATGGACGGTTAAAGATAAGAGCCTTAACAGGAGCCGCGGCAGCCATGGAGGAAAAGAAAAACATTATTTTGTGCGGATTCATGGCAACCGGCAAATCGTCCGTGGGACAACGGCTGGCTGCGATGCTGGGCCGGGACTTTGTGGACCTGGACTCCTGGATTGAATCCGAAGCCGGCATGCCTATACGCCGGATCTTCTCGACCCTGGGAGAGCCGGCGTTCCGGGCGCTTGAAGTCCGCATGGTGGAACGCGTTGCGGAGAGAACGGGATGCGTCGTGGCAGCCGGAGGCGGCGCCATTGTGAATCCCAAAAACCTCGAGGCACTGAAGCGAAACGGAATCGTTATCACCCTGACCGCGGACCCTGAAACCATTCTTTCGCGGGTTGGGACAGGCGACGATCGTCCCCTGCTGCGCGGAGAAGGCAAAGCGGAGCGGATCCGCCTGTTGATGGCGCAGAGGAAGGAATCGTACGCAAAAGCGGACATGATCGTGGACACCTCATCGATGTCCATCGACGAGGTGGCGCGGTACATCATGAGCCGCCTGGAGGAACGTGCCGGCGGTCAGGGGGCGGGCTGATCTCCGGCCTGCTTCCGGTCCCGCAGGATCCCAATCAAGGCCCGAATTCCGCATTCATAGCTGCGCCAGCCCAGCCCGGCGATGGAGCCGACAACTACCGCAGAGATAACCGATTTATACCGGAATTTTTCCCTCGCGTGGATGTTAGAAAGGTGAACCTCGATTGCGGGCAACCGGACGGCGGCCAGGGCGTCGCGGAGAGCATACGAATAATGGCCATAGGCGCCGGGATTGATCACGATGCCGTCCGCCCACTCGCCTGCCTCGTGGATCGCGTCAATCAGCGCGCCCTCGCTGTTGGATTGAAAGATGCGAAGTTCAGCCTGGCACTCATCCGCGACCTGCATCATCCGCGTGTTGATATCCTCCAGACTTGTCGATCCGTAGATCTGCGGCTCGCGTTTGCCCAGCAGGTTCAGGTTGGGTCCGTGTATGAGCAGTATCCTGATCACTGTCTCCCTCCGCTTCCGTCAAAACAGCTTGATGTGGACTTTGCCGGCCACTCCGGTTCCGGCGGTTTCAAAAGCCTCACGAATGCTTTCCAAGGGAAAAGTATGGGTAACGACCCGGGCAGGATGGAGCGTCCCTTTCGCCACCCTGTCGATCGCGTTGGCGAAATCGGCCGGGTGGTCATAGATCATGGAAGTGCGTATATTGATTCCTTCGCGCACAAGCCGCATCGGGACAAAACTCACGGGCGTGGATGCCAGCCCCAGAAGAATCACCTGGGCCCCCCGGGGTGCTGCGCTCAATGCGAGTTCGAGGGTGGCGGAAACCCCGGCGCACTCGAATACCGCGGTCACGTTCTCCTTCTGCCATACTTGCCCCGTATCTTCGCTTCCTGAAGGGATGGCGCCCATCCGTCTTGCCATCTCCAGCTTTTCAGCAACGCTGTCATGGGCAACCACGCGGACTCCCTCTGCCAGGGCGGCGTGGATGAGGAGCAGGCCGACCACGCCGCATCCCAGGACGGCGACGGTTTCCCCCGCCCGGACTCCGGACGCCAGCAATCCATGGAGCGATACGGCCAGCGGCTCAATGGTGGCCGCGTCCCGATCTGAAATGGAATCGGGCAAAGGCCAGACGAAATCCGCAGGCGCCACGGCCCGCTCCGAGAAGCAGCCGGGCACGTTCACGCCCATGCTCCGCTTTTGGGGGCAAATGGCCCCGCGCCCCGCGCGGCACCATGCGCAGGCTCCACAGGGATAATTCGGCTCCACAATCACCCGCTGTCCGGGTTTCAGCTTCGTGCCCGCTTGACACGGAGACAGGACCCGTCCCACCACTTCATGACCCAGCACGAACGGATAGGGCACCTGACGGTGGCCCGAATAGAACGACAAATCCGTCCCGCAGATGCCGGCAAACTGCGGCTGTATGACGACGTCATCTTCGGACAGGATGGGCTCCGCCGCATCCGCGATTTCAATTCTTCCGGGTCCCAGCAGCAGTGCGGCCTTCATCGCATTCTCCAAAACAGAGCCCTGTCCCCCAGGCCCTGATTTAGCCTAACATACAATCCGGGATTTTCCCCATGCTGGAATTGAGGTAAGGTTTGGAATGCCGATAAAAAAATGGGATTGAAAAGACGAACCATGCTAGAATGCGTCGCTTAGCAGCAACCAGGACCATCAATATTGTTGGAGGAATCTGAAAAATGTCCTTTAAGATTTCGGAAGAATGCATTAATTGCGGTGCGTGTCAGCCGGAATGCCCCAATGAGGCAATATTCGCCGGTGGTGAGGATTACGAATTCAAAGGCAAGACCAATTCGGCTCTCTCCCAGGATTTCTACTATATTGTCGCCGACAAATGCACGGAATGTGTCGGTTTCCACGATGAGCCCATGTGCGCATCCGTGTGCCCGACCGATGCCTGTGTAAAGGATCCCGAGAAGGTTGAGTCGAAGGAAGCGCTGTTGGCAAAAGCCAAAGCCCTGCATCCTGACAAAAAATTCTAGCCCCTCTCAAAGACCTGCGGAAGCTCGCAGAGCGATGTAGCCAGGCTGCAGCCTGCGAGCTTCCCCCCTTCATGCAAAACAAGGCATGGCACGTTTTGATGTGCTTTGTTGCGTTTCAGACCCTATTTCCAGAACATTAACGGCCGTTTCCCTGCTCCCTCCCGCCCCGTCCGGATGTTTAGTTTTTTCCGGCTTTGTGATTTTTATCACGCAGTTCCCGATTCCTGCCGATAGGTATTAATACGTAGCTCGATTTGGGTACTTTGGCGTATTGAGCCTTCAACCAAATTGCCTTTGAATAAAGCCGGATTGGGAAAATAGACATATCGCCCGAAACGGCAAACAAATGACTGAAACGCGGATTAAACGGAAAACGCACATTCGGCTTGCTGGTATGCCACAATGGAGAGGCGCTATGACTGCATGCAGTTTCACAAAGCTGGTGCAATTGCTGGACAAGCAACTCAATCTGGACCAGAGGCTGGAAGTTCTGGAGCATCTGGATTCATGCAAAATCTGCCGCGATGCCGTGTATCAGATATCCCGCGACAGAGACGAGGCTTTCTTCGTGCACCGTCCCTATAACGTAGAAAAAAACGTTGCCTGATGCCTGTTCGGGAAAGTGCTCCTGGAACGCGCTTCGAGAAAATCATGCCTCTGACTCCAAAACCTCAGGAAAGAGGTTTCCAAGAGGGGTCACGCCCAGGTGAACCACCCGATCTACGATAGCAAGCTGATTCGGATCAACCTTTCCCCGCTTCAGCAGTAACGCCTCATTAAAAAGCACGTCCGCCCTTAATAACTCCAAACTCAGTAATGCCCGGATCTCCAGGGGATCGTCCATTTTGCCCTGGCTTACGGCCCGGGACGCATCCAGGAAGATCCGTATTCCCAGAGACCGGAGACCGGCTCCAAGCAGGGGCGTGATGCTCGCGTGAAATGCCTCCGTTAGAATGGCCCCGAATTCGGCGAGGGCAGCCAATGCCTGGGAAGGGCCGGACGATTTGTGCTTCCTGAATGCGGCGATTTTGAGCCCCGCAGCCACCGCGTGACGGATTATTTGGGATTCAGCCCGCAACAGCTTATCTAGAATCGGGTGCCGCTCGTCTATATTTTCAAGAATCTTCCGGGCATCGGATGGTCGGAAGTCCGGGTCTTCAGCCAGGGCTGCCTGGGCCTGGCCTAAAAGCCTCTTCATGCGCTCGACAGTCCGCGATTCGTTGAGCATATTGCGCCGTATCTTTGGATCTGCGTAATCCCACAGCGGCCCATTCCCGGAAGCCCGGCAAGCGGGCACAAGCGCACAGTAGGCCAGGATCAGGCGCGCCGTCTCGAGCGACTGATACTTTTCGGGTTCCGTGAAGTAGCATTCGTGGATAATCCGCTTCAGGGAGGCCTGGATAGCGATGGACATATCCTTGTATAGGGGATCTCCAGGGTCCGCAGGCAGATTCAGCCATGCCTGCCCTGCAAGCCTGGCGGCTGCCTGGGAAAACGATACCCGAAGGGAAACCAGGCCGTTGCCGAGCAGATCGGGTCCGTTAGACAGAACCTCCTCCGTCCGCTGCTCCATCATGTCGATATAGTCGCCGACAACCGGGATTTCCGCTTTGAAATAGGTTTCCACGGCCGGTCCTGCCTGGATCCGGAGATGCTTGCGCCGCAGGTCGCGCTTCGCATAAAGAAGCGTGTAATTCATCTCCATCGAATCTTCATGAATCCGGACGCCACCGCCGCCCGGCAGGTTCATGACCAGCGAAAGAATGCTCTTGCGCTGATTGCCCGCCATGATATCCGCGGACTTCAGCGTGAACAGCAACTCGCCATCGGCCTCGGCTACTTCCGCAACGGCGACAGACTCATTCAGGTGCGATTGCCACGCACGCAGGAAAGGCATCGTGACCTCGACCTCGGTCTGCCTTCGGATGCCGTGAGTAAGTTTTCCCAGGCCGATTTTAACCTGGGGGTGACGGGCTGTTAGAAGCTCCTCAAAGTTTCCCTCGACCGCCTTCCGGAATAGAGCCGACACGGATTCCGGGTTCACGCTGAAATCGAAACTCACATCGAGCAGTGCCTCCCGGCTGGTGTCTGACCCGCAGGCAGCCGTCCATTCGAAAACGTATTTGCGATGAAGCGCCTGCAGAGCTTTGTCATAAAGCTCCTGCCGCCTGGAGAGAAGCTGGTTCATCACGCCGCGAACCTTTTCCAGATCGCCAAAAGCCAGTTTGTCCAA
This sequence comes from uncultured Acidobacteriota bacterium, assembly GCA_963809485.1. Lineage (GTDB taxonomy): Bacteria > Acidobacteriota > UBA6911 > UBA6911 > UBA6911 > UBA6911. The sequence continues at coordinate 226,133 of CAWEJX010000001.1, forward strand.
TCCGAGGAACTGCGCCAGCCTGCGTTGGAGAAAAGCGTCAAGTCGGGCGAATCCCGCTTCGTCCGCCGCCTGCGCAGCTTTGTCCAAATTGAGCTCCGTTTCCATGTAGCTTTGAAAACGCATCAGGATCCTCTCGGTGACATCCCCGTCGAGTATCTGCGAGACTTTTCTTCCGATGCCCTGGATATAGGAAACCGGTTTGGACAGCAGGCTGAGCGCACCGTCGTCCGCTGCCGCTTCGAGCAGCTGACCGGCCGGGGTGCGGAATGAAACCGCCCGGCTCAGCTCTGCGTTCAATAGCAGGCGCAAGCCATCGGGCGTGATGTCGCCGAGGCGGTGCGCCAGCCTGCGAGCTTCGGCCAGGTCGGCCTTTTCCTCAACCATGCTCAACAGGGTCGAGGAAAGCTTGTGGGGCAGGTCGTGCCATTTCACGAGGAACTGGACGACATCCCGGTGAACCGCATCAAACTGTTCGTGGAGGTTTTCGGCCGAAACTCCGGCCATGCAGGCGACCAGGTTTTCCGAGCCCTCCAGCCCGGCGTTCATCAGAAATCTCGAAAGAGGTACGGCCGGATCGTTCCATTGTTCCAGCAAACGCAGATCGCGCAGGATCTGCTGCCCGTGGCAGCCAAAAACTGCGGCAAGGAATCCCTCCATTCGATCGGGCAGTATTTTGTCCACTGCCTGCAGCGAAAGCCTCGCGTCGAGCGAAACGTCGAGTTGGCGGCTTTTGAGCCGGAAAAGGCGGAGCCGCAGGATGTTTTGATCGGTATCCCTGCTGATCACGATTGCGCAGCGCCCGCCCGCCGAAAATTCGGCGTCCGCAACGATTCCGGTCTGCAGACGCAGGCCAAGATCGCCCGACAAGCCGCCCAAAGCAGCCTCTCGCACCCAGCTAAAGCGGTAACCCAACTGGGATTCCAGGCGTAAGCGGATCATGCCAACGGTTTCCGCCATAATCCATGTCCCGGGCGGTACCTGTTCCGCAGAATGGATCTGGCGCGGCAGTATCCAGCTGTCCGCATTTGACTGGACGACATCGCGGGCGGGCATGGCGGCGGGAAGGCGGCGGATAACCGCAAAAACTCCTTCGTTCTCCCGGGAGGTCGCCAGAGCGGCTTTCCCCGTCGCTCCCAGCGCAACGGCGCCGTTCACCTTGCTGCCCGCGGCATATCCCCAGCGCAGCATGCTCAGAATAGAATTCCCATCGCATCCAAATTCCTGGGCCGAAAGCAAAAGATCTTCGACCTCATCTCCAAGACTGGACAGCAGGGTGTTGCCTGTTCGAAAGACACCGAAACCGGAAAATCTGCCGGCTTGCGCGGTGAAGCTGACTCTATCCCGGCCCTGCCCAAACTCAATCGGCAGGGGGGTCGATGCCTCCAGCCTGATCTCCGACATCACGATATCGCGGGAGGGGAACGGCTCCGAATCCGATGAAAGCGCAGCCTCTACGTCGGGCTGGAGGGGTCCCGTTGGCTTGAAACCCAATGAGGAGGCTTTATCGAGCAGGGACAGGTTCTTTTCGAACCGGAATTCTCTGACTTTCACTTGAGATGGTCCTCTTGCGGGCATCTTCGCCGAAAACAGACTGCCACGTCAAGAAGCGCTAGTTTTCGGCGAGCAGGGATACGCAGGCGGATGAGATTCATCGGCATACATCGCCGAGGTACGCCCGCAAGATCCGATGAGGCGCTTCCGATGGCGCTCATTGCCAGTACGTGCGATCCAGTGTCCGGTATTGAATCGCTTCGGCCACGTGGTGCGCCTGGATCTTTTCGCTGCCTTCAAGATCGGCCATAGTGCGCGATACCCGCAGGATCCTGTCGTAAGCGCGTGCGGACAAACCGATGCGGGTGATGGCATCCTCCATCTGTTTTTCGGATTCAGAATCCAGTTTGCAGAAGCGCCGGAGGGTGCGCGGCGTCATTTGGGCGTTGCAGTATATGCCAAAGGCTGCCAGGCGCTTGTATTGCATGGAACGGGCCGAGAGTATGCGTTCGCGAATAACTGCGGATTCCTCGGATTTCTCGTCCTGAGCCAGCTCCTTGTATTTGACCGCCGGGACCTGGATATGAAGATCGATCCGGTCCAGCAGCGGTCCGGACACCCTGGCCAGATAACGCTGGATCAGGGGCGGTGTGCATGCTGCATTCGTGCAGCGCATCGCCATAATAGCCGCACTGGCATGGATTCATGGCCGCAGCCAGCATAAACCGCGCCGGAAATGTCAGAGACATCGTGGCGCGCGCGATGGTGACCTCTCCGTCCTCGAGCGGCTGGCGCAGCACGTCCAGTACGTGGCGCTGAAATTCAGGAAGCTCGTCCAGGAACAATACGCCGTTGTGCGCCAGGCTCACCTCCCCAGGCCTCGGGACCGTGCCTCCCCCGATCAGGCCGGCATCCGAAATGGTATGGTGCGGAGCCCGGAACGGCCGCGACGCAACCAGTCCGGCCTGATCCGAAAGCAGTCCCGCCACCGAATGGATCTTTGTGGTTTCGATGGCTTCGTCGAAACTCATGGGGGGAAGGATGGTCGGGAGTCTCCTGGCAAGCATCGTTTTACCGGAACCGGGCGGACCGATCAGCAGAATGTTGTGCCCGCCGGCAACGGCGACCTCCATGGCGCGCTTGGCCTGATATTGTCCTTTGACATCCTTGAAATCCACGCCGTACATATCGCGTTGCGCCAGCAGCTGGGCACGGTCCACGGCTAATGGAATCCAGGGCTGTTTGCCGTTGAGCAGTTCAATCACCTGCGACAGGTTCCGCACGGGGAATGCCCGGACGCCATCGACAACAGCGGCCTCCCGGGCATTTGCCTCCGGAACAATCAGGTGATGGAGCCCTCTCTCCCGCGCCATCGCGGCCATCGAAAGCGTGCCCTTGATCGGCCGGATCGATCCATCCAGCGAAAGCTCTCCCATGAACAGGAAGGCGGACAAATTCTGGGCACGGACGCATCCGGACGCTCCCAGAATTCCCACCGCCATCGGAAGGTCGAAAGCCGAGCCTTCTTTCTTCAGATCCGCGGGGGCCAGGTTGATCGTGATCCGCTGGGCCGGAAGGATAAACCCGCAGTTGCGCAGCGCGGCTTTGACCCTTTCGCTGCTTTCCCGCACAGCCGTGTCGGGAAGCCCCACAGTCATAAGATTCAGCCGCTGCCCCGAGCTGAGATCCACTTCCACATAAATCGGATACGCCTTGATACCGAAGACTGCAGCGGACTGAACCCGAAAAAGCATGGCCGGCATGCTCCCTTCGCTATATCCAACCGTCATCCGCGGGATTGAGCCAAAAAATATTTGCATTGAGTCCCCCACCCCTGAGTTGCCCATTATTGGTATAATGCTTTTTATTTTTGATTAAGGGAGTCCGGCCCATCCAACAGATAGATGGAAACACTTTAGGCATCAAACAGTCCCAGCGACGGGCATTGGAAAGGACCTTTCGCAGACGCGTGTCCCCGGCACAGGTCGTTTCGCCGGAGCTGGCCAGGCATCTTGCGGTTCTCTCCAGAGAGCTTGGCAGGCAGGTCGGCGTTCTGCTTTCCCGCGACGGCATCATCCGCAACGTGATTCTGGGAGACGCCACGCATCTGGAACTCCCGGACATCGGAAGGCTGCGCGGAGGGACCGGCAGGTTCCGGGGACTCCGCCTCGTCCACACCCATCTGCGCGGCGAACCCCTCACGCAGGATGATCTGAACGACCTGGCTTTGCTGCGGCTGGACCTTGTCGCGATGATTCAGGCGGAAGAAGACGGAGACGCGGGCCGAATTGAGATAGCGCATATCCTGCCGGGGATTGAAAGCGAAGGGCAAAACAAAGATCCTTTCCGCAGGATTGAAGCCCGGGACATTTTCCATTTAAATTTCAATTTCGAGGAAGAGATCCGGGCACTGGAAAGCGAGTTTTCCAGGCTCATTGGAAGACAGGCGGGCGGCACGCAGAAGGAACGCGCCCTAATCCTTTCCATAACACCCGGCCAAACCGCATTATCCGAAATAATGGAACTCGTCCGGGCGGCGGGAGTCGAGATCGCGGAAGCCATGCCTTTGTCGGGAGGAAGGATCCATCCGCGCACGGTTGTCGGGCAGGGACGTCTCCAGCGCATTGCCCTTACCGCAATGCGCCGCAGCGCCGACGTCGCCATTTTCGACATCGACTTGAAACCCGCGCAGGCGCGCGCGTTTGAGGACATGACCGGCTTGAAGGCCGTCGACCGGACTCAGCTGATTCTGGACATATTCGCCCAGCGGGCGCGCAGCCGGGACGGCAAGCTTCAGGTGGAACTGGCGCAACTCAAGTATTCGCTGCCTCGCCTGACCGAGGAGGACGCCGGATTGTCGCGCCTGGTGGGCGGGATTGGAGGACGGGGTCCGGGCGAGACCGTCCTGGAGATCGGCAGGCGGAGAGCGCGCAGCCGAATACGCAGCCTGGAAAAAGAAATCGGAAAGCTCTCCAGCCAGCGCGGGGTGCGCAGGAGCCGCAGGATCCGGCAAGGCCTGCCCGTGCTCTCCATTATTGGATATACAAATGCCGGCAAGAGCACCCTGCTGAATGCGCTGACCCAAAGCCGCATCGATACGGCGGATCAGATGTTTGTCACGCTGGATCCGACTTCGCGACGGCTTCGCTTCCCCCGCCGCGGCAACGTCATTGTCACAGATACGGTCGGCTTCATCCGTGATCTTCCGCCGGATCTTGTCGCCGCCTTCAAAGCAACCCTCGAAGAGCTTTCCGAGGCCGACCTGCTTCTTCATGTCGTGGATGCCTCGGATCCACGCCTGGAGGTAAAAATGGAAGCTGTCGGCCGCGTTCTGACCGACCTGGACCTGGGATCCATCCCAAGGCTGGTGGTGATGAACAAGACAGACCTGGCCGAGGCCTCAGCCGTCGAAACACTGTGCCGCCGCTACGATGCCGTAGCCGTCAGTGCGCTCAAACGTGAAGGCCTCGACCAGCTTCTGAAGGCAGCGGAAGCGGCAATGGACCGGCATCTGAATTTATCGATGGAGGATTCCCCTGCAAATTTGCCAATAGTATCCGGCGACAGCCTTGAGCCGGCGGACTAGAGTCCGGCGGTGCCGGCTGTTTTGTCCTGTCCATCCGGCTTTTTGAAGCCCGGCCTTCGCGTCCTAGCCCTGCCCCTTTCCACTTGTGTCTCAACCTTAGGTTATGCAAAAATCAGCGCAAATTTTGTGACCATTTGAAAAGGAAGGCAATTCTGATAAAGCCGATCCTATTGCTTCGGAAAGGGAAAGCAAACGTGAAAAGAAAGAATCTACTGACAAGTTCTCTGCTGCTGATTGCGGCAGCTCTGGCATTTGCCGGCCTGACGCCGCTTCAGGCCCAGCGCGGCAAGGCCTCCGCAAAACCGTTGATAACGGTCCTCAACCCGGCGATCGAAAGCAAGATGGTGGATCGCGTACCTTTGTCCCCGCGTCTGAATACGCTCGAGGGGAAAACACTCTATATGGTTGACATCGGCTGGGGCGGCCCTGATGCGGCCTACAGCGTGTTCGAGGAAATCCAGGCCTGGTTCCAGCAGAACATGCCCAGCGTTAAGACCGTCCTCAAAAGAAAGAAGGGACCTTACAGCCAGGACGATCCGCAACTCTGGAAGGAGATCGCCCAAAACGGAAATGCCGCATTGGTCGGCATATCCGGCTGAGATGGCTGCACGTCGGCCGTGAGCCAACATGCAAAATCTCTTGAAAAAATGAACATCCCCACCGTAGGCGCCGCCGCCGCAAACATCGTGAAGTATGCGATGGGGTACGATTTTGAATACACCAACGGCATGCCCATCCGCTACGTAGGTTTCCCATTTCCCGTAGCCGGGCAGCCGAAATCCGTTCACCACCGTTATGTATTTGAAAGCAAGGATGTTGTAAGCGGAAAGCCGATGATGACGGCCATCATCGACGCACTCACCAAGCCTTTGACGGAAAAAGAAAAGTTCGCCGGCAAACCGCCGGAAGCGATTCCGGAAAAGAGGCTTTTGGAGCCGGATACCGAAGACAACCTGCAGCAGCTCTTCAAGGACAAGGACTGGACCGACTACTATCCCGTCACCCTTCCCACCGAAGAAAGAGTTGCCGCGATGCTCAAGGGCACCAGCCAGAAGCCGGACAAGGTCGTGAAAGTGCTCAGCTGGCCCGGCGGAGCGCGTGCGCTCACCGTGGAAAAAGCCGCGGTCTGCGCGGTCATGGCAGGAGCCAAGCCGGAGCATTTTCCCCTGGTTCTGGCCGTTTCCATGTCCCTGCCCTTCGGCAACTCCACTACTTCCATGGCGAACATGATTCTGGTCAACGGACCCATCCGGAACCAGGTGAAAATGAATTACGGCGGAAATGCCATGGGGCCGCACAATGAAGCCAATGCGGTGCTCGGCAGGGTCTTTACCCTGTTGTCGAAGACTGCGGGAGGCCTCCATGCCGGCAAGACCACCTTCAGCTCTATTGGAAGCAACCTCCAGTACAACAACGTCTGCATCGCTGAGAACGAAGAAGCCCTTCCCGCGGGATGGGATCCACTCCATGTGCAGATGGGTTTCAAGCCTACGGATAGCGTCGTCAGCGTCGGCACCGGCTGGAGTTACATTTCCAGCGTGGGAGAAGTGCAAAGGTCCTATCCGGCGCAGTATCTGATACGGGATTACATGAGATCTCTGGCTGCCATGGGCGGGGGCTCGATAATCCTGGATCCAACGGTTGCCGCCCTGCTGAAGGACACCCAGGGATTCAAAACCAAGGGCGAACTCAGCCAGTGGCTGGCCGATAATGTGGAAAAAACCGTTTCTTCCTATTGGGGCAATGGCGTCATTGCGACCTTTTCCGCGGCTATGGCGCTGCAGGGTCTCGAGCCTCAGGCGACTTGGATAAAAGCGCCTCCGGAAACATTGATCAAGCCTTTCAACGCCAAAGGTCTCCAGGTGATCGTGACCGGCGGTGGAATCCAGACTACCTGGTTCGTAACCGATTTCAGACTCGGCAGAGGCACGCGGGTCGACGACTGGAAGTAATCAGCAGGCATAAAGAAAAGCCACGTATTTTCACGGCTGCGTGAAATACGTGGCTTTTCTTTTTCCGGCCCGAATTTTGGGCGGATTTCCTGCCGCAGCGTTTCAGGCGTCTGCACCAGCCCTGATTTGAAGGTCACAGGTCGCGATTTTTTTCACCGGTATGTAATAATCAGGCTATCTGCGCGTCATGAGAGTCGGGGCAAACAAATATGGGAACGGCCGATAGACTCCCGGATGCGCAACCTTTCAATATGACTTCGCCGACGGAATTCGCCGCGCTTTATGAACGCAACCATGCCGCGGTCTATCACACGGCACTCCGCATCACCGGGAATCCGGCCGATGCAGAAGATGTCCTGCAAACCGTGTTTTTGCGAATACTTAGCCAGAGTGAGCGGCTCGAAGCCACCCGCTCGCCGGAGGCCTACCTGCGCCGGGCAGCGGCTAATGCCGCGATAGATCTGCTTCGACGCAGATCATCCCATGGCGAGGTCCGGCTTGAAGACAATGCCCCGCTCAGCGCCAGGGAAGAATCCGCACTGTTAAAGGCGCAATTGAGAAATGCCGTCGCCGCGCTGGAGGAAAGCGACGCCATGCTTTTTCTGCTCCGATACGTCGAGGGGATGTCAAACGGCGAACTGGCCGAAATGTTCGGCCAGGAGAAGAACAACATAGCCGTCCGGTTGCACCGCATCCGGCAGACTTTGCAGGCCGAAATGGACAGATAGAATAGGAGGTCGGTGAAATGTCAGAAGACCGCTTGGAAAAGGCTTTGGAGGCAATCAGGAACGAAAGCGCCACTCCCGAACAGCTCGAAAGCGCGCGAGTCCGCGTCTGGGAAAATCTTGAGAGTGCAACGGTTTGCGCCGAATTCCGGCTTCAATTCCATGACTATCTGGACGGACGGATTTCCGACAACCGGCGTCTATTGCTGGAAGACCACCTGAGCCGATGTCCGCAATGCCGGGCACAAATGGCCGGGCTAAAGGGACTGGCTACCCTGATTCCCATGCCGCGCAGGCGCGCCTCCGTGCCGCTCCGCTGGGCAGCATGGACAGCGGCAGCGGTTTTGTTTCTTGGAATCATCTATCTGGGACGCGGCAGGATCGATGCGTTGCTGGCATCCGGCGGGCCGCGGGCTACAGTTGCCTCGGTTGCCGGAGAACTCCACAGGGTTCCGGAAGGTCTCTTGAAGACCGGTTCCACAGTCGGTGAGAATGAGGTCATTCGCACGGGGCCCGGCGCTCACGCCGTTCTCCGTCTCAGCGACGGTTCTCTGGTTGAAGTCAACGAACGTACCGAACTGGCCGTGCGCGCCACATGGAGCGGGCGGTCTCTCCGGCTCGAACGGGGAGACGTTATTGTCAGGGCTGCAAAACAGCATCGGGGTTATCTGCGGGTTCAGACACGCGACACGGTCGCCTCTGTAAAGGGCACGGTATTTGCCGTCTCCGCCGGATTCAGCGGATCGCTGGTTTCCGTGGTTGAAGGCTCGGTGGCCGTCAGCCAGCCCGGCGTGGAACTGCTTCTGACCGCGGGGGACCAGGCGGCCTCCAATCCGGCGCTGACGGAATCAGTGCAGAGCGCTGTGTCATGGAGCCCTGATGCCGAAACCTATCTTGCGATGTTGGCCTCGCTGGCCAAAGTTGAAAAACAGATCGCCGAGCTTCCTTCCCCATCACTGAGCGTGCAATCCAGGCTGATTCAGTACATGCCTCAAGGCATGGTCGTATATGGCGCAGTTCCCAATCCTGGCGGAATAATCAGCCAGGCCATGGCGCTTGGGGATCAGCAATCGGCGGAAAGCCCGGCCTTCGGTCAATGGTGGGATTCCGCATCGGGCCAGGGATTGAAGCAGCTTGTCGCGCGCATTCAAAGCATCACACCGCTTCTGGGCAACGAGATAATTTACGGGCTCTCCGCGAGTTCATCCGGAACCATTCCGATAATTCTCGCTGAAGCACGGGATGGGAAGCAAAACGAGCTGAGCGCCGCATTAGGCAATTTGGGTGCAGGAGCAGGAGGATCTGCCCTGCCCTATCGTCTCACAGGCACACTGCTTGCCATTTCCGATTCAAAAGAGCATCTCGATTGGCTGTGCGATCACCTGGGTCAGGGCGCGGGGACACCATTCGCCGCAGAGATTGCCGCCCGTTATCAGGAGGGCGCCGGGTGGCTCCTCGGCATCGACATGGATGCTCTTCTATCCTTACGCAGCATGGCCGACGATCCTCTGAGCCATGAGCAGCAGGTTAAGCACATCTTCGTCGAGCAGCGCAAGAGCCAGGGAATCGAGGAGAACGAGTTGGCCGTTGCATTCAAGGGTCCCCGGTCGGGCATAGCTTCCCTGCTGGCAAGCACAGGTTCGGGTGGTGCCGCAGAGTATCTTTCCAACGATGCAATCGCCGCCATTTACGTTTCCACACGCGAGCCGCGACAGCTGTTCGAAGAACTGATGGCCCGGCTTTCCCGGTCGGCGCCTTCGTTCCAGAGCGCTCTCGAACAGGCCGAAGCGAAACTCGGAGCCGGCTTTATGCAAGATCTCGCCGGCGCGATCGGCACGGAATCGGCATTCGCGGTCGAGGGGCTTTCGGCCGCAGGGCCCGTCTGGGAGCTGGCGGTGCTCGTGAATGATTCATCCGCACTTGAGCGCTCCATACAGCGCCTGGTGGATATCGGAAACGCCGAGATTGAACAAGCGGGCCAGTCCGGCCGGATCCTGCTCGAGCAGGATGTCGCCGATGGCAGAACGTGGACCACTATGAGTAGTCCCTCAACGAAATGGTCGATTTCATGGACCTACGACCGCGGCTATATGGTGGCCGGATCCGACCGTGCCGCAGCGGCACGCGCCATTGCCACGCGTAACAGCGGCTCGCCGCTTGTCTGGTCTGCCGCATTTCAGCAGCAACTGCCGCCGTCGGCAGGACTGCACCCGGCAGGCTTTGCCTGGCTGAACACCCGGGGTGCTTTGCAGAATTTTGCCGCGCTGGCGCCGAATCCTGCTTTCCAGAAACTGATCGCGGAGCGGGACCCGATCCTGGTAGTCTTTGGAGGTACGACGGAACAAATCCGTGCCACAAGTCGTACTCGGTTATCAGGATTCGTGATGAACGCGCTGCTAATGCAGGGTATGGGACTGGCACGCACAGATACCCCGCAGTAGTCAGGCCCCTGGTCGGAACAGGGCTAAAACAGCAGCTATGGGAGGATCCGGGAATACGGTCCATGGCATCTGCCGTCATCGATGTGGAGAACCTCAGAGTAAAGCTTGGGCGCCGGGAGATCCTCCGCGGGATATCCTGCTGTCTTGGCACTGCGGGAACCGGTAAAGCGATCGGCTTGCTGGGCCCGAACGGCGCAGGGAAATCAACCTTCATTCTGACTTTGCTGGGATTCCACAAACCGCTGGATGGACGCATGCGCGTGCTGGGCTACGACTGCCGGAGCCGGCTGCGGGAGATGCGGGCGCATACCGGGTTCATGCCCGAGACCGATTCTTTCATAGCCAACATGACGGCCGTTGCTTTCCTGCGCCTTATGGCTGAGCTTTCCGGGCTTCCCGCAAAAATCGCGCTGGAGAAGGCGCACGAGGCGCTGTTTCATGTCGGGCTGGGCGAAGCCCGATATCGCGAACTGAGGACCTATTCGCAAGGGATGAAACAGATGGCCAAGCTGGCCCAGGCGATTGTTCACGGCCCGGAGCTGCTGATTCTCGACGAACCGACCAATGGATTGGACCCTTCAGCGCGGCTGCGGATGCTCAAGCTGGTTCGCGAAATGAAGGAAGAGCAGGGCATGAACGTGCTCCTGTGCTCCCACCTGTTGCGGGACGTCGAGCAGGTGTGCGACGAGGTCGTCATCATGAAGGACGGCTTGATTGTTCACGAATGCAACATTGAGGAGGAGCGCCGCTCCAACAAGCGATTCGTGGAACTCGAAGTCACAGGAAGTGACGGGAACCTGGGCACGGCATTGCCGGAAATCGGTGCGGAAGGAGTCACCGAGGGGAATGGCCGATGGCGCATCGTCCTGCCTCCCGCAGTGGAGGTCAAAGCTTTATGGGGCCTGCTGGGGCGGCAGAACCTCCTGGTCAGGAAGCTCACGCATCGCCGCGACACGCTCGAGGAGATCTTCCTGAAGGCCATGGGTCACATCACGCGCACTCCCGGGGAAACTCAATGAGCGACGCTTCCGAAGTTCGATCTTCGCGGCAGCGGCCGGGCATAAACCGAACGGGATAACGGATGGCTGTATATAGGCGCGGGTATCAAAGGTATCAAGGGCCTGTACGGGGGCGCGGGGCGAGGTTTATGGTGCTTCCCCGCTTTGCCTGGCGGGGATTGTTCGCGCAGCGCCTGGTTGTGCTGCTTACGGTTGTCGCCATGATCTGGCCGTTTCTGTGCGCCCTGTTCATTTATCTCACCAACCATGCCGACCTCCTGAAGGGATTGGGCAAGCAATTCCAGAGCTTCATTGAAGTGAACGGCAATTTCTTCCTGGTTTTTATGAATGTCCAGGCAACTTTTGCGGTCTTCCTCGCGGCGCTTACGGGTCCGGGACTGATCGCCCAGGATCTCGTGAATAATGCATTGCCGCTTTATTTCAGCCGTCCGATCACCCGGCTGGACTACGTCGTGGCCAGGTTTCTCACGCTGTTCGGAATGCTTTCCATCGTCACATGGATTCCCGGACTGTTCCTGTTCGGCATGCAGGCGGCCATGGCCGACAGGGGGTGGCTTCGCGCGAACTGGGAGCTGGGCGCCGGCATGATCGCCGGATTCGCTATCTGGATATCCCTGGTAAGCCTGGTTGCGTTGGCAAGCTCAGCGCTCGCCAGACTCAAAGTGGTGGCAGGCGGGATTGTGCTAGGCTTCTTCTTCATACTGGCCGGCGTATCCGTGATGATCAACGGTATTTTCCGTGCGACGTGGGGCTCCGCCCTGAATCCCGCATGGACTGTCCGCCGCTTGTGGTATGCGATGCTTCAACTGGATCCGCCGGCCGGCCCCGGCGTAATGGCCTGCCTGCTGGTTCTGGCGGCAGTCACGCTTTTGCTTGTATCCATCATCGAGCGCAAAGTACGCGCGGTCGAGGTGATTTCGTGACCGAGCCCGCTGTCATTTTCGACGAAGTCTCGAAGTTCTACGGCGAAGTGCTCGGCGTGAACCGAGTCACGTTGCATATTCCACCGGGCATCACAAGCCTGGTAGGACCCAATGGCGCGGGCAAAACCACGCTGCTGAACCTGATGACGGGGCTCATCCATCCCGACAACGGAACTATCCGCATGCGCGGGATTTCACCGCGCGATCCCGAGCACTTGATGCGCATCACCGGATACGCCACTCAGTACGACGCCGCGCCCCGCTGGGCCACCGGCTTCAGCTTCATCACCACGGGCCTGCTGCTGCATGGATACAGCCGGCCGGAAGCCGAGGAAAAAGCCTGGAAGGCGCTTGAGCTTCTGGGCCTTTCCGATGCGGCACAGCGTAAAATGGCTGCCTATTCCAAAGGCATGCGCCAGCGTATCCGGCTGGCCCAGGCAATCGCTCATGAGCCCGATCTGCTGTTGCTGGATGAACCCTTGAACGGGCTGGACCCGCTGATCCGCGCGGAAACGATTGCGATGTTCAGGGACTGGGCCGCCCGCGGGAAGCACGTGATTCTTTCCAGCCACATCCTCCAGGAAGTGGACGTCATCAGCGACCAGGTCGTCCTCATGGCAAACGGAATGATTGTCGCCGAGGGCACGATCCGCGACGTGCGCGAGGAAATCCACGAGCATCCCAGCCAGTTCATCGTTCGCTGCCGCGACGCCTCGCGCATCGCGGCGCTCCTGTTTCACGAAGACCACATAGCCGAAATCCGGCTGAACGAAGACAAGTCGGGGTTGCTGGTAAAGACCAGAGACCGTGAGCGATTCTCCGGAGCCCTGGGCCGCATTGCCAACGACGGCTACGAGATCAACGGCGTCATACCGGCCGATGAAAACGTTGACGCCCTTTATGAATACCTGATCGGGGATGGGAGATAGGCTGGCGCCATGAGAGACCGGTTCTGGCTTCAACAGGCATGGACGATCGCGAAGATCGAGTTGCGGCGCGCCTTTTTTTCCAAAAGGGCATTCTGGGTCTATGGGCTGGCCCTGTTGCCATCGATCATTTTTTTGGGTCACAGCGTGGCGGCAAATTTCCGACGTCATGGCCTGGCTTCCCATGGCTTTTTGCAGCCGGCTCTGGTCGAAAACATCAACAACGGCGAATCCGTCGACGACGTCATACTACGCCTCGGTGAACCGCCTCAGGATTTTCAATGGGTAAGTTACCGGCATGCCCGCACCGAAGGCGAGGCTTCCGGCATCACGACGCACAAGATCGAGCCGGCCTCTGAGGCGCGTTTCGTCAGGCTGCAGATCTTGTCGCCTAACTACAACAACGATCCCTTCGCAAGGATCTATGAAATGGAAGTCTACGGCGACGAACCTCGCAACCTTGCGCTGAATCGCCCCGCCATCGGCAGCCCGGCCTGCAGCCCAGAAGAGGGCCCCGAAAAGGCTTTCAACGGCAGCGTTAAGGGCGGCAAAAAAGACCGCTTCTGCACTTCCGCCTGGAATCGTTTTCTCCAGGTCGACCTTGGCTCGGCTTTCGCGATCAAGCGTATTGTCGTCAAACACGCCAGCGCCGGCGGTGAAAGCGAGGAACTCAACACCCGGCTCTATAACATCCAGGCAGGCAAGGACAACAAGAAGTTCGCCACGATTGTAAATGCCGCGGGCGCGCGGCTCGTGGATGAGATTACGGCCCGCCGCAGGCTTGCCTATTCCGACGGGAAGCGTGAGGTGCGACTCGAGTTTTCCGACGGCAAGCTTGTCTCAAAAGATATCCGCCCGCTTTTAAGCCTGGAAGAGGATCGGCGGATATTCGCCGGAGTGTTCCAGTATTTTTATTTGAGACTGGCAATATTTTTTGGCTGCCTGGGGATTTTCATGAATCTCTTCCGCGGTGAACTGCTGGACAAGACTCTCCACTTCTGGTTCCTCGCTCCCGCCCGTCGTGAGATTCTGCTGGCCGGCAAATATGGCGCCGGATTGATCGCTTCAATCGTGATCTTTGCCGGAGGCGCGCTCCTCTGTTTCGGCGTGCTGCTCTGGACGCACGATCCCGTTGAAGTTCAGGCGTACTGGCAAAACGCCGGGATGGTCCACGCTTTCTGGTATGCCATAGCCGCGGTGTTTGCCTGTGTCGGCTACGGGAGCGTCTTCCTGGCGGCGGGACTCCTGATGCGCAATCCGATCATTCCCGCGGCGGTGTTGCTCGCGTGGGAGAGCGTTAACGGCTTCCTGCCCGAGCTTCTTCAGAAGCTGAGCGTGCTGCATTACCTGCAATCGCTCTGCCCCGTTTCCGCCCCTGCCGATCAGAGTATGCCGGCAATCCTGCAACTGCTGCTGGCCCCGGCCGCGCCGGCCGCGCGCATCGGCGCCATCCTGGGATTGCTGGCGGTCACGGCGTTCGTGCTATCGCTTGCCTGCCTGGCGATCCGGCGGATGCAGGTTTCCTACAGTACGGAAACCTAGCGGCATCGCCGGATCGAATGAACGTTGCCTTCGTGCTCGACCATCCACAGGGAGGAAGTGAGAATCCCACGCCCAAGCCTGACATTTTATGGCTGCCGGCAGCTCAAAGGGGACTGATCGGAACCGATAAATGACAAATCTGTATTCTCGCGCAATAGGTATCTTATACAGAGCGTCATATATAATGCCGCATCCACTGAGAAATGGTTTGAATTGAGGCTTGCCGACGCCGGGGCGGGCTGATTCGATCCTTTCCAGCATGCGGCATCATTTATGACGCCCTGTATAGAAGCTTTTTGAACCGCAGAATGTCGAATAATGAATAATGAATTGCGAAGACCGATCCCGGCTTCTGCGGTTCGACATTCGAAATTCGATATTCATTATTGCTGTCAGAACCCCGGGAAAAGACGCATGCTCCAGCATTTGTCAGACTGGTTCTGCATCACTGGCAGAGCCCGTGGATACCCGAATGGATAAGGGAATTGTCGATGTAGGCACTAATAACTCAAACCGTAGCCGAAGGGAAAGAGCGGATCGTAACGGTCTTTCGGGCCGTTGATATTGAGCGGCAACTGATCCATCGACTTCGGCCAGGAAAACGAAAGCTTCCCGGTCGGGCCATAATCTCCGAAAACCACGTCCGCAATTCCCTGCCCTTCGGTCCCCGGCAGAAAAGCGGCTATGAAAGCATCCGCCCGGGCAAGGACGCTGTTAATGATCATCGGGCGGCCGGAGATCAGGATCACAACTACCGGTATGCCGAGGCTTTTCAGATTATCGACGGCGCGGATATCTTCCGCCTCGAGCGCAAGGTCCGAGCGGTCCCCAACTCCTTCCGCGTAGGGCCGCTCACCGATAACCGCGATAGCGAGCGAGGCGCCTTCCGCACCGGTCCCATCCTCCGAATAGGTTACCCTGGTTGCGTCGGATACAGCAGCTTTGACGGCATCCAGAACCGTTGTGCCGCCCGGTGTCACGTTGCCGCTTTGCCCTTGCCACTGAACGGTCCACCCGCCGCACTGATTCCCGATATTGTCGGCGCTCTTGCCGGAGACGTGGATACGCGAGAGCTTTTTGGAAATGGGCAGCGCCCTGCCCTCGTTTTTCAAAAGCACAAGGGATTTGCGCACCGCCTCCCGTGCAACAGCACGGTGCGAGGCCGAACCGAAAGACTCGTGCAATTTCCTGTCGGCGAGCTGGGACCGGTTTTTGTCCATCAGGCCCATGGCGAACTTGACCCGCAGGATGCGCGTGACCGCATCGTCGATCCTTGACATGGGCACCCTGCCTTCATGGACCAGTTCCTTCAGTTTCTCATAGAAATCACGGTAATGGTTAGGTTCCATGGCCATATCCATTCCTGCATTGATGGATATTTCGATGGCTCCCTTGTAGTCACCCGGCTTTACCTGACCGATTGCGTTGTAGTCGGAAATCAGGAAACCTTCGAATCCCAACTCCTGTTTGAGAATTTCAGTCAACAGGCGTTTGCTGGCGGAGCAGCGTGTTCCATTCCATGAGCTGTACGAGGGCATGATGCTGCCGACGCCCGAATTCACAGCGGCGATGTAACCGGGCAGGTGGATGCGGCGCAGCGTTGCTTCATCGATTTTGGTATCACCCTGGTCGAGCCACAGGCGGCCCATGTTGGCAGGGGGAACTCCGGGTCGCCCGGCCGTCGTGGCCGATGTGCCGCCGTCTCCGACGTAGTGCTTGGCGCAGGCCAGAATGGAAAGCGGGTGGCCCAGGTCGACTCCCTGCATTCCGCGGACCGCAGCCTCGCCGAGGCTTCGTACCACTGCAGGATCCTCAGAAAAACCTTCATAGGTCCTTCCCCAGCGGATGTCCTGTGGAACCGTCACGCAGGGCGAGAAGGTCCATTGAATCCCGGTAGCCCGCACTTCCTCTGCCGTGACCCGGCCGATTTTTTCCACCAAAACCGGATCCCGGGTACAGCCAAGACCGATGTTGTGCGGAAAAATGACGGCGCCCAGAACATTGCTGTGCCCATGCACCGCATCGATGCCGTACAGGATCGGAATCGCCAGGCGGGTTTTCAGGGCTTCGGCCTGAATGCGATCGTACAAATTGGTCCATGCCTCGAGGCTGTTCCCCTCGGCGGGATCCGAATTGCCGCCGCTCAGAACCGAGCCAATGTAATATTTCTGGATATCTCCGGGATTCTCGAGCAGCGGCCCCTGCTCAGGCTGTGTCATCTGCCCGATTTTCTCTTCAAGCGTCATAACCGAAAGGAGCTCTTTCACCTGGGGATCGTTAGAGGAAAGCTTCCTAAACTGGCAAGAAGCAGGCAGGAACAAAAAGCCCAGCAACAGCAGGCAAACTGCAGGCCCGAATATAAGGGATTTCATAGGACACCCTTTCTCCAGATGTATACCTTCATGTTCAGGGCTATTGTATGCACAAGCACGGGACAGGCATGCACAGAAAATTGGCGAAAAAGGGCAACTGCAGATCAGGAGCCTCCGGCAGGGCGTTTCCGGTGCGGGAGACCTCCGCCGAGACCGCAGCACAGGTCATGAAAAAGCTGAGGGAACGTTTCGGCCAGACGGCGCCTGCAAATCCTGCCGACGAGGCTTTCACCGCAATAGATAATTACCTGAACGGAATGTGCGTGTTCCGAAAGAGGAACATCATCGGAGGCTTCGCGGATTTGGAAACCGGCGATGACGGAGTGGAACAATCTGCGAAACTGGCCGCGAATATGGGATAACGCTTCCTCCGGCGAGGCCGGATGCCTGATCGCAGGCCGCCCGAAGCTCCTGAAACTACCTTGTCGGACTTTGCCCGCGAATCCCCCCGGCAAGTATTCTCCGGCAGAGCCGGAGGCTTTGATGGAAATTGCCGGTTTATATTCCCTATTCAAAAATCCGGTTCAGGGCCTGGTAGTCGGCGTGCATCACGGAAATGGCGTTTTCGACCGTTTTCCTGTCATCGCTCCGGACAACCGATTCCAGCGCATCAACCGACCGGGAAAGCTTTGCCCTGGCGGCTTCAAATTCTGCTTCTTTCTGCCTCAGGCGCTCGGGCAAACTGCTTTGGTTCAAGGCGGCCATTTTCTGCTTCAGTTCGGCAGCGGAAGCCCGGATTTTTTCAATATCATAGTCCGGCAGGTAATAGTGAAACAGCATGTACAGAACGGCGTGGAATTCGTCGAGTTCCTTCAGCGCCGGTCGGGTAATGCGCATAAGCGCTTCGAACTGGCTGTGAAGCCGTTCGGCCGAAGCCAGCAGTGCGGTGTCATCCCGGGCGCCCGCAGCCCCCTTGTATTCGGACCCGACAGCCTGCAGCTTCCTTACGCCTTCTTCCCAGGCGGCCTTCTTCTCTCTCAGGATGCCCGGCAGCTGTGCAGAAGCCACATCGGAAATTCCTTTTTCAACCTCAGGCAGCAACTGCCGCAGCAGCGCAACATTTTTTTCCGGCCAGGCTTCGTGCCAGATTTTGTATATAACCTCGTGAAAGGAATCCAGCGCGGGAACCCTTGCGGTTGCATCAGCGGGTCGCTGTGCGTACGCGAAAGTGAAGGCAATGCACAGCGTGAACAAAGATATCAAACAGCGTCTTCTTGCCAACATCCTGGTTCCTCCTGGAACGGTTTTTTTGCAAACTCCCTGGTTAAATTTATTTGTCAGCCAGTTTGTTAGGCATCCGGCCGAATTCATAATAGCGGTGCTGAACGTCTGAACCCGTAACCGCCACTGCGCGAATTCCTGAGCCCTCTTCGCCAAACGGCATGGCGATCGGTCCTGTCGCGACAGCTTCCAGCTCCCGGTATTTTCCAGCTGAATTCTGGTGGACATGCCCGGCAAAGACGTACCGCACTCCATAGCTGTACAGCAGCTCCAGCATGGACTGCCGGCGGTCCAGGGGAATGTTCCCCCATTGGGCCGGCTCCTGGGAGTCCTTGAGAAAATAGGGATGGTGCTGAAAAACCATTATGTGCAGAGCGCCCGATGCCTTGGCGGTTTGCAGTTCCTTCTTGAGCCAGGAATCCTGCTGCTCAGATTCAGCCATTGCGTTCTTCGGCTCGATGATGAGGTTCGAGTTCAGAACGATACCGTATACGGGGCCGGCGCGAAAAGAATAATAATCCCGGCCGATATTTTTGCGATAGGCCGCCAGTGTTTCCGGATTGGGGGCGGGACCCACGTCATGGTTGCCGGCAACATAATAGATGGGTATGAAGGGGTCGATAGTGCGCGATATCCGCAGAAACTCATGCATCTGTTCCATGTCGCCCGCCTTGTTGACAAGATCTCCAAGCACGACGACAAATTCAGGCTTCAGCCGGTTGATCGTCGCAACGGCAAATTCGTAACTGGCAGCTTCCTGGGCAAAGTTTTTGTCAGCCGCATGCATGCCGAGCTGAGTATCGGCAATGACTAGAAAATGATACGGCTGTGCCTGCCCGAAACCGGACAGCACCCGAACGATTATGAATCCAAGGAACAAGGCGGTTCTGTACACCATAGCTCTCCCCCATTGTCAGAGGCCATGAATGCATCGTTCAGATACACCAATCCCCCCGCAAAGAAAACCAAAAATTTTCAGGAATTCAACGCGGCTCAATAGGCTTTTTTAGCAAGCAGGTTAAACCGCTCTTCTACAATCCTGTTAGCCTGCTCACGGTCCTTTACGGATTCCAGAGTTTGAGCCAGTTTATCGTCGCCCACAACATCCCTGATCCAATTGGTGAAATCTTTTTTTACGTCATTGGAATGATAGGCAAAGGTCTGGTCCGACATCGCGCCCAGGGCTTCACTGAGTTCTCTTATATCCCTGAACAGTTTGCCGTCGTTGCACCAGAAGGCATTTGCTTCGGGCACAGGAGCCAGGAACTTTAGAGCCTGGCTCTTGGTGATACGGGATGTGCGGGACGCAGAGGCGTTCTGGGATTTTGGTTTTATTTTATTGGCCATGGCGAAGCTGCACTCCTATGAATACCATGTCACAACCTGGCGCTTTACATCCATATTTTTCCTGAAATTCTTCCGGAAGACAAGTTCGGGATGCAAAGCATTCAGATGCGGGCTTTTACAAAGACCGTACTCTGCTCATTGCCTGCCGGAAACCGAAACTCGAGAAAAGGATTCGTCTTAAAGCCCACAACTCGGACCCACATTTCCCCTGATAAAATATCCGATTCTTCACGGTCAAATCAGGGTATAATAGAACCATTAATGTAACATTAGGGCGTTGTGCCTGCCTTCCCCTCAGCATTTCGCTCCAAATAAGTTATAGAATCCTATAGGGAGCCAAGTATATGAAGATATCTATCCATATTGTTTTGCTAATAATGTGCATTGCCGCCATTCCGGCCTGGGCGTGGGCTCAGGATTCCGGAATAATCATTTATGGACAGAGCAAGGGCAACAGCGACCAGTGTTCGCTATTGCCGGGGCATGGAACACTGAAGTCGGCTTTGGAGGAAGCAGTGCGGGCAGAGGAGACGGGGCTCAATCTTCACATGTGGGCAACCGTCGTGGACCGCAATGGGGTGGTCTGCGCTGTGGCCTTCTCCGGAACGGACCGTCAATCGCAGTGGCCCGGGAGCCGGGTGATTTCGGCACAAAAAGCCAACACAGCCAATGCGTTCAGCCTCGACTACTCTTCGAGCAGCAGCAATTCAGGCTCAACCAGCGGCCTGGCACTGTCGACGGCAAATCTTTACTCTGCCGTACAGCCCGGCGGCAGCCTGTATGGACTCCAGGAGAGCAACCCGGTGGATGTAAGCGTAGCTTACAAGGGTCCTTCGGCCAGTTACGGGAAGTTTGACGATCCCATGGTCGGCAGCAAGATCGGCGGCATCAATGTGTTCGGGGGAGGGCTTGGCCTTTATACCACGGGCGGGAGGCTCGTAGGAGGAGTGGGTGTAAGCGGAGACACATCCTGCGCGGACCATAGAATCGCATGGCGAGTCCGCAACATTCTCAAACTTGATAAACTCGCCGGCACAGGCGGCGTCTCCGGGGATCCGGCCCGTCCCGACAACATCGTGTTCGATATCATTCCGAATCCCAACGGCGGCACAGGCATAAGCACAAGCGGCTTTGGCCATCCTCACTGTACCGCAAACGACGGTGATCCGTCGGAGCCTTCCCGCGGTCCGGTGAAGCCGGATTTCCAGTTTCGGTGGCGGGCGGCTCAGCCTGCATTTGGAATTCCGGTGCAGCCTCCGTTCCGGTGCTTAGCCTGGATTTCTCGCAGGATTTGGGGCGGCGTATACTTGGGCATTTCCATCCGGGCTGCAGGTTTCATCCCGAATCCATGCCCCGAATCCGATGACCATGATACCGGCCTGTACCACCTCATCCCGGGATGCGGCGAGAAAAGCGGTCCGGATGTCTGGCCCGCCGCGCTCATGTATTTTTATAAGGACTCGAGCAAAATCCTGAGGGTTTTGAAGTTAACGCTCGTAAAAAAGGAGGGTGCCGGGCGGTATGGTTTTCGGATCGACATCGTCGCCGCTCAGGATCGTGCCGTCGGGCCGGCGATAATAGGTTGAAGGATAGTTCCACTTCTCTCCGGCGATTCTCGATGGATGGCGCCTGGTTTTGAGATGACCGCCGTAGACGTAACCGACAAGCACCCGCGTCCCCTTTGGAGGCTTGTCGAGCAACTCTCGCCAGGACCGGCGTCTTTTCAATTCAGCGCCTGTCCTGATTAGACCGTCGGGAAAAAAGTAAATCGTTGTGGGGCTTGCGCTTGCAGCGCCTGCAACTTCCCTTGCGGTATCCCCGTCTTTCCCGATCTCCAAAAAGCCTTCGAAAGGCTGGACGTCGTCCATTTCGCCTAAAAGCACGCGGGTTCCCGTGGGTATCCTCGTCCAGTCCGTGATTTGATTCCCTGCCAAACGATTGCCGTCGGGAAAGACATACACTGTCGACGGGTGGTCGTACCTCTCCCGCGCAATCTGCCAGGCAGTGTTTTGGTTGTCAATACGCGAGGATTCAGCAGGGGCCTCGATGGGAGCCGCGGGAGTTGCGCCTTTCCCTTTTTCGGCGGCCAGAACCGGTTTGGGCTGTTTTTGAAAGAGGAACCTGAACAGTTCTCTGTCTCCGACTTTTAACCGGCCCGCATCGACATCCGGGTCCCGCGCGGGACTGGATTTTAGGCCGAGGCGCGCGCGAACATCCGGTCTA
Organism: uncultured Acidobacteriota bacterium; assembly: GCA_963809485.1. Lineage (GTDB taxonomy): Bacteria > Acidobacteriota > UBA6911 > UBA6911 > UBA6911 > UBA6911. The sequence goes on from CAWEJX010000001.1 coordinate 247,901, forward strand.
GCAAAAATCATGCCGCAGCGCTTTCGTCCGCGATGGTTGTCGTCCTGAAAACGGTTGGGCCGGCCATAGGCGACCATCGAATGGGTGAGGACGTGGTCGTCCGCAATGCCATAAATGCTTTTCATCTGATGCAGCAACTCGCGGAGAGAGGCATATTGAGCATCCTTTATGTCCCGGTTGTGATACCCCACGACCTCTATGCCGATCGAGTAATTGTCGATGACATTATGTCCTTCCCACATGCTCCGGCCCGCGTGTTTGGCTATCTTCGTTTTGTCGATCACGCGGTACACGGTGCCTGACGGGCACACGACATAGTGTGCCAACCCATAGCGGACAACCCTGTTCAGCGATCCCTCTTCCTCGCCTTCAGTGGTGTGCAGAATGATATAACTGCCATGGCGGCGCCAGGGACGCTTGGCGTTGAGAGGACTATAGCGGTTTTTGAACGCAATCAGGTCGGCCCTTGCAGCAACGGGAAATATCGCTGGTCCGGAGACCGCCAGGATGGCGGCGGCCGTCTTTATAAAATTTCTCCGCGTAAAATGCGAACTGTCCGGTATTTCCGTTTGAATCACAGGAATCTCAAATCCTACATGCATTCGAACATACTTCGCACATCCCGAGCATCAAATTGTGCTAGTGAATGTTGCCAGTTATTTCCCGCGGACTCAATTTAAAACCAACCTGAAGAAGAAAAAATCATGCGCACGGCCGAGCCTGGACCCGCTTTTTAGAAACCCTTGGGACGGACCCAGAAACTGGCTGTCCATTTGCCGTTTCCGGGCACCCTCTGCAATCCGGGATACTTGCCCGCATGGTTCAGATTGATTGCATTGGTAATGCCGGCCATGGGTTCGATGCAGATGAAAGCTCCGGTCTGTCCCGGGGGAGGAGCCGGCTGCCAGATTACGGCTACCGGGTACGCCGGCCGCAACAATCAGCAGCAGCAGTGATCCTACCCAGAAAACAGCCGAATTTTTCATGCCTCATTATAACTCAATCCCTATTCGCAGGAATCGGATGAATTTCACAGGAATGTTGGCCCGTCTCGCAGATTCTGATACATTTCCCGCATGAAGATAGCCGGGATAAGAAAGATACACCTGATTGGAATATGCGGAACGGGGATGGCTTCCCTTGCAGCGATGCTCAAGGAAAGCGGCTATGAAGTCAGCGGCTCGGATGAGGGGGTTTACCCTCCGATGAGCGAGTTTCTGGCCCGAAGGCAGATAGAGGTCGCTCAGGGCTATGATGCCCGGAATTTGCAGCCGCAACCCGACCTCGTTATCGTGGGCAATGCGCTGTCGCGCGGGAATCCTGAAATTGAGCATGTTCTGAACATGAGGCTGCCGTTTCTTTCCTATCCGGAAACGCTGAAAAACTTTTTCCTGCGGGAAAAAGTCCCTGTGGTCGTGACAGGCACGCACGGGAAAACAACCACAACTTCAATGATCGCCTGGGGGCTTCATTTTGCCGGGCTGCAGCCGGATTTTTTTATCGGCGGAATCGCCGAGAATTTCCAATCGAGTTACGGCCTGGAAGGCGGCAAGGCTTTTGTCGTGGAAGGCGACGAATACGACTCGGCGTTTTTCGACAAGGGACCCAAATTCCTGCACTACCTTCCCTTCCTTGCCGTTATCGGAAACGTCGAATTCGACCACGCGGATATCTATGCGGACCTCGAATCAATCAAACTCCAGTTCCGGCGCTTCGTGAACCTTATCCCCCGGCATGGCTTCCTCGCCGTGGGTGCAGACAGCCCGGAGGCCCTGGAAGTCAGCCGGAACAGCCTTTGCCGGAAGGAGACTTTCGGATTGAACGGGGAAACCGACTGGGGAGTGCGAGCCGTTGAAATGCAGGGGGAGCGTCTTTGTTTCGACGTCCTGTACGGGAAAAAGCTCTTCCGGCGCATGCGCCTCCGAATTTATGGTGACTACAGCATTCGCAACGCCCTCGCCGCTACCGCGATCCTTCATCATATGGAAGTCCCTGAGGATGACATCCGGGAAGCCCTGGAGTCCTTTCAAGGCGTCCGGCGCCGGCTGCAACTAAGAGCCGAGGTCCGGGGCATTCGAATCTATGAAGATTTCGCCCACCATCCCACGGCTGTTCGCGAGACGCTGCAAGCTGTAAGAAACGCCTTCCGCCCGGAACGCGTCTGGGCCATCTATGAGCCCCGTTCGGCAACAAGCCGGCGGAATGTCTTCCAGCATGAGATTGCCGAAGCCCTCGGAATGGCCGACTGCATCGCTCTGCCCGCGCTTTTCAAGCCGGAGAAGGTGCCGGAGGCCGAGCGGCTCGATGAAAACCGGCTGATCGAGGATCTGCGCCGCATGGGACGCTCTGCCTGGAACCTTGAAACGGTGGAAGGTATAATTCAAAAGGTTTGCGAAGAAGCTCGGGCGGGTGATCTGATCGTGATCCTGTCAAACGGTGGTTTCGGAGGCATCTACGAAAAGCTTCCGGCCGCGCTCGAAAAACGTTGAAGCGTTGCAGGAACAGCCTGCAAAACAGAAAGACAGCAGCATCAATGGCAAATCAAAAGCCTTGCGGGCGCCCCTTGATTTTTTGCTTGGCCGCTTTCGCGGCCGCCATGCTCTGGAGCCAGGAGCCTCAGCCTGCCGACAGCTCGAATCAAGGCCAGGAAGCCTACAAGATCGGCGTGGAAGTGAACATGGTTCCCGTGCCAGTCACGGTTCGCAGGCCTGAAGGAGGCTTCATCAAGGGGCTTCCCAAAAATGCGTTTTATGTGTATGAGGATGGAGAACCGCAGGAAACCGTCTTTTTTGCCCAGGAAGGATTGCCTACCCGCATCGCCATTGTGCTGGACGCCAGCGGCAGCGTTCGCACGGAGTGGGGCACCATCAAGTATGCGACGAAAAAATTTGTGGAGCATCTCAAACCGGACGATGAATTTGCGCTGATCAGTTTCAATACCGAGATCCGGCTGAAAATGGACTGGGGACGTAAGACCGATCGGGTGGATCCGGTTATGACCTCGATTTACTGCAAAGGCAACACGAAGCTGTGGGATGCCATCTGGGTAGTCTGCAACGATGTTTTCAAGGGAATATCGGACAAGAAGGCCATGATCATCATGAGCGATGGGCTCGACAATGAAAGCGACGTCTCTTATGCCGAGGCGCTGCAGGCGGCAGTCCGGTCCGAAGCGGCTTTATATATCGTGAGCAAAACCGAGGCCATCCGCCAGCTTTTCATGTATGAGGCTTCCAGGCAGGGCGCCTATGCCAGCATTCCTCATGAGGCTTTCGTGCAGGCGGATCTTGCGCTTCGCAAGCTGGCCCATGAAACAGGCGGGCGGGTCCTGTATCCGAACAATTTCGGCCAGCTGGACAATATCTATGCCGAGGTCGATGAAGAACTGCGGAATCAGTATACGCTCGGCTACATTTCCACAAATACCGCCAAGGACGGTTCCTACCGGCGTATCGATGTGAGGGTCGACACAAAAGGATCTGCGGCCGTCACCACCTCGCGACCCGGATATTATGCGCCCGGCAATCCCTCCCCCTCGCCTGCCTCGAGAAACCGGTAACGCGCGGCAAGCCAGTCAATAAACTGCCGGGACGAGACCGGACTCGCGTCCGGCTATCCTTTCAGAGGCGCAGGGAAGGCCCTTTCCGGTAAAGCCGGGGATATGCCTATGCATCAAACGAACCCCAAGGCCTGACATTTTCGACGGCTCAGGAAGCCCGATGCGAAGCGTATGCAAAAAGCCCAAAAACTGCTTGACAGGAAGCGGACGCCCGACATAGTTTCATAGGCGCCCAGCGGTACCCTCGAATTCAAATACATCCACATCTATTTGAATTGGAGGGTTCCAGGTGCGCACTCCCGCTTACCTCAATCTCGAATACAGTCCATACCTCATCTCCGAAAGCTCCCCTCTGAAGGAATACAAATCCAGGGCAGGCCGAATTGAGTGGACGGATGAGGAGATCGAAGCAATTCGCGTCGCCCTGCAAAGGCTCACGTCTCTCCGGGTCATGAATGCGACGGACGCCGAGGATCTCGTGCAGGACACGTTACTCACCGTGGTTGCCAAGTGCCCGGGAATCGAATTGGAAAAAGGCCGTCTGGTATGGAGTCTGGGCATACTTCGCAAAAAAGTGGGCAACTACTATCGCAAGGCCCAAAGGTGCACATGGCAGCAGGAATGGGAGGAACATGCCCGGGAGGATCTCAGGCAGTCGGAACTCGCGCATACGCCCGAAAAGAAGATCGTCCATGAGGAACTCCAGGGTATCGTTGAAAGGATTCTAGGGCAACTGCCGGGGACACAACGCAGGGCGATGGAACTCCTGATCGCGGGCCTCGATGCCGGAGAAATTGCGAGGCAGCTTCATCCCGAGCGGTACCAGAATGTCATCAATCACCTCTACCGCGGACGCAGAAAATTCGCGATGGAGCTGGCGAAATACGGCTACGGCCCAAACGCAAAGCCAGGGATAATCAAGAGGTTTCGGAAACAGAGACCTTGAGCATCAGCAAAGGCGAATTTGCAGGTCCGGGTTATCCCCAAGCCTTTCAAAAACCGTAAGAACACATGGGGCCGCTCTGGCGCGGACAGCCCTATTTCACAAAATCCCTATTCGGAGTAGAATTTTTTCATGCACATTCTCTTCGAACGCACCGGAGGTTTTGCCGGGCGAAAGCTTCAGGGTTCGCTGGACTCTTCACAGCTCCCTTTGCCCCAGGCGAGGCAACTCAAGACACTGCTGAAGCAATCCGGCTTTTTTGACTTGCCGGCCGCGCTGAAATCCGGCGTAGAGGGCGCCGACCGCTTCAATTACCGGGTCACCATACGGACGGAAGATCGCAGCCATACGGTGGAAGCAAGCGACGCCGCCATTCCCGGCAAGATGCGTCCTCTGCTGGAATTTCTTACACGTACGCTTCTTGAAAGATGAATGCAGCTGCGATCGGCAGCATGGCCTGGCGACTCAAGGATTTTGGCAGTCCAAATTAGGCAGCGCCAGCACAAGCTGAAAGCAACGCTGTCCCCTGATGGGAGGAGCAGGGCGCCAAAGCCTGTGATGCGGGTCCATCGCCGGCAACTCGGAAAGATCCGGGCTAAGACCAATACTGTTCACTTAACAGTGTAATCTGTGGTATCCTGTCAATAAATTTGACAGGAGGACCACTTATGGCACGAACTATTGCTGAACTCCCCAGCGGCACACGTATAACCGATTTCATCAGCCTGGGGGTACTGACAAAGACGTTTCCGCCCGCTGCAATCCAGGCTGTGCTCCGCGGTACGGGCAAAGCCAGCGTAAGACAAAGGGATCTGCCCGCTCACGTGGTTGTCTACTATGTAATCGCATTGGCCTTGTACATGCAGTCCTCCTACCGCGAGGTGCTGCGCTGCCTTTTTGAAGGCATCCAGTGGCTTCTGGGACCGGGGGCCACTGTCAAGGTGACGGGCAAGTCCGGTATTTCTCAGGCGCGTACACGTCTGGGATGGGAACCACTCCAGCGATTGCACGACAGGATTGTGAAACCTATTGCTGTCGAGTCGACCCAAGGGGCATGGTATCGCAGGTGGCGTCTGGTCAGCATAGATGGCAGCACTTTGGATACCGCAGACGAAAAAGATAATGCAAAGTCGTTTGGCCGGCCTTCCGCCAGCCGAGGCAAGAGTGCGTTTCCCCAGATTCGCTTCGTATCCCTGGTTGAAAATGGAACTCACGTGTTGTTTGGAACCCGGATGGGAGGAGTAGACACGGGAGAGATTACCCTGGCCAAACAAGTATTGTCTTCTTTGGCCAAAGGGATGCTGTGTCTTGCCGACCGAAACTTCTTTGGATTTGCGTTGTGGAATCAGGCACGTTCGACCGGCGCAGACCTGCTCTGGAGGGTAAAAAAGAATCTGCGCCTTCCGTGCGAGAAACGTCTGCCCGACGGCTCGTACCTGAGCAGGATTTATGAGTCGCCCAAGGATCAGCGGCATGGTCAGAATGGAGTGACTGTTCGCGTTGTCGAATATAGGCTGGAGGGGATTCCCGGAGCCGAACCTATCTACCGGCTGCTGACAACGATTTTGGATCACGAGGCCGCCCCGGCGATTGAGTTGGCGGCGCTTTATCATGAACGATGGGAAATCGAAACGGCCTTGGACGAACTCAAGACGCATTTGCGCGGCTCCCGGATTGTCTTACGAAGCAAAACCCCAGATCTGGTGCAGCAAGAATTTTACGGATTGATGATGGCGCACTTCGCCATCCGCGGACTGATGCACGAGGCGGCGTTGAAGGCCAACGAAGATCCGGATACACTTTCATTCCTGCACGCGGTCCGCGTGGTCCGCAGGAAAATCGCGCGGTTCGCGTCAATTCCCCCCTCGGGACAGGAAAGCATTCCATGAGGCGGTATTGATGGAGATCCTGCAAGAGCGCGTCGTATCTAGCCGATCGCGGAGCAATCCTCGCGGCCTCAAACGAAAGATGAGCAATTATCCGCTGCGGCCGCGTAAGCGAGCGAGAACGAAGTGGATAGTGGTTGAGAATCATATCCGACTCATTAAGTGAACAGTATTGGGGCTAAGACTGAAGGATCACATTGGCCGCGCAATGGGAAAGCACTCGCTCGGTCGTGCTGCCGAACAGCACCTCACGGATGGGGCTATGACCATAGGCCCCCATAACCACAAGGTCAAAGCATCCGGATGTCGCAAGCTCGCAGATCACGTCCGCGGGCTTGGCGCTGACATGCACCTGTTTCCTTGCACGGACTCCGTGATGCAACAGGAAAGATTCCGCCGGCAAGAGGGTTTCCTGCCCGATTTCATCCGAGGGAGCTACGGCAATGAGCCTACAATCCACTCCCGGGCGCGCGGTGAGTTCGGCCGCAACCAGCAGGGCACGCGCAGAATGGCTGCTGCCGTCATACGCAACGAGAATGCTGCGGATATCGCCCTCCTCGCGAAATTCCGACCCGGCGACGAGAACAGGGCGAACCGAACCGCGGATGACAGGTGCGACCCATCCGTCAACAGTCTCTTCCGCACTGGTGATGCGGCTGTAGCCTGTGCGGGAAAGCACCACGATATCATGGGCTGCCGCCACATGGCTGATCACATCTCCCGGGATTCCGGCCTTGATTTCCGAGGAGCATGGGATCCCCCTTGAAGCGCACTGTTCGCTTAGCTGCGCCAGGCGTTGCTCTGCAATTGCGGTCAAATCATTCATTAAAGCCTGGCTCTCTTTCAATGGAGGCACCATGACCGAGGGCATGAATCCGTCCGGAGTCCCGATCACAGGGACCTCGAAAGCGGCGATATCGATGACTGAAAGCGCGTGGATACGGCTTCCTTCCTTCCTGGCGAGCCAAAAAGCATAGTTTTTTGCGTTGACATCGTGCGGTGTTTCGGACAAAACCAGCAGTATAGACCGGATCATGGAGCCCTCCTATGAATGCTCAGAGCCACTGGAACTCATGAGCCCTGAAAATTGTTTCCACTTCCTGACTATGCCACCCCGAGATCAGACTTAATCCTGAAGAGATTCAGTATGTCGCGACGGGAAACGATGCCCACCAGCCGCCCGTTTTCCACGACAGGCATTCGACCGATATCGCCGGATACCATTTTCGAGAGCGCTTCGGTCGCGTCATCGGCCGGGCTCAAACAGGGTACGAGTTCGACAGGCGTCATGATGTCCCGGACCTGTTTGAATCCCCACAGCTCTTTGGCTATCGTTTTCACTCCCTCCAGCGACACCATGCCGACAAACTCGTCGCGGTTAAAAACCGGGAAATTTGTAAACTGATGTTTGTAGATGTAGCTCTGCACCAGCTCATCAATCGGAATCAGCCAGTCCACAGACACGACATTTTCGGTCATAATCTGCCGCACCTGCACGCCTGCCAGGGTGCGCTGCATCATGACCGCCTGATAGCTTCCCACGGCAGACTGTTTCATGAACAGGCCGATGAAGATAAACCATAGTCCGGAAATCAGGCTCTGCGTCACGAGAAACTGGAGAATGCCGAAAATGATCAGGAACAACGCAAATCCGTTGCCCAGCTGGCTGACTACTTTGGTAGCGCGGGTTAAATCATCCCAACGGTCCCAGAGAATTGCCCTCAGAATTCTCCCGCCGTCGAGCGGAAAGCCGGGAATCATGTTAAAGAAGGCCAGAACAACGTTGGCGAATGCCAGCCAGCCCGCAATGGCAGAAACCGGCGTCGGCGAACCTCCAATCAGCGCGAAGGAATAGACGGTAAGGAAAAACATGCCCAGCGCCATGCTTGCCGCCGGCCCGGAGAGAGCTATCAGGAATTCGTGCCGGCCGGTCTTCGGCTCCGAAGCAACCTGCGCAAGACCGCCGAAAATCAGCAGCCGGATGCTGTGGACCTTGATTCCGTACTTAAGGGCGACAAAAGAATGCGCAAGCTCGTGGATCAAAACCGACAGGAAAAACAGCAAGGCCGAGACGGCTCCCATGATCCAATATTGCGCGACCGAGTAGTGCTGATGAGACTGCGGGAAATAAAGCTCAGCCATGGTATACATCACGAGGAAGAAAATGATAAACCACGAGTAGTCGATCATGATTTCTATCCCGCCGATACGCAAAAGGCTGAAACCTCGGAGTTTCATATCTTAAGATATATCACGAAGTACATGGCGAGACCAGACGAGCACGCAACCGGCCGGGGATTCCGTATGGGACGCCATACGCTCTAAGAATGCCGACCTGCTATTGCTTTGCAGAGATGGAGGAATCGGAGAAAACTTCAGCCTCGAATGCGTATATGACCGTATCGGGATCGAGGTAGGCGGTTTCCGGGAGCCCCGCCTTACGGCAGGTATGCTGAAGGAATGCGGTTCGATCCCACTGGTATTCAACAGCCACCTGCGGCAGGAGCAATCCATGGAAGTGCCCCTGGACGATATAAAGCCCGTGCTTCCCAACCTCGATTTCCTCCGGATCCCGTACGCGGCGGAATGGGCTCAGCACGGAAATTTCAATGCTGAGGTCTGCAATTTCGTCCTCGTGCACCGGGACGAAGCGCGTATCTTCCGTGGCGGCGCTCAACACACAATGCTGAACCACCCGGTAGAGTTCCCGGTCGGGGTAGAGTTGTCCAATGCAGCCGCGAAGCTCGTCTCCGTTATGCAAAGACACAAAAGCGCCCTTCCGCTCAATCAGGCCTGCACAGGAGGTGTGATAGGGAGGAGCTTTACCGTCTTCGAGGTAAGTCTTGAGCGTGGTTCGCGCAAGATTTAAGAGTTTTTGCTTTTCAGAATCATCCAACATAATCCTGCTCACGTCAGTCCGTCTTTATGAATCCGCCCGGGGCGGAGGTTCGCCGCCCGATTCCTGCTTCTGCATCTGTTCAAGCTTGCGCAGGCGTCCAAGTTCCCGGCGCTCTGCCGCCCAACGCCGCCTCCGTTTAAGCACTTTCAGGCGCCGCCGCTCGCGGTATTTGATGCTGTTATCGAGTTTCGACCAGAACTCCCGGAAATACTGGATCATGGATACGAGTGCAAAAAAGACCACCGCCCAAAGCAGCAGTTTGGCCGTGCTCTGCACCCAGCCGCCGTATTTGTGCCCCAATATCAGTCCTACGACTGCGGCGACTTGCGTAATCATTTTGCCTTTGCCAAGAGTAGAAACGTCAATGGAAAACCCTTCGTGAGCCGCTATGCTGCGGAGTCCGCTGACCGCAAATTCCCGTCCTATGATGATCACCACCATCCAGGCGGGCGCAATTTTTAGCTGGACCAGGGAAATCAACGCGGAGCATATCAGCAGCTTATCGGCAATGGGATCCAGGAGCCGACCCAGCGTGGTTACCTGCTTGCGCCTCCGGGCAAGGTATCCATCGAGCAGATCCGTCAATGCGGCCGCCAGGAAAAGGCTGGCGCCCAACAGTGCATAATCCCTGATCTTTACCGTCAGCAGCACCGCGACCACTATAGGCACGAAAAAAATACGGGCAAGTGTAAGCGCATTCGGTAAATTCATAGGCGCAGCCAAATCAGCATACAATTTTTCAAGACATCATGACGATGTCATTTTATTACAATAAGGTATCGGGGTGTTACCAGAGACTTTAACGATGCGGGGGGAACCCGGGCCAAAAGAGACAGCCATGGTCGAATCAACCCTTGCATTCTGTGCTATGATTTGTGCCTGAACGGAGGCTTATAAATCGTGGTCAAGGCACTCATACTGGCAGGAGGCAAAGGGGCGCGATTAAGGCCGCTGGCACTCCACATACCAAAGCCCATCGTCCCGCTGGCAAACATCCCGTTCCTCTTTTTTCAGATCGATCACATCAAGCGGGCGAATATTACCGAGATTATTCTCAGCCTTTCCTACCAGCCCCGCAAAATCACCGATATCTTCGGCGACGGCATGAAATATGGCGTTACGATCCGGTACACCCATGAAGATTTGCCGCGTGGAACCGCCGGGGCTTTTAAGGCAGCGGAAAACCTCATCGATGATACAAGCATCGTGCTCAACGGCGATGTCCTTACCGATACCGACCTGCTGAGCGTCCTTGAATATCACAGATCCAAACAGGCGGAAGCCACCATCGTGATGGCACGAGTCATGAATCCGGTCGGTTACGGCCTGGTCGAGACCAATTCAGAGGGCCGGGTTGTCCGTTTCACCGAAAAGCCGCCTGAAGATGAAGTTACCGGGGATACCATTAATGCCGGCATCTACATCCTGGAGCGGTCCATCCTGGATCGCATACCTGCTGAAGGCACCCAGAGTTTCGAACGCGAACTCTTCCCGGCTATGGTCCAGGAAGGAGCTCGGGTTTATGCTTTTCTCACGCACGGATATTGGCAGGACGTCGGCAATCCCCAGAAGTATCTTGAAGCAAGCTACGGCATCATTTCCGGAAGGACAAAGCTGCCCACCTATCCGCAGAAAGCCTGCCCTCCCAACAATTGGGACAAAAACGAGGTCTCCATCGATTCGTTTTCAATCCTGGATGGAAAGTGCGTAATAAAAACGGGAGTGGTAATTGAAAATTCGGTGCTCGGAGAGGGGTGCCGAATTGAGGAAGGCGCTTTCATTAAGGATTCGGTCCTGTGGAGCGGCACACGGGTTCTTCCCAATGCGCGCATTGAACGGGCTATTATCGGAAGGCTATGTCACATCGGGGAAGGTGCGCGCCTGCGTCCCGGAACCGTGCTGGGAGACAAATCCATCGTTTCCGATTTCAGCGTCATTTAGAGGAGTTCCGGCCGCGGATGGACCATGAAAGCTTTTACCGCTTGACGATGTAATCTCCGGGGTGAATCTCCCTTAGACTGTTGACGATCTTGCCGGCTGAAATCTGATTCCCTGCATGCAAAACCACAAAATCCCCCAAAACCTTGGGCGGAAGGCTGCGGTCGCTCAGCATTTCACTCAACCTGGAACGGAAAGTAAAGCTGTTCCTTAGCGGCGAATACACAGACCGCGATTTTCCCCCGTCGACTTCGGTTTCCTTTGAGTCAAATTCCGGGTGTGGACGGAAGATCGTGAATCGGTCACCCGGCTTAATGCCGTCGCGCCCGCCGAGGCCGATGAAAGCGAAATTCCCGGCTGTCATTTCCCGTATATCGTCCTTACCGAAAAGGATTGAGCCGAAAATGCCCTGTTCCGGAATCGGGGTCAGAGCGTTCGAAAGCTCCCCGCCATATTCGACCACAGGCTTGGGTGCATTGGCCATCACAACATCGCCCTTAAGCATCTCCTGGCAGGACATGATCACGCGCGCTGTCGCTGTCCCCCCGCCGACTGTCTCGATTCGAACCGTTCCGATATCCTTATGGTAGACCCCCGGCGCACGATCGCGGATGCTGCCTTCGGGACGGATAACCCTTTGAATTTCACCTGCTTTTAGCTCGGAGACTTTGGGCCCGTTGAGCAAAAGGATCTGCCCTTCGACGGCATAGGCGGTGCTCCCTTCGTCCTGCATGCCGGCAATATAAACATCCATGGGAACGGGGAAATCCTGGACGAAGCCAAGGCAGGCCATTTCACCCGGAGTAGCTACCTGTACTGCAAGAAACAGAAGTAGAGTATACATGCCCATCAGATCGGCGGCGCGAGGCGCGGAATTTAGAACAAAAACAGCCTATTGATCGACGGAATCCCATCTTCATGGGGCAGGTGCGTTTGTCGATATTGCCGGGAGCTCAGTCGTTCTCGGGCTTGCTCCTGTAGCGCTCGATGATGCTTGCGGCGGCTTTGGGGCCGACATAGAGTGCCAGTTCGTCGTAGGCTGCCTGTTTGACCCGCTCCAGGCTGCCGAAGGCACGCAATAACACCTTCTTGCGCACTTCGCCTATTCCGGGAATGTCCATCAATTCCGAATCGAAATCGCGCAATTCCCTCCGCTTGCGGTGATAGGTCACGGCAAAGCGATGCGCTTCATCCCGCATCTTCTGGATCAGGTGCAGAACCGGCGAGTCTTTCGGCAGCTCGACAGGCTGGCTTTCCCTTCCCTTCAGATAGAGGATTTCTTCATTCTTGGCGATGGCGGCAACCGCCTGGTTTTCCAGCCCCAGATCGTCCAATGCGGAAATCGCGGCTGAGAGCTGTCCTTTGCCTCCATCTATAAGAACGAGATCCGGCAAATTGCCCTCGTCCTGCTCCAGCATGTTTTCATAATGGCGGTGGACGACCTCACGCATGGAGGCAAAGTCGTCCGGGCCCTTGACGCTTTCTATTTTGAACTTTCGGTATCCGCCCGGTTTCATCTGGCCGTTCACGCACAGGACCATGCTCGCGACAGTATCGGTCCCCTGGACGTGAGAGATGTCGAATGTCTCAATCCGGCGCGGCAAGGAATCCAGGCCGAGGGCAAGCTGCAGGGGTTTCAGAAGCTCCTCTCCTTTGGGTTTCACGATCCGGAAACGGGTCTCAAACGACATCCGGGCGTTGCGCATGACCAGATCGAGCATCTCGGATTTGATCCCTTGCCTGGGCGACCGGATATACACCCGGCTTCCTTTGCGCTCTGAAAGCCAGGTCTCGAGCACCTCCGCATCCTCCACGTCGGCCGGTATATAGATCTCCTTGGGAGTGAAGGTGTTCTGCAGATAATATTGGTTCAGTGCCTGGGAAAAAAATTCTCCGGGATCGATTGAAACCAGGTCCTCCCAGAAAAACTCGCGGCGCCCGACCACCCGTCCGCCGCGCATGGCAAAAACCTCCAATGCGAGCTGCGAGCCCTCCTGGTGATAGCCGAACAGATCGCAATCGTCCTGGCCCTCAAGGACCATTTTCTGCCGCTCCGACATTTCCCGCACCATCGATATCCAGTCACGATAAAGCGCGGCAGCCTCATATCTTGTATCTTCAGCGGCTTCGTTCATCCGGCGTTCAAGCTGCCGTATCAGTTCATCCGTCCTGCCCGAAAGCAGCATTTTCACTCCCTCGACGGCACGATCATATTCCTCTTTGTTGCACAAGCCTGCGACACACGGGCCCAGGCAGCGCTTCATCTGGTAATCGAGGCACGGACGGGCGAGTGAACCGTCAATGGGCAGGTTGCAGGTACGCAGCTTGAAATATTTGTTGATCACCTTGAGAGTCTGACGGGCATAGCTTGCGGGAAGGAACGGCCCGAAATACAGTGCTCCATCTCTCCGGATGCGGCGTGTGATGAAGATTCTGGGATACGCCTCGTTGATCGTCAGCTTCAGGTAGGGAAAACTTTTATCGTCCTTCAGGTTTACGTTGTATCGAGGCTGATTCTTTTTGACCAGGGTTGATTCGAGGATCAGGGCTTCCACTTCACTGTCGGTTACTATGAACTCCAGGTCGGCGACCTCCAAAACCAGGTGCTGCGTTTTGAGGTCCGGCTGCCGGCTCTCCTGAAAATAGGAACGGACGCGGTGGCGCAGAGAACGCGCCTTCCCGACATAGATGATTTTGCCTCCGGCGTCCTTATAGATATAAACGCCGGGCTCAACCGGCAGATTGTCGATCTTCTGCTGCAGCACAAAATAAGGGTACCACAAACCAAATGACGAATGACGAATGACGAATTACGAATGAAAGCACACCGAAAAGGCTAAGGCTACCGTACCATTCATTTGATTATTGGCCGTCAAATCGCGTTGTTTGCATGGCGACAGGAAAGTGGCTGTGCTGCCTTGCTGTCATTCAATTTCCCGATTTGGATGGCCGATGAAGCCCTCCATCAGGTCTGCTGTAATTCGTAATTACATTGGTAAACCCCCGGCTCTGCAGGGGGACTCAAAGAGTTTGACAGCTCCGTATTTTGAAACGCTGAGAAACGCTGATAAAGCGCTGACAACCGATTTGTTCGGCGAGGGTCGGCGAGCAAAAGCCGATGAGGCGCTTCCGATGGAGTTTTCTGCGGCGGCACTGTGGTAAACGCCCGGTTTCTCATACCCTTCATCTCCTTGCCGCGCGGCGCTTGCCACAGTGCCGCCGCAGAAAACTGTCCAGCGCGGAGCGCTGGCCCCTGCGGGGATCGGAAGCGCCTCATCGGCTTTTGCCCGCGTAAGTCAGCGTTCAAGACCGGCGTAACTCCTCCAACCGCTTTGAGCGGTTCAAATCTTTCAAGCTTCCGGCTTTGCCGGAGGTACCTGACTCACATCAGGCGGGCTTTCACCATCTCGCTGATTTTGCCGCCGTCAACGGGTCGGCCGGCAAAACGGGCCATGCAGGCTTTCATGACCTTGCCCATGTCTTTTATGGAAACCGCCCCGGTCTCGAGGATTACTTCCTGAACGGCTTTTTCCATTTCTTCTTCGGTGACTGCCGCCGGGAGGTATTCTTCAATCACGGCAATTTCGGCCGTTTCCTTTCCGGCCAGGTCAAGCCGACCCCCTTTGGTAAACTGCTCAATGGAATCCCGGCGCTGTTTGATGAGGCTGATGAGAACCTGCACGACCTCGCCGTCCTCCAGTTCTTTGATCAGGTCGATTTCCTTGTTCTTCACCGCAGCCTTCATCATGCGCAGCACGCTCAGGCGTTCCGCTTCCTTAGCCTTCATCGCAGCCGTCAAATCCGCATTGATCTTGTCGCGTAATCGCATAACCCCTCTTTCCTGAATTAAGAAACGGGCCTTTCGGATCAAATCTGGTTTTTGTTTTCCGATACGGCCTTCAAGACGTTCAGCATTTGCCCGTGAATGCGCCCGTTCGAGGCAACGAACTCACGGCCGTAAATTGAAGCGGGCCGGCCGCGAAAATCGGTTACAACTCCGCCGGCCTCGCGGACGATGATGTATCCGGCCGCACAGTCCCATGGATTTAGCTTGAGCTCCCAGAAGCCATCCAGGCATCCCGAGGCGACGTGGCAAAAGTCGAGCGCCGCCGAACCGCCGCGGCGCACGCCCTGAACACGCGCGGCAAATGCGCAGAAATTATCGAGATTGTTCTGTTTGCTGGTCTGGATATCATAAGGGAATCCGGTTGCCAGAAGGCTGGCAACGAGGGACTCGGCCCTCGAAACATGGATCGGAACCCCATTGCAGGATGCACCGGAGCCCCGGCGCGCTGTATACACCTCATCGCGGACCGGATCGACCACGGCTCCCCACATTAGCTCGCCGGCAATCTCCAGCCCGATGGAAACGGAAAAAACAGGATACCCGTGGGCATAATTAGTTGTGCCGTCAAGCGGATCAATGATCCAGCGTATTTCCCCCTCCTCAGGGTCTTTGTGATTTTCCTCAGCGAGAATCGAGTGATCCGGGAAAGAGTGCCTGATCCGGGAGACGATCAGATTTTCAGCGGCGATATCAACATCCGTGACAAGGTTGACTATACCCTTGTTCCGGATGGAAAAGCCTGTTTGAAATTTCTCAAGCAGCAATCGTCCCGCGTCGCGCGCCGCCTCTGCGCCCAACTCCGCAAAATTATCCAAATCCGCCATTTCAATCATCCGTTCAGGGTCCCAATTTCCAATCTCGCATTAACTATTCACCCGTCAGCCGCACGACCTCAATCCCCTTAGGCATTTTGAACTGGAATTTCCCGTCCTCTATCTTTACGTTGGTTGTCATGTCTGTGAGAAGAAACTCCGAGGTATTGCCGGTCTTTTCTCTTATCACGATGCGCCGGATATCGCGGGTCTCGCGGTCCAGTTCAAGCACCAGGAAGGAATAGGCCGATCCGCTGCTGCGCGGCTCCAGGCGAATCAGGAAAGCTTTTTCTGTTTTGGGCAGGATGTCCGCTTCCCAGGAGGCCGTGAAGCTTTTTTGGATGTTGCCGGCTCCCAGCAGCAACTCCAATGGTGTGCCATGCAGGTCGGACGGATTGAAATCCTGAACCGTGACTTGACGGTCGAACGGCACGTAAAGAAAGGACTCCTTTTGATTGGCGATGAAAAGTTTTTCTTCGGGATGGCGATACTCCCAGCGCATCAGCCCGGGCCTCTTCAACCAGAAGACGCCCGATTCGGACTGGTCAATGCCCGGGGCCCGATAGGTCTGCTGGAAGCTCCCTGTCACGGTCTTGACAGAGGCATATCGCTGCTCGAGCCGAGCCATAACGGCCGATACATCCTGGGCATAGGCCCCCGGAATGCCCGGCAGGCATAGAAAGGTCGCGAGAATCCACCCGGCTACCAAACGCATTGGAATTGACCGCCTTTGGCGCCTGGAGACAGGCGGACGGCCTTCCGGCCGGCTCTCTCAACAGCGCTCCGAATATGTTTACTGTTCATCATGGCTGCTCGTCCGCAGGAGACTGTCCCGCAGCTTCTTCGACAGCCGGATTCTTCACCGTATCCAGCAGCAGGAGTGCGACCCCGACGGTGATGGCGGAATCCGCGACATTGAAATTAGGCCAATAAAAAGCTTCGTGGATATGAAACTCTATAAAATCGACAACATATCCGCGAAGGAAACGGTCAGCGAAATTTCCCAGAATCCCGCCCAGGGTTATTGCCAGGGCGCCATGAAGCAGCTTGCGGCTCGGAGGCGTTCGGGAACTGTAAATCAGCAGGATCACGACCGCGGCGATCGCCAGGGCTGCCAAAATATACGGCTTCCATTCAGATTCGACCTTGTCGAAAAATCCGAATGCGACACCGGTATTCTGCGCATAGGAGAGCCTCAGATATCCCGGAATGATCTCGATCGGGCCGGAGGCATGCAGTTCTTCAAATGCAAGCCATTTGGTGGCGTGATCGAGCAAAAATATCAGCAGGGTTATAAAAAAGTACCTGTTTTTCATGGGCAATTGACGGCAGATTTTCCACTCAGACAATTACTGCAGCCGCAATCCTGTTCAAAGAGCCGCTTAGGACATTCTGGGCCTCAACTGTCACAGCCGAATTATCCCCCGGAAAACAGATAACTATATCACAATGTGTTATTCCGAATGCCGGATTCGGGCCTCAGGGATCAGGCTGACAATAATGGGTGATCGGGATCGCCGTATCCTGTATTATCCTGTATCCGTAATCTACCATCCAAGGAGGGCTTGTCCATGCAAACAGCCGGAAAACCCAAATTCCAGCCTTACGTGCCAGCGGACAACCAGATGAGCGAGTTCACGCTCAGGGCAATTATTCTTGGTCTCATTATGACGGGCATCCTGGGCGCCGCCAACGCCTATCTCGGGCTGAAAGCAGGTATGACCATAGCGGCGACCTATCCGGCGGCGGTTATCAGCATGGCTATTCTCAGAATGATGAAAGGCTCCCTTCTGGAAGAGAACATGGCGCGAACCATCGGCTCGATCGGGGAGTCCGTTGCCGCCGGCGCCGTCTTCACGATCCCGGCATTTGTGCTGGCTGGGCTCTGGCCCGCAATGGGCATGGAGAAATACTGGGAATCGGTCGCCCTGATGGTCATCGGCGGACTGCTTGGCATACTCTTCGTGACCCTGCTGCGCCGAGTCATGGTTGAAGATCAGGAACTCCCGTTCCCGGAATCGGTTGCAGCGGCCGAAATTCATAAGGCGGGACAGCAGGGCTCCAAAGCCGCAAAGATTCTTTTTGCCAATATGGGATTCGGTGCCCTCGTCAACGCGCTGGGGCAGCTAAACATATTTGAACCGGTCAGGACGTTTACGGTTAACATCGGGGCCCTGGGCAAAAGCCTGTTGTTGCGCACCAGCACCAATCCCAATGTCGCTTCGATCACAACGGGAGGATCGAGCATTTTCAACTCGCCCGCCATCAGCCCCGCTTACCTCGGCGTCGGCTACATCATCGGCCCGAATCTTGCGGCGCTGAATTTCTCCGGCGGCATTCTTGCGTGGGGCCTGCTGGTTCCATTGCTAACCTACCTGTTGGGTCCGCAACTGCAGCTGAACGCACAGGGAGACAGTGTTGGCTGGGGCACCCTTGCAGGCGCGGTTTATTTCTCTATCGTCCGGCCCATCGCCGTCGGCGGCATGCTGGTAGGAGCCGGGTACACTCTGTTCCGCATGCGCAAACAACTGGGGATCGGGATGGCGCGCGCGGTGAGCGATCTTAGAAAATCCGCTGAGACCAAAACTGCCGTAAACAGAACCGAGCGCGATTTGAACACAAAGGTGGTCTTTCTGAGCATCGCCCTGGTGTTCATCGCAATGATAGGGATCTATCACTATTTCATCGCAGGCGCCGGCGCCCTGACGGGCTCGAAAATCCTCCTGGGCGCCGTCGTAGCGGCGCTGGTAATGGTGGTCCTTGGATTCTTTTTCGCCGCAGTGTCAGGCAACCTGGTCGGTATGATCGGGTCGTCCAATAATCCCGTATCCGGTCTCACCCTTTGCACGCTGGTAGTCTCGGCTTTGCTGCTGGTGGCGCTGGGAGTCTCGGGAGCCAGCGGCGTCGCGGCCGTGCTCGGCGTGGCGGCCGTCATATGCGTTTCTTCCGCGGTCGCGGGAGAAATGCTCCAGGACCTGAAGGTGGGCCATATCCTTGGAGGAACCCCCTCCAAAATGCAGATTGGAGATATTTTCGGAATTATTGTCGCTTCGCTTATTCTGTTTTTCCCTCTGATGGTGCTTGACAACGCTTATCACTTTGGCAGCGCACAGTTATCGGCGCCTCAGGCCGGCCTGATGGCAATGCTCGCGCAGGGAATCGTGGGCGGCAACATGGCGTGGCCGCTGGTGGTGGTTGGGATTCTGCTCGGCTTCGCCATGATTCTCGTCAAAGTGCGCAGCCCCATGCTGTTTTCCGTCGGGATGTATCTGCCGCTGGACACAACCTTCGCAATCTTTCTCGGCGGAATTATCCGCTGGATCACCGATACCATGCGCGACCGCCGCGGACTGAATGAGGCCCAGAAGGCCCGAGTCGATAATGCCGGGGTATTGACGGCCTCCGGTCTGATCGCCGGTGAAGCTCTTTGCGGACTTGTGATCGCGGGCATCTGGCAGGGAAGGACGCCCCGGATTTTCGATTCGCCTCACTGGATAGGGATGATCATTGCGTTTATCGTCCTCATGCTGGTAATGATCCGCGTGCCGCTGGCAAACGCGGGCCGCCCGGATGAGCCGGCTCCTCCAACCGCAATTATGTAATTCAAAAGCCTCCGGCAGAGCCTGGAGGCTTGATTGAACGCCGTTCAAAGCAGTTGGATATGCCTCGCCGCATTTAACTACTGCCATACGCTATCGATAGCTGACGGATCTCGCACGCTGACCTCTGTCTCGGGTAACATCATTTTTTATGCGTCTCTCGGCGCCAATTGATCTCGGGACTTCCTAACCTCCAACCAAAAGAACTCAATCCCGCCTGAGCCATCGCAGTGGAACAGTTCTGAGAAATGCGGCCCAACCATTATCAAATATTTGACAATGATACACTCAGATCTTATATAGCAAGCGTACTAAATAAATAAAAAGGGAGGTGGAAAAAAATGTTTTTGATTCCTTATGTCAGAAGGTCAGAAGTTCCGGCTGTCAGCCGGTTGTTTGATGAGTTTTTTAACGATTTCCCATTCACCAGCTCTCTGGCAGATGGTAGGGAAAACTGGATCCCATCCGTCGATATTCTTGAAAAAGAAGGAAATATCGTACTCAGGGCGGAGCTTCCGGGAATGAACGAAAAGGAAATAGAGCTGAAGGTTGAGGGAGATATGCTGATCCTGAAGGGCGAGAGAAAGATGGAAAGTGAAGATAACAAGAGCACTTACCATCGAATCGAGAGATCCTACGGATCCTTCACCCGTTCTTTCAGGCTCCCGGACACGGTGGATTCTGAAAAAATCAACGCGGACTATAAAAACGGGGTACTAACGATAACCATTTCGAAAAAGCCGGAGGTTAAACCACGCGAAATCCCGGTCAAGGTTCAGTAAATAGGTTCCCAAAGCTGGCCACGGATTATTCGAATTGACACAAAAATGGAAAGGCGTCCTGTCAATATCGCGGAATTCGTGGCCGCTTTTGCAGTAGTTCCCAATTTCAGCGCAGCGGAAATTCGAGGATTAGGACATGCGGCTAGATAAATTAACCATCAAGGCACAGGAAGCTTTGCAGGCTGCTCAGCAGCGTGCGGAGACGATGGAAAGCCCGCAGATTGAGCCGGAGCATATCCTTGCTGCTCTGCTGGGCCAGGAAGACGGAATTGTAGGGCCCCTGCTTAAGAAGCTCGGGGTCTCCACGGAAGCCCTACAGGCAGATCTGGAGAGGCATCTTGCTTCCCAACCCAAGGTTGACGGAGCTCAGTTGTCGATCTCTCCAAGGCTGGACGCCGTTTTGAGGCAGGCGGCCAAAGAAGCGGATCAGTTCAAGGATGAATATGTCTCGACGGAACATATCCTGCTGTCTCTGGCGGCATCGGATGGATATGCCGGTAAACTCCTGCGGCAACAGGGCGCCGACAGATCGGATATTCTCAAGGTCCTGGCCTCCATACGGGGCAGCCAGCGTGTCACGGATCCCAATGCGGAGGAAAAATACCAGGCCCTCAAGCGCTACGCGCGGGATCTGACCGATCTGGCCCGCCGTGGAAAGCTTGATCCCGTAATCGGGCGCGATGATGAAATCCGTCGCGTGATCCAGGTCCTGTCCCGTCGGACAAAAAATAATCCGGTGCTTATCGGCGAACCCGGCGTCGGCAAGACGGCCATTGTCGAAGGTTTGGCACAGCGGATTGTGGCCGGGGATGTTCCTGAGACTCTCAAAAAGAAGCAGATGGTTGCCCTGGATCTGGGAGGTATGCTTGCAGGGGCCAAATATCGCGGTGAATTTGAAGACCGGCTGAAGGCCGTTCTGAGAGAAATCGAGGAATCCGCCGGCGCCGTAATTCTGTTCATCGATGAGCTTCACACCCTGGTTGGGGCGGGCGCCGCCGAAGGGGCCATTGACGCATCCAACATGCTGAAGCCCGCCCTTGCGCGCGGAGAATTGCGCTGCATTGGCGCGACTACGCTGAACGAGTACAAGAAACATATAGAAAGGGACGCCGCCCTGGAGCGGCGTTTTCAGCCCGTATATGTGGGCGAGCCGTCCGTCGAGGACACCATTGCCATTCTGCGCGGATTGAAGGAAAAGTACGAAGTGCATCATGGAGTCCGCATCACGGATTCGGCCCTCGTGTCGGCGGCCGTTCTATCCAATCGTTACATCGCGGATCGTTTCCTGCCGGACAAGGCTGTCGACCTGATGGATGAAGCAGCCTCGCGCCTGCGCATAGAGATTGACAGCATGCCGGTGGAGATTGACGAAGTGGAGCGGCGCATCACGCAGCTCGAGATTGAGCGCCAGGCCCTTTCGAAGGAAACCGACAAAGCCTCGATCGAGCGCCTTCAGGCGCTGAATGGGGAGCTCTCGGATCTGCGGGAAAAAAGCGCGGAGATGAAGCTTCACTGGCAGCAGGAACGTGAAATCATCAATGCGATCCGCACAGCAAAAGAAAAAATTGAAATCGTGAAATCCGAAGAACAGAACGCCGAGCGTATGGGGGATCTGGGTAAAGCGGCCGAGCTTCGCTACGGCACCCTGGTGCAGCTGCAGCAGGAACTGTCTCGATGGAACGGCAATCTTGCAGAACTGCAGGCCAACAAAAAATTCCTAAAAGAAGAGGTGGACGAGGAGGATATCGCCGAGGTAGTCGCCAAGTGGACCGGGATCCCCGTGAGTAAGATGCTGGAGGGAGAGATTCAGAAACTTGTGCACATGGAGGATCGTCTGCACGAACGGGTTTTGGGCCAGGATGACGCTCTTGCCGCGGTCTCCAATGCCATACGACGGGCAAGGGCCGGGCTTCAGGACTCCAAACGTCCAATGGGCTCGTTCATATTCCTGGGCCCTACGGGTGTGGGAAAAACCGAATTGGCCAGGGCACTGGCCGAGTTTCTTTTCGATGATGAACGCGCGATGGTGCGCATTGACATGTCGGAGTACATGGAGAAGCATTCGGTAGCTCGTCTGATTGGAGCGCCTCCCGGATATGTGGGCTACGAAGAGGGCGGATATTTGACGGAAGCGGTGCGACGGCGTCCCTATGCCGTGATATTGTTTGATGAGATTGAGAAGGCCCACCCCGATGTATTCAACATTCTGCTGCAAATCCTGGATGACGGACGGCTCACGGACGGCAAGGGGCGCACGGTGGACTTTAAAAATTCCGTTATCATCATGACCTCAAACATCGGAAGCCATGCCATCAGCGAGTCCTCGGGCAGCCTGGACGCCGCCATGCCCCAGCTTATGGAGGCGCTGCGCAGCACATTCCGGCCCGAGTTCCTGAACCGCATCGATGACGTTATCGTATTCCACCGCCTGACGCAGGACTTGATCAGGGGCATTGTGGAACTGCAACTCAAACAGCTGGGCAAGCTGCTGGCGCAGAAAGAGCTCAAACTGGAAGTGACCCCGAAGGCCGTCGAGGATCTTGCGCGGGAAGGGTATGATCCGGTCTATGGGGCAAGACCGCTAAAGCGGCTGATCCAGAAGAAGATTCAGGACCGCCTGGCGCTGATGCTTCTGAACGGTGAAGTCCGCCCGGGCGATACGGTTCATCTGGATTTGGACAAGCGGAAGGAGGAGCTGGTTTTTCAGAAAGCTGGGGCGGCCGGGAATTGACGAAAGACCATTTACGGTTTGATAATCCGCGCGAGCATGACGGGAGGCCATGGGAAGGGGCTCAATCGCCTTTGGCGCATCCTGTGCTATGATTTGGTTTTGAACCGAGGGTGATATTTATGGCAAACAACTTTAAGACGGTTTTGCTGCTGGGACTGTTGACCGGCATCATCCTGTTTATCGGAAGCTTCTGGGGCCGCCAGGGTCTCACCATCGC
Organism: uncultured Acidobacteriota bacterium; assembly: GCA_963809485.1. Lineage (GTDB taxonomy): Bacteria > Acidobacteriota > UBA6911 > UBA6911 > UBA6911 > UBA6911. Next base: position 271,114 of record CAWEJX010000001.1, read on the forward strand.
CCTAATGATGTCGATCGCGATGAATTTCGCGAGCTACTTTTTTTCCGACAAAATCGCCCTGCGCATGTACCGGGCAGAGCCGGTGACCCGGGAACAGGCCCCGCAGATCCACCGGATCGTCGACTTTCTGTGCTCACGCGCAGGAATTCCGACCCCTAAAGTGTATTTGATCCCTGACGATTCGCCCAACGCGTTTGCTACCGGGCGTGATCCCCAGCACGCGTCCGTTGCCGTCACGCAGGGAGCGCTGCGCCTGTTAAGCGAGGATGAACTCACCGGCGTTCTGGCCCACGAGATTTCGCATGTGAAGAATCGCGATATTCTCATCAGCAGCGTTGCGGCGACCCTGGCCGGAATGATCATGTGGATCGCCAATATGGCCCGTTTCGCGGCGTTCTTTGGAGGCGGACGGGACCGGGATGACGAAGGCGGTGGAGCCCTGGGCGGCCTGGTAACGATCATCGTGGCTCCTATTGCAGCCATGCTGATACAGATGTGGATCTCCCGAACACGGGAATACCAGGCCGATGCAAGCGGAGCCGAAATTGCAGGCAGTCCTCACGGGCTGGCTTCCGCACTGCAAAAGCTGGAAAGCTATTCCAAGCGGATTCCGATGCAGGCGTCTCCGAACACCGCCCACATGCTGATCATGCATCCATTTTCCGGCCGCGCATTGATGAATCTTTTCAGCACCCACCCGTCGACCCAGAAGCGTATCGAGCGTCTATTGGAAAGGCGGCCTTCTTGATTCGGGATTCAGGATTAGAGATACCGCATTCCTGGTGCCAATTTAAAGCTCTGAATCCTGAATAGCCAAATTTTTGTCTACGGTAAAGCGATGGAAAACTCTGACTCTCCGGGCTTTCAAGTGATTGATAAAAGACAATTTGCAGACCTCGACAAAATCGACATGAGTGCCATACCCGAGGAAAAACCGCGCTATCCCAGCTATGTGGAGGAATTGATGGCCCGTATGGCTGAAACCGAGCGGAAATTTCAGGAAAAGAAAAAGCAGATCGACGAGGAGATATCTCGCACCAAAGCCCGTCTGGAATCGGATTTTGATCGCAAACTCGAGCTGGAAAAAAAGAAGATCGTTCTGCCGTTTCTTGAAGTCCTCGACAATCTTCAGCGGGCAATCGATGCGGCCTCACAGGCAGGAACCGTCGAGCATTTGCTGGAAGGGGTCCAGATGACCGCGAACCTGTTCCGGTCCAAGCTTCAGTCCATAGGGGTGGAGGCCATAAACGCTCTGGATAAGCCTTTTGATCCCAACTGGGAACAGGCCGTCGGCGCAGTTGATGTTGCGGACGGGGACCTCGATGGCGTTGTTGTGGAAGAAGTCCAACCCGGATACTGCATGAACGGCCAGCTGCTGCGGCCCGCCATCGTGCGTGTAGGCCATCTCAAATGACGAATTACGATTGACGATTTGAATTATATCGTGCCGGGATTGCATTGGGCATTTCAGGAACAACCTGCACCTGAAGATTTGCCGCCACATATGTTTCCAATCGTCAATTGTCCATCGTAAATCGTAAATCCGTTTCAGTAGCCAATATCATTCCTGATTGAGTTCAAATCCGCTATCGTAGTATATTGACCCACAGTCAGGAAGGGCTGCCACTCTCATGTCGATTACGATATTGACAACAAACATGCACGTCCCAGGTCTTCAGGACATCGGCACGGCCGAATCCCTGGGCACCTACAGGGCTTTAGGCAAGGCTTTGCGGGAACACCAGCCTGCCGATATCATCGAGATCGTCAAAAAGTCAGGTTTGCGCGGCCGCGGTGGAGCCGGTTTCCCAACGGGAATGAAGTGGGGATTCGTGCCCAAAAACATCGGCAAACCGATTTATCTTTGCGTCAACGCCGACGAAAGCGAACCGGGGACCTTTAAGGACCGCTTGATTATCGAGAAGGACCCGCACCAGCTCCTTGAAGGAACGATCATATCGGCCTATGCATTGGACTGTCACCAGGCCTTCATATACATTCGCGGCGAGTTCAGCTACGGCGCGGGCGTATTGGACAAGGCGGTACGTCAAGCCTACGAAAGAGGATTACTGGGCAAAAAGATTCTGGGTTCCGGGTTTGACCTGGACCTGACAGTTCACAGGGGAGCCGGGGCGTATATCTGCGGGGAGGAAACGGCTTTGCTGGAATCGCTGGAAGGCAAGCGCGGGCATCCCCGGCTCAAACCCCCATTCCCGGCCGTTGTCGGGCTATACGGTTCTCCGACTGTCATCAACAATGTCGAAACCATAGCAAACGTTCCTCACATCATCAATAAGGGCCCCGAGTGGTATGCCTCTATCGGTGTGGACAAAAATGCCGGGACCCGTCTTTTCGGTGTCAGCGGTCATGTGAAAAACCGAGGCATTTATGAGCTTCCCATGGGCACTCCTCTGAGCGAGCTGATCTTTGATCATTGCGGCGGGATGCGAAACGGGCGAAAACTCAAGGCAATCGTTCCCGGCGGCTCCTCAGTCCCGGTTTTGACGGCGGATCAGATCGACGTGCGACTCGACTTCGACTCCATCGCGAAGGCAGGAAGCATGCTGGGATCAGCCGGCGTTATTGTCATGGACGATTCCACCTGCATGGTGAAAGCGGCCCGCAGAATAGCCAGGTTCTATGCGGAGGAATCCTGCGGCCAATGCACCCAGTGCCGGGAAGGCACGGAGTGGCTGTACCAGATACTCACCAGGATTGAAAACGGCCGGGGCAGGCGTGGCGAACTGGAACTAATGCTGGACATCTGCGCTGCAATGAAGGGGAAAACCATCTGCCCGCTCTCGGACGCTGCCGCCATGCCCATAGAGAGCTATATTTCGAAATTCCACGACGAGTTTGCGGCGCATATTCAGGAGCAACGCTGCGTCGTGGCTTGACCGGAAGAAGGCCATGAAAGAACGTGCAGCGGTGGTCGCCGGACAGTTTTACCCTTCAGATCCTGACGATCTGCGCAGGGTCATCGCCTCATTCTTCAAAAAACCCGAAACAGCCCTGGAAGCCATGGCCGTTGTTGTACCCCATGCTGGTTATGTGTATTCGGGTCCCGTGGCGGGCGGAGTCTTTTGCTCGATACGCCTGCCCAAACGCGTCATTCTACTGGGACCCAATCATACAGGCCGGGGAGCGGGACTGGCACTCTCTCCGTCCGGTTCGTGGCGCACTCCCCTGGGCGCAGTCTCCATCGACGCGGAAATGAACCGCGAGCTTCTCGCCGAATGCCCCGGGCTGCAGGAGGATTCGTCAGCCCACGCCAGGGAGCATTCGCTGGAAGTTCAGATCCCTTTCATCCAGGCGCTGCAGCCTGATTTCCGGTTTTGCGCGATCTGTGTCGGAACGGATGATTACGCCGCGCTGGAAGCGCTGGGACATGGCATGGCTGGGGCCATAAAATCCCTGAAAGAATCCGTTCTGCTCGTCGCAAGCTCCGACATGACCCATTATGAAACGGCCGAGCACGCCGCCAGGCAGGACCGCTTCGCAATCGACCAAATTCTGAAACTGGATCCTCAGGGCCTCTATCAGACGGTGATGGACAGGGATATTACCATGTGCGGTTTCGCGCCGACTGTTGCCGTTATCATCGCCTGTCTGGATCTGGGTGCCTCGGAAGGCCGATTGATCCGATACACCAATTCCGGGGAAGCCAGCGGCGACTACCGCAGTGTCGTCGGATACGCCGGCCTCACCATCACATAATTACGAATTGCGAATTACGAATTACGAATGAAAACAGAAGGAGCAGCAGTGCGTGAGGATATTGCCTTTTTGACAATCTGGTTACTGCTCAGAAGCCGTGCAAAAAGAATCCCAACACTGCTTGCTTTAATTCGTCATTCGTAATTCGTCATTCGTAATTCTGTTTCATGCGGTGGGCATGGCAGATTGCAACGGCAAGGGCATCAGCCGCGTCGTCGGATACGCCGGCCTCACCATCGCATAATTACGAATTGCGAATTACGAATTACGAATGAAAACAGAAGGCGCAGGAGTGCTTGAGGATATTGCCTTTTTGACAATCTGGTTACTGCTCAGAAGCCGTGCAAAAAGAATCCCAACACTGCTTGCTTTAATTCGTCATTCGTAATTCGTCATTCGTAATTATGTTTCATGCGGTGGGCATGGCAGATTGCAACGGCAAGGGCATCAGCTGCGTCGTCGGGTGAAGGGAGTTCCGGCAGATTGAGAAGAAGCCGCACCATCATCTGGATCTGGGCTTTTTCAGCGCGTCCAAAGCCCACGACGGCGCTCTTGATCTCCAGCGGCGAATACTCCCAAACCGGCAATCCATTTTGGGCCGCCACCAGCAGAGCCACTCCTCTCGCATGACCAAGCCTGAGCGCGGATTGCACGTTTGCGGCGTAAAACACTTCTTCAATGGCCATGACTTCGGCCTTCTCGTGCGCAAGAATATCGCTCAAATCCGTGTATATCTTGAGGAGGCGTTCTTGAAAAGGCCTGCGGGATGGAGTCTTGATAGCTCCGAAAAGAACCGGAGCATGCTTGATACCGTCGGTTTCGATGATACCGTAACCGGTAGATCCACTTCCAGGGTCAATGCCCAGTATGCGCATCACCAGGCTGCCCTATGAAGCTTCCTTGAGCTCCGATTCATCAATGTCGAAGTTTGCCCAGACATTCTGGATATCTTCGTGGTCTTCCAGGGCTTCCATGAGCTTCAGCATAGTCTGAGCGTTTTTGCCTTCCAGTTTGACATAGTTTTGGGGCACCATGGAAATCTCGGCAGCTGCTGTGACGATTTTAGCCCCTTCCAGGGCAACTCTTACGGCATCAAAATTTTCCGGTGCAGTAAGGATCTCGAAATTACTCCCATCCTCCCGCAGATCATCGGCGCCGGCGCCCAGGGCCAGTTCCAACAGCCGCTCTTCGTCTGCAACCGACTTTTCGACTACAAAGTAACCCTTCCGGTCAAACATCCAGCCGACGCAGCCTGTCTCTCCCAGGTTCCCGCCATTTTTGGACAGGATATGCCGGAGTTCGGCGACGGTGCGGTTCCGGTTGTCCGTCAGGACGTGCATGAAGATTGCGACGCCGCCCGGCCCGTACCCTTCATAGTTTACATCCTCGTAGGAAACGCCCGGCAATTCTCCCGTGCCCCGCATAATGGCCCGCTTGATATTCTCGGCAGGCATATTGCTGGCCTTGGCGGTAGAGACCGCGAGGCGGAGTCTCGGATTGGCGTCGGGATCCCCTCCGCCCATCCGCGCCGCCGCGGTCATTTCCTTTATCAAGCGCGTAAATATCCGACCGCGCTTCGAATCCGCAGCCGCCTTTTTATGCTTAATGGAATGCCACTTGGAGTGACCTGACATAAAATGACTCCTTTTCCGTTAGAAGGATCCATTTTATCATAGAAAGCGTTATCCTATAGGATCTTCTGGATGCAGGACAGGGAATTCGGACGAGGGGGTCATGTTACGGTTTTGGAACCTGCATTCGACCTCCCATTTATCCACAACCTATAAGCTGAAAGCGGCTTAATTATGACTCAAGACGAGGTACTCGATATTTTCAGACGGTCTGAAGCACTGCTGGAGGGGCATTTCCGGCTTACGTCCGGGCTGCACAGCGGTCAATATCTGCAATGCGCCCTGGTGCTGCAGAATCCCCAGCAGGCGGCCGTATTGGGGGCAGCCCTGGGGGAGCGCCTTCGGTCATTAGCCGGCATCCCGGATTTTGTAATCGCGCCCGCGCTTGGGGGAATCCTGGTATCGCACGAGGTCGCGCGCGCAATGGGTGTCCGCGGCCTTTTCGCCGAGCGCCAGGAGGGCGTTCTCAGACTGCGGCGCGGTTTTCAGATCCAACCCGGCGAAAGGGGTTATGTGGTCGAGGATGTCGTGACTACCGGCGGGTCTACGCGGGAAACCATGCAGGTTGTCACTCAGGCTGGGGGGATCGTTCTGGCCGCCGGATCTTTGATCGACCGCAGCGGCGGGAGAACCGATTTGGGCGTTCTCAGAGCCGCCCTCGCAGTTTTGGACATACCCTCTTTTTCTCCAGACGAGTGTCCGTTATGCAAAAGCGGAAGCCAGGCCGTCAAACCCGGCAGCCGATGAAACTTGAGCGGAACATCAAACTGACCGTGGCCTTCGAAGGTACCGCGTATCATGGCTGGCAAAGCCAGAGCAACCTTCCTACGCTGCAGGGATTGCTGTCAGAGTCCCTGGCGAGAATTACGGGGGAACAGGTAACATTAACGGGCAGCGGGCGAACCGACGCAGGTACCCATGCGCGAGGACTGGTAGCCAACTTCCTCACAGCCTCCAGGATTCCCGCCGTACAGTTTGTCCGGGCTCTGAACAGTATGCTTCCCCGAGATGTTCGTGTACTGTCGGCCCGCCAGGCGCCGCTGAAGTTTCATGCACGACGCGACGCTCTTTCAAAGGTATATCGATACCAGATCTACCTGGGGCCGGTCATGAAACCGCATCTGGTGCGCGAGTTTTATCACTATCCTTATCCGATCGATATTCCCAGGATGACCGAGGCCTCCCAGTCGTTTGAGGGTGAGCATGACTTTGCCGGCTTCGCAAAGTCGAGTTCTCTTCCCTCAACGACCATCCGTCGGATTTTCCGGTGTGAGCTGACAAAGCGCGGCTATCGCCTGCTTTTAACTGTCGAAGGGAATGGCTTCCTGCACCACATGGTACGCAATATGGCCGGGACTCTTCTCGAGATCGGGAAAGGATCCATGGGCCTTCACGAACTCCAGGATCTCTTTGTCAACCGGGACCGCAGGCTGGCAGGTTTCACGGCTCCAGCACACGGCCTGGTACTCTTGAAAGTTCGATACTGAGCCACTGCCTGAATTCTGATATCATAGCTGGCGGGAGAATCTTCCGAATGGAGCTGAAGGGGTTCGCGGAGCCCGGGAGTCACGAAGCCGGCCTCCTAAAATTGATTGACAAGAATCGGATGCCCAAACATGTCGCCGTCATCATGGACGGCAACGGCCGATGGGCCGGCATGCGCAAGCTTCCTCGAGTGGCAGGGCATCGGGCCGGAATCGAGTCGGTTCGGGAAATTGTCGAAAGTTCGGCCAAGCTCGGATTTAAGGTGCTTACGCTCTATGCTTTTTCGACCGAGAACTGGAAGAGGCCGCGCCGCGAAGTTCACACTCTGATGAACCTGCTCAAGGAACACATCCGGCTAGAGCTGGACAATTTTCACAAGAACAATGTCAGGTTCCAGGCGATCGGCAGGATCCAGGAACTCGAAGAGTCGGTGCGCAGCGAATTGCACAGGGCTATGCAGACGACAGGAAATAACAGCGGCATGCTTCTCAATGTCGCTTTGAATTACAGCGGCCGGGCGGAACTCGTGGATACATTCAATCGCCTTCTGCGGGAATGCAAAGTGAACGGACATAAGCATCCGATCGACGAAGAATTGATCTCCCGCCATCTCTATACTTCAGGCCTGCCGGACCCCGATCTCCTGATCCGAACCAGCGGCGAAATACGCATCAGCAATTTCCTGCTCTGGCAAATTGCCTATTCTGAAATCTATATCACGCAGACACTCTGGCCCGATTTTCGGCGCAAACATCTTCTCGAGGCCATTCTGGAGTATCAGCGTCGCAACCGGAGATACGGGGGAATTGAGCCTAGTGGTTAGGGATTAGGGATTAGAGATTAGGGATTGGGGATTAGGGGCTTTGGGATTAGACGATATATTTTGGGCAATATCGGGGCTGGACAGGATTAATCGGGCTTGCCCGCAGCAATATATTTGAAGCCATATCCGGAGTATTCCAAATCAGGGATTTCGCCTTTCCGTCCTCGAATTTCCAATTTCGATCTAACACCTTGTCCCTAATCCCTAATCACTATCAGCTAATAACTAATCGCTGCTTTTCGGGGAGAAAGATGACGCGGGTTATATCGGGGAGTGTGCTGCTGGTTCTTACGCTTCTTGGGGTGATTTTCGCAACCCCCGTTTGCTACCTGGTCGGGATAGGAATCATAGGAAGTGCTTGCCTCTATGAGTATTTCGGGCTCACTCGGGCGATGGGGATACATGTCCAACCCTGGGTCGGCTATTTTGCCTTCTGGATCCTGCTGGTCGACTTCCATTACAGGTCGTTCCCGCTAGCCGCCCTTTTGAGCGCGGTGCTGCTGATCCTGTTTTTGTCAGCCTTGTGGCGATACCGGCAGCCTGTTCAGGACCGCGCATTCGCGCTCATGGCTGAAATACTGGGAATACTGTACTTCGTTCTTTTCTTATACCCTGCTATTCCGCTGCGTTTTGATTATGGCAACGACGCCGGAATGCACTGGACGCTTCTGCTGCTGATCGTAATCTGTACAGGCGATACTGCCGCGCTCGTTTTCGGCAAAGCCATAGGAAAAACGCCCTTTGCCCCCATCTTGAGCCCCAAAAAAACCTATGAAGGGGCTATCGGCGGGCTGTTTTCCGGTGTTTTGGCAGCCATTGCGGCGCAGCAATTCCTGTTCCGGGATCTGCCGTTTGGCCATGTAGTTGCACTCTCCATCCTGATTGGAATATTCGGACAGCTCGGCGATCTCGCCGAATCGATGCTGAAGAGAGCTGCCAACATGAAGGACAGTTCGCACTTGATCCCCGGACATGGAGGCGCGCTGGATCGTGTGGACAGCCTGCTTTTTGCAATCCCGGTCCTCTATATCTATTTATCCCTGCTCTATAGCTGACGGTTTGCAGACCTGCTGCTTGCGACCGGCGACATGGGCTCCGTAAAGCCCATGCCCGCCTGCTTCGTTTTTCGGCGAAAATTCGCTGGAATGCGGATCAGGGCCTCGATATCCCGGTCGCACGCCCGCCGCCAAAACACAATTTGCAAATCGTTATATTCCGTCGATAGTGCTAAAATGCCGGTTTTGCAGGATAAAGACGGATGAAAGTTTTATCAGTCCTCGGCTCCACAGGATCTATCGGTACCAATGCCCTTAAAGTAGCAGCGGCTTTGCCGGAGCAGTTTCAGGTGGCCGGGCTCAGCGGCGGCAGGAATGTCTCCTTGCTGGCCAGCCAGGTTGAACAGGTATGCCCGGAGATAGCCTCCTGCTCGGATGAGCCCACTGCCAGAGAGCTGCAAAGTGTTCTCAGGCAGCGCGGCTATCCGATGGCACGTACACGCTTTGTCCATGGGCTGGAAGGGCATATAGAGGTTTCCTGCCACCCCAAGTCCTCAATGGTTCTTTCGGCAATCTCGGGAGCCGCTGGTCTCCTGCCCACCTTTTACGCGCTGGAAAACGGAAAAAGCATCGCGCTCGCCAACAAGGAAACACTTGTAATGGCAGGCGAGCTGATCATGCGTAAATCGCGAGAAAAACAGGTGGAAATTCTTCCCGTTGACAGCGAACACAATGCCATTCACCAGTGTTTGAGAGGGGGCCGGCGTGAAGAAGTGCGGCGCCTTATCCTTACCGCCTCCGGAGGTCCATTCCGCGAAACACCCAAGGAAAAGTTCTCCTTAGTGACTCTTGAGCAGGCTCTCAATCATCCCACCTGGCGCATGGGCCGGAAAATCACCATAGATTCTGCTACCCTTATGAATAAAGGGCTCGAAGTCATTGAAGCCTCCTGGCTGTTCGGAATCCCCGCCGGCGAGATCGACATCGCCGTGCATCCTCAAAGCATCGTTCATTCGATGGTTGAATTCTCCGATGGCTCCATCCTGGCTCAGCTGGGAGTGACCGATATGCGCCTTGCGATTCAGTATGCCCTCACCTATCCCGAAAGGTGGCAGTCGCCGCTTCCCTCGCTGGATATTTTCAGGATGCCCAAGCTGGAGTTTCTGGAGCCCGACCAGGAGAAATTCCGCTGCCTCGGACTGGCATACAGGGCTTTGAGAAATGGAGGCACGTTGCCCGCAGTCCTCAACGCGGCCAATGAAGTTGCCGTGGAGGCTTTTCTGAACCGCAGGATCGCATTTCATGAAATTCCGCAGATCATCGAATCGGTGATGGACGCGCATCCGGTACGGGAATCCGTTGATCTGGAGACAATACTCAAGGCAGACGCGTGGGCAAGAACCGAGGCCGAAGCCCGAACGTCAAGCCGGCACACTGTGCGGACTGCATCGCTCGGATAGGCGGTCCCGATTCCGCGCGAAAAATCTTCGGTCCTGACCGTGGGACTTTCGCCCGATATTGCCATGCCGTGGCCCCTAATCCCGGCATAAACGAGCATCAGATCGATTATTGAGCCTTTTCACTCTTTAGGGCATCATTATGGAGAGTCGGTAGAGGGGTATTCACATTGATGATCACAATTCTGGCATTTGTGGTTGTTCTGGGCATCACAATTACGGTTCATGAATTCGGCCATTTCGCCATGGCCAAGCTTCTGAAAATCAGGGTCCTGGTTTTTTCTCTTGGCTTTGGGCCGAAGCTCGTAGGCTTCACCCGCGGTGGCACAGAATACAGGCTGAGCCCGATTCCATTGGGCGGCTACGTAAAAATGGCCGGCGAAACCTATGATGATGAGCGGAAAGGAGCTCCGGACGAATTTTTGTCCCACCCCAAGAGGCACAGATTTCTGGTTGCCGTTGCCGGCCCTTTCATGAACATACTTCTGGCTGTCGTCATTGTTTCTCTGTCCTACATGCAGGGTGTAAACGTCCCCAGATATCCCAAGGGGCCGGCGCTTGTAGGGCCGGTGGCTGCCGATTCGATCGCGAAACGATCGGGGCTGGAAACAGGAGACCTGATCGTCTCCGTTAATAACAATCCTATCAAGACATGGGAGGATATGGAGATAGCGCTGGGAACCGCGCCCAGGGGCACCCTGAATCTGGAGGTGAGCCGAAGCGGCCGGATCCTGCAGCTTCGCCTGGATTCTCCTTCGAGCCAGCAGTCAGAAGTGGATCCGGCGTCCCTCGGTTTTAAATTCTCTTTACCCTGGACGATTGTTTCCGATGTGGATCAAAACTCCCCTGCGCACAAGGCAGGTTTAAAAAGAGGGGACGAGATCCTCTCGGTCCGAACGAACGGTAAAGTCGGCACGGATTACAATCAGATCCTGAACATTATTTCGGAGAGCAAGGGTATTCCCCTGGATTTTGCCGTCAAACGCCCGGATGTGCCGCCTGCGCCAGAGGAGGTTGGCGAAATATCCCGGTCCCGGCAGGGCAAAATCATTCGTATCAGCGTCACCCCAATCGAGGAAAAGGGGCGTGTAATTGTCGGTTTTGTACCCGACATTCCCTCGGACCTTCAAAAGTTCGGAATTGCCGGGGCACTCGCCCAATCGATTCGCCGGAACTATGATATGTCCGCCTTGACCTTCAGGATCATAGGAAGAATTTTGAAGGGCTCGGCCTCTGTTCGCACACTGTCAGGACCCATCGAGATCGCACGGATATCCGGGAGCGCCGCCCGTACAGGCAGCGCCCGGATTTTCTTCGGTTTTTTGGGATTGGTCAGTCTGCAGCTCGGCGTCTTCAACCTGCTTCCCATCCCGATCCTGGATGGCGGAGTGATCGCGCTTCTGCTGATAGAGGGACTGATTCGGCGGGACCTCAGCCTCAACCTAAAAGAGAAAATCGTTCAGGCGGGCTTCGTTTTCCTGATCCTCCTCATGGGTTTCGTCGTTTTCAATGACCTGTCGAAGATTGTTGCCATCGACCGGTTGTTCCGGTAGCTAGTTCTTGTCAAAGCCGGAAAGCGCAGCCTGCTCAGTATCATAGACCTGGAATACGGTCAGCAACTTGGTAATGGCGAGCAATTCCTGGATCTTCTTCGTCAGGTGCAGGAGCACAAGTTTCCCGCCGTTGCTGGTGACCGTGGTATAGGTGCTTACAAGTTCACCGATACCGGAGCTGTCGATGTAACTCACGTCTGCCAAGTTCAGGATAATCTTTTTCCCGTCGCCCTTCAGAATGTCGCGCACCGTATTGCGAACAGCCATGGTTCCCTCTCCCAGGGTGATCTTGCCGCTGCAATCCAAAATCCGGACATCCCCAATGGTGCGTGTCTCAATCTTCATATTGCTCTCCTTAATTTTGGGTAACTACCTTAACCATAAATACTTCGGTCCCTCCTTGGGGGAGAGACCTGAATTCGACCTCATCCATAAAAGTGCGCATATAAAAAATTCCGCGGCCGCTCGGCTTAAGCAGGTTCTCGGAATCCAGCGGATTCGGTATTTTGTCGGCACGGAAACCGTTGCCCTGGTCCCTGACCGTAATGGACAGTCTGTCCGCCTCCATTTCAAAGCAGATATGCACTCTTTTGTTTAAATCCAGCTTGTTTCCGTGCTGTATCGCGTTGGTAACCGACTCGCGAACCGACATCCCCACCTGGTGCGCAGAATCCTCATCGAAATTCATAAAACCGGTAATGCAATCCGTGAGGATCTCGATCAGGTCGAGGTTGTCCAGCGCACTGCTTATTATAACCTCAATCTCGTTGGCTAGTGTCTTCATCAGGTGGCATCAACAAGACTGGGAAAATAATTCTGAAAGCGCCATTTGGAGACGCAGGGATTCATCTTAATAGCCATGCTTCAAGCCTGTCAAGGCATATAACGGGAGAACTGTGCCCCGTGCTGCTGTGCGCGCAAATCCTACATTCCACCCATATTCACGCCTGTCATACAAGACACTACAATTTCCAGGGCAAACACTCAAGAGCCTAGCCCGAGTTTACCACCTGTAGGCGGCAAAATTCCATTTTGATCAGTATTGAAGCGGCTGCGAGTGATCCCGAAACGTATGACCTAATTTGAGACGTACCGAGCCAGATCGAGGGCTTTCAGAATGGCGGCTTGTTCCGCGTCCTGTTGTGACAGGTCGACTTGCATGCGCGGTTCCGCACCCTTTGGGGTTGGATATAGATTCACCACTTCATTGATGTCTTTCAGCCGTTCCATCATGCGCGCAATGCTCATGCGGATCCCAGCTTGTGCGAGCTTGCGGCATAGCAGGCTCGTTATCATTAAAGCCAGCACGCAATAAAAAGCATGGACTCGGAGCTTTTGATCGGTCCAATGATGCGTGGGACGGAAGGCAAGGAACCGGGGATCTTTCATGCGGCGGAATGCTGCTTCCACGTGAGATTGGCTCCGATAGGCCAACACGATCTGTTCGTCGGTCCATTCTTCCCGATCCGTGAACAGGATTGTTTTGCCCAGAAGGGTTCGATCCAATCGATCCCATTCTCGATCTCTGAAAGCCCATCGGAGCCGAGGGATCTGATCCTTGCCCAGGATCACTTTGGCAGAAAAGAGTTGGGTCATGTGGCGGCCTGCAAGAATACTTTGAACGCGGTTGCGGCTTCCCTGCAGCGTGGGTTTCTTCCCTCGGGAGTTCGGACCGCTATGGCGTTGGAGAGACAGCTGCAGTTGCTGCAGTTTGCGCCGGCGTTTTGCGATTTCGCGCCTCAGAGTCTTGACCTGTGCCCGGTAAAGCTCGCGGTTGTATGTGACCAAGACGGTACGCCGGATCCCAAAGACCTCTTTTTGCGTTCGGTAGCTCCAGACGGAAGGCAGCAGGCTTTTGTCCAATCGATGCATCTCGTCTCGAGAGATGCGCAGGAGTTGCGGATGCTGGCTGGGAACCAGAGATCCGACGAAGTGGTAGGGCCCGGCGTTGACGGCATCCAGGTTCTCCTTGGAGTTATTCCCCTTGTCGAAGACGAGCGTAATGTCACAGACACCCTCGGACAGCTTCCGGCAGCGGTCAGCCAAATCCTCGGCTACGCTGGAGAATGTCACCGAGTCGTGCTGGTTGCCCGCGTAAGTGCAATGAAACAGAGGGACGTCGCCGTCGGAGGTGACCAAAAGGGCCAAGCCGATAATGCGCAAATTGTCCCGCCCTTCTTTACCATGGCCGCGCTGCGGCAGTTTCGCCCGATCGTTGAAGCTGTCGATAAAGGTGAAAAAGTTGGTGGCATCAAAAAGCAGGCATTTCAGGTCCAGGCCGAATCGGGATACCGCGACTGCGGAGATATCCGCCTCGATCTTGCCGATTTCCGGTTGATTGACCCGATTCATATTGTCCCAGAAGCGCTGGCTGGAAAGCTGGGAACTCTTGATGCCAAGCAGGCGGGGAAGTACGGTTTTGTCATACCATTCGCCGGTTTTCGCCTTGCTGCAGGGCGCCATGCAACGGTTGAGGCAAGCAACCAGCAGATACTCGCCGACCGAAGGCCCCTGGTTCCCCTCCTTGGGGACGTGACGGTCAATAATGGAAACGACCTCCAGTTTTTGGGCCATATCGAAGGTTGCGGCGGAAGCGCCAAATTCCCGGACGATGATTTCCTGGGGTCTGGGGTTGGTGAGCCTCAGGGTCAGCTGTTGGGGCGTGCCGATATATTCCTGCCAGACGATTTTGGGCTTGCCGCCCACACGGCGGCACTCCCGCAGGTAGTAGTAGGGCCTTCCCTTGATGAACTTCTTGGTCAAGCTTGCCATGGTTAGGTCATACAATATTTTACTCGTGATGTCAAGATATTGTTGTGCAGATTGCCTGAAGGCCCAATATATAGTATCAAAGAAATGCGGATGTCTTGATAAATTAGGCATTACAGAAAGATATTCTTAGGAAATAGTTCAGTGCTTTGCGACAATATTACTGCGTGGCTGGCGGCAATGCCAGGCGGTCGTCGTGGAGGTATAAATGGATTATAGTTAGGTCATACATAATATGTTGCTTGCAGGGGCTTCAATGCTGATCAAAATGGAATTTTGCCGCCTACGGGTGGTAAACTCGGGCTAGGAAAACTTTTTGCGAAAGGATTATGGTTCATCAGCGCTTCTGTCACCGTATGCCAGCGCTACCGGATCCTGGAGCAGTCAAAATCTGCGAGATGCACGACAAAAATTCACATCGGGAAACCGTGATTTCGTGTCGGTTTTCTTTTATAGTTGAATCGGCAATTTCGCGGGGGCCAAAGAATTCCTTACTATGAAGAACTGGATCTGGCGCTGGGGCCCGGCAATTTTGGTGATGTCCATAATTTTTCTGGCATCATCCACTCCTAAGTCGGAGTTGCCGGATTTCGGATTTTGGGATGCTTTCGCCAAAAAAGGGGGGCATATGGCAGGGTATGCGCTGCTGGCCGCGGCCCTTTTCCACGCCCTTAGCAAAAACCGGACCATGGAACGGTCCCCATTTTTTCTGGCGGCAGTCTTTGCGGTTTTATATGCCATCTCCGACGAGTGGCATCAAAAATTCATCCCCGGGAGATCAGCCTCTGTTTGGGATGTGGCGATAGACGCAGCCGGAATCATACTGGGGCTTGCCTTCTTGCGGGCGATCCGGGCTCATCTGCCCTTGACCCGAAAAACCACTGGAACAATAAGGGATTAGGCCGTATCGCTCACGGGTTTCTGCCATGCCGGTTCCGGAGGGCATGGAAACTCAATACTGAAGATCGCAGGTCTCAGGCCGGCCTCAAAATACCAGCTCAGCCACAAACCTCAGTGCAAAATCCTCCCGGGAAGTCAACCACCTCCGGCAGAGCCGGAGACTTGATTGTTTGCAGCTCAAAGCGGCTGGATGAGCTAAGCTGCCTTTAACCGATGACTTACGCTGGCAGAAGCCGACCGTTGTCAAATGGATCAGCCTTGGTCAGCGTTATGTCAGTGTATGTCGGCGTTCAATGATCCTGGGACTGTCAAACTCCGGAGTCCCCCAGCAGAGCTGGAAGGTTATCAGCTTATTCAGTATCGGGACTACCCGATTCGCCTGGCCTCTTTTCCCCGCTACGCGCGAACCTGGCTCCAGGCTTAATATCGAGCGGCTTTGCTACGGATTCTTCCGCACACTCTCCTTGGCTGAATCTATGGGAACAATCGGCCGAGGCTCCGCATGGACCGATAGCCTGGATATGAACTGCTCGAGCTCCTGGACGAGCCGGCTGCATTCCAGCTCTTTCTCCTTCAGAATCAGCTCCCGCCGGGTAAATTCCTTCTCCAACGTCTCCAGTTTCAGCCGGTTTTCCGCTTCAAGCGCTCTCAGCTCTTCAGCAAGTGTCCGCTTTGCCTGCTGCTGTTCGACCGCCCATTTCTGCCTGTACTCCTCTTCCTCCCGCTGCCGCCGGAGCCTGAGATTCTCCTGGTAATCCCTGTCCTCCTGAGCCCGCCGTCTTTTTTCCTCCTCCCAGTGATTATGCTGGTTTTCCATAAGGCTCTCAAAGCGCTCTTGCTGCAGCCGCTGATCCTCCTTGAGCTGTTCCACAGCCTCCTTGATTTTGCGGGACAAATTCGAAAGCGTTTCCATCATTTCAGCGCTCAGGCGCAGAAAACGATCCAGGTTGAGGGAAATATTTTCAGAGTCCATGAGTAGCTCCGGCATGCCCGGCAAGGGAGCCGCCCGCATCCTCCACAAGGCCAATTCCTTGCCGAAAGGTACTTGAAAGCGGCAGGGGATACCTCGTATGCCCGGCGGCTTTTCTTTTTCAATTCTAATATCGTCCGTGCCCTGTTTGACAGTAAAATCAGTCTATTCTCACAGGAGCAGGGGCAAATCAATGGCCAATTCCGTCAAGGACCGTATTGAGGAACTTCGAAACCTTATCGAGCATCACAATGACAAATACTATGTCCAGGATAATCCCGAGATCAGCGATCTGGAATTTGATCGCCTCCTGAAGGAACTTCACGATCTCGAAAACGGATATCCGGAGCTCATAACCCCAGACAGCCCGACTCAGAGAGTCGGGGGGCGACCCATTGAAGGTTTTCGCCAGATTCCTCATGCCGTCCCCATGCTGTCTATAGAAAACACCTACAGTGAAGATAAAGTGCGGGAGTTCGACGCCCGTATCAGCCGGTGGCTTCAGGGAGAAAAAGCCCAATATATAGTGGAACACAAAATCGACGGCGTCTCCGCCTCCCTCCTTTACGAAGACGGGCGTTTCACGCTCGGACTGACCCGGGGCGATGGCGCCCGCGGCGACGACATCACCCACAATTTACGAACCATCCGGGATATCCCTCTGCGCCTGCTCGCCCGCGGGAGAAAGATCCCCAAAATTCTGGAGGTGCGTGGCGAAGTGTATATGACTCACACGGAGCTTTCGCGTTTGAACAAACTGCAGTCGGAACGCGGAGAGAGAATTTTTGCCAATTGCCGGAACGCCGCCGCGGGAAGCCTCAAGCTTCTGGATCCCCGGCAGTGCGGGCAGCGCAGACTGCGCTTTTTCGCCCACAGCGAGGGCCGTCTGACCGGATTGAGTCTGGCGGATCATGCCGGGTTTCTGGGAATGATCCGCAATTTCGGCATATCAGCCGTACCTTGCAGCAAAGTGCTGGACAGCATCGAGGATGTCCTGGGTTACTGCGGCGAGACGCTGGAGGCGAGGGCCGCGCTGGATTATGAAACCGACGGCCTCGTGATCAAGCTCAACAGCTTCGCCCAACGCGACCGTCTGGGATCCACCAGCAAATCCCCGCGATGGGTGATCGCATATAAGGTGGAGCTGTGGCAAGCGGCAACCCGGATTCTAAAGATCTACGTGCAGGTTGGGAAAACCGGAATTCTCACCCCCGTTGCGGAACTTGAAACCGTGGAAATCGCCGGAACCAAAGTATCGCGGGTGAACCTCCACAATGCCGATGAAATTACCCGCAAGGATATACGCGTGGGTGACAGCGTCATCGTTGAAAAAGCGGGAAAGATCATTCCCCACGTCGTTCGGGTGGAACTTGAGAAACGATCCGGCATGGAAACGATATATCATTTCCCGGCAAAATGCCCCGTATGCAGCGGAGATGTTGCGCGTGACGAAGGCGGAGTTTATATACGCTGCCTCAACACTTCCTGTCCCGCTCAGCTCAAGGAGCGCCTCTCTTTCTTTGCATCCAGACGCGCGATGGATATCGAAGGATTGGGGCCCGCTCTGATCGATCAACTGGTGGATAAGGGACTGGTGAAATCCTTGACGGATCTCTATGCGCTGAAAACCGAGCAGCTTCAGGAACTGGAGCGGATGGGCCCGAAATCGGCACAAAACCTCGTAGGGGGCATCGGCTCGAGCAAAAAGCAAGGCTTGTCGCGGGTTCTGACAGCCCTGGGTATCCGTCACGTGGGAGAGCGGAATGCGAGACTCCTTGCAGAGGAGTTCGGAGATATTCGGGCTCTGATGGCGGCATCCGAGGAACGCCTGGCTCAGATTCCAGGCTTGGGTCCCATCGCTGCAAAAAGCATCCACGACTTTTTCAAAGGCGAGTCAGGGATTGCCATTATCCGGGAACTGGATCAATACGGGGTAGATCTGACACAGCCCAAATCTGCGGAAAGCAATGTCGGCCGTTCTCAATTCGATGGCAAAACTTTTGTGATCACGGGAACGATGAGCCGTTTCAGCCGAACCGAGCTGGAGGAGCTTGTCCGGCGGCTCGGAGGCAAAACCTCCTCCAGCGTATCGCGAAACACCGACTATATCGTCGCCGGCACTGATCCCGGAACCAAGCTGGACAAAGCGAAAGCCCTCAACATCCCAATCTTGAATGAAGAAGAATTTTTGAAGATGGCAAACCTATGACTTGTGATCAGCATCGCCCGGCATGGTTTTGACTAAACCGTGGAGATTGAAAAGATGATTATCAACTGGAAACGCATCGTGATTGCCGGCATCTGGTCGGAGTTTCTGCTTCTCGCTATATACATGCCGGCCAAGATATATGCGGTTCCGGCTTTTCCTGCCATCGCAATTTTGGCCATGCTCGGATCGATGTTTCTGGGTGGGCTGTGGGCTGTGCGAAAGATTGATTCACGGTTCCTGCTGCATGGGGTCCTTGTCGGGATCATCGCCAATGTTGTGTTTTATGTTCCGCTTTTCACTTTGGTCCCGATCTTTTGGCCCAATGAATCCATCGGAGGACTACTCGAGCATATCTTTGCCGCGGCCATCAAGATACTCGGAGCCGCGATAGGAAGCTATGTGGGCGGGAGACTCTGGAAAAAATCCGCCGAGTGATTACCTCCGGCTGAGCGAGAAAATCCTCACGCCGCTCCAGCTTCCCCCTGCGCCGCGGGCCCCACCTGCACGCCGAAGTCCTGCCTGTGCGTGCGCCCGGCTATCAGGTTAAAACCCGTCAACCGCGCCGATCCCACGTTGCTGTTGTGAACGAGCCAAAGCCCCAGGGCTACTCGGAATCCGAGCATTGCCGGAAGCATGCCGTACGGTGTGCCGGAGTCCGTCCCAAGCTGCTCGCCGTCTCGTTCGGCATCCCTCCGGTGCCGGAGAAGATGGTCGACAGCATCCCCCAGCTGGCCACAGTTCCTGCAATCAGCGTGCGCGGCCCCCAGTTCTGGGTGATCGTGAACAACGCCCCGTTGGCCGGCGATACGTTCTCCGTGTTGTAGTAGATCGTCTAGGGCGCGCCATCGAAGTATTGACCGCCAAAAACAAAAACAGCCGCAGATTGGACTCTTTCTGCAATCTGCGGCTGTACCCGAACTCGTTGCGATGATGTACTAGGCGGCTTCAACTCCCAGAACACGGCTTGTAACGCTGTACAGCTCCGCCGGAGTAAAGGGTTTGGGCATGTAATCGCTCGCGCCTTTCTGTATTGCTTCCTCGGCTGTCTCAATCGATCCATATCCTGTTACGATCACGACGCGCAAGCCAGGTTTCTTGGCCTTGATTCTTTGCAGGACATCCATGCCGTTCCCATCCGTCATTTTCAGATCCAGAAGCACAAGATCGTAATTCTGTGCGAAAACCCGGGTCAGGGCGTCCTTGCAGGTAAATGCCTCCTCCACTGCAAAACCTTTTCTTGAGAGGATTTTCCGGATGCTGTTGGCAACAACGGCTTCATCGTCAACGACCAGAACCCTGTTTGGAGCCGGAGCATATTGACCCCAGTGGCCAACCACCGGCATATCGGAAGGGCCAAGCGCCGCAACATAGGCCTCACTGGTCAGTGCAGCAACTTCAGAGGCGCTGAAAGGCATATCGACATCGATCGGATCAAACACATATTCTGTTGCAACCGCAGCCCGACCTTTCTTGTTTTCGGCAGTGACTATCGGGCATTCCTCCTGCTGGCAAACCCCCTTCTTCACGAATTTTTTGCATGAACGCTGGCCCAGAGAGCAGTAATCCTCCGCAGGAATTGGCCTGGCTGCAATAATTGGGACATCAGACCGCGTCAGGTTCCGGACATAGGCTGCAGAGGTCGCCTTTTCCACCTCTTCAGCATCAAACGGCATATCAACGTCAATCGTCCTGGATTCCGTTCCAGCCACCGCGAGTTCTTCGGTTTTTGACTGTTTCTGTTACATTGCTTTTTCCTCCCGAGATCCTTTGTATTTATTTATTGCTTCGTTCATAACACCCTCGATAATGCACATTGCGTGCCAGATTTCTTGGTTTGCGCCCCGCGAATGGTAACTGCTTAAAAATCAATGAATTGCCTAAATAAGAATAAGTGTTGATTTGTTTTCTGGTGCATATGATTGATATACGTCAAACGCAGGCAACTGCCGAAACTTAAGGAGCGATTGATATGTTTTGTTGCAATTAAAGAACTTGCAAGGTGCGTATATTTTGTATTCGCCATTTTGGGGCAGATTATGCGGCTGGATATGCGGCCGTTTCCTCGGTCGGTCGCGGCAGCAACCCGATGCTGCATTATGCCGAGCGATAGGGATGGCGGGGTAAAAAGGTGCAAAGCCGGTGGCTTGAAGACAGACCGCTCAAAGTGATTGGATCAGCTCCACTCGCTGTGGCCGCTGACATACGACGGCAAGAGCAGGTCCTGTTCGGCAGACGCGATCTTCCCTGATCAATTTCCAGTTTGGTTTCGCGATTCCAGTAGCTGATAAATTCGCTCTATCGCCAATATGTCAGCACCAGGGCCTTCTATTTCGGGGTAATTCTTCTTGTGATCGGTTAAGTCTGCATTATGTAAACTTCGGGGCCAAAAATTGCTCCCTTTATCGAATTCGGTGGCATCCTAACCTGAAATTAGGGCTTTTGAAAGGGATTTTGGGCCCATCGGCGCGCACCCGCGCACCCTATAGACAGGCACGGATCTTCGCGGCAGAGCCAGGCGACCAACTCCCGGTTCCCGGCTGCAGGAGAGAAATTTCCTTTCTGCAGAGTTCATTGGCACGCGGATTCAGTCCGGCGTTTGCATTGTTTGCATTCCCAATCCACTGAACAAATCTGAGATGCCCACCGCTAAACCCGCGAATATCATCGACTCGGCAGTGTTTCCCCCTTCGAAGGTACGATATTTGTCGATCTCACAATCCTCAAAGCTGTAAACCATGATATTTGCCTGCCGCGGATCGGCGATCCAGTACTCCCGCACGCCCGAGAGCCTGTAGGTATTCAGCTTGTCGATCATGTCTTTGCTCCGCGTGCCATCCGAAAGGATCTCCAGGACCAGCGAGGGAGTGCCCATATAGCGCCCCTTTTCCGTGACATTGTTCGCCAGATCGCATACGACCAGCAAATCCGGCTGCATGACGTCGGTTTCCTTGATCTCCCGCTTGCGAAAATGCACGTCGAAAGGAGCGAAGTACACGCGGCACGGTTTGCCCTGAAAGTATTTGTTGAAGATTAGATGCAGCCTGCCGAGGATTTCCTGATGCCAGAGATCCGGCGAAGCCAGCAGGTGGATCTCCCCATTGATGAACTCCATGCGCAGGGTGCTTTTCTCGTATATCTGCATGAATTCTTCGTAGGACACTTTCTTGCCGCCATATTGATAATCCAGCGCCCTTTCCCTGACCAGGAAGTACTGCTCGATGTCCGTCACATAAGGAGTCATCCTGGCGATTTTTCCGCCGTTCTTGGTGATGACCACGTCGTTTTTTCCTTCCACCAGGTCGAGGTACTTTCCAAGATTCTGCTTCAGTTCGGTCGCGCTGATCACAACGCCTTCCCGATATTTAGTGGATACCATGCTGATTACCTCCATGTTTCAGAGCGCCGTCATGTACGAATATTGCCACATTGTCGTGCGACTGGCCAGGCAATTATGTTCGATTTAGGCAGCTCTGTCGATCGGTATTTTTTATGACTTTTTCGCGCTCCCGCTGACAGTTGGATTCATGGAGAGAGGCTTTTGCTATTTTCCGTGGCTGTTTTGCTTTGTTGCGGCTTCGCTGCTCCGGGCTATTCGGGGCAACATGCCCTTTCAGGCGCATACCGGCCCGCCGGAACAGCGGTCGTTCCGGTATCCGGGCCCAGACGCAGGGGCAAAATGCAAAAAGTCTTTCTACCTCCGATCAAATATCATTTAATGTAATAATCCGGCGCAGGAATCGAATTGTGAGAATTCAGCGCTGACGGCGGCTCACTGACGCATAGTCTGATAACCAGAGGAGGTGTTCCCGAAATCCGGCCTTCAGCCCCTTTCCCCTCCTGCGCTTCACGGCTGGTATGGTGTCGTGCCTTCGGCGCTCAGCGCTCCGTTCGCGGGTACCGGAGGGCCGAAGGCCCGCCTCATATTAGCCTCCAACACGCTGGATGCCGTGTCCTCGCCGGAAGCACCACTCCCGCAGCATCGTCGTGCCCATGCCGGGATTGCCGTCGCCCTGAGTTCTTCCGGCAGGTGAATCGTGGAGCAGGTCCCAGGTTTCTTATAGGCGCTGCGGGGCGGTTACCGTGTATAATATTTCCTATTCCTAAATATGTTTTCCGAGGGAGGCGTTCAAGCATGAATAATGACTGGGAATATAATCATTCAGGCGTTTTTACCAGAAATTTTTGGGAGACAGTTCAGTATTACAAAGATCTGGGGATAGCTGCCGACATTTCTTTGGCGGGACCAGCCCTGGATCCGACAGTGAACGCGGAGATCATCGAATTCGATGTTGTCCCCGTGTTTGACATTCCCGAAGGTGAACCTTTCCTTTACCTTTTATATTTCGGCGATTTCGAGATGGAAGTGCTCCATGCCGAAAATTCCATTCCTCGCGGTGAAATGCTGGCCTACCGGGAAGGTTGCAACCATATCTGCATCAGCGTACCTGACATCAATGCCGAGACAGAAAAACTGGTCAACAAGGGCATGCGCGTTATCCAGGACCTCCGTGTGAAGGGTGAGCGCCTGGAGGATTATCTGGATACCCGTGAATCCGGCCACATCCTTCTGTCGCTCAGGTCTCCCATGAGCGAGGATACGAAAAAGAGGAAAGCCGCTGCCGGCATAGTTCCCTGGAAATTTATCGGTCACACCGCGATAGTCAAAGACCTGGACAAAACGGTCAAATTCTATGACTACCTGGAGATCGCCGACTTTCTGCCTGAGAGACAATTCGATACCGGGAAAATGTCCAACGTCCGGATATACGGCAGATCCCCCAAGGCCGAAGTACAGGCCAGGACGAGGAGATGCCGGATAGGAGATCGATTAATCCTGGAACTGGTTGAGCCGGGTCGATCCGACTTCATCTACAGAGAGACTCTATACCGCCGGGGAGAAGGGATCATGGACATCATGTTTTCGGTGAAAGACTTGAAGCAGGAAACGGCCAGGTTGACCGAAAAGGGCGTGCCCATGATTTTCTGCGGACGGCCTCAGGACGGCGGCGCGTTCGCGGTCTTCGATACCCGGACAAAGGGCGGAGATATCCTGATCAAGCTTATCGAGGAATAATAGCGAGCAGGCAATGTATCGGACCGATGCGCCATTCAGTGCATGAAGAAATTCAAGGCATTTATAAGATAATCGCGCATCTCGCGCCGATCGACGATGGCGTCAAGCATCCCGTGGTGCAACAGGAATTCGGAACGCTGAAAATCTTTGGGAAGCTTTTGACGTATGGTCTGTTCGATAACCCTGGGACCGGCAAATCCGATCAGAGCACCCGGCTCGGCGATTATCAAGTCTCCGAGCATCGCATAGCTCGCAGTAACGCCCCCCGTCGTGGGGTCCGTCAATATAGAGACAAAGGGTACGCCTGATTCATCCAGACGGGCGAGTGCGGCGCTGATTTTTCCCATCTGCATGAGAGACAAGGCCCCTTCGTGCATGCGCGCCCCGCCCGACGCAGACACGATAATTAGGGGCAGTTTCCCCCGCGTGGACCTTTCGACAGCCAGGGTGATCATTTCACCGACCACCGAGCCCATGGAACCCCCTATGAAACTGTACTCCATCGCCGAGATCTGGATATCCCTGCCTCCGAGCGCCCCCCTGGCATTTACCACAGCGTCGTTCAGGCCGGTGGCGCTCCGCGCTGCGGCAAGCTTCTTCGAGTAAGGTTCCCTGTCGACGAATTTCAGGGGATCCGTTGAAAAAAGGTTGTTATCCAGGGCCTCGTATGTGCCGCTGTCAAACAACATCTGCAGCCGCTCCGATGCGTTGATCCTGAAATGATATCCGCACTTCGGACATACTTTCCCGTTGGCATCAAGGTCTTTTTTATATATGAAAGCGCGGCAGCCTTCACATTTGGTAAACAGGCCCTCCGTCCGGACGGTTCTTTCTTCGTCCCTGGTGTTGGCGATCGGATTCCTCTCTTTTTTAAACCAGCTCATAGACTAATATCATAGCGCATAATGAAGCTGCTGTGAGCCAAGTTTCTCCTTAGGGGGTCCAGCAGACAATCGTGCTGTTTCGAGACCTGGGCGCGCGGCGCATACTATCTCTGATCCGGCCCGCGAATGAGCGAATCGTATCAGGTGTTCGGATCAAACTAGCCGCGAAGGGTTTTGGAAGGCCTGAAGCCTAAAACCCGTTTGCATTTGGGGGAGAATGTCCGCAATATAGCCCTTTGGGATATCGATGATTATTGCAGTCGATGAGGATTTGCCATATCGGGAGGAGGCTTTTGGGGGGCTGGGGGAAATATGCCTTTTCCCGGGAAGAGCTTTGCGACCCGAGGCAATCCGCCATGCCGACGCTTTGATTGTCCGCTCGGTAACGCGGGTTGATGCGTCGCTGCTGGAGCGGAGTTCAGTTCGCTTTGTCGCGGGCGCCAGTGCCGGGACTGACAATATCGACCGGAAATATCTGGACGATCGAGGAATCCGCTTCAGCTATGCCGCTGGGTGCAATGCGGATGCGGTAGCCGAATATGTAATTACGGCACTTCATATAGCCGCATCCCGTCGCCGATGGGACCTGGCAGCCAAATCCCTGGCCGTTGTAGGCGTTGGCAATGTAGGGTCGCGGGTGGCGAAAAAGGCTGGCGCTCTTGGAATGAGGGTATTCTTATGTGATCCGCCTTTGCATGACCTGACGGGAGATGCACGATATCTGCCCTTCGAAGATATCCTCGGCGCGGACATATTGACGTTCCATGTTCCGCTTGTCTTGGAAGGCCCCTATCCGACCTGGCACATGATGGATGACAGACGGCTGAAGCTTCTGTCGCCGGATCAATATCTAATCAATTCCGCCCGAGGTCCGGTGTTCGGCAATCAGGATCTGAAATCGGCGCTTCAAAAAGGAAGGATCGGAGGAGCCGTATTAGACGTTTGGGAGGTGGAACCCAAAGTAGACTACTCGCTGCTGGACCTTGTCGATATCGGCACCCCTCATATAGCCGGCACTGCCCTGGACGGAAAGATTCGGGCTACGGAAATGGTTCGCAATGAGTTTTGCGCGTTTTTCGGCATTCAATCTGCCTGGGACACTGCCTCGCTGTATCCTGCAAAAAGGACTGTCCGTCCGGCAGAGAAGACGAGGGGACTGGATGCGATTCTGTCCGTTCTCCTTCAGGCCTCCAATATAATGAATTACGATGCCGGGCTTCGGGAGCTCAAGTCTGCTCCCGCCGAACAGGCTGCTGCTCGATTTGATAGAATGCGCAGCGAAGTTTCGCCGCGTCCTGAATTTCGGCATTTTTTCGTGAACCTCTCCGGCGGGAGTGCGGATCTAGCCGGAAAATTCACCGCCATGGGATTCAAGGCGGATGCAGAAAGGCCATGACCGGCCGCAAGAAAGCGCCGTATCTGCCGACAAACTGTGCCGACAGGCGGCTGTGTTGGTTTTGAATTCGGTACAGGCGTCCCGAAAGGCCTAGGAACACCTGAATCGGAGGGAATGATCAGGATGCCGCTCGGGCAGATGGCTGATAAAGCAATATATGCAATGAATTGGATCTTCCTGATACCGGTCCTATGCGGCTCGGTTTATGCAATCCTTTGTGTCGCCGCAGTTGCCTGGCTTCGGACGCGTCCGGCGGGCCCTGCCGAAGCAGCTGCCGGCCCCTGGCCCCCTGTGACGGTCCTGAAACCCGTCCACGGACTTGAAAAAAATCAGCGGGAAAATCTACGAAGCACGTGCCTTCAAAACTATCCCGAATACCAGGTTGTGTTTTCCGTCCAGAGCCCTGATGATGCCGCGATTCCTCTGCTGAAGGAGATTCAGAAGGAATTCGGATCCGCCTGCGTAACGGTTGCAATCGAGGATTGCCGGAAAGGCACCAACGGCAAGATTAACAATATGATCGGGGGAATGCGGCATGCACGGCATGATCTGTTGGTCATAAGCGACAGCGACGTGCTTCTGAAAAGCGACTATCTGAAAACCATCGTTCAGCCTCTGAATGATCCCGGTGTGGGTTGTGCCTGTACTCTATACAAGGCCGCGGGCGCGAAAACGTGGTTTGAAAAAATGGAGCTGTTGACGCTCAATGCGGATTTTATGGCAAACGTGCTTTTTGCCTATGTAACCGGCGCATCAAAATTCTGCCTGGGCGCTTCCGCTGCTCTATACCGTTCAACACTCGATCGCATTGGAGGCCTCGAAGCCCTGTCCGATTATCTGGTTGAGGATTACGAAATGGGAAGGCGAATCTGGACGCTGGGCCGGAAGATCGCAATTATTCCCTATTTTGTGGATACCATTGTGGATCTTAAAACGCCTTCCCAATGGTGGAACCACCAGGTTTACTGGGATCAGAATACCCGCGCGGCCCGCCCTATTGCATTCTTTGCCACAGCCGTGATACGCGCCGTGCCATTTGCGCTCCTTTACGCCGCCGTCCGGTTGGGGGATATCCTCGGATTGGCAACCCTGGCCGGAGCCTGTTTGTTGCGGATAGCAAGCGCAGCCGTAATCCTGGGTTGGGGATTGCGCGACCGCGAAGGCTTGCGCAGCCTCTGGCTGCTTCTATTCCGGGATGTCGCTTCCCTGGCTACCTGGCTGCTGGCTTTTCTTAAACGGACGACTGTGTGGCGCGGGACCAGCTTTGTCCTCACGCGGGACGGGCGACTTGTAGCGCAAGAACCCATTCCTGCTGATAAATAGCGTCGAACGAAGCGGGAAACAGGCATCCGCTTTTTCTTCTCAACGCGAAAGGTCGCATTGAAAAGAATTATTATCACTGGAGATGATTTTGGCCTTGCACCGCCGGTCAACGAGGCGATCGCGCAAGCGCATCGCAACGGCGTCCTTACGGCCGCCAGCCTCATGGTGGCAGCGCCGCACGCACAGGATGCGATCGAGCGCGCCGGACAGCTCCGTTCCCTCAAGGTAGGCCTGCACCTTGTTCTGGTGGAGGGACAACCGGTTCTCGATCCCAGGCAGATTCCGGACCTGGTCGATTCCCGCGGGATGTTTTCGGCGCACCTTGCGCGTTCGGGCTTCAAATTCTTCTTCTATCGGGATATTCGAAGGCAGCTGGAGGCGGAGATACGCGCCCAATTCGAGGCATTTCGTCAAACAGGCCTGCCCCTCGATCATGTGAATGCCCATAACCATATGCACCTGCACCCGACGGTGTTGCGGCTGATCTTAAAAGTGGGACGGGACTACGGACTAAGGGCAGTCCGGCTGCCCAACGAGCCGCCCATAAGATCCTGGAAAGCTTCGGGGAAATCCCTGCAATCCAGGCTAGCTTCCTGGATTTTTCTTTACCCCTGGATGCATCTCATGAAACGCATGCTCCGACGGGCCGGCGTGCGTCACAACGACTTTATTTTTGGGATGGCGGACAGCGGATCCGTCACGCTGGATCTGGCGCTCGGATTTCTTCGAAACCTTCCCGATGGGGTCACGGAAATATATTTCCATCCGGCCACGCGGCGTTGC
Organism: uncultured Acidobacteriota bacterium; assembly: GCA_963809485.1. GTDB lineage: Bacteria > Acidobacteriota > UBA6911 > UBA6911 > UBA6911 > UBA6911. The sequence continues at coordinate 299,083 of CAWEJX010000001.1, forward strand.
GTGGAAATCGATTCCACAATGCCGGACTACCGGCACGAGGACGAATTTCGAGCCCTGACCAGCGGGCTTTTACTTGATGCGCTGCGCACGGCTGGAATCCGGGAGATCGCATTCAGCGACATCTGACGGGGACTGGGGGTAACAATGCTGAGAGTCGTAATTGCTATGACCATAGCCGCGGCATCCGCGGCTTTCGGTCAAATTCTTGTCAGGCGCGGGATGCTGCAGGTCGGCAGTCTGGAGAACTACGCTCCCTGGCCTTTGCTGACCTATTTCTGGCATGCCTTGTGCAATCCCTATGTTATAGGGGGAACCGTCCTGAACGCGCTGTTTTATTTTCTTTTCCTGGCGGCCCTGTCATGGACCGGAGTCACGGTGGCGCTGCCCATGACGGCTATCGAATACGGATTCGCAGCGCTCATGGCAGTGATGATATTAAAAGAGAGCGTGCCTCCGGCCCGCTGGATCGGGATTGTACTGGTCATGGTTGGAGTTATACTCATTGCTCGTGGCGGCGGGGATACTTAGCAGGCTTCAAGAGGTCTGCGTCCGCTTCGCTCCATCGGCCCCGAGGCCGTGCAGGGGCGGGCACAAGAGTACGGGGCAAGCAGGTTGTTTTTGAGTTACTGAAAGGACTATTCATGATTCAGGTTCCTGCAGCAAAAATTCAGTTTGTGCCCGAAGACAGAATGTGGATTGCGGAACGAATCCAGGAAGTCCTGGCAACCGGCCAGCTGACTCTCGGCAAGTACGGCGCTCAGTTTGAAGAAGAATTCGCGCGTCTTTGCGGGGTCCGCCACGCCATTGCGGTGAACAGCGGAACCAGCGCTCTGGAGATAATTCTCCGATCGATTGGAATTGAGGGCCGGGATGTGATTGTCCCCACCAACACCTTTTTTGCCACGGCGGCGGCGGTCGTGCATGCCGGCGGTTTTCCCGTGCTGGTCGACATGGATCCGGCATCCTTTTCCCTGCATCCGGAGACCGTGGAGCGCTGCCTGACGCCTAAAACCGCAGGGATGGTAGTCGTGCATATCGGCGGTATCATCTCCGCTCAGATGACGGCACTTCAGGACCTCGCCCGAAGGAGGAATCTCTGGCTGGTCGAGGATGCAGCTCATGCGCATGGATCTTCACTCGGTTCCGTAAGCGCAGGCGCTTTTGGAATTGCCGGTTCTTTCAGCTTTTATCCCACCAAGGTCATGACGTCTGCCGAGGGCGGCATGATCGTGACCAACGACGACGCCATCTCAAAAGAATCCCGGATATACCGCGATCAGGGCAAGGCAAGCTTCACGGTGAACGCCCATGTGCGCATGGGCTACAACTGGCGCATGTCCGAGCCCCATGCAATCATAGGCCTCAGGCATCTGCAGCGCCTGCGAGCCATGATCGCCGACAGGCAGGCTATCGCTGCCGTTTATGACAAAGGGCTGGCGGATCTTGAAAATCTTTACCCGCTCCGGATCCCTCCGGATGGGATTTGTAATTATTACAAATATATAGCCGTTCTTCGCCGGAGGCTTGATCGCAGGCAATTGAAGGCCAATCTTCGGGAACGGCATGGCGTTTCCCTGGCAGGAGAAGTCTACGAAGAACCGCTTCACAAGCAACCGGTGTTTGAAAAATACGCTCCGGGCTCCCTGCCTGTTGCAGAGGATCTTTGTTCCAGGCACATCTGCCTGCCCGTCTTCTCCGGGATGCAGGAATCCGAAGCTTTTCAGGTGCTCCGGGCACTGAAGGAAGCTGTCGGGTAAACCGCATAGGATTGACGATTTGCCCTTGAGGACGGACGATTTCAAGCATGCATCTGGAGGCGGAGTTCCATGAAAATCCGTGCAATTTGAACCAGGGATGCATTAACAGCGGCGCAGCGCGATTGAAGAGACAATGAAAACATGCATAGAAAGATTGCAGATATAACGAAGCTCGAGAACCTGGTGGAACGATTGAGAGGGGACGGCGGATGCCCGTGGGACAAAGAACAGACGCGGGAAACTCTGAAACCGATGCTGATTGAAGAAGCCTACGAAGTGCTTGACGCACTCGACTCCGAGAACCCGGCGGAGCTTAAAGAGGAGCTGGGAGACCTGCTTTTTCAGGTCGTATTTCACGCTCAGATCGCCGGGGAACGCAACGAATTTGACCTGGCCGACGTCATAGATCGTTCCCATGAAAAAATGGTCCGGCGGCACCCGCACATTTTCGGGGACGCCGATCTGCCGACAGCTGTGGATGTGCTTAAGAATTGGGAGGATATCAAAGCGGCGGAAAAAGGAGTTTTGTCCGCCGCGCATCCGGAATCGGAACGATCCCTTCTGGATGGGATACCCTCAAAACTGCCGGCTTTGCACCGGGCGTACCAGATGACGGCCAAAGCGTCCAGGGTAGGCTTCGATTGGGCTCATCTCGAGGACATACTGTTGAAATTGCGGGAGGAGTCCTCGGAGCTGCTGGAAGCTCAATCCAGGCGGGATGCGCAAAAAATAGCGGATGAAGTCGGCGATCTACTTTTTGTGGCGGTCAACGCTGCCCGTTTTCTGGGTGTAGATCCCGAAACTGCACTCAGGCACAGCAATGATAAGTTTTCCCGCCGCTTCCGGTTTGTTGAATCCTCCATCAAGCGCCAGGGGCGGGATATGAAAAGCGCCTCGCTCTCCGAGATGGATGCGCTCTGGGACGAAGCCAAAAATGCCGAGGCCGGCCGCTAGCCCGAATCTCTCACGGGATTTTCCTTAGGAGTTCGTATCGGGGCATTTCTTTTGCGGCTGCAGGTTGGAGCTTGCAGGTTCAGGCCTTTATCCTGCAAGCTTCCGCCTTCAATCGCAAGTGTCCGGGCCCGCATGAACCGCGTCAGGTAACAATGTTGAAATGCTCGATATGGAGCGTTGGATCTGCTTTGATGATGACATCCCTGTTCAAAAGGTGGCGGATTTCCTCCATCACCATTGACTCGGATTCCCGCAGCGCCCGCGCCACATCCGGGTGAACCCGGACCATCAGTTCCGAGCGGTCGTCCATGTAGTTCCGCATTTTTTCGATTTCGTGGTAAATGCTGCAGCACGTCGTGGCAACCGACTTGACCATTCCGGAGCCGGTGCAATACGGGCATGGCTGGCACAGTGTGCGTTCCAGGGATTGTTTGACTCTTTTGCGCGTGATGGCGACCAGCCCGAATTCGTTGAACTCCAGGATCTTGCTTGGTGATTTGTCTCGCGTGATTTCCTCCGACAACGCCTCCATCACCCGCTTGCGATTCTTGCGTTCGTCCATGTCGATGAAGTCGATCACGATGATTCCCCCGAGGTCTCGCAGCCTGATCTGGCGGACAATTTCCTTGACTGCCTCGATATTCGTTCGGGTGATCGTTTCCTCGAGGCTGTTCCCGCGGCCGACAAACTTGCCTGTATTGATATCGATGCTGACAAGAGCTTCGGTCTGGTTGATTACGATGTAACCGCCGGACTTCAGCCAGATCTTCGACTGAAGCAGCTTGTCAATCTCCGGAGAGATTCCGTATTCATCAAAAATCGGGTTCTCCTTGGTATACAGCTTGACCCGGTGGACCAGATTGGGATAAATCTTGTCGACGAATTCCACCACGCGCTGATATTCCGTCTCATCATCAACCCGAACGGCAGCGAATTCGAATGAGAACTGGTCCCGAAGCAGTCTCTGGACAAGGTTCATTTCGGCATGAATCATCGCCGGAGCCGAGACTTCTTCCGCCCGCGCATGCATGTCTTCCCAGAGCCTGACGAGGAAATGAAGGTCGTTCACAAGATCTTCCTCGCTATGTTCCTCTGCGGCGGTCCGTACGATGACTCCACCGGGAAAAATGTCGCGGTGCTTCAGAATTATGTCTTTCAACCTTGTTCTTTCGGCATCTGAACCGATCTTGCGCGAGACGCCTATATGCTCCACCGTGGGCATATAAACCAGATAGCGTCCGGGCAGGGCGATGTGGCTGGTGACTCGTGCGCCCTTCTTGCCGATGGGCTCCTTTGCGACCTGGACCAGAACCTCCTGCCCCTCGCGCAGCATATCGTCGATGGACTGGTGCTCGGTTCGGGGTGTGTGCCGGGCCACCGTATAGCGTTTGCGTCGCGTCGCGGCGCCGCGGCGGCGTGCGAAGGATACCTTGGAATTCTCCTGGTCGGCTGCAAACGGCAGCCTGTCGGCGTCATCCCGTATCGATGCAGAATCCAGCGGAGCCGCATCAGATTCGGAGGAGTTCGCTTCAAAAGCAACCAGGCCAGGCGGATCAGGAGATTCCGGCTGTTCGGTTGTGCCGGGGAGCGCAGACATATCGGGAGCTTCGCCTGTCGGGGTCTCCGAACCGGAAGCCGGGTATTCAGGACGGATCGAGGGTGTATAAAGGCCATCCGACTCCAGGTGCGATTCGACTTCAACCTCTGTATCCGCACTGATATTCCAGCGCTCCAAAGGCGCGCCTGGAATTCCTTCGGCCTGAGCCACCTGCGCATTCGCGCTCCGGGAAGTTTCGGCACGATCCCGGCGCTCCCGCCAGCGGCTGCGCTCTGTTTTCCGGTCCCGGCGCTGCGGGCGCTCCTGAGGCTCCGCTTCGGTAATCGCGTTAGCCATTTGTTCTTCGGCTGCGGTGTAAACCTGATCACACTCTTCGGTGTCCTCCAGAAAATCCGAAACATAAAGGAAGGCATCCTTTTCCAGGCCGATGTTCACGAAGGCCGATTGCATCCCGGGCAGAACTTTGGTGACCTTCCCTTTATAGGTATTCGCCAGAATACTTCGATTGCGGTTGCGCTCAATATAGAGTTCGGCCAGCTGGTCGTCCTCCAATATGGCGACTTTGGTCTCCAGCGCTGTGCTGGAAACAATCATTTCTTTTATCATTTAAATACTCCGATTTTCCGAATGAAGGGCGCAACAGGATGGAGATGTGAGAGAGAAAAAGGATCAAAAGAGATGGCTCGGATCAGGGGCCATCCTTAGTCTGTCTCTTGGACGCAAGCACCAAACTTGTCAGATCCGCTTTTTCGGGGAAAACACATTGGGTCGGGCGAAAGCCCGCTAACCATACCTCGTGTATTCAGCAATTCGAATGCCCAAGAAACCGCATTCCTATGGACGCCATGCGCCCCGGTAACGCCAAAAATCCCGCATCAAATCCCGTTTCATCAATGACTGGCACCCGATACCATCGAGTCGCGACCGGCCATGCATAATTAGTTTCAAAACTCTTTAAAAATATCCTCATAATGACGGTTTGCCGGATCATGGTTGCTTCCGGCCTGAACCTGTAATGGTAAATGGGTTACAGCCTTAATTCAAGCATATCTCCCAGGCATTTGCCATTCAGGGGATCCCTTTTCCGTGCGGCTTCCCTCTCGGGACAATCCCGGCGAGCATTCCCGGGATCCTGTGCAAAATCAGTGGAGCCGGAAGCCAGGCGCCCTGAATGCTCCCGCTCACGGCTTCTTGCCTTCAGCTCGAGCAACACTCATGAAGCCCGGCTGTCAACGGCCGGTACTAACCGCTGCGGATCAATTCACATAACGCCGCATCCTTACGCTCATGCATAGGCTCATTGCGGCAAAGTACGATATGAGAGACGAACCACCGGCACTGACCATAGGCAGAGGGATTCCGGCGATTGGGAGCAGTCCCACCACCATGCCGATGTTGATCGCCACATGGAAAAGCAGCAAAGCCAGAACTCCGACCACGATCAGAGTGCCGACCTTATCCTTGGCTTCCCGGGCGGCCCGGAACAGCCGGAAGGACACGAAAAGAAAGAGGCCAAGAATAGTAATGCTGCCTATAAAGCCCTTCTCTTCTGACAGAACAGCAAAGACAAAATCGGTATGCCTGGCAGGCAAAAAGCCAAGATTGCCCTGAGATCCCTGCTTGAAGCCTTTTCCAAGGAACCTTCCCGAACCGACCGCAATCTCCGATTGGATTGTCTGATATCCGAGACGATGGGGATCGCTGGAGGGATTGAGCACGGTTTCAATCCGCCCTTTCTGATATCCTCGGAGCAGAAACCAGGCAGGCGGAGCGGCAACGGCGACGATAATGAGCAGTGCCACAATATGCTTCCGGCGGATCCCGGCCAGGCAGGAAAGTACGGCATAAATCGGGAGAAAGGTAACCGCGGTTCCCAGATCTCCCTGAAGAATCACCAGGAACGCCGGAACAAACACGATCAACCCGCCTAGCAGCAGCTCACGGATGCCGAGATAATCCTGTTCCAGCTCCGAGTAATACCTGGCCACCGCGAGAATCACCAGCAATTTCATAATTTCGGAAGGCTGGAAAGTGAAGATGCCCACGTCAATCCAGCTCTTGTTGCTGTGGATGCTGCGGCCGATGATCAGAACCAGGACAAGAATCGCCAATCCGGTGCCATATATGAAACCTATGAAGTCGGTAAAAATGTGATAGTCGAAATAGAGCAACGCTATAAAAGCAAAAAGGCCAATGCACAGATAGACCAGCTGTTTCCCGAAATATGAGTTCAGGCTAGTGCCGTCTGTCGTGCTCCAGATTGCGACAATTCCAGCAGCGGACAGCGCGAGAAGCGCAAGGAACCATAGCCAGTCGAAGCTTAGCAATAGCCGCTGATCCGCCTTAATCATGACTCAATCCACCGTGCCGGAAAGCATTCCGGACGAGCCGGCCTCTGGAAGCCCGGAGTCTGCAATCTGGACACCTGGCATCGTTCTCCCCTTGTGTTTTTCAAAATATGCGGCGAAGATCTGTTTCGCCAAAGGTGCAGCAGTAACTCCTCCGAATCCCCCGTGTTCAACAAATGCGACTACGGCAATCTCCGGTTTGTCCCTGCTGGAGAAACCCGCAAACCACGAATGGTCCTCGATTTCCTCGCCTTTCTGCAGTTTACTGGATCTGCCCACGACCTGGACGGTCCCGGTCTTGCCGCATATGTCCATGCCGGGGATTGCCGCGTTGTGCCCCGTACCCCAATTGTTGACGCTTGCCCACATCCCATCACGGATTCTGCGCGCGTTGTTCTCGCCGATCGGAATATTGCGCACCGGCCATTTCGTTTCATTCCCGGGATTGGTTTCAGCGCGCAAAAATACATGGGGCGTAGTCAGCAGGCCCCCTGTCGCGATGGCGCTTACGGCGCGAAGGATCTGCAGCGGCGTTGTGCTGACCGCTCCCTGCCCGATGGAGACTGAGATGGTTTCCCCCGGATACCATTTCGCCCGGCGATTCTGCATCTTCCACTCGGGACTGGGCATCACGCCGCTGCGCTCCCCCGGCAGATCCACGCCGGTCCGTTCGCCCAATCCCAGGGCCTGCGCATGTTCAGCTATCTTGGAGATCCCCAGTCGTTTACCCAGTTCATAGAAAAAAATATTGCACGATTTTGAGATTGCTTCTTCCAGGCGCAACGAACCGTGGCCCCGGCCGCCATGGCAGTGAAAAACCCGTCCATAATAGGAAACAGTTCCCTTGCAAAGCACCGCCGGATCGTTATCCAGCAGCCCTTCTTCGAGCCCCGCATCCGCCATTATGAGCTTGAAGATGGAGCCCGGGGAGTAGCTGTTCTGGATAGCCCGGTTCTGCATGGGGCGATCGCGGTGATTGACTAATGCGCCCCATTCCTTTTCCGAAATGTGCGTCGAAAAGGCGTTCGGATCGAAAGATGGCGAACTGGCCATCACCAGGATTTCACCGTTTCGCGGATCCATGGCGACAATCGCGCCAACCTTATCTTGCAGGGCTGCCTCGGCAGCCAGCTGCAGATCCAGATCGATCGTCAGAAGCAGCTCCGCGCCCATAGTAGGATCCGTCTCGTTCACAAAACCGACTTCCCGGCCCATGCTGTCAACCAGAACCTGGCGTTCTCCATCCTGCCCGGTCAGGATCCGGTTGTAGGTTCGCTCAACTCCGCTTTGTCCGACGATCGAGCCGGATTTTGCGCCGGGTATGGCATTGCTTTTGAGCTCCTGTTCGGAGATTTCGCCGACATATCCCAGGAGATGGGCCGCAACCTTGCCATAATGGTACAGGCGGCGGGGCTCAGGGCCCAACTGAATCTCCGGATGATCCCTGCGGTGCGCCTCTATGATGGAGATATCCTCCATGCCGGCATCTTCTTTTATAACGATTGGACGATAGAGGCCGCTGCTTTTGCTGCGGCTGAGCATATTTGCCAGATCCTGAGGCTCGATGCCCAGTTTTTCAGTCAGGAACCGCGTCGTCGCATCCGGATCTTTTATTGCTTCCCGGTAGAGGAGCACATCGAAAGAGGATCGGTTTTCTGCCAAAGGCGTTCCATTTCGGTCCGCGATTGTGCCTCGGGGAGCGACAAGTTCAATTGTCCGGATCCGGTTGTGCTCTGCCTTGCGCGCATATTCGGATCCCTGAATGATCTGGAGTTGCCAGAGCCTTGCCGCGAGGATCAGAAAAATCAGTAGAACCGGGATGCGGAAAAATACCAGCCGTTGCTGGATCAGTTGTCTGTTGGATTCCTGCTGCAGTACCAATTTTCAGCTCATCATGTCCCGCCCGGAGATCATCCCGGGCACGGGCAAAAGTTGCAGGCATCGGGTTCGAGAGGCATAGAACAGCCGGAACGACGCCTTTACATTCCTGAACCGCCACCTAGTGCGCTTTGTTCGCTTGGGTTCGCTTATAGGTTTCCAGGCCTGCAAAAAAGATAATGCCGACACCCGCGGTAATAAACGCCTGCACGATGGACGCGCCGAGGAAGATCCGTCCTGTGGTGCGCTGCATCAGCCAGAAAAGGAGGAACATGCTCAGCGAATTCAGGCAGGAAGAGACCGCGAGGATCGAAAAGCGCACCCAGGGTTGTTCCAGGGTATTGAACCTTTTCCAGCATTGGCCGATGAAAAAAGCAGCCAGAGTCTTGCCAAATCCATTGTAGCCGAGGGGCCAGCCCATGGCTGCGTCCAGAAGCAGTCCGGTCAGCGAACCCACGAAGATTGCCTGAATACGGCTGCGATAGATGGCCCAATAGGCGATAAGGATCAGGGACAAGTCCAGAAAATTGAAAAGGAAAAAGTTATTCCCCACAATCATCTGGGCGACGATAGCCAGGAATGACGACAATGCAAGAAACAAGTACTTCATGGCATCTAAAGTGCTTCAGGAACCCGGCATCCGAATGTTCCCGAGGCTTTGACATATGCGCCGGATCTACGGACTCGATGGCTCCAGAAGCAGCACGGATACTTCTTCAAGTCGAATAAGGTCGACTCTCGGTTCCACCTTGACGGATCGAAAAACTCCCTTTCCCTTTTGGGAATCGACTACTTTCCCCACCACAAGCCCTTTGGGAAAAATCCCATCCAGGCCTGAGCTCAAAACGATATCGCCCACGGCAACCTGCTCCGTGTTATTGATATAACTCAGATCCATGGGGATATCTCCGGATCCCCTCAAGACTCCGGGGGTACGCGCCTGCTCCAGCATCACTCCAACGGAAGCATCCGGATTGGTGATCAGCTGAACCTGGGATTGGTGGCCTGAAGCCAGAACTATTCTCCCGACAATGCCATCTCCCGAAAGCACGGGCGCGTCGATTTTCACTCCGTCTTTGGCCCCCCGGTCTATATAGATCACGTTGGCCAGGAAGCTTGGGGTCCGGGCGATAATCCTTGCCCCCAATGTCCTGTAAGGAAGGCTTTGGTTCAATGAAACGAGTCGCCGCAGCCTGGTATTTTCCTGCCGGGCCCGTTCGTTGGAGCGGTTCAAGAGAGAAAGCTGGCGCACAGATTCCCGCAGCCTTTTATTCTCCGCACGCGCGCCAACCGTCCAGACATAGCCGGTCCATACATGGCGGATTCCATTGGTGATGGCTGATGAGGCTGCCAGAATGGGCGCCTGAGCGGTGAGGGTCCAGGTCTTGAACAAAAGTGTGCCCGATGCCCCCTCGATTTGCAGAGAGAGAATAATCAACTGCAGAAGCAGCAGCGGTATGGTTACAAGTACCGCGCGCTCCTTGCTCGATTTCGCGGACAGTTCACTGGACACAAATTCTCCGGAACAACTTTAGGTCGGTCAGCATTTTGCTCGTTCCCAGAACCACGGATGAAAGGGGATCTTCCGCAACAAACACCGGAAGCCCCGTCTCGGAAGCCAACCGTTTATCAAAACGCTTCAGAAGGGCCCCCCCGCCGGTTAAAACAATGCCCCGGTCCATGATATCCGCCGATAATTCGGGCGGAGTGCGCTCCAGGGCCACTTTAATGGCATTTATTATGATCGCGATGCTGTCACTCAGCGCTTCGCGAATTTCTTCATCGGTGACCGTGATCGTTTTGGGAACGCCCTCAATCAGGTTGCGTCCTTTAATTTCCATCGTCATCGGCCGATCGAGAGGCGCGGCAGAACCCAATTGCATTTTGATCGTCTCCGCGGTGCGTTCTCCGATGAGCAGGTTGTGCTTGCGCTTGATGTACTGGATAATTGCGTCATCCATCTCGTTCCCGGCAACTCTTACGGAGCGGCTGTACACGATTCCGGATAAAGAAATTACTGCAATGTCCGAGGTTCCTCCGCCGATATCCACGATCATATTGCCGCAGGCTTCGGTGATGGGCATTCCGGCTCCAATGGCTGCCACAATCGCCTGTTCGACAAGATACACTTCACTGGCCTTGGCGCGCAGCGCCGACTCCTGCACCGCCCGCTTTTCAACCTGCGTGATTTCCGAGGGGATGCCGATCACAATCCGAGGACTCAACAGATGGTTGCGGCTGTGGGCTTCCTTTATGAAATACTTCAGCATCACTTCCGTTACGTCGAAGTCCGCGATCACCCCATCTTTCATCGGCTTGACGGCAATGATGTCGGCCGGAGTTCGTCCAAGCATCTCCTTGGCTTCGCGCCCTACAGCAACAACCTTTTTGTTGTTTTTGTCAAGAGCGACAATAGAGGGTTCGTTCACCACTATTCCCCGCCCTTTTGCGTAAACCAGGGTATTGGCAGTGCCGAGATCGATAGCCAAATCACTGGAAAAGAAACCAAATAATGATCTTAAATTCATAATTCCTATACGGCGACTTTGATGCTGTTCCTGGAAAGCTCTTTCGCCCGGTACATGGCTGCGTCCGCTTTCTTGATCAATCCTTCAGCTGTGAGTGTGTGTTTCGGACAATTTGCCACGCCGAGACTCACGGTTAGGCGTATGCTCAAATTGTGGGCAATGAACTCGCACTCTTCCACCTTCTTCCGGATCCGCTCGGCTATAACCATCGCCCCATTCAAAGGGGTTTCCGGCAGAACAATCACAAATTCGTCTCCTCCATATCTTCCGACCACATCGGATTCGCGCACTATCCTTCGGAAAACCTGTCCCATCTCCGCGAGGGCTTGACTCCCGACGAGGTGTCCGAAGGTATCGTTGATCCTCTTAAACCCATCTACATCAATGAACAGCAGCGATACTTTTTTCCTGTAGCGGAGACAACGCTTAACCTCAGATTCAAGATATTGCATCAGATAGCGGTAATTGTAAAGCTTTGTTAAATCGTCGGTTATGGTAAGCCGTTCCGCGTCTTCAAACATGTCCACGGTCCGGATGGCAATCGAGAGTGGATTGGCGATCATTTCGATAAGCGCCTGGTCCTCCTGAGTGAAGGCGCCGGTGATCTTGTTGATGAGCTCGACGACCCCGATTTTCTGCCCCCTGCGATGCAGGGGATAGCAGAGAATCGACCGAATAAAAATGCTTTCTTTGCTGAAGGGGACCTTCAACTCAAACGAATAATTGTTGTTAAGATAGGGCGTTCCGCTGTTCATTACTTTTTCTATAATGGAAACGTTGGCCTGTTGCTCGAATAGATCGATATCCTTGATGTTGCCGGTGCTGTAGGCCCTTTGCAGGGTCGTACACCCCTCCCCATAGAGGTAAAGCACGCATTCCTCGGCTTGAACATGCGAAAGGATCTTGTTGATAAGCAGGCTCATGCCCAGCTTGCGGTCCAGAACGTCCGAAGAAGATTCAACCGTATTCACAAAAGCGTCGAAAAACTCCTGTATCTTCTCGGCGCGCCGCTGCACGAGCGCCAGCTCCCTGCGATGAGATCTGGCAAGATCAAAGCCCTCGAAAAGGCTGTGGGCAAGATAAAGGGGCATGGGCAACCGGACCGCTACAAATCCGTTCTCATCTCTTGACCAGCTCCGGGCCGGCGCTTTGTCCGAGTTCCGGTAACCGACAAGCTCAGCTCCGGGAAACATATTGGAGAGATGGCGCTGAATCTCCGGAGCTTCATTATCCAGGGAAAACAGAACAGCCAGATATCCTTTCAGAGGCAAGATGGGACTGCGGAGGACCTCGTTTTCCGTGAAAAAATCAAATTTCCAGGGCATCCCCTGGAGCGGAGCATCCAGAACAAGCGCTGGCACCCGGTCCCTGTGAATAACCCCGATCCTGGACGGCTCAAGCATTCTAATTGTCCCCATCGTGCGGGTCAAAATCATGAGTGGCGGTCAGAGTGCGCTTCTTGCCTGCAAGATTGGTGGCCTTCATGACTATGAAGGCTTTTCGCCGGGAAGCAGGAAACGGGCTGGTAAAATGTTTAAAGGATCCGTCTCCTTCCACCTCAACCGCTATATCGTTCACCACCAGGCTGGTTCCGGCGTCCACTTTACCAATCAGCTCCAGACTTCGGCCAAAAGGAATTATGCGCTGCAGCTCCAGGTAGGGCTCCTCCCTACCGGCGCCCGCATGGCGGGGGATGGCCTTATTCGCATTCCCCCCCGAATGGTTCCCCCCAAATGCCGAGGAGCCCGATGCCGCATTCCCCAAATCGGGAGGCGCGCTGATATCCATCTGGCTATCTCCCGAGCTTCTAACAGTGAAAACCGTTTGTGCCGGAATGGACACGGTGCTTTCATTGGCATACTTGAGGTAAGCGCTTCCTCCAGGCACGGTTTGTATGAGATCTCCTTCAACGAGATGGTCTCCTGCCTGGAGCTCCTGCCAGTCTGAACGGAACTGCCGGCGCACCCATACCGTACCGACCGCGGTGACAAGCTCGGCTGAGGAAGCCTTCACAGACTGATTCACAGTTTTCACTTTCGAATGCCGCGAGCTGAAATCCGGCATCCACCAAATGCCAGCGATTCCGGAGATGAGCAGAATTCCCAAAACCGCCCATATCCTCCACTTACGGCCTTCTGAAACAAAAGGATGCGAAGAATCGCTTCGGCTTTTCCACATGTCCCGGCAACCGGCCAGCTTGTGGCCTATGATCTTCCTAGAGTAACAGCCGCTTGGGGCTGCATGAGAACCGGACACACTGCCCGCCTGATCACCGGCAACAGTGCTCTCCCCTTTCTCATCGGAAAAGCGAAGGGCATTTATTATATAATCTGGGCAGTAAATAGTAAAATAAAACAAATTAGAGCCTTCGTTAGGCCCGTCCTCCCCCCGGAAATTCGCAATTTCGGATCCAGCCGATGGGCGAACGCATATCGCAAAGTGAAGCGAGCTTGGACCGAGTCAGGCACCTCCGGCAAAGCCGGAGGCTTGAAAGATTTGAACCGCTCAAAGCGGTTGGAGGAGTTACGCCGGTCTTGAACGCGGACTTACGCGGGCAAAAGCCGATGAGGCGCTTCCGATCCCCGCAGGGGCCAGCGCTCCGCGCTGGACAGTTTTCTGCGGCGGCACTGTGGCAAGCGCCGTGAGGCAAGGAAATGAAGGGTACGAGAAACCGGGCATTTGCCACAGTGCCGCCGCAGAAAACTTCATCGGAAGCGCCTCATCGGCTTTTGCTCGCCGACCCTCGCCGAACAAATCGGCGTTTGTCAGCGCTTTTATCAGCGTTTCTCAGCGTTTCAAAATACAGAGCCGTCAAACTCTTTGAGTCCCCCGGCAGAGCCGGGGGTTTACCAATGTAATTACCCAGACCGCATCAGAAGACACTCTGCTGCGCTGGACCGGACGCTCCTGCCGAAGCTGGCCTCATTTTTTCAAAACTGCGGTTGTCACGTGAAAGTTTTGGCAGAACCCGCGGCCACTATTTTCACTCTTTGCCGGTTCAAACATACCTTGACCGCACCCGGAATCCGGTATCCTGCATCTTCCATTGAATTCATGTGTTATACTTGCCGTTCCTATTTAAACCGGAATGGAGGCCACTTTTCCCTATGCTGGACCTGATGCGCCGCAAAAAGCGGTTAAAAATCATTCTTTGGCTCGTAATATTCAGTTTAGCCCTCGGCATGCTGCTATTTTTTGTTCCAGGGGTCAACGTGGGAAGCGTGGCGACCGATACTACCGCAGCCACGGTCGACGGGCAGCCCATTCCAATTAAGGATTTTGTCAACACATACCGGAAAGTCGTTGAAAATTACAGCAACAACGGGAAAAACCAAACGGATCCCGAGACGCTTAAAGCCTTAGGCCTCACCAAACAGGTGATGGATAACCTTGTTACCGGAAAGATTGTCGAAGTAATAGCCAAACGTCTCGGCATTGAGGTCACGCCCAACGAAGTCCGCCAATCCATACAGACTCATCCGTCCTTGCAGGACCAGGGAAAATTCATCGGAGTTGAGCGTTACAAGGCTCTTCTTGCAGCCAACAATCTCTCCGTCACTGAGTTCGAGGAAGATGTGCGATATATGAGGCTGGCGAAGAAGGTTGGCGAAATTATCACCGACTCGCTGGATGTGGGTGAAAAAGAGCTGCGCGATGAGTTCGCGCGCAGCAACCAATCGGCCCAGGTGGATTTTATAGTCCTGAAGAAAGAGGACTATAAAAAACGCCTCAAGCCCTCCGAAGACGATCTGAAAGCTTATTTCGACGCGCACAAGGAATCCTATCGTGTCAAGGAAAAGCGCCGCATCCAGTACCTTATGGTGGATGCTACGCGGCTGATGCCATCCATCAAAGTGACCGAACAGGAAATACTTCAGGAATGGAATCAAACGCCGCACCAGGACACTGTGGATGCATCCCATATCTTGTTCCGAATTGCGGATCCCGCCAAAGAAAGTGAAGTGAAGGCCAGGGCCGAGGCGGTCTTAAAGCAGGCCAAGGAAGGGAAGGATTTTGCCGATCTGGCCAAGAAACATTCCGAGGACACGGGTTCTGCCGCAGAGGGCGGCTATCTTGGGCCCTTCCAGCGAGGGCAAATGATCAAGGAGTTCGAGGATGCCGCTTTTTCACTCAAGGCGGGCGAGATATCCGGCCTGGTCAAGACCGATTACGGCTATCACATTATCAGAGTATTGCGTCACGAGACTCCGACTCTTGAATCCAGACGGAATAACCTGGCAATGTCGGTGCAGTATAAAAAAGCTCGCGAACTGGCCCAACAAAAGGCAGAAGAGGCCGCGAGGCTCGCCGAAAAGAGCAAAGACTTGGGACTTGCGGCGAAG
This sequence comes from uncultured Acidobacteriota bacterium, assembly GCA_963809485.1. Lineage (GTDB taxonomy): Bacteria > Acidobacteriota > UBA6911 > UBA6911 > UBA6911 > UBA6911. The sequence continues at coordinate 314,449 of CAWEJX010000001.1, forward strand.
AATCTGGGAATCGAAACCGAGATCAAAGAGACCGGTTTGTTTGCAAACGACGAGGGTGCCTTCCAAATCGGCATTTCGCAGGCCATGCGGGATTATGTTTTCCAAATGAAGGAGATCAATTCCACCGGCAAGGCTTTGGAGAATTCCTCGGGATATGCGGTTCCGAAGCTGCTTGAGGTCCAGATGCCGAAACCCGGCAATTTCACAGACGCGAAAAGCCAGGTTGAAAAGGACTATCTGGATTTCAAGGCCAATGAGCTTGTACAGGCTGACGCCAAAAGGATTTCCGAAGACGCGATCCGGCAGGGGAGCCTGGATATTGCAGCCAAAGCCATGGGATTGGGCGTCAAAGCGAGCCGCCCGTTCAAATTCTCAGAATCCCCCGATCCTGACATCGGCACGAATTCGGCCTTCAATTCAGCCGCTTTCGAGCTGGCGCCGGGTGCGGTGAGTCCTCCCATTTCGCTGCTGGAGAACTCCGCCGTTCTCCAGGTCAAGTCCCGGACTGCTATTGACGAGCAGGCATTCCAGAAAGAAAGGCCGGAACTGCGGAAAAAGCTTCTCCAGGCAAAACAGGAACCCTATTTCCAGGACTATGTCCGCAAGGTTACGGAGGAGTTGGAAAAGGCCGGCAAGATTCGTATCAATCCCAAAGCCCTTGAGATGTCGCAGACTGGATATTACTGAGCTTCGCTGCAGGGCAGGCATCCATCGGCAGAGCCGTTGGCTGGATCACTGCGGGATCCTCAATGGAGACTGATCGCGGCCGATAAAACACATAAAAGTTTGGTGCGCCAAAAATACCTTCAGGCATTTTGAACTGCAGAATTTCGAAGTGCTGCGGCTCGACATTCGATATCCAAAATTCAGAACATTAGTCTACTTGGCAGAGAACACAGGCAGGGGGCCTGCTCCGGTGTTTGTCAGACCGATGCTGCTTCATCGGAAGAGCCTGTGGATCTCCCGATGGATCAGGATTCGTGCAGGCTGCCGGCGGCTTCCGGCGCTGCAAGGGACTTGGATGCAGGCGAGGCCTCGGCGACGCGCGGGCCTGATGGATACGGCTGAGCCTTTTTGCAGAGGGCGAGCGCATACTCATGCAATCTCTCAACAACATCAATGACCTGTTTGAGCTCCACATATACCCGGTCGATATCGGCCCGGATTTTTGCAGGGCATGCCGCATTCATGGTAAGCAATTGCGTAAATCCCATCATCACGGCAAGGGGATTATTCAGTTCGTGGCAGATGGATCTCAAACAGGCCGAGACCTCCGCAAGGCCTGAATTGTCGCCGCTATCCGGCGACCGCATTATCCCGGTGCTGGAAATCAGCAGGTATCCCGCCACCTGATTTTCCTGGCTCAGCAGTGTGGATAAAGCCCCAACCACCTCGATGGGCTTTCCTTCACGCGATTGGTAAACAAGGCCTCCCTCCCAATAGCCCCATTTCCCTGCAGCGTCCAGTATTTGCGGCAGCTCGAAAGCTGTGTCATCCGCCAGGATTTGAGTAACCGGCCGGTGAAACAGTTCCTGCGGAGTGTAACCCAGAGTGTTTGCAGCGCGGCTTGATATGGACTTTATTTGATATTCGGGAGATAGAGTGATTGCCAGCCATTGTGATGATCCCCCGACTGATTCGAGCATGCCATCCATATTGTTGCTTCCTATCGTCATTTTCACCGTTGTGAGTTAAACAATTTGCACAGAGCGCGCATATCATCGGGCTGGACAGGCGGCACCTTGACCGGTACCATCCCGGCTGGGGCTGTTTTCCTGTCGGACAGTTCCGGAGGAAAGATAGGGTGAATTCGCACAGGAGCCTCGCTTGCGCGCTCCATTAGGACCGGCAGCTGGATCCTGCCTGAAATCGCCATCCGGCCTTTCTCAACAGGATTAGTTGGTGACATGGATACAGTTAGGTACCTCCGGCAAAGCCGGAGGCTTGAAAGATTTGAACCGCTCAAAGCGGTTGGACTAGTTACGCCGGTCTTGAACGCTGACTTACGCGGGCAAAAGCCGATGAGGCGCTTCCGATCCCCGCAGGGGCCAGCGCTCCGCGCTGGACAGTTTTCTGCGGCGGCACTGTGGCAAGCGCCGTGCGGCAAGGAGACGAAGGGTATGAGAAACCGGGCGTTTGCCACAGTGCCGCCGCAGAAAACTCCATCGGAAGCGCCTCATCGGCTTTTGCTCGCCGATCCTCGCCGAACAAATCGGCGTTTGTCAGCGCTTTTATCAGCGTATGTCAGCGTTTCAAAATACGGAGCTGTCAAACTCTTTGAGTCCCCCGGCAAAGCCCGGGGGTTTACCAATGTAATTATGGCCTTATTGACCCATTCTGGTTGCGCATCGCGCAGCGACGTATAGCGATCGGATCTGCGGCTGGCTACGCATCAGGATCCGCAGGGCAGGGGGAGGATAAATATGACAAACGCCAGGATGCTGTGGCGGGACATTCAAAGGATACGCGAGGAAGCGCCTCTGATTCATAACATCACCAACTACGTGGTCATGAATACCACCGCAAATGCGCTCCTTGCCATCGGGGCATCTCCCATCATGGCCCACGCCATTGAGGAGGTCGAAGACATAGTCCGGGCAGCCGGCGCCCTGGTTCTCAATATCGGGACGCTGAGCCCTCCCTGGGTGGACGCCATGATCAGAGCCGGCCGGGAAGCCAGCCGCAGAAATATCCCCGTCGTTCTTGATCCGGTCGGCAGCGGCGCGACACAGTTTCGAACCTCGACCGCGCAGAGTTTGATCCGTGAAGCGGCTCCCACGTTTATCCGCGGCAATGCATCGGAAATCAGATCCCTTATACTTTCCGAACAGGCCACTAAGGGCGTGGAAAGCATCCATTCATCGGACGAAACGGTTGACGCGGCTCGATCTCTTTCTAGGAATTGCCGTTGTGTCGTCTCGGTGAGCGGCGCAACGGACATAGTTGTCGCAGGGACCTCGAACTTCAGGATTTCAAATGGACACCCTATGATGGCCAAAGTCACCGGCCTCGGGTGTACCGCATCGTCTATGACCGCAGCGTTTGCCGCCGTGAACTCGTCGCATTTGAGGGCAGCGGCGCACGCGATGGCTCTTATGGGTATTGCGGGAGAAATGGCGGCTGAACGCTCTGAGGGCCCGGGGAGTCTCCAAATGCACTTCCTGGATGCCCTTTACCTCATTCAGGAATCCGATATCGAGCAGCGGTTGCGGATGGAATCTTCTTGAGCTGGAAACCCGGAAACGGGTTCGGGTAAGGTTCCTGCGAACCATATCAAAGATCGCGCCGGAGCATTCCCCGGCTTAAGCCCGCCCTCAACCGGATTTTTCCGAAGAATTTCACAGGGACTTGTCTGCATTCATGGTACAGATGATCCGAAGGCCGTCGAGAGTCAGCCAGGGCGCGATAATTGAGATGACGTCCGTCTCTCGAGCGATGATTTCCGCCAGGCCGCCCGTGGCTATGACTTTGGTCGCGGGACCCAGCTCCGCGCAAAAGCGCGCCACCATGCCTTCAACAAGCCCGACGTAGCCGAAAAGGATCCCCGATTGGAGCGAGTGAACCATGTTTTTCCCTATCGGCGACGGCGGCCGGTGCAGATCTACCTTGGGCAGCTTGGCAGCGCGTTCAAATAGAGCCTCTGCGGCAATCCCAATGCCGGGAGCGATGGCTCCCCCGAGATAATCCCCCTCCGGCGAAATCGCGTCGAAGGTGGTGGCCGTCCCGAAATCGATGATGCAGGCCGGGCCGCCATAAAGCATGTAGGCTGCCGCAGCATCCACGACTCTGTCGGCACCGACCTGCCCCGGATCATCATACAGCACGCGCACTCCGGTGCGGCTGGTTCCCTCTATCACGAGCGGTTCGGATTGAAAATATCGCCTGCATGCTTCCGCCACCAATCCGGTGAGAGGCGGTACGACCGAGGCAATGGCAACCGAGTCGACATCAGCGGCGGAATAACCGGCATGCCGGATAAGGGCCGACATCAAAAGACCGTATTCGTCCGGCATTTTGTCATGGCCCGTGGCCAGGCGCCAACGCGGCCCCAGTCTCTCTCCCTGGTACAGACCCAGAGTGATATTTGTATTCCCGATATCAACGGCCAAAAACATGATTGCATTCCAAATTACGAACTATGAATGACGAATTACGAATTGAAGCCTGCTCACCTGACCTTTGGCGAAAACCCTACTGATCGCCTGACACTTAATCGATGCCAATTCGACCTTCGCAATCCCTCATTCGGCAGGAGCGGGAGTCCCTGCGGCATCAAAGCCCCCTGTACCGCGGCAGTTCTGGCATTTCCCGCTGCCATGGGGGTAGCATGAAGTGCACACTTTTCCCTTCTGCAATGCCAGCCGTCCGGTTCCATGACAGGCATGGCATTTACCGGACCCTTTGCAGTGGGAGCATTTTCGACGAGATTCCGGCATTATGAAAACCTCCTATAGCAGACTTGCTCATGCAAAACTACCGCTGGCATTCCGGGCAATAAAATGTACTCCTATTGCCCTGACGCATTCTCTTTATGCATGACCGGCAGCGGACACACGGTTGTTGCTCTCTTTGAAAGACCTTGAGATATTTCTGGTTTTCCCCCGGTCTGCCGTTCGAATCCAGAAAATCCGAGAAGCTTGTCCCATGGTTACGGATTGCCAGCCTTAACACCGCCTGTATTGAGCGAACCAGCCGGGCGGTTTCCTCGCAGGTGAGAGTCATACAGCGGCGAGCCGGATGTAGCCGCGCCAGGAACAATGCCTCGCATACGTAAATGTTGCCAAGACCGGCAATCTTGCTCTGGTCAAGCAGGAAGGACTTGATATCCTGACGGCTTTTCTGAAGCAGCGGCCGGAACCACCTGCTATGGAATCCGCCGCTCAGCGGATCTTTCCCCAGGGCTCTGAGTTCCGGGATATGGCCCGAATGAGTCACTTCATAGACAGCCAGCAGGCCGAAGCGGCGAGGGTCGCGATATACCAGGCACGTAGAGTCGGCAAATCGAACCATAGCATGTACATGCCGGACCATCTCCTGGGCAGTGGACCGATAAAGCAACCTTCCGCTCATGCCCAGGTGGATAATCCAGAAGGCTTTCGGCTCCAGTTCCAGGATCAGGTATTTCCCACGCCGCACAACTTCGCGTATTGCACGCCCGCCGAGGCTCGCCGCAAACAAATCGGAAATCGGCTTTCGCAGCGACAGGCCGGAAACCTGAACTTCAGAGATGCGCTTCCCGACCACTGCCGTTCTCAGCATTCGCGCCAAGGTTTCAACTTCCGGCATTTCAGGCATTTTATTAGCCGAGGGGCGGCACCTGGAAGACTTGTGGACAGATTCGGAAAGCCGTTTTACAGGTCATCCGTGCCGGAACCGCCCGAGCCTCCTATTTCGCCGCCAGCAGCTTCCTGCGCCGCTTCTTCGGCCATCTGGTCGATGTCTTCGCCGCCGAAATCCTCCCCAAGCTCTTTACCCATCTTCTTCATCCAGCGGGCAACGCTGGAGGGATCGTTTTCATCCAGCCCGGAAAAATTCGAGGGATCCGCCAGGGATTCGAGGCGGCTTTCTTCGGATTTGGGAGAGGCAAAACGGGAGAAGAGCTGCTCGAGATCCTCCCCTTTGCAGTACTTGCAGACAGGCCGGAAGGAATCAACCGACATCACCAGAAAACTCATCTTCCGTCTGCATTTTTTGCAGGAATATTCATAGATAGGCATGGCTGTTTCTCGCGCTATGGAGCATACAAAGTAAATAGTTTACCAGAGACTGCGCAGCTCAGGAACTGCTTCGCCGATAAAGGCCGCTCTTCCCGCCGCTCTTTTCAAGGAGCTGTATCCTCTCGATCGAGGCTCCCTTTTCAACGGCCTTGACCATATCGTAGAGCGTCAGGGCAGCTACGGAAGCGGCTGTCAGGGCTTCCATCTCGACCCCCGTAGGTCCGGCGCAGGAAACAGTGGCCAGGAAGCGCACGCCTCTGCTGCATGGTTCTCCTTCCACATCCACATGGCTCAGAAGCAGGGGATGGCACAAAGGGATGAGATCGGGAGTTCGTTTGGCGGCCAGGATCCCCGCCAGCCGCGCTGTTTCCAGGGGATTCCCTTTGGGCAGCCTCCCTTTGCGGAGCAAAGTCATCGTCTTCCGCGAAAGCCGTACAAACGATTCTGCAACCGCCCGCCGCGACGTCACGGGCTTCTCCGTAACATCCACCATGCGCGCCCGTCCCTGCGCATCCAGATGCGTCAGTTTTTCAGATTTATTTTTGGTCATGGGATAAACAAAATCATGGATGATTGATATATGCCTCTGGGTTCAAATCGTCAATCGTAAATCGTCATTCGTCAATTGTCAGCGCTGCCTGACAAAAAAGTCTGGCAGCAGCATTATTTCCACAGTTTCTCCGCGGGGCAGGAAATCCCTGTTTTTGGGGAAAATGAAGGTTGCATTGGCGCGGGTAAATCCGATGATATCGGCCGAGCTCTTCCACTGGAGCGGCTCAACCTTCCACCCGCCTGCTTCCCAAGACACCCATGCAGGCATGTATGCCGTCCTGCCGGGTGACTGCCGCATGTTACCCAGCAGCTCTCCCCTCATCCTCGGCAATTCCGGGCTCGTCATCCCGCACAGCCTCCCCAGCACCGGTCGCACGAAGCATTCAAAAGTCACCAGCGCCGAAATCGGATTACCGGGCAAACCGAAGATCAGCTTATCGCCCTTTCGGGCAAAAACCGTGGGCTTGCCAGGCTTGATAGCGACTTTGCTGAACAGGATTTCGAGCCCGAGATCGTCGAAGACATCCCGCACAAAGTCGTATTCGCCCATCGAGACCCCGCCGGTAATGATCAGTACGTCACGATCGAGGCCTGCGATCATCTTGCTGCGCAGCTCCTCCCGGTCATCCCGCACGATGCCCAGATAGTCCGCCTCCAAATCCATATAGCGCAACTGGCTCAACAGGCAATATGCATTCGAGTTTCGAATCTGATCAGCCCGCGGCGGCTGATCGAATTCCACCAGCTCATCACCGGTTGCAAAGATCGCAACGCTCGGCTTTGCATACACTTTGACACGGTGGTGCCCGAAAGTAGCCATAACTGCAATTTCAGCCGGCCCGACGCGATGACCGCATGGCAGGACAACCTGACCGGTTTGGCCTTCGGATCCGCGTGGGGCGATGTTTTCATGGACCTTAACCCCTGTCAATATTTTGACTTTCCGGCCATCGGGCGCTATTTGGGTCTGTTCGACAGGCAGAACGGTATCCGCGCCCTCGGGAATGGGCGCTCCAGTCATAATGGCCATGGCCTGGCCGGCCTTCAATGCGCCTGGCATTCCCCCACCGGCGCGGCTTTCGCCCGCAATCTCGAGTTCGATGGGCACATTCACAACATCGGAAGCCAGGACCGCATAGCCGTCCATCGCAGATCTGTGGAAAGGAGGGATATCGCAAGTGGCGACGAGATCTTCGGCCAGCACGCGGCCCAGAGCCGCCTGGAACCGGACCTCCTCAATTCTGAGTCCCGGCAGGTCTGAAAGCAGAATTTCTAAAGCTTCTTCCACGCTTATCATAAAATCTCCCGGAGTACCTGGCGAATGAAGGGGCAAGAGAACAGGAAGGGAGTTGCCGTTTAGCGGCTTTCGGCCTGGGACCGCTTCGATGCAATTTCCATGCGAATTATCTCTTTGCTCTCACATTCGCCTTTGCCGCAGCCCCCTGATTTGCCTGGGAGCGCCTCTTCCTCTTTGCCGAATTTCCTCAGGTTCTCGGATAACTCCCTCAAACGCTGTTCGACAAGGTAGTTAACGGTCCCCTCTTCATAGAGATTATGCTCATTCCGCTTTCCGGCCGGAACACCTGTAAGTATTTCAATTCCCTCATCGATGGAGCTGACGGCATAGATATGGAATGTTCCGGCAGCCACGGCTTCAACCATGTCGCTTCGCAGCATCAGATTTCTTACATTCTGTGCCGGAATCATTACGCCCTGCTCCCCGGTCAGGCCTTTGGCTTTGCAGACATCGAAGAAGCCCTCGATCTTTTGATTCACGCCGCCGATGGGCTGAACCCGCCCGTTCTGGTCGACGGACCCCGTTACGGCAATGCCCTGCCTGATGGGGATACCCGAGAGGCTTGAAAGCAGCGCGTAAAGCTCGGTCGAAGAGGCGCTGTCGCCGTCTATCCCCTCATAAGACTGCTCAAAGCAAAGGCTGGCAGCCACAGAAAGGGGTCTCTCCTGGGCGTATCTGGCGCCCAGGTAGCCGCTCAGGATGAGCACGCCCTTGTCGTAGATCCTGCCGCTCATTTTTGATTCCCGCTCTATATCTATAACCCCGCTCTTCCCGAGATATGTCTTGGCCGTAATCCGGGAAGGCCTCCCAAACCGGATATCTCCCAGGTCTATGACGGCCAGTCCGTTGACCTGTCCGACCGCTTTTCCCGAAATATCCACAAGCAGAGTGCCGTCCGTGATGAGGCTCCGGATCTTTTCCTCAAAGAGGCTCGAGCGGTAGTATTTTTCCTCCACGGCCCGCTGGACATGCCCCGCCGAAACGGCTTCACAGCCCGCGCTCCTGGCCCAGTGGCTCGCTTCCCGGACAATGTCGGCGATGTCGCTGAAGCGTGCCGAGAGCTTTTGCTGATCGTCGACCAGCCATGCGCCGTATTCGACGACCCTGGCTACACCTGTCGGATCGAAGTGCAGCAAACCCTCATCGCAGCAGCGGGAGCCGATAAATGCAGCGTAATCATTAAAGGCCCGGTCATCCCGGGTCATCTCGGAATCGAAGTCTGCCTTGACTTTGAAGATTTTGCGAAAATCCTCATCCAGCCCAAACAGCTCGTGATAAATGAACTGGTTCCCGATCATGATAACTTTGACATTCACAGAAATCGGGTTTGGCCTCATGCCGGCGACCGGCAGAATGCCGAACTGCTCGCCGAGGTCCTCGATTCTCACTTCCTTGTTTTTTACAGTGCGCTTTAGGCTTTCCCAGGCTCCCGGATTCAAAAGAACATCGTGCACGTTGATTACGAGGAATCCGCCATTTGCTCTGGCACAGGAACCTGCGCGGATCAGGGTAAAGTCTGCCGAAAGGGTTCCGAACTGAGCCCGACGCTCGACGCGTCCGAAAAGGTTGTAATAGGTGGGATTGGTTTCTATGATTACGGGGGCCCCTTTGAGATCCGTGTTGTCCACAACAATATTGACGCTATATTTTGCAAAGGGATCCGTCGGAGCCTCAAGCCGGATTTGGGCGGCCCCCGCTGGATCCTGCTTCGAGGAATCCTCGGTGAAATCCTCCAGGTTCGAGAGTATGTGCTCCTGAACATCATTCAGATAGGCAATCACACTTGGGAACCCGGCATGCTGGTCCCTGATCCCGTCAATCCGTATCCCGACGACATATAGCCCGACTCTCCGGTGCAACTCATTGATCTGGTCACGGCTTTCCTTGTTGGCGTCACGGACCTGCCGCAGAAAAGCCTGAATATCCTGATCCAGTCCGGACCGGCGCTGGTCAATCTGCTTCTTCGCCTCCGGATCCAGGGATTCGTATTGTTCGGGCGTAATGGGCTTTCCCTCCAGCATCGGCACCAGGGAGACTCCAACTTTTGTGACCTCAAGCGCAAAACCCTCGCCGCGGGCTTTCTCCGACAGCTGGTTAAAGAGCGCCTGCTGCAGCATCTGGTTTTCACGCATGAGCGTGCTGACGCTCTCTTCGTACTCCTTCGATTCAAAGGCCTTGGGGATATTAATCTTCAGCTGGCGAACCAGCTCTTCCATCTCAGCCTTCAGAACTTTGCCTTGCCCTGCCGGCAGGTTCAGGATGGTGGGGCAGTGGGGATCCCGGAAGTTATAAACGTAGCACCAGTCATCCGGGCAGGGCATTTGTGCCGCTATTTCTTCCAGGAATGTCTTGATAACGGTTGTTTTTCCGGTTCCGGTCAAGCCGCTGACATAGATATTGTAGCCCGGAGAAGCGATATCGAGGCCGAAACGAATGGCCCGGGTAGGGCGCTCCTGCTCTATGATGCCTTTCAGCGGAGGCAGCTCCGCAGTGGTCTTGAATGAAAACACGGAAGGATTACAGTTCCAGCGCAGACTTTCCACCGGCAATTCGTTGCCTTTTTCTGTCATCGCTTTCCCCCGAACATAGAATAGTTCAAGTTATCGCTTGTACCCGATCTTTCGCAGAAATTCCCGTCTGGCCTTCACGTCCGGCTCACTTTCCACACCCTTGGGAGAAAAGCCGTCCACAACGCCCAAAACGCCTCTTCCCTGGCCGGTTTCCGCAATGATGACTTCCAGCGGGTTGGCGGTGGCGCAGAATATGCGGCAAACCTCAGAGCATGACTTCACAGCGTTGAGCACATTTATGGGGAACGCCTCCTTGAGCATGATCACAAAGGTGTGGCCGGCTGCCATGCTCATGGCGTTTTCAGAGGCGGTTTTTTCCAACTCTTCGTCATTCCCTTCAACGCGAATCAGGCAAGGTCCTGAAGCTTCACAGAAAGCTATTCCGAACTTCGCGTGCGGGCAACCGGTTGACAGGGTTTCAAAAAGGTCCTCAACTGTCTTTATGAAATGACTCTGGCCAACTATGATATTGCAGTTTTCAGGCACGGTCAGCCGGATGCTATGGATTTCCATATTTAGCCTCCCCCGGGGACGCCAGGTCCCCGGCAGATCGGTTATTGCCACCGGTTGCAGGCGACCTCCGCCAGTGCTATCCGGCTTCAAGCGGACACCGGATCGCGGATCAGGGCACAATACAAACAGTTCATGCCTTCTGTTGCCCTGATCCAGGGCATCATCTATAATCGTTGCACGGTACAGAGTCGCCGGCGGGATTGTAACACAGATATCCATTACTTATGCCTGGGCAAGTGTCTGGCCGATAAGGCAACCGTAGCCCGGGATCCTTCAGGCAATTTCAGCCCAGGCAGGGAGTCAGAAAGAAATATGTGCGGCATTGTGGGTTATGTTGGCAAGAAACCGGTTGTTTCCCTTATTGTCAACGGATTGCGAAAGCTGGAATATCGCGGATATGACTCTGCAGGAATTGCGGTTGTACGAAGCAGGCAGATCCAGGTCCGAAGGGCGCCGGGAAAGCTCGGCAACCTGGTCCGTTCTCTGGCCGCAGAGCCCCTGGAAGGAGATTACGGAATCGGTCACACCCGATGGGCGACCCATGGGCGGCCCACAGAAGAAAATGCGCATCCCCATCGTGACTGCACCGGAAAAATTGCCGTCGTCCACAACGGCATCATCGAAAATTATCTCGAGCTGAAAACGAAGCTGCAGCAAATGAACCACCGCTTTGCCACGGAGACCGATACGGAGGTAATCGCGCACCTCGTGGAGTCGATGATGCCGGGAAGATCGTTTCCCGAGGCTGCAGGCGCCGCCCTGCAGCAATTGCGCGGAAGCTTTGCCGTTTGCCTGCTTTCCGCCGAGGATCCGGATACCATCATCGCGGCCCGGAATGGGCCGCCGCTCATCCTGGGCCTCGGAGAAGGCGAGTCCCTCGTAGCGTCCGACGTCCCCGCCCTGCTAGAGCATACGCGCAGCATGTATTTCATGAGAGACGGAGAAATGGCGGTTCTCTCCCGCGGAAAAGCGGTTCTTCGGGATTTCCACGGCAGGCATTTGCCGCTTACGCCCCAGGAGGTCCAATGGAGCCCCGAAATGGCCGAGAAGGGAGGCTACAGCCATTTCATGCTTAAGGAAATCCACGAGCAGCCGCGTAGCCTGCGCGAGACACTCGCAGGGCGGATTTCGCCCGATTTGAAGCGCGTCGTCCTGGAAGAAGCCAACATTCCGGGTGATGCGCTTAAAAAAATCAAGCGGATCCACATCGTCGCCTGCGGAACATCCTGGCACGCCGCCCTTGTGGGAAAGTTCCTGATAGAGGATTTTGCTCGCATTCCCGTAGAGATCGACTACGGATCGGAGTTCCGCTATCGCAATCCCCTGGTTGACAAAAGCTCCCTCGTCATCGCCATCAGCCAATCCGGCGAGACGGCGGACACCCTCGCAGCCGTGCGGGAAGCGCGGGCAAAGCAGGCCAGAATCCTGTCGATCTGCAACGTGGTTGGAAGCATGCTGTCCAGGGAGAGCGACGGCAATCTTTATATACGCAGCGGGCCTGAAATCGGGGTTGCCTCGACCAAGGCGTTTACGAGTCAGCTGGCCGTGCTTGTGCTGGTAGCCGTCTATCTGGCGCAAGCGCGAAGGAAGATAGCGCCGGAACACGCAGCTGTCCTGTTGTCGGAGTTGATCCGGGCCCCGCAATGCATTCAGCAGATCCTGGCCCAGAGCCCGGCCTATGAGGAGATCGCCGGAGTAATCTGCCGCAAGAACAACGCGCTGTACCTCGGGCGTGGCATTCAATACCCCACGGCACTGGAGGGCGCACTGAAGCTTAAGGAGATTTCCTACATACACGCGGAAGGCTATCCTGCCGGAGAGATGAAGCATGGGCCGAACGCGCTGATTGACCGGAACCTGCCGGTCGTCGCCATCGCTGCCAGGGATCTGCAGAGCTCCAAATCGGTACTGCGTTATGAAAAGATGATCAGCAATATCGAGGAAGTGCGCGCGCGTGAGGGAATCATTGTCGCACTGGCCAGCGAAGGGGATACGCAAATCTCCCATCTGTCCGAGAATATCATCCGCGTGCCGGAAATCACCGACTGCCTGCTGCCGATCCTGTCCATCGTGCCGCTTCAACTCCTGGCGTACCATATTGCGGTTCTGCGGGGATGCGACGTGGACCAGCCGCGCAATCTCGCCAAAAGCGTTACCGTTGAATGACGCATCCCGATTTTTGATAACTCCTGCATTGGGCGCTGCAGCAGTTTCAACCGCTGATCTTAATCCTGAGGATCATCGTTCATCAGCGTTTTTGCGGGCATCTGGCAGCGTAACCTGACCCGGGAGGATTACCCCTTACCCGCCGTTTTCCCATCCGCCTCCGCGCGATAGCACCCGATATACCCGAAAATAGCCAGGCTGCCGACCGCATATATTTTTAATTCAATTGGGGCAATTGACCCACCATTTTGGTTTATTTGGCCATATTTAAGCAAATTTTCCGTCAAGAGCACGGATGCATCCGAGCGTTGGCCAAATAATTGTTCATACAAATAGTTGTATGAAAATAACTTATAATGTGTATATATTTTTTATTCAGATTTTGAAGCAATTGGAATGGCATGTGCATACAAAAAATAGTCGGCAGCAGAACAAGCCGACATTTATTTCTCCGATCAGTTAGCACGCACACGCTCAAGTTGGCAGTTTGCTCCAATCCGATGATCCAGCTGGGGGAGAGTTAGATCCTCTGGATTTTGGCCGTTTAACTCGAGCATTACAAGATCAAGGACCAGGGCTCGATCGATCGATCCAACGGGGGATTCAGATTGATTCGGGACGGGGAACCGGAGGCCTTTCATGAATGGAGTTCAGCAGACGGTGATTTACGAGAAAGCCATGGATCTGCAGTTTCTCAATGAGGTCTATCGCATTCCAGGCGGTGAAAAGATCAAGGATTGCATCCAGTGCGGCACCTGCAGCGGATCCTGCCCGGTATCCTGGGCGATGGAGGAAACGCCCCGACAGATATTCGCCATGGTCCGGGCGGGGATGAGGGATAAGGTATTAGACAGCCTCACGATATGGACCTGTGCGTCCTGCTACCAGTGCATGCATCGCTGCCCTCAGAAGATCAAGATTACAGACATTATGTACATGCTTAAGAGAATGGCCATACGGGAGAACCGTCAACGGAGTAAGAATGCGGGCATCATGTCGAGGTCATTCGTGGATATTGTTAACAAGAAAGGCCGCAATCACGAGACCTCGCTAATGGTCAAAATCCTGCTGGGCACAAACCCACTTGGGGCGATATCCCTGGCACCTATCGGCATCGGTTTGTACACCCACCATCGCCTTCCCCTATTCGGGAAAGGAGTTCGCGATATTGTTGGCCTTCGAAAAATCGTTGCCAAAGCTCAAGAATTGGGAGGTGAATGATGCGTTACGCTTATTACCCCGGGTGTTCCCTGGAGGCGACTGGGAGACCCTATGAGGAATCGGTGAAAGCAGTTGCCAAGGCGTTGGGGATTGAGCTGGTGGAGCTTGAAGACTGGAACTGTTGTGGCGCCACGGCCTATATGAGCGTAAATGAAGTTCTCTCTTTCAGTTTGAGCGCCCGCAACCTGACCCAGGCAAAAAAGATAGGGGACACGTTGGTCACAGCCTGCAGTGCCTGCTATACGAATTTGCGCAAGACAGAAACCTATCTCGCTGATTTCCCGGAAATTAAGGGCAAAGTTGATGCAGCCCTAGCAGAGGCGGGTTTAAAGTATGAAGGAGGCGTTGTCACAAAGCACTTTCTTCAGACAGTTGTGCAGGACGTCGGGCTGGATCGGATCAAATCCCTCGTGAAAATCCCTCTTTCAGGACTTCGGGTAGCTCCCTATTATGGCTGTCAAATAGCCAGACCTTATGGCATAGAGGACGACTCGGATAATCCGACCATGATGGACAGGCTGATTGAGGCAATCGGCGCAACTCCGACCAACTATCCGATGAAGACGATGTGCTGCGGCGGCTCTTTGATGGGAATACGCAAGGAGGTTGCGCTTCGCCTCTGCCGTAATTTGCTTCTCTGCGCCCAGCAGTATGGCGCGCAATGCGTTGTAGTAACGTGCCCGCTATGTCAAATGAACCTGGATGCGTTTCAATCGGCCATTAACAAGGCCTACGGCACGAGCTTCAATCTTCCAATAGTTTATTTCACTCAATTGATGGGCCTTGCGTTTGGACTGGATTCGAGGGGCCTGGGGCTGAAGGATTGCATCGTCTCGGCGACGGAAGCCATCGCGAAATACGCATAAGGAGATCGCATGAGTACCAAAATTGGCGTCTATGTGTGCCACTGCGGCACGAACATCTCCGGCAAAGTGAACGTTGTTGATGTTGCCCAGTTTGCCAGGACCCTGCCCGGCGTGGTAGTAGCCCGGGAGTATAAATTCATGTGCTCGGATCCGGGACAGATACTTATTGAGGACGACATCAAAAACCTGGGCCTTGACCGCATCGTGGTGGCCTCATGTTCCCCGCTGATGCACGAACCCACTTTCCGCGGCGCGTGCGAGAGGGCCAACGTAAACCGCTATCTGTTCCAGATGGCAAATATACGGGAGCATTGCTCGTGGGTAACCGTGGATCCGAACGCGGC
Organism: uncultured Acidobacteriota bacterium; assembly: GCA_963809485.1. Lineage (GTDB taxonomy): Bacteria > Acidobacteriota > UBA6911 > UBA6911 > UBA6911 > UBA6911. Next base: position 329,695 of record CAWEJX010000001.1, read on the forward strand.
AACCGAAAAAGCCAAGGCTCTGCTTGCCGGTGCAGTCGCCAAAGCCGGCAATCTCCAATCACTGCCGCACAAAACCGTTCCGGTAAATCCAGCGGCTCTTGTGGTGGGCGCAGGGATTGCGGGGATTCAGGCAGCTCTGGATATCGCCGATGCGGGGCGGACCGTGTATCTGGTCGAAAAACAGCCCTCGATAGGCGGGCACATGGCCCTGTTCGACAAGACTTTCCCAACCTTGGATTGCGCAGCCTGCATTCTGACTCCCAAGATGGTGCAAGTTGGCAAACATCCGAATATAAAGCTGATGCCTTCCAGCGAAGTTGAAAAAGTTGAAGGGTTTGTCGGCAACTTCAGTGTAAAGGTCCGACATAAGGCCACTTACGTCGATGCCACCAAATGCACCGGTTGTGGGCTTTGCTGGGAATCGTGCCCGGCGAGGAAAATCCCTGCAACCCGCGTAATACGCAAAGGCCAACTGGTTATAGGCAGCAGCAAGGGCGGCAACGGATTCCTGAAAAGCTCTGTTCGATAATAGATGAAGGCAAAAAATGACAAGCTCGAAAAGCCCCCATTCGATCACACTCGAAGAAGTGAGAAAGCTGCTGGAAGCAGAGGTGCTTAACGGCAACGACCTCTCGATAAAAGTCGCGGCTGTCGGAGCTGCGGACTTGCTGAGCGACGTGCTCAATACAAGCAAGACGGGAACACTGCTTTTAACCGGACTGGTCAGCCCACAAGTAATAAGGACTGCCATCGTGGCTGACCTCTGCGGCGTGGTTTTTGTACGCGGGAAGAAGCCCGGGGATGAGATTCTCGCGCTCGCGCGGGAATCGAAAATTCCGGTTCTCGGCACGCGGCTCAAGATGTTTGAAGCCGCGGGGCGCCTATACACGGCAATTTCAGGGAACCGATGATGCATGAGGCATTCGAAAGTGTATATAACGTCCTGGGAAGGGACTTCTCCAATGCCGGAAAGGTTTCCACATCCATCAAGGATACGCTCAAGCGCCTTGGCGTCAGCCCCACGGTGGTGCGCCGCGTCGCAATCGTGTCCTACGAGGCAGAGATGAACCTGGTCATGTATGCGCATCGGGGAAGGGTCTCGCTCAGTGTCAGCCCGGATGCGGTGACGCTCAGCATCGACGATGAGGGGCCGGGGATCCCGAATATAGATCTCGCAATGCAGGAAGGCTACTCCACGGCTACTCCCGAAATGAGGGAAATGGGGTTCGGCGCGGGCATGGGGTTGCCGAACATTAAAAAAAACGCGGATGAATTTGACATCCGCTCCGAAGTCGGTCAAGGCACAAGCCTTTTCATTCGTGTAAGACAGGCTGCATAGACGATAATGGCCCAATACCATCATTCATTGCGTTTTGATCCCGAAAGATGCGAAGGATGCATGTCCTGCATGCGCGCCTGCCCGACGGCGGCTGTGCGCATCCGCAAAGGCCGGGCCGTAAAACTAGCGGACCGGTGCATCGATTGCGGCGAGTGCATCCGGGTCTGTCCGCGGGCGGCGATCGTGCCCCTGACAGACCAGATGGCCGACCTGTCCAATTTCGAGCTGAAGGTGGCAATTCCCTCGCCTGCGTTGTACTCCCAGTTCGACTCGGAAGTTTTCCCGAGCATGATCTTTTCAGCGCTGAAACAATGCGGCTTCGACGACGTCGAGAGCGTTTCCCCCGCCTGCGACGCCGTGACCATTGCCACGGAGATTTTCCTGAACGAATATCGCGGCGAATACCCGCTGATTTCATCCTTTTGCCCGACAGTCGTCCGCCTCCTTCAGGTCAAGTATCCCGAGCTGGTAGATCAGCTTCTGCCCGTGCTGGCGCCCAGGGAAATTTCAGCCCGGGATGCGAAGGCGCGCAAATCCAGGGAAACAGGGCTGCCGTCCGAAAAAATCGGAGCCATCTACATCACGCCGTGTCCCTCCAAGATCGTCGCGATCCTGGAACATCCGGGGATGCGCCGATCCTACCTCGATGCCGCGGTATCCATAAGCGATCTGTTCCAGACTCTGGCCGCTGCCGTGTCAAGGATTCAGGAGACCGAGCCTAACATCGACACTGTAGAATCGGCTTCGGGCCTCAGCTGGTCATTCCTGGAGAAGTTTCCACGGTCGCTGCCTGCGGAAAACACCCTGTCGGTTGCCGGACTGCCGAACGTCATACGGATCCTGGATGACATCGAAAAGGGGCGGCTGCGCAAATACCGGTACATTGAATGCCACGCTTGCCCCGAAGGATGCGTGGGAGGATGCCTTACTGTCGAAAATCCCTATCTGGCGCGCGGAAAGGCGATCAAGCTGCAGCAAAGCCTGCCTGCCGGGTGCATTGTGGACAGGCGCGAGGTCGAAGTTTCCTACCGGAAGAAGGAATTTTTAATGGATGAATACCTCGCAGGCCGTCCGTTGCGGCCATTGGATGCGGATATTTCGGCGGCCATTCATAAAATGAAGGAGCGGGACCGTATTTATGCAGACCTCCCAAAAATCGATTGCGGAGCTTGTGGCGCGCCTTCTTGCCGGGCATTCGCCGAAGACGTCGTGCTGGGAGAAGCCGACAAGGCTTCCTGCGTTTTTTTCTGGCAGAGAGATCTTGAGAATCGCATTGAGCAGCTTGCCGACTTGGTCAGGACTCAAAAGCGAAGCATCGGAGGGTAACCGTGAACATCGCTGATGCCGCAAAAAAGATCGACGGAACCATAGTGGCCGGGACCGGAGCTGCCGGTCGTGAGATTCAGGGCGGCTATGCTTCGGATCTGCTCTCGGACGTCATGGGAAACAGCCGGGAGGGCGATATATGGGTGACGATGCAGAAGCATGTGAACATCGTCGCCGTCGCCCAGCTGAACGGCCTGGCGGCAATTGTGCTGGTTAACGGGCGGGTGCCTGAGCCGGACACGCTGTCCAGAGCCGAAGAAATGGCAATCCCGATCATATCCACTCCGCTGCAGGCTTTTGATGTCATCGGCATTCTATACGGTTTGGATATTCGCGGAAGGAGGCCCGTCTGAGGGTGTTCATGGTCGATACACACATTCACACCTGCCTCTCACCTTGTGCGGAGCTGGACATGCATCCGGCGGCGCTGATCGATGCCGCCGTCTGCGCGGGGCTGGATTCCATCGCCATATGCGACCACAACTCGGCCGAGAACGCCGGTGCGGTTCAGCGCGCCGGGCTTGCGGCGGGGCTGGCCGTCATCCCCGGGATGGAAATCACCAGTGCAGAGGAAGTTCACATCCTGGGGCTGCTGCCCGACCTGGAATCCGCAATGGCTCTCCAGTCCAAAGTTTACAGGTCGCTGCCCGGGCGAAACGACGAAAATACATTCGGGATGCAGGTCGTGGCGAATGAGTTCGCCGAAGTCCTCGGATTCAATGAGCACTTGCTCGCGGGAGCGACAACTCTGAGCCTCGAGGCGGTTGTGGCGGCGATTCACTCCGTGGATGGACTGGCTGTAGCTTCCCACGTGGACCGGGAAGGTTTTGGAATCATCGGCCAGCTGGGCTTCATTCCCCCGGAACTGCCCCTGGATGCGATCGAAATATCGCAGCGAATGCCGCTGACCCGGGCGCGGGCAACCTACGCTCCCAGAGGGGAGCACCCGATTCTCTGCGCATCCGACGCCCATGAACCCAAGGATATCGCACGGGCGGCGACCTATATCCTGATGGAGCAGGCCACTCTGCAGGAACTGCGCCGGGCCCTGACCGGAGAGGGAGGGCGCACAATTCTCGGCGGAGGAAGGCCCATGGAAGATCTTGCATTGCACATCCTGGATATAGTGCAGAACAGTCTGGAGGCCGGCGCGGCGATGATCGAGATCGGGATTAGCGAGGATCCAGGGGAAGACCGGATGACGATCGAAGTCCGGGACAACGGACGCGGAATGGATCCGGAAACCGTCGCGAAAGTCACCGATCCGTTTTTCACCACGCGAACAACCCGCAGGGTCGGCATGGGGCTTCCCCTTCTGGCCGCCGCAGCCAAAGCGGCCGGGGGAGAGCTTACCGTCGATTCAAAGCCCGGATCGGGGACACTTATCCGCGCGACCTTCCAGCACGGTCACATGGACAGGGCGCCGCTGGGCGATATCGAAACGACTCTGATGGTGCTCCTGGCGGGTCAGCCGGACCGGAACATATGCTTCAGGCACCGGGTGAATGACCGGGAATTCGAGCTGGATTCCCGGGATTTCCTCGCGGCGGACATTGATCTGTCCTCGCCGATCGGGCTGGCGATTTTACGGGAGGCGATCCGTAAAGGCGAGGCCGGCTTGCAGTTTTCCGTACACGGCCGCCGTGGAGTGTAGGAAATGCCATTAACTGCGCCGGACGGAGTCGGCACCCCGTCCTTAGACAGAGCGCGATCAGTGAATCGGAGGCAAATATGGTTGATGTTTCGAAGGTAAAGGAAATCCTGGATCGGCACGGTGCGAAGCGCGAGCGCATGATTGCCATACTGCTCGACTGCCAGGAGGAATATTATCACCTGCCACGCGAAGTGCTGGAAGCAGTCTCGGCAGGAGTCAATATCCCCCTGGCATCGGTCCTGGCGATCGCGACCTTCTTTAAGGCCTTCAGCCTAAAACCAATCGGGCGCTATCCGATCCGCGTCTGCAACGGTACAGCCTGCAACATCAAGGGCGGACCTCTGCTGGTGGATGCCTTGGAGCGCGAACTGAAGATCAAGAAGGGAGACACGACAGCGGACAACCTGTTCGGGCTGGACACGCTGAACTGCGTCGGCTGCTGCGGACTGGCTCCGGTCATCACGGTGGGCCAGGACGTGCACGGGAAAGTGAAGATATCCTCCATACCCAAGATGGTTAAGCAATACCGTCCGAAGGACCGGACGGATTCGAAGGAGGGGCAAGATGGCGAGACTGTCCATTGATGACCTGAAGAAAATCCGGGAGGACGCAAAGCGCACATTGACTCTGAGATCGGGCGAAGCGCGCGCCAAGGTTACCATTCACATGGGCACCTGCGGCATTTCCGCAGGTGCGCGCAATGTCATGGGCGCCCTGCTGAAAGCGATTGAAGACCTCAAAATAACCGACGTGATTGTCACGACTTCTGGCTGCGCCGGACTGTGCAGCCGGGAGCCGATGGCGACAGTCGAAATTGCGGGTCAGACCCCCGTAAAATACGCGGACCTGAAACCCGAGTCCATCGTGAGAGTGCTCAAGGATCATGTTCTCGAGGGCAAAATTGTCACCGAGTATGCCCTCGCAAGCGGCTGTGAAACTACCGGCTAGACAGCCGGCTGGGAGGTGTGAATATCATGGCATTCCGCACACATGTGTTGGTTTGCGCAGGAACCGGATGCGTTTCCGGCAACTCTTACGCAACGGCAACGGCTCTTGAAACCGAAATTTTTAAAAAAGGCCTCGCACAGGAAGTACAGGTCATCCGGACGGGTTGCCAGGGATTCTGCGCTGAAGGCCCCATCGTCATCGTGCAGCCGGATGGGGTTTTCTATTGCGGCGTCAAAGCGAAGGATGCGCCTTTCCTTGTCGAAGAACATCTCGTAAAGGGCCGGCCCGTTAAAAAGCTGATGTATACGCCGCCTGAGACCAAGGGCCCGATTCCGGCACTGAAGGAAATTCCTTTCTTCGCCAAACAGAAACTGGTGGTGCTCAGGAACCGGGGCGTCATCGATCCGGAAAAAATCGATGATTACATCGCGGTGGACGGCTACACGGCGATTGAAAAGGCTTTGTTCCAGATGACTCCGGAACAGATCATCTCGGAGATCAAGCGATCAGGACTGCGCGGCCGCGGCGGCGGCGGATTTCCGGCCGGTGTCAAGTGGGAGACATGCCGCCATGCCGCACAGCACCGCGGCGTGGAACCGGTGATCGTGTGCAATGCCGACGAGGGGGATCCCGGCGCCTTCATGGACCGCAGCATTATCGAAAGCGATCCGCATTCTGTGATCGAGGGAATGATCATTGGCGCCCGGGCGATCGGATGCAAGGAGGGATTTGTTTATATCCGCCGAGAGTATCCCATCGCACGGGAGCGCCTTCTGAAAGCCCTGGAACAGGCGCGCGCATACGGCCTCCTCGGCACCGATATCCTGGGCAGCGGGATGGATTTCGACATAGAGATCGTCCAGGGTGCCGGAGCTTTCGTATGCGGCGAGTCCACGGCCCTGATGGCTTCCCTGGAAGGGAATGTCGGGGAGCCGAGAGCTAAATATATCCATACTGTCGAGTATGGATACAAGAACCGCCCGACAAATCTCAACAACGTGGAAACCTGGGCCAACGTGCCGCTGATCATAAACCGCGGCGCGCACTGGTTCGGCTCGATGGGAACCGGCAGCGTCGCCGAAAACCCGTGGAGCGGCAGCAGCGGAACAAAAGTCTTCTCGATGGTCGGGAAGATCAACAACACAGGCCTGATCGAAGTCCCTATGGGCATCTCGCTGCGCGAGATAATTTTCGACATCGGCGGAGGGATCCCCGGAGGCAGAAAGTTTAAGGCCGTTCAGACCGGAGGGCCTTCCGGCGGTTGTCTGCCTGAATCCCACCTCGACATGCCCGTCGATTTCGACAGCCTGACGGAAGCGGGTTCCATGATGGGCTCGGGCGGGATGATCGTGATGGACGACCAGACCTGCATGGTGGATGTGGCCCGCTACTTCATTGCCTTCCTGACAGAGGAGTCGTGCGGCAAATGCTCCCCCTGCCGTGAGGGACTCAGAACCTCCCTCGATGTCCTCGACCGGATCACCCAGGGCAAGGGAGCGCCGGGCGACATTGAGCTGCTCCAGGAAATTGCAGAGGTCATGCAGGACTGCTGCCTCTGCGCCCTCGGGACCTCGGCGCCGAATCCCGTTCTCTCGACCCTCCGCTACTTTAAGGATGAGTACGATGCGCACATCAAAGAGCATCGCTGCCCGGGTGGAGTCTGCAAGGAACTGATCGAATACACCATCGATCCTGATAAATGCGACGGATGCCACGCCTGCGTGCGGGGTTGCTCGGTACAGGCTATTACGGGTGATGTAAAGAAAACTCATACACTGGACAAGGCCAAGTGCATCAAATGCGGGGCGTGTATCGAAGCCTGCAAGCGTGATGCAGTCCAGAAGGTACCCAGGAGCTATGCGGCATGAAAACCATCAAAATTAAGATCGACGATATCGAAACCGAAGCCGAGGACAGGACACCGATCCTCTCCATTGCGCAGAAACTCGGGATCAAGATCCCGACCCTGTGTCACCACCCGCTCCTGGAGCCATACGGCGTCTGCCGCATATGTACCGTCGAGGTAAGATCCGGCAAACGTGTCCGCATGGTGACGGCGTGCAATTACCCCGCAACCAACGGCATCGAGGTTCTGACGAATTCGCCCCGCGTCCGGCGCGACCGGAGACTGATCCTCGAGTGGATGATGGCACGCTGCGGGCATGTCAAAGTCATCGAGGATCTGGCTGCAGAGTACGGCATCAAAGAACCCAGGTTCGGGCGCGGCGACGATGACTGCATCCTGTGCGGGCTGTGCGTGCGCGTATGTTCTGATGTCGTCGGCGCCAATGTGCTCGGCTTCTTCAACCGCGGAGCGACGCGCGAGGTTTCGACTGCCTATGGCGAAACCTCGGACAAATGCATCGCGTGCGGGTCCTGCGCTTTCGTATGCCCGACAGGAGCGATTCAGATAGAAAACGACTCGGCCCTGGTCCGCGAGGCTCTTCCGCTCGGTCCGCTGACTCCCATTCACGTCCCCTTCCTGCAGGCTGTGCCGCACCAGCCGGTAATCGATCGCGACTCCTGCATCCATTTCAAGACCGGTGGATGCAAGGTCTGCGAAAAAGTCTGCGAGGTCAAGGCTGTGAATCATGCCCAGGAGGATGTGATCGAAAATATCGAGGTTGGAGCGGTTATCCTCGCCACAGGCTTTCAGCAGTTCGATGCCAAAAGAGTCTCGGAATACGGCTACGGCGTCTACCCGAATGTATTGACCGGCCTCGAGTTCGAAAAGATGAACAGCGCTTCGGGCCCGACCGGTGGACAGATTATGCTGCAAAACGGGCAGGCGCCGAAAAGCGTGGGCATTATCCACTGCGTCGGAAGCCGCGACGAGCGCAACAATAAGTACTGCTCCCGCGTCTGCTGCATGTACGCATTGAAGTTCGCCCACCTGATCAAGGAAAAGACCGGAGCGGACGTGTATAACTTTTACATCGACATGCGCTGCTTCGGGAAGGGCTACGAGGAATTCTATCACCGCCTGCTCGAGGAAGACGTGCGCTTCATCCGCGGACGCGCCGCGGCGATCACGGATTTCCCGTTCAACGAGCAGGAAGTCGGCAAACTGATCATCCGTGTGGAAGACACATTGATCGGCCAGGTGCGGCGCGTCCCTGTCGACATGGCCATCCTGGCTACCGGCCTTGAGCCGGCGGCGGACGCCACGGATGTCGCCCATACTTTCAACATAAGCTGCGGTGGCGGATTCTTCACGGAACGGCATCCGAAACTTGCTCCGGTGTCCACCCCAACGGACGGCATATTTATTGCGGGCACGTGCCAGGGCCCGAAAGACATCCCTGATACGGTTGCACAGGCTGGCGCCGCCGCGTCCGCAGTCCAGTCCCTCATATCCAGGGGGGAGATCGAGGTTGAGTCGGCCACCAGCGTAGTGGATGCGGAAAAGTGCTCAGGCTGCCGACTCTGCAACACTCTCTGTTCGCTCTCGGCCATCACATTTGACGAAGAGAAAAAGGTCACCGTTATTAATGATGTATTGTGCAAGGGATGCGGCACCTGTGCCGCCGCGTGCCCCAGCAGCGCCATTCTGGCGCGGCACTTCACCGATGAACAGTTGTTCTCCGAAATAGAAGGGGTGCTGTATGACGTTCGAGCCTAAAATCGTTGGCATTCTCTGTAACTGGTGTTCCTACACCGGCGCGGATCTGGCGGGCACATCCCGCATCAAGTATTCACCAAACGTCCGGGTCGTCCGCGTCATGTGCTCCGGCAGGGTCGATCCCACCTTCATCCTGAAGGCGTTTGCCGACGGCGCGGACGGCGTGCTGGTGGCGGGCTGCCATCCCGGCGACTGCCATTACATCGAAGGGAATTATAAGACCATTCGCCGCATGGCCCTTCTGAAGCACATGCTGGCGGACTACGGAATAGAGCCGGAGCGGTTTCGACTGGAATGGGTGTCGGCAGGCGAAGGAGATCGTTGGGCTCATGTGGTCAATGCAATCACCGAAGATGTTCGGAAACTTGGGCCTACCAAAATAAAGCCACGGGCCAGAAAAAAGACATCTTCATCAGCGGCATAAGGGACATTAAGATGCGGTCGCAAGTCGCAAACCTGAGACCTGGGACCTGGGACTGAATTTTGAAAGTGGAGGCATGGATGGCAAAACTTAAGCTGGCATCATATTGGGCTGCAGCCTGCGGAGGATGCGATGTCGCCATCCTCGATTTACACGAGAAAATACTCGACCTCGCCGCCGCAGCGGACATCGTCTTTTGGCCGATTGCCACGGATTTCAAATACAGCGATGTGGAGGCAATGCCCGACGAAAATATCGACGTAACTCTCTTCCACGGAGCCGTGCGCAACTCGGAAAATGAGCACCTGGCCCGTCTTTTGAGGGCAAAATCCAAGGTTCTTGTGGCATTCGGATCGTGCGCCCATATCGGCGGAATTCCGGGGCTGGCAAACCTTTTCACAAAAGAAGAGATTTTCAAGCGCATCTACCACGAAACGCCGTCCACCGTGAATGCGGAGAATTTCGAGCCTCAGCCGAAGCTGGCGGTAGCCGAAGGAGAGGTGACAATCCCGGAATTCTACAACACGGTCAAGACGCTCGACCAGACGGTGGACGTCGACTATTACATGCCCGGCTGCCCCCCGACGCCCAAGCAGATCTGGAATGTCGTCCAGGCGATTGTGGGCGGGCAGCTTCCGCCCAAGGGTTCGGTTATCGGGGCCTCCGAAAAGACCCAGTGTGACGAATGTCCGCGCCCGAGGAAGGAAAAGAAGATTACGGGTTTCAAGCGGATAGCAACCGCCCAGCCGGATCCGGACACCTGTTTCCTGGAGCAGGGATTTCTGTGCCTGGGTCCCGTTACGCGAGGCGGATGCGATGCCCGGTGCCAGAATTCCGGCGTCCCCTGCCGAGGCTGTTATGGTTCTCCGGCCGGTGTCCTTGACATGGGGGCCAAAGCCATATCGGCGATAGCATCGGTCATCGAGGCTAAAGAAGAAGCCGAAGTGGAACGTATCATCCAGCAAATCCCGGATACTCTCCGCAGTTTTAACCGGTTCGGAATTCCAGCATCACTCATCACAAGGAAAATATCATGAAACGCATTTCGATTGATCCCATTACAAGGCTTGAAGGGCATGGAAAGATAGACATCTTCCTCGCAGACGACGGAAGTGTAGCGAACTGCTACTTCCAGGTGCCCGAGCTGCGCGGATTCGAGAAGTTCGTAGAGGGGATGCCGATAGAGGAAGTCCCGCGGGTGGTGTCGCGGATCTGCGGCGTCTGACCGGCCTCACACCACCTGGCCTCGGGTAAGGCCGCAGATGCAGTCTACAAGGTCGATCCGCCTCCTGCAGCAAAAAAGCTCCGCGAGATGTACAACGCGGCAGCCTTCGTTCATAGCCACATCGCCCACTTCTATGCCCTCGCAGCACCGGACTTTGTCTTGGGTCCTGATTCCGATCCCGCAAAACGCAACATTTTGGGTGTCGTTGAAAAAGTGGGCATACCGATAGCAGGCGAGGTTTTGAAACACCGCGCCATCGCCCAGGATATCCAGATTACGGTGGGGGGCAGGTCTACGCATCCCGTGTGGACTCTTCCCGGAGGAGTATCCAAGGGAATAACCGAAGAGCAGCGCAAAGAAATAATAGAAAAAGCAAAATCCTGCGTGGAGTTCTCAAAGTTCTCCCTGAAGCTGTTCGAAGACGTAGTGCTGAAGAACAAGGCCTACCTGGATATCATCCTGTCCGACATTTTCGAAATGGACAGCTACTGGATTGGCACTGTCGATTCAAAGAATTGCGTGAACTTCTACCATGGCGATCACAGAATAGTGGATCAAAAAGGCAAGGAAGTATTCCGGTACAAGGACCACGAGTATCTCGACTTCATCTCGGAGCGCGTGGAGAAATACAGCTATCTGAAATTCCCATATCTGAAAAAGATCGGCTGGCAGGGGTTTGTGGATGGGCCGTCTTCGGGTGTGTATATGGCAACTCCGCTGTCCAGGCTGAACGCAGCCGATGGCATGGCTACTCCATTGGCCCAGGAAGAGTATGAAAAAATGTACAGCACTCTGGGAGGCAAGCCCATAAAGAAGCTTATGGCGACGCACTGGGCCAGGCTTGTCGAATTGCTTTATGCAGCGGAAAGACTGCTGGAACTGGCACAGGATCCGGAGACAGCTTCGCCCAACATCCGGACGCTTCCCACGGCAACGCCTGAAGAGGGCGTGGGAATCGTGGAGGCGATGCGCGGAATTCTCACCCATCATTACAAAACGGACAAGAACGGCCTTGTTACGGAAGCCAACCTGATCGTCGGCACGACCAACAACAATGCTCCGATCTCGATGTCCATCAAACGTGCCGCGCAGAAATTGATCCAGCCGGGCAAGGAAGTCGGACAGGGTCTGCTGAACATGGTCGAAATGGCCTTCCGGCTCTACGATCCCTGCTTCTCCTGCGCGACGCACTCGCTGCCCGGCCAGATGCCCTTAATCGTGGAAGTGATCAACGCCGACGGAAAAATCATTCATCGGGAGGGCCGGAACTAGCGGGCGCAGAGGACCTCCGCCAGGTTGAACGGTTGCACCTTGAACGTTGAAAGAACACCCTGGGTCCACAAGGCGACATGGAAAACCTTTGAGCTCGGATACGAACAATCCCGGTCCCGACACCTTGAAATCTGCACGCATTGGCGGGGCGACAAAAACCATGAAGGTCCGCATTATCGGTCTGGGCAACTCGATACTCACCGACGACGGCGTTGGCATCTACACCGCCCGCGAGGTGGCAAGACGTCTATCCGCGGCCGGCCTCCGGGACCGCGTGGACATTGTGGAATCGGAAGTGGCAGGGTTTGCCCTTATGGAACTGATGGCCGGTTGGGATCGCATCATTCTGATCGATTCCGTCCAATTCGAGGGATTGGAATCCGGCACAGTGATCCGTATCGCGCCCGAAGATCTTCACACGTCCCTGCGACTGCGTTCCGTGCACGACATCGATCTGCCGACAGCGCTTGAACTGGCCCGACGGATGGGAATCGCCATGCCCCGCGATCTCATGATTTTCGGCATTCAGGCGGAGGACTGGCTGACGCTCGGCGAATCCCTGACCGATGCGGCAGAACGCGGCATGAAGACAGCCGCAGACCTCGTCCTTTCCGAACTGGATCGGGAAGGAGCAATGAATCCGAGATCCGAAATTCGGAACTGAGTGCGGCAATTTAGGGACTGCGGAGATCGGCCCGGCGGCAAGCGCCTCCAGGCCGATGCGAAGCCCCAACTCTCGAATCGCGCATTTTTAGTCCGGGTGCCGACCATGGTTGCCAGCGACAACATAATCCGATCCAGCATCAAGGCTCGCCTCATCAAAGTCTTTACCCTCGCCATTCTGATTCCTTCCGTGGTTACCGCCGTCGTTGGCGTATTGATGATCCGCAAACAGGTCAATGTCCAGGCTCAGGCCCGGGTCACATCGGATCTGGAGGCGGCCAAGGAGATCTATCAGAACTACCTGGAACGTCTCAAAGATTCCTTGCGGATCCATGCCACCCGGATGATCGTTTACGGGGCCCTTGAACGGAGGGACCCGTCCGCGCTCGATGCCGAAATGAAGCGGATTCTGAAGGCCGAGCGGCTGGACATCCTCACCCTGACGGATGCATCCGGAAATGTGTTCTACCGCACCCGCAATCCTTCCCTCGTGGGCGACGATGACCGCGGGGACATTTTCGTAAAGCACGTGCTGCGAAATAAGCAGCCGGCTTCGAGTACGGACACGATCCCCCGGAGTGAACTCCTCAAGGAATCGCCGGAGCTGGCAGACCAGGCATCCATGGACATCACGCCGACCCGGATGGCCGGCCCCTCCGCAAAAACACGGATCCAATCGGGCATGGTGCTGAAAGCCGCCGCACCCGTGTTTACGGCAAGCGGGCGATTTGTCGGGGTTCTTGTCGGCGGGATCCTTTTGAACAGAGATTACGAGATTGTCGACAGAATACAGACGACCGTATTCAAGGGAGAGTCCTACAAAGGCCAGCCCGTGGGGACCGCCACGATTTTCCAGGACGACGTCCGGATTTCCACCAATGTCAGGAATGTCGACGGCAGCCGTGCCATCACAACGATTGTCTCCGCCGAAGTTGCGGACGCAGTCCTGGGACGGGGGGACACCTGGCGCAGCAGGGCGTTCGTGGTGAACGACTGGTACATATCGGCATACACGCCAATCCGTAATCTGGCCGACAAAACCATCGGGATGCTTTATGTGGGCATCCTCGAACGGCCTTACAACGACACCCTCTGGAAAAACCTTTCCGTGTTTCTCGGCATCACGCTCCTGGCCATGGGTTTGATCAGTGTCGTTGCCATGGTTGTGGCTTATCAGATCTCCCGCCCGATTCGTGCCATGGCCGACGCTGCGAAGAAAATAGCCGAGGGAGACTATTCTCAAAAAGTTGAAGTGTCGTCCGACGACGAAATCGGATTTTTGGCGAATAACTTCAACAATATGGTTTCCGAGCTCGTAGGAGCGCATCAGGAACTCAAGGAGTGGGGCGAAACACTGGAGCGCAAGGTAGAGAAAAGAACAGCCGAGCTGAAAGCAATGCAGGCCCACTTGATTCAATCGGAAAAGCTGGCTGGCGTCGGGAAGCTGGCTGCCGGCGTCGCCCACGAAATCAACAATCCCCTCACCTGCGTCCTCACCAACACGAGTTTGATGCTGGCGGATCTTCCTCCGGAAGATCCCCGGCGCGAAGACCTGCAAACCGTTGTGGATGAAACCTTGCGTTGCCGCAAGATCGTCAAGGGCCTGCTGGATTTCGCCCGGCAGACAAAACCGCAGAAACAGTCCCTGGACCTCAATAAGGTGGCGGACGATGTTCTCAGCCTGGTTCGGAACCAGGCCTCGTTCCAGAACATAACGATTCGCACGGAGCTGGATCCGGGGATTCCCACGGTCCTGGCCGATGCGGACCAGATGCGGCAGGTGGTTCTCAATATCATTCTGAATGCAGCCGATGCGATGCCGCAAGGCGGCAATCTCCGAATCCGAACATGCCAGGAGCCCGGATCCACCAGGGTAATGCTGAAAATCTCCGACACTGGACCGGGAATCCCGGCAGAGATCCAGGACAAACTGTTTGAACCCTTTTTCACAACAAAAAAGACCGGGACCGGACTGGGACTGGCCATCGCTTACGGAATCATGGAACGGCACAAGGGAGAGCTCAAACTGGAGAGTTCGCTGGGCCATGGCACCACGGTAAGCGTGATTCTGCCCACCGATGTCCAGGCGATTGATGATTAGTATGGATGCGCCGAAAGCCCTTGTAGTCGACGACGAGCCCGCAATCTGCAGATCCTGTGAAAAGATCCTGTCCCGCGAGGGCTACCTGGTAAAAATCGCCTACTCCGGCAAACAGGCAATCCACCTGCTCGAGCAGGAGCCCTTCGACATTATTTTCACCGACCTGAAAATGGCTGAAATGGGCGGCATGGAATTGCTGGAAACGCTGCGTTCACGCTTTCCCGATGTCGTGCCGGTGGTTATCACCGGCTACGCCACGATCGCTTCCGCAGTCGAAACAATGAAGATGGGCGCATTCGACTATCTTCCCAAGCCTTTTACTCCCGATGAGATGGCGGCTGTAGCGAAAAAAGCCTGGGACAAGAGGCAGAACCTGATTGAAAGCCGGGCCATCGCCCACGGGGAAATGCTTCCCGAATTCTGCGGCATTGTGGGAAAAAGCCCGAAAATCCAGGAAATCTTCCGAATGATCCGCAAAGTTGCGCCCACCTCCAGCACGGTATTGATTGTGGGAGAAACCGGCACGGGCAAAGAGCTTGTGGCACGGGCGATTCATGCATCAAGCCCGAGGAGCGAGCACCGGTTCTGCGCGGTCGATTGCGGGACCCTTTCCGTCGAGCTCCTCGAAAGCGAGTTGTTCGGCCATGTCAAGGGAGCGTTCACAGGGGCAGTCGCGAACAAGCAGGGGATCTTTGAAGCAGCCGATGAGGGGACGGTATTCCTGGACGAAATCTGCAACATTAACCTGGAGATCCAGGGCAAACTGCTGCGCTTCATTCAGGAGCGGGAATTCCTGCCGGTAGGGGGTACGGAAACCAAGCATGTGGACATCCGGCTGATTTTCGCAACCAACCGGGACCTGGAAAAAATGGTGGCGGAGGGCACATTCCGGGAAGATCTCTATTACAGGCTCTATGTCTATCCGATCCAGCTCCCTCCGTTGAGAGAGCGCCGGGAGGACATCCCGGTGCTGGCCTATCACCTGCTTTCAAAAATGCAGGCCCAGGACGAAAAAAGAGTGGCGACCATATCCGAAGCCGCTCTCAAGGTGATCGAGCGTTACGACTGGCCGGGCAACATCCGCCAGCTCGAAAGCACTATTGAGAGAGCCGTCATCACGTGCGAAGGGACTGTAATCGAGCCGCACCACCTTCCCCTGGCCGTTACGCGGGCGGGGCTGCCCGAATCCTATCCGGTGCCTCAAAACAACAGGGAGTTTCTTGCGCTGAAGAAAAAACTGCGGGAGCAGGCAATCGGCGAACTGGAGCGGGAATTCGTTCTCGAGGCTCTGCAGAGGAACGAATGGAACGTCACGCGGGCGGCACAGGAGGTAGACATCCAGCGGCCGAACTTCCAGGCGCTGATGCGCAAACACGGGATCCGGTCGGGACGTACCGATTCGGAGTAGGGAATCCTCCCGGTGAGTCAGGTACCTCCCGCAAAGCCGGAGACTTGAAGGATTTGAACCGCTCAAAGCGGTTGGACTAGTTACGCCGGTCTTGAACGCTGACTTACGTGGGCAAAAGCCGATGAGGCGCTTCCGATCCCCGCAGGGGCCAGCGCTCCGCGCTGGACAGTTTTCTGCGGCGGCACTGTGGCAAGCGCCGTGCGGCAAGGAGATGAAGGGTATGAGAAACCGGGCGTTTGCCACAGTGCCGCCGCAGAAAACTCCATCGGAAGCGCCTCATCGGCTTTTGCTCGCCGACCCTCGCCGAACAAATCGGCGTTTGTCAGCGCTTTTTTCAGCGTTTCTCAGCGTTTCAAAATACGGAGCTGTCAAACTCTTTGAGTCCCCCGGCAGAGCCGGGGGATTACCAATGTAATTACGCGAGTTGATCCATCCGATCCGCGCACATGCTGATTTGGCTTTCGCAGAATTCGCCTGAATTCGCAGGGAAATGCAGAGCGGCACACGGCTCAATGAATCCCGGTTGTCGGCCTGCGACCTCAAACCTGCGACCCTTAGTCAACAGCATCTGCGCCCGCCAGCGCCGCCTCAGAAAAGAGTGTTGAGAAATCCCGAGTTAAGCGAGCTTTGATCCGCATTGACCGCAAAAGGAACCTGCGACTGCGGGGGCGCCGCACTGAGGGCAGAAACGGCTTGCCGCCGGAGCGGCAGCCTCCGGTTGGGGAGGCGCATTGGCGGCCTCTCCCGCAGCGGCGTCCGGTGCTTTAGCAGCCTTATCCTCAGCCCTGATGGCCTCAATCTCGGCCCTTTTCTTTGCTATCTCGGCTTCAGCCGAGGAAATCTGCTGCTCGACACCGGTGATCTGATCGAGCAGCGCCTTCATCTCCGGTGAGTCCAGGGTTTCGGCACGCAGCATTGCGATGGCCATTTCGCCGATATTCAGCTTGCTCTGCTGGATCTGGCCCTTGTATTCGCCGATCGTCTTTTCAAAATCGCCGATCTGGCCGTTGATTTTCTGGATCCGCATAAATTGATCCACTTCCTTCTTACCGCGATCCACCACATCGCCAACCGCTTTGGTTACACGATCCAGTATCGACATCCCACACCTCCTTGTGGGGAATACAATACCACGAGATGCACGGCAGCGGATGTCAGACTCTTCTCGCTTTCTAACCTGCTTCCGTGGATAATTGAGATTATGGCATGGGGGGTTAACGACTCTTCCGGACTGGAAATGCCGCCGGGACAGGGCACGATCCGAATCGATCCGGAAGGGGCATGGTCCTACAAAGGCGTGGAAATTCCGCGGCGCGACCTCATTGCGTACTTTTACCGGAACCTTCGCCGGGATGAATCCGGACACTACTTCATCGAGATCGGTCGGCAGCGCTGCGACCTGGATGTAGACGATACGGCGTATGTTGTCTGGGCCGTCCATCGGGACAACAGCCGCGGCGCCGGGGAATCCATCCGGCTGCACCTCTCAGACGACAGCTTCGAGGATCTGGATCCGGGCACGCTCCGGATTGGACAGGATAATGTCCTTTATTGCAGGGTCAAGCAGTTACTTTTTGAAGCCCGCTTTTCCAGATCCGGCTACTACCAGATCGTCCAACATATCCAATATGACCCGGATCGCGATGCCTGTTTTCTTTCGCTCGGCGGACAACGACACTACATCGTCGACAGCGCGCTGGGATTGACCGCGGATTGAGGCACTGGGATCCGCCCGGAATGCCGCTACGGGCTGCAGTTACATCCAGGCCGGTTGTGGAAATTGCGTCTAACGTCGCGAAGCAAAGAAAGCCTTCAGTATCTGTCCGCACTCCTCCTCGAGTATCCCCGGAGTCACCCGGATCCTGTGATTCAGCCAAGAAGAGTCCGCGAGCCGGAAACAGGACTGTATCGCGCCGGCTTTGGGATCGGCAGCCCCGAAGATGATCTCTTCCACGCGGGCATGGATCAGGGCCCCGACACACATGACGCACGGCTCGACCGTGACGATCAGGACCGAGCCCGGAAGCCTGTAATTCAGGCTGTTATGGCAGCCCTGGCGCAGGGCGACGATTTCCGCGTGAGCCGTTGGATCATTCAGCCGGATAGAGCTGTTATGACCGCGGCCGACAATCTTCTCATTCACCAGAAGCACAGCGCCCACTGGAACTTCTCCCTCGACTTCGGCATTACGCGCCTCTGACAGAGCTTCCCGCATCCAGCATTTTGCCGTTTCCAAATCCATGGAATCCCCCAAGGGCATTCATCGCCCGGAACCGGATAGCCACATTTCCCAGGCTTTCTGCTTCAGCACCGGATCCGGGCCGGCTTGCAGTGTTCAAGGCGCCAGCCTGCAACGGACAGGTCCTGAAATGTTTGTGCCGCCTCGCCGCGAAAATATTTATGCAGAGCGATCCACCCAATGATTTCACAAATTTCGCGGAGATTATCAACGGATTTTTGTGAAATCTGCAAGATATATGTTCCATTATCGAATACAATGCGCGACATGGCTGTTCCCAGAACAATGTTGAGTTTTTTCAAGCTTGCCCTCACCCTGCTGCTTCTGTTTCTCGTTTTCCGCTCCGTCGATATTTCCAGGATCCGCGGGGATCTGCATGCATACGACCGCGTATCGTTGCTCCTGCTCCTGGTTCTTCTTTGGGCGGGCCAGCTTGTCTGTTCGGAGCGCTGGCGCATCTTTGCCGCATCCTTTCAAATGCGGGGAAGCTATCTGAGTTTCGTCCAGATGTATTTCACCGGTATGTTTTTTAACATAGGGCTACCCTCACTTATCGGGGGGGATGCGGTTAAAGCTTACATCGTCAGCAAAAAACACGGCCGGCCTCTGCAGGCAGGATTGGTTTCCGTCCTGCAGGACAGGGCCGTGGGACTGGTTTCGCTTCTCTTTTACGGAACTCTGGCGATCCTGTTTTGCCCGATCCGGTGGAGAGGCTTCCCTTTGTGGATGGCCTATTTTTTTTCCTGGGCAGCTTTCGGCATCTGTATCTGGGCGGTTTTGAAAGGCGAAAAATGGCACTCCCGGCTTGTCAAGCAGGGCCGTTCGACCCCCCTGCAGAATATGCTTCAAACCGTCGCGGGATTTCATCGGGATCTGGGGACCTGCCGCCTGCGGCCGGCTGAAATTTCCTGGATTTCTTTTTATTCATTGCTGAACTCGGCTTTGGTTTTGTGGATCTTCCGGCAGGTGACCGTAGCGGCGGGTCACGAGGTGCCTATCGTTAGTTTTTCGGCGCTGTATCCGCTCGTCACGCTCGCAACCATGCTCCCTATAACACTCGGCGGGCTGGGCGTGCGCGAGTGGTTTTATGTCGAAGCACTGTCTCTCGTGGGAATCCCGGGAGCCCCTGCTCTGGTAATTTCTCTTGCCACATCGGCGCTGATTCTGCTATGCAATCTTGCCGGCTTGTTTTTTTTGCCCGGCATCCCGATCGATTTTCGGCTTCGGGCCGGGAATCCATCGACGGATAGCGGCCGCCCTTGAGAGGACAGGGCATCGAATGTCCTGGGAGTGATATAATTTGAAAAACAGGTTTACTATGGATAACTCAAACGAAGAACGCCTGAAGATTGCAGTGTTCATCGATTTCGACAACATTGCGATCGGTGTAAAACAATCCCTCAACCGCAACTTTGATGTCGGCACCGTCCTCGAGGCGATCAAAGAAAAAGGTGAGGTAGTGACAAAAATCGCATACGGGGACTGGAAACGCGCGGAGGATTTCAGCCGGGCCATGACCCAGCATGCCGTCCAGATGGTGCAGCGGAATCTCACGCCGGGTGGCGATAAAAACGGGGCCGATATCGCTCTCGCGCTGGACGCTCTCGAGATGGCCTTCACTCGCGACCATATCAATGCATTTGTCATCGTGGGCGGAGACAGCGACTTCATAGCGTTGGTTGAAAAGCTGAAGCAATACGACAAAACGGTTTTCGTGGTCGGAGGACGCGCGTTCACAAGCGTCATCCTTCAGAAAAACTGCCACGAGTTCATCTCCTATGAAAACCTTGTCGGCATTCACACAGGGGCCCGGAAGGCTTCCGGCAAATCCCAGGGTTCCAGCACCTCGTCCCTGGGGAATGCCCTCCCGATTATCCGCAGAGCTCTCAAGATCCTCTCCGACCGCGAGGTGTCGCCGCAACTGGGATTGCTGAAAAGCACCCTGCTCCAGCTCGATTCGACTTTTTCGGAAAGAGACTATGGAGTCAGCAGCTTCCGCGATTTCATCCAGAAACTGGCGGACGCCGGACATGTCCACCTGAAACAGGTTGACCGGAGCCTCCTGGTCGAACTCAAAGAAACCGAGGAAGCGCAAAGGGAAAGGGATGATGCGGAACCCCCCGCAGCCGCACCGGAGCCTTCGCCCGAACCTGCCGCGGCGGCCCCGGAACAACCGGCGAGCTCAGCCCAGGCATCCGAGGCTATCCGTGTTTTGCAGGACCTCCTCCGGGAATCGAGATTCAAACCACACTGGCCGATGTATTTGCGGACTTTCAAGCAGCTGTTGAGATCCCTGCAACCGCCCTTCGATGAACACCAGTACGGCTTGTCGAGCACTTACGACCTGGTCCGACAGGCCCAAAAAGACGGGCTTCTCCGCGTCGAACGCAACCGGCAGGGGATCCTGCGCATCTTCCCGGCCGAAAGGTATCCCAAGCCCTCTCAGGAACAGCCTTCAGAAGAGCAGGCCCCCGTTGAATCGATCCAGTCCGAATTGGATATGTCAGTTTCGGAAACCGAGAGGCCGATGCCGGAAGCCGTCGGGCCTCTGCCGGAGCCTCCTGCAGAGGCCGCTGAGCCCATTGCGGCAAAGGAGACAGCCGCCGAAATTCTGCCGGAAGAGGTTAAGCAAACGCCGGCGCAGAAGCCGAAAACAAGGCGCAGGAAGACAGCCTCAACAGCTTCTGCGAAATCCGGGAAAGGCAAGAAGCGCAGGACGAAGCCTGCGAAAGAAAAAACGAAGGAAAGTCCAAAACTGCCGCGAATGGATTAGGAATCGATCAAGAGAACGCCGGGCCACGGATTGCACGGATCAGCGGATGCTCGCGCATCCGGGCTTGATCTCAGGCAATACTCACCGATTTCCGGAAATTATGTTCCATCGCTCGAGGGATTTCCTATGAACTGGGAGTGGATCTCCGAAAAAGGCACGAGCTTGATGGCCGGCATTGCCGGGCTTTTTTTTATCGCTGTGGCGTTGCTGGACAGCCGGTATCGATACTTTTTCCTGTGCGCAGCCGTCATCGCTTTCTACTGTGCCTATAGGCAGTACAAAAAGCGCGACACCCCCTTTGAGAAGCATGAAAGGGAGATTCGACGCAAGCGTTTGTAGCGGAGGGGGAAAGGGGGTAAAAGAGTCTTCCCTTTACCCCCCCGGGGACCCACCGCGGGCGAAGCGGCTACTTGGTGCGCCGGTTGATCATGATCAGCATATTCTTGGCGCTTTCCAGCTTGGCCTCGTCCTTGCCGGTCTCAACGTATTTTGTCAGCAGTTCCTTGGTGCGGCTGTCTTTTTCTTTGCCATCCGCATAGTACATCTGCCCAAGATCGAAATAGGCATCCGAATTATCCGGATTTACTTTCAGAAGCCGCTCCAATGCGGCTTCAGCGAGCTGAGGCTGTTTGTTCTTGGAGCTCGCCGCCAATGCGAGCAGGGTTTGTTCCGGGCTTTGGGATCCTGCCGCCTTCGGATCTGCCAGCACTTCAACCGCTTCGTCGTATTTCTTGCCGTCCAGGTAATATTGCGCAAAGGAGTTGCGGTATTCGCTTGCTTTATCGGCGGGAGCAAGCTCGATCGACTTTTTGAACGCAGCCACAGCGGCGTCTTCCTGATTCAGCTTGGCATGCGCACGGGCCATCTGCCGCCACAGCGGCGATTGCTTGTCCTGCGCCACCAGGGCTTTGGATTCCTCATATTTTTTGAGCGCGCCCGCGGCGTCTCCATCCTGAAGCAGCTTGTTCCCTTCGTTCATGAAGGTCTGGGCCTTGTCCAGAACCATGCCTTCTTTCCTGGCATTAATCTGAGCTTTCAGGTCGGTGTATGCTTTTTCCGTCGGTTTCAGTTTGAGGGCATTTTCCAGAGACGCCAGCGCCTCGTCAAACTGCTTGGCGTTCGTCAGCGCAATGGCAAGATTGGCATGATATTCGGAATTGTTCGGATCGGATTTGACGGCTTCCTTGAACTGGACAACGGCCTCGTCATATTTCTGCTGCCTGAGGGCGGATTCCCCCCTGAGCGCCGGCATTCTCTTGAGCAGCTGCTGTGCGTTTTGACTCATCTGTTCGTAGGGATTCGGACCGTTGGGATTCGGCGACGGCAGAGTCAAATACGCGCTCGAAAGCTCGATTGTCCTTTTCAGCATCTCAATGCCCTGATCGAATTTTGACTGCTGCAGATAGGCGACCGACAGGTAATAAACGGCATCGGGGTTGGAGGAACTAATCTCGACCGACTGAAGAAACAATTTCTCGGCATCCGCGAATTTGTTCTGCTTGTAGCTTTCAAGCCCCTGCCTCAGCAGATCGAACGCCCGGTTCTCCTCTGCCGGATCCTCGAAATGAAGTTTCTTGTCCGCGCCGGGAGCGAACTTGAGCGTTATGGTTTGCGGGCCTCCGCTGACCATCGCGAACTCATAAAGTGCAGGAACAAAACCCTCCTTGCGCCCCACAATTCTATAGGCTCCATCCTCAATTTTCCCGAAATCGGCGATCCCCTGGGCGTCCGACTTCTTGTCCTTGGCTTTCTGGCTTTTAAGCTGAACCGCTACAACCTTGACACCCGGCACAGGATTTCCTGAGGCATCCGCGCACTTCACTTGAAGCGTGCCGTTTTCAGCGAAAGCCGGGAAAGCAGCAAACAGCATTGAAAAGGAAATGAAACAGACACAAAAAGCTTTCCAGCATCCTATTTTCATGGCGAATCTCGTTGATTTTTTGTTTGTAAAAAGCAAAGCCTGCCTCTTTTCGGCAGGCGCCGACGAAGCTTTGTTTCCGGTGAACTCCAAGCCAGCCCGCACTTGCCCACACCCCCGATTGGCCCCATAGACATTACACGCAACAGGCCGATCTTGCAACTAATGATCGCAGCGGCAGGCAAAGGTTGCACAAATTCCAAAAAAGTCCTCAATCCAGGCTGCAGCGAAGCGCGCACGAGCCAGGCAGGCCCCCCAATCAGCATTGAGCCGGTACATTCCCAAAGCCGCAAGCATTTCAATCCCGCGACCTCCGCGTCCCTGCATAAGTCTCAGGAATATAGTGCTTTGCCTCGCCGGGAATTGCGGCTCGTTACCTCCTTTGCTAAGGGATTTTCACAACAAGCCTGGCGGTTCCGGTGTTGCCGTCCCCGTCGCTGGCACGGATTCCGATCAGGTGTTCTCCCGTTGAAAGCTCAGAAGTCGCTATTCTGTATTCCTCCTGGATCGAGTCGGCGATCCCATCCACGGGAAAGACCAGGAACCACTCGCCGCCATCGATGGAGAACTCGGCCGTAGTGATTCGTCCGGTGAGCACCCGTGCCCGGAATTGTGCCTCAACTCTCTTCCCGCTTGTTCTGTTCTCCATGATTTCAACCAGAGGGGTGGCATTGGCAACCACAAACGGGTCCGAAACGAGCTCGCCGATGAGGTATTTGTCGTAAGGGTTCGCGGGCGCATCGCTCGCCACAACCTTCAGCCGGTATTGCCATCGGGCAAAGCGGCCGCATTCAAAGCATAGAAGGAATCGGTGAGCTTTTTCTCAAGCAGTTTCCAGTCCGATTCCACTTCGCCTCTGAAATAAAGCGCGTACTCCAGGGAGTCGTCATTATCGTCGGTCGCTTTCCAGGTGAAGGATTGGGCTCCCGGCTGAAGGACTTGACGAGGAGCCATGGGCTGCCTCTCCCTTCCCCGTTCCCGCGGGGCATTCAGCGAGCGTCCGTCCGGGCCGGTGGAAGGGGTGTAAAGCGTCAGCCCCCCCGCAGCCAGCGACGGTTGCTTCTGAAGCTCAATTCCATAAGGCAGCACCTCAATGCTGGTCACCTGAGGCCTCAGGTTTTGCTGTAAATAGGCCACCTGGACCTGTTCCAACATATCGGCCACGGCGCTGGAAGCCGCGCCGGCACTGTTTTTGAATGTTGCACGCCATTGCAGGTAGCGCGCCCGGGGACTGGTTATCTGCTGTCCGGGGCCGCTATAGGCCGGGCTCCAGTCGCTCCAGGAGCTGTCCGCCTTATCGGTGTTGCCCGTCCTCGTGGAGAGCTCTACCGTCGCTCCCGAAGGATTGGCAATCCGCCACGAAATTTTCCCCCAGGAGGCAACCGTTTTGGCATCCAGGGCGCTGGATTCATAGGCGCCTGCCTGGGCCCTTTGCGTCCGTAGCTTGTATACCTTGCCCTGGTTGCTGCTGCTGATGTAGACAGCATCTCCGTCCGCCAGCAGGCGAGTCAAATCTTCATCGGGAGTGTCCGAAACTACGGTCACCTGCTTGGCGGCATCAATGGAGAAGAGCCGGCCCTTGGGGCCCGCCGCAACCATCAGGGATGAATCGCCGCGCACCATCGCGTCAAAGACTGTCTGTTCGTTGGAGCTGTAGACCGTCTCTATGCTTCCATCCTTTGTTATGGCATACACGGCCGATTTGGCGCCTGCGGATTCCTTCTCTCCGCCGGGTGCCGTGACAACCTTTGTCTCCTTTGCTTTTTCTGCAATCCCCAGCACGGATTCCATCGTGACCGTGGCCGAGGAAGCTGTCGTGCCGGGGGCCGATACGGCCGATGGTTTGGGCGCCGGCAGCATATCCACTCCTCTGGCGGAAGCAGCGATAGCGTAGATAGTGCCGAATCGGTCCATCGTCAGGGAGCGGATTTCCTCAAGGGGAGCATCCATCAGGGCGAATCCCTTTCCTGACGGCGTGATTTCCATGATCAGTCCCGCGGGCGAGGTCCCGGCCAACAGACTGTTGTTGCTTCCCTTTGCCAGGCACACCACATGATTGTCGCCGCACGTATAAAATGCTGATTTCGCCCCGCTCTTGTCAACTTTGTAGACGACTCCACTGGCACCCGTTGCAACGTAGAGACTGCCTGCGTCATCAAAAATCAACGACCATATATATTTGCTTTCTGGATTGCAGAAATCGGTCGCCTGGCCGGGCCCCGTTACCTTGTAGACTTTTCCATCGGGTGAAGTCCCGACATAGAGCGTGTCGGAAGCGTCCAGCGCCATGGCGAAAACATTCAGTTCCTTGGCCTGGAAATACAGGCTTCCCTTTCCCTGCGGATCAACCTTGAACACTTTACCCTCATCGCCCGTGCCGATGAAAAGATTGCCCGCCTTGTCGCGCACCATGGAAAAAACGTAGGATTGGCCCGTGTCATAGACCAGATCGTATGCGGGCGCCGGATATATCTTCCCGTCGGGTGAAAGAGACACACGGTCGAACCTGCCCCTGAGCAGTTCCGCTTGCGTAAAATTTTCCCAGAATTGCGGAGTGACGCCCCAGACAGCCATGGACAGGACGAGCAAAACAGGCAGCAAAACAGGCTTTCGATATCGCATGATGTCTCCCAGTAACTGTGTTTCCGCAAACCGGCTGCGGGCCGCAGGTGCCATGGGCATACCGCACCTCGCGGCTTTCGTCCTGCGGCCAGATGTCGACGCAAGAGCGCAGGCAAATGGGCGCACTGCAAAGAGCAGGTCAAGGTTTTATCACGAGTCTCAAAATTTTTGCGCCTTCAATCATGAAGTCCGACGGCGGCAGCTCATATTCCAAAAGCGTGGAAGTACGAATCGAGGTGATGGCCCCGGCCTTGCGCTCCGATTTCAGTATGGAAAGATAGGACGGGGGCAGGCCGGGCATACCTTCCCCTTTAACCAGCACCCCGGGTTCCTGCCGGTAAAATCGAACATAGAGCCGGTCATTCTTCCGAATATTGTTGATAAACCTTATGAGTTGCGTGAGGTCGCGCGGGACCAGGATGTCTCCTTCTTCCTTGTCCTCCAAGGACATGATCGCCGTTCCGTCGGCAACCAGCATCAGCATCGGCCCCGGAGAAGCATTCTCCGGGATCTTGACCGGATAGGTTTCGCGCAGCGACTCCCCGTTCGCTTTCTTGCAGGAAATTGCCAATTCCAGGGATTCGCCGGCTTTCACCTCGGTGCGGCTGAAACTGATGGAGTCCAGCATGGCCGCCTGATCCGTCTCCTGAGCCGAGATTTCGAGATCGATATTTTCAAGATCCAAATTCCTATAGCCCGCAGCCATCAGGTAATTGACCGGCACCGCGACGGACAGCGACGCGTCGGAGGGTGCGCCGCCGGTCGAGGAAAAGCGGTTGTTGACCTCTATCGGCAGTTGGTTCTTGATGTGAATCTTCCCTTTGACCCTCAGGGTCGTGAATCCCTGGGCGCGCTCTGTCGCGACAATGGTGTTGTAAACCGTGAGGTTGATCAGAAGAGGCGTAAGCAGAGGGTCGCGGGCCAGTTCGTATTTTAAATCCCTCCGGACTCCCCGGCTCGTCGTCAGATGCACATTCAGCGGGACCATGCGCGGCATATCCCCGAGAATGCCGTAAATTCCCATTCCCCTGTCCTGGCGGATGGTTCCGGCCTGCTCGCCCGTTTCAAGGATCTTGAAGGAACTCTCAAGGCTCGGGAATACCGTGATGGCCCGTGCCTTGTGCATGGGCAGTTCCGTGAAACCGAGTTCCAACAGACTGTGGCCGAAAGCGTAAACTTTGTTGCCGTCCACATGCGTGACCGTGCCTCCGGCGGAAACATCCAGATCGCCCCGGACCAGAGGAACCACGATATTGGAGCCGGGCTCGAGGGGCGAATCCTCGGGCTGCCGGGCAGATCGGGAGGCTGGTGAAGGTTTCGAGCCTCCTGTTCCCTGCAACAACGAAAGCCCCATGGCTCGAAGCCGCGGGGCAAAGGCGTCCAGAGTCGCAGGATGCAGTCCGCCCAGGCTGAGCGGCGTGGCAATGGGCACCAGTGCATGACCCCCGAAGGCGGCAAGGGCCGGCTGTTTTTTGAGGTCGCCTGTCTGTAGGCGCAGATCCTTGACGCCGTATCTGCCGCCGGAAGGAGGCATAGGTAAATTTTGGAGATCGCTTTTTTTGATAACGCCCTTGGCTCCGGAAGTCGGATCAGCCGGTTCATCGAACGTTTGAACCATCTGCGTGATGGGCGTAATTCCGCAGATTGGCTCCTTGGCGAATGTATAGGAAAAGGCAATGGCGCCCAGAAGCTTGCCGTCAATAAACACGGGGCTGCCGCTCATTCCTTCGAAGACGCCCGTCTTGTCGAGCATCTCGCCGCTGAGCCGGGCGAGGACCGCGCTGGCACCGGGATTTATGCCGTGAAGAATCCCAAGGATTTCCACCTGGAATTCCTGCGGCGTTGTCCCTTGAAAGCAGGTCCTGCCTGTCCCTCTCATACCCGGCCGGAGGTCTTCAATCCTAAAAAATTCAGTCTTTGCCCAAAGCGCCGAAAGGGAGAGCAGCATCCATGAAACAGTCAGAGCCGCTGCCCGGAACCATCTTTTCATAAGGACCCGACCTTTCAAAAAGTGAAGTATATCAGAATTACGAATGACGAATGACGAATGACGAATTGAAACATTCCTGCTTTAGTTCAAACAAGTCACTGTACGAATTTCTCCGAATTTCGAGCTAGAAGGATCGTCAATCCATCGTGTATGTTTTCAATTCGTCATTCGTAATTCGTTATTCGTCATTTGCGGTTTGAGGTTTGTCAATTCGCTTGCTATTCCCATTCTGCTGGCCTAATTTCTTTTCGTGATCTCAAACGACCTGTGTGCGGTTATCCTGGCCGGCGGACGCAGCCGCAGGATGGGCGTCAATAAAGCCTTGCTGAAGGTCGGCGGCCAGCCGCTCATTCAAAAACTCATCGACCGGGTGCTTCCACTCACATCCCGTATTCTCATATCCTCCAACGATGAGGCCAGTTACGGGTTTCTCAATTTGCCGGTTGTTCCGGACTGCTTTATGGACCGGGGACCCCTGGCCGGCATCCACGCGGCCATGAAGCAAAATGCCTGCTCCCTCTACATTGTGCTCGCATGCGATTTACCCAACCTGCGGGACCAGATTCTCCCGAGATTCCTTGAGATCGCCGAGGGCTTTGACGGCGTCATTCCCCGCACCAGGGACGGCGTGGCTCATCCTTTATGCGCGATATATCGACGATCCTGCCTCCCTGTCATTGAACACGCACTCGAGCGGGGGGGTAGCAAGGTAATTGAGGCCTTTCTTGACGCCAGTCTGTCCATCCGGTGGGTAGATCCGGACGAAGGCCTCTTTCTTGATGCCGATCTGGCTAACATCAACACTCCAGAGGATTTACATCGGCTCAGTAGCAGCTCCAGCGAGCCAATGCGCAAAAGCTCTATATGTAGTAGTCCCTCCCCAGATAACCCCGATATATTGTGATTTTTCTTGGTTGCTGCAGAACGGCTATGCTATAGTGGGGGTCGTATTTCAGAACCTCTGAAATGGGCCCTAAGTATTTGAAAACACTCAGCTGCAGTGGGATTTCTGGCGCCCGCACCCGATGGTATGGGTTTCTTTTGGCGCAGGGTTCGGAGTTTCAGGAATGAAACGGCATGTTTATGCAAAAGCCGATGCAGGCAAATACTTGCGGACAGCCCTGCCTGCCGTGGTCCTATTGCTGGGGGGCGTGTTTGCCGCTTTGGGATTCCTGGTATACAAAATCACGCACCCGGGAGCAGTCCCGGAGACTGTAAATCCGTCTCATTATCTGTTGCCGTCATTGGAAGTCGCTATTCCCTCGGGCAGAGGGGAGGAAACCGCGGGGTGGTGGATCCCGGGGCTGAAAGGCGCGCCAGGAGTCCTTCTTGCTCCCGGCTACGGAATGAGCCGTTCGGACGCGCTCAGCCTGGCCGTAATGCTGCGTGAAAAAGGATTCAATCTTCTGGTTTACGACCAGCGCGGCTGCGGGACCTCTCCAAAGAGAGCCAGCACACTTGGTTTGCGTGAGGCTGAAGATATGCTGCAGGCGCTCGAGATTCTGCGCAACAGGTCCGAGATCGATGCTTCGCGAGTCGGAATCTGGGGAGTGGATGTGGGCGCGTACGCGGCTTTGCGGGCTGCTGCATCCATTCCTGAGGTTCGCGCGGTTGTTGCAGACGGGGCGTTTGAATTCGTGCCGGATTTTCTGGACTTAAAAATTTTTGAGGATTTTGGACTGGAGAGCGGCCCCATCCGGCTCGGCTGCGGCTGGGCATTCGCGCTGTTGCATCTGGGAGACCGTTCGCTGCTGAGCGAGCCTCTTCCGGTCCAGTCGCTTGCCGGACGGGCGGTTCTCTTTATCCGGGGCGAGAACCGCAAACGGCTGGGAGATTTGACGGCCGCATTGAACGACAGGTTCCGGCCCCGGCAGGAGATGGCTTCTTTCAAAACGTCGCGCGTTCGACTCATGGGCGGCGAAGATCTCAAGACCTATGACACACAGGTGACCGACTTCTTTCAGGTGAACCTCAGGTGAAACAGGTAATTCAGTACAACAGGCGTTTTTCATCAAACGGGTATAGACCTCAATGAACCAGATCAGGAAATTGGAACTCATCGGATTTAAATCATTCTGCGACCGCACTCATATTCCTTTTAACGAAGGAATCACGGCCATTGTCGGACCCAACGGATGCGGAAAGAGCAATATCGCCGATGCCATGAGCTGGGTTGTCGGTGAGCAGAGCGCCAAGTCTCTGCGCACGGACAAGATGGAGGGGGTGATTTTCAACGGCACCCAGGCGCGAAAGGCCATGGGGTTTGCCGAGGTTGCTCTTACGCTGGCCCTCGACAACAAAATAGACATCCCCGGAGTGCCGGACTTGAATCCGGACGGCTTCACGGTCGGACGGCGTCTCTATCGCTCCGGCGAAAGCGAGTACTATCTGGACGGCCATCGCTGCCGCCTTAAGGACATTCAGGCGCTGTTTGAAGGCACCGGGCTGGGACCGAATTCCTATGCCATTCTTGAACAGGGACGGATCGGCCAGATCCTCAGCTCCAAACCCGCTGAACGTCGCGCGCTGATTGAAGAGGCCGCCCGAATCACTCTGTTCAAGAGCCGCCGTTACTCCGCAGAAATGAAGCTCGAGATGGCCCAGCAGAATCTGACACGCGCGCAGGACATTATCCGCGAGGTGGTCCGCCAGCTCAATTCGCTCCGAAGGCAGGCCGCGAAAGCGCGGCGCTACAACCGCCTGCGCGAAGAGTTGCGCTCCGTACAGCGGATAAAACTCGGGATGGAAGAGCGGCAACTCCGGGAAAGGCTTTCGGAGTGCGCCGCCCGCTTCAGCAGCGCCCAGGAAAGCGAACGGTCGATTCTTTCGGAACTGGAGACCGCCGAAAAATCCCGGCAGTCCGAACGGGAGGAGTGCGACGCGCAGGAAGAACGGGTCCATCAGACTCGAGAGGTACTCGCCAGCCTGAAAATGG
The DNA here is from genome assembly GCA_963809485.1 of uncultured Acidobacteriota bacterium. Lineage (GTDB taxonomy): Bacteria > Acidobacteriota > UBA6911 > UBA6911 > UBA6911 > UBA6911. Next base: position 360,151 of record CAWEJX010000001.1, read on the forward strand.
ATGCGGGGAACGCGCAGAGTATGCTGGAGAACCAGGAAACGCAACGGCTGGGCCTTATGTCCCGGACCGGCGAACTGGAACGCGAACAGAAAGCCATTGAAGAGCGCAGGCAGCTCATCTCGAGCGAGATGGAACGCTTGAGCAATTCTTTTCGCTCGATCACGGACGAGATAGCGCGCGAACAGGAAGCGCTCGAGGCCGAGCAGGCCAAAAGCGACGTGACCCTGGATGCGATCCACCAGACTGAGGGAAAAATCGACGATCTGCGTTCTTTCCTTTTGACCGGGGCGGGGAGGCTTTCAGACCTGAAAAACCTGCAGGCCCGCTGCCAGGAAAGCCTGGAACGCATCGCCGCACGAACGTCCCGGCTGGAAGGCGAACGTCAGGCCAAATTCCAGGAACGCGCAGCCCTTGCGGCAGAACTCGAAAATGCCCGCAACGTCTCCGCGCTGCTGGCTGCGCGGCAGAAGGAGGTTTCCGCAAACTGCGAGGAACTCGAATCCAGAGCGCGGGAGCTTGGTGCCCGCATCGAAAGCGTATCGGAAGAAATGTCGGCGCAGGTCAACGAGCACAGCCTGATTCAGCACCGGTTCTCCTCTCTCGAGGAGGTTGAAAGAAGGCGGAGCAACTACTCCGAAGGCGTTCAGAAGTACCTGTCGACACGGATTCCGGGAGAGGAGCCCTGCAAGGCCAAAACACTGGCCGACCACATTGAAACCGATCCCGCCTACGAAGCGGCCCTGGAAGATTACCTGAACGATCCCCTGCAGTACATACTCGTGGAGAGCCGCGAAGACGCGGTGCAGGGGGTGGAACGGCTCAAGCGCATCGGTGCGGGGAAATGCACGTTCATGACCATACGCAACGGGCACAGCCATGCGGCCGGACCCGGCCGCCCTCCGTTGAGCGGCGATGGCGTGGTTGGTTACCTGGACGATCTCCTGCGCATGAACCCCGAGGTGAAGCATGCGTTCGAGCGCGCGCTTCCCGAATACGCCTCGACCATCATGGTCTCGGACCTGAATACCGCATTCCGCGTCGCCGAACATGCGTCGGGCGCCAATTTCCTGACTCTCTCGGGAGAGGCCTACTCTCCGCGCGGAACGCTATCGGCAGTCGGAGAACGCAAATCGATGGCGGGTTTTCTAGCGCTGAAGCGCGAAAAGCGTGAACTGGAGAAGAAACTGGGTATCCTGCTCGATAAAATCCAGTCGACGCGACAGGAACTCGCCGGCCTGAAACAGGAACAGGCGGCGGCCGCTGAGTCTCTGAAAGGGCTCACGGCGGAGTCCCGCAAGCTCGAAGTGGATATGGCGCTCGCCGGGCACGAAGTCTCGAGACTCGAGGGCGAGCTTGATAAGATAGCCCAGGCCGAAAACGTCGCCGACTCCGAGATCTCCCAGCTTGCCGATGAAAAGCGCGACCTCGAATCAAAGCTGAAGGATGCTGCGGCACAAATCGCGGAAATCGAGGCGCGCAGCGGAAGCGGCTCCGAAGAACTGCAGGAGCTTAACGGCAGGCTGCAGTCGCTGCGATCCGAGAGCGCTGCGCTCCTGAGACAGCTCGGCAACCTTGTTTCGGCGCACGCGGTTAAGCAGGAACGGCGGTCCGCCATGGGAAACGATCTGCGCCGCCTTGCAACCGAATCGGATGACGTCCGCAAACGCGCCGATGTCAACAGCTCCGATGCCGCCCAGGCCCTTGAGAGAATCAAGGAACTTGAAGCGGCTCAGGAGGAAGCCAGGGTGAGAATTGTCGAATGCGGCCGGGCCGTTCAGGAAACCGGCGAAGCGTTGGAGGAAAAACAGCGGGTTCTCTCTGCCCGGCGCGCCGACCTGGCCGGCCTGGACGATAAATTGCGGCAGCTTCACACTGCCCGCGAGGACGCGATGAATGCGCGCAGCAGGATCGAAATCGATAAGGCGCGGCTGGAGAGCGACCTCGAGCACCTGGAACGCAGCTGCCAGGAGGAATTTCACCTTTCAGTGTCCGAAGTGATCGCCGACATCCAGGAGGCGGACTGGCAGCGGGAATACCAGGAGGTTTCCGAAGCGCATGACCGCCTGCGGGAAATCATCGAGAATTTCGGCGCCATCAACATGCGGGCTCTGGAGGAATACAAGGAACTGGATCAGCGCTACCAGTTCATGAACGGCCAGCGTCTCGACATCGAAAAATCGATTGCCGACACACAGAAGGCAATATCGGAAATCAACCGCCGCTCCGTGGAACAGTTCGAAGAGGCCTTCAAGGCCATCCGCCAGAATTTCCAGGAAGTGTTTCAAATTCTGTTCGGCGGCGGCCAATGCGACCTCCGCATGCTTGACGAGGGAGACGTTCTGGAAAGCGGCATCGATATCATTGCGCAGCCGCCCGGCAAACGCCTGCAAAACGTATTGCTTCTTTCAGGCGGAGAGAAAGCTTTGACCGCGCTGGCGCTGCTGATCGCAATCTTCCGTTTCCGGCCGAGCCCCGTGTGCGTGCTGGACGAAGTCGATGCGCCGCTCGATGACTCCAACATCGGCCGCTTCACGCGATTGCTAAAGGAGCTGAGCCGAAACACTCAGTTCATCATTATCACCCACAGCAAGAATACGATGGAGGCGGCGCAGACCCTTTATGGAGTGACCATGGAGGAGCCCGGTGTTTCCAAGATCATCGGCGTGGATTTCCAGCAGCACCAGGAAGCACTGGCCAGCTGAAGCATAATTACGAATTACGAATGACGAATTAAACCAACCTGCTCCATAATTGGGCATTCGTAATTCGTCATTCGTAATTCGACGGGAGGGGTTATGGCAAAGGACTTGAATATCTGCATCCAAACCGAACTTAGCGGATTAAGGCTGCTGCGGAGGGGTAAGGTTCGGGATCTGTATGAGTACGGAGACAAGCTCCTGTTGATCGCGACCGACAGGATCTCCGCGTTCGATGTGGTGCTTCCGACGCCGATTCCCTACAAAGGCGCCGTGCTCACGCAGTTGTCCCGGTTCTGGTTCCATATGATGCACGATATTGTGCCGAACCACCTGATCAGTTCCAATGTCGATGATTTCCCCCAGGATTTGAAGAGGTTCAGCGACACGCTCCGCATGCGCAGCATGCTTTCGGTCAAAGCTGAAATGTTTCCCGTCGAGTGCGTGGCGCGCGGCTACCTGGCGGGATCCGGATGGAAAGAGTACCGGGAAACCGGCTCCGTGTGCGGGATCCGGCTCCCCGCCGGCATGCAGGAATGCGACCGGTTGCCGGAGCCGATTTTTTCCCCCGCCACCAAGGCTGAAGAAGGACACGACATCAACATTTCGTTTGAGGATACCGTCAAAATCATCGGGCATGAACATGCAGCTCAGCTGAGGGATCTGACGCTCAAAATATACTCCCGGGCGGCCGAATATGCGCTCCAGCGGGGCATTATCATCGCCGATGTCAAATTTGAATTCGGGCTGCACGATGGGAAAATTATCCTGTGCGATGAGCTTCTGACTCCCGACAGTTCCAGGTTTTGGCCGGCCAGCGGCTATAAACCGGGAAGGCCGCAACCCTCATTTGACAAGCAATACGTGCGCGATTACCTCGAGCAGATCCATTTTGACAAGAGGCCACCCGGCCCCGAACTCCCGTCCGAGGTTGTACAGGGAACCACCAACAAATACCTCGAAGCCTACCGTCTGCTCACGGGCTCGCCACTGGTGTAGCAGGGCATCGAGAACCTCCGGGTGCTTTGGGAAAAAATATCTGTATGCGTCCGCGAAATCTGTGATACAAACACGCAGCTTTGCGTTGTTTGGGCTAAATTTATCCTTGCCCGCATTATAGGCTGTAATTCATGATCGTCCCGATCAGGACAGGAGTTGCGCATGCATTGGAGCCAATGGACCTTTTCCGACTGTTTTTTTGCCGGCATAATCCTGCTCTCCACCGGCATCGCTATAGCCAAGGGGTTTGTACGCGAGCTCGTAAGCCTGGTAGCTTTGATCGGCGGGCTCATTCTTGCCGCCGTGTATTATCCGGTGATGGCCGGCAGACTGATTGAGTTTTGCCGCACCGAGACCGTGGCTAACCTGGCGGGATTTGTCATCATTTTTTCCGGCTGCCTGCTCCTGGGAGCCATCATTGGCTTTGTGATCAATCGCTTCATCAAGGCGGCCTCTCTTGGGTGGATCGACCGGCTGCTGGGGGGAGTGTTCGGGCTTCTGCGCGGCTGGGCCATCGCATCTGTCCTTGTTCTCGGGCTCATTGCTTTTCCGGTTCGCGAAAACCTGATGTCGCACTCATTCCTGGCTCCCTACCTGCTTGCCGGCGCACGAACGGCCGTTCTTCTGGTTCCGCAGCACCTCAAGGATCAATTCAACGAGCAATACAAGAAGGTGCTTCATGCCTGGAACCAAAGCAGGAGCGCATCATGAGCGACTCTCAGGTCAAGCCTCCGCTCCGGCTCAAGGAGCGGCTCGAAATTCTCTGCAGGGAAATGGTCGAAAAAGGGATTTTATTTTCCGAAGCGACCGGGCAATTCGAAAGGTGCTTCATTACCGAGGTATTGCGGAGAAATAACGGCAACATCATGCGCACGGCGAACGTTCTGGGCATTCACCGCAACACGTTATCCAAGAGGATCAGCCATAATACAACACGCAACAGGTGATCAGGGCCGTTCTTGGATCTGTTCGGCATGATGCCGCACATCGACGCCCTGCACGAAAAACACAACGTCTTCGGCAATGTTTGTGGCGTGGTCGGCCAGCCGCTCCAGGCCCCTCGCGACAAAAAGATACTCCAGGCCTGGATGAATCCTGCGCGGATCCTCTTCCATGAATTTCAGGATTTCAGCATACATTTTGTCCCGCAGCCTGTCGACGGCGTCGTCGGACCGCAGGACGCTCCTCGCGAGTATGGCATCCCTCCGCACAAAGGCGTCCAGGCTGTTCCGGATCATGTCTTGGGCAAGTTTCGCCATATAAGGGATGTCGACCCTCGGGTCCAGCGGCAGCATGCGGATCAGAGAAAGTGCGCATTCGGCGATGTTGACCGCGATGTCGCCCATCCGTTCAAGATTGTTGTTGATCTTGATCGACATGGTCACGAAGCGCAGATCCACTGCCACGGGCTGCTGCAGCGCCAGCAGGCGGATGGCAATATTGTCGATGTCGATCTCCAGCTGGTTAATCCTGCTCTCGTTCTTGAAAACGGTCAGCGCAGCCTGCTCGTCGCGATGAATCACGGCAAGGACGCTGCGGGAAATGGAATCCTCGACCAGCCCGCTCATTTCCAGAAGCAGGCGGTTCAGCTCATCGAGTTCTTCAAAAAAGTGCTGCAAGTTTGGCTCCCCTTTCCCTAAAGGCTCTGCCCGCAGGACGGGCGGAGTTAACAAAAAGCCGAGGGCCAGGGCGGATCGCCCCCAGGCAGGTTAGGCAGTCAGGTACCTCCGGCAAAGCCGGAAGCAAGATTTGAACCGCTCAAAGCGGTTGGATGAGTGACGCCGGTCTTGAACGCTGACTTACGCGGGCAAAAGCCGATGAGGCGCTTCCGATCCCCGCAGAGACCAGCGCTCCGCGCTGGACAGTTTTCTGCGGCGTCACTTTGGCAAACGCCCGGTTTCTCATACCCTTTATCTCCTTGCCGCACGGCGCTTGCCACAGTGCCGCCACAGAAAACTCCATCAGAAGCGCCTCATCGGCTTTTGCTCGCCGACCCTCGCCGAACAAATCGGCGTTTGTCAGCGCTTTTGTCAGCGGATCTCAGCGTTTCAAAATACGGAGCTGTCAAACTCCATGAGTTCCCCAGCAGAGCCGGGGGTTTACCAAAGGAATTAGCCGAAACGTCCGGTGATGTAATCCTCTGTGCGCTTGTCACCCGGATTGGTAAAAATCTGAACTGTCGGGCCGAACTCGGCGAGCTCTCCCTGGAGGAAGAACGCAGTGTAATCGCTGACTCTTGCGGCCTGCTGCATGTTGTGGGTCACGATTACGATCGTGTACTCCCTTTTCAGCTGGAAGATCAAGTCCTCAATCTTCGCCGTCGAGATCGGGTCCAACGCGGACGCAGGCTCGTCCATAAGAAGGATTTCCGGCCGAACGGCAAGGGCTCGCGCGATACACAGACGCTGCTGTTCGCCTCCCGACATGCTCAGGGCGCTTTTGTGCAGCCGGTCCTTGACCTCATCCCAGATCGCTGCATGGCGCAGAGCCTCCTCCACCCGTGATTCCCTTTCCGCTGCCGAACCGGTGAGTCCGTTGATCCTGAGACCGTAGGCGACGTTATCAAAAATCGACTTCGGGAAAGGATTGGGCTGCTGGAAAACCATCCCGACATTTCGCCGCAGGGTTACGACATCAATATCAGGCGATATAATATTTTGCCCATCCACGATGATCTCGCCCTCCATCCGGATATTGGGAATCACATCATTCATCCGGTTCAGAGAGCGCAGGAAGGTGGATTTTCCGCATCCCGAGGGGCCGATGATGGCGGTGACCTGGCGCGCGTAGATATCCATGGAGATGTCCCGCAGCGCTTTGTGCGTGCCATACCAGAAATTGAAGCTTTTCGCGGCGACCCGGATATCGAGTTGTCCGGATGGCTGCTTGGCATCTGGCCGGTCGGGCACCTGGGTACGGATACCCGGGACCTGAGAATTTTGGGAATTTACGACGGTGGAAAGCATCAGACACTCCGGTGGGCGACGCGCATGCGCGCCCGGATCACGACAGCGACAGCGTTCAGGATAAAGGTCAGAGCCAACAGCACGAATACCGTGGAATACAGCAAGGGCTTCGTGGCGTCGACGTTCGGGGACTGCGTGGACATGATGAAGACGTGGTACCCCAGGTGCATGAACTGATCGTTGAGCCTTGTTGGTATTTGCGGGAGATAATATGCGGCCCCGACAAAGAGAATAGGGGCAACCTCGCCGGCAGCACGGCTGACCGCCAGCACAGAACCCGTCAGTACGCCTGGCATTGCGTGCGGCAGTACCACCCGGAAAACGGCCTGAGACTTTGTCGATCCCAGGGCGTAGCTGGCTTCCCGGAAACTGCGGGGCACTGCCTGAAGGGCTTCTTCTACGCTGACCACAACAACGGGCAAGGTCAAAACTGCCATAGTCAGCGCAGCCCAGATCAGCGCAGGCTGCCCATAGGCAAGCTCTCCAGCATTTACCGTCTGATCGATCCCCTTGCCGACGAACTGCACAAAAAATCCAAGCCCGAAGAGGCCGAACACAATTGACGGGACTCCAGCCAGATTATTTACCGCCTGCCTTGAAATGTAATAAAACCATGAGCTGCGATTTGCATATTCCGAAAAGTAGATGGCGACAAACACGCCGGCCGGGGCTACAAATATGGTCATGATCACAACGAGCGCCGCGGTGCCGAAGATCGCCGGGAAGACACCTCCGCCGGTCATTCCGTCGGATGGCGCAGCTGTCAGAAACTCCCACGATAGCCTCTCCCAGCCATGATAGGAGATGTTTCCGATCAGGATCGCCAGGATGGAAATGATGCCTGCGCCTGCCAAGGCTGTAAGCCAGCGAGTCGTGTGGTCCCAAAAAAACCTCCGTCCTGTACCCATTCTAGGATTCTCCTGACAGCCGATTTCTGAGCCGTCCTATGACCCAGGAACCGATGCTGTTCAAAACGAAGGTGATCAAAAAAAGCAGCAGCCCTATGAAAAAAATCACGCGGTAGTGTGGGCTGCCGAAAACAACCTCCGCCAACTCGGCAGCGATGGTGGCCGGAAGGGTCCGGGTTGAGTCAAAAAAGGACCACGAGGTGATAGCCGCGTTCCCCGATGCCATCAGCACAATCATAGTTTCACCGATGGCGCGGCCGAAACCGAGCACGAAGCCCGCAAAAATTCCCGGCGTGGCGGCGGGCAAAACAACGTGCAGGGTGGTTTCCGCTTTGGTTGCCCCCAGAGCCCAGGAGGCTTCCCTGAGTTTGCGCGGCACTGCAGAAAGCGCGTCCTCGCATACTGTAAAAATAATGGGAATAACCGCGAGACTCAGCGCCAGCCCGGCAACGATGGCATTCAGCCGGAAGTTAAAATCGAACAAATTCTGAAGCCACGAGGCGAGAACGATGAGCGCAAAAAACCCGAGGACTACCGAGGGAAAACCCGCAAGCAGCTCGACGACCGGCTTGATGGTCTCCTGCGACCACCTGGGCGCAAATTCCGCCGTGTATACCGCAGCCGCAAGCGATAAGGGAATCGAGAAAATCATGGCAATGAGAGTGACTTTAAGGGTTCCCAAAAAAAGCGGCATCAGGCTATATTTCGGCTCTGTGGAGACGGGATGCCAGGAATATTCCAGAGGCGCCTCGGGTGTGCCATAGTTTTGAGGAAGAAAAAGGCGGCTTAATCCGACTTCTGCAACAGACTCCGGCTCGTAGAAAAGCGGCAAGGCCTCCCTCGCGATAAAGACCAGGATGAGAAACATAATTGCGATGGAGAGCCATGCGCTGACACGAATGAATCGTGCCGTGATCCAATCGCGGGCGCTGCGCCATGAAATTCCGCGGCTTTTTAGTTCCATTTCGGACAATCCCAGTCTCGGCGCCCCTGAGTCCGGCAGTAGGCCTGCTACGCCGGGACTCAAAGGCTCGAAGACTATTAAATAAGCTTACCTTTTGCTAAACTTTGCCAGCACATCCGGCGGCAGTGGATAATAGCCCACATCATTGACGACAGCCTGCCCTTCCGCTGTCATAACCCAATCGGTCAGCTTTTTAATCTGGTCTTTGGGCTGGCCAGCCAGGTACCAGTACAGGAAGCGGCTGATGGGATAGATGTTTTTCTGCACGTTCTCCAGAGTGGGTTCAACACCGGGAGTCTTATTGTCCTTTTTGACTTTGATTGCTTTGACGCCCTTCAGGTATGCAATCCCGCCATATCCGATGCCACGGACATCCTTGGAGACCGCATTAATGACGGCAGCAGTCCCCGGAAGCGTCTGGGTCGTCGGATAGTAATCTGCATTTTCCAGAACATGCTCCTTGAAGTACGCGTAGGTGCCGGAGCTGTTTTCGCGTCCGTAGAGGATGATGCGTTCATCCTTGCCGCCAAAGTCCTTCCAGTTTTTCGCGGCGCCGGTATAGATCTTTTTTAACTGTTCCAGCGTCAGTTCCGCCAACGGATTTGCGGCATGAACATACACTGCCAACCCATCCAGGGCTACCGGCAGCTCGATGGTGGCAAGGCTGCGTTTTTGCTGAAGCTGGCTTTTTTCCGAATCCTTCATCGGTCGGGACGCTTCCGCGATATCCGTCGTCCCGTTAATCAGCGCCGCGATCCCGACTCCTGAACCGCCCCCCGTAACCTGAATCATGACTCCAGGGTTCTTTTTCATGTATGTTTCAGCCCACCTCTGGCCGAGAAGCACCATCGTGTCGGATCCTTTGATGGAGATGTTGCGCGCCTGGGCAGATGCCGGGATCGATCCCGCAGTTCCGATAAGGATGCAGAGAATGAATATCGCTGCAATCACCAAAAGTTTTCTCATAGTTTTTTCCTCCTCAAAACACGGCATGTCTATTTCTTCAAGCATAAAGATAATTTCATCAAGGGCTCCTGCCTGATTAAAACTTGTAGATCAGGTCAAACTGCAGCCGCTTTAGATAGTTGTCCCTGCAACCCGACTGATCCGATGTGGTGCATCTGAGAGTGTCGGAGCCGATAGCAAGGTCTTTGTTGTCATAGGGATTTACCAGCTTACCGATCCATCCGGTAAATTGAGCGGTTACGTTGCTTTTGATCGTGTATCCGAAACTCAATTTATGATTGAGTACGTTTGTAGATGAACGCAGATCGCTTTCATTCCAGGCGCCAATGACTGCGTCCTTTTCAATCCTGATAAGGGCATAGCCAAATTGAACATCCTTGCTCTCCTTAGACCTTCCGACCGTCAATTCCGTCCAGTAGCCGCTCCGCTCACGCGGTCCGCGGACATTGTTCACAAAGTTGAAAACCAGACTGGTTGGAAAGCGGGCGCCGGTGTCGAAGTCAAGCTTCATGATGGCATCCAGATATGCGAACTTGCTGGCGTAGCCAATGACCACATTGCTTGAGTTGCGAACTAAGGTATTGGAATTCGGAAGACTTGGTCTCAGACTGCTTCCCAGCGCCACAGCTATTGGATCGGAGCGGAGGAAATCCAGGCCGGAACCATACAGGCCCAAGCGCACCTTGGAGCCCAACTGGAACTGGGCTTGAATCTGTCCGCCCAGAATATAGCTGTCCGCTCTGCCGGACACTTCATTGAATGGAAGCTGAAAACCCACAACTGTGAAATTCTTTAAAACTGGTGAATTCACATCAAAGGATAGTGTTTGTGCGAGTCCTTCCACATTCACATCGTTATCAAAGGTCATCGGAGTCCGGTACCATGGATAGGCAAACCTCCCCATGTCGAGCTTAAGAAATTGCGCATACTTCGGCTTGTAGGTAATGTATGCCTTGTCAATTCCAATGTTCTTTCGATTAAAAAAGCTGGTCAGTGTCTGGTTTGTGGAAACCGGATCGTCGAGGGTTCCCGATGCCAAGGAAAATCCTCCGCTGAACTCATCGGAAATCTTTCCGGTTATGTTGAAACGAAGACGGAATCGCTCACGAGTTCGGGTTTCGGCTCCCTCCTGGAGGAAAGTTTCTACTCGTGCCCGGATATCCCCGCTGAAGTTGAAATTGCCAAGCTGTTTACCCTTGGCGTCCGTTTCCTTCTTGTTGGCAGCGGTGTCGGTTTCGAGCTTGGTCAGGCGCTGATTCGCCTGGGCGTTGCTGTCCGCCACAGCTTCCAGCTCGCCCTTTATAAGTTCAATATCATCCACTTTAGGCTGCTGCGCCTGTTCATCCTGAGACGGCTGCGCCACGGAGGAAGCTGCCGCGGCGGACGGTCGCGCTGTTCCAGAGCTTGCCGCCATCGCTTCCACCGCTTTGCCTAGTTGTCTTTTCTGCTGCTCAAGTTCGGACTTAAGCTGCTCTATTTGCCTGCTTTGAAGGTAGATCAGTTCACGCAGCTCATTCAGCTCGGTAGCTACTGAAACGGGAGAGGGCACACTGGCATTAAGCATATCCGAATCCGTAGGTATTTCCTCGGCGTGATCGGAAGCCCGCGCAGGTATGTTCAATAATCCGGCAAGCAGGTTCAGGAAGAAGCAAAGGCCAATCAAAATGCACCTTATATGTCCCATCTATCATCCCTCCAACATTTGTTTCCACAGGTGTATTCCCGACATTCTTTCCCCAATAGCCAGCCCAACAATACACAGCAATAGTTGCGATGAGATGAAGCCTTTGTGAATCTTCTGTTAAATAAATTGCGGTCGTTTTCTTCCTTCAACAAACCTGTCTGCCTCGCCTGTAACGAATTTCAATCCCCGTCGAAATTTTCATCGCAATTTCACATCCTGTTCACGAAATTTTAACAATTGAGGTCTTTTCTTATATTCAGGATTGTATATGAAGAGCGTGAATCTCAGAGCGCTGATTCGCCGAACAGTCCGCCGTATCAACCGGATACGCTCCGGTATCGGAGCGCCCGTGTATCTCTCCATCCCTGTCAATCTTCCAGAATGTTCCTGGCGCGACTGCAGCCTTGAAAAACTGATCGAGAGGCTGATCCATTATGCGGCACTGATAGGCAATCCAGCCAGAACCTTGAGAATTTCGGTGCATCCAAGAAAACAATTACTGGATCTGGATAGATTTTTCGGTGTCTCTCAGGCCCGCTGGGTTCAAATTAGAATCGAGATCGAGTCTTCAGAATTCGCGACAGGTGCCCAAAAACTCCTGCAGGATCATGGCTATCGCTGTCAGGAATGGATCCCTGTTGAGGGTACAATCACGCAGCTTGGAGCTTTTCGTTTCCGGTCGGAAGAAACACCTCAGATTCTGTTTCTGGCCCGGAATCATGGTCGCAGAAGCAGCTGCGACTTCCTGATTCCGCTGGCCGATTCGCTCTCTCTTTCGCGATAGCCCGACCTGAGAGATATCCCGATGCTTCCGACACGATCTCCACATAAACAGGACTGGGTGTTATTCGACCTATGAAGAATGCAAAGCATACGTTCGGTTCGTAGACCGGTTTTTTGATTTATTCCCCATTTCTCATCGATGTAGAATGACCCGGCAGATTCGGGACTTGCAGGGAAGGAATCCCAAAATTCCGGGAAAAGCATCTATGGCAAAGGGCCGGGTTCTGGTTATCGACGATGAGAAAGACCTGATCGAGCTGGTGCGCTATAACCTCGAGAAGGAAGGATTTCAGGTAAAAAGCGCAAAGGATGGCGAACGGGGTTTGGCCGCCGCCCTGCAGGAACTGCCGGATATCATTCTCATCGACCTGATGCTGCCCGGCATCGACGGGCTTGATGTCTGCCGCTCCTTGCGCACCCACAGCCGGACGGCGCGCATTCCCGTCATTATGCTGACGGCCAAATCCGAGGAATCGGATCGTGTGCTGGGGCTCGAGTTGGGAGCGGACGACTACGTCACGAAGCCGTTCAGCCCCCGCGAGCTGATCGCCAGAATCAAGGCGGTGCTGAGGCGTACTTCAACGCCGCAAGCTCCTTCGGATGTGATCCGGCGCGGCGGGTTGATCATCGACCTCATGCGGCGCGAGGTAACCTGCGGGGGAGAGCCTATCCTCCTGACTGCCACGGAATTCCGCCTGCTGCAGTTCCTGGCCGATCATCCCGGACGTGTATTCTCGCGCTCCCAGTTGATTGATGGTGCCTTGGGAAGGGATGTTTCGGTCGTGGACCGCACCATCGACGTTCACATCACAGGACTGCGGAAAAAGCTCGCCGCCTGCGGCGAGTGGATCGAAACCGTCCGCGGCTTTGGATACCGCTTCAGAGAACAGGCCGGGTCCTGAAAGCATCGATTTTGCGGTCGCTGTCTATTGGCTGTTCAGAGGCAGGTGCACGTAAAAGGTAGAACCCTTCCCCACTTCGCTTTCCACCCGTATGCGGCCGCCATGGGCTTCCACAAGATGCTTGACAATTGACAAGCCCAGGCCCGTTCCTCCCGATTCCCGCGACCTCGCGGCATCTGCGCGATAAAACCTTTCAAAAATTCTATCCTGGTCTGCCTTTGGAATCCCGATACCCGTGTCCGCCACGGACAGAACCATTTCCGAACCCTCAACGGCTGCCTTCACCTGAATGCTTCCTCCCGCAGCAGTGTACCGTAAAGCGTTACCCAGAAGGTTCTGGAGGATCTCCTGAAAGGATCGCAGGTCGCCGGACAGCAAGGGCAGATCGGCGCTGTATTCCGCCTCCAGCAAAAGCTGCTTCTGCCGGGCCTCTATCCGCGCTACATCCATGCAGGGATCGATGATTTGTGAAACCGCGACGGGCTGCTTTTCACAATGCATTTGCCCCGCCTCGATTTGAGCCAGCTTCAGCAGGTCGTCGGTCAGTCGTCCCAGCCGCAGGGTGTGTTCGCGCATAATCTCCAAAAAACGCCTGCGGTTATGAGCATCCTCGAGTGCGCCTCCGAGCAGAGTCTCCGCAAACCCCTGGATTGCCGTAAGCGGAGTTTTGAATTCGTGCGAAATGTTGGCGATGAAATCGCGGCGCGCCCGTTCCAGTCTTCGCATTTCCGTAATATCGTGAAGCACCATGACTGCGCCCTTCGTGGCCCCTTCGGAGCGTATCGGCGCCGATGTGACGGCATAGCTGCGTGTCCGGATGGATCCGACGGTCACTTCCCCGCGAAGAGTTTCCCCGCCGGTCAGAGCCTTCAGAATGAAGGAGAGAAGGTCCGAATGACGGACGAGTTCCACTACGGGGCGCCCCTCGCAGGATATGTTCGGAATGCCTGCCGACTGGCGGAAAGCCCCATTGCAGTAAATGAGCCGGTTGTCTCCACCGATGACCGCAACTCCCTCTTCCATGCTGGCGAGAATCGCGGAAGACTGGTTCCTTTCCTCCGTCAGGGTTCTTATCGTGTGATCCAGCTTCTGTGCCGTTTGATTGAGGGCGCTGGACAATTCGGCCAGCTCATCTCTGCGGCGGTCCATCGGCAGCAGCCGGAAATCGCCCTCTGCAACACGACGCGAAAACTCCATAAGGCGTCCAATGCGTGCGGAAAAAGACCGGAAAAACAGCAGCGAAGCGCCTCCCGTCACGACCAGGATCAAAAAGGACATTGCCCAGAGACGGCTGCGAAACTCTTTGACTGCCTTTTCAAGCCGCTCGAGGGGCAACGACAGTCTAAGCACCAATGGTTGCCCATCATACGCCTGATATCGCTTTGCGAGATACACAAGGTCGTGCCGGAGCGTAGGGCTGCGCCGGACGGCGCGCCCGGAACTCTTTTCAAGCGCCTCCCTAATTTCCGGACGCGCCAGGTGGTTTTCCATTTTCGCCGGATCCTCCCCCGAATCCGCCAGCACCTTGCCGTTGCCCGCTACCAGAGTCATCCGGTCATCACTCCGGCCAAACCAGCCTGCCCATTCTTTCAGGACCGATTCATCCAAAGAGGCGGGGGGACTTGCCAATGCCAGCCTGGAAAGGGAGTCCAAATGCGAAAAAGCCGCGTCCAGGTGCTCGCGCCTCAAAGACCGGACCACATAGGCGTCCAGAGCGAAGATGGCCAGCAGCAGAAGAAGCAGGTAAAGCAGTCCTATTTTCCAGAAAAGCCTGTTTTTCATTTAGGTGCAATTCTCCCGAATATAGGGTCTACGCCGAATTGAAACCCGGCCTCCGGTCCTGCCTTGTGTCAATTCCTGGTTTGCTTCCTACTCTTGAAAATTCCGCATCCTGGCAAGAGCTAGCAATGCTTGATTACGGCGAGAGTAAGATCATCCGTCTGTTCGGCCTTTGAGCGCCGGTCCCGCAGGATCGCAGAGCAGATATCCCTGGCGCTCGCATCCTTTGCGCCGGATACAGCCCGTTCAAGGTGTTTCTGAGTATAGGATGAAAAAGGATCCAGCAGGCCATCCGTATATAGCAGCAACACATCTCCCTGCCCCATCAGGTTGAGTTCATTGACAGTGTATCGCTTTTTGTAGCCGAGGGGCCTCTCATAGTGGCTGGCGTCGGCCTGATCCTCGCTGGGCTGGAGCCCTATGGGCGGGTAGCTGATGAGCCTGTCCTGGCTTATCTCCACAAAACAATCGTATGCCCTGGAGAAAACCAGCGGCGGCGGATGTCCCGCACTCACAAACCGGAAACGGCCCGTGTGCGAAATCTCCCCGTAGATCAAAGTGATGAAAGTGTTGGCATCCGGTGTGGCTGCGAGGTTGCGCAGCGTCGATGACTTTAAAAAGCGCGTGTTTACCTGCTCGAAAAGACGCGTCGTAACCTCCCCATTCAAATCCATCTCATACAGGGCGGCAGTATGGAAAACCTGGTGCAGCATGAGAGCCCGGATCGCATCGGCAAAAGCGTGCCCGGCGACATCGGCGACCAGGACTCCCCCGCTGCGTTTGAGCCTCTGAAGAGACTTCACGACTCCATCCTGTCCCTGTGAAGCGGCAACCCGGATCCGCGCATCCAGATCGAACCGTTCCCGGAAATTCATGTAGGTGATCAGATCCCCGCCCGCGATGCCGTTAAAGGGTATGGTCATGCCGTAGATGTCCGTGCCGGGGATTTTGGGTATAGCACCGGGCGCCGGCATAAGACGCTGCGACATGTATCGGGCGCCTTTCCGCAGTTCTTCATCAATAGAAATGTTGGAGTGCTCCATCCCCTTGCCCAATCTTCTGTGACCATGGGCGCTGCCGGAAGATTGGCCGCGCGGGAATTCGACCTATGCCCGCGCGCGGCGCCTCCGTCCGCCCTAAAGAAAACCCGGATCCGGCCTCCAATATATCAGGATCTTTGCGGCGGAGGAAACTCTTCACGAAATTTATAGCCGAAACCACGGACGGTCTCGATCCAGCCGCCGCATTTGCCCAGTTTTCTCCGCAGCGACATTATGTGAACGTCCATGGTCCTTTCCAGAACGGTGACATCCGTCCCCAGAGCGCCGTCCATCATGGCGTTTCGCGAATAAACATACCCGGGGTGCGAGGCAAGGAAGTGCAGGAGACGATATTCGGTGGCGGTCAGGTCCACAGCCCTGCCGCTGCAGAAAACCTCGTGGCTGGCTGGATCCAGGGAAAGGTTCCCCCGTTTAACGATGGCCGGCTGTTTCCGCAAGTCCGACGAGCGCCGTAGTAATGCCTTGATCCTCGCAGTCAACTCCCGCGGGCTGAAAGGCTTTGTCACATAGTCATCCGCTCCGAGCTCCAAGCCCACGACCCGGTCCGATTCGCCGGTTTTGGCCGTCAGTATTATTGTCGGGATGTGGGATATTCTGACGTCCGCCCTCAGCAGACGGCAAACCTCGAATCCGTCTATACCCGGAAGCATCAGATCAACGACTATGACATCGGGCTTTTTGCCGGCAGCCATGGACAAACCCGTCTCCCCGTCGCCGGCGCCGATGACCTCGAAGCCCTCTTTCTCGAGATTGTACCGGACGAGCTCGATAATATCCGCTTCGTCGTCGATTACGAGCACGATTCCTTTGGGCATAACGAAATATTCAGGACCGGGAGGTCCGCTCGCTGCTTTCATGTTTGTGGCGCACTTCGCGGCCTTCGACCAGGTAAATCACTTCTTCTGCGATATTCGTTGCGTGATCTCCCACGCGCTCCAGGTTTCGCGAAATCAGGATCAAAGCCAGGGCGCGCTGGATCGTTCCGGGATCGGCCATCATGTAGGTCAGCAGAACGCGAAAAATCTGATCGCGATATGCATCGACCTTTTTTTCCTCCTCCAAAACCCTGTTGGCCAGCGTGCAGTCTCTCGCGACCAGCGCCTCGAGGCTGTCGCGCACCATCCGCTCGGCGATCTCCCCCATAACCGGCAGATCGACGAAAGGCTTCAAGGGGGGCGCGTTGATCACGTGATGGGCATTTTCGACGATGTTGACCGCCTGGTCGGCGATCCTTTCCAGTTCCGTGGCAATGCGTGAGGCCATAAAAAGGAACCGCACATCCGTGCCGACAGGCTGCTGCAGGGCCGTCAGCTTTACGGCACTGTCGTCGATTTCAATCTGGAGTTCATTCACTTCACTCTCCTTGCGGTTCACCTCGTCTGCGAGCGACGCGTTGCGCTCGATCAGGATCCGGAGCGCGGTCTGAACCATCGATTCCGCCAGCCGTCCCATAAGGAGAAGTTTGTCGAGCAGTTCCTGGATCAATTCGTCAAAGTGGCGCATTAGCCGAACCTCCCTGATATATATTGCTCCGTCCTCGGATCAGACGGCTTGGTGAAGATGGTCCGGGTCTCCCCATCCTCGACAAGTTCGCCCAGCAGCATGAAGGCCGTGTCGTCGGAGATTCTGGCGGCCTGCTGCATGTTGTGCGTGACAATCACAATCGTGTAGTTTGCCTTGAGCTCCAGCATCAGCTCCTCGATCCTTGCCGTGGCGATCGGGTCAAGAGCGGAAGCGGGTTCGTCCATCAGGAGGACTTCCGGTTCCACCGCGAGCAGCCTTGAGATGCAGATACGCTGCTGCTGCTCCGGGGACAGCGATAGAGCCGACGTCCCCAAACGGTCCTTCAACGTGTCCCACAGACCGACCGAGCGCAGGCTGTGCTCCACGCGGCCCGCCAGCTCTTCCCCTTTGACCATGTTGTGGATCTTCGGCCCATAGGCGACATTTTCAAACACGGAGAGAGGGAAAGGATTGGGGCGCTGGAAAACCATTCCGACTCGTTTCCTCAGCTGCCTTAAATCGATGTCGCCGGCATAAATGGATTTGCTGTCGAGGAGGACATCTCCCGAAACCCTCACCTTCGGAATGGTTTCATTCATGCGGTTGATGACTCTTAACAGCGTCGATTTTCCGCAACCGGAAGGGCCGATGATGGCGGTGATAGCCCTGGGACGAATGGAAATGGTGACATTGATCAAGGCGTGAAACTGGTCGTACCAGAGATTCAACGATCGGGCTTCAATTTTGGTTTCGCGGACATCCGTAATATTTACCATAATCTACCCGAATCTTCCGGAAATATAGTCCGCGGTCCGCGGGTCCCTGGGCGTCGTAAACAGTATTTCAATCGGCTCCAGCTCGATAAGCTCCCCAAAGAAGAAGAAAGCCGTACGGTCCGAAGCTCGTGCCGCCTGTTTGACATTGTTGGTGACGAGGATGATGGCAAGATCGGTCTTCAATTGGCGGAGAGCCTCCTCAATTCTTGCCGTGGAAATCGGGTCCAGTCCGGAGCACGGTTCGTCGAGCAGCAAAACCCTGGGTTCCAGGGCGAGAGTGCGTGCCAGACAGAGGCGCTGCTGCTGCCCGCCCGAGAGGTTGCGGGCAGGCTCGTTCAAACGGTCTTTCATCTCATCCCAAAGGTAGGCGGCGCGCAGCGCCTTCTCGACGCGATCATCGTAGCGGTCCCGCGACCCCGAATTGAGCCGAAGGCCGAAGGTCAGGTTTTCGTATACCGTCATCGGCAACGGAATCGGAACGGAGAACACCATTCCCACCTGGCGGCGGAGCATGGCCACATTGCTGTCGTACACAGAACGGCCGTCGAGCAAAATCCTCCCTGAAACTTCAAGATCCACATCGAGTTCCGTCATCCGGTTAAGGCAGCGCAGGAAAGTGGTTTTGCCTGCCCCGGCAGGCCCGATGATGGAGAGTATTTGCCCGCGGGGGGCCTCCAGGCTGATCCCTTTAAGTATCTCCACGCCTGCCGTCGAGACCCGCAGATTATCGGTTTTTATCCGGATATCGTTGGAAACTCCCGGATTTTCGCTGGCCCCGCTTTGTCTACCGTCCATAGCGAAGCCTCTTTCGGATCTGAGCGCGGATGATGAAGGCGCTGAAGTTCAGCAGAAACGTCAGGGATAGCAGGACAAGGACCGTTGCATAGAGAAGGGGCTTGGTCGCTTCGACATCCGGAGATTGCGTCGTCATAACGTAAACGTGATAGCCAAGCTCCATGAACTGATCGCTCAGCTTGCCCGGCAGTTCGGGAAGAAAGTAGGCCGCTCCCGTAAACATGACCGGAGCCACTTCACCGGAACCGCGGCTCACGGCAAGAATCCCTCCGGTGAGAATACCCCCGACGGCCTGCGGAAGGACCACGCGCCGGATCATCTGCCACCGGGTCGCACCCAGGGAATAGGCAACTTCGCGATAGCTCTGCGGAATTGCCCGAAGGGCTTCCTCGGTCGCCACGACCACCGTCGGCATTGTAAGGAGGGCGAGTGTCAGTGAAGCCCATATAATCGCGGGCTGGCCGTAAACAAGTTTTCCGCCATATAAAGCGTGGTCAATCCCCCGGCCGACGAATTCGATGAAGAATCCCAGCCCGAAAAGGCCGAAAACAATCGCGGGCACGCCGGCAAGATTCTGAATGGCCAGGCGGACCAGCTGGACCGTGCGGGAACGCTTGGACGCATATTCATGCATGTAAATGGCCGTGGCCACGCCCAGAGGGATAACGGCAACCGTCATCAGGACAACGAGGGCAAAGGTGCCGAAGATGGCCGGGAAGATCCCGCCCCCGGTCATGCCCATTTCGGGAGCCCGGATCAGGAATTCGAGCGATATGGAACCTGCGCCATGAAGAAGGATATCCCCAAGGATGATGGCGAGCATCGCGATGATAATCAGGCAGGCGAGGATGCAGATGAACTGGAAGATGCCGCCGACAACTTTTGCCCGCTCGAGCATAGGATTTACGAAGCTCCCTGAAGCCTTTTCTGAAGCCGGCCCACCCACCAGTGGCCGAACAGATTGATCCCGAAAGTGATAAGAAACAGGAACGCGCCTACGAAGAACAGCACGTGATAATGCGCGCTCCCCACCACCACTTCTCCCAGCTCCGCCGCGATAGTCGCCGAAAACGTGCGGATGGAATCCGTGGGGGACAGAGAGAGAATGGCGGCGTTGCCCGACGCCATGAGAACAATCATCGTTTCTCCGATGGCGCGGCCGAAGCCCAGAACGCATGCGGCCAGCACGCCGGGCATCGCGGCGGGCAGGACCACGCGGGAGGCCGTTTGCCAGGATGAAGCGCCCATGGCAATCGAGCCGTCGCGGTAGGTCTGGGGAACCGAGGAGAAGGCGTCTTCACATACGGTATATACGATGGGAATCACAGCCAGGCTCAGCCCGATTCCCGCTGTCACGGCGTTCAGGCGGAAGGTCCAGCCAAAAATACTGTGAAGCCAGCCGGCCAATACCATGAGGCAGAAAAAGCCCACTACCACACTTGGGATCCCGGCCAGGATCTCAATGGCCGGTTTGACGGTCTCACGGGCCCAGGGCGGCGCAAACTCCGCGGTGTAGAGTGCGGCAAGGACGGCAAGGGGAATCGCTATCAGAGTGGCAATAATCGTCACCTTCAGTGTTCCCGCCAGCAAGGGCAGCAGCGAGTATTTGGGAATCTCCGATATGGGTTGCCACGTGTATTCGGGCGCGGCGCCTTCACGCGCCGGCTGAGGAAGGAAGAGTCTCCCGAGGCCCGCCTCCTCCCCTATTTCGGCCGAAGTGAATATGGGGAGCGCCTCTTTGCCGATAAAGATGAAAATTAGAATAAGAGAAATAATCGCCAGGAAGGCGCTGCCGGTTATCGCCAGTCTCGCGATACGGTCGCTCAGAGCCCCGGAGGTTCGTGATTCAGACGACGAAAACATCATCATTTCTGCACCAGGGGATAGTAGCCGACCTTTTCACATATTTTTTGTCCCTCGGGGCTCAGCACCCAGTCAATAAAAGCCTCTATTTCACCCGTGGGGGCTCCCACAGTGTAAAAGAACAGCTGTCTCGACAGAGGATATTCGCCGCTGTCAACCGTCTCCATGGAAGGCTTAACTCCCGAAGAGGATTCATCGCCTCGGATGGCGAGGGGCCTGATTCCGGAGGCATAGGCAATGCCCCCATAACCGATGGAAGCAGGATCTTTGGAGACCGCATTGACGATCGCCGCGGTTCCTGGCAAAGTCTGCACTTCACGGGCAAAGTCCTCGTTGTTAAGAACATGTTCCTTAAAGAATACGTAGGTGCCGGAGTTGTTTTCCCGGCTGTAGGCTACAATCCTCTGGTCCTTTCCGCCGACATCGCGCCAATTATTGATAGTTCCCGTATAAATGGATTTAAGCTGGGCCATGGTTAGGGACTCGATCGGGGAGGCCTGCGGCACATAGATCGCGATTCCATCCAGGGCCACGGGTATTTCGGTCACATCCTTCCCGTGGCGCTTTTGAACCATTTCCTTTTCCTTGTCTTTCATGGGCCTTGAAGCTTCGCATATGTCCGTACCTCCGTTGATCAGGGCTGCAATTCCGGTCCCGGAACCTCCGCCAGTGACCTGAACTCGCTTGTCCGTGTGGATCTTCATGTAGGTTTCAGCCCATCGCTGGCCCAGAATGACCATGGTATCCGAGCCTTTGATGGTAATGGACCTGGCCCCAGGCCGGGAATCGCCTCCGCCTCCGCATCCATAGATTGTCATGGCAAATATAAGGATCAGCGCATACGCCGTGGCTTTCATTGTTCCTCCTAAATATAATCTGGCTAAATGTTTACAGAACGAATATGAAAATCCGACGAGGATTTCGTTAAGATTTGGTTAAGATCCGCGGAGCCGGCAGGAAGATTCCGAACCAGTTTTTTCCATTTTTTGAGCATGCGTACTCCGAACCCTCTGAATCCTTCATAAATCTACCGGCCGAGGTTGACAATAAAAAGTTCGCTCTTATACTATTGGCACTCGCTTCGGGTGAGTGCCAAGCGAAGCGGGTATTTTCAACTGATGTTATTTGGGAAGGTCTTATAAGCAATCGCTATAGAGAAGAGAGGAGACCATCTATGAATGTTAGGCCTTTGCATGATCGGGTTATCGTAAAACGCATTGAGGAGAAAGAAGTTGTTAAGGGCGGGATCATTATCCCGGACACCGCTAAGGAAAAGCCCATGGAAGGCGAGGTTATAGCCGCCGGCCCCGGTAAAGTCCTTGACGATGGCAAGCGTGCCGCAATGGACGTGAAAAAGGGAGATCGAATTCTCTTTGGCAAGTACTCCGGCACCGAGATCAAAATCGATGACCAGGATTACGTCATAATGCGGGAAGAGGAAATCCTCGCAGTTCTTGGATAAATCAAGCAGGATCAATACTTAGAGACAAGGAGCGTTGACAATATGGCTAAGGAAATTATTCATGGCGAACAATCTCGCCAGGCGATTCTCCGCGGAGTGAATCAGCTTGCGGATGCCGTTAAGATTACGCTGGGACCCAAGGGCCGCAATGTGGTGCTGGACAAAAAATTCGGATCCCCTGCAATTACAAAGGATGGCGTGACCGTCGCAAAAGAGATCGAGCTCAAGGACGGGACAGAAAATATGGGTGCGCAGATGGTGCGCGAAGTTGCTTCCAAAACCTCCGATATAGCCGGTGACGGCACCACAACCGCTACTGTATTGGCTCAGGCTATGTTCCGCGAAGGCGTAAAAAATGTGGCCGCCGGCGCAAACCCCATGGCGTTGAAGCGCGGAATCGAGGCTGCAGTTGTCGCGACAATCGACGAGTTGAAGAAGCTGAGCAAGCCCGTGAAGGGCGAGATGATTTCACAAGTCGGAGCGGTTTCGGCGAATAACGACAAGACCGTCGGCGGAATCATCGCCGAAGCAATGAAAAAGGTCGGCAAGGACGGCGTTATCACCGTCGAAGAGGCCAAGTCCATCGAGACCTCCCTTGAAGTGGTTGAAGGGATGCAGTTTGACCGCGGATATCTCTCCCCATATTTTGTAACCGATCCGGAGAGGATGGAAGTTGAATTGAATGATTGCCTGATTCTCCTCAACGAGAAAAAGATCAGCTCGATGAAGGACCTTCTGCCCCTTTTGGAACAGGTGGCAAAGAGCGGACGCCCCCTCCTTATTATCGCGGAAGATGTTGAAGGCGAAGCGCTTGCGACACTCGTCGTCAACAAGCTGAGAGGCACCCTGGCTGCGGCGGCCGTTAAAGCCCCCGGGTTCGGCGACCGGCGCAAAGCCATGCTCGAAGACATCGGCATCCTCACGGGTGGCAAAGTCATTTCCGAAGACCTCGGCATCAAGCTGGAGAGTGTGCGCCTGGAAGACCTGGGGCGCGCCAAGAAAGTTACCATCGATAAGGACAATACGACCATTATCGAGGGCTCCGGCAAGCATTCCGACATCGAAGGCCGCGTGAAGCAGCTTCGTGTGCAGATCGAGGAAACCACTTCCGACTACGATCGCGAAAAGCTGCAGGAAAGACTGGCCAAGCTCGTGGGCGGCGTGGCAGTGATCAAGGTTGGAGCCGCTACTGAAACCGAGCTGAAAGAGAAAAAGGCCCGCGTCGAAGACGCCATGCATGCAACCCGTGCTGCAGTCGAGGAAGGCATCATCCCCGGCGGCGGCGTGGCCCTGCTTCGCTGCATTCCGGCTTTGGACAAGCTCAAACTTGAAGGCGACGAGAAAGTCGGCCTGAATATCGTCCGCAGAGCTCTTGAAGAACCGCTCCGGATGATCGCGGTCAATGCCGGTCATGAAGGCGCTGTGGTTGCGGAGAAGGTTCGCCAGAACCCGGATCCCAACTATGGCTTCAACGCCGAGACCGAGCAGTACGAAGACCTGGTTGCCTCGGGCGTTATCGATCCCACCAAGGTTGCGCGCACTGCACTGCAGAACGCATCCTCAATCGCTGCGTTGCTTCTGACGACCGAAGCCCTGGTCTGCGAGATCAAGGAAGAAGAGAAAGCTCCCGCAATGCCTCCCGGAGGCGGCGGAATGGGCGGCATGTACTAAAAGCCCTCAATCACGGATTGCGCGGCGCGGCCGGGCGGCCGCAACCAAATGGATGCGAATTCGCAAGACGGCCGCGCCGTTATGCGGACGGCTTTTCAAACCGTCCGCAGGCGTGCAGATCAATATATTTTTCCAAAATAGCATAAGGCTGCGTGTTTGTATTACGGATCATTCACATTATCTTTGTGAAATCCGTGCAATCTGTGGTTATATTCCGCCCTGTGCAACGAACGCTCCTTTCCATAGCTCTTCTTGCGGTAATTTCCCTCGGAACCCTGTTTTTCCGGCTCGGATCCCTGCCATTGTCAGGCGCCGATGAACCCCGTTATGCCCGTATCGCGCAGGAAATGCACGATCAACAGCAATGGATTACGCCGACACTCGAGGGAAAGCCCTGGCTAGAAAAACCTCCTCTTTATTATTGGATAACTATCCCTGCCTTTTCCCTAATCGACAGGATTGAGACCGCCGCGAGGATCGGGCCTGCCGTCTGTGCGCTGATATCCGCGATTGCTATCTTCTGGATAGGCTCTTTGCTCTGGAGCCGTCGAGCCGGCCTGCTGGGAGCCCTGATTCTGCTTACCAGTCTAGGATTCGCGGGTTACGGCAGAAGCGCTTCCACCGACATGCCGTTTACGTGCTGCCTGACGGCCGCAATGGTGATCCTGGCCGCCGCGTCGGAGAGGGCTATCGGGAGAACGAAGGTGCTTTGGGCCTACGTTTTTCTGGGGCTGGCGGTGCTGGGAAAGGGCCCCGTAGCCATCATTCTGGCAGCGGGAATCATGCTCTGTTTCTGGCTCCTGGATGACCGAGGAATAGTCCTCGGGCGCTGGCACTTCTCTTCGGGGCTATTGATAACATTGGCGCTGGCGCTGCCGTGGTTCTGGATGGTTTTCCGGCAAAACGGTTACAGCTTTATCGCGACATTCTTTATCAATCACAATCTTGCCCGCTATGTGACGGACATTCATCATCACTCGCAGCCCTTCTATTATTATCTGCCGGCCCTCCTGGCTCTCTCATTTCCCTGGAGCGGCTGGCTGGCAGTGCTGTTCCCCGTATCTCCGATAAAGGGCTTGCGGAGCTGGCGGCAATGGAATCCGGGGATGCTGTTTCTTACCTGCTGGCTGCTTTTTCCGTTGATCTTTTTTTCTCTTTCCGGCTCCAAACTCGCGGGCTATATCCTGCCCTGCCTGCCCCCTCTGGCTTTGATCCTGGGGGTGCGCCTCTCACAACTGATGGAGGAAGCCGCCGAATTCGCCCGGCTACGCGCCGCGATGATTCTATACCTGATATTTTGCTTAGGGATGGCCGTTGCTGCGCCCGTCTATTTTCACAAGGATTATGGCGGCCATTGGAGAACCGGGCTTGTGCTCTCGGCTGTGATAATGGTTCCCGCGGTATTCACGTTTGTATTCGGATTGAAAGGGCGATGGAGCCGGGCAATCGAAATTACGTTACTGCAAGGTCTGCTGGTCATCCTTGCCACGGCAGTTTTCGCCTTTCCGGTTCTCGCCGATTATCACTCGATGCGGGGCATTGCCGGCCGGGCACTGGAGCTGCTGCAGGCGGAAGAGCCGATCGTGACATACAGGTTCTTTCACCATACTCTCAATTACTACAGTGGGTACAGGATCGCCGGGAAACTGGATGATTTGAATGCCGCGCTTGTTTTCTCGCAGGAACACCCGCATTTCCTCGTAGTAACCGACAAGCGCAGCGTGCCGGAACTTGAGGCTTCCGCAAATTTCTCAATCACCTCCCTGGCGAGGCAAGGAAACACCCGTCTTCTGCGCATATCCCGAAGGTAACCGCTTTATAGGTCTTATGCGGGCGGCTCTCCAGAACCATCCTTTACCCAAAAACGAAGATTGGCGGCCTTACGGAGGAATTTGCACCTGACAGCCATTTATCGAAAGGTGAAACCGATGGTGAATTTGATTTCGGGGCTGTCCAGGGCTCCCACCTTCAGCTCGCCGAATAGCCCGTCTTCGTGTTCAAGCCCGACTAGCAGATTAAAACCGCCGCCCGTGTCTGTCTCGCCGCCACGGTTGTGCGATTCGCCGAACCTGTATACAAGTAATGCGGGTCCGGCGCCCACGTAGGCAGAAAGATCCGATTTTGGAAGCGGGATCCGATATGCGAATTCGAGATTCGCCGCAATCGTGGTGACGTGGCTCCCTATTCCGATTTCGAGATTCGGCCGGAAATCCAGGTTGCCGATCAATGGATCCGAAACGATGTGGCCACCTAAATGAAACTGGTTGGGATCCGCGGTTGCTCCGGCTCGAAGCCCAAATGCGGTTTCCGCCATGCCGGCGCCTGTGCCGAAGCATGTCAGCGCTACCAGAATTTGCACTGCCCAGCGAATTTTTTTTGGCATTCAGCTGATCTCCTGGAATGCATTTTTAGTGAAATCTGTGGTTGCTTTTTTATTCCAAAATATCCACCATTCCTGCTCAGGAGAAATGTATGCTCAAACTGCACAATACCCTTACCGGAATCGAGGAGGAGTTTCATCCCCTGGAGGAAGGAGTGGTCCGCTTCTATACTTGCGGACCGACGGTTTACGATTATGCCCACGTCGGGAACTTCAGGACTTTCGTGTTTCAGGATCTTCTGCGACGGTATCTAGTTTATTCCGGCTACCGGGTCATGCATGTGATGAATATCACGGATGTGGATGACAAGACCATCCTGAACGCCCGAAAGGAAGGCATGACCCTGAAGGATTATACTATTAAGTATACCGAAGCTTTCCTCGAGGACAGCAAAACCCTCCGCATTGAGCCTGCGCAAATCATGCCCCGTGCGACCGACCACATACCCGAAATGGTTGCCCTTATCCGCAGGCTCGAGGAGAAGGGATATACCTACCGGAAGGACGGGTCCGTCTATTTCAGCATCGCGCATTTCCCCGGCTACGGGAAACTCAGCAAAGCCGATTTCAGCGGCGCGCAGTCCGGCGCGCGTGTGGACGCGGACAAATACGACAAGGAAAACGCACGGGACTTTGTCCTGTGGAAAGCCCGGAAGGAGGGAGAAGATTCCTGGGAGACCGAAATCGGCCCGGGCCGGCCCGGCTGGCACATCGAGTGCTCGGCCATGAGCATGAAATATCTGGGCGAAACCTTCGACATCCACTGCGGCGGTGTGGATCTGGTTTTCCCGCACCACGAAAACGAAATCGCCCAGAGCGAGTGCGCAACCGGAAAGCCATTTGTGCGCTACTGGGTGCATCCGGAATTCCTGATCGTCGAAGGGGAGAAGATGTCGAAATCTCTGGGCAATTTTTACACCCTTCGCGACCTCCTGGCCCGCGGACATTCGCCTGAATCCATAAGGTATCTGCTCCTGTCGGTCCACTACCGGAAGCAGCTCAATTTCACGGCCGACGGATTGCATCAGGCCCAGGCATCGATTACGCGCCTGGCGGACTTCGTGCTGCGGGCAAAGGAGAAAGCCTCGCCCGAAAGGCCTTCCGCCGAATTTGCGGCCGAAGTTCAGTCCGCGCGGGAGCGCTTCAAGGAAGCAATGGACAATGACCTTAACACATCCGCGGCGCTGGCGGTGATCTTCGATTTTGTGCGTTCCGCAAACCAAAAGAACAGCCGGAATGCCTTCACAGGAGGCGATGCCCGCGCTGCGCTTGATTTTATAAAGGAAATAGATGGCGTTTTCAGCATCCTTCCAGCGCAGCCCGAGTTGCTGGATGAGGAGATCGCCAGGCAGATTGAAGCCCGCCAGGCCGCGCGCCGCCGCAGGGATTTCGCAGAAGCCGACCGGATCCGGGACTGGCTTTTATCCCAAGGAATACAGCTGGAAGACACCCCGGGAGGCGTCCGCTGGAAAAGGCGCTCCTGAAAAATTCCCTGAAATGAAATGCTGCGACCGCAAACATTAACAATATGGCCGCGCCCCATTTGCTTAAGGGAAGGAAGGGAGAACGGATCGCTGCAATTTTTCTGCTCCGGCAGGGCTTCGACATCCTGGCGAGGCGCTACCGTGGCCGTTCCGGCGAATTGGATATCATCGCGTTCGAAAGCGACATGCTTGTGTTTGTGGAGGTTAAAACGCGCAGTTCCCGGGATTTCGGTGAGCCCTGGGAATTTGTTGACTGGCGGAAGCAGCAGATCCTGCGCCGCACGGCGGAGGAATTTATTGCAGATCACGACATGGGCCAATACGCCTACCGCTTCGACATCGTCTCAGTGCTCGGCAAAAAAGTTGAGCTTTTCCGCAATGCCTTTTAGCCCTTGCAGATCGCCAGATTCCACAAGATCTTCGGCAAAATCTGGGGTTGAGTTTTTCCCCCTGTTTGGATAATATCCTTCCGCTGCTTCGTACAAGGGCGGGAATAACTCAGTGGTAGAGTGCAACCTTGCCAAGGTTGAAGTCGCGGGTTCGAATCCCGTTTCCCGCTCCATCTAAAGCGGGTCCATTCCGGATACCGCTATCCATCCAGTCAGGCACCTCCGGAAACGCCGGAGGCTTGAAAGATTGGAACCACTCAAAGCGGTTGAAGGAGTTACGCTGGTCTTGAACGCTGACTTACGCGGGCAAAAGCCGATGAGGCGCTTCCGATCCCCGCCGAAAAAATCGGCGTTTGTCAGCGCTTTTGTCAGCGTACCTCAGCGTTTCAAAATACGGAGCTGTCAAACTCTATGAGTCGCCCGGGCAGAGCCGTGGGTTTACCAATAGAATTATCGCTTGCGGACGCTCATCAAAAGACCATCGTTCGTCAGCATCCGCGGGCATTGCATCATCCTGGAGCGGGCAAACTCGGCGCGTCCCCCCCCAGGCAAAGATGGGAATTGCCGATGTATTTACCTGTACTGCAACCCGGGAAGCAGGAGCAGACCTGCCGGTCCTTGTTAGCATACATGCGAGGCGGGTTTTCCGATGAAGCTACTCCATCGTCCTCGGCGGGATGGCCGACAAAACCGAAAGGTTGTGCGTGCCGAACAATGAAAAGGAAGCAACCGGCAAGTCAGACGTCAGCCGCACATACCCGGAAGTCTGGTCTTTCCAGTTCAGCGAACCAAAGTATTGCGGCAGGAGCCGGGCCCTCTTGTTGCCGGCCGGAATGTACCGGAGCGTCTCCTCGACCATTTTCCCGTCGGCATCAAGAAGCTCCAGCGTTACCTTCGCCGCGCTGCTGTTTGGATTAAGGATCGCGATGCCGGTGAAAAAGAGGTCGTTGGATGCGACATGACTGAAAAGCATTGAAGTCTGCAACTCGGAGATCAGCGCCAGGGCGGAAGCAAAGGTCTGGCGATTTATGTCGCCGAAAACGGTGCTTCCGGCAAGCCTTATGCCGTCGCTGACCATTTCGACATACCCTGAAGTCATCTTTTCCAGATCAAGGCTCGCAAAGAACGATGGATCGTCGATTAAAAGCTTCCCATTGGCCGGGATGACGAGAGTCCGCGTCGATCCGATCTGCTTGCCGTCTTCGGCAAAGAATCTGAACTGAACGGTTCCTTTTCTGGAATCCAGGTTGACCACCGAAAGGCTGGTCCTATATTGGCCGCCAAGCACATATTGGGGCGAGTAGAGTGTTGTGTTGACTCCGGCGGCATTCTGCCCTGCCAGCATGGAAATATCACCCTTTGCCTGCTGCAGAACCTGGAAGGACTGAACGCCCTGATCCGCACTGACGCGGACATAGTCGGTCGCCTTTGCTTCAAGACCGGCAAACAGGTCGTTGAACAGGTCCGCCGTCAACGCGCCGTTCTTTGCAATCACTCGTGATTCGGACCTGCGAACCGCTCCGTCGGCGCCCATCAGCTTCAAGGTGACGCTGACGTCTTCCACGTTTTTATTGGCTATATTGAGTCGGCTATGACCGTTCGCCTGGATCTCGGTGAAAATAAGATCCGTCAGCGTGTCGTCCTCGATATTGGCGCCATCCATGTAGTTCAGGTCACTGTCGAAAATCATGAATAGGCCATCGATGCCGGACGTGTCCGTATCGAGGCGTATCCAGCCGTCCGAGTTCGTCACGGCGAGGCCGTCCCCGAATATTGTCGAATCGTGGATCGGCAGCTGGGCGCCCGGCTCGAGCTCGTAGGTTCGTGGATTGTAGATTTGCCATCCATGAGTGTAACACCCGTCGCTCTCAATGGCGGTAAAAGCGAGACTGGCTCGTTCCGAGTCCAGATTGGCGAGTGCCATGCCCATTATGCCTTCCGCATGGCGCGCGGATGCCATTGCCGATTCCTGAGCTTCCCCAGCTAAAGCAAAGCGCGGCAGGGCGAACGTAAACGATCCCTTCTCTGTCGTGCTGAAATTATATTCGGGAGATGCAGCCAGGTCTCCCTCGGAATCCATGGACTTCACTCGGAATCGATAAAGCGTATGCTTCTGCAGGCCTTTCAGTGCAATGGTGTGCCGTGTAACCATGTCGTCAAGAGCAGCCCCGCGGGCATCCGATCCTTCAATCCAATACTCAACCTCTGAATTCGCAGCCCTGTCTGTAGTCCAGGATATCGTTGCACTTCTGCTGGTAACATTGGAGACGGCCACATCGCTGATCTCCAGGCTGGAATTCTTTCCCTTCGTGGTAAAGGTGTAATCGCCGGAGGTAGCCAGGTTGCCGGCAGAATCTCTGGATTTGACCCTATAGTGGTACGGAGTGTCTTCCATCAATCCGCTGAGTGCCTGGGTATGAAACTTATCCAGGTTTGTGTCAATCTTTGTGCTTTTCCCGTAGCTGGTGGAGGCGCCGTACTCAATCTGAGCAGTCGATGCTTCATCCGTCATCCATGTGATGATTACGCCGGTGCTGGTAGGATCGGAGCTAAGCACGGAGGATATTTGCGGCGGGAACGTGTCTCCCGCGGCCAGCACAGTGATATTTCCCGATGTCATCGAGACCTGGACAGAGTTTGCGGCAGGATCCGATGCAACAACTCCCCCTGGTTTAAGGGATAATGACCCGGTATCTGCAGCTGCGGATACATTCATCTGGATATGAGCAATTGGCCCGGAACTCAGAGCATTCTGGTTGAAACCAAAGATAATAAGGCGGACGCCGCCGGAAATTGCATTGGCGTAAGCGAGTTTACCTGCCGACGAAGAGGCTGCACCTGTTGAGACGGAAACAAATGAAAGCGAAGGGGAAAATATCAGGTCAAATTGCAGCGTACAGACAGATGCCGAACCCGGATTGAACTGCACGGGTATGATTACCGAAGATCCAGGCGATCCCGAAGCCGATCCTGCCGCCAGGATGGGTGATTGTGCCATTGCGTTGGCGCCCACGAGCGTCCCGAGCAGCATAAAGCAGAATGCAAAACGTATAAACTGACACGGGACGTTTTTTTGAGTCCGCCGGGGTATCATAGGAAACTCCTGAGTCCGGTATGGATGGTGTTTGCACTAATTTCTTTGCGTCCAGTAGGCAACAAAGCGCCCTCGCTACTGAATGACCTGCGGTGGGACCGCGGACAGAATTGACAGGTTGTTTGTGCCGAAGAGCGAGAAGGAGGCGACCGGCTGATCCGATGTCAGCCGCACATAACCTGACGTCTGGCTGTTCTCCGAGAGATACCTGAACTGCTCAGACAATAGCCGTGCCTTCTTTTGTCCCCGTGGGATCCGCTCTGTGACTGTCTCGATCCGCGTGCCGTCTTCTGCGAAAAGCTCCAGCGTGGCGTTCGCATCATTCGCCCCGGGATTCAGGATGGCGATGCCGGTAAAATAGAGGTCATCCGAGGCCACATGACTGAAGATCACCGATTTGTGAAGCTCGGAAATAAGCGCAAGCCCGGAAGAAAAGGAGCCGCCGTTCCTGTTACCAAACAGGGTACTTCCGGCCAGCCTGATGCCGTCGCTGATGATCTCGACATACCCTGCAACCATGTTTTCCGGATTGGCATCCAGAAAAAATTGCTGATCATCGATGTGCAGTTTCCCGCTGGCTGGGAGAATAAGGTACTGAGTTGCACCCAGCTGCCGTCCATCCTCGCCCATAAATCTGAGTTGCACAGTCCCTGCTCTGGAATCCAGGTTTATAAGAGAAAGGCTGGTACGGTACGCTCCGCCGATTACATACTGAGGTGAATAGAGGCTAGTCGATCCTGCACTAAGGTCCTGTCCTGCAAGGACGGTAATATCCCCTGCTTCCTGTTGCATTATCAGGAATGGATGCAATCCTTGGGTCGCCCTCACCCTGACATAATCGCCGGCACCAGGCTCGGTTCGGGAGAAAAGGTCGTCAAACAGATCTGCCGTCAAAGCTCCGTTGGCTGCAATCACGCTCGAAACAGAATCGCGGACAGATCCGTCGTCCTTTATCAGGCTCAGCATTGCAAAGGCTTCCGAAGGACTATTATTCGCGATGCTGACTCTGTTATGTCCTTCCTTCTGGATCTCGACAAAAGCAAAATCCGTCATCCGGCCGCCCGAAAAGTTGGCTCCGTCCATGAAGCCGAGATCGCTGTCGAACACGAGGAAAAAACCATAAATATCCGACCTTGCACTCGCCAGCTTGATCCAGCCCCCGTAATCTGCAGGGAGATAACCCTTTCCAAAGACCTCCCGGTCCAATACCGCCAGTTGTGATCCCGGACTCAGTCCCTGGACTCTGGGATTCGTCACACCCTGTCCTTCAGTCAGATCTCCGGTGCCTTCAAGCGATGTGAATGTGACCGTAGCCGGCTCGACAGCCAGGTTGGCAAGAGCCATACCGGTCATGACTTCATCTTTCGAAGCTTCCTGGAAACCTCCGAAAGTCAACCTCGGCAAAACGAGTTCAGATAGTCCATTCTCAGAAGTATTGAAACTGAATCCGCTGGCGACCGCCTGGTTGCCGTCCGAATCGGAGGATTTCACGCGGAAGTAATAGGTGGTTCGCGTTTTCAGTCGGTTGAGTTCCAAGGCGTGATCCGTCTCAAGCCTGCTGAGGATCGCCCTCCGGGAAGCAGATTCAGCAGTCCAGTACTCGACTTCCGAATTGGAAAGTATGTTGGTTTTCCAGGATATTTTGGCGCTTGTGCCGGTAACGCCGGAAACGCTTACCGTGCTGATAAAGGGTGGAAAAGCACCAGTGCGAGAAAAAACCATTACATTGCCCGGGATCCCGGAAATGTTGACTGCATTCGCCAAGGTATCGGAGGCAACGACTCCGGCGATGACAACAGGAAGCAAACCGGCCGGAGCATTTGTGGAGATATTCAGCTGTACCTCGGCGATTGTTCCTGCGCCGATGGCGCTATCGTTCGATCCAAAAACCAGAATTCGGGCTCTGCCTGAAAATGAATTGGCCTTCACCGACTTGCCTGCCGATCTGGCCGCGGTTCCCGTCGAAGCTGAGACACATGAAAGC
Source organism: uncultured Acidobacteriota bacterium (assembly GCA_963809485.1). Taxonomy (GTDB): domain Bacteria; phylum Acidobacteriota; class UBA6911; order UBA6911; family UBA6911; genus UBA6911. The sequence goes on from CAWEJX010000001.1 coordinate 393,260, forward strand.
GCCGGAGAAAACATAAGGTCAAACTGCATAGTGCTTATGGAGGCAGTGCCCGGATCGAATTCAACCGGAATGCTGACTATATTGCCTGTCAGGCTGGAAGCGTCGCCAACGGCAATAGATCCAGACTGCTCTGTGGCGCCGGCGGCACAAAACGTCCCTGGCAGAACGCATAAAGACACCAGTATCAGGCACGAAATTGCGCAGGCACGCCGGAAGGTCATGGACAACTCCTGACGCCAAGGACAACATTGTTCAATATCTGAAGATCCAGCACATCCACCCTGCTGTCCTGGTTCAGGTCGTAACTTGCGGAGGAGACGTTTATGCCAAGGATTACGTTTGCAAGTGCCTGCAAATCGAGGGCATCGATGGATGAATCGCCATTGATGTTGCAGGTAACCGAGGAGGTCCCGATAGTCCGGGAAATTTCATTGGAAAAATCACTTTCATTCCCATCGACATCGATGGCTGTGACCGCGAAATAATAGGTCCCGCCGCTCAGTTTCGGGACCAGGTATGTAGTCTGGTTTCCGATCAGAATCGGAGCGCCGTAAGTCCCAGAGGTCGTGCCAACATAAACCTTGTAGCCTGCGATATTTGTAGAAACACTCGGATCCCACACTAGTGGAACATCGGCAGCCCAGGCTCCTGCGCAACTGCATATCACGACCAAGATGGCCAATAAAGTTATCGGGAAGGAACGGAAGCATAATCGCCAGGTCGACATAGTCTTTCTCCGGATCTATGCCCTGAAGTATCGGCAACTTGTCGAAAAATCCGGTGACCTCCGTCACCAAAGCTTCCATTTGGCGGGGAGCCTGCAAAATCTGTGTTATTGTTGGAATGCGAATTATGCTAGGATGCGGCCTGGAACATGAGGCAGGCACAAATAGCCTGACAGGGAAACGACAGGTGAGGGATTTCCCTGGCAGGAATATTTTGCCTGCCTTTATTTTTAGGATCCCTTTTTCACCAGGACGGTCTTGATTGTCTCGAGGATAATAAGGGCGTCCAGAACCCAAGACATATTCTTGATGTAGAAAAGATCGTACTGCAGTTTTTCCACGGTGTGATCCAGCGTATTGGCATACCCGTAGTTGATTTGGGCCCATCCGGTGATTCCAGGCTTTACGACGTGGCGCAGCGGGTAAAAGGGTATTGATTCAGCAAGCTGTTGAACAAAGTGAGGACGTTCCGGCCTGGGACCAACGAGGCTCATATCTCCGCGCAAAACGTTGAAGAACTGCGGCAGTTCATCCAACCGCGTCCGGCGCATTATTTTGCCAAGGCGTGTGACTCGGCTATCCCCTTCCGCGGACCATACGGGACCGGTCTCTGCTTCGGCGTCTTCACGCATGGAACGAAATTTCACCAGCCAGAAGGTTTTCCCGTCCTGTCCTACGCGCTCCTGTCTATAGAATATCGGTCCTTTGGAATCCAGCTTGATCAGAACCATCAGGAGAAGAATAACGGGAGATAAAACCAGTAAAAGGACCGAGGATATTGCAACCGATAACACCCGCTTTTGAAAAAAAATGCGCTTGGAAACCGCAAATCCCTGGTTGAAGACCATCCAGCTGGGCTTCAGGTTTTCGATCGGAATTTTTCCAGCCACGCGTTCATAGAAGGCGGTTGCATCTTCGATGGCAATACCCCGGGTTTTGTATTCGAGAAGTTCTTTTATGGGCAGCTTCCCTCTGCGATCCTGCAATCCGACGACAATTCGATCCACCTTGTGATTCTCAACCAGTTTCGGCAGCTCTTCGTAGACTCCGACCACGCTTGGATTCACAATGGATTGCCCGACAAGCTTCGGATTGTCACCCACAAAGCCGACAACCCTTATGCCCAACTCGGGGTGCCTCAAAATCTCTCTTACGGCCTCGCGGGCGAGAGTGCCGGTTCCGAGCACCAGCAGGTTGGTGTGTGGAGCGCGACGGTCCCAATAGACGCGCAGGACAGAATGCCAGATCACAAGGAAGGCGCAGCTAAGCACCAGGCTGATTCCGAAAACTCCGCGGCCGATCATAACGCTCGGCGCTATGAAATAGAGAACACATAAGACCACGGTTGCCATAAACAGCGCCTGACAGAGGCGGAGGATATATTCCTTTGAAGAACGCGTTCTGCGGGACCCGTATATGTCGTTCAGGTGGAGCGAAAGCTGGAAAATTGCGGCGACCAATATTGCTTTTAGCAGCATGTGGTCGCCATTGCTTGAAGCCAGGGGGGATTCGCTCAGGCGGAGAAGATAGGCAGCCAAGACGCACCCTACCAAAAGCAGGGTTTCGACGAAGACCGCGCCGAATTTCCGCAACGCAAGATACCGCCACATGAACCTGTGCCCTCACTTCCACTGCAGCTTCAGTCTAACAGTTCATCGACAAGATGAAGGGAATCATTGATTAAAAAATGATTCGCCCGGTTAATTTTCTGAACTAGCGAAAAACATTAGGTTTAAGAATCAAGGAATGTTCGCGATCCCTTGGCGCCTAAGGCTGGGTGAGGGCCCACTTATTATATGTTTCAATACGGCAGCCGTCAATACCAAATAAGAAGTTCATTGTTCACAGGCCACAGGAAGCTGTACCATATGCTTCGTGAATTTGGGATCAAGCCTGGCTCAATCCGTATATAACTATCTCGACATCGGGAAATCACCGCGCCCTGCCGACTGCATTTACGTTCTCTCGGGCAATCAGGAACGAAATGCCTATGGCACCAAAATGTGGAGATACGGCTACTCGAGGCAGCTCATACTATGCGTCGGCAGGTCCGAGTTACCCAATTTTACGCAACTTAGGCTCGAAACAGACAGTGAGCCGGAACCCTTGTTGAAGCGGATGTCGGCTGCAGGAGATCATTTTCTGATTCGTAGAGATCGCCAGCAGACTTCCTATGCCCCGGCTCGAATGGGGCGATTGAAGATCCGTTCTGAGACCCGCGCTTTGGCTGAGTACCTCAGCGATATACCCGTGCGATCTCTCCTCGTAGTCTCTTCACCCATCCACATGCGACGCGTGGCGCTATCCTTCCGGCGTGCCTTCCGAAAAGCCGGCGTGCATCTGGCTTTTGTAGCCGTGCCGGAAAATCCCTCGCTGTCTTCCCCTTCCATCCGGGCTGAAATCTGGATGGAGTTCGGGAAATATATTCTTTCTCGAGCCTTTTTACTCTGAAACTCCGGGGCATCCGTTTGGATCGGACTCCTCTCAAAACCTGGAATCGGGGCTAATGCAGACCACGGATTCATTCATTTTGCAATTTGATGCGCCAACCGTGCGTTAACTCGCTTCGGCTGCCCTGGTTTTCTGGGAACGCAACGGAAGCCGCCGCCGGTTTTCCGGATAACTCGGGCTTACAGTTTGGCCAATGTCGAACGGGCTTCATCGGCTCCGGAGAAGTTCGGGCTCAGGCGCAAAGCTTCCGAAAGTGAAGCCCTGGCGTTCGCTTTGTCGCCAGCTTTGAAATAACTCATCCCGAGATGATAGTGGAACACAGGATTTTTCGAATCCAGACGGACGCTCTCTTTGAGAGTCTGAATCGCAGACTGGAAGGATCCTTGACGGTAATAAACCCAGCCAAGCGTATCCGTAACACTTGCCGAACCAGGCAGCTTTCTTTTGGCAATTCTTGCCAGACTTAATGCTTCGTTCAGGTCGCCGCCTGTTTCGGCCAGCAGCCAGGACAGATTATTCGCGGCCACCGTGAACTGCGGATCAATTTTTAAAGCTTCCCTGTAGCTCTCTATCGCCTTGGTTTTGTTCTTCTGCAATTCATAAATCGCGCCGAGTAATGCCCAGCTTTGAGAGGATTCCGGGTTGAGTTTGATAGCGTTATCCAATTCCCTGATGGCCTGGTCTGCGGAATTTTGCATCCCGTATAGTTGCCCAAGGAGCTGATAGGTGCTCAGGTTGCTGCTATCGAGAGACAGCGCCTTGCGATAGGACTGTTCGGCATTTGTATAATCGCTTCGGCTGGCATAAATCCGTCCCTGAATCTCGTAAAGCTTTGCATTCTTAGGAGATTTCTCAATCTGCTGGTTGACAAGCTGGAGAGCTTTTTCGGGATTCTTTCGAGCCAGGGCAATCTCCGCAAGGGCTGTCACCGGTTCCGCGTCACCCGGATTTGCTTTGACTGCCTCGTTCAGCAATTCCTCGGCTTTGGCAGTATTTCCCAAGCCATAATAGGCAAGCCCCAGGCGGTTGAGTGCCAAGGAATCCCCGGGCTTGACTTTCAGATACGCTTCATAAGCATCTACCGCTCCTCTGTAATTTCGCTGGGCGTCGTAGGCGGCTCCCAGGCTCAGGCGTGCATCGGAAGAATTCGGATTTACTCGAAGGGCTTGTTGTGCGAAGCGAATAGCAGAAGCATAGTCACCGCTGTCATACTTGAGCCGGCTCAGTGCAATGTGGGCGATAGCCATCCGTGGATCCAATTCCACAGCCCTGTTCCACGCCTCTTCGACCTTTGCAGATTTCGGATCCTTAAGGTATAGGGCCTGACCCAAGACAAAGTGGGCGGAGGCCAACTTGGGATTGATGCCTATGGCGGCCTGCGCCTCCTCTATGGCAGCATCGGCGCTTCCCTTCCCACGAAGCAGATCGCTCTTGATGATGTGCGCTTCGGTGTCATTTGGAGTCCTTTTCAGGATTTCATCAATGACCTTTATTCCTTTATCCCAGGATTTCTGGCGGAGGTACTGGATTGCCAGTTGTTTGTTGTAGGAAACATTGCCAGGTTCCCTTTGTGCCAGGCTTTGCAGAAGATCGGTGCTCTTTTCAGGCTTTCCCGTCCGCGAATAAAAGCCTGCCAGCGCGGAAGCAACCGCCGGATTCTTCGGATCGGCCTGAACCGCTTTTTTATAGAGGTCCTCTGCGCGGACCAGGTCTTTCCGGGATTCAGAAATTTCAGCCTGCAGGCGCAGAATGGGCGCCTGGGCCGCACCGTTTGTACGTGCCATTTGCTGATTCAACCGTTGAACAGCCTTGTCCGGCTTACCCTGCCGCATATAAAGAGCCGTGATTCCCGAGAGGGCATCAACAGAAGACGTATCAGTTTTAAGGGCAGCTTCAAATTGCGCTTCCGCCCGAGGCAAATCGCCGGCCGTCAAATATGCGGCCCCCAACCGCTCTTGTCCACGTGCATCCGCAGGATTACGCTGAACGTATGCTTCCAATTCCGGGATTGCAGCTCCTGTATTGCCCTTTTGCATATGCGCCGCGCCCAGGATCAAATGCGCTTCGGTACGGTTCGGGGCAATCGTCAATGCCTGCTGGGCATAACGAATCGCGTTGTCCGCATCTCCTGCCTCGAGCTTCAGCTGTGCCAGAGCCAACACAGGCTGTACGAAGCGGCCTGGATTCCGGGCGGCCTCGGTCCACTCCTTTTCCGCTGACTGCCGATCCCCGGACTGGAGATACGCCATTCCCAGAAAGTGCCGTGCCTGGACCGAATCGGGATCTGCATCTGCAGCGGACTTGAATTGCTTCAGCGCATCAGCATATTTGCTCTGCGCATACAGGATTCTGCCTTTAAGCACCAGCGCGTCCATGTTCTTGGGATCACTTTTGAGAATTACGTCGGCTATTTCTTCAGCTTTGCCGTAAGCCTTCTGATTAATATAGGAATCGGCTAGCCTTTCTTTCAGTTTTTCATCGTCAGGATTCTCTTTCACAAGCCCTTCAAGCACCTCGGCGCTCTTGTCGGCCTTTCCGATCAAACTGTAAAAATTGCTCAGCGCCTGGCGTGCGGCCGAGTTTTTCGGGTCGACGGAAACTGCCTTCATATAGGCTTGTTCAGCCTTAACGGGATCGTTCATCCTCAAATAGGCTTGCCCGAGGACCTCGTATAGCTGAACCTGTTTCGGATTCTGCTCTATGGCCCGGTTGATGCGATCCAAAGCCTTTTGCGGATTCTTCTGAGACATATAGAGGCCTGCGAGCGAAGCAAGGGCATCGAAGTATTGCGGATTGGCTTTTAGAGCAGTCTCGAACTGGGCTTCAGCCTGCCTGGCAGCGCCCTGGGTCATGTAAACCATGCCAAGCCTGTGATGGCCTGCCGCGCTCTCAGGATTGCGCTGCACGAACTCCTCGAGCTCTCTTGCTGCTCCCTGGTAATCCTTGTTGTTCGCCAGGGCGATTCCCAGAACCAGCCTCGCCTCGCGGGCATTGGCATCGATTGCCAACGCCTGTTTGGCGAGTGATGCGGCGGTCTGTGAATCGCCGGCATTCAACCTCAGCTGAGCGAGTGCGATGTAAGCCTGTGTCAGGGTGGCGTCATAGCGTAAAGCCTGAATCAGCTCCTGCTCCGCCTTTTGCTGGTCCTCATTCAATAGCAGTGCGAAGCCCAAGAAATAGTGGGACTGGCCTCTCGTGGGCAGGGCTTTGACGGCCGCTTCCAGCTTTGTCACGGCGTCCGGAATCCTTTTCTGTGCCAGCGCAATCCTGCCCTGGATCAGAAAAGCATCACCGTCCTTGGGATTGATCTTAAGGATCTTTTCGGCCAGCTGGCTCGCTTTGTCCAGTTCATTGCGGGAAATGTAGATTCCTGCCAAACGCTTGAGGGGCAACGGATCCGAGGCATTGTCGGAAGCAAGCTTCCTATAGGCTTCCATGGCGCGTTCTGTCTGTCCGGTCCCGGCCAAAAAATCCGCAAGCACGATTTTGTGGATGATTTCATTCGGATAGATATCACACAGCTTGGCGTAGACAGCTTCAGCCTCGGAAAGTCTCTTGTTTTGCATCAAAAAATAGCCAAGCGCATTGTACGCGCTGCGGGATTTTGGATCCGCTGCAATGGCGCTTTGGTAGAGCTGTTCCGCTTCCTGGGGACGCTGCGAGAGGGAGTAGTAATTGGAAAGGGCAATCCTCGGCTCGACGGAATCGGGGGCGACCTCAATAGCATGCCTGTAAGCTTCCTCTGCCAGCTCCGGCTGACGCACGGTTTCCCCAGGATCGGACAGCTTGAGAAAGGCAGGCATAAAACGCGGCTCAGGCTGAAGACCTTGCCGCATCTCCCCTATGGATTCGTCGAGCTGGATCATGCGCGCGTAAGTGTTGCCGAGGAGTATTTGCGCATGGACATTGCTGGAATCGCGCCTCAAAATCAATTCAGCCTTGCCCCGGGCATCGTCGAACTTCCTTTCCATGAGCAGGATGTTGGCAAGCCTTAGCTGGGCGGACAGATTGTTGGGATCGAGCTGAATGGTTTTCATCAGGGTCCCGTACGCATCGCTGAATTGCCCCACACAAAGTTGCCCGAGCGAAAGCTTATAGTGCGCTTCCGGGAGATTTGGAGCAGCCTTTACGGCGTTCCGAAATTCAATCATCGCCTCTTTGTACTTTCCCTGAGACAAGTACTTTTCCCCGTTGCTTATGTACTTTTGGGGATTCTTGGAACAACCGGCAATCGATAGCATAAAGACAGCCAGGACAAGCCAGCCGGCACGGAATCGAAATGAGCTAGGCATGAATTCCTCCGTAAAGAAGCGACCGAAATCTTTGCAAATTAATCTCTTACCGGATCCTTTTCAATACATCCCCTGGATAATTCATCAGGAGTAACCCACGCAACGGTCATGGAATACAAGCTTCGTTAATCCGGGATGTATCGGAATAGCATCGGGTATATCCGTTTCGCGAAATCCACGGAGAGTCCTTCCGCCTTTTCCTCAGCAGCCGCCTCCAGTGACTCCGCCGGGCACATGATACGTACAAGCGCCGCATCCGTGCGCCCCAAACGCATTTTATCCACCATTCCGTAGATCAAGCCCCAGTATTCGCTGGCGATGACTCGTCCGCAACCCTGATACCAGTAGAGCACAACTTGTTTGTCCGCCCCTTTAAGAATTACAATCCGGTTAACGCGTATGGATTTCCTGCCGTTGCCATCAGGGGGTGCGGTTACCGGTATATCAAGATAATCCTTCTCGACAGGGATCCACCCGGAACCCGGAAGGCAGTTCAGGGGAGAATGAAAACCTCCCTTGAGGTGGTAGCCGATGTAAAGCCCCACGCTCTGACCGTCAGAATTGGTGTATTGGCGGGTTACATAGTCGCTGACCTGAAGCATATTGCGGGCATTATCACTGAGGTCCGCCAGAGGCTGTCCTTTCCACGAGCCAAGCTGCATCGGCAGGGTGGATAGTGAATCGCGCTGCGGAATGGAAGCCGGTTCGAAGGTGCGTGCCATGATTCCCGCACCTGCGAGAAGGCAGATGCAAAAGACCAAAATCCGGATTGCCATGGATATCTTCATCGCTCAAAGCTCCTCACGAAACCACCTGACCCCATAAAAGGTTGTTAAGCTGCAGCCGGTTCCTCAGCGGGATTATTCTTCGCAGGCGCCAGTCGAAGCAAGATTCGGTGCACAAGGAATAGCATGCAAAAGGCCACCACAAAGACCAGCCATCCTGAGAATGTATGGAAGAACCCCTCGGCCGCTTCCGGGCCGTAGTAATGCGCAGCCAGGCCAGTTCCGGAGACGCGGATCGCATTCGCCGCGATGGCAATCGGTACTGTGGACAGGGCGAGGATAACACGAAGCCAGGTTCTAGCTTCGATAAAATACCCATACACAATTCCCAGAGTCAGCAGCGATATCAACGACCGGATTCCGCTGCATGCCTCGGCAACTTCCAGACTGGTATTGGCTAATTGGATCACGTTGCCTTCGCGCAGCACGGGGACCTGGCAGGCTGCCAGGGTCCATTCGCCGAAACGGGAAGACAGCAGCTGCAAGGGGAATGTCACCGGGTTGAAGATCACTGAAGGAATCGGAATCATGAGCAGCAGGAAAGCTATCGGGAAAGCCATCACTTTCAGGCGCGCCCAACCGCAAAGAAAGGCGATGCCACCGATCAGGCAGAAGAGCATCGCTATCCGGTTGACGAATGGATGCATATTCAGCACGGTTGCTAGGATTGCGGGCAGAAAAATGATCATTCCTGTCCAGGAAGGTTTCCGGGGCGCTTGAGCAAACTTGCCTCGCCTCTCCCATGCAAAATAGAGGGCTAATGGCACGATCAGGAAGCCATGAGAGTAATTGTCATCCCGCATCCAGTCACTGACCATTTCGACAATGACCTGTCGATAAAGCAAGGCAAAACATGCAAGAACAAGCAGCAGCGCTGCGGCGGTTTTTTTATTCATTTTAATCCCAAATATTTAGCCTGAATCTTTACCGCAGTCCGTGACGCTCCATGAGCTCGTAAAGCGTCGGCCTGCTTACGCCAAGAGCTCGCGCGCTTTTCGAGATGTTTCCACCGTTCTCCAAAAGGGCTCTCTCAATAATTTCCCGTTCCAGCTCTTCGCGCGCCTCCTTCAGCTTGCCTTGAACGTTCTCCGGTTCCTCCGCCGGGGCCGCCAGATCCAGCTCCTCGGGTGAAATCGTTCTGCCTTCCGAAAGCACCAGCGCCCTCTGAACCCGATTCTGAAGCTCCCGAACGTTCCCCGGCCACGAATGCTTGCGCATGGCATCGAGCGCCGGTTTCGAGAATCGAGTGGGCGGCTTTTTCATTTCACGGCAATAGGATTTGACAAGGTGATGAGCCAGGTCGACGACGTCTTCGCCGCGATCCCGCAATGGGGGCAAGAGCACCCGAACCACTGCCAGGCGAAAATACAAATCCTCGCGGAATCGACCGGCTTTCACAGCCGCCTCGAGATCCTGGTTTGTAGCGGCAATCACACGCGCATCAATGCGAATTGGATCCCTGCCTCCCACGCGCTCCACGATTTTCTCCTGCAGGAATCGCAGGATCTTGACCTGCAACTCGGGCACCAAATCGCCGATTTCGTCGAGGAAAAGAGTTCCGCCGTTTGCATACTCAAATTTTCCGCGGCGCTGGGACGTCGCTCCGCTGAAAGACCCCTTTTCGTGGCCAAAGAGCTCACTTTCGAGAAGGGTCTCGGGAATTGCAGCGCAATTGATGGCGATGAACGGTCCTTTCTTACGGGCACCCCGGTTGTGGATTGCATTGGCGATGAGCTCTTTGCCCGTGCCGCTTTCGCCAAGTAAAAGCACCGGGACATCGGTCTCGGCGACTTTCCGGACCGTCTCAAAAACAATCTGCATGGGCCGGCTGGACCCGATGATTTCCTCCAGTGAAACCCGCTGCGCCAGGCGTCGTTCCTCAATGCTCTCGTTCTCAAGAGCCAGCCGTTTGAAAACGCGGCCTAAAACAACTTTGAGCTCATCCAAATCCACGGGCTTGGGGAAAATGTCGTGAGCTCCTTTCTCGATAGCCCGGAAAGCGTTTGCGCGTTCAGAGTTGCCTGAGACAATTATGACCTTTACCAGGGGGTTTAATGCGATCAGTTCATCCAGCGCAGCAAGGCCTTCGACGGCTTCGCGGGGATGGGGGGGCAGACCCAGGTCGAGCAGAACAACTGCAATTTTCTCCCTTCGAAAGGTATCAAGCGCACCGATCCTATCCGATGCGGCAAATACGGCATAGTTGTCCGATAGCGCCCAGCGCACCTGGCGAAGGATCTGCTCATCGTCATCCACTACCAGCAGTTTGGGTAGCGATGCCGTTTCCTTCTGGTCCTTCCGAACTGTCATTTTCCCGCTCTTTTCCATCCTTTGCCAGTCCCTGCTTCGTTATCCACCGGAAACATTTGAAACCTCAGCCAGCGGAAACCAAAGGTGCACCGTCGTCCCGCTACCCTCCTGGCTTTCGACTTTAATGGTGCCGTTGTGAGCCTCAACGATCTTTTTCGACTGATAGAGACCTATGCCCAGGCCTTCGCTCTTTGTGGTGTGGAATGGGACAAAAAGCTCTTTTTCAATAAATTCAATGCCCATTCCGGGGCCATCGTCTTCCACTGCCAGCTCTACTTGATCTGCTTTGCTTCGAGTCCTCAGCGTAATGGTCCCACCGGAAGGCATAGCCTCTCTGGCATTGAGCAGCAGGTTCCGTAGGACGCGCTCAATCTCCTCGGCATCCACGAAAACAGGCGGAACCTCAACAAGGTCAAGGATCAGCCGGTGCGAATGATCACCAGAGAAATTATCGGCAACAGTACGCACAATATGATTTAAATCGCAGATCTTTTTGTTGACCGGAACCGCCCCTGAAAATGCCCTCAGGCTGTTGCAGAGCTTCTTCATTTTTTCGGCGGTTTCAAAAACGGACTGAAACGCATCCCGCTGGAAGTCAGGATTATCCCGGTACTGGGAGGCGTTTCTTGCTATGAGTGATAGCGTTGAAGCGAAGTTTTTCAGATCGTGGAGCAGGAAAGTGGAAAAGGTCCGAAAAACTTCGCTTTCCTTGGCTTCCACAAGGGTAGCCAGAAGATCCGTTTTGTGAAATTCCCCGGCGGCATATCGACCGAGGACGCCGAGGAACTCGAGAGCATCCCAATCGTAAGGCTGCCCGCTCCGATCGGGCCCCACAGTCAGGAGACCGACGACCCGGCCCCCGGAGTGCAGGGGAACAACAACAGATGTGTTGGTTTTGGCGATGAGCTCCGGCATCAATTTCTCCAAAGCAGCGTTGTCGAACTCTTTAACGGGAGTCGGCTTGTCGACGTCAAACAGCTTCTCGACAATCCCGAATAGCTCAGTCCCTGAAGCGTACCCGATATTTCCAAGCATCCCGACCAATTTGAGACGGACCGGATTCTGCATTCTCAGCCAGACACTGACGTCGATGGCTCCAACTGCTTTCTGCGCAATATCTGCGAGGGCCTCGGCAGCAGCTTCGGTTGCATCCAGGGCTCGGATCCGGTCGCTGGCTTCAATCCAGTATTGCCGGTAATCGTACTTTCCGGCAAGGAGGTTTCTCCGTATCCAGTGTTTCGCGCGATGACGGAAATCGGTCCAGAGGAGAATCACAGCCAGGGATAGCAGAAGAAGCAGGAAAAGCATCGCTTCGAGGGATACTTCCTGACTGCCCCACTGTCCCGCCCACCGCGCGGCGAGACTCGATATAATCAGGTAGATCCCGGCCCCGGTCAGCGTAATTGTGCTGTAGATAAATCCCTGAGAAACACTTACCTTCCAGCGGCCTGAACTCCTTCGCCAGGATACCAGGATCAGGAGGCAGGAAATCAGAAACAGGATTGGAAATATCTGAAGAGACGCAAAAGATATAAGTCCAACCCGGGGAGAAAAGAGAAGGACTTTGGAACCGATGTAAAGAATACACCCGAACATTCCCGCGAGACCAAGCAGGAGGAATTTGATCTCCCAACGGACACCTTCCGGGGCGCTTCTGAGCGTCTGTTCCAGGTTGGCGAGCACAACAACGGAAACCAGCACGAGATATAGTGCGCAGAAATAGGCCCCGGGACCCAGGGCGAAATCCCCGGGCGGAATTGCCATTGTCAGGTCAGGGGGCATGGAATACCAAATCCATACAAAGCCCACCGCGGCAGCAACCATAGTCAGAATGGTGGAGACAGATCTTTTGGGCCACAAGCGAGCACGGTCCTCGCGACCCACGGTAAAGCTGACCAGATAGCCCAGAGGGGCGGCAACAACAATCAGGCCAAAGGAAAACCTCAACAAAGACTCAGTGGGCCAGGCACTCTGCAGCGAACGCAACACCATGGCGCCTGAAGATAAAGACAGCGGCAAAAGGAGAAGCGCAAGAAACCATGATGCCCTCCCAATTCGTCGAAAAAGGAACACCAGGATCGCGGTGGTTATCCCGACCGCAAAGGAGAGCAATTGCACAAAACCCAAAGGTGGCATCTGGTCATGTCCTGAAAAGATGAATTATACGCATTATACAACAGCATAACTAAACGATTCAGTCTGCCCGGCCCGCAAAACGGAAACATGTCCTGAGCTCCGGTTTGTCATTTTACAGCAAATGCCAAAATCATGGATATCCCGGAGCTCACAGGCCAGAAAATCCTCATCCTACCTCATCGGCTTTTTCGCCATTTCATCAATCCTGATTGATCAGGAATCATGGGCCAAAGAAGATGAAAAATATCAGGCGCAGCAAATATCTGGAAAAATGGAGGAAAGAGTTATTAAATCAGATCCGATAAACATAAAGAAATGCTATATATAAACAGGCATGCACAAAGCCGCGGAATTACAGCCGCTCAGGGACGCCTCATTGGACGCAACTCGTTTAATTTTGCTTGTGCGGGATTATGTTTCAGGCACCTCCAAATGTTAGGAATGGCCTCAAAGTGGAAATATTCTGAAATGCTATGGCTATGATCACCTCAAAGAAGGCATATCTATATTTCCTGGAACAGGACCGGTTGGCTCTCGGCATTCAAAGTGGCGGTATGGCGCCAAAAATCAGGAAAGCCTTCTTACCGGACTATGTATGGAAATTTGAGAAACTGATGCGAAAGTTGGAGTATCTTACCAATACAAAACAGGGAATGTGGGGAAATGCCCGCTTACTGGTTGCGCGCATAGCCTATTTCAGGCTATCGGTAAAGCTCGGATTTTCAATCCCCATAAATGTCTTTGACGCCGGACTATCCATTGCCCACTATGGAACAATAATAGTAAACAGCGCAGCGGTCGTAGGTAAGAATTGCCGCTTGCATGCAGGCGTAAATATCGGAGCAACAGGGGGACAGCGGGAAGCACCCCAAATAGGGGATAATGTATATATTGGACCCGGAGCCATCATATTCGGCAAAATCTCCATAGCGAACAATATTACAATTGGAGCAAATGCAACGGTTAATAAAAGCTTCTTACAGGAGGGGGTTGTGCTTGCAGGGACTCCAGCCAAGATCGTGAAGGAAAACTGTCCTGTATGGTGGAAAAACCACAAGCTGCCCTTGGCGCCGTAGGCGAATATTTGGCGCTGCAAGATTCCCTGTTACAGTCCTGTCATCGATTATCCGAAAACGTGCCTTAATATGGAGTCACTGCCCAAATAAAGCGATAATAATGGCGTGAAATCGGCCGATTGATCTTATGGCGGTTGAGGCTGTGCCATGTCAAGATTTCGGATATGCCAATAATTGTAAGATAAAATTGGGTTTATCCGTTAATCCAACTGTAACTGAGAGGGCGAAGCTATATATTCTGACAATTGGAGCTCATTCTGCTTTGGCGGAGAAAACCGCTTGAGGGGGTGAGGGTCCCAATTCTGATAGCTGTTCTCGGGCACCCGAGTGCCTAATCAATGATCTGAATGTGCGTCGAATCTGCGTCAGGTTGAAATTTTGAGAATACTTATTCTGGACGAAGAAATACCTTTTCCGCCCAACTCAGGGAAACGATTACGCACCTATAACCTGATAAAGCCACTTTCTCAGAGGCACAAAATTATCTATGTTTCCCGCCTTCTGGAGAGTGCAACCTATCACTCTGGAGATTTCGAGGCTCTAGGCATCCGGACCATGATCGTGGATAAGCCTGTTCGCCGAAAATCTGGTTTGCGATTTTATCTTTCCTTAGCTACAAACCTGTTTTCATCTTCTCCATACGTTGTCTCCAGCCATTTTTCAAAAACACTTTCTGGCACGATCGATCAGATGTGTCGGGAAGAAGCTATCGATCTGATCCACTGTGAATGGACCCCATATGCGGTAAATATGCCGCGATTCCCATCACGGCCGACCGTTGGTATGGCGCACAATGTGGAATCAGTGGTTTGGCGAAGATATCAGCAGGTGGAAAAAAACCCTCTCAGAAAGCTGTTTTGGAGGCTTCAAGCCATTAAAATGGAGCGATTTGAGAGCAGAATGCTTCCGAAATTTACTCGAGTGATTTCCGTATCGGATCAGGATAAGCGCCTGATCAGCCGATGGGTCCCGCAGGACCGTATAGGAGTTGTGCCCAATGGCGTTGACACCAATTTCTTTAGTCCGGAATCCGGGACAGAGGTCCGTGAGTCTCTGGTTTTTACCGGATCGCTCGATTGGAGGCCGAATGTAGACTGTGTTCTTTACTTTCTGGATGAAATCTGGCCTTTGATAAAAAGGGATTTCCCCGGAAGCCGCCTCGCCGTGGTAGGACGAAGTCCACTTCCAATGCTTTCTTCGCGCATTGAGAGGGAGAGGAATGTAACTCTTTATGGATCAGTCGCCGATGTCCGTCCCTACCTGAACAATGCGGAAGTTTGTATCGTCCCCCTGAGAATTGGCAGTGGATCCCGGCTAAAAATTCTTGAAGCACTTGCGATGGGAAAGCCCGTTGTCTCCACATCAATCGGCGCGGAGGGGCTGGAAGTAGAAAATGATAGACACATTCTGCTTGGAGACAGCCCGTCTGATTTTGCAGCTGCCGTGTCGAAACTCTTCAGGGATGCCGAGTATCGACGGGAGCTGTCATCCGAGGGGCGAAGCCTGGTCATGCAAAAATATACCTGGCAGGTGCTCGCCGAACGGCTGGAAATTGAATGGCAAAAGGCAGTCTCTCAATAGGGTTCCCTTCCTTGACAAAGCCTCTTATCTTGCATGTCCGTGCAACAAATTTTTATGGCGGGCCCGAAAAGCAGATATTTGAACACATCCGCAGATCCCGCAATTATCGACATGCGGTCGTAACTTTTGTCGACAGCGCGGCCGGCACTGAGCTATCTGAAAAATGCCGCGTCGCAGGCATCCAGGTTCATGCCATAGGCCCCGGACAGCAATTCATACCCCTTGCCATCAGAAGGCTCCGTCAAATCATTGCATCATTGCGTCCGTCAATGATCTGCTCGCACGGATATAAGCCCGCGATTCTGCTTCCGATCGCAGCAATCGGACGAAAAATCCCAATATTGGGATTCGCCAGAGGTTTCACGGCAGAGAACACCAAAGTGGCATTTTTTGAGTTTTTAGAGCGCCGCGCGATGGGCCGATTTTATGGCGTCGTCTGTGTCTGCAAAGCCCAACAGCAGCAACTCACTGAAGCAGGCATTCGTGCAAAGAGGTTTTGGGTTGTACAAAATGCCGTTTCTCTCCCCGACAAATCAGCTGAGTCGGAGACATCGGCACATCTGCGCAGGGATCTGGGTTTGTCTCCCGACATTACTTTGATAATATGCGCGGGCCGGTTGAGTCCGGAGAAAGGCCAGAGCGATCTCCTCCGAGCCATATCAATGTTGAGCATTGGCATCGCCAGGTATCGCCTACTCATTTGCGGTGATGGCCCCCTCCGTACGGTTTTGGAACGCGAAGCATCCAGCCTAGGCATAGCAGATCGTGTGAGGTTCCTCGGTTTTCGTCGCGACCTGATGACAATATTCCAGAGCATGAACCTTCTGGTTCTTCCTTCCCACACAGAAGGCCTGCCCAATGTAATACTCGAAGCCTTCTCCTGCGCAAAACCAGTAGTGGCAACAAGCGTTGGGGGCATTCCGGAATTGGTCGTGCATGGGAAAAACGGCCTTTTGGTCCCGCCCAAGCGTCCTGATCTGCTTTCCAGGGCGTTAGAGAGCTGTCTCGCTTCTCCCGAGAAAACACACTTGATGGGAAAAGAGGGTTTTTCAACTGTATCCGAGCAATTCAGTTTTGAAGCGCATACCAGGCGACTGGAGAAAATTTACGAGGAAGTGCTTGCCTCCGCAAACCTAATGTGAGACCCATCCGATGGAGTTGCAGGGAATTCGAATTTGGGCCGCTAATAACTCTTATAACATCGGTTTCGCGTGCCACGCAATGATCCCCAAATGATAAGGGAGGCATCTTGATCAGAATACGCGCTTTTGAGAAGAGCGATATCCCACAAGTTGCTGATTTGCGAAGCAAGTTCTCAACGCACTCTCGTGAGATCTTGTGTTCTGACGCCCAATCATTACTGGAAAATCCGTTATACAACAAGACAACGCCTTCCCTCGTCGCTCAAGATAATTCCGA
Organism: uncultured Acidobacteriota bacterium; assembly: GCA_963809485.1. Lineage (GTDB taxonomy): Bacteria > Acidobacteriota > UBA6911 > UBA6911 > UBA6911 > UBA6911. The sequence continues at coordinate 410,035 of CAWEJX010000001.1, forward strand.
GATTGTAGGGTTTATGGGAGTTATTCCCAGACTCATGAGAATGAACGGCGCTCCCATATATGCCGCAGTAATGACACAATTCATGGTGCACCCCGATTACCAGAACAAAGGCATAGGAAATACGCTTATGGCAGAAGTGGTGCACGGTCCGCAGGAATTATGCTTTTCAGACCGCGTAAACGAGCCTTCCCAGCGTGTTCATATTAGACTTGGTGGGAAAATAATCCCACTGCTAAGCATAGACTGGATAAGAGTTTTGCAGCCTGCTTCATTTGCATGGTCAAAGATATCGGGAGATGGAAGGCTCAATAAATGTATCCGGCCAGCGACAAAGCTGATGGATATTGGCCTTTCGCGCTGGATGGAAATTGACAAAACAATATTTGGGCGCTCATCGCTGAATGCAATTACATTTCTCAATCATTTTGAAGAGCTTTCCGCCAATTATGCCCTGAGCCCTGTCTATTCCATTGAATATGTCCAGTGGCTTCTTGCCAGCCTCAAAAGGAGGAAACAGCGTGGCAGACTTCGAATGCTCGCCGTGTTAAGCTCCGAAGATAAGATAATCGGAACCTATGCCTATTATGCAACCGGCAAAGGGACCGCGGAACTGATTTATTTCGGCGCAAATGAGGAATTCGCCGCACCGGTCCTGAATAGCTTTTTTGACGCTGCGTCCCACGATGGCTGCCATGCTGTCTTTGGCCGCCTGAATTCGCTTCTTTTGAGACCGCTATTGCATGGGCTATGCGTCTTCCGCTGCAGCGAGTGGATGGTTATCCACTCCAGACATGCCGAGATTCGTGCCGCCATACAAGAGAACAATGCATGGATTTCTCCGCTTGACGGGGAGTTAGCCTGTTAGACCGCACCCCGGCTTCACATACGCTTCAGAATGAGGCGAGGCAAAATCGGTCAATCGCCCTCACCCTCCCCGTTGGTCGCTTGAGTGATAATAATAATTATGCACTCGGTGCGTCCCTTCAAAGCTTTGGCAAAGACCCAAACCATTCTTTGAATTCCTGAAATGATAAATCTTCTTGAGACATCCATCCCGAGAGCCTTGCAGTCGGAATCGGCCAGACTGGGAATAGAAGTCGGCGGCATGGAAATGTTGAACAGCATTTCCAACGAGTGGAGACAGCTCTGCGATCATGCAACAAACGACGAGCCCTTCTATCGTCCAGAATGGATTTCCGCCCATCTCAAGGCTTTCGAGCCCGGCGCAGAGTTTCGGCTTGTTGTTGCCAGGGAAAAAACAGAAATCCAGGCCGTTTTGCCGCTGGTTTTTGAACGCACACATTTTTGCGGCTTGCCCGTCATAAAGTATAGAAGTGTAACAAACAGGGGCACCTTTCGCTTCGACCTGTTGCGTCGATCCGGATCAGAAGGCGCATCGGGCGTGCGCAACATTTGGCAGTTCTTCCGCGCCATGCCTGGATGGGATGTAATAGAAATAGCCAGTGTGCCGGAAAATGGAGCAACGGAGGATTTGCTGCAACTTGCTCGGCAGGATGGCTTTATGACAGGAAGTTGGGAAGCAGACAGTTCACCCTATGTAAACATAGCAGATCTTGAAGGAGCTGATACTTATTATCTGTCAAAACAATATAAAAGATTTCGGGCGGATTTGCGACGCGAATTGCGAAACATATCAAAACTCGGCACCCTATCCCTGGATCGAATCGACAACGCTGACGGCAGGGATTTGGACGATTTTTTCCGCCTCGAGAGCTCAGGCTGGAAAGGAACGAACAAAACAGACATCATCTCGAAAGGGCAAAAAACGTTCTTTGAAGAGATCGCTCAGAAGGCCGCAGAAATGGGGTATCTCTCCTTTTATATGCTCCGGCTTGATGGCAGAACAATTGCAGCCCACTTCGGGCTTTCCTACAAAGGAACCTATTACTCTCCCAAAATTGCCTATGATGAGAACTATAGAAGATTCGGCCCAGGACAGCTGTTGATTGAAATGATATTGAAGGAGTGCATCGATCGCGACCTCTCCAAATACGAAATCCTGGGAGCTCCGGCCAAATACAAGGCCATGTGGACCTGCCGCCTTCGGAGACATTTTTTCCACTATATATTTTGCAAACGTCCTTATGGGCATCTACTCCACACGCTGAAATTCAGGATGATCCCCCTGATGAAAAAGCTTCCGAGGCAAGGCATGAGTCCGGAATCCAATCAGCGTTGACAGAAGGTCAAAGTAACCGCAGGGGCACGAAAGCTATCCCAGCCGGCCGGCCTGTAAAATCTTCCAAAAGAAACATATCCTGACTGCAAGCATGAGCATAATCAGGCTATCGATCAGGGAGCAGAAGAGATCAGATGGCGAGCAACGGAAAAGGAACCCGCGCAGATACAGATATAGAGGTGCATGCCGGTGGCATGGAGGCCATAGGCCGCATCGCCGATGAATGGCGCGAACTATGCAAGGTAGCCAGGAACGATGAGCCCTTTTATCGCCCTGAATGCATCGCCGCATACCTTCGGGCGTTCGACCGTGAGGCTAAGCTCAAGCTGATTGCGGCGCGCAAGGGGTCCAAGCTTACGGGCGTCCTCCCTCTAATATATGAAACAACAACCTTCCGGGGACTGCCTGTTCGAAAACTGAAGAGCCCGGCAAATGTTCATTCGCTGCGCTTTGACCTTCTGTGTCAATCCGGCGCGGATGGGGATTCAGCCCTGCGGGCATTGTGGCGCTTCATCAGTCACATGTCAGGATGGGATATGCTTGAAGTTTCCTATGTGCCTCAGGACGGGGCTTTCGAGCAAATCATGGCGGCTGCTTCCGCAAGTGGATTCCCGATCGGGCATGGTTACCTATGGCGCACACCTTACCTGCTTTTGGATCCAGGAAGCCCCGAACGGGATTGGGAAAGGCAGATGCACGGGGACCACAAGCGAGAACTCCGTCGCACACGGAGGAAACTTGAAGCACTTGGAAACCTCCGACTAAAGCGAATTACCGAGTTTGACGGCGATGCTTTGGAGACTCTGTACCGAATTGAGCAATCCGGCTGGAAAGGAAAAGCAGGCGGCGCAATTGCCAATCATTCGGATACAAAACAGTTTTATGGCGACCTGACAAGGTCCGCTGCTGAATTTGGGTATTTCGTTTTTCACAGCCTGGAGCTGAACGGATCCTGCATCGCGGCGAGCATCGGTATGTTCTATGGATCCCGCTTCTTTGCCATCAAGTGGGCTTATGATGAACAGTATTCCAAACTCGGGCTGGGCCACCTATTAATCGAGGATATTATGGGAGACTGCAAAGCGCTGGGAGCCACTGAATTCCAATTTATGGGCCCTTGGGCTGAATATAAAGCCAGGTGGGCGAACTTGGTAAAACCGCACGCGTGCTGCTACATTTTCAGATCCGGGCGCTACGGAAGCCTCCTTCATGACATGAAATTTATGGCAACGCCCATAATCAAGCGCTGGTTAGGAAAAAACATAGTCCCCAAGGAATAGCATCCTGCCGAAAACAGCGAGGTTTGAATGACCAGAGCCAGACAATGGTTCCATGGCTTCCTCTACTACTCAGGCCTTTGGCTTGTTTTTCGAAAATGGAACCGCCGGCGTATCGCGATACTTATGTATCACGGCATCGTTGAGCGGGATCTCGGCACTTGGACCCAGGTGCCCGCAGAGGCATTCACAAAGCAGATGCAATATATACATGATTCCTGCAAGCCAATCGCGCTGACCCATGCCGTCCGAGTGCTTCGACAGAAAGAGCCTGGACCCAGGTGCGGAGTCGCGGTGACTTTTGACGACGGCTTTCGAAGCAATGAAAAACTGGGCTATCCGGTTTTGAAATCCCTGGACATTCCCGCCACAATATTCATGACAACTTCATTTGTTGAAAAATCCGGGAAATGGGGGGCGCTTCCGTGGAGTGATTTTATACGGCTGGTAATAAGACGGGCTCAGGCAACACACCTGGATGCAAGAGAATTGGGACTAGGGATCATTGATTTGACCGACAGCAAGAGCACTTCTGATGCCACAAGGTCGATTCTCGGCCGGCTTAAGAGCCTGGACGCGGCGGAAAAAAACCGGCTACTGGCTTTGATTGTTGATCGCGCGCAGCCATTGATGCCACTGGATCCCGAAGGGTACTATGATCCCCTCGACGCGGAAGCCCTGCGGCGGCTCATTTCAGGAGGGCTGATCGAATTCGGAGCGCATACTCTAAACCATGAAATTCTCACCCGCCTGCCAATAGAGGAAGCTTCAGAGGAAATGTGGGCATCGAAGGCCAAGACCCAGCAACTGACAGGGCAGCCGGTGCGTCACTTCGCCTATCCGAACGGGATGCCCTCCGATTACAATACCGACCTCCAGCGGATTGCATCGAACCATTTCGATTCCGCTGCAACGACCCTTTCAGGGCTTAATTCCGTTGGCTGCAATCCATATGAACTCAAGCGCATTCCGATCGGAAACGACACCAACATGATCGAATTCAAGCTTTGCCTTTCCGGCACTCTCGAATTTTTTGAAAGCTTTATCCAATGCCTCCGCCCGACCCTCCAGAACAGGATCCCATAGCATGGCCCGTGTAAAAACGGAAACCGCAGTCATTCCGATACGCACAAGTGAAGATTTTCTGCAACTGGAGGCCGGCTGGAACAGTCTTCTGGCCCGAATTCCCGATCACACGCCTTTCTCCACTCACGCCTGGCTGCAATCCTGGATCGAGGCATTCGGCGATCAGGTCGAGATTATTTCTTTAGTTGCGAAAAGAGGCGAGCACACCGTCGGCATCGCGCCACTGTGCAAATGGGATTCGGGTGCCGTCACCTTTATTGGCTATCCCCAGAGTGATTATGCGGATTTTCTGATTGATCCATCCCTCCCTTCGGCGCTGGGAACGATCCTCGAGGCTTTCCGGGAGCTGCCAAACAACTGGAGTCGAATGATTTTGGATCAATTCCCTGAATCTTATAGTACTTGCGCGGCCCTGGCCGCCTGCATGAAACAAAGCGGGTATCCCTTCCGCGTGGAGAAGTCGGACCCATCACCCGCAATGGTTCTGGACAACATCGCGGCAGCCAGAAAGGTCTATTACAAGCAGCATATTGCGAATTATATCAATAAGCTCAAAAAGCAGGGAAATCTTGCATTTAATATATATAGGGACTCCGATATCGCGGTATCACGGCTTGACGACTTATTCGAGCAGCATATTGCGCGGTGGAAAAACACGGCGACTCCCAGTGCTTTTGCCAGCGAAAGAATACGAAGATTCTATAGAATCTTTACGACGCGAATGCATCGGCTGGGCTGGATTCACTTTTGCAGCCTTACGCTCGATGAGAAATTCCTCGCATTTTTTCTATCCTTCGAATACCGGAAAAAGCTATATCTTTACAAGCCGTCCTTCAATCCAGATTATGCCAAAACCTCGCCAGGCCAGACCATACTGCGCTATCTATTTGATTATGCCGTGCAGGAATCCATTACCGAAATCGACTTTTGCCGTGGCGATGAAGCCTACAAACAGCGATTTTCCAACGTCACCCGCCAAAATTGCCGTCTCCGGGTTTATCGGAACCGGATCTCCGGAACCATGGCTGTATCCGCCCGACGCCTTTGGCATTCCCAACCGGTCGCTGCTTTTTCTAGGAGCCGTTTTGCAGTCAGAATCAAAGAGATACTGAACAGGTTCGTATATACCGTAAAATGACAGATTGCATTGGCCGGCCAGATCCCTCGCCGAGGATCAACATCGCGTTTATTATTGATACTATAATTAATCCTACGGGAGGAACTGAAAAACAGCTCCTGAGGCTCCTGCGCGACCTGGATCCCCAAAGGTTTCAGTCCTATCTTGTAACGCTCCGCTGTTCCGAATGGCTAAGCAAACAGACATTGGATATTCCGGTTATCACCCTCCAAAATCATGGAACGATAAAGCATGGCTTGGATTTCCTGAAATCGTTGTCCTTCGCAAAATTTTGCCGATCCGCGCAAATCGACATCGTTCAAACCTTCTTCACAGATTCAAACATTATAGGAACCATCGGCAGCCGCCTGTCAAACAAACGGCCCGCTGTTGTATCAAGCCGACGCAATATCGGCTATTGGCAAAGACCCCGCGATATAAGGATTCTTCGGTTGCTGCGGCACTGGACCAATTTCTACCTGGGCAACTCCCAAGCCGCGATCCGGTCCGCCATCGAAATCGAGCGTATTGCGAAGGAAAAAACCCACGTTATATATAACGGCATCGATCTTGAGGAATTCCAGCGCATGGATCCGGCCCTGCGCCGGCTTCAACGGGAAAAATGGAATATATCAGAATCTCATATTCTTATAGGAGCGATTGCCAATTTGCGCACGGTAAAAAATATCAGCCTTCTGATTGATGCAGCCGCCCGCCTGATTCCCAAATTTCCTCAATTGCGTTTCGTCGTCGTAGGCGATGGTCCCGAGCGCAAGAATCTGGAGCAACAAATAGGCAACCTGGGGCTGAATAACCGGTTTCACCTGACTGGAGCGGCCAAAGATGTGATTGCATGGCTTGCGGCTTTTGACATTGCGGTGCTACCGTCTTCTTCGGAGAGCTTTTCAAATTCACTGCTCGAATATATGGCTGCGCGTTTGCCGATTGTGGCAAGTGATGTGGGCGGCAACAGCGAAGCCATCACTCACAATCTTGAGGGCTTTCTATGCCCGCCTGGAGACTCGGAAGGACTCGCCAAGGCCATAGGCAAGCTGTTGAATGATCCCGGATTAGCCCGAAGGTTTGCGGACTCAGGATACCGGAAGGCATGCCGACTATTCAGCTTTCCTATATGCATTGAAAACCATGAAAAGTTTTACAGAGCGGTAATCTCAGGTATTCCCTGCTCATCAGGCTCATAGTCTCAGATTCTAGTGTCTCTGTGTTTTGCGGAACTCAATAATTGGTTCTAACTGATCGCAGGCATAGGCTTCCAAAATGAATATCTCTTCCTCAGTGATCCGGAATGTAATTGCGCCCATGTGGGCTTGGCATGAGCGGTCTCCTTACCTGCGAATATGCACAAGCCTGAAGAAAAACGAGCACATAAGTGCGTCGGAGCGCACGAACACACAATGGATGAAACTGATTAGCTTGGTGCGCCATGCCTGGGATCATTGCCCCTTTTATCGAGATCGGATGAGAGAGGCTGGATTCCAACCCGAGGATTTGCGGAACTGGGATGATTTCCGGCGCTTCCCCATACTTGCCAAACAGGATATCGCGGACAATACTCCGGAGATGATCTCACAGGTCTCGAACCGGGCCCGACTTATTCCGAGAAAGACATCAGGATCTACCGGAGTATCCCTTCATTTTTATGTGGATGAAGACGAGGTTCAGTTCAAACGCGGCGTGCAAATATACAGGGATAGCTGGACAGGATGGCGCATAGGCGACTGGAGCGCGCTTGTTTGGGGCAATCCAGAATATACACGGAGCTTTAGGGGACGGTTCAGGAACCGGTTCCTAAGCCGCTGCTTCTCGCTTGATACTCTGAAAATGGATAAAACCATGATGGGCAGCTTTGCCAACGAGATCTTTCGCCGAAAACCGAGCCTCCTTTTCGGTCATGCTCATTCACTCTACCTTCTGGCAAAATTTTGGGAGGACAGCGGGCTGCCCGAATTCCGGTTTCGCGGTATTATAAGCACCGCAATGGTCCTTCACGAGCATGAGCGCCAGAAATGCGAGTCGGTTTTTAGATCCAGGATTTTTGATCGTTACGGATGCGAGGAAGTTAGCCTGATTGCCAGCGAATGCGAAGCGCATGAAGGGCTACATGTTAACACGGACTCTCTGATAGTGGAGGTGATCAAAGACGGCCAGTCAGCCCGAACGGGAGAAAGCGGCCGCGTCATTGTCACGGATCTCTGCAACCTTGCAATGCCATTCATACGATACGAAGTCGGCGATACCGCGATACCTTCCGACAGAGCCTGCTCTTGCGGCCGAAATTATCCACTCCTGGAAAGGATCACGGGACGGGTTGCCGATTATCTTCGAACACCTGAAGGAGACTGGATTTCCGGCATTTCCCTAACCGAAAATTTTGCCACCCTCATCCCCGGTCTGCACCAGATACAGATCGTTCAGGAGGAAATGGATTTTCTGCGACTCAGGATAGTCCGCGGGCGCCTTTTCGACCACTCCAGTGTTGAACTGATAGAAAAGCTGGTACGCCAAAGGTTTGGTTCCCGCATGCGGTTTATCACGGAATTCGTTGATTCCATCCAGCCGGAAAGATCGGGCAAATACCGCTTTTCCATTTACAGGGTAGGATCCTCCGGGCCTGCTTGACGCCCGCTTGATGCGCCACAGGCGAAGCAGTCCACGATGAGAGCATTTCAGTCAAAGCTGGCGGAATTATGCCTATCGAAAAATGGAAACCCGAAAATGCTTCGTGGCGACAATAAGGACCGCCCATCCCAATTTTGTGCCCAGCGTCACCAATCATAGGAGTCTTTTTAATTAAAATCCCTTTTATCGCCGATAGAATCAAAGGGCGCGAAGATTCGACATATTCCGGCGAAGGGAATGAATCTGGATTAGGGCCATTGCGCATCTTCTGGGTCGGAGGAAAACATACAGTGATAAGCCAACAAAAAAGCATTCGTACCGTCTTCAGCTTTTCCGGTAAAATATTTCTCGCTCTCATTCCGGTTATAGCTGCGTTCAGTCTGCTTCTTCCCCTGAATTTGTTTGCGCAGACCGTGGTGATCGACTCCAAGTGGCTTGATTCCCGTCAGCCTCCCTATAAACTGACGGGGGCTGGAAGTGTCTATCAACTTTCGACGGATGTTGCCACAGCGGGAACCGCCTTCCTTTTTTCGGACACCGGTATTGTTTTTGATTTGGGAGGGCACACCATCACCTATGCCAATTTGGATTTCACCGGCATTTCGAATCCTGGGTTTGAGCTGGCCGCCGCCGGAAACCCCACAGTGCCTGAGGGCTGGGATCTCAGGGGCGCCCCCCATGCGCAGCGCCAGCATTACCTGGAGAAGTTATTTTATGATGATTATTCACTTCGAATGGAAAATCCGGCGGGTGACGCCTTTTCTGAGGAGTTTGCAGTATCACCCGAAGTCTACCTTCCCGCAGCAGGCCGCTATGCGGCCGTTGCCCAGGTAAAAGGAAGCCCCTATAAAGCGGTCAGGGTGACGCTGGCGATTGACGGGATTTCCGCAACTCCGGACAACCTTATAAGCAATATGCCTATGGTCTATCAGGCAACTGATATGAGCATTGGGATCATCGCGGAATTTGCTGTTAATTTTCCATGCAGTGTTCGCGTGCGGGTGATTTTGGGCACGACCGACCCTGCGGTATCAACATCCGCGGATATTGATGAAGTCGATGTGCGTCCCATAGGAATGAATGGTATTGCACTGGATGGATATAATAAGTCGCTTGCTGAAATCCGAAACGGCACGATCCGCGAAGGTCGGTCCCGGGCAATTTACTCTCACGCCCTCCATAGGACCGGCGCCCGCATGATCCATGATCTCACCATTGTAACCAATGGAATCAACAGTATGAATATTTCGGAAATGTGGGCAGGCGGCATCAAAATCTACAACAATCATCTCGAGGCTTTGGGCAAACTTCCGCTGCACAGGCACTACCCATTCTCCATGATTGATCTGTCACGAACAACTGGCGGGAATGAAATTTTCGGGAATACCCTGCTCCATGGGCCTCACGTCGGCATCAACCACGGCAACGCCTCCTCCAAAGGCGACAATCCGAACCGAAGTCAGATACATGACAACAAGATTCAGACGCGCATCGTGGCAACGAATGGTTTCGCGATTACAACAGGAAGCAATGTGGATGTATTTTCCAATACAATCCAGCCATTCCAGGGCCACGGGATCGGTCTTGGCACCGGCAGCAATAACGTCAGGATCTATGATAATCTGATCGAGCCTCGAACCTGGCCATGCAGCGAATACTCATCCTACAACTATCCGAACTCTTCGCATGGTATCCGAATAAAAACTTACGGCAGCGGGAATCTTCGAGATGTAGAGATTTATAACAATCGAATTATCGGGCGAACCATCCCGCAGAGATCCAACTGCTATACGGAAATCTCGGGCATTACGAACTACATCACCGATTCCGACCCTTCCGCAGCTCCAAATCCGGAAAATATTTCCATACACGACAACAGCGTGCAGGTCTATACGGACAATTACCTGCAGCAACATGCCATTGCCTATAAGGTTGCGCCCTATGGTTCCGTTACACGCAATACCTTTGGCAGCAACCACATAATAATTGAAATGTCCGACAGTGACGCTGGCGCCGGAGTGAATACCAAACTCGTTTCAAATACCCTTGAGAAGCTAGCCAGTCCCAGTGGTTTTCACACCCTGCGTTTTGGTTACAACCGGCCTTATGGGAATACACTGCTCGACACTAGTCTTTTGGGTGGAGCGGACATCAAAGACGTATTCCACACGAGGAGCTATACTACCGCCACCGACTTGAATGTTTCGTGGTTCCTAACGGTCAATGTTCGGAATCCGACAGGCACACCCATTAAGGGGGCTACTGTTTCGGCAAGAGATAAAAACGGCACATTGGTAGGGACACTCAGTACGGATGAAACAGGTAGGGCAACCCTCGAGTTGAAACAATATACATATTATTACGATAAAGCTGGAAGGTACGATTTCTTTTCGCCGTATCAAATAATAGTGTCCGCTCCTGGATTTGCAGCTTCCAAACAAACGGTAACGGTGGATAGATCTGTTGAATTCCCTGTCACACTTGGAAGTGGAGTTTCAAGGCCGGTTTCTCCCACAAATTTGCGATTCCCCTGAATAGCAGCGAATTTATCGATCCTGTAAATAGGAACGCGCGCATCATTGGATCCCTGCTCCGGCCTATGCCAATGAGGCTGCAGACATACAAGGATTGAATACCTGGGAATGCCAGGATTCCATGGGAGATTTTCCCGCTTTCCATGCACGCTGTGAGCATTCAGAGCTTGAGATGATTCATCCCTGGCAACCGTATGCAGTGTTTTCCCTTTGCGCTCCGGGAAGACTGCAACCGGCATTGTCCGATTCCCAATGATTCCATGCCCATTCCCGTTGAGCCTGCTTCTGAAAAAGCTTGGGCTCCCGCATTCGATTCGATTCCCTGAGGGCAGCCTATTCTATGAGGACTGATTCGGAAGAAACGATTATGGCGGTGCCGGAGAATAAGTCCGCAAGCCTAATGTTTGCACTTATTTGCGGATATTTATTCCTGTATATTGAGCGACCCTGGGAAGTTTGGGTTTGGCTGGCTCCGTTTCATATCGAGCGAGCCTATATGATGGTGGCATTAGCGATCTTCGCCCTGTGGCGCGGAAAAGAAATAAGGTGGGGATTTCACCCTTTCTGGATTGCGATCTTTTTGCTGCTTCACTATGCTCTCGCCCCCTTTGCATTCTCGGCTAAGGATGCCCTACTGCAGGGATATGAATATTTTAAAATGGCAGTTTTTTATTTCCTGATGATCTGGAGCATTAAGAGTGAATTGGAACTTCGAAAGCTGGTCCAGGCCTTCGTTGGCATCTTGGGATTCTACATGCTCCATTCTTTCAGAGAATATCTGTTAGGCCGCCATGTATATCGCATGGGTATCACGCGCATGATTGGGGTTGATCAATTCGCGAATGATCCCAATACTTTTGGCGGTACTCTGATTTTTTCTTTGCCCTTTCTATTTGCCTTGTTCAGGACCGAAGACAGGGCTTTCCTAAAGCTGATTTACGTGGCTTATGGCGTCCTTGCAGTAGCCTGTCTTGTCCTTACAGGGTCCCGTTCCGGATTTGTAATACTGGCGCTCTTCCTCCTGTTGGACCAGATGAGGAGGAAGGGCAAGAATAGGTATTTGATGCTTGTTGCCGTGATTTTGATCGGGCTGGCCGTCTGGAATTTCATGCCTGAAGAAAAAAAGCTGCGCTTCGAGACGATCTGGAATCCCGAAGTTGGCCCAGCCAATGCAGAGGAGTCTGCTGAAGGACGAATCGCGGGATTTAAGGCTGGCATGCAAATGCTCGCGGATCAACCATTGACGGGAATCGGGGCAGGCGGAAAGAACTTCATGAATTACCGCTCAGCGAAGGGCGATGGATTCGCGATACAGGCCCACAACCTCGCTGGAGAATTATTGGGTACCATGGGATTGTTGGGAGGAGTTGCTTTTCTTTGTCAGGTAATTGTGGTATGGAGGATGGCAGGAGAGGCAATGAAAGCAAATCCGCACTCCAATTCCCCCCCAGATTCGTACGTGCCCCAACTCTGCCTCGCATGTCGCCAGGACCTAATTCTGTTAGTCTGCAGCGGACTTTTCGGACACAATCTTTATCGGGCAAATTGGCTTTGGATTGGCGCGTGGAGTTTTCTCTGCAGGAGATTTGTCAGGATGCGTGCTGACAAGTTGATATCCCAAAAACCAGCCAATGGTGCAGGTCTCCAGCCTGCGCATGAGTCTGCCCGAACCTAGCAGGCGGGACTGCTTCCGTCCGGCCAGCTTCAAATCCATGAAAAAATACCTCTTCATCAATTCAGCATCCAGCACTTTGGCATTCCTGCTAAACGTGGCTGTTGTATTTGTGATGAGCCCTATTATCGTTCGCCAGCTGGGCAATACCGGATATGGCATTTGGGACCTGCTCCTGAGCTTTTGCGGTTACCTGGGTCTCCTGGAACTGGGCATCGGTCCGGCAATAATACGGTTTGTGGCAAAAAGCGCAACCCTTGAAGAAAAGCAGGAGACTCAACAGATCTTTGTAACCTCGGCAACCACATTATCGCTCATGGGACTGGCCTGCTTGGCTGTGCTGTCGCTCATTTCATTGAACCCACATCGAATTTTCAACACCTCTCCCCAGCAAAACCCTTATATGCCGGCGCTGTGCATTTTGGCAGGCGCCAATTTGTTTGTACAGTTCGCAGGCACCTCATCTGTCGCCTGTCTTATGGGCCTACAGCAGCATTACCGAATCAACCTGTTGCGGATGGCATTGGGTGTGCTTTCTGCAATAGCCACATGGGCGGCGTTGACTCGATGGGGCGGTGATGGAATACTGTGGTTAAGCGCCATTCTGCTGGCCGGCAACGTATTTCAATATACGATTTTCTCTTCATGGGCGATTCGAAACATCGGGGCCACCGGCTTATCCTTGAAGCTCTTTTCAAAAAAAAAGCTAAAGCAAATGTTTTTGTTCGGGATCAACAGTTCTCTAATCATGCTATCGGATCGCATACAACGGCAGAGCGTACCCTTTGTAATCGGCCACACCATGGGTGTTGCAAACATTGTCTTCTATTCTATCCCTGCCAGGATTACTGAATATGGCCTCAGCTTGCTTTCATCCGTAGGGCTCCCAATAACCCCTTTACTAAGCGCTGTGGATGCGAAAGACGGGCTGAAAGCCACACGACAAGCATGGATTGAAACAGGGAGATGGCTGCAAATCCTTCAAATGCTTATTGCTTTGGGGGTGGGATTTCTGGGGACCAGCTTCATTGGGATATGGATGGGGACTCAATATGCTGAGAGGGGGAAATGGGTCGTCCTGTGCATTTCCGGAGCCATGTTTGTAGGAGGTCTTGCCCCAAATTCCGCCAGGCTTCTGGTAGCATTGGGAAGGCATGGGGAAGTCGCAATGAAACTGGTCGTCATATCCTTGATAGCCATTTTTACGGCGATCATGCTGGCACCTCGAACGGGGCTTCCGGGAATCGCGGCAGCCATATCGCTGGCCAACATGGCAAACTTCATTGTATGCTGGCGCAAATCCTGCAACTGTCTCGACATCTCAACCGGCAAATATCTGAAAGACACTCTCGTCGCGATGGGCCCTCCAACGGTAATATTTGCAATAATTGCTTTCCTGTTAGGCGCGACTGCGGAACCGAACACCTATCCAAGGCTGATCCTGAATGCGGCGGCCGCCTCTGCAGGCTATTTGGCCGCAGCTTGGTTTTCTGCAATCGGCTTAAAGGATCGCCGAGCTATGGGTGCCAGACTTGTCCGTCTCATCCATCAGCGGAGAATCAGGCAAAGTCCGCAACGAATCCTGTGAAATGAACTATGCCATGAAGGTGGATGTAATTATTCCCACATACAACAGCGCACCATGGCTGGGTGATGCCATTGAATCCGTCCTGACTCAAGCCTTTCGGCCCGAACGGATTATTGTGGTGGATGACTGTTCGTCGGATGATACCGATTCCGTGCTTGCCCATTTTAGAGATAAAATACATTTGGTTAGACATGATGCCAATCGCGGCCTGCCTGCAGCAAGAAACACCGGCATCCGTGCAGCAACATCCGATCTCATTGCCTTCCTGGACGCGGATGATGTATGGACAAGCAACAAACTGCAGGAGCAGGTCCTGGAATTTGCCGGTGATGATCCGCCCGGTCTCTCCTATACGAGCCTTATCGACTGTGATATGCAGCTGCAGCCCCTGCAATCCCCTCGGCGTTTTAAGGAAAGGAAGCGTGAAAGGGTGTTTGAGGAGCTGTTTATGCGGGCTTTCCCAATCCCGCCAAGCACTGTAATTGTTAGGAGGTGCGTATTTGAATCATGTGGACTATTCGACGAAAGCATGCTAAAGGCCCAAGACTACGAATGCTGGCTGCGCATAGCAATGAAATATACCGTTTCCTGCCTTCCTAAAGCGCTATGCCTCAGGAGAAGCAATCCCTATTCCATCTCCGCAAGAAGCACCAGTGAAAAGGACGCATATTATGCTTTCAGGGTTTTTGAGCTTTGCGAGGTTGCCGCGGCACGGGCAGGAATTCAGCTGCCCATGAATGTTTCTGATCGCAAGATATTATTCTTGCGGCGGCGACACAGGGATTCGGTCCTATGGGGGAATAGAGATGGAGAGGCTTTTTATAGACAGAAACTGCTGGAAGCCTGTGCCTATGACTGGAGATGCCGGATCAACTCCGCCATTTCGCGAATCAGAGTAATCCTTCCGCGCATTTCAGGCTTATATGCCTGCAATTAGATTGGCGCGCAGGACCATGGTCCAGCCATTGGAGCCGCAGACCAAATTTTGTAAATGACAATGCTCATGGAACCTATGGAATTCAACGGCGTCTTGTTTCAATGTTGACATGAAGAGACTGAGGACATTTTGTATGGCTGTTGGGGATGCAAATTTTCATGGGCATCAGTTTGATCCGTCTTTGCAGGGTTAACGGAATGGACGTCTCATGTCATAATTCCCACGTGGCAAATATCTCAGTTCGAAAACCAGCAAGGGAGTGTCTCATATGAAAACCATGTTGCTTTTCCTTCTAGCGGCTGTATTTTCTGCAGGCTTAAATGCAGGTTTTTCATCGACTCAGACACCTGCTGATCCGCCTGCCCAAGACCAGGATTTTATCATCGGGCTCGAAGATGTCCTGTCGATCAATGTATGGAAGGATCCGGAACTATCTGCCCGAGAGATTGTTGTCCGTCCCGACGGCAAAATCAGCTTGCCGCTGGCCGGCGATGTCCTGGCAAATGGATTGACGGTCAAACAACTGCAGGATTCGATTGCACATAAACTAAAAGATTACATTACGACACCTATCGTCACCGTGACGGTGGTAAAGATTTTCAGTCAATCCGTATCGGTCGTTGGCCAGGTGCTCAAACCGGGCGTTTTTTCCCTGGGGGCTCCCATGACGGTTATGGAACTGCTGGCCAGGGCAGGGGGGCTTACGCTTGATGCGAAACCTAAGAAAATCAAGATTCTGCGAAAAGACCAAGGTAAAACCATAACGCTGCCCTTCAATTATAACGATATAGTTAATGGCAGGGATCTACAACAGAACATACTCCTTATGAATGGCGATGTAGTGGTAGTACCATAGAGGGATACAATAGATATCCGGAGACGGGATGAAAGACTTCAGGCTTTTAGAACCTCTTGATTACCTCAAGATTCCATGGAAGCGGCGGTGGTATTTCCTCGCGGCCATGATCTGTGTGATCGCTGGAGTATTAATCTTTGCATGGTTTAGGCCCAACATCTACCGGTCCGAGACTCGAATCGTCGTGGAATCAGCGACTCTTCTCGACGATCCTCTCTCACCTGCTACAACCAGGGACAGAACAGAGGAGCGAGTAAATTCGATTCGGCAGCTGCTGGAAAGCCGCAAGATTCTGGGCAGAATCATCGACGAGTTCCGTGCCAGAGCTGCCGATACCAGTCTCCCGCTGGAGGATGCTCTGAAAAATATTCGTCGCCGTCTTGAAGTTTCAAAAGCTATTGGCGGTACGTTCTCGATGGCCTACAGCGACTCTGATCCTCAGGTAGCGAGGGATATCACGCAGCGTTTGGCGAACCTCCTTATCCAGGAAAACCAGTTGGCACAGCGAAACAAAGCTTTGGACAAAGATCAATTCATGGAACAGGAATTGAGACAGGCAGAGATGGAATTAGTTGCCATCGATGACAGAATCAAGCAGTTCAAAGCAAGCCATCTTGGCGAGCTGCCCGAACAGGCTACTGCCAATATGAATGCGCTCAATAGCCTTCATAATCAGCTCATCGCTGTCGATAATGCCCTGGATAGAGCCAGAGATCAGCAAAAAACCGTAGAGTTCCGTGTACAGGAACAGCGCAGGATGGTTACTTTGGCAAAAAGCATCACGCCCAAGGAAAAACCTGTCCCGTTGGAGCCCCGGGGCCAGAAATCGCCTCTGCCGTATGAGTCGCTACTGGCTTCAAAGCGTGCTCAGCTGGCTGAAGCATCCGCAAGGTTTACACCCAAACATCCGGATGTAATAAGGCTCGCCAATGAGGTTGCAGATTTGGAACGGCAGGTCGCAAAGAGCCGTAGTGACGATGCAGAGGGAGGTCCATCCAAAATGGACATGCCGCAAACGGCATCAGGTGGTCAGCCGGAGATGGAGACAAACGATGAACCCCGCATATCCGATATGGAAATCAATGCGGAAGCGGAGATAGCCCAGGCCAAATACGAGCTGGATATGCTAGGCAAAACAATTTCCAGGAGGGAGAAAGAACGCGAAGATATCCTGAAGAGCATTAGCGTTTATCAAAACCGACTAAACCTCGCCCCGGCTCTGGAACAGGAATTGCTGGCATTGACCCGAGAGCACGAAACCAAGAAACAGCAGGTAGCTAACCTGGGAACGCGCAAATTCAACTCGCAAATGGCAGCCAATGCTCTGGCCGACAAAAAGAACGATACTTACCGAATCCTCGATGAAGCAAGTCTGCCGGAGCGGCCTTTATTCCCAACAAGGTTGCACATCATTTTGATGGGTATCGCGGCAAGCCTGCTCGTCGGATTCGCCGCAGCCTTTGTGAGAGAATACTTCGAGTCGTCGCTGGCCAATGAGGAAGAGGCCGCAGCCGTGCTGAATTTGCCGGTTCTGGCGAGCATACCAGAAATATAATGAGCTCCCATGCCAGATCCGGCCGGCAAATGTCCGGAATCGGGACTAAGGAACAGGAAAAATGAGCGAATTATTCAAGTGGCTGAGCAAAGCCGAAGCAAAAAGCCCGGGGATTCAGCAGGCCCAGGTGCTGAAGGGTGATTTTCGTGCAGCCGCAGCCTATGAGCCAGAATCATCCCTGGACATTGCTCCCGTCCAGGCGGCTTTGCCCAGCTGGACAAAATTTAATCTGGACATCGCGGATCCTAAGATCAAAGCCGTACTCGACCCTCAAACCCTGCCGGGAGAGCAGTTCCGTTTTCTTCGCACCCGCCTGGCTCAATTGCAGCATAAACAGGGGTTAAAAAATCTGCTGGTAACCAGCAGCGTTCCCGGAGAAGGAAAAACATTCATTTCCTGCTGCCTTGCGGGAATACTCGCCCAGGAGCCAGGCAAAAGGGTGCTCCTCGTTGACGCTGATTTCCACAGGCCAAGAACAGCCCAGAACCTTGGAATTGAGATTGGGAACGAGCTCCCCGGATTATCCCAAGTCCTTCAGGGCTCTCACAAACTGGAAGATGTTTTGCTTTGTTCCTCCAACAATGACTTTTTCTACCTTCCAGCCGGTCCAACTCCAGGAAATCCGTCAGAGTTGCTGGCGTCCTTCAACCTTGAGCGGGTCACTCAGGAAATGTCAGCCCTTTTCGATTGGATCATAATTGACTCACCGCCTGTGCTCACCATTGCAGACTCGATAAGAATGGCAACTCTCTGCGATTCCGTGCTCATGGTAGTTCTTGCCAATAAATCTCCTTCAAAGCTAATCCAGAAAGCAATTCAGATGCTTGGGAAAAGCCATATTTGCGGAATTGTCTTAAACAGGGTGCCGGCCACACGCTCTTCTCACTACTATTACCATTACTACACGGAAAACGGTTACAGGGTGAAATAGAACGTATGCCTGTTCCGCGGAATAGAACATAAAAACGGCAAGACCAAAAAGATATTTCCAGCAGTCGGCAGGGGATAGCGAAAAATGAAGATTGGCAGACTTAAAATGATGCTGGCGGCCTTCTGCATGGTTTGGCCGTTATTGGATGCGGAAGCGCAAACAGAACAACAGACCCGAGAGCCCTCCAAAGGTTTTAGTCAACAAGAGCCCGAGCCTAGCATCAGTCGAAGACTTTCGAGCAGTGCCGCCAGGGATAGGAGAAATAAATACGGATTTTCGCTGGGAATTCTTGGAATATATGACAGCAATCTGTTCGGCAGCAGCCCCAAAGAAGGACTGTGGGCCGTCGCTCCTTCGCCACGGGCTTATATAAATCTGGGGTCGCGCAAATCTCTGCTGCATCTCGATTACCGGCTGCTCTATCGCCTTTATCCTTCACGACGGGACCTGGATGGTGCCAACCATGAAGGCTCCTTCGAATACGCCTACAAAATATCAAGGCGCACCTCTTTTTCCCTCACGGATTACGTGCGGTCAGGCCCAAACGACATCCTCTCATTTACGGGAGAAGGACTTATTCCAGGAAATCCGGACTACCAGCAGGTATTTTTCGACTCTCAGCACACGCTAAACAATACGTTAGCCAGCAGGCTGACTTATCGGCCGACGCCCAAGCACAATCTTCAGATTTCCGGATATTACCAGGCTTACCGATATCGTGATGATCCGACTCAAGATACAGACTCAGTCCAAGCCTCGTTTACCGAAGAATACCGATTCTCGAAGCGATGGTCGCTTGTAGGAGAAATAGCCAATGAGTGGATTGAATCGGCCGAAGAATCAAGAGACGGGACAATCCAGCGCTTTAGAGGAGGACTGGCATTTCGACCTGGGCAAAATTGGAAATTGGAGGCCAGAGCTGGTGCCGAGCGAGTGGATAGGGATTTCGCAAACGGTTATGAACCGAGCTATGAAGTTGGACTTACCAGGGAAACCAAGCTAAATAGGCTCGATATTCGTTACAGCAGGGAATCGAGATTCCAAATCGGGCTGCCCGATCTCAACCGTTATCACAGATTTACGGGATATTTTGACCAACGCCTAAGCTCACAAATTTCCCTGCACTTGCTTTCCAGATATTATCGCACTGAAACCAGCACATATGGTGATGTGGAAACGCTGGGGGGAGGAGCCGGATTCGATTTTGCGCTGCACCGAAGCCTCGTTGCTTCAGTTTTTGGACATTACGTTTACCAGCGGTCCGGTTCGCCCATTTCCAGTCAATATTTAAACTCAGACCGATATATGTTTATCGGGGGGCTAACCTATATATTCCCGTCAGCCCGGCGAGAGCGTGATGCTCCGGTGAGCTGGGGACGCTAAGCTCCGGTGGGCTTGGCTCAACATGGCCCGATAGCCTGTCTCATCATTGCCCTAACAGATAAAATTACAGCCTGAATGTTTTGTGCTTCAAAGCCTCCAATAGACACGCAAATCTCGCGCCGACATCCCATGAATCATCTCTCCTGCCAAGAGTTGCAGATAAGAGTTATGTAGCTCGCGTTTGTGTTTCAAAAATCCGCATTCAACAGACAGGTGTCGTGATACTTTACACATTTGCTTCAGGCTACTTAAGTATCAATTAATCAACAATTTGCACCAATTTTTTTGCGAAGATCTCTGATGATTATTGCAGCATTGTAAAAGAAGCTTACAGCCTCGGGATACTTACGGAAGCCGAGTTGTTATGACATCCACTCAAAGTACAGCGCTAAATGCAAATAAATCAGCTATTAAGCGCAGATCTTCAGGTTGCGTTCAGTAACTGGCATGGATATTGCGTTATTTTGGCCAGAAGGCGGCAAAAATGAGAAATCTTAGATCTTGCAATAAAGGAGTGAATATCATGATTAAAAAGCTTGGATCCGTGACATTGATACTGCTGGCTGTGGTTTTTGTCGCATCCTATGCGAAAGCGGATTCGTTCGGAGTTGGAGACTTTATTGCCCATACCGGCAATAATGCGGTTGCTCCTGGCGGAGTTACGGGCGGAGAACACCTAATTAGTCCAACGCCTCCCTATTACGTCAATTTAAGCACCGCGATCTCGACTTTCTGCGTTTCTCTCGAAGAAGATGCGGCATCCACCATGTATATCGGCGACATTACAACGTTCATCGGCCCCGACAATAAGGCTCTAACGCCAGAGGTGGCCTACTTGTACACACAATTCAGGAATGGCTCCCTTGACGGATATGATTTTGACGGGCCGACACGTCCTGAAACTGCAGAGGCGCTCCAGTTTGCCATCTGGTATCTTCTGGATGAATTGACCTGGGGCAGCGTAATAGACCATTCAAATGAAACTATCGTTCAGCATTTTCTGGATGTTGCAGATGCAGCAATCATTTCTGGGGAATGGGCTGGCTTAGGGAATGTCCGCGTTTTGAATCTTTATCGTCAATCGGATTTCGGACAAACACCCTATGACCCTGCTTATTATGACACCAGAGCCCAGGACCTGCTGACGATCGTTCCGGAGCCTACATCCCTCCTGCTGTTGGGAACCGGTATCGCATTGCTCGCGGGATTTGCGCGTTACAGGAAAAGCTAGTTTGCGCTATATCCCATATTTATAAACCAAAGGCCCAATCCCTATTGAGGATTGGGCTTTTTTTCCCCCCAGGCTTCCCTTCACCAGCAAGTCCTCAGCTTTCGTCTACGTATTCCGGAGAAGAATCTCAAGCAACGATCCCAGAAGGCTGATTGTGTAGCATGGTCGGACACTGTATTCGGCAAAGCCAAAGGCCGCTCTCGAATCTTAACTGCTATTCTCTTTGATCAATTCGAAAATTTCCGGGGGGGGGGGAACCCACAAACCGCGATGCTGATATGGAGATACAACTGTCCCCGGATTCTTCGCAACGGTTTTCCACGATTCGCTTACCAGGTCCATCCCGTTTTCCATGCAGCGCTCGCAGGACAGGGATTTATAGTTTGAGGCAATGGATAATGACGTTCGCCGCTTCTACCAATATAGCGAATCACACAATATTCTCATGGCAGTTTAAGGTGTTATAGAATCTCACCTGGCCAGATCCATGACAGATGAATTGCCCCGATTGACCGTTGTCATTCCAGCGTGCAACGAAGGACGCTACATCTCCAGGACAATCCAGTATCTTTTAAATCAGGACTACCCTTCCGACCGGTTCGAATTGCTGGTCGGGATTGCGGACTCGACTGATCAAACTGAGGAAGTGGTAAAAAAGATAGCCGCCGGCGAGTCCAGGGTAAAATGGTTCCACAATCCATATAGGTTGTCTTCGGGCGCCCGAACGCTGGGGGCACAAATGGCAGCCGGTGAAATAATCATTTTTATTGACGGACACGTCTATATCGACAACAGGCAATTGTTCCGCAATACGGTCCGTCTCATGAGGGAAAAACACGTTTCTGTCTTGAGTCGGCCGCAACTGCTGGATACGCCCGACAACAGCTTTCTGCAAAGGGCGATCTCCCTGGCACGCGGTTCAGCGCTGGGGCATGCGAGGGACTCGACCATATATCTAAAAAGTGAAGGATATGTCTCGCCTACCAGCTCGGGGGGCAGCTATTGCAGGCAAGTGTTCGAAAAAGTGGGATATTTTGACCTATCCTTTGATGCTTGCGAGGATGTCGATTTTAATTATCGCTGCGGCAAAGCCGGCTTCCGATCCTACATCTCGCAGGACCTTGCCGTTTATTATTATCCCCGTTCCTCCCTACGGTCGCTCTTCCGGCAGATGGTGCGCTATGGTGCGGGACGTTACGGGTTGGCCCGCAAGCACCCCGGCACTCTCTCCTTTGGCGCCCTGATCCCCTTTTTTTTGACTGCGGGTCTGCCGTTTCTTGGAATGCTTTGCCTTATCTGGCCGATGCTGCTGTTTCCCCTGGGCTTTCTGGCCGTCATGTATGCTCTTTTAGTCCTGCTATTTTCGCTTTCATTGGCTGCCGGGCACGGCTGGGCGTTTCTTCCTGCACTTTGTGCAATCTTTCCGGCAATCCACTTGGGACTCGGCTGGGGTTTCATGAGGCAGCTCTGCGCTTCCTTGTTTAAACCTGGCAAAATAAAAGCCATTTTAGGGACCGTTGCCTGATCCTTTGATCCCAACTGCCCGAAGAAAAATCCGGCTGTTTTCTGATGTTCCTTCCGCGATCCGACCCAAAGGTGACTTCCTATAAGTCAGACAAGCCACCCGAAGCAAGGCAGATGGTCTATACCGTTGCCCTCCCATTTGCTTTGGAATCCGATTTAGCATAAATTGCCCGATCGGATGAGAGAGGCGCCGGTGAATTTTCTTACAGTTGTCTCTGCATTGTTACGATAGTAGATTTGAGGCGAAACGCGAGAAGAAAGCCGATTATGCTGAATGCTTTGACCGTTGATGTTGAGGAATATTTCCAGGTTGAAGCATTTGCTGAAAGGATTGCGCAGAGCTCATGGGGATCCTTTGAGTCGCGTATCGAGCGGAATGTGGATCGCATCCTCCACCTTTTCAACACTCACAACGTTACTGCCACGTTCTTCATATTGGGGTGGGTGGCTGAAAATTTCCCGGGCCTGGTGCGATCGATCGCGGATGCCGGTCACGAAATCGGCTGCCACGGTTTCAACCACAGCCGCATACACCGGATGCCTCCCGAAAATTTTCGTCAGGATATCCGTAAAGCCCGGCAGCTTCTCACGGACATCGCCAAGAAGCCCGTTGCCTGTTACCGAGCGCCGAGCTTTTCAATAACAGAATCCACAATCTGGGCCCTGGATATTCTTGCCGAAGAAGGATTCGGGATCGACTCCTCAATCTTTCCAATAAGGCACGACCTTTACGGAATTCCCGATGGAGAGCGGTTTCCGCACTGGAAAACCAGTCCAGGAGGATACCGGCTCTTCGAGTTCCCCCCTTCGACAATCCGCCGGGCTAATAACAATTGGGGAGTCGGAGGCGGCGGGTACCTGCGGTTTGCACCCTATGTTTTTACCCGCTGGGCGATCCGCCAGATCAATGAGCAGGATCGGCAGCCGGCCATGGTATATTTTCATCCCTGGGAACTGGATCCCGGCCAGCCCAGAATCCCGGCCCCAATGCGCTCCCGGTTACGCCACTACACAAACTTGAGCGGCATGCAGAACAAGGTCGAGCGTCTTCTGAAAGATTTCCGGTTCCAGACAGTATCCGCAGTCAGCAGCCTGTCGCAAGCTTTTCAATCCAGCCAAATTCGATAATCAAATCCATTTTTTACCGAACAATGCGGACCTTAAGAAGAAAAGTGTCCGATCCGGTGTTTCATCCTCCCACGGCCGGCAATAAATGAATTTGAGCTCGGATTGCCCGGGCCTTTTGGTTCTGATCCGCCGCGACTTCAAAGCCGGCGCACCCACATTGTCATCCATGGGGATGCTTTGGGGGGAAATTACTCCAAAACTGCGCTATAATTTGGGAAAGATTTCAATCCGCGATCAAACAGTTTGGAGGTGACAAGTATGGCCATAAAATCCGGTTCCATATTGGCACTTGCCATTTGTGTGTTTGTTGCCGGTGTACCCGTTGCAGTTGCCGACAGCATTCCCCACCTCGTCTGGTTTCCTGAAAACCACCCTTGGGCCACGGGATCCTATGGTTCCATGAACCAGATCGGAGGGGGTAAACTAGACAGAGAAACTCTGGTGACAGGCGAATTCAGTCTGGAAGGAACGGACCATCCCGCTGTAATCAGCTGGAAATATTGGGCATACGGTGATTTCTGGGCAGGAAGCGGCTATAATCCCTGGGAGCGTGCCCAACTTGAATGGAAAGGTGCCGGTCTGATTTTATCGATTGATCCAGAAGAATTCTGGATCGAAACCGACCCTCTCTTGCTGTGGACTCTGGATGAAATCTCCGGTGGATTGTCTTCCCCTGATTCCTGGCAGGATTTCCATGTGGAACCCCGTGAGGTTTATTTCACCATTCAGCCGGGATTTCGCTATGTGATGTTCCAGTACAACTGGTCCAAATTGAACTTTTGGGATCTCGGACATAGCCATGCTACGCTTGAGAGCAGCATCGAGCTGGTGCCCGAACCCCCCGTCTTCTTCCTCTTTGGCACCGGTCTTGCGTTAGTAGGATGGCTGGCATGGCGCAGGCGGGGCAGGAATTCATAAAAGCCATGCATTATCTAAAGCCTAAGTTCGGTTCAATGCTGAGGGAAGCTTTTTGTTTCTCCTGATATGCAAAAAGCTTGCGAAGGCTACTTGCGGAATCCGGTCCTTCATGACCCCACGATCTAATCGGGACCGATGCTGGAAGGAGCAATTGCTGCGGCAGTTGGGGCTATTAGGCTCTTAACAGAAACATCAAATTAGCATTGCTCTGAATCGGGCAAGGCACACCAGTGGCAAAGCTGTTCCATCCCATGGAGCAGCCTTGCCACCGCATTTCGACGACCAGATATCAAATTCCCCGAATGGCATTCGGCAGTCTTGTGCTCTTTACCGGCGCCACTTTGACCATTCATTCGGGATTGGGTGAACAAGGAGTCAATTACCAAAAGTTTATTTCTGCTCCTTCGCCAATCGCTGCACAATCTCCTCGAGCATGACAATGCGCGCATCCAATTTGGCAATTTCGATGTCTTTAGTAGAAATGGCTTTCTCCTGTTGCACCGTGTAAAGAGTCAGTTCCTCGATTTTCTCCAGAAGCTTCAGCTGGAACTCACTTACATTCAGACCCTTGCTCTTTACCTCGTCGGCAGAGGGGATATTCGGCAGATGCTTCTCCTTAGCGATGAATTTCTCAAGTTCATCAATACGCATCAGCCTGTAACCCGGATCAAAAACATAGTCGGGCACATAGGAACCCGAGATCCGTCCAGATGAGGTCTCCGTCTATCTGGACATCCCCGGCAACATGCAGAAGCGATTGCGGCGCGGTGGTTCCGATACCGACATTGCCGGTATTTAGGATGGACACTCTTTCCGAAGTGAGATCGCGGTCCAGGAATGCAAAGCGGCCATTTTGGCCGGTATCGGTGGCAACGAAAGCAATTGCACCATATTCGACCTGGCTTCCGCCAACCCTTCCTCGGAATTGGACCTTGCCAAGATAGTCACCCGCTATTATATCTGCGGCAGGCCGAGCCCTTTCCAATAGAAATGTCGGCGCGAATGTGCGCGTGAAAGGATCGCTAGTGCCATAATATCTTCGCAATCTAGCTACCGCTTGAGTGCCTTCAACCGTCAGTTGCCGGTCTGGATTTGTGACACCGATCCCGACATTTGTCTCTGCCGTGGCGCCATTGATGCCATTGACTCCTCCGAGGACAAGGCTGTTGCTTCGGGTAACCTGCGAAAACAAGCCAATCGCCGTGGCGTTGGTGATCCCGGCTGCGCCGTTGGTTGAAGCACCCAAAAAAGTATTGCCATGTTCCACGGTATTGGAGTAGCCGGAGGCCCAGCCGATAAACAAGTTATAGCCGCCTGTGGTGTTGAAAAGGCCGGCAGACTCTCCAAAAAATGAATTGGCAGAACCACCTGTATTGTAGTTGCCAGCACCCGAGCCGAAAAATGAGTTTGCATCGCCACTTGTGTTGCCGCCGGCGTTGGCCCCAAAGAAGGAATTGCTGGTTCCATCATTCCCATCTCCGGCGTTATTACCGAATGAAGTTATATCGGCAGTCTGAATCTCAGTCGCCTGAACCATCCCTGCGCCGGAAACCACTAGAAACATCGCAAAGACAATCACCGAAAACCATAGGTGTTTCATTTATGCATTCCTCCAATTGATTAAGAGTCTCATTGTCAAACCTGAACCGCGAATACATTTCGTTCTCGAATGCCAATCCGCATCCGATGAAGATTTGAGGGCTCGCTGATTATAGCAGAGTTTAAACTACTAATAATCCACTGCCAAGGAGAAGGGGCATCCATCCAGTTCCGCTTCAACCGCCGTCTTCTATTGAGAGCGACGAAGACGGGGACAAAACCGTGCCGCATCGCTGGATAAAGGTTGCCTCTGTTCATGGACAGAAGCATGCAGGACCGCGAGGGCAAAAACCTGCCCAAAGACCGGTCTCATGGAAATTAGCAGCGAAAAGCGCGCGACTGAAGTCTGCAGACAATCCGCTCCCAATAATACATATCGTAACTGCAAATTGTATAGATTACACAAAAGGGATATTATTGGCGAAATCTTTGGATTCAAGGCGGTTAGCGGTGCTGGAAGTCATGAAACCGGAAGAGCCGCAGTCGATAGCAGGACAAGATCAGTCTGATCCAGGCGAGTCTCTTCCTCATACCATTGCAATAGATGTCACATCCTGCCTTGCCAGCAACACAGGAGTTGGCGTTAGCATTTCGGAATTGGTGAATGCATTAATTTCAGCTTCCGAAACTGACAAGCTCAAATTGTGTGCCGTTTCGATCAAGAGAAACGCCGCTTCGTTGCTGCAAAAAAGATTCCCTCACAGCTCCGTCTGCGTCAGGCCCTTTCCATTGAAACTCCTGGCGCCGATGGTCGACCGAAGCAACTTGCTTAAGGCTGAGATAATTTTTCAGGATGCGGACGTGTTTCACGCCGGGGCCTTCCTGGTTCCAGCCAGCAAAAAAACTGCAATCGTGGCGACCATTCACGACATCACCCCAATCCTATTTCCGGACTATCACCTGCCCAGCAATCTTTATACTGTTCGGCAACTCACCCGCCGATGTGAGCGGGCAGACCTCGTCATTGTTCCTTCACACAGTACCCGCAAAGATCTGGAGCAGTTCGGGATTGTTCCACCCCAGAAAGTGCGAGTGATTCCGCTCGCGGCGGATGCGGCATTCAGGCCGTCCATAGAACGGCCCTCGAAGCTGTTGCCGGATCTTGATGTGGATTGCAGCTACCTATTGACCGTGGGAGCTTTGGAGCCGCGCAAAAACCTTCCCCGCCTCTTCGAGGCATTCAGGCTGCTCAAGGACCGCTATCATATTCCACACAAACTGGTTGTTGCAGGGCCCGGCGGCTGGAAAAACCAGGATGTTTTTCAAAGTGTCCGCCGCTTGGATCTTTCCGATGCTATAGTATTTGCCGGATACGTACCGCGCGAAGTTCTGGGTTCGCTATACCGCCATGCCGCGATGCTGGTTTATCCTTCCCTGTACGAGGGATTCGGCTTGCCGCCGCTGGAAGCCATGGCATCCGGATGCCCCGTTGCGGTATCAAACACTAGTTCTCTTCCGGAAGTGGTCGGGGAGGCAGGCATTTACTTTGATCCCCTTAATATTGAAGAGATCGCACGGGCAATTCATCAGGTCCTGAGTTCGAGTGAGTTGCGCGCAAGGCTGGTTCAATCGGGGCTTGCACAAAACGCAAAATTTTCCTGGAGAAAAACCGCTGAATCCACGCGTCGAGCCTATAAAGAAGCTCACGCCCTTCGGCAACAAAGGCGCATATCCCATGCATAGCCGGGATTTCTTGCGGGATTCCTGGGTAAGCAGTGAATCTGAGCATGGCTGTTCGGGTTAGTCGTCGCAGGTTTCCGGTTGAAGGTTGCAGGTTTCAGTCATGAAGCCTTCAATCGAGAGCATGCATGCCCATATGCGGCTGCAGTAGGCAAGCTGATGGAAAAATGGGTGCCTAAAACTTTTAAATCCAGTTATGCAAATCACCCTATTCGGGAGGCATAGAGCAATTATTACCTTGCGGATAGAGGCACATCCCCGTTAAAAAGCAGCCAGGGACTGGATGCGCAGGGATCGGGATGCGAAGAGACATTCGTGAAAATAGGGTTGGTTTGGATTACACTGTGGCTTTGCGGACGGTGGTTTCCAAGGGACCATAACCCGGGGCGGTGCTGTCGAGCATAAATATGCGCAGCACAGAAACAGCCGGCCCAGGAACCATAAGGTTCAGAATAGCGGTACGCCCGTGCCAATCCAGCGCACCGACGGAGTGTCGTTCGCCTAAAGTAATCTGGCGGCGTTTTTCGCTGCAAACGGGTCAACTCTTGGCTCATCAAATTCGAGTTTTGATAAAGAGCTTTTGGGAATTTCTCCTGACGCTGTATTATCGACGTTTCCTCATAATAGAGATGGCGAAACGCGATATCGCGCAGAATCAGATCGGCACATTTCTCGGATTTTTCTGGACTTTCATCAATCCGCTTATTCTCATTTGCATACTCTGGCTAGTCTTCAGCGTTGGGTTCAAGACGCCCACTCATAGCGGAGTAGCCTTTGTTGTCTGGCTTACCACCGGGCTCATTGTATGGAATGCATTTGCCGAAATCCTGAATGGAGCAACACCTGCTATTCGGAACAATCCACATCTCGTGAAGAAGGTACTCTTCCCCCTCAGCATCCTTGCAGTCGTTAAGATGGTGGCCGCGCTCCTGGTCCACCTGGTGTTCCTGCTCATCCTCATCGCCTTGATCCTGGGTCACGGATTGCCGGCAAGCATCTGCTGGCTTCAGGCAGTATATTATCTCACAGCCATGCTGGTGCTCGCACTCGGCCTCAGCTGGATGACTTCCGCCTTATCCGTATTTGTTCGCGATGTCGGGCAGATTGTATCGGTGCTTCTGCAACTCGGCTTCTGGGCTACGCCGATCTTCTGGAATCTTGAAATGATGCCGGATCGAGTTCGGCTATTGCTGAAGCTGAATCCGATGTATTACGTGGTTCAGGGATACCGCGATTCATTCCTGCATTTTGTTCCCTTTTGGCACCACCCTGTTCTTACCCTGTACTTCTGGCTCGTGACAATGGCGCTTTTCATTTTGGGAGCGATCGTTTTTCAGCGGCTGAAGCCAAGCTTTGCGGATGTACTCTAGAGAATGACAACCGGGTGCCCCTAAAAACCGTCGTCGCATGAGCGTGAAACAGCAGGCATGCCCGGATGCGCAGCCTTGGGAACAACCCATGGAAAATGAAGTATTGGGATATCGGGCGAATCGCCTTAAGATAAAGCATCTCCAGCAGATATGGAGAGTTGCTTCCGTTCGGATTACGAGCTGTGTGATAAACAGTCTCCGCAAGGAAAGGAGTTTTCGCAGGAATGAGGCGGCTTGCGTCGGTTGAGGAGTTGCGCTCGCAGCGCTTTTGTTCATTCATGGCCCGTGTCCATGGATTTGCCCGTATCCAGGGCCTCCGTGTCCACACCGATTGCTCGAAAGCCTGGGAGTATCCATGGACCTGGCAATACCTCCGAGAACTTCCCTTCGAAGGACTTAGGATACTCGATATCGGCTCCGGCCTCTCCCCGATGCCGTGGTTTTTCGCGTCTCTTGGCGCTAGCGTAACCATGGTTGAAGCAGATCCTGCCTATGAGGCCAGATGGCGCGCGCTGAGAGAAGGAAACGCGTTCAATGTGAATTGGCATGTCGCTAACGGGCCGGAACTTCCAGTAGCGTCGGATACCTTCGATCTGGCAACCTCCTACTCGGTGATTGAACATATCGGCGACAGAGAAACAGCCATCGAGGAGGCAATCCGGATCCTCAAGCCGGGCGGACTTCTCTGCTTCACTTTCGATATCTGCGAGCCATCGCGCGGAATGAGCCTCCCGGAGTTGAACGGGCAGGCATTTGACATGGAATCTTTCGACCGTCTGGTCTGGCGCAGGGCCGACCTCGAACCTCTTTATCCGCCAGCGCAGTGGAATGACAAAGATATTGAAGGATTCCTGGAATGGCATCGCGCCATTGCGGCGCCGCAATAATTATGTTGTGGGAGCAGCCGTCCTGCGAAAGAAGAAAATTCCCATTCGATCCAAAACAAAGGGAACGATCCGCGTACATCAGCTTGATACTGGACTGGGCGCCGGCAATACGGGAGACGACGCGATGTTCCTTGCCGCAGTCGAGCATTTGCCGGCCGATTTCAATTTAACTACGGAAGTTCATGCGCTATCAAGAACCAGGACGCTGCCGCAGGGCGTGCGCTACATTTAATGGACGACAAACCTGCAGTGGAGGAAAGCATCCGTCAAGCTCAATTGGTTCTAATAATGGGCGATACGCCCATCATGGACGCGTGGGGATTGGAATGGCCTTTGCTGTCAAACGCACCGAAGCTCGAGATTTTGCCACCATCTGGGCAAGCCGGTTCACGCGGTCGGAATCGGAGTCGACCGGCTCGAAACGGAAGGCGAGCGCATTTTTCGTGAATTTTATTCTCCCATCGCCTCCTGGTCGGTGCGCTCGGAATCTTGCAGACGCGCATTGCAGGAGATGGGAGTCGCCGATGATAGAATCCACGTCGGGGCGGACTGGGCCTGGCTCCTGAACTGTCCAATCGACAAGCAGTGGGCAGCGGAGTGGCTGAGCCTGTGCGGCGTCGCAGACGGGAAGACTGAATATCGGCGTCAATGTGGTCAACGAAATGTGGAGTGGCAATCGGGAAAGGAAAAAAGCCTGTGCATCTTTGCTTGACCGGCTGATTGAGAAACACGACGCACAGGAATCTTTTCTTCTGTAACGAGTCGCGGCCCGGAGCATATTTCGACCGGGCGGCCTCCGATGGAGGTACGGCGGCTATGAATCATCCGTCCTTTCTTCTGCCTGATCGGTTTTACATGCCCTCCGAGACAATCTCACTAATATGCCGTCCATGCAGCTGACGATCAGCCAGCGTTATCATTTCACGCTTTTTTCAGTCCTTGCCGGTGTCTATCCGATTTCGATTCAGCGAGGCCAGAAAATGCGTTCGCTAAATGAAGATCTTGGCCTTCCCTTCGTTGGAAACATGGAATACCTTGAAGCAGCCGGCATCGAGCATGAAATCGAGGCCCTGCTGGTTAGTGCCGAATCAAAGCTTGAGCCCTTGCGATTGCGCAAACAACAGCTCAAAAAGCGTGCCGCCGGCAATTTTTCGCTGGTAGGATATCCGCATGCGGAAGTTTTGCCGGAAAGATTCTGAGGAATCGGGATTTGGCAATGACACAGGTCCAGGGTATTTAGCGGCCACGGTGAATGCTCCCGTGGTTACAGTCAGCAGGATCGGAAACTGCCCGGCGTGCGTTCGCGGAGGCAAAAACCCCATTGCATTCTCCCGCGAAGCGCCCTGGATCGGCTATGCATAGGCGGGGCTTGGGATTTTGATGCGAAAATAGGAAGTGTACCGCTGGCGACGCAGAAGGCTTTGGACCGAATGATCGAATTACCTGAGGTTACTACGGGGTGAATTTGCTGGATATGCAATTTGCGGCTAAAAGCCGTTTTGTGTTCCCAGGAATCAGGCTTAAAAGCATAATCCGGTGGATCTCCTGCAGAATAAAAAACCCACGTTGCTCGAAGCTTAAGTTAACATTATGGCTTTGCGCGGAAGATCAAGATGCGGGAATTGAAGCATCCCGATGTAACGATTGTGACTCCCTCCTATAACCAGGGAGCCTTTATAGAGGAGACGATTCTCAGTGTCCTGAGCCAGGAGGGTGTGAGCATCGAATATAGGGTCATGGATGGAGGATCCACAGACGGCACAATAAGGATTCTGGAGAAATACGCTGGCCGCCTGGAGTACGTTTCGGAAAAAGACAAAGGGCAGGCCGACGGTATAAACAAGGGGCTACAAAACCTGAGCGGCAGGATATTCGCCTATATTAATTCGGACGATATCTATCTTCCCGGCGCAGTAGCCAAGGCGGTTCATTATCTCGATGCTCATCCCGAAATGGCTATAGTCTACGGCGAGGGATATCATATGGACGCTCAGGGCAGGTTTCTGGAGCGCTATGGCACCGAACCATTTGATTTCCGCCGACTTGCGGAAATCTGCTTTATATGTCAGCCAACGGTATTCATTCGCCGCGAAATGCTTTCTGCCATCGGCTATTTTGATGCGAGTCTTCAATACTGCCTGGATTACGACTACTGGATCCGTGTCGGCAAGCGTTTCTCTATCGGCTACATCCCCGAGTATCTGGCAGCTTCGAGACTTCATTCCGGCACCAAGACGCTCACCAAACGCGTCGAGGTCCACGAAGAATCCCTGCTCACGATCAAGCATCATTACGGGCACGTGCCTGGGCGCTGGATAGCAGCCTGGGCGCATGCTTGGCTGGGGAGGCGCCTCTCCAGAGAAGGCTGGGTAAAGGAGCGGGCCTTCTGGGTTCTCGTGCGTCTCGTTTTCCTCGCGAAATACATCTCCGTCAACCGAAATGTGCCGATCGACGATTTCATCAAGCAACTGAGGCGCAAAAACTTTTGGCATTCAGACACCACTGGAGCGGCATAAAACAACCGGTGAGGATCGCCCTGGATGTCAGTTTGGTAATTCGATAGTTAAGGGGATGTCACCTTTCATTTATTGTTGCCGGCGGACGATGATATTATTTTCACCGGCGCCGGCTTCCGGCCGGCTTCAAAACTGATGTCATGGTGAGGCTGACATTCACGGCTCGACCATGCCAATAAGCATTGGGTATGGGTGGCGCGAATCGCTTCCGAAAAACATGAATGTGACTTTGGCTAATGATCCGCACAGTCTATCGAGGCCAGATACGGTAAAGGCTGATATCAATGAATGATTGTCCCGTGGTGGTATCGCGCAGTCAGGTACCTCCGGCAAAGCCGGAGGCTTGATAGATTTGAACCGCTCAAAGCGGTTGGAGGAGTTACCCCGGTCTTGAACGCTGACTTACGCGGGCAAAAGCCGATGAGGCGCTTCCGATCCCCGCAGCGGCCAGCGCTCCGCGCTGGACAGTTTTCTGCGGCGGCACTGTGGCAAGCGCCGTGCGGCAAGGAGATGAAGGGTATGAGAAACCGGGCGTTTGCCACAGTGCCGCCGCAGAAAACTCCATCGGAAGCGCCTCATCGGCTTTTGCTCGCCGACCCTCGACGAACAAATCGGCGTTTGTCAGCGCTTTTGTCAGCGTTTCTCAGCGTTTCAAATTACGGAACTGTCAAACTCTTTGAGTCCCCCGGCAGAGCCGAGGGTTTACCAATGGAATTACTGATGAATGCAGCATTTCTGATAGTGAATGAATGACTATTAAAGATAAAGAAGCAATTGATTTCGCAAAATGCCGCAACGTGCTGATTCCCCGCCTGGATACTTTTGGCGACATTGTGTTGCTGCAGGGATTTATTGCTGCGCTGCTCGAATATCTTCCTGAAGCCCGGATTACACTCCTGGTACGCCAGGGATACGAGCAACTGGCTTCCATGTTTCCCGGGCGTTTGCTTTGGAAAACCACACGGATTCATCCATACCGGAAGCCGTACGATTATCAGGAGATAAAATCATTTCTGGAGGAACTGAAAAAGGAGTCTTACGACCTTCTGTTGACCACAACCTATAACCGCACCTGGCCGGACGACTTGCTGGCCCTGGCATTAGCGGATTCACAGCGGGTGGCCATCGGCGACCCGCAACCCATTTCTCCCGATGCAGCGGAGGTTTGGGCAAAGTATGGCGGTATCCCCAATGAAGGACACTATGATTTATGGGTTCCCGTGGAAGGAAGGATCCACGAGACAGAAAAATATCAGTCATTGTGGAGTAAAATCGCCCCTGGAAGCAAATCTATCCCGCAGCCGCATTTGATTATTCCGCAAGAGGAAAGCAACCGGGCAAGCGATGTAATTGCCCGTGCCGGCCTTAAAGAAGGAGAATTTGTTTTCTGTTTCCCGGCCGGCGTCGCCAATATCAAAACCAAGGTATGGCCGGCGAACAACTACGCCGAGGTCATCTATCGCCTCGAAAAAAATCATTCCTTGCGATCCCTTGTCGCGGGTCATGTGTCGGAAAAAAGCATAGTCGATGAAGTGGTTGGACTTGCCAGAAAGCTTGGGGCGAATGCGGCTGGATGGTTGGGCACCGACGGCAACATTTCTCTTGCTGGGGCATTGGCGGATAAATCCCTCTTTTATTTTGGAAATGATACGAGTTTGATGCATATGGCCGCAGCACTGAAGAAACCCGTGGTAGCCATATTCGGAGGTGGAACATGGCCAAGGTTTTTGCCGGCAGCAAAAATCAGTCGTGTATTCACAACGTCAATGCCGTGCTTTTATTGCATGTGGAATTGCATTTTTGACCGGCCATTTTGCATCAATTGGGTAAAGGTGGATATTGTCGAGAAAGAAATGGCCGTTGTATTGGAGGAAATACACACCGGGAACGGAACTGGCAAAGTATTGCAGCAGCATCCCGATAGTCTGCAGTCGATACAAATTCTTGAAAAGTCCGTGGAATGCCTCATGGCGGAAAAAGATAAGCTAAAAATCAGTGAAGCGGACCGGGCGGCGCGGCTGGAGGTGATCCACGGGCAGCAGAATGCCTTGGACAGTCTGCGCCAGCAGCTGGAGGCGTCGGAAGCCGATCGGGCGGCGCGGCTGGAGGTGATCCACGGGCAGCAGAATGCCTTGGACAGTCTGCGCCAGCAGCTGGAGGCATCGGAAGCCGATCGAGCAGCGCGGCTGGAGGTGATCCACGGGCAGCAGGAAGCGCTGGACAGCTTGCGCCAGCAGCTGGAAACCTCCGAAGCAGACCGAGCGGCACGGCTGGAGGCGATCCGGGAGAAGGATGAACAACTGATAAAAGCCAGCGATGAATACAAGCGACTCCGTGAAGGCTATTCCTATAGGATCGGCCATTTGATTTTATGGCCGCTAAAAAAAATATTGAATAAGTAGCAAATATATCGCCGCTGCATTGGAGTCTACCTCGGTATTATTTGGCAGAGCGGAAATCGCGATATGATAATAAAAAGGATCCCCTATGTACTGTTTCACCTCCATTATCAATAATTACCTCCCCAAGGCACGGATCCTCGCCACTTCCCTGAAAATTTTTCATCCGGATTGGAAGTTTGTCCTGGTTGTTTGCGAACCATTGCATGAATCCGTCCAATTGCAGCATGAACCCTTCGATCAAATCATTACTCTTTCAGACCTGGACATTCCGGATTTGGAAAGCTGGATATTCAAGCATAACGTGATGGAAATCTGCACCGCCGTGAAAGGTCCGGCGGCTGCCCATATTGCGGCAAATACCAAAACCGACAAGCTGATTTACTTTGATCCGGACATAGCAATCTTCGACAGCCTGAGCAATATTTCGTCGCAGCTGGACATCTCTCCCATCATTTTGACACCCCATCAAACCAGACCAGAAATCAGTCTAAGCGATGTCTACAGCAATGAAGTCTGCTTCCTGAAACATGGCTCGTTTAACCTGGGATTTTTTGCCGTCCGCTGCGAAGGACAAGGCTGGGACTTTCTCAACTGGTATCGCGACCGCTTATTGGAATTTTGTTATATAGATCCCAATCAGGGATTGTACACCGATCAGCGCTGGTGCGATCTTGCTCCTATATTATTCGACCAGCTTCATATCGATCGCGACCCCTCTTGCAACGTAGCCCGTTGGAACGTGTCCCAGCGCCGTCTGTCCAAACATGACTCCCAGAAATATCTGGTGGATGGAACCCTGCTGAAGTTCTTCCATTTTAGCGGCTTCGATTCAGGACAAGGCGAGAAAGAAATAGGCAGATATGCAACGAAAGACGACTGTGTATTCGAGCTTTGGGATTGGTATGGGAAACAACTGGAGAAGCACGGACAGTCCGGCTTCGAAAAAATGGAATGGAAATATGATCGGTTTGACGATGGAAGGGAAATTACCCGGGAGATGAGATTATGCTATCGGGAAAGGAAGGATCTCCAGGAAGCCTTCCCCTTTCCATTCGGCAGCAACAGTAAATATGGATCCTTTAGCGACTGGTATGCCAAAAACGGGAACGCAATCTACGACGGTCCCGGGTGGCGGCAGAATGTTCATCGGTTTGTTGACAGATTCATCGATGGGATCAACAACATGCGCCGGCGCAACTGATATTTTGCCCATGCAAAAATCAGGGAGACTTCCTCGCAAATCATTGGCGGCATGCTTTGCGGATATTGACCGGAAGACGGCTGGATCGAGGATTGAAAAGGCCATAGGGTTCAGCAAATCGCCTGCCCTGCCGCAAGAATGCATATTGTTGCCTATCGCGACCATGAGGGAGCCCTAACCCGAAATATGGCAAGTTCTCCCGCAATCTCCATCATTACGCCAACCCTGAATGCAGCTGCAACCATTAGCACAGTTCTGCAGAGCGTGTCGGAACAGTCCTATAAGCGCATCGAGCACCTTGTCGTGGATGGCAGATCCACGGACGCGACTTCTGAAATAGTTAGCAGGTATTCGCCTCGATCAGGAAACATCCGGTTTATTCAGGAAAAAGACAGAGGCCTTTATGATGCATTGAACAAGGGCATTTTGGCCAGTTCGGGGGACTATTTGTTTTTCCTCGGGGGTGACGATGCCTTCCATGACCCCGAGGTGCTGGCGGATTTAGTGGCGAAGCGCGCATTTGAGGAAAACAAAGTGGTTTACGGCAATGTATTGGTCGTCGGAGATACCGGTTGGGCAAAGGATGGTCAGATCTACGACGGTTCCTTTTCCAGGGAAAAGCTGATCAGAAAGAATATCTGCCATCAGGCAATATTCTATCCCCGGGCGGTATTTACGCGGCTTGGGCTGTACAACATCAGGTACGCCATAAATGCAGACTGGGACATGAATTGGAGATGCTGGGCGCAAGAGGGTTTTAGCTATGTAGACCGGATCATCACCATTTTCAATGCGGGAGGTCTTTCGACCGGTGCCGTCGATGAAGCATTCAAAAGCGATTATCTCAGGTTGCTCAAGCTCTATTTTGATCTCACTCCTGAAGAGCTCATTCGTGCCGGTGAGGAATCGCCCTGGGGAGACCTGAATTCTGAAATGAGCATAACCCCGGCGCGGACGGCCCTGGGCTTCGTCAGAAGGGTTGCACAATACCCCGCCAAATTCATCAGGGCCAGAAGAAAAGGCTTCTGATCCGGTCGGCTCGATATGTCGATCCGGCTATGGTCAGGTAATAGGGCACGATTGTCTGGGCCATGGGGGCCGCAGTTATGGTATAGCTCGATTTTTCCCGTTCTTCGGAAGCATTCTCCGGGGATTCCGCCGCTTCTGATTTGCGCCGGAACCGATTCAGCGCAGAAACTTATCCGACAACTCCATGCGCATCTCAGAAAGGTCGTCGGCGGCTGTCTTTTTTCTTGCGGCCCGGGGAGAGTCGTGGAAAAATGTGGCAGGTCCATGGCAAAATTTGTGGTCGGATTTTGGGGAACGCATGGATATCTGCTTGCCAATGAAGGGCTTAATTAATGGCATTGCCGGCGCCTGAGTTTCATAAAAGCGAATCCCGAATAGATATCTCCATTATTATCGTCAATTACAACGTCAAGGACTTCCTTCTGCAGTGCCTGCGCTCGATCGATCCGGCGACGCGCGACCTTTCCTGCGAAGTAATCATCGTGGACAATTGTTCACCCGATGGTTCGGTGAGCTATCTTCAACCCCTGTTCCCGCACGTTCAGTTCCTCAGCCTGAAAGAGAACGTGGGCTTTGGGCGGGCGAACAACCTTGCACTGGAAAAGGCCCGCGGGGAGTACATTCTATTCCTGAATCCCGACACGCTGCTTGAGGAGCGCACCCTCCAGGCAATGGTTGCCTACATGCGCGGTCATTCCGACGTGGGCATGTGCGGTTGCAGGGTATTGAATCCCGATGGCACCCTCCAGCTGGCATGCAGGCGTTCTTACCCCACGCCGTGGGCCTCATTCTGCAAGATATCCGGCTTGCAAAGCCTCTTCCCCAGGTCCCGGCTATTCGCTCAATACAACCAGACGTTCCGCCCCGAGGACGAGACCTATTTCGTGGACGCCATCAGCGGCTCCTTCATGTTTGCCCGTGCTTCGGCACTGAATCAATCCGGCGGCTTCGATCCGGACTTTTTCATGTACGGCGAGGACCTCGATCTTTGCTATCGCATCAGCCGGGCCGGATGGAAGATCGCGTATGTGCCAGAAACATCGGTCATTCATTATAAGGGCGCCAGCACCCGACGCAGCTATCTGAACAGGATAGGAATCTTCTACAATGCGATGGAACTCTTCGCCCGCAAGCATCACAGCAGCTCCGCACTGGTGCTGCTTTTCCTGCGCTTCGGCATCGCCTTGCGTTCGTGGCTCGCTTACGCCAACCGCCACCGACGTTCGCTGTTCGTTTTGCTGTGCGACCTGGCCGGTATCAACGCAGCCTTGCTGATCGCAACAAAGCTGCGCTTCGGGTCTTTTTTCGGGTTTCCGCCTTACGCGTATCCGACAGTGTTCATCGTGCTTTCGGCGGTGACGCTTCTTTCCATGCTGAGCACAGGCGAGTATTTCGAGTCCAATCCCTCGCTCAGGAGGGCCTTTGCCGGACTCATGCTGAATTTTTTCCTTCTCACCGCCCTCACCTACTTCTTTAACAATTTTGCTTTCAGCCGTGTCGTGCTGCTAATGCTGATCTCGTTCGGCATCCTTTTCACCGGGCTCATCCGGATCCTGATGGCCATCTACGACAGATCGATGGGAAAGGAATCCGACCGGCGCATCGCCGTCGTGGGAACCAACGGAGCGGCCGAACGGATTGTCCGCGCTCTACAAACGGCCGAAACTCGCAATGCCGACCTCGTTGGGATTGTTACCCGCTCAGAAACAGACAGGGGCACGATGTTTGAGATCCCCATAATCGGATCTATCGCTCATCTGCCCCAATTGATCGAGCAGCATCGCCTTGACGAAATCATCATCACGGATGAGTCGATTCCACGCAACGACGTGATGGGACTTATTAAACGGGCATCGGGGCGCTCGGCGCGTTTCCATGTCGCGCTCGACTACGAAGATATCGTCACATCCCGGATCATCAATGAAGTGGCTGGAATTGAACCTACTTTGCCGCCCTATAATCTGATGCGGGTGCGCTATCGGATTGCCAAAAGGCTTTTTGACATCGGGGCGTCCCTGTTTCTGCTGACTTTAGGGCTCCCGCTGGCAGGTTTCCTTGTCCATGATTTCTTCCCGGCGCTCAGGAAGCTGTGCGGCGCAATCACGGGCAAATATAGTATTGTAGGACTGTACCCTTTGGATGAGCAAAAGCCATCCATGGGCAGGATCGGCTTCACGGGGCTTGCCCATATCAGCAAACCTTCAAGACTTTCACCCCAGGTCATCCGCGAGCTGAACGAATACTACATTCAGCATTACACGCTGACTTTGGATTTTGACATCCTTTTGAAAAGCCTTTTCCGCAAGAGATACGACGACTGAAACCGCTCTCCGGCCTATTTCCCGGCCAGCCGGGTCCTGAGCCACTTTCGATCCAGAATACGGTCTATTTCCGCACAGGACACCGTTCTCTGCGTCTGGATCTTCCGGCGCTTCCGCAGCACGCGCCGAATATTTTTCAAAAAGTCGAATTTGCCCGCCAGATAACCTGCCAGGCGTCCCTTTGCCCCGAAATAGAGCAATGCCAGGATTGCGTTGAGCAAATGGGAGGGAAGATATTTCCACACCAGCCGCCCGGGCATGTTTTTGAAATAGACATATTCGACATTCCTTTGGCCATAAAACACATGAGAACGGCTGAATTTCCCGATTGAGGCGTTAAGTCTGTGATAAACGACCGCGTTCGGCGCGTAAAGGCATGTCCATCCCCGCAACTGCGCCCGGAAGCTGAGATCGCTGTCTTCGGAGAGAAGGAAGAAATCCTCATCGAAAAGCCCGATTTCGGCAAGCATCGAGCGTCGCAAAAGCATTGCGCAGCCCGAGGCGCCGAAAACAGACCCGGCAGACGCGAAGCTGCCGCAAGACACCAGGTGCCCGCGCTTGTATCCAACTCCAACGGTCGTCATGCCGTCGCCGGCGCTGTCGAGCCTCTCGCGGTCGCTGTAAAGCAAAACTCTGGAAGCGACAATTCCCACACGGGAATCATGGGCGGCAGCCAGCAGGTGCTCTGCCCAATGATAATCGGCGACGGCATCATTATTGAGAAGGGCCACGAACTCGCCCGAAGACGCCTCTATACCCCGATTGTTGCCGGCGGCGAATCCACGGTTTTCGGATAGTGCGAGGAGGCGGACTTTCGGGAACCGGCTTCGAACCAGATCGAGAGAACCATCGGTAGAACCATTGTCGACCAGCAATATCTCAAGGCCGTCTAGGCTCTGATGGGATAGGGAT
Organism: uncultured Acidobacteriota bacterium; assembly: GCA_963809485.1. Classification (GTDB taxonomy): domain Bacteria; phylum Acidobacteriota; class UBA6911; order UBA6911; family UBA6911; genus UBA6911. The sequence goes on from CAWEJX010000001.1 coordinate 450,529, forward strand.
TCGAGGCATTCGGGAAGCAGCTGTTCGCCATTCCAGTTGACCACAATCGCAGTGAAAGCCGCCATTATGTTCCTGCCGCGCTTTTGCTCCTCCGGCATGCTGAATCACCAAAAACCGGACAGAACCGACGCAATTACGAATTGAACGAATTTATATGCCTCCGGTCGACCTGCCGCCGGCAAGGCGCTGATAAATGAACAGGGTCTGCTCGGCCGTCCTGCGCCATGGGAACTGTTCTGCCCTCTGAACCCCGGCTTCAGAATGCCGGGAGGCCATATCGTGGTTCTCGAGGATCCCGGCCATCGCATCGGCGATCGATTGAACATCGGCCGGGTCGACAAGGACCGCTGCCTCTCCCGCAACCTCTTCACATGCAGTTCCGCGGCCGACAATAACCGGACAGCCGCAGGCCATGGCCTCGAGCACTCCGAGGCCGAATCCTTCATAAAAGGAGGGGAATACGAAGCCCCTGGCGAGGCTGTAAAACAAAGCAAGGTCTTCTTCCGGAACATAACCTAAAATGCGAACATACTGGTTTTGAGGAGAGTCTGTCTGGCTCGAGGCAACCGGCTCCAGAGTCCGGCCGATCAGAACGAGCTCAAGCCCGTCGGGCTTCCGCTTCCTCACCACGTGAAAGGCTTCAACAATGCGCTCGATGTTCCGCCGGCGGTGGATATCGCCGACAAAAAGAAGAAAATTGCCGCCCAATCCATATTTACGCTTCAGGTTCTCAAGCGGCTGCGGCTGGCTGACCATTCTGTACTTGCGCCGGTCAACTCCCAAAGGAATCACACTTATCTTTTCCTGTGGAATACCATAAACGCGCATGATTTCGCGCCTTGAGAATTCGGAAACAGTCAAAATGCAATCCGCGCTTCGGGCCGAGAGACGGTACCAGGCTTTTCGCAAGGTGCCGCTGCGATAGGGGTACCATTCCGGGTGGGCAGCATAGGAAATATCGTGAATGGTAACGACGGATGGCCGGGGAAGCCATAACGGAATCGTGTATCCCGGCGAATGAAAGACATCGAAGACACTCTTTTTAAGCCCTCGAACCAGTGAAATATTGGTCCAGATGAAATTGTTGCCTGAAAAAGAGGGAATTCGAAGCACGTGAACACGCTCGCCACTGATCTTTGCTTCAATGGGAATATCCTGATTGATGGCGAGCAAAATCCTGAGGGACGGGTCCAGCAAAAGCAGTTGCTCCAGGAGATTGGACGTATAAATACCAATGCCTGTCCGTTCCCCACGCAAGCTCCTTCCATCCACAGCCACTCGAGCCGGCAAGGCCATTGAAAAACCCTACAATACGAAGACGCGTTACGCAATCTCCGAATACAGCATTGGGCAATTGCCAGGCCATTCCTCCATCCCATTTTGTCAGGTACCTTCGGCAAAGCCGGAGGCTTGAAAGATTTAAACCGCTCAAAGCGGTTGGACTAGTTACGCCGGTCTTGAACGCTGACTTATGCGGGCAAAAGCCGATGAGGCGCTTCCGATCCCAGCAGGGGCCAGCGCTCCGCGCTGGACAGTTTTCTGCGGCGGCACCGTGGAAAGCGCCGTGCGGCAAGGAGATAAAGGGTATGAGAAACCGGGCGCTTGCCACAGTGCCGCCGCCGAAAACTCCATCGGAAGCGCCTCATCGGCTTTTGCTCGCCGACTTTCGCCGAACAAATCGACGTTTGTCAGCGCTTTTATCAGCGTTTCTCAGCGTTTCAAAATACGGAGCTGTCAAACTCTTTGAGTCCCCCGGCAGAGCCGGGGGTTTACCAATGTAATTAGTGCCCATCTTCCATATCAGCTGGGCATATTGGCGTGAAGGCGCCTGACCTTGTCTTCAATCATGAAAGGTTTTCAGATGGACCGGCCGCCCGTTTTGCAGAATCGACCGGGCCCTGGGAGTTTTGATAAAAAATCGTTTCGATACGTGTGAGGCCTCATCAACAAAACCGGCCTTCCTCAATCTTAAACGGCTGTAAAATTTCCCGACACTTCCAAAGCTTCCGGATCATGGGGCCCTCATCGGGCTAAGTGGTTAAGGAAATCATTTATTTTCAAACAATTGCGTCACTCATAGTCGCCGGTCTGCCCAAGCCGATCATCGATTGAAATAGCTACCCTAGTTTCTGTCGCGAAATTCGGGATTTGCGAGGAAACCGGCTTTTATAACGGTCAATGGGATATTTGATATTACATATAAGCCGGAAATGGGAGCCGGGCCGCGTAGCGGCCAGCTGAATTTGGCCAGGCCTTTTAAGTCCTGGATCTAAAGGAGTTAGATTTTCCGTCGCGTAGCGACGGTTGAATTTCAGGCGTCGCTACGCGACGCGCTGTTCTCAATACCATGGCTCCCGGCCTTGAAAGGCCGGGCTAAAATCATATTGCCGCTACGCGGCTCAACCCAGTTTCGCGACAGAAACTACCCTAATATTACTGCCATTTTCATTGCCGCCGGGATTATCCCTCGTGTCGGATTTCCTTACACTTTCGCTTGGATCCCTCATTACCAAATGGAGAATTTTGTGATACCTATAAAATCTAATATATTCATTTTATTGGCTTTACATCGTATTACGCTGTTCTTTGGCTTGATTGCTTCACAATGGACTGGATATTGCATTAATCAGGGTGCAACTGATTCAGAAAGGAATTCGATATGGGAAAGAACATTGGATACATTTTAGTGGCATTCATAATGGTGGTCGGGGCCGCGTACAATGTGAACGCCGACACCATTTATATCACTCCAGCAACCACCTCCCAATGGACTGGCGCAGAAACCTCACAAGCTGAGATAAATGATGCGATTGCAGCCATATGCCCCTATGACTCATGTGGCGAGGTCTACAAGGCTACTCCCGGCGACGACGATCAAGGTGCATTTGACGCCTCCTACGATACCCTGTTCGATAGCGATAGTGAGGCCGGAGCCGGCTCGGTCGCCTATATCGGTGGTGCCTACATCGACGATCCCAGCTTCCTGCTGATCAAGGACGGCAACCACGAACCGGCCTGGTACTTGTTCGATATATCCGGCTGGAGCGGAATGGATACAATAGAGTTCAGAGGCTTTTGGCCCGACGGAGGATCCATATCGCACGTTACTATTTATGATGGCGGTCCCGGTAGCGGCGAAAACCCAATTCCGGAACCAACATCTCTGCTACTGATAGGAACCGGCCTTGTTGGCCTGGTATTATGGCGGCGCAGGTCTTAAGGACACAGAAAGCATATTTCATACCGGTAATATGAAAAAGGCCACTTGAAAAGTGGCCTTTTTTATTGCCCCTTCCCTTCCTGAAAGCGTCGCAGGATAAAAGGTGTGATAAAAATCACCCAAGTTATTATTTATTCAGGCATTTGCTGTAAAATGCAGGCTTAACGGCGGAAGCGATAGAGGGCGGGGCATTTCCATTCAAAAGGAGGGGCGTCAGTGAAGATTCTGGTCACAGGCGGAGCAGGCTTTATAGGTTCCAATATTGTGGACGCATTTCTATCGGCCGGCCATGAGATATGTGTGGTCGACGACCTGTCCACCGGCTTTCGCCGGAATGTGAACGCGGACGCCCGCCTGCATGAAGTGGACATACGGAGCGCCCGGCTGGCAGAAGTCTTTAGAAATGAAAAGCCCGATATCGTTTGCCATCAAGCCGCGCGTGCCAATGTGCGCGAGTCGTTCGAGAAGCCGCTTCTTTACGCAGATGTCAACATACTGGGCTCCTTGAATGTCCTGGAGTGCTGCCGGCAGCTGGGCATCCGGAAGATAATCTATGCCTGCACCGGAGGCGCCGTGTATGGGGAACCGCAGCAGCTCCCGGTCACGGAGGATCATCCGGTCAATCCGCTTGATCCCTATGGCGCCAGCAAGCACCATGTCGAGCACTACCTGCATCTTTACATGGCCAACTTCGGCATTCCCTTCACCTCGCTTCGCTATCCCAACGTATACGGCCTCAGGCAGGATTCCCAAGGGGAGGCGGGCGTGGTAGCCATATTCTCCGCACAAATGCTGAGTGGCAGCCGGACGGTGATCAACGGATCCGGAGACCAGGAGCGCGATTTTGTATATGTTTCGGATATAGCACGGGCAAACATTCTGGCCCTGGACCGTGGCGACGGCGAAATTGTAAATATCGGCAGCGGCGTTGGCACTTCCGTCAACACGATATTTACAACGCTGGCCAGGCTTACGGATTATCAGGGAGAGGTCGTTCACGGGCCTGCCAAGAAGGGTGAAGTTTACAGGATCTACCTCAATGCCGATAAAGCCCGGCACATACTCGGCTGGACTCCGATGATGGCACTAGAAGAAGGGCTTGCCTCCACTGTCGACTATTTCCGGAAAATCAAATGAGGCCCGGCAGCTTGGTATGATGCGCGGCCGCGAAGCTTGGGCACGAGCCGTTACGCGCGTCTGCTCAGCTGCAGCAGGTATCTTCTGGAAAGCTTGAAGTCCCGCCGCGTTCTACCGGCCGCACTCACTGCCGCAGAGTTGCACAGAGGGAAAGGTTCGGATTAGCGCGCTCCGGAAAGGATTACCAGAAATAATAAGCAGAGCGGGCAATAACCCAAAGGCTCAGAAGTAAATTGGTGACTGCGTGGGCCATGATGGCGTCGCCTAGACGATCCTTGCGGCAAACCAAACCCTGGTAGGCAAACGCGCACAGGATTCCCGGCAGCCATTCGTAGTGGCTGATCCCGAACACAACTCCGGCAACAAGGAATGCCTTCAGATTGAAAGCTCCCAAGGATATCTTCGCAAAGTCTGATTGAATGATATAACGATAGAGGAAGGATCGATAGAAGACCTCCTCCAACATCGGAACCACAAGGGACGAACCTATGACACGCACTCCCAGGAAAATCAGGGCCAGAGTGCTGCCATTGCCATATGTTTGGCCGGGATCAAAGCTTCCCGGACGCCGGGCAACCATCGGATAAAGGCCGTCCAATCCTGTCCAGACCAGAAAAACGACGCCCCCTACGACAATCGCTTCCCAGGAGAACTTCCACCTCATTTCCCTGACGTGCGGCCAGACTAAACAGATCAGCCAGGCACCGACTATTGTTTTGATAGCATATATCCAGTATTGAGAAGTATCGCCAAGACGGCCCTGGAACAGAGTCAGAGCGGCAAAGACGGCAAAGGGGACCACACGCGCAAGTACGGGGGAGGATCGTATTTTGTTGAGCATAAGGAGCCTTCAGTCTAACCTTAGAGCATATCGGCAGCAACCGGGAAAGACTCAGTGAAGTTCAGGGAAAATTCGCCGATTTAGTTGCAGTGGAGGGAACCATGTTCTTGAAACGCATCGCATGCATTGGCGCCGGATACGTGGGCGGGCCGACCATGGCGGTTATCGCCATGAAATGCCCGCAATATAAAGTCAATGTCGTGGACATCAGCGAGGCCCGCATCCGAGCCTGGCAGACAGAGGACCTGCCCATCTACGAGCCGGGATTGCTCGATGTGGTGAAAGCGGCGCGCGGACGGAACCTGTTTTTCTCTACCGATATCCGTGCCGCCATTCGCGAATCCGAAATAATCTTTGTCTCGGTCAATACCCCGACGAAGACTTTCGGCGAAGGCGCCGGCAAGGCCGCCGATCTTCAGTATTGGGAGAAAGTCGCCCGTGAGATCCTGCACGAGTCGACATCCGCGAAAATCGTCATCGAAAAAAGCACACTGCCGGTCAAAACCGCGCAAACTATGGAGAATATTCTCAACGCCAACGGGAGGAAAGTTCCGTTCGAGGTGATTTCAAATCCCGAGTTTTTGGCTGAAGGCACGGCGGTCAAGGACCTTCTGGAGCCCGATCGAGTCCTGATCGGGTCGCGCGAGACGCCGACTGGGCTTAAAGCGCGGCAGGACGTTGTGGACATCTACGCGAATTGGGTGCCGCTGGAACGGATCCTTACCAGCAATGTCTGGAGCGCCGAACTGTCCAAGCTGGTTGCCAACGCTTTCCTTGCACAGCGGATCTCCTCAATAAACAGCATTTCGGCGCTGTGTGAAAAAACCGACGCCAGCGTGCTGGAAGTCTCCCGCGCCGTAGGCATGGACTCGCGCATCGGCAGCCGCTTTCTCAATGCGAGCGTCGGATTCGGCGGATCGTGCTTCAAGAAAGATATCCTGAACCTGGTCTACATCTGCGAGTATTACGGACTTGAGGAACCTGCCCGATACTGGGAATCGGTGCTCACGATGAATGAGTACCAGGAATCGCGCTTCGTCCGCAAAATGATACGAGAAATGTTCAACACCATCGTTGGGAAGCGGATCGCCCTCTTCGGATTTGCATTCAAGGCCGACACAAGCGACACGCGGGAATCGCCTGCGATCTACATTGCGCGCAAACTGATGGAGGAGAAAGCCTGCGTGGCGATCACGGACCCAAAGGCGCTGGAGAACGCGCGGATCGACCTTGCAGGGTGCGAGGAGAATCTAGATTTGGTCGAGGATCCATACGAGGCAGCACGCGGGGCTCATGGAATCGCGGTGATGACAGAATGGGCGCTGTACCGTTCGCTGGATTGGGAGAAAATCTACAGATCGATGGAGAAGCCGGCATTCCTGTTCGACGGCCGCAACCTGCTCGACCACGAGAGGCTTTTCGAAATCGGATTCAATGTCTACCCGCTGGGAAAATCACCCCTTAAGCATTTTTAGGCTGCGAATCTCATGCCTGGGGCGGTCCTGAAATACGCGCCTGGAAATCAGGCTTTCCAGACCTGACCCGGCCTGGTCCGGATTTTGGACATGGCGTTGCGCGCATCCACGATGCAATCCGCGTATTCCGCCAGCTCGCTGTAATTCACGGCCGTATGCTGGGTTGAAATCAAAACCACATCGAAGCTGCCCAATACTTCCCTGGTCCAGGCCACCGATTGGGTCCCTGCCCAGTGCCCGAATTCACGGGAAGGGCGTATCACCGGGATATGGGGATCGTAGTAGCTCACCTGAACCCCGCGCCTGGTCAACAGATCCATCAGCACATAACTGGGTGATTCGCGATCGTCGTCTACGTCTGCCTTGTATGCAATACCCAGGACCAGCACTTTGGATCCTTTCAGAGATTTGCGCCGGTCATTCAATGCGTCGGCAACCCTGTTGACCACATACTGCGGCATGGAGGTGTTGATCTCACCGGCCAGCTCAATAAAGCGGGTATGCTGGCCGTATTCACGTGCTTTCCAGGTAAGATAAAAAGGATCGATCGGGATGCAGTGTCCTCCCAAGCCGGGCCCGGGATAAAACGGCATGAAACCAAATGGCTTTGTCTTCGCCGAATTGATGACTTCCCAAACGTCTATTCCCATGGCCTCGTAGACGACCTTCAGTTCATTCACGAGAGCGATATTGACGGCTCTAAAGGTGTTTTCCAGAAGCTTGGTGGCTTCCGCAGCGCGGCAGGAGGATACGGGAACGATTGTCTTTATGGCTCTGCCGTACAGATCAACGGCCTTTTTCAGACAATCGGGCGTGTAACCTCCGACAACCTTGGGAATCAGGGCAACCTTGCTATCGGGATTACCGGGGTCCTCTCTTTCCGGGGAGAACGCCAGATGGAAGTCTTTGCCGGCTTTCATGCCGGATCCGGCTTCGAGCACTTCGCGCAAATCTTCATCCGTGGTGCCTGGATATGTAGTCGACTCGAGGACTACAAGGCACCCTTTGGCCAAGTGAGGAGCAATGGACCTCCCGGTATCGATGATAAAGCTGATATCGGGCTCCCGATTCTTGTTCAGCGGCGTCGGCACGCAGATAATTACGGCTTCAGTTTCTTTGACCCGGGAAAAGTCGGTGGAGGCCTTGAACGCACCCGCGCTCACGGCTGCGGCGATATCCGCCGGCTCGATGTGTTTTATGTAACTCTTGCCGGCGCTGAGCGCTTCCACTTTCTGTTTGTCCACGTCCAGCCCCAATACGTTTACGCCGGCACGGGCGAACTGCAGAGACAGGGGCAATCCAACATATCCAAGTCCAACGACCGATATCTTCATGCGCTGTTCCTTTCCGCTGTGGCTTTGATGCGCGCAAACTCTCGAAAGCAAGTCCAACCTCAGACTCTATCGGCACAAAATGCAAAAACAATGCGCCACAGATAGCACAAATTGCTTAGAAAACCATACAACTTTATGCAGCAAGAGCCGCCCGAAGGCGGCTATTTATGATAGGAACGGTTCCCTTGCTGCCCGATTGCCGGAATCCAGCAGGAACATCTGCAAACCCGACGCGATTTCGTAGAGGGCATCAAACTGCCAGCCGTCCGCATCCATGCAAAATTCTTCCAGCCGCTCGATCGCTTTCTGCGGTTGCTCGGGAACAACAAAAGATAGCGGCGGATTTTGTTCCAAGACTGTACGGCTGTTGTCAAGATACTGGTAGAGACTCTCTTAACCAGAACTGCAAATCGACTGAGGGCACCAACTCCGTTTGAGCCTGACAAGCAAAGCAACGGTTGCTGCTGTATTGCTTACCAGGCATCAAATCGGAGCGGTTCTGTGTACTGGCATGGCTATTCGAGTTTAAAGGCAAAAATGCGTTATTTTGTATGCGCAATTATTTCATATACTACATATTGTGCAATGTAAAGCAATTTCTACAGATTCGATGACTTTTTTGCAGAAGTGGAGCGTTTACTGCGCCAATCCCCTGTAAACCATTAGGAAGAGAACACAAAGCAGCAAAACAGCCGGAACCACATAAGGAATGCATCTTCTCATCCAGCCGGGAGAGAGCCGCAGACCGGTGTCCTGTCTACCCTGCAGGCCCAGGGCGGCCCTGCGAACCATGCCCCGAGTGATCACAAACGACCGCTCGGTGTAGCCGATCAGAAGCGCCCGGTCGCAAATCAGGTTGATAAGGCGAGGATATCCCCTGGAATACCGCCATATGGCCCCGAACGCCCCGGCTCCAAAGCGCAATCTGGGAGCGCCGCCCCCAACGGCCAGTCGGTGACGGATGTATCTCTCGGTATCATCGCGCGAGAGGGTTTTGGTTTCAAAGCGAACGGAAATTCTTTGATTCAGCTGGCGCAGGGCCGGGGATTTGAGTTTGCGGTCCAGTTCCAGCTGGCCTACGAAGATGATCTGCAATAGCTTTTTTTTTGCGGTTTCGAGGTTCGACAGCAGGCGCAGCTGCTCCAGCAGGGTCATGGAAATGTTTTGCGCTTCATCGATTATGAGCACTGTAAATACATTTTCCTCAGCCCTCTGAGCCAAAAACTTGTTGAGCTGGTCGAGGAGCTGCTTCTTGTTCATTCCCTGCGTCCAGGTGGTATCGAAGACATCCATGGATGCTTTTTCTTCACCGGCGCCCGCCGCGTCCGACGGCCCGTCCGGATGAATCCCCAGGTCCTGCAGGATCGACCTCAGGATGTCCGTTTCGGAAAGCATCGGATTTTGAATCAGTGCAGTGCGGATGTCGTTTCTTTGCAGCCTTTCCAGAAGGGCCCAGCATAGCGTTGTTTTGCCCGTGCCCACATCTCCAACGATTACGGCGAAGCCCTCCCGACGCTCGATGCCATAGAGGATGTGATCAAGGGCTTCCTTGCTCCTTTTGTTGAGGAAAAGAAACGCCGGGTCCGGCGTAAGATTGAAAGCTTGCTCCTTCAGGCCGTAATATTTTTCATACATACGAATGCCCTTATCGGCATTTTTAGGGCATGCCGATAAGATTAGGTGTAATTAGATACAGAGTCTCGGAGGATCCGGGCTCTAAGGATGGTATGATGCCGATATGCGAATCCATATTCCTTTGCTGTGCCTTCTGCTGAGCTCGCCGGTTTTTGCCCAAACGGCTGAGAATGTGCTGCTGGTTATCAACGAGTCCAGCGCCATATCCATGGAGGCCGGGGTGTATTACGCGAAAAAGCGAAGCATTCCCCAATCCAATATACTAAGGATCAACACGGCAGCAGACGAAAGCATCTCCCGGGAAAATTTCCAGCGGCAGATCGACGCGCCCATTGCTGCATGGCTGACGCGCAGTTCCGCCCACGACCGTGTTCTGTATATCGTTCTGACCAAGGGTGTTCCACTCCGTATCTCCGGTTCTTCCGGAAAAGAAGCAACCACAGCCAGCGTCGATTCCGAGCTGGCGCTTTTGTATCGGAGAATATTGGGGCAGGCGATACCGTTAGCCGGGCCTGTCAAAAATCCGTATTTTCTTAACGACGGCCCCATGGCCCAGGCGAAGCTGTTCAATCATGACGATCAGGATATCTACCTTGTCAGCCGGCTGGACGGATACAATATCGCGGACATCCGCGGCCTGATCGATCGTGGCGCTGCGCCCTCCAGACAGGGCAAAATCCTCCTCGACGCGAAAGGCTCCTCCGATGATAAAGGCGGCGCCTGGCTGCAGAGTGCTGCAGATCTTTTGAGCAAAATGGGATTCAAGGACCGGGTCGTTTTCGAAAGCACGGAGAAAGTGCTGACCGACAAAAAGCAGGTGCTGGGCTATTATTCCTGGGGCTCGAATGATCCGGCAATCCGGCAGAGGCATTTCGGATTACAGTTTGTTCCCGGAGCCCTTGCAGGCATGTTTGTCAGCTCGGACGGCAGGACTTTTGCCGAATCGTCCGATAACTGGAAGATCGCCGAATCGGGAGTCCCTCAGTCGCTGGCTGCAGACCTCATACGGGAAGGTGTTACCGGCATTGCAGGCCATGTCTCCGAACCCTATCTCGAAGCGACAATACGCCCCGACATCCTGTTTCCGGCCTACCTGTCCGGATTTAACCTGATCGAATCCTATTACCTGGCCATGCCCTATCTAAGCTGGCAAACAGTGGTGGTTGGAGACCCGCTTTGCGCACCTTTTCGCGCGAGGTCTCTTGCCGCACAGGAAATCGATAGAGGACTGGATCCGGAAACGGGGTTGCCGGTCCGCTACAGCGAAAGGAAGCTGAGCGCTCTCTCCGCCGCAGCCTCCAAGCAGCCCGGCGTGTCCCCGGACATGATCAAGCTGATCCTGCGAGCGGAAGCGCGCATGGCAAGACAGGATACGGCCGGGGCACGCCAGGCGCTCGAGGAGGTCACCGCTCGGAACGATCGGCTGCCCGGGCCGCAACTCCTGCTGGCAACCTTGTACGAGTCGGCTCAGGAATACGATAAAGCCATTGAACGATACCGCCTTCTGGTTGAAATCGCGCCTGAAAATCCGATGATCCTCAACAACCTGGCCTACGCGCTTGCGGTACGAAAAAACAACATTCCGGAAGCGATTCCACTGGCAGAAAAGGCATACAGCCTGGCCAAGGGGAATCCGAGCATTGCGGATACACTGGGATGGACCTATCATCTGTCCGGGCAGGATGACAAAGCACTTAAGCTTCTCGAGGAAGCAGCCCGGGCAGCGGGCCAAAAAGCCGACATTCACCTGCACTTAGCCATAGTGAGTGCGGCCACAGGCAACAAGCTTGCCGCCGAGGCAGCGCTTCGGCGTGCGCTGGAAATCGATCCCGGTATGGAACAGCGGGAGGAAGTGAAGCAGCTGAAGGCCAGCCTGAAAAAATAGCGCATTCCACAGGTTAGACAGGAAGTCCTATCTCTGCAGGATTGGAGGCAAATTTAAAGGGCGTGGCGGGAACTGCGTCTTTTATATCTGAAGGGCCCTTCATATGAAATACGTCATTTTTCTTGGCGACGGCATGGCCGACTACCCGATTCCTGAATTAAACGGGAAAACCCCTTTGATGGTAGCGAATAAACCGGGGATGGATTGGATTGCCCGGGAAGGACGCACCGGCCTGTTCCGGACGATAAGCCCGGGAATGCCGACCGGATCCGCCATAGCCAATCTCTCCGTGCTGGGCTACGACGCAGCCGAGCTTTTTCAGGGCACAGAAGGGAGAGGGGTTCTGGAAGCTGCAAGCCTGGGCATCCCGCTTGGGGAAAGCGACCTGGCTATGCGGGTCAACCTGATCTGCATTGAAGAGGGCAGGATCCGCAGTCACTCCGCAGGACACATCTCCAACGAGGAAGCCCACGCCCTGATCCGGGAAGCCCAAGTTCATTTTGGAAACTGGGATCTCCGGCTATATCCCGGCCTCAGCTACCGGCATGTCCTGGTTCTGCCAAATGGGGAATTCAGGCTCGAGTGTTTTCCGCCCCATGATCACGTAGGCGCACCCTGGCGGGAGCTGGCGATCCGGCCCATGGCTCCCGGAGGAGAAAAAACGGCGGATTTGTTAAACCGCATGGTCGAAGAATCCCAGGTGTTTCTGGAAAATCATCCCGTCAATCGGAAGCGGCGAGAGAATGGGAAGCAGCCTGCCAACTCGCTCTGGCCCTGGGCGCCCGGGAAAAAGCCCCACATGAGGACTCTCCAGGAACGGTTTGGCATTCGGGGAGCGGCCATCACAGCCGTGGATTTGATCAAAGGGCTGGCCATTTACGCCGGTATGGAACCGATCACCGTCCCGGGGGCTACGGGGCTTTATGACACGAACTTCGAGGGAAAGGCAGATGCCGCCATCGCGGCGCTGGAAAAAGTTGATTTTGTTTACATCCATGTGGAAGCCGCCGACGAAGCCGGCCATGAACGGGATCTGCGTTTGAAGATCCGCTGTATTGAGGACCTGGACCGCCGCCTGATACAGCGCGTCCTCGAGGGGCTGGAGAAAAAGGGCTGGGAAAGCACCGTCGCGGTGCTTCCGGACCATCCAACCCCGATTGCCCAGGGAAACCACACGCGCGAGCCCGTGCCTGTGGCCATCCGATTCCCTCACCTCCCGGGTGACTCGGTCACCTGCTTCGACGAAGACAGCGTGAAAAACGGCTCTCTTGGATTGATGGAAGGCTCCGGATTTATCGAGGCTTTTTTTGCACAGGCAGGCAAGCCCTAATGCATGGGCGGGAGCTCAGAACAAAGGCTCAACGACGAGGCCGGCGTTATCGGCCTTCAGAAGCCGCGTCCGCGCGGAAATGCCGCGCGCCCTGAAAATATCCGAGATGCGCGCCCCGATTTCCACTTCATGGGAATCCGCAAAGGCGATTACGGTCGGGCTTGCGCCCGACAGCGCCACGCCCAGCAAACCTTCGCAATCTTCCACCGCAAGCACTTCCTTCAGGCTGGGAAGCAATTGGACACGGTAGGATTGATGCAGGCGATCGGACATCGCCTCACGGAGCAAGCCCGGAATCAGCTTTGTTCCGGTCTGCGTCCCATGCATGATTTCACTGCATCAGGATAAAATGCCTTCTAACATAAAAAGCACAAAAATCGAAAATGAATCTCGGCCTTCATTTATGTTTTGGTGTTTGAAAAATGAGGCGGAGACGAGCGACTGGAAAGATAATTTATGCGGATTCAGCCCAATTACCGGATCGGGTCGCAGGTTTCTATTCCGGCCGGGTTTTCACCCAGCCGGAATAGCCATCCTTTCATCAGCCACCGATCTGATAGGAAGCCTGTGGTAAGTCCATGCCCTGCTGTCCCGGGAACACTTGCGCCCCTCTGCCTTGCGACGCGGAGGAGCACAGCCGTTTAGCCGGGCGGCAACTGTCCCATCGCCGGCATCGGGTCCTTCGGCCGGGCTACTCTCGCGAATTCGAATCCGCTTGCGATTATGGGGCTGAGAGTACCGCCCGCCAGGACCGTATACCGGAGGCATAGCCCGCCGAACAGCCCAAGCAAAGCAGCCAGTACCGCTGTTATTCCATGCCCACCCTGGAGTTCCAGGAAGAAGGGAATTACAAGCCCGCACGCTATGACACCCAGCCAAAACACCGGCGCAACGGCGCCGGTCAGGATGCGTTTTGCCGAATACCTCGACTCGATTGTCCTGTAGGCGTTGTACAGAAAGACTATCAGGACAAACATTTCAAGAGCCTCGATGATAAGATCGACATTCGCCAACAGCGTAAGCTGCGCCGCTTCGACCCCCAGGCTTTGGCCGATCAGCATGATGGCCATGATGCCTGTCGACACGGCGGAGACAAAGAACAGGACCGGGAGAAGAGCCGTTCGCCAAAGAGAAATGGGCTGGCTGTATCCCAGCAGGAGTCCTGTATAGATCACCGTGAGGAACGCGAAAATAGAGCCGAGGATGCCTATGAGATGGCGGGCGGACTCATTCTCGGCCAGCGGGCCGGGAAAGGGCCAGATCCACCATGCCGTGTGGATTGCGGCGAAGATCATGAAAAACACGATGATGATCGTTCCCCGCGCGATCCAGGAGGTCTTCGGTTTCATCCAGACTCTCCAGGAATTGATCGGCGTGCCCAGGTCGGCGAGCAGAAACAGGGTCCCTATGAGGACACAGGGCATTCCCAGAAAGACCCCGATCTTGGACACGGTCATCCAGGCCGCGCCGCCGGCCAAATCAGCTACAACACCCGCCAGGTAAGCTCCGCCGCCGACACCGGCTAGAAACAGATATGCGGCAATCAACCAGCGCCACTCAACTTGAACCTGGCCTTCCAATTTTACTGATCCCATTGAATTCTCCTATCCTCAACTGTGCCCGAAATCCGGGAGCTCTAGAGTGAACTACCTCGGGGGCAGATAATAAACTTTGGGCTCGGTGCCGACCTCAGGACGCAGGACGAAACCGCGTTTTGTCTTGATGAGATAGGAAATCTCGCTTTCAGGATCGTCGAGATCGCCAAAAACCCGCGCCTTGGCAGGACATACCTGAACGCACGCGGGCTCTCTCCCTTCAGCCCGGCGGTCGATGCAGAAATCGCATTTGGTCGACACGCCCACGCCGCTTTTCGATTCCCAATACTGCCGGGTATGCTGCTCATACTCGCTAAGAGGAAGCCCTTCGGGGAAATAGCTCTTCCACTCCCGGACCGAATAGCGGGCGCCGTAGGGGCACGCCATCATGCAGTACTTGCAGCCGATGCACTTGTTCTTGTCTATGCGGACGATTCCGTCCTCGGTCTGATACGTGGCGCCCGTCGGGCAGACTTTCATGCAATCCGGCTCTTCGCATTGATTGCAGAGCACCGGCAACGCCTGCCGGACGGAATTCGGGTAAACACCCATTTCTCCTCTGAGAACCCGGCTCCAAAAAACATCGGGCGGAGTCCGGTTTGCCTGTTTGCATCCCAGCACACAGGAGTAGCAGCCATAGCATCTTTTGAGGTCAATGACCATTCCATAACGTGCCATATTCAACTCCAGTTATAAGTGTCCAGTGTCAGCGGCCATCTGTTCGCCAGGTTATACTTTTCTCAATTCGCCTTGTAAACCTTCACGCGGACACAGATGTCCTGGTTCAATGTCAGCGGATCCGTGTGCGCCGCATCCATCATGACAAGATCGTTGAAGAATGTTCCCTTGCCTTTCGCGATCGGCATGAAATTACCCCAGTGGCCGCCTATGGCCGCGATGGCAATGTGGTGCGGTTCAATACCCTCGCTGAGCGAGACCCAGCCCGGAACCCGTTTGCCTTCCGGGTTCTCCACCCACACTTTGTCACCGTCTTTTATCCCTTTTTCCTCGGCGGTTTTCATGTGCATCTGGATTCCATAGATATTGGGGTCTTCCTGCGTGATTTCGTCCAGATAAGGATTTTGCTGAGTCATGGAGTTGCATTGCGTGACCGGGCGCCAGTAGAAAGCGTTCATGTCGTACTCCGGCTTTTCCTTCGAGTGCGTCGGGCAGGGATACCAGTCAGCCAGCGCTTTGAAAACAGACCAGTTCAGATCAAAGTACTTCTTCGCGTTGTATTGCTCGCAGATTTTGGCTATCTGCTCGCCGGCGTCGATGAAGTATTCGAAATAGACCGGCACCCTGGAGGGATTAAACCATTTCCAGTAAACGTCTTCCTTACGTTTCGGCCAATTGAACGTGCCTTTTTTGCGGACATGCTCAAGTCCGTGCTCCGGCCCGAACCGGTCTTTGAGGAGCCGATCAACGATTTCCGGCCACGTATGCTCGACGCTGCCGTCCTCGCACAGTTTGTACTCCGGGCTCATCGCCCCGCCGTAACGGATCACCACCATGTCGTTTAATGCTTTGTAATACTTGGGGAGGATGCCGAGCCGCTTGCAGATGTCCATCATGACCACGTTGAAATCCCGCCGCTCGTACAACGGCTCGATCACCGGCTGCCGGATGGTCCACCCCCAGTCATCTTCGCCTTGAGGGTGGGAGAAAGTGGACGGGAAGCTCACTGCGGGAGTGTACCGCTCGAGGTAGCAGGCATCCGGCAGGACGATATCCGCTACCGCTTCCTCAAACTCCGAGATATACAGCTGGAAAGAAAAGATGAAGTTGAACTTCTTCAGGAAATTCTCGGTCACAATCTCCGCATTTCCCATAGTCATGACCGAATTGGACCCGAAATTGATCATGACGTCCGGCCGGTAATTAACCTTGAACTGGTCCAGCATCTCGAACCAATGCGGGCTCATGATGGTAAAGGCATTATAGATGGACGTCGGGAACATGTCATGCAGGTCGAGCCGTTGCGGCTGCTTGGGCACTCGCAGCGGGTATGGCACGTGGTCGTATACCCAGGCCTTGGCCATAAGCAGCCCGTCGTCATCCGGATATGGGATCTGATAGGGCTTTCCGGTTTTTTTATAGCCGTCGGTAACTGCCGCGCCCAAGCCCATCGCGCCGCCGTAGGTATCGGCTGCACCCAGGATGTGGTTGATCATGTCGATGGAAAGGCAAGTCCATCCGGAGTTAACATGGCCCTGAGAGCCGCGGAAGAAGTGCGCCGCGATAGGCCGCTTGGGTATCTTTTTCGGGCCCTGCTCTGTCTGAATGGTGACCGTGGCGCCGATTTCTGCGCAATCAACAATTTCCCTGGCCAGGCGTCTTATGGTTGCCGCCGGTATCCAGGTGATTTCTTCCACGTATTCCGGGGAATACTTTTTCACGTGCTCCTTGAGCAACTCGAAAGCGGGACGGCACTTCGTGCCGTCGACATCGTATTCGCCCGTCAGAGCCACATCATGGGCTTTATCCTCATACTGAACCCTCGTCACAGACGGGTCGTTGTGAACCTTGGGGCATTTATCAACGAGATTCCAAACCATGGGCTTGTTTGTCGCCTTATCCCGCATGTAACGGCCGTCCGAAGGGCGAATCAGATAGGGTGCGTTCGTTTTATATTTCAGATATTCGTCGTCCCAGACGCCCAGTTCGTTCAGGAACATATTTACGAAGCCCAGGGCAAGCGCACCATCCGTTCCGACACGGATCGGAACCCACTCATGAGCCTTGGAGGCTTGCGGGCTCTGCATGGGATCAAACGTTATGGTCCGGGCTCCGCGCGCACGCGCATCGGCCGCCTGTATTGCGTTCTGAACTGCGGTATGCCCAGCCCCGTGACCTTTGGAGCAGCCGAAATTCAGGGGCAGGCTGCAGTGCGCAAAATCGGGAATGATCGACCACGCAACATGCATGATGCCGTTCATGAAATGCGCGCCGTTGCCGCAGTGAAGCCCTCCGCCGGATACCCAGTAATTGGGAGTCCCGAAAGCCTTGTTGAATGCCGTAACCGCGTATCGGATCTCGGATGCCGCCGTGGTTGTGGCCTGGAAATATGCGCCCCGCGAATCCCTTGCCTGGCATTCCTTCAGTTTTTTGACAATCGTGTCGAGCGCCTCTTCCCAACTGATACGAACGAACTTTGGGTCGACACCGAGGCCCTTTTGCGGATTGGTTCGTTTGAGAGGGTAGTTCACCCGATACGGATCGTAAAGCAGGTGAGTCCCCGCAAGACCCTTGACGCAGATTTTGCCGCGCCCTGTTGGAGCATCCGGGTTTCCCTCAATCTCCGTCACAACGCCGTTCTGCCGCCGGGCTTTGATGCCGCACATGCAGTAGCACTGACCGCAACAGGTGGGGATCCAGACATCCTCCTGGACTTTGGATGCTGTGGTAGTCGCCATTAAGCTATCCTTTCCTGGAATCACTAACCAGAGTATGAGTTTCTGCACCGACTGGATCAGGTTGTTCAGCAAACTGCCCGCGCAACGCCTGATTCCACGTGTGCCAATTATAAAAGCGCGGATTGAGGCCGTCAACAAGGAAAAACCGGAAAACACCCATGCCTCGCAATCCCGATAGCGACGCCCTTTTGGGGGGGGAAGGAGAGATGCCTATCGACAGTTTATATGCACGTTTAAAAATTCATTTGACTATGTATATGTCTAGGCATAGAGTCAAGGAATGAGCTATCCCATCAAACTCCAGTGCATCAAACGAAAATCCGGCTGGCGGCAGTTTTATCTGAATATACCCTCGGCATTGGCCGAAGCCATCGACTGTCAAGAAGGTGAGACCTGGGCCTTCACCCTCGTCGACCGGAAAAGGATCCTGCTGGGAAGGAGTTCGGATCCAAGAACACCTCCCTTGCTGCAAAACAGGAAGCTTGCGCCGGGCAAATCCCGGCAGGCCGGAGCCTCCCGTCGCCGCGGGTTCAAATAGATTTTCGAATTGCCCCCGGTTTGCGGATCCGTTTCTGCAGTGGTATTGTGGAAAGGAAAAGGGGCCGGAAACGAGGATTTTCATTGGACAAATTACCCGAAGGACCCGACTGGACGGAAATGGAGAAACGGCTGGAGCCTGAGTATGTATCCTTTTTCCAGGAATCCATGGGCATGCCGGCCGAGGTCGCAGGTGAGGTTTTCAAGGCTTTTGCCGAGGATCAGAAGGAAGCCGCCCTGAGAGAAGGAACCGACCGGCTGCCGGAATCATTCGGCGATATTCTCCTGGAGCGGGAGCAGACCGATGAACAGGTCCGGGCTGCATTCGCCCCCAAGAGAGCCGAAGGCGTGAGCGACGAGGATATAGCCCTCTGGTGGAATATGCACGACCTGGAACGGCGGATGATATGCAAAGTCGACGAAATGAACCGGATCCTGCTCTTTGAGAAGCTCGTGCAAGGCGAAGGGGTTACCGAACTTGAAGCGGCCCGCGCCGTAGCCAGGCACTTTCCCGTCTACGGCGACCCGGCCCATCTTGTCCTGGAGACCGAGGACGACCGGCCCCTGCCCTTCGAATTGAAATGGCGCGTGAACCATTACATAGCGGAAAAAACAAAAACCGATCCCGACGGCTTCAAAGAGGAAGCGGAGGCCTCTACTTCCCTTAATGCGCTCCTGCGCAAAGCAATCAAACAGGATGAGCTCTGACACGCGGAACGCTTTGATAATGGCGAGTTAATTACCTCCGGCAAAGCCGAAGGCTTGCAGTTGTGAACCGCTCAAAGCGGTTGGACGAGTTCCACTGGCATTAACCGCTGATATACGCGGGCAAAAGCCGATGAGGCGCTTCCGATCCCCGAAGGGACCAGCGCTCCGCGCTGGAACGTTTTCTGCGGCGGCACTGTGGCAAACGCCCTGATTTTCAAAACCTCCATCTCCTTGCCGCGCGGCGCTTGCCACAGTGCCGCCGCAGAAAACTTCATCGGAAGTGCCTCATCGGCTTTTGCTCGCTGACCCTCGCCGAATCAATCGACATTTATCAGCGCTTTTGTCAGCGTATGTCAGCGTTTCAAAATCCGGAGCTTTCAAACTCCATGAGTCGCCCGGCAGAGCCGGGGGTTTACCAATTGAATCAGGCCTCCGCCGGCTGATGCTTTTCCGGCTCGGCGTAGCCGTTTTGGTCTACCAGCAGGATGCGCGCATCGACCACACGGGCGCCGGATCCGCTGGGAAGCACGATCAAGGGATTGATATCCATCTCGCCAATCTCGGGAAAATCGATGACCAGTTGAGACAACCGCGTCAGGGATGTCGCAATCGCGTCGATGTCCGACGGAGGTTCGCCGCGGAAGCCCCGCAGCAGCTTGATTCCCTTAATGCCCTCGATCATGTGCTTGGCGCTGAGCTCGCGGATCGGGGCAATGCGGAACGTGACGTCCCGGAAAACCTCCACGTAGATTCCGCCCAGTCCGAACATAAGCAGCCCGCCGAATTGAGGATCGCGTTTCATCCCCAGAATCGTCTCTTTCCCGCCGCGGACCATTTCCTGTATAAAGACGCCCCAGATTTTGGCGCCCTGATTCGCGGCCTTGACCCGCGAAATCAGATCTCCGTAGGCGCTTTTTACATCATCTTCAGATTCCAGGTTGAGTTTTACGCCCCCTACGTCCACCTTGTGCACGATGTCGGGCGAGACGATCTTCATGGCGACCGGGAATCCTATCTCCTTGGCAGCGCGCACCGCATCGGCTTCATCTGTCACAAGGCTGGAACGCGTCATCGGCAGCCCATAGGCGCGAAGGACCGCGTGCGCTTCGGGCTCCGGCAAAAACTTTCGTCCCTCGCTCCTGGCTTTGGCCAGGATTTCCCGCACCTTGTCTGGATTCACATCGTCGAAATGCTTTACTTCGGTGCGCGGCCTGGCCCGCCACCGGGCGTACCGGGCCATGGCGCCCAGCGCCCGGGCGGCATCCTCCGGGAAGCGGTAATGCGGGATCTGGGCCTCCTCGAGAATCTTCAATGAATCCTCGATGTCTCCCGTCGCCATGTAGACGGAAAAAACCGGCTTGTCGGCAAACTTCACCTGCGTGGCAATGGTGCTGGAGGTGGCCTCAAGATTCGTCAGCATTTGCGGTACCACGATGACAATAACCCCGTCCACGCCATTATCGGACAGGACTCCCTGCAAGGCGAGCTGGTACCTTGTCTCGTCGGCATCTCCGACCAGATCAATGGGATTGTTCAGGCTCACGGCCGGAGGCAGGTGCGACTTCAAAATAGATCGCGTCCTGGGCGTTAACTGGGAAAGCTCTAGCCCGTGGCGCACCGCGGCGTCCGTTGCCATGATTCCGGGCCCGCCCGCGTTGGTGACTATGGCGACGCGACGCCCGCGCGGTAGCGGTTGGTTGGCAAAGGCAATGCCGAACCGGAACAATTCCTCGAGAGTTTCAACACGAAGCACGCCGCACTGAGCGAACAGCGAATCATAGACTTCATCGGAACCGGACAGCGCGCCCGTATGAGAGGCTGCCGCTTTTGCTCCCTCCATGGTTCTGCCCGATTTGACCGCCAGGATCGGCTTTTTTTCCGAGACCCGCGCCGCCAGGCTCAAAAATTCCCTGGGTTGTTCCAGGTCCTCCACGTAGAGCAGGATGACATCCGTCATCGGGTCATCCGCCAAAGCCTCCAGAACATTGTTCTCGTTGGTGTCCGCCTTATTCCCTATAGAGATAAACTTGGAGAATCCAATCTTTTCCCCAGCTGCATATTCCAGAGCCGCAACCCCGACAGCCCCGCTTTGCGAAATGAAGGCGATCCTGCCTTGCAGGGGGAAACTGCGGGAGAAGGTGGCATTCAGGGAGATCCCGGGATCGGTGTTGATCACCCCGAAACAATTGGGCCCGACCACAGCCATTCCGTGGCTTTGCGCGATTTCCTGAAGCTGATGCTCCAGCTCGATGCCCTGCCCCCCGATTTCCTTGAAACCGGCGCTGATGACAATCGCTCCCTTGCATCCTTTGCTCCCCGCGTCCTTCAGGACTTGGGGAACCAGGCCCGCAGGGACCAGGATGACTGCGAGGTCCACATCGTCCGGCACATCCAGCACCGAGGGATAGGCCCGGACTCCCAGCACGTGTTTCGCCTTGGTGTTTACGGGATACACGCAGCCGTCGTAGCCCGCAAAGAGCAGGTTGGCAAATACGGCGCGGCCCAGGCTCTGGGGCTTTGCCGACGCGCCGATTACGGCCACGGACCGGGGTGCAAAAATCGCTTTGAGCTGCTCTGATTTATTCACGTTTGGGAACCCTTTTTATAGGAATATTCTGGAAACTGTCGCCATTGAGACGAAACACTCCGACAGCAGGCACGGACGGATCGACAACGGATACGATATAGGAAAGCAAATCGGGATCGGAATTCAGCGCCAGGTCCACGGCTGAAGGCTCGGCGGGCAAGAAACGATGGGAGTGGAAAACACCGACGAAAGCCTCATTGTGCAAAGCCATCCCATCGAGCACCTGTTTGACCTCCGGTGCGGAGATCACGAAACCCAGGTCGGGGTTCCGGTAGAACTCCCCATAAGACTCGAAAATGGCTTTCCATTCAGGCTCATTCCTGAGATTCGTCGAGCAAGGATAAATGCTGGTTGGGTGATAAAGATCCTTCCCGCCGACCAGGCCGAACGCTTTGTGCGGCAAGGGATGGAGGCAGGTGTGTATCAGTTCGCCGAACAATGATTCACTGATAAAGACTTCATGCCCTCCCGGCTTATCCTGTCGGACAGGCATTTTATTCAGGCCGTTCAAATTCTGTGTTTCTCGCAACATCAGCAAAACTATAGCAGAACGTCCGCAGGCCGCAAATGCCTTTGGAACGCGCAAGTTCCGGTACTCCCCGGCGGTTGGAAAGAATGGCAAAATCAATGGCGGCTACGCAATTCGTCAGGTACCTCCGGCAAAACCGTAGGCTTGAAAGATTTGAACCGCTCAAGGCGGTTGGAGGAGTTACGCCGGTCTTGAACGCTGACTTACGCGGGCAAAAGCCGATGAGGCGCTTCCGATCCCCGCAGGGGCCAGCGCTCCGCGCCGGACAGTTTTCTGCGGCGGCACTGTGGCAAGCGCCGTGCGGCAAGGAGATGAAGGGTATGAGAAACCAGGCGTTTGCCACAGTGCCGCCGCAGAAAACTCCATCGGAAGCGCCTCATCGGCTTTTGCTCGCCGACCCTCGCCGAACAAATCGGCGTTTGTCAGCGCTTTTATCAGCGTTTCTCAGCGTTTCAAAATACGGAGCTGTCAAACTCTTTGAGTCTCTCGGCAGAGCCGGGAGTTTACCACGGTAATTAAAATCCGAAGACGCTATGGGTACCCAATCCGGACATGGTCCGTTTGTCAGCGCCTTTATCTGCGCTTGCCGGCGGCACCGGACCCCGAAACGGTCCAACCCTATGAGGCTCCGGGCAATGCACGGGATTTGCCGATGAATCAGAGAACACCATCGGCCTTCAGTTTGTCAATGCTGGCGGCATCGTACCCCAGCACCTCGGAAAGAACCTCAGCCGTATGCTGTCCCAGAAGAGGGGGAGGCCTGCGAATGGAAGCCTCGGCCTCGGAGTACTTCACCGGGATTCCGGCCAGTTTGATTTTCCCGGCCGTCGGATGCTCAATCTCCGCCAGCATTTTTCGATGGAGCACCTGGGGATTGCTGAAAACCTCATCCATAGTATTGATGGGGGCGCAAGGAATGGCTTCCCTGTTCAACAGTTCCACCCATTCATCACGGTTTCGGGTTTTCATAAATGGAGCCAGGATGCCGATACACTCCGTGCGGTTCTGAACCCGAAGAGGATTTGTTTTAAAGCGCGGATCCTCCGCCAGCTCCGGCCTGCCGAGCACCTTGCAGAATTTGATCCAGAGCTGATCATTTCCCACGGCAACAATCACATACTTGTCCTTGGTCTCGAATCCCTGGTAGGGAACGATAGTTTCATGGGCAGTTCCCCACCGTCTGGGAATTTCACCCGAAACCAGGTAAGAACTGGCGATATTAACCAGGGCCGAAACCTGGGTTTCCAGAAGCGACAGGTCGATCCGCTGCCCCCGGCCCGTCTTCTCCCGCGCGTAGAGGGCGGCGCAGATAGCGCCTTGCGCGGATATGCCTGTAGTCACATCCGTTATGGCGACACCCACTTTTACCGGAGGGCCATCCGGTTCACCCGTAATTCCCATCAGCCCGCCAAGTGCAGATACGGCCAGGTCATAACCGGCACGGTTGCGATAGGGGCCATCCGGCCCGAAGCCGGTTATGGAACAGTAGATAATGCCGGGATTGATCTCACGGATAGTTTCATACCCGACTCCCAGGCCCTCGGTTGTACCCGGAGTAAAATTCTCGAGGAAAACATCCGATTTTTGAGCCAGGGATTTGATGATCCCGATGCCTTCGGGCTTCTTCATGTCGACCGTAATGCTTCGTTTATTACGGTTGACGCACAGGAAATAGGCGCTTTCGCCCGGAGCGGCGAATGGCGGCCCCCAATGCCGGGTTTCGTCCCCGACGCCCGGCCGTTCGACCTTGATGACGTCGGCACCCAGGTCTCCCAGTATCATGGAACAATAGGGGCCTGCCAGGACTCTGGAGAGATCGAGCACTCGGATACCACTCAGTAGACCTTCCATAAAATTTGATTCTCCAAAATTGCGGAAATGTCAAGCCTTGGAGTGTGGCAGCTTGCTGCCTTTAAAGCAGTTCGAGAAAAAAACCATCTGGCCCCTAACAGGGAGTGCGCAAGCAAGCCTGCACACTCCCTGTTAGGCGTTTCAAGGAGCTTGTAGCGCCTGTCAAGCCTTTTGAAAGACGTAATTCAGCTGGTCGTTGGGCAATTTGTTGGCCACCGCCTTCATTTCCATGCCGATCTTGATCTCATCCTCCGCAAGGTTTTTATCGATTCTGCCGAAGACCTTATAATTTCCGTAGTCTATCACGGCAATGCAATAGGGAAGGTCCCCTTCAAATCCCATCGGGCCAAACTGCAGCTTGCTGTAAGCCAACAGTTTGCCTTTGCCGGCAACTTCGAACCATTCCATTTCGCTGGACAGGCACTGGAAGCAATCCGCCCTAGGTGGGAAGAACTGGAGGCCGCATTTTTTGCATTGGGTCCCCATCACTTTGCCCTGTTCCAGATAGCCGACAAAATCATTCGTCTTTGTAATAGCCGTGAAGCTCACAGTTCCAAACTTCTTGAAGCGATCGTCGACTTCCTTTTTCGCCATGTCAGGACCTCCCAAGAATAATAATGTTAGCGTAAAGACCTACGCCGCCGACGTTATGGACCAGCCCGATCTCCGGGTTTTTGACCTGCATGTCGCCCATTTCCCCCCTGAGCTGAAGCACGATGGTCCGGACCTGAGAACCGCCCGTGGCGCCGATCGGATGCCCTTTGGACAGAAGGCCCCCATCGACGTTCACGGGGATGCTACCTTCTTTGTAAGTCTCCTTACTCTTGATGAGGTCTTTACCTTCACCCGGCCTCGCAAAACCCAGGCCTTCATACGCTATTAATTCAGAAATTGTAAAGCAATCATGAACTTCCGCTACGTTAA
The DNA here is from genome assembly GCA_963809485.1 of uncultured Acidobacteriota bacterium. Taxonomy (GTDB): domain Bacteria; phylum Acidobacteriota; class UBA6911; order UBA6911; family UBA6911; genus UBA6911. The sequence goes on from CAWEJX010000001.1 coordinate 475,533, forward strand.
CATTTCCGGGCGTAATCCCCGCCATCTTATAGGCCGTTTTGCCGGCGATGTCTGCAACATCCAGGCCGGCGAAGTCTTTTCTGCCAGTCATGTTCACGGGAGCGGACGCAGAGCCTATGCCCAAGATCCAAACCGGCTTTTTACAGATCGCTTTTGCCTTTTCTTCACTGGCAAGGATAAGACAGGAACAGCCATCCGCATTGGCGCAGCAATCTCCTACGCGAAGGGGGCTCGCGACAGGTCCGGACATGGGATTATTCGGATCCGTGAACATATCGAGAGATACTGCTTTCCGGTAAACGGCCTTTTCGTTGATCTGCCCGTAGGTAGAGGCTTTTACCCTGATGAGTGCCAGATCCTCCAGTGTCGTGCCGTACTTTTCCATATGGCCCTTGGCGAACATGGCGTAGTAAGCCGGCATCATCGTTCCAAAGGGGCTTTCCCATTGGACATCTGTTCCGCGTCCCATTCTTTCCTGGGATTCCGCCGAGGATATCTCGGACATTTTCTGAAAACCTATGACTGCCACAATGTCGTGAAGGCCTGATTTGATGAGAGAATAAGCCAGCTTTACTCCGGTAGTGCTCGAGGAACAAAGGCTCTCGACATAAAAGGTCGGTTGTGGAGTTAGCCCGAGGTATTCTGCAAATACTCCCGATGGTGACCGCTGCTTATCGTATTCAGGCGCCGAGCAGACAATCGAGGCCTCAATGTCTTTCGCCGAAATTTGGGCATCAATCATGCAATCCTTAAAACCTTCAAAGGCCAGCTCTCGAATGGATCCGGGATAGCCCCGGACAAAGGCTGTCTGGCCTACGCCAATCACTGCCACTCTTCCCATGGATTACCTCCCCTTATTGAGAAATCCTGCATTTGCGTTCAAAGGCAAATTGCTTCCCCTTTCGAAGATCCCGCTCCGCAGTCTTTTGCGCTGGGCGGAAGACTTCGTCAACGCCGGCATCAGATATATTGCCCGCCGTCGACCTTGATCACCTCTCCCGTTATATGACGGGCTCTTTCCGTGCACAGGAACGTCACAACCCATGCGACTTCTTCCGGTTGTCCCATTCTGCCAAGAACGATTTCGGCAAGCGCTTTCTGGCGAACATCGTCAGGGGCCTGCTTGACCATGTCGGTCTCGATCAGCCCGGGAGCGACCGCATTGCAATTCACGCTGGACTTGGCAAGCTCGCGCGCCACAGTTTTCGTTAACCCGATGATTCCAGCCTTCGCCGCCGTGTAGTTGGCCTGTCCGAATTTGCCGCGCAAGCCGTTTATGGAGGTCACGTTGACGATCTTGCCGCTCCCCTGATCCTTGAAAATGGGAGCCACGGCGCGAATGTAATTGAAATACCCTTTGAGGTTGATGTCCAGCGCTTCGTCCCACTGCTGCTCGGTCATTTTCCAGATCACGGCATCCCGGTTTACGCCGGCGTTGTTGACCAATATGTCGATGCGCCCCAACTCCTTTACCACGGTGGCAACCATCGTCTGGGCATCGTCGAAGTTGGCCACATCCGCCTTCACTGCCAGGCCTCGCCGGCCCATAGCGTCGATCTGCTCGCAGATTGCCCGCGCCTCGGCATCATGCTTGCGGTAATTGATCGCCACGTTGGCGCCGTTCTTCGCAAGATCCAAAGCGCAGGCGCTTCCGATTCCGAGGCTTGCCCCGGTAACAATTGCTACTTTGCCTTCAAGTTCCACTGTTTTATCCTCCGGAAAATGGAGCTTATGGTTAGACTGCCGGTTGATTCCCTAAACCTGGATTTACAGAAACAATGCCTCACTTATAGCTTTATTTGCCGAATAATTCCACAACCAAGAAAGAATTGAGCATCTGCAAATTCAGCTTTTGTGTATTTATGGGGCGGCCGGAAGGCCGCCCGCGCAAATCCTTGAGATCCATCAACGGGCAGCCCTCCGGCCGCCCCAAAAAAAATTCACCGGAACCGTTCAAGGATTTTTTGCAGGAAACGCGAGCGCTTCGGTCAGGACGTATGCAGCCTGCAGCGCCGAAGTCGGGCAAAGCGGAAAACACTCTTTGCAGTTCCAGCACTCTTGCGCGGCTATCTCCGGAACGAAGCTGATTTCCCGTTTGGGCCCTCTTTCAACGAATCCGACGGCGTTTTTCTTCTTGACCTCAGCACAGTATCGGACACACAGTCCACAAAGGATGCAAAATGAAGACTCTTTTTCAAAACGGTCTTTGTCCGCTCCATACAGTTGAGCCAATTTCTGCAATTCCGGGGAATCCGGAGCATGAGCCAGTTGCTCTTCCAAAAGCATCTTGCGGATTTTATCCACCTTCTCGGATCTGGTTCTCACGACCAGGCCTTTTTCTACCGGACGAACGCAGGCAGCAACCAAACTTGTCCTGCCGCCGATTTCCACTTCCACCGTGCAAATTCGACAAGCCCCATAGGGCTCCAGTTTTTCGTGGTGACAGAGAGTAGGTATCAAAACCCCCACACTTTGGGCGGCATCCAGAACGGTCATCTCTTCCGTTGCTTTAACTTCCCTACCATCAATCTGTAAAAGGATTTCACTCATCTTTCCTTACCTTCTCTGGCCATGCTTCTGGCTTCTTCAGCAATAGGAGGATGTGCACCGGACCCATCCTAGTTCAGGTCACATCGCAGACACCTGCGCGCTTCTTTCATCGCCTCGTGCGCTGTCAGGGCAGGGACGATTTCCTCGAAGCTTCCGACCCGTCCCACCACCGGCACCTCGTTGGCGTGCACCCGCCGGGAATCCATCATCTCGTCCTCAGGCACGCTTACGGCATCGACGTGCATATACGGCTTGGTGACCTCATACTTCCGTTCCAAGGGCGCGCCATCCACCCATCGCTCGATCGACTCCGCTGCCCGCTGGCCTGCGGCAATGGCTTCGATGACCGTGTTGGGTCCGGTAACGGCGTCGCCGCCCGCGAATATGCCAGGGACGTTGGCGCCCATGGTTTCCTCGTCGGCCTTGATCGAGTCCCAGTCTGTGATCGCAAGTCCCGCGTCCTTCCTGATATAGGAGGTGTCCGGGCGTTCGCCGATCGCCGTGACCAGTGTGTCCACTTCGACGCTGAACTCCGAGCCCTCAATGGGCACGGGGCGGCGTCTTCCGCTGGGATCAAAGTCCCCGAGCTTCATCCGGATGCAATCGACGGCCTTGATGCGCCCCTGCTCCACGTGCACCTTGATGGGATTCGCGAGGAAGTGGATCTCGATGCCCTCCTCGATCGCGGCATCGACTTCTTCCTTGAAGGCAGGCATCTCGGCACGGGTGCGTCGATAGATAAGCGTGACCTTCTCACAGCCGGGCAGTCGCCAAGCGACGCGGGCAGCGTCGACGGCGGAGTTGCCGCCGCCGACGACGGCGACCCGCTTCCCGATTTTCTTGCCCCCATTCACGTTTACCTCTGTCAGGAACTCCATCGACTTCATGACGCCTCCGGCATCTTCGCCCGCGATGCCGAGCGGCATGCTCCGATATGCGCCGGTGGCAAGGAACACGGCCTTGTAGCCCTGCTGGGTGAGATCATCAAGGGTGAAGTCCCTGCCGAGCTTCTTGTTGCATTGGATTTCGACGCCGGCGGCTTGGATCATCTTTACTTCCCGCTCGACCACCCGACGGGGCAGGCGGTATTGGGGGATTCCGGCCACGAGCATCCCCCCCGGTATCGGAAGCGAATCGAAAATGGTCACGCCAAAACCCCTCATGGCAAGTCGATGGCCGCAAGCAAGTCCCGCGGGGCCGGCGCCGATGACGGCGATACGTTCCATCCGCTTCGGATGCCCGTCGCTGGTCGCGGGCTTTAAGTCCTTCTGCTCGGCATAGTCGGTGATGAACCGCTTCAGCGCGCGAATCGAGATCGGGTCTCCGCCGTCGCCGGAGCGGCACTTCCGTTCGCACGGGTGGTTGCATACCCGACCGCAGATTCCGGGCAGTGGGTTGTCCATCGAAATGGTCTTCCACGCGGCATCGAAGTCGCCATGCGCAATCTGAGCGATGTAAACCGGCGCCTTTGTGTCAATGGGGCAGGTGTGCTGGCACGGCGACGAGATGATCGCTTTGCACACCGCTGCACTGCATCGCCTCCGTTTGATGTGCTCCTCATACTCCTTCCTGAAATGGCGGAGCGTGCTTAAAACCGGATTAGGAGCGGTCCCGCCCAAAGCACATAGTGAGGCGCCTCTGGCTGCCTCGGAGATCTCCTCCAGAAGCTCAATATCCCCCTCTTTCCCCTTCCCCTGAGTGATATTAGTCAGAATCTTAAGCATCTGCCGGATGCCTTCACGGCATGGGGTGCATTTGCCACAGGATTCATCATTAAGCAAGTTAAGAAAGTACTTGGCGACATCAACCATGCAGGTGCTTTCATCCATGACGATCATGCCACCTGAACCCATGATTGCGCCAACTTTGGCCAGTTCTTCAAAGTCGACTTTTATATCCAGGTAATCTGCAGGGATGCATCCTCCGGATGGGCCGCCAGTCTGAACTGCCTTATACGCCTTGTCTCCGGGGATGCCGCCGCCGACGCTATAGATAATATCTCTCAGAGTTATGCCCATCGGCACTTCTACGAGGCCGGTATTCTTCACCTTGCCCACCAGCGAAAATATCTTGGTGCCTTTGCTTCCCTCCGTACCGATTGATGTAAAAAAATCAGCCCCGTTGTTGATAATCAAAGCAACATTAGCCCATGTCTCCACGTTATTTATGGTTGTCGGCTTGTCCCAGAGTCCTTTCACGGCGGGATAGGGCGGCTTTTGTCTTGGCTCTCCCACCTTGCCCTCCAGAGACCTGATGAGAGCCGTTTCCTCACCGCACACGAAAGCACCGCCGCCACGGTTGATCTTCACGTTGAAGGTGTGACCGGAGCCCAGGAGGTTGCGGCCGAGAAGCCCCCTTTTATTAGCCTCCTCGATGGCGAACGCCAGGTTCTCGATGGCGAGGGGGTACTCGTCGCGGACGTAGACGTACGCCTCGCGGGCGCCGATGGCGTACCCGCCGATGATCATCCCCTCGATCACCGAGTGGGGATTTCCCTCCAGAACGCTGCGATCCATGTAGGCGCCCGGATCACCTTCGTCCGCGTTGCAGATGATGTATTTTTCATCGCCCGGGCTTTTTCGGCAGAACTCCCACTTCAGACCGGTCGGGAAACCCGCCCCGCCGCGACCTCTCAGGCCGGATTTTTTGACCTCCCCGATCACCTCTTCGGGCGTCATCCCGAACAGCGCCTTAGCCATGGCCTGGTACCCGCCCAGCCGGATGTAGTCCTCGATGTCACGCGGATCGAGCTTGCCGTTGCTGGCAAGGACAATGCGCTTCTGGTACTTGTAGAAGGGAATATCCTCTTCGCGGACGATCTCAGCTCCGGTCTGCGGGTGCCGATAAAGGAGCCGATGAACGATTTCACCCTTCTCGATCGTTTTCTCGATGACCTCCTCGACATCCGCCGGCTTCATCTGCTGGTAGAAGATGCCCTGGGGATGGATGACAACGACCGGCCCCCGCTCGCAGAATCCGTGGCACCCGGTAGTCTTGAGCAGACACTTCCCCTCGAGGCCCCGCTCCGCGAACAGCCGTCTGAACTCGCTGACAACGGACTGGCTGCCGCAGGCGAGACAACCCGTGCCGCCGCAGATCGACACGTAAGGCGTGTCCGGTTTCACGGCGTCGACGAGCATCTCCCTGAGCTTGTTCAGCTGCTCTACATTCTCAAGTCGCGTCATGCTTCCACCTTCCCCGCTCCGGCAGCCTGGGCGCCCAGCAGCGCCGTGACTTTCCGAAGGTTCATCTGTCCATGGTATTCGCCATCCATTACCATCACCGGTCCCAGGGCGCAGCAGCCGACGCAGTTCACAGTATCCAGGCTGAACTTTAGATCCAGGTCCGTTTCGCCAGGGCTGATTCCAACCAGGTTTTGAACCGAGTCCAGAATACGTGGTGCACCACGAACATGACAGGCCGTGCCTGTGCATACGTGGATTTCATGACGCCCTTTTGGCATTAAACTAAAGACTTTATAAAAAGTGACAATTTGCTGTATCCGGTTTAATGGCACCCCTAATTTATTGCTGATCTTCTCTAATGCTTCCTTGGGAAGCCAGCGATTTTCGCGTTGAATCTCCAGTAATACTTGAATGAGCGAACTGGCATCGTCCGGATATTTATTTAGAATTTTATCGATGGTGTCGTTATCCATAGCCGCTGTCCCAACTTTCTTCCTTCTCCCAACCCTGTCCAGGCCTCCCACCTCAGGCAACAACAAAGCGCTTCCGGCTTTCATCGAACCGGGCCAATCCTTGCTTTGCTGAAATGCTCAGGTGTCTGGATACCTCAGGCGGGGCTATGCCCAAAATCTCCGAAAGCTCACCCGTGCTACGGGGTTTTTCCCGCAGGAGCGCCATGATCTGGCTTATAGTCAGTTTGTCCGCAATCAATTCCTGAAATAACCTGTGGACTTCGTCGCTGTTGAAAAATTCGGCATATTCTTCCGCCGAATTACAGCGCACTCTCAGCCTCTCCCTCTCCACCAACCGGATGTAAGGGACCAATTTCGTCATCGCCTCAAGGCCGAATCTCAATCCGTCCATGTCTATTCCTTCACCTTTGCCGAGAGGCCCCAACTCCCTCACTTTTTTGGAAAAGTCATTCATGAATTCGGCGAAACGGATCCCTTCACCGGCGGACATCTGCTCGATTCGTATTCTGTCGGGGTCCACCCCCAGGTGTGCCAGCATTTTCTTGCAGAGTTGCACCATCCCGTAGGCATGGTGGTTTCCATTCGTAATATAATGGCACTCGTTCAGATGACACCCGCCGATAAAAACCCCATCCGTTCCCCTGGAGAAAGCGCGGAGCACAAAGGCCAGGTCGACTCTACCGCTGCACATTACGCGGATCAGCTTGATATCCGTTGCATATTGTTGTCTGGAAACTCCAGCCAGGTCGGCAGCGCCGTACGCTCACCAATTGCAGACGAATCCCAGGATCCTCGGCTTGAATGTAAGTCCTGTACTCATTCCTTACGACCTCCTTCCTCGGTAATCCGGCCTTGTCCATCAGGCCACAAACACTTCAGGAACCGCCGCGTCAATCTGGTCGATGATCGCCTCATCGAGATAATGCTTCAGAACAATCGCCCCGGTCGGACACTTTGTGTTGCACAGGCCGTCCCCTTTGCAGAGGACAGGATTGACCCGGGCTTTTCTGCCTTGCGGCGTTTCATAAAACTCCACGGCGCCATACGTGCACGCGCTGATACATGCGCCGCACGATACACACTTGCTTTCATCCACCTCGCAGACAGAGCCGGAGGCCACGACCGTATCGTGGGAAAGAAGAGTTATCGCCCGGCCCGCGGCACCATACGCCTGGCTGACCGCTTCCGATATGTGCTTGGGATAATGGGCAATCCCGCACAGATAAACGCCCTCCGCGCCGAAATCGACGGGCCTCAACTTGACGTGCGCTTCCTGGAAAAAACCATCCGGGTTCAAGGTAACCTTGAATAACGCGGCGATGTCCTTGCTTCCCGCTGAAGGAATAATGGCGGCGGCTAGAGCGACACAGTCGGCATCAATTCCGAGCTCCGTGCCCAAAATGGGATCATTCACCGCAACCCGCAAAAAGCTTCGGCCATTCTCGTTGACGGCTTCCACCCGGGGCTTATCCTCCGCTTCATAGCGGATAAACCTCACATCCTTGTCGGCGGCATCCCGGTAAAAATCCTCCCTGAACCCGTACGTCCTTATATCCCTGAACAGAACGTAAATATCCATCTGCGGGTTGATCTCTTTCAGCTTCAGGGCGTTCTTTATGGAATGGCTGCAGCATATCCGGGCGCAGTAATTCCTGTCTTCCTGCCTGCAGCCCACACACTGGATCATTACCAGAGTCTGGGTGTTCCGCACCTTCTCTTCTCCCGCGGCGATCCGCTCCTCCAGTTCCAGCTGGGTCATGACCCGCTCGTCTTTGCCGTAGAGGTATTCGGTGGGCTTGTATTCATCCGCGCCCGTGGCGATGATGGCCGCACCATGTTTAATCTCTATGCCCTGCCCCCCAGACTTCACCCGTGTAATGAAATTTCCCACATAACCGGTGGCTTCTGTAATGACGGCATCCGTAATCACGTGGATTAAGGGGTGCTGATAAACCTTGCGTATCAGATCGCGCAGGTAGGCCTGAACATCAAGCCCTTCCAGGGTATAGTGGATTCTTCGTGCGACTCCCCCGAGGTCCGTTTCCTTTTCGACGAGGTAAACGTCATGACCCTGATTGACGATGCTCAGGGCGGCGGTCATGCCGGCCAGCCCTCCTCCGACCACCAGTGCCGACTTGTTGACCGGCAGATCGAATTCCTGCAAGGGCTCCAAATGCGCGGCCCGGGCAACAGCCATCCGGATGATATCCTTAGCCTTCTGGGTGGCGTCCTCTTTTTCCTTGGAGTGGACCCAGGAACAGTGCTCCCGGATATTCGCCATATCGTAAAAATACTGATTGATCCCCGCTTCCCGGAGAGTGTCCCGGAAAAGCGGTTCGTGCGTCCTGGGAGTGCAGGCGGCGACCACCACACGGTTGAGCCCTTTCTCCCTAATAGACGTAGCAAGGCGCTGGGCGGCGTCTGTGGAACATATGAAGAGGCTTTCCTCGGCATGGGCAACATTGGGCAGGGTCAGAGCATAGCTGACGGTGGACGGCACATCAACCACTCTCCCGATGTTCGCCCCGCAGTGGCAGACATAGACGCCAACTTTGGGCTCCTCTTTCGAGACGTCCCTTTCCGGCGGATATACTCTCTCCTTGGCCAGCTTCCCCCGTCGGTAGGAGAGGAGTTCACCGCACTGGGAGCCAGCCCCGCTGGCGGTCACAACGGACTCTGGAATATCGATGGGGCCCTGGAAGGCACCGCTGATAAAGATACCCGGGCGGGAGGTCTGCATGGCATTCACAGGGTCGGTCTGGCAGAAATCGTGGGCATTGAGCTCGATGCCGAACTTGCTAGCGAGGCTCTTATAGTCGGCAGGAGGATTCAAACCGACGGACAATACCACCATGTCGAACTCTTCTTCTTTGACGCCGTCTTCCGGAGTGGAATACCTTATAGTCACATTCTTGCTCCCGGGGATTTCCCTGCCCACGGAGGTGTAGCTTCTTATGAATCGTACCCCGGGAAGCCTCTCCGCTCTCTGGTAGAACCGCTCGAAATCCTTGCCATAGGAACGAACATCGTTGTGGAAGATCGTGCACTCGGTCTCGGCGTCATGATCCTTTGTCAGAATCACCTGTTTCTGCGTATACGTGCAGCAGACGGCGGAACAATAGCTCCTGCCTCCGGGAATGACCTGCCGGGAACCAACGCAGTGAATCCAGGCTACCTTGTGCGGATGCTTCTTGTCGGTGGCACGCCGTATCTCGCCCTCATAAGGCCCGGTGGCGCATAGCAGCCGTTCATAGTCCAGACTGGTTACGACGTTCTCAAACTTGCCATAGCCATAGTCTTCCCTCAGCTTGGGATCGAACGGCTCAAAGCCTGGAGACAGAACGATCGCGCCCACCTTGACTTCCATCTTCTCCGGCCTTTGATTAAAGTCGATGGCGCCCGTCTTGCAGACTCCCTGGCAGATGGTGCATTTCTTCTCTTTCAGGTAAAGGCAGCTGTCATCAATGTAGGTGACGAGGGGAATTGCCTGGGAGAAGTATATGTGGATGGCTTTGTTACCCGATATATTCTGATTAAACGGATCCGGGTATTTGACCGGGCAGTATTCCACGCAGGTAGTACACCCGGTGCACTTGCTCTCTATAACATATCGGGGCTTTTTCACGAGGGTAACCGTGAAGTTTCCGGCTTCCCCTTCCACGCTGTCCACTTCGGTATAGGTCAGGATCTGTATATTGGGGTGCCTGCTGCATTCGACAAACTTGGGAGATTCGATGCACATGGAGCAGTCGTTGGTGGGAAAGGTCTTGTCCAGCTGCGACATATGGCCGCCGATGGTCGGCGACTTCTCAACCAGGTAAACCTTGAAACCCGCCGCGGCAAGATCCAGAGAGGCCTGAATGCCGCTGATCCCTCCGCCGACCACCATGACATCCCCGAAATTGCCGTCCGCGGAAAACTTTGATTGCTGCTTTTCAACCGGTTCTTTTCCCACTTCTTTATGTCCTTATCTAAATCAACTCCTGGATAATTTCCGTAATGTCCTTGACTTCCAGGGAATCGCCATCCTCCCGGTTCTTCCTGCTGTCCTCAAAATTGGTGATGCAGTATGGGCAGGAAGTAGCCAGCACCTCGGCCCCGACGCCGGTCACTTGATCCAGCCTGAGGTCGGAGAATCTTTCGCCTTTTATGGTTTCCATCCAGATTCGGCCACCTCCTCCACCACAGCAGAGACTATCTGCCCGCGCATCCGGCATCTCCTTCAGTTCCAAACCAGGCACATTCTGCAAAATCTCCCGGGGTTCTTCATAGATGCCGTTATGCCGGCCCAGGTAGCACGGGTCATGATAGGTGACTTTCTTCGCATACTCTTTACTCAGCTTGAGCCTTCCCTCTCTCATGAGTTCGGCTAAATATTGGGAGGTATGTACCACCTCGAAATTGACCTTGAACTCGGCATACTCGTTTTTAAAGGCGTGGTAGCAATGCGGGGAAGAAACCAGGATTTTCTTCACTCCGTGATCGATAAAGGTTTTGATGTTTTCCTTGGCTAGGTGTTTGAACAAATCCTCATCGCCCGTCTTGCGGATGCTTTCTCCGCAGCAACTCTCCTTGGCGCCCAGAATCCCGAAATCCACACTTGCCTTGTTGAGGATGGCCACGGTAGCTCTGGCTACTCTTTTCAGCCTGGGATCATAGCTCAGGTAGCAGCAGGGGAAATATAAAATATCCATTCCCTCGGTGAACTCTTTGACCGGAAGGCCTTCCGCCCAATTGGCCCTCTTGGCCCTCTCTTCGTTCAAAGGATTGCCGTCACCCTGAAGGCTTGTGCTGACTCCGCGCAGAGGCTTGGCGGAAGCTGGAAAAACGCCGAACTCCGTGGCCAGCCTGCGCGAAGCCACTCCGACTTCTATGATTCCCACTCCTCTGGGGCACCGCTGAGGGCATCTCCCGCAGGTCGTGCAGCGCCAGATCTCTTCGTTTTCGATCTCGGTCATACCGAAGGTGGCTTGCCGGATCAGCTTGCGCATGCTGAAGGCGCGAACCCTGTTCCACGGACAGACCGTGTCGCACAATCCGCATTGATAGCAATATTTGAAGGCTTCTCCACCCTTCGCCTTAATGCCGTCCACTATTTCCTTGAAGTCGGCTATTGTCTCCACTGTCTTTCCCAATCCTTAGTGTTTCATTCTTTCTTGGACATCCGGGCAACGGCATCCATCAGCTTCTGCATCCCGTACTTGCCTGCCAGGGCTTCGAGCCCGATCTCCACATCCCCCGGCTTTACCTCCTCTTCCACTTCCTCTTCCCTCTCCTCGTAGCTCAGGGCATCGTTCAGGCACCACTGAACGCACATCGGCTCCGACAGCGGCGGATCGGATTCGCACATGTCGCATTTCAGGGGGAGACCGGAATCGGGTTCCTTGAAAATCTCCCTGGACGAGCAGGAGGCTCTGCAGAAACTGCACTCGTCGTATTCCTTCCCGTCGATGATGTATTTGTCCCGGCCCATGCATTCGGCGCCGGCTTTTTCACCGGCATATACAGGAAGGTATAAGTCTCTTAAAGGTTCACGAATCAGCCGTATACGGGACCGCGCCGGATTGTTGCTGCTGTATTTGGGCGTCGCGTGAAAGGCCGAGCAGATGACCTCGCAGGCCCGGCAGCCGTTGCATTTATCCACATCGATCTTGATGACCTTGACCTTTTTCTTAACTTTGCTCATTTTTGCCAATCCCTCTCTGTTCAAAGTCTTCGGCAACGAAATCCATACTTAATTCGTGCAGGGATTCTTTGGTAGGAATGCCCTGGTTATCCCAACCCTTGAATTGGTAATATGCGTCCAGAAGCTTGGCCTCCAATTCGGGAAATCTTTTCTTCCAATGGTCTTCGGGGGGTTTGTCGTCCGCTCTCCTCATGCCTCTCCGAACATTGACCGCCCGGACCAGAGTACGATTCCTCCGGGTTACTTGCGTGAGTCCGGCCTCGTCCAGATCCATCCCGGTCGCGGCTGAGATGAGGGCCGGGTAATTATGTATGTGATAGGGAGGCTTCAGGGGGAAGGAAGATAATCCGGCACACATCCCGAGGGCGTCGTCGATGTAGTGCATCATTTCCTGCCAATCCACAATATCGCAGCTTGCCTGAACATCGGGGTAATTTGGATTGGAGAATTCGCCGCGGAATTCCCATTTCCGGAGATACTCCTTGAACTTGTCGTCCGGCACCTGGATCCAGTCCTTTATAAACTCTTCTGTCTCCTGCTTGGTAGCGAAGGGCGCCTGGGGGAACTGCCCCTCGATTTGGGTGATGTTTATTTTCTCGCCGGTGGAATACATGAGGAAATATACCGGATTCAGCATTCCGAGCTTGAGAGGCAGCTGCTCGATCTTCTTGATGTGATTGTGGGCGTAAGCTTCCGCGCCATTGCCGATTTTCTGGGCTGCCCAATAAGTCCCGTCGGCCAGGACGTCCCCGATGCCTTCCCGCCGGACAATTCTGTCAAGCAGCCAGTAGAATCTGCCCTCGCTGTCGGACGGCATTCCCGCGAAATCCTGGTCTTTCAGAATGCCGGCTTCAAGGAGCTCAAGGCCAAAAGCCATAACCTGCGGGGTCGTGAATCCGTCCACCCCATACTCCGTGGCGCGTTGGGCGATTTTAAAGCCAAAATCGAGGTCCGAATAGGCCGCCATGGTATAGGTAAGCTTCGAGAAGCATTTCATCATGTAGGTCGAAATTCCCGGGACGGAAATGGTCGCCGCGCATTTCATCGGGCAGTTGTAACAGCTGATCAGGCGCGTCCGCACGCTTTCCTGGGTTTCCCTCCACTTCTCCTCGATTTCCTTGGTCCAGAAATCCTTCCTGCGGGTGCGGGCATTCCCCCACATGAAATTGGTGGTGTGCCATTCCTCATCGATGAGTTTCATCTCCTGCGGGGATCCGAGCCCGGCCAGAATGGGCATCACTCCGGGAATTGGCCTGCTATCCCGGTCTTTGATATATTTCAGCACTTCGCTGCAGAACTCCATATACTCGGCCGGGCGGGCAATATTGACGTCTTTGGTTCCGCGCACCGCTATCGCCTTGACCTTTTTGTCGCCCATAACGGCACCTATTCCGCCACGGCTCGCGCTGGATCTGCCCTGTTCGATGGAAGCGAAATAAACCCTGCTTTCACCGGCCAGCCCGATCGCCGACACCTGGATTTTCGGATCTTTCAATTCCTGCTGGATAAGCTCTGCGGTTTCGTTGGCGCCTTTTCCCTGCAGGTGGGATGCGTCGCGTATTTCCACTTTGTCGTTGTTTATATACAGATAGACCAGGTCGGGGGATTTGCCGCGGAGGATCACCTTGTCATAGCCGGCATACTTCAGTTCCGGCGCCCAGAATCCCCCCATCATGGAAAAACCCATTAACCGGGTCTGCGGAGAGATTGTGGAGGCAATCGTGCGATTGCAGCCTGGCGCAGGGGTGCCGCATAAAAGGCCGGCGCTCAATATCAGCAGGTTATCCGGAGAAAAGGGATCTGTATCAGGGGGGACCCTGTCCCACAATATCCTGGCATTTGTGCCCAATCCTCCCAGGTGAAGCTCGGTTAATTTGGGGTCGGTTTCTACCCTTTCGATGTTTCCTCGGGATAGATCGATTTCAAGATTAAACCCTGTCTCGGCGTACCTCATGATCTGGTTTTCCTTTTTTGGTTTCTATTTCGAATAAAGGATTGCCTGGGAAGCGGCAACCGGGTGCTACAGTTCAAAGCCCGTAAGCTCAGGCACAGCGGAAAGCGCATACGTTTCCTCCGCTTCCGAAAAGCTAAATTTCCTTCTCCAAAGGCAACATGCCAAGCATGGTAAAACCCAATGACTTGAAATAGGAAATCAGCTCGCCTTCATGCCATTCCACCATCGTCCTGATCTTGGTGATGTTCTTCTTCCGGAAATGATCGAGCAGTGTTGCCCCCAGCTTGCGGCCCACACCCATGCCCTGATACTCGGAATCGACACCCAGAATCAGTATCCAGCCGGTCATTCCCCCTCGGCCGAATTCCCAGCGCCGGACCTCGCTGAACACGAAACCGACGAGTTTCCCGTCGATTTCTGCTCCCAGGTTTAAGAGCGGATCGCCGTGCTGAAGATTGTAGACTGTCGTATCTTTGAGGGATACGAGCCTCTCGGGATTGCCTGAATTCTGCTCCCCGATGATCTTTTCCTCGATGCGCAGGATGTCGTCCAGATCATCCATGCCGAGGAATCGGATAGTAACGGCGGCTGAAACATCCGTCCAGAGCTTGGTGCGACCGATCTTGTTGTAATGGATTTTCCCTTCGGCCCGCAGCACTTCCAGGTACTTGGCAACGGTATGGCGGGTCAAATTCAGCCTTTCAGATAGTTCTTCCATCTGGAGGCCGGTTTTGGCCGATTGGAGAATCTGCAAAATATTGGACTGGATGCTCTCTTCCATAATTATGGTAACCAATATTGGTTACCATAATAATAATCGGCAGATATCGGTGTTGTCAATAAAAATTGCGGAAAACAAAACCTGGCCACGAGAAACACGCATAGAACGAAAGCGGCCCTGATGCTCCCGCATATGCCCTCCTCCGGCCATCATTGTTGGATCCGGTACAGGATTTGATCATTTGGATTCGCGTAATTGAATATTTCGCGATTGGATTCTTTGCAGAACGATTGCGAATCGGCGGGAGAGATACAAAATGCAGCCTTGGATTCCGCGGCGCGGCCGGGTGGCCGCAACCGAAGGGATGTGAATTCGCAGGACATTCGCGCCGCGGAATCCGTGGCTGTGGATTAGCGATCCTTCCAGACGGGCTTGCGGCGCTCGATGAAGGCGCCGATCCCTTCGTTGCCGTCGTTGCTGGCCAGCACCTCATCGACATACTGCTTTTCGATCCTGTCGAGCGGTTCGCCCAGTGCGGCAATCAGCCCCGAGCCGATGCGGGCGACGCGCGTGTTCTGGCGGATGGCAAACGCCGAAAGCGGCAGCAGGTGCTTGCGGTACCATTCCATCAGCTCTTCTTCCGGATTTCCACCGGAGAAGACCGCGGTAACCAGGCCTGCTTTCTCGGCAGCCGCCGCATCGATGGTAGCGCCCGTTATAATAAGCCTCTCGGCCAACGGGCCGCCGAGGCGATAGGATCCTATGGCAGCGAGGACGGGGGGAAGAACCCCCAGCGTGATCTCAGGGCAGCCAAGGCTGGCGTTTGGAGCCGCAAAGACGAAATGGCAGGCCAGGATCAGCTCAAAGGCGCCGCCAAGGCAGGAGCCTTCAACCAGCGCCGCGATCGGCACCGGGTAGCCGGCGACCTGCCGGATCATCGCGTGAAAGCCGGCAAGCATCGAAGGGGCCTGCTCTTTCCTGTGTTCTTCAACCGAAGCGCCGAACGAAAAGTGCTTCCCGGCGCCCCGGATGATCACCATGCGCAGGTGCGTGTTGTCGAGCTGGGCGATGAGCTCCTTTGAAAGCGCCTGCATCATTTCCAGCGTGAGCACATTGCCTTTCGGCCGGTTAAGCACCAGGCGGAGAAGCGTTCCGTTTTCAAGGAGGGTCGGTTCGACAATAGGGGCAGGATTTTCTGTAGCCATACGAACTCCTTTTCTGAATTATTGATCTGCATTATCGCGGGTATTTTCACCCCGAAGGGGGGGGGGCGGCGCAACGTGCATCAGTGATCTCTGCGCATTGTCCGCCCCCCTGCGACTCCGCGGTGAAATGCGCAGGCGCGCATTGGGATGGCAGTGTCGCTTTACGTGCGCGGATCCATCACCATGCGCTTTTCGAGTTTGTGCGCGGCCATGGCCGCCAGATATTCGTTAACCTTGGACATCGGTCCATATTCGATGAAGGGATCCAGCTTCACTTTGCCTTCTTCAATCAGACGCAGCACCCCGGGGTAAACCTCAGGAGGACACCCCCAGGTTCCGTGGATGCTGGCGTCAAAGGCCATGAGGTTGGAAAGCCGCACCTCAATCTTGTTCGGCGTGTATCCCACCTGCAACATGGTCGCGCCCCGCTCCAGGAGGCCATAGGCGGTAACCTGGCCCGGCGGTGCTTCCGCTGCATTCAAAAAGCTTGTACTTCAACGTAGGCGCACCCTTGGCAAACGAGCGGATCTGTTTGCGCAGTTCCTTGGGATCCTTGTTGGTCAGGTCGATCACCTCTTCCGCGCCGTAGCCGGCAATCAGCTTGAGGCGTTCGGCGATGATATCGCAGGCGACGACGCGGGCGCCCATTGCATGGGCGATCTGGGCGACAAAGCCTCCGACGCCGCCGGCACCTACGACGATCGCCACATCCCCTGCGGTGAGATTGGCCCGCAGGATGGCCTGATACGCCGTTGAAACCGCGTCCGCGACCACAGATAGCGCCGCAACATTGGAAGAGAAATCCGGACTGATTTTGATCACCGGCGCCGCCGGCACGAGAAAGTGAGTGGAAAACGCGCCATCAATATCGTTGCCGGGCATCTTTTGATTCGGGCAGGCGTTTCCGCGTCCTGCCAGGCAAAATGCGCATTCGCCGCAGGGAAGGACCGCCGGAACGAGCACGGTGGATCCCATCAGCGACTCATAATCCTTCCCGGCAGAGACGACGCGCCCCACTGCCTCATGTCCGAGCACGATGGGTATCCCCTTTTTTGTGGGGACGGATCCATCCGCGTATCCGAGGTCGGTATGGCACATACCGCAGGCAATGACTTCAACAATCACTTCCTTCGGCCCGGGATCGGGTATCTGCAAAGGCCGTTGTACCAGCGGCATTTTTGCAGCCTCCAAAACATATGCTTGAGCAGTAACAGTCATGGCATCTTCCTTTCTGGATTAATTCCTCGCACTAATTCACATATGTCACAGATTCGAAGCAGCCGCATCGCGAAAACGGGTGCTTTCTATTTGGGTTTTCCAAGGACTTGTTCCATAAAGGCCTCGTCCACAAGGGCGCCCTCGGCCACGAGCTGACGGTACTTGATGAAATCGATAGTATCTGCACTCGTGATTTTTTTGGTATTGAACGCCCCGAAGCCCAGGAAGGCCTCTCCCATCATGTTTGCAGCCAGCCAGTGCCTGTTGGGGTTCTTGATTTGATCCCAGAAGAACTTTTTCTTGTTCCGGATTCCATCAACCGACATGATGAGGCAGCCGGGGAAAAGGTTCGCGAAGGTCCAGACGATCCGATCAACCTCCGCATCCAGCAGCGAAAAATCGTAATCATTGTTCTTCAGCTTGTCATTGACCCATCCGCGCGCCTTTTTGAGCTCCTCGCCCGTTTTGTATTCGCCGTAGACAATCTCGCCGTTCTGCACATAGGTGTCCGTAATGATCTGCGGATTCCGGACCCAGTTCCCGCTTTCATCCTTCAGGACGGGCACCACTTTGGAGATCAGGTTCTTCGCCTTCATCTTGTAGGCGCTCCACATCTCGCAGCTGATGCAATTCCACATGGCATCTTCCGCAGTTAAAAACCACGGGAGAAAGTCGGAAGCGCCGCCCACCGGCGCGGATCCGTGCCTGGGGCCCGCCTGGCCGAAAATGGCCAAATCTGAAGATACGGCAATGTCGCACGCGAGTCCTATTTCCTGGCCGCCCGCGACCCGCATCCCGTTGACACGGCAGATCACCGGCTTCTTGCACATCAGGATGGAATCCACCATGTTGTTGAAGAGTTCCATGTAAGCGCCGTATTCTTCGGGGCGCTTGCTGTAATACTCGGAATATTCCTTTGTGTTGCCTCCTGTACAGAAGGCATTGGGCCCGGTTCCCGTAAATACCGTGGCTACAACCTCGCGGTCAACCGAGGAATTTTCGAATCCGGCAATAATCCCTTTGACCATCTCCGTCGTATAGGAATTATACTGCGCAGGATTATTGAGCCTTATCCAGGACACGAAAAGTCCCGGCACCACATTCCCCTTCGGATCTTTCAGGGGCTTTTTCTCGTAGACGACACAGGGCGCTTCTGTCCCCCAATGCTCCGCCCCGTACCTGTTGTGATCTTTTTTCCCGTGTTCTCGCGGCATCCAATCAAGTCCCATAAACATGTCCTCCGATCTGAGTGATTATGAAGTATGGTTCCAAAGGCGCTTCATGCGGCTGTTCCCGCAATCGGAATTGCATCCTCTAAAACCCATAAGATAAAACAGAGCACGTTATCACTAGCTTTTTTGTGACGCGGTGTCAAGTAATGAATGGAAGATGCAAGAAAAGCGCAGCCACAGATCTTACAAATTGCGCCTATGAAGCCGTCCTCGGTATTTCAGCGTATGGGCCAGCTCGTTGCTCCGCATCCTTTTGGCCTGTTCCCGTGGAAAGAGGCGGAGTCGGCGGATTTGTGCGGGTGTACGGGCCTGCCGGAACAAATGAATCTTATCAGATTATCCCTCCGAAATATTTCATGAACTGCACTCTATCATACACAGCGGGATTACGGCTCTTTGCCTGGCTCAATTTCCCCCTAAAATCCGCTAGACATCCATAACCTTTCTTCCCCATCCACTCTTCCAGGGTTTTCAGCATTTCAGAAATCCGACTATTACCGTTTAAATAGAGGGTGGAGGCTACCTGCACCGCAGCAGCGCCGGCCAGCAACTGTTTGATCAGTGCCACGCCGTCATGGACTCCCGTTGAAGCTGCCAGATCGCACCTGACCCTCTCCACCATAATCGCAATCCAACGCAGGGAAATCGACAGATCTGCAGGCGAGCTGAAAATATTTGAGGGGACAGCCTCCATTTTGTCTATATCAAAATCGGGGCTGTAAAACCGATTGAAAAGCACTAATCCGGCGATCCCGGTCTCCGACAGTTTCTGAATCATGGGTCCCAGATTGGAGAAATAATAACTGATTTTCAGCGCGATCGGGATGCTGACCTCGTTTTGAATTTTTTCGATGATTTGAAAATAGGCCTTTTCTTTTTCCTCACTAGTGCGTCCGAATTCGGTGGGCAGAAAGAACATGTTCAGCTCGATTGCATCCGCGCCGGCGGTCTGGAGCTTCTTTGCAAAGGATGTCCATTCGTGGGAGTAGACACAATTAATGCTGGCAATGACGGGGATGGAAACAGCCTTTTTGCACTCCTCGATCAGTGTGGCGTATCTGCTCAGTTTTTCACCCTTAATGTGAAAGTCGTAATAATCAAACTGGCTCAGGTTTAGACCTTCTTGGGAGGCTTTTTTCAAAATATCCTCATATTCAAACGCGATCTCCTCCTCGAAAATAGACTTTAGCACAACGGCAGCGGCGCCACATTTTTCAAGCTCCTGAATGCTTCTGACTGAATCCGTTAAACCCGAGCTGCCCGCGATTATAGGATTTTTAAGCGTCATCCCGAGATATTGTGTTGACAGATCGACCATTTTCACCTCTCCTTTCATTGAGTCCAGCCATCGCGGTTGAAGAAACCAAACGGTTCAAGAAGTGCATTGTAGGTCTAAACTGCCGCGATCAACATGGGATTTTACCAGGCTTCTGCCAAAAGCACATAATCTCTGTTTGAGCTTGATAAAAATTGCGTTCTTCCAGCCAAAAGACGCTCGTGCAATTCAGGGAATTCGTGGTTGGGTTTTTTCTTTTGCTTTGAACCTGCAACTTGGACAAAATGAAGTTTTTGTGAAATCTACGGCTGACATAGAGAATATGGACATTCTGGCAGGCCTAAATCCTCAGCAGCGTCTGGCAGTAGAGCATGGGCGCGGGCCGGCGCTGGTGCTCGCCGGCGCCGGAAGCGGCAAGACCCGAGTCATTGCCCACCGGATCGTCTATCTGATCCAGAATTCGGCCGCGCGCCCCGAAAACATCCTGGCCGTGACTTTCACCAACAAGGCGGCCCGGGAGATGCAGGAGCGTGTACGCAAAATTCTGGGACACGGGCGCAGCGCGGAGACTCTGATATCGACCTTCCATTCATTCTGCGTGCGCCTGCTCCGGAGAGAGATCCATCGCCTGGGCTACAAGCGGGATTTTTCCATTTACGACACGGATGACCAGAAGCGCCTGCTCAAGCAGACGCTGGAGGAGATTCGCGATGCGGATCCGGAGCTTTCGCCGCGGGAAATCCTGAGCAGAATCAGCTACGCCAAAAATCACGGAGTCTCGCCGGAACACTATGCCTCGCGGTTCCCTTCAGAGATCGCGGAGGATGTGCAGCGCATCTACACCCGATACAACGGCCGCATGCGGCACTCCAATGCGCTGGATTTTGACGATCTCCTACTGCTGTCCGTAGCCGTGCTGGGAAAAGTGCCCGAATTGAGGACCTACTACAGCGACTGGTACCGCTACATCCTTGTGGACGAGTACCAGGATACCAACCGGCCGCAGTATGACCTGCTTCGCCTGCTTACAACCTCGCACCAAAATCTGTTCGTCGTTGGAGATGAGGATCAGTCCATCTATAAATTCCGCGGAGCCGATATCCAGAACATACTCCGATTCGAGAAGGACTTCCCGGGCGCGCGCGTCATCAGGCTGGAGCAGAACTACCGTTCCAGCCAGAATATCCTGCGGGCGGCCGGGGCGGTGGTGGAAAACAACACCGAGCGCAAAGGAAAGAGCCTCTGGACGGAAAACGCCGGCGGCGACGTCATCACGTGCTGCTCGGCCGAATCGCCCCGCGAAGAAGCCGGCTGGGTGGCCCGCCAGATAAGAAGCGCTCTCGAAGAAAACCCGGGATGGCACATCGCGGTTCTCTATCGCGCCAATTTCCTTTCGCGAAATTTCGAAGACGTTCTGACGGAAGAAGGCATCCCCTACGCCCTTGTCGGAAGCGTCGCCTTCTTCGGGCGGATGGAAGTGAAGGATCTTCTGGCTTACCTGAGAGTTATTTTCAATCCCGAAGACGACCTGGCGCTCCTCAGGATTCTCAATACGCCGCCCCGCGGCATCGGCAGCGAACCACGATGGACATGCTTACGGAAACGGCGCTGGAAAAGGGTGTTTCCGATTCTCCAGGCCCTGCGCGAGAAAGCCGCCGACACCACGATGCCCGTCCGGACAGCACGCGCCCTGATGCGATTTCTGGGCTTGATGGATAAATGGGCGGGCCTTCAGCAGACGGCCTCCATCGCGCAGCTGCTCGAAACGATCCTGCAAGGATACCCAGTATGCAAGGAATCGCTTCAGAAGCAGGAAGCATCCGCAGAAGTGGAGAACCGGCTGGCCAACATCGAGGAATTGATTCGCGCCGCCCGAATCCGAATCCAGGGGGGAAACGATCTCTGAATTTCTCGACCGCGCAGCGCTCTCCTCGGAACTCGACCAGCTCGATCCCAATGCGCACGTGGCGTTGATGACGCTGCACAGCGCCAAAGGACTGGAATTCGACACCGTATTTCTCGCCGGAATGGAAGAAGGGCTTTTCCCCCATTCCCAATCCATGGATTCCAATGCGGACCTCGAGGAGGAACGGCGCCTCTGCTATGTCGGCATTACGCGCGCAAAACGCAAGCTGTTTGTCACGTGGACCCCATTTCGCAAAAACTATGGCCCGGATGCTGGATTTCCCGCCCAAATCTCCCGCTTCCTCAGGGAAATGTCCGCAGGATTTGCTCGAAGGACTGGAGGAGACGGACTCTTTCGACCGGCGGATTCGCCGCGGCGAACCGGTTTTTATGAAGCGGAGGAAAAGTCCACACGGTTCGGGAATACCACGTTGAGCACACCAGGCCGCACGAAGAGCCGTTCCCGCAGCCCAAGACGATCGCCGAGCTGAAGGCGTACATCGAACGGAAACAGCGGTCCGGCGAAACCGGCGGCGAATCGAAAGCCGGTCCTATTTTCAAAGCGGGCATGCGGGTCCGCCATGAGCAATTCGGCGATGGGATCGTGCTCAGCCGTGAACGCTCGGGGAATGATATAAAGCTCATCATTACGTTCAGCCGCGTAGGCCGGAAAGCCCTGATCGAAAAGTATGCGAAACTGAAAGCCCTGTAGAAACGATGCCCTAATAAATCCGCCCCGGGTTTCAGATAAAGCAATTTGCAGGACCGGGACGTTGACCTTCGTGAACCGCGCCCATGCAGCTATTCAAACGGAAAGCCATTGCCGAAGGGGCTGTTGATGCGGAATCCGTCCATACTTTGAAGCGCTCTCTGGGCGGAGGCGATCTTATCATGCTCGCCATCGGCGCCGTTATCGGCGCGGGGATATTCGGCGCCATCGGGACAGCGGCTCCGGGCAGGTGAATGCCGAACGGAGACGTGATCCGCGCCGGGGCCGGCCCTGCGCTGGTGTTCTCGTTCCTGCTGCTCGGCGTTGTATGTACGCTGGCAGGGCTGTGCTATGCCGAACTTGCATCCATGATCCCGCAGGCCGGAAGCGCTTACACTTATTCCTACGCTACGCTCGGCGAGCTGGTGGCATGGATTATCGGGTGGGATCTCATTCTCGAATACGCCGTCGGCAATGTGGCGGTTGCCATTTCCTGGGGAGACTACTTCAATACGCTGCTTCGCGGACTCGGAATAAACCTGCCCGCATGGGTCACCACTGGATATCGAACGGCGCTGCTCAGCCCCGATCCGGCCCTTCCGGCAGCTCCTTGAAACAGCGCCGCATATTGCAGGGAATACCGGTTTTCTGAATCTGCCCGCGTTCGCCATCGTCATGCTGATCACGTGGCTGTTGCTGCGCGGCGCGCGGGAAAGCGCGACCGCCAACAATGTGATGGTGGCGATCAAGCTGGTTGCGCTTGGGCTATTCATCATCGCCGGTCTGACGCACATCGATCCGAAAAATTACCACCCATTTATGCCCAATGGTTTTGCGGGGATCCATCAGGGTGCAGCCATCGTCTTCTTCGCCTTTATCGGATTTGACGCCATTTCCACCGCCGCGGAGGAAACGCGCAACCCTCAGAAGAACCTCCCCGTCGGCATTCTTGGAGGTCTGGCAATCTGCACTTTGATCTACATTGTTGTAGGCGTAGTGCTGACCGGAATGGCGCCCTACCGCGATCTGGCGAGTAGCCGATCCCCTCGCGCGCGCTCTCGAACTGGCCGGCTACCGGCGTGTGGGCTCGGTCGTCGCACTGGGCGCCGTGATTTCAATGTCCGCAGTGCTTCTGGTATTTCAGTATGGCCAGCCGCGGATCTTCTTTGCAATGGCGCGGGACGGTCTGCTGCCCCGCTGGGCAGCGCGAGTGGATCCGGTGCGCCGCATCCCTTATGTAACCACCCTTATCACAGGGATCGCCGTGGCCTCGGTTGCCATGATCGGCGACGCCGGCGAGACCTACGACCTCACCAATATCGGTACGCTCTTTGCCTTCGCACTGGTCTCCATCGGAGTGCTTGTGCTTCGCTATAGGGATCCCGGCCGCCCGAGGCCATTCAGGGTTCCGTTCGTCTGGCCGGTTTCACTGGCAAGCGCAGCCGCCTGCCTTTTCGTCATGAAGGGCCTTGCCCCGGCAGGCATGGGAGCGTTTCGGCATCTGGCTTGTCCTCGGCCTGCTCATCTACTTTTTCTACGGCTACCGCCACAGCCGGAACCGATGATTGGAAAGTCAACCGCATCCGGCAAAACCCGAGGATTCTCTTCGCATTCAGCGCATTCGCGCGTGAGTCGAAAATTTCGGATCCCTCAAGGCTCGAAGCTTCGCCAGGTTGCGCCTGTCTTCCCGCATATCCTCGCCCTTTGGGGTTTCCAATATTTTGGGGACGTCTACAAACCGGGGATCGTTCACGAGACATCGAAACGCTTCGAGTCCCATCCGTCCTTTGCCGATGTGGGAATGCCGGTCCACACGGCTGCCGAGATCTTTCAAGCTGTCGTTGACATGGATCGCCTGGATTCTCCCGACACCAATCAGACGGTCGAATTCGTGCAGAGTCTTTTCGTAGCCCTCCCGGCTGCGTATGTCGTACCCGGCAGCAAAAACATGGCATGTGTCCAGGCAAACGCCGGTACGTTCCGGTTTGCGCATGCGCTCGAGGATGGCAGCCAGTTCCTCAAAACGGCTCCCGAGCGAACTGCCCTGACCCGCGGTGGTTTCAAGGAGCAGTCTGACAGGCGGTCCCACCCTATCGATGGCCAGGTTCAGCGCGCGAGCCACCCGGCTGATTCCCGGCTGTACGCCGGAGCCCAGATGAGCGCCGGGGTGAAGGATAAGGCACGGCACGCCCAGGTCATTGGCGCGCCTCATCTCTTCGACAAATGCATCCAGCGATTTTCGATGCAGATCCGGATCGGGCGACGCCAGGTTGATCAGGTAGCTGTCATGGGCCAGGACGGGGGAAATGCCGCTTTTCTCCCTGGCCTCCCGGAACAGCATTCTGTCGTCGTCTGTCAGGGTCCTGGCTTTCCACTGGTTGCTGCTCTTGAGAAAAATCTGAATGGTCCGGCAGCGCACACTGCGGCCGCGCTCAAAGGCCTTGTGCATGCCCCCGGCAATGGACATATGGGCGCCGGCCAGCAATTCTCCCATTCTTTATCTCAATCCCGGAAGGCGGCTGCGGGGAAAGCTCAGATCACCGTGCCGCTGCGAATCAGGGCTCCCTTGGGGATAACGATAATCCCATCCCTGATGTTGTAGTTTTCGTCGTCCTTTTCCTGCAGGTTGTGCGCATTTATGATGGAGACATTGTCCCCGATCCGGGCTTCTTTGTCGATAATGGCATTGATGATGGTGCAGTGGCTCCCGATCCCCATATGCGGGATTTTCTTAGCCGAATTCTCGTCCAGCTGCTCGATGGTCTCGTAGCGATCGGCTCCGACAATAATGGAATGCTTGATCGTGGTCCCGCTGCCGATCCGGCTGCGCACACCGATAATGGAGTGCTTGATATCCCCGCCGCCGAGGATGCAGCCATCCGCGATAATCGACTGGTGTATGGAGCAGTTGTTCAGTTTCGAGCCCGGCAGATTGCGGGGCCGGGTATATATCGGGTTCTCGAAATCGTAAAAATTGAATTTGGGCTGGGCCTCCGTCAGCTCCAGGTTCGCTTCGTAGTAGTTTCGTATGGTCCCTACATCCTCCCAGTAGCCGTCGAACTGATAGCCCATCACGCGATACCTGGCGAGGGCCTGCGGGATGAGATCCCTCCCGAAATCGACGACGGTGGATTTCGTCAAAAGATCCACAAGGAGCTGCTTGCGAAACACGTAAATTCCCATGCTGGCCAGATAATCCCGGCCATCGGAGCGCGATGCCGATCGAATCCGCGGAAGATCCTCGTGTTTGGGTTTTTCGATGAAGTCAACCGCCCGGCTATCCTGTTCGACCTTCATGATGCCCAGCCCCGGGGTTGACTCTGCAAGCACCGGTATTACGGCTACCGTGATATCCGAATCGCAGCGCTCGTGGAAATCGATGAGATGCCGGAAATCCATCTGGTACAGCTGGTCGCCGGAGAGAACCAGCACGTGGCTCACCTGCTCATAAGGAAGTATGTGCTTGATGCTTTGCCGGACCGCATCTGCCGTTCCCTGGAACCAGCTTTGATTCTCCGGTGTCTGCTCGGCGGCCAGAATCTCGACGAAACCGCCCGTGAACATATCGAACCTGTAAGTCTGCACGACATGTTTGTTGAGTGAAGCCGAATTGAACTGCGTGAGGACAAAAATCTGGTTGATCTGCGAATTCAGGCAATTGCTGATCGGTATGTCGATGAGACGGTATTTCCCGGCCAGCGGGACGGCCGGTTTGCTGCGGAATTTTGTGAGTGGATAAAGTCGCTGGCCCTGTCCGCCGCTTAATATAACTCCCAATACTTTCCGCATGTTCGCCCTCCAACAGCTCGATGGTACCTGTCTCGAAAAAGGCAGAGAAAGCGCCAACGGCGATTCCTGCTATCCATGCGTCGCCTCACCGCGAAATGCCCTAACAAATGCGGATACATGAAATCACAGAGAACCAGTACCCGCCCACGAGCTTACTTAGAGGCATGGTCAAAAGCAACAAAATGACCAAGGAATTCACACAGCGACGTCCAGCAGGCCGCCGCGCGGCTACCTTCGTATCATCGACCCCGCGATATTGCGGATCAGCTTTCCGCCGGGGAAGCCGGAAATCCCTCCAGGCCTTCAAAGAAGCAGGATCGGGCCCCCGTGTGGCATGCCGGCCCTTTGGGCTGAACGCGGATCACAATAGAGTCCTGATCGCAATCGGTCGCAATACTGACGACCTTTTGTGTGTTTCCGGAGCTTTCCCCCTTGTGCCAGAGGCACTGGCGGCTGCGGCTGTAAAAAACGGTTTCTCCCAGCTCCCGCATTCTGGCCATGCTCTCACGGCTGACGTAGGCTACGGTGAGCACTTCCCCCGAAGAGGCATCCTGCACCACTGCGGGGATCAGTCCGCTCGATCCCCATTTAAGCTCTTCTATCTTTTTCATTCTCCACTCTCGCTTGAATGCTGCACATAATCCGCTCCTTCGACCAGGCGCACGGGGATCCCTCGCCCCTGCAGAAACCTCTTGGCTTCCATGATCGTGTGATGGCCAAAATGGAAGATGGAAGCAGCCAGCGCCGCGCTCGCTTTGCCCTCGATAAAGGCGTCGGCGATATGCTGCAGGGACCCGCACCCCCCGGAAGCAATGACGGGTATCCCAACCGCATCCGCCACCCTCCGGTTCAATAGATTGTCGTAGCCCGATTGAGTGCCGTCGCAATCCATGGAAGTGAGCAGGATTTCGCCGGCACCGCGTTCCGCAGCCTCCCGCGCCCAGGCCACGGCTTCCAGCGGCCGCACGATTCGCCCTCCGTGCGTGGTCACTTCCCAGCGCGGCGATTCCGGGTTCCACGGCCGCGTGCGCCTCGCGTCGATGGCCACTACGATGCACTGCGATCCAAAATACCGGGAAGCTTCGGCGATGAAGCCGGGATTCCCGACAGCCGAGGTATTGAGAGACACCTTGTCGGCGCCCGATCTCAGGATGCTCTGGATGTCCTCGAGGGTGCGCAGACCGCCGCCCACCGTAAAAGGAATGAAGACCGCATCGGCAACGGCGCTCACCATGCGCGTGACGATGTCTCTGCGGTCGGAGGACGCCGTAATATCCAGGAAAATAAGTTCGTCGGCCCCTTCTGCATCGTATCTTGCAGCCGTTTCCACCGGGTCCCCGGCATCCCTCAGGTTGACGAAGTGCGTGCCTTTGACCACGCGCCCGTCGCGCACATCCAGGCAGGGTATGATTCTTTTCGCGAGCATCTCTTTTAAACCTTGGGCTCCCAGGAAAGCATTTTCTTACGCAGATCGCCGAAATCAAGCTTCCTGTCGTATAGGGCCCGTCCGAGGATCACGCCCTCGATCCCGCACGTACGCCGCTCCCAGAGTTCCCGGACATCCTCGATCCCGGAAACCCCGCCGCTGGCGATCACCCGCATCCCCGATTTGAGGCAGAGGTTCTCTGTTTCTTCAACATTTACCCCACGCAGCATCCCGTCACGCGCAACATCGGTATAAATCACCCGTCGAACGCCGAGGTTTTTCATTCGCAGGGCGAGGTCCACAGCCGTTAACGCCGTCACATCGGTCCATCCCCGCAGAGCCACTTTCCCGCTGCGCGCGTCGATTCCGACGACGATGGAGTCCGGGTGCAGCCGGACGGCTTCTTCGACGATTTCGGGATGCTCCGCCGCGACGGTCCCCAGGATAGCCCGCTCCGCTCCAAGAGCCAGGATCTCTTCAATCTGGTCCAGTGTGCGCAGCCCGCCGCCGAACTCGACCGGGATCTTCAGCGACCGGAAAATGGACTTGGCGATCTCTCGATGCGCCGTCTGCCCTGAGAAGGCTCCGTCCAGATCCACCAGATGCAGCCGCGTCGCTCCCTGTGCTTCCCAGTGAAGCGCCATCGCTATCGGGTCGTCGCTATATTCCGTCGACCGCGAGGCAATACCTTCCTGCAATCGGACGCATTTGCCTCCCTTGAGATCCACCGCGGGTATCAGTTCGAAAGCTTCTGTCATCAATCACTCCAGCGTGCTCCCCTCGATTCAACTCAGGACCGCGAAGCCAAAGCACAGTCATGCCGGCTCATGCCCCGGGATCCTACGGGCAACCCACGGCTTTCATTGGATGGACAGGAAATTGCGGAGGAGGCGTCTCCCCGCTTCCTGGCTCTTCTCTGGATGAAACTGAGCCCCCCACGTTTTGTTCCGGCAGGCGATCGAGCAGAAACGATGGCCGTAGCTTGTCCAGCACAGAACGTCTTCCGGCCTCCCGGGCTCCACATAGTAGGAATGCACGAAATAAAAATAGCTCCCATCCGGTATGCCTTGGAGCAATGGATCGGGCCGGCCCTCCTCGATCTGGTTCCATCCCACATGGGGCACGCGCAATCCCGGCTCTTCAAACCTGCGGACTCTGCCCGGGATCAAATCGAGCCCCTGATGGCTTCCGAATTCTTCGCTTTCCGTAAAAAGCAACTGGAGCCCCAGGCATAGCCCCAGCAGCGGCTTGCCCGCGTTCACCGCATCGCATATGGCGCGGTCCAGCCCGTGGTTCCTCAGATTAACCATAGCATCGCCGAACGCACCCACGCCGGGCAGAATCAGCCGATCCGCACCGCGGATTGAATCCGGGTCCCGGTCGATAACGGGCAAGCCGCCCACCGCCGCCACAGCTTTTTCAACGCTGCGGAGGTTCCCCATTCCGTAGTCGATGATGACGGTTCGAGAAGCATCCACCAAGCTAAATCACCCCTTTGGTTGACGGCACGCCTTCGACCCGCGAGTCGATGCGTGTCGCAAGGCTGAAAGCGCGCGCTGCGGCTTTGAATAAGGCCTCAAAAATATGATGGGTGTTCCGTCCATAGAGCAGCTCGATATGCAGGTTCAACCGGCCGTGGGCCACAACCGCCCTCCAGAATTCCTCGATCAGCTCGGAATCCAGTTCGCCGACGCGCTCCCTCTGCGCCTTCACGTTGTAGACCAGAAAAGGCCGGCCCGAGAGATCCACCGCGACGCGGACCAGGGCTTCATCCATCGGGAAATACGCATGCGCGAACCGCGCCAGCCCCTTCTTGTCTCCAAGCGCCTTGTCCAGGGCCGAACCCAGGCAGATGCCTATGTCCTCGACCGAGTGGTGCGCGTCGATCCCAAGGTCTCCCTTGCAGCGGACATCAAGATCGAAGAGGCCGTGCTTGGCAAAAAGGCCGAGCATGTGGTCCAGGAACTGTACGCCTGTATGCACCTCGCTCCGCCCGTTTCCGTCAAGGCCCAGGGTGACGGCGATATCCGTCTCGTTTGTCTTCCGGTTTATGGTGGCTGTTCGTCCGTTCATAGTGGTTCCCGAGCGCCTGCGCGCTTCCCATTCCTAGCCAAGGCTGGCGCGCAACGCGGAAAGTAATCGATCGTTTTCCTTCCGTGTGCCTACGCTGATACGCAGGCACTGCGAAAGCATCGGATAGGAAGAAACATCCCGTATCAGGATTCCCTGTCGGTACAGGTCATCGAAAAGAGCCCTGGGGGAGACCTGGACCTCGATGAGGAAAAAATTGGCTTCCGAGGAATACACCTTCAAGCCGGGGATGCGGCCGAGTTCTTCTCCGAGGCGCTTCCTTTCATCGAGGACCGCCTCGATCGCGGGGCGGAACCGTTCCGGGTTTTCCAGCGCCACCTCGGCCGCGGTCAGGCTGAACTGGTTGACATTGTAGGGGAGCTTCGCCTTGGAAATCTGTTCGGCCAGATCCGCGTGGGCGAGGAGGTACCCCACCCTCAGCCCCGCCATTCCCATCGCCTTGGAGAAAGTCCGAGTGATTATAAGCCTCGGGTACTCTTTAAGCAGATTTAGGGCCGTGCGGCCGTGAAACTCGTAGTAGGCCTCGTCCAGAAGAACGTGGCCCGCGAACCGCTCCAGGATCCGCCGCAGGCCGTCCTGCGGCAGCACCGTTCCGGTCGGATTGTTGGGCGTGTTCACGATGAGGACTCGGGCGCCGGCTTCGCCGGATTTTGAGATGAGGGCGTCGACATTGTAGCTCATATCCGGATTGAGCGGGATGCCGACGACCTGGGCGCCCAGAACAGTCGAGATCAGGCTGTAGACCGTAAAGGTCGGATAGGGAATCGCCACTCGCGACCTCGGCCTGATCAGCACCATCAGCGAGGCCTGCAATAGCTCGTTGGATCCGTTGCCGACCAGGACTCCGTCCTTTTGCCAGCCGGCAAACTCCGCCAGACGCTGACGGAGCGAATCCGGAACAAAATCCGGGTAGCGCGACCACTGCCGTTCCTTATAGCGCCGGAAGGTTTCCTCCTTGAGGTCTTCCGGAAAATCGAAGGGATTCTCATTCTGGTTCAGCTTGATTTCCGCTTCGTGCGCCCGCAGCGTGTACGCCGGCACCTTCAGAACCTGAGATTTTACGCCATAGAGAGGGGAATTCCTTTTCACGGCTGGACACCCCTGCGCGATCTGGATTTTGGGAATTTCTGCCGGATGCGCACCGATTGGGCATGCGCGTCCAGGCCTTCGGCGCGCGCCAGGGCGTCGATGGATTTCCAGGTACGGGACAGTTCCTCCTTCGTATAGCGGATGATGCCCGTCCTGCGCTGGAAATGGTAGACGCCAAGCGGCGAGTAGAAGCGTGCCGTCCCTCCGGTAGGAAGGACATGATTGCTGCCGGCGAAATAATCCCCGACCGCTTCCGGGGAATAGTCCCCGTAGAATATGGATCCGGCGTTCCGCACCTTATCCATGGCCGACACAGGCACGCTCGAAAAAATTTCCAGGTGTTCCGGAGCAATCTCATTGATCCAGTGGGCAGCTTCCAGATAGCTCTCCATAACGACAATTGCGCCGTAGTTTTCCAGAGATTTCTGCGCAATTTCCCTGCGCTGCAGCGATTTCAACTGCGCTTCCATTTCGCGCCGCACCATCATGGCGTGGGGAAGAGAATCCGTGAAGCAGATGGAGCAGGCCGCTTCGTCGTGCTCGGCCTGCGAAAGCATGTCGGCCGCAATGAAGCGAGGATTGGATTCGGCCGTGGCAAGGATGACCACTTCGCTGGGCCCGGCGATCATATCGATATCGACTTGCCCGATAACCTCGCGTTTGGCTGCAGTCACGTAGGCATTGCCCGGGCCGACTATTTTGTCGACGCGGGGGATGGTTTCAGTGCCAAAAGCAAGAGCGGCTATGGCCTGGGCTCCTCCGGCCAGGTAAACCTCGGTCGCATTGAGTTCGCGCAAAGCTGCCGCAATAATGGGATGCTGCTGGAAGGTGCCCGGCGGCGTCACCACCACGATGCGGCGGACACCGGCAATCTTGGCCGGAATTATATTCATTAATACGGTGGAAGGATAGGCTGCCTTACCCCCCGGCACGTACACTCCCACGCTATCCAGGGGCAGTATCCTCTGTCCCAACACGACTCCTCGCTTGCTGTATTCCCAGGATTTCTGCACTTCCCTTGCATGATAGGCGTGGATGTTGAAGATAGCCTTTTCCAGGTCCCGCAGGAGATCCGGATCAGCTT
This sequence comes from uncultured Acidobacteriota bacterium, assembly GCA_963809485.1. Classification (GTDB taxonomy): domain Bacteria; phylum Acidobacteriota; class UBA6911; order UBA6911; family UBA6911; genus UBA6911. Next base: position 507,126 of record CAWEJX010000001.1, read on the forward strand.
TCTTTGCTTCCGCGCGAAGCATTTGCGGCCGGACTCGCATTTGCCCGGCTGTCATCTTGATCCTGTCAAACCGTTCTGTAAATTTCAGGAGAGCCTTGTCCCCTTCCCGGCGCACCTGAGAGATGATTTCCCGCACCGTGCCGGCTATTTCGCTGGACACAAGGAATTTCCGGCTTTCCAGGCGGGAGAATAGTTTGGCTTTGTCTTTTTCTTGAAAAATCTGAATCATGCCTGAACCTTTATTATCGAATGACGAATCTCCAATTTGGGCAATTTCCCGATGGCAACCTTCTTGCCACCACGGATCGATCTCCGGATCGGGATGACCACGGACATCCAGCCTCAATCAGTGATTGCTTCGTCGATGCCTTTCCCGGACATCAAAGCCTCGATTTCAACGATTTCCTTCGGCACTTCGCCGGTGAGGATCTCATATCCGTTTTTTTTCACCAGAACGGTATCCTCGATGCGGATCCCGAGGTTTTTTCCCGGCATGTATACGCCGGGTTCTACCGTAATAACAACGCCCGGCTCGAAGGGTTGCGCTTCCCCTACATCATGGGTGGACATCCCTACGTAATGACTTACGCCGTGGGTCAGCAGATCGGCGTAACCGTGCCGGCCAAGCACTTCCCTCACCGCCTCGCCGAGAGAGGCAAAGGTTGCGCCGGGACGGATTCTTTGAAGCGCAGCCTTCTGAGCATCGAGGACAACCTGATAGATCCGGGCCTGTTCTTCACTGAACTTGCCCGAAACCGGGAAGGATCGCGTGATATCAGACTGGTAATACCGGTAGTCCGCTCCGAAGTCCATGACCACGACATCGCCCTCCGCCATTTTGCGTCCGTTCTTATTGTAATGCAAAAGACACGAGTTGGGTCCTGAACCCACGATCGGGAAAAACGCCGGTCCCTGTGCGCCGCGCCACGAAAAAATAAACTGCGCCAAGGCCGCCAACTGAAATTCGTACATGCCCGGCCTGGCGGAGCGCATGGCTTCCTTCAAACCCTTCGCCCCGATGCGCCCGGCCTCCCGCAGGCGATCGACCTCCTGAGCATCCTTCACACGCCGCATTTCATCCAGGATCGGGGAAAGGTCCTTGATGCGGACCGAAGCGCCAAGCCTTGCCTGAAGGCTTTTTTCAAACGCTTCCTGCCGGCTGATTCGTCCGTCCCAGATGTCAGTCTGCCGTGCGGAGTCATGCTGCAGAGCCCTATCCCGGCTGGTTGCCGCCGTTTCCCCAGGCGAAAGGGGAGAGTATAAAATGCGAAGCGTCTCCTTGCGTTTTTCCAGCTCATCTCCGAAACGCGACAATTCGAGAACTTCATCGATGCCGGTTTCCCTGCGTGCCTCCGGTCCGGCAAAGAAATCGGGACCCTCCCATCGCTCAGTATCACGGTTCCGGGGAGGCAGAAACAGGATGGATTGGTGTTTCCCCCCATCGATCAGCAGAAGAGCGTTGGGGGTTTCCACACCCGTGAGAAAATAAAAGCTGTTATCCTGCCGGAACGAGGCATAGGCGCGCGTATCAGGCGCTCCTGCCAGAACCGCCACGGATCCTTCGATACGCTTCATCAGCGATTCGCGTCTCGCCGCAAAGAACGAATTATCGTCCGGGTAGACGTGGGCCGCCTGCAGGAACAGATACCCTATTATTATGGCCCTGAATGCGGCTCCCGGCATTCCTTCTCCCTATGATCAAATTTTTAATAATAACATCAAGCCTGCAATGAATGCGCGCGAAAAGACAAAGCTGAGTCCATTCAGGACAGCCCGCGCCGCCTTTACTCTTTTCCCGACTTCTTTGCAGATACGAGTGTGGCGCGCGTAATGGCCCGATCGCCGAATCTTTGGGCAATGTCATCCAGCGCTGCTGCAAGTTTCCGGTCCTTGTGGGAAACCGGCTCGAACAGGGACATCTGCGTATCTTCGGTGCCGAACTCCAGGTTACTGGCATACACGCCGATAAGCCGGACCAGGATGCCCTCGTGCAGGAGGGACTTCATTAGTTTTCGCGCAACGGGGCAAATTTTTTCCGATGTGTCCACGGATCCGTTTAGCGTAGTCCGCCGGGTGAAAGTTGAGAAGTCCGCTTCGCGAAACTTTATGGCGACAGTCCGCGCCCGGACCCCCTGAGCTCGAAGCCTTCGAGCCACCCTTTCGGATAGATCCAGCAGCGTCCTGTCCAGCAGCGCCTGGTCGGCGGTGTCCGACTCGAATGTGATTTCATGCCCGATGGACTTGAATCCATCCTCGGGGACGACATCGCGTTCATCGATCCCCCGTGAAAGCTGCCAGAGGTGGGATCCGACCTTCCCGAGCCGCGAGGACAATTCGCTCAATTCCATGTCCGCAAGCTGGCCGATCCGTTCCAGTCCCATGTTTTTCAGGCCTGCTTCGGTTTTGGGCCCGACCCCCCACAACCGGCCTATGGGGAGTGGCGACAAAAACTCCCTCTCACTGCCGGGAGTCACGACAACCAGTCCATCCGGTTTTTTTAAATCGGAGGCTATTTTCGCGATAAATTTATTTCCCGCAACTCCGACGGATGCCGTCAATTGCAGTTCATCCCTAATCCTGGACTTGATTCTTTGTGCAATCTCCGGCCCTGCACCAAACAGCTTTGCGCTCCCGGTAACATCCATGAAGGCTTCATCAATGCTTACCTGTTCCAGCATGTCTGTAAAATCAAGCAGAATGCTCATGACGCATGAGGAAGCGCGGGCGTATTTTCCCATGTCGGGCCGCACATAAATGCCCTGCGGACACAGTTTCCAGGCCCGCGATATGGGCTGTGCGGAATGGACGCCGAACTTCCGCGCCTCATAGGAGCAGGTCGCCACGATTCCGCGACCTTTGCCTTGCCTGGGATCCGAGCCTACAATAACCGGCTTACCCCTGAGTTCGGCATGATCCCTCTGCTCCACTGCCGCATAGAAGGCATCCATGTCGACGTGCAGAATCGTCCGGCCCACCGCAGCCCCCAGACAGATTTACGATTTACGATTTACGATTGACGAATTAAAACATACCACGAGGACGGCCATTCTACAGGAATGGATCGACGCTCTGAATGGATTAGGGATTGGCGGAAATAGACTCACGGTTCCGTTCCGCCCATGGAAATGAGGCACCCGGCTGATTTTGAAGACCGACCGGAAAATTCTGTTTCAAATCGTAAATCGAAAATCGTCAATCGTAAATTTCCAGGGCTTCTGCTATCATCATTAGTTTTGATTGAAATCAGCTTTCAGGAAGGCTCAATTCAGGCATGGCGGCGGCAATCCGTTCCGATTCGATAAAAGTGATTCTGGTGGGGAATCCCAATGTAGGCAAGTCTGTTATTTTCAGAATGTTGACGGGCAATTACGTGCTGGTTTCCAATTTTCCCGGAACAACCGTGGAGGTATCCCGGGGCAGGATGCAGATCGGGGGAAAAAGCTATCAGATCATAGACACGCCCGGCGTGAACAGCCTTCTTCCGCAGTCGGAGGATGAACGGGTCGCATGCGAGATTCTGCTGCGCGAAAAACCGGACGTGATTGTTCAGGTCGCTGATGCCAAAAACCTGCGCCGCACGCTGCTGATCACTTCGCAGCTTGTGGAGTTTGGAATCCCGCTGGTTCTCGTCCTGAACATGATCGATGAAGCCGAGGAACGGGGTATCGAGATCGATTCCGAAGGTTTGTCAAAGCTGTTTTCCGTACCTGTAGTGGAAACGGTAGCGATTTATTCCAGGGGAAGGAAGCAGCTGCTGAATGCGATACAGACCGCAGAAAGGCCCTGCAATCCGCTTCGCGACCTGCATGCCGGCGAAAAGAGCGGCCTCTCGCTGGACAGCCTGGCTGCACCTGCCCTGCTTTCGGTTGAGTGGATGGCGGAAGCGGACCGGGAGCTTGTACGAACAATCGCTGAATCCATAGGCCCTGAAGCATTCACCCGGCTGCAGGAATGGCAAACGGCTTTTCGTGCCGCAGCCCATACCAGCCCGGCACGGGAGATCGAGGAAGCCAGAAACAGGTTGCTCGACCAGCTGGTGCCCTCGTTCAAAAAAAGGAGGCAAATCCGCTTCCTGGAAAAAAACGGGAGCCTTCAGCGCTTCTGGATGAGCCTGCTGGTTTTCGGGCTGTTCCTCTTCGCCTGGAATGAACTCGGGGGCCTTCTGCACATCCCGACGCCTTATACTGCCATACTTCAGATGGCCGGGAACCGCCTGGATGCATCCATAAGCGCGAGCTATCCGCGGGATAGCCTGATTCGCAGCTTCCTGCTGGAGAAAAATCCGCAGGGACGGCTCGAATACGGGCTCATTCCTGCAGCAATCCACTTCCTGCTTTTCATCGCTCCCATTCTCGTGCCCCTGGGCGTACTGCTTATTAGAAGCCGGAGTTTTGCCCACGAACTGGGAATCCTGACGCGGCGCGCATCAACCGGAATTCCGATACTCCTGGTCGTGCTCCTGCTGCTCTATGAATTCGTCGGCTACACCGGCGCGCAGATTTTCGTCGGCCTCCTGGAAGATGTGCTGTTCGGCCGGTATCTTATCCCATATTTGCAGACGCTGCTTTCCCCGGGATTTTTCTCGCAGCTGATCGCGGGCAGATATGGCCTTGTATCCATGGGATTGACTTACGCCCTGGGAATCGTCCTGCCGGTCGTGGGAGCTTTTTTTATAGCATTCGGACTGCTCGAGGACAGCGGTTACCTGCCGAGGCTTTCCATTCTTTCGGACCGGCTGATGAGGATTATGGGACTGAACGGAAAGGCTGTCCTGCCGATGGTTCTGGGTTTCGGATGCGGCACGATGGCCACGATGTCCACACGAATCCTCAACTCCAAACGGGAAAGGCTCATCGCCATACTGCTTCTCGCTCTGGGGATCCCCTGTTCTGCTCAGCTGGGCGTGCTTCTGGGAATCGCCTCCGGCATATCGCGGAAAGCGACGCTCATAGTCCTTGGAGTAGTGGCTTCTCAACTTTTGCTCGTCGGCTACCTCGCATCGAGGATCATCCCCGGCAAACCCGGCGAATTCATTTTCGAGATCCCGCCTATCCGGGTGCCGCAATTCAAAAATGTCTTGCTTAAAACCTGGTACCGGATCCAATGGTACCTGAAAGAAGCCGTGCCCTTATTCCTGATTGGAACGCTTGTCCTTTTCCTGTTGGACACCGTTCACTTCATGGAAAAGAGCCTGCTTATGTGGATACAGGCGGCGATGGAACCAGTCCTGAGCGGTCTGCTGCACCTTCCCTCTCAAGCCGCCGGGATATTTCTTCTGGGATTCCTGCGGCGCGATTACGGAGCCGCAGGGCTCTACGACCTTGCCAGAGAGGGAATGCTGAACGGGCAGCAGATCGTGGTCAGCATGATCGTGCTTACGCTTTTCGTGCCCTGCCTGGCCAGTTTCCTCATGATCATCAAGGAGCAGGGATTGAAACGGGCGCTCGCAATTACGGGATTTATTGTCCCGTTTTCAATTATGGTGGGCGCCGTTGTCGGCTGGATTTTGAGAGCGTTTAACATACAGTTTAACTAGTCCGCATCATGGGATCGGCCATGGAAAACATAATATCAGAGGAAATTGCGGAAGTGCTCGAAACCGTCTGGACCCTGCAGGAACAGGGAACGGCCACCGTGGATCAAGTGGTCCGGAATACAGCAAAGCCGGTGTCCGGGGAACTCCTCCAGACACTTGCGGCCGGAGGGCTCCTTGCCATCGACGTTTCCGGGCGTGTCCGGTTGCTGCCTGAAGCCCGTCACCAGGCGGAACGGATCATCCGCCGCCACCGCCTTGCGGAAAGGCTGATCTGCGATGTGCTTGGTTCGCATGTTGACGACAGCGAGGCTGCGGCTTGCGAATACGAGCATCTGCTGGCCGAAGGGATCACGAACTCGATCTGCACCCTGCTTGGGCACCCGCGTTACTGTCCTCACAATAAGCCTATACCTGAAGGAGACTGCTGCCGGCAGGCCAGGGACGAGTTGAAGCCGCTCGTGGTTCCCTGTAACCAGTTGCGTGTCGGCGAATCTGCGCGTGTGGCATATTTCTCGGCGCGCGATCATTCCCGGCTTCTGAAGCTCTCAGCCCTGGGCATCACACCGGGCGTGGCGCTGAAGCTCATTCAGAAGTGGCCTGCCTGTGTCGTGCAGTGCGAGGAAACCGAGATCGCTCTGGAGCCGGAGGTGGCACAGAATATCTACGTCTGGCAGACCCCTAAAGAATGATTCGGGATTCGAAACTCAAATCCCGGATCACAGGTCGATCTTTCGCAGCCTGAGAGCATTGCTGATTACGGAAACAGAACTGAAGGTCATAGCAGCGCTTGCAATCATCGGATTCAGCAGCAATCCCAAAACGGGATAAAGGGCACCGGCCGCGACAGGCAATCCGAGCGTATTGTACAGGAACGCGAAAAACAGATTCTGACGTATGTTTTTCATCACATTACGGCTAAGTTTCCGTGCGCGCACAACGCCGCGCAGGTCGCCTTTCAGGAGGGTGATGCCGGCGCTCTGAATCGCCACGTCCGTCCCTGTCCCCATCGCAATTCCCACATGGGCACGGGCCAGCGCAGGCGCATCGTTGATGCCGTCCCCTGCCATGGCGACGAACCTGCCCTGAGACTGCAGCTGCCCGATAATTTCCTCCTTCCGGCCCGGAGACACTTCGGCTTCGACTGCGTCGATTTTCAGCTGCCGGGCAACGTTTTCCGCCGCGGCTATGCTGTCCCCGGTCAGCATAACCAGGCGGACGCCCTGTCTGTGCAATTCTTCGACAGCCTCTGCTGCAGACGGCTTGATTGGATCCGAAACGCCCAGAAGCCCGGCGGGGGCGTCGTCAATCCAGACAAACATGACGGCCTGGCCATTCTTTTCCAGGTCTTCCGCTTCCCCGGAAAGCCCTGCGGCGCTCGCGCCAAATTCCTCCAGCATCGCCCTGTTGCCGATTGCCATTCTGTGTCCGTCCACGACGCCTTTGATGCCCTTTCCGGCAAAAGAACGGAATTCGCCCGTTTTGGAGAGGGTCAGCCCCCGGTCTGCAGCCGCGGACAAAATCGCTGCCGCAAGGGCATGCTCGCTTCCCTGTTCAAGGCTGGCCGAGAGGCGCAGCAGTTCAGATTCCGTCCATCCTGCCGATGCCTCAATGGAAATCAGCCTGGGCTTTCCCTCGGTAAGCGTGCCTGTCTTATCGAAAACCAGGGTATCGATCTTCTCCAGCAGCTCGAGAGCTTCCGCATTTTTAATCAGCACGCCAGCTCTTGCGCCCCTTCCCGTTCCCACCATTATGGACATGGGCGTAGCCAGTCCGAGGGCGCAGGGGCATGCGATGATTAGTACGGCCACTGCGCTGACCAGACCATAAACCCAGCGGGGTTCCGGTCCAATCCATCCCCAGATAAGGAATGTCGCCACAGACACTAAAACGACTGCCGGGACAAACCAGGAGGATACCTTGTCGGCCAGTCTCTGGATAGGCGCGCGGCTGCGTTGTGCTTCATGAACCATCTGGACAATATGGGCGAGCAGCGTATCGTTCCCCACCTTTTCGGCCACCATGATAAAGCTTCCGTTGCCGTTGACGGTTCCACCCGTCACTTTGCTTCCCCTAAGTTTTTCCACGGGAATCGGCTCGCCGGTGACCATGGATTCGTCAACGAAGCTGTCTCCATCGATGATCTTTCCATCCACGGGCACCTTTTCACCAGGACGAACGCGCAATTGGTCTCCGGGTTTTACCTGGTCGAGAGGGACGTCCCGTTCGGATCCCCTGCCGTCAACAATCCGTGCTGTCTTCGGAGCGAGCCCCAGCAATGCCCGAATGGCGCTGCCGGTCCTGCTCCGGGCGCGAAGCTCGAGGACCTGTCCCAAGAGTACAAGAGTCGTGATAACCGCCGCGGCCTCGAAATAGACCTCCGGTTTGCCGTGGTGACCGCGAAACGATTCCGGCAGCAGTTCCGGCAGCAGCGTGACAAATACGCTGTAGACATAGGCAGTGCCGGTACCCAGCGCGATGAGAGTAAACATGTTCAGGCTGTGGTTCACTAACGACCTCCAGCCCCTTTGGAAAAAGGGCCATCCGCCCCATAGCACAACCGGGGTTGCCAGAACAAACTGGAGCCACACTCCTCCTTGAAGTTTGGCCTTGAGGAGCATCTCACCCATGGCAAGCAACAGAAGCGGGGCAGTCAGAATGAGACTAATCCGGAACCTGTTTTTCATGGCAATCAGATCCGGGTTTTCCTCATCTTCAAGGCCGACCCTTTGGGGCTCAAGCGCCATGCCGCATTTTGGACAGGAGCCCGGTGTGCTTTGCCGGACCTCCGGATCCATGGGGCAAACATAGAGTCTGCCCGCCTCCGGCCTTTCAGCTTGCGGAGACATTTCTTCCTTCGAGGGCTGGTCAGGTGACAGAAATTTTTCGGGATCCGAACGGAACTTCTCGAGGCACGATGGATTGCAGAAGTAGTAGGTCTGTCCCCGGTATTCCATTTTGCCGGCCGCTCTTTCGGGAGCGAACTGCATGCCGCAGACCGGATCCATAGCTACTGGAATCCTGTTTTCAGGTGATTTTGGAGCTGTAAGAACCGGCAGCTGAAATTTATCCTCGCCCATATGGTGCCCCCCTGAAACAGATTATAGCAATCTTCGAATCTTGGGGAATTAGAGGCCAGTGGATTCAGCTGATTAAGGCGTATGGCCGGAGGCGTAAGTGCGGCGCAGGAAATCGGCATTTTTGCCATTGGCAGCGATTTCCTGGCAAATCGTCTTCCATTCCGATGCCGGTATGGTCAGGAACTTCTTAACAATCGATGGATCGAGTTGCGCCCCCGACATTTTTTCAATTTCCCGCCCGGCACCTTCAATGCTTAGGGCAGCCCTGGATGGACGATTGGATGTGAGGTCTTCGAAAGCGTCTGCCACGGCAAAAATCCGTGCACCCATGTTGATCGCTTCTCCCTTCAAACCACGGGGATACCCTGTTCCGTCATAGAGCTCATGATGATGCAGCACCAGTTGTGCGGCTCCCTTCAGGAACCCGATACTGCTCAGGATTCGGTAGCCGACTTCGGGGTGCCTGTTCATCAGGCGACGCTCCCTTTCGGTCAGCGGCCCGGGCCGACGCAGCAACGAATCGGGTATGCCGATTTTCCCAATATCGTGCAGCAGTACGCCTTTTTCTATAATCCTGATTTCCGGTTCGCTTAGGCCCATTTGCAGGGCCAGGCGCGCCGTTAAAGCCGTCACACGCAGCGAATATCCATCCGGGTCGGCATCCCGGCTGTCCAGCGCCTTGCTCAGGGCGACAAGCGTTGAATGGTAGGTCTGTTCCAGCACTCCCAAGGCATCTCTGAGTTGGTGGGTGCGATGGGCGACCTGCTCCTCCAAAGTTCGCTGATAGAGCTGGTTCTCAAGCAGCAACCTGCGTTTCTCGAGCGCGCGGGAAATGCGTATGGACATTTCGTCCAGGCTGAACGGTTTGGTAATGTAGTCGTACGCACCCTCTTTCAGGGAACTGACGGCTACTTCAATATCCATGACGGATGTGAGCAGAACCACGGCGGTATCGGGGCAAGTTCGCATCGCCTCCTCTAAGAGCGCGCTGCCGCCTTTCGCCGCCGTCAGAAGACCTGTCAATACCAGGTCAAATTTTTGGCCGGATAGAAGCGCAAGCGCCGCCTTTGTATCGGCGCAGCATTGGCATAGATACCCCTGGCTGATGAGCTTGCGGGCCAGGATATCCCGGACAATCCCATCCTCGTCCGCAATGAGTATTCGCACCTCGGACGCGGGAGCGCCTGCAGCGGTGCTCAGCTGCCGCCCGGAGACATTGCTCGAATCCGACATGGAAACAGACATGAAATGTATCCGCCGCTGTGATCCGTTTCAGCACTGTGGATGAATTGGGACGTCCACGGTCCCAGCAATCCTTATCGACAGCAGGAGTCGATAACTTTCAGAAATTGTGACAGGCCTCACATAGTGGTTAGTGGTTAGCTTTTAGGGATTAGGGATTAGAAAAAGTGGATCAAAGAGAAGGATGATCATTAGGATAGTATGGAGCCCCAATATGTCAGCGGCAAACTATAGCGACCTCATTGCATGGCAAAAGGCATTCAGGTTGGCATTGGCACTCTATAAGTCAAAGGCAGACTTTCCTACAGAGGAAAAATATGGGATTACGTCACAGATAAGAAGGGCTTGTATTTCGGTACCATCCAATATTGCCGAAGGGCATGGGCGCAGTTCAAAGGGCGATTTCTATCATCATCTGTCCATCGCTCAAGGATCGCTGAAAGAGATTGAGACCCAACTTCTAATCGCCAATGCACTGGGCTATTGTGGTACAAAACAGACTTCTCTGCTCATGACGATGACGGCAGAAGTAGGCCGTCTGATCAGTGGCCTACGCAAATCACTAAAACCCCATTAACCTATTCTCTCCCAATTCATCACTCCTAATCCCTAATCCCTAAACCGCTAACCACTAACCGCTAACCGCTAACAACTGGTTGAGATGCGCGGCATTGCGGGGGCGCTCGCCGAAACTCCGTTCCCAGACCGCTGCGCTTTCCATGCAGAGATAGACGAAAACTTCCGGCGCCTGCTCTCGAATCCAGGATCGCATCCGCCTGTACATCTCCTCCCGTATGGGCCGGAAGTACCGGAGCTTTCCATGATGGCCCGGAACGAACTCCCCGTAAGGGATCCTGGATTTCGGGAACCGCTTTCGAACAAGCTCCCGCAGGTGCGGGGTAAAGCGGAGCGCCCCCAGGCTCACCCAGGCGATTCTGCCCGGATCGACAGCTCGAAAGATATCTCTTACGGCTTCCCTGTAGCCCGTTTCCCATTCCTCATAAAAAATGACAGGATCGAAATGGAATCCAACTTTGTAGCCCCATTTTTGGCACTGAACCGCCGCAGCCAGACGCGTGTCAAAAGACGGGGCCCCAAGCTCCTCCGTAGAGCAGATGTGCCTGGAATTCATCGACCATGAGACTACTGTGCGGCCGCGATGGTCCAGATCCTTCAGGTTCCCGATCTGGTCGGACTTGGTTTTAAGTTCGAGAACGGCATTGGAGTGTGCTGCGAAAAGCGGCACGATTCGCTGCGAATACCGGGTGATGGAGTCCAAAGCCAGCGAATCGGTGAGTTCCCCGGTCCCGATTCTAAGGCTGCGCTCCGGCGAACGGTCGAGTGTCGTTCGCACCTCAGTCAGCAAATCCTCGATGTTGGTGCAAACAACCATTGCATTGTTATTCAGATAGCACTGCAGGACGCAGTAGGTACACTCCATCGGGCAGTTCCATGCATAGCTCACGATCTTATAGTTGCAGCAGATCTCGGCACCGCTCCCCTGGCAGTTTTTTAGGAAATTCCCGGCGAATCGCATGAGAATCAGGGTATCTTTAGTATGCCTTTGCAGGTCAGCCGTGCCGTCCGGGTCGGCCGATCGGCTGTCGGCATTTTTAATGGTGTGTGTCGGGATTCCCTGCAGCCGCTCCAGGATTTCGTGAGTGGCCCGATCCTGCCAGGATTGCTCCTGAACCAGAATTTGTTTGGGAATATAGGGCATCATAGGCTTAAAGGATCAAAGGAGCAGAGGATCAAAGGATCATAGGGCTCAGATAATTTGTTTATAATATACACCAAGCTTTGCCCTACCCTCTGCCATCAAGTCTTGTAGTCAGGCGACAATTGCCGGCAGCATCAGCAGCGCCGCACGATCTCACGGGGCAGTCAGCGGACGTCAAAAAGCTCCTCCAGCACCGGCATCTGCGAGGCACTTTGAAGTGCGGCCGCCAGATTGCGAAACCGGCCCGGAGTGCTTGCATTGAATTCGACGCGCAGGCCGGGTGTTTCGAAGAAAGGATCGGTGCTTATCTCGATGGCAGCGGGCAAACCCAGCGATTTCTTCTGCTCCATGAAATGCTCCGCCGCCCGCGCAAGTCTCGGATTACGCAGCCGGTAAAGCACCTCATGCAGCCTCTCCCCTTTTTGAAAGGCGGACCAGTGCGTGTCGCTCAAGGCAGCCTGAATTTCGGCATTTTTAAGCGGTCCGGTCAACGGGACCTCTCCCATGGCTGCCAGTTCTTCCAGCAGGTTCAGGACCTTCCTTTGCATGCTGGCGCTCAGCCGTATTTTGTCCATCAGGGCAGCTACATCTGCCTGAACGGCCCAGGGCGTCCCAGCGAGATATTCCACGCTCCCCTGGGTAAGCCGCCCATCGAGGAGACACCGACGGATATCGGGATGAAGACTGTTCAGCGACATGCAGGATAGCAATACGCTTTCGCGGGGCGTCAAATCCAGGAGCGGAAGATAACGCTCCACGATCCTCTTCTCCGACAAGGCGCAAGTATGCCTCAGCTTGAGAAGCACGCGCGCCTTTTCAAGAAGATGCAGGCGCCGGTGCGAAAGGTTGTCCCATAAAGCCAGATCAAGGGCCTGGATGGGCTTGCACTCATTTTCGCTTAGAATTCGCGCGACAGCCGTGTTACCAAGCTGCTTCAGGGCTCTGAGACGCCGGAAACCGCACACAATGACCTTTCCCGGCTCCCGGTCCAACAGGCATACAGGATTCAGCTGCCCGATTGCGCGCAGTGAATCCAAAATGGCGGCGGAATCAAGTTCTTCGCTAATCCTGAAACTTTCATCCGAGAAATCGATCTCTTCCAGAGGAATTTCTTTAAATGTCATGATGGGAAGCATAGCGAAATGGGGACCCGATTCACAACAGTTACCTCCATTCATTTGTTGTGTTTAAAGAGTGCTTTTGATATAAAAACGCCAGCATCATGTGGCGGAGGAAAGGCCTGTGCGGCATTCCCTCTTTTAACAAGGAGATCATGATATGAGCTGCCCCTCGGTTTCTTACCTTTCGAAAACACTCCTTAGTGTTCTGTTTGGCGCGAGTCTGATGTTCACATCGAGCATCGTGCGTGCACAGGAACCCACAGAAGAGGAGTACAAGGCATTACAGGATATCCAAGCTGAAAAGGACTCCGTTAAAAAGACGGACATGATTGTTAAGTTCCTCCGGGAAAAACCCAAAAGCAGTTACCGGCCGAACATAACGGCCGAGTTCCAGAAAATCATTGTCAGTTTGCAGCAGGATAAAAAGTGGTCCCAGTTGATCGCGTTGGGCGACAAGTTTTATGATGTGGCGCCGGAGGATACCTTTACGGTCTCAGCGCTTGCGGCGGCCTATTCCCAAACCGGAAACACCAAGGGATTTGCCACATTCGGGGAGAAGGCCTATGCGGCCAAGCCCAATCCGCAACTCGCCCTGGCGATTGCAAAGGCCTACGCTCAACTGGGGAACGACGCAAAGTTCAATCAGTGGGGAGAAAAGGTCCTGGCATCCGATCCCGATAACGTTGAGATCCTTGGGGATCTGACTCGAAGGGCCCTCACTGCGCAGAACATGACGCAGGCGGTAAAATATTCACGAATGATATTGAAGTCGTTGCCCACCGCCAAGAAGCCTGAAGGCATGGATGAAGCAACCTGGAAAACCACTCAGAGCACTCTTTACGCCACGGCGTATGGCGCTCTGGGGGCCTCCGCTTACGAAAAAAAGAGCTACGCGGAAGCCATTAAAAATCTGGACAGCGGGGTCAAGTATTTCAAAAGAAACGAGATCGCGTACTATTACCTGGGCATGTCCTATTGGCAGCAAAACAAGCTGGATGCGGCCATGTTGAATTTTGCCAAGGCCTACCTGATCAAGGGATCCACGTCCGCAGCCGCGAAGAAGTATCTGGATCAGCTCTATGCATCCAGCCACAGGGGTTCGACGGCCGGCGTGAATAAGGTAATCGAAAGAGCCCAGCAGGATCTGAAGTAGCCTGTCCGGGAATTACCATCATCTTCGGCAACCACGACTTCGCTAAAGCCTTTTTTGCGGGGTCGTGGTTGCTTTTGTCGTTTTAAGGGCAGATCTTTACAGCAGGTTGCGCTTCCGGGCTGAATACTCCAGCTCTTCCCTGAATTTCGGATGCGCGATACCGATAAGGGATTGCGCGCGTTCCCGCACCGTCTTCCCGTGCAGATAAGCTGCGCCGAACTCCGTCACCACATAATGCACGTCGCCTCTTGAAGTCACCACTCCCGCCCCTTCTTTGATGTGCGGGACTATCCGGCTGACGGTATCGTTGAGTGCCGTTGAGCGCAGAGCAATGATGGGCTTTCCCCCTTTGCTGCGCGCAGCGCCTCGCACGAAATCCACCTGTCCGCCGATCCCGCTGTAAAAGCTGTATCCGATGGAATCCGAGCAGACCTGCCCGGTCAAATCCACCTCGATAGCCGAATTGATCGCCACCTGCTTGTCGTTGCGGCTGATAACGAAGGGATCGTTGATGTACTGGGAGGGATGGAATTCGAAAATCGGGTTATTGTTGATGAATTCGAACAAGCGCCGCGTACCGAGAACGAATCCGATCAGGATTTTCCCGATATGCAGCGTCTTTTTTTCATTGGTGATGATTCCCGTCTCAATCAGATCGATGACGCCGTCGCTTACCATTTCAGAATGGATGCCGAGATGTTTTTTTTCAGTCAGGTAACTCAGGACGGCATCAGGAATTTCGCCGATTCCGAGCTGCAGCGTCGATCCGTCCTCGATCAGATCCGCGATGTATCGCCCGATACGCATCGCAATATCGGGCACATTCCCCATCGGGAATTCGACGAGGTCGTCCGCAACTTCGACCACAAAATGGATCTTGTTCAGATGGATGAAGGAATCTCCGAGGGCCCGCGGCATCTTGGGATTGATCTGCGCAATCACGATGCGGGCGCATTCGGCCGCCGTCTTGGTGGTGTCCACGCCTACTCCAAAACTGCAAAACCCGTGCGCGTCCGGCGGCGAGACGTGGATAAGCGCCACATCGATCGGCAGGGCGCCGGTGCTGAAAAGCGATTCGATCTCGCTCAGGAAAATGGGGACAAAATCAGCGCGCCCCTCATTGATGGCCTCCCGGACATTCGCCCCTGAAAAAAGGGCCACATGCCTGAAACTCTCCCCCATTTCAGGAAGCACGTAATCCGCAATGCCGCGAGTCAATATATGGATCACCTTGACCTTTCGCAGTTTGTCCGCCCGGGCGACCATTGCGCGGACCAGTTGCTCGGGTTCTGCACACCCCGGGTGTATATAGACGCAATCCCCGCTGCGGATGACCTGGACGGCCTCCTCCGCAGTGCGGCGTTTGCTCACATATTTTTCCAGCCAGGTCGTGATCCGGACGGACGCATTTTTCCCTTCCATTCCCGGTATCGAGGTAGACATAGTCAATCCTCACTCCCGGACTGGGCCAAAAGCAGATCGAGGCTGCTGTAGTCCCATCCGAGCAGGCTTGCGAGTCCCTGGTGCGTGCAATGGCCGGAGAAAAGATACACACCTCTTCGTAGAGCCGGGTTATTCCTGCAGGAGGCGCGTTGGTTTTCCGAAATATCTTCCACGAACGGGAGGAGGACATTGTTCAGCGCGTGCGATCCCGTGCGCGCCACGGAAGAGGGGATGTTGGGCACACAGTAGTGAGTGACGCCGTGTTTGGAAAATACGGGATCCGACAGCGTGGTCGGCCGGCTGGTCTCCACGCAGCCCCCCTGATCGATGGACATATCAATGATGACACTGCCGGGCCGCATTTTGCGGACCATGGATTCGGTGACGACGTGCGGCGCTCTGCGTCCATGCACCATGACGGCGCCCAGAACAACATCGGCCGAAGTGACAAAGCGTTCTACGTCGTAGGGGGTTGCCAGAACAGTATTCACAGCCTTGTGGAGATAGGTGTCGATGAAACGAAGCCGTTTCAGGTCCTCGTCCATCACGGTCACGCTGGCGCCGTAGCCGGCAAATACCCGCGCCGCCGCAGATCCTGCCGTGCCGGCGCCCAAAATCACGACACGGGCAGCGGGAATCCCGGGCACGCCACCCAGCATGACGCCGCGGCCTCCGTGGGTCGTCTCCAGGAACCGCCCGGCGATCTGCGGAATCAGCGTGCCGGCAATTTCGCTCATCGCCTTTACGACCGGCAGGTGGTGATCCTCCTCCTCGATCAGTTCCAGTCCCACAGCGATTACGCGCTGGGCTCTCAGCGTGCTATGGGCTTCGGGATTAGCCGAGCCCAGGTGCACCGCGCTGATGATGTATTTGCTTTCGCCGATCCAATGACACTCCTGCAAAGTCGGGGGCATTACTTTTACGAGCAGGTCCGCCCGCGCAAACACCTCCTCGGCTGAGAAGGCTATCGTGGCGCCGGCTTCCCGGTAGGATTCGGTTGTGAATCCGCAACCCGTGCCCGCATCGGATTGAACGATGGCCGTGTGCCCCGCCCTGGACAGCGAGTGCGCTCCAGCCGGCGTCAGGGCAACTCGGTGCTCCTCGTTCGAGCTTTCTCTCGGTATCCCGACAATCATTCGATGCCTCTCTTTCTGTACCGGGTGTCTCGGTGGCAAAGGAATATCATCAATGGAAGTACATTTGCCCGTTACAGCTCCGGTTTCGGCGTATTGCTTGTGCTTTTCGGCAGAACCGGCGGCTTGATATATTCGGCCGGGATATTGCCGGTTAGTGTCTTCAGCCACGTAACGATGGAGCCGATTTGTTTTTCACTCAGGTTTTTGCCGAGCTGGTATTCACCCATCCTCGAGACCGCCTGCTCCAATGTCTCGACCTTGCCGTTGTGGAAATAGGGTTTGGTCTCCGCGATGTTACGCAAACTTGGGACCTTAAACACCATGCGGTCGGCTTCATTTTTCGTGACCTTCTCGCGGCCGGGATCAGCAGTGTCCGGGTAGGGCTTTGCTGCGCCGAGTTCCTGATACTGATCCCCGCCCAGGTATGCCCCCGCGTGGCAGATCTGGCATCCCGCTTCCACGAACGTGTTGAAACCGGCCTTTTCCGCATCAGTTAGCGCCTGAGCATCTCCCCGCAAAAACTGATCCCATCGGGAGGGCGTGATGAGTTTGCGCTCAAACGCCCCGATCGCCAGAGCCATGTTTTCAACGCTGACGGAGTTCCTATCTTCCGGAAAAGCCTTTTTGAATGCGTCGACATATCCTGGCATGGATTTAAGGACGGCAACTACCTTCCTTTCCGAAGGCATGGCCATCTCGACCGGGTTCATAACGGGGCCTTTGGCCTGCTCCTCAACATCGCGCGCACGGCCGTCCCAGAACTGTACGAAGTGACCCGCAGCGTTATATACAGTTGGCGCGTTGCGGTCTCCTTTCTGCCCTTTGTGGCCGTCGGAAGTCGGCTGGTTGTCGACCCCATATTTGTCGAGCAAATGACAGGAATTGCATGATATGTCCTGACCTTTGGAAAGACGGGATTCGTAGTAAAGCATCCTTCCCAAAGCTATTTTCGCTTCCGTAGCCGTATTCGTGCTTGAGGGCACAGAATCAGGCAGTGGCTGAAACAGCTTCAAGCTTGCCGGATCGACAGTCACAGCAGGAGCGGTTTTGGATTTGGGTTGTGTGCCACATCCGCTGGCTGACAAGACCATAATAGCAGCAGCCATTATAGGAACCAGGCATCTCATTCTCATTGCGACCTCCAGGGAAGAACAGGTTTGTGCCTCAAATTAACAACCCGAAAATACAAAAGTCAAACGATAGCCGTATTTATCGGCCTTTCCGAACTCGCAACCTCTGCATTGATATAGGACGCTCAATCCTTCACAAGACCCAGAGCTTGCCCAGCCGCGGCCAGAAGGGCTTCCGGGCCAACCGGCGATCCGGTTGCGCCCTTCATCCACAAATCAGGCCCAATGCGTCCCTGGCGTGCGACACGCTCGAACTCGGGCCCGACCTTGCCCGCCTTCCTCATGTGTTCCTCCAGCTGGAACGCAATCATGTGCCCGATCGGGTAATCGGGCAGGTACAGATATGAATCGATCATGTGCGAGTAGATGCCGAGCAGCACAACATCTTTCTTCCGGAAAACCGGGGCATAGAACTGGTTCCAGACATCCTTGGAGATTTGCACAACGGCGTCGCGCAGCTGTCCGGGCGTAGCATCCGGATGCTCGTACATCCAGTGCCACGCGCGCATATCTACCAGGCTGACTCCGCAGATCTCGTAAGTCGCCCAGAAGTCGTTCAAAGCTTTGAGAGCTTCCGACTGCCGGTCGGGCGGCTGCAAACCGAGCAGTTCGAGATCGCGCCCCTGGAATACAAAAGCCAGCGCCTCGGTAAAGGCCGTATTCGGAACGCCATTCAGCGTGTAGTAGTCCATGGCGTTGAGCGAAAAGGTCTGCTCGACATTATGCCCCAGCTCGTGGACCGCGATGTTGAAACCCTTATAATTCATCCCGCCTTTTTCCACCCGCGTGCGCAAATGGGCTTTGGCCTGGCGCATCGCAGCGCCCATGGCGTGCCCGGATCCGCGCGCAGGATCAACCGCGATGTTGTCGGCTGCGAATTTCGCGCGTTCCGGGGCAAAACCGAGCTTTTCCAGCAGGCGAGGAATATCCTTCTCGAAAGCCTGGGCCGTGGGATATCTTTGAGCCGTCAGCCTGTCCAATTCCGCTGCGTTGTATTTGACATTGGGCCGGAACCCATTATACCAGATGTCAAAGGGCTCGAGCGGGCGGCCCAGACGCTTCTCTATAAGCGCGCCCACTCGGGGCGCCAGCGGTGAGGCAAGAACCTGTTCGAACATTTTCCGCACGCGCTCCTCCGGCAGCTGGCGGTCCTCATTGAAGCGCCGCGCAATCAGGCTGGGCGCAGTCGGCGAATGGGGATCCGCAAGGTTGTGAGCCCGAAAAACCTCGAGCCAGCGAAGGTAGCGAGCGCCGGCCTCCGGCGCATTCGTGGCACCCCTGTCTACCGGAGCAAAATCCGAATCCTTTTCAGCAGCCGGCCGGACGTCGTTGGTTGCAGGCTGCCAGTCCAACTGGGGATTGTTAATGACAGAGGCCGGGATGGTTTGAGTTACGATGCGATCCATAACGTCTGCAATCATACGCTGCTTGGCGAGTCCGTCCTTCAGGTCGCCGTAATCCGCCTTGATTTCATCGCGCAGGTTCCAGTGCGACAAAAGGCGCATCCCGGCGGGAAAAAGGCGGCGGCCCTGGGCATCCAGCAGGTGGTGCATCCAAATGTTGTACTCGGAAATGTACCGGCCTGCCTCGGCATCCGCCCTTGCGATAGCCAGATTCACTTTTGCGGGAATCCGTTTCGAAAAGAACTCGGCAAGCCGCGTTTCAGCCCATTGCCGACGGCTCCATTTATCGCCGTCCGCCAGACGCTCATCCAGCGTCGTCAAGGGAAAATTCAAGAGAGCCACGAACGCCAGCTTGTTGTCAAAAAAGTCGTCGATCAGATGCGCGGAAGGATCGTATCCGCCAAAAATTTCATCGTAAGATTCAACGGGCCCCGCGTCGAGGTCCGCCTGCTGCCGGAATTCCCGGCCGATTTCCGTCATGTGACCCAAAGCCTGCTCCAGCAGCCGCTCGAATCGGCCGAACATCGTGTCCAGCGAAGCCTGATCGCCCGCAAGGCTGCCTTTGATGAACTCCTCAAAAGCCTGCCGGTTGCCATCGGAATCCCGCCAGAAGCCTGAAACCTGCTTCAAACCGCGCCGGATGCGGGATCGCTGGGGATCACCATACCGGGCGGAGAGTTCAGATTCGAGTTTGTCTGAGGCCGTTTTGATCCACGCAGGAGGGCCGGCGGGTTCAGACAGGGATTCCCTGCTCCCGGTTTGCGAATTGCTCATGCGTGACTCCTTCGAACATGACATAGCAAGAACCAATAGGAAACTAAACGCCAAAAGTTGCGCGTGTCGCATAATTCCTCCGCTCCGGGCTTTTCGGGCCTTAGGGCTTTGCGTTCCGGCCCGCCGACCTTGCATCTCCGCAATCCCAGAGCTCCCGGAACCGGGATTGCGGTTCGACCGCGTAAAGTAGCACCGCCGCGATCCATACTGCCACCGTTCCGGCGCTGACGACCCCATCGCTACTTCAGATCCCGGACCCGCACTTCAATTTCCTGGTTGCTCTTAAGCAGGTTTATTAGAGCCCCGGTGTCGGTGTCGCCGTAATGATAGGGATAGAGGACTTTGGGGTTCATAGCCTTTGCGACATCGGCAACCTGGGCCGGAGTCATCGTGTAAGGCTGGTTCATGGGCAGAAAAGCTATATCGATATTTTGAAGGGCTTTTATTTCCGGAATATTTTCGGTGTCCCCTGCGAAGAAAACTCTCTTGTCGCCCAATGTCAGGATATAGCCATTTCCGTTGCCCTTGGGGTGAAATGGTTTTTCGAGATTGTAGGCAGGCACGGCCTCTATCCGGATCCCTGCGATATTTTTATTGTCGCCGTTTTTCATGACCGATGCATTGGGAAAGCTTTTAGCCGAATTCGCATTCATGATGAGCACTGTTTGGGCTGTGCTGCCGGCCTGGATGGCTTTGGCATCCAGGTGATCGCCGTGCTCGTGCGTCACCAGGATCACGTCCGCTTTGGGAAGTGCCGCATAATCCGCATACATTGAGACCGGATCGACGTGGATCACCTTGCCGCCATACTGCAGCATGAGGGTGCCATGGCCGACAAAGGTGATCTTCAGGTCACCGCCGGAGGTTTTATAGACATCCGACTGAAACCTGTTTTGCGCGTAGGCAGACAATACAAAAACGAAAACAAAAGCGGCTGCCAGAACACATTTGACAAGCATGGTGCCGTTCATAGAAACCTCCCGATGGTTGTTGCGCTCAGGTATAAGGCATAGTAAACCACACAACGCAGTCGATTTGTTTTATTATCTCCAATAGGTTACGCTTTTGGGAAAAGCCTTTCATGCATCTGAGGCATGTGTGTCGCGTGGAGTAGAGCCCGTTTTCTTCGGATTTTGCAGATCGAGGTCAGAATCGTCACCGGCTTATGCCTTAAAACGGCCGATAGCAGCCCCAGGCATGTTAGTGCCAATATAAAAAAGATGTGAGGAATCCATGGCAACTTCAAAATCGGCAGGTCTGCTGAATAAGCTATCCATCAAGGAGATAAATCCTGGAGCCTGTTTTGGGCCAGGCGGATGGATCTCCGACCCCGAGGGCCGCGAAACCGTCTCCTATTGCCCTGCTACCGGCGAGCCTATCGCGAAAGTGATTCAGGCCGGTCGTGAAGCATACGAACGCATCGTTTCTCAGGCCGCAAAGGCTTCTGGTGCATGGCGCATGGTTCCCGCTCCCAAGCGCGGAGAAATTGTTCGGGACCTTGGGAATGCATTGCGGCAGCTCAAAGAGCCGCTGGGGGAGCTGGTCAGCCTGGAAATGGGCAAGATCCGGGTTGAAGGACAGGGCGAAGTCCAGGAAATGATCGATATATGCGATTTTGCAGTTGGGCTGTCCCGCCAGCTTTACGGGCTGACGATTGCCTCCGAGCGACCGGGGCACCGGATGATGGAACAATGGCATCCTTTGGGAGTCGTCGGCGTGATAACCGCTTTTAATTTTCCCGTTGCCGTATGGGCCTGGAACAGCGCCATTGCAGCGGTTTGCGGCGACCCGGTGATTTGGAAACCTGCAGGTGCAACTCCTCTCTGCGCGATCGCCGTGCAGCATATCGCCAACCAGGTCATGGCGGATCACAATCTGAACGGAATCTTCAGCCTTCTTATCGGCCATGGAAACAGCATCGGAAATCAGATGATCCATGATCACAATTTTCCGCTGATATCCTTTACCGGCTCCACGCGCGTCGGGCAACATGTGTCGGAAGGAGTCGCGCGCCGCTTTGGCCGAGCAATCCTGGAACTCGGAGGCAACAATGCAGTCCTGGTGACCGAGGAAGCGAACCTGGATCTGGCGACACGCGCGATCCTGTTCGGCGCCGTTGGAACGGCCGGGCAGCGCTGTACATCCACGAGGCGTATCATCGCCCACAAAAGCGTTTCAGGGGAGCTGATACAAAGGCTGGTGCGGGCCTACAGCCAGGTGAAGATCGGAGATCCGCTGGATCCGTCCGTTCTGATGGGCCCCTTGATCACGTCCGAGGCAGTCGACGACATGTTCCGCGCGATCGGGCAGGCAAAAGAAGACGGCGGCCGGGTGCTTTTTGGCGCGCGGCGCCGGCCTGATCTCGGCCCGCTTTTTGTGGAGCCCACAATTCTGCAAATGCCGTTACAAACGGATATCGTGAAGAAGGAGACTTTTGCGCCAATCCTGTATATTCTCGAGTACGATAGCTTTGAAGAGGCTTTGAGACTCCACAACCAGGTGCCCCAGGGGCTCTCCAGCGCAGTCTTTACAGGAAGCCTGCAAAAGGCCGAGGAGTTTCTCTCGCCACGCGGCTCAGACTGCGGCATCGCCAACGTCAACATCGGCACGTCCGGCGCCGAAATCGGCGGGGCTTTCGGCGGAGAAAAGGAGACCGGCGGCGGCCGCGAGTCGGGTTCCGATGCATGGAAGGCCTATATGCGCCGCCAGACAAATACCATCAACTGGTCAAACGATCTCCCCTTAGCGCAAGGAATCCGCTTCGACGATGAATAACAGGATTTTGAGGGAAGGCATCATGCCTAATCCATCAGTCAGGCGCCTCCGGCAAAGCCGGAGGCCTGAAGGATTGGAACCGCTCAAAGCGGTTGGAGGAGTTACGCCAATCTTGAACGCTGACTTACGCGGGCAAAAGCCGATGAGGTGCTTCCGATCCCCGCAGGGACCAGCGCTCCGCGCTGGACGGTTTTCTGCGGCGGCACTGTGGCAAACGCCCGGTTTCTCATATCCTCCATCTCCTTAGCGCACGGCGCTTGCCACAGTGCCACCGCAGAAAACCCAATCGGAAGCACCTCATCGGCTTTTGCTCGCCGACCCTCGCCGACCAGATCGGCGTTTGTCAGCGCTTTGGTCAGCGTATCTCAGCGTTTCAAAATATGGAGCCGTCAAACTCTATGAGTCCCCCGGCAGAGCCGAGGGTTTACCACTAGAATCAGGAAGAGGATCACCGAATTTTTTCCCAAGCCCGAATCTCGAGACTACAAAAGGCGGGCGGAGTCCACGGTCAGGGTAACGGCGCCGAAATCTTCTTCGACCACGCCGCTCAACACATAAGGGCGGGAGCGATTCAGCATGTGGCAAAAACGCGCATAGGTCTGCGGGAAAAAGGTCGTTTCATAAAGAGCACTGGTGTCTTCGAAGCTGATGAACTCCATCGGCTCGTCTTCACGGGTCGTGACAACCTTCCCGGTTACCCACCAGCCCACGGTCGTCACCCGCTTCCCGACATGCCTGGGCAGATCGGCGCCTCGGACATACTTCATTTTTGAAAGATGTGCAGAATAGAGCGACAACGGATGGCGGCTGATCAGGAAATCCAGGGTCTCCAGTTCATGTTCCAGGACCGTGCGAGGACTGTACTGCGGCGTCGGCGGAGGGGCGACCGACGGCACATCCTGAAATAGAGAACGCTCCACCGAAGGGCGGGATGCGCGTGTCGCATGCCAAGCCAGGGCTTGCCAGATCATCTCGGGCCGCGTCGCGCCGCCGGAAATGCTGTCCATGGCTCCGGCCTTGATCAGGATCTTGACATCCGCCGGATCCAGTTCCACACGGCAGAGGAAATCCTCCAGGGACGCAAAGGGCCTTCTCCTGCGTTCTTCCAGAATTGCCTGAAGGGCCGCTTCATGAAGGCCTTTCAGCTGCATCAACCCGACCCGGATGGTTTTATCGCAGCCCCAGTACTCCTTGCGGCTCTCGTTGATGTCCGGCAGAAGCACGCGCAGCCCCATCCGGCGGGCCTCCGAAACATAGGCGAACGGCGAGTAATAACCGCCCTGGTTGGTAAGCACCGCCGCTATGAATTCCGCCGGGTAATGCGCGCGCAAATAGCAGGACTTGTACGAAACCAGGGCATAGGAGGCCGAGTGCGGCTTGCAAAACGAGTAGCCCGAAAAACTCAGGATCATCTCCCAGATTTCGTCGATGACGCCGCGCGGCGCACCCCGGGCGGCAGCGCCGGCATAAAACATCTCCCTGTAGTCCTCGAGCTTTTTGCCTGCGCGTTTTTTCGAAAGGATCTTCCGCAGCAGGTCCGCATCTGAAGCGCCGAACCCCGCCATGGCCATGGCAATTCGTGAAACGTCTTCCTGGTACACCATGATCCCGTACGTTTCACTCAGGACTTCGTCCAGAACAGGGTGCAGCGACCGGTAGGAGCCTCCCTTCAGCCGCCGCACATATTCGCGAATATATTTGTTGGCTGCCGGGCGTATGATCGAGCTGTGGATGACCAGATGGTCGAAATCCCCGGTCCGGCACTTCTGCTGCAGCTGCCGCATCGACGGGGACTCCACATAGAACACGCCCACCGTGTCGCCTCTGCGAATGAGGTCCTGCGTTTTGCAGTCCGTGGTGGGATCCCATTGATCGTAATCAATTTCCATGCCGCAATTTTCCCTGACTGCAGCCAGGGCATCCCGTATCACGGCCAGGGACCTGTTTCCCAAAAGATCGATTTTTATCAGGCCGGCGTCTTCGGCCTGGTCTTTCTCCCACTGAATGATCGGGACGCCTTTGGGCGAGGGCTCCACCGGCACGTACCGGTCGATCCTGTCGGGAACAATGACAATCCCGCCGCAGTGCACAGACATGTGGCGGGGATAGCCCTCAAGTTTTGCCGCCAGGCGCACAATCTCGGGCCAGGGTTCCTTCAGTTCCATATCCTTATAGACGGGATCATGCCGGATGGAATTCTCCAGGTAGTGAATCGACCAGTACACGCCCATACGCTGCGTCACCGCCTTGATCTCCTGTTCGGGGAGGCCGTACACTTTGGCCACTTCCCTTGTGGCGGCGCGCGTGCGAAATCCCACGTGGTTGGAAATCATGGCGGCCCTGGATGCGCCGTACTTGCGGAAAACGTAGTCGAAAACGCCGTCGCGCTCATCCCAGGGGAAATCGATGTCGATATCGGGCGGGTCCACGCGGCCTTCGTTGAGAAAGCGCTCGAAAAAAAGGTTGTGGGTGATGGGCTCGACATGCGTGATCCCGAGGCAGTACGAAACCAGGCTCGCAGCCGCCGACCCGCGGCCGCAGGTGCGCGCCGATTGACGCACAATATCCCGCACAATCAGGAAATAAGGCGCAAAGCCTTTGTCCCGGATGATCTTCAGTTCATGTTCCAGGCGCTTCCGCACGGAGTCCGACAACTCGCCATAGCGGCGCTCGGCGCCGCGGTAACATTCTTCTTTCAAGTACTCAAAGGGATCCGATCCGCCGACGTCCGCAGAGGGGAACACGAGCCGGCCGATATCCAGATCCGGGGTGCACTGCTCCGCAATGCGCCGCGTGTTTTCCAGGGCTCTTTCGACATGCGGATATCGGCGCGCCATCGCATCCGCGGGTTTCAGCCAATGATCGTCACTCACCAGTTCCAACGGCGGGATGCGTGACAGACTCGTGTTCAGATCGATCGCGCGCAGCAGGCGGTGCATCGCGTAATCCGATGGATCCGCAAAATATACGTCGTTGGTCGCCACCGGCGGAATTCCGCTCGTGCGCGAAAAATCGAGCAGCGGAGGTTCGGCGCCGGGATCGTTCAGTTCCACGTAAAGGCCTGAAGTTCCGTTCTGCCGGGCAAGAGCTTTCAATAACGGGATCTGATCGCTCAGAACAAACAGGTTGTCGCATCCTTCAATAAGAGCTTTGTTCAGGCAAAAATCCGGCTCCGTGAGGCGCCGCGATATGATCCGGCAGAGAGTCTCGTATCCTTGCCGGTTGCGCACAAGCAGAGTTGCCCGTTCCGTCTGCGTCCGCAACTCCGAACCGACGATCGGCCGCAAGCCGCGCTCTGCAGCGTACTGCAGGAACCAGATCAGGCCGTAGACGCCGTTGATATCCGTCAGGGCCATCGCGGACATGCCGCGAGCCAGGGCCGCGTCCACCAGATCCTCGATTTTACTGGCGCCACGGCAGAACGAGTAATTCGAATGAACATGCAAATGAATAAACATATAGGGATTAGGGATTAGGGATTAGAAAATTCATGTTTAAGAAAAGCTCTCTTAAAAAGGTTAACAAGCGAAGTAAATGCGCCATTATGTTCTCCCGCAACGTCCTAATCACTAACCGCTAACCACTGCAGAGTCGCCGTAGCGGCGGCGCAGGGCGTCGAGGGCGAACTCCAGTTTCAGGCGGCGTTCAGGCTTGGGATCCGCGAAAAGTTCCAGTTGAACCGAGCCGGAAGAGAGATCCGTCAGCTCCAGGTGCATGCTGCGCACTCGCGTGCGCCGCTTCAGAATGGAATCCAGGACCGGCAGGGCGCGCGCATAGAGGATCGCCGACGACTGCAGCGGCGGTGCAACTTTGAGGGTACGGCCGTCCTCCGCGTAATCGGCGTACCGGATGCGCAACCCTATCCTGCCCGCGCGTTGCTTGGTATCGCGCAATTGCCTGCCTGCGTGTTCGCAAAGATCCGACAGCTCTTTTTTCAGCAATTCATAGTCGTTGCTGTCTTCGGACAGCACTTTCCCCTTTTCCAGTGCCGGCACGGAGCGCTTCGGATGCACCGGTGTGCTGTCAATTCCGAGGGCATGCTGGTAGAGCATAAATCCAAGACGGCCGAACGCCAGGGCCAGGTGCTCCTGCCTCATCGCCGCAATATCACGGATCAGACGAATGTTGAGATCTTCGAGCTGTCCCTCGATTTGAGGGCCGACGCCGGGCAGCAGACGCACCGGCAGGGGGGACAGGAAAGAAGGCTCGTTCCCACAGGGAACATCCTGCAAACCGGAAGGTTGAGTCACATCCGAGGCGATCTTGCTCACCATTTTGTTGGAAGCAACCCCGAGCGAAGTGTCCAGATGAAGCTGTTGCCGGATTTCTTTCTGGGCCCTCCATGCGGTATCCCGCGGCGGGCCGAATAGCCGGCCGGTCCCCGTAATGTCCAGGTATGCATGCCCATAGCCCGAAGGCTCGATGATGGGCGAATAGCTGTCCAGAACCTTGAAAATCGCGCGCGAAGCCCGAAGATAAAGCTGCTCGTTCGGCGGCAGCACGGCGATATTCCTGCAATAACGTGTGGCCTTTGAGAGAGCCATTCCCGCACGAATGCCCGCACCCCGCGCTTCCGAAGACAACGCTGTCACGATGGAACGGGCCGCGCCAAGCGGGGCCACCACCACCGGCCGGCTACGCAGCTCAGGGTGTAGGACCCGCTCCACGGCCACAGGAAAGTCCGTAACCGTCACATATATGATCTGCCGTTCCATATTCCAATTTACGAATGACGAATTACGAATGACGAATTGAAAAACTGGGCTGAGGTTTCAATTCGTCATTCGTAATTCGTCATTCGTAATTCCTTTTAGTAGTTCCAACAACATGCGCGCGTTGACGACGGCCTGGCCCCGCCAGTGATTGCCCATGAAGATGAGGACTTTTTCGCTCTCCTGTTCCAGCCGGCGAATTTCCGGGACCACTGCCGCAAGCTCAGCCCTGCTGTAAAGGTAATCATGTTGGGCAGACCCGTCGCCTTTAACCCACCTGGACCGGTTCCGCCCCTGGAAACGTACGTAGGCCAGACCCGCAGTCGCGCAAAAAAAAGTCCTTTCTTTCAGGCCCGTTCCGCCATCCACACAGGCAAGCGCGATGCGAGCGGCGTCCAGATGTCTGGCTGCCCTTGGCGAAAGCCAATTCGTGCAGCCGAACTCCGCAATTAGCGGAATGCCTTCGAGGGAATCCCTCATCAGGCACAATCGTTCGAAGTTGTCGCGCATAAAACCGAATTCGGGAGGAAACTGCGCCAGGACCCCGGCCAATTGACCCGAATCCTTCAATGGCCACAGGGCCGCGCAAAACCGCCTGGCCAGCTCAGGGTTATCCGGGTGCTCCTCCGAGAGCCGGTAGGGAGCACGGAAAATGAACTGAACGCTTTCCCGGGTTTGCTCGATAATCTCTTGAATAGTAATGACTTCCGGAATCCTGTAGTAGGTCAGTCCAAGCTCGCAACAGCCGAACTGACGGCCGTAATAGCCCAGCCAGAAAGCCGGATCAAGGCTTCTGGGATAAAACACCGGCGTCCACTCACGGTACTGGAATCCGCTTGTCCCTACGAGGATCATAAGATAAAAATAGGTGAAGATTTGGTGAAAATCAACAAAAAACTGAAGGTCTGAGAGATGGGGGACAGTCACGAATGTCCCCCCTTAAATAAACGCTTGATAAACCGGAATCGCTTTTCTTAAGATGTGCGCGGAACACGACCGTTCCTGCTCAACCTTCAGAGACAACAGGAAACCAGCCGCTTACCATAAAGGCAGTACGGACAGCCCATGGAACAGGAATCTCGACAGATCAATTTCGCATTCATCGGATTTGGACACGTCGGACGGGCCTTCGCCAGGCTTTTGCTCGACCGGCGGAAATGGCTTCTCAGGGAATACGGCATCGAGTGGAAAATCACCGGCATCGCAACCAGGAACCATGGGACCGCCATCGATCACGAGGGCATGCCGGTCAAAAAGATTCTCGGCTCCTGGAAACGACACTCGAGTCTGGACCCTTACAACAACGGGCCCGCCTGCGCCTCGCAAACCGATTTCATTCGTCAGTGCGGTGCCGATGTGCTGTTCGAAATGAGCGTGCTGGACCTCAGCGGGGAGCCTGCGGCAACCTATATCCGGGAAGCGCTCGGCGCAGGCCTTCATGTGATCACCACCAACAAAGGACCCGTGGCGACCCAATTCCGTCCTCTCACCCGGCTGGCCCGGCTTCGGGGTGTCCGGTTTCTGTATGAAGGCACGGTAATGGACGGCGCTCCGGTATTCAATCTCCTCCGTCAGACGCTTCCGGGGACCCGCATACGGTCCCTGCGCGGCATCATCAACAGCACAACCAACTACATCATCACCGCGATGGAGCAAGGGACCTCATTCGAAGCGGCACTCGACTATACGAGGAATCTCGGACTGACCGAGGCAAATTCCAGCCTGGATCTCGACGGCTGGGATGCGGCAGCCAAGCTCTCAATCCTGATCCAGGCCATGATGGGCGGCAGCGTTAAACCCAAAGACATCGAGAGGAGCGGCATCTCCGAAGAAACCGGCAGGCTTGTCCGGGCCGCCGTGCGCCGCGACCGGCGGCTCAGGCTTGTGGCCAGGGCTTACCGGCAGGGGGGAAGAGTCGTCGGGAAAGTCGAGCTGCAGGAACTCGAAATTTTCGATCCGCTCGCCGCGATACGCGGCCTGGGCAATATCCTGATCCTGAACACCGATACGATGCGTGAACTCGCAATTATCGAAAATAACCCGTCGGTAGATCAGACCGCCTTCGCCCTCTTCTCCGACCTGATCTCCCTGCTCCAATAATGAGATGTGATCGGAAAAGCGCGCCAGGTCTATTTCTCTTCAGGCAAGGTTGGCATTCGCTGGAACAGGATCGGTCTGCCCCTCGGCAACAGCGCACACTAGCCTGCTTCTCTTTCTTACAGGATTCCTGTTGCGAATTCCGACAGTTCGTGCAAGCCCCATGTCATAAATCGCGGGTCACCGGTCGCCATGTACAACCTGTGGCCTGTGCACTGCGACCTTGAACCCACAACAGCTATGACTGTCCGCGTCGTATCTCTTCGAAATTTTGTGGTTGTGATAATGAAGGCTGTGAAATGGAAAACACGCGCAACAAAATAGAGAGCCTTCATTCAGCCGCACAATGCTAACCACTAACTGCTAACCGCTAAACGCTGCTTCACACTCCCCACCCGCCGCTGATCTGAATATTGGCCCCGTTGACATAGCGCGCCTGGTCCGACAGCAGATAGTTCACCGCCCCGAGAGCATCTTCCGGGCTGCCAACGTAGCCGGCTGGTATGTTTTGAAATGACTGCGCCATCTCCTCTCGAGACACGCTGCCGGTTTCGAGGAAACCCGGGGAGATCGAATTCACAGTAATGCTATGGGGAGCGAGAACTTTAGCCAGGGAACGTGTCAGCACAAGTACACCGATTTTGGCGATGTAGTGGGCCGTGATGTAGGGCTGGCCCGCCTGCTGGCCGGCATTGACCATGCTGAAATTGATGATCCGCCCCCATCCCCGCCGGATCATGCCGGGAGATACGGCCCGGCATAGATAGAAAACAGGGTGAAGATTGTTGTCGAACATGTAATGCCAGCCCTTGACGCTCTCCTCCATCAGCGGGATACGGCGATAAGCGCCGACACAGTTGATGAGAGCATCGATGCGGCCGTATCGTTCCTCAACCCGGTGAACCAGGCTCTCCGCAAGTCCGTGCTCGGACACGTCCGCTTGCACGATCAGCGCCTGGGCGCCCGCCGCGCCCAGCTCCTGCTCGAGGGATTGAGCTTCAGGTGCGCTCTTCCGATAACAGGCTGCGACAAACCATCCCCGGCGCGCTAGACTTACCGAGATTGCCCTGCCGATGCCCCTCACGCCCCCTGCCACCAGCGCTACGCGGGATCCCGCTCCGGATTCGCCAAGTATGCCGTTGTTTATCTCTGCCACGCTTCATCTCCGATGCTTGTTCCTATCCAACCCGTTCTGCTTACCGGTGTAGAGATAGCGTTTGACCTTTTTGGTCGTAGTTTTCTCCAGCTCTTCATGACTCACCATGAGCTTCGTTACCCGCTTGTAGGTTGCCAGATTCTGACACCGCTCCTTCACTTCCTTCCGGATAATGCCCTCGATCCGGCTCATCTCTGCCTCTCCTGCCGTTCCCTGCCGCTGTGCGCTGAAGTAATCCATGTTGGGAACTACAATGGCTTCTATGGCAGGATCACGTCCCGGCTCATCCGTTCCTTCACCCCAAACCAGGCATTCGGAGATGCAGGGAGACTTGAGGATTTCCGCTTCCACCTCCTCCGGGTATATCTTCTTGCCGGCCGGTGTGACAATGACGGACTTCTTACGGCCATGAATGTAGAGGAATCCTTCATCGTCCAGATAGCCCAGATCGCCCGTATGGAGCCAGCCGTCCTCCAAAGCTTCCCGCGTTGCATCGGGATTGTTGTAATAGCCTTTCATGATATTGGGACCGCGCGCCAGAATCTCGCCGTCCTCAGCTATCCTGACCTCGACACTTGGCAGCGGCAGCCCGGCCGCGTCATCCCTGAAGGCTCCGGTCCTGTTGACGGCAATAATCGGCGCAGATTCCGTCAATCCATATCCCTGAAGGAAAATTATGCCCAACTCCCGAAAGCCCCTCGCGACCGCGGGATCGATGGCGGCACCCCCGGATATCAAAATGCGTAGGTGGCCGCCCAGCTTCTGGTGCACTTTGGCAAAGACCAACCGGCGAATATTCAGTCTCAGAGTCTTTTCCAGGAAGGCAGCCGCTGCTTTGGCCGCATTGACCTTCCACAGTCCTTTTTCCGCCATGGCGGATTCGATCTTTTTGTAAATTGCATGCCAGAGGATCGGCACTCCGAGCACAGCGGTAGAGCGAGTTTCAGCCAGGTTCTCCGCGAACCGGCGGAGGTTTTCGGCATAGGAGGTTGTCGCGCCCAGATAGATCGCCAGGAGAAATCCGTCGGTGCACTCATAGCTGTGATGGATGGGCAAAACCGATAAAAACCTGTCTTCTGTGCGGAGGTCCACCCACCGCACGGCATCCACGAGATTGCAGGCAACGTTTGCATGGGTCAGCAGGACGCCTTTGGAGTTGCCCATCGTCCCTGACGTAAAAAGAATCGAGAGGAGATGATCCTCGGACACCGTGCGCTCGTTGAAGTCGTTCTTCCCTGAACGGATCCGCTCCTGTCCTAATCGCTTCACTTCGGAAAAGCTGAGGACTCCTGCCAGGGGGCGGATTTCGTCCATGTTCATAGCATGAGTGAGCCCGGGCAATTTCCCGCGCAAGCCCAGGATCATCTCCATATGCTTATCGTCGCCGATCAGGGCCTGGGCGCCCGAAAGGACGAGGATGTTATACACCTCGGTTGCTTTCAGGTCCCTGTCAATGGGAACGCAGACTATCCCCGTGCATGCTGCAGCCAGGTAGGACACTGCCCATTCCGGCCGGTTGTCGCCGACGATTGCCAGTTTGCTCAGGGACGGCTGCAATCCCAGGGCAGCAAATCCGCAGGCCGTGTTCTGGACTTCATCGTAAAGCTCTCGAAAGGTGATTGACTCCCAGTTCCCGGATTTCTTGTGTTGCAGCGCAATCTTGTCGCCAAATTTACGGGTGCTTTTCAGGAACATGTCCCGTATGTCGGAAATGGGCTCCGATGGATTGGCCGGATATCTACCTTTCATACCCGCAGACATGCAGTTTGTTCCTCGGGCTATGTTTTCCGCCTGCAGTTCAATTCCCACGACGCGGCGGCCGGCCCCCAAGCCCCGGCTGTCAGTTGAAATGCGGATTCTCGGGCTTGATATGTTCGAATCTGCGAACCAGCACAAGAGTTTCGAGCTGCTGCTGAAGGACCGGTATTAGCACATCGCATCGCCGGGACGCGTCGTCCAATTCGAGCAATTCCTGTTTCTGTTCTATGGGAAGGTTCAGTGTCATGGCCACCATATTGACAAGCGATTCAAAATCCAGTTGAGGCATAAGTTCCAGCGCATGCTGTTTGACGCCGGTTGCCAGCTCCGTGAATCGGGCAAAGAGGCTTGCTAAATGATTGTGGCGCCTTATGATATCGGGTGAACGCTCATCGCAGGATACTTCCTCCATCTTCTCAACTTCCACTATGCGGTAGGGCGAATGCTGAACTTCGCGGACATAGCGTACGCGGTGGATCCCCACTACAACGATGTTGAATTTACCGTCTTCCAGCTCTTCATAGGTCTCGATTTTCCCCAGGCAGGCCACATCATGCACCGCGGAAACGCTGCTGTAGCTCGATTCCGAACCCGTCCGCAACAGGGCGATGACGAGTTCTCCGTTCCCGGCAATAGCCTCACGAATCATGGTTCGGTACCTCTCCTCGAAAATGTAGAGAGGCACCGGGGTTTTGGGAAACAATACCACGTTGGGCAAAGGAAAAAGTGGCACAATCATTTCATTCCGATATTATTCCGGGATTTCCGATCCGTCAACGTAAACCCGGCTTTAGCGGTTAGGGATTAGGGATTAGGGATTAGGGATTAGGATAATGCTGCATCGATTATAGTGGCTGCCATTCATTCAGGAGCTTGCCGTCAACCGTACCGTTCTAATCCCTAATCCCTTATCACTAATCACTTATCCCTAATTGCTATCCACCACAGTTTGATACAATTGCCTGCGAAAGCCGGATTCCCGGGCTGCTTTCCATGGAGGCCATAAACAGGTGCGTTCGCTCCTTCTTCTTCTGGCTCGTCAGGAAGCTTTCAAAGACTTCGCACTGAAATTCAGGTTTTTCCGGAATACGGCATCCCGCTTCGTCGCAGGGGAAGTCCTCGAAGATGCCATAAAGGCTGTCCGTCAGGCCAATTTGCAGAAACTTCTCGGCACCCTGGACCTGTTGGGCGAAAACACTCTTTCCCCGCAGGACGCAACGGAGGAATGCCGGGAAATCATTGGACTCCTCGACAAAATCAGGGCCGAATCCATCAGTTGTAATGTCTCGATCAAGCTGACTCAGCTTGGCCTTGCCCTCGATCCGGCGTTCTGTCAAAAAAATCTTATTTCGATCGCCGAACACGCGCGCGCCTGTGGCAATTTTGTCCGCGTGGATATGGAAGATAGCCCGTACACGCAAGCTACTCTGGATCTTGTGATCCGCGCCCACGAGCAATTCGGCAACGTGGGAACCGTGATCCAATCCTATCTTTACCGCAGCGAAGAGGACACGGCAAGGCTACTCAAAAAGCGCATACGCATCCGGCTGGTGAAGGGCGCATACAAAGAACCGGAAAGCATCGCATTCCGCAGTAAAAAGGATACCGATGCAAATTTCATCAAACTGATGCAGATGCTTCTGACCAGCGGGGTCTACAACGCCATCGCCACCCACGATGAATCTATTATCCTGGCCACAAAGGAATTTGCACATTCACGAAGCATATCCAAGGAGGATTTTGAATTTCAGATGCTTTACGGGGTGCGGCGCGATCTTCAATTACAGCTCGCCCGTGAAGGTTATAACGTCCGCATCTATATCCCTTATGGCCGGAGCTGGTATCCCTATTTTATGAGGCGGCTTGCCGAACGTCCGGCCAACGTGGCGTTTATCCTCCGGAACTTGTTTAAGGATTAGGGGGGAGATATGGAGGAATCCGTACTTGTCTGCACACAGTGCGGCACCAAAAACCGACTGAAAATAGCCACCGCAGATCAGGTTCCCGTCTGCGGCAAATGCCGGCACGCATTGCCCTGGATCATCACCGGCACCGATATCAGCTTCCGCAGAGAGCTCGAGACATCCACACCGGTTCTGGTCGACTTCTGGGCCGAATGGTGCGCTCCATGCCGCATAACGGCGCCCGTGCTGGAGGACCTTGCCCGGGACAAAGCCGGGCAAATAAAAATCGTCAAGGTGAATGTGGACCACAATCCGGCGACGGCGGAACAGTTCAACATCCGGAGCATTCCCACGCTGATCCTGTTTAAAAACGGCCAGGCTGTGGAAACTCTAGTCGGAGCTATGTCCAAAGATGCGCTCCTGGAGCGCCTGGGCGGTCATCTGGCCTGATGATGCCGATTCATGCAGGGAGCGGCATGCGGCCTGCGATCCGGGCTTTGCGATGGGTCCCCGGCTCATCGCGGGAGCCATCCGGCTGCAGACCCGGCTGGATTCTTCGGCTATAAGTTCCTATAGTGTTTCTTCCCAGAGATCCGCTTCGTAGGCGATCCTGGCTTCTCCCTCCAGGAACACATCCTTGAATTGGATCGCTTCCGGCTGCTGGGCCGATCGCACAAGATCGAAATAAATGATCAAATCTTCACCGCTGCGCGTGCGCACCTCAACTGGGGATTGGACCCGGTTTCGCACGGCGGATATGAGCGTAGACGCAATCGCTCCGGTACCGCATGCCAGAGTTTCGCCTTCGACGCCGCGTTCGTAGGTTCGCACCAGGATGTGGCGCGCATCGTGCACATATACGAAATTTGCGTTTGTGCCTGCGGGCTGAAAGTGCGGGTCAAACCGGATCGCCCGCCCCCAGCCGTCGACATCGGCGGATTCCAACTCCCGTGCGTTTTGCGCGAACCAGACCGCATGAGGTACGCCCGTATTGACAAAATCAAGGTCGAAGGAGCGTCCGTCCGCCTCCAGACGGATGTCCGTCCGCAGGCTGTGAGGCCGGGTCATTTGGACCTTGACCTTCGCGCCCGAAATTTCAGCCTTGATAATTCCGGCCAGCGTGCGGAACGCCATGCTCGGCCGGGAGACAATTCCCGTGCGGTATGCGAACCGCGCCGCACAGCGGGCGCCGTTGCCGCACATCTCAGCCTCACTGGCATCGGCGTTGAAGAAACGCCATTTGAAATCGACCTCGGGATCGTTTTCAATCAGTATCATCCCGTCGGCACCCACGGAGAGCTTGTGGCGGCAAGCCTGTCGAACCAGGTCCCGGCAATTGTCCGCGTCGATAATGCCTTCCCTGTTGTCGATCAGGATGAAATCGTTGCCGGTGCCGGTCATCTTGAAAAAGTGAATTCGTTGTTCCGTCCCTCGAGTCATAAACGGGCTGCTCCCTGAATAAAATCGGGTATGGATTCGCCGCGGATGAGATCTTCCCAGGATTCGCGTTGCCTGATGACATGAACCCGGTTCCCATCGACCAGCACTTCGGCGGCGCGCGTCCTGGCGTTGTAGTTTGAGGCCATCGAAAAACCGTAGGCGCCGGCGCTCATTACCGCCAGCGCTTCCCCCGGCTGCATCGCCGGCAGGCTGCGCTCGCGCGCCAGGAAATCCGAGGATTCGCAGATCGGGCCCACAACGTCCACGACCCGGGATTCCCGCTGCTGCCTGTGGACCGGCCGGATTTCATGATAGGCGCCGTACAGGCTGGGTCTTATCAGATCGTTCATTCCGGCATCCACGATTATGAATTCCTTGCTTTCCGTCTTCTTCGTGTAAAGGACCTGGGTCAGAAGTATGCCTGCATTTCCCACGATAACGCGTCCGGGCTCCAAGATCAGCCGACAAGGAAGGTCTCCGAGCTCCTGGACAATGGCCTGAGCGTACTCGCTGGGATGCGGCGGGGCCTCCTCATGATAGGGGATTCCCAGGCCTCCCCCCAGGTCCAGGCACTGGATGCGGATTCCAGCCTGCTCCAGGCGGCCAATAAGCACTTTCAGGCGTTTCAGCGCTTCGATGAAGGGAGCCGTTTCGGTCAATTGGCTGCCGATGTGGCAGTCAATTCCGAAAACGTCAATGTGTTTCAGTTCTGCAGCCCTTGCGTAAGCCTTTAAGGCCTGCTCTATGTCTATCCCGAACTTGTTTTTCTTGAGCCCGGTCGAAATGTAGGGGTGCGTTTTGGGATCGACATCGGGATTTACCCGAAGGGCTATCCTTGCCTTTTTGTCCAGAACGGCAGCGCGGCTGTTGATGGCTTCAAGTTCCTGGGCGGACTCGATGTTGAACATGAGGATTTCTTCGCGAAGAGCGTAGTCGATCTCAGCCTGCGTCTTTCCGACTCCGGAGTAGCAGATGCGATCCGCGGGAATGCCTGCCTGCCGCGCTCTGTAAAGCTCTCCCCCCGACACGATATCCGCGCCGCCGCCCATTTTGGCAAATAGGCCAAGGATGGCTATGCTGGCGTTTGCTTTCACCGAATAGCAGGTCAGATGGGGCATGCCCTGGAAGGCTCCGTCGAAGACGCCGAAGTGATGCTTTAGAGTCGCGCAGCTGTAAACGTAAGATGGTGTCCCGACACTCCGGACGATGTCCTGAAGCGAAACACCTTCGCAGTGCAGTTCATCTCCCTGGTAAGCGAAATGGTGCATGATGAATCTCTCCTTAATCTATCCCGTACCGCAAAAACCGCCGCAGGCGTTTGCGCATAAACTTTTACTTATAGGACAATCCCAATACGCGCACAAGTAGAAACGGACAGACGAACCATTTGCCGCACACATGCGAACCCTGCGACCTATAACCTGCAACCCGCGATAATCAACACCGGATGGAGGCAGAAGAGGTTCCCTCGATGGATTGTACCAGGGCCCGATCCCAAACAACGCAAACGCCGCCGAATCCCTTGAGGCAGAGGTCCGGAAAAGCCGGCTGAGTCATTCCAGGCATTCGACAGCAGTGGTATATTGATATGCCAATAAAATCGGGACGTTAGGAACGAAACAATCGGGCGGTCCGGAATAATGAACAACGGCTATCACACTGACAGGAGGATTCTATGGGCACCAGAGGACGAGAAATTATCGGGATGGATGTGGACGAACTGCTTAAGCTTTTGAACGGAGCGTTTGCCAGTGAGTGGCTAGCCTACTATCAGTACTGGCTTGGAGCCAAAGTGATCAAAGGCCCAATGAAAGACGCTGTGGCGGCCGAACTCACGCTCCACGCCACCGAAGAGCTGAATCACGCGGTGTTGCTGGCGACACGCATTGTACAGCTCGGAGGCACTCCGGTCACCGATCCCAGGCAATGGTTTCCCCTGAGTCCTTGTGCCTATGACGCACCGGAGGATCCTTATGTGACGGTTCTGCTCGAGCAAAATATCGCCGGCGAGCAGTGCGCCATTTCCGCCTATAAAAGTCTGATGGACGTAACCAAAGACAAGGACATGGTGACCTACAATCTCGCTCTGACCATCCTGGAGCAGGAAGTTGAGCATGAAGAGGATCTTCAGGCTCTGCAGGAGGATCTGGAACTTATGGTCGGCAGGGGAGCGGGCCCGGCTAAAGGCGGCAAAAATAGGTAAAAACGCAGGCATCGGTTTGCAGGTGCGGTTCGGCTGCAACCTGAAATCATTCAGGCGGAGTTTACGGACGGGCGGATTATGCTTTCCCGCCAACTCCGCATCTCGGGGGGAAACAGGATTCTCCCAGTTTGCACCGGATTGCTCGTCCTTTCCGAGTCGCGCCCGAAACGGGCCCGAGAAATTCCCAGGCCGCTTCGGCTCTCAAAAAAGGCTGCTATTTCTTTTGAATGCCATCTCCTATAATGAGTCCTATGATGGAAACCGAGGAATCCGGATCGGAAGAAATGCTTCCGCCCGATGATGCGCATGAAAACGATGCGGCGCATGAAAACGATGCGGCGCATGAAAACACGGAGCTCGTAAAACTCGACTCCATGGAAATCACGCGCTACGACCCGCTCCGGCGCTATTTGGCCGAAATCGGTCGTTTTGCGCCTTTGACCAGGGAAGAAGAGCATGCGCTTGCCGTTCACTACCATGCGACCGGAGACCGGGAGACCGCTTATCGCCTGGTGACATCGAACCTCAAGCTTGTGGTTAAAATTGCGATGATATATCACAAGGTCTACCGAAATCTGCTCGACCTCATCCAGGAAGGCAATCTCGGACTGATCCAGGCGGTCAAACGTTTCGATCCTCAACGGGGCACGCGCCTTCCCACCTATGCCGCATGGTGGATCAAAGCCTACATACTGAAATTCCTCCTGGACAATTCGCGAATGGTCAAGATTGGCACGACCAACGCCCGGAGGAAGATTCTGATGAACCTGAACCGGGAGAAGCGGGAACTGGAAGCTAAAGGGATCGTGCCCACATCCAAGCTGCTGGCGGAAAACCTCGGCGTCGAAGAGCAGGAGTTGCTGGAGGTGGAACAGGGCATGGCGGGTTCGGACATTTCCCTGGACGCACCGGTGGGAAGCAGCGAGACCGACACGCGGTACATCGATACTCTGCGGCTGATGGAACAGAGCGTCGATGACAAGATCGCGCATGGGGAATTCCGCGAGCTTCTGGAAAAGAAATTCGCCGAATTTGCGGAGACCATCTCCGAACGAGAGCACGTCATCCTGACCCGGAGGCTTATCGCGGACAAGCCGGAAACGCTCCAGCAGATCGCCGATCAATATGGGATTTCGCGGGAGGCCGTGCGCGTAGCCGAGAAAAAGCTGGTCGCAAAGCTGAAGAAATACATGATCGAATCATTCGGCGACGTGCGCGGGATCGAGTTTCATCTGTCACGCTAAGCGCCGCCACCCGGACCGATCCAACACTCGAATCCTGCCGGAAAAGCCATTCATGCACCGATCCGGCAAGGTACAAGGATTTGGATTCCGCTATTTCTTCGGTTCATCGGGCGATGCAGGGGGGTCGTACGTAATCGTCGCCTTGGAGCTGAACCTCTTGTAGTCGTCGTACGTAACGGTTTCTTCGACTCTGACAACCTGATCCGGGAATCTCAACCTGCTGTCGGCATGCGTCCAGACCGGAAACCAGTATTTGTCATCTATCACCTGCCGAATCGTTTCGAATTCCGGGAATTGATTATCTCTGGTCTGGGGCACCGCCTTCCCGACGGTTCGCACGACCTGCAGATCCAGGTCGTCTACCCAGATTTTGCCCTCGAAATAAAGCCGTCCTCGTTTCATGCTTTTGGGCTTGACCGAAAAAACGTAGCAGTCCAATTCATCGACTTTTTCCTTGCCCTGATATGTGAGGTTGTATAGGGGGAGCTCTTTGGTCGTCAGGGCAAAGGGATTGATATTGTCGATGACTTCCTTGTCTTCCTCCGTGAAGATGACGCTCCGAAGCCTGCCGCTGCGCCGGATAGGCCGTACCTCGCGGGTTCCGTCGTCATTGAAGACGACTTCCGAAACAATCGTCATCGTTTCCTTTTGCGGGACGCCATCCACGGACAGGATTCTAATGACGGCCGTCTGCGTGTAGGTGTATTGCATCCAGGCCTCATAAAACTCCGTCTCTCTCTCTGCAAACCTTTGAATGATTTGACCGGGCGTCAGTTCTTCCCTGGCGGATGTTTGCGCATAGGAAAATGAGTTCAAAAGTATCCAAATCAAACCTGAAAAAAACGCGTATCGCACTCGTTTACCCTCCAGATTTCATGCGCCCGCAAAGCTCCTAAAATCCATCCGCGGCGGCCATCCAGCAGGCCCATTCGGAATTTTCTCACATTTCGCCTGATATTCCGAATTTTACCCGGGCTCCGCCGCGGCAAGTTTGCCGTGGCCGGGGGGCCTCATATGTTTTAAAGTACTGCTATGTCTTTGCACAATGTGTCCGTCATTCTGGCAGGAGTCAAGTATCCGGGCAACATCGGGTCCGCAGCCCGTGCCATGTTCAATATGGGGCTGCGTCGCCTCGCGCTTGCCGCCCCGCAATGCAGCATCGACGAAGAATCTTACCGGCTGGCCAGGGGCGGAAGGGCTGTGCTGGATTCGGCAAAAAACCACAAATCGCTGAAAAGCGCCCTGAGGGGAATCCGCTTTCTGGCCGGCACAACCGGGAAAAGCGGCGGTTACCGCGCCCAGACCCATTCACTCCGATCGATAGTTCCGCGGATCCTCGATCATGCGGCACGACAGCGGGTCGGCATCCTGTTCGGTCCGGAAGACACGGGATTGGTCGACGAGGATCTCAAACCCTGCCAGCTGCTGATCCGGATCCCCACACACTACCAAGCGCACAGCATCAATCTTGCCCAGTCTGTCATGATCGTTTGCTATGAGCTTTACCTGGGAAGCCTGGTGCATGAACCGGCCCGCGTCCCGAAACTGGCCTCCGTGGAACAGGTCGACGCCATGTACGATCAAATGGAGAGGGCGCTGCTCGAGATAGGCTTTCTTCAGCCTCAGAATGCCCAGCACATGATGTTTGCCCTGCGCCGCCTGCTTGGCAGGGCCGGTCTCGAAGCTGCGGATGTGGGAGTGCTGAGAGGCATCGCGCGCCAGATCAGCTGGTACGCCGATGCACGCCGGCCGGGTAGAGAATAAACCAGCCTGAATGTGCCGTTTGCCGCCGGAAGCAGTCATCTACCTCCGGAAGAGCCGGAGGCTTGATTGTTTACCGCTCAAAGCGGTTGGATGAACTACAATGCCCATAACCG
The DNA here is from genome assembly GCA_963809485.1 of uncultured Acidobacteriota bacterium. Taxonomy (GTDB): domain Bacteria; phylum Acidobacteriota; class UBA6911; order UBA6911; family UBA6911; genus UBA6911. The sequence continues at coordinate 548,027 of CAWEJX010000001.1, forward strand.
CCGACATACGTTGGCAAGTGCCGATGAGACGCATCCGATGCCTTATAGATCAGCGTTCGCCGGTGTTTTGTCAGTGTATGTCGGCGTTCAATGATCCTGGAACCGTTAAACTCTGTAAGTCCCCCAGCAGAGCTGGTAGATTGCCAGTTTATTCGGGATGAGGCCTGATTGCCCGGGTTAACGTTTGAAATCGATCCTATCGGTGTTAAGCCGGAAACCGGGTTGAGAAAAAGCTTCCTTCCAGGGAACCCCGTAGGAATCGAGCAGCAGCCTGTTCGGCCCCGTGGGAGTCTGCATATTGCCTTTAAGGTCGGTGTATTGAAAAATGGACATGCGGAACCTGTTGGCTGCAGTCAATCCGCCGGCCTTTTCGTAATTATAGACACCCGAGAATGTGCCGATCCGCGGTCCGGCCTTTTCAAAAACCGGCGCTCCCTGCAGCGATTCAGCCGGCATAAATTTCAGCAGCGAGTTGGTCAGCGGCAACAGAGCCTCCATCTTCTTGACCGTAAAAACCTTTTCAAAAGGCATTGCGTGCGCAGCCATCGAAGATTCCACAGCAGCGGCTATTTCGGTGCGGGTGTATCTGCTGCTGTTGCGCAATTCCTGGATCTGCAGGGAAAGCCCTTCCCAATCCACTCTGTCACTGGCGCCGTTGAGGCATTTGTCCACCTGCTGCCAGTGAAGCATCTTGGGCTTGCCACGAGTTTTCAGTTTACACGGAAATTGAGCAGCTGCCGATTGATAGGCCTCTGAAACCATCGCATCCACTTTTGCTTTAAAATCGGGGTCCATGTCCTGGCCCATGCCTGGAATGGCGAAGGCGAACAGGAGCCCGCAGAAAAGGGTGGGAAAAACAGGCAGCACCTTCATAGCTCTAAGGCTCATAAATTGCGGAATTCCTCCCATACGGGAACCGGCAGATACGGTCCCGGGGAACATTGCCCCTGTTATTTTCTGGCGTTCGCCGAAAGCCTTCGTATGGCCAATTCGGCTGCAGCGGCCACGCTGGCGTCCCTGTCGGCGCTTAGGGGCTTGAGCTGTTTAACATTGTCAGCGCTCCCGAGGAGTGCCACCGCCGTAACAGCGCTTTGACGTACTCCGGGATGCCGATCCCTCAGGCATCGCAGAATTCTCGGGAGTGCGCTGCGCGCTTCCAAGGCCACAAGGCCCTCGATGGCCGCCACGCGAATATCCGGCGCGCGGTCTGAAGTTGCATCTTCCAGGGCTTTCACCGACGCCTCGCTTTTGTCGGCGACAAGTATTTCGATAGCTTTTTCACGGTCCTGCACCTTCGAGCTTTCAGCCAGGGCTTTCACGGCCTGTTCGGGAGTCTCCAGAGCATCGTTCTTTTTCGTAACGACGCCGGAGCCGAGGTAGATAATGCCAGGCTGGATAGGTTCATTGCCTCGCGGAAAAATGCGGACCATGCTGATTGGCTCCGACCCCGGCGCTCCCGGCTTGTATAGAAAAACCGTGTTGCTGCCTGCGGCAATGCGCTGGATGGCTTCAGCCATCGGAATCTGGTTCAGGCGCACGGAAACCGGCGAATTTTCCTGCGAACGCACCTCGAAAATGATTCCCGTCCGCTCAGCCAGGTCCTGAAGTGCTGTCTGCAACGGGCAGTCAAAAATCTCCGCCGTGACTCTCTCCCCTTCGATGCGGATTTTCAATACAGCTGGAGTTTGAGCCTGTTTCTTTGCCGACGGCTGATTTCCCGCAACGGAGGGAACAACTGAAGGCCGTTGAGCCGGTGTATCGGGGCATAGAACCATCATGCCAAAAAGCACCAGACAGACTGCTTTCACCGATTTGTATCTGCTTCTTCCCTCAATCATAATCATGGTTTTGCCGGGCCCGGTTCCTCGATTATTTTCATGAACTTATCGAAGCGATACATGGAAAACAGGTTGCTCAATTTGGGGTTGGGATTCGCAAGCAGGACACTGCCCCCGGCATCTTTCATTCGCTTGAACAAGCGGATTACCTCGCCCACGCCGGAGCTGTCGACGAAAGGCACTTCTCTGAAATCTATGATTATCTCGCGAACCGGCTCCTTCAAAATGGAATCCAGTCTCTTCTGCAGCTCCGGACAAGATTCATAGGTAACCTTTCCCCTGATGCGGACGATCCGGCGGTCATCGAGAGATTCAACTTGGATATCCATGGCTCTTTAGGTCAAAATACTGTCACATTTCAACTGCCGGGGCAAGCACCTGATAGGTTCTATGGTTTCCAGGTTTGTGATTCATCAGCATAAGGCCGGGAGGACGCACTTCGATCTGCGTATTCTCATAGAGGGCGTGTTCCGTTCCTGGTCCCTTCTCAGGGAACCGCCTCTCCGGCCCGAAGAGCGGCGGCTTGCAATCGAGAGGGAGAGCTTCCCGCCGGAATCCATGCGCAGGGCAAATTTAGAGGAGGAAGCCTTTGGGAGCGGACGGGTTTCGGCCTGGGATGAGGGGGAGGTCGAAGTCAACGTCCTGTCGTCGAGGCATTTGAGCCTGACCTTCCGGGGCGCAAGGATCTCCGGAAATTACGAACTGCGGCGCATGCTCTGGTATCCCGGAAACCGCTGGCTGTTGACCAGGAAGCCCCCCCAGGAGAACCGCAAATACAGATGAGAACAACAGAAAAGGAGGCTGACGCTTCTGCAATTCCGCAACTTTGCGCCAATTGGGCCATCTTCCCGAATGGTACGGATCTTCGGGAACGATGGGTTTGGAGGGGTTGTCGCATTTGGCTTGACAGAACAGCCCCGTCCATAAGAACCTTTAGGCAAAACAGCTTGGCGAATATTGTTCTCGAAGCGTTCGTCGGGAACTTTGACGCCTTGAATAAGAATTGAAATTGGGTATGTCGTGTTCAGGACATTTTTCCCCAGGAGTAATGCATATGACCGGTAATGCTCAGCATCGGGTATCAAGACTTGTTGGCGCGGCCGTTGCCATCCTGATATTGTGTGGAGCCAGCGCATTCGCCCTTCAGGAAAAAATCTCGCCACTTTCCGACTACCAGTACAAGCGGGATTTTGCTCAATACGAGGCGATAAAGAAGGAAGCCGATGTGCAGAAACGGGCTGACCTTTTGATGGCTTTCCAGAAGGAGCATCCCATTTCGAGGATTCTTCTGTATACGGCTACGGATTACCTGGAATGTCTAAAACCGCACCTGGAAAAGAAAGACTGGGCCAAGGCCATCGCCATGGGAGAAGCGTTTCTGGCCTTGATACCGGACGACAAGACGGTTCAGGCAGCCGGGATCCCCGTGGGAGTGGAGGAATTTACCAAGGATCAGCTCCTACCCGCGCGCAAATTGATGCTGTCGTCCCTCCTGGCCGCGCATTATCAGTCCAATAACCTGCCGAAGGCGGCGGAGACTGCAGAAAAGATCTACGAAATGGCTCCGGACAAAGCCATGCTTCCCGTGCTGGCCGATATTTACCTAAAGCAGCCGAATCTGGACAAGTACCTGGAAGTAGGGCAGAAGATCCTTGCCGATCAGCCTATTGAGCAGTCCTATGCAACCGCCCTGCAAATGGCGCAGGTTTATATTCAGAAGCAGGACATCAAGTCCGCGACCGAGTTGCTAGCCAAGGTTATGGATGTTTACGGGGACAAGGTGCCTGCCGGAACCACCGAGGCCTCATGGAATCCTGCCCGAGCCTTCGCCTATGGAGTTATCGCAACAGGGATCTACGCGAATAAGGATTATGCGAAAGCCCAGGAACTGTACGAAAAAGTGGCCAAATTCGATCCCAAGAGAGACGACGCCTACTACTTCATCGGCATGTGCAAATGGAACAGCAAAGACCCCGAAGGCGCTATTGAAGCCTTTGCCAAGTGCGCGGCATTGAATAAAACCTACGCGGCAAGAGGGCAAAAATACCTTGAGGACCTGTACAAGGCGCGCCACAACGACTCCCTGGACGGACTCGATCAGGTGTTGTCCAAAGCGAAGTCGGACCTGGGAATTTAGCGAATCCCGATTACGAAAGAGGTGTCCGCGCTATGCCGGTTCCCGGTTTCTAACGATATGCTTCGAAAAGGGGCGCAGGCGGCCGGACACCCTTTTCAAAATGCCCTGGAATAATCCAGGGGCCGAGTATAATATTTAGGTCTATTCGTTGGTTGTCCGCACTTGCACCGGCTTAGATCTCACTACAAATAGGAGCCATATGGCCGAAAAAGAATCCCGGGCGAATAACACTCCTGCCGATAAAAAGATCTCCATCCAGGAAGCCCTGGATAAAGAAGGAGAGCAGCTTCACATCAGCGAGCTTCAAGCCCTGAATATCAAAGACCTTTCGAAGATCGCTAAAAAATACAAGATCGCCGAAGCCGGAAAGATGAGCAAGCAGGATTTGATCTTCGCCGTGTTGCAGGCTCAGGCCGAGAAGCATGGCCTTATCTTCTCTGAAGGAGTGCTGGAAGTGCTTCCGGAAGGCTACGGCTTTCTCCGGTCGCCGGATTACAGCTATTTGCCGGGACCGGATGATATCTACATCTCGCCTTCTCAGATCCGCAAGTTTGACCTCCGAACCGGAGATATTGTTTCCGGACAGATTCGAATGCCCAACGAGGGGGAACGATACCTCGCCCTGGTAAAGGTGGATGCGGTTAACTTCGAGCCGCCGGAAGAAGCGCGCCACCGCATTTTCTACGACAACCTGACGCCCCTTTACCCCCAGGAGCGAATCCAGCTGGAGACCGTAAGGGAAAATCTCTCGGCGCGTGTAATGGACATATTTACTCCGATCGGCAAGGGGCAACGCGGCCTGATCGTTTCCCCGCCGAGGACGGGGAAGACAATGCTGCTGCAGAATATTGCCAATTCGATCAGCGCCAACCATCCCGAGATATATTTGATAGTTCTGCTGATCGACGAGCGCCCTGAAGAAGTGACCGACATGGAACGCTCGGTCAAGGGCGAGGTCATCAGCTCCACCTTCGACGAGCCTGCTTCAAGGCACGTCCAGGTCGCAGAGATCGTTATGGAGAAGGCCAAGCGCCTCGTGGAGCACAAGAAAGACGTGGTGATCCTGCTGGACAGCATCACCCGCCTTGCGCGCGCCTACAACACCGTGGTGCCCTCCAGCGGCAAAGTCCTGTCGGGCGGCGTGGATGCCAACGCCCTTGAAAAGCCGAAGCGCTTCTTCGGCGCGGCCCGCAAGATCGAGGAAGGAGGCAGCCTCACCATTATGGCGACCGCGCTGATCGACACCGGAAGCCGGATGGACGACGTGATTTTCGAGGAATTCAAGGGCACCGGCAACATGGAAATCATCCTCGACCGGAAATTGGTGGACAAGCGCATTTTCCCGGCCATCGATATCAATCGTTCCGGAACTCGTAAAGAAGAGCTCCTGGTGGACAGCACCGACCTCAACAAGATCTGGATACTCCGGAAAGTGCTCAGCCCGCTTTCGATCGACGAGGCCATGGACCTGCTTCTGGACAAGCTGAGAAAATCGGAAAGCAATGGGGACTTCCTGACTTCGCTAAACAAGGGATAGGTGCCTTCTCACGCTGTTATCTGCTTTTCACGGACCTGCGTGGAGTCCCAGACGCGAGGATCCGCGTTAAACATCATCCGCTTGTTTCGGTCTTTGCTCCTATAAAAACCGTCCTTGGCACATTCCTTGGCACAATCCTGTGGGAAAGGCGGCGCAGCCTGACATCTGCCGGCATCAATGTTATATTTCATCCTTGCAGCCAAGGAAGCACATCGGGTGAGCATTGGAGGAACAAATGCCGCTTTTTGAGTATGGATGTCTGAATTGTGGCGCTGAATTCGAGCGTTTGGTTTTGAAATCTTCGGAAGAGGCACGTGCGCTCTGCCCAGCCTGCAACAGCCCCAATCTGGAAGAAAAGGTGTCCAGTTTCGCCTCGGTGTCAAAGGGCGGCTCCTCTTTAGCAGGAGCATCCGACTGCACGCCGGCCGTCGGCTGAAGCGTGAACCGCTAGCGCGGGCAGTTTGCCCGGACCTACGTAATTCACGCACGCCGCAACGATAACTATAAATCTCGAAAGGCTTTATATGGAAATCACAGTTGATTTTCCCGGAGGCTCAAGGGTGGACGCCCGGATAGGCAACTTCATAGTCCGAACGGACCAGCCCCAGGCCGCAGGCGGGGAGGATTCGGCTCCTTCCCCCTTCGAATTGTTTCTCGCTTCTCTTGCGACGTGTGCGGGATATTACGTTCTTGGATTCTGCCGGATGCGGGGAATCTCGGCAGAAGGAATCCGCGTAACTCAGCGCATAGAGCGCGATGCTGCAACCAAGATGGTTGCCAAAATCACGGTAGATATTCAGCTCCCCTCGGAATTCCCAAAGCAATATGTCCCGGCGGTTGTGCGTGCAGCTGAGTCATGTCTGGTAAAGAAACACCTTGAGAAGCCGCCGGCTTTTGAAGTGCGTGCGCTGGAAGCAAACGCGGGTTAGGCGGCTTTGGCCATTACCCGGGCCTCATGGTTAAGGCGCAGCAAAGTAATTCCGCTATGGCTGAGAGCGAAAAAGCCCGCTATCCAGGCCGGGGTCGTCAGGATGAAAAACAGCACCAGGGAAAAGCCTGTGGCGACGGAGCGGCTCACACCCATCAACTCCAAGCCCAGGGCCGCGAAAAATTGATAGGCGCCCAGGTTTGCCGGCGCGTTCGGGATGACGACGCCCACGCGTATTATCAGCAGGACTAGCGCCGCGCTCCATGGAGTGAGCGGTATCCCGTAGGCAACGGCCCCAAACCAAAGCGCGAGCGCCTGCAAAATCAGGGAAGCGAGTGTCAAGGCAAGCCCCGCAAAAAATCGGGAGGAGAATCCAATCTTGCGCATCCCGAGCGCGAGCTGGCCGATCATGCGGCCTATTCTCCGCATGCGCTCACTGCCTGAGTATTCCCTCCCTCTTGCCGAGTCCTTTTGTCTCCGGACCACAGCATAAAAAAATCCTGCAGCCAGGAGGATCACGCCGAATCCAAAAACCTGAGCGCCTCTTTGAAAAGCCCGGGGCAAAGGGAGCGACAGAGTCGCCAGGGCTATTCCCAGGGCCAGCCAGATCCCCTCAGACATGTGCTCCACAATGATGGATGGGATAACATCGGAGAAATTCCTGGAATATCGCTTGGCAATCAGGTAAGCCCTCGCCAAATCGCCAAAGCGCATCGGAAGGACATTATTGGTAAACAGGGCGACATAGACTCCCTGGATTGCTCTGAGTGGCTTGACCGGCGCCACCGGCTGCAGCAGGAGGCTCCAGCGGAATCCCTGGAGAAAATAATTCGCGCCATCCGCAGCAATCGCAAGCGCGACAAAACCCCAATTCAGCTGCCTGAGGCTTTCCAGCAGTTCTTCGGGGCGGGCGTTCGACAAGACCCAGGCCAGACATGCTGCGGCGACAGCATAGCTCAGGATCAATTTCAACCGGCGGGGAGCTGCATTTTGCGAAGACCGGAGGTCCGGCACAGGTTCCGGGGCGCGCATTGACTGTTCCGGGCACCCAAACATACGAAATTGCCTCAGAAAAGCAGCAGGAAAGCTCTTGGACGCCGCCCGATGCAGATTAAACGAAGAATTCGGGTGAGCGAAGTTCGAACGGGCAAACGGAACCTGGCCGTTCCGCTCATGCGCAGGCCAGCAGGGCTCTCTTCACCATGGCTTTGGCGATCGGGATCTTCCACTTATTTTTCTCTCCCGGAAGCACCCTGGCATCGGCCATAGCTGCAGCTCCGGCGGCATCCGCGCTGTCCGCGTCAATCTTCTTCCCGCGAATCGCCTCTTCGGCCTTTATTGCGCGATACGGCTTGTTGTAGACGGCATTCAAGCAGATTCTGGCATTGCCTTTGCCGGTTGCCGCCGCGCAGTTCACGATTGGGAAATCAATGCTTTTCCTCAGAGCAAACTTCACGAATCCGCTTTTTGTATCCGGTGCTGGAGAAGGAATCTGTATTTCGATAACAATCTCGTCTGATGCCAGCACCGTGGAACCGGGTATGGCCATGTCCCAAAATTTTTCAGCCTCAATGAGTCTCTTGCTGGTTTTTATCTTTCCGTCCAGAACGACGACGGCGGGAGCCGTATCGCTCGGGTTTACCGCCAGGCATGCTTTGACTGCACCGAATATCGAGTGATACCTGTTGTCTCCGGACATCGCATAGCAGGTCTTGCCGCCCTTCCTCAGGCAATAAAAGCGATTGTCTTCCTTTCGGAAATACCAGCAGCGTGTCATCTGACAAAGGTTACCGCCCAAGGTTCCCATCTCCCGTATGTGAGGGCTTCCAACGCTTGAAGCTGCCTGCGCCAGGGCAGTGTATCGGGATTTCACTATCGGGTTGCCGGCAATATCGTGCAGTTTCGTCAGCGCGCCTATTTTGAGCATTCCGCCTTCTTCTTTGATGTACTCCAATCCCTGAATGGTTTTCAGATTGATCAGGACGTCAGGGTAGGCTGGAAGGATTTCAAATCTCAGCGTACCCAGAAGATCCGTGCCCCCGGCGTTGATCGCTGATTTTCCCTTCTGCAGGGCAGCCACCGCCTCTTCCACCGATTTCGCATTGATATGAGCAAATTTATTCAGCGTTTTCATGCCCCGTCCCCTCCTCTCCCTCACATGTGGGATTACATGTGGGAGCACTCATTGAATCACTGCAAACTCATTCATTTGCCGGAGGACGCTTCCTGTACGGCCAGGATGTGCTGAGGATAAGTTCCGCAGCGGCAGATATTGCCTCCCAGCGCTTCTCGTATCTCGTTTTCCTTCGGCTTTGGATTGCGGTCCAAAAGGGCCTTGGCCGTCACAACGAATCCCGGCGTACAGTAGCCGCATTGCATGCAGTGGTTCAGCACATATGCATCAATAAGCTTGGATTTGGTCGTCGCCACGCCTTCCGCGGTCTCAATGGTCACGCCGTCGCACTCGCAGGCAAGCGTCATACAGGATAGCACCGGGCGCCCGTTTACGATTACGGTGCAGGAACCGCAGGCGCCATAGCCGTTGCACATGTCCTTGACGGACAGGAAGCCCAGTTGTTCCCGCAGGACGTCGCGCAGCACAGCTTCCGGTTCCACCTTTATTTCGTATTTCCAGCTGTTCACTGTCAGTTTTATGCTTCGAGCGGACTCCGAGGCAGGCTGTACCGCAATGGCGTGCGAAGCGGCAAGTGCCTGACCCGCGGCTTTGCCCGGTGTCTGGGCGAGCACCCCGGATGCCCCATCGCCTCCGGTAACACCGAGAATCGCCACCGAGCCGATGGCAAAGTCCCTGCGCGATATGGGACCCAGTCCCTCCTGGCTTTTTTCTTCCCTATCTTTTTGAGTTTTGTCCGGCATTAGGGCCTCCAACTGGCGCTTCAATGTGAGGATAGGCCATTGGGGCCCGTCCGCTTTTCATTTCCGCCGCATTCGGACCGCAGTGTAAATCATAGGTCTGCTAATTGGCAAGATGTTCAATCGTCACTCTTAGCTGGTTTATGGGCCGACTCAACGAATTCATCGCCCGAGCCGCTAATAAAGAAGATAAAGTGAAGGGCCGATTCTGGGAAACCCGATTCAAATGTCAGGCCCTGCTCGACGAGGCTGCCATTGCTGCCTGCATGGTTTATGTGGATCTGAATCCCATCCGTGCCGGCCTGGCCCCAACTCCCGAAGAAAGCGACTTCACCAGCATTCAGGAACGGATTCGCACCTGGCAGAACGAAACAGTCAGACAAGCCTCTCTTCCCAACGAATCGGCTCAAAATGCCCCGTCCGGATCTTTCCCAGACAACACCCAAATGCCTCAAGATAATAGGGATATTTCCGGATCTGTCCCCTGATCCAGCTTTGACGACTCCCTTAACTCTTCCTCTTCTGACGCTTCCTGGCTATGCCCCATCCAATCGGATACCCATCGTCGCGGAATCCTTCAGATGACTGAATCCGATTACTTCAACCTGGTGGACCAATCCGGACGCCTGTTGCGGTCCGAAAAACGCGGCGCCATTAATCCTGATCTTGCGCCCATCCTGCTGCGCATCGGTGCGAATCCTCAAACCTGGACAGATACCATTTCCCGCTTCGGGCCCAGGTTCCATCTTGCAGCCGGCCTGCTTTCCAGTCTGCGCAATTTTGCCGATCAGATTGGCCGATGATGGCTGGTTGGCATATCCGCAGCTCGAACTGCCTTTGCAGCTCCGTCATCACGGCCCGTCTGAACCATGCTTTTCTGCCAAATTCTCTGCACCCATCGGAAAGCCTCTTCTTAGTTTCGCAGATCTCCTCCAGCAATCCTCGATCTTCAGCTCATCGAGTACTGCCAGGCTGCCCCTATCGATTTACCGTATTCCACCGCGACTGTTTATAAAAGATGAAATCGAAAACGAACGATGAGGGGCAACCTACTCTATCTGCTCATTGCAATTATGGGGATATCAAATATTGGGTCAAATATTGGGTGTCCATGTCCATTTGTCCATTTGACTATTTGACAAACATAAACGGTGGGTGTCCACGTTTTTCCTCCCCACGCAAACAGTGGGTGTCCGCGTTTTCAATGCCGCTGATGCCAAAAATCCTCCGTCCGACCCATTTTCTGACGTTGTGTGTTGAGAGCTCTATTTACGTCTACTTCGACATTTCGGAACAGTCATAACCCAACCATTGGCATGCTTGGAATCGACCACCAAAACGCAAGAATTGTGAATACGAGTTCCGTTGGGAACTGCCCACTGGAAATCTACACTATAAGATCGTTCCGCCAATAGGAGCTTCCAGGACTCTCTCTCAAAAGCTATTCCGGGTATGCCGGGAACTTGAATATGATCATGCTCTATATCTATAGAGAGCGTGACTTCCTTCGAATTGGCAACTTCGGGTGGGACCTCAAACTTGCCCTCTTGAACAGGGATTTGAATTGAATGATTATCGAAAGTGACGGTGATTTGATCAGGACTGCTCTTCTCTTGACCATCGTGCATCACCGTGAGATTTACAAAATTAGCAGGCTTCTGCTGTGCTGTTGAAGCAAGAACCAAAAACAACAGTAACCCGATGACTCTTGTTGTGCCGACAACTATCTTCATCTTAAGGAGCCCCCCTCAAGAAATCCCTCAGCCGCATTGAACCCAAATCCCTATCCGTGTTGTAGAAGTAGACCGTTTGGCTTCCCGCTCCAACAACAATATTTATGGGAGCTGTCGCATTCCTCAAGTCTTGTCCTGATGGCGCCTGAATAAAAGAGCATGTTCCGTTAGTGCCGGATGGATGGACATGCCAATCTCCGGCTAGTGTCATGCCAAGGTTTATCAGGCCAGGATCCACTGGGAGAGTACGGTCTATTGTAGCTCCGCCGGTGCATACTCCAGGATTAGCGAGACCAGGAAGAAAAGGTACGACAACTACGGTATTTGAGGTTGTTGTGTACCACGATCCACCCTCCTCATGGAAGCCGCCCCTAAAATCACCTGCCATTGTCGAAGGCCTATTGCTGGCGTTTACTGAACTTGAAATGGCAGTCTTCACCGGAGGCGGTACCTGCGCCGCTAGGTCTTCCGCACGAACTGGGCCTACAAATCCTGGTGATCCAAGAGGTTGTTGATTATAACCAAGAGAGCTCAGTGCGCCGCGGATGTAATCCAAACCGGGGTCGATTCTAAAGGCCTCAAAACCGGAATCGGATATGACATATGCTCCAGAATGCTGATCTGGAAATGTTATATTGGGCAGAATATCCATCAGAAACGGTGTTGCAGTTGCATTAACCGTGATTGTAGTGGTTTGCATCGGTCCGACAAAGTCCAACGGGTATACGGGATCTCTCCCGTCCGGATCAACGAGTTTGATCGGATCATTTCTGACATAGATGTACTTGTTAAGCATTTGGGGATCATGGACGTTGCTGGTCACAGAATCCGGCGAAGGCCAGCGCGACATTATCGAGCTGTACGACCTTGCCAGATTATAGTGCAACCCGCTCTCCGGGTCGTCCTTGTGGCCCGCAAACTGGTCGTTACCTCCCGGACTGAACGGCTGGCCATACATCGACGTCAGCCCCGAACTGATCGTGTAGCTCGCCATATCAATCACCTGGTTCAGATGACCGCGCCGCAGATACTCCGTCGTGGTCGCGCCACCGCCCGTAACCGTCCGCCGCGCCACCGCCTGGCTGCCGTTCAGTATATAGTCCGTCCGCGCATTGTTCGATCCCGAAGGCGTCGTCTCCGTCCGGTAGTCCGCCATCAACTCATTCCCGGCTCCATATATCGAGATTATGTTCCCCGACACCGTGCCCGACGGGACCTGATACGTGTAGGTCTTCTTCACCCGCCGCCCCAGGGCATCATACCGGTAGACTCCCCAATCCGTCCCCGTGACCGATGTCATCCTCCCCGCTCCGTCCCAGGCATAGCTCCTGGCTCCTTCCGCCAGCAGGTTGCCTGTCGCATCATATGCCGTCGTTACCGCATCCTGACCGTCCGTATAGCCGCTCAATCGGTTGTTCGAGGCATTCACATCATACGTAATCTGTGAGTCCTGCCCCGGATTGCCCGGATATTGCAGCTGATTCGTCAGCATGTTGCCGAACTGATCGTAGCTGAAGCTGTTCACCTGATCCGTCACATAATTATTGTTGGCATCCTTCACCGCATGCGTCGCCGACATCAGCCGCCCCACCTTATCGTAGGCATACGTGTATTGAGCCACCGCATTGACAATCTGCTCCCGAATGCTGCTGATCTGCGAGCTGCCGTTGTAATACAGATTCCAGTAGATCGTCTTCTGCGGGCTGCTCCGCACCATGCTATACAGATTCAGCCTCCCCACAGCGTCATACGTGTATTCCTGACGGATATTGTCCCCGAACGAGATCTTCGAAATAGCTCCATCTTGCGACTCATAGCTAGTAGCTGGCGTGCGTGATGGTTCCCGTGTTGTTCTTGATCGTCTTCGTCCGGCACATCGCATCCCTGGTGTACCGGATGTCCAGCCCCGCAGGATACGTGATCTGCCACAGGTTGCTCTCCGAGCAGGATCCTATGTGCGCATAACTGTACCCCACCGGATACTGAATCCCATCGATGCTCGCCACCTGCTGCGTCACACGCCCGCCCGCCTCGTAGCTCCAGCTGTACCCGATCCCGTCCGATGTCCAGGCGCTCGTCATCCGCCCCTTGCCGTTGGTGATCGTCCCGATCAGCCCCGATGTCGCTTGATCATAATAATAACTCGCCGACGGCGTCCCGTCCGAAAAACTCGTTGATCGTCCGCCGGTTCAACGCATCATAGGTCGATACAGCCACAACCCCACGCGCATCCGTCCGGCTCAAAACATTCCCGTTATCGTCATACGTGTAGGTCGTCGTGCCCTTCTCCGGGTGCGTTTCCGCAGTCAGACGGCCCAGACTGTCATAGGTGAACGTCCTGGTCTGGTCCGGCAGGTTGCCCTGCCCGACCTGAACTATTTGAGTCAGCTTCCCCAGGACATTATAGCCGTAGGTCGTCACTATGCTCAGGTTCCCGGCCGCATCCTGCTCGTTGACCTGCGAGATGTTTCCCAATTCGTCGTAGGTGTACTTTTTCTTCTTGTTCTCTGGATTTGTCACCGTAACCGTATTCCCTACATAGAGATACGATGTAGTACCTACCGATGGCACCGCCTCCGTCAATACCCGCCCCAGCGGATCGTACGTGTAGGTGGCGTTTGTGGGCGTTCCCCCGTCACGGTACGGAAACGAGACCGAGCTTGCCTGTTGCCAGGGATTGTTGTAGCCCATCGTGGTAAGAATATCATTCCTCCGCTTCAGGGTCGTCCTGCCTGGTCTCGATCACCTCGCTGGAGGAATCCACCGTCGTATATTGCGTCCCCGAGGACGACATCTCCGTGGTCTCGAAATCGTAGTCATCATAGGAATAATTCGTTAGCCCGATGGGTGTGTTTATCTGGGTCGTCCGGCCCAACTCGTCGTACCAGTAGTATACCGTGGCGCCGTTGGCATCGATGGCGGTTGCCAGGTCCCCGTTGTAGTAATTAAACCCGCTCGAATACTGCTTCCAGGTCTGCTCGCTCTGCTGCCCCAGAGCGTTCGTCGTGTAGCGCGGCAGCGCGTAGTTCGTCGAACTCGTGAACGTCCGCGTCGTCGTATTGCTTTTCGCATCCGTCTCCGACACCACGTTCCCCGTCATGTCGTACCCGGATGTCGCCGTCAGAAAACGGCTCTCCCCGATCAGTTTACGCCGCACGCTCGTCGGATTGCCCCGCACCGTTATGTTCGGAGTGTCGTAAGCAGTGTCATGGTTATAGACCGGCCCCTGATACAGCGTCAACTGGTATTCATCGTACCCATACTCCGTCCGCGCCACTTCCGTGCCGCTTCCATCCTTGACCGATACCGCGGCCGGCAGGTTCGTCATGTTCGCTGCCGTATAGGCGGAGTTGCTTTCATGCCGGTAGGTCGTCGTCGCTCGTCTGAGCACCACCGTGTTGCCGTACTTGTACTGGACCGTCTGGCTGATATTGCCCGTGCCGTCGTTGGCATAGACCAGCTCCGTTTTGAGGCTCTGTCCGTCGTCCAGCGTCGTCGTCCTCCGCGTCGGGCGGGGATTCACGATATAACCGGCGCTTATGTCCTGCTCCCAATCGGTCGCTTGAGTCCGGTACACCGTCGTCTGGCTCAGATTCTTGCGCTGCATGCTGGAAATCAGCCCGTCGGACCACGAACGGGCCGGGTAGACCGAATAGTTGAAATTATAGTCCGTGATACCGCGAATATCCGTTACGGCCGTCTTGGACGGATTGGATCCGTTGCCGTTGAACGTATAAGCCAGCGATGTCGTGTAATATTGCGTGCCGTCCGTGTAATCTTTCCGGCTCGTCACCACCCGTTCCTCCACGCTGGTGTAGACCGGATCCGAATACGAGCGCGTGGCAAATGCAAAATCGGCCAATGTCTTCGTGATATTCTGCCCGTCCTTTTCCACCCGGTTCGTGATGCTCTGAATCTCTCCCAGATAGTAGTAAATGTAATTCTGAACAAAATTCCGGTCCGGCAGACTGAACGTGATCGAGTTCAACCTCCACTCGCCCGTCGGGACCTGTTTGGGTACCGAAAAAGCAGGTGTCAACGATCCGGCGGCGCTGGTGTTGAACGTAATCGTGCCTCGGAAGGTGCCGTAAGAGGTTATGGTCTCCAGGCAGCCGGTGGTGGCATTGTAGGAAAACGCCGCGGCTTTGCCCAGACTGTCGAATACCTCGTTGAGCTTGCCTGTCCCCGTTACATAAGTGGCCGTAATCCGGTTTCCGTTCGTGTCTTTCATCTCGGTCATGTAGCTGGTATTACCCACGGTATTGTCTGGATATCCTGCCGGTTGAGCCTGTCTATGGTCAGGCGGGATTGCGGGAATACGGTCGCCGCCAATAGCAGGGCCGAAAGAATGCCGCATGCTATGCGCATGGTTGTCTCCATCGATTTAGGGCATCATAAATCCGACACTGAATGCTTAAGGACTGGTTCTTAATGATCTTTTGGGAAATGCCGAACTGCCGGTCTTTCGGTGATGCGGTGGTTTTAGGGTAGTTCAAAAAAATCAAGCGAAATCTTCCAGTGGGGCTCTCTGAAATCCGATGTTCCATTTCTTCAGAGATCGCGGGAAATTCATCTCGGAGATGGGTCGCTGCATTCCGGAAAGTGTAATTGAAGTACGATAATCAGCTTAGGTATTCAATCGAAAGCTGTGTAACAGGCGAACTGCCGAGGGAAGGTTGCGATTGTATAGGATTTTGCTGCTGCAGCTGCCGGGTGCTGGGCATTGCCTGGCTGCCGCGTACCGTTATCCCAATTCCACTTTTTCTGCCTGCCCGAATGCGATACCATTTTGGTCCGGAAAGGGTAAGCATGGGTGTACCGATTTCACAGATGTATGCCGTAGCCTCCTATGTGCTGCGGCAAAAGGCGGCAGGGAAAAAACGCTACCCGCTCGTTCTCATGCTGGAGCCCCTTTTCCGCTGCAACCTCGCCTGCGCGGGATGCGGCAAGATTCAGTACCCCGCGGAGGTTCTCAGGCGGCACCTGACACCCGAACAATGCTTCAAGGCCGCCGAGGAATGCGGAGCGCCGATGGTCAGCCTCCCGGGCGGCGAGCCACTCCTTCATCCCCGGATCGCCGAAATTGTCGAGGGCTTGATCGCCCGAAGGAAATATGTCTACCTCTGCACCAACGCTTTGATACTCGAGGAAAAACTCCATCTATTCCGCCCGAGCAGATACTTCACCATCAACGTTCACCTGGACGGGCAGAGGCAGTTTCACGACCGCTCCGTGTGCCGCGAGGGCGTGTTCGATATAGCCGTTCGCGCCATCCAGGAGGCGGTAAAGCGCGGATTCCGGGTAACCACCAACACAACCCTGAATAGGGAATCGGTTCCGCAAAGCGTTCGCGCTTTCTTTGACGAAATGATGGCTCTCGGGGTTGAAGGGATGACGCTTTCGCCGGGATATTGCTACGAAAAAGCTCCGGAAAAGGAGTATTTTCTTTCCCGGTCCGAAACGGAAAAGCTTTTCGCCCGCATCCTGGGCAATCGCAAAAAGAGCTGGAAGTTCAACCAAAGCCCACTGTTTCTTCAATACCTGATGGGACTGCGCCAATATGCCTGCACCCCGTGGGGTATGCCCGCATATAACCTCTTCGGCTGGCAAAAACCCTGCTACCTGCTGCAGGACGGATATTTCGACAGCTTCTCCGCCCTGATGGAGCAGACCGATTGGGGCCAATACGGCGTGCAGTCCGGAAATCCGCGCTGCGCAGACTGCATGGTCCACAGCGGCTACGAGGCCAGCGCCGTCAACGACACCTTTGGCTCACTGAAAGGCCTCTGGGATACGGCCCGCGCGATGATGATTCGAAATTCGAAATTCGAGATTCGAAATTAGCGCGACAGCCTTCAATTTCGAATCTCGAATCATTATGATATTTGCCTGAATCCATGGTTAAATGCCGTTCATGAATACCAGCGAAAACTCTAGTGAGAGCCGGGCATACCGGGCAATCAAGGAAGTGTTCCAGGGTGGGCGACCGCTGATGTTTGTCTGCTCCGCCGAAGAAGGACGGATTCGCACGCTGCTGCAGGAAGTCTCAGGACGCCTTTTCC
This sequence comes from uncultured Acidobacteriota bacterium, assembly GCA_963809485.1. GTDB lineage: Bacteria > Acidobacteriota > UBA6911 > UBA6911 > UBA6911 > UBA6911. The sequence goes on from CAWEJX010000001.1 coordinate 565,136, forward strand.
CGAACCGTCTGCCGCTGTGGAGCTGGTCGTTGACTGCCGGCCTGCAGTCGCCGGACGGCGCGAGCGAGAAACTCAGGCCGCAGGCAGTTCTGGATTTCATTGCTTCCCGCAACGAACCTGGGATTTTCCAGCTCAAGGATTTTCATCAATTCATGGGCGACGATCCGGCGATCAGGCGTAGATTGCGCGACCTGTATGAGCTCTGCCTGGATTCCGGGAAATTTGTGGTCATTACGTCGCCGTTGCGCGCAATCCCCGAAGAGCTGAGCCGGCAGATCGCCCTGGTAGAGCTTGCCGCTCCGGACATCGAGGAACTCATCGCATTCCTGCGACAGGAAATGCAGAGATTCTCCAGTCAAAGCGTTAAGGTGGATACCGGCGATCCCGTGCTTTTTGCCATGGCCCGCGCATTGCAGGGGCTGACCCTCGACGAATCCCGCCACGCGCTGCGGCGGGCGGTCGCCGTTTGCGGGGGTCTGGACGGGAATTCCCTCCCTCACCTGCTTGACGAAAAAAAGCTGATCGTCAACCGCACGGGGCTGATTCAATACATTGCGGAATCCACCCAAATCGAGCATGTGGGAGGGCTTGAATATCTGAAAGTCTGGCTAACTGAGCGGCGAAAGCTCTTCGTGGAACGGGACAGTCTGAGCGCCGAAATCGTTCCCAAGGGCGTGCTGGTCATGGGCGTTTCAGGTTGCGGGAAAAGCCTCTCCGTCAAAGCGATCGCTTCCTGTTTCGGCCTTCCGCTCTATCGCATCGAAATGAGCGAGGTGTTCTCCGGGCGCCACGGGAATCCGGATGCAGCATTCGTGGAGGCGTGCCGTACCGTCGAGTCGGTCGCGCCCGCGGTGGTCTGGTTTGACGAAATCGAGATGGGGCTTACGGGACAAACCGGCGAAGGCGGCGGCACAAGCCTGGGACGCATTTTCGCCTTTTTCCTGACCTGGATGCA
>CAWEJX010000002.1:0-12786 GCA_963809485.1 uncultured Acidobacteriota bacterium
GCTTGTCACCATTGAGTCCATCGAATAGTAAGGTCCTGGTTCAGTCGCTCAAATCAAGGATTAGAGGTTGTGAGAGGCTACGATTTGAAGACGCTAAGTTGTAGAAATGATTTAAGAAATGTTCAAGGATTTAGTGGCGCACCCGGCCCGACTCGAACGGGCGGCCTGCGGATTCGAAGTCCGACGCTCTATCCAACTGAGCTACGGGTGCGCTTCATCAGCTGATGAATTCTACAATCTTTGGCACATGCAGCGCAACTTCATCCACGGACAAAAACGTCGATAATCCCATGGCGCAGCCGGGGACAGCTATGTCCAATCTGAGCCCTTAGCTTCCGCACGGTTCTGGTGAAGAAGGCTCCCCAAAGCCGTCCGATAGGCAAATAACTGGTTGGCGATTATCCGAAGGGTCTGGAGAGATTGACTCAAGACTGCCGGCGAGGATCTCGCGATAATCGCCTTGATACCGACTCCGGAGGCCCGTCCATAAATTTTAACGCTGACTTACGCTGAAAAACCCTTTTGAGGCAACCGATTTGGGGCCATACTGCTGTGCTGTGCGTGTTGCTACCTGGAAAGGAATCGATTTATACTCATTAAAGAATTTTTTCCTTATTAACCTAAACCATCTTCGCCAGAGGCGGGGGATTATGAAAGACACGCGCAAAACGGGAGGCAATCCAAAAAAAATGCAATCCTCGCGCAGGTCGTTTCTCGCGGCCACGGCTGCCACGGCCGCTACGGCCGGCACCGGAATTCTGCATCAGGAAAAACTCTTCGGCCAGGCTGCGATTCCAACCATACGCATTCCCAAAGCAGTGGACGAATCGCTGGCTGCGCCCATCCATCGGCCAAGTTTTTCCGGCAAGGGCATGACCGGGGCCCAGGTTTTCGCCAACCTCTGCAAGGATGAGGACCTCGCGGCCCTGTTCTGCGCGGCAGGCAATTACAGCATTATCAATGCCATCGCCGAAGCCGGAATTCCCTGCTACGGCGGACGCACGGAAGGAGGAATGTGCGCGGCGGCCGATGGCTTCTGCCGCGTCACCGGCGAAGTCGCCGCCTGCTCGGGCACCGAAGGCCCCGGTCTCACGCACATGATCATGAACATCGGCTCCGCGCACTTCGCCAACAGCCCCCTCCTGGTGCTCGCCAGCAACGCGAACCTCAAGTCCGAGGATAACCAGAAGGGGATTCAGTTCATGTACCAGCAGCCGATCACCGAAGGCCTGAAAAAGTACGGCAAGCGCATCACCGCGCCGAACCGCGTGTACGAATATGGCGCGCACGCATTCCGCCAGCTGAAATCCGGCGTTCCCGATGTTGTACACCTGGACTTCCCTGCCGAGGTCGCTGCCGAACTCTTCCCCGATTCCTCCAAACTCGAACGCTTCTACAAAAAAGAACAGTATCGCGCTGAATCGCGAGCCTTCCCCGGCACCAAAGAAGTCCGGCAGGCTATCGATATGATCACCAGGGCGGAGCGGCCTGTGCTCATTGCAGGGCACGGCATCTTCGTTCGCAAAGCCTGCGAGGCGCTGATGCAGGCAGCCGAAAAACACGAGATAGCCGTCGTCGGATCCGGCCCTGTGCGCGGGCACTTTCCGGACGAGCACCGTCTTTCCGCCAGCATGTCTAACGACGCCCTGATGAGCGCGGACCTGGTCGTCTTCGTCGGCCAGTATTCCATGCCGACGCCCGAAGAGTGGACACTGCCCCCGGGCGTGAAAACCATCCGGGTTCACCCCACGCAGGAGGATCTGGGCCGGAACTGGCCGCTCGACCTGGGCATCGTCAGCGACGAGAAAGTTTTCATGGAGGCCCTGGCGAACGGACTCCCCGCCAAAAAGCGCGATTCCTGGGTCCGGGAAATCGCGGCGGCGAAGCAGAAGTGGGAAAAGGAACAGCTCGCCCTTTACAACACGATGCTCAAATACACCCGCGACACCAACAGCCTCCATCCCTTCATCCTGTGCAAGGAAGTCCACGATTTCCTATACAAAGGCGATATCGATCCCAAGCAGACCGTCACGGGATGGGGCGGCAACATGATTGGATTCGCCTGCATGCGATGGCTGCGCGCTCATCGTCCGGGCCAGGAGGTGACCGTCTGCTTCCAGTTCGGGGCCATGGGACCGGACCTGGCCATGATGATGGGACCCGCCGTGGCTGTCCAAAGAGGCATCGGCCCGCATGCAGCCTACAAGGGCGCACCGGTCGTGGTAGTAACCGGCGATGCCGGCATGGCCTATAGCCTGCTCGAGCTCGATACCTTTGTCAAATACAAGCTGCCCGTGATCTGTGTCGTCTACAACAACGACTGCTGGGGAACCTTCACCATGGCGGAATCCTCGCCCCGCGCCCTGCACATGTACCTGTTCCAGGAAAACCTGCGCTACGACAAAATGGCCGAACACCTGGGCACGCGCGGCGAGTATGTGCGGACACCCGAGGATCTGCGCGCCGCCCTGAAGCGCAGCTACGACGCAGCCGCCAGGCAAGGTTATTCCACTCTGATCAATTGCCAGGGAATCAGGGAATTCAATGTCCCCAGCCTATATCCTCCAGGATTGATTTTTGGGCCGGAACCGGGAATCGGAGCCATACGCCACTGATTGGAGTTCATGCGCTTGGCATTAAAAAAGGCTCGCTCTTCCATCGACGAGGTCAACCGCCTGCTCGAGGATTACGCGAAGCGCGGCGTTTTCCGGGGATTCAGCCGGCAACCCGTGCGGCACGGCGCCGCAGCGTTCAAATTGGTTTGGTTCCACAATTGTGTTTTCGACCTGATTGTGGACAGGCGGAAGAAAACCATCTCGATCCCTGTTGTCTTGCCTCGCGTGCCGGCCGATATTTATCCGAATTTCAAAGCGTTCGTCCATTCCCACCATGACGAGAGCCTGCCGGAGCACCGGCGGACCGAAAAAGCCAAAGCGCGTCTGCGATGCTCGAAAAACCACGGCAATGCATCTATCGGAATTACGGTCCGCGATGGTGATTATGCGTATGCGCTTCAGAGACTCATCCACCTGGTTCACGAAACCTTTGTGATTTATCTGTTGGACGGGAGATACCGCGATTACGTGGTTGAGCAGCTCGGCGCCAATCCCGAATGGTAGATAGGCTACTTTTTCCCTGGCGCGTGCATCGGACGGCTCTGGGGGCCCCTCCTCCAATTTTAACGCTGACGTACGCCGATAAACGCTGACATACGCTGAAAAAATATATAAATCTAATCCCTAATCGCTAATCACTAAGAGAGGGTGGGGTGAGCGACGGGGATCGAACCCGCGGCCGCTGGAGCCACAATCCAGAGCTCTACCAGCTGAGCTACGCTCACCACATGCGGAAAATCAGCGGAAATAATAGCACGATTCGCGCAATGCGTGGGCCTTTTTTCCAGGCTCTATTCTCCCAGCAAAGTCTGCCTCAGCGCATTCATCGCCGAGGGCTCCGTTATTGCCACGACCGTGTCATTCGCCTGCAGTTTGCTGTCGCCGGTGACAATCTGGGACTTGTTGCCCCGCACGATGGCCGTCAGCAGGCAGCCTGCGGGCAGGTTCAAATTGCGTATCGGAACGTTCAGCGCCGGGGAGTCCGAATGCAGCTGGACCTCCACCACTTCCAGGTTGCCGCGCCGCAGCAGGGAGAGCGGTACGAGATCGCTCGTTGCAACTTCCTGCTCAATCAACTGGTACATCAGCCTCGTGGCGCTGATGGTCTCCTCAATTCCCAGCTTGTGAAACGTATCCTCGTTGGCCGGGTTGTTGACTCGCCCGATGGCGCGCGGCACGCCGAACCACCGTTTCGCCGCCTGGCAGATGATCAGGTTGTCCTCATCGTCGCCGGTAACGGCAACCACCAGGTCCGCGCGCTCCATTCCCACCTGCACCATCGTCCGTATTTCACATGCATCGCCGAAAAACACCGCCTCGCCCAGTTCGTCGTGCAGCGCGTGAAAGCGCAGCGGCCGCTTTTCCAGGATCAGCACTTCATCGCCCTTGCTCAGCAGGGCCCGCCCGAGGTTATGTCCGACCTTGCCGCCGCCGGCGATGATGATGTAGTCCGGGTGGCCGTTCTTGCGGCTGGCGCGCTTCTCGGCGAGCTGCTTGGGCGTGGGCAGGTTTGCCGCATATAGACGATGCATCTGGTGCGTCAGGTCCCAATATTGATCAATGCTCTGGTAAGCCCGGCCCAGCAGCCGGTCATGGAAGATGCCCGCTCCAAGAGTCGTGATGCACAGAGTCTCGACTCCCACTTCGCGATAGATTTCCGCGCGCAGTGGGTCGTAGATGCGGGCCATCACACGCGGCACCTGAAACAGGGTCTTGGCAATCTGCGCCGCCATGATGTTGGTGTTGTCGCCGTTCGTCACCGTGAGGAAAGCATCGGCATTTTCGATCCCTGCCTCGCGCAGCACATCGGCGTTGATGCCGATCCCGTTGATGGCGCGCCCGCTGAAATTTTCACCCAGCCGGCGGAATGCGGAGGTGTCCACGTCTATAATGCTTACATCGTGACCTTCGGAACTCAGCATCAAAGCCAGAGTCGAACCGACGCGGCCGCAGCCCAAAATTACCACACGCATGATCGTTCACTCCCGGCGCCGGTTAGCCCGGCACGCTGTCTATCAGAACTTCACAGGGCGGGCGCCGCATCAGCGCATCCGCAGTCCTTGTGAAAATGCTGGGCAGATGCCGCTCCACGGCCTGCACTCCCAGCACGACGATGTCGCCGCTGTATGTCTGCACAAGCTGGCCAATCCCCTCGCTGGCTTCGCGAGAACGCAACGTCGTCGTCATGGATTTAAGGCCATGCCGTTCGACGATGTTCTGAGCATTTTTCAGCGCCTGCTGGGCTCGATCCTCGACGTCGGGCGGAAGCGGAGAATTCAGCGTCACCAGGCGCGGCACCTCCACGACATAGGCAAGCACAATGCCGGCGTTCTGCTGCTTTCCCATCCGGCAGGCCAGTTCCACGGCTCTCTCCGTATAGAACAGATCCAGGATAGGAACTATGATGCAGCGCGAGGCCTGCACGGAGAAGACGGCCCTGGCCACTTCCTGAGTCATAGCCCTGCGGCAGCCGCAGCATCCAAAACAGAGTCAGCCCGAGGATGGCGGCAAACAGAAAGGCAATCAGTAACACCTAACGGATGAGGCATCGCGGCGATCACCTCTGGCGCAGATAGCGCCAACGAGTAAAACCCAGCGCGAACACAAGCGCACCGACAATCAAGGCCTGAATGGTGCCCTGCCAGCCTAGTCCCTTCCGGACCGTGAATTGCAGGCCCCGGAGAAGCATGGCGGCACCCAACACCATGAGAAGAATTGCCATGATTTTTCGAAATCGGATCCACATCAGGGCACCACGGTTTTTGAAGTGGAACCGCCGGCTTTTTTCTTCCGCTCCACTTCAATTTTGAACTGCTCCAGGAGTTCCCACTCCCCTGTATCCGCCAGGATCTCCAGCTGCTCCGCATCCCAATCGTGCGGGGTGCTCCGGAAAATGGGCAGTTTGCTTTTATACCGATACCAGATGTAGTATCCCACCCATGCCGCCACCCACAAAGGACCCAGGACGCGCGCGACCGCGTGAGTCCACAAAACGATGACGAGCATTCCCGCCGTCCCCAGAATGGCCAAAAATCCGAGCACGGGAATGTCCTTGCCCCGCCACTGAATATTGAGCGGCACGCGGTACGCCCGCGGCGTGCGCGGCTCGCGGATCCTCAACGCCACCAGGGCCATGCTCGCAAGGAGATATGCCAGCATGGCGCCGAAGGCGTACATATCCGCCATGGTCTCTAGAGCCCTCTCGCCAGTCAGGAAACCAAACAGGGCTTCGAGCGCAGCAACGCATGCGAAGACCACGATGGCGCGCACCGGCGTGTGGTACTTGTGATGAACATGGGACAGCCACTTCCCGATGAGGCCCATTTCGGACATGCTGTATGCCAGCCGGCTGCAGCCCATAACACCCGTATTCGCCGAAATCAGCACAATGGTCGCGGCAAGTACTGCCGCGATGGGACCGGCGAGAAATCCTATGTAAGGCAATTGGCTTGCAAGGTGCGCGACCGGATCGCCTTCGCGCGATGCAAGGTCCTGCCACGGAAGAATTCCCAGGCTCACTACCGGAAACGCCATGGCAAAGAGCAGGACTACCACGATCAGTGCCAGCGAGGTTCGAGGTATGACTGTTCCCGGGCGGATCGTCTCCTGAGCAGCCTGAGACACGGACTCCAAACCGACAAAGGAAATCACCGCGATGCTGACGGCATAAAGGATCTGTTTGGTTGGAGGGAACGCCGTATGCCACTGGTGCAGGAAAAGGTCCGGATGCCAGGCGAAGGCAAATCCCAGAATCACGATGGAGGCTTCCATCGCCATATCCAGAACGCCCAGGATTTCGTTAAACAGCGACGATTCGCGGACACCCTTAATATTAAGCACGATCAGGAAGCCGATAAAAACCATCGACTCGGCAAGCCAGATCAGGTTCACATGGTGGAAGGGACCAAAATCGACGGCAAAATTTCGGATGGCCGGGAAGAAGAAATTGACGTATCCTGCTGAGGCCATGGCAAACAGCGCGATGTCGACCGTGTAATCCAGCATGAGCGCGGCACCCGTCACGACGCCCCAGAAGTCGCCCATGCCACGGAAGGCAAAATACTGGCCGCCCCCTGCAACAGGATAGGCCGCAGCCAATTCCGTGTGCGCCAGGCCCACAAAAATGTAGACGATGCCGGCGATCGCAAAAGCCAGCGGCGTGGCGCCCTGGGCCGCGGCGATGACCAACCCTAGAGCGACGTAGACATCGGCTCCGACATCCGCGTAACCCCAGGTAAACGATCCCCAGACCGTGACCTGCCGCCTCAGCTTGACCTTCGGTTCCTGCGTTGCCATGAAGCAAACACTCCGGACAGACGGCAAAGCTTAGTCCTGAAGGGTAATAAATTCAATAGATGACGCATTTGAAAACGCCACCTATTTCACGAATTATAAGTCTTTTTTAATTCACCTTTCAGGATTTTTCCGAGGTCATTGCGGGGCAGGGAGTGCCTGAATTCCACAGCTGAAAGCCTTTGATAGCCGGCCAGTCGGGCATTGGCCCAGTCCTTGAGGGTAATTTCTCCAAGGGGAGAGTCCAACTGCTTTTTCACTACCAGGGCCAGAGGGCTTTCGCCCCACTCGCTGTGGGGTATACCAATGACGGCAGCCTCTGCAACTTCCGGGTGTTTCAAAAGAACCTCCTCGATGTCGCTGGGATAAATATTGATGCCGCCGGAGATGATGAGGTCCTTTTTGCGGTCCAGTATGTAAAGGTAGCCGTCTTCGTCCAGCCTGCCGATATCGCCGGTTCTGATGTAGAGCCTTCCCTTCCCATCGGGCCAAAGGATTTCCCGGCTTTTTTCCGGATTTTTGTAATATTCCGCCATCATGGAAAAGTTATATCCGGCGATTTCACCGGTTTCTCCTTGCGGGAGTTCCCGGCCTTCGTCGTCGATGATTTTTATGTCGCCGCCCAGACGCGGCTTCCCTACCGAGCCCAGCTTGGAGAACTGTTCATTCGGCCGCAGAACGGTGCTTATCCCTTCGGTAAGGCCATAAAGCTCCACAAGTTTGGATTTAGGAAATTTGCGCAGGATCTCGCTCTTAGTCGACTTGCGCAAGGGCGCGGCGGCGGATAGAAAAACCTCGATCGATGATGTATCGAATCGGCTGAATTCCGCATAATCCATGATCCTGATGAATTGAGTAGGAACCAGAAATGCGTGCGTGCATCTTTCCTTTTGAACCAGATCCAGGAATGCGCCCGGGTCGAAGGAACCCATGAGGACCACGGTGCCTCCAGCCAGAAGCGTGGGAAGGTAGATCAGCTGGGTACCGTTGGCGTAAAGCGGCGTGCTGACAAGGCTGATAGCCTCGTTGTGGACCCGGAATTCCAGGGCGCAGGTCATTGCGAAATCAAGCCGGGCCCGGTGCGTGTGCACAATCCCTTTGGGCACTCCGGTTGTGCCGGAACTGTAGACGATGTTGTAGAGATCTTCCGTCGTAATGACTCTGTCCGGCTCTTCGCAGGATGACGCGCCGAGAAAATTATCGTAATCCGTCCAGCCTGCAGCGGGTCCTTCCAGCACAATCCTTTGAGTGATAGAGCTACAGTTTTCCACGAGGTTCAGAACCGATCGTGCTGCAAAAAGTGCTTTGGGGCACGCATCCCTCAGTTGGAGGGCGACAGTCTCTTTTTTCAGCATGGTCGAGAGGGGGACGATGGCGGCTCCGGCTTTCAGCGCTCCGAACATGATTTCCGGATATTCGAGACAGTTGCGGCTCAGGATGGCCACCCGGCCGCCTTTGGAGACTCCAAGTCTGACAAGGCCGTTCGCAACTTTGTTAATGTTATAGTTGAACTTTTTCCAGGAAAGCCTCTTCTCTTCATAAATAATTGCCGTCTTATCCGGATACCATTTTGCATGCCCCGCCATGAATTCCGTCAATCCCATGAACTTCTCTGGTATTAGCGCCAAAGCCCGTTCTCCAATAGGACAAATATGCCAGGATTTTGCATTACCCGATATATTCTGAAAACCAGACCCTTGATTGTAAAAATTTTAAGGTAGTTTCATAAAATCCAGTAGTTTGATTTCCTGTTGAATGATTAAATTGTCAGCGTTCATCAGCGGCTTTGTCAGCGTATATCAGCGTTATCAAATGCTGGAGCCGTCAAACACCAAAAGCCATCCATCAGAGCCGAGGGATTAACGACGATTTCCCTTGTAGCAAAGGACTTCAGGGTTTCAAGGTAGTATTCGCGAAGGCCGATGTCGGAGTGTTCGCCAAAGAGGCAGACACGGCCCGGAACGAAAATTTTCATAGCAACCCCCTGGGATGCAGCCAAGAATCTACACGAATCCGTGGAATCCGTGCCGTTTTTTCTTTAAAACATTCCCGAATTTGGCAATATTGTGTCTCCGGAGGCCACCTATCTATGATAACGATGAAATTCGGCGGGACTTCCGTCGGGGATGTCCAGCGGATCAACGATGCCGCCACGATTGTCCGATCGCATTTGTCCAGGCACGCTGTGGTTGTGGCATCGGCCATGGGCGGGGTAACCAACACCCTGCTGGATACCGCGCACATGGCCGCGCGCCGTGAAACCCGCCGGGTCGAGGCGAATATCGAGGGATTGAGGCAAAAGCACCTCCAGGTCGCGCATATGGTAGAGCAACCTGAAGCCCGCAAAGCCCTCATCGATCGCCAGGCGCGCCTCATCGACGAACTCTCAAACCTTTGCCGCGGCGTCAGCCTGCTCAAGGAACTGACCGTCCGCTCTCTCGACGCGATATCGGCTTTTGGAGAGGTGTTGTCCTGCGTGCAGCTGGCGGCGATACTGAACAGCCGCGGCGTGGATGCCGAATTCATCGACTCCCGGGCGATCGTCCGGACGGATGATCATTTCGGGGAAGCAGCCGTGGATTTTTCCGCAACCAAGCGTAGCGCGCGAAAGAGGCTTTTGCCGCTCGTGAAGAGAAACATCGTGCCCATTGTCACGGGCTTCATCGCAAGCACGGAAGACGGCCTCACAACGACTCTGGGCCGCAGCGGATCGGACTATACGGCTTCAATTATCGGCGCCGCGCTCGACAGCGAAGAAATCTGGATATGGACGGATGTGGACGGGGTCATGACAGCCGATCCCCGCGCGGTCAAGAAGGCGACTGTGCTGCCGGAGATCACCTATCGCGAGGCGGCGGAGATGTCCTACTTCGGCGCGAAGGTGATCCATCCCAAGACCATGATGCCGGCCATCGAAAACAACATTCCTATCAGGATCAAAAACACATTTAATCCCTCTCATCCCGGGACGCTCATTTCGAAGACGGCCAACCAGACGGAGAGAGTGGTAAAGAATGTTACTTCGATCGACAAACTCAGCCTGGTGTCGATCGAGGGAAACGGAATGGTGGGGGTGCCCGGAATTTCCGCAAGGATTTTTGCGGCGCTGGCGCGGGTTCAGGTGAATGTGATGATGATCTCGCAGGCGTCTTCGGAACATAACGTCTGCCTGGTGATTCCCCAGAATGACTGCAAACGGGCGCTGAAGGCGCTCCGGGGGGAATTCGAAATCGAATTTGCGAAAAAGGCTATCGACGATATCAAGCTGCACGATAACGTATCCATCGTTGCGGTTGTGGGCGCCGGGATGAAGGGCACGCGCGGCATCGCCGCAAAGACATTTACGGCCGTGGCAAGCGCAGGAGTGAACATCATGGCGATTGCGCAGGGTTCGTCGGAATTGAATATTTCCTTTGTCGTCGCACAGTCGGAGGCCCGCCAGGCCGTGCAGGCGATCCACGACGCGTTTCATCTGGCGTAGCATGGCAAATTGGCTGGGGGATATGCATAAGACATCAATCGGACGGCGGTGGAAAGCTGCCCTTACGAATTATTAGAGGAAGTCATACAACGAGGTCATGATGCTGATACATTCTATTCTGGATGCCGTCGGAAACACTCCGTTGATAAGTCTTAAAAAGCTGTCTTCAGGCAATGTATTCGTCAAAGCCGAGCACCTAAATCCCGGGGGCAGCGTCAAGGACCGCGTCGCCAAGTACATCATCGAGTCTGCGGAAAAACAGGGAAAGCTCAAGCCCGGGATGATAATCATTGAAGCGACCTCCGGAAACACGGGAATAGGCCTGGCGCTGATAGGCAGGATCAAGGGCTACGAGGTCGTTTGCATCATGCCCGAGAACATGAGCGAAGAACGCAAGAAGATCATCCGGGCATTCGGGGGAGAAATCGTCTTCAGTCCGGCCGAGGGGAGCCTGTCGGCAAGCCTCAAGAAGCTAAAAGAAATCATCGGTCCGGAACCGCAGAAATATTTCGTCGCCAATCAGTTCAGCAATCCGGACAATCCGGAGGTTCATTACCTGCAAACAGCTCCGGAAATCTGGAAGGACGCAGGCGGCAGCATCGATGTTTTTGTAGCCGGAGTGGGAAGCGGGGGAACGCTTCAGGGCATCGGGAAGTTTCTCAAAGAGAAGAAGCCTTCCACCAAAATCGTCGCGGTGGAACCGAAGAACAGCGCGGCATTGCTCGGGAGGGAACCGGGGCTTCACAACATCCAGGGAATCGGGGACGGATTCATTCCGGATGTCCTCGATGTGAACCTCGTGGACATGGTGTTCACGGTTTCCGACGAAGAAGCTATCGAAACAACCCGAAGGCTCTCCCGCGAAGAAGGATTGCTCGTAGGGACCTCTTCCGGGGCCAATGTTTTTGCGGCTCTCCACATGGATAACGGCCACAACAGGATTGTAACCATACTGCCCGACCGGGCGGAGAGATATTTCAGCACAGCTTTGCTGTAATTCCTGCCCAAATGCATCCCTGGCCCGGGAAGCATATTGCCATCTCTCCCGAACAGCGACTATGGCTAAAGCCTCCTTTTATCCACCGTTTGGTCCGCGCAATGCGTGCCAGTCATCGGACTGCCCGTGGGACCTATCGCTGCAGAAATCAATAATCGCGGAAATGTCGGATAATTTTGCAGTCAGGAATTTTTTCGGCTGGCTTATACCCGGTCTCTTATAGAAACAGCTTGCCGGGATTGAAGAGGCCTTCCGGGTCAATGAGCGTCTTAAGCCTTTTCATAAGTTCAAGGCTGTCTCCGTGCTCTTCGGGTAGGAAGCGGCGCTTGCCGATTCCAATCCCGTGCTCCCCGGTGCAGGTGCCTTCGAGCGCCAAAGCCTGTTCTACGATGCGTCGATGCGCATCCTCAACCCTGGCCCATCGGGTGCTGTCCGTGGGTACATCCATGACAATGACGTGGATGTTGCCGTCGCCGGCGTGGCCGAAAACAAAGGCCCGGAGATCGCGCACTTCCTGCTTGATGAAGGCCACCATATCGCTGTAGCACGAAAGCGGGACCGCAACGTCCATGATGAGCGGCAGCAACCCGGGATTCTGCCGCTTGATGGACTCGAAGGTGAGGTGGCGCATTTCCCACAGACGGTCCCTCTCCGTCTGACCGATGCCCTTATCGATGAATGTGCTGGAATTTTCCGTGCAGATCTCTTCGATATAGGCCATCTCTGCCCGGAGACCTTCCTCGCTGAAACCAGTGAACTCCATGAGCAACGTAGGCTGTTCCTGCATATATAGTTCCCTGTCCCGGTTGAGCACACCGATCACGTTGCTGTCGAGGAATTCCATTGCCGCTGGGGAGAATCCGGAACTCATAACCTGGAACACGGTGTCCGTGGCATTCTTTATCTCAGGGAAGGTGATGCGCAGCGCCATGAAATTTGCAGGCAGGCCGGCAAGCCTCAAGGTCGCTTCTGTGATGATGCCGAGAGTGCCTTCAGAGCCCGCAAAAAGGTGAATGAGGTTGTAACCCGATGAGCTTTTTCGAGCCCTATTCCCTGCCCTGATGACGTTTCCTCCGGGCAGGACATCGGCCAAACGCAGGATATGGTCCTTTGTCGCCCCTATTTCACCGTTTTGACGCCGCTGGCGTTATTCCCGATCATCCCGCCGATAGTGGCTGCCGCGCCGGGATCGGGCGGGAAAAAGAGACCGTGGCGGCTAAGAGTTTTGTTCAGGTCCTTGTACATCACCCCTGCCTGCACATCGACCTGGAAGTCCTGCGGGTGGACCGCAAGTATTCCCTGCATTTCCTGGAAATCGAGGACAATGCCATGGCTCACGGGGATCGGATTGCCCTCGAGGCTCGTTCCCACCCCCCAGGCGGTTACAGGGATCCGGCGTT
>CAWEJX010000003.1:0-24273 GCA_963809485.1 uncultured Acidobacteriota bacterium
ATCGCTGTTTTGCCTGTTTGTGTCTTCGAGTCCTGGAGGTTTTGGTGTATACTGCAGCGCCGCGTTTAGCGGCGAATCTGCGGGCGAAGTTTAGGTTTACGGATCGCCGGGCTCATTAAGGAAGGGGATTGCTGAGCAAAAGGAGCAACGGGCGGCCGAAGTGGCGAAGAAGCCCGGCCGGGTAGTTAAATAGGTATGGGATAAATAATGATATCGGGTTTGATTTCCAAGTTCCTTTTTCCTGCAATCTATCAGCATTATTAGTTTTATAAGTTTTATAGAGTTAACAGCCAGTTCTTCATATTCGTCATAAATATGGTATCATTTTAAGGGATACGGTGCTGCCGGAAGAGGACGTTTTCAGTGTCTCGACCGGTTAAGGGATGGGCTAATTTGCCCTGCCGGGAAATGGAGTAGCGATGGACCAAAGCGCGCAGGCAATCAAAACGAATCAATCTCTCCTGAATGAAATTTATAAGGTCAGCGGAGAAAAGATTCAAAACTGTTATCAGTGCCAGAAGTGTTCAGCAGGGTGTCCCGTTAATTTTGCCATGGACATCCTCCCCAACCAGATGTTCCGTCACATTCAATACAACAACCGGGACAAGGTGCTTTCATCGAAAACCATTTGGCTGTGCGCTTCCTGCCACACCTGCAGCGTCCGGTGCCCCAACAGCATCGACATCGCCAAAGTTATGGATACCTTGAGAGAGATATCCGCCCGATCCGGCATGGCTCCAGGAGAAAAGAAGATCTCGCTGTTCCACAAGTTCTTTCTGGGGCTCACGAAATACACGGGCCGCACCTGGGAACCCGGCATGGGGATTTACGTCATGCAGACCGGAGGTTTGGGCGGGATGATGGGATGGACGATGAAAATGTTTTTAAAGGGTAAAATCAGTCTTTTGCCGACATTCAAAGGCGGAAGGCAATTCAGAAAGCTGTTCAGCACTGTGGGAAAAGGAGGCGATCAATGAAAGAATTCTCCTATTTCCCCGGCTGTTCGCTTCACGGCACATCCAGGGAGTTTGACGAGTCCATCCGAGGCGTTCTGGACCTCCTCGATATAAAGATTCACGAACTGGAAGACTGGACATGCTGCGGCGCCACTTCCGCCCATTCGCTGGACGAAAAACTGGCTACCGAAATGCCTGCCCGGAATCTGGCAATCGCTGAAAAAAGCGACCGCGAACTGTTGGTGCCCTGCGCAAGCTGTTACAGCCGCTTCAAGACAGCCGAATACGAAGTGAAAGAGCACGGCAAGAAGGTAAGCTTCCCTTATCAGGGAAAGGTGCCCATCCGGTTCGCCCTGGATTACCTGTGCGACAAGCCGATCCTGGAAGAGCTGAAGAAAAAGATGGTGAAGCCGCTCGCGGGTCTCAAGGCTGTTTGTTACTACGGATGTCTTCCTGTCCGGCCTCCAAAAATCACCGGGATCAAGGATTATGAAAATCCCATGCACATGGACAAGCTTCTGAAGCAGCTGGGCATCGAGCCGATTCAATGGTCCTACAAAACCGACTGTTGCGGAGCCAGCCTGATGGTTACGCGCATCGATATTTTCAAACAAATGACCGGCAAGATCCTTGCAAAAGCGAAAGAAACCGGGGCGGACTGCGTGGTTGTCGGCTGCTCCATGTGCCAGATGAATCTGGACACTCGCCAGGAAGACATCGAGAAGGATCTGGGAAAGAAATTCGATCTCCCTATTCTCTACTATACCGAACTGATGGGACTGGCCATGGGCCACCGGGAGACCGGCAAATGGTTCAAACGCCATTTCAAGGATCCCATCCCGATGTTGAGCGCAAAAGGATTGATGTAATCAGAGTTCCGAGTTTCCAGTTCCCAGTTTCCAGTTAAAAGGCCAAAGGCAAAACTGGGAACTGGAAACTGAGAACTCGGAACGGAGGGGTAGTATGGCTGATAAGGTTGGGGCCGTAATGGTTATTGGCGGCGGGATTGCAGGGATCCAGTCATCGCTGGATTTGGCGGAATCCGGCTATTACGTCTATATGGTGGAGACATCTCCCGCCATCGGCGGAGTGATGGCGCAGCTTGACAAGACCTTCCCTACCAATGATTGCGCCATGTGCATAGTCTCGCCGAAACTGGTGGAAGCGGGCTGCAATCTGAACATTAACATATTGACGGCCTCTGACGTGGAAAGCGTTTCGGGTGAGCCGGGGAATTTCACCGTTCGCGTCCGCAAACGCGCCCGTTTTGTGGACCTCCAGAAATGTACGGCTTGCGGCGATTGCGCCACCGTTTGCCCTATCGCGCGCCCCAATGAATTCAATGCCCTGCTCAACACCCGCAAGGCCATTTATAAGAGATATCCGCAGGCAATACCCAACGCATACGCCATTGAAAAGCGCGGCGAAGCTCCCTGCCGGAACGCATGCCCCATCGAGCAGCGGGCGATGGGTTATATAGCGCTGATTCGCGAGAAGCGTTTCGCGGATGCCTACCGGACCATTAAGGAAGACAATCCCTTCCCCTCTGTTTGCGGCCGTGTCTGCAATCATAAATGCGAGGAAGCCTGCACCCGCGGCGAAAACGGGCACGAGGCCGTTAACATCATGCACCTGAAGCGCTTCGTGACCGATTGGGCATTTGCCCATCCCGAAGAGGTTCAGAAAGCCTATGCGGCAGGCATTCAAAAATCCCCGGACGCCACAGGACTGGGCAAGAGGGTGGCCATTATCGGCGCCGGGCCGGCGGGCATGACGGCAGCCAACGACCTGATCGCCAAAAACTTCGAAGTAACCGTATTCGAAGCCTTGCCGGTACCCGGCGGGATGATGCGGGTAGGCATTCCGGAGTACCGGATGCCTTACGATCTGGTTCAGAAGGAAATCGATGAAATAACCGCCAGCGGTGTCGAGCTGAAGCTCAATACCCGGGTGGACGATGCCGTTGGGTTGCTCGGCGAGTATCAGGCAGTTTTTGTGGCAACCGGCGCTCATGTCGGCATCAAAACAGGCATCCCCGGAAATGACCTTCCGGATGTCCATGTCGCAACCGACTTCCTTCGGGCCGTGAGTCTCAGGAACGGGGATGTCAGACCGCCCGATGTCAAGGGCAAGCGCGTCCTGGTTCTGGGCGGAGGCAATGTCGCGGTAGATGCAGCCATGTCCTCGGTCAGGCTGGGAGCAAGCTGGGTGGGAATGACCTGCCTCGAGGGCGAGGGAAAAATGCTCGCCCATGACTGGGAGGTCCGCGATTGCCGCGAAGAGGGGATCGACGTAATGCCCGGCAGGAACTTCCTGGAAATCACAAACAAGGACGGGAAGGTAACCGGGGTTAAAACCGTGAATGTGAATTTCCGCGGTTTCGCCGACGGGAAACTGGACATGGACGTTCTTAAAGGAACCGAGACCGTCATTCCCTGCGATCTCGTGATTTACGCCATCAGTCAACGGCCGGATACAGCCCCTTTGAAGGACAAGGTCGAGACGGCGCGGGGCAGGATTGCGGTGGACAAAAACACGCTCGCGACCAACGTTCCGGGCATTTTTGCCGGCGGCGATGCCGTAACCGGCACAACATGGGTAGTCGAAGCCATCGAGGCGGGACACAGGGCAGCCGGATCGATCGCGGCGTTTTTAAAGGAAGAAACAACGAAAGCATGGCCTCCGGTAGTGCCGGTTCTTGAGAGATTGCCCGAATCAAAAATTGATCCCGAACAGAAGGAACAACTGGTGGAAGTCTCGTCGCAGGCTTCCCGTTTTGAGCCTTCGAAACGTTCGGCTTCGGAGCGCAAGCACGACTTCAACGAAGTTGAAGCAGCGCTCACCGAAGAGGAAGTGGTCGAAGCAGCCAAGCGGTGCCTTGAATGCGGAATCTGCTCGGAATGCAACCAGTGCGTGTATGCGTGCCGCGCAGGCGCGGTGAATCACGACGACCGCGACGAGGTGGTGGACCTGAAAGTCGGCGCCGTCCTGCTTACCCCGGGCTTCAAGACCGTGGATGGCAACGTCCGGCCGGAACTGGGCTACGGACAGTACCCCAACGTTGTCACCAGCCTCGAATTCGAACGAATCCTGAGCGCCAGCGGTCCCTACGGGGGCACCGTCCAGCGCATATCCGACGGCAAGCATCCGAAAAAGATCGCCTTTATTCAGTGCGTGGGAAGCCGGGACACTTCCTGCGGCAACGACTACTGCTCTTCCGTCTGCTGCATGTACGCCACCAAGGAAGCCGTCATCGCGCGCGAGCACGACAACAGCATCGAGCCCACGATCTTCTACATGGACATCCGGGCTTTCGGCAAAAATTTCGAAACCTATTATGAACGGGCCAAATCCGAATCCGGTGTGCGTTATGTGAAGTGCGCCGTTTCGAAGGTTCGCGAAGACTTCAGCACCAAGAACCTGGTGATTACGTATATCGACGAGGCCGGAAAGATCGTCGAAGAAGAATTCGATATGGTCGTTCTCTCCGTCGGTCTCGAGCCGGCCAAACAGACGGTTGAGATGGCCAAGCGGCTCGGCGTCGATGTGGACAAGTACGGGTTCGCAAAAACGGCAAGCTTTGAGCCGCATGCGACTTCGAGGGACGGCGTCTATGTCTGCGGCGTCTACCAGGGCCCGAAGGATATCCCCGAAACGGTGGCCCAGGCCAGCGGAGCAGCCGCCGATGCCATGGCACCTCTCGCCATGGCGCGCGGAACGATGACCGTGAAAAAGGAATACCCGCCCGAAGTCGACGTCAAGGACCAGGAACCCCGCATCGGCGTATTCGTCTGCAACTGCGGCATCAATATCGGCGGCGTCGTCAATGTTCCGAAGGTTAGAGATTACGCGAGAACGCTCAGGAATGTCGTTCACGTCGAAGACAACCTTTACACTTGTTCCCAGGACACTCAAGCAAAAATGCGCGAGGGGATCAAGGAGCATAACCTCAACAGAGTTATCGTGGCCTCCTGCTCCCCCAGGACGCACGAACCGTTGTTCCGGGAGACCGTGCGGCAGGCCGGCCTGAACAAGTACCTGTTCGAAATGGCGAACATCCGCGATCAGTGCTCGTGGGTTCACATGAAGCAGAAGACGGAAGCAACGGAAAAGGCGGAAGACCTCGTCCGCATGGCGGTAGCCAATGCGCGAATGATCCAGCCGCTGGGGGAACACGAGGTGGCTGTCACCCAAAAAGCGATCGTCATCGGGGGCGGCATCGCCGGAATGACGTCCGCTTTGAAGATCGCCGACCAGGGGTATGAAGTGTATCTGCTTGAAAAAGAAGACCGGCTCGGCGGCAACCTTTGGAACCTCCACTACACTCTTGACGGACAGGACGTCCGGGCGTTGCTCCAGAGCACCATCGAGCGGGTCAAAAATCATCCGCTGATCCGCGTCCTGTTCAACGCCAGCGTCGTCGATTCGGGCGGGGCCAAGGGCAACTTCACGACCGGCGTAAAGTCCGGACCGAACGGCGAGTATCAGAAAATCGATCACGGCGTCGTCGTGGTGGCTACCGGGGCGCAGGAAGCCAGGCCGACCGAATTTCTCTACGGCGAGGATCCGCGCATCGTCACCCAGCTCGAACTGGAAAACAAGATCGTCGGCAAGTCGGATGTCGTCGCGAAAGCGAAAAAGGTCGTGATGATTCAGTGCGTGGGCTCCAGAAACGCGGAGCGGCCGAACTGCAGCCGAACCTGCTGCGCCACGGCCGTCAAAAACGCGCTGAAGCTCAAGGAGCTCAATCCTGAAACGGAAATTACGGTTCTCTACAGGGATGTGCGGACATACGGGCTGGCGGAACCCTATTATGCCAAGGCGCGGGAAAAGGGAGTTTTGTTTGTCCGCTATGAGCCCGAAGAGAAGCCGGAAGTGAAGAAGGATGGCCAAAAGCTGACGGTTTCTTTTCAGGACAAGATCATCCGGGAGCGGATAGAAATCGCGCCGGATCTGCTCGTCCTTTCCGCCGCAACCCATGCGCGGAATAACGACGAAGTCGCTTCAGTTCTCAAGATTCAGCGAACGCTGGAGGGCTTCTTCCTGGAAGCGCACATGAAACTACGGCCAGTGGATCTGGCTACGGACGGCATGTATCTTGCGGGCGGCGCGCATGGCCCGAAACTGATCACCGAAACGATTTCCCAGGCAAGCGCTGCGGCAGCCCGCGCCTGCACCATCCTTTCGAAAGAAAAGATGATGGTCGGCGGAGTCATAGCGGTGGTGGACGGAGAAAACTGCGCAGCCTGCCTGACGTGTGTTCGAGTGTGCCCCTACGATGTGCCCGTGATCAACATCAAGGGTGAAGCGGAAATCGATCCGGCGAAGTGTCATGGCTGCGGCAGCTGCTCCGCCGAATGCCCGGCCATGGCCATCGAGCTCATGCACTTCAGGGAGCCTCAACTCTGGGCAAAGGCTGGCGCCTTGACCCATGAAGCCGCCCCGACGAATGCAGTGATGTGAAATTGGGAGTGCCGGTCTTTTTCCATACGCTGACGGGCCGGCGTTTCCCATGAAGGAGATTGGGATGGAAGCGACACAACAGTCGGTGCAGGAAAATGTTCAACCGGCCGGTTTCGAACCGGAAATTCTGGCTTTCTGCTGCGAGTTCTGAGCTTACAGCGCTGCGGACCTGGCAGGTTCGATGAGGCTCAATTACCCGACATTCATCAAAATCATAAAGGTGCCCTGCACGGGAAGAGTGGACGTACTGACCCTCCTCAAGGCTTTTGAATCCGGCGTCGACGGAGTCTATGTCGCGGGATGCATGGAGGGAGAGTGCCATTTCCTTAAGGGCAATCTCCGGGCCAGAAGGAGAGTGAACTACGCCAAAACGCTCCTCAAGGAAGTGGGGATAGAACCGGAGCGGCTGGAAATGTACAACCTGAGTGCCGCCCAGGGCCAGAAGTTCGCGGCCATCGCCAACGAAATGGCGGACAAGATCCGCGCCCTGGGCCCCAGCCCGGTAAAAAAAGCAAAGGACGCATTCAAGGCATGAAATAGAGTTCCCAGTTTCCAGTTCCCAGTTTCCAGTTGAACGATTCCAAACTGGGAACTGGAAACTCGGAACTGGAAACTCGATGGATTTTGGAGGAAGCAATGATAGTAGGAAACAGGAAGTCGCTGGAAGAGATCCTGCAAATGGTAAAACCCTATAAGAAGATTTTGCTTCTGGGCTGCAGAGAATGCATTACCGTCTGCGCGGCAGGAGGAGAGCGGGAAGTTGCGGTATTGGCTTCGGAACTGAATATGTCCCGGGCGAAAGACGGCCAGGAAATCGATATCAAGGAATTCACCCTGGAACGCCAGTGTGATTTCGAGTATATCGATCAGATCAAGCCGTTTGTGGACGAATATGAGGCGATCGTTTCCATGGCGTGCGGGGCGGGAATCCAGTATACGGCCGAACGGTTTCCGAAAAAGATCGTTCTTCCCGCGATCAACACCACTTTTCTCGGCGTGACGCTGGAGCAGGGATTGTGGAGCGAACGGTGCCAGGGCTGCGGCGAGTGCATCCTGCATCTGACCGGGGGAGTGTGCCCGGTGGCGCGTTGCGCGAAGAGCCTTTTCAACGGTCCCTGCGGCGGATCCGCGAACGGCAAGTGCGAAGTGAACAAGGACACCAACTGCGCCTGGCAGCTGATCATCGACCGGCTGAAAGAACTGGGCCAACTGGACCGCTACGAGGAAGTGATTCCTGTAAAAGACTGGTCGACATCGAGGGATGGCGGACCGCGCACTAGAGTTAGAGAGGATCTGAAGTTATCCTAGGAAGACAGCACTTATGGATTGACGATTGACGATGTGGCATGTTTTCAATCGTCAATCGTAAATCGTCAATCGTAAATTGTTAAGGGGGATTTGAGGCGGTGAAGACGAAATCGAATATTGAGCGTCTCTTGGAACAAGGGAAATTTGTGGTGACATCCGAATGCGGCCCGCCGAGAGGGGCGGATCCTGAAGCCATTCGCAAGAAAGGGAGTTTGCTCAAGGATGTGGTGGATGCGGTCAACGTCACCGACAATCAGACCTCCATCGTGAGGATGAGTTCGCTCTCCTCTTGTCTGATTCTCAAGGAGATGGGATTTGACCCCATATGGCAGCTGGTATGCCGGGACCGCAACCGTATAGCGATTCAGAGCGACATCCTGGGCGCGGCGGCGCTGGGAATCAACAATATCCTGTGCCTGTCGGGAGACCATCAAAGCTTCGGCGACAATCCCAAAGCAAAGAACGTATACGACATTGATTCCATTCAGCTGATCCAGACGGTCAAAATGCTGCGTGATGACGGCAAGTTTCTCGGCGGAGAGGAAGTTAAGGGGAAGCCTAACCTCTTCATCGGCGCCGCGGAGAATCCCTTTGGCGATCCCTTTGAAATCCGGGCCATGCGGCTGGGCAAGAAGGTGAAGTCGGGTTGTGACTTCATTCAGACCCAGGGCATTTACAACCTCGAGAAGTTCGGCAAGTGGATGGAGATGGTGCGGGAGCGCGGGTTGCATGAAAAATGCGCGATTCTGGCAGGGGTGATTCCGTTGAAGTCCGCTGGCATGGCCAACCACATGAAAAAGAATGTGCCCGGCATGGATGTTCCGGATTCGCTGATTGAGCGGCTCAAGGGCGTGCCCAAGGAAAAGCAGGCGGAAGAAGGCATCAAAATCTGCGTGGAAATGATCCAGCAGATTAAAGAGATCCCCGGCGTCCGCGGCGTGCACATCATGGCCATCGAATGGGAGCAGAAGGTGGCCGAGATCGCGAAGGCCGCCGGCCTTCTGCCCAGGCCCCAGCTGTAAAAACCGATCAAATCCGAACCACGAAATACACGAAGAACACGAAATAATATTTCGTGTTTTTGGTGTATTTCGTGGTTGTTTTTTTATGCCGCGTGTACTTGTAATCGACGACGATCCGCAGATGAGAAACATATGCGGGCGTGTTCTCGCCAAAGCGGGCTGGTCGGTCGCTTGCGCCGCGGACGGCGAAGACGGGCTGAGGCAGCTTGAAGAAAGCCCGGAAGCCTTCGAAGTAATTCTGCTCGATCAGCTGATGCCTGGCATGGACGGCATGGATGTATTGGCCCGGATACAATCCATAGATCCCGGCATGCCTGTCATTCTCATAACCGGTTCCGCCACAGAAGAATACCGGGCCGAAGCCTTGAAAAAAGGCGCCTTTGATTGCCTTCCCAAACCCTTCACCCCAGAACAACTCCGCGCCGCAACCACAAATGCCGCGCGAAGCTATAGGTAATGCGTCCGCCGGGCGAGAAACCGAAGGCGGCGTATTATCCCGATAGAATTGGGAAATTTTATCAACTATCCCCTATAGCGTGCTAGAATTCAAAAATAGCATCAAATCTTTTGGATGGGGCTTTTATGCGCAAGCCATCGTTCCATGCATGGACCCGTCTTCTGCCGCCCTGCCGCGAGTGCCGACAGAGAGTGCGGGGAGGTTTCGCTCCGACAGTCCACAATGAACCCCCGTGGCCAACACGCGCCCGCACACGCACGGATATTTATTTTGGGGTAACAGGATAGGAAACTCCTGAATTCCGGTTGTTGCAGACTCGGTAAACACTGGCTGCTCAAAATGCCATGAATTCTGCACGATGGAAGGATGTGGAGAGAATCTTCGACGCCGCAATGGAACACGAACCGGCGCGGCGAGCGGAGTTCCTTGCCGAGGCCTGCGCGGGCGACGACTCGCTGCGGCGTGAAGTGGAGTCGCTGCTGGCGCAGGGCGACAAGGGGGGCAGCTTCATCGAGGCCCCGGCAATGGAGAAGATTGCTCAGGATCTCGCTCCTGGTCCTGAACCGATGCGGGCCGTGGACGAGGCGTTGCGCAAACGCGCGCCGTGGTGGATGTATGCCGTAGCCGCTGTTTTCCTGATTTGTGCAGCGGTTCGCTATTGCGGATGGTATGTCCAACCGGAGGATCCAGGCATTCAGTACGTGCCCCTTGCGGACAAGAACGGCAGGATTACGCGGATAGCGATCAGAACCGTGATGCCCGGTTCCGCGGCCGCACGAGCCGGTCTGCAACCGGGGGATGTTATATCGATTTCCAGCGCGGGCGGTTTCTTCCCATCTTTGTCTGAATGGGGTATGGGATGGTACACCCTGCAAACCGGCCGGACCTATCAATTCGAGATCAGGCGAAAGGAGGAAATCAGGAGCATTTCGCTAACCCTGGGCCGCGATTGGTTGAGCAATTGGTGGCACAGTCCGCTAGGAAAAGGAAACCTCATAAGTGCTCTGATGTCACCCTTGCTATTAATAGTTGCATCAATCGTTGCCTTCGCCCGGCCTTACGACAGTTCCGCTCGATGGGGTGCGCTTCTCATGGCTGGTACTGCCATCATCGCTGCCTATAATCTCAATCCCTGGGGCTGGTTTAACACAATTCTCAGCTTCCCGCGCGTCATCGGCTGGTTGACCGCTGTCCTGCCGATTACGTGTCTTGCATGCAGCGGGTCGGTCCCCATCTCATTTGCTGCAGTTTTCCCCCGCTTGATTTGGCGTCAGCCCTGGATCTGGGCTTTGATCTGGCTGCCGGCCGCGATCATCCTGCCCTCGCATATCATTTCGGATCATCCTCCCATTTATTCCTTTCCTTCCTGGATGCCCGGCTGGTACGACCTTTTGGTCCGAATTCTCCGTTTCATCGGCGCTCCTTTGGCAGGGTTAGTTTTGGCGCTGAATTATAGCCGGCTTCGAGATCTCAATGAAAGGCGGCGGGTTCGCATTGCAGTATTGGGGCTTGTGATCACTTTGGCTGCATCCTTGCCCTCCACGCTGGTTGTCATAGTCAGCTACAAATACATTCGTTATCTCCAATGGTACGGAACTCTCAGGCCCCTTATATTCGCTCTGGTATGGGCATTTCCCATCTCTATAGCCTATGCCATCCTGCGCCACCGGCTCTTTGACATCCGCGTGATGATCCGGTTGGGAGTGAAGTACGCTGCCGCCCGCGGCGTGCTGCTCTCTCTCGTCCCCATCATTGGAGCCGTGTTTGTGGGCGATCTGTTCCTCCACCGCGCCCAGCCGCTCGCTGACATCATGAGCCGGCGCGTCTGGCTTTATGCGCTGCTGGCCGCCGGAGCATTCCTGTTGCATTATCGCCAACGGATGTGGCTCGATGCTCTCGACCGCCGCTTCTTCCGCGAGCATTACGACGCCCAGCGCATCCTGCGCGCCGTGGTCGACGAGATCCGCCAATCCCCCGACTTCGAGAAAGTCGCCCCGCGCGTGGTCTCGCAAGTCGAAAGCGCCCTCCATCCCGAGTTCGCAGCCCTCCTTATGCGTCCACCCGGAGAGCCCAAATATCGGGTTCTCTCTTCCAGCGGAAACGCCCCTCCTTCCATTCCGGCCGACAGCAAACTGATAGGAATGGCTCGCCTCCTCGGGAAGCCCCTCGAGGTCTCGCCCAGCCAGTCCGGATGGCTCCGCCAATTGCCCCAGCAGGAAATCCGGTTGTTGCAGCAGGCGCGCGTTGAATGGCTGTTCCCTGTCTCCCTGGTTGAAGGCCAGACCGAGGCTCTGCTCGTGATGGGACCCAAAAAGTCCGAAGAACCCTACTCCTGGGAAGACCAGGAACTATTGCAGGCAATCACAGGCAGCCTTGGCCTGCTGCTCGAACAAACCTCGTCCAAAGGTTTCGAAGTGTGTCCGGAATGCGGAACCTGCTACGACACCGGGTCCGGCAAGTGCAGGAAAGAAGGAGCGGATCTCACACCGCTCTCCTTCCCGCGGTTACTGGCCCATCGCTATCGATTCGAAAAACGCCTGGGCGAGGGCGGCATGGGAATGGTATATGAGTCACTCGACACTCAGCTCGGACGCCATGTCGCCGTCAAACTCATCCGCCCCGACCTGATATCGAGCCCCGAAGCCGTCACGCGATTCAGGCGGGAAGCCAGGATAGCCGCAAGCCTTACCCACCCGAACGTCGTCACCGTTCATGATTTCGGCGTCGCCGACGACCAGCGCGCCTACCTGGTCATGGAATTGCTGCAAGGGTTGACCGTGCGGCAAGAACTGAACCGCCGGGGACGCCTGCAGCCTTCCCGGGCCTCGGAGATCTTCAACGGCGTTTGCGCTGCCGTCGACGCCGCCCATCGCCTCCGGCTGTTGCACCGGGACCTCAAGCCCGAAAACATCTTTCTCTCAAACTCTGAAACAACCGAGGCCGTAAAGATCCTCGATTTTGGAGTCGCGAAACCTCTTGCTGCAACGGATTCAACCCGTTCAAATCCAACCGGACCCGGAATGCTGGTGGGCACGTTGAAATACATGTCGCCGGAGGAACTGCGCGGCGGCAAGCCGGCCGAAAGCTGGGATGTGTGGGCACTGTCAGTAGTGGCCTACGAAATGCTAACGGGCATCCATCCCTTTGACGGCTCCAGCTCACTGGACATAAGCAACCGGATATTGGCGGGACAAGTGACGCCTTTGCGGACCCATTTCCCTGAAGCCCCGCCAAGCTGGCAGCATTTTTTCGACCGGGCTCTCGCTGTCGAGGTTGAAGTGCGTCCGGCATCGGCGCTGGGACTTTGTTCCGAATTTGCAGACAGCTTGAAGAACCTCAGGACTGAGCCAGCTGGCATGGAGGTGTGACCATGAGATTGTATCGATCACAGTCTTTGCATGACGCTTCTGTCGGATTGCTCGTGATGTTAATGCTTGCCTGCCCTGTGTGCGCCCAAACCAGCCGGGGCACAGTTTCCGGGACGGTTTTGGACAGTTCGGGATTGGTCCTTTTTGACAGCAGCATAGAACTCACGAATATCGACACCAATGTCGTGAGAACAGCAACGACCAATAACGCCGGGATCTATCGTTTCGATGCCGTAGACCTGGGCAGGTACACAATCAAGATCAACATTCAGGGGTTCAAAGCATTCATTCAAGAGTCGTTTCCCGTGGAAGCCAACCGGGCCGTCACCATTGATGCCACGCTGCAGCCTGGAGGAATGGACGCAATCGTGGAAGTAGTGGATACCGCCGGAACGCTGCTGGCAAAGGACGCTCCATTGCGAGGAGGCAGCATGGCCGGCAATGAGCTGGTCCGGCTGCCACTGGCCTGGTGGGAACCTTACTACGCGGGTTCGTTTCCGGGAGTCATCTGGCCGATCGGGAGCGTCAATTTCACGACCGGTACAGGCGTGTCGGTCAACGGTCAGCGACCTCGAGGCAACAACTGGATGCTGGACGGAACGGATAACAACGATGTTGGTTTTGCAGGCACAGCGCAGCTATTCCGGATCGTCGATGCGGTCCAGGAATCTTCCACTCAAACCGGTAACTTCGGCTCGGAATTCGGCAGGGCGGGAGGCGGTGTGTTCAACTTGATCACAAAATCCGGCACCAACCGGTACCACGGCACACTAAACTGGCGGCTGCTTTCTCAAGCCCTGGACTCAATGGAGAATACCCACAAGCTGGACACTCCACAGGGGCAGGAGCCCAAAAAGCCGGTCTATACAGAGAACATCTACGGCTTCACACTGGGCGGGCCCATCATCAAGGATAGGACCTTCTTTTTCGGCGGATTCCAGCAGGACAGCAACCGTTCAACAAACAGTTTTAAATCGGTTATCCCGACGGAAGACGCGGTGACAAGGCTCAAGGCTCTCTTTCCCGACAATCCACGCCTCAATCTGTACCTCAACGCGATCGGGAATGACCGCGGGCTTGCAGACCCGATCGACATTATTTTGGGCCAGGATCCGGCAACCGGCGCAGAAAGGGGCGTGGTGCAGTTTGCATCCAAATATTTTTCGCTGCCGGGAGGAACCGATTGGCCCCAATGGATTGTCCGGTTAGACCATAATCTGTCGGACATCCATCGCCTTTCCTTCCGCCATATTTCGGAATCCTATACCAATGATGGAGGTTTCTGGTTCCCGGGCTACTACTCCAATTACAAAAGGCGCTATCAAAACTTCCTTTTTGCCGACAACTACACCTTCAGTTCAACGCTGACGAATGAATTCCGTTTTTCCTATGGCCGCATAGGCTGGAATAACGGAATCAGCTCCAATTCGGTCCCCGAAGCGTACACTCTGCCGTACTTCAAGATCGAAAACGTGGACGCTCCCGGCGTAGGGTACGTCATTCCGCAATTCCAATATGTCAACAAGTGGCTCTTTCAGGAAACGCAATCCAAGCTTTTGGGCCGCCACACTCTTCGATACGGTTTCGAGATTCTCAGCCAGCTTTCCAAGGAGCGTCCGCCATTCAACGAACGGGGCGCTCTCAAATATCAGAATTCTACCAGCCCTCTCTATTCAGCATTTGCCAACTATCTTGATGACTACAGTGGCCCCTCGGGAGGCTCCGGCAGAAACTTCGGGAATGCCGTGATTTATCCAAATCAGTTCCGTCAATCCTATTTCCTACAGGACACATGGAAGGTGAACCCTTCGTTGACGCTCACTCTGGGACTTCGCTATGAGAACTACGGATCGCCCGCCAACGTCTTAGAGTATCCGGCCTTCACTGGTTTTGATCCGTCCAGGTTCCTGGAACCCAACAAGGTGAATCCGGATAACAACAACCTTGGGCCGTCCTTGGGTTTCGCGTGGTCTCCGCAGTTCAAATCGGGACTGCTCGGAAAGCTCCTTGGGGAAGGAAAGACTGTATGGCGCGGGGGCTTTCAGATCAGCTACGATGCTTACTTCGACTTCATGCTCGCCAACATCCAGGCGGATGCTCCGAACAGCGTGGCCACGGTCTTTGCCGGCGCAGGCACGAGCCGCGGAACAGGCAATTTTATTGCCACATTGCCCACCTCTCCCCGGCCTGTGACCCTCATGGACCCGCAGATAAGCGTTTTTGATCCGAACCTTCGCAATCCTTACACGGAACGCTGGTCCTTCGGCTTGCAGCGTCAGTTGCCGCAGGGCTTTATCCTGGATCTGTCGTACGTCGGCTCGGCAAGCCACAAGCTCTTCACAAGCGAAGACGTGAATCCCCGTCAACTCGATGGCATCCGGCTGCATCCGGATTTTGGGATCCGGCAGATACGCACAAACAGCGGCAATTCCAGCTACCACGCAATGCAGTTGCGCCTGGAACGCCGTTTTGCGAAAAGCTTCTTTCTCACTGGATCCTACACATGGAGCCGGATGATTGACAGCACGAGTGAGATTTATCAATCCTGGAATACCTATGGGACAATGATAAATGTCGCCAATTTTCAGCCCGCAGTGACCTCCGTACCGGCAGGACAAGGGGGTATGGGCCTCGACCGCGCGGTGAGCGATTACCATCGCAGTCACGTTTTCTCGGTGACCTATTCATGGGACCTGCCAGGGCCCAAGGGGGGACTGTTAGGCCAGTTGGGCGGAGGTTGGACGCTTGCAGGCATAACGGCCATCACGAGCGGCGCGCCTTACACGGTTCTGAACGGCGCCGATCGAAACAACGATGGGGTCCTGGCCGATCGGCCGGACATCGGGAATCCGAATGCGCCGCTGAACACTCGAGCTATCATTTCCAGCACATGCTCTACCGGATGGCTCAATCCTGATACGAACGGATGCGTCACTCCCAATGATGTGCACTTCATCCAGGGAATAGGGCTTCCCAATAGCAGAACCCTCGGGAGAAACACGCTGACGGTGGAAGGCGGTGGTATGCAGACCTGGCTGTCTATTCTCAAGGCATTCGTGATCAAAGAAACGAGAAAGCTGGAGTTCGGAGCCGAGTTCATCAACCTGTTCAACAGTCCCGGCTATGCCTATATCCCGAGCGCCAGTGTTGTGGGTTCACCCGGGCCGTCAGGGGATATGCCTTCCCGCTTCCTGAATAAAGACTACACTATGAGCTACACCCGCAGAATCATTATGCGCGTGAAGCTTATTTTTTGATCGCAATCCTATGAAGCCGGAGCGCTGGGAGCAAATCGAGAAGCTCTATAACGCGGCCATGGAACACGAACCGGCGCGGCGAGCGGAGTTCCTTGCCGAAGCCTGCGCCGGCAATGCCTCGCTGCGCCGCGAGGTGGAGTCGCTGCTGGAGCAGGGCGACAAGGAAGGCAGCTTCATCGAAGTCCCGGCGATGGAGAAGGTCGCCCGGGATCTCGCTCCCGGTCCCGAACCGGTGCAGGGCGTGGACGAGGCGTTGCGCAGACGTGCTCCCTGGTGGATATATGCCCTCGGTGTTGTCTTCCTTGTTATCGCTGCCGTGCGCTATTACGCCTATCTCATGGCGCCTGAAGAACCGGGCACCGCGATTCAGCCAATTTTGGATAGGGGCGGCAAAGCTACGGGCCTACGGCTTGTATCGGTACAACCCAATTCTCCGGCGAAGAAAGCCGGGCTCAAGGCCGGGGATATCATCCTGGACTCAAGCGGTTTTTGGAATATATCCAATCAGGACAAATCCGGTGTCCCTTACTGGCAAACAGGCCACGCCTACCGCATCGACGTCGAGCGCGAGGGTCAGAGGAAAACGGTTTTCCTGACGCTGGGCAGAAGTCATTCCCTCAATTGGGCTACCGCACACAGTTTTGTAGTTCATCATGGCCTCGCCCTCGTCCTGGTTTTAGCAATCATTGTCGTATGGATTAGGCCCTTTGATCTTACAGCAAGATGGGGTGCACTTCTTCTCTCGACCATTTCATTTGCCTGGCCCATTATGGCTATACCAGGCGCGGGCATTACTCTCCAGAAATTTCCTCTGATGGTTCAGTGGATGACGGTGCTCATTCCCTGGATACTCAGAGGACTAACCGTGTATGCGGCTTTAACCTTTGTATGTCTTTTTCCGCGCCGCCTGTTTCACCGGTTCTGGGTTTGGGGGCTGATCTGGATTCCAGCTTTGGTTGTGATGGCGCTCGTTGTTTTTGGTGATCTACCCCCCCTCTACTCGTTTCTCAAATGGTGGCCGGACTGGTATATCAACCTTGTCCTTGTTCTCCTCTTTCTTAGTTATTGCAGTATTGCAGCTGTAATAGTCGTGAACTATTGGCGCCTCAAGGAGATCAACGAGCGTCGGCGCGTCCGTATCGTTTTAGCAGGTCTTGCCATCGCCGGCATTGGCGTACTGCCCGCCGCCACCGTAACATTTCTAGGCAGCATAGCGCCCAGGCTGGCTCAGTTTCATTACGGAGTGCCTGTTTATATACGATTTCCGCTTGCTTGGCTTGGTCTGGCATTTCCTATCTCGATAGCATATGCCATCCTGCGCCACCGGCTCTTTGACATCCGCGTGATGATCCGGCTGGGAGTGAAGTACGCTGCCGCCCGCGGCGTGCTGCTCTCACTTGTTCCTGTCATTGGCGCCTTGTTCGTGGGCGATCTGTTCCTCCACCGCGCCCAGCCGCTCGCTGACATCATGAGCCGGCGCGTCTGGCTTTATGCGCTGCTGGCCGCCGGAGCATTCCTGTTGCATTATCGCCAACGGATGTGGCTCGATGCTCTCGACCGCCGCTTCTTCCGCGAGCATTACGACGCCCAGCGTATCCTGCGTGCCGTAGTCGACGAGATCTGCCAATCCCCCGACTTCGAGAAAGTCGCCCCGCGCGTGGTCACGAAAGTCGAAAGCGCCCTCCATCCCGAGTTCGCAGCCCTTCTCATGCGTCCACCCGGAGAGCCCAAATATCGGGTTCTCTCTTCCAGCGGAAACGCCCCTCCCTCCATTCCGGCCGACAGCAAACTGATAGGGATGGCTCGCCTCCTCGGGAAGCCCCTCGAGGTCTCGCCCAGCCAGTCCGGCTGGCTCCGCCAATTGCCCCAGCAGGAAATCCGTCTGTTGCAGCAGGCGCGCGTTGAATGGCTGTTCCCTGTCTCCCTGTCTGAAGGCCAGACCGAGGCTCTGCTCGTGATGGGACCCAAAAAGTCCGAAGAGCCTTACTCCTGGGAAGACCAGGAACTATTGCAGGGGATCACCGGCAGTCTTGCCCTCCTGCTGGAACAAACTTCACTTAGAGGCTTCGAAGTGTGTCCGGAATGCGGAACCTGCTACGACACCGGATCCGGCAAGTGCCGCAAAGAAGGAGCGGATCTCACACCGCTCTCCTTCCCGCGGTTACTGGCCCATCGCTATCGATTCGAAAAACGCCTGGGCGAGGGCGGCATGGGAATGGTCTATGAGTCACTCGACACTCAGCTCGGACGCCATGTCGCCGTTAAACTCATCCGGCCCGACCTGACATCGAGCACCGAAGCCGTCACGCGATTCAGGCGGGAAGCAAAGACGGTCGCAAGCTTTTCCCACCCGAACGTCGTCACCGTCTATGATTTCGGCGTCGCCGACGACCAGCGCGCCTACCTAGTCATGGAACTGCTGCAAGGCTCGACTCTGCGGCAGGAATTGAACCGGCATGGCCACCTGCCGCCTTCTCGGGCCTCGGAGATCTTCAACGGCGTATGTGCTGCCGTCGACGCCGCCCATCGCCTCCGGCTGTTACACCGGGACCTCAAGCCTGAAAACATCTTTCTCTCAAACTCTGAAACAACCGAGATCGTGAAGATCCTCGATTTTGGAGTCGCGAAACCTCTTGCTGCAACGGATTCAACCCGTTCAAGTCAGACCGGAGCTGGAATACTGCTGGGCACCTTGAAATACATGTCGCCGGAGGAACTGCGCGGAGGCAAGCCGGCCGAAAGCTGGGATGTTTGGGCACTGGCAGTCGTGGCTTACGAAATGCTGACGGGCATCCATCCCTTTGACGGCTCCACATCACTGGACATAAGCAACCGGATATTGGCGAGACAAGTGATGCCTTTGCGGACCCATTTCCCTGAAGCCCCGCCAAGCTGGCAGAGCTTTTTTGACAGGGCTCTCGCCGCAAACGTCGATATACGGCCCGTGTCCGCACCCCAGCTTTATTCGGAATTCCGGGAAAGCGTCGAAAACATTACGATAGCACTCCAATAATGGGGTGGGCTTATGAGAGCGAACCCGTCAAATACTGGGTTTCGTGTCCCTCTCGGATTGCTCCGCGATAGTGCTTCTTTCTCCCGTTGCGCACGCACAGACCAGCCGCGGCACGGTATCCGGCACAGTGTCGGACATCTCAGGCGCGGTCATTTTTGGCATCGCCATCGAGCTCTCCAATGTCAACACCGGCATCGTGAGAACCACCGTGACCAATCCTTCGAAGATATACCGGCTCCATGCAGTAGACCTTGGCACATACAGGATAAAGATCAGCATGCAGGGCCTTAAGGGATTGCCTTTACTGTCGTTACCATCGAATAGCCAGTGCAGCAAGTGCTTCTTTGACCGGGCCCTTGCCCTCAATATTGAGTCGCTTCCCGCATCCCCGCTCGAACTCTATGTCAAATTGCGGGCCAGCGCGGGATAAATATCAGGGTTGGTCAGCGCTTTTTCGGCCTGTGTCAGCGTTCTGTGATCCTGGAGCTGTCAAACTCTGTGAGTCCCCTAACAGAGCTGGGGATCACCTATTTAATTATCAGGATTTTGCGCTTCCCTTGATTTCCCGCATCAAAAAGGCTCTGGCCAGCCTCCAGTCGCGCATAACGCTCTGAGGGGAGATCTTCAAAACATCCGCAGTCT
Organism: uncultured Acidobacteriota bacterium; assembly: GCA_963809485.1. Lineage (GTDB taxonomy): Bacteria > Acidobacteriota > UBA6911 > UBA6911 > UBA6911 > UBA6911. Next base: position 19,487 of record CAWEJX010000003.1, read on the forward strand.
CTTCCACGCTCAACCCGCCGAAGAAGCGCAATTCGATGACCTGTGCCTTTCGGGGATCCACTTTCGATAAAACCTTCAACGCCTCATCAATAGAGACCAGTTCATGAGCCCGCTCTGAGGAAATTTCGGGAACGTCGTCGAGGTTGACTCGAGGCGAGCGGGCGCCGCGCTTGACGGAGGTGCGCGCCCGGGCTGCGTCTACCAAAATCCGCCGCATCATCTGTGCCGAGATGGCGAAAAAATGGGCCCGGTCATGCCAATCCACCCGGGTCACATCCACCAGTCGCATATAGGCCTCATGAACCAGGGCCGTGGTCTGGAGTGTCTGGCCCGGGCGTTCGCGCCGCATATACCCCCTGGCCATGCGGCGAAGCTCTGCGTAGACCAGGGGCGTGAGCTGATCCAGCGCGGATTGATCTCCGCCGGCCCAAGCCCGCAGCAGACCCGTGATTTCGGCTGACGGCAGGGGATGCATATGCTGCTCCAGGTCAGAAGATTATATACCCCAAAGATAATACAAAAAACATCTGCAGGCCGTTGTAGTTCCGTCCCGCCACTTCCGCTTACCGAAGCAGAGGCAGCGGGAGGGAGCAATGAAGATCAACAAGATGATAGCAATGGCGGTATTGGCAGGAACCTTCGCCCGTGCGGAGGATAAAATGGGAATCGCGGAGCGCGGGGTGACAATCTGTGTTGAAACCCGGGCAACACCGGAAGCCGGTCTCGCTCAGGTAATCGCCGAAAAAATGTTCTTAAATATAGGCATAAAAACTATTTGGAAGGATGGGCGTGCTTGTCCGGCAACCGCCGACGGCATGGTTCACATCACCCTGGTAACGAAAAGAAGCAAAACTCACTATCGTCCAGGCGTGCTTGCTTTTGCCCTTCCCTTCGAAGGAGTCCATATCCATGTGTTTGTCGACCGCCTGCGGAAGATGGTTGATCCCAATAATATGCCATCCTTTCTGGCGCATGTCCTGGCTCATGAAATCACTCACATTCTGCAGGGAACCAACGGGCACTCCGAGGAGGGTGTCATGAAGGCAAACTGGAGCGCGAAGGACCTGGTGGATATGAGGTTCAAGCCCCTCGACTTTACAGTGCAGGATGTTTCCATGATTCTCTCAGGCCTGGAGGCATGGGCATTGCGCTCAGCAAGACCAAATCCACAGATGGCTCTTCAACAAAATTCCCAAGACGGCAATTGATAGCGGTCCGTGTCCCAATCCGCTCGTGGATGAAAACTGGTCACCGCGGAAGCACCGCGATCTAGGCGATGCGTGGAGAACATAAATCGTATTGGTCCCTGTATACTCCGCTCCCCAATCAAGCTATTGCGTCCCCGACAACAAAAATGCAGCCCATAATGAGAGATCTCATGCAGATCCCGAATTCGGCATCCAGGCATTTCGCAGCTGTCTTCGCTTTTTTTTATTGCCTGATCCTCAAGTTGTATTAGTCTTGTTGCCCGGGATGGAGGTTCGATGGCGGCTCTGCTGAGACTTTTCCGATTCCTGCAAAACTCCACAGGCGCGCTCGTTGTCTCATTCATCCTTCTTATGGCCTCTACGGGCCTTGGGCTGGTTCAGCCCCGGCTGATCGAGTACGCCATCGATAACGGCATCAAGCCCGGAATTGTTTCCGCCGTCGTCTGGGGCGCATCGGGCATCATCCTCACGGCCCTGCTTGCGGCTGCCCTCAACATGGCTTCCGGCTACACGCTGATCAAGTCCTCTCAATCCATGGGCTACGAAATGCGCAACGCCCTGTATCGCAAGGTCATGAGCTTCTCTTTCGAGAACCTGGACCGCTGGCGAACCGGGGAGTTGATGGTGCGCCTGAATTCCGATGTCAATACCATCCGTATGTTTGTACGCATGGGTGTCTTCAGCATCGTGCAGTCCGTCATCATGATCATCGGGGCTGTCATCGCCATGTACCTGACAGATCCGGGACTGGCGCATATCATGGCAGCCTTTATGCCCCTGACCCTGGTCCTGTTCTTCGCCGTGGCCGCCCTCATACGCCCCCTTTTCATGAAAACCAGGACTGCTCTCGATGAGTTGAACAATACCCTCCAGGAAAACCTCGCAGGCGCCAAGATCGTCCGCGCCTTCGCGCGCCAGGCTCAGGAACAGGAGAAGTTCGGCCTCCGCAACAGGAATTTCTTCGATATCAGCCTGAACGTAGGCTATAAGCTGTCCCTGTTCTTCCCCTTATTTTTTCTGATTGCACAGCTCGCAACGCTTATTGTCCTGTGGTCGGGCGGGACGACGATCATCGAGGATGCAGTCGGCGGCGCGGCCGGGAACCTTACGCTGGGCAAGCTGGTCGCTTTCAACAACTATGCCACCATGGCCATGTTCCCCCTCCTGATGTTGGGGATGGTGCTGAATTTCATCAGCATGGCGATGGCATCGGCTGTCCGTCTGGACGGCTTGTTCCGTGAAAAGCCGAGCGTCGAGGAAAGACAGGGCGCACGCAGCCTTTCCTCCCTGAAAGGAAAGATTGAATTCCGGAACGTATCTTTCCGCTACGGAGAGGGAGAAAAAGCCCTTAGCAATATCAACCTCCTCATAAAGCCCGGAGAGAAGCTGGGAATCATCGGCACGACGGGCGCCGGCAAATCCAGCCTGGTTAGTTTGATACCCCGTTTCTATGATCCCGAGGAAGGAAGCGTCCTGCTCGACGATGTGGACGTGAGGGATTTGACTTTCGATACCCTGCGCACACGGGTGGCGATGGTCCTGCAGGAGACGGTGCTTTTCAGCGGAACGATACGGGAAAACCTGGCGTTCAGTGCACCCCAGGCAAGCCGGTTCGAACTGGAAAGAGCCGCCATGATCGCCTGTGCCACGGAAATTATCCAGGAAAAGCCCGAGGGATGGGAGGCATCCGTAGGAGAACGCGGCGCCGGGCTTTCCGGAGGCCAGCGGCAGCGCGTCGCGATCGCCCGGGCCATAGCAGCCAAGCCGGATATAATCATACTGGACGACGTTACCTCATCCCTGGATATCACCACCGAACAAAGAATTGTGGAAGGGCTTTATCGCGAATTTGGGGACAGGACTGCCATCATCATCAGCCAGAAGATCACAACGATTTGCTTCGCCGACCGGATCATAGTGATGGAAGACGGCCGAATCGTGGCAACGGGGACTCATGAGGAGCTCCTGCAATCCGATCGGACTTACCGGACAATTTTTGAGACCCAGACAGGTTCTGCGGTTGTACAAGGAGGGATCCCCGCATGAGCGCTTCTCAGGCCCCAGCCAGGATGCCGCCACCTCCGGCCGGACCCGGACCCGGCGGGCCGGGCCGCCCTCGCGGCCCCATGATGATGGGCCTGCGCATCGAAGCGCCGAGGGACTACCGCAGAACCCTTCAGCGCCTGCTGCGCTACTTCGGGGGCAACAAGCCGCTGATCATCGCTTCCACAATATTCATCGCAGCCGGCACCCTGCTGCGGACGCTCGGCCCCGCTCTCATCGGCAACGCCATTAAATACGACCTGGAATTGTCCCAGAACCTGCCCGACTTCATCTACCGCATGAAAATCGTTCTGGCGACGATTTTGGGCGCTTGGATTACTGAGGCGGGCTCAGGCATTCTGATGACCCGCCTCTCCAACAATATCGTCTACCGGATGCGTGCGGATTCCTTCGATCATATCCAGACGCTTTCCATGGCATCGTTCGACAAGCGCGGGATCGGGGATTTCATCAGCCGGATGACGAACGACATCGAGATGGTTTTTAACGCCATGAACAACGGCTTCTCCAGCCTGATAGGAGGGCTGCTGTCCATGATCACCGTCCTGGTTGCCATGTTCGTTCTTTCCATCCCGCTCTCCTTCGTGGTTTTGGCCGTTGTTCCCATAATGGCCGTGATCACGGGCATCATCGGGAAAAAGATACCGCGGCGCCTTTCGCAAAAACCAGGAGTGGGTCGGCCGTTTGACTGCCAACATCGAAGAATCGGTTTCAGGAGTCAAGGTGATCAAAACCTTCCGGCGCGAAGAAGCCGAGTTCGCCAAATTCGAAAAAGTCAACGACGGAAGCCAGCGGGCGGGAGTGGAGGCGGAACTGATCTCCTACGCCTTCATGCCCCTGATGAACGTCATGACCTCGCTAACACTGGGCCTCATCGTCGGGATCGGCGGCTACCTGGCAATCAACGGCGCCGGCGCGCAGGTTTCCGGCATCGGCAATGCCGCTGCCGGCGGCGTTTCCATCGGCCTCCTGACCGCCTTTATCCTGTATTCCCAGCGCTTCTTCGAACCGCTGCGCCAAATCACGCAGGTTTACAGCATGCTCCAGTCAGCCCTGGCAGGCGCGGAGCGACTGTTCGAGATGATGGATACGAAACCGGAGGTCGTCGAAAAGCCCGATGCCCTTCCCCGGAACGAACATCCGCGGCTCCGTCGAATTTCACGGCGTGTGCTTCGGCTATGAAGAAGGCAAGACAGTCGTCGAGGATATCAATTTCCGCACGCAGCCCGGCCAGGTTGTCGCAATCGTCGGTCCCACAGGGGCGGGAAAAACGACGATTATCAACCTGCTCAGCCGCTTTTACGATGTCCGGACCGGTCACATCACCATTGACGGTTACGATATAAGATCCATCAGGCTGGACGACCTGCGCACGAGCATGGGCGTGGTCCTGCAGGGCCTTTTTCTTTGCCACAACCATCCGTGAGAATCTGCTCTATGCCCGGCCGAATGCAACGGAAGAACAGATGATCTCCGCGGCCAGGACACGCCAACGCCCACTATTTCGTGTCGCGC
>CAWEJX010000004.1:0-470668 GCA_963809485.1 uncultured Acidobacteriota bacterium
AGTTCGGCCACCGCTTTGAGCGGACTCTGCTGCGACAGCGCGATGACGGTAATGGCATTCCAGTCATCCCCAATACGCAATTTCCCGCCATGGACTGAAGGTTGATGTTTCAAAGAAATGAACTGCCTCATCAATAGGTTGCCATTACAAATATCATCTGAAGCTTAGAGCGCCCAGTTCCTGTTAAAAGCAGTGTGCGAACAAGAAATGGGCCGACTATGATTATGCGCCTCTCATTCTACCGTTTCCTGTTGAAATACGGATAGGCTTTTAGCGGGAAACATGAAGCGTCCCCGGTTTTTGTCATATTGGGGGGGATGGCGAGGGATCTGTATCGGAAAATCGTCGAACCGCGGTCGAAAGGACTGCGGGAAGCGGTCCACGACATCAGGCACGACGCCGCGCTCCCCGTCGCCTGAAGAGCCGGCATGTCCGGCGCGTTTTTATCGGAATCGGGCTAGTTATCCGGTTCTTCGCCTTCATCCGACCATTTGGGCATGGCGCCGCCGGCAATCGCCTTTATCATGGCCGAATAGGACTGACTGGGCCGGGTAGGGGAAGCTCTCCATCTTCAGTTTCCGATCCCGGTCATCCTCAGACACGGGAACCGGCTCCATAGGTATCGATATAGTCTCTGGCAGTCCGCGAAATCTCTTTCGCTCCGGAAGAAGCCTCGATTGCAGCAGCCGTGGTTTTCTCCGCAACGCCCAACACCTCTTCCGACAGCGCTTCGTAATCCTTCTGGCCGATCGCTCGCCTGTCGTAATCGCCGATAGGCACTCCGTGGTCCACGGTCTCTCTGAGCCGGATATTGTAGCGGATGACCGTATCGAAAACCTTGTCGTCAAATTTCTCGCGAACTCTCTTCAGCACTTCCTGGGAATAGCGTGTCCTCGCATCAAACATGGTCACGAGAGCCCGGGGCGCGATCTCGTGGCCGGATGCTTTCTCGATCAGAACCATCATATCCGTCAGCTTGGCAACCCCCCGAAGGGAAAACAGGCTCATGTCGATGGGGATGATGGCTTCCGAACTGGCGCGAAGCGCATTGAAGCACAGGTGTCCGATGCTGGGAGGGCAATCGATGATGATGAAATCATAGGCTTTCTCCAGACGCTCGATCGCTTCCAGAAGCCTCTTTTCCCTGCCGTCCACCAGCGCCAACTCCTGCTCCACGGCGCACAATCGCGTGTCCGATGGCGCGATATCAAAGTTTTCCTTGACCGGTACGATGACGTCATCGAGCCCAACCGGCTTCGTCCGCGCCGGAGCGATCACGTGATATATGTTTTTCTCCGGATCACACTCTACGTTGAGTCCCATCGTGGCATGGGACTGAGGATCGAGATCGATCAGCAGCACCTTCTGTCCCTTCAACGCCAGACAGGACGAAAGATTGATGGCCGTAGTGGTTTTCCCGCATCCTCCCTTTTGATTCGCAATCGCAATGGTTCTCATTCGCTCTCCTTTTCCACTTCCGCTTTGTGAAAAATGACGGACCGCGCAATACGCGTCTATGATTGCGGCTATTTCCCGGATTCCCAATGCCATTTCCCGCTGAATGCTGCCGATGAACTGTCTCAGGCACGATCAAAGAGGATCCCGATCCCTCCCGGCATCGCTACGGTGCGATAGACAAAGCAGCAGACCTTCGGGCTCGTGCTGCGTTGGGCGACACATTTGAGCAAGGGAGAAAAACCCGGGGCGACAAGAAACAGCCTTGGTTCGGCGGAGAAGTTTATTACGCGTCCCTGATACATGCGCCGGACAATCGACGTATTGCGGACAATCCAGTCAGAACAGGCAATTCCACGAAGGATCGATTCGTCCTGCTGGACGACATCGGCGTTTATGATGCAAAGCTGATCCAGGCTGTCCACCGCCACCAGATCGATGCAGCCAAACGGATCGCAGGGAATATTTGCATCAATCGTGCGCAGGCCCTCTTCGAGGACAGCCGGAATTGTGTTCAGAAATCCCAGCATCAGCTCTCGACTGACATTCGGAGAGTTATGCAGCAGGAAGGGCACCCTGGATGGAGCCCCTTCAGAAGTAGCTTGCGCAGGCGCAATGTCGAGAGGTTTCGCCTTTTCGGTCGGTCTGTCCGGCGATTGCGAGAGAAACAGGTGGGAAATTTCCTCCAGGTCTCGAGCCGGCCGCAGTTCGGTTCGACGGTTCTCCTCGAGGGAGGTCTCTGCCGTATTCATTAGCTGCGGATCCAAGTTATCAGGACCAAGCGCGGATGCGCGAAAAATGGTTCAAGTCACCGGCTATCGGCATCGAATTCAGTCACGGCGCCACAATGAACCGAATGAAAAAACTCAATACTGCTAGTCAATTAGCTCGATTGCCGATACCGGTTCCATCTTAGCAGCAAAATCGGGAAAAACAACTATTGGTTGGTGTAAAAATGGTATGGGCCCCTATATGTCGTGGTGGAGCCCGACCTTATTCCGAATCCCTCCTCTTCCCGGATGCAGAGAATCAACGGCCCCATGCACATTCATGAAGGATTCGCAGCGAGGCGGCGCAGACGAACGCGGATCCGCAACCGCAGTAGAAATTTCCGTAGAGTCGAGGATGGGCGCGGTACCCGCCCAAACGGCGACTCCGTTTCCTATCCACGTCCGGCGCGCCGCAATTGGCTCGTGCACATTTGTATGCGTGGGCCAGCTTGTCTTCGCGATAGATCTTGTCGTAAAGCAGGTAGAAGTGGGCCCTGCGGTATGGGCGCATTTACTACTGCAGACAGAGTTTGGAGAGGGGACGCCTGCTATCCTTGAAGACGCATTTCAGACAGCCAATTTTGAGCTATACGAATTTCCACGGCATCCGGATAGGTTTTTTCGCGCTTGAGCTCCTTCACAACCTGGATTTTTTTCGTACCGGAAAGATACTTCTCGAAGAAGGAAAAATTGGGACTTCGCTCCGCATCGCTCCATTTCACTTCAAGCATCAACGCAGGTTTCTCGTTCTTTGTAATAAGGAAATCAATCTCCCTGCCATCCTTGTTTTTCAGGAAATACAGGTTCCATTTCTCGCCCAGGCAATCCTCGCGGAAATGCATTTCCTTGAGCAGCGCGCAGGCGACAAGATTTTCCAGCCTCATGCCCGGTTCATTGTGAACCTGGCCGGTATCAAAAAAGTAATATTTGGGTGCTTTAAGAATGGATCTGGAAATGCTGCGATGAAAAGGAGGAACCTTAAAAACGACATAGAGCCTCTCCAATATCGTCAGCCATCGCTTGATGGTTTTGTCCGAACACTGAAGATCTTCCGCCAAAGAGTTATAAGATATTGGACTTCCGACTTTTTTCTTTAAAAGCTGAATCAGGGTTTCAATGGATATTATTTGATGCACATTTTCGAGATCGATCAAATCCTGCTTCAGAATAATATCCAGATGACTCCTTTTCCAGCGATTGTAATAGGATTCGTCATTCTCAAAATAGGGTTCAGGAAATCCACCGAGCGTTAAGAGTCTGTCGAATTTTCCCTCGAGGTTATCGGGCCCCAGCCCTCCTTTTATTTCCTTGAGGTCAAGGGGATGAAGCCGGAATTCAAAAAATCTTCCGGCAAGGGAGTCCCCCACCTTTTTGTAGGCGTCCAGTTTGGCGCTTCCGGTTACAATGAGGGCCGGTGGAATCTTTTCGGTATCGTATATGCCCTTGAGCCATGATTTCCAGTTCTTCATCTTATGGAGTTCGTCAAATATGACGAGCGGTTTGGCTCGATCCCAGGACTTCTCCATCAGACTCAGGCGGTGCTCGGCGTTATCATAATTGAAATAATCAAAGCTTTTATCGAGCATTTGCGCCAAAGTTGTTTTGCCCGTCTGACGGGGGCCGGTCAGCAGGACGATTTTTCTTTTGAGATCTTTCCGGATGAAATCTTCTATGGATCGCTTCATTCGGCTATTCTACCCTGCACTCCGGAATAGTCAAGACTATTCCGGAGTGCGCACCGTAATGGACAAATAGGGGGCCGTCTCCTGCGGACTTGGGAAGAGATTCTACGGATTTTTGGGTTGACCTCACGCACCCTCAGCAGGATAGAGGTGGCAGGTACGAGCAATAAAACATGCCCGATCTACTGCAATGGTGATACCCATAATGAATCATCTCGGAGCTTGGGATAAGCAGCCTTGCTGGCTCTTGCGGTTAAGACCCTGGATCCGAGTTCAGGTAAGAATAGAACTGGTATTATGGTCAGAGCGAAAGCTATGCCTGCAAGGCCGAACAACAGTCGACCGGTCGCACCTGCCGGTGGTGCAATGATGAAAGCTGGGCCAGAACAGCTCCGAGCACCTGCAATGTAGAAATGATACCGCCGGCGCTGTCCTATTCTGGTGTAGAATCACACCCCAGGTTTACAATAGTTACCATCCGTATAGGCGTACTATGTTTTTGCATGACTGACGCGGGCAATGGCGTCCCGTATCGGCCGACGCCACATTGGCAAATTACAAACACGAGAGGCGGTACAATGAACAAATACAGGATCATTGCTTTCTGGGCGGTGATTGCATTTACAGGTTACGCCGTATTCGGTCAAAGCGGAGCGCAATCTGGCAAGAGCAATGGCTCATCATTGAAGGCCGGACAGACATTTCGCGATTGTCGCTCCTGTCCGGAAATGGTGGTGATTCCACCGGGTTCCTTTATCATGGGAACGCCCAAAGACGAAGAATTTCGACGCGATCATGAAGTCCAACACAAGGTCAACATTGCGTATAAATTTGCCGTGAGTAAAACGGAAGTGACCTGGGATCAATGGGAAGCTTGTGTGCAAGACGGTGCGTGCGACGGCGTGGCTGTTGAGAATGCCCTGCGGCTCGATCGTGATGGAAAGCCCGACAAGGATTTCAAGGACTGGGGACGAGGCACGCGGCCGGTCGTCGGAGTATGTTGGTATGATGCAAAGGCGTATGTCGGATGGCTCAATAAAAAAACCGGCAGTGCCGATGCCTATAGATTGTTGTCCGAAGCCGAATGGGAATACGCCGCGCGCGGCGGCACCACCACGGCGTTTCCTTGGGGTGATAAACTAGACCACAATTACGGAAACTTCGGCATTCCCGGTCCGGGGCTAGGCGGCAAAGCCGAAGGGCGCGATGTCTGGCTGGAAGAGACATCGCCAGTTGCTTCATTTCCGCCGAATCCGTTCGGTCTATACGATATGCATGGCAATTGTTTCGAGTGGGTGGAAGACTGTTATCTTGCGGATCTTACCAATTCCCCTGCCGATGGTTCGGCCAACAAGCAAGGCACCTGCAATTCGCGCATGTTCCGCTCGGGATCCTTTATCAGCAATCCTGTAATGCACCGATCGGGCAATCGCGTACGCGGTTATGTGCCGACGACGCGCGGCCGCAACTATCTTACAATTCGCGTTGCGAAGACGCTTGAATAAAGGCTGAGAAGTCAAGGTCCGCAAGAAACCCATGGAACTCTTCGGCTTATCAAGTTCCCCGATTTCCAATGCCCGTATGGTGAAATTTCTCAGATGTCGATCAACTCTGGAGCGTGTCCCTCTAATGGCCACGGACGGATTTGCTTTTTATGCGAAAGCTCTCCGCCGTGTCTTTGGGCAAGCGTGTTTGTATGGCCAGGTCATTAAGACCCGCAGGAACGATTGTGTTATCAAGTTGTCAATCGGCGGACCGCCCATCGCGGCCATTTGATCGAGAACAATCTTCGCTTGCGCATCTAAAGCCATCATAACCTCCAGAACGGGCCCGTTAGTCCCGTAAGCATCCTCCCGAACTGGGTAATTGAGCGCCTGTCACCGCTTTTGGAAAAACTCGTGCCATCGGTCCGGGCCACTAGCGCTTCAGTTCCAGCGGAACCAGCGGAGCGTGCAGGCGTAAGAGATGCCGCCCCAGGCGGCAATGACCGCCAGTCGATACAATTGCGAGGCTAACGATGCGCCTTCCAGAATGACGGCGCGCAGAGCATCGTTAAATTGCGTCAAAGGAAGAGCCTGAATAAATACCTGCAAAAAATCCGGGAAACGCTCCGTCGAGAAAAAGACGCCCGAAAGCAGCCACATCGGCATCATGATCACGTTCATTATTCCCGATACTGTTTCCAGCTTCCGTGCCCGGCAGGCCGCCAGCAAACCCAATCCGGTGAAGGCAAGCGTTCCGAGCAGCGACAGAATAAGAATTGAGAAAACATTTCCTCGAATTGGGAATCCAAACAGAATCACGCCGGCGCCCAGAATGACGATGAGCTCGGGCACCATGAATACCAGACGGCCGCCCAGCGCAGACCAAAGGAAATGAGATCTCTTCATCGGCGTTGCCACAAACCGCTTGAGCAGTTTTCGCACCCGCATATCTACGATGACATAGCCGACCGCCCACATGCTGCCCGCCAGCAGATTCATGCCGATCAGCCCGGGGATGAGGAAATCAATGTACCGCGCTCCCGGCTCCGTGACGTGCCGATCCGATGTCGAAAGAGGATCGATCCGGCCGGCCGCGCGCTGGAGTACGTCGTCGACCCGCTGGCGGGCGAGAACGCTTTCGGGGCGGGTTGGATCAAAAAGGAAGGTCACTTTGGGGCCCGGAATGACGACCAGCGCGGATTTGCCCAGCCGCAAACGATCCATGCACTCCTGCTGCGGGTGGATCGCGACGACGAAATCGGGCGGCTTGCGCAAATTCTTCGCGACCTCTTCAGCCGCAGCGTTCTGCTGGATATCGACGAACACGCGTTCGACCGGACGATTGCGAAACGCAATGCCCAGACCGATGGACGAGCAACACCGGAAATGCATAAACCCAGAAAATCGTCTCCGGCTCGCGGAAGAATTCCCGAAGCCTCGCTTTCAAAAGCTCATTAAATGGATGATAGTTCGTCATCGCGCAGATGTCTTCCTGTCAGATTTACAAAGACGTCTTCAAGGCTTGCGTTGCGTGTGGACAGTCGCGCCAAGGTGAGGTTGCGCGACTGCAGATGCTGAAGCAAAGCCGGAATTGCGATGTGCGGTTCGCTGACCGTCAGGGCGATTCCATTGCCGTCGATTCGGGCCTCTTTTGTCGCCGGAAGTTTTGCGAATTCATCGTTCGACGCGATGCTTGAGCCGGCAAGGCCGAACTCGACGATGTGTTCGCCTCCGAGGCCGGCTATCAGTTCCGCAGGAGATCCCAGGGCGATGATGTTGCCATGATCTATGACCGCCACTCTGTTGCACAAACGCTCGGCTTCATCCATGTAATGTGTTGTGAGAAGAACGGTGCGCCCCTCTCCCTGCAATTTGCGAATGATATCCCACAGGTGGCGCCGGGATTGAGGATCCAATCCGGTTGTAGGCTCATCCAGGAACAGAAGAAGCGGATCCCCTACCAGCGCACAGGCGACGGCGAGCCGCTGACGCTGACCGCCCGAAAGCTTCCCGACCCACGATTTGGCTTTTTCACCCAAACCGACAGCCGCCATGACTTCATCGGGCGGGTGTCCGTTGCGATAAAAACTGCGGAAAAGGACCAGCGTCTCAAACACAGTGAGCTTTTCGGTAAACCGCGTTTCCTGGAGCGAGATCCCTATCTTTTGGCGCAACTCGCTGTCATTCCGGCCCCAGCGCATGCCGAGGATTTCCACATCACCGGCGGTGGGACGCAGGAGACCTTCGAAGATCTCGATCATGGTTGTTTTGCCTGCGCCGTTGGGGCCCAGGAGCCCGAAGCATTCGCCGCGATGGATTTCGAGATCCACGCCGTTTACGGCATCCACGATCCCTCCGCGGCCCTTGTATTGTTTGCGCAAGCCGCGGCAGGCGATTACGGATTCCGAGGAAGAGGACCCTTTCATTCCGTCACCCTGGCGAAAAACATGATGATTCAAGCTGCCTGCCCAAAAAGTGCTGGCCCGACCAAGATATCGTGAAGGTCGGCTTGTAGGAACTTAGCATAATTCCCGCTCTCTGTCATTCGGGCGCGCCGGCGCAAAATGGTCCGTTCACCTGCGGATGGAGGGCATCGATCATTCAAACAAAAGGGGACAGTCACTAGTGTCCCCATGTGTTTTCCGGCCGACAGAAAAAGGGACACTGGAGACTGTCCCCCCTTAGCCTCCCTGCGCTATGGCTAACACACCCTTGCATCAACGAATGAATGAAGACATGCCGGTGCGAAACATCAGTGCTAAGACTATCGGGATCTACATCGATGCGCCTGCAAAATGTGCGCAATTTTTTCATAAGTCCCCTGACCTGCTTGGTCCCGAGCGGCAATCGGCGATGCTACAACCGAATCACCGCAGCAATTCCAGAAATTCTTCAATGGAAACGTCTGCCTGCCTTAGGATGCTCTTAAGTGTTCCTTGGGGCAGGTCTTTGTCGTGAATGGGGATGGTGATCCTGAGGTCCGGGCGAGTGGCAGGGAACAGCCGGGCGTGGCTGCCGGTTTGATGGTCTATATAAAAACCGGCTCTCTGCGAGGCTCTGAGACAATCTCCGGCTTTTACGACAGGAAGGGCCGGTGACATAGATCCGAGCTATAGGGAAACAGCCAATCGTTCAGTTCTTGGTTCGGCGTCCGTGGGAATCGGTTCGCCGTGTTTAAGGGCGCTTTCCAGGTAGCAGCGGATGGCATCCTCAGCCATTGCTCGGGCTTCCTTTAGCGTCTCGCCAAAAGTGCATATTTCGGGAATTGCCGGCACAATGACGTTGTATCCGTCTTCCTGCGCCTCAAATAAAACCGTGTATTGGTACTGCTTCACGGATCCTCCTTGAACCATTTTTTCGCTTCGCCTTTTCATAGATTCTGCTCTTTAGGATAGCCAAGATGGAATCCGCGGTCAATCAGCGGTGATCCGATTGGTCATCGATTGAAAGTGGCATTCGGGACGGCCACCAGCTTCCCCATTAGCTCATTTCCCCGTATCCAAACCCCAAATTTTGAACATTTTTTTGTAATGATCCGGCTGGATAAAATCAGGCCTCATATCATACGTCAGATGCGAATAGCCGAATTTCATTTCTTCGAAATGCTTTAGCCCCGCTACCAATGTCTGGATTTTTTTGCCCGGGACAGAAAAGATTAGTTCTTCTTCTGCGGGCATGGCCCGGATCTGTTCACCGGAATCCGGCACCGTAATGCGGAACTCGCCGGTTAACATGGTGGGAACGATGGAAAAAACACAAGACCGAAGAGGATCAAATTCAGATCTCATGAGAATCCCATCTTTATATTTCACAGCGAACAAAAGGCTTCTCAATTGAGCCGGATTGCAGTACACAAGCACCACATCAGGATCGAAAACGGCATTCTTTAATGGTGCGGATAGAACCCCTATGTACTTGCCATACTCAAAGCTGGGAGACGCTTTCTCCAGATTCCTCGAGGCTTCCTGGTTTTCGACCATGGAGGGGAAACCCACATAATCTTCAGGCGGCTTTACCATCCCGTACCCCGACATCGGCGCCGGACACCAGTTGTCTTCTTTCAGCATTGCCAGGGTCATCTTCTGCCGCCGCGACATTGCAAACGCCTGGCATTGGGCAAGATGGATTCCCTGATCTTTTTTAGGCCGGATTGCGCCTTTGGGAATGTCCGCTTCCTTCTGCAGCATTTTGACTGCGATGGGAGAGGTTCTCAGTATCAGCATCCTTTCCAGTTCTTCGCCCCATTTAGTGAACTCAGTGATTGTTGAGGCGGGTTTCGCTTCCTGCGGGCTGGAGGCCGATGCTTTTTCCGGGAAAATCGCGTTCCCTGCGGCCCCCAATGCCGCAGTGCTCATTCCCAGCTTCATAGCCTCACGTCGAGAGTATCGGTTTTTCAAGGGAATCTCCTCCTATGCTAATAAACTGAATTAGGCAGCCTGAGCGTGTTTTGAGCTGTGAAACAAACAAACTATTCCAAACTATTGACAGTGACCCAATAGGACATATCAATCAGCGGCGGATATGCGAAACATGGTCGCGCGGATGACTCCTGATAGTTTCAATGGACGTCGACCGGGAGCCCCGCGCCCTGCAACGAGCGCATTTTTTATCAGGCTTGGCGCTTCTCAAAACGGATTTGACAGCACGCATATGGCATCCGCATTGTACAATTGGAGGGCGATATTAAGAAGCTATTTAGACATGCTTCGCAGCCGATTCATATCCCGCCCTCAAAAGAGCCTGGAAGCTCCGGTTTTTTCGGATTTTGCCTATCAGAAGGAGATAGAAGGAGATGAAATTAAAGAATTCACTTCTGCTGCTCGCAGCTGTGCTCGCTCTTTCGGCCACCATCATTGCTCAATCACCAAAGCAGAAAACCTTGTCCAGGGCTGGCTCCCGCTGAGCCAGCAGTTGGGCTACAGGCCCGGCGACAGCGTAGTCAGCGTGGCGACCGGATGGAGTTACATCTCATGCGTTGGCGAGGCTCAGCCCCAATATCCATCGCACATGCTGATGCGCGACTATATGAAATCCCTTTCGGGGCTCGGCTCCGGCGCAACGGTTTTCATGGATCCGCTCGTCGCGAAGATGCTTCACGACCTGCAGAATTTCAGCACAAAGGAACAGCTCGGGCAGTGGCTCGCGGCCAATGTCAAAATCCCGGCTTCACAATATTGGGGAAACGGTGTTGTGACAACATTTTACTGGTCGCTTGGTCTGCAGGGGCTGGAGCCATACGCCTCCTGGCAGAAAATGCCGCAGGACCAGTTGATACAGCCTTTCAGCAGTCCCAAGGCGATCAACACGGTCGTGGTGGGCGGACAGACAAATACATTGTGGTTCGTGACGGATTTCAGGGTTGGCTCGGGAATTTTGATCGATCCCTGGCGATAGACGAAAGGGGGACAGGCACCAGTGTCCCCATGACTCTGCAGGCCAACATAAAAGGGGGACACTGGTGCCTGTCCCCCTTTCAGCTTGCAACCCTGGATGCTTTTTGCGAATATTGCGGATCAGCGCGATCCTTGACCGGATTTCGTCTGCTATTAAGCGAAAATCGATGGGCGGGCACTTTGGAGCGACTTGGTGTGGGGCGAAGCCTTTGCGGCAACGTGCGATGCCATCGAATAGCTCATGGTTGTTCCGACGCTCATGGCCGGGCAATCCGGAGCAGGTGAGGCAAAAGGCCAAAGTATCAATCTGTCGTTTTGCGCCGATTAGCGTGAGATGAGAGATCAACCATGGGGGGAGATAATGGCGGTTCGACGCAGAAGGCTGGCTTTATGGAGCGCTGCCATCATTCTCGGCGCTCTTCCCTGCCTTCATGCAGCGGATATCCCAAATCCCATGTCAGCTACGGGCTTCCGCCTCGAGCGCACGGAGGTTCCGTCGGGGGCGGAACTGGTCACGCTGTTCAGCAGGCAGCTGTCCCCGGAAACCGCGGAAGAGGCGGACCGGGGTATTCCAGTATTGAGCGTGTTGCGGGATACGCTGGGCGATTCGGATCCGGGGAACGACCGCCTCCGGCAGATCTGGATTTACAGCTATGCGAAGCCGTCGGTCTGGCAGAGGTTCGTTGCCTGTCTGCCCTTCGTCTATCGACAGGCTTCCCCGCAAAAATACAAGTCGGCCGGGCTGCCTCGCACTGTCCTCGACCTTTCGTCGCCGCGCAGAAATACGATGTATCGGCTGCTTGGGGAAATCATCCAGACCGGAGTGCTGGATGATTTCGGCGTCGCGGTACGGCTGGCTTCGCGAAGCTACATGGGCAATGCCAGAGACTACAGGGACCTCCAGATCTATCAGGCGCTCCTGGCGCTTTCCGACTTCGAGAAAAGCTCCGCGCGGGAAGAATTCCTGACACCGGAAGACATGGAAGTTATCGGCGCCCGCCTGTCGCTGTCCACGCGGCTGCTGGGCGGCATGGTAAGCGAGAGATACCTGCAGGCCGCATGGGATAAGGAAACCCTCAAGTCCAACCAGAACCGCGGACACAACTGGGAACTCTTGCGCCAGCAGGCGGAGGAAAACGGGCTTTATTTCGAGCCTTTATCGTTCGGGGCGCAGGAACCGCAATTTGCCCTGCTCTGGATTGATCAATCTACGGTCGCGGAACGTCCACCCAAATCGTTCAGCAAAAAATTCCTGGGAATAGCCAACCCATTCTCCGACAAACGCCTGCGGGAGTGGGACGGTTACACCCAAACCTGGTATTTCGACGAATCCGGCGTCCGTGTCGCGGACACCGAGCCCTCCGCACGGGCGGCGAGGATGATTCCCCTTGCTCTTTACGCACTGGACCATCCGCGGGTTCCGCTCCTATTGGTGGATATGAGACAGGCCTGGAAGCCGGGGACGAAAGAAAGAGCCCGAAGAATCGCCACCGACCTGATGACCGACGTGCTGCGTCTGACACCGGTCAGCAGCTGGCAGTTTACCATCGGCAAGACTGCTTTCTTCTTCGTCAAGAGCCGTCACGGTTCTGCGCTGAACCGGTCGGCCCGCTTGCGCGCTTACGCTCAACTGCAGCGCTCACTCAAACTCGAAACATCGATGGATCCCGGATTGCACGGCGAGCTCGTCCGGCACTCCCAGCGTCTCGGACTTAATCCGTTCGACCGCAAGCCGGCGGCACAGGCCAGCCTGGCACAGGAGCAGCACGCAGAACTGCTTGCCTTCGCCCGCTCCCCCGATGGACTCCCGGCTCGCCTGGAAAAGGACCGGGCCGCCGAGCTTCATGCCGAGGCTCATTCGGCGCCCAGCCGCGCCTTGTTCAAAGTCGCCAGCGTGGCAACCTTCGGGCTGTACCGGCAGCGCAGAGAGCAGTTTGACGTCTCAGGGTATTCCGGCCTCGACCAGTACAGGCGGTTTTCCTATCACAAACGGTTGCTGGAGCGTGCCGTCCAGCCTGCAACACTGCCGGATGTGGCATGGAACATGGAAGAGGTCCGCCGATCCCTGGATGTCATGCACGAACTGGGAGCAAAAAACGAGAAACTGCGACCGGCCGCGGAAGTATTCGTTTCCGATCTGTGCAGGAAAACAGATAATGAAGCTGTGGGCCGGCAGTGCGCTGCGAGTCAGCTGAGCTTTCAAGATCTCATGGAGCCCGGGAAACCGTTTTTCACTGCCCGCCACATTGCCGGCGCGGAACCTGTTTTTACCGGGCCCTCCAGGACGGCGGCATTCCGTTAGTAATCACCATGCGCTTCTGCCTCAGATTCCTGCTTCCGCTGGCATTCCTATTCTGTGCCCCCCTGATCCAGGCACAATCCCGGCGCCTGGTAATTCTTAAGGTCGACGGGCTTCCCGGAAATCTGATTGAAAAGCGCGTCCGTGAGATCGACAGGGATACCGGCAGATGGAAGCTTCCCTGGATTCACCGTGTTTTTGTCGAGAAAGGCACATGGATCCGCAACTTTTACGTTCGCGGGATCAGCCTGTCCTCACCGTCGTGGTGCATGCTGGACACGGGCAGTCATGCCGTCATTCGATCCAATGCGGAGTTCGACCGGTTGACGGGCCGGCTTTATGACTACGTCAATTTTTTCCCCTTTTATTTGAATTACGCAAGATCCAGGCGCGCCGACATGCCGGGAGTGGAGGTCCTTGACGAGGAGGGCATCCCGCTGATTCTCGACCGCTATGCCGTCGAGGAGCGCTACCAGGGCTTTCAGCTTTATCAGCGCGGGGTCCGCTGGTCCTTGCTGGCGAGAGGGCTCAGCAAGGGATTCCTGGCCAGGAATCCGGTGAATCTGTTCAACGAATGGCTGTCCGGTTTCGACGCAATCCGGAATCTGACAGGGCAGATGGAGCTGGAGTTTCTTGAAAGGCTGAAAGATCCCCGGCTCCTCTATCTCGACCACTATGATACCGATTTCGACCACAATGCCCACCTAAGCAACAACAGCGCGGATATCGGAAGGGCTCTGGAAAGGCTCGATGGATTGGTGGGCAGAATCTGGAGCGCCATTCAAGATACCGATATGGCCGGGCAGACGGTATTCGTGATGGTTTCCGATCACGGCATGAACACGGAAGAGGGCATATACAGCCAGGGCTACAGTCTCCTGAACCTGTTCCGCAGCATCGAGGGAGGCGGGCACCACGTGCTGATCAAT
This sequence comes from uncultured Acidobacteriota bacterium, assembly GCA_963809485.1. GTDB lineage: Bacteria > Acidobacteriota > UBA6911 > UBA6911 > UBA6911 > UBA6911. The sequence continues at coordinate 14,013 of CAWEJX010000004.1, forward strand.
CGCCATCCTTTGGGCGAATATAAGCTGAAAGGCCTCGATCCTTTTGTTACCGAAGTGATCACCGCCAGCCAGGAATCCGCCTACTTGAAGGATAAGCCGAAGCAGTATCCCACCGTAATCATGGATCTGGACGGAAACGAGCGGGCATCCGTTCATCTGCGCAACAGCGACTGGAATATCCTGCATATTCTCCTGCAGCAGCTGGAAAAGAGTAGCCTGAAAGGAGATCTCCGCAAGGCTGCCGTGCAAACAGTACTCGATACGATAGGCTGGCACCGCCAGTCATGGCTTTCACTCCTCAATGAGCTGAATCAGGAGCTGCCCCTCCTGAGGTGCCGCGGAGACTCGCCGGTTTCCGCAGACCGGCAGCTTTCTCAAAAGAAGAGCAAAGCTGATCGCGCTGCGGAACAGGAACAATCAAGACGGCAAATAGCCCGGCGGGAATCGTGTCAAAAGAATGAGAGCGGGTATGTCCGTTGGAAGAACGCGCTGGCAGGCTTGCTCAAACTTGATCATGCCATGCTGGAATCGGGCCGGGTGAAGGCTGATTCGCTGATCCCTGAAAAAGTCATGGCCGATGCTAATTCCATCTACGACCTTCAAAACTATGTCACAGGTCCGGGCCCTGCCGGTTTGGTGATGAACGAAGATGGAACCCTGGATACCGACAAAAGTTACCATCGAGTGGATTATTTCAAATTGCTCAGCAGCGTCCGTGTGAAGAATGTGGTCCAGGAAGAACTCGGAGCCAGGCCCGTGGACTTTGTCGCGGTGCGCGTCCCGCTCGAAGCCCTGCTTCAAAATCATGAGAGCGAAGAAAAGCCGGACCAGGACGGCATCTGGCTTTATGGCGATGAGCGTCACCAGGTCCTTCTCCTATATCGACGGGACGCTGGAGGTGTCCTGCAGTCTCGAATACCTGCCGATCGGCGGACTCCGGCAGGACCGGTCGGGATCGATCCGATACGACAGAATGGCGTGGGAACCGGACTTTCCCCTGAAGTTTTGGGAGGATCCACAGCTTGAAGGAACGCAGGCTGAAAAGGAAGCCTGGCTGAGTCGATGGCATTCCGAATCGGAATGGATGAACGCTGCCCACAAGTGCCGCTATTCCAACGCAGTCATCGGACTGTATGAATATTTTCTATCAGAGCCGCTTGAAAGCAAAGATAGCCCGGGCAGCCCGGATGAAAAGCTGGTCCGGCGTTTCCAGCGGAGACTGCGCCGCATGGTGCAGGCTGATTTGCTGGTGCTCGCCAATGACCACTGGAACTTCAACGTGCGCGGTTTCAATCCGGGCGGAAACCATGGCTCGTTTTTTCGAGCCTCGACACACTCCGTACTGATGATGGAGGGAGCGGGGATTCCGCAGGGACTGGCCGTAGACCGGCCGTACGACAGCTTGAGTTTCGCGCCTACCGTAATGATGCTGGCCGGCAAAGAGCATCCCGGAATGCCGCCTTCATGGGCTTCGGGGCCTCTCATTGAAGAAGTGCTTCCGCCCGCTTCCCCTGGCGGCGAATCGGCGCCGGAAAAACAGCGCTGATTCTATTGGTAAACCCGCGGCTCTGCCGGGGGACTCATAGAGTTTGACAGCTCCGTATTTTGAAACGCTGAGATACGCTGACAAAAGCGCTGACAAACGCCGATTTGTTTGGCGAGAGTCGGCGTTCAAGACCGGCGTAACTCCTCCAACCGCTTTGAGCGGTTCCAATCTTTCAAGCCTGACTGGCGACAGCGCCGCATAGCGTCGGCTTGGGAATTGTTCTTCAAGTTCATGGAAGTTTATTTGAAATTCTAATGTCAATTTCATGAAAAATCTGGGAAGGTGATGAATCGGGGCACAACAAACTGAACTGATTTGCGCCAAATAGGAATCTCCGAAGAGATGGCTTGAGAATTGGAGCTTTGTAATCAAACCCGAATCCTCAAAGATATCAATTATTAAAAGTCGAAATGCCAAAAAATCCTTGACTAATCTTTACCACCCAAATTACGATAAGACCAAAAGCGGGATGCTGTTTCTCTAAACATTCCAGTTGGCGCGGTTAGGTTGTTGCTGTTCATGTTCCAGAGCCTATTCCTAAATCCCTAGTTTTTGTTCTTCTGGTGTTGTTGTTCGCGTATAGCACTTAGATTATCCGCTCGAAAACCCTGGCACGAGCGGCAGCTGTACTGGCCAAAGCAAATTCACGCTGGAACGCGCTTATGGCGGAACTCCGGCGGGAGTTTGAAAGTGTCTAGGTTTGGTTTTGATACCTTCTCAGGAGGATATCTGCATGCGTTTATTTCTTAGGGTGTTCTGCTGTCTGCTCGTTCTGGCAGGGCTTGCCTTTGCCCAGACCGGCGGCGGCACAATCACCGGCACCATCACGGATCCGGCGGGAGCGGTTGCCCCCAGCGCCGATATCAAAGCAAAAAACATTGCAACCACGGCGGAATACCGGACCGTGAGTACGAACACAGGCAACTATAACATTTCCCAACTGCCCCCGGGAACCTATGAATTGACGGTCTCCATGGCTGGGTTCAAGACATTTGTTCGCCAGGGCATTAATGTCTCCACGGCACAAATCCTCCGTATTGACGTCAAACTGGAAGTAGGCGCAATTACGGAAGTCGTCACAGTCAACGCGGATGCTCCATTGCTGAAGACCGAAAGCGGTGAATTGAGCCATACCGTCAAGACGGATATACTGGATAATATTCCCATTTTGTCCATCGGCGCCGGTGTCGGGTCCTCCGGCATGAGGAATCCCTATGCAGTGGTTCAAATGCTGCCGGGCACTGACTGGCGTCCGGACTCCAGCGTCAGAGTTAATGGCACACCCGGCAATACCCAGGCGTTGCGGGTGGAAGGCATGGACGCCACCAATAATATGTGGCAAAACATGGGCCAGTACGTTCAACAGGGCGTGGATGCCGTCCAGGAATTTGCCGTACAAACAAGCAATTACGCGCCCGAGTTCGGACAGGCGGGGAGTGCCGTGTTCAATTTAACCATGAAATCCGGCACGAACCAGGTTCACGGCAGCGCTTATGAGTACTTCGTGAACGAAGCCCTGAACGCCTCGACGCCTTACAGTCAGACGGCGACCAATCCCGACAAAATCCGGCCTCGATCCAGACGGAACGACTTCGGCTTTACCTTCGGCGGTCCCGTTTACATTCCCAAAATATACGACGGCCGGGACAAGACTTTCTTCTTTTTCACTTTCGAGGAATACCGTGAAGCCACGACGGCGAGCACCAATATAACAGTGCCCACCGCGGCTATGCGCCAGGGAGATTTCAGCGCGATCAAAGGCACGACTTCATTGGGCAACGATGTCCTCGGCCGCCCGATCTATGAAAATACGATCTATGACTTCCGCACGGAGCGAATTGTAAACAACGTTCCGGTCTGGGATCCATTCCCGGACAATAAAGTCCCCGCGGAGCTGTTTGATTCGGCAGCGCTAAAGATACAGGATCGTATGCCTCAGCCCGAAACCGCCGCACGTACTCTGAACTACCTGAACAAGACATCCACCGAAAGGCTTTCCTTCGTTCCTTCGGTCAAGGTAGACCACTCGATCAGCGATCGGGCCAAGATCTCCGGCTATTGGTCGAGAAACTACACCCAGAGCGCCACTCTGGATGGCTTGCCCACGGAAATCAGCGCAAGCGTGCCGACCAAGTTCCCGTCGCATACGGTCCGGCTCAATTTCGACTACACGCTCAAGCCCACCATGCTGTTGCACATGGGCGCGGGCTTTATGCACAACGTGCTGGACCAGTCTCCTGCGAAGGTTGACGTCCAGGGTATTTTCGGAATAGCCAATGCCTACAATGAATTCCCGACATTCAGCACCGGCCAGCTTTATTCAGCCACCTGGGGCGGCTTCAGCCCGTCCATGGGCAATGGGATGTCCGGAGAACTAACCAACATCAAGCCCACGGGAAACGTCAGCCTCAACTGGATACGGGGAAATCACAGCCTCAAATTCGGAGGCGAAACGGTCGTCGAATCCCACGCGAGCCGCGGCCGGACTTTCGTGAACACGTACTACTATTTCTCCACGGCGGAAACCGCGGATCCCTCTCTCTATTCAATCGGGCAGACTCTCCCAGCCGGCAAAAACATCGGATTCAACTATACCAGCTTCCTGATGGGCAGGGTTAATCAGTACCAGACGAATACGGAGAGCAGAGGCCACCTGGGCAGCCATGCGCTCGCTTTTTATGCGCAGGACTCCTGGAAGGTAACTCCCAAGCTCACGATAGATTATGGTTTGCGCTACGATTTTCAAACCTACCTGCGGGAACAGTATGGACGATGGGGCAGCTTCGGGATAGACACGCCGAATCCCACCGCCGACAACCTGCCGGGCGGAATGAAGTTTGAAGCCACTGGCCCTGCTTTTGCGGATAACTACAAGCAGGCCTGGGGACCCAGGTTCGGACTTGCCTACCAGATACTGCCCAAGACGGTATTACGCGTTGGCGCCGGCATCTCCTATGCGAGGACGCCGGAACTGGGCTATCTGCACAATACCATGTCGAATTTCGTGACCAAGGCGTCTCCCAAGAGAGGCGAAGCCAACTCCCAATTGGTGGACGGCGCAGTATCCGTTACCTGGCCGAACTTCGACCCGGGCGCCTTCCCGCGCCTTCCCTCTCTCTCTCCGCCGCCGGTGGCCATCGACCATAATGCCGGGAGGCCTCCAAGAATTTTTCAGTGGAGCATCGGCTTACAGCGGGAAGTCCTACCCAATGTGGTCTTGGATGTTTCCTATATCGGAAATCGCGGCGTTTGGTGGCAGGCCGGACCGCTCATCGATGTCAACAGCGTGACACCGGAGTATCTGAAGTCCAAGTACAATCTTGATATCGATAACGCGGACGATCGAAAATTGCTCACTACGCCTTTAGTCCTGGTTCATCAAAAAGGCCCGGAGTATGTTGCACGGTTCCCCAAGCCGTTTACGAATTTCCCCATAGGAACCACACTATACCCGGGGGCCACATTGATTCAGGCGATTCGGCCGATCCCCCAGTTCACAAGCATCAACTATGTTTGGGCGCCACTGGGAAAGACCTGGTACGATTCGTTGCAGATGAAGGTTATCAAGCGGTTCTCCTACAATTTTGATTTCAGCTACACCTTTACATGGCAGAAAGAGCTGACATTGGCAGCCGAAACTTCCTATAACCTCTTTTCTTCGCAGACTCCTCAAGTCAATGATGTGTACAACCGCGACAGCAACAAATTCATCTCCGGCCTCTCGCGGCCGTTTATCCACGCTATCGCGGCAAGCTACACAATTCCCAAGGCTTTCGCCGGGAATAAATGGCTGTCCATGTTGGTCCGTGATTGGCAGGTCAGCGCTCTGCTGCGTTACACAAGCGCCCAGCCGATCCGGGTGCCTGGAGCATCCAGTAATATCGGTGTCATCCTCGCCCGCGCTGGCGGCACCGCCGGCACTTACGCCAACAGGGTGGAAGGCGAACCGTTCTTCATGGATCAAAACGGCAACAAGTTTGACGACCTAAACGGAGACTATGATCCGGCGACAACCTTCATGCTGAATCCTGGTGCATGGAAAGAACCGCCGACGGCGCGATACAGCTCCTCAGCCGCTTACTACAGCGATTACCGCGGACGGCGGTTTCCAACTGAAAACATGAGCCTGGCCCGCAATTTCCGGTTCGGCACTGAGGGCCGCTACAACCTGCAACTCCGGGCTGAATTCACCAATATCTTCAACCGGCTGTTTGTGCCAAATCCCACGTCGACAAGCGCCTCAGCAACTCGAACGACCAATGCTGACGGCACAACCATCGGGAGGATTCGGATATATCAACATGAAGGCGGCTACTGTAGCCAGCAACGTGCGCCAGGGCCAGATCGTCGCACGTTTCAGTTTCTAGACTAAAGGCGGCATTCCATCCCTGCCCGAGACGGCAGGTTCCCACAGCCCGGGATTGGCTTCAAAGGTCAATTCCGGGCTGTTTTTTTTATTTGGCTTTGTGTGCGCTCCGCCCCGGTCTAATATCCCTTCCGGTCCAGATCCTGGTTGGAACGGAGGACAGCCTACAGCCTGTGGCGCGCCTGCCGTGCGATTCCCTGGCGGAAGCGGGCAAGCAGGTGCGGCTGGAAATCTACCAGCACGGATACCACGATTTCTGCCTCGGCCCGCAGGGCGAGACGCGCAAAGACCTGCCTCGCGGCGAAGTCCTGCCGGACTCGGCCCTCGATGCGCTGGAAAAGTCCGTGTCGTTCGTGAAGGGCCGATAACGCTGATACGCGTTTCGCTCTGTTTGAAAACTTTGCCTGATGAATGTCCTATTGATATCAACTGTTTCCGCTTACAATAGCTCGCCGGTTAAGTCTTGTTTTTCCTGGATATCTCCACAGTGACAAGTTGAAGCAATTCTCAGCGACAAGGAGGATTTCTGATGGTCGAGAGGCTGAGCAAAACCGTTTTGTACACGTTCGGTGTTGCAGACATGCTTTTTCTCCTGATGGCGAACATGGAAATGTTTTATTTCACGGCGTTCCTGACCGACTACGCGCAGTTTTCCATGGCCACGATCAGCGTCATTCTGTATATCACGGGAGTCGTGGATATCGTGTGCTCGCTGGTCGCCGGCATCATCCTTCAAAAAGTGACGCTGAATTTCGGCGGCAAATACCGCTCCTGGTTCCTTGTCGGCCCGCCGCTTGTCGCTCCGCTGTTTATTCTTCAGTTCACAAAACTGGGGAACGATTTAACAGCAGCCACGATCATCATCGCCGGTTTCATACTGAGCCATCTTTTATACAACATTGTGTTCACCGCTTCCGGCTCCATCGTCGGCCGGCTGAGCCAGCTGCCCGAGGAGAGGACGATATTATCCACAAGCCGGTCGCAAGGCTGGTCTGCGTCAGGCCTGATATTTTCAATTACCGGACTCCCGATGATTATGTATTTTGGCTCGCAGGCGGGAAAAATCAACGGATTCACAATTACAGTTGCGGCATATGCCGTTCTGATGATCCTCGGCTATTGGTACATCTACAAAATCACAGCCGGCAAGGAGCCCGCCGAAGAAACTGTCACCGAAGCAGGCCGGGAAGGATCCAGACAGTCGCTGGGCGAGATTGTCGGCCTGGTATTCAAAAATCCGCCGCTTCTGCTGTTGATCATCTCCGAAACCTTCAGAAACCTCATGATCCTGATCACTACAGCCTTCGCCTTTTATTATTTCAGCTATGTGCTGAAGGACCTGGCTTTCATGACGGTCTTTTTGCTGGCTACCAGCATCGCCAACGTGATAGGCGCATTCGCCTCAACCTGGATCGGCATACGGATGGGCAAACGCAGCTGCTATTGGATTTTTCTTATACTGGCCGCGGCGGCGTATGCCTCCGCAAGGTTCTTCTGCGGAACCGCATGGGGCTTTACAATCATATTCTGCGTCGCGTCCTTCCTCGCCAATATTGCCGGCTCCATGAACACCGCCCTGTTCTCGGACACGGTGATATACGGCGAATGGAAAACAGGCAAAAACATCAGGGCCTTCACCATGGCGCTCCTGAATTTCCCGATCAAAATGGCGGTCCTGATCCGGAGCGCCATCGTTACCCTGGGGCTGGTTGCAATCGGTTTCGTCGCCAACGCCGCTCCTGCGCCGAGCGTGGTCCGCGGAATCAGCTCCATCATGACGTTCACGCCGGCAGCTGCGTGCGCAATTGCGGCTTTGGTGTTTTACTACGGCTACAAAATTGAAGACCGGCAGGTCGTGAAGATGCAGGAGGAAATAGCCGCGAGAAAGGCTTAATCCTTCGAGGGGGACAGTCACCAGTGTCCCCCCAGTCAGGTACTTCCGGCAAAGCCGGAGGCTTGAAAGATTTGAACCGATCAAAGCGGTTGGAGGAATTACGCCGGTCTTGAACGCTGACTTACGAGGGCAAAAGCCGATGAGGCGCTTCCGATCTTCGCCGAACAAATCCGCGTTTGTCAGCGCTTTTATCAGCGTTTCTCAGCGTTTCAAAATACGGAGCTGTCAAACTCTTTGAGTCCCCCGGGAGAGCCGGGGGTTTACCAATGTAATTGCAGCTACGGAAACACCGGTGACTGTCTCCCCTCCTTCCCCTCTCTTCGACTGAGGGGGACACTGGTGACTGCCCCTCTTACCTCCATGGCATGGTATCATCCTGGAACCCGGCGGACAGGAGGGGATATGTCGAAAATGCAAAAAATCCCGGTGCTCAATTACGGTAAATATCAGCTGAAAAACGGCCTCGATGTGATTCTCCTGGAAGACCACCGCCTTCCTCTCGTCGCCATAAATATTTGGTATCACGTTGGCCCGGCCAACGAGCGCCCCGGCTTGACCGGGTTCGCCCATCTTTTCGAGCACATGATGTTCGAAGGCTCCAGGCACGTAGGGGAGAAGGCGCATTTCCATTACCTGGAGGCCGCCGGGGCCAGCGAGATCAACGGCACCACGGACTTCGACCGCACCAACTACTTCGAGACGCTTCCGTCCAGCCAGCTGGAACTCGCTCTCTGGCTCGAGAGCGACCGCATGGGATTTCTGCTGGAAACTCTCGACGACCGAAAACTGGAGAACCAGCGCGACGTGGTCCGCAACGAGCGGCGGCAAAACATCGAAAACGCGCCCTATGGGCTTGTCCAGGAAGAGCTGTTCCATCAGCTTTTTCCAAAAGACCATCCCTACCACGCTTCCGTGATGGGGTCGCACGCCGATATCGAGGCCGCCCGGCTTGAGGATGTCCGGGAGTTCTTTCAGCTGCATTACGCTCCCAACAACGCAAGCCTCGCCGTGGTCGGAGACATAAACCCGGACAAAACCCGGGAATTGGTGGAAAAATACTTCGGCCCCATTCCGGCCGGGAAGACTGCAGCCCGGCCTGCAATCACCACTCCGCCCATCCTCTCCGAGAAGCGCGTCCTTGTCGGAGATCAGGTCGAGCTGCCGAGAGTGTACCTTGCATGGATTACGGATACCGTATTTTCTCAAGGGGATGCGGAGTGCGACCTGATTGCCAGAATTCTCGGAGGTGGGAAATCAAGCCGCCTCTTCAAGAGCATGGTCTACGAGATGCGTATCGCCCAGGATATCGCGGTGCAGCAGTATTCCCTGGCGTTGGGTTCCGTCTTCGTGATCGAGGCCACTGCCAAGCCCGGCATTCAGCCGGAACAACTTGAAGACGCAATTCGAGAGCAGCTGGTCGGCTTTCAGGCAGATGGACCGTCGCCAGCGGAACTTGAAAGGGCCCGCAATATAATCGAGGCCTCCATTATCCGGGGTCTGGAGAATCTGGGGGGATTCGGAGGGGTCGCGGACCGGCTCAACCAATACAATCATTTTCTGAAGGATCCCGGCTACCTCTCCCGGGATCTGCAAAGATATCAAAATGCCACCGTGGAATCTTTGCGCGCCGTTGCCCGCAGCAGGCTGAAACGCGAAGCGGGAGTGGTGGTGTATGGAGTTCCCGGCCAGAAGGTTGTTCATGATGTTCCGAAATCCTCCCGGGCGGCCGGCGATTCTTTTGCCGAAGCTCATCCGCCGTCGGACCAGGACTGGAGGAAAGCCCCTCCCGGACCCGGACCAGCGCCTGCCATGAACCTCCCGGTTCCCCAAAAACTGAAGCTCCCTGGCGGACTTAATGTGTTTCTCGTCGAGCAGCATAATCTTCCCATTGTTTCGGCAAACGTGATTGTGCTTAGCGGGGGCGACCGGAACCCCTCGGGCCAGCCCGGATTGGCTTCATTTACCGCGGAAATGCTGGACGAGGGGACAGGCAAGCGCTCTCCCCTGGAGATTGCCGCGGACGCCGACCAGATTGGAGCCGCTCTGGCAGCCGGATCTTCGACAGACATGTCGTATATCGTGATGCGCACCCTCCGGAAAAACGTGGACGCGGCTTTTGAGCTTTGCTCCGATATTCTGCTGAATCCCGCCTTTGAGCCTGCTGAAATAGAGCGGATTCGCAACGACAGGCTCACACACATCCTCCAGCAAAAAGACAATCCCGGGGCTCTGGCGCTAAAAGTCTTCTTCGATGCGGTCTACGGCGCCACTCATCCTTACGGATTCCTCGAAGTTGGCACGGAGGATTCAAACCGGTCGGTCACACGCGACCAGATCGTTCGCTTTTATCAAGCCGGCTATATTGCCGCAAATGCCGCGCTGGTCGTGGCAGGGGATCTGACAGAATCCGAGCTCAGGGACCTGGCAGAAAAATATCTGGGCGGATGGAACGGCGCGGAAGCGGTTCACCCAAAGCCCGGGCCTCCTGCCCCTCGGGGACGCCGGATCGTGATAGTCGAACGTCCGGATGCCGCACAGACTATGCTCCGGATCGGGCATGTCGGCGCATCCCGTGTCAATCCCGATTATATCGCGCTGGATGTGATGAATACGGCGCTGGGCGGATTGTTCTCCAGCCGGATCAACCTGAATTTGAGAGAGAAGCATGGATATACCTATGGCGCGTCCTCCGCGTTTATCTTCAGACGAGGACCCGGACCGTTCGTGGTAGGCACCGCCGTGCGCGCGGACGCCACTGCTTCGGCAATAATGGAGGTCCTCCGGGAGATCGAGCGCATGCGCGAAAGCCTGATTACGCCGGAGGAACTCGCGGCTGCCGGCGATTCAATGGCCCACTCTCTTCCGGGCATGTTTGAAACAACCCGGGATGCCGCATCGAGCACCGGCGAGCTCTTTGTCCATGACCTGCCCCTCAACTACTATCGCGATCTGCCGGGCTTGATCCGGGATGTTACCGCGGAGGATGTCCGGCGGGTTGCCGGAAAATACCTGAAACCGGAAGAGACCGTGATTGTGGCCGTAGGCGACCGGAGCAGACTTGAGCCGGAACTGGAAAAGCTGAACCTCGGCCCGATTGAAATCCGCCAGCCAAACGGCGACAAGCAGGCAGAATGATTCAAAAACCTCCTGCAGAGCCCTGAGCTTGAATGATGTCGTCAGGCACCTCCGGCAAAGCCGGAGGCTTGAAAGATTGGAACCGCTCAAAGCGGCTGGAGGAGTTACGCCGGTCTTGAACGCTGAATTACGCGGGCAAAAGCCGATCCTCGCCGAACAAATCGGCGTTTGTCAGCGTTTTTGTCAGCGTATCTCAGCGTTTCAAAATACGGAGCTGTCAAACTCTATGAGTCCCCCGGCAGAGCCGGGGGTTTACCAATAGAATTAATGGATTGCGGATCGCGTTCCTGTGCTAAATTTTGTATATGGCGGAATTGGACATAAGGATTCAGGGGGAAACCCTGAGCGTGACCCAGGAAATACTGGACCGGTACAACGTACCCGGGCCGCGGTATACCAGTTATCCCACTGCGCCTGAGTGGGTCGACTCTTTCGGGCCTTCGGATTACGAGCAGGCGCTGACCCAATCCAATGATGCCCGTCCTCCCCGTCCGCTTTCGCTTTACATGCATCTACCCTTTTGCGACCGCCTGTGCCTTTTTTGCGGCTGCAACGTTGTCATAAGCAGAAATCACGATGCCTTGATCCCCTATCTCGAAAAGCTGAAATGGGAAATCAGCCGGGTTGCCCAGATCCTCGACACATCCCGGCCGGTGGTCCAATTTCACTGGGGCGGCGGCACGCCGACCTATCTCAGTGCCGCACAGCTCGAGGAGCTGTTCGGCTGCGCCAAAGAGCTGTTCCCGTTTGCGCCCGATGCGGAGATAGGCGTGGAGATCGATCCCCGCGTAACGCGGGAAGATCAGCTGATTGCCCTGCGCCGTATGGGTTTCAACAGAATTTCCATGGGCATCCAGGATTTCAATCCTCTTGTGCAAAAGACCGTCCGCCGCATCCAGCCCTACGAACAGACCAGGGCGGTGTTCGACCTGTGCCGGTCCCTTGCCTACGAATCTGTGAATATCGATCTCATTTACGGACTCCCCTATCAGACCGCTGAAAGCTTCCGCGACTCCGTGGAAAAGGTGATCGGGCTCGGACCGGATCGGGTGGCGATGTTCAGCTACGCCCATGTCCCATGGCTCAAAAAGCAGCAGGGGGCTATTGCCAGGTATATCCCCCAGAGCATGGATAAATTCCAGATTTTCCGGGCCGGGATCGAGAGCTTCACGAATGCAGGCTATGTGTATATCGGGATGGACCATTTTGCCCGGCCCGATGATGAACTGTGCCTGGCGCAGAAAAGCCGAACGCTGCACCGCAATTTCCAGGGTTATACCACCAAGGCCGGCGCCGATCTTCTGGGACTGGGCGTGAGCTCCATCAGCGGCATCGATGGCGTCTATGCGCAAAATTTCAGGGACCTCAAGGGCTACTACGCTGCGGTGGAGCTCAATGTGCTTCCGACCATGCGCGGAATCCGCCTGACCGGCGATGACGTCGTCCGCCGTGCCGTTATCGGCAAATTGCTTTGCCATTGCGTTCTGCATAAGAGCGAGATCGAAACCGAATTTGGCATCCGCTTCGATGAGTATTTCGCGGATGAAGTCCGCCGGCTGGAACCGCTCAAAAGCGACGGGCTCGTCGATCTGAGCGGGGAAACGATCTCGGTGACGCAACTCGGGCGCATCTTCATCCGGAACGTCGGGATGGTGTTCGACAAATATCTTCAGAAGCCTAAGAGCAAGCCGGTCTTTTCCAAAACGCTTTAGAATCTCCTGGAATCCTCAAGGACTGCAAGGCGTGGTGTTATGCAAAGGGGGGTACTGGTTTTCAACCTGGGCGGTCCTGAAACGCTCGAGGACGTGCGCCCTTTCCTGTACAACCTTTTCTCCGATCCCGAAATCATAAGGATAAAGAGCGACCGTTTGCGCAAAATGCTTGCACGGTTTATCTCTTCGGTCCGGGAGCGCAAATCGCGGCGCCTTTATCGCCAGATCGGCGGAGGTTCGCCGCTGCGCCGGATAACCGACACCCAGGCTGCCGCACTCGGCTCGGCCATGGCTTCCAAAGGTTTTGCCACACGCGTCTATGTGGGAATGCGCTGCTGGAAGCCCCCCATCGATGAGGCGGTGGAGAAGATCCTGAGAGACCATATCACGCGGCTGGTTCTCCTCCCGCTTTTTCCGCAGTACTCCCTGACCACCACAGGTTCCTGCCTGAAGCACTTCCAGAATCTGGATCGACAACATGGCCTTTCCTCCAGAATGGACATTAAGATCATAGAAGCGTGGTATGACGAACCGCTTTATATCGAATCGATGGCGGAACTCATACAGGAAAGTCTGGGACGGTTTTCCGAAGGCGGGGGCGAGCCAATCCACCTGCTTTACAGCGCGCACTCGATACCGGCTCGCTATGTTCGGGAAGGCGATCCGTACCTGGAGCAGACCCGGCAGACGGTGAAACTGATCCAGGCAAAGCTGGGCAATGCTTACCCCTCGATACTGGCATTTCAAAGCAAAGTGGGCCCGGTTCGATGGCTCAGCCCTTCCACCAGGGACATTATCGCTGAACTGGGTCGCAGCGGCAGCCGCAGGGTGCTGGCAATCCCCGTCAGTTTCGTTTCGGACCACATCGAAACTCTGCAGGAGATCGATATCGCCTACGCATCGCTGGCCGCGAGATCGGGGATCAGCGAATTCCACCGGGTTCCGGCGCTCAACCTCCACCCGAAATTCATCGAGGCGCTTGCCAAACGTGTTCTCGCGACCGGATGTTTCTAATGCTTGCTTCTCACCGCTCTTCGGCTTCGGCTGTTCGGGAGCGCATACGTGCTTTCGATTTCTGGTTTCAAGCTCCCGTCTGAAACCTGGAGCCGGGAATCAGGCGCTAGCGGAGCTTCTGGATCTCGTCCCTGAGTTGGGATGCCATACCGGGGCTGAATCCTAATTGGATATCCCGCGTGATTCCATTCTTGTCGATGAGGATTTGCATGGGAATGGACTCTGCACCATATGCCAGCCCGACGGATCCCTCTTTATCCAGCAGAACCTGAGAACTGATATTCTGCTCCCGGATATATTCCCGGACCACATCGTCCGGCTCCTGCAGATTTATCGCCAGCAAAGCAAGGTCGTGGGGGAATTCGTGCTGCAGCTTTTCAAGCAGCGGCATAGTCATGCGGCACGGGCCGCACCACGTCGCCCAGAAATCCAGCAAAACAATTTTTCCTTTGTACTGGTCCAGAGCGAACTCCCGGCCCTTCAAATCGGGGAGTTTGAATTGGGGAGCGGCCTGGCCTACCTGGACAGCCGCTTCCGGTTCGGTCGCAGGGCGTTTGCATCGGGAAAGCACCGCGGCAGATATGAGCAGCAAACAAACCAGCAAAACTTTCTTTATCATCACGTTGCCCGCCTCCCGCAGCAAGGGAAATCAGCCGTTCAGGATACCTCAATCCGGAATTTCCAGTATACCAGTGAAACCGTTGCAGGAATCCAGCATTTCCTTTGCGGAAATCGATTATCGCGGCTCAGGATCAGTTGCGTTAGAATGCCCGGAATGATACGTCAGTTCCGCCCCGAGGATGCCTCTTCGTGCTGCCGGCTGGTTCACGCCTGCCTTGATGAGGACTCCTCGCTGGCGCCCTCCCTTAAGCGAAAGATCCGAGCCGGCGAAACGCCCCAAACCATGATTGAGCGTTCCGGGCTTTTCTATGTCGCAGTTTACGAGGCAGAGAGCCAGGTAGAAGGGCTCGTGGGGCTGGATCTGAATGAAATCCGGCTTCTGTTCGTTTCGCCGGATCGCCAGCGCCGCGGGATTGGCCGGATGCTGCTGGAACACGCCAAATCCCTCGTGCCGGGCAGCCTGTTCCCCGATATTTTTGTCTATTCCTCCCCCCAGGCTGCCGCGTTTTACAGGGCGTGCGGATTTCTCGAGAAGGGGCCTTTCGACTTCCGGCTGGAGGAAGAAAGGCTACATACTGTTTTTATGACTTTTCTCACGGGATAGGGTAGCATCAGATCCCGGTGGCATCTATCGGGATTATCTATGTAGGAAAGCGGCTGGCTTGCTGCCCATGGAGTGAAGGAATAACTTCTTATTCTGGAGGCATCTTGAGCAAATTCCACAGCCTTGTTGCATGGGCCGCCCTCGTTTGCGTACTTGGAGCCGTAATTTCTGTATCCACAGCGGAGATCGCGGCTCAAAGCCGGCAGACCGGCAAACAGGACCCACAGACTCAACTGATAAACAACTATCGAAAATACGCGGACCGCTACATACGGATTTCCGGCGAGTCCTGGCAATACGACCAGACCAATAAAATCGCCACCCATTCTTTCACTATGAAGAATAGCGCCGGAGTAGCGTATTCGGATATAGAAGTCGAGGTGACTTATTTGAGCGCCGAAGGGAAAAATCTGCAGGTCCAGACCGCCAAAATCCCTGGAATGCTCGCGGCGTACCAGATAAAAAAAGTAAAAAATATGAAAGTCCGGAAGGTGCCGGCGCAATCCGATCAGGCGCTTTTGAAGGTCACCAAGGCAAGCATCCACCCCTAGCCCGGACCGCAAAAAATTTTACAATGATTCTGTTGCGTTTTGGATCGATTTTATTATCATAGGACAGTCCCTGCGAGGGATACCGTGCACAATCACCTGATTCCGCATGGGAATAGGCTTTATCTGTAGTCCGCGTCAACCTGACAGACGCGGGATGTTCGCGCGTTCGGCTCATCGGGCAGGACAAGAATTGATGAAGGGACAATACCCCGCTGCAGTATTCTTTGCCATAGTTGCCCTCCTTTGCGGCTCGATTTTCGTCTATCCGAAAACCGGGACGCCGACCGCCACCTCGTTAAATCCTAAGACGGTCAAGCGCAAATCGCCGCAGGTTTCTGCATTGAATTTCTCGGGCGAATATTCCATACGAAAGGGGGACACCCTTTATGAAATCGCCCGAAAATATAAGACTACGGCTCAAAACCTGAAGTCCGCCAACAATCTGCGGAGCAATAAACTCAAAATCGGGCAGAAAATCCTGATCCCTCTTGCGGATGAGGCGGCCACCCAATCAGAGGCCACGGAAACAGCCGCCGTAGCCGCCACGGTAAATCAATCTGCCAAACCCGATTCGCCCCAGCCGGAAGATACAAACCAGATCTCCGAAAACGGATCTCAACCGCGCCGCCTGCAGCTGGTGCAGGCCGGATTCAATTTTTTGGGCGTGCGATATAAATACAGCGGAACATCCGAAAAAAGCGGTTTCGATTGCTCAGGGCTGGTAAAGACTCTGTTCTTAAAATTCGACATCGACTTGCCCCGTTCCTCCCGGGAACAGTTCAGGCAGGGAGAAAAAGTGGATCGGAACGAACTCCAGGCCGGCGATCTTGTGTTCTTCTCCTCGGGCGGGAAACAGGTAACGCATGTGGGCATCTACATCGGAGACAACAAGTTTCTGCATGCGGCGCGCAAAGCCCGTCAGGTGATCATCAGCGACCTGAACAAGATCTGGTATAACATGCGCTATCTGGGAGCACGCCGGATCACCGATCTTTGGGGTGACGAATCAAACCCCGAACCTCAGACCAGTCAGGCACCTCCGGCAAAGCCGGGGGTTTGAAAGATTGGAACCACTCAAAGCGGTTGGAGGAGTTACGCTGGTCTTGAACGCTGACTTACGCGGGCAAGAGCCGATGAGGCGCTTCCGACCCCCGCCGAACAAATCGGCGTTTGTCAGCGCTTTTATCAGCGTATCTCAGCGTTTCAAAATACGGAGCTGTCAAACTCTTTGAGTCCCCCGTCAGAGCCGCGGGTTTACCAATGTAATCAAACGAATGGCATATAGAGTTGCGCGATGAGTCCCTGACGATGAACGGGGCGGCATAGTCCAGGGGCTATCCGCAGGAGGGTTAAAAATGTCCCAGCGAGAGGGTTCCACCGATTATAAATTTGAGGACTACGCATCGGAGATGGCGGCATACCGTCTGCCGCAGACGGCTGCGCTGATTGATTCCAAATTGAAAATAACGCTCGATTCAGGGGTAGCGTTCGATCTTGAATTCATCGAATACAACAAGGTTTTGTGGAAGAGCGGCGCCGATCAGGATACGGACTGGTGCGAGGCGGTCGAGGTGGCTCCAAACACGTTCTTCATCGACATGACTCTGAAGCAGTTCCCGCGCCAGACTCAGACCTTTATCATCAACACCGAGACCCGGCAGGCACTCTCCATACGCACCCTGATGCGGGAAGGCGATATCGGGAAGGATCCGCGGGCGGTGCACCATTTTACGGCCGGCCGCACCGGCGACCCGTCGGTCCCTCCATCGGGGCGCAAACCGGCGCCGACGCGCGATTTGTTCGGACTGCGCGCGCTTTATGCCTACAATCCCCGGCAGGTCTTCGAGCACGCCTATATGAATTCCGAACGATACGCCTGGCACTGCGTCGCCGGCCCTCTCAAGGGCCAGGCTGATGTCGAGCAATGCACCACGTTCAAATGGGATGACAACCAGTATGTTTTCTGCTGGCGTGAGCACGGCCTTCCCGTCTCGACGGTGTTCTTCTACAACTGGGATCAGATGAAATCGACCGGAAAGTTTTTCGCCATCGGCGAAAACGGCGCCTTCGCCAATACACCCGCGGGCGCGCTTATCAGCAAGCTGTCCATGGCTTTCTATCCGCGAGAGGCTCAACCCCTATAGCGGACCGCGTGTCTCGGGAAAAGACCTCCGGATAGGTAGGAAGTTGTCCAGGGACAGCCTCCTCCAACTCACGGTTGCCGGCCACTGAAAGAAGCTTGATCGGCGACCGACAAAAGACAAATGGAATCAGATGCGCAATGAATATTTCGGCAGGCTTTCGTACCGCAGAATGTCGAACGACGAATGATGAATTTCGAAGTTCTGCGGTTCGATATTCCCTGCTCCATTGAAGAACATCGGGGAAAAGGTAAGCTTCGCCTATCCCGCATCAAAGCCTGCGTTCACCTGCACATTAAAATGAGCTTAGAATGATACGGAATGGGTGGCATTGTGTTATGCTTTCGTCCCGCAGGTTTTCTGCAAGAATACGTCTGTTGGTAGGTGCAAATGCACAAATCGGCTGGCAGTCGGATCCATGGAGCATAGGCCTAGTGCAGCCAGCCGTGCCTGAACCGTCGCACTCCCGCTGAGCTTTAGGGACTGGCGCTCCTGCAACGACAGGATGGAGAGGAACAGGACTGTGCCCCTAAACTATTATTGGAGCGGAAAAACGGATTTTCCCAAGTCCTGATTACGCAAAGGAGCAGATCAATGGTAGATTACGTCAACATTTTTATGGCCCGTGTGCAGGCCAAGAATCCCGGAGAGACCGAGTTCCACCAGGCTGTCCAGGAAGTCGTAGAATCGCTCTCTCTCGTTCTCGACAGGCACACCGAATACCGGTCCGCAAAAATTTTAGAGCGCATGGTAGAGCCCGAGCGCATTGTAACTTTCCGGGTGCCCTGGATGGATGACCAGGGAGAGATTCAGATCAATCGCGGATTCCGCATCGAAATGAACAGCGCCATCGGCCCGTATAAAGGCGGCCTGCGCTTCCACCCCTCGGTTAATCTGGGAATTCTGAAGTTCCTGGCATTCGAGCAGGTCTTCAAGAACAGCCTGACCACCCTGCCCATGGGCGGCGGCAAGGGGGGATCGGACTTCGATCCCAAGGGCAAAAGTAACAACGAAGTCATGCGGTTTTGCCAAAGCTTTATGACCGAGCTTTTCCGTCACATCGGCCCGGACACCGACGTTCCGGCGGGAGACATAGGAGTCGGCGGCAGAGAAATCGGATATCTCTTCGGCCAGTTCAAGAGGCTGCGAAACGAATTTACGGGCGTTTTGACCGGCAAGGGCCTCAATTGGGGCGGATCCCTGATCCGGCCGGAAGCCACCGGATACGGCTGTGTTTATTTTGCTTCCGAAATGGTGGCGACGCGAAATCAGACCCTGGAAGGCAAGACCTGCCTCGTCTCGGGAAGCGGAAACGTGTCTCAGTACACCATCGAGAAGGTATTGCAGCTGGGCGGCAAGGTCGTAACCGTTTCCGATTCCGACGGGTATATTTATGATGAAGAGGGGATCGACAGCATGAAACTCGAATTCATCATGGACCTGAAGAATGTGAAGCGCGGCAGGATCAAGACCTACGCGGAAAAGTACAAACACGCGGTCTACACCCGGGTGGACCGTGCCAATGACTACAACCCTCTTTGGGACCACAAGGCGGATTGCGCCTTCCCGAGCGCGACCCAGAACGAAATCAGCGCCAAAGACGCCCAAAATCTTCTGAAAAACGGTGTTTATGTCGTCGCAGAAGGCGCCAACATGCCGACCCACTACGAGGGCGTAAGGCTTTTCCTGGATGCGAAAATTCTTTTTGCTCCGGGGAAAGCGGCCAACGCGGGCGGGGTTGCGGTATCCGGGCTTGAAATGGCTCAGAACAGCATGCGGCTGCCCTGGACAAAACAGGAGGTCGACAACCGGCTGAGCCTGATCATGAAGAGCATTCACTCAACCTGCGTGGAATGCGCCGAACGCTTCGGCACACCGGGCAACTATGTGAACGGAGCCAACATCGGGGGCTTCCTGAAAGTTGCCGATGCCATGATGGACCAGGGGCTCGTATAGCTTGTTCCGGCAGATCTGCAGGCCACGAATTGCCCGGATTTCCTGCTTATTCGTGCAATTCGTGGCTTTTGTTTTATACTGATATCCGAGAACAATAATGGTTGAAAAGAAACTGGATCCACTCTGGATCGAGCATGGGTACGGGACGCGCTTTCAGGGGTTTCAAAACCTGATGCGCCACAGGATCAGAGACGTGCTTCTTGTCTCCAGCCTCTATGATCTGTACCTGTTCGAGGAAGACGGGCGCTTTGACGAGCTGATCAGCAACGAGTACCAGCGCTTGAACCTGAGCCATTCGCCCGACCTTACCCGGGTTTCGAGCGGCAAAGAGGCCATTTTTCTGGCGAAGGAAGAGCGGCGCTTTGATCTCATCCTGACGACGCTTCATGTCGAGGACATGACAGCCGTGCGGCTTGCCCAGATGGCACGCGAGGCCGGCGTGCAGATTCCCATTGTGCTCCTGGCGTACGACACCAAAGAGCTGAAGGACCTCATCGCTCACAATTACGCTTCCGCATTCGACAGGGTTTTCGTTTGGCAGGGCGACTTCCAGTTGATCGTCAGCATCATCAAGCATCTCGAAGACCGCATGAATGTCGACCACGACACACGGCTGGTCGGCGTGCAGTCGATCCTGTTCATCGAGGATAACATCCGCCACTACTCGACGCTTCTGCCGATACTGTACACCGAGCTTCTCAACCAGTCTCAACGGCTTATCTCTGAAGGCATCAATCTTTCGCACAAGTCGCTCCGGACCGTCGCCCGGCCCAAAATCCTGTTTTGCCAAACCTACGAGGAAGCCTGGCACTTTTATGAGACCTACAGGGAACACATACTGGGCATCATATCCGACATAGACTTTCCGCGCGGCGGGAAGCCCGATCACGGTGCGGGGATACGTTTCGCAAAGGCTGTCCGGAAGGATCATTCCGACATGCCTGTTCTGCTGCAATCCCTTACGTCGGATTACGAAGCGGAAGCCAAAGCGATGAACCTTTCGTTCATGCCGAAGGATTCGCCCAACGTGGCCCTTTATCTGCGGCAGTTCATGACCGAATACTTCAGTTTCGGCGATTTTATTTTCCGGACCCCCGAGGGCCACGAAGTCGGAAGGGCTTCGGACCTGAAAAGCCTTCGGGAACAGCTGCTCTATGTGCCCGAGGAAAGCATACGGTTCCATGCCGAACGGAACCATTTTTCAAACTGGCTCAAGGCGCGGACGGAGTTCGGCCTTGCCCAGCGGCTTCAGCCCCGGAAAGTTTCCGATTTCCCGACCGTCCGGGAACTGCGCGACGACCTGATCGCTTCCCTCGGCGCATACACGAGATTTCAGCAGCGAGGATTGATCACGGAATTCAGCAAGGATTCTTTTGATCCTGAAACCAGCTTCATGCGGATCGGCGGAGGCTCTCTCGGCGGCAAAGCGCGCGGTTTGGGTTTCGTCAACACCCTCGTCAACAACTACAACGTCCGCCGGCAGTTCGAAGGGGTGCAAATCGCCGTTCCGCCCGCTGTGGTTTTGGGGACGGAGCTTTTCGACCGGTTCCTGGATGAGAACAACCTGCGCAAATTTGCGCTGGAATCCGGCGACGACGTCGAAATAACCAGGAAATTCCTCGAAAGCGGGATTTTTCCCGAGGATCTCCTTGGCGACCTGGCTGCGTTCCTCCACGTGGTTCGGACGCCGCTTGCCGTGCGGTCTTCGAGCCTTCTGGAAGACTCTCAATATCATCCGTTCGCCGGCGTTTATGAAACGTACATGATTCCGAACAGCCATCCGGATCCTTTTGTCCGGCTTGGCCAGCTCGTAACCACCATCAAGCGGGTGTATGCATCGACCTTTTATCAGTGTGCAAAAGATTACTTCAAAGTAACCGATTACCATCTTGAAGAAGAAAAGATGTCGGTGATTGTGCAGAAAATGGTCGGCGCGCAGCACGGCACACGGTTTTACCCCGATTTCTCAGGCGTCGCAAAATCTTACAACTACTATCCGGTAGCTCCCCAGAAACCTCTGGACGGAATTGTCTCCGTGGCGCTCGGTCTGGGCAAAACGATCGTCGACGGGGGCGTTACCGTCCGCTTCTGCCCGAAATATCCCGACCACCTGTTGCAGTTTTTTTCCGCGGCCGAAGCCCTGTCCAATAATCAAAACCAGCTTTTCGCCCTCGACCTGGACGCGAGTCCCACACAGGCGGCCGAAACCCACGACATGCTGGTCAAAAGCTTCGGTCTGAGCGACGCCGAGAAAGACGGCACTCTGCACTACGTGGCATCCACATACTCGCCGGAAAACGATGCGATTTACGACGGCACATCGAGGGCGGGGCTGCGTGTAGTAACCTTTGCCCCGATCCTTCGAAACAAGATATTTCCGCTTCCGCAAATTACCGCGCTTCTAATGGATATGGGCAGCTGGGGCATGGGCGCCCCCATCGAAATGGAATTCGCCGTAACCATGTCCGTGCCGCCGCGAGAACTCAGGGAATTTGCGCTGCTGCAGTTGCGCCCCCTCGGCCTCACCAAGGAAATGGACCCGCTCGAAATCGAGGAGGTCTCGCCCGACAGCCTGATCTGCGCAAGCAACCAGGTCCTGGGCCATGGGGTTTCGAACGATATCCGGGACATCGTTTTTGTGGACGTGGACCGTTTTCAACGCGCAAAGAGCGGCGATGCCGCTCACGAAGTCATGCTGTTCAACGAGAAACTGCTGTCCGAGCAGCGTCCCTATCTTCTGATCGGCGTCGGCAGATGGGGCTCGCTGGATCCTTGGCTGGGAATCCCCGTGAAATGGGATCAGATCTCCGGCGCCAAAGTGATTGTCGAGGCCGGATTCAAGGACATGGAAGTCGACCCGTCCCAGGGCTCCCATTTTTTCCACAATATTACTTCGTTCAGAGTCGGCTATTTCACGGTGAACTCCACGACCCAGAATGGCTTTGTCGACTGGGAATGGCTTCGATCCAATCCGGTCGCCGAGAAGAAACAATTCGTGCGTCATATCCGTCTGCCGAAACCGATCACGACCAAAATCAACGGACATCAGAATAAGGGCATCATTTTAAAACCGGAGTAGGCCATTGACCGAACAAAGCGAAAACAGACAAGCAGGATGAAAAACCGCGCAAGGTTTATGATGCGTGCCCGCACTGCGGCCACGAGCTGAGTCCCTGGCAACAGGTCCTGCTCACCATCGACCGCGCCCTGGTCTGCAAAAACTGCTGGTATCGCATCATCCTCGACATCTCCGAAAACGAGGAGATCGCCCTCCCTCCGGAAGACAAGGAATAGACACGATGCAATCCTACAATTCGTTTGAAGTTGAACAATCCCAGGTCATGGCGGCCGCCGAATATCTGAATCTCGACCGGGCTACGCTGGACCTGCTGCTCTGGCCTCAAAGAGAGTTCAAATTCACCATGCCCGTCAAAATGGACAGCGGGGAGACGAGCGTTTTTCACGGCTACCGGATCCAGCACAACTTCGCACGCGGACCGGCAAAGGGAGGCATCCGGTTTCATCCCGACGAAACCTTCGACACGATGCGGGCTCTCGCGGGGTGGATGACATGGAAAACCGCAGTCATGGACCTCCCCCTGGGCGGAGGCAAGGGCGGGGTGGTCTGCGACCCGCGGAAAATGTCCCAAAGAGAACTGGAGAACACCGCCCGGGCGTACGTGCGGGTGCTGTCGCGCATCATAGGCATCGACCAGGATGTCGCCGCGCCCGATGTCTACACAAACCCGCAGACCATGGCATGGATGATGGATGAGTACGAGACGATCACGCATCAGCATCAGCCGGGAGTCATGTCCAACAAGCCGCTGCCTCTCGGGGGGAGCGAAGGACGGCGCGACGCCACGGCCCGCGGCGGGGTCATTGTGGTGCGCGAAGCCTGCAAAACGTACAAGGTCGATCCCACAGGTGCCTATGCAATTCAGGGATTCGGCAGCGCCGGGCAGCGGGCGGCCATGTTTCACCAGGAACTGCTGGGAGGCGGACGGCTGGTCGCGGTCAGCGATTCAACCGGCGCCATCCATAATTCTCGCGGAATCAATCCGCGGGAACTGGTCGGCCACAAGCTGCGGACGGGATCCGTAGCGGGATTCCCGGAATCGGAACCTGTCGATCCCAAAGAAGTCCTTGAGGCGGATGTTTCGGTCCTCTATCCGGCCGCTCTCGAAAATGCAATAAATGTAAGCAACGCCAAACGCATCCGGGCCCGGATTGTGTGTGAACTGGCCAACGGCCCGACGACGCCTCAGGCGGACAAAATCCTGTTCGAGAAAGGATCGCACGTGATTCCGGACATCATCGCAAATGCCGGGGGCGTGACAGTCTCCCATTTTGAGATGGTGCAGAACAAATACTCCTTTTACTGGAGAGAGGCCTTCGTCAACCGAAGGCTCGATTCCACGATCACGCGGGCGTACCGCCTTGTCGACCAGACCGTACAGCAGAGGAAGGTCCATCCGCGCCTGGGCGCTATGCTGGTCGCCGTTGCCCGCGTGGCTGAAGCCTGCAAACTGCGCGGATGGGTCTGAGGAGGCAGGCTTTCGAACCCTTGAGTCGGCGAGCCAATCCCAACGCCTCAAAGGCTCCAAGGATGAATTCTTTCTATGCCATTCCCCCTGGTGCTCTATTACCACTGGCTCAACCGCTTCAGTTTCAACGCGCTGGCGGGGGCCATCGACAGCGACCCTGCTTTCGAAGACCATCCGGTCACGCTGTCATTGACCGAAGCGCAACTGTATAAAGCCACATCCGTCCTCCTGAACCGCTTCAACCGCATTGTCGTGGCATTGTCCGTGTTGACGTCTCAGATGGAGGAGATGCGGCGCATCGCTCGCCAGCTTCGCTCGGATTTCGGATCGCGGGCTACCATCGTCGCAGGCGGGGCGCATGTGACAGCCCGTCCGAAGGAAATTCTTGAAGCCGGCGCAGACATTGCCTTCCTCGGTGAGGCTGAAGATAGCTTTCCGGCCGTCCTGAAGAAAATTCCAGATCAAGGAGGGCTGGACGGTATCGATGGCATCGCATTCGTCAGGGAGGGAACTGTAATCTCGCAGCCGCGAACCCGTCCGGCAGACCTCGACGCCTTCAGCTCCTTTTCACCAAAGCGGGGAATGTACGGCCCAATCGAAATCACGCGCGGCTGCCCCTTCGCCTGCAGCTATTGTCAAACGTCCCAAATTTTCGGGACCGTACTGCGCCACCGCAGTATCCCGAACATCGTTCGCCAGTCTGAATCGCTCCGTTCGGGCAACCGCAAGGTGGTTCGCCTGCTCTCGCCCAATGCGTTTTCTTACGGATCGACCGATGGACGAAAGCTCAACCTGAATGCGTTGCGGGAGTTGCTTTCGGCGCTGCGTGAGAGCGTGTCATCCGGCGGCCGGATTATTTTTGCGCATTTCCCCTCCGAGGCGCGGCCCGAACACATCACACCGGACACCCTCGGCCTTTTGAAGGAATTTGCCGACAACGACGAGATCGTTATCGGCGCGCAATCCGGCAGCCAGACCATGCTGAACGCCTGCCGCAGATCGCATACCGTGGAGGACGTTCTCAGCTCGGTTACCCTGGCCCGGAAATTCGGCTACAAGGTCATTGTTGATTTTATTTTCGGGCTTCCGGGCGAAAGCCCGGCGGATGAGCAGTCCAGCCTTTCCGTCATGGAAAGGCTGGTGCAAATAGGAGCCCGCATACACCCGCACGCCTTCGCTCCGTTGCCGCAGACGGCGTTCTCATCGGAGCCACCCGCAAGGCTCTCGCCTGCCGTTCTGCGCGCCATCGAAAGCCTCAGAGCGCAAAAAGGCATTTACGTAAACCGGCGCGAAATCCTGCGGGGTTTCGAGTCTTCCACCTGAGGCTGTCCGCAAACCAGAGTGGAGACCATAAGCATCGGCGCCGGTATGGCCGCAGTCAGGCACATCCGGCAAAGCCGGAGGCTTGAAAGATTGGAACCGCTAAAAGCGGTTGGAGGAGTTACGCTGGTCTTGAACGCTGACCTACGCGGGCTAAAGCCGATGAGGCGCTTCCGGTCCCCGCCGAACGAATCAGCGTGCGTCAGCATTTATCAGCGTGCGTCAGCGTTAAAATTTATGGATAGGCCTCCAGAGCCGGTCTCAAAACGACTGTCGCGAGATGCTCGCCGGCAATTTGAGACAGTCTCCGGAGAGACGTCCTCACGAAAACCGGGTGCGCTGGTTTAGCTTTTAACGATGGCGCGGGCGACTTCCTCGGCTTTTTTCAGAATTGGATCGGGGACTCCAACGGTTCCGCCTCCCCCGACCCCGACGCCACGGATCAGATGGGTTTCGCCGAACGCCATCGAGCGTTTGAGAAAATCCTGATACTTTTTAGGGATATCGGCAAACAGCTCATCCACGGGCGCCCCCTGGGTGATGATAAAAACAAGCTTCTTCCCTGCCGGAACGCGCGAAGGGCTGCCGGCGAGGTAGCCGGCCGGCATATAAGAATAGGTGCGGTCGATGAAGCACTTCACCTGGCCGGGGACATCCGAGCAGTACACGGGCATAGCCATCACGACAATGTCAGCCCCTTTCAGGGATTCCAGCACTTTGGCCAGGTCATCCTCAAGCACGCATTTTTCGGAAGTCGTTTTGCAGGCCATGCAGCCCTGGCAGCCGCGATAGGTGAGATCGTTCAATACGAACGACTCAATTTTTGCGCCCAGGCTCGCCGCAGTTTCGTTAAACCGGTTGGCGATGGCCGCGCTGTTGCTGTTCCGGCGCGGGCTTCCAATCAGGCAGCAGATCTTCATAAGGTTGCTCCTCGTGATTCGTTAAGACAGCATAAAAAAACGCCACGGACCCTGATGATTATGGCATAACCGCAGGATCCGTGGCGTTCTTAAAATCCGGCTATTCGGATTTTAGTTTTAGAAGTTGAATCGCAAAACCATCTGGCCCGTACGCTGCCCGCCGGTATTCATCCAGTTCGTGGCATAGCCGAAGCCGGAGGTCGCGTTGCCGTTCGCATCCGTTACCTGCGGAAGCAACATCGAATTGCTGGGCATAGGAATACGGGTTCGGTTGAACACGTTGCTCATTTCAACACGA
Organism: uncultured Acidobacteriota bacterium; assembly: GCA_963809485.1. Lineage (GTDB taxonomy): Bacteria > Acidobacteriota > UBA6911 > UBA6911 > UBA6911 > UBA6911. The sequence goes on from CAWEJX010000004.1 coordinate 40,638, forward strand.
ATATTCAAGCTCATCTGTTCTCTGAACCGGAATACCCGTTCCAGGCTCAGGCTTTCCGTGGGAGCACGACGATACCGGTAATCCCCGTAAGCAGCGGAACCGTTGCCGAATGTGGCAGGAGGCGGCGTTTGCCACGCGTTCGGGTTCAGAATAAACGTCTTGTTGGGATCATAGTTGGAATTGATGTCCTGCGTATATAGCGGCTCGCCGGGCACCCGGGAGGAGTACGTAGCAGGCGCGCTGTAATAAGGAGAAGTGTTGCATCCACCCAGAACGCTGAACGGAGCGCACAGCGACATCGTCTGAGCAACGTTAGGGTAATTGAGCGCAACCGGAGCCATAATCGGCAATCCGGATTGGTAAACCAGGTAAGCCCCGATTCGCCAATCCTTCAATGTATAGCTCAGCGCTTTATTCACGCTAGCCCATGTGGGAGTCAGGTAGGTTGCGGTAAGGACAAAGCGATGCGGCACCGACGAAAAAGAGAGGCTCTTGTTCATCCTCAAATCATCCAGGTTATAGACCGCCGGATTGACCTGGAATGCCGAGTCCTGGGACTCTGTGCCCACGGTTGTTTCTTTCGACCAGACGTAATGAGCCTGCATGTCAAGCCCGTGAGAAAACCGTTTGGTCAACTTCAACTGCATGGAGTCGTACCAGGTGTTGCCCAGCGGCGCCCAGAGAACAAAAATGGTGCCGAAATGCGGGTACGGCCGAAGGGACTGCGACACAGTTCCTTTAAAGCCCGCATAGGGCTCTACCAGGTTGTGGGCCGCTTTCACCTCGGAGCTGACCGTATCAAACTGACTGATTAGCAGCATGCCATCATCTACGTTTCCGACACTCAGGTTGTGCTTTGCCAGAATCGCCGATGTAACACGGTTGGGGTCCGTAAGCGTTCCGCTGGCATTCCACCATGCCCCGCGGTTGCCAACGTAGGAAGCCTCCACGCTCAAATCCTTGGTAAGCTCACGCTGAATCCCGACGCTCCACATCAGCTGTCTCGGCGGGTATCCTGCATGCCGATCAATGGAGGTCATGAAGACAGCGCCCGGCGATTGCGGTGCCGATCCCGGGTCTTTGTCCGGCCATACCGGTGTAATCGGCACGCCGTCCTGAAGCAGAGAGATGGGATTGCCGTACTGGGTGGCAGGGCCATAGCGGTCGTCGGATCCGAGGCGCAGCGTCCACATTTCCAGCTGGGCCGTCTGCCCGTAGGAGACTCCAATGCCCCCGCGCAATACGGTCTTGGGCGTAATCTGGTATGCAAGCCCCAGACGAGGCCCGAAAGAATACGGGTAATTGCTGGCAAAATTGTTTCCCGGGCTTTCAAAGATCTTTGCGCCCGGAATATTGCCATAAGACGGATTGGGAGTCTGATATCCGAAACTCGCGATGCGGCCGTATCCCTCTTTCAGATAGGTCTGGTAGTCATAGCGCAGGCCGTAGTCGATGGTAAGTTTGGGTGTCACCTTCCAGCTGTCCTGGGCGAAGAAGGCAAACGAGTGTTTCCCGATGTGGAAACTTGACTCAATGCCGATTTCGCCGTTGTTTACCTGGCCCATCATGAAGCTGGCATAGGGAAATCCTATATTGCCGCCGCCGTAGTTAGTGGCATTCAGGTACGGAAGACCTGTCTGGGCAGGGCTGAAGAAGAACCAGCCGTTGCTGGGCGTTGTAGCTAGGGACGGATAGGATTCCACGCGCAATTCGGCGCCAAACTTGTAGGTGTGGTTGCCCTTTACCCAGTTGAGGGTTGCATTACCCGTCGGCTTTTGCTGCCACTGCTTCTGCTGTGCAACCGGGCCTATGCCGTTCCCCTGGCCTGCGTCGGCCTTTCCGCCTCCCTGAGCCTGGTAGATGTTGTACATAGTCGGGTAAACACCCTTGGAAGTTCCGGTTAAGCCGAGCTCTGCTTCACTATCCCAACTCCCGAACCCCGGCGTGGGATCCCAGAACACGAAGTGCAGGAAGCCCCCGCCCAGGTGCAGCAGCACCGTTGGCGAAATCGTGTAGTCGAGGTTCACGCGCGCGGTATGCGCCGTTTCCCACAGATCCCGCTCTGTTGTGATCGGAGGTGCAAAACCGTCCGGGAAAGGCACGTATTGATCATTCAGCGACCAGTACCCGGAAATTTTCATTCTTGCAGCTGAGGTTGTGATCCATCTTGATCGAATAGATGGAGTTTTTCGTGTTATTGGAATATTGGTTCAAATAGTTGTTGACCGAGGAACTGTTCGTCGGCTGCGGAATGAAAGACTGGAGCTTCATCGCAACCGAGTCGAACTGATAGCCTGCCGGAGCTATATTGCCGGGGAATGGATCCCGGATAACATAGCTCTTGCCGTCGACAACTTCCGTTCGGGTCGTTTTAGGATCGTAAATCGCGCCATCCATGATCGGCCGCCCGAGCACGTCCGTGCCGAGCACTTTCCCCGTGTATAGCGCAGGCGAACTGAAATCGCCGTTGCGGTAGGCCATGGTGGGAACCGTGGTCTGGGTGCTGGTGCTCGTATTCAGCTTGTTTTGCTCAAAGCTGAAAAAGAAAAAGGTCTTGTCACGACCGTCGTACATCTTGGGAAGGTATACCGGCCCTCCCACCGAAAAGCCCCAATCGTGCCGGCGGTCGCGCGGCCTGTAGTGGTTGTAAGGCTGCGCCGCATTGAACATGGTTTCGTTTCTGAGGTATTCGAATGCGGTGCCGTGAAGCTCGTTGGTGCCCGACTTCATGGTCATGTTGAACATGCCGCCGCCCACCTGCCCGAACTCAGCCGCGAAGTTGCTGGTCTGGATGGCCGTTTCCTCGATCGAGTCCACGCTGGGCTGCGACATTCCGTAAGCTGCCGACCACGTCGTCTGGGTGGCATCCTGGCCTTCAATGCGGAGCGCCAGCGTTCCGGCCGGCATTCCGTTGACTCGCAGAGCGCCGAATATTCCTCCCGGCACCTGCATCTGCTGGCCGCCGGGAATCAGATTAACCGCCGAATAGGAATCGCGCATGCCGCCTGCGATGGACATGATCGGCAGGTCATTCAATCGTGACGACGAAACGTTGTGGCTCAGCTCGCCGCTTTCGGTCTTCAGCAAGCGGAGCGTCCGCGCTGACCGTGACCGTTTCGGTGATGTTCCCGACTTCCAGCGGAATGTCGATGCGCAGTGTCTGCGCGACCATGACGGTGATGCCGGTCCGGACATACTGCTTGAACCCGGTCACCGAGGCCGTGAGCTGATACGTGCCAACCGGTAATTGGGCAATCGTAAAGTTGCCCGTTGCCGAACTGGCCGCTTGATATACGGCACCGGTATCGAGGTTCTTCGCTTCAATCGGCACATTGGGGATCATGGCTCCTGCCGGATCCGTCACCGTGCCGGTGATGGTACCCCTGTCGCTCTGGGCATATGCCGCCCCAAGGCACAGGAGTACGCACACTGATACAATTACAGTCAAACGCATGAGATATATCCTCCTGAGGTCAAAGTGAACAAAGCAACCTTGAACGTGTGAATTCCGACCACCTTCCAAAGAAATCAGAGAGCGCGATCAGAACTCAAAGCTGAACCAAAACGAAAAACCGCTCGTGCCAGGGAATCGAGCGGATATATCCCGCTATAGCATTCTCGATTTGCACAAAAGATAAACAGGGCGGGTATTCCTAAATCGCTTGGCTGCTTTAAAAGCGGTAAACAATGCGGATGTTGCCCGGTATCGCTTCATCGCTTTAACAGGAACGAAAGCAACTGGAAAATTGCGGGAACCCTCCTTCCCGCGATCCGCCACATGTACATAAAACCAACTTGAGTGCCCTCATAATGCTTTGGTGCGGCTCATGATGTCAAGCGGAAACCGCCAATTATGGTAAGAAAGCTGACTAAGTGGCTATCGCGCCTTGATAGCCCCCTCGTGCGCAGCACTGGATGGAATTCGTAACCCTCACGCCGCGCTCGGGGATTCAGAGGTCCGGAGCCAGGAGAATTGAAGCCGTCACTTCCGTAATAACTGGGAACTCTGAACTGGAAACTGTATTTCCTAAACGATTCCTATATTCGATTTTCTGCGTTGGCGCCCAATCCGGACAAAAAAAGGCCACGGATTCCGGGGATATCGCCTATCCCTGGAATCCGTGGCCTGATTTACATATCCAGGCTGTGAAGCCTAGAAGTTGAACCGCATGACCAGCTGGCCCGTCCGCTGCCCGCCGGCATTCTGCCAGTTCGATGCATATCCGAATCCGGATATCGCATCGCCGTTCGCATTCCTTACCTGCGGAAGCAACATCGAGTTGCTGGGCATGGGAATACGGGTACGGTTGAACACATTGCTCAATTCAGCACGAATATTCAGGCTCATCTGTTCCCTGAATCGGAATAACCGTTCCAGGCTCAGGCTTTCTGTCGGAGCCCGACGATATCGGTAGTCACCGTAGGCAGCGGAACCGGTGCCGAATGTGGCAGGCGGAGGAGTTTGCCACGCGTTCGGGTTGAGAATAAACGTCTTGTTGGGATCATAGTTGGAATTGATGTCCTGCGAGTACAGCGGCTCGCCGGGCACACGGGAGGAGAATGTAGCAGGCGCACTGTAAAAAGGAGAAGTGTTGCATCCGCCCAAAACGCTGAATGGCGCGCACAGCGAGAGCGTCTGAGCCACGTTGTACTGATTCAGCGCGACTGGAGCCATGACCGGGAGTCCGGACTGGTATATCAGGTAAGCGCCGATCCGCCAATCCTTCAACGCAAAGCTCAACGCCTTATTCACACTGGCCCACGCAGGAGTCAGGTAGGTCGCCGTGAGGACAAAACGATGCGGCACGGACGAAAACGAGAGGCTTTTATTCATCCTCAAGTCGTTCAAGTCGTAAATAGCCGGGTTGACCTGGAAGGCCGAATCCTGAGACTCTGTGCCTACGGTCGTTTCCTTCGACCAGACGTAGCTGGCCATCATGTCAAGTCCGCGAGAAAACCGCTTGGTGAACTTTATCTGCATGGAGTCGTACCAGGTGTTGCCCAGCGGCGCCCATAGCACAAAGATGCTGCCGAAATGCGGGTACGGCCGAATCGACTGCGACACCGTACCCCTGAAGCCCGCATAGGGTGCCACCAGGTTTTTGGCCGCTTTCACTTCAGCGCTGACTGTTTCAAACTGACTGACCAGCAATGCGCCATCGGCCGCGTTTCCCACACTCATGTTGTGCTTCGCGAGAATCGCGGGCGTCACGCGGTTGGGATCGGTGAGAGTCCCGCTGGCATTCCACCATGCCCCGCGGTTGCCGACGTAGGAAGCTTCTATGCTCATGTCCTTGGTGAGTTCACGCTGAATGCCGACGCTCCACATCAACTGTCTCGGCGGGTATCCTGCGTGCCGGTCGATAGAGGTCATGAAGACAGCGCCTGGCGACTGCGGTTGAGCTCCCGCATCATAGTTCGGCCATTCCGGAATACCTCCCGGCGGACCGTCTTTCAGAAGGCTGAATGCGGTGCCGTAGGTTGTGGCGGGACCATAGCGGACATCCGATCCGAAGCGCAGAGTCCACATTTCCAGTTGGGCCGTCTGGCCATAGGAAATGCCTATTCCCCCACGCAATACGGTCTTCGGCGTGATCTGGTATGCCAATCCCAGCCGTGGACCGAAAGAATAGGGGTAATTGTCGGCGAAGTTCTCGACATCCCTACCTTCAAATATCTGAGCGCCGGGCAAGTTGCCGAATGACGGGTTGGGTACGTCATAGCCGAAGCTCGGGATGCGGCCGTCACCCTTCAAATACGTCTGGTAGTCATAGCGCAGACCGTAGTCGATGGTGAGTTTGCGCGTCACTTTCCAGCTGTCCTGTGCGAAAAGGGCAAAGGAGTGTTTCCCGATGTGGAAATAGGATTCCTGACCGTTTTCGCCATGGTCTACCTGGCCCAGCAGGAAGCTGGCGTACTGAAATCCTATATTGCCTGCGCCGCCGCCGATGCTGGTTTGATTAAGGTACGGGAGGGCTGTCTGCGCGGGACTGAAGAAAAACCAGCCGTTGCTGGGCGTCGTAGCCAGGGACGGATAGGATTCCACGCGCAATTCAGCGCCGAACTTGAACGTGTGATTGCCCTTGACCCAGTTGAGGGATGCAGTCCCCGTCGGCTTTTGCTGCCATTGCTTTTGCTGCGCCACCGGGCCCATGCTATTCCCCTGGGCAGACGGGTCATCCAGTCCGCCTCCCTGATTGGCCATCAGGTTGTACATGGTCGGGAAAACGCCCTTGACAGTCCCGGGCATGCCAAGCTTCTCGAGACTGTCCCATTCCCCATATCCCGGCACGGGATCCCAGAAGGTGAAGTGCAGGAAGCCGCCCCCCAGGTGGAGCAGCACCGTCGGCGAGATCGTGTAGTCGAGGTTCACGCGCGCGGTGTGCGCCGTTTCCCAAAGATCTCGCTCTGTCGTAATCGGGGGGCCGAAGCCATCCGGGAAGGGCACGTACTGATCGTTCAACGACCAGTACCCGGAGAGCTTCATTTTGGAGCTCAGGTTGTGGTCCATCTTGAGCGAATAGATGGAGTTTTTCGTTTTATTCGAATACTGTCTCGAATAGTTGTTGGTCGCCGCGTTGTTTGTTGCCGCCGGAAGATAGTTCTGCAGCTTTAATGCCACAGGATCGAACGGGTAGTCCGAACGAATTATGTTGTTGGGAAATGGATCCCTGACAACATAGCTCTTACCATCTACTACTTCCGTGCGAGTAGTGAGAGGATCATAAATCGCTCCGTCCATGATCGGCCGTCCCAGAATGTCCGTGCCGAGCAACTTTCCGGTATATAGAGCAGGATTGCTGAAATCGCCTGTGCGGTAGGCCATAGTGGGAATGGTCCACATATCGCTGACACTTGTATTCAGCTTGTTCTGCTCAAAGCTCCAATAGAAGAAGGTCTTATCGCGGCCGTCGTAGATCTTGGGAAGATAGACCGGCCCTCCTACCGAGAACCCCCAATCGTGCCGGCGGTCGCGCGGCCTGTAGTGGCTGTAAGGCTGGTGCGCATTAAACATCGTTTCGTTTCGGAGGTACTCGAAGACCGTCCCATGAAGCTCGTTGGTACCCGACTTCATGGTCATGTTGAACATGCCGCCGCCCACCTGGCCGAACTCTGCCGCGAAGTTGCTGGTCTGGACTGCCGTCTCCTCGATCGAGTCCACGCTGGGCTGCGACATTCCATAGGCCGCCGACCATGTAGTTTGGGTAGCGTCCTGGCCTTCAATGCGGAGCGCCAGCGTGCCCGCAGGCATGCCGTTTACGCGCAGACCGCCGAAAATGCCTCCCGGAACCGATATCTGCATGCCGCCGGGAATCAAATTGACCACGGAATAGGAATCGCGCATGCCGCCTGCGATGGACATGACCGGAAGGTCGTTCAATCGTGACGACGTAATATTGTGGGCCAGTTCGCCGCTTTCCGTTTTTAGCAGCGGAGCGTCCGCGCTGACGGTGACTGTTTCGGTGATGTTCCCGACTTCAAGCGGGATGTCGATGCGCAGGGTTTGCGCAACCATGACCGTGATGCCGGTCCGTATATACTGCTTGAATCCCGTCACCGAAGCCGAGAGCTGGTAGTTGCCGACCGGCAGCTGGGTAATCGTGAAGTTGCCCGTCGCTGAACTGGCCGCCTGATATACGGCGCCGGTATCGAGGTTCTTCGCTTCGATCGGCACGTTGGGGATCATGGCGCCCGCCGGATCCGTAACCGTGCCGGTGATGGTACCCCTGTCGCTCTGGGCAAATGCCATCCCAAAACACAGGAGTACGCAGACTGATGCGATTACAATCAAACGCATGAGATATATCCTCCTGAAATCAGTTTGAACAAAGCAACCTTTAAGCTTTGAATCCTTAAAGCAGCCTTGGAATGTGCGGGGCCGCAATCAGGACTCATAGACAACCAAAATGGAACCACCGCTCGTGCCAGGGATTCGAGCGGATATATCCCGGTATTGCTTTATCCCTTCACAGCACAGACTAACAGGGCAGTTATTCCAGGGTCGCCTGGTTGCTATAAAAGCGGTAAACAATGCGGATACAATCCGATATTGTCTCATCGCTTCAGATCAATATCAGCAACCGTAAGAGCGCGATTTGCAACTGGAAGAATGCGGGAATTTTCTTCCCGCGAGCCGCCGCTGGAACTTGGAACCAACTTGAGTGGCTATATATTGCTTCCAGTCGGATTCTGATGTCAAGAAAAATCCGGATGCATTGAAAGGGAATGGGCTGGCAGATCTCCTTGAAAATACATGGAATAGGGGAGCCACGGATCCCATGGAGCGGTGATGCTCCCCGGGATCCGCGGTTTTTGTCTAGCATTCACACCGAGCGGCTTAGAAATTGAATCTCGCAACCAGCTGGCCGGTCCGCTGGCCGGCGGCGGGAAGCGGGTTGATGTATCCGAAACCGGACTGAGTGTTGCCGGTCGTGGCATTCCTGACCTGAGGAGCTGTCGCGTTGGTCGCGCTGGGATTCGGGATCCTCACGCGGTTAAAAGCGTTCATCAGCTCCATGCGAATTGACAGCGACATCCTTTCTCTGACGCGGAAGATCCGGGCCAGACTCAGGTTTTCGCTTGGAGCACGTCTGTACCTGTATTCATTCAGGTAGGCGGAGGTCACACCGAAAACTCCTGGGGCCGGATTGGTCCAGGCAGCAGGATTCAGCACAAACTCCTTGTAGGGATCGAAGCTGGAGCTGAGGTCCGTAGTGAACAGCGGTTCCCCCGGCACGCGGTTTGCATGCGACGAGACACCGTAGGGGGAAACTGCGGAACTGTTGCAGCCGCCAAACACGCTCTGCGGCGCGCAAAGGGACAGCAGGTTGGTCAGATTGGGCGAGGTTTGCGCGAAGGGAACATGGATTGGGGCTCCCGATTGATAGTTCAGAACTGCCCCCAATTGCCAATTGCTGATTACGGCCGACAGGATTTTGTTCATGTTGGCAAATCTGGGAATGGTGTAGTTGGCGGTTGCCGAACTGACCGTCTGATACACGGCGCCGGTTTCCGTATTCTTCGCTTCAATGGGCACGTTCGGAATCATGGCGCCTGCCGGATCCGTAACTGTGCCCGTGATGGTGCCCCTGTCGCTCTGGGCATAGCCTATCCCAAAACACAGAAGCGCACAGACTGATGCGATTAAGATCGAGCGCATGAGATGTATCCTCCTGATGTCGGTTTGAACAAAGCAACCTTTAGGCCATGAATCCGCGCAAGAGGAGCTTGTGGTATGCTGCCTGCATGAGTATTTATGGCTATTATTTTGTATTAATGGAATTCAAGAAACACGTTCAGTAAAAGGGGGAAAAAGGAGGCAGCCAAAATCCATGAAAACCGATCCCCGCATCCAGAGACTCAACGACAGACAGGTTGCCGAAGGCGATTACGTGCTTTACTGGATGCAGCAGAGCCAGCGCGCCGAAGAGAATCACGCACTGGAGTATGCCGTCCGGATGGCAAACGCCGCGAATCTGCCCGTGGTTGTCGCGTTTGGCCTTACGGCCGGCTATCCTGAGGCCAACCTGCGCCACTACTCCTTTATGCTGGACGGTCTGCGCGAAGTGCGCCGCGGGCTTGCCGGGCGAAGAATTCTTTTCGTCGTGCAACACGGCGAGCCGCCCGAAGTTGCCCTCCGCCTTGGCCGCCGGGCTTCCTGCATCGTCTGCGACCGCGGATATTTGCGCCATCAGGTCCTGTGGCGCGAACAGGTCGCTCGCGAAGCCCGCTGCCTTGTCGAGCAGGTGGAATGCGACGCGATCGTGCCTGTGGACGCCGTCAGCGAAAAAAGGGAATCTTCCGCCCGCGCCTTCCGGCCCAAAGTGATGCGCCTGCATCGCCTGTTCCTTGACGGGATACGCCCCGTCCCTCCGGCCGTCGCCTCCGATTCCATGGCGATGGAAAGCCTCAACCTGGACGATGACGAGGCAGTTTTCGGTCCTCTTTCCATCAACACAAGCGTCAGGCCCGTATCTATGTTCGCGGGAGGCACAACAGCCGCCAAGGCCATGCTTGCCCGCTTCGTGCGCTCCCGTCTGGCAGGTTATGTCGAAAACCGCAATCAGCCCCATTTGGACTATGTATCCCAAATGAGCCCCTACCTGCACTTCGGACAGATTTCGCCCATGTATATCGCTCGCAAGATCTACGGCAGCCCAGGCGGCGAAAAAGCCGACCGGGACAGCTACCTGGACGAATTCATCGTGCGGCGGGAGCTGTCATTCAACTTCGTCCGTCATGTCCCCGATTATGACCGGTTCAGCGGCCTGCCCGAATGGGCCCGGGCCAGTCTCCTGAAACATGCAGGGGACAGAAGATCCCATGTCTACAGCCTGGCCGGACTGGACGCCGCTCAAACACATGATCCCTACTGGAATGCGGCCATGAATGAGATGAAGCACACGGGCTACATGCACAACCACATGCGCATGTACTGGGGAAAGCAGATCCTGGCCTGGAGCAGGTCTCCCGAAACAGCGTTCAGGAACGCGCTCGCACTGAACAACAAGTACCTTCTGGACGGCCGCGATCCGAATTCATACAGCAACATCGGCTGGATTTTTGGGTTATTCGACCGTCCGTGGCCGGAGCGTGAGGTTTTTGGGGTGATCCGGAGCATGACGCGGGGCGGCCTGGAGCGGAAAACCGACGCGGATGCCTATGTCGCAAAAGTAAGCCGGCTGACCGGATGAGAAAGGGTGTTTCGGCAGGGATGGGAAACCCGGATGGAAAATGATGCACGGGGCGCGGAAACCGGAACTCTTTCCCTCCGGTCTCCGCGTCTCCGCGTGAAATGGGTTTTTGGGGCTTAAAGCGCCGCGGCAAGGTCGCTGGGAATGCGGCTTTCTCTCTTCCCTTCCTTGAGCAGCTCTTTCAGCTGCCCCCATTTTGGCAGGAACAAAGCGCTATCCATAGTTTTCAGGTTTGGGGAGATACGCGGCTTGAAATCCATCATTCCCAGAATATTTTTTTCCAGATCGACGCCGGGGGCAATTTCGGTCAGGACCAGTTCGCCGTTTTCCAGTCTGAAAACGCCGCGCTCGGTAACAAAAAGCACCGGATAGTTCCTGGAGCTGGCAAAGGCGCCGCTGAACGTAATCTGCGCGACCTTTTCCACGAACTTTTTCCCCGTACCTTCTTTGGCAATGCGCAGTCTGCCGTTCTCCACCACTTCTGAGGATCCGGTCGTAAACATCCCGCAGAAAACAACCTTCTTGGAATTTTGAGTGATGTTGATGAAGCCGCCCGGGCCGGCCACCTTGTTGCCAAACCGGCTGACGTTTACATCGCCATGTTGATCCACTTGAGCCAGTCCTACAAAAGTGGCGTCCAGGCCGCCGCCGTCATAATAGTCGAACATGGAGGCATGCTCGATCATAGCCTCCGCGTTCAGAGCGCCGCCGAAATCAAGCCCATACGACGGGACGCCGCCGAATACGCCCAACTCGGTGGTAATGGTGATCCTGTGGCTCATCCCTTCCTCTGCTACCGTACTGGCGATAACCGCAGGAATGCCTACTCCCAGGTTGATCACATTGCCGGGCGTAAGTTCCAATGCCGCACGGCGGCCGATGATCTTGCGGGCATCCAGCGGGAGATCGGGGGAATTTTGTTCAGGGGCACTTTGATGTGGCCAGCCAGCGCCGGATTGAAGTAAGTCTGCTGGGTCTGATGATGGTTTTCCGGCTTGGCAATCACGACATAGTCAATCAAAGTCCCGGGAACTTTGACATTTTTAGGATGAAGTGTATTGGCCATGGCCAGATTATGGGCTTGAGCGATGACGATGCCGCCGCTGTTTTTGGCGGCCATCGCCAGCGGCAGTGCTTCCATGATGACCGATTCGTTGTCCATCTTCAGGTTGCCGTTCTCATCGGCGAGTAGTTCCGCGAATCAGAGCGACATTGATGGGAAACGGCTTATAAAGCAAGCATTCCTGACCTTCGACTTCGATGACTTTCACCAGATCTTCATTTGGTAATGGAGGTGATCTTGCCGCCGTCGATTCGGGGATCGACAAAGGTGCCCATTCCCACATTAGTGATAACGCCGGATTTTTTTCCCGCAATGGCTCGCCATAGCTGGCAGATCACACCCTGGGGCAGCAGATAGCACTCGATTTTGTCCTTTTCGATCAGGTTGATCATGTTGGACGGAGGTCAGATGTGTGTCCGCAGATCAGCCTTTTGGTCAGGCCTTCGTGGCCCAGGTGGGTGGTGCCCTCTTTTCTTATAGTCGCCGCAGGTACAGCTGTGGACCAGGGTGATATCTTTCGGGTGGCCCGATTCCATGAATCTGTCCTCGATGGCAATGGCAATTTCCTCGGCCCAACCGGCCAATCCCTGCGTGCTGGCGCCTATCGGTCACGCCGTCCTTAATCAACATGGCCGCCTGTTGAGCAGTAATTATTTTTGACATATCGTCACGTCTCCCATCCGCTTGAGGTCCTGCCTGGGCCTCGCGGAATAATAAACCATTCGGCCGCTATCATGTCAGTTGTGATTCAATTCCGTCGGGCAAGCAGGGCGGAATAAACCAGAAAAGCAGCTTATTGAAGCATAGAAAAATGTATTAAGGCAGCTCCATCTTCAGGATAATTTAACCCTTAAGCTAAACATATTTCTGCATTTAATGTCAAGTTTGCCGGACAGATTTCAGGAAGCCATCGAGGGCAGACAGATACCCGGGGAACAATCTCGGCAGTTGCATGATTCGGGGAGCAAGACAGGTATGAGTCAGGCACCTCCGGCAACGCCGGAGGCTTGAAAGATTGGAACCGCTCAAAGCGGTTGGAAGAGTTATGCTGGTCTTGAACGCTGACTTACGCGGGCAAAAGCCGATGAAGCGCTTCATCGGCTTTTGCTCGCCGACCCTCGCCGAACAAATCGGTTTGTCAGCGTACCTCAGCGTTTCAAAATACGGAGCTGTCAAACTCTATGAGTCCCCCGGCAGAGCTGTGGGTTTACCAATAGAATTATTAACAGTTGCTGCCAGTACAGGCGTATACACACCACCTGCTACCCTGACCCTGGCGGGCGGTCCGTTTCTCGCGTAGCTGTAAATAAAGCAGGATGCCTGGACCTTTTTTAAACCACGTCCTCTTCTTCACTCGAATCCTTAGAATTCGACATATAATCGAGCTCCAGATCATCCTGTTGAGTCATCGTCGTCAATACCGCCGAATACCCGTCCCCCGACGCGCTCACGGATGGGACCTTTCTTGCAACCCATTTCACCGCCCTTGGCTCCGATAATTGGTTTTCCGCTTCCGGGCAGGCTTCGCATCCGGGCCGAAATTGCGGTTGCGCCTTTCCGCGCGTGCCGTCCGGCCATTTTCCATCGGGTTTGGTGCAAAATCAGGGCTGCCGAAAGAAGGTCTGGGCTGTAAATAGGGACGCGACGAACTCCCGATGCCGGCGGGTCGCATGGAAAATCCGGGTCTCGATCCAGATCCGGAATCGGGCCGGCTTTCCCGTGCGCGGGCTTCGTTGATTGTTATGTTGCGTCCTTTGAACGGCTGGTTGTTTAATCGGCGGCTCGCTTCCTCGGCTTGAGCCGGGTCGCTGAACTCGACAAAAGCAAATCCTCTTCGCTTCCCCGTTTCACGATCCACGGGAATAATCACATTCGAGAGTGGTCCAACGGATGAGAAAAATTCCCTCAAATCCGTTTCAGTCGTCTCGTAGGGCAGGTTCCCCACAAACAAACGTACAGACATTGCTCTCCCTTTTAAAACCCCGAGAATACGCACACAGCGCACGTACTCTCACCAATAGTTGGTTAAATTTTCATGCGTATTGTTTTGGGGTCATGTTGTTAATTGGCGCTGTAATCCTTTACTCAACCTAGCAGCTTATCGGAAGTTCCTTTGAGATACTTAACAGCTGCATATGTAATATTTTACACCAAAATGACATTTAAAAAGCAGTCTAAATTCTTTAAATTCGGGGCATCATTTTAAGCCATTCAGTCTCGTGCCGGGAAAGCCGCTGCAAAGCCACTATGGCTCGGGACGGCAATATCTGCAGCCCTCGTGCTATTCCTCCGCAGAGTCGAAATAATGGTTGTAATAGATCCTCTGTGCCGGGATTCCGAATCTCTCCCGAGTGCAGTTTGTCAAAAATGGTCCGGGCCGCTCTTCGATCGTCTGCTGCGGGACAAATCCAAGCGTCTGGTTCAGCTTGTCAAAAGAGACGCGGTAGTCACGGGCATCAAGATTGGAATTATCCCTGGTAATGGGTATGCCGCCCAGCGAGGTCCCGATGATTTCGGCGACCTCGTCGATCTGATAATTCTGGCCATCCGAGCCGACATTGAAGACCTGGTTTCCCACATCCTGCAGGTTCGCTTCAAGGCATCGGACGTAGACTTCAGCGGCATCCTCCACTCCGAGGAGCGGGCGCCACTGCCGGCCGCCAAAGACCTGGATTTTTCCGTCCACAAACGACTTCATGCTCATCGTGTTGACGACCAGGTCAAACCGCATGCGATGGCGAGTATCCATACAGAGTTCCCATCCGCAGAATGGTCGGGCTGAAATACTCGTCCCCCATGCCGAGGATGATCTTTTCGGACTCGATCTTGGTGCGCGCATAAAGAGAAACCGGATTCAGCGGCGCATTTTCATCGAGCAGGTCTGCGCCTATCCCATACACGCTGCAGGTGGATGCATATAAAAACCGGTTGATATGGTGCAGTTTGCTGGCGGAAGCCAGCGCCTGGGCAGCCAGCACATTGGTTTCGATCGTTTCCGTCGGTCGGACTTTCGATGCAGGATCGCCGACTATGGCGGCCAGCAGGACGACGGCGTCCGTCTCGGAAAGCGAACTCACGCAGGTATGAATGTTGCGCAAATCCCCTTCGATGATTTCGAGGTTTTCGTCTCCGCGAAAGCGCTCCAGCGACCGGCGGCCGTAGATAAAACTGTCCAGGATTCGCACCCGGAATCCGCGGCGGAGCAGCTTTTCGCGTCAGCACACTGCCCAGATAGCCCGCTCCCCCCACAACCAGGACGCGCTTGTCCGGCCGGTCGGCGCTGGAATCAAGTTCCGAAAAGCCGTGTAGCCGGTTAAAATCATCGACTGCCAGAACTTCCACGAATGCGCCCATCTGCCGAAACGACCGGAAGGAACCGCACGCCGTTCAATTCCATGTCGACAATCATGCTGTCGGCTTTTTTCCGGTTGCTGAGAGATTCTTCGGTGAGCTTGTAGACATGCTTCATCGGACAGCGCCGACTTCCTCTTCGCCTGCGCTCCGCTGATCAGCAGGCGGCGAAGATCCGCAATGAAATGCCTGCCCAGGTACACGCCCTTTTCGTCCAACACAAACGCGCGGTCGAACGGGCTTTGCTCGATAAGCTGTATCGCCTTTGGATCGATGTGCCTCTTTTCAGACAGACAACAGGATATTTCATTCCATCCACTCGATTTTAAAACCTTTTACGCGGAGACGCGGAGAGCGCGAAGTAATAAATCCCGAACTTTGCAGGCTCCTCGCCTCCGCGTGAGATTCCTTGCGCAACCCAATGGAACCTTGCAGCCCGCAACTGTTTTGTCCATTTCAGGATTGATGCTTAACGAACCACTCAACATACATGCGCATGGCGTCTTCATAATCCAGCGCGGCTTCCCATCCCAGCAGGCGATAAGCCTTTTCCGAAGAGATGAACCGTCCTTTGAAATTCCCCTTCCGATCCTCGACAAAGGTCAGCTAGGCTTTCTTCCCGAGGATTTCCTCGATTGTTTTCACATATCTGGATTACGCTGATTCTTTTCTTGCCGTTGAGATTAAATATCTGGTTTTCCGCAGCCGGATTCAGACAGGCGGCATTGCCGCGCGCAAGATCCTTGACATAGATGAATTGCCGCGACTGGCTGCCGTCTCCATGGATGGTGATCGGTTCCCCGCGGAGGATCCGTCGGATGAAAATCGGAGTGACGGTTTCCGGGCGCGCACGTTCGCCGAAAGGAATGCCGTACCGCATGATGGTGTAGTTCACGCCGTAGAGACTCCGGTAATTTTTGCAGAACAGCTCGGCGGCAATCTTGGACGAAGTGTAGATGTGGTCCGGATTTTCGGTATAGGGCGTGTCCTCGGTAATGTTTTCTTCTCCCGCTTCGGGAAGCGATCCATAGACCCACTCGGTGGACGCCAGGATGACACGCGCGACCGCCGTGCGGCGGGCAGCCTCCAGGACCGACAGTGCGGTACCTGCCGTTATGTCGTTGGAAAATAGGGGGCTTTCAAAAAAACGGTTCACATTCGCTTCGGCGGCGATCAGATAGACGATGTCGCCCTTTGAAAACCTGGATCATCCGGTCGATGTCCCGCGTATCCCCCCGGACAAATCCGCATTTCTGGCCGTAATGCGGCGCCTCGAGATCGTAGATCAGTACTTCATGCCCTTGATCGAGCAATACATCCACAACATGAGATCCGATGAATCCGGATCCTCCGGCAACCACAATTTTCATACGGAAATACCGAAAGCTCCTCTCATACACGAACAGCCAGGGGTGTCCTGCGCTTCGGCAAAATGCAATTCCATTTCCCGGCTGCAGCATTAGCTTCGTCATTACCGGGAGGCAGGTCAAGCTATTTCGGCGATCAGCCTCTCAGCAGGGATTTGGCCGGCAGGCAGCATTTTCATGCATTCAATGAAAATCCGGCAAAAAAAAGAGCTTGACCACGAACCACACGAATTACACTAATATCTCCTTGCGGTAAAGCTCGGGCATGGACACAAGCCCGGCACATTGCTGTCGTGCAATTCGTTACAGTCCTTGAAATCAGGAGAAACAGCCGATGATTCGAGTATCCGTTATGTACCCTCAAGGCGGGAAGTTTGATTTTGACTATTATGTGAACAAACACATGCAACTGGTGCACAAGCTGCTCGATCCTTTCGGCCTGATTGGAACTGAGGTCGACAAAGGCGCCGGCGACGCCCCGTTCATGGCCATGGGGCATCTGGTATTCAAAACAATGGAGGATATGCAGAAGGCCCTTCAGGCGCACGATCCGGAACTGGCAGCGGACGTGGTCAATTTTACCGATGTAAAGCCGCAGTTCCAGGTCAGCGAAATCATCGCCTGATCCTCGAGCCTTCGAGGCCTGGCGATTGACCCTATTTGGATTCAGAGTCCCGGAAGCTGGTTTTTTTCAGCGCGGAGGGATGCTTATGCGTTTCGAGCTGTGGTCCCTCCCCAGGAAATAATTAACCCAGGCCGAAGTTTGCCAGAGTTCCCAGTCACACGGGGGGATAATGTAACTGCCGATCTCGTCCTGCTTGTTTTGGGACTTCAGACGCAGGTAGGCGCGCACCCAGATACACAGTTTTTCCTTGGGATATACTTCGCACCAGCCCTCGAAGCTTCCCCCGCAGGGAGCGTTTCGCTGGTCCTTGGGGCATTGGGACACCGGGCAGAGGTATGCCGCATCGAACAGAGCGCAATCCCCGCAGTCTCTGCAACGATAAAGGGCAACTTTGATCATGTGCTCAACAAAGTGAAATACCCTGTATAGCGGCTGCGACGACTGAATGAGTTGCATCAATCCGCGCAAGGGCCTGAAAAGCGGGCTTTCAGGGTTGAAAACAACCTTGTGAAACGCGTGGGAAAGAAGAAAATTCGCAGGGCGGCAAGACTTTTGAGGTTTGACCGCCGGCCCAGGCTTATTCAGCCCCATCGAATCGGGCTGGAAAAAATAAAATCCTTTTTCCTGCGGGAAGTCGAATTCCGGGAGCAGGCTGGACCAATCGCCCGCAAGTTCGTTGCCTTTGCTGATGATGTACTCCACGCTCTCAAACGGCAGCCCCTGGCCGCTGATATAGGTCCCTTTGTACCCCATGCCCTTGACTACCGCAAACATTTTGGCCGCCCGGTCCAGGCGCGCCTGCTTGCCTTTGTCCGCGCTTTCAAATTCGGTGGCTATGCGTTCGAGAAGCTTGCGGGTCACCACGCAGCCGGGAATATTGTTGGCGTGCATCGCCTGGGCAACCGGGTATGAAAGCACATAAATGCTGGCCATGGCCGGAATCCCGTAGCCATGGTTTCTCAGCCACAGTTGAAACTCGTGCAATTTGCGGGCGTCATAGCCGACCTGAGTGATGACGAAATCCGCCCCGGCGGCGATTTTCTTTTTCATTTTGTAATATTGCCCCATCACCTCGGCCTCCATCTGCTTGAAAGGTGAAAAGGCAACGCCAGCAAAAAAGTCGGTGGGCGCCAGCCGGGTGCGTTTCCGCAGTATTTCCCGCTCCATTCCATTGTTCATTTCCGCAACCAGCCTGAGACCATTAACAGAGTCCAGGTCAAAAACCGGCTTGGACTTCCCGGTGAAGCCGAGGCTGGAGGGATAATCTCCGGTCAGTATGAGCACGTTGTTGATATCGAGCGCCGCAAGCTGGAAGAGCAGGCTTTCGGCCTGATTTCGGCTCCTGTCCCTGAAGGCAATGTGCACCAGGGGCTCGATGCCTGTCTTCCTGATTTCGGCGCACAGGATGTCGGTGGCAATGGCCGGATTGCCCCCCGGATTGTCCGTGATGCTTATGGCGCAGACCTTTTCACTCCTGGCAGCTTTCCGCGCATTTTCCAGAACGGTTTCCTGGCGTGTTTCAAAGGCGCCGGGCCCCGGGATCTGTTCCCAGACCAGGCAGAACCTATCCGGGTTCAGCATAGCCCGTTTCAGCCGATTCTCCCTTTCACGCAGTTTTCGGGCGATGGTCTTCGATAATTCGGGAAGCAGGTTTTCGGCGGCGAGGAACGTTCCTGCGGTTCCTGCCAAAAAGGTGAAATCCCCGACGCCCATCGTCAGGTTTTCATCGCCCAATATCCGGAAAGCACTTCCTGAAGGATCCGATTCAACTATGAGCAGGGAAGCATGGTGGGAAATCCAGCCTTCGCGCAGGTCCCCGTATAGCTTCTGAACGGACTGCGGCGTGTCCAGGTCGCCAATAATGATTATGTCAGGCCGGCCTCCCCTGATTTTGTCGAGTCCCTCGGCCTCGCTGGATGCATAGTCGACGTTTACGGCCTCTCCGGCAGCTTTTCGGGCTATTTCGGCTAAATTCGGATTCCGGCTAATTACGAGCAGTTTTTTTTGTGGACTGGCCGTTTTCATAATAGACGGAGACATTCACAAGTGTTCCGGTGATTATCGGGGGACACTGGTGGCTGTCCCCTTTTGCGGTTCACCCTTTTGCGGTTCATAGACGAAGAGAAATTCGATCAAACCGTTTCGAAGCCTGAAGGAATTGGCAACCTGGAATTGGTGCATGACCGCCGAGAGCGCTCGAGGCTGATGCCTCGGACAGGGTCGCATCGCAGGACCGCCGTACTCATACCCAAGATGCGTTGCGTCAATAATCCGATAGACGGTTATTTCTTCGGGCATTTTCGGAAGATCAAATATGAGCGAATAAAGCAAGGTTCCGGGCTTGCAGAAGCGGCCCACATAACCTATCAGGCTGGCAACGGCCGGAAGCTCCAAATAGTTCAGCAGGTCCCAGGCGAGAATGACATCGAAGCGGCGGCCTTCAGGCAAATGGAGCAGCCGTTCCCATTCGGGATCCGGAAACGTCTCACCCTCCGCCGGTTCTGCCGGCGGCGGCAAAGGCAAGCTTGAGTGCAGGTCCGCCACATAAATGGAACCGCTGAATTGGGACCAGAACTCGATGTTGCCTCCACGCGCCGGTCCAAGTTCGAGGATATCGCAGACCTCGGCGCCTTCGAGCCTCAGGCACAGAGCGTTCAAACCGAGAGTACTCTGAACAACCGGCTCGGATGGAGGTCTGCTTTTCATTCTGCTCCAGCTTCGCTACAAAATTTTTGTTCCCATCAAGGGTTTTTCCGGAACCACCGTTGAGGGTTTCTCCTTGGGGCTCATGTCGATGCTGCCTCTGAAATTGGAGCCGTCCTCCAAGGCAACTCTGGGAGCAACAATGTTTCCCTGGACGTTGCCGGTCTGGCGAACAGTCAATTGCTCCTCTCCAAAGAGATTCCCCTCGACCGTACCTTCTATGGTGATGACTTTCCCATAGATGTCGGCCTTGATGCGCCCGTTCTTGCCGATCGTGACGCTGTGGTGCCGCAACTCGATCTTGCCGTCCACCTGCCCTTCGATCAGGATATCCTCTTCCCCTGTCAGATTCCCCTTAATGAAAATCGTGGGGCCAATCACGGCTCGCTCTCTCGTCTGGGGAACCGGATTGCGGGGCGCCGGGGCAGTTTGAGCCTGAGATGCAGGCGCCGGTTGAGGTCTGGCAGCCTCTGGTTCCGATTTCTTCCACATTCCACATCGCTCCTTTCCTTGAAGCCATGAGGACCGGCTCCCGCCTCGCGGCGAACCTTAAAAGAGGCAGGAGGCCGGTTGTCCCTGGTTTTCCCTATTTTCTGTAAACTCCGTATTCTTTCACTGCCGCCACCATTGCCCGAAGGTTCTCCAGCTTCGGATTGTCGGCTACACATCCGGCGGCAAGAATATATCCACCCCCTTTGCCGCAGGTTTCAATCAGTTTACGGCAGCGCTCTCTGACATCCACGGCGGATCCGGTCACCATCAGTGAGGAAGGCACATTCCCCTGAATACAGAACTTGTCGCCCAGTACCTTTTTTGCCTTGGCCATGTCGGTTTGATCAAACCACCAGACCACGGTTCCTTTGGGAAAATCCTTGACCGTTTCCAGACGGGTTTCGTACCCGCCCTCGGCAAACATCAGGCATATGATTCCCTCGTTGATGAGAGCATCCATCACCTTTTTCAGAGACGGCCAGTAAAAGGTGTTAAATTGCTTTTCAGACATCCAGCCGTCGGCGCCCTTGTGCAGCGGGAAAATCACCGTGACGGCTCTGTTGATGACGGGATGGTGCAGGATGGAGTAAATGATCAATTCCGTCATCACATCGAGGGCCTTCAGCAGCTTGTCGGGACGGCGGAACATATCCATCATGATGCCCTTGGTCCCCCGCAATGTATCGCCGATGGCATCAAACGGGGCGACATTGAGCAGACCCATGGTCGACGGGAAACCGTGCGCCGGGCCAAAGCCCATCAGCTTTTTGCTGATTTCGTTCCTTTTTTGGAGGTCTTTCCCGGCATCGATCATCCGTTGCAGCGATTCCTGCACCTGAGGCAGAGCGAGCGCCATAATTTGGCCCGTGGGGATCTCAATAATATCAGTCAGCGGAGAAATCATTCGGAAACTCTCGAAAGACCCGAAAATTCTGGGCAAATACGTCCGCAGCCAATAGTCGGAAGGATCGCGAACGAGATCGTCGTATTCCTCCACTTTCATGTATTCGCCTTCGACAAACTGGTATTCGGGAGCATCGATACTCAGGCCGTGGCCGGGCCAGGCATACAGTTTGTAGTCGAGCAACTCCAGAGCCTTTCCCGGCGCAACCATAGGCACGGCGAAATACTCCAGTTCTTCCGAATACTTTTTGTTGAACGCGTTGCAGGCTTCGATCCCCTTCTCGATATTGTACATGGCTTCATGCGTGCTCACGCCGTGAAGTATGAGGGGCAGGTGCCCGACCGGCAGGCTGATGGGAACCCGGTCGGGTTCCTTCACATTGAAAACATCCACAGTCCTTTGAGCCCTTATCTTGTAAGCGTTGGCTGCATCTGCGCTGACAAATTTGATGTCGGTCGGATTAAGGAAACGATTAAGCCGATATTCCCTTTTTTGCGCGGGCGTAAGTTGGGTCCAGTTCTCAGGCAAACCGGACTGCATTTTATCCGTCATGGTCACTCTCTCCTTCAGGTCTTAAAACCTGCAATTTATATGAATCCAGCGGAATCCCGGATCTGAAGCCTGCCAGAAAAAATTTTCAGGCACAGATCTGCCGCGATTTGTGTCCCGGGAAGCACGTACCGTCATCCCGGATCTCAAGTTTATAGCAAAAGCCTCTCTACTGCTCACTCCATTGTTAGCTCAGATAAATATCACCGCACCGGCTTGAAATGCTTCTGCAGCCAGCCTGACACTAGAACGTGCCTCGAATGCGCCTCCCGGCTTCACCTGAGCCCCTTGTCCCTCTACGCCGCATTCCTCTTATTTTGCTTAGTTTATAGCAGGTTACTCATTCTTTTTACAATCACATTAAACAAACTGCTGCAATCGGGCGCAACGGGAAGGGAGTCCTGGAACGTATGTTTGAGTCGATTTGCGGCAACTGATGCTCTCAGGTCAAAAGACAGGCATACCATGGACGGCTGCAATTTTCACGGATCAAGGCAACAAATGCGCGCAAGGCCTCCAACTGTAAGTGCCAATCCGATAGTGATGAGGGCCGACGGTTTTCGCCTGCAAACCAGGCCGGCTTGCACTCCCGGCAGCTTTTCCTGTTGAAGCGGCCCGGGCGGACATGCCCAGATCCGGGTCTTCCCAGAAAATCCCGTGAATAATTCGGAAAAGGTTTTTGGGGAAGTCAAAGTGTCGAATGTTCTTACACCTAAGTTTACAACTGCAATGTATAGAAATAGTAACTGCTTAATCAGATGGTGAAATCGAATTCAAACAATTCCCTGCATAAAATGGAAAAATCTTTTACATTTTTGAAATCGCATTGCGTCTGTTCGCCTGCCAACTTCAGCGATACAATAAAAAAAAGGGGGATTAATTCACATATAGAAGGAGATACGGCCAGTGACTTCGGGGGCCTGTCGCGGCTGGTATTATATTTGCTTATCTTTGGGGAAATTTTTACGGATGCAGCGGATTTTTCTCCCAAGTGGGGCAGCCGGGAAGTTGATCGAGGCTGAGGGGATGTACCCTCACCCGTCCCCGGCCCGTCAATCCCGACTCCCCCACATACTTTATATCGGCTGCACGCCTATTCGCAGTAGCATCCTGGTTTCTGCAAATATGCTGCCGGAAGGTTCTCCGATTTCCCAAATTGCCGGGCCCATCCTTTACACCAGGTTCTTTTCGGCGAAATCCCAGTTCAGCAGTTTCTCGATGAAGGCTTTGACATAATCGGCGCGCCGGTTCATATAATCGAGATAATAGGCATGCTCCCAGACGTCGATGGTTATCAGGGGCTTCGCCGAGGTGGTGATGGGTGTTTCTGCATTGGATGTTTTGACTACCTGCAGCCTGCCTCCATCCTGGACCAGCCAGGCCCAGCCGCTTCCGAATTGAGAGGCCGCTGCTCCGGAAAACGCTTCGACAAATTTTTGATAGCTGCCGAAGCTCTCGCTGATTTTTCCCGCAATTTTGCCATTCGGCTCTCCCCCTCCGCCCGGCTTCATGCTGTGCCAGTAAAAGGTATGGTTGAATACCTGGGCGGCATTATTAAATAGGGATACCTGGTCGGCTCTTCCTGCGGTCTTTTTGACTATTTCCTCTAGAGTGGCCTTTTCCAGTTCAGTCCCTGTCACCATTTTGACGGTGTTGTTTACATAGGCCTGGTGATGCTTCCCATAGTGAAATGACATTGTGTTCCCGGAGATGGCCGGCGCAAGGGCGTCTTGAGCATAGGGAAGCGGAGGCAAATCGATTGTTGAAGCGGACTGGCTTTGTGCGGGCACCGGATCGGCCATGCCCAGGGTCAGCGCAAGCGCAGCACCTGCAGATCCCGCTTTGGCCAGAAACTCTCTGCGATCGAGCGTTCCAAAACCGTTATACGCCATAGGAATTCTCCTCTCTGCCTGGAAGCGTATCATCAAACAAACCCGTAATGCTTAAGAATACCTTATCAGGGTTTTGGATGGGAATCATGCGCAATTATCCTGCATCCAAATGGATTATGGGCACTGGCGCGGAATCCGGGCACGCCCTGCCGGCCTGAAATCATAGGGAATCATGGAACAAATACGTTTCCCGGAGCCACTAAAAGGCTGGCAAATTGAAGGTTTTTTTGATATTTAATTAGGCAGGCCAGAATAGCTCGTCAGGACTGTCTTACCCAGCCGGGCCTGGATCGGCTTACTCTATAATCAGGTCTTGATTTTCCGTTCGAACGGAGGGACGGAAGAAGCTTTTGTTCATTTCCGCATAGGGAATATTGCGGCGGTTCGGACCCACGCATCAACGTGTCTTAAAACACAAAAGGACCGGATGCAGGCTCCTGCTTAAACAAGGAGAGTGGATATGAAGATTATGACGCGTACCATCGGGGACGTTCGGATTCTTGACTGCAGCGGCAAGATCACGCTGGGAGAGGGGACCATGGTTGTTCGCAACAAGGTTCGCGATCTCGTCCAAAGCGGCGTGAAAAAAATTGTGCTGAATCTTGCCGACGTAAGCTACATCGACAGCTCGGGAATCGGTGAACTCGTAAGCACCTACACCACGGTTACAACCGGCGGAGGCCAGCTGAAGCTTCTGAATCTTACAAAGAAATTCAACGAACTTCTCGCCGTCACCAAACTACTGACGGTTTTCCAGGTATTTGATAACGAGCAGGCGGTGCTGGCAAGCTTCAGCTAGTTCCGGCCCGTGCGATAGTCACCGGCCGCTCAAGAAAATCGAATTTGTGATAACTTCGAGGAAGAAAGTGACCGGGCATGACACAAGCTTTTATGCAGGAAGCCATCCGCCTGTCGATCGAGAAGATGCGCGAAGGCTGCGGCGGACCGTTCGGCGCCGTGGTTGTGAAGGAAGGCCGGATCATCGGCCGCGGCTGGAACCAGGTTACTTCGACCAACGATCCAACCGCTCATGCGGAAATCGTCGCAATCCGTGATGCCTGCAAAGGGACCGGTATTTTTTGTCTGCGGGATTGCGAAATATACTCGAGTTGCGAACCCTGCCCCATGTGCCTGGGTGCAATCTATTGGGCTCGCCTGGATCGCCTCTACTTCGCCGCGACGCGTGAAGATGCGGCGGCCGCCGGATTCGACGACGAGGCGATATACCGCGAAATACCGCTGCCCCCGAACGCGCGCAAGCTGCCTTCCATCCAGATGCTGCGCGACCGTGCCCTGCCCGCATTTGAAGAGTGGCGCGCCATGCCGGGCAAAATGCGCTATTGATACCCAAACCGTGTTTCGAAAAACTACCCCACCAAGAGATGCAGACTAAGGATGGAAACCCGGAAAATCTGCGGTTGCGTCGACAATGGACAATCCGTCACACAGTTCATCCATTGCCCGGACGCCCCAGTGAAGGTGCGGCCCCGTAACTCTGCCGGTTTCACCCGAAAGGCCGACGACTTCTCCCTTTTCGATGATATTCGATTTTGCCGCGTAGATTTCGGAAAGATGGGCATAGATCGTGTAGATCCCTATCCCATGATCGACAATCACGACGTTTCCGGCGTAGAAAAGGTTGCCGGTGAAAACGACCTTCCCCCTGTTGGAGCTTTGGACCGGAGTTCCCGTACCGGCGGCAAAATCTATTCCAAGGTGCTGCCCTTTTTGCTTTTTGTTGAACACCCTCCGTATCCCATATACGCTGGTCACCTTTGTCGACAAGGGACGGACGAACGGCTCGTTGAAATACGGAGTGCCCGAGCTTCCCTCTTTGTAGACGGCCGCAATAACCTTTCGTTCTCTCTCCACCCTTAAGGCGTCTTTGCCGGAAAGGGTCACCTTGGCAGGATCCACCCTCAACTGTTCTCTGGGAAAAGCCTTTTTACCCACGGTGACTTCGGCGACAACAAGCTCGCCTTTTGATGTTTGAAGCGTACAAGTGTAGGGAGCGAATTTGGATGAATAGGGTTCCGATATGAACGCATTCAAAAATCCGTCCGAACCGACATGGAAGCCGGTTCTTTTGTCTCTGCAGCGAAGCCCGGAAGCGGTGATGCCGGCTGGAAGCTTGTACCGGATAGCCGCAATCTGCCCGGGTGTCAGCGCAATTCTGGCAGGGTCATCCCTGGCTGCAGCCTGTCCGTCAAAGCCTGGGCCGGCGCAGGCTATCGTTGTGAACAGGATCAACATTCTACAGGAAGCTGGTATTCCCGATTTTCCCGGCATCAGGTAATTCCTCAAGACTTCGAGGTTAACCTTTGAGCCTCCAAAACTCAAGGCCGCGTATCGCCTGGCAAGAGCATCGCCCGCGCAGCAATATCCTTTCCTGATCGCCGGCAAGAGTCTCGACCAGGCCGTGAGTCAGGTACCTCCGGCAAAGCCGGAGGCTTGCCAATGTAATTATGGCGCAGCTTACGGGGCCCTTGCCATGACCACTCCGGGCAACACAACCATGGCAACAAAGGCCGAAGTCGAAAAAGCCATGCGCGGTGGAGGGGCACGGGTGTAATGGTAAAGCGCGGCATAAGGCGGCAGCTTCGGGAATGAAGGAGGCTGAAATACAAAATCCGTGTAATCCTCGGGATTTTTCTTTATGCTTAAGCCCCATAAACGATTGATTAATCGCCATGAAAATTGATGGCTCGTATACGTGCAATCCCGGAGTCCATGAATCCGGCACCTATGTACGGACACGGACTGAGCACTCCCGAGCTGCACGGCTTTGGCAATTCAACAGCAAGGAGGATAGATCGATGAAATGGCATCTGTGTGCCGCTTTAATCGCGGCTCTATGTCTGAGCCTTTTTTGCAGCCTGCCGGCTCAAAACAATCAGGCTCAGGCACAAGGCAAGATGGTTGGGCAGAAAATTACCGTGCTCAGCCCAATGGGCAAACCGCCTGCGATTGAGCTGAAACCGATGGCGCCGCGGCTCAGGCTCGCTGGAAGGCAAAACGGTGTATCTCGTCAACGACGGCTACCTGGGAACGGACCTTCTCCTTGGGGAGATGGAAGCCTGGTTCAAGGCCAATATGCCGAAAGTCAACATCGTTTACCGATCTGAAGGGCGGCGGAGGTTTTACTGCCGAAGATCCCAAATTGTGGGCAGAAATCAAGGAAAAGGCCGACGCGGTCGTCATGGGGATGGGGCATTGAAGTCTCTGTGTGTCGGCGGTCGTCGCACACTGCATCAATATTGAATCAAAACTTGGCGTACCCACGGTTCCCCTGATCACTTCGCGAATTTTACACCCAGGTTAAAACCCATCACACCATCCAAAAAGGCATGCCCAATCTCCGGGTCACCTATCTCATATCGCCGGTTTGGGGCAAAACCGCCGAGCGCCTGCGCAAGGAAATCGTGATGAAGAGCCCGGTAAGCGGAAAGATGATCATGCAGGAGATCGTCGAGGGACTTACGCAGGCCCTTGAGCGCCGAAGAGAAGAAAACGGGCACCATCGAGCAGTCCGCGGGCCCGCGAGGCTTTCACCGATACCCCGGATAAACTTCAGCAGATGTTTATGGAAAAGAGGATGACCGACTACATGCCGATCATCCTGCCGACGGAAGAGAAAGGTCGCCGAAATGCTGAAAGGGACCAGCCACCGTCCCGACGAAGTGGTCGGCAAGATGGCGGCGCACACGGCAATGGGCGGCGCCGACAATGTCGAGGTTTTTGAGCACTGGTCCTACACGGTGAAGACGGTGGCCATCAACGCGGTCATGGCCGGGTGCAAGACCCGAATACATGCCCGCTGCTGCTTGCCGTGGCATCCACAGGCAAAGAGGCCATTTCGGTGTCGGACAACTCCTTTACCGAAGGTCTGATCATCAACGGGCCCATCCGCGATGAAATAAAACTCAATTACGGCTTGGGCGCTATGGGGCCGTTCAGCCAGGCGAATTCCACGATCGGCAGAGCATGGAACCTGCTGTCCATCAATGCCGGGAATTGCGGGAGAGTCGGCACAACCTACATGGGAACTGTCGGAAATCCCATGAACTGGAACAACGTCATTATTGCGGAGAACGAGAAAGATTCTCCCTGGCAACCCTACCACGTTCGAAAAGGCTTTAAACCGTCCGACAGCGTCGTGACCTTGTGCGAAGGATGGGGAGTCCTGTCGGCCAAAAATTCAAAATACAGCGTATGGCAGAAGGAGATGGACTTCCCGGGCATCGTCAAGAAGATCGTCAACGACCAGGACGGACTTTTCGGAGCTCTGGTGGTCCTCAATCCTACGGTTGCGAATTACATCAAGGAAGCGGGCTACGATACGGTGGAGAAGTTTACGCAATATCTGTTGGCACCCGCAGAAGGGCAGGCAACCCCAGAAGCCGGCTCGCCAAACCGGCGCAAAGGGCCGGGCTTCGGGGCGTCTGCAGGTAAACATCGTTGTGACGGGAGGATCGAACAACAATTACTGGAGCTATGGCGGAATGGCGTGCCGTCAGAGCGTCCCGATCGATAAGTGGCGTTGATCCTCATCCGGAGTCAAATACCTCCGGCAGAGGCGGAGGCTTGATTGTTTATCGCTTAAAGCGGCTGGATAAGCTGCACTGCCTCTAACCGCCGACATACGCGGATAAAACGCCGGCCCTTGCTTTATAGATCGGCGTTCGTCGGCGTTTTATCCGCGTATGTCGGCGTTCAAGGATCCTGGAACTGTCGAACTCTTCGGCAAGGCAGCCACGAACCCGCGAGGCGTTCCTGTTCGCGCGATTCGTGGCTGCTTTTCTTTTTGCGGGATTTTGTCCTACAGCAAGGGCAGGCTCTTCGGCGGTCCGGCAAATGAGTACACTTTCGCATCCGCCTCGGTGAAGTAAAACGTCACAAAGGTTTCATCGTCGGCGCCCTTGGGATAGATCTGGAGAAGCATGGCCGCCTCTGAAAAAGCCTGAACCTTGGCCTCGCGGCTGTCGTCCACAGCAACCTTGCCCCGGATGCGGAGCCAGGATTGATCCGCGCCCATTGCTGAAATTTCGATATCCGGATTTTTCACCAGTTGCTGGAAAACATCCTTCGTTTTGTTCGTGCACATGTAAAGCGCGTTGTTCCTTTTCATGACAAATCCGAAAGGACGGACTCTGGCTTTGTTGCCATCGACGGTGGCAAGGTGAAAGACTTGATTGGCTTTTAGATATTCCAACGCAGTATTCATGGAAACCTCCTGGTATGCAATGTATCAAAATGCCCTGAACGGCGGCCCGGCAACAGTATACGGAAATAATCCAAACCGCCTGCAGACAGAATCGCCCGGCGTCAATGGTTCGCTGAAGTCCAGGTCTGCCGGCAGAACCGGCGGTCATCCGGCTTTATTCTGCTGTTTCAGAAGCATACTTTTGCAGCGTCCCGAAGATCAATCCAAATATGCATATTGCCCGATCTGCTGCGTTTCGGTGTCAAGACCAGCCACGGATCCCCAGTAAGTACCGCTCTCCAGAGACTGCCTCAAAACTGCCGGCGAGGATCTCATGACAGTCGTTTTGAGACCGACTTTGGACTCCCATCCATAAATTTTAACGCTGATGAACGCCGATAAACGCTGACTCACGCTGAAAAATCATAAATAAATATTGTTTTCTCAGCAGTTAATGGTAATTGTGCGAGGACGGTCTCTCGAGAGCAGCCCGCACTGGGGATTCGTAGCATTTTTGTGCCGCCGCAGGAATCTCCATCGGAAGCGCCTCATCGGCTTTTGCTTGCCGACCCTCGCCGAACAAGTCGGCGTTTGTCAGCGCTTTTGTCAGCGTATCTCAGCGTTTTAAAACACGGAATAATCGATGGAGCTGTCGGCGGATAGTAATGCAGCAGAGAAACGAGGGTTCAAGGAAGCAGGCTTTGCATCTGAATCACGGCACGGCCCGTGCGCTTGAAGCGGTGGACCTGTCCGCCGGCCGCGCCCGGATCTCCGTCAGAATACGCGACCAGCGCTGCTCCTGAAGGGATTCCATAAGCTTCAGAGCCTGCGGGCAGCAACCGGGCCAAGGTTCGAAGCTCCTCCCAGTTGTCCTCTTCATCGTGGGTGTCGCAATAGACCTGCGCAATCCCGAGGCAGGGAAAGAGTTCCGGACCTGAACCCTCGACGGAATCACTCCACCGCACCCATTTTTGCGCCAGTATGATACTGCCTGCCGACACGCCGAAAAAAAGCTTGCCCTCCCGGTACTGATCCCGCAAAAAGCCGTCCATGCCGGTGCTCTCCAGGATCCTCATGCCCTGTTCCACATCGCCGCCGCTTATAAAAACGATCCGGCTGTCCTCGATGATGCGCGCGGCCTTTGCCGGATCAGCCCGTGCCCCGCAAAGAGGAGCAAGCCGGACAGCGCCCGCGCCGGCTTTTGCCAGCTGGCGGGAGATCATGATGCGAAAGAGCGCATTATCCCCGGAGGCCGTACCCACATAGGCAACCGTGGGGGACCTGATTCCGGCCAACAGCAAAGCTTCACGGATCAGGGGATCCGGACCGCGCCGCTGCCTGGACCGGCGGCCGCCGGCAATCAGATAGACCGGTTTACACTCAAGAGGCATTCGGACCTCTGTTCACTTCCGCGGAAGGAGTGGGATCAAGGGAGAAATGCCGCCTGGCCAGAAGAAATTTGCCTGAAGCTTCCGGGAACAGCTCGCCCACCGCTTCCGCCCTGATATCGATAGCGTCCCCGAGAAGCAGGTGCAGCGCCTCGCGGGCATCCGCGAGCACGGAAGGCCCGGGCCGCTTGCCCGAAAGGACCAGGCGCATTCGGGCACAGCCGGGTGTTTCCTGATCCAGGCGATAATCGTCGATTCCCTCCACCGGCGCCAGCGCCTGATCCAATTGCCCGTGGGTCACCCGCCTGCCGCCGGAAGCGAGGAAGATGCTGATGAGCCTTCCTTCTATCCCCGATAGAGTCAAACCGAATGTTCGGCCGCACGGGCAAGGATCCGGGGCGATACGGGCTACGTCGCCGATTTCGAAGCGGAGCAGGGGGAACCATCGGTTGCCGAAGGTCGTTACAAGAATGCGGCCAACAGACGGATCCTCGATGCCCTCCAGCGGGGCAATATCCACCCGGCAGCAATCGCTGTTCTGATGCAAGCGCCCATGTTCGCATTCCATGAATACATAACCCGCCTCGGTGGAACCGTAGGAACTTGCGATTGGAGACGAGAAGGCTTCACGGATGGCGCGGAGATGGAAGGCGGAAGGGAACTCATACGTTAGCGTGATCAGCGCGGGCTGGAATACCGGCCCCCCATTTCGCGAAGCCCAGCGTGCGAATCGCGCGAGCAACGACGGATTTGCTTCGATCGCGACAGGCGCATATTCCTCCAGCTCGGCGGACATCCTGAGCTCGTGCCCTTCCGGCCACTGTGCAGTACTGCCGTACTCGTTGAGGAAAAGCAGTCTGCCCAGCACCCTTGCCTTGCGCGGGATCTGCGCCCCTTCGCTTCGGGGCCCCACGGACAGAGCGCTCGCGAGGATGGCTTCCCGATGAGAACGGGAAAGCACGCGCGCAGCCTGGGCATTCAGAGACCACGATGCCTGTTCGGAATCGTCCCACCAGTTCTGGTTCCAGATGTTGTTCAACGCCTCGTCGGCGGTACCGCTGGTATGCACAAAAGTCACATCGCCCCGCGCGAGCGCCGCGTCCAGATCCATGCCCTGCGGGACGATACCATAGGGAAAGTTTCTGCGAATATCGGCTTTGGTAAGTGCGGGAAGCGCCGAGAAGCGCCCGTCCAGCGGAGCCCCTTCTCCGGGATCCAGCGTCCGCCAGGATTCGTACATCCGCGTGCGCTCCAGCGCGATATGGAGAGCTTCAAGACAGCGGTTATTGTAAATTGCCAGAGTATCCTGCATTGCGCTCCCGATACACCTCAGTCCGTTCACATGTAATTGTTTGTATTAGGACGACTCTCCGGGGCAGTCCGCCTAAACTGGGCGGCTCTTGAGGGCCATTCCCGCGTGAAAGGATATCACGGCTTGAAGGCTTCGACGATGCCGTCCATATGTTCGCCCTGGCGGAGAAAACGCACGCGAACGAATCCGGCCTTCACCAGGCCGGATTTGATCTCCCCGTAAGTGTAGGTGCCGCCGCCCTGAGTCCCCACGAGCATATTGATCGCGAAAATGGCGCCATCCTTGGGATGCGCCCGGTCGGGCGCCATAACATGGTCCCGGACAAGAATCCGGCCCCCGTGGTCGAGGGCGCGGAAGGCTTTTCTGTAAAGACCGAGATTTTGTTCGGGGCTGTTTGAATGGATGATGGCGGAAATCAATACCAAATCATGTCCGGGCGGGAATTCCTGCCGGTGAAAATCTCCGGCGACCAGACTGGTCCGGTCCAGCAACCCTTCCCTGATGAGCCGCTCGCGGGCCATTTCCACAACGGGCGGCAGGTCAAAGAGGGTCGCCTTCATTTGGGGAACCGCCCGCAGAAACGCGATCGTGTAGGATCCCGATCCTCCGCCCACATCGAGCAGCGCTCTGGCCAAACCGGGTTCAACGGCCGCAACGATGGCTTTCGCCAGGGGTTCGGCAACGACATGCATCGCTCCTATGAAAGCGCGCAGTTCGTCGATATTGCGCTCAAACTGAAATTCGTTTGCGGACGCATCCGTTCCGCGCACCACATCGGTGAGGCAGGACCATCGCTGCCACAGGGAGTTGACATGCAGGACCATGGGTAGAATCGAGTCGGGAGAGTCTTCTGCCAGCAGGCGGGAAACGGGGCTCTCGCAGTGATACGTCTGTTCCGTTTTGGCGAGAAAGCCCATGGCCACCAGGGCATCCAGCAAAAACGCCAGGGCGCGTGCATCGGTCCCGATTCTGCGGGCAGCCTCGCTCGCAGCAAGCGGGATTCGGCTTAGCAATGTAAACAGATTCAGCTCCGCCGCAGAAAGGAGAATCCTTGTTTCCATAAAACCCTGGGCCAAACGCAAAACTCTCTCCACACCGATTTCAGTCGTCATTCTCCACCTGATCCTGTGAATAAGTATCCCCCCGGCAGAGCCGGAGATTTTTCGGTTGCCGGCCTCTCAAAGGGGCCTGATCGCAACCGATAATAGATTAGACCGGTTTCACCCGAAATAAACATCCTTAAAGCTCTTTGAACCGCAGAATGTCAAACACAGAATAATGGATTCCGAGGTCGCGCCCCAGCTTCTGCGGTTCGACATTCGAAATTCGATATTCGATATTCAGAACGCCGGGGAAAAGGCATACTCCTGAATTTGTCAAACCGATACTGCCTCACCGGCAGGGCCGCTGGATGTCCCATTGGATCAGGTTCCAAGTGATATTCCAGGGCCAGGTCCCACCGCTAATCTCCACTGAGACCGCCGGGCCAGGGCGAGTTCAGATGATAGGAAACGGATGGGCCGATCATTTCCACACGGCGGATTTTGCCGTTTTCGATGAGAAACGCTTCCGTTACCAGGATGCTGGATGGGCGGTTAAAGCCTTTGAACTCGTAGGGACGGCCGTCGGAAAGAACGCCCCTGCTCACTGTGCCCTGGTCAAACACCGCATGAGCCCATACGATCCCTCGCTCCTGGTCTACAACAGGAAAGCGGCGGCCGTGGATGCTCTGGACCACAAAATATATCCCCAGCTTAAATTGCGACATGCAATCCATGGAAAAGAGATTGACGGCATCCGCGGGCTGATTGGATGGCCGCGGAACGTTGGTGGTTGCCGCTCCATTCTCAATCCGATGGCAGTCGTCGGTGAAAGGATAGGTGCCTGTACCGTTGATACCCTTGCCATCGTTCCTTTGAAGGCCCGTAAAATAGCCGTCGGCAATGGCGATGAGCTCCTGACGGGATAAACGCTGCGCAGGAGGAATCGATTTAAACCACATTGCCTCCGGCTTAAAGGGTTTGTCCATATCCGCGATGCTGTTCGGGCCGCCTCCGCCGGGCCTGAAGAAAACGCTTTCAATCTCGCTGATGCGGCCCAGCTCGATGCGCAGCCGCAGGCTCATCAGCAAAGGGGCGCCCGCTTCCCGCATCGTGCCCATGAAAGCCACCTGGCCGAACTCCGGGTCGGCAAAAATGTGCGTGTAGTTGCCCCGGCCTTCCGCGGTTTTCCAAAAACCGTCGCCGACTTCGACGATCTGATCGTTTTCCGTGTACACAACATCCCTGGAAAGCGGAAGCCGTCCGGGGTTATGGGCTACAACTGCGGCAAGATACTGATCCACCAGGTCTTCCATGCATGCACGGTTGCAGTTCAAAGCAATCGGACCGGTGGATGCATCAGCTTCCGGAGAAGGATCACCGATCAGGATTCCAGCGGCGATAAG
The DNA here is from genome assembly GCA_963809485.1 of uncultured Acidobacteriota bacterium. GTDB lineage: Bacteria > Acidobacteriota > UBA6911 > UBA6911 > UBA6911 > UBA6911. The sequence continues at coordinate 74,627 of CAWEJX010000004.1, forward strand.
AGCGATGAAACCAAAGATAACACCAATTGAACGCATGGCTTACCTCCTCCCGTCCATCGGATTGTACTTCATAGGACGTAATTCAGACAGTCACCAAAGCTCCCAGAATGCATAAAATGTCCCGAACGAGCGCAAATTTGGCTGAAATTTTCAAAACCCGCAACCCGGCGGAGCGGTGCAGTCTTTATTACTTCATCCTGTCCGCTAATACATTTTGAGGGCTTTTCTTTCCTCCGCCGAAAGGCTTTTCTTGAAGCTTTTCAGCTTGGTCTCACCTTTCCCTGTAACCGTTGCTTTCCCTCTCTTGATTTCGAGATACCCCATCAGTTCCAGTTCTTCCGACAGAACCCGGACCAGGATCGGGCTGAGAGCAGGATAGATTTCCTCGATCTGCTCCCGGGTGAACTCCTTCAGGATTTGAGTCACCCGGATTCCGGATTTGGGCAGCACCTTGTGCAAAATAGACATTTGTCTGCGGAAATAGGTTATGGAATCGCCCTTGTCCGCGAGGTCGAAAGCTTCCACCTTCATTCTCATCAAGGTCCTGGTATCGCCGCAGGTCACTATGGAGTTGTCCAGGCCGACTATTCTATCGTTGACGGGAGGCCATTGAAACGCATGTTCAGGCTGCAGGCTGGCAATGGAGTTTTTAGGTTCGACTTCAGTTCGCAGTACATTTTGAAATCCGATGCCGTCATATTTTTTTTTGCCGGGATCCCTCCGGCTGACAGGTGCATACCAGAAGGCATAATAGAAAATCGGCGCAGGTATCTGCCTCGGACCCGCAGCAAAGACCGCCATCATTTTCGGCACCACGACGGCCGACATGCCCGGGCAGATCCTGCCGATATACTTCTCCCCGTCATAAATAAATTCATCGCCCACTTTGTGCCGAAAGTGGCAGGGGTACTTCTGCTCATCGCCCGCGAAGCCAATTACGGTCGCTTTGACCTTGAACATACAGACCTCCTTTCAAGGCGCATGGGATTTTCATGGTTCTGAAAGCTTCAGCCGGTGTCGTCCGCACATCCTGCCGAAATCCGGATTCATCCAGCAAAATTTTTATCGGATAAGGGTAATGCCTAAAATCGCGTTCTGCTATAGAATAATGGTACCCCCATTTTGGAGGATCCCGGGATAAACCGGCTCCCGTTTAAGGCTCAGTTTGGATGAACTTGATGGCACGATGAACAACAACCCACAACACCCGGCCCCTTCGGAGCAAGCTCATCAGCCGAACAATACCATTGAGCGTCGCGTCGCGGAGCGCACGGCCGATCTGGACCGGGCGGTTCAAATGCTGAGCGCGGAACGGTTGCGCTTCAACGAAGTGCTCGATGCGCTTCCGGTTTATGTCATCCTATTGACGCCCGACTACCATGTTCCCTTCGCCAACCGTTTCTTTGAGGAACGGTTCGGAAAATCCGGCGGCGCCCGCTGCTTCGAGTATCTTTTCCACCGTTCCGAGCCTTGCAGCAATTGTGAAACTTACAAGGTGCTGAAGACCAATGACATTCACCGCTGGAAGTGGACGGGCCCCGACGGCCGAAATTACGACATCCACGATTTCCCCTTCAAGGATGTGGACGGCAAACCCCTCATCATGGAAGTAGGCTTTGACGTCACCGAACAGATCCGGAATGAATTTGCGCTCCGGGAAAAAACGAATGAGGTTCAACGGCTGGCCGACCAGCTTCGCGCACTTGCCGTGGATCTTTCGCAGGCGGAACTGAAGGAGCGCAAGCGGCTGTCCAGAATTCTGCACGATCACATACAGCAGCTTCTCGTGGCGGCGCGGATGCAGGTAGGATGGTTAAAATCCGCCGGGAGCCTGGACAATGTTTATGCTGCGGTCCAGGAAGTGGACAGCATTCTCCGGGAGGCTCTGGAATCATCGCGTTCCCTGACGATCGAGCTCAGTCCCCCTATCCTCCATGAAACGGGACTGATCGGCGGTTTGAACTGGCTGGCATCCCAGATGTTCGAGAAGAATCATTTCAGGGTCAACCTGCGTTCCGACAACCATGCGGAGCCGGTCACCGAAGAAATGCGGTTCCTTCTGTTTGAATGCGCGCGGGAACTGCTTTTCAACGCTATGAAGCACGCCAATGTTTCGGAAGCGCACGTCACCCTCCTGAGAACAAAAGACGACCATATACGGCTGATCGTAAGAGATGAAGGGAAGGGTTTTGATCCCGATCTACTTAAGAAGCGCAGAGCCGGAGAGGTCAGCTTTGGTCTTTTCAGCATCCAGCAGCGTCTGGCTCATCTTTGCGGCGACATGAAAATTGCTACGGCGCCCGGAAAAGGAACGAGCATAATCCTGACTTTACCCGTCGCCGGCCAGCAGGAGGACCGGGGCGCAGTGAGCTGGGCTACAACGGAACAGGGCCACGCCAATGGAACACCAGTGGGCGAGAAAACGGCCATTCACCGGGTTCTTATTGTTGACGATCACAAGATCGTTCGCGAAGGGCTGGCCGGCCTGATGCATTTCGAGTCGGATATCGAGGTCGTGGGTCAGGCTGCGGACGGATTGCAGGCCGTCGAGTTGTCCGAGAAGCTTCGACCCGACGTGGTTATTATGGATGTCAACCTCGGCGAAATGAATGGCGTGGAAGTTACCAGGGAAATCCTGGCAAGGAATCCAGGCATAAAAGTGATCGGGCTCTCCATGCACATCGACCCTGATATCGCCCGCGGCATGCGCGATGCCGGCGCGGCCGCCTACCTGAACAAAGGCTCTCCCTCCGAGGATTTGCTTGCCGCAATCCGGGCCTGTGCCCGGACCTCCCATTCAAAAACCCCCGGTTAAGCCCCTCTCAGTCAGGCGCCTCCGGCTTTGCCGGAGGCTTGAAAGATTGGAACCGCTCAAAGCGGTTGGAGGAGTTACGCCGGTCTTGAACGCTGACTTACGCGGGCAAAAGCCGATGAGGCGCTTCCGATCCCCGCAGGGGCCAACGCTCCTCGCTGGACAGTTTTCTGCGGCTTTTGCTCGCCGACCCTCGACGAACAAATCGGCGTTTGTCAGCGTATCTCAGCGTTTCAAAAAGCGGAGCTGTCAAACTCTATGAGTCCCCCGGCAGAGGCGGTGGATCTACCATTCACTTGGCACGGTCCCAAATCCTTTGTATGTTCGCGCCTTCGAGCCTTTGAGTTAGAATACAGGTCCACAGTTCCAGCGGCTCAACAGACGAGAGGAGAAATCGGGATGTCCCGGGGAAATTCGGAATACGGATTGTCCAGGAAGCAGATCCTTTGGGGATTGATAGCCGTTTTCGCCACGTACGGAACAATGAACTATTTCGTACAAACGCTTAATATCGCCAGGCCGCGAATGGCGGCAGACCTGGACGGCATGTCGTTGTACTCCTATTCCATTTCCATCCCGGGTCTGGCTGCGGCCTTCGTGACGCTGATCTTCGGCAAATTTTCGGACATGTATGGGCGTAGGATTATGCTGCTCATCGCCCTGGGATTCTTCCTGGCGGGCACGATCCTGAGCGCCGTAAGTCCAACCTTTATCTTCCTGATCTTCGCGAACGCCGTGGCTCGCGTGGGTTCCAGCTCCGTCATGATGCTCGGCTATTCGGTGCTGGGGGACATGTACCCGCCGGCAGAGCGCAGCAAGTGGGTCGGGATGCTCAACATTCCTGCCGGCATTTTCGCCCTTTTCGGGCCTACCATGGGCGGATGGTTTGTGGACAATCTAAGCTGGCGTTACCTCTACTGGACGTCCGTGCCGCTCCTGCTCATCTGCCTGGCAATGGTATCGATCGGCGTGCCTCGGCCGGCCGGCAGAATTGCCCGCAAAATCGACGTTCCCGGCTGCATTCTTGTGGCGGTTGCCTCTTCGACGATGATCCTGGGATTTTCATTTGCCGGGAGCACCTATCCCTGGCTGTCGGCCCCGGTCATCGTTTTGCTGGGAGTTTCCCTGCTCTTCTGGATACTTTTCTTCCGTGCCGAAGCGCGGGCGCAAGAGCCGGTCCTTGATCCGCAGGTACTCAAAAACCGTATCTTCCTGACCGTGGCAGTCGCGACCATGCTTTCGTTTTTCGGACAACTCGGGCTCACGATGTATTTCCCGATGTTCCTGCAGGGCGTTCAGGGCATCAGCGCAACCCAGAGCGGCCAGATCATCACTCCATTCAGTGTGCTGATGGCTTTTGTGGGCGTTCCTGCCGGTTTCCTGCTTGCCCGGACGAAGCGCTACAAATGGATTTATATATTCAGCTTCGGGATCCTCACGGCGGACATGTTCGCGCTGATCTTCTTCAGCGCCGATACTCCTGCGGTTTGGAGCGTGGCCGCGGCCACGCTGGCCGGCCTGGGAATGGGCGCCATTCCGACCGTAAATACGATGGTCGTTCAGAATTCCGTGCCCAAAAGACTCCTGGGAGTTGTCATGGGAGCCATTTTTTTCAGCATTTCGATGGGGGGCGCGCTGGCTCCCTCCATTCTCGGATCGGCCATGAATGCCTCTTACGAGAAAAAACTCGCCGCCTCCCTGCCCGATGCGCTGAAGCAGTCGGCCAGCAGGGAAACAATGGATTCCCTGGGCAACTCGCGCGTACTCCTGTCGAAACCGGCAATGGCGGCGCTTGAGGGCACTTTCAACAGGATGGAGGGCGGAGGCCAGGATCTTTTCCGCCAAACGGTTCAGGCGATCCGCATATCCATGGAGTCCGGCCTGAGAAGCGTTTTCTGGATCAACGCGATTGCCATGCTGCTGGCTTTCCTGCTCATTATCACCGTCCCGGAAGTCCCTCTGGACGTTGAGCCGCCGGACAAAAAAACAGCCACGAATTGACCTAAGTTTGCGAGGCAATCAACATCCGGCAATGGAAAGGGCTGGATTCGACCTATTCCGTGGCTGAGTTGAAGAAAAAGTTACATGGCCGGACGCGCAAGCGCCGCACTGTGGTTGTACGGGAACTACTCAGAGATAAGCTTTCTCTGGGGCGGCGCCTACTGAGCGTTCCTGGCTATACGTTTCGTTTATTCGCCCCCTCGCTACCGATGACACCGGAAGAGATCTGGCGTGATTACAATCTCCGATCGGACGTGGAGAAGCGCATAGCCGAATTGAAATATGATTTGGCAGCCGAATCCGCAAGCCTGGCCCTTAAATGCCCGGCAGGCACAGGCAGGGGGATTTGATCCGGATATCCGCATTTTTCCATACCGCATCAAATTGCTTCTCCAATTTTTTTGCCTCGACGGATTTGTTCTGAGCCTGAAGAGAGCGCATGAATCCGTAAAGCCCCCAGCCGTTTTCCGGAAGCCGCTTCAGATCCTCGCGAAAGACCTTTTCCGCCTCAACGAATTTGCCGGCTTTCAGGAGGGCTGCGCCAAACGCATGTCGCGTCGGAATTATCCAATCAGGCGGCTCGTCGTAGCGCAGCTTATCTTCGAGGGCAACTGCTGTACGCAGGTAAGAAAGGCCCTCGTCAATCTTGCCGGCGCGGTAAAGAATCTCGCCCCGCATGAAGGTTTCGGCTATATTGAGGATGTCTGCTGCCGAATTGTTGCCGAAATATGCATCCTCCGGCACTCGGCTGCGTGCTTCAAAGAACGCAGCCTGTTCCATCATCGCGGAAGACACATCCTCCTTTGCTGCGTATGCGACAGCCCGTGCATAGTGTTGGAGCGCGCGCGAAATAGGCACAAAATCAGGGAATTGCGGTTCGGCCAGAATATCGTCCCAGCGCCCGAACCGCATCATCACCTCAAGAGGCATTGCCACGAAACCATCCATGAAGGCGTTGGCGCGGAGGAAATCCGTCGGAATATCCGCCACCATCTTGCGGATAATTTTCAACGCCAGGGCGGTTTGACCCGTCATCATAGCGCCGTACGCAAGCATGTGATGGTTATGGGCCATGTAAAGACGATAAAAGCCCTGCCGGCCCGTTTGTTCGGTGTATCGCCGGTCTGCGTCGATCGCCTTCAGGTTGGCAACAATCGATTGCTGCCAACGGCCGCGCCGGACATCGATGTGGGACGGCATATGCACAAGGTGCCCCAATCCCGGCTGGAGGTCGCGGAGCGCATCGGCAGCGCGGTCGGCCATCTCCGGGCGAGGGGAAGCCTCGACTGCATGAATGAAAAGATGGTTGGCGAGAGGGTGCTTTGGATCAACGTCGAGGACGCGTTCAAGTGTCCTGATCAACTCTTCAGTGCCCGGTCGCGGTTCCCCCGAAGCCGTCCAGAGATCCCATGGCCGGAGATCGGCAAGCGATTCTGCAAAGAGCGCACCGACGTCTGCGTCCTCCGGAAATGCAGCCCAAACCCGACGCATGGCATCGGCATAGGCCAGATCTAAAGACTTTCTGTCAGCGGGTGGCGGATCGGCATAACGGGATCCAAGAGCCTCTATGAGGGCGCGCTCGACGGGGCTCGCCTTCGAGGCAAGCTCTTTGGCCCGATTCAACGCTGCCCATGCTGCCTTGGCCCGCTCCTCCGGGAGAACCGGATTGTTGATGTGCGGGCCATTTGCAATGGCAACACCCCAAAACGCCATCGCGCATTTTGTATCAATCTCCCCTGCCCGCCGAAAAGAACGAATCGCTTCATCGTGGTTGAACGCATACATGAACGCAAGACCCTGATCAAAGTAACGCTGTGCTTCAGGCGATTCAGTTGTGACCTTCCTGCTGAAGCTGCCCAAACCTTCAAAGAAGGGCACATGCGGCATCGGCGTTATGGACACAGCGCCGCTGGCAGCGAAAATGAGAATGGAAAAAACCGCCATTTTGCATAGCTTCGCCATATGGCACCCCCTGCTCAAAATTCCTATTGCAGACTCGCCGATCACCCGGGATCGCGGGGGGTTACTCTCCTGAGAGGACGAACCTCGCTGGTAATTTATATAACGCTTCGGTAGGGCTTATGCCAGGCTTGAGCATGACTTTTTCGAATCCTTTCGGCTGTTTCGAGGGTTCTTCTGCCGCCGCCGGGCTGCCCAGGTAAAGCTGGACCACTTCCGCCCCTTCGCGCTTCCCTGCGTTCGTGATCCGCGCCTTCACCGTCACGCTCTGGCCCGCGGCGTGGTCCACCTGAAGATCGCTGTAGCGAAACGTGGTGTACGAGAGGCCAAAGCCGAACGGGAAGAGAGGCTCCTGGTTTTTAGCGTCGTACCGGCGGTAACCGACCAGAACCCCTTCCGAATAATTGACCGTCATGCCGTCACCGGGATAATCCAGGAAATGGACGCCCGGCCCCTGCTGCTCATTGGCAGGGAACGCCGCGCCGAGGAACGCAATCAAGCATTTGAATGCGTATCCGCCATGCATAATACCTCCCCGCCCCGCAGGGCTTTTGGGCAAGCCACAGATTTCTACAATTCCAGGCCGGGTATCAAAAAAATTCGTGAAATCCCGGTCTGCTTTTTTATATGATTTCCATTCATATTCCCGTAAAACAGTCTTGGAATTCTTCGAGGCTACATGTCTTCATAGTCCAGGACCAAACTCCGAGGATTGGAGGCTCGAAGATGCTTAAAGGAGAACACCATGAATGTACTGATACGCTGTCTGCCTGTTTTTGCTTTGATGGTGAACCTGTTCCCCGCTGCAGCCGCCCAGACAACACTGGAGGTGCTGAATCCGATGGGGTCGATTGAGCCGCCCAAAACCTACGGGCTCTCCCCTCGGGTTGCGGATCTGGCCGGCAAAAGGATCGCCCTCATGCACAATAACAAACCCGGCGCTTCCAATCTTCTCGATGCCCTGGAAACGCTGTTGAAGGCGAAGTACCCCGGCGCAAGCTTTTCGCGCGGATTTCAGACGCAGCCGGTAAAGCCGCCAAAGGATCCGGACATGTACAAAAAGGCGGCGGCGGCAAGCGACGTCTTCATTTTTGCCATGGGAGACTGAGGAACCTGCACGTGGTGGGGTTCCCACCACACGGTGCAGATGGAAAAGCTGGGCGTTCCCGGAGTGCTGCTCGCCAGCTCGCAGTTCCTTACGGATGCAAGATCAGCCGCTGCAGACTGGGCGATGCCCGGCATACGCATCGTCGCTATCCCATCGGACAAATGGTACCGGTTTCGCGGAACGGTGAATGAAGTGCGGCCGCTCGCGGAGGCAGCCCTGGACCCGATCATCAAAGCTCTCACCACTCCCTTGACCGCGCAGGAGGCAAAGCCGCCCCAGCAAACGAAGGTAGAGCTTCCTCCGATCAAAATAACCGGAGCAGGCTATGCCGACTCCGTTGAGAAAATGAATGCGCTTTTCCTCAAAAACCATATGAGCGACGGGCTGCCCATTGTGCCTCCGACCCGGGAGGCCGTTGACGCAATGCTCAAAGGCACCTCGCGTTCCCGCGACGAGGTCATCGGCAAGGTCCCCATGAAGTTCGGCATTGCCACGGTTGAGAAGATCGCGATCAATGCCGTGATGGCAGGCGCCAAACCGGAATATTTTCCCGTAATCCTTACGGCGATGGAGGCATTCTGCTCCGGTGAGTTCTGGCACATGATGGGATCCTCCGGCAGTTTTACGCTCATCATCATGGTAAACGGACCTATCGCGAAAGAGATCGATATGAACTCAGGGATCGGTTTTCTGGGCGACTGCTGGCGCGCCAACAGCACGATCGGGCGCAGCGTGCGGCTTGCGACGCGCAACATCGGCCACACCTGGCCGGCGGAAAACGACATGGCCCTGGTCGGCCGTCCATCGGCTCACACCTTTTTCACATTTGCCGAAAACGAAGAAATGAATCCATGGGAGCCCTACCACGTGAGCATGGGCTTTAGGAAGGAAGACAGCACGGTGACGATGACGAAGGTGGGATCGTATTTCGGGGCTTCAGGTCAAACGGTAGGAGGCGGCGCTGTCGCAACCTGGACCGCTCAGTCCATCCTGGATGGGATGGCGGGACACGCAACATCCAAGGGCGGCGGCTATTACACCTGGTTCCACCCGGAAGGCGCGCAGGCGCTGGTGGATGCCGGCTTCACCAGCCGCAGCAAAATACAGGAGTGGTTTTCCAGCAAAACCGGAGTCTTGCCCAGGAATATATCGGTCGCCGTCACCGGCGGCGTGCCGGGGTACTCGATGATATGGGGTTACGAACTGGATTCCCATGTGACCAAGAAGATTCAGGGCGCCACTTTAACCAAAGCCGGCCGCTAATTTCCAGGGGGACAGTCACCGGTGTCCCCGAAAGCGTCTGCAAAAGAGCTTTCGTTTAAAGGGGACACTGGTGACTGTCCTCCTTGCCTTCCCTATGATCTCCGATACTTGAGGTTGATGGATGCCTCGATCGATAAATCTGCATCCGGGAGGACATCATGCATATTCCGATCATCCGGACATCATTTCTTGCGGGCCTTGCGATGTTCATGGCGATTGCCGCCGCGAACTCCGGCGATGGGGAGGAGATCCCGCCTTCGCTGGAAAAGCGGCTCGAGGCGATTGAGAAGAAGGTCGACGCCGCTCAATACACCTTCGACCAGATCCTCAAGCGCATCGACGACGTGCTGTGGTTTGAGCGTGTCGGCGACCTGGCGTCGGTGGACAAGGTTTACATCACTTCGCAGCCCGATCCGAAGGGTGAAGAAACCTACGGCATCAAAAACGAAAGGCACCCCTTTAAAATCTGGACCTACCTCTTCGTGCCCAGGAATCTCGACCGCTCGAAAAAAGCGCCGCTGCTGGTCCTGCCGCACGGGGGCGTGCACGCGGACTTCACCACCTACCACACCCACATTGTCCGCGAGCTGATGGACCTGGGATACGTGGTGGCGGCGCCCGAATACCGCGGCTCTACCGGATACGGCAAGGAATATCAGCAGGCCATCGACTACGGCGGGCTCGAGATCGACGACAGCATCGCCGCCCGCGACTGGGCTGTCGAAACGCTGCCCTTCGTCGATCCCCGTCGCGTCGGCATTATCGGATGGAGTCATGGCGGGCTCATCGCGCTTATGGCAGTGTTCGACCACCCGGATAAATTCCAGGTAGCCTATGCAGGGGTCCCCGTATCGGATCTTGTGGCGCGGATGGGATACTCGGACACCGACTATCGGGATGAATTCTCAGCCAAGTATCACCTCGGCAAAACGGCCAACGAGGACGTCGAACTGTACCGCCGGCGGTCGCCTGCATGGAACGCCGAAAAACTTCGCACCCCCCTTCTCATTCACACGACCACGAACGATCGCGATGTTAATGTGATCGAGGTGGAGCACCTGATTGCCCAGCTCAAAGCAGCAGGCAAGGAATTTCAATACAGGATATACAAGGATGCTCCCGGCGGGCACAGCTTCAACCGTACGGACACAGCGCTGGCCCGTGAGTCGCGCAACGAAATTTACGCCTTCCTGGCGAAATATTTGAAGTAGGTGAATCCGGGCTTCTTCAGCAATCATTAACGCTGACCTACGCTGACACTCGCTGACCAACGCGGAAAAACATATATATATTTCAGAATCAGCGTGTGTCAGTTTTTGTCGGCGTTCGTCGGCGTTATAAAAACCAGCCTGTCGCTGTTTCCAGTTTACACCGTGAAGAGCAGCACTATCCGGTGCGGGACAGGGATGAAAGCTGCTGCCAGATCGTGAGGGCGCCGAGCGTCCCGAACATCAGCGTCGCCCATACGAGCACCCACAGGCGGTAGGAACGGACCCGTATGGCTGCGGGCAAATGGCGCCGGTTGATGACGATGAGGAGGACGGAGTAAAGGCACATCATCGTCCCGCCCACCGACGCCGAGATGATGAGAAGCGCCATCGGCTGGGCGAGGCCGGAGATCAGAATCGCGCAGCCGATCGCCACGAGTCCCCACACAAGAATGAAGTAGATACGGCTTTCGGATATTTGCGCGGCCGGCAGATAGGTGGACTTCACGATATCCGCCGCCAGGCGGCTGGTGTAGTCGATGACACCCATCGCGGCTCCGAACAGGGAAAACGCGCCGATGGCCCAAAAGAGAACCCCGAACCAGGGCGCTACAATGCTCTTCAGGCGCTGACCCTCGCTCTGCAGGAAAGCAACGTTGTTGGGCAATCCCGGCTGGCCGAAAAGAACCGAGTGCGCCAGCATCGACGTGAAAACGATCGTAACCACGGTCATCAAAAAGAATGTCAGCGTCTGTTCCACGTTGGCGAAGCGCCACCAGCGCCGCCAGCGGGCCATATTCGTCTCATCCGGCTCGAAAATGTAGCTTAACGGCACCGGGGCCGCTTCTTCAGTACCTGTGACGGGGCTGACGATGCGCGGCACATATTTTCCCATTCCAAATCCCTTGTCGCGTATCCAGTTGCTTTGGCAAAGATTCTGACCTCCGCCGGCTCCTGCGAAAGCCACGGCGCTGAGGAGCAGCGCGAATCCGAGTTCCGCCGGGAATTTCCCGAAACCTGCGACACCCGCAGGCAATGCCGCCCAACTGTCCTTTGTAATGGCAAAGACGATTGCGAGTACAACCAGTACCCCAACGGCGGCGACCTTTACAAAAATGATCCGCTCGAGCGCAATATACACGACAGGCGCGAGCGTAAGCGCTGCGCCGATGACCAGGAGCCCGATGACGGCAATAAGCGCCGGACTGCCGCCCCCGAAAAGGTAGGTTACGAGCGTGGCCGAGCTCAGCGCCCACCCCGGCCATAGGTTTGCGAAATAGACCATGATGGCAAGCAGAAGCCCCCAGTGCTTCCATATCCGGTTGAAGCCCGTCATCGCGGTCTCGCCCGTGGCAAGCGTATATCGCTCAATCTCCATGTTGAGAAAAAGCTGGGTACCGGCCCCGACCACGGCTCCCCACAGGAATATCAGACCGACCTGCGAAGCGATGAAGGGCCACAGCACAAATTCGCCCGATGAAAGGCCGACGCCGGCTCCCACGATGCCGGGTCCGACAATACGCCAAAGGTTTGCAGGAGGAGCAGGCAGATCACGAACGGTGCGGGATTCATGTGTCGGCATAGTTCGCCCATATTACTCCAAATCATGTACGCACGACCGCAATTCGGGGAGAGCGTCTTATGGTTGCAGGGTTTGCGGGATTGATTCCAGATCCGTAGCTATGAATTACGGTGGGGATTGATTTCAGGCGAACCGCCGGAATCGTCGCGAAACAATTTCTCGAAAAGCTCGACCGATCCCGGTGCGTACCCGGCATAGTGGTTGTTGAAGTAAACATAGACGGGCTTCGCGGCGGCCAGCAGGCTTTTTATGGGCGGGATCCAGGCCTTCATCTGTTCCGCGCGGTCCACGATAAGGCTTTCCCAGGAGCGTTTCCGCCGGCCCTTTTCCCGGGCTTCCTGGACAGCCGCGTCCATCTGTTTGCGGTTGCCGAGGAAGCGCATGTATGCAAAAGGCGCCGTAAAAACCTCTTTGCGGTGGGCCAGCTTGGGAAGCGGATCCATGGTGTAGTAGTCGATGAAAACCAGGGAGATGTCGCGGCTGCGCAGGATATCCAGGAGGGCAGGCTGAACCCACCGGGAATTTCGAATCTCTATCGCCCATTTGAATTCCCGCGGAAGCAGGCCGGCGAAACCTCTGAGGCGGCGGATGAAATCGGCCCCGGTCGCATACTCTTCCGGCGACTTTCCTTTGGCGACATACGGGAACTGCAAAACAAGCGGTCCAAGTTTTTCCCCTAATGCCGACATGACGGATACGAATTCCTTGAGCTCGGCCTCGCATCCTTCCAGATATTTTTCGTGGCTGATCACCTGGGGAACTTTGGCCGAGAAGACGAATCCTTCGGGCGTCCTCGATCTCCAGTTCTCGACCATCTTCCGGCTTGGCATCCGGTACCAGGTGCTGTCAATTTCCACCGTTCTGAGCTTGCTTGAATACACCCGGATCATGTCTTCGGGTTCTATGGACTCCGGGTAAAAAGCTCCGCACCAGTCGGTCGTACTCCAGCTTGAAGTACCCACAAAGAGGTTGGGTGGCAGTTTCGTGCTCATATTTTGGGGGGACAGCCACCAGTGTCCCCCGGGGGACACTGGTGGCTGTCCCCTAGATAATACCCTTTTGGATCAGGATCTCGAGCGCCCATCGCGCAGATTTTCCTACCACGCTCATGCATTTCGACGGATCGGAATGTCCGCCGGCCTCTTCAAACGTTTTCCAGTCGTCGGGATCCAGAAGGTTGAAGGACCGGCCGAAAAGCCTGGACTGGACCTGCGGGCACAGGATTGAGCCATATTCCTTTAAGAACCGGTCACCCAACAACCTGGCCGTCGCCATGGCTTCAGAGAGGCATTCCATACCCTCCGGAATCGGATGCGTTGCCGAGACCATGCCGGCGGGGCGGCCAAGATAATAGTCCAGCACCATGGTCCCGCCGATCACACCGCCGCAGGCGCCCGTCGTAAGACCTGCCTGGCCTCCGCACGAAGACGTGGCAACCTTGACAACAATATCCTCAAATCCAAGGATTTCATGCAGCGCCGCCGCCGTGCACTGGGAACAGCTGCCCGAATATTTTTCGAAATTGACACCAAGCTCGAAGGCTTTCTCCAGCAGCTGTTTCTGCGACAGCCCGCGATATTTTTCCGATACCCGCTGTTTTTCTGGCAAGAGAACCCAACCTTTCCTAAAAAAACAGCCACGAATTATCACCAATCCTGCAATTCGTGGCTGTTTCGATCCCGAAACGAACTACATCAGGCCGCTGTAGAAATCATTTCCCTTGTCATCCACCAGGATGAAGGCAGGGAAGTCTTCAACCTCGATTCTCCAGACCGCTTCCATCCCCAGTTCGGGATAATCGATGCATTCGACCTTCTTGATATTTTCCTCCGCCAGCAAAGCGGCCGGCCCGCCGATAGATCCGAGATAAAAGCCGCCATGTTTTTTGCAGGCGTCGGTCACCTGTTTGGATCGATTCCCCTTGGCGATCATTATCATGGAACCCCCGTTGGATTGCAGCAGGTCGACATAGGAATCCATGCGTCCGGCCGTGGTGGGCCCGAAGGAACCGGATGGTTTTCCCGGCGGGGTTTTGGCAGGGCCCGCGTAATAGATCGGGTGATTCTTCAGGTAATCGGGCAATAGTTTGCCCGCATCGAGAAGCTCCTTGAATTTGGCGTGGGCGATGTCCCGGCCGACAATGATGGTGCCGTTCAGGGAAAGCTGAGTCGCGACAGGATACTTGCTCAATTCGGTCAGTATCTGTTTCATCGGCTGATTGAGGTTGATCTTGACGACACCGTGCTCGTGCTTCCCGCGGTATCGGTCGGGGATCAGGCGGCCCGGATTCGTGTCCATCTGTTCGAGCCAGATGCCGTCCTTGTTGATCTTGGCTTTAATATTGCGGTCCGCCGAACAGGATACGCCCATACCGACGGGGCAGGAAGCGCCGTGACGCGGCAGGCGTATGACGCGCACGTCGTGAGCAAAGTACTTGCCTCCGAACTGTGCGCCGATGCCGCACTCCTGGGCCGCTTTGAGCAGCCTGGCTTCCATCGCAAGGTCGCGGAAAGCCTGGCCGCCTGCGTTGCCCGAGGTCGGCAGGTGATCCAGGTAGCCGGCTGAAGCGAGCTTGACGGCTTTAAGCGTGCTTTCGGCGCTGGTGCCCCCTATCACAAACGCCAGGTGATAGGGCGGACAGGCTGCGGTGCCCAGGGTTTTCATCTTGGCCACCAGGAATTTTCCCAGGCTCTCGGGATTCAGCAGGGCCTTGGTTTCCTGGAACAGGAAGGTTTTGTTGGCGCTGCCGCCGCCTTTGGCGATAAACAGGAAACGATATTCATTCCCGTCGGTAGCGTAAATATCGATCTGGGCGGGCAGATTGCATCCGGAGTTGATCTCCTTATACATATCCAGCCCCACAGTCTGCGAGTAGCGGAGGTTCTCTTCGGTATATGTCTTAAAAACTCCTTTGGACAGGAATTCCTCATCCTTGCCGCCGGTCCACACTCTCTGGCCTTTTTTGCCCATAATGGTGGCCGTGCCCGTGTCCTGGCAGAAAGGCAATTCAAATTTGGCCGAGACTTCCGCATTGCGCAGCATGGCGATGGCGACGCCTCGGTCATTATTGGAGGCTTCCGGGTCTTTGAGAATCTCGGCGACCTGCTCGTTGTGCCCGGGGCGCAGCAGGAAAGAGACATCCCTCATGGCCTGGTTGGCCAGAAAGACCAGCGCTTCAGGCTCGATCTTGAGGATCTCTTCGCCATCGAGCAGGGTTGTGCTGACGAAATCTTTGGTCAGGAGGCGATAGGGCGTGTCATCCTTGGACAGAGGGAATGGATCCTGGTATTTGAATTCCACCATGTTACTCTCTCCTTATTTTCACTTAACCATCTATGAAGAAGGGGCAAGCTGCCCGACTATTCCCGCTATTATAGGCAAACGTAATATCTCTGTCGACAACCTCGATCAAATGACCGGAAAAGGCCTTAATCTCCGGCGAACATACCGGGCCTGCCGATAGGATTCCATGGTCTGATACTGGGGATCGGTCGATGCGGTTCTGCGCGGATTCCATCAGGAATTGCGGGCAGAATCCTCCGGCACAATGAACAGGGTCCGCTTCTCGAGTCCGCGCAGGATAGTAAGCTTAGAGGCAGCGCCAAGCGTGGCCTCTGTCAAAAGTATGTGCAGGTCATCGATACCTGCAGTAGGGTTCTCGTTGTAAGCCAGCAGGATATCTCCTTCCATAAGACCGGCACGCTGCGCCGGGCTGCCGGATTCCACGGATACGACCAGTATGCCCGTTTCCAGTGGCAGGTGGTGGAAGCGGATGACGCGCCTGGGCAGGGAGATATTCTGCCCTGCGACGCCGATGAAACCGCGGCGCATCCTCCCGTCGCGAATCAGGCGGCTGGCCACTAATTTTGCAGTATTGATCGCAATGGCGAAGCAGATCCCCTGGGCCGGAAGAATTATCGCTGTGTTTACCCCTATGACCTCGCCCCGCGAAGTGACCAGCGGGCCGCCGCTGTTTCCGGGATTCAGGGCGGCGTCGGTCTGGATGATGCTGTCGATCAGACGGCCCGAGGTTGACCTCAGCGAACGCCCCAGGGCGCTTATAACGCCCGTCGTCACGGTACACTGAAAACCGAAGGGATTGCCGATGGCAATCACCAGTTGCCCCACTTTTGCCCGTTGCGAATCCCCAAGCGAGACGGGCGCCAGGGAAGGAGCCGAAATGCGGACCACGGCCAGATCCGTATCCGGATCATCGCCGATAAGCTCAGCCTCATAGCGAGCGCCATCCGTCAACACAACCTCGATCCGCGAGGCGCCGTGGACGACATGGCTATTGGTGAGCACAAAGCCGTCCGGCGTGAAGATGAAGCCGGAGCCGCTGCCGCGGACGTCCGGTGGACGTTCTTCCTGGCTTCGCCCCGGCTTCGAAGACTGGCGGACATCGATATTGACAACGGAGGGGCTGACTTTCGCAGCGGCGGTTGTCACAGCCTGCGAATACGCGTCCAGCAGGGCATCATCGTTTGCGGCCGGCGAATGGGAATCCGGGAGCGGATTGCGCATGCTCTCCGCCCCGGACACTCTTCTCAACAAGGATTTCCGGGCCTCATTACTCCTGCTCATAATCAAAGCATAAGATCGGGAAGACAAATTTGCCGCCGGGACGGCATATTCCAAACAGCAAGACGGCGAAGCCATGGGAATGCAATGCATTTACTTTATAATATAAAGTACTTGACACAATAGTTTCACCTGTGCCAGAATCTGCCGTCATCGGAGGGCCTTGCGCAATGGTGGAGCATCCTGACGTGCAGACGGCGCATGAAAATCTGCTCTATATCAGAAAAACCCTCGAGGCGGCCGGTCAATTCACGGCTGTTTCAGGCAAATCGCTGGTGGCGGCGGGTTTTGCCGCGCTGGCCGGGGCTGCCGTGAACCACTGGATTACGGGGGCGCCCTGGAATTCACAAACCGATCCTCGCCCCGCCCTGGCTGTTTGGGGAATTGTCCTCGGGGTGTCGCTGACTATCGTGCTGTTCGGCATATATCGAAAAAGCCTGCAGATGAGGACCTCGATCCGGCCGCCGCTGCTGCGCAAGCTGCTCTGGAGCCTGTGCCCGGCTCTTTTCGTGGGCGCTTTGCTTAGCGTCCTCGTTGTCCGGTCGGGCAGCCTGGATTGGCTGCCGGTCGTATGGCTGGGTTGCTACGGAGCGGCTGTCGCCAACGGCGGTCTGGTGTCCGTGGCGCCGATCCGCTACATGGGGTTGTGTTTTCTGGCGGCTGCAGCAGGCGCAGCACTGTCGCCGAGAGAGGCAGGATTGGGTTGGCTTGCCCTGGGGTTTGGCTGGCTGCATATCGTCTATGGCGCGTATATCGCCAGGAGGCACAATGGCTAAGAAGGGCAAAGCAAAGCATCCTTCCCCCAACGAGCTGGATCCTTTGATCCACGAACGCCTGCGCCTGGGAATCCTCTCCACGCTGGCAGTGCAGGAATCCATCTCCTTCACGGAGTTGCGCGACCTCCTCCAGACGACCGACGGCAATTTAAGCGTCCAGGCACGCCGGCTGGAATCTGCCGGCTACGTGACTTGCGACAAGAAGTTTGAACGCCGAAAACCCAAAAGCACGTATCGCCTTACCCCTGCGGGGAGGGCAGCCCTTGAGCAATATCTCAAGACGCTCGCCGACCTGCTACCGGATCTCGCCCGGGTGCGAAGCCCGGGCGAGCGCGCGCTGCGCGCCAAAATAGACCCTCTCCTGTCCGGTATTTGAAATTGCCGGGGCATCCGGTCGGAGGAGAGGTGCATACGGTTACTTTATATTATAAAGTACTTTTTCAATGGAGATTTCCTATGAATCCTGTAAATCATCTGGCGGTGATAATGGATGGAAACGGCCGTTGGGCCGAACAGAGGGGCCTGCCGCGATGGAAAGGTCACGAAATGGGAGTGGTTGCCATCAGGCGGCTTTCGGAGGCGGCACGCAAGCGGGGAATCCCCGTAGTGACTGTTTTTGCCTTCTCAAGCGAGAACTGGAAGCGGCCCGAGGAAGAAGTGCGCATTCTCTTCGAGCTTTTTCGGCGCTACCTCCGGGAGGAGATGGAAAACCTGCTGCGAAACGGTATCCGCATCTCCGCCGTCGGGAGGCGCGACCGCCTTCCCGAGGCTGTACGCGAAGCTCTTTCTGCCGCGGAGGAGGCGACAAAAAACTGCAAGCGGCTTCATCTGCGCATCGCCCTGGACTACGGATCGCGGCACGAAATAACCGAGGCTGCGCGCTCGATTGCCCGCGATGTGGCGCAAAGAAAACTGCGGCCGGAAGAAATAACGGAAGATTTTTTTTCCAGAAGCCTCACTTCCGAAAGCCTTGCGGATCCCGATCTCATTATACGGACGGCCGGCGAGCAACGCCTCTCAAATTTCCTTCTGTGGCAGGCGGCGTACTCCGAGCTCTACTTTTGCGCCAAGATGTGGCCTGATTTCGGGGAATCCGACCTGGATGAAGTGCTCGCGGACTTCAGCTCGCGAACACGCAAGTTTGGCGCCCTTGCAGGAGGGAGTGCCCGATGAAGGTTAAAATGATTCTACCTGCTCTGACCGAAGCCAAAGGCCCATTTTGGCGCCCGATCAAATACAGCCTTTTTCCTCCGCTGGGACTCGCCACACTGGCCGGCTACCTAAACCCCGAGGACGAGGTCTCGATTCACGACGAACATGTGGAGAGCATTTGCACGGAGGACCATCCGGATCTGGTCGTCATTCAGGTTTACATCACCTCGGCCTATCGTTCCTACCAAATTGCCGACAGCTATCGCCGCAGAGGAATCTATGTCTGCCTGGGCGGGCTGCACGTGACCTCGCTTCCAGGGGAGGCTGCAGCACATGCCGACAGCATCTTCCTCGGCCCCGGTGAGGATACCTGGCCTGCCTTCCTGGCCGACTACAAGGCGGGCGCGCCGCAGAAGGTTTACCGCTCCACCCGGCGCAGTCTGATCAACGCGCCGAGTCCGCGCCGCGACCTGATCCAGCGCTCTCTTTACCTTGTGCCCAACTCGATTGTGGTCTCGCGCGGATGCCCTCATCAGTGCGATTTCTGCTACAAGACCTCTTTCTTCGGGTCCGGCCGCTCCTTCTATACCCAAACGGTCGACCGTGCCCTGGCTGAGATTGAGAGTCTGCCCGGCCGGCACCTGTATTTTCTGGACGACAATCTGTTCGGGAGCCGGCAATTCGCCCGCCAGCTGTTCGACGGCATGCGCGGCATGGGCCGCATTTGGCAGGCCGGCGGAACGGTCGACGCGGTCCTGGCCCCCGGGCTGATCGAGCGGGCTGAGCGCTGCGGGCTGCGCAGCCTGTTCGTCGGCTTCGAGACCCTGAATCCGGACAACCTCAAAGAGCAGGGCAAATTTCACAACCTCAGGGACTACGGGGAAGCCGTGCGCCGGCTGCACGGTCTGGGAGTAATGATTAACGCCAGCTTTGTTTTCGGGATGGACGGGGACGACCCGGGAGTCTTCGAGCGCACGGTGGAATGGGCCGTCGATCAGGGAATAGAGACCGCCACTTTTCACATCCTGACACCGTATCCCGACACGCCGCTCTTTGAGCGCATGCAGTCAGGCGGGCGGATAACCAGCTTTGACTGGAACCGCTACGACACGCGGCATGCGGTGTTCACGCCGCGGCGGATGTCGGCCGGAGAACTGGAAGCCGGCTACCGCCGGGCCTACCGGGAGTTCTATTCCTGGTCCAACATCCTGCGCTCCACAGCCCGCCAGGAAGGCCTTATGGGCGAACTGCGTCATTTCGCTTACAAGACTGCCTGGAAGAAGTTCGAGCCTTTCTGGGATGCGGTAATCCGCCTGAAGCGCCTCTCCAACTTCACGCCCATGCTGGAATCGCTGCTCTCCAGCCGGCCCGCGCCGGCGGCGGAAAATATGGGGGAAAATATGGGGTCGGATCACGTTTATTTGCGGGATAATTACACTTAGGTCGTCCCAGACATCACATTCAGGATGCTGCAGCCCTTGTGTGAGACAATTCCTGCATGCAGCACTTCGCCAAATAGCCTTATCAACCGCTTGCCCTAAATGCAGCGGGGCCGGCTGATGCACGGACGCCGATGACACGATTTCATGAGCTGGATGCGAGCATCGATTTTGAGATAGGTTTATTCTTCGCCACTTTCCTCTTGTCCCCCGTAGCGGAAATGCATATAAATGAAAGGCTGGCTATTATTTCGGAACCGTGCAAGGGGAGGGACCAGAGGCCCTTTGCAGCATTTCAGAGGCAGGGTGTAAAGCCCGATAAAATCCAATCGGAGAATAATTCCATGGAAATCAGATTAAGTGCAAGCGGTCAAAACTCACTATCCACAAAAGTCTGTTTCAGCGATGAGAACGGATTTGAGGTCGCATCCACGATCGTCATGGGGAAAAAGGACGCAATTCTCATAGACGCGCAGTGGACGTTGTCCAACGCCTACCGCGTCATCACCGAAATCCTGGAAACAGGCAAGAACCTCACGGCTATTTATCTTTCGCACGCGCACCCGGATCATTATTTTGGAGCCGGCGTCATCGCGCAGGCTTTCCCCAAAGCCCGCGTCGTGGCGATACCCTCCGAAGCCGACATCATGAACAAGCAGTTCTTCGGCAAGATCGAGCATTGGGAAGGCATTATCGGATCCCACAACGTTTGCCGGGTCTCCGCAAAAATCGAGCCCCTGAAAGAAAACCGCCTCGAACTGGAAGGACAACCGCTCGAGATCATGACCAAGGTCATGGGGGATATGCGGTACAACACTATGGTGTGGATCCCGTCGATCAAGACCCTGGTTGCCAGCGACGTGCTCTTCAATCAGGCGCACCCGTTCACCTGCGAGCTCACGAAGGAAGAACGCGCGCAGTGGATCGCCGATGTCGACAAGATCGAAAAGATGGGCGCCGAGGTGATTATTCCCGGCCATCAAAAGCCCGGGATGCAGTTCGACAAGAGCTCTCTCGACTTCACACGGGAATACATCGTCGCCACCGAAGAGGAGCTGGTAAAACAGGACACGGTTGCCGGCTTCTACTTTGCCATGGCGGACCGCTTCCCGCAGGCGAATCTCGTCCGTCTCAGCAACGGAATGAACGCCGCGGTATTCAAGGGCGGGCTGGATTGGAACTGGCGCGAAATTTAATAAGCGGCTATTGACCGCTACGGACCGTTGAGTCCCGCATTCCCCAATGCGGGGCTCAACTTCCGAGCATACGACACTCCCTGCAGCAAACAGCCATGCGGAACCTCCAGAAACTATGGCGGCAAGAGATCCGCACCGGACAGGTCTCTTTCTCCACCCCAGTTTTTAGCGGACGCAAAGCGTAGCCTCGATATCAGCGCAGCACCCTGCGCGACCATCAACCACAAAATTATCGGGAAGATTTTTCCATGAAAACCAGGTTCAGCTCACTGTCGCGCCGTATTCGGGCTGCAACGGGAACAACCTGAGAGCCGGGACGCCCCCGACTGCTATCTCAGGGCTTTTAGCCTGGCTGAGGCGAAAGCCGATCCAACATCCGGCAATCTGGGATGCGTCGGGCTCTTCCCTCGAATCACCGATCGATATTGGGATTCTCTGCCGAGACACACCAGCAGCATGCATGCGCATTGGACAACAAGGCTGATCAGCAAAAAAACCAACAGGATCCAGAAGATATCTCTGAGAAGTGCAAGCACCTGCCAAGCATCCAGTGACATGGAGTACATAGGCCGTCCCCCTTCTTGCGGGCTTCCGCTTCGAAAGGAGGTTCGCGACACCCCAGGCGTTGCCGTTCAGCGTTTTAAAGGGTAGGCGCAGGAGCCGGCGGTACATGCCGATTACTGTCGCTTGAGCAGGCAAGCCCACGCTTTTGAATTGAGGCGTCGTATCCTCATGTATTGGTTTTCCGGGCCTGACACGGCTTCATTATAGGATATTTGTCAAGGCTGATGCACCCGAAAAAGGGGAACCGTCAGACTCCCGGCTTTGCCTGAGGATACTGGAATATATTGCGACTCGGGCCTGCATGCAATTCGCCCCTGATTTCAGAAGAGATGCCGTAGAATTATGCTATCCTAATCCCCCAGCGGGGAGCGGACATCATGGAGTTCAACATCGAAAAACACAGTTCCAATTCCGCTATCAGACAGATCCAGGAACAAATCAAGCTGGCTGTGACAATGGGAGTACTGCGACGGGGTGATACCTTGCCGTCGATCCGGGATGTTGAAAAACAGACGGGCATCAACCGCGGCCTGGTACACAAGGCATATCTGGGCTTGAGGAAATCCGGCCTGCTTACCTTGGCCAGAGGAAAGGGCACGGTAATTTCCACGGACGCTCCCGCCCCCCCTCCGGTGAGTGAAAAATTCAGGCAGTGGAGCATCGAAATCGTTTCCAAAGCCCGCCGGAAAGGCCTGTCCCCTACAGCCTTTGCAAGATACCTGAGCCATCACGCCCAGGAGGTCGAACGCATGGCGCCGTTCATCGCATTCATAGAAAACGATGCGGAGGATGCCACGGCGAGGGCGGATGCGATCTCGCAGGCGTGGCAAGTTCCCGTGGCCGGTTTGACAACCCCGGAGCTGAAAAATGCCGTTCGGGACGGCTTGAGGTTCGGGAAAGTTCTGACGAATTACTTTTTGTACGATCGCGTCAAATCACTCCTTTCCGGCAGGAAAATTGACGTCATAGCGATTACGACCCGCGGCACCGAACAGACCAACAAAGCGCTGGCAGGGATCCAGGCGAATTCCTCCGTGCTGATCATAATCCCTCAGGGGATTTACGCCCATGCATCCTTCATTGTCGCTCAGCTGCCCAAATTTTTCGATTCCCGCGGCGTCAAGGTTTCCCATATCTCCGCGCACGATATCTCGAATTTCGAGGAGCTTTTCAATAACGCCCGATATGATCTATATCTCTTGTCGCATGGCACGCATCAGATTGTTCCCAAAAAGCTGCACGTCAACCCCCGCATTCTCCTGATGCGCATGGAACTGGATCCCGTCTCCGTGGAAGCCGCAAGAATCCGAGCCGGCGTTCTCATCTGAAATTCCGGCAGGACCCTAAAGATTGCTGGCTAGCGATCCCGTCCTTACGGACGGTCTTTCCGAATCCCGTCAAAAGGGATGTCATAGATCGATGACAAAAGTCCAAATAATCCAAGCCATTCAGGTACAGTTTCCATAAAACCGCCATTTGTGGCCGATTCCAAACATTTTATATGTCATTAAACAATGACAATTGACATCATTTGCAGAAGATGATAAAGTTCTAATGGTAACGCAGAGTAATCCTCTGGGGGGAGGCAATCCGGCCAGGGATTTTGCCATCCCCCCTTTATTGTGCCCCTGCAGGTCCCTACAGGGTTGTTTGCGTCACCACCGGAATGCAGGAAGGCAAAATTGCAGGGGGCAAGGAGAAAAAAACAACCAGAATTCCCAGGCCAGAAAATTCGAGCCAAATTGATTTCCAGTCCATGCGCACGGAACAGGGAGCATGCCCGCCGGGCCTCGCGCAATACCGAATCTGAGCCAAAGGGCGTTTGAAAGGCACCGATTCCCTGTCTCGACTTCGCTGGGTTAACCATCAGGAGATATTTTCATGTGTAACAGCAGAGATTGGATGATAATTTTCATGCTTTTGATCCTTTGTGTTGCCGCACCTACAGCTGCAGTGGCAAAAGGGTCGGATCACGGTTCCGTCAAAGTGACCGTGGCAAACAACGTCTTCGCCGCAGGAACCGAAATCAAATCCGGACAATATGACATCATGTGGGAATCCAACGCCTCAGAAGCCACTGTAATCTTCATATTGAAGGGAAAAACCGCAGCCAAGGTTCAGGGCAAAATTGTCGAGGTGGAAAATAAACCTGAGTACAATACCATACAGACCGCAAAAGATTCCTCAGGCCGTGAATCTTTGAAGACACTTCTGCTCGGCGGGAAAAATTTTAAAATCGTTTTTGAATAAGGATTGATTAAAAATCCGCGTCACTGGCGAGCGCCGAAGGCGAAGCACAAATGGGACTCTCTTGCGGCTGAGCCTTCGGCCTCCAACCATGCCCGCCCGTCCCATCAAATAAAGGCAAAAGCCTGAACCACACCTCTCGGGATATAGCCTGTCAGGTTCTTACAGGATACGGTTTTCCCCGATGCCAGGCAGAAATCAGCAGGGTCCGGCCTCAACTCCGTACAGGTCGAGCATGCGGCCCAGCTTCCCGATCTTTTTGTTTCCAAAGTAATAGTCCTCGCCGACAAGAACGAGACCCGGAGGTCCGTTCCTCTCTTTCTGAGGCCTGGGAGGAAAACCGGCGAATTCAGGGAGCTGATCCTTCAGCTTTTTCGCCTTCCCTATATTCAACATCGGGAAATCGCCGAAGGTAACTCCCATGGAGCCGTAATGCTTCTTCATCTCCTCCGGCAGAGAAGAATTCGGATCCTTCGTGACTATTACGATCACATGCGTGGAAAGGAGGTTCCTTTTTTCATCGGGAATTGTCTCCATGAGCCCTGGTGATATTGTCAAGGCTCAGCGCCCTGCCCTTTTCCTGGTCGTAGTTTTTATGGAATTTATCCATGCTGATGAAGGTCCTGCAGAGGCGCGTCGGAATTGTCTATATACCTGTGGAAAAATTCGAGGCACTTGTCGTAGTCGTCAAAATAGCTTCCGTTGCTGTTATAACTGGGCAGGGCTCCTCCTTGGGCCGTGGCGATCAGGATGTCCGCCAGATCCTTGCCGTCCTCTTTCCATAGTGTCGGTTCTCCACCGGTGTAATTCATGTTCCAGTAGGAATCTTTCAGGCTTGCGCAGTCCCGAATCGCGGTCAGAACCTGATCCCATGTCAGGCGGTATCCGGGGCGGATGATATGATCCTCCGCATCGCCCACGTAAATGTATCCGCAGTGCTCGCAACTAAAATTGCACTTATGAAGCAAGGACACGCCCATGACATGCGTCGGCATTCTTTGGTCGACCATAGTAATCCCCCAGCAGCCGATTTGGCCCAAGTCCGCAAAAAGTGAAATGCATGAAAATGAATATCGGGAGACCGGGTCATTGTACTTCGATTATTGTGAGTTTCACGGAAAATACACGAAAAAGGGAAGCCTGAGGCAGCCCACAGCCGGCAGCAAAACCGGAGGCCGGCCGATGGCATTTGGGAATTCCATGTCCGGGTTCTCCCTGACGGAACGATGCGGTTGCCTGGGCCGCAATTTCGAGGGAAAACACCTGGCCGGATGCAAATGGAGAGTGCTACAATCGCCCAATCAATTACGGCACAGGGAATTATTGTCAGGTACCGGAGGCTTGAAGGATTTGAACCCCTCAAAGCGTTGGAGGAGTTACGCCGGTCTTGAACGCTGACTTACGCGGGCAAAAGCCGATGAGGCGCTTCCGATCCCCGCAGAGGCCAGCGCTCCGCGCTGGACAGTTTTCTGCGGCGGCACTGTGGCAAGAGCCGTGCGGCAAGGAGATGAAGGGTATGAGAAACCGGGCGTTTGCCACAGTGCCGCCGCAGAAAACTTCATCGGAAGCGCCTCATCGGCTTTTGCTCGCCGACCCTCGCCGAACAAATCCGCGTTTGTCAGCGCTTTTATCAGCGTTTCTCAGCGTTTCAAAATACGGAGCTGTCAAACTCTTTGAGTCCCCCGGCAGAGCCGGGGGTTTACCAATGTGATTATCGTCAGAACCGGTATGTCGCACTTTCAATCAAAGCATACATCAGGGGGCATAAGGATATGAGCAAAGCGCTTGAGCAGGACAAGACTCCACAGGAACTGCGACGCGAAAGAGAACAAAGAATCACGGACGCCATCAATCTTAGAATTCCGGACAGGGTTCCAGTCGCTTGCGATCTGGGTTTCTTCGTGGCCAAATACGCCGGCATACCCTGCTCCGCTGCCTACTATGATAGCGATGCATGGTTGGCGGCGTACCGAAAGACACTCCAGGATTTCCAGCCCGACATGGCGTTTGTCCGGGCTCCCACTTCAGGAAAAGCTCTGGAATATATGAATCCGAGATTTCAGCGATGGCCCGGTCACGGGGTAGATCCCAACCATGGGATGCAGGCGATCGAAATTGATAGCCTGAAGGACGACGAATACGACCTCTTCATCAACCATAATGCGGACTTCGGCATCCGATGCCATTTGCCGCGTATCTACGGAAGCCTGGAAGCTCTGTCGATGCTTCCGCAGCTGTCCAACACGAATTGGGTTGAGCCCTGGGCTGCGCAGACGCTAGCCATGCTTGTTACGGAACCCAAAATCGAGGCCGCGATTGAAAATCTTCAGAAGGCCGGCCGGGAGATGAGGAGCTTCCAGCCTAAGGTGGACGAATTCAATCAGCTGCTGCTCGACTACGGCATACCGCAGTTGTACCAGGGGGCGGCGATGCCACCCTTCGACGTAATTTCCCACAGCGTGCGCGGCATGAAGGGTACGATGCTGGACATGTACCGCCAGCCTGACAAGATCCTGGAGGCCTGCGAATTTTTGCTCAGGAAAACGCTGGAAAAGCCGATTGCGCCGCCTAATGAATACGGCAACCTGAGATATTTCATGACCAATACCAGGGGTTCCGACGACTTCATGTCCATGAAGCAGTTCGAGACCTTCTACTGGCCAACGTTTAAAAAGCTTGTCCTGGCGCTGGTCGAGCGGGGAGTGACTCCGTGTATTTTCTTCGAAGGCAACTTCACATCACGTCTGGAGCGCCTGCTGGAATTCCCGAAAGGAAAGGTGCTCGTCCGCCTCGATACCACGGATATATTCAAAGCAAAAGAAATCCTCAAGGATCATCTTTGCATTGAGGGGAACATCCCGTCTTCACTTCTGCAGATAGGATCGGTCCAGGAGGTTAAAGACTATTGCAAAAAGCTGATCGACACCGTGGGCAAGGGCGGCGGTTACATCCTGGGACCCAGGAGTTCCACCGATGAGGTCAAACCGGAAAACCTTAAAGCCATGATCGACTATACAAAGGAATACGGTCGGTATTAGCCGCTCAGAATCGTTTAACGCTGACATGCGCCGACAAAAGCACTGATGGACGCTGATAATAGAGTTGGCGGTCCGCGTCCATCAGCGCATGGAGTCGATAGAAGTCACACCAAGGCTTTGAGCAACAATTTATCGTGGTCCGACCCCGACTTCCAAGTTCCTGCAATCTACAACTCGCGGCATGGCAATCTCGCCTAAGGGAATTGGATAGGCTTAATAGAAGAAAAGAGCTCAAAATAGTCATGCAGAGCCCATTTATGCTTTTCTATTGGAGTCAACCGCAAATTAGGCAACAATTTATCGTGGTCCGACCCCGACTCTTCACCATACTGGCTCTGATCTGCATGTTGCTGACTGGATGCGGTTCTCAAAAGGGACCGGATGCCGGAGATCCGGATCCGGTAATACCCACGACTGCCCCGGCCGCGCTGCACGCGCCCTTTTTCCAGACCGGCTTTGCCTATTCCCACATCGGCGGCAGCTACGACAGCGACGCCTCGTCCCTGGAACTCGAAAAGATTCGCGCCGCCGGCGGCAACACCGTCCAGCTCCTTGTCTTCGCCTACATCTACAAGCTGAACGAACCAGAGATCGGCATGATGGGACAGGAAGCTTCGGAACGGATCCTCCTTGGAGGCATTTCCCGGGCAAAGGCGGCGGGGTTGCGAACCATGGTGAAGCTGCAGATGTGGGGGCCCGGGTTTCAAGATGACAAGTTTTCCGCGGACATCGGGATGACCAATGCTGCAGATTGGCGAGCATTCATGGCCAATTACCGGCTTTACGTGTTGCGCTATGCCCGCCTGGCGGCAGAAAGCAGCGTCGACATTCTATGCATTGGCACGGAAATGGCCCAGGCCACGCAGTCCGCATACACCACCGCTGACTGGCGCGCCCTGGCCAAAGAGGTCCGGTCATTTTACCGCGGGCCGCTTACTTATGCTGCCCACAGCAGCGAGGTCGAGGGAATCCCATTCTGGGACAGCCTCGACTACATCGGTATCGACGGCTACTACCCGATCGCCCGGCTGACTTCCGCCCTGGAGAATCTTGAGCGCCTGTCGCATCGATGGAACAGGCCCGTGCTCTTCACCGAAGCCGGATTCTCTTCCAGCCCTTATGCACTGACGGAGCCCTGGAGGCCGGGGCCAAGTGCGGCAGCTCCCGGCTCCGTCCGGCTCGAGCTCCAGGCGAAGGGGTGGGAGACTTTGCTGGCAGAGCTGTGGCGCCGCGATTTTATATGGGGAGTCTATGCCTGGAAATGGCATCCCAATCGCGCATGGGGCGGCCCGAAAAACGCCGACCACACGCCCCAGGGGAAACCCGCGCTGGAGGTTATCCGCCGGTTCTATACCAGGCCTCCGGCTCGCGCCGGCCAGTAAATCCGGGCTTTCAGTTTATTGACCTCGCTCAGGAATCCCAAATAGCCTGATAGCAAAAAATATCGCCAATCTTCATGCAGATTACTTTTGTTGATTTTCTATTGGAGTTATTGCGAGATTGCGCAACAATTTATTATGGTCTCACCACAAAAAATTATCCGGAAACGCAGCCGTCGCGAAATCCTAAGAATGGGCTCCGCCGTCAGCGGCATCGTCGCAAGTGGATCCATACTGCGCACATCCAGTCTTCTGGCCGCACAGGAGCCGGCCTCAGCCCTTCCCTGGCCCTGGAAGGAAATCGAGCCGGCCAGCATCCAGGAACGCGCGTATCAATCAACATGGTCAAAAAACGCCTGCATGTTCGGCATCCTCGAGGCTGTGCTTGGGACATTGGCCGATAAATACGGCGCTCCTTACAGCATCTTTCCGGTGGGCGCCGTTTTATACGGCAGCGGCGGCTTTGCCGGCACCGAATCACTATGCGGCGCCATCAATGGATGCGGGCTGCTTTTCGGCCTTTTCGCCAGGAAAGAGCGGGACATTTTCGCTCTCTCGAGAGAAATGGCTCGCTGGTACGAGACTGCGAACCTGCCGGCCTACAAGCCGAAGGATCCCAAATTGGATATCCCCATTGTCCAGTCGGTAGCCGGTTCAACCCTCTGCAGTATCTCGTCGAACGTCTGGACCAAGGTCTCCGGCCACAAGCTTCTGAGCATGCAGCATATGGAACGATGCAGCCGTCTTGTCGCCGATGTCGCGATGCAGGCCGTCACCCTTCTTAACGGTTACGGTACCGGCAAGAGTCCTGTAAAAAAGGGCTAAAACGGATCCCGGAGTTCTGGCCTTCGTTTACCATAGAGGAGGCAGCTATGAGCAATACTGTCGAGATCAGAAAAGGCTGGTGCGGTCCTTGCCATGGTAAGAGTGCAGCACGGCTGGTGGTTCCCGGAAAAGCCTGCAGCCGAGCCCTCTCTTCACGGTATCTGGGAATCCAATTCGAATGCTCTTTGTCCCGTGGAACCCGAATACTGCAATCCTGAGGTGGGAGGCTGGCCGCACACCGCGCTTTTGTGCAAGGTATATAAAGCCGGCGCCTGATTCGGAACCGCTCAAAGCGGTTGGAGTAGTTACGCTGGTCTTGAACGCTGACTTACGCCGACCCTCGCCGAACAAATCGGCGTTTGTCGGCGCTTTTGTCAGCGTATCTCAGCGTTTCAAAATACGGAGCTGTCAAACTCTATGAGTCCCCCGGCAGAGCCGTGGGTTTACCAATAGTATTAACCGATGGCATACGCCGCCAGGAGTCAGCGTTCCTTCGCGCTGTATTCAGCCCGTGTCTGCCTTAGCCGATTCCGGATCAAAGCAGGAGGCCAGCCGGCCGCCTCTGCAGATCATCGGGCGTGTCCCTATTATGACAAATACTTGACGGCGTTCTCTCCTGCAATGCGGCCGGAGTTGAGGGCAAAGCCGACCAGGTGCCCGGTGAGGCGGTAGCAGTAAGCCTCCGATTCCCAGCACCCGGAGGTCGAGCCCGCTGCGTACAGCCCCGGGATTGGATTGTCCTCAGTATCGAGCGCCTGCATGCGCTCATCGATCTTGATCCCGCCATACGCGTCGCACAATGCCACGTGACTCTTGACAGCATAGTAGGGAGGAGTCCGCAGAGGCAGCAGATATCTGCGGTCTTTGGCAAATAAAGGATCGTGCCTGTCGTCGCAGGCGGCATTGTATTCTTCTATCGTAGCCTTCAGGACGGCCGGATCGGATCCCATCCAGGCGGCAATTTCGCCCCAGGAGCCGGATATCTTCAAATCGCCCTTATCCGCCTGTTTGCGCATTTCCCTCTCCAGACCGGGCAACGGAGTCGCCGCTGAAACCGGCAGCCAGTTGGCGCGGGAGGCGGCTCCGGGCCTGATAAGCCCCTCCTTTTCGATGGTCCGCATCGTGTCCCTGTCGAAAAGCGTATAGCAGATTCCGTCCGGTTGCAGGCAGACTGCGTTGCCGAAGGCGAAGAAAGCAAGGTTGTAGCCTTCGTCGATGAATCTTCTGCCTCTTTTGTTCACCCAAAGCATCTGCGGTTCCCAGGCAAGAAACCACAGCGAGATTTTTATGAGCGACCCGTCGGGTCCCTTTGCGTCCATCTTCAACATCTCAGAATCGGACTTGGGCTTGAGGAATGGCGCGTGCAGGTTCATCGCGCCCATGCCGGCCGTCGCGGCGCCTATTTCAGCGGCCATTATTATACCATCCCCGGTATTGCTGGGCGGCCCGTCGTAGGAGATCGTGTCATGGAAGTACGGGCAGTATTTCTTCAGCATCTCCTTGTTGTTGCCATATCCGCCGGTAGTCACGATGACGCTTCGCGCCTCTATTTTAAATTCGCCCTGTTTGGATTCCGCCATAACCCCGCTGATTTTGCCCTTTTCATCCCTCAATATCTTCTTCCCGGGAGTGCGTGTGAGTATTTGAACTCCCAGGGCCTGACAGTTTTCGCGCAGCGTTTTCATCAGCGCGTTGCCGTGCCCCTTCACCGAATGGCGCACCAGAGGCACCTGGTTGGGGAAATACTGTATGAGCTCGAAGCTCAATCCCTTGCTTTCCAGCCAGCCGATCGTGTCCCCGGACTTGTCGATAAACGCGCGCACAATCCTGGGATTGATTCTCGTCCAGTGCGCCCATTCCATGGCTATCTTGAAAAGCTCGTCCTTGCGGGCGTCCACGCCCTGCCGTTTCTGAACCGGGCTTTCCGCGCCGAAAATGTCGTGGGCCATGGCAGTACTGCCGGCCGCAGAGCCTGCTTTTTCAAGCACAATGATGCTCTTGCACCCGTTTTCCGCAGCAGCCAGGGCTGCCGCCAGGCCGGCGCCGCCTCCGCCGATCACAACCAGGTCTGCCTTTAGGTTTTCAGCCGTCATAGCAACACGCCTCCCCTCTGATATGCAGTTCGAAAAATGATGCCACGAATTATTTAGAATTATATGAATTCCGGAACGGGTATCACCAAAATTCGCGCAATTTTTCTCAATCCATAGTAATTTTGCTGTTGTTTGGCAGGATCGGACAACGGCATTCAAAGGAAAAAGCCCCCATGGAACTAACCTACGAAAATATCTCCAAATGGTTTGACGGCTATTTCGAAGCTGTGCGCAAAAATCAGGCGGATCTCGAGACGGTGCCGAACCTCAGGAAATATTTCGCCCCCGAGCTGGAACTGGCGATGTACACAGCCCCGTCCGGCAAAGTATCGATGTCACGGGATGCGCTCCTGATGTCCTTCGTGCACCCCGGTCTGTTTGAGGAGATAACGCCTCAGCATTACGTTATCGATCTGAGACAGCTGATTGTTGCGGTTCAGTTTGAAATACGCTTCAGGGACGAGCCTTCGTCCACAAAATGGGCTCCGCTGCAGGCAAGCGCACATTACCATTTGGCTGTGGATTACAACAAAGAGCTCAAAATCCGGAAGATCCAGTATTGGACGGAAACTCTGCCCGCGGATGTATTTGATTTCTGGTCCAGGCACAGGGATGAAGCGCTGACGAAACTGGCGATCAGGCATATGAACGCGAAAGCTTAAGCCGCATCTGATGCGGCGCCAAAATGCCGTTTATGGGAAAGGATACATGGATCGGAATCGCTGCCGGCGTCTCGAATGATTCAGTTACCTCCGGCAAAGCCGGAGGCTTGAAAGATTGGAACCGCTCAAGGCGGTTGGACTAGTTACGCCGGTCTTGAACGCTGACTTACGCGGGCAAAAGCCGATGAGGCGCTTCCGATCCCCGCGGGGGCCAGCGCTCCGCGCTGGACAGTTTTCTGCGGCGGCACTGTGGCAAGCGCCGTGCGGCAAGGAGATGAAGGGTATGAGAAACCGGGCGCTTGCCACAGTGCCGCCGCAGAAAACTCCATCGGAAGCACCTCATCGGCTTTTGCTCGCCGACCCTCGCCGAACAAATCGTTTGTCAGCGCTTTTATCAGCGTTTCTCAGCGTTTCAAAATACAGAGCTGTCAAACTCCTTGAGTCCCCCGGCAGAGCCGGGGGGTTTACCAATGTAATTACGCCGGCGGCGATTCCGGTTTTCCCTGCACTGGTTTGTCTCTACGGCAGAGGAGCTTCTACCTCCACTTGTCGACCTCGACGCTCTGCAGATACATCAGTCCGCCGATGCTGTAGTAATTGTTGTTGGTTCCGCCGGTGACGATGATTTCCATCGCATTGGGCTGGAACCAGGGCTCCTGCCCTGCCGGCGCTTCCATCAGGTATTTCTTGAAATCATCAATCGTATTGTAACCGGCATTCTTGACAAAATTGGCGATCGGCGGGCTGAGGACCGCCGTGGCGCCGAAAAGGAACGGGGCCTGTGTGATAAAGATATCCTTGATGATCTTGGGGAAATTCATCTCTTTGCCCCAGACGTTGGCCCTCCAGTTTTTCGCCGATAGAACGCCCCATCCTTCAAACAGGCTCACGATGTTCTGGTTCGGCTTGAAGCCCTTTCGAACTGAAAATGGCTGCCACG
This sequence comes from uncultured Acidobacteriota bacterium, assembly GCA_963809485.1. Lineage (GTDB taxonomy): Bacteria > Acidobacteriota > UBA6911 > UBA6911 > UBA6911 > UBA6911. Next base: position 107,452 of record CAWEJX010000004.1, read on the forward strand.
GGGAATCGCGCTCGTTCTCGGCAATGACGATGTTGATCAGGTTCATGGGATTCCCCACGGTGCCCATGTAGGTCGTCCCCACTTTGCCGCAGTTGCCCAGGTTGATGGCGATCAGGCTCCACGCTCTTCCAATGGTGGTATTGGCATGGGCATACGGCCCCAGCGCGCCGATCTCATAGTTCAGCCCGATCTCGTCGCGGATCGCGCCGTTGATTACCAGGGCGCCCACAAAGCCGTTGTCGGACACCGAGATGGCTTCCTTTCCGGTGGACGCCACCGCAAGCAGCAGCGGCAGATATTCCGGTTTGCAGCCGGCCATGACTGCATTCACGGCAACGTCTTTGACCGTGAAGGTCCAGTACTCAAAATAGCCGCCGGTGTTGGTGGGCGACATCTTGCCGACAATTTCATCGGGATCGTGGCTGGTTCCCTTCAGCATGTCGGCGACCTTCTCCTCGGTCGGCAGAACCACCGGCAGGAAATCGGTCCACCGCTTTTCCAGAAACATCTTCTGAAGATTATCGGGAGTATCCGTAAATGTAGCCGGGCCTTTGTCCCGGACCAATTCGCCGGTCCTCTTTTCTTCAGCCGTCAACGGCTTGGTCAGATGCTCGACGATTTCCTGCATGACGTTCTTTTTGCTGATCGGACTGATGCCGTTGACGACATCCCGGCGCAACTGTTCGCGGGTTTTTCCCCAAACCGGACCGCGAACCCACTCGATGCGCAGGCCGGGCATGCCTTTGAGAAGGGCGGCCTCTGTTTCCTGTTTGTAGAATTCGGAAAGGACCAGCGGAACGGCGGGAATACCCATGCTTGCTTCGAAATTGATGGAGTGGCCGACAACTGCCGGCGCACATTGGCTTCAATGGCCCATCCCGATGATTACGGCAGCGGCATTCTGCTTGATTTCGGCCCACAACTGCGGATCTTCAGCCTCAAAGCCCATGCCGCCTTTTCTCTTGAACACAACCTTGGTCTTGGGCATGTTCTGTGTAAACCAGTCCACCATTTCGAGCAGAAGGTTGTCTCCTCCCACAAAGCCGTCGTCGACAATGTAGATTGTTTTGCCGTCGAGGGAGGCCGGACGCGGCGCCATTGATTTCAGTTTTACAGGGGGAGGATTCCCCAGCGGATTAAGCACCGTTATCCTGGTCTCAGCGGAGGCTGCCGCCTTATTCCCCTGTGCCATAGCCTGATTGTCCAAAGCCGGGAAGCCGCAAAACAGGCCCAGGCAGAGCGCCGTAATGACGGCCGTCGATATAAAGCCCTTCATTGATTCATTACTCCTTTGATTTGGATTGGGATGGAATGCTTCCCCGGACCGCCCGCCAGGAGTGAGTAAGAAAACCGCATGCGGGCGCGAGGCTTACATGGTCAATTCCCAATATTCCGTTACATTTTAAATCGTCCATCCCAACCTGCAGCCAACCGGCAGCAGGTTTGTCTGCATCCAATATGCGACGCAGACCATAACTGGGTTACATTAAACCATCAGCCGATCATCCTTATGACGGAGATCGCCTTCACTGTAGGCAGACGCTCCAGCATCTGTCAAGGGCAAGGCAAATGACAGATGCGGCGCCGGACTAATTGGGCAGCCTGAAAGTCAGGTACCTCCGGCAAAGCGGAGGCTTGAAAGATTTGAACCGCTCAAAGCGGTTGGACTAGTTCCGCCGGTCTTGAGCGCTGACTTACGCGGGCAAAAGCCGATGAGGCGCTTCCGATCCCCGCCGAACAAATCGGCGTTTGTCAGCGCTTTTATCAGCGTTTCTCAGCGTTTCAAAATACGGAGCTGTCAAACTCTTTGAGTCCCCCGGCAGAGCCGGGGTTTACCAATGTAATTATGCTGCCGGCGTCGGAATCCTGCCCGAATTGTCGTAATATGCCGCATAATAGCCGACTATTGATGTCGTCGAACACAAAGGAGGTTCGCATCATGAATGCAAGTTCAGCGAGAAAGACAATCCTGGAGCCGGCAAGGGATATAGAAATCTGCCGGGAGGCCGACGTCGTTGTTGTGGGCGGCGGGCCGGGAGGTATCGGATCGGCTCTGGCCGCGGCGCGCAGCGGCGCAGACACGGTGCTGGTGGAGAGGTACGGCCACCTCGGAGGCATGGCTACCGGCGGCCTGGTCACCATCATTCCGAACTTGAGCACCATAGACGGGAAGCAGCAGATAGCCGGCCTGTGCCAGGAACTGATTGACAGGCTGGACGCCAAAGGAGCAACGCACTATCCGAAGAAAGAGGACTGGGGCACCACGGACGAAAAGCTGGTCAAGTATTACATCGATGCAAACCTGGCCTGGTTCTACATACGCGACGACCTGAATATCGGCCGCAAAAGAGTGCTCTACACCGCCCTTTTCGATCCCGAAATCATGAAATGCGAGTTGAACACCATGATGGAGGAAGCCGGCGTAAAGCTGTATCTTCACTCGTGGGGCACGCGGCCCATAATGGAGGGGAATACGGTTAAGGGCGTCTTTATCGAAAACAAGTCGGGAAGACGGGCGATCCTGGCAAAAGTGGTCATAGATTCCACCGGGGACGGCGACCTGCTGCAGCCTGCCGGCGCCGAGTGCGATACCCGGATGATCCCCGGCCTGAGAATTGCGGCCTTCGCATTTCCCTTCTGGATCGGCAACATTAATATGAAGAAGGTCGAGGAATTCCGGCAAACCCAGCCCGACAAATACGCCGAATTGATGCAGGATCTTCGCCGGCAGGGCGGCGCCGCATTTTATATGAAGGACCTGGTGAAATATCACGACGGCGTCGTCTGGTACCACCCTTTCTTCCCATCAATGAAACAAGCAGATAATGATGAGATCAATCGGGTAGAAATCGAAGGCCGCAAGAAAATGCTTCTCTCGTATGAGTTCTACCGGAAAAACGTGCCCGGTTTTGAGAACAGCTACGTCGCCCTCAGTTCACCGCAGCTTGGCCTCCAGGGTGGACAGAGAGTGGTCGGGGAGTACGTCTGCACGGCGAAAGACATGACGTCCGACGAAGTATTTCCCGACACCATTGCCATTTTCCCTGACAACGACAACGGCGAGATCTCGGCCAAACACCCCAGTGTCTATGTCCCTTACCGAGCCCTGGTGCCGAAGAAAATCGACGGCTTGCTTGTCGCCTGCCGGGCGTTTTCCTCGGAATGGCAATATAACGAATACTTCAACCTGATCCCGCACTGCATCGCGATGGGGCAGGCGGCGGGAACAGCCGCAGCCTTGGCAGCAAGCGCAGGCATTCAACCCAGGCAGATTGATTGCGGCGCGCTGCAGAAGCGCCTGTTGCGCCAGGGAGTGATACTGCCCGACGAGATAGCGGGAAAGCGCGCGTAATTCCGGGATCCTATCATCCGCGTATTTCTTTGTATTATTTAATCTTATGACGGATTCACTCCCGGCCATTTCCACGCAAAAGCAGCTATAGCTTTAAAATGTATTGGAAAATTTGTGCGCTCTGCGCCGAATGAGGACGATAATTATTATGTCCTCATTCGTTTTCTGTCTATTAAAATGGGGAGGGGATGCCTGCTCCCTCAGCATCCTGCATTCTTCATAGGAATGCGACAGCTCGGCATTTAGGCTGAGCGGAGCGCAACGGTTGTTTTATAGCGTTCCTACTTTATCGGGAGGCTCTATGCGGCATTCTTGTGCATTTCTGTTCTTCATCCTGTTGCTCGGCTCATCGGCATTTGCCCAGGGCAGGGGGATCATTCAATGCGACCCGGGCTCCAAAATTCCGGTGCCGTCCTGGATCGCGCCTGGCAGACCTCATGTAATCGAGCAGCTGTCCTGCGGTCAAATGGTCAGTGTCGTCGGCATGGAGCGTGGATACGTGAAAATACAGATTGCCGACAAGCCCGCGTACATCGATGCCAAATACGTCCGCATCCTGGATGCCTCGGAACGAATACCGGTGGATGCCGGTGCCGGCAATAATGTCGCAGCCAAAAAGCCGGTCCCCATAGAGGACGAGGAACAGAACAAATGGAAGGTGCTCACCAAAGAGAACGTGGAAATCCGCGACGAGAAGCTCCTGAACCCGACGCATAAAAATGGGCCGAGAACCTTTTCAGCTACTATCCGCAATAAAAGCTCCTTTCCCGTCTCCCATCTCCAGCTGTTGGGAAGGCTGTACGACTGCGCCGGAACACCGGAAAAGGACAATTCCAATTGCGAGATCATCGGCGAAGTGAAGCCTGTAGTTCCTATATCTGTTCCACCCGGCCAGACGCGGCGTTTGGCGGCCTCAATGATGTTTGAGTCCACTCCCCGCGCTAAAGGCACTTTTGCCTGGAGCTACAAAATTCTGGGTGTCCGCGTGGAATAAATTCGACCTCGCAAACCAACGGATACGATTTTTGCCGGCATCCTTCCGCGCTTGTCGGTATAAGCCGGCGTGTCATCAAAGTCTGCCGGCGCTGCACAGGCGTGTGAATTGCCGGCATCTCCGCTGACTCTGGTTTAAGGGCAATTTGCCGAAATCACTTCAATAGGCAACCTTCTGCTCAGCGAGCTCGCCGGCTGTAAATGGAACAGTCGCAAGAACTTCATCAGCAAAACCATCCTGAATGACAAAGAGGGCTGCGCCCAGCACCTGAGCCACCAGATCCGGATCGTCTATCTGAATGCCCTGCAAGGCTGCCATCCCCTGCAGGTAATAGACGAGGTTATTAAAAACCTCCTCCGGGTTGGTTCCTGTAAACAGATTGCCGTAAGAAATCATGCCCGCTCGGAACATGAACTCGCTGCCGGTGATGATGCTGGCAGCTTCAGGCTGGTTGAGCCGAATCTTGTTCCGATTGGAAAATGCCACCAGGTTACCGGCGTACGCCTTTGTCAGGAGTGCGGGAAAATCCTTGTTGCATCCGGCCGCAGAATCCGACAGCAGTTTCCCGGATGCCGGATCGAGATACGCATAGACAAAAAAGTCCCCGGCGAATTCAATGACTTCGTGGGACAGCTCCGCGCGCAGAGCGGCGTACTGCTCGCCATCCAGGCCCAGCTGCTGCCAGGCGTCCCCGAGCATCGCGTTCAGAATTGCCGCTTTCTGAATTACATATCCGCTCCCGGGATCGAGCGTAATCGATCCGGAATGCGCCGTGTAATCTTCCTCGTTGTGGGCTACAAAACCGAATGCCACGGCCTGCTCCAGCTGGTGAGCGGGGCCGCCTCGCGCCATTTTCCAGACTCTGACGTAATCGACGTGAGTGCGGTCCATCAGGTACATTTGATAATGCGACCCGAACATGTAGTTGGCAAAATCCGGAGCGGTGCTGCCGTAGATCGCGTTTTGGCGGCTCGATTCGCTCCCGCTCGCAATTTGGTTGGTGATAAAGGCATGTGTCAGCGATCCCCAGGCAAAGGCTCCCTGGGAACCCGGCAGAAAAGCCAAAACAAAAGCAAGTGCGATTGTTGATTTCCGGCTCATACGTACCTCCACAAAATTGTGATTGCGGACGCTATAGGTTGGATTCCCGCTATTGGCTGCGATCAATAATGGATGAGAGGTCGCAAAAAATAATACTATACATTTTCATCACGTGCACGACAAAAGGGCTTTAGCTCAGGAGGTGTTTGGCGCCTTTGCGGCTCGGCCAGCATCGGTATGTTCAAATGTTTCAAGGCCTTACATGGTTCTCCATGCATTTCGCCCGGAGTGTCTGTAGGCCCATCAGAAGGACAATAGACTATCCGCAGGCCGTTTCTGTGGTAGGATCATTTGTTACCTTAAAATACCGATCGACGCGCTGTCGACTGCGTGTCGAAGACAAGAAACTGAAACCAAAAGAATGCCTGCTCAGCCTTCGTCATCTGCAGTGAAATCCACAGGCCGCTCCCCGGGTCAGCATTCCCTTTTTCCGGCGTCAGGCATCACAAACGAGGAATTCAGCCTCAAACAACGACAGGAGCAATAAGCATGCAGCCCGATTGGGTCAAGCAACTCTCCCACATGAAACTGGCCCCGTATATATGCAAGGCCAGGGCTCTCATCGGCGTTCCGAGAATCGGGGGCGAAAACATGTTCAGGCACCAGATGATGACCCTTACGATTTTGCTGGATTACCTGGTGATCGATTCCGTCCTGCTCAAGGCCGCCACTATTCACGATGTCGCCGAAGATGCTCTCGGGATGCCCGGGTTGAGCCGCAACGAGATGCTGGAGATCGACGACGAAGGCGGGCAGGTGTATGACCTGATGATCGAAGTCACCCGGCGCGTCGACGAGAATGGGAAAAAGGAACCAAAATCCCGGTACCTGCGGCGCATCATGGAATCGGGCAGCAATCGCGCCAAGGTCCTGAAGCTTGCCGACAGAATCAGCAATCTGGCTTCTCTGGGATGGGTTCACGACCGGCATTTTGTGGACAGAATAGTCGCTGAGACACGGGAATTTATTCTCCCGTACGCGCATGACATCAACGCCGATATGGAACGCGAGTTGCGGGATCTCATTGCTTCGAGAGAACGCAGACCTCATTCTGTCGATGCCGCAAGGTGATCGGACCACCGATACGTCCGCAGCATGGGTCCGGCCTCCATACTCCCAGTGAGAATCGAAGGATTCCTGTGAGCGTTGCATTCCTTCTGCCGATATACGCTGCCCTGTTGCGAAATCCTGCAAGCAATGCCGGCCGCTGTGGTCTAAAATAGTCCGATAAGACAACCGGGCAACCTATGGGGGATGATGCCAAATGACCGAATCAAAGTATGGAAAGTATGTGGTAACCGATCTGATAATTCCCGAAGAAAAAAAGAAAATCGCCGCCGATTATGCCAAATACGCCACGCGCATTCTCTGGATGGATGAAGACGTCGTCAAAGGCGCTTTTCACATGAACACGGCGTGGTACCTGAAAGCCGCCGCTACGCTTGAAAATACGCCCCACGTCCACGATACGGACGAAATTATAGGGTTTTTCGGGAACGATGCCGCAAATCCGCACGACCTGGGAGGAGAAATAGAAATCTGGCTCGAGGATGAAAAGCAGGTCATCACCAAAAGCGCGCTGCTTTTTGTCCCGGCCGGGATGAAACACTGCCCCCTTGTGCTCAAGCGGGTCGACAGGCCCATATTTCATTTCACTATCGTGCCCGGCGGCCGCTACATCAAGGACGAAAATCCAAAATAGCCATGCACGGGCAGGGGATTCCCGCGGCCGACAAAAGAGTTTCGTGCACAATAGGTTTTTAAAGCTTTTTGAACCGCAGAATGTTGAATATGGAATGATGCATTTCGAAGTTCTGCGATTCGAAATTCGACATTCGATATTCAGCGAAATTTCTTTTATCCGGCCAGGAACAGAAAACATGCAACGAGGAGCGCCGCAAACATGCAGAAAAAGCTTTCCCTCATGTTTTCCTTCCTGTGCCGGGTAAACCCGGCCAAGGCCTCCAGCTTTTGGTGCAAGCTTTTGCCTTCTTCCATAGCCGGGCGTTCCCAAATGCCTTCATTCGAGGCATTTTATTGAAACGAGTTCCACCTGATTGGGCGGCCATCCAAGCCAGTCGGATGGCTGGGGCGCAAACTGCACCCGGTCCCATATCCTGCCCGGCGGCGGCGACGGACCAAAAATTTCGATGAATTGGCCGGGGCCGGCCAATGAAACGTCTGTTGAGAAAATCCGGGATATTTCAATCGGCACAAGCGCTGACCGAAAGACAGCGGCGTTTCCCCTTGAAAACGCCACCTCGAGTCCCGCGGGCCGCCCGAGGATGCGGGCAGCAGGGTACCGGATCTTCAAATCAAAACGGACCGTGCTGCATGCAGCCGGTTCGTCCAGAATTGCTTCCACCCCTTTATCTCGTGCATGGTCTGTCCGGAACCTGAGTTCGCGGATGCGGAGATCCTTCGGGTGCGGTCTTTTCCGGAGAAGATAAAATCCTGCCCCGGATTTCTGGCCGGGAACCAATTCAAAGCTGCGCCAGAGATATTCAAATACGAGGGGTGTTCGGGTGATGGACTGAACCGAATCAATTGGGCTCGACCCGATTGTGTCCACCGCATAAATGACCTCGGCATCCGGCCCGGCCCGATCCAGCATTTCCACGTAATATCTTTGCAGGGCTTCCGTACCGGCATTTATGGCCAACAACACTGGCGCCACAAGAGGCCGGCCCAGGGCAACGCTGATAGAATTCTGATATGGGAAAACCAGGACAGGTCTATTGCGAGCGTTCTCCACTGCCAGGTGAAGCTCAGGCGGGACCGCTTCCTCGATTTTCGAGGAAGCCGATAAAATCCGCTTCACTTTAGCCGGCAGCGACGCCGTCCCGTCTAAGACACTCCTGAAGTGAAGGAAGGCGCTTGCGCCGGCCCAGGGCCAGGCGAGCAGCAGAGCGGCGAAAAGAGTCATCCAAAGGGTTTTTATCGCCCGCGGAATGGGCCAGCCAAAACCCAGAACAAGAAAAAGAACAACGGCCGGACTCAGTCCCTGGGTGATATGTCCAAGATCGCTGCGAATCAGCGCGGATTTGAGTGATGCTGCCGCGCAAATGGCCAGGCTCATCAACAAGGCGTAATCGGAAACGTTCAATCGGCGCAGCAGATACACCGCAGCCCCGAAGACATAAATGCCGGCAAGAACCAGCGCCAATGTGGGCCAGAGGCCCAAAGCCCAATTGCTTCCCATACCATAGGTATAGCCGCGCATCATCTCGATGGCATAAAAGTGATAGGCGAAAACGGGCCGGGAGGCAAAACCGATGATGAGATTGCCGGCTGTGAAGAGGCCCAGCGCGATCCAAAGACTTTCGGTCATGGAACGCCTGTCCACTTTGAACAAAAGCAGAAGGAACGAGGCGGCAATGATAAAAACTGCATATGCGCCCAGTTCGACGGTTATCAGCTGCGCAACGAGGCATAGAAGCCCAGTTACCGAAGCCCAGGCGCGGCGCTGTTTAACGTTCCCGGCGGCGACCGTCCTGACGACGGCTGCCGCGCAGAGCATGAGTGTCAAAACGCGAAAACTCGTAGGCTCAGAGAAGAGGTTCAGAAAAGTCGCCACGACATAAATGAAGAGGGTATGGAGCCAGCTTAACCGGCGGATCCACAGCAGAAATATTGCGAGCAGGACGATACACGCCAGGTGGAAAGAAAGCAGGATCAGGGGCAGGCTGTCATAAGCCGAATGGCTTTGGTGCATCCACTGGCCGAACCGCGCCAGCATCTGGGAAACACTGCCATAGGTAAAATAGAAATCCCGACCGCTGATCTTGCCCTGCTCCCACATGGCGGCAAGGCTCAGAGCCCACGATCCGTCGGGGCCTACTTCCCAATAAGTTCCTGTTCCGGGAGGAACCCTCATGATGGAGACCACAATCCACATGAGGCTGAACAGGATCACAATCGAGTACTTGGCGTATGTCTGCATGGGCGCATCGACCCGCGACGGAAAATTCCGTGACGCTTTTTATCTCAGTTGGCCAACTTTTTCAAGGTAACCCTCTTACCCTATGACCCTTTGCCCATCCTGCATCAATAAATGTCAGCGTTCATCGGCGCTTTTGTCAGCGTATATCTGCGTTACCAAATCCGGGAACTGTTAAGCTTCATGCCCCCGGATGACCTTCTATCGAGTTTATGTGATCCGAGACCCATTGCAGAGTTGTGATGGAGTATCGATTCTTATATCCTTGGATTCGAGGTGAGGATATATGAAGCGAATCGTGCTCGGAAATACAGGCATTGAAACCGTCAGGCTGGGATTCGGCGGCATCCCGATTCAAAGAGTCAGCGAAGCCCAGGCCATTGAAGTTATCCTGCACGCTCTGGAGAAGGGCATGGATTTTATCGATACCTCCAGGGTTTATACCAACAGCGAAACCAGGATCGGCAAGGCGCTTAAAGAGACGGACAAAAAGGCCGTGATCGCAACAAAATCATTCAGCCGCTCGGCAGATGGGATCCGGAAAGACGTGGAAATCAGCCTCAAGGAGCTTCAGCTCGACTATATCGACCTGTATCAATGTCACGGCATCAGTGACCAGGAAGATTACGGGCGTATCACGTCACCGGGCGGCGCCCTGGCCGGGTTGCTCAAAGCCAGGGAACAGGGTCTGATTGGCCATATCGGGATTACGAGTCACAGCCTTGATTTGCTGGAAAGGGTGCTGGATGACGGCTTGTTTGAAACCATCATGATTTGCTTCAGTTTTCTCGAGCCCGCCGCCAGGGAAAAAGTAATTCCCATAGCCCATGATAAGAAGGTCGGGATCATTGCCATGAAGCCCTTTTCAGGCGGGGTTATCGAGGCACCCGAGGTAGCCCTGAAGTGGGCTTTGTCCTATCCCGATATCCTGGTGCTCACGGGCGTCGAGGAAAAGGCATACATCGATCAAAACTGGAAGGTTTTTCAGGGCAGCTGTGAGATGACGGACGATGAGCGGCGGATTCTGGCGGTGATAAGCAAGGAGTATGACGGGAAATTCTGCCGACGCTGCGACTATTGCCTGCCCTGCCCTGAAGGGATCCCCATTCAGTTTGTTCTCGGCGTACGTTCCATGTTGAGGAGGATGGGTCCCGCCATAAAGCAAACGCCCATGTGGGGTAGCATGCGTGAAAAAGCCGCCGGCTGCACGGAATGCGGTGATTGTATGGGGAGATGCCCCTATAACCTTCCCATACCCGATTTGATCAAAGCCAATCTCGACTGGATCAATTCCGTCTAGCCCCATGTCTGCCCGGTATTTCGGGGCACGGCGTAACGGGCATGGATGCAACCGGCTATAGCCCGCAGGCTCCAGGCAAAAGAGAGTTGGCTGCGGCCAAAAGCAGGAGTTGGCAATCGTGCCAACGGGGCGCAGGCGGCATGCTTGCAACGATTCCGTGAATAAACGGCATTCAAGGAGGACGTATGATGCGGGCAATCACACTGTTTGCGCTGCTTGGCTGCACCTTGTCTTTGCGGGCGGAGACCGTCCCGATTAGCGCCGAGAAAGCCGCATGCACACGAGCGGGGCTCCAGCAGACCGTAAACCTATATCTGGATGCCCTGAAAAAAGGCAATCCCTCGCTTATGCCGCTTGCCGAGGGGGCGAGATACATCGAAAACAGGAAAGTGGTTCCGTTCGGCCAGGGCATCTGGCAAAGCCCCCTGGAGATTGATTTTCACCGCAGCCTGCTCGATGTCGAAACGTGCGAGACATTCACGGAGATAATCCACGCGAGCGGCAGTCACCCTTACGTTCTCGGTACACGCCTGAAAATACTAGACGACAAGATCGCTGAGGTTGAAGCCCTCGTCACCGACCAGGACGACTGGCTTTTCAACGCTTCAAACTACCTGAAATACTCCTCTCAGGAGAAGTGGGACATACTCCCCCCGGCACGGCGCAGCGATCGGGAGACTTTGCTTAAGGCGGCCAACGCCTATTTCGACGTGTTTTCGAATCCGGCATCCTCCTCCAATGTGCCGTGGGGCATCCCATGCGCCCGCCTTGAAGGAGGCGCATACACCAATCCCAAAGGCGAGCCCGATGCTTCCTGTACGGGCGGCCCGCCGCTGGAAGGCAGCGTCAAAATCGTCAACCGGCGCTTTATGGTCGACCTGGATATGGGAACCGTCGTCGGCCTGGTGGACTTTGGAGAAGAGAACGGCTGGCCCGATTCCCACATATTCCGCCTGGAAGACGGGAAAATCCGATACGTTCACACACTGACCGTATGCCCCAATGGCTGCGCACTTCCTTCACCGAAGGAGTCAGCGAAACCTCAATAGCCTTTTGCTGCTGCGCTCGACGTCGGGTTGTGTGTTTTTGCTGGAATATCAGAACAGGATCATGCCCGCCAGAAAAACGGCAATGGCCACAGCGACTCCGAGAACTGCGTCCGCCGCATAGTGATAACGACCCAGCACCACTCCGATCGCAATGCTGACCGATATCCACATAAAGACCGCTCCAACCGGCGGTAAGAGGTAAAGCAGCACGAGCGAGACGGAAAATGCCGTTGCCACATGCGCGCTGGGGAAGGTGTTAACATGGATGCTTCCGTGGCGGAGTATCCAGAGATTAAGCTGGCGTATTCTTGTTGGCGGCAGGATCGATGGTTCGCCGTTGGTCAATATCCGTGGCGGTATAGTCCGGGCAAATGGCAAGGCCGCATTGCACAGATATGCCGCCGGCAGCACGATGGCCCAAAACTCATCCGCGTGGCGTGCCATATGCGCGATATAGAGCACGCCCAAACCAAAAGGCAGAAGGGGATAGCAGAGCAGATAGGTCAGCTCAAAATAGGCTGCCATCCATGAAGAAGCGCGTGCGCCCGGACGATATTTCCCGAACCACCCAAGAATTCTATGATCGAGCCGGATGAGACGGTTCTGGAGTACCCCGCTTGGAGTGGTGAAAAACAGACCTGACGCCCAATAGGCCACAAGGAAAAGGGGGGCAGGCAGCCAATCGCGGATCACGGAAGCCGGCAGGGGATGAACAAGCCGGTCCAGGAACTGAACGCTCGAAAAAAGTGCAATCACTCCCAGCCCGAGGGCCGTAATTTTGGCCCGCCGATCGGGACGCAAGGGGCGCAGCCAGGCCAGCGCAATCAGAAACGCAAAAAAAAGGACATTGATCCATTCAGCTGCACGCATGGCTCAATCCATACGCCGCCATGGGAAATGAATGCGGGCCGGGCAAAGTGTTTGACCGCATGGTATGTCTTCATGCGCCGCATCGGCGCAAAATGCCCTTGGCTATTTTTCGGGCGGATTCAGAGTGTATTTGCGCGTCATTCCCAGCGTAAACAGGATATACGGCCGGTCGATGCGATTGAATTGTATAGGACAATGCTTGAGGTTCGGCGGTACCCATATCAGGCTGCTTTGGGTGATAAGATACTTCTCGCCGTTGAGCCAGAATTCGAGCTCTCCGCCCAGGTCGCCCGTGTTTCCCTTCCCCCCGGTACCGATAAATCCGAAAACTTCACCCCACGCGTGGCTGTGCTCCGGGTGGTTGGGGCCCTTTTCGGATCCTTTCCACATATATACAAAATCTATATACGGCGCCCCCTCGATGGAATCGAGGTCCAGAAGGCGGTCTCCTTCAGTGGTGGAGCTGTTCTTCTTTCCCATTTCAGCCCACTTCTTCAAGGTCTCAGGTGAGACTTTGTCGGGGTTGACTCCGTAAGAAATATATTTGGCAAAGTTCCTTTCCTCGGCTTTGTCGGGTTTGAATTCGGTTGCGGTCCTGGAGTACTGGGTTGCCATTCCGCCGGTAAAGAAGAGAACGGGCGAGTCTATCCGGGTGAATCGGATCGGGCAGTGCCTCACTCCCTTCGGAACATAGATGAGGCAGCACTTGTTTATCATGTATTTCTCTCCGCCGAGCCACACCTCGATTTCCGAGCCCAGGTTCCGGAAATCCTTTTGCCCTTTGACCCCTATGAATCCAATGAATTCGTCGAAGTCATGGATATGCTCCTGTTCAGCGTAACCCTTGGCGGCACCCTCCCAAAGCCAATGGAAATCAAGATACGGAGCCCCTTCGGTCCGTGTCGTGTCCAGATTCAGAATCTGAGTCGATGGAACCATCGACTGCTGAACCTTTTGTTCCTTGCGGATTTTCTCCAGCATCTCCGGAGAAATATCCAGAGGCTTGACGTCGGTGAAAATATACTTGGCATATTTCCTCTCCGCGCTTCGGTCCTGCGCAACCGCATTGTCTGACGGCCAAAGAACCAGGGCTGCGGAAACGGAGGTCAGGAGAATAAGCAAAACGGCCAATCCGATATATCGATATGCTCTGCGCATGGGGGATCCCTCCTCAAGAAAAATTAGCCTGTTTCTGGAGCCGTCCTGTGACGCATGGACCTTTCCGAGCAAGCATAATAAAAGGACACTAAACCGATGTCCGTGCATCAATAGGCAATCGGACAGAAACAACAATGCTCTTTGAGGCATTTTTATCACGAATGCGCATCCTGCCGCAACACGGGAGACAGATAACCGGATTTGCAGGTCTACACCCGAAGCTGCTAGCCGATTTCCATGCGTCAGGCCCAGCGGGTTCTCGAGACTCCACGGTCCGGGGAAACATAGTCAAAAAAATCGGCAGCGTCGTGAGATAATGCGCAGATACCGCTTGCTGTCCGCATCAAGGAGGCAAGAAGTGAAAAACGCCAGGAATCCCGGCTCAAGCTTGGAGGGTAATTCAATGAAAGAGAAAGTTGCGTTCACATGCCTGAATCCTCAGGGTGCAGTCGATATCGCCGCTCCTGCGGGTCTGACCGCTCCCCGCGTCAAAGACCTGGCCGGCAAGAGAGTCGGCATTTTCTGGGATGGCAAAAAGGGCGGCGACAACTTCTGCATCGCGCTGGAAGAGGCTCTGAAAAGGAAATATCCCACAGCCCGGTTCATCCGCCTCGTATGGGGAGACGTCGAGGCGGCGGAGAAAAGCAAAAACGAAGTGGACACATTTGTCTTTGGTGTCGGCGATGCGGGAATGGGGGGATGGGGCCAGTGCCGGAATGTAATGGACCTGGAAAAACTCGGCAAACCCGGAATTTTTGTAGTGGGAGAGAATGCCATTCACACGGCAAGAATGTCGGCGCGCGACTCGGGAATGCCCGGATTGCGGATCGTGAGCCTGCCTTCCATAGATTATTACCCCAACCGCTCGACGGCAGACGGACTGAGACCTGTGGTAGAGGCACGCATAAGCCTCATTATCGACGCCTTAACCAAACCCCTGACGCCCGAGGAGAAGAATCCATCTTTGATGCCGCAAAGAGAGTTTCCGGCAAAAGTCAGGATTTCCGCCGAGAGCTATGAATTCGCACTGGATGAGTTCAACCGGGTATACCTCGAAAACCATTGGGGGGACGGCTTACCCCTTATTCCTCCCACAAAAAAAGCCGTCAAGCGGATGCTTTCGGGGACCAAACGTTCCCCGGACGAGATTCTGGGCAAGATCCCCTTCCGCAACGGAATTGCCACGATCGGGAAGGTGGCTGTGAACGCAGTGATGGCGGGCGCCAGGCCGGAGTACCTGCCCGTGATCATCGCCGCTATCGAATGCCTTGCCGAGGAGGGCTCCTTTTCTCACATGATGAGTTCGGAGGGCTCGTTCACCCTGATGATCATGGTCAGCGGGCCTATCTGCAGCGAGATCAACATGAATTCCGGCGTGGGACTGTTGGGCCATGGATGGCAGGCCAACAATACCATCGGTCGTGCCGTAAGATTGTGCATGACGAACCTGGGATATCTATGGCCCGGAGAAATCGATATGGCCCTGATCGGCCGCCCTTCCTCGCACACTTTCTATACCTTCGCCGAAAACATGGAGCAGAGCCCCTGGGAATCATTCAACGCGGGCCTGGGTTACGGGCCTGAGGACAGCTGCGTAACGCTTTCCACGGTTGGCGGCGCCGGTGGATTGGGCATGAAGATATACGGCGGAGGCGTGGTGGAACCCTGGGATGCTGCGGAGGTCCTTCAAAGCATGGCTGAGGAAGTGGCCGGCGATAGGGCGATATTTGCGGCTTACAAACTGGGAGTCGCCAATTATTTCGCTCATTTCCGCAAGCACATCATGATCATTCATCCCGAACTGGCGATCATGCTGCAGCGTCTCGGATACAAAACCAAACGCAGTTTGCGCGACTACTTTTACGAGAGCTCAAGAGTGCCGTTTGAAGAACTCACCCTGGATGAGGTCAAGGGCTTAAGAGACAGGATGAACACAAAGCCGGGCGGAGTGTTCTTTGCGAACGATTCGATTGCCGCAAGCCAGCTTCCGCTTTTTAAGGCAGCTCTCAAACCGGGCGGCAAAGTCCCGGTAGTGAACCCCGACGACATCCACCTGATTGTCTCCGGCAGCATACCGGGATATTCGTTCGGCATGTCGTATATGCGTTCGGCGCACAAAACAAAACGCATCCAGGGGGCCAAGTTAACACGGTCCGGCCGCTGACCGGAATTCCCTGTGGACTGTCGATGGGATGGGGGAAAACAGGTTTCCGCAACTGCTTCGAAATCCGAAACTGGACGGCTGGCTGCGGATCGGTGGGCGCCGGCGCCTTGTCCGCAGGCTTTAGCAGCATAATCGGGGTCGCATTCGTTTTCGGTATCGCTGCTGCTTCTCGTTTCCCGTTTTCGACCGCGACCCCAACTCCGAACGATTTGGGCGCTGGCAGCGCCCAAAATTCCAAGTCAGGCACCTCCGGCCTTGCCGGAGGCTTGAAAGATTTGAACCGCTCAAAGCGGTTGGACTAGTTACCCCGGTCTTGAACGCTGACTTACGCGGGCAAAAGCCGGAGGATTTTTGAGCAAATCAGTCCGGAAGATGCGCTGCCTTGCCGGGAATCACGGGTATCGCCGTGAATTGATCCTGATTTTGGAAAACGCCTATTGCCGTAAAGCTTCCGCCGCCTTGAGCCCGTATCACAATCGATCCTTTGTAGCGAAACTCGGAGTCATTGAGATCTTCATGGAGATAGCGGGCGACCTGCTGTCCGGGGGCAAGGCGAATCGTAATTCTGTCTTTGTCCAGCTTGCCCATCTGGTCGACGAGCCCGATCTTTATCGTGACGTTTCGCGACGTTGGGTTCGACAGTGCATACGAGGTTAATTGGCGCTGGCTGTAGTCGTCATAAACGGGAATCGTGGCATACTGCATCAGCGCGGATGGGAGCACTCCGACGGCGCTGGTCAACACTTCGTCGATCACAAGTTTATACATCGATACGGCATAAACGGATCCTCCGGAACTCAGAATTTCGGCGGACCCCACCTTGACAGGATCCTCGGGATTCAGGGCTTCGGCAATCACAAAACCGACGCTTCCAGGGGCCAAATCAAAAGAGAACTCGGAATCGATCACGCTTACGGGATCGCTGCCGGGAAGGCTCCAGGTGGCATTGACTGCGAAGGGATTTCCCAGCTGATCAAAAAGCCTGAGGGTGGCCGAGGTGGTGTCCGCACCATTGTTACCAATGGTGATCACCGTGGCGTACCCTCCGCCTGCAGCGAACTGCGAGAAAAATGTGGCGACGCCCAGCGCTCCCGACACCTTCCGTACCCTGTGATTTCCGGTGTCCGCAATGAGCAGATTACCCAAAACATCGGCGACGACTCCTACCGGGCCGTTGAGCCGGGCTGATGTTGCGGGGCCGCCATCCCCGGTGAAACCGATTGCGCCCATGCCCGCAATAGTGGTGATGACACCCTCTGGCGTTACCTGGCGAACTGCGTTGTTATATGTGTCCGCGACGAGCACATTGCCCCACGCATCAAGCTTGACGCTGGATGGCGAATTCATTTCTGCGGAAATTGCGGGCCCCCCGTCGCCGCCGTAACCGAAGGAGGAACTGCCGGCAATGGTCGTGATAATTCCAGCCGGACTGACTTTGCGGATTCGATTGTTGAAGGTATCCGCAATATAAATGCTGCCGTCCGGACCAATTTCGACCCCAAAGGGAGCGTTGAGAAGAGCCGAGGTGGCCGGGCCTCCGTCTCCGTCGAAACCGCTGAGTGTACCTCCGGCCACGGTGCTTATAATTCCCGTGCGCGTCACTTTGCGAATGCGATTATTGAAGGTATCCGCTATATAGAGGTTGCCCTGCACATCGATATCTATACCGAAAGGATTGTTGAGCTGGGCTGATGTGGCGAGCCCTCCATCGCCGCTGAAACCCGGTGTCCCCTTGCCGGCGACGGTTGTGATGATTCCCGACTGCGATATTTTGCGGATGCGGTTATTATAGCGGTCCGCCAAATAAAGGTTGCCGTCCGGGTCAAAGGCCAATCCGGAAGGAGCCGATAGTGCCGCCGACGTGGCCTGGCCTCCATCCCCGCTGAAACCCTGCATCCAGATGCCGGCTATGGTGCTGATCTTCCCGTCTGCCGTAAGCTTGCGGATGCGATGATTGAAGGTGTCCGCCAGATAGATATTTCCCGCGGGATCAACCTCAAGGCTCAACGGGCTGTTCAGCTCCGCAGAAAGGGCCGGAATGCCGTCGCCGTTATAGCCTTGCGCCCCGTTGCCGGCAATCGTGTTGATAACGGATGCTGCAAATACAGATGCACCGGCTAACGCGATGCATAAAGCGGCTGCGCCGATTCTAAAAAATGTCTTCATCGAAAAAACTCCTTGCCTTGGGAACTCGGGGGATGAACGGTTGACAATTTCCACCCATGACTTCGCGTTTATAATACTTGTTTATGTTTTGGACGCAAGCAAGAACGGCTTATGCGCCAGTTTCTCTTCAGGCGGAGAGCAAGGGAAGCTGTCAGGAAGCAAAGGCTTTTCGCCCCGATAACGCATCAGCAAAACTCCGGTCTTGACGGGAGACTTCATAGAGTTTGGCTGCTTCGGGACCATGGGATCAGGAAATCAGACATACGCTGAAAATAATGATGATGAACGTTCAGGACTTCATTTCAGTCAAGATAAGGATCAGCAGCCAAAGGACTCGAATCAGAGATGCATATTTTCTGCGACAGATGAATATTTTTTAAATGCACCTAATAAGTTCTTTATTATCAATGATATAATAATTTATCATCAAAAACTGATCCTCGATTGCCCTCCAAGTGTATATTGAATGCATACACCTGAAGCAAAACAGTAAACGGTTTATTCAACCCAAATAATCGTATAAATACTTTAATAATAATAACTTAGCCGTAATGGTCGAGCCTTTTGGAATGATTTGGCACGCAAAGTGCATTAATCAAGGACGTCATGAAAGAAGCAATAAATAAAATAAAAAATTCCTGGGAGGAAAAAGCGATGTCACAGACACTATCAAAAACCGATGGGCTTAACGTGCTGGTGGTGGACGATGAAGAGGTTTTATGCCAGAGCGTGGAGAAAATCCTGAAAAGAAAAGGGCACAAGGTTGATATGGTAACCACTGTTGCCGATGCCTTGAAGCGCCTGGACGCCGGCAGCCGTTACGACCTTATCATTGCCGATCTGATGATGCCGCAAGCGGGCGGCTTGGATCTTCTGGCGGCTGTTCAGACAAGCTGGCCTGAACTTCCGGTGCTGATCATCACGGGCTTCTCTTCCATCGCGTCGGCAGTTGAGGCAACCAAGCTGGGTGCTGCCGGATACCTTCCCAAGCCGTTCACGCCAGATGAACTGGAACAGGCGGTCAGCGAGGTGCTTTTTCGGAACCCGGTGAAGTCCGAAGATCCGGAAACCGAATCCGATGAGATTCTTGACGTCGATATGCCGTTCAGCGTCAAAGAGCTTGAAAAGGCGACTTCCGCGAGCTATGTCGAGCGCCTGTCGAGATCGGATATGCCGATTGTCGCGGCCAAGCCGATGCCGGCCGAGGATTTCTGTTCGCTGGGCCAGCGCGCCTGCAAGAAGTTCCTGAAAAAGGGCGTCTGCCAGCAGGATGAATGCCCAATCGTTACCGCGGAAAGGAAGAAAGGGCGCGCCGCTGCGGCCACCGAGTACGTTTTCGATCCGATCGATGTGGACATGCCTTTCAGCATCGCCGAATTGACAGCCCTCACCAGCGAAGCTTATGTCGCCGCGCTTGGGCGTTCCGACATGCCGATTGCAGGACATTGGGGACAGTTTGCTCCTTCGGCCCACAAGGTCCTCGTAGTGGACGACGAAGCCGTCGTGGTCAACAGCATCCGGAAGATTCTCACGAGAAAGGGTTTCGCCATTCAGGAGGCTTTCAGCTGCAAGGATGCGCTGGCCCAGGTTTTCGCGCAGGATTACGACCTCGTCCTGCTGGATATGAAGATGTCTGACGGCAACGGCCTCGATGTTCTGCAGAGAATAAAGGCCAAGAGACCCGATCTGCGCGTGGTCATCGTGACAGGGTACGCATCCATCGACACGGCCGTGGAAGCAATTCAGAAGGGTGCAAGCGACTACATGGCTAAGCCCTTCACCCCGGATGAGCTGTACACCGTGACCAACCGCGTACTTGGGACTGCCGCCGCATAAGGCATCATCGCAACGGCTCCGAAAACAGCCGCAGATCGCCAAAATCGCGCGATCTGCGGCTGTTTTTGTTTTGGGACCCGTTCGTCAGCACTTATGTCAACGCAGGTCCGCCTTTTCGACCATGGCGTTGTCAAACTCCATCCGTCCCCCGGCAAGGCCCGTGGTTCGCCGGTGGAATATCCTGTCCGCGGCAGGCACTGAGGATTGGACTGTCCAAGTCTGCGTCTGTCGACTATAATCGCGACAGGTTCGAGCTTTGGACGTTGCAGTGCGTGCATCGCCGGTGGAGAGAATCTCTGCAATCGGCAAAAGCATCCCGCACTGCCTGGCATAACAGGTAGGGGAATTGCCGAAATGGCGAGATTTGAAAGGGGAGAATTGGCGATGATCAATGGGAATCAGAAAAAAGCCCATGTCGGAAGACGAGATTTTATAAAAACAACCACTATGGCGAGTATGGCTGCGACCATTCCGGGGACAAGCCTTCTAGGCCGGGACGCCGCCGGCTTTCCGAAGCCGCAAGCTGCAGGGAAAAAGAGAAATGTACTTTTCGTGGGCAACCCCCGTCCGGAACATGAGCGGCTGATCGAGTCCATTAAGTCCCTCAAGGAATTTGAATTCGCTGTGTCCCCCATCCAGGTCAATAGCAAGAATCCTCAGGAGACCATCCATTCGATTCAGGCCCGGGATGCCGATATTCTTTTCATGTGCAGCATGCCGCGTACGGGAATATCCTCCGGGAACATCGCTGCAGCCATAGGCAATCTGGATATCCCTGTAATACTTTTCCCTCAGGACCTTGACCTGATCATGGTGGAAGCGGACCTGGTGGCGGCGTTTCGGATGAGAGGCACCCCGGCCATGCTTGCCAATTCCGACACACACGCAATGGAGCTTTTAAAAATTGCCGCGACTCCCAGGATACTGGAAGGCAAGCGCGCCGTCATTTTCGGCAGGCCCTTCGACTCGTCCAGCGTGCCGGCCCTTAACCTCAATGAAGACTATGTCTACCGGCACACGGGCGTCCGGATCAAGTACCGCCCGATAGAGGAATTGGCGCCACTTCTGCAGACCGTCGACGAAGCAAGCGCCCGGAAGGAAATGGAACGGTGGAAAAGGGAAGCTTCAAACATCGTGGAGGCCTCGGACCAGGCGATAATGGACGCATCCCGTCTGTATGTGCTGTTACGCTCCATTGTCGACAAGGAGGGATTGTCCGCAATCTCGATCGATTGCCTGAGCTTCTCCTTTGACGCCAAGCCCACCCTCCCTTATCCCTGCCTCTCGTTTACCAGATTGCGGGACGAAGGGATTGCCGCTCCCTGCGAAGCCGACGTATGCGGGCTTTTGACTTCCATGCTTCTACAGGAGATCAGCCGGAAGCCATCCTATTTTCATAACGTATCCTCGGTGGATGCGAAGAATTCCAGTATTGTGCTCCGCCATTGTGTCGCTCCGCTGAAGCTTCTGGGATCCGATGTCCCGCCACTGCCGTATGTCCTGCGGGACTATCACGGGATGGGAAGAGGCGTGACGCCGGAAATCGAATACCCGGCGGGAGTCGAGGTCACCATGGGCGGATTCAGCAAAGACCTGAGAAGCTTCGTCTGGTGGCCGGGAATGATCAAGGCAGGAGTCAACGATAAGGCCCGTCCCTCTTTCCCCAATATGGCCTCTTCTAAAATGCGCCGGTACTGTTCCAACAGGGCGGAAGTGAAAATAAAGGATACCGATCATTTTATTCAAAAGATCTCCGGGATCCATCAGGTGATGGTCGCCGGAAGCTATGTGGGTTCTCTGCACGACGCAATGCTTAGGATGAATGTAGACCTTATCGGGCCTTCCGATCCCAAACCGCCCGAAGTGTAGGAGGTTCGTGGAAGCGGAAAACATGGGAGTGTTCCCAATTCAGTGGCCCTTGCGAGGGAATCTCGGGCAATCCGCAAGAGAAACCCATGGGAATACATTACTTGGAGCCGTTTTCACGAGGAATCCGGCGGGATGACTCGATCGCTGCATGCCATTTCGCACGGAGAATTGGCCGCCGCTTTACAGTACCACTTTGTTCGGACCGGTAGTATTCATTGGAATGCTGCTATATCCTGTGATCTGCACGGCCGAAGCTATCCGCGGAAAACAATCCACTCCGGGAATCGGCGCAAAAACGACAAAACGGGCTGTCGCAATTCTCGCTCTTGTCTGGCTCGCGTACTGGGTAGCCCGGCTGTTCCTGGAGTAGCAGCGGGCTTCGAAGAACAGAGCGAAACGGTCATTCACACGATGGCGGCCGGCTTCACTCTTATACGGGTCCGATTGGCACGTCGGCTCCGGGCCGTTAGCCTGAATTTGGCAAATATCCTCCGAGATAGCCGGAAGTTTTATGGTGGGTGTACACTCACAGAGGCTTAATCGCAACCAATGAAAAATAATGGAAGTTTCATGCGCCGTGGATAGCTTTAAAGCTTTTTGAACCGCGGAATGTCGAATGATGAATATCGAATTTCGAATGTCCTTCTGCGGTTCGACATTCGAAATTCGATATTCATCATTCTCTTTTCTGTTTCTTCAGGACGCACCCCGGAACGGTAGAACCTTTTCAAGTCACGCCGCATTAGGCGGCGGTTTGCCCTAATGCGAATGACAAATTAGGCCAGAAGCTCCTGGGCACGGATCAGGCGTTCCTGCACTCGGACTCCGTTCGGGCACCGGATGGCGCAGGAAGAGCACTCGCTGCAACGCACGCTGCGGATGCTCCTGGGCAGATCCATGAAATTTAGGCGCGCCTGCTCGAGGCTGCCGCCGAAATCGTTGTAGGCCAGAAAACGCAGCTCGTCCGTGACCGGCACGCCCTTCGGGCACTCTCCCTTGCACTGGTAACACATGCGGCAGTAGAGTGGGCGGTTCTGCTCATTGCGAACATATAGCAGCTTCTCGTCGGCCGGGGTGAACGATCCCGTCATGGCCCGGATGTTCATATCCACTTCTTCGACGCTCTCATGATGCGGAACCGTGGTGCCTATCGCGGGATTCCTCAAAACCCATCGGATTGCCGCCACAGGAGTTTCTTCAGCCTTCAGGACGGGCTGTTGGGAAAAATCCTTGGGCGGTTCGGTCAACCCGAATTCCTCCAGGCGCTTGGGAGGCCACTTCTCCGGTTCTGCCGTAAATTGCCCGGGCGCGGTGGTCAAACCTATGACGACCTTCATTGCCACTACGCCAATGCCGGCGTCGCGCAGCTTTTTAATCGCCGCATCCCTGAAAGGAGCGCCAATCGCATAGCTGTAGGAGGTCTGTACGACGTCCAACCCGCATTTGATTATGTGGTCCACCATATTGTTCGGGTCATGGGTGCTGCATCCTGCGAAGCGGATTTTCCCCTGCTTCTTGAGCATTTCCATGGCCTCCATCGCTTCTTCTGGTATTCTTTCCGGCGCATCCCGGGCGGCCAGCAGATAGACGTCCACGTGATCCGTGCCGATTGTCTGCAGGCTGGCGTCGATGTCCTTGAAGATTGCCGCTTTGGTCGCCCCACCGGTCTTGGTTGATATCAGGATTTTGTCCCTCTTGCCTTTGATGGCTGTGCCAAAGACCTTTTCACTGCGTCCTTCCCCGTAGTGCCGCGCGGTATCGAAGTAATTGATTCCCCGGTCGATGCAGTGCGCAATGACATCGGTGAGGGGATAGTTGCCCAGGCCGTATCCGACACCCGAAACCTTCAGGCCGGTCTTGCCCAGCGTTCTATAGGCGATCCCGGCTGGCGCCTGGGATGCCGCTTCAAGGCTGCGTGAAGAGATCAGCTCGGCAGCGGGCAGCATAAGTCCTGCTTGCAGGAATGTCCTGCGTGATGACCTACATTTCATAGAGCCTCCTCCCGGCAGGGTTTTCAAAATTCGGGATCTAAAATAAGGCTTCCTGAAAATCTATTGATTTACACGTTTCCTGCATTGTTGCACGATAACGGCAGGATTTTCAATCCAGTCGGCATTTTTGCAGGCAAGGCGGAAAAGGGCGTGCCCCAACCCATGCGTTCTCCTTCGGAGCCCTCTTGTAAAAGTATCCTCCGGCAGAGCCGACGGATTTCCCAATGGATTGCGTGTCTCTGTCCTGCCGGCCAGTGGAAAAATCAGCACTGTTGTTGATTTTTCAACACCTGCTTTGGCTGGGAAATAAATACCCAATAAATAAATCATTCATAAGCAATTACTTATAGGAATGCATCCTCTGGCTCGCTTATTGCGATTCCTGAAATGGCTTGATTCATCAAAGCCTGAAAGGAGCTGCAAATGAGAAAATCGTATATAAACCTGGCCGCAGTACTCTTTATGGCCGCCGCTTCCGGTATTGCCGGCGTGAAAGTATCACCTGCCGAACAATTGCTTGGTCAGTATTTCCTGATTCATAAAAGCCTCGCATCGGACTCAATCGAGGGCGTTTCGGCCGCCGCGGCCAGGATAGCCGACATCAGCCGCCGCACTGCTGCAGCGGAGGTGAACGGCAAAACGCAGTTGATTGCGCTTTCCGCTGCAGCGGCAAAACTTCGGGCAACCGACCTGAAGTCAGCTCGAAACGGATTTGGCGAATTGAGCAAAAATCTGATTGCATTTTTGCAGGCAAATCAAGCAAAGACGAATCCCCCCTATCAGTTCTATTGTCCCATGGTCAAAAAACACTGGCTGCAGCCTGCCAAAGAGGTCCGCAATCCCTACTTTGGCAGCTCCATGCTCAAGTGCGGTGAATTGGTTCAATCCGGCCAAGCCGCAGGGCAATCCGGCGGACACAATAAACATTGATCCGCAGGCTTCGAATCCGCCTGCAATGGAAGAACTATGGTTGAGCGAGCCAGATTCAGATCATTCTCTCGTTGGGTTGCTGTGCTGATACTGCCCCTCATCCTGATGCCGCCATTTGCGGAGGCCCAAGCAGGCAATCCGCAAGACACCATCGAATTTCAGGCGAAGGAAGCTGATGCAGAATTACCGCCTGTGAATCTTGAGCATCTGATAAGGCAGATGCTTTGGGGGAATCCTGAACTTCAGGCTGCCCGCAAACGCTGGGAAGCAGCCCAAAAACGTCCCGGGCAGGAAAGAGCGCTCCCCGATCCCACGGTCCGCTTCGGCTGGTCAAGCGCCGGAGCTCCCTATCCGGGAGCAGGATTGGGCAGCGCACCCACAGCGAACCTTGGAATAGAGTTTTCCCAGAGGATCCCCTTCCCCGGCAAGCGCGGATTGAAAGGCAGCATGGCCCAGCAGGATGCCCGGGTCGAGTCGTTTATGTTTGAGGGCTCCGAATTGAACCTCGTCGCCAGGCTCAAATCCGCCTTTTACGCACTGCAGTTCGCCTACGACGCGATCGACGTGCTAAACCGAAACCAGATTCTCCTGGAGCGGCTGGCAAAATTGGCTGAAAACCGCTACTCCGCAGGCCAGGCAACCCAGCAGGACCTCATCAAATCCCAGGTCGAGCTTTCCCTGATTGAAACGCGGCTGCTTGAAGCTGAGCGCGAAAAGCGAAGCATGGTTGCGGAAATCAATTCGCTGCTGAACCAGGACGTCGGCGCCGGTCTTGGCCGGCCGGATCCCATCGAAATTCCGGCGCTTCCATCCCTTGAATCCATACAGAAGTCAGCCATGGAATCATCGCCGACACTTCGCGCCCAACGCGCAACCATCGACAGCCGGCGGTTTGGCCTCGAGCTGTCCCGACGCGAACACTATCCGGATTTCGAAGTCATGGGCGGCTATTTCAACCAGGGCTCGATGAAGGATATGTGGGAGTTCCGCATCCAGATGAACATCCCGTTTTTTTTCACCCATAAACGGAGGCTGGCGGTAGAAGAAGCGGTCGCGCGGTTGAGTGAGGCGCAAAAAACCTATGGGGCCGGAGAACAGATGATTAGTTACCGGATCAAGGACCAATACCTGGCAGCCGAAAATTATCGCCGTTTGATGGATCTCTATCAGAAGCTGATCGTTCCACAGGCGAACCTCGCGCTGGAATCCTCGCTATTCAGTTATGGCACGGGGAAGATCGACTTCCTCTCCGTCCTGTCCAATTTTTCCTCGATCCTGGAAAACGAAATGAAGTTCTACGAAAACCGAGCCCGGTTCCTTCAGTCGCTTGCCGTCTTGTCGGAACTGGCCGGAGAAAGCGCAGGCATCCAATCATGAAGAATTTTGTTCTTGGATTCTTTCTCGCCGTCATCGTCCTGACTGGCGGTTATTTCGCTTACTTCCGACTGAGCGGCGACACGGCCGGAGGAACTGCGCAACCTGCGAGGATCCTGTATCACTGCCCCATGCATCCTACCTATGTTTCCGATAAACCAGGAAACTGCCCGATCTGCGGCATGGAACTGGTTCCTATCGAGCCCTCCCCTTCCTCCAATTCGCACGCCGGCCGGGAATCAAACGTGACGGGCGCTGACTCAGGCCAGGCAAGTGTTGTCGAACCGGCTGTCCCCGGGTATGCGCCCGTCATAATTCCTCAGGACCGGATCCAGAGCATGGGAATCACGTTTGCCGAAGCCCGCCGCATGGAGTTGGACCAGAGTTTCCGGACCTATGGAAGGATCACCTACGACGAAACCAGGATCCATCACGTCCATACGAAGTTTGAAGGATATATTGAGACTCTGTACGCAAATTATGTCGGGGAGTTCATAAAAAAAAGCCGGCCTTTGTTCAGCATCTACTCGCCGGAGCTCTTTGCCACCCAAAATGAATACCTGTTGGCCCTCCGCGCCCGGGAGCAGATGCCTCAGCTCGGCGGCGACGATACCTTCGCCGTAGCCGGGAATGTGGATCTTGTCGCCGCGGCGCGCCAGCGCCTCGCCCTTTGGGATATCGGCGACCGGGAGATCCGGGAGATCGAGAAAACCCGCAAACCTATACGGGCGCTGACCATTTATTCGCCGGTGGCGGGCTATGTTACGGGGAAAACAGCCGTTCAGGGACTGAAGGTAACCCCAGGCGATAACCTGTACGATATCGTCGACCTCTCGGTTGTCTGGGTGCTCGCAGACGTCTACGAGGTGAATCTCCCCTTCGTTAACGTGGGCCGGCCCGCCAGCATGACTTTGGCTTACCGGCCAGGAAAAACCTGGCATGGGCGGGTAGATTTCATTAATCCGACCGTTGATCCGGCAACGCGAACCGTCAAAGCCCGCCTTGAATTTGCGAATCCGGGCAATGAACTGAAGCCGGATATGTATGCCGATGTTGTCATCAGCGGAACCAGGGGGACGGGTGTTGCTGTGCCGGAGAGTGCCGTGATTGCTACCGGGGAGCGAGATATCGTTTTCGTTTCTAAGGGAAATGGGGTGTTCGAGCCGCGCGAAGTTATCCTGGGAGTCCGAGTGCGGAATTTATGCGAAATCAAACAAGGCGTCTCGGAAGGCGAAAAAGTGGTGACGGGGGCGAACTTCCTCCTCGATTCGGAATCAAAGCTCAAGGCCTCTGTCTTAACCGGGGCCGGAGAGCATGGACATGGCCAATGATGCGTCTGCCGGCGAGGCTGATGAGTCAGGCACCTCCGGCAAAGCCGGAGGCTTGAAAGATTTGAACCGCTCAAAGCGGTTGGACTAGTTACGCCGGTCTTGAACGCTGACTTACGCGGGCAAAAGCCGATGAGGCGCTTCCGATCCCCGCAGGGGCCAGCGCTCCGCGCTGGACAGTTTTCTGCGGCGGCACTGTGGCAAGCGCCGTGCGGCAAGGAGATGAAGGGTATGAGGAACCGGGCGTTTGCCACAGTACCGCCGCAGAAAACTCCATCGGAAGCGCCTCATCGGCTTTTGCTCGCCGACCCTCGCCGAACAAATCGGCGTTTGTCAGCGCTTTTGTCAGCGTATCTCAGCGTTTCAAAATACGGAGCTGTCAAACTCCATAAGTCCCCCGGCAGAGCCGGGGGTTTACCAATAGAATTATGATAGAAAAAATCATTGACTGGTGCGCCCGGCAGAAGTTCGTGGTGCTGGTGTTCGCGGCTGCGGTCGTGGCAATTGGCATATGGAGTCTGCAAAATCAGCCGGTTGACGCCATCCCCGACCTCTCGGATATACAGGTCATCGTTTACTCCCGTTGGGACCGGTCTCCGGATATCCTCGAGGACCAGGTGACCTATCCGATCACGACCGCCTTGCTCGGGGCGCCAAAAGTCAAAGCCATCCGCGGCTATTCGGATTTCGGCTTTTCCTATGTCTACATCATCTTCGAAGACGGCACGGATATCTATTGGGCTCGAAGCCGCGTGCTCGAGTATCTAAGCAAGGTGATTCCCACGCTGCCGCCCGAGGTGAGGACCGAGATCGGGCCCGATGCAACCGGAGTTGGATGGGTGTACCAGTATGCGCTCGTGGATGAAAGCGGCACGCACAGTCTGGCCGACTTGAGGTCGTTTCAGGATTGGAATCTCCGCTATGCCCTGCAGTCGGTTCCCGGAGTGGCGGAGGTGGCGACCGTTGGCGGTTTTCAGAATCAGTACCAGGTCACGGTCGACCGTGAAAAACTGAATGCCTACAACATCTCCGTCACGGAAGTGGCCAATGCTGTGCGCAACGCCAACGTTGAATCCGGAGGCCGGTTAATCGAGTTTTCCGGCCGGGAGTATATGGTTCGCGGCCGTGGTTACCTAAAATCCGAAGGCGACCTCGAACAGGTTGTTATAAAAACCGATAACCGGGGCACCCCGGTTCTGCTTCGTGATGTCGCCCGGATTGAGCGAGGCCCGGAGATCAGGCGCGGCGTGGCCGACCTGGATGGCAAGGGCGATGCCGTGGGCGGCATCATTGTCATGCGCCACAGTGAGAACGCCGACAAAGTCATCAAACGGGTAAAGGCGAAGCTTGCGGAACTTGAGCCTTCCCTTCCAAAGGGTGTAAGGGTCATTAATACCTACGACCGCTCCGAGCTGATCGAAGCCTCGATCGACACGCTGAAGCATGAGCTGATTGTGGAAATGATCATTGTCAGCGCTGTGATCCTGGTTTTCCTCTGGCACATCCCGTCGGCGCTGATCCCGATTGTGACCATCCCGGTTGCCGTGCTTCTCTCATTCATTCCCATGCGCATGATGGGGCTCAACTCCAACATCATGTCGCTGGCCGGGATTGCCATTTCTATTGGCGTTTTGGTCGACGGAGCAATTGTCGAGGTCGAAAATGCCTATAAGAAACTGGAGCTTTGGACGGAGGGCGGGCGCCAGGGTGATTTTCACGAAGTCCGGCTCCAGGCTCTCAAAGAAGTGGGTCCCTCGGTTTTTTTCTCGCTTCTGGTCATCGCCATAGCCTTCCTTCCGATTTTCACGCTGGTTGACCAGGAAGGCCGACTCTTCAAGCCGCTCGCCTTCACCAAAAATTTCGCTATGGCCATCGCAGCTATCCTTGCCATCACGCTCGATCCGGCGATGCGCATGCTTTTTGCCAGGATGGATTATTTTCAATTCCGGCCAAAACCGTTGGCCTGGATTACGAACCAGTTGCTCGTGGGAAAATATTATAAGGAGGAGAAGCATCCTATCAGCCGCATCCTCTTCCGGATTTACGAGCCCCCTGCACGATGGGTTCTTCGCCATCCCAAAACAACTATTGCGATTGCGCTGGTTCTCGTCTCGACCACGGTTCCAATCTATTTCCGGTTAGGCAGTGAGTTTATGCCTCCGCTGAACGAAGGCACGATTCTTTACATGCCGACAACTCTTCCTGGAATCTCAGTCGCCGAAGCCCAGCGCGTATTGCAGCTCCAGGACCAGCTGATCAAGAGCATTCCCGAAGTGGAAAGGGTTTTTGGAAAGGCCGGGCGCGCAGAAACCTCCACCGATCCGGCGCCGTTCTCGATGATGGAAACGACGATCCTCCTGAAACCCAAAGCAGAGTGGCGGCATAGAATGCAGTGGTACTCGAGGTGGTCTCCCGAATGGCTAAAGAATTTGGTTTTCAGGCGAATCTGGCCGGACCGGATTACGTGGGATGAATTGATCGATGAAATGGATGCAACGGTCCGGATTCCGGGCATTACCAATGCCTGGACCATGCCGATCCGGGCCCGCATCGATATGTTGACAACGGGCGTAAGGACCCCGATCGGCATCAAGATCTTTGGCCCCGACCTGAAAGAGATAGAGAAGATCGGCGCCCATCTTGAGGCAATTATGAAGGATGTTCCGGGTACACGCTCTGTTTATGCCGAGCGGGTAGCCGGTGGTTACTTCGTCGATTTTGACCTGAAGCGCAGCGAATTGGCCCGGTATGGCTTGTCGGTGGCCGACGCTCAAAACGTGATCACGTCGGCCATCGGCGGTGAAAACGTGACAACAACCATCGAAGGGCGCGCAAGATATCCGGTCAACGTGCGCTATCCCAGAGAATTGAGGGACAACTTTGAGCGTTTGAGCCAGGTTCTGGTGTCGACTCCTTCCGGAGCTCAAATACCAATCTCGCAGATCGCCGATATCAAGCGCGTAAGTGGGCCGTCCATGATTCGCAACGAGAACGGCATGCTCGCCGGTTACGTTTTCGTGGACCTTGCCTCAAAGGACATTGGCGGATACGTCGAATATGCGAAGAAAGTCGTTCGGGAAAAGCTTTCGCTTCCTGCCGGTTATTCTCTGGTCTGGAGCGGCCAGTATGAAAACATGCTCCGGGTCAGAGAACGTCTCAAGATCGTTGTTCCCATCACGCTGTTTCTCATCTTCACCCTTCTGTATATGAACACCAAGTCGGTCGTGAAGGCCTCCATCGTCATGCTCGCCGTACCATTTTCCCTGATCGGCGCTGTCTGGATAATGTGGATCCTCAACTACAACATATCGATTGCCGCCTGGGTCGGCATGATTGCGCTGATGGGGCTCGATGCCGAGACGGGCGTTTTTATGCTTCTGTTCCTGGATCTGTCCTATGAGGATGCGAAGCGAAAAGGGCAGCTGAGAAGCAACGCGGAACTGATTGAGGCAATCATCCATGGCGCCGTCAAACGGGTTCGTCCGAAAATGATGACTGTGTCGGCCGCATTTATGGGTTTGATGCCCATCATGTGGTCGGTCGGCGCCGGCTCGGACATGATGAAAAGGGTGGTCGCCCCCATGGTGGGCGGGCTGGCCACATCATTTGCGATGGAGTTGCTGGTCTATCCGGCCATTTATTACCTCTGGAAATGGCATTCTGATGTGAAGCATCAGGCCCTCACTTCTCCGAGAGGAGCATTGCTATGAAACGATTGACGGTTACTCTGCTTGCCTGTTTCTTTCTCCTTGCAGGGAATGTATGGGGAGAAACTTTTCAGGTTGAACATGACCATTTCTGGCGCGGCTGCAAGGGGAAGCTGGTGTTCGGAGAAAGCACGGTCGAGTTTATCGCGGCGAAGAAGGAACACTCGCAGCTTTGGAAATACGAAGACATCCAGCAGGTGGCGATTGCTCCCGGCCGGATCTTGATCCTCACCTATGACGCCAGGAAAATCGACCTCGGCGCCGATCATCTTTTCAACTTCAAGCTGCTGTCCGGAACGTTGAGCGATCAGTTTCGAAGGGAGATCGAAAAGAAGCTGTCTCGTCCCCTCGTTTCCGCCATTTTGCCCGAGCGGAATAAGCCGCGGTTTTCCATTCCCGCGCGCCACCGGCTGTTTCTGAACGACTCTCAGGGCGTCCTGGAATTTGGGGAGGAATACGTGGTATATCGATCCCAGACTTCCAAGGATTCGCGCGTCTGGCGCTACGACGAGCTGATGGATGTTGGCAGCACGGGCCCGTTCCAGCTCCGCATCGGAGCGCTCCAGAAAACGGGTGGAGAATACGGAGAGGAAAAAAACTACGTCTTTGACCTTAAGCGGCGGATTACACCGTCGGAATATGATTTTATCTGGGAAAAAATCAACCGGCGCCTGATCAGCGGAAAGTGAATCGCAGCAACCTCCTGCTTGACAATTTCACTGAGACGGCAGGTCCCGGATTCAAAGTTGCGGCTTGACCCCAAAAAGCCCGGAACCTGAACCTGAGACCCGGGGCTTTGGCTAAAAAGAGCGACAGCATGAACCACCGGGTTTATTATTAACAGTTGAGGGATTGGAAATATGACAGCCCCTACAATACTTATTGCCGACGACGACTCCAGCTTTCGCCGGGTTCTGGAATACCAGCTGAAGCAGGCCGGTTATGTCGTCCTGAAAGCCGAAGATGGGAGGAAAGCCCTCGAGATTTTTTCACAAAATCGCTGTCATGCGGTATTGACGGACCTGGACATGCCTGAGCTTTCGGGGAATGAACTTCTGAAGGCTATCAAGCAGCAATCTCCCGACACCCCGGTCATTGTCATTACGGCCTATGGCACGATCGATTCTGCCGTGGATGCCATGAAGGCCGGGGCATTCCATTATGTGACAAAGCCCGTAAACCGGGACGCGCTGCTCCACACGCTGGATCAAGCTCTTAAATTCGCCGGATTGATAACGGAAAACCGCAATTTGCGCGAAGCAGTGTCCACGGCATTCAGATTTGAGGGGGTCGTGGGCCATACGAAAGCCATGCAGCGCGTTATCGATCAGGCGACACGGCTTGCGCATGTGGACACCACGGTTCTGATCGAGGGCGAAAGCGGGACGGGCAAGGAAATTCTGGCCAAGGCGATTCACTTCAACAGCGCGCGTAAAGGGATGCTGTTCCTCGTAATCAACTGCAGCGCAATTCCGGATACGCTATTCGAATCCGAGCTTTTCGGATATCGCAAGGGAGCTTTTACAGGCGCCATCGCGAACAAGCCGGGCAAATTCGAGGCGGCGGACGGGGGCACGGTCTTTCTGGATGAAATCGGCGAGCTTCCTGCGCAGCTTCAGGCTAAGGTCCTGAGGGTCGTGCAGGAGAATGAGATCGACGTAATCGGTGAAACCAGGCCCCGCAAGATTGATGTTCGAATTATTGCGGCCACAAACCGGGATCTCCGGCAGATGAGCGCAGAGGGTCAATTCCGGCAGGATTTGTATTACAGGTTGAGCGTAGCCACTCTGCAGGTCCCGCCGCTGCGCAATCGCAGGGAGGATATCCCTCTCCTGGTACGCTCGTTTTCGGAAAGCATAAGCAGGCACCTGGGAAAACATCCGGTTACCATCGGTAACGACATCCTGCGCAGGCTGGAAATGCACTCCTGGCCCGGGAATGTCCGGGAACTGGAGAATGCGGTTGAAAGATTGATCGTGTTTTCCCAAGAGAGCGTCGCCCGTTTGGAGGATCTGCCGGATGAAATACTCCGGCCCCGCCTGACCGTCGGAAAAGCCTTGCTCAGTGTTCCGCCGGAAGGGGTCTCGATGGCAGAACTTGAAAAAGAGCTGGTGATTACGGCTCTCGAGCGGACTTCCTGGAATCAGACCCGGGCAGCCGATTTCCTGCATATCTCCCGGAACGTGCTCATTTATCGGATGCAGAGGTATCGCCTCGGACCCTACAAGGACCTGCCTTCAGATGCGGCAACACTCCCGCCCGAGGAAGAGGGCAATGACGCCGCAGCCAAGGAACCCATACAAACGGAACGACAATGAATCCCGACGCACCGAAAAACCCGGCGCACGTGAATCTGAAGGCCGGGATTGTTGCTGCTTTCGTTTTGATAATCACCGTTCTGCATTTCTCAACCAGCACCGAACACCTGTATCTTCATCAGATTTATCAACGAAGCTATTACATACCGATCGTGCTGGCCAGTTTCTGGTTCCAGATACGGGGAGGCTTGGCTACAGCGGCTGTTTTAAGTTCGCTGTACGTCATTCACATCTGGCGTGATTGGTCGCACCATCCCGACTATTCGTTTCAGCAGTACGCCGAGATTGCCATGTATCTGCTCATAGCCGTGCTGCTGGGATATCTGTCGCAGGTTCAACGCAAGACTCGGGAGCAGCTGGAACAGGCAGGGTCTCAACTAAAAGCAGCCTACCAAAAACTCAGTGAGACCTACGATCAGTTGCGGCACTCAGAACGTCTGGCGTCATTGGGTCAGCTATCCGCCGGCATTGCTCATGAGATTCGAAATCCGTTGGGTTCCATACAGGGAGCCGTTGAGATTCTCGCGCAGGATCTACCGGCGGAGGATCCAAAATCCGAATTTGCCCAAATCGCCAGGAAGGAAGTATCCAGGCTCGAAAAACTGACGAGTGAAATACTGCAGTTTTCAAAACCAGCTCCACCCAGGCAACTGCCGACCGAATGGCGGGAAATTGCAGATGCCGCCAGAAGGCTGTGTGCCGATCGGGCTGTACGAAAGGGGATTGAGATTGTCGATCAGGTCGGTTCCTCCGGCAGACCGATTTTTGTGGACCCCGAACAGGTGAAACAAGTGCTGATTAATATCCTGATAAACGCTATACAGGCTTTGCCCGAAGGAGGGAGCCTTGCAATTCGGGATTATCAGGAGAAAAACGAATCGATTTTGTCCATCCGGGATAGCGGTCCGGGAATCGATCCTGCACAGCTGGACCACATTTTTGATCCATTCTTCACAACCAAGCGTGAAGGCACCGGTCTGGGACTATCGATTTCGTTTCAGCTTGTGAAAAACAACGGAGGCCGGATCTGGGTGACCTCCGAACCTGGGAAGGGCGCGTGTTTTCATGTAGGTTTTCCCGTTCATCCAACCACTGCAAAACCTTTAAATGAAAACTGATCGTCTAACCCGCGGCAATTTCGTTCAACGCCGTTGCCGCCTGACGGACATCCTCCTTTGTTGAGAGAATTCCGACGCTGAACCGCACCACACCTTGAGGAAATGATCCAAGGTGTTTGTGCGCGTAGGGAGCGCAGTGCAATCCGGCGCGGACCGCTATTCCATACCGTTCATCCAGTATCGCCGCGAGTTCCGTAGGCTCGAATTCCGAAAAATTGATTCCCACAAGGCCGATCCGTCCTTCCCCCCGGCGTTCGGCAATAGCCCTGTCAGCGCCGTACCAGTTAAACAATTCAGGGGCTTTGAAGGCGCGGTAAAATTCGGCGATCAGGGCTCTTTCGTGAGCCAGGATACTTTGTACCCCACGGTCCAGCAGAAGCTTTACGCCCTCCCGCAGGCCGGCAATTCCAAAAACATTGGGAGTCCCTCCTTCGAGGCGATGAGGCAACTCTGATGGTTGAACCGGCGACGATGAGTCTCCCCCGGTCCCTCCCTCGCGCCACGGAGACACCTCAACACGTTCTCCGACCAGTAGTCCGCCGGTCCCCGTGGGGCCGAGCAGCGCCTTGTGCCCTGTAAATGCCAGCAGATCGATGCAATCACTATCGAAATCAATCGGCACCACACCTGCGCTCTGCGACGTATCGACAAGGAAGACCGAGTTGCGTTCGCGCACAATCCTGCCTATCGTGCCGATAGCCTGGATTGTGCCGGTCACATTCGAGGCATGGGTCAGGGCAACCAGGCGTGTGGATGGCTTGAAAGCTTTTGCCACCTCATCAGGATCGATGACGTGATCGCTGCCGGCCTGCAATCGAGTCAGCGTAATGACGCCATGCCGCTCCATCTGATTCAGCGGGCGTGAAACCGAATTGTGCTCCAATACGGAAGTAATCGCGTGATCTCCCGAACGGAGCACCCCCTTGATCGCCATGTTGAGCGCGTCGGTTGCATTCAACGTAAAAACCACGCGCTCCGGGCGCCTGAATCCCATAAGACGGGCAATCAACCTCCTGGTCTCATCCACCATCGCCTCCGCCTCAACGGCCAGGCGGTGGCCGCTGCGTCCCGGATTGGCTGCAGCCGACCGGATGAAGGCATCCATGCCTCGATAGACCTGCTCCGGTTTGGGAAACGATGTCGCTGCATTATCCAGGTAAATCATACTGTGCCTCCCGAGCCTCAGTTGCCGACATAACGAGCATAGAGGGATTTGGCAACCGCTACATCGTATGTGCCGTTGATAATGGCCCGTCCGTCAGGAAAAACGGTCAACTGATAGCCGTCAATGGTTGCTTTCAGTAGAAACCGGTTGCGTTTCAGATGGGCGAGCGGGCCGAGTCTTTGGGCCAACTCTTCCAGGTCGATCCGGGTGTCTTCACGCCGTCTGATTTGCACCGAGTTACGACCGCAGAGTGTCGTCACATCGGCGCCCAATCGTCCATCAAGATAGGCAAAATCCTTAAGCCCGCAGCACGGACAATCGCGTTTCCGGTGAGGAGCGCCGATCGCTTCGTGGCGGTTGTCCCAAAGATCTGTGGATATTATTTTGCGGTTTACGGCTTCCCTTCTGCCTGCCAGAATTTTAAGCGCTTCTGCCACCTGAGTCGCAGCAATGACTGAAACGATCGGGCCGATCACGCCGGCAGTGTCGCAGGAGGGCGATACGCCGGGCGGGGACGCATCCTCGAACACGCAACGCAGGCAGGGGGTTTCTCCCGGCAGCACTGGAAATGTCAGCCCATAGGATCCCACACACGCCCCATAGATCCAGGGGACATTATTTTTTACCGCATAGTCGTTGATCAGAAAGCGCGCCTCAAAATTATCGGT
Source organism: uncultured Acidobacteriota bacterium (assembly GCA_963809485.1). Taxonomy (GTDB): domain Bacteria; phylum Acidobacteriota; class UBA6911; order UBA6911; family UBA6911; genus UBA6911. Next base: position 143,850 of record CAWEJX010000004.1, read on the forward strand.
GGCGTCCATAATCAGGTCAAAGCCGCCAAGAAGATGGTCTGCGGACGCGGCATTCAGGTCCTCAACCAGCCCTTCAACCTTGATCAGCGAATTTGCGCAGCAAAGCTTTCTCTCGGCTGCTATGGCTTTGGGCATAACAGCCTTGACGTCTTCCTCGTCGAACAGTATCTGCCGCTGCAGGTTGCTCTCCTCTACAAAATCCCGGTCGACAATGCGCAACGTGCCGACACCTGCACGCGCAAGCAGCGAAGCCTGCACCGTGCCAAGGGCTCCGCAGCCGACAATGACGACGCGCGAGGCGATGATTCGCGCTTGCCCCTCCTGACCGATTCCCTGGAATAGAACCTGCCTTGAATAGCGCGAATGCACCGGGGTAATAGTGCCTGATGTCGTCATGGATACCTCCCGGGGCCAATGATTCCTCCATCAGCCCAGCAGCCACGATAGCCGTAACCGGCCGGCATCATGGCCAATCTTCATACAGGTATGTTTTGAAACAGTATTGACGAATGATACCTATCCGCGGAATCGGGCAGTATCACGACTATGAGTTTTCCCTCGTTTTCCGGCCGTGCGGCAACTTTCACGGCAGCTGCCGTCGCCGCTCCGGAAGAGATGCCCGCCGTGATGCCCTCTTCTTTGTGGAGGCGATGGGTCATTTCAATCGCCTCGTCGCTGGTCACTCTCTGCACCTCATCCACGATGCTGAGATCAAGGACCTCCGGCTTGAAGCCGGCGCCTATGCCCTGGATCTTGTGCGGACCTGGTTTTGGAGGTTCGCCATGGATGACAGCGGTCAGCACAGCTGATTCGGAGGGCTCAACTGCGACGCTCCACAGGGATTTGTGCATTGCCCGCTCAATATACCGGCTCACACCCGTGATGGTTCCTCCGGTTCCTACTCCCGCAACCAGAATGTCGATCCCGCCGTCTGTATCATTCCAGATCTCCGGCCCCGTGGTCTGATAGTGGATTTCCGGGTTGGCCGGATTTTTAAACTGCTGCGGCATCCAGTACTTCTTCGGGTCCGAAGCAACAATTTCTTCGGCCCTGGCAATGGCACCCGACATCCCCTTGGCGCCCTCAGTCAGGATTACGTCCGCCCCGAACGCCTTCAGCATTCGCCTTCTTTCGAGCGACATGGTTTCCGGCATCGTCAGCACCAGCGGATAGCCCCGGGACGCTGCGACGAATGCCAGGGCTATGCCCGTATTGCCGCTTGTGGGTTCGACAATGGTTACGTCGCTGGACCCAGGCTTCAGGATTCCGTCACGTTCCGCCGCCCAGATCATGGATGCCCCAATCCGGCATTTGACCGAATAGGATGGATTGCGGCCTTCAATTTTTGCCACCACAACGGCGGGCAAGCCGGCGGTGATACGGTTCAGTTTGACAAGCGGGCGTATTACCGATGGAAAGCGAGTTGTCGTCATATATTTTTGCCATATTCTTCTCCTGATTCGCATTTCTCCCGAAATCGAAATCAACCTCCACGATCCGACGCTCAACCGAAAAGCGGGCCCCCCGTCTCTAGATCGAGTATGTCAGAGCCGTAGCTTTCTGCCTCCTGGCCTCATCATCGACCAGGTCCTGGAAACTGGTCCGGTCATACACATCCGAAACCGCTTTTGCCGCGCGCTTCCACATGTCGAGGAAAACACAGTTGCCGGAAAGAGTGCAGCTTCTAGCAGACATGCCGGTCATGCATTCAACCGGGACCAGAGGGCCCTCGACGAATTGCACAATCTCTCCAACCGATAATTGCGCGGGGTTGCCGGGCCAGAAAATATCCTCCCTCCGCTCCGCGCCGCGACTGGACGAATCCTGCCTGCCTTAGCTGGCCCAGGATGACTTCGAGGAAGCGCAAAGGGATCGCCTGAGTGTCTGCAATATCACCGATCCTGATCGGGCCCTCGCCGTGCCTCCGGGCCAGTTCAAACACCGCTCGAATTGCATACTGGCATTTCTGGGAAACCATTTTACTCCGCGATGCGCTAATCGAGTGGCGCCTTGGATCACGCTATTCATGCCCGGGTCCCTGTGCATCAGTTTATTGCCTACTGATGACAAAAACGGCCATGTCGGCAAGCAGGTTTATGTCATCCTCGACCACACGCCCCTCCTCCGTATCCAGGGCGATGCATTCGTGAATTTGTATTCCCCGTTTCCGGCAGAACTCCTCAAAATCGGAAATTGACAGGAAACGGATATTGGGCGTGTTGTACCATTCATGGCGCAGCAGCCCTGACGCTACAGGAGATCTTCCTTCGTCGTGGAGCATGGCGCGCAGCTTGTGATAGGCAAAATTCGGAAAACTTACGATAGATTTCCGGCCCACTCTCAACATGTCGGCGATCAGGCGCTCCACATCATGGACGGCCTGAAGGGTGTGAGACAGAACCACATAGTCAAACTGCGCATCCGCGAACGCAGCCAGGCCCAGGTTGAGATCCGCCTGGACGACATCGAAACCCCGCTGGAGGCTGGAAAGGACATCCTCCTGGTTGAGTTCAAGCCCCAGGAGCTTCCGCTCGCCATGCAAGTGGAGCTTCGCCAGAAGCGATCCTCGGCCGCAGCCGAGATCCAGCACGCTGGCTTCCGGCTTTATCAGCTTCACGATTTGATCATAGTCAAGCCTGGGCGAGCGTTGCGCCCCGAAGATGCTCGCCGGTGCATAGATATAGACGTCGTCCTCTTCGAAGCTCCTGGGTGTCCCTTGGTGGACATTATCCAGGAAAGCGCGTACAAGCTCCCCATAAATGGGCAGATCGTCCGGCAGCAGAAAGGCATCATGGCCGCACTTGCTGGCAATGTTGCAGTAGCTGACCGGTTTCCCGAGAGCGATAAGCGAATGCGTCAGCTCGAGGGACTGCTCCGGCGGAAACAGCCAGTCGCTGGTAAAGCTTGCTATGAGCCAGCGGCATTGTGATCGGATTAGGTTTGCCTTGAGCTCCTCCGCGGTTCGCCCGAGATCGAACAGGTCCATGGCCAGGGACAGCTTGATGTAGCTGTTGGCATCGAACCGTTCAACAAACTTGTCTCCCTGGTAGGCCAGATAGGAGCCGACGCTGAATTTCTTTTCGAACTCGGTTTCGATTTCGCGCGGCCGCAGCCGGTCTGCGCCAAACTTCTCCCGCATGGATTCCGGAGAGAGGTAGGTGATGTGGCCCAGCATGCGGGCCAGCGCAAGGCCGGCCGCAGGAACCGCGCCGTTATCGACATATTGGCCGCCGTTGAAGTTGGCGTCGCGCCGTATAGCATTGCGCCCGACCACATCAAAGGCCAGGGCTTGCGTCGTCAAGCGGGCTGAAGTGGCAAGCGCAACCGCTCCGGCCACCTCGCCGGGATATTGTATGGCCCACGTCAGGACCTGCTGGCCGCCCATGGATCCGCCGATCACCGCAAGAAGGCGGCGAACCCCAAGGTGCTGCACAAGCCTTCGTTGTGTATTGACGATATCGTGAGTTGTGATGGTCGGGAAGTCGGCTCCATACCTGCGTCCCGTTTCCGGATTCAGGCTGTTCGGCCCGGTAGTTCCGCGGCAGCCGCCCAGGGCATTCGGGCAAATAAGGAAATACCGGTCCGTATTGATCGCTTTTCCGGGTCCGACCATGATGTCCCACCAGCCGGGATCATCGGCTGCATCATGGCGAGCTACGTGGGAATCGCCGCTCAATGCATGGCAGATCAGAATGGCGTTGTCCCTGGCCTCGTTCAGCCGGCCGTAGGTCTCGTATGCCACCGCTATATCCCGGATCTGCCCGCCCAGTTCAAGCTCGAGCGGGTCCCGGAATTGGCAGCTTTGGACATGCCTGAGAGGGCGGGAGGAGCGAACGCTGTCACTGCTTTGAAATGTTTCGGCCATTTTGGCTTCACGATCCGGCTGCATGGGTTATATCTGCGATGCAGTCAAAGCCTGATCGAAGTCCTCGCGGATGTCCTCGATGTCCTCGATGCCGACTGAGACCCGTATATACTCTTGATTGACCCCGGCTTTCCGCTGCTCCTCCTCGGTCAGTTGGGAGTGGGTGGTGGAAGCAGGGTGAATGACCAGTGTTCTGGCATCCCCGATATTCGCAAGGTGACTGGCGAGTCGGACATTGTTGATAAACTTTATCCCTGATTCCCTGCCGCCTCGAATGCCGAAACCCAGGATGGCGCCGGCGCCTTTCGCCAGGTAGCGCTGCGCAAGCTCGTAGTGCTTGTGGCCCGGCAGGCCGGGATAATTGACCCAGGTGACCGCGGGGTGTTTTTCAAGCCATTGAGCCAGCGTTAGTGCATTGGCAACATGCCGCTCCAGGCGGACATGCAGTGTTTCCAGCCCAAGCAGGAAAAGAAAGGCTGCAAAGGGACTCATGCATGCGCCCGTGTCCCGGAGCCAATGAGTGCGGATGTGAAGGATGTAAGCCAGATTCCCCAAAGCCTTGGTCGCTTCCGTAAAAACCAGGCCATGATAGGCTTCATCCGGCGCTGCGAATTCGGGCCATTTTTCAGGATTTTGCGCCCACGGGAACTTTCCGCTGTCGACAATTGCCCCGCCGATGTGCACGCCGTGGCCGCCGATGAATTTGGTCGTCGAATACACGACAATGTCTACTCCGTGGTCGATGGGACGGAAAAGCGCCGGAGTCAGGACGGTATTGTCAACAATCAGGGGAAGCCCGCGCTGATGGGCGAGATCGGAGATTTTTCGGAAATCAGGAATGTCGTTTTTGGGATTGCCCACCGACTCGAGATAGACAAGCCGTGTCTTGTCATCGGCCAACCGGCTGATCTCTTCCGGATGATCAGGATCGAAGAAGCGCGCCTCGACGCCCAATTTCCTGAAGGTCTGGGAAAAAAGCGTCCATGTTCCGCCATATAAACTGGTTGAGGAGATGAAATTCTGCCCGGAATGGGCAATCGTCAGAATTGCGGCCGTAATAGCCGCCTGGCCGCTCGAGAATGCCAGGCCGCCGATTCCACCATCAAGGGCCGCCAGGCGTTTTTCGAGTACATCGCAGGTGGGATTCATCAGCCGCGAGTAAATATTGCCGGATTCCTTCAGCGCAAAAAGGTTGGCGGCATGCTCGGGACTTTGGAAAACGTAGCTGCTGGTTGCATAGATCGGGACGGCGCAGGCCCTTGTCGCCGGATCCGGTTCCTGTCCTGCATGCAGCGCCAAAGTTGCCAAACGGTGCCTGTTGCTTCCTTCGCTCATTCCTCCTCCTCTTTCCCAGCAAAGTATTTTATGAATCCGAATTTCTTAATAGTTCACTAAAACGATCGGGATTGTCAAGTTATAATTCCAGAATGTTTCTTTTATGGGTATGGGTGAATACAAATGCAGCCGGATAAACTACTAAGGATCAGCGTTGGTCAGCGTTATAGCTTGGGGGATGGACTTTGGTAAATTCAAGCATCAGAGGCAAAACCTTGTCGATTGAAGTCAGTTCCTGTGTGTGATCAAGTCCCTCCACAACCTGTACCTGAACACTGGATCCCTCGAGCAGCGCCCCATATTCCGCGATTCCGGCCATTGCCCCATCATTGTCCGAGCCGGCCAGCCAGAGCGTCGGGCAACGGATATCTCCGGGCTCAATCCTGCCCCATTCCAGCATGCTGCTTGCCTGAGCGACAATCAGCGGCATGTTGCGCCTCAACAGTTGTTCCTGATCCTGCGGGGAAAGCGATTCAAGGTTCAGCGTTCCATCCCGTTGGGCGTTCAGAATGGGCAGCCAGTGGTCGCGGAAGTCCGATCGTGAGCAGGCGGAAATCACCCGATGCCCCCAAACCAAAGCTGATGCCTATCATGATGAAACTGGCGACACGGGCTGATTGTGCAGCCAGGTAACGCGCGATATTCCCGCCCAGGGAATATCCCCAAAGCGCAAAGCGTTCGATGCCGCAGGCATCCGCCACTGCAAGGACATCCTGGCAGTGCTTCTCAATGGCGTAATCCGATACCGCCAGGGGCTTGTCACTTTCGCCGTTGCCCCGGATATCGACGGCAATCACCTTGTAGTCGTTCTTGAGCCGGTCCACGTAACCTGCGTCGTGCCAGACCTGCCGGCTCTGAAGGCCGCCGTGCAGCAAAAGGATGGGCGGTCCGGTCCCGTTGACATCATAGGTAATCCGGACCCCATCGGATGAAACAGCGAAGCCTGCGCTCATAGTCACACCCGTGAAAGTAGGTGGAAGAACACAATTGGGGCCGCATTATCCGGGCTTTATCTTTGCGGATTCTTCGACGTTGGCCTGAGTGTCGCATCGTTGCCGGCGAGTCCGTTCTTGATTTGGTCATAAAGACCCGGGTATTTCGCCTGCAGGTCCTTATCTTTGAGCTTCTTCGCCAGGGTTTTGCCGTCTTTGGTTTTTACCGTATAGACCGTTCCCTGCGAACTCCGGAGTATGGTGACGGTTCTGTCCCTGCTTTCGAGGTAGCCGATGACAAGATCTTTTCCGGCTGAAGCCTTCGCCGTTTGTTCCTGCTTGTTTGCCGCTGACCTGGCAGGATCGATGGCGCCCTGGGCAAAAGAGGGATCAGACACCGGCACGGCGAAGCAGGAAGCAAGAATGCCAAGGGAGAGGAATGCTGCTCTTTGTAGGTTTCATTAGGCACCCCCGTGGTCAGCATTTATAAAGTCGTCCTCGATCCAGCTCGAGGATTGGATCATCAGGTATCCGTATTATCTCTCCGGACAGCCCAGGCTGCAACATTGGAGGCCGGCAAAACAATTTGATCCGGCAGGGTTTCGGGACTTGGAGTCCTGCAGCCAATAAGATCACTGCCAAAGACTCAATGGCGCGGCCAGGCAGAAGTCCCTCATCGTCTGCCGATGCCTTCAGCCCCCGTTATCTCGGACGACGGAGCGAAATACATTCTGCTCACAACAGCGAAGAGAACTCCGGTGGACCAGCCGCACATCAGTATTCCCGTCAGCGCCTCCGCCGCCGCGAAGATACGCCACTGATCGGGCAGGACGAGGTCGCCATAGCCAACGGTGGTGTATGTGACGGCGCTGAAGTAGAAAGATGTCCTGAAATCGGGGAAAATCTTCCACCAGGTCAAAACAGATGCCCAGCTGGCGATTTCCGACAGATGAGCCGATAGCATGCCTGCGGCAACCAGGATCAGGATTGAGACGGCATGCCAGAAGTGAAGGACCTTTGGCCTGGGAATCCGGCTCAGGCGGCGGAGCATCACCGTCATCGCGAGTGCATGAACTACAACACACACGGCAAGCAGAACAGCGGGCATCACCAGACGTATAAGCATCGCTCAGCGTCCTTGCGGTTTCCGGATCAACGAATTGAAAACCGGGACCGAGGTTTGAATTCGTGCCTGAAAAATGACGGATGAAGGTGATCATAGTCCGTTGCTTGTCTTGCGTCCATATATTTGTCCGCTTCTCCCGGCCGGGCTCAAAAACCCCTTGCGCGAAGCCCCGGCCTGGGGCATAAATTATGGGCCCTGAACAAAGCCTCGAAGCTGAATGTTCGCCTGGAGCGTTCCGGGACATCAAGAGGGTTTAAATTCGCGTTCAGGTCAAGGAGTGAAAAATATGAAAGGCATTTGCATTCTGACTGCGGTTGTGCTTTTTGCCGCAGCCCCGATATTGTTGTGGGCCGCAGAGGATGGGGCGGCTCTTTATGAAAGCAGGTGTTCCATGTGCCACGGCGCCCAGGGGGAAGGCAATCCTGATGGAGGGCTGCCCGCACTCAAGGGAACCTCGTTGACTGCAGAGAAAATCATCGCCCTGCTCATGAAGGGCGAAAAAGATAAGACAATCCACGCGGATCCGATCAGCGACCTGAAAGAAGAGCAAGCTAAAGCTATCACGGATCACGTGACAAAAATGAAAAAGTAGCAGGCGAGAAACCACGCAGGGGTGCCCTGCCGGGCACCCTGTATGCCTTTGGCTGCATCGGATGATGCAGCGCCTCTTGTGAACCTCCCTTTCGGTAAGGTCTATTTTATATGGTCGCGTTAATATATTCACGCAATCAAAGGGCATGGCCTGCCCCGCCGCGTTCCACACAATGAACTGCATACATCCTCGGCTCTTGAATCCGCCTGCAATTCCCATTTCTCTATCCAATCCACTTTCGTTACAATAAACACTACATCTGACAATCCATACAACAGCCGAGGAATATATGCTCGCTCAAATCGTCCTAACTCCCGCAGAATCAAAAAAGCTCATCGCAAAGGCTGTGGCCAGGTTAGAGGCCGTGCAGCAGGCAGTAAAGAAAGGGATCGTCGCACTCCATCCCAGCAGCAGCACCTACTTCATCGTGGAAGAAATCACCGGATCAAAACCGAAGACTAATTACTGGGTATGCGGCGTGGTCACGCCGAGGGGAATGTGCGTGGAAATGGCAATGGTGCTCGGCAGTGGGCTGACTCCCCGCGAAGACAAGGCCGATCCCGGCGATCTTCAGGGGACATGGGTGATAGAAAAGGGCCAATTGGGAGGCGAAGAGAAGCTATCCAGCCTGCTCTACCGAATGACAGCCTCCGACGTCTACGTCAAAGGCGTCAATGCGCTGGATCCGGAAGGGAATGTCGGCATTCTCTTCGGTCTTGAGGGATCGATGGGATATATCCAGGCCGCGAGAAGGAAAAGAAACTTTACCATCATCTATCCGGCCGGACTGGAAAAGCTCATTCCTATCCCGGTGAAGGAAGCGGCGAAAGAGGCAAAGTTCACCCGATATGAGTCGGGTATGGGAATGCCTGTTGGGCTTTTTCCTTGTCCAGCAGGTGTCACGGTCAACGAAGTGACGGGCAATCCAGATACTGAGCGGCGCTTCGGCAATACCCGTCGCGTCGGGCGGCCTGGGAGGCGCGGAAGGGGCGATCACGCTTGTCCTGAAAGGGAAGCCTGATGAGGTAAAGAAGGCGCTCGATTTCGTTGAACAGTCGAAAGGAGCCAGGCTTCCGGATCTCCGTCTCTGCAACTGCAACGATTGTCCGGTGCCAAATTGCAGGTTCCCGATGGCGGGTAAACGGTGGGCTTCGCTGTAACATTCCGCTCCACAATTTACCGGCCCTTCCCGTCCGCAGTTTCCTCCTGATCAAAAACTGAAGAAAAGCGATATGCCGGAAGTCCCGGCCAGGCCCCAGACCTTCCGCTTTACTGATTTCCAGATGCTCTGGCTTTGTTCGCCAGAGTCGTCTATCGCGCTTCTCGCGCCGGGAGGTGAAGCTCCATGGGTTTATGGAGCTTCACCTCTCAAAACAGCTCTCTAATTCCGGGGCGCAGCCTAAAACTGGAACCGGGCGACTATGATCCCCGCTCGAGGTGCAACGGCCACGGTAGTCGTATTGATGTATCCGAAGCCGGAAATCGTCTGGCCGGTGGCCGGGTTTCTGGTTTGCGTGGCTTGGGCGTTCGTCGATGTGGGACTATTCATCTCGGTGCGGTTGAAAATGTTTGAGAAATCCGCCCGTATATTGATCGAGATCCCCTCCTTGATCGGGAAATTGCGCGCGAGACTCATGCTTTCACCGGGCCGGCGCTGCTGCCGGTAATCGTTGTAATACGCGGCTCCGGTGCCGAATTGCCCGGCAGGCGGATCGACCCAGGCGTTCTTATTCAGAACAAATTCCTGGTTCGGGTCGATGCAATGACAGTTGAGATCCTTGGTGTAGAGGTCCTCCCCCGGTACCCGGTTGGCATAGGTGTTCTGGAAGAGCACCGAGCTGAGCTGATTTTGCGCGACCGGAGCCAGAATCGGCATGCCGCTTGCGTACTGCAAGGTTGCGCCGATCGTCCAATCCCGGAGTATCCAGGACGCAATCTTGTTGGCATTCCATGTCGGCACGGTGTAATTCGCCGCAATCACGAAAACAAGGGGCCGGGAGAGCATGGAAAGGTACTTGTTCACGCGCCGGTCGAAAACATTGTTTATCGCTGCGCCGCTTACTCCCATAGCATTCCCCTGCTGCTCCGCACCCATGGTCAGCTCTTTCTGCCAGGTAAAAGCAGCGGTGAAATCAAGCCCATAGGAATAGCGTTTGGTAACCTTTGCCTGCAAGGAGTCATACCAGGTTCTGCCAAGGGGCGCCCACATATATCGGATCGCGGGCGTACCGGTGGTCGTGCCTGCAAACTGCGGAAACGGGCGCAACGACTGGGCTACGGTAGACGACATCGGAAAGCCCTCATAGGGCGGTATGTTGAATCCGCGTTGCGCCGCCAGCGACGAATTCAGCGGAGAGGTCAGCAGCTTCCGGTCATCCGCGTTGTTGACGTTGAGCCCAAAAGAGGCAATACGCTCGGCTGACAACGCATTGACATTGATCAGGTCGTTGGCTTCCCACCAGGCGCCGCGGTTGCCGACATAGGAGATCTCCACGACCAGGTTCCTTAAGATCTCGTGCTGAATGCCAATGCTCCATTGGAACTGCCTCGGCGGCCGGCCGGCGTTGCCATCGATTGCGACCGGGGGCGCGCTGAGCGTGCCTGCAAGAGGATACAAACCGGCATCCAAGACAGGCCATGGCCTCGGAGCAGGCATGCCGTTGCGCAAGAGGCCCGCCGGATTGCCGTATGCGGGCGAGTAATACGGGTTGCTGGAGCCGACCTTCCAGGATGCCTGATTTTCGTTGGCTGTTTGGCCGTAAGAGACGCCCAATCCCATACGCAGGACGGTTTTGGGCGTAATCTGATATGCGGCTCCCAACCGCGGACCGAATGCATAGGGGTATACCTCCGCGAAGTCACAGTTGCACTGACCCGGTCCGGAGCCTTCATAAATCACGGCCCCCAACAGGCCGCCCGCGGATGGATTCGGGGTTGTGGGCGAGAAACTCGCGATCCGGCCGTGCGGATCCTTGAAGTACTCCTGGTAATCCCATCTAAGTCCGTAGTCGAGCGTAAATCTACGGGTAACCTTCCAGGTATCCTGGGCGTATGCCGACCATGCGGATTTACCCAGCCGGGGGTCGCTGGGAACCCCGCTGTTGCCGTCAGCAATAAGCCCCAGGAGAAAACTCGCGTAGGGGAATCCAATGGTGCCACCCTGCAAAGGCTGCCCCAGAATCGAGGGAAGACCGGTCTGCTCCACGCCGAAGTTGTAATAACCGTAGGAGGGGGCATAGAGTGTGGTGGGATATTTCTCCTGGCGCAATTCCGCGCCGAACTTCAAGGTGTGGTTATCCTTCACCCATGTAAGGCTGGCGCTTCCGGAAGGTTTGAACATAACCGATTTGGTTTGCATATAGGGGCCCATGTTGCCGGTCGCCATGCTGACCGCTCGCGCCGACATGCCGCCGCGAGCCGCCGAGAGTCCAGAAATGAATGGGAAGACGGTGTACAGAGATCCCGGAAGACCGAGTTCTTTGAGCTGGTCAAAATTGGTATCGTATGCGGGATCCAGGAACTGCAGATTCTGGACACCGGCAGCCAAATGAAGCACCATGGTCGGCGTGACGGTATAATCAAAGGCCATCTGCGCTATATAAGACTCCTGGTCCGTATTCCTTTCGGTGGAGACCGGAGAAGGAATGCCGTCTCCCCCCGGAGGCCCGGGCGCGTGCTGGTTCAGGATATCTGTCGATGACCAGAAGAACGAAAGCTTGGTGCGGTTGCTCAGGTTGTGGTTGATTTTGAAGGCCGGGATGGTTCGAATGTTGGGGCTGTCCCAGGGATTCAGATAGTTAAGTGTCACAGCCGCGCTCGTGGGTTCCGGAATGAGATTTTGGATCTTAACCGCGACCGGATCGAATCGGTCCTGCGGAATTGTGTTATTGGTAAACGGATCTCGAACGCGCAGTCCGTTAACGAGGCGTTCGGTCTGCGGATCGTATATCGTGCCTTCCATAATTGGACGGCCAAGGGGATCGCAATTGGGATTCGCCGTTGGACAAAGATTCTTCCCTGTCAGAGCTTGGCGGAAATCGCCGCTGCGATAAGCGAGAGTGGGCATCGTATATGTGGTATTAAACTTGGTCACCTCGCGGTACTCCTCGAAGCTGAAAAAGAAGAACGTCTTATCGTGGCCGTCGTAAACCTTTGGGATGTAGACCGGCCCGCTGAAGGTGAAACCATAGTTGTTCCTGCGTACGCGGCTCTTCCTGTTTATAAAGGGCGTACTTGCGTTTAGCGCTTCATTGGACCAGTAGTCGTATGCGCTTCCGTGGTAGGAGTTGGTGCCGGATTTCATGGTGATATTGAAATAGCCGCCGCCGGCCTGTCCGAACTCGGCGGCGTAGTTGCTGGTCTGAATCGCGTATTCCTCAATTGCGGCCATGCTTTGCTGGCTCATCCCCGTGCTCTGCTGCAGCATTCCGTTTGTGGCCTCCATTCCGTCGACCCGGATGCTCATCGAGGCGGAAGGGGCGCCATTGACGCGAAACCAGGCTCTGTTCTGGTAGAGCGTGCCCGGAAGCAGCGTCATCACCGCATAGGGATCTCGAATGATATTGGAAAATCCTAAAATGGGCAGGTTATCCACGCGCGTGCCGGTGACATTATGGCTGAGTTCGCCGCTTTCTGTTTTCAGGAGCGGCGCATCGGCGCTGACCGAAACAGTTTCGGTGATGGTGCCGACCTCCATCGCGATATCAATGCGCAATGTCTGCGCAACCATGACCGTGATTCCGGTTCGTAAATACTGCTTGAATCCGGCCTGGGTTGCCGTGATCTGATAGACTCCGACCGGCAGTTGGGCCAGGGTGTAATTGCCAGTCGCCGAACTGACAGTCTGATAAACGGCCCCCGTTTGTGTGTTTTTGGCTTCAATCTGGGCTTTCGGGATCATGGCGCCGGCCGGGTCCGAAATGGTCCCGGTTATGGTGCCCCGGTCGCTTTGAGCCGAAGCCGGGGCTGCTGCGAAGATTAGACAAGCAACTGCAATCAAACATGCAACTGAACGCATCGGGTGTATCCTCCTATCGCCTGCAATTTTATTGGCGCACAGAAACACGCACCGCTTATGGCTCCCTTGCCAACTTTTCGACTATTGCATCCCCTCTCAACCTATTGCCGCATCGCATAGCTCGCTCAGATTGGCGGCGGTGACAGCGCGCCCTTCTCGGGCAACAACGTCAAGGAACGGCAGGGGCGTTATCGGGCTCCACTGAAAATCTGTTTCTGTTTGACAATATTATCTGCGGCGGTGTCCATTTGCGTGAGTTGTACGCGCCGCTACTAATGGTGATTTTAAGCTAGTCGATTTGTCAACTCGTTGTCAAGAAAATATGTCACAAATATGTGACATGGAAGTGACCCGGGCGGCAAAACTATGCTATAGTTGTCGCGTCGTGGGGAATCTCCAGACCAGGCGCTTTTATCTAACATATTGCCTAATACCAGACGCGGCCGGGAATCCGTGGAGGGAGATCTCCGTTCTATGCAGGCGGCCTGTGAATCATGTTTTGGACAAAGCGGCGGCAGGCTGCCGCATCCCAAACCATCTATAATTTTTTTATAATTTTTTTCGGAGGTTGTGATTCCCGATGTGGTTGAAGAAAGCCTGACGCACTAAAAACACAGCTATGGACCAACAGGATCAAAAATCAGGAAAGGGCGGCTTATGAAAAACAGAGCAAGTTGTTTGCTGATAGGGATCTTTTGGGTGACGGCCCTTTTGTCGGAATCGCTTTGGGCCGCGGATATTACAAAGATCACGGTGCTGAATCCGCGAGGCGTTCAGCCCCCGATACGCTTGATACCCATGGCTCCCCGCCTCGATACATTGGATGGGAAGACGATCTACGTCGTGGATACCAAGTATCCGTTGACAAGGCCATTCGTACAGGAAGTCTTCAATGTGCTCAAGGAGAGGTATCCAAAAACAAACTGGATATTCCGGGACAAAATCGGCAGCTATTTTGATGATGATCCCAAGCTTTGGGCCGAGATCAAGGAGAAAGGCCACGGCATGGTTATGGCCGTCGGGCATTGAAGCACCTGCTCGCCGGCGGTCGCCGGCCATTGTATCTCGGTTGAGAAGTTGGGTGTGCCAAGTGCCCCCATCATTACCGAAAGGTTTCAGGACCTTGTCCGGACCATTTCATGGAAGAAGGGGGTGCCGAACATGCGCTTTACATTTGTTCCGCATCCCGTTGCAGGCAAAGCCGCCGACATTTGCCGTCGATACTTGCTGGGCAACGATCCGCTGACAGGAAAGCCGGTTGTGGACGAACTTGTGGCGGCCTTGACGCGACCGCTGTCCGCGGACGACATGAAGAAGGGATTTCTGACAAGAGATCCGCGGCCGAGAATGCTGAAACCTGATACCGCAGCAAACCTGGAAAAGCTATTCAATGACAGTCTGTGGACGGACGGGCTTCCTATTGTGCTTCCGACAGAAGACAAAGTCGCCGAGATGCTCAGGGCCACCAGTCACAAGGCGGATGAGACCGTAGGCACGATGCGTCCGTCGCCTCCGCACGAAGCGTGGGAATACACGGTCGAAATGGTTGCGGCCAACGCGGTGATGGCGGGAGCAAAGCCCGAATATTTTCCGGTTATCCTGGCCCTGGCCTCAACGGGAGTGACCTCGCTTTTCACATCTACGACGTCTTTTGCCCGGATGATGGTGCTGAACGGGCCGATCATCCAGCAGATCAATATGAACACAGGCATTGGAGCCATGGGACCTTTCAATCAGGCTAATGCCACGATTGGAAGAGCCTGGACGCTAATATCCAAGAACCTGGGCGGAGGAGGGGTTCCCGGCGAAACCTATTTGGGCAGCCAGGGCAGCAATCTCAATTACAACAATCTGTGTTATCCGGAAACGGAAGATGGCTTGCCTGCCGGGTGGAACCCTCTCCACGTGCAAAAGGGTTTCAAAAAGAACGACAGCGTCGTGAGCACCTTCACGGGCTGGAGCATCAGCAACTATGGCGGCTACATAAGCCTGCCGCACAACGAAATCATGAAGTGGCAGCTGCAAAACTTTTTCACGAGCGGGACCGGAAGCAATGGGTCGGCTACTCTCCTGTTGGATCCCGTGGTCGCCAGAGACCTGAAGGATAGGTTTGACACAAAAGAAAAACTGGTCGAATGGCTCGCTCAAAATGCCACGACGCCGGCCTGGCATTACTGGGCTCGGGGAGAAGATCAGCTGAAACAGGCAAAATCGGGGGTCGAACCTTTTGCGTCCTATCTGAAATTGGGGGAGATTGCGTCATTGCCCGTTTCGCCCTTCCTCCGGAGGCCTATGGCTGCGAAGACTCCATCTCAAGGCAAGCCGCCCGACGGCCCTCCGCGCTCCCCGATCGAGATCATTGTGGTGGGAGGAGGCACGAATGCCTTCTGGGTTGCGGGAGACTTCAGCTATGTCTCCAGTGCTTCCGTCGACAAGTGGAGGTAACGCGCCGCAGCGAAATTCGCCCACGGAATATCCTGTGGTTTTGAGTTTCCCTATGGAGTCGCAGTGCTGACGGTAATGCACGCGGTTCATGTCCATTTTTCGTTCAAAGGAGATCAGATCATGAAAAAGAGGATCGGTTGGCCGGCATTCGCAGTTTGTCTCCTTGCCTGCCTTGTTATTTCGTGCACCCAAAATCCGGAACAGCGGACGCTTACGGTCTTGAATCCTGTCGGCTCGGCTTCTCCGACTCCGCTGATCCCGATGGCGCCTCGCCTGGATACGCTGGAAGGAAAGACCATCTATATCGTGGATGTGATGTATCCGCTCACTCATCAGCTATTCGAAGAAATGCAGAAAGTGCTGTCCGAAAAATACCCCAAGACGAACTGGGTGGTCAAAAGCAAGGCGGGCACCTACTTTGATAATGACCCTAAACTGTGGGAAGAAGTCAAGGCGCAAGCCCAGGGAATGATCATAGGCGTCGGCCATTGAAGCAGCTGCACGCCGGCGGTCGCCAGCCATGCTATTACGGTCGAGAAACTTGGAGTGCCCACAGCCCCCATCGTCACCAGTCGATTTCAGGATGTCTCAGAAGCCACTGCCGCCAGCAAGGGCATGCCCCGGGCACGATTCACTTATATCCATCACCCGGTTTCGAACAAGCCTGCGGCGGAGTGCCGAAAATACATCGAGGGCAACGATCCTTTGACCGGCAAACCGGTGGTTGAGGAGATTGTAGCCGCTCTAACCAAACCATTATCGGATGAGGATAAAAAGACCGGGTTCGTGGAAAAACCTCGGGAAAGGCTGCTAAAACCCGATACAGCGCAGAATCTGGAGCGCCAGTTTCTGGAAAATGGGTGGACCGACGGGCTCATGATAGCCCTCCCCACCGAAGCAAAGGTTTCAGAAATGCTCAAGGCGACCAGCCACAAGCCTGATGAGATCGTGGGCCAGATGATGCCTTCGCCGGCTCAGGCGCCGTGGAAATACACGGTCGAAATGGTTGCAGTCAACGCCGTGATGGCAGGCGCCAAACCGAAACACTTCCCTGCCATCCTGGCTCTGGCTGCAACGGGGCAGGGTTCGCTGCCTTCGTCAACGTCCTCTATGGCGAGAATGATAGTCCTCAATGGACCCATCAGGAACGAACTAAAGATGAACATGGGAATAGGAGCGCTTGGGCCCTTCGATGAGACCAATGCGGTCATTGGAAGAGCTTGGACGTTTATCACCAAAAACCTGGGAGGGGGCGGAAAGGCCGGGACCACGTATCTCGGAACCTTCGGAAACAACTACAACTACAACAATCTTTGCTTTGCCGAAAAAGAAGAAGACCTCCCATCCGGCTGGAAACCGTTGCACGTACAAAAGGGCTTCAAGCAGGAGGAGAGCGTTGTGAGCGTGTTTAACGGCTGGACCTTGCTTAATTACAGCGCCTACAATCCGGATCCTTATCACGAGCTGATGAGACGTCAGATGGTAGCGCTGGAAATGAGCGGAGCCGGCGCTCATCATACTCCGGGTGTAAACATACAAACCGCAGGGATGTTGATTATAGATCCGGTGACAGCAACGGCGCTTAAAGAGGATGAATCCTTCGAAACGAAAGAGAAACTCAACCAGTGGTTGACGGAAAATGTGCACTTTACTATGTGGAACTACTGGAATGCCATGCCGGATTATCTCAAAAAGGCCAAGGAAGGAGTCCAACCGTACGCCTCCTTGTTGAAACGAGCGCCGGAGTCCGATTCCCCGCTGCAGCTTTTTAGCCCCAGGGCGGGAGTGGAAATTGTCGTGGTGGGAGGGGGAACCAATCCTTACTGGTACGCCGGCGACTTCCGTTATCTGGCCAGCGCCTCTATAGACAAATGGAAATAGTTGAGGTTGAAAAATGAGATTCTCAACTGCTTGTGCGATCTTTTTGATCCTCGCATTGGCTTTTCTTGTTGCCTGTGCGGAGAAACCGGCCCCTGCCCCGGAGCAGAAGCCCGGGGCAGGCTTTTCGTCCGCTGATGCGGCATCGATCGGAACGACCGTGCCGGCGATGGTTGAACTCAGTGACATGTATGTTTCACCTGAAACATACGACCTCAAGGTGACGGTCGCTGAAATAGTTCGCGGCGAAAAGGCCGGAGAGTTTTTAAAGAAGGCAGGCGCATCCGAGACACAGATCGGGACTGATTCAGAATACCTTCTCGCGCGTGTTCGTCTTGAATACAGCGCCCGTGGCGCTCCGGGAGATAAGCCCTGGGAACTGAGCGGAGCGCAATTCAATGCTTACTCTGAAGAGGGCAAGCCCTTCGGGAGCGCCTCGATTGTGGCGTCGCAATCAGGTCTGACTCCATCGCTCCGTTCCGGGGATACTCTGGAATGCTGGCTTGCATTTGCGGTGGCGAAAAGTGACAGGAAACCGGTAATGACCCTTAATCCCGGAGGCGTCTGGTTTCGCCTTTACTGATGCGCACGGAGACGCGATCCCGCCTGTCCTGAAAAAGAATACCGGTGAGGGAAGGACGGCCCTCGATTTTGCCGGGCAGTCAAAAGGCACCAGACTTCCGGATTGCGTCTCTGCAGCCGCAAAGATGCAGCTCTCCTTTTTGCTCATCCCGACCATACCGGAAGTTTCGAGGAACGCCGTGGTCAAAGACAAATCGGCACAGGTGGGAGTTTGCCTGTTTTGCCCGCCCGGTGCCGGAGCGGAAATCCTTGCAGTATCAGTGACTGGAAAAAGTCGTCTCCTGAGCCAACTGGTCGAGCGATTTGCCCTTGGTCTCTTTCTTGACGAACAGGAAGGCCGCCAGGGCGCCGACAACAGCCGGAATGAGGTAGAACAGGAAAGACACCCGCATCCCAAGCTGCATTCCCATGATGGCCCCGCTCACGATGGGAGCCAGCGCTCCACCCACCCGGCCAAACGCCTGGCACCAGGATACGCCGGTGTTTCGGAACTCGGTCGGATAGGCTTCGGCCATCAGGGGCTGCACGGCCGTGATCGCGTAATTGATGGCGAAACCCATGAAAATGCTGGCAGCCAAAATGGTCGTGAAACCGCCGCCGACGAAGGCCATCAGGATTATGGAAAGACCCCCGACCAGATAGCTCATGATGAGGTTCGGCCTGCGGCCAATGATCTCGGCGACGAAGCCGGTCAGGCAGTTGGCGATGACTGCAGCCGCATTGTTGGCGATGGCCAGAGTATATGCGGAAGTCAGCTGGAAGCCTTTTTCCAGCATCAGGGAAGGCAGCCAGGCATTGAGGCCGTATACGGTGAAACAGCCGCAGAAGTATGTGATCCATACGCCCGCGGTGATTATGCGGTAATCCTTGGAGAAAAGGGCTTTGGGACCGGCGACTTTAGGAGCCGGCGGGACGACCAGAGCACCGGGGTCACGCGGAGTCACTTTGCCCGTGGCGCGTTTTTCTATTCGGGCGAGCATTTCCACCGCTTCCTTTTTGCGCCCTTTGCTGGCCAGCCAGTAAGGCGACTCGTGCATCCGAAGATACAGGAAAATGGCGTACAGGAAAGGAACACCGCCGATCAGGTAGCAGATCCTCCATCCGTGATGCGGAACAAGGAGGGTAGGTATCAGCCCGCCCAGCACCCAGCCGACGATCATCCAGGCCATGCCGAATGTGATGAACAGCGCGCGTCGGGGAGTAGGTGTGGATTCGGAGAATATGGTCGTAACCACCGGGATGCAGGCACCCAGGCCCACGCCGGCCAGAATGCGGAAGAACGCGAACTGTGCGAAACTGGTGGAGAAGTAGATTGGAATTGTCAGCAGCGAATAGGCGGCGATGGAAAAGATAAGAGTATTTCTCCGGCCGATTTTGTCCGAGATGATACCGGCGCAAGCACCGCCGATGATCAGGCCGAAAAGGCTCCAGGACGACAGGCTGCCCGTCTGAACCTTGCTTAGAGCCCACTCGGCGGAAATCTGGGGCATGGTATACGAAACAACCATGTAGTCATAGCCGTCGAAGACCATGGACATACCGAGGAAGAAAAACACGGACCAGGTAAACTTGTTGACCCCCAAAGAGTCCACTACTTCAGAAATGGTAAATTTTTTCACCTCTTGATTCTCCCTTTGCCAATCCGTCTGACAGGCATGACCCATCGGATGTGAAAGCTTGATCCGGCCTTGTATTCGCTTCCAACACGAATCTCTCACGGGATTTCCTGGAGAAGCTCGTATCGGAACCTATCTTTTTTATTTGTTCGAGGCTGCAGCTATCAAGCCTTCATGCTGCAACCTGGAACCGGTAACATTCAATCGAGAGTATATATCTCCATCTGAGCCACCGCATCAGGAAAACTGTGAGAAATGCGGGCGGGCATGTTTCGGGACGGCGCCTATTGCTAAAGATCGATATTCGTCAGAGCCGTAAAGGCTCTTCCGCGGCTTTGCGATTGAAATGCACTTCTCTGCTGCAAGAGGAAAATTGATTTGATCGGCCCGGCGCTTGGACGAGGCCAGCTTGCCGCTAATTAGTTTCGTCGCGAAACTGGTTTGTGCCGCGTAGCGGCACTATGATTTTAGCCCGGCCTTTCAAGGCCGGGAACCATGGTACAGCGAGCAGCGCGTCGCGTAGCGACGCCTGAGATTCAGCCGTCGCTACGCGACGGAAAACTTAACTCCTTTCGATCCAGGCCTTAAAAGGCCTGGCAAATTCAGCTGGCCGCTACGCGGCCTGACTCCAATTATCGGCTTCTATGTAATATCAAATATCCTATTGACGGTTGAAAAATTTGGCTTTTTCACAAAACCCGAGTTTCGCGACAGAAACTAATTACATCGGTAAACCCCCGGCTCTGCTGGGGGACTCAAAGAGTTCGACAGATCCGTATTTTGAAACGCTGATAAAAGCGCTGACAAACGCCGATTTGTTCGGCGAGGGTCGGCGAGCAAAACCGGCGTAACTCCTCCAACCGCTTTGAGCGGTTCAAATCTTTCAAGCCTCCGGCTTTGCCGGAGGTACCTGACTGGATTCGGCATATACCCGGATCAGGATTCCCGGAGAAGATGGCGATAGCTTTCAGGGTGCTGCTCGAGGTATTCGGACAGGGATTGGGCCGCGTGTCCCGTCAGTTTCGGAACCGTATCACTAACCTTGGACAAATCACCCATGGCAATTTGCAGGAAATGGGTGACGAAAACGTCGACCTCGTAGTCATCCAGCCCGTGTCCGGTCAACATCCGGCGCTCGGCCTCGAATTTTTCCAGCCGGCTGGTCGAGCGTGTTTCCCGGGCTTCTTTGGGAGTCTGGGGCTGGTAAACGATTTCCCGGTTCAAGGCCGCGGACAACCGTTCGGCAGTCTCGACCATCGTGAGCGCCTCCGGGCCTGTTACATCATAAGTAAGCCCTTCATGCCCCATACCTGTCAAAACCGCAACGGCCGTTTCGGCAATATCGTCACGCGTAACCCAGGCGGCGCGCCCATCTCCGGCCGGCGCCCGGATAACGTCATCGGCCGAGACGCATTGCGGCACGTTATCGGTATACAGGCTAGCGCGCAGGATAGTGAAGGGCATGCCCGAAGCCCGTAGGTGCTCTTCGGTGTGAAAATGGTCGTGCGCCAGGATGAAAGTGGCGTCGGGAGCCGCATTCATCACCGAGAGGTAGACGATGTGCTTCACCCCGGCAGCCGCTGCGGCATCCACGGCCGTAAGCTGCTGCTGCAACCGATCGTAGGGAGGAGGCGCCGTGTGATTCTTGGCGCTGATGTGGGCCACTCCAAAACGGTCGCGGGCGGATACCAGGAACAATGTGTCGACACCGTTCAGCGCCCTGCGCATCGCGGCGGCATCGCCATAGGATGAAGCCTGAACAACCTCGGCTCCCGGAAGTTGAGGCGCCCGCGCGGGATCGCGCACAATCAGCCGCTGAGTCCGTCCCCTCCGGGCCAGGCGCACTGCAATCCTGCCCCCTACTTCCCCCGTGGCTCCGGTGATTGCCAGCATGGCTTCGGTCCTTGTGAAAATGATAGCCCTGAGATGGTTTGCACGCTCCGGAGGCAGGGATTTCATGCGCTCCAGTGAAATAAGGAGCGTGCGGGTTCTCCCGAGCTTTAAATCGCCTCGCTAAGTATCTCCGTCAGTTCTTCCAGCGTCAGTTGAACGGGATTGCCTTTTATGCTGCTTGACCTTTGAGCTTTGACGGCGATGCCGGGCAAATCCTTTTCCGTCAATCCGAAATCGGCAAGCCGCGGAACAGAGAAATCATCCCGCATCGAATGCAGCCATTCTACACCCTCTTTGGCTCCCGCCGATGCGCGGCCCGTCAGCAGGCGGGCAATCTCGTCGTAGCGGGGAATTGCAGGGGAGTCTTTAGCCCTGGCATTCAACGCTTTCAGGTTGGCCTCCATTACTATCGGCAGCAGGCGGGCGCAGACAACTCCGTGGGGGACAGGAATCATTCCGCCCAGGGGAGCGGCAAGACCGTGGACTGCGCCCAAGCCTGCATTCGTCAGAGCGATGCCGCCGAACAGGCTGGCCAGCGCCATATTTCCCCGAGCCTGGACGTTGCTGCCGTCCGCATAGGCCGCACGCAGCCAGAGGGCTGCGCGGCGGATTCCGTCGCGGCAGATGGCATCGGTGACGGGATTGGCAGCGTTGGATACAAACGGCTCGATCAACTGGCACAGAGCGTCCATCCCGGTGCTCGCCGTAATGGAGGGGGGAACCGAGTGCGTCAGGTCGGGATCCACTACGGCAAGCCGGGGGAGCATACCGGGGCTGCGCAGGCTGACTTTAACGCGATGCTCGGGAGAAGCCAGCACGGCGTTTCGGGTCACCTCGCTGCCCGTGCCTGCCGTCGTCGGTATGCAGATGCACGGAGCACACGCTTGTGTCAAAGGAAGGCCTTTGCCGACAACCTCCAGATAATCGAGCGGATCGCCTGGATTGGACAGTAGCGCCGCAATCGCCTTAGCGCCATCCAATGCGCTGCCGCCGCCGAAGCCGATTACGACGTCGCATTCGGCATTCCTGGCAATCCGCACTCCATCCAGAATCCCGGGAATCGTCGGTTCGCCCGAAATGGAGAACAGGCTGCATGCGACGCGCTCAGCCTGCAATCCGGCAACGAATGGATCCAGACGGGCAGGCGTGCTTCCGGCAACGATCAAAGCCTTGCGCCCCAGAGAAGCTGCCGCAGGTATCGCCTCCCCGACTCTGCCGGAGCCGAATGCTATCCTGGTTGCGGTGACAAAATCGAAACGCATCGGATCAACCCCAAAAGTCATTATACAAAGCCAGGGTCAGTGTTGCCCGGCCGGCGCTGCACATGCCCACCGTGTGCGGCCCATGCTATCACGCCGGAGCCTGGAGTGATCGCTTTTATGTCGATGGAGGCGTTTGCACGGGAAGGCCGTATTTCGAGCAGCTGCTCTATTGCCGCCGTCATCCTGACAGCCTCGGGTATGGAGGCGGATATTCCATCACTTTCCCCGATCTTCCGGGTTGTTGTTCTGACGGAGCCACTCCGGAGGAAGCTGTCAAACATGGTCGCGATGCACTTGGGTCCTGGCTTGCAGTTGCGCGCGAGTTCGGTGATAAAATTCCAATGCCTTTTTCCAAGGTAAGCGGACGTTTCGTTCAGCGTGTTCCTCGATCCCTTCATGCTCAACTCATCGCCCGCGCAAAAATTGAAGGTGTATCCCTCAATACTTTGGTTGTTTCAATCGTATCGCAAGGACTTGGACAGCGGCAGGCCGAAATAATAAAAGACCCGTTGTCTAACTATTCGTTGCGGCGGACGGCGAAAAAGGCGCGCCGCCGCTGAAATACGGCGGAATTGGGGACCGGAAGTGGGGACAGTCACGAATGTCCCCAAACTCCGCACGATTATGCTTTAACCGGCTCCGCCGCCGCCCCCGATATCGGCAGGTTAAAGTTGTTCATTTCCACTGCGGCTTCGACCGTTTGTGATGGTTACAGCGCCCTGGGACAGGCGGACTCATTAACCATAAGCTTGGGCGAGGCGTGGACATCCATGAGATAGGTGGGTTCCAGTTTGCCGGCAGCAGTTCTTCTATCGGATGGATCTTGCGCTCCGGGAATGGCTTGGCACGGGAATGGGCCTTTACCAAGTCCAGGGTATCAATCCGACTCTGCAGTTGCTTCCGCCGGTCTGCCTCCGTTAAGCGACGACCTTGTCAATGCATCTGCTCCAATGTAGCATTCAAAAGGGCGATATGCGGTGCCGGTGCTTATCGCAGCGAAGTTGGCCACCCCGAACCGAAGCGGCGTTCAATTGCCTTAATCCTCTTTCATGCGGCCAACATCGGTCAATAAAAACCAGGAAACTGCAGAAGCACACAGAAGGAGATGAAACCGCCCTATTTCGCTCAGCTTTAGGATATTTCCACAAGGTATCGAAGGCAGGGCAACAAAGCGGTTCTCGCTGATTTCAGGAGGAACAGATGTCGAAGGCTGAAATAAATTCGGGTGTCTGCGGCCACGTTACGAACGTCGAAGCGTCCATGGACGGCAAAACCTGCAAACTGGCTATTACCAGCGACTGCAAAGCGATTGAGCAGCTCGCGCTGGAACTTCCCCAGGTCAATCCCCTCCAGGAAATTTCCTCCAAGAGGGCAGTTCCACAAGCGCTCCAAATGGGCCTGAAGCACTGTTTTCACGCGGCCTGTCCTGTCCCGGTGGGGATTATCAAAGCCGTTGAAGTGGAAGCCAAGCTGGCACTGCCCAAGGATGCCGTGATCAAGGTATCCAAGGAATAATTGCCATAGGACGACGCCGGGATCGGCACCTCCCTGCTCCCAATTTTTCATCCGGGAATTCCTTGTCGGCTCTACCTCAATGGCAGGACAGGGCATGTTGTCAAAATGGCATGCGGCTTTGCCAGGGGAGAAAAATGGAAAGCGTCATCCCTTATCTGCTGCAATCCAATGAGCCGTCCATCCGCTATAAAACGCGAGTGAATATACTGGATGAACCTCCCGATTCGGCTTCGATAAAAAAGCTCAGGGAAGAAATTCGCATGTCGCCGCGAGTCCTGGCGCTACTGTCGGAACGAGGCCGGGACAGGCGTATCCCGTTTCATCCTTACGCCAAATTTTGCGGCGCGCACTGGGTGCTGGCGGCGTTGGCCGATCTTGGCTATCCGGCCGGCGACAAAACGCTCGTTCCGCTGCGCGACGAGGTCCTGGGATGGCTCACCTCGAAGGAGTATGAGACCCGGCTCATCCGCCGCCGGAAGAGCGGCCCCGTCCGAATACACGGATCCGTCGACGGCAACGCGATATTCAGTATCCTGACGCTCGGACTTGACGATCCGCGCCTGGACATCCTGATCGGGCATTTGCTCGACAACCAGTGGCCCGACGGCGGATGGAACTGCGATCTCAAAGCCAAAGGAACAACATCCTCATTCGACGAAACATGGCTCGCCTTTCGCTCTCTGGCGCTGCACGCGCGGCTGGCCGGGGACAGTAAATCCCGGAAGGCGGTAAAAAAGGCAGCGGAGGTCTTTTTGTCCCGTCGCTTGTGCTGGCGGCGGTCGAATGGACGCGTAATCAGGCAAAGCTACACTAAACTGAACTACCCCTACTATTGGCACTACAGCCTGCTGTCGGGTTTAAGAGTAATGGCGGAAGCGGGATTTATCCGCGACGCGCGCTGCAAGGACGCTCTTGACCTGCTGGAAAGCAAACGCCTTCCGGACAGCGGATTCCCGGCAGAACACGCCTATTATCAGGCCACGACAAAAACAGTTCGAAGCGGACGCTCTCTGGTGAAATGGGGCGGAGTCAGCCGCCGCCATTTGAATGAATGGGTCACGGTGGAGGCTCTTACAGTACTGAAGGCAGCGGGCCGCTTTGTTTGATGCATCGCCGGATCACACATCAATAAACTCCAAAATCGCAATCCGGGAAGATAAAATCATTTCCCCGGGTGTAGAATCCCTTCGGAATCAATGGGAGCAGCGAACGGCGGCCTTCACCGGATGGCTCAGATGAATAGAGATTCCACTCCGGTTGTATTGCTGTGTTTTTTGGGTCGGGCACTATTGAAGTCAGGTAACTCCGGCAAAGCCGGAGGCTTGAAAGATTTGAACCGCTCAAAGCGGTTGGACTAGTTACGCCGGTCCTGAACGCTGACTTACGCGGGCAAAAGCCGATGAGGCGCTTCCGATCCACGCCGAACAAATCGGCGTTTGTCAGCGCTTTTATCAGCGTTTCTCAGCGTTTCAAAATACGGAGCTGTCAAACTCTTTGAGTCCCCCGGCAGGGCCGGGGGTTTACCAATATCATTAATATTCGCTGCTGATGTCAAAGCGCTTCGAGGAAACAATGCAGGAACAAGAACTCGGCGACCTGGGAATCCATCGCATCCCAATCCCGATCCCATTCCGTCAGGCCGGAGGGCCGGCCAACGCCTACGTCGTCGAAGAAGATAACGGTTTACTGCTGTTCGATACCGGCATCGGACTGGACGGGTCTCAAAAGGCCTTGGCCGACGGACTAACTCAGACAGGGCATCGTTTTGAAGAAGTGAACCGCATCGTTTTGTCTCACGGTCATATGGATCATTTCGGCGGAGCTGCCTGGGTCCTGGAACAAATCGGGCGGCCAGTTCCCGTCTCGATTCACAGCGCGGATGCGCACAAAGTTCTCGAATCGGGATTGCCGCTGCCGGTTCTCTTCAGGCAGAACGCCGGCTATCTTTCCAGGCTCGGATTGCCGCCATCGGTGCTGGAGGAGATAATGGCCGATATCGGCAAAGAGTCCGGCATGGGCAGACAGTTGGCTGATGTGACGCCGCTCTGCCCTGGCGACATCCTGCGGTGCAAATACGTCACTCTCGAAGTCCTCCATATGCCCGGCCACACACCCGGCCTCTGCTGCCTTTACGAACGCAACCACCGGATATTATTCTCAGCTGACCACCTCCTCGAGAACGTGTCACCCAATCCGCTTATCGAGCTCACGCCGGGAACCGAACCCGGATGGTTCAAACCGCTGGTTACTTACTTCGAATCCCTCGACCGGCTGCGCGGGCTTGCCATTGACCTTGTTTTGCCCGGTCATGCGGAGCCGTTCGGTGCGCACCTCGATGTCATCGATTCCCTCCATGCCTTCTATCGGCGCCGCCAGGCCAAGCTTCTGGATTTACTCCAACGCGAACCGCGGACCGTCTACGAGCTCATGAGAGAACTCTTCCCTTCCAGCAGCGCTTTCGAACTCTTCCTGACGATGTCGGAAACCCTCGGGAACCTCGAGATGCTCGAGCATCAGGGCAAGATAAAGCGCGAGACTCATGGTGAATACCTGCGCTTCCAAAAAATTGCCGGTCGATACGGAGACAATTCCGTCAGAGAAATATAAAGTGGAGTGGGAACGCCAGTGAAGGAACAAATCTTCAAATACCTGCAGGAAGCCGGAAAGGGAGTTTCGGCGGCTCAGATCCTCGCTGATGTACTGAAGATCGGTTCTCCCAACGACCATTCCTCCGAAAGTATCCTGGCAGGCCTCCTGGGCCAGGATCCGCGATTTGTTTTTGCTGCCGGCCTCTGGCAACTGCGTCTTCCCTCGGTAAGCGCCCCTGACTGGGACGACAGCCGCATCGTGGTTCTGCATTTGCAGACTGCGGACAATTCGGCGACCTTGCGGCATTTTCGCGGTGCAGCCCGCTGGGCAGACAGACGCCTGAAGGAGTTTGCGTCGCCGGCAGCCGTCAGGATCCTGAGCCGGCTTCGCGATGAGATCGAACTCCATCTCCTGATCGTTTGGAGCGGCCGGGAGCTCGGGATTTGGAACGCATTGATGCAATCGATGAGGCTTGAAGTCTGGCGAGGAGATACTCTGTTCCTGCGAAACCTTGCCGCGCGGGCGCTGGAACGAGTGCCCTCAAAACTGCAGCCGGAGGACATGGCTCCAATACTGGGCCTCTCGCCTGCAGATGAGGAAAGGCCGCGTGAGGTGGTTGAATACCTGAGTGCATGTTGGCGGCTCCTTCTGCAGCGCGTTCCAGACGAGTTCTGCCGGACTCTCGATTCGCTCCGCGAATGGATCGACGACCGGGGATCGGCGGTTGATTTTAGTCATTTCGCCTTCGGGCCGGACTTCTTACGTCAACTGCCCCGCACAGCCGGGGTATATATAATGACGAACCGCGAAGGCAAAATCATTTATGTCGGCAAGTCCCGCAACCTTAGACGTCGCGTTTCCTCCTATTTCACGCCCCAAGCCCGGAATGATCCCAAAACCGCGAGGATACACGAGCGGCTGTATTCCATCGATGTCTGCACAACCGGAAACGAGATCGAGGCTTTGCTGGTGGAAATGCGCCTGATCAAGGATTTCCGGCCTGCCATCAACCTGCAGACCGAGATTCACGAAAACATGGCGGGCCAAACTGAAGGACGCAATCTCATCCTTTTCGTGGCTGACGAGGAACAGAAGAAAGCTGAAATTTATCTGTTCCGGAATGGGCGCTTTGCCGGCCGGCAATCCGCTCCCCTGGGGCGTTTGCCGTCGAAGCGCCTGCAGGAAAAGATCCGATCCATCTTCTTCGCACAGGGCAGGATAAGAAAGCGGAAAGGTGAAACCTGGGAAAAGGAAATTGTATCCCGATGGTTCAACGCCAATCGGAAGCGCATGAACTATCTCGATGTTGACGAAGCGGGCGACCTGACGCGCGTCAAGGAGCAGCTGACCCGCTACCTTTGCGACCCGGACAAGCTCGCGCACAAGGTCTACTACCGTTAAGCCGCAGCATATTTTACAGAACAAAATAAAACAAGAAGCAACCGGCCCCTGCAATGTTTTTCATCAAATGCAATTCCACCCCGAACGCCGTCTCTCTGGAAAAAAATTGGTAAGAGATTTGAGACCGCTGCAGGAAATCCTGAATCTGCCGGCAATCCCGGCCGAAAAGTAACAATGAACCCGATGAATGGATCGTAATGACCTGAGGATGCAGTCTGTGCTCAGTCGCTGCAGGCTGTATGGCCTCGAGATACCCGGAGATTTCATTGAAAAGGCAACTTCTCATCTCAGGTGTTGCAGCTGCTTTGGCATTGCTTCTCATGATTCTCTGTGCCGCCGGACAGATTCACATTCCCCAATCGGCGCAGGCGCAAGCAAAGGTTGCCGCGGTCCCGAAGGCACAGCAGAAGCAGAAGAACAGGGACCGATTAAACATGGAAGTTCGCGGCCTGTATATGACCTCCTGGGTTGCAGGCACCAAACGGTTCCAGGAAATTGCCGACGGCGTTTCGCGCTACGGCCTCAACGCCCTGGTCATTGATATCAAGGACTGCACGGGAAAGGTGGGTTACGACTCCGCGGTGCCGATGGTGGCGGAAATTAAGGCCCGCGAGCGGCGCATACGGGACCTGGATGGCGTGCTCGCTTACTGCCGCGAACGAGGGATCCACACAATTGCCCGCATCGCGGCCTTCCAGGATCCTGTGCTCGCAGGCGCGAGGCCCGAGCTTGCGATAAAGACGAGCGGCGGATCCGTCTGGACCGATAACAAAGGTCTATCCTGGGTGGACCCCGCCTCCCGCTGCGTTTGGAAATACAATGTGGACTTAGCCAAAGAAGCTGCGGCGCGGGGCTTTAACGAGGTCCAGTTCGACTATGTCCGTTTTCCGACCGATGGCCGGCTCACGGGACTGGTATATCCCGCCTACAAAGGCGATGTCCCCAAAAGACAGGTTATCAAGGAATTTTTCCAGTACGCGGACCAGGAACTCAAATCCATCGACATCCTTGTCTCAGCCGATATCTTCGGGCTAACGACGGTCGCCATAGACGACCTCAATATCGGGCAGAAGATCGAGGATATAGCCCCATACGTGGATTATGTCTGCCCAATGGTATACCCTTCGCATTTCCCGCCGGGCTACCTGGGCCTCAAGAATCCTGCCGAAGAACCCTACAAGGTCATCTTCGACAGCTGCTCGCGAGGGCTGGAGCGTATCAAAGGGCAACGGGCTAAACTGCGGCCGTGGATCCAGGATTTCGACATCGGTGCCCGTTACGACAGGCGCATGATCCTGGAGCAGATCCGGGCGCTCCGCGATGCGGGCGCATTCGGTTTCTGCTCCTGGAATGCGAGAAATGTATACACGATCAGCGATTACGAGGCCCCTCTTCCCCAGGCCAATCCCAACCCGCCGCCGCGTTCCACGCAGACCGCAAGCATTGGTTCCGGGCCGCAGTAAATCGCTGCCCGATTGCGTCTCTCCGCTGGAGGCGGCGGTTTACCAAAGTGAATAAACTGACAATCCCCCAGCTCTGCTCGGGGACTCACAAAGTTTGGCAGTTCCGGGATCATTTAACGCCGACATACACCGACAAAACGCCGAAGAACGCCGATCAATAAGGCAACGGCCGGCGCTCCAGAGCCAAGGTAGTTCATCCAACCGCTTTGAGCGGTACACACTCAAGCCTCCGGCTCTGCCGGAGATAGTTGACCTACTGGCTATCCCGGAGGACCTTCCCCGTGGCCTTGTCTTTCCAGTAAGCCCGCTGCTGGACCGGCCAGTTAAAGGTGATGGCCTGGTTGGGGCAATCGGTCGCGCAGCAGCCGCAGTACCAGCATTCATCCGGGTGCAGGATGACCGGGGGCATCTTTTCTTCCGGGTTGGGGATAAAGACATCTACCTGGCAGACTTCCACGCAGTGGTTGCAGCCGGTACAGACATCAGGATTGAAAATTACCGGATTCGCCGGGCTGATAATATTGGGTAATGCATAAGTTTCTTTACGAGGCATAACAGTTCTCCCTATTTTCTTTTATAGACTCCGGTGTAGTCCTTGTTGTGGGCTTCATAGTTCGCTTTCATATCGCCCCAGTAGTTCAGGGGCAGTTCGCCCGTCTTGACCTTGTTGTTCTCCAGCTTGACGGTAACGAACTTGTTCCATTCCGGCGGGTCTATGTCGGGGTAATCGATTCTGAAGAAGAACAGCGCACGGCTGCTGGCCTTGCGTGCCAGGGATGCATGGATGACAATTTGCGCGTGGGTCAGCAGGCTCAGGTCTTCGATACTGCGCATGAGTTTGTGGGGGTCGAGGGCATACAGCCTGGGCACAAAAACTTCTTGTATTTCTTTCAGAGAATCCAGCCCGATATTCAGCATCAGATTCCGTTTTGAATTCACTGCACCAGTACTGCAGGGTGCGGGCAATGCCGGCGTGCAGTTCTTTCCAGTCGATGCCGTCATTGCGATTTATCGGGGCGTAGACGCGGGCTTTTTCCAGAGCGATCTGGTCTCTGGATATTTTGCCTGCGCCTATCTGCCTGGCGTAGGCAGCGGCTTTTCTGCCGGCATACCGTCCGGTCGAAGCGGCGTAGCTGTGGTCGCCGGCGGAGAACATGTGATTCTCCGGCGATGTACAGACCGTCGAGGGTTGATTTCAGGTCCCAGTCGACGACGGGACCGCCACGGCCCGCTGTTAGCCAGTGGGACGGGCTGGTTCCTTCAATCAAGTTATAGTTCATCAGCAGGTGTTTGGCCGGGTCGAAGCCGGCTTTTTCATAGGAATTGATGATATTTCTGGTGGTAGATTCCTCGCCCAGCATCAGTTTCCAGGTAACCCGGCGTTCGACCTCGGACATGGCGGGGAAATCGCCGAAGAAGGGCAGGGCGTAAGTGCCATCCTGGATGCCCTTGATGATTTTTTGCCTGTTTTCCGGAGAAGGTCCCATCGCGCCGCCGTCCGGCCATCCCTGCAGAGGCCAGGGCAGCTTTTTGCCGTTGGCGTCGACCTGCTGGATATTCTCGAAACTGGCGTCGCTGGCGCCGCCGTACCAGGTATGCTTGAGCCCGGTGCCGAGCCCATGCGGCATAGTCTGTTCCATCAGGGTAAGCTCGGCGCCGGCCCTCCAGGCCATGGCCACGCCGTCTCCAGTCTTGGTCCGGGAGCCGGGGAAGGTATTGTAACCGGCCAGCTCGGTATTCAGGAACCCGAGTGAATTACTGCCGGCGGTAGACAGTACGGCGGCCTTCGACTTGAAGACCATAAACTCGCCGGTGCGGTTGTTAAAGCCCATGGCCCCGATTACTCTGGCTCCCTGGACGCCTCCCTCGGTCAGCAGGTTGGTAACCATGACGCGGTCGTAAATTTTCACGCCCAGCCGCTGGCACTCTTTCTTCAAAGCGGGCTTAAAGGTTGTCCCCCAGACGCGGACAGTCACCTCGGTGGCATGGTTGGGGCTCATGCGCGGAGAAAACATCAACTTGTCGTCATAGCGGCCTTCGGCTCCCACGTATTCGTCGTCGGTGTCCCGGATCTTGCCGCCCATCTGTTCCATTTCCAGCAACGTATCCCAGTCCTCACGGCATTGAATCTGGGTGCCGATGCCGTTGGCGTAGGAAATCGGCAGCGGTCCGGTCGGCGGGTCGCCGGCATGAACCGGATGCTCCACAAGTCGCTTGGCCCAGTCATCGGGGTCAACCTTGGAATGGGGATTGGCCGGTGTGACACACCAGTGGTCGCAGCCGGGGCCTCCCGCACCGCTCCTGATGGTATCCGCCTTTTCCACCAGCGCCACTTTAACACCGGTTCTGGCGGCGCTGATAGCCGCCCAGCACCCGGCGATACCCCCGCCGATAATCAGGACATCGGTTTCGATTTCCTGTTCCTTATCGTAGCGAATGGGATAAGGCCAGGGCGTCGGCTTGCCATATTTTTCCAGTAAATCCTGCCATTTGGTCATATCACTGCACTCCTTTCACAAGTGACGAACCGCGTAATAGATCAACCATCATTGGGTTATCGGCTGTGTTCCATGCCCCAGGATTCGAACATTTTCCTATAGATTTCCGGCTGCGGAAAATCGGAATCCATCATCATCTGCTCGTGAGCAAACATGGATTCCTTATAAAACTTCCTTAGGCCATCCATGAATTCATTCAGTTTGGAAACCGGTATGGAGAATATCATCTCTCCGGGCTGCGTCAGTGCCCTGACATACTCGCCCGGATCCGGCAGATTTATCCAGTACTCGTTGTCCAATATCGGGTTTGTGATGCAAAACGCGCAGGAAATGGGGAAAAAATTTGATTTGACCTTGGGCTTCTCTTCCTCCTTCAATGACAGGAGCATATCTCTCAGTTGATTGGTGTCCGAATAGATAAGCACAAGATCCGGCTCGAAGGCGGCTGACTTTAATGGACCCGTCATTATCCCGATATATTTGCCGTACTCAAAACGCTTGTACTGCATTTTGGGATCGCCGCCCTGTGCTCCGTCCTGTGCTTTTGGCGAATCGACCATTCCATATGCGAGCAGAGGACCCAGACACCAGTTGTCATCCTTGAGCATCGCCACCGTCATCCTGTCTCGCCTGGACAGTCCGAAGACCTGGCATTGAGCATAATGCTGGTTCTTATCTTTCCTGGGTCTGAAAGCTCCCTTCGGAATGTCGGCCTCCGATTTCAGCATCTTTACCGCTATAGGCGAGGTGCGAAGCACCAGCGATCGCTCCAATTCCTCTCCGAAATTGTTACAATCTTTCACGTTAAGCATCCGATTCCCCTCCTGCGGGTTTGGGACGGGTTGGGTTCCGGCAGCGGTCGCTGCCGCCGACCCGCCGCACGCTGCCACGATTGCGGATCCAAGCCCCATTTCCAAGATATTCCGTCTGGTGAACGACTCTTTCATCGGCGAATCCTCACTCTCCATGCCGCTTGCAGGCTTATGCATTGATGCGAATCTATCCCATGCCGCGCCTTCATTGCAACAACCAACCGGGATGCCGTCATCAAACTCCCGCAGGGATGGAGGACGATCAATGTATTTGAAGGGCGCCAGGAAAGATATATCATCAATCATTACAAAGATAAACGCAGTTCAACTCCACTGCGACATCGGGAGGCGGGAATGAAATGGGATCCTCTGTTGGCTTCCCTGATTTTTTTCTGTGTAGTACCCGCCTTATGCCTGAACAGGCCCGCCGCAGATCTCATCATCCGCAACGCAAAGATCTGGACGGTTGACACGGCACGCCCGGAGGCGCAGGCCGTCGCCATCCTCGGAGACCGTATCGTCGCAGTCGGCGCCAATCAGGAACTCGATGCCTGGATTGGGCCCGAAACCAGGATTATCGATGCCGCAGGGAAACGGCTGCTTCCCGGTTTCAACGACGCTCACGTGCACTTCGAAACCGGTGGAGCCCGGCTCGACGAAGTGCAGCTGCACGAGGTGACCAGTCCACGTGAGTTTGCCCGGAGAATTGCGGATCGCACAGCCAGGGGCGCCAAAGGCGAATGGATTATGGGCGGCAACTGGGATGAAACGCGCTGGGACCCTCCACAGATTCCCGCCAAAGATCTTATCGATCCCGTTACGCCGGATTCACCCGTTGCAGTGAGCCGGTACGACGGGCACATGATCCTCGCCAATTCACTCGCCCTGAAAGCCGCCGGAATCACCGCGCAGACTCCCGATCCCCGGGAGGCGTCATCGTCCGCGACTCTCGCGGTAATCCGACGGGCGCGCTTAAAGATGCTGCAGCCGATCTTGTCCTGAAGATCATTCCCGAGCCGACACACGCCCAGCGCCGCCAGGCAATCGAGCGGGCGCTTCAAATGGCTGCGTCCGTCGGGGTAACCAGCGTGCAGCACATGAATCCCGAGTATGCCGACATTGCGGTTTACTCCGAGCTTCTCGACCAGGGAAAGCTGACCGTGCGCGTATATGCTGTCCCGCTGATCTCGCAATTCGAGGACCAGGCGAAAATCGGCATTCGCCATGCATTTGGCAATCCCTGGTTGAGGATTGGGGCGCTCAAGGCATACGCGGACGGTTCCCTCGGTTCTGCGACCGCCTATTTTTTTGAGCCTCTGAACGATCAGCCCCAAAATCGGGGATTGCTTGCCGACCTGATGCACCCCGTCTCGGCCATGCAGGACCGGATGGCGAAGGCCGAGGCTGCCGGGTTGCAGCTCTGCGCACACGCGATAGGGGATGCAGCCATTTCCACAATTCTCGATATTTATTCGGCCATCGAAAAAGCTCATGGTAAAGCCGACCGCCGCTGGCGTATCGAGCATGCCCAGCACATGGCCGCCGGGGATTTCGACCGCTTCGCCGGGTTGCGTGTCATTGCTTCGGTCCAGCCCTATCACGCGATCGACGACGGCCGCTGGGCCGAAGCCCGCATCGGGCGCGATCGTGCCGCCAGAACCTACGCATTCCGCACTTTCCTCGATCACGGCGTCCGCCTTGCCTTCGGAACCGACTGGTATGTCGCACCGCTCAACCCGATGCTGACGCTTTACGCTGCCGTGACGCGTGCAACTCTCGATGGCAGGAATCCAAATGGATGGTTTCCCGAACAGAAGCTCACAATCAGAGAAGCGATCGAGGCCTACACAATGGGTTCTGCCTATGCGGAGTTTCAGGACACGGTAAAAGGCTCCATCACTCCCGGGAAGCTGGCTGACATGGTCCTTCTGAGCGAGGATATTCTGAACGTTGATCCTGACAGGATTCGAGACATCAAGGTGCTGAAAACCTGGATTGGCGGCAAACTGATCTATGACGCCGAAGGCGCCTCACGACTCACACACGATGAGTCAGGTCCTCCGGCAAAGCCGGAGGCTTGAAAGATTTGAACCGCTCAAAGCGTCTAAGAAGTTACGCCGGTCTTGAACGCTGACTACGCGGGCAAAAGCCGATGAGGCGCTTCCGATCCCCGCAGGGGCCAGCGCTCCGCGCTGGACAGTTTTCTGCGGCGGCACTGTGGCAAGCGCCGTGCGGCAGGGAGATGAAGGGTATGAGAAACCGGACGTTTGCCACAGTGCCGCCGCAGAAAACTCCATCGGAAGCGCCTCATCGGCTTTTGCTCGCCGACCCTCGCCGAACAAATCGGCGTGTGTCAGCGCTTTATCAGCGATTCTCAGCGTTTCAAAATACGGAGCTGTCAAACTCTTTGAGTCCCCGGCAGAGCGGGGGTTTACCAATGTAATCAAAGTCTTTCCTGTGCTATGATCCGCAACAAAACAAGACTCTTCAAGCCGTTAAATCTCAAAGAAAGGGTTCCCCCGGTGCTCGGCATAGCCTGCGTCCTGATCGGAATTTTGCTTGCAGCGTCTGCCGCTCCCTGCGAATCACGCGCGCCAATCCCTGAAGAACCTTCCGTCGAATCGATCATGGCCAGGGTAGCCCGGAATCAGGACGAGGCACAGAAAATGCGGCAGGCTTATGTTTACAGTCAATCGTTGCTTCTGCGTTTCCGTCAAAGCAACGGGAAAGTGGTTCGGGAAGAGACACGCGAATATGCGGTAATGCCCACGGATACGGGAACAACAAAGGAACTGACCCGGTTCGCCGGCATCTATGAAAAGGACGGCCGCATGATCCCCTATTCCCAGCCGGGCTTCATCTATAAGGACACCGATATTGATGGCGAACTGATCAACGGCCTTGCGGATGACCTGGCAAATGACCGTAATTCACGCGACGGGATCGCTGCGGATCTCTTTCCGTTGACTACGGAGGAGCAGCGCAAGTACCTCTTCAAGCTTGAAGAGACCGAAGAGCGCCGGGGACAGCTTGTCCACCGGATCACATTTAGGCCCGCGAATAAGCAGTGGGACGAAGCCGATGGAACCCCTTGGGCGGGTGAGATCCTCGTCGATGCAGCAGAATGCCAGCCTGTCCTCGTCACCACACGGCTGGCACAAGGCATTCCGATGCCCGTGCGTACCCTCCTGGGCACTAATCTCAAGGGGTTGGGATTCAGGCTTTCCTACCAGAAATTCGAGGACGGTGTCTGGTTTCCCGTCGACTACGGGGCTGAGTTCGAGGTTAAAGTCCTCTTTGTCTACAAGAGGAGAATCGCCATTGCTCTTACCAACAGCGCATTTAAGAGAGCACTTGTGGCTACAAACGTGACCTTCGAAACTCCCTCAAAGTTTAGCCCTCCTGCTGAAGAATCCGAAACCAGGTCGGTACCGGAAGGTCCTCAGCAATCTCCGGACCAGCGATAATTCGCCTTCCAGCCGGCTATTTCAGGTTTTTCCGGAGGAAAGTGTAAGCCAGGGCATTCATGTGCGCCGTCTGCTCGTTGTTTGCTGAGCCGCTGTGACCCCCCTCGATGTTTTCGTAGTAGCGGGCGTCATAGCCGAGATCCTTCATCTTGGCCATCATCTTGCGCGCATGGCCGGGGTGAACCCGGTCATCGCGGGTGGAGGTGGTGAAGAGCACAGGCGGGTACTTTTCGCCCGCCTTCACATTCTGATAGGCTGAGAACGTCCGGATGAAATCCCAATCTCCAGGCTTATCGGGATCCCCGTACTCGTCCATCCAGGAAGCACCCGCCAGCAGGTGTGAATACCTCTTCATATCCAGCAGCGGTGACTGGCAAACAACCGCGCCGAAAAGCTGCGGATAGAGCGTGACCATATTTCCCATTAGAAGGCCGCCGTTGCTGCCGCCTAATGCTCCCAGATGCCTTGGCACAGTCACCTTCCGGGCAAAAAGATCCTCTGCAACTGCGGCAAAATCCTCGTAGGCACGAAGGCGCTTCTCCCTCAGGGCGGCCTGATGCCACCGGGGACCATACTCGCCGCCGCCCCGGATGTTAGCCACTGCATATACGCCTCCCTGGGTAAGCCAGGCCCGGCCGACTCCGGCGTTGTAGCTCGGGGTGAGGGCAATCTCGAAACCGCCATAGCCATAGAGCAAAGTGGGATTTGTGCCGTCCAACTTGAGTTCCCTCCGGGAAACCTGAAAGTATGGAATCCGCGTGCCGTCCTTGCTGGTCGCGAAGTGCTGACTGACCTCCAATCCTTGGGCATCGAAGAAAGCCGGTAACTTCTTCAGCTTCTCCGGGGTTTTTCCAATGATTCCATAGAGCAGGGTGGTGGGCGTCAGGTAACCGCTGGTGGTCATAAAGAAAGCATCGCTCTCCTCCGAATCGACAGCGTTGGCGGATATGGTGGCGAAGCCCGGCGCGCCGCTCAGGGGCCCATGCTTCCAGTCTCCCTTTCCCGGTGTGAGTACCGTAAGCGTGTTCTTTACGTCCTCGAGCGTGTTTAAGATCAAGTGATGGCGGGTCCCGCTGACTCCCGCAAGAGAAGTTCGCGAAGTCGGCTCAAAGAGCACCGTGAACTCGCGCTCGCCTTTAGTGAATCCCTCAAAGCGGGCTGCGAGGAGCGATCCTGCGGTATAGGTCTTGCCGCCCACGGACCAGGGGCTGCGCAGTTCAATAAGGAACCATTCCCGATAGGGCGTGGCCTGAGCATCCTCGGGAATTTCCATTTTCTTGAGCTCTCCGTCCCTGGTCCTATAGAACAACTCCATCGTGTAGAACGTCGGCCTCCGGGAGATGAAGTGACGCTCGAAGCCCCGGGTGTCGTCAACGAATGCGCTCACCGACATGTCCGTGACCTTGCCTTCGAACACTACTGAGGCGGAAGACAAAAGAGTGCCGCGCTTCCAGAGCTTGACAATACGCGGATATCCCGAGGTTGTCATGGATCCCGGACCAAAGTCCGTCTCGACGTAGACATGATCCTTATCGATCCAGGAAATTCCGCCTTTGGCCTCCGGGAGCTCGAAACCGCCCTTAACGAATGTGCGCGTTTTCAGGTCAAACTCGCGCGTCACACTGGCATCGGCTCCGCCCCGGGATAGATTTATCAATACGTGCTGGTAGCCGCCGACTTTGAGGATCTGTGCCCCCTGCCATACCCAGTTTTCTTTCTCGGCCGCCCCCAGGGCATCCAGATCGAGGAGAACATCCCACTTTGGGATTGCCTTCCGATATTCCTCCAGCGTGGTTCGACGCCAAAGGCCCCGAGGATTCTTCGCGTCGCGCCAGAAATTGTAATAGTAAGGACCATGCTTGCTGACAGAGGGTATGCGTTCATTTGAGTCCAGGATCTTCAGCAGGTCAGCCTTCAGTGCCGCGAAATCCGCGGTCTCGGCCAACTCCCTTCCGCTTTCCGCATTGCGGGCTCTAACCCACTCCAGGGCTATATCGCCAGTGATCTCCTCAAGCCAGAGGTAAGGATCCTCCGGTGCAGAGAACGCCTTGCTCATCTGCCCACAAATCGGCCAGGCCACCGCCAAAACAAGCGCCAGGATGCCGCATAGAAACCTCATGGATATCCTCCCATAACATCCGGAATTTAGCGATAAAAGCGATATCGATATGCCGCAGAGCAGCGGCACTTCCTAAATTCCCTTCTTCGATACCGTAATTGCGCCTACCTGGGTAAACAACGCCCGTGTGTCGGCGACATCCCAATGCTCACAAAGCTTTCCGTCCCGGAGACGGAACATATCCACGACATCATATTTCACCTTGTTGCCCGTAGGTGGAAGGTCGAGAAAGCCTTTGCCGGTATGGGTGCCCGTGATCGTGTTGTAAACGAAAACAAGATCGCCGTCGGCAACTATCTGGTTGATGGTCGCACATTGGTCCGGAATCGCGGCGAAAAAGCCCACGTGAAATTCGATGAAGCCTGCCTTGCCCTGGTTGGCGTCGGGATTGTGCTGGATATAGTCGTCGTGCATATACCGCCCCACCGCATCCAGGTCGTGCTTTTGAAAAACCACTTCATAGAATTCCCGGACAACTTTTTTATTGTTTTCGGCACTCATATCGGTTCCTTCTTCAAGAGAGCCTGTTTTTGTTGTGTAACCCACAATACCCCGAAGCGCCCCATCGACCGTTGTACACTGATTTTATAGTAATTGTCGGCGTTCATCGGCGCCTTTATCAGCGTACGTCGGCGTTATTGAGGATCCCCTTTTCGCTGGCTGCCTCATCGCGGCTTGAAAATCCACCGGGCCGATCCCTAGGGGGATTTGGTCGAAGCCGATGCCTGGTACACTATTTCCCCATTAATCATGGCCAGCTTAACCTGCGTCTGGTGTATTTGAGTGACTGGAATCCTGAACGGATTGCGGTCCAGCACCAGCAAATCGGCGAGCATGCCTTTCTCGATGCTGCCGGTTCGGCTGCGGTTGCCCATATGGCGTGCCGCGTTCACCGTAAACAAATCGAAAGCTTGCTGCAATGGGATTTTCTCCGCCTCGCCCAGAGCCTCACCACCGCCGCCCGGCTTCTGACGCGTAATCAGGGTTTCTATTGCAATCCATGGATTGACGGACGGCACTACATTCCAATCGGACCCAGCTACAACCAGCGCGCCTGAGTCGATCGCTTCCTTAACCGGGGTCCACCGCTTCATGCGCTCTGCACCGACCGCTTTGGCTATATCGGGAATGATCGGGTTCGGGTACCAGATGTAGGGAGACATCTCGAAAGTGGCCTGGATATTCCGGGCGCGGCCAAAATCGCTCAATTGCACGAAACTGTTGTGCCCGACGCTATGCAGGTTTCCGCTGAAGCCATTTGCTTTGCGCGCCGCCTCGATGGCGTCCAACCCTGCTCGCACCGCAGCGTCGCCCGCCGTGTGTATTTTCACTGTGAGCCCTCGCGCATCGAAACCAGTGACTGCTGCATTGAGCAGCTCGGGCTTTACCATCAGCAGCCCCTGTGCTCGGGCGTCATCCGAACCCGATGCGTCGGCATACGGTTCCACCATCGCCGCTGTGTGGCTGTCTGTTGGTACGCCATCGAGGATAATTTTGACGCAGTCCGGCTTGAAGCGGTCCCGTTCGTACAGATTCCGAAGATCTAAGGCATCGTTCGGCGAACCCTGATAGGAACCGGAATCGGCGGGGCTCCATAGGATGCATCCCCTGACCCGCTGCTTTAATACGCCTTGATCGGCGAGCCCCGCATAGGCTTTCAAGCTGTTTTCGTCGACAACCGC
Organism: uncultured Acidobacteriota bacterium; assembly: GCA_963809485.1. Lineage (GTDB taxonomy): Bacteria > Acidobacteriota > UBA6911 > UBA6911 > UBA6911 > UBA6911. The sequence continues at coordinate 183,939 of CAWEJX010000004.1, forward strand.
ATCTGTGAAGGACGTAATCCCATAGGACAACATTTCCGACAGAGCCCAACTCAAGGCCCTGGTGCTCTCCTCGCCGGTGTAAGGAGGAACGGAGCTTCGCACGAGTCCGGCGGCAGACTCGCGCAGCACTCCGGTAGGTTCTCCTTTCTCGTCCCGTTCGATGATCCCCCCGGGCGGATTCGGAGTCGTTGCGGTAATACCGGCAAGCTGCAGCGCTTTCGAGTTTGCCCATATGCTGTGTCCACTGATATCGGATAGCACCACGGGATTATCAGGCGCCACTCTGTCCAGCAAAGATCGATGCAAACCCTCTTTGCCAAACGAAGCCGCATCCCATTGCCCGCCGCTAATCCATTCTCCCCGGGCGTGCTTGATAACGCAGCTCCTGACCGTATCAAGAATTTTCTGCGGCAGGGAACCTTGCGGGAAATTGCAGGCCAGCTGCTGCAATCCCCCGCTCATAGGGTGCACATGCATGTCGTGCAGCCCCGGCACTACTGTGTCGCCGTGCAGATTTATGATCCGGGTCTGCGGCCCACGAAATTGCCGGACCGATTCATCATTTCCCACGGCAATGATGACGCCCTTGCGCACAGCGAGCGCCTGCATCCAACCGCCAGGTGTGTAGATCTGGCCATTGCCGAGAATCAGATCCGCCGCCTCCCCGGTGGAGGCGCTTGCAGTCGCCGGACTGTTTCCGGGTTTGTGCCGGCATCGCAATCGTTCCTCCGGTCCACAGAACGATTGCCGTAATCGCGGCGATATACCGGAAGCCATTCATCGAGAACCTCCTTTGACAAAAGCAGCAATGTTTATGGAAACGGCAAACGAATCCGGCCATTGAAATTCACAATATTATGCCCGGTCTGCATTCGCGGTCTCTGGAATTCAATGCATTGCGGTTCTGGCTTTTAGTCAGTTCAGTCTTTGCCATTTGGCCGTAAAGCTGTGCCTTTGCGTAATATGTCATAGCATCGGCCCACAAGGCCATCTGCTTCTTCGCATCGGCCGAAAGACCCGCGAACGAGGATCTGTCCATGCCCTGAGCATAGGCCGCCATCGCCTGGTCGAGCTTGTCTTCAATACTCGCTGCAATTGCCGGCGTGAGGTAACCGGCCTTGGCATTCATGTCGTGTTCGAAGGAATCGCAGGCGTCCCAGTACAGATCCAGTGCATCCTTATCCGCCTGCTTCACAACCGCTTTGGGATCGGTCGCCAGTTTGATTTTGACATATTCGCCGGTCGCGTAGGCCGGGATCCCCCGGCCGCTCGGGGTGCCCGTCTGCAGATAGGCAGTGAGATCCGCAGGGAAAAAGATCGCCTGGCTGACTGAAGTGTGGCTGTTGGAAATTTCCTGAACTCCGGGTTTATTGCGGTTCCACGCAGCCTTCCCCGAATCGTACCAGTCGCATGAGGCAAACAGGTTTTTGCCAAACGCAAAATTGACAGTGGCAGTGGGCGCTTCTTTCAGAAACTGGAAAAGTGTGTCATAGCGGGCATAGGTGCCGATTTCCGCCAGCCATTTCGGATTAAAAGCCTCAAGCGACTTGCCAACCAGGTGGTTTGTCTGGACCACAAATGGACCGGGTTCACCTCTTTCGCCGGGGTGGCTCAAGTGGAAGTGATCGGCGGTGCCTTCAAATACGGAGATATTCCCCGAAGAATCCGTCAGTGTGAAACCGCCGGTAACTCCGGCCTTGGGCGTAGATTTAAGATATTCGAGAGCCTCAGCAGGCGATGCGGTCAGTTGAGCCAGGTAATGGAAGTAAACCTCCGGCGCAACGCCCCAGACGGGATTATCGGACATGATGGCTGTCATGGTCCAGGCCAGGCCCTTGCTGTTCATTGCATAGTTCGAATTGACTCTTCCCGCGTAGGTTTGACCCACAAAACTGGCTCCCCGGGCAGGAAATGCCAGAAGTATTACGTTGTTCATCGCTTCGGTCTCGGCCATGGAGGTTATCCCGTGGATCGGCTTTCCGTCCGGCGTCATGGCCCCTGCTGCAGCGAAGGTATTGCAGGAATGAAAGCCGCTTCCTGATATGGCTGGGAGAGCAGCTTTGGGCGTTGAGATGCGGGTCTCAGCCGGATAAGGCGCTTTGGGTCTTGACCAGAGCTCCGTCGGATAAATCATGAGCATAATCAGGTCGAGGTAGCTCATCTCGTATCCCTTATTCCTGCATCCCTCCACAATACCGTGAAGCCATTCCCTGTAGACCGGGTTATGCCGGGTTAGGTAGTAGTCCCAGACCCGCATATCGCTCTCTGTTGTTTCCCGTCCCAGGCTGTCATAGAGGCGGCTCTTGAATATTGCGACATTATGCACGATTGCTGCGGCTGCCTGTTCGCCGTACTGAATGCCCATCTCGCGGTCGGTTCCGGAGACTGTCACAACCTGAGGGAACCCAGTGGACAGATAGGGTTGGGACGGGACCGCTGCGGCCCTTTCAGGACTCGATATTGCGCGGCTCTTTTGCGCGCTGCTCGAAAAACCGGTCATCCAAAACACGATTACACAAACAACAAGAACTACCCCCGATCTGTGCCAAATACGATGATTTGTGTGCATTGCCGCCTTCCTCCCTTCCGGCCTGGATTTCCGACGATTATGGCACCTTTGCCAGGTTATTTCATTCCCGGAGACATATTCTTCTCACCCGCAGGGCTGTTGCCGGGATACCAGGAGCCTTGGAGTCATTGAGGCTCAATGGACCCGGCTCCAAGGCCCAATAATTTCGTGCCCAATGAGTTCTATTTTCGCTTGCGGTATGCAATGAAATGCCCTATATGTCAATTTAAATGCCCATAATTTATTTAGGTTCCCAATTGCGGAGGAAGAAATGAAGAACAAGATACTGATTGGCAGTTCTCTGATCGTGCTTATTGCCTTGATTTGCATTGCGATAGCGCCGTCCGCGACAGGTCAGGCCGGCGCGGATAAGGAGTGCGAGGAACTGCTGTTAAATGTCCTGAATCCGTCGATTTCGACCAGGATGGTGGCGAGGGTTCCGCTCGCCCCCCGTGCCGACACCCTGGAAGGGAAAACCATCTATATGGTCGACCTGCAATGGGGCGGGCCCGAAGCCGCGTACAGCGTTTTTGAGGAGATGCAGGGCTGGTTCGCCCGAAACATGCCTTCGGTTAAGACCGAGGTTCGAAGGTCCAAAGGAGGCTGGATGGGCGGCGATGATCCCGAACTCCGGAAGGAGATAATTGGAAAGAAGGCTGCCGGCGTTATCGTCGGGATCGGTGGCTGACATGGCTGCGTATCGGCCGTGAGCCGATTCGCCAGAAGACTTGAAGAAGAATCCAAAATACCCACCGTTGGCGCCTCCGGCATCAACGTTGTGAAATTCAAGGATTACGAGCTTAAATACTCCAACGGCATGCCCATCCGTTATGTCGCGTTCCCTTTTCCCGTCGCGGGCCAGCCGAAATCCGTACACAAGGCCTATGTCGAAGGGAAAGATCTCCTGGGCGGGAAACCAATGATGCAGGCGATCATTGAAGCGCTTACAAAACCTCTTACCGATGAGGAAAAGAAAAGCGGAATTCCTCCGGAAGGGGCCCCGCAGCCGAGGCTGCTGAAGCCCGATACCGAGGCCAACCTGCAGCGTCTGTTCAAAGAAAAAGAGTGGACGGACTTTAATCCCATCATCCTGCCCACAGAGGAAAGAGTCGCCGCGATGCTCAAGGCGACCAGCCACAAGCCCAACGAGGCGGTGAGCAAAATGGGTTCGCGGGAATTGACCGTGGAAAAGGCGGCTGCTATTGCCGTCATGGCCGGCGCAAAACCCGAATATTTCCCGACCCTTCTCGCAGTTCTTACCCAGGCGGGGTCTTTCGGCAACTCCACAAGTTCCATGGCAAGCATGATCGTCGTGAACGGGCCGATCCGAAAGCAATTGGGAATGAATTCGGGAACCGGAGTGATGAGTCCCTATAGCGAGCCCAACTCGGTCATAGGCAGGGCCTTCGCGCTGGCGGGCAAGATCATGGGGGACTTGCGTCTCAAGGAAACCGTCTATACGTCGATTGGCAACAATCTTCAATACAATAACGTGTGTATCGCGGAGAACGAGGAAGAGCTACCCCAGGGATGGGAGCCTCTCAGTGTGGAACTGGGCTACAAGCGGACGGACAATGTCGTCAGCATAGGCACCGGATGGAGCTACATATCGAGTGTGGGTGAGGCCCAGCTGAACCATCCGCCCCATATGATGTTCCGGGACTACATGAGATCCCTCGCCGGAATGGGGGCTACGATCATCATGGATCCGACCGTAGCCGGCCTGCTCAGGGACGCGCACGGCTTCAAGACAAAGGCCGAACTGAGTGAATGGCTGTCGAAGAATGTGGAAGTAGCCGCCGCCACCTATTGGGGGAACGGCGTCAACGCTACTGCAAGCTCGCCTATGGCGTTCCAGGGGCTGGAACCTTTCGCCACATGGAAAAAAGTCCCTCCTGAAACACTGATCAAGCCGTTCACGAATGCCAAAGCCATCCAGTTTGTGGTCGCAGGCGGAAAGATCCAGACCACCTGGTTTGCAACGGATTTCAGACTCGGCCGGGGGATTTTGATCGACAGCTGGAAATAGCCAACCAGGCAGAGACTGTGCCCTTGGTATCCAGAGCAACAAAATCATCCTCCCCCGGGGAACGGGGCATTTTCCCCATCCTGATGCAAATGGGGGAAACAATTCCCTCACGCGGAGGCGCGGGGGGCGCGGAGTTAGGGAATGATTCTATCCGCGCCCCCCGCGCCTCCGCGTGAGTTCTTTTTAGGCTTCTGTTGTTCTGCAACGATATATCTGCAGCTTTTGGGAGTATATATGCCGCAAATCAGAAGGAAGCTGAGCCGGACCGTGCTTTCTGGAATCATCCCAATATTTATCCTTTTAAGCGCTGCGCTAATTTTGCACACAGGCACAATCCCGGCGCGCGCCCAGGCTTTCGCGGACCTGAAAACGGCGCTGGTGGACTACTCGAAGGCGGATATGGAGCCCGGCAAGGATTGCGAGGCGTTGAGCGAGTTCAAGTCGAAGGAGATTGTGCAGATCACGGCGGCAACAATACCCGCCACCGCCGCGGTGCCTGCCTACTGTCGCGTCACCGGTCTGCTCGATCCCGAGATCGCGTTCGAGGTGAGTCTGCCGGCCAAGTGGAACGGCCGCTTTTATATGATCGGCAACGGCGGCCACGCGGGCGAGGCGCTGGACGATGCCAGGCCGCGTCTCGCAGCGCAACGCATGCCTTGCAGGTCGGATTCGCCGTCGCGCAGACGAATACGGGCCACGACTCGCGCAAGGAGCCGGGCGCGACCTTTGTGCTGAGCAATCCGCAGAAGGCAATCGACTATGCCTACCGTGCGGTGCACCTCACGGCCACGACCGCCAAGGCACATCACGAAGGACTATTACGGCAAGCCGGTTTCCAACGCCTACTGGAACTCCTGCTCCAACGGCGGGCGCCAGGGCCTGATCGAGGCGCAGCGCTTCCCGGAAGACTTCGACGGCATCGTGGCCAACGCGCCGTGGCTGGATCAGACGGGTTTCACGATCGGCGCAATGTGGAACCAGAAAGCGCTCAGCGAGGCGCCGGTCACGGCTGCCAAAATGGCGCTGGTGGCCGACAAAGTCATGGCTAAATGCGATGCGATCGACGGACTCAAAGACGGATTGATCGACGATCCGCGCAAGTGCACCTTCGATCCGGCGCGCGACGTCCCGGCCTGCAGCGCGGACACGGATGGCGCAGACTGTCTCACCGCCGCCCAGGCAGCGGCAATCGCCAAGGTTTATGGCGGTCCGGTGAGCAACGGCAAGCCCTTCTTCCCCGGTTTCATGCCGGGCAGCGAAGCGGTGATGCCGAACCTGTTTCGGCGGCGGCACCGGCAGCGGGTGGATGAACATGATCGTGAGCGCGCAGCCGGATGGCAAGCCCGCGGATTTCGGCCTGGCGGAAAACACGATGCGTTATCTCGTGCACAAGCCGCCGAAACCGGATTACGATTACAAGACGTTCGACTTTCGACCGCGACATTCACATGCTGGACGACTGGAGCAAGCAGGCCGATGCGAAGAATCCGGACCTTTCGAAATTTCAAAAAGCGCGGCGGCAAGCTGCTCATGACCTATGGATGGGCGGACTCGATCCTGCAGCCGATGATGGGCGTGAATTACTACGAGCAGGCAGTGGCCAAGAACGGTCCGGATACGACCGATTTCTTCCGCCTGTTCATGGTGCCGGGCATGTCGCACTGCAGCGGCGGCATCGGTCCGGATCGCCACGATCCCGATGACGGCGATCATCAACTGGGTGGAAAAGGACAAAGCCCCGGACTCGATGCTGGCGAAGCCGCGTCGTGGACAACCAGGTGGTGCGCACACGCCCGTTGTGCCCATACCCGCAGGTGGCGCGCTACTCGGGCCAGGGCAGCATCGACGATGCCGCCAACTTCCGCTGCGTGGTGCCCTGATTTGGGGCCGCGAAATATTCACGGACACACCTCTTGGAACAGGAGAACTGCCATGAGAATTCCATCGGCCGCCGCTTTGTCCGTTTTTGCATTCTTTGCCTTGTTCGCCTGTTCCCGGCAGCCGGAGAAGACCGGATCCGCCATGAAAACGCTGAAAATCGAGCCGCTGAAGTTTACCGAGCGCACATTGCCCAACGGACTGCGCGTCTATGCAATGCCTGACACGAATACGGCGAACGTATCGGTACAGGTCTGGTATGACGTGGGTTCGAAGGACGATCCGGCCGGCCGGTCGGGCTTCGCGCATCTCTTCGAACACATCATGTTCAAAGCGACACGCAACATGCCCGCGGAGATGCTCGACCGCCTGACGGAAGATGTCGGCGGCGAAAACAACGCATCCACCGGGGACGACTTTACGAACTACTACGAAGTCGTCCCGGCCAACCACCTCGAGCGGTTGTTGTGGGCGGAGGCCGAACGGATGGGCTCCCTTGTCGTCGATAAGGCGATTTTTCTTTCCGAGCGCGATGTCGTGAAGGAGGAATTCCGCCAGCGCGTCCTGGCCTCCCCCTACGGCAAGCTTTTTCTCTATCTACCTCAGACCAATTTCTCCGTGCATCCGTACGGGCGCCCGGGCATCGGCTCGATCAAGGATCTGGACGCGGCCACGATCGAGGACGTGCGGGCCTTTCACGCCACGTACTATCGACCGGACAATGCGGTGCTGGTCGTTTCCGGAAATTTCGATCCCTCTCAACTTGACGGGTGGATCCATAAATATTTCGGACCGATCCCCGCACCGAAACGGCCGATCCCCCGCGTAACGGCCAAAGAACCGGCGCGCACCGCTCCGCGCGCATACACCGTCTACGAACCAAACACCCCGCTGCCCGCGGTATCGGTTTCCTATCCGTCCCCGGAAGCGTTGAGCCCCGACCAGGCGGCGCTGAGCGTGCTCGACGCCATCCTGTCCAAGGGCGAAAGCTCGAGGCTCTACCAGTCGATGGTGTACACACAGCAGATCGCGACGGAGGTGTTCACCCTCTATGATCCGACACGCGATGCGGGCGCCTACAGCCTGATAGCGATCCTGAGCGAGGGCAAACCGGCGGATGACGGCCTCAAGTCTTTAAGCGCCGAGATCGCGCGCGTCCGCGACGGCGCGGTCACCGCAGCCGAGCTCGATGAAGCGAAGAACGAGCTGGTCTCCGAAACCCTGCGCGGCCGCGAGACGGCGTTCGGCCGGGCTATGGAGCTGGCAAATTCGGTGATGCGCTACCGCGACGCCAGGCACGCCGACAAGTTGCTGGACGAGATCCAGACCGTCAGGGCGGAGGACGTTCATCGGGTGGCGAGGAGGGTGATTGACGACGGCAAGCAGGTGACAATCCGTTATCTGCCGGAGGAGGCCAAACCGCCGGGCGTCGGAAGCGACGCGATCGCGTCAGCGGCAACCATTCAAGCCCAGAAGCTCGACATCCCACAGGATGAGATCCCATCCTATGTTCTTGCGCCGGAAGCCGAGCGCGCGAAGCCGCCGGCGCCGGCTGCACCCGTAGCGGCAAAACTTCCCGCTCCGTGGAGCGCAAGCTTGCCAATGGTTTACGCGTCATTATCGCGCCCAGACGCGGTCTGCCGCTCGTCAGCGCCGAATTGCGCGTATTGTCGGGATCGAGCAGCGATCCAACCGGCAAAGGCGGACTCGCCTCATTTGCGGCCGACCTGCTGACCAAAGGCACGAAAACACGCAGCGCCACGGAAATCGCGCGCCAGATCGAGTCGCTCGGCGCTCTGCTGTCGGCCTCGGCCGGCCCGGACAGTTCGGGCGTTTCGCTCGAAACGCGCGCAGACCGCGCCGCCGATGCCTTCACGATTATGGCTGACGTCGCGCGCAATCCCGCCTTTGCGGCTGCTGAGGTCGAGCGTCGGCGCCAGCAGGCCCTCGACGAATTGCGGGTGGACCTGCGGCGTCCGGGCGCCGTGGCCGGATTTGCCCTGACCCGCCTGCTATTCGGCGACGGCCCTTACGGCAGCGTCGCTTCGCCGGCGAGTATCGCCGCAATCAAACCGGAGGATGCCAAGCGGCTATCATGCCGCTTATTGGCGGCCCGACAACGCGTTGCTCGTCATCTCGGGGGACGTATCCCCTGAAGAGGGATTTAAACTGGCCGAGCGGTTCTTCGGAGACTGGGCGAAACCGGGCACGCCGCTTGCGGCCGAGCCGAACGTGGCGCTATTCGCAGACGAGCGGCGCGCCGTCGCAATCGATCTGCCGAAATCCGGCCAGGCAGCCGTGGGTTTTGCGGTGCTCGGCGTTTCGCGCTCAGATCCGGATTACTTCCCGGCGCTGGTGATCAACTCGGTCCTGGGTGGCGGGTATTCCGCGCGTCTGAATCAGGAAATACGCATCAAGCGCGGGCTTTCTTACGGCGCCAGGATCCATCCTCCCGCAGCGGCTGGCGCCCGGGCCGATCACAGCCCTTACGCAGACGCGCAACGACGCCGCGGTGCAGGTGGTCGAACTGATGGAGCAGGAACTTGCCAAACTCGGTCAGTCGGATACGCCTGCAGCCGAGTTCGAGGCACGCAAGGCAAATCTGATCGGCTCGTTCGGGCGCGAAGTTGAGACGGCATCGGGATTGTCGGGGCAACTTGCTCTTTTGGCGACCTTCGGCCTGCCGCTGGACAGGCTGCAATCCTATGTCGCCGACGTGCAGTCCGTAGCTGCACCGCATTCAAGGGCGGTTGCAGCCCGGCTCTTCGATCCAAAGAAGGCCACGATGGTGGTCGTGGGCGATGGCGCGATCTTCTTCCAGGCGCTTAAGAAGAAGCGCGCGGATGTCGAACGAATCCCGATCGACAAGCTCAACCTCGACAGCGCGGATTTGAGATAAATAGTCTTCCCATTGCAGAGGATGGCTCGTGGCATCCTGACTATTGTCACTATTCAATTGTCAGCGTTCGTCGGCGATTTTTTCAGCGTCTGTCAGCGTTGAACGATCGCTCCCCCCAATCATGGATATCGACTATTGCTTGGGCGCGTTCTCGATAACGATCGGCTTGCCGGTCAGGTTTACGCTTAAAGTGTGGACCCAGCGGTATCTCCCATTTACCAGCCGGAATGTGTGGGAATCGGGCATGCCGTTTTCTCCTCCGAAGCGGCAGAATACGTTGACGGTCCCCATCTCTTCATCTACTAAAAAGGTCCGTTGCGTAATAAAGAGTTCTCCGAGAGGAGCATCAACTTTGCATGTGTCCTTGTATTCATTCTTGGGGTTGGTATATGCGCCTCCCTCAAGCCGGGCGCACGGCGTCCCCCAGGGCGCCCGTACATACTTGTCCAGGAATACAAAATCAAAATACTGGTTGCCGCCAACGATTGCTATTCGAATCGAGTGCTGCACCCAACCGCAGAAACGAGCAACTTCCTGCTTTGATATTTCGAAATCCCGGCAAAGCATATTCGCCAGAGGACAGCGGCTGTCCGTTGGCGAGCTTTGAAGGTATTCCCTATATCCTAATATAGGAATCCATCCGTCTGGAAAATATTGCGATGAGGCCGATCTTACGGACACGCGCAGGGCAAGCTGGCTATACAGATAGCTTTAATGTAGAATTGGAGACAGATGCCGTCAGGGGACTTGTTTAACCGACGGATACAGCTGGCAAAGCACCTGAAATGCAGCAACTGGCAGGCTGCAATCCGGACTGCAGCCTATGTCGATAACACAGTCGAATGTGCGCTGCGGCTTCGAATCTCACGGTTCAGCGTGAATTGACGCCGTTCTCTTTGGAGGCAAGTGAAACTTGAACAGTCCTGTAAGGCGGTTTTTTGCATCGACTGCGATTCTGGCAATTCTGATATTTGTCCTACCATCCCATGCTGCAGAAAAAAGCGTTGAATCTGCCGCGGAGAAGGAAGGCGTGTCATGGACAAAGATATTGTACCAGTCCGGCCTCTTCCTGACGTTGCAGAGTGGAGTTCGCATCATTTACGAGGAGGAAACCCGTCGTGATATGGCCGGACCATTTTGGAAGGACTACTTCGAGTCGGTGCGCGGCCTGCACGGATGGGATGATGGAGATCCCTTCGCGGTCAATTACCTCGGCCATCCCTGGATGGGAGCGGTCGCCGGCAGGATATTCGTTAATAACGACCCGAAGGGCAGGGATTTTACCTTCAGCAACAGTAAGCCTTACTGGAAAAGCAGGCTGAAAGCGCTCGGCTGGAGCGCGATATATTCCACAACATTTGAACTCAGCCCAATGGGTGAAGCGGCGCTGGGGAATATCGGGGGTGAACCCTGGCCCGACGGCATGACTTATGGAGACCTGGTTGTTACTCCTGTCGTGGGCACAGGAATTCTTATCACGGAAGACCTCGGAGACCGGTACATTATCAGTTGGCTGGAACGACGTGCGGACTGGGTCCCCCTGATGGCTGCAACCCGGACGATCCTCAATCCCTCCCGCACAATGTCAAACCTTTTCCGTTTCAAGTGGCCCTGGCATCGCGATTCCCGGCCCGGCTGTCGGGCGATCCGCCAGATGAATCGATCGATAGCCGATGCCCGCGGGGATTGAGGCTATTTAACGCTGACACACGCCAACCTACGGAGCCTCAGCGTTCGTCGACCATTATCAGTGTAAGTCAGCGTTATTCTGCTTCTTACGGCCCATCGTCGATGCGGGAAAGCCTAAGTCCTGCCTAAGGCTTTCAGCACTTTGTCCGGTGTTACCGGCGGGAAGATCCATTGTCCGATGGCATTGGCCACGGCGCAAACGGGAAGCAGAGGAGCGGCCATGCAGTGGCTGATGCCTGTCGCTCCATAGCAGGCGTTCCCCGATCGGGTTTCAACGGCATAGGTTTCGATCGGCCCAAAATCCAGCATCGTGGGCTTCTTATACTCCCACATGTTCGTGCTGAGCTTAACACCCGTCGCCTTGTCGAAAATCCACTCCTCGGATAATCCCCCTCCATGACTGAAGAACATCGCCTGATGTAACTGGCCCTCAAACGACGTCATCCTCAGCACCTTGCCCGGATCACAGACGACCACATATTTGGTCACCTCCACCGCCCCGGTTTCGGGATCCACCGCCACCTCGCAGAAGCTCGTATTCATGACATCGAGGACTTTCCCGCCCTTGTGCCACGTGGTTTCCGGCGGTCTCCCGAAGAACGTCGCCGTGATATCCAGGTCATGATCGCCGAAGCCTTCATCCGCGATAAATTTCCCGAACGGGATGGATTGGCTGGGATCAGACTTCAGGTAAACCATTGTGTCCCTTGTCTCAAGATCCTCAGGTTTGGCTTTGAATTTTGGGGCAGCCAGCTCCAGCAGCAGTTTTTTGCAGGCTACGGCCGCCTCTTTCATGACCCAGGCGGATGCCGAAGTGCCGTCGCTCCCTCCCCCAACGGGAGTGAAAATGGCCTTGTTGTCATAAAGGAGAATCACATCCTCGATTTTTGCGCCCAACTCCTCGGCGACGACCAGTGCGCAGGCATCGGCAGCGTAGACGCCAATCCAGGGTCCTTTGAGAGGCACATAGACTTTGTTGTCTGCCTGAATGGTGACCGTTGCCGTGTATGGTTGCTGGGCGTGGCGGGGAGACTGGGCGTACCGGAAGCTCAAGCCGTGCAGCCTGCCGTCGGCGAGCTTCTTCGTCCCAGCCGGATGCCACTTCCAGTTCATGGCCTGCTTGCCTTTTTCGATGCATTGCTGCAAGCCGGGAGGGACTCCGGGATCGGTCTGCGAAGCGGGACCGTGGACGTTTTTCAGAGCGATGTCCGTCGGGTCCATGCCAAGTTTTTCCGCCACGAGCTGTTCGGCTATGGTCATGGCGTCCCAATTAAACGGAGATGTCTGGCTGCCGGTGTTTTTGCCCGAACTCGTGTATACTCCCTGGGCATCGCTTCTAAGATTGACACAGCGGGTGGTATTGAACGGACTGAACATGGCTTCAAAGGCTCCCATGGCAAAAGCGCGCGCATTTTTGCCCGGAGCCCCCTGATCCCCGATCTGGCTCTCATAGACCGCCGTAATCGTCCCGTCATTTTTGAATCCGACTTTTGTGTGCATGTAGCGCTGCGGATTTGAAGGATAGAAGTCGTTCTGCCTGGTATTCATGCACCGGACGGGCCGCCCCGTCCTCCTTGCCAGCAAAGGCGTAATGTAGGCGGCGCGGCGGATGAACCAGTCGCAGTACTTGCCGCCCTGGAAGGTGGTTCCGCGGTAGAGCTTATCGAAGGTGACGTTGTACATGGGACGAAGCTCAAACGAACCCCACGTAGGGCTTATGCCCTCGATATAGAGCGTCGGGCCATCAACTCCCAACGGATCCTGAGCCCACCACGAGACGCTCCCGTTCGGATTCGGGATATGCGAAGCCATGAGCGCCTGAGCCCAGTCGAATTCGACAATGTGGTCCGCCACTTTGAAACCGGCCTCAACATCCCCCGTGGTGAACGGTTTGGAGGCAAGGTCCTTGGGATCGATGCGAACGACCGGTGCGCCGGCCTTCAGACCATCCCGGGGATCCACCACGGTCGGCAGCACTTCCCATTCCACCTGGATCCGCTTCAGCGCCTCATCGCAGATTTCCGGGGTTACGGCGACAACTACCGCGCCTATTTCTTCGTCTTCGGTATCCGATTCGTCAATAAGCAGCGGCTCCCGGGTTCCTTTCATGTTCAGGATATCCGGATCGTCCCAGGTAAGGATATCCACCACTCCTTCCAGCGCTTTGGCTTTGCTGATATCGATGCTCTTGATCTTTGCCCGGCCATAGGGATTCCTGAGGAATTTGGCATGAAGCATGTCCGGCACGACATAATCGCTGCCGAATTTTGCTCTGCCTGTGGCGATGGTATACGACAGCCTGCCGGGCACATTCGTCCTGCCGACGGCTATAAATTCCGTTCTCTGTCCATTGCTGCCAACTATATCTGCCATATTCTCGCCTCACCCACCAAATTATTAGCGCTGGTTATGCGAGCGATTGTACTACGGAATACGGGATTGGGGTCGAGAAGTCTTCGGTTGGATCCCAAAGCCATCGAGCCAGGGTGCAGCAGAAGCTTGCCTTGGGCAAACTAGCTGAGTTTCCCCAGCAATCCCGCAGCTCAAACCCGCACTTCGCCGGTTGTGTTATCCCGCAACCGGCCATAAAATGTCCGGCGATCTTAACATGGAGATGAAGATGGCCAATCGCGCTGTCAGGGTGATCCTAATAGCCTTCATCGTTCTTGTTCTTCTGGCCATGATCGCCACCGCTTATTACTTTGCCAGGGTGAAGCCCCTGATCCGGGCAGGCAAAGAGCAGGGCGTTTATTCCACCGTGCCGGAGCGTCCCCAGGTGGGCGGATTCGGATTTGCGGCTGAAAGCAGCCCGGGAAAAACAATTGCAGACCTCCGGGGCAAGGTCGTAGTCGTTGACGTCTGGGCCACATGGTGCCCGACCTGCATTTACACCATTCCCAGCATCGTCGCATTGCGCAACAAGTATCCCGCCGAATCCGTTGAAATTATCGGGCTGAATGTTGATGATGAAGGATGGGTTAAAGCAAAGCCGTTGCTTTTGAAACATCCGAAAATCAACTACACGATAGCCCTGCCGTCCCCTGCCCCTTCCTTTCTCCTGCAGTCGATTGTTGATCTGAAACCGCTTGGGGAGGTCTCCGCAATCCCGACTGTTTTTGTGATAGATCGGCAGGGCAGGCTTGCCGGGAAATTCATCGAAACGGGCCATGAACATGAAATCGACAACCTGGTTGCCAGCCTGCTCAACGAATGAATGCTATGAGCGGAGGATCTAACCGATTGTATGCTTTTTGTTTGGCCGTCTTCCCATTCATTTTCAGTGCGGACAACTCGCTTCTTCTGTTTTGCTGAGGACGGGTCTCCGGCAGCCGTCCGCTGGATCCTCACTGGTGATTTGCCAGATAGGCTGAGGCCGTAATAGACTGGTATTGTCCTCAAAACGCACGAGCCTTAAGAATGAAAGGAAACGCATGATTATCAAAACAATCCCCATTCCAAGCATGGACCAGGCATTTTCCGTAAAAGGCAAGAACGTTATTGTTACCGGAGGCAACCGGGGCATCGGTTTCGGCATCAGCACCGCTTATGCCCAGAGCGGCGCAAATGTGGCGATCCTCTGTCGAAACAAGGGGAGCGGCGACAAAGCCGTCCAGGAACTCGACAAATACGGAACCACCTGCATATGCGTACCGTGCGACGTGGGTCAGGCGCAGGAAGTAAAGACGGCCGTGGACAAGGTCTTCGAAAAATTTTCCATGGTCGATGTGCTCATAAACAACGCCGGCACTTCGACCGTTTCCCAATTCCTGGATGACAAGGACCTCAAGGAATGGCACCGCATCATCAATACAAATCTTAACGGCCCGGCTCATACGATTTATGAAGTTGTTCCCCGCATGATAAAGGCAGGCAAGGGTGGAAGCGTCATCAATATTTCTTCAACCGGAGGACAGAACCTCGGAGGAGCCAGAACGCACCCGATGTCCCCCTATCATGTCTCAAAAGCGGCTCTGGATATGTTCACACGCAATATGGCCATCGAATTCGGCGACTATGGCATTCGCGTGAATGCGATTGCGCCCGGCCCGACGCATTCCGATCTGGACAAAGACCTGCCGCCGGATGCGTTTGAAAAGTTTGAAAAGCTCATGCCGATGCACCGTTTTGCGGAACCGATTGAGATCGGCGCCCTGTGCGTGTTCCTCTCCTCGCCGGCCGGCAATCAAATTACAGGGACGGTCGTGGTCCACGACGGCGGTCTGCTCTTAATCGCCTAATGAGGAGGATTTGGAAACGGTTTCATGAAATCCGGTGCTCTCCAATGCCGTAATGCGCGGACCCTCACCAACCATCAGCGCTTTTCAGCGCCGTTGTGGGTGCAGGTCAGGATTGCCGGGCCAAAGGTATGTTATTGTTTCCGGCTTCATTTTTCTCGATAATTATGGCCGAATTTGATTTATGCTTAGCCTATAGCCCTGCTAAGGAGATCGGACCATGGCTGAATCGAAGACAGGCGAAAAAAAGAAGAAACAGGTTTTAAGACGTGAATTCCTGGTTGGCGGCGGAGCGGCCATCGCGGCCGGCGCCCTGACGGTATGCGCCCCTGAATCCGCAGCCCTGGCAGAACCGGTGCCCGCGGCGGCAACGGTTTCATACGAGCCGTCGGCCGGGTACATCGTCTATGACAGCAGGCTCTGTCTTGGCTGTCAGAGCTGCATGTTTGCCTGCTCGATGACGCATGAGGGCGAAGGGAATCCCTCGGTATCCAGAATCCAGATCATTCGCGACGCCCCGTCATTCACAAAATACCCCTACGACATCGTCATGTCGGTATGCAGGCAGTGTGTCACCCCGTTGTGTGTCCAGAATTGCCCAACGGGTGCATGTCATGTGGATGCCGCCAACGGCAACGTCCGGAGGATCGACGAAAAGAAATGCATCGGCTGCAAGCGGTGCATCAACTCCTGTCCCCAAAGACCGCACCGGACGATCTGGAATGCGGCCAAGAAAAAATCCACGAAATGCGACCTGTGCACCGATGCTCCTTATTGGAGCCAGAAGGGCGGTCCGGACGGACACCAGGCCTGCGTTGAAAACTGCCCCGCGAAGGCCCTCAAGCTGGTGAAAGAGCCACCGCCACAAATGGATGTTGCGGGATATGACGTGAATCTAGCTCCGCCCCCGGCGAAGAAAGCCGCCCCGCCCAAAATAGTGCAATAGCAGCCCCAGGGACGCCTGCTGCGCTTCTTCCGCGCCGGCGATGCGGTGGTTTACCAAAGTGAATCGTTTTAGCGCTTTCTCAAATCCTCGATAATCTCCCGGTATTCACGCCTTATTCTCAAGGGATCGAGGTCCGGGCTGCTTTCCAGCGTTCCGATGTCCCGGTACCCTTTTGCGACTGCATTTCTCAATGCCTCTATCGCCTGTTTCACTCTGCCGCCCAGGCTTTGCGCGCGGGCGAGATGAAAAAAAACCTGCGGATTGTCCGGCTGAATCTGCGTCATTAATTCCAGCCGGAGTGCCGCAGATGCATAGTCCCGCCTTTCGAAAGCGTCTGAGGCATCCGCGTTCAGCACGATCCAGAATTGAGTGAGGACGCGAATCCCGGCAATGCGGGCGATCCCATCTTTCTTCTGATCGGCTTCACCTCTGATACGGGAAAGACTGGTCCGGAGTTCCCGGGTGGCGTCCAGAGGATCTCTGCCTGCTTTCACATTTTCAAAAAGAAGCGAAAGATCCCTGACAGTGATTTTCTGCCTCTTCTCGACATCCTTTTCCAGCGCGCGGGATTTCCTGACCTCTTTAGCTGAATTCAGCTGCTTTGCTTTCATCTCAACGGCGGTCACATCTCTCAGTCCGGAAAAGCCTTCATGCGCTGCAGAATAGCGCTCCAGGGATGCATCCTGCCGCCCTTGCCTTTCCAGTGTTTCGGCTTCTTCCACGGTCTTCGCATAAATCTTTTCGATCAAAGACGCATCTCTGCCGCGTAGCCCCGCTTTCATTGCCTGGAGTTCCAGCCATTCAACAGCGTGAGTGCACACATTTTCCGGCGGCCACTCGTGACCACCGGAAAATGTCTCGAATTGGCGGGGAACCCTTAATCCTGCGAGTACCCGGTCCAACTCCCGGAGTTCAGGAAAATTGAAATCCTCAAAACCCGCGGCGAGGTACACCGCGAACGGGGTTGCCGCAGTCGGAGGGAGGTCCGGAGGAAAGCCCGCGCCAAAAGCAGCGATGCCGGCAACTTTCCCCTTCATGGCAAACCCGACCTCAACGGCAGCGCGGGCGCCGCCGGAAAAACCGGTCAGATAGAACCTCTGCGTATTGATGGAAAATCGAAGCTGGGTATCGCGGAGCATGGCGTTGACGGCCGCTTCAACGATCTTGACAGGGCCATTCCGCGAATTGTTGGATCCCGCCAGGATATAGCCGTATTTCTCGGCAGCTTCCCTGAAACGCTGAACGGGCATCAGGCCCCGGGCGCCCGGGTCCAACGCATAAAGGATAGGCCATTTCCTGTCCGGCACATAGCCGTAAGGCAAATAAAGGGCATAGGTCTGCGCTGGATCGGCCTGGCAGGCAACTGTCTCCAGAATTTGACCGCGGGGCAATTCCTGGCCTGCGAGCAGCGGTCCGATGAACAGAAAATAAACAAGCCGGAGATTCAGTTGGATCAGCCTGAAGCTGCGCTTTTTCATAAAAGCCCGACTGGAGGATTGGGAGTGCGCATGGGCCTGCCTCTTGTGCCCTAATCATAACAGCGATCCGGCGTAATAGGGACGTCATTCATCATGCTGCGCAGCGGTGCCGGCTTTTAGCTCTGGCTTTGGAGATCGCTTCTCCAGGGGCATAAGATGAGTCTCCATTCTCGGCTATTCAAGATTATGGGATTCCGCTAAAATAGGCCTCAACCACCGAAACGCTATGCATTGTATTTCACCGGCTGTCGGTTTGGAGGGATACCTCGTGATCGGCAAGGACCAGGGCATGCTTTTCGGCGCCATGGCGGTCCTCAGCCCTCCGGTCGCCAATTACATCAAGGCAGAAGGATTCGATACGGTTGAGAAGCTGACGGAATATATAAGGCCGGCCGCGGAGCCTCCCATGGGAAAGCCGCCCGCCGGCAAAGAGCCTGCCGGGAAGGCGCCTGCCGGAAAGCAAGCCGGCGGAGCCCCGCCCTTCGGTGGAATGCCGATATCCATCGTCGTATCCGGAGGAGCGAACAACAATTATTGGAGCTATGGAGGAATGGCTCCCCGCCAAAGCGTCCTGATCGACAAGTGGCGCTAGGCCGGTGCAGTTTGTCTTTCCGGTTTTCGAGGAGATCGATCCAAATATTGCATGAGTTCCAATTGCTTTGGCCGCTGACGTACACTGACCGAAGCCTTAAGGATCAGCGTACGTCAGCGGTTTTGTCAGCGTTCGTCGGCGTTACCCGAACCCGGAGCTGCCAAACTTTATCGGCCCCCTGCAATGCCATGTGATAACGGATGCCTCCAGGGACTAAACCTGCGCTCTCCGCATACCGGCAACACAAAGGTGTATAATGCCCGGCGCCCGGAATCATAAAAACCCGGATTGAAGTCTGAGAGTCTATAAGGAGGCCTTTCTATGAATCACCGCGCATTTCCGATCCTGTTCATCGCATTGCTGGCCAGCTTTGCGCTCTTTCCAGTCCCTGCGGCTGCTCAGCAGTCCTGCGAAAGTCTTATGTCTGTCAAAATTCCTAACGTAACAATCACTTCAGCCAAGGCCGGCAGCCCCGGGATTTGAATTGCCCGCCCAATCCGGTTTAATGAATGTTCCACCCAGGAAAATCACGGTCCCCTTTTGCAGGATTGAAGCTTATTCGGCGCCGACCAGCGACTCTCATATCGGCATCGAAGTGTGGCTTCCCGTTGCGGCGAACTGGAATGGGAAATTCCTGGCCGCGGGAAATCCTGGATTCATCGGCTCATTGTCCAGCAGCGGGCTGGCGGCAATTATGGAGACCGGATATGTTGCCGCGGGAACCGATACGGGGCATGTGGACGCGGGATTCGAGTGGGCCATAGGTCACCCCGAGAAATGGGCCGACTGGGGCTATCGCGCCGTCCACGAAATGGTTGTGGTAACCAAACAGCTGGCCGAGAAATATTACGGCAAGCCCATTCAATATTCTTACTGGAACAGCTGCCACAACGGCGGCAACCAGGGGCTCAACGAAGCACAGCGCTACCCTGAAGATTTTGACGGAATTGTCGCGGGCGATCCCGCCTACTACATATCGCACCTGCAGCCGGGCTCCCTGTACATCAGCTGGGTCGCGCTCAAAGACGGAGTCGGCGGCCCCGGGCACATCCCGCCCGCAAAGGTCGCCGTCCTGAATAAAGCGGCCATCGCCGCCTGTGACGGGGACGATGGGCTCGTCGACGGTCTCATCACGGATCCCACGCGCTGCAGATTCGATCCTGCCGAGCATTCAGTGCAAAGGCGCGGATGACGGTTCCTGCCTTACCGCCGCGCCAGGTGGACACGGCGAAAAAGATTTATGCGGGCGCGAAATTCAAAGACGGCACCCAAATCTATAGCGGATTTGAGCCGGGAAGCGAGCAGAACTGGAACTTCATGATTGAGAAGGAGCCCTTTTCCGTCAATATCAACTACTTCAAAGGAATGGTTTTCCAGGACCCCAACTGGGATTTCCGCACCTTCGACGTGGACCGGGATACTCGGCTGGCCATAGATCGTACGGGCAAATACGTGGACGGCAACAATCCCGATTTGAGGCCTTTCAGGAAAGCGGGCGGCAAACTCATTATCATCGCCTCCTGGAACAGCATGGGCCTTCCGCCGCGATCGGTGGTCGAATATTACAAAGAGGTGGAAAAAACCATGGGCGGGCCTGCGCAGACACAGGACTTCGCGCGCCTGTTCGCGGTGCCCGGATCGGGCGGCTGCCCCGGATTTATCATGAATACTGAGGATTTCAAAGCTTTCGAGGCCATGCTGGAATGGGTGGAAAAAGGCAAAGCTCCGGAGCGGATCATTTACTCGCACAGAGAAGCGGGAGGCGCGACCGCAGGGATGGGGAGTCCGGGAAAGGTCTATCGCACCCGGCCGGCCTGCGCATATCCCAAGGTGCCCAGATACAAGGGAAGCAGCGATATCAATGACGCCGCCAATTTCACCTGCGTCTCTCCGAACAGATAGAGTCCCTGAGTTCCGCGAGTCCCAAACGCTGACCAACGCTGAAATCCACTGGGGATTATCAGCGCTGGTCAGCGTTTTTATTGTGTCAGAATGAATCCTGCCGGAAATTAACCTGAAAGCTGTAGCCGTGGTGCTCGAACCCCAGGGACTCATAGAATGCATGCGCCCGCTCTCTCTTCAAGTTCGACGAAAGCACAGCCTTGTAGCAACCTTTATCCGCAGCCAGCCTGAGCGCATGCCGCATCATGGCCTTGCCGATTCCCCGTTGCTGCCACTCCGGATCCACTGCGACATCTTCGATGATGGCGGAGGGATCGCCCAAATGGGCCAGGTTATGCATGATGAGCAGGGCGAAAGTGCCGACTATGTTTTTTCCGATGGTCGAGACATAAACCTTATAATCCGGGTAATGCGCCATCAGATTAAAGATCCGTTCGGCTTGTGCCAGCGGCAGCGTCTGCCCGCTGTCCAGGTCCGTCCGTGCATACAGGCGAAGCACCGCCGGAAGGTCCGCCATGGAAGCTTCCCGGCAAAGAATCTCGCTCATATCATGACTCCATGCCGCCCCGCTTGAGGCTGCCTGCCGCAGATCACGCGGCCAAAGTGCTTTATTATTGATTACATTGGTAAACCCCCGGCTCTGCCGGGGGACTCAAAGAGATTGACAGCTCCGTATTTTGAAACGCTGAGAAACGCTGATAAAAGCGCTGACAAACACCGATTTGTTCGGCGAGGGTCGGCGAGCAAAAGCCGATGAGGCGCTTCCGATGGAGTTTTCTGCGGCGGCACTGTGGCAAATGCCCGGTTTCTCATACCCTTCATCTCCTTGCCGCACGGCGCTTGCCACAGTGCCGCCGCAGAAAACTGTCCAGCGCGGAGCGCTGGCCCCTGCGGGGAACGGAAGCGCCTCATCGGCTTTTGCCCGCGTAAGTCAGCGTTCAAGACCGGCGTAACTCCTCCAACCGCTTTGAGCGGTTCAAATCTTTCAAGCCTCCGGCTTTGCCGGAGGTACCTGACTCGATCCGTTACATCCGGCGGCTGAACCTGTATCATTTTTGTTGGCACGAAACAAGATTTTGCATTCGCGCCCCTTCCGGCTTGCGTATATATCCGATGAGCGGGCGTGATGGCAGACACAACAGCGATTATTACAATGACAGCGGATCTTCCGGAATTTGCCGACCTGGTGCGCGCGTACCAGCGGATGGTATTCAGCATCGCTTACCATTTCCTGCACGACCGTGCCGGCGCCGAAGATGTGGCTCAGGAGGTTTTCCTGCAGCTCCACCAGAAACTGTCATCGCTCAAATCGGAAGCGCACATCCGCTCGTGGCTGTGCAAAGTTGCCAGCCATCGCTGCATCGACCATGTGCGCAGCCGGAAGGAGGACCTTCCGCTTGACAGGATTCCGGAGCCTGTTTCGAAACCCAGTTCCGGAGATCCTCTAATGGCTGCGCTTGTGCAGCGCGCCGTCGCTTCGCTGCCCCCCAAAGCGCGCATCGTGGTGGTCCTGCGCTACCAGGAAGACCTCGAGCCGGCAGAGATTGCGCGCGTACTGGGCTTAAGGGTCAATACCGTCAAGAGCCAGCTTCACCGCTCGCTGGATATATTGCGCCAAAAGCTGGGGGGCACTTTAGGAGATGTGGAATCATGAATCGCCTGGAAAATGAGCTGCGCAAAGCAATGAAGCGGGAGGAACCGCCGGAGGATTTTGCCGATCGGGTTCTTGCGCGGGTTTCTGAGAGAAAGCAGGTCTCCCCGATTAATTTCCTGATGCGGGCTTCTTTCAGATGGGCCTTAGCCGGTGCCCTATGCCTGCTGCTGGTTGTGGCCGGAGTCGAGTACCGTCAGGATAAGCAGGAACAGGCCCGGGGCGAGGCCGCCAAAGCACAGCTCATGCTGGCTCTGCGCATTACCGCCGGCAAGCTTCAGCTGGCCCAGGAGAAGGTCCAGCAAATTGGTGATCTGCAACGCTATTGAATATGGAGAAGAATTTTATGCGAAATACAACCTTTATATGCTTTTCAATCCTCGGCCTGGCATTAAACGCCTTTGCACAGGCGGCAACCTCCTGCAAGCTTCCCATCAACCTGGACAGGCTTGCTGCCAAAGCCGCGGAGGTCGTGGATGTCGATATGGATGCCAACATGCTTCAATTCGCGGGCAAATTTCTTAATGGGCAAAAATCGGATGAAGCCCAGGTCCGGAAACTGATATCCGGTCTAAAAGGGCTTTGCGTCCGCAGCTTCGAGTTCGATGGGGAGGGCCAATACGCCGCTGAAGACGTCGAAGCGATCCGTAGCCAGTTTCAAAGCCCCACCTGGTCCCGCATGGTTGGCGTGCGCAGCAAACGCGACAGGGAAAATGTCGATGTCTTCTTTCGGATGGAAAAAGGTTCCGTCACGGGGCTGGCCGTAATCGCCGCAGAACCGAAGGAGTTAACCTTCGTCCACATCGATGGCGTCATCGATCCACAGCAACTGAATGAATTGGGCGGCCAGTTTGGCATCCCCAAGGTGGAAATGCCTGAAAAGCCAGCGGGAAAGGCGGAATCCAAATGAAGCGGATCGGCGCGATTGGGCTGGCCTGGATCGTGTTGTCGGTCCCGTGCTTTGCCGACGATTTTGATGCGGTAGTGCAAGGGATTGAATCGCACTACGGCATTCAGCGCGTAAATCCTCACCTGATCGGATTTGCGACATTTTTGGCCAAACCGGTGTTGTGGGGAAGCGGGGCGGGTGAATTGAAGATCGCCGCGTTTGAAAACGACAGCCGCCCCCTCAAACCCTCCGTGCGCGAACTGGACAAAATCATGGTCTCATCCCTCGATCCCAAATGGCATCCATTTGTGCGTGTGGATTCACGCAAAGATGGTGAAGCCGTGGTCATCTATTCGATCGTTAAGGATCAGCACATGACCATGATGATCGGTTCGGTTGAGCGCGACGGCATCTCCCTGGTGCAGATCAGAATCAGCCCGAAAGCCTTCGAAGACTGGAGGACCAGTCCCGGGGATAAAGCAAAATGCGCATCCCAAACAAATTAATCTGCATTTCTCAATGCCTTGCGCAACCAGACGCAGCAACACAGCCCCGTGTGGAAGCTGCGTAACGAGCCGAAGCCGCATACCTGCGGAGCATTTTCCCTTGTACAATGGCCCGGAGCAAGCGTACTTTGCCGACTGGATATATCATCCTCCCAGGCTCATCGGAGAGTCCGCGCCTCAAATTGCTGATGCGGCGGATTCGATTCCACTTGAAGGGAATAGGTCCGACTGGGCTTGTCACAATCCGGGTATGAATCCCTCGCCTATTTAGTCCAGGAAGAAGCCGGGTGATCTCCATGGACATTGAAGGCGCCCGCCCTGCCAGAATGGCTCTCAATGCCCGAATAATATCGAGTGTCCTCAATTCATTCTCCGCATATGCGGAGCCGGCAACTTCTCCTCATCTGTTCAAAGGGCTCCTTGATATTTCAGGACATATTTATGTACTATTTCTTTATGAAATCCGTACCAATAAATGAACTCAAACAAAGGCTTGCATCGATTGTCGCCGAAGCCGAAGCGGGCTACGATGTGCTCATAACAAAACATAACAAGCCTGTAGCCCGGTTGACTCGTCCGGACACGCAGCACCTGCACAGAGGATCGCGATTCGGTAAAGCGAAATTGACTCCGGTCATGAAGGGAAAAACGGCGGGGCGCTATCTTCAAATACTCGAAAAAGATCGTGACTCGGACACCCGGTGATATCCATGGCAAAGCGATTGTATCTGGATACCTCCGCGTATTTATGCATCCTGTTGGGCGAAACCGGGCACGAGAAGCTGGTCCGGGAAACAACAGGGGCGGAATTGCTCTCCAGCGTTATCCTTGTGCTTGAAACCGGCAGAAACCTGATAAGACTTTCCCGCGAAGGTATTCTCACCGCCGCTGATTTTCAGGCATGCATGTCTGCCTTCAGTGACCATATGCAACAGTTTCTGCTGCGCGATCTCACTCTTGATTTATGCGGATCCATGATGATGCCGGTGGTCTCAACTCCTCGTTCGTTTGACCTTGCGCATTTACGCACAGCTCTGTGGTTTCATCAACGGAAGAAGCTCCATCGTTTTGTCACGCTCGATCAATCCCAGGAAATGTCCGCCCGTGAACTGGGATTGCCCGTATAGGATATCGTCGCAGTCGACGAGCAGGCCCGGGGTAGCCTTTTCCATCAGGCATTTTCCGCTCATTCCCATTTCAAAAGATGGGAATAACCACTCGCTTTCCAATTCATGGAACGCATCCGGCCGATTCTCCTCAAAGCCAGGCGGCTTCCGGCTGCACAGAAACCTGATTCTGTCCTTGCCCGGGCAATTTTGCAGTGTACCCTTGCGACAAAGCATACCCAGCGACACATCAAAGCGCAGGGCAATCCATAGGATGAAAGGATCCGAAGCCGGGTGCGCCGATTGGAAAAGCGCAATGCGGCTTAGACGATTTATCCGCTCAGGCCGTCGATCAAATGGAGGATGGCCAGGATGGGATGCCGTTTCAGCATGCGCGGGCCCGCATACCGCATCACGGTCTGGATCTTGTCGCGCATCTCCACCTTGTAGCAGTGAACGGAGCATTTCGCGCAGGTAGGTTTCTCATCCTGGAACCGGCAGGTCTCGAGTCTGCGCCGGGCATAGGACTGCAGCGCGCTGCAATCCTCGCATAAGACGGTTTTATGCCCATGGTGATCACGGCAGTATATACGGATCATGGCCAAAACTGTCTTTTGTTCTCGTTTAATTCTGGAAGCGAGCATCTTATCGAACAGTCTGCCATGTGGCGGCACGGCATTCAATCGTCACCCGTCCATCGCATCGAGATATTCGAAAGCTGGCCATGCCAGGCAACCGGGACAACGTCAGCAACACGACAGTCGCACGACAGCAACAGTAGGACAGGCTGCGTAATTCCCTAATTCCCATAAGGTTGCCGGTACTGCAGGCACCCACATAGCTTGGGGAATTACATAGCCTGTCCCCCTTTTTCCCGCTTGATTCAATATATAAATACTTGTATATTAATGCATGGCCGATAAGCCCCTTTTCTGGCTTGGATCCTCGCTTGCCGACTTGAGGTCCTTTCCCGCAGATGCGAGGCGGATTGCCGGATTTCAGTTGCGCCGGATTCAACAAGGGTTGGACCCAAACGACTGGAAGCCGATTCCCGCTGTCGGCCAGGGGGTCCGGGAAATCAGGATTCACATGGGGCTTGAGTTCAGGGTGCTGTATGTCGCGCAGTTTGCCGAAGGCCTCTATGTTCTTCATGCGTTTGAAAAACGGACGCAAAGGATGTCCAAATGCGACATAGAGCTGGGAAGCAAACGCCTTGCAGCCCTATTGGCAGGAACGCGGGCCTCAAAACGCCAGTCAAAAAAAGGTAATTTATGAGAGTCAAAATTACTCGGTCCAACCGCAATGTCTTCCGTGACCTTGGCTTCGATGTGCAGGAGGCGGAACACCTGAGGATTCGCGCCGATCTGATGATTGAGCTTCAAAAGCGAATTGCCGAAGGTGTATATAAACAGGCCGACGCCGCGAAAATCCTGAAAGTGACGCAGCCCCGGATAAGCGACCTTATCAATGGCAGGATTGATTTGTTCAGCACCGATACACTCATAGATATGCTGGCGCTCTTCGGCACCAGGGTCCATTTGATTCTAAAGCCTTCGCGCAATACCCGCCGAGTTGCATAGCGATTTGATAGATCGTAATTCGGGGTCGGACCACGCTAAATAACTGGCATTAAAGGGTAAAGGTGCAGTTTTGCAGGTCTAAATGGGCTTAGAGCAGAATTGGGGAGGGTATTTTTGACTGTAAGAAAACAGGGATGTCTCCAATCAGTATGAAAATCCTTACACGTAAAATATGCCGCCCCAAATTGCAGCCGGCCCTTTTATCGGTCCCGAAAAATTGGTTATCAATAATCCTGCGAAGGCTTTATCGTGGTCTCACCCCCCGTTCGATTCAAAATAGATGGCGACAAGGCGTATATGATGGTAATATACTACAGTGCCTGAATGGAACCGGGTGGAAGGCTTTGAATGGGATGAGGGCAACGCCCGAAAGAGCGCTGAGAAACATGGTGCATCTCAGGCTGAAGCGGAGTCTGTGTTCTTCAGTAATCCCTTGGTTGTTGTCCCGGATCCACGACACAGCCATGCGGAATCGCGCTACCACGCCCTCGGCCGGACAGTCTCAGGGCGGTTGCTGCATGTGGTGTTCACTCTTCGCCGCCGGGAGACGCTGATCCGCGTTATTTCCGCCCGTGACATGAATAGGAAGGAACGAACTGTTTATGCGAAAGAAACGAAAGCCCATTCCTAAGTTTTCCTCAGAGGCGGAAGAACGCGCGTTTTGGGAATCCGGCGATTCCACGGATTTTGTGGATTGGAGCCAGGCGAAACACGTTCGCCTGCCCAAACTAAAACCGTCCACCCAATCCATATCGCTCAGGCTTCCTGTGATTCTTTTCGAGCGTATCAGAGTTGAGGCGAACAGGCGAGACGTTCCCTACCAATCCCTTATAAAGACTTGGCTCAGCGAGAAAGTGGGATAGGCTTTGTTGTTCGAGTTCCTGTTCCAATGCCTTCCGGTTCGTAAACGCACCGCGGGTTTTCTCAAAACCTTACAATGGATTCGCAGCCGGACCCCATGAACCGGCATTATTCATGAAGCTTCTGCTGCAGCGGCAAAGTCTCATGAGAAGGGGACAGTCACGACTGTCCCCTTTTTCTGATCGCAGGGGAGTATTACTTTGGAAGGTCACAAGCGGACAATGGGCTCACAGGACGCATACGAAGAAATCACCCTCGCACCAGTGCTGGAAGAGTGGGGACGTCCACCTCGTTCCATTTTTTCGGCAGCTGAAAAGAAAATCGAGGCTTACGTCCCCGTTTCCCCCCGGCAATGGATGCGAGAAGCGGCCGGCAAGTAAAAAATTCATCTTAAAAAAAGAGACCATAGTCCACTTTACTAATGAGTAAAGTGGACTATAGTCCGTTTTATGCGAGTTCCGCGTTATCTCGAGAGTGCTGTGGGCGAGGCGTTGCGCAAGAAGATGGCATTCGTCGGCGGTCCCAGGCAGGTCGGCAAAACGACGTTTGCGCTTGGCTTTCTCGGCAAAAATGCCGATGAAACGCACCCTGCCTATTTAAACTGGGACCGCCCGAGCGTTCCACCCAAATTGAGAAAAGCGGAAATGCCGGCCGGAGAGCCTCTCGTGCTTCTGGATGAAATCCACAAGTACGCCCGCTGGAGGGGCATGGTCAAGGGAATCTTCGATGTTGAGAAGTCCCGCGGAAAATTCCTTGTGACCGGTTCCGCCCGGCTCGATTATTATCGTAAAGGGGGAGACTCTCTCGCGGGCCGCTACCGGTAATTTCGTCTCCATCCCTTCTCTCTGAGAGAACTCAATCGCCACCCGTTGCGGTCGGACCTTTCGGCTTTGCTGCAGTTCGGCGGATTTCCCGAGCCTTTATTCTCGCAGAATGAACCGGAGCATCGAATCTGGCGTCGAGACCGCATCGTGCGAGTCGTTCGACAGGACCTCCGTGATTTGGAACAGGTCCGGGAAATCAGTCTCATGGAACACCTGGCCGATTTGCTGCCGTCCAAAGCAGGTTCCCCGCTGTCGATCAAGAGCCTGAGGGAGGGCCTCCAGATCGACCACAAAACGGCGGAACGCTAGCTGCAGATCCTGGAGAATCTCTATGTCTGCTTCCGCGTCTCTCCCTATGGCCCCCCGAGGATCCGAGCCGTGAAAAAGGAAAGGAAGTTGTATCTCTGGGACTGGTCGAGCGTTGAGGATGCCGGGGCTCGATTTGAGAACCTGGTCGCCTCTCAGCTTCTGAAGTATTGCCACTGGATTGAAGATACCGAGGGCTACCCGATGGAACTCAGGTACCTTCGAGATACGGACAAACGCGAAGTCGATTTTGTGGTTCTGAAAGATCGCAAGCCACTGTGGGCGGTAGAATGCAAATCAGGAGAGAAGTCCGTCGGTCAAGCGCTCCGCTACTTCGCCGAAAGAACCGCAATCCCTCGATTTTTCCAGACGCGTCTCGGCGAGAGGCACTTCGAAAGTGGCAAGATCACGGTGTTGCCATTCACGCGGCTTTGTCAAGAGCTCGAGCTGCCATAGCGCCGGGGGGCTTGAAACAATATGAGAAAAGATCACGGTCTTGCGGGTTTTCTGTTAGGAGATTGTATCCGATGCGATATCGGTTCATCAGCTGCTGCGATATCGTAACGGTGTCACGGGCTTGGTATTTTTGGCTTCAGAAAAATCAGCAAGGTCTTCAAACATAGTGAAAATCCTTAAATTCAAAAAATGCCGCCCAAAATTGTGGCTAAGTCATCTTTCCAGCCCCAATAATCGAGCTATCGATTTTTTTGCAAAGGCATTACCGTGGTCTGTCCCCGTTAAACCATTTCTTTTCTATGGGCGCCCATCCAATTTTGCTATATTAGCTCTACCCGATTGATCCCACATTGCATGCATTGAACCCGATGTCGACGTGGAGGAAGCGCTCCCTATGATCGGCAAGACGCTGGGGCACTATAGAGTCGGCGAACAGCTTGGCCGCGGAGGCATGGGGGAAGTCTTTGTTGCCGATGACCTCAATTTGAACCGCAAGGTCGCCCTCAAGTTCCTTCCCGAAGCATTCACGGGCGATCCCGAAAGAATGGCCCGCTTCGAGCGCGAGGCCCGACTTCTGGCATCGCTCAATCATCCCAGCATCGCTGCGATCTATGGACTCGAACAGGCCGAAGGCAAGAGGTTCCTCGTCCTGGAACTGGTAGAGGGCGAGAATCTGGCGCAGAGGACCGGCTGTCGAGGGCCCCTAATCAATTGCTATGGTACGACCGGCAGGGAAAAGTCCTCGGATCCGTTGGACCGCCGGGCATCTAATCAATTCCGGTAATTTCTCCGGATGGCAGGCGATTCGCGGTCAGGACTGCGCCGGATTTTGAAGCCGGTGTCCCTGTTACTCTTTTTAATGCCTTTCCCGGCGCCTGGCGGACCCGGAACAATTTCGATGTCACAAGCGACGGGCAACGCTTCCTCATTGTCAGCCTGACCCGGGACGAGACCACTTCATCGATCACCGTTACTCTTAATTGGACTGCCCTGGCAAAGAAATGACGCTCCCCCACCCTCTTCCGGGCCCTGCTGCGCAATATAAACCTGAATTTACCTGCAATACCGCCCACAAGGAGTTTATAGCCTGACGGTAAAAATGCTCGCACGATTTCCTTGCAAATTAGAGGGCGGCGCTCTAATCTGCATAGTATGTGGCGACGCCTGGCTCAAACGAGATTGCGTGCACTCTGGCGGCAGTTTCCGGCCGTGCTGATTTTGGGAGCGCGCCAGGTCGGCAAAACGACACTGGCCCGCCAGACATTTCCCGGCTTTCCCTACTGCGACCTGGAGGAACCGCACCTCCGTGCACTGTTTGCCGACGATCCGACATTCCAGATCCAACAACGTTCGCGCCCCGCACTCATTATTGACGAAGCTCAGGCCGTGCCCGCTGTTTTTAATTCACTGCGCGGAATCATCGACGCACATCGCAAGAAGAATGGCCGCTTTCTGTTGCTTGGTTCGGCGCAGCCTTCGCTGGTCCGCCAGATTTCCGAATCGCTCGCCGGCCGGGTCGGAATCCTGGAATTGGACCCGCTTACCGCAGCTGAGGCCGCCACGGGGGACCGGGCGCGAGACTGGCAGCAATTATGGCTGCAGGGAGGTTTTCCCGATGCTTTGGGCGGCTCCTTTCGCGAATGGTGGGAAGCCTACTTGCGGACTTATGTGGAGCGCGACCTACCTCAATTGGGAGTTCCTGCAGATCCCATTCTGCTGCGCCGCCTGCTCACGATGCTGGCGCACATCCAGGGCGGCATGCTCAATGCTTCGCAACTCGGCAACTCCCTGGACGTTACGTACCATACGGTGCAGCGCTACCTGAGCGTTCTTGAGCAGACCTTCATTATCCGGCACCTCCCGCCATACTATCGCCACATCGGGAAACGCCTGACGAAAGCTCCAAAAATCTATTTGCGCGATACCGGACTGCTGCACCATCTGCTCAATATCAATACGCTGGAGGAACTCGATCATCATCCCCAGCGCGGCGCCAGCTGGGAGACGTTTGTAATGGAAGACCTCATTCGCAGAGAGAAACTGCGCCATCCGCACGCGCAATTCTATTATTGGAGAACTGCGACCGGAGCAGAGCTTGACCTGTTGCTGGACCGCGGATCCCAACGCATTGGAATTGAGATTAAAGCCGGGCGAGGCGACAAAACAACTATTGCCCGCGCAACCGAGCAGATTGCCAAGGATGCAGGCGCCACTTCGGTTTGGATTCTCGATCAGGCTGCAGGTACGGAGGCTCTCCGGCCATCTGTCCGGCGGCGCGGCTTCGCCGAAAGCCTAAAATGGCTTCCCTCCTGATACACTAGCCTGGGCCTCACTGCGAAAAATAAACCTGGCCGAATAATTCGAGATTCGATCTTTGTGGAATTAGCGAACTTCATGGCATTCTGCGTCTTGAAATCCATTACAATGTGCCCAACACGATTCTATCAAATTGTATTGAACCGGTTGTCGACGTGGAGGAGGCGCTCCCGATGATCGGCACGACACTCGGGCATTACCGGATCACCAGCCAGCTTGGATTAGGGGGTAATTTGGACAATTAGTGACAATTCGGGGTCGGACCACTTTAAATCACTGGAAGGGGAAAGGTGCAGTTATGCGGGCCTAAATGGGCCTAAAACAGAATTGAGGGGGGGCATTTTTGATTGTAATTGACCGGCCAATCGCTGCCTATTTTTCTTCTCCAGCCGATCCTGAAGGGTGGAGTTTTTTCAGTTTGCTTGACACCTTGGCAAGCCGATTGATGAGGCGCTGCATTGTAAGCTGTTGTTTTGAAGCGTTGAGGCCTCGCCGATTCATTTCGAGGAAGTGCATCGCATCGGCAATGCACTGGAGAGCACGGATATGAGGGTGTACGGATTGGTTACGGGGATTGCTGCGTTGCGGCAGCTGGTAGAGGTTGGCCAGGTTGGCTCGGGCCGAACTATATTCGCGTTGTAGATCTACCTGACTCACCTCTACATAACGCATTGTCATTTCGATTTTTGTATGTCCGAGGAGTGTTTTGACTGCAGGCAGGCTGGCGCCGCCGCGGAGCATCTCGGTCGCAAAAGTATGTCTCATTTGATGCGTCGTGATTCGGGACGCACTGCAGTTTGCTTTTCGGGCCGCTTTCCTGATCATCGCGACCATTTGGCTATACGAAGGACGGGAGCCATCTTCGCGCATTAGCAAGAAGGTGGATAATTTTCTGGCCTTAGCCGGGGCTCGATTGCGCAAATCATCGAGGTGTTCAATAAGACTACGGCTATGGGCGTCCAAGGGAACCAATCTTTCCGTATGCATCTTGCCGAGAGGGACGCGGATTGCCCACTGTTGATCGCCCAGATCCCGGAAGCAATCGACTGCGAGATTCAAACATTCACCAACGCGCATACCGGTGGCACGCATGAGAAGCAGCGCAGTTGCTTCAACGGTGCCTTTTTTGCGGAGTTCTTCGCAAATGAGGCGATCATCTTCGGGCGAGAGGGGCCGGGGAAGGTACTTGTCCAGGTGTGGGAAGTCTCGGCGAACGATGAGGTTTTCTCTTATTCGGTCTATTCCTTCATCGGCAAGGTCGCGAAGGCACTTGCGTAGCTCATAGAGTTGGTGGAGACGGGTGCAGGTTCGGGAGCTGGCCAAAGTTGAGATCCATCCGAGGATATGCGGATCCCGCCTGAGTTGGGAGAGCTTATGAATCTCGGGGTGGTTTTGTTTGAGGAAGCGCATGAAGCCATTCAAAGTGCTTCGATACCGATACATCGTGTTTGGCCTGTGAACAATAGCAAGACTCTGAAGATAGGAATCGAA
The DNA here is from genome assembly GCA_963809485.1 of uncultured Acidobacteriota bacterium. Taxonomy (GTDB): domain Bacteria; phylum Acidobacteriota; class UBA6911; order UBA6911; family UBA6911; genus UBA6911. Next base: position 216,142 of record CAWEJX010000004.1, read on the forward strand.
GATCTGTTGAATAGTGCGCGGTTTACTCATCGAAGGAAGCACTCCGGAGTTGGGCCAACGCTTGCGATCGCTTTTCGACGGCGCGGTGATATTCCCGCCAGACATCCTGGGGAGACAATTCCACGTAGAGCATGGTCGTGTGAATCTGAGAATGACCCATGAGTCGCATCAGTGCGGGTACTGAAACGCCGGCACGGATCATGTCGGCACCGAAGGTGTGGCGGAACCGATGCGGGTGGGCGTTGATCGTTTGAGTCGCACGTCGATGGTGACGAAACAACGAACGCAGGCCGGCGGATGTCATCGGTTGGCCGCGCCGCCATCCCTTGAGAGAAAGAAACAGGAGGGGCGACCCGAAAGCAGGCCGTTCGAATTCGAGATAACGCCTAAGAACCCGAATGATCGCATCTGCCAATGGCAGAACCCGCTGTCTGTTTCCTTTGCCACGAACAAAGATCTGAGTCTCGGAAAGCCGCAAATCTTCGAGCCGGAGTTGGATCGTTTCATGGGAACGCAGGCCGTTAAAAAGCATCAATCCCACGAGACTGAGGTCACGGAAGGTGCGAAAGCTGGACCAGAAACGTGAAACTTCATCAGGCTGGAGGGGGATGACGACTTTTCGAGGTTGTCGTAACCGCAGTCCCGCGATTGCGGTGCTGGGTTTTCCTATGCCCATTGGACTTCGTCTCTTGTATCGGGTTTGCACACTGGCGCGAGTTCTGGGGACTTCCTTCTGGTAGTAGAATCGGTACAGGGATCGGACAACCACCAAACGATGATTGACCGTAGGCGGCGACGGCTTGGGTTCGTTTTCAAGTTGGTATCGAACGTAATCGAGCAGACGAAGCTCGTTGAGAGTGGATAGACTCGGCCAGCGAGAACCGTGTAACCACCAACGGACGAAGTTCAACAGATCGAACCCATACGAGCGCAAGGAACGGACGGAAAGGTTGCGCAGGTACTGGGCATCCAGAAAATCATTGATGAAACGGACCGGCTGGTCCTTAGAATCCAAGAGTTGATAGGGAGACATGCCCGCAGGGCCGGATGGGTAACGAATGAGATGAAAAGGCGGGGTCATACACATTGTGCTTCCTCCAGACATCTTGTGAAATCAGCAGCGGTGGCTCCGGAAACAAAGAAACTATTGGGATCATGGTTTTCCGGAAGCGGTACGATCTTCGATTGCAGACCGGCCTCCCGGAGTTGCCGTGCCAGTTTCAAAGCAGCGCGTTGACCGGCAGCATTCGTATCCGAGTCAAAAGCAATGAAGATCTGTCTATTGAGATCGTCGCATAGTTGGGCAAACTGCTTGCCTGTCAGGTGGCAGCCGAGAGCGCTGGTTGTATTGCGAAAGCCAGCCTGCCAGAGAACCGCAAGATCGAAAAGGCCTTCCACCAGGATAACGTTGGGAGCATTGTGAATCGACTCCCATGCGACCAGGCCGATCCTAACACGAGGCAGAAATCGATGTGGCGGCGGGGGACCGATGCTGCGTCCGTACAGATTGACGATGCGGTTCTGATCGAGACAAGGAAAGACGATGCGGTGAAAGAAGGTGTCATGCCCCTTTTGATTTATCAATCCAAGATTCACGAGCCGGTCGTAATTGTGGCCGCATACCGATAACAGGTGCCCACGCAAACTGCCGCCTGGCGCATAGCCCAATCGAAGGTGACGTAATATCTCTGGATCCCGCAATCCGCGTTGGTGAAGATAGTTCATCGCTTCCTGGTGGTGCTGCAACTGATACTGGTAAAAAGCGACCGTATCGCGGAGGAGGTCGTCATCACCCCTGAGCTTGTCCCATTCTCCGGCCAGCCGTGCGACGCTATCGCGGAAAGAAAGGTTGAAGTAGACCTGGACGAAGCGAATCAAGTCGCCGCCATAGCCACAGCCATGGCAGTGAAAAAGATTTTTCTCGGCGTTGACATAGAACGACGGCTGGGTCTCGGAGTGCAGCGGGCACAATCCAACATATTCGTTCCCTGAACCCACAGGACGGCCAGTCCAATTGAGGCGTTTGAGATAATCCAACAGTGGAAGATCGCGCTTAAGTTTTTCCACTTCCTTGCAGTTTGCCATCAGAGCCTCCGGACGGGAACGCCTGTTCGGCCGCAAATGATGCAGGCGATACGTTCGAGAGGGTTTGCTCTCGCAGATCCGACGTTCCCTGACTTTGATGGATCGATCCTGACATTACTGTCTTGGCTTCTGGAACCCTGATACGTCACGCTTTTTTTATTGGACTGGCGCAGACGATAGTTGCGCTGGTGGTCTCGATGGTCGAGTTTGCCTAAGGGACTTTGCCGGTAGCGTCTATTCGCTTCGCGCAGTTGGTGCCGGCGGGCGCGGTCCCGACATGCCTGACTGCAGTAGTGCTGTCCGCGATCGCAGTGACTGCAGATATGGAATATCTTGCCGCACCCCGCGGCATGGCAAGATCGTTGCCGGAGGATGAGTTCCAGGGGCCAATCGTCCTTTCCCGAAGGCGGGACTCGACAACGGCCCCCATGTCATGGCACGCTAAAGACGACTTTGGTTCTGGGAGCTTTAACCGGGCTCTTGGAATTTAGCCTCGATCGTTACAGCGGTCGGGGCTTTCTTTTTCCGCCTTTCACGCCGCCACGATATCACCACCAGGGCTCAAGAAATCTATTGCAGTTACCCAGAAGCAAAGAACACGGCTGAATAAAAGAGAAACCAGCTGAAAGAAAAAATAGGCAGCCACTCCTGGGCTGGTTTAGAAAAAACGACATTTTGGCCGGTTAATAGGTAAGAAATCGGGGATGTTTCCAATCAGAATGAAAATCCCTACATACTCAGCATCTTTTCGAAGGGCGGCGCGTCAGGCGTTTTGTGAGAATTGAATCTGTGGCCATGCGCGAACCTACTCATAAGGTTCAGCGTTCATCGGCGTTTTTGTCAGCGTAGGTCAGCGTTAAAAGGGCCTGGAGCCCCGGCGCAGCTAAAAAGCTTCCCGTATCTTCGCCGCCCAGTGGACGAAATTGCCGTAGAGGTGCCCAAGGTGGGGCGCCGGGGAAAAGTGCCCGTGCCTGAGGTCCGTCTCCAGGGACTTTTTCATCAGCTCCATCGGGATATTTTTGCTGTCGGGCAGCGTGCGGTCGTAAAAGAACAGCAATTCAACATGGGCGCCATGGCCATACTCGATCGGGATAATCTGGAAATTATTCGGCGCGTTTAAAATCAGCTTCCTATCGATGAAGTCGTTGAGGAACTCCGGAAACGCTTTAGCTATCTCACAGGTGTGGCGGAGCGAGTCTGCGTGCAGGACCGGCGCCCACCCTCCGCCAAGCTTCAGCACGCGTTGCAGGAAACTCACGATGATGAAGAAGTCCATATTGTCTTCCCATATCTTACGAATGGATGGATCGACTTCTTCTCCCCCAGTTTCTCTGACGATATCCCACAGGACCCGCTCCTCATACGCCGTTTCCTCCGGAGACGAGGTGGCCAGGTAAACCCAGACCGCGCAGGACAGCTCTTTCTGGAAAAGTCCGCTGTTCCACAGCGTCCAGAAATCGTTGGCCGAAACCGTGAACATCACAGCCGCAGTGGCATAGAAGAACTTCAGCACCGCCGCACCGATTTCGGCTCTGCCCATTTCGATCATGAAATCGCGGGCCTTTTCGAGCGCAGCAAACTTGAAGATAAAGACTTTGTGGCAGTCCTGAGGCAGGCGGACCTTGTACGATGGAGTGCGTCCAAAAGACGGCATGACTGCAGGCCCTTTCCAGGCGTCCAGGCCAATGGCTGCCTTGGTAAAAACGCCGCGCCCCTTCTGAATCAAGCCTACCAGACTTGGTCCGGGCCCATCCGGGCAGAACCATCCGGCGTCACCTCCAAGAGAGCCGGCCCTGAGAATTTCGCCTGAAGGCATCACCCACTCGTATCCCAGCAGATAGCGGTTATTCTTCGAGGTGCTGTGCTGGTTGTGGTGTTCCCCCTTGCCCAGAAAGTTTGACATTACCGAGCACGACGGTCCTACGGACGGGACCGGATAGCTCAGTCCCCTTTTCATGAGTTCCGGCTTCAACTGGACATGCCGGACTCCGGGCTCAACCACCACGTAGCGGTCCTCTTCGTTGATCTCCAGGATCCGATTCATTCGTCTCAGGCTGAGAATGATCTTCAGCTTGGGGCCGGGCGGCATTCCGGCGGAAAGGAGCGAGACGACTGAATTGCACTGGATGTCGTACTGCCTGCATATTTTGACGACAGCCTGCACCTCTTCGGTATTGCCCGGCAAAACGACGGCATCGGGGCTTGCGGGCTTGCGGCCATCCTGGGGCGAAGTGTGCCGGTAGGCGGCGAGGATATGGGGGCGGCCACTTATGTATTCTTTCCCCACAACGCCTTCGAGCATCCTGAAAATATCTTCCGGTAAGCTCATGCGATCGATCCCTTCCCTTTTAATCAAAGCGCGCGCACGACAAGCTCGCAGAAATCATGGTAGCCAAGCCCATTTTTTCGAGTCTCCGCAGCTTTTTGGAAGCTGGATTGGCAAAAGGGGCAGCTGGAGACTATGGCTTCTGCACCCGTGGAAGCGGCTTCTTCAATTCTTTCGCCGGCTGTCCAAAGCGCAAATTCCGGGAACGCGGCGGGCACGCCTCCTCCGCCCCCGCAACAGAACGCGTTTTCCTCGTTCCGGGTCATCTCGAGCAACTCGATGCCGGGAATCGAGCGCAGAACCTGGCGCGGCGCGTCGTAGACGCCATACGTTCCCCTGCGCCACTGCTTCGGAGGATCGTGATACCCGTACGGTTTGATTTCCCCGCTCCAGGGCACATACAGCTCCGAAAGCCTGCCGAGAAGGCACGGATCATGATAGGTCACCCGGATATCCGGAATCCTGCCCGGCCTTAGTCTGCCGTCCTGCAGCAGCCGGCTCACAACTTCGCTGATGTGCAACACTTCGAAATCCAGGCCGGCGAGTCTCGGATAAAAGCCCTTGAAGGTTCCATAGCACTCGGCGCAGCTTGTAATCAGTGTCTTTATCCCCAGCTTTTTTATTGCTTCCAGGTTATGCCCGGCCAGTTGTGCAGCGGCCTGTCTTTGTCCGGTCCGCCACAGCGGCGCGCCGCAGCAGTATTCTTCCGCGTACAACAGAGTGAAATCGATTCCGGCGGCGCTCAGGATCTTTACTGTGTCGCGGGCGATGCCGGGGTATAGATAGGAGGCGGTGCAGCCGGCGAAATAGGCTGTCTGCGCTCCCTCGGATACCCGCAAACCCTCGGGCACCCAGTCGAATCGTTCTTTATGCGCCAGTCCATAGATGTTGTGACTGCCGGCGGCATGCACGGCCTGCTCCCTGTGCTGCGGCATCGGTCCCCGGCCGTCCTCAACGCACTTCGCCCTGAGAGCAAGGATTGTGTCCAGGACTTCCATGTCGCGGACCGATTTGCAGTTGATATCGCAGGCGCCGCAGGTTGTGCACGCATAAATATGCGCCAGAAGATCCTCTTCATACTCGAGGGTCCCTTCCAGAAGCTCCTGTGCGATATTAATAAGCCCCTGCCCGGAATAGGAATCGAACTTATATCTCTGGTATATGGGGCAAACCTCCGAGTATTCCCAGCCTTTCATTTTGGGGCCCAGGATAAAACGGCACTGGCCGCAGTGATTGCAGGATTCCATGGTGTATTTATAGTCGCCCAGCGTATCCATATCTCATTTCCTAAAAACAGAGTTTGCCCGGATTCAGGATGTTGTTCGGATCGAAGATGCCTTTCAGCTTTCTCAGCGCTGTCGCACTTCCGGTATATCGCGCGTAGACCATTTCCGCCCACGGCCCGTACGGCCGGCTGAAAAATGCGCCGTTCTCCATCAGGGATTCCGAGGCATCCATGAACAGATTCCTGACTTCAGCCGTTTCGTCGGGATTGGACCTGTCGCAGGGCAAACTGAACTCGCAATGGCATCCCCTGCCCTGAACCATGGGTTGGACATAAGCGCCTATATCTTCGCCCGGATACCGGTATTTAGCGGCGATCGTTTCCATAAGACGGATGAAGCCTGGAGCTTTACTTAAGGTTGTCAGAAAAAACAGGTCATGGCACGAACCCTTGCGACGGAGTTTCCAGTACGGTTCTTTTTCCCATGGACCCGACAGTAGTTCGAGAAGAGCATCTTCCTTCCCCTCCGCTCCGGGCAGCGTAGCCTGTGAGCTTCAATCCAAGTTCCCGGCAGATTTCCTTAAAATACCTTTCCTGGATATTCAGCCTTTCGTCCGCCCTCCTCTCATACCCGGCGACGCAAACAATAATGGTCCAGGGAGGCAGCTTTTTTTTCAGCTCGCCGTAATCCGAAGGCCAGTTCTCAGCCAGCACAGAAGCCAGGTTCACGTTGTTCAAGCCCAGGCATTCATCGACGACTCTGCGCTTCAACAGACGGATCATGGGCGCTGCCAGGTCATCGACGTTTGCTATGGGTATAAAATAGATCTTCTGCAGGGAAGGCAATACTTCGGCTTTGGTGGTTGCCCAGGTGACCAGGCCCATGGTCCCCTGGGCCCCGGACACGAACCTGCAATAATCAGTCTGCCCTGGGCCCCAAGGGTCCACCTTGTCGGACTTGAGCGTCTCCAGAGGTCCGGGGCCTGATGCCGAGCCGGTTCTCAAATCATCCCCTGTTCCATAAACTATCTCCAGGGTCAGAAGCGGATCCAAATAGTCAAACTGATACTTAGGTATGAGGGTCGGTTCCCTTTCCAGGCGGCTGGCAACCACGGATTTGGAGGCTCGCGGCAGGAAAGGCATGCTGAGCCTCAGCCCTTGTTTCTTCAGTTCCGGAAGAAGCTGTCCAAAGGTCACGCCCGGCTGAACCGTGGCACAGCGGTTTAGGGAGTCTATTTTGACAATCCTGTTCATCCTGCTGAAGTCCACAATTACACCGCCCTGGACCGGCACGGTGCCGCCGTGAAACCTGGGCGGGCCTGAGCTGACCGGCACCAGCGGCATCCTGCTTTTATTGGCCAGCCTGACTATTTCCTGCACCTCCTCCCTGCTCTCCGGATACACGAGAAGCAGCGGAGCGCCCCCGGCGACGAAGCTGCAGTCTTCGGAATATCCCGCAAGAGCAGCCGGATCGCTGACAATTCTCCCGGCCTGGACAATCCCGGTCAGTGAGTCCTTGAATGCGGCCGCATCGGCAGCAGCTTTGTTTCTCGTCGCGATGTCGTTCTCATCAAAACTCATGGGCTTGCTCCATCCTATATCCACCGGGAATTTACAATCGGGTCCGGATAAAACCCGGAGATTCATTCCCGCAAGCGGGGTGGATCCGCGATTCTGCAAAGGCACAATTGACGCCTATAGTACACCGGCATCCGCTTATGCGCACTATTTTCAGACACTCCATTCCCAGGGGGACTGTTCCCGACGCCCTATGGATTATTGAGTCCGACAAAATGAGGAGTGCTGATTTCTCAAACACAGCTTGCAGCTGTTTGTTGCTAATTGCATTGCCGCAGTGATTTGCACCCTTTATACTCAACCAAACGGACGCAATGGAGACTCCTGGCTCATGGCAGATGGGGCGGATCTTGTGCGAAATGCTTCCCCCGTTGGCTTTTGCCGACGCAAACATTAGAAGATGCCTGAGCAAACATTGGCTGAAACATGGCATCCGTAACCTGGCAACATGAACGGAGCCCTCGGTTCCGGGAGGCAAGACAGAATGCAGGCTGACAGCGAAATCTATGACAGGCTGGAGCATAAATACCACCTTGCAGGTGACAAACATTTTCGTGAAATACTCGAGACACTCATGACGCCCGATGAAGGAGCCATAATTCTTGAACTGTCCGTTCCCATGACTCCTGGCGAATTGGCAGCCAGGATGAATGCGGATGAGCGAAAAATCGGCTCCAAATTAGACAACATGGCCCGCAGAGGTTTGTTGTTCCGTGGCAAGAAGCAATACGTTGCCTGGGGCAATGCCCATCAACTAAACGTCCGGGTAATGTTCAGTTCGGACGAGAACACTCCTCCCAGGTATCTTGAGCTTCGAAAAACGGATATGCGCTATGAGGAATCGCCCTATGCGGAGATAAATTTCTGGCTAAAGATATATGAAAATACCGGAAAGCCCTTGATCCGGGTGATCCCATCCCGCCTGGCAATTCTGGCTAACCCCAATATCAAGGCAGAGGAAGTCTTGTGGTATGAGGACATGGCAGAGCTGCTCAAGCGGGCCGATGTTATAGGTGTTGTCGATTGTGATTGTCGCCGCATCCATCAAAAATGCGATAAGCCGCTATTTACGTGCATGCACTTCGGAAAGGAGATCATCGAATACGAAACCGGCAGGGGCGGTCGGATGAAGGTGATTTCCTATGAAGAAGCCCTGGCGATTTCGGACAATGCAGAGAGGGCAGGCCTCGTTCACAACACACCCGGCAATAGTGCCTCTCTGTCCGGTGTGATCTGTCATTGCTGCAACGATTGCTGTTCAACCTTCGAACCCGCCCTGCATTCCGGAAAGATGAATCAGGTCGCTGACCCCAGCCGATACAGGCCTCGAGTGGAACCCGATCTCTGCCAGGGCTGCCGACAATGCGTTCAGCGGTGTCCGTTTGGCGCCATTGAAATGGATGCGATTCCAAATTCCAAAAAGTCCAGGGCGAAAATCATTGTTGAAAAATGCCTGGGATGCGGCGCTTGCGTACTTGGCTGCAAACAGACGGCCCTAACATTCGAAATCGTGAGACCGCCCGAATTTATTCCAGCTAAACCCGTGTTGCCTTTGGGCGATGGAATGAAGATTCTATAATCCGGGCTGTTTTGCCCGATCAAAGGTTGGGCCGCTAACCGGATAAGGACAAGATAGGTTGCAAGCCGCCCGGATTGAGAATAGTATCGTCTTCATGTCACAGCTGCAGCAAAGGTCGCGCCTTGCAATCTTTACAAAAACCGGAACGAGGATTTTGAATGAATGAAACCTGGCCGGGATAGGAGGTCCTATGAAGCGCAAGTCATCACGCAGGACGTTCCTGCAGGCGGGATTGATGCTGCCCGCCGCCGAACTCATCTCTTCACACGGCCTGGAAGCGGCCCCTCAGGCGCCCGGCGAAATTGTCTATAGAACTCTGGGCAAGACAGGGCTGAAACCCTCCGGCGTCGGGTACGGCCTGGGACAATACCCCGATCCCGATATCATTGCGCGTTGCATTGAATTGGGCGTCAACTATTTCGATACAGGACGTATCTATGGGGGAGGCCACAGTGAGCGGATCTTCGGCATTTCCATCAAGGGTAAGCGGGACAAAGTCCTGATCTCCACTAAAAGCAGCGAAGCGACCCGGGAAGGTGTTTTAAAAGACATCGACACCAGCCTGCAAACGCTCGGCACTGATCACGTCGACGTCTACCTCCTGCACGGCAGGGATACACCAGAAAGAGCACCCGAAGAAGCCATTGAAGCTTTGCGGATGATCAAGAAGCAGGGAAAAGCCCGGGCTATCGGTCTCAGTACGCACGACCCCAACAATATGGTGGATTACATTATTAAATGTAATCTGGACGTCGTGCAAACCTCCTATAGCTATGTGATCGGCGGAGTTTACAGGGATGCGGCCATAAAAAAACTGCACGATGCCGGCGTCGGCGTGGTGGCCATGAAGCCGGTCATAGGCTTGACCAATGCGCCCAGGGAAATGGGCCCCATGCCGGATTACTTTAATGAAAGGATGCTGAAAGCCTACGGCTTCACAACACCACCAAGGGATTTTTCCTATCAACCCCCATTGAAAGCAGGGGAGGAGACCGGTATTGCGGCACTCAGGTGGGTCCTTCGAAATCCCGGGATCAGCACCACGGTTCCGCACCATGAGAGCGTCCATGAGCTCGAGATGAATATCCGGGCTATGACGGGATCGTACACTCCGGCCGACGAGAAGCTTTTGTATGTGCGGAAAGAAGAAAACAGCCCGCTTTATTGCCGCATGTGCTATCAGTGCAAAGGCCAATGCCCGAAGGGCGTTCCTGTGACGGACGAATTGCGGTTCCTGGCCTACAACGACTTCGGCCGCAGCCTTCAACAGGCGCGCCTCAGCTTCATGGAATTGCCCAGGGAGGTCCGTAACCTGCGCTGCAGCGACTGTTCCTCGTGCGTCATTCAATGTCCGAACGGCGTCATGGTCCGGGAACGCCTGATCCGCGCCCAGGAGCTTCTGGCGTAGCCCTGCATTTCCTCGCAGGTCCCAGCCCGGCTGGTAATGCTGATAAACGCTGATTCCCCCAAAAAGTCTTTTCAGCGTTCGTCAGCGGATGTCGGCGTAAGTCAGCGTTTTTTAGGGCGGTGGGTGAATACCAGCTTTTGGATTCAGAAAGAAGGAGCTATATGCCCGATACCAAATTCGGAAAATATTTCACCACGGATGTGCTCAAGGAAAGCCCCAAGTTCCCGGGGCTGTGGGACTGCTCATCGACGCGGCATCTGAAAGGATTCGGGGGAGGACATCTCTCCGTGGACTGCATCTTCATCACCAGGCCGTTTGTTATGGTCAGCCAGCCGCACCGGCATGAATTCCCCCAGTATCTTCATTTCTTTTCCGCAACCCAGGACGACCAGAAGATCTTTGACGCCGAGATCGAGATGACCCTGGGCGAGGACGAAATCCACGGGGAAAAGCACATCATTACCCGGCCCACAGCGCTTTATATCCCGGCCGGCATTTTCCACGGCCCGCTGAATTTCAAGGTCATCAACAAGCCCGTGGTTTTTGTAGACATCGCCCTCGCCGGTGAATACAAGAGGGTAAGCAATACACCCGATTGAGTTGTCAGCCTTCATCAGCGCTTTTGTCAGCGTACGTCCGCGTGATAAAATTCGGCGTCTGCCAAGCTCCATGAGTTCCCCAGCAAAGCTGGGGGTTTGCCGACATATTATGGAAATCGTTTCCCCGCAGAGTGCGATTATCACCAACATTCAGGGCTTTTCCATTCATGATGGACCGGGGATTCGAACGGTGGTCTTCTTCAAGGGTTGTCCGCTGTCGTGCAAATGGTGCGCGAATCCCGAATGCCTGTCGGGAAAGCCCCAGATGGGTTTTATTGAAACCCTCTGCGCAGATTGCGGCAAGTGCCTGGAAATCTGCACAAACAACGCCATTCGTCGCGGCGAGGGCGAGCACCGTATCGATTATTCCCGCTGCACATGCCTGCGGCAATTGCAGGGATCATTGCTACTACGGCGCCCTGGTCCGATATGGCGAATCCATGACCGTTGCCGAGGTTTGGGATGCCGTCAGGCGCGACAAGATGTTTTACGATAATTCCGGCGGCGGGGTGACGGTTTCGGGAGGAGAGCCATTGCTCTGGTCGAAATTCGTCCGGGAACTGTTTGAGCTGAGCCATCAGGAGCGAATCGATACCTGCATGGAAACATGCGGATTGGCCGATCCGGAGGCGTTGCTCGATGTCATTCCGGTGACGGATCACTTTCTGTTTGATCTGAAACACATGGATTCGGACATCCACAAAAAGTACACCGGACAGTCCAACGGTCAAATTCTGAAAAATGCCGCGCTGGTCCTGGAGCGCGGGGCGGACGTGGTCTTCCGCCAGCCGCTTATCCCAGGGATAAACGATTCCATCGCGAATATCGAGGCGACCGCCGGATTTTTGACCAGCCTCGGCAAAAATGCTGCAAGGCTTCAGCTTATGCCTTACCATCGAATGGGTCAGAGCAAGTACAAGGCGCTCAATATACCGTGCATAATGGAAGAATCGGGCATTGCAGATGACGAGCAGGTAGAGGCAGTCAAGAAGGCCTATATCGACCGTGGCATAGACTGCACGATTTCACGGTAACATGAATATTGAGGCACAAAATGGTTGAAATAAACAAGCAACTCCTCAGTCGGATCGATGCGCTGCAACTCAGCGAACGCAATCAGCAATGGAAGCAGGCCATGAAAGCATCCGGCTGGAAGCTGTTCGCCGACAGGGAAAAATGGACGGTAGCCTCCTGGCGTGAAACAGAGGGGGAGGACATCCAGATACGCCGCGCCAAGCTCTTTAAGAAGATCGTCGAGAATATCGAGATCCGCATTCACGATTTCGACGTGATTGTGGGCCGTCTGACACCCGGCGTCATAGGATGTGCGACATCGTTCGATGTTTGCGGCGACTATATCCCCGACATCTGGAAGGACACGGCCGAGCTCAATATCACGATGGACGCCAATGTCGGCATGGATCCCGAAAGCATCGAGATTCTGCGCGACAGCGCTCGGGAATTTCGCGGCAAGACGGCGCCCGAGATGACCTATAAGGCGTGGGAAGCGGTTGTCGGTTCGTGGATAAAGGATGCAGAGGCGGCGAAGCTGAAGGATCCCACTCTGGATAGCGGGATATTCGGGCAAACCACATCCGTGCTGATGTGGAAAAAGATCCTCGGCAAGGGCCTCCGGAGTTTCATCCAGGAAGCCCAGGAGCATATTGATGCGTTTATCGCAAACCGCGAGACCAATATCGACAAGCTTTACTTCTGGAAATCCGCCATCATTGTCTGCGAAGCGGCGATCCATCATGCGCGCAGATATGCCGCTCTTGCAAGAGAAATGGCTGAAGCGGAAACGCGTCCGGACCGCAAAGCCGAGCTGCTTCAAATTGCGGACGCTTGCGAACACGTGCCCGAAAATCCGGCCCGGACCTTCCACGAAGCCCTTCAGTCCATGGCCATTGTCGGCGTGTGCAAGAACTACGAGCATCCGATGCACAACAATCCGCAGTGGGGACGCGGCGACCAGTATCTGTATCCCTACTTTATCCAGGACATCAACAACGGCACCCTCACGCTGGAAAAAGCCGCCGAACTGCTGGCAGAACTCATAGGCCGTTGGGGCACTCAGACTTTTGTCGCTTCCGAAAGCACTCAAGGAGTCTCATCAGATCAATTTCGGAATCAATAACATCATGATCGGCGGAGTGGACAGGAACGGGAGCCGACTGTTCAAACGAATTAAGTTATCTTTTCCTGCACGTCATCGGGCTCCTGCAGCTGTCGTCTCCGACCCTGGGACTGCGCTGGAACAAGGCTACGCCCCATTGGCTGATGAACAAAGCCATCCGCACCAACATGGCCACAAAGGGAGGCATCCCTCTTTTTGAGAATGATGAAGTCGTGATTTCGCATTTCCTGGAAGACGGAATTCCCATGGATGAAGCCGCGGAGTGGTGCGGTTTGGGTTGCGTGTATCCCTGCCTGCCTTCGAGAGCAGAGCATTACGGCGCCGAAGGCGTGGCTGCCTGCAACATGGCTGCCATGCTTCATCTGGTCCTTCACAACGGCGTGGATGTGAACGGCAAGCGCACGGGATTGGAAACGGGCGATCCGAAAGAGTTTAAAAGCTTTGATGAGCTATACGACGCTTTGATGAAGCAGCACAGGTTCATCACCCATCGCACTTTCTGGCTGGCCGCCATCGCTCGAAAGGAACAGTCCAAACACGTAAGGCTGCCCTTTTTGTCGACCATGGGCATTCAGACATGCATGGACTCTGGGACAGGATCTGCTTGATTCCGGATCCTGACTCCTGCATGTTCGGCATTTCCGACAGAGCCATTATCGATGTCGCCGATTCTCTTATGGCCGTAAAGAAGCTGGTATTTGATGAAAAGAAACTGACCATGGACGAGCTTCTCAAGGCGCTGGACAGCAACTTTGACGGCAAGCGCGGCGAAGAAATCCGGCAGATGTGCCTGGCACAACCCAAATTCGGCAATGACATCGATGAGGTGGATCTGCTTGCCAAAAAGATCAGCGAAGATTCCTATCAAATCATCCGCAGCTACGACAACTCGCCTTTCCGCAACTACATGATCGCGAGAGAAGGTCTTGCCTGGCACTATTTCGGCGGACTCGGAGTGGGCGCTTTGCCTAACGGAAGGAAGGCTTTCGAACCGCTCAACGACGGCTCTGTGTCCCCGATGAGAGGCGCCGACAAGAACGGGCCGACCGCCGTGCTTCGCTCCGCGATCAAGGCGGGATTCAAAGAGTCCCATGCCTCGGTCCTGAATCAAAAATTTTCCGCTGCAATGCTTCGGAGCAATGAAAGCATCGACAAGCTTGTGGCCTACACCAATGCATTCATGCCGAACGGCGGTTCGCATATTCAATACAACATGGTGGACACGCAATGAATTGAGGGATGCCAAGATTCACCCCGAAAACCACCGCGACCTCATCGTTCGCATCGGGGGATTCAGCGCTTACTTCACGCAGCTGTCTCCCGGCATTCAGGACGATGTCATCAACAGGAACGAGCACAGCCTGTAATCCGGCAGTTTACGGATGAATCACTCCGGCCCGCAGCGTTGTGGAAAAGTCTACCCGCGCTCCGACTGAAGGCGCTTGAGAAGAGCCTGGTTTGGAAGCCGGTTTGGATCTCAGCGTTCATCGGCGCTTTTATCAGCGTATATCGGCGTTACAAGATCCTATAGCCCTCAGATTCTTAGGAATACTCAGCAGCTCCAGCGGATCGCCGAGCCGGCAATTCGGGCTGGCTGGTGCATTCGTCGGATTGGCCGCAAGTCCACAGCTCTCACAGGAAGAAACTTACTTTTTCGCTTTTATGTCGTAGCACCAGAGCATGTTGAGATCGCGGATATACAATTTGCCGTCCGCTATTACGGGATAAGCCCAGGCTTTTTCCATGGGGTTGCCATGCTTGGGTTGGTCGGGCGGCGTGAAACGTCCGCGTTCTCGGTACGCCTCAGGCGACGCCTCGATGAGCGCCATCTCCCCTTCTTCGCCGTGCAGATACAAAAGCCCGTCGGCGAAAATCATCGAGGCGGGAGCAATGCTGCGTTCACTCCATTTGACCTGGCCGCTCTTAAAATCGACGCACAGGACTGCCGTCTGGCTGCTGCCGTACAGGTAGTCGCCCACAAGCACTGTGCCCCCGATCGCGGTAGGAAGCTTAGGATCGAAGTATGCTTCCTCGGCCGTGACGGATCCCTGCGAGGCTTTGAGTCTTACGGCTCCGCCACCGACGCGGTTTGCTCCGCCGTATACATACCCGCCGCCGGCAACCGGCGTCTGGATGCTCATTCCCAATGCGCCCTTGTTCTTTTCATAGCTCCATAGGAGCTTCCCGGTCTTTGCCTCCACGCCCACAAGCCCGTTTGAGGTATAGGCGATGTACTGCTTGATGCCGCCGGTGTTATCGATGATGATCGACGCGTAACCGGCCATTTCGCCGGCGGGGAGGGCGGATTTCCAGATTACTTCCCCATTCCGCTTGTTGAGGGCGACGATGGTTGCATCCTTGCCTCCGGGCGTACACGCCAGCACGTCGCCATCCACCAGGGGCGACTCGGCATAAGCCCAGGTTGGCGGAAGTCCGTTGAAGTCGCTGCGTAGGGATTTATGCCAGCGCACCTTTCCGGTGGCCGATTCCAGGCAGACAAGATCGCCGTCCGAACCGAGGGCGTAAAGAACCGCTCCATCCACCGTGGGCGTGGATCTGGCTGCGGGGAAATTGGGTTTCTGGTCCGGATTGCCGACCTTGCCGATGCGGGTGGACCAGAGCTTCTTGCCGTCTTTCACGTCCAGGGCTTCGACAAACTCGTCCTCCAGCCCTCTGTTACTCATGATGTAAATGCGTCCGCCGGCTATGGACGGTGTGGCATAGCCGCTTCCCAGGTCGTTGATCTGCCAGAGAAGCTTCGGCCCTTCGCTGGGCCACTCTTTCAGCAGCCCTGTTTCACGGGAATGGCCGTCCCGGTTCACCCCGCGCCACTGCGGCCAGTCATATGCCCAAGCCAGGGCCGCCGACAATAGAAGCACTGAGAGCACCAACCAACCCTTGCTCCGATTGAAATTGCCCATGATTCTTTCTCCTATTTCATTGCATCCTGCGACCTGCCGAGGAGGATGCGCACCTTTTGGGTCCGCCGATAATGCCAGGAGTCTGCACTTTTGCACATGCTTTCCCGGATTTCCCTTTCGCCAAAGCTTAGACGTTAGGAACAATCTCGATTTCGGATTCAATTATAAGCCTGTATTTGATCCACAAGACGATCTCGTCGCATTTTTGGAATGCGGCCGCTCGCCTTGACCTCTCCGTCCATGACCGGCCCTGGTGTCGCCATTATGCCGTACTTGATGATTTAATCAATTGTCTCGGCTTTTTCCAGATCGGCTTTCACCCCAGACGCGGCAATCGCCTTTTCTGGTTCGGCATTTGGCTTTATGCATTGGGGGCACCCTGTACCCGGGACTTTGATTTTCATGTTCTTTCTCGCTTGCACATGGCTTTTGAACTCAACGTTTAACCAAATTTACTGAGTCGAGCCTCTGTGCACCGACATAGCGGCATATAAATGGGGAATGCTCCCGGTTGTTTAACAGAAGCCGGAGTATCTTGCATTCCGCAGGCGCCTTCAGGAGTTTGACTTTTCGCCCTGCACTCAATGCGGGGGATGCGACTATTTCGAGTCGAATCAGGAAGATTGCATCGGCAGCCCGTTTCCGGCTTGCGGCGGCTGCCTGTGGGCGCAGGGCATCATCCAATGCCCCTGACAAAAGATATCAGGAGGCTCAGCATAGCAAGGAAGCGCTGAGCCCTCTCCTGTCTTCTGACGATACTTCACCTTCATTATCAGCGCTTTTGTCGGCGTATGTCAGCGTTACCAAACGCTTTCAGAATTGAATCTGGCTCGGGTGCTTGGGAAAAAAATCGACTCGGGGTTCCAGGAAACGAAGCTTATGCTCCCCTGGATCCTTCATGAAAGCGTACAATGTGTCAAACGCCCGCTCCCAGCTCCAGAAGGACTCGTCAAATCCCAGGTATTCGCGGATCATTTCCGTACCGAATGGCGCGATCGGGTGAAGCATGAGCGCGGCCGTGCGGACGCGATGGAATGCGTCAATCAGCGCCTGACGCAGCACGGGATCGCTTCCGGAAAGCTCCCTTCCCGGAGTGCTTTTCACCGCCGCCGACCAGTTTTTGGTGATCGCCCGGACGTAATTGTCCGTAACCGCCATCGTCTGGTGGAACTCCTGCCGATGCATGGCAGCCTCATAATTGAGGAGAGCTTTGCCGCTTTCTTCCAGAACCTCCGGAGACACTTCGCCGGCCGGGACGCGGCCGTCAAAATACTTCTGGGCTGTATAAAAGCACGTTCGCACTGCTTTGTTGAATGAATTGCACAGCAGGTTCCCTTCCTTAAGCACCGGATCGCCTTCGCGGGGATCCGCGTTCGGATTCAGGGGACGGGGCTTGAAACTGACGCTGCGGATGCCGAGGCCGAGGGAAACGAAGTGCGCCCGGAGTTGATCGGCTGTGTAATGGTCGAGGAGCTCGCGGGCCATCGGCGGCCGAATTTTGCCGCTGCTGCTTGCCTTTTTGTCGAAATACAGTATGTGGTTGTTCACAACCAGTTCCGGAAGCTGCAGGCAGCCATCCTCTGGATCGGCCGATACCTGCAGTCCCTGGACGCCCATGAACATGCTCATTTCGGCCAGACTGTAGAAATAGACATTGTCCTCGCCGATAAACTGATAAATATGGGACTCTTTCGACTCCCACCATCGTTTCCACTCCGCCGCCTCAAAGCCCCGTGATTCCAGGTAAGCGGCTGAAAACGAAATCGGCGCCCAGAGCGATTCCGGCCATACCCAGAAAGTCAGCCCCTCAAGATCATCCTCCAGGTCCGGAGCCGGAAGCCCCCACTCGACATTCCCCGTCAGGCGGAACGGCACAAGCGTCTTGCCGTTCCGATACCGGATGCCCGCGCGTCCAAGCACTTCATTTGCCGTTTCGCGATCGCCAAGAGCCTTGAATACAAGCCGGACAGGTTTGTTCGGCTCCTCGAAGAATTCGTGCTGCGGGAGGTCCTTCAAAATGGCTGCCAGCATTTCTCCCTGATCCGGCTTGACATAAATTGTCGGCGGTGCAAGAAACTCCTCGATTGCGCTCACGGCAAACGGACGATACCCCGGAGTTTTCTTCTGAGCCTCGACCCAGCGTATGAGCTCGGTCCGGAAATCCTCGAGATGGATGTACCAGTTGGCCACGCTGCGCATTTCGGGAGTATCGCCCGTGATCGCGCTTTTGGGAGCGATCAGCTCCCGCGGCTCGTAAGGATGCCCGAGCGCGCATTCGTCCGCGTAGGCTTTTTCCGATTTGCAGCCGGGCACGGGGCAGCGTCCCACGACCTGGCGTCCATTCAGGAACACACCGGCCCTGTTGTCATAGAACTGCAGACTGCTGATCCGGCGAAGGAATCCATTCTCATAAAGCGATCGAAAAAATGCCCCGCACATCTCGCGATGTATTTCCCCGGAGCGTCCGAATCCCGATGCGGCAAACAGATTGAGGCTGATCCCGTAGGAGTCCAGCACCTCTTTCTGCCGTTCGTGGTTCATGCGGACAAAATCCTCAATGCTGCCCTGGAATTCCCCGGCTTCGGTCATCTGCCGGTACTGCTCGACAATGGGCGATCCGTAGCAGTCGGTCCCTGATACGAAGATGACGTTCCGGGAGCCAATCCGGTCGCGCATGAATCTCGCAAATACGTCGGCATGGACAAACATTCCGCCGATGTGTCCAAAATGCAGATCCTTGTTCCCATAAGGCATGCCGCCAGTGATGACGATGCGCTTGGGAAAAACGGGACGGACCGGGCCGGAATTCTGGTTCATGCAGATCTCCTTAATTGCAAGGGATTATGATACACGACCTGCAGGCTGTTGGGGCAGGCTTTCCATGCTTGCGTCCATGCCGTACTTCCTGCCGCTTTGCGGCGGCGGCTCAGGCGGGCATACATATTATTGATGGAAGGCTATGGCGACCGGGTTACAGGATGCTGTTTCTGTGCCGCAAGCTCCCATACCACTTTGATTTTGAAATACCGGTTCATGGTGCACTCATGAAGCGCCCCAATTTCCCACTCGGCGAAAAAAGAGCGCAGGGATGAATCATCAAAGAAGCGTTTTCTGGCTCCGCTTTGCTCATAATACAGGGGCTCGATGGCAACACCTTCCCCTGCACCGTGGTTGATATCATTGACCGAGTTGAATCTGGAAAACAACCATCCGCCATCACTGAGAATCCTTCGGATTTCGGCGATGATATCCCTGGTTTCAGCCTCGGAAAAATAGTGCAGGCAGAGGTCGGCGATTACGACCTTGGCTACGCCGTCGTCAAAAGGGAACCGGCTGCGAAGATCAAAAAGCCGCGTATCGGGATCAGGCATGAAGCAGGCAAGCCGTTTCAGTGCCGCTTCCGCAAAGTCACAGGAGATAACCGGATAACCGTGCTCCTGTAGATAAAGGGTGTTGTTTCCGGACCCGCATCCCAAATCGATAACAGGCGTTTCCCGAGAAGTGTCCAAAATCTCCCGGTACTTATCCAGCCAATCATCGCAGACCGGCCGCTTGGTTCCGTACTCCTCGAATATGCGGTTCCAGCGTTCTTGTGGGTCTTCCAATGGCGGCCTGCCTGAAATGTTTAAATCATATTACATCCTTATTTTATAAGAAAATGGTCCGCTGAGTAACCAGGGCTTGCGGCCAGTCATCGGTATTTCAATCGTGCCATCAACGATACGAGGCTGCCAATCATTTAGGGCCCAAAAAAGAAAGATTCTCTACCCCTTCCCGCCAATAATCGACCATTGGTTGCCGGAAAATCGAGGGGGACAGAAATTATGGATTCATCAGCCTGATATCGCTACAATCAACGCCTGATGGTTCATTGGTTCCATTTAGTCAAAACCTTAATGTTTTTCATTGGTCAATCGGGATTCTGCAATGCTTCGGGCAGTCTTGTTTGATCTTGGGAACACGCTGGTCAGGTACTTTCGCCGGGATTCGTTCCCGCAAATACTTCGCGAATGCCTGCGCTGCGCAGCCGCCGCAATAAACGACAGGACCGCAGACCCCGACAGTCTTTTCGAAAAAGCCCTCGCGTCAGGCCGTGAAGCCGGCGATTTTGCCGTGCGGCGGTTGGAAGATCGCATCCTCAACTTGTTCCCGGCCCTTGATGGTACAGACGCCCTCGCCATGAGCAGGATCTGCCGGGCATTCATGGCTCCAATTTTTGCGTGCGCCAGGATTGAAGACAATGCTCTCGAAGTTTTGGACAAACTGCGAGCCCGCGGCTTGTATACAGCGGTTGTATCGAACACCCCCTGGGGAAGTCCTGCCGAACTCTGGCTGGAGGAGCTACAACGCCATGATCTCCTGAAAAGGCTGGACGCCGTTACGTTCTGTGTGGACGTGGGATGGCGCAAGCCGCACCCCGCGCCGTTTCTATTTACGCTCAACAAACTGGCCATTGCGCCTTCTGACGCAGTTTTTGTGGGCGATGACCCGCGTTGGGATGTCGAAGGCGCTCTGCGCGCTGGGATTCGACCGATCCTGATCTCGGACCATCCGGTTGAAACACACAGCTGCTCCAGGATTGAACGGCTGACCTTACTTCTAAATCCGGATGTGCTTGAGCCTGACGCAAAGGCTTCGCATTAAGGGATGGAATTCGGACACGCTGCAGACGGCCAGCATGAATTCAAGAATGCCCCGAAGGAGTCGCGCGCAATTTTTAAGACACATAATCTGCACGGTCATAAAGATGGCGCATGAATCCCATGCTGTTGTAGAATCGCCTAATCGGCGCAATGCCCTGCGATGAGCTGTCGGGATTGCGCCCCGACGCAGGCCGCTTAAAAGTCGTTTCGAGAACTGTAGGAATCAGGGTTCCAGCAGGAATGCTCTTGGGATTCGCATGCGGTCCGATCACACGCACGAGGCTAAACGCCTTGCAGGTGCAATCCTTGTCAGCATCCGCAAGACTTTGTGTGCCATTTTCGGCACGAATCCTGGAATGCTAGGGCTCCGGTAACCCAAAGGTTTTACGTGGCTATATTGAAAGGAGAATCTAACGATGAAACGGAAAGCATGGTTTATTGCGTTGGCCTGTATGTGTGCATTTCTTGCAGTCGCATTTCTGGCGTGCACTACCGCAGATCAAACCACCGCAGACAAAGAAGTAAAAAAAGAAGCAGCGCCTGCCGTACGGCCGAATTTTGTTCCCTCCCCGGAGTTTTCGCCACCGTATCCACCGCTGCCCCACCGTTTCGGTAAAACTTACGGTCTTCAGGTTTTGTGCCAGGCACCAAAGGGGGCTATTGCCCGGGCGCTGGCCCGGCCTCTGGAACCGGTCGGCGACGCTGATCAGTTTATTCTCCTGATGGGTTGGAGTCCAAACTGTGAAGGCTATAATGTCCACGAGATCGCAATCAACGCCCCCGTCAAATGGCAAGACAAAACCGGCAACACAACGCTTATCGAATATATCGACAGCGGCATGGGGCTTATCACCGGGCGGGAGGTCTGGGGATGGCCAAAGAAAATGGCGGATATTACCTGGACACAGACCGCAACAGGCTGGACGGTCGTAGTTAATGCGATGAAAGACCAGAACAGCATTCCGCTGATGAAAATTGAATTTAAGGCTTCCAATGCCACCCCTGAGGTGAAATGGCCGGAGATGGGCCCCACGTACCTGGTTAAACGCATTGCCAACGCTTCGCCCACGGTTCCACCTCTAACCCAGCTGGTTTGTGTTGGCTGCAATCTACCACCAAGAGACTCGAGCTCGGTTATCCCGATGGCACCTAAGGGAACAAAGGGTATCGCCACGGTTCAATTCTTCGATGGACCCCATGATCCTTTGACCTTCTTCGGCCCTGTCAAGGTGCTTGATGCGAAGATGAGCATCAGCGAGGGTTCTCCCACAGATCCCGGGCTGGGTCTCGGAGAAGTAATCTACGAGTGGAAGGAGTAATCTTCCGGAGTCAGGCACCTCCGGCAAAGCCGGAGGCTTGAAAGATTGGAACCGCTCAAAGCGGTTGGAGGAGTTACGCTGGTCTTGAACGCTGACTTACGCGGGCAAAAGCCGATGAGGCGCCTCATCGGCTTTTGCTCGCCGACCCTCGCCGAACAGATCGGCGTTTGTCAGCGCTTTTGTCAGCGTATCTCAGCGTTTCAAAATACGGAGATGTCAAACCCTATGAGTCCCCCGGCAGAGCCGGGGTTTGCCAATAGAATCACAAAGAACTCGCTGCCGGCAGATGGAACCAGCTCTCCTTCGCCGAACAAATGGCGAATCTCGGGAGAGGTCAATCCTCCGCTATTGGGGATTGTTCTCAGGCAATGATGAAGACCCTTCTTCGCACAAAAGGTATTGCCCACGACCTGATCGTCACCAGGAAAGGAGCGACGGTCACGCTCTGGTCTGCGGCGGGGCTTCGGCACACCGTTTTCGATATCGCGGCCCCGCATCTCCCCGGGCTGGAATATGCCCGCAATATGCTGGCGGTGCTGGCATTCTGCCCGCAAGCGCAATCCTGCCTTGTCCTGGGGCTCGGCGGAGGCTCTATCCCGCGCATGCTGCTGTCGGCGCGCCCGCAGATCGAGGTGGAAGCCGTCGAATACGATCCGGCGATCGTGGAACTGGCCGCCACATATTTTGATATCCGTGCACTGCCCCGCTTCAGAATTCACCTGGAAGACGCGGCGGCTTTCCTCAATCAATGCACATCACGCTATGCAATCGTCATAATCGACACCTATGTGGAGGAGCGGTTTCCGGATCAGTGCGCCAGCCGGGAATTCATCAGGGATGCCAGGAAATGCCTGCTCGATGACGGCGTGCTGGCGGTCAACTGGCTGAGCGGAGACTCGCAAACACGGGAAGACCTGCTGAAGAATCTCCAGTCGATTGTAGGGCCCGTCTGGAAGCTGCCCTGCCTGAAGGCACGCAATCTTCTGTATTTCGCTTCAACCGGGAAAATTAATCGTCCTGCCATCATCGCGGCTGCGGAAGCCGTGGAAGCCGAGATCCCGTTTAAAAATACACTCGCGCGATTCGCCCAGCGCCTGCGGAATGCCGTATGATTACGGCCGGCGGGGATCCGATGACAGTCGTTATAAGGCCGACTCTGGAGACTCGTCCATAAATTTTAACGCTGACATACGCTGATAGACGCCGACGTACGCTGAAAATTTATTAATAAATGATATTTTCTCGGCATTTGACATTGATCGAGTGAGGACTGCTCTCCAGAGACTTTCTCAAAACTGCCGGTGGGAGTTTCATGACAGTCGTTTTGAGGCAGACTCTGGAGAACCATTCTCACTGAGGAATCCTTCGACCATCCTGAGCTGCATGCCGGTGCTGAAAACAGCCTCTTCGCCGAGCTCAGGGCAACATAAAAATCCCGGAATCTGGCACATGCTCGAATTATATTCAGCCAGCGGGGGAGCGCGAGCGTCTGTTTTGCAGACCACAAATTACGTAGCCTGTCTCCCTTTTATGGCTTATAATCAGCGCAAAAATTCCAATCGTGAGGCGACAACATGGCAGATATTGCAGGCAGCAACGGACAAAGAACGGAATTCAAAGCTGTCGGTCGAGCCAATATACCCGGCCGGCTTTCCTATACCATAGCCACCGGAGGAGCCAAGTTCGGCAGCGATGCGGTCCTGCCGGACATGCTCCACGCCAAATACCTCAGAAGTCCTCATGGCCGGGCGAAAATAAAAAGCCTGGATATCAGCAAGGCAAAGGCGCTGGAGGGCGTGGTGGATATCGTAACCTGGGACGACCCGGATATCCTGGCAATGAACCAGGCTATGAACAAGGCAGCGGTCAGGCCAATGGCCGGCCTCCGGCAGTCTATGATCCCCAACGAAGTGGAGACGGAGGACGAAGAGGTAGGCGTGGTTGTTGTCGCCGTAACGCCGGAAATTTGCGAAGAGGCACTCAAACTCATCAAAGTGGAATGGGAGGTGCTGCCAAGCGTTACGGACGCCTTGGATGGCTTGAAGCCCGGTGCCCCGATCATCCGACACGATCCCAAAAAGCTGGCTTCAACTTTCTCCCAGGGAGATGTTGAGGCTGGCTTCAAGGAAGCGGATCATATAGTTGAATTCGACTGGGCCCACACCCGGACGGCTTCTCACATCCCGAATCCAAACGGCAGCGTCTCCTGGTGGGCGCAGGATCCGTGGGGAGTCGAGGGCCCAACTTTGTATATCGAAGGCATAAGTCCTACCTGGGGGGCATTTTCGCTGCGCCCCATGTACAATGTGAATTTCGACAAACTCCGCCGTCAGACCCTGTTCCAGGGGGGCAAATACTGCGATTGGGTCATCCGCCGCTCCCAGCTTATTACGCCTTTGCTGGCCAGAAGAACCGGGAAACCGGTCCGGTGCATCAACGAAAGGCAAAACGATTACTATCCTGCAAACCCGCAGCGATTTTCTCACGCGAAAATCGGGTTCAAAAAGGATGGAACGATTGTGGCGGTGGAGGAAAGCAATATCGCGGATCAGGGATGTCCGGATGAAACCGCAATGGCCGGGAATTTCGAAGCCAGGTTCAGCCCTTTCAATACAACCCGATGCATCAATCAGAAGAGCCATTCCCAGTCTGTATTCACCAATTCGGGCCGCAATACCCTTAGCCAGACCTCTCCATTTAACTGGGACGTCATGACCGCGGCCGAGCAGATCGTGGCAGAAAAGCTTGGCATGGACGTGCTGGACGTGGCGCTCAACAATGTCCACGGACCCTCTTCTCAGACAGATCCCGGAGTGCCTCCCGGCCTTGTGGAATGCATCGAAAAGGGCAGAAAGGCCATGAACTGGAAGTGGCATCCTGCCGGCACCAAAAAGCTCCCGGACGGCAGAATGCACGGCCTGGCATTCCGATACGCCATGTCACCCAGGCACGCCTTCCAGCCGTACACCGCGACCGTGACAATTCGGGGAGACAACAAAGTGTATGTGCCGCTTAAAGGTCCCTGTGCCGGCTACTATGGAGCCGACGCCTGTGCACTGGTGGTTGCCGAGGAGTTGGGCGCAAAGCCCGAGGATGTGATTCTCGAGTATGACGAACAGGCTATATTCACTCCTGTAGGAGGAGGGAGCGACGGCACTACGGCATCGGCTTGGGTTGTTAAAGAAGCAGCCGTGGCCTGCAAGAAGCTGCTTCTGGAATTTGCCGCCCCGAAGTTTAAGGCCAAGCCCGAAGATCTGGACACAAAGGACACGACGGTTTACCTGAAGTCCGATCCAAGCAAATCCTTTCCATTCGGGAAATTCGTCGCAGAGGAAGGATTCGGCGATCACGATTTGGATCTCACCACGACCTTCTTCGGCAGGCCGCCGGCCACTACCTGGAACCAGGCCGGGAAAGTTCTCGATGTCATGAATACGAGCTTCATGGAGGTGGCCGTAGATACGGAAACCGGCGGAGTCGAGGTAACCAAATTTGTTGTCGTCTGCGATCCGGGAAAGGTGCTCCGGATGACGTCGTTTGAAGGCCAGCTGCACCAGGCAATGTTCTTCAGCCAGGGGGGGCTCTCGGAAGAGTTTATTTACGACAAGGCGACGGGCGTAAAACTCAATACGAACATGTTCGAATACAAGAAGCCCACGATCGTGGATTTCGGGCCGATCGAAACCTACGCCGTCGAGACTCGAAGCGGGAACGCCTGCTATGGCGCCTCGGGCATCAGCCATTGTATGGCCGCGCCCTTTTTCCCTGTTGCCGCCGTAGCCAACGCGATAGGGCATTGGATCGCGCCGCCCGTGACGCCGGATAAGATCCTGAAGGCCCTGGGCAAGGCTTAGCCGGCCCCCGGATACGCGGATTTGGGCCAGCCCGGCCGGAGCATGACCTGTTGCATGCGCGATCCCTTATACGATGGAACAGCTGAAATATTGGCTGTTCCATCGCGCTTCAGCATCGCGCTGAAGGCGCCCTGAAAAACTGTTTCTCCAAAGCCCCATATAGTTCTTTCAGCAACCGGTTTCGTGTCTTTCGCGGTTCATGCCTTCCGGCTTTGCTGGATCCTTACGAGACCATCATCGGCCCGGCCCCGGAAGGCGCGAGCCGGGCGGTGAAGTGGCTCAGGTGCTCGGAGGCTTCAATCAGTTTGAGGCCGCGGATGGATCCCGAGCGCCGCGCAACGTCTGCGAACACCTCGATCACAAAGTCGATGTGGCTCTGCGTGTAGACGCGCCTCGGCACCGCAAGCCGCACGAGCTCCATCGGGGCGGGCTCAAAGATCCCGTTGCGATGCTTCCCGAACATGAGCGAACCAATCTCTACCGCGCGGATGCCGCCGGTCAGGTACAGCTCACAGACCAGAGCCTGGGCGGGATACTCCTGCGGCGGGATGTGGGGCAGCATGCGCCTGGCATCGACATAAATCCCATGCCCGCCGGGAGGCTCCACGAACGGCACGCCCGCTTTGCGCAAGCCGTCCCCGAAGTACTCGATCGATCGGATGCGGTAGCGCAGATATTCCTCGTCGAGCACCTCGCGCAGGCCGATGGCTATCGCCTCGAGGTCGCGGCCTGCAAGCCCGCCATAGGTCGAGAAACCCTCCCCGACGATCAGGGCCTCCCGGCAGCGCCTTGCGAGGTCCGCGTCATTCATCGCCAGGAATCCGCCCATGTTAACCAGGGCATCCTTCTTGGCGCTCATCATGCAGCCCTGCGCAAGCGAAAACATCTCCCGCGCGATATCGGAAACGGGGCGGTCGGCGTAACCTTTCTCGCGCTTCTTGATGAACCACGCGTTCTCTGCAAAACGGGCGCAATCGAGGAAAAACGGAACTCCGAACCCTCGGCAGATCTCGCTGCAGGCACGAAGATTTTGCATGGAGACCGGCTGGCCGCCGAGCGAGTTGTTGGTGACCGTCATCAGGACGAGCGGTATGCGTCCGGCTTTCGACTCGAGCGCCGCTTTTAGGGCCCTCAGGTCGATGTCTCCCTTGAAATCTCCGTATATCTCAAATTCGAGCGCTCCCGGAGCCGGGAGATCCACCGCCTCGGCGCCCGTTACCTCAATGTTTGCCCGCGTCGTATCAAAATGGGAGTTTGAGAGAAATGTTTTGTCACGTCCGCCGATAATCGAAAACAGGATGCGCTCGGCCGCCCGGCCCTGGTGCACCGGAATGACTTCCCGGAAGCCGGTCAGTTCCCGGACGCTCTTCTCGAAGGCGTAAAAGCTTCGCGCCCCTGCGTATGCCTCGTCTCCCCGCATGATGCCGGCCCACTGCTCCGACGACATCGCCGAGGTGCCGGAGTCGGTGAGCAGGTCGATGAGGACCTTGTCCGAGGGGATGTTAAACATGTTGTAGCCGCCGTCCTGCAGGGCTTTTTCACGCTCCGCGCGCGTTGTAAAACCGAGGGGCTCGACGCACTTGATCTTGAAAGGCTCGATGATGGTCTTCCAGTTCCAATACATGGCTCCCACCTCCGGAATCCGATGCAGAATCCTGAGCCGCTGCATCGCCTCGCTATTCCAGCTTTTTGAGCTCGGCTTCCATTTCCGCAGCGCGTGCTTCCCGATGTGTCTTCCTCAGAAGATTCGCGCAGCCGCGGAACGTGTCGTAGGCAGACGGATAGTAGCTTCCATCCGGCTTTCGAGACACAGCCAGGGCTTTTTCGTAAAGAGCCTCCGCTTCCTTGAGGCGGCCGCCCTGCTCCGCAGCGATGTACGCATTCGGCCAGGCCCGGAACTCCTGCCCGGCAAGCCTCTGATTCAACAATGCCTCGGAGCATTTTCGATCACAGGCATTGTTCATTACCGGCAGAAGCCGCCTGAATGCTGCAGAGCCTTACGCGTCTTTGAAGTCATTATAGTCGCCGAACACCGCCATCAAAAGGAAATTGGCTTGCTTCAGAACTCGGGGAGGGAGGCCAGCACCGCCTCAGCGGCAGCTGGACGTTGATGAATTGGATCCGCTGCATGATACTATTCAGGCCAACCCATGCAGAAAGATCTGGAGTATCTTCGCGCAACCTTTAATAAAAGCGCGGAATGGTATGATCAGATACGCCCGGGGTATCCGGAAGCGCTTGCCGATGATGTAATCACCCTGTCTGCAATTCCGGAAAATGGAGAGATACTCGAGATCGGCTGCGGGACCGGCAAGGCCACTGAGATGTTCGCCTCCCGCGGCTACGCAATGCTGTGTCTCGATATCGGGATGGACCTGGCAGCCGTCGCCGTCCGGAAATTCAGTGAGTCAGCCCAAGTTAAGATCGCGGTGAGTTCCTTTGAAGAGTGGGAATCCGGCGGCCGGCTTTTTGATCTGGTGATTGCCGCAACTTCATTTCACTGGATTGACCCGGCGATTGCCCATGCCAAGAGTGCGGCAATCCTCAAACCCAGCGGTTCGCTTGCCGTTTTCTGGAACACGGCCATCCGCCGGGATGAGGGATTCTTCATGCGTGTTCAGGATGTCTATCGCGCATGCGCTCCGTCCCTGGTGAGCGCTGCGGCAGAGTTGGATCGATATGAGGCAGAGCCAGTGAACAGCCCGCTCTTTTGTGACCCGATCGTGCGAAGATACCAATGGACGAAAGAATACAGCGCGGAGGAATATATCGACCTGCTCGGCACCTATTCCGACCATATCAGTCTTCCGGATTCCGAAAGAAGGGGCTTGTTTTCGGGCATCGCGGACATGATCCAGCGGGAATACGGCGGAAGAGTGGTGAAGCACTACGAATCAGTTCTAAGGCTGCTGCGCAAGAGGTAAACAACGAAGCGGCCGGCGCTTGGAAGAGCCGTCCCTATCAATTCTGGCACGCTGACTTTCACTCTAATGGTCAGCGTTCATCGGCTCTTTTTCAGCATATGTCAGCGTTATCCAATTGCAGAATTATCGAGCTCCCTAAGTCCTCCGGCAAAGCGTGGGGATTGTCGGTGCATGCAAAATCTAATCATTCACATCAATATATTCCACATTGCCTTGTGGTTTCGACCATTGCCTTGACGTTTTCTATCTTTGCTTCATCCAGCGGGCAACTGTGTCCCATAATAAATCCGCCGACCTTGCAATTGACTTTGGTTTTGCCTTTGTGTCAAATAGCCCCAATCTATCTGGCGATCCATTAAGCAAATGCCGGTAATTAGCAGTCCGGGGGCGCTGCGGTCGCTTTCACGCTCTTAATTCGCCGCCACCAGCCTGCCGTACCGTTGAGCTAATGCCTTGCGACGCTTGCATTAACCCGCCGCTGTCATCAGGTCTGAACCGCCGGAATGATAGAAAGGAATCCCATGAAAAGGTCCCTCGTTGCTTCGTTTCTCATAACAGCATTTCTGCTGATTCTCCAGACGAGCCATTCTTTTGCCCAGTCGGGCAATGTTGTCATCACTTCCGACACGACCTGGCCTTCAGGCACATATAATCTAAGCAGCCTGAAGGTTACCAATAATGCAAGGCTGCTTTTGCAGGGCGCCGATACAACGGGCAAGGTGGGCGGCCTGTGGCAGGGCAAGGGAGTGACGATTGTCTCCGCGAGCATAGAAGTTGATCCCGGCAGTTCAATTAGCGCCGACGGACAGGGTTACACTGGAGGAGCGACAGCTCATCCGGGTAATGGCCCCGGCGGCGGTTGCGGGACTGATCTATATGACAGTGCAGGAGGAAGCTATGGCGGCTTGGGATGGGGGCCTGCGTCCTGCCCTCCAGGACCGGTTTACGGATCCGCTCTGACGCCGGCCGATCCCGGTTCGGGCGGCGGCGGCACCACGACCACCTCCGGAGGCGGTGGCTATGGTGATCATGTTGGCGGCGACGGCGGCGGAGCCATACGCCTGATCGTCAGCGGCACGCTCACGAACAATGGAACAATTTCTGCCAACGGAACGAGTGGCATCGGGCTTTGGCCCCCGGGTCTCGACAACTATGCCGGCGGGGGCTCGGGCGGCTCCATCTGGGTGACCGCAGGCGTTCTGACGGGTTCCGGCAATTTCACAGCGAATGGCGCGCCCCGGTATTGGGGCGCGCCAACCTGGCCTTCGGGCGGCGGCGGGCGCATCGCTGTCTACTACGGTGCTGACGGCTCTTTTACCGGATTCGACTCCTCCACAGCCAACGGGGCGCCTGCAGCCCAACAGGGCACCGTTGCTTTCATAGACTCGAGTCAGAATGACCTTCTAGTAACCGGAGCACAGCGCTTCATTTACAGCCAGGATTCGGCAATCACCTTTCATAACATAACCGTAAGAGGCGGCGCCAGTTTGACGGTTGGCGGCAATTCAACAATTACCGTTACCGGCACCATCCTGGTTACAGAAAATTCAAAGATCATTCTCGAGGGTAAGAACAGGAATGCATCAACAGGCGGCCTGGGCGTGACGGTTACGGCTGCCAACGTCCAGGTGGACTCCGGCAGCTCAATCAATGCGAACGGGCAGGGCTACACCGGCGGAGCGACAGGGCAGCCGGGGAACGGCCCGGGGGGCGGTTGCGGGACTCTTGGATTTGACAGTGCAGGAGGAAGCTATGGCGGCCGCGGCTATGGCACCCCTACCTGCAGCTCCGGACCGACCTATGGATCGGCCCAATATCCAACCGACTTTGGTTCAGGCGGCGGCGGCACGACTACCACCTCCGGAGGCAGTGGCACTGGTGATCATGTCGGCGGCGACGGCGGGGGGGCCATTCGTATGATCGTTACCGGAACAATCCTCAACAACGGTGCGATTTCCGCCAATGGCAGCAGCGGCCTTGCACTTTGGCCTCCAAGCCTTGACTGCTACGCCGGTGGCGGCTCGGGCGGTTCTCTCTGGATAACCGTGGGGACTCTATCGGGTTCCGGTGTGTTCTCGGCCGATGGCGGACCCCGATATTGGGGCGCGCCAACCGATCCTTCGGGCGGCGGCGGCAGAGTCGCCATCTATTACTCAAGCAATACGTTTGGCGGGGCAATAACGGCTGACAAAGGAAGCGCCGGATCAGAGGATGGGACAGTCAACCTGGTTTCTACAATAGTCAACATCACCATCCGCACGAATCCGTCGGGACGCAGCTTCACCGTAGATGGAACGGGCTACAGCAGCACCCAGACATTCAATTGGGAAATGGGCAGCAATCACTCCATTTCAACGTCATCCCTGCAGGCAGGTGCGACCGGAACACGCTATGTTTTTACCAATTGGTCGGACGGAGGCGCCCTGAGCCACAGTATTACGGCTCCCGAAAGCACGACTACCTACACTGCAACCTTTAAGACTCAATACCGGCTAACGACCACCCCATCCCCCACAGCCGGCGGCACGATTGCGGCGTCACCCTCCTCATCCGATGGATACTACGACAGCGGCACCTCCGTGCAACTGACTGCCACGGCAAACAGCGGCTATGCGTTCGCCAACTGGTCGGGCGACTTGAGCGGAACCACAAATCCGCAAAACGCGACTCTCAGCGCACCCCGGTCCGTAACCGCCAACTTCAACGCCGTGGTCATGACATCGATAACAATCGGCACGAACCCGGAAGGCCGCAGTTTCACAGTAGATGGCACGGCCTATACAAACACTCAGACCTTTTCATGGGAGGAGGGCAGTGTTCACACAATCGCGACCTCAACTCCGCAGGCCGGGTTGACGGGTACGCGATACCGATTTGCAAACTGGTCGGATGGCGGCAGCCTGAGTCACAGCGTCACGACGCCCGGCAGCGCAAGGACATACACCGCCAATTTCACGACCCAGTATCAGTTGACCGTTTTGGCCACCCCTCTGGTGGGCGGATCTGTCGCTGCGACACCCGCATCGGCAGACGGTTTCTATGACAGTGGCACATCCGTGCAACTGACCGCTTCATCCAATAGCGGTTTCGCCTTCTCAGACTGGTCGGGGGATTTGAGCGGAACTGCAAATCCGCAGAGCTTGATTCTCAGTGCACCCCGGTCCGTAACGGCCAACTTCAGCGCCCTGGCCGGCGTAGCGGTTATCGTTTCCACGAATCCGGCCGGGCGCAGCTTCACAGTGGATGGAGTGGCATACACGACGACCCAGAATTTCATTTGGACAGAGGGAAGCAGTCACACGATTTCCACAACCTCGCCTCAAACGAGCTCCGGGACGCGATACCAGTTTGCTGCCTGGAGCGATGGGGGAGCAATCAGCCACTCAATCAATGTTCCCGCTACAACAACCACTTACACGGCCGGTTTTACGGTTCAGTATAGGCTGACCACATCGGCTTCACCTGCCAACGGAGGGCATGTAAATGCAAACCCGGCTTCATCGGACGGATATTATGCCTCCGGAACCGCAGTGCAGTTGACAGCCGGAGAAAACAGCGGCTATTTCTTTTCAAGCTGGAGCGGCGACTTGTCGGGGATGGCGAATCCCCAAACGGTGACGATGTCAGTTCCTCGCAGCATTACCGCGAATTTCATGCCCAAAGGTGTTTCGGTGAACCTTACTTTGAGTCGCGGAGCCGCGGCAGCTGCCGGCACTGCAGGGACTGGCGAAGCGGTCCGGGTTGGTTACTCGACGCTGACGCTGAATTCAGGCGTCGATCCATACGGAACGGCCGTGTTCAGCTTTATGCAGTCCGGAATAACCGTTACGGAGGCGGGCGTTCCTGCATCTCCTCCCACGACTCGAGCACGGATCTTTATTGACTACCGTGAGGCCGTGGATGCAGTGCCCGGGCGAAGTGGCTCCGGAATAATTGACATCAACACCGGTATCGTTGTCGTCAATTACGGCTCGGCCGCCGCCAACGCCACCTATACCTTGCGCGACATGGAAGGCACCATCATCGCGACCGGCCATGGAGAACCATTGAATCCGGGAAATCATTTCGCCTGCTTCATCCATGAATTAAAGGACAGGGCCGCACCGGATTTCAATCTCCCTCCGGATTTCCAAAACACGACTCAATTCGGCTCTCTCGAAATTGCCAGCGACCAGCCGGTATCGGTGCTGGGTTTGCGCGGGACTTATAACCAGAGAGACGAATTTCTCATCACAACCACGCCAGTAGCCGATCTGATTCAGCCCTTCATCAACAGCTCCATATATTTTCCTCAGTTTGTCGATGGCGGCGGATACACCACGTCGCTGATTCTTCTGAATACATCCGGCGTGACCGAAACGGGCAGCCTTCAAATCATGGACAAATTTGGTGCTCCTTTTGTTGTCCAGCAGGCCGGCGGCGCGGCCGGTTCATCCTTCATGTATTCGATCCAGCCCCACGGCGTTTACCGATTCCAGACGGACGGATCCCCCACGGATGTCAAGGCGGGATGGGTGCGGCTGACGCCTGATTCAGGCAAATCCACGCCTGTCGGTTCGGGGGTATTCGGATTTAACCCGCTAAACATCCTGGTATCGGAATCCGGCATTCCTTCAGCGGTTTCCACCACTCACGCCCGTGTTTATGTGGATCTTTCGGGCAAGCACAATACGGGTCTGGCGATCGCAAACACTGCAGATACGAGCGCCGAAATCGCGCTTAAGGCATATCAAAGCGACGGTGTCACGGAAATAGGCGCCAGCCAGGACATTCCTCCGCTGGATGCCCACGGGCACACTGCGGCATTCGCCAACGAGTTTATCTCGGGACTGCCCGCCGGATTCAACGGTGTGCTGGACATCAGTTCGACCGCACCCTTTGCGGCCCTGACGCTGCGTTCCCTATACAACGAGCGTGATGATTTCCTGATGACGACATTCCCGGTTGCGGATGCGAATAGGCCCGCTCCGAGTCCGATAGTATTTCCCCAAATTGTCGATGGGGGAGGCTATATAACGCAATTTTTCTTCATCAGCCCAAGCGGGGAATCGAGCGCAACTCTCCATTTCCGGGATGAAGAAGGGGAGCCGATGCCAGTGGGGAGATAAGCTGTCTTTGGACCTTATGCTTTGACTTTATCTTCATGTAACTGTCAGCGTTCAGCAGCGCCTTTGTCATAGACGTACGTCAGCGTTACATGATACCCGGGCTGCCAGACTCTACGAGTCCTCCCGAAAAGCTCAATTTATGTCTGTTTGGCGCTCATGCCTGAAGCGTCCTCGGATAATGCGGATTTCGTGGACAGCGAGATCGGGTTTAGAGCATTCTATTGCCAGAATCCGTAAAGAATTATCGACGCAAAAGGAGAAAATACATGGCCGGCCCCTATGAGGAGCTGAACAGGATTTTTGGTCCGCGCAACGTGCTGAACGACTCGAAAATCCTCGAGGCTTGCTCCAAAGATGAAAGCTTTTCCCAGCCGCTGAAACCGCATTACGTCGTCAAAGCCCAGAATGCAGCCCAGATCCAGGAGCTTGTGCAATGGGCGAACCGGACCCTGACCCCCCTGGTGCCCGTAAGCTCCGGCCCCCCGCATTTTCGCGGGGACACGGTTCCCGGCGCCCCGGGCGCGATCATAGTCGACCTGAGCGCAATGAAGAAAATTGTTCATGTGGACAGGCGAAACCGGATGATCCTGATCGAGCCCGGCATCACCTATGCCCAGCTTCAGCCGGAGCTGGAAAAACACGGATTGCGGTTGTCTTCGCCGCTGGCTCCCCGCGCAAATAAATCCGTGATCGGGGCGCTGCTGGAAAGAGAACCGATAACAATCCCTCGATTGCAGTGGTCGATGCTGGATCCGTTGAGATGCACGGAAGTCATATGGGGCGATGGGCAAAGAATGACAACGGGCGAAGCCGCAGGCACGGATGCTTTGGAGACGGAATGGGCGAGACACCGTGCGCAGGTGATCCCGATGGGGCCGGGACAGACTAATTTCTATAAATTCACCTCGGCAGCTCAGGGCAGCATGGGCATCGTTACCTGGGCTTCCGTCAAATGCGAGGTACTGCCCCAGGTCCATAAGCTCTTTTTGGTGCGGGCACCGGAACTGGCGGATCTCCTGGATCTGACCTATTCAATACTCAGAATCCGTTTTGGCGATGAACTCTTGATCATGAACAACTGGAATTTCGCCATGCTGCTTGGGAAAAATCCCGGCAGCATCGGCGCTCTCGCTGAAAATCTGCCTCGATGGGTCCTCATGGTAGGGATCGCAGGGAGGGACAGGCTGCCCGCGGAGAGAGTGGCCTACCAGCAAAAGGACATTTCCGCATTGGCTCAGAAACACGGTCTGCAGCTTCTACCGGAAGTCCCGGGGGTCGGGATGGAAAGGCAAAACGCGCTGTGCCGTGGGCGCGACGGCAAGGAGGTGCCCAGGGAGCGGAGGGAAGTTGCCTATGCGGCATCCCCTCAGGCGCACGTATTCCGATACCAGCAGAAGATCCGGGAAGCCTTCAATCCCAACGATCTGGGCGACTCCTACTACGTTACTCTGGGTTCGCCCTGATTGCCGGATGAGTCGGCCAGGAATATGCGGTTCCCGCCACAAAGGCGTGTCCACCGCTCCGTGAATCTATCCGGCGGAGAATCCGCGAAGTCGGCGCCAATATGAAAGTCAGCGGCGTCACCCTACCGTCGCGAACCTATATGAGCAACAAGCTTGTTCCCGGATGCAACGTCTATGTGGAATATTCGTGGATCTATCAAATGCCCGAACCTGAGCTCGTTGTGCCCTCCGTTCATTCCCACCCCTACGAACAGGTTACCCTCATGATCGGCTCCGATCCTCAAAATCCCGAAAATCTCGGAGCAGCGGTAGAGAACTACCTGGGCGGGGAAAGAATGATCAGCGATAGGACCAATGCCATTTATATCCCAAAGGGAGTGGAGCACGGCCGTGTATGCTGGAAGAGCTTTGATAGACCGCATCTGCTGATGTCCATCACTCTGGGCACCGGCGACTTTGAAAAAGCCAACCCGGGCGGATACAGCAAAAAATAGGACTTTCCCGGCGACTTGACCATCAGCTCATACGGCCATGGCCGCATCAAATGCGCTGGTTGTGGCGTTCCACACGGTGCCGGACTTTCCATTGCTGTTTCCAACCACATAACACTCGGAAACCGCGGTCTTCAACTGGTTGATCGCTTCGGTGTTGACTTTGATCCCAAGCGAGAGGATTACGGTGTCGAAGACCAGTCCTTCTTCCCTCCCATCCTTGACGACTATGGCGTAATCCCGCGTTACATCAACCAGCTTCGTGTGGGTCCTCAAGTCAAGGTTGAGTTCGGCCAATGTATTAAAAAGCGCATAGGCATTGATGGGTGAAGAACCCGATCCAAGCTCCTCTTTGGGCAGCAAATCAATCAAGGTCACTTTTTTGCCCGATTGCAGAAACCTCAACGCGGCTTCGCAGCCGGTCAAGCCGGCGCCTGCGATCAGAATATTTTCGCCAATCCGGACATCGCCGCTGTCGATGTCGCCAACCCATAGGACCTTTGATGTATCCTGACAGGTCAGTTCCGGAATAACAGGCACGCCTCCGATGGCCAGGATCAGCGCATCGGCGTTTTCATCGGCAATAAGCCCCGGCGTTGCTTCGGTATCGATTCGAACGCCGATATTTTTGGCTAGCTCGGTCATGCGAACAGACCAGTCAAGATAGCTCTTCAAATCGGCTTTATAGGGAGACCGGACGGCTCTCCATAAAAGGCCTCCCAATTGAGGCGCTTTTTCAAACAGCACAACTTCGTGTCCGCGTCCGGCCAGAGTTCTTGCAGCTTCCAGACCGGCCGGCCCGCCCCCCACAACGACAACCTTTTTCTTCTTCCCGGGAGCCAGGCGGCACTCATAATCCATTTCCCGTCCAGCCAGCGGATTCACGGCGCATCTGGGCGGTTTTGATCCAAAATGGCTTCTGCTGATGCATGTATTGCATCGCACACAGGGACGGACGTCATTCTCTTGCCCACGTTCCAGCTTCCTTACAGTCTCCGGATCGGCAATAAGCTGCCGGCACAAAGCGACCATATCCACTTTGCCCGAGGCAATTGCCTCTTCGGCCTGTTCCAGGGTTACGGCGCCGACAACGCTCACCGGGACATGCAGAGCTTTTTTGAACTGAGCCGCATAGTCGATATTGATCCCGTGATCCATGTAGGGCGGAGGGAAAATAAACGGAGTCAGCTTATTGATGGCCAGGTTGCCCCTGGAAACGTGCAGCAGGTCGATCTTATCCTGAATGGCTTTTGCGAACTCAATCACCTCCTGAATGTCC
The DNA here is from genome assembly GCA_963809485.1 of uncultured Acidobacteriota bacterium. Classification (GTDB taxonomy): domain Bacteria; phylum Acidobacteriota; class UBA6911; order UBA6911; family UBA6911; genus UBA6911. The sequence goes on from CAWEJX010000004.1 coordinate 253,081, forward strand.
GGGGATCCGGGAACCATATCGATCGCGCTGATGCGGTACTCGATAGCCAACTTGTCGCCGACCTCGGCACGGATGGCATCCAGAATTTCCACGGCAAAGCGGCACCGGTTCTCGAAAGACTGGGGACCATATTGATCGGTTCGCCGGTTAAACACTTTGGAAAAAAGCAGAGCGGGCAACTGGCAATGTGCCCCGTGGACCAGAACCATGTCTCCATCAGCCCTCAGAACGTTGCGCGCCGCTTTCGCGTAGTCCTGTATAAAATCCTGAAGCTCTCTCAGCGATAGGAGATTGCAGTCGATTTCCATTGGGATCCCCACGGAACTCTCGACTTCATGAGTGCCGAAATAGGAAGCGATCGGAACCAGTTCAACGCAAGCTTTTGCCCCGTAGCGTTTGGCCGCTTCACACCATTCCGACAGGGATGTGACGATCCAGTCGTCATTCAGCCCGACAATGTGGTGTGCCGCCGCGGGCAAAACTCTGTTGATAAAGCCGCTGCCCAAGGTAACCGTCGCCGCGCCGCCGCTGCTGAGAGGTTTGGAAGCCTCGATTTGCGCCCGCGTGATGTGGTTATCATAGGAAGCGAGGAAGTTATAGGTAGGAGCATTGGTAATGCGGTTCTTAAGAAGTAATTTCCCGATCTTAATGGGCTGAAACAGGTGCGGATATTTGCCGGGCAACATTTTTCCTCCCGCGAGTGTCATGGTTATCGAAAACTGATTGTTCCATAGTCTTACAGGTGAAGCATGCCCCATTCTTTGAAATCGGCATCAGCCGGTTCCGGGCGCCGTCGCCATCCGTTCCATGTTGGGCTATCTCGGGAGGAAAGTCAAAAACCTATGACAAACGGGAGGCTTGACTTCAAATCCTTCAAGGCCGTTAAATGAGTTTCACCGGCTCTTGCACCCTAATCCTCGCATAGGTGGTCGGCGTTCATAGGCGTCTTTCTTGATTCATGTCGGCGTTACCTGCTTCTGGAGAGGGTAAAAGTCTGCGGGAAGGGCCGGGCAGGAAACCACTTCCGATTGCCAAGTATCTTTGTTTGAGTGTATGTTCTTCACACGTCGCGATTTTTATTACTGAGTGAAAATTCGGAGGCTATAAAACATGACCCAAGAGACTCCTGGAAACAGTGCCGTGAAGGAATATGCCGAAAGAGATCAGAGGGTAAACGATGCCATAGCCATGAAGGTACCGGACCGCGTGCCGATCCAGTTGTTCGTCGGCTACTTCGCGGGCAGGTACTGCAACATCCCATTTTCATCCGCTTACTACGATGCTCCAAAATGGAGGGAGGCCAATATCCGGACCATAACAGAGCTTGCACCGGATGTTTACTGGGCACAGCCCGCCGCTGCTTCCGGGAAAGCACTCGAGGTCCTCAACCCGCTTAACATGAGGTGGCCGGGGTTCGGTGTGCCTCCGAACAGCAGTCACCAGATGATCGAGCTGGAGCCGATGAAGGCGGAGGATTATGACGCATTTTTTAGCGACCCCTCGGACTATATTGTGCGCACCTACCTGCCCCGTGTCGTGGAATCAGCGGCGCCTTTGGCCAAGCTGCCCCCATTGCGGTCGCTGATGGGCGGCATGGGTATGGCATCCTATTTGACGGTGTTCACCCGGCCGGAAATGGCGGAAATGCTTGACAAATTCCGCAAGGCAGCGGAATTACAGGCAAAGTGGCAGACCCAGGAGATTTTCTTCGATGACGAAATGGCGAGGCGTGGATTTCCCTGCTACACCACTCCAAGAATGATGGGAGGATCAGCCTTCGACATGGTTTCCGACTTTCTCCGCGGCATGCGCGGTGCAATGCTGGATATGTATCGCGCTCCCGACAAGCTCCTTGAAATCTGCGATACGCTCTGCAACCAGACCGTGAAGACGATAAAGGCATTGCCTCCTCCTGCGGAAGGCAGTGTCAAAAGAGTTTTCATGGCACTTCACAGAGGTTCGGACGGATTCATGTCTCTGTCTCAATTCGAGAAATTCTACTGGCCCACTCTTAAAAAAGTCATATTGACTTTGATCGACGCCGGATGGACGCCCTGCCCATTCTTCGAAGGAACCTGGGACCAGCGCCTTGAATACATTCGAGAATTGCCCAAGGGATCCATCCTATGTCATTTCGCGAGGACTGACCCGGAAAAGGCAAAGGCCGTCCTGGGCGGACATCTTTGCTTTATGATTGACGTCCCCGGCAGTATTTTGCAGGCTTGCACCGTCTCAGAAGTCGAAGACTATTGCAGGAAGCTTATCCAGACATGCGGTAAAGACGGCGGCTTTATCATGACGGCCACAGCCCTGGACGAAGCCAAGCCGGAGAACGTGAAAGCTATGCTGGATGTTACCAGGAGCTACGGCAGGTATGTCTGATCTCTGGTCCGATTATCAACAGCCTGCGGCAAGGCCGGAGGCTGGATCGACTCCACCAACATGAAACGCTGACGCACGCTGACTTCCTCCCTATCATCAGCGTACGTCAGCGCTTTAGTCCGCGTAGGTCAGCGTTACCAGATCCTGGAACTGTCAGACTCTGCAACTTCAGATCTGACATACTCTCCCCAAAATTGGCAAAACCTGCAATCTATCGGACATGGGTGCGGACAAAAACCTGTCCGCTTTTTTACGCAGGTAGCACCGATATCTCGCTCGGCCGCGTAGCGGCCCAGTGAATTTAGGCCGGCCTTTTAAGGCCGGCATTATGACCGATGCGCAGGATGCGTCGCGCCAGCGACGCTTGAATTCAACCGTCGCTGACGCGACGGATTCAATTTCAAATCGTTGTCCGGGCCTTGAAAGGCCCGGCTAAAATCAAACTGCCGCTACGCGGCAAACCCATGATGCGGCGTTGGGCATTTCGCTGAAAGGCGGACATATTTTCATAGGAGTACGTAGGAGTTCTGGACTTATTGCACGGAGCAGGACGATGGCTGATTCACTTTGAGGTGGTAGGTGGTTCGCTGTTCCACGAAGGATCCTGATAGATGACTTTGCCTCCGACCAATGTCATCAGGAGCCTTCGTTTTCCCGATTTGATTCGGTGGAATATTGAATAAGTCCTGTGAAATGATGACCACGTCCGCAAGCTTCCCTGCCTCGATGGAGCCTTCCGTTTTCTCCCGTTTCGCGGCGATTGCTCCGCCCATGGTGTATCCCTGAATGGCCTGCTCCAGAGTGAGCCGCTCGTTTGGAAGCCACCCCCCCGCCGGCGTTCCCTCCGGGGTCTGGCGCGTCACCAGTATCTGGAGGCCCGGCCAGGGATTCAGAGTTACCACGGGCCAGTCGCTGCCGAAGCTCAGATGGGCCCCTCCGTTCAGAACCGAGTGCCAGGGAAATGCGTGCTGAGCGCGCTGCGGACCTATGCTTCGCGCCCAGGCCTCAAAAGTGTTGGTGTCCGGAGTTGCATGCAGCGGCTGCATGCCGGCGATCACGTTGAGTTTTCCGAACCGGGGAATGTCCTGGGCGCTTGGGGCCTCGATATGCTCGATCCGGTCCCGTGCGTCCGTGCGGCCGTTTGCCTTATTCGCAGCCTCATAGGCATCGAGCGCAAGCCGGATGGTGCGATCGCCAATCGCGTGAGTGGAGATTGGAAAACCGAGCCGATCCAGGCGGATCACGCTTTCCTTGTACTTTTCGGGTTCAAAATAGAGCTGTCCCCTGTTGGCCGGATCGTGCTCGTAAGGCTCCAGCATCGCTGCCGTATGCGCTTCGATGACGCCATCCAGCAGAAACTTCACCTGGCCGGCATCGATCCAATCATCGCCATACTTTTGTCGGTTTTCCTGCAGAGTTGTAATGGCATCCGGAGCAACCGGTGCGCTAACAAACCGGGCCATGGTAAAGCGCGCGGTCAAATCGCCTCTTTGCCGGATTTCATCGAAAAGTTCGATGCGCTCCGCGTCCGCGCCGGCGCTGATCAGGCGGGTCAGGCCCAGGGAGCCGGCGTAACGGATGGCTTTTGTAAGACCATCCAGCTCTTCTTCGCGGGTCGGTTTCGGGGATAACCCGGGTCACCAATCGTTCCGCAGCCTCCTTCAAAACGCCTGTCGGCTCGCCCGTGACAGGATCGCGCACGATGATACCGCTCGGCGGATCAGGCGTTTTGCGCGTGATTCCCGCCGCCTGAAGCGCCTTGCTGTTCGCCAGGGCGGTGTGCCCATCGTATGCCGCCAAATAAACAGGACGATCGGGAACGACTTCGTCCACCAGCTTCTTGTGGGGCAGGCCGCTTTTGCCGAAGACGCTGTAGACCCATCCCATACCCTGGATCCATTTTCTGTCAGGGTGGGCAGCGGCATAGTCCTGTATCGCCTTCTGAAATTCACCGACTGTTTTTGCGCTATTGAGTGAAAGATTCCTCAGCTGAGCGGCGCCGGCCATCATGTGGACATGAGCGTCGACGAATCCGGGAAGCACCATGTGCTGCCTCGCATCGATCACCTTTGTGGAAGGGCCTTGATGCGCTGCAATCGATTGATCCGAACCCACAGCAATGATTTTCCCTGCGCGGACGGCCATGGCCTGCGCCCATGGCTCCTTCGGATTCACGGTATAAATTTTCGCATGGATCAACACCGCATCCGCCGGGGTGCCCGCTTGGCGACTGCATGCTGATATTCCCAAAACAGCGATAAGAAGAACGACAATCGCCAGCGCTCGTTTTTTCATATGCAGGATTCCCTTCATAATCCAGGCGGCGGCGAAAAGCGGCGCCGCTCAAAAGGTTTAGAAGTTACGGCATAATTTAACTTCCCCGATCACCGCAGGTGCACAATGTTGGCTTGTATGAGATCCTCGCCGGCAGTTTTAAGAAAGTCTCCGGAGAGCCATCCTCGCCCAATCAACATTCAATGCTGAGAAAATAGAATTTATTAATAATTTTTCAGCGTGCGTCAGCGTTAAATTTATGGAAGGCCTCCAGAGTCTGTCTCAAAACGACTGTCGCGAGATGCTCGCCGGCAGCCTGGAGACATTCTCTGGAGAGCCGTCCTCACCAGCCATATATAAAAAAAGGAGCCTCTATCGACTTTGTGGCGCTACCGCAACGCACTTCAGGTTCTTCTGGTCGCGTATCAGCAGCTTGCCGTCCACAAGCGCCGGGGGAGCCCAGTTTTCGCCTGACTCCAGCAGCTCGGCGCTGGCCAGCGGCTTGAAACCGGCCGGATTGGGGTCGATAAGGTACAGAATCCTGCTGCCGTCGGTGCTCAGCAGCAGATCATCGGCCAGGATTGATCCGCCTCTGACGAAGGCCGGATCCTCGCCCGTTTTCCATTTGATCTTGCCGTCCATACCCATGCACACCATACCATCGCTTCGCTCGTTGATAGTGTACTGGGCATAGAAATGGTCTTTATACAGAACCGGGGGCTGTGTGTGGGCTCCGAAATCGGGAGTCTTGAACAGCTCCGTAACTCCGTAGCTGCCGTCTGCTTTCTTTTGAACCTTTATCATCGCGGAACCTGCGCTGTATCCGCCCGTGATGAGCATGCGGCCCTCTCCGGCGTCGACGGCATGAGGGACGGGAATGGCGCACTGCCAATTGCCGTACGTCCACAGGACTTTTCCGCTGAGCGGATCAAGTCCATTGACGCTGCCGCCGCTGGCGTTGCGCCCAAATCCCACGGCGGCCATGATCATTACCAGGTGATCTTCTCCGCCGATTTTAACAATGGACGGGCTGACATATCCAACCCCGCCAGACAGAACAGATGATTTCCATTTAAGTTCGCCTGTCAGCTTGTCATAGGCAACCACTGTCGACTGGGGTGCTTGCGGCGCCACAATAAGCAAATTGCCGTAGATTAGCGGGTTCTGGGTTAGGGCCCACCTGGGCAGTTCGCCGCCGCCGAAATCCTTCCAGATATTCTTATTCCATACGGGTTTGTGCGTGTTTATGTTGATGCAATACAGGTCGCCCAGCGGCCCGCATGCATAAACATTATTGCCATCCACGGTGGGAGTGGATCGCGAGCCGGGATGGTTGAAGCTGCCCGGGGCATCGTAGGCAAAGTTCCAAAGCTGCTTGCCGCTGGAAAGGTCGAAACATCTCAGGTTGTCCCCGACTTTTTCGTCACGATCAAGCAGGTAGACTTTGCCGCCGCTGACGACCGGACCGCCATAGCCGATGCCAATAGGGGCTGTCCAGAGGACCTTGGGGCCTTCCTTTGGCCAGCTCCGCAACAGGCCCTTCTCCGAGGAGGTGCTGTCTCTTTTGGGTCCAAAATATTGCGGCCAATCCGCAGCAAAGGCGCAGACTGCGAATAGCGCTACGATTACGATTGTGAGTTTTAACTTAGCTTTCATTGGCATGGCTCCTTTTTCGTCAAAGCAGTGATACGCAAAACCAGCAGGGGCGGCCCTGTCGCGCGCCCCTGAAACTTTCCAAGCATGAGTGCCCTATTTTTCAGATCCGCCGGCAACGGCAGTAACGGCATAAAGTTCGGAGGACGTCATGATGTACAGCACTCCGTTGGCAGGCACGGGCGTACCGTAAACCGAGCCTCCCATATCGATCTCGGAGATTTTTTTCATCTCAGCAGCGGCCCTGAAGACGGCAACATCCCCATCTTGATCCCCGATGAAGACCTTGCCGTCAGCCGCCAGCGGGGATCCCCAGACCGGGGCCATCATGTCATAAGTCCAATAGGCCTTTCCGGTCTTGGCGTCCAGGCAGTGCAGAAACCCTTTGAGATCGGAGATAAAAGCCAACCCGTCGGCGACAGCCGCCGTAGAGATGGACCGGCTGATTTTGTCGTACTGCCAGACGCGGCCTGTTTCGGTGATATCGCCTCGCCGGGCAGGATCGATGCAATAGGTGTGACCGATTCCGTTGCCGCTATCGGGATCCTGGCCCACGCTCATGAACACTTTGCCGCCGCTGAATACGGGCGTGGAGACGCCATAGTTGCGTGTTTTGGGCCACGCGGCGTCTTTAGGGTTCAGATCAAACCTCCAGAGCTTTTCTCCGGTTCGAGCATTGAAGCCGTAAATCCAGCCGTCACCCCCCGCGAAAAAGACCTGCTGAACTCCATCTATCAGGCCGAGAGCCGGCGAAGACCACTGGCCGCGCAGAATGCCGTCCCCCGGAGAACTGTCCTGCCACACTACCTCTCCCGGAATTTTTGTTTACGGCAATAAAGCTGGGAGCTTTCGGTGCAGGGACCTTATCGCCATTGCTGTCTCGGCCGTTGGAGGTCCCGAGCAAGATCAGGTCCTCCCAAATGACGGGGGATGAATTGGCCATGAAAAGCTGGGATACGCCCAACTCCTTCATCATATCGAGCTTCCAAACGATGTCGGCATCGGTTGGCCCTTTGTAAGCCTCATCCTGGAAAGGGCCGTCATTTTTGCCGTCCATAAATCCTTCGGTGTCCAGGCAAACCAGCTCTCCGCGATTGCTCACATAATATAGCCGCTTCCCTTCCACGGCCGGGGATGAGCAGACGCCTTCTTCGGGAAAATCGTTTTCAAACTCCAGCTTGTCCGTCACGGCCTGCCAGAGATACTTGCCATCGGACTCGCGGAAGCACATGAGCACGCCTTTGTCACCCTCAATTTCCGGATTCCTGGGATTTCCATTGTTGGTGCCTAAAAAGATCTTCCCATCGGCCACCACCGGATTTCCGTACGAGGTCGTACCGATCTGCGCCTTCCATTTGATGCTTTTCCCGCTTTTGACATCCCAGAATTCGGGGAGGTTTTTCATGGCAGATACCATGTTTCGCTGCGCCGTGCCGCCCCACATCGGCCAGTCCTGGGAGACCAGCGGAAACGCGGCTATTCCGGAAAGCATGAGAAAAAAAAGATTGCTTTTGATGCGCATAGACCAGCTCCGTGTCATCCGGCTTTTGAGGGCAGCTTCAGTGCTCGTTCTATACCCGGCCCCGACCCCGGGCTATTCTGCTTTTGCCTCTCGGGGCAGAGCATAGCAATGCTGTCACCATATTATCCGATTATCCATAGAAACACGATAGCAGGAAGAAGCGCAGAGTGTTACAGCCACCAATTACCCCCCGCGGAGGGTGCGCCATGAGAACGCCCCGCTGGAACTTCCGAGATTTTATGTCCGCTCCGTTGCGGCAAAGGCTTTGTGCTTGATATGGGTTTGACTGGCTGCCTGAAGTGGACGAAAATGAATCGCTGAAGCAACTGATGGGGTTTTACCCCGGTTTTTTATTTATGGCCTTCCCGGCTTTAATAAATCCGACATCATTCAGTTGCCTCAAAAACAGTATGAGGGGAAGCTGCCGGCTATGCGCCGGAAGGTCTGCAAGTTGCCTGGCTTCGCCGACACTACACCAAGGAGGATATTTCATGAAGCGGCAAACAACCGTATTTTTAATTGCAATGATGTGCCTGTGCCTGTTTTGCGGTTACCGGGCCCTGAACAGCCAGGCCGAGGTAAAAGCCTTTGCGGCTACCACTGCCGGGAAAGCAGTGGAACCGGTGATTACGGTGCTCAATCCGCTGGGCACGCCTCCGCCTTTGGAGCTGAAGGCAATGGCGCCGCGCCTGGACACATTAGAGGGCAAGACCATCTATTTTGTTGATGACGGGTATCCGGGATCGGACAACCTGCTCCTGGAAATGGAGCAAGGATTCAAGGAGACCTACCCTAAAACCAATTTCCATTACGTTAAGAAAAGCACGTTCATGGCCCAGAAGGACCCTGCTCTGTGGGCGGAGATGCAGCAAAAAGCCGATGCAATGGTCATCGCCCTTGGCCATTGAAGCGTATGTGCGCCCGGGGTCACCGGGCTTTCTATAGATTTTGAATCCACCGTTAAAAAACCTGCAGTGCCAATCGTCGTTTCCAGTTTTGAAAAACAACTGAAAGAAGTCGCATTTACCAAAGGGATGCCGGGCATCAGGATTCAATACATCCGCGGGCCGATTTGGGCCAAGACGCGCGAGCAGCTTCGCCGGGATGTTGTTTTTGGCAACAACCCCCTTACCGGCAAGCCTGTGATGCAGGAGATTGTCGACAAGCTCACTAAATCCCTGACCACTGAAGAAAAAAGAACCGGAATGCTGGCGCGCGACAAGGGGCCGGCCACATTCAGCGGCACGGCCGATGAACTCCAGAAGATGTTTCTCGAGAAGAGATATACGGATTTTCTGCCTGTGGTTCTGCCTACGGAAGAAAAAGTCAATGAGATGTTGAAAGCCACGAGCCATGGTCCCGACGAAGTGCTCGGAAAGATGGGGCCGACGGCGGGAGTCTTTGAGACCTGGACTTATACGGTAAAGGACGCGGCCATCAATGCGGTCATGGCAGGGGCCAAACCCGAATATTTCCCCATCATCCTGGCGATCGGGTCCACCGGGATGGAAGGCATTTCGGTTTCCGACAACAGCTTCGTGTCGGGCGCCGTCATCAACGGGGCGATCCGCGACGAAATCGGGCTGAACTACGAGATCGGCGCAATGGGGCCGTATGCCCATGCCAACACCACCATCGGGCGAGCCTGGAACCTGCTGTCCATCAACGGCGGGAACTGCGGAAAAGTGGGAACAACCTATATGGGCACGGTCGGGAATCCAATGAACCTGATCAACATCATCATCGCGGAGAATGAACAGGATTCTCCTTTCACACCACTCTCGGTAAGGCGAGGCTTTAAAAAGAACGAGAACATTATCACCCTGTTTAACGGATGGGGCGTGCTCTCCGCCAAGAACTGGGCCGACAATGCATGGGGAACCGTGATGAACTATCCCAAGATCATCAAGGACATCTACAATACGCAGGACGGCTCTTTGTTTGGAACCTGCGTCGTCCTGAGTCCCCCGATTGCCAATTTCGTCCGGGACGGAGGGTACGATACGGTGGATAAATTTGCCGCCTACGTAACAGGAGTGCCGATTGGATCGAAGCCTGCTCCCTTTGCGGGTAAGCCGAACGACGGATCGCGTCGTGCCGGCGGCACATTTACGGTGATTGTTACCGGCGGATCGAACAACAACTACTTCAGCATTGGCGGTCTGGTTCCCGTTCAATCGGTCCAGATCGACAAGTGGAGGTAGCAGCAGTTCTCAGTATTTGAAATGCGCTCGGGCCGGGAATTCAAACATCCGCAATTCCCGGCCAGGCGCAAAGTCGCCCGGCCGAAATTCTCGGATGGAAATCGACAGCATCCGGGAGGGCCAGAGGCTTCATGGATAGTGCTCAGAGCGGCTGGATGCAATCCGACGGCTCTAGCACGCAAACCTTCTCCTTAAGTATCAGCGTTCATCAGCGGCCTTTTCAGCGTATGTCAGCGTTATATGTTCGCGGAAATGGCCCTCGTAAATAGTCATGGGAAAAAGTATCGCCGTGGTCACCACGGTGTACTGGCACCAGTAAAGAAAGGTTTGAACCGGCTTGCGGCGCGTCAGGCGTTCGGAAAGGTTTCGCATGGCAGTCGACCATTTCCCTGCGAGAAGCAGAATCGACACCAAGGCAGTAAAGGCAAAGTCGATCAGGAGAAGCCAGTATCCTCCCTCGAAATATGCGTCGGCATTCGCTCGAACAGCTGGCGGGATTTTTGCCAGGTAAGCATTCGTGGCAGCCTCCACGTCGAATGCATTTGCGGCAAGGCCACACAGAGGCGAAACGCCCAGCCAAATCAAAATGACCAATACAGGGAAATATGCCTTTCAGCATACGCGTTCTCCTTTTGACTTCCGGCCGGAAGCAGGCAACACAACCGGTATCCTTTGCTTCGGGTTTCGCCTACATAGCTCGTCGATAGATATGTTGCAGATGCTTCCCAAAATTCGTCTCTGAAAATTTTACTACAAAACTGCAGCCAGGATATAAAATTTGGCCGATAGGCGGCGCAGAGCATAATTCTCATACACGGCGCCAGCAATGTCTGCGCATCATGCTTGAGCCACGGACAAACGGGGAAGGATGAGCATTCAGACAAGGAAGTAGGAAAGATGGCAAGAAATGTTGAGATCAAAGCCCGCGTCGAAAACATCGGCCCGGTCTTTGCGCGAGCCGCGGAGCTTGCAGATGAAAGCCCGGTTGAGATTGTCCAGGATGATACTTTCTTCGCCTGCAACAACGGCCGGTTGAAACTCCGCACCTTTTCCTCCGGTGAAGGCGAGCTCATCTTCTACCGCCGCGCCGATCAAAAGGGACCTAAGGAATCTCATTACGTGCTCTATCCCACAACCTCTCCGGATGCACTTCGCGAAACCCTTTCAATGGCTTACGGCCGGACCGGCCGGGTCCGAAAACAGCGGACTCTGTTCATGTCGGGGAGAACCCGCATTCATCTGGACTGCGTCGAAGGCCTCGGCAACTTCCTTGAACTGGAAGTGGTACTGGCAGAGGGCGAGTCTACAGAGGAAGGCGAAACTGTTGCCAGGAGCCTGATGCAGAAGCTGGGCATTCATGAGGATCAGCTTATCGAGGGCGCCTATGTCGACTTGCTGGCAACCTCGAATTCCCTGAGCCGAACCTGACAACCCTGTGATTCCGGGTGGAAGAGTCTTCCCGTTATTGAGCGGACTGCCTCAGGAAGTCTACCGCCATGTTTGCGAGTGTCTTTATTCCCACGATTATGGCGCCTTCGTCCGCGTAGAAACGTGGTGAATGGTTGGGTTCGGCCTTCGCCGGATCGGCACCCTTCGGCGTGACACCAAGCATAATAAAGATTCCGGGAATCTCCTTCTGGTAAAAGGAAAAGTCCTCCGATGTCGTGGCAGCGGGAGCCGTCTTCACACCGCTGTTTCCCGCAACTCTCTTGAGGGTCGGAATCATCCGCTCCATCAATGCAGGATCGTTATAGGTTACGGGAGTCCCGGGGGCGATTGCTACCTCCGCCGATGCGCCTGCACTTTTTGCGATCATGTCCACAGTCTGTTTGATCCGCCCTGCGATGTCTGCCCGAATTTGCTCGTCGAAGGTCCGAATCGTCCCTTCCATTTCGACACTTTCCGGAATGATATTGCTGCGTACGCCGCCATGCAGACTGCCTATGGTAATAACCGCAGGCGAACGGGTCAGGTCGGTCTGCCTGCTTGTGATCGTCTGCAATCCCAGGATTATCTGGGCAGCGATAACAATCGGATCAACTCCCGCCCAGGGAAGCGCGCCGTGAGACTGGCGGCCGCGAATATGGATTTTCAAGGAATCCGAGCTTGCCATTACAGGTCCTGGACGGTAGCGGATTTCGCCGACCGGGGAAAGGTCGACGTGCAACCCGAATATGGCTTCGGGCCTGGGGTTATCGAGAGCGCCTTCCCGGATCATAAGGACTGCGCCGCCTTGTTCACCCGCTGGAGCGCCCTCTTCGGCCGGCTGAAAAAGGAATTTCACGCTGCCGGAAAGCTCGCCGCGAATGCCGGCCAAAACTTCGGCAACTCCCATCAGAATGGCGGTATGAAGGTCATGGCCGCAGGCATGCATGACACCCACATCGCGACCCTCATAGGTGGCACGCACTTTTGAGGCGAATGGCAGATTCACTTCCTCCGTGACCGGAAGAGCGTCCATGTCCGCCCGGAGGGCGACTACCGGTCCGGGCTGGTTACCCCGCAGAAGTCCCACGACTCCAGTATGAGCGACACCGGTCCGAACCTCCAATCCGAGTCCGCGCAGATGATCCGCCACAATTTTTGAGGTTCGGAATTCGCGGTTGGAGAGTTCCGGATGTTCGTGCAGGTCGCGACGCCAGGAAATTGCCTTGCTTTCGACCTGCACCGCCAGGCGGTCGATATCGGTGGTCAGGCTGACGGATTCGATTGCCTGAGCATGCCCGGCCAGAAGGGAGAGTGCAGCTAAACTGCCGATCCCAACAAATAGCAGGACTGGCAGTATCAGACCTTTTCGCACAAAATTCATCGTTTTGTTCTCACGGGAATGACATTCTTGGTGAATTCAGGTTCCATATTGCTCAATGGGAGAAAAACACATCGAGATTATATATTCGGAGCGCATACCTTTGTCTACTGTCTATGCGCCGGCCGCCGGTTTTGATCCTGAAGGCACGCTCGGCACAATCACTGCAATCGGCACCACACTTTTCGGCATCCTTACCGGAACATGGTTTCGCCGTCCCGACAAAACCAAAGGCCAAAAAACTCTCGGGATGATCGTTGCAGGAGCGGCGCTTATGGCAGCGGCGCTTGTTTTGAATACCTGGCTGCCCATAAATAAAAATCTGTGGACGTCCTCTTACGCGATATTCATGGCGGGATGCTCGCTTGTTTTCCTGAGCATTTTCTACTATCTGATCGACGTTAAAGGGTACGCAAAGTGGGCCACATTTTTCGTGATCTTCGGGATGAATGCCATTGCCGTGTATATGTTCTCTGAACTCCTGGTGACTCTGCTCTGGATTATCCCGGTTAGCGCTGCCGGCGGCGCATCCACTTCCCTGCACGTTTACATTTACGAGCATTTCTTCCTGCCGCTGGCCAGCCCGCAGAATGCCTCGCTGCTTTTTGCAGTTGCCTATGTGCTGCTGTCCTTTGCAGTCGCATGGATTATGCGGAAACGACGCTGGTTTTTGAAAGTGTAAAGAAAAGAGCAACGGGAATATCCCATGATCCAAAGTATCAAAGCCGGAAAATGCTTCTATCTGCACCGAAGCGATTGTCCTTGAAAGCGGGACTGCGGATCCAGGATGATAGAGCCGTAATGCGAGCAATCGCCTGCTCGAGGGAGAAACGGCAAAGCCGCGCAATTCCGGGGGCAGCCGGTACTATCCTACCTCAAAGGTGGAAAGACAGGAAACGTGGCTCAACCCGACAGCCAAATCGCGCCACCCCTCAAACAAACCGCTGACAGAGCAAAAAGCAGGGCCTGGATGTGGCCTTTCAGCCTGCTTCTGTTCGTGATCCTGGTAGACTCGATCGACGCCACCTCCTATCGGTCCCGTCATGGCTCAGATCAAAAGCGCGTGGAAAATAAGCAATACAGGTGTCGGCATCTACACAAGCATTTATGGTCTGCTCTCTATCCTCGTGGCTGTGCCCATCGGCGAAGCGGTCAGGCGATGGGGCGTGAAGCGCACCGTCATGGGCGCGGTGACGATCATTTTCCTTGGAATGATGCTGATGGCAACGGCGGACGCGTTCCCTCAAGGGCTCACGGGCAGAATCTTCGCATCGGCGGGGATACGGGTGGCAACGGTTGCATCCTGGGCAGGGGCAGCGACGATTGCACCCGCATCGGTCATGACGTCCGCCTGGACCATCATGAATACTGCCAATGCGGCAGGCGCAATCATCGGGCCGTCGGTTGTTGGAGGCTATGTCGGCTCCAATTTCGGCTGGCAGGCGAGTCTTCTTCACCCTTGCCGGTTTCTCGGTATTCTGCTTTGTCCTGATCTGGCTGTTCCTGCGCATGCCGTCTGCCAGAACCGCAGCCCCGGATAGCGTTGCGGCGTCGACCGCAACCTCCGGATTCAACGTTTACCGGTGCTGGGACATCTACCTGATGGGGCTGATCTTCACCTTCATGATCGGCGGCAGCCAGGTGTCGATCATGAGCTTTGCGCCCCTGGCGATGGCGCACCGATGGAATATGGATCCTGCAGGCCATCGGCAATGTGATCGGCCTCTCATATTCGGTAGGATTGCCCGTGATGTTTGTGGCAGGCATTCTCGCCGACAAGCTTCGCACGCGGAAGAAAATCATGATCGCGGCCGCGAATCCCTATGGCTGCCGGGCTGTTCATGCTCACGTCGCAGGACCAGACGATCTTCATACTGGGTTTGGTCGGCTATCTCGGCTTCACCTATGCCCCGGGCGCCATGCTTTATGCCTGCGCTCCGGACATGGTACCGAAAGGAACAAGTCTCGGTCCTGTCTACGGCCTGCTGGTCGACGATCAGCAACGCCGGCAGCTTTTTCGCGCCCATCATCGTGGGGCGGATACGGGACGCAACAGGCGATTTCAACTCCAGCTTCATCCTGTTGGGAGTGCTGTGCACGATCAGCTTGCTTCTTTGTCTGAAGCTCCGGGTTCGTTAAGCCCCGCTGCTGTCCTGAGTTTTGTGGTCGGGTAGGAATTGAGCCCCAAGCACCACTGCTTTCGGGCCCATTTTGTCGTTAAAAGCAGATCCGGGATTTTGCGTTCATTTCGCTATTCAGGCTTTCAATAGACCCTCGAGCTTTGTGCAGGCCAGTTTGCCGAGACGCTGGCAGATATTGAAGCTCGTGCTTCCTTTTCTTATGTCGCGACAATGCAGCGGGGCCATTGATGCCCACCAATTCCAGTATTCATTCACTCTTTCTCTGCAACTCGCTTGCGCTTCATTATTTGCCATTTTCAGGGACCCGGAATGGAGGCCGATAGCCATGATGCCGGCTGTAAGAAAACCGCAGAGGTCCTGGTGGCCCATGCCGCCGCCGAAGCCTGTCGCTATCCATACAAGTTCTTCGGGTTTTTTCAGGTGGCGTAATGAAACCATTAGCCCGGTTTCGGCTCAGCTGTAACCCTTGTGCCAGAAATTATCCATATCCCTGGCCATGGCCGATTTATTCACCATTTCCAGCTCAGCGGGACTTAAATCCTCACTGAGGTCCGAAGCGCTTGCCGCGTCCTTTGGAGGCAAATCGGATGCTTTGAGAGATGCGGCGCCCAAAGTCAGAACCAATGAAGGTACAAGAAATTCCCTTCGACCCAGTTGAATGATTTCAGTCCTGTTCATACCAGCATTCCTTGATGGAAAGTCCAAAGCGGCCCGCGTCGTCACCGCCGCTGCATCTGTTCGCTGTTTTCAAGCTCTGCGGCGTTTCCGATTCATCACGCGGCTTTCGCACCGCCCCAAACCGCGGAACGAGGCCGGCTGCAGCTCCAGCGGCGGATCGGCTCGTGTTTCATCAGCTTAGCGGCCGGAGATAAAAAATTCCATACAAATGATCGATTGAGTGCTGGAGCGCGCGAGACGACGCATAATGGACCTGCAGCCAAACCACGGCAGCCGGCAAATTGCGCAATTAGAATTACCGATCAACTCCCTTTGTGAAAGAGGAAGTGGCCGCAATCAAACCTTTCGGGATCAGCCTTAACCATCCTGATTTCATTTTCGTATCGACACAATGCGTTAAGATCTCGTGAATCGCCATGCTTCTCGCGCAGGGCCCCGATACGTTTTTCAAGTGGCTCGTAATAATCCGTCCACCAGCTTCCCTTCGGCCACAGGAAGCTTTCTGCCAGTTGAAACCGAAAGTGCCAAAGGGATTACCTATTGCCGCCACGGTCAAATCAGGATCGAGATCTGGCCGCAGGAAAGCCCGTTGATTAGCTTCATTGCCATTTTCTCCAGAATAGGAGGGGGAGGCGTTGCCTTCTCTCACCAGGCGTGAAACGGCCGAATTCGGGTTCCCCCGCAAAGCCAGATCTCGCAAAGCTGCCTGTCTATATGGAAGCTTTGGGCTTCGGCCTGGGGCGATCCAGCCTTTTCTTCAGCAATTGCCTATACATGCCCAGCTTGACCGCAGCTTTTGTCTGATTGTCATCCGTTTGCTTCAGTGCACTCAAGATGACCCATTTTTCGAGATTATAGGCCGCAGCTTCCAGCCCCATGCCCCCCTGATCCGTATCCACATCATTGAATCGTATTAAAAAATAGCTTTTTTTCGAATCCTCGATCTTTTTGCGAACCAATTCTGCCCGGGTTCTCAGATAATCGCTCACAACGCGCGGAAACATGTTCTCCGCATCGTCCAGATGCTGCATGGCGTGGCGCGGCTTGTCCAAGTCTAATAATGTGTCTGCCAGGAGCAGATGGGCGTTGATCTTGAGCTTTTGAGACTTGGCCTTTTTCAGCGCGTCCTCGAAATATTGGCAAGCTTCATCCATTTCATTATTCCGGGAATGACATTTGCCCAGGCATATTTTTGCCTCGGCTTGAAGCTCCGGGCTGTTGATCTTCTCCGGGGCCGCCAGATCCAGGGCTTCCATGGCATGTTTTGAGGCAATTTTGCAGTTTCTCGAAGCGTCCTCCAGATAGAGCCAGCTTAAAGCCACCAAAACCTCAATTTTTTGCCGCTCGTACCGGTGGGTGCGACAAATTTCCAAAGCCTGATTGAGATGTGCCTCAGCCTCCTGAAAATTTTTGTCACGGAGAAGCGTCCTGCCGATGTTTGTCAGCGTTCGGGCAATATTCCGCGAATGATGGGCCGCATTATAGAGCCCCAGCGCGGAGGACAGCGTGTGGAACGACTGAGCGGTCTCACCCTGCGAACGGAGGATCGCGCCCAGACTCTGCAGGACATTTGCCTTGCTGATGTCGTCTCGGATGTCTTCGAGCAGCTGCTGCGCAGCGAGCAATTTATCCCTTCCTCCGAGCGCGTTCCCCTCTCTCCAGAGAAAAAATCCTTCAAGGAGGTAGCTGATGCCGATGCGCCAGTTGAGAACCGGCAGATCCCGGGACCGGTTTTTCGACGCGGCAAACCAGCGGAAAAAACAGGCGCGGGATTCCTCGCAAGATTTGGTGAGCTCATCCTGTTCAAACAGGCGGCTGAAGCACCGCGCGATGAAATGATGCGCTTCCCCTTCACCCGAAGGGTCGCGCCTTTCCACGCACGTTTTAAGTATCTGCCGCGCCATGGATATCGCTTTATCGAATTTTCTATTTTCGTAATGATACTCGCACAGGACCAGCTTCTGTCCCGTTCGAAGACTGCCCATGGACAGAAATTCCGACTCCTTTTTTTGATATTTCTTTATGGCGTTGCCGGCGCTGCTGATGTTTCCACGGTAAAAATGCAGCCTCGCGGCGATTGCCGATAATTTGGCTTTGAGCGGCTCATGAATCCGTGAGGCACGGGCATCCTGAAAAACCGCATTGTGATAATCAAATTTCATCTGGGCCTGGCGGAAATTGCCGCGCGCCAGATCCTCCTCTATGTCCGCGGCAATAGCCTCCGGGCTCTGTTTGTCGGCCTCTGCCTGCATGGTTATATCCTCCCTCGATTTCGACCTCGACGGGGAAAGATCCGGTTCCCGCCCCATCCGGGCCGCGCACCCTCCATGGCACCCAGAATCCTATTACTGCAATATTTATTGCATGGCAACCCCAATGGCATTTTTATCCGTGCAGCTGCAACCATTCGCATATTGACAGGCATTCGGTGGCACATTAATCATACGTCAGGACATAAATAAGCCAGAATAAATGATGCGCGCAACATTTGTTGCATTTGAGAATACTTCAAAAGGAGGGCCCAAACAATGGAAAAAACCAGGATATCCGGTCTGAACGCCGGCGAGCTTCGGAACCCATCCGGGCCTTCCAGCCGGCAGGTCTCCCAAAACTTTTGGATACTGCGGGGACTGTCAATCCTGATATTCCTGCTGATTGTCGGCGGCACCTCTGTCCTTGCCGATCCTGCGTCTGTTCAGGATCTGAAGACTCCGGAGTTGAGTTCCACCGAAGAACAGTTTCGCCAGGTCTACGCCGAACTGGAAAGGCAGCGTCAGCTTTTGCACGATCGGACCCGGCTGCCCATAGATGAACAAAGATCGCTGGAAAATCATCTCTCCGAAGTGCGCAGGAGGTTGAAGAGAATTTCCAGCCAAATGGATGCGCTGCAGAGGCGCGAAAGCCTGCAGGCCGCAGATATTGCATCCTTGACTGCCAGCTTGCGGGATTTTAAGTCTCAGATGAGTCTGCAAAACCAAAACGCGGCGACAGCGCAGGAATCAATTCAGGAAAAGACCTCGCTTGTTCTGTATGCCGTTTGGGCACTCGCTGGCGGAATAGTAGCTCTGGGAGCTGCCTTTCTAGTTTCCCATCATCGCCAGAAGCGGGTGCTCGGAGAAATTATCGGCCACACGAAGAGGCTGTTGGGCATGGGAAAGTCGAGGCTGCCTGTTCCGGAGGCTGACACAAGGGCTTCGTGGCAGACTCCGGATCCGCAGATCAATTTCGAAGCCCTTTATCCAAAAGAGATTTCGACATTTAAGCCGCCCGACGACTGGATTGAGGGATTGCGTATCACTCTTACCAGCGAGACGCTCCAGGGGATGGTGGAGGTGGTTGACCGGGCGGAAAGAGAACGCCCCGGCCTGGAATCCGGCGGGGCTTTGGTAGGGCGGGTAAGGTGCGACGCCGACGGCAATTGGCAGGATGTCTATGTCGAGGGTCTGTTGAGCGCGGGCAATGACGTGAAATATGAATGCGCCTATTATGAGGAAGACCGGGCGGCACAGGGATCAGAACTGGAGCGTTTCCGCGCATTGGACACCCGGGTGTCCTACCTCGGGGATTTTCACCGGCATCCGGGCCGCATGTACTTCCCCAGTGGAGGGGATCATCAAACCGACGCGCGCAATGTCTGTGAGAGTTTTGCAAAAAACTTCAAGGGCGGATTTGTATACGTGATATTCACTCGCCACGACGGAAGCCGCAAAGGCGGCCTGGTTCAAGACGGATGGAGAGCCGACTTTTATTTTATGCACCGCGGGCTGCTGGAGTATGTACCTTTCCAGCCGCGCATCGTGGAAGGCGGGGTTCGCCCCAAAGCATGGCAAATCCCTCACCTTCCCAGGGTACGTTCCGAACTTGGCGGACTGAGGGCTTTTGCGCAAACAGTCCGGCTTGATCAATTGGCAAAAGACGGCGATGACTACCTGGTGGTCGACGTTGCCGATCCGCGTTGGGGCGATAGGAGGGTGCTCTTCTTCCTGGCCGATAACTACCCTTACGTTTCCCCAACTGTTTTCCTCGCAAAACACGAAAAAATGACCGCCCTGAACTCCTGGATACCAGTCTGGAGTCCAAATAGCGGGCTGGTCAACATCCTATATGGCCTAACAGAAAAAGGTGAACTGCCAAGCTGAACTAATAAGGAGAGAATGATCATGCAAGAAAACAAAAGAGCTTTGACTCCAGAAGAGGTTGAAAAATACCGCCGAAAATTGAGGGAGAGCGACATCCGGTACAACACCGATTGTGAGGTTATCGATGGGCCGGTTTATGACGTTACACAGGGGCAGGAAACAATCGTCAAACGCGTTCCTTCCGGCGTGGGGCACTGGCTCAAGCTTTAGACATTCGATCTTCTGGCGCTCCCGCCCTTGGATATCGATGGATCCCGTTCCAAGGCATGCCAGTCCTTGAATGCACCTGAAATCTCCCAGCGTTGCTGGGAAGGTTATAGAGTTTGACAGCTCCAGGGTCACCGAACACCGACAGAAGCAGACTAAATCGCTGATGAGCGCTGACCTTGAAGGTGAAGGGCAACGTGCAAGAGTCGCTAAGGCGCTTCCGAAGCAGGTCGCGTGTTCGCATTCCTGACAGGGTCCATAAGATGAGCAGATGGCTGAAGCAATTGTGCAGCGTGTTTTTTGGAGATGAGGTTTCTGACGAGAAGGCATCCGTGCATTCATTCGCCAGGAGTGCCGAATTGTCTCAAGTGACCGTTCGCCAGGGCGTCATTGATGCGATTTTTGATCAGGTTGAGAGACATAAGCGAAAACGCAAGGGCTGCGAGACTGGCGGCGGACTCATCGGTAAGCTTTGTCATTCCCAAAGGGGCGGGTGGCTGATGCAGGTCCAGGGACTTCTGGCTCCAGGCCCTTGCGCGGAATACCGCCCCACATATTTCGGAGCAGATCGCACATTTCAGCAGCGATGCCTCCGGAAGCATCACGAGAGGGATCCTGAGCTTTCGTTTTTGGGAGACTGGCACCGGCATCCAATCGACATGCGATACCCATCCGCGGGAGACCATTTAACCGACCGGGATAACCTGGCAGAGGCATTCGATGGGGAGAAGCATGGAATATTTCTATTCCCCATTGTGTCCAGGCATTGTTCCGGCTCCATTCACCATCCTGCACCTTCAATCATGAGCCGGGATGGAGTATGGAAGATTGATTTTTACTATCTCACACACGCCCGCAGGAGCTCTTACCAGCCCGCTAATCCCCGGATAGAGGCCGGTCCTTCCGTAGAACTGAGCTGCCTGGACGAAAGGCCGGAGATTTCCGCGCTGCCAGTGTTCTATTCCGACATGAGGATATCCTGTAACCGCCGGCGTGGCTGGGTCGAGCTTGAAATCTCGCGGCCGATATGGGGAAGGGATTCCATTTCCTTTCTTCTTCCTCCCAGCTATCCATTCGATCCGCCGCAGGTCTGGATTACGGGCAACGGCAGGACACGGACCTATGAATCCAGGATGCTGGACCTGTGGAGCGACGCCTATAACCTGCTGAATCTCATATACGAAATTGATCACATGGAAGGAGGCATGAGTCATGGCTTGGTACAACCGAAACGAGTCCGGGAAAATGCGATTGGTGCTGGAATGCCAGGCGATGAGGGAAACCGGCTCCCGCTTCGTACTGAAGAAACAGGGGGAGCAGCTCTATTGGATGGGCCGTCTCAGTCCCATATATTCGGCATTCAATCTGGAGATCCGGTATCCGGACAGTTTTCCGGAGAACGGGCCCCTGGTTTACGTGACCAGTCCGGCCCTGCCTCAGGGGACGCCCCATCTTCTGTCCGGCCAGCAACTGTGCATCTTCCATCCGGGCTATGCTCGAAAAAAGGGAGTCTATGACGCGGCAAGAACAACTGCCGCAACAATTCTCGGCCATGCAATTTCGTGGCTGATCTGCTACGAAATCTGGCAAACGACAGGCCGATGGGAAATGGGCGAAAGCCCCACGGAAGACTGATCCGTGGAAAGGGGGAACAATGAACCTCTATGACAGAATCCGGGAAATCGTCAATCCAGATGTCTTTGACAACAAGCAAGTCGTAGCTTTCGGTTTGGGCTCGGGTGGAAGCACTACGGTGCTGGAGCTGGCTAAATGCGGCGTCAGCAACTTTGAGCTTGTCGATCCCGATCATCTGGATCTCAGCAACATTGTCCGCCATGTGTGCGGATTAAGGGATATAGGGCGGAACAAGGCGGATGCCATGCGAGACGAGATTCTCAACAGGAACCGCAACGCATGCGTCGGCGCCCACGCATTTGACATCATGGAGGACTATCAACGCACGTCCGATTTGATACGCGACGCCGACCTCGTGCTTGCCGGGACAGACAATGAGCCTTCCAAGCACCGTATCAACCTGATCAGCCTGGAAGCCGGCATACCGGTCGTTTACGCCGCCGCCTATCATCGCGCTTTTTGCGGCGAGGTATTCCGGGTAATTCCGGGGCAAACGCCCTGCTATGCATGCTTTGCTCATGCGCTGGGCCGAACGGAAACAGTCGAGCAAACCGATAGGAGCAAGCTTCGTTACGACGATCCGGAAATGGAGCATGCTCTTTCAACCTCCCCGGGACTGGGTATGGATATCGCAGCAATCGCCCTGATTGCCTCAAAGCTGGCGTTAATGACTCTCCTTGAAGGGACCCAATGGGCGATGCCGCCATTCTCAGGCAACTATATATTCTGGGGCAATCGGCCTCTGAATAACGGCCTGGTGACTCAGTACTGGGAAAGAAAATTCTGGCAGATCCGCTGCGATCCCCAATGCCTGATTTGTGGCGTGACAGGAAGCAACAGGAATGAGGGTTTGTATGAGGAAATCATGAACGGCCTAGGTGGAGCAGCATGATGACAATCCTGCTCGAGGTGAAGCCTTGGGTTTACGCGGCAACGCTGATAGCCGCGATTGTGTCGCTATTCATGTGGTGTCGCCGGCGCAAGAAGAAGGCACGAAGCGTTTCCCGGCAGGCATCCAACCATGGAAAATGGAAACAGTCAGCTACTGCCACCGAGACCGTTGCGGACAGCATTTCCAGACTGCAGACAGCTTTCGGCTTCCGGATCGACGATGATTTCGGAGTTCGGCTAGGTTCCCTGCTAAGCACGGCAAAATATTACAGGCGACTGGGTTTTGTCGAATTGGCGCATACCCTGGACGATGTGGCGGAAAAAGCGGTTGAGAGCCTCAGAAGCCGCTGTGAGAAAACACTGAAAGAGGTGAAGATCGAATGCGTAGCATTCCAGCACAATGAGCGGGGCATCGCGGCCGGATTTGTCCTGAATCCGGCTGCGATGTCGGAGCCTTCTCCCGGTACATTTCTGCTTGAAATTGCCGTCGGCCCCGCAGGCAACAGGGCGGGGGGCCGAACTTCGCGGTATTTTGCAATACGGCTTGAAAAAGGCCGAATCGTGAAATTAAGCGCCGCGGAAACACTTATTACCCTACCCGACAGGCCGAATTCCGTCACGGATGAGGTGGGCAATCTGATTGTGACCGCCGTCGATCCATGGGTCTGTGCCATCATTCTAGGCAATCGGCAACTTGCCCAGGACAACTGCCCGTGTCCGCCTTTTATGGAGGAATACGAGAAAATATTGAGATCCCTATTACGGCCCTAACCGGCATGTCCACAAGCTTCGCCATGGAATTGCATCGTTTATCCCTCGTATTCCTAATTTTTGCTTCGGGATTTCGGTCTGGGCTTTTTGCCCTTATTGGCTTGCTGATCTGCAACGGATGGCGGCGCGAAAGCGCCGTCGGACATTTGCG
Source organism: uncultured Acidobacteriota bacterium (assembly GCA_963809485.1). Lineage (GTDB taxonomy): Bacteria > Acidobacteriota > UBA6911 > UBA6911 > UBA6911 > UBA6911. The sequence goes on from CAWEJX010000004.1 coordinate 276,535, forward strand.
CCCCTTGCCCATACTCCTTGGTCGTTGATATCTCCAGAAATACGAAAGGCTTGCTAATTTTCTTCACCTTCAAGGGACAATGCTTCAAGCCAGGCGGGATAGAGACAACCGTTGCGCTGGTAATGATATGTTCCTCCAATTCGTCCCCGAGGCAGATGCTGATTTCGGCCCCCAAATCGTTGATGTTTTCCGGATTCCCACCAATGAAGCAGAGCAATTCGTGGAAATCATGGGAATGAGCGAACGGCACTTCGTAGTTGGTGTTAATGCAATGGTAGCCCAGCGTGGTGCCATTTTTATACTCATCGTGGTGGGCAAATAACGACAAACCCGTCATTCCCGGTTCCGTTTCCTTAAAAAAGGGCCCTCGAATCACATTCCTCCAGTATTTCTTCACCTCCATATGCGTTTCCTCCTCTTATGAACTATCGAGTTTCCCCTTCCATCATAAACTCCGGAGTTTGTTGAGATATTATCCCAGGTTGGGCAAATATTGTTCGGGGTTTTTGCGGACTCCGGCGGCAATAGGCAATCGGGGACGCCGCAACAAGCATGGTGGGCCTGTAACAGCAGGCTGAGGGCGTCTGAAGTAAATTTTATAATGGAGGATCAATCCAAAGTCATCTCCGCCGCAAAAGATCCTGTCATTGCCATTTCCTGCGGAAGCGCGATCCGGATTGCTTCCATTGTGGTATTCTCGGGCAGGTTCAGCGGATTCTTACCACCATCCCGGGAGGAAAAAGTGAACACCACCAAAATACCTCTGGATGAATCCTTTGCACTGACACGACGTCACTTGCTTCAGATATGCAGCGCGGCTGCGGCTGCGTGGAATATTCCTTCTTTCGCCGCAGCGAAGGATGAAATCAACCCTCTTTTGAGGCAGGCGATTGCCAAACTCGAGTACCTGACTCCACTGGATCGCGCCTTCATCCTGGACAAGGGGAAAACCGGCGTTCAACAGCTCCCTCCGGAAAAGCTTCGCGAGATCCGGCTGGTTCCGGAAACATGGTCCATGGACGTCGTGCCGGACCCGGCCAGCAACAGCATTGTAGAGCAACCCTTCTCCCAGGAGCTCGGCAACGCCTTCACCTGGGACCGCTTGATGCAATTGGCGGAAAAACATGCAGTCCGTTTCATGCACGTCACCAACTGCACCAATGGCGCGGATCCTTTTCACATGAGCCTGTGGGAAGGCGTTCCTTTGCGCGAAGTGATCGCGCTCGTCAGGCCCAAAGACAATGTCCGCCGGGTCTATTATCAAAGCTATCACAAAGAAAATGCGCCTCCCTTTCAAAGCTCGCTGGCGCTGGCCCAGATTCTCGAAACTCCGCCGGGAGATATGCCGGTGATTCTGGCGTACAAGATGAACGGTCGGATTATCCCGGCCTCCCACGGAGGACCTGTTCGCGTGGTCGTTCCTGGCGCTTACGGCAGCAAGTCTATCAAATGGGTCCAGCGCATCATTCTCACCAACGATTTCAAGGCAAATGATTCCGACGCTGATTTGAACAACGATCCCGAAAATGCTCTGAAGACTCGCGCCCGGTTTATCAACCCGCCGAAAGAAATTCAAACGGCCGCTCCAGCCGCTATCGCCGGAATGGCCCAAATCGGGATTTCGGGATTGTCCAGAATCCAATATTGTCTTCGTTCTCAAAAGGAGCCAAAACCGGCGGATGACCCTTACTGGACCAAAGCCGATTGGAAAGACGCCACCATCCTTCCGCCGCCGACGAACTGGGGCGGCGGATTGCCGGGAGGCAAACTCCCGACAACAAGTCAAACGGATCCGATAAAAGGCGCGCCATTGCAATGGCCTTTGCCCTACACGATTGTCCATTGGGCGGCTTTGCTCCCGGGCCTGACGGCCGGCGCCTATGATCTTTGCTGCCGCACCATCGACACCAACGGAATAGCTCAACCTCTGCCGCGCACTTTGCCACGAACGGGCTATAACGCTCTCCACGTGGTTGCTCTGGAGGTCAGATCTTAGGACTCTGAATCCTGAGGAAGGATATTGCAGACGATCGTTTGAATTGGGATTCGTCGAATCAGGAAAAACATGCGGGAGGTAGAAAGATGGATCCGAACATAGTCATAAAAGAATCCATGATTATCGCCGGAGTGGCCGGGAACGGGGACGAGACCGGCAAAGCCTGGGAAGCGTTTATGGAGATACAGAAGATGCATCCCCTGAAGAACCAGGCAGGCGAAGAAGGCTATGAAATCCGCCTCTATCCGACGGAAGGCAAGGGAAAAATCCACGTGGGTGTCCGGGTGAGGGACGCAAGCATCCCGGCAGAGTACAGGGTCTTTGTCCTGCCCGCTGCAACCTATGCCGAATTTGAGATCTTTCCCTCCAAAGGCTACGAAAGCAGCAATGCCGAGATACACGAATGGCTGGCAAATAGCGCCGGCAAACATAAACAGGCCCTGCTGAACGGCATGAAATACGCCGTTGAGGTATATGACAAAAGATATAAAGGCGATAAAGATGCGTCATCGGTGGTAGGAATCCTGGTCCCCATAGAAAAAGCCGATCCGGCCGGCGTACCGGATTTGGTGGAAATGATGGCCGGCCCGGTCCGGGAAATCGGCGGTCAAATAAAGCAATTTGCCGGTGAAGCGATGAGCAAAAAGGTGATGCAAGGCAGTGAGGAGATGTTGGCCGCGGCCGACCCGGTCAAGTGCTCGCTATGGGTCCGGGAAGCCATGGACCGTCTGGATAAGCTAACCGACCAAAAAACACGTGAACAGATAATGACGGCCTGCGGCCGTAAGTGCCACTCAATGAACCCACAAATCACGGAAGAAATGAAAGCCAAGCGTCTTGAAGCGGCGTCTGAGGATGTATTTCTTGCGACCGTTCTGGAGCCGAGACAAGGCACCGGCGCCCGCTACGAGAGGCACGGTGACACTTTGATTCAATACTACACCCCTCGCCAATACTCTAAGGGAGTGCGATGCTATTGCAGTCTGATGCGCAGTCTGCCTGAGGGTGTAATCGCTTCATCCACATATTGTGAATGTGCTCGCGCCTTTGTCCAGGAGCAATGGGAGCGTGTCCTGGAGCGGCAGGTCAAAGTCGAACTGGGAGAAACGGCAATTACGGGATCTGACGAGTGCCGGTTTGTCATTCATCTATAGAATAGGCATTATTGCCAAGCCATTCGATACTATTCAATCGCATCCAACTTCGTTACAATAACTCCATCTTCTTATACCGATTCTCAGTGCATCGAACCGGCTGTCGGCGTGGCGGAGATCTTCCTCATGATCGGCAAAACGCTCGGCCATTATCAAATCACGAATCCCCTCGGCAAGGGCGGCATGGGGGAGGTGTATCAGGCGCGCGACGATCGGATCGGGCGGGATGTCGCTGTAAAAGTGCTACCGATGGAGTATGCGGCCGATAAGGACCGTCTCCGCCGCTTCGAGCAGGAAGCCCGGGCGGCCGGCCAGCTCAACCATCCCAACATCCTGACCGTCTACGACGTGGGTACGCAGGAGGGAGCTCCCTACATCGTCACGGAGTTGCTGCACGGGGAGAGTCTGCAGGAGATTGTGCACCCGGGCGGCCTGGGCGTTCGCAAGTCTGTGGATATCGCGGTCCAGATCGCGAATGGCCTGGCTGCGGCCCACGAGAAGGGGATCATTCACCGCGATCTCAAGCCTGCCAACGTGTTCGTTACGAGGGACGGCTATGTCAAAATCCTGGACTTCGGAATCGCGAAACTGGCATCGCCGAGAAGCGTCCATGGATCGGAAGAAACCACCCTGATGAACGCAACAACTGAGGCCGGCAAGCTGCTCGGCACCGTAGGATATGTCTCCCCGGAGCAGCTGCGCGGCCAGCCTGTGGACCACCGGACAGACATTTTCTCCTTGGGGTGCGTGCTGTACGAAATGCTGGCAGGACAACGGGCATTCCAGGGACCGACGGCGGCAGACACCGTGACGGCGATCCTCTCGAAAGACCCGGCGCCGCTTTCGGCTCCGGGATTGGAAATTCCGCCGGCGCTGCAGGCCATAGTGAGCCAGTGCCTGGAGAAATCCCCGGAAGACCGCTTTTCCAGCGCCCACGACGTGGCGCTGGCGCTGCGGCTTTTCCCGGGGCAGACGGAAATGATCGGGCCGCAGCCGGGAGCGGGGAGGCCTCCGATGAGCCTGCGGAGGCGGCTGGCTGTGGCGGGTTTGGCAGTGCTGCTCCTCGTCGCCGCCATTATCGCCGTTTGGAAGCTGCTCTCACGGCCTCCCACACAGCGTCAGGAAGCGGTACAGGGGCAATCGGTCAGGGTCGTCGTTCTTCCATTTGAAAACCTCGGTGCCGCCGAAGATGCATACTTTGCCGCAGGCATGACTGAGGAGATCACCAGCCGGCTCGCCAATGTACAGGGATTGGGTGTGATCTCGCGGACCTCTGCCATCGGATACGACGGGAGGGGGAAAACCGTTAAGCAGATCGGCCGCGACCTCGGTGTCGATTTTGTGCTTGAGGGCAGCGTGCGTTGGGAGCGCGCTCCCGGCCGGGAAAGCCGCGTGCGCATCACCCCGCAGCTCATCCGAGCCGCCGACGACACCCACATCTGGTCCGATCGATACGAAAGGGTGCTCGCAGACGTGTTCGCCATCCAGTCTGAGGTGGCGGAAAACGCCGTCAAGGCGATGGGCGTCGCGCTCCTGCCCAATGAGCGGGCTGCACTGAAAGAGGTCTCAACGCAGGACCTGGAGGCCTACCAGCTCTACCTTCGCGGCCGCGAACTGGAAAGCCGCGGTGTGGTCAGAAAAGATATCGATGGTGCACTTCAGATGTACCAGGATGCGGTCCATCGCGATCCACAATTTGCGCAGGCCCTTGCGGGAATGGCCAGGACCAACCTGGCGATGTACTGGGAGTACTTCGACCGGAGCCGGGAGCGGCTTGTCAAGGCCAGGGAAGCAGCGGAACTGGCCGTCCAACTCCGCCCGGACCTCGCGGAGGCCCAAACCGCTCTGGGGCTCTATTACTACTGGGGAAAATTGAACTATCCGAAGGCCCTGGATTCGTTCGCGGCGGCTTTGCGGTCTCAGCCCAACAACTCCGATGCACTTGCCGGAATCGGCTTTGTCCTGCGCCGCCAGGGACGATGGGTAGAAGCGATGGAGAAGTTCAGCACTGTGGCGGACCTGGATCCCAAAAACGCAGCCCGGATCTTTGACGTCGGTCTCACCAATGAACTCGCCGGCCGCTACGACGACGCGGATCGTGCCTTTATCCGGACGCTTTCCTTGAATCCGCTCTACGCTGGAGCGTATGCAGAACGAGCATGGCAACAGCTCGTGTGGCGTGGCGACACGGACAAGGCTCAGGCTGTTCTGGACGAGGCTGCCCGTGTTGCCGGCCTTACGGACGATGTTGGCTATATTGCGGAGATACAACTGCGGGTTTCATTGTGCCGCCGGGACTATTCCGGTGCGCTGCGTCGGCTTGAGGCTGAAACACGGCCCGCAATCGACAACCAGGACGGATTCTGGCCCATCCCCTTGCTCCGCGGAAATGTATATCGGTTGGCCGGTCAGCCCAGTCTCGCGCAAGACTCGTACGAGGCTGCGCGCCTGGAACTCGAGAAAAAAGTCCGGCAGACTCCTGACGATGACCGGTTCCGCAGCTCGCTCGGCATAGCCTGCGCAGGCCTCGGCCGGCGCGAAGAAGCCGTGCGCGAGGCGCGCCTTGCCTGCGACCTCATGCCGGCCTCGAAGGACGCCTTGCGGGCCATCTTTCGCCTTTGGGAACTGGCCGTCGTCTTGGCAATAGCGGACCGGCCGGCCGAAGCGATCGTCACATTGGACGAATTGCTTGCGCGAAGCGGTTGGTGGACGCCTCAGGTGCTCCGGCTGGATCCTACATGGGACCCGCTGCGGCCGGATCCGCGATTCCAGGCATTGCTCGTCAAGTACGAGGTTAAACAATAAGAGGAATCGTACCTCCATTGTTGAAAATTTCCATCGAAACAGCCTATGCGTAACGGCGCTTTCTTGGGTATTCGGCTAAGAGTGAACAGTGGGGATACGGCATCGTTTCCACTTGACACCAAAATGGAGGAAGACTAAAGATCTAGGCAAAACCATCCCATTTGGCCCAAGGGAAAATGCTGTATGGCGATCCACCCTCCAGGCTGGGACATGCTCCTTAGGAAGTTTGTGAATTTTCGCATTTTTGCACAAATATAGTATTGGTTTTTATACACGGGAGGGTCTTATGTCAACGGCGAGGCTGCTTGTGCTTTTGGCAGGATTGGCATTAATAATGCCGGTCACTGCATCTTTCTCAATCCAGCAAACAAAAGGGGCAAATGCCCCAAAAACTCCTATGCTAAAAGAACAGGAGAAGGAGGAAATTCTGACCAACGACTCGGTCATCCAGCTGCTTAAAGTCGGCATTAACGAGGACGTGATCATATCCAAGATTCAAAAGACCAAACACAGCTTCGACCTTTCAGTTAACGGCATGGTTGCGCTCAAACAAGCTGGGGTCAGCGACCGGCTAATGCATTTTATGATGGATCCGGCAAAGCCGCCCGAAACAAAAGCAGGATCCTCGACGGATATTGCTGCAAATGCCCCTGCACCACCGGCAGCCCCCAAGGAATCGTTTAAGACAGTTGAGGCAATTGCGACTGCTCCGGCCGAGCCAAGCCTTCCTAAGGAAATGGGAGTGTATGCAAGGAAAGAGGGGGAATGGGCGGAAATTTCACCGGAAATAGTAAACTGGCAGACCGGCGGTTGGCTGAAAAGCGTCGCGAGCGCCGGCATCGTCAAGGGCGACGTGAACGGAAAGATCAATGGAGCTCACAGTCCCAATGCGGTCAGAGCTCCCCTGGAATTTTTGATTGTTGCCGCCGAAGGTGTGGCGATCACTGAATTCCAACTGATTAAATTGAGGGGAAAGAGTGACTCCAGGGAGTTTCGCACCGTCACCGGCGGCGTTTTTCACGCTTCCGGAGGAGCTACCCGTGATTTGGTCCAATTCGAGGGAAGCAAGATAGCCAGTCGGACATTCTCCGTCAAACTGTCAAACCTGGGCGCCGGAGAATACGGTTTTCTTCCCCCGAGTGTCCAGGCCGGTTCGGGTGGCGGCAGCGCAGCAAATCTTGGAAAAATGTATTCGTTCAGGGTCGGGGAGTAGATTCCCTGCCGGTGATTGAATCCCTTTCGCGGATATTGAGCTTCTGTCTGTAATCGGTGCAATCGGGGACCTTCACGATTATAATGGAGATTCGCTATTTGATATCAGAGCACGGTTTCTGTGATCTGCACATTCTATAAAGTCATATGGAACGCACCCAAGCCTTAGCTTCAGGTGCATTGATGCAGGTGTCAACCCAAGCCACACTCGAGATCCCACAAAAATCATGTTCTGCGCAGCGCGTGATATGATTCCAGATGAAGGCTTCCGTTCCAGGCTGCTTTCCGGCACAGCTTTGGTTTGTTATGTCCTTTTAGCCCGAGTGGCACTATACCTTATCGCCGCTGTCAACTATGGCTACTTCCGCGATGAGCTTTACTACCTGGCATGCGGGGAACACCCTGACTGGGGATACGTCGATCAACCGCCGCTGATCGGCTGGATGGCTTGGCTGCTGCATCACACGATCGGCACTTCCTTATACGCACTGCGGCTTATTCCCCTTCTGGCGCACCTCGCCACCATTATTTTGACTGCTGCTGTGGCGCGCGACCTCGGAGGAAAGCGCTGGGCAATATTTCTCTCCTCCCTTTCCGTGCTGGTGGCGCCGGTAGTCCTGTGCATGACCCATCTCTTTACCATGAACGCGTTTGATTTCCTTCTATGGACGCTACTTGCCTGGATCCTTGTCCGGATGGTACGCAGCGGCAACGAACGTTTCTGGTTGTGGGCGGGAATGGTAATTGGCGTGAGCCTGCTGAACAAATACGCCATTGCATTTTTTGTTTCCGGCTTGTTTGCCGGAGTATTGGCGACTCCACTACGGCGGAGTTTGGCGCATCCCTGGTTCTGGGGTGGGACGGCGCTTGCCGCGATCATAGCCCTGCCCAATTTTCTGTGGCAATGGCGGCACGGATTCCCATTTCTGGAGCTGATATCCAACATCCGTCATCATGGCCGCGATGTCGTCAACAATCCAATTTCGTTCCTTGGACAGCAGGCTTTCATGATCGGTTTCATCCCGGCACTGCTGGCTGTACTCGGAGTCTGGTTCCTTTTCTCGGGCAGAGCCCGGAAGTACGCTGTGCTGGCCTGGGGATTTCTGGGTATGCTCGGCTTGATGATCCTGCTGAAGGGAAAGATCTATTACGTGGCGCCGGTCTATCCCATGATGTTCGCCTGCGGCGCAGTAGGGCTGGAGCAGCTGACGGAGTCGAAAAACGCGCGATGGCTGCGGCCGGCCTATGCTCTGCTGACAATCGTGCTCGGCGGACTTGTGGCGCCGGTAATCTTTCCGATCCTGCCTGTGGAGACTTTCATTGCCTATGCGCGGCGGATAGGAATCGAGCAACCCAGGATCGAGCACCAGCCCGAGGGCCGGTTGCCCCAAATATATGCCGATATGTTCGGGTGGGAGGAACGGGTACGGCTCGTCGCGGCCTACTATCATGCGCTGTCCCCCGAAGAGCGGGAGGTGACGGCGATCGGCGCTCCCAATTACGGGCAGGCTGGTGCGATCGATTTCTTCGGGCCAAAGTACGGGCTGCCGAAGGCCATATGCTCGCATCAAAGCTATTGGTTCTGGGGACCGCGCCAATACACGGGAGAAAGCATTATCCTCCTGAATGAAGGCAATCCTCAGAGATACGAAAGCCTCTGCAGGTCACTCACGCTGGTCGCACAGCCGGATGATCCGTTCGCCCGTCCCGACGAGAATCGCCCGATTTACCATTGCCGCGGATTGAAGGAAAACCTGCAGCAACTCTGGCCCACCCTGAAACATTTCGACTGATAGTGCTGCAATCTGCGCCATTCCCTGTGAGTTCCCAGTTTCCAGTTCCCAGTTAAAACATCCCACTGGGAACTGGAAACTCTGAACTGGGAACTCGTTTTTATGCCTTCCCGAGGGCTTTGAGAACTCTATCGGGCGTGGCCGGCGACTCGACCCATTTGCCGATGGCATTGTGGATGGCCATGATAACTAGATGGGTGTTCGCCAGGGAGTGGCTGATGCCGTTGGATCCGTAGCAGGCGTTGCCGGCGCGCGTTTCCAGAAGTTCCAGGTCCACCCGTGGCATGTCCAGCATGCCGACCTTTTTGTACTCAAACATATTCGTGCTGAGTTTCACTCCGGTCTTCTGGTCGTAGATAAATTCCTCCTGGAGCTGGCATCCGGCGCTGAAATCCATCACCTGGTCGATCTGACCTTCCAGCGATGTGCGGCGCATGATCTTGCCCGGATCGGCAACTACGCCGAAACGGAGGATTTCCACCTCGCCGGTTTCGGTGTCGACGGCGACCTCGCATGTAGCCACGTTCATGGTGTCCAGCTTTTTGCCCCGCTGGCCCCAGAGGGCATCCGGGGGCTTGCCGGAGTATGTCGCGAACAGATTCGCCCGGACGGCCTGCTGCAAGCGGAACGCCTATGCCGGGATCAGCCTTCACAACGACTTTTCCGCCCTGCAGGTCCAGATCTTCAGGCTTCCGGCCTTTCAAGGGGCTAGGAGTCGGCCTTTTTTGCCGAGGCCGCCCATCGAATCCGCCGGCGAGCAGGAGGATTGTTGGCCTCCTCGACCGCTGCTTCCAGGATCAGCTTCTTCAGCTTATTCGCGCACTCTTTCAGAGCCCAGGAGGATGCAGTTGTCCCGTCGCTGCCGCCTCCCTAGGGCCTGTAGATTTCATGGTGGTCAAGACCTGTGACGATATCCTTGTACTCGAGGCCCAGTTCTTCGGCCACGACCATTGCGTTGGCTTCCATGATGTAGTTGCCGATCACGGGCCCTCTGGAATCAGGCGTACACCTTGCCATTCCTGAGCTCAAGTTTCGGTGGAATACCGTGCCGGAATGACGCGGGCACTGATTGTACCGGAAACTCGCCCCGTGCAGCCTGCCGTCGGGAAGCTTTTTTCTCCCCTGCTTTGTGCCACTGCCAGTTCATCATCTTCTTCGCCGGCCGCGACGCACGCTTCATAGCTGGGCACGGGATTGGGATCGGTCTGGGATTCCGGCCCGTGGAGGTTCAGCGTCGCGATGTCAATCGGGTCCTTCCCCAGTTTGTCGGCGATCATGTATAGGGCTACCATCAGCGAATCCCAGCTCATCGGGTTGTGCTGGCCGCTGAGCCACATCTTTCCGCGGTTGCTGTCGACGACGTCCATGTTCTGCTTGACGTTCTGGCACCGGGTAGTGAAATAGGGGCCGAAGGTCTGGTCCATGGTGTTGCCGAAGTTGGTGCTTCCGCGGGCCCCGCCGTCTGCAATTGAAAAATCGTCGATCGCCGTGATCAGGCCGTTCGCCTTGAAGCCTACCTTCAGATGCACATAGCGCTGGTTCAGGTTGAAGTCGTACGTGTCGTAGCGGTCATTGACGCATCGGACCGGCCTGCCGGTCCTTTTGGCCAGCAGCGGCGTGATCAGCTGGGATTTGCGGGTGCCCCAGTCGCAGTACCTGCCGCCTACGAGCATGCACTCCTGAAAGACCTTTTCCGCAGGCATGCGATACATGCCCGACCACCTGGTCATGTCCCCAGGGGTTGCCTTCAATCCTCAGGTTCTTTCCCTCCCCATGATAGGCGTCTGTCGAACCACCAGGCGACGCAGCCCACAGGGTTGGGGATATGACCGAAAAGGCGGCCGTGTTCACATCAAATTCGATGATATGGTCGGCTTCCCTGAAACCGGCCTCGATATCGCCATCGCTGACGTTGGAATAGGAAACATTTCCTTTTTTGGGAGGATTATTGCCTCCTCCCATGCCAAATCCTCCCCCACCGCCCCTTCGCCCGGGAACGTCGTCGCGAATGACCGGCGCATCGGGCTTTCTGCCTTCGATCAGGTCCACAACATGGGGCAGCACTTCCCATTTGACGTCGAGTTGCCGCAAGGCTTCTTCGCAGATATCTTCGCTTTCGGCCACGACGATAACGGCTACCTCGGTCCCTTCCTGGTCCGCGATGTTGTCAAGAAAAGGCTGGGCAGGTCCCATGAATCCGCCGCCGGCACTCAGGTTCTTGATGTCCTCATCCTCCCAGGTGAGGATATCGACGACTCCGGGTATTGCCCTGGCTTTCGTGGTATCCACGCTGACGACTTTTGCATTCGCGTAGGGGCTCTTCAGAAATTTTGCGTGGAGCATATCGGGAACGGCATAATCGACGCCGTATTTTGCAATGCCCGTGGCTATGGCGTGGGACAGCCTGCCGGGGAGGTTGGGCTTGCCGACGACGCTGAAATTCTCCCTTTGTCCGTTAATTCCAACAAGATCAGCCATAATATGCTCCTGGTCAGAGAATGCCGGACTGCGACATCGAAACTTGGATGCAAGGGTGATCCAGGTTCCTGCAACCGGTTTGATTTCCAAAATGCCGCATCTGTACACCTGCATTGATAGCGGTAGTACGGGATCAAAAACGAAGAGATCCTTTATGCTGATGCTTCCAAGCCAAGTTTAGCATTGTTTGCCCTTCGCCGGGAAAGCGTTTGACTGGATTTCAACAACCAACAGATGACTTATACGGCCTCTTCTGGCCTTCTCTCTCGGCGACATGATCATGGTGGGGCTAGCCCATGTTTGCGGGTCGTGTCGCTAAATTGTTGAAAAGAAAAGACCGGGATTGGGGATGTGTCACTATGCGGCCCTTTTCCGGTGGGGCGGATGTGGTGGGGCGGATGTGGACATCCACTTTTCGACCCGTTTTTCAACGGACATGGAACGGCTGTGGACGAATGGATCGGGCGGGGAGACGGATGTGGACACCCATTTCCCCTCCCATTTTCCCCCCACCTTCCCGCGATCTGATGTGATGGGGATTTGGAGGGGGATTTGGAAGGAATTTGAGGAATTTGGACACCCACTTTTTATGGTCACACACAATCCGCGATAGGTGGAGAAAAATTCGGGAAACTCGGGGAAACTCACTTTTGGGGGGAATGCGGGGGCATCCGGGGTTCTGGAGGGGATTCCCGGAGGGGGTTCCGGGGACGGGGCTCCGGAGGGCACTTTTTATGGTTACCCATAATCCACGATAGGTGGAGACTGCGAAGCAAAAATGGCCCAAGGAGCGCGATACCGCCAATGGCCTATGGCAGCTATATCAGCCGGGCCGGCGACGGCCATCTCAGGCACTCAAAGCGCCATCGATTTCACCGGTTACAGGCCATCGGCCGCCGCGGCAATAACCGAGTTACTTTTCAATTTCCCAAAACAGTCTAACGAGTTTGAACTGCAGCAAGGGGTAGACGGGGCGATGGATACCCTCCAATAAACTCAGAATTGACAACCCAGGACACCCGTCCATCGCCCTTCTTCAATCGCCATTCGGCAATTACTTGATATTCTGAATCTCCTCCGACAATCCCTGCTCGTAGGTGCTCCAGCCAGAGTTCATCCCATACGGGCTTCGATGAAGAACCGCCTCGATGCGCCGTATATTGCCCTTCTCAATCTTGAACAATTCCGCCTGTTGCCAGGTCCATGGCTCTGTGGGCCCTGAAACCACATCGCGGCCGTCGGGCGTCTTCCAATATCGGGTTTTGCCCGCGCCATGATCGAAGAAGTTGAAGGTAAAAACGACACCACGTTCGCGGTCCACTGCCACAAAACGACGGTCCCGGATTCGTGAAACAAAATGCATCAGGCCGGACTGAAACTGTTCTTTGCAGCCCCATGCGTTCGAATACACCGCGTCTCTTTGGTGGATCCGGTCTTTTCTGCCCCGGCTTTAATGGAACATTGGTGGCGCGGTTGCCGTTCTCATAGCGATCGCAGTCATCGGTAAAAGGATAAACGCCTTTCCCGTCATTCCGCTGCAATCCTGAAAAATACATGTTGGCGATCCTGATCATCTCATCGCGAGAGGGCCGTTCTTCAGGGGGAATCACTTCCATGTAATACGGGATGCGGCGCGCCCATTTTTTCGATATTTTCGCCAGCCGATGTTGCCGGCCGACTGTTTGGATCGATTAGATTGCTCTCCGGCCGTATTACGAGTTGCTCCGCCTCGGTGATCAGCCCGTTTCTTATCTTCAGGCGAAGCGCGATGAGCCACGGGATTACCCACTCCCGGGCTTGCGCGTCTCTTCCCTGGCTGTCCCGATATACGCAACCTGCTGAGTCTCGATGTCGGGAACATAGAATTTATATGTTCCCTTCGCCAACCATGCTGGCCCAAAGCCCCTCATTGCCCAAAGGCAGCTGCACTCCGTTCTCAGTGAATTTGCAGTTTTCGGCAAAGAGGGTCTTGTTCGGATCATGGGCCAGCATCGCGTCCATGTATTTGTCGACGTAACCCTCCAGGCATGCGCGGTCGCAGGTGCTTTGAGTCGCGGCGCTCTCGGGAACGTTTTTTTCGGGGGCAGTGCTTTGACAGGCCATGGCAACAGACAGCAAAAGCGCAATCACAGTGATGGCAAATAGTTTCACCCTCATGAAATTCTCCTTTTTCTGTTACGAAGATTTTAGATTCAAGACATATTAGCTTCTGTACGCCGGCTGCCATACTCAGCGCGTTCGGATCGATCCTTCTCGAAGGCTCAAAGCATCCAACATTCACAGCCACTCGAAATGCGACAAAGTTTCGGACTTTGAGGCTGGAATCCTGGGGAAAGGCAGCCTATTTTCCTGAATGCCTGCCGCCGCCTAGAAAGTGGCTCGATTTTTCCCACACCCCCGGATAGCCGTGCCGGTATCCGATCCATTCTATTGTCCAGCCTGAATTTCTCGCTGAATTTTTGATGATGAGGCGCATTCCGGCATCTACCGTCATGTTGCAGACCTCAGCCACGGGTCGCAGGCCGCTTGCGGCTTGGGACCGGCAACCCAAGATGGATAATCCCCCTGCCCGTCCGTAACAGCTCTCCGCAAAATCCCGCGAGTAATCCGGGCTAGGACTTTATGCCGGCCAAAAGCTCTTTCCCGAATGCCAGACAATCGGTGCGTTTTAGAAGGTCGTAATCTTCAAGCTGCTTATTCGCAAACTTGGGATAATTTTCTTCCATCATTTTGCGCGTCTGAGGATCGAGCAGGGATTTTGTTATCCTGCCGTTAAACACCCTCGCCGGGATATTGGCGGCCTCGCACAGTTTGGCCAGGTGATTATCAATATACATGGTCTTTTGCTCCGGCCCGACCGGCCGTTCACCGTTTCCGCAAACGGCGAAAAACCCTCTAACCTTGCTCTTCAGAGATTCCTTATTCTTTGCGATGTAGTCCTGCAACTCTTTGGGAGTTACGGCAGACCGGATAGAGCCGCCGACGACAACGTGATCAAACGCCTTCAGATCAGGGCTTTCGCGCACATCAAAGACATTTGCAATGCCGCCCATCCCTTCCGAGATCCATACTGCGGCGTCGCGGGAGCTTCCGCACCAGGTCCCGTAAATCACAGCACATTTTTTGTCCGAAGGCATGGGATAGTACTCCAGTGCCCACGAATCGCCGGCCGAAGCCATCGTGCCGACTCCGGCTGCCAATCCCAATTTAAAAAAATCTCTTCTTTCCATAATCTATCTCCTCCGTCTGAGATCCAGTTCAATACAAGATCGGTTTTTTAAACGCTCAAACGCCACAAAACTCATCCTAGATGCCCCAGTCTCCTGAAGTGCGGGCATCCAGAAGAAATAAGACCCATGAATCTGACAACCAGTAGACACCTTCCGCCGCAGCGGACTTGGTGAGTTTAACATTGATTTGCCGCCACCGGGCAAGCGTTTTCCTTTTGACTTCACCTCTAGGGGCAAACCTGGGAGAAGAAAACCTGGAGAACCTGAGAACCTGGATATCCAATAAAGAAAAGGAGAACACATGAGAAATCCGAAAAACCCGAATAACCCCTGGGAATAAAGCGGATAACGCGGACACCCATCATTCAATTATTCACCTATCACTTGACCAAGCCTGCAAATCCTCCATTCAGAATTCTTTCTGATGCAGGTAGAAGCCTCTCTGAAAACAAGGGCGATCAAGCGTTGCGGAACAGAGTATGGCCGCCGAACATAACAATTCAAGTGGCATCATTGAGAGAACGGGACAAAAGCGCGAAAAAAATCAATTATTGCGGAGGTGATTGATTAACTACATGGAGCGGTATCGGGTCAGGCTAATTCCAGCGACTGCGAAGCGAAGGTAGTTCGAGCCGCCGCAATTCCTTTAAGCCACCGCCTGCCCACCTGATCTGCAAAATGGCGCAGATTGGATACAAGCCCCGCAGCAAGATGGAATTTGCTTTCGAAGTGTGAGATGGTTTCTACCCACATCGCCGGATTGGCCTTGATCCGTATCAGGATCGGCTCAAGATTGGCATTGATGGCGCCTCGTTTGTCCAACCGAATCATGCGTCCGGATTGGTCCACTAGATTGATATATTCCGCGGCTGTCATTTGCAGGATTCCACGTCGTTGGGAGTCCGATGAAATGGGACACAGCCAGCAGGCTGAAAGAGCTTCAGCATCAAGAGAACTGCTCCCCGTAGACACGCCTTTTGCTGTTTTACTCGAATTTTCCGGAATGGGCATGTCCATGCAGGTGGTGACGGAGTGGTTTTCTTGCCCAGCCTATATCGAAATTGGGCCCGCCGCCATCCCTTCCTGCTGCCACGCGCGTATCCGTTCCTGGATGCTGGTGAAGTCGCTTTCCTCCGGAGTTGACGCTCGACCGGCTCGGACCGGGTTTAGATCCACATATACCATACAGGCGGCGATCGCCGCCTCATCGAGCAGGGCCTGGCATTTGAAGCGCGATTCCCAGAAACGGCCCTTCACCCCATCTTCTTTGTTGGCTGCGCGGGCAATGAATTCGTTGAGCCGGCCCATGAACCAGCTCAGACTGCACAACCGTTGGCGCAGCTGGGCAATACGTTCCGGACATTGCGTCAAAGCGCGGATTTCCTCTTCGGCAGGCAGCGCTGCCGCACCCCCCAATGCCCGATGCCCGGGGAAGAGCATCAGCCAGCGCCTCGCCACTTCCAGGTCCGACCAACTGGCAACCAGGCCAGGGATTAGGCGCAAAATGACATGGTAATGGTTGTCCATGACGGCGTATGCACAGACCTCGATGGCAAAGACGGCCGCGAGATATTGCAGCCTCTCGACCAGCCATGCTTTTCGGTGCGAGTAGTCCTGGTTTGTGTGGTGGATCGATTCCGTACAGGAACGCCCGGCGGACACACCGGCTAAAGCAGTGATACACCCCTTCCTCTCCATCCTTGACATATTTGCTGCGCGGTAACCCCATAGCTCATCCCTTTCCATATTTCTAATGGTGAACTCATGGAAAGTGCCAATAAAATTGTCTCAAAAAAATGGGTGTCCACGCTTGTCCTCCCACGCTTTCCCTTGTCCTGGTGTCCTGGGGCTTGGTGGGTGTCCACGCTTGTCTCCGCGCTTGTCCTTGTCCGTGGGTGTCCACGCTTGCCCCACGCTTGCCACGCGCTTCCCTTGTCCGCACGATTGGTGGGACTTGGTGAGTGTCCACGTTTGGGTGAGTGTTTGTGGTGGTGGTGTGGGGCTTGGTGGGTGTCCGCGCTTGTCCCCCGCGCTTGTCCCCGCGCTTGTCCTTGTCCTCCACGTTTGTCCCGCGCTTGTCACGCTTGCCACATGTGCACGCTTGCCACGCTTTGTTTCCCTCCACGATTGTTTCTCCCTCAAACAATGGGTGTCCATACCTGCCCATACCTGCCCATACCTGCTACATACTTGCCCTCTGATTCTCTGCCGCGGATGAGTTAGACGTGCTATGAGCCGCCAATGCTGATATCATATGAGGCGATTTCCTGCTCACGAATTCGAATTACGGTTGATTGAGGCAAACCATGATCTGCCTGACCAGAACTTCTCGTAGAATTTCCGGTGCTTCGGCCAATCTAAGCATTTCCGTTCAAGTTGCCGGTCACGAGTTGCAGGTCCCGGATGTCCATGTGCGACACGCGACCTGCGACCTTGAGCTGACACCAACCATGCCCGTCTGCGCCGTCTCGCTATGAGGAACTGTGAGAAACCTGTTCCAGGCATCTGCGCGTGTCCGTCTGAAAACATCCGTCTGAAAACAGGGCTAGAAGGGTGCCGCACGGACTGAAAATGAAAGGATTCGCGAGTATCAGATGTCAAACCACAGATAACCCGATTGATTAAATGCAAGGCCAAGTGAGTCCTTGCCGCTTTTCCAGATATACCAAGGAGAAACCGATGAGAGAAAAAGCTGGTGATAACAAGACAGTTCCCAGGAGAGCTTTTCTGAGAGATGCCGGCCTGGCTATTGGCGCTCCGGTTGTCGCTTCAAAAGCGTTCGCGGCTCCCAATGCAATATCTAAAGCAGAACCAATGCCATTAGGAGGCATTGAACTGGAGCTATTGAATCCAAAAGGTGTCATCGACCCTCCCCCGATGTTAGGAATATCACCCCGCGTCGCTTCCCTGGAAGGCAAAAAAATCGCCATGATTCACAATAACAAACCTGGCGCCAAAACTTTCCTTGAAGCGGTCGAGGAGTTGCTGAAGGTCAAATATCCCGGAATTACATTTGTTCATTTCGACACAACTATCAACCTGGCAGATAAGCCGGAAAAATACGCGGCGATGGCAAATTCGTGCGACGCCTTTATTCTCGGTTCGGGAGACTGAGGGACCTGCACGTGGTGGGGTGCCTACCACGCGATACAGATCGAAAAGAATGGCAAACCGGGAATCTACTTTGTAAGCTCGAATTTTCTTAAAGACGGCAAGTCCGCATCTGCTGATTGGGGCATGCCGGGACTGCGTATGCTCTCTATCCCTTCCCAGGAATGGTATACCTACAGGAGGACACTCGAGGAGATCCGTCCAACAGCAGCCAAACTGCTTGATACCATCATTGATGGATTAACGCGGCCCGCCACCCAGGAGGAGATAAAACCAAGGCAACTGAAGAGGGAAGAGCATTCGAATATAAAGGTGAGCGCGGATAGCTATGAATCTGCACTGGAGAAATTCAACCAGGTCTTCCTCGATAATCACCTGGGGGACGGATTGCCTCTCGTTCCCCCCACCGCGGAGCGGGTGAAATGGATCCTTTCCGGAACAAGTCGGCGTCCCGAGGAAATGCTGGGCAAGTGCCCGATGAAGTTCGGGAATGTGACGGTTGAAAAACTCGCCATCAACGCCGTAATGGCAGGAGCCAAACCGGAGTACTTCCCCGCCATCATCACCGCAATGGAATGTTTTGTGGGAGAAAGCGGCCCCGGCCAGAAGGGAGAGTACTTTTTCCACACTCTTGGCTCATCCGGGGCTTTCAACCTGGTGATTTTTATGAATGGGCCGATGGCCAAGGAGATCAACATGAACTCCGGAATGGGCTTGTTCGGCCATGGATGGCGGGCAAACAACACGATCGGCCGCGCGGTCCGATTAAGCACTATCACCATCGGCCAGACGTGGCCGAGGGAAAACGACATGGCACTCACCGGCAGGGTCTCGGCCCATACATGGTTTACTTTTGCCGAAAACGAGGAGGCCAGTCTCTGGGAGCCGTTCCATGTGAGCCTGGGCTTTAATAAAGACGACAGCGTCATGACGGTTGCGAAAGTGAATAACATCTTTTCCACGTTCGGAGGAGGAGCCGTGGCATTCTGGACCGCTCAGTCGATCCTGGATCAAATGGCGGCAAGGATGACCAAAAACTTCGGCTATGTCGCGGTCTTTGATCCGGAAGTCGTCGATGAGCTGAAGAAACTCGGATTCACCAGGAAGGACGTGCAGGAGTGGTTTGGGCAAAAGGCCGGTATAAAGCCTGAGAATCTGACGGTCGTGGTCGCAGGCGGTGTTCCCGGTTATTGCCTGCTCTATACGGTTATGATGGTAAATGCAAATGTGTCTAAAAAAATCACAGGGGCGACCTTAACAAAGGCCGGCCGTGTTTGATCGTTGACAATGTCGATTTCCAACATCCCCTTTGGGCCGGTCTGCGTGTGATCGGTACGGGAGACAGAAGCGCTTTTATCCCGGTCTGATTACGTCCAGAGCCGGCCCTGCGGGATCTCGGGGGCATTCCAGATGATATTCAGAAGGCGTGCGATCCAGGTGGCAGTTGCTATTCTGATGGTTGTTCCTGTCTATTCCGAGGACTTGCTGAAAGTAAAAAATGCTGCCGAGGCCAGAGATGCGTCGGTTGCTTACCTGCGCAACCTGGACTCTCGCACGTTCCCGAACCAGGATGCTCAGTGGCAGGAAAAAACTACCTTCTCAGGCGGTCCCCAGGACATGGTGACGACGGCCAAGCAGTTCACGTCGGATGCTTGGATCATTGAGATTTACCAGGAGCTGGCGCCTTTGAGAAACACCGTCTATCAAGTCACGGCATTCAGCTCCGCCGAAGGATGGTACTGGAAAGGGAACATTAAAGCTGATGGAAGTGTCAGCGAGTCCAGTCCTCTCAGGAAACTGCCTGAGGAAGAAAAGCGCCGGACGGCAGAAGAGCTCTTGAAAAAAAGCAGAACTGCTGCTCCCCTCGGCGGGTATGGTCACTAATGGATCAGGCCAGGCTGACTGGCATGAGTGGCCGCATGCGATCCAGATTGCATCGATATCGTTCAAGAGTCGGGATCGCTGTATAGGTCGCAGGCTGATCCATGTATATAAATGTTAGTTTTTCATACCCTGCCAAGGGAGGTTTGAAGCCCGGTCGCATCTATGGATGGCCGACGTCCTATCGCCAGATGGACAGCTATCCAAGTCGCCTCCAATTACTCGTTGCCCCAAATTTCCGTTTTTTTGCGCCAACATGTAGTAAAATTCCAGCTGAAGATTCAAAAAGAGCTGCAAAAAGCATCCTATTGGAATCACCGGGGACGGCTCGATCGGTAAGGCCCTGTCAAAAACGGGGATTGATTCTTCCCGTCGGCGGCTCGGGGAAATACTTCCACGGGAAGGAGAGAGACGATGCCTAACGGGTTCTGCGGAAAGATATTGAGAGTCAATCTGACGACCAAGGAAGTCAGCACCCTGGAAACCGCCAAGTACGAGGAGTTTGGGGGCGGTTACGGAATGGGAGAAGCCATCTTCTGGGACCTGGCGGTAGCTCCGGGCGAATGGGATATGAAGGATGCTTACGATCCCCGTAATGTCCTCTCTCTCATGGTCGGTCCTCTGGCCGCCACCGGCGTGCCGAGCGCGGGAAGAACCAGCGTTTGCGGGCTTTCTCCGGAGACGTTTCCTACCTGCGAATTCTGGCGGGGCAATTTCGGCGGCAGGTTTGGCAACACGCTGAAGCTTGCAGGTTGGGACGGAGTCGTGGTGGAAGGCAAGGCCGACAGGCCGGTTTGGATCAACATTGTTAACGACCAGGTGAAGATCGAGGACGCCAAGGAGCTTTGGGGCCTGGATACCTATGAAACGCAGGACCGAATTACAAAAATGGTGGGCGGAAGGACCCGCTTCGGCGAAGAATGGC
Source organism: uncultured Acidobacteriota bacterium (assembly GCA_963809485.1). Taxonomy (GTDB): domain Bacteria; phylum Acidobacteriota; class UBA6911; order UBA6911; family UBA6911; genus UBA6911. The sequence continues at coordinate 297,120 of CAWEJX010000004.1, forward strand.
AGGAGATCGGGAGCTCCTATACCACTGCCCGCCCGCAGATCGTCTGCATCGGCCCGGCGGGCGAGGCCAAGTCAAGACTCGCTGCCCTGATCACCGGCAGCGGGGTCAGTGCACGGATCGGCGGCCACGCCGCAGTCTTCGGGGCCAAAAATTTGAAAGCCATCAGCGTGACCGGGACCGGCAGCGTGCAGGTATCAGATCCCAAGGGAGTCGTGGATGTAAGGCTCCGCCACCTGCAAGCCAACCAGACCGGGGCGATCGGATTCGCTTCCGGGCCCGGGGCGGCATCCTGCATGCCATGCCTGCGCGGCGACCGGCGCAGAAGCAACTACAATGGCGGCGAAACCATGTGCGCCTGTCAGGGGTGGCTCTTCGGCGGCAAGGATCCGACAGCTTCAGATAAGGCCGCCGAAGCCCTGATACGATATGGCGTCAGCAGCTGGTCGGCCCATTTCCACGCGTTTTCAACCGAAATTGCCGGGGCACCGCCGATATTCCACGGAAAGGTGCCGGTAGATTCCGGGCTTGGCTGGTATCTCCAAACCCTTTACGAGCAGGGAGTGCTGGGTCCGGGAAAGCAGATCGACTCGGCGCCGCTGCCCATGGATCACTGGGGCGAACTGAGTTTCCGACTGGCTCTGCTGGACGCCATTGCCCGGCGCGCCGGGATTGGCGATGCCCTGGCCGAAGGCTGCTGCCGGGCCGCTCAGAAATGGGGACGGCTGGAAATCGACAAGGAAAGCGGCGCTCTGCGTCTCCCTGCCTGGGGAGCCAGCAGCCACTGGACAATGCCCTTCATCGATTGGGCGTATTCTTATATCCTCGGAGCGGGAGATCCTACCTGGCATGGATTCATGGCTCCTACCGGTGTTCCCCGCGATGGCACGTCGCTGGAGAAGGCTTTGGAAAACCTCTCCAAAAAGACAATTCCATATACCGATGATATCTTCATGTTCAACCATGCATGGAAGGGCGAAGAGGCCTGGAAAACCGGCATCTATTCGCCGCATAAGGCCAAGCAGGTGGCCTGGAGCCGTCATTATACGGGGTTCTGGAATGAGTCCATGGCTTTTTGTGAAATGTTGATCCCCGAACTGGGCGGCGATAGTCCCGAGATTGAATTCATGTACTATCAGGCTGTCACCGGAAAGAAGGATTCGTTTGCCGATACCATGAGAATCGGCCAAAAGATCTGGACCCTGGAGCGCGCCATCCGTGTCATGCACGGAAGGAGCCGGCAGACAGAGGACTTTTTTCCCTACATGTATAAACCGGGAGCCTCAGGCTTCGCCGTCTATGGCGGAGTGCCCATTTATGAGAATGGCAAATGGCGTAACGACGCGGCCCCGGACATGTACCTTGACAGGAAGGGCGTGGACGACTTCAAGACCCACTTCTATGCGCTGGAAGGCTGGGACAAGGAACACGGCTGGCCGACCCGAAAGACGCTCGATGACTTCGGCCTGAAGAAAGTCGCCGACACGCTGGCAGCCAGCGGAAAGCTGGGAGCCGCTTAAGGCGTCAAGCTGGCGCTTAAGCCGCACACGCCTGAGAATTTCGTGGTTGTCGGTTCCGGCCATTTCTTCATAGGGCCAAAACCGACGCCGACTCGATCGATGCAGCGCACAAGATTTGCCCAGTCACCGCAAAGGTGTCGCAGGCTGTGTTAGATTTTTGCCTCCGCAACGATCCTCCCGGCCTCCTCTTTGGTGAAACTGCAGACTTCCTCCCGCCATTGGGATTTTATGGACGACCAGTAGCTGTGGATGATTCTCCACTTCCCGCTGATGCTGTAGTACCCTTCAGTGGAATTCCAGCGCGCTACGACGCTTTCTCCTGCATCCACACTGCGCCACTGTTTTGTCCGAATTCCCAGGGCGCGGGTGCCCCTCGAATTCAAAACCGGTCGTCCCATCGTGACTAGGAATACGCTGTGCAGATAAATTTCAGGTCGGTAAATTCCTCCATGCCGCACACGGAATCTGATTTGCCAATCCCGCTCTCTTTGACATTGCCGCCCCAGGGGAATTCGGGAGCCATTATTCTCGGCATATTGATGAAAACGCTGTCGACGCGAATTTCGTTGGCCAGCCGCAGCGCTTTGCTTCCGTCTTTTGTCCAGACTCCCGCGCACAACCCATAGCTTGAATCGTTGGCAAGCGTTATTGCTTCGTCCTCTGTCGAGAACTTCAGGATGGGGGCGGCAGGCCCGAATATTTCTTCCCTCACAATAGTCATATCGTGTTTGCAGTCCGTCACCACCGTAGGCATCAGGAAATATCCTTTATCGAGCGGAGGAGTCTTCGGCCGCTCGCCGCCACATACGATCCTGGCGCCTTGTTCCCGCGCAGTTTTGATGTAATATTCCACTTTTTCAAGCTGCTGGAGGTTGGCCATAGGCCCCATGGTGGTGGATTCTTCCCATGGCAATCCGACTTTGATTTTATTTGCTTCCTCGACAAATACCTCCACGAATCTATCGTATACCTTTTCCTGAACATAATACCTTCCGGGCGTTGAGCAGTTCTGAGCACTGTTGCCGTAATGCCTTCCCGCCTGCAATCTGGCGGCCTTTTCCACATCGGCATCTTCGCATACGATGATCGGATTGTTGCCGCCGAGTTCCATAATGCATTTTTTAACGGTCTGGCTTGCCGCTTGAAGAATCACTTGCCCGGTGTCGGTCGCTCCCGTGAAACGCACCACATCCACTCCCCGATGAGTGGCAAGTGCATTCCCCACATTTCCGCCCGGACCCGTAACCAGATTCACGACCCCTTTGGGAAGGTCCGCCTTTTCGAGTATCTCCATGAATTTGACCCCGAGGATGGAATTGACGCTGGCGGGTTTGAGGATGCATGTGTTGCCCGTTACAATTGCCGGGCCAACCATGCTCAGCATCATCATCAGGGGGACATTCCACGGAGTGATGACGGCGCACACGCCGATCGGCACTCTCTGAAGATATCCGATGGTATTCGGCATGGACTGAGGCAGAACCTGCCCCATAATACCCCGGCTGATGGAGGCAATATACTCGAGCTGATCCACGGCAGCTGCCGCAAACCCTCTCGCGAGCATGACGGGAGTGCCGTGCTCGTTAACTTCAAGGTCAACCAGCTCTTTGGAGTGTTCTTTGACCATAGCCGCGAAACGCAGAATGGCTTTTGCCCTGTCCGCCTGCATCCTCCTGGACCAGCCGGGCAAAGCTTCATTCGCGGCTTTTACCGCCTCATCTACATCCTCCTTGCCTGCAAGAGGCACTCTTCCAAGTGCTTCCCCTGTGCTGGGATTTACGGTCGCGAATGTCCTGCCTGATAAGGCATCGACCCATTTGCCGTTGATATACATTTTGCAGTTCAGCATTTTTGTCTCCGAAAATTTGCGTTATATATGCATGGAGTCCATGCACGCCTTGCCCTTAATAGCTATGCTTTATGCACACATACTTCAATTGTGCGTACCCTTCCGGTCCGATGACCCGCTTTCCATGTCCTGCTCCAGCCATCCCCACTTCTGGGCGGCGCGGCAGCATCCTTCGGCCAGAGCATCGCGGATTCCCGCGTGCCGGGAAGCTGCATCCAAAAGAGCTTCGCGGAAGGCCAGTTCGCCCCATTGATCGATGAGCGAGAGAAAATTGCCTTTTTGCTTTCTCCGGCCTTTTTGGATTTGGGCACAGAGTGGTCTCTTTCTGAATAATCAACAACATGTAGAATCAGGCCCTATTAATACTCGATCTTAAATGGCATTTTCGAGCATAATCTAACAAATTATGACAAATAATAACCAATTTCATAATGTTTCACGATCGAGATTCGACGGTAAGGGCATAACTGCCCCGGCTATATTAAGATAAAATTCAATTCCAACCCGGTTGGCTCCATTTCTCAAACGACCTGATCACAATAAATAGCCGCTGGCGGCTGAGAAGGGGATGTCCGCAAACTCGGCAAACTCGATCCGGCGGGATTGGAAACATCACCCACAATGAATCTTGTCAAGCCTAACCCGGAAGGCGGCGTTGACAATACTGCGGAATTGCCGGCAGGAGCGGCCCGATTGGGCTTGTTCACTTTTCGGGGGCCAGAATGCCAGCCCGAGGTTAAGCCTAATGGATATACAAACAGGCCGATTTCCTATATCGCCATTTGCAGACAATAATGCGGCGCAAACGAACTGGGAATCATTTGCGCGAGAGGGCGGTACCTCCACTGCCGAAAAATTTCGAGCAAATCCACACAGGAGCTCTGACCTTTTTCCGGGCATTGGCTTAAAAACGGACAGTGGAGATACTGCCCCGATTCCGTCCGGAGTTTCTATTTCTTTTTGGGCGGACCAAACGTTTTCAGGTTAACAGGTCCTTCCCAATTAAATTTGGTCAAATCAAAGTTCTTGACGGTGTCTTGCCGGTCCAGGTTTGGCCCAAGGTACAGCGCATGGAAGAGAACGGGCTTTCTGATGGCTCTGAAATTCAGCGGGCAATGCTCCACACCTTTGGGAATGAAGACAACGGTTGTCGAGGTGATGGTATGCTTCTCCATCTCTGGCCCCATCCACAGGTCAATCTCCGCATCGAAGCTTTTGCACAGGTCCGGCAACTCCGCTCCGAGGAAAATCAAAAATTCATCATATTTGTGGAGGTGGGGAGTTTCCCAGCAAACCGGCGCCTTGAACACCTGCCATCCTATGGTGGCGGTTGCCCCGGGCAATGCCGAAGCGCCTCTAAAGTAGGTCTGGGGACTGGCTATTTCCGGAAAGGGAGGCAGGCTGTTGAGGGAAGTAAAATCATTTGCTTTCGGCGGTTGGCGGTTGTCGCTTAGAAAATACTTCCCATATTTGGTCCCGTCGGCTGACGGTATTGCCTCCGGAGCCGCAAACAATCCACTTTGATTGGGCGTCAACGCTTCCCGCAAGGAGCTTGCGAGAGCTATGCTGCCGGCGCCTGCGGCGATATTCTTAACGAATCCTCTGCGTGTCGTACCCTTTCCCTTCGTGCGGACATGACTCATGGCTGACTCTCCTTTGTGTGAATTCTCGTCAATAATACCCATGGAATGACCGTGTCATCTTAGCACCGTGTGGCCAAGGCGATATAGCGGCTTTTGTGATTCTTCAGGCCTTTGAGAAACAGACTCCCCCAGCTTTGAGCGGTGTGCGGATCTTTGTGGAGTCCGGATCCTTGCCAATGGTTCGTTAAACCGCTTCGTCCTGGGTTTCTCGTTTCCCGCAAAAAGCCTTTTTGAACGGGAAACGGGAAACCCGAAACGGGAAACGCTTTTTAAGCTTTGCCCAGCGCTTTGAGAACCTTTTCAGGCGTGGCCGGCGGATCGACCCACTTGCCAATAGCGTTTTGAATGGCACAGACGATTAGATACGTGTTCCCCAACGAATGACTGATGCCGTTGGAACCATAGGCGGCATTGCCGGCGCGGGTTTCCAGCAAATCCATCTCTGTGGGTGCGAGATCCGCAATCGTGGGTTTTTTGTATTCAAACAGGTTGTTGTTCAATTTCACGCCGGTCGCCTTGTCGTAGAAGTAATCCTCGGCCAATTGGGATCCCTGGCTGAAAAACATTACCTGGTGGATCTGGCTCTCCAGCGACGTGCGGCGCATGATTTTCCCGGTGTCTGCGACTACGCCGAACCGGAGTATTTCCACTTCCCCGGTTTCCGTGTCTACGGCGACCTCGCACATGGCCACGTTCATGGTATCCAGCTTTTTGCCCCGGGTAGTCCAGAAGGCTGCCGGCGGCCTTCCTGAGTATGTCGCAAACAGATTGGCCCGAACAGCCTCTGCGAGCGGAACCGCGATACCGGGGTCGGATTTCACGATCACTTTCCCACCCTGCAGATCCAACTCTTCGGGCTTCCGGCCCTTCAAGGGACTGGGAGCAGGTTTTTTTGCAGGAGCGCCGAATCCGGCGGGAGCAGGAGGATTATGGGCTTCCTCAACTGCAGCTTCCAGGATCAGCTTTTTCAGTTTGTGCGCGCACTCTTTCAGCGCCCAGGCAGAAGCGGTTGTCCCGTCGCTGCCTCCCCCATAGGGCCTGTAGATTTCATGGTGATCAAGCCCGGTTTTGATATCCTCGTACTCGAGGCCCAGTTCTTCGGCCACTACCATCGCATTCGCTTCCATGATGTAGTTGCCGATTACGGGCCCCTTGGACGGCAGATATACAACCCCATTCCTGAGCTCAAGCTTGGGGTTGTAGCCTGAAACGGAATGGCGTGGACACATCTGGTACCGGAAACTTGCCCCGTGCAGCCTGCCGTCGGAAAGCTTTTTTTCTCCCGTTCCATGCCACTTCCAGTCAAACATCTTCTTTGCAGCCTTGACACATGCTTCATAGCTGGGCACGGGATTGGGATCGGTCTGGGATTCCGGCCCGTGAAGATTCAGGGTCGCGATGTCGATCGGGTCCTTGCCCAGCTTTTCAGCGATCAGATGTATTCCCATCATCATGGCATCCCAGCCCACCGGATCATGCTGGCCGCTGACCCATAGCTTTCCGCGGTTGCTGTCGACGACATCCATATTCTGTTTGACGTTCTGGCACCGGGTGGTGAAATAGGGGCCAAAGGTCTGTGGCGTGGTGGTACCAAAATTGGAGCTTCCCCGGACCCCGCCGTCCGCAATCGTAAAATCGTCTATCGCCGTAATCAGGCCATCCTTTTTAAACCCGACCTTCAGATGCATGAAGCGCTGGCTCAATCCGAAATCGTACTGCTCATAGCGGCTGTTGACGCACCGGACCGGCCTTCCGGTTCTTCTGGCGAGCAGCGGGGTAACCAGCTGGGTTTTGCGGATACCCCAGTCGCAGTACCTGCCGCCCACGAACATGCACTCCTGAAAGACCTTTTCCGCCGGCATTCGGTACAGGCCGACCACCTGGTCGTGTCCCCATGGAGCTCCTTCGATTCTCAGGCTCTTTCCTTCACCGTGGTATGGATCATCGAACCACCAGGCGACAGAACCGACAGGGTTCGGGATATGGCTGGAAAAGGTGGAGGAATTCATGTTGTATTCGATAATATGATCCGCCTCCCTGAAACCGGCTTCGATATCGCCTTCGCTGGTATTGGAGTAGGAGACATTCCCTTTCTTGGGAGGATTCTTACCTCCCCCCATTCCCGGCCCTCCCGTACTGCCGCCTCCACCCGGAGAAGCCGGGCGAATTACCGGCGCATCCGGTTTTCTCCCCTCGAGCAGGTCAACGACGTGCGGCAGCACCTCCCATTTGACATCGAGCTGCCTTAAAGCCTCTTCGCAGATGTCTTCATTTTCGGCCACGACAATTACCGCGACCTCGGCCCCTTCCTGGTCTGCGATGTTGTCAAGAAAAGGCTGGGCAGGGCCTCTGGATCCACTGCCGGAGCTCAGGTTTTTGATGTCCTCATCTTCCCATGTAACGACATCGACCACTCCCTGTATCTTCCTGGCCTTTGCGGTATCCACGCTGACAACCTTTGCATTCGCGTAGGGGCTCCTCAAAAATTTCGCGTGGAGCATATCCGGAAAAACATAATCTGCTCCGTATTTTGCGATTCCTGAGGCTATTGCATGAGACAGCCTGCCGGGAACGCTGGGCTTTCCCAAAACCCTGAAATTTTCTCTCTGTCCGTTGACTCCTTCAATGTCCGCCATTTCATGCTCCTTTCACTACGCCCGCCGCCTATGCGATGGCGGCCGGATGGCCGGGATGGGCCGCGCAACAGCAGATATTGCCGGCCAGGGCTTGTATGCAAACTTCTTATAATGAATAAATCCAGATGGCGATTCCCAAATTGGACAGTCTGCGCTGTAATTGGATATTCAAAGACTCAAAGAGTGTGTCACCGGAGAAATGCCGGACGCAAGCCTTTTTTGAAAGCAGTAGCCTTATTGCAGCAATTGCGCTTCGATGGCCGGTTGCCGGTATCTTGAGTTTTTCATTTTCCCGTAGAACAGGCCGCTGACGCAAGCCGGCGGTTAGCGTCCCTCGGCATAGGTCAGCAGCCACATTCATACTGCGGCGCCTGCACAATTGCCTGAAGCGAAAAATTCGGTTCAGGCAATTCTCAAAATGATTTATTGTCTGCTTAGGACATTAAATATAACTACGTTGCCTTTTAACCGTTGATCCCTGGTAAAAAGGAGAAAATGCCATGCGTATCGCCAAAAAAGAAAAACAGACATCGTCGAGAAGAAAATTTTTCAGGGACGCAGCAGCCGGAATTGCAGGCGCGGCTGTTTTGGGTTCGCTATCCTGCAGCCAAGGGAATCCGCCCGTCAGTGAAGCTCCAAAAGCCGAGCCGAAAAACCATGCCATGACCAGAGAGGAGTTTCTGGAATACGTTGCCTGTTTCAACCGCAAGGATTTTGAGGCGGTTGCAGGCTATTTCACGCCTGACATAACCGTGGAGTATTACGACAATGCCACCGGCCCCCGCGTGGAGCCCAGGACGCTCCACGGCCCCAAGGAGTTTATAGAAAACTACAAAGCGCTTACTGCCATGGTGAAAGAAGTCCTGGAGCTCCGGGATTATCTGTCCACCGAAGACCGGGTGTTTGCGGAACTCTATACGGAATTTCACCCCTACAATGATTCCAAGCCGGTCAAGGGCCGGCAGCAGTGGAAAAAGGGCGAGCCCGTGCTTTCGACCAACTGGGTCATGTACGACATGAAGGACGGCAAAATGGGCCGCATACGGATCGCGCATTGGCGGCTTCACGATTCCAGGACCGCAAAATACTCGCTGGATTAGCAGGTGGATCCGTCACCTGTAGCCCAGGCGCGAAAAGAATAACCATAATGCGCGTCGCCGTGCAGCTTGAGGGGGGATGGCCGCGGGGGGAGACGCACCGATTTTAGCGTCAAAGCAACGAGCTTCCTGGAAAAGCTTAGTGACGTTTTGCCGCGCACCATCCTCCCGTTTAATGGCCGAAACATCGAGGAAGCTGTCGCCATGTAATCAACCACCGCTTTAGGCGTGGATTTGGCCTGCTCCGCACAGCGGATCGATCACGCATCGGATGGACCCGCTGGGGCCTTTCCCATCGGGAAAACCTTTGGACTTGAGCATCAAATAATTAGGAAGCGCCTCATCGGCTTTTGCTCGCCGACCCTCGCCGAACAAATCGGTGTCTGTCAGCGCTTTTGTCAGCGTATCTCAGCGTTTCAAAATGCAGAGCTGTCAAACTCTATGAGTCTCCCGGCAGAGCCGGGGGTTTACCAATAGAATTACTTTCGTCGGGTCCATTCTTCCCTGGTGATCTCAAGCTCGCCTTTATCCTTCACATTCCTGTTGATAAAGCCCAGCGACAGGAGGGGCGCGAGCTGCGCGGCGTGGTCTGAGGCATTGTTCGTGATCACCGACAGCACACCTTCGGCGTCGAAACAATGCTGAATGAGAGCCTCGATGCCCTCCCGGCCATGATCGTTGTCTTGATATTTCGACAGGATCACATGTCCCAGGTTCAGCTGCTTCCCGTCGTCGATTCCATTGATCACCAGCAAACCTACCACCTTGCCGGATCCGCGCAGGCACATCGCGATATACTTGTCCCTCGTCGACATATACTCCACGGACTTCCTGGACGCCTCCTCGGAAGTCGGCCATTTGTCGAACTCCGGGCCGGGCGCAGCTTTCCAGTCAAGAGACAACTCCTGGAAATCCCGCCAGTCGTCGGCAGTGAAAGGTCTCAGGACGAGCCGCTTCGTCTCAATCCTCCGCATGCTGTCCCTCCTTTATTAGCATGGGTACAATATCCTTTTCCCCATGTCGGCACCCTGGCAGAAATAGGGAATCAGGCAGCTTGTACCCGCAACTTGCTGCATAGCTTTTCAAGGGATTTCAGTCCCGCTTCCTCAGCTTTGATTGCATTTCTTAAATGTGCAATTGCCTTTTCGCTGAGCTCCGAGTTTTTGATGGGCTCGTTCGCAGTATGGAGATGAATTGGAAAAAGTTCAGCTACCTTGTGCAGGCTATCACGCTCAGTTTCATAATGGCCGGCTGCCTCATCGAACAGTCTGTTTGTTTCGCCGCCGATGCGCTCTTTTGCTTCCTTCAGGAATTGAACTCCGAACGTGCGGCACTCGGCCCAACAACCCGCATTCAGCGCCGTACCTATCGTGCTGGCGGTACCGGCTTCCAGCGCTTTGATCCAGTTTTCGAAACCATTCGTGCCCTGCTGATCATTTTGGGATTGCTTCAGCACGAATTCAATGGATTCCCTGACGGCTTGGGTATCAGCTGCGGCTTTTCCAGGCCTGACAGTGTACATTTCCAGCAAGCCGACGCTGTCGCCGAGTTCATCCCACTTTCGGGGCTTCATCAACTGAAACGCGGAAGCGCCGCCTGAAAACCAGTATCCAACATCATTATATCCGTTGACGACAAAGTACTCCGGCCCTGCAAGATCGAAACCGAAACAGGGCATCTCCCGGTCGATTGCCGCTCTGCACAATTCCCAGGCTTTCTTCCGCTTCTCATCAAAATCGCGGTCGGTTTTTAGTCCGGATATTCCTTCGGCAACAAAGCCGATATTGTTCCCGAGTTTAAAAAGCATTTGTGAATTCTGCGCGTCCCACGCAGTAGGCCCGCTCGGTCACGCACCTTTTGGCAAATTCAATGCGAAGGCGTGTCCGGTAGCCCCATACAGCCAGGCGTCCGAAACATCCAGTTTCAAGTATTCAAGACAGCCCTTTATGCAGCCGAGGAACGATATCCATCTCGGCTGCCATTTCAAATTTTCCAGCTTCTTTTCCATACTTGTCTCCCTTCAAGCAGACAGGCGGAACAAGCCGCATCTTCTGGAAATCCTTCGGCGCCGTCCCTCTGATCGGAAGTCTTAGTTGTTTAGAAGCTTGTTCCCTAAAGCTCAAAAATGCCGATTTTAGGTGAATTTTACTACCATATCGCGGCGTGGGGGCAGAAATTCGTGTGCAGCAGTTGCCTGCTCATTTAAAGCTCCTCCCGGTCTCCCGTATCGCGGCGGCATTGGGACCAAAAAACATTCGCGTTAGTTCGCAGCTGCTCCTGATCAAAAAACTATTTGCACGCCGGTTCGTCCGGCCAGCCTATCGTTTTGTATTCTTTGCTGTACTCAAAATATGCCTGGATCCACTGTACCTGGCCGTTTCTCATCTTGAACATGTGGAAGTCGGGCCAGACGTTGTTAAAAAGGGTGTATGCAACCACGACACCAGTTTCGACATCTGCAAGGAATCGCCGGGGGCTGTGTGTCATGTCGGCGAAGCCCACTGGCGAACAATTGTGCGCAGGCATTGTCACCCCCTGATTTGTTCCCCCTTTGGTTGTCTGCATGCCGTTTTCCCACCGGTCGCAGAAATTGGCGAAGGGAAGAACGGCGACTTTCCGCGGTTGCTTTTGGACGAACAACTCAAAATAATCGTCGGCCGCGGCCAGCATCGTCAGGCGGGAACTCCGCTGCTCGGGTGGAAGGATCTCTTCCCAATCCTGGTCTTTTGTATTTAAAATGGCCGGAACGTCGAGCACTTCCTTTCCGCGAACAACAATGGCCTCGATCTCGGAAATCTTGTCCCGGTCGAATTTGAGGCGAACGCCGTAAAGCATCGGCTTGCCGTTTTCATCAATTATTGCTTGCGTATGCGTTCCGCATTTCTGGGTGTCGATCATGCCACGTTTGAACGTCAGTTTGCCCGCGGTTTCCCAAGAACCTTTTCCTACCGCAACATCGATGCCGTTTTCTGTGTATCTCGCGCCGGAAGCGAGCGGCAGGCTGGATGGATTATGAGCTTCAAGAGCGGCAAAGAACTTGTCGGTGATGCCTTTCAGGCCTTCGCGTGTGCAAGCCTGGCCGCTTGATTGCGCCATTGCCGCTGCATGGCTTCCCAAAACCAACAAGCAAATTGATCCCCCTAATAGGGCCCATCGCAGTATGCTTTTCATTATGGAATCCTCCTGACTTGGTTCATCTGGATCCGATATCCCCGCGGAAAAGAACTCTTCGCACTCGTCGAGCTCAAATTCCCGGAAACAGCAAATCCACATCGAGACATAGGCCAGATCGTTGTGCCCCGCGTCTGTCGTGAAACTGCAAATCCGCTCCACGCCGGCCTCAAAGTTTGTATATCCTACTACAAAAAAGACTATGCCGATATTAGGAAGCCATTCCGGCCTGCAGCAAAATCGCATTCGAAGAAATGCCAAAGCTCCAAGAGAATTGATAGAACATTTATAATTGATATCGGAAATGGGGACACTTTCTGGATTTGTATCCGGATGGATTTTAGTCAGAGGCCGGACACGTCAAAGATCTCCATTGCACCGTCCATGCAATCCGATATTCTACGGGTGGCCACCAAAGAAAACTCCGATCCATAGATGGAATGTAAAAAACAGGAGGCCGGGGGCGTCATTTTCCCCAGCCTCCAAATACCGGTACCGGGTTGGGTATCAGCTAGATCTGATGTATTTCGCCGGTGGCCTTGTTTTTCCAGTAGCCTCTCGCCTGAAGGGGCCAGTTAAATTCAATGGCGCCGGGGCGCGGGCAATCGTTGGCGCAGCAGCCGCAGTACCAACACTCTTCCGGATGCAGGATAATCGGCGGTTGTCCTTTCTTTGGATTAGGAACAAAGACATCTATCTGACAGACCTCAACACAATGGTTACAGCCGTTGCATTTATCCGTGAAAAGCACCGGGTTATTCGGTGTCTGGGGGTTCGGCATAGCTTTTATTTTCTTTGTTGCCATCTTTTCCTCCGATATTCAGTCCATATTCGAAGACACTGTGCGTGTTCAAATACCTATTTCTCTTTATAGACGCCGGTGTAATCTTTGTTGTGGGCTTCATACTTTTTCTGCATGTTGCCCCAGAAGGTCATCGGCAGGAAACCGGTCACGATCTTGCCGTCCACCTGCTTGATGGTGAGCCACTTCTTCCATTCCGGCGGGTCAAGCTCCGGGTAGTCTATGCGGCGGAGGTTAAGCGGCATGCTGCTGGCCTTGCGCGCCTTCATGGCCTGGATGACAATTTTCGCCACGTTCAATATGCTGACATCCTCCAGGCTGCGCATCAGTTTATGCGGATCCATCGCATAAAGCATGGGCACGGATTCCGCCTCTATCTTATCCAGGGCCTGGAGGGCCATATTGAACATCCTCTCAGTCTTGAATTCGCTAACGTAATACTGCATTACGCGGTTAATACCGATGTTTAGCTCCTTCCATTCCAGGCCGCTGGTCCGTTTGGTCGGGGCCAGAATGCGGGCCTTTTCTTTCGCAATCTGCCCGCGGGAGACCTTGCCCTGCTTTATTTCCCTGGCGTAAGCGACTGCCTTGCGCCCGGCATATCGGCCAGTGGCCGCGCAGAAGCTATGGTCTTCCGGCGAGAACATGGAACCCCCGGCGGCGTACAGCCCGTCGAGCGAGGTCTTCAGATTCCAGTCCACAACAAGAGCACCGCTTCCCGCTGCTTCGCCCCACTGTGGGAGGCTTCTGCCTTCGATGAATTTGTAGCTCTGGAGCAGGTCGCGGCTTCCGTCGTAGCCGTGCTTGTTCAGCTGGTCGATGATGATCCTGGTGGTTGACTCTTCGCCAAGCATCAGGTTCCAGGTGGCTCTTCTTTCCACATCGCTCATGGCGGGGAAATCGCCGTAGAAGGGCAGTTCATACTCGCCTTTCATGACGCCTTCACGGATTTTATCTTCCGCGCCGAACATCGGGACCATGGCGCCCCAGTCTTCCCAGCCCTGGGTGGGCAGCGGAAGCCGTTTGCCTTTGGCATCTATCAGCGGGACGTTTTCGTAGCTGGCATCTCCGGCGCCGGAATACCACTTGTGCTTGAAACCGGTGGCGATCATGAGTTGCCCGGAAGCTTCCATCTTGGTCAGTTCCGCTCCGGCATTCCAGGCCATAACGATGCCTTCGCCGGTGGCTGTGCGGGACATCATGCTGGAATACCCGCAAAGCTCCGTGTTGAAGTGCCATATGCCGCCGCCGCCGGCCGCGCCAAGGATGGTTGCTTTTGCCTTGAAGATTATTACCTGGCCGGTACGGCTGCTGAAACCCATAGCACCGACGACCCTGCCGCCCTGGACGCCATTTTCCGTAAGCAAGGCAGTGGCCATAACGCGGTCAAAGATTTTGACGCCGAGGCGTTTGCACTCTTTTTTCAGGGCGGGCTTGAATGTGCTGCCCCAGACCCTGATGACGACGTTATTCAGTTTTTCGCCATCTTTAGGCGGGCCGATTTTTTCATAATCCAATACATAGCTGTGGACTTTGGTATAACGGGGCGAAATCATCAGCTTGGTCTTGTCATCCCGGCCTTTGGCGCCTTTGTATTCATCCTTGGTATCGCGGATTTTGCCTCCCATCATCTCCATTTCCTGGAGCGTGTCCCAGTCCTCGCGGCACTGGATCTGAATGCCGATACCGTTGCAGTAAGGCCGGCCTGCCATATGTATGGCCCATTCATCGGGATCCACATTGGATAGAGGGTTGGCCGGCGCATTGCACCAGTGGTCGCAGCCCGGACCGCCGGCGCCGCTGCGCTGCACATCAGCCTTTTCCACCAGCGCAACGCTTAACCCAGACCGTGCCGCGCTGATGGCCGCCCAGCAGCCGCCGATTCCGCCGCCGACCACCAGGATGTCGGTCACGATTTCCTGGTCCTCGTCATATTTAATAGGATACGGCCAGTCAGGCGGGCCTCCTTGTTCCTGCACATAGTCATGCCATCTTGTCATGGACGAACCTCCTTGTTATCCGGTAACCGTTTGTTTTATGCATGTTCAGTTTTCATGAATCTCTTCTGCCATGGTCCGTACGTGTCCGAAATACCTTCATCAACACGCGCCCCGGCGGTGAGAATATTGGCAGACAGGAAAAATTATCCGCGGTATTGCGGAATTCTTCCCCTGTTGAGGCCGCACTCACTTACTGATTCAGCACGTTGTGAAAATTATCGGGATGTCTTCCGGATCTTCGGAGTGAGATTTTAATACAAATTGGAACGGGAAACGCTGAATTTTGTGTGCTTTCCCCTTTCCGCTGCTTCCGGCCTCCGTTATGATCGGAACATTACCTGATAGTTGAAGGCGCAACCCGATACCGGAACATCCAGCGTTGGAGAAAGGGAAAATGGACTGGAGTGGGCGAGTGCTGAAGGACGGCCTTATGCTTGATCCCCCATGCAGAATGATCGCCGCCGAGGCTGGTTTCCGCGCAATTATGTTTGGTATATCATGGCAAAAACGAAACCCTTCGCTGGTTCCGTCTAAAGGCCTGAGGCGAAACAGACGTGAAAGCCGCAGAAAGACATGACATCAACGCGGAGTACAACGTCGAAGCCGAATTTTATCGACGGAAAATATCCGTTCCGAAAGGATATTGCTCAATGAACGATCTCAAGTATGAAAAACTGGTATATCGGTTCCAGCCGGAATACCTGGCCAGGTCCATCGACGGCAAGGAAATCCGGGACGGGATCCCTCGTGCCTATTTCAGGGGCGCCTGTCAGATTCCCGGGTCGCAGTTCAACGTCGGCTATGGGTTGATCACGGGTCCGGTGCTGCTCGATCCCTATCCGCATAAGCATCAGGCGGACGAATACCTGGTTTTCGGCGCCGGCTCACTGGACAATGCGTTCGATTGGGACGCTCATGTCGAGTTTACGCTCGGCCTGGGCGACGATGCCGAGAAGTATGATATCGACCAGCCCACGATCGTCCGGATCCCCGCCGACACCTGGCATTGCCCGCTGAACTTCGTGCGGATCGGGAAACCCGTGTTTTTCCAGGTCGCGCTGATGCAGGGCATGTTCGGCGGCACCTACATGATGCCCGAGGGCACCCGTGAAATCGCCTATAACGGACAGATCGAGTGCATCATGGAGCCGGGCAAGAATTGCGACTGCTGCCAGAAGTGTCTTTCGATGGACTGGAGAAAGTAGCGGCTCCAGCGGAAATATGAGAGAAGTCATAAAAGGCTCCGCGTCGCTTTAGAGTGGTCTCCCTGTCAAAGACAATTTGCAGAAGAGCCTGGTCACGACCTCTCATTTGATCCATGCTCGCGCCGCCGGAAATATAAAGGCCCTCCTTCAACTCAATGCCGACATACCGCGCAAATCCTTCAGCTATTCGCCTGGATTGCACTTTCTCACCGCTTTTGCCACTTTCTTCCAGCGCTCCTTTTCCACCCAGCTCGCGCTATGGGTTTTTTTTAGCTCGATATAATGTGCCTCATTGCGAATTTTGAAATAGTTGGCCAATCGACGCGCGTCCAGCTCATCCTGGAGAACCGCAGCCCGGACGCGGCAGCCCGGCTCGCTTTGATGGCTGCAATCCCGGAAGCGGCATCCCTCCGCAAGAGCCTTGATATCTTCGAAAGCCGTATCGAGGCCCCCATCAACGGACCAGACCTGAAGCTCCCGCATTCCGGGCGTATCCATGATCAGGCCGCCGGAGGGGAGAAGAAAAAGCTGCCGGGCGGAAGTGGTATGCAACCCTCGCCCGGTATATGAGTCGGTTTCGCGAACTTCCTGAGCGGATCGCCCGAGCAACCGGTTCACAATGGACGATTTGCCAACCCCTGAAGATCCCAGGAAGGCAATGGTTTGTCCTCGTTCGTTGTAGTTCAGAATATCCTCAATCCCCCAGCCCGCAGTTGCACTTACGGCAAGCACGGGGACTCCAGGAGCCAGAGACCTTGCCTCCCTGATGCGGCCGGAGACTTCGGGGCAGATGTCCGCTTTGTTCAGGACTATCACAGGACGGGCGCCGCTCTCCCATGCAATGGCAAGATACCGCTCCATCCGGCGTGGATTGAAATCGGAATCGAGTCCGCTTACCAGGCACACGGTGTCGATGTTGGACACAATCACCTGTCGATCCACGGCGGTCCCCGCCTGTTTTCTCGAGAAGGAGGTTCTGCGCGGCAGGACAAATCGTATGACCGTACGGTCGCTGCCCGCGGGATTGTCCACCAGCACCCAATCCCCGCACGCCGGCAGATCTCCTGGGTCTAGGGCGACCATGCCTGAGCGCCCCGCCGATCTCCGCCCACAACTCTCCGCCCTCCGAGATGAGGCGGTACATTCCCCTGCCCTGAAATGACACGCGGGCCGGAGCGAGATTGTCATTCCGATAATTCGCGCAATGGTTTTCGAAGAAGGAGTTCCAACCAAAATCCTCTAGATTCAATGCCATATCCTCTTGGAAATTGCGCAGACCGTCATGAACGCAGGCAAGTCCTGGTTCAAAAAATGGACATGAGAAACTGGGAAACAGTCTGTGCGGATTTTGAGTCAAGAGTGCGCACACGTATCCGCAATGTTATCGGATCGCGCACTCGCTCGACGCATTGAATTTAGAGGACAATCATAGGCTACCAGTGGCTATGCTACCACTGTCGTATTTGGTCAACAAGCGGGAATGAAATGAGAAAGAAACAAAATGATGTTTATCTACCAGGGGTACGGCAGGGGCAAGAATAAAGAGAGGCGGATAGTATTACCCAAAGGAAAATCATGGGAATGAAAGCAACCTCAAGAGAATAAGTAAAACTGACCTCAGCTTCTCAGCTCCGGCGCCCGGCTCATTATGGTGGATATAGTGATGGAAGGCGCTGGCTAATGATTCCGGCTTATGCCGTATGCGAAGCCATTCTGATTATTGCCGGAATCGGATTTCTCAAGCGTGAGACCGATGAAATGATGCCTTACAAAAGGTTCTTCATCCTTTTGTGGATCAGAAAATCCCTCCTGGATGCTGCAGTGTCTATTTCATACGAGGCATGAAAAATCCTGGAAATTTCCAATTTCAAATTTCCAATTGGATTAGATGGTAATTGGAATTAATCAATTTTTTCTGCGTTTTATATTTTCCCAAGCGCCTTCAGGACTTTATCCGGAGTCGTCGGATAATCCAGGACCCATTTGCCTGTCGCATTGTGGATCGCGGAGACGGTGACTCCCGACATGCTGGCCCCGATGTTTTCGCCAATGCCACAGGCGCCATAGGCTGCGTATCCCAAGTGGCTTTCGTTGATCAGGCACTGGGTGTCCGGATAGTCATTCATCGTCCCTATGTGGTACCCGATCAAATCGTAATTGAGGGCTACTCCGGTGCGGGGACAGAAGATATGCTCCTCGGTGCCGCTTCGGCCCAGCCCCATAACAGCGCCGCCGTATTGCTGGGCATAGGCTCCTTCGGGATTGAACAGGTGGCCGACATCGTTGACGCAGACTATATTGGTCACATCGACCATTCCCGTTTCGGTGTCTACCTCGACTTCGATGAAGTGCGCCTGCCTGGGCATCGCATACGATTGAGGGTCCGGTCGTCCCGTCGGATTCATATCCATGGACGCTGCCGGGTACAGGAGGATGGAAGATTGCAGGATCCTGCGCCCACCAAGTATCCGCCACCTCTCTCACTGTCTTTCGGTTGCCTGGGTTCGCTTTCTCGAAAACCATGCTGTCTTTGATATCCAGATCTTCGGGCTTCTTATTGGGGAAGAGGGAAGGCTGTGCAGGACTGGCAAACAAAGCCGGCCTCGGCCTTACGGCGTATTCAAGAATTTTCTGCTTTAATTCTCTGGCGGCGGGGATTAGCTGGGTATTGATATAACATGTTCCAAAGGAACCTCCCGGTTGCCAGAGGTGGTAATTCGTATTGTCGGAACGGCGCTCCAGTATGACAGTATCTTCGTACTTGAGTCCGGCTTCCGAGGCTACCGCAAGACGCGCGCCCGACTCCGTATCGACCCCCATATCGCTGCGGGCTCCTATAATCGCGGCTTTACCCTCGACGCAGCGTAACGCATGCGAAGGAGCTGCCGGGAGTGGGCGCGTGCCAGTGCCATTCATTCACGTGGATGAAACCAAGCCCATGCATTTTTCCGTTCGGGAGCTTTTTGGTTCCGGGCGGATGCCATTTCTCATCCCATCCTATCGCCTTCTTGCCTTTGTCGAGTACTTCCTTGAGGCTCCATCTTTGGGGGAATCCATTTTCCTTCTGGTACCGCGTGACCCATTCCCAGTCATGGCCGGCGCAGCCGTCGTTTTTCAGGGCGACTTCTGTCGGGTCCAACCCCATTTCCGCAGCAACACGGGCAAACATTACGTTGTGCGGGACGCAGGTATGGGATCCATGCCGGAAACACATATTGTGCCCTGTATTGACCAGAGCCCATTCCTGTGTGCCCAGGATGTTGGGAATTTTGGTGCTGACACGCGTCTTATCAATCGCGGGATTTCGAATCCCAAGCATGTGCCAATGCAACGAGGTGATAGTGCCGTCCTTCTTGACTCCAACCTTGCACCTATAGGTCCCTGCATCGTCGCCGCCGCAGTAATAGCCGCTCTCGTCCCAAAGCAGTTTCACGGGTTTCCCCGCCGCTCTTTTGGCGAGGATCGCGGTGAGGCGGATAAAGGCATAGGAGTAGGAAAGCCATGAAAAGCCGCCGTACCACGAACCCTGGTAGGGCATCGTGACGGTGATCTTGGCCCACTCGGCAAGAGGAGCTCGGGGCTTTTCACGGACCGTGTTCGGAGTGGTAACCGTAGCTTGAGGAAGATCCTGGTGATGAACCCAGAGATCGAGAAAATCGCCTCTCCACTGGGCAACGCACACAATGGGCTCAACACCTGCCGGCGTATTCCGGGCGCGAGTGATGGTGTATTCAATCACTTTGTCGGCTTCCGCGAAACCTTTCTCGACATTGCCGAATTCGGCGCGATCGGTCAGAACCGTATTGGGCTCTTTGGCCTTCGGGTTCATGAACTTCACCTCAGGCATGATCTTTGGCGCGTCCGGCTTGAGGGATTCCGCCATATCGAGGATGAACGGCCGTTCTTCCCATTCTATTTTCAGGAGCCGCAGCGCGCGGTCGCATATTTCTTCGGTGTCGGCCACGACCACGACACCCATCGGGTGCTGGAAGAATTCGGAGGTCCGGGGCAGGGTCAGCAGGTTGTAGTTGCGGGAAACCTCAAAGCCCGGCAGGGTCTCGTTGTCGAACTCGATGTCCGGGTCATCGTATCTCAAGATGTCCCGCACGCCCACGAGAGCTTCGGCCTGGCTCGTGTCAATGCTCTTGATGCGCGCATGCGCGTAGGGGGAAAGGAGGATTTTCGCGTAGAGCATTCCGGGGAGATTGACATCTCTTGTAAAAACCGCCTGTCCGCTGACTCTCTCGAATGCGTCCTGCCGGTTGATCGTGCGGCTCATGTCTTTGCTGGTTTCGGGTATTTTCCACGTCCATGGTCGATATTCCACCATCTCAAGCCTCCGTTGACGGTCTCAGCCCTGCTCTGGTTTTCGCTTCGCCAGATTGTACATTGGGACAGGCGAGGCATTGTACAATTTTCGCGCTGAGGACGGATTGCGGTGGCACCGGCGAGCCGGCAGTGGCCTTGCTCTCGTCGTAGTTGGCGTGGTTGGGCGGAACTGTGCCATCGGCATTCAACCAAACCGGGTCGCAATGGCGAGGTGATCTTGAGCTTCGCCAGCATTTGCTGATGATCGGAGTTGCCCTCGGCGGGCTGGGCCGCGATGCCAACCATTGGAACCGCACTCAACATGGCGAGCACGGTAAGCGTTGCGGCTTTCATCTCCCGTTCACCGTGCCGGAAAATTCTTCCGTTCGATGGTCCACTTCTCATCCGTGCACAGGCCGCATTGGTCGCCCACGAAGCGGGCAGCGGCCTTGGCATCACCGCGCAATTGCCAGTTCAGCCAGTCCACCGCTACCTGCGCGGCGGCGCCACCATTGGGCTCGTGGTAGGTGCCGCCATGACCTACAGGCAGGTTGGCCACTGCGACGGGAACATGGTCGATCAGGTGGAAGTCTTCCATGCCATTTTTATAGGCGACGTCGGTCGGCCCACCCAGTATGTAGAGAACGGGCGTGTGATAGGTCTTCACCGTCGACTTGGGTACCTTGAGGCCGGGCATGGTGGCGCGCTCACCGTCATAGGTGCCCGTGTTCTGCATGATCAAGGTCTTCACGCGCGGGTCCCTGGCGACCAGAGCCGCCTGCAGGCCTCCACAGCTGAAGCCCGAGACAGCCACCTGTTGCGGATCAATGCGCCCGAAATACGGGCTGCCCTGACGGGTGTTCTCGGCCAGCGCCCAGTCGATGGCTTTGGTGAGATCCGATGTTTCGGTGCGCGGGAAAGGCTTTTGCTCCGTGGTAGCTGCATGTGCGCCCGGGCCACTGAGTATGCGACCGGAGGCAATCACCAGATAACCGTGGGACGCCAGCTCGAGCAGATGAAAGCGGGTGCTAGCCGCATCGTCCGAACAGCCGCCGTTTCCCCACGCGACCACTCCCAGCTTCTGCGAACCCATCGCCGCCAAGTTGGCCGGTCGATACACCACATGCCGGGGGAGCGCGGGAATCTCCTCCTTCATCGCCGGGTAGGCGCCGGTTCCCGGGGTGTCCGGACTGTTGTTCTGTCCCGTTCCTGGCGGACCCATCGCTGCCCGATTGGGCCCACCGGCGCGGGGCGCAGGTGGCTGCTGGGCAGTGACTGCCTGCGCGCCGAGCAGAGCGCCAGCCAGGACCATGATGGTTATCACACGGTTTGCCGCGCAAATGATCATTGATAGCCCCCCAATGTGTATTGCCCCGCCCGGATTGTAAGGCGGATATTCCTGCCGCACTTGACGATAGGAAGAATGAACATGTTTTTTCAGAAACCTAATAGCCTCTTCCTGTGCCGCTTCTGGACCTTTGAGCTGCTTTACCTCCTGATTGTACTACCCTCGTTAAAAGACCCACCTATAGAAATTGAATCTGGAGCCGCCCCCCCAAATAAACCTTCGCCAATCAAGGCTCCAGCCCTCCCCGCTGACACCTACATCGAAATCCAGCCAGCCCTATCCCCTAATCCCTCCTGACTGTGAATGATTTACAAACGCCCGAGTTTTTCTGAGGTATGCTGAGTTTCTTTGAAGCTGCCACCAGAACTGCCACCAAAGATGAAGTATCATTTCATTTGAAATTCTCAAATGGCTGGGTGTTAGGGACGCGTTTCGCAACTGAATGCTGGAAACGGTTTGATTCCAATTTTTGATAAGCTGACAATAAGTCCAAGTGGCAGGGAACAGGGTATGTGAAACTTCCTCGAACGGGACTTATGGCTCGGAATGCAAACCCAAACCGGCCCCCGGTCTCCCATGCTCGGCAGGGATCTATTGACACTTGTCACGTGACAGATTACACTTCTCGTTGTGATCAAGACATTTGCCGATCGACACACTCGGGACTTGTACGTGCAAGGAAAGTCGAAGCGATTCCCGCCTGAAATCACCCGAAGGGCGATACGGAAGCTCGAGTACGTGGATCTGGCGACTGGGCTTGACGATTTGAAGGTACCTCCAAGCAACCGGCTGCATGAACTGGAGCGGGAGAGAAACGGACAGTTTTCAATCTCCGTAAACGATCAGTGGCGTATCTGCTTCCGGTTCGTGGACGGCGATGCCTTTGATGTCGAACTCACAGATTATCATTAGGTCACATTTTTATGAGCATTGAAAACACGCGAGAAAGAAAGATCCGCCCAACGCATCCTGGCGAAATGCTACGGGAGGATTTCTTGACAGATTACGGGCTGACCGTATCGAGGGCTAGCGAAGGCATTAGGGGTTTCGCGCCAGACTGTCAACGAACTGCTTCGAGAGCGGCGCGCTGTCACGCCGGAGATGGCTCTTCGGCTTGCGCGCCTGTTCGGCAACACGCCGGAGTTCTGGCTCAATGCTCAGCGTGCAGTCGATCTCTGGGATGCCGAGAGAGCTCTCAAGAAAAGCGTCCAACGGATCAAACCCCTCACCGCGGCATAGAAATGAACCGGCACTCTGGCTGCAGCTATTTCCCAGATCGGGACTTATGGCCCGGAATGATGGGCGAACAGCTCTCGCTACGGATTACTTGTGGTATGGCCTGTTTTCAATACCTATCTGGGAGCGACGATTGGGGGATTCACAACAACATCTTCATTTCGTAGGGTCGAGGACTGGCGCCATACTGCGGGGTGCGGCCTATCCGTTGGCTCCCCGTTTCCTCTGGGAGTGCCTCACTAGCCCGAAGTTAGCGTCTTACCGATCATTGCGATTCCGCTTTGATAAGTTTCGCGTATTCCGCTTTTGCCTCCCTGAGGATGGGGATGTCGGGATCGGCGTCCTTCCACAGGGCCAGGAAATCCTGATAGGACTTGCGCGCCTTTGCCGTGTCGCCCTGCAGGGCATGGGCGCGACCGAGGCCAAGATGAGGCAGTGTGTTCCTAAGAACGTCATTAAAGTTAACCGTTGGGTGATCAAGCATCTTCTGAAACTCTGCGGCGGCTTTTGCACCCTGTTGAGCTGCAAGGTAAGCTTTACCGCGAAGATAAACGGTAACCATGTTCTGCATCATTTCATACCGAACAGTTTCAGCAAGAATATCGATGGCCTCTTGCGGCTTGCCGTCCTCTAAAGCCAAAAGCGCTCGAACTGAGGGCACATAGCAATGTCGGACATAGGTGGATTCAGGAAAGCGCTTGCTCAAATCGGCAGCCAGATTCTGCGCTCCCTCCTTATCTCCAGCGAGGCACAAAGTGATCGCTGCATTTCCCCGAAGATCTCTGTCGTTCGACATTTTGATAGTATTGATCGCAGCGGCCTTTGCTTCGGCAGCATAGCCTACCAAAGCCAATGTTCGAGCACCCCAGGTCATTTCTGACAGCGACATTGTGTTACGTGGTAGGGCATCCCGGAGAGAAGACAGGCGGCCCCTATAAACATCATGATAAATTTCCAATACCTCAGGTTTCACATATCGGAGCGCTGCCGTTTCATTCGCGGCCATCTCGGCCTTATTCTTTTGATTGAAGGCAATCAAATAAAGCGTATATGGGTACCATGGTTGGTCCATCTTTCGCGCCTGGGCCTCCTGAATCATTGCCCGCGCTTCATCCAAGCGATTCAGTGCAAGGTAGTTGTTTATAGCACCTGCATAGGAAATGACCGTCGGCTCCAGCCTGATGGATTCGAGCATCGATGCGAGAGCTTCTTCGTGTCGGCCAAGCATCCTTTGAAGGTAACCGATTTCAAATGAGGTCAGTGCCCTGTTTGGATAGGCTTGGTTGCATCGCTGTTCAATCTCAAGTGCCTTCTCCACGTCCCCTATGGCATCGCGGTAATAAACGAAGGAAACAGAATAGTTCTCAGCATCACTGACGCGATCTCGCAGCTCATAGGCTCTCTTAATGTTCTTGAGTGCCTCATCGCCGCTTTTGCCTGTGCTCCACTGAAGGCCTCCAAGCAAGGAATAGGCTTTGGTGAAAGTTGGATCCAGACTGATAGCCCGTTCCAGGAATGGTATTGCCGAATTGAAGTCGTTTCTGAAAAAACACTGCTCGCCACGGCTGAAAGCTTGCAGCGCCTCCAAAGAGGATGTGGTCGCCCGGACTAACGGTACATCGTGAACTTCGAGCGAAGCATGGGATTCGCCGAGTTCCGACCGCAGCCTGGATGCAGCGCTGCCCAGCGCACCTAGGACCTTTTCCTTCCCCTCGGCAGTGACCTGTTCCCGGGCGAACGTTTCCCCAGTACCGCAATTCACGGCGTTAAGGCCAACGACATACTGATTCCCGAGAGCGGAGATCGAACCCTCGATTGTCACAGTCGCGCTTACACGCTGGCATATCTCGCGGGCAACTTCGCGTGTGAGCCGTGCATCGGGCGGCTTTCCCATCAGGCGTAGAGTCTGGACGATCATGTCTCCCGAGATGATCTTGAGGAAAGGCGACTGTTCGAGCTGCGCGGAAAGACCCTGCCGCAGCGTTCCGTCGAATACCGGATCGCCTGTTGTGTTCGTGAAATCGGCAAGGATGATGGGGTCCTTCTCCGTCAGCTTCTGCGCGCGATTAAAATAGAAATATCCGCCCGCCGCCAGCGCCAGGACTGCGATGAAGACCAATGCGCCGATTATTGCAGGGCGTTTGTTCTTCCGAAGCGGCGCCGCAGAGCGAGGAGAAGACACGACGGTTGCCGGCTCGGCAACTAATGGACGATCCGACGATTCTTCAGCCGGTTCAGCAGCACTTGCCGCACGCTTTGAATCGGAATCCCTTTTAAGTCGTTTTAAGTCAGCCCGGATTTCGGAAGCACTCTGGCAACGAAGCTCGCGGTCTTTCTCCAGAGCCTTGTTGATGATCCGCTCCAATTCAGCGGGCAAGTCGGGGTTGATGCGCACTGGCGCCGTAGGTGCTTTATGCAATATAGCGTCAAAAGTAGCTGCTGATGTTGCTCCACGAAATGGCGTCACGCCCGTTGCCATCTCGTAGAGAACCACACCAAACGAAAACAGATCAGTGCGTACATCGAGTTCTTTTCCCAGTGCTTGCTCCGGAGACATATAAGAGACTGTCCCGACGGCAGTTCCGGGACTGGTAACTGCCTCCTGCGTAGTGGCAGCAGTGGGAACATCCGTGCGGGATCTCTCGGCCAGGAGCTTTGCTAATCCGAAATCCAGTATCTTCGCGTGGCCCCGTTTCGTTATGAAGATATTGGCAGGCTTCAAATCCCGATGGATGATTCCTTCCGAATGCGCGGCATCAAGACCATCCGTGACCTGAATGGCTATATCAAGAGTCTCATCCGTCTGGAGCGGCTTCCCCAGAATGCGCTGTTTGAGGGTCTGGCCCTCCAGATACTCCATGGCAATGAAGTGCTGGCCTTCATGTTCGTCGATCTCGTAAATTGTGCAGATATTGGGATGATTGAGGGCTGAAGCGGAACGAGCCTCTCGTTGGAATCGTTCGATTGCCTTGCGATCACGGAACAGATCTTCCGGCAGAAATTTCAGCGCGACAGGACGGCCCAGCTTGTCGTCTTCCGCCTTGTAGACGACACCCATTCCGCCGCCGCCGATTTTTTCGACGATCCTGAAGTGAGAAATCGTCTGACCAATTTCAGGCATGTGTTCCTTCTCCTAAAGGAGACCTACATGCTGCTTGGTTTTGAAGAGCGAATCTTTGGATTGATTATAAGCACCGGAGGCCAATATCTAAAGGGAAATCCAAGAGTAACCGACAATAGACTGAACGGCGCAAGTACTGGAATGGATTGACTTAAGAGATCCGTTTCCCACCTTTACCGGCGTTACGATCCAGAAACGGCCATCCGGGAAATTGAGTTCTCCCGGCTGACAACATTCCCGATTGCGGCATTGAGGAGGCATTTGATTCGCCAATATGGTAGAGCGGTTGGCTTAAGAACATTTTTGGCTAAGGGCACTGCATTCACCGCCGGTTTGGACTTCTGGGAAGGATGAACATGTAGATGTAAGAAGCACAAGGAAACGATGGTTCCACTGAAAAGCCAAATTTCCCCAGACTCTGGGATGCGGCGGTTTTGGTAAAAGATATAGATAGAACCGCGAAACGTTTGAAGGAACTGGGTATCGGCACATTCGTTCAGGGGGCCTCCTGCCGGAGCCGAAGGCCTGTTTTTCCAGGGCAAGCCGTTGACGTCAAACTTCAAGGCGTCTCTCTTCCGAATCGGAAATATGCAGCTGGAATTGATACAGCCGGATGATAAACCCAATCCCTGGACAGAATTCCTGAACACCAGAGGCGAAGGGATACACCCTATAGGATTCCAGCTAAGCGACGTCGAGAAGGAAGTAAAACGGCTGACCAGCCCGGGCGCTGAGGTGCCATTCCATGCAAAAATGGGCTGCAAAATGGGAGCGGCATACGTGGACCTGAAAACCGCCAACCTGTTCATTGAATTTACAGGCTTTTCCACCGTAGCCTAATCGGACCGACAGACTCGGCAATTTTGCCTTTCGGCAGGGCCAGGCGCCTCCCTGACCATTCGAATGGCCTTGACCATGTACCTGCTTCCCTGGCGCGATAGACTTCTCCTATGCCCCTTTGTCGAAAACGGATGGACCGCTCCGAGATTGGATTTCGCCTATTTGAGAAAGCGGGCTTGACTCATTATTCCTGGTCGCTTCTTTGGTTTTTCGCAGAACGCCAATTCTCTTCAACAGCGGCGAAGCGGCGATATCGCCCGGGGACATGAATCGATCGCCGACTCCCTTTTTCAGATCCCTGCCAATCGCGTTGTAGGTTTCGGCCACATAATGGAAGCAGAACAGCCGTTCTTCCCGTCGCAGTTTGTCTTTTGACTGCAGATCCCGCTGGCAGAGCGCGCGAATCCCGAAAAAGAGCGTCCGCCAGAGCGCATATTCCTTTCCCAATTCCCTTTGCGCGAACTCGACCATCTGCAACCGCTGAACATCCGGAATTTGCTCGGTGCTCGTAAACCACTCCACTCGGCCATGATAGGAACGGATGTTCTGGGGAATTGGACTCACAACCACGCCCCTCCCCACAGCTTCCATGACCATGAGACGGCTATTCCACCAGGCCGCGAGCCCTGCATGAGAATAGCGGGAGCCGGTCGCCCATCGGATGATCCTTGAGGGCAACGTGCGGCCCTGGTACATGAGCACATCGCCGCTCTTGATCTCCGACCGGCTCTTGTCGTAATCAATGGCTGGAATTGCGGCCGATGGTTTTCTTGATCCAATACGCATGGCGGCTCCTTCAAAAGCGGAAATTGCAGGTCGTTTGCATATCAGGATTCTGATAGGCGAGAAATCCGCAGACGGAAGTCATTCGGGAAGGCACAGTGCATACCAGGCAGGATAACATGTCAGGGTTCCCTCGCAGACACTGGCAACGTATCGATTCTGACAGCTGAATTGCATCACGCGCTCCCCTTCCCGCTCCAGGGCAGCCCGCTGTGAGGTTGCTGCCGGATTCTATCAGTTGCCCTCCCCATGACGGCGATCATGATTCTGTTCCATGGCGTTGATCGAATTAAGGAGGCGGTTCCAATTAAATAGGTTCCTATCCTCTTACGCGCAGCGCAGGATGCCTCTGGCCCACAGGCAGTCGCCGTAGACGGGGAAAGGGTTACCCTGGCAATCCGCTTCGTTTTTCTCCGCGAATTCACAGCCGCAGCAATCGGTGCAGGGGGAAAAATCAAATTATCTCACGCGCTCCCGAAAAATCGAATAGTCAGGCTGCAGCCAAATGGACTTCAGGGAATGTTGCTGCAGGTTTCCACATTCATAGCGGCGGAAAAACTTCTTCCAGCCCCTGATATAGCATGTGTACGAATGCAGCAATAAGACGCGCGGCATGACGCAGCGCCTTTCGGAACTCCACCGAAAGATGCCCTGCCTGCTTTGCCGCAGAAAACAGCACCGGGAAGACATTGATGGATAAGAAATGGAATTCGTCAAAATATCAAAACGCGCGCTATGGGATCGACAAACATTCGCAGGACAATGCCGGAGCAAATCGCGTTCCTCTGAATGTGCATTATTTCGATTCCCTTTAAATAGTAGTAGGATAGGGCGCGTCAGCTGGACTGCCTGAAAGCTAACAGGACGAATCCGTAAGTGGAGGTGCAACTTGAAAAAAGAGATACGGTTGGCGACTTTGATTCTAATAGTGGCTGCCCTATTTTCATCCGCATGTTCTTCGGGGAAGATGACGGTGGGGAAGATGACGGTATTGAATCCATCAGCGGCCAATAAAATGGTGGACCGGGTGCCGCTTTCGCCCCGCCTTGATGCATTGGAAGGGAAAACCATATTCCTGGTGGATATCGGTTGGGGTGGCCCCCAGGCAGCGCCCAGTGTTTACGAAGAAATGAAGGCCTGGCTTGCCCAAAACAAGCCCAGTGTGAAAGTGGAGATTCGGAAAATCAAAGGCTCCTACATGGAGGACCAGCCCGAGCTATGGAAGGAGATTTCCGAAAAAGGTCAGGCGGTAATGATTGGAATATCCGGCTGAGACGGCTGCACGTCGGCCGTGAGCCGTTACTGCAAAACTCTGGAACAGAAATTTAACATTCCGACCGTGGGTGGAGCAGCATCCAACATCGTGAAATATGCCCTGGGATACGACTTTGAATTTACCAACGGCATGCCCATCCGCTACATCTCCTTCCCTTTCCCGGTGGCCGGTCAGCCGCAATCGGTTCACCACCAATACGTTTTCGACGGCAAAGATGTCGTCAGCGGAAAACCGATGATGCAGGCATTTATCGATGCGTTGACTCTTCCTCTGACGGAAAAAGAGAAACATAAGGGAGCGGCTCCTGAGTCCGAACCCGCGCCTCGACTTCTTGGACCGGATACCGAGGACAATTTGCAGCGCCTTTTCAAGGACCGCGACTGGACTGACTATAATCCGATCATCCTTCCTACCGAGGCAAGGGTAGCCGAGATGCTGAAAGGCACCTCTCATAAACCGGAAGAAGTCATTAAGACCGTGAACTGGCCCGGAGGCAATCGGGACCTTACCGTGGAAAAAGCCGCTATCTGCGCCGTAATGGCCGGCGCCAAAAAGGAATACCTGCCGGTTATCCTGGCTCTGGCAAAATCGGTACCGTTCGGCAACTCCACATCCTCCATGGCCAACATGATCCTGGTCAATGGCCCCATACGGAAGCAGATCGGCATGAATTCCGGCGCCAATGTCATGGGGCCCCATAATGAGGCTAATTCGGTTATCGGCAGGACCTTCACGCTGATGTCGAAAACCGTAGGAGGCCTGCATAGTGAAAAGACCACCTGGAGCACTTTGGGAAGCACCATGCAGTACAACAATGTGTGTATTGCCGAAAACGAGGAGGCTTTGCCCGAAGGCTGGGAGCCTTTTCATGTGCAAATGGGATTCAAGCCGGAAGACAGCGTTATAAACGTCGCCACCGGATGGACGTATATTTCCAGCGTGGGCGAAGCACAACGGAACTATCCGCCCCACATGTTGATGCGCGATTACATGAAGGCTCTTTCCGGAATGGGGTCGAGGGCCACCGTCATCATGGACCCCACGGTTGCAAGACTCCTCAAGGAAGGCCAGGGCTTTCAGACAAAGGATCAGCTGAGCCAGTGGTTTTCGGATAATGTTGAAAAACCTCTCGCCAGTTACCTGGGCAACGGTGTGCTCTCGGGAACTCTTACCAATTACGGCGCCCAGGGAATGGAACCCTATGCAACATGGGCGAAATATCCGCTGGATAAAATGATTAAGCCGTTCCACCAGGCTTCGGGCATCAAGATCCTTGTAGCCGGTGGGGGAATCCAGACAACCTGGTTTGTGACGGATTTCATGCTGGGCCGGGGTACGCTCATCGACGAATGGCGCTAGGGCGCATCCTGATACAAATTGAGAGGCACGGCATGCCGTGCCTCTCGCACTTACCATTCAAGACTGTTGCTCTGCTCCATGCTCTTCTTCAGATACTCCATATGCTTCCGAATGTAGCGCATGAACAGGATGGCGCGGTCTTCCGCAAAGAAGGTGGCGGTTCCGGCTTCCGACGTAGGGACTGGAAATTCAAAACCGCACTCGGTCGCATACCATAGCTGGCCATCCCGATAAAACCTGAACCGGACTTTCTGGTTGTTCTGCACCATTTCTTTTATGGTTCTTGTATTCAAGGCTTTCATAAATCCTCTCCTTTCTGAATTTTCGCGTTGCTTCACATGCAGGCAGAAGGGACTGCGCTGGCGGCAAAGTGCCTCAGTCTGAATTCATCGGATCTTATGATGGTTACCCGGGCGAGAGGCGACTAAGCCGCCTTGGAATCCAGAAAGTCGTCCAGGCGGACGACGATACCTCGGACAAAGATAGAAATATTGCGAATAGTAGCGCACATAAGGCGACTACCTTACATGAGGACGGACCGGCTGTCAACGGTGCTGCATTTTTCCCGGCGCCCGGGATTGCCCAAAAAACCTATTTTAAAAACCGCTCTCGATCGACTACTGCCCTCCGTCTTATTTCGCCTGCTCTCTGAGCCAGGAGATATAGGCATCGAATGCTTTCAGCTTGTCCAGGTTAGGCACGGGTCTGGCGCCGGGAGCCGCGTCGAAGACCATCACCTGCTGGTCGTTCTCCGCGAATGCAGGCCACCTGGGAAGACCGGGGCCGTTCGGATCGCCCGATTTGGCGAAGTTGACCCAATAGGAACTGATCCTATCGGAGAGTTTCAAATCCTCCGGTTTGGGCGCACCCTGGCGTCCGCCCAGGGTCTGGAATGCATACGGAACATCGCTGCCGTGGCCGGAGCCGCCATCGGGAGAAGCGGGATGGTAATCGAAGACGTATTCGAAGGCCTTGCCTTTCCCTTTCCGCGATTGTAGACGAGCCCAGGTCCAGGTGTTCCAGGAAAACGTGCTCTCGCGCATGATCCCTCTTGATGCCTTCGCTGCCTCGGCGTCCGTAGAATGAGGATACACGCTCAGAATGGCATCGGCATGAGGACCGTATTGCGATCGAATCTGTTTCTCAAATTCCTCCGGCGTGACCTTCCGACTGCCACCGAACGATGCGGCTTCATCCGAGGTGTTGCCAAGCAAAACAGGCGTATCGTTAAAGCGGCCCGCCTGGTATAGCGAGTAAAGGTCGCTTGGAACAATATACCCGTCCGCCACGGGCCGGAAACCTCCGCCTCCCATTCCGCCTGCAACGCTTTTCTGGATTTCCTCGGCGCTTAATGCCCGTGCCGCCTTGATGTCGGCAGCTCCCAATTTTTTCAGAAATTCCTCGCCTCTCGACTCTGCCAGCTTGAGAGTTGGGATGCCCATGCCCGTGCCCGCCTGGTTTGAACTCTGCAGCGGAGCAAACGATCCTCCGCTCATGCAGATAGCACGATGGAAAAGGCCCCTGGTAGCCGGGGAAGCTGCAAGCATGCTAACCGCCATGCCACCGGCCGAGTGGCCGAAAATTGTCACGTTGGAGGGATTGCCTCCAAACCGGGCAATATTCTCCTTTACCCACTTCAGCCCCGCAATCATATCCTCCAGCCCATAGTTCCCCGATCCCTTGCCGCTCTCACGGCTGAGTTCGGGGTGTGCAAGAAAACCAAAGGGGCCGACTCGGTAGGCAACGCTTACCAGCACTACTCCCTTTTTGGCAAAATTCATCCCGTCGTACATGGGAGCGCTGGTCGAGCCGCCGCTAAAGCCTCCTCCATAGATCCAAAAGATCACCGGGAGTTTTTTGCCCGGCTTTTTGGCGGGCGTCCACACATTCAGGTACAGACAGTCCTCGCCGACCTGCGCCGTGTTCCCCATTGCGCCGGTGGCTTGCATGCAGGCGAGCCCAAAGGCATCGGCCTTTTTGATGCCGGTCCAGGCCTGCACCGGTGCGGGCGCCTTCCAGCGCAGATCGCCCACCGGACGCGCCGCAAACGGGATCCCTTTGTATATCGAGATGCCATCGGTCACGACACCCTGCACTTCTCCGCCGGTTACCTTTGCGGTTTGAATTTGGGAAAACGCAAGCTGCGCGAAAATGCTTGTCACAAAAAAAGCGATCCAGACCTTCTTCATCACTACCTCCACTGTGAGCACTGATGGTGGTGTTCCCGGATTGATTTCAGCCAAATTCCTCCTTGGGATGAATGCGATTATATACGCTATCAGAATTTCCATCATTACGTATCCGTCCGTTGTGAAGTGTTTTTTCTTTGCAGATAACCTGAGTTCATAAGATAAACTCCCTTCAGGTGCGAAGGGCAAGTTTCCGCCGCAGCGGCTGCGAGCGATCCTGCCCGATAAAAGGCTTTCTCCATAATTCTTTATGCCTGAGCCAATGGAGGAACACGATGACCAACTGGCATGATTTCTATCAAAAACAAAACACGGCGCCACCCTGGCCCTATGATGTGGACTACGAAAAAGAGCATGAAATCGAAACGGACGTACTGGTCATTGGCGGAGGCATTGCCGGGTGTTGGGCAGCAATCAGCGCCGCCAGAAAGGGAGTCCGGGTGGCACTGGTGGAGAAGGGCGACACCATTAGAAGCGGCTCCGGAGGGCCGGGCTGTGATCATTGGTGCCAGTGTCCGGGCAATCCGCATTCCAAAGTCGATCCGGATGAGTGGGCTAAAGTGCTGGCCCTGCACCCGGGGACCATGTCGGAGCTGCCGAAAGGCACTCCCAGGTTTTCCTATGGAAACGGCATCGGAGCTCAGATTACGTGCCGGGAAAATTACGACACACTCCTCGAACTGGAACAAATGGGGGGTCAAATCAGGGATATCCATGAGGAATATGTTGGGGCAGAAGGCAGGTACGACGACACAAAGTTCATGATTTCACCCCGCACCAGCCCAAATCACGAAACCGAAATTGTCTTGCGCGTCTGGGGAGTTACATTCAAACCCGCTCTAAAAAAGGAATGTCAGAGACTGGGCGTCCGAATTTACGACCGGGTTATGGTTACCAGTCTCCTGACGGAAGGAGGCATCCAGGGAGCGCGGGTGATCGGCGCGACGGGATTTAATAACCGCACCGGCGAGTTCATGATTTTTAAGTCGAAAGCTGCAGTGCTCGCAACCGCAGGGGACTTTTACATGTGGATGTTGAATACAGAGCACGCAGGGTGCAGACAGTTCCGTTCCCGCTGTGCGACTGGAGATGGATTGGCCATGGCCTGGAAAGCAGGGGCAGAGCTCGTTTTGATGGAGCAGACAGTACCCCTGATGCTGGGCACGGGATACAAGCATAACTGGTATGGCGGCGCAGGCGATGCCAGCTATGAAAATGTTCAAATTGTCGACGCAAACGGAAAAAAGCTGCCCTGGCCTGCCCAGGGATGGCAGGATGGCGGCGCGATGAGGCCTCCGCCGGACGTGGGGGAATCCATCCGTAAAGGAATCTTCAAAGGCGAATGGGCCCTGCCTTTCTACGGCGACTTCCCCGCAATGCCCGATATCGAGCGCCGTGCGACCTGGGATCTCATGCTGGGACAGGAATCCACCACCAAAATCATCACCAGCACTTATGAGAGGGCTGGATTCGACCCGAAAAAACACCTGCTTCAAAACTATGCCTTCATAGAAGGTGAAACCCATTCCCAGTGGCGGACTGCAAGGGGAGGCGGGCCTGTGGTCGATTGGGATCTGAAATCGACGCTGGACGGATTGTATGTCGCCGGCGAACAGCTTTTCTCTCATCTCGATCACAGCTTCGCGGCAGCTACGGGAAGATATGCCGGGAGAAAAGCCGCCGATTACTCGAGGCAGGCAAATGAATCCGGCGTGTCCCGCGAGCAGATCACCCGGGAGAAAGCCCGCATCTACGCCCCAATTAGGCGTACGGGCGGCATTGAGTGGAAGGAGCTGAATGCCGGCATCGCCAGGACGATGCAATACTTTTGCAGCGAATTCAAAACGGAGTCACTTCTTAACATGGGGTTGGACGCTCTGAAGGAAATGGAAGAGGTGTTTGTGCCGAGGCTATACGCCCTCGATCCGCACAAGTTGATGCGCAGCATCGAGGACCTGAGCATGCTGGCGCACGCCCAGATGGTCCTGAACGCCTCCCTGGCACGGAAGGCCAGCAGCGCGCCTCTCAATTTCCGCAGAATCGACTATCCTGACGTGGACCCGCCCGAATGGAATAAATACCTGACGATAAAGCTGGAGAACGGCAAGGTCCAATCCGGCGAATTGCCTTTGTATTTTTGGGGAGACATGAAGTCCAATTACGAGGCTCATAACCGGGACTACACAGGGGTTTATAAAGGAAAGTAGGAAGACTGCGATGGCTCAGACAAAAATAAGCGCTTTGCCCAATATCACAACTCCGAATACGCCTGTAATTTTCAACCCCGACATCTGCAAAGGATGCAACACGTGTGTGAATGTATGCCAGGTTGACGTCTTCATTCCCAATCCCGAGAAGGGCAGTCCACCAATAATCCTGCACCCCGATGAGTGCTGGTACTGCGGCTGCTGCGTCATTGACTGCCAGCACCCTGGCGCGATTTCCTTCAATTGGCCGCTGCAACAAAGAGGCTCGTGGAAAGACAAAATTACAGGCAAGGTCATGAGGGACAACGTTTAGGTTTACGGTTCCCGGCGGGGCATCCTAGTCGGTGAGAGCGGCACCTGAGGAAGGACTCGATTGCCCCTGAGTCTGCGCACGACCATTTGGATTTTTCGGAGATGCCAGGAACGATTCCTTGCTGATGACCTCCTGCAGGCGACAGAAGTGCCACTCCGGAGCAGTCGGCGTCCATTTCCCGTTCTTGTAGTTAACGCAGCTCTCGGGCTTTACCAAGGGATATTCTTCGAGCGGGTCGTTCATCAGGTTATAGAACGCACAACTTGCCGTTTCCGCGGTCTCAGTGCAGAGGACTTTGTATGTTGCGTTCCGTGCGGCGACCTGCCGCTGGTTGTTCTTTATGGGATTTATGGTCTCCGTAAGCAGATAGCCCTTATTGGGATCGCGCAAGCCTTTGGCGCCCTTGAAAAGAATCGGGGTGAGGGAAACGGAGTCGAGGGCTACGGTGCCGTCGCCGGTCCTGTTGGGAACGGTTTTGGGCACATCAAGGCCCGCCAGCTCCAGAATGGTGGAGAACAGATCCACACAATGGATCGGCTCGTCGCTTTTGGACCCGGCCTTGATGCGCGGTCCCCGGACCGCCATCGAGACTCGCACGCCGCTTTCAAAGGCCGTGCCCTTGCTGCGCTCCCGCCGGGTGATATACATGTTGTCGATGAACTCGCGTTGGGGGCCGAACATCCACGTGCCGTTGTCGCCGAGGTAGATGACGTAGGCGTTCGGATCTATCTTGTCGACCACTTCGAGCACCTTGCCGATGATGGTATCCATCGAATTGGTCATCGCCCGCATGAGAGCCTCTGAGGAGCAGGAACCGACGATGGCCGAACCGAATGTGCCGCCGCAGGCCTTCATCTCTTTGACGGATACCTCGTCCATCGTGTCGATGTTCGGCACAATCATCGGATTCGGTTTCTGATTGCCCGAGATATGCGACAGGTTGAACGCCAGCCAAACGAACCATGGCTTGTTGGGATTCTTCGATTCCTGCCCATTGATCCATTGGATGGCGTCGGCGGCATTCACTACCGGCGCATAGGTGGTCGGCTTAACACCGGGCAGGGATCGTGTGGGCGGCCTTTCGGTGCGATACTTGTCCGGAGCGTCCGTGCTGTCCTGGACATGATAGTCCCATTCCCAGTACGTGTCGACACCGCCATGGAGATTGCCAAGGAATAGATCAAAACCCGCCTCTTTGGGTTTCATGCCGGGGTACACACCCAGGCCCGCCATGTGATATTTGCCGAATACCGCGGTGCTGTAGCCGCCCATTTCCTTCAGGTCCCGGACGAAGGAGTGATGGTTTTGGGACAGCCAGTTCGTATAATCCAGCACTCCCGTCTTGGCGGAATAAAGGCCGGTGAGAATCGATGTGCGCGTGGGAGAGCAGAACGGTTGTGTCCATGCCTGGGTGAACCTCATGCCTGCCCTGGCAAGGGAGTTGAGGGTAGGAGTGGACGCGGGGCGGCCGTTGATTTCCTGATATTTGGGATGATTATGCCCCGAAGGTCCGTATTGCTTGACTAGGCTGTCGATCAGGCCGGGATACATATCGGTGGTCACGTCGATGCCGATGTCGTCGCCGATGATCAGCAGGATATTGGGCCGTGGAAACTTCCCGCTGCCGCGTGTTCCCTGTTCGTCCGCCGCGGACACGGACGCTGCCGCGACCATAAGCGCAGCCAGTACCGCGAATCCACGCATTGCTATCATAACGGCTCTATTGATCATGTTCCCTATCCCCCGCTTCGCGGCAATTTTACACAATGAATGCTTCTGCGCACATTATTATACTGTCAATTCCAAACAACGGAAGCATAGCTATTTTGAAAGAGCCTTGATCCTGCTTTCGAGCAACTCACTTTCTTCGGTGGAAAGCCGGCCGCTCTCCAGAGCGCCCTGATACAGCGTCCTGGCCTCTTTTGTCTTTCCCTGTTTGAAATAGATCTCTCCCAGCAGGGAGATTGCATCGATATAAGGCGCTTTCTGTCGAACAATGCGCTGCAATATGGAGACCGAATTCGAGCTGTTTCCGCTCTGCAGAAGGTAAAAAGCCAGCGAGTAGCCGTACTGGGGATTTTCCGGCTGCAGTCCGTAGGCACGACGCAAATAATCGATCGCGGAATCCATTCTTCCCAGCTTTGCGTGGATTACGCCCAGGTTATAGGCCGCCACGGCGGATTCCGGGTCCAGTTCTGCAGCTTTTTGCAGATGCGAGGCGGCCTCTTCATAGCGTCCCATCTCTCCAAGCAGTAAACCGAGGTTTAGATTCGCCTCCAGGCTTTTCGGCTGCAATTCACGGGCCTTGCGCAGACTTTGAACGGCCTTGTCGTTCAAGCCGAGCCCGTTATAGGCGAAGGAGATATTGACATAAGGCTGTATAGCGCGCGGTTGCAGCCGAATGGCGGTTTCGTAGAACGCCGAGGCTTGACCGTAGTCGCGCTGCGAGAGGTAAAAGCTGCCCATATTGTAGTGGGAAGCCCAATGATCGGGCCGGGCTTCCAGAGTTGATTTGAATTCCCCGGCAGCTTTATCAAAGGCCGCCGCAGTTCCGGCATCCAGCAAATCCCGCGGTATTGCCGCCATGGCGGAAGCGGCGCGAACGCGCACAAGCCGGGATCTATCCTGAATCGCGACGCTCAGCGCTTTCATTGTCTCATTGTCGATCCGGTCTCCCAAAGATTCGGCGGCACTGGCGCGAACCAGTGGCGAAGGATCCTCCAGTGCCCGGATAAGTACCGGCCATTTACGGTCGTCCTCACAAGGACGGAGCAAACGGATCAGCGATGCGGTGAAAACCGCATCATGATCCTTACGCTCCAGGTATTCCAGCATGGCCGGAAGCTTTTTCCAGTCACGCCTGCGCGCCGCATCAATGAGAGAAGCCCGATGGAGAACCGGCGCCTGATAGTCCCTGTTTCGCCACTTACGCACCCATCCATCGGCCCATGCGGCATCCCTGTCCGTATGACAGATGTTGCAGGCATTGGGGGACTTGTAAGCGATGGTCGCCGCAGGAATCGGCGGCAACATCGAATGATCGCTGCGGCGCATTCGGGCAAATTCGGTCTTCGGCATATGGCAGGAAATGCACTGACTCCCGGCGCTCCCTTCCGGATGGTGCGAATGGGCGGAGGCATTTTCCACTCTCACGGCATGACAGGGCAGACAGGCCTTGTTTTTCATATTGGCAGCGAACAGAAAACGCCCGCTCGATGTGTGGCAATGCAGGCAGTCCATCTGTCCCGATTGCGCACAAGGGCTCAACAACCACTGCGTATAGGTGTAATTTTCACCCAGGTCCCGCCCATCGGGATAATAATCAGGCAAATCGAAAGCACCCAAGTCAAAATGGTCAAAGAAATCATCCCCGGGGATATAGGAAACTGTCAGGGGGGAAGCTTTGGCGTGGCATGAAGCACAGGAATCGCCCGCAATTTTCCTGCTATATTTCGGCGAACGGATCACATCAATTTTAAGATCTTCGGGAGGCTTGTCCTTCGCAGCCTGGCGGCAGACACGAATATGCTCGACCGCGGATCCATGGCAGGCTTCGCAGTTAATGCCCGGCTCGCGCCAGACGGAACTGTAGCTGTCGGTTTTAAGATCGTAATTGCGCGCAAACTGGCTGACATGGCATCCATAGCAGGAAGTATTGAAAGTGTACTCCGGATCTTTCCATCCTACCGGCTCTTCCTCGATGTCCTGAAAATGGCGGATCCCGCTTGCCGCCGTGTCGAACCAGGATTTTCTCTGCACATCGTAAGCCAGGGGAAGAACCTGCAGGCGGCCGCGGTCCATGGGAGTAAGGAAGTAATAGACGTTTTTCCCTCCCATTGCATGAACTATCGGATATTTGCTGTTTCCTTTCGGTCCACTCTCGCTGATCCAGCCCCGTTTGCCATCAAATTCCACACCATAATCGGCGTCTCCAATCACCAGATTTTGAGGCTGAACGGTCAGCTTTGTTTGAAACAATTCCGCCGTAAAAGGCTGCATGGCCAGGCCATGATGCGAAGGAGCCCAAAGCCGGTAAAACTTTTCATGGCATTCCCGGCATGACTGCGTACCGGAATAGCCGGAGGAACCCGCATATCCATCTTTCGTACGCCCGGAAGACGGTCCATATAGCTTGAGCCGATAAAAGGCCAGGGCTGCGGCGATAAGCGCAACAACCAGCAAAGCTGTCACAATCCATGGCCTTCTCTTCATATCAGGCTCTTTTCTTTGCCGACAGACGGCGTATTGATCCGCGGCTCTTAGGATTCCGGCATATTCCAAATCAACCGGCGCGACGCATGAAATGCGGAGACATCGTCGATAACGGGAAACGCAGAGACCGCAGGCCAAGCCATGCGCGCGGCCTATTGTACTTCACCACAGGGCCTTCAATCCGAAAAAATGGCGCTGCCCGATTTGTCTTGCATAAGCCCCGGTAAACCATGGATAAAGTATGTGCCGGAAGCAAAGAATCTCGTTACGATGATCCTTGCGAGGGGGGCCTGATCCATGAAATCCATCTTGAAGACGGCTTTGATTTTGGCTGCGATCTTACTCTGGATGTATTCATCTGTAGCGAAAGAAAAAGGCGGTAAAGCCGGCACCTCCGGTCGCCCCAACATCCTGCTTGTCATCGCCGACGATATCGGCATGGATACAACCACCAACATGTATCCGGGCATGATTGACGATCTGGTCAGGAAATACGGACCTTCCGGACGCAACCACGCCGATTACGGGAAAATTGCCGGCAAACCGGCTTCTACACCCGTCATGGATAAGTTTGCAAAGCAGGGCATGAGATTCGCGCACGTTTGGGCTCACCCGTTCTGCTCTCCCACGCGCGCGGCGGTGCTTACCGGGTTGTATGCGGCTAAGACCAGGGTCACCACGTACGCGGATGCGCTGTCCCCGAAGCACACAAGCTTCGTCCAGAAACTGAAAAACGAGGGCGGCTACCGAACGGCGGTATTCGGCAAATGGCACATGGCCGGGCTGCCCGGTAAACCCGTGGACTACCCCGGCATGAAGCCGAAGCAGGCGGGATTCGAGCTTTTCAAGGGGAACCTCCATGCCGCCATCAATTCGTACTGGGACTACGACTACGTTGTGCAGGACGCTGACACTCCCGCTGATAAGTGGCGCACCGAGCCCATGCCGACGAAATCCCTTCCCGGCATTGCTCCGACGAATTATGCCCCGGTGGTCAAAGTAGCCGACACGATAGAATGGATACGGGCGAAAGAAGCGGAGAACCCGAACAAGCCGTGGTTCGTCTGGCTGGCCTTCAACTTGGCACACACCACGATCAAACAGCAGCCGAGCGCCATGGCCGTGCCGAATGCTGACACGCTCGACGCGGTAAGCTACAACGAGATGAAGGAATGCGGAGGCACCTTCGGATCGAACAATCCGGGCTCATGCAGCGGCGAAGCGCTCAATCGGGCTATGACCAATTCTTTGGATACGATCTTCGGCAAGCTGCTGGACGCAGTCGACGCCATGGATCCCAACACCTATGTCATCCTCGTCAGCGACAACGGCACGCCTATGTATAACAGGCCTGGCCAGGACTTCATCGATAACATGTACCTCACCAGAAAAGGCCGCGGGAAAGGAACGGCATATGAAAGCGGCGCCCTTGTGCCGATGGCCATCAGGGGGCCCAATATAGCTGCCAATACCCAGAGCAACGGATACGTCCACGTAGTGGACCTTTTCTCCACCATCCTGGGGTTGGCGGGGTTCACTCCCCCGAAGGCGGTCGCCGATAGCGAAGGCACCCGTACAGTGCCGCTTGACAGCGTGTCGCTCCTGCCGATTCTCTTCAACAAGGCAAAAGCCGTACGCGATCCGAACAAGGGCTACATACTGACGGAGACAAAAAACCTCATGACCGGCGGCACTCGGATGGTTGGAGCCCGGAACGCGACCTACAAGGTCGTCTGCACCGAGAGCCCGGACAACTGCCAATTCTATAATCTGGTCGACGATCCGCTGGAAGAATTTCCGCTCGCCAAACCCGACAGCTGCGCCGACTATGCGAAGGGAAAGTGGACGCCCGCGGATCCGCGATGGCACTATTGCCGGTTAACGGATGTTGTTGCCAAGGAATCTTTCTTTTCGGTAGATAGGAAATAGCGTACATACAGGTTCCGGAACAGACACTGAGGTCAGGTACCTCCGGCATAGCCGGAGGCTTGAAGGATTTGAACCGCTCAAAGCGATTGGACTAGTTACGCCGGTCTTGAACGCTGACTTACGCGGGCAAAAGCCGATGAGGCGCTTCCGATCCCCGCCGAACAGATCGGCGTTTGTCAGCGTATCTCAGCGTTTCAAAATACGGAGCTGTCAACTCTATGAGACCCCCGGCAGAGCCCTCGCTGCGGGACACAGTTGACACTGTGGGTGTTTGATGCTATACATAACCCATGCGACTGTGTGGGCGCGAGTTCAGCGCGGAGGTAATTGCCCAGATTGGAGGGATCTTGAGTGCCAATCCCTCTTTGTCTCGTTGTGCCCTGTCTCAGCGCGTTTGCGAGCTTCTGCAGTGGAAATCGCCTAACGGCAAAATCAAGGAGGTTAGTTGCAGAAAAGCGCTGCTTGAATTGCACCGCCGCGGTTTTCTCAATCTGCCGGCGGCTGCGGAATCCTGTTTCAATCGATCTAGCTCCAAGCCGCCGCCTGATCTAATGGCTGATGTGTCTGAGCTAGAATGCACTCTGGATGAACTCGGTAAGATAAGCATTGCTCCTGTCTCCAGCCGCTACAGCAAGGCGTCGAAGATATGGAATACTCTCGTGGAGCAATTCCATTATTTGGGCAAAGGGCCTCTGTGCGGCGCACAGATTCGCTACTTGGTAGAGAGTTCAGAACATGGGTTTGTTGGAGCACTGGCTTTCAGCGCTGCACAGTGGCGGTTGAAGAAACGAGATAAATATATTGGCTGGACCGAGGCAGCTCGACGTGCCAATCTGAATCTGGTTGTTTGTAATAGCCGATTTCTGATTTTGCCCGGCGTGCACGTTCCGAACCTGGCTTCGCATGTACTGAGCCAGTGTCTGGGCCGGCTGGCGGATGACTGGGTAGACCGCTATAATTACCGGCCGGTGTTGGTCGAGACCTTTGTGGACCCGAGCCGTTTTGTCGGGACGTGCTATCGAGCGGCTAATTGGTTGCATGTCGGGCAGACAGCGGCGGAGGATACGGCGTATCCCAACGGGAAGGTAGCAAAAGGGCCCAAAGACATCTACTTGTATCCGCTCCGTGGCGATTGGCAAAAGGTGCTAAGTACGGAGCCGAAGGTAGTGCTGGGAAACACGCCGCAGTTCGAAGCCCCAGACGACTGGACCGAAGAAGAATTCGGGCGGGTGCAGTTTTTCGATCAACGGCTCAAATCCCGGCTGTTCACGTTGGCGGCGGATTTTTTTGCGCAACCTGGGGAACTGATTCCGCAGGCATCCAGCGGCTCGAAAGCAAAGACAAAAGCAGCGTACCGATTTTTTCAGAATGACAACGTGGATATGCAGAAGCTACTCAGACCGCACATTGAGTCGACCATTGAACGGCTGCGTACGCATAAGGTGATACTGGCGGTACAGGACACGAGTTCGCTGAACTACACCGCGCACCCACCTGAGGGAGTCGGTCCAATCAATAACAGTCAGAATAGCGCCATGGGGCTGGAGCTTCACGACACGATGGCGTTTACTCCCGAGGGCATACCGCTGGGACTGCTCGACGTGCAATGTTGGGCGCGGGATCCGAACGACGTGGGCAAAAAGCGCCGCCGCCACCAACTGCCGATC
Source organism: uncultured Acidobacteriota bacterium (assembly GCA_963809485.1). Classification (GTDB taxonomy): domain Bacteria; phylum Acidobacteriota; class UBA6911; order UBA6911; family UBA6911; genus UBA6911. The sequence goes on from CAWEJX010000004.1 coordinate 339,828, forward strand.
GAAGCCAAAGAAAGCAAGAAATGGCTGGTGAGTTACCGAGCCGTAAGCGAGGTACAAAAGATCTGCTCGGATACGATGCTTGTGAGCGTCGGCGATCGAGAGGCCGACATCTACGAGCTGTTCCATGAAGCCGCACAGGATACATCAGGTGCGAAGCTGCTAATCCGTGCCGATCGCGCTCGAAATCGAGCGGTCATCGAGGAGGACAATAAGGAAGAACTGTGGAAGAAGATGGAGGGAGAGCCCGTAGCCGGATTGGTCGATGTCGCAGTCCCGCGTCGAGGTTCGAGCCCAGCTCGGACAGCTAAGATTCAAGTGAGGTTTTCCCGAATAATGCTCAACCCACCGTCAAAAAGCAAGCTCCCAGCCTTGAGCGTATGGGCGGTGTATGCGCGGGAAGTCGACTATGGCGTCGAAGTCAAAGAACCTATTGATTGGATGCTTTTGACTTCAGTCAAGACAGAGAGCTTTGAAGATGCTTGCGAGCGACTGAGTTGGTATGCCCGACGTTGGGGAATTGAAGTATATCATCGCACGATAAAAAGCGGATGCCGTATCGAGGATCGTCGGTTGGATGATGCCGAGAGCATTCAGGCTTGCCTAGCAATCGACCTTGTGGTGGCTTGGCGAGTCTACTGGCTTACTATGGTGGGCCGAGAAAAACCGGAGACACCGTGCAATCAAATACTCAGTGAAGATGAATGGCATGTGCTGAGCGCCTGGGCAACAGGCAAGATTGCCGATACAGTTCCCAGTACCAAACAGGCGATGCACTGGATTGGCAAACTGGGTGGTTGGCTGAGCAGAGGGAAAACTGACAATCCGGGCACAACATGTATGTGGAGGGGGCTGGGCCGTCTGCCAAGCATGGCGCAAGGATATCGGCTGGCTCTACAGATTCATGGAGTGAGGGCTGGCCCTTGAGCCACAGTCTCACCTGTGGGGTACAGCGAGGGCAGAGCCGGGGATTTACTAATGTAATTATGTTGGAGCGGTAGAAGGCAGGGCTGTTCCGGAGAGTCCTAATCCGTTTGCACGCTTGTCCGTTACCAGGCCGCATCCCTGTCGGCTGCCTGTTGCTTCCTTACTGCATCTTTTCCCAGATGAGCGTCGCGACGATCTTCTTGCCGTCGCCCGAGATTGGGCCCGGGTCTGTCGAATAAATTAGTCTGCCGCCTTCCTTTCGGACATTCCGGACTGTAGTCATACCCGTCCACGACCCGTTCCATGAAATGTCTACATGATGCTCAACTTTTTTGCCGTCAAATTTATAGGTTCCGCCATAGGCGAGCATGGAGCGGAACAGGGCCGCCTGCTGCTCGGGCGTCGCTTTTTCGATGGCTTCAGGCCTCGGCCGGTCATCCCCCGTAACAAGCACAAGCATACGACCGTCTTTGCCATACATGATGTATCCTGATGGGTGTTTTCCATAAGGGTAGGACACCTCGCCGGTGCCCAGAACCTCCCGCGAATCGCTAACGAGCTTGTATGTGCCGGAAATATCATCCTCCGTCGCAGACACTGCAATCATCGCAAGCACGATTGACAACGTTACTGCCAATGCAGCCCAGAGGAATCTTTTCTGAACCATTTTTCTACCCTCCCTTTGTTTGAATGGATAGCAGCCCGCTTTGGAGTATTTAAGGACCTTTATCGCAGGGATTCAGGCGGGAAAAGGGGCACGAACGTCAGCGCCATCCCTGCGGAGCCGGAGGCTTGACTGAATGCCGCAATTATTTCTTGTGCTCGAAATATAAATGCATATTATGGGATCATAATATTTCCAAACGCATGAGGCGATTTATCGCCTGGTTCCAGGGCATTTGTTGAGATGGATGCTTTTGACAAAGTTCGCGGGCGAGCGCCAATTCTCCGCAAAGGTCGGGAAGAGGGCTTAAGGCCACAAATTTCTTTGAAGCTCATAAAGAAGGAATTGATGAAGGAGAAATGCGGGTTGCCGGATGCTTATCGACGCTCTCGAAAGGAGATTCCGATGAAGAGGCTTTTCGAAATAATTCTGACAATGTTGGCTGTGATGGGATTGACGCTGGTTTTTGCCGCACCTCCTCAAAAGGCAGGCAAAGCTTCACCTGCGAAACAGGCTGGTGGAACCAAAGAGCCGGTGTACCAGTTCCTGAACCCGAAGGGACTTCCGGGGCCGATCAAGGTACAGGGACTGGCACCCCGTCTTGACACGATCAAGGGCAAGACGATCTACGTTGTTGCCTGCGAAGCCGGTCCGCAGACCGGGCCGTATTTGTATAACTATTTGAAGAAGCAATACCCGGATACGAATTGGGTTCACATACAGCACAATGGCATGGGCCCTACCGATCCGAAAATCGAAGGGGACATGCTGCAAAAGGCCGACGGGCTGATAGGTGGGCAATCGTGGTGAGGGGCCGCCACCAGTGTTCAGTCTGAATACAATACAAAGGTAGAGAAAGCCGGAATCCCCACCGTCAGATTTGGTTTTGCCGACCAGAAGAAATATTTCGAGCGAACTGCCCGGCTCAATAATGTGCCCCAAATGCGATGGGTAAGCATCCCACGCACGGGCCCGCCGGAACAGCGCATATATCCCATTGCGCCGGCTCTCATTGAAGCCCTGACCAAACCTCTGACCAAAGAGGAGATGTATGTGGGCACGTACACGCCGGAAATGCCGCCGAGGTATATCTTCAAGGGCACCTATGATGAAGCCATTGAATTTTTCAATGCAACCGAGCATGTGGATTCAGCGGATGCCGATATCAGCATTTACAGCGACGGCTCCCCAATCATACCGCCAACCGAAGAGAAGGTGGCGAAGATGCTCACCGGCACCAGCCTCAAGCCCGATACTGTCGTAACGGATGCAAAAGGAAATCCCGTTCGATTTTCCAGGTACGAGACGGTCACGGTGGAAAAGGTGGCCATTATCGGCGCGATGGCCGGCTGCAAGCCGGAATACATGCCCGTCCTGCTCGGGATAGCTGAACTGGGCGGCGCCAGCACCAATTGCCCCGGCACCAGCAGTTCCGAGGGCACGCTGTATGTTGTCGACGGTCCCGTTGCCAAGGAGGTGGGTATTGGAGCCAGGCACGAATTCCTGGACTGGGGGAACCGGGCGAATGTGAGCCTTGCCAAAGCAGCCCGGCTCATGACGATCAATTTTGGCGGCTGCGTTGCGGGCATCGTCCGCACGGATGCCGGCAATCCGATATCTTCAGTCATTGCTGAGGATAGAGATGGCTTGCCTCCAGGCTGGGAAACCGTTGGAGAGGATTTTGGTTTCAAGAAAAATGACAGTGTTCTTGTTAAACTCGGAACGCGCGGTTTTGGGGTCAACGAGTTTGCCCCGGGCGCGTCCCGAAGGCTCCAGGACGGCATCGGAAGCTTAGCGGATGACCTGGGCGTGCTGGGAAAACCCGGGCCGCATAACATTCTTGCCTGGCTCGTTCCCCGCATCGCTCCTTTATACATAAACTTGGGGCACGTCTTCGTCATGGTGCCCAATCTGGCCAGGCCGGTCGGACAGATATACCCGACCAAGGCCGCTGTCTATGAATGGCTGTTCAACGATTTCAAGGCCACCATCCGCGACTATCAGCATCACGGCTGGTGGGAATTTAATACAGGGAACGGCGATCAGAAGGAAGGTACCAATAAAGAGGGTCTTTCGTTTAATCAGCTGATTGAAAAGTATGGTCTTGATTACAAAATCCCCGTCTTTGGCTCGAGAAGCCCCAAAGAAAACCTCATCATCGTGGGCGGCGGCGGAGCGGATGAATCGATCTGGCATTTCGGCCTCCAATTTGGCGGTCGAGGCCGGGCTGTCACCATAGATAGATGGCGGTAAAGCAAGGCCAAATTAGCCTCAGTCATCGAATTGCGGCCGTCGAGCCGCAACCAAATTGAGCCTGCGGGTAGGTCCCGTCCGGCGGACGGGACCTACTTGGACGGATCTGGAGCAGCCGTCCGCACATTCGAAAAAGCAGGGGAGTGGAGGATCCGACCCCTTTCTCCTATCACGTCATTTACCGCCATTACAGGGCTTTGCCTTTTATTGCTTCCCTGCCCGGGGTTTCTCTGCGTCGCGTTTTCAGCGCTTCGTGCGCACCCTTTGAAGTCCGACTCACCTGATAAGAGCCTTGCGCAATTTTCCCTTGTGTGAAGATAACATTGCCCCTATGATAAGCTCATTTCCTAAACAAATAGGACGCTTCACCGTCTGTTCCACAAAATTGCTTGGTTTGGCCCTTTTGACGAAGTTCACGAGCCAACGCGAAGAAACTTCTTTGAAGTTCAAGAAGAATGAAGGGATTAAAGGGCGATACGCATTGCCGCACATATAAACTACCTGTTTCGAAAGGAGATTTCTTATGAAGAGGCTTTTCGAAATTGTTTCGATGGCATTGGTTGCGGTGTGGTTGACCTTCGCTTTTGCCGCACCTCCTCAAAAAGCAGGCAAAGCTTCACCTGCGAAACAGGCAGGTGAAACTAAAGAGCCGGTGTACCAGTTCCTCAATCCAAAGGGAATTCCGGGTCCGATAAAGGTACAAGGACTGGCACCACGTCTTGACACGATCAAGGGCAAGACGATTTACGTTGTTGCCTGCGAAGCCGGCCCGCAGACCGGGCCGTATTTGTATAACTACTTGAAGGAGCACTATCCGGACACGAATTGGGTTCACATACAGCACAATGGCATGGGCCCGACCGATCCAAAAACCGAAGGGGAAATGCTGCAAAAGGCCCAGGGTTTGATCGGAGGGCAATCGTGGTGAGGGGCCGCTACAAGTGTTCAGTCTGAATACAATACAAATGTAGAGAAGGCCGGAATCCCCACCGTGAGATTTGGTTTTGCAGACCAGAAGAAATACTTTGAGCGAACTGCTCGGCTCAATAATGTACCCAAATTGCGCTGGGTAGACATTCCACGCACGGGCACACCGGAAACGAGGCTATATCCGATTGTTCCGGCTCTGATTGAAGCCTTGACCAAGCCTCTGACCCAAGAGGAGATGTATGTGGGCACGTACACGCCGGATCCACCGGAAAGGTATATCTTCAAGGGCACCTATGATGAAGCCATAGAATTCTTCAACTCGACCGAGCATGTGGATTCGGCCGATGCCGATATCGGCATCTACAACGACGGCTCCCCCATAATCCCGCCGACCGAGGAGAAGGTGGCGAAGATGCTCGCCGGCACCAGCCTCAAGCCGGATACGGTAGTAAAGGATGCAAAAGGGAATCCGGTGAGATTTTCCAGATACGAAACCGTTACGGTGGAAAAGGTGGCCATTATCGGCGTCATGGCCGGCTGCAAGCCGGAATACATGCCGATCCTGCTGGCAATGGCCGAGCAAGGCGGAGGCAGCACGAATTGCCCGGGAACCAGCAGTTCTCCAGGAGTTTTGTATGTCGTCGACGGTCCCATTGCCAAGGAGATAGGCGTTGGTGCCAAACACGAATTCCTGGACTGGGGGAACCGGGCGAATGTGAGCCTTGCCAAAGCAGCACGGCTCATGACGATAAACTATGGCGGCTGCATTGCGGGTATCGTCCGCACGGATGCCGGCAATCCATTGTTTTCAGTCATTGCCGAGGATAGAGACGGCTTGCCTCCGGGCTGGGAAACCGTTGCCGAAGATTTTGGCTTCAAGAAAAATGATAGTATTCTAGCCAAACTCGGAACGCGTGGCTTTGGGGTCAACGAGTTTGCCCCGGGCGCGTCGCGCAGGCTCCAGGACGGCATCGGAAGCCTGGCGGATGATCTTGGCGTGCTGGGGAAATCCGGGCCGCATAACATACTTTCGTGGCTCGTTCCCCGCATCGCTCCTCTATATATAAACACGGCTCATATCTTCGTCATGGTGCCCAATCTCGCCAAGCCGGTCGGACAGATGTACCCGACCAAGGCCGCCGTGTACGATTGGCTGTTCGGCAACTTCAAAGCAACCATCCGCGATTATCAGCATCACGGCTGGTGGGAATTTCAGACAGGAATCGGCAGCCAGGTCGAGGGAACCAACAAAGAGGGTCTGACGTTTAATCAGCTGGCTCAAAAGTACGGTAGCGATTACCAGATCCCCAGGTTCGGATCGAGAAGCCCTAAAGAAAACCTCATCATAGTAGGCGGCGGCGGAGCGGATGAGTGCATCTGGCACTTCGCAGGCGGCCGAGGCCCCGCGGTCAACCTGGATAAATATCGCTAGAGCCTGGTTTCATTGAGCCATTATTCATCGGAAACAGGAAGGGGGTAAATTGGTTGCCCCCTTCTCCTCATTGGTGTGATAAGTAAATTCATAGACTTTCACAAACCGAACCGCAGATTCCATGGGTATCAGGGTAATTTGCCTATTTCGAAAGGGAGATTTCGTATGAAGAGGCTTTTCGAAATTGCTGCGATGGTATTGATTGCGGTGTGGTTGACCTTCGCTTTTGCCGCTCCGCCTCAAAAAGCTGGCAAAGCTTCACCTGCGATAAAGGCAGGTGAAACTCAAGAACCGGTGTACCAGTTCCTCAATCCGAAGGGAATTCCAGGCCCGATCAAGGTGCAGGGACTCGCGCCGCGTCTTGACACGATCAAGGGCAAGACGATCTACGTTGTTGCATGCGAAGCCGGTCCGCAGACCGGGCCGTATTTGTATAGCTATTTGAAGAAGCAATACCCGGATACGAATTGGATTCACATTCAGCACAATGGCATGGGCCCGACCGATCCGAAAACCGAGGGCGAAATGCTGAAAAAAGCCCAGGGGTTGATAGGAGGGCAATCGTGGTGAGGGGCCGCCACCAGTGTTCAGTCTGAATACAATACAAATGTAGAGAAGGCCGGAATCCCCACCGTCAGATTCGGTTTTGCAGACCAGCAAAAATATTTTGAGCGAACTGCCCGGCTCAACAATGTGCCCAAATTGCGCTGGGTAAGCATCCCACGCACCGGCCCGCCGGAAACGAGGCTCTATCCCATTGTTCCGGCTCTGATCGAAGCCTTGACCAAACCTCTGACCAAAGATGAGATGTATGTGGGCACCTATACGCCCGACATGCCGCAAAGGTATGTCTTCAAAGGCACCTATGACGAAGCCATTGAATTCTTCAACGCGAGCGAGCATGTAGATGTAGCCGATGCCGAAGTCAGCATTTACACCGACGGATCACCCATCATCCCTCCGACCGAGGAGAAGGTGGCGAAGATGCTCACCGGCACCAGCCTCAAGCCCAATACTGTCGTAACGGATGCAAAAGGGAATCCGGTGCGGTTTTCCAGATACGAAACCGTTACGGTGGAAAAGGTGGCCATTATCGGCGTTATGGCCGGCTGCAAACCGGAGTACATGCCGGTGCTGCTGGCAATAGCCGAGCAGGGCGGCGGCAGCACCAACTGCCCCGGCACCAGCAGTTCTCACGGCACCGTGTATGTTGTCGACGGTCCCATTGCCAAAGAGGTGGGTATCGGCGCCAGGCACGAATTCCTGGACTGGGGGAACCGGGCGAATGTGAGCCTTGCCAAAGCCGCCCGGCTCATGACAATCAACTTCGGCGGCTGCATTGCAGGCATCGTGCGCACCGATGCCGGCAACCCGCTGTTTTCGGTCATTGCAGAGGATAGAGAGGGCTTGCCTCCAGGCTGGGAAACCGTTGGCGAGGATTTTGGTTTCCAGAGAAAAGATAGCGTTCTTGTAAAACTTGGAACGCGTGGTTTCGGTGTCAACGAGTTTGCCCCGGGCGCATCCCGCAGGCTCCAGGACGGTATTGGAAGTCTGGCGGATGACCTGGGCGTGGTGGGGAAACCCGGGCCGCATAACATACTTGCGTGGCTCGCTCCCCGCCTTGCTCCTTTGTATATAAACACGGGGCATGTTTTCATCATGGTGCCCAATTTGGCCAAACCGGTCGGCCAGTTATACCCGACCAAGAATGCCGTCTACGAATGGCTGTTCAACAATTTCAAGGCCACCATCCGCGACTATCAACATCATGGCTGGTGGGAATTTTTCACGGGGAATGGCGAACAGATAGAAGGAACCAACAAAGAGGGTCTCTCATTCAATCAAGTGGCCAAAAAGTATGGTCTTGACTACAAGGTTCCCGTCTTCGGTTCAAGAAGCCCTAAGGAAAACCTAATCATAGTAGGTGGTGGAGGAGCGGATGAGTGCATCTGGCACATCCATCTCCTCGGTGGCCGAGGCTTCGCCGTCAACATAGACAGATGGCGGTAGCCGTTCATCTGGGAAAGAACCTGGCAGTCCTCGAGATCAGCGGAGGGATTTGGGAAGCATGCACCCGCACCAAGGAGGAACCGGGCTGGAGACCTGTCCTCATGCCCGAAGCCCGGACGGGGATTGCAACCGTGGATCAGGAGGCCTGCTTCCTGCCGGGCGCGAAGGCAATCAAGGACAAGACGAAGGCAACGGTCATTTTGGTAGGAGGGTTCAGGTCGTTCAGCAAAATTGAAGAGATGTTGCATACAAAGGCAGCAGATTTTGTAGCGCTTTGCCGGCCCCTCATCCGTCAGCCTGATCTTCCCAACTTGTGGCGTTCCGGAAAGGGACCGGACAAGGCGGAATGCATTTCCTGCAATACCTGCCTTCCGATAGGCACCGCAGCTCCGGGCTGCAAGATGGATGTGTAGATAGTAATCGGGCAGAGCTGCAAGGATTTTGTGATGCTCCAGCCTAATTGCTTACGGTCTTACATGCAAAAAATGGGTCTCCATAATGCGCCCAAGGCCCGTCTTCCATGGCAAAAACTGAGTTATCAATAATCCTTTGAAGGTCTTATCGTGGTCCGACCCATTCACCCCCCATTCACCCATTCACCAATAGGGAGAAAACGAGGCCGCCCAGCCAAAAGGACAGGACAAAGGCGATTGCCAGCGTAAGCATGGTTCCAAGCACCAAAAGCGTTGCTTTGGGCTTCCGCGGCCTGATTAAAAAAGCGGCAAGGATGGTGAGGAAAAGCGAGCCTGCAACGATCGCAAAGACAATCCATCCCAACCATTCGATGTGGCCGACCTGGTTCATCATTCCGGCTGCTCTTCCGCTTTCTCCATCTCGGTGAGAGGGATTATGGGAAAGAATTTTGTGAACAGCATAAACAGCAGCGCCACCATGACGAATGTGCCCATCACCAGGGACCACTCCACCCACGTTGGGCTGTAGCTTCCCGGCGGATAGGGGAGGTAGGGCCGAGTCAGGGAAGGCACCACGATGAGGAACCGCGTAATCCAAAGGGTAACCACAACAAGGGCAGACGCAAAAACCGTAGTCCCTATTTTGAAGACGCGGGGAAAGACCGTGTTGAGGAAAAATATCGTAAACGCGATAAGCAACGCCGCAACCTGCACCCAATAGAGCCAGGCAAACTCAAGGTTCGACCATGCCATCGAAACCTTAAGCTCCGGCACCGGGCCCGCATACTTTACCGTCACGAACTCCGACAGCATAAAATAGATGTAAAGAATGGACACCCAGGAAAGGAATTTCCCCATGCCCCGGAATATCCGGGGCTTTATATACTCCTGCCAACCGAATATCTGCCGACTGGCGGCGGCCATAACGACAACAGCGGCGACTCCGGATAAAACCGCACCCACTACGTAATATGGGCCCATGATGGCGCCATACCAGCCCGGCCTCCCCACCATCAGGCCAAATACCCAGGCAACATTGGTGTGGACCATGACCATGATCGGGAAATTGAAAACGCTTGCCCACCAGACGATCTTTTCAATTCGCTCCCGTTCGCCGGGTTCATAGGCCGGCAGCAACCGCTTATACAGCCATTGCAGCCTGGGATGGCTATTCGCCAGCCTGGCCAGGTCCTCCCGCATCTCCAGGTATAGATAGGTAACGGAAAATATCAGGTAGGTCGCAATGGCAGTGATGTCCCAGACGAGGGGCGACGATGCCAGACGCTGAGGATAGTAAAGCAGCAGGTAAAAAATCCTGTCCGGCCGGCCGATGTCGAAAAGCAGAGAGAATCCCGCCATCAGCAGGCTGAAGACGGTTACCAGCTCGGCTATCCTGGCCAGCGGTATATAGTCTCTGAGTTTGAGCAGACGTATCGCTGAGGCGATGGCTATACCGGCGTGCGTAATCCCGATAAAGAAGATGAAGTTGGTCATATACACTCCCCAGGGCGAACCGCCGGGGATGTCTCTCATGCCCGTCACCTCCAGCCCGGTTCTAAGCTGGGTAATCCAGGCGAAAGCGAACCAGGCAAGGCCAAGGAGCAGAAGCCCCAGAAAAAGGTAGTACTTCCGGGTGGTATGGAGCAGAGGATACCAGAGCTTCTCCTCAAATGTTGCAGCGCGCATGCCTGATTCACCTTTTCAGCTGGTAGGGTATCTCCTCGATCTGCCTTGCTTTTTCCGTGGTCGGCATTTTGCCCAAATAGTAAACCTTCGGCTCCGTGCCCAGTTCTTCCAGCAGGCGATGGGAGGGCTTTTGTGCCAGCAGTCTGGAGATTTCGCTGTTCGGATCTGCAAGATCACCGAAGTGCAGCGCCTGGGTAGGGCAGTTGGCCACGCAGGCGGGATTCATTCCCTTCTCCACCTTATGGACGCAGAAGGTGCACTTCTCTGTGACGCCGATGCGCTGTCCTCCCCCGGAGATATGCCTCTTATCCCTGCCGCAGGCTTCGCTCAGGTCGGGATTTTTGTAAGGAGGCACGGCGCCACCGGTGGCCGGGAGAAGCTCTTTGTCATGCCAGTCCAGATAGTAGTTGTCAGCCGGCTTTTTCCAGTTGAACTGATTAACTCCATAAGGACAGGCCACCTCGCAGTAACGGCAACCTATGCAGCGCTCAAAGTCAGTCGATACCAGGCCATCCTCGCGCATATATCGAGCCCCTACCGGGCAGACCTTCACGCATGGGGCATTGTGGCAATGCATACAGGGCCGAGGCATGAACGCGATCCGGACATTGGGATATTCGCCTTCCTCCAGCCGGAAGACATACATCCAGAAGATGCCCCGGGGCGTGTTGTTTTCAACCTTGCAGGCGAGCATGCAGGCCCGGCAGCCCGTACATCTATCCAGATCGATCACCATTCCGTATCTAGCCATTTGGCGTTCCGCTCTTATACACCCGCACCTTCACGTGATAGGACTGATCCTGCGTATTTGCCACGTAGCCCTCTCCCGAGAAGTAGAGCGTGTTGGGGGTGGGTCCTTGTCCGCTTGCCCAAGGGTGGCGGGCCACTTCCCCAAAGTGATGCGGCATGGCCACGACATCCGGCCGGATACCCTCGGTGAACGCAACCTTCACCTCAACCCGGCGAGTCTCTCCGGTGACGGCATTATGGGACTCTACCCATACCCGGTCATTATCCTGGATTTGACGCCGGCGGGCGGTCCCGGGATTTATGCACAGCCGTTGCTCCGGTGCCAGCTCCGCAAGCAAGGGAATGTGCGATGAACGCGATTCCTTGAATTCCATCATCTTGTAGGTCACAAGGTAAAGGTCATATTCGGGAGGGGAATTTTCCATGCTGAGTGACCGCCAGACAGGAAAGGCGGTGTAGTCGCGCCAATAGACTTCTTCGACGCCCCTGGCTTGCATCTCCTCCCGATAGCGCAACAGGGACTCCCCATAGAGCCGGTGGCGGAGTCCTTCAAAAGGCGGCGTCTGGGCAGAGCCGTAGAATCTCTTCGCCGGGATTGGGCCGTGAACCTTTACTCCCTTCTTCTCAAAATACCCTATTCCCTCCTCAATCCCCCGCGACCTGGCCCAGCGGTCCAGGATCTCTCTGGCCGTGGGCTTGCGATTCAAATCCAGACTGTACGACTCCCACAAAGCCAGCGCCTTGTTGATCGCATCAAGGTAGCCTCCTTCACCGAACAGGAAGCCTGCCTTATCGCACAGGTCCAGGTAGATTTCAATTTCTCCCCGGGACTGGAATAGGGGTTCCATGGGAGGCAGGCGCAGGGTGGTGGCGTCGGTATACTGGTCCGAAACAGACAACGGTCCTTCGAACTTTTCTATGGTGGCTGCCGGCAGAACCACATCGGCGAAGTAATCTGCGGTCTTGCTCAGCCAGGGATCGATGGTAATGATGAACTTGAACTTCTTATAGGACTCCCAGACAGCTTTTTGATCGGGAAACGTCAGCGCTCCATTGTTCATGTGGATAATGAGCACCTCAGGGACGTAGTCCACGCCATACTTTTGAGGGTTTAGCATAACCCTGGCCACCATCGAGGAGTTGCCGCTGCCGATGGGGAAATACTTGCTGCCCTCAAGTCTGATGTCGGAAGGGGGATCCTTGATCTTCACTTCATCCAGAAGCCAGTAGTTCTCATCTACGCCCCAGGGGCCTGGAGCGCCCAGGCGCTGCCCGCCGACCGCCTCCACCGCGCCCAGGAGCATCATGACCATAACCATGGCCCTGACTGCCTGGAAGCCCAGCTCCTGTTGGCCTGTCCGGTAGGCCATGATGGCGACTGGACGGTACGGAAGCTCGATGCCGTCCATGATGATCCTGCTGCCTATCATGGCGTTTTCGCCCAGATCGCGGCCCAATTTGCGGATAGCGTCGGCCGACAGGCCGCATATATCAGCGGCGACTTCAGGTGTATAGCGGGCTATGTGTTCCTGAAAGAGCTGGAAGGCGGGCTTAACCCGGGTCCCGCCCACAGTGAACTCCCCTTCCAGGGCCGGCACTGTCGCTTCGGCGTCGTATGGCTTTGCTGAGCCGGTGACCTGGTCCCAAACCTGCTCCTTATCTTTCACCCTCAGGAAATAGCCGTCTTCTTTGATCAGGAAAGGGGCGTTGGTGTATTTCTTGAGGTAGTCGCGGTCTATGGTGCCCTGCGCAATCAGGACGTGGCACAATGCGAGGGCAAGAGCCAGGTCGGTGCCTGGCCGGATGGGCAGCCACTCATCGGCGAAGGTGCCCGAGCCTCTGAGCCGAGGGTCAATCGCGACTATCTTCATTCCCCGGTCCCTGGCGTCAAGCATTTGCCGGGGCCACGTAATCGAGCACAGCCAATTGCCCCCGCCGCCGGTGATATTCCAGCCCCAGGCCATTAGGTACCTGGTATGTCGGAAATCCGCTCCAAGCGCCCCTTGAGAACCGACGGTATAACTGACAGCCTTCTGGGCGGCAAAAGAGCATTGCGCGCCCACACATAACATGGTTGCCCCTGAAGCCGACACGAAAGCTTCCCTGTACAGGGCTGGAGCCTTGTCCCGGCCGTGTTGCCAGACCAGAAGTCTCTTGTCCCTGGCCCGCACCTCCTTTATTTTTTCTCCTGCCAGGGTCAAGGCTTCATCCCACGATACCTGCCGCCACTGTCCCGGGACTCCCTTCTCATTGGTGCGCACAAGCGGCGCCTTCACGCGGTTGGGATCGTAGACCGCCATTATCTGGGCCACGCCCTTGGGGCAGAGAGTGCCCCGGTTTCTTGGATGGTCCGGATGCCCTTCAAACTTGACCACCCGGCCGTCAATACGCCGCGCCAGCATGCCGCAATCCTGCTTGCCGATCCAGCAGGTGGTGGGGATCCAATCTTCGGCCAGGGCCGGCGCCGCCTCGGTACTTTGGGGTGTCCAGATCTCCATGCCCCGGAAAAGGATCCGGCTCGCGGAAAGAGTGCCCACCGTTGCAGCGGCGCCCTTTATGAAGGTTTTCCGGCTGATTTTCATAGCTGGTTTTGTATGAGCGCCGAAGGCGCCTTTCTAAATCGGCTTTAGCTTAATGCAACTCTTGAATTTGGCCGCCGGCCACGGGAACCGGCATTTGCGATTGAAGTCCGGCGAACCGCCGGGACGAGTAGGCTTATCATCATCCCGGTGCCCCGCGTTTGAGCAGAAATCTCACCACGGGTTTGAACTGGAATTCCCCACTGTCGGTCACGATCAGCGACCTGGCAACATCGAAGTCCAGGGTGAGGATGCAGACTCGAGCCATGTCTATGTCGAAGGGCCGGACCTCCTTGAGCCGATTAAGGGCTACCTTGGCAGGCTTTTGCTGCCCCTTCAGCGTAACCTTCACGGACACAATGTCCAGCTGCAATCGGGTATACAAACCTTCCGCCAGCAGCCTGCCCCCTAAAACCTCCTCGCCCGCCTCGGATTTTACAAGGTCAAAGGTCTTCGCTTCCTTGATAACAGTGACCCAGTCCGATCCCTCCTTGGCCTCTGACTTCTGTGCCTGGATATTCCTCACCGTCACCTGAATGCTGCTCGCTCCATCGAAAGGCCGGTGCCTGACGCGCAGATGCAGGAGTCCGCTGGCGGCAACCTCCGATAAGGAGGAGGAATCGGCTGAAGGCATGGCTGCCGAAGCAGCGGGTTGAGGCAAGGGGCTCGGCGTCGACACAGGCTCCGCGGCATGTGCCGAGATCCAGAGGAAGACCATCATCGGGATGACCAGAGGCCGGCTCATTCTTCAAGCTCCTGCTGCAGCAATTGGCCGATAGGTTTTCGCAACGAGCGCTTCAACACGGCCCACAAGGGTCGCTTCATCAACGGCCTCATTACTTGACATCGATCTCAGTTGTCCCGGATGTTAACTCCGTGCATCGTTCCAGTCAACGTTGTTCGCTTCCAGCGCCAATCCTTCCGACGCGGCACGGATGTCCGCGGTAACCATCTTCCTTAGGGCAGTCCTAAGATTCTAGCTAGTTTCTGTCGCGAAACAGGTTTGTGCCGCATAGCGGCACTATGATTTTAGCCCGGCCTTTCAAGGCCGGGAACCATGGTACAGCGAGCAGCGCGTCGCGTAGCGACGCCTGAGATTCAGCCGTCGCTACGCGACGGAAAACTTAACTCCTTTAGATCCAGGCCTTAAAAGGCCTGGCTAAATTCAGCTGGCCGCTACGCGGCCTGACTCCAATTATCGGCTTCTATGTAATATCAAATATCCTATTGACCGCTGTAAATTTGGCTTTTTCACCAAACCCGAGTTTCGCGACAGAAACTAGCTAACAGCTGCAGACGTTTTTATTTTATAATAGCGAGCTAAAGACTATCTTAGGATCTCGGATAAGCATTTGAAGCCACAGATCGACCGGTCGCTGTCGTCTCGACGAAGAGGTGATGTGGTTCCAGAGAGGAAGAACTATGCAGGATAAGGAGAAAATCCCAGGTTGCAGGCTTGGCCGAAGGAACTTTTTAAAGGCCACCGGCGTACTGGGCGCAGCCGCAGCCGGTGCGAGCCTCAAGCCCGGGCCGCCGAACGCCCGTGCAGTGGATGCGAAGGCCACAGGCGGTGAGGAGATCCGGCGCAGTATTTGTGACATGTGCTGCCTCGGGCGCTGCGGTATTGAAGTCTTTGTTAAAGACGGCCGGGCTACGCGTGTGCAACCGTTCAAGGATTATCCCAATGGCCCGATTTGCGTCAAAGGGAACTCGATTCTGTTTCAATTGTATCATCCGGACCGGCTCAAATATCCCATGAAGCGCACCAGGCCAAAGGGCAGTTCCAGCGCAGGCTGGCAGCGCATCACCTGGGACGAAGCTTTAGGGACTATTGCCGGGAAAGTTGCAAAGATCAAACAAAAGTATGGCGCCGAGAAGGTGCTCTTCTATGCGGGCGATCCCAAAGATCCCGTGCGCCCGAATCTGCAACGCCTGGCGCTTAAATTCGGCTCTCCTAATTACGGTACCGAGAGTTCCGTGTGCCATCGCGCTATCATCGTGGCTCAAAGCCTGAACGGAGCCGCCAGCACCGGATTAACACCCGCCACGAGGGCAGTGATCATCTGGGCGAACAATTCGGCATGGGCGCAGCCGCGCAGCATGGGAGAAATTTTCAGGGCCAAAGAGAGGGGAGTCAAAATCATCGATGTCGATCCCAGGCTGGCGCCCACAACGAAGCTGGCGGACATTCACCTGCAACCGCGCCCCGGCACCGACGGCGCGCTGGCATTGGGCATGTCCCGCGTGATAATCCACGAAAACCTTTATGACAAGGGATTCGTTCTCAACTGGACCGAGGGCTTCCAGGAATTCAACAAGTACGTGCAGCAGTTTACGCCGGAGAAGGTGGAGAAGATCACCGGCGTTCCGGCAGGCAAGCTGGTCGACGCCGCACGGCTGTATGCCTCGAATAAGCCCACGGGCTGGATAACCAGCGCTTCGCCGACTGTTCACCATTGGAACGGATGCCAGAATCACCGAGCCATTTCGGCGATGACGGCCCTTACCGGCGCTGTCCCTGTGCCTGGACTTGAGCCGTCGGCTCCAGCTCTCTCTTTCCGCGACATCACCGAATCGCGCACGCTGCTTCCACCGCTTCGGAGCAAGCGTGCGGATCTCAAAGATTTCCCCGTATGGGAGCAGTTCGAGCCGGAGATTCAGATCAACCGTCTGCCCGAATATGTGAAGGACGGCATCCTCCGGGCAGGCTTGTTCGTTGGCTGCAATTACCGCATGTGGCCGCAGGACCAATTGTATGCCAAAGCCATCAGCTGACATGGAGTTTACGGCGGGTGCCGATTTCTGGCTGACTCCAACCATGGAATTGATGGATATCGTCCTTCCAGCGGCAACCTCGCTTGAGAGGCTGGGACCGATCAACATTGCCGGGCGAACCGTTTTCCTGCCTCAGCCAGTTGTGTCGCCTGTCGGCGAAGCTCGGGGCGACATGGAATGGATGTGGGATCTGGCGAAGCACCTGGGTATGGGAGCCGAGTTCTGGAATGGGAGCGTGATGGATACCGTGGACTGGCAGCTCGAGCCGCTGGGCCTTAAGGCGGCCGATCTGATCAAAGCGCCGAAGGGCATTGTGATTCCGCCGGCACAAAAGAAGCCAGCCGGGTCTGGAGAGCCGTCCGCACAGAAGCTGGCGGGCAAGCCCGGCTTCAAGACGCCTTCGGGCAAATTTGAATTCAAATCCTCCATTCTGGAAAAGGCCGGATTCGATGGGTTGCCCACCTATCGGGAACCGCCGGAAGGTCCAGTCGCGGCACCTCAGACGGCGGAGAAATTTCCCCTCATCTTCAACACGGGATCGCGGGAGCCGATGTTCACGCACTCGCGGCATCGGAACAATCCGCGCCTGCGGGAGCTGCAGCCCAATCCCAAACTGGACATTAATCCAAAAGATGCACAGGCGCGCGGGATCAAACAAGGTGAGGACGTCGTTGTCGAAACTCCGTTGGGACAGATCACGGTCAAGGCAAATATCACAAATCTGGCCCAACCGGGTGTGGTCCACGTATTCCACGGCTGGCCCCAGGCCGATGTAAACACAATTCTGCCACGGACCTTTGATCCGATAACGGGCTTTCCGGCTTTCAAGTCCCAGCTCTGCCAGGTGAGAAAAGCTTGAGGAGAACGGCATGCAAAAAGGTTTCTATTTAGATACGGAACGGTGTATGGGTTGCCACACCTGCGAAGCTGCGTGCAAGAACTGGAACGGCGTGGAACCGAAGGTAACCGACAAGCCTGGCACCCAGGGGCCGAAATGGCGGCGCGTTACCAATATTGAGTCCGGTGCATATCCGAACGCGCAGATCATCAGCGTCTCCCTCGCTTGTATGCACTGCGGGGAACCCGCCTGCGTGGCTGTGTGCCCGGCCGGCGCGATCAGCAAACGGCCTGAGGATGGCATCGTGGTGGTAGACCAGAACAAGTGCATCGGCTGCCACTACTGCTTCTTCGCCTGCCCGTTTGGAGTGCCGCAGTATGGTTCTAGTGGAACCATGCAGAAGTGCAACTACTGCCTGGACCGCACAGAGAAGGGTCAGGAGCCTGCCTGCGTCGACTCCTGCCCCGCTCAGGCCATCAAGGCAGGAACGATGGAGGAACTGGCGAAGCATACCCAGGAGAGGTTGGCCAGGAAACTGGCCGGCAGTACCCAGCCTTCGCTGTTGATTTCCAGGGAAGGACTCAGCAAGTAAGGTATCTGGGCCGTGTTGGCACGGCCCTACAACGATGCCAGCCGGCGCGGCCCCAATTGACGAGGTCTTATATGGAAGGATTGCAGACGACCTGGGGATCGATGATAGCGGTCTACCTGTTCCTGGGCGGCTTGAGCGCAGGATGCTTCATTGCCACGGCGATGATCGCGCTGACTACGGGCGAACGCTTCAAGTCCACAGTACGCTTCGGTGCCTGGGCAAGCACTATTGCCATCGTAGTGGGCACCCTGATGCTCCTCATGGAGGTCGGCAAGCCGTTCCGCGCACTGGTGCTGTTCAAAAGCTTCTCCAACATGCAGTCCTGGATGGCGATCGGCGCGTGGCTGGTGTTCGGCGCAATTCTGTTCAACGGACTGTTCGCGCTGTTCTGGACGGAATCCGTGCTGAGGTGGGTGGGCGCCCGGGTGAAGTTCCTGGAAAAAAAGCGCAAGGTGTTCCGCACTATCCTGGCGGCGCCGGGAATCTTCCTGAACCTGGGAGTTGCGTTCTACACGGGCGTGCTGCTGGGGGTGCTGCCGTTCCGTCCCTTCTGGAATACATGGTGGCTCCCCGCGCTCTTCACGGTATCGGCACTGGACACTGGGATCGGTCTGGTCACTGCGTATGCTACCCTGCGAGAGCGAAGCGAGGGAGCAGCTCGTCTGAGGAGAATCCTGGAAGTATCTGTCATCACGCTTATCCTCATCGAGGGTGTCGTTCTCGGATACTATCTCCACAAGATGCTGAAAGGCTCGGCGGATGCGGCGCGCGCGGCGCAATTGTTGATCAGTGGGGCGGTCAGCCCGGTCTTCTGGATCATTGTTGTGGGATTGGGGTTGGCAGTGCCGCTCCTGGTGTGTCTCAGCCAACTGAGCGGTTCGCTCAGACGCGCCGCAGTCGTTCTGCCCCTGGTGGCAATTACATCGTGTCTGCTGGGCGGCTTGGCATTGCGGTTTGTGGTACTCTGGGCCGGTATTCCAGCCTCGCTTTCGAGCCCCTCATGGATGCAGATCTTGACTGGCACACGGTTCGTACCTTAGATGATGGCGGATTTCGTTCCATGCTTCATGGCAGCAGCGCAAAGAAATTTCTTATATCTGTTCTGTGAAACTGCTCGATTTCGGCTTGGCAAAGTTTAGGAAAGCGGGCGAATCGTCTGTGGCGGAAGTCACCGGGAGCCCAAGGTGCCAAAGAAAGGAGAGCACTATGCCCAAAAAAGAAGCAAGCGAAACTGAAGGAGAAGAGCCCCAGGAATCATTCAGCACCATATCGCGTAGGAAGTTCCTAAAAGACGCCGGACTGGTCGCCGGCGGGGCCTCAATGGCGGGTGCAGCTCCGATCGCGGCCGGAGTTTCGGGACAGACGGGCGCAAAAGCTTCCGCTGTCTCACCGGAGACTGCGGCAACCGGCTCGCATAAAATCAGGCTGACCGTGAACGGATTGGAATATGACGTTCTGGTCGATCCTGAAGAATCGCTGCGCGACTGCCTGCGGGAGAGGCTCGGATTCCTGTCCATTAAGGACATGTGTCTGGGCTATGGCGCCTGCGGGTCCTGTACCGTGATCATGGACGGCAGGCCAATTCTATCCTGTCTTGCACTCGCCATCGAGTGCGACGGCAAAAAGATACAAACAGCCGAAGGTGTCGCCCTGTCCAAACACCCGCTGATCGAAACCTACGTAATGAACCACTGCATGCAGTGCGGATACTGTACACCAGGCTTTATCTGTACCTCCAAAGCCCTGCTGGACAGGAATCCGGATCCGACGGAGGCCGATATACGAGAGGCGCTCGCGGGCAATCTATGCCGCTGCGCAACTTACATTCGGCATATCCCGGCTGTGCAACAGGCAGCCCGCGCATTGAAGGAGGGTATATAGATGCCCGTCTATACAACGCTTAATTCATATAATGCCATCGGCAAAAAGGGAGTGCGCCGCAAGGACGGCTATGAAAAGGCCAGCGGAACCGGCTTATATACAAGAGATGTATACCTGCCCGGCATGCTGTATTCCAAGATGTATCTTTGCCCACACCCTCACGCCAGGATCAAAAGTCTGGACACCAAAGCGGTCGAAGCCTATCCCGGGGTCAAAGCCGTCTTCAGGTACGATGATAAATGGCTTAAGGACAACAAGTGGCGGAACTTCACCATGTGGGTGTTCAGCCATCAAACGGAACAGCTGCTGGCCGAGGAAGCCAACTGGGCGGGAGAGCCTGCGGGCTTTGCGGTCTGCGCCGATACTCCACGGATCTGCGACGAAGCCCTGAAGCTGGCAAAAATAGAATGGGAGATCCTGCCTTTTGAGCTCGACCCGGAGAAGGCTGTCGCGCCCAACGCCGTCATCCTGCAGCCCCATGTGGATCCAAAAACGAATGTGCGGCACAGCGGAAGCCGGCTGTTCGAGGGATACGAAGTTCATGGCGACGTGGAAAAGGGTTTTGCCGAATCCGACAAGATCGTCGATTTCAGATGGAGCGAAGACGAGACAACTGTCGCGGGCGTGGAAGCTCTGAGCTGTGTGGCTGTATTCAGAGGAGAGTACCTCGAGGTATGGGCTCACAACCAGATTCCGATGCGCACGACGAACATCCTCAAACAGTACTTCGGCAATCACCTTCACATTCATGTGCATTCTCTCTATCAGGGCGCTCAGTTCGGTCATGAAAACTGGATCGTCTACTACACCTGGTTCCCCATAATGGCATGCATCTTTGCCCAGAGGACCAGGAAGCCGGTCAAGCTCCTGTATGACGAGAGCTATTTCCATGCGGGCGGATACGAGCACGGGGTTCACAACTTCAAGGTCGGGTTTAAGAAAGACGGCACCATCATGGCTGTGCAGGACACGCTCGGTGCGGGCAGGCGCCGAAGTTCACGGCAAGCTATGGGAAGGGACATCCATCCCCAATCTGTTCGGCACCACCCAAATTCCATACATCAATCGCCCGGCGGCGATCAATTACAGGCACGGCATGAGATCCTGCGGCGTTGTGGAATAATGTGTTTTTCCGTGTCGCCGCTGAAACCGGGCTGGACCCGCACGTTGTCGCCATGAAAAACGACGGCTGCCGCGGACTCGCCATGTCCTGGGTGGACGAAAATGTAAAAAAACCCAAGGGATTCCCGATGGTGAATTCGCTCGAGGCCGTGTTCAAAGCCGGCAAGGAAGCCTTCGGCTGGGAGAAGAAATACCACGCTCCGGGAACCAGAGTGCTGCCGAACGGCAAGCTGCACGGAGTAGGCATGGTACACAGCGTTGCATGGTCGCCTGATCCCAACGGTTACTTCCAGGCAAACCAGATGGGCATTAATATCCAGCGGCAGACTCCCCTGGTGAGGATCCTGGCCCGGCATGCAGACGGCGGCTGGAACCACGAGAGCACCATTTGCCGTGTGGTCGCCGATGAATTGGGCGTGAAGTATGAGGACGTCGAGTTCAGGCCTTTCGACGATACCGGGCTGGATACGCCGGCCGGAGAAGGCTCGACCGGCCTTGTGCGCACCCTGCCTATGGCGATCGACGCGGCGCGAAAGGTCCGGGCTCTCATCCTGGCGCAGTGCACCACTCCCACCAAATCAGGAATCGAACCTAAAATTGTCGAGGTCCCTGCCCAGTTCCCAGGCTTAAAGCCTGATGATTTGGACATCAAAGAAGGCATCGTTTTTGAGAAAGCCAGGCCGGAGAACAGAAAAACGCTTCAGCAGGTAGCCAACTATCACTGGCAAAACTACCAGCCGTTCATCGCCTTCAGCGGCAGGCAAATGTATCATGATGAAGTTTACTACATGGGCAGGCAGGCAACCTGGGTCGAGGTGGAAGTCGACCCGGAAACCGGCGAAATAGAGATAAAGACAGTCGTCAATTCCAACGATGTCGGCAAGTGTATTGATCCCGAGGGAGTCAACGGCCAGCAGTACGGCGGGACCTACATGGGATTAAGCCACGGCCGCCAGGACGCCAAAGTCTACGACCCGGCCACCGGTGTCTTGCTCAACGACAACCTGGTTGACTACAAATGGTTCTCCTTCAACGATATCACCGGACCCATGCACCAGTGCATCGTCGAAAGCGGATTGGGATACGGACCTTATGGAGTCATCGGTATCGGCGAGAGCCTGGGTGCGGTGACCGCCACACTTCTGGCCGGCGCCGTTTACAGCGCGACCGGCAAATGGATCACGAATTTTCCAATCACGCCGGACAAGGTCCTCAAAGCACTGGGGAAGATATAAATCCTCAAACGGCTTGCGGAACGAAAAGGGCTTAAGACGGCAGGTGATGCTGAGTCCCGCCGCCGCGATGGACGGCGGGACTCAATTGTTGATGGACGGTTTGACTAGAACGTCAATCGCGCGACGATCATGCCTCCACGGGGGGCTCCGGCGCTTCCGGTATCGATGTAACCGAAGCCGCCCAGCGGCTTGCCCGTCGGGTCCGTAACCTGCGTTGACAGGGCATTCCCCGAAGAGGGATTGTTCGGCTGGATTCGATTGAAGATGTTGGTAAACTCTACCCTGATATTGAGGTCGATTCCTTCCTTTATCCGGAAGATCCGTCCCAGGGACATATTCTCCACTGGACGGCGCCGGTATCTGTAATCGTCATAATATGCAGCTGCGTATCCTATCCGGCCCGGAGGAGGATCCGCCCAGGCTTTCGGATTCAACACGAAATCCTGGTTCGGGTCGAAGCAGCTGGTGCAATTAAGATCCTTGGTAAAATACGGCTCGCCAGGAACACGGTCTGCCCAGGGCCCGTTTAGGCCGAGGAAGGAACCAAGCCACGCATTACCAAAAAAGTTGTTGTACATCATTTGTGAAGAGTACATATTTTGCGCGCTGGGAACGCGGATGGGCCGCCCGCTCTTGTACTGGAGCATGGCGCTGATCTGCCAATCCCGAGCTATCCACGACAGCACCTTGTTGCCCCCCCATTTGGGAAAAGTATAGGTCGCGGCCAGAGTGCTCTGGAGTGGCTGCGAGAAGCTTGAAATGTGTTTGTTCAGATTCCGGTAAAGCACGTCGTTTACGTCGGCGCCAAAGCTGGCTTCATCCTCCGACCCAAGCGTAAGCTCCTTCTGCCACACAAAATTGTAGGTGAAATCGAAATTATGGGAGAACCGTTTGGTCACCCTCACCTGCAGGGAGTCGTACCAGGTGTTGCCCAGCGGCGCCCATCGGACCCCGATCGAGCCGAACTGAGGGTATGGCCGCAAGGCCTGGCCCACAGTCTCGCTCATCGGGAAACTCGGGTATGGAGCCGCAATGCGTGATTGCGCAAACATAGGAGTCGTCAGCAGGTTTCGATCGTCCGCGTTATTGATACTGAGTCCATGAGCGGCAAGGATCTCCGGCGTCAGCCGATTGAGGTCAAGGAGGCCATTTGCCTGCCACCAGGCTCCCCGGTTCCCTACGTAGGAAACATCCACCGCAAGATCCCTGGTAATCTCACGCTGAAATCCGATGCTCCATTGCACCTGCTTTGGGGGCCGTCCGGCGTTGTGATCGGTCAGCGTAGGGGCCGTGCCGATCAAGCCCTTAGAGACGGGTTGCTGCCCCGGATCCAAATTGGGCCACACCGGTACTATCGGTACGCCATCTTTCAGCCACATGGCGGGCTGCTTGAGCCCGGGTGAAATGAACTGGTTGTTGCCCGTAATGCCCAATGAGGCAAAGTTGTTCGTGGCCGTTTTGGAGAAGACTATGCCGATCCCGGCGCGGAACACGGTTTTGGAGTTAATTTGGTAGGCGGCTCCAAGCCGCGGTCCGAACGCATAGGGATAGTTCTTGGCATAATCGCAGTTGCAGCGGCCTTCTCCATAGCCCTCAAATATGGTAGCCCCCGGGATGTTATCGGCCGTCGGATTGGGTGTCGTAAGCCCGAAGTTGGCCATGCGCCCGTAAGTTTCCCTCAAATACGTCTGGTAATCCCATCGGAGGCCGTAATCCAGTGTAAGCTTGCGGGTTACTTTCCAGGAATCCTGGACAAACAACGCCCAGGCTTGTTGGCCCAGGTGATTATCAGCGGGAAGGGCGATGTTGCCACTGTTGACTGCGCCCAGGAGGAAACTGGCGTAGGGAAATCCCACGCTTTTGCCTCCCAGCCACTGATCGACAGGAAGGGCTGTCTGATTGGCGCTGATGGCAAATTGTCCATTGTTGTTATTAAGGTTCGTGGAAGGAAACCCATCCAAGGTCATTTCCGCGCCCAATTTGACGGTGTGGTTGCTTTTTACCCAGGTGAGGCTGGCATTCGCCGTTGGTCTTTCCTCCGTCATATCTGACTGCCCCATCGGACCCATGCCTACCATTCCGCCGTAAGAGCCTTGGGTCATAGACGGGAAATAAGGGAATCTGCCCTGTCCATAGGTTCCCTTCAAGCCGAGCTCTTTTTCGGTATCGAAGTTGGTGACGGGAGAATCATCGTTAAATGTGTAATAGACCATGCCAACCCCTATGTGCAAAAGCATTGTCGGGGTTAGGGCATCGTCAAGGCTCACACGGATTGTGTTCACCGTGGAATAATAGTCCCGCGACGACGGAATCGGCGGAGGCAGGCCATCCGCCCCTCCATATAGGATCAAATTGTGGCTTTCTGTGTTTCCATGCGAGTAGAAGCCCGATAACTTCAGCTTGGCACTCAGCTGATAGTCGATTTTCACAGCTGGGATGGTGGTAACGGAGGGACTCTCAAATATTGGCAGGTAATTGTTGGTAAACGGGAAATCAGCCACCGAGCGGTTCGGCAGTGGAATGTAGTTCTGAATATTCAGAGCTACCGGGTCCAGTGGCGTGTAGTTCGGGCTGCCGGGATCCGTACAGATCACATTCCGGTGCTGCCCATCACAGCCCATGAACGGCAGGCGGAATGTTTTTCCATCAACCGTCTGGGTTGTATACGGATTATATATCTGGTTTTCATAGATGGGCTGTCCCGTCGGATCCGTCCCGATTATGTTCCCGGTCAATATGGAAGAGAAATCGCCGTTGCGATAGGCCGTTATGGGAACGGTCTGCGGCCGGTTGTTGTTGATCTGGGTTTCGCGGAACTGCTCAAAATTGAAGAAGAAGAATGCCTTGTCGTGGCCGTCATACACCCCGGGAATCCAGATCGGCCCTCCCAACGTAAAGCCGTAATCATTCCTCCGCTGCCTTGCCTTGAGGTTCGAATAGGGAGTGCTCGCGTTCAGAGCCTCGTTCACAATGTAGTCATAGGCAGATCCATGAAACGAGTTGGTTCCCGACTTCATGGTGGTGTTAAAGACCGCTCCGCCTGCCTGACCGAATTCGGCGTTATAGTTGCTGGTCTGAACGGAAAACTCCTGGATCGAATCCACGCTGGGGGCCGTCATCTGCGGAGTCCCGTTATACAGACCCGTTGAGGAGTCCTGGCCCTCTATCCGGAGCGCCTGGGTATTGTTCGGTGTACCGTTGACCCGGAGATACTCGTTGCTGGCCCAGCTCGATCCCGGGATTAATTGTGTTACGGCTAAGGGGTTCCGAATCCCGGACGATCCGCCTCCAACACTCACTATGGGAAGATCGTTCACGCGATCGATTTTGACGTTGTCGCTCAATTCGCTGCTTTCGGTCCTCAGCAGCGGCGCGTCGGCATTGACAGTTACGGTCTCGGCGAGGCTGCCCACCTCGAGCGGAATGTCAATGCGCAAGGTCTGCGCGACCAGAACCGTGATGCCCGTGCGGACATACTGTTTGAAGCCCGTCACCGAGGCCGTAAGCTGATATACGCCCGCCGGCAATTGAGCGAGCGTGTAGTTTCCGGTTGTTGTGCTTGCAGTCTCATACTGGGCGTCGGTTTGAGTGTTCCTCACTTCAATCTTGGCGCCGGCTACCACCGCGCCTGCAGGATCAGAGATGGTGCCGGTGATGGTACCTCGATCGCTCTGGGCAAAGGATGAGCAGGCAGCCAGAACGAAACAAACCACAATCGCGACTGAACGCATGACAGGTATCCTCCTTTGGCTAAGTAAGGCTATACCGCAACGATGCAGATTCGCTCAGGCACTCTTCAGCTTTGTTGATGACACTCTATTGGAGCTTGAACAGTAAATATCGGAGAAGCCGGGCATTTTGCAGCCTCTCTTCAACACAGATGGGCTCTAGTGACTTGGTCAGAATCGCGAACAACAAAACGCTTTTGTGGCCGATCTGAAGTTACAAGATTAGGTTTGTCAAGAATTTCGCAAACTTTGAGCATCAGCCGGGCCCCTTGACTTTTAGCGCCGCGCGATCGCTATGCCATAGGGCCGTCCGCATGAGCCTGTGTGCCTCAAAACCTTCCCGGGCGCGCCTCCCTCATGTTTTCCGGAATCCGGCTGCAAATAACAGATCATTCAGGCCTAATCTCCACAGAAACCCTTCCGAAAAGTAGAAGAGAGCATCCTTTTAGGTGATCTGTGTCACTGGATCGCAGGTTGCCCGCGCGCAGCGCATTGGCAACCGGAGGCTTTGTGCGCCCATGGATCGATACGAATTAGCAGCCCAAGGTGCGGAAAATGGGCTCTGGGATTGGGATCTGACAACCAACCGGATTCACTATTCTCCCGGCTGGATCTCGATGCTGGGTTGCGCGCAGAGCGAGTGCAGCAATACCGCAGCAGAGTGGTTCAAAAGGATCCACCCCGAAGACCTCGAAACGGTTAGACGCGAGATTGCTTCCCAACTGAAAACGGCCTCCAAACAGTTTGAATTCCGGCACCGGATGCTTCACCAGGACGGCTGTTACCGTTGGATGTCCTGCCGCGGCGTGATCACGCGCGATGACCGTGGACGTCCATTCCGTATCGCGGGCTGCCATGTGGATATCACGGCCGAAATGGTTGTGGATGCCCTTACCGGCCTCCCCAACCGGCTTCTTCTCCTGAATCGTCTGGCACGATCCATCGAAAAGGCCAGGAAGCAGGGGGATTTCATTTACGCTGTCCTTGTTTTGGACCTTGGCCTTTCCGAACCGGGCGCCAACGCCCTTGGAGAGGCTGCACAGCGACTCCATCATGGTCGCGGCCGCCCGCCGCCTGGAGACTGCACTGAGGACCAAGGACAGCTCCGGCCAGGAAAGACGTGCGGACCTGGTAGCACGCTCCGGAGCCGGGGAGTTCATCATCCTGCTCGAAAAATTGAACGAGCTGGCGGATGCGCAGCTGGTCGCCGAACGTCTGCTGAAAGTGATCCTGGCTCCCTTTACATTTGACGGCCATGCCGTATCGCTTTCCGCCAGTATCGGCATCGCCCTAAGCGCCACGGGCTACCGGAATTCCGAGGATGCCCTGCGGGACGCGAATACAGCCTTGCATCGCGCAAAATCGTTGGGGAGATCGCGCTGTGAGGTTTTTGATACCGCCGTTCTGCTGTCAGACCAGACCCGGCAACAGCTGGAAAAGGATTTTCACGGAGCTTTGCACCGCAAGGAGTTTCAGGTTTATTATCAGCCGATCCTGTCTCTGACGACAAATCAGATCGCGGGCTTTGAGGCCCTGGTCCGTTGGGAGCACCCTTCCCGGGGCCTGCTTATGCCCGGGGATTTTATCCCGATTGCCGAAAAAAACGGCTTTATCATACCGTTGAACCGATGGGTAATGAAGGATGCCTGCCTGCAACTGAAGACCTGGCAAATAGATCCCCGCATACCGAAGAATCTGTGGATTTCAGTGAACCTTTCCGCCAAACAATTCTCGCAGTCCTCCCTCGTGAAGGATATTCGCGAGATTCTGCTTGACTCGAATCTCGATGCCCAGGGCCTGATGCTGGAGTTGACGGAAGGGATTGTGATGGAAGATCCGGAGGAGACCCGAAACGTGCTGATGCAGCTCCGCGTCATGGGAACAAGGATCGCCCTTGATGATTTCGGCACCGGATACTCTTCCATGGCCTATCTGCATCGGTTTCCTCTGGATTATTTGAAAATCGATCGCTCGTTTGTTATGAGCATCGAAAACACCCCCGACGCCCTGGAGATCGTCAAAACCATAAAAAGCCTGGCAGCTCAGTTGGGTCTGCGTGTCGTTGCCGAGGGGATTGAAAATCCCAGGCAGTTGGAACTGCTTCGATCCATGGGTTGTGAATACGGACAGGGCTTTCTGTTTTCCAAAGCCGTCCGCGCCGACCAGGCGGAGTCACTGTTGCTGCATGGCTTTGCATCCCGCGAGGGACTCAATCTGCCGACAGAATCTGCCGAAGGACGCAGGACGAAAAATGGGATGTCGCGGGAATCCGCTTCAACACCCGGAATTCTGAATCCAGCTCGGGGATCAGGGCGAGTCTTCTCGCAAAGGCGCAAATGGGTTTCATTGGGATTGACGGCCTTGATCCTCCTGTTTGTAGGAGTTCTCCTTGCCAATTTGAACCTCTTGACCGCTCCGCCAAGTATCCCGACCGTAACCGGCAGACCCCGGGTAGCGATTGCGTCGCCTGAAATCGCGGAACCTCCCCCGGCTCCGGCAGCTCAAAAGGCACCGGCTGCTGTGCCGAAGGCTGCAAAGGCCAAACCCATCGAAATGGTTCACACATTCCCGGTCAAACACGACCATTGGCTGGGCAGCTGCAAGGGAATTTTGAGGATTGCGCCGGATTCCATTGCTTTTGTTTCCGAAAGCAAGAACCACAGCTTCGACTATAAGTACTCGGAGTGTTTTTATGCCTTGGACGGCGATGAACTGACCCTTAAAGCCGGATCCAGGATCTATCACTTCAGATCCGCCATAGCCTTTACAAAAGATGAGAACCGATCCCATCTCCTCGAAATATTCCAGGAAATTTCCAAATTGAGTCCCGGACCGGAATCAGGAACACGATGAGTGTCCCCAATCGCCCCAATCGCTGTTACTACCTGTACGCGCCGCTCGATCGAAATGGGCCGTTCCGGACAGGGTAGTCAAACCGGTGAAGGCAGGCGGAATGATATCAAACGTACACGCCCTTCTAGTCTCGGGCAGAATTGAATCGCGGAGCGCTGGATCGGAGGCTTCCGGAGAGGGTTACTTGATCGCATTATCGCCCTTCAATGAATCCCCTTTGCGCCGCCTGTTTCGCCATTCCAGCGGCATTGCACCTGCTGTATGATCGGAACGAAGATTCAATGCGGGGACGTCTGAATCGGAATGAACAATGACGATCCCCTGGGTCACCAGGGAAATGACGCAATGGACGAGCGGCTCGAAAGCAATAAGCGCTTGTGGAACATTCTCACTGCTGCACACCTGCCATCAGATTTCTACGACGTCGAGGGTTTCAGAGCCGGCCGCAATCAGCTTCTTCCCATTGAAGTCTCGGAGATCGGCGATGTCCGAGGCAAGGCTCTGGCTCATCGCCTTGAAGAAATCCCCCAGCCGGCGGTGCGCAGCAATCGATTCAAAAATGTCCAGCAGAGTCCGGTATCGCGCCAGAGTACTATCCATGGCCCTAACTATACTACGCGGGCAGGCGGCGCCGTCTTTATAATCTCTGGCGCATTCACAAGCTTTGTCCTAAGCTTACGACGGATCCATTCAAAAGTTCGTTGCAGGCTGTGATATCGGAACCGGCTGCTGCCCAAGTTATCGATCTGTTCCTTGCCAGGAATGGCTGCCGGAATCGATCTCGGCAAAATGCTGCCGAATCCATTCGGGAGGGTGCTTCATGCGAAAGAAAGGAAACTCACGACCAAAGCTGCCGACTGTATACAATTGGAGGACTACGGACGAGGACGAAATCGCGCGACGCCGATATCGAGCACAAACAGAATCCTTGCGCGTCCGGAACCTTGATCCGCGCTTTCCAATTTTTTCGAATTTTGCCGTGAAATCGGAAAGCGGCTTAACCTATTCCGTAGAAATCCGCAGCATATCGCAGCGGCGGTTTTCCTGTAATTGCGTCGATTTCCGCATTAATGCGCTCGGAACCTGCAAACATGTTGAGGCAACGCTTCTCTATCTCGAAGCGCGCTATCGGCGGCTTTTCAGCCAGGCTCAGAAGAATGGTGCGGAACGAATCGATGTAGTGCCTGACATGGCGTCCGGGGCGTTGCGCATCGAGGAGAATAAACCCGGGCGCTCGCGGGCGCTTGCCCGCATGGTTCATGGTGACGGAATCCTGCAAACGGAAGATCCGGAAGAAGCTGTCGCAATGCTGCAGCGCGCCGATATTCCTTCCCTGCGCATTTCCCAGGAGGTGACATGGTGGCTGGAGGCGCGGCGGCGTGAACAAGAACGGAAATCCGCGCTTCGGGAATATGAACAGAAAGTACAGTCCGGGCAATGGCCGGCCCAGGAAACGCTGGTGCCCCTATATCCCTATCAGCGCGAAGGCATGCGGCACCTGGCTTTTAGCGAGCGGGCTTTGCTGGCTGATGAGATGGGACTGGGCAAAACGATTCAGGCCATAGCCGCGTGCGCACTCCTTTACCGCCTCGGCAAGGCGGCGCGCGCGCTGGTCGTTGCTCCGGCCTCGTTGAAAACTGAGTGGGAAGATCAGATCCAGCGTTTCACGGACCTGGCCTATCAGCTGGTATATGGACCGAGGGGAAAACGGCTGCGCCTGTATGCCTCCGCTCCCTTTTTCACGATCGTCAATTATGAACAGGTGCTGGCGGATGCGCTTGACGTCAACAGGCATCTTCAGCCGGACATTATCATCCTGGATGAAGCGCAGCGCATCAAAAACTGGAACACCAAAACGGCTCAAGCGGTAAAACGGCTGCAGAGCCGCTATGCCTTCGTCCTTACGGGAACTCCTGTCGAAAATCGTATCGATGATATTCATTCTCTGATGTCCTTCCTCGATCCTTCGGTTCTCGGGCCCCTGTTTCGCTTTAACCGTGATTTTTATGAATTGGATGAGCGCGGACGGCCATCCGGCTATCGGAATCTGGAGCAACTCCACAGGCGCATCAAGCCTTTCCTGTTGCGCCGGCGAAAAGCGGATGTTGAAACAGAACTGCCGGATCGAACGGATCAAAGATACTTTGTGTCCCTCAGTCCGAAACAGGCGGACAGTTACTCCGCACATGAGGCTCAAGTAGCACGGCTGGTGGCCATAGCAAAATCACGCCCGCTGACGCAGCAGGAATCCGAAAAGCTTCAACGGGAATTGGCCATGATGCGCATGATTTGCGACACCAATTACATCCTGGATCCCAAAGACACGACATGCCCCAAGCTTGCAGAACTGGAAAAGATTTTGGAGGAATGCCGCGGCAACGGCGATGTAAAAGTAATCGTGTTCTCCGAGTGGGCGCGGATGCTGGAGCTGGTCAAGGATCTCTGTGAGAAAATGAAGATTGGATACGCGCTGCACACGGGCTCGGTGCCGCAGCGGCGAAGACGGGCGGAAATCCTGTTGTTTAAAAACGATCCCGACTGCCGTGTTTTCCTGAGCACTGATTCCGGCAGCACAGGCCTGAACCTGCAGAATGCAAGCGTCGTCGTGAATTGCGATCTGCCCTGGAATCCGGCCCGTCTTGAACAGCGGATCGCGCGCGCCTGGCGGAAGCATCAGACGAAGTCTGTCACGGTGATACATCTGGTTTCCGAAAACACCATCGAACAGCGGATGCTCGAGACTCTCTCGAGCAAGCAGGCGCTTGCCGACGGGGTCCTGGACATGCGCGGCGACCTGAGCGCCATACGATTCCGCGGCGGGAAGCAGGCGTTCCTCTCGCGGCTGGAGCAACTCGTCTCGCCGGCACCGAAACCTGCGGCGCCTGTATCCCGTAAACCCGCATTGCCGGTCGATCGCGGACTCGGATTCAATGAAATTGTCCGCAAGCTTCTAGGATCGGCCTGCATTCGCTGCGAGGAACGGTATCCGGCAGAAGGCACCCATTCCGTGATTGTTGTTGTGGTGGATCGGGATGCGCCTCTGTATCGTGAAAAACTGTCCGTACCCTTCGAGGAATTCTTCGGCAAGGATGTTTCGGATCCACTCGCCCCGGTGATGCTGGAGGTGATGGATCGATCGGCTGATGAAGCAATGGCGCGCCTCCTTGCAGCAGGCCTGATTGCCCCCAGCACCCGCGCAATCCGGGAACTCGGCTTATCCGACGCGATATCCTCATCAAAACTCACAGAAGCAGAACGTCAGCTCGCTCAAGAGAATCGCCGGCAGGCGAGCCGCAAGTTGAAAATGGCGGCCCTGCTGGGCGGAGGCGGATTGCTGGAAGAAGAACGGGAAGCCCTGCTTCAGGCGGGACTTTGGCTGGGCAAGGCACTGAGCGTGGAGAATAAGCTTTCGGAACCGGCTTCGCTGGATGACACCCTTCGTGCCCCACATGCCCTTTTCTGGGGAGACCATCTCCCGGCCATTCGCAGCTATGCATTCGATCCTTCTGCTGCCGCCGCTCCGGCAACCATCGCAATGCGCTCCCTGATCGGGGACTGACATGGGGCACAAACAGCCGGCTGGATTGAAGGCAGGAGTAGAACAGGCGGCTGAGGAGGCAGAGCAGATATCACGCCATACTGCCGAGCGTGGAAGCGGCCGCGCAGGCCTCGGCCTGGAAGAGCAGGCGCGCGAGCTCGTACGCCACGAAGTCCGCGAAGGATTGCAGAGGACTTGAACACGGAGAACACGGAATTCTGTCCCGTGCTCTCCGTTTGATGTTTACGCAAGAAGGGTTTGCGCCCGAATGAGTCTGGATTGAACGTCGACGCCGTTGGGGCACTGAACAGCGCAGGAGGAGCAGTCCCTGCACCGGATTCGGCGAACTTGCTCCGGCAGAAGCCTGAAATTCCCCTGTGCCTGACTGAAATTACCGCCGAAATCGTTGTATGCCAGATAGCGCAATTCGTCGGTAACGGGTACGCCATTCGGGCATTTTCCTTTGCATTCGTAACACATGCGGCAGTAGCGGGAACGGATTTCCTCGCTCCGCGCATACAGCACTTTCTCATCCTCGATAGAATAGGGCTCCTGCATGGCCCGGAAATTCATCTCGAGCTCTGCAATATTCTTGGCATACGGCACCGAGGTCGAGATCATGGGATTCATCAGAACCCACTTGACAGCCGCCAGCGGCCCCTCCCCTTTCAATCTCAGCTCTTTCGGGGGGATTATGCCGGCCACTGCAATAATCACCTTCATGGCCACAACGCCGATTCCCGAGTCATAGAGCTTTTTAATAGATGCGGTGCGCAAATGCGAGTTTATGGGATAGCTGTATGTAGTCTGTACAACATCGAATTTCCCGATGCTTACAATTCTGTCGACGACGGCGTAGATGTCGTGCGAACTCACTCCGATGAAGCGGGTTTTCCCCTGTTTCTTCAGAGTTTCGCAAGCCTCAACCGCCTCGTCCGTAATCGCATCGGGCGTGTCCCTGGAGTGCAAATGCCAGATGTCGACATGATCCGTCTGCAGCGCCTTCAGGCTGGTATCCATATCCTTGTACACATCGGCCTTTGTCCGCGCATCGGTTTTGCTGGCCAGCACGATCCTGTTTCGCTTGCCCCTGAAAGCCTCACCGGCAATATCCTCGCTTTTGCCATACATGCGGGCGGTGTCAAAATAATTAACGCCCAGGTCGACCGCACGGTTAAGTACTGCCGGATCGGGCACCACACCGATGCCGCAACCAACGGCAGAAACCTTCAAACCAGTTTTTCCCAATGTCCGATAAACCATGCCGGCAGGGGCTTGCCCAAATGCATTGGAATAGTGTGAGGCAACCAAGCCTGCGGCAGGCAGCGCCAAACCGGCCTGCAGGAATTTTCTTCGCGATGTATCAAATGCCACAATCCCTCCTTTGGAGAAAAGAAACCGGTCCTCGAATACCCGATCGATCGAAAATCTCAAGGACCGTTTTCAGGGCAATTGCCATAAAAAGATTGAATTGGGATGACACTCTTGAATCCCCGATAGCCCTGTGTCTGGCAAATACCATTAACACCGGGTGCCCTGCGATGCGCGCCAAAGAACACCGGCTTGCCGGCTCTTTTGAAATCCAGTGAGTTATGTTCCGGCTCCCTTAGTGTATTTTTCGTGCTCTTCGCCGAGAATGAGCTCAATCTCCGCATCGTCATCCTTTCAGGTATCTGGCTGCATTCTCCCCCGCCACGCGGCCCGAGTTGACGGCAAATGCGGAAGTTATGCCGGAGGTATCCCTCATGCTGTAGCTCTCCGCGTGGAGTCCGCCCGCATCGAGCCCTGCGACGTAGAGGCCCGCTATCGGGGAGCCGTACTCATCAACCGCCTCGGTCCTGTCGTTGATTTTGACTCCTCCCATCGTCCCCAGGAAGCAGGTGCGCGCTTTGGCCGCATAGAATCGAGGCCCGTAGAGCGGTATGAGATACTCGCGATCCTTCGCAAATTCCTCGTCGTATCCTTGCGCACAGAATGTGTTGTATCGATCGACCGTGGCCTTGAGCACCCGGGGATCCACCTCCATCTTTCGGGCAAGCTCCTCGATGGAGTCTGCGCCGAAGAACTCCTTCGATTTGAGGGAAAGGAAGTGCTCCAATTCTTCATCCAGAGTCATGGAGCTTGCTGCCGGGGGGCACGACCGTTCCCATGCCGCGGAAAACTCCCTTCTCGATAAAGTGCTTTTTGATCGTGTCGTCGAAGAGGCAGAAGGTGTATCCCTGTTTGTACCGGCTATTCACGTTGCCCAAAGAAGTATCGTAATAGGCGATGCCCTCATCGCAGAACCTTTCGCCCTTTGGGATCCACCCACAACACCGGCTGGATGGCCGCTCCTTCCACGGCGTTCATGAAGGGGAACTCCGGCCCGAACGGCGCCACGCGGATCAGGTGGAGCACGCCCATGCCTTCCGCAGCAGCACCCATCTCCCAGGCCATGCGGATGCCGTCGCCCATCTTGCCCACGTTTCCCATGGGCATCACTGTCCGGCCCAGTTCGAGGCCGGTGTACTTCCTGATCCATTCCGCGTTGTTCGCATAGCCTCCGCTGGCGATCACTACGGCCCTGCAGGCCACGACGGTGTCTTTGCCGTCCAACTCGACGACAACGCCCGATGGCCCTTTCTTCCCCTTCAGTATCTGCTTAACCGGAGCGGCGGTTCTGATGGCGACTCCCATCTCCTTCGGCTTTGAGCGCCAGCGCCTTGACCACAGCTTGTCCCTTGCCCTTGACTACATGGTAGGTCCGGGGCGCATCGGGCATATTGATGGTCACCTCAAGGAACTCCACACCCAGAGCTTTGAGCCAGTCGATGGTGTCGGCAGATCTGTTGATGAGAGACCGGACCAGCCGCGCATCGACGCGCCAGTGATTGTATTCCATGAAGTTCCTGAAGGCCTGGTCACGCGAGTAGGCGATGTACTTCTCCTTTTGCATGGCGCTTCCGACAGCGAACATGCCTTCGAAGAAGTTCGAGGTCCCGCCGAGGGACGGCTGCTTTTCGAAAACGACTACCCTCGCGCCTCCTTGCGCTGCCTCAAGCGCTGCGGCGAGACCCGATACGCCCGAACCGACGACGACGACATCTGCTTCCATTGGCATTTCACTCATGGGGGCCTCCGGCTCGTTCTTTCACACTCCGCACAATACTGCTGATCACAGCGCCCGAGACATCAACGACCGCCGCGCCCCCGTCTACCGGGATAGCGGCTCCGGTGAGAAAGGATGAGTCATCGCTCGCAAGAAACGCGCAGATGCCGGCCATCTCGTCAGGATGCGCCACGCGGGTCAGGGGAACGTCCTTCATGAAGCGGGCAAAGATGTCTTCCACGTTCGTTCCGAGCATCTGTGCAAACGCCTCCATGTTTTCTGTGAACATGTCCGTTTTCGTGGCTCCCGGGCATACAACATTGCATCGCACGTTGTAGCGGCCATAGTCCAGCGCAGCCTGCTGGGTCAGGTTGATGAGCCCTCCCTTTGGTCGCGCAAAAACCGGGCATTCTCGGAGTTGCACCTCAAGCCGGCCAGTGAGGAGATGTTTATCACGGAGCCGCCACCCTGCCTTTATCATCTGGGGGATGCATGCCTTCATCATGAGGAACGGACCGGTGAGATTGACTTCAAGCATCCTTCTCCATTCCGCAACGTCCATGTCCACAACACCCGCGGGAGGATTCTGATCCATGGCCGCGTTGTTGACGAGCACGTGGAGACCTCCTTCAAAGGAAAGAGCCGTCTTCAGTATCCGTTCCACATCCTTTTCAATCGGACACATCAGCGGAGCAGGTCTTTACCGAGCCCTCAGGCAGAGATTTCGCCACCTCATCGAGCATCTCCTGGCGGCGACCCGCGATACACACCCGTGCCCCGCAAGCGACGAAGCGCCGCGTGATGGCCGCTCCTATGCCGGTGCCGCCCCCCGTAACGATCGCAACCTTTCCTTTCAGATCCACAGTCTTACCTCCAGAGGTATGCGCATCCACCCGCGAATGCCCGGTGTTCCCCAAAGCTTCAGTCCTGAGATATTACAGCGAAAATGCGGCATCGATATGAAAATTCACATGGCGGTCCAGAGTTCTGGAGGCTTCGAGGAAGGAGATGTCAGCCCCGCAAAGGAATAACTGATTGTTTCCCGGGTAACCCCTGTTGTTCTGCGGCACCCTGGCCATATTGCGCACTCGGACCGCCGGCTCTCTTTACCGGACCACGAGATAATCCGAATCCTTTAGACGCGGCAGTACCGGAACCTTTTTGAAAACAGGATCAAATTCGAAATTTGATTTGCCAAGCCGGAAGAGCACGAGTTCTGCTATGATCAATCCCTTGAAATTCCCTTTGTAGCGGCTGTGAACCTGCGGTGCATTCAAAAGCAGCCGCGTAAAATCCAGATTATCCTCGCGGCATCCCGCATCCTCAAGTTCGGGGATCCGCTTACCTTCCGCATAAATAGCCTCTCCCCATTGCGGCGGGGTCAGCGATAACCTGGAAGCATCCCTTGTCATGTAAGTGGAACCCGCGAGACCCGACACGAGGCGGCGGGAGAGAGGACTGTCTTTGTAGGTTGAATCGCAGCTCCTGTCCCCTAATCCCAGCAGGATGGCTTTGGAGCTGACCAGTTGGAGATTGGCCCTGTCCGCAGAACCGTTGAGATTTTTGTAGGTGATGCCGCCCTGCAGAAATATGGGGCCGGTCGAATAAATTCGGCATCCGGTTTCGGTTGCAATAACCGGCTGTTTCAAAAACAGCGTTCCGCGCACCAGAAGATCTCCATCGCACGCCACATCCCCCGTGTTGGTGAAGAAGGCGGAACCGGAGCCAGGACCGATGCCGCTTAGCCCGGGAGAACTTTTGTCGGTTTTGATATACCTGGTCTTTCCCTCTGATCCGGGAACGATGCCGAAGCGCGCTTCCAGAGTTTCGGCATCGGCCGCACCGATAAAAACGCTTTTCTTTTCGATAACTGTGGCGGGGCTCTGTTTTTGTCTTTCCAATTCCCTCAGGTATTGAGCCAGAGACCTGGCTTGCAGCGCTCGTCCATATTCGCCCGGAAGCTTCGAACCTTCCGCGGCTATATTAAAGTCGAACGCAGCTCGGGGAACAATTACGTTCTTGCTTATTTCGGCCGTGGCCCATCCCGTTTTGTTGGGCGCTCCTCCGAAAAAATCGCCGTAGATATGGCCATCAAAAGTGCCGAACTTGCCGCCTCCGGCTCGATTGCCAAAAAAGTACCGATCTCCACAGCCGAAATCGGCGATAACGCTCGAGCGGATCTTTGCATGGCATGCGATGCAGGTGGGAGTGCGGACCGCCAGCGCCGGTTCGTATTCAGCGATAGCCGGATTGAGTCGATTGCTTTTTGCCTTTTCCTGCGCGAAAGGGTGTTCGCTCAAAGCCAAAAAGCATGCCGAAGCAAACACAAGCGAAAGCAGCGAGATAAAGAGTTTGTTTGGTTTCGGCAGCTTGTTCATTTTCATAATTTGGATCTCCGATTCGCAAGCGAGAGCACCTTAACATGAATCCGCCCGATGTGCAGCGCATTTGCACAGAAATCGCCAATTCTTGTCCCCATATCTGAAGCAGGCACGATCCGGATCTGTATCCGGGGCGCTCCGGCGGCCGATGGCCAGAATAATTCCGAGGCTGTATACCAAAGCGCTTTTTATAGAAATCCGTCGTTTATCTGGCATCAGGATTCATTGCTTCCGGCAATGTCGTTCCTGAAAAGTTGAGTTTCATTGGATTCAGATCTCCTGACACACTCCTATGAAGATATGTCCGCCTTTCTGCGAAACGCCTAACGCCGCATAATGGGTTTGCCGCGTAGCAGCAGCATGATCTTAGCCGGGCCTTTTAAGGCCCGGACAACGATTTGAAATAGAATCCGTCGCGTCAGCGACGGTTGAATTCAAGCGTCGCTGACGCGACGCATCCTGCTCATCGGTCACAATGCCGGCCTTAAAAGGCCGGCCCAAATTCAATGGGCCGCTACGCGGCCGAGCGAGATATCGGTGCTACCCGCGAAAAAAAGCGGACAGGTTTTTGTCCGCACCCATGCCCGATGGATTGCAGGTTTGCTCAATTTTTGGCAGAGTATGTTAGGAGATCAGGCTCTCCTGCAGCAGGCATCCAATGGCCGAATTGGAGTCTTGGATAGGCACTGCGAATATATCAATTGTGCAGATGTTATCTTTTGTTGACGACGGCTAAATGCTAGAATCGCTGCCACGCAGTCAGAAGTTTTGTTGAGCACAATCAAATGGAGACTACGGCATGTGCGCGGCAATGTTTCCGGGGGCTTTTGATGCCCTGGAAGCGGTGCAGAAGTGGGTCGAGGAAGGCGTTGCGCCGGATCAAATCAAGGCTACCTATGCCGAACAGGGCCGCCAATTTCGAGAGCGGGCGGGCATGCAAGATACACCCCAATCCAGGAGTCGGATCCTCAAGACACGGCCGGTGTGCCCCTTTCCGCAGGTGGCGAATTACAGGGGGAGCGGCGATACGAACGACGCAGCAAATTTTACATGCGGCAATCCGACCCGGAGATAGTCGGGATGGAGGAGCCGGAAGTCGGCACTCAAAAGTCATCCATCCCGCGAATGCACAGCCAATGCTGCATTAATTTTATAGCGGCGAAGCCACAGGAGTGTGGCAGCTTGCAGCCACCTTAACTCATATCCCAATATTGAGGATAGCCATGAAAGACTACGAATATCACCGCATCGGAGAACTGGCAAAGCAGCTGGAGCAAGCAGAAGTTGAATCGGGCATAATCGACCAGATTATGGAGGGTGGGAAAGATATCCTGCGCAAAACCAGCCCCGAGAAAAAGGCTGACTGGATGCGGGGAGCGATGCTCCGCATGAATAAGCTCCTCCCCATGACGATCCGGAAAGCTGTGCGTGAAGGCTGTGCCTGCTGCCTGGGCGGGAAGCGTATAAAGACATCCCAAAAAATCGCATCCGAGAACGCTACACTTGAAGAAAGAATCAAAGCAGCCAATGCTGCCAATTACTTGGGCAGCATCACACTGCTTACAGACGGAGAAATTGTCGCGCGCTTTAATCTGCAAACTGAGCCGCCTTACCGGTGCTACTGTCTGCCCCAAGCGAAAAAACCGCTGCCGATTACCTACTGCTTTTGCTGCGGCGGCCATGTGAAGCATCATCTGCAGATAGCCCTTGGACGGGAACTGGATTGCACCACAATATCCTCCGCCCTATCCAGCGGGTGGCAAAAAACCTGCGCCTTTAGCTTTAAAATAAGGGGTGAGAACCGGTATGAAAAACTACGAGTATCACCACATCGGAGAGTTGGCGACGCAGCTGGAAAAAGCCGGGATTAAGCGGGACATAATCGACAAAATAATGCAGGGCGGCGAAAATATTCTCCGGAAAACCAGTCCCAGAGAAAAAGCCGACTGGATGCGGGAAGCCATGCTCCGCATGAACAAGCTCCTCGACCTTAAGACCCGCAAGGCCGTCCGCGAAGCCTGTGCCTGCCGCTTGACCGGCCGGCCCTTAAAGGCCTCTCAGGCAATTGCCAGAGAGAACAAGTCTCTGGAAGACAGGATTAAGGCCGCCAACAAGGCAATTGCAGTTTTCGGGGGTTGTGTCAGGATGCAGGAAAACGGCGAAATCCTGATGCGTTTTGCCTCTGAAGGCCTTGACCATTACCACTGCGCATGCCTCCGCGGAGCTGCTAAACCGTTGCCTGTCACCTACTGCTTTTGCTGCGGCGGCCATGTCAAGTACCATCTCCAGATCTCTCTCGGCCTTGATCTGGACTACACCATCCGTTCCACTGCCCTTTCCAGCGGTGGCAAGTTGCCCTGTACGTTCAGCCTCCGGATAAAAGATTAGGGCAATGAAAAATGCTAAAAGCTCCCTGCATCCCCATCATCGCCCCAAAAGGTGAGTGTCAACATTGTCTCCGGTGTCGCCGGAAGCCCATATTCTTTTTGGGATTTGGCGAACATCTATTTCGATACAAGCTTTTCGCGCTACGCGGCTATGTTTCGCGGTAGGTTTGCGGCAGGTCAATTTTCGAGCCTCATTCAATAGCTGCGTGACTCGAGATTCAGGGGCTTTTGACATCGTCCGGCGAGCGTTTGCAGGGAATCGTGCAAAACAGGGTGCACTGCTTTATGGTGGAGATGAAACCTATTCACGAGAAGACGTAACCATCACAAGCTGGCGCAAAGACCCCTTCCCTTTAACCGGTCTATTTCAGGCGGTCAGCTATTTCATCGAGTTTTTCCTCTATGAACATTTGTGCTTTTAACAAATCTCTATCGTTGGGTCTGTCTGTGATATCTCCATGGAAAGTCCTGGGCATAGGATCATCAACATATTTGCCCGGGCAGCAAAAATGACCGATGAACTGAAAACCGATATGCTCGAGTTCCAGCTCCAGCAGTTGTACCGCGGGTAGCGCTTCTTTAGGGCCGAATTCATACCCTGCGTAAGTGATAAAGACTACTGCCCGCGGGGCATCAGGACCCAGAATGATTTTATGATGGTCGAGCTTCGCTTTTCTATTCGGAGGGAGTTCAGGGATTGGTTCTGTAATATAGGGAATCGTCTCATCCCTGAAGCGTAATGTTATTCGGGGATCAAAGCCCGTCCTGAATCCCCTTAACATATTCAGGATTTCATTGTAAGGCAAATGCGCCCGGAGGCCGGAGCCGGCGCAGACGAAATCATAAGAACGTATATCGAAAGGAGGGCGGAGAATATCGTCAGCCTGTTTACGAACTTTAAAAATATCGCATTGCCAGCCGTTTCGCTCGAATGTCTCTTTGATGCTAAAAGCTACCTTTTCCGTATTTCCGGTGTAAGAAGAATACGTGACCAAACATCGCTTAACCATTTTAGCCTCGTCTTTCCTTTATCGCATGGATGGGAGATTTGAAGGGGGACAGTCACCCGTGTCCCCCATGGAACGCGGGAATGCATTTGTACTTCTCCTCTACGGGGGACACTGGTGACCGTCCCCCTTCATCACCAACTTCACACCCTCTTAAACCGACCAATTCCTAACTCCAGGGCTTCATCGCGGCTGCATTTCTGCCGGCGATCCGCCCAAATGCGCTTGCTTCCCCAATGTTGCCGCCTGTGACACTATAGGTTCTGCCATAGATTGAACCCAATTCACCAGCTGAGAATAACCTCGGAATAGGGACAAGCTCCGGATTTAATATTTCTGCACTTGCAGAACGACGGGGACCACCATGGGTACAGACACCGCCCGGAACTTTTGGGAAGGCATAATACGGCGGAGCGCTCACGGGAAGCATGCTTGATACCGGCCGGCCGAAATCATCGTCCTGTTTTTTTGTGCAGAGTTCATTGTACCGATTCACAGAAGCCGCCAGATTTACCCCATCCATTCTCTTCCCGAATTCATTCTTCTTTATATTCGCTGCCAGCTCTTCAATAGTGCTCCCGGAGCGGATCCATCTCCTGTCAAGTTCTTCGACGTTATCATGGCTCCACCCATCAAATCCGCCCAGATCCGCAGGCATGATATTAAGTCCACGCTGTCCTTTCGAACCTCTTACGGAGCCCAGCGGGCCTGCCTTAAAGCCAACGGAATCGAAGATCAGCCAGTAGGGCGTGCGGGCATATGCGCATTCCTGTTCGTCCCAACCAAAAAATTGCCAAAATCCCGTGTGCGGATTATTCGCTAAAGGGTTTTTTTCATTCATAAACCTTCTGCCCAGACTATCTACATAAAGGTAATTATCACTCTTTGGCTGAAGTTGAATTTGAAAGCCGTAGCTTGGGTCGATATCCCTGAACAGAGCATTACTCGCTCCGCACATGGCATCCATATGCCACAAGTCGGCACCTGCTTTTTGTGCCATCTTGATGCCGTCGCCAGTATTGTATCGCCAGCCGTAGAATGCCGTAGGATAGGCTTTGTGGAATTGCCTCTTCATTTCTTCGTTATGCTCGAAGCCTCCTGTGCTCATTACGACTCCCCGCTTTGCTTTGACCGCAACGATTTTCCCCTTCTTCTCCTTTCCCCATGTGCCGGATACCTCCTGCCCATATAAACCTAGAATCTCTTTGGTAGCGGGATCCTGAATTAACTCCCTTCCGGGTGTACCAAACATAATCTGGATTTTTCTGTCATGCACGTGCTTATCCAACTGTGCAAAAAGTCCGGCACCCTGTCCTTCCGTCTGATAAAGCACCATGGAGGAAAAATATGGCAGCTTTGGATATCCCGCAATATTTTTGGCTATCGTGTATTTGACTCCCAGGCTGTCATAAAATGCCCTGTTTTTGCATACTTCCTCAGCCCAGGCTTGTATAACATCCAGCGGGGTATAATCTTCGCTACCCGCCTTCAGATATTCGATGGCGTGTTGTACATTTGTCGGGCAGACCCATTGTCCCAAACACATCCCCGTGTTGCCGCCGCCGCGGTAGGGCGCTTTTTCCATTATGATGACCCTGGCGCCTGCATCGTGCGCCGTAATTGCAGCGCAAGCTCCGGCACCTCCATATCCTACGACCACAACATCCGCCTCGTAGTCCCATTTAGCTGGAAG
The DNA here is from genome assembly GCA_963809485.1 of uncultured Acidobacteriota bacterium. Classification (GTDB taxonomy): domain Bacteria; phylum Acidobacteriota; class UBA6911; order UBA6911; family UBA6911; genus UBA6911. The sequence continues at coordinate 382,587 of CAWEJX010000004.1, forward strand.
CCATGGACCTGTCCTGATAGTTTTTGTCGTGGTTGCCGTTGCTCCAGCCGCCCTTGATTTTTGAGGCACCGCTCTCACACCTGTTGCACAGGCTCCTACGGCACCGGCCGCAAGCACGGATTTGCCAGCAGCCAGAAAATCGCGCCTTGAAACAAGCCCATTACCGTTTTTCATTCTCTTGTCTTTCATAGTTTCCCGCCTCTCCATCCGCATTAGTAAAGGTGAAATATTCCCCCTCCAGGATTAAGGGTCCTCTCTTCAGTATCGGGCAGCCCTTTCAATTTCTGATCTACATCCCAATCCTACAACCGACGCAAGCCGGCTGGAAAAGGAAATACGTGCAAATTCCTCGTATAATCTTTCAAGTTTCGTCCCATGCTTCTCGTCATTGATGAAGCGCATTGCGTCAGCCAGTGGGGCTATGATTTCCGCCCCTCATATCTGGTGTTGTCCAATGTCGTATTATTGGAAGTAGAACATGGCGGGCAACAGATTTAATTGCCGGTGTGACATTCGAGCCAAAGCATTTCCGGCGCATCTGCCTCAAAACGCTGAAACCATGAGGGTTGTTGAGCGTCCGGAGCGGGGATCGCCTCAAAGCTGCAGCCGGCGGAACAGACTCCCTTTCCGGCGATGGCACAAGGTCGCTTCATCGGCCTAATATTGCTAAAATGCATTTGGCGGGCGGAAGAGACGTGGGAGGCATTCCTATGAAGCGCCACATCTATTTATACCTGTTTGTGTGTTTGCTTGCGGCTTTTACACTCACATCGGTTCGGGCGAGTGCACAGCAATCTTGCGAGAGCTTAACCTCCGTCCGGATGCCCCATGGGACTGTTACCTCAGCTACAGCCATCACTCCACCGTGGGAGATCCCTCCCACTTCAGGCACGTTCGGCACGCCCGCAGGGCAAATGGTAAACGTCTCCTTTTGCAGAGTTGAGGGTTTTTCTGCTCCAACCAGTGATTCTCATATTGGATTCGAAGTATGGCTTCCCCTTGCCGCAGAATGGAACGGGAAGCTTCTCGCTGTGGGCAATCCCGGATTTATCGGCGGCGTTTCCCGGGGCGCCCTTTCAGGCATCGTTCAGAGGGGATATGTCGCCGTATCCACCGACACCGGACACACCGAAGAGGGATACTTTTGGGCTGTGGGGCATCCGGAAAAGCTCATCGATTGGGGCTCCCGGGCGGTTCATGAGACGGTTATGGCAGCCAAACAGCTTATTCAAAGCTATTACGGAAAGCCCGTTCGGTATTCTTACTGGAGCAGTTGCCATAATGGCGGCAACCAGGGTCTCAATGAGGCGCAGCGTTACCCGGATGATTTTAACGGCATTGTTGCCGGCGATCCCGCTTATTACGTTTCCCGTCTGCAGGCAGGTTCGCTGTACATTGGCTGGGTATCCCTGAAAGACGGTACCAAATCTCCCGCTTATATATCACCGGCTAAGTACCCGGCCATGCACCGGGCAGCCCTCGATGCCTGCGACGCCATAGACGGCCTGGTGGATGGGATCATTGAAAATCCCCCGGCCTGTCAATACGACCCCGCTGTCATGAAGTGCTATGGCAACGACCAGCCATCCTGTCTTACCGCCGCACAGGTTGAAACAGCCAGAAAGATTTATGCCGGAGCGAAGTTCAACGATGGCACTCAGATATACAGCGGTTTTGAGCCGGGAACAGAGCTGGATTGGGCCATGATGGCCGGCGGTCCGAATCCGCTCAGCCTGAGCACAGGCTATTTCAAAGGTATGGTTTTTGAAAATCCCGACTGGGATTATCGGACCTTTGATCCGGACCGTGATACACGTCTTGCAGAAGAGCGGACGGGAGCGGCGGTAGACGGAATCGATACAAACCTCAAGCCATTCAAGCAGAGCGGCGGCAAGCTCATCATCTACCAGTCGTGGAACGAAACTACCATTCCGCCGCGGTCCATCATTGATTATTACAAAGGAGTCGAAAAAACAATGGGCGGTCCCCGACAGACAAGTGATTTCGTTCGCTTGTTCATGGTATCGGGGTTGGGGATGTGCCCCGGATTCGGCAATGCGAAAGACTTTGATGCTCTGGAGGCAATTCAGCAGTGGGTGGAAAAAGGGATCGCTCCGGAGCAGATTCTGGCTCAGCACCGGGACAATAACCGGAAAGTCTTCCGGACCCGCCCTGTATGCGCCTATCCAAAATCTGCGAAATACAAAGGCAACGGAGATCCCAACGACGCTGCTAATTTTGCATGTAAATAATGGGGAGCCAGCATTAAAATCCTGGAGACTTCGAGTCTTTGAGTTGATCGGATTCCAGGAATCTAAGAATCAGAGGGTGCGCGGATTAAGGTTCTATTTGCTTCCGGCCCGGCGGGTGCACAATGCGCGTCCTACAGCGCTACATCCGCCCCCTCCGCCGGAGGCTATGCTTGTTCCACCATAGCCAAAATTGAAGATCCAGGAATCCCCGAGGTTGTTCTTGGATCCGCTCCAAACGTTTGCGGCCTGTAAGTTTATGGATCCCTTAACCTTATACTCCTTCTTCAGATTTCTGTCATACAGACCCTCCAGCTCCTCTATTGTCCCCAACCGCCAGTCCGTGTGCCCTCCCAAGGTCAAGTTCTGGCAATAAACACTGGCCTGACTCCAACTTACGTCGTTGCCATTATCCTCAACAGCCCATATCAAACCGGTCGAACTGTCTTCCCAAATCCTGGCGGAATCCTGGCCCATCGCTATATGTATGCCGGCATGGAGAAAAAGGATCATGAATAAGGACGTTACCCGGTGATCGAAAAACCATTTTAGGAACATAAAACCACTCCTTGAAAATAAAGAAAAACCATAATTCTGCCCATTCCGTACAACCAGCAGAATATTAAATACAGATCTGTGCTGCAATCGATACTTTGCCGGAGGAACCGTGCAGGAGGCATGCAAACGTGTGCAAAAGGATTCCATTCCTTGCAGGTGGAACATCGGAAAGGCACTGTAAAGGCCATGCTCCGCGCAAGACGGCTGTGGCCGCAATGGAACGGTTGACTGTACCATCAGCATGGGTGTAGGAATAGGGCAAAGGCGCACAGTTACAGGAATATGTATGCGCTCGACGCCGTTCCTGATCCTGCCCCTCGCCTCGCTTTCCGCGCCATTAGGGGAACCAGGCGCGGCTAATCCTCAAGTTGACGCACTGAGAGCTTTGGGCGTTTAGATCCAATGTCGCGCTGAAGGAGGACTAAAAATGAAAACAGCCCATTCAGCAGTTATCTGTATCCTGGCGATTTTTTTTAGCGCCTGTGTAACCGGAGATGAAATTACGAGCTATGTAATCGATCCGGACGGATCGATTTCCTTTACCATTTATCGAATGAACCTAAACTCGAACGAGACGGGCGAAAAGGCGAAAGAGGAACTCGCAAACTACATTCGCGATCTTGAGAAGCAGAGTGGCGATTTCTTCACAAAACTCGCGAAAGCAAACACCAAGGAAATTAAGGTTACAATTCTTCGCAGGGCCGCACCCGCATCAGTCCTGATCACGGGCCGTATTCCTTCGCTCTATGACCTGGCGGCCTTCCTCAGCGGGAAGAGCGACGAGGAGAGTTTTATCTGTACCGCCGTCTCAAGGGAACGCATGCGCGGGATTCACTGCCAGTACACCAAAAATCCATCAAAAGAAAAGGCCAACACTGGAAAATCCCAAGCTGAAAAAGCCCAGCCTGAGCTTGCCCGAACGCGTGGTGATTCGTTCTCCGAAACGCGAATTGCCCTCTCCCATGGAAGCTTTACCAAGGCCCAGGGATTCTTAATCGCACGTGACAAACGCTCCGCGCTCTTCGCTTTGGACACACCATCGGGGGTAGAGGACCTGGAAATACAGTCGGCTGCGTTCTCGGTAGAGTGGGAAATCCCCGAGGCGAAGTTTGGGATCTTATCCGCAATACCATGACCCGGCTGACTTTCGGTTCGGCATTTGATGTTCTTCCTCTTTGGACACCGGATGGAAAGCGGATTATGTTCTGCACCAATCGCCCGGACGGCGGGAGTTTGTATTGGAAGGCATCCGACGGTGTGGGGAAGGGGGAGCCCGTAGGTTCTCCTTTCGCCCAGATAATGGTGCCGATCTCCTGGTCGAAGGATGGAAAAACCCTGGTCGTGACGCATGCTGCTCAGATCGGGACGGCCAACTTTGACATCGGCGTGCTGTCAATGGAAAGCGGCCACGAATACAAAAAGCTGTTAAAGGAAAAGCATAGTGAGTCTCAGCCGCGGATTTCGCCTGATGGGCGCTGGATGGCCTATACCTCCGATGAATCCGGCCAGGCTCAGATTTATGTGCGCCCCTTTCCTGATGTGGATAAAGAGAGATGGCAGGTTTCCACGAACGGTGGAAACAGCCCCCTCTGGTCGCCGGACGGGCGGGAGCTGTTCTACTTTAGCGATGGTGCCGTAAGTGCCGTTACGGTGAACACAAAACCAACCTTCAGTGCCGGGACACCCAGGACCCTCTTCCGGGGCAAGTATATCGGCCCCTTAATGAATTCGGGGGCTTCATGGGACATCAGCCCCGACGGCAAGCGTTGCCTGATGCTGAAAGAGGACGCAGGCGGAGGCCCGCGGAAAATCAGCGTCGTATTGAACTGGACAGAAGAACTAAAACAACGTGTGCCAACGAAATGAACGGAAAAAAATGGGGACAGTCACCATTACCTTTGCGATTTCCCCCTTCACGGTGGTCCTGAACTGGACTTCCCTGCTGAAGAAATGACGTTTTCGGGGCTTCATGTGTGAAACATCCATAATCGAGGAGGGGCAAAATGCCTTTTATCAAAGTGGAAGCTGGGAAAATGAACCAGGAGACAAAAGAAAAACTGATCAGCGGATTGACCAGGCCTGCAAGTGAAAGCCTGGGGATTGCGGAAGAAGCGTTCACGATATTGATAAAAATCAGGCAAGCAAGGCACTTGCCCTGCGGAGCAGCGCAAGTGCAGGCCTGGCACGGGATGCCACTCCCAAATGGAATTTCGGAGCATTTCAGGCACAATAGCTATCAAGTATTGTGACCAAAGTGCGCTATGCCCGCAATTTGGACGCAGTTCATTCTTGACCATACTGCGGACACATCGTAGTATGGTCACATGCTGCGCCGGTATATTGAACACGCCCTCCAAAACCTTTCCTTTGCCCATCGGAAGATGGCATTCGTTTCTGGACCGCGCCAGTGTGGCAAGACCACGCTTGGGAAAATGCTGCTGAAGGACCGGGGAACTGGGGCATATTTCAATTGGGACGAGACAGAATTCCGCCGCCTCTGGACAAAGTCGCCAAAATCTGTTTTCCCGTCGGACCGCACCGGCAAACCCGGTCAGATTGTTCCTCTCTTGGTGCTTGATGAAATTCACAAAGCAAAGAAATGGAAGCAAACGCTGAAGGGCGTTTACGACACCATGGACTTGCCTGCGGACATTCTTGTGACTGGCAGCGCCAGGTTGAGCATTTATCGGAAGGGGAGTGACAGCCTGATGGGCCGTTACTATCATTTCAGACTGCATCCCCTAACCTTGGCGGAGATTGGCGGTTATCCTCTATTGCCGCCGGAGCAGGTTCGCAGGGAGATATTGGAGGGTAGCGGCCACAATAGGAAGCGGGATCAGGCACTGTTGGAGGATTTAATTCGATTGGGAGGTTTCCCCGAGCCTTTTCTGGCCGGCGAAGAAAGGCGATTGACTCTGTGGCGTCGGGGCAGAATCGAGAAAGTCGTCCGAGAAGATCTGCGGGATTTATCGCGCATTCCCGAGTTGAGCCAAATTGAGGCCTTGGTCTCCCTTCTGCCCGAAAGAGTGGGATCCCTCTTCAGCCGCGCCTCGCTTCGTGAGGACCTCGAGGTCAGTTTCGATACCATTCGCCGCTGGATGCAATATTTATTTGAGCTGTATTATGCGTTTGAGGTCAAACCCTTCACCTCCAAAATTTCGCGTTCCCTGAAAAGAGAAGGCAAGCTCTATCTCTGGGATTATTCCGAGGTCACCGATCCGGCTGCGAGATTCGAAAACCTGGTTGCAGCCCATCTTCTCAAGGCATGTCACTATTGGACGGACACGGGAGAAGGCCTGTTTGAATTGTTTTATTTGCGAACAAAGGAAAAGCAGGAAATCGACTTCCTGATTGTGAAAGACAAGAAGCCCTGGCTGCCGGTGGAGGTAAAGGAGAATGACATGGGGCCCTCGCCCAATTTCAAACGTTTTCTGCCGCACCTGAATTGCCCGCTCGCTCTGCAGGTAATCAAACAGCCCAAGTATCGATCCCAGCACCAGATCGGGGATGCAACTTTACTCGTCACCAGCGCCTCACGCATACTTCCGTTTTTTGTTTGATATAGCTGCAAGGAAGCAGGTTCGCGAATGAATTATTGTTAACGCATCCCCGCCAATTTCTGCGGTGAGAACTGAGAGTGGGAACACATGATAAAAGCACGGAAAAATATCGCATATCAGTTTAGGATTGTTTTAAGAGAAATTGAGCCAACGATCTGGAGGGTTATCCAAACGCCCTCCGAATATTCCTTTTGGGATCTGCACGTTGCGATACAGGATGCTATGGGATGGCTCGACTGTCACTTGCATGCTTTTCGCGTCCGAATGCCGCATAAGAGCAAGGATACGCTGATCGGCATTCCGGATGATGATTCATTTGACCTGGAAATCCTGCCAGGCTGGGAGTTTCCGATTGCAGACTATTTTACGGAACCCGGTAAGTTGGCAATCTATGATTACGATTTCGGAGATTCCTGGTCGCATGAAGCCCTTCTTGAGGGCATTCTGCTAAAAGAAAAGTCTGTCAAGTATCCTCGGTGCATCGACGGCAGACGAGCCTGCCCTCCTGAAGACTGCGGGGGAGTCCCAGGCTACTATGAGCATCTCGAGATACTCGCCGATCCCAAGCTTCCAGAATACCGGGAGCATATTGCATGGCTTAAAGGGCATTTAAAAAACTATTTCCCATTCGAGCCAGACAATTTCAATCCCGATAGCGTGAAGTTCTGGGATCCTAAAAAAAGGTGGAAAATGGCGTTTTCGAGTAAGTAATCTCATCAAGAATATGGCAGCGAGGGTATTTCTGCCTTGTGAAAACGACAGGTTCTGCAGACAGTGCCTGCAGAAACGCCATGGAAACTCAGGTTTTCACAGTCAGGCACCTCCCGCAAAGCCGGAGGCTTGAAAGATTGGAACCGCTCAAAGCGGTTGGAGGAGTTACGCTGGTCTTGAACGCTGACTTACGCGGGCAAAAGCCGATGAGGCGCTTCCGATCCCCGCAGGGGCCAGCGCTCCGCGCTGGACAGTTTTCTGCGGCGGCACTGTGGCAAACGCCCGGTTTCTCATAACCTCCATCTCCTTGCCGCACGGCGCTTGCCACAGTTCCGCCGCAGAAAACTCCATCGGAAGCGCCTCATCGGCTTTTGCTCGCCGACCCTCGCTGAAAAAATCGGCGTTTGTCAGCGCTTTTGTCAGCGTATCTCAGCGTTTCAAAATACGGAGCTGTCAAACTCTATGATTCCCCCGGCAAAGCCGAGGGTTTACCAATAGAATTATTCGATAGTGAATGACGGGGTTGATGCGGGAATGACGGGGTCGGACCACGATAAATGTTACAGATATGAATTTTAGGCAGGTTTTTCGCCTCCAAAGCCGGCCTTGCGTTGATTTTTTGGAACCTTTTTTTGCATGTAACGATGTCATCAATCTGCGCCCGGCATACTATTCAAGCTTGGAACAAAAAAACAGGGCCAAAATATACGCGCAAGGCCGTTTTTATGTCCATTGATGTCATCTATCCTTTTAAACAGCAATAATATATCGTGGTCCGACCCCCTTTCGGACCTATCCCGCATGGTAAGCGGGAGACCCCTTTCTTCTTTCTAGCGCCAGTCGTCGATGCGTGTACTCCCTCCCAGCAACATACCCGGTCCCAGCATGAAATCCGTCACAAACCAGGTTGTCTGGATTCCGCCTCCGGCAACAATTATTTTGATTGCGGATGCCTGATTGAACGGTTTTATCTTTTCACCCGAAGGGTATTGAGTTTTTTCAACATTTTCTGAAAACCACTTGCTTAGCTGGTCTTTCGTCTTAAAACCCAGGCTGTCCTTGAGAAGTGCGGCAACGGACGGATCCATAATGACTGTGGCCGATCCCATTGTAAGAGCCTTCATTTAGTCGCCCATCACACATATGGACGGGGTTGTCCCGCACGGCCATCACTACGCTGGAAATATAGGACCAACCGATTCCCACGGTTATAACGCTGTCATTAGGTTTGAATCCCATCTGCACATGAAAAGGCTCCCACCCTTCGGGCAGCGCCTGCTCGTTTTCCGCAATGCAGACATTGTTGTATTGCATGGTGCTTCCCAGGCTGCTCCACGTCGTTTTTCCGCTGTGCAGACCGCCGATGGTTTTCGACATCAGTGTGTAAGCTGCGGCCGATAACCGAATTCGCTTCATTATGCGGTCCCATGACGTTGGTACCGTAATTCATGCCTATTTCGTCGCGTATGGGTCCGTTGACCACGATAATGTTGGCCATGGAGGACGTGGAGTTTCCAAAAGGTATGTGGTTGGCCAGGGCGAGGATCACCGGAAGATATTCCCGTTTGGCGCCGGCCATAACAGCGCAGGTTGCCACTCTTTCTACGGTAACTTCCCGCTTGCCTCCCGGCCAGTCCAATGTCTTGATGACTTCGTCCGGTTTATGAGAAGTGCCTTTCAGCATGTCTGCCACCCGTTCTTCGGTCGGAAGGATAATGGGAAGATAGTCTGTCCAGTCCCGGTCCTTGAAAAGGCGCTGCAGGTTCTCTTCAGTGTCCGGCCCGAGAAAGCGGGATTCCGCCGCGGGGGGCTCGGGTGCCGGTCCTTTGTATTTCTCTTTGTCGGTCAGGGGAACGGTCAGGGCGTCGATGAATGCCTGCATCATCGGTTTTCCGCTTACGACGTCTTTGCTCTCAAAAATATATTTATGGTGGACCGATTGAGGTTGCCCGGCCACCGGGAAAGGAAAGGATATATATCGAATGGGCGATCCGTTGGTATACTCGAAATCGTGTCCCTGGGCGTATTTGATGATATTGGATGCCGCGCCCCCGACGGTGGGAATTTTGAAGTTCTGTTCCAGCGTTTTGCAGTTACGGCTCACGGCCGATGTGCAGCTGTCTCAACCGGATATCCCGACCATGGCCGCATGGCCCTTTTCGGATATTTCCTTCCAGAGTTCCGGCTGGTCCTGCATGTAGGAGCCTTTGACACTTCGGATCTCCACTTTCACACTCGGCATATTCTGGGCAAACCAGGCTTTCATTTCCGCATAAATGCTGGGAGCCGCCTGCGGGCCTCCCCAACCGATATCCACCAGGAATATTGTCTTTCCTTCCAGCGTATCAAGCCGCGGTGTAAGCGGTACGCGATCGACCATTCTATTCGGGGGTGTCGGATTCAATACCCTCATTTTTTCCGCAGAATATGCTGTCGAACATACAGCGATGAGAAGGACTATCCATACAATGGACCAAAGTTTTTGCCTCATGTTGCACCTCCGCTAAGGATATTCGGAATAAGCTGCCTAATTGACTCCGGGCCCTTCCTGCAAGAGGCCGCGATGGCTTCCGATATCGAGTGAGATGTACCCTTCAGACATCCGAACTTGCCGACTATTGAAACTGGCGTTATGTTACATCACAATTGGAAGCTTTAGATAGGGATTTTAGTACACCCTCGCCACCACGCCCTGCTGCGCAAGATGAATCCGGAGGCCTGACCTGGCGGCTTATTACTTTTCGCTGCGCTCGCGCGCGAGTTGATCCAGGTACGTTTTCTCCAGCTGCTACACTGAGGCAAGGAAACCCTGCGGATCCACAAAGCGATCCGGTGAGTAGGAATCGCCCGATTTGTACTTCTCGTGCATCCGAAACTGCGACGCATGGGATGCGAACCACACATGGATCTTCATTTCACTTTGCGCACGAAAGGTGCGCGCGAAATCCGCTTCGATGTCTGGATAGTTCGGCATTCCGCTGACCCGGACACCAGGATTGATGGTACCCATGTTGGCGATGATCACCCGGTAGATCTTGCCGCCTTCGCGCACTCACAGCGCTTCAGGCCGATGAACTCCTCATTGTCGGTCCGGCGCCGGCCTGCATCCTCGCAGATCCGACAGACCGGCTCACTGTCGGAATCCCGCTCAAAGAGAGTGTGGCATGAGGTTTTTTATCACAGGCATCATTTGCGTTGGACCCTACTGAGGTTTGCCTACGCCGGATTTATTTCCGAAGCATCCCCCTTATCCAGACGAACCGAATAAAATCCGAAAGGTCTGTCGACCTTTTTTGTGACTATTGGAGCATGCGTGAACCCTGCTTTACAAATTACGAATGAAGGGGCATTAATAAAATGCTTTTCCTGTTCCTCGCCGAGCGCTATCTCGATTTCGGCACCCAAATAGTTCGGTCTTTTATCGTCAAGACCCACAAAAGCCAAAACCTGATCGCTAACATGTTTGTGGGGTTTCGCTCCCCAGTCACCTGTTGCACTATAGAATCCGAAAGCAAAATTAACATTGAAACCCTCCAGATCCTTGCCCATGTGCCAGGCGAGCGCGTCTGCATTGCCGGGCCCGGTCTTGTCTTTTATGTCCTTCCGGAAAACCATTTTCTTAAACAAGGGATCGTATTTGTTCCCCTCAGTTGTTTCCAGCACGCTTCGTTTAGGCAATTCTACCGTATCGTGAGCGCCCTCCAGGCTGCAGACGATGAATGCAAAAGCCTTTTCGTTCTTCAAGGTCCACTGTGGAAGATGAACAAAGTTTTTGGGGAAACAGCAGACAGTGGGAACACGAAAAATATGTCTTTCGTATTCTTTCCCCACATCAAACTCGCATTCTGCGCCCAGGTATTCCGGACGATCACGATCAAGTCCCACAAAAATTAGGCATTCATCGCCCGACGGATGATAATGCCCTCCTGGCTCCCAGGGCTGCCAGAGCCCGACTTGGCTATAGTGGCCCCACGAGAGATTGACATTGACTCCCTCCAGCGCATCACCCCTTGGCCAAGCAATGGCATCATTATTTCCCGGCGTATTAGGATGGTTGTAATTCGGCTTCTCCGGCAATGCGAGCTTCTTTATTAAGTGTCCATGTTTTGAACCATCTGGAACATATGGCAAAACACCGCTTCTGGGCGCAGTGCCGGCTAGTGCCTTGGTTTTAGGCTCCTGGCCTACGGCGGCAATCGAGCCCATTAAGCTCATTCCCGCCGCGCCAAGAGATACATTCCTGAAGAACTCTCTTCGCGTTGCGCCTGCTTTATCTTTGTTTACGGCATCCATAGATGGTTATCCTCCTTTGTTTTGATCGATCGAGTTTATCGTTTTCCGGTCTCCCCAATCAAAAACCCCCTGAAAAGCAAATTGCGCGAAGCACCTGTTCGGTGTTCCTTTAGAAACGGTGTTTTGCAGTTTGTAGACCCGCTCCCTCAACTTTATTCCTGATCTGTCTTGAGACCGGGCGCCGGCGTGATAATGGGCCTTCCGGTAACCGGGTGTTCACAATGGAAAGCCAGCACTTCATGATCGGGCCACAGCAGCGGCTTGATGTCGGTCAATTCATCAGGTCCGTAAGGGTCATCCGGAAAAGTCGTGGTCAGGTTGGGAACGAAGTGCGGCGGAGTATAGGCCCAGCCGCTTTCATGGGTGGCATGCCACACCGGACGGTAATTGAGCGTTTTGATTTTCCATACGCCGTCCATGCGCATATAGGAATTTTCATACAGAGCCCCCTCCCACCATTGCCGCGACACCCCGGAGGGTCTTGGATCGCGCTCATAATGAGTCCCGGCCATCATCATACAGCGGAACCGTGCCTTGGCGGTCTTTCTGTCGGGCGCGACGTCAACCACATCCTGCATCATCGGATGATCAAGAAGAAAACCGAACACAGGACCGTTCTTACCTCCGGTGAAACGTCGTCTGAATCCATCGCAATAAGCGCGGCGGATGCCGGCCTTGCCTCTAAAAACTCCGCCGAAAAAATAGAACTCGCAATCTTCTGCATAGCAGTCCACCACTTCATCATACATGCACTTGTCGAGAAAGTAGCCATACAGATGATGCAGCCGCCGGATCGCATGCACATCCTCAAGCATTCCTACCTGTTTTTCCAGCTTCTCAATCCTTGTTCTCAAATCTTCATCGCTCATGAGGGGTACCTCCTCTCACATTAGGGAATAGGTCGTAGATCCGAAACACTGCTTCTTTAAGTATCGCCGCTCCCCTTTAGTCCAGGCAATTTTCAAATGTTAGCGGTTCAGTTTGGCGGTTTATTTCAGGATTTTTTCGGGAAGGCCAACCTTGAAAGCCGGACAACCAAATCGTTGCTGAAGCTCTCCCAGCTTACTATGCAAGGAATCCCTCGCTTTGCCAGTGTTAAAAAAGAAATTCCCAGAAAGCCCTGCGGCGGCCAAGGTGGATAAGGAGTTCTGGCCACAATTGCAGGACTTCGTCCGGGCTGGTATATGCCCAGACATCCGTATCCCGCGCTTCCCGCAGGATTTTTCCGAGCAGGCGGACGCGTTCCGGGTATGATGCGCCGCGAAGTCGCTCTTTGAGCTGTGCGACACTCATTGGCTCATCCCAGAGAAAATATGGGATTGCTGCCGGATCTTGAATCTCGGTTGAAAGATTCACGTTTTTCACAATAATTTTCGTCAGCGCCTGCTGGCATTTTAGCATAAGACCATTGAATCGATATTACTGAAGAATAAGGGAGCTTTGGCGTTGAAGCCTTCCCGAAAATGAGCATGCTGCAACAGCCTATGCCTTTTATGGGCAGGGCGGGACATCAATCAGGAAGGAAATATGCCCGAATAGCTTTTTATTATCGCAGCCCCGTCCCTATTTACAGGATGCAAAAAAACCGGCGGCAACTTTGGGGGTTGCCGCCGGAAAGGCGATAAAAGAAGTTGCGCGGAAACCTAGAATATAAGCTTCAGAGCAAACTGAATCTGTCGTTGGCTCCCCGGCATGGTCGCCGCCAATCCGGTCGAGGTTGTGTAGCAGGGGCCTTGGCCCCCGTTGCAGATCGCCCCCCCGGGGTTCCTATAGGCAGCCGGATCGGAAAGATACTGGTAACGAGCATCCGTCGGAGTGACGGTGCCGGGTGTGCCCATCAGGTAGGCTTGCGAGCCGAAAAAGAAGTTGGGGTGGTTCAGGACATCGAAAAACTCCGCCCGAAACTGCATGTTGACCCTCTCGTTCAGCTTGGTGTCCTTCACGAGCGAGAAGTCCCAGTTGAAGACATTGGGGTTGTTGAGCGAGTTGCGGCCGGAACTGCCGAGGGTACCATAAGGCGCGTACACGAAACATTCCGGATTATACCACTGGTTTCTCTTCTTCGACATGGGGTCGCAGCCGGGGACGAGATTGGGACGCTCGCCTTCGGTGGCGCCTCCCGTTGCGGATTGATACTGGCCCCCGAACTGGTTCTGGAGGTTAAAGGGCAGGCCCTTATAGCGGGTGACGATAGTACCGATCTGCCAGCCGTCCACCGCCCGATTGCCCTTGAACGGCAGCCGATAAAGGACGTTGGCGGTAAATACATGGTCGGAGCTAAAGCTGCAAGGACCATAATCAAAGTCCGGGTTGTAGGCATTATAGACAGCCCACTGGCCCTGTTCCGAGCTGTTGGTGGCCGAGGCGTTATCCAGGCACTTGGACCAGGTGTAGGCGACATTACCTACCAGGGATGCGCCGAACTGCCGGTTCAGGCTGATCTGCAAGGAGTTGTAACTGGAGTGGGCAGTGGGCGTAACCGCTTCCACTGCCTGGAAGTTGGGGTTGGTATATAAGCCCACAAACGGGTTGATTACCGTACCCCGCGGGCCCTGGCCGTTAGCTCCGGGCCAGTTGGCGGCGTTCGCCGCCTGCCAGTCAGCCGATTGGTCGGAAAAGGCCAGGGGAGGATTGGCATTAGACCACAGGAACAGGTTTTTGCCCGAGGAACCGTTGTAGCCCACCGTCAATACTGTTCCGGCCCCCAGCTCGCGCTGCACGGTCAGGTTGTACTGCATAACGTATGGCGCCGTGTCCACAGTGTTCGGGAGGGCATAGTACCATGCGATCGTTTTCTTTGCTGGGAGATTACCCATGATCGGGCTGGCTATGATCTGGTTTGGATCGTTAGGCAGCAAGGGGAACAAATCAGTGGTAAAGAAAGAAAAGAACAGCGGTGTATTCGGGTGAAACGACGTGTTGTTGTTCGCATAGGTACGCGAGGTGACGGGCTCGTGGAACAGGCCGAAACCGGCGCGAACCGAGGTTTTGTGATCCCCGAAGACGTCCCAGGCGATGCCGACGCGCGGATCGAAGTTCATGACGTTGGGATTATCGATAAACGGATGCTCCGCGGTGATGAAGTCGTCCTGGGTCGTTGTCGGCGAAGTCAAATCGTTGATCACGAACACCGGTTCACCGACCGTCGTCGGGTTGGTGGCAAACTCGTAACGCAGGCCGATATTCATGGTAAGTCTCTTGGTGATTTTCCAGTCGTCCTGGATATAAGGAGACAGATACGTCTGACGCCAGTAGCGGGCGGGATTGAAGGGATAATTCGTCCCGTCCGGGTCGGTATAGCTGTATTCGGGGCCGGCCGCGTTTACGCCTAACAACGGCATGCCGTACAACGCGCCGCCAAACGGGGTGCCCGGTATCCCGCCGCTAAGATTTGAGAAGATCCACGCGCCGCCGGAATATTGGTTCCATATCATATTCAGCTGCATGCGGGTCACGGCGGCTCCGAAGCGGAGGCTATGCGCGCCCAGCGACATGAAGACACTGTCGCCGAAGCTGTACCGGTTCATGACCGGCCGGCTTGGACTCGAAGGAGTGGGACCCAAAGATGCAAGCCCATAGCCGGGTGAAAAATCCATATCCTGCCTGCCGGGGACTTGCTGCAGGGCAGTGCCGGTTCCTGTCTTGCCGCCGTTCGCCGTCTCCGTAAACAGCCGCACATACCCAAAACGGGCCTCGTTGATTATCTTGGACGAGAACATATGCCGCTCTGAGAGGGTGAAGTACTGGTTGCGCTCCCAGTCAAGTTCCGGATATCCCGGGACCTGAGTATACACATATGGGAGTTCCTGATAAGCGCTCTCCCGTGCGTAGCGGGCGAACAAGCTGTCCTTCGAGCCCAGGGTGTAGTCCACGCGGCCCAACACATAGTCCTGGTCCCCGATTTGGTTTTCGGTGGAGCAATAAAGACCGGTGCCCTGCAGGAATTGGATGCCGGATACATTGGGACATTGGGACGCGCTTTGGGCAAGTGGATACAGAGAGAATATGCTTTCTGTCACCGGATTTATAGGGATCTCCGGACCCTCCGGCCCGAAAGGGCGGCCGACCCACTGTCCACTCTGGTTTTGCGTCATGCCGCCGGCACGGAAAAGTTCAGGCAACGAAGTAGGCACCACCGCGCGATTCGTCAAACCCGTACTCGCGCGCAGGCCTTCGTAGTTGAAGAAGAAGAAGGCTTTATCCTTCTTGAGGGGACCTCCGATCGAGGCTCCGAAGTTATTCCTCTTGAAGCTCGGCTTCTGGCCGGGGACGTCGAAGTAGTTCATGGCATCCAGGGCACTGTTGCGGAAGTATTCGTAGGCGGAGCCGTGCAGCTCGTTGGAGCCCGACTTGGTGACTGCGTTGACGGCCGCGCCGGTACCGCCGAATTCCGCGCTGTAGGTGTTGGTCAGAATCGTGAATTCCTGGATGGCCTCCATGCCGAGCGAAGTCCCCATCACGCTGATGCCCGCGCCATGATCCATCTGGTTGCGGATGTCGGTATTATCCAGCATGTAGGCCATTCCCACGGGGCGCGAACCGGAAATGGAGTAATTGGTTGATTGACCGTAAGTAGTGGCCGACTGGCCGCCGCCCCCCCCGGTTGCAGGCACTGTCGCCACTCCGGGCGCCAGGCTGAGGAGATCGGTGAAATTGCGGCCGTTGAGCGGCAAATTCTCCATCTGCCTGGGCGCGATCAGGGAGCCCACCGAGGCCGTTTCGGTGTTGATGGTTGTGGTTTGTCCCTGGACCTCGACTACATCCACAGGTTGGCCAACCGCCAGCTTAAAATCGAGTACCCGCCGTGCGCCGACGGTCATCACAATTCCGGTCTGCACCATCTTCTGGAAGCCGGCCATCTCCGCGGAAACGTCGTAGTTTCCCACCGCCATTTCCGGGAGAATGTAGCGCCCCTGTCCATCGGTAACGGCGGAGTAGACAATGCCCGTGCTGAGATTCTTAGCCTGGATCACGGCGCCGACTACCACCCCGCCGCTGGGATCCAAGGCAGTTCCGGAAAGGGTTGCTTTTTCAGCCTGCGCCCGTAAGTCGCCAAGAGCAAGGACGCCCAATAAAAGCACCAGCAGCGCCCAAAATACAATTCTCCTACGCACTACAAGACATTTAGGCATTTTGTGTTTCTCCGGTCGTAGAGGTTAAGAGCCTTGACGGTTGGCGCGCTTTTACCACAATACTGGCGCAATGTCAACAAAGCGGTGGGACCTCCAGCGGGACCAAACGGCCAGAGGATGAATAGCGGGCGGGCCAGTTCTTTAGGTGTGCTTTCGACCGAAGCGCCCGCGCCATTTTTCTGCTGTCGCGGCGTAACTGAGCCCTGGTTTTTGAGGTTGGAGAAGCATGGCATTGAAAGGGGCAAAGTTGCGCAGGCTTGCAACGAAGTGCCACAGATCCATATAATCCTTGCTTCGCGCATAGAGTCGCGAATCACCAAGCAGCGGATCGAGCAAGGATCGTGAGGCTCCGGCCATCCGGAGCCTCCGTTTCGTAATCTGACAGACTACAGTTTCACTACGTTCTGAGCCTGTAATCCTTTGGGGCCTTGTGCCACGTCGAACTCGATACTGTCGCCTTCGTTAAGAGACTTGAAGCCCTCGCCTTGAATGGCGCTGTGATGGACAAAAACGTCATCTCCGGAATTGCGGCTGATAAAACCATAACCTTTGTCGTTATTAAACCACTTTACAGTTCCTTGTTCTTTCATTTGTTTTCCTGACTTAATGTCCCTGTACTGAGGGAATTTTTGTGATATTTCTGGTTTCGGCAATCACCCGCAATTTTTCGGGCATAAAAAAAGCTGCTTCCCCCGTCAGGAGTCTGCAGCACATTCAATCAACAAAATCCTGCAAAAATCTTTCTGAGGCATAAAATAGATCGCCTCCCAGGCAAGAAAGAAAAGCCAATTCCTGAAATTTCAACGGATCCGGCTGTAATGCCGCCCCGACAAACTTGGCAATTATTCACGGTTTGCTGTGTCTGAATTGGATACCTTTTGCTTTAAACTTGGCAGAAATGGAGCCCTCTAAGGATCAGGACTACAGCCAGGCAAAATTGTCCGTTCGAAAAATCCGGCCTTTTAATACATGTCGCCCATGCCGCCTCCCGGAGGCATGGCAGGCGCTTTCTGATCTTCCTTGATCTCTGATATCAGGGCTTCGGTAGTCAGCAGCAGAGCGGCGATCGACGCCAGCATTCTGCAACGCTGTCCGCGTCACCATCGTCGGATCGATGACCCCTGCGGCCACCAGATCCTCGCACGTCTCGGTTTCGGCGTTGAATCCGAAGTTCGCCTCGCTGCTTTGGAGCACCTTCCCCAACACCACAGCTCCTTCATGCCCGGAGTTGTTTGCGATTTGCCGCAGCGGCTCTTCCAGGGCACGGCGCAGGATATTACGGCCGAGTCCCTCATCCCCTTCCAGCTTCAGTTTCTCCACGGCAGGCACGCAGCGCAGTAATGCCACGCCGCCGCCCGGCACGATTCCTTCCTCCACCGCCGCGCGAGTCGCGTGCATCGCATCTTCTACTCGAGCCTTCTTCTCCTTCAGCTCGGTCTCCGTCGCTGCCCCGACCCTGATCACCGCCACTCCGCCAACCAGTTTCGCCAGCCGTTCCTGTAGCTTCTCACGGTCGTAATCCGACGTCGTCTCCTCGATTTGCACTCGCAACTGCTTCACGCGCGCCTCGATCTCCGAATGCTTCCCAGCGCCCTCGATGATCGTCGTGTTGTCCTTATCGATCGTGATCTTCTTCGCAAGCCCCAGATCCGCCAGGCTTACGTTTTCCAGTTTGATCCCCAGGTCTTCCGAAATCACTTTGCCGCCTGTCACGATCGCGATATCTTCCAGCATTGCCCGTGCGCCGGTCACCAAATCCGGGGGCCTTCACTGCGGCGGCCGACAATGTTCCGCGCAGCTTGTTCACCACCAGGGTGGCCAGCGCTTCACCTTCGACATCTTCTGCAATGATTAGCAGCGGCCGTCCGCTCTTCGCGATCTGCTCCAATATCGGGAGCAGGTCCTTCATCGAGCTGACCTTCTTCTCCTGCAGCAAGATCGAGCAGTCGTTCAGTACCACTTCCATCCGCTCGGCGTCCGTCACGAAGTACGGCGACAAATACCCGCGGTCAAACTGCATTCCTTCGACCACTTCCAGCGATGTCTCGATCGATTTCGCTTCTTCAACCGTAATCACGCCGTCTTTGCCGACCTTCTTCATCGCCTCGGCAATAATCCCACCGATTGTCTTGTCGTTGTTCGCGGATATCGACCCTACCTGCGAGATCATCTCGCCTTTCACCGGCTTGCTCAGCTTTTTCAGCTCCGCAACCGCAGCTTCCACGGCCTGCTCAATCCCGCGCTTCAGGCCCATCGGATTCGCACCCGCGGCTACGTTCTTCACGCCTTCACGGAAAATAGCCTGCGCCAGCACAGTCGCGGTCGTCGTCCCATCTCCGGCTATGTCTGAAGTCTTTGACGCCACTTCTCGGACCATCTGCGCGCCCATGTTCTCGAGGCCGTCCTTCAGCTCGATCTCTTTCGCAACCGTCACACCATCCTTGGTGATCAATGGAGATCCAAACTTCTTATCCAATATCACATTCCGGCCCCTGGGGCCCAAAGTGATCTTTACCGCATCCGCCAGCTGATTCACCCCGCGCAACAAAGCCTGACGCGACTGCTCGCCTTGCACGATCTGTTTAGCCATAAGTCCCCACTTTTTATCATCGTTTGATTGAAATGCCTCTTGTCCCTTGAATCGCCTAATTCCCCTTCACCAGTACCGCCAGGATCTCTTCCTCCCGCATGATGATGTACTCCTCGTCATCAATCTTAATCTCCGTTCCGGCGTATTTCCCAAACAATACACGGTCTCCCGCCTTTACCTCCATGGGTGATCGCTTGCCGTCTTCCATCATTTTTCCCGGCCCCACAGAGATCACTTCTCCTTCCATCGGCTTCTCTTTCGCCGTGTCCGGAATGATGATTCCACCCTTGACCGTTTCTGTCTCCTCAATCCGCTTTAGAAGTACCCGATCATGCAAAGGCCTTGTTTTCATATCAAAATCTCCCTTGTTATCATCCGCAATTCATCCACGCATAGGATCCAACATAAACTGTTATTAACCGGGCCAGGTGCCGACTATTACAGTACGCCCGCGGAATCCGCATGTCGGTTCAATGTTGCTCACGTCTCTGGTCACTATTGCTCATGGGTGCGCCCAGTGTGCATGAGAGATTTTCGTGAAAGCCGTGCGCTCTACGGGGATACAACGTATATTATCACCTCAACGGAATGCTCCTGCCTATCATCAACAAGGGGAATGGTTTCCCCGTCTTGCTTGATACCATCTACGGTCACGGTCATCCCCCCATCCGAGGCGAGCGTTTGCAGGATATCGATGTGATACAGAGTTTCCCGATACCGATAGTGAACCTTGAACGATTTCCAGTCCGCCGGCAGGCACGGTGCAAAACGCAGTCTGTCCACTTCCAGCTTCAGCCCTAGAAGTGATTCCACGATAAGCCGGTACATCCAGCCGGCTGAACCCGTGTACCACGTCCATCCGCCGCGGCCGATGTGCGGCGAGAGCGCATAGACATCGGCCGCCACGACATACGGTTCCACTTTATAGGCAGCAATTCTCTCCGGAGATTTGGCATGGTTCACCGGGTTGATCATTGCAAATAATTCCCACGCGCGCTGTTTTTCGCCCAATGCGGCGAACGCCATCACCGCCCAGATGGCTGCATGAGTGTACTGCCCGCCATTTTCTCTTACGCCCGGGACGTACCCTTTAATATAGCCAGGATTCAAGTCCGATCGATCAAACGGCGGATCCAGTAGCTGGATCAGCGCATGATCTCGGCGAACCAGGCGCTGATCCACCGCTGCCATAGCCATGCGAGAGCGGTCAGCATTGCCCGCCCCGGATAGAACAGACCAGCTCTGCGCGATCGAATCAATCTGGCATTCGGGATTGCTCGCAGATCCGAGCGGCGAGCCATCGTCAAAGTAAGCCCGGCGATACCATTCGCCATCCCAGCCATTCTGCTCGATTTTCTGACGCACTCGAGCCGCTTCCTGCCAGCAACGCTCGGCGAAGGAAACATCACCATATCTGCGGGCGACTTCCTCGAACTGCATGAGTACTTCATGAAGGAAAAATCCCAGCCAGATGCTTTCGCCCTGACCGTGTTCGCCCACCATGTTCATGCCATCGTTCCAGTCACCGGAGCCGATGAGCGGCAGCCCGTGCTCTCCAAATCTGAGGCCTCTCACAATGGCTCCCCTGCAGTGTTCGTACAGACTAGCCACTTTTTCAGACTGACTGGGCAGATCGTAATAGGAATCCTCTTCCGCACTTACCGGTCGGCCTTCGATGAAATGGACGGCTTCATCCAATACTCCGGTATCTCCTGTGCTCAGAACGTAGCGGCTTGTTGCCAGAGGCAGCCAGAGGGAATCATCCGAACAATGCGTGCGCACGCCCCGGCCCGAAGGGGGATGCCACCAATGCTGGACATCTCCCTCCTGGAACTGGCGGGCTGCGCAGCGGAGCAAGTGCGCGCGCACGAGTTGTGGCTCAGCGTGGATAAGCGCCATCACGTCCTGCAACTGGTCGCGGAACCCGAAAGCACCTCCCGGCTGGTAGTATCCGTTCCGTGCCCAAAGGCGGCACGAGAGAGTCTGGTACAAGAGCCAGCCGTTTGCCAGAACGTTGAGGGACTGGTCGGGGGTTTCCACATTGACCGCGCCGAGCGTTTGGTTCCAGTACTGCCACACCGCTTCGAGCGCGGCGCGAGCGGCGATAGACCCCCTGAAGCGATGTGTCAGGTTGCCGGCATCATCGGCATCATGCCCTGCACCGAGCCTGAAGATGAACTCACGCTCTTCTCCATCGGCTAATTCGAATGGAACCTGGATCGCGGCGCAGGGATCCAATGCGGCACCCACCCTTCCGGAAAGCTTCGAGTGCGTCATGGCGGCCGGATTCCGGAGCGTGCCGTTACGCCCAAGGAATTCGGTCCGGTCGCCGCTGATGTTCCGAATCTCATTATCCACATCGTAGAAAGCAACCCTGTCCGCGAACTCCGTGTTGTATGGATTTCGAGCGAAAAGCGCTCCGCTTGTGGAATCGACTTCAGTAATTATGTGCATTGCAGATTTTGGCCGCAGGTCTCCCAACACCCATTCCACGTAACCTGTGGCTGAGAGGCTGCGGGATCGGCCGGACTCGTTTCGCACTTTCAACATCATGAACTTGATAGGGGCGTCCATGGCCACATATGCCCAAAGTTCTGAGCGGATGCCCCGCTCCGTGTGCTCGAAGACGCTGTAACCGAATCCGTGCCGCGTGGCGTAAGGCTTCGCTCCGGGGCTCGGCAACGGCGTGGGCGACCAGAAATAGCCGCTTTCTTCATCGCGGATGTACAGGGCTTCTCCGCTTGAATCGCTCACCGGGTCGTTGACCCAGGGAGTGAGCCGGAATTCGTGGGCATTCTCGCTCCAGGTGCAGCCAATGCCGCTCTCCGAGATGATGGTTCCGAAGTGCGGATTCGCCAGGACATTCACCCACGGCGCCGGCGTCACTTGCCCGCGCGCGGTCGTGATGACATACTCGCGCCCATCAGGGGTGAATCCGCCCAGACCGTTGAAGAAAACCAGATCACGGCGAGGCAATGCGGCGGCCGCCGGAGGTTCGGCGCTGCCGGTTCGGGTGGGTCTAAGGCGCGGGACTGGCGCCTCCACAGGGCCGCGACGATTTATCTGGTCCGCTAGTGATCCCCGACTGTCGGTGATGATGGCGCGAGCAACCGTTTGGAGCAGAATGCGATCCTCGTTCGACATCTGCTCCGCAGGCCTTACAAAGATGCCCCCCGGCCGATCGGTCACGTTGGCTTCAGTACCTGCGGCAATCAAGCCCATGATTTGTTCGTGCAGGTCTTGCCGATAGCCGGCGAGATCTTCGTTCCAGATCACCAGATCGACCGCCAGTCCTTTCAGGCGCCAGTAGGCATGGGCCTGCACGAGTTGGCGCACCAGATCGATATTAGCCGCATCCCTGATCCGCAACAGCACGATCGGCAAATCGCCTGAAATAGCGTAGCCCCATAGGCCGGATTGTCCCCGGCTGTTTTTAAGGAGAATGCCCGGGTCGGCGCGCAGCGAGGAATTGGCGTAAATCACAGAACTGGCAAGGCGCCCATAGAGTTGTGCATCAGCCTCTGTGGCGTTGATCTGCCGCAGCACGATCTGGTTGTGTGTCCACGCAAGGTCGAAGACTCGATCGGCCAGACGACGATCCTGGTATTTCTCAACAAGGCTCAGGCACGCATCACGCGTCGCGCCGATGCCGGTAACAATATTGATCGTTGCCGTTTTCTCCGGATCGAGCGTTATCTGATGACGGATTGCGGCGATCGGATCCAGCACGGACCCCTCGCTGCCCGAGAGCGCCCCAGGATCGGTCATCGCTCGCGGATCGGCAGCACTATGCCCCCGGCCTATGAAACGCATCCGATCCGTTTCATAGGAAACTTCACCGATCTCCGCCCCATGAACAGCCATTAGGTGAAACATCCATGGCTCCTGCTCGCCGGCTGACCGGGGCCGACGAGTGCAGAGGATCGCCTGCCGCTGGCGGATGATTTCGGTCCGAACAAAGAGATTGCTGAGCGCCGGATGCAGCGCGTCCGCGGCAGGCGATGTGAGAACAACTTCAGCATAACTCGTTACCTCGATGACCTTGCGTATCCGGGACTGGTTGGTTATGCGGATCCGGCGCAGCTCGATATCGTCCTCGGGCGAAACGCTGATCTCAGTGTGAGTGTCGAACTCGTGATTGCGGCAGCGGAACTCAGCTCGCGCCTCCGAGAAAATCGCTTCGTAGCCCTGCAATTGCTTAAGCGCCGGCTGATATGCGGTCGACCAGAATTCTCCGCTCGCCGTGTCGCGGATATAACAGAACGTGCCCCAGTTATCGCTAGTTCGGTCTTCATGCCAGCGCGTGACGGCAATGTTCTTCCAGCAACTGTACCCGCCGCCCGCGTTTGTGACCATTACATGGTACCTGCCGTTCGATAGCAACTGCACCTCCGGCATAGGAGTGTCGGGACTGCTGAAAACACGGATCGACGTCTCCGGGCCGTTGGAGGTTGCAGATGTATCGGAGATCTCGGCGGTGTGCCAATGGAACGCCGAGGCCTTTGGAATACGCTCCTGGAGCAAAAGCATGGTTGCCTGGAACGACGGATCCGACTCGAACCGCTTCTGCATCGGATGGTTCAGAAGCAGATCGGCCAGAGAGAGAAAACTCATGCCCTCGTGATGCGCCATGAACGATCGGACCACGGCGCTCGATTGCCCACGCGGCAAATGCGACGGAGTGTAGTCGATTGCTTCATAGAGACCGTATTTCCCTTCCAGCCCTTCTGCGGCAAGTCGCTCAAGATTCAGGCAGGCCTGCTCGGGCTTCACCATCAGCGCGAGCGCCGAAGCATACGGCGCAATAACCAGATCTTCGGCTAGTCCACGTTTAAGTCCAAGGCTCGGCACGCCAAACGCGCGATACTGGTAGGTAAGATGGACGTCTAACGCGTTGTAGCAGGATTCAGAAATGCCCCACGGTACTCGGCGTTTCCTGCCATATTCGATCTGCCTCTCCACGGCCTCCTTATAGGTCTGGTCGAGCAGCGTATTCTCATGCGTTGGCATCACCAGAAGCGGCATGAGGTACTCGAACATCGAGCCGCTCCATGAAAGGAGAACCGGCTGTCCGCCGGGACCCGTGAGCAAACGGCCCAGGGCAAACCAGCCTTCCTGTGGCAGTTGTCCCTGCGCAATCGCCACAAAACTGCAGAATCTGGCTTCCGAAGCCAGCAGGTCGTAATAGCTCGAGTCCCGCCGTCGCTCACTAACGTTATACCCGATCGCCAATAGATGGTTGCCCTTGTCGAACAAAAAGCTATAGTCCATATCAGCGAGTTCACCGGATTGCATCGCAAGGCCTTCAATGGCGGCAATTCTCGCCTTGGCCCGCCGGGTCCCCTCCGTGATAAGCCTTTGAATTTCGCTAAACCATTCGCTCTCAGCCGGGCACGCCTCCAAGCCAAGCTGGTCCTTGATTGCCGGCAGCAGCTTTAGATCAAGCCTTGCCAATTCGCGCAACGTTGGGATTTCATCGAGGCTCGGAAACTCGCTGAGTCTATTCGGGGATGTCTGAAGCGATATCCACGGAACAAGAAACTTCAGCTCATCGAGGGCATCCTGGCATTGCCGCGCAAGGGCGAGTGCCCACCGCTTTGCCTCGCTCTCGGGATCAGCATCCAGGCTATCCGCTACCTTAGCGGCGAAGCCCGCCAACCGGCCGAGGCGTTGCCGTGCCTCCGCGAGCGTGGATGGCGGGGAATCGGATTCCAAATCCTTTTGAAGCTGATTGAGCCGGGTTGGAGCTGTTCCTCTGGTAGCGTCCACGAGGATTCTCAGCGTGTCCCTGGGCCCGTCAAACAATCGCGCTCCCAGGATTTTGCAGTCTGGAAGTGCGAACAGCCCCTGCCGAAGGGTCAGTAAATGACCCGCGAGGTTTCCGCTGTCTACTGTCGAAATGTACATGGGCAGCAGCGGCTTCAAGGACAGCGTGTCGTACCAGTTATAGAAGTGGCCTCTGTGGCGCTCCAATGCTTCCATCGTGCGCAGTGCGTTTGCTGTGCGTTCCAGGAGTTGGCCGGCCGAGATGTATCCAAAATCGTATGCGGACAGATTCGCCAGCAACGCAAGTCCCATGTTCGTCGGCGACGTGCGGTGTCCGACGATTGCAGCCGGCTGCTCCTGATAGTTGTCAGGCGGCAGCCAATGATCCTCCGAGCCGACGAATGTTTCGAAGTAGGCCCAGGTCTTCCGGGAAAGCTTTTGAAGAAAGATAGTCTGGTCGGCTGTCAGCCGTGCTGCGCGGCGAGAGAGCGGCCGGCTAATCCACCATGCGATAATGGGGGAGGCGAGCCAGATTGCCAGTATTGGCGCAGCCGCACCGGCAGCGGCCGGCTTTGCGAGCGCCAGATGGACTGCAGTGGCAACCGCAATCGCGGGGGCAAGCCACATCATTCGCCAGAAAGCCGCGATATCCGTGCGGCGATTGCGATCCGGATCGACCGAGAGACTCCATTCGAGAATTCTCCTGTGCGTAACCAGCATCCGAACAGCAGTACGCACAATCGCATCCAGACTGAAGTATGCTTCGTAAGGGAGACATAGGATCATAAATGCCGCCTGCGCGAAGTGCCTGGTTGCGCCATGCACTCCGGCGGCGAGATGTTGACTCAAAACTGCATCATCCGGTTTTCGAAGCAGATCCAACACGAAGGTTATCAAAGAAGGAATCAGGATAATTCCAGCGATAGACAGGGTCCAAAACCATGGCCGTGACATGAGCATCCAGCCCAATAGCAGAAGCGCTGTCAACGCTGCAGACACGAGACTGCGGCGAAGATTGTCGAGGATTTTCCATCGAGACAATCCGGAGAGCGGATTCTTCTGCCGGCGCCCGCCGAGACCGGGAACGCGCGGCAGCAGCCATCGTGCAATTTGCCAATCTCCGCGAATCCAGCGGTGCCGACGATCTACATCCGCGCTGTAGTCGCATGGATACTCCTCATACAACGGTACATCACTCAACAATCCCGAGCGTGCGTAGCACCCTTCCAGAAGGTCGTGGCTGAGAATCCGGTTTTCTGGCAATCGCCCCTTGAGCGACTGCTCGAACGCATCAACATCATAGATCCCCTTGCCGATGAACGAGCCTTCATGAAAGAGGTCCTGATAAACATCGGAGACGGCGCGTGTGTATGGGTCGATGCCGGGCTCACTCCCGAACAGCTTCGCGTAGCGCGACCGGTTCGAACCCGGAAGACTTGATGCCACACGCGGCTGAAGGATGCCATATCCATCACCAATGCGCTGCTTATCTTCATCGTACCGCGGACGATTCAGCGGGTGCGCCATGGCTCCAACAAGCTGACAGGCCGAATCGCGCGGGAGTTGCGTGTCGGTATCAAGCGTAATCACATACTTCACGTTCGATAAGACTTCGGTTGCGCCGATCACCTCCGAAAAATGATCCTCAGCGCCTCCGCGCAGAAGCGAATTTAGCTCTGCAAGCTTCCCTCGTTTGCGCTCGTACCCCATCCAAATTTTTTCTCCGGGATTCCATCGGCGCGGGCGATGAAAGAGGAAAAAAGCGCTGCCTTTTGCATTCCAGTATTTTTGGTTCAACTCCTCAATTCGCTTCCGGGCGAGCCGCAGCAGCGGCTCGTCCTCCGGAAGCGTTTCTTTCTGCGCGTCAGGGAAATCCGTCAATAGGCCGAAATGCAGGTTGTCGTCTCGATTTGCCAGAAAACGAACCTCGAGCGCCTCGACCAGATCTTCGATGTTTTGGACACTTGAGAGCCTGGTCGGGATCACAACCAGCGTGCGTGATTCCGGCGGAATTCCTGTGGAGAAATCCATGCGCGGCAGCAAGTCCGGCGTTGACAGCAATCCCGCCAGCCAGTTTGCAAGCGTAACCGCCAGATGACTTCCGCACAGCAGCAAAGGGACGCCAATCAGGACGAGTAGAAAAACAGGCAATCCGTCGCTATGCGCCTCCACCAGTAATCCTCCGGCAATAATCACCGTGATCAAGGTGACGGCGCCCAGATAGAGGAGCAACGGAAACCGGCGGCTCTTTCGCTGCAAAGCCGCCCGGATAGATTGGCGCTCCTCTGCCATTCGTTCGAACTCCGGCAAGCCTCTATCGATCAGGTAAAATCCAACATGGGCCTCCCGGTCATTGCGGCCTTTCTGAGCCGCTCCCTCGCAGGCTAATTGGATCGCTTTGCGCGCGACCTCGCCTTCGGATAGTTTGCTGCGCTTCGCTATCCTCTCAACCACGTGACGGTATCTATCACGGGTGGCAAAATCCATCTTGCCGTAGATTTCGCCGGGATCGGAACGTAAGGTCTGCTCGACGACGCTCATGGTCTCGACGAACTCTCGCCAATCCATCGCGCTTAGAAATCGGAGACTGCCGATACTGTTGCTTATGGAAACCTGATCGGCAGCCTGTTGCTGGTTCTCAGATCGAACTGATTTTTCGATCGTCCCGCCAGACTCGGAGAGACGCTGCTCAATCCAGGTAAGCGGCAACGCCAGAGCGGTACTCTGTCCCTGTAGCCGGCGCGCAAATTCCGCAACAAACGAGCTCGACGCCGGAGGATTCGATCGCGCCATGTCCGCGACCACCAAAATCAGGTTCTTCGGATCCTTGTCGGAAATCTCAATCATCTCGTCGGCCCAATGGTCGGCGCGATTCTGGTCGGCCTTGTCGGCGGCTATCCGGGCTCCGACACGCCGGAGATTTTCAATCAACGCGAGACGCAGCATGATCGGGATGGCCCACAATTCGCCCAACTTCAACGGGGTGACGGTCTGATAGCTTGCCACGAAGCTGCTGAGCGCTTCGGGATCCACGCGTCCATCACTGTGCGAAATCGTCTCCAGAGCAATGTCATACACCCGCGGAAGATGAGATGGATTGCTCAGCAAGCGGGGTAGTTCCCTGCTATAACCTTTTGGCAAGTGTCTCTTGGCCGTGTGAATCTGCTCCTCGATCAGATAAAAGTTATCGAGCAGCCACTCCCCGGCCGGTGTAATCCTGCGGTTCGCTTTAACAGCATCCGCGAGAAGGTTGCGGATGCCAATGAGTACTTCTTCATTCTCGGCCAGCCTTGTCAGAAGCCGGTCTGAAGCGCGTCCCATACTCAACTTGTGGGAGCCGGCCAGAGTCGCGCCATGCTGCTTCATCTGGGCTCGGCTGAATAGCTCTGATCGCAGCGGCGGCTCGTTATCGCCATACGTCTTTTCCGGGCCATTACTGCGGAGGCTCGCACTGAAATGCCGCAGGTTTCCCATTACCGTCCGGCTTGCCTTCAAGTTGATCCCCCCTATTTGGCAGCAAACTCTCAAAAACGCGGACCGCAACCAGAGACGCTCATTGGGATCGGTCCCGGAGCGGATCGATCCGTTCGATCCCAAAACCTGCGATGCTGTTTTCGCTTTAGCCGGACACAGCAATTGTTGTTTGCGCTGTTTTGTTTTCCAGTCCCGATGCCTGCCGCAAGAGTCCGACAGCGCTTTTTAAAATGAAGTCGAAGAAGCAAAAAAACGCCCGGGGCCTAATCCTTGTCGTTAGGACGCATTCCAGTGACAGGCAATGACTACTCCTTGATGCAATTGACGCGCTGACTTTTAAAATCTGCGTATGCCTTGCAGTCCACACGGATATTGCTCCGGTACGAGAGATTGGCCACAAGGCTGATTAGCGGCGCGCGGCGCTGCCACACGTTGCTGCATAGCCTCCGCAGAATGCGCGGCACGGAATAGAATTCCCGATTGCAGGACATCATCTCCTGGATGACAGCGTCCAGAGACAGATTTGTATATTGAGCCACAGGATAGGTCAGCGTGTAGTACTTCCAGTCGCCCGGGTAAGTATTGAGAGCGATGCGACCGTCCGCCTTCATCTGATCCCACAAGCGCGTACCGGGAAGGGGCGTTAGAAACAGAGCATTGAGATTGTCCAGGCCGTAATGGCTGGCCATGTCGGCGATACGTTCTCCGATGCCCGATTGGTCCACGTCCAAGCCGATGATAAAGGATCCCACGATCATTATGTTGTGTCGTTGTATGCGCCGGACGGAGGCGCGGATATCGCGGCCCTTCAAAAGGTTGAATTTCTTGCCGAGCTCCAGGAGCCCTTCCGGAGAGGGGGATTCAAAGCCGATGAAGACACCTCTGCACCCAGCCTTCGAGGCCAACGCCATGAGTTCTTCGTCATCGGCAAAGTTAATGGTGGCTTGGCCAACCCATTCCTTTTGCAGGTTTGCCTTCGCCATGGCGCGGAACAGGTCTTTGGCGCGCGCGATGTGTCCCGTGCGAGTGCCAATGAGGTTGTCGTCAACCACCAAAACCCGTTTCTCGCGGATCGACTGGAATTCCCGTATGACATCCGGAATAGGCCGCTGCCGGTAGCGGGCCCCGTTAAATGCCGTCACGCTGCAAAAGGTGCAGTTTAGGGGACAGCCGCGCGTGGTCTGAATGGCCCCAAAGGCATATTTTGCAGGCAACAGATCATGACGCGCAAGCGGGACATCCTTTATCTCGGCCAGCCCTCCGTTATATCGGGGCTTCAGGTTGCCCCGCCGGGCGTCCTCCAGGACCTGCGGCCAGACGGCCTCGGCTTCTCCCGTGACCACGGAATCCACGCGCGCCATGACCTCGTCCAGGCACATGGTGGCGTGGATGCCGCCCATGATGACGGGCACGCCCAGACGACGGAAGAAACCGGCTACTTCATAGGCGCGGTTCGCCTGCGAGGTGAAGGCGGTAATTCCCACCAGGTCCGGCCTCGGCATTGCCGGATAGTCAGGCTTACCAAGATTCTCGTCAACGATCGTAATCTCCCATTCTGGTGAAGTCAGGCCTGCGAGAACCATAAGGCTGAGCGGCTTCCACACCCGGTAACGGTTCCATCGGCTTTCCTTGACTTTGACGATGCTTACCAGGGGATTGGATGGATTGATCAGATATAGTCGCATGGCGTCCATTCACTCAGAGATAGGAATTCAGCTTATACATACCCTGGCAGCAATCCGGTGTCAGCGCAGTTCTGCTCACGCTTATGTTCAAAATTGCTCATCCTGGATGTATTTGGCAAATTCGCTCAATGAACCATCCGGAAGGACCGGCCCGCGGGCCGACACCGCGGGATCATGGGACTGAAATGGTCATCCTGCTCGGTGAACGCCAATAATCGATGGCATAGGTTCGCGGACCATTGCTATCCGGTTCAAGCCTTCCTTTTGTGTATTCCCGAAAATCATACGTTTGTACTGCTCTGCGCTTCCGGAATGGGCAATCTATCTTTCCGCCCCTCCGGCTGAGCCGGGTTCATCATGGAGAATTGCAGAGGACTCGACATCGATTCTATTTGTGCAAGACTATGCCAAGGAGGCCACTATGGACCGTCAATCCGCTGCGGTCGTGGTCGATCAAGCCAAGGTTCCCGAACTTCCGCAAAAGGCGACTAATTTGCGATCGGGTCGTGCCGACCATTTGCGCCAGGCTATCCTGACTGACTTCTGGGAAGTATAGTTTCGGCTCTGCTTTCCTTGCCATAGTGAGCGAGCAGCAATAGGATTTGAGCCAGACGGCTCTCGCTTGAGTTGAGAAGATGGTCAACGAGAGTTTCCTGGTATTGGCTTCTGCGTGAAAGCAGATGCTGGACAAACAGCTCCGAAATGTCGTGCTGTTCGTGGAGGATACGCGCCATCAGGGACTTCTCAATCTTGTCGAGAGTGCAATCTGTCATGGCCATAGCCGTCGCCATGCGCGATGTCTGACCTGCAAGACATCCCTCACCGAAGAACTCGCCGGGGCTTAGAATGGCAACAATCGCCTCCTTGCCCTGTCGGGACATAACCGTGAGCTTCACTTTGCCTCGCCTGAGATAGAACAAAGAATCCGCAGGCTGTCCTTGCCGGAAGATGCTGCGGTTCGTTCCGTATTCTATAATGGTCTTCCCGCGGAAGACGCCAGTGAGGACAGCTTCCCAATCGACAGTGTGGTCTTTCTTATCCGGCATAACAATCTCAGGCTGCTTGTTTTAGCTGAGCCGTAACATCAGGATCAACTTTTTTTGGGGCAATGCGTCCTGCCCGCTCACGAGTTAGCGTCACCGTAATGCGGTTTCACTTGGCTTTTGAAGGGCTCAGTAAAGACATCACAATTTTACGTCAAACGGATATGATAATCAAACGGATGAGAGGCTCCGGCGACAATCCGCTGGCTTTCTACCGGCCTGGTGGGCAAGCTCTCATAGCCGCATTGGCCTTGTTTGAATAAGCTTAACCGCAGATTTCCACAGATCCAGGGCGCAGTATCGGTGAAAATCCGCAAAAGTCCGCGGTTGAATATTTTGGGGAACTAAGGCGACCGTTCAAAAATCTTGCGGAAGTGAAAGCCGTAGATTGCAAAGGTGATTGCCATCGGGAAAAGCTCGGGACGGCGAAACAGCGACCAGAAAAAAAGCTTCCAATAGTGGATTCGCTCTTTACCGACGACTCCCAAAAAGACAATGGATTTGGAAAGCGCTATAAGGTGGGTTGTGCGGATTCGTGCCCTTCTGCTATGAAGCGGCTTGTAGGTCCTCAGGAATTCAAGAACGCGCGCGTAGTATTCCTTTGGAGAGTAGATTGTCCCAACGACTTTCTTGTACCCGTCCAGGAGAACCTCAGCGTTCATCTTAGGGATGAAATTCAGCGAGAAGTCCGTGTTGTCCCCGGTGCTGGAACTCAGCAGCCTTCCCTCTGCGACTAATCGCTGATGAAGCCGGGTCCCGCGAGGGGCGTTCAGGATCCCGACCATGGCGGTGACAATACCGCTGTCACGTATGAATGCGATGAGTGTATTAAAAATTGACGGCGGATCATTGTCAAAACCCAGGATGAATCCCGCCGTAGACCTGAAGCCCGGAACGCTGGATGGCATGGACAGAGCCGAGCAAATCACGGTTCTTGTTGGGTATCTTCCTGCATTCGAGCAGGCTGCTTTCGTTGGGGCTCTCGATACCCACAAAAACGCTTTCAAATCCTGCCCGCACCATCAGGTGCATCAGCTCCTCGTCATCAGACATGTTGAGGGATGCCTCGGTGGAGAGAGAAAACGGATGGTCGTAGCGGTCCATCCACTCGATGAGACCGGGAAGAATCTGCTCCTTTAGTTTGCCTTTGTTCCCGATGAAGTTGTCATCGACGAAGAACACATGTCCGCGCCATCCGAGCAGGCGCAGCTGGTCCATCTCCGCGATGATTTGCTCAATGGTTTTTGTGCGCGGTACGCGCCCGTAAAGAACGGTGATATCGCAGAACTCGCAGTCGTAGGGACAGCCCCGCGAGTATTGAAGGTTCATGCTCGCGTAGTGGCGGAAGTCTATGAGTTCCCAAAGAGGGGCCGGTGTCGTTGTGATGTCGGCCCACTGCGTTGTGGTGTAGAGATGCTGTGCGCGGGAATGGGCGAGATCCTCAAGAAAGAGCGGGAGGGTGATTTCCGCCTCATTCAGCACAAAGTGATCCACACCCTCGAATTCATCATGCCGTGCGGTAAACAGAGGGCCGCCGGCAACGACCTTTGTCCCGAGTCTGTTGCATCGCTCTATGACAGCTCTGTGCAGACGCCTCCTGAACGGACATCGCACTCAGAAACACATAGTCTGCCCGGGCTATCTCGCTGTCTTTGAGCGCACGGACATTGAGATCAACCAGCGTTTTCTGCCATTCGGCCGGGGAGCATGGCAGCCACGGTCAAAAGGCCCAGGGGCGGTTCGCCGGCTTTCTTTGAAACAAACCTTAATGCGTGCCTGAAGCTCCAGAATGTATCGGGAACCCGGGGGGAGACAAGGAGGATTTTCATGGCACTCTTCCTTCGCAGTGAAGGCGGGACCGGAAAGGAAGGAATCTTGACAAAACGTTCTCTCGTCGGACTTCCCTTGTCACGCCATACAAAAGCACATGCGTTTGTGCGATACTTGATTTTAAGCCTTTCTCAAGGGCGAATCCATTCCCAGTTGAAACTCCCGGCATCGGGAAAGATCTTGCGCGTAGATCAAAGATATTGAAAGCGCAGCCCCTAAAACCAAAATCACGAAGTTTCGAGCACTGATCCTTGACGCCCTCCTTAGGATTTGATCCTTTGCAATTTGAAGGGTGCATTCAACCGGAGAGATCAGCCGCACGGACGCGTCCGGCTGGCTCCTCCCGAACCACATCATGCCGTTCTCCCTTTATTGGGACTCGGCACTTGCGGCTCGTGCCCCTTTGCTTTCCAGCAATAGCTTCTTCCGCAACTCACGGGTGCGTTTTTGGCGGAGATTCCTTTTCATGCGTTCCCGATCAAACCTGGCTTTGTCGCCACTATATCAATATAATTTATGGATAATCGGGTGTCCGTTCGCTATTCCGATGGTTTTTTAAACGATTTTCGCTTCAGGTTGGGATGGAGGGCGCGATATTGTGCAATATCTGATCCGGTTACCTGGACAAGATCGTACATCTGATTGGCGGTCTCGCTTCTGAGATCGGCCAAAACTTTTTGATAGCAGAGATCGGGTGCTTCCTGAACCATCAACTGTTTCGTGAGAAAGACGGAGTTCAATATAGTCAATATGAGCAGCCTGACGCTCCTGTCTTCATTTTCTATTTTAAACCCGTACTCTGAATACTCCGGCCTGGAAATCTTCCCAAGATACATCAACAGGGGAAAAATCATTGGCGTCTTTCCTGTCTTAATCCAACCAAAACCCGTTCATATTTCCCGTCTGTGACCACAATCGGCATCTCGGAATGGGGCAATTTGTGGAAGTCTTGTAATAAGCCTTACCCTATAGTCCTGGTCGATCAGATGCGCGTTGCTCTTTCGATACATGAGTCTATCGAGTGTCAAATAGGAAAGATGTTCCATTACCCCGGCATCGGTAAGCTTAACAAAAACCAACTCTCAACCTTTTCTCCTGTATCCATGCAACGCCGACCGCACGCTTGTGCACGCGGACAGCTCTCTTCCGAGAATTCTCCAAGCTTTCGCATGTCATAAATTCTCTCTGGAATTTGGTCCCCAAGTTTTACGCCGGGGCTTTGATTTTCTCGGTGCACGCAATTCTTATTTCGACCTGATCCAATTTATGCTCAACATCCGTTAGATCGGTCTGCATCACGGCACGCTTTTCGGCCGCAATCTCGGAACGGGCTTCGAGCCGCTTGATTCGTCGTTCCAGGGCAGCCCGATCGATTATCCAACAGATAAAGACGAACAGCGAGGGAGTGAGCGCAGCAAAGAGCAGCAACGCATTAGCAGAGTTGTAAGCAATTCCATGCCATAGAGAGTAAAATGCGGCCGCTCCCCAAAAACATGCCAGGTAGTTTTTCCACGCAATCATACCGTCCTCCCGGATCCCTGCAACTCGCCGGATGCGATCTTTCTGCCGCAGAGGCCGCGCCATCCAACCACTTCCATCTTTCTCATCCACGACCTTAGCCGCCTCTCCTTCGACATCTTCCGCAACGACTTACGGCAGCCGGCTGCTCCTCGCGATCTGGTCCAATGACGGGAGAGGCTCCTTCATCGAGTTGAACTTCTCCGCATGCGGCAAAATCAAATAGTCGCTCAGTTCCGCTTTTAATGCTATACCTGCGGAATCCGTATATTGGGTCAATATTGCTCACATCTCTGGTTAATATTGCTCACTCTGGGAATGGAGGATGCGGAGCAAATGGAGGGAAAAGCCCTGGTTGGCAATCTCTCCACCTCCGCGGGAAAATGAAGTCCCATGATTTTTTTTATAAACGGGATCCGTAGAATCCGGGTTTCGAATTGGCGTCCAGGATTATGCGCCGCTGTCCTATGCCGAGATCCTCGGTATATTTCAGGTCAGTCATTCAGACCATCAACAGGCTACGGACCGAACCTCCAAAGATCCGCCAATTTGATACTTTTGAGGCTTGCTTGCCTTGCGTTTCCAATAGCATTTTAGCCTTTGAATTTGGGAGAACACATTTTGAGCAGCGGTTGTCAGCTGCTTCCGGTATCGCCGTTATCCTGGGAGTTCGAATCCAGGCCACTTGTCCCGCTATCGACTACAGGACCAAGCAGAGTATCTGAGACACCGCTCACTGCTTCCGCTGAGACTCCGCGGGATTTGCCGTGATCTCCAATCGATGTTGCTTATGGTAAGAAGATTTCCAGTAGGCTGCTCGCACCGCAGGCTCTACGCGTGTGAGTTAACCGGGTCGGTGTTCCTTACCCCTTGAGTGCGATGGATTTTCGAGGGAGAGGCTTCTTGGCTGCGACCTAAGCTTCATCTTTAGTGCTTGCGAGATCACCCTGAGGATGAGATATCGATTCTGGAAGAGAATCCTTACCCAATCCCCCCGGCTCATCTGGGGGAAGTAGATGCCCCGGAATGCCAGGCGAGAGAGTAGATGTATGATGCGGTCTGGAAGTGGCCGCGATTCCAACCACCGCATGGCGGAGGCGTTAGCCGCCGGCGTGTAGGATGACTCCCAGGCCTCGCGCACCTCTGCTTCCGCCTGTTCAGAGGAAATGCCCAAGGGTGAAAAATCCATGCTGAAAGGCTTGAACTCCAGCCAATGCTTCGGTCGGGTGAGCCGACCGGCTAAAGCCAGCCGCTCATAGAGGGGAGTTGCCGGGTAAGGCGTCAGCAATCCGAACACGGGCAGCCCGGGGGGCCAGAAACGGATGACGTCCAGGGTGCGTCTGGCTATACCGGGGTGGTCGCCGTCCATGCCAAAAATAAAGGCCGTGATTGCATAAACGCCGTGCCGGGCGAGGCGCTCCAAAATCTCCTTGTATTCTTCCGGCTTGTTAAAGCCTTTCTGCATGCTCTTGAGGTTTGTCGAGTCAATAGACTCGAGACCAATAAAGATCCACTTGCAGCCGCTCTCGGCTATCAAGGAAACCAATTCCTCGTCCCGTAGCAGGTTCATGCTGATCTGCCCCACCCAGGGAACTTGCGCGTTGCGGGCGATAATCTCCCGCAGCAAGGACTTGGTGCGTTTTGGATTGATGGCCAAATTGTCGTCGATGAAGAAGACCGCGATCTTCCCTTTTTGCCGTTTCTCCAGGGACTTCAGCTTCAAGAGTTCATTGACGACACTGTCGTTCGAGCGGAAGCGAATCGAGTCACCGAAAAATCCAGTCACGGTGCAGAATTCGCACCCGTAAGGGCAGCCCCTGCCGGTTTCAATTGGAAACAGGTGAAAGGTCTGCCAGCTCATGCCGACATACGAAAGCATCCATCGCGCCCACCTGGGGAAGTGCCGGATCAGGTTGAATTGATCCAGATCCATCCGATCCCAAGGAATCACAGGATAGTCATCCAGGGCAGGCTTGACTGCCTCACCGGCAGCATCCAGAGCAACATAGGTTTCTTGCAGCATGCCCCGCGCCGCGTCCGCAACAATCGTCGGCCAAATTTGGTCAGCCTCCCCCAAGGCCACTGAGTCGGCATGGCGAGATCCGCCATCGCGCCCCAGCGCCTCTTCGGGTAACTCGGTAACATGCGGACCTCCCATTATCACGGGAACGCCGGCTGCGCGCACCGCATCGGCCATCTGGTAGGCTTTCCGTATCATGCGCGTCATGGCACCGATCCCGACCAGGCCGATGTTTTTCTCCCGAACGTACTGCACCAACTCCGTCTCGCTCAGGCGCTGAGAGTTGCCGTCCACGAGAAAAACTTCGTGACCTTCCGGTGTGAGCGATTTGAGCAGAAACATCCAAAGGTGCGGCATGAAGTTATTGGTGACTTCATTATCAGGATTGTAGAGCAAAATATTCATCCGGCTCCGGAACGCTTGAACCATCGCTGAGTTTTATGACTCCAGCCCCTCTTGCAGGTCTACCGGCCAAATACATCTGTGAGCAAGCTAATGATACGGGCAGCGGGATTAGTGCAGATATTGCGCTCTGCTCGGCCAGGAGCAGGTACGCAAAACAAGGGGCCCGATGCCAGCCAATAAAAGTTGTCGTGCTTCACAGTGGATGTGTAGACTCCACTGATTGCTCCGATGATCCCACGAAGTCCGCAAGTGCGAATTATACACCCAAGCGAGGGCACAACCTTGGAATTCTTAATGCGCCCGCCTGTCCGGCCTACCATGAGGAACCGAGATCACCTCTCTGACTGGATTCGAGGACACGATGAATGCTTGACCCGGCCTCCGCTACAGTAAGGCTCAGCTTGTGTTCTTTATGAACAGAATCCATGCATAGCCCTGAATATCAGGAGTTATTGGGAGCCGATTTCTGATGCGATATCGGATGGCTTGGCGGACTTTGCCCTTGCTGTGCAGTATCTCATTGTTCCTGGGCTCTAAAGGGAGTACTGTTGTACCAGCCACTTAGCGCCCCTGCGTTTCCGCTCTTGGGCATCGACGCTATCCAGACAAAGGAGATGGCAAAATGCCCCATCGTGCACGTTTTCCCGCACTCCATTCACAAGTGAAGAACCGAATCTTGTTAGCCCTGCCGGATGATGAGTTCCAGCACATTTTCCGGCATCTCGCGTTTGTTGAACTGAGACAGGGGCAGGTTCTTTACAATGCAGACAATTGGATCAACTATGCCTACTTCTTGAACAGTGGGATGACGTCCTCGGTCAGCGTTACTGCGGAGGGACAAACCGTCGAGGATGGAACCGTTGGACACGAAGGTCTTATGGGGGGACCGGTTGCTCTCGGCGAATCCGAGATTTTCGGTACCGGAGTGGTGCAGATTCCCGGCAATGCCTTCAGGATTGGATCTCAAGCACTCAGGTTCGAGTACCAGCATAACGCCGGCCTTGGCAGGCTCTTGCATGACTATATGTTTGACCTTCGTGTCCGGCTGAGCGAATCCTGTGTCTGCAACGATCTGCATTCTCTGCAGCAGAGGCTCTGCTGTCTATTGCTTACAAGCCAGGATTGTGCGCAGTCGAACAGCTTCCCCTTCACCTATAAATTCCTCTCTCACATTGTGGGAGCTACCCGTGAGGCAGTCTCTCTCATCGTTTATGCTTTGCATGAAGCGGGATTGATAGCTTACAGGCACAGTCGCATCAGAATTATGGATCGCGAAGCAATGGAACGAAGAGCGTGCAGGTGCTATCAGATCTCTGCGCATAAATATGACCGGCCGGCATCGCTGGGGAAAGCCGATGGAGCCACGTCCCGTGAGCGTATTTCGGGTGCTGCCCGCAGCATTCCCCGTCTGCAATTGTCCGGCTCAACCCCGAAAAGGACTAACGCCGCGAACCTTAATTATGCGGAAGATGGGTGGAAGTGGATTGCTGACGCCGGGATCGAAACCTAAGTTTTGCGAAGGAGATAATTATGTCGGAAAAGCATGGGGACAAGGCGAGGTATGGCCGCGAACGAAAGAAAAAGAATCTTCGTCGGAAGCGTGTTCGAGATGCGCAGGAAGCAGCAACAAAGCGGACAGCAATTGCCGAGCCGAACTAAAAAGACCTCTTTCACTCAACCGTATATCCACGGCTTTGCACCGTTCAGATTCCTGCAAGGCTGAGGCTATCTTATGCAAACAAGTGCTTTAGTTTGGTGCAACTTCCGCCGTCATTTTTGGCCTTGCGGTGATTATGGGTCTGAGCCGCACCGTAAATCCTGTGCCCCAAAATCAAAAAACTTGTAGAATTTCGTTTCCCATTCTTCGAACTCCGGTTTGCATAAAACTCTTCCGATGTTGGCGGAATAGCTCCATTTCCCATTTTCATATACGGGCAGGTAGCAGGGCATTTGAGTGGGAACGCTATAGACATATCCGAATGCAGCCCGTTATCGAAGGCTGTGCTTTGCTCATTTCCAATCAGATACCTTTATACCCCGACCGATTCTGAAGTTGGTGACATAAAAAGTGCTCTGAGTCTCACCGCCGACTACCACGATGCGTATGTCTCTTGGGTTCGTATAGGGTTTGATCCGCAGTGTCTTGTTTCCGTCCTGAAATGCTTTGACCCAGCTTGCATAAGGCTCCAGGCCTTGATTACCCAGTCCCCAGACTGTTGAATAGTGAACGCCGTTCGACCAATACTGGTCAACGGTCATTTGAAAGTTATCGCAGAAATACTTGGATAACTTTTCCTTTGTGTCGAACCCATAGGAGTCCTGAAGCATCCTGGCAACGGTCGGATCCATATAAATCGTTACGGCTCCACCTCCGGCAAGCCCGTGCGCATAATCGACCATCATTTGTGCCGGGTTGTAGGAAGTCATCTCTCCCGAACTGTGAATCATTGTGTCTCCGGAACCGACCGCCACAACACTCTCTCCCGGTTTGAACCCGAGTTGCTGAACCAGAGGGGTCCAGCCCGTCGGCAAGGCTTCTTCGTTCTCTACTGTCACGACGCTGTTGTATTGCAGGTTGTTGCCCTGAGACTCCGGGCTGGTGCCGGATTCGAGATATTCCGTCGGATAGACATGCACTCCTGTGGCGGTTTTTCCCAGCAGTAAAAAGGCTCGGCCGAGAATAGCATTTGTCTCATTCCATGGACCCAATGCCCCTACCTTGTAGTTCATCTTAAGCTCGTTGCGTATTGGGCCGCCGACGAATATCGCATTAGTAAACGAAACGGAAGACAAGGCCAGCGTACCGGAAGCGGCAGCAGACAGAATGGTCGGGAGCATTGAACGCTTGGCTCCCGCCATCACTGCGGCGATCGCCACATTTTTCACACTGCATTGCCTGGCGCCCGGCAGCATGTCATTTCTGGAGACAAAGTCTGTGGGCTTCCGCTTCGTTCCTGCAAGCATGGCCTCGACTCTCTCCTCTGTCGGAAGAACTATCGGTGCATAGTCGGTCCAGTCATTCCGTTTAAACAGCTCTTGGAGATTCTCTTCTGTATCCGTCAATGTAGGGGGAACCGCTCTCGCTGCAGGCAAGCCGGTCATGGATTCTTCCGCGCTGGGAGCGACCGTAAGTCCATCCACGATTTCCTGAGCAAAAGGCTTTCCGGTGACAGGGTCGTTCCCATTGACATAGGCAGAAAGAACGCTCTGTGGCTGACCGGCAAACGGCTGCGGAACGACAGTCCAGCGGGCCGATTTGCCGCTAAGATATTTCTTATCGTAGGCGATGAAGCGGTAAGGCCCCGTCCCGACAATGTTGACGCAGGGCTTCCCCGGTTTAAGCTCATTCTCGATTGTGCGCGCATGCCGAGCCTCGGCCATGACACATCCGTCTCAACCTGCCACGCCCAGAATCGCCGCATCGGCGTTCGCAGCCAATTCTTTCAACAACCCAGGATCGTCAACCATAAAGGCGCCGTTCTTGACCTTGTACACCAGCTTGGTTGTAGGATGATTTTTTGCGAACCATTTTTGCAGCTCTTCAAAGAATATGCCATTGGACTTTGCATCTCCCCAATTCTCCGACACATACCAGATCGTTTTTCCATCAACTGTATCCAGTCGTGGTATGAGCGGGGCGCGTTCTGCAATCTTGTTGGGAATCTCCGGATTCAACACCGTTACAAGCCCGAGGGATGTATCCTTCGAGCTGCGCGAAGCCTGAGGCGCCGCGATCGTTGGCATGAACACGTATGCAGATAGCGCAATAATGACGGCGCATAATGCTGCACCGGCGAATTTTGTCCATTTTCTCATATATTACTCCTCCGGATTATGAGCGAACTTCTACCCTCTGAATTTATCTGCGAACCGGATCGGGGCGGATGAGTCAGAAGGTTTCCCCATCTGTATCTGCGTCTTGAGAATACTGACGATTGTAATATTTGTAAAATGGATCTTTTCTATCTTGAGAGTGGATCGGCTGAAGACCTAAACGAACTCCTCCGGCCTTCTAAAGGTGCCCAATTATCTCAAACAAATTTCGTGCCCTCGGATTGCCCTTTGGCCCAAACATGCGCATCAAGCTCTTCACCGGTTTGTGGGTAATTGCATGTTGGATCGTAAAAGGATGGTAAGGTGCGACATCGCCCCGGTACGATGAGCTTCTTTTGCTGCGGGATCGAGCGCTTCGAAGCGCACGAAATGGTGAGAGGCGAAATCCAGGAGGTGTTGGGCCGCTGGAAGGCAGTGCTATAGCCTAATCATTCCCTGGAGTAATCCTGCTTCAATGTAAAGATTCGAAAGAAGCTCCTAAACTGATAGTAAAGTCTACTTCTTGAAGATAGTCCGTAAAATATTATTTGGCTCAATCTGTCGAGAGATAATTAGATCTATTGACAGAGTGCAGTCATTGTTTGCCCGGAATCATTTTCCTGCTTCAACGGTGGGTATATATGCGGCTGGTTTTTGACCGCGGCACCCTGGTGCTCTATGGAAATCCTGCCGATTCCGGCAGTCTTCCAGGAGTCCTTTGGGATCCGAGGATTCATGCATGGCGCGCTCCCGCATATCATTACGTGGCCCTCTCCGGAGAACTTTCCCGGAGATATCCTGGTTTCCGCGATGATGTTCGCCCTCAACTCATGGAAGCCCCATCGATTCCGCATCCGGAACTCCGTCCCTATCAAGCTGCGGCGATTGACTCTTGGGAATTTGCGGGCATGAGGGGAATCATCGCACTTCCCACGGGCTCCGGAAAAACCCGCGCAGCGATTGCTGCAATTGCCCGAACCCGCTTCAGGACGCTCTGTCTGGTTCCAACACGAGCGCTCATGGCACAATGGGTCCAAATCCTGAGAGATGTTTCTCGCGCACCGATTGGCGAATATGGCGACGGACAACGCTTCGAGCAACCTGTTACCGTCGCCACTTTTGCCAGCGCGCTTCGCAACGTGGAGACGTTAGGGAATCGGTTCGAACTGCTTGTCATCGATGAAGTGCACCATTTCGGTACCGGCGCGGGAGATGAGATTCTTGAGATGTGCACCGCACCAGCGCGGTTGGGGCTCAGCGCAACCCTGCCGGAAGATAAAGCTCGCCGGTCCCGTTTGGATGCTCTCGTTGGACCCGAAATATACCGGGCGAGCGTCGAGGAGCTTGCCGGCCGGTATCTTGCTTCATTCCAGTTGATCACAATTTCGATCAGGCTGACTCTCTCGGAGAGTCAGGCTTACAATTCCGAAATGTCGGTCTTCCGCCCGGTCTGCCGTGCGTTTTTCGATGCAGCGCCCGGAGCCTCCTGGTCGGATTTCGTGGTATCAGCGGGCCGAAGCGATGCCGGACGGCGCGCGCTTGCAGCCTGGAGGCGCTCCCGTATCATCGTCCGCTACAATGCGGAGAAACGCCGGATCGTCAATGATCTGCTTCTACGCCATCACGATTCCAGGACTCTGGTTTTCGCAGCCGACAATGACACGGCTTACTCGATTGCCCGTGAACATCTCGTGCAACCCATCACCTGCGACATCGGGAAGAAGGAGCGGGCGCGCGCTCTTGGGCAATTCCGTGGCGGCGAATTGCGAATTCTCGTGTCGGCGCGCGTGCTCAACGAGGGGATCGATGTGCCGGCAGCCGATGTGGCAATTATTATAGGCGGCAGCCAGGGCTCTCGCGAATACATTCAGCGGGTGGGCCGGGTCCTCAGGCCATCGGAAGGGAAAAAAGCCCTTGTCTATGATCTGGTCACACGCGAAACGTTCGAGGTGCGTCGAGCGGACGAGCACAGGAGGGCGCTTGCTGCCCATTAGCCATATTCAAGTTCGCATAGACGGAAACAAGGCAACGCCCGTCTGGTTGGGAACGGAGGATCATCAGTGGCTGAGGACTTTAGTAGCTGACTTCGCACGACTTGACGGTAAAAAGTATCGAGACGTTTTGTCATTCCTCCAGGAACCGGCAAGAGTCTACTCTCCTCCCGGCAAACGATTGATGGCCATCTGGATGCTGCATCGAATGTGTGCGCGTCAGTCGCCACCCTTTGATTGTGGACGACTCCGGGAGGAGATCGTCGTTCAAGCACAGCGCACTCGCGATGCCGGTCGATTCAGGCGGCCCGATGTCATTGCATCGGTTGCACAACAGTTCGGCATTTCGGCCGCCGAACTAATTGAGTGCATGTTCTCCGATCTTCCCATGGAGCGGCGCCTTGTTTTGCCGGAACCGATCCCGGATCCTCACTCCCTCGCAATGCAAACAAATCTGGCTCTTGCACAGGGGCTGCTCAATCTTGCTTCTGAAGTCACGATCGAGCTTTGCGGCGGTGCCCGCGCCGTGGTTCGGCAGGTGCATCTTCGGCGTCTCCTCTGTACCATCGAGCGAGCAGAGTCGGAAAAGCTCTTTCTCCGCATCTCTGGAGCGTTTTCTCTGTTTCGTCACACCACAATGTACGGGCATGCCTTGGCCTCTATTCTTCCCTTGCTCTTATGGTGCGACCGCTTTGACCTTATCGCGCGCTGCATGATTCGCGGACGGGAAGTGAATGCGCACCTGAATTCGCGCGACCCCATTGCGCGCAGCCAGCCGCCGCGACAATTTGACAGCCGGATCGAGGCGTGGTTTGCTCGCGATTTCGCGAAAGAAAGCCTTGACTGGGACCTCATCCGTGAACCTGAACCTCTCGAAGCCGGTGATACCCTCATCTTCCCCGATTTCGCTCTCATTCACCGCCGGGATGCATCAAGGCGGTTCCTGCTTGAAATCGTGGGCTTCTGGACTCCCGATTATCTTCGGGAAAAACTCGGTCGGCTTCGCCAGCTATCTGGCACTCCCCTCATTTTGTGCATCAACCGCGCACTGAATTGCGGCGCTGGCGATTTGCCGGCGCATGCACGCATGGTGTGGTTTAAAAAACGGATTGTGCCGCGTGATGTATTGGCGGCAATGGAGAAAGCGGATGTTGGCCGGCGAATCGTGCCTATGAAGTAGCTCGTCACTTCGGCGGAATGCTCACGGGAAAATAACATTCCCTGTCATCGCAAGCTATGGATCGCCTCTGCGCATGCCGTGGCTGGCCGAAACCCGGCGGCTTCTGGCGATCCAGGACGAGCCCAGGCAATCGAAAAAGCGCTGCTGAAGAAAACTGGAACTTGGTTCTCAGGATTGCGTATCGGTCTTACTCCAGCAAATGCCCCAACGGGATGGCAAACAGGCGTTCGGCCAGCTTTACGGCTTCCCTCCCGTTGTAGGCCAGTACCGCAGCTGCGCACGCGGGCGTCCGCAAAGGACTTGATGTAGTTACACTGTGTAGTTACAATACGATACGCAATTTGAATGGGACGAGAAGAAACGGAGAGGGAATCTTGCCAAGCACGGCATTGACTTCGCTGATCTCGAGCCCCTTTTGGGCGGTTTAACAATTACAGTGCTGGATAGTCGATATGACTATTGCGAATTCCGCTTCATCACGCTGGGTATTCTCAATGGTTTTGTTATGACGATTGCGCATACCGAGACGGATGAGGTCATACGAATTATCTCAGCACGCGAAGCAACGCGATATGAAGCAGAAATCTACTTTAAAAAAATCAGAAAGTAATTGGAAACGTCTCTCATCTATGGCTTCCAATGCCGTGGACACGTCCGATATAACGGAGATCTCGCCGGAACAATTCGCAAGAGCAGTGGTTAGACGCGGATTAAAGCCCTCTGCTGCAAAAGTGCAGCTTACGATACGGATCGACAGG
Source organism: uncultured Acidobacteriota bacterium (assembly GCA_963809485.1). Lineage (GTDB taxonomy): Bacteria > Acidobacteriota > UBA6911 > UBA6911 > UBA6911 > UBA6911. The sequence goes on from CAWEJX010000004.1 coordinate 427,163, forward strand.
GACGTGCTGGAATGGTATCGACAGAAAGGCCGTGGCTATCAAACACGCATCAATAAACTGCTTCGGGCTTATATGGAGGCCCATCCAAAAGAAGTGGCATAGAGAAAAACAGGCAAACAATTCTGCATCACTACGAACAGTCCGGATTCATTTTCCGGTTTTTCCGACGATACGTCCATGTCAAGAGTTCGGTCAATTCCAGTGCACTTTGGATGCGCTGCCTTCTTGCACTTAGCCCTTGAAAGCTGCGCTAACGACCAGATCATGAGCAGAAAATATTGAGGAAAAGGGGTAACACTCCAAAGCTGTGGTTCTCAAAAGGAACCGAAAGGAGTGTTACCAATGGAAAGCACCGGCGAAGGTAAAATAGAGAGGAAAAGAACCCGCCGCTCGGGGGGGTGGGGCGGCGGGCGAGGCGTTTGCCCGGCCACTCCCATCCATTCGAGGTTCGACGTAGAGCGGTTCAGTTATGTCTGGAAGAAGGCTTCCCCGTACCGCAGGTAGCCAGCGAGATGGGTGTGGGCCGCAGTACCCTGACCAAGTGGATAAAGTTATACCGCGACCAGGGCACTTATCCAGGCTTCGGCTGCTCATACGCAACGCCAGGCCGATGCCGCTCGACGTTTAGCAGTGGAAACCTGGTTGCAGAGGAACGGTGTGATTATTATTACTCAGAACAAAAAAGTGTTACCCATTTTTCCCGAAAAAATTGCTCATAATTAGGTTGCCTGCACCCCCATTCTTACGAGATTATTTGAGAAATGGCTGTTCCGCTTAAGTTAAGAGTCGAAACGGCAACTCCCCTGAAACATACAAGGTTCTATACCTTAATGGATTTCAAAAGGAGATCCACATGGCAGACCAAAAGCCTAAACTGAGTGAAAAAGGATTACTGACTCCCGACAACTGCGTCGTCGCTTTGATCGATCACCAGCCCCAGATGCTTTTCGGCGTCACAAACTTTGATCGACAGACAATCATCAATAATACCGCCGCGCTCGCGAAGACCGCGAGGGTTTTCAACGTTCCAGTGGTCCTGACCTCCGTCGAGACCATGAGCTTCAGCGGAAATCTGTGGCCGCAACTCCAGGCGGTCTTTCCCGATCAGAAACCGATCGAACGTTCCACCATGAACTCATGGGACGATAAAAACTTCGTGGCTGCCATCGAAAAGAGCGGCCGGAAGAAGATCGTAATGGCCGGGCTCTGGACGGAGACCTGCGTCGCTCTTCCGACTATACAGGCCATTCACGATGGTTACGAAATCTATGTCGTGGAAGACTGCTGCGGAGATGTGAACCAGCTCTCGCACGAAAATGCAATGAAGAGGGTGATCCAGGCAGGAGCGAAGCCGGTAACGGTCCTCTCCGTAATGCTCGAACTGCAGCGCGATTGGGCGTTGCGCGGGACTTATGACGCTGTAATGGACATCGTAAAAACTCATTTTGGAGCTTACGGCTCCGGTGTGGAATACGCGTACACAATGGTTCACAAGGCGCCTGCCACGGTGTTCCCACCCTACGTTCTGCCGGTGCCGGTACCGGTGGAGCATAAATAAATATGTTCCCGGTCAAGCGGCACAGTCCGCGAGCCAACCGGGAATCTTGATCAATTCAGGAGGAAATATGCCCGCCGATACCATTCTGCACAGCGGCAAAATCGCCACAAACGGCCACCCAGCCTTTGTTGAAGCAATCGCCATCCAGGGCGGCAAGGTCAGCGCGACCGGCAAAAGCGATGAAATTCTGGGCGATCATCGCGGCCCGACAACGAGAGTCATCGATCTTCACCGCCGGACGGTGATCCCGGGCCTCAACGATTCGCATATGCATGTGATCCGCGGCGGTCTCACATATAACCTTGAGCTGCGTTGGGACGGTGTTCCCTCCCTTGCCGATGGCTTGCGGATGCTGAAAGAGCAAGTGCAGCGCACACCTCCCGGCCAATGGGTGCGGGTCATTGGAGGCTGGAGCGAATTTCAGTTTGCTGAGCGCCGCATGCCGACGCTGGAGGAAATCAATACGGTCTCACCCGATACACCGGTTTTTATCCTGCATCTGTATTGCCGCGGAATATTGAACAAAGCCGCGCTGCGAGCCTGCGGTTATACGAAAGACACTCCGAACCCGCCCTCCGGTGAAATCCAGCGCGATGCAAGCGGCAACCCCACCGGACTTCTCATTGCACGCCCCAATGCCGGCATTCTTTACGCCACCGTTGGCAAACAACCGAAGCTGCCTCCCGAGCATCAAATGAATTCGTCGCGCCACTTCATGCGTGAGTTGAATCGTCTTGGCCTGACAAGCCTGGTCGATGCGGGCGGCGGATCGCAAATCTACCCAGATGACTACACGATCATGAAAGAGCTGCACAAGCGGGGTGAAATGACCGTGCGGATGGCCTACAACATTTTCACGCAAAAGCCCAGGGAGGAGAAGGAGGATTTCCTTCGCTGCATGAAGCTGACCGCACCCGGCAAGGGTGACGATTTCTATCGCTGCAACGGCGCTGGAGAGATGCTGGTTTATTCGGCGGCCGATTTTGAAGATTTTCTGGAACCCCGGCCTGACCTCCCGTCCAATCTCGAGCAGGATCTGACGGAGGTTGTTTCTTTGTTGGCCTCCAACCGATGGCCGTTCCGCATTCACGCAACTTATGACGAAAGCATCTCCCGAATGCTGAACGTGTTCGAGAAGGTGAACCGCGATATCCCCTTCAAAGGAACGAACTGGTTCTTTGACCATTGCGAGACTATCTCTGACCGCAGCATGGAACGCGTCAAGGCGCTAGGCGGCGGGATCGCCATCCAAGATCGAATGGCTTTTCAGGGTGAGTATTTTCTGGACCGCTATGGGAAGCAGGCGGCGGAGCGCACTCCGCCGGTTCGTAAAATGCTCGAACTCGGCATTCCCGTGGGGGCCGGCACCGATGCAACACGTGTAGCCAGCTACAATCCCTGGCTTTCCCTTTACTGGCTCGTGGCCGGGAAAACAGTCGGCGGCACTCCGTTGTACTCAGAAGCAAACTGCCTCAGCCGGGAAGAGGCACTGAAGCTCTATACCCAGGGCAGCAGTTGGTTTTCGGGTGAAGCCGGCAGGAAAGGGACAATTGCTGTCGGGCAACTGGCGGATGTCGCCGCTCTCACCGAAGATTACTTCTCCGTGCCGGAAGAGAAAATAAAAGGGATTGAGTCCGTCCTTACTATTGTTGATGGACAGATCGTTTACGGTGCTCAGGAATTTCAGGGCTTTAATCCGCCTCCGCTGCCCGTTCTGCCGGACTGGTCACCCATTAAGGTCTATGGTGGATATGGGGCGCCGCTAGACATCGGCAAATCGGCCCGCGCAGGTATCCCGGTGCGCTCGAATATCGCCGAGTGCCATCCGAAAGGATGTCTTAATGCCGTCCACCCGCATCATAAGAAAGCCGCAGCTCACCGTTACAGCGACTTCTGGGGTTTCGGCTGCGATTGCTTCGCATTCTAAAAGGGGAGATCCTGATGCCCGGCAGGCTCTCTTGTCGACAGTTGTCGATTGTATTCTTGTTCCTGGTGTGGGCCGCATCGGCGTTGCCTGCTGCGCCGGCAACGCCGACGGCATCTCATACCGTGCACTATGAAACGACGCGGCAGGACGAAGACTGGAGTTATTTGCGTGATCCGGCACGAAGAACCGATTATCTCGACAACATGAAGTATATCCCGCTCCGGAATGAAGATGGCTGGTATATGTCGCTGGGCGGTGATGTGCGCGAGCGTTACGAACTTCTCGACCACCCTCAGTGGGGCCAGGGGCCAACAGACACGAACGGCTATTGGATGCAGCGCTATTTACTGCATGCCGATATTCACCTGGGATCACGAGTTCGGTTCTTCTCGCAGTTCCAGAGCGGACTTATCAATGGGCGAAAGGGAGCCTATTTTGGCGTAATTGCGCTTATTGGCCCGGCAAACCACATAGATTTACAGCCGTCCTTTGATCTCAGGCTGATAAAGAGGTGGATATTGATCACCGAAGCCGGGTTTTTCTGGCGGCAGAGCATTCATGACGGAATTTACGGGCCCGCAATCAACCTCCTGCGCTCAGCCGGTTCGAGCACGTCGCGTTTTATTGGCAGCCAGATCGCAACGCAGGCTGAATGGGAAATAAACCCGCATTTCAGCTGGACCGGAAACTACACACATTTTTTCACGGGCCAATTCCTCCGGGATACAGGGCCTTCGAAGGACGTGAACTTCTTCACCACGTGGCTTTATTATCGCTTCTGATATGGCCATATGAAAAACGACAGCATCGTAGTACCCCCTCACCCTGACGTACGCTCGCCATGGAGTCCTCTCCGGCAGCCGGTGTTCCGTGCCCTTTGGATCGCCACAATCGTTTCCAATCTGGGCACCTGGATGCAGAATGTGGGCGCATCCTGGCTGATGACTGCCCTGAGCCCGTCCCCTCTGATCATTGCCATGGTGCAGGCGGCGACGAGCCTTCCCATGTTCCTGCTCGCCTTGCCGGCCGGAGCCTTGGCAGATATAGCGGATAGACGCCGCCTTTTATTGATCACTCAGTTCTGGATGCTTGCAGCCGCGGCAGCCTTGAGTGCGGTAACCTATGCCGGTGCAATGACTCCGGTTTTGCTCCTCTCACTCACCTTTATGATGGGCGTTGGGACTGCCATGAACGGACCGGCATGGCAGGCGATTGTTGGCGATTTGATTGGTCCTCGTGAGCTTGGCGCCGCAGTCTCGTTGAACAGCGCGGCTTTTAATCTGGCTCGCGCTGTCGGTCCAGCCCTGGGGGGTATCCTTCTTGCACGGACGGGCGCAGGCACTGTTTTTCTGTTGAACGCACTGTCATTTATGGGAGTGCTCTTCGTTCTTTACGGCTGGAAATCAAAGGCACGGGAGAGCGTGCTACCGGCCGAGCGCTTCGTGGGCGCTATCCGAGCCGGCGTGCGCTACGCTCGGCATGCTTCACCGGTGCACGCGGTCCTGATACGGACGGCGGCATTTATTTTGTTTGGAAGCGCGATTTGGGCGCTTGCTTCCGCTCGTCGTCAAAACCGGAATGGGACGGGGTCCCTCGGCATACGGTGTGTTAGTGGGTTGTCTCGGAGCGGGGGCGTTGATAGGCGCAGCACTGCTTCCAAGACTGAAAGGCAAGACATCTGTTGATATCCTGGTTGTCGGAGCCAGCGCTGTCTTTGCAGCAGTTCTGATTGGCGCCGGCCTGATTCGCAACTATGCCGTAATGATCGCGCTGATGCTGCTTGGAGGCGCGGCATGGATTGTGGTGCATTCAATTCTGAATGTGGCAGCTCGAATGGTTGTCCCGGCATGGGTTCAAGCCCGCTCATTGGCATTTTATCTGCTCGTTTTCCAGGGCGGCACCGCCGTGGGAAGTCTCGTCTGGGGCGGCCTCGCCGGAGTATTGGGTGTTGATTCGACTATGGTGGCTGCTGGCGTCGGAATGATCCTTAGCCTGGCTGCCGCCTTCTTCTTTCCTCTTCAAGGCGCCGAGTCCCTGGATCTCAGAACTGCCTCATATTGGCCGGAACCCGGCTTCGTGCCCGAATCGATCGCCGACAGTGCACCTGCATTTGTCACAGTCGAATACCGGGTCGATCCCCTTCACGCGGAGGAATTCGTGCGCATTATGGGTGACATGGAGCGTATCCGTCGTCGTGACGGTGCGTTGCAGTGGGGCCTTTTTGTCGACGCGACCGATCCAGGGAAGTACCTGGAGGAGTTTCTGGTCGAGTCCTGGCTCGAACACCTGCGTCAGCATGAACGCGTCACTGCATCCGATCACGAATTGCAGGAACGGGTCCGATCCCTGCACGCCGGTCCGGATCCGCCTCGCGTGTCACACTATTTTTCGGCTGGCCGGAGAAAATAGGCAGGTAGGCAAAAAAGGAGCAGGCTTACAATTCCGCCGCACGTTCGATAAAATTTGAGGAGAGGTAACAAGCACTTCCGCAGCCGGCAGGCAGTCTGTTGACTGGAATTTCCAAATTTGCCAAAGAAGGAGTGCATTTATGAGCATTCAGTGGCTTGAAAATCTTGATTCTGCATTAAGCGATGCCAAACGCGAAAATAAGCACGTACTGTTGGATTTTTTCAATCCCCTTTGAATCGGGTGCCAGCAGATGGGTACAGTTACGTATCCAAATCCGAAGGTGATTGATTTCTTCTCGAAGCATCTGGTTCCTGTGCAGACTTTGATAGACTCGAAACCACTCCCACAAAGATTCAAAGTGCAATGGACCCCTACTCTTGTTCTTTTAGACGATAAGGGCGAGGAGCACCATCGAACCGTAGGTTTTCTCGCGCCCGAGGAACTGCTGCCGGCTCTCATGCTCGGTATCGGGAAGTCCTATTTCGACCGCGAGTTGTACAAGGAGTCCGAACAGGTCCTGGAGCAGCTTCTGAAAGAGTATCCAAAGAGCGATGCGGCTCCGGAGGCAGCCTACTATCTTGGGGTCGGCCGGTATAAAAATACGCACAATGCGGAAGAGCTGAAGAAAACGATTCAGTCGCTCCAGAAGAATTACCCGGGAAGCGAGTGGACGAAGCGAGCGTCGGTATACCAGCTGTTGTGAGTTCAGCCTCCCTTGCGATCGGCCTATGATCCTAATAATTAGAGGGGCTGAACTCAATAATTTGTTTTGCTTTAGATCTACCCAGCTTCTCACAGGTTGGAATTCAGGCTAAATCGGCCCATTTAGCATAGTAAGTCGACATTTCTCGACTTACTCTGCTTGTTTTGCACAATTATTCTCTTCCTGCCAGCTAAGCAAATTATCGGGATCCACCTTTACCGTCTTTTCTCGTGCGTCGAGGAAGACCCCGATTTTAGTTAGTTCGACGCGGGTACTCGGACAACAACGGCTGGAATCTCCGCTACTCTCCAGCTGGTCAAAAAGGAGCGTCCCGAGGACAGCCGGTTGCATGTCGTGCCTCATTCAATCCCCCGTCAAACCTCTAACAAGACTGGAAAGAACCGATTTTGCAGACGGTGTCTGCAGAATTCCCGAATAAAAGCTCAGCAGTTTTTATCCTGAGCGGCTCAGAATTCAGGGTCAAATTACTGCAGCAGGCATCTAAAAGATTCAAAGTCAATCAATTACAGGAGCTAAAACTTTGGGCGAGCATTGATATCGTCCAGCTGTTTTGTCTTGAGGATTTGGGGAGGAGGCTCAAATCGATTTGCAGGTTTTTTATTTTCAATGCCGGGGATGGAAATCAAGCCCACACGCCCTTTGCGAAGCCCAGGATTTTAAGTCGCATAGCCGGATTCCCCTATCTGTTGTTAATATTTGATTAATCAATTAGTTACTTCTACCCATGCTTTGGGTGGCGTTGGCTGGAATGGAGTGGTTTTGGATGCTCGCGGGCAAAGGGACGGGCACAGTGTAAAACTTGTCCTCGCACCATCGATAATAAAAATCTCGCTTCGCAGAAGATTGCATAACATTTCGTTTGAAAATGCCTTCATATGGATGTTCACATTATGCGGGCGATTGATCGATAAACTCAAATACACTAAAGGGAGGTAATCAGCATGAAAACAAAACTTCTCGGGATTGTATTGGCGTCCATTGCTTTTTTGATTACTCCTGCTTTCCTGCAAGCAGCTCAAACCTGCGACCGGCAGTGTCTGGTCGACCTGATGAAAGACTATCTGGCGGCCCTGGTCGCTCATAACCCCAAAGCGGTGCCATTCGACAAGGAGGTTAAGTTTACTGAAAACACGGCAAATATCCCAGTCGGAGACGGCTTATGGACGACGGCTTCCAGCGGACCAACGGAATTCCAGATCTATGCTGCAGACCCATTGATGCAGCAGGTTGCCTGTCTTGTGATGATGAAGGAAACGAAATACGGTAATAGCCTTCTAGGAGTCCGTTTGGCTTTAAGGCGCGGCAAAATCTCGGAGGCTGAGCATTATGTGGTTCGACAGGGTCTATCGAATGCGATGCCGAACCTTCAGAAACCGCGACCCGGGCTTGTCGAAGACTTGGCGCCGGAGGACCGGACTCCGAGGGAACAGATGCGTGATGCCGGACTTTCCTACTACGACGCGCTTGTGGGCGGAGACGGCACCCTGGCCCCGTTTGCCCAAGAATGCGAGCGTCACGATGATGGAGAGACTTCGGTCGGGGGAAATCGGGAAGCCCCGGGGCGGTTTCCTGCGGCGGACGAAGCAACTCTGTCAGATCTGGGCAGGGCGGTTTTGGCTGCACCCAATACATGTGCAGGTCAGATCAGCGCCGGGGTTTGGGGTTACATGTCCGCCATAACGAACCGCCGCTTGGTCGTGGTTGATGAACAGAAGGGCCTGGCTGTAGGTTGTTCCGTTCTTAATCACGATGCCAAGCTCAAAACGATGAAGCTCAAAGGAGTCCCGGGGCTGGAGAGTGTGCCTTCTGTCCAGCTCCTCTTCAATATGCCCAGCATGCACTTTTTCAAAATTAAAAAGGGGAAGATCTACGAAATTGAAGATATTGGCGTCTCTGTGCCTTATGGGACCAAGAGCGGATGGGAATAGATGAACGGCAGGATCATGCCCAACCGATAGGATCTCGGAATTCCCCTTGGCCTTGAAGGTAAGAATGAGAGACCATCGTGATGGCCATTAGCTCTTGAAATGGCCTGCGAAACATCCCGAAGCATTGATTGAGGCAACTTGGAAATCGGGGTTAGCTGCCGTTCGGTCACGGATCCTCCCCGTCGGGCGTCGCATACAGCTACCGATAAGGGAGCCCAACCCGGGATCAGGACCAAATCGGCAGCCCATCCTTCCTAACCTCTTTAAGAGCTAAACAGTATTTTCCCTGAGCGGAGGACCGATATGGAATTGATAAAACCATTTGCCCTGCAAGCCGGCGACAAGATTGGTATTGCCGCTCCATCCATGCACAGTATTAATGATGAAGCGGTGCGAAACGGCGTCGCCACTTTACAAGACATGGGATTCAGCGTGGAGATGGGGCCGGGCGTCCATTCAAGGTACCGGAATACCACCGCTTTGGCTGAAAACCGCGCCAGGGAGATGATGAAATTCTTCACGGATCCTGACACGAGAGCGATTATCTGCCTGATAGGCGGCGATACAGCAGCACAACTGTTAAAGCTGCTCGATTATGAAACGATACGAAATAATCCGAAGCTATTCAGCGGAATGAGTGATATCGGTCACCTAAGTCTGGCGCTACTTTCCCGGGCCGGCCTGGTAACTATCTATGGGCCGGACCTGACCTTTGGTTTCGGCGCTGACCGGAATAGTCCGGCGGCCCGATATAATATCGATTTGTTCCTTAAGTGCACCCGGCCGGAACCTCCAGGAAAGATGCCGGCTTTTACTCAATGGGAATGCTGGCGACCCGGAAAAGCCAGAGGACGTTTGATAGGAGGTTATCTTGGAGCCGTGGCACATTTATACCGTACAAGTTTCTGGCCGGCACTCGAAGAAACAATCCTGTTCTGGGAAGCCCTGGAAACGCAGCCACACGAGATTGAAAGACAATTTACCATCGCTGAGGCTGAAGGATTCTTCAATAATGTGACCGGCATGGTCGTAGGAAAGCTGGTCGGCTGTGAAGAGAAAGATTATGAAGGAATGTTGCCCGACGTCAAAGAAATACTCGTGGAAATCACGAAAGAGTACGGGTTCCCGATTATGGGCAACGCAGATTTCGGCCACAGTGGTACCTTCATGCCGATGCCGGAAGGACTATTGGCTGAAATAGACGCGGAACAACTATCGATTGAACTGATCGAGCCTGTAGTCCGGCAGCATCGTTAAAGGATAGAGAGGATGCTTCCAGAATTATCCTCAACCTAACATTTGTCCAGATTGTTACCCCCATGCATCAATCAGGGTTGGTGCCGAGCTTAAGGCTTGAATCAGCTTTTCTCCTTCTCCTCTTCAGCATAGAAGCCTTTGAACCGCTCGGCCATGGCTTTGAGTTGTTGCTGGACGCGATGGTTAACGGGGCCCTCCGGATACGTGTCATCGGGCAAAATCTCGGTCAAAAAGCTCAATTCCGACCTCCCCATATGCCTTATCCACTGGCGTATCGATCATTCGGTATCAAAATCCAGCAGTATGGCGAAATAGGTCATGAACCGTGATCTTGCGTTTGGTTTCATCGGTATTTGCTTACAAAGAGAATAATCCAAACGGGAGCGCTTGATCCGACGTTCGTCGGCGCCTGGATGATATGTGCCGGGCGATTGAGCTATGAAGGGTCCTTCCGTCATCTACTGTTGTTACGCTGCCATTTTCTGTTCTCTGACTCTACTTAAAGCTGCCTTTACGTAAATAAAAATGATCACAAAAAGAATTCGCTGCTGCTCAGCCATGAATACCTCCCTGAAGCTCTGAGATGGCGACCCTATCTATCTTTTGATCGTTGAAACGGTGACAAGAGGAGGCTGCTTTTTCGAGCCAGCGATCGACGGTATTCCAAGCAATTCGCTTTACCCGAGCAATCGCGGATTTGTTCAGTCCCTCAACCCTGAGATTGACAACATCATCGAAAGTTGTGCGTCGGTGTTGGATTCGATGGTAGGGTGTTCCGGAATTGGAGCAGAAAGTTTTGCCGCAAGTGCCGCAACGATATCGACGACGACGACCCCACTTGGTTTTTTAGAATCCATGGCCGATGATGTTTCCGAAAGCGGCTTTTCCCGCCAGTGGACATTCCCTGTTTGGGCAGCTGAGACTCTTCATTGTTTTTGAACCGTGTCAATGATGGAACTGATTGCATGGAATTGAGTCTCAAACTATATCATGTGTGGGAGTTACGGTCGCGCTGCCAACAGTCGACGGCGGAAGCACCCGAATTTTGATAATGCTGAGCAATGGAGATCAACGATCTTAGGTAACGGCAATCCGCTTTATTTCAATGTCTTCGACTTGGGGATTCAATAACCTGGATTAGGCAAGGAAAAATACCTCTATCGTAAAGAACGAGATTTTTTGGGCTCTTGGACTAGGCATTTCTTGATTTCCTTATGCGCATTTTTGAGAAGCGGTTGGTTCCTCTGTTTTTTGAGCGCACAACAGTAAGAATTAGGTTGGGCAAGATAATGCATGCAATTTTTCATGTTTTTTCGTACTGATCCCAAGTAAAATCGGATCCGGAAATTCGTGGGGAAAATAAACCCCTATCTGAAGCACAAGACTCGTATGATGCAGAAAGCATTTATAATGCAGGCTTTGTTTTTCCTTTAAACACCTAAGTATTTGCATAAGTCCGGGAACTGTAGATTATTGGAGGAGCATCTGCTCAGGGTAATTTCCCCAAAATGTATGCAATACCGGCCATAGTACCGGATGAAGAGAGTGCCAGTTTTTTTTGAGGAGGGATCCAACATGCCGTCAAAATTTCGAGCCATCGGATTTACCGCATTTCTTGGGATTATGGTTTTGATCTTTACCGCCGTTTCTCCGAAGCTGGCAGGTGAAACTGCCCAGAAAGAGAAAGGCGAAGGAGGCAAGTACGGCAAGTATTTTATCTTTGACACCCCACCAATTCAGCTTCCTCCGGAAGAGGCAGCTAAAATGAAGGAAGCGCAAAAAAAGGGGAAGTCGACAGAAGAGTTAAATTATTTTTTGGGACTCGACGGTACGAGGCTGCAGGGTGCTCCTTATATGAGTTTCGTCTGGATGTGGAAAGGAACTGCAGGGGGTTATACGGAGCGAGAACATGTCCATAATTTTGACGAATTCATCGGGTTTATAGGCACAAGAGGGCCGGAGGATCCTCACGGCTTGGGTGGGGAGGTTGAGTTCTGGCTGGGCGGCGAAAAATACTTGCTTACCAAGTCCTGCCTTGTTTATGTGCCAAAGGGAATGAAACACTGCCCTGTGCGATTTATCCGGATTGACTCGCCTTTTCTCTTCTTTACGGGATCATTTCAAACAAGCGAGGCAAAGTACGAGGCGACCGGGACTAAATTCAATGAAGCCAAGGCTGCGGAGCGAAATTTTGCCAAGTACATCTCCTATAATGTAAATCCGAAAAAAGCCCCGCCAACGGATCCCGAGGCCAGGAAAAAAATGGAAGAAATGCGCCAAAAAAGTGGTTCGACCGTCGAGTCGGCCCGGATACTGGATCTGGACTCGGTGCAGGGAGCTCCTTATATAGATTTCGTGTGGATGTATAAAGGATACGAGAAAAATACTACTCACCCTGAACACGCCCACGAATGGGGCGAAATTTTCGGTTACATCGGATCCGTAGGACAGAACGATCCACATAGCCTGGGCGGAGAAGTTGAGTTTTGGGTTGACGGCGAAAAGCACGTTTTACACAAAAGCTGCCTGGTATGGATACCACCAAATCTTCCCCATTGTCCTGTGCGATTCGCACAGATCGATAAACCGATACTGTGGTTTACCATAGGAATTGGGATGAAAGGCGGCGAATACACCTTTTCAAAGCCGCCGGCCGATAAAAAACAGTAGCGCTTATTGTCGTTGCTGTTTTGATGGAAAGAATCGTGACAATCCCGACTCGGTATGCTTGAACTGCTTGCATGGAATTGAGTCTCAAGCCATACCATGTGCGGGAGTTACGGCCGCGCTGCCAACAGTCGACGGCGGATGCACCATTTTCGCAAACCTGTGGTGCAGTGGCGGAATAATCCGTTTGCCCTGCCTGGAATCACAGAATCCAAACCCGGCATACTCTTTAGAGTCGGAAAATCTCACCTGTTGCTTTGCGCTTAAAATGCACTCTCTGCTGTAGCGGAAAGTTGAATTTGATCGCCCCGGCGCTTAGAAGAGGACATTCGTTCACACAACAGCCGCAATACCAGCATTCGTCAGGATGCAGGGTAATGGGGGGTTTTCCTTGCACGGGATTGGGTATGTACACGTCCACCTGGCACACTTCCACACACGTGTTGCAACCGTTACATACTTCAGGGTTTCGAATAACAGGTCTATTGGGCGTATTCACATTAGGCACAACATACACTTTTCCCTTATTATCTTGGGCGCTCTCAAGTATGCCACTGGCTCCCTCGAGAGAAACCACAGCGCTGCCGGCTCCAGCCACCGCGCTCGCCTTCAGGAAATCTCTGCGTTTCATTGCCCCGCTTTTCTTTTGTTTCTTCATATCCTTTCTCCCATTTATCCATTTGCTGTTATAGCTTCCGTTCAGCAATGCGCGAAAAATAATTCACTACGATGATCGCGCTCGCCGGTTTAGAGAACCTGAGGCATGCTATACAGGACGCGAAGTTGGCTTCGGATTCCGCGTCCAAGATTTTTCCTTGTAGCTCCCGACATAGTCCTTGTTATGGGCTTCATAATTTTCTTTAAAGTCGCCCCAGTAAGCGAGGGGCAGTTCTCCCACCTTCACCTCATCGTTTTCCAATTTGAGAGTAATCCACTTATTCCACTCGGGTGGGTCCATTTGTGGATAATCTATCCTTTGGAAGTTTAAAGCTCGGCTGCTTGCCTTGCGTGCCAGGGAAGCATGGATAATAAGCTGAGAAAATTTAAGGATGCTCAGATCCTCCAGGCTGCGCATGAGCTTATGCGGATCCAGGGCATATAGCTGGGGAACCCAGTTCTTCTCGATGTCCGCGAGTGCATCAAGGCCCATATTGAGAAGCTTTTCAGTCTTGTATTCGCTGCAGAAGTACTGCATGTTCCGGGCAATTCCGGCGTGCAGCTCCTTCCAATCTATGCCCTCCCTTCTTTTGATCGGGGCATAGACACGACGTTTTTCAAGTGCGACTTGCTCATTTGATATCACCGGTTGACCCGCTCTCTGGGCATAATCGGCCGCCTTCCTTCCGGCATATCTGCCGGTGGTCTCTGCGTAGCTGTGGTCTCCCGGGCCGTAGGTCGATTCCCCGGCAGCGAACAGCCCATCCAATGTGGTCATCAAATCCCAGTCGACGACAACACCGCCCCGGTCGTACCCACTGTCGACCGATCTAAAATGAGCGGGGCTGGTTCCCTCGAGCAGCGTATAAATTGGGAACAGGTCCTTAGCCGGGTCAAATCCAGCCTCGTTGTACTTCCTTCGAATGGCCTTTGCCGTCGACTCCTCGGCATACATCATGTCCCAATTTACCTTTCTCCAACGCTCGGATTGAGAGGGAAAGTCACCCCATAAAGGCAGAGCAATCTCTCCTTTGAGGACCTCTTCGCGCACATTCCTTCTTGCTGTTGGCATGCTGCCGGCGAAGGGATACATGCCAAGCGATTTGCCGTTGTCATCAATATACGGAAGATGCTCGAAGCTCTGATCGATGCCTGCATACCATTTGTGTTTGAAGCCGGTACCCAAACCCAGAGTCCCGGACTTCTCCATCTGGGTAAGCGCAGCACCCGCTCTGAATGCCATCACCATGCCATCGCCGGATATGGCGCGGGACCTGAATGTACTAATGCCGGCCAATTCTGTATTAAAGACCCAGATGGATCCTGTTCCCGCTGTGCAGAGCACAACCGCCTTGGCTTTAAATATCATAAATTCGCCGGTTCGAGTATTCACTCCGGTTGCACCTACTACCTTAGCCCCCTGGATGCCCTTTTCGTTCAGCAGGCTGGTGGCCATAATCCTGTCATAGATCTTGACGCCTAAACGCTCGCACTCCTTCTTCAGTACAGGTTTAAGCGACGATCCCCAAAATCGAAGGGCTGCATTTACAGGTTGGTACCTTTCGCAAAGTATGAGTTTTGTCTTGTCATCCCTCCCCCAACAGCCTACATACTCATCCTCTGTATCTCTAATCTTGCCGCCCATCGGCTCCAACTCCAAAAACGCATCGTAGCCTTCGCGACATTGAATATAGCGTGCCATTCCGCAGTTATATTTGCCGAAGCCGTCAATAACATCCTGGCACCTCTCTTCAGGACTCAGATTAGAGAAAGGACTGGTCATTGCATTTTCCCAGTGGTCACCTCCGGGTCCCCCGGCGCCACTTCTTATCGTTGCCGCTTTTTCAACTATCGCTACTCTGAGGCCTTTCCTCTGGGCTGCGCTTATAGCCGCCCGGCATCCGGCAACGCCACCGCCGATCACCAGGACATCAGTCTCAACCGTTTGCTCCTGTTCATACCGTATCGGGTACGGCCACTCGGGCGTGCGCCCGTCTTGTTCTATCAATTCATGCCATGAAGAAGTCATCTTCCTGCCTCCCTTAAGCGCTTACGCGCCGGTTTTTACAGTGTTATCATTTTGCGGACATCGAGATAAGATCTTTTCCCCCACTCACTGCAATAAAAGGTCCTGTGAGTTAACCTCACAGAACAGCGATTGTTCCCGAAAGTCCCGCAATGATTTAACGGTTCTCTTCTTCACAACTCGAAGCCTCGCCGCCGCGGACCGTTCAACTGCTTCGCATGATGGAGTACCATTGCCGCAATCGTAAGCGCTGGATTGAACATTATATTTTCAGAACAGTTGTTTTGGAAATGCAAGCAAAAATCCAAATATCCCGATCCCGGTCCTTCCGTCCTCTACTGCTGTTACGCTGCCATTTTCTGTTCTCTGACTCTACTTAAAGCTGCCTTTACGTAAATAAAAATGATCACAAAAGGAATTCGCCGCTGCTCAGCTTGGTTTTGTAGAATCCGTGGCCGATGATGTTTCCGAAAGCGGCTTTTCCCGCCAGTGGACATTCCCCGTTTGGACAGCTGAGACTCTTCATTGTTTTTGAACCGTGTCAATGATGGAACTGATTGCATGGAATTGAGTCTCAAACTAAATCATGTTTGGGAGTTACGGTCGCGCTGCCAAGAGTCGAAGGCGGAAGCACCCAATTATTGAGACCTAACCTGCATAGGCTGGGATTCAACCAGCATAGACGCTGGATGTTGTATTCAAGTAATCAAGCGCATCTATTTTCCTGATTTTTCTGAAATAAAACCGGTCCCAGCGAAACATTAAGGCTGCATGGATCCGTTGCTTGCTCCCGGGCGCCTCTGGGCGGGGCCTGCCCTGATTTCTATTGACGAGCAGGCGGGGATTTAGGGCGCGTACCCCTCGAAACGTTTGATGACTCGTTTTCTTCCACGTCAATGACCCCGGATGTCACTCTGCCTCTATAGCATAAGGCCGATATGATATTGGTACCTGCAGTATTGGAAAGCGATACGGAACACTACATCAATTGATAAATTCTGCTGGTTGGCCTGAGGCGAAGCCCTGCCTATTTCTGTTTCCTTTCCGACTCTTTCACGCATAAAATGATTTTTGCCTGATTTGCAAATTGAATTTAGGGCGCCGAGCGGGCGCTGCGGTCGCCGGGGAAGCTTGCTTTCTCGACCTTAACGCGCTTTTCCCCCTGTACCAAAGCCTCGCGGATTTCCTTAACGCGGAACCAGGCGGCGTGGAAACGCGCAACTGTACGTACGATCCTATGACATTCCGCGACCATTCCACAATGACCCTCACGGATGATGACGGAATTCGAAAGGAGCTGGAAGCCGACGAGCGTTCCTGCGCCCCCTCGGAAATTTCCTGGTATCTGGCCGCGCTTCGCTTTAAAAAAAGCTCCATCCACGGATGCCGCCTGGGGAGCTTCAGCCGCGGCCACGCCTTGACGACGGACGACTTCGAGATGCCGGTAATAGCCGAGAAATAGGGATTTCACATAAAGCGTTCGATGCATATGCTCTCTCCTTTCAGGCAGTCCAGACCAGATAGTCGCAGGTGTACAATCAGGTGTTTGATAAAACCGACACAATAAGGAGGGTGATTCATGAATAAAGATACGACGCGCAGGGAGTTTGCCAAACAAATAGCGATCGGTGCCACGAGCGTTTCCGCAGCAAGCTCGTTGGGCGCTTTAGAGGCGTCTTCCGCTCCGGCAGCTCAAGCAGGAAAGGGATCAAAATACGGGCACCTGGTAAAGAGCGTTCCTTACCAGTTTTGGCAGAGCGGTTACAGACAACTGGCCACGATGAACGGTGATTTTCTGAATAATGAGATTCATGTGCAAATTGGGACACCTGCTGTTGCCGGAAGACTTGGCCCGGATGCTCCAGAAATGCATGACTTCGATCAGGTCATGATTTTTATGGGGTCGGATCCCACAAACCTTGGTGATCTGGGTGCAGAGATCGAGTTCTGCATGGGACCGGAAAAGGAAACGCGCATGATCACGTCTTCCCAAGCAGTGTTCATCCCCAAAGGGCTTGCACATATGCCGGCAACCATTGACCGAATGGACCGGCGATTTTTGGTGATGACGATATCGCATGCACGCGAACTGAAGGCAACGGCTGCGCCTGCAGCGGCAAAAGAATATACGGGTGAACCGCAAGGGGGCATGTCGAGATCACAATACAGGACAAACTTTCCAACCATGCTTTGGGAACGGAAAAGCGCCTGGCACTATGGCAGCAAGAATCGAGATGACGCCGGTGGATATATAACAAGCATTAGAAACACCGATATGGGATTCAGCATGATGTGTGAAGGCATAGTGAGAGGACCCTATAGATTTGGCGATCCATATAAACCGCACGTCCATGGTTATGCCGAGTTCCTAATTTGCCTGGGAGCCGATTGTAACGATTTGACTCCAATGGGGGGCGAGATTGTGTTTGATATGGGCTCGGAAATGGAACCACACATATTTACCAATTCAACGGTTGTCATGCCGCCCGGAAAGCTTCCACATTGTCCGGAAATCATTACGAGAGTAGACAAGCCGTTTATTTTTATTGTCCTTCACGAGTTTGGTCAGGAGGCGCCCCCGAAACCAAAAGGGTCATAAGCAAAATCGTTGGCTTTGCGGATCTCGACTCTGTTAAACCGAATTAATCGATGCCATTGGAAACCTATAAAAAGCAGAAGGCCGAGTAAGAGTCTTTGGCTTGATGCTGCGAATGATGTCGCAGGTGATGGGGTAAAGCAAGAATTCACCGGAAATCCACAACGGAAAAGAAAGGATAAAGGGCATGATTCTTGTCCATAAAGACGATAGAAGCAGGACGCGGCGGGTCTTCTTCAAGGAGGCAGGCGTTGGCGCAGCTGGCGTGGCTGTTGCGGGCGCGTTGAGCGCTTTGCAGGCTGCTTCCATCCCCATTCTGCAGGCAGATAAAGAGACTGCCTCTCCTGTACAAATGCCAGGGGTACTGCCATCCCAATCAAAATACAAAAAGTACTTTGTTGAAGGATCTAAACCGGGAAGAATGCCGGCTTTGGGACAGGACCAGGACTTCGTCTTCACTTTTTCTTTCGTCAAGGCGGGGACCAATTCCAGGGCGCATGATCCTCACACACATCCCCACACCGAAATACTGGGTTTCTTCAGCGCCGATCCGAACTCACCCGATGATCTGGGGGCGGAAGTGGAGATGACCATGGGAGAGGAGTTGGAACGAGTCGTAATGACGAAATCTACGCTCCTCTTTTTGCCTCCTGGCACGATACATTGTCCTATGGTCTTCCGGAATGTGGTGAAGCCGTTTATATTCCTGGCAACTGCGCCGGTCGGGAAACTGGTCGAGACATCGTACGCACACCTGCTGCCCGAGGACCAGCGGCAGAAGCCAAAACCAAAACCGAAGGCTCCATAATCAGGCGCCGTTGGGCCAATCTATAGGATGGCATCGTGAGACTGCTGAGGATCATTCGAAGCTCTTGTGCCATGCATCTCTGGACGGCGAGGGCTGGATGATCCGCGGGGCTTTGCCAAAGAAGATTTCCATCAAGAATGGTTACAGGCATAGGATTTTGGGCTATGGACTAATATGAGCCATTACGGATTATGTTTGGGCCGCTTTCCAAAATAACCTCTGTCCTTTGGCGGTACAAAATGCATTGGGAACTAAGGACTCGCGAGATTGATGACGTTGGCATTATTGACGTGCTTGGGATTGATGGTTTCAGTCATGAGGCGGGCGAATTTAAGCGTGCTCTCGCTGCGCTTTTGGCAAAGGGAAAGAGGAAAATTCTAGTCAACATGGCTAACGAGCGGGATATTGGGGGTCAGCAGATCGGCGAGCTGATCATGTGCAGTGAAGTCGCCAGGGAGAATTCGGCAACACTCGCTCTGACAGGGGTTTGCGGCAGGGCATATGAGTTGCTCGTGATAACAAAGCTGATCAAACTCTTTAAGGTGTTTCGCGATGAGACCGAGGCCATAAAGAGTTTCAGCTGATTCACGGGGCCCGCCCGAATGACTGGGACGGAGGAAGGAAATCATGCGCCAATACGCCTGGCTCGATTTCCACGGGGGCTGCTGGCATTTGGTTACCGGCAATTCCCATGATTGTGATCGGAAGTGGGCGGACCGGCAGTCGGCCCTATCGGATTTGACATGGGAAGGATGGGTAATCGACGGGCCGTATGGAAAACAGCCTACGATGAGGCATGAAGCCAACCGGCACTTTTACGGGTATGGGCTGAGGCGGACTATCCATTAAAATCGAAACATGTGCAGAGCGGCCCGTGGAGGACACAAACTGAAATTATCAGATGTTGGCTGCGCCGATTTTAGACGGAATGTAGCTTGTTCCGCCTAGCCGCTCCATCACATCACCATTCATAGGAGGATCGCAATGAAGGTGCCGAATATAAGGGCGATGATATGCATTACGGCAGCTTTCGCCATGTGCGCGACCGGCATGCTTTCACTGGAGAACGCCTCGTCCCAGGGCATACGCGCCGCAAACCCGCAACGGGAGGTTGCCGTAAAGCCGATGCCGACCTGGAGGTCATTTCCGTTCGCGGAGGGATTCATCAACCAGCGCGATGCCGGAAGCTATCCGAACGCACAGCCGGTTCAATATATGAAGCAAGAGGGGATCGTATATCTGCGCGGAAGTGTGCACAAACGGAACGATCTGAACCGCTTCGATGTTTTCGGCACGCTTCCGCAAGGCTACAGGCCGGAGAACGATCTGGAGTTCCTGCAGTCGTCGGGTTTCGGCATGGCCGTAGTCATGATCCGGCGCGGTGGCAATGTGGAGCTTTGGAACCGCGACCGTACTCCCGACACGCGGACGGTGAGTCTTGACGGCATCTTCTTCTTCGCAGCCGAATGAGCTGGCGGATATTGCCAAGATATCGCGCACCCGCAGATGGAGAGTAACGGACCGTGAAAACCAAATCATGGCAGCATCCTTATGTCTCCGGGAGGCCCCGAGCTGAACGCTCGGGCTATTTCCTGCCGGCCTTTCGGGCTGAAAAGATAGATCAGATTCGCATTCATTTCCGACGTTTGGTATCAATCGTTTCCGGCCGGCATCTTCGCGGATGATCCAGGCATCTGTGCCGGCTCAACTTCTTTGCCCTTTCTCAGAGTCGGATGTATGGGAGGTCTGGCCAGGATAAGAAACATGAGGCCCAATGCGAAAATAATGGCTGAGATCTGCCAAGCCAAGGTGTAGTGGCCGGTGACGTCTCGAATCCAGCCGGATAAGGGAGACCCAAGGCTGCTGATAATTGTAATGAAAGGCTTCGTGTAACCCATGATTTTGGGATAGTGAGTTTTGCCGAAGTATACCGGATATAGATTCGCTACGACTACAAGCGAAGCGCCCATGCCGATTCCCAATATGGTGGAATATACAAAAACCATTGCCAGGGTCTTTGTAAGTGCAGTGAGCAGCATGCCGGCTATCAACAGAAGCATTGTACCGATAGCCAAAGGCCGGATGTTGTATCGCAACCCCAGAAAACCAATCCCTAATCGGCCGATAATGCTTATGCCTGCAAACATGCCCATGGCGTTGGCAGCGATGGTGGAAGAAAGCCCGATATCCATAAGAAAGGCCACCTGATGCTGCAGGATTCCCTGCAGACCAAGCATCTGTGCGGACACAAAAGCCGTTAGCAGCCATAGGGCCGGAGTCCGCATCGCCTCTTTCGCCGTAAAGTCCACTGGAGTCGTGTATAAATCATGGGCACGAGCTGCCGTAACTCTTTTGCTCTGCCTAATCGGTCCGTCGGGCGCCTGTCCCAAGTCCTCAGGTTTGTTCCGGATAAATAAGCCCGGCAAGATCGTCAAAAAAAGGACCGTAATGGCGGCGATCATCCAGTATGTGTGCCGCCATCCCAATCGATTGATCATCTGCATCATGACCGGAACCAAGACAAGTGCACCCAGGCCACCTGCCGTAAAGAGGATGCTTAACGCCAGCGATCTTTTCCTGACAAACCAGTTATTGGCTACAGTTGTTACAGGTAACATGCCTCCCATGCTGGCGCCCAATCCAAGAAGAGCGCCATATGCGAAAAACAGTTGCCAGGGACGCGAAAGAAATCCCAGGGAAGCAAAGCACAAAGCGCACATAATGTTTCCCACAACTATCGCCCGCCTGGCGCCATACCGGGCAATGAACATGCCGGCAAAGGGACCGGCAAGGCCCACGATCATTATTGACGCCGTGTTCGCCAACGAAACAAATGCTCTGCTCCAGCCAAATGCCTGGCACAAGAACGGCAAAAACACCGGGAAGGAATACAGCAAGGCGCCGCTTATTATGAAATAACAAGCGGCCAGCACAGCCAATACCGTCCAACCATAAAACGGTTTCCGTTCCTCAGAAGAAATACTATTCATGTCACATTCCTCCTGTGTCTGCCTTTTTGCCGCTCACGGAACTGATTATTACAGACCCTTCTGAACGGGACCGAAAGCCAGGGGTTCGCTTCGCCCCCGATATACATGAGCCCGAAAGAACATTATCGAAACAGAACAACTTTTATTCCTTCGGGCTCTCACCCACAAAACAAAAGTCAACGCGCGGCCGAGAAGGAAGGCCGCTGTTGTCAATCAGCTCGCCGATCCGGCCAGGGGATACACACCGAACTCTTTAGCGGCGTCCATCATGGCGTGCAGGTTTTCCATGTTCCCCTTGTCGATGCTGGAACCGCCGGCAAGGATATAGCCGCCGCCGGGCGCGCAGGTCCCGATAAGTTTGCGGCAGCCTTCCTTCACTTGCTTGGCTGTGCCGGTAATCACGATCGAGGAGGGTAGGTTGCCAACGATGCAGCAAACATTGCCCAATATCTTCTTCGCCTCAGCCATGTCAGTCTGGTCGAAGTACCAGACAACGCTGCTCTTTGGGGTGTCGTTAATGTACTTTAACCGGCTGGTATATATACCCTCGGCGAACGGCATCGGAACGAGCCCTTCATCGATCATGGCCAGAAAGACCTTTCGCAGAGTGGGCCAATAGAAGGTCTCGAACTGCCTGTCGGACATAAAGGTGTCATCGCCCTTGTGCAGGGGCATCATGCAGAGTGGGCAGCTCGTCATCGGATAATTCTTAATGACCGTCATCAAGAACTTGAGCTGGCGCTCCATGGCTTCCTGCAGCTTATCCGGCTGTCGGTACAGATCCATGGCAATGCCGCGAGTGCCCCGAAGCAAATCCGCAAAGTGATCGTAAGGGGCTCCGGCCATAAGGCCGCCGCTGCGCAGCGATGGGTATCCTTTGGCCAACGCTGCCTTTGCAACCGCTGCAGAGGCAGCCTGCCATTGCCGGTACTCATTGGCCAGGCCCATCAGGGTCTCAAAGGTCTTGCGTATTTCCGGTTGTGCAAGAACATCCACCCACACCGCACCCTGGAGGAGCCGAAGAGGAGGGAGCTTCCTGAAGGATTCGAATATGCCCGCCGTGCGAGGCAGGTTGACCCGGAAGTGATAGTCGGAGGGATCCATCATCAGCCGGTCGTATTCATCGGCTTTCATATATTCTCCCTCGACAATCTGCTGCATTGAGACATCCTCTCCCAAGCCGTGGCCCGGCCACTTCAATGTCTTGGTATCCAGCGCTTCCAGTATCCTGCCGGACGGGATCAGGCCGGGGCCCGAGAAGGTGTCCATATCTCCGAAATCATCCATGAATTTAATCCAGGAATCGCGCAAAGCGTTGTAGTCATACATCACTTTGTGGAAGTTGCCTCCGGCGTAAACAGCAGGAAAATTGCCTACCGGCAACATCACGGGCACGCGGTCCGGTTCTTCCAATTTGATAGCCTTGATGAACCGCGTTACCCTTTGTTTGTACAGCTGCTCAGCCTCCGGGCTGACGAACTTTACGTCCAGCGGTGACAGCCACCTTTTGAAGCGTTCCTCACGCCTTTCCTGCCAGGTCATTTCAGACCATTTTTCGATTGCGTCCATACTTC
Source organism: uncultured Acidobacteriota bacterium (assembly GCA_963809485.1). Lineage (GTDB taxonomy): Bacteria > Acidobacteriota > UBA6911 > UBA6911 > UBA6911 > UBA6911. The sequence goes on from CAWEJX010000004.1 coordinate 450,284, forward strand.
TGTAGCCCTTTCTCTCTTTGTACCAGGTTAATGGATATCGCAGCCGTTGGCACCGGCGGCGGTGGCATTGTTATCGAGCTTCCTCTCCAGCTTCACAGCTGTGTCTGCAGACGAGTGAAAGACGAACGTTGGAGGCGTATCGCTCCTAACCTGCTTCTCGTTTGAAAGCAGCTCGATCAGGCCAAGAAGATAATGCCTTGAGCCTTCATGCGTGTCCGGCCCCCTGGAAATCATTGGATAACAGAGGATATCGAGATTGGGTCCATCGCGTATGGCGCTCCGCACATCTTGCATCATCCCGGGATGTCTATATCCGTCCTTTCGGAGGCGATACTCCGGCACGAAGGCAGTAATTCCCTGCTCGTTCAACCAGAGGGCATAATGGGCCGATAGGTTGGATAAGCGCGATTTCGCTCGATCCCCCCGAAACATGAAAGGAGTTCCGATTCTGATAAGGGGGCTATGTCAATTTCGTACCAGCCTGCCGATGCTCAAATAGTCCCCAAAACGCCGCAACCGGCATCATAACGCAAAACTCCAGCCGGAAATAAGAATTTCGCTAAAGGCTTCCGCGTATAGCTCGGCCATTCGGTCCGCTGGATTACTTGGCGGATTATGGGGCATAGAAAAATTCGATCTCGTGATTCCATGCATATCCGCCATCTGACTGACAGAAAGACACTCATCCATCGAAAACATCCCCTTCCGCTGCATACAACGATCCGCCGGCCTGTAAGGATAGGAAGGATGGGCTGCCGATTTGGTCTTGATCACGGGTTAGGCTCTCCTCCCTTCCCTCCAAATTCCGATAAGAGCCATTCTGTCAACTGATCAGGTATCCAGCCCCGAGCTTTACAGGACGCAGCTTTTTCGACAAAACTCCGCCTAATGGACAAAGCTCCGCCTGATGGCAAAGCAGATTGCCACTCAGAAAGGTGAAGCTGCAGGAATAATTAGGAAGCGGAGGTCTTGCTATAAAGCCCGTTGGGGCTGAATTGCTGACAGAGATTGTTCAGCTTCACGCGGCCCTGGGAGGCAAGGTTTCGCTTGAAGATGCTTCAGTCCTGCAAATATCCGCATCGCCGAAAACCATACTCCTTTCAAGCGACAAGGTTCTGAGGGGGGTTTTCTCGGTGCTGGACAGGATCAAGCGGCGACAGCTCGGGCTGAGCGTGACAAGCAACTTCCCGCTGATCTCCGATGACGACGAAACGTCTGTTCCCACGGCGCGAACCAGCATAGACAATCCTCGCAGAAGCTTAATCCTTAACTCTCCTTTTCCCAATAAGAAGGTTTAAAATGAAAGCAACGATGCCGAGCAGAATCAGAATATAGAATAAATTTCGGAATGATCCAGCCTTGTCCTTAATTATCCCGGCGAGACTGGATCCAAAAGCGCCCACAAAAATATATAAAGTGACAATGCCGAATTTCATGGAGTAATTGTTGGCCCCAAAATAATCCACAGTAAAGGCGGAGGATGTAGGGGGAACACCGCCATAGGAAAACCCTGTGAACACGACACCCAGCAACATAAGAGGCACGGAGCGTACCTGGAAGGCTGCAATCATCAATATTGAAGATACGATGATAAGAGAAGTATCGAGCGTCATGGTTTTGATGCGGCCCAGCCTGTCATATAGCGAACCAAGCAGCATCCGACCCAAACCGTTGCATATTGACAGAAGTGTTACGGAGAAAGTGGCGATGCCCGTTGCGGTTTGGTCCAATTCCAGGACACATTGCTTGACATTACCCATAATGGCATAGACCGAAACCAGCAGTAATATGCCCCATATAAAAAACAGCCAGAATGCACTGCTTTTAAGCATTTCCTCGACTGTCATTTCAGACTGGCGAAAAGACCTACGGTTATCAGGGACTCTGGTATTCTGAATGGAAATATCATTTTCCGGGAGCTTCAGAATCATCGCAGCCACTGCAACCACTAAGGTCATCAAGACAGCAAGACCGGCAAATATCATTCTCCAGCCGAAGATTGGGGATAGGGAGTTTGCCCCCACGCCAAGTACGAGCGTGCTGAAAGCAAAGCACATCATTAAGGTTCCCGAGGCTGCTCCTATTTTGTCAGGGAACCACCTGGCTACCGTGCTCAGAACGGTGTTATAGGTTATTCCAACACCGAAGCTGCCGACAACGCCATAGGAGAGATACAATAACCACAAGGTGTTTTCCGTAATAAGTGAAACGCCAATGAACCCCGCACCAATTAAGCCGGCGCACATTGCAAGCATCGCTCTGGTGGACAACTTCTTGGATATGAAACCAGCGGAAAAGTTGCCCAGGCAAAAGAAAGCCATTACAATTGTAAAAGTTGTGGCCAGCGCTGTGCTTGTCCAACTGGGAAAAATATCTTTGAACATCCCGGCAAAAATGGACCAAGCGTAGACTATGCCAATGCAAAAAAATACAATTGATCCTGTAAACAAATAAAGCCAACGTTTGGCAGGTATTCCCATCACTCCCTCAATTTTGCCGGTATAATGGCAGGCTGGGCCGCTTTTCATATCATGGTTCTCGCCGGGGAAGCGGACTTGCAATAACACAACCTATGCAAAACAAAGGAATTCATAAAAGGGAAAGACGCTTTATTCAATCAGAAAAGGTGAGAAAAAGAAACGGAAATGACAACTGTTGGCAGCGCGACCGTTACTCCCACAGATGGTATAGTTTGAGACTCAATTCCATGCAATCCGTTCCATCATTGACACGGTTCAAAAACAATGAAGAGTCTCAGCTGTCCAAACAGCGAATGTCCACTGGCGGGAAAGGTCGCTTTCGGAAACATCATCGGCCACGGATTCTACAAAACCAAGTGGGGGCGTCGTCGTCGATATCGTTGCGGTACTTGCGGCAAAACCTTCTGCTCCAATTCCGGAACACCCTGCCATCGAATCCAACACCGACGTACAGCTTTCGATGATGTTGTCAATCTCAGCGTTGAGGGACTGAACAAGTCCGCGATTGCCCGGGTACAGCGCATTGCCTGGAATGCCGTCGATCGCTGGCTCGAAAAAGCAGCCGCCTCTTGTCACCGTTTCAACGATCAAAAAATAGATAGGGTCGCCATCTCAGAGCTTCAGGCAGATGAGATTCGTACTTTCATCCGCGGCAAGGAACAGCCGATTTGGATCTTTGCCGCGATTGAGGTCTGGTCCCGGCTTGAGCCTTCAACAGTCGTTGGAAGACGAAGCTATCGAAACACACTTACCCTCTTTCGAGATATCTCCAGTCGATCAAATCTGGAGCTTGTCCCTCTAATTGCCAAGGACGGATCTGCTTTTATGCGAAAGTTGTCCACCGTGTCTTTGGGCAAGCGTGTTTGTATGGCCAGGTCATTAAGACCCGCAGAAACGATTGTGTTATCAAGGTTGAGCGAAGAGCCGTGATCGGCGCGGCCTGGTGATTCGAACAGGCATTGCGCGACTCCCAGGATTCCTCGAAGCGGAACACATCCTTTATCGAACGGCTGAATCTGACGATCCGGCAGGGCTCTGCGCATCTTTGCCGGCGGACGATATGTCAGGCACGATGGCAGGAACGTCTCGAAGATCATCTCGAGTTGCTTCGCTGCTATTACAATTTCGTCAGGCCTCACAGGGCGCTGAAATTCGGTCGCGAGGTCCGAACACCGGCCATGCAGGCCGGATTAGTCTCCAAACGACTCAGCTTCAGGGAGGTATTCATGGCTGAGCAGCGGCGAATTCTTTTTGTGATCATTTTTATTTACATAAAGGCAGCTTTAAGTAGAGTCAGAGAACAGAAAATGGCAGCGCAACAACAGTAGATGGCGGAAGGACCGATACCGTTTCTCGCCACCCTTACCGAGCCTCTATCTCAGTTGTTTTATCCTGAGCCTTTCAAATTCTGACATCCCGGGCACGATGTTATTCAAGGGCAGCAACGCCTTTTTAAATGGGCTGACTGCCACCCCTGCTTGTATATTTTTCGGCCGCATCGAATCATAAATGCAGTCTTATCCGTATCCCCTTGTTACGCCCAGGATTAATAATCGTGCGCCATTCGGAGTGTCGAGCAATTGCGTTAAAAACCTGAATACTGGCGATTTCGAGCATCTGGAGTCTTGATTGCGTAACACCAGGTGCATCGCGCAGCTTTTTGGCTTTGAATATTGGGAGAACACGGTAAGTCTGGTGATTTGTGATTCAATAAACCTGCTAAGGAATTCTGCTAAGTTATTGAATTTAAATGCCGGGGATGGGAATCGAACCCACACACTCCTTGCGGAGCCCAGGATTTTAAGTCCTTTTCAAAACCTCGGAATTTTGCGACAACTGCGGCTTATTGCGGCCTATCAACAGTTTAGCTTTGGTTTTCCCCTCATCAATTTCCGCTATTTTCGCGCTAATTCGTTATAGTTCGCGGTAAGTTCACGGTAAGTCAATTTTCGAGCTTCGCCATATTGCTGTTTTCACGATTGCCGAAGCCCGGACTATTTCCACTGTTGCTCCAAGCCCTTATGTCTATGCATCATAGCTGCAATTCAATTTGTTGTCACCATGGCATGTGGTGCCATGGCGCGACATGCCGGGGTGGCACGAGGTGCTATGGAGGTCTCGATCATGTTCGCAGATGCATTTCCGTATTGTTGCCAGGATTGGATACTTCCGGACGCGCTCATTCCTCTCGCAACCGCATGTTGGGAGGACTTAAAAATTTCCGGCCATCCCAATGACCGTCCGGATGGCGCGCTCCAGATCAAAATCAGAGTAATCTTTCTCTCTCAATACGGGTCTTAGCTGCCCTTCAAGTTGTTGGCGAAGGACCTGCAAACGCGGTTGGGAAACATCCACCTGAGGATTTCCGGGAACCGACAGCTTCTGCTTAACCAGGCTGATAAATGCTCCATCATTTATGGCAAGGTCAAGCTTTTGCATAGCGTAATCAATATCATAATAATCTCGGATCGCAACATCACGGCGGGTTAAAGCCGCCCTGAATTTTTCTGCAAAAGCTTCCATTTTGGAAATGCAGCGCAAGGATATCGGATTTAAGAGTGTCCGGTCTGAAACAGGATTAAGCAGAATTGCATTTGCCAACTCCATCTTTACAGCCGTTAATAAAGGCTCTCGCAATCCCACTTCAATTTTTATCGTTTCAGGTTGTCCGCTCATCAGCGACATGTAACCAACTACTGCAATGTATTGAGTCGAATTATTCGCTCCCGTTAGCGATTGGATCATTCGGAAAGCGGGTAGTTGGTCGGCCATATCCGCCAAAACATGCTTCAATGCCCCTGCCTGCTTGCTCCGATCTGTTCGTTTTGATTTAATGGACATTGAAATGACAAAGTCCAGATCTTCGCTCAGTCGGTAAAAGCCTGCATATACCTTTGCCAGACAAGTCCCTCCTTTAAACACAAGATCCTTGCTTGCTGATGCCAAGTATTCCAATAATATGCTGCAAAAGTAATCCTTTTCGATGAGACGGGCCGCGAAGCCGGTTCTCTGTGCCGTAAAATTGACCGCAGCTCGAAAAAAGTCAGGATCTGCCAGAACTTTCGCAGTTTCTGAAATAGTGTTATTCATTAATAATCACGCCCCATCGACGATTTACAGTCCCCCGTTTTGGCCTGCCGGGGACCCAAGGAATCAAGCTTGAGGTGGGATTAAGCGCTCGGTTTAATTTTTGAAGCAAGGCTGAATCAACACCTTCGTCCTCGAGCAGCACTCCTATTCGGCGTATTGTTCCTGTATCTCCGTAGCGCAGGGTGACCTTGATAAGTTCTCTCTCATCGATGCGCTTTGCCCTAAGCTCATAGCGGATCCATTCGTATCCGCGTGGGAGGCTGGTAAACCGCGACCAGTCATACACCGCATCTACTAACGTGCGCACTCGCGACGAATAAAGAACCCTCTCGCCGTCCAAAGTCGCCTCTTCCGTTTCTCCGAGCCGATCATCGGCCACTTTTATCAGCATCAGCAAAACAGAGCCAATGGTTCGTTTTCCGGAAATCCGGTTGTTGTAGGCATATATTCGGTTAGGGATCTGATTATCAAATCCATAGCGGTTGAAAGCATTGGGACCGCAGATCTGACAGCGCCCGCCTCGATCCTCCATCAGTGCATTCAAAGCCAGCGCCTCACCGGGAGTCCATGCCCCACCCAGAGGCAATTGCGGCGGCACAAGATACAATCCCTGCCTTACTCTGGCAATCAGACCGCCGCGCGAAAGCCGGCTGAGCAGCTTGCGCTCCTGGTCTGGGGTCAAGCGCAGCATCGAGGATGCCAGATCGCCGCTTCGCACGATGCTTAGTTTGCGCATCTGAAGATAGGCAAAGAATTGTGTTTCAAGGTCGCCAAGCTGCTTTTTCATGAATGCACACTATTTTAAGCAAATGCCCTGATAGGGCATTTGCTTAAAATACCATACACACCCCTTAAAACATACCAGAGATTGTTGCCCTGACATGAAAGGCAGGCAGAAAGAGAATGAAAGTTAGTTTTGACATGCCTGTGGTCTGCCATATAGGCTGACTTCCTGTGGCAAGATTTCACACAACGCCTAAACTGACGCTGCACGGCAGTCTCACATTTAATAAATCGAGAGGAACCGAAAATGAGCTTTACAACCGAACCAACCGGATATCAAAAGACCGTACTGTCGGATCTTCAGGGAGCTTGGCTGGCATTTCGCGAATCCGTTGTTGACAGCGGCGGCTACGAAAATTGGGATCGCGTCCTGTTTCACACGGATGAAGCGATGAGCTGGGAAACGGTCCGAAATCTTAACCGGATGCCTCCTCTCGTTCTGATCATTCGCAATTTGTGTATTCAGGGCGGAGCATCCAGCGAAATCATGCTCAATCTGGAAGAGATAACAAACATACTCGAGGAAACGCTTTCCAAATTTCCATACTGAGGGTAATCGGGATCCCGCCATAGAGAGTACCATATGAAATTATTTATCACAGGCATCAGTTGCGTTGGGATGACGTCCATGGAGGTGGTCCGTTGAAACGACAAAAAGTTATTCCATCCCAGCCCGGTTCGTCGAACATCGACGGGAGCCCTGGCCTCTCTGAATGCAGAGGATCTGCGCGATTTGATCCGCGACATCATTCCCCGTCTTGACGATAAAACCCTTTCCCGGTTTAACAATGCGATTATCGAACGGGCTGCCGCGGGCAAGACCGGGTGGCAGCCCTCCGGTCCGACCGATGAAGGCGTCGCGGAGGCGCTGGCTTTTGCCAAAGCCGCCAAACGGGTTGGCTCCGCCGATCCCTCAGAGGTGGACAATTATCTCCGGCAAGGCAGCAATGCCTTTCTCCGCAGGGATTATCACGCCGCATCCCAGATATTTCACGAGCTGCTGCTTCCCATTTCCGAGGGAGAGATCGATCTTGGTCAGGACGAAATGTTCAAAGAGATGCTCGGAATGGACGCGTCCGATTGCGCCGCGCAATATGTCGTTGCTGTGTACATGACTTCACCACTCGGAGCAACGCGCCGATGCCGTTTACAGAGCCATCGAAGATATGAGGGAAGCTGGCAGCTTCTGGGAGCCCCTTCGAGAGATGGAGCGCGTAGCGGTCGAGCCGCTTCCCGATTTCGACGTCTTTCTGCGACAGTGGCGCGATCTTGTCCAGGAAGCCTGCAAGGGTGAGTGCAATCATCAGTGGGATTTAGACTCGGACCGTTGGTTGCGGGAAGCGGTTCGGCGAATGGACGGGACGGAAGGACTTGCGGGAATCGCAAGATCAGACTCGTCGGTCGGAGGATCTTCAAGCCTGGTGCCGGGCACTGATGGAGGCAGAGGACTGGAATGCTGCCCTTGCCGCCTACGAGGAAGCGGCAGAAATCGTCATCGACAAAGCATATTCAGAGGGAGATTTTCTCGACGGCGCCGCTCTCGCTGCGCAGGAACTGGGGCGCAAGGACCTTCCCGAACGCCTCGAGCTAGCGTGGCGCAAAGCTCCCAGCATGTTGCGGCTTCGACGATGGCTCGGTTCATCCGGGAGCAGGGGCATATTGAAAAGGCGGGCCGCTGCGGCATTCGAAGCCTGCCCCACAAAAGCACATCGCCAGAAAGCGCTCCTTTGTATACTGCTCGGCGATTTTGAAACAGCTGCCAAACTGCTGGCCTCCGCGCCGGGACTCGGCTGGTCCGATAGCGAACATCCGGGACATTTATTGTTCCCTATTCTCTTCCGCCTGCTTGGCGGCGACATCGGGGTATTTCGAGCACGAAAGCCGGCGTCTTGCTGCAGACATTGATGAGCTGGAGTCGCTCCCTTCAGACTGTGACGAACCATGCCTGCCCAATCCATCAGTCGATGAAATCATTGCGCTTGCAGGGCTCGACAAATTAGAAGTTGATCATGAACGCGCCGGCTTGATAAAAGCGATGAGAGAGGCTGTCCGGAAACGTATCAAGGGTCTTACGGAGCGCAAGCGTCGAAGCCATTACGGTCATGCTGCATTCCTGACCGCCGCCTGCGTCTCCGTCGATGAATCTAGTACAACGTCTGAATGGATTGCTGCAATTCGAAATGAGTATCGCCGTTTCCCCGCCCTGCGGCGCGAGTTGGACAGATACCTGAGCCGAGCGCGGAAAAAGGATTGAAGATGCTCAAATAGTGAATTGCTTTCGGCTCATGGCCACAGCAATGTTGTGCAAAAATATAAATTTTGCACAACAATAGATCCCATGATATAAGTTCGGCGCAGGAGGTGGCTATGGCCTATATTCGGAAACGTGGGAACCGGATTGCACTAGTTCAAGGAGAGCGGGACCCCGAAACAGGCAAGGTGTGCCAACGTGTTCTCTTTACCTTCTATTCGAAAAAGGAGGCGACTGCGGCCCTCGACAAAACCCAAGGCCAGCTTCTCCAAGACCTGCTTGAACTCGAGTATCCCGAACTCCGCTTTTCCTGGAAGCGGATCTGGCGGGAGCTTGCCAGAAACATCGATGTCCTACCCGACGACTACGAATATCGGGAGACGGAGATGGTCAAACGGTTCCGGGCCGATCTCTGTGCCTTCACGCGCCAGTTGGTGCTCAACGAGCCCCAGTGGCTTTTCTCCTCGGCCGAGCTTGTGCAGCGACATCGATACGAGCTCGAGTATCTGGCCGAGCTGATCCACTGGCGCCTGAAGCTCTGCGCTACGAAGCCGGACGAGTGGAATCGTGACAACGAATTCTACTGGCGGTGGCGGCTGCGCGGGAGAGAAGTGCCGGTCGATACTGAAGAGTCGGTTTCGGATCTTTACGACCAGGGAGATCTCAACCGGACTGAAGCGATTGTGCGGCTCCTTGCCGACTCGTTCGAAAACGATGCCGAGAGCCATAACTATCTCGGGTTGATTGCGCTCGACCGGGGCAACCTGGAGGAAGCCGTTCAGCACTTCACAAAGATGATGGAGCTTTCGCGCAAGCGACTCCCTCGCCGGCTCACCCCGCGCCTGTTCATAAACAACCACCGGGGAAAACCCTACCGACGCGGGCTAAGCAACCTTCTGATCACTTTGAACCGGCTGGGACGCTACGATGAGGCGCTCCGGCTCGCCAATCAGCTCGAAGAAGTCTGCGGCGACCGCGAGGGCGCCGAGTGCCTTCGGTCCGATATTCACCTCAACCGAGGCGCATGGGAAGAGGCCGTGAGGGCCGCGCGCTATGTCCGGAATCTGTGGCCGGAAACGAGCTTTGTTGCGGCCATGGCATCCTTCGAGATGGGACACATGGAGGAGAGCGTTGCCGATTTCCTGCATGGCGCCTGCAATCATCCGGGCGCCGCTCCATTGATAGCCGGCCGGCGCGCAAAGGCCCCAAAGACCCACGATGAAATTTGTGATCATAGGGTGGGCGCCGCCTTTCTTCAGAATCTGGCAGGATATCTGGCCCGGAACGGGCCGCGGGCGAGGCGCTTCTTCGGGGCCCTGACCGCCAATCCCAAGTTCGGAGCGCTCATGGGCGAAATTGACGAAACACGGCGCCGGCGCGATGAGGAGCGCAAGACAAGCGCCAGGGTCGCATGGCGCCTGCTTGAGCGCATGGAATCGCCCAGCTTTGCCACGGAGCGCGCAGCCGAGATCTATCGCCTGCTGCGCCCTGGGAAGGCGGCCGGCAAAGCGCATTCGCGGTAATCGCAGCAACTATGACGGGAGGATCACGATGCGGCTATATCGCGGATTGAAACAGCCTTACAAGCCGGAGAAGTGCGCGGCACGAATGTCCACGCCGGCTCAACTCCAGGGGACAAATTTCACGGACTGCCCATATAGGGCGCTTCTTTACGCGCATAGCCCGCGCGGAGTCGTCCTGGTTCTGGATGTGGGTTCCGACGACCCGGTTCGCGTGTCGGAGGAACTATGGCTCGAACCAAAGGCGAAACGTCTCATGGTTTGGGGTGTATTCGACAAATATATCAGGGCTATCTTCCCCGCCAAGGAACTTTGCAAAGAGGTTCGGAGGAAAGGCATCGGTTCTCTTTCCGATCAGGATAGGGGAACGATTTTGAAGTATGTGATTGAACAAAGGCTCGCAATGGACGAGCCCGCCCAAGGCCACCCCTTATTCCACTTGAATGAGAAATAGCTATGGCAAAAAGGCACAAGAGACATGGCCATTTTTGCTGGTGCTGCGGGAGAATGCGCCCTAATGAGAAATTCTCGGGATCCGGCCATGCGCGCCATCTGTGTAAGGATTGCTCCAGGCTCGGAGCTTCCGAGCTGCAGTACCGGCAAGATCTGAGAAACCTCGAGCGTTGCGTCACCTGGGAAGGCATCATCGGCAGAAAGAAAAGAAAGGCCTTCAACAGGTTCCTGGAACATCCCGATCCGCGTATCCGCCGGTACGCAGAAGAACTCGCCGCCCAGGATATCGAATCTCGAGAATTGCTGAGATTCCTCGAATATGGAGGTGATGACTTCGTACCGGAAGAGGATTACTCCGAATTTGAGGGCGCAACGGTGGGAGCGAGTCCGGAAGACTTATGCAGCCAAAATAAGATAGATGGGCTCGACGATGACGATATACCGTTCTGAGAGGCGACACACCGGGCAACCGGATGAATAGCATGGATCGGAAACGCCTTGCCGAAATTGAAAGATTGCTCAAGATCGCGACAGATGAGCTATCGAATCTGGAAAAGCAGAGGCAATTTCTGATTGATCAGATTTCCTCCCTGAACAGGGAAAGAGAAAATCTGCTGCATTCCGCCGTAGTCAAGGAATCTCAGGTACAGTATCCATCAACATCAGGCAACCTCACGCAATCATCCAATGAGGACGAGAAAATTCGTCTTTTCCACTCTCTTTTTCGCGGCCGCCAGGATGTATATGCCCGGCGATTTGAGAGTCGCAAGACCGGCAAAAGTGGTTATCAGCCTGACTGCAGTAATGAGTGGCGCGCCGGAATCTGCCAGAAGCCACAGATCAAATGCGGCCGCTGTGAGCATCGCCAGTTTGTTCCATTATCAGAATCTGTGATCCAAAAACATCTGATGGGAAGAGATCCTGCTGATCGAGAGGGCAAGGACTTTACGATCGGCATCTATCCTCTTCTTCTGGATGAAACGTGCTGGTTCCTGGCAGTGGATTTTGACAAGTCCACCTGGCAAAAGGATGCTCAAGCCTTCCGGGATACATGCGCATTGCACGGTGTTCCTGCAAGCCTGGAAAGATCGCGCTCCGGAAACGGCGCACATATCTGGATTTTCTTTTCAGAGCAAGTTCCGGCGAGATTGGCGCGCAATCTTGGATCCCTCCTGCTGACTGAGACAATGGAACGAAGACCTGAGATCGGCCTGACATCGTACGATCGGTTCTTTCCTAACCAGGATACGATGCCGGAAAGAGGATTCGGGAATCTGATCGCCCTGCCGCTCCAACGCAAGCCCAGGATTAACGGTAACACGGTCTTTCTTGACGAGAATCTCATTCCCTATCCGGATCAATGGTCTTATCTGAGTTCGGTAAACCGGCTTACGCTCAACGAGCTTGAGCAGCTTGTCCACACTCTTTCCGTTTCACGTCAAGAATTAGGGCCTCATTCCTCTTTTGCGGAGCTGAAGGATGAGGCTCCGTGGGAAAAGAGGAGTTTCCGCGATTGGAAAGAGTTGAAGATGCAAGGTCCATTGCCTGATAGCGTCAATTTGGTTCTGGCAGACCGATTGTATATTCCGAAACAGGGGCTTTCGCCGACCCTGCATAACCGACTCATACGTCTGGCCGCATTTCCAAACCCTGAATTCCAGCGGGCTCAAGCAATGCGGTTATCGACGTATGGGAAACCGAGGATAATCTGCTGTGCTGAGGATTTTCCTGATTACATAGCCCTGCCCCGCGGTTGTCTGGAAGAGCTGCGAGAAATTCTGCAGACCTTGGGAGTTGCGACAGAACGTTGATGATAAGCGCAACCGGGGTACGAGCGTCGAGGCTCAATTTCAAGGAAATCTCAATGAACTGCAGAATGAGGGTTCGAGATTAGTGTTGGCAATAGGTCGATATCTGGGCGAGGGTTTTGATGATGATCGACTGGATACATTGTTCTTAGCGATGCCAATTTCCTGGAAGGGGACTCTGGCGCAATACGCCGGCAGGTTGAATCGCATCCGCCCGGGAAAACATGAGCTCACGATTTACGACTACGCGGATTTGGATGTTCCCATGCTGAAGCGGATGTTTCAGAAGCGAGTGCGTGGCTACAAGCAGCTTGGCTATTCCGTTAATGATGAACAAGGGAACACCTCAAGTGATCAGCGGCTCTTCCAATCGGACCTGCTGGAAGAGTAAAAAGCCCGTCTTGAAACCCATGACTTTGCTGCACATATCTTTTCAAAGCGGAAAGAACACGATAGGTCTCATACAATACTCGCCAGCAGCCCTATCGGGAACTGCTGCTATCTGTTGAAATGCCTACATTTTTGTGCGGATTGATTTCACAGCTTTAAATAGGCGCACAGGAGTTTCTATCCTGAGCCATGGTCAATTGAGCTGAACTTCATAGCTGGCACTGCGAATATCTCCCGAAATATCAACAAATTCATTTGCGGCGAGTTTTCACAGATAGGATTTAGCAGCAGTGTTTCGATGTCGACTTTTTCCGAGAACACGGTAAGTTCACGGTAAGTTTCGCCAATTTGTATACTGGAGATTGAAGAGAGGAATTGCGCTAAGTTGTTGATAGCATTGGTGCCGAGGGGGGAATCGAACCCCCACGCCCGTTGCGGGGCCCAGGATTTTAAGTCCGATCTGGCACTATCCCAAGTTGCTGTAAATGCTTGATTTATCAAATAGATTCCCGATACACAAAGTTGGGTGGAGTAGGGTGAATTAGGGTGTTTTTTGGCCGCCATGGACAAAGTCACGGGCACGGTCAACACCCCCCCCAGGGAGGTTCGAGGGTTGGCACCCCACCCTCCTTGGATATGGGACCCAATCAACATATGCACAATCACAATTTTTTTAGCCCGTATTCCGCGTGCGGCAACTGTCGGCACGCGGGGTTCTCAAATTATTGACATTGGGTTGCCAATGAAATCCGATACCACGAATTCTTGTCCGGCTTCCAATGGGACAGGGCTGAGTTTGTTCATTTCCCGGGCAGGCGAAGGTACCAAAATCACACCAAGTACCAATCGGCCCCAATCCAAGAAACAAACCAAGGGGATCAAACCTATCCACCGAAGTGACAAAATAATCCAAGGCGGTGTATAATGTCACCCCTTCAGGTTTTGTGAAAATTTTGTTGTTTAAATAAACTGCATATTCATGAACGGGGATGCAGCTTTATTCTTGCCCCCGCAAAGCCTGCGGCTACTGAAATTAGGAGAGGCACACCCAACACATCCTTCCTTCTCCGCAGGAAGGAATTTCTTTAGGAAAACAAATGAGAGAACAAGGAACAGTGAAGTGGTTTAATAACGATAAAGGCTATGGTTTCATCAGTCGCAATTCTGGGGATGACGTTTTTGTCCATCACAGCGCCATTCAGGGGGAGGGCTTCAAATCACTCAATGAGGGCGATAGCGTTGAATTTGATGTGACCAAAGGCGAAAAAGGGTTGCAGGCTCAGAATGTAAAAAAGCTTTAGGCGACAAGGGATCCCAGGAGGCTCCGGTTAGACGGAGCCTCCATCTTCTCAATTATCACCTGCATTGGCTGTACATTTTCAGCGAGAGCCCGACAAAAAAGGCTGTCAGCGCAATTTTTTTATAACAGGATTACCCTTCCACAATAGTCCCATCCTTCCCCTCCCATCTCTCTGTGGCAGACATCTCCCTATAAATGCAGTGCAAATATTTGCCTAACCTTGCCGCCAGGCTACAGTTCGGGAGAGTTTTGTTGACTATGGCTGTAGATGAGTATAGGAATACTGTTACACGCACAAGCTCAAGAACACGCACACGGCTCCATATTGCTCCGGTTCCTGTTCCTTGCTCCGCTTTCCGCGCTATTAGGGAAACCAAGCGCGGCTAATCCTCAGGTTGCCCGGTACTGATCCAGGGTTTTATCCAAACCATTTAAGCAACATTCTAACTGGAGGATATTTCACATGCGTAAAGCAATGGCTTTTGTCGCTGTCTTTGGATTGGTTGGTTCTTTGTGGGCAGCCGATCCGAGTGTAGGCACTTGGAAGCTGAACGTCGCCAAATCCAAATTCTCGCAAGGTCAGAAGGTGACTCCGAAGGAAGGAACCATAGTGGTTCAGGAGCTAGCAACCGGGGAGTTTGAGCTTACCCTTGCAAGGACAATGACGGATGGCTCGAAGACTTCAAATAAGATGACTTGGCCGCAACAAGGGGGAACGCTTCAGAGCCAAGGCGGCGCCATCCCTGAAGGAACATCTGTCACCGTGACAATGATCGAACCGGGTGAGTGGTACACCACATATCTGCAAAAAGGCAAGCAGGTGCAATTGATCCACAGTGTTATCAGCAAAGATGGCAAGACAATGCACCTCACAACCAAAGGTATGGATGCTCAGGGCAAGCCGACTGAAGCCTCATCAGTGTGGGACAAGCAGTAGCACCGGGGGACAAAGGTCTTAATCTGGGATTACCGGATTCAACTGTGGGTGCGCAAATCCATCGGGGCACATAACATCCAAGGAAAATAAAAAAATGAGGAGGTCGTGATGACAATGAAGAATTACCTGTTTATATTTGCCAGCCTGCTGTCTTGCTTGTCCTATGTGGTTGCTCCGGGCAAGGCGAAAAACCACAGACGGAGAAATCAGCAGCGGAAATGGATCAATGGTCTAACCCGGATTATTCACGAAATTTGAAAAACAAAAAGCCCCAATCTGCGTATTAAGCAAGTAGTGACAAGGCTTTCACACGCAAACGAGAGGCTTTTTGATGACTCAAGATACCACACAGTCTGTTTTGTTTCCCAATCTTTTTCACAAGCCCGTTGTCGCGTCCTTCGATCAGCCTGACAGCAGCTCTGACGGTGGCGCGATTCTCTTGAAAGCAATCGATTCCGAATTGGATTTGACGGAGCGGTTGGCCAGCTGCATTCGCGAGACGCGTGAAGAAGGCAAGATCGTTCACCCACTGCTGGACCTTCTTCGTCAGCGTGTTTACGGAATCGCATGCGGATATCCAGACTGCAATGATGCGGACCGCTTGGCTGACGATCCCATTCAAAAGCTGTTGTTAGACCGTGATCCCATTGACGGCAATTCCCTCGGATCTCAGCCGACTCTGTCACGATTCGAAAACGCTCCTTCAAGCAAAGACCTCTTCAAAATGGGTTGCGAGCTGGCCGATATTGTCATCGAACATCACGCCAAACGATTGAAGGGCAAAGCCCGTCTGATTACGATCGACCTGGATCCCACGGACGACCCCACGCACGGGGCTCAGCAACTCACGTTCTTTCAACGCGCCACTACGACTCGTATTGCTATCTGCCGATGGTCGGGACTCTGCAGTTCAACGACGAAACGGAAAAGTACCTCTTCACGGTCGTTCTGCGGCCCGGCAATGCACCCGCATCCCGCGGGACCATCGGAATCCTGATGAGGCTTCTCACCAGGCTTGCGGGATGCATTTCCCAAGACCCGTTTTCGTGTCAGGCTCGATGGCGGGTTCGCAACACCCCAGATCCTCGATTATCTTGAACTCGAGGAGGTTGAGTACCTGGTGGGAATTGCTGGAAACTCCAGACTGGAAAAGAGAGCCCGCCGCCTGATGGGAAAAGTCCGAATGAAATCGCGCAAGACAGGCAAAACTGAAACCCTGTTTGGCGAGACGCGCTATGCTGCAAGGAAATGGTCGCACCGCCGCCGCGTCATCATCAAAGCCGAGGTCGTAAGATATCCCGGGCGTGATCCCAAAGACAATGACCGTTTCGTGGTCACCAATCTTCCACACAAACCAGAAAATGTTTACAAGATCTACCGCGGCAGAGGAGACGCCGAGAATCGGATCAAAGAACTGCACCATGGATTGGAGATTGACCGGACAAGCTGCACGAGTTTTCTGGCCAATCAACTTCGAGTCTTCATGACCGCAGCCGCCGACGTGCTCATGCAGGAGATGCGCGCGCGAGCGGCTGGAACCGCTCTTGGCGGCAGCGCAAGTATCCACCCTGAGAGAACGCCTGCTGAAAGCTGGCCGTCTGGGTTACGAAATCCGTTCGACGAATCGTGCTCCATTTTCCCGTCAACTATCCTTGGCTCAGTTGTTGGAAACAACTTGCCGTTGCGGTTGGCGCACGACGCTGAAGTCCTCAATGCTTCATTTACAGGAAATGAATCCATCGGTTGCAGGAAAGGTCTGTTCATTTTTGTCTGAATAATCGTTCTGGCAGCCAAAAGCGACCTCTTCCGATCTGACTCGCCGTGAAAAATTCGATCCCGATCGACTCTCAGGTGATTCATGTCGGCCGGAACCGTGTTTTTTCCATCAGAGGCGTGTATATGAGGCTTTTTCAATAACCTTCATGAATAATCCGGGCTAGCGCGCAAAATTGGCCGATATAGGAAAGCTTCTCATCATTTCTGCTAAAGGCAGTTTACCTGATTTCAAATGCCGAAAGCTATATTGATGCGAGAACGATGAAAAGCACGCATAGAAATATGCAAAAATAGGATTTCTTGTCCTTGACTATATAATTTAACGGATCATCATGGATATTGCCCCGAAAGGCCAACAGCCATAAATTTGATATCCAATAGAAATGTATTACACATAAGCCCCACAGGAATTCATGTGAAGGATAATGCACGGATATTTCCAGTTGGGCGATATATAGTGCTAAAACCAGTGTGGACATCGCGGAGCTTACGTACCCCATCACCAGCACAAAAACGGAATCATCTGCGCTGTACCCCCTACCAGGCAAATGGCTGGTACCTGTTGTTTCCTGAGCAAAAGCTTCCGCATGGCGTTTGATACAGGCAATGCCGACGAAGAAAAATAGAGCAAAACCGATTAACCAGGCTGTAGGAAGAACGCCGATGGCGAAATAGCCGAATAATAATACGATTGCTATATAACAAACCTAAAACCACAACATCCACAATAGGCTTACGCTTCAAATAAAAGGTGTAGACCAGACTTGTTATTATTTGTAGGACAATCGCCGCCGAAGCATTTCGGTTTATGCTCAATAGTAACGGTATCAGTATCCCCGCCAATAGAAGATTGGTTAGCCATGCCTGTTGAATGGTCGTCGTACACGATCGCTTGCAATGGCTCGTTGTTTCTTAACCGGATGTATCCTGTCCGCTTCAATATCGTACAAATCGTTGATGACACCTGAATTATGCACAGCATAACGAATTGGAAGGCACTTTAAGATAAAAAAACCATTTGGGGACCTCGAAAACTGGGATAAAAGAGAGTTTGCGAAAACTTAACCTTTGATCTCAGGAGGTCACCCAAATGGTTACGAACAGAAAACAGCATAGCTCTGAAACCCGCGCCAAACAAGCCTCGAATGAAGTGTACTCGAACCCTAATAAAATCGGGGCTTCGACGCCATATGACTTCACCGCAAAGAATCTGACGCCCTATGGCGGCCTTCTGCCAGTGGCCACAATGCTCGAAAAGATCGGCTTTGAAAAACTTGTAGACGAATCGGTGACGGTGGCAAGAATGACCAAGGTTATGCCGCTGTACCAATTCATTCTGGCAATTGTCCTGGGTCTCTATGTCGGCTTTGCCCGACTCAATCAGCTGCGCTATATCGCAAAGGATCCGCTTTTGGCGGGGATATTGAAAATCACTCACTTGCCGCCGCAATGCACACTCTGGCGATTTCTCAATTCGCTGCATGTCGGCATTGCCCGCCAGATCCTGTCCATTCAGCGGCGAATGCGCGAAGCCGTATGGGCGGCAGGCAATATCCAACTGAAATCGGTCACGATCGACACCGACACGACGGTGCACACGCTTTACGGCAAGCAGATGGGAGCCCGTAAGAGCTACAATCCGAAAAACAAAGGGAAGAAGAGCTACCAGCCGATCCTGTCGTTTATTGGCAGAAACCAGGGAATTCGTGGCCGGCGAACTGCGCAATGGCGATCGGCCCACCGGGAAGCAGATTGCGCGGCATCTTCAGGAAGTATTTCAATCCCTGCCTCGCTGCGTGACGTCGATTTTTGCGCGTGCCGATTCCGGGTTTTATTGCTGGGAAGCGGTAGAGGCTTACGAAAAGTTCAAGTGCCGATTCATTGTCGTGGCGCGCAAGACCTCTCGGCTGGTGGATGAATTGGTCGCGGCCGAATGGAAACCGTCGCCGCATACAGATGCCGACGAACAGTGCGAGTTCTGGTATCAGCCGAAGGGCTGGGACAAGGCATACCGATTCATTGCACTGCGTTATGAAAACGATCCGGATGACGAAGAGGAATCGGACGAGGTCGTGCAATATCAACTGTTCGCGACCAAGAGGTACAAATACCGAGTGTTTGTGACCAACATGGAAGGCCCGATCGACAAACTCGTGTGGTTTTACAATCAGCGTGCCGGGGCGGAGAATTTGATCAAGGAATCGAACAACGATGCCGGACTGGCGGCGCATCCTTCTCGGCTTTTTGTGACCAACCAGAATCCACTTCCAGCTGGCCATGCTGGCCTACAACCTTAACGCGTGGCTGATGCTCTTTAATCGGGAGGCATTACAGACACAATCGATCAGCTGAAGCACACCACGCTGGCGACTGCGCGGCTGCGATTTCTGTTCATTGCGGCAAAGATCTGGCGCCATTCTGGTCGAACCGGAGTGAGCTTCAGCGATCATTATGAGGAAAAGGAGTTTTTCCAGCGTCTCATGCAGCGATTGCGATCCATAAAGCCAATCGGGAATGAATTCGAACCTGTTGTGGAAAGGGCCCTATCATGATTCACAAACGAGCGCTTTCTCAAGACATCTCATGCATAATTTTTTATGCGCGGATCGTAAAAGAAAGATATTTAAGAATTTATGAATACGATTTTTCAAGCGGTGCGCAGCTCATGAGCTGGTGGAATTTTCATTGTGCGGAAATATAAGGCACATCCATCCCGTTTCCGTGCATAATTCAGGTGACATATATCAGGGATGAGCTTAGGCATAATAACAATAAGGCTGCGACACGAAAGCCGCCAAGCTTCAGATTCCAGCCATTTATGAGCTGTGATTACTGATATTAGAGACAAGATGTTTTTTATCCACTGATGAGGGCGCAGAAAACTCAGTCTCCGTATAAAATGCCCTTTTTCTTGCCCTATAGGATGCAGTTCCAGTCCATGCCTTTTGGCCCATCGCATATGATGATTTCTAGTTGTGTAGGAAGCTCGGGCATGCTTCCAGATATGGCGGTCACTAAACGAGATCCCACATAATCAAATCCCTTTTCTCCGTATTTACGAACAAGGAACTCGGACTTTGCCCTGCCAGTCTGGTAGCGCTCATCATCACTCCCAGAGATGCAATCAAATGTTTTTTCCAGAACTTCACACTTATTGAGCAGTTTTTCACTACTTTCTGATATTAGGTGAACGCGCCGTCTGTCTTTTACTTTGATGACCATTTCAAGAACAGGTGCGTTGATGGGGCATAGATCGATGTTGATCAATCCATATTCGGCCAACTTTGATATAAATATATGTCTTCCCTGTATCAACCACCAGACAACCAAATATATTTTTAACGGGTGTTTTAGGAGGAACGCGTTAAGCATTTCCCAAGTAAGATCAGACTTGAAGAAAGTTCTGTCAAGATCGACACACAGCGGGATATCGTCAGGCTGCTTGGGTGACTGATTCATTTCTGGATTTCGAATAATTTTCAGTAAAATAATGGAGCGTCGTCAGCGCCATCAGGATGGCAATCGCAAATTGCGATATCAACATAGCTGCCCCACTGTTTTTTATTGTAAAAATGACCAATGGCATAAAAATGGCCG
>CAWEJX010000005.1:0-107424 GCA_963809485.1 uncultured Acidobacteriota bacterium
GAAAGATGCACGCACGCATTTCTGGTTCCTACTCAATTCATCAGGATCATGGATTATGCGGAATTCAGCCGATTCGATACATCATCGATCGAGGTTCTTCTATCCGCCGCCGCGCCCTTGCGCAAGTCGACTAAGAGCGAAATCCTGCGCAAATTTCCTAAATCCAAACTTGTGGAGCTTTATGGCCTTACCGAAGGGATAAGCACCGTTCTGCGGCCGAATGAACAGTTCTCCAAGCTGGGCTCGGTAGGGAAGCCGCGTCTGGGCGGCGACATAAAAATCATCGACGACGAAGGCCGGGAACTCCCGCAAGGAGAAACCGGTGAAATCGCCGGATATAACTTTTCCATGATGGCGGAATATTACAAAAATCCGGAAAAAAGCCGGAAATCCTTTGGCCTGATGGGAAGGGAAGGCTCTATATCAGAACCGGCGATATCGGCAGGCTGGATGAAGACGGCTACCTTTACATACTGGACCGCAAAAAGGACCTCATCATCTCCGGCGGCATCAATATTTATCCCAGCGACATCGAGGAGGTTCTTTTGAAACACCCGGAAGTTGCAGAGGCTGCCGTCATTGGTATACCCCACAGCGAGTGGGGCGAAAGCCCTCTGGCCCTGGTAGTGAAAAAGCAGTCGGACTCTCCCCTTGGAGAAATTACCCTCAAGGACTGGGCCGATGCCGGACTGGCCGGCTATCAAAGGCTTTCAGCTGTAGAATTCAGGCACTCCCTGCCCCGCAATGACCTCGGAAAAATCCTGAAAAGTGAATCTAAAAAGGACTTATAATTCGTGAAATAGGTGGCGTTTTCAATTGCGTCATCTATTGAATTTATTACCCTTCAGGACTAAGCTTTGCCGTCTGTCCGGAGTTTTTGCTTCATGGCAACGCAGGAACCGAAGGTCAAGCTGAGGCGGCAGGTCACTGTCTGGGGATCGTTTACCTGGGGTTACGCGGATGTCGGGGCCGATGTCTACGTCGCTCTGGGGTTGGTCATCGCCGCGGCTCAGGGCGCCACGCCGCTGGCCTTTGCGATCGCCGGCATCGTCTACATTTTTGTGGGCCTGGCGCACACGGAATTGGCTGCGGCCTATCCCGTTGCGGGGGGCGGCCAGTATTTTGCCTTCCGTGGCATGGGCGACTTCTGGGGCGTCGTGACGGGTGCCGCGCTCATGCTGGATTACACGGTCGACATCGCGCTGTTGCCATGGCCTCAGCAGGATACGTCAATTTCTTCTTCCCGGCCATCCGAAATTTTGCCGTCGATTTTGGTCCCTTCCACCATGTGACCTGATCTGGCTTGCCGAGTCGATGGTTTTTATCGGCTTCCTGATCGTGCTTAATATTAAGGGTGTCCGCGAATCGTCGCTGTTTAACGAAATCCTGGGCGTTCTGGATATGGCGATGGAAGCCTCCATCGTGATTCTGGGATTTGCCTTCGCCTGGCATCCGGACCTTTTCCGGACCAGCGGCATTCGGCGTTCCCTCCAACCAAACAGATCCTTTATGCCGTCAGCATCGCGGTGATTTCCTTTGTCGGTTTGGAGTCCGTGTCTCAGGCTGCTCAGGAAACGATCCGCCCGGGAACAGTCATACCTCGAACCTCGCTGGCACTGATCGTGGTAGTCCTGCTCTTTGCCATGGCGTTTCCGGTAGTGAGCCTGGGAATTCTTCCGTGGCAGGACCTTGCATCGCGCGAAGGCGATCCGGTCGCTCACCTTGCAAGCCAATTGCCCTACATAGGATTTCTCGCCGGTCCCATCGCGGCAGTACTTGCCGCGACCATTGTGCTGATTTCGGCGAATACGGGTGTTATGGGCTGCAGCCGGCTGGCATACAGCATGTCCGAAATGGGCCTCATCGGGAAGTGGCTGTCCCATGTTCATCACAAGTACCACACGCCGGTGCGCGCCATCGTGGTCTTCGCATGCGTTGCTGCGCTCGAAGCCCTGTTTGGTTTCCTGACGGGCGAGAGGGCTCTAGAGACCATGGCGGATATGTACGCCTTCGGCGCCATGCTGGCGTATCTCCTTGCGAGCATGGCCCTGGTGGCGTTGAGGATCCGCGAGCCGCGCACGCCGCGGGCGTACCGCGTGCCGCTCAATATTCAGTGGCGGGGCAAGGACATTCCCGTGCTCGGATTTTTGGCAATTCTGGGGACGGCGGGAATGCTCGTCATCGTTTTGTGGACTCACGCCGTCGCGCGCGTCCTGGGTCCTTTGTGGGTGGCGGCATGGGTGGGATACTACATCTGGTATCGGTATAAAAGCAAACTGCCCATTTTCCGGAGCACCCCGCACGATTGGGATGCGGAGCAGCTGGAGATCCTGGCGGATACAGGGGAGTGGGAACTCCTGGAGCAGTTCAAAATTGAAGTGGAGCGGAAGAAGAAAGCCGGCGGTTCCACTTCAAAAACCGTGGTGTCCTGATGCGGATCCGGTTTCGAAAGATCATGGCAGCTCTTCTCATGGTGTTGGGCGCCGCCATGCTTCTCCGGGGGCTGCAATACACGGTCCAGAAGGGATTAGGCTGGCAGGGCACCATACAGGCCTTGATTGTCGGTGCGCTTGTGTTCGCGCTGGGTTATACGCGTTGGCGCTATCTGCGCCAGAGGTAATCGCCCGATGCCCCATCCGTTAGGTGTGCTGATAGCCTTTCTTTTTGCTGCCATCCTCGGGATGACCCTGTTTTGGATGCTGCGGCTGCCGAGGGCTATGACTCAGGAGGTGGCCAGGGCCGTCTTTTCTGTGCAGGCCTCGCGCTGCATCATAGTTCCTATCCTGGATCTGTTCTATACGGAGAGAGCCGTGGAATTGGCATGCCGGATGGGAAAGCAGCAGAACGCGGGCATTGTGCTTGCCTATGTCGTGGAGGTGCCGCGCCTGGTGACGCTGAATTCTCCGCTTCCGCCCGACGTCGAGGATCGAGCCCAGCAGGCGCTGAAAAACGCTCAGAACATCGTCGAACGGCATGGCCTTAAATCCATGACGACGACGTTGCGTTCTCGCGAAGCCAGCGAGGGGATTGGCCAGCTTGTGCAGACATACAGCGGCGACATCGTCGTGCTGGGAGTGCAGGCCGTGGAGCGGCATCTGCCCAGCATTTTCACAAGGACTGCGGATGCGCTGATGCGGCGCCCGCCCTGTGAAGTTCTGATAGACAGCGTGCCGGGCTAACCGGCGCCGGGAGTGAACGATCATGCGTGTGGTAATTTTGGGCTGCGGCCGCGTCGGTTCGACTCTGGCTTTGATGCTGAGTTCCGAAGGTCACGATGTAAGCATTATAGACGTGGACACCTCCGCATTCCGCCGGCTGGGTGAAAATTTCAGCGGGCGCGCCATCAACGGGATCGGCATCAACGCCAATGTGCTGCGCGAGGCAGGGATCGAAAATGCCGATGCTTTCCTCACGGTGACGAACGGCGACAACACCAACATCATGGCGGCGCAGATTGCCAAGACCCTGTTTCAGGTGCCGCGTGTGATGGCCCGCATCTACGACCCACTGCGCGCGGAAATCTATCGCGAAGTGGGAGTCGAGACTCTGTGCATCACGACTCTTGGAGCGGGCATCTTCCACGACCGGCTGCTGGGCCGGGCTTACCAGAGCATTGATCAATATTGGGACCTGACGCACCAGATGCATCGTCTATATGCGGCAAACCTGCCCACGCCCGGGCAGCTCGCCGAAAAGCGCGCCAGCCGCAAGAACGGCCACCCGGACTACATCATCATCGCCGGCGGCGGCAAGGTCGGACATAACCTCGGGCGGGCTCTGTTGAGCAAGGGAGATGAAGTGCTGATCCTGGAAAAGCGGCCGCTGCGCTTTCACGCGCTGCACGACGAACTGGGCGAGGCGGCGTTCTTCGGCGATGCATGTGAAATACGCACGATGGTGCAGGTGGGAATGGAGCGCGCGGATCTGGTGGTTGCCGTCACCGGCGACGATGAGGACAACCTGATCATCTGCCAGGCGGCCAAGCGGTGGTTCGGCGTGCCGCGCGCCATCGGGCGAGTCAACAACCCGGCCAACGAGGATACGTTTCACAAGCTGGGAATCGAGGAGACCATCAGCGCCACGAGGCTGATGTACCAGTTGATTGAGCAGGAAGTTGCAACGAGCGATCTCGTACCGCTCTCCCTACTGCGGCGCGGCAACCTGGAAGTGGTGGAAGTCCAGCTGCATTCGGACTCCCCGGCGCTGAACGTTCCGATACGCAATTTGAACCTGCCCGCAGGTTGCCTGCTGACGGCCATCGTGCGGGGCAACAAGTCCCAGATTGTCACCGGCGACAGCAAACTGCAGGCGAATGACACGGTCGTGGCAATAACGGAGCCCTCGGCGATGAATGCGCTGAGGCAGACTTTGCTGGGAGAATAGAGCCTGGAAAAAAGGCCCACGCATTGCGCGAATCGTGCTATTATTTCCGCTGATTTTCCGCATGTGGTGAGCGTAGCTCAGCTGGTAGAGCTCTGGATTGTGGCTCCAGCGGCCGCGGGTTCGATCCCCGTCGCTCACCCCACCCTCTCTTAGTGATTAGCGATTAGGGATTAGATTTATATATTTTTTCAGCGTATGTCAGCGTTTATCGGCGTACGTCAGCGTTAAAATTGGAGGAGGGGCCCCCAGAGCCGTCCGATCCACGCAACAGGAAAAAAGTAGCCTATCTACCATTCGGGATTGGCGCCGAGCTGCTCAACCACGTAATCGCGGTATCTCCCGTCCAACAGAAAGATCACAAAGGTTTCGTGAACGAGATGGATGAGTCTCTGCAGCGCATACCCATAATCATCATCACGGACCGTCATTCCGATAGATGCGTTGCCGTGGTTTTTCGAGCATCGCAGACGCGCTTTGGCTTTTTCGGTCCGCCGGTGCTCCGGCAGGCTCTCGTCATGGTGGGAATGGACGAACGCTTTGAAATTCGGATAAATATCGGCCGGCACGCGAGGCAGGACAACAGGGATCGAGATGGTTTTCTTCTGCCTGTCCACAATCAGGTCGAAAACACAATTGTGGAACCAAACCAATTTGAACGCTGCGGCGCCGTGCCGCACGGGTTGCCGGCTGAATCCCCGGAAAACGCCGCGCTTCGCGTAATCCTCGAGCAGGCGGTTGACCTCGTCGATGGAAGAGCGAGCCTTTTTTAATGCCAAGCGCATGAACTCCAATCAGTGGCGTATGGCTCCGATTCCCGGTTCCGGCCCAAAAATCAACCCCGGAGGATATAGGCTGGGGACATTGAATTCCCTGAGTCCCTGGCAATTGATCAGAGTGGAATAACCTTGCCTGGCGGCTGCGTCGTAGCTGCGCTTCAGGGCGGCGCGCAGATCCTCGGGTGTCCGCACATACTCGCCGCGCGTGCCCAGGTGTTCGGCCATTTTGTCGTAGCGCAGGTTTTCCTGGAACAGGTACATGTGCAGGGCGCGGGGCGAGGATTCCGCCATGGTGAAGGTTCCCCAGCAGTCGTTGTTGTAGACGACACAGATCACGGGCAGCTTGTATTTGACAAAGGTATCGAGCTCGAGCAGGCTGTAGGCCATGCCGGCATCGCCGGTTACTACCACGACCGGTGCGCCCTTGTAGGCTGCATGCGGGCCGATGCCTCTTTGGACAGCCACGGCGGGTCCCATCATCATGGCCAGGTCCGGTCCCATGGCCCCGAACTGGAAGCAGACGGTCACCTCCTGGCCCGGACGATGAGCGCGCAGCCATCGCATGCAGGCGAATCCAATCATGTTGCCGCCCCAGCCTGTGACGGTCTGCTTGGGATCGATATCGCCTTTGTATAGGAAATCGTGGACTTCCTTGCACAGGATGAAGGGATGGAGGCTGTTGGTGTCGCGGGTGTATTTGAGCATCGTGTTGTAAAGGGCGAGCTGTTCCTTTTCCCACTTCTGCTTCGCCGCCGCGATTTCCCGGACCCAGGAATCGCGCTTTTTGGCGGGGAGTCCGTTCGCCAGGGCCTCCATGAAAACTTTCTCGTCGCTGACGATGCCCAGGTCAAGCGGCCAGTTCCGGCCCAGATCCTCCTGCGTGGGGTGAACCCGGATGGTTTTCACGCCCGGGGGCAGGGTCCACTCTTCGGGCGTCGGCATGGAATACTGGCCGACGAAGACGACCAGGTCCGCGCTCATCAGGGCGTCGTTAGACATGCTGGCGGAAAGACGGTGCTCGTCCGGAAAGTGCCCGCGCACAGGGCCGGATCCGACGACGGCCATCTCGTGTTTTTCGGCTGCCTGCATCAGCGCCTCGCAGGCTTTGCGAACGAAGATGCCGTGCCCTGCAATGAGCACAGGCCGCTCCGCCCTGGTGATCATATCGATAGCCTGCCGGACTTCTTTGGTGCCGGGGAAGGCTCGCGATTCAGCGCGATACTGTTCTTTTTTGTAGAAGCGTTCGAGTTTGGAGGAATCGGGGAAGAGTTCGGCAGCGACCTCGGCAGGGAAGTCCAGGTGTACAACATCGGGAACGCCGGATTTCAGCTGGCGGAATGCGTGCGCGCCATATTCGTACACGCGGTTCGGCGCGGTGATGCGCTTGCCGTACTTTTTCAGGCCTTCGGTGATCGGCTGCTGGTACATGAACTGAATCCCCTTCTGGTTATCCTCGGACTTGAGGTTCGCGTTGCTGGCGAGCACCAGGAGGGGGCTGTTGGCGAAGTGCGCGGAGCCGATGTTCATGATCATGTGCGTGAGACCGGGGCCTTCGGTGCCCGAGCAGGCGGCGACTTCGCCGGTGACGCGGCAGAAGCCATCGGCCGCCGCGCACATTCCTCCTTCGGTGCGTCCGCCGTAGCAGGGAATTCCGGCTTCGGCGATGGCATTGATAATGCTGTAATTGCCTGCCGCGCAGAACAGGGCCGCGAGGTCCTCATCCTTGCAGAGGTTGGCGAAAACCTGGGCCCCGGTCATGCCCTTGCCGGAAAAACTTGGCCGATGGATGGGCGCAGCCAGCGATTCGTCCACTGCTTTGGGAATGCGTATGGTTGGAATCGCGGCCTGGCCGAAGAGTTTTTCCTGATGCAGAATTCCGGTGCCGGCCGTAGCGGCCGTGGCAGCCGTGGCCGCGAGAAACGACCTGCGCGAGGATTGCATTTTTTTTGGATTGCCTCCCGTTTTGCGCGTGTCTTTCATAATCCCCCGCCTCTGGCGAAGATGGTTTAGGTTAATAAGGAAAAAATTCTTTAATGAGTATAAATCGATTCCTTTCCAGGTAGCAACACGCACAGCACAGCAGTATGGCCCCAAATCGGTTGCCTCAAAAGGGTTTTTCAGCGTAAGTCAGCGTTAAAATTTATGGACGGGCCTCCGGAGTCGGTATCAAGGCGATTATCGCGAGATCCTCGCCGGCAGTCTTGAGTCAATCTCTCCAGACCCTTCGGATAATCGCCAACCAGTTATTTGCCTATCGGACGGCTTTGGGGAGCCTTCTTCACCAGAACCGTGCGGAAGCTATGGGCTCAGATTGGACATAGCTGTCCCCGGCTGCGCCATGGGATTATTGACGTTTTTGTCCGTGGATGAAGTTGCGCTGCATGTGCCAAAGATTGTAGAATTCATCAGCTGATGAAGCGCACCCGTAGCTCAGTTGGATAGAGCGTCGGACTTCGAATCCGCAGGCCGCCCGTTCGAGTCGGGCCGGGTGCGCCATTAAATCCTTCAACATTTCTTAAATCATTTCTACAACTTAGCGTTTTCAAATCGTAGCCTCTCACAACCTCTAATCCTTGATTTGAGCGACTGAACCAGGACCTTACTATTCGATGGACTCAATGGTGACAAGCTGGCAAAGAGTACGGACTTCCCGTCAGGTAGTAATTGCGGATGGGCAGCTATCATTTCGTTTTCTGCTTTGACAATCGCTTCCGGAGTTCCCCCGTTGGCTGAAACTCGCATGATGCCTTTTCCTATCGTGCCGTACACAATGGTGTTATCCATTCCCCAGCTAATAAGACTAAATGAGGCAGCCGCATCTGTCAGAATCACAGGAGCTCCTCCGCTGAGAGCAATCTTCTTCAACTGGCCACGAGAGATATAGCCCACCCAATTGCCATCGGGCGAGAAAAAGGGCCGTGATAGATTATCCCCAGTTCCGGAAATAAGTTTGGCCTCCAGTTCGTCTATGGAGCGCAGATATAGCCCCTCGCCTGTGCTATAGACGATTTTTCTTGCGTTATAGCTGTGCGCAAAATTTTTATCTTAAGCCTCAAATTCAGCGTAAAATAGCGCAGATATCGATAAATCGGCAAGGACGGAGGTCCGAAGTTTACATTAGCTGTCCTTATGGGAAATTTATGAGGCGGCGGCTTGGGTGAATTCATAACCGGCAGGCAGCTTATGCTACCTATCCGTCAGTTGACGCTGGGCTCGTCGAATCCCTCCGCGCGGACGGCGCAATTGGCTACGAGCAGGGTCATTCCGGACTTGAGCTGCCTGAGAATGCCGCGCCGTTCATCCGCGGGAGTTTCGCCGCTCAGCGCCTCGGCCAGGATGCCATGTGCTTTAAAGCTTTCAACCATGCGGTGTGCCAGATCAACCGTGGGCGTAAAGAGCAGCGCCTTTCGCCCGGCGGCATGCTTGAGATAGGAGGTAACGGCATGGGCAGGTGCGTTCGCCTGCAGGAGCATCTCGCTTGCTTCCGACTTGCTTGACGATATCAAGGATGGGGCCGAGGTTTATTCGCGCTTTGTGAATAAAAATATGCGGGCGAAATCCAAGAATAAAAAAACAAAGCAATAGTAGCAGCAAGCTGCCAGTCTTAATGCCACTTAAATGTACACGCTATCATGGATAGTTGCATAATAGTCGAGCCGCTGTCCCTGACTTTCTGGCTTTCCCTGAAATCCATTCCTTAGCTCCATGCGGTCTCCTCGAATCCTGCATCTCTCTGAATAGTCACGCAAGCCCATATGGAAATTCTCCGATTGGTGCCTTGCCAATCCGAGACACAATACCTCTCATATGCTCGAGCTTTATAAACTAGGCGGTTTCTGGCAGGTTGAGGAGAAAGCGCCATGCGGGGATCACATTGATGGTTCCGGCAGCGGTTTTGAACTGCTCATCGCTGCTCTGTGTCACAATTGTTCCGGTTTTTATCTTTAGTTCTGCCATTGCATCGTTTAAAGCAGTGATCTCTCGTTTGCGTGTCTGAGTGTCCGTCAGGGATTCACAGGCCTGGATCAAGATTCGTGTCTTTCCGGAAGTTGGGACAATGAAATCGACTTCCCGGCCCGTCTTGGTCCTGTAATAATAGATTTCCGGGTAAAGCCGCCTCAATGCCGTGAATACGAGGTTCTCCAGGAGATGCCCTGAATTGACAAGAACTCCCGATGCTACCGAAGTAACCATTGCATGATCGATACAATAAATCCGTTTCGGATTGCTGTCCCTGCGTGCTGCTGATGCGTCGAATATTTGCACGGTGAAAAGGAAATAGGCGTCCTCAAACCATTCCAGGTAATCCGACACCGCAGTTTTGGGAACCCTATGGCCTAGCGACTTAAGATATCCCGTAAGGCTGTTGCCGGAGTAACGTGAAGCCGTGTTATCGATCAATCTGTGAGCTAAATCGGTAACTGCCTTCGGGTGGGAAATATCGTGGCGTTCAACCAAATCTCGGAAAAGAATGGTGTGAAAATATTCCTGGTGGATTTTAATCCTCAAGGAGCGGGAGAGCCCCAAAACTTCGGGGAAGCCTCCAGTCTCCCAATATTCTTCAAAGGCCTTCTGAACGATTAGGCGCTTTTTCGTCGACAGTGAATCTTCTTCCTCGATACCTTTGTAGTCCAGAAATTCCCTGAATGAGAACGGAAACATCTCCCACGAGAGCGCCCGTCCGCGCATTTGTGTGGCGATCTCCTTCGACAGCATCTTGGCCGACGAGCCGGTGATATAAATTTCGCACTTTTCCGTGCGCATCAACCGGTCTACGAATGGTTCCCATCCAGTGACGGATTGAATCTCGTCAAAGAAGCAATAGACCGTTTCGCTGTTTTTCTTTTTCGGGAAAATGGAGTAATAGGCTTCTGTGATCAAGCCTAGATTATCTTGCCGGAGATCATGAAGCCGGTCGTCGAAAAAGTTCAAATAAAGAATGTTCTGCTGCGAGACCCCGCTGTCAATGAGTTGCTGGATGACCTGAAACAGGTAAGTTGACTTCCCGCTGCGGCGCACTCCAATACAGACGGCGGCCTTGCCGCGGACTGTTTCAATCTGGAGTCGACGAGGGACCCCGGTTTCGAGCTTAGTCTC
Organism: uncultured Acidobacteriota bacterium; assembly: GCA_963809485.1. Taxonomy (GTDB): domain Bacteria; phylum Acidobacteriota; class UBA6911; order UBA6911; family UBA6911; genus UBA6911. The sequence continues at coordinate 10,257 of CAWEJX010000005.1, forward strand.
CTGAAAGTCCAGAATTATGGATTTTATGATTTCCAGCATAGCGCGAACCTGGTCATAATTATTACCAGTTAATGGCCAATCTGGTAATAATTATTACCAGGTTGACTAATGGGTAGCAAGACAATTTCAAGTCTATTGCATTGTGGGCTGCCTTTGTGTCGGCACCTTTTCTCGCTTATCCCGCTTTTCCCGCAGTCTAAGGAATCCATAAATTCGTGAGAGCCTCAGGAAATGCTGTAAAAAAATTGGGGGTTATTTGGGGGTAAATGGGAGGCAAAAACGAACTTTTGTGGATTATGTGGACAAATTGCTGATCATGATCTCAGCCAATATCCATGCGGGTTTGGGGGAAAGTCATGATTTTGGGTAACCTATGAAAAACGCCCCTGAAGGGACTTCGAATCCGCAGGCCGCCCGTTCGAGTCGGGCCGGGTGCGCCATCCAAAAGGGGACAGTCACCAGTGTCCCCATTCCTTCGAGCAGATAAAACATACAACCGGCAAAACGCGTGGAATTCCAGGAATTAATCGTGCAATTTGCGGCATTTTCCGCTGCCACGCCAAATTTCGATGGCAGCCTTAACCTCCATCACGAATGAAAAACCGGGCTAGGATTTCAGGAAATCATCAGGCTGGATGTCTGCTTGTTTGGGGACAGCGCGCAATTTTTCAGATCAGTTGGACAGGCGGTGGCTCAATGGTGGGTGTCCAGGTGTTGTCATCCACAGGTGTCATCCAGGTATCAGGTGTCCCAGGTATTTCCACCAGGTATCCACAAGGCATCCCCGGGTCAGGTATCCAGGTATTCAGGTATTCCCCCGACCTTTCCGACCACCTTCCTCGATCTTCCACCTTTCACCTTCCACCTTCCACTTTCCCCCTTCAATGCCCTTATTAATTTGACTTTGTCGGCTTCGCTATGTTACGAAACCATATTCCTGATTGCTGGAATTTATGCTGAATTATATCTGGTTGATACCGACTTTGCCGCTGGCCGGCAGTGCAATTATAGGACTGCTGGGTCTGATCAAACTCAGGACCACCGGTGAGAAGCTTGGCAAGCGGGTGGTGTCGGCGATTGCGCTGGCTGCCGTCGGTCTGGCTTTCGTGCTCAGCGTGCTGGCCGTTTATCAGCTTTTCGCGGTGCAGCACGAAGAACTGTTCTCCCTCGATCTATTTACCTGGCTCCGGGGGGGATCCTTGCCGCTGGCGGGCGGCGGCCTTGCCAGTTTCGAGATCCCCTGGGGATTCCAGCTGGACCCGCTATCGGCGGTGATGATCCTGGTAGTTACTGGGGTCGGCTTCCTGATCCACGTATATTCGACCGGCTATATGTGGGACGACACCGGTTACTACCGCTTCTTCTCCTACATGAACCTCTTCATGTTCGCCATGCTCACGCTGGTGCTGGCGAACAACTACCTGATGATGTTCGTTGGCTGGGAAGGCGTGGGCCTCTGTTCCTACCTGCTGATCGGGTTTTATTTCGACAAGAAGAGCGCGGGGGACGCGGGGAAGAAAGCCTTCGTGGTCAACCGCATCGGCGATGCGGGATTCCTGCTGGGGATGATGATCGTCTTCGTAAATTTCGGTTCGCTGCGTTTCGATGAGGTCTTCGCAAAAGCGGCGGCCATGCCGGCCCATCCCGGGCACGATTTCATGTTCTGGGCTACGATCTGCTTTTTCATCGGGGCCTGCGGCAAAAGCGCCCAGATCCCCCTGTACGTCTGGCTCCCGGATGCCATGGAGGGCCCCACCCCTGTTTCCGCCCTCATCCATGCCGCCACCATGGTCACGGCCGGCGTGTACATGGTGTGCCGCAGCAACGCTCTTTACAGCCGGGCGCCGGAAACCATGCTGATTGTGGCGGCAGTCGGGGCGCTGACGGCCGTTTTTGCGGCAACGATCGGTTTTGCCCAGACCGACATCAAGCGCGTCCTGGCGTATTCGACCGTGAGCCAGCTGGGCTACATGGTCGCGGCCCTCGGAGTGGGTGCGTTCGTGGGCGGGATATTCCATCTCATGACCCACGCATTCTTCAAAGCCCTTCTGTTTCTCGGTGCGGGTTCCGTCATCATGGCCATGCACCATGAGCAGGACATGATGAAGATGGGTGGACTGAGGAAGCACCTGCCGTGGACTTACCGGACGATGCTGATAGGCACGATCGCCATCGCCGGCGTGCCCCCCCTGGCCGGCTTTTTCAGCAAAGATGAAATCCTCTGGCGCGCGTGGAGTAATGGACACCCACTTATCTGGCTGCTGCTTTTCCTCGGCGCCGGCATGACGGCGTTCTACATGTTCCGGCTCCTGTTCCTGACCTTCTGGGGCGAAGAGAGGATGGACGACCACACGAAGCACCACATCCGCGAATCGCCGAAGAATGTCGTTTACCCGCTCGCTGTTTTGGCCGTGCTGTCGGCCGTCGGCGGATTCGTCGGTCTGCCCGGATGGACCGGGCTTTCCAACAAATTCGAGCATTTCCTGGAGCCCGTCCTTCGCGTGCCCGAAGTCACCAGCCCGGCCCACCACGCGGCTGGCGAGGAACTGCTGTTCACGGCGCTTTCCGTGGTGATCTCGCTGGCGGGCATATACATGGCCTACCGGTTCTACGTGCTTCGGCCGGGAACGGCGGATAGGGTCACGGAGAAGATCAAAGGACTGTACCGCCTCGTCTATCGCAAGTACTACGTGGATGAGGCCTACGACGCGCTTTTCGTCAACCGCACCAAGGACCTGGGCAGAGCGTGCTTCTTCGTGGACTCGAAATTCGTCGACGGCACCGTGAACGGAACGGCAACGGCGACGCGCGGCACGGCGACCCTCTCGAGGCTTTTCGACACCTACATCGTGGACGGGCTGGTGAATCTGATCGGCTGGATCAACATGCGGCTGAACCGCATCGCCACCGCGTTTCAGACCGGTCTGGTGCAGCGCTATGCGCTGGCGGCAGTATTGGGGATCGTGGTGCTGATTTTGATTTATTACAATGGCCTGCTTTAAATGATTCGAACCTGTTGCTAGGAGCCGGATGTGATGGACCTTTTTATGAGCAACATCCTGAACATCGTATGCTATCTGCCTCTGGCGGGAATGATAGCGATCATGTTCATGAAGCGCGAGAATGAAAACGCGATCCGGTGGGTCGCCAACATCACCGCCCTGGCCGGCTTCATCGTTTCCATCCCTCTTCTGACAGCGTTCAACGATCCCCGATATGTCAGCCCCAACGGTTTCCGGTTCATGTTCGACCGGCCCTGGATCCCGCAAATCGGCGCAAGATACACGTTCGGCATCGACGGCATCAGCATGCTGCTCGTCCTGCTGACGACGCTGCTCGGATCCATCGCAATCCTGTCGTCGTGGACCGCCATCAAGGAGCGCGTCAAGGAATACTACGCTTTCATGCTCCTGCTCCAGACCGGGATGCTGGGGGTCTTCATGGCCCTGGATTTCATCGTCTTTTACGCCTTTTGGGAGATCATGCTGGTCCCGATGTATTTCCTGATAGGGGTCTGGGGCGGCCCCAGGAAGCTCTACGCCGCGATCAAGTTTTTCCTTTACACCCTCGCGGGATCGCTGCTAATGCTGGTGGCCATCCTGGCCATTTATTTCTACCAATTCAACGCAACGGGCGTCTACTCCTTCGACATTCTCGGCTACCAGAAACTCGGCTTCCCGACCGACCTTCAGTATTGGGTTTTCCTCGCCTTCTTCGTCGGATTTGCCATCAAGGTTCCCATGTTTCCCTTCCACACGTGGCTGCCCGACGCTCATGTCGAAGCGCCCACGGCCGGTTCCGTCATACTGGCCGGCGTTCTGTTGAAGATGGGGACCTACGGCTTCGTCCGCTTTTCCCTGCCCATGTTCCCCTGGGCGACCATGCATTTCCTGCAGCCGCTGCTGATCCTGTGCCTGATCGGCATCATCTACGGCGCGCTGGTAGCCATGATGCAGAAGGACATGAAATCGCTGGTGGCCTATTCTTCGGTGAGCCACCTCGGCTTCGTGATGCTGGGGGTTTTTGCGGCCACGCCCGTCGCCCTGCAGGGCGGCGTCCTGCAGATGATCAACCACGGGATTTCCACGGGCGCACTCTTCTTGATCGTGGGAATAATCTACGAACGGCGCCACACCCGCATGATTACCGATTACGGCGGACTGAGCCACATCATGCCTGTGTATGCGACCGTGTTTCTCATCATGACCCTCAGCTCGATCGGCATGCCGGGGCTGAACGGCTTTATCGGGGAATTTTTCATCCTGCAGGGGACGTTCGCCGCTCCGGGGCTCTGGATTTATGCGGCGCTGGCCGTCATCGGCATCGTGCTGGGCGCAGCCTACATGCTGTGGCTGTATCAGCGGGTGATGTTCGGCAAGCTCGAGAACCCCTTGAACAAGGCGCTTCCGGACCTCAACCTGAGGGAGGTGGCGACCTTCGTGCCGCTGATCATCCTGGCTTTCTGGATCGGCATTTACCCGTCTTTCTTCACTAAGTACCTCGACGAGCCGGTCAACTCGATCGTCGAGCGCGTTCGTGCCGACTACTTCAAAACCGCAATCGCCAATTCACGCTGACGTACGCTGACGTGACGCTGACATACGCCGAAAAAATTTATATATATATTTTTTCCAGCGTAGGTCGGCATTTTGTCGGCGTAAGTCCGCGTAATCCTGTCAGACAGCTTCCATGGCAGAGGGAGGCTTGGGAGCAATGTTGTCAAAACCGCTATCGTTAATTCACGCTGACGTACGCTGACGGGACGCTGACGTACGCCGAAAAAAATTTATATATTTATTTTTTCAGCGTGGTCGGCGTTTTGTCGGCGTAAGTCCGCGTAATCCTGTCAGACAGCTTCCATGGTAGAGGGAGGCTTGGGGGCAATGTTGTAGGTGACGCTGACCACCCCGGGAACGCCATCCAGAAGTCTGAGGCTCAAGTCTTCGAGCGTTTCCCACGCCAGGCGTGTCGGGAAAGCGCGCCGCGCGTCGTGGCTGTCCCAGCAGCGGATCTCGATCTGGAAACCGAAATCGCGCTTGCCGTCACGCATGCCGGTGACGCGGTCCTCGTGCAGGATCGCCATGTACTGGAAGGCGCCCGAAGCGGACAGCAGCTCTTCGGTGATGGCCGTAGCCTTGCGCACCAGCTCGATTCTTTCCGGAGTGGCTTCGCCGATGACACGGGCGGCTAATGCCGGCCCTGGGAATGGCATGCGGTTATAGACCGAGGCCGGCAATCCCAGCGCCTCGGCGACCTTGCGGACGCCGTCCTTGCGCAGCTGAACCAGCGGTTCGAGGATGCGGTAGCCGAAGGCCTCCTCAGGGTTGATGCCCAGCTGTTCGAAGACGTTGTGCTGGCGCTTAATTCCCGCAACCGTCTCGTCCACATCGGTGAGGATGGTGCCCTGGAGCAGGTGTTTTGCGCCGATATCACGCACCAGGCGGCCGAAAACTTTTTTATAGAACGTCTGGGTGACCGCCTCGCGCTTTTCCTCCGGGTCGGTGATGCCTTTGAGGGCTTTGAAGAACTCCTCGCGCGCGTCCACCAGTTCGACCTGGACTCCGAGGTCGCGGAAAAGGGCAACAACCCGCGCGGGCTCCCCTTCGCGCATCAGGCCGTTTTCGACAAAATAGGTTTTAAGACGGTTGCCCAGGGCTTTGTGGCCGATGAGCGTCACGGCCGAGGAATCCACTCCCCCGGACAGCGCGTTGATGGCCACGTTCGAGCCCACGGCCTGGGATATGAGGGCCGCCTGCTCATCGATGAATTTCTTCGCGTCAAGACTTTTTGCGGGGATTTCCTGTATAGCCATAGTTACCTCTGTCATCACTTTGGATCAAGTGGTTGGTTGCGCTTAGTTGAGCTGCCTGGGAAAAACGTGAAACGTGGAACGTTCAACGACCGGTAGTATCTGCCATAAGCAATTTTTTTTCAAATCAAATTGCCCATGTTTGTCAAGCCGCGACTCCCTACTAACGTTCCACTGCTTCCTTTCACGTTTTTTGTCTGGATTCCGTGCTGGGCGAAAACATCGGTGGGGCGGATTTGTGCTGCCGCCCCGGGCGGTCCCGGGGCGGCATGTTTCTGGCTGAAGTCAGGATTCAGGAGGATTAAAAGGTGAAGCGCATGACGATCTGGCCGGTTCGCTGGCCGGCGGCGTCGATCGGGTTTATGTATCCGAAGCCCAAGGTCGTCTTGCCGGTCGGGTCGGTGACCTGTGGAAGAGTCGCATCGTTGCTGTTGAACTCCACCCCGGGATTGGGTATCTGGACCCGGTTGAATACGTTCATCAACTCGACGCGAAGCTGCAAGTCCATTCCCTCTCGGATCCGGAAAAGACGGGCCAGGCTCATGTTTTCGCTCGGGCGGCGACGATATCGGTAATCATTATAGTACGGGGATCCGGGACCGTATTGTCCGTCCGGAGGAGATGTCCATGCTTTCGGATTGAGCATGAATTGCATGAATGGGTTCGCAATCTCATTCGGGTTTACCAGGAACAGATCCTCTCCCGCCACGCGGCTTGCATAGGATGCCGGGGAGCTGCCGTTCCAGACACTGCCGTTGCATCCGCTGAAGACGCCCATGGGGGCGCAAAGCCTCAACAGATTTTCCAACCCCTGGCCGGTGCCGCTGATCGCCCTGGGGGCCATAATCGGCACGCCGGATTGGTAGGTAAATACGGCGCCGAGTCTCCAATCCTTGAGCGCAAGGGATACGAACTTGTTTGTGTTCCACGAAGGGGTCAGATAGTTCGCGGCAATCACAATGCGTTGCGGGATTGAGAGGCCGGAGATTGTCTTGTTGGATTGAAAGTCGTTGATGTTGTTGACAGCCGGCATTGTGACGAAGGCGGTGTCAAAAGTCTCGGCACCGATGGTGAGCTCCTTCTGCCAGCTGTACGCCAACGATAAGTCAAGACCGTGGGAGTACCGTTTGGTCACCTTCAACTGCAACGAGTCGTACCACGTTCTGCCAATCGGCGCCCAAAGCATGTAGATGTTCCCGACGTGCGGAAACGGCCGCAACGATTGAGTCACAGTGCCTGAAAAAGCGGGAAACGGCGTACTAAGGTTGTGAGCTGCTGCATCTGCAGAACTCACCCCGCTCAATGGCGTCAGCAAAAGAGATCTATGGCTCGCGTTATTGAGATCCAGGTTATGAGCCGAAAGGATCTCCGGTGTCACCCGGTTGGGATCGGATATCCCTCCATTGGAATTCCACCAGGCTCCCCGGTTGCCTACGTAAGAAACATCGACGCTCAGGTCTCTGGTGAGCTCACGCTGAATTCCGATGCTCCATTGGAACTGCCGCGGTGGCCGCCCGGCCTGGTCGTTCACCCAGGGCATGAAATCAGTCCCCGCAGCAATCGGGGATTGGCCCGGATCGCGGTTCGGCCATACCGGCACAACCGGAGTGCCATTCACGTTCGGACCGTCCTGGAGAAGACCAACCGGATTGCCGAATGATGGGTTGGGACCGTAGCGGACGAAGGATCCCAACCGGAGACTCCACATCTCCAGGGCGCCCGTTTGGCCGTAGGAAAAACCAGCGCCTGCGCGCAGCACTGTTTTGTTCATGAATTGCCAGGCCAAACCCAGGCGCGGCCCCCAGGCGTGGGGATAGACTTCGGCGATGTCTTTTTCGAAGATCGGGGCTCCAGGAACGTTGCCATAGCTAGGATTGGGCGTCGTCGCGCTCCAGGTCGGCATGCGGCCATAGGTTTCCTGCAGGTAGGTCTGATAATCCCATCGCAACCCGTAATCAAGAGTCAGCTTGGGAGTGACCTTCCAGCTGTCCTGCGCATAGAAGGCCCACGCTTGTTTCCCTAAATGGAACCTGTTAGGCAGCCCGATTTCTCCATTGTTGATCATGCCGAGAAGGAAGCTGGCATAGGGGTGGCCCAAATTGCCTCCAGACAGGGATATCGTGTTCAGATACGGCATCGTGGTTTGAGCCGCGTTGAAGTAGAATGAACCGTTGGCGGGCGTGAACACGTTGACGGGGTGAGACTCGAAACGCGACTCGCCGCCAAACTTGATCGAATGATTTCCTTTGACCCAGCTGAGGCTTGCCGTCGCTGTGGGCTTGACCTGCCAGGTGTTCGACTGTGAAGCTGTGCCCGTTTGCGTCAATCCGCCCCGGTTGTCATTCGCGTTCTGGAAGTTGGGAGGAATGGTCGCATACGTCCCGGGCAACCCAAGGTTTGCATAGCTATCGTAATTGATGTCGGGTTGAGGGTCCTTGAAGATGAAATGCATGAGTCCCGCCCCGGCGTGTAGCAGCACCGTAGGCGAAACCGTGTAATCGACACTCAGCCGGATCGTGTGCGTCCGCTCGTTGAAATTCCTCGTTCCTGTAAGCGGGACTTCCAGGCCATCGGCAAAGGGCAGGGTGACATTATTCATGGAGTAGTAACCGGAGATTTTCAGCTTGGAGCTGAGCGAGTGGTCTACCTTAACAGCTTGGATGGTCGTGGTGTTCTTGTTCGGCCAAGTCACATTGTAGTTGTTTGTGGCCGCAGCGTTCGAGAGGGTCGGATAAAAACTCTGATATTTCAGAGCCACCGGATCGATCGCATATCTCGGATTACTCGGGTCCATACAGATCTGGTTGAGACTATTCCCATCGCAGCCCATGAACGGGTCTCGAATCACGTAGGACAAGCCATTGACAGGGCTGGTGACCGTCTTTGTCGTGTTAGGATCGTAGATGGTGCCGTCCAACAGCGCCCTGCCGGCTGGATCAACTCCGCACGTTGCCGGATTTGAGGGGTCATAACAAACGCTCGACAGCGCATTTCCGGTCAAGAGCGAGCTGAAATCCCCCTTCTGAAAAGCCTGAGTGGGGAACGTATACGTGGCGTTGGCTGTAGTTTTCAAGCGGTTCTGTTCAAAGGAGTAGAAGAAAAAGGTCTTGTCTCGGCCGTCGTACATTTTTGGAAGGTAGACCGGCCCTCCAACATTAAAGCCCCAATCATGCTGGCGATCGCGGGGTTTTTGGTATGCAGGAGACTTTTTATAGGGTGGTTGCGCATTCAACGCTTCGTTTCTGAAATACTCGAACGCGCTCCCATGCAGCTGGTTGGTTCCCGACCGCATGGTCATGTTCAGGATCCCGCCGCCCGCCTGTCCGTACTCAGCCGCGTAATTGCTGGTCTGGATTGCGGTTTCCTCGACGGAGTCCACGCTGGGGATCGACATGCCGTAAGCGAGGGTCCAGATTTGCTGGGTCGCATCCTGGCCGTCCACGCGGAGCGACATGGTATAGCCCGGCATTCCGTTTACACGCATCGCTCCAGCCCCGGTACCGCCGGTGCCGGGCATCAGATTGACCGCTGCGAATGGATCCCGCATGCCGAGAGCCGAGAGCATTGGAAGATCATTCATTCGATTCGTCGTGACATTGTGGCTTAGCTCGCCGCTCTCGGTTTTCAGCAAGGGAGAGTCCGCGCTAACGGTCACCGTTTCAGTGATGCTTCCAACCTCCAGCGGGATGTCGATGCGCACCGTCGCTGCAGTCATTACCGTAATGCCGGTCCTCAAGTACTGCTTGAATCCCTGCACTTTAGCCGAAAGCTGATATACCCCGGCAGGCAGCTGGGCAAGCGTATAGTTGCCCGTTGCCGAACTCGCAGCCTGATATACGGCACCGGTTTCTACATTCTTGGCTTCAATTGGGGCATTGGGGACCATGGCGCCCGCCGCATCAGAGACGGTGCCTGTGATCGCGCCCCGGTCGCTTTGGGCATACGCCGTTCCAAAAATCAGAAGGGCGCACACCAATGCACTTGTGATCCATCGCATATTCAATATCCTCCTGAAAGACAGTTGAACTGGAAAATCTTTGCACCGCTGATTTTGAATGTTCCCGATTCGGGTACACGACACGCATGCTGGATCTCAGACAGATATGGATTACACCCATGCCCGTGCCAGGGTTTCGGGCCGGTAAATTCCGATATTGCTTGAAAACTCAGTGCTGCGAACAGGATGAGCCCCGCCCCCTTTTGCCTATCGGAAGCGAAACCCTCTTTGTCAGCTTGAGCCGTGAAAAGAATAGGGAACAAACAAATGATGCCCTGATATTACTATCAGATGCAGGCGCAAGTCATTCAAAAAAGGGACAAAAACGGTGTAAATTGCATCAGGACGTTGGAACGTTGAACGTTTCCACGTTTAACGTTCCAACGTTCTACCTTCTACCTTCTACCTTCCACTTTCCACTTCCCCCGCCAACGTCCCCGCATCTGAAGTTAACGGTACTGTGTTATACTGCCCCGAAAATTAGGATATGAGTTCGCTCATCGGCAATCCAATGGCTGAGGGAGGCATACATGCTTTATGGATATGCGGGAAAAATGCTCTTCGTGGACCTGAGTACAGGGTCCTTCCATGAAGAGGCATTAACCGAGCAAATCTGTCGCGACTTTATCGGGGGATACGGCCTGGGCATTCGCGTGCTCTACGAACGGATGAAACCGGGCGTGGACCCGTTGGGCCCCGGCAATATGCTGGGCTTTGTCGCCGGTGTGCTCACCGGCACCTCCGTTCCCGGAACCGGGCGATTCGGGGTTGTGACGAAATCGCCGCTGACGGGTGCCTGGAATGAGTCCAATTCGGGAGGCACTTTCGGCCCGGAGCTTAAAACAGCGGGCTACGACGCCGTTTTCTTCAGCGGTGTTTCCCCCAAACCGGTTTATCTGCTGATCCGCGATGGCCGGGTGGAAATAAGGGACGCTTCAGCGGTCTGGGGCAGGGAAACTTACGAAACCGAGGACATCCTGCACAGGGAAGCCGGAGACAGAGTGAAGATTGCGTCCATAGGCCCTGCGGGCGAGGCGATGTCGCTGCTGGCCGGAATCGTGAATGAAAGAGGCCGGACCGCCGCGCGGGGCGGTTCAGGCGCCGTCATGGGCTCCAAAAGGCTCAAAGCAATCGCCGTCAAAGGCGGCCTGCAAAAGATTGCCGTGGCCCGGAAGGAAAAACTGAAAGAAGCCGAAACCCAATATATGTCGGTCATAAAGTCGAGCGAGTTTCATAAAGGCCTGACTGCGGCGGGCACAGGCGGCGCGCTGAGTTTCCTTCTGTCGATAGGCGATTCGCCAGTCAAGAACTGGCGCGCGACCGGTACGGACTCCATGCGCACAGCCGGCAACCTCGACAGCGGAAACATGAACAAATATAAAAAGAGCAGCTACGCGTGCCAGGCGTGCCCCATCCGCTGCGGCGCCATCATCGAGCAAAAAGAAGGGCCATTTGCCATCCCCGACGAAATGCACCGGCCCGAGTACGAGACTCTGGCAGCCCTGGGGAGCCTGCTCCTGAACGACAACCAGGAGTCGGTGATACGGTCCAACGATATCTGCAACCGGTATGGCATCGACACCATTTCCACGGGAACCGCCATTGCCTGGGCCATGGAATGCTACGAAAACGGCCTCATCACGCGGGAGCAGGCTGACGGAATCGATCTCGCCTGGGGCAACGCGGAAGCCGTGGTTGCGCTGACGGAAAAGATGGCCCGAAGGGAGGGTTTCGGAGCGCTCCTGGCGGATGGCCCGGCCAAAGCGGCCGAGCGCATCGGCAAGGGATCCGAAAGGTACGTCATGGCCGTTCGGGGAAAGGGCATGGCGTTCCATGACCCGCGCATGAGCCCCGCGGGAGGGACCGCCTTCATCGCCGACGCCAATCCGTCGCACCACATGAACAGCCAGATCGCCGGCCAGCTCGAAAACGGCGCCCCGGTGGGCAGCGATCCGGCGCTGCAGGTGCCCAAGGTGAACGCCTTTGCCGACTTTGACAAGAGGGGGCCCGTCTACGCCGTGGGATATGCCTATCAGCAGCTGATGGATGACGCCGGGATGTGCGCCCTGTACACCACCAACACGCCTCCTCCCGCGCTGGCGGAACTGATCGCTTGCGTTACCGGCTGGGATTTCCCGTGGGATGAAGCGCTCAAAGCCGGCCGCAGGGTTTTGACGCTCCGACAGGCGTTTAACGCCCGGGAAGGGTTGACGCCCGACCAGATCAATTTGCCTGCGAGGCTTGAAGATGAACCGCTGCCGTCCGGAGCTTCGCCTCCCCCGCGGATCGATTTCCGGGCTTTAAGGGAATCATACTTCGCCGCTATGGGGTGGGATATCAAGACCGGCAAGCCCTCCCGGGAAACCCTCGCCGACCTCGGTCTGGCCGGCCTGACGAAGGATCTCGGCGGGTAGATTGGCTGTGCGTTCACATATGAAATTACGCTGACCTACGCCGATCAAACGCTGACGCACGCTGAAAAAACTAGATATATTTTTTCGGCGTAAGTCAGCGGTTTGGTCGGCGTACGTCGGCGAAATTATACCGGACGTAATGGAGGCCTTTACTGATGACGACGGCGACACAACCTGAAATTTCCGATTCTGAAAACCCTGAAACACGCGGCAAAGGCAAGGAAAAGCCCAATCTCCGATACGCATGGTATGTTCTCGCGATCCTGACCGGCATATACATGTGTTCGTACGTGGACCGGCAGATCCTGAGCCTCCTGGTTCCTTCCATCAAGAAAGACCTGGGTGTCAGCGATACGCAAATCGGGCTGCTGCAGGGACTGGCGTTTGCCCTGTTTTACACGTTCATGGGATTGCCCCTGGGGCGGCTGGCGGACAATTGCAACCGGCGCAACATCATCGTGGCCAGCGTCTTCGTGTGGAGCATATTCACGGCGCTTTGCGCCGCGACCAAGAGCTTCTTCTCCCTGTTCCTGGCGCGCATCGGCGTCGGGGTCGGTGAAGCCGGATTGAGCCCGGGCGCCTATTCCCTGATCGCCGACTTTTTTCCGAAAGACCGCATCGGCACCGCCATCAGCATCTACTATTTCGGACTGTTTTTCGGATCCAGCCTCGCGCTGCTGGTCGGCGGCATAACGGTGGACGCCCTGGCGCGCACGCCGACAATTACGGTGCCGATCCTGGGGGCAATTGCGTCGTGGAGAGTGACGTTTCTGATCGTGGGCCTCCCGGGGCTGCTGTTTGCGCTGCTGGCATTCACGATACGGGAGCCGGTGCGGCGCAACCTGATGCTCGGCAAGGATCTCAAGCCCGTCAAGGCAAGCTTCGGAGAAGCTTTCCGGCAGATGGGAAGGCGGTGGCAGTCGATGGTGGGGATCCCCGTGGGGATGATATTTCAGTCCACCTGCAACTTTGCGGTCATGGCCTGGGTTCCGACCTATTTCCTGCGGGTTCACGGGTGGACGGCCGCTCAGACCGGGAAAGCCCTGGCAGTGATCATGATCGCCTTCGCCTGCACCGGCATGTACGTCGGTGGCTATCTGAGCGACCGCTGGCAGAAAAGGGGAGTCGCGGACGGGCCGGTGCGCGTGGCGCTGATCAGCGCGGTGGGAATCTTTTTCTTCCTGACGCCGGCTACGATGATTTCCGATGTGAGGATAACTTTGTGCCTGCTGGCCGTCGGGATGTTCCTGGAGTCATTCCCGATGGGCACGTCGGTGGCTGCGCTTCAGATAATATTCCCCAACCAGGTCCGGGGCCAGGTCGCCGCCGTGTTCCTATTCGTCCTGAACCTCGGCGGCCAGACCATGGGGCCCTTTTTCCCGGGCTTCTTGAACGACAGCGTGTTCCACAACGAAAATATGATCGGGGTGTCGATCTCGCTGACGATCGGCGCAGCGTCGATCCTGATGTTCCTGGTGTTCCTCGCGTCGGTTCGGCCCTACCGGCGCCACTACCAGATGATGCTGGACGGGGAATCCAGCCAGGTTTGATTTAACGCTGACATACGCCGACAAAAACGCCGACGAACGCTGATACAAATTGATATTTTTATCGGCGTATATCAGCGGTTTTGTCGGCGTACGTCAGCGTTACAGTTTAGTGCTTGATTTTCTCCATCAGAGTTTTGTAGTCCGTTTCGAAGGTCGGGCAGCGGTCCGGAGTATGACACTTCAGGCATAAATCCATGCCCGGCTTCGTCGAGGAGATCCGTGTGGCGTCGCTCAGGTGATCCTTGCGGAATCCGTGGCAGGATTCACACTGGACGTTCATCAGTTCCGGCTGCTGAGTTTTCATGGCGAAGCCTTCGGGCTGCTCGAAGCGGGTGGTGTGGCAGGCAAGGCACTTGGGGTCGAACTGCTTCTGCTTGCCGACCAGCGTGCTGTAAGCCTTGGCGTGATCGGAGGTCTTCCAGTTTTTCACCTGGCCGGCATGGCACGGTTCGCACACGGCGGACCGCAGCGAGACACTCGCGGGGGGCGGAGTATTTTCGCCCGTGCCGCCATAGATCTCGGCGATCTTGTCGTTGTATTCCGTAATCATCGCCTTCACCTTGGGATCGTCCGGGATTTCCTCACCGAAAGGAACGAGCGTATTGTGAATCGCCCGGGCCTCGTCCAGGGTGACTTCCAGCAGGCCCTGGTACTGGTTTTTCTCTCCCGCCTGGACGATCAGAGTCTTATCGGCCTCGAACGGATCTTTGGTCTTCTGTTTGTCGTGCCCGCCCACAACCAGGTCTATGCCCTTCACCCTTCGGGCGATGACCCAGTCGCGGTTGGTCCCCTGGTGGGTCAAAGCGATCATGTAATCGACTTTCCCGGTGAGCTCCTTCACGATGGCTTCGGCGGCCTTCAGGGGATCTTGCACGGAGACGGTTTCGCCGGTGATCTGCTGCACTTTGGACACCATTTCAGAGGTGTCCCCCATGACGCCGAATATGCCGACGTTCTTGCCGTTGACGTTTTTAACAACGTAGGGCTTGAAAATCGGGGCGCCTTTGTCGTCCACCAGGTTCGCCGAAACAAACGGGAAGTCGTGCTTCTTTTCCAGTTGCTTGAGGTAATCGACTCCCAGGACAAGGTCCATCTCGCCCACGTTGACGGCGTCGATTCCGATGTGTTTGAGAATCCGCACGATCAGATCCGCCTTCAGCTTTGCCGACTGCACGACAGACTCGGGGATTTCCTCGTCTTCATTCAGCAAATCGCCTGAATCGATCACCACGAGGCCGCTCTGACTTTTCCGGTACTGTTCGAGATAAGCGGATTTTTTGTACAGCCCTCCGAGCTGTACGCCTGTATCCATTCAACCGCACGGCTCAAGGTAACCCAGAATGTTACTGCTGTAGGCGACGGCCAGTTTGGGGCCGTCCGCGGCGCGCGAACTGTTGGTCGAAACGCTAATCGAAACAAGGGCCGCTGCGCACAAAAAGAAAAAGCACGCCAAAAAAAGTCTCTTCATCCAGCACTCCTCCTGATGAACATACAAACTAATAACTATAGCAAGACTTGCGCAATTCCCTAAACATGAAAATCAGAAAATAGTCATCTGTCCGCATCCCCTGCTTTCTGAGATGCGCTGCGGCCCCGGAAGTCGCAAAAATGTCGTTCCCCGTTCCACTTTCCACAATTCACTTTCTACGCTGAACGTGGAGGGTGGAAAGTGGAACGTGGAAGGTCGAGTTATTTTTGAACGGAGAGCAATTGGACTTCGAAGATGAGGGCAGCGTTGGGCGGGATATCCGGGGGGGCGCCCTGTGAACCGTATCCCATCTGCGAGGGGATGATCAGTTCGCGCTTTCCTCCCACCCTCATTCCCGCGATACCCTTGTCCCATCCTTCGATGACTTCTCCGGCGCCCAGTTTAAAGCTGAACGGCTGCCCGGAATCCAGGGAGCTGTCGAATTTTTTGCCGTGTTTCCCATTGGAATAGAGCCAGCCCGTATAATGCATGACGAGGGTGGATCCTGGGACCGCCTCGTCCCCTGTGCCCTGGACCATTTCCCTGATCCCGAGGCTGGATGGGCCGCCGCCGGAACAGGAAACCAGAAAGACCACCAGGGATACAAGTCCCACGATGGCCGTTGCCGGATACTTGTTTTTCATATCGATCTTATCTCCTCGAATCTGAAGTCGTGAGGACGGGTCTCCAGACCCGTCCGATGGGCGCAAACCAGTCAGTCGCCTCTCGGACGGCTCTGGAGAGCCGTCCTCACGAAACAACGCTTAAACGTTTCCACGTTCCACGTTATCAGAGATTGCGCACGACGGGCCAGTATGATATTTTTCCCCTTTATTTACAACAGGCAGAAGGAAGGAACCGTGGGTACAACCAAGCTTACGCGCAAGGAAATAATGGCTGAAGATCCGGTGCATGAAGCCATCGTGCGCTTTTTGGATTTCTTTCGGACCAACAGCAAAAAAATCGGGATCCTGGCCGCGGCAGCGGTGCTTGTAGCAGCCGGAATTTACGGCGGGCTTCAGTATCTCGACGCCCGGGAATCCAAAGCTCAGGAGCAGTTGGGGAAGGGGATGGATTTCTTTCATGGCCAGGTCGCAGCGGATGCTCCTTCGGATCCCTACGCCAAGGGGCCGACGCCCGTTTTCCCGAGCGAGTCTGCAAAGTATCAGGCAGCGGCCAGGGAGTTCTCGTCGGTTGCCTCGCGTTTCAGCTATTCCAGGATATCCATTGTGGCGCGCTATTACCTGGGGCTTTCGCAGCTTGAGCTGGGACAAAAAGAGGAAGCTGTCAAGAACCTGGGGGCGGTATCGAACAACAGCAAGAACCGTCCTGTCGGCTACCTCGCCAAAAGGGCGCTGGCTGCCCACAATATCAGCTCGGGAAACTATCAGGGAGCCAGGGAGTTCCTGGAGGGAATGATCAAGGATCCTCAATGCAATCTCCCGAAAGAGGATTTGGCCATACAACTGTCCCGGGCCCTGGTCGGACTGGGCAAACGTGACGAAGCCGTAAAGGTGCTGAAGGATTCCGGTTCCCAGGGCCCCGCGTTCAGCGCCCTCAAGCAGCAATTGACGGCGGAGCTTGATAAATTGCAGAAGGCGCCCGCAACCGGATCCTCTCCGGCGCAGCCCTGAGCGGCTCATGGGGCGCAATTTGCGGCTCGGCCGCATTCCGACGGGCAAAACGGTGCCGTAAGTCCTTGTATCTCACTGGCTTTATCCTTGACAAAGATTCCACCGTTAATGTAATTTCCCCCTTCGCTTCAGGGTAGGAGTTTTCGCCGTGCTCATTGAAATAGAGGGCCTCAAACCGGAACCGCTCCACGTGCATCATGTCTATGCGACGGGAGAAATCAACTTCACGCACGATGATGCGGTGTTGGGCGAAACGGTGACTGCGGACTTTGTGTTGCGCCACAAGAACCTCGACCTGTTCGTGGACGGCACCGTGGAAACCGTAATCCGGTTCCGGTGCTCCCGGTGCAACAAGGAGTTCTCGCGGCCTTTCTCCGCCCGGTTCGATCTTTCCTATTTGCCGCAACCCAAATGGACCGGCAAGGATTCGGAGGTCGAGCTGAAGTACGAGGATATGGACATAGCCTACCATGATGGTGTCGCTTTCGATGTGGACCTCATGGTGCTCGAACAGATCGAGCTGGCGATGCCGATGAAGTTTGTTTGCCGGGAAGATTGTAAAGGCCTCTGCTATAAATGCGGGGCCGATTTAAATGAGGGGGCGTGCCTCTGCAAAAACGAGGAGACGGACTCCCGGTTGTCCGTCCTGCTGGAGTTTACGAACAGGAAGATGGAGAAGTAAGCCGGCAGTCTCTTAGGACCCTCGTCCGAGAGCATCATTCCCCCAAAATGGAGAACACGATTCATGCCTAATCCAAAAAGGAGACATTCCAAGGCCCGCCGCGGGAAGCGCCGCGCGCATGATTTTTTGCAGACGGTCAATCCCAGCATTTGCCCCCAGTGCCTGGAGCCCAAGGCGCCGCATCAGGCTTGCCCCAAGTGCGGCTACTACAAGGGCAGACAGGTGATGGAGGGCGAAGAGGAAATCTGACGGGCAAGCCTGCGCAGGACAAGGCTCCGGTTATGGAATTGCGCACAGGAAATATTCACAGGCCCGGCAAGGCCCGGCACCCGGTGCAACAGGCGGGGCGCCGATGGTTGCGAAATGCAATGGTTTGCTTGCTCCCATGATCAAGATCGCCGTGGACAGTATGGGGAGTGACAACTCCCCGTTCAATGAAGTGGAAGGAACCGTTCAGGCTGCAAAAGCCTTCGCCGTGTCCGTGATTCTTGTCGGGAAGGAGTCTGTCCTGGCTCCTCTTCTGAAACAAGCGGGCGGGGAAGGGCTTCCCATAGAGATACGCAACGCCACCCAGGTAGTTGCGATGGACGAACCGCCTACTGTCGCGCTCCGGAAGAAGAAAGATTCATCCATACGGGTGGCGGCGGAGCTCGTCAGGGAGAGAGTGGCCAGCGGCCTTGTCAGCGCCGGCAATACGGGCGCGGTGATGGCGACTTCCAAAATGGTTTTCGGCGCCGTTCCCGGAGTGGACCGGCCGGCTCTCGCGGCTATTCTGCCTACGCTGGCGGGCCACGCGGTGCTGCTGGATGTGGGCGCGAATGTGGCCTGCAAGCCCCATCACCTGGTTCAGTTCGCCGTCATGGGCCACCTGTTCAGCAAAAAGATCGTCGGCGTCGCATCGCCCCGGGTCGGCCTCATGTCTGTGGGCGAAGAAGAGTCCAAGGGCAACGAATTAACCAAGGAAGTGCACAAGACGCTCAAACAGCTCCGCCTCAACTTTATCGGCAATGTCGAGGGGAGGGACATATACAACGGGCGGGCCGACGTGATTGTTTGCGACGGCTTTACGGGGAACGTCGCGCTCAAGACCAGCGAAGGCCTCATCGAAGCGGTGCTGAAGCTTCTGAAAGACGAGCTGTCCAGAAATCTCCAGGCCAAATTGGGCGCTCTTTTGAGCCAGCAATCCTTCAAGCGCCTTAAAAAGAGACTGGATTATTCCGAATACGGCGGAGCCCCGCTGCTCGGGCTTAGGGGCGTGACCATTATCTGCCACGGAAGATCCAGCAGCAATGCCATCAAAAATGCGATCCGCGTTGCGAAGGAATTTGTCGAAAACCAGGTCAATGCCAAAATTGAGGCGGAGCTCAGTCAGATAGGCACTGACGCAAAAGATATCGCTTCGATCGGCCGGTAGGCTCCCATCGGAGATGGTTGTAACGCCGCGCCTCCAGGCGATGCCAGGCCTGCGGGCTTCACGGCGGCTTTGAGGCATTGCGGCTTTGCGGCCGGCCCGCCGACCGCCGGACCTGCAAGGCCTCGGGCCTTGGACATTGTAAGGCTTGCTTCCATATTTCGGGGTGCTAAAATGTGAGGTTTTCCGCCGCAGCCCTGGGCTCGCGGATTGCCGAATGGAGGAGGAACTGGAATGGCATCAGTAGAAGAAAAGGTCAAATCGATCATCGTGGATCAATTGGGTGTCAACGAGTCCGAGGTCACGGGGAAGGCGTCGTTTGTGGATGACCTGGGCGCGGATTCCCTGGACACCATCGAACTTGTTATGGCCTTCGAGGAGGCTTTCGGCATCGAAATCCCCGACGAGGATGCGGAAAAAATCAAGACGGTGCAGAACGCCATCGAGTACGTTGAAGCTCATGTAAACTGACCGATAATGGGTCGAATCGTGCAGCGGCGTATCTTCAGGCGGGTGCCGGATGCACCTCGCGTAAAGCGCCGTAGCCCATCGCACGGGATTCGACGAAAAGGGGAATAGAAGAATGAAGACAGTCGTTTGCGTCAAGTATGTTCCCGATACAACCATCAAAGTGAAAATTGCGCCAACCGGCAAGGATGTGGATCTCGCGGATGTCGCCTTGGTCGTGAATCCCTACGATGAATTTGCTGTGGAGGAAGCCCTCAAAATCAAGGAGAAGCTCGGGGGCGAGGTCGTCGTGGTAGGGGCCGGCCCGGAGTCTGCGACCACCGGGCTCAGGACATGCCTGGCCATGGGCGCGGATTCTGCCGTCCTGGTCCAGGACGCTTCGCTGGAAAAGGCCGATTCCTTCGTTATCGGCTCGGTGCTTGCCCGCGTTTGCCGCAACCTCAATCCGGATCTGATACTCTTCGGAAAACACGCGATCGGCGTCGATAACGCGCAGGTGCCGGCGGTGGTGGCGGAGCAACTCGATCTCCCGCAGGTAACCGTAGTGACCAAGCTCGAGATTCAGGACAAGAATTTTCGCGCGGAAAGAGACATCGAGGGAGCCGAGGAAGTTTTCGAAGGAACCCTGCCGGCCGTTATTACGGCCCAGAAGGGATTGAACGTGCCGCGCTATGCATCCCTTAAAGGCATCATGGCTGCCAAGAAAAAGCAGATTGCCATCCAGACTCTGGACTCACTCGGATTGACTGCGGACGATCTGAAACCGCGCATTTCGGTTGAGCAGATCACATTGCCCCCAACCCGTCCGCCGGGGAAGATCCTCAAGGGAGAGGTTTCCGAGGTGGTGCCTAAGCTGGTTCAATTGCTTCACGAAGAAGCCAAGCTCATTTAGGCTGTCGAACACGCCATGAATTTTTGCGCCATAAAGATAATCAAGGAGGGAAGATGGCTCAGGGAATCCTAGTCTTCATCGAGGAACGGGAAGGCAAGGTCAAAAAGACATCGCTCGAAGCTCTGTCTGCCGCTCGGAAAATGGCCGACACCATGCAGGAAGCCGTCGTTGCGCTACGCATCGGGGCCGGGGAACCATCCGCCAATCTAGCGCACTTCGGGGCGGACCGCATCGTTTCCGCTCAGCACGATTTGTTGAATGCCTATTCCACCCAGGGCTACGGCGCCGCCGTTGCCCAGGCTGCAAAGAAGCTGGAGCCGCGGTTCATTCTGAGCTCCGCGAGCGCCATGGGCAGGGATCTGATGCCGCGCGTCGCGGCCAAACTGGGCGTGGGACTGGCGCAGGACTGCATCGAAGCCCGCGTCATCGAGGATAAGCAGCTCGAATGCGTCCGCCCGATCTATGCCGGCAAGGCATACTCCAGGGTGCGCCTGCTGATGGCTCCCGCCATGGCGACCCTTCGCCCCAACGTGTTCTCGCTGGGGGAGGCCGACACCGCGCGCAGCGCGGAGACGGAGGTTTTCGTGCCGGAACTCGATCCCGCAAAGATCCGGGCATCGGTCAAAGAAGTCAAGGCCACCGCAGGGCAGAAGGTCGAGCTCACGGAAGCGAACATCATCGTTTCGGGGGGAAGAGGGATCAAAGGACCGGATTTCTTCCCGATTGTGGAAAAGCTGGCCGATGCTTTGAACGGGGCCCTGGGCGCTTCGCGCGCCGCGGTGGATGCGGGGTGGATCGACCATCAGCATCAGGTCGGACAGACAGGCAAAACGGTATCCCCTACACTCTACATCGCTTGCGGGATCAGCGGCGCCATCCAGCACCTGGCCGGGATGTCTTCGTCCAAATTCATTGTGGCCATCAACAAGGATCCTGAAGCGCCGATTTTTAGCGTGGCGGACTACGGCATCGTGGGCGACGTTTTCGAAGTCGTGCCGGCGCTGACGGAAGCCATTAAGAACCTCAAGTCCTGATTGATCGGGAACTCTGCAACGCCGGCATCCGCGGACAAAAGCGCTGATGAAGGCGGACCGCGCGATGCTCGCGGGGTTCCCGGCAAGGCGGCGCAGAGGGCATGAATGGGATGCATGCGAGGATGGGTCTGCGGACCTGTCCGGCGTTGGGTTGAAACATCGATCTAGCCCACGGATCCGTTGCACGCGAGAACGCAGTGTGCCGGATCTGTGGGCTATTTGTGTTTTTTATTCTATACTTTATGCCAGGTGCGGCCCGAAATGCATATCCTGCGGGATTATAGCCAATGGTGGTGACGAAGCAGCGGGGATTCTTAACGCTGATGGACAACCTCCGCAGCAAACTGACCTGGCGGGACGTGCTGGTCGGTTTCTGTGCGGCCGTTGTCATCTCGGCCAGTCTCATAGGGTTCCGCTATCCGTCTATCCCGGAGTACAGGGTTGGCCAGATATCCGCTGCCGATGTTCGTGCGGGGCAGGATGTGGTCTATGAAGACACCGCAGCCACCGATTTAAGGCGGGCGGAAGCGGAAGCCGGAGTCCCCGCCGTGTACCAGCTGGAATCCGGCCTGATCGACAGCCAGGAAAAGATCATCAGCCGGGCTTTTTCGGATGCCCGGGCTGTCCTGGAGGAAAACGGGATCACTCCTGAGACGAAGCTGAGCAAGGCGGCCGAGTCCGGCCTTCTCAAAAAACTGGAAGCCCGTGTCGGGCGGACCCTCTTGCCGCAGATACTCCCCATCCTTTTGCGACAGCGCTTCAACACGGACCTGGAAGGACGCCTGGTAAAAATTTTCGATACGGTGCTGCGCGATGGCATCGTCGCCGACCGCGCGCAGTTTCTCAAGGATCAAAGGGCGGGTATCGTGACCCGCGACGGCCCCTTTGGCGCGGAGCGGCCTCTGAGCGATTCGTATATGGCCCGGGATATCGCCGCAGCCAGGGAGCACCTGGGCAAATTGAGCGAGGGGCTCCCCGGATTGTCGCGCAGAGACCGGAGGATTCTGGCCCAGAGTCTGGAAACCGCGCTGTCTCCGACGCTTGTTTATAACCGGGAGGAGACTGTGTCGAGGCGGGCCACGGTTTCTTCGAGAGTGGCCCCGGTCATGATGCGGATCAAGCGGGGCCAGGTAATAGTCCGCAGCGGAGAGCATGTCACTCAGAACATTTTCGTGCAGCTGGATGCTTTGAGGAACATGCGCCATGCAAGTTCGCTGGTGCGGCAATACGGGGGATACTTCCTTTTTGCCGCGATCCTGACGTACACCCTTTGGCGCTATCTTGCCCTGTATCAGAGCCGTCACCGCAAAATACGCAAGCACACGGCATTGATTCTCACGATCGTCGCGACCGAGCTCGTCACGGTGCGTTTGGCCACGGCCCTTGCCGACATCCTGGGCGAACAGTTTCCGCGGTTCCACGATCCGTCGGTCCTGTATTACGGGATTCCATTCGCTTTCGGCGCGCTCCTGGTGACTTTGCTGGTCGATGTCAACCTGGGTATCATCACCAGCATGATACTGTCGGTCCTGGTGGGCCTTTTTTACGGCGATGTCAACCTCGCCGTGTACCTTTTGATCGGAAGCCTGGCGGGCATATACAGCATCCGTCAATACAAGGACCGGGCCGCCATCCTCAAGGCGGGGCTGACCATCGGGATCGTGAATATCGTCTGCATCGCGGGCCTGGATATTCTTCACCAGGTGGCGCAGCACCTCTCCGATGTGCTCGACCAGATCGTTCTGGCGCTGCTGGGAGGCATCCTCGCTTCGGCCGTCGCTTCCATTCTGCTGCCCGCACTGGAAGCGCTTTTCAAGGTGGTGACGGACATCCGCCTGCTGGAGATGTCGAACCTGAACGCGCCCGTGTTGCGGCGGCTGTCGGTGGAAGCGCCCGGCACGTATCATCACAGCCTGATGGTGGCGACGCTGGCCGAAGACGCCGCCGAGAGCGTCGGCGCCAATCCGCTGCTCGCGCGCGTCGCGGCCTATTACCACGACATCGGGAAGATTCTGAATCCGGAGTTCTTCGTGGAAAACGAATCGGACGCCGGCAGCAGGCATGAGAGGCTTACGCCGCGGGAGAGCTGCTCCATCATTTCCAGCCATGTCCGGGAAGGCCTGAGGCTGGCCCTGGAGGCCGGCGTGCCGCAGCGCATCAGCGACATAATCCCGCAGCACCACGGCACGCGCATCATGACCTATTTCTACAAAAAGGCCCTGGAGATGGGCAGCGGCGGAGACAGCCAGGCCGACGAGGCGGATTTCCGCTATCCGGGCCCGAAGCCTCGGCGAAAAGAGGCGGCCATCATCATGATGGCGGATTCCGTCGAGGCAGCGTCCAAAACACTCGACGATCCGACGCCTCAGCAGATTCAGGCGATGATCAACCGGCTGGTGGATGAAATAATAAACGACAACCAGTTCGATGAATGCGATATCACTTTCAGGGATGTGCAGCGGATCAAAGAGAGCTTTTTCAAGATCCTAAGCGCCGTTTTCCACCACCGTATCGACTATCCGGGATATGACTTCAAAAACGTCGGTGAAGAATCCAGGAACGCCTCCGGACGGAATACAGGTCCTGAACCGGCAAAGACGGTATAGGATTCACCGGGAGGCTGTGGCTTCCTTCTGTGCCGGTCTGCTCCGGACGCTTGGCCGGCCCGCCCGGAACGTGTCGGTTGTTTTTGTCAGCGCACGGAAGATGCGCGCCATGAACCGGCATTATCTCGGCAGAGACTACGAGACCGATGTGCTCAGTTTTTGCTATGAGGACGCCGCGGTCGAAGGATCGGCGCTCCTGGGAGAGATCCTCGTGGCGCCCGAGGTGGCTGTCCGCCAGGCCGGTGACTGCGGCGAGGATCCCGCAAGAGAGCTGAGAAAGCTTCTGGCGCACGGCTTGCTGCATCTTCTGGGATACGATCACGAGACCGACCGGGGCCGCATGAACCGCGTTCAAGCCCGTCTGATGCGGCAGGAGCCGCACAATTCGCCGGCAATGGCCGACTTGGAAGCGCGACGATGACTTTCACAATTGAACTGGCAGCCGTGGCAGTGTGCGTGGGATTTCTATTCTTCCTGGCGCTGGTGGAGAGCACCGTCATACAGTCCAGCCTGCTCACGCTGCGCA
Source organism: uncultured Acidobacteriota bacterium (assembly GCA_963809485.1). Taxonomy (GTDB): domain Bacteria; phylum Acidobacteriota; class UBA6911; order UBA6911; family UBA6911; genus UBA6911. The sequence goes on from CAWEJX010000005.1 coordinate 34,748, forward strand.
TGATGGCCGAGCGCCTGGAAAAGCCGGCATCCCCGCTCCTGACGCGCGTGCTCGAAAACAGGATGGAGATCCTCGGGCCGCTGCACTTCGGACTCCAGGTTTCCCTGATAACGCTTGCGATCCTGACGACCCACCTTTTTGTCCGCGCCTGGCCCTGGCATGGCGTCCTGTTTTCCTTTGCCACCCTTTTCCTCATATCGATTTTTTTCCGCCAGTTGGCGCCGCTCCTGCTGACCCAGAACGAGCCCGAAAAAAAGCTGATCGGGCTGCTTCCGGCATTTTCTCCTGTCTACAGCGTCCTTCGCTCCCTCAGGCTGCCTATCTCCAGCATATTGAAACTGTTCAGGCGGCTCCACGATGAGGTCGAAAACGGCGGCAAGCCTGAGAGCGAAGAGGTGACGGGCGAGGAAATCCAGGCCTACCTGGATATTGGCGAAGACGAGGGAATCCTGCAGGAGGAGGATTCCGAACTCATTCAGTCCGTGGTCGAGTTTGGGAATACCCTGGTTCGTGAAGTGATGACGTCACGGACCAAGATTGTGGCCTGCGAGGAAAACGCCACCATCGCCGATCTGCGGGAAATGATGATACAGCATCGCCATTCGCGCATCCCGATCTACCGCGGGGACATGGACCATATCGTGGGAATCGCGTACATCCGCCAGCTCATGGCGGCCTATGTCAAAGGCAGGGAATCCGATCCCATAGCCGGACTGGTCAATCCCGTGATGTTTGTCCCCGGAACCAAGCCGGTCTCCAAGCTCCTGAAAGAACTCCAGGAAAAAGGCGACCATACCGCCATCGTGATTGATGAATTCGGCGGTGTTGCGGGACTGGTCACCATCGAGGATCTGGTGGAGGAGATCATAGGGGAAATACGGGACGAGGATGAAGCCAAGGTCAGCAAAATTATAGAGGAAGGGCCCAGGACCTTCGTCATGCGAGGCAGCACGGAGCTTTCCCGGCTGGAGGAACTGACGGGCAGGAAATTTGATGACCTCAACTGCACGACCGTGGCCGGGCTGATCATGGGATTCCTGGGCCGGGTCCCGTCGCCGGGTGAAGCCTTCGAGATGGAGGGATTGCGTATCCAGATCCTGGATGCGGACCGCAAACGGGCGCATTGGATCCGGATCCAGCTGCCGGATGTCCAGAGCGAGGAATCCCGGACGCAGAAGGTCCAGTGAGCTTCCGGCCGGTCGTCAGCTTTCGGATGAATTACGCTGACATACGCTGAAAGAAGCGCTGACGCACGCCGACTGATGAAGCAGGCGTCCGGGTAAGTCAGCCATAAAAACCGGTTCGAAAATGAGCCGTTTACCGTGAATGTTTTCACCGGTGCTCATTGCCGGAGAACATATGTTTGATGCCGAGGACCGCAGGTTCATGCGCAGGGCGATTGCGCTGGCCGAGAAAGGGATCGGCCGGGCGAGCCCCAATCCGCCGGTCGGTTGCGTCGTAGTCCGGGACGGCCGGATCGTGGGCCGCGGCTGGCACGAATACGCTCTTCTGGATCACGCCGAAGTCCGCGCTCTGCGGGAGGCGTCGGACAGAGCGCGCGGCGCCACGGTTTATGTGACACTGGAACCCTGCTGCCATCAGGGCAGGACGCCCCCCTGCGTGAACCGGCTGATAGAAGCGAAAGTCGGCCGGGTTGTCGCCGCGCGGCCCGATCCGAACCCCGCAGTCTCGGGACGCGGCATCGAGATGCTGCGGTCCGCCGGCATACGCGTGGACGTGGGGCTCATGGAAGAAAAGGCCGGCGAACTCATAGAATCCTTCGCCTGCCATATCACCACGGGCTTGCCGCTGGTTGTCTCCAAAGCCGGCATGTCCCTGGACGGCAAGATCGGCACGGGAAAACCGGAGGGACGATACATCACCTCACCCGAGAGCAGGGAATTGGGACAGCTGTTAAGGCTGCGCGCCGATGCGATCCTTGTCGGCGCCGGTACGGTATTGGCCGACGACCCGGAGTTAACTTACCGGGGAGCGGTTGCCAAAGGCAGGCCGCTGACAAAGGTCATCCTCGATCCGCATCTGAAAACGCCGGAATCGGCGCGAATTTTCCGCGATGCTTCGCATTGCCCGGCCGTGCTGTTCTGCAAAGCGGGCACGCCGGGCAGGCGGCGCAAAAGAATGGAAGACCTGGGCGCCGAGACCGTCGCGGTCGCCTGCCGCGGGGACGAACTTGATCTCAGAGCCGTGTTGAAGGAACTGGGCAAAAGGGGAGTGCTCGGCCTTCTGGTGGAAGGCGGCAGCCGTGTTCACTGGTCCTTCCTGAGCGGCCGTTTGACCGACAAATTCTACTTTATGATTGCGCCCCTGGTGCTTGGCGGTCAAAACTTCGTTCCATCGGTCGGGGGCAAGGGTTACGGGTCGGCGGCAGAGTCTCCCAAATTCAAAATTCGCAGCAGCTTCAACGCCGGACCGGATCTGATCCTGGAAGCCTACCCGTCGTATTCGAGATCGATCCTTTCGCCTTGGCTCTCTCCAGAAACCGCTCCATTTCGCGGGCGATATCGGGCGCCTTCATCAGGGCGGAAATAACGGCGACGCTGGCCGCGCCCGCGTCCAGGGCTTCGCGGATCTGATCGAAACCGATTCCGCCGATCGCAGCCACAGGAATCGAGGATGCCCGGCACGCGCGGGCCAGGCCGTCCAGGCCCGCAACCGGGGCCGCGTCCTGCTTGGTAGCCGTTGCGTACACGGGCCCGAATCCGATGTACTGAATGGCAAGATGCTGGCAGCCGCGCACCTGCGCGAGCGAATGGGCTGAAAACCCTATAATGCTTTCAGGCCCAAGCACAGCCCTCGCTTCTTCCGGAGGCAGATCCTCCTGCCCCAGGTGAACCCCGGCCGCGCCGCTCGAAAGCGCAAGATCGCACAGGTCGTTGACGATCAGCCGGACGTTTCTGACCGAGCAGAACTCGACACACTGCACGAGGTCGGGCAGAAGCTCGCTGGCCGGTGTGTGTTTGTCCCGCAACTGCACGAGCTGCGCGCCCCCCCGGACGAGTTCCTTCAGGATGCTCAAGTGGGTCGGCCGTTTGGCGAGCTGTTTGTCCGTGATCGGATAGACCGGAGGGAGGATAAACGTCATAGAAATCCCAACGACTTGCTGCGCGCTATATGTTACACGTGGAACGTGAAACGTGGAACGCTATAAAGCAACTGCCACTATGCAACCACAGATGCCCCAATCCCTCAGACCCTTTGATCCTCTGATCCTCTGATCCTCAGATCCTCCTGACCCTCAGACCCTTTGATCCTTTGATCCTTTGATCCTCTAAGAGCGGTTCCACCGTTCCAGAAAGCGTGTGTCGATCCTGCCGGCGCGGAAATCTTCGTCGGCCAGAATCTTCTGGTGAAGCGGAATGGTCGTCTGGACGCCTTCAATGACGGTCATTTCCAGCGCACGGCGCATGCGGCTGATGGCCTCGGCGCGGTCTTTTCCCCAGCAGATGATTTTGGCGATCAGCGAATCGTAATGAGGCGTGATCACGTATTCATTGTAAGCCGCAGAGTCGACCCGGACGCCGATTCCGACGGGCGGATGGAAGGTGGTCAGCTTGCCGGGGGAAGGTAAATACGTGTCCGGGCTTTCCGCATTCACACGGCACTCGATGGCGCTGCCGCGAAAAACGATATCTTCCTGCCGATAGCCCAATTGCTCGCCGGCGGCTATGCGTATCTGTTCCTTGACCAGGTCGAGTCCGGTGACCATTTCGGTGACAGGGTGCTCGACCTGAATGCGCGTGTTCATTTCCATGAAATAGAAGCGGCCTCTGTCGTCGACCACGAATTCCATAGTCCCGGCGTTGGTGTAACTAACGGAGCGCGCGGCCTGGACTGCCAGGCTGCCGAGCTCTGCCCGCATCGACGGGGTCAGGTAGGCGGAAGGGGATTCCTCGATCAGTTTTTGGTAGCGCCTTTGAATCGAGCACTCTCTCTCCCCAAGATGGATGGTATTGCCGTGCTGATCGGCCAGAATCTGGAACTCAATGTGGCGCGCGGCAGGGAGGTATTTCTCAAAATAGACATCGCCCGACCCGAAGGCGGATTGCGCCTCGTTGCGGGCGATTTCCAGGGCTCCCGGGAGTTCTTCCGGCGTCCAGACGATGCGCATGCCTTTGCCGCCGCCGCCCGCGGCCGCTTTGACAATCACGGGAAAACCGATTTCGTGCGCTTTGGGAACCGCGGAAGCAAAGGGGGGCTTGATTTTGTCCGTCCCGGGCACGACGGGCAGTCCCGCCTCGCTCATGGCCTTCCTTGCGACTTCCTTGTCGCCCATCAGCCTTATGATGTCGGGGGAGGGGCCGATGAACTTGATGCCGCAGGCTTCGCACACTTCGGCGAAATAGGCGCTTTCGGATAGGAAGCCGTACCCGGGGTGAATGGCATCGGTGTTGGTGATTTCCGCGGCGCTGAGGACTGCCGGGATGTTCAGGTAGCTGTCGGCGCTGGGCGGGGGGCCGATGCAGACGGCCTCGTCGGCGAAGCGCACATGGAGCGAGTGCTGGTCGGCCTGGGAATACACGGCTACGGTCGGTATCCCGAGTTCCTTGCAGGCACAGATGATGCGGAGGGCGATTTCACCGCGGTTGGCTACAAGTATCTTTCGAAACATTGGCGGGGACTAGCCTTGCCTGCGGGGGCGGATGCCGAAGAGTTTTTGGCCGAATTCAATCGGGCGGCCGTTTTCAAAATACACCCGGACGACTTCCCCCGCGATATCCGAAGGTATCTCATTCATGAGTTTCATTGCTTCCACCAGGCATAGGATCGTGCCTTCCTCGATCTGGTCTCCCGGCCTGACATACGGTTCGGCTCCCGGGGAGGGCGCCCGGTAGGCGGTGCCCACGATGGGAGACGTGACGAGGTGAAGGTCTTCGTTCACCGATTCTTCGGCGTCTTCCTTCGGCGGCAAGGCCGCCCCGGAGACATCGGGCTGCAGCGCAATCTCTTCCGCGGCCGCGGATGGCGAGGCCGCGAGTGAAACCACGGCCGGACCGGTTCCCGATCCCCGTTTGATTTTCACGCGGGTTCCGGAATGCTCCAATTCAAACTCACTGATGTCGCTCCGGAGCACTTCGCGGATCAGTTCTTTAACTTCCTTGATGTTCATGCCTGATTCCATTGGCAAACCCCCGACTCTGCCGGGGGACTCATAGAGTTTGACAGCTCCGTATTTTGAAACGCTGAGATACGCTGACAAAAGCGCTGACAAACGCCGATCTGTTCGGCGAGGGTCGGCGAGCAAAAGCCGATGAGGCGCTTCCGATGAAGTTTTCTGCGGCGGCACTGTGGCAAGCGCCGTGCGGTAAGGAGATGGAGAGTATGAGAAACCGGGCGTTTGCCACAGTGCCGCCGCAGAAAACTGTCCAGCGCGGAGCGCTGGCCCCTGCGGGGATCGGAAGCGCCTCATCGGCTTTTGCCCGCGTAAGTCAGCGTTCAAGACCAGCGTAACTCCTCCAACCGCTTTGAGCGGTTCAAATCTTGCCTCCGGCTTTGCCGGAGGTACCTGACTTTCCCCCGGTTGTTTCCGCCGGGAAGTTTCGGATCATAGCATCATCGATCCGGCCTGTCAAAAGCCTGACGGCGTTGAACGTTTCCACGTTTGCACGTTTACACGTTGAAACGTTCAACGTTCAAACGTTCCACGTTCCACCTTCCACCTTCCACCTTCCACTTTCCACAAATTTATCGCAGGGACCTGCTTTTAGGAGTACTTCGCCTGGGCGAAGGCAGGGCGCAAGATCGAGCGGAGTGGAGGCGAATCCGCTCGATCCTGCGCCCGGTGGGCTACTTTACAATTCGGGGAGTGACAAAAAACAGGACTTCCTGTGTGGTACGTGACACTGAAGTATTGCGGAACAGGTTGCCGACAATCGGCAGGGAACCCAGCCCGGGAATCTTGTTTTCCGAATTGGCTTCCTCGTCAACCAGGATGCCGCCGATCACCGTTGTGCCTCCGTCGCTGATCAGAATGCGCGTGGTCGACTCGCTGGTACGAATGGAAGGCACTCCGTTGACCTGTCTTGAAAAATCGGGACTGTTGTTCTCAACCTTCAAATCCAGAACGATATTCCCCTCGTAGGTGATTTGAGGGGTTACGGTCAGCGTCAGGGCTGCATTCTGGAACTGAATGGAGACCGTATTGTTGGCGACAATCTGGACCGGGAATCGCAACCCCTGGGTGATAATGGCGGGGGCATTGTTCTGGGCGGTGACCTTGGGCTGTGAAATGAGCTTGGCCAGGCCCTTGGTTTCCCCTGCGGTGATGGCCGCATCCAGCAAAAATGTGTCGAAAATGTTGCCGATGGAAATTCCCAGGCCGCCGAAAGCCTTGGCGGCAGGGAGATTGACATTGAGGTTGCCTCTGTTGTTGGAGCCCACTCCGGTACTGATGGCGGCAGTGTCGCTGGAGGTCGATTCCGATGCGCCCCTGCCGGTATAGGGATTTCCGGCCGCAAAGGTCGAGCTCGGCGTATTGCTCGGGCGGGTCCCGCCGATGGTTCCCGAGGTATTGGGGCCGCCGACTGTGACGCGCTGGAGGTTCCCCTGGACGAAGCCGAACTGAACTCCTATATCTCGGGCGAAATCGCGGGTCGCCGAAACGATGCGGGCTTCGATCTCGACCTGCGGCTGAGGGACGTCCAGGGTTTCGATCAGCTGAATGAGCTTATTGAGCGAGGCCGGGATATCCGTCAGGACCAGGGAATTGGTGCGCTCGTCCACTACCACGGTGCCTCTCACGGTCTTCTGGTCCACGAGGGTTTTCATGAAAGCGTCAGCTTTGGCATAGTTCAGGCGCTTGACGCGCGTTTCCAGGTCCGCCGCCAGCAGGTTGGCCTTTTTGAGCATTTCCTGCTGTTTGGCTTCCTCCTGGAGTGTGCTCTTGCGGGCGATCCGCACCAGGCTGCCGTCGACCTGCTTGTCGAGGCTGTTGTTGATCAGGGCCGCGTCAAAAATCTGGTCCCATGGCAATTTGACGACCTTGATGGAGATGCGCCCCTTGATTTCGGGATCCATCACGATGTTGATTCCGCCTTCCTCCGCCATCAGCCGGAAAAAATCCACCAGAGGAATGTCGACCAGGTCCAGGGTCAGGGGCTGGCCCGAAAATCTGGAAGCGGGGGAGAGGATTGTCTTCGGCGGCACGGATATGGAGGGCTTGCCCAGGGCAGCCACAAGTTGCGGTTGAGCGTTGTCCTTTGCCGCCAGTTCCGCGGAAATCTCCGCCTGTTCGGTGCGCGGAAGCACGCGGACCTGCTGGATAACGGGCAGGGACGTTGTCGGCATCGGGACTTTTTCCGCGAATTCGGCAGCGGCCGGTTTTGAATTCCCGGCGGCCGGAGCCGTTTTGGACGCACCGGAAGGGGCAGCAGCCCGAGCTGGAGCGGCTGGTTTTTTCGCAGCCGGATCCGCAGGGGGTGTTTTGGGAGTCGGTGCGGCGGCTGCCGCCGCAGCAGGTTTGGTTTGCGGCTGTGTCTGCGCCGCCGCCGGCCCGGCAGCCGGGGAAGCCGATTTATTCGCCGCCGGAGCCGCCTCGGTCTGGGAGGGCTTCCTGGCCGGGGCAGCCGCAGTCACAGCCGGCGGAACATCGGATTTTTTCAAAGATGCCTGGGCGGTCTTCTCTGACTGCGCGGCAACAGGCGCTGCGACCGGCTCGGATTTGGCGGGCGCCGGCGCAGTTTGAGCTGCAACATCTTTGGGATCGTTTTCAGCCTGGGCAAGCGCCGGTTTCACAGCCGGTTGATCCGGCACGGTGCCGGATTTGTACTGCGCGGGCTTGAACACGATTTTCACGGAGGTGTTGTCGAAGGTGACCTGGTGGGAGACGAAATCATCTTCGAGATCGAAAACGATCCGGGCGATCATCTGAGGAAGGCCCTGGAACTGTTGAACTCTTAACCGCTTCACGGAGGCGGCGTTTACCTTGAGGCGCGTGAACTGGACTTTGTTCAGTGTGTTGGGGAAATCCATGACCAGCCGCGGCGGGTTGTCGACCATGAATTCGTTGGGCGCAAGCAGGCGGTCGGTCGATACGGTGACGATGACTGTGCCGTCCTCGGTTGTGACCTTCACGTCCGTAATAGCGCCGGCCTTCAGGATCTCCGCGGATGCCTTGGCGTTGGCGACTTTCACGTCCGGGACGCCTGTCGCGCCGGAGCCTGGCTGAGAAGCCGCCGGACTGCCGGCGGTATCCTGGGCATGGACGAATCCTGGAATGCCGAATGCCAGGGAAAAGAGGAGGATCCCAACAGCCTTTCTGCCTGATGCAAAACTGACGATTCTGGTAAGCCGAATATTCATGCCATCCATCCTATTGTGTCCTTAGCCGCTTGGTCACATCCTGGGTCAGCGTTTTTCCGGATTTCATTTTTGTTTCGCGAACCAGCGTAATGGAGTCGCTTTCTATAGCCTTGAGATAGCCGTCAAAAAGCCTGTCCCCTTCCCTCAGGAAATAGGCGCGCGCATCCGCTCCCCGCACCACGGCCACCCGGCCGCTGTCCTGAATGGAAACTCCCTGGAGCGTTGCCTGCGCAATGTAAGTCCCGGCGATCCCGGGCGGGGCAAGGCCGTTGGCCAGCTCCTCGTCAACCGGTTTGGATCCTTTGCTGAGGCCGACAGGATTTAAAAACGGATCCCTGCGGTTGCCGGAATTGTAGCGGACCCCTGTGAAGTGAATCGGCGATTCCACCGCTTTCTTTATCGCCCCGACCGGGTCGATAGTGCCGCTTTGCTTGGTATCGAGCGCCAGGACCGGACTGAAAACGAGCACCGAGACGGCGAGCCCTGCCAGTCCGGCGGCTGCAGCGCAGCAGAGCCGCAGGCGGCGAGCCCGGCGGCATTGTGCTGCTTCCGAAGGCATAGGAGTCTGGTTCCAGAGGGTGATCACAGCTTCTTCTCCTTCTTTTTACCCTTCACCGCTGCTTCCGGCTCCACAACCTGGTCTTCCCTGAACACGAACGTGGTCGCCGTGCAGCTGGCATTGAGAGTTTTGGACCTGTCCACGGAATTTTCGAGGGCTTTGATGGAAATGGTGTCGACATCGATGATGCGGGTCGCCTGTCCCACCTTTTCGAAAAACAGTCCCAGGCCGTCGTAGTTGCCTTCCACCTCGATAAGGATCGGCCAGTCGGAATAAAAGGCGCGCGGCACCACCGGTTGCGGGGTGAATTTGTTGATCTTGAGGTTGCTGGACGCGGCCATCTGCTGCACGCTTCTCAGGACCGTCGGCGTTTCCTTTTGAGCGGGCAATATGCTTTGCAGCACAACCAGTCGCTGCTCCAGCTGCACCAGTTCGTCCTTGAACCGTTTGAGCCGGCTTTCGATTGCCGCTCCCTTCGCCACGGTCTTTTCCAGGCGCGCAACTTCGGTCTGGAGCTTTTTGTGCTCCTGGGTGAGGTCCTGCACAAAATACCAGTAAAAGGCAAATGACACGGCGGCCATCAGAACGCTGAAGACGGCAATCTGGGTGGACCGGGGAAGGCTGTCAAAGCGAAAATTTTTGAGATCCATTCCTTCAATCCTCCTTCGGTCTCGACAGGCTCGTACAGAGGAGCGAAAATTTGGCGGAGTCCTGCTCCTTCTGGCTTTCGATCAGCTCGAGGTCCACGGTTTGAAAAATGCCGCTGGCAGCAAGGTTGCTCATGAAGTCGGGAATCGTCTCGGTGTTGCGCGTGAATCCCGCGATTTTTACGAGATCTTTTTTCTGGGTGAGGTTGGTCAGCCACATCAGCCCGTCCTTCGGCATGCTTTGGATGACGTTGTTGAGAAGGAGCACCGGCCCTTTCTGATTTTCCTTCAATTTTTCGATGATCTCGATTCTGCTGAGGCGGAGCTGCTTCAATTCCTCGTATTTTTGAATCTCGTTTTCCAGTTCCTTAAGGCGGGCTTCCTCGGCGCGGAGGACTTTGCGTTTTTGCGTGCAGGCCTTGATCTGCTGGCCGACATAGAAGTACCAGCCGACCATGCCTCCCGCAGCCAGGAGAAAAATGGCCAGAAATATCAGCCCCATCCGGGACACGGTCGGTGTTGTGAATTTCGTGGGCACCTTGACCGTTTGATCTTTCAGCAGGTTTACCTTAATCATAACCGCTCTATTCCTCGGCGCTCCGCAGCGCCAAACCGATTGCGATCGCGAGATCCGGAGCACGATCCACGATCATGGAAGATGAGAATCGCTTTGGGTCGAAGCTTATTTTTTTGAACGCGTTGAATTTTTCGGTCGGGATATCGAACTTCTGTGAGAGCGTTTCTATCAATCCGGGCGTGTGTGCGGCGCCGCCGCTGACGATCATGCGGTCGATGCGGTCCACCGTCGTCGTTGATTTGAAGAAATCGTAGGTCTTCTGTATTTCCAGGCAGAGGATCTCGGTCACCGAATCGATGACGTGGCGCGCCTCGGCGGGATCGATGTTCTCTACCGGCTCTCCGTGCTTTAGCGCCTGGGCCTGGCTGTAGCTGAGGTTGAACTCCTTCTGCAGGAATTCGGTGTACTGGTGTCCTCCGACCCCGACATCCCGCGTAAACAGGAAATCGGTTCCCGAGACGATGTTGATCGTCATGGTGCGGGCGCCGATGTCGAGCAGGGCCACGGTATTCTGGCCTGCCGGCTCGTAGTTGGCCTCGTAAGCATTCTGCAGGGCAAAAGCGTCCACATCGATCAGCACCGGCGTCTTGCCTGCCATTTTGATGACGCTGGTGTAATCGGTGACCTTGTCCTTTTTGACGGCCACCAGCAGGATGTCCAGATTCCCAGTGCCGGCGTTTTCACCCAGGACCTGGTAGTCCAGGTTGACGTCGGAGATGTCAAAAGGAATGTACTGCTCGGCCTCCCAGCGGATCGATTCGGCCAGATCCTCGTCGCTTTGCACGGGCAATGCGATTTTTTTTACGATTACCGAGTGGCCCGAAATCGAGGTGGTGACGCGTCCGTTTTTGATGCCCTGTTGAGTGAAGATGCGGCTGATGGCGTCCGAGACGGGCAATTTGGAGATAATCACTCCGTCAACGATGCAATCCGGGGAGAGCTCTTCGATGCCGAGGCTGACCAGCTCGAAGCCTCCTTTGCGGGCCGGACGGAGTTCGGCGGCCTTTAAACAGCTCGAGCCGATGTCGAGACCCACTGCCTGCTTGTTGCGATTTAAAAGACTTAGCATAGTTTGTGCGCCTGGATATTTAGGTTTTTCCGAGGGCCTTTGAGGGGGAGGTTAATTTTTTGATTCAGGGATTTCATACGATATTCCGCGAACCTCACCCTGCCCACATGCAGGGTTTCGTTACCCTTATCGTTCTGTTTGGCAATCCAATTGCGCTTTTTTCTGGATATTTCTGGTGACGGCGGTCACAAATACTCCGGATTGCCGGCGACAAAAGCTGAACGGTCAACGTTCAAACGTTGAAACGTTAGAACGTTCGAACGTTGAAGACGGCAACCATGGATCTGCCGCATGAGACCTGCAACCGATCTCCCCCATCAGGAATGTTTCGCCTCCCGCCCATTTATTTCACCCAAAAATTCATGGTGCAATAATAAGGATGAAGGCATTGGCCGGCCTCTGCTACTGCAGGCGGTTACGGATAGGGCGTGAAACCTGGAAGGTGGAACGTGGAATGTGACACCGGTAGCCCCTAATTAGTTTCTGTCGCGAAACTGGTTTGTGCCGCGTAGCGGCACTATGATTTTAGCCCGGCCTTTCAAGGCCGGGAACCATGGTACAGCGAGCAGCGCGTCGCGTAGCGACGCCTGAGATTCAGCCGTCGCTACGCGACGGAAAACTTAACTCCTTTCGATCCAGGCCTTAAAAGGCCTGGCTAAATTCAGCTGGCCGCTACGCGGCCTGACTCCAATTATCGGCTTCCATGTAATATCAAATATCCTATTGACGGTTGAAAAATTTGGCTTTTTCACAAAACCCGAGTTTCGCGACAGGAACTAATTACATTGGTAACCCCCGACTCTGCCGGGGGACTCAAAGAGTTTGACAGCTCCGTATTTTGAAACGCTGAGAAACGCTGATAAAAGCGCGGACAAACACCGATTTGTTCGGCGAGGGTCGGCGAGCAAAAGCCGAAGAGGCGCTTCCGATGGAGTTTTCTGCGGCGGCACTGTGGCAAACGCCCGGTTTCTCATGCCCTTCATCTCCTTGCCGCACGGCGCTTGCCACAGTGCCGCCGCAGAAAACTGTCCAGCGCGGAGCGCTGGCCCCTGCGGGGATCGGAAGCGCCTCATCGGCTTTTGCCGGCGTAAGTCAGCGTTCAAGACCGGCGTAACTAGTCCAACCGCTTTGAGCGGTTCAAATCTTTCAAGCCTCCGGCTTTGCCGGAAGTACCTGACTGGGAGTGTTTGGCATGGATCCTGTTATTTTACCCAATATGGTTGAGTTGGCGGTTCCTGCCAACCACCTTCCACGTTCCACTTTCCACCTTCCACCCACAGCATGCAGGCCGCTATTTCCAGACGATTTCCGTGCAAAAATGGTGAGATTATTGAATGGAAAACGCCAATTCCTCTTGACACGCTATCCTGTCTTAGATAGCCTAAAAGATTGTTCTACTTGGTAGTTAACTGAGGGAGAGGGTGAGGGTAATGAAGAGTTATATCCCCCAAGCGAAGGATATTGAGCAGAAGTGGCATGTTATAGACGCCGAAGGGCAGATCCTGGGCAGGCTGGCCACTCGTGCGGCGCGGCTCCTCATGGGCAAGGAAAAGCCGATTTATACGCCCTTTCTCGACACAGGAGATCATGTCATCATCATCAATGCCGGCAAGGTAAAGCTTACGGGCAAGAAGCTGACCGACAAGATGTATCGTCATCATACCGGGTATCCCGGAGGATTGAGGGAAACGGCGGCCGGAGTTTTGCTGTCCAAAGATCCCGGAAAACTTGTGCGTGAAGCCGTGATCGGCATGCTGCCCAAATCCAAGCTGGGGCATGTCATGAGGAAAAAATTGAAGGTGTATGCGGGTCCCCAGCATCCGCATCAGGCCCAGCAGCCAACGCCGCTGGACCTTTAGTCCAAAGTGAAAACAACGGATTTTACATTTTGCGTCAAGCTAAGGAGTTGAATGGCGATCGTTGAATACTACGGAACGGGAAAGAGGAAGAGCTCCACGGCTCGTGTGCGTCTTTTGCCCGGAGCGGGCCAGGTCACGGTCAACAAGCGCGACCTGAGCATTTATTTTAAAAGTGACACCCAGCGTACGGTGGTGCGCTATCCGCTCGCCGTTACGGACAACCTGGGCAAGTTTGACATCCGCGCCATCGTGAACGGCGGCGGCACTTCCGGCCAGGCGGGCGCCATCCGGCTTGGGATTGCCAACGCGCTTCTCGAGTTCAACGCGGAGCTGCGGCCCAGGCTGAAGAAGGCCGGGCTGCTCAGCCGCGACTCCCGCATCAAGGAACGGAAGAAATACGGTCAAAAGGGTGCTCGCAAGAGATTCCAATTCTCGAAACGGTAGCCGGAGGAGGTTCTAGTTGGTTTCCATAACCATGAAGCAATTGCTGGAGTCGGGGGTGCATTTCGGCCACCAGACGAAACGCTGGAATCCGAAGATGAAGGAGTACATCTTCGGGCAGAGAAACGGCATCTACATCATTGATTTGCAGAAGAGCCTCAGGCTTTTCAAGAATGCGATTCAGTTCGTGTACGAGCTGGGAGATGCAGGGGAAGACGATCCTGTTTCTGGGCACCAAACGCCAGGCCCAGGAAGCGATCCAGGAAGCGGCCCAGCGCACCTCCATGTACTATGTCAACCAGAGATGGCTGGGCGGCCTGCTGACAAACTTTGTCACGATCCAGAAGAGCATCAAGAGATTCCGCGAACTGGAAACCATGCGCGCCAACGGGCAGTACGACCTGTTCTCCAAGAAGGAAATCGCGCGCTACGAGCGCGAGCGGAAAAAGCTGGAGAAGAACCTGTCCGGCATCAAGGACATGGCCAGCCTGCCCGACGCCCTCTTCGTCATCGACACAAGGCTTGAAACGATCGCCATCAAGGAAGCCGCCAAGCTGGGCATTCCCATCATCGGCGTAGCCGACACCAACTGCGATCCCGACGATATCGACTACATCATCCCGGGCAACGACGACGCGCTGCGCGCCATCCGCCTGATCACGGAAACGATTGCCCAGGCATACCTGGAAGGCAGGACGGTATTCGAGGCCCAGCAGAAGGAGCTGGCGGAGCAGATGGAGAAGCAGCGGCAGATCCAGGCGCAGCAGGCTGCGGCCGCGCGCGAAGCGGCTGCCAGGGTTGCCGCCGAAGCAGCAGCCCGCAGGGCTGCCGAGGGCGGGGAGGCAGCGGAACATGCGGCGGGCGCCGCTGAGGGATCTGCACCCTCGGGCGAAGCTCCGGCCAGGCCGAAAACCACGGTGCGTAAGGCACTCCAGCGAAAAGCCAAACCCAGAAGACCCGAGCCGGCGGTTCCGGCGGAAGCTCCCGCAGCTTCGGCAGAAGCATCCGCCGCTCCGGCAGAAGCCCCCGCTGCGCCGCAACCCGCGGATGCACCGGCGAATCCGCCGGAGGCGGAGGGAGAGCCGTCCGAAAACCAGAATCTCTCAGGCAATTAGCCGGCGTTTCGATACACTTTTTATTTCTTGGAACCAGACTCCGATTCCCGGAAAACCGGGAATCGGAGTTTTTGCATGATCTGTGTGTGAGACCGCGCGCAGGTCTGCGGGTGCGAGGGTTTGAAAAAGAGCAAACCAGGAGGCATGAAATGGCCATTTCCGCAGAAGCGGTAAAGGAACTCAGAGAAAAAACCGGCGTCGGATTTATGGAATGCAAAAGCGCCCTGCAGGAAGCGAACGGCGACATCGAAAACGCCATCGTGATCCTGCGCAAGAGGGGGCTGGCTTCCCTGGCCAAGAAATCCGGCCGTGAAACGAAGGACGGCCTGATCGGCTGCTACATACACAACGGCAAGATCGGCGTCATGCTGGAAGTGAATTGCGAGACGGACTTCGTGGCCCGGAATCCCGATTTTCAGACGCTGGTGAAAGACCTCGCCATGCACATCGCGGCAAGCGATCCGCGCTTCATCCGCAAGGAAGATGTAACCCCGGATGTTTTGGCCAAAGAGCGCGAGATTTACGCCGAGCAGGCAAAGGCAACGGGCAAGCCGGAAAACGTTCTGGAGAAGATCGTCGAAGGGCGCATGTCCAAATACTATTCGGAAGCCTGCCTCCTGGAACAGCCTTTCGTGAAGGATCCCGCGATCAGCGTGCGCGATCACATCGCGGCCCACATCCAGAAGATCGGGGAAAATATCCAGGTGCGGCGCTTTGTGCGCTACAAGCTGGGCGAATCCCTTTAGTGCGGCGCCGGCATAACGCGGACGGACGCAGATACAACAGGGAGGCGGCATGGGAAGGAAACCGGAAATCAAGCCTCGGTTCAAGCGCATATTGCTCAAGCTGAGCGGCCAAGTCCTGATGGGCAGCCAGGGATTCGGCGTGGACCCGATCATGGCTTCCCGGATCGCGGAGGAACTCGCCGAGCTTCACTCCCTGGGCATTGAGGTCGCCGCCACGATCGGGGGTGGAAATATCGTGCGCGGCATTTCGGTGAGCCAGGCCGGGATGGACCGCGTGAGCGGCGATTACATGGGGATGCTGGCCACCGTGATCAACGCGCTTGCCCTTCAGAATGCCCTCGAAAAGCTGGGCGTTTTCACACGCGTGCAATCGGCGATCGAAATGCGGCAGGTGGCCGAGCCCTACATACGCCGCCGGGCAATACGCCACCTGGAGAAGGGAAGGGTGGTAATTTTTGCCGCCGGGACGGGGAATCCCTATTTTTCCACCGACACGGCCGCTGCCCTTCGGGCCATGGAAATCGGCGCCGAGGTCATCCTCAAGGCCACCAAGGTCGACGGGATTTACGATTCGGATCCGGTGGCCAACCCGAATGCAAAGCTGTTCGACAGGCTCACGTATCTGGAGTTCCTGGACAAGGGACTGCGCGTCATGGACACCACGGCCGTCACGCTCTGCATGGAAAATAAATTGCCCATTGTGGTGTTCAATCTGCTGCGCAGTGGTAACATCAAAGAAGTTGTGCTGGGCTCGAAGGTGGGCACCATCGTCGAAGCGTAATCCCCGCTTCTTCGGCAGGCCCGTGCTTTGCATGGAGGATAGAACCTGATGATCCGACAGACGATTGATTTCACCAGGAAGGGAATGGAAAAATGCGTGGAGGATATGGGGCAAAACCTGGCTACGATCCGGACAGGGCGCGCCTCTGTCAGTATCCTCGATCACATCCAGGCCAACTATTACGGCACCCCCACCCCTCTGAACCAGATGGCATCCCTCTCGACGCCGGACCCGACCCTGATCGTCATCCAGCCGTGGGATCCCTCGACCATTGCGGCCATCGAGAAGGCCATCCTGGTATCCGATCTGGGTTTGACTCCCACGAACGACGGAAAGGTCATCCGGCTGCCCATCCCTCCGCTCACCCAGGAGAGGCGCAAGCAGCTGGCCAAATCGGTCGCGCACATCGGCGAGCAGCACAAGGTTGCAGTGCGCCAGGTCCGCCACGACGCGAACGATCAGCTCAAAACCTACCTCAAGGACAAGAAGATCTCCGAGGACGAAGAGAAGGATGCCCTGAAAAAAGTCCAGGACATGACCAACACCTATATCGGGAAAATTGAAGAGCTTCAGAAAAAAAAGGAATCCGAAATTCTCGAGATCTGATCTTCTGCAGGCCGTCATTACAATGGTTGCAGGCCTCGAATCTCGGGTCGCAGGTCAAAAGCCCGGGATTTTCAGCCTGCAGCCTGAGACCTGAAACCTCCAGCAGCATCTGAATAGTTTTGACCGCCGGCCATGTTTTGCCGATAAGCTGCCAAAGGTTCGTATGATTGATTGGCTCAAAGACGCATTCCACCTGATCTCCGATGTGCAGGGCTTAATCCAATGGGGCGGGATGTTCCTTGTCTGCTCCATCATTTTTGTCGAGACCGGGCTTTTTTTCGGATTCTTTCTCCCGGGGGATTCGCTGCTGGTCACCGCCGGCATATTCTGCGCCGCAGGCCATCTCCCTCTGGGCTGGCTGCTGTTCCTTGTGCCCCTGTGCGCATTCACGGGCGATCAATTGGGCTACTGGATAGGGCGACGGGCGGGACAGGCTCTCTATAATAAGGAAGACTCTTTTCTTTTCAAGAAGCGGCACCTGGAAAGAGCCCGCGATTTCTATAACAAATACGGCGGGAAAACGCTGATTCTGGCGCGTTTCGTCCCGATCGTTCGAACCTTCGTCCAGCCGGTGGCCGGCGCCGCCGGAATGAAATACCGCCGCTACGTCGGTTTCAGCATCCTGGGCGCATTCCTGTGGGTCTGGAGCATGGTGCTGCTCGGGTATTTCCTGGGTACGTCGGTCCCGAATGTCGACCAGAACATTCATATCGTCGTGGCGATAGTGGTTTTTGTGTCCCTATTGCCGGCTGTGTTTGAAGCCATACGGCAGAAGAGTCAGGCACCTCCGGCAAAGCCCGAAGCTTGAAAGATTGGAACCGCTCAATGCGGTTGGAGGAGTTACGCTGGTCTTGAACGCCGACCCTCGCCGAACAAATCGGCGTTTGTCAGCGCTTTTGCCAGCGTATCTCAGCGCCTCAAAATACGGAGCCGTCAAACTCCATGAGTCCTCGGCAGAGCCGGGGGTTTACCCATAGAATCAAAAGCCCGCGGAAAGCGCTCCCGCCCGATCCGAAAAATCCATGCCTTTGATTGCCGCCGGGCTTGTAAGGCGGGCCATCTTCGAGTAACATGACGCATTTCCAACGGGGTTACGGGTATGATGATTGCCGCTACACAGATAAAGCGGGGTATGACCATTAAGCTCAACGGGGAACTGTACCGGGTCTTCTCGTTTCAACACATCACGCCGGGGAACTGGCGGGGCATGGTTCAGACCAAGCTGAAATCCATTAAATCAGGTTCCATCATCGAGCACCGGTTCCGCTCCGAAGACCGGGTCGAACAGGCTTACCTGGAAACCCTGGAAATGGAGTACCTGTATGCCGACGGCAGCGATTACCACTTCATGAACACTGAAACCTTCGAGCAGACTCACCTGTCGGCCGAAACGCTCGAAGATGCCATCCCCTTCATGACTCCGAATATCAAACTGCAGATCGAGTTCTACGAGGGAAGGGCGATCGGGGTGGAGATGCCCGCGTCCGTGGAACTGAAAGTGGTCTCGACCGAGCCTGCGCTGCGCGGCGCCACGGTGAGCAACGTGAACAAACCCGCGACGCTCGAAACCGGTCTCGTCATCCAGGTCCCGCCCTTCATCAACGAAGGCGAACTCATCCGCGTGGATACCAGCGAAGGTAAGTACCTCGAGCGCGTAAAGAACTAACGTGGAACGTTGAACGTTGGAACGTTCAAACGTTCAAACGTTTCCACCTTCTCCTCTCTCATCAAAAAAGTTCATCACTCGGTTATTGCTTTCATGGTCGGTGTCTGGTAATTTTTTCGGCTTGGCATTCGGCATAACCATGAGGTGATCTGAACCGATGAAAGAATTAACTCAGAGCCTCCGCCTGTCTCCGAGTGAAATCCCCAACCGCATTTATGGAGTGGACAACTGGAGCGGAGGATATTTCGGAGTCAGCGAGCAGGGCTGCCTTACCGTCCACCCCACTCGAAATCCGCTCATGGGCGTCGAACTCACCTCCCTGATCCAGACGCTTCTCCAGCGCAAAGTCACGCCGCCTTTCCTGCTGCGCTTCCCCCAGATCCTGGACACGCAAATCAAGGAACTGCACGAGGCTTTCCGCAACTCCATCGCGGAATACAACTACGGGGCGCGTCACCGGGGCGTCTTTCCCATGAAGGTGAACCAGAAGAAGAGCGTGGTGGAACGCCTGATGGCCGCCGGACACCGCTATGAATACGGGCTCGAGGTCGGCACCAAGGCGGAACTGGCCGCCGCGATCACTCTCCCGATCCATCCCAACGCGCTGCTGATCTGCAACGGCGTCAAGGACCGCCGCTATCTGGAATGGGCGATGCTGTCGGCGAAGATCGGGAAAAACCCGGTCGTGGTCATTGAGGAAGTCGGCGACCTGAAGAAGGTCGAAGAAGTCGCCCACGCGCTCGGGCTGCGCCCCAACCTGGGGATACGCGTCCGGGTGTTTTCCCGCGGCGCCGGGAAATGGGAGGAGTCCGGAGGAGAAACCTCGAAGTTCGGCATCAACACCATTCAGCTGCTCGATTGCCTGCGCATGGCTTCCGATCATGAGATGGCGCGCCAGATCAAGATGCTGCACTTCCATATCGGTTCCCAGATCACCGACATACGCAGGATCAAGAACGCGATCAAGGAAGCCGCCCGCGTCTATGCCAAAGTGCATAAAATGGGCTTCCCGATCGAATACCTCAATGTCGGCGGGGGACTCGGCGTCGATTACGACGGCAGCCGCACCGCTTCGGATTGCAGCGTCAACTACACCATGCAGGAGTTTGCCAACGACATCGTTTATACCATCAACGAAATCTGCCAGTCCGAAAACGTCCCTCCGCCCACCATCGTGACGGAGAGCGGCCGCGCCGTCGCCGCCCATCACGCGCTGTTTCTCATGAACGTGATCCGGACCCTGAATCCCGGCCTGGGCGGATCCGAAATCGACCCGTCCAAGGTCGACTCCGAGGTGGTCCGGGAAATGATGGACCTGTACAAGGACATCCATCCCAAAAATTTCCGCGAGTACTACCACGATGCCCTGCAGCACCGCGAGGAGCTTCAGTCGCTTTTCAACCTGGGGTACCTGAACCTGCAGAACCGCGCCCAGGGGGAATGGCTTTTCTGGGAAATTTGCCGCAAGGCGATCAAATTCTCCCGGTCCATGAAAGAGCGCCCGGAGGAATTCATCGACCTGGAAAATATCCTGGCCAGCAAATACCTCTGCAACTTTTCGGTTTTCCAGTCGACCCCGGACAGCTGGGCGCTGGACCAGCTCTTTCCCATCATACCCATCAACCGACTGACGGAAGAGCCGACCGAGCGAGCCACGCTCTGCGACATCACCTGCGATTCCGACGGCCAGATCGACAAATTCGTCGACCTGCGCGACGTCAAACAGGCCCTGGAGCTACACGGCGTGAACTCGGAGCCCTATTACCTGGCCATCTTCCTGATCGGCGCCTACCAGGAATCCCTGGGGATGAACCA
Source organism: uncultured Acidobacteriota bacterium (assembly GCA_963809485.1). Classification (GTDB taxonomy): domain Bacteria; phylum Acidobacteriota; class UBA6911; order UBA6911; family UBA6911; genus UBA6911. Next base: position 54,948 of record CAWEJX010000005.1, read on the forward strand.
CAACCTGCTGGGTTCCGTCAATGAGGCCCATTTTCTGATTGACGATGCCGGCCGCCCGCACATCGACAAGGTGATCCGCGGGGAATCCCTGGGACAGGTCCTGGCAAGCGCCGGCTACAATGCCCAGGAACTCATGGAAAACTTTAAGGGATTGCTGCAAAGTGCGAATGCACAAGAGAAAATCGCCAGTGCAGAACAGGAAAGCCTCAGCGATTCATTCCAGTCCACGCTCGACAGCTACACTTATCTTGAAGATTAAACGTTGGAGCGTTTGCACGTTGCACGTGACATCCTTCTTTAATTCCATTGGTACACACCAGGCTCTGCCGGGCGACTCATGGAGTTTGACAGCTCCGTGTTTTGAAACGCTGAGATACGCTGACAAAAGCGCCGACAAACGCCGATTTGTTCGGCGAAGGTCGGCGAGCAAAAGCCGATGAGGCGCTTCCGATAGAGTTTTCTGCGGCGGCACTGTGGCAAGCGCCGTGCGACAAGGAGATGGAGGGTCTTAGAAAGCGGGCGTTTGCCACAGTGCCGCCGCAGAAAACTGTCCAGCGCGGAGCGCTGGCCCTTGCGGGGATCGGAAGCGCCTCATCGGCTTTTGCCCGCGTAAGTCAGCGTTCAAGACCGGCGGAACTCATCCAACCGCTTTGAGCGGTCCAAATTTTTCAAGCCTCCAGCTTCGCCGGAGGTGCCTGACTAATGCTCCACTTTCCACGCTTCAGCTATGTATGCGTTTGCGGAACGACCGGAGCGACCGGCGGATTGCAGACGGAGCGGTGCCGCCGGGTTCTTTGCGGCGCGACAGGGCTTTCTCGAGTTTCAGCCATTCGAAAAGATCGCCTTCGAATAGCGGGGAGAAGCTCTGGTATTCCCGGAGCGGCAGTTGCTCCAGGGCGGTTTCCAGTTCGGAAGCCCTCATCACGACTTTTCCAACCAGCCGGTGCGCTTCGCGGAATGGCATTTTCCGGGAGACCAGGTAATCGGCCAAATCGGTCGCGTTCAAATAGCCCCGCAAGGCTGCTTCCTGCATACGTTCCGGCGCAATGCGCATCTTTTCAAGGACTCGCCCGATCATCTGCAGGCAATTCTCGACCGTGACGACGGTGTCGAAGAGGCCTTCCTTGTCCTCCTGGAGATCTTTGTTATAGGTCATCGGCAGGCCTTTCAGCACGGTCAGGAGGGAAAGCAGATGTCCGAAAACCCTGCCGGCCTTACCGCGCACCAGTTCGAGCGCATCCGGATTCTTCTTTTGCGGCATAAGGCTGCTGCCGGATGAGACGCTGTCGTCCATCTGCACGAAGCCGAACTCGGCGGAACTGTACAGGACCAGGTCCTCGGACAGGCGGCTGAGGTGCATGAGAAGGGTGCTGGCGAAAAAAAGAAAATCGAGGACAAAATCGCGGTCGGCGACCGCGTCCATGCTGTTGGGGGCAGCGGAGGAAAAACCGAGGTCGCGGGCAAGCGCGATGCGGTCCACGGCGTACACCGTGCCGGACAGCGCTCCGGCTCCCAGCGGGCAGACGTCGATTCGTTCGAGAGCTTCCCTCAGCCTTACGCGGTCGCGCATCAGCATCTCCCCGAAAGCGAGGAGGTAGTGGGAGAAATAGACCGGCTGCGCGCGCTGCAGATGCGTGTATCCGGGCAGGATCACGGAAAAATATTTTTCTGCGAGATTCGCCAGCGTCTCCAGCAGGCCGCGGATCAGGGTGTCAATTCCAATTTCCTTTTGTTTGAGGTAAAGGCGCAGGTCGGCGGCCACCTGATCGTTGCGGCTCCGGCCGGTATGGAGTTTCCGGGCGAGGACGCCGGTTTTTTGCGCCAGAGCCTCTTCCACGTATGTGTGGACGTCCTCCGCCTGGCTGCGGCCGATCATGTCCGGGTCGCGGCGGTTCTGCTCGAGCAGGAGGCGCAGCCCTTTTTCCACGCTCATCCTTTCCCTGCGCGTGAACACGCCCGCGCGTTCCAGCGCCCGCGCGTAGGCAAGGCTTCCCTCGATGTCCGCTTCCAGAAGAACGCGGTCGAAGGGCAGGGAATCGTTGAATCTGGCGAAAAGCGGATCCTCCTCCGAGGCAAAACGTCCTCCCCAAAGCTTTTTCCTGGACAAGCTCACCTCCTGTGAAACGACGATTCTTGCAGATTTGTGCAACTCCGACAATGGTTTTTGATGGTAATGGGCTCGGATCCTGTTTCGCGTGCTGGCCAGATCAATGAGAGAGGAACGTTGAACGTTTGCACGTTGAACGTTTTCACGTTCCACCTTCCACGTTCAACGTTCAAACGTTTAACGTGCTAACGCGTCAACGTTCTTCGGCTTCGTCTTCGCTTGCGGAATGGGCTTCCATGCCCATGCGGCGCAGTTTTTCGACGAAGGTCGTGCGCTTGAGGTGAAGGAGCGAGGCTGCCTTCTTTTTATTTCCGCCCGAAATCTGGAGGCTTTGAAGGATCAGCTGTTTTTCGAGTTGGGAAATCATGGTGTTGAAATGGATGCCGTCGTTAGGAATGTCGAAGCCGTGAAAGGGCGCCGCCTTGTCGGAGGGTCTGGCCACCACGGGAAAATCCCCGGCATCCAGCACATCCCTTTCCCCGGACAGGGCCACGGCCATTTCGACGGAATTCTCCAGCTGGCGGACGTTTCCCGGCCAGTCGTACATCATCAGGTACTTCACGGCGTCGTGAGACACGCGCTTGAGGGGAAGCTTCTGGTCGGTGCAGTATTTGCGCACAAAGTGGCTGACCAGCAGGGGAATGTCCTCCCGCCTCTGCCTCAGCGGCAGAACCCGTACCGGTATGACGTTCAGGCGGTAATAAAGGTCTTCCCGGAAGGTGCCTTTCTCGACGGCAGCGAGAAGGTCGCCGTTGGTCGCCGCGATGATGCGGACGTCCACCTTGACGGTGGCGGCGCTGCCGACTCTCTGGAATTCCCGCTCCTGGAGCACGCGCAGCAGCTTCACCTGAAGATCCGCCGGCATATTGGACACTTCGTCCAGGAACAACGTTCCGTGGTTGGCCTGCTCAAACCTTCCGATCCTGTGCTGGTGGGCGCTGGTGAAGGCCCCTTTGACATGGCCGAACAGCTCATCTTCGAGCAGGTTGGACGGGATGGCGCCGCAGTTCACGCATACCAGGGGCTGATCCTTCCGGGGCCCGTTGTAATGAATGGCCCGCGCTATCAGCTCCTTGCCGGTCCCTGTTTCTCCTTCGATCAGGACGGTGCTGGTCTTCTGGGCCACAACCTCGATCAGGCGGTAGATGTTCTGCATCGCCGTGCTGGCGCCCACGATGTTGGAATAATGATATCGGTCGCGCAATTCGTCCCGCAGCATGCGGTTCTCGGATTTGAGGCGGCGCTCCGCGAGACCCTTTTCCACCCGCATAACCAGTTCGGCGAGCTGGAAAGGTTTGGGGATGTAATCGAAGGCCCCTTTGCGGATGGCCTCGACGGCGGACTGGATATTTCCGAACCCCGTCATCACGATGACAACCGTCTCGGGGAAGAGCGATACAGCCTCCTCCAGGATCGCCTCGCCGGTTAATCCTGGCATGCGCAAATCGGTGATGATGACGTTGTAGGGGAACTGCCGGAGCATCGCGAGAGCCATTTTCCCATCTGCCGCCTCCTCGACTTCATAGCCCGCGTTTTCGAGAGCCCGGCGGACCACCTCCCGTATGTAGTCCTCATCATCTACAACAAGGATCTTCATGTCCCTTTTAGGTTCCATTTTTTGGCTCAAAATGTCTGGCGGATTAAAGGCCGTTAATGATCAGCTATGCAACTGCAAATTCAGGGTTTTTATATATCTCATATTATTCACATTTGTCAATCCCTGTTTGTTGTGGAAAAGCTGTGGAAAACCTGTCAATAACCGGTGAAAAAGGCCAATTTTACCCAAATATTGTCACCGCCTCTCCGATGGCAAAATCCCCAGCGTCAAAAAACCGATACCGTAAAAATAAATAGAATCTAGTGAGGGCGGATCTTTTTTTAACGCTGATGGACGCCGATAGACGCTGACGTACGCTGAAAAATCAGAAAGCAAAGCCGCCCGATTAAGGCCTCGACAGTCGAAAAGTGTCGGAATTTTGGCGCCCGTGTCAGGAGAACTGTCATAAAAGGGCGCCATCCGGCTTCTGCAAAGCCCTCTGAAGGTCCGCTGCGCGAACCGGTCTGAATAAAATTTGCCCCGATGCCGGTGGGGCGCCTGCAACGTCAGCGCCCTTTATTTACAGGCTCCCGCGCGTTTTCTGCCGATCCGCGGGGGCGGCCAAAACCGGCCTCTTTGCCGTCCGGGACGCCCCAAATGGCCGCATTGGCATACCGATTGCAATTCATGTCTCCGAACACCAACGACAGGGTGGGGAGATTCTGAAAGCAATGAGAGTTGCAGAAAATTCCGCAGTTTCCAGCAGATTGACAATCTACCGTAGCCTCCACTCGGTTGTCCCCATGGGATTGATGGGAATCCTGTTTGTCATGGCGCTGCCCATGCCTGCCATGACAAAGAATCTTCTGATCGGAGCAGTGATCGCGCTTTCCATCCCTGTCGTGCCGGTGTTCAAGGCTCCTCTGCAACCCTTTCAACTAACAGGATTCCCATCTCTCCTCCTCACAACCGGACATCGGCCGGCAATGAATACCGCAATCCTATCCCCTATCGTGATGCTTCCCGACCATCAAAACCTATCCCAGGCTGTGCGCGGCCGGTCACTCTGCGCACAAACCTTACAGGAATCCTCTTTATGACATCACCATATCATTTGGGCGGCGCCGCGGGCAGTCAGCAGTCGAAAACGCGCAGGACCGGCATCCTGAACGGCGACAAAGTTCTGGCCGGAAATCAGCCGCGCGGCCCCAGGGTTATCGCCGTGACCAGCGGCAAGGGAGGCGTCGGCAAAACCAATGTGGTTGCGAATCTTTCAGTCAGCCTCGCGGAGCTGGGCAAAAAGGTCGTGGTCCTGGACGCGGATTTCGGCCTGGCCAACCTCGATGTGCTGCTCGGATTGACTCCCCGCTATCACCTCGGCCATGTGCTTTTCGGCGACAGGAGCCTGGAGGAAGTCATGCTTCCGGGACCCAAAGGCATACGCATCATTCCGGCGAGTTCCGGGCTTCAGCGCATGTCGGAACTGACCCTGGCTCAGCGCAACCAGCTCGTGGAAAGCTTCACCAGCCTGGATACGGACACGGACTATTTCATCATCGACACCGCGGCGGGAATTTCGCGCAACGTGATTCACTTCCTGATCGCCGCGCAGGAAATCATCGTGGTCAGCGCTCCCGAGCCCACAGCCATCGTCGATGCCTATGCCGTCATCAAAATCATTCTCGCGGAAGACCGCAAAAAGCAGATACAGGTCCTTATCAATTCGGTGGAGCGCGCCCAGGACGCCCAGGACGTGTTCTGCCAGATAAACTCGGTGGTCCAACGCTTCCTCAACCGGGAAGTCGACTACTTCGGGCACATCGAATGGGACCTGCATGTGCCCAAAGCCGTTCGGACCCAGACCGTGGTCACCGAGCGCTATCCGGAGGCGGCGGCAAGCCGCTGTTTCCGCGATCTGGCGCAGCGCATGGTGCTGCGTGAAACTCCCGAGGGATCTTACGAAAGACTGGTTTGGGAAAAGCTTCTCAACGATTGGATCAACTGACACGACCGGGAGACCGGAGCGCGATGAAGAACGCCAATGCACGGGAAAAAGCAAAATCCTTCCGATCGGCCGGGGCCGTTCCTCACACGCTCTTCACTTTGAAGGAAACAGATCCCTTCCCGTCCGGAGAAGGGGATTCCCAGGCATTGCCCGCAACGTTCAGCTTCGGCGCCGGGCAGTGCGAATGTCCACTACTGAAGGCTCGAATAGCGACCATGGCTCCATCGGACATGGTCCAGCCGATTGAATAGCCTGCAGGGCGGCCTGTCGAGGGCCGGACTGCGCATGAGGAAATAAAAATGCAGGAACTCGTAAGCCGCGAAAAAGCCTATGCCCCTGTTATTCCCCTGGATATCAAAAGGGATGAACTGATCCTGGAGCATCTTCCTCAGATCAAGTACATCGCCCAGCGGATATCCACCAAGCTCCCTTCCCATGTTGAACTGAATGATCTCGTGAGCGCCGGCATTTTGGGATTACTGGACGCCATCGAAAAATTTGATCCTCACCGCGGCGTGAAATTCAAAACCTACGCCGAGCTGCGCATCAAAGGCGCAATTCTGGACAGCCTCCGCAACCTGGACTGGGCTCCGCGGTCCCTGCGCAAGAAGAGCAAGGACCTGGAAAAGATTTATCGGGAACTCGAGCAGCGCCTGGGCCGGCCTGCCACCGACAAGGAAGTCTGCGATGCGATGGAAATCTCGCTCCAGGAATTCTACGAACTGGTGGACCAGATCAAAGGGTTGAACCTCGGCAGCTTCCAGGAGCTTGCCGGTCAGGACGACGACAAAAACAGCGAGCCCCTTGTCAAGTATGTCCCGGACGCCCCTCAAATGGACCCTTTCTTCGTATTTCACAAAACGGAGGTCCAGGGCATCCTCAGCACCGCCATCGACACGTTGCCCAAAAAAGAGCGCCTGGTGGTTTCGCTCTACTACTTTGACGAAATGACCATGAAGGAGATCGGCAAAGTCCTGGGCGTCAATGAATCCCGTGTTTCCCAGCTTCACACCAAGGCCATGCTCAGGCTTCGCACGAAGCTCCGGCGAGTGAGCGGACAGGAATAGATGGCCGACATGCAGACGATGAGAGAACTGCTTTCGCGGGAAGAACTGGAAGCCCTCCTTTCGGAGCCGCCTTTTGACGGCTGTCAGCGGCGCAATCCGAAAGCTGATTCCGGTTCGCTGTGCCAAACATCAGAAAGTCCGGGGGAGAGCGATGGCTCGGAAAAGCTCCCTTCCCCGCATGAGGTGGAAAAACCATAGGGGATTCGGTCCGGCCGGCAGAGTGCCGCAGGCCAATGGTATGCCGAAGCTCCCCATAAAGACCGAATGAGATTTTATGAAGCAAGCTTCGAATTCTCTCCTCACCCTTTGCCCAATCCCTTCAAAGGAGATGCCGTCCGCTCCGGCCCGGAATCTGGAATTGGCCGGCGCAGACGGCTGCTGCTTTCCCCCATCTGCATTTTTCGGAAGGCTGCTCGAAAAGGATTTTCATGCTTTCCGAACCGTTTGTACCCCCTGCAGGACTGTTTCTGCATCAGGTTGGGTGAGGGGAGGATCCGGAGCTTGCACATTATATTGGTGAGGACGGGTTTGCGGACCCGTCCGGCGCGGTTATGGCCTTCAGGACCGGAGCGCGGGACCGGGCAGGTATGAGAGAAACGGACATATTGATTGGCCAGAAGGTCGTCGGCGAAAGCTCCCGGGTTTTTGTCATTGCCGAAATCGGCATCAACCACAACGGCAGCGTGAGCCAGGCGGAAACGATGATTGACGCTGCGGCTCAGGCCGGCGCGGATGCGGTCAAGTTTCAGAGCTTCCGGGCGGACCGTCTGCTGATCCCATCGAGGGACCGGCATGTCCAGCAGATCACCGGCGCGGAAACCCTTTATCACACATTGCGCCGCTGCGAACTCAGCTGGGAGGACCAGGCGAAGCTCAAAAAGCATGCCGACGAAAGGGAAATACTCTTTTTGTCGACTCCCTTCGATGAAGAAAGCGCCGATTTTCTGGATTCGATAGGCGTGCCGGCCTTCAAAATTTCCTCCCCCGACATCACCCATGTGCCTTTGCTGAGGCATGTGGCATCCAAAGGCAAACCGATTCTGCTCTCCACCGGCATGTCCTTCCTCAATGAGGTAGCCGATGCCCTGTGGAACCTGCGGGCGGCCGGGGCCAAGGAAATCCTGCTGATGCACTGCGTCTCGGTTTACCCCGCATCCCCGCAGCACATGAACCTGCAGGCGCTCGGGACCCTGCGGTCCTATTTTGAGCTGCCGGTGGGTTTATCCGACCACAGTGAGGGGATCGTTCTCCCCATGGTGGCGGTGGCGCTCGGCGCCGTAACCATCGAGAAACACTTCACCCTGGACAAGCAGGCCGATGGCCCGGACCACAAATCCAGCGTCAATCCCGACGAACTGAAGCAGCTGATACAGGGCCTGAGGGATGTCGAAGTCAGCCTGGGCGACGGCAGGAAAAGGCCAGCCGATGTGGAAGAGGAATTGCGGCTTTACAGCCGCCGCAGCATCGTCGCCGCCGTCGATATACGCGCCCGCGAGGTTATTGCCCCCTGGATGCTAACGTTCAAGCGTCCCGCAAGCGGCCTGGAACCGCGATATATAGACAAAGTAATTGGAATGACCACCCGCCGGAATATTGGCAAAGACACCATCCTGCAATGGGAAGACCTCGCCCCCACCACGGAATCACGAATGAAAAACGCTGACCCACGCTGAACGGACGCTGACCCACGCCGACAAAAATTTATATATATTTTTCCGCGTATGTCGGCGTCCTGTCAGCGTACGTCAGCGTTATATATCAGCCTATCTCTGCCAGACGAATGCGCCGAATTGTTTGCGCGTGAGGAATCCCAAACGCTGATACCATTGAAATGCGCGCCGGTTCTCTGCGGTCACGGTCAGGCTCACCGTGCGGATCCCCGATGCCAGGAAGCCTTCGAACGCGGAGTGCATGAGAGCGTTGCCGATGCCCTTGCCCTGGTGCGAGGGGCGGACGGCGATCTGCGGGATCATTCCCGCCGATCCGGAGATGCGGCTGGCGGTGATGAATCCGCACGGATCCCCATCCTCGTCCAGGCAGATGAATGACGCTCCGGGAAGGAAAAACCCGCAACCGGGATTTTCCACCAGGCTGCGCAAGTAGCTTTCGCATCCCTCCCTGCTTTGATAGTCCTGGCAAATGACGGCGTCGGTCTGGCCCCGGTAGCTCGCCGAGGTCATCTCGGCCAGGCGTGGAAGGCAGGCAATGCTCCAGGCGACGATTCGCTCCTGCCGGAGAATTGGATTCGGGCGCCGGGGCGTGCGGGTCAGATCCAGTTCCATGAAATAGCGCGGGTAATGGGAAAAGCCGTGCCGGGTAAAAGCGTGCGTGAGTTCCAGATCGTGGAAGGGAAGAATCTGCGCTTCCACCCGGCAGATGTTTTGCGCGTCCCTCAGGCTTGTGATGGAGAGCGAGAGAAGCTCATCAACCGCCTGCTGGGAATTGCTTCGCCGGGCTGCATAGATGGCCCCGATGATGCCCTTGGCCTGGTTGACCAGAAAGTAAATGTAGGCGACCGCTTCGTGATCGACCAGCGCCACGTAACCGGGCAAAAGCTTCTGTTGGATAAACGAAACCAATATGCGCCGGACAGGGGCATAATCCCAGTCCAGATCCGACATCCATGCTTTCTCCTCTTCCTCCATGAGAGAGAGCAGGAGCTCCGGATCGGAGCGGCTTATCGGGAGATATCGGAGGTCGCGCATAGGACGTCGAGGCAGTCCAGGTTTATATGGGATTGGTTTACCGAGTCGTGGATAGCCAGCCAGGTCTCCGGGGGTACGCCGAGGAAGGCCTCCACGATCCGCGGATCAAACTGGGTTCCGGCGCAGGACCGGATTTCCTTCAAGGCTGCTTCATAGCTGAGGGCTTTGCGGTAGGGACGGTCGCTGGTCATGGCATCCAGGGTATCCGCCACCGCGAATACCCTGGCCCCCAGCGGGATATTCTCGCCGGATAGGCCGTTCGGGTACCCTCGCCCGTCCCATCGCTCCTGGTGGGACAGGACAATCCTGGCCGCCGGCGCCAGAAACTCGATGCTCTGGAGGATGTCGTAGCCGATCCGCGGATGCTTCTTCATTTCCACCCATTCCTCTTTGCTCAGTTTCCCGGGCTTCAGAAGGATCGAGTCGGGAACGCCGATTTTTCCGACATCGTGAAGCAGCGCGCCGCGCCCGACCTGGACCAGGTCTTCCTGCCCCAGTTCCAGGTGTGCAGCCAGCGTCAGCGTGTATTCCCGCACCCTCTGGGAGTGTGCCTGCGTCTCATGCTCACGGGCATCCAGAGCCGTTACCAGCGCCTCCAGAGTGATCTTGTAACTTTCCTCCACTCCCTGCAAGGCTTCATTGAGTTCCAGGGTGCGCTTGCGGACCTTGGACTCAAGTTTTTCGCGATAGCGGCGGTTTTCAATGAGCAGCCTTCGACGCTCGAATGCGCGCTCGACTGCGTGCCGCATGCCCTGCAAATCGAAGGGCTTGGTGATGAAATCGCAGGCGCCGATGCGCAACGAATCCACCGCCAGGTGAATATCCTTCATGCCCGTGATCATGATAAAGGCTATTTCCGGATCCTTCCCCTTGACCCGGTGCAGAAGCTCCATTCCGGAAATCCCGGGCATCATGATATCACTGATCACGAGAGAAAAATTCCTCTGCTTCAGCTTGCAGAGCGCGTCCATTCCGTCGTGCGAGGTCTCACACTCAGCCCCCTCGCTCTCCAGGTGCCTTTTCAGGACCGAACGAACGTTGGCTTCGTCGTCGACAATGAGGATTCGCTCGCGCACCTTTTTTGATGTCATGGGATTGCCGGAAATTCAGGAGGAGCCTGGATTCTTTTTCTGTTCCCGGATTTTGTTCATGACCCGGTAATGCTGATCGCGCATCAACCCTTCTATGCGGCTGGAATCCTGGGATTCGAGCACGTCGGGTGGATACTCCGATTTGGTGGAAAACACGACGCGCCCATTGGAAAAAACCTGGGTCAGGATGCACATCGCGGGGGATTTCATGTTTTCGGTCTGAACATGGAGCTGCCGGCCCATAAAATCCAGGTTGTCGTTCAGTCCCATGACCGTAGGGACCGCAGCGGATGGGATGCTCCTGTCGACCCCGCTCTCCTTTCCGGATGTCTCAGCCTGCAGATCCTTTGAATGCATGCTTCCCCCTGCCCTGTATCAGGCTTTTTCCTTTATCGACGAATTGAAGGGGGAGCATTACGTTGAACGTTTAAACGTTCAAACGTTGAACGTTAAAACCATGTGATGGGTTGCGAGTGATTGATGATTCAAGGTGGAAAGTGAAAACGTTTAAACGTTTACACGTTAAAACGTTGAACGTTAAAACCAATATGATGGGTTTTGAGTAATTGATGACTCAAGGTGGAAGGTGGAAAACCCAAATGATGGATTGTGAGCAATTAATGATTGAACGTTCAAACGTTCAACGTTTAAACGTTCAACGTTCAGATGGCCTGCGGTTCCGGGAACAGGAAGGGATGGAGTGCCGTGGACTGGAGGAATCTCCAGACGTAGCGCGGGCGCAGATGATAGGAAACATAAGCGAATTCGCGCAGCCGGTGGAGTTCCTCGGGCAGGATGCTGGGGTGCCTGTAGACACTCGTCCAGCCGTTGAAGCGTTCCCAGTCGCGTTCAAAAATGGACGGCCGGACGGAATCGTAAAACTGCGTGCCCGGGTACGGTGTGGTCACCGTGAACTGGATGGCGAACGTGTTGAGCCTCTTGGCGTAGCGTATGGTTTCGTGGATCCCTTCCACCGTGTCGTTCGGGAGGCCAAGGGTGTAATTGGCGATGACCCGGATGCCGAGCTTGTGGCATTCGTTGATGATGCGTTCCTGCTGGTCTATGGGTGTGGCCTTGCGCTGGTTTTTGCGCAGCATCTCGTGGTTGGAGGATTCCACCCCGACCTCGATGCTCCTCAGCCCCGCGCGGTACAGCAATTGGATCAGCTCCGGATCCAGACGATCGGTGCGCGCCTCCATGCTCCAGCGCACGTCCAGATTGTATTTCAGCAGAAGATCCGCAAACTCGCCGGCACGTTTCATGTCGAAGGTCAGATTGGGGTCGCGGAAGGAGATGCCGTGAATTCCGTATTGATCCACCAGATACCGTATTTCGTCGACGATGCTTTCGGGAGTGCGTACGCGATACTTTGAATTCACCAGGTAAGGGCAATAATTGCAGGTATAGGGGCAGCCTCGGCTCCCGAGCATCGGGAGCGTAATCCCTTTGTTGGTGATAATCTGGTAGCGAAACCGCCGGATATCGAACTGGTCCCATTTGGGGTAGGGAAGCCCGTCAAGGTCCTCGACGAATCCGGCGGAAATTGTCCCTGAAGGTATCTCTCCCCGGGCCAGCGCCGGGGCGATGTTCTCGATTTCCTCTTTGACCACAAAATCTGAAGCGCCGCTGAAGAAGTCGGGAACGGCGGACGCGAACGTTCCGAAGTACCCCACTCTGGCCCCGAACCTGCGCCTGGCTTCCAGCCCGAGTTCTCGTTCCAGGTTGCAGTCGACAATGGAGGATGAGATGAGATACAGGTCCGCCGGCACGAGCTGGTCGGCGCGGCGCACATCCAGGATCCTGACCGATGCGCCGTGGGCCGAGAGGATCGAGTCCAGATACGCAAGGGTGATGTTGGGAATGGCCGCGATGCGTCTTTTGGCAATTTCCAGGAGCCGGGCGAAGGGGGAATTACCCACTGTGAAAACAGTGCCGAACCCGCCGGCAACATCCTTCAGCGTGCAGTTTTTCTGGCGGCTTGCATTCAGTACTGCTATTTTCACGTAAGTCCTTCTTCCTTCAGCGGGGCCGTTCATGATTGACGCGGCGCCCATGTAAAAAACCCGTAATTATAGCAGCCGCAGCGGCAAATGCAAGAAATCCAAATAACGCTGATAAACGCCGACGAACGCCGATGAAAAATTTCAAGATTTTTTCATTGTTTGTCAGCCTCGGTCCGCGTCCGTCAGCCCCAATCTGGACAAACCTGGCCTTCCGGCCTTATGGGGCTTTTGGCCGGGTTCAGGACAGGAAACATGGCATAATGAAAGACTGTATTCGTGAAAGGACCGGTATGAGTACGAGGGAGTTTATTGCACTGGGGACCAGCAGCCAGGCGCCGACGAGAGAACGGAGCCACAATTCCTACCTGCTGCGTTGGGACGGCGAGGGTTTCCTGTTCGATCCCGGCGAGGGTGCCCAGCGTCAGCTCACGCTGGCCGGTGTGGCGGCCAGTTCCGTGAACAGCATTTGCATCACGCACCTGCACGGCGATCATTGCCTGGGTCTGGCAGGCGTGATTCAACGGCTTTCGCTGGACCGCTGCAGCCATCCCGTTCACATTTACTTTCCCGAAAGCGGGCAGCACTTCATCGACAGACTCTGCACCGCCTCCATATATGTTTCGCAGGTGCAAACGATCTTTCACCCCGTCCCTGAACAATCAGACCTCCTGATTGATTTGAGCCGGACCGCAAGCTACACCCTGACAGCTCATGCGCTCGTACATTCGGTCCCGACCATCGGGTTCCGGCTTGAAGAGCACCCGGGATTGAGATTTTTGCCCGAAAAACTCGAAAGTGCAGGGGTGCGCGGTCCAAGGGTTGGGGAGCTCGAACGCCTGGGCAGCATCGAAATTGGCGGCCGCATTGTTCGCCGGGAAGATGTCAGTGTCATCCGGCGAGGAAGCATCTTTGCCTTTGTCATGGACACCAGGCCCTGTCCCGGCGCCGACATCCTGGCAAAGGATGCGGATTTGCTCGTGATGGAAGCGACCTATGCGTCGGAACAGCAGGACCTGGCCGATTTTTACGGCCACTCGACCGCCGCCGGCGCCGCCCTGACGGCGCTCCGGGCCGGCGCACGCAGGCTTGCGCTGACGCATTTTTCTCAGCGCTATCCCGATTCCGGACAACACCTCGCCGACGCTCGCCGCATATTCGATAACGTCATAGCCCTCAACGACTTAGACCGCATTGAGATCCCCCGCCATCCCAATACATAACGTGGAAGGTGGAAAGTGGAAAGACCACCTGATGGATTATGAGGACCTTATAATTGCATTGGCAAACCCCCGACTGTGCCGGGGGACTCGAAGAGTTTGACAGCTCCGTATTTTGAAACGCTGAGAAACGCTGATAAAGGCGCCGACAAACGCCGATTTGTTCGGCGTGGGTCGGCGAGCAAAAGCCGATGAGGCGCTTCCGATCGAGTTTTCTGCGGCGGCACTGTGGCAAACGCCCGGTTTCTCATACCCTTCATCTTCTTGCCGCACGGCGCTTGCCACAGTGCCGCCGCAGAAAACTGTCCAGCGCGGAGCGCTGGCCCCTGCAGGGATCGGAAGCGCCTCATCGGCTTTTGCCCGCGTAAGTCAGCGTTCAAGACCGGCGTAACTCCTCCAACCTCTTTGAGCGGTTCAAATCTTTCAAGCCTCGGCTTTGCCGGAGGTACCTGACTGAACGTTCAAAACGTTCCACCTTCCACGTTCCGCCTTCAACGTTTGAACGTTTAAACGTTCTAACGTTCCACATTCAAGATCACGCCATTTTCATCAAATAATTTGAAGTTTCGCGCGCCGTTTGGTAGCTTAAATTTTCGGGCCATTGGATGCCCGAGGTTAAGGCTGAAGCCAGTTTATCAATGATAGAACAGAACGCTTCCGACACCGAAGCCCAACCGAAACCCAAGGGATTTATATTAGCCATCGAGCTTAAATCCTGGTTCCGCGATATCCTCTTCGCTTTTGCGGTCGCAATTTTCATTGTAATTTTCGTGATACAGCCGGTCAAAGTTGAGGGTACGAGCATGCAGCCGCAGCTCGTGGACCAGGAGAGAATTTTCGTGAATCGGTTCATCTACCGCTTCAAAGACATCGGGCGGGGTGACATTGTGGTCTTCTGGTATCCCAAGGACCGCACCAAATCCTTCATAAAAAGGGTTGTCGGCATTCCGGGCGACGAGGTCGAAATCAGGGATGGTTCGGTCTACATCAATGGAGCCCGGGTCAATGAGCCCTATTTGAAACCGGAATTCCGGGACTACAGGACCTTTAGGAAAATGGTTGTTCCCGGCGGCCAATATTTTGTGCTGGGAGATCACCGCAATTCCAGCAATGACAGCCGCAGCTGGGGATGTGTCGCACAATCTCTGATCTACGGCAAGGCGGTCTTCAGCTACTGGCCCTTCTCGCGGTTGGGGCTGGTGGAGTAACAGGAAGTGGCGGCGCGGATCGATAGCGTTCCGGTTTAACGGCGGCTGACTGAAGTCCTTCGGCAGCAGATCCAGAACAAAATGAAAGCAATGCTCATACTGGAAGATGGTCGTATGTTCGCAGGCCAGGCATTCGGCTCTCGGGGCGAAACTGCCGGTGAAGTGGTTTTCAACACGTCCTTGGCCGGGTACCAGGAGATTCTCACCGATCCGTCCTACGCGGGCCAGATCGTCGTCATGACTTACCCGCACATCGGCAATTACGGGACCAACGCCGACGATGAGGAATCGCGGCGGCCCTATGTCGAAGGGTTCGTGGCGCGCGAGTTCAGCTCCGTCTCATCGAACTGGCGCTCGAGCGAGGACCTCGATGCCTATCTCAAGCGGCATAATATCGTATCAATTTCCGGCGTGGACACGCGTGCCGTCGTGTTGCACATACGCAGCCGGGGCGCCATGCGCGGAGTCATAAGCTCCCTGGACACCGATCCGGACCGCCTGGTTGCGCGCGCCCGGTCCATCCCCAACATGCTGGGATGCGACCTGGCCTCCTCGGTATCCTGTACGAAGCCCTATGAGATCGCCGGCTCATCGGAGGAGCCGGACGCGGTGCGATTCAGGGTTGTGGCCTACGACTACGGGATCAAGCGCAATATCCTGAACAACCTCGCCGGGGCCGGCTGCAATGTGACGGTCGTGCCGGCCCGGACATCCGCGGAGGATGTGCTGGCACTCGGCCCTGACGGCGTCTTCCTGTCCAACGGGCCCGGGGATCCCGAACCCCTGGAGTATGCTGTTTCCAATATACGCAGCCTTCTCGGCCGCGTGCCCGTTTTCGGGATATGCCTCGGGCATCAGCTGATGGGACTGGCGTTCGGAGGAAAGACCTTCAAGCTGAAGTTCGGCCACCGGGGAGGGAACCAGCCGGTGAAAAACCTGCTCACGGGCCGCGTCGAGATCACCGCCCAGAACCACGGTTTTGCCGTGGACCCGGACTCGCTCGACACGCGTCAGGTGGAATGGACGCACATCAACCTGAACGATCAGACCCTGGAAGGAATACGGCACCGCAGCCTGCCGGCCTTCTCCGTCCAGTACCATCCCGAAGCTTCTCCCGGCCCTCACGATTCCCACTACCTTTTCGAAGAATTTATGAACCTGATGCTGCAATTCCGGAAGCCTCCATGCCCAAGCGAACCGACCTCGAAAAAATCCTGATCATAGGGTCCGGTCCGATCATCATTGGGCAAGCCTGCGAATTTGATTATTCCGGCACTCAAGCCTGCAAAGCCCTTCAGAGCGAAGGGTACGAAGTTGTCCTGGTGAATTCCAATCCCGCCACCATCATGACGGATCCCGACCTGGCGGACCGGACGTATATCGAGCCCCTTACCGCCGCGTCGATCGGCGCCATCATCGCCCGGGAGCGCCCCGACGCCCTGTTGCCCACCGTCGGAGGCCAGACCGGCCTGAATGTTTCCGTCGACTTGGCCAGGTCCGGCGTACTGGATTACTACGGCGTTGAAATGATCGGGGCGAAGCTCGGCGCCGTTGAGGTCGCTGAAGACCGGCAGCTGTTCAAAGACGCCATGACCGAAATCGGCCTGAATTCCGCCCGCTCCCGGGTTGTGAGGAGCCTGGCTGAGGCCAGGGCATGCCTTCCGGCCGTCGGGCTTCCCGCCATCATCCGGCCGAGTTTCACTCTGGGAGGTTTCGGGGGAGGGACCGCTTTCAACGCCGAGGAATTCGAGGCGATTGTCGCGCGGGGGCTGGACATATCTCCCGTACACGAAGTGCTGGTCGAGCAATCCCTCATCGGCTGGAAGGAATTCGAGCTGGAAGTGATGAGGGATCTTGCCGACAACGTGGTCATCATCTGCTCGATCGAAAACTTCGATCCCATGGGCGTTCACACCGGGGATTCCATCACGGTGGCGCCTGCGCAGACCCTCACCGACAAAGAGTATCAGCGCATGCGCGACGCCGCCATACGCATCATCCGCAAAGTGGGAGTGGAAACCGGCGGCTCCAACATACAGTTCGCCGTCAATCCGTTGAACGGGGAACTGATCGTCATCGAGATGAATCCGCGCGTTTCCCGAAGCTCGGCGCTGGCCTCCAAGGCGACCGGCTTTCCCATCGCGAAAATTGCCGCCAAACTGGCTGTGGGCCTGACGCTGGACGAAATCCCCAACGACATCACCCGGAAGACTCCCGCCAGCTTCGAGCCCACGATCGATTATGTCGTCGTCAAAATTCCGAAGTGGAATTTTGAAAAGTTCAAGGATACCGATCCCACGCTGGGCACCCAGATGAAATCGGTCGGGGAAGTCATGGCGATCGGAAGAACCTTCAAGGAGGCTCTCTTGAAGGGAGTGCGCTCGCTGGAGAGGGGCAAAAGCCTGGCGACGGAAAAAATCCAGCCGGACAAGCTGGACTACTTTCTGCTCACTCCCCTGCAGGAAAGGCTGGCGCACGTTCACTACGCGCTTGCGATCGGTCAGACGCCGGAAGAGATACACCGGCAGACAAAGATCGATCCGTGGTTTTTAAACCAGCTCCGGGAAATTGTCGACCTGGAGCAGCGGCTGCAGAAGGTCACGCTGGAAGAACTGCCTGCGGAGCTGTTGCGGGAATGCAAGCGATCCGGCTTCTCGGATCAGAATATCTCGGAGTTCCTGAAGCCTTCCGGTGGCGGAACGGTCTCCACGGACCAGGTGATGCAGCGGCGCCGGAAAGAGGGAATCCACCCGGTATACAAGCGTGTCGACACCTGCGCCGCGGAATTCGAGTCGCACACGCCCTATCTGTATTCCACGTACGAAAGCGAATGCGAAGCCCGGCCGAGCGGCGCGAAAAAGATCATGGTGCTGGGGAGCGGCCCCAACCGGATCGGCCAGGGGATCGAGTTCGACTACTGCTGCTGCCACGCCTCGTTCGCCCTGAAAGAAGCCGGTTTTGAAACCATCATGGTGAACTGCAACCCGGAAACGGTTTCGACCGATTACGACACCTCCGACCGTCTTTATTTCGAGCCGCTGACCTTCGAAGACGTGATGGAGATCGTGGAGGTCGAGAAGCCCGACGGCGTGATCGTCCAGTTCGGGGGGCAGACGCCCCTGAACCTCGCGCTCAAATTGCGCGCAGCCGGCGTTCCCGTGATCGGCACGTCGCCGGAGAATATCGACCTGGCCGAGGACCGCAAACGCTTCGGACAATTGCTGACCGATCTCGGGATCCCCCAGCCGGTCAACGGCACGGCCATGAGTCTGGAAGACGCCCGCGCGGTCGCGGCCGAAATCGGCTACCCGGTCCTGGTCCGTCCTTCCTATGTGCTCGGCGGGCGGGCGATGTCGATTGTCTATGACCGGGCTTCGCTGGACGATTACATGACCACGGCCGTCGAGGCTTCGCCCGAGCGTCCTGTGCTGGTCGACAAGTTTCTCGAAAACGCCGCCGAATACGACGTCGACGCCCTGTGCGACGGTGAGCACGTAATCATTGCCGGCGTTATGGAGCACATCGAGGAAGCGGGCATACACAGCGGCGACAGCACCTGCATCCTGCCGCCCATCGCGATCGATCGCGGGCTGCTCGAGCGCATGAAAGGATACGCGAGGACGCTGGGCAACGCCCTGCACGTCGTCGGGCTGATGAACATCCAGTTCGCCGTCCAGCGCGACGTGGTCTACGTGCTGGAAGTGAATCCGCGGGCTTCGCGCACCGTGCCGTACGTCAGCAAGGCCACGGGCGTTCCGCTGGCCAAGATTGCGGCGCGCGTCATGACGGGCGAAAAGCTTGCCGCCCTGGGCTTGAGAGAGGACCTGCGGGTGCGGCACTGCTTCGTCAAGTCTCCGGTTTTCCCGTTCAACAAGTTCCCCGGCGTCGACACCATTCTCGGCCCGGAGATGAAATCCACAGGCGAAGTGATGGGCGTGGCGGAAAGCTTCGGGATCGCTTTCGCGAAAGCGCAGATGGCTGCTGGCGTCCGTCTGCCCCGGGACGGGACGGTGTTTGTCAGTGTCAACGACAGGGACAAGGAAGGAGTGCTTCCGATTGCGCGGGACCTGAAGGCTCTCGGCTTTCACATTCTGGCCACAAGCGGGACTCAGCAGTTTCTGGAGCGCAACGGTGTCGCGTCGGAGCGCATCTTCAAAGCCGGGGAGGGCAGGCCCAACGTCATCGACCGGATCAAAAGCAGGAAAATCGATTTGATCATCAATACGCCCTGGGGAGGGCAGTCGCGCAACGAGGGGAAGGCGATCCGGCGCGCAGCCACTCAATTCGGCGTCGCCTGCATCACGACACTTTCCGGCGCCGCGGCGGCGGCCAACGCCATACGCACGATGCGCCGCGAAAAGCTCATGGCCCGCAGCCTCCAGGAATACCACGCACTCAGTACGGAGCAAAGGCCAGAAATATCATAAATCAGGAAAAAGGCGAATTTCGAATATGGAATGTCGAACCGCAGAAGTCAGTCGAAATTCATAATTCTGCATTCGGCAGTCAGCTGTTCATAAAGCTGCAAAGATATTTGTGGCGCAGGAAAGCGCACAAATCAGTCTTATATTACTAATTAGTTTCTGTCGCGAAACTCGGGTTTTGTGAAAAAGCCAAATTTTTCAACCGTCAATAGGATATTTGATATTACATAGAAGCCGATAATTGGAGTCAGGCCGCGTAGCGGCCAGCTGAATTTAGCCAGGCCTTTTAAGGCCTGGATCGAAAGGAGTTAAGTTTTCCGTCGCGTAGCGACGGCTGAATCTCAGGCGTCGCTACGCGACGCGCTGCTCGCTGTACCATGGTTCCCGGCCTTGAAAGGCCGGGCTAAAATCATAGTGCCGCTACGCGGCACAAACCAGTTTCGCGACAGGAACTAATTAAATTGGCAAAACACCCGGCACTGCCGGGGGACTCATAGAGTTGGACAGCTGGGTATTTTATAACGCTGAGATACGCTGATAAAAGCGCTGACAAACGCCGATTTTGTCGGCGAGGGTTGGCGAGCAAAAGCCGATGAGGCGCTTCCGGTGGTATTTTCAGGGCATTTCAGGGACCGACATTTGAAATGAGGTTTAAGATTGACGCAGATCTTTTATCTTTTATCGGTTGCCGGCTGCGGGGATTATTCAGGCTAGCCCAAAATACCTCGGGCGCTCCCGGATGTCCTTTTCGAACTTGTCTATTATGGCCTCAGGTGTGTCGCAAAGCGGTTCCCATCCCCATTCTTTTCGGGCGCAGCTGTCATCAAATTTCCTACATACGGTAATGCCGGCCGGGCTTCCCGGAGGTCCGTAGGTGATCCTTGTGTCAGGGTAGCGTTTTTTGAGGGCGGCCTGAAGCTCATTGAGCGGAAGCGCTTCGGGAATGCCCGAAACGCAATAATTCACCATCTTGATTTCGCTTTTGGGAGCCAGCAGTACCATGTCCGCGGCCCTGGCGGCGTCGGTCATATATATAAGGGGCGCGCCGGGGTCGCCCGGCGATGCATAGACGCACTCGTGAGGCTTTCCCATGATCGCGTCCTGAATCATCCCCGGAACCCAGTGCCCGGGCGTGCGGACGTTGGGCCCGCAAGTCGAGGGGTAGCGGACCGAGCGGAAGTCGATGCCGAACTTCTTCATGTACCATCGGCCCAATCCTTCGCAGTAGAGTTTGCCGCAGCCATAAAGATTCGTCGGGCGCTGGATCGTGAGATCATCAACCACATCGGTAATTCCCAGCCCGTAGGTTCCCAGTGAACTGGTGAACATCACCTTTTCCACGTCGAAGAGTCTGGCCGCCTCCAGAACATTGTAGGTGCCGATAATGTTGACCTGAAAGGAAGCCCACGGATTGCTTTCGGACGCGAGAGTGAGCAGAGCCCCCATATGGTAGATTTCCGTGATCCTGTTAGCCTTGACCACATTGGCTACCTCGGACCAGTTGCTCACATCCCCACGCACGACCTTCACCTGGTTTCTGATGTCTTCGATGCGGTATTCGGCAATCGCCACGTCGAACAGAACTACCTCTTCACCGCGCCTGGCGAGGATATGAGCCAGTTCGGCGCCGATATATCCCGTTCCTCCGGTGATGAGCTTCGCCATTTCGGCACTCCTTCCGCTTTCTGCTGGTGACCTGGATCAGGGCACAAAACCTCGCTTGTACAGCAATATCACAAGATCGGATTCGAGGATCGTCTGGCTGTCCTGATTCAGCACTGTGATACGGGTTGAAAGGACTCCACGATCGGGTTTGCTCGTCTCCTTCTTTCCCGTGATCCTCTGGATCGCCCTTATGGTGTCTCCGAACTTCACGGCTTTCCGGAAACGGACGGTCACCTCAAGGATGGCAATGGAAGTGCCCTCGAAAGCGCCTGTCTGGTTCAGGAGCCCCGTGGCCATAGACAACACCAAAAGCCCATGGGCGATCCTCGCTCCAATGGGACCCTTCCTGGCGTATTCTTCATTCATGTGCTCAGGCTGAAAATCCCCTGAAAGATGAGCGAAGTTGACTACATCCTCTTCCGTGACCGTCCTGGTTCCGCTGATGATATCTTCATCGACGGCAAATTCTTCAAAAGTCCTGCCACGCAGCCTCTCAGGCATTCGCGCTTTCCTCCATACCAGTGATTCATCCGGGTTGCCGCAAGGGCCCGTCCGCGACGGCTCTTCGTCAATTGATCGCCCCTTCGTCCTTAAGGCGGATTATGTCGTCCCAAGTGTAACCCGCCTCCAGCAGAATTTCTTCCGAGTGCTGACCGGCTTCAGGCGCGGGTCCTTTCACACTTGCTTCCGTCTCGCTGAACTTGACCGGGCTTGCCACCAGCCTGATTTCGCCTGCGCCGGGATGGTCGAGTTTTACGAAGAAGTTATTCGCGGCCGCCTGAGGATCTTTAAGGATTTCCGAGATAGTCTGCGCCCTGGAACTGACCAGGCCATGCCTGTCAAGGATCTCGATCCACTCGGTGAGGCTTTTGCCGGCGAAGACTTCACTGATGATGGATATCAGGAACTCGTTGTTCTTTTGTCTTTGATCATCGGTGTCGAATCTGCTGTCATTCTGCAATTCCGGGCGTCCTATAGCTTTGCAGAACTCGGGCCAGTAGCGTTCGGACTGCATCATAGCCAGTTGCATCCAGCGCCCGTCGCTCGTCTGGTAGCTGTTCCAGATCGGGTTTTTCACTTTCAGCCGGTCGATGTTGGGAATTTCCTCTTTCTTGTATAGAGCAACCTGAATGTCCTGATTCAGGGCCCACACGGCAGTCTGATAAAGCGAGAACGCCACCTTCTGTCCTTTGCCGGTTCTTTCTCTGGACAGGAGCGCCGCCAGGATGCCCGAGGTGATGCACATCGAAGTAATGCTGTCGCCGATGCCGGGGCGGTGGCTGGGGGGCACGCCATCCGGGGCGCCGAGTTTCGCCATAAGGCCTCCCCGGGACCAGAAGGCGGTGTAATCGTAGCCCGGCTTGTCGCTATCGGCTCCTGCCTCGCCATAACCGGTCAGGCTGGCATAGACCAGCTTCGGATTCCGTTTAATCAGAGTCTCGTAATCCATGCCCAACCTGTCCAAAACGCGGGATTGGAAATTGGATACGAAAACATCACAGTTCTCCACCAGGCGGTAGACAATTTGCCGCCCCTGGTCAATGCGCAGGTTCACGCAAAGCCCCCGTTTCCCGCGGTTCAGCACCTCAAAAACGGGCACAATCGGACCTTGCATGGGAATCCCCTCGATGGACTTGATTCCACGCAAGGAATCGCCAACCCCGGGATCTTCGATCTTGATTACTTCGGCACCCCAATCCGACAGAATCGCGCAAGCGCAAGGGACAGCTACCCAATGACCCAACTCGACAATTTTGATACCCTGAAGAGCGCCGGACATTTTCTTCCTCCCATATTGTATAAAGCTGAATTTGCCGTTGATTGTCTGCCTTTCGGGGAACCAAAGTCAAAAGCTTTAGAGTTTAGAGTTCAGAGTTCCCAGTTTCCAGTTCCCAGTTGGGATTTGCCGGTTTCCGGTTATAGCTTATTGGAAAACTGGAAACTGGGAACTCTGAACTGGGAACTCTAAACTCCAAACTGGGGCCGCAGGCGGAAGGGCATTTTGTGATATATTCGGGCGGAGGCTCATCTATGACTCCAATCCACACGAATGGCAGGACGACGGTAGAAAAGGCGGCGCGGGCCGGCGCGACCGCATGGTATGCCGTCATCGTCTTGATGCTCTGCTACGCGCTTTCCTATGTCGACAGGCAGATCCTGGGCCTGTTGGTGCCGCAGATCAAAGCCGACCTTGGAATCAGCGACACCCTGATGGGTTTGCTGCAGGGATTTTCTTTCGCGCTTTTCTATGCCTTTATGGGCCTGCCGCTGGGAAGGATTGCGGATTTTACCAACCGGCGCAATCTCATTTCCATTTGCATCGCATTCTGGAGCTTGTTCACCGCCGCATGCGCCGGCGCCAGAAGCTACGCGACCCTCTTCCTGGCGCGCATGGGTGTGGGAATCGGCGAGGCGGCTCTCAATCCCTCCTCATACTCCATCCTCTCCGACTATTTTTCCAAAGAACGCCTCGGGTTGGCTTTGAGCGTGTATTATTTTGGCCAACTGCTCGGGTCCTCGCTGGCCTTGATCGTGGGCGGAACCGTCGTTCAGATTGTCGCCGGGAAACCCGACGTCACCCTGCCGGTGCTCGGAAGCATCGCCTCCTGGCGGCTCACCTTCCTGATCCTGGGTTTGCCGGGGCTCCTGTTTCCGTTTCTGCTTATGACAATCAAGGAGCCGGCGCGTAAAGATGTGCTGCGCACAGCCTCGGGAAGCGAAAAGCTGAGCTTGCGCGAGACGCTGGCTGAAGTGATGAAACGCTGGCAGTCGGTGGCGGGAATCTCGGTAGGTTTCATCTTCCACGGGGCCTGCAACTATGCCTTCAGCGCCTGGGTCCCGACCTACTTTCTACGCGCTCACGGCTGGAGTATAGGGGAAACCGGACGGGCCCTGGGATTCCTCGTCATTACATTCGGCTGTGCGGGATTGTACCTGGGAGGCTATTTGAGCGAGCGCTGGCAGCGGCGGGGGTATGTGGATGCTCCCCTCCGGGTGGCGATTCCATGCGCGATAGGCATCATCCTGTTCTTCGTTCCGGCGATGCTGATGCCGACGGCCGCCTGGTCGCTGGCGCTGATCGGCCCGGCAATCTTCTGCCTGGTGCTGCCGATGGGGACTGTGGGTGCAGCCCTGACGGTCATATTCCCCAATCAGGTGCGCGCCCAGGTGAGCGCGCTTTACCTGTTCATTCTGAACCTGGGCGGCTTGACCCTGGGGCCGCTTCTCCCGGGAGTGTTCACCGATTACGTGTTCAGAGATCCGAACATGCTGGGTCCATCGATTGCGATTACCATGGCGCTTAGCGGCGCAAGCATGCTGGCCATCTATCTGGCGACCCTGCGGCCTTACCGGGCTCATTACCGGATGATGCAGTAATTGCATTGGTAATCCCCAGGTTTTGCCGGGGGATTCAAGGAGTTTGACAGCTGTGCATTTTGAAACGCTGAGAAACGCTGACAAAAGCGCTGACAAACGCCGATTTGTTCGACGACGGTCGGCGAGCAAAAGCCGATGAGGCGCTTCCGATGGGGTTTTCTGCGGGGATCGGAAGCGCCTCATCGGCTTTTGCCCGCGTAAGTCAGCGTTCAGGACCGGCGGAACTCCTCCAACCGCTTTGAGCGGTTCAAATCTTTCAAGCTTCCGGCTTTGCCGGAGGTCCCTGACTCCGATCCGCTCGATTTGATTCGGCGTAGATTCACCGGCGGCATATGCGCCTCGGGTATGGTGGAAGGTGGAACGTTTCACGTTGAAACGTTCAACGTTCAAACGTTCGCATTGCACCAGGCAAAATCTTCGGTCATTTTTTGGATTTGATCGGCGTTACAGGGCTTTCTTTCGCGGACTTTTGTTTGCCGGGCATCTCCAGGAGGGGGAAAAGGTCGAAAGCCTGGTCGTGGTCGATGAGGTGGGCGCCTTCGGTGTGCAGGCGTACGAAGTGCGTGCAGTATTTCCGGCTTTCTTCGCCCATGCAGTGGTCCACGCAGAAAAGGTCCGTATCGGTGCAGTTGACGCACTCTCCCAGCGACACGCAAACCTTGGGTACGGCTATCTTGCAGGTGTTGCAGATTGTGAAGAGGTCCCGGCTGGCCATATAGTGCCGGCATTCTTCGAGGGCTTGATGGTTCTCGACAAATCCGAAAATCCGGCATCCCATGAAAATGTGCGGATGCGCCCCGTGATCGGCTTCAATCTGTTCGAGGCTTTCGTCCAGCCAATGAATGCAGTTCTTGCAGTGAATCATAGGATTATTCGGGGCGGAAGCGACGCTGGTGTCGATTACGGTGTATCCGCCGTATTCGCCACGCTGATTCCGACCAGTTCCGCAAATTCCCTGCGGCCTTGCAGGCTGGCGAAATCGGCGTCGTTTTTGGCGTAGATCCGGCTATCTTCATTTAAATCAATGGCTTTCCGCAGGTTCTCGATTGATTCCGCCCAATCGCCCTTCATGGCCATGGAGGCTGCCATCGAGTAATAAATATAATCGGCATCCCTGTGGTTTTCCAGCGATTGCCGGAAATAGGCGATGGCCTGGTCGTAATTGGCCTTGTTGTGTTCCAGCACGCCCAGGGTGTAGAGCTGATCCTTGGTGATCTGCACCTTTTTCTGGGCGGCATCCTCACGATCGCAGATCTGAAGATAACTGCGGGCACGCACCAGGATTTCGGTTTCCGAGGGATAGGCGTCAAGCAGCGAATTCAGTTCGTGGCGCGCCTTTTTGAAATCCTTCCGGAAGATATGCTCAATCCCTTTTTCCATCAGCGCCAGAGCGGCTGCTGTGGTTTTGGTTTGACGCAGCAGGCGTGGCGGAGGTTCGGGAACCGCAGCAACACTGGCCTTCGGCGCAGCTTTCCTGGCTTCGGCTTCCACGGCCGGTTTTTCCTTATGAGCCCGGTGGCGGGCAGCAGGCAGCGCCTTTTTCCCGGTCCTGGCAACGGGCATGTGAACGGTTTTGCCGGAAGATGCTTTGCCTTTCAAACCCGGTTTTTTGTCGGAGGAGCCCGAAGCCGATTTGGATGAAGCTTTCTTCACCGGATGGCTAACCCCGTGAGATTTTTCTCCCCTGTTCTTGTTCCGCGCCAACGCCCTCGCCATCAATTACCCATAAGTCAATAAAGGTGAACAACTTGTGCCGCATTCAATCTTTATCACAAAAATTTGACGTTATTATTAGGAGAATCCAGACGATAAGTCAAGTGCAAGATCTGGTTGAGACCCATAATCGGTATGTCACGCTCCGTAAAAAGGTTCCCATGAGCCCTCGGCACTCGAGAATACGGAAAACGCGAATGATCCGAGGGACGGGTCCCTATAAATTTCAATCTGTTAACCGTTTGACCCATTGTTGATACGTGAGCTCGAATAACTTTAATTTACGTGAACAGGATTACCAAAGGATCGGGGCGATTCTGGGCAGGATGCACAGAGAGCTTCGGGCGGAACTGGTTCTGCTGATCAGCCGCAGCGGCCAGACCGTTGCCATGTCCGGATCTGCGGGAAGCATCGACTGCACGTCGCTGGCATCTCTGGCAGCGGCGAACCTCGCGGCAACCGATGGTCTGGCCAACATCGTCGGTGAGAGGGAATTTTCCGTCCTGCTTCACCAGGGACGCCAGCGCAGCCTATTCATATCCGATCTGCTCAAAAAGTTCTCACTGGTACTGGTGTTTGATGCGACCGCATCGCTGGGTCTGGTGCGCTACAAGTGCAAGCGTACGGCAACACTGCTCGAAGACGTGATCCGGAGCTTTCAGCAGAGAATGGAAAAAGCGGGGTCGATGCCGGATTATCCCGATTTCAGCGATGATGAGCTGGAGGAGCTGTTGGGGAGAATCGATCCTTAATCCTTTATTAAATCAAGGAATTAGCAGTGACGTTCATAAACTACGTAGCCCGGGAAATCAACTGCAAGATTGTCTATTACGGACCAGGACTGGGAGGCAAAACCACCAACCTTCAGTACGTCTACCAGATCACCAGTCCTGAAAACAAAGGCAAGCTAATCTCTCTGGCCACCGAAACAGAGCGAACCCTGTTCTTTGATTTTCTGCCCATAGACCTTGGCCAGATCCGTGGATTCCGCACGCGTTTCCATCTTTACACGGTCCCCGGGCAGGTCTTTTACGACTCCAGCCGCAAACTCATCCTGAAGGGGGTGGACGGAGTGGTTTTCGTCGCCGACTCCCAGGAAGAGCGCCTCGATGCCAACCTGGAATCCCTTGCCAATCTTGCCCAGAACCTCAAGGAGCAGGGATTCGACATAAGCAGCATCCCTTATGTGCTGCAGCTGAACAAGCGGGACCTGCCCAGCGCGATGCCGGTCGAGTCCCTCCAGCAGCAACTGCTGGTGAAGGGGGAGCCGGTCCTTGAAGCGGTTGCTCCGCGCGGCGTCGGCGTCCTGGATACGCTCAAGGCCGTGGCCCGCCAGGTGCTGGTGGAATTGCGCAAAAGCGCGTAAAGGAAACGCCGACCGACGCTGATAAAGCGCCGACGAACGCCGAAAAATCCTCTTAATCCGAAAAGAAAAATGTGCGCACGTGCTCGATGAAGAAGTCCGGTTGGTCGTGGTGCAGCCAGTGTCCCGCATTGGGCACCTCGATCATGCGGTAGCCGGGGATCGAATGTATGCGCCCTTCCTTGCCGGGGTCCTGCGTCCAGCTGTCGAGCCCGCGCAATAGAAGCACCGGGCAGCGTATCTGGCTCCACGTCTGCTGGACGTCGTCCATGTTAAGGCCGTAAACCGCAAGCGCCCGGACATAATTGTCAAATTTCCAGGTCAGGCTGCCGTCGGCGCTCCAGTTCGATCCGTTAAGCGTCAGGTGTCGCGCCGTCTCGGGCGACAGGTGCGGGTTGGCCTTGTACATGCGCTCGCAGGCGGCATCAAGGTTCGGATACTTGTGCGGAGCTTTCTTTTCGTATTGCCGCATCACCTCGATCCATTCCCGCAGCCGCTCATAGGCCGGCCGGGTGCTCGGCACTCCCTGGGGCGGGGAGACCCCTTCGATCGCCACCAGTTTTTGCACGCGGTCCGGGTAGATCCCTGCATATTGCAGCACGATGGCGGCGCCCAGGGAATGCCCGATGAAGTAAACGGGGAACCGGCCGGCAATGTCGGCGAGCGCGGAGAGATCCAGCACATATTCCGCAAGGCCGTACAGGGAGCCGTAAGCCCAGCTGCTGTCGCCGTGGCCGCGCAGGTCGGGCGCCAGGATCCGGAAATCGTTCCGGAAAGCCTCCGCGATGCGGTCCCAGCTGCGCGCATGATCCATGCCGCCGTGGACCAGGATCAGGTTGGGCTTGCCGTTGTTCCCCCAGTCCCAGAAGTGCAGCTTCAGCCGGTGCGAGTAATAGAATTGCGAAATCGGTTCATGATCCATATGCGCGCCTCCTCCTCCTCTGTTATTTCGTGAGGACGGGTCTCCAGAGACTGTCTCAAAACTGCCGGCGAGGATCTCGTGACAGTCGTTTTGAGACAGTTTCTCCAGACCCGTCCTCACGAAATAAATGGGTCCGGAGGCCTGTTCTCACTTGACCCTCACGAAACCTTGGGAGTACCGTGCAATTCGTGTTCGGATCTATGTTCCTTTGGTTTTTGCGGCGGCTTCGGCGGGAAGACGAGCGAAAGAACCATGGAAGCCGCCAGAATAGCCGCGACAATTCCAAGCGAAACGGCAATAGGAATTTCATAATACCCGCTGATCAGCATCTTGACCCCAATGAACATCAGCACGATCCCGAGCCCGGTGCCCAGATAGGCAAAACGGCTGACAACCGACGCCAGGAGAAAATACAGGGAGCGGAGCCCGAGGATCGCACACACGTTCGAGGTATACACGATAAACGGGTCCCGCGTGACTCCGAAAATTGCGGGAATCGAGTCTGTGGCGAAGATAAGATCCGTTACCTCGACCGTGAAAACGACCAGGGCAAGCGGCGTCGCCATGATTTTCCCGTTTTGCCGAAGAAAAAACTTGCCCGAAGTGTAGTCCGACGTCATCGGAACCATGCGCTGAAACATCCGCACTGCGGGATTATGTCCGGGCTCCGCGTCGGTCTCCCCCTGCCGCAGGATCTTGAATCCTGTGTAAACGAGGAACGCTCCGAAAAGATAGATGATCCAGTGGAACGCGCTGATCAGGGCCGCGCCTGCCAGTATGAAGGTTGCCCTCATGATCAGGGCTCCCAGAATGCCCCAGAAAAGGACGCGGTGGTGCAGCCTGGGCGGGACTTTGAAATAGGAAAATATCAGGATGAAAACAAAAACGTTGTCGATGCTCAGCGAATACTCGATCAGGTAACCGGCGAAAAACTCCAGCCCGCACTGTTTGCCATAGGTGCTGTATATCCACGCGCCGAAGGACAGCGAAAGGACAATCCAGACCGTGCTCCAGGAAAGAGCCTCCCTGAAGGTCACGGCATGTGCTTTCCGGTGAAACACGCCCAAATCAAGCGACAGAAGAAAAAGGACAACCGCAAGAAATCCGATCCAGAAAAGGGGGGTGCCGATAGTGTGCGTCATTGTATGTCCCGCTGTCCTCGATCCAGCACCATGAAACCTACTCTATCACGGGAGTAGCGCAAGGCGCCGGTTTTATGCTTCAACCTTTTTCCGAACAGCGCCGCAGCCTGTCCATGATTGCGACGCCCAGGCCCGTTTCCTCGATGGGACGGGCGATGATGCGGTCGAGCCCAAGGCTGTCCAGGCGGCGCAGCGCCCGGAAAAGGTTGGCTGCTGCCTCGCGCAGGTCTCCAGAAGTCGAGAGCACCTCCACCGCGGCAAACCTGTCGGGGTCTTCCGGCTGTAGAAGGCTGAGCAACCCGGCTCTTTCGCCTGCCCTGAGCTCGCCGGGCCTTTCGCCCGAAATTTCCAGCCTTGTCCGGGTCGCGTAATGCCGCTTCAGCATCCCCGGCGCCGAAGGACGCCCGGACGGGTCCGCCGGAATTTCCAGCCTGCCAACCAGCGGCACAAGTTCCTCGATGGCGACGCCGCCGGCGCGCAGCAGGCACGGCGCGGCGCCGACGAGCGACACTATGGTGGACTCCACGCCGATCGGGCATGGGCCGCCGTCCAGAATCAGGTCGATTTTATCCGCCAACTGCTCCGCAACGTGCCCGGCTTCGGTAGGGCTGACGTACCCGAACGGATTCGCGCTGGGCGCAGCTATGCCGCATCCAGCCGCCCGTATTAGCGCAAGGGCCGCAGGATGAGACGGTATGCGTATGGCCACGGTTTCCAGACCCGCGGTGACGATGGGAGGGACTGAATCCTTTTTCGGGACCACCAGCGTCAGAGGGCCGGGCCAGAATTTCGCCATGAGCCCTCGGGCCGATTCCGGCAAATCGCCGTAGCGTTCGGCCGAAGCCGTATCGGCGACATGCACGATCAGCGGATCGATGCGGGGACGGGCTTTCACCTCAAAAATCCTGGCCACCGCCATTGGATTGCCGGCGTCGCACCCGAGGCCGTAAACGGTCTCGGTCGGGAAAGCGACCAGTCCACCGGCGCGCAGTATCTCCGCCCCCCTCTTGATGGCTTTAGGATCGTTGGCATCCGCAATTTCCGCAGTCTTCACAATTCCTCTCGCAACAGGAGGGAAAATATTCCAACACGAGAGACGCAAAAGCAACCCCCAACTTTCGCGTAGCTTACGGCAGCTTGACAGGGTATCATGCAGCCGATATAGTCAGGGCCGGACACGGCTTTCTGCTATGCAAGAATCCGATCGATTGATTATTCCGGCCTGGTACGCCCTCTATACCCGCAGCCGTTTCGAAAAGAAAATGCTGGGCGAATTGACCGACCGGAGCATTGAAGTTTTCCTGCCCATGCGCGAGATCCTCAGCCGCTGGAAGGACCGCAAAAAAAGAATATGGATCCCAATGTTTCCCGGCTACATCTTCGTCCACCATGTGGATACGCCGGAAAGCCGTTACAGGGTCCTGAACATACCCGGTGCGGTGCGGTTTGTCGGTCGTGAAGGCCACGCCGAGGCGATCCCGGAAGAACAGATCCTCGGCGTCCGCAGATTCCTCGAAGCCAGCGTCGCCGTTGACCCGTATCCTTATGTGCGTGTTGGAAGCCGCGTCGAGGTGATTGCCGGGCCGCTGAAAGGCATCCAGGGCATACTCGTCGAAAAACGGGGCAAGTTCCGGTTTGTCATTAAGGTCGATCTGATCCGCCAGGCCGTTTCCGTGGAAATCGATGCTTCCGACGTCCGACCTATCTGAAGCCTTTATCGCGAAGCCGCGCAATAATTACATTGGTAAACCCGCGGCTCTGCCGGGGTACTCAAAGAGTTTGACAGCTCCGTATTTTGAAACGCTGACATACGCTGAAAAAAATATATAAATTTTTGTCGGCGTAGGTCGGCGTCCGTTCAGCGTGCGTCGGCGTTCAAGACCGGCGTAACTAGTCCAACCGCTTTGAGCGGTTTAAATCTTTCAAGCCTCCGGCTTTTCTGGAGGTACCTGGCTCGTGATGAAAGAACGTACGCTGGCCCATATTGTCGGGAACTATTACCGCCGGGGACCGGAGACGGCTTTCGTTTGCCGCCGCGGCTACCGGAGGCTGCACTGGTCCTACCGCCAGGCGGCCGAGTGCGCATACGGCCTGGCGCGCGAACTCGAGGCTCGCGGCATCGGGCGCGGGGACAGGGTTTTCCTCTGGGGCGGCGACTGCCCGGAATGGGTCGCGGGCTTCTGGGCAATCATCCTGCGCGGCGCCGTAGCCCTACCCATGGATCAGGGCGCGTCCGTGGATTTTGCGCGGCGCGTTTCCGCCCAGGCCGGAACGCGGCTGTGCCTGTGTTCGCGCCGGCAGCCGCCGGTCGATCTCTCGCTGCCTGCGCTGGCTTTTGAAGATTTTCCGCAAATACTCGCGCGCCACTCCCGCGAGCCTGTTGCTCTGCCCGCTATCGATGATCAGGACGCTGCCGAAATGGTGTTTACATCGGGTACAACGGCCGACCCGAAAGGAGTCCTGATCTCCCACCGGAATATTCTCGCCAACCTCGAGCCGCTGGAAAAGGAAATCGGCAAATACCTGAAGTATGAGCGCATCGTTCACCCGTTGCGGTTTTTAAACCTGCTGCCGCTCAGCCATGTCTTCGGACAGTTCCTTGGGCTCTTCATCCCGCAGATCATGGGAAGCACCGTGGTATTTCACGATACGCTCAATCCGTCGGAAATCCTACGCACGATAAAGCGGGAAAAGATCTCCGTACTCGTGACGGTGCCGAGAATCATGCAAACCCTGCGGGACAAAATTGAGCGCGATATGGAATCGGGGGGCCGGCTGAAAGTGTTCCGGAAAAATTTCGACAAAGCCGCGGGGGAGCATTTCCTGCGGCGCTGGTGGCGCTTCCGTGCTATTCATGGCAGGTTCGGGTGGAAATACTGGGCGTTCATATCGGGCGGCGCGAGCCTCGATCCTGAAACCGAGCAGTTCTGGGGGCGCCTGGGATACGCCGTCATCCAGGGATACGGCCTCACCGAAACGACCTCCATGATCAGCATCAATCATCCGCTGAGGCTTGGGCATGGTTCGGTAGGCAAAATATTGCCGGGCCGTGAAGTACGCCTGGCGCCGGACGGAGAGATCCTGGTCCGGGGCGAGAGCATCGCAAAAAGCTATTACCAGGCGGGGGAGACAAAACCCGTCTCGGGTGAGGAGGGATGGTTTCACACCGGCGACCTGGGTTCTCTCGATGAACACGGCAACCTGTATTTCAAAGGGCGAAGGAAGAACGTGATCGTGAGTTCGGAGGGAATGAATATTTATCCCGAAGATCTCGAAGCGGCGCTGAGGCGGCAGCCCGAAGTCCGGGATTGCGTCGTGCTGGGAATCGGAAGCGTGAATCCCGAAGCCTGCGCGGTCCTGGTCCTGCATGGCAGCGAATCCGATCCGGCTGCGGTGATCGGGCGCGCCAATGAAACGCTCGCTGATTTCCAGCGCATACGCCACTGGCTGGTCTGGCCGGAGAGGGATTTTCCCCGGACGCCCACTCAAAAGCCGCAGGCAGCGGCGATTCAGGACTATGTCGATGCGCATTTCAGAAAGGCCGCGAGCAGGCCAGGCGGTCAGGGCACGCTGGCGGACATGATTGCCCGCATCACGGGCCGAAGTACTGCAGATATTTCGCCCCGGACCAGCCTGGCCCGGGATCTCGGCCTGACTTCGATCGAGCAGGTGGAATTGATCGGCGCGCTTGAAGACAGGTTTCAGCTGGATCTCGATGAGTCCCGGTTCACTTCGGCAAGCACGCTCGGGGAGATTGAGGAAATGCTGAACCGGCCGGCGCAGCGGGGCGCCGAATTCCGATATCCGCGCTGGACCCAGCGCGCGCCGGTCGCGGCGCTCAGGATACTGGTGTATTACCTCCTATGCGGGCCCGCAACCTGGATCCTCGCGCGTCCCCGTGTGTGCGGCCGTGAAAGCCTGCGGGATCTGGCAGGCCCGGTGTTGTTCGTCTGTAATCACGTCACCCGGGTCGATATCGGATTTGTCCTGGCGGCAGTCCCTGCGCGCTTCCGTCACCGCCTGGCCGTGGCCATGATGGGCGAGATGCTGCGCGATATGCGGGATCCGCCGCCGGGGATGGGCTTCTTCCGGCGATGGATCGAGAAGATATCGTACGGACTGGTGGTGGCGCTCTTCAATGTTTTCCCGCTGCCGCAGAAGGCGGGCTTCCGCCGGAGCTTCGCGTTTGCGGGTGAATCCGCCGACCGCGGCTATTCGATATTGGTTTTCCCGGAAGGGACGCGGACAAAGGACGGAGCGATGGGACCATTCCGCACGGGCATCGGTTTACTCGCGGCCGATCTGGATCTGCCCGTTGTCCCTCTGCGAATTGACGGATTATTCGAGCTCAAGCAAGCGCGGAAAAAATTCGCCCGTCCCGGCGCCGTTACCGTAACCATCGGCCCGGCCGTCCGATATGACCGGGGGACGAACGCCATGAAAATCACCTCCGACTTGCGAAACCGGGTCATGACCCTTTAGGAAAAGCCAAATGGTAGCCCCGTCCATAAATTTTATCGCTGACGCACGCCGATAAACGCTGACGCACGCTGAAAAATCAAAAATAAATACCATTTTCCTACTAACCACTAATCACTAACCACTGCCTCCGGCCACTGATGTTTCGGGTAACGGCGCTGAAGCTCGCGGCGGATGGCGGGGTAGTGCCGCTGCCAGAACCCGGCCAGGTCCTGGGTTACCTGCACCGCGCGCCCGTTGGGAGCAAGCAGGTGCAGGGTGAGGAGTACGCGGCCGCCGCAGATTGCGGGAGGCTCGCGCATGCCGAAAAAATCCTGCAGGCGGGATTCAACCCAGGGGGGCTTGCCGGTTTGGTAGTGAATTTTTGCGGAGCGACCGTGTTTCAGCCGGATTCGCTCCGGAGTCTCCCGCTCGAGAATCTCGCGCTGCCGTGCCGTCAGTCTTGCTGCCAGTGCAGCGACCAGCGACGGGCGCTCGATCTCCTTCAGGCTGCGTTTTCCGGCACACAAAATCTCCACGGCGCGGCGAATTTCTTCGTCGTTAATTTCGGGATACTTTTCTCCCGGATAGCACGAAGCCGCAAGGGAAACTCTTGCCTGAAACGTCGGGAGAGCGGAAAGGTCGGAAAACGGCGCAAGCCGTCGCGCAAGGGCCTCGGCTGCCAGAATGCGCGAAGCCTCCTCCGAAGGCTCAGCGGTTTTTATAATTTCCTCGAGCGTAATCTGGTGAAAATACGTCTGCCGCAGTTCTTCGACTCTCCCGGCGCGTTCGTTCCATTTGAGTTCGGTCTTCTCGCTGATGGCTTCCGGAAACAGTCCGGCGAGCCACTCGATCTCGACGGCCGACGCAAGACGGACGAAGGCGCCCTGCGCTTGAAGTGGACTGTTGACCTTACGTTCTTCGGCATCGATGGCGACCAGGAAGCCGGGTTCGCGCACGATGCTGGCCGGCGAAAGCGTGGCGCATCCTCCGGCGGCGAGCAGGAGTTCCCTTGAACCACTTTTGCGGCGCTTCGCGACCCGGTCCGGGAAAGCCGACAGGATGGAAATCAGAAGCGCCTCTTCATTCTGCTTCGTGCCGGCAACGGGCCCGGAAGGGCCACGTGAGGACAGGATGCGGCGGAACTGCTGGTGCGCTTTCTTTACTGCAGCGATTGCGGGCGGATCCAGTCCCAGGGCCAGAACGCGTGCGCGGTCAAAATGCGCCTCCTCGGCTTCGCGATAGCACTCCATGAGCTCGACGAGGTCGGATGTCCCGGATATTTCCGCGCGCGCCTTCGGTCTGGCTGCGCCGAGTTGAGTGCGTAAATCGAGCCGTATGTCCCGTTCCGAAATAAGCGCGGCGAGCAGCGAACTCTCGCCGGCGATGCCCAGTTTCCGTCCCTCCAGCATCAGGCGGGCCAGCCTGGGATGGGCGGGCAGCATCAGCATTTCCTTGCCGGTACCCGTAATATGGCCGCCAGTGGTTATTGCACCCAGCTGAACCAGCAACATCTCCGCCGCATCGACGGCCGCTTCCGGAGGCGGCTCGAACCAGGGGAAAGATTTTGCGTCGCATATGCCGGCGCCGTGGAGCATCAGCAACGTTTCGGCCAGGTCCGCGCGTTTGATTTCCGGGATTTCGTGTTCGGGGCGCGACTGGAAGTCCGGCCGGGTGTAGAGCCGCAGAACCTGTCCTGTCCGTGTGCGCCCGGCCCGCCCCGCTCGCTGTGCAGCGGAGGACTTGCTGATCCTCGCGGTTGAGAGTGTCGGGAAGCCGCTCCATGCCGAATGGCCGGCGAGGCGGGCAAGTCCGGAGTCCACAACCGCGGCAATTCCCGGGATGGTGATGGAAGTCTCGGCAACGTTGGTGGCGAGAATGACCTTGAGGCGCCCGGCGGGCTCGAGGGCCTTTTTCTGTTCGGTGGAGGGGAGATCCCCATGGAGAGGAAACAGCAGGAAATCAAGGCGCTGGGCCGGAGGCGCCAGCAATTCTGCTGTGCGGCGGATTTCGGCGGAGCCGGGAAGAAAAACCAGGATATCGCCGTCGATCCCGGACCGCACCAGTTTTGAAACCGCGGCGGCGGCCTTTTCATGCACCGAACGGCTGTCGGGCCGTTCCTCGTACCCGATATCCAGGTCAAAAGGGGATCCGGCAATTGACAGAAAACGCGCGCCGGGAAGAAAGGAAACGACGGGCTCGGTGTCAAGCGTCGCCGACATCACGACGATTTTCAGCCTGCGGTTTTTTATCTGCTTTAAAAATGCGAGGGCGAGGTCGGTCGCGAGGTTTCGCTCGTGAAATTCGTCGAGAATTACCGTGGATACGCCGTCCAGGCCCGGGTCCTGAACGATCCTTCGCGAAAGGATGGCTTCGGTCAGGAAGCGTATGCGGGTTTTGGGGCCGGCCACATTTTCGTAGCGGATCGAGTAGCCGACCGTTTCTCCGGGCCGCTCTCCCAGTTCTTCCGCGACACGGGAGGCGGCCAGGCGCGCCGCCAGCCTGCGCGGCTCGAGCACGAGTATCTCGCCCCGCGCGGCGAATCCGGCGTCGAAGAGAGCGCGGGGAATGCGCGTCGTCTTACCCGCCCCCGGGCGGCGCCGTGAGCACCAGCGCATCCGTCCGGCGCAGCCCCTCGACGATTTCCGGCAGGTACGGATCAATCGGCAGCATACAGAGCAATAGGAATAGTATCGCGGAAAAAAATCAACCACGAAATACACAAAGGACACGAAAGAAATTCTCGGATACATCCTGCGTAGATGGGAATAAAAATGGGGTCGGACCACGATAAATCTTTCCGGCAATTTATGATAGCTCAATTTTCCGCATGGAAAACAGGCCTTAGGCGCAATTTCATGCCCGAAAATTTGAATGCAGGCTCAATGCGCTCTTCCTCCGCGTCGGAGCCGGATTCTTACACTCGAAAAATGGCCTCATAATCTTAAAGCGGACCAGATTTGGATAAGAGAAATTGCATCTATCCCTCGTGCATTCAGTGGTTTATTGTGGTCCGACCCCAAAAATGACTAAGTCAGCATTCAGTGGTTTATTGTGGTCCGACCCCAAAAATGAAATGAAAAATGACCCAAAAATGACATCGGAAGCGCCTCATCGGCTTTTGC
The DNA here is from genome assembly GCA_963809485.1 of uncultured Acidobacteriota bacterium. Lineage (GTDB taxonomy): Bacteria > Acidobacteriota > UBA6911 > UBA6911 > UBA6911 > UBA6911. The sequence continues at coordinate 92,078 of CAWEJX010000005.1, forward strand.
CCGCGTAAGTCAGCGTTCAAGACCGGCGTAACTCCTCCAACCGCTTTGAGCGTTTCAAGTCTTTCAAGCCTCCGGCTTTTGCCGAAGGTACCTGACTTATTTCGGCAAAATCTGCTCGAGGATGGATTCGTGGATCTTTTCGCGGGCATCGGCAATCGCGCCGGCAGAGACCGGGTCCGGTGAACCGCCGGTCAAAAACACCACGAAAAGCTGGCGGGACGGATCAATCCATAGTGAAGAGCCTTCTGGCGAGCTGTACCCGTACGCCGAAGATGAAAACAGGCGGCCGGTCCAGTCCAAAACGGAAGGTCTCTGCCATGCGCCATTGCCGGCCGTGAAACCGGCGACGGTTTTGGCTTTGAAATATCGCCGGTGGTCATAAATGCCGCGGTACAGCAGCATCTGGGCAAAAACGCCCAGATCCCTCGCGCTGGTTACCAGCGCCTTGTGCCCCGGCGGCGCGTAGGAGGAGCTCTTCATCCCGAGCGGCTCGAAAATCTGCCGGGCGAGAAACTGCCGGAAAGGAAGGCCGGACACGCGCGACACGATTTCCTCCAGCAGGCCCCGCAGCGCATCACTGTAGACAGCAGAGCTCCCGGTGCCGTTGGACAAGCCAGACAAAAGGTCCCGCACCCGGAGGCGCGCGATATCCTCGCCCGTGTACTCGGGAACATAATCCCGAACCGGAGCCTCCGTCATAAGTTCTCCCGACTCGGCCGCCAGCATGGCCGCCGTCGAAACGATGATGTTCGAAAGCGGGCCCGCATCGAGCGCGTCATCCGCGGCAATAGGCGGGGCGCCCGCTGCCGGCGCGCTTTTTCCGGCAGCCCAATTCAGAGCGACGGCGCCCTTGTACCCGACCAGCAGCTGAGCGCCCGCGAACAGTCCCGCTTCGACGCCAGACTGGAGGAGTTCCCTGGTTTTGGCAAAGGCCGCGCCGGGAATCCCTGCGGCGCCCGCTTCTTCTCTCAGCACCAGCTCCAATTTAGGAATTTGCATACCATCGCCCAGCCGGGCGTGTTCGGGGATCGACACGGGCATTCTGCCCTGCACGGCGATTTCGCCGGCAAGCGCCCTGGCGGCCGCGATCTGGGAAACGTCCGAATAACTGAAGGCGCAGATGTAAGTCCCGATCTGCGGGGCAAAGCGGAGCACGTAGGGATTTCCGAAGGAGATCCAGATCAGCGGCTTGCCCGACGCCAGGAGCTTTTGAAAAATCGGCCTCTGGGTTCCGGGAATCGACACGTTATTGGACCCGGAACTCAGCCGGACCAGCGTCGAGCAGAGGACCACGTCCGAGCGCCCGGCCGCTTTTTCAATATCCTCCAATAGGTCCGGCGAGACGCGCGCGTTGGCCCACGCGGTTCGAAGGGAGGGGAACCGTTTGCGCAATTCCGCCTGGAATACCGAACCGGGCGAAGATTCCAGGTCGGATGCGAGCACGAGGCTGAAGAGCTTCAGGTCGCCGGCCGGATTCAGGGGCAGAAGGCTCTGCTTATCCCTGACGACGGTGATGGACTGGTCCGCGATGTCCTGGGCCAGCTTCTCACTTTGCGGCGATGCCACGATGTCGCCGATCCGGCTGATGGAAACGGTCCGGCGCTGCTGCAGCCCCAGCCGGCTCTTGACGTGCAGGATTTTAGCCACCGATTGATTGATGCGGCTTTCGGATATGTCGCCCCGTTTGACCGCCCGCTCGACTTCCTGGATGGCCACGACCGCGTCGGGAGGCAGCAGCAGGACATCCGCGCCCGCCTGGATGGCGCGCACCGCCGCCATCCCGCACCAGTACTGGTTTTTGATGCCGCCCATCTCCAGAGCATCCGTGACGACAAGCCCTCTGAATTTGAGTGAATCGCGCAGCAGGCCAGTCAGTATTTTCGCAGACAGCGTCGCCGGCTCTTCCGGATCTCCGGTCAGTTTGGGAACGGCGACATGCGCGGTCATGACGGTATCCACTCCGGCTTCAATGGCGCTGCGGAACGGGGCGAGCTCCAGCGACTCCAAACGGTTCAGGTCCGATGGGATCACCGGCAGACCCACATGGGAGTCGGTGGCCGTGTCGCCGTGCCCGGGAAAATGCTTTGCCGTAGTCAGGACTCCCCCTTTTTTCGCCCCGCGTATGAATGCAGAACCCAAACGGGCCACCAGCTGGGGATCCTCACCGAAGGAGCGTATGTTGATGACGGGGTTCGCAGGATTGTTGTTGACGTCCACCACCGGGGCAAATATCCAGTGGACTCCCAGCGCCCTGGATTCCTGGGCGGTGATGTATCCCTGGTCGAAGGCAAACTGCTCGGATCCGGCGGCGCCCAGCGCCATTGTCCACGGAAACGACGTCGTGTCGGAAATCCGGAACGAGGCGCCCCGCTCGAAATCGGCAGACACCAGCAGCGGCAATCTGGATATGGTCTGCAGCTCGTTGAGCAGGATAGCGGATTCGTAAACGTTCCCGGCAAACAGCACAACCCCGCCGACGTTGTTTTTGCGCACCAGGTCCTTGATATCCTCGAACTCCGGGCTGTGCCGGTTGACGAACTTTCCCGGCACGCGTATCTGGACGAGCTGGGCGATCTTCTCGCGCAAAGTGAGGCTTTTGAGTGTCAAGTCGGCCCACGATTTGCTGAAATCCTGGGCAACGGAGGCGCCGGAAAGACTGAAGAAAATCAACACAAACAGTGCGATCGAGCGGGCTGGACAGCCGCTGAAGCTTCGAGCCATCCGGTGCGGCGAAGCTTCAACGGCCCGAAGACACGGCAAAAGGCGCGGCAGGTGTTCAGACATCCTGCTTTTCCTCGAATACTCCGGCTTTCCTGTTTTTGTGGACGTTGTCCCAGCGGAAATACCGGCCGTTCATTGCGATGTAAACTCCCTCAGGCAGGCTCTGGGCAAATGCCAGAGCGCTGCCCAGGTTAAACAGACCGTCCGAACTGCCGAACTTGAAAGGCACCATGGCGCCTGTCAGGACAATGGTTTTGTCCAGGGACGCCTCGCCCAGAATGCGGGCGGTTTCCTCCATGGTGTCGGTGCCGTGGGTGATGACGATGTGGCTTTCCGGACATTTGCGGCAGTTTTCCAGAACGATTTGCCGGTCCGAATCCGTCATTTCCAGGCTGTCGATCATCATGAGCGTGCGTATGTCCACCTTCACTTTGCACCGGCCCAGTTCCAGCATCTCGGGCAGGTGGGAGTCCCGGAAATAGAGCTTGCCCTCCAGCTCGTCGTATTCCTTGTCGAAAGTCCCGCCGGTCACCAGGATTCGGACAGTCATTGTGTGCTACCCCATGTAAAGCGTCTGGGTGTTTACCGGGAGACCGAGCAGCTTGAGATACGTGAAGAGCTGCATCTTGTGGTGGACGAAGTGATCGCGGAAATCAAGCGCCATCCGCTCGATCTTGTTTTGCCAGCCCCAGGGAACCGAAACCATTTTGCTGGCGAAATCCTCCTCCGAAATGCCTGCCAGGAGTTCACGAAGCGTGGTCTTGTCCTTTTCAAGTTTGGCAAGAGCTTCCTGGACATTGCAGCTGGGCGTAGGCGGAGGGCCCCCGGCCGTATCCATTTGTGGCCAGCTGTTGGTGATCGCCATGCGCAATTCGCTGCCGATGCCCTCGCCCAGGTGGCAGATAAGCTGCCCCATGCTCATGAAAGTCGGACCCGGCTTCCAATCCAGCTTATCGGCAGGAACCATCTTTAACATCGTCTCGGCAGGCTTAAATGCGTCCAGAGAATATTGGATAAACTCGTCCTTTTTCACGATTTTTTCCCCCTTGTCTGTAGAATTTTTTGGCCAAATCAGGGTATCACAAAGGCATGCGGAAGTCAGGTGTTGGCACTCCGTGCCGTGGAACGTTTGAACGTTTGCACGTTTGAACGTTTGCACGTTGAACGTTTTCCACCTTCCACCTTTCACAAAAATACCAAGATGCATCGCCGCTGCATTTGGATTAACATACCTGCAAGCAGGGAGACCATGGCGAATTCAAAATCCGGAATGCTGCAGGAGCAGGAGGCGGCTGCGCGGCTGAGCCTGTCAAAGATCATGCCCGCCGTCTACGACGATCTGCGGAGACTGGCCCGGTTCTACATGGCCAGGGAAAAGGCCGGGCACACGCTCCAGGCGACGGCCCTCGTCAATGAGGCCTACCTGAGATTGAAAAAGGAGAAGGCTCATTCGTGGCAGAACCGCGCGCATTTCTGCGCCATCGCCGCCGGCGCGATGCGGGAGATCCTGGTGGAGAAGGCGCGGGCCCGGGCGGCGTCGAAGCGGGGAGGATCGCGCGTGCGTGTCAGCCTCGAAAAAGCAGATACCGGGAAGCCGGACTCATCCTTCGACCTCCTTGCTCTTAACGAAGCTTTGGAGCGCCTGACGCTCATGGATCCGCCGCTGGCGCGCATCGTCGAGCTTCGCTTCTTCGGAGGTCTGACCGTGGAAGAGGCAGCCGAAACCATCGGCACTTCGCCGGCAACGATAAAGCGAGGCTGGAGAGTGGCCAAGGCCTGGCTCAAGAGTGAAATGGAGAAATCCGGTGGATCCTGAACGCTGGCAGCAGCTCAAGGAAATTTTTGAGGCCGCGCTCGATGTGGACGCTTCGCGCCGGGCCGCCTTTCTGGAAAAGGCCTGCCGGACAGACCCCAGCATGCGCAGGGAAGTCGAGGCTCTGATTAAGAGCCAGGGCGGCGACAGCTTCCTAGAAAAGCCCGCATACAAGGAAGTCCCGGAATTGTTCGACAGCGGCCTGGACGAAGCGCTGGTCGGAAACCGGCTTGGCCCCTACGCGATAACAGGCAAATTAGGCCGGGGAGGCATGGGGATCGTTTACCTTGCCAAGGACACGCGGCTGGACCGGCCGGTGGCGATCAAAATGCTCGCGCCCAAGTACACCGACGACCCTCAGCAGCGCGAGAGGCTGAAACGCGAGGCGCGCGCCGCCGCCAGGCTTTCGCATCCGGGCATCGCCACCGTATATTCTTTCGAGGAGCTCGAAGACAAGCTTTACATCGTATCTGAATATGTCAAAGGCAACACGCTCCTGCAGGTCATGGCTGAGGGCCCGCTCAGGATGCCCGTGGTGATGGACATCGCGACTCAGATCGCGCGGGCGCTCGCGTCGGCGCACGAGAACGGCATCGTGCACCGGGACCTGAAGCCTGAGAACGTCGCCCGGACCGACTCGGGCGTCATCAAAATCCTCGATTTCGGCCTGGCCAGGATCGAGCCCACGGTCGGCACGACCACGAACGCAAGGCTTACGCGCTCGGGCATGTTTCTCGGCACGCCGGCCTATTCTTCCCCTGAGCAGCTGCGGGGCGGAGCAGTCGACAGACGTACGGACATCTTTTCCTACGGCGTGCTTCTGTACGAGCTTGCCGCGGGCAAGCACCCCTTCGGCAACGCGGATTCCATGGCCATCATCGGGCGCATCCTGGAATCGGAGGCCACGGACATCACGCGGATCAATCCCTCGATCCCGAAGGAACTCGACCGGATTATCCAGCGCTGCCTGAAAAAGGATCCCGAGGAACGTTACAGCAGCACGCGCGACCTCGTGTTCGATCTGGAGCAGCTCTCGGAGAGCATGAGACGGGAGGCTCTCGGCCCGGCGCCTGCCGATGAAACTCCGAAAAAAAGGGCGCTCTGGTGGTGGCAGCTCCACCAGGCCGTCGCAGGTTTCGGCTATTACGGAATGCTCTACCCGATGTGGAGAGTGAAGCAATGGCTGGGCGGAGTGGAAGGATCCATGTTTTTCTTTCCCATAGTCGCTGCCGTGATGGTAGCCTCGAACCTGCGGTTGCACCTCTGGTTCACTTCGTATGGTTACCCGTCGGAACTCGCCGAACAGCGCCGGCTGGTTTGGAAATGGATACGCGGAGCCGACATCCTGTTCGTGCTGACTCTCGCGATCTGCGCCATACGCATCCACACGATCCATGCGATCATCGCGACGCTTTTGATGGCCGTTGCAGTCGGCAGCCTGGTTGCATTCGCCCTCATCGAACCCACCAGCGCCCGCGCCGCCCTCGACAAGAAAGAATAATCTGAAATAGGAATTCGGTTTATCAATGTAATTGGTTATTTTGCCATGGCCTGAATTGTATCGGGGGTGGCGGCCCGGGCCATACGGCCGCGCAGCGTCTCAAGCGTCCTCTGCATCGACTCGCGCGCAACCCCGTTGATCAATGGCCGGGCCATAACTTGCAGGACAGCCGGGATGGAGCGGCTCAACGTCATGGATTCGCATTCCATAATGACGCCCCCATCGACCTGTTCGTAACGCCAATAGGAATTCATGCGCCAGAGAAAGCCGCTGTCGTGCCCCTGCGGCATTTCCCGCTCGACATTGTTCCGGCGCTCGACCTCGGCGATTTTTGTTGAGACGCTGCTGCTGGAAACCCGGGTGTTTCCATGCAGCCTGTACCGGACGAGGTGTTCGGTGTTGTAGACCACCGTCACGATTTTGGACCGCTGCAGCTTGAGATAGATCCTATATTGGCCGGGGGATTTTTCCAAAACCCTGTAGGCGAGCACATCCTCCTGCTCCGCATCCGCCGGCACCGGATTCCTCAGGCGGTCGAGTACGTCTTCCTGCGTCGCGCCGGGCACGAAAATGGCCCCGCGCCAGTGGTGAACCGTGCCTTCCGGGATTTCCATCGCACGGCCGCGCCTGTCGTAAGTTTTAACCTGCTCAATCAGGGTTTTTCCGGCCAGCAGCGCTCGCCGGTCGTCCTGCGCTTCCTGCCCGGTCTGAAATTCCAGCGCCAGGAAGCCGTTCGGCGAGGACATTTCCGTTGCCATGCGCTGCTCCGTGGCTTCCGTGTAGGCCATCCACGCCTTCACTGTTTCGGGCTGCAAATCGGCGGCATTCAAGGCCGTGCAGAGCAATGCCGGGATTAAGAACATATTGAGCCAAAGGGACGAGGGGTATCGGCTCATGGCTGCGCCTCCTGTTTTTGAATCCGCTCCGGCTTGAAAACAAGGCGGTCGCCGGCAGCGAAGGTGAAAAGAGAACACAGTGCTATGGCAAGCGCATTCGCGGGCAGGTAATTCATGTCCAGGCTATTCACAAAAAGAAACATCAGGACGATGTTGCCGGCCAGCGACAGCATTCCGTTAGCAATGTGGAAACAGATGAGCCTGCGCAAAAGGCCGTTTTGCCTGTCCTTGATGCGGTCGGCCCACGTCCAGCGTTCGTGCCAGAAAAAGTTGTGCAGCACCGCCGCTTCAACCGCCAGACCCGTCGCCGCCAGGTAGCCCATCCTGAATTCGCGCGTAAGCGCCCAAAGCACGCTCATCTGCACCACGAATCCCATCGCGCCCACCGAGTTGAAAATCAGCCACCGACGAACCATTTCGAGTTCCCAGTTTCGAGTTCCCAGTTTCCAGTTTCGAGTTCCCAGTTTCTGAATCCTAATCACTAATCACTAACAGTCTCGGCTCGGTAAAGGGCGCGCGTATTGCGGATTGCGGAATACAGCATCGCAGCAAGCAGCCCGGCTATGGCAAAAATGCCTCCAATGTCGAAAAGCAGAACCGGACCGCGGTCGCCCAGGTAAACCCACGGGTCGTAAAGAAGGTACAGGGTCCCGAAGGAAAGGATGATGCGAAGTTCGGTCGGGCCGATGCGGAAGCAGGACAGACGGAATATCTGCTGGACATGCGTCGCCAGGAAAACCTCGGCCTCGACCAGGGCGAAGGCTGCGAGCAGGGCAAATGCGATCGGTCGGCTCATGTAGCCGGAAAAAGCCAGGCCGCCCAGTAGCGCTGCCGTGCCGAAGAGATCGATCACGTGATCGACGTAATACCCGTAGCGGGGACGTTGGCAGTTCCGTACACGGGCCAGCGTGCCGTCCAGGCTGTCTCCCAGCCAGTTGGCTGCCAGCGCCGCGACGACCAGGATCAAGGCATATTTATTACGGCTGGCCATCCAATAGCCGGCGCCGGCCGCAATCATGGAAGCCAGACCCAGCAGCGTCAGGTGATCCGAGTTGATCCATCGCGGCATCCTTCGAGCCAGCCAGTGTAAGGCCCGTTTCTCGGGTATCTCGAGCAGTCCTCCGTATTCGCGCACGTGGGTGATCGCATCGTCATTCATGTCTCGGCTCCTCCTCGATCTGTAATGCGAAAAACCGGACCAAAGCGGATCAGCATCAGCTGCTGAGAAAATGGTAGTTATTTATATTTTTTCAGCGTACGTCAGCGTTTATCCGCGTTCGTCAGCGTTAAAATTCCTGTACTTGACCCGGAGGAAGCACTGCAGATTTGAGCCGGATGGGATATGATAGGGCACGCGGGGAAGCGGAAACCATGAACGACACAGGCATACGCACGGTCGCGACACAGCCGTTCGGGGACCAGCGGCCGGGCACTTCGGGATTGCGCAAAAAGACGCGCGTCTTTATGCAGCCCCATTACGTGGAGAATTTTGTCCAGGCGGTTTTCGAAACTGTCCGCGAGGGCGGCAGGATCGATTTTGCGCAGGAAACGCTTGTGGTGGGCGGCGACGGGCGCTTCTTCAACCGTCCGGCCATTCAGATAATCCTCCGGATGGCGGCGGCAAACGGTTTCGGCCGTGTCCTGGTCGGCCGCGGCGGCCTGCTGTCGACGCCGGCGATGTCGGGCGTGATACGGCGGCGCGGCGCCCTGGGCGGTCTGCTGCTCACTGCGAGCCACAACCCGGGCGGGCCCGGCGAGGATTTCGGGATCAAGTACAACACACGCAACGGCGGGCCTGCGCCGGAGGTCCTGACCGGGCGCATCTATGATGAGACGCTGAAGATCCGCCGCTATCTTACGCTCGATTCTCCCGATCTCGATATCGACCGCGAAGGCGCGTCGATGCTCGGAAGTACGCAAGTGACCGTAATCGATCCGCTGCACGATTACACGGACCTGATGGGCAAGCTATTTGATTTCGACGGGATGCGCAGACTGTTCGAGGACGGTTTCCGTCTGATTTTCGACGCCATGCACGGCGTCACCGGACCCTATGCGCATCACATTTTCGAAAATCTGCTGGGCGCGCATGCGGGCACGGTGATCCGCGGCACGCCGCTGGAGGATTTTGGCGGACTGCACCCGGACCCGAACCAGGTGCACGCGGCGGAGCTGATGCGGATCATGTCGGCAGGAGATGCCCCGGATATGGGCGCCGCCTGTGACGGGGACGGCGACCGGAACATGATCCTGGGGGGCAATTTTTTCGTCAGCCCCGGAGATTCCCTCGCGATGATTGCCGAGCACGCGCGCGACTGCATTCCCGGCTATCGTGCAGGTCTTTCCGGGATCGCCCGGTCCATGCCGACCAGCACGGCTGCGGACCGTGTGGCGCAAAGCTTCGGCATCCCATGCCACGAGACGCCGACGGGCTGGAAGTTTTTCGGCAACCTGATGGACGCGGGAATGTGCACCATGTGCGGTGAAGAGAGCTTCGGAACGGGGTCGGACCACGTGCGTGAAAAGGACGGGCTTTGGGCCGTCCTGGCCTGGCTTCAGATTCTTGCGGCCAGGCGGGTCTCCGTGGCCGATATCGCGCGGGGGCATTGGCAGCGCTACGGACGGAGCTACTACCAGCGCCACGATTATGAAGGGCTGGATTCCGCTTCCGCCGGCGCGCTGATCGACGAATTGCGCGCCCAGGTCGATTCGCTGGCCGGCCCGCGCATCGGCCGGGCGGCCGTAACCCGGGCAGACGATTTCAGCTACACGGATCCTGTGGACGGCAGCGTCAGCGCGCGGCAGGGAATACGGGTCATGCTCGGCGACGGATCACGCATCGTCGGCCGCCTCTCGGGCACCGGAACCGAAAACGCCACCCTGCGCCTGTATTTCGAAAGATACAGCCGGGAAGCGGACCAGCCGGTGGAATCGATGCTGGGACCGCTGGTCCAATACGCCCAGGAGCTGTTTAAGCTCCGCGAGCGCTTCCGCCGCGATCAGCCCACCGTGATTACCTGACCCTTCGAGAAAGCCTTTGCGTCTTTGCGCCCTGGAGGTTAGAAAATTCCACACAATCTGCTATTCTTGAGCCCTAAATAGTTTCTGTCGCGAAACTCGGTTTTTGCGAAGAAACCGGATTTTTGAGCGGTGGATAGGATATTTGATATTACATGGAGGCCGGAAACTGGAGCCGGGCCGCGTAGCGGCCAATTGAATTTAGCCAGGCCTTTTAAGGCCTGGATCTAAAGGGATTAGGTTTTCCGTCGCGTAGCGACGGCTGAATCTCAGGCGTCGCTACGCGACGCGCTGTCCCCAATACCACGGTTCCCGGCCTTGAAAGGCCGGGCTAAAATCATAGTGCCGCTACGCGGCACCACCCAGTTTCGCGACAGAAACTGAATAGTTGACGGGGTGAATCTATGCACAATGTCATCATCGTCGGATCGGGACCCGCGGGATATACCGCGGCTATCTATGCGGCGCGCGCCAACCTTTCCCCTTTCCTCCTGACCTCGGAGCCTCGAGGACAGCAGATGCCCGGAGGGCAGCTCATGCTCACGAGTGAAGTGGAGAACTTCCCGGGCTTCCCGGAAGGCATCCTCGGCCCGGACTTGATGGAGCTGATGCGCAAACAGGCGCTGCGCTTCGGGACGGAAATGCTGGAGGAGGATGCCGAAGAGGCCGACTTCAGGCCCGGAGGCCCGTTTCGGGTGCGTTCCCGCGCCGGTTGGCGCGAAGCGCGGTCCGTGATTGTGGCTACCGGCGCCATGGCCAATTGGCTCGATTTGCCCGATGAGTCGAAATTCCGCAACCACGGTTTGTCAGCCTGCGCCGTGTGCGACGGGATGTTCTTCCGCAACCAGGAAGTCATGGTCATAGGCGGCGGAGACACGGCCATCGAGGAAGCGCTTACGCTCGCCCACCACGCGTCGAAAGTAACGGTTGTGCACCGGCGTGACGCGCTGCGCGCAAGTAAAATCATGCAAACGCGTGCGTTGGAGCACCCCAAGATACATTTCCTCTGGAACACCGTTGTGACGGGCTATAAAGGGGAGGGAAGCCTTCAGGCCGCGAGGCTGAAGGACGTCGTCACAGGGAAGGAATGGGTCGAGCCTATTTCCGGCATTTTCATGGCGATCGGCCACCACCCCAATACCGAATTCCTTCGAGGCGTCATCGACCTGGACGAGCAGGGGTATATCATCGCCCGCAACGGAGTCGAAACCAGCATGGAAGGGGTTTTCGCGGCCGGCGACGTGCACGACAGAAATTTCCGCCAGGCCATCACGGCCGCAGGCTTCGGCTGCATGGCCGCGCTGAAAGCCGAGCGCTGGCTGGAAATACATCCGATGAAGAAACTGTGATTATCCCTAAGAACCGCTCCATCGCCTACTATGTCAGCGCCCACGGCTACGGGCACGGCGTCCGCTCCTGCGACATCGTCCGCGCCGTCGGCCGGTTGTATCCGCAGATTGATGTGCACATCGTGAGCGATCTGCCGCCGGCGTTTTTGTCAAACCAGCTGGGTTCCATCCGAATTCCGGTGCGGGCAGCGGCCTTCGATGTCGGGATGGTCCAGCTCGATTCGATACGCGTCGACGTGGACGCCACATTGGACAGGGTCGAGCGTCTTTATGCGCGACGCAGCGAACTTGTGGCGGGCGAAGAGGCGTGGCTCAGGGAAACGGGCATAGATCTGGTAGTCGTCGATATCCCTGCGCTTCCTTTGGAAGCCGCAGCGCGCCTGGGCATCCCGGCCCTTGCCGTCGGTAACTTTGCCTGGGATTGGATCTATTCCGGTTTCCTCGGTCGGGATCGCCGCTGGAATAGGATTGTGGATATTTTCCGGGATGAATATGCTCGGGCTGATCTGCTGCTGCGGCTTCCGTTCAGCGAGCCGATGAGCGCATTCCGCCGCATCGAGGACATCCCGCTGGTGGCTTCTCCCGGCAGGCCGCGCCGGGAGGAAATGGCGGCGATTGCCGGGTGCGATGCGGGCAGGAAGTGGGTCCTGCTTTCCTTCACCACTCTGGATATGAGCGGCGAGGCGCTGGACGAGATCGAGCGGCTGGGCGAATATGAATTTTTCACCGTCCTGCCGCTTGAGTGGAGGCGGAGGAACATTCACCCGCTGGACCGCGAGCAGGTGATTTTTTCGGATGTGGTCGCTTCCGTGGACGCGGTGATTTCGAAGCCGGGCTTCGGGATACTGTCCAACTGCGTCGTCAACCGCAAGCCTCTGATCTATGCCGGGCGCGAAGATTTTTTGGAGTATGGCATCCTGGAAGCCGCGATAAAGAAGTACATCAGGCACGTTCCCATTGCCGCGGCCAGCCTGTACCGGGGCGACTTGCGTGAGAGCCTGGAGCGCCTGTGGGAAGCTCCGGAGCCGCCGGCCACGCTGCCCCACGGCGGCGACCGGATCGCCGCCCGGCGCATCGCCGAGTATTAGGCGGATGCGATGCCTGTCCTTCTTTTAACGCTGACCTACGCCGACAAAACGCCGACGAACGCTGAACAAAATTATAAAAAATCGGCGTGTGTCAGCGTTCACATAGCTGGTATGCCGGGGAGACCCCAGTAGGCCAGGTCGACGTCGTAGAGGTTGCGGATGATCTGGTGGGCATTTCGGTAAACACCGTCGTCCATGTGAGGATCGGGCACGGCGACCGTAAACATGCCTGCAGCGCGCGCAGCCTCTACGCCGGCAGGAGAATCCTCGAATACCAGGCATTGGCCCGGAGGCGCCTGCATTCTTTTTGCGGCCAGCAGGAAAATATCCGGCGCGGGTTTCCCGCGCGCAATTTCCGGGTCGTCCCCCATCACCAGGCATTCGAAAATGCCGAACCATGCCCGGTGCTTCGTGATCTTCAGCTCGAAATTGTGTCCGTCGGAACTCGTGGCCACGGCCTGGGGGATGCCGGCCGCGTGCAGATGCTTTGTAAGCCGCACAGCCCCCGGCAAGGGCTCTGCCTGCGGAAACAATTCTTCCAGCAGCTGCTTGCGCTGTTCGAGGTACTCCTCGATGGTCATAGGCAATCCGAGCGCCCCCAATATGACTTTCGCCGAATCCTGGGCGGGCAGTCCGATCATCTTAGACTTGACTGTCCAGTCGAACACCTTGCCGTATTTTGCGGCCATGACCTCATGGGCTTTGGTGTAAAAGGGTTCCGTATCGAGCAAAAGCCCGTCCACGTCATAGATCACGTGGGTGATCGCAGGTGCCATATCCATTTCCTTAACGAAGTATCGAGCCGATGATAATGTCATAGATCGCATGGGATGCGGCCGTAATGCCGAATCCGCGGGTCACGAATATTACCGAAAAATAAAGGCCGCCCAGCGCCCTCTGCATGAAGCCTGCGAACGAGAAAGCATCTCCCGCCGGCCCGATGTAATGGAAAGCGGAGAAAATCAGGGCCCCCAGGACCGATGCGGTGGCAGCCGCCGCTTTGGGTTTCAGCTGGAATAACTTGCCCAGCGCCCAGATCAGGAATCCCAGCAGAAAGGCGCGGAACACCAGTTCTTCGTAGACTCCAGCTCCGCAATAAAGCACCAGATTCGCGACGCTATTGAGAGCACCGGCAGGCGCCATGCTCAGGAGCGTAAACAGCCATCCGGCGCCGAAGAGCAGCACCAGGGCAAAACAGAGACTCTCCAGAAATGCCAGCAGCAGGAAACCGGATTTAACCGTCCAGCTGGCCCGCGTGCGGAACTGCCAGACGATGAAGCAGATTGCCAGCACCACCGCCGACGTCATCATGGAGTGGACGGAAAACAGGCCCAGAAGCCGTATCATCAACGCATCCGCTCCGTTAATGGTGGTGGTGTTCAAAAGGAAGGTCCCGGCGTGATAGACGCAAAGAAAGGGCAAAACCATAGCCGCCGAATAAATGGGCCTGCGGGTTTCCTTCAGATATCCCTTGAGCTTCGGCGCCATAGGCCATGCATCATAACCCAAGCCCTGCGAAGCGAACAGGAAAACCACAAAATTCCCGAACTCCATGCTATTATTAATGTTGGCTGGAGTATGTTTTGGAGTCGCGAACAGGAATGGATACGAATTGTACGCCTCATGAGAACCTGCAGGATACGCTTGGCCGGTCTTTGAAAGATCTGCGGATCTCCATCACCGACCGATGCAATTTCCGCTGCCGTTATTGCATGCCGCTGGACAAATACGAGTGGATCGATCGCCACGAAATCCTTACGTTTGAGGAAATTACGCGACTGGCCGGGCTTTTTATCCGCCTCGGCGTCGAGGAGATACGGCTCACCGGCGGAGAGCCGCTTCTGCGCCACGGAGTCGAGAGTCTCGTAGCTCAACTGGCGGGCCTGGAGGGGTTGAAAGACCTTTCCCTTACGACTAATGCCTCGCTGCTGGGCGACAAGGCCGAAGCCCTGGTGAAGGCGGGATTAGGGCGCATCAACGTGAGCCTGGACACCATCGATACGGAAAAGTTCCAGACGATGACCCGGCGCGACGAGCTGGCAAATGTGTTGCGGGGCCTGTTTGCCGCCAAACAGAGCGGATTGAGCCCGATCAAGATCAACTCGGTGGTCGAGCGCGGTGTGAACGACAGCGATATCCTGAACCTGGTCGAGTTCTCCAAAAGGAACGGTTTCTGGATACGCTTCATCGAGTACATGGATGTGGGCAACTCGAACAACTGGGTTTCGGAGCGGATGGTATCCAAAGGCGAGATTCTGGATATCATCCACGCCGGGTACCCCATCAAGGAAGTGGGGCGCAACGACCAAAGCGCGCCGGCCGTGGATTATGAGTTCCTGGATGGCCTCGGCAACGTCGGCGTGATCGCTTCGATCACCGAGCCATTCTGCAAAGGCTGCACGCGGGCGCGGCTCACGGCGGACGGCAAAATGGTGCTGTGCCTGTTCTCGGACAAGGGCCACGACCTGAAGACGCCGCTGCGCAGCGGCGCAAGCGACCAGGATCTGATGGAGTTGATACGCGCCGCCTGGCGCGCCCGCACGGACCGGTATTCCGAGGAGCGCCTAGAAGCCATGAACTCCGGCGAATACCAGCCCAATCATCGCCGCAAAATGGAAATGATCAGCCTCGGCGGCTGACGCCTTTGCCGTTTTTCAGGGTTAGATGGCGACGGATTTGAAGAACGATGCGAGGATGGACAGCAGCGTCAGGGCGAGGCACACGATGGCGGCGATCATGTGATCGGCGCGCTCCGGACGCAAGGGATCCAGCCAGCGCGCAGCCAAATACCCGCCCACGAATCCTCCCAGGTGTGCATAGTTGTCGATGCCCGACATGATGAATCCGAACACGAACAGGATGACGGCATAGGTTTTCGCCTGGTTGCCGATGTGGCTGCTCCCCGTGCGCCGGCCGTAGACCACCAGCGCTCCCAGCAATCCGAAGATTGGGGCGGAAGCG
>CAWEJX010000006.1:0-434835 GCA_963809485.1 uncultured Acidobacteriota bacterium
GCCCCCGCGTCAAGCGGCGGATCGCGCCCCGTTTAACCAGGCGGTGTAATGCGAGTCGGACAGCTTCAGGGCCTCCAAGATCAAGGAAAGCCTTTGGTGTGAAGCATGTACCCCTTGATTTGCCCTGTATGCGAGCAAGCATCCTGTTTTCAATCGATTGCATATAATGTTTGCCTTGAATTTGTAACGAAAAATAGCCTTTATTCGTTACAAATTCAAGCGGTAATTTTGACGAACTGGCTGTTTCGGCGGTGATCTCTCGCGAAACTAGACGACTTTTTTAGAGGCTAGACAGTCATTTAGCTTTTTAAGAGATTTGACCAGCCTGTCGGGAATTGGAACTTCACGACCCTTGTACGCTTTCGGTGAAAATCCAAACTCCGGCTTATAGCGGACCGTCACCACTCCCCGGACGAGGTTTATTTCCGACCAGGTGCAATACATCACTTCCTGTTCCCGCAACCCGGTCATCAGGAAAAACTCGAACCACAATCGTTCGTCGTCCTTAGCAGGCTGCGAAGAACTTTGTTCAGCTCTTCCCGCTCATAGATCTCGGGTTCATCTTCGACATAGCGCGGCCAGTCGTTTTTTCCGACCAGGCCGCGAATGCCGTTGGTCTTGAGAAACGACATTATGCTTTCGAACTTGTTGTAGACGGTGCGTGGCTGGAGCTTTTTGGTGTCGCGGAGAAAGGCGCTGTATTGAAGCAGGTCAGATCGAGCAATATCGGCTACGCGGGCTTTCGTGCAGGATTCCAGGAAATATTCCAGCGCTGTTTTATATGCCGCATATGTCTTATGCTTCTTGGTCTTCTTTATGTCTTCGAGATAGATAGACAACGGCATCTCCCAGCAGAGTGCCATCGGAGTTGCTTTCGTCGGCAATTTGATTCCGGCGGCTTTGCTGGCCAGGATTTGCTCCTGTTGATGCCGTCGTGCGGCTGCGGTTGCGGCATCTTTGCCGACAGATCGGCGAACTCGCCTGGAGCCTTCGTACCATTCCAGGTAATAGGCTCCCTCTGGATGCCGTTCTTCTTTGTCGCCGATCACCACGTAATCCGGTTTAACCCGGCCGTTGGCAGAGATAACCACTGGACAGAAGCGAAGGCCATTTGAAGTGCGGATGCGTTTTGTGAGGTTGACTTGGCGATTCATTGGTGACCGAACCTCCCGATTTCGGTATCACCAATGGTATCATAGCTTGTTAACTAATTGAAAATAAAAGGTGTGGCGGAGAGGGCGGGATTCGAACCCGCGGTAAGGTTACCCCTACACACGCTTTCCAAGCGTGCTCCTTCAACCACTCGGACACCTCTCCGGTTGATGCGGTCCGCCGCCTGAAGCCCCGGCGGAGTGTTGATTGTATTCCGCGAACTGGGGAACCGCAAGTCCCGAAAACGCACACCGTTTTCTGTCGCACGTTGGAGATTCGACTTCTTGCAGATAAATTTCCCGTGAATAAAAAGGGGAAACGCGAAACGTTTTATTCCGTTCCAGGCGTTGGGATCGGAATCGGACCGATGACCCCGATGCTAACCGCAAAAAACGCGGCCAACCCCGGGCACTGTGACGCGGCCTGAGCTTCAAGGCAGGGGTTTTGAGACAGGTCTCCGGGGAGACCCTCCGCACTAAACCTTTTTCGCGGGCGGCCGGGGTGCTTGCTTCTCAGGTGCGCGGTCCGGAGGGCCGCGGCGTTTCATCTGCCGGTATACGTTTTTTCCCAGCTTGATGTTTTTGAAACCGCCTTTGCGAGTCATGGCTTTTACGGTTTTTGGCGCCGGCGGCCCATCCTCTGGCGCGTTGGCCGGCTTGGGACCGACACGCTCGACGACGACGTGTTTGATCACCACCGGCGTGATCGGACGTTCTTCCTCAGCCGGAGTTCTTGCGATTGCTTTTATACCGGAGAGTTCTTCGCATTGGCCGAAGATCGTGTGCTTGTCATCCAGATAGGTCGTGCGGCGACTTCCGTGATAAAGAACTGGCTTCCATTGGTATTCGGACCGGCATTTGCCATCGCCAGGCGGCCGGGATGTTGAAGCGGAGGGCTGGAGTGAACTCGTCTTTGAAGGGAAATCCGGGCCCTCCCGGTTCTCCTTCGCCGGTTCCAAGCGGATCGCCTCCCTGGATCATAAACTGCGGGATGACGCGATGGAATGTGAGACCGTCATAGAAAGGCTTGCCGGATACCTTCTGTTTTGTGCGCGGATCTATATAGGATAGTTTGCCTGTCGCCAGTCCGACGATTGTCTTAACGGTCAGCGGCGCTTCCTTTTCGAACAATTTGCAGTGGATATCTCCCATGCGAGGTTTCGAACGTCATGTAAAGGCCGGGCGCGCCGTTCTGTTCCGGACGTTCTGCCGGCGCGGTTGCTTGCTGTGCAGCTGCAGACATGGCAAAGCCAGCAATAACGATGATCCATAAAAATCGATGCATGGTTCCTCTTTTCGTCCACTCGATGCCAACTGCCGTGCTTTCCTGTTCTTCGTATTCCACAACTTTAGTCAGGATGCTGTCAAGGTCGTAGGTATTCTTATAGCCGATCAAATCAGCTATTTTGGAGATGTCCGGAACGCGGCGCTCCATGTCTTCGAAACCTTCCTGGTAGGCTTCATCGTAGGGGATGTGCTGGATCGGCGAGGCGCTGTTGGTAATGGATTTGACCCGCGCGGCAAGATCATTCATGGAAATCTCGTCGTTCCCGCCGATGTTGAATATCTCGCCAACCGCCCTGGGTTCATCAATCAGGCCGATGACTCCGCGCACGACATCTTCGACATAAGTGAAATTGCGGGTTTGGTTCCCATCTCCATAAACCGTGATCGGGTTCGTTTCTCAATGCCTGTCCCACAAAGCGCGGAATAACCATCCCGTATCGCCCCGTCTGCCTGGGCCCGACCGTGTTGAAGAATCGCGCGATAATGATCGGAAGCTGTTTGGTCCGGTAATAGGCGAGCGCCAGGAATTCGTCCATGGCTTTGGTGGCGGCATAGCTCCAGCGGGCAAGGTGGGTCGAACCGTAGATCCGGATGTCGGTTTCTTTCAGAGGCACCTGCGAGTTCCTTCCATAGATCTCCGAGGTGGAGGCGAGGAATGTCTTCTTGCGGAACTTGTTGGCCAGTTCGAGAACGATCTCAGTCCCGACAATATTGGTGTGGATGGATTTGAGCGGTTCGTCGATGATCAGCTGGACTCCGACGGCGGCTGCCAGGTGGGCGACCACATCGCAGATGCCGATGAGCTCCAGCATCGACGTCCCGGTTCAGAATGGTGTCGTTTACGAAATGGAACAGGGGATTCTTGCATGAAGGGCTGGATATTGGCCAGGCTTCCCGTCGAGAGGTCGTCAATGACGTAGACCTCATCGCCTCGGGCCAGATAGCCTTCGGCAAGATAGGAGCCGATAAAACCCGCTCCTCCGGTAATCAGAACTTTCAATGGGTCACCTCCGCGCGAAGCATGAATCTAGTTCTCTTCCGCAAGCGCAGCCGTCAACATTGAGCTTCATAGACGGACTCAGGGAAGATCCGCGGCCATGGTCTATAATAAGTATTTCCGAGTCTTGCGGACACTATGACCGAACTTTCTGGCTTCACGAATCCACCGGAATGGGAACGGGTCCCGAACCCGCCGCTATATTCTTGCCGGCATCATTTTCCTGGTTCTCTCGCTGGCCGCCACGCAGACCTTTTTGCACCGGACGTCGGTCGGGAGCCCGCGATTCATACGAATGACCTTCCTGCTCTACACAGCCACGGTCGTGGTCGTGCTGGCGCTATTGATTCTGGCCACAGTCCTCGGGCGGAACCTGATCAAGCTCTATTTCGAAAGAAAAAGCGGACAGGTCGGAAGCGGATTCAAGAGCCAAGATGGTCCGGACATTCATCGTCGCTGTCGCTTCTGCCGGCGGTGCTGCTCTTTTTTCTGGCCTACAGCCTGATCAGTTCCTCCATCGAGCAATGGTTCCGCGCACCTCCTGCCCAGATGATGGAGAACAGCCGCGCTGCTGGCCCAGCAGTACTATGCGGAAGCGGAGCAGCGGGCGAAATACTTTGCCGCGAACATTGCCGGATATCTCCAGTCCGCGGAAGGATTGCAGTCCCGAGTCGCAGCCGAAGCTTCAGCAGAAACTGCAGGAATTCTGCCGCCAATACGTCCTGGGCAACGTGAGGGTATACGACAACCGAGCCCGGCCAACCGCGGATGCCGGGAACGCGGTTTCCTCGAGCAGCCATCAATATTTCCATAAAGCGCCTGGTCGACCAGGCGCTCCTCGGCCAGCAGGGATTCCTTGTAGCGCGCGCCTATCCAACCGATGCCTTGAATGAGATCACCTGGGCCACGGCTCCCATACGGGACGCCCGCGGCAGCGATTATCGGGCGCTGTTCTGACGGAAACGGTCGAATCCGCAAAGCGCCAAATTCAGGGCGGATTCGGTGATGGAAGCCTATGATAAATATGAGCAGCTGCAGGCAGAAGAATCCGCACTCCGCTTCAACTCTCTTCTGATGCTGGTGCTCGCAACCCTCCTGATCATTTTCGCTTTCTCCTGGTTTGCCCTGTATCTGGCCAAACGCATTACGGTCCCGATCAAGGCGCTGGCGCAAGGCGCCGCCGCGGTCGCCATGGGAAACCTGGGTCATCGCGTGGAATGCCAGGCTTTCGACGAGCTCGAGAGCCTGGTGGTTTCCTTCAACCGGATGACCGGCGACCTGCAGGAAAACGAGAGGCGCATCGAGGCTGCCCAGCAGAATCTGCGCCGAACGAATGTTGAGCATGCTGACCGCCGCCGCTATATCGAGACGATTCTGCAGACGATCGCCACAGGGGTGATATCCCTGGACCGCGAATACGGCATACGCACTATGAACCGGGCCGCCATCCAGATGCTGCAGGTTGAGGATTTCCGGGGAGGCGCCAGACTCGAAGAAGTGGTCCACCCCCCGACAAGCGATATTATGCGCGCTCTCCTGCAGAAATCGGCGGTGCTGGGGACGGTCGTGAGAAATATCGAACTCGCTTTCCCCGGGAAAAGTCTGCAGCTCGCCGCCACGGTGACACCGCTCGAAGACAGCGCCGGTCAGCGCACGGGCTGGGTGATGGTGCTGGACGATATGACCGAGCTGCTCAGGATGGAAAAGATGTCGGCCTGGCAGGAAGTGGCGCGCCGCCTGGCCCACGAAATAAAGAATCCTTTGACCCCCATCCAGCTGTCCGCCGAACGCCTGCTGCGCAGGTACCGGCAGATGGCGCCGCTGCCGTCGGGCATTTCGGGCACATGGCAGGCCGATTTCTCAAGATTTGAAAAACTGCTCGACGAATGCGTTCAGACAATTATTCAGGAAGTCGCCTCCCTTAAAAATCTCGTCGATGAATTTTCACGGTTTGCGCGGCTTCCCGAAGCCAGGCCGGAGGAAACCGACCTCCACCGCATTCTGGACAACACGCTGAGCCTTTATAACGGGCGCATTTCGGACATAAATGTCCAAAAGAACTATGATGCGGGCATCCCGAAGCTGAAGCTGGATCCCGAACAAATGAAGCGTGTGTTTATCAACCTGTTCGACAATGCGCTGGAGGCCATGGCGGAGAATGCGCACAAAAAGATCCTGCATCTCCGAACTATCTGCAACGCGCAGCAGGGGTGCGTGACCGTCGAGGTCGGGGATACCGGGCGGGGATTTCCGGAAGAGTATCAGGATGACGTGTTTCTTCCCTATATTTCGACCCGGAAAGGCGGAACCGGCCTCGGTCTGGCGATTGTGCGCCAGATAATATCCGATCATCACGGCAATGTGCGCGCGGAGCCGAACGTGCCGGTAGGCACCCGCATCCTGATTGATTTGCCCTTGGCTCCGGCCTGAAACCGGTTCACAATAAAGCCCCTATGATTCGTCCTGCAATATTGATCGTTGATGATGAAAAAAACGTCCAGACGTCGATCCAGGGAATCCTTGAGGATGCCGGATTCGACGCCCAGGCCGTCTCCAGCGGCGGAGGAGGCTTTGGAACTCCTGCTGAAGAGGGAGTTCTCGGTGGTGCTCCTGGACATCTGGCTGCCGGGGATGGACGGCCTTCAGGCGCTGGGGAAGATACGGCAGATCTCTCCCGGAACGGGTGTGATCATGATTTCGGGCCACGGATCGATTGAGACCGCGGTGCGCGCGACCAAACTGGGTGCCTTTGATTTTGTCGAAAAACCGCTATCGCTGGAAAAAACCCTGCTGGTCGTCAAAAACGCCCTGAACCAGCACCAGCTGCAGGAGGAAAATCGTCTCCTCAGGGAGCAGATCGCCCAGAAATACGTGATGATCGGCGACTCGGTCCCGATGCAGGCGCTGCGCCAGCAAATCGCATTTGCGGCGCCGACCAACGGAAGGGTCCTCATCTGCGGGGAAAACGGGACAGGCAAGGAACTCGTTGCCCGGCTGCTCCATTTGCACAGCCTGCGCTGCGACGGCTCCTTCGTGGAAATGAATTGCGCCGCTATCCCCGAGGAGCTGATCGAAAGCGAGCTGTTCGGCCATGTCAAAGGTTCCTTTACGGGCGCTTCCGAAGACAAGGAAGGAAAATTTGCCCGGGCCGACGGCGGGACGCTGTTCCTGGACGAAGTGGGCGATATGAGCCCCAAGACGCAGGCCAAGGTGTTGCGGGTTCTGGAAGAGCAGCGATTCACGCCCGTGGGCGGAAATGCGTCCATGAATGTGGATGTCCGTGTCATCGCCTCCACCAACAAGAACCTGGAGCGCGAGATCGAGGCCGGCAATTTCCGTGAAGATCTGTACTACCGGCTCAACGTTCTTCCGTTTCAGCTGCCGCCTTTGCGGGAGCGGCGAGAGGATATACCGGTGCTCACGGTCTACTTCCTGGATGATTTCGCCCGGCGGTACGGCCGCAAGCCGCCCGTGTTGACGCGCAGGGCTTCCGAAGTTCTCGACAGCTATCCGTGGCCGGGCAACGTGCGGGAATTGAAGAACATCATGGAGCGCATCATTATCATGACGCCCCAGCCGCGCATAGATATCTACGACCTGCCCGAAGCGCTGTTGAACCGGACCCTGCTGCCCCAGGCGGGCCAGGAGGAAGCGTATTCGCTCCAGGGCGCGCGCGAGAAGTTCGAGAAGGAGTTCATCCTGCAAAAACTGGTGGAAAACAAAGGAAACGTCAGCCGGGCGGCCCAGGCTCTGCAGATAGAGCGCAGCAATCTCTACAGAAAGATCCGGCAGTTGGGCATCCCCTACTCCGGCAGAGAGAACGGAGAAAATGAATAGGAAATCCCGCGGTTATGGGGTGCCGCTACGCCGCCTCTGAATCACGAATGAATCCAGCAATACCGAGACAAGAACCGCTGACGGTATCGCCATCATCGCCCCGGTGATCCCTGCGAGTTCACTCCCGATCAGGAGCGCGATCAGGATGGCTGAGGCCGAAAGCTGGACCTGGGATTTCATGATTCTGGGCGTAAGAATTGCGTTTTCGATCTGCTGATATATAAGGAAAAAAACAAGCACCCCGATGAGCTTGCCCCACGAGTCGAACGCGGCCACCAGTCCCGCAAGAATCACGCTGACTATCGGCCCCAGCATCGGAACAAAATTGGCGAGGCCGGCGAATACACCCAGCAGGTAGAAGTACCGGACCTTGAGCAGGCCGAATACCAGCACACTCGCGGATCCCAGGATCAGCATCAGCAGCGCCTGGCCCACAAGCCATTTGCGCATGCGCACTGCAGCCGCGATCAGCGCGGGTCTCAACCGGTCCCGTGTCTCCTGCGACAGCAACGAAAGGGACCGCTCGAATACCTGCTCCCCTTCGAGGATGAGATATGCGGTCAGAACGACGACCGCAGCGATGGAAGCAATGCCGCTGGCGATGCTCCCGAACACTCCGGTGATGTTCGAAGCCAGGGTAGAGGCGTATTTTTCCAGCGTAAGGCTGTCCGGCTGGGGGAAGTAGGGAATACCGATGAGACGCTCGTGGAGCTTCCTGAGTTCCTGGGGAAGGAGAACAAAGAGCTGCTGGATATCGGCGATCACCTGCGGCAGACCGAATCCCAGGAGGACAACCAGGGCGGTGAGGATTGCCATGACAAGAAGGGCAATAGCCACGCCCCGGCTGGGATGCCATCGGAGAATCTTCAGGCCGCCGACCCATTGGACTGCGGGGCTCAGCACGATGGCGAAAATGCAGCTGACATAAACAGTCAGCAAGGAATACCGGATCAGGTATGCAAAGAATAGCCCGATTGCGGCGACGGTTGCGAAAAGAATGGTTTTTTTAATATTGTCCATTTCGGATCAATTCCCCTGGCTGCGAGTCAGGTGATACCCAGATCAGATTTTACAGCCCCGTAGTGTTTTTCTCATCCGATTCTCCTCACAGGCTGCCCTTGGGGGCTTCGGGCTTCAGTGCATAGTGAAGTCCCCGGATATTTGCCGCAAAGCTTCATACACGACTACGGCGGCCGCCGTTGCCAGGTTCAGGCTCCGCACGTTTGCGGAGCTCATCGGAATACGCAATGCATGATCCCAATTATTGCGCAGCACATCCTCCGGAAGCCCCCAGGACTCCGGGCCAAAAACCAGGCAGTCGCCGGTCTGATAGCGGACATCCGTGTAAAGGCGTTCGGCGCGGGCGCTCAAAAAAAAGAAGTGCGCAAGCGGCAGTCTGGATTTCAGCTCCTCAAGAGTCGTTTCGCGCCGAAGGTCCACATGGGGCCAGTAATCGAGACCGGCGCGACGGACGGCCCTGTCGTCAGTGCGAAAGCCCGGATTCCCCACCAGGTGCAACGGCAATCCGTTGGCGGCGCACAGACGCGCGATATTCCCGGTATTTGGATGTATTTCGGGCTTCAGCAGCGCGACGTGGATCAAAATGCAAACCTCTATACAAACATACCTAATGATAGTGGGAATTCATCTCACCTGCGCGGATCGCAACTGTCAGTGTGTTCGATTTCGGTGGAACCGGGCAGTTGTAATAGTCCGAAAAGGCGCAGGCGGGATTATAGGCCTGGTTGAAATCCAGCAGATAATTTCCGTTCTCGAGTTTTTTCAGATCCACGTACCGTCCCATCGGATAACTTTCTTTTCCGCTGGTCGCGTCCCGGAAAAAGACCGACAGGTCGTCCGCTCCGGAACCGGGTTCCAGAAGACGGGTTACTTCGAGCCGGCAAGGCGTATCGTTGACGTAAAAGTCCACCCATCCGGCGCGTTCGGCCTGCCTCTGATTCCCCCGGGTGGACATAATAATCACCGGTTCTGCTTTGGGATCACGCTTCAGCGGGAGTTCATAGCGGAAAGCGAAGTCTATCGGAAAATACTCGATGCCCTTGTACTTCTTAAACCTGGGGCTCCGGGCGTCAAAAACTATGATGGCCGGGTATCTTTGATGGGAAAGGCGCAGTTCAAAGCGCCCGACCCGGATGGCAGCAGGCCCCGTGGTTGCTTCACGGACGGGCGAATCCTTGATAATAAAACCGGCTTTATCATCCAGGGCTTCGACGCGAAACTGCTCACCGGTTACGGTTACTTTGAGATGGTGAGGCTCGATGCCTTCGGCATCCAGCCGGACATCGTTGTCGGCTGCGCGGCCGACAGCCAGAGAGGGCTTGTCGCCGAAATTGATGCGCTCGACAGCGGCGAGATAGGATCTTGGGCTGCTGCGCAGCCACTCCCTGGTGTCCGCACGATCCTTCTCTACCTCCCGGATCACTTTGGCGGCCGCAGCCTTATCCAGTGTGACTGGCCTTGCCGCCGCTTTTTCGGTTTGCATTCCGGCACAGCCGGCCAGAACAATGGGTAAAAGGCAATACAGGATCCTTTTCATGCAATCGATTATGAATCATTTTGCCCTGCCCAGAAATAGAGATGTTTTCGGAGCCTTCGAGTCCTGGAAGCTGCAGAGCAAAACTTAAACCGGCAGGGGCTTCCCGAAGGTTAGCGCATAGGGAATTCCCCTTCATCGATCAAAAAGGCCATAGCCTTTCCCGGCGCGATGCCGATACCAATAGAACCGGCGGAGTTTCGGTTTTGCCGGGGCATGCACAAATTTCTTGTGGCAGGCTGTCGCGCGATCTATTACTCTTGAGGTTGAAACTGTTGCGGATCTGACGAACCATGCAGGCCTCTTCGGAAATCAGGAAAAAGCTGGCTTTTTTAATAGGGAACCTCATCCGCCGCTGTATCCATGATGCACGGATGATTCCGTACATCCTCAGCCGGGATGAGGTCATAAAAATGCTGGTTGACGATCCCGCCTCATTCGAAAAGCTGGTGCGGGAAGAGCATGCGGATCAGACCGCCTATTCCAAAGAGGATCTGACGGTCAAGCTCGATGCCGCTTCGGAGCTCGGGAAACTGGACTCGCTGCAAGCTTTTGAAAAAGACTTTTGGGGAGGACCCGAGGTCGACATTTCCCCGATTCTGGACCTGACCAATCAGCTGACCCGGACTTTTGCGGTCTACCTGGGGAATGCCTCCACGCTTTTCGATAAAACCTTTGAAGAATTCATGCGCAAATTTCGCCAGTCGCTTTTCCGGGCAGGGATGTCGCTCAGGACGGTGGATTTCACGCTGGAAGACGTGGCGGCTCTGGAAGAAAATGCCCGGGAATACCTTTCAGCCGGCGAGCTTCTGCAAGCCTTCACTTTTGACCGGCTGCTCAGCTCTCAAATCATGATCGAGGAGGTGGTCCATCTTCCCAAGGAGGGCTTTTCACTGCGGGAGAGCCTGATGCGGCAGGCCTTAAATTCGCCGGATCTCTGCCGGGCATTGCCAAAATTTGTGATCCGTATCTCCTACATCAGCCAGGGCGTCTGGGAAGACCTGTTTCCCGAGCTTGTCCGGCTGGTCCACAGCGAAGCGGGGCTGTGCACCCCTTCGCACCTGGTCGATCTGATTGAACAGGATATAGTTTTCACGTGCAACCTTCTGTGCACGTCTTATGCGGATCTCAGGCAGTGGACGTCTGTTCGGAGGAAGGAAGGTATCAAAAACAGCATTGGGAAACACATGATTTCTGCATGAGATCTTAAGCCTGCTTCACGAGATCGGTAAGATTCAGATCCGTGACTTCGAGCACCGATTTGATCCCCATCCTGGCACATGCGCCGTCATATATCTGCTTTACAGCCTTTTTGGCCTGCTGAAGCTCAAGCAGCCTGTCCTTCACTTTTGCCAGTTCCATGCTGATCTCTTTGTCGAGCTCCTCCAATTCCTCCTTTGCCATTTGCCGTGTCACCTCATACTTATGCTTCTGCTGTTCTGTCAACATTCTGCCTCCGGACTATTTGTTCAGATTAAAGTTCATCGTCACTCTGGCCTGACTGGGCACGTTGGCGCCGTTGATGGTGGCAGGCCTGTAGCGCCACTTTAACGCTGCGTTGACGGCCGGATAGTGAAATATGTTGGGGCCGCTCACCGGGGTAGCTTTGACCACCCGACCTTTTTCGTCTATTTGAAGTTCAAGGACGACGGTGCCTGAGGTGCGCATTCTGACCGCTGCTTCGGGAAAAGACGGGCTTGCCTGTGAAATCGGGACTGCGGGAACCAATGCCCTTGCCTGGGAGGGAAGTGCAGGCAGAGGCTGGGGTATCGGCTTCAGGGCTTCGGCTCTTGCCGGAGCCGGGCCCGGGTTAAGCGCCGGAGGGGTGTCAACCGAACCGGATGGAAGCAGACCGGCAGCGGTTGCCGGTGACTGGTTCCTCTCAATGGATGGGGATGGTTCCGACGCAGCAGCCTGGGGCGGCATTGGATAGGCGGCCGGCCTATCCAGAGCTGCTCTTTCTCCCATTACCGAGCCCGCCTCGGCCGAATTGCCGTTGAAAGATGGTGCCGGTGGATTCGCTTTGGCATTGTTTGCAGTTTGCTGAGGTAACGGCGTTTGCACTTCCTTCACAGGAGCAGCGGACCGCTCTGCGGCAGGAGCTGTTGTGCCGGCCTCGATGGAATTTTTGGATGGAGGCGTTTTTTGCGGCTTTGCAGGCTTTTGGGCCGTTTGTACGGGCGCCGGTGCGGCATTGTTTAAGTCGGTAGCCGCTACAGGAGCCGGATTGTCCGGCGGCAAAGCAGAATTTTTTGAAGCGCTGCTTGATAAGCTCGAGTAATAATAGGCTGCGCCTCCCGCAAGCATCAGCAGAACGACCGCCGCAACTGCGGCAAGCGGCACCTTCCTTTTGGGCACGAGAGCCGGCGTGAATACACTTTCCCTTTTCCGGATTGACGGGTGAGGTTTGTTGTCGGTCGTCTCCGGGGAGAGACCAGCCGAAGGCCGGTCCTGGCCTGTATCATGGGGTGTCA
This sequence comes from uncultured Acidobacteriota bacterium, assembly GCA_963809485.1. Lineage (GTDB taxonomy): Bacteria > Acidobacteriota > UBA6911 > UBA6911 > UBA6911 > UBA6911. Next base: position 12,301 of record CAWEJX010000006.1, read on the forward strand.
GAGGAGGAGCCGAGAGTTCATCAGGAAGCGGCAGGGAATCACCGCCGATCTGTTCGGTTGCGGCCGGCGGCGGCTCTGCGCCCTGGCTATCCCAGATGTCCGATTCGGTCAGACTCTGGCTGAGCCCGCGGTTGAGGTTCACCAGCAGGTTGCTATCCGCCGGCAAGGCGTCTTCCGTATCCGGCATCATGCCCGTTATCAAGGACTGCCTGTCCTCGGATAATTCTGCCTGTCCCGGCTGATGCTCGTCCGATTCGGTCATCACCTGCTTCAGCAGGTCCGAAACAAGCGCATCCAATTCCGCCGACTGGTCATTGGGGCCCCGGGCGGGTTGGACGGCTGCTATTTCCTTGTTCAGGAAGTCCAGGACGGTTGCTTCATAATTGTCTTCCGGGGACTCCAATCCAGTTCTCTGCTTATCCCTGCTGCTCATGGCTCCGCTCCAGGCCCTCCGATTTTTCCGGCATTCGGTATCCATAATGCCGCTGTTCTTAGTTATTCATCGGCCGAGAACCGTCAGACTTCACATCGGATTGATGGGCAATTCAGCCCTCCGGACAGGACACAAATACCATAAAGCCCAAATGCAGCCACCAATTACGCGGCGCGGCCGGGTAACCGCAAGCCAATGGAGGTGAATTTGCAGGTCGGCCCTAGGCGTGCGGTTCAATAATTAAATTGGTAAAACCCCGGCTCTGCCGGGGGACTCAAAGAGTTTGACAGCTCCGTATTTTGAAACGCTGATAAAAGCGCTGACAAACGCCGATTTGTTCGGCGAGGGTCGGCTTTTGCCCGCGTAAGTCAGCGTTCAAGCCCGGCATATCTCCTCCAACCGCTTTGAGCGGTTCAAATCTTTCAAGCCTCAGGCTTTGCCGGAGGTGCCTGACTTTGCCGAAATAATCCCAAACCGGGTGTTTGCATCCCGAATTCAATATATTCAGGCCATTTGCGGCTTGTTGTTTCAGGTTTGCCGGCGAATTACCTGCTTGCCGGGAGCCGACCGATGGGGATATAAGTATTCATAATCACATTGGTGGCGTTTCAAGCAGCGTGTGCCGTGATGATGCGGATGCAAGCTCTTTGCCGTCCAGCAACCTGGACATAGGACGAGCGCTATGGATGTTGTGACGCTTTCGCGCATACAGTTTGCCCTGACCATAATGTTTCACTATCTTTTCCCTCCGCTGGCGATAGGAGTCGGGGCATTTCTCGTTTTTCTCGAAGCCCGGTATCTCAAGACCAGGGACCCTCAGTATGAGATTGCGGCGAAATTCTGGACGAAGATTTTTGCGCTCAACTTTGCTCTGGGCGTGGCCTCGGGCATTGTCATGGAATTCCAGTTCGGGACGAATTGGGCCACATATTCCAGGTATGTGGGGGATATTTTTGGGTCCGTGCTGGCGGCCGAGGGCATCTTCGCATTTTTCCTCGAGTCAGGCTTCCTGGCGCTCCTTGTGTTCGGGTGGGACAAAATATCGGCCCGGATGCATTTCTTCGCCACCCTGATGGTTTTTCTGGGATCGGTATTCTCGGCGATCTGGATTATTGTTGCAATTTCCTGGCAGCAGACGCCGGCTGGATTTGTCATCCGGGACGTTTCCACTCCTGCGGGGATCGCAAAGCGGGCGGAGCTGACCGATTTCTGGAGCGTGGTTTTCAATCCCTCCGCAATGGACCGCCTTGTGCACGTTCTGATCGGGGCCTTTATTCTCGGCACTTTCTTTGTACTGAGTATATCCGCCTATTACCTGATCCGGCAGAAGCACGTCGAAATTGCCCGCAAATCGTTCACGACCGCTTTGGTTGTAGCTGCAATTTCGTCCCTTGCCATGCTTGTTTCGGGAGATTCGAGCGCGAAGACGGTCGGGCGCTATCAGCCGGCCAAGCTTGCCGCCATGGAAGGTTTGTTTCACTCGTCCGAAGGCGGCGCTCCCATGCAGATTTTCGGCATACCCGACACTGCATCCAAGACCGTGCGCTACAACCTCGAAATTCCAGGGATGCTCAGCTTTCTGGTTCACCGCGACGCCACAAAACCGGTGCCCGGTCTCGACCAGTTTGAACCGGATATCCCTCCGGTCGCGCTTCCGTTTTTTTCGTTCCACGTCATGGTCGGCCTGGGAACCTACTTCATTGCATTGACGCTTTATGCTCTCTGGCGTCTTAGAAGAGGAACCTTGTTTCAGGCGAAATGGCTCCTCTGGGTTTTCGTTTTTTCAGTGATCGGGCCGTTTGCGGCCAATCAGCTCGGCTGGGTCGCCGCCGAAGTGGGGCGTCAGCCCTGGATCGTCTACAACCAGCTCCGGACCAGCGAGGCAGTGTCCGGAAATCTTGTCGCCTCTCAAGTGACGGGTTCGATCGCAATGTTCGGCGTTATATATCTTTTGCTGTTTGCAGTCTGGATTTATCTGTTGAACGAGAAAATCCAGAAGGGACCGGAAGCTGTTTCGCTGCCGGGGAAAGCATCCGTTAAAGACGCTTTGGATGTCGCCTCCCGATACCCGGGACACCTGGATTCTCTGACCGAGGAAAAGGACAAATAAAAGGAAACCCCCGCCCTGATTCCGGGAAATCAATCCGGGAGGGAACCGGCGGGCATTCACTCGCAATGCCGTCCGGAGGGCAACCCAAAAACGGAGGAGTCGATTTGTGGATCTAAACCATTTGTGGTTTGTTCTGCTGGGAGTTCTTCTTGCCGGATACGCAATCCTGGATGGATTTGACCTGGGAGTCGGCATCCTTCATCTGACGGGTCGTAACGATAAGGAGCGCCGGCTCACGCTCAATTCCATCGGCCCGCTGTGGGACGGCAACGAAGTATGGCTGGTCACCTTCGGCGGCGCCATGTTCGCGGCGTTTCCCAATGCTTACGCCACGGTTTTTTCGGGATTCTACGCCGCGTTCATGCTGCTCCTGTTTGCGCTCATCTTCCGGGCGGTTTCGATCGAGTTCCGGAGCAAGCGCAGTTCGGCCGCATGGAGGCGATTCTGGGATTGTTCCTTTTTCGGGGCCAGTCTGCTGGCGACATTCCTTTTTGGCGTAGCCGCAGGAAACATACTGCTCGGCATCCCGGTGGACAGCCGCGGATCTTTTGTGGGCGGATTTTTCAATCTTGTGCGGCCGTACCCGGTTCTCGTTGGACTGCTGACGGTTTCCTTTGCCGTAATGCATGGCGCCATCTACCTGTATCTGAAAACCGAAGAGGACCTGCAGCAGAGGGTGCACCGCTGGATGTGGCGCGGCTTCGGCCTGACCCTGGTATGCTACATGCTCGCGACCATTTTCACGCTTGCCGTCATCCCGGATGCCACACGGAATTTCCACGATTATCCGTGGTCATGGGGTATGGTCCTATTTACGGTCCTGGCCTTTGCCAACATACCCCGCTCGATCTTCCTGGGCCGCCCGTTGCAGGCCTTCATTTCTTCCTCGTGCACCATCCTGGCGCTGGTATTTCTGTTCAGTCTTACCCTGTATCCGAACCTGGTTGTTTCGAGTTTGTCGTCCGGTTACAGCCTGACGATCTATAACGCGGCTTCGTCGGAAAAAACATTGGGCATCATGGCCATTATCGCCATGATCGGCATGCCGTTTGTGCTGGGCTATACGATAGCCATCTATTGGGCGTTCCGGGGCAAGGTGAGGATTTCGGAACACAGCTATTAAAAGAGTTCCAGGGTGCAGGTTCGGGAGTTAGGCGCTTACTCGGATAATTGCATATCTGAATAGCTAAAGAAATTCAGTTTCCAGCTCAGAGTTCCCAGTTAAAACTCTGATAAAAAGTGATATCTGGACTGACAAAACTCCAATTCCCGCTTCGGGATGGGGTCGGACCACGATAAAAGTATGACAGACCTGAAGATCGGTCTTGTCGGGTGGCTGATAGATCGGAGAAGCGCGTTTTTTGCCTTTGGTTGCCCGGCAGCGGCTGCGTTCGATCATCTGGGCCTATCCAACCGAGCTATCTCAGATTGACATCCTGCCGATTCCAAAGCTCATCGATAAGAGATGGCCTGAGGGTGCTGCCTATTTTGCTGATCCTCTGCGCCAGCGCCTCCCCTTCGACCAGCTCAAGCACGATGAAACGTTTCCCCTCGGCCTGTTCAAGTCCGTATATGGCGGCGATGTTGGGATGAGTGAGCGATGCGCGAAGTTTGGACTCACGCTCGAAACGGGCTATTCGTCCGGGATCGCCTGCAAAAACATCAGGCAGAAACTTGAGAGCGACCGTGCGGTTCAGATTGAGATCATCGGCCGCGTAACCTTCGCCCATGCCGCATTCGCCTGGTTTCTCGGCAATTTCGTAACTATTTTATCGGCCGGAGAATTGCCCGGCACGGCCCTGCGTCGCCGTGGTACATAAGAAGCGGCAGGCAGAGCAGCTCATAGTCACCCGGCGGCACGTTTGCCATCGCGCAGTCCTCCAGAATGTAAATCCCGGCCGAAAGCAAAGCCCGGTGCACATGGGCGATGCTATTTCCGTCTTTGGCGTTGCCGACCGTCAGGTCATCCAGTCCGACCAGAATGACCCCTTTTTGCGCCAGGTAGTCGGCAGCAGGATTGTCAATATACACATAATCCTCAACCCATTTGGGAGATTCATAGGTCCGGGGCGAGTTGCGTGTCTTGAACAGCAATCTCTCGCCTTTCTTGATGTTGTATTTCTCGAGCTCCGCCACTCTAATCTTCTCCGGGTCTTTGATCTCGATAACCCGCGCGGGGCCGATCGTGGCGTCCAGCGGCATGTCCGATATCGTGGAGCCGTCGGCAATGAAATGTAAAGGGGCGTCAATGTGGGTGCCGGTGTGAGTGATGATCTCCATGAATGACAATGTGACGCCGCCGCCGAGTGCCCGGTCCGTTAAACGATAAATTTTCGGAGCTACCGGGTCGACGGGATTGTAGATCATCCCCTGTTTGATGGGCACGGTGATGTCGTACCAGCCCTGAGGAGCTTTGACGCCGATATTGGTTTGACTCTTTTGGGCTTGTCCGAGCAGCATCGCACAGCCCAATAACAGAACAAGCAGGACAAAAATTACCGAAGTCTTCTTCATAGGTCATCTCCCGGATTGAAATTTGCCAGCGTCCGATTCTAACATGGAGATGCTTTGCAGCGTTCATAATCGAGGATTTCACTTGAAGGTGCGGAGCTAGGTATGCGATGCCAGGCACAAATCCGGCAAATTTCGGTAGCCTCCCGGAAATTCCCAAAGATTCCGCGAACCCCCGGGAAATTCCGGAATAACAAAACCAAACAGAACGGAACCGCGGCGGGTGGATCTTCCGATCGTTAGGGAATCTTCCGTATCGCTTTCCAATACTGCAGCGTAAATTTGCGGCGGTCTGATCTCTTCCTCCGATAGCCGTGTCAAAACACGTTTGTGTGCTATCGTGGAGGTATCATCAAGAGGTCCGGCGGGCCTGCCGTCGCTAATTACATTGGTAAACCCCCGGCTCTGCCGGGTGACTCAAAGAGTTTGACAGCTCCGTATTTTGAAACGCTGAGACTTAAAAGCGCTGACAAACGCCGATTTGTCCGGCGATGGTCGGAAGCGCCTCATCGGTTTTTGCCCGCGTAAGTCAGCGTTCAAGACCGGCGTAACCCCTACAACCGCTTTGAGCGGTTCGAATCTTTCAAGCCTCCGGCTTTGCCGGAGGTACCCGACTCCCTTCAAAAAGCGCCGGGAATTCAGTAGAGGCCTGCGTGAATTCTGCCCCCCGCCACACAATTCGGATGTAGAATTAGGATCAATGCCATTGGCGGGCTCTAAAGCCGCAGATTCCGGCCATAACCAAAGCCCCGATATTCGGAACGGAATCGCAGAGTTAGGGGATTGAACTTAAACGACTCACGGGCAGGAACGACGTTGTCTCGCCGAATGCCTTTTCTGGTCCTTTGTCTGATCTTCTCGGTATGGTACCCGATATCCGCACCACATCTGCCTGGCCAGGCCTTTCAGGAGACAGCAGCTGTCAAAAGTGTGCACACCGTTGTCGACATGACTCCCGATGAATTACTTGCCTATTATCCAGCAGAGATCAGAGGCCTGGAATTTGGCCCAGACCAGGAGGAACTTGGATCTCTTCTCGGAAAAATGGGGGAAAGGGTGGAGGCATTCTTCCGGAATTTCGCCAATACTTCATCGAAAGAGCAGGTGCTCCTGGAAAGGCTTCGATCCGATGGGTCTCGGGACGCCTCCAGCAAGCATGAATACAACTACCTGATCTTAGTGCATCCCGAGAAGACGGGAATCGAGCTCCAGGAAGACAGAGTCGACGACAGGGGGCGCCCGATCAGTCAGAAAAGAACATCAGGTTTCATGGCAAGCTCGGGTTTTGCAGGCCTTTCCATCTTGCTTCACCCCAGACATCATTATGGTTCCCGTTTTCGATACCTGGGAACGCAGTTAACGGATCCGCCCGCCAAGGTCATCGCTTTTGCTCAGAAGATGGAAGTTGGGGATTATTTGGCGGGCATTAGCGATCCTGAGTTTGGTATGATTCCCTTGCTTTTACAGGGAATCGCCTGGGTGGATCCCGATACCTATCAAATTGTGCGCATCCGAACCGACCTCCTGATGCCCGAGACTCGAATTGCCTTGATGAAGCAGACTACAGACGTCCGATTTGTCGAAGTTCGCTTCGACAAGATCCCGGAGCCGTTCTGGTTGCCTGGCGAGGTCACAGTCACCTGGGCAATAAAAGGAACGACCTACCGAAGCCGGCACATCTATTCCGACTACAAGCTGTTCACGATTGAAAGTTATGACAAAATCGAGTTGCCGATGCCGAAATAGAGATTTGCCTGCGGACAGGCCCTTTATCCATGACTTCTTTGTTTTTCTGCAAGATATATCAGGGCGATCAAATTCGACCAGAAGCTCCACATCGCTTCCAGATCCAGCCTCATCCCGCGAAACCGAGCCAAAAAGGGCCAACCATTTGACACCGAATTCCCGAACCAATTCCGGCTTATGGTCGGGCAGAGTGCGTATGGCTTGTTCTCGATTCATGGTTGAATTCTAATAGGAGACCTTAGCAGATTGAACCTCGTGCATTTTGACAACTGATCGGCTATCCGCCCCTAGCTTTACATTGTATACTGGAAGGAAAATGCACGATACAGCCTATGCGACAAAGCGCCGCCTTATGACAGCAACGTCCTGTGGCGAGATATGGATTTTTGATAAGCTTTTGCCTAATTGCAAAGGAAAGGGATATGAAACGATCTGTCGTTACGATTCTTTTTATCTCGGCAGCATTGGCCGCGGTCGCTATGGCTGCGGAGCCTTGGGTCGGGACATGGAAGCTAAACCCAGCCAAGTCTAAAGCTCCGGGAGGTCAGCTGCCCCACCCAAGCGCCACAAATATAATTGAAATCGAGGGTGACACGATGCACATGATCGTGCACCAGACTGATACGGCCGGGAATCTGCAGCAGATGGAGTACACTGCGACACTCGATGGCAAGGAATACCCCGTCAAAGTATCACCACCCGGGCCCAAACCATATACGGTCTCGTTTAAGCGAATCAATCCGCGTACCAGGGAATATGTCTTAAATATGGGGGGCATGGTAATCAAAGGCCAGGATGTTTTGTCTGAGGATGGCAAGACCTTTAGCCGGATAATAGCTGGAAAGGACGCTGAGGGCAACGACGCCAGTGTGATTCAGGTTTTCGAGAAGCAATAGAGTTGCTAAGGATAAGTAGCGTTGGCTGCCGATTTGGGCGTAATCCTGGCTTGGGCTCTCTTCCCTTCAGCTTCTGATAAGCGTCTTGAAGCATATTTGAATCAAGGAACAATCATGGTGCCTGAGATTGGTGTGCCTTATACTTTTTTGTGAAGCGGCAACGGTCCCCAGTGTCTCCCCTGACTCAAAACCTCCATACAGCCCAATTGGCAAATGTGTTTTGACTCAATAAGTCGCGCCGGTTCAGCGCTGTGATGGATCTTGCCTCCTGAATAAACCTTTCACTGTTCGGCTGCTTGACCTTCCTGATCGCGACGATGCGGCCGAGGCGCGTGTCCCGCGCTTTCCAGACCTCTCGCTTCCCGATGCGTTTACACGTAATCCTGATCGGATGGCCCGCATCGAGCGCGAGGCGAAGCTTCCGGGCTGATAGGCCGGATAAGCGCGTTTTTACCACTGCCCGCTTTCCTGCGCAAGAAAGCGAATACCGTTTGAACAAATATGCGATGGCTATCGGCTACCAGCTTTGAATCGTACGCCATACGAAAGCGCAATGTATACGGAAGTGTAAGCGCCCGTTGCCGGACAGAAATCTCCGGAAACACGCGGTTCACAAGATGCGCCGCGGCGCAACAACTTTGGCATCGCGCACTCCCTTTCCCGAAATGAATGACAGGCTTGCACGATCGCGGCATATCGAATAGAATGTTTACTCTTTATCCGAGGCGCCGTACCCAAGTGGCTAAGGGGGAGGTCTGCAAAACCTTTATGCAACGGTTCGAGTCCGTTCGGCGCCTCCATCAGTTCCCCCGTCGCGGATGGCTGAAACTCCTCGCTTCCAGATAAATGTTGAACTGCAACGCCGGCGCATGTCGAGGAGCTGAATCTGACTGGTCTAACTATTGAGACCTGCAGGATTTGAGGTTGTTTCTTCAACCTCCGGGGTTCCAATCCCCGAAGAACACCCCGAGGTACTCTTTGTATGGTCTGGCTATATTCCGGTTTTCTGGCGCTTGTTCTCCTGCTGCTGGCTTTGGACCTGGGAGTCTTTCACAGAAAGGCTCACGTGGTTTCGGTAAAAGAGGCTCTCGGCTGGTCCGCCTTCTGGATCTGTCTTGGGCTCATGTTCAGCGGCTTCATTTACCTGGGCTACGAAAACCATTGGCTCGGCCTCGGCCTAACCCCGGACATGATGGGTTCCGTCGCCACCAACATCCCGGGGGTGGGAGCGGTCTATAACGAGGGTTCCTCGGCCCTGATGAAGTACCTCACGGGCTACCTGGTTGAAAAATCTCTCTCCGTTGACAACATATTTGTTATCAGCATGATTTTCTCATTCCTCGCGGTGCCTCCCATCTACCAGCACCGGGTGCTGTTCTGGGGCATCCTTGGGGCGCTCCTGATGCGCGGCGTAATGATTGCGGTCGGCGCCGCGATGATCCAGCGTTTTTCGTGGATCATCTATGTTTTCGGGGCTTTTCTCATCATTACGGGCATCAAGATGCTGCTTTTGAAAAATCAGCATACGGATCCGCATTCGAATATCCTCGTGCGCCTGACGCGAAGGCTTTTCCCCATTACGCAGCGTTTTCACGGGCAGCACTTTTTCGTTCGCGCAGGATCCAAGGCATCCTCGGAAGCGCCGGCGCCGGGCATGGAGATACTCCGGGACGAAGTTGTTGATACGGCAACCCGTGGAGCGCTTTTGGCCACTCCGCTGTTTCTGGGCCTGGTCATGGTCGAATTCACAGACCTTATTTTTGCGGTTGATTCCATCCCTGCAATCTTTGCGATTACGTCGGATCCCTTCCTGGTCTTTACCAGCAACGTATTTGCGCTCCTCGGCCTCAGGAGCCTGTATTTTGCTCTGGCCGGAATGATCGAGAAATTCCGCTACCTTAAAGTCTCGCTGGCTCTCGTCCTCGTGCTGGTAGGAATCAAGATGATGATCCACACGTGGCTGAAAGAGGTGCTGGGCGGCGGCTTCAATCTATTCGTGCTGGCGGCAGTCGTGCTGATCCTGGCCGGGGGCGTCGTGGCTTCGCTGGCGGCGGCCCGGAGGGATGTCCGCGCAGATGCCCCCTAAAATTCCGGCTAATTACATTGGTAAACCCCCGGCTCTGCCGGGGGACTCAAAGAGTTTGATACCTCCAGGATGAGATTACGCCGACATACGCTGAAAAGGGCGCTGACGCACGCTGATCACCGGCGTCGGTTTTCAGGGGACCATGTTCATGGCCGAAACGATCAGCCGGGCTACTTTCTCCGGCTGGTTTTTCGAGTCGATCATGATGTCGTAGAGCAGCGGGTTGAACCTGTCCTCTCCATAGTGAAGGCGGACATAGTCCAGCCGGATGGCATCGATTTTGCGGATCTGTGCTTCCACGTTTTTGCCCGGCGGAATGCGCGTTTGGATCCTGCGAACCCGGTCTTCCCGGCGCGCATAGATGAGGGCATGGTACACGTCTTCTTTTCCCCGCAGGACGCACTGTGCGCCGCGACCGACGATTACGCAATTTCCCATATTGTACGCTTCTTCAATAATCTGCCTGGCGAGTTGCGCCGCCTTCTGAGCATCGAATAAATCCACCGGCGCAACGGGGGAGATCCCATCGGCTCCGAGGCCCCAGATCGAGCGCGTCAGGCGGTGCATCCACGGATCCACCATCTCGTCAAAAGCCGCCACCTCGCTGGCCGGCACCTGCTCTTTGTGGCTGATCTCGGCGATCAGTTCCCTGTCCATGAGCCTCCAGCCCAGTTCGCGCGCAATGATTCCGGCAATTTCCGCGCCGCCGCTGCCGTACTCCCTGGATACCGTCAAAACCTTGTATCTCATTTTTCCCCTCGTCCAAGTTTCTTTTAGCCGATGCCCAAATGCCCGTCCGGATTCAACAATTCAGATCCGGTTTGCCGCACCCCAATTGCGTCTCTTGCGCCAACCAATCAGGCCAAAACTGAAAAACGCGCCCTTTGCACATTATAGGTGAAACCCGCAGGTTTCACGCCGCAACGTGCCCCCGCCACTGATTATAATCAAGCGGCGACCGGGTCTGGAGAATATTCGCGATAAATCGACAGACGTGTAATCATCCCGAAATCCCCGGCTACAAGGATGCGGGTTGGGGACAAACCCTTGGAGCCGAGATCCCTACCTGGGCGTGGCTCCGGCTCCCCACTTGGTGCCGGATTCGCTGAGTGCGGCCCCTGCAACATCGACAACCGATGCCCCGCCATCCAGAAGAAGAACGGATCCGGTCATGAAAGAAGAATCCTCGCTTGCCAGATAAACGCAGATACCGGAGATTTCCGAAACCAGTGCGATTCGGCGTAAGGGCACGTTGGAGGATAGTTTATGGAACACGCCTTCGATGTCGGTCCCCATCGCTTTGGCCACCGGAGTGAGAGCTTCTGCCAGCATCTCGGTTCTGGTGCCGCCCGGGCAAACAACGTTGCAGCGGATATTGGCCGGGCCATAGTCCAGCGCAACCTGCTTGGTGAAGTGGTTTAGACCCGCCTTGGATGCGCAATAGGCCGGCATAGCGGGCAGGCAGCGCAGCCCGCCCAACGCAGAAATGTTGATGATCGATCCGCCGCCGGCATTGATCATCGGTTGGAGGGCAGCCTTTGTCATGAGGAATGGGCCGGTCAGGTTTACATCAATCACCTGCCTCCAAAGCTCCGGGCTGAGATCCAGCACCGCACCGCCCGGATCGATGGCGGCATTATTTATCAGGACATCGATTTTTCCGCCGAAGGAGAGAGTGGTTTTCACCATGCGCTCGCAGTCCTCGAATTGGGTTACATCTCCGGCACAAATGGTAACCTTTTCTGCCGGCAGCGCCTGCGCCACCTTTTCAAGCATGGACCGGCGGCGGCCGCTGATACAGACTTTTGCGCCTTCCTTTACGAACCGCTCGGCTATGTCGGCGCCAATGCCCGTGCCACCACCGGTGATCAAAGCGACTTTTCCATCCAGTTTCATTATGGATCTCCTTATCCGTCCCGTTACGCGCCTCCGCCCAAAACTTTGTACAGCGCTACGAGATTGGCCAGCCTTGCCAGGCGGTGACATAGCTGCCTTCCTCGAAAAGGCGCTTTTGAAGAAGCCCGCTCACCTGCGGGCGGATCTCCGCGACAAGGAAAGCATTGATCCTGCCCGGCAACTCGGTTGTCAAAACGACCCGTTCCGGTTTAACGGTCACAACTGCGACCTCCGCCGGACCGGCCGCGGGTGGAGCTTGCCTGGGTTTGCAGTTCGATAAGAATAGTCCGGCAAGAACGCACGCTGCGGCACCGACATATCTGGACCAATTTTTATAAGGCATGTGAAAGCTCCTCAAGGCAGCAACCGGTCGATAGCCCAAAACCGTATGAGATCAGGCTATCGGACACAGCACATGGGAATAAGAAATGGAATACTAATCCGACGCGGTTCGGGAGGCAAGCACTGCCGGTCGCTGTGCCTCTCTGCCGGCAGCCGGAAAAGGAACAAGACGCAGTTGCAGCAAGATTTGTGCCAATTGGGCCCGGGAGTCCCGGCATCGCGATAAATTCCGGCGCGTGCTGGTTTCCAAAAACCCTGCAGCCCTTTTCTTGAAATTCACGGGACCCGCCGCACGCTTTTTGAATTACAATCAGACCGTTCGGGTGATGCATCGTTGTAGAGTTGACTGACTCAAGGGAGGCGGCTATGGCGCGCAGGAGTCGAAAGAGCAGAATACGAAGGGTACACGCAGCGATATTCTCCCGGCGCTCTCTCCCCGGCAGCGCACCGGGGACGCTGATCGTGGATCCTGATGCTCCGAAACCGGTCATACGCCTGGTATCCTTCAGCCCCGACAAGGTGATCGAAAAGCAGGTCGAGGATGTACAGGCTGTGCGGTCCTTCGTAGGCATTTGGCCGGTTACCTGGATCAACGTGGCGGGACTCGGAGATCTGTCCGTTATCACGAAACTGGGCGAAATCTTCAATCTTCATCGATTGGCCCTGGAAGATGTCCTCAACGTGCACCAGCGTCCGAAGGTGGAGCAGTACAAGGACTATATCTACATAGTTGTCCGGCTGGTGAAAGATGCGGAGAAATACGATTCGGAGCAGATCAGCATTTTCTTCGGCAGGAACTTCGTATTGAGTTTTCAGGAACAGTCCGGCAAATATTTCGATCCTGTCATCGAGCGCATTCGGGCTGGGAGCGGCCGTGTACGCACCGCCGGCACCGATCATCTGACCTACGCCCTGATCGATGCGGTCATCGACTGCCAGTTTCCGGTGCTGGAGCGTTTTGGCGAGGTGGTTGAATCCCTGGAGGATTCTATCGTCGCCCAACCCGACAGCCGCCTCATCGGGCAAATACATGGATTGCGCCAGGGACTGCTCACTTTCCGGCGCATTGCCTGGCCGATGCGGGAAGCCATGAGCGTCCTCTATCGCGACCCCATCCCGCTGATCGACGAGGAGGAGCGCTTCTACCTGCGGGACTGTTATGACCACATGGTGCAGATCATGGATTTGATCGAGAATTACCGGGATGTGACCTCGGGATTGATGGAGGTGTTCCTGTCCAGCATCGGGAACCGCACCAACGAGATCATGAAGGTGTTGACCATCATTTCGGCCGTATTCATACCCCTCACGCTCATCTCCGGCATTTACGGAATGAATTTCAACACGAAGGTCTCGCCCTGGAACATGCCCGAACTGGATTGGATCCTGGGATATCCGTTTGCCTTAAGCCTGATGGCGCTGGTTGCGCTGCTCCTTCTGCTCTTCTTCCGGAAGAAAGGCTGGCTCGGAAAAACGAGCTGATAGAACCCTGGATACTCAGGAGCGCAAGAACATTCTGGAGAAAAGCTGCAGGAGAGGATCCCCGCCCTGAGTTTCCCCGAAGAGGTCACGAAAGCCGGTATCGGTTTGAATCGGATGCGCGGCATTCTCGATCTGCTTTATTCTTGACTGCTCCTCCTGTTCCCGGAGCCTGGCCCGGTCGCGTTCGCGCGCCTTGCGCAGCCCGCCGTTTCGAATGAAAGACACGATCCGCTGAAGCTCCTGCCTGTCGAACCAGCTTCCATGGTCCCGGCACCAGTCCAGGACGATGCCCGAGCATCCGGAAAAGTTTTTGTGATTCATCAGCTTCCCGCATTCCGGGCAGGGGATATAGGCGCGTTGCGGTTTGCTTGACGACGTCACCGGAGAATCATCTGTTTTGGATTGGAATCCGAGAACGGCTTCCTGGTCTTCCTCCTGCGTGCAGATAACCTGAAAGCTGTCTTTGTCCACCCAGATACCGCCGCACCGGGTGCATATCTGCAGAGAATGTCGTCCGACGGTTGCCGGCGCCAGGCCGGTTTTGCAGCGAGGGCACTGCAGGGAGCCGGGTTTTTGCGGAACGGCGGGATCCATTTTGGCGCCGCAAAAGGGACAATGTTTCATCCCAATGGCAACCGCGCCAAAACAGGAAGCACACACGCGGACAGCGAGGGCGGACCGGCAGTATGGACAGGATGGGCTGTCTGGGGCAACCGCCGCACCGCAGCTGGGGCAGTGGAATGCCGTTATTTTGGTGTTCCCCGATCCGTCCATCCCAAATCCTCTTTCGTGTTCGCGCTTAGTTAGTTTCTGCTCCGAAAATAGCGGCCGCGATGGATCAATTACACCATTCGTTCACCCAACTGAGCGTCGGCGAAGCCGATTTTCATGCGCTTGGGTGCGCCCCGGCGCATGGAGGACTGTCGCGAAACTGGTTTGTGCCGCGTAGCGGCACTATGATTTTAGCCCGGCCTTTCAAGGCCGGGAACCATGGTACAGCGAGCAGCGCGTCGCGTAGCGACGCCTGAGATTCAGCCGTCGCTACGCGACGGAAAACTTAACTCCTTTCGATCCAGGCCTTTTAAGGCCTGGCTAAATTCAGCTGGCCGCTACGCGGCCTGACTCCAATTATCGGCTTCTATGTAATATCAAATATCCTATTGACGGTTGAAAAATTTGGCTTTTTCACAAAACCCGAGTTTCGCGACAGAAACTAATTACAGACGCTCGGATATTCCATCGGACGGAAGAGGAAGCGTCATTAGCGAAGTACATCAGGAAAGCTGCAAGCCGGAAAAGCTTTTTGGCTGGCGCTTTACCTCAAAGTTCCATTTCCAGATTTCATAAATGGCGGGATAGACGAGCAGCTCAAGCAGGAATGATGTCAGGATTCCTCCGACCATGGGGGCAGCGATCCGTTTCATGACATCGGATCCCTCGCCGATCGCCCACATGATCGGGACGAGCCCGATGAAGGTTGTGGCGACAGTCATGAACTTCGGCCGGATCCGTTTGACCGCGCCGTGCATAATTGCGGTTTGCAGATCTTCGAGGTTGCGCATCCGCCCTTCCTTTTTCGCCTGCTCATAGGCCAGGTCAAGGTAGAGCAGCATGAAGACACCGGTTTCGGCATCGACGCCAAGCAGCGCGATGAGACCGACCCAGACGCCGACGCTCATGTTGTATCCGAGAAAGTAGAGAAACCATATGGCGCCGATGGCGGAGAAGGGAACTGCCAGCACCACGATGCCCACCTTAACCATGGACCTCGTGTTCATGTATAGCAGCAGCAGGATGAGAAAGAGCGTCAGGGGAATAACAACGAGCAGGCGTTCTTTCACACGCTGCATCGCTTCGTACTGCCCGCTCCAGAAATAGGCATATCCAGGCGGCAGTTTCATTTGAGCGCGCAGCAGTTGGTCGGCTTCTTCCACGTAGCTGCCGAGGTCCCGGTCCGCTACGTCGACAAACACGTAGCCGGATAGCAGCCCGTCCTCGTTTCGAATCATGGCCGGCCCGCCGCTTGGCTGGATGGTGGCAAGTTGCGACAGCGGGATCTGGCGGTCGCCGCCGGCCGCGACAAGCACACGGCCGAGCGCGCCGAAATCCGACCGGAAATCGCGCATATAGCGGACGTTGACCGGATATCGCTCGCGTCCTTCTATCGTGGTCGTGACATTTTCGCCGCCGATGGCGTTCTGGACAGCCCCTTGCGCCTCCTCGACGCTCAGCCCGTACCGGGCCAACTCGTCGCGGTTCCACTGGATGTCGAGGAAGAAGCCTCCTCCCGTGCGCTCTGCGAAGACGTTCCGGGTGCCGCGAACTTGAGGCAGGAGAGACTCGATCTCGACGCCCACCTCCTCGATCTTTTTAAGGTCGATGCCGGAAATCTTCAGACCCAGCGGCGTGCGTATGCCCGTGGTGAGCATGTCGGTGCGGGCTTTGATCGGCATGGTCCACGCGTTGGATAGCCCCGGCAGCTTTACGGCTTCGTTCAGCTGGTTGACCAGTTCCTCCTGGGAGATATGATCGGGCCAGATGCGGCGGAATGCGGGCTTCAGCCACTCCGGCGCCCAGGAGGAGTACCACGTCTCCGTCTTGCGCCATTCCGATTTCGGTTTCAGGGTAATGACGGTTTCCAGCATGGACAGGGGCGCCGGGTCCGTGGAGGTTTCTGCCCGCCCGGCTTTTCCCAGAACGCGATCCACCTCCGGGAATTGCTTGATGATGCGGTCAGTGACCTGCAGGACTTTCTGCGCCTCGGCAATCGATATGCCGGGCATGGTCGTGGGCATGTAAAAGCGAACCCTCATTGAGCGGCGGCATGAACTCCGAGCCGAGCTTCATGAATACGGGGATCGTGATCAGCACCAGGGCCGTCGCTGAACCGATCACGGTCCACTTCCAGCGCAGCACCCAGGCTGCAACGGGCTCGTAAATCCGCACAAGATTCCTGCTGATCGGGTGGCGGCTCTCCTCATGCACCTTGCCGATCAGAGCCGTATTCACGACACGGCAGATCCACAACGGCTGGAAACTGAAAGTGCGGATGTGCGTGAGGGCAAGCCTCAAGCGCGGGATCGAGCGTGATGGCCAGGATGGCCGCCACGATCATCGACAGGTTCTTCGTGTAGGCAAGCGGTTTGAAAAGACGGCCTTCCTGCGCTTCCAGGGCGAGAATGGGAATGAACGATACGCCGATGACGAGCAGCGCGTAAAAGCTGGTGCCGCCGACCTCTTTTACGGCCGCAATGATCGCTTTCCGAAATCCTCCTTCCGGTCCCCTTTGCCCCATTCCTCGAGTTTCTTGTGAGTCTGTTCGACCACCACGAGGGCGGCATCGTCCAGGGCGCCGATCGCGATCGCAATGCCGCCGAGCGACATGATATTGGCCGTGATCCCCATGGCGGTGAAAGGGATGAATGAAATAAGCACGGCGAATGAGATTGTAATGATCGGGATGAGGGCGCTGGGGATATGCCAGAGGAAAAGGAGAATCATGAAGACCACGGTGGCGAGCACTTCAAGGACTGTCTCCTTCAGGTTGCTGATCGCCTTATTAATAAGATCGGATCGGTCGTAGATAGGGACGATCTTCATTCCTTCGGGCAGGCCTGGCTCGATCTCGCGAATGCGGTCTTTGACACGGTCGATCACCTTCAGGGCGTTCTGCCCCTGGCGCATCACGATGATGCCGCTGACGACCTCACCCGTGCCGTCGAGGTCCGAAACGCCGCGGCGGATGTCGGGGCCCAGTGTGACCTGGCCGATATCTTTGATGCGGATCGGGGTGCCGCTCTCGCTTGCCCGCAGCACGATGCTCTCGATGTCCTCGATCGATTTGGCGTATCCGCGTCCCCGCACCATGTATTCCGTGCCGCCGAAATCGATCAGCCGGCCGCCGGACTCGGCGTTGCCTCCACGCACGGCCGTGACGACCGTCTGGATCGGGATGCCGTAGAACTGCAGCCGGTTGGGATCGACGTTGACCTGGTACTGGCGGCCGAAGCCGCCCAGGGAGGCGACTTCAGCTACTCCCGGTACGGCCTTGAGATAATATTTGAGGTACCAGTCCTGGTAGGAGCGCAGGTCGGCGAGGCTGCGCTTGCCGGAAGTATCTACCAGGGCATACTGATAGATCCAGCCGAGGCCGGTGGCGTCCGGGCCGATTTCAGTCTGAACCCCCTGCGGCAGGCGCGACTGGACGCTCGACAGGTATTCCAGGGCCCGCGAGCGCGCCCAGTAGATGTCGGTGCCGTCGTCGTAGATGACATAAACAAAGGAATAGCCGAAGTCGGAGAAACCGCGTACCGCTCGGACCTTGGGCGCGCCGAGCAGAGCGCTGACAATCGGGTAAGTGACTAGGTTGACTTCGGCGACAAACAATTTCCCTTCAGGAAACCTGCGTTTAAGCATCAAGACGCCGATTGGGCTCGGAGCAAGCGGGGGTTTGGGGCATACGGTGAGGGTTCCGGATGCGCGGGAGCGTTACTTTGCCCTGAAGAGAATGGGGACCGATTGGGTTGGAAATCCGCTGCTGAAGCCAAGCCGCAACACGGGAATGGATGGGAGTGTTTCCTATCGTCGTCAAAGCCTGCTGCTGGAGTCGAATCTTTACCTGGATTATATCGAGAACTATGTTTCAGTCATTCCGCAGGCTAAAGTCAACATGGTCGGCGGAGTCATGAACAGCAAAGCCCGTTCGTATCAGAATGCTGATGCCAGGATGTATGGAGGAGAGTTCCTGGTTTCCTATATTTTTACGAAGAGTCTGTTTCTCAGCAGCGACCTGTCCTTCATCAGGGGTACACGGGATGTCGATCCGGCGAACGGAATTCTGACTCCCGATCTGGCCGAAATGCCTCCAATGCGGTCCCGGACAAGCCTGCGCTATGACTCGGGGTGGCTTTATGGGGAGATCGAAGGAGTGTTTGCCGGGGCCCAGAAGCATGTGGACACAACGCTGGGTGAACAGCCAACGGCAGGTTATGGGATTGCGAATATTCGTGTGGGTTTAAGCTATAAGAAGGCAGTTCTGAGACTGGGCCTGGACAACATTTTCGGCCGGAAATATTTTGAGCATCTTTCCTATCAGCGGGATCCCTTTCGCTCGGGCGCGCGCGTTTACGAGCCCGGCAGGAATTTCCTGGTACATATTTCCTATCGATACTGAAACAGGGCGTGGAACGCCGACATACGCTGAAAAAACCGCTGATGAACGCCGATCTCATATGAGGACTAACGTGTAAGGGCGGATAAAGAAAACGCCGGCCTCCCAAGGCATCGGAAGCGCCTCTGCCTGCAACCTGAAACCTTTTAGATAGATAGAAACGAATGATCTTACGGCGCATCTGCCGGAATTGTGATCTGCATCACTGAACCGGGCGGGTTATCCCCATAAACTTGTAAACCTCATAGATAAGTGCGTCTTGAGCAGGACATAGACGGTGCGCTTCCCCTCGCATTCTGGCCGTGAACCTGTTTCCAGGAGATGGCAAATGTATCGAAAAAGGGGATTACTGTCGGTTCTGACAATAGCTTTCGTTCTTATGGGCGGATCGGCCTCCTTCGGCCAGTCGCTATCGGATATCCGGCACAACATCAAAGCGAAGGGGCAAAAGTGGATTGCGGGCGAAACATCGATTTCCGTTCTGCCGGAGAATGAGAAAAAGCGGCACCTGGGCTTGCTCAGGCAGGCCGCAAACGGCAAGGAAAAAGTTGTCCAACTGCAGGAACCGGCGACGGGCCTGGCACCATCCGTCGATTGGACGAATTTCGCCACTGCGGTGAGGTATCAGGGAAACTGCGGGAGTTGCTGGGCTTTTGCCGTCACGGCTGCCCTGGAGTCCAACATTCTGATCCGTGAAAACATGCCGCTCGGAGAGGACGACCGGGCGGAGCAGATTCTTGTTTCGTGCAGCGGCGCGGGAAGCTGCAATGGCGGGTATATAGGTTCGGCGTCGAGCTATGTACAGTCCATCGGCCTGCCGCCGGAATCGGCCTTCAGCTACACAGCCACGGATAACTCTTGCTCGAATGCCGAGATGGGATGGCAGGATGATACCAGCAAGATCGGCTCCTGGTCTTACGTGAACACCACCCCGGCGAATCTTGCGGCCATAAAGAATGCTCTGTCCACCTACGGCCCCCTGGTCACAACGATGGATGTCTTTGGCGATTTCTATTCCTACAAGGGCGGAGTCTACGAGTATTCCACGGGGTCTCTAAGGGGAGGTCACGCCGTTCTGATCGTTGGATATACCGATGATCCGACGCGCCCCGATGGGGGCTATTTCAAGGTTAAAAACAGTTGGGGAACCGGTTGGGGCAGCAGCGGCTATTTCCTGATCGGCTATTCGCAAATGAACGGGCCCGTTTATTTCGGCGAGTGGACCATTGCGTACACGGCGCCGGTTTTGGTCTCGCCTCCGGAAGCGCCAGGCAGCTTGACTGCATCCGCGATATCCGCCAGCCGGATCGATCTGGCCTGGACCGACAACTCGGACGATGAAGACGGATTTAGAATCGAGCGCTGCACCGGTTCAGGCTGCAGCAATTTTTCGCAGCTGGCCACGGTCGGAATCGGTGTTACCTCCTACTCCAACACAGGTTTGACCGGAGGCACAAGCTATTCCTACCGGGTGCGCGCGTACAACAACGGAGGCAATTCGGCCTCTTCCAACACTGCAGGCGCGACGACTCAGGCGGTCCAGCCTCCGGCAGCCCCGAGCGGTTTAACAGCAACGGCGGCTTCCACCAGCCAGATTAATCTTGCCTGGACCGACAATTCGAATAACGAATCCGGCTTTAAAATAGAGCGCTGCACCGGTTCCGGTTGTACCGGCTTCGCGCAAATAGCGACGGTTGGAGCGGGCGTCCGGTCTTACAGCAACACCGGGCTTTCGGCAAATACAATCTACAGGTACCGGGTGCGTGCCTATAATGCGGACGCAAACTCCGCATATGCGAATGAAGCGGGCGCCACGACTTTATGCAGCTGCACCATTTCACCTACCAGCAAAAGTTTCCCGGCTTCTGGGGGCACCGCTCAGCGTGACTGTTACTGCGGCCGCAGGCTGCAACTGGACGGTAAATGAAAGCCTGTCATGGGCAAATAGCGTGATTGGGACAAGCGGCACCGGCAACGGCACGTACACTTACAGGGTTGACGCAAATACAACGCGCGCCCGCCGCGCCGGGACGATCAATATCGGGGGAAAGACCCACACCATCACACAGGCGAAGAAATAGCCGCAGCAACAGCATGGGAGGGCTGAAGTTCCTGCTGTTTAAAACGCTTCATTTTGGAGGGGGCGGCCGGAAGGCCGCTCCCCAAACAGCCTCGTTTCAACAAAAGGGCAATCCTGCGACCTTCAGCCGGGAGCACGTATGTCCGCCTGAACCGCCGTAGCAGGAATTTCAGCGGATTTAACCGCTATTCACGGTGTTAGGAAAATTCCATTCGCGTTGTAAGCAGGCCTTCCGGCTTCTGGCACTCCAAAAACATCTAATCCGCCATTCCTGTCTGTTTGCCGCCTCCAAAAACCCGTTGCGAATTTATCGCTCATCATAATCAGATCCAATTCGGGGCTTTTGGCGTGTTTACATCAGCCGTTGCGGAATCGCTGCCTTTCCCGATAACTCGTTGACGATTGCCTGAATATCTTTTAAAATAGGTGATTTTGAAAATAAAAACAGGCTAAAGAAAAGGTCCATAGGGGTGCCCCGTAACATAAAGCACACGCATCAAAGCGGTTATAGCATCTCTAAGAGGGGCAATCGAATACATCGGCTTCCAGGGTCAGCTGCCGGAGGATCCCATGTTGGCTATGAGGAGACGCGATTTGAAACCCGCGGAAGCCATGTTATAGGGACTCCAAGCCGGCTGCAACCATATGCCGGAGCAAAGGTCGACAAGCTGGTGGCGCGGAAAATTTTAGTTCCTTTGCAATAGGGAAAAGCCTGGTCAATTTTTATGTCTTTGAGAACGTTTGGCTGGTAGCCGGGATGCTCTCACGGATCCAGCGCAGGGCATGGATTAAGGCCGATTCAAAATAAACGGGCCTGAGGAGGCAAGTTGAAGGAAAGGCAGCTGATAAGCTCGATCTGTCCTTACTGTGGATGTGGCTGCGGATTGTATCTTTGTGTTGAGGACGGAGTAGCCAAGAACATAGAATACATGGAGGACCATCCTGTAACCGGAGGGGCTCTCTGCCCCAAGGGCAACGCCGCACTCGAGGTGATCTATCACCCGGAGCGGCTCCAATATCCAATGAAGAGACAGGGTGGTGATTGGGTAAAAATCAGTTGGGAAGAAGCGCTCGGCATGCTGGCGGATCAACTGGCGCGCATCCAGAAAACCCACGGCGCCGACGCCCTGGGCTTTTTGGCCTCAGCGAAATGCACGAATGAGGAAAATTACCTTTTCCAGAAATTAGCCCGGCTGATCGGCACAAACAATATCGACCACTGCGCCCGCCTCTGTCATGCCCCCACGGTGACCGGCCTGGTCTCCACACTGGGAAGCGGGGCGATGACAAACCCCATCCCCGACATCATCAACGCGAACTGTATTCTTATTATCGGCGCAAACCCCGCCGAGGACCATCCGATCATCAGCGGATGGATCTGGGACGCCAAGGAACAGGGCGCCAAGGTCATCGTGGTGGATCCGCGGCACACGCCCACCGCCTGGATGGCGGATAAATTCATTCAACTGAAACCAGGCACCGACATCGCCCTGATCAACGGCATAATCCACGTCATCCTCAAAGAGGGGCTGTATAACAAAGAGTTTGTGGAGGCGCGTACCACCGGTTTTGCCCAGATCCAGGAGCTTGCGGCCAAATACGATCCGGCGAGTGTCGAGAAGCTCACGGGCGTACCGAGCCATCAGCTTGAAGAGGTAGCCCGGCTTTATGCAAAATCGGCGGCCTCCTCAATTATCTACTGCATGGGGATTACGCAGCATTCCTCGGGGCACCAGCACGTTGTCAGTCTGTCCAATCTGGCGTTGATCTGCGGGCACATAGGGCGGCCCGGGACGGGCATGTTGCCGCTCAGGGGGCAAAATAATGTTCAGGGCGCTTGCGATATGGGCGGCTTGAACTCTTTCTTCCCCGGTTATGTGCGGGTTACAGATGAAGAGGGCAGAAGGCGGTTGGCCGAAAAATGGGGCGCAAAAGGCTTGCCTGGCGAACCGGGGCTCACCGTGGTTGAAATGATCAATGCCGCCGGCGAAGGCAAAATCAAGGGCATGTACATCATGGGGGAAAACCCCGTTATCAGCGATCCGGACTCCAATCATGTCGAAGAAGCTTTGAGCCGGCTCGAGTTCCTTGCGGTTCAGGACTTGTTCCTCTCCGAGACCGCCAAGCTGGCGCACCTGGTCCTTCCTGCTGCCAGCTGGGCGGAGAAGGAGGGGTCGTTTACGGGAACGGAACGGCGCGCCCAATGGATGCACAGGGCCATTGAGCCTCAGAGCGGCACCAAGACGGACTGGCAAATCGTCAGCGAGGTCGCTAAAAGGCTGGGCTTCAATTTCAATTATGCCGGTCCACAGGATATCCTAAGGGAGATAAATGGGGTTGTCCCACAATACGCCGGGATCACTCCGGAACGGATTTCACACCGGATAGGCGGCCTCACATGGCCCTGCCCTACCCCCGAACATCCCGGCACGCCCATTCTGCATGTTGAACGGTTCGCGACCCCGGACGGACTGGGCAGATTGATTCCGGTCGAGTATAAACCACCGGCGGAGGAAACAAACAGTGAGTATCCCCTGTTATTGACCACCGGGCGGGTAGTGATGCACTACAACTCCGGCTCCATGACCAGGAGAAGCAAGGCCCTGCTTAAGCGAAGCCCCGGTCTGTTTGTCGAGATCAACCCGGGCGACGCCGAAACAGCCAAAATTAAAAACAATGAGGAGGTAAAAGTGCTGACCAAGCGCGGTGAGGCTTCGGCTGTGGCCAGCGTCACCGACAAGGTGCCTCCCGGCATAGTTTTCGTGCCTTTCCACTTTGAGGGAGCCAATGCCCTAACGATAAGCGCTTTGGACCCTGTAGCCAAAATTCCGGAATATAAGGTTGCCGCCTGCCGCATTGAAAAGAGGTCATAGAGGTGAAGAAGGTTCTTTACATTGATATAAAGCGCTGTATCTATTGCCGCTCGTGTGAGGTTGCCTGTGAGCGTGAGCATGAGGGGCATTCACATATGAATGTTGTGCCTATCCATGGAAGGCACGCTGTCCCGATGAATTGCCGCCATTGTGAAAAGCATCCGTGCCTGACGGTTTGTCCAACGAAGGCCATCACGCGGGAAGAGGGCGGTCCTGTCATCATCCACACCATGAAATGCATCGGCTGCCGAATGTGCGCCATGGTGTGTCCGTTTGGGATTCTCAACTTTGACGTCCTTGGACGAGTCATGCGGAAATGCGACCTGTGCATTCATCGCCTCAGCGAAGGCAAAAACCCCGCCTGTGTCACCACCTGCCCGGCTCGCGCGTTGGTATTTGATGACTTCGATTCGATAATGTCGAGAACCAAGGAGAAAGCAGCCCACGCTGTAATCAGCGGAGTGGGGTCACAGCCGGGTACGGTGATCATCCCACCGAAAGGCTAATCTAGAACTTAACGTGTAACTGAGGCAGATGCTGTTTTATGCAAGATACCAAAAAAGTGCTGTCGTAAGAGAATCGGTTGACCAACTCGTCCGGAAATTCCCGCAAGCCGTTCTCAAAACCGAAATGGTGGATTCACAAACCGTTTCCGTAAACATAATCCCCTCCGCCATCCAAGGCGTTTGCAAAGAAATTTACGACCAGGGCGCCCGATTTGTCTCCTCCGCGGCTACCGATCAGATCAGGAAAAACAACACGCTCGAGCTTAGCCATTTCTTTTCTTTTGATGAGGAGCACCTGACCTGTATCGTCAAGACCCAGATCGATGCTGCAGCCCCATCGGCCCAATCCATTTCCTCCATTATCCCGGGGGCAAACTGGGCCGAGCGTGAATGCCAGGATCTGTTGGGGATTGAATTCGTTGATCATCCGGATTCAAGAAGACTCATTCTGGCCGATGATTGGCCGAAAGGGGTTCATCCGCTAAGGAAGGATTTCCCTTATAACTACAAGCCGCCATCGGCGCCCGAAAACGCAGTCATCCTTAAGGCGCCGGATCCCCCGGCAAGTGTCGTGCCAATCGGCCCGTTCTACCCGGTCCTCGAAGAACCGGCATATTTCAGGGTTTTCGTCGAAGGCGAAAAGATAACCGGTTGTGATTATCGGGGATTCCACAATCACCGGGGCATTGAAAAGTTGGGCGACAGCTCGATGACCTATAACGAGGTGTGCTTTCTCGCAGAGCGCATATGAGGGATATGAGGATATATACACAGTACGTGCTACTGTGAGGCCATCGAAAACGCAGCAAACATAGAAGTCCCCCAAAGAGCCCGCTTTATCCGGACTCTGCTCCTGGAGCTGGAAAGAATCCACAGCCACCTTCTCTGGCTTGGTATCGCCGGGCATATCATCGGCTTTGACACGATCTTGATGCAGGCATGGCGAGTGCGCGAGCCGATAATGTGGCTTTGCGAGCTCATCACCGGCAATCGCAAAACCTACGGCATGAATCTGGTCGGGGGCGTGCGGCGGGACATCACCAAGGAGCAAAAGCCCAAGATCCTTGAAGTCGTCGGCAAAATCGAGTCCCAGCTGAAGGAGATCATCGACGCTATTCTGGGTGACACGACTCTCCATCTGCGGCTCAAAGACGTGGGGGTTCTGACAAAAGAAACCGCGCGGCAATTCTGCCCCGTCGGTCCAACGGTGCGTGGTTCAGGCATTGCCATCGACAGCCGTGTGAACCACCCCTATGCGGCTTATTCAGAAATACCGCCTCAGGTAATAACCCAATCGGAGGGAGATATCTGGGCGCGAACCATTGTCAGACTGCTGGAAACGCTCGAATCTGTCAACATGGTAAGGCGAGCCGTGCAGGAAATGCCCGGTGGCGAGATTATGGCGGACGTCCAGGAAATCCCCCCCTGGCAAGAGGGCATCTCATACATCGAGGCTCCGCGCGGGGAGTGCATGCACTATGTGATAACGGGTCCCGATAACCGGCCTCACCGATGGCGCGTGCGGGCGCCCAGCTATATGAATCTGCAATCCGTTCCTGCCATGCTTATGGGGTATTCCATCGCGGACGCGCCCATAATCATCGGCAGCATCGATCCGTGCTTTTCCTGCACCGAGCGGCTTGAGGTGGTGGACACCAGAACCAATAAGGCTAGGATTTACACCCAGAAAGAATTGCTGGCGCTCAGTAAGAGATAAGAACCATGCTGCTAAGCAAACTCAAAGAGGCGCTGATCTGTTTTAAAAACCTGCGGGTGACCTTGCCTTACCCCTTCCAGCCTGCGCCGCCTCCTCCGGGATTCAGAGGACGGGTGGAGGTTGACATCAATAAATGCATCGGTTGCGCCGCCTGCGCCGTAGCTTGCCCGCCAAAGCTGATTGACATCAAGGACCTGGATGGCAAGCGCATCCTTGAGTTTCGGATGGGGAGATGCACCTACTGTGCCCGGTGCGCCGAGGTCTGTCCCACAGTCGCCATCACCATGACCCCGGACTTTGAACTGGCTACCGATAACAAGGCCGACCTGAACATCAGCGTGGAGTTAAACATGGTGAAGTGCGAGCACTGCGGAGATGCCTTCACCACCCAGCGCATCATGCACAAGCTGGTGGCTGAAGCGTCCAAAGAATTGGGCATGGAACCTGCCGACATGAAGTGGCTCCATTTATGTCCCGAATGCCGCGTTGCTTCGGAGGTTGAAAAAATGATGGAGGCGGAAAGCTAAGGCATGAATGGCTTAATGGCAAGCCTCATACTAATACCGATGGCAGGGGCTTTCCTCAGCTATCCCTTAAAGTCCCGTACGGGCGACAGGATACCGGCCCTGGCGGCCGGTATCACTTTTATTATCGCGATCGTCTCAATAGTTTTGGGTTATCCCCGCACGAACCAAACCTTCGTAGGCCAACTCCCCTGGCTTGAAACCAAAGTCCAGCTCTTTGGATTTCTTCTGGATCCCCTAAGCTCATTAATGCTTATTGTAATCACCGCCATCGGCGTGCTGGTGGTTATCTATTCCTCCGAATACCTGAGCCCCAGAAACAAAGACCACGCATATTCGGAGGCTAAAGGGAGTTACTACTTCTGGCTGCTGTTGTTTATTGGTTCTATGGTGGGTATCGCGGTCTCCCCGAGTTTTCTGCAGCTTTTTATGTTCTGGGAGATGACCACCATGTGTTCCTGGGCGCTCATCTCTTACCATAAGGACAGCAAGTCCCTGTTTAGCGGATTCAAGGCACTGCTTTTGACTCACCTGGGCGGTGCAGCGCTTCTCACCGCCCTGGCGATTCTTTTTGTGAACACGGGATCGCTGGCCTTCAACGCCCTGGACAGTCTGACGCCCAATACGAGATTGGCTGTCTTCCTGTTGATTGTGGTAGCCGCCTGGGCCAAGGCGGCTCAGATTCCGTTCTACACCTGGCTGCCCGATGCCATGGCAGCTCCGACGCCGATCAGCGCCTATCTTCATGCCGCTGCTATGGTCAAGGCGGGCGTTTACCTGGTAGCGCGGGTGGCCGTATCGAATGCCGAAATCCCTCACACTGGGGGAATGATATTGGGCATCATGGCCGTGATCACCATGATTGTGGCCGTCATCATGTACTTTTTCCAAGACGACCTGAAACGGCTGCTTGCCTTTTCCACCATCGGGCATTTGGGCTATATCCTCTTTGGCGTCTCGCTTGGAATCATGGGCTCCAACACCGGCCTGCAAGGCGGCATTCTGCACATTATCAACCATGGCTGCGCCAAAGGCCTGTTGTTCCTGTCCGTCGGCGCTATAGCCTATGCTACGGGTTCCAGGAGCATAAAGGAGTTGAGTGGTCTGGGCAGCAAGTTGCCCGTGATTTCAATGGGATTTATCATCGGCCTTTTTGCCGTGACCGGAGTGCCGCCCCTCTCCTGTTTCTGGAGCAAGTTTATGATGTTCACCGGCGCTTTTGAAATTGGCGGAGTTGCCGGACCCGTTATGGGAGTGCTGGCGATAGCGGAAAGTCTGGCGGCCTTCGCATGGTACCTGCTGGTGGGACAAAAAGTGTTTTTTGGAAAAGTTTCGGAAAGGGCGGATACGGCTACCAGGAATATTTCACCGCTGATTACCGTGCCGCTGATCATTCTGATGGCATTATGCTTTTTGGCGCCCTTGATCGGATGGCCGTTCGTGCAATATCTGAAGATAGGAATATTTCACTGATGAATCCACAGGGAAGCAGGCTATGGGCCCAGTAGTGTTTTTATTTATCGGATTTCTGCTTCTTGTTGCAGGGGCTGTGCTGGCCATGGCGACCCATCGGTCGCGTTTGGTTTGCTCATGGCTTTCTTTTTCCTTCGTTTTGCCGGCGGCAGGGTGTTTTCTGTATCTGGCCATCCTGGTCTTCACCCATGGCCCGATTACGATGCCCGCGCCGTTGCTCGTCCTGCCTGGAATTGGAGCCGGTCTCACCATTGCTATTGATCCGCTCTCGGCTCTGCTGCTTCTAATCGTGGGCATAATTTCCACGTGCACGACCCTTTTCTCAGTCAAATACACACTGCGCTATCAGGGTGAATCGCTGATTCGCTATTATCCTTTCCTTTTGCTGCTCTTTGCTTCTATCGTCGGCGTTGTTTGCACCCGCGACATGCTTTTCCTCATCGCCTTCTGGGAAATAATGACCCTAACCTCTTACGCCTTGGTGGTGTTTGAGCGGGGCAACACGGTCGGCCTGAAAGCGGGATTCACGTATTTCCTGGCGACTCACATAGCTACTGCCTGCCTGATCATTGCGGCGATTATGCTCTATATCAGAACACCGGCGCCGCACTCGTTCGCTTTCGAGAGTATCAGCGCATCGCTTGGAACAATGATGGCGGCTCATTCTGGCCTGGCCCATCTGGTTCTGGCTCTGTTTTTCATCGGTTTTGTCACCAAGGCGGGCGTTCTGCCTTTCGGCTTCTGGCTCCCGGACACCTATCCCGCGGCGCCCAGCGGCGCCTCAGCGGCCTTTGCGGGAACCATGACCAAGCTGGGTGTCTATGGCGTGGTCCGTGTTTTCTGTGAGATTCTGCCCATATCCCATCATTCTTACGTATGGGGACAGGTCATTGCCGTTTTGGGCACTCTCTCCATTTTTGTCGGCACCCTGTCGGCCCTGGTTCAAGATGACTCGAAGAGACTCATGTCCTTCCATGTTATCGGGCAGATCGGATATATGCTTCTCGGAATCGGCCTGGGCGTATTTTTGCTGCCGGTGAATCCGCCTCTGGCCACGATAGCGCTCGTCAGCGGCATCTTTCACCTGCTCAACCACACGATGTACAAGTCGTGCCTCTTCCTCAATGCCGGCTCGATTCTTTACCGGACGGGGACTCGCGATTTGAACAAGGTCGGCGGGTTATTGAGAATAATGCCGTTCACGGGGGCTACCGCTATCATCGCGTCGTTATCGATTGCCGGCCTTCCGCCTTTCAGCGGCTTTTCCAGCAAACTGCTCATTTTTGAAGCCTCTATAATAAGCGGAGTAGGATCGCCCCTTTTTATTGTCCTCGGCCTGATTGCCATCTTTATTTCAGCGGTCACGCTGGCCTCTTTCCTGAAGTTCCTGAACACCGCTTTTTTGGGGAAACTTTACGCCGAGGGAGGGATAAATGATCTAAAGGATGTCCCTCTCTCAATGAAAATACCTCAGGGCGTGCTGGCTTTCCTGTGCATCTTTTTTGGTGTGGTGCCCCTGTTGCCCATCCGGATGATACACAGCGCGGTCAGCTCTATACTGCCGGCAAATTACTCGCCGGCGGCGGGCTCTCTCTTTGGAACATCCATGCCCGGGTTTAGCCTGGATCTGGGGCAGGGAGTTTTTGGCACCTGGAATCCCCTTTGGGCTTTGATTGCCATTACGATCCTTTTTGCTTTTGGGTTCCTGATATCCAGGGCCGGGGTAGCACGGAAAAGGGAGGCAGAGACGTGGTACGGGGGCAGGGATCACGAGGTGGAACATGTCCGCTACCCGTCGCACAGCTTCTACATCCCTTTCAAACAGCTGTTTTCCTTTACTCTTGGGAATACCAGGTTTGAAGGGATGTACCCCAAGTCCCTCGAATTGCCCAAGTTGGCCGTGCCCGGTGGACTAAAAGCGGTGCTGGATATCGACCGCTGGCTCTACTATCCCTTTGTCAGCGGCTTTATGAGGCTGAGCCGGTGGTTCAGCCGAATCCATGTGGGAATACCGCAGGTCTATGTGTTATGGATCATCATGGGAGTAATCGCCTGTATCATCGTTCTTTTCCTGTTGCCGGCGAATTAAAGGAATGAGATTTGTAATTGGCATCAGCATATTAAACCTGTTTGTCGCCCTGGGCCTTTCGCCGCTGTTTGAGGGCCTGGCCAGGAAACTCAAGGCCCTGGTGCATTCCCGCATCGGCCCGCCCGTAATCCAGCCCTACTACGACTTGCTGAAACTGGCAGGGAAAGAAGACCTCCAGCCGAAGGGCATGCCTTTCGCCCGGTTTCTTCCCGGGATTTGCTTTGTTACGGTGGCTGTGGCAGCCCTATTCGTACCGATGGGCACCGGCAGAGCTCCCCTGGGAACCGCCGGGGATTCCATGTTCTTTATCTACATCGTTACTTTGGTTGCCGTAAGCATGATCATGACCGCGGCGGCGTCGGAAAATCCGTTCTCTTATATCGGCGCATCGAGGGAAGTGATGCTGCAACTGACGGTGGAGCCGGTGATGGTGATCGCCCTGGTCACGGCTGCCTTGAATGCCCGTTCCTTCGGTTTTGGTGATATGGTGGATTGGTATCACTTCAGCGGTCCCTCGATTTCAATGATCATCGCCACAATCTCCCTTTTCCTGGCGCTTCAGGCACAGGTAGGCAAGCTGCCTTTTGACATGGCTGAAGCTGAAACTGAGATAGCGGGCGGATTATTTATCGAGCAAAGCGGTCCCAAATACGCGCTTCTGCGGTGGACGATGATGGCGAAGCAGGTCATCTTCGCCTCCCTTTTCGTGCAAGTTTTCATCCCCTGGCCGAGAACGGGGAATCTGGCTTGGGATGTCCCAATTCACCTGGCCAAGGTTCTTGTGTTGGTGGCGATCATCAGTGTCATCGATACGGTCAATCCCCGGCTCAGGATTGACCAGGCAGTGAGATATTATCTGATATTGGTTTTCTTCTCACTGGCCGGTATTGCCTTTGCCGTTATCGGCGCCTAGATTGACAGAGGAGACCAAGGATGGTTGAGAGCATTGCTCTGGGGGACTTCATTGTCACCCTGTATCTGATCCATTTTGGATTTTCGCTGCTTGCGGCCGAGCTGCGCAACCTGAAATGGTCTGTCGCTGCTATCGTGGTGCAATCCCTGACGTTATCCGGCATACTCATTACTTTCGCCAGCATTGGGTCCAACCCCTCATTGTACTGGTGGGGTTTTACTACACTGGGAACCAAGGTCTTCGCAATTCCCTATTTGTTGTGGCTTTATATCCGTCGTTTGCCGACCGCCGAGACTCGTCCGTGGCTGGGAACAATTCCTTCTGTGGGAGTTATGCTGGTTCTTGTTGTTGTATTCTACAACTTCCTGCATACCCATGTGGAATTTATCGCCCCCAGCCTGGAGGCAGCCCTTGAGCCGGCCAGGTCGAATCTGGCGCTTTCTTTAACAATTTGTGCCTTGGGATTGTGGGTGCTTCTGGTGCGGAGGGATGCTGTCAAAGCCGTCATCGGCCTGGTCTTGTTGGAAAACGGCGTTCACCTTGCGCTGGTGACCCTGGCGCCTACCTTACCTGAGACCACGCTGATCGGCATCGTCACCAATGTCATCATTACCGTTTGGCTCCTTCTGTATCTTGCGGGCAGGATTTTCAAGGTTCTGGGGACGACCGACACCGCGGTGCTGTCCGAACTGAAGCATTAGCCGAAAAATGGAATAATGGAAAGCTCAAGAGAAGTAACCTCTATATTGCCGGTTCTGGTATTTGCATTGCCCGCAGGCGTCGCCATCCTAATTTTCGCTCTCGGGCGGTTGCACGCCATCTTCCGTGAAGGCCTTGCCCTTTTAGGCCTGGCAGCCACATTTTTGGTCTCGCTGGCCATCTCAGGGCGGGTGCTGCACGGGGAACTCCTGATAGCCTGGGGACGCAATCTGTATGTCGACGGGTTGAGCGCTCTAATGGAGACGCTCGGCTCCGCTATGGCCATAATAATTGTCTTGTACTCTACCAGGTACTTGACACAGCACCAGATCGGCATGCCGCTGAATCCTTGGCGGCACACATATTTTTATGGGTTGCTGGTACTGTTTGTGGCTACTCTCAATTGGACTTGTGCCACCAACAGCCTTATCTGGATGTGGGTCTCGCTGGAAGCAACCACGCTCACATCGGCGCTTCTGGTGACCTTCTACTGGAAACGGGAATCCATGGAGGCAGGATACAAATACCTGCTTTTGATAAGCGTGGGAGTGACCCTGGCGCTGTTGGGCTGCGTCCTTATTTACGCGGCAGCCATTCCGCTTCTGCCGGGACCTCATGTGATGCTTCTCACTGAAATTGGCAGGATCGCCAAAATGATGCCGGAAAGCGTTGTGCTGATAGCCTGCGCCATGTTTGTGGCGGGTTTCGGCACCAAGGCGGGACTTATCCCGTTTCATGCCTGGCTTCCCGACGCCCATTCCGAAGCGCCGGTTCCTGTCAGCGCGCTGCTCTCCGGCGTGGTGATCAAGATCGGGGCTTATGCCCTTGCGCGCACCGTTACCATTTTCGCTCCCCACTATGCCGCTGTGGTCCTCTTCGTCGCCATTCTGGCCTCGGTCAGTATGGTGATCGGCATCGTCATGGCGCTGGTTCAGGACGATCTCAAGAGGCTTTTAGCCTATTCCAGCATCAGCCAGATTGCCTATGTGATTGAGGGTCTGGGACTGGGCACCTACCTGGGAATCTATGGCGGGCTATTTCACATGGTCAATCATGCCATCGTAAAGGCCTTGCTGTTCCTCTGCGCCGGAGCCTTGATGTACGCCGCCGGCACGAGGGAAATAAGCAAGCTGGGCGCGGTGGCAAAAAAAATGCCGGTGACCACGTTTTGCTTTTTCGTCGGCGCCCTTGCGATTGGGGGTATGCCGCCGTTCAACTGCTTTATGAGCAAGGTGACGATTTTCTTTGCACTGGCCGAGCGAGGAATACTCTGGGCTGCAATTATAGGAATAGCGACGGGAATACTCACCGTGGCCTGTTTTGCCTGGACTGCCTTCAGGATATTCTGGCAGAAGCCGACGGCGGAACCGAATCCTGACACAGAGGTGAAGCAAGTGCCGGTCCTCATGCAGGCCAGCATGCTGGTTTTGGCGTTTGCTTGTATTCTTTTAGGGATCTATCCCCGAATGCTCTATCCCGTGTTGAACACCGCTACCGAAAGCATACTTAGAATTTTAGGGGCAGGGTAAACAGTTATGCTGAAAAAACCCCCCATTGCATTTGCCATCGTCAGCCTGCTCGCATTGCTGTCAGGTTGTATCGCGCCTGCCCCGCCGAAACCCGGCAAAAAGCTGGTTACGATCTGCGTCCAGCCAATATATTCTCTGCATGTAATGACACAGAAGTACTCGCCCCTTTTTCGATATCTTGCCGATGAAACAGGGTATGACATAAGGGTTGTCTCGGCGATGAGCTATGATAGTTATCTGCCCACACTGGAGAGCAACCAGGTCCATCTGGGGATTCAGAATCCGCTGGCCTATATCACATTGGTCAAGACCAGGGGCGCGCATCCCCTGGCAAAGATGGTTGAATTGAATGGGAGTACCTTATATCGCGGTATAATCATTGCACGTAAAGACAGCGGCATACAAAAAATAGAGGATTTGAGGGGCCAGACAGCCGCCGCCTCCTCCCGCAGGGCGATCGGGGGATTCTTTGCTCAGGCCTATCACTGCAGGCAGCATGGCCTGGATGTCAACAAAGATCTTCGACTCTTCCTGGTGGACACTCAGGATGCTGTTGTCAATGCCGTCTATCAAGGAAAAGTGAAGGTGGGTTTTGTGAGGGAGGACGCTTTGCCGCCTGCAAAAGAAGGAACAGACTTAAAGGCGATTACGGTTATCGCCCATACGGACTATTATCCGACATGGTGCGTAGCAGCTTTCGCCGAAACACCCCCGGAGGTTGAGCGAGAGATAACCAAGGCGCTTTTGAATCTCGACCCGGGAAATCCGGGACACCGCGGCGTATTGGCATCGATCGGGATCGCCGGGTTTCAGGAGGCATCGGACCTCGATTACGACATACTACGAAAAGCCATGGACGGTTTGAGTCTTCCGTACTAGGGAAGGTTGCGGCATGCTGAAATCTCTGATCCAAAAGATAACAGGAAAGGCTTTCACGAAGGCACTCTGGGTTTACCATGTCAACACAGGGGCCTGCAACGGATGTGATATTGAGGTCATTGATGTCTTGACTCCTTATTACGATGCGGAACGGTTTGGGATCAAGCTGGTAGGTTCGCCCCGGCAGGCCGATGTCCTTCTCGTTTCCGGACCGGTGACTCGACAGATAGCCTCAGGCCTCCTCAAAGTATATGAGGCTACGCCCGAACCCAAGCTGGTCTTTGCCATCGGCTCCTGCGCAATCGACGGGAATATTTTTCATGACAGCTATAACGTAATCGGCGGCGTGGACAAGGTAATTCCCGTGCATTTATACATCCCCGGTTGTCCCCCACGACCGGAGGCTATCCTTTATGGCGTGGCCCAGGCCCTGGGCCTGGTGCCCAAGAAGGTTAAAGCAGTCCGGTTGACGCAGGAAGGCGATGGGGCGCCCGCCAACTTGCCCCCGAAATGAAGACACTGGAGTCGCTGTTTCGGAAAATGGGCCCCAAGTTTGTGCTGCTGGGCGTGGGGAATCCCTTACGCGGAGATGACGGCGCGGGACCGGAATTATTGCGACGCCTCAGGAACAAAACGAGCGCCATCCTGCTTGATTGCGAAGAAGTTCCCGAAAACTATCTTGGTGAGATCGCGGCAATTCAGCCTGAAACCGTTGTTGTCATTGACGCCGTGAATCTCGGAACCGGAGCCGGTGCGGTAGCGCTATTGGAAGAAGACAACTTCCAGTCCATCGGCTGGTCGACACACCATGGTTCCCTGAGAGCGCTGGTCCAATATATTAAGGCGACCACACAGGCTGAGGTTTTCGTTCTGGGAATCCAGCCGAAGTCGACAGAACTGGGCGGCGAGCTAAGTCCCGAGGTCACACAGACGATTGACCTATTGCAGGAGATCATCACAACGCATTCTGTTTCAGGTGAACCGCCCCGTCTCTAGCCAATGTTTGCCAGGGTAGGGCCGCAATCTATTGAAAACAAGGGGGCGGGTTTTTGCCGGTGTTCCCTGTGCGGTTTTTTTACGGCTTTGACAAGCGTTGCCAATCGCCAATACAGATGGCGGCGATGGCATTGATTCCCGGACCCTATGGGTACTGCATCATTGTTCCGCTGCACGGGCGATGCCGCGCAACATTCCGGAAAACACAAACTGATGAGCCAGGTAAAGGGAATACCAATATAGAAGCCCCCATAAACCTATGGGATCGAAGATGGCGGTTTGCCGGATAACGGAGCCGCCCGCATCCTCCGTTACTTCGAATTCCAGCCATGCGCGGCCGGGCAGTTTCATTTCCGCCGTCAGAAGCAGCCTGCGTTCCGGCTCAAACGCTTGCACGCGCCAGAAGTCGAGAGAATCACCGATTTTCAAATGAATCCTGTCGCGCCGTCCGCGGCGCATCCCTGCCCCTCCCGCAAGCAAATCGATCCAGCCGCGAAGATTCCACAGCCAGTTGCCATAATACCAGCCTGTCGAGCCGCCAATCCGCTGAATAGGCATGAAGGCGACTCGAGGGGGGACGGAGACATGGACCGTTCGCGAATCTATCAGTCGGTTGCCGAAACGCACACCTCCCCAGCGGGAAACAACTCCGGCGGACGAAAGCGCGTCCGCCCAATGGGTTTCGGAATACTCATGGTCTTCATTGCGCAGCGCGCGCGCAATGGCTTCTTCCACGCCCGTCGGCCTGATGGAGAATGCGCGCATTGCGGCATCATCCTGCACAATCGTGGTATGACGAATGCTGTCGATTAGCTTGCGGCCGACACGGGCATATAAAGGCGTAACCAGACCCAGCCACAGGCTTGACAGGCGGGGCGTTAAAACCGGAACCGGTATCATGAAACGGCGAAGGCCGCGCTGGCGCGCGTATTCGCGCATCAAACCGCCATAGGACACCCGGTCCGGTCCCCCGATCTCGAAAATTGCAGATACCTGGACGGGCAAATCCAGGGCGCAGCGCAAATACTGAATCACATCATCAACCGCAATGGGTTGGGCGAGCGCTTTGGCCCAGCGCGGTGTAATCATAATCGGGAGCCGTTCGACCAGAGCCCGAATCATTTCAAACGAAAGGCTGCCGGACCCCAGGATAATCGAGGCCCGAAACTCGATGACCGGCACTCCCGACCGGCGCAGGATGGCGCCAACCTCCTGGCGGCTTCGCAAGTGAGGAGAGAGCCTGAGGTCGTTCCCCAAACCTCCGAGGTAGATGATTCTTTCAATCCCCGCAGCCCGCGCAGCGCCGGCGAAATTTTCGGCTGCTTTGCGGTCCATTTCCTCAAATCCGTGGGCCGTCCCCATGGAGTGAACAAGATAATAAGCCGTGCGGACCCCTGCCATCGCGCTTTTGAGGGAGTCTGGATTCAAAAGGTCGCCGGCAAAAACCTCAGTTCGGGTTCCGGCATGATCCCGCAGCATTTCAGGTCGCCGGACAATACATCGCACGGGATGCTGTTCGGCCTCAAACCGTTTCAGAAGACGGCCGCCGATATAGCCCGTGGCGCCCGTCAGGAGAATCAGGGATTCCATTATCCGTTCCTCTCATCCTGTTCAATCTCCGGTTTCCATTGGCACCAAACTCAGCCTATATGGAATCCTCGAGCGCATTGGCGCCGGCGGAATGGGGATGTCGGCCAATTACATTGGTAAACTCCCGGCTCTGCCGGGGGACTCAAAGAGTTTGACAGCTCCGTATTTTGAAACGCTGAGAAACGCTGATAAAAGCGCTGACAAACACCGATTTGTTCGGCGGGGATCGGAAGCGCCTCATCAGCTTTTGCCCGCGTAAGTCAGCCTTCAAGTCCGGCGTAACTCCTCCAACCGCTTTGAGCGGTTCAAATCTTTCCAGCCTCCGGCTTTGCCGGAGGTACCTGACTCGTCAGCAATTCTTCCAGCCTGGGCCGGAGAGGTTCACTTTCGCCCTTTTTTAAGGATTTGAAGAATTTCCGTCTCGCCGAGACCCTGGCTGCGCAAAGCCGCAATCCTTAGTTTGCGTGCTTCCATGCTCAGCGAGAAGGCTGCCATCATTTTCTGGCCAGGGGACAATGTGTTTCGCGCCAGCCGCCGCTTTATTTTCGCTTCCAGCAGCAGTTGAGATCTGCCCATCGGATGGAATCCTCTCCCGATATAAATAGCAGGAATTGCGCAGCCTGTCTCTATATTTGTTACAGGCCAATACGACTGACATAGGGCTGCTTCATAGCCATTAAATTGATAGTAGTTCGCTTTTTCCGAAGGGGGCAGGAAAGAGCTTGTCGGACAACTCCCGGAATTCTCCTGCACTGCATGTAATATTTGAAACGCTGAGATACGCGTAAGTCAGCGTTCAAGACCAGCGTAACTCCTCCAACCGCTTTGAGTGGTTCCCATCTTTCAAGCCCCCGGCTTTGCCGGAGGTGCCTGACATCTGTCTCTGATAAATCGGAGAAAAGTCTGCCCTATAAAAGGGCATGGAGTAAAATACATGAGCTGGCGGCGTGGCATGGCGCGTTGGATGGCCGTTCTCCCCATAAAGATTTCTCCTCGTGCAAATGCCGCGAGGAGGCCAGAAATATCGCCCGATCTCTGCCGTCGGGCATAGGCCGAACTATTGCGGATAGAGATTGTGACGAGGCAACAGAAGTGTCCGAACGGTTGACTCATTGAAAAGCTGATGCCTGAAGCAGTGATGAAACCTGCATAGAACGGGAAAAAACATGTCCAATGTCAAATATTTCGCGCTTGCAGGACAGGGAAACCCTGTCCATAAATCTGTGGAACCTGAAGACGCCAGAGTCAACGCCGTTTGGATGGACGGCGGTGTGGTGGAAGGCTGCATGTTTAATGAGATGTCCTGGTATGTAAAGAGCTGCAGGGAGCCCGGGCTGATAAAACACAATTCCGACAAAGTAATGTTTTTTCTCGGAAGCGATTTTGAGGATCCTGAAAACCTGAATGCTACCGTGGAGCTATGGATAGAGAACGATAAACTTACTCTCACAAAGACCTGCGCCGTTTTCGTCCCCGAAGGCGCCGCCCATGGAAATATTCAGGTTGGAAATCTAAAAAAGCCCTTTTTGAATTACGCCTGCCATCTCAACACCAGCAATTATCAAACACTTCCCGCAAAGGCAAAGGCGGCTCCCGGAACTTATGCCGGCTATTATGTTGAAAGATTTGAGCGGCCGGACGGGACATTGCCTTTGGCGCCGGAAGGCTTTCTCAAGTTTCTGGTGTTCCTGGACGGCAAAAGACTGAAAGGCGCACCCTATGCCGAGGCGGTCTGGTTCCTTACCACAAATGACACGGGTCCCGCGCCGCATACTCATGACAGTTTTGACGAATTTATAGGGTTCATAGGATCTGACCCCGAACATCCTGACGCATTGAACGCTGAGATAGATTTTTATATAGAGAATGAAAAAATAACCGTAACAAAGAGCTGTCTTGTCTATATCCCGAGAGGCCTCACTCACAGCCCGATATACGTCCCAAAGCTTCAACGCCCCATAATTCATTTCTCCGGCGGCAACGGCGGAGACTATGCCAGAGGGGGCGGTGAACACCGCGATGATAATTTGTTCAAGATGTAGCGGGATGCGGGACGGCGGGGGCCGGCTGCCGGAAATCAGGCTGAAGAGGTTTGGATCGCCGGCTCCGCAGTTGCCCTACGCGGGCTTGAAAAATGTGACGGCCAGGGGTGGAAGCGTCAGGCCCAGGGAGAAGCTCCGGCCGTGGGAGGGTATCGGCTCCGCGCAAACTCCACCAAGGTTGCCCATTCCGCTGCCTCCATATTCCAGCCCGTCACTGTTCAGGATTTCCTTCCAGTATCCTTCCTCCGGGATGCCGAGACGGTATTGGAAGCGCGGGACCGGCGTGAAATTAAATACGGCCAGCACAATCTGGCGGGAACCGGTTCCCTTGCGCATGAAGCAGATTACGCTGTTGTCCGAATCGTCGCCGTCCACCCATTCGAATCCGGCTGGTTCCGTGTCCAGGTGCATGGCGGCTTCGTTTCGATAGAGCCGGTTGACGTCCTCAATCCATCTGTGGAGCCCTTGGTGGGGCTCGTATTCCAACAGGTTCCAGTCCAGGCTGGCATTGTGATTCCATTCCCGCCACTGCCCGATTTCGGCCCCCATGAACAGCAGCTTTTTGCCCGGCTGTGCGTACATATATCCGATCAGCAGCCGCAGGTTGGCAAACTTCTGCCAGTTGTCGCCGGGCATTTTGGATAAAAGAGAGCTTTTCCCATGAACCACTTCGTCGTGGGAAAGAGGCAATATGAAGTTTTCGGAAAAGGTATAGAGCGACCGGAAGGTAAGCTCATTATGGCGGTACTTGCGATAGACAGGATCATGCCGGATATATTTCAGCGTATCGTGCATCCAGCCCATATCCCACTTGAATCCGAAACCAAGTCCGCCGACATAGGGGGGCCTTGTCGCCATGGGCCATGAAGTCGATTCCTCCGCCATGGTCTGGGTGTCCGGATAGGATTGGTAAGCCTCCTGGTTGAACCGGCGAATAAAATCGACGGCTTCCAGATTTTCTCTTCCTCCGTATCGGTTGGGAACCCATTCCGCTTCTTTGCGCGAATAGTCCAGGTACAGCATGGAAGCCACGGCGTCCACGCGCAAACCGTCGATATGATATTTGTCCAGCCAGAACAGGCCGCTGCTGACCAGGAAGCTTCTGACCTCGTTGCGGCCATAATTGAAAATGCACGTGTTCCAGTCCGGGTGTAATCCCTGCTGCGGATCGGCATGCTCGTAAAGGCACGTTCCATCGAAAAAAGCGAGTCCATGCTCGTCGTTGGGGAAATGCGAAGGCACCCAGTCCAGAATTACCCCGATGCCATGCTGATGCAGGCAATCGATGAGATACATGAAATCCTGGGGAGTGCCGTAACGGCTGGTAGGCGCGAAAAAACCTGTCACCTGGTATCCCCAGGAGCCATAGAACGGATGCTCCATGACGGGCAGGATTTCCACATGAGTGAAGCCCAACTGGGCGATGTATTCGGGAAGCGCAGACGCCAGTTCCCGATAGGTCATCGGTCGATGCCCCTGCTCGGGGACACGTTTCCAGGAACCCAGGTGAATCTCATAAATGGCCATGGGTGCATGCCGCGAATTGCGGGTACGCCTGTCGCGCATCCATTCCTGGTCTTTCCATGCGTAGTCGAGATCCCAGACAACCGAGCCCGTCTCGGGCGGGACCTGGCAATAGGAGGCAAAAGGGTCGGCCTTATCCACGACGTACCCGTTATATTTGGTCCAGATTCGGAATTTGTACCGGACGCCTTGATCAACGCCGGCCAGGTAACCTTCCCAGATTCCGGAATCCTTCCTGGGCCGGAGTGAATGCCGAATGCCGTCCCACTGGTTGAAATCCCCGATAACGGAAACCCTCTCTGCGTTGGGTGCCCAGACGGCGAAATAAGTCCCGCGTTTGCCTGACAGGATCGCGGGATGGGCCCCCAGCTTTTCATAGAGACGGAAATGCGATCCTTCATTGAATAGATACAGATCGTCGTCCGTGATCAGGCGCATGTCATAGTTCGCCTCGATAATGGTTTCAGCCATAAAGCCCCCAAACCTAATTACGAATTACGAATTACGAATGACGAATTTGGACATACCATCCGTTTATCGGATAAACCATTCCTGTAGTTCTGCTTTCTTTCATGGCCAGAGTAAGAAAACGGTCACAGCTCGTGCAGCCATTGCAGCCGTGGACTGCAATTCGTGAAACGGGCCAACCTATGTGATTCGTAATTACATTGGTAAACGCCCGGCTCTACCGGGGGACTCATAGAGTTTGACAGCTCCGTATTTTGAAACGCTGAGATACGCTGACAAAAGCGCTGACAAACGCCGATTTGTTCGGCGGGGATCGGAAGCGCCTCATCGGCTTTTGCCCGCGTAAGTCAGTGTTCAAGACCAGCGCAACTCCTCCAATCGCTTGGAGCGGTTCCAATCTTTCAAGCCTCCGGCTTTGCCGGAGGCGCCTGACTCGTCACTCGGAATTTTCAGGCTGCTCCGTGTTTTCGGAACCATGCAAGCAGCCTTTTCCAGGCGTCCTCTGCGTCTTCCTTGCGGTAGCTCGGACGCACATCGGCAAAAAATCCGTGTCCTGCCTCCGGGTAAACGATAATTTCAGAGGGATTCCCGGCCTTTTTTAGCGCGTCCCGCATGCGGTCGACGGTGTCAAGCGGGATACCCTGGTCTTTGCCGCCGTATAAGCCCAGAACCGGAGCTTTGAGCGATGGAGCGATATCGATCGGGTGCTTCGGCTGCAATGCTGTCGGATCGCCAACCAGTCGTCCATACCACGCCACACCGGCTTTTACTTTTGGGTTATGGGCGGGATAAAGCCAGGTGACGCGGCCACCCCAGCAGAACCCGGTTACTCCCATCTTGCCGGTATTCCCTTGATTTTTGGCAGCCCACTGGACAGCGGCATCCAGGTCGGATAGAACCTGCGCGTCCGGGGACTGGGAAACAATTTTGAAAACTTCGTCCATCTTCTCAATTTTGGATACATCTCCCTGCCGGAAGAAAAAATCCGGAGCGATGGACAGATAGCCTTCCTTGGCAAAACGACGGCAGATGTCCTTAATGTGCTCCTGCAATCCGAATACCTCACAGACAACCAAAGCAATCGGAAAGGGCCCGCCGGAAGCCGGCCTCGAGCGGTAGGATGGAATTTCCCCGTCCGGGACAGGGATTTTTACGTCTCCGGAAATTAGTCCGCCTGCATCCGTTGTGATTTTCTGGGCGGAGACAGGCGTTGCGGCCAACGCGAATCCGGCCGACACAGTGGCGGCAACAAATTCCCTACGAGTCAGTTCGGTCTCAGACGTATGCTTCACTGGGTCTTCATGCATGCCTTTTCCCTCCTTCAATCCGTAGCGCTGCCTCAATGTTACCGGAAACCGGGTGGTATTCTGCAACTAATTAATCGCCACTCACCCTTCCTGGCCCCGGGTTGCGGATCCTACAGGAGGATCGGCTCAAGAGCCGGGTCCCGCGATTTCTTCAAACCCGATGGCGGAAAATGGTAACCTTGCATTCAGAGCCCGATTGCGACGGCGGAGGATGTCTATGGAATTCACAAACGAAGAATTGCTGCGGTACAGCCGGCAGATAATGATTCCCGAAATCGGGGAAGAGGGACAGCGGAAGCTCAAGGCGGCCAAAGTATTTGTGGCCGGCGTGGGCGGATTGGGCTCCATATCGTCCTATTATCTGGCGGCAGCCGGGATCGGCTATTTGAAGATCGTGGACAGGGACAAGGTCGATTACAGCAATCTGAACCGGCAGATCATTCACTGGACCGATGACATCGGCAAGTACAAAACCGAATCGGGCCGGCGAAAACTCCAATCCCTGAACCCTCACTGCACGATCGAGGCCATTCAAACGGAAATCACGGAGAACAATTGCCAGGAACTCATCGGCGACTGCAGCCTGATTGTGGACGCGATGGATAACATGAAGGGAAGGAGGGTATTGAACTCCGCTTCGGTCAAGAAAGGGATCCCGTATCTTTACGGGGGCGTTCATCAGCTGGACGGGATGTCAACCACCTTTATTCCGGGTCAGACTCCTTGTCTGGAATGTGTGTTTCCCGGCGGGCACGAGGAATCCCCGCAAGCCCCTCCG
Organism: uncultured Acidobacteriota bacterium; assembly: GCA_963809485.1. Classification (GTDB taxonomy): domain Bacteria; phylum Acidobacteriota; class UBA6911; order UBA6911; family UBA6911; genus UBA6911. Next base: position 54,960 of record CAWEJX010000006.1, read on the forward strand.
GGAATCCTGGGCCCTGCGCCGGGGATTGTCTCATGCATTCAATCCATCGAAACCATTAAAATCATACTGGGCATTAAGGGTCTGCTAACCGGCAGGCTGCTCTTTTTCTCCGGATTCGACATGACCTTCAGAGAATACAAAATAACCAGCAATCCCCGGTGCCCGGTCTGCGGAGCACAGGCGCAGCAGGCATCATAGACTCGGATTATTAAAAGAGCCATTTGTGACGGCCATCACCTCACCAAACTGTCCGAGAACGATACTACATTAATAGGGCAGGGAATCGCGGATATACGGAGGACGTTTCTGTGAGAAAATATGGGTGGCTGGTGTTGACCGCTGCAGCTCTTTTTTTTTGTGGCGGAAGCAGTGTCATTTCCAAAGACAATCAGGCGGCCAAAGGACAGGGGAAGGATAAATCCCAATGGGAAGAACCGACCCTGGGTGACCAGGTGCGCAAGACGCTCCCGCCCTCGGAAGGGATTTTCACCGAGCACGAGCGGGTGCTGATAAATGGATGGTATCAAAACGGGGCTAAGGGCCTGCCGCCGGGGCTGGCTAAGAAGGAGCAATTGCCGCCCGGGCTTCAGAAACAGCTCAGGAAAAATGGCACCCTTCCGCCGGGACTGCAAAAGAAGGTTCAGCCTTTGCCCATCGACATAGAGCGCCGGCTCCACGTGCTCCCCACCGGCTATCGCCGCGTTCTGTTAGGCGACAATGTCCTGATCCTCAATGCCAAAAACGCCCTCATTTATGACGTCATGCGTATGGCGATCCCGTGAGCCGGCAATCCCGGAAACCCGGGGCCTGTCAGTGCGCGCCCCCGGGTCTCCTGGAAACGAAGATCGCTCATGAGCATTTCCGGAACGCGCGCGCGAAGCTCGGGAGCGAACGCACTATGGTTTCCCGAGGAACGGTCAGTGAGAGGCGGATGTAAGGGCCGCGTCCAAAGCCTGTGCCGGGCACAGCGAGTACACCCTCTTCCTGAAGTATCCGCAGGAACGCCACATCATCCGGGATAGGTGTCTTCGGAAAGACATAGAAAGCCCCCTGGGGTTTGCAGACTTCGTATCCGATCTCGGCCAGCCCGTTGCACATCAGGTCCCGCTTCTCCTGGTAGGCAGCCACATCCGGAAGCTCTTCCGGCGCCTCGGCCGTGACCATCTGCCAGACCGCAGGAGCATTGATATACCCGAGGATACGGTTTGTAAAAGTGCAGGCGTTGGCCAGATCTTCCGCTCCGGGCAGCCTGGGCGAGATGGCCAGGTAACCGATGCGCTCACCGGCCAATGCCCAGGTTTTGGACCATGAAGTGGCGATGATGCAATTGCTGATGATCGATGCGGTTTCCGGACACTTCACGCCATCGTAAACGATGGCTTTATAGGGCTCGTCGCTGATCACCGCGATGGTGTGATCCGCCTTCTGCAGCACGGCCTCGAGGTCCCTTAGCGATGCTTCAGAATATATGACGCCGGTAGGGTTGTTCGGCGAGTTGATGATGATTGCCCGTGTGCGTGAGGTGATTTTCGACTCGATGGCCGGCACATCCAGCGAAAAATCTTTGCTGGTTTCCACCGGCACGGTGCGTCCGCCGTGATTGAGGATGTAAAAATTGTAGTCGGGGAAGTACGGATTGCAAACGATGACCTCGTCTCCCGGGTCGAGAATGGCCTTCAACGCTGTATTCATGGCGCCCGCACAACCGACCGTCATGAGAACCAGGTCTTCGTTGAAGGGTACTCCTGTATCCCGCCGCAGGCGCTGGGCAACAGCCCGGCGCACGGCAGGGAATCCGGCGTTGGGCATATAGCCGTGATGCCGTGGGACGGTTTTCACCTGCCAGCCGGCGAAAAGTTTTCAGCACGCCTGAGGGCGGGTCTTCACTCGGATTCCCGAGCGTAAAATCGAATATGTTTTCTGCTCCCCGTTCTGCCTTCAATCGAATGCCTTCCTCAAACATCCTGCGGATCCATGAGGAGTTTTCCAGCTGCTTTTTAATCACATCCGCGACAATCATTATTGGCTCCCATAGCAATGCCTGTATTCATCCGGCTTGCCGGACGCCTGCGGGGTCCGGCAGACAATGAGCCCAAATTCTAACTTCCGTTGCGGCAGCATGCAAGTCAGTTGCTGACTTTCCGGCTGCCTGTCTGTTTCAGGGGACGTATTCCGGGAAAAAGGAGCGGATGACCATGAACAGCGTCAACGTGATGATCACAATGCATGTAGTCCAGGCGATGATATTGAATGTCCGGCTGTTGCGGTGCGAGCCCATGAGATCTTCACGGTTGCACAGCTTTAGCATAAATATCAAAACGAAGGGCAGCAGGATTCCGTTGGCGACCTGGGTGAACAGAATAATGGGAATCTGTTTGCTCTCGCTGAGAACCAGCACGGCGAGGCCGCCCAGAATGATCAGTCCCGTATAGAGGGAATAAAACACGGGAGCTTCGTGAGGCCGTTTATCAATGCCGGATTCAAAGCCCAGCCCTTCGCAGACGGTGTAGGCTGTCGCCAGCGGCAGAATGCTGGCTGCGAACAGTGAGGCATTGCACAGCCCCAGTGCAAAGAGGGCGCTGGCGGCCCTCCCGGCGAGAGGCTCCAGCGCGAGGGCTGCGTCCGCCGCGCCATTAATCTGGCGATGACCCCCCATAAAGATCGTGGCCGCGCAAGCCACGATAATGAAGTAGGCGACCACGCTGACGAGGATGCAGCCGATGATGACGTCCAGCCTCGACTGCCTGTAATTTTCAACCTTGATGCCCTTCTCGACGACTGCGGCCTGCAGGTAAAACTGCATCCAGGGGGCGATGGTGGTTCCTACCAGGCCCAGTATCATATAGAGCTCGCCGGTACTTAGGTTCATCGTGGGAACGATCGTTCCCAATAGCGCCGACTCCCAATCCGGATGCGCCAGGAAACCCGATACCAGGTAGGCAAAATAAAACACGCAGGCAGTGAGAAATACCCTTTCTACGGTTTTGTGGCTTCCCCGGATCACCAGAAGCCAAACCATGACTGCTCCCAGGGGAACGGAAATGAACCTGCTGACATGAAAAATGGACATTCCCGACGCCAGACCGGCAAACTCGGAAACGGTATTGCCCCAGTTGGTCAGCAGAAGCAGCACCATGAGGATAAAGGTCATGCGGAACCCGTACTCCTCCCGAATAAGGTCTGCCAGCCCCTTGCCGGTGACGACGCCCATTCGTGCCACCATTTCCTGCACAATGATCAGAGCCGCCGTTATGGGGATCAGGGTCCATAGAAGCGCATAGCCATAGCGGGCGCCGGCCACCGAATAGGTGTAGATGCCTCCGGCATCATTGTCTACGTTGGAGGTGATGATGCCCGGGCCGACCACGCTCAAGAAAATTAGCAGACTGGTCCGCCAGCGCCGGAGCTTTGCGATATGCCATGGCAGGGTGAACATGACCGGTCACCTTTCTTTAACAACCAGTTCCAGAACGTCGTCGGCTGTTACCACACCCAGAAGCCGGCCGTTATCGTCTACCACCGGCAGAGTAAGCAGGTTGTATTTGTGAAAGGTGCTGATGACGGTTTTTTTATCCGCATGGAATGGAACTGATATCGGCGGATCCGCGACCAGATCGCCAAGCCGGGAATCCCTATCCGCAATGAGCAGGCGCGCCAGGGGTATGGTCCGTGTCAGGTCCAGGCTTTCCGATATCAAATAGACGGAATGGACGGTCTCGACCGGACCGCTGAAATTCTTGAGGGCTTCAACGGCGGCCTCCACGGTCGCCGTCTCTGCCAGCACTATGAATTCCGTTGTCATGAAGCCGCCGGCCGTGTTTTCCTCGAACCCGAGCAGTTCACGCACTTCTTCGGCCTCCTCGGCCTCCATATTCGCAAGGACCTCCGCCGAGGTTTCCGGCGGCAGTTCCTGCAGCACATCGGCTGCCTCATCCGGAGCCATCTCTTCGACAATGTCGGCAGCCTTCCCGGCAGAGAGGCTGTTCAAGAGCGCCACCTGCATGCGTGTCGGAATTTCCGAAACGGCTTCGGCGGCCGTTTCGTCGTCCAGCGACTCGATGACGGACCTTTGGTCGTCCCGGCTCAATTCTTCGAGAATATCGGCCAGGTCCGCCGGATGAAGCTGGGCCAGCCGGTTGTAGGAAATCCTTAACTTGACGCGCCTTGCCGGGTCCGGTTCGATCAGGTTGACGAATTTCCAGGGGATGGTCTGCGTGGGCAAAACGGATACGATGGTGCGGATCCGGTGTTTTGCGAATAGGCCCTGGAGCAGGCGGCGGACGGCGGCGGCCGCCCCGACGTTCACCGCAACGATGCGCAGTTCCGTCTGTTTGTGATCGGGCTGAATATCAAAATCCACGTCGATGACACGGACCACCTTCCGGTCATTGACGTCGATAATCTGCTGATCCAGGACATCCTTCTTGATGCAGATCAATCCCTCGTCGGGAGTGGAGCTGCCGATTTCGTTCGCGGGAACACTGGTCTGCACGGCACGCACCGAAATAGTGGAAATCCATCCATGCTCGATGCACAGAAGCTTCTTTTGAGGCGTCAGGACATAGAAATAAGCTACCAGAAAGGAATTCTGGCTCGGGTTGATCGCCAGTTCCACAAGACGTCCGAGATATTCACCCTTGGCGTCATAGGCCGGCAGATTTACGAGTTCGGTGAAATAGATCATGGTAGCCTCACTGACTGAGGTAGGATTCAGGAATCATAGTATACCAACACGCTGGAGAATGGGGGTGGGAAACGCCGCCGGACAACCCCGATGTCTCAGGTCGCAAGTCTCCTGCTGCCATAAACCTGTCACAGGTTTCGGGTGCTTTGGCGCTGTTTTTCAACCCCGGCTTGGTCTAGAATTTCGGGGATGCATATCCCAGATGGATTTTTGTCCAACCCGATGGCAATTTCCCTGAACGTGGTTTCTGCGGCAAACGTGCTCTATGCGGCGCGGCGAACCAAGATTGATCTCTCGGGGCGCATGGTGCCTATGATGGGGATGCTCGCGGCATTCGTTTTCGCCGCCCAGATGCTCAATTTCCCGGTTCTGGGCGGCACCTCGGGCCACCTGATAGGCGGCAGCCTCCTGTCCATCCTGCTCGGGCCATTGGCCGGATCTCTGGCCATGACAACGGTGATGGTTGCCCAGGCGCTCTTCCTTCAGGATGGGGGTCTGGTCGCCCTTGGGGCGAATATCTTCAACATCAGCATCATCACTTGCATGAGCGGTTATGCGATATTCCGGCTCCTCGGGGGGAATGCGGGCGGCGGCAAACGCCTGTTCTTGGCCGGATTTCTTGCCGGATGGTTCTCTACGGTTATTTCGGCTGCGTTTTGTGCGCTGGAACTGGGCTTGTCGGGAGCCATAACCTTGCGCATCGGTTTGATGACGATGGTCGGATATCATGCCGCCGTGGGGATTCTGGAGGGAATGCTGACGGCGGGGGTATTAAATTTCCTGCGCAAAGTCAGGCCGGATCTCCTGGCGCTGGAAGGCGTGGGAAAATTCAGGATTCCGGATTGGATCGGGGCTGTTCTTTTTGTGGCAATCCCCGCCGCCATCCTGGTCATGGCCGGAAGTTCGACTCTTCCGGACCCTCTCGAGACACTGCTGGAAACAAGCCCGCTCCCGCCCGAACTCGGATCCGGCAATATTCCGGAAAGGCTTGCATCCACCCTGCGCCTTGAGGAGTACCTGTTCCGGGCTGCAATATTCATTGGATTGATTGGCCTCGGATTCCTCGCGGTTCGCCTGACGCGGCGAAGGAGAAGCCGATCATGAGACACAGCTTCATAGACCGCTACGCTTCTCTGGAATCCCCTCTTCATGTTCTGGAAGCCCGTTCCAAGCTTCTCGCCTTTACCGCCATGATCGTGGGCGTTTTATGCATCCCGGCTGACCGGGGATCGCTGTTTTTCATCTATTTTTTTGCCGCTGCAATCCTGATGGGCGTCTCCCAGATCCCGTTGACATACATCGTAGGGCGGACTTTTCTGATCCTGCCGTTCATTGTGCTGGCCGGCCTGGCGGCTCCCTGGAAGGGGGGATATCTGGGTTTGGGCATCCTGTTTATCCGGGCTGTTCTGTGCCTGTTCCTGCTGGTTCTCCTGACAAACACCACGCGCTTTGTCGAGCTGCTGCGCGGGCTGCGGAGGCTGGGCTGCCCCCAAATCCTGGTTATGAACCTTGGTTTCCTCTATCGCTATCTTTTTGTTCTCACCGAAGAAGCGATGAGGATGAAACAGGCGCGCGACTGCCGCCGTGTCGGACGCGCCCGGTTCAGGGAAGAGCTGAAAATATTGAGTTCGATGATCGGAACTCTCCTGATACGCTCTTTCGAGCGGGCGGAACGCATGCATTCGGCCATGCTTTCCCGCGCCTATGCAGGCGATTTCCCTGTCGTCTCGCCGCGGAAATTTACGCTGCGGGATGCCGCATTCCTTGCGGGAGTTGCGCTCTTTATCATTTTATCGTTCTGGATACGATGAGACCTGGCGGACGACGAGTACGCCCGGATTTACTGTCCGCCGAGCAGGAATGATATGACCGACTATGCGGTTCGTATAACCCGGCTGAACTACACCTATCCTGATGGCACGAAGGCGCTGGAAGGGATCGATCTCGATGTGCGTCCGGGAGAACGGGTGGCAATTGTGGGCCCGAGCGGGGCCGGGAAATCCACGCTGCTCCTGCACCTGAACGGGATCCTGCCGGGCAGCGCGGCCGTGCGGATCAAGGGCCAAAGCATGGATTCTGCCGATTTAAGGCAAATCCGCAAACAGGTCGGATTGCTCTTTCAGGATCCCAACGACCAGCTTTTTTGTCCGACCGTATTTGAGGATGTGGCCTTCGGCCCATTGAATCTTGGAGTGCCTGCAGCCGAAATTCCCCGCAGGGTGGAGAAGGCGCTGCTGGATTCCGGTCTGGACTACGCCATCCGGTCGCGTTCGTCGCATCATCTGAGCCTTGGTGAAAGAAGGCGGGTTTCTCTGGCAGCCGTCCTTGTGATGGAACCCGAAATCCTGGGAATGGACGAACCGACGAGCAATCTCGACCCAAGGAATCGCCGTCATTTGATTGAAGTGGTCTCCGGACTCAAGGCAACCCTGATCATTGCCACGCACGATCTGGAACTCGTGCTCGACGTGTGCCCGCGGACGGTTTTGATGGATCACGGCAAGATTTGGGCGGATGGCGAGACGCGGGCCATGCTCGCCGATGCCCGGCTGATGGATCTCCACGGTCTGGAGGTGCCGTTGAGCCTGAAATCCGGGACCAGGACATAGGATTTCAAACAGACGGAGGCTGCCGGCTGGGTTGAATCAAAGCCCGGCGGATGTATGAAGGCCGCAAGCCGCGGATCGTAAATCGGTTATCGGACGATTCCGGGGCGCGGGCTCAAAAGATTTTTTAAAGAAACTGGAGTTCCTATGCCGTTGACGATTCCGGCCGGATCGGTGCAGCTTGAAGCACATCTGCGGGAGCCCCGGGAAACCCTCCGGGGGGCGGCCGTATTCTGCCACCCCCACCCGGTCTACGGCGGTACAATGGATAACCGGGTTGTCTACCGGGCGGCCAAATCTGCGGCTGCAGCCGGCTTTGCGGCTTTGCGCTTCAACTTCCGCGGCGCAGGCAACAGCACAGGTTCCTTTGACCAGGGAATCGGTGAAAAGGATGATGTCGCGGCGGCGTTGGATTGGCTGGAGGGAAGATACCCCGGACGCTTTATGGCGCTGGGGGGATACTCGTTCGGCGCCTGGGTAGGTCTTCAGATCGGGTGCGAGGACCGCCGCATTCGGGCGTTGCTGGGCCTCGGATTGCCCCTCAATCTTTACAGCATGGACTTTCTCGCCGATTGTGCCAAGCCGGCGCTTCACATCGTTGGAACACGGGATGAATTCTGCTCCCCGGAAAACCTGGACCGATTGTCCCAACGGCTGCCCGCGACTTCAAGGGTGCACCGCATAGCCGGGGCGGATCATTTTTTTAATGGGCATATAGAATTTGTCGAACGGCTTATGGCTGAATTTTTCGAGGAATTGCGGACCGATCAGGATACGGCATGACAAAAGCTTTTTTGGCGGCAGCTCTCGTTTTCGTCCTTGCTCAGGTCCCGGAGACTTCATTTGCCGCAGCGCGCTTCGAAAGGGTGAGCGATCACTGCTACTGCTTTCAGTCGACCGAGGGCGGGGGAAATGTCGGGGCTGTGGTAACGGATGAAGGAGTTGTAATAATTGATCCCCCGCCGGAGCCGGCTTTGTCCGCTGCGGCGGAAGCCCTGAAAAAACTGACCTCAAAAGCCGTACGGTGGGCAGTTTTTACCAGTCCCTCCCGCATCGGGGAGGAGAGTGCCCGTTATTACTCCGGCCAAGGGGCTGTTCTTGTGGCAAGCGCACAGCTGTACGGCCTGTACGCATCCAGGAATGGCGATTCGAAGGCTGCGGGCCCCGAAGCCCGCGGAGGAAACCCCGCCAAGCCGACGGACGCATCCTGGTACATTTTCGACCGTCAGATGCGCCTGTTTCCCGCAAATCTGGAAGTGCGCATAGTCGCATTGCAGCCGAAATCCCGGACCGGCGGGGATGTCTTTGTATTTGTTCCCGCGGAAAAAGTTCTGTTCGTGGGAGGGCTCTACGAACCCGCGAGATACCCGGACATCGATGTGGCGCTGGGGGGGAATGCCGATGGCTGGATTGAGGGGCTGAGCCAGGTCGTCGATTCGGTGCCGTTGTTGAAAGCCGCAATCCCCGCAGCAAAAGCTTCACCTAAATCCTCGCCGAAACCGGCGGCAAAGCCTGAGAAAAAACCTGCCGCAAAACCCGAAGAAGCGGAGGACGAAGAGGAGAAGACCCTCGAAGAGTCAGTTACCATCGTATCCGTTTCCGGCAACGCCTCAAATCTTCGGGAAATGAAGGACATGCTGCAAACATCGCGGAAGCTTCGGAATGATATTTCGAGGTCTGCCAGGACAGGAGGCAGCTGTGAGAATTTCCTCGCTTCCTCCCGGTCGGGAGCGTACCGGAATTTTGCGAATCTTGATTCCTATGCCTGCCGCCTCTTCGAGGCCCTTCGGCGGAAGTAAACTGCGACAATCAGCGAAGAAGGTCATCCCGCGAATCAACAGGGCAAAACTATCGGGGCTGTTTTTCCTTCGCGGCGCATTTCATCGTCACGGTTCCAAATGCGCGACGACAGGGGCGTGGTCGCTTGTGCCAAACTGGGCGAGTACGGTGCATCGCGTAATGCGGGTTGCGGCAGGCTGGCTCGCCAGTACATAATCGAGCCGCCAGCCTATGTTCTTCTGCCGCATGCTCCGCCAGGGCGGCCACCAAGTGAAAAGCTGATCGTTGTCGGGATCCAGGGCCCGCCCGACATCGACCATTCCTCCACCGGCGAGCACACGCTCAAAAAGCTCCCGCTCGTCGGGCCGCTGACCGATGGCATCGGGCTTGCGTTCCTTGGGATGAACATCTTGGTCGGTCCGGGTGACGTTCATGTCCCCGCAGAGAATTAGATTCCATCCGCGGGCCTGGCAGTCTGCGGCATAGCTTTCCATGGCCTGGAGAAAACGAAGCTTGGCTGCAAAGTCCTTTCCTCCGTTCGGCACATAGACGGACCCGATGACGAGGTTTTCGATGCGGGCAGTCACGATCCGTGTCTCGAAGTCGAATTCGGGATGCTCGAACCGGGGCTCATCGGAAGACACGCCGCGGCGGATATGCAGGCCGACGCCGGAATAGGCGCGCTCTCCGTGCCAGCAGCACCAATAGCCGGCCAGGTTGCGGAGCAGCTCGGGAACCTGCTCGCGCGCAGCCTTGATTTCCTGAAGACAGACGATATCCGGCCGGTCGCGCTCGATCCACTCCAGGACCTGCTGCTGACGTGCGCGAATTCCATTCACGTTCCAGGTCGCGATTTCCACGTGTGCACCTCAGGGATGGGGGAGGTAAATTCTGGGGACTCGCGCGGCGATTCCACAAAGGATTTCGTAGGGAATGGTATCCAGAGCTGCCGCCCAATCCTGGGCCGTGCAGCGGCACAAGCCGCTCGATCCCAGCAGAATCACCTCGTCCCCTTCCCGGACGTCCGGGAGGTCTGTAAGGTCCACCGCTATCATGTCCATGGAGACTGCGCCGATAACCTCGGCGCATCGGTCACGAACAATTATGCGGGTTCGGCCACTCAGGCGTCGATGGAAACCATCCGCGTAGCCTACCGGCAAAATGCCGATCCTCGTTTCCCTGGATGCGATGAATCTTCTGCCATATCCCAGGGATTCTCCCGCTGCAATCGAGCGAATAGGGCCGATCGTGGTTTTGAGAGTCAATATGGGGCGCAGTTTAACGGGAGAGCGGTGCGAGTCCGGGGAATATCCGTAGAGCGCGATTCCGGACCGCGCGCTCCACTGCCGGAAGCACTCGTGATACAGAATGCCTGCGCTGTTTGCGAAATGAATGGTTCCCGGATTCAGGCCGGCGTCCCGGACCGCGGAGAGGGCGCCTTCGAACCGGCGCTTCTGCTCCATTGTGTAGGACGGATCGGTCTCATCCGCGCTGGACAGGTGGGAAAAAACACCTTCGAGGCGGATGCGGCCCGAGCGCTGCACGGCGGTCAGCAATGGATCCAATGCATTCCAGCGGGCTCCCAGACGGGCCATTCCTGTGTCCACTTTGAGATGGATGGGAATGGAAACGGACATCTCCCCGGCTATGGATTCGAGGCCGCGCACGCTTTCAGGGGTATCGACAGATAGGGTGAGATGATTCCGCACGGCCGATCTTTCCAATCCCGGCCAGGCTGTTCCGAGCACCAGGATCTCCTGGGAAATTCCGGCCCGGCGCAAAGCAACGCCCTCGTCGACGATGCCCACCGCAAACGACGTGGCTCCTGCCGACGCCAGCGCCCGTGCGACAGGAATCATCCCGTGCCCGTAGGCGTCTGCCTTGACGACCGGAAAAATTCTCGGGTTGCCGCCGCCGGAAGGCGATAAAAGAGAAGAGAGCGCCTTGAAATTTTCCGCCAGGGCATTCAGATCAACCTCCGCCCATGTCGGCCTTCCCGCCGGTCTCATCCCGCAGTTGCCGCCAACCCTTTCGCAGTCCATCGTCTTCCTGACCGCATCTTTCACGTTCGTTAAGTTCCTAACCGCCAGCCTGAATCTAATCTAATGGGAGATCCACCGGCTCTGCCGGAGGATACTTACTCGAGATCCTTTGTTCCCCGACTAACCACTAACCGCTAACCGCTAACCGCTAATAACTAAGTTCCTTCCTGGTACAGGCTGTCGAATTTCGTAAACTGTTTGCTGAAGGCGAGCTGTATGGATCCCGTGGGCCCGTTTCTTTGTTTTCCTATGATCAATTCCGCAAGCCCGTTGTTTTCCTCCGTGGGATTGAACATATCCTCGCGGTAGATGAACAACACCACATCGGCATCCTGTTCGATGGAACCGGACTCCCGGAGATCCGAAAGCTGCGGCCGGCGGTGCTCGCCGGTTCTGGATTCGACGGCGCGGCTGAGCTGAGAGACCGCGATGACGGGAATACCGAGGTCTTTAGCTATTGCCTTCAAGCCCCTGGAAATCTGGGAAATCTCCTGGGTGCGGTTTTCGTAGCGCTGATTGGAGCCCGACATGAGCTGCAGGTAATCGACAATTAAAAGGTCCAGTCCGTGTTCCAGACTCAGGCGCCGGGCTTTGGTGCGCAGTTCGGAGACAGTAACGCTGGCGGTATCGTCGATAAAAATTTTGGTGTCGGACAGGTCGCCGGAAGCGCGGCTCAGCTTGTTCCAGTCTTCCTTGTTCAGGAAGCCCGTGTTGACCCGGTGGGCGTCAATTCTGGCCTCGCTGCACAAAAGCCGCTTGACCAGCTGTTCCTTGCTCATCTCCAGGCTGAAGATCCCGACAGTCTTGTGCTTTCTGATGGCGACATGTTCGGCGATGTTGAGGCAGAGACTGGTTTTTCCCAAGCCGGGGCGCGCGGCAACGATGATAAGGTCCGACGGCTGCATTCCGGCCGTCATCCGGTCCAGGTCGGCAAATCCGGTTTCCAGGCCGGTGACGGGGGCTTTGCGATTGGACAACTCCTCGATCTTCTTGAAGACGTCGCTGACGATGGGCGTGATGGATGAAAAACCCGTGTGGAACTGCTGGCTGGCTATGTCGAAGATTGTCTTTTCGATGTGCTGGAGGATGTCTTCGGCGGGCTCCTCGTCCTGGTAGCTGCGGGCCATGATCTCGCCGGAGATCTGGATCAGGCGGCGCAAGGTAGATTTGGATCTGACAATCTGTGCGTAGTACTCGATATTGAGCACCCGGGGCAGGTAGTCCGTAAGGCTTGCCAGGTAAGCGGCTCCGCCGATGCTTTCGAGCTCGTTCGCGCGCTGGAGCTCCTCCTTGAGAGTGACCAGGTCGATCGGCCGGGAATTGTTCATGAGCTGGAGCATTCGATCGAAGATTCTCCGATGACTCTCCAGGTAAAAGTCCTGCGACTTGAGGATTTCAAAAACGGGAAGCGCGGCCTTATCGTCCAGGAGGATGGCCCCCAGGATAGAGCGCTCCGCTTCCAGGTTGTGGGGAAGCGTTTTTTCCAGGCTGATATCGGCCATTTCGAATGACGAATTTCGAATGTCGAGTTACGAATTAAATCATAAACGCAGCGACGGGCGGCGTATTGCCAAGGCGTCACCCGCAGGTCGTTGATATCGGAAATGGAAACAACAAAACCATTCGGCTAAGAGGCGCTGCCGTGACGGGGCATCCGGCCTACGGAGAGCCATGGAGCGCTTTATTAACGAATATTAGACCTTTCGAATAACGAATTGCCAATTAAGGGTAGCAAACAAAAAATCGCGTTCTTTGTAGTTCGTCATTCGTCATTCGTAATTTAAGCGGTGGCTTCCGGTTCCGGTTCCACGATGACCTTGATGGGCACTGTGACTTCGCGGTGCAACCGGATCGGCACCTGGTATTCTCCGAGCGTCTTTATCGGTTCTTCCAGCTGTATCTTGCGCTTGTCGATATCGATCTTGTGGCCGACCAGGAAATCCGCGATGTCCAGCGCAGTCACCGATCCGTAAAGCGAACCCTCTTCTCCGGATTTCCTCTGGATTGTCACCGTAAGCTTAACGATATCCCGGGCCAGCAGAGTGGCGGACTCCTTCTCCCGATGATCGCGGCGCGCCTGGGAGATCTTTTCCATCTCGGCTACCTTCATGTTGCCCGGAGTGGCCTCAATCGCGAGATTTCTGGGGATCAGATAGTTGCGCCCGTAGCCGGGGGCTACTTTCACGACATCGCCGGTTTTACCCAGTTTCTCTACGTCCTGCTTTAAAATGACCTTCATGTCTTACCCTCTGGGAAAAAAGTCTCAATCCGCTACGAATGGGAGAATCGCCATGTGTCTCGCACGCTTGATGGCTTCCGCGAGCAACCGCTGATGCGTCGAGCAGACGCCGCTGATTCTCCGGGGCAGTATCTTCCCTCTTTCTGGAATAAAATGGCCGAGGAGTTTCCCGTCTTTAAAGTCGATATAAGTAATTTTTTCCGCGCAAAACTTGCATACTCTCTTGCGCCGCACACTGAATCGTCTTGGACCTGGCATAGTTCTTAGCCTTTCTACTGTGGGGGGCCGGGTTTTCGAATGCGGTCCCCGATGAAGACCCTACAGATCGGATAGCGACGCCTCTTGCGCGTCGATACCCTGCGAGATACCCGGCGCCTGCTTCGGCGCCTTTCTTTGTCTTGCCGTTTTGATCTTTTCGGAGCGCTTGAGATCCTCGTCGATTCGCACCGAAATAAAACGGATGATGTAATCGGTCACACGGAAGCGGCGCTCCAGTTCCGCAATGGCGCCGCCATCCCCCTCAATGGAAAGCACCACGTAATAGCCCTCCCGGAATCTCTTGATCTTGTAGGCCAGGGATTTCTTTCCCCAGTTGTCGACTTTGACCACCTTGCCGTTCTTGCTCTCAACCACGGTCTTGACGTGATTGATAAAGCCGTCCAGCTCATCGCTGGTTAGAGTGGGAGCGGCAACAAAGACCACTTCGTAATTTCTCACGGCCTTCTCCTTACAGCTTCATGCGTTAAAAATCGCCATTGTTTTGGAAACACCGTCGCACAGTATCGATTTCACGGCATTCCCCGGCTCTGAATAATCATTTCGTTAACCCCGGTTCGTTTTTCCGGCGGAAAATCCGACAGAACGAAGTCCGCCTTGTCTTCGGGCATCTGTTCCTCGCCGATTCCGACCCGCACGCGCAGGATCTCCTCGGTCCCCAGCATCGTGAGGATCGATTCGAGGCCATGATGCCCGCCGGCGGATCCCTCGTTCCCTGATCGCGTATGCGGCCGAACGGGAGATTCAAGTCGTCGACCACCAGCAGCAAGATCCTCGCGGCCCCTTCCTGAGGGTGGAAAGCAGCGCCTGGACAGCCTTTGCCGCTTGCGTTCATAAAGGTCAGACGGTTCACCAGCAGCACCGGATGCCCGGCAATTTGCGCCCGGCAGGTGCGTGGAAACGAATCCGTCGACCAGATCCCCGATTCCTCCCGGGCGAGGGCGTCCAAAACCATGAATCCGACATTATGCCGGTTCCCGCGAATACCTTTCGCCGGGATTGCCCAGTCCGACGATAACCTTGGACAGTGTCTCCATGAGTGCTGAAGCGCCCGCATCCCACTCCGCCTGAACGTTGCGATGGGTTCAGCCGGACAGCCTTTACTGCTTGGACTCAGGCTTGGGGGCTTTGGATTTCGGCTCCTCCTCCGCGCCTTCCTCCGCAACCTTGCCCTTCTTGATTACCTCCGGTTCCGCCGCCTCGCGGCGCAGCCTCGACCGGGACCTCTTCCTTGATCGGAGGAACGATGGTCACGATCACGACTTCCGGGATCGGTGAGAATCTTGACCTTTGCGTCGGTCTGAATGTTCTTGACCCGGATATAGTCGTTGATCTTCAGGTGGCTGACATCCACTTGATCGATTCGGGAATGTCCGAAGGCAGGCACTCGACCTGGATCGAGCGGGTGACGATATCCATGATGCCGCCGTCGAGCTTTACGCCTTCGGCTTCGCCGACGATCTCGACGTTGACGGTCAATTCAAGCAGGCGGTCCATTGCGATTTCGAGAAAATCCGCATGGATCAGCTTCCCCTGGACGGGATCCAACTGATAGTCCTTGACCATGGCGTTGCTTTGCTCAGAACCGTCCACACTTACGCCGAAGATGGTATTGCGCCCGGTTTCCGAGTGGAGGATGGACTGCACCTTGCCCGGATCCACCGAAACCACAATCGACTGCTTGCCCGGGCCATAGATAACGGCCGGAATTCTTCCCGCTTTCCGGAGCCGCCTGTTGGCATTTTTGCCGCCCGGGGTCCGTACCTGAGCTTCGATTACTGTTGGCATGAAACCCAACTCCTTCCTAATAATCTCAGAATTTTGCAGCCTGCCGGTTTATTGCCCCGCCAGGGCTCCAATGCTCGAAGACTCGACTTTAAACAAAAAGATTACTGACGCTCGTTTCCTCATGAATGCTCTGAATGGCGGTGCCCAAGAGGCCGGCAACACTCAGGATGGTCATATTGGGCAGATTTCCTGGAATCGTCCACCGGAACTGTGTTGGTAAGAATGATCTGCTCGATCGGGGTTTTGCGCAACCTCTCGATCGCCGGCCCGCTCAGGATTCCGTGGGTCGCGCAGGCGATGATTCGCCCCGCCTTTTTCTTCCGGAGTGCGAGGACCGTATTGACGAGTGTGCCCGCCGTGTCGATCATGTCGTCGCAGATGACTATGTTCCTCCCGCTCACATGGCCGATGATGTGAAGCAGTTCAGCCTCGTTGGGCCCGGTGCGGCGTTTGTCGACGATGGCAAGATCCGCGTTGAGCCTCTTGGCGAATGCCCGGGCCCGTTCCACTCCTCCTGCGTCGGGCGAGACGATCGTGAGGTCCGGGATATTCAGTTTTTTCATATGCTCGATTAACACAGGCGCCGCGAACAGATGATCGACCGGGATGTCGAAAAATCCCTGGATCTGTCCCGCATGCAGGTCCATCGACAGGATCCGGTCCGTTCCGGCGGCCGTGAGCAGATCCGCCACCAGCTTGGACGAAATCGGCACGCGGGGCTTGTCTTTTCGATCCTGCCTCCCATACCCGTAATAAGGCATCACGGCCGTAATCCGGGTGGCGGAGGAGCGCTTGAACGCATCGATCATGACCAGCAGCTCGATCAGGTTGTCGTTCACCGGAGAAGCAGGTGGGCTGGATCAAAAAGACATCCTTGCCGCGGACGTTTTCCAGGATCTGGCAGTAAAGTTCACCGTCGCTGAACCGTGTCAGGTTTATCTTTCCCAGCGGAATTTTAAGATGATCGCAGATCTCCTGCGCCAGGGCCAAGTTGGCATTTCCCGAAAAAACCTTCAGTTCTCTGTTCACTCGCTTGTATCCAGTGTTAATCATGAGCTCGCTCCTGGAGGCGCTGCGAGATGGCTGGGGCGGGAGGATTCGAACCTCCGAATGCAGGTTCCAAAGACCTGTGTCTTACCGCTTGACGACGCCCCAGCAGTATCAAATTAGAAAGCGGCGCAATCTCAGCCATCCGCAAACAAATCCGCGCTTGTCCAAAGCCGCCCCGGACGGCAGAACCGTCGCCGCTTCAGGGCAAAACCTTTTGAGAAATGCGGGCAGGAACCGGCGTCTACCCGAACATGTTTTGGAAATACTCGGCCCGAGAAAGGGTCTTCGCCGGAAACACTCGCCAGGTCTCCCGGGTGTTTTCCCGGGCTACCGCGAACGCTGATTCCTCATCAGGGAAGAATCCGAAGACAGAGGATCCGCTGCCGGACAGCAAGGTTGCTATTGAGCCCCGTTCCTCCAGGAAACTCTTGGCTTCCCGGATGGGCGGGTAGGCAGGCAGGATCGAAGCCTCGAAATCATTAAAGATCCCGGACAGGCAACTTTTACCCTCTTTCGCCTGACCGTAAAAACCTTGAATTCTATGGTCCTCGCGGCCGTAAGTCAATCCCAAATTGAGAGACCGGTAGGCCTCGCCGGTGGATACGTTTATCCCGGGAAAGATTACAACCAGATATCCGGAGGGCAGATCGGGCCAGGGCAAAATCCGTTCTCCCCGCCCAGTGCCCAGGGCAGTACCGCCGCTAAGGAAAAAGGGCACGTCGGAGCCGAGAACTGATGCCACTGCGGGCAGGAACATGTCCTCTTCGACATTCCAGAGGCGGCAGAGCCCCAGCAGCGTAACGGCCGCATTGCTGCTCCCTCCGCCCAAACCCGCCCCCGCAGGGATATTTTTCCTGAGCGTAATGGATGCGCCGCGCTTCTCCGGCAGCCTGGCTGCAAGCGCCTCGGCCGCCCTCCAGACCAAATTTTCTTCCCGCGGGACGCCGCGAAGGTTTTCGCAGCTCAGCTCCAGCCTCGAAGATGGCTGGAATTCGAGCTCGTCGTGCAAGCTGATGCTCTGAAAAACGGTCTGAATGTCATGGTATCCATCCGTTCTCCGGCCCAGAACAGACAGCGCCATGTTTATCTTTGCGAAGGAACGTGCCCGAAGCCGCCGAGTTGTCACTTTACCGATTTTTGTTTTTGAATCATTTCCTGAAGCATTTCCAGCTTTTGACGAACCTTTTGAATGTCTTCCGGTTCCGTCCCGATGCTGACCGATCTCTTCCAATAGTCCTGCGCCTTGGTAAAATCGCCGGTTTTGAAATAGAGATCCCCGAGGTGTTCGTCAATGACGGGATCGTTTTTGACCAGTTCGTCGGCCTGCAGGAGGTATTTTTCCGCATTCTCCATGTCGTTCAACTTGAAAAACGCCCAGCCAAGGGAATCGAGATAAGCACCGTTATGGGGATCGATGGCCAGGGCTCCTTGGACGTATTTGAGAGCTTCCTCGAGCCGGACTCCGCGGTCGGCCAGCATATACCCGATGTAGTTCAGTGCGACGGCATTGTCCGGGTTCGCCTGCAAAATTTCCCGGAAAAGCGATTCCGCGCGATCGAAATCCTTCTGCTTCTCATAGACGGTGGCCCGCTGGAACTTCAGCCTTTCCTTGTCCGACTCGTTTTCCAGCTTTTTCTCTTCGGCCCGGAGAAGAATTTTTTCCGCATCGCCGTATTTTTTGTCCTGCAGGTAGACCTGGCTGAGATTTACGTAGATGTCGATGTTCATCGGATTGGATTGCAGCAGCCGGGATAGAATTTCAGCGCCTTCCCGGGCTTTGCTGGCGTCGGCCAGGGTTCGAGCGTATATGACCGCCGTATGAATGTCGGAGGGATCCTTTTCGTACAGTTGTTTTCCCAGGGCCAGGGCTTTGTCGAACTGCCGGTCGACCCGGTATGCATTCGCAAGCTGCGGACTGAATTTGGGATCGGACTTTGCCAGTTCCTGATAGATCGCGATGGCTTTTTCATTTTCGCCCATTTCCTGATAATTCGCAGCCAGGTGCTGCTGGAACACAATTCGGTTTGCCTGGCCTTCCTCGTTGGCGTTTGTGGTTATTTCCAGGAGCCGGGAGAATATTTTCGCGGCCTGCGCCGGTCTGCCGCTCTGCTCGTAAGCCGAGGCAAGATAAAATTGAGCCTCGAGATCCTCCGGATTAAGCGCAACCACCGATTGCAGGATTTCAATCGCCCTGGGGAACTCCCGCCGGGCAATCAGCGATCGGCCCAAAAGAACCTGAGAATCCCTGTCCTTGGGCGCTGCCTTGATAAGATCCTCAAGGATTCGGGCTGCTTCGCCGTACTCTCCCGCCTCGACGAGCGACGCGGCGAGCCTTCGGGTCACGTTGGGATTATTTCCCGCAACTTCCAGAAATTTCTTGAAAACCGGGATTGCCTCCTTGTGCTTGCCCTGTCTTGCATAGATCGAGCCCAGCATGTAGAGGCTTTCGGCGGAACCCGGCCAGGTTTTCAGACCCTTGTTCAGGTATTCAATGGCTTTTTCAACATTGCCCTCGCGGTCGTAGTACTTGGCAATTTCCCTGTAGCCGCTGTCCCCGTCAGGAGACAGGCTCTGATACTTCTCGTACGCCTGGATCGCCTTTTCCGGTTCGTCCATCTCGAAATACGCCCAGCCCAGGGCAGAGAATATCCGCTCGTCGTCCGGAGTCAGCGCTTTCAGCAGCTCCAGTTCCTGGATCGCCTTTTTCATATTCTCGGCTCCAGCTGCGCCCTGTTCCTGAGACTTGAAATAGATATTGGCCAGGAGCCAATGCGGATCCGGATCCTTGGGATCAAGCCGGACTGCTTCCTGGGCATATTCAATAGCTTCTCGCAAGTTTCCGGATTTTTCCAGCAACGATGCCAATTCAAGGCGGATCGCGGCGCTATCGGGATTGTATTTCAAGGCCGTGTGCATTTCCGAGAGAGCTTTGGGCAAATCGCCCTGATCTTCGCTCCATTTTGACAGGGAGTAATGGTAGTAGCTTGCGGCCCGATCCGCAGGCACCTGTTCTTCCAATGCCTTATCCAGGTTAATAGGCTGAGAGGGACGAGAGATCTTCTCCTGGGCGGATGCCGGTACAGCACAAAGCATTAAAGCCAGACACAGAATCCCGCATCTCAGGGAAAGCAAGAGGCTGCATTTCATAGGCGATCTGTTCCTTTATATCCAGGAATCTATTGCGTTAACAATTATGGCACAGGCGGTTCCCGGTTTCCACATTTCGTGCCGTCGCGGCAGTTGAGTTTTGCAGAAAGCTGTGATTTTGGTCCGCCATGCGAACGTTTTTCGGATTCCCATTCCAGGCAGGCGCAAGAAGCCGGAATACACCTCTTTTTTACATAATTCTATTTGTAAACTCCCGGCTCTGCAGGGGGACTCATAGAGTTTAGCAGCTCCGTATTTTGAAACGCTGAGATACGCTGACAAAAGCGCTGACAAACGCCGATTTGTTCGGCGAGGGTCGGCTTTTGCCCGCGTAAGTCAGCGTTCAAAACCGGCGTAACTCCTCCAACCGCTTTGAGCGGTTCCAATCTTTCAAGCCTCCGGCTTTGCCGGAGGTGCCTGACTAATTGGCTCTGTATGCCGAGCGGCGCCTTTGACTTCCGGCTTCTGAGAATGGTTCAGCTATCCTGTTCCCAAAGAAATAGTTAAAACCAGCTGTGCGAGGGGGCGTCCGGGAAACTGGCGGCTGTTTTTATTTTTGGCTCAAATGACAGGCTGCCCATTAGATATCGGGAAGCAACTCAATTTCACAAAGGAGGTTTCCATGATACCCAACAAGATCAAGGTGGCTTGTGTAGTGATGTTGTTATTGGGCCTGGCCATAGGGCCTGTTTCCGCGCTGGCTCAAAAATCCGGCCCGGTGTCGACGGAGAAGGTCAACCTGAATACGGCAACCGTCGAGCAGCTTCAATCTCTTCCCGGGATCGGTCCCTCGATTGCCAAAAGCATTGTGGATCATCGGACCAAAGTGGGGAAATTCAGCCGCATTGAAGAAGTCATCAATGTGAAAGGCGTCGGGGAGAAGAAGTTTCAGAAAATAAAGGACCGCCTGGTAGTTTAGCGCCTGCGGCTTCGAGTCTTCGAGTCCCGGAGGCCTCCAACCCGGCCTTAAAAGCTCGAAGACTCGAAGATTTCGCGGAATCAGTTGCCGAATATCAAGTGAGGATGGATCCGGATCCATTGAGCCGGTTGTGCAACGGGAGGCGAAAATGATTGAATTCGACGGGCCAGGGCAATGAGATCGCCCGATTCATCCAGCATGCGGAATTCCCCCGATTCCCAATCGGCGCTGAGGAGGTTCAGGTCCATTCCATGAATCAGTTTTTTTCTGTCTCCCTCGGAAATTACTATGGCGGGAATCTCGCGGAGAAGGTCGCGCATCGGGATAATCCGCGTCAGGAAAAACTCCCGGGGATAAAAGTCCTGGCCCTCACTCAGAGCAACCGCCGCCTCAATCGAAAATTCGCCGCTGCGAGTCCGCCTCAAACGGACGAGATGGGCGCCGCAGCCATAATCCCTGCCGATGTCATGAGCCAGGCTGCGTGCATAGGTTCCCGTGGTGCAGGCGAGTTCGAATTCGGCCTCGCAACCATCCACCGCGAGCAGTTTCAGCGATTTGATAGTGACGGCCTTGGTTGCCTGGCCCATATCGATGCCTTTTCGGGCGTAGGAATACATGGGCCTGCCCTGGATTTTCTTGGCTGAATAGGGCGGCAGCGTCTGATGAATTGCGCCGAGGTACGCGGCAAAAATTTCCTGAAGCCGGGACATGTCCAGCTGAGGACGGCATTCGCTTCCGAGCGGCTCGCCGTCCACGTCATAAGTAGTGGTAGCGAAGCCGAAACGCATGACTCCGTGATAGGTCTTATCGGAGGCAAGAAAATAATTCGTCAGCCGGGTGGCATGGCCGAGAGTGAGGGGAAGAACTCCGGTAGCAAACGGGTCGAGGGTGCCGGTATGTCCCACTTTCTTGATCTTGGTCAGATTCCGGATCTTGGCCACAACATCGTGTGAAGTCCATCCGGAAGGCTTGTCGATGATCAACACTCCATCCATGCTAACTTTCCTCATGCTCCCGGATTTCGTCTATGAGCCGGTCGATGTGTTCGCCATAATCCTGCGAGGTATCGGCCAGAAATACCAGGTCGGGCAGGAATTTCATGCGGATCCTCTGCCCAAGCTCGTGCCGGATCCAGCCGGACGCATGGTTGAGTGTTTCCAGGCTTTCTTTTTTTTCGCTCTCGGATCCCATTTGTGAGACGTATATCTTTGCGTGCCTAAGATCGGGCGTCATCTGCACTCCCGTTACGGTCACAAAACCGATTCTTCTATCCTTCATGTCGCGGGAGATCATCAGGCTTACTTCGTGCTGGACCTGAAGCGCGAGTCTTTGGGGTCTTCGGGATGGCTGCATAAGGGGCTCTAGGGATCAATGAATGAAACCTGGCAATCGATCAGGAGGCCTTCGAGCGTATTCTCAGCCTCATGGACAAATTGCTGGGTGACTCGTTCCAGAACTGCATGGTCGGCGCCTACCGTGACCGCAGCCAGTTTCGCGCGCTGCCACAAGTCCTGGTAATCGACTTCCGCGATCGAAAAATTCGATCTCGCGCGCAGGCGGTCCTGAGCTTTTCGCAGCACCATCCGCTTTTCTTTAAGCGATTGGGAATAGGGCAGGAAAAGCTCCAATGTGCAGTAGGCTATCGGCATTTTCAAATTACGAATTACGAATTACGAATGACGAAGGACGTTTTCTGTCAAATTCCTAACTCGTAATTCGTCATTCGTAATTAGAGAGAGGTGGGCTGGACTTTTTCAATGATATAGGCTTCGATAATGTCGCCCACTTTCACATCGGAAAAATGTTCGAATCCGATGCCGCACTCGAATCCCGATTTCACTTCGGAGACATCGTCCTTGAAACGGCGCAGCGAGCCGATTTTGCCTTCATGGATTACGGCATTATCCCGGAGCAGGCGGGCTTCGGTATTGCGTCGAATAACGCCATCGAGCACATAGGAGCCCGCGATAAATCCGAACTTGGGTACCTTGAAAGTGTCGCGGACCTCGGCGCGGCCCACATATTTCTCGTGGGTGGTGTATTCCAGTATGCCGATCATCGCCGCGCGGATGTCGTTGGACAGGTTGTATATGATGGTATAGAGCCTGATTTCGACGCCTTCCGCGTCCGCCAGCTCCTGGGCTTTGCGCTCGGGCCTCACGTTGAATCCGATGATGATGGCATTCGAGGCGGATGCAAGCAAAACATCGGTTTCGGTCACCGCGCCCGCACCGCTGTGCAATATCTTCACCTTGGCTTTTTCGGTGCTGAGCTTGTTCAGCATGTCGGTGATGACTTCCACCGAACCCTGTACGTCGCCCTTGACGATGAGCGGAAGTTCTTTGACTGTTCCTTCCTTCATCTGCTCGTAAAGAGCCTGCAGGGAAAGACGCGATGTCTTGCGCAGCGACTGCTCCCGTTCCTTCGCCTGGCGGTATTCGGCCACCTGCCTGGCCTTGTTGGCGTCCTCGAACACCTGGAACGTATCTCCCGCGAGAGGCAGATCCTGAAGCCCCTGTATTTCCACGGGCATCGAAGGTCCTGCGGTGATTACGTTGTTGCCCCGGTCGTTGATAAGAGCGCGCACGCGCCCGTGCACCGATCCGGCAACGAAAGAATTTCCCAGCTCCAGCATGCCGTTTTGAACAAGAACGGTCGCCACGCACCCGCGTCCCTTATCCACTTTGGCTTCCAGAACGACGCCGGAAGCCAGCCGCCGCGGATTCGCTTTGAGGTCTTTCATGTCGGCCACCAGGAGAATCATCTCGAGCAGCAGGTCGATATTGGTGCGCTGTTTGGCGGAAACGGGGACGGTCACGATCTCCCCGCCCCAATCCTCGGCCAGGAGACCCTGATCCGAGAGCGCCTGTTTGACCCGATCGATCTGGGCTCCAGCTTTATCGATCTTGTTGATGGCCACGATGATGGGCACGTTGGCCGCTTTGGCATGGTGTATGGCTTCAATAGTCTGCGGCATCACTCCGTCATCGGCGGCAACCACCAGCACAACAATGTCGGTGGCCTGGGCGCCGCGGGCGCGCATCATCGTGAAGGCTTCATGGCCCGGAGTATCCAGGAAAGCGATGCTCCGGCCGCGGATATCCACCTGATAGGCGCCGATGTGCTGGGTGATGCCCCCTTCTTCGGTCGCCGTGACGTTTGTTTCGCGAATCGCATCCAGCAGCGATGTCTTGCCGTGATCCACGTGGCCCATGATAGTAACGACGGGCGGTCTGGTTACATGATCTTCCGGATTGTCTGCCACTTCCTGTTTAGCTTCGGCTTCCTGCTCAAAACTGATGATATCAGCCCGGAATCCGAACTCGGCACAGACTTCCTTGGCCGCATCCAGATCGAGTGCCTGATTGATGGAAGCGAGAACTCCTTTCGAAATTAGCTTTTGTATGATGTATTTGGACTTGATATCCATCTTCTCTGCCAGTTCCTTAATGGTGACCCCTTCCGTGATGGATATCGGCCTGAAATCTTCCGGGGAAGCCGGCGGACGCGGCAGATCGACCACTCTGGGTGCCCTTTCAATAACTTCGGGCTTCCCGGTCCTTTTCTTTCTGACAAATCGGGATGGGGCGAAAGTTCTCTGCGCAGATGGCCGGTCCTGGAGCCCCCTCAAAATGCGGTCGGTGATTTCAGGGGTCACGACTCTTTCCGTGCTCGTCCGCATCAGGATCTTCGTCTTGGCTTTGGGAATAACTATTTTCTTGGAGACGATTCCAGGATGAGCCGCGGCCTCCGCTGCCTTCGCGGGAGGCTGTTGTGCTGCTTCAGCCGGCCGGCCCTGTTCGGGCGCCGGCTCGAGTATCGGGGTTGCCACGGGCGCTTCAGGCTTAGCCGCAGGAGCCGAAATTTCAGGTGCAGCCTCGATTTCGCCAGCCATTTCCCCCGCCGGCCGCAGGACAACGGCAGGTGCAGCCGTTTCTGCCTCGACCGGTTCGGTGGGCTGGATTTCAGCCAGAGCCGGCACCTCCGCCGGCTTTTCAGCCGCTTTGGCTGCAGCCTGATCTACAAGCCCGGCTGACTCGCGGTCATAGTGCTTGCGTCCCTTGCGAGGTGCGAGGGAAATTTTCGGGGCAGGTTCCTCGGGCTTTACCTCTGCGACCTTCTCGAACTTGGCCTTGGCCGCCTTTTTCGCCTTTTGAGGGGCGGCAGGGGCGACGGGTTGGGGTTCGGCAGCCTTCTTCGAGGGTTTCTTGTCCGCTTTTTTGGCTGCTTCGGCTTCCTTTTTCTTCTCCGCTTCCAGCGACCTGGCTTCCTCGGCTTCCCTTTGCGAGACAATTTTTTTGCGGATGGTCTCGGCAAAATTCACGTCAATCGTCGCAGCGGGCGATACCACATACAGACCCAGGCGCTTCAGTTCAGCGAGCACTACCTGGTTCTTTACTGAACATTCTGTCGCCAGTTCCGCGACCGTAATCTTATCCATTTGCGCAAAGACCTCTGCCAAGTTTATCTTCGGGCTTGGCTCATCGGAGCCAAATAACAGATCTTAAATCAATACTGCTATCGTTTGCAACCGCGGGATTTTGCTCTTCAGGAGCTTAGGAAGGCGTTTCGGCTTTCATTCCCGGCTATTCTCATCCTCGGCCGCATCGGTATCGGGAGCATCCTCCGGGGCCTGGGAGTCTTTTCCCGCTGCCTGTTCTTCCTCGGCTGCAGCACTGCCGGATACGGAATCGTTACCGGCGGGCTCTGTCGCGGTTGCGGAGCTGCCCTCTTCAACGTTTTCTTCTTCTCCAGGGGCGTTTGCCTTGATAGCGGTAGGCAAATCCATTCCCTCGGGGACCTCAATCTCCACTTCTTCAAAAAGATCCCGGGCCGCTTCCATAATCTTGGCTGCGGTTTTATCCCCAATCCCCTGAATTTCCATGAGCTTTCCCTCTCCCAATTCGAGGATGCGCTCGACATTCTCGATCCCGGCCTCGCGCATTCGCTCGATAAGCCGGTCGCTGATGCCCTCCAGTTCCGTCAGGGAAGTGGAGGATGAAGTCAGGGATTCCATAACGCTGAGCACTTCCTGCTTTTTCTGCTCTTCGCTCTTGACGTCTATCTGCCATCCGATGAGTCTCGAGGCCAGACGCACATTCTGGCCTTTCTTGCCGATAGCCAGGGATTGCTGCTTTTCCTCGACGATTACTTCCATCCGCTTTTCGGACGGATCTATGATTAAAACCTTGGATATCTTCGCCGGATTCAGCGCATTGGCTGCGTACTGCGCCGCGTCCTCGGACCACTGCACGATGTCGATCTTTTCTCCGCGCAGTTCCCGTATAATCGAATTGATGCGGGAGCCTTTCATGCCCACGCATGCCCCGACCGGGTCCACATCCCGGTCCAGTGAAGCCACGGCAACCTTGGCACGGTCGCCCGGCTCGTGGACGGCGCTTTTTACCACGATGGTGCCGTCATAAATTTCCGGGATTTCCATTTCGAAAAGACGAATGAGCAACTGGGGATCGGTGCGGGAAAGAATGACCTGAGGGCCTTTGGCAACCGGAAGAACTTTGACGATCACGGCGCGGATCCGTTCGCCCTGCTTGTAGGTTTCCGCTCTCGACTGCTCACGGAGAGGAAGAAGGGCTTCGGTCTTCCCGATATCCACGATGATGTCCGGCCCCTCGAACCGCTTGGCGACGCCGTTAACCATTTCGCCGATTTTCTGTGAATATTCGCTGAAAATATTCTGACGTTCGGCTTCCCGGACCTTCTGCAAAATGACCTGCTTGGCTGTTTGAGCCGCTATTCTGCCCAATACGTCCGTAGCTTTCGGTATCTCGACCGTATCATCGATTTCCAGAGTTTCATCGATTTCTTTGGCTTCGCTCAGCGATATCTCCAGGCTCGGATTTTCAACGGTTTCAACCACGCGCCGGACCGCGAAGATTTCCACCATGCCGGTCTCAGGATCAAAGCGCGCATTGATGTCCTCGTTCGTTTTGTAGAACTTCCTGGAAGCAGCCACCATTGCGTCTTCCAATGCGCTGATGATGATTTTGGGATCGACGTTTTTTTCTTTGCTTATCTGTTCGATCGTTTGCGCAATTATATTCGACATATCTCAGGACCCCTGAGGCCTCATGCTTAAATCAGCTATCAAGCTGGCCTTTTCGATGTCCGCCAATGCGATTTCAACCTGTTTGCCCGGGGCGATTTCAAGTTTTATGCGGCCCTCGAACACCCCTGCAATCCTGCCCTTGAAATTTTGCTGACCTTCCAGCGGATACCGCGTTCGCAACCTGGCGTTCTTGCCACTGAATCGAACGTAATCCGCCTCTTTTACCAGCGGCCGGTTAACGCCCGGCGAGGAAACCTCCAAAACGTAGCTGAACGGTATCCAATCCTCCACGTCCAGCGTTACGGAAAACCGTCGGCTGAATCGCTCACAATCGTCCAGGGTTATACCGGAAGGCTGATCGATATACGTCCGGACGACAGAATGATTCCCATCTCCTTTGATTTCAACGAGAACCACTTCCATCCCCATTGCCGAGGCAACCTGCTCGGCCAATCCGGAAACCCGGCTTATCAGGGATTCCCGCTGATTCGGATCCGACACTGCCATTTTGAACCCTAAACAAAAAAAGTGGGCACACGCCCACTTTGTACAAAAGCAGCATTGGGAAGTATACCGGACGCGGGGGCAAATAGCAACTCCCCCCAATCCGTTAGGAAAATCCCCTGGCTCTGCCGGTGAGGCAGTGGAAGCTTGACGAATACAGAAGTCGTTGGGCGATGTGTTTCAATTGTGACTTGCCCAAAAGGGGTCCGCGCAGCAGCAGTATGGCTAGCGGGGTCGCAGTCGAAATCGGGAAACGAAAAGCTGTATCGATACCAGTGAGGAGCTCAAAAGCTATGGCCTCCGGGTCTGCCGGAGAGTGGCTGACTGAGCTATGAACTATCTGTTTGTTTTGATTGCTGCTGCGGCGGGTACCGCGGGATTTGCATAAACGGCCTTTTTCAAGTCGCGAGTCCCGGAATTACTTTTTGGGAACCGCTGCGGCGGCAGGCGGTTCAGTCAGGTCCGCTTCGCCCTTATCCAGCTTCTCATAGCTTTCAGGATCGGCCACCTTGATAGAAGGATCCCCTTTAAGCTGTGCGTAAAAGCCTTCCCTGGCTGCCTTGCCCAGAGTGCATTCCACGGTCACGGTGCTCCCTTGTTTGAGGACCACGCGAATCGCGGGTTTGTCCAAACCATAGACCGAAAAAGCCGAGGGATTGTCAATCAGCTTTTTGACCGGCTTTTCCATGGCATCCAGGATTCCGTTGACGGCATCCCATTTGGCCTTCTTTCCTTTATCGCCAAGGAACCATTCTCCGCCTCTTTTGTTGAAATCGAAACTTCCTTTGGAATTGGATAAATATATGGAATCGATATCCCAGCGCTGGAATGACGCAAGAGCCTTGTCGCGCAAATCATCGGCTGTCTTGAGAAGCTTGTCGACGACGTCCTTGTCCACAAAGAAGAGATCCGCCCGCGATTCGTCTTTTGCCAGGTAAAGCTGCGAGGAAGACAGCTCTGCGCCGGATGCTTCCGCTGGCGTGCCCTCCTGCGCGATTTCCTTGCCGCCCTTTTTGACAATAGCCGCTTTGGGCGAACCGATGACAAGGCGCTTGATGGCTTTGTTTTTGCCATAGGCGACGCTCGCTTCCACGAGCGCTTTTTCCAGGCCGAGATTTGTGTAGTCAGCCGCTTCTCCGGCCAAAAACTCTTTGATTCTGCCCAGGGAAAGCGCGTTCAGGATACCCCGTACCAGGGGGGAATCGGCAGCGACCCGGTGAGTGCCCTCGATCCACCACCGGTCATTGCTGTCCTTCACAAGATTGAGATCCCCTTTGGAACTTTTCAGGTTCAGGGACTGCGCTTCAGGCTGATCGAAGCTCAGGACCGTATGATTTCTCAGATCATCCAGCTTCTTGTCCAAGGCGCTTGCCGCAGCAGCGGACACTAAATATACGGTTTTAGAGCCGGGGATAGCGGCATAGGTTGAATTGCCGGTTGGATTGTTGTTGCCGAAGTCTATAGCGTATGCTTTGCCCTCTTTTGTTTTGAATTTCAAACTGAACCTGGCAGGACTCAATCCGAACTTCGCCGGGTCCGATACGTTGGGATCCAGGACGGAATCACGCTGGAGGCTCGAAGCCGAGCCGGCCAGGCGGCTAAGCTCGTCGGAGTCCGCATCCAGGGACCGGGGCGCGGTGATAGCCCAGTCTGTTTCCCCTTTTCTTGCCGAGGAGATATGCTGATTTGAGGAAATCAAGTCAATCTGGCGGATATCCTTGGCTTCAAGTTTCCAGAATTGTTTTTCCGCCTGCTCTTCTTTTTCGCGCTGCTTGCCCCCCTTGATTTCATAAAAGTAAAGGAAGCTTCCAAGGGCCAGGCAGGCTATCAGCAACACTAAGGTTCCTTTGAAACGCATCCTATTTCCTCCGGCGGTTCCAGACGACGGCGATTCCTGCTATGAGAGCGATGCCGGGCAGCAGAAACATGCAGATCAGGCGCAGCATCGCCAGCTGGCTTTGAGACAAAAGTATCCGGCGGTCTTGCGTGGATTTTGGCCGGATCGAGATCAGGTCCTCGTCCTGGGCCAGCCAACTGACCATGTTCAGGAACAGGTTGCCGTTGCCCTGTTCGCCGAAGTACGCATTGACGGGGAAAGAGGATGTTCCCGCCACTACCATCCGGGACCGTGTGGCGGAGGTTTTGTCCGAGGCCGGTTTGATTTCTCTGGTGACCGCCACGGCGAGCGAAAGAGGTCCCTTCGTATCTTTGGCTGCGTTGAAGGAGGCTTCACCGCTTTCGAGGTTCGTCTCGCCCCAGCTGTCGGGATTGCTCTTGAACAAAGTCTCTACGGTTGTGCCGGACGCGATAGTCTTTGCGGGCTGAACAGATCGCGTGTACGGGAAAAACGTCATCGCCTTGAATTTGTCGGTGATCTTGTGATTCTCGTAGTTGAGAACCAGCGGAATGCTCGGGCCGGCTCCCATGAGACGGCCGGCGCCGCTGACGTCGAGGACAATGTTGTTGTCAATCTGCACTCCCCAGCTTTGGACGAACGACTGGAGCGATGGGGCAGGGGGAGGATCCGCAAGCAGAAGCAATCCGCCGGAACCTTTGTTCAGGAACTCGCCGATGAAGCGGAGTTCTTCAGGGAAAGGCTCCGTTTGGGGTCCTGCCAGGATAAGGACTTTTGCGTCCGCCGGAACCTTGCCCTCGCTGGCAAGGTTCACGCTCTCAACTTTGTATCCCTGGTTTTCCAGGTTTTTCCTGGCGTCCGAATAGCCCGCACGTTCGGTATCGGAGGGATCCTTTTCTCCGTGACCCTGCACAAAATAGATCTTCTTGGCTTCAGACCTTCCGGCTTTGATGATGGCGTTGGTCAGATCCTCTTCGGTAACTTCCTCCGAACGCTTTTCTATCTTTTCCCTGCGGTCGCCCTGAGTCACGACCACAGACCCGAATTTCAGCTGGCTGTTGGTAAAGGGATTCTGAAAGGTGCCGTAAACCGTGACATCGTATCGCTTGGCGACATCCGGCTGTCTGTCGGGATCGACGAATTCATACCGAATGTGGGGACTGGCTGCCCTATACTCGACAAGCAATTCCTTGAGAGGAGCGTAATCTCCGCCCGGGAAGAATGCCTTGATTTCGACATCCCGGTTCAGGTTCCCGAGTATTTGTGTCGTTTGCGGAGCCAGGGTGTACTGGCCGACTCCGGTTGTATCAAACCGTTTGGGATGCCTGTTGCCCAGGTAGTTCAGGCCCGAAACCACCGCAATAACAAGAATCAGAGAGATCACGTAATTGCTGGCATACTTGGTGGATCGCTTCCCCAGAGATGCCAGGATCTGCCTGTAATTGGCGGCGACGCCGACGACGACCAGCACCGCACCGGCGATCGCGAGGCCCAGATTCCATTTGTCCCAGATATTCGTTACCGAATACCAGATCACCGCGGCTACCAGGAGCAGCAGGCCTATAGTGTCAAGCTTCTGTAGATATTTTTTCATTAGCCTTTCCACCGCATGGACTCAAGAGAGCGATATGTAAGAAAAAGCCCGACAAAAGCAAACGTCACATAGTAGATGACGTGCGAGGTGTCTATGACGCCTTTGATGAAATCCTCGAGATGGCCGATTACGGACAGATAGCTTATTACATTCTTGGCCACGCCCACGGTTGAGCCCGACAACGATTCGATCAGCCAGAGAACAAGGCTCACGCCGAAGGTAATTACCACGGCTACAATCTGGTTTTCCGTGAGGGTTGAAATGAAAAGCCCTATGGCCAGAAGCGCCGCGCCGTAAAGATACATCCCAAGGTAGCCCGAAAGAATCGGTTTCCAGTCCGGCTGGCCGTAAATGAAAAGCGGGGAGATGGTGATCGCGCTGGCCACGAACAGGATCAAAAGGAAAGTCAGGCTGGCGAGGTATTTTCCCAGCAGGGCCTGCAGGTTGCCAACCGGCGTTGTGAGCAGAAGCTCAATGGTTCCGCGTTTCCTTTCTTCCGAGAAAAGCCCCATGCTCAGCATGGGCACGATGAAAAGCAGGACGACGCTGGTTGTCTGAAACAGAGCCCGGGTCACGATTCCGGGGACATCGTATGCCTGTGAACCCTGGCCAAACTGAGACTGCGTCATGATGGCCTGGACAACCGAAGAGAGAATTGAGAAGAAAAAGAAACCGGAGAGGAAGAGAAAAACGGTCAACACGACATAAGCAATCGGCGAGGCGAAATAGCTCTTCATTTCACGCTGCCAGATCGCCAGTATATTTTGCATATCGGGCCTCTATAGCATTTATTCGGATCGTTGCACGTATTCTTCCGGATCCCCGCATGAGCTGCGAGAAGCCGCAGGCCAGGAGCAGGAGGCAGAAGCCTTCATGAACTCATGTTCCACGCGGTCTGGATGCATAAACCTTCGCACGGATTGCAGCCTGGGGGGAACTGGCCCGCGCAGCACACCGGCTTCCGGCTCCCCATTTCTGGATCCATCGGCGCTTATTCCTCATGAGGAAACACGCATCCGCCGCTCAAGCTTCATCCGGTCAACCAATCGTTGTCAATTACTCCTGGGTAATCAGGTTGATAAAAACATCTTCCAGGCTCAGCGAGACACCGCGCAATTCGAGCAATCCCCATCCCTGGTTGATCACGGCCGCCGCCAGCACACCGCGAAGATCACTGTTTAAGCGGCATTCAACGTTGAACTGGGAGGAGCTGCCCTGAGTTCCCGCCGACGCCTGTACGCTCAGCACTCCGTCTATGGTTAGAAATTTGTCACGGACCGCTTCCATCGGGCCGTCGACCGTCAAGGATATTCTCTCGGCCCCTTTCATCTGATGAGCCAGGCCTTCGGGCGTATCCATGGCCACAACTTTGCCTTTGTTGATGATGACGACGCGATTGCAGGTCATACTCACTTCGGGCAGGATGTGCGTTGAAAGTATCACCGTATGAGCGGCGCCGAGGCTTTTGATCAATGACCGGACCTCGTGGATCTGTTTCGGGTCCAGACCGAGCGTGGGTTCGTCAAGAATCAGGACTTCGGGATTATTCAGCAGAGCCTGGGCCAGGCCGACACGCTGCTTATAGCCTTTCGAAAGTCTGCCTATGATTCGCTTGCGAACATCACCCAGGTTGCATTGGCCGATCGCTTCATCCACCTGATGCTTGCGCTGGCTGGAACGAGTTCCCTTTATCTTGGCCACGAAGTTCAGGTAGCCGTCTACGGTCATCTCGGTATACAAAGGCGGATTTTCCGGCAGATAACCAATGCGCTTGCGAACCTCTATGCTTTCATCGAATACATCGTATCCGGCAACCCTTGCCGTTCCCTCAGTCGAGGGCATATAGCAGGTCAGGATGCGCATGGTGGTGGTTTTCCCGGCTCCATTCGGGCCCAGAAATCCAAGAATTTCGCCCCTTTCCACCTTGAACGAGATATCATCCACTGCCTTGCGGCCACTGTAAGCCTTGCTGACATGTTCTACTTCGATCACGCTCATTCCTCCCGGAGACGGCTTGGCGAATATGGATTTTTAAAGGTTTCCATAATAGTTAAATCCAGAGGATGAGTCAATTGGCCCGATTCGATTACATTGGTAAATCCCCGGCTTTGCCGGAGGACTCAAAGAGATTGACAACTCCGTATTTTGAAACGCTGAGATACGCTGATAAAAGCGCTGACAAACGCCGATTTGTTCGGCGTGGGTCGGCGAGCAAAAGCCGATGAGGCGCTTCCGATGGAGTTTTCTGCGGCGGCACTGTGGCAAACGCCCGGTTTCTCATACCCTTCATCTGCTTGCCGCACGGCGCTTGCCACAGTGCCGCCGCAGAAAACTGTCCAGCGCGGAGCGCTGGCCCCTGCGGGGATCGGAAGCGCCTCATCGGTTTTTGCCCGCGTAAGTCAGCGTTCAAGACCGGCGTAACTGGTCCAACCGCTTTGAGCGGTTCAAATCTTTCAAGCCTCCGGCTTTGCCGGAGGTACCTGATTGAAATTCTCCCCCTCAGCACCGCCCCTGTTTTTCAACGGATTTTCAGCCCAGGCGCATATCCGGGCGTCTCCGTTCAGGCCGCAGGTTGCGGGTTACCCGGGGCTTGCGATAAGATCCGTGGCCTTCAATCAGGAGCCCGTGTGCCCACCTGAGCCTTTGCAGCAGGAAAGCCGTAAGAAATAACGGCTAATACCCTGAAAGCGCCGGAGCAATTCATACGAAAAACTTAGAAACCAGTTGCGAAAAATGGCCTTCGATGTTATAAATAAAATCGGAACGAAATAGGTTCTCTTCCGTATTAATCGGGCGTTAACGGGCGGTTCAAGATGTTCCAACCAAATACACGAGGTGATCAATTTGAATCTACAAAAAATCATCCCGCCCGCTGAAACTATTCGCTGGCTTCGACTATCTAAATATAGGATGGAAACATCCTAGCATATGGAGAGGTCGGAATCGAAGGCACTGAGCGCCCTTAAGTCATTACAATAGAAGGCTTTGTTTAGAAAAAGGGAGTTTTCCGATAGAATCTCCTTAAAGGATAATACTAACCATGATCGAGCTAGAACAAGAAGAATATCTGGAGGAAACCGAATACGACTCCATAAATTTGGATGAAGATGATTCGGCGAATTCAGATGCGTTTCCAGGTCTGACGCGGGCTAATTATGTGGATAGAGTGCGGTTTACCCGCGTCCCCAACGAAGACAGGACGGTGGCCAAAGGGGAGGAATCCACAGCTTCGGGAGATCCTCTTTACATCTATTACAGAAGCATGAGCAAGATACCTCTGCTGACGCGCGAAGAGGAAGTGTATCTGGCCAAAAAAATTGAGTCGGCAAAACTCAATACGCTCAGACTTCTGTCGCTGACAACAATTAACTCATTTAAAATCATGGAAATATCGGATGAGCTCCAGCCTGTAGGAGTGCCCGCCGCCATACCGCAGTTTGGTGTTGAGGAAAAGAGGGACGCGGAAAGCGATGTTTCCCTGGAGGAGCGTACTCGGATGCGCCTCCGGAAGATTCGGCGGATTGTAAATCGTCTTGAGAAACTGGAGGCCAAATACCGGACGGCCAAAGGGAGCCTCCGGCGCGGCAAGTCCCAAAACGGGCATTCATGCAAGGATTTCAACAAAATCAAAAGCAACAGAGAGGCAATTTTCCTGTCCCTGAAGAGAATTGATTTTTCCGAAAGCCAGATAGGGGTCCTGATCGGCAGCGTTGAAGAAGTTTTGCACAAGATGGAGGAAGCGCAGGCGGCGATCAAGCGCATGTCCGGTCGTCAGGATTCAAACAGCAAGGCGCTGAAGGAAGCAAAAATCCGGCACAACGAGCTGGAAGGACAGTATCTTACCAACGTCGAGGAACTGCGCAAGATTCTGGCGCTCATCAGTGAGAACAAGATGGAAATGCTTCATGCCAAGGACCAGTTTGTACGTTCCAACCTGCGCCTGGTTCTGAGCATAGCGAAAAACTATTCCTATCCGGGGCTGGATCTCCTTGATCTTGTGCAGGAAGGCAACATCGGCCTCATGAAGGCCGTCGATAAATTTAACTACAGGCTCGGCCACAAATTTTCGACCTATGCGACCTGGTGGATCCGGCAAAGCATTACCCGGGCGATCGCGGATCAGGGAAGGACCATAAGAATTCCCGTTCATATGGTGGAAGCTATGAACCGTGTCCTCAAGGTCGCCAACGAGCTGACCAAGCGGATGGGCCGGGAACCGTCAGTTCATGAGTTGGCCAAGGAATTGAAAACGCCTGTCTCCAAAGTCACTCAGATTCTTAAAGCCGCTCAGGAACCGATTTCGCTTGAAGCCAGCATCGCGGACAACAAGGATGCCGTGCTCAATAAGTTCATCGAGGACAAAAACGCGATATCGCCCGATGAAGATGTGATGAAGCACAATCTTCGGGATGTGACCAATTCCGCGCTGCAGTCGCTGTCTCCGCGGGAACAGGAAATCGTGCGCATGCGCTACGGTTTGAACGAAAACGGGAAGGAATACACGCTCCAGGAAGTGGGTGAGATATTTCAGGTAACCAGGGAGCGTATCCGTCAAATCGAGGAAAAAGCTCTTCTCAAACTCCGCAGCCCATACCGCTCCAACAGACTGCGCGAGTTTGCTGATTTCGTCAGCAAAAACTAGGCAAAATCCCGCGGCAGTCAAATCCCTGCCGCGGGTATCCTACCGTACAGCCTTCTTCAAATCACTTCCGGGAGTAAATTTGGGAACTTTATGAGCGGGAATCTTGATCGGCATCCCGGTCTGAGGATTCCTTCCCATTCGAGG
Source organism: uncultured Acidobacteriota bacterium (assembly GCA_963809485.1). Lineage (GTDB taxonomy): Bacteria > Acidobacteriota > UBA6911 > UBA6911 > UBA6911 > UBA6911. The sequence goes on from CAWEJX010000006.1 coordinate 90,299, forward strand.
TTTTCGCTTCACAATTGAAAAAGTGCCGAAACCCACGATCACTACTTTCTGGCTCTTTTTCAGCGAAGCATGGATGCCCCCAATCAGAGAATTGAAGGCAGCCTCTGCCTGCGCTTTAGTAAGGCCGGCATCTTTTGCTATTCTTCCCACCAGATCACCCTTGTTCAAAGAGCCCCCCCTTTCTGCGCCACTTTTATCGGATTTTTTAGGAAACGGCCGAGTAATAGCACCCTGATGTTATGGGAGTCAAGTGAAATCCTTGTAACTAGTTTCTGTCGCGAAACCGGTTTGTGCCGCGTAGCGGCACTATGATTTTAGCCCGGCCTTTCAAGGCCGGGAACCATGGTACAGCGAGCAGCGCGTCGCGTAGCGACGGCTGAATTCAGCCGTCGCTACCGACGAAAACTTAACTGCTTTCGATCCAGGCCTTAAAAGGCCTGGCTAAATTCAGCTGGCCGCTACGCGGCCTGACTCCAATTATCGGCTTCTATGTAATATCAAATATCCTATTGACGGTTGAAAAATTTGGCTTTTTCACAAAACCCGAGTTTCGCGACAGAAACTAACTAGCGATGGGGACTTCATGCGCGGGATCCCCGCCATTTTTACCCCGGGCGCGGGACTGTTCATGGGGGGCTCGTCCTGCTATTCTAAATTGCCTGAAGGAGGTCGCCTCGCAGGCCAGGAGAGTCCATGCCCAAGAAACCGCTCTGTGTAGCATTCCTCTGGCATATGCATCAGCCGGATTACCAAGATCCCCGCTCCCGCGAACTGTTGCTTCCGTGGACAAGGTTTCATGCGGTCAAAGACTACTATGACATGGGCGCCCTGATTGAGCGGGAACCTCAGCTCCACGCAACCATCAACGTCGTGCCGTCGCTTGCGGAACAACTCGTGTCCTATGGGGCCGGAACGGCTCGTGAGAGTTATGCCGATATCACGCTCCGGGATGCCTCTGAATTGAATGAGCACGAGAAATCCTTTTTGCTGCGCAAATTTTTTCAGTTGTCGCCGAAGCAGATGGTAGCGCCCTATCGCCGGTACCAGGAACTCCTGGACCGGCGGGGCCGCCCGGATCCATATGGGATTTACTCCACTGCGCTTCGACTCTATGGCGCGCAGGACTACCGCGACCTCCAGATGTGGTACAACCTTGCCTGGTGCGGGCAGGAACTGAGGCGGCATCCGGAAATTGCGGCCTTCCTGGCGCAGGGCAGAGGCTTCACGGAATCCGACAAAAAACGGCTTCTTGAGATCCAATACTCGTTTGCGGGGCGTATCCTTCCTTTTTACCGGAAACTTTGCGAATCGGGAAAGGTTGAACTCTCGGTTTCGCCTTACTTCCACCCGATACTCCCGCTGCTGTGCGATTCGCGCAGCGCGAGGGAATCCTTGCCCTCGCTCCCCCTTCCATCAAATCCTTTTGCATTCCCGGAGGACGCGAGGCAGCACATAAGCCGGGCGCTGCGGATTCATGCCCAATTCTTCGGCAGCGCCGCGCGCGGCATGTGGCCGTCCGAGGGTGCCGTCAGTGATGCGGTGCTTGCCCTGGCGCAGGAGCAAGGGGTGGAATGGCTGGCCTCGGATGAGATTGTGCTTTGGAATTCGCTTTTCAAAGGAGGCTATACGGCTGCTTTCCTGCCTCCAGACAGGAAATATTGCGCGTACCGATGGGGACAGGACGGTCCCTGCATTTTCTTCCGCGATCATGCGCTTTCGGACCTTTTCGGATTCTCCTATTGCCAGTGGAATGCTGCAGACGCCGCCGCCGACTTTCTACGCCGTCTTAATGCAATCCATCAAAGCCTGCCGGACGACGGGAGGCACTATGTCGTTCCCATAATTCTGGACGGTGAAAATGCATGGGAGCACTATCCCCATAATGCCTCCGACTTTCTGAGCCTCCTCTATCTCAGGCTATCGGAATCCGAAAGCCTGCGAACCGTGACATTTTCCGAATTCCTGGAACTCGAATCGCATCGGGAAGTTATAAAGTCGGTCATGCCGGGCAGCTGGATCTATGGGAATCTTGCCACCTGGATCGGCCATCCGGAAAAAAACAGGGCCTGGGAAGAACTGACTGCCGCCCGCAGCTTATGGAATTCGTTCCAGATGCGCGGCGATGCTGTGGCTGCCGCGGACGCAGCCTTCCGGGAAATCATGATCGCGGAAGGTAGCGATTGGTACTGGTGGTACGGCGACGACCATCAGACGGAAAATGCCGCGGAATTTGACGCCCTGTTTCGCAGCCACCTGAAGAATGTTTACACCCTCCTCGGAGAAACCCCGCCGGTCAGGCTGGATGAAGCAATCAAAAAGGTCGGGGCCCGCCCGAGCCATCAAAATCCGATGCACACGATTACGCCTAAACTCGATGGAAAAGTGACCGATTACTTTGAATGGCTGTCTGCAGGATTCACGGTACCGGGTGGAGGCGACTCCATGCATCGCACCGACAGGTTCCTGGACAAGGTGTTCTTCGGATTTGACCTGCAGTGCTTCTATTTTCGAATCGATCCGGTATCGGAAAAGATTGCGGATTTTTCGCCGGCCAGCTCCATCGAGGTGCAATTTGCATCCCCCGAAGAATGCCGCTTGGTCCTGGAATACACGGGGAGAAATTCCTGGAGCTGCAGGACGATTCAGTGGCCTCTGCCCGATCGGCAACCACGTTTCGCCGGAAACAAAATCCTGGAACTGGGGATTCCGCTCGAAGTTTTGGGCGTGAGCGAGCCTGTCGAGGTCGCATTCCTCATCCGCGTGCTGGATAATGGCCGGGAGGTGGAACGATTCCCCGCCTACGGATTTTTATCCGTGCATACGGATCCATGGAGTTTGAATGAGCAGCAATGGATTGTTTGACGGATGATGGGATTCTCTTTGGGGCAGTTTCTGGGAGTGGGGCTCCTGCAAAACCGGCATGAAGAGCTGTTTCGAATTCCAGACAGGGAGGTAGTGCGCTGAACGCAAATTTCACGGCATCGCATCGGGATGAAACTGCAGAGCTGCTGGCCAGGTTGAAAATTCTCGCGGGCAATCTGTGGTGGACCTGGAACCAGGAGTGCCAGGAGATTTTCCAGGAGCTTTCGCCCCGGGGTTGGCAGGACCTGTATCACAACGCCGTGGCCGTCCTCCAGGATATCTCGGAATATGAGCTTCGTACGCGGCTTCGGGATCCCGTATTTGCCCGGCATGTCCAGGGCGTTCTGGCCGCCTTCGATGCGTACATGAATCGAGGGGATACATGGGCGTCGCGCTACGCGCCCGGGTTTGCCCACTATCCTGTCGCCTACTTCACTGCCGAATACGGTTTTCACGAAACCCTGCCCATCGCCGCAGGAGGGCTCGGCATATTGTCGGGGGATCATGCCCGCTCTGCAAGCGATCTCGGCCTGGGCCTCGTAGGCGTCAGCCTGTTTTACCGGGAGGGCTATTTCCAGCAGGCGATCGATCCGGAAAACTTGCAGACGGAGTTCTACTCCCCGCTCAATCCGGCGGCGCTGCCGCTCGAGCCCGTGCTGAACCGTAACGGGGAGCGGCTGGTCGGCCAGGTGGAGATCAATCTGTCTCAGGTCTGTTTTCAGGCATGGAAAGTCAACGTCGGGCGCATCCCCATTTATTTGCTGGACGCCAACCGGCCCGAGAACGAACCGTTCCAAAGAGATCTGACGCTGCATGTTTACGGCGGCGACAGCTCGACCCGCATCATGCAGGAGATACTTTTGGGCGTGGGGGGGATCCGCCTCTTGCGTGCCCTCGGCATCGAACCTTCCGTCTATCATATGAACGAAGGTCATGTGGCATTCCTCTCTCTGGAACTGATACGGGAAAAAATCGCGCAGGGTGGCACTTTCGAGGACGCACTTTCGAGGACGCGCCAGCAATGCGTTTTCACGACCCACACGCCCGTGGAGGCCGGCCACGACCGGTTCAGCCCGGAACTCACACAATATGCTTTGAAAGGATTGCAGCCCCGCGTGACATCCTCTTTCGATGAGCTGATGGCGCTGGGGCGCGTCGACCCTTCCGATGATGAGGAACCTTTTTGCATGACCGTGCTGGCGCTGAAGACTTCGCGCGCGGCAAACGCTGTGAGTGAATTGCACGGGCGCATCAGCCGTAAGATGTGGCATGTGCTTTACCCCGAAAAACCTGTGGATGAGGTGCCCATCGGGCATATCACCAACGGCATCCATCTGATGGGATGGATGAAGGGCCCGGTGCGCAGCTTCTGGCGGCACAAACTGGGACCCGAGTGGGATAAAGACATAAACTCTCCAGCACTCTGGCAGCGCTTGCTGGAGCCGGAATTCATATCGGACGAGGAGATCTGGGCCCTGCGATACAGACTGCGGCGTGCGCTGATAGAGTTTGCAAGGCGCCGCATCCTTACGGGCCGCCGCTGGACTTTCGGCAGCGTGGACTCCTTCGACCGTATCCTGGATCCCGATGCTTTAACCATCGGATTTGCGCGCCGGTTCGCGACCTATAAGAGGCCCCCCCTGGTTTTTGAAGACTATGACACCATCATCAGACTGGCTACGGATCCGCTCCGGCCTGTTCAGTTCATCTTTTCCGGAAAAGCACACCCGGCGGACACCGAGGGCAAACGCTGCATCCAGAAAATAATTCATCTCAGCAAATTCAGCGAGCTGAGAGGACGCCTTGTCTTCCTGGAAAACTACGACGTTCATATTGCGCGCCAGATGATCTCCGGGTGTGATGTCTGGCTGAATAATCCCAGGCGCCCGATGGAGGCTTCAGGCACCAGCGGGCAGAAGATCATCTGCAACGGAGGATTGAACCTGAGTATCCTGGACGGCTGGTGGCGGGAAGCCTATGACGGGACGAATGGCTTTGCGATTGGGGAAGATGATCAGCCCGCATCCGTGGCGGAACAGGACCGTCTGGACAACGCCAATTTATGCAAAGTTTTGAGTGAAGAAGTAATCCCTTGCTTCTACAACCGGGACGGACTCGGCATTCCCCGCGAATGGATAGCCAGGATCCGGCGCGCCATGGCGACCCTGCTTCCCCGGTTTACCACGTGGCGCATGGTGCAGGAGTATGTGTTTAAATACTACCTCCGGGATACCGACACCCCCAACCTCTGGCCCTAATCGGTTGCGAGATCCTCAGGCTTTGCGGGTGAGGCAGCACGAGTTTAACAAAGCATAAATTTTTTTGCTCCCAGGTCCCGGGCCGATGGAAGCACTTCAGAAAAAGTCAATCATGCGGACCTTTTATGCCGATTTCTATATCGGACGTTGATTTGCCGGGCCCGGGATGATAGCATCACGGGTTACTTTCGGGTCCGCACACATTTCAGCAGCAGGCTGAGGTTGAACGAGGCCGGACAAGCGCTGACAGTTGTAAGAAAAATATGCCGGAATTGCGCCACGATCCCATTCAAAGACGCTGGGTTATCATAGCAGCAGAACGCGGCCGCAGGCCCGATGACTTCATCCGGGAAGAACCCCACCCCAATGGAGCCTTTTGCCCTTTCTGCGAAGGGAATGAAGGCAAGACGCCTCCCGAAATAACCGCTATCAGGAACGGGAGTCAGCCCAATCAGCCCGGATGGGAAGTGCGCGTCGTGCCCAACAAGTTTCCCGCGCTGCGCATCGAGGGGGGCCTCGATCGCAAGGGCCTTGGCGCCTATGACCGCATGAACGGCGTGGGGGCGCACGAGGTTATCATCGAGACGCCCCAGCACAACCTCAATCTGGCGGATGCGCCCGTGGAGCACATAAGAAAGGTTTTATGGACCTATAGGGAGCGGCTGGTGGACCTTCTGCGGGATCAGCGCTTTAAATTTGTCCTGATTTTTAAAAATCACGGCGCAGCCGCAGGCGCCTCGATCTCTCATCCGCATACACAGATGATCGCGACGCCGGTCACTCCGCTGACGCTGGTGGAAGAACTGGTTTCCGCCAAGGATCATTACGTGAAAAAGGAGCGCTGCCTCTTTTGCGACCTGATTCAGCAGGAGCTGGATTCCGGAGACAGGATTGTTGCCGCCGGAGAACAATTCGTCGCACTGACTCCTTTTGCGTCCCGTTTCCCGTTTGAAATATTTATCGCGCCCCGCGCGCACCATTGCAGTTTTGCCGAAGCGAGCGACGAGATGCTTCACCATCTCGCCATCGTTCTGAAGGAGATTCTGCTCCGGGTCAAGAAGTGCCTCAAGGACCCGCCGTATAATTTTCTTATTCACACGATTCCCAATGTCAGAGTGAAGCCCCGGCCCGCTTCCTATTGGGACACGATCGAACTGGACTTTCACTGGCATATCGAGTTCATGCCCCGCCTTACGCAGGTAGCCGGTTTTGAGTGGGGGACCGGTTTTTACATCAATCCGACTTCGCCGGAAGACGCTGCGAAGTATCTTCGCGAGACAGAGCTGTAACCCTTAATCATAAACGGACTCCGAGACTGCAGACTCCTGATTGATGAACGAGGACCTATGCCCCGAGACAATCCATTGAAAGTGGCTATGTTTGCGGCGGAGGCCTCCCCTTATGCAAAAGTGGGAGGGCTGGGGGACATGGTGGGGACACTGCCCAAAGCCCTGGAAAAGCTGGGAGTCCATACCTCGATCGTGATCCCGAATTATCGGGTGATCCAGTCGGGACAGCTCGAAATTCAGCGTTGCGACCTCGCCCCCGGATTCGACATCCCCATGGGGTCCTCGATTGAAAGGGCGGAAATCTACCAAAGCCGTATACGCGGCACCTCCGTGGACGTCTACCTGATCGGGTCCCGCAGGTATTTCAATCGCAACGGGATTTACGACGATCCGGCCACCGGGGAGGGTTACCCGGACAACATGGAACGGTTTGTTTTCTTCATGAAGGCGGGGATCGAATTGCTGCTCAGGCTCGAGCAGCCGGTCGATATCCTCCACTGCCATGATTCCCATGCCGCGCTTATCCCCGGCCTCATCCATGCGAATTACCGGGACGATCCGTTTTTTGCCAGGGTTGGGACTCTATTCACGATTCACAACATCGCCTACCAGGGAGTCTATCCGAAAGATTCGCTCTACTATGCGGGGATCGACCTCAAGCATTTCTATTCCATGTCCCCGTTTGAATACTGGGGGCGCGTCAATTTCATGAAGGCCGGCATCGAGCTTGCGGACAAGGTGAACACGGTCAGCAAAACCTACGCCGCTGAGATCCAGACGAGCTCCGAATTCGGGCTGGGCCTGGAAGGCACTCTGAGAAACAGAGGGAAAGACCTCAGCGGCATTGTCAACGGCATAGACGTCGACCTGTGGAATCCCGAAACGGATCCGCACCTGCCTGCCCGCTATTCAATACGCGATCTGTCGGGCAAAGCAAAGTGCAAGGAGCACGTACTGCGGCATTTCGGATTCCCCGATACGGGGAATCCCATACCCTTGATCGGCATTGTCTCCAGGCTCGCGGATCAGAAAGGATTCGAGCTCATAGCGGACGCGATCGAGGAGATCCGGGCGTTGAATCTGCGTCTTGTCGTGCTCGGTACCGGCCAACAGAAGTACCATGAGCTGCTCCAGCGGCTCGCCGGTCAATACCCGGCTAACATCGGCGTTCAGTTGTCTTTCAACACTGAACTGGCGCATCAGATCGAGGCCGGCTGCGACATGTTCCTGATGCCTTCCAGATATGAACCTTGCGGCTTGAACCAGCTTTACAGCTTCCGGTACGGGACCATCCCGATTGCCCGGGCAACGGGAGGGCTTGTCGATACGGTTTCTCCCTACGACGGCGAAAAGGGAACCGGATTCTGCTTTGCCGGCTATTCCTCCGGCGAAATGATGGAGGCCATAAAGCACGCTCTGGCGGTTTATTCCGATCCCGCCCGGTGGCGGTCCCTCATGGTCCGGGTAATGTCGCAGGACTGGTCCTGGAATAGACCCGCCGCTGAATATATGAAGCTATACCGGGAAATTCATCAAATCAGGAATCCGTGAAGCTGATTTGCGATTCGGAATCTTATATTCAGAATTGTTCAGGGGCGGCGATGCCGCGGGCATCCGTTAATTCTATTGGTAAACCCACGGCTCTGCCGGGGAACTCATAGCGTTTGACAGCTCTGTATTTTTAAACGCTGAGATACGCTGACAAACGCCGATTTGTTCGGCGGGGCTCGGAAGCGCCTCATCGGCTTTTGCCCGCGTAAGTCAGCGTTCAAGACCAGCGTAACTCCTCCAACCGCTTTGAGCGGTTCCAATCTTTCAAGCCTCCGGCTTTGCCGGAGGTGCCTGACATCGGCAACCACGGAGGATGCCATGAATTTTGTCCTGGGCTGCCTGATCGTTTTGACGCTTGTTTCGGCGGTGCCCGCCTTCCCGGCGGATGCGGCCAGAGGCCTGCCCAGAAGCGCTCCCGAGACTGTCGGATTCATCCCGTCGCAGCTGAACCATATTGACGATGCCGTCGAAGCAGCCCTGAAGGCCGGCGAAATACCCGGTGCGGTGGTCCTGGTGGCCAGGCACGGCCGGATTGCCTACTTCAAAGCCTTCGGCAATCGCTCCGTGCAGCCTGCCAAAGAAGCCATGACGGGCGATACGATTTTTGATATGTCGTCGCTGACTAAGGTTATGGCCACGCTGCCGCTGGTCCTGATGCTGTCCGAGGACGGGACCCTGCGTCTCGCCGACAAGGTGAAGCGTTATCTGCCCCGCTTTGCCGGCGGAGGGAAGGACAACATCACGCTGAGCCATCTCCTGACTCACTACTCGGGTCTGCCGGCCGACTTCGACCTGTCCAAGCCATGGTTCGGCTACCCGGCGGCGCTTGAAGAACTCTGGATGACCAAAACCAGATCGGAGCCGGGCAAGGAATTTGAATACAGCGATCTGAACTTCATCGCGCTGGGCCATGTCGTGCAGGTTGTCACCGGCAAAACTCTGGATGAGAACGCCCTGGAGCGCATTTTTGTACCGCTTGGAATGAACGATACGTGCTTCCGTCCGCCCGCAGATCTGGCCGGCCGCATCGCGCCTACGGAATCCAGGAGAAACACGCTCCGCTATTTAAAAGGGCAGAATGCCGCTGAATCGTTGGACAAAATCCTGTGCGGGGAAGTCCACGATCCGACCGCCTGGCGGATGGGCGGCGTGGCCGGCCACGCGGGCCTCTTTTCCAGTGCCGAAGACCTGGCGGTTTTCGCCCAAATGCTCCTGAGTCACGGCGCCTATCCCGGGGGACGCCTTCTGTCGCCGCTTACCGTCCAGGCGATGAGCCGCCCGAATTCTCCGCCCGGCGCGCCGGAAGTCCGGGGATATGGCTGGGATATTGATACCGCGTACTCATCGCCCCGCGGCGATATTTTTAAGGATGGCTATGGCCACACCGGGTTTACCGGCACGTCGCTTTGGGTGCATCCCTCCACGGACACCTTCATCATCCTATTGAGCAATCGAGTCCACCCGGACGGCGGCAAAGACATTAACCATCTCCGTGCCGCGATTGCCAACATTGTCGCCGCCGCCATTTCCGATCCCAAATAAGGCCCGTTCCACGTTCCACGTTCCACTGTCCTGGACCCGCAGTCCAAGGATTTTTTCAAGGAAATGCAGCGACAGAACTCAAAGGGTGTGTTTCGCAGGCACCCGTGATATAAGTATGCCTACTTTTTCTCGAAGGAGAAACACGCGCGGCGGAACTTGATGAATGCATGGGAGTGGTGAAGGCATGTTCCCCAGTTGCTCGGAGAATTGGTAAACTGTTCTTCGGATATAAAAAACCTGCAATCACCGCATTCGAACTGTTTGTTATCGACCTTGTAACTGCAGGCTTCCCGGAAATCTGCGAACTGCTGATGCATGAGATCACCTCGATAGCTTCCCAAACATCTTGCAATGGGGACCGGATGCTGTCAACCCCAGATGCAGCCCGCGTTCATTTCGACTTTTTTGCGCATTGTTGCGGAGGCAGCGTATGAAGCCTCGAACGGCGTCCCGCAATCTGACCAATAAATCGCTGCGTCTTTTGCGCACCGACGCAGCCCGCATCTGGACTGCCGCCCTGCAGGCTGTCGAACCGGAAGCCGCCGTGCGCAAAATGGTCAGACGGGACGGGCCTATTCTTCAACTCGGCGGCCGCCGGTACGATCTCGGCAAAATCCGGAAGGTGTGGGTCCTTGGTGCGGGAAAAGCGGCTGCGCCGATGGGCAGGGCGGTTGAGAGGATATTGGGGAGATATCTGGCCGGCGGATTTCTTGTGACCAAATACGGTCACAGACTGGACCTCGGGCGGCTCGAGATCATGGAAGCCGGCCACCCTATGCCGGACTCGAACAGCATGGCGTCCGCGGCGCGGGTTGCCGCTTTGGCAAAAGATCAAATCGACGAGCGGGACCTCGTGATATGCCTTTTCTCGGGAGGCGCTTCCTCGCTTCTGGTCTGCCCGGCTCCGGGCATAACGCTGGCGGACAAGCTTGCGTGCACCCGCATGCTGATCGATGCCGGAGCGGATATCCGTGAAATGAACGCTGTGCGCAAGCACTTGTCTGCCATTAAAGGGGGCGGATTGGCGAGGATGCTGGCCCCCGCTCGGGCGATTTCCCTGATTCTATCGGATGTGGTGGGCGATGACGTGGGCACGATCGCCTCGGGTCCCATGGCGCCCGACCCTACAACTTTTGCGGATTGCATGGAAGTTTTTGACAGGCTTGGTCTCTCGGACAAAATGCCCCCGGCTGTAAAGCAACGACTGGAGTCCGGCGCGGCGGGAGAAATCCCCGAAACTCCGAAGCAGGGTGATCCCGTGTTTCAGGAGGGGAAAACAATGATCGTCGGGAGCAGCGCCAGAGCATGCACCGCTGCATTCCAGGCGGCCAGGAAACTAGGCTACAAAGCACTGGTCCTGACCAGCGGGCTCGAGGGGGACAACGGGGAGGCCGCCCGGTTTCACATGAGTATTGCGGGCGAAATAATCCACCACCGGCGTCCGCTGCGCCTCCCTGCCTGCATTATCAGCGGAGGCGAAACCACCGTCAGGATTACGGGAAAAGGCAAAGGCGGCCGCAACCAGGAATTTGCCCTGCGCTGCGCCCGGCCTCTTGCTCAGCTGCCCGCAGCCTGCCTGGTTGCCAGCATCGGCACGGACGGCACGGATGGGCCGACAGACGCAGCGGGCGCCATCGCGGACAGCACCACGCTGGTACGTTCGATGAAGTACGGTGCGAGCTTCCTCAAAGACTCCCTGGACAACAACGATTCCTACCGGTTTTTCAGGCGCCTCGGGGACCTCATAATCACCGGCCCTACTCGCACCAATGTCATGGATCTTCATATCCTCCTGGTTGGGTGAAAAGCAGCGGGAGGGAAGAGATGGAAGCAACAAGCCACCCGTCTGCTTATTGCTCCCCGCTACTGTACGCACAGGTAATGCCCATATTTGCGGGGAATATCCGGAGTTTGACAGTTCCAGGACCAACATCCGCCGAAATATGCTGAAAAAAGCGCTGACACACGCCGCCCCTTGAGCTTACAGCCGGCGTATGCCGGCGTATAGGACCAAGGAAACTGATCGAGCCGCCTTGAAGGATCTGAAACCGGGACTGCGAATTTGCCGGGGCCGTTTGCTTCAGCGGCTATGAGATTTTATCCGTGGAATAACAGTCCCGCTCCAAAGGGCAGGTCAGGCAGAGCGGCCTGCGCGCTTTGCAGGTCGAACGCCCATGAAGGATCACCTGGTGGGAAAATGAGATCCATCGATCCCTGGGAATGATCTGCATGAGGTCGGCTTCGATTTTTTCGGGGGTATCCGAGTGCGCGAGGTCCAGCCGCCGGGATACCCGGAAAACATGGGTGTCCACAACGATGCCTTCCGCTTTGCCGAAAGCGACGCCCAAAACCACGTTCGCGGTCTTTCGGGCGACGCCGGGAAGCTCCAATAGTTCCTCCATTGTGGATGGGACCGAACCGCCGAACTTCCCTGAGATCAGAGTGCAGGCACCTTGGATGCTTTTGGCTTTGTTTCGGTAAAAGCCCGTCGACCTTATATCGGCCTCCAGTTTTTCGCGCGGGGCATTGGCATAGTCGCCGGCAGTTCGATACTTCCGGAAAAGGTCATGCGTCACCACATTCACCCTTTCATCGGTGCATTGAGCCGATAGAATTGTGGCGATGAGGAGTTCCAGCGGATTGCCGTGACGGAGCGCACATTGAGCCTTCGGGTAGGCTGAATCCAGACTCGATAGAATCCGGCTGATTCTGGTCTGTCTTTCGTTTGTCGCAAGCCTCTTCTTCCTGATCATAATGGCCGCACATTATATCCTAAATGGCAACCCGACCAACATCCCCTGAATGAGGGATTTGGAGTTTGACATTTGATATCGGGCATGTTATCAATAGTTTACAAACAGAAGGAGAACGGAATGAGTAATGAATCAAGCGCAGGCGAAAAGGCTTTGTATTTGATGCTCGGTGCAACCATCGGGGCGGTGGCGGCTCTTTTGCTTGCACCCCGGAGCGGCATGGAGACGCGCAGGCTGATCGCGTCCAAAGCCCGTGACGGCGCAGACTATGTTGCCAGCCGCACCAAAGCTGTCGCGGAAAAGACTTCCGAGATCGTGGACCGAGGCAAGGAAGTTTTCCAGCAGCAGCGCAACTCCGTATCAGCGGCTGTGGATGCCGGCAAGCTGGCCTATAGAGAAGAAAAAAACAGGGCATAACTCCAGATGCAAGACACCCTTTTGACGATCTTCATCGGGATCCTGACGTTCGCAGTGCTCGTTCAGAGCGTGCTGTTCTTCGGGATATACAAATCCATCCGCCTGTTGTCGGAACGGACAGACAGCCTGGGCAGGGATCTCCAGAATAGCGTCACGGCGATATCCTCAAAACTCGAGGCGAGCCTGACGGCCGTCAAAGATCTTGGGGATGGCTTGAAGAGCGTCAAAGAAAAGCTGGCCGATACAGCCGACATTGTGCACAGGAGGGTTGTGGATCTGGACGACTTTCTGGCCGAGGCCACCAAAACGGCACGCCTGGAGGTCTACCGGGTTCAGGATACCATTCAATCGGCAACCCGACGAGCGGAGGAGACGATGGACCTCGTCCAGAATACTATCCTCGCGCCCGTCCGAGAGATAAATGCCATAACACGGGCGCTCCGCGTGGGGATCGATATCCTTTTGCGCGGGCGCCGCAAGCTCTCCAGGGCGGCCCATGATGAAGGGATGTTCATCTAGAAACCGCGATAACCATCCCCTTCAGGCAATTCTCCAGCTGCAAAAAATATTTTGAAATCATCCCACGACGCCGAAGCATACAAAATCCGTTGGGCATCGGTGCCGCCCAATTTTTCGGGCAGGCCTTTATGCCCCGGAAGTGTCCGAGTATTCAGCCCTGAAAAATGTCCCCCCGGAATCAATAAATACCTGAAAAAGCTTGACAAGATGAGGCCAGTTTTTAAGAATCGAGCGTGATTGCTCAAGATGTTCAGCCCTGAAAGAAATGAAGCCTTGTTTTCGCCGGAACAGAGCGGGGCGGATTCCTTAAGAGGGTTTTTCCACAGCTCAACCGGGCCTGAAAGGGCTACGAACCCTAACGGCCATCATGCCAGGGCTGAAGAAGAAGAGGGAAAATGGCAGAAGAAAAAAGCAAATCTGGGGAACAGGAAAACAGCGAAGGATCCGGACAGATCTCCCGCCGGGCTTTTCTGAAGGATGCGGGACTGGTTGTCGGTACGCCCGCCATAGGATCCATGGTGGCGCCGGCACAGGCAGAGGCCCAAACGCCCAAGGGGCGGGCGGCGCAGGCGAGTGCGGCCGGTTCGTCATTGGAGAAGCGCCCGGCACTCCCCCATACTATCGAGCTGACAGTCAACGGCGGCAAATACCGTTATACGGTCGAGCCGCACTGGAGTTTGCGGCAGCTCCTGCGCGACGAAATCGGGTTCACCTCGCCCAAGGACTGGTGTGGAGGGGTAGGCGCCTGCGGCTCCTGTACGGTGATTATGAACGGCCGACCGATTCTATCCTGCCTGACCCTGGCCTGCGAGTGCGATGGCGCAATCATAGAGACCGCAGAGGGTATTGCAAAGGCCAAACACCCGATCATCCAGGCCTATATCAACAACAATGCCTTTCAATGCGGATATTGCACGCCTGGATTTGTATGCACAGCCAAGGCTTTGCTGGATAAGAATAAGAATCCGACCGAGGCCGACGTAAGAGATGCTTTGGGCGGCAACCTGTGCCGGTGCGCGACCTACCAGCGCCATCCTCCGGCTGTCCTGGAAGCTGCCAGGAATCTCAAATAGCAGGCTCCGGGCGGCTGGATCGCCAGCAGCGGCCAACCGGGCAAAAACCGATGCCGATGCGGGCATGAATCCCGCCCGCAGCCCCTGGGGAACCCGGATGTAGTTTTTGAGAGTTATCGGAAACGAGGCAGGAGCCAAAACATGAAGACATGGAAAAGATTCGAGCACGTGAATGCAAAAACGGTCGAAGAGGCTGCTTCCATTTTGCGCAAAGGGAAAGCGGCGCTCCTATCCGGGGGCACCGACCTTCTGGGTGCAATGAGGTTTGAAATTCTGCCGAACTATCCCGAAGTTGTGGTAAATCTCAAAACTATTCCGGGAATGGACTACATCAGAGAAGAAGCGGGCCTGCTGAAAATAGGCGCTTTGACCAGGCTGGAAGACATCGCCAAAAACAATCTTGTCAAAACCCGGTACACGGCATTGGCTGAAGCGGCCCACCGGACAGCCACGCCTCACATCCGCGAGATGGGAACCATTGGCGGCAATATCTGCCAGATGAACCGGTGCTGGTATTTCCGCAACCCCGACAACCGGTTCAACTGCATACGCAAAGGCGGGAAGATGTGCTATGCCATGGCCGGAGACAACCGGTACCACTCCATTTTCGGGGCGGTCAAAATGTGTTTGGCCGTCAATCCGAGCGATACGGCGCCGGCCCTGGTTGCGCTGAATGCCAAAATCAAAACCAACAAGAGATTGATTGAAGCCGAGAAGTTCTGGGAAATGACAGTCCCCGGGTCCACGGTCCTGGCCCCCGATGAAATCGTCACCGAAATACAGATACCCTCGCCGGCTGCAGGCGTCAAAAGCGCATACATGAAGTTTGCTATCCGCAAATCCATAGACTTCCCGATCGTCAACTGCGCCGCCATGATAGGCGGAGGCAATGCGCGTATATGCCTCAATGCGGTGCATAACACTCCCTACCGGGCGGTGCCCGCGGAAGAAGCCATCAAAGGGAAGGCGATCACTGAAGACAGCGCGGATGCGGCCGGAGCGGCCGCTGTGGCCTCCGCTAAAGCGCTTCCCGGCGACAGGAACAAATGGAAAATCCCAATTGCCAAGGCAATGGTGAAGAGAGCCATATTAGGTTGCGCTTAACCCTCATGGATCACCCGTGATTCGTGCGCCGGGCGCAAATCCCCGGTGCACGAAAGCATCCCGACAACGCCGCAAGCTAATCTGAATTCCTAAGCGCACGGACCTATCCCGACTGGAGCAGCAGACTTGTATGGGCAATCTGGAGTTCTCGGTTCCCTACAACAATGATCCTGAAACTCTTTCCGAAATCTTTCCATTAAAAGAGAAAAACGGCAACCGCATCCGTGAGATTTATCTTTCGGGCCCCCAGGAATTTTCCGGCGCAGGCAGGATCGTGCCGGAAATGGATACCGGGGAATTCGTGCGAGTCGTGGAGAGGATCCACAGGGAAGGGATTCGAGTAAATCTGCTGCTCAACTCGATTTGCGAAGGGAGTGATTGGTATTCCCCGGGCGTCCTGAAGTCGACCATGGAATACCTCGGGAAGGTGCACGGGGAATACGGAGTTGAATCGATCACCATTGCGAATCCCCTGTATATCCGTGAGGTGAGAAAGCGCTTCCCGGATCTGGAAATCTGCGCCTCCGTGCTCGGGGACATCGATTGCGTGGAGAAAGCCGTCATTTTTAGAAAAGCCGGAGCAGATGTCATCACGCCCCACATCGATATCAACCGGGACCTCGCCCTGCTTCTAAAAATAAAAAATGCCACGGGGGCTCAAATAAAGCTGATGGTCAATGAAGGGTGCCTCTTCCGCTGCCCGTTCCGGAAGTTCCATTTCAACTATATTTCGCATAAATCGAGAAATCCGGGGATGAAACAGGGAGTGAAGGCAGAAGACAATGTCTTCAGCCTCAACTGCATCCAGCTCTCCAAAAGCGATCTCTCCCAGATCCTGAAGTCCTGCTGGATACGCCCGGAAGATGCGGCGAAATACAGCCGGATAACCAGCTACTTCAAACTGGTGGGCAGAACAAGCTCAAAGAGCATGCTCATCCGGTCGGTGGATGCCTATCTGCAGGAAAGCTGGGATGGCGACCTTCTGGAGCTGATGGCGGGCAACCTTTACTCGCTCGCAATGTCCCATCTCATGCATCTCGACAATAAGAGCCTTGACGAAATCGGCTTCTTTCAAAAAGTCACCTCCTGCAATAAGGAATGCAGCGAATGCGACTACTGCAGCGCTCTCATAGGAAAGCTTGTCAAACGCGGTGTTTTCACCCCTGCAAAAATCCAGGACCTTGGACTGAAATAATTCTTTGCGGCCTCCAGGATGGGGATTGTGCGATGAATCGCGATAACTGGGTAAAATCGATGGGCCTGGATGTGGATGGCAACCTGTTCGTCGAAATCGACAACGGGATAAAACTATACGACCTGTGCCTGAATCACCCCCTGCCTGCTCCTGTGGAGATCCATCCCAGGGACCTGATGAAGACTGAAAACCGGCCGTTATACAATCGCTATCTCACGACCCTCAATGAGATCGCCGGAGTCATGATCCATCCTTCCTATGATGCGCGCTACCGTTTCCGGGGCGGGGACATCGTCGTGGACGCCGGAGCCCGCATCGGAACCTTTGCGGCCAAAATTTCCGCAGCCGTCGGCGAGAAAGGCAAAATTATCGCTATCGAGCCTGAACCGCGCAACTTTGCCTGCCTCCTCAAGAACATCAAAGCAAACAATCTGACCAATGTTCTTGCGGTCCCCAGGATGCTCTGGAGCCGGGAAGAGCAGCGGGACCTGTACCTTTCAGAGTACACGGCGGCGCACAGCGCCTATTTCGATGAATTCTATCAATCCACCGGAGAGCACATCTGTGTCGATGCGGACTCGCTGGACCACATCCTGGAAAGCCTGGGCACAGGGCCGGCGGATTTTATCAAGATGGACATAGAAGGCGCGGAAATCGAGGCCCTCGCAGGGATGAAAGTCGCGCTTGAAACCGTGGGGCAGATGGCCATCGCCGCCTATCATCCGGTTGATGGAAAGCTCACTCACAGGGTGATCATGCCCCAGCTCGAGCAACTCGGCTTCAAAACCACCTATTCCGACGGGATAGTGCACGCGCAACGATAATTACATTGGTAAACCCCCGGCTCTGACGGGGGACTCAAAGAGTTTGACAGCTCCGTATTTTGAAACGCTGAGAAACGCTGATAAAAGCGCTGACAAACACCGATTTGTTCGGCGAGGGTCGGCGAGCAAAAGCCGATGAGGCGCTTCCGATGGAGTTTTCTGCGGCGGCACTGTGGCAAGCGTCCGGTTTCTCATACCCTTCATCTGCTTGCCGCACGGCGCTTGCCACAGTGCCGCCGCAGAAAACTGTCCAGCGCGGAGCGCTGGCCCCTGCGGGGGATCGGAAGCGCCTCATCGGCTTTTGCCCGCGTAAGTCAGCGTTCAAGACCGGCGTAACTAGTCCAACCGCTTTAAGCGGTTCAAATCTTTCAAGCCTCAGGCTTTGCCGGAGGTGCCTGACTTCAGACGGACTCGACGCAGGCCAGAATGGATCTCTTTACCAGAGTCTTGGCGATTTGAACCATATACGCATTCCGTTCCGTCGGGACTGCGGCCTCAACGGCCGCGCGACCTGCGGCCTCCGCGATCTCCTGGTCAACCTTTTGCCTCAGGATGGCTTTTTCCGCCTTCACGGCGCGATAGGGCTTGACCCAAACCGCATTGAGACAGATTCTGGCGGCCGTAACCTTTCCGGATGAACTCGAGATCATCGCGGCGCAGTTGACGATGGGGAAGTCGATGGACTTCCGGATGGCGAACTTGAGGAAAGCGCTTTTTGAGTTCCTGGACGGTTCCGGCACGTGTATCTCGGTGACGATTTCGTCAGGTTCCAGGACAGTGGTTTTTGCCACGTCGACCTGGAAAAGGTTTTCGACGTCCAGCACTCTTTTTGAAGTCATTGCCTTCGCGTTAAGCGCGATCAGGGCCGGCGCCGTATCGCTGGGGTGCACGGCATAGCACCCGCCCTCGACGCTCCCGCCGAAGATGGAGTGGTAGCGGTTGTCCCCTTCGATGGCATAGCATCTCCCGCCTCCTTTTCTGAGGCAGGGGAACCGGTTGTTGGGGTTCCTGTAGTACCAGCACCGGATGTCCTGGCAGAGGTTGCCGCCGAGCGTTCCCATTTCCCTCAGGTGCGGGGAAGCCGTGCGGCCGGCCGCCTGAGCCAGCGCCGCATATTTTTCCCGGATCAGGGGCTCTCTTCCGATATCCTCCAGCCGCGTCAGGGCTCCGATCCTCAGCACGCCGGCTTCCTCTTTGAGGAAATCAAGGCCCGGAATGGTCTTAATGTCTATGAGGGCTTCGGGATACCTGGGAAGTATTTCGTCCTTCATCTTTCCCAGTAGATCGGTGCCGCCCGCGATGAAGCAGGCCCGGTCCCCATATCTGCTGAGAGCCGCAACGGCCTCATCGACCGTCCGGGCATTGATATGCGTGAACTTTCTCATAATCGTTCTCCTGAAGGCATGGTCGGCTCGAGCCCTCATTCGAGCTCATGCGTTGCATGCTCTATGTTTTGCCAAGGGCTTGAGAACCCTCTCGGGCGTGACCGGAAAGGTATCAATCCACACACCGATGGCGTTGTGGACCGCGGGCATGATAAGTGCCGGGACGACTGTCGCCACGTCTTCGCCGATTCCAATGGCGCCGTAGGGGCCGTAGCCCATGCCGGTTTCAACGAGAATCGTATCCACCGATCCGATATCGAGAGTCGTGGCTATTTTGTAATCGAGGAGGTTGCCGTTGAGCATGACGCCGGTCACGGGATCGTGGATCACCTCTTCGCTTTTGCCCCTGCCCACTCCCATGTAGGTGCCGCCGTATTGCTGCCCTTCGCAGCCCTCCCAGCTGATCACCTTTCCCACATCGTTGACGTTCACCACCCTGGTGACTTCGACTTCTCCGGTCTCCGTATCCACTTCCACTTCCATGAAATGGGCCTGCCTGCAGAGCCGGAGCCGTGTGCCCGAATAGGCGCCCTGCTGGACCTGCCAGGAGTAGGCAAACAGGGGATCGGTGAAATTGCTCCGCTGGGCGCCCTTTCCCATTTCGGGCTGGGCGATCATCGGGCCTTCCAACCCGGCGGCGCCGACAAACTGCCCGATGGTCATCTTCATGGAAGGATCCTCTTCACGAAGACGACGCTGTCTTTGATGTCCAGGTCCTCGGGCTTGTAGCCCGGAAAAGCGGGCGGGAAGCTGCCCCTCGATGTCACGCCGCGAGGCCCGATCGCCGCCTCCAGTATCTTCTGCTTCAGCAGCCTGGCCGCATTCCGGACGGCGTAGCCGTTCACCGACATGTTTGTGGACGAATCGGGAGTCATGGCATAGAAGCCGGCATCGATCTGATTCACAAAATGCACATCCTCGATGCGCATTCCCAATTCGTCCGCCGCGACCTGGCAGTAGGCGGTTTCGGCATTGAGGCCGCAGTCGGCGCGGGCACGAAAAAATGGTTGCGGTCCCGTCCGTTCTCTCGATGCGTATACCTGCTTCGCTCGATCCCGCGGAATCTTCCCATTCATGCGTCCAGGTGAATCCCAAGCCGTGCATCCTGCCGTTGGGCAGTTTCGTCTGCCCGGCGCATGCCAGTTCCTGTTCCAGCCGATGGCGGCCTTGCCTTTTTCGATGCATTCCCTCAGACTGTCCCGCACCGGGAAACCCATCTCGGCCTTGTGCTCGTTCAGCCATTCCATGTCGTGGCCTTCGGCTCCGTCGTTTTTCAGGGCAACTTCCGTCGGGTCCAGGCCGAGGACGTCGGCAATGCGGTCGAACACAAGGGTCAGGTTCATCGCGTTGGTATTCTGCTCGCAGCGCGTGGGCACGTTGATGCCCTTGTTGATCTGGACGGCTGTCAGTTTCCCGTAGATGTTGGGAATTTTGGTGTTTTCCAGGAAGTGAGTCACCGTGCCGAAAACAGGGAACCAATGGTTGGAAAGCACGACTCGAGACCTCCACCGCGGTAATGGTGCCGTCCTTTTTGGCGCCTACCCTGTACCGGTAGACACCTTCATCCATCTCGCCGCCGTAAAAGTCCTCTCTGCGGGTGAAGGTCCATTTGACGGGCCGTCCCGTTCTCTTGGCCACGACGCCGGCGCAGTAGTGCCCTCCCATGTTCCAGGGCACCTGGCTCCATCCTCCAAAGCTCGCACCCTGGTAGGGCAATGAACCTGTATCCGGTTCATGGGAATCCGCCGAACCAGGAAGAGAGGACCCGCTTGCTGATATAAGGACGCTGCTGCTTGACCCAGATTTCCGGGCTTTCTCCGTTCCATCTGAAGACGCCGCATGGGCGTTCCGGCCCGATCCAGGTGTGAAGCAGCCGCCTGCATTCGAACTCGACGATCCTGTCGGCTTCGGCAAATCCCTTTGACAACGTCTCCATGTTGCTCGACGTCCAGGAATCCTTCGTTGTAGTGATTGCCGCCGGGATACGTCTCGGGATTCACCAGCGGAGCTCCCGGCTTCAATCCCTCTTCGGCATCGAGAACGAAGGGACGCTCTTCCCATTCCACTTCGATCAGCCGCAGCGCTTCATCGGCGATTGCTTCCGTATCCGCGGCAACGAAGGCGCCGACTTCCTCGCCCTGAAAGTAGGCGATTCCGGGGAAGCACGGGTATCGCGTTGGGGACGTGGCCGCCGAGGTCGGCCAGCGGCGGCAGTTCCGGGATCGTCGTAGCGGAGCACTGCTCGGACGCCGGGCAGCGCTTCGGCCTTGCTCGTGTCCATGGATACAATCCGGGCATGGGGATAGGGCGAGGTCAGAAATTTTCCGTGGAGCATTCCCGGAAGGGCTGATATCCATGGTGTAGACAGCGCCTGGCCGCTCGCCTTTTCGTAGCCGTCGAGCCTGCGGACTCCGCGCCGCCCGATGTGATTGTATTCCTTCAGCGGGTACCTGTCGAAGCTGCGATTGTCGAAGAGTTCGAACAATCTTGCTGTTCCACATCCTCAAGCATCCCGGATCTCCATCCTGGATTCGAGATTATTTAAAAGACGGCTGCGGGACAATCTCGAATCAGGAATCAGGCTTTTCCCAATGCCTTCAACACCTTGTCCGGCGTGATCGGGCCGTCGTCGACCCACTTGCCGATGGCGTTGTAGACGGCGCCATGCAGCAGGTAGGTCGTGATCGTTCCCACGTCTTCGCCGACGCCGATCGACCCGTAGGGGCCGTAGCCCATGCCGGTCTCGACAATGATCGTGTCTACGGAGCCGATTTCCTGAATGGTGGCGAATTTGTAATCGAGCAGGTTTCCGTTCAGGATGACGCCGGTCGGCTCATCCCATACATATTCCTCACTGAGGTTTCTGCCGATGCCCATGTAGGTGCCGCCGTACTGCTGTCCTTCCACGGCCTCGGGTGAGATGGCCTTGCCGACGTCGTTGGCGTTGACAACCCTGGTGACCTCAATTTCACCGGTTTCGGTATCGACCTCGATTTCGCAGAAATGGGCCTGCCGGCAGAGGCGGTGCCGCCCGGCTCCAGTCCGAACCTGCCCTGGCGGTGCCATGCCCAGACATACACGGGCTCATGGGACGTGTTTTGAATGGCTGCATATTCCCGCGGCAGGATAACGCTTCCCTTCAGATCCTTCACCACATCCTTCACGCTTTTTCGGTTCGACGGATCGGCCTTGACGTAGACAAAGCTTTCTTTGACGTCCAGATCGGCGGGCTTCAGGCCCGGGAAAGCCGGCAGGGATGTCGCGCTCGATCAAATGGCTTGAAGTGGTTGCCAGCTCGAGAAGCTTTTGCTTTGCCAGCTTGGCAATCTTCTTCATCACGTATCCGTTCGTCGTCAGGTTGCAGGAGCCGTCGGGAGTCATCAGCGGCAGGTAGACGTCATCCTGCTGCCTGAAAAAGACATCTTCAGCGCGCATGCCCAGCTCTTCCGCAACAATCTGGCAGTAGGCTGTTTCCGCATTCAGGCCGATGTCCGACCGCAGGGCGATGATATTCACCGTTCCGTCGGCCTGGATCATCAGGCCCGCCGATCCCGCGCCTCGCGTGTCGTCCCATTCCTGGCTCCAGATGAAACCCATGCCGTGCATCCGGCCGTTGGGAAGTTTGCTGGCGCCCGGCGCATGCCACTTCCCGTCCCAACCGATGGCGTTTTTCCCGGCATCGATGCACTCCCTGAGGCTGTCCCTGTCCGGGAAACCATGGGCGCGCTTGAATTCGGCGAGTTGCTCCATGTCCTTTCCTTCCACGCCGTCATTCATCAATGCGACTTCGGCGGGATCCATCTCCGAGTTCGGCGGCCACGTGGTTGAACACCTGGGACAGGCAGAAGCACGGCGGAGACTGCTCGCACCGGATGGCCATCGTTGGCCCTTTGTTCACCTGGGCGAGCAATGTTTCGGACTAAATGTTGGGGATCCTCGTATTTTCCAGGAGGTGGGACGCTCCCTCGAAGGAGCAATTGGCATAAATGCTTTTGATCCGGACGGCGGTGATCGTTCCGTCGCGCCTGGCTCCGACTCTGTAATCGGATGTCATGACATCCATTTGGCCGAAGGTGAAATCGTCCCTCCGGTTGAAGATCCATTTAACGGGTCTTCCCGTCCGCTTTGCCATGAGCGCGCTGACATACTGCGGGACCATGCTGTAGTCCATCCAGTTCCATCCGCCGAACATGGCGCCGTTATAGGGGGAGTGGATCTTGATGTGATTCATCGGGATGCCGAACCACTCGTGCATGGTCCATTTGTGTTCATAGGGGTGCTGATGATGGAGCCACAGTTCCACGCACTCCCCTTCCCAGCGGGTGATGCCGCACAGCATTTCCGCATCAGGGCATCCGTGATAGTGGCGCCGGGCAGTGAATTCGGCGACGACCTCGGCTTCCCGGAAGCCCTTCTCGATGTCGCCGAAATGCAGAACCGGCCCGAAACCGAAGGACACCGGCATCTGGTTGCTCAATTCCGATGGAGGCGCCCAGTCCTCCATAATGGTCCCCTTGGGGGCCGAGGACCATTGCGGCCGGGCCAGGGCGGCGCCGGGCTTGAGGGCTTCCACCTCATCAAGGACAAATGGGCGCTCCTCCCAATCCACCTCGATCAGGCCCAGGGCCTGCGCCGCGATGTCTTCGGTATCCGCAACCACCACGGCTCCCAGCGGCTGTCCCTGAAAATAGGCGTACTCGCTGAGGACTTCTTCCTCGGATCCCTGCGTGCTGGTTATTTTTTTCCCCCGTATTTCCGGATCGTCGTAACGCAAAACGGCCCGCACTCCATACAAAGCCTCAGCTTTGCCTGTGTTCATGCTCCTGATTTTTGCGTTCGGGTAAGGAGAGGTGAGGAAGCGCGCATAAAGCATTCCCGGAAGCTGGATGTCTCTTGTGTAAATGGCCTGCCCGCTGGCTTTCCGGTACCCGTCGACGCGGCGAACTCCCCTTTTGCCGATCTCCCGGAAAGTCTCCGGTATGTACCTGTCATGCTCCATCGGATTGCTGGGCATTTCCTCAAACAGCCGGTCCATGGCTACTTTGCCTCCCGCAGCGTTTGGGCCGCTTCCAGGATGGCTTTGGGGTGCTGCGGATAGGTGCCGCAACGGCAAAGGTTGCCTCCCAGCGCCTCCCGGATTTCCTGTTCTGTCGGATTGAGATTCCGGTCGAGAAGAGCTTTTGCCGTCACCACGAATCCGGGCGTGCAGTAGCCGCACTGCATGCAGTGATGCTTGACGTACGCCTCGACCAGCGGATGCCTGGATGCCGCGATGCCTTCTACCGTTTCAATCTGCTTCCCGTTACATTCGATGGCCAGCGTCATGCAGGAAAGGATGGGGCGGCCGTTCATGATGACGGTGCAGGAGCCGCAGGCTCCGCGATCGCACATCAGTTTGGTGCCGGTAAATCCCAACCTGTCGTGGATGAGGTAATGCAATGTCCAGTCGGGCTCAACCTGAAACCTGTATTTCTGGCCGTTGATTGTGAGGTGAATGGTCCCTTCCGGCTCGGGAAGCGGCTCCCCCTTGTGCTTATCGATGATGTGGGATTTTATGGCTTCAAACGAGTCGAGAGTATCCAGGCAATACGGGCAGGAATACCTGGCTAAAGCATGGGTTGGCTGGTTCACCCGGACTGTCTTTTTCGTAACTTTCTCGGACATGACTGGTTGCTCCTTCTACAAAGGGGCGATAGGATCGTTTTTCAATAATGCCGCGTGGCTGCTGAAGCCATCGGCCGGCTGCGCGGTTCGCGCAATTGGGACCTCAGGGATGTGCTTTACCCTTCGCTACCGACGGCCGCCGAGCGTTCTGAGGTACACGGACTGCTCAATACGGCTTTCGTATTCTTTCCGGAAAAAGTTCAGTGTATCCGTAAGCGGCGTTGAAGCTGTCTGCCCCAGGCCGCACAGCGCCGAAAGGGACATAACGCTGGCCAGGTCTTCCAGAGCGCCGATATCCTCGCTGGCCCCTTCTCCCCTGGTCAGCCTTCCCAGGATTTCGAGCATCGCCTCCGTGCCGTCCCTGCAGGGAGTGCATTTGCCGCACGATTCCTCCGCCAGAAACTCCATATTGCGGTACATCAGGTCGATGATGTCCCGTGTCTGATTGAATACCGTGACGGCTCCGGACCCCAGGATGCTCTCGTAGGAGAGCGGAGTGTCGAGCATCTCCGCAGGGACAGCCCGGCCGCAGGCACCGCCAACCTGTATCATTTTTATATCCCGGGCGCCTGCCAGATCGACGACCAGTTCTTTAAGTTTGCTCCCCATTTCGAGCTCGTAAACGCCGGGCGATGCCACGTCTCCGCTTACCGAAAAAACCTTGGTCCCCTTGCTGCGATCTGTCCCCATCTCGCGGAACCACGCGCTGCCGTTGAGGATGATCTGGGGCACATTCATCAGGGTCTCGACATTGTTGATAATTGTGGGCATACCCCAAAGGCCTTTGGCCGGGGGGAAGGGGGGCTTGTAGCGCGCCTCTCCCCTGAGGCCCTCGATGGAATTCATCAGACCCGATTCTTCGCCGCACATATAAGCGCCGGCTCCCTCACGAAGCTCTATGTCCAGATGGTTGAGGAATCCCCGTTCCCTGGCCTGGCGGATGGTGTTGAGGATCAAATCGAACAGAAAATGGTATTCCGCGCGGAGGTACAGGAATGCTTTCCGGGCTCCGACCGCCCAGCCGGCTATGGCGATCGCCTCAATGAGAGTAAAGGGATCGTTTTCCAGCAAAAACCTGTCTTTGAAGGTGCCGACCTCACCCTCGTCCGCATTGCAGATGATGTACTTTTCGTCGGCCGCACGCTCCCGGGCGAGCTTCCATTTCAACCCGCAGGAGAATCCGGCGCCGCCGCGTCCCAGCAGGCCCGAAGCAATCACTTCCTCGATCACTTTCTCGGGCGTCATCTGCTTCTGCGCTTTCTCCAAAGCGGCGAAGCCATCATTCTTTAAAAAAGAATTGATGTTTTTGGGATCGATCCGCCCACAGTTTTTAATGATGACCCGTTTTTGCACAGCCATTTCCTCCAAGGGTGCCCGTCAATACTGTTTCAGAATCCTGGATATTTTTTTCGGGGTCAGGTTCCCGTGCACGTCCTGATTCACAAGCATCGCGGGAGCCATGTCGCAAGCCCCGATGCAGTTGGCCAGCTGCAGAGAAAATTTCCTGTCGCGTGTGGTTTCACCGGGCTTTATGCCAAGCGTATGTTCGATGCTTTGCAGGATCAATTGCGAGCCCTGCAGATAGCAGGGGATGCTTTTGCAGACCCTGATGACGTTTTTCCCGACCGGTTGGGTGGAGAGATAGGAATAGAAGGTGGAAACCCCGTAAACATCGCTGACGGAGAGATTCAGGGCGTCGGCCGTTTTTGCCATGAATTTCGGTGAAACATGACGGGACGATTCCTGAGCCTTCTTGAGCATGGGGAGCAGTTCACTGCATTTCTTATCCTGGGGACTGGGCCGGGGCTCGATCGACGCCATTTTCCTGCCTCTCTTTTTGTCCTCCGGATGCCTGGCTTTGGTGAGCGCGCTGGTTGGACAATACTCCACGCAGAGGTAGCAGTCTTTGCAGACCTCCTTATTCAAAGGAATGTCATTGTCGACGATGACCTTCGAGTTGAAGGCCCTGTATCCGTTGCTGTAGATCCTCTTCCCTGCCAGTTCATTGCACGCGGCGATGCACCGGGAACACAGGATGCATTTGGACAAATCGCGGTGAATGTATGGACTTACATCCTCGACCGGGTAAAAACGCGGCCTTTTGACGCTGAACCTGGGAGGACCCATCTCCAAATCGGAAGAAACCTTGTGCAGGCTGCAGTTCACGGCCCACTGATCCATCACACAGGGCCCCGTGTGGCCGGCCAGAAGAAGCTCCAGAGTGGCTTTGCGCGCCGATATCACTTTGGGAGACCGGGTGTGCAGCACCATTCCCTCCGCGATCGGTGTGTGACAGGACGCGACCAGACGGTTGGATTTTTCGAGTTCCACGACGCAGATGCGGCAGGACCCTGTCGGAGTCAAATCACGGTGATGGCAGAGCGTGGGAATGCTGATTCCGGCCTTTTCGGCGGCCTCAAGTATCGTCATTCCTTCGTGCCCTTCGACTTCTTTGTCGTCTATTCGGAGTTTTATGGATTCCATCTTCCTCACCACACTTTCTTCCTGCTGCCGGTTCTTCCATCCGCTGCGGATCACGAATCTGCGAGGTTCGTGGTCCAGCCGGACGGCGGACCTGTGTAGCGGATGCCTCGCCGATCATAGTCCAAAGCCGGGCTTTTTCGAAAGCAAAATGTCGGCGCGAAAATCGTCGTAATGGCGGCAAAAAGGGTTTAAACGAGACCTGCATCCGAGGTTTTTCGGGTGAGGAAAAAACCTGAGAATATCCGTTTGGATTTCAGCCTGCAGGGGCAGGTTTGAGGCTGAAACCTGTACTTGCCTGCTGAGCGTATGATTCCCCGCCGGAGCCGCCTCGACAGGAAGGCGTGAGAAGAACGGAGTCCTCATCATCCGGCAGAGCCGGGGGATCTCCCATTGGACTAGTAATAGAAAAACTGGGTCTGGATGACGATCTGATTGCGGTCGGGCGAATTGTCCTTCAGTAGCCGTCCGAATCCCCCTTTGATATTGAGCTTGTGCTTGAGGATCCAGTAGGCCAATCCACCCTGGACTTTTATGTCGTCGGACAAGCCGGGCTTTGTGAAGTCCCGGGAAGCGAATTGGACAAAAGGCCCGAGTTTTGCCTTCTTGAAGTAATAGGAACCCTCCATCATCCAGGCATTCTGCTGGAGGAGGGATGTAAAAGAGGTCCCGCCGTCGTAGCGGATAAAGTCGGCTTGAAACGTGACGGCGTCGCCGTTTGGGAGGGGGTGATCCAAAAACAGATCCACCCCGTTGGCGCTATAGTTGCCCTGACGGTCGATGGTAGCGCCTATGCTGAGTATTTTCTTCTGTCCGTGGGTTGTCCCCGTGTAGAAAAAGCCCGTGTCCGCTTCGAGCGGATACCATACCACTCGAACCATGTAACGATAGGGGAAATCGCCTTCGTGGTTCCGGTTGCCCCGGTAGATGCCGACGCGATATTCAAAATGCTTCTTGATGTAGCCCCGGGCCTGCAGTCCGTAATCGCGGCCAAACTTGGAAAATGTCGGGTCGGAGGCCAGAAAAGAGTAGGGCCCGTAATCTATAGCGAGGAGCGTGGCGGCGGATTGTCCGGAGTTGTGGGATACCGGGACAATCAGCATCCCTCCGTCGAGCTGGAATTCGGGACGGAAAGCGTAATTGAGGTAAAGGTCCTGCAGGAATATTTCAGAGTTTCTCTTTCCGTCGAATCCCTCTTTGCCGAGGTTAGGGCTGTCGCTTTCCACGAAGAACGAAAGCTTTGGGGTTATTTTCCCGCCCGCAATAAGCCGGAACCTCCTGAGAAAGAGATTGTTCAAACTGTCTGTTGCCGACACGTTTTCGAGCGATTCAAATTGCGGTTGTGCCAGAAAGCCGAACGAAACGGAGGTCTTGCCTCCATTCAGCGTGAATTTCCATGGGGGTCCTGAGGCGTATGCCGGCTGCGGGCCGTGCAAAATAAAAGCCGCCAGACAGGCTGTGAGGCAGATATTGCAAACGAGTTTCATGTTTCGTCCTTCCCGGCGGCCCTCATGCGCGGCAACGGAAGCCGGAGCTTAGGCTGGCGTGCAGCTTCTGCAAGACCGCACGATGGGTCCGGCGCGATGCAGAGGACTGGCTTATCCAAAAAAACGGCCCACGGAATGAAATTCCCTGCATCCGTGGGCCGATGTAAAAAGAGCGGGTTTTCCGGGGAACCGCCCGGTTGCCGCTCTGCTATTTGTATACGCCGTACTCTTTGGTTGTGTCGATGAGGGCGTGCAGATTATCCGCCAGAGCCTCATCCAACACTGCGCCGTTGGACATGAAGTATCCGCCGTCGCCGGCCACATCGTCCAGCAGGCGTTTGACACCATCCCTGACCTGCTCAGGCGTTCCCGTCTTTAGCAGCGAAGAAGGGAAGTTGCCGCCAAAGCAGCCCCAGCCGCCCAGGTATTTCTTCACATTCTTCATGTCGGTCTTGTCGAAGAACCAGATGGTCGTGCCGGCCGGGATGTCGGGATCGGTGATGATATCCAGCCTCTGGTTATAACCCCCCTCCACGAAGGAATACGGGATCAATCCCTCCTTGATTAGCCCCAGAATCACGGCTTTGTAGGACGGCCAGTAGAACTT
Organism: uncultured Acidobacteriota bacterium; assembly: GCA_963809485.1. Taxonomy (GTDB): domain Bacteria; phylum Acidobacteriota; class UBA6911; order UBA6911; family UBA6911; genus UBA6911. The sequence goes on from CAWEJX010000006.1 coordinate 119,310, forward strand.
CTTGAAATCGGCAGGGGACATGAAGCTGTCCGCTCCCTTGTGCAGCGGAACGAACACTGTCGGGGGGTCGCCCCATTGCGAATTGCGCACGCCCATGTCGATCATCAGGGGAATTATGCGTTCGCAAGCTTCAAGTATTTCTTTGGGCTTGCGGAATTTGTCGAGCAGGATTGCGCGCGTGCCGCGCATGGTGTCCCCGATAACATCCAGCGGCGCTTTCGAGAATGCTCCCTGGAATCCGGGCAATCCCAAAGTGCCCTTGATGGAGTTGCCGATTTCACCGACTTTTGTGATCCATTCCAGCGAGAGTTTGCCCGCCTCCATGATTTTTTTCAGGCTTTCCTGGACGTGAGGCAAACCGAAATGGAACATTCCCGGGCCGATAAACGGCAGTTCGAGAAGATCGGTGAACGGAGGAAGCGTGCTCCAGGCCTCGAAGGCTCCGAGAACCCTGGGTAGGTAATAGCGCAGGAAGTAGTCGGAGGGATCACGCATGAACTCCGTGTATTCACTCGCCTTCATGAACTCGGCTTCCGCGCACTGGTAGGGGGTGTTTTCCGGTACGCCATGACCGGGCCAGTGGTAGAGCTTATAGTCCAGCAGGTCAAACGCCTTGCCTGGGCCGTAGAGCCCCGCGGGCGCCGAGACATCCGGCAGGAAATCGGCGTGGAACTTCATCAGAGCCTTGCCGAGGATCTCGTAATCGTACATCGGGTCCCTGCAGGTGTAGCCGCCGTAAACGAACGGATAGAAACCGGTCGATATGGAAACCGGCACCCGTTCGGGCTTCTTCAGCTTGACTATATCAATAAGCATCTGGCAGCGTTTTTTATACGCCTCTTCCATCTGCTTGTTGGCAAACTGAACACCCTCGGGGTTCTGCCAGGCTTTAAGCCGGGTATCGAGCTTTTCGGATGGTGTAAGTTTGTCAAAATCGGCTGGTTTAGGCATGGTTATTTTGCTCCCACCCATCCCTTGGACAGGTTCACCGCCGCCATGGCATCTTTTCCGTAGGCGTCGGCCTTGGCATAGGCGCAGACCTGGTCATCCATCTGTCCGCCGCCGATCATGATTTTGACGCTGTCGCGCAGGCCGGCATCCTTGAGAGCCTGGACAGTGTTTTTCATGGGATCGTAGGCAAGCGTCAGGAAGCCGCTGAGCCCGACGACCTGGGGCTTGAAGCTCTTTACTGCCTCCACGAACTTGGCGGCCGGAACATCCACGCCGAGATCCATCACATCGAAACCGTTGATATCCAGCATGAATACCACGATGTCCTTGGCGATGTCATGGATGTCGCCTTCCACTGTGCCGAAGACGATACGGCCCAGTTTCTTCTGAGGCGCGCTGCCCGAGCTCGCGATCTTCGGTTTAACCATCGCCCCGATCTGCCGCAGCATTTCGCCGGCCAGGATCAGTTCGGGCACGAAGCATTCGCCGGACGCAAACCGGTCTCCGATGATGCCGAGGGCTGTACGGCAATCATCCAGAAGGCCAACGGGATCCGCGCCTTCGTTCAGCAATTTTTCCGCAATCTTTACGGCATCTTCCTCACGCATATCAACGACGGCATCAATTAATTCTTTCGCCATGGTGCTCTCCTTTTTTGCTTCCTTTGGGTAAGTGTTACTCAATAATAACCAAAACCAACTTAGACGGGATCTCTACTGCTTGTTAAAAACTCCCGCGCGGAACGCGCGCGTATACTTGAGACAATGCTTGTCATGCCCCAGCAGAAGATCCGTGGCCAGCATCGCGGTCTTGATTTCATGGTCCATCGGATCGCAGATAGCGCTGTCGAGCCCTGCCTGCATGGAAAGAATCAGAAATACGCGATTGATATAGGAACGGGCGGGCATTCCGAAGGAAATGTTGCTCAACCCGCAGGTCACGTGGACTTCCGGGAATTCGCTTCGGATGGAGCGGATGGTGTCGAAGAAAATCAATCCGTTTTCCTGGCCGGTCGAAATCGTCATCGCCAGGGGATCGAAATAGAGCTGGTCGTCCGCGATCCCCAGCTTGCGGGTTTCGACGAGCAGCCGGCGAATGACGGACAAGCGGTCTTCTTTTGTTTTGGGGATGCCCTTTTCATCCAGGGCCAGAGCAATGGCGGGAGTCTTGTGGGCGGCGACAATCGGCAATACCCCTTGCAGCCTGTGCGGCTCGGCGCTGATCGAGTTGATCATCGGGGTTTGTTTGACTGCCTTGATCGCCACTTCCAGCGCTTTCGGATTCGCACTGTCCAGGCAGATCGGCTTGTCGGTTACAGCCTGGATATTTTCAACCAGCCAGATCAGATCGTCCGCTTCGCGGCTTGGATGAGTGCCGGCATTGGCGTCGAGCCAGTCTGCGCCCGCATCTGCCTGCTTCTTTGCCAGGTCCTGGATGAATGCTGCGTCGCGTTCCTGAATAGCCTGCGCTACCCGTTTCCGCGTCCCGTTGATTTTTTCTCCAATGATCTTCAAATGAACTTCTCCTTTCAAAAATCACCTGCCCGAAGCTGCGCACAGTTCTAAATCTACGAGCTTCACCTCCGGCGAACTCATGCAGGTCCAATATTACCCTATCAAATATCAATAAATAACAAGTACTTGGATTATCGAGGGCTTTTGGGGCGGGCGCAGAAAACCAGAGAATCGATCCAAGCCTTATCGATTGTTCCCCAAACAATAAAGTGCCCTATAAAACTGCCACAGAATTTCGATTTATAGGACATTTTAAGGCGCTACACAAGCGATTTTATTGCCACCGGCATACCAGAAGCAGCGGATCCGGCGCCGCCCATTCCAAACCGCACCCATCCTCAGCATTCCACCGGTCCGGCGGCACTCGAATTTCCGCCTGCCAAGCATTGGATTGACACCGGTGTGTCCCATAAAGTACCCTCATAGTAGTTGTATTCGATAAACTGGAGGTAGCAAATGCCGCATCTCGGTACCACAGAGCTTATAGTCATCCTTGTGATCGTAATCCTGATTTTTGGCGTGAATAAGATACCGCAGCTGGGCAAGGGGCTCGGCGAAGGCATCCGGAATTTCAAATCCTCGCTGAAAGCAGGCCAGGAAGAGCCGCAGGCGAAAAACGACAAAAACGAGCCCAAGGCAGGATAATTTCCCAAGAAAGGTCACCCAGACTTCCGCATCCAAGGAATCAGCTGCGCAATCCTCCAGGCAATTCCAGCAAAAGGCTCCAGGACCCTGTAATTCTATTGGTAAATCTGCGGCTCTGCCGGGGGACTCATAGAGTTTGACAGCTCCGTATTTTGAAACGCTGAGATACGCTGACAAAAGCGCTGACAAACACCGATTTGTTCGGCGAGGGTCGGCTTTTGCCTGCGTAAGTCAGCGTTCAAGACCAGCGTAACTCCTCCAACCGATTTGAGCGGTCCAATCTTTCAAGCATCCGGCTTTGCCGGAGGTGCCTGACACTTCGAAATGTTCCGATGCCAACCAATTACCTCCAAACAAAGCGGAGGCCTGGCGGCAGACTGCTCAAGGCGACGCCCCTATTCAGCGCGAGTCATCCACCAGCTTGTCAACCTCGTGCACGATCTTCAGGCCCTTTTGGACCAGATCCACGCTCTCAACGCGCGATTTTCGGGCGAACTCCTTGTCTTTTATTCCGGGGATGTTGGTGAGCACGTTGTAGTGGGCGGCCTTAAGCGCGGCAAAGGCAAGCTGAGCGCCGACCGCCGCGTCGCTTCGGGCGTTGGGATTGCCGATCTCGACCAGCACGCGCACGTCCTCCAGCACGCGGAAGGCTGTGCGGGCCGTGCGGAGCGGGGTTTCGGTTGCGCCGATCGTCGCCTGCTCGATGGCGCCGGCGCGGATATCCTTCTCTTCTTTTGTTTCCTTTGGCAGTTTGAACGCGCCCAGAAGCGCCTTAAATGCAAGCGAGTCTTCCTGGACCAGCCCTCGAAGCTGACTGCGGGCCTTTATAAGCCGGGCATGTATTTCCCGTACCTGAGAATCCCGCAAGGCGAATTTCGCTCTGCCCTCCGTCAAACCGGCCATCATCTCGCCCAGAGCTGCAGCCAATACCCCCGCCAGGGCGGCGACGCTTCCTCCTCCGGGAATGGGCGTATTGGCGGCCACACTCCCTATGAATTCATCGATCCCATGCCCGCCGGACAGAGCTTCAGACAGGCGGTTTTCCAAAATCTGATTTCGGCTGAAATTCTCAAGACGCAGGTGGTATTCGGCAGAACCATCCAGGGCCTTCTGCGGGATGAGCCCGACGATCTCGCTCGAGGCGACAGAAACGCCGTAGCGGGCGGCCTCCCTGCAGACCAGGTCGAATACCCTGTAGATCGGGGTCGCTTCATAGTTTGTCAGGTTCATGGAGACCTGCGCCTGGTTCCGGCTTTTAATTTCAAATCCCAGCGCCTTGACATAGCGCAGGCCCCCGGTTGAAAAGCGGATGGAGCGCGCTATTTCCTGCGCGATCTTCAGTTCCGGGGTCCGGAGATAAATATTATAGGCAATCAAGGGGAAGCGGGCCCCTACGGCCGTCGCTCCCGCAGAGGGATGCACTTTGCAGGGCCCGAAATCGGGCTTGCGCTCGGGATTGCTTTGGATCTCTTCCCTGATTCCTTCAAACTGGCCTTTGCGCACGTAAGCCAGGTCCTGCCGCGCGGCAATCCGCGCAGACTGGTCATAGAGGTAGGTGGGAATGCCGTAAACCTCTGCTATGTCCCGTGCCACCCGGGCCGACAGCTCCACGCATTCCTCCATATTGATGCCGGAAATAGGGATGAAGGGAATGACGTCGGCCGCCCCCATCCTCGGGTGCTCTCCCTCGTGCTGCCGGAGATCGATGAGTTCGACCGCTTTGCCGACCGCCCGAAGGACGCCGCGAGCGACGGCCTCGGGATCCCCGGCGACCGAGATCACGCAGCGATTGTGTGCTGCGTCCATCTCGGTATCCAGCAGTGCGACATCCGGTTCTGCGGTCAGGGCGGAAGCCAGCGCTTCGACGGTCGCCTGGTTTCTGCCTTCACTGAAGTTGGGCACGCATTCCACGATTGTTTTCAAGGCTGCTCCAATCGGTTGATGACGATGTTTCCCTTTTTTATAGTGACGACACAATGGTTGATGCCGAAAAAGTAAGGCAGTTCGCGATAGTCCGATACGTCCATTAGAACGATATCCGCCTGCTTCCCCTCCTCGATCGTTCCCAGCCGATCGGAAATTCCGAGGGAATAGGCGCTGTTAACTGTCGCTGCCGCAATGGCTTCGGCCGGGGTCATTTGCATTTGAGTACAGGCAAAGGCGAGGATGAGCTGCATGTTCAGATTGAAGCACGTGCCGGGATTAAAATCGGTAGCCAGCGCCACCGGCACCCCCGCATCAATGAGCTTCCGGGCCGGTGCATAGCGCCTCGATCCAAGATTGAAAGCGGTTCCGGGAAGAAGCGTCGCCACCGTGCCCGCCTGCTTCAATGCCCCGATATCGGCGTCGTCAATCCATAGAAGGTGATCCGCGCTGCGCGCCCCCAATTCGGCGGCCAGTCTGGCCCCTCCGCTGTGTCCCAGTTCGTCCGCATGAATTCTCATGCCCAGCCCCGCATCCCTGGCTGCCAGCAGAATGGAACGGGCTTCTTCCACCGTGAAATAGCCGGCCTCGCAAAACACATCGCAAAATTGCGCAAGCCCCTCCTGAGCGACGCGCGGGATCATTTCCTCGATGATGTTGCGGATATACCGGTCTCGCGAGTGCGCATATTCTTCCGGAACGGCATGAGCTCCCAAAAAAGTCGGCACGACTTCCAGGCGATTGCTCTCACGCAGGGCGGCCAGGACCTGCAGGCTCTTTAACTCGTCCTCCAGGCTCAATCCGTATCCGCTTTTTGCTTCAATCGTTGTTGTTCCGTGCGAGAGAAAGTGGCGGAAGTATCGCTCGGTTCTTTGCAGAAGCTGATGCGGGGCGGCAGCGCGCAACTGCTCGACGCTGGCCGCAATTCCTCCGCCGGCGGCCGCAATCTCCTGGTAGCTCTTTCCCTGGCAGCGAAGATCATATTCCTGCGCGCGGGTACCGGCAAAAACAGGGTGCGTGTGCGAATCGACAAATCCGGGCATGGCCAACAGGTCCAGGCCGACTCCATCGAGGATCTGATACCTAGCGCCCAGCTCTCCCACCGGGATATCCCTGGTTGAGCCGACCCATACGATGCGTTCGCCGCGAATGAGCAAGGCGCCGTTCTCCATGATTCCGAGTTCGGACATGGAAGCCCCTGTCCGGGGCACTGGTTCCCCCCGGAGCGTAACAATTTGAGCAATATTCTTCAGAAGAAGCATAACGGATCCCTGACTTGCACCTGCACTGGCGTCGCAAATCGCAAACTGTATACCAAACCTTTTCTGAAAAAAGCACAAAAACGAAAAGGCTCAGTGGATCCTAATGGCGGCAAACGTCACGGCAGCGCCTGCCTCCGCATCGGACCACTGCCGGTACCGGATCAGTTTCCCCATGGGCTTATCGATGCACCGCAGTGTCATGTAGATGGGAGGGTAGCCGCAGATTCTGCGGCTGTCGTTATCGGCGGCAACAGACTGGAAAACGCCCTCTGCGTCACCTCGTTCCACAAGCTTCAGGAAATCCAGGTCCTTCTGTTCCACTTCACGGAGCGAGTGCGCGGTTGGCCCGGAGGGATCTCCAAATCTTCGTCCCACATGCGCCAGGTCGGCACCGGCTATCACGCAGAAGCGTCCTTTCGTCTCGCCCATGGTTTCCCAGAGGGCGTCCACAACTCTCCCAATTTCGGGATCCTCCGCGGCCGTTCTCCCCCGGGCATAGATGTCATGAAACGAATTGACCAGGATCGGCACTATTTTGAAATCCTGCCGCGGTTCCAGCATATATTTCAAAAATATGGCCTGAAATTCGATCGAGTGCTCTCCCCTGTGAGGAAAATCATCCGCGTATTCGCCGTTCAGCCTGGCCGAAAGCCGAGCCGCAAAATCCTTGTCTGTCACCGCGGGCCCCATCGGGGTTTCATAGTCCTTGCCCGAGATGGAAAAACGCCGCGGCATGGGTGTGTGGCAGGTCCCGAAAATGATGAAGGTGTCCGCTATCGGGGCGCAGGAAAGTGCGTGATATGCGTGGGCATAGACAGGGCCGCCTCGGGTGAAGTCGATATGAGGGGCGATCAAGCCGCGCAACGGCTCCGCTGCGACGGGCTGCGCATCGTCCCCCGGGCCTTCGGGGGAATCGAAATAGCCCCGGATCTGGGATCGGAGCGCTTCGGCATCCTTCGGATAAGAGGCGCCGGCGTGGCAGGCCGGACGCGACGGAGATGCGCGAAATTTCTCGATAAGCGCCCGGTAGAAGCCCCCGAATGTCGGTCCATCCAGGTAGAGATGGTCATCCAGCTGGGTGACGAGGCTCTCGATGTTTTCCATCGGCAGGATTTCTCCTGTTGCCCGGAGGAAATCCGCTTGAATGTCGCGCAGGGAATGCTTGCCGTCCATACGGGAGATCAGGAACAGAAGGAACCGGTTGAGGTATATCGGTTGCTCCGCCAGGTTTTGCGGATCCTGAAGGCAAACCAAATCCTGGCCGTCCATGCGGATCGGGAAAGCTTCGACCGGCCGGAGACGGGGGTGCAGAAGGTGTTCGGCTTCTAGCATAGATCCTGGGACGCGCCTCGCAGTTCCCCTGCAATTTCCATGGCAATTCGGCGTGCTTTCTCGAGTTCCTCCGGGGTGAAGGAGATCGCGCCCACGACCGGGTGCCCGCCGCCGCCATGGCGTTCGCACAATTTGGCAAGGTTGTGTGTGCGCGGATGAGGGCTCCAGGGATTCGATCCCACGGAAATCTTGGCACGATAGCTCGATAGGCTCACTCCCACGCAGTAGGTGGCTTGAGGGAACAGGTAATAGGGAATGAATTTGTTATAGCCTTCCAGGTCATAGCCGCTGACGTCGAAAAATATGGTCCCATCCGTGCAGTGTGCATGCCGGCGGATGATGTCGACAGACCGCAGGTGGCGTTCATAAAGCTTCTGGAAAGCCTCCCGCACCCAGGGTATCTCCATGATTTCGTATAGAGACCTCTGCTGGAACTCCGTTATGAGGTCGCAGATCCGTTCGCGATCGTGCACGCCTTCTATGACCATCATGAGCTTCATGGCGGGTTCCGGAAGCTCCACGGCGGTCTGCGCGTTCTCAAACAGGGCGCCGTCGATGATGTCCGCCCACCGGATCAGTTCCTCAAGCCGGCCGGATTCGAAGCCAAAATGCTTCTGGAGCATCTCCACAATGAATTTGGTGCAGGAACGGTAATTCGGATCGTGGAATTTCCGACCGCTGCGGTCGGCCTTGAAATGAGCTTCGTCCTCCGGGCTGAGGAACGCGCTCTGGTGATGATCGAACCACCAGGTCAGGCGCGGGTTGCTGGAATATTTGAAATCCACGATGGCGTTTTCATCCCCGTCGAATTTCACGTCGAGGAAAAGCTGTCCAGCCCTGTGGGCCAGGCCCTCGTATTCAAATTTGCAGTCCCTGCGGATCGCCTGCAGATAAAAATTGCCGAAAACCGCTGCGGAAGCAAGACCGTCGAAGCAGTTGTTGTGAAAATATATCTTCATTATCTCCATAAAGTCTTAACGATCTCATCCGGGATGGTCTTTACGCAACCGGGGAGCCCAAAGAATGCTACACACTACCATACTGATTTCCATATTTCAAATTCCGATCCTTTTGTCAGCGATTTGGACAGTGGGGAGGGCAAGTTCGTTGCCGCCTTGCACGAGTGTCCAGTTCTCTATGAACTGCTGGGGGACTTTGTGAAGACGATGGGGTAGGGGATTATGAAGGTCCTGATCTTGGACCGAGGGTTTATCGATGGCCCCTCGATTGGGAAATGCAGGAAGGATTACGGCGCAGCGCCGTCCTGTATTCCATTCTGGCAAGCTGCCGTCGTCGCGGGATTGATCCGGAAGACTATCTCACTGATTTCCCTTTGACCAGGAAGCAGACCTTCCTCAAAATTGCGTAAATCAAAAGGCCTCTTTTTTGAGAGATCAAGGGACAGACGAACAATCTCCTTGTCAATGTCTCGGATCGGGGACATAATGACATCGTGAAACCGATCGATTTTCATGCAAGAGCATTGGAGTTCATTAGAGCACAGGCGAGGTCGATCCGAAGTCATATCGGGGAAGCGCTTAGAGACCTTCAGAAAGGAATTAATCTTGGGATGCCTCTCAGCCGCCCGATGCCGGCTGTAGCGCCTGGAGTTCACGAATTGCGCATAAGGGGAGAAGGGACGACCGTGAGGATTTTCTATTATGTGCGCAAGGCGGATGCGATCATTGTTTTTCACGCATTCCAAAAGAAGTCGCAGAAGACGCCATCTCGAGAGATCGACCTTGCTCGTCAGAGATTGCAGGAGGTTCTAAATGAAGCAGACAAATTCTGAAAAAACTGTCCGAACAAAAACCGCTGAGGACCTGGGAAGAGCGCTGGGTTTATCCGCGGCTGAGGCGGGAGAAATGGAGTTTCGGTCAGATCTCACATGCGCTCTGGCAAAAATCATACAGAATGGAAAGTCGACTCACGCGGAGATTGCTAAAAGGGCAGGGACCTCCCGGACACGGGTAACGGCTATCGCTAATGGGAACACGCAAGGGATGTCGACGGACCTTTTGATTCGGGTTCTTTCTGCCACAGGATACAAGGCAGAATTGCGAGTTCGGAAAACTGCGGCATAAGGATATGAGATACGGAATCAAGCTGCTGGATGTTGGGCGCCACGGCAAAGGTTGAGTGTAAATGCAATCTCCGGCTCTGGGCTTCAGTCTGATTGGTCCCGATCACCCCCAATCCTTCACACTGCGCCAAAGTCGAATAGTCCAGATCGCTGCCGTCCTGAATGCACAAGACCACGCGCTGGCCTTTCATGCGTGGTATTGTCCGTTCCTGGTGAGGCTGCAGAATATGCGACATGCCGATCGCTTCTTCATCCGGATGATCAATAAGCCGATAGTATGCCTTGACTGCCGGCCAATTTCCCAGTGTGGGAAAAATAAACCTATTTGTTCAGTTTTTTATTGTGGGTAAAGGGCAGGGCTAGCGGGCCTGGGTCGTTTTTGCTGAGCGCCGAAGCGAATTGACGGCATCTCTTCCGGAATCGCGCTGCATCTAGCTCCAAGCTCTTCGGAAGTGCTCAAAAACAAGCGAACATTAGAAACCCACATTTATGTCGCACGCCCGGCGCAAGAAATTGGCTGGCGGGAATTTGTCTGGCATGGTAAACTAAAGGTTTTGTGTAGGACGGCTCTCATAAAAATGCTGCCTGGTAATCGAGGCTGAAAATGAAAGATAAGATTCATCCCAAGTACCATAAAGTGCTGGTGACCTGCGCCTGCGGAAACAAGTTTGAAACCCGGTCCACCAAGCCGGAAATCCGGCTGGAGATGTGTTCGGCCTGCCACCCTTTCTTTACCGGGAAGCAGAAGCTGATTGACACCGCGGGGCGCATCGAACGATTCCAGAAGCGCTACGGTCTGGATAAGATCGAAAACACCTCCAAAGTCTGAGACACCAGATGGCGGACACAAAGCCCACCTCGTCACCCGAAGATATCCTCGTAGGCGGCCAGGCGGTTATTGAAGGCGTCATGATGCGCACGCCGCATGCCTATGCGGTGGCGGTGCGACGTGCGGACGGCTCTGTCGAGGTTATGAAAGAGCCTGTTCAACGTCTGTCCGAGCGCTGGAAGCCTCTCTCCTGGTTTGTTATCCGCGGCTTTGCCGTTTTGGTCCAGTCCCTCTTTCTGGGGTTGCGCACCTTGAATTATTCCATCAATGTCTCGCTCAAGGATCTGGATCCGAGCGCAAAGGAGAGAGCAAAAAGCGACAAAAAGGAGAATGCCGTCCTGCCGATCGCTGCATCGATGTTTTTCGGCGTGGCGGTGGCGGTCTTCCTGTTTATTCTTTTGCCGCTTTGGATCACAACCTGGATGAAGGGATACATCTCCTTAGTCCACAACTGGGTGGTTTTCAACCTTGTCGACGGCTTGATCCGCGTTGTTTTTTTCCTGTGCTACATCATGCTGATAAGCCTGATTAAAGACATCCGCAGAGTGTTCCAGTACCACGGCGCCGAGCACAAGGTGGTCCACGTGTGGGAAGCGGCGGAGGAACTCACCGTAGAAAATGCGCGGAACAAGTCGACACTGCACCCCCGCTGCGGCACCAGCTTCATGCTGTTCGTGATGGTGGTCAGCATCATTGTGTTCTCCGTCTTCAAGTTCGACGCGTTCTGGACGATTTTTCTCTCGCGACTGGTTCTGATCCCCGTTGTGTCGGGGCTTTCCTACGAACTGATCCGGCTTTCGGCGCCCCGCTGCCGGAAAGGTTTCTACCGCTGGATGGTGCTTCCGGGGCTGTCCCTTCAGCGCATCACGACTAAAGAGCCTTCCGACGACCAATTGGAAATCGCGATCCGGGCTTTGAGAGAATCCCTCGAGCTCGATGGAATCAAAGCTCGCGAAGCGCAAACTGCCGCTTAGCGGGTCCGCCCCTCGCCCGGTCCCTACCGGCCAATTTCAAAACATTCTATAATCTAGAGAGATACCCATGATTGACAAGCTCGTTGCCCTGGAAAAAAAATTCGAGGAACTGAACGCGCTCCTGGCGGATCCGGCCATCCTTGCGGATCAGCCCGCCTACCAGAAGCATGCCAAATCTCACAGGGATTTGAGCGCGGTGGTGGAGAAATTCCGGGAATATAAGGGCATCCTGAACGGCATCGAGGAAGCCAAAACCCTTGCAGCGTCCGAAACCGATCCGGAGATGAGAAAGCTCGCCGATGATGAAATGATCGCCCTGGAGGAGAGGGAGAAGACATGTCATCAAGAGCTCCAGTTGCTTCTGATGCCCAAGGACCCCAACGACGATAAAAACGTGCTCCTGGAGATCCGGGCGGGGACCGGCGGAAATGAAGCAACGCTGTTTGCCGCCGAACTCTTCCGGATGTATTCGCGGTATGCCGAACGCATCGGCTGGCGCGTGGAGATCATGGAAGAGCATGTGTCGGAAGTGGGGGGATTCAAAGAAATCATCGCCATGGTGGAAGGGGGCCGCGTTTACAGCAAACTCAAATACGAAAGCGGCGTTCACCGGGTGCAGCGTGTGCCGGCGACCGAAGCCAACGGCCGCATTCATACATCCGCAGTGACCGTAGCGGTGCTGCCCGAAGCCGACGAGGTGGAGGTGGTGGTGGATCCCAAAGATATCCGCATCGACACTTTCTGTTCTTCCGGGCCCGGCGGCCAGTCGGTGAACACGACCTATTCCGCGGTCCGTATCACCCACATCCCGACCGGGCTGGTTGTTTCCTGTCAGGATGAAAAATCCCAGATCAAAAACCGGGCAAAAGCCATGCGCGTTCTGAGGTCGAGACTCTACGACATCGCCCTCCAGGAGCAGCAGAAATCCATTTCGGAAAACCGCCGCAGCCAGGTTGGTTCGGGCGACCGCAGCGAGAAGATCCGGACGTATAATTTCCCTCAGAACCGTGTCACGGACCATCGGATCGGGCTGACGGTGTACAATCTCTCCGACTTTATGGACGGGAATATCGGAACTTTGCTCGAAGCCCTGTTCACCCATTTTCAGGCGGAGCGGTTGAAAGAAGCAGTATAGGCGCTGCGTCTGAGGGCTCAATAAATTGCCAATCCCGAGCTTGGCGGGGAGACTCACAGGGTTTGGCAGTTCCAGGATCGTGAAACGCTGACAGACGCTGAAATAGCTCTGATAAACACTGATACTTCAGTCAAAGGTCGGCGCATAAGCGCCGATGAGACGATTCCGAAAATCGGACGATGACCGATGCATACCATCGCCAGCGCCCGCAAATGGGCCATTGAGGAGTTCAAGGGGGCCGGAGTGGAATCTCCCATGCTCTCGGCCGATCTCCTGCTCGGCTTCGTGCTCGGCTGGCAGAGAGTTCGGGTCTTGAGTCATCCCGAACACCTTCTGGCGCCCAAAGACTATGCTTATTTCCAGAGTTTGATCGGCCGCCGCGTAAAGGGCGAACCCCTGCAGTATTTGCTGGGTGAACAGGAATTCTACGGACTTCTTTTTCGCGTGACTCCGGAGGTCCTGATCCCGCGTCCGGAGACGGAGCTTCTCGTCGAAGAGGCGCTGCGTTTGATGAAAGAATCCCCGCCCGCTGTCCTTCGTTTCCTGGACGTCGGTACCGGTTCCGGTTGTATCGCTGTTTCCATCGCCCGCGATATCCCGGTTTCAGCCGGGTGGGCGATCGACATATCGGCGGACGCGCTGCGCATAGCGCGCGAAAATGCCGTCCGTCACGGCGTGGCCCAAAGAATTCAGTTTATCCAGTCCGACCTGCTTGAATGCTTTTCCTCGGGTCCGATATTCGACTTCGTCCTGAGCAATCCGCCTTACGTCCCCTTCGACGATTTTGATAGTCTGCCCCGAGAGGTGAGAGACCACGAACCACACGCCGCATTGTTCGGCGGAGCTTCGGGCCTGGGCGTCTACCGGCGGGCGATTCCGGGGATTTCGTCGCGGATCGCGCCGGGGGGATTCCTTCTGCTCGAATTGGGCGCAGGACAGGCGGAGAAGGTTTCGAAACTTGTTGAAATGGGGGGGCTCTGCGTACAGAGAATCCTCGACGATCTGCAGGGGATCCCGCGCTGCCTCGTGGCGCGGAAACTCCCCCGGAGGGAGCATGGATAAAATTCGCGTGATGGGCGGAATCCCTTTGTATGGGCGCGTAGGGATCAGCGGGGCAAAAAACGCCGCACTGCCTGCGTTGGCCGCATCCCTTTTGACCGCCGATACGCTTCAGCTGGAAAACATTCCTTATGTCCGCGATATCCTGACGGCAAGAAACCTGCTCGAGGTAATGGGCGTTGAGGCGGAAGTGCGCGAAGATGGGACCGCAACGCTTAATGCCGGCCGGGTCCGTTCCTGCGAGGCCCCCTATGAACTGGTCAAAACCATGCGGGCGGCGATCCTGGTCCTGGGCCCGCTCGTCGCCAGATTCAAAAAGGCGCGGGTCTCGCTTCCCGGAGGGTGCGCCATAGGCGCCCGTCCGGTGAACCTGCACATAATGGGCCTTGAGCTCATGGGAGCCAAATGCGATGTGGTGCATGGTTACGTGGAAGCTTCCGCCCCCGGCCTGCATGGATCGCATGTCATGATGGATACGGTCACGGTTACAGGAACCGAAAATCTTATGATGGCCGCCACGCTGGCTGAAGGCGAAACCGTGCTGGACAATGCGGCCTGCGAACCCGAAATCAGCGATCTGGCCGATCTGCTCCGGAGCATGGGCGCCCGTATTCAAGGCGACGGCACGCGCACGATCCGGATTCAGGGCGTGAAGGAACTGCACGGAAGCCGGCACTGCATCATACCGGATCGAATCGAGGCGGGGACCTTTGCCATAGCCTCCGCGATCACCCGCGGGGACGTCGAGATCGTGGGGTGCAATCCGGGCCACCTGACGGCCGTGCTTACACAGTTAAGCCAAACGGGGGCCGAAGTCACAATCGGTTCCGATGGCTTTCGCGTGAGGGGAAGGGACCCGATTGTCTCGAAAAATGTCGTGACTCATCCCTATCCGGCGTTTCCGACGGATATGCAGGCTCAATACATGGCTCTGATGACTCAGGGAGACAGGAGTGCGGTCATTACCGAAACCATTTTCGAGAACCGGTTCATGCATGCCCTGGAAATGATCCGCATGGGAGCCGACATAACCATTGACGGCAGGCAGGCCATGGTGAGGGGCGGCAAGCCTCTGTCCGGAGCGAGGGTTCTGGCTTCCGATCTCAGGGCGAGCGCCTGCCTGATACTTGCGGGTCTGGTCGCCCGGGGGGAAACGGTTATCGACAGGGTCTATCATCTGGATCGAGGCTACTATCATATCGAGCGGAAACTGGCCGGGCTTGGCGCAAATATCGAGCGCATACGCTAGGCGGATCTTCTACGCCTGTCGGAGAGGAAAGATGAAAATCTTGGGGTGCATTTTTTGCCAAATCGCCGCCCGAGAGAAACCTGCGGATATCCTTTATGAGGATGAGCTGTGCCTTGTGCTCCGGGACATAAAGCCCAGAGCTCCGGTTCATCTCCTGGTCCTGCCGAAAAAGCACATTGTTTCCCTTAATGACAGCCAGGAGGAAGACCGGCTGCTTCTGGGTCACATGCTGAACGTAGTCGGGCGGATGGCAAAAGAGCAGCACATTGACGGCACAGGGTATCGTACCGTTATAAATACGAACGCGGAGGCCGGCCAGACGATATTTCACCTGCACATTCATATTCTGGGCGGACGGATACTTGCCTGGCCTCCCGGCTAAAAACTTTTTTGCAGGGGTGGACCGAAGTCTCCCCCCCAAGAGGACGTACATGGCGAATGAAGAAAGACCCGTACAAATCATTGCAGATCACTCCCTGAGCTCTCCGAGAATCTATTCCAACTATGTCCAGGTCAGCGTTTCACCCCTGGACTGTACCCTGACATTTTGCGACGTCATCGGCCCGCAGAGTGAGGAAGAGGCGCTGAGAATGCAAAAAACCGGAACCCTGCCGGCGCCGGTGAAGGCGGTGATTGCCATACCCACTCAGATCGTGGACGGCCTCATCCAGGCTCTGCAGGCTCAGCGGGACAAGCAGACCGGAGGAGGCAAACCCTCGACCGGAACGACGGTTCAGTGATTGACTCGAGAATCGGATTCCGGAATTCGAGATTGAGGATCACTTCGATGCCGGGCGTGAGCGGGAAAAATCTGTGGCAACCTTTTTAAATGGGGTGCATCCTGTATTGGATAAGGCACGGGACCTGCGTGAGAAGGTAAAAGTGGAGGGATCATGAGATCACTGCTAGTGTTTGCGTTCGTCCTCCTGGCGGCGTCCGTGGCTGCGGCAGGAGAAATCTATGGGACAGTTGCCGATGCGGGCAAGCCGGTCGCGGCCGGCATCAAAATCGAAATTGCCGCCGCCGGAAAAACCTATTCCGGCGAGACAGACAAATTCGGCAGCTACCACATCTTCGTCAACGATAAGGGCAAATGCAGTCTGACGATTCACTACAAGGATCAGAAACCTGACGCGGATATCTTCAGCTATGAAAAGGCCATGCGTTACGACTGGATGATTGAGACCGTCGACGGCAAGCTGACGCTCAAGAGGAAATAAGCCATGGAAGACCGACCGAAAAGACGCGATGTCTGGGAGAAGGTGAGTCTTGTCCTGCAGTCCAGCGGCGGACTGCTGACCGCGATCACGGTGGCGATCATAGGCATCATCGGTTCGAGCTACCTGAAAGATCGTGAATTGACGCAGAACACTACCAGGGAACGGATGCAGGCCTACGAAACCAATGTGCGCATCTACACGGAGCTCATGAGCAAACGGGAAGAGGCGGAAAGCGCCCTGCGCAAAGACATGTTCGTCTCGATCATCCAATCTTTTCTTCGCCCCGGATCTTCCAGCCTCGACGAACGCGTTTTGAACCTGGAACTGCTCTCCTATAACTTCCATGAATCGCTCAACCTGAAGCCCCTCTTTATCTATCTGGAAAAACAGATCGGCGCGTCGAGCGAGGCGCACAGAAAGGAATATCTGCAGCGCCTCTACAAAGTTGCTACGGAGATCAGCCGGAAGCAGATGCTGGTGCTGGAGGGCGCAGGACGAAAGACCGACCGCATCATCGATTTCGCGAATCTCGAACAGAATCCCGGAGGATTTCCCCTGGAAGATGCCACGCTCACTCTGGACGGAATCACCCGGCAGTTCTCCCTGTTCGTCCTGTCGGTGGACAAGGCCGCGCAGCAGGTCAGTCTTCGGCTTGAGATCAAGACGGCGGACAAAGATCGCGGCAACGTGGAGTCCAGCACGGCGGAATTCTGGGTGGGATTCTTTGATTTCCCGATGATCGACAATACGCGTCTGCCCCATGACCAGCGGGCTGCTGTTGTTCTGAACGCCTTTGAGGACGAGAGCGCCGACGTCACTCTGGCCTATTTCCCGGGTTCCTATGCAAGCCTGAAGGAAAAACCCTACTACCAGGAAGTCGTGCAGAACCTGATGAAGACAAGCCAGGGACTGACCGAGTAACGACACCCTTGCCGGCTTTGTGTCCCGCAACGTAGAGGGCGTGCCTCGGAAAAAGCCGCGCAGTATTTTCGGCTTGATCTCAAACGTCGTCCCTGAAGGCACATCAGGGAGCAGCCTCGACGGAACAAGCGCCACAACTTCGTCTCATATGCTCATAGGCATCAATTATCCTTGGATCGACTATGGCTGGGATTTCGGGGGGCCTCCGGCGTTGTGGGTGTCCGGGGAAAACCTGCCCGCATGGCGTGAGAGCAAACGAAGTCGCATCGAGGAGGATTTTGCCCAATTCCAATCCCGGAGAATATTCGCCGTACGCTGGTTCCTTCTGGCGGACGGATTGAATTACGGGACAGGTGAGTCTGCCCCCAGGAGGATCGGCAATGAATGGCTTTTTGAGCCACTGCCGGCAGGCCATCCATTCTACCGGCAGCTCGGAGAGGATTTTGAGCATGTCCTGGGCACCTGCGCAAAGACCGGTCTGAAACTGCTTCCGTCGCTGATCGATTTTTCATGGTGCCGACGCGGGACGGAGATTCCCGGCAGCCCCGGAATCATCAAAGGCGGAAGATATGGGATTGTCTGCGATGCGGCGAAGCAGAAGCTGTTTTTTGACAGGATTCTCGATCCCCTGCTGGATATTTCCCGGAAATACCAGGATGCGGTTTTTGCCTGGGAGCTGATCAACGAGCCCGAGTGGGTGACCGGAAGATTTCCGCTCTTCGGCGAAAAAAGGGGAAACCGGACGGTTACCCTGAAAGAGATGAAATCCTTCATCACCGAGGGGGTACGCCGCATCCATGCCCACCTGCTTCCTGACGGGGGCCGAGCCTTCCATTCGTCGGTCGGCTTTGCTCACTGGCGCACGCTGGAAAAATGGGATGCATCGGCGCTCGGAATAACGCTTCATCAATTCCACTATTATGCCCAGGGGGGATGTGTTCTGCCGCCGCATCCGCCCGGGCGGGAGATCCCTTGCGTGGTGGGTGAATTCGCGTCTGCAGCCGGCCGCTCCTGGCCGGATCTGCTGAAGCCGGACATGGGTCAGACGGTTACCCACAGGCTGCGCTGCCTCGAGGGAAAAGGATATCCGGCCTGCTTCCTGTGGTCGGCAAGGGCTGTGGATGCCGCCACCCGTTGGACAGCGGATGAGCATCAGCAGCTTGCAGCCTACACGCGCTCAAACGGGCCAGGCATTACAGCGTAACCCGTCAACCTGCGACGACCTGGAGCCATCAATATCCATAGCCCTCTGCGCCGCCTCAATACTTAATCTTGCCCAAATGACCCGGGTATACATCCCGGCAAATTCGCCGCTGTGCTCCCTGCCTTCATGCTATCCTTACTAATTGGGGGCAGTGCAGCGCAGAATCGCATCGTGCGCATGCAGTTCTGCATGCCCCCGGATTGAATCTTTCACGGAAACGGGATTCGCTATGGCAATTCCCAGTTGTTACGCAGGCAAGGTACTGTTCGTCAATCTGGCCGAAGGACAGATCCGCGAGGAAGTCCTTCCGGAATCTGTCTACCGGGAATTCATCGGCGGCAACGGCTTGGGTATCCGCGTCCTGTACGAGAGAATGAGGGCGGGGGTTGACGCGCTGGGACCGGAGAACATTCTGGGATTTGTTGTCGGCAGCCTGACCGGCACCCCGTCGCCGGGAAGCGGGCGGCACATGCTTGTAACCAAATCTCCTCTGACCGGCACCTGGGCGGAATCCAACTCGGGAGGGACCTTCGGCCCCGAGCTGAAAACGGCGGGCTATGACGCCATATTTTTCTCCGGAATCTCTCCCAGCCCTGTCTGCCTGTGGATCAGGGATGGTAAGGCCGAACTGAAGGATGCCTCCGGGTTATGGGGGAAGGACGCCTATGAAACCCAGGATTTGCTGCAGTCCTGGGGAGACCGCGCCATGAAGATTGCCTGCATCGGACCGGCGGGCGAATCCCTGTCGCTGCTGTCGGGTGTCGTCAGCGAAAGGGGCCGGATCGCCGCCCGCAACGGCGTAGGCGCGGTGATGGGATCCAAGAGGTTGAAAGCGGTTGCCGTAAAGGGCGGCGTTCGATCGATCGTGCCCGCCGACAGGGAAAAATTTAATGGCGCGATACGGCAGTTCCTGGAGATGATCCACAACAACGAATACGCCAAAGGGCTGGCCGCAGCCGGTACCGGAAAGGATATAAGCTTTCTGGTCGCAATCGGGGACGCCCCGCTCAAGAACTGGCAACTGACCGGGCTGGAAGCTCTCCCGACGCTTACCAACCTCGATGGCGCCAATATGGACAAATACAAGGTCAGCAGCTTCGGCTGCTACGGCTGCCCGATCACCTGCGGCGCCATCATCAGGCAAAATGAGGGCCCGTTTGCCATAAAGGATGAAATGCACCGTCCCGAGTATCAGTCGCTGGCGGCCCTGGGCGGGATGCTGATGAACGACAACCTTGAAGCGGTCATCAAGGCCAATGATATCTGCAACCGCTACGGCATCGACACGATGGGCGTCGGGGGCACGATTGCCATGGCGATGGAGTGCTATGAGAACGGGTTGATCAGCAGGGAAGACACAGACGGCATCGATCTGACCTGGGGGAACGCCGAGGCGATCGTGGCACTGGTGGAAAAAATCGCCAGGAGAGAAGGATTCGGCGCGGTTTTGGCGGATGGGACGCAGAAAGCCGCGGAGCGTATCGGCAAGGGCGCGGAAAAATATGCCGTCGCCATTCGCGGGAAAAGTCTTGCGTATCATGATCCGCGCATGTCCCCGTCGCTCGGCACGGCAAATATAGCCGATGCCAATCCCGCGCATCACATGGACAGCCAGATTACGGGCATGCTGAGCGAAGGCGCGCCCATTGGTTCGGATCCGGCGTTGCAGCCTCCCAAGCAGAATCAATTTGCAGGCTATGCCATCGGCAGCGCCTACCACCAACTGCTGAACGCGGCCGGGTTTTGCTCGTTGTATACGGTGGCTACCACCCCTCCTCCCCTGGCCGACCTGATGGCCGGCGCAAGCGGCTGGGAATTCGGCTGGGACGAAGCGCTGAAGGCGGGGCGCCGCATACTGACGCTCAGGCAAGCATTCAATGCCCGAGAAGGCTTGACCCCGGACCAGTTCGAGTTGCCCAAGCGAATCGCGTCGACCGCCAAAATCGATTATGGGGCGCTGAGAGACGGATACTTCAGGGAAATGAAGTGGGACGTCCAATCAGGCAAGCCTTTGCGGGAAGCGCTGTCTGATTTGGACCTGATTGAATTGACACGTGATTTGAGTGTTTAATTCTATTGGTAAACCCACGGCTCTGCCGGGGGACTCATAGAGTTTGACAGCTCCGTATTTTGAAACGCTGAGATACGCTGACAAGAGCGCTGACATACGCTGACCCTAAAGCTTCGACACACTATATCCCGCATTTTGTGGATGATCCGCTAATTCGTTGCTGCTTTGCGGAGTGCGAGAGCGAGGATATCGAGGGCCTGGTCGATCTGCTGTTTTGAAATCACCAGCGGCGGCTGAAACCGTAAGACGTTTCCGTCGATGCCCCCGCAACCGACCAGCAACCCATCTCGCAGGCATGAATCCCGGACAGCTTCGGCTTCGGCAGCGGCAGGCGTCAGCGCGGTGTCCTTCACAAGCTCGATCCCAATCATGAGGCCCAGGCCGCGCACATCGCCGATGAGGGAAACCCGTTGCCGGAGTTCGCAAAGCCGGGATTTGACGTAGTCACCCATTTCGGCCGCATGCCGGCAGAGATTCTCTTCCTGCATAAACTCAATGTTTGCGAGAGCCGCCGCGCATGAAACGGGATTGCCGCCGAAGGTGGACAGATGATCGCCGGGCTTGTAGGCGGCGGCTATTTCCGGGCGTGTCGTAAAGGCGCTCAGCGGAAATCCGTCGGCGATGCCCTTGGCTGTCACGAGGATGTCGGGCACAACGCCAAAATGCTCAATGGCGAACATCTTGCCGGTACGGGCAAAGCCGCACTGGACTTCATCCGCGATGAAGAGGATTCCGTGCCGGTCCAGTATCTTCTTTACCTCCTCGAAGTAGTTGAACGGCGGAACTATGATCCCGCCCTCACCCATCACGGGTTCGGCGACAAAGGCGGCCACGTCGCCGGATGTGGAAAAGCGGATGACGTCCTCGATCGCTTTTGCAAAGTGCCGGCCGCATTCGTCCGGGGCGTCGCAAGGGCGCGAGCGGTAGGTATAGGGTGCGGGGGCGAAGGCGACTCCGGGCGCATAGGGGCCGCCGCCTTTCTTCCGGTTTTTGTTGCCCGTGATGCTGAGCGCCCCCCAGCTGCGGCCGTGGAATCCGGCCTGCAAAGCAATGAATTCGTGCCTGCCCGTGTAAAGGCGGGCGAGCTTCAGCGCTCCCTCGATCGCCTCGGCTCCTCCGCTGCCGAAGAAGGATTTCGTCAGGCCCGAAGGCGCGATATGCGCAATCTTTTCCGCCAGGTCCGCCGTCGGTTGGACGTGATAAAGATAGGAGGAGCAGTGGATGAGCTTCTCCATCTGAGCTTTGGCTGCGGCCACCACCTTCGGACTGCAGTGGCCGGCATTGACCACCGAAATGCCGGCGAAGCAGTCTATGTAGTCCCGGCCCTCGATATCCCGAATCACCGCACCGCTGGCTTTGTCGACTACGATCGGGGCGACGGACTTCAGGAAACCGGTAATGACGTAATTCCGATATTTCTCAAATGTATCCGTAACTAGTACCTCTTAAACTCGTCTGACGGCCGCCTGCCGGAATCCTACCTCCATTTGTCCACGGAAGCGCTCGATACATAGCCGAAGTCCCCGGCCTGCCAAAATAAATTCGTCCCGCCGCCCACCGAAAGAATGTTAATCACGGAGGGTCTGGCGAACTGGGGGATCTTGGCGTCTTTGGGCAGCTTGATCCTTGAGGCGAAGGGTTCCACGCCGCGACGGGCGTTAGGCAGAATAAAATTCTGCACGCTGTAAAAGTCATCCAGAAAATCCTGCACCGTGACCGATGTGTTCTTGTAGATCCAGTCGATCAGCTGCTCTTTGGAATCGAAACCTTCCCTTTCTTTCAGCTGCTTGATGATGGTCGGATCCAGGAGCAGCGTTACCGGCGAAAAGGGGCTCACGAATTTCAACCAGAACGGGATCTGTGTGTGGAAAGGTTTCCCGAAGCTCTGGTCCGGATGGGTGAATCCCCAGCCGTTGAATGTGCTGACCACGCTTTCCTGGGGTTTGTGGCCTTTCTGCACATGGAACGGATTCCAACCGGGCGGCAATTCCTCCTCGTTTTCAGGCATGCAGAGATTGTTGTAGCTGTAATTATTTCCCTGGCTGCCCATGTACGTTTCCCCGATCTTACCCGCAGCGGCGAGGTTCATGGACATTATGGTCCAGGCCCTCCCGATGACCGAATTGGCCTGGTTGAACGGACCGAGAGCGCCGATTCCGGCATTCATTTTTAATTCATTGCGGATCGGTCCGTTGACAACCACCATCCTCGCGAAAGATGTCGTCGAGGTGAACAGAGCCGGCACTCCCGTGGACGCCAGGGACAGGATGACGGGGAAATGCTCCGGCCTGGCTCCGGCCATCACCGCGTTGACGGCCACCTGTTCCACATTGTAACTCCAGGCTTCGTGGGGAGAGGACGGCTGCATCCTTCCGGCTTCCTCACCCGCTTTGCGGCTGGTGCCTTTGAGCATCTCGGCCACCCTGGCTTCCGTGGGCAGCACAATGGGCAGCCCATCGGTCCAGCCGTTTTCCAGGAAAAGGCGATGCAGGTTTTCCTCAGTATCGGGTTTGACCAGGCGGGCAGTCGGTCTCGCAATGAAGCCTGTTTTTCTATCCTCGTCAGACAGCGGAGTGGTCAGCGCCGCGATGGCCTCCTGCAGGACGGGCTTGCCGGTCACCGGATCCTTGCCTTCCAGGTGTGCGCGGCACGCAGCGGCGGGGATGCCGGTGATGGGATGAGGCACAAATGTGAAGCGCATGTTGGGCATGCCCTTTTTAAAGGCATAGGATGTCACGAGGTCCTTGAACTTCCAGGTGGATATCGGGGCTGTGGGAACTCCGAGCTTTTCGACAGTCCAGCTGTGGCCGGCGACCGACGGCGCGCAGGTGCTTCAATGCCCGACCCCCATGATCATGCCGTGACCCTTTTCCTTGATCTCCGCCCACAACTTGGGATCGTCGTCAAAATATGTCCCGGCTTTTGTCCGGACGACCCAGGTTGTATTGGGATATTTGGCGGACAGAAGTTTCTGCATTTCCGTAAAGAACTGGTGGGTGTCGGTAAAACCAATATCGATAATGTAGATGGTTTTCCCTTCCAGGCCGTTGAGGCGCGGCGCCATGGGAACGCGCGTAATAGCCGGCGGCTGGCCCAGCGGGCTGAGGACGGTGAGCTTGGGCTCCTGAGCTCTGGATGTGCCCCAAAAGAGCGGGATTGCCAAAAGAGACATCACAAGGATTAAAGATCCGCCTGTTTTCCTTTTCACCGCTTATGCTCCTCCCGGGGTGATGAATGCTCCCGGCCCATCTTCTACTCTAGCAAAATTAAGCGTCCGGAAAAACAACTGTTGTGTAGCAATAGGCTGCTTCAGGCAAGCGGCAAATTGCGGATGTCCAGTCACAGCAGAAACCTTGTGACAAATGATGGTTAGTGTACAATGGGCGGTGAAATATACCTTTTAGCCGGCTAGCGGCTATACAAGCACAAATATATAAATTGAGGAGGCGCCGGAATGGAATGCGAATATGCCTTTGAGATGGGCACTTCCAGCATACGCTTCGGCCCGGGCGTTACGCGGGAAATCGGAATGGATTTATCCCAGCTGAAGGCAAGGCGGGTGATGGTGGTCACCGATCCGAACCTTGCCGGGCTGGCGCCTGTGGCCGCGGTACTGGAATCGCTGCAAAAGGAAAAGGTCGCCTATTCCCTGTTCGACAGGGTTTCGGTGGAGCCGACCGATATGTCCATGCGCGAAGCAATCTCCTTCGCGCAGCAAGGGGATTTCGATGCGTTTGTAGCCGTCGGGGGCGGGTCCTCAATGGATACGGCCAAGGCAGCCAATCTCTACTCCACGTACCCTGCCGATTTCCTTGATTACGTGAATGCACCCATCGGCCAGGCCAGGCCGGTGCCCGGCCAGCTTAAGCCGCTTTATGCTGTTCCCACGACAGCCGGAACCGGCAGCGAAACCACCGGAGTGGTGATTTTTGACCTGTTGGAAATGCACGCCAAAACGGGGATTGCCCACCGAAACCTCAAGCCGACGCTCGGACTGATCGATCCTGAAAACACCCGGACCATGCCGCCGCTGGTGGCTGCATCCACGGGTTTCGACGTGCTGGTCCATGCGCTGGAGTCTTACACCAATCTGCCCTACAACCGCCGCGAGCGGCCCGCGCATCCCATTCTGCGCCCGGCCTACCAGGGCCGCAATCCGCTCAGCGATCTCTGGGCCGCCGAGGTGATCCGCGTGGCGGCGCAATACCTGCCACGGGCTGTGGAAAATCCGGACGACGACGAAGCGCGTTCAAAAATGATACTGGCAGCTGCCTGCGCCGGTGTAGGCTTCGGCAACGCCGGACTGCACCTGCCTCACGGGATGTCTTATCCCGTTTCCGGGATGGTTCGTGATTATCATCCGCCGGGATATCCCGTTAAGGAACCTTTGATACCTCATGGCATAGCCGTGGTGCTGAACGGCCCGGCGGCTTTCCGATTCACGGGGCCAGGCTGCCCGGAACGGCATCTTCAGGCGGCGGAATTCCTGGGCGCGGATATTTCCAGGGCCAAGGCGGCAGACGCCGGCGATATTCTCGCGGATCAGCTGATCCAATATATGCAGCGCCTGAAGATGCCCAACGGGCTCAAGGCGGTTGGCTACACGCCCGATGATATTCCGGCGCTGGTGGAAGGAACGCTGCCGCAGCACCGCGTGATCAAGCTTTCCCCCGTGCCGGTAGGCAGGGAAGAGCTGACACGGCTGTTCGAGAAATCCATGGTTATCTGGTGAGGCTTTTAAGGCAGCCACCTATTTTGCGAATTCGTGAAATTTGTGGCTGCTTTTTGTTTTATTAATGGACATAGGGCGGCCATCGATGGTTTTTGTCTGGAAGGATATCCGATGCGAAAAAAGATTGCACTAGTGGGTGGAGGTCAGATCGGCCAGACGCTGGCGATGCTGGCGGCGATGAAGGAGCTGGGAGATGTGGTCATTCTGGATGTAGCCGCCTGCGAAAATTCCGTCAAAGGCAAAGCGCTTGACCTGATGGCCATGGCGCCGCACGGCAATTACGACGCGGAGGTTACGGGCACTTCGGATCCGCGCGGAATCGAAGGAGCTGATGTCGTGATCGTCACTGCCGGCAGGCCGCGTGATGCCGGGATGACGCCGAGGGACCTGCTGGATATCAATTCCGGGGTCATTGCTGAAGTAGCCGGCAATGTGAAGCGGTATGCTCCGGACGCTTTCTGCATCGTCATCAGCAATCCTCTGGTTGAGATGGTGCACCTGTTCCACAAGCTCTCCGGTCTGTCCGGCAGGAAGGTTGCCGGAATGGCCGGAACTCTCGATGTAGCCCGCTGGCGGGCGTTTATTGCCATGGAACTGGGCGTTTCGGTCGAGGATGTCGCGGGAACAATCCTCGGCGGCCACGGCCCGGACATGCTGCCGCTTCCTCGTCTGACCACGGTAGGCGGTGTGCCCCTGATCGAAATCGCCACGAAAGAGCAGATCGATAGAATTGTCGAGCGGACCCGCGGGGCAGGCTCGGAAATCATGAAACTGTACGGCAAAGGGTCTGCCTTTTTCAGCCCTGCCTGGAGCGCCATTGCGATGGCCGAGTCCTTCATCAGGGACAAGCGGCGTGTGCTTGCCTGCATGGCTTTATGCGACGGTGAATACGGGATTCACGGGCTTTACATGGGTGTCCCCGCCCTGATCGGTTCAAAGGGCGTTGAAAAGATATACGAAATCAGCCTGACCGGTGAGGAACGGGCCGAGCTCTCCAGAATTGCCGATGCCGTTGCGAAGCATGTGACGGAGTGCGGAATTTAGCGGCCGGCGAAAGGTGGAGGTCGAAAGCCTGCCGTCAGCGTGCCCGGACGCTTCGGGAGCCTTCTTTCCGCAAGGTCCCGTACTTTATGAGAAGGGAGTGCCGCACGCGCCGGGGAAGCCGTTGGAACAGGTTCACAAACAGCCGGTAGCGCCAGCCGGGAATGACGAACAGCCGGTTCTTTTCAAGAGCGTGCAGCGATGCGTCCACGACATCCTCTGCCTGCATCCATAGGCTTTTCGGAATCACGCTCCGGTCCATGCCCATCGTTTCATGAAATTCCGTATAAGTAAAGCCGGGGCAAAGCGCCTGCACGCGAACCGGCGAGCCCAAGTGTTTGAGCTCGAGGAACAGCCCTTCGGTGAAGCTGTTGATCCAGGTTTTGGTGGCACAGTAGCTGATGCTGTAGGGACTCTGAATAAAGCCGGAGACGGATGAGACGTTGATAATATTCCCCGCGCGACGCGCTGCCATGATCTTGAGCGCCGCGTGCGTCAACCGCTCGATTGCGATGATGTGGAGGCGGTGCATCCTGTCCTGGACCTCCACATCGCCTGAAAAAAACTCGCGGCTCATGAAACCATAACCGGCGTTGTTCACGAGAAATTCCAAAGCCGGTTCCGCGGCTATCCTGAGTTCCACGGAATGAAGGCCGGCATCCGTTGCCAGGTCGGCCGGCAGAACCTCTGCCTTCTGAAGTTCTGCCGCCAGCTTTTCCAGCCGTTCTTTCCTGCGCGCAACAAGAATCAGGCGGTATCCTCTCCGCGACAGTCTGCGAGCAAATACTTCGCCCAGGCCGCTCGATGCGCCGGTAACCAGGGCTGCAGGACTGGATTCACTCATGGATTCCTGAACTGAATCTTGCTGCGACGGGATATAAAAATGCCCTTCACGTTGCACGTTCCACGTTAAACGTTTTAACGTTTAACGAGCTGCTGCAGCGATGCGGACCACTTCTGTTCGCGGCCGTTCAACCTGACGGTGCCGTCGATTGCGTGTCCGTTCGCGCGGCCGGCATATTCGATATCGCCTCCGGCGAAGCTGATCCGGTCACCCTCGAGTTTCAGCGCATTGAGCGGGCGCTCTTTGCCGTCGACCTTCAGCGTCCCTTTGAGGTTCTGGAATTCCTGCGTGAGGCTGAGTTCCGCTTTCCCGGATTCGTCCTGCCATTTCCAAACGCCCTCAACCTTGGCAGGAACAATCCAGAGATAAGCCGTGCGATACTCCTTTTCCACCGTCTGGTCCGCGCCCCATTCACCCATGGTGAAGGCATGGGATACGATGCGTGTGCCGGGCTTCAGGTCCAGAATGATGGGCCGCAGTTTGAGGTTCAGATGGGGCAGGAGATACATTGTGATCACGGTTGCCCGGCTGAAGTCGCTTTCGAAAATATCTGCGTTTACGAAGCTGGCTTTGTCGGAGACGCCGGCTTTTTCCGCATTTTTTTTCGAAAGAGCCACCATGTCCGGATTGAATTCGAATCCGATGGCGCGAATGCCCCGTTTTGCAGCAGCAATCACGATGCGCCCGTCACCCGAGCCCAGATCCATCAGGAAATCATCGGTGGTAACCTTGGCCATGTCGAGCATGGCTTCGACCAGATAATCCGGCGTCGGCACCCAGATGACATCCTTGCCTTCCTGCCCGACGCTCGGCTCATATTCCTTCGCCGGTTCCTGGGCCCCGCCGATGCCCGGAGCCGCAACGCACAACAGCAGTACAGCTAATGCAAAGAAGACAACCCGATTGGCAATTTCCATATTCAGCTCCATAAGGCAGCGATTAGAGATTAGGGATTAGGGATTAGAATCTCAAGTCTTTGGCAATTTTACGTATAAACGTTTATCAGCCAAAGGGGCATCCTAATCCGTATGCCTACTAATCCCTAATCCCTAATCCCTGCATTTAACAGCGCGATGCGATCCAGCCGCTGCCGCAGAGGGAGAAGCATTCGCCGCAGGCTCTGCAGGACAGCTCCGAGCCTTCGACAAGCTCCGGGTGGCGGTCGATGCCGCGGCCCTTGAAGTAGATCCTGTTTGCTTTCTTGACCTCGGAACAGTATCGCAGGCAAAGCCCGCAGAGACTGCAGTCCGTCATGCCGGTTTTGAAGCGGGAGGACGTGACGCCATATTCTTCGGCGTAAGGCTGCCAGGAGGGCCAGAGGAGTTCAATAAGCATGCGCCGGATGCGTTTGACTTTCTCGGTGCTGGTTTGGACGCGCAGGCCTTCCTCTACGGGGTAGACACAGGAGGCGACCAGCCGTTTGCGGCCGCGCTGCGTCTCGATTTCGACCATGCACATCCGGCATCCGCCGTAAGCTTCCAGCCTTTTGTCGTCGCACAGCGTCGGTATTCTTATGCCCATGGACCTGGCCGCCTCAAGGACGGTTGTTCCCTGCCCGACTGTAACTTTCCGGCCATCAACTTCCAGATTTACGTTTTCCATAAAGACCTCGCACTACGCTTTGGATTCAAGCAGGGTCGCTGTCCCCGCGGGTTGTTTCTGAAGGGTGTATGCAGGCACTTTGATCACTGCACTGAACTTTTCCGGGCAGGCCGAGAAGCATGCGCCGCACTTAATGCATTTTTCCTGGATAATCGTGAAAACCTTGTCCTCGGATTTGTCCACGGCGTTCACCGGGCAGTTCCGCAGGCAGGCGCCGCAGGCTTCGCATTTTTCCTGGTCGATCAGGTAGGCGATGAGCGCGGAGCAGACTCCGGCGGAGCAGCGTTTCTCTTTGATGTGCTCCTCGTATTCCTGGCGGAAATATTTCAGGGTGCTTTGAACCGGGAAGGGAGCGGACTGCCCCAAAGCGCAAAGAGAGGCGGCTTCCATAAACTCGGAGAGTTCCTCAAGCAGTTCGAGATCTCCGTCCTTCCCCTGGCCGGAGGTGATGTTGTTGAGGATGGTGAGCATCTGCCGAAGCCCCTCGCGGCAGGGGATGCACTTCCCGCACGATTCATGAGCGAGGAAATTGGTGTAATAGCGCGCCGTGTCCACCATGCAGGTGTTTTCATCCATAACGATCATTCCGCCGGACCCCATCATCGAGCCGACTTTGGTGAGTTCGTCGAAATCGACCGGCAGATCGAGCAGGGATTCAGGAATAACTCCGCCCGAGGGCCCGCCGGTCTGCACCGCCTTGAATTTCTTTCCCTTGGGCACTCCGCCGCCAATCTTAAAGATGATGTCGCGCAGGGTGATGCCCATGGGCACTTCCACGAGGCCGGTATTTTTAACTTTGCCGACCAGTGAAAATATCTTGGTTCCCTTGCTTCCCTCGGTCCCCATGCTGCCGAACCACGCGGCGCCCCGGTTTATGATGTGGGGAACGTTGGCCCAGGTCTCGACATTGTTCAGGCACGAAGGCTTGCCCCAGATGCCTTTTTCGGACGTATGGATGTATTTAGGGCGGGGTTCGCCGACATGCCCCTCGATGGCGCTCATCAGAGCGCTGGATTCTCCGGACACGAAGGCGCCCGCGCCGCGGTGTATCTTTACGTCGAAGGAAAAGCCGGACCCGAGGATGTTCTTGCCCAGCAGGCCGTATTCCCGCGCCTGGTCCAGGGCCTTCACGGCATGCTTGCGCGCAAGCGGGTATTCCTGGCGCACGTAGATGAAGCCTTCCGAAGCGCCGATTGCATAGGCGCCCAGGATCAGGCCTTCCAGGACGCTGTGCGGATTGCCTTCGAGGATGCTGCGGTCCATGTAGGCGCCGGGATCCCCTTCGTCGGCATTGACGATGACGTATTTGGGCTCGCCGTGCGCGTTGCGGGTTGTTTCCCATTTTCTGCCGGCCGGGAATCCACCGCCGCCGCGGCCGCGCAGGTTGGCGGCTTTGACCTCGTTGAGCACGGCTTCGGGCGTCATGCCGGTAAGAGCTTTGGCCAGGGCGGAATACCCTCCGACGGCGATGTAGTCCAGAATGCTGGAAGGATCGATCCGCACGTTGTTTTCGAGCAGAATCCTTTTCTGATACTTGTAGAACGGGATCTCGTCGAGATGCGCAAGGCGCTTGCCGCTTTCGTCGTCGAGGTACAGAAGGCGATCGACGGCCCCACTGCCGGCAACCAGATTGTCGATGATTGCGGGCACGTTCTTGGGCTGGGCTCCGAGGTAGCAGGCGTCCGAAGGCTGAATCACTACCAGGGGGCCGCGTTCGCAGAATCCGTGACACCCGGTCCGGCGGACGCCAACCTGATTGCCGATTCCGCGCTTCTCGATCTCCTCTTCGAGAGAATCGGCAAGGATATCGGCTCCATAGGCGCGGCAGCCGGTTCCCGAGCAGACTGCCAGCCAGGTTTGCCTGCCGGTGCGCTGTGCTTTGATTTCTTCCCTGAGCCTTTCCAGATCCGCTGCGGTTTCTATGCGAGACATTCTTGCGCCTCCTCTTTCTCCAGTGACTTGACGATTTTCTCGAGTTTGCTGCGCGACGGATCATGGTGGTACTGGGCGTCGATCTGAACCACCGGCGCCAGGGCGCAACACCCCAGGCAGTGGACGGTCTCGAGAGTGAATTCCTGCCGGCTGTCGGTCTGGCCCGGTTGAATGCCAAGCAAGGCTGAAACACGGATCAGCGTCTCCGATGCCCCGCGCACGTGACAGGCCGTCCCTGTGCAGACCTGGATGGTATGACGGCCGCGCGGTTCGAGGCTGAAGGCTTCGTAGAAGTTGGCGATTATGTAGATTTCCCGGAGGGGGATGTTGAGCCTGCCCGAGATCCAGCTGAGGATGTGGCGCGGCAGCCACCGGAAACGTTCCTGAACATCCAGAAGCACCTGGATGAGAGCGTTCTTCTGGAAATCATATTTGCGCATGATTGTGTCCGCGGCCAGCAGCTCATCGCGTATATCCAGTATTGCCCGCTCTTTCTTTTTGATCTGGCCCAGGCTTGCGGCATGATACTTGGCTTCGCTCTCGAGGTAAGCGAGTTCATCGAGCAGCTGCCGTTTTTCCATGCCCATTGAATAGGCTCCCCCAAGAACATCCAAGCCCTGCAGCAGCAGGTCGTACTTGTCGGATGCATGAGGCTCCGTCCCGGCGCCCGATTTCGATGCACTGGCCTCCTTGCGCAGGATGCTGAGGCTCAAGGCCCGGCGCACAGTCTCCAGAAGCTTTTCAGGATCGATGGGTTTGGTCAGAAAATCGAAGGCTCCGAGTTTCATGGACTCGACAGCGGAATCCACCGTGGCGTGACCGGTGACGACGATCGGCACGGCTGTCGGCTCCGCTTTCACGATCAGGCCAAGCAGTTCGAGGCCGGGCAGGCCCGAAATTTTGAGATCGAGTAGCACCACCCCGGGGTGTGCCGAGCCCGCCATTTGAATACCCAGAGGCCCGTTGTTGGCCACGGCGGTCCGGTATCCGCCTCTCTCGAGAGTCTGACTGCAGGCCTCAGTGAAAATCTCTTCATCATCTATTATGAGTATGTCGAGCGGAGGTTTCACAGGCCGCTCTTGATCAATTTTTTTATTTGCATCCATAGGCAACCTCAAGGTTAGACAAGACGCTATTTCTTTGATTGCGCGAGGCGAAGTTTATTCAACCATATCGCCAGGCGGCAAATTCGCCCCTGCTATATTAGCAAAAATTGGCCCAATATCCGAAATCTTGTTTTTAGAGCTTGTGTTAATCTTTGTAATATATTGAGAATAAAATACATATCTTCTTAAGAAATCCTCCACGAAAGGCCTAATTTTTCTGTTCCAATTTCACAACTGGCACTTTTTGTACCATTGCCCGGTTTTTGCGATTCGGATTGTTTTGAACTGCCTGGTTATCAGGCAAGCCGCAGCTTTCGGCCTGCGGCCAGGGAAAAATTGTCGAAGGATCTGCAGAGTCGTTTCTGCCGGAGAGGCTTTACATTTTGTTAAAAAAAACTTGACAAATATGTTAAGTCGCACAAAAATGCCATCAACTAATCCATTGATAGATGTGCAGTTCATTGTTCCTATGGATTTCGGGGTATTCGCCCGGCCTGGAGCACATAAATCAATTTATGATTTAATCATTTTTCTTTTGCCAAGGGCCTATGACATACAACCAGCGTGTGCTTTTGAAGGAACTGGATGCATTGATCGCCAACACCCCTAGCATTCATCTGTCGGAAATTGCGCGCACGCTTGGGGTTGACCGACACACAATCGAAAATGCCATGCGTAACACGCGGCACACTTCTTTTCGCGAATACCGGCGCACGGAACTGCTGCATATGGCCCGAGTGATGCTGGATCGGCCGAACATATCGGTGAAGGAAGTGGGAATCAGGTTGGGATACTCATCGCCGGCATCCTTCTCGCGTTTTGTGCAGCAATCCACCGGTAAAAGTCCAAGCCAACTCAGGAAATACGAGCTATAACCGTGCCTCCGAAGGCCTGAGCCCGCATCTCCTGAAGGGTGGCTCTTGTCTCAATGTCCGCCAATTCCGGAATTACCTGCAAGCCAATTCTTATTATGCAGAAAGCAACCCCCTAATTCTCTGCGCTCTCAAAAAACGAAATGATGAGAAAACCCGGCATAGTGCGGGTTCTCGATTGTGGATGCGATAAAAAGCAGCCACATATGATAAAAAGCAGCCACATATGATGTGTGTCCACTAGAATCAAAAGCCCATCATTTAATTCCTGATTCTATTGGTAAACTCCCGGCTCTGCCGGGGGACTCATAGAGTTTGACAGCTCCGTATTTTGAAACGCTGAGATACGCTGAAAAAAGCGCTGGCAAACGCCGATTTGTTCGGCGAGGGTTGGCGAGCAAAGGCCTCATCGGCTTTTGCCCGCGTAGGTCAGCGTTCAAGACCATCGTAACACCTACAACCGCTTTGAGCGGTTCCAATCCTTCAAGCCTCCGGCTTTGCCGGAGGTGCCTGATTGGCCAATTCTGCAAAATAATTTCACATTTAGCTAAATGATAGGCTATAATGCGCCTCTTATGCTTAGTATTTAGCCTGAAAGATAATTAAATGCTCTTGAATCTATTTTGCCGTCTGGCAATATTTTTGGTCGGTAAGGATTAAAAATGTTTAAGACTTGCCGCCGAAGGCTTGGGTTGGAAGGACGAGTGGAGGGGCTCTCCTTCATAGGGCTCGGATTCGGAGGCGCGTCAGGAAATTTCAATTCAGGAGACAGGGAATTCCATGAAGCGGGAAGGCTCGTCCAATCTCCCGCACATTTATCCATTCCTGGCACACGCCAGTTATGTCATTTGGTTGAAGTTGAAGAAGCAGAAGAATTCGGAATCGCGGGCATCATTGAACCTGGCGAATGCAAGCCTGTGGTTTCTTCCTAAGTCAGATCAAGGGAGGAAGTTCTGTTATGAATAAGTATCTAGTCGGGGCGGTTCTTTTGTGCCTTATGCTTACCGCGCCGGCGTTCAGTCAAAGCAACTCCAGCCTGAGCGGAACGGTTGCGGATGCCACCGGCGGTGTGCTGCCCGGTGTAGCCGTCACGGCGACAAACAACGCGACGGGAGTCGCGACGCCTACCGTAACCAACGCAGCGGGCGTGTACAATTTCGCCAGCCTCCCGCCGGGAACCTACAAGGTCACCGCGGAGCTGGCCGGTTTCCAGACGCAGACCTTCACGGACGTCCAGCTCAGGGCGGCCACCCAGGTCCGCCTGAATTTCACCCTGCAGGTGCGAAAATTGGAGCAGCAGGTTGAAGTGTCCATCTCAACGGAAAGACTTTTGCTGGAATCGAGTTCGTCGGTAGGACTGGCTCTTCCGGAAAAGACCGTGAACGAGCTGCCCCTGGTCAACAACAACGTGCTCGACCTCATCAAAGTCATGGGCGGAACAGTGCTGACGGACCAGAATCCCGTATTTGCCGCAGATACGACGGTTATGGCGGGCGTATCGGCCGGGAACATCAACCTGCAGCGCGATGGCGTGACGGTGAACGACGTCCGGTATTCGACCGGACTGAATTCGCCCCTGCGCCTCAACAACGAAATGGTCGGCGAATTCAAGGTACTCCTTTCGCCTGTGGACGCCGAAGTTGGCCGAGGTGCCGGTCAGGTGCAGATCCTGTCGAAATCGGGCGGCAACGCCTATCACGGCGGGGTGGTCTGGAGCGTCCAGAACTCGGCCCTGGACTCCAACGAGTATCACTACAACCGGACCGGGACGCAGCCCAACTGGCGCAACATGAACGAATACACGGCCAGTGTCGGCGGCCCGATCATCAAGAACAAGACTTTTTTCTTCGTGATGTGGAACCAGCAGATCTCGCGGCAGCGCCAGAATGTCAACCCGATCGTTCTGACGCCGTGTGCCCGGAAAGGCATTTTCCGTTGGTATGACAACTGGATGAGCACCAACATCCTGGGTTCGGAAAGCACCACCGGCATCACACCGACGCGCAGAGCCGTCGATGCCGAGGGCAATCCGATCGCGCCTGCGACAAATCCCGACGGGACAGCTTTCACGGGCAGGCTACACCATGGGTATGTATTCGGCCAGCTGCTCAAGGAGCCCACGACCAACGACTGCTCCGATTTCAATGCGGCCACGGATGTAATACCGGGAACTCCGTACGATTTTTACCGGACTGGGCTCGACACCACCGGGTTCGTCTCGCGGTTCACCGAAATCATGCCGGTGACTAACAACTACGAGGTTGGCGACGGCCTGAATACCGGCGGCCACAAGTGGCTGCTGCGGCTCAAAGGCGGGGACAACATTTTGGGTCTGGGCGAGGACAACCTGCGCAAGCAGATCAACGTCAAGGTCGACCACAATTTCAACGACCGGCACCGCATCAGCGGGAGCTTTTCGTATGAGAAGTCGACGGCCGACGACAGCTTCCCGTCCTGGCCGAACGGCTACGGCGGATTTATTCAGCGGAAACCGAAGTATGTTTCCGTACAGTTGACTTCCACGCTGAAGCCAACGCTGCTCAACGAATTCCGGTTCGGGATGTCGCGCACCGACAGTATGACCTACGACGCCATTTTCAATCCGACGACGGGGTCCGACATGGTGGCTCTGATGCAGAGTCTCTATGACACCGACACATACCTGGCCGGCTCCGCCTACAAGGGGCTGCCCCTGCACGTCAACCCGGGCTCCGGGAACATGGGTTTCCACACCGATGTATTCAGCACCTTTGCATTTTTCAGCGGCACCCCTCAGAGCAACCCGGTAGGCAGCCGCGGCAACCTGCCTGTGCCGTTCGGCGGCTATGATCCGCGGTGGACTTACTCGGACACGCTCACGTGGACGAACGGAAGGCATTCGTTCAAATGGGGCGGCGAGCTGCGCATGTCCAAGTCCTACCAGGACCGGCAGGGCACGGGGCGGTTCTTCAATGACGCCAACGTATACACTTCGGTTGTCGGCGGCTCCACTTCAAACTCCCAGATTTATGGAATCAGCGGCTTTGCCCCGGGATTGACCGGGCTGATAGGGTTCGCTCCCTATTTTGGCAGCTCGAACAGCATGGCGAACCTCCTGAACTACTTCTCGGGATCGGTTGCCAATCTTCGCAACTACGTATATGTCAACTCCCCGACGGCGTTGAACTGGAGCGACTTCACCAAGGGCGAGCAAAACCAGATCTTCGACATCCGAATGAAGGAATGGGACATTTTCTTCAAGGACGACTGGAAGGTTACGGATGATCTCACTTTGAACCTTGGGGTACGCTACGAATACTATGGCGTGCCTTATGTAGAGTCAGGTATGGCAGTCGGCCTCGAGGGCGGGCCCTCCTCGATATTCGGAATATCGGGAGGCGGTTTCGACAACTGGCTGAGCGGAAATATCGACTCCACGGGTTCGCTGACGAAACAGACCTTCGTCGGGCCGAATTCGCCGAATCCGAGCCAGCAGGTCTACAAGGACGACTGGAACAACATCGGACCGGCGGTGGGTTTTGCCTGGCAGCTTCCCTGGGGTGGAAAGGGCAAGACCACCCTGCGCGGCGGCTACCAGATCAGCTACATGCCGATCTCGCGCGCGGACGGCTTCGCGAACGTTATCGCGAATACCATCGGCACGAGCTACACCAACGTCTACAGCGGGGACAGCAGCACGCCTTACATGAACTTTGCGATGCTGCCGAACCTGGTGCCGACCCAGATTCCCTCCGATGCGGTACCTCTTCAGATGATTCCGATCACGCAGAGAACCCAGGCTTACACCGTGTATGACGACAATCTGCGGAATCCGTATGTACAGAACCTGACGCTGGCCTTGGTGCGCAACATCGGATCCAACCTGACGGTGGACATGCGCTATATCGGTACGCTGACGCGGAAATCGACCGGTACAGTGGCGCTGAACTCCGCCAATTTCGTGAACAACGGGCTTCTGGACGCGTTCAACGCAGCGCGCAGAGGCGGCGATTCCCCGTTGCTGGACCAGATTTTCAACGGGATCAACTATGCCGGAACAGGTTATGGCCCGGTGGGAACCATTTACAACGGCGTTCTTCAGACTGGCGCCATGCACCTTCGTGCATCCGGCAATACCAACTCCAACCTCGCCAACGGTAACTTTGCCGCACTGGCCGGAACTATGGCTACGGCGAACTACGTCACAACCAACCCCGGTAACGAAGGTCTGCCCTTCGTTCCGAGCGGTGTCAATGGCTCCATTCTCCGATACAACGGTTTTCCGGAGAACTTTATATATACCAACCCGCAGTTCGCGACCGCGGACATGATAGGGAACCTGGCTTACAACAACTATCACGGCATGCAGGCCCAGGTGACCTTGCGCCCGACCCATGGCTTCAGCCTGGTGGGTACTTACACCTGGAGCCGGAACCTGGGGCTCCTCGCCAGCGGCTATACCAATCCGCTCGACAGGGCGGCGGACTACTCGCTGGTGAACGGTCACCGTTCGCACCAGCTGGTCACCTACGGCACGTTTGACCTGCCGTTTGGCCAGGGCCGGTCGCTGTTCAAGGACGTCAATCGGGCTGTGGATGCCTTCATCGGCGGCTGGCAGATGACGTGGATTTTCAACTATGCCAGTGGAAGCCCGAACAGCATCACGGCATCCACTACGTCGCTTTACAGCAATGCAATCCCGGACTTTGTCGGGCCGGAAGGCTCGTTCGACAACAAGATGGGACATGTAACGTGGGAGCCCGGTGCGGACAAGGGGAATTACTTCGACAACCGGTATGTGAAAATCAAGGATCCGCAATGTGCGAATGTGACAACCGCACAAGGCCTGCAGAATGTCTGTACGATGCAGGCGCTGGCGCTTGCATCCGATGAGAGCGTAATCGTGTTCCAGAATGCAGCTCCTGGAACGCGGGGCAACTTTGGCCGGATGAATGTGACCAACCTGGGACGGTGGACGCTGGATGCAGCCATGGGCAAATCGTTCAGGGTTGCGGAAGGCAAGAGCTTCACGGTCCGGGTGGACGCCACGAACATATTCAACCATCCTATGCCATCGCTGGGCTACACGACGGTCAGCAGCCGGTCGGCCATTGCAGCCAACCCGGATATGACTCTCAGTGGGACCAACGATTTCGGTTTACTGGATAACAAGGTCGGGACGCGTACCTTCCAGGCCAAGCTCCGCTTCGACTTCTAGTTCGGACGGAATAGCCTGCTAACCGGAAAAACTCCCCCATGCGGTTCGGGGGAGTTTTTCTTTTTTGGGCGAACAAATATTCCAGGAATTGCCTGCACGGAAAAACTGAAAGGCGAAATGACCTCACGCGGAGGCGCGGAGAGCGCGGAGTCCCGAAATGATATCTTCACGAACTTCCCGTCTCGGCGTGAAACAGGCGGATCCCGGCTGTCTATAAATTCTTATCTCCGAAATTTGCGCAACCGGTGACCGAAAATCACAGGATCTTCCATAACTGCAATACATTTCTCCATTTGGCAAATCGATTAACCTTACTTCGATGCAAATGCCCGCGCATTAATGATATAATGCATCTCTGGGCTTAGCCCATATCTCTCAGAATTTACCCATTGCTATTACTGTTGACGCTGCTGCTGATAATGGTAGTTTGCTGGCAGTGACCCACACTCACCTCGCTCCCATGGAAGCGCGCTGATTCGGCTTGAAATAACGGGGAATCCCACAAAGCGGGAACAACTTGCGATCTATCCCGCATCCGGTCTGATTTCCTCCCGGCCGCAGAGCAGGCAAGCCGGCCCGCGTCCGGGAAAGCCATGAAGGGACGACCAGTCCGCGGGCCCTGTTTACCTGGCGAACAAAAGCCTGCGGCATCTTTCTTCACTGCAACAGGAGGGAATGCCGTTATGAAGAAGTTTCTGATCCTGGCGGTAATGCTCGCTCCCCTTGTTCTCGCAACCCAGGCATTGGGCCAAGCCAATGCTACCCTCAGCGGGACCATTCAGGATGCTACGCAGGCGGTGTTGCCTGGCGTGACTGTTACGGCAACGAACAACGAAACGGGCGTCAGCAGGACGGCGGTGAGCAATGCTGCTGGAGTATATAACTTTCCCGGCCTTCAGGTCGGAACCTACAAGGTAAGCGCGGAAATGTCCGGTTTCCAGACACATACGTTTACGGACGTCATCGTCGGGAATGCCGCGCAGGTCCGGCTGAATTTCACTCTCCAGGTCCGCAAACTTGAGCAGCAGATTGAGGTTTCCGTCGCGTCCGACAGGCTGCTGCTGGAATCGAGCTCATCGGTCGGCACTGTGCTTCCCGAAAAGCAGGTGATCGACCTTCCCCTGGTCAACAACAACGTGCTCGACCTTATGAAAGTGATGGGCGGCACCGTAATGACCACTGACGAGATATGGAACGCAGACGCCACAACCTTTGCAGGCATTAACGCCAGCAACGTAAACCTGCAGCGGGACGGCGTCACGGTCAACGACCTGCGCTGGAACAACGGACTGGCTTCCAACGTGCGCCTCAATCCCGACCTCATCGGCGAATTCAAGATGGTCCTTGCACCTGTCGACGCGGAAATGGGGCGAGGTGCCGGACAACTGCAACTGATAACAAAGTCGGGAGCTAATGCCTACCACGGCGCCCTGGTGTGGAACCTCCAGAATACCAAATTGGATTCCAACCAGTGGTGGAACAACCGTCAAGGCATTATTCCTGACTGGAGAAACCTCAACGAATGGACGGCGAGCGTCGGCGGCCCGATCGTCAAGAACAAAACGTTCTTTTTCGGGCTCTATGACGGCCAGTCGGCAAAGCTGAGAAGGTCCGCTAACCGGGTCGTGCTGACCCCCTGTGCGCGGAAAGGCATTTTCCGCTATTTTGATTATTGGGGCAACGGCAACAGGCTGCAGGAAACAGTTGTGCCCGGCGGATTTGGGACCCCTTACACAACCGTGATTGACGCCAACGGCAACCCGATGATGCCGACCACCAAGCCCGACGGCACTGCTTTCGACGGCCAGCTTCGCATCGCGCATGCATTCGGCCAGATTGTCCCGGGCTCCGTGGCCGCCAACGATTGTTCCGATTACGATCCTGCCACGGACCTGATACCGTTCACCGCGTGGGATGCGCTTCGGAGCACGTGGGATACGACCGGCAATGTCAGTCAGTTCCTGACATACGTACCCCAGCCGAACAACTGGGATGCCGGCGACGGATTGAACACCGCCGGCTATCGGTATACCGAGCATCTCAACAGCGCGGACAGTGTGTATGGCATCGGCGAGGATCCCCAACGCCAGCAATTCACTGTGCGGATCGATCACAACTTCAATCCCAACCACAGGATCAGCGGGATCTGGACCTACGAGTCGGACTGGGCGGACGACAACTTCAAGACCTTGCCGGAATACTGGGGAGGCCGGTTGGAACGGAAGCCTCAGACCTATTCGGTCAACCTCACATCCACGCTGAAACCAACCCTTCTCAATGAAGCCCGATTCGGACTCTCGATTGTGAACACCAACACCTATAATGCCTATGGCAACCCTGAGAACGATGCGAACGAGCTCCTGTCCAAGTTTCCCGTAATCAATGGCACGCCCGTTATATGGGGTCCGGGACAGGGAGGCGTGACCGGCCGTGTAGATCTCGGCGCTAACCACACCAACCCGTTCGGCAGCAGGGGCAACCTGCCCTATAACTTCGGCGGCATCGATCACCGGTGGGTGGTCGGCGACACGGTTACATGGACGAAAAACAGGCATTCGTTCAAATGGGGTGGAGAAGTCCGCCTCGGGAGTTCCGATCAAACGACTGATGGCGGCATGCTGGGATTCTTCAGCGGCGCAGCTTTCAGCTACCCCTACGCAATGGGCGGCTCCACTCAACTGGCCCCGAATTCGGGAGTGTGGTTCAGCCCGTTCCTTCCCAACATAGCCGGCTACTCTACCTCGCTTTTTGGAGGGGCCGGAAATGTGGCGACCATGGAGAATCTCATAAACTATCTCTCCGGTTCGCTGAGCGGGATATCCCAATTCCTGTTTGTCAATTCTCCCAACCAGACGTCCTACAACAATCCCGCCACAGACGACAAATACATGAGGCGCAAATTCATCATCAATGAGTTTGACCTCTTTGTTAAGGATGACTGGAAAGCCACCGACAACCTCACTCTCAACCTCGGACTGCGCTTCGAATATTATGGGGTGCCGTATGTTACCGATGGCCTGACAGCAGGTTTTCTTGGAGGAGGAAACGCGCTGTTCTCGATGTCGGGGCGAACCTTCAACGAGGCTTTCTGGAATCCAGGAACGCGCGCTGAATTGTCGCAGCAGGCGTATATCGGGCCGGACTCCGCTAATCCGGATGAGCATCCCTACGAGAGTGACTGGAATAACTTCGGGCCTGCGGTAGGCTTTGCCTATCAGCTTCCATTCTGGGGCAAGGGCAAAACCACAATACGCGGCGGGTATCAGATGAGCTACATGCCGATTTCGCGGCTCGATTCGCAGTTCGGGGCGTCAGGCGTCATCGGCAACGTGCCGGGTACCTATTACCCCAATACGTTTAGCGGAAACAGCACGAACGCCTTCCTCAGTATGGCAAACGTTTCCAACTACATCCCCGTCCCTGTATATGCGGGATATGAAGCCGGAATGAAGATGATCCCCGTTTCACAGCGGGCTCGTACGGTATCGGTGTATGACCCCAATTTCAGAAATCCGTACGCTCAGACACTCACCTTGGCCGTAACCCGAAATATCACCTCGAATCTGACGATCGACGTCAAATACATCGGGACGCTGAGCCGCAAGTCGCCCGGACAACAGAACCTGAATGCGGCAAACTTTCTCAAGAACGGGCTGAAGGATGCGTTCGATGCCGCCCGGAGAGGCGAGGACAACGTTCCCTTGCTGGATCAGATGCTGCAGGGCATAAACCTGGTGGCAGATCAATTCCCCTTCCAAAACTCGCATGGACCTGTAGGAACGATGGCTGGCGGCGTTTTGCAGACCGGAGCGATGCATTTGCGCGCATCCACGTCTACTCAGGCAAACCTTGCCAACGGGGACTACGCGGCACTTGCCAACACTCTGGCCACCTTGAACTACAGCAAGCAACAGTTCTTCCCCGGCGCCTATATGTATCCGGGCAACCAGAATCTTCCCGACATTCCCGATGGCGCAAACGGCGGCGTGCTCCGGTACAATAATTTCCCGGAGAATTTCATATACACGTCTCCGCAATTCAGCGCCGTGAACTACAGCGGAAACTTCAACCACGCCAACTATCACTCCATGCAGGCCCAGATAACGCTGCGGCCGACACACGGCCTCAGCGTCGTGGGAACATACACGTGGGCCAAAAACCTGGGCGTCAGCGGAGGGATTACTGACCCGCTTGACAGGGCGGCTGACTACACCCTATTGAGCGGCAGCCGTGCCCACACATTCATTGCCTATGGCTCGTACGATTTACCATTCGGTCCAAACAAGATGCTGTTCAGCGGGAGTTCCGGCGCCTTGGCGAGGATCGTTGAGGGCTGGCAGCTGAGCTGGATCTATAACTACTCCACCGGAAGTCCCCTGAGTGTCAATGCTCGAAGCGGGTTATACGGCAACGGCGTCCCGGACCTCGTCGATCCGTCCTTTGACACCAAATCCGCCCAATTGACCTGGTCGGCCAATGCGCCGTCGGGCAGCCTGTTCGGGATTGAAGGCGAGAATGTCACAGATTCCGTCTACGCAAAAAAAAGAGATCCGCAATGTGCCAACGTTACTGCGAAAGACGGCTTGAATGGGCAATGCACCCTTAATGCAATTGTTTTGGCCAGCGATCCCACTCACGTTATTTTCCAGAACCCGCAGCCCGGACAGCGAGGCAGCTTCGGGCGGAACAACCTTACGGGCCTGGGAATGTGGAGTGCTGACATAGCAATGAGCAAAAGGGTTCAGATTACGGAGAGCAAGAGCATCCAGGTTCGCGTGGATGCAAAAAACATATTCAACCACCCCATGGCATCCTACGGCCAAT
This sequence comes from uncultured Acidobacteriota bacterium, assembly GCA_963809485.1. Taxonomy (GTDB): domain Bacteria; phylum Acidobacteriota; class UBA6911; order UBA6911; family UBA6911; genus UBA6911. The sequence continues at coordinate 161,832 of CAWEJX010000006.1, forward strand.
TCAACTCGGGTGTCCGGATCGTGGTGCCGGGCGACGCATGGATGAACATGAACCCGACCTTCGACATGTCCACCTTTACCATGGCAGACTGGAACATCGGCTACTTCGACAGAAAAGTCGGGAACCGGACGTTCCAGGCCAAGATCCGATTAGATTTTTAGATCGGTTAACCTGATTGCCAGCCAAGAGACTCCCCTGAGTTCTAGGGGAATCTCTTCTGGAAACAAAAAACGCCACGAATTATGCAGCGTAATTCGTGGCGCTTTTTTTCGATGCAGTGTTAGAACTCGGTTTTCCCCCCGATGGTCATCTTTTGCACTTTGAATTCCATGAAAGCTCTTCCGTCGCCCATCGTGTCGACGATCGGGTAGGCGAATTCCAGTTTAAGCGATTTGTCGTCCGGACCCAGGATAGGCTTTCCATCATACTGGCGTGGGAAAATGAACTGAAACTCGTGCTGGCCGCCCTGCGCGACGGCATACTGAGCAAGGGGAACCCTGACGCCCTTCGAGCTGATCAGATAAACGGAGTTTTTCAGCGTATCCGTCGTCCGGGATTGCCAATGGCGCGCCAGTTCCAGCTCATTTGTCTGGGAATTGGCCATATATGTCACGTGAACAACTATGGCATCCGGCGAACCGGCTGACAAAAACTCTTCAGCTCTCTTGTCGAGTTCCTGCTTCAACTCGGGAGATATACTGTCGTATTTTTGCGCGATCTGCATCTGGCGAACAATAGCCTGCCGGATCGGCGCCGCCGTTCGGAACTGAGCCTGGTATTTGACATAGGGCTGCTGCCCGCTGCCCATGGTGGCGTTTGCCGCGGTCTCCTGTGCCATGATCTCCACCTTGGTAAGCGTCAGAGTCTTGGCCCACGGCGAATCCTCGAGCATCTTGGCGCAGTCCTTCTGAGACCATTCCTTATATTGCTTTTTTTCCCAGAAATCGGCTCCAAGACACACCGCTGCGCCGGCAGTCAGCAACAGGCAAATGCCCAGAATTCTTTGCATTGCCGTCCCATTCAAAATTGCTGGAATCGATTTAAATAAATGTTTCATTTCCTCTCCCTGATTCATTGCTTTAGTGTAAATGAGACGCATTTAATATAAATGTTACACGACTTATTAAATTTTTCACTATCCCGCACAAGAAAAAAGTTCTCCTCCAGGTTCCAGTGAGGACAGTGCTCCGGAGACCCGTCCCAACCACCAAGGAAAGGGGGAAAATTTGGTGCCGCTGCCGGACAAGAAAATCAAAGGCCGTATTTCTGCATTTTTTCACGCAGCGTCTTGCGGTTGATTCCCAGGTATTCCGCCGCTTTCGTTTTATTGCCGTGAAACTGATTGAGCACACTCAGGATTTCGTTGCGTTCGAGGCGGGCAAGGCTGCCTCCGGCCGGCCTGCCGGATCGGGAAAAATCCGCCGGCCCGTAAGGCAGGTCTCTCATACCGATGGTTTTGCCTTCACAAGTCACGACAGCGAACTCCAGCGCATTGATCAGCTCGCGGACGTTGCCCGGCCATTCGCACCGTATCAGGAAACGCATCGCTTCGTCCGAAATGCCGAGCGCCGCGCGTTGTTTTTCAGCCGCGATTTTCTTGAGGTAATAATCGGCCAGAGCCGGTATGTCCTCGAGCCGCTCGCGCAGAGGCGGAACCGGAATGCGGATTACATTCAGCCGGTAAAAGAGATCTTCGCGAAATCTGCCCTCGCGCAGAGCCTGTTCGAGGTCGCGGTTGGTGGCGGAAATGATGCGTACATCGATCTTCCGCCTGTGGGGGCTCCCTACCTTCGAGATTTCACGCTCCTGGACTGCGCGCAGCAGTTTCGCCTGCATATTGATGCTGATATTGGCGATTTCGTCGAGGAATAGACTTCCTCCCTCAGCGAGCTCGATCTTTCCGGTGGCGTTTTCCACGGCGCCTGAGAAGGCACCCCTGACATGCCCGAACAGCTCGCTTTCGAAAAGGCTCTCGACCAGCGTTCCGCAATCGACCGTCACGAATCGCTTATCGGATCGGCGGCTCAGCCTGTGGATTGCCCGCGCCACCACTTCCTTGCCGACGCCCGTTTCACCGGTGATCAATACGGTGGAATCGACGGGCGCCGCCTTTTGGATGAGCCGCAGGACGCGGTTCATGGATTCGGACCGGCCGATAAGGACCTCGGACAGCATCTTTCTCTCGAGCCCCTGACCGATGCAGGCATTCTCGAGCGCCATCCTTGCTGCATACCCGGCCTTCTCCACGAGCTCCATCAGACCTTCGGGCGTGAATGGTTTGGGAAGGTAGTCATAGGCTCCCAGTCTGACGGACTCCACAGCCGAATCGATCGTGGCTTCGCCGCTCATGACGATTACGGCCGTGTTCGGAGAATCCTGCCTGAGCCTCCTCAAAACCTCCATCCCGGACAAGCCCGGAACCGCAAGATCCAGCAAGGCAACATCAAACGATTCCTGGCGGGCCTTCAACACCGCCTGTTCGCCGTTTTCTGCCAAAGCAAAGCTGAAACCGCCGGATTCGAGCGCGCGGCAGCAGTCGATGCGCTGGGATTCCTCTCCGTTGACGACGAGAACCTTGCCCCGCTGCAGCTGCCCGTTCTTCACCATTTTTGATCGTCAATCGTCAATTGTTTACACCCGGACGTACTTTTCGCCTTTTATGCCGCAGACCGGGCAGGCCGCAGGCGGCGCTCCAATCTCGATGTGGCCACATATGGGGCAGAGATAGACATTGGATTCGGCCAGATCCTTTCCCTGCGCGACAGCTTCAAGCGCTTTCTTATAGAGCTGAGCGTGGACCTCCTCAACCAGTTTGGCAAAGGCCAGCATACGCTTGCCCTTGTGATTTTCCGCCTGGGCGGCCTCGACCATGGGAGGGTACATGACCGTATATTCGTGCGTTTCACCCTCGATCGCCGCGCGCAGGTTGTCGGCCGTAGACTTGATGCCGTCCATGGCGCTCAGGTGCGCCGCAGCATGAATGGCCTCGGCTTCCGCCGCTGTCCGGAACAGGCGGGCAACATTGACAAATCCCTCCTGTTCTGCCTTTTTGGCAAACGCCATATATTTGCGATTGGCCTGGCTTTCGCCGGCGTAAGCTTCCTTCAGATTGGCCTCAGTCTTCGACACGATTCCTCCTTTCAATATCCGCTGACCCTAAATTCGTAATTACATTGGAGCCGTCATTTTTCGGTCGTTCGTTATATAAAAGAAGTACCTCACATCGTCGAACAATCGGTTTTCGCCCTTTTCGACAGTGAGATTTTTCCGGACGACGACCATCCGGTACGTCTTGTTGCAATGGGCGGGACGGTAATCGAATTCCGCGACGTGTTCGCTCTGGAGGCGGATGTTTTTGAACTCCCTTTCTTTGACTACTTTTTCCTTAACGTTTTCCGGTCGATCCCGCCCTTCCGTTTTCACCTTGTAGCGCGCAGGCCGTTGGAGCGGCTTCCAGAGGCTCTTGGGCAGGGCATCTGCCATCGCGATAAGATTCGGCTTGGCATCATAACCAAAGACAAATCCGACTCTTTCATCCCAACGATCAAAGTTGTGGGTGAGAGAAAAATCGGTATCTCCCCGGAGCCATACTTTTTTGAAAACCGGAGTGACCCGATCGATCGCCAGATCCATCCATTCGGCCGCTCCATCAGAGGAGGGACGGCTGCCCGGTCGGTTCACCAGATAGAGCACCTCATTGGTATTGGCCAGCGTCACGATCAGCGGCGCGTATCCCCAGATCCCGTTATAGGCAATGTCCATCCCCTCCTTGCATTCGCCCGTGGTCCCGGCAATGGTGCCGTCGACATCGATAATGGCTTCTTTGCGGAACGAAGACTCCTGCATCTCCCAGACCTTCGCTCTCGTTTCGTTGATCGTTTCTTGCAGAGCCAAGATCCAGGTCTCATCCTCAAAACGGCGCAGAAAATCTCCGGCCGTTGTCGGATCCGGGATCCTTTCGGCGTCCAGCGCATTCATATAGGTTTCATCGTTGCGCAGTCGCTCGATGTCTTCCAAGCAGGTGCCGCCGGTGAGGACGTTGTAGGCGATATTCAGAACATGGTCCGATTCCCAGTAAGGGACATGGACCTTCAGCAGCACGATGTTTTTGTTGATTGCCCTGTCCAATCCCAGTTTACACACCAGTTTGTGCAGGGCGCCGATTCCACCGAAACCGATGGCCCGGCTTCTTTCTGCGATCTGGTAGCGGATGTTGGAATCCTTGAACATGGAATCGGGCTGATCATCGTACTGTTTTCTTACCAGCCGCGTCTCCAGATTTTGCTTGTCACGGAGGTAGATTTTGTGGTCTCTTTTATTCACCTGAAATGTGCTCCTTTTGGTTGTATTGGTTACTTGCAAGTTCCTATTATAACCAATAGCGATGCACATTTCAGGACTATTTTCAAGTTTTCTCAACAAATCACGCTGGCTTAAGGACTAGTCCAACCGCTTTGAGCGGTTCCAATCTTTCAAGCCTCCGGCTTTGCCGGAGGTACCTGACTCGTCATTCGTAACTCGTCATTTTAACAGCCTGTCCGGCGCCATAACGGCAGCCGCCGGCTGGCTGCTATTTCCTTCAACAATCCAATCGGCTGCCAGGTTTCCGATGAAAGGAGCACAGGTTATTCCGTGTCCGCCCAGGCCCGCAACCCAGAATAGCCCTTGCAGGCGCGGGTCTCTGCCGATCACGAACATTTCGTCGGGTGCAAACGTGCGCATCCCGGCCCAGGCCCTTGCAACCCGCGCATCCGCCAGAGTAGGCAGCCATCGGGCTGCCTTGGCGGCGATGCGCTCCAGCTCCTCGTTATCGGTGTTTTCTCCCTGGGCTACGACAACTTTGACTGCATCGCAGCCGCTCATCAGCAACCCGCCGCTCTCCGGCCGGAAATAAAACTCATCCCCCACCACCCAGATAACGGGCCACCGCGGATTTACCTGATCCAGGGGTTCAGTGATGAGCAGGTGCCGCCGGTGCGGCGTGAACGGCAAGGAATAGCCGCTGAACGTGTCCGACAGGGATGCCCAGCCCCCGTTGGCGACAACAACCTTCGAGGCTTCCACAAATCCGTCGCTGGTTTCCACTCCAATGACCCGGCCGTCGCGTGTCTTGAGTTGCCTGAATTCGCAGTTGAAGCGCAATTGCGCACCATTGCTGCAGGCGCCGCGAATGAACGCCTGCAGGATGGCATGGACATCGAGAACGCCGTCGTCAGGCTTGAAAGCGGTGGAAACAAGCCCCGGTCCCAGCACGGGAATCCTCTGGTAAACCTTCTCCGCGTCACCCCGTTCCAGCACAGCCTCGGGATTGGCGTCACACCATGCTTTCAGCGTTTGGGCGTGCTCGGCGCGCGCGGTCAGGCAGACTCCTATGGGATCCACGAGTGGCTCGGACGCAAAACCTTCGGGAGGATGATAGTAAAATTCCGCACACTGGCGGGCAATCCGGTTCAGCAGCGGATTGGGGATCATGGTCCGCAAAATCGCGGCATTGCGCCCGGTCGATTGGGCACCGGCTATCTTTCCCTTTTCCAGCAGAACGATATTGCTTAATCCCCTGCGCGCCACGAAATATGCGGTAGATGCCCCGGCCATGCCGGCGCCGATCACGACAACTCGATCATCACTCATAGGAAGCAACCTTTCAATGTTCCTGTCAGGGCGCAGCGCTAGCCTGCGGCCATATGAAGCCGGCATGATACCACCGGCAGCAGAAGAGTCCAACTGCGATCAAAAAGGGAACGAGGATCAGAGGGGTCGAGGATCAGAGGGATCGAGGATCAGAGGATCAAAGGATCAAAGGGATCTGAGGGATCGAGGATTTAAGTATCAAAGAGCAAAGGGGGCGAGGATCAAAGCGGCAAACAGATGATTGGTGACAGGGAGTGCCCTATATCCAACCTGATCCCTATACCCCTCTGTCCACTCAATCCCATATTTTTTTAACCCTCTGATCCTCTGACCCCGTTCCCCCAGCATCCTGATAGCAGCCCCACCCGAGGCGCAGCCCAATATCCTGTATAATGAAAAAATGCAGGTCCTGATGGAGTTCATGGAGCATTTTGGCATCCGCCCGGGCGGACCTCCGCGGCAGTTGCTCGAAAATGTGGTTACGGCTTTTGCCGGTCTGCCCTATGAAAATATCACCAAGATAATCAAGCGGGCAGAGGCCGGAAGCCCCGATAAAGCCAGGCGCTACCCGGAAGAAGTAATCCGGAATCACATCGACTGGGGAGCCGGCGGAACCTGTTTTTCGCTCACATCGGCGCTCATGCATCTGGTGCGCTGCCTCGGCTGGCAAGCGGAATATATCCTGGCCGACAGACGCTATGGGCAGAATACGCATTGTGCGCTGCTGGTGTGGGTGGAGGATGATCCTCATCTGCTGGATCCCGGATTCCTCATCGTCCGGCCGATACCGCTCTCCGGAGTCCCCGTTCGGAGCATCGATACCGGAGTCAATCGCCTCATAATCGCGGCGGGAGAGCGCGCAGACCGGGTTTCCCTTTCCACCCTGCGTGATGGCGCCGAAACCTACCGCCTGACTTACAAAACGAATCCCGTGGATCAGGGGGAGTTCTTACGGGCATGGGATGCATCCTTCGGCTGGGAGATGATGCGGTATCCGCTTTTGACGCGCAATGCGGGCGCGGAGCAGATTTACCTCAGAGGGTCCAGGCTTCAGATCACCAGAACCGGTTTCGTTGAGAGTTCTGAGATTGCCGGTGAAAACCTGGCTGCGAGAATTGCCTCTGAATTCCGCTTGAATCCATCGTTGATCCGTCAGGCCTTTTCCATTTTGGCGGAGAGGGGGGAAATGCATGGCAAAAGCTCAGGACGCTGATCCCGTCAAGCTTTTCGTTGCCGTGCTCTGGGCCCGCCCGGAAGCGCTGCAGAACGCGATGGCCGAGTTGATCTCCCACTGGGGGGAGATCGACTTCAGCGGCTCGGATCACCCTTTCGACGCTACCGATTATTACGAGCCCGAGATGGGCAGGGATCTGAATCGCCGACTGGTGTCTTTTCTTCATCTGGTGCCGCCGGAAAGCCTGTGCCAGGCAAAGCATATCTGCAATGAGATAGAGGACCGCCTCTCCGGAGGAAAGGGGCGGCTGGTGAATCTGGACATCGGATACCTGGACCACAACAAAATCGTCCTCGCCAGCTTCAAAAGCGCCGGGCAGAAAATATTCCTGGGCAATGGAGTTTGGGCCGACCTGGTCGCGCGCTACCGCGAAGGGAAATATCGGCCTTTTGAGTGGACTTTTCCCGATTTTCGCGACGACCGCTACGGTACGGAATTGCTTAGGATACGCTGGACCTATCTGGGGCAAATACGGGAAAAAATGACCTAGCTCCATTCAGTCCATTTTGGATAAAATCCTGCATTTTGCAATTTGTGTAATTACATTGGTAAATCCCCGGTTCTGCCGGGGGACTCAAAGAGTTTGACAGCTCCGTATTTTGAAACGCTGAGAAACGCTGATAAAAGCGCTGACAAACGCCGATTTGTTCGGCGTGGGTCGGCGAGCAAAAGCCGATGAGGCGCTTCCGATGGAGTTTTCTGCGGCGGCACTGTGGCAAACGCCCGGTTTCTCATACCCTTCATCTCCTTGCCTCACGGCGCTTGCCACAGTGCCGCCGCAGAAAACTGTCCAGCGCGGAGCGCTGGCCCCTGCGGGGATCGGAAGCGCCTCATCGGCTTTTGCCCGCGTAAGTCAGCGTTCAAGACCGGCGTAACTCCTCCAACCGCTTTGAGCGGTTCAAATCTTTCAAGCATCCGGCCTTGCCGAAGGTGCCTGACTCCGGGATTTTTGCAGCGTCAAATAATAATTAGGGGCTCCGGTCGAGGGTGATCGGAGCCCCTTGTTCGCAGCAGGCTTTATTGGCGGGAACGGTCTCACGGGGATGAGACCGCCGTTTGGGATGGGTGTTTGCTCGCGCTCCTTGAATTATCTGGCGTGGGGGTATTCTTCGCTGCCGGCCCCCCCTATCTTTGCCGGGAACGGAGGATGATCCCCCACAACTCGTTATCTGCGAAGGGATTAACCTTCGCATCATGATGACCGGTGGCGTGCCGGCATTCCCACAATTGCCATGCCGGCACGCTTCCTGCTTTAGCCTTTGGATCTACCTGCTCAGGAAGAACCTGTTGCTGCCTTCAGCTCTTTTCTGAAACAGGTTCCGTTCCAACAAACAACTTATTATGATAGCCATTTAAGACCTTCTGCCTCAATTAAACAATTCGTGCAAATACCCATTTCAACATGGGTAGAAGTACTCATCGGACCGCTCCTGCGCATGGACCTGACAATCCGTTGGGAGATCCCGCGGCTCTGCCGGGGCGGCAGTACGAGTTTGACAAATCCCGGATTTTTTTATTCCCGGGTTCGGTAAAACCAAGAGGATATACACTGGAATATCGAATGTAGAATTTCGAATATCGAACCGCAGAAGCTATCGCCACACTTCGATATTCATCATTCGTTATTCGACATTCTGCGTTTCAAATAGCTTGAAAGACATTTAATGCGCATGAAACTTCCTTTTTATCGGTAGCGACTAGGCCCTATTGAGAGGCCGGAAAACCCAGGATCGAGAGGATGGCATTTGCAGACCTGACATCGAATCCAAGCTATGCTATGCTGCCCCATCCCACTTTGGAGGAAAGTTATGATCGACACGAAAATTACTTTGCCGGAATCTGAAATCCCTACGCATTTTTACAATATTCAGCCTGATCTGCCGACACCTCTTGCTCCGCCTCTGCATCCGGCGACTAAAGAACCTTTGGGTCCGGAAGCCCTGACACCGATTTTTCCCATGGGCGTCATCATGCAGGAAATGTCGCAGGAACGCATGATCGAAATTCCCGACCAGGTCCGCGACATCTATCGCCTCTACCGGCCGAGTCCCATATTTCGCGCCAGGGCCCTGGAGGAGGTGCTCGATACGCCGGCCAAAATTTACTATAAGTCCGAGCACGTAAGCCCGGTCGGCAGCCACAAGCTCAACACGGCTCTCATGCAGGCCTACATTAACAAACAGGAAGGCGTGAAGCGCATCGCCACAGAAACCGGAGCCGGCCAGTGGGGAAGTGCGCTGGCCTGCGCCTGCAAATTGATGGGCCTCGAATGCATGGTTTATATGGTGCGGGTGAGCTACGATCAGAAGCCGTACCGCAAGATCATGATGAAGACCTACGGTGCCGACGTTGTCCCCAGCCCTTCTGAGCTGACCGAGGCTGGCAGAAAAGCTCTTGCGGAAGATCCAGGATCTCCGGGGAGCCTCGGCCTTGCAATTTCTGAGGCCGTGGAGGACGCCGTCAAGCGCGATGATACCCGGTACTCCCTGGGCAGTGTGCTGAATCACGTGCTGCTGCACCAATCCGTAATAGGTCAGGAGGCGATCAAACAGATGGAAATCGCGGGAGACTACCCGGACATACTGATAGCGTGCCACGGTGGAGGAAGCAATTTCGCCGGATTAGTCTTTCCGTTTTTGAATGATAAAATCAACGGATCCCGAAAGAACCTTCGGGCGATCGCCGTGGAGCCAAAAGCATGTCCGACGCTTACCCAAGGACCTCGCGAATACGACTTCGGAGATGTTGCAGGAAACACACCGCTTCTGCTGATGCACACGCTGGGGCATAAATTCATTCCGCCTCCCGTACATGCCGGCGGGCTGCGGTATCACGGCTCTGCGCCCCTGGTCAGCCACGTGCTTGCTGCCAAACTAATTGAAGCGGAAGCCTACAGTCAGGGAGAGGTCTTCGCCAGCGCCGTGAAATTCGCGCAGTGTGAAGGCACTATTCCGGCGCCCGAAAGCGCGCATGCGGTTCACAGCGCGATCGTGCATGCGCTCAAGGCGCGGGAATCCGGAGAGAAAAAGGTCATACTCTTCGGTCTTTCCGGACACGGCCACTTCGACCTGAGCGCTTATGAATCCTATCTTTCAGGGACGATGGATCTGAATTCGTAGGAATCCCCGGAAACAATATCGCACAATATTGCGCAACACCGCGCAACGCGGCGAGCCGAAGGGTGCGCGGACCATTATTCATTAGCAGGGGCGGCCGCAATGCCGCCCCCTGCAAAACCGCAATATTCGCCGGCGGCGCCCGGAGCAATGGAACGTCGGTGATGCGATGTTTCTGTCTATTTGGCGCGTTTTGCGACAAATTCCTCGTTGGCCATGTCGGCTACATTGCGCGTGAACTTGATCTCGTCTCCGGATACTTTCCCCTTGTAGACGATCTTGACTTCCTGACTCTGATACTTCTGCATTTCCGTGAACGAGATCTCGTCGCCGCTGATCTTGCCTTCCAGTATATCGGATTGCGAGGGCGCTCCCGCGATGTCAGCCGAAGCTTTGCCCGTCAGCTTGTCCCCTGCGTTCAATCTGATCCCGGCCAGGGCTTCAATAACGCCAATCACGGCCGAATTATCCAGCTCGGCCATGTTCATGTACCGCCTCTCGGCTCCGGTTATGAACGACAAGGGGGAATCCGGCCCCTAATATGTTCCGGGCGATGGATTTGCCCATGATACCCAGTCCTATGTAGCCAATGATGGGCATGAAACACTCCTTATAGAAAAAAAGGCGCGTCCGGAACAGCCTGTCCGCAGTCGCATGGAGGCTTGGGAGTTCCAGGTTTTCAATTGAACAAAAGGCTCCGTCTGCATATACTTTGCGGTTTGCAGTTTTAAAATCCAATATAGCTAGCAGAGGGAATTATGTACCAGGTGATTAGGCGAGAGCAATTCGGTCCGGTCACTTTTCTTTGGGAGGTTGTTGCTCCCGAGGTGGCCAAATCATGTCAGCCAGGTCATTTCGTCATGGTACGCATCGATGAGACGGGGGAACGCATCCCCTTGACGGTTGCGGACTTCGACCGAGATAAGGGCACAGTGACAATTGTTGTCCAGGCTGTAGGCAAAACAACGCATCAGATGATGGCTCTTCCTGAGGCATCATCGGTGGTCGATTTCATCGGCCCGCTGGGATTGGCCTCCCATCTGGAAAAACGCAAAAAGGCAGTGCTTGTCGGCGGAGGTTTGGGAGTTGCTCCGGTCTTCCCGCAATTGAGACGCCATAAGGAGTTAGGAACCTACACGATATCGGTGATCGGCTTCCGGAACAAGGATCTGATGTTCTGGGCGGACCAGTTTTCCAGGCATTCGGACGAATTCCGTGTTGCGACGGACGACGGTTCCTACGGTACCAAAGGCTTCGTGACCGTCGTGCTCGACCAGGTTCTGAAGGAACACAAGGATATCGAAGAAGTTATTGCCATCGGCCCCCTTCCGATGATGAAAGCCTGCGCCGAGATGACACGGCCGCTGGGCATACGCACCATGGTCAGCCTGAACTCCATCATGGTGGACGGTACCGGCATGTGCGGGTCCTGCCGCGTGACCATCGGCAACAAAATGAAGTTTGCCTGCGTCGACGGTCCCGATTTCGATGGTCATCAGGTCAATTTTGACGAATTGATGCTTCGCCAGAAGCGTTTTGAATGTGAAGAGCAGGAATGCCTGAAGCGCTACGAGGAAGAGCGCAAAAAACTGGCAGAAATTGGAAAGGGCGGACCCAATCCGGCGGTCGTTACGGCGCGTCAAAGGCCGAGAATTGAAGACATGCCGGAAGTTCCCGTCCCCGTGCCTCCTCCCGCCGGCAAAGTCGTAAAGAGCATCAAAACCATCGCTCCGAAACGCACGGCGATGCCCGAGCAGGACCCGGTTGTCCGCAGCAAAAATTTCGAAGAGGTTGCCCAGGGCTACACTCTGGAAATGGCGCTCGCCGAGGCAGACCGCTGCCTCCAGTGCAAGAAGCCGAAGTGCGTCCCCGGATGCCCGGTCGAGATCGATATCCCGGGCTTTATTGGGGCGCTGGCGCGCAAGGACATCAGGGAGTCCTACAGGATTCTCAAGGACGCAAATGCGTTGCCGGCTGTCTGCGGCCGTGTCTGCCCGCAGGAGGTGCAGTGCGAGGCAACCTGCGTCCTCAACAACAAGCTTGAACCGGTTGCCGTCGGGCGCCTCGAGCGGTTCGTGGCCGATTTTGCCGTGGGACGCGGATGGGATAAGGCTCCCGAGTTCAAGCGCACGGGCAAGAAGGCGGCCATCATCGGTTCCGGCCCCGCAGGGCTTGCCTGTGCCGGCGATCTGATCAAGGCAGGCGTGGATGTTACTGTTTACGAAGCCCTCCATGTTGCGGGCGGAGTGCTTAAGTACGGTATCCCGGAATTCCGTCTTCCCAACGATACTATTGACATCGAGATCGATGGCCTGGCCAAACTGGGAGTCAAGTTCGAGCGCGACTGCATCATCGGCAAACTTTTCACGATTCCCCAGTTGATGTCTGAGAAGGGATACAACACGGTATTCGTCGCCACGGGAGCGGGGAGCCCGAAATTCATGGGCATTCCGGGTGAAGCCTACAACGGCGTCGTCTCGGCCAACGAACTCCTGACGCGCATCAACCTCATGCAAGGCTTCCGGCAGCCGCTTTACGACACTCCGGTGGGAATGGGAAAACGCGTGGCCGTCATCGGTGCAGGGAACACTGCCATGGACGCAATGCGCGTTTCGATGCGCATGGGCGCCGAGAAGGTGTACCTGGTGTACCGGCGGAGCATCAAGGAATCGCCGGCGCGTGCCGAGGAACTGCATCACGCCATCGAGGAAGGCATCATCGCCAAATGGCTCACCAATCCTGTGCGCATCATAGGCAACGATGCGGGCTGGGTGACGGGCATGGAAGTGATTTCGATGGAGCTCGGCGAGCCCGATGCCTCCGGCCGGCGCAGCCCGATCCCCAAGAAGGGCTCCGAGCACATGTTGGATGTGGATATGGCGGTCTATGCTTTGGGCACCTCGGCCAATCCGATCATTGCCCAGAGCACGCCCGGTTTGAAGGTCAACCGCTGGGGATATATAGAAATCGACGAGGTCACCGGCATGACATCCGTGCCGGGATTGTTTGCCGGCGGCGACATCGTGACCGGGTCGGCAACCGTTATTTTGGCCATGGGAGCCGGGCGGCGTGCCGCCCGCGGCATGCTGCATTACATGGAGCTGGGACCCATGCCGGAAAAGAAGGCAGCCGTACCGGCCAAAGGCGAATAGCTTTTTCTCGCCTGTCCTCTAATCGGTCGAATGTGCAGGGGACAGCGGATCGGCAAATTTTTAAAGGGGGATTCCGGGCGTATGTCCGGAATCCCCCTTTAATCACAAGACCCATCCCGCCCGATCGTCATACCGGGATCCACCCGGATCATCATCCTCCAAATTGCCATTGCCGCTTGCGGAGAATGATTGCCGCCGGTAGATGGGTTCCGAGTGAATTCGTGTGTTCCGCGGCCCCAAAATGAGGGACTCCGAGCGGCCTTATTATTTCTTGAATTCGGGACATAAACGAGAGTATGGTGATCCGACACCTCATTTTCGCGCGGTTTGGGTGTGCATCATGGTTATGTATTTCTTATAACCTTCAACCGGGCAATTAAAGTTTCAGGGTAATTCGTCAGGGGCAAAGGAATCCACCGATTCCAGGGAAACGTGGGCGACAAGCTCATAGGATTGTTTTTAGCCTCAGGTTTTACCAATTCAGACGGAGGATAGAATGGCCACCGAAGAAAAGAAAATGACCAAGGAGGAGTTGCTGGCCAAGGCATACAAGCCCGCACAGGATGCGATGAAACTTCATCCGTTCTTCACGGGAAAGCTGGAGACTTCACCGAAGTGCTGCATTCGGGATTTTGATGATTTTGCCATCTGGTACACGCCAGGCGTGGCTGAAGTGTGCAAGGACATCTTCAAGCATCCCGAGAAGGTATTCGAGCATACCAACAAAGGGAACATGGTAGCAGTTGTTTCAGACGGCACCCGCATCCTGGGCCTGGGCGACATCGGCCCCGAAGCCGGATTGCCGGTCATGGAAGGGAAAGGCATTCTCTTTAAATACCTCGGGGGTGTGGATGCATTCCCGATCTGCCTTAATACCAAAGATCCGGATGAGATCATCCGGACAGTAGAGCTTCTCCAGCCGTCTTTCGGCGGGGTGAACCTCGAAGATATCTCACAGCCCAAATGTTTCTACATCCTCGCTGAATTGCGCAAGCGCTGCAAGATCCCGGTCTGGCATGACGACCAGCAGGGAACTGCGACAGTTTGCCTGGCCGGGTTGATCAACGCCCTGAAGATCGTCGGAAAGCGAATTGAGGACGCAAAAATCACCCTGGTCGGCGCGGGCGCGGCGAACATCCGGATCGGCACGGTCTATATGGCCTATGGAGCGAGGCCCGAGAATCTGATCTTCGTGGATACGAAGGGAACGCTGCACAGGGGCCGTACCGAGCTTAAGGATACGCACCCGGATAAATGGCACATGTGCCAGATCACGAATAAAAACAATCTGGTTGGCAATGTCGAAGAAGCGATGCGCGGAGCCGATGTGCTTTCCGCCGCCTCCACGCCCGGACCGGATACTATCAAAAAAGAATGGGTAGCCGGCATGGCAAAGGATCCCGTCGTTTTCATCACGGCCAACCCGATCCCGGAGATGTGGCCATGGGATGCCAAGGAAGTTGGCGCCCGCGTCATCGGAACCGGCCGGTCGGATTTCCCGAATCAGATCAACAATTCCCTTGGATTCCCCGGCATCTTCAGAGGAACGCTGGATGTGTCGGCTACAACCATCACGGATGAGATGTGCATTGCCGCGGCGTCCGAGCTTGCGAAATGTGCCGAGGATCGGGGCATTTCTCCGGACTATATAGTCCCGAAGATGGATGAGCCCGATGTTTTTGTCCGGGAAGCTGTCGCCGTCGGCATGAAGGCGATCGAGCAAGGTGTGGCGCGCAAAATCCTGACGCGGGATCAGCTTTTCAAACAGGCCGATTTCATGATCAGCCGAGCCCGCAGGGAAACCCAATTAAAGATGAGGGAGCAAATTATCCCTACCGTTCCCGACGCTTTGAAATAAGCCGGACTGGACTTGGTTGATGCACAAAACGGGGACGCCCGCTCGAACGACCACAGCATTGAGCGACGCGTCCCCCGTTTTTTGCAGGGCGGCAATCCCTCCTGCGTCGACCGAGCAACCGCGCGCTGCACGCGGATCCTGCCGATATCCGGACTGGAATTCATTCCATTCGTGCCTATTCGTGGCTGATTTTTCTTTTCTGGAGAGGAATGGCAAGGAATATTGTAGTGTGCTGTGACGGCACCGGCAACGAATACGGAGACAATAATACAAACGTTCTCAAGCTTTATTCCATCCTGCCCAAAAATGACGACGGGCAAATATCGTTTTATGATCCCGGCGTCGGCACTTACGCACTCCCTGCAACGCTTACAAAAGCCGTCAGGTCCGCTGCGAAAATCCTGGGTTTGGCTTTCGGGCGGGGGATTACGGCCAACATCGCCGATGCCTACCGGTTTCTGATGCGGACCTATGAACGCGGCGACCGTGTGTTTCTGTTCGGGTTCAGCCGCGGCGCATACACGGTCCGCGCCGTAGCGGCGATGCTGTATAAATGCGGGCTTCTGGATCAGCGGAACGACAACCTGCTGCCCTGCGCGCTCAACCTCTTCAGGCATGAAATGCGGCCCAGGATTTATGCCGGATTCCGCCGCACCTTTTCCAGGCAATGTCCCGTTCACTTTTTAGGAATATGGGATACGGTGAAATCCGTGGGCTGGATCTATGACCCGCTTACGCTTCAATTCACCAGAAGCAATCCCTGCGTGCGGGTCGTGAGGCACGCCGTAGCCATCGACGAGCGGCGATGTTTCTATCGACAGAACCTGTGGGGCTCGCCCGATGCGGGACAGGATGTGAAGCAGGCGTGGTTCGCCGGCTCGCATTCGGACGTCGGGGGGTCCTACCCCGAAAGGGAAAGCGGCCTTTCCCAGATTGCGCTGCAGTGGATGATAGAAGAAGCGATGCGCTGCGGGCTTGCGACCGACCGCAAACGGTATGAGACCGTGGTGCCGCGGACGGCTTCCACTGCGGAATACAGGACGGATGACGAGGATCAGGAAACCGAGTTTCACAGCCCTCCGGACTTCCGCGGCCCGATTCACGAATCCCTCAGAGGCTTCTGGTGGATCCCCGAATTCATCCCGAAGATGTATTTCGATCCGCGCGATGAGTACCGCAGAAAACTCATGATTCCGCGGGGCAGGAGACGCTGGATTCCCGAGGGTTCGGTTATTCACGAATCGGTGCTGCGTCGCATGCGGGACCCAGCGATGAACTATCATCCTCCCAACCTGCCCAGGCAATACCAGGTGATCCCAAACACGGCGGAGTCCGGCGCCGCGGCAGAAAGCCTGTCTTGAAACAACCAGCCGCGAATCGATGCAAATTTGGTATGAGTGAAACCGGCGGCACCATTTTGGGCTACGGGAAAATCAGCCTGTGAAGCCGGTGGAGGCAATAAATCAAAAACAGGATTTGTGCAGCAATTATGACCCGGTACAATGCCGGCTTTGGCCTTTTTGCAGCGCCGCTCGCCTCGGCTTGGGCTTTCATTTTGGGTATACCGAAGAGGATCTGATATAAAACCCAGGCTCCCATACCGCAAAGCGCAACCAGGACCAGAATGAATTCCATAGATTTTGCACGGTAGAATCCTGCGGATCCTACCCCGGAATTGATTGGCGCAAACTCAGCCCGCAACCGGTGGAAGAGGCTTCACGGGAGTCTGGGCGGAGCGAGCCGACGTGATATCAATGGCACATTGGAAGTCATCAGGCTTCTCCAGAAGCAGTTCCATGCCTTGGGCTATGCATTCATCGAAGCTTTTAGGCACGCTGGCCGTGAATGTGGTCGAATTCATCGGAATCCAGTCGCCGCTCGATACCAGGGCCGCTGCAGCCCGATGATCGTGAAGGACAGGGCTGTTGAGCATTTTCTCCTGTGTCCACACGCCGAAGAAAGCATGACCCCGGATTATGAAGACGAGAGGGTGAAGCCCTATTCTTTCCAGACACGATGCGCAAAGAACCGCAAGGTCGAGGCAGGTCCCGTGGCGATGCTCGAGTATCTGCTCGGGGAAAAAGATCTTTTGCCACAATGTAAAACTTCCGTCCGGCAGCTTTTCCCCCCGCTCGAAGCTGGCCGGAGGATTGATATAACCCAGCTGCAGGTCCTCCTGAAGAACCAGGTAGAGGGCTCCGATCATCTCGAGTGCTTTTTCGGGGCTTCCGCTCTGATAACCGCTCAGGCTGGCGTCGTGACGCTCGCGCCGAAGGCGTGCCTGTGCCAGGGAAACGATTTTTTCGACGGCAACAGAATTCGGTTGTACGAAGCAGGCGAGGGTTTGGGCAATAGCCGGGTGGTAATACCAGTCGTTATAGGCAAGTACCTCAATGGGCAGGGTCTCGGAATACTGCAGGGAACCTTCCGTGTAGACATCCGCGCGCAACCCTGCTCTTTCAGCTTCGCGAACCTCCTGCAGCCGGCTCCTGTTCAGAGGGATCACGATATCAGATTCGGTGTGCGTGCCTCCCGGTGAGACAGAGGGCACGCTCTTCTGCCAGGGTTCGCCGTAATCAGGCGCCACCCAGGCTTTTATCAGAAGGTCGTGGGCAGGTTCCGCCGAGGTATTTCGGACAGCAAGGGAACGGATGAGCGGCAGCCCTGCGTGAGTCAGCGCATAGCTCAAGCGGGGAAGCATCTGAATCTGGACCTCAAGGTTGCGTGTTGTCACTTGTTCCAACGATGGACGCTGTACGGTTCGGGAAAGCCCGGCCGCGTCCGCTGCCGGCAGTCTGGATTCCGGAAATGCAGCGGGCGTGCCGCGATCCTGCCGGTCAGACATCTGGGTGCGGAAGTCGGGCAAGCCCGGCATGGAGCTGTCCAGATCCGAAATGGAGGAGTTTGCCTCGCGCAGGGCGTCAGACAACTCTCTCTGGATGTCCTTGAGGATACCGCTCCTCTGTTGCCGAAGCACGTCGCGCACTCCGTGCACGCTGCTCTGAAGGTTTTTGCTCTCTCCTTTTTCAGGGAGGGGGGCCGGCAGCGGTTTGCCGCAGTTCTGACAAAACTTTCCCCCGCCGCCTTCTTCGTTGCAGTTTGGGCATAAAGCCATAATTCGCTGCCTCCTCTGTGGACCTAATCGAAGAATTTGTGGCCGCAGTTTTCGCAGAATTTGCTGCCTTCAAGGGTTTCTGCGTGGCAATTCGGGCATACGGTCAGGCGTCCGCCCGAGCCTGAGGCGGACCCGGTCTGAACCATTCCACCTGCTCCCATGCCCGGAGTTATCACCGTCATCCCCGGCTGCGTGGCCCGCGTCGCCGCCATGGCAGTATCTCTCTGCGTTTCCATTCCCTTGGTGTACATTTCCTGCATCATCTGGGCATACTGGCGGCTCATTTCCTTCAGGTCCGCCGTCCCCTGGTCCTTCATGGCCAGCATCCGGTCATAGACTCGCTGGATGTCCGCCGCCGAAGCATTCTTGAACTTCTCCTGGAAAGCCTGTGCGACGGCGCCGCTTTTTTCGGCAGCCATGGCCAGGATCTGGTCTTCGCTGAATCCCTTGAGCGCTTCCGTGCGCTTGAGCTCCGCCAGCATCGCCGCCCGGTCTGCCGGTGCGGCGGCAATCAATGCCTCCGTCGACAAGGTGGATAGGGCCTGTATCTTTACCAGCTCCTGTTGGTGCCGTTGTGCTTCCGCTTTCATCTCGATTTCGGATACGCCGGCACGGGCCCGCAACTGACGCTCGATCTCCCGATCGGCATCCATCTGTTTTCTTTCCTTCATGAGATCCACCAGCTTCAGGCCGTCCGTTGCCTCCTGCATATCCAGCTCCTGTTCGGTCTGCCGCTCCAGGCGCTTTGCTTCAACCCGCTGCTTGATCGCCGCCCACTCCTGGGATTGGCGCGTCTCCATCTCCTTGCGGGATGCTTCCAGGCGGTGATCTAGCTGTGCCATTTCCTCGTCTCTCGTTGCATCCGTGATCGTGCGCTGCAAGGACAGCTTGCCAAGCATCTCGGCCTTCTGGAGCTCCGCCTGTTGCTCCAGCTTCAGCCGCTGTATCAGATGCTGGCGCAATTGATCGTGATCTTCCTGTTTTTCGCTGAATTCACGCTGCAGCGTCTCATACTCGTCCTTGCGAAGGAACTTCTCCCTGTCCATTTCCATCATGAACTTCTCGAAATCGTCGTCGCTGCGGACTTTATCCATGCGATCGGATGCAACCGCCTTCCGCATCCGTTCGTAAACCCTGGCGCGCTCTTCGAACACATCCAGTTCCATGGCTGCCTTGGCGGTCTCCTGATCCAGGAGCTTGCGTTCGAGTCCGATGGTCTGGGCTCCCGCAAGCTGGGCCTCGAGGTCCTGGGCGTGCAGCCAGTATTCTTCCTTCTTTCCTGTCAATTCGTTCATGCGCGGATGCCGGAAATCAAAAATGCGCACATTGAGGAACGAAAGCCCTTTGCGGTCGAATGTTTTGGCCAGGTGCTGGGCGACGCCCTTTTCCATCTGCTGTTTGAAGGCAATGTCGGAGGAGAGCTCCAGCAAAGAGCGGCTCCGGATAAATTCCTGCAGGCAATTGTGCAGCTCCCCTTCCAGGAAGCTTTTGAGTTCGGCCAGCGGATAGTTTTGCCGGCTCTTCATCATGTTTTCGAAAAACTGCGTCGGATTGTCCATCTGCGCAACAAGGCGCGCATCGGCTGTAAGCCGGACCGGATCGCGCGTCAGCAGATCGGAAAACGAAAAAGGCAGCTCGATGTCGCCCGTATCGACCAGTACCGCCGTCGTAGTTTTCGAATTAAAGACATTCTTGATCTTTTGCAGCAGGCCGCCCATGTCATAGCGGCCCGGGTCAAGAATGCCCGATACCGCCCCGTTCACGAAGAAAATGGCTTTCGTGCCGGCTTCAACAATCAGCCCACGTTTGAAGAATCCCTCGACATCGTCGACTTCCACTTTGGTAGCGAAGTCCTCGACTCGCCGGGCCCAACGATTGCCGGTCAGGGTGGGAGCGGCGCTTTCCGCGAGCGGCTTGCCGCAGTTGCCGCAGAACTTTTTATCTGCCGGAACCACGGCTCCGCAATTGTTGCACTTGATTTCCGATCCGGGCAGCCGTTCGCCGCAGCTTCCACAAAATCTGGAACCGGACTTGTTGGTGGCGTGGCATTTGGGACATTCGGTCTGAAATAATGGAACCATGGCGAGTCTCCAAGATAGATGCTCAGTCCAACTGCAGCATGGAAACAGAGCAGTCATTTAATGGCCAGGGAACGAAAATTGATGCAATCGAGCAAATACCCGTGGCCTGATATTATCATGGCTTGAGCCCCTGTGTTCTTGGAATCTGAGGGATCCGCACAGTAATTTGGGCGGCGGAGCCTCCCAGCAATTCGATCGGCAGCGACCGGGAACCCAGAGGAAGCATGCTTGCCTCGCCCGGGCGAATTTCCTGCACCAGCCGGCGGCTTCCCGGCGAGCCCTGAACCTCAAAAAAAGCCTTGCAGGACGATTCTTTAAGCCAGAAAAAACCATGACGGCGGGTTCCTATGCGTGTGAGGCGGATGTGCCATAAATTTTCACCGTCAAAGCTCCGCCAGCCTTCTCCCACTTTCAAAGTGTGTTCCCCTTGCAGTCCCGCAAAAGGATCAAATATGGAAAACTCGATACCGCCATCGCGGGCAATGGAGGATAGCACCTCCTCGGGCGCACGGAAGGGCTTCTGCCTGGCCTGAAGGATTCTCCGGATCTGCTCCCTTTCCTGAGGTGAAAAGGGTGAATTGGAAGAGCCGAGGACATTGCTTTCAAAGACCTCGCACAGCCTTGCGGTCAGTTCCTCGGAGCTCTGCTGCGAAATCATAGTATTTTCCAGCACCTGTTTCAGAATCAGATATTTTTTGCGGGAGATTTCGATCTTGCCTCGCAGCTCGTCAATCTCTTTCTGCTCCAGCTCCATGCGCAAGGTTTTCTCTTTGAGAGCCTGGTCTTTTTGCAGTGCGCGTACAACCTCATCAAAATGCTCTGCGTCCTCGATCTCGCGAAGTTTTCCCGCAAGGATCTCCTGGCGCCAGGCTCCGCGCAATCGGCTGATTTCCAATTCCGCTGCCAGTTTGCTCTTCTCCTGGGAAGCTTGTTCGAGTTTCTCATAAAGACTATCCAGGAATTCGCTGCGCAGCCTCGCCCGGAAAACTCGAACCAGTTCAAGCCCCGAATCCTCCGATGCCCTTGGGAGCCAGATGGATGCTTTTTCCATGCATGCGGATTCCATCCCCCGTGCCCCAACGATGTCTTCACCGGAAAGTGAGGCCGCCCACTCTCGTGCCTCAGCCTGCAGGCCCTCGACGAGCTTGCCCCTGAATCCGGACGGCATCAGCGATGCGAGGTCTTGTGCAATGTCGATAAGCCTGTCCGGCCGCAATCGGAAGCACGCGTGGATCTGCAGGGAGAGCTGGCAATGGTCGGCGGCAAATAGGGGCTCGATGCAGAGTTCAAGCGGGAATTCGGCCTGGTTATACAGTACGGCCCTGGCATCGCTGTTGAGCCCTTTCCGGCCGGCAATCCTGTCGAGTGCTTTTGAACCATGTCGCCCGCCGGCAAGCCGCTCCTGAACGACGCATGCGTGCACAATCGCACATCGCCAGCCTTTGGGGACTACGAGGCCGCGTCTGGCTGTGTCCCACTCCACCTGCCGAACAAGCGGTTCTTCCGCGGCGGAAACCCTTTGAGTCTCCTGCCTGGCTGCCTTCTCATCCTGCGGCCGCCCGGCTGTGGTCCCTCCAAAGCCGAAGATCTTCGCTGCCGGTTTCCGGATTTTTCGCGCAAAGCCGAGCAAAAGAGTAGTTGTAACGGCGCAGGTGAACGGTTTCCAGTAATCCCGTAGCCATTCCAAAAGAGAAACCAGAAAGGAGCCCTCAGCCGGGAGTGCCATATATCCAGGTGCCTCTATTTGTCAGCCTTCGTTTTTGGATAGCGGCCGTTAACCATCGTGATTTTGCCAAATGCTTCCTGGGAAGCCATGGGTCAGTTGCTTCGCGCGAATTCCTGAAAGCGGGATTCAAGCTTCCTGCCCCGCGCGGCATCCACACGGATGCGATCGAATGCCGTATCAAAATCGTTTTTGTTGAGCGGACGCGTCCTGATCCGGTACCCCTGTATTTTCTCCCTGCCCCCGTCCACGCATCGAGGGATATCCCCGTTCAGGTCTTCCACCATGATGTTCACCGCCTGGTTCGTAAGCCTTTCAAGATCCCTCCCGCTAAACCATTCTGTACGCCTGACAATATCGTCGAGCGCATAATCCAGCGCATGTCCTTCCTTGAGGATCAGGATATCCAGGATGGACCGGCGGGCTTGATCGTCGGGAAGAGGAATGTAGATCCGTTTCTGGAACCGGCTCAGCACTGCGTCGTCAAGATCCCAGGGCGCGTTGGTGGCGGCGATGGTCAGAACGAAACGGTCTTCGCCCTTGTCGGCGAGGCCGTCCAGTTCCGACAGAATGGTGGACAATACCCTGCGCTCGGCTCCGGATTCGGAACCCTCTCCTCGCGGAAGGCAAAGGGATTCCACCTCGTCGATGAAGACAACGGCGAAACCTTCATCCGCTTCGCTTCGCGCCGCATCGAAAAGAGCCGTGATCAGCTTGGACGATTCGCCAAAATATTTCGAAAGCAGACTGCCGGATTTGACGTTGAAAAAGGTTGCACCAAGCCCGTTGCTGGTGGCGGCGGCAAGCAGCGTTTTTCCCGTCCCGGGCGGTCCGTAAAAAAGGATCCGGCGCCAGCCTTCGAGCTTCACTCCTTCGGGCTTCTGCGCAAGGGCAAGTCCGTAAGTGAATTTGATTTCCCGCTTGGTTTCCTCCAGTCCGCCGATCTGGTCCCAGGTTACTTTGGACCGATGGATCATCGCCGCGATGTCGCGTGTGTATTCCCCGCGTTCTCCCGATTCCGGCTCCCGCAGGTCTTTGGGCGCAATCGGGGGCGACGGTTTCGCGGCGATCCTTCTTTTGCCTGATTTCAAGGCCTCGGCAATAGCAAGGTACTGCGCGGCTTTCTGCCTGCGCCGTTGCTCATCCTCACGCGTCAGCGCATAGTCGGCGTACGTTTTCATCAATTTGGCTGCTGCCACATAAGCAGCCGCGGCCTCAGCCCCATTGTTTTCCGCTTCCAGGGACCTTGCCTCAGCCAAAGCTTTATCGAGCGACATCTTCACGGCGCCGCTGAGATCGACCTTCATGAATGACTCCCTTCACAGGCGAGGCCTATTCGTCCCGGACTTTTTCTGCCTTGATGGCCCGATTGATTTCCTCCTGATAGCGGTCGAGATCCTCTTCATCCGTGCCGCTTTCTTCTGCTTTTGCCATTTCCCCAATCGCCTTGTCGAACTGAGCGAACCCGGCGTCCTCCTTGACCTTGCCCCGGGTGACATCGATCTCCGCTTCACCCAGGATCTCCTCCAGCATATCCTGGAAAGCCTCGTCATCCACCTCGGCTGCGTCGATGGCCTTCTGGATGGAGCTTTCGCGGAAACGCACAATTATGTTCTGGAGGCTTTTGCGGTCCTTTTTCTTCTCCAGCATTTCCATTTTGCGCAGGAAAGAAGTCAGCGCAGTTTTTGAGAGCGACAGGCGGCGGAGATCCGTGTTGGTATAGCTGTTGTCGATCTCCAGCTGCCGCATCTCCCGGAAAAGGTCGCGCAGCAACTCCTGCTTTCCGGACCTCTTTGCCGCAACAGCTTCGCGGATCTTCTCCTGTTTGGTGCGCTCACTGACTTCCAGGTCGCGTCGTTTCTTCTTTTGTTCCCTGTCGATTTCCTTGAGCTGAACCTTGAGATCCGGGGCCGTTGGGGTTTTGCTGAAAAGACTGTTCCAGAAGTTCATGATCTGTTCTCCTTTGCGTGATACGGTAACTTGGGGACCTGTGTATGCTTCTATTCCAGGTCGGCCTCTTTGTGTGTCCGCGGCGGCCGCTCCCGGCTGCTTTCCGGTCCTGGTCCGATGATTCGATTTTTGATTTCAGCCAGACGCTTTCGTTCGGCGGAATTGTTGACCGCCTCGGGCATCTGTGCGGTATTCTCGCCCGCGAGGCTCTCCCTTTTGTAAATTTCCAGGTTTTCCTCCACCTCTCCGATGAGCCGGTCAATCTGGTCTTCACTGACGCCGCGCGAGCGCATCGCCTCCATTTCCTGAATTTTCGCGATCAGGTTGATGTGGAAATTTACATTCCCGTTATAAATACCTACCAGTTTCTCCAGGCTGTCGCGCTGGTTGCCGTAGCGCTCAATCCGACGCAGGATGGTTGCCTCTTCCGTCGGAGAAAGCCCGCCTTTGCGGATCCTGTCCTCTTCCAGGAGCAGGGACTTTTCGAGCGCGATCAGCTGATCCTCGTGCTCCCTCAGTTCCATTTCATTCCTGCCCCGCTGCGCTTCCAGGCCCTTGAGCAGCTCGCGGGAATTCGCGGCCTTCAGGTATATATCCCGGGCATCATCGGGAACTTCAGCTCTTTGAAACAGGTTTTTCAGCTTGTCCATGACAGATAGCATAGCGCCTCCCTAGTGTGCCGTTCTTTGTATCGCAAATCTTCCTTTGTGTTCGATGATTTGATAGCGCCCCTGGGAGGTTTCCACAGCTTCCTGCAAACCCGGGCGGCTGAGATGAAAATCAACGAGAAACGCATCCAGCGGGACTTGTCCGCCGGGGAAAAGCAAATCCGGGGCGGTGTTCATCGCTTTTTCAGCGCGTGTTCTTTCCTCTTCTGCCGTTTCCGGATTAAACAGATTTTTCCACGGACCCTCACTGCCGAAAACCTGCCAGGCCGTTCCTTCAAAATGCTCCACGAGGTAGAAATGGATGTCGCTTCGATCAGGGGCATGGATCTTCCATGATTCCGGCCACCCTACGGGAGAATAGACTCCTATGCCGTGGGGGATGCCTTCCCTAATGTCGAGCCCCAAAGGGCCGGAAATTTGCTCCAAAAGGTTGTCGGCAGGGCGGAGCAGATCCTTTTCGCCCGTCAGCCCTGTGCCTTTGAGAGCGATGGCTGCCAGGCATAGACGGATCCGTTTAAGCAGACCGCTGCCAAATACAAATCGCCGGACGTCGCCGAAGACTCTCTGCGGGGTTTGAACCTGAATTCCGGGGTCCGGGCGTATGATCTCGCCGGCTGAGGGGACTGCAATCTCGCGGCACGATCGAACCTTCAGTTCGAAACGGCTCAGAAAGGCATCGCCAAGTCGTGTCTTTCCGTTAACGTCGCTTGTGTATGGATTCATCGGATTCATGCCGGTCCACCGCCTTTGGCGAACTTTTTGTAGCGTTCCAGCATTGAAGGTGTAACCGACGGCGCCACCTCCGAAATTGCCCGTCTGACATCCTGGAGCGTCAGGACGGCCTCAGCGCCGCTGCGTATCTGACGCTGAAATGGAAAGTCCGTAGCTTTGATGCACACACCCACGATATCGGCTCCGCTGTAGCCTTCCAGGGAGCCGGCGACTTCATGCAAATCGATTCCGGGATCCATGGGTATGCCATCGAGGTTCAGGTGCAATATCTGCTCCCGGGCTTCGGCATCCGGAAGACCGATATAGAATTTCTCGCCGAAGCGGCCTGTGCGAAGCGCTGCCTCATCCAAATCCCACGGACGGTTCGTGGCGCCCATCAGCAAAAGGCAGTTGGTGTTCGAATTCAGCCCGTCGACCTGGGAAAGGAATTCGGGGACTACGCGGTTCATCACCGTGGAGTTGCCACCGCGCTTGCCGACCAGCGCTTCTGTTTCATCCAGGAAAACGATGGAGACCGGATAGCGCCGCGCCACGTCAAACAGCCGCGCGAGGTTTTGCTCGGCCACTCCCACCCACTGAGACATGATGCTGGAGCATTTCACGCTGAGAAACCGGGCATCCAGCTCGGTCGCGACGGCTTTGGCGATCATGGTTTTACCGGTTCCCGGAGGGCCGTAGAGCAGGATGCCGCCGCCCGCCCTCTTTTTAAATCGATGGGCTGCATCCGGATGGCGAAAGGGATATAGGACGCGCAGATCGATAGCTTCTTTTACGGATTTCAGGCCCGCAATCTGATCAAACCGGATGTCCGGCTTTTCCGAGACTATCCATTTATCCTCCGGCGTCAGGTGATCATCCGCTTCCCTGGGCGATGCCGTCTGGAGTCTGCTTTGGTCCGCCCCCCGTTTGGGTGAGATTTGCTGCAGCGGAAGGCCGAAGGCCATATCGCGCAGGCGCAGGCTCTTTTCCCATCGGATTCGCTTCAGGCTGCCATCCGAATTCCGGGCTGCTTTGAGCAGGTATTTGGCGGCACGCAGCAGATGAATGCGAGCCCGGGCTTTATCTCCGGCTGTAAGATAATCGATACCCTGATCCTTGTTTTTTTCGTATTGATCCAGGTAGAACTGCATGGGAGCTGATCCGCGATGGCAAGCGGACTCCTTATTTTTGTTCCTTGTTCAGTTCCTCTTCAATGTCGGCAATGTCTTTGTCAATCTGATCATCAATCCCCTTGCGCTCCTCGTGAGCCACTTCCTCTTCAAGCATCTTCTCGATATCGCGATCACTTACCAGCTCCTCCTCGGAGCTTCCCTCGTAACCGAACATCGACTCCGATGTGGTTTCCAGGAAAGCATCCATGCGCTCTTCGATGCTTTCGGCCTTGGACATGGCCTTTTCAAAATTCACCTGGGTTTTGGCCATGTCCGTGGACCCGAAAACCTCGGCGATCGACTTGGAGAAAGCGTTCATAGCCTTGGCAAAATCGTAATGGCCTTCGGCCTGGTCCTTTAGTTGTGTGGCGGATTCCAGCGCCAAAAGCTGGCGTTCGAGCCGGATTTTGATGGTTGCTGTCTTTTTGATGGCCTTTTTAAGGAATTCATATTGATTCGTCCAGCCCAGCTTGCGCGCCCGCTTTGCTTTTTCGATGTAATCCAGTTCGTATTTCTCGTTGGCCTTGAGCTGACGCCGGATTTGGGTTAACGCCTTGCGCACCTGGATGTTTCGCTCGATTCGCCTTTCCTCTTTGGACTTGAAGAGACTCATGCCTGGCCCCTTTCTTAAATCTTTTTGCGAGCTGCTTCCTGAACCCTGATCCCGGACTTGAGGAAGTGATCCCGGAGATCCTGCCTTGGCGGATAGCCGCGGAACCAGACTCTCCGCCGACAGGCTAATCGCCCGGGATTTTTAAAGCCATGTATGACCTTCCGAGCACTGGTGGGAGGAATAATGGCCTTGCGTCAGACAACAAGCGCGCAGGCAAGCCGGGCAGGCGTAGGCGCATTGGGTCGTATTGTCCATGATTCCCGTTGCGCCTGCCGGCGTGCCGTCCTTCGTTCTCTCCTTTGAAGCGCCGGATCCTGAAATTCTCTCAATTTCACCCTGTGTTTCTTTCAGCTTTTTGCTGATCTCTGCCTTAATCCTTTCCAGGTCGTCCTCGATGGTTCCCATAGCCGCATCCTCGGGTGGGGATAATTTTCGGATTTCAACACCTGCCTGCTTGATCCAGCCCCGGGCGATAGAGACGGAGTGCCTGACTCCATCGGCTCAGGGAAGAGTAGCGTTCAACCGCTGCAGCAGCATATCTGTGATTTTGCGAACATCGGCGGCGCCCCGCCCATAATCCAGCAGTTGAGGAATTTTCCTGCTGCTGGAAATGTGTATCGTAAAGCCTTCGGGGAGGGGGTGGATCGTCGCCGAAATCGTCTGCCCGTAGGTCTGCCAGTTCCAACCGGTGCTGCCTCTAAGAGTCCGGGCGTTCGAATCCCACAGCAAATTCTTCGCTCCATAGGATTGGAAGACTTCCTCGATGATGGTTATGAGCTTCTGCTCGGGCAGATTGGTTTTTAGTATTCCTTCACCCATAAGCTGAACCATTGGCGGTTTTTGTTCTGCAGCGGGCTGATCTTGCTTTTCCGTGGGTTGCCGGGAACTCTGCCGCTTGGGATACATTTCGTGGTCGAGGCTCAACGCTTCCATACGTCGGCGCTCCATTTCGGCCCGGCGATTCTCGTCGTCCGATTTCCGACGATTTTCCTCTGCCAGCCGCAGTTTCTCCGCCTTGAGCACTTCCACTTCTTTTCGCGCTCTTTCGGCGGATGCGCAATGCTGGCAGCAGTTCAGTTCCTCATCCCGGTGGCGCACGCATATCCAGTCGCGATTGCATCGAAGACAACGGAAACTGGTGCTCCTTTCGGCGTATCCTCCACAGATGGGGCATACGGCTTGGGAGGCATGGGATTCCGGCGCGTGCGGTATGCCGATAATAATGTTGCCGACTTGTGCTCCCGCGTGGGAGTTATGAGTCGAGGCGTCGATATTTCCCTTGAGAATTCCGATATCGCCGGCGCGAAATCCTCCCGGGGCCTGCTGAGAAGCTCCCGTATCCTGTTCCGATAACAGAAAAGCGCATTCGGAGCAAAACCTCGCTCTTCCCTCTATTTTACTGCCGCAGTTGGGACACAGCCGCTCCTGGGCCAGAGGCTTTCCGCAATTTTCGCAAAACCTGCCTTCCCCGCCCTCCTGGTTGCATTGAACACAGATAGCCATTGAAAATCCCTCGCAATGACGGTCGTCGCCGGAGCCGGGTACGATCCTGACTATGCTGCCGCGAGCTGAACTATATAATCCGAACGGGCTTTTCGTTTCTCTCTATAATAAACTTCATGAAATGCCGAAATGCCTTGGACTTGGGCCGATTATACACCCGTCCTCATCGCCGGGAAATGCTCTTCAGGGATTGCAGGCACATTTGCATTCTTTTCTCGGCCCTGCGCCGATGTCCCCGTCGCAGAGTCTTTTCATAGGTCTCTGCTGCATCAACGGCGCCATACACGAAGTGGAAGCAATTCCCGATCCATACCCCCAATCTGAATTGACTGTTTGATCCGAGTATCGCGGAGAGCGTATACGTGCTGGCGACACGGATATTTGACAACGCCGATAATGGCGCTGACGAAGGCTGCAAATCAGGTTGAAGCCCGGCTCTTCCGGTCTCGCCCATCCAATGAAAGGAACCTCATCAGCCGCTAAGTGACGCGGGAATTATCGAGCAGGGTGCTAAAATCGACAAGCGTGATCGGCGCGTATGCCGCACTGATTTTGTCCAGGGTGATTTCGCGACAATCCATGGGCTGTGGAATCCAGGCACCGGTCAGATGCAGGTGGGCGGGCGCCCCGGCGGCTTTGGCCTTGATGACAATCCCAAGAGGCTGGCCTTTGGCCACAAAGGTGCCCGGCAAGCCCGCTTCCGGCTTGATATGGCTATATAGGATGCAAAACACCTGGCCGCGCGAATTCAAAATGGACGGATGCCGGACGACAACCGTTTTGTTTATATAATCGTCAAGGATGGTGACGATCTCCCCGTCGGCGATCGCGCGGACCGGCGTCCCTTGCGGAATTGCCTGAACACTTCCGTCGGACCCATACCCTTGCGCAAAATCCACTCCCTCATGTTCGGTCCGGCGCCGGTTTTTCTCTCCCCACCATTCAATATGCTCTCCAAAACCCGTTCCGGGAGGAAATATCCAGGATTGCAGACAGCATTCCTCCGTGAACCCTTTTAGCCACTCCCTGAACTCAGGTGCGACAGACGCCGGCGGTTGCATTTGGATACTCCGTATCTCCTGATAATCCCGGAAGCTGATCCATTGGCTCTTTGGTTCGGGATTTGGTTCCAGGCTCAATTCGACCTGCACGAAAACCGGCAGGACCTCTCCGGACGGTTGCTTGTCTCCCCGCTGCAAGGCAATCCTGGCCATAATCCCGCTGGCCAATCGATCCTGGGGCATTTTCCTGATTTCCGGTGTGATCTCAGTCGGCATCCCTGATGGATCCAGTGCAACGTAGCCGCAATCTCTTAAAATCACGCCCCAATGTTCCCTGGTGGGGGCGAAATAAGCGTATTGCCCTGGAATTGGACATATCCGGCCGGCTTGTTTTTCAACCCATCGGGCGGCGTATCTGCAGAATTCTTCGACTCCTGTTTTTGTGTCCTGGAATAATATTTCGATCGCCTCATAGCGCCGGTTTGGCTGCAGTCGATAAATGATCACAAGTCCGTCCGGATCAGCCGGGCGGGATTTGCGGATCACATATCCGTGACCGGATTGGCGCTGATATGGAATCGAGACCGGGCAATTGCTGCTCGGAACGGTAGCCATGAAGGACATAGCGCCAATCGGCAGGCTTTGATAAAGAAATTCGGGAAGACCGGCGTTGCCGGCTCCCTGCACGCGGACCCGCAAGGCAGCCATGTCTGCGGCTGAAATGCGAAGTGTGCTAAGAGGCAGTGCCTGGATGTCTTTGTCTTTGCTGTTATTATGCGATCTCATCTTCTCGGGCCGGCAATAAGTCGTTTATTCGCCGCAAGAATAGCATCGGGACGGCATATCTCACCAGAAATTGATGGGATTTGTTTCCTGGCCCTCGTTTTCGGAATCGCGGCCCAATTACATTGGTAAACCGGCTCTGCCGGGGGACTCAAAGAGTTTGACAGCTCCGTATTTTGAAACGCCGAGAAACGCTGATAAAAGCGCTGACAAACACCGATTTGTTCGGCGGGGATCGGAAACGCCTCATCGGCTTTTGCCCGCGTAAGTCAGCGTTCAAGACCGGCGTAACTTCTCCAACCGCTTTGAGCGGTTCAAATTTTTCAAGCCTCCGGCTTTGCCGGAGCTACCTGACTCGTGATTTCTCCTAACGTCTCCGGCCCTTGCGACCGATTGAACACACATGAACAGGCGAAATCGAGCCCGGTTTAAAACCGACCTGACAGCCCATGTGACCCTCGCCGGCCTTTCAGGCGCAACCTTCAAGGGAAGGCTGGCGGACCTTTCGGTCCACGGTCTCAGTTTGATCCTGAGCATGGAACTGCCGATTGGTTCCCGCGTCAAGGTCGAATGGGGGAACACCACATTTGAAGGGGAATCGATTTACTGCCGGAACCAGGGCAAAGAATATCTTGTGGGACTAAAGGTCGACGCCGCCGTTTATGCCGCCACGAAAAACCTTCGTCCCGTTCAATAGCCGCCTTTTGTCCACGCAAAACTCCACCCATCCAATGGGAGAACACCTGCTCCCCCGGTGAGGCAGTATCCGTTTAGCAGATACCGGCGAATTCCCATTCCCCGCTGTTCTAACAAAAATACTGAATATCGAATTTCGAATGTCGAACCGCAGAAGAATTTCGAAATTCGCCATTCGTTATCCGACATTCTGCGGTTCTGGAGGAGGACACTTCCTTTATACCCTT
Source organism: uncultured Acidobacteriota bacterium (assembly GCA_963809485.1). Lineage (GTDB taxonomy): Bacteria > Acidobacteriota > UBA6911 > UBA6911 > UBA6911 > UBA6911. The sequence goes on from CAWEJX010000006.1 coordinate 193,066, forward strand.
TCTGTTCCCTGAAGCAGAGGGTTCCTCCAAATTTCCAGATACTGTCTCTATCTGAAGGTGATCCTGGGTTTCTGGCGTTCCGGGAGCCTATAGTACTTCACGTCGGGATAGCCGAGCATCAGCGCATAGTGGTGCGGATGGTCCGCAGGTATGCCGACAGCGGCTTTCACGGAGGGATTCGCGAGAAGAGCGCCATGAAGCAAGCCGGCCCAGCAAGTGCCCAGCCCCATGGCCGGTGCCATCAGTTCGAGATATGACAGCGCCAGGGTCAGGTCTACCATGCCGTTCATGGCTTCCCTCGGCGCCGAAGCCACGATGAGAACCGGCGCATCCCTGAGCACGCAATCATGTCCGGCTTCCCAGGCAGTGATCAATGGCAGCAAATAGGAATTTTCTTCCGCCGCCTGGGGATCCTTGAGGATCTGTCGCATCCATTTTATGGTGAGGCCGGATATATTTCTGAGATGGGATTTGTCGCTCAATACCAGCCATTCGACCGGCTGTCGGTTGGCTCCCGTGGGGGCGTAGCGGGCAACTTCAATCAGCCGCTGGATTTTATCTTTTTCTACGGGGATATTTTTATAGCGGCGGATGGACCGCCGGGAGCGCAAAAACTGCACGGCCTGGGCCTCATTGATGCGAAGCTCCTCCCTTATTTCGGGCGAGTCTTTCGCCAGGACCTGCTCATGGCTCAGGGCTCCATGAGGGCAGACGGCCACACAGTGTCCGCAAACCAGGCATATCCCGTCGCGGGCTATCTCGGGGCAACCATCCTCTTTTCGGAGTTGAATGACAGTCGTGGGGCACTCCCGCGCGCAGATCCCGTCTTTTTGGCATTTGCTCTCATCAACGATAAGATAATCCATGGCTCCCTCCCGGTTTTGCAGCGAATAGATTCCAGACAGCAATGAACGCTGCGACTCCGAGCATAGTGGGCGCAACTCCCTTTGTCAAATTGATGCCTTGGGGGCTTAGGACCCGTCTGACGGCTGTATTTTGGCAAAGCCAACTGTGTTTTCCTGAAACCCTGTCGGCGGGAACACGTAGTTCTGACTGGCATAGCCGAAATCTGCATTTGCGACAATGCCCCCCTTTGGTTGTAAAATCGACCGGGCTCGTGCATCATCCATGGTGTCAGGAGGATTTAGATGAGATACTGCTGCTTCAAGCCGGCCTTGTTAATCGCCCTGTGCGCAACCTGGCTGTCTCCCCAGGCATACCTATTCGCGCAATCCCAGGATCAGGACTTTCCCCAGATAAGCAACTACAAGACCAATGACTCCGGATTTTTCTCAGGCGTTTTCGGGATCTACCAGGAGAAAACTGTTCCGCCCCTGGTCCTGGATAACTCACCAAGAATTGGGGGGCTTATCCAGGAGGGCAAACTGAAGCTTACGCTTGCCGATGCCATGGCGCTGGCACTGGAAAATAACCTGGATATAGCCGTGCAGCGCTTTATACCGGAGTATTCCCAGACAGACCTGCTGCGCAGCAAAGCCGGGCAGTCGCCGCGCGGCTTCACGGGCGGCACAACGCCGGGCGGGCTTACCGCGGGGGCTCTGGGCGCAGGTATTACGGGAACGGGCGCCGGCTCGGGAGTCGGAAGCGCGGGCGGCATCACGGGAGGTGGGGGAGCCGTGCAGGTTGGAGCGGCCGGCAATTTTGACCCTACCTTAAACGTTAATTTCAGCTATGACCACGTCAAATCCCCGTTGAACACCAAAGTCGTTTCGGGGATATATGACGTTACCGGGGAAAATACGGCATTCTCGACCAGCTATGCCCAACTCTTCTCTCTCGGCACCAGCTTTACGCTCAACCTGAATATGCAGGCGCAAAACTCCACCCAGCAGAACCTGTTGTACAATCCCGCATCCGTTTCGCGCTTTGCGTTCGGGATCAACCAGCCGCTGCTGAACGGTTTCGGGCGCCTTTACAACGAACGCTACATTACAGTGGCCCGCAACAACACGAATGTCGCGGAGCATGTCTTCCGGCAGCAGGTCATCAACACGATCGTGGCCGTCGAAAATGCCTACTGGGACCTCGCCTCGCTTCAGCAGAGCGTGCGTGTGGCCGAGCGGTCGCTGGCCGTTGCTCAGCAGCTTCTAAAAGACAATCAGATCCGCCTGGAAGTCGGCACCATGTCGCCGCTCGACGTTACTTCGGCCGAGTCGGAAGTGGCCGCTCGTACCAGGGATTTGACGGTCGCTTCCACCAATTTGCAGCTTCAGGAAGCTACGCTGAAAAACATGCTGGTCAAAAGGGTTAGTCCTGAGCTGGATACAGCCAGCATTGAACTCAAGGACCCCATGCCTGAACCCAAACAGGCGGATACCCCTGAGCTTGAAAGCGCCCTGACCACGGCTATGGAATCGCGCCCCGAATTGAAGCAGGCCGACATGAATTTAACCAACCAGGACATTTCCGTGCGCTTCACCGAACAGGCCCTGAAGCCGAGCCTGTCGATTTTCGGCTTCTATGCCGGGGCCGGGCTGCAGGGCACCACAGCAGAAACCACTACGGGAATGATAGACGCTCTGGGCCAAAGCTTCAAAGCCGAGTATCCCGAATATGCCGGTGGGCTTAGCCTGGGCTTCCCGATTCGCAACCGCACGGCCCAGGCGGACAACCTGCGTTCCCAGCTGGAAAAAAACCAGCTGCTGATCGTGCGGCAGCGGTCGCGCAACACAATTGCCCTGGAAGTGCGCAAGGCCATCATCGGGTTGATCCAGGGCAAAGCGCAGGTGGAGGCCGCGCAGAAGGCGACCAAACTGGCGCGCGAGATGTGGGAAGGAGAGAAGATCAAGCTGGAGGCAGGCGCATCCACCTCCTATGACGTGATCCTGCGGGAACGGGATTATATCAACGCACTGTATGCGGAAGTCGGGGCCAGGATCACCTATGTGAAAGCGATGGTGGAAATGGATAGAGCACGGGGTGTGACGCTGGAGCGCAATGGCATCGAATACGCCGACGCTTTAAGCGGAACTCTTGCCAAGCCTCCAGTAACCCGATTCAACATTTCCGGATCGAAGGAGGGCAATTGATGACTCCCTCGATGCCCGACAGGGGAATGGAACGGATCGCGCCCCGAATTGCGCGGGCTTCTCTCGGACGCGCATTCTGGCTGATACTGATGGCGGGCTGCATTTCGCTGCCCTGCGCCGCCCAGGGGGGATTGAAGTATGATGCCGACTTCAGCAAAAATCCCGAGTGGTTTCCCCGAATACAAAAGCCCTATGTGATGCGGTCTATTCCGGAGGTCGAACTGAAAAACTCGACAAACCTCTGGCAGCTCATTCAGGACGGGAAGCTCCGGCTGTCCCTGGACCAACTGAAGACCGCCGTCACCGACAACAATCTCGATATTCTATCGTCGAAGAACACCGCAAGATATGCTCAAACCGATATGCTGAGGGCCAAGGGCGGGGGCGCACCGCGGGGCGGAGCAGGCGTCCAGATACCCAGCAGCCTGTTTGCAGGGGCGATCGGAGCGGGCGTCGGAGGCGCAGGCGGCCTGGGCGGATTCGGATCGGCAGGCGGAATTACCGGGGGGGCGCGCCAGGTATTCGGCTTTTCACGCGGGAGCTACGATCCATCGTTCGCACTGGGACTCAGCTTCGACCGGACGAACAGCCCGCTGAACACGATCATCGTGTCAGGGGTGCCGCAGGTGACCACGGCCTCCACGGCGCTGCAAACCCGCTATTCGCAGGCCTTCACCACCGGGTCCAGTCTCAGCGTCTCCTTCAACAATATGCGCCAGAGCTCAACCCAGCAATTTCTGCTCTACAATCCCGATTTTGTTTCCCAGCTTTCCGTAAGTTTTACGCAGCAGTTGCTGAGTGGATTCGGCAGCAATGTGGGCCGGCGCTTCATTGAAACCGCAAGGCGGGAGATGGACGCCGCAAAGGAAGTGGTGCGGTTGCAGGTCAACACGACGATGGCGCAGGCTCAGAACACTTACTGGGACCTGGTTGCTGCCCGGGAAAATGTTCATGTTGCGGAGCAATCGCTGGAGGTTGCGCAGCACTTTTTCGAGGACAACAAGGTCCGGGAAGAGGTGGGCACGGTTTCGGGCCTGGAGGTTGTGACGGCGGAATCGGAAGTCGCGGCCCGCCAGCGCGACCTGGTAAGTGCCCAGACCACGATGCAGATGCGTGAGGTCGAGCTGAAAAATTTTATCAGCAAGGACCTGAGGGACATTTTGGGCACTGTGCCCATCGAGCCCACGGATGCTCTGCCGGAACCCAAAGACAGCGACATTCCCAAAATAAACGACGCCATGGCCATCGCCATGGCCAACCGTCCGGAGATCCACCAGGCGGAGACAAATATACTGATTCAGGATATTGCGATCCGTTATGGTAAGGATCTTTTGAAGCCGACCCTGCTGTTTTTCGCCAATTTCAACAGCGCCGGCCTTTATGGCGACCGAACGATTGAAAATCCGGATGGCACCCGCATCGTCCTCCCCGGAGGCTTGTCGCAGGCAATCTCCCAGGTGGGCAGATGGCGCTATCCCGAGTACGCGGTCGGCTTATCCTTTTCTCTGAATATTCGCAACCGGGCTGCCGAGGCGGATTTATACAGGGCAAAGAGAGAGAAGCAGCAGACGGAAACCGGCCTGCAGCGCACGCGCAACAGCATCGCGCTGGAAGTGCGCAAGGCCATGATCGGCCTGGCTCAGGCGAAAGCGCGGGTGGAAGCAGCTCACAAGGCTGTGGAACTCAGCGGCCAGGCGCTCGCGGCCGAGGAAGCCAGGCTGCTGGAAGGAGTCGCGATCCCCTACGATGTCATACGACGGCAGCGCGATTTCCGGTCCGCCCGGTTTGCAGAAGTGCAGTCCCTGGCCAATTATGCCAAAGCCCTGGTCGAACGCGACCGCGCAATGGGCGTCCTGGAACCGGCCGCAACCAAATGACGAATGACGAATTTCGAATGACGAATTGAATCAGACCTCCTTATTCCAGAAGCTGGAATATACAATCCGTCATTCACCGGACTTGGCTTTTGACAGAGAGATGAATCACGCAGCGTGTTCATAGATTGCGATCCACCATGGCGCGCAATCCGGCTTTGAGGGTGAATCATGAATTGTGAAGTACAGGCTCTTGCCCGTCGTTAAATCGCAATAAGCCGTGCAGCCGAAGAATTACTAATAGAGAAATCGACTACCCACCCGTATGGCCTAATTCGTAATTCGTCAATCGTAAATCGTCATTCTGTTTTGTCCTGGTCTTTCAGCAGCTTGTACCTTACGCCGTCGGCGAGCGCGTGATAGCTGGCTTCCAGGATGTCTTCCGACACGCCGACAGTGGTCCAGCTTTCCTCTCCATCGGTCTGCTGGATATGAACTCTCACCCTGGAGCCGGTGCCCTGGCTCCCTTCCAGCACGCGCACTTTGTAATCCGTCAGCTGCAGGCAGTGCAACGATTTGAAAAACTGATTGAGCGCCGCGTGAAGAGCCTTGTCCAGGGCATGCACGGGGCCGTCCCCTTCCGCGACCGTGTGCACGAACCTGTCGCCGACGCGGATCTTTACGGTTGCTTCGGAAGTGACCTCCCCGCTGCGGTGCATGTTGGTGACGACACGGAAATTATCGATGGTGAAGAACTCCTTCTCGCCGTTCAGCGCCGTCTCGAGGAGCACACGCACGGAGGCCTCGGCCGCTTCAAACTCGTAACCCTGGTTTTCGAGCTTTTTGATCCTGTTCAATGCCGGCCTCAACTTTTCCTCATTTTCGGAGATTTTCAGGTTCATTTCCCTGGCTTTGAACAGCAGGTTGCTTTTCCCCGATAATTCCGAGACAAGGACGCGCCGGGCGTTGCCGACCCGTTCGGGAGTCACATGCTCGTAAGTTGCCGCATCCCGGATCACGGCGCTTACATGGACTCCGCCTTTGTGAGCAAATGCGCTTTCGCCGACGAACGGCAGGTCCTTCCGGTGGGGCAGGTTGGCTATCTGACTTATAAACCGGGAGGTGCTGGCCAGACGCTTCAGCCGCTCGGGCCCGATGACGCTATGGCCCATCTTGATCTCGAGGTTGGGAATGATCGAGCACAGGTTGGCGTTTCCGCAGCGTTCGCCGTATCCGTTCATAGTGCCCTGCACTTGAACAATGCCGCACTCCACGGCAGCCAGCGTATTCGCCACTGCGAGCTCGGAATCATTGTGGCAATGAATGCCCAGCGGGAGTTGGATCACTGACTGGACGCGGCGGATCGCATTCTGTATATGAGCCGGCAGGCTCCCGCCATTGGTATCGCAGAGAACTATGATCCCGGCGCCCCCCTCTTCGGCCGCGCGCAGGGTCTGAAGAGCGTACTCCGGATTGGCGGAGAATCCGTCGAAGAAGTGTTCCGCATCGTAGACCACCTCTCTGCCTTTTGATCGGATATACGCGACGGACGCCTTGATGAGTTCGCAGTTCCTGTTGAGCGGGATCCGCAGCGCCGTCGTCACGTGAAAATCCCACGATTTGCCGAATATTGTGACAACGGGGGTTGCGGCATTCAGCAAGGCCTGCAGGTTGGGATCCGAATCCGTCAGATTGCCGGCATGCGCCGTGCTGCCGAAGGCGGCAATTTTGGCTGTGTGCCAGGTTTGAGCAGCCGCACGGGAAAAGAATTCGGCGTCCTTGTCATTGGAACCCGGCCATCCGCCCTCAATGTAGCTGATACCGAAATCGTCCAGCCTGCGGGCCACTCTGAGTTTGTCCTGCACGGTGAAGGCCACGCTCTCGCCCTGGGTTCCATCCCTCAATGTCGTATCGTAAATTTGTATATTCACTCGAGTCTCCGTTTAAGCTCCGATCAAAAAAAAAGCCCTCAACCGGATGGCGGATGAGGGCTCGGTGCACGCACCTTGGCCGGCCTCTATCCGCCGGGCGAAATCCCGGTAATGCTGATAATGGCGATGCCGGCAAGCATAGTATTCATGAAACGAGCCCTGGAATATATATCGACATTACATTGCCATACCGCAATCCCTCTTGCAAACAAAAATGAAGGACCGCCGACAGGCAACGGGCAAAGACAGCCATAGACTGCGCAGCTTGTGATCGAGAACCGCGCGGCCCATGGCCGCCTTTTTCCTTGACAAATTTTGGCTGTTTCCGTAAGAGGGACATGCCCGGATAGCATTATGGACAGGCGCTTTGCATGAAAATCCGGTGTCTCAGCCCATCGCGGAGGCCACAGAATATGGCAGATACTGAAGAATTCCAGCCCTGGAAATGGAGGATGTCGGAAAACCCCGATGAGGAGCATCCCTTGGGCATCCGCCAGGATGCCCGGGACAGGGTGAGCGGAGAGGCGGTTTATACAAGGGACCTGCGCCTGCCCGGAATGCTGTACGCCAAAATCATGTCTTCTCCCTATGCCCACGCCAGGATCGCGGACATGGATGTCAGCGAAGCCAGAGCTGTGCCGGGTGTGCGCGACGTGCTCCGGTACGATGATCCCGACATCGCGGTGGACAACGTGACGGGCTGTTCCAGCGCCAGCAGGTACAACATCCTTACCCTTCCCGGAACCGGCGATTTTTACCAGCACCCGATGGGCGCCGCGGTTGTGGCCGACAGCGAGGAAATATGCGACCGGGCGCTGAGACGAATCAAAATAAAATGGGAAGAGAGGCCGTTCGTCCTGGATATGGAAGAGTCGCTGAAGCCGGATTCCCCCAGGATCATGGATGAAGTGATGCGCCTGGACCCAACCGCTGCGGAGCCCAATCTTATACAGACAGCGGAGGCCGAGATCGGCGATGTGAAGAAGGGCTTCTCCGAAGCGGACAAGATCCTCGAATATCAGATCCAAAGGGCCGTAAACACGCCGGCCGGCGTCGAAGCCATGGTTTGCATCGCCCAATGGCGGGGGGATTTCCTGGATCTCTGGCTTCACCACCAGCACGACATGGCGGAAATTCTCAGTTCCGAAAGCACGCCCTCGATCGCATGGGACCTCATCGGCCGGGACGAAGCCTCCAGGCCAAAAATCGGGCCGGACTACAGGCCTTCAGGCAGAAATGATTATCACCCGCCCTTCGCGCACTGGAGCAAAATAACCCTCACCTACCCTTACCAGGGCTCCCAGTTCGGAGGATTGTCCTGGCTGGCCTATTCCTACAGCTTCATCCGCCTCGCCATCAAGCTGGCTCGAAGGGCAGGCGGCCGGCCGGTGAAGCTGCTTTACGACGAGAGCAATTTCTACTGCGGAGGCGATGAGTTCGGTACCTATAACTGCAAGGTGGGCGCGAAGAAGGACGGAACGATTACGGCCTACGAGTGGAACGTGTTGGGGCTGAGGAATCCCGCAGTGGACAAGACGCCTGAATGCACGACGATCCGCAATGCCCGGGGCACCCAGAGGTGGGCATTCACCAACAGGGGTTACATGGAGAGCGTGCGTCACGGAGCGCCAGCCTGCGTGCCTCACAACGTCATGTTCGACCGCGTGGCCGCCGAATTCGGGCTCGATCCGACGGAGGTTGCGCTTAAAAATGACGGATGCCACGGCCACTCCTGGGATTGGGTGACGCGGTATCAGCGGGAAAATGGCTTTCCCGAAAGGCAAAGCCTCAAAGAAGTCATCGATCGGGGCAAGAAAGCCATAGACTGGGACCGCAAATGGCATCCCCCGGGAACAAAGCGCCTCACGGGCCACAGGATGCACGGCCTCGGCTTCATGTCCATCAACGAGTGGGGCAACGGGCTGGCCGGGATCCTTGCGGGCGGGTATTCCTGCGTGATGCTGCGGGACGGGAAAGCCGCCATTATCGGCATGCGTTGCGATCCCGGTATCGATACCGAATCGGGTTTCCGCCGCTGCGTGGCTGCGGAAATGGGCTTGAGGTTCGAGGATACCGTAATACAGGAAAGGCGCTCCGACAACAACGTCTACCACTTCGCGGAGCCGGGCGGGTCCTACGGCACCATCAGCACGACGCCTCAATTGATCCTTGCCGCCAGGCAGCTCAAAAGGAAGATCCTGCAGTATGCGGTCACTCCCGGGCAAAAAGGGGCAGCCTTTTTCCCGGGCAAAAATGCCGAAGACCTGGACATCAGAGACAGCATGATTTTCGAAAAGGCCAATCCCGGCAGCAGGAAAACGGTGGCGGAAGTAGCCAATGGGTTCTGGAATGCGGATCCCGCAATCGCCCATCCCGTGATGCCCGCCCTGACCGGACTGACTTCGGAAGGGAAGCCGGACCCGCGGCTGTATTTCATGAGCCGGCAGGCGCATTTTCTGGAAGTGGAGGTGGACACGGAAACCGGGGCAGTGTCCGTCGTCAACCTCGTTTGCGTGAATGACGTGGGGCAGGTGTTCAATGCAAGAGGCGCCGAGGGCCAGCAGTATGGCGGCGCCATCATGGCACTCGGCAGGAATGCGACGGAGGAAAAAATCTGCTGCCCGCGGACCGGGGTGGGATTGAACTTCGACCACATCGGCTATCAGATCGGCACCATGAATGACTACCCGACGATCCAATGCCTCCTGAACGAAAGCCACCTGGGATACTCCGCCTACGGCTCCTGCGGCATCGGCGAAAATGTGGGAGCCGCCTTGTCGGGAATCGCCGCCGGCGCCGTCTACAACGCGATCGGCAAATGGGTCCTGGATTATCCTATTACGCCGGACAAAGTCCTGAGGGCGATGGGTGTCATTTAGAAATTGAATTGCGAATGACGAACTACGAATGACGGGCAGGCGCCGGAAAGGGGAGGCGGATATGGGAGGAAATGCGTCGGGCGAAAATAAAAAGGGGTGGATGGTTCCATTTCTGGCAACGATTTTTGCGATGATGGCGCTCCAGATGTCGAGCCTGGGATTTTCGCCTCTGCTCCCCGATATTCAGAAAGAATTCGGGATGAACTTTTCCCAGGTCGGTTTGTTCACGGGAATGTATGGTCTGTCTGCGCTGCTTCTCAGCGTGCCCGGCGGAATGCTCGCCAAACGCTTCGGGGAAAAGAAGGTCCTGTCCGCAGGCCTCATCGTTGTGATGCTGGGCCTCATCCTGCTCAGCCAGGCCTGGAATATCGGCTCGGCCTTTGGCGGCCGCGCCTTCTGGCTCCTGGGCTACCGCCCCGCCTTTGTGTGCGTAATGACGGCTATTGCGGTTACCGCTCCACTGTCTCTGAGAAGCCGTTCGATGGGTATGGTCGGCGCCATATCGGCCTTCGGGGCCGTTGTGGGTGCGCCTTTCGGAAGCGCCATTGAAAATGCTTTCGGCTGGCGCAATGGTATTCTCGCTTACGCGGGCATGGCTCTTCTGGGAGTGATCGTCTACTATTCGTTCTACCGGATACGGCCGCAAGCAGGTGCGCCGTCGGCAAAATCTGTTCCTGAGACCAGAGGGTCCAAAGCGGAAACGCCTCGTCCGGATCCAAAACCCGACTCCCCGCAGCCCGCTCCGAAATCCGGAGTCCCCAAAGCCAAAAGCATCTTCCGGAATCCCATTGTCTATGCCATTGCCCTGCTGGAAGGCATGGTGGGCGTGGGATATTTCAGCTCCAATTTCTTCATCCCACCGGCGGTTGCTGCGGTGTTCGGCACGAAAGCCATGAACGCGGCCTATATCCTCAGCACAGGATTTATCGCCGCAATCTGCGCCAATATCTTTTTCGGCTATCTCATGGACCGGTTCAACAAATGGAATGTCATGGGCTGGATGATGGCGGCTCTCATTCCGGCCTCGCTATGCCTGAACAGCACGAGCCTGCCGGTGTTCTGGATCGCCACAGCAGTGGTGCTGGCCCTGGGGCTTTCCTCCGCTCAACAGTGTTTTTCCCTGGCCGCCGAGCTTGTGTCGGGCCGTGAAATGGGCAACGTGATGGGAGTTGTGTCTCTGGGACCGGGGATATTCGGCTACGTGGGCCCGCAAATGCTGGGATGGCTGAGAGACTGGACAGGCGGTTTCACCGCCGGCTGGTACTTCCTGGCTGTGGTGGCGGCCCTGTCTCTTGCCATCATCATCTACATCAAGCACTACCTTAAAACTCAAATAGCACCCGCGCAGCAATGAGCGTCCTGATACGTCCCTAATCCGTCGGGAGAGCTACCGGGTCTGACGGCGAGGCAGTACGGGTTTGTCAAATCCTGGATTTTTTTCCCAGGTCCGGACAATAACCAGAAGGAATATCGAATGTCGAATTTCGAATATTGAACCGCAGAAGTTATCGCTACACTTCGAGATTCATCATTCGTTATTCGACATTCTGCGGTTCCAGGACATCTATGGCGCCTGGAACCCCTTCCATTATTTATCCGTTGCGATCAGCCCTTTTTGAGGGGCCTGTAACCGTAAAGCCTTCGGCTCTGCGGGATGATACTTGCTAAGGAAGCTTTGAAGGCCAGGGGCTACAGCTCCATCTCCTTCAGGTCATCGGCTATGATGAGCCGGGGCTCGGTCAGCTCCTGCACTTCTCCCGCAGTCCAGCCCGGCGCCACCTCTCTTAGGACGAGCCCTTCCTTCGTCACATCAATGGCTGCCAGATCCGTGAATATCTTGTTCACGCAACTCCGGGCCGTTAAGGGGAAACTGCACCGGTTCACGATGCGCGCGCCGCCTTCCCTGGTGGTGTGAAGCATCATCACGATCAGGCGTCGGCATCCCCCAGCCAGATCCATTGCGCCGCCCATGCCGGTCGCCGGCCTTCCCGGCCGTCCCCAGTTGGCCAGATCTCCCTTTTCGGAGACCTGGTAAGCGCCCAGCACGACCATGTCGACATGCCCGCCCCGGATCATGTCGAAGGATAGAGCACTGTCAAAAAAGCACATGCCCGGCATCGGAGTCACGGGTTGATCGGAGGCATTGATCAGCTCATAGTCCTTTTCCTCATCGACGCCCAGGGCTCCATATCCAAGCACGCCATTTTCGCTGTGAAAGTAGATAGTCCTGCCTTCAGGTATCAGGTTGGCGCACAATGCCGGCATCCCATACCCCAGGTTAATGACCATGCCATCCTCGAACTCCTTGGCTACCCTGAGGGCGATGGTCTGTTCGTCCAGACGCGTTTTCATTGTTGCACCTCCACGATGCGGCTTACGAAAAGATGGGGAGTGACGACAGCCTCCGGATCCAGTTCTCCCGGCTCCACCAGCTGATCCACTTCCACGATCGTGGTCCTGGCGGCCATTGCCATGACGGGATTGAAGCACCTTGCCGTTCCTCTATAAACAAGATTTCCCAGCCTGTCGGCCTTATGAGCCTTGATGAGAGCAAAATCCGCGGTTAAGGGAAGCTCGAGCAAATACTCTCTGCCGTTAATGACTTTTTTCTCCTTGCCGGTCTCGACCGGAGTGCCGACGCCCGTCGTCGTGTAGAAACCTCCAAGGCCGCCGGCTCCCGCCCGTATCCTTTCGGCCAGGGTTCCCTGGGGAACCATTTCCAGCTCGACCTTGCCTTCCCGATGCAGGATTTCGAGTGGGGAGGTGGGCGGCATGCCGCCCAGAGCAGGCACCGATCCAATGAACTTTTTCACCTGGCCTTTCGCATATAAGGCGCCGATGTCCTGGTAGCCTTCGGGTTTGATCCTTTTGCTCAACTCGAAACCGACGCCGCCTTGATTGGCTATGAGGGTCAGGTTCATTGCCCCCTGCCTGGCCAGAGCCTCAATCAGATGGACCGGCAAGCCGCCCCAGGAACCGAATCCTCCGATCATGACGGTGGCGCCGTCGAAAATATCCGCTATTGCACTGTCGCAGTCTGAAAAGACTTTATGAATCGCCATGTCTTCGTCCTCCGCGCTGAACTGATATCCCATTTCGCCAGGCCGATGCAATGACTTTTTACTCCGAATGCACCGGCACTCACCCTCTTTGCAGGCCTCGTCCCGATGCTGGTCCATAACCTTAATCGAGCGGCTGCTGAAGGGCCGTCTTCAGTAGCATCGGGGGAGCGCCGGCATGGTCCCGATGATTGCCGGCTTTGGAGCAAAAAAGTTTTAGACTGGTGCAGATCCAGCTTTATGGATGTAAGATAGTTGCCGCCTTAACAAAGGACAGACATATGACAAACAAGATTTATGCCGCTCTCAGTGAGGCAGTGGCCGATATCCCGGACGGCGCCACCGTCATGATCGGCGGTTTCGGGCACGCGGCGGACAAGCCGCAGAATCTCATCCGGGCATTACGGGACCACGGGGCCAGAAACCTCACAATCATATCCAACAGCGCCGGTGGAGCCGGCAGGCTGGGGATCGGCGCACTCGGGGGCGCGCCCTTTATCGATGAAGAAATCCTGGTAGAAAACAGGCAGGTGAGAAAGGCTATCTGCAGCGTCCCCGCTTCCCTCGTCATGTCCAAACCGGGCGCTTTCGAAAAGCAATACCTGGCGCGTGAAGTGGAACTGGAATATGTGCCGCAAGGGACGCTCGCGGAAAGGATCCGGGCGGGAGGCGCCGGCCTGGGAGGATTCTTTTCGCCGACGGGGGTGGGAACTCTTGTCGAAAAAGGCAAGGAAAAGAGGCTGATCGACGGCCGGGAGATGCTTTTCGAATCGGCTTTGAAAGCCGACTTTGCCCTCATCAAAGCCTATCAATCGGACACGATGGGAAATCTCGTCTATCGCGGCATCATGAGATCCTTCAACGCGGTTATGGCGACAGCGGCAAAGGTGACCATTGCGGAGGTCGAGCAGATCGTCGAAGCCGGAAAAATCGATCCCGAAATTATCGTGACTCCCGGAATATTTGTTGACCGCATTGTTGAAACACGGGGACAGGGGTAATTATGAAAGATCGTCTCGACAAGCAGACCATTGCCCTGCGGGTAGCTAAGGAATTTCCCGACGGGGCCGTCGTCAATCTGGGCGGCGGAATACCGACGCTGGCCGCCAACTTCGTGCCTGAAGGCAGAACCGTAATATTTCACGCCGAGAACGGCGCTTTGGGTTTCGGCGGGGTGCCCGGCACCAAGGACGAAGAAAAATCCTATTACCTGGGCGCCAACGGTTTGCCGTTCAGCCTGCTACCGGGGGCCAGTTTCTTCCATCATGCGGATTCCTTCGCAATGATCCGGGGCGGGCATATCGATATCACGGTCCTCGGCGCCCTGCAGGTTTCCGAAAAAGGCGATCTGGCCAACTGGACCTTTCCGGAGAGAGGCATCGGAAACATCGGCGGAGCCATGGATCTGGCATCAGGCTGCGGCAGGCTCTTCGTGGCGATGGAGCATGCGACTCCCAAAGGGCAGCTCAAGATTCTCAAAGAATGCAGCTACCCGCTCACCGCTTCGCGATGCGTGAACCTGATTTTTACCGATATCGCCGTAATTAGAGTGGCGCCTGAAGGTCTTGTCCTTCAGGAAATCGCCCCGGCCTGGACGGTTGAGGAGGTCCAAGCCCTAACCGAACCGAGGTTGAACGTAGCGGCGGATCTGAAGGAGATTGAACTGTAAAAGCTGCCTTCCGGGGAATCCCTGACATCCATGGGACCGCGGGCATCTAAGAAAGGAGAAGGTGGGGGAATGGCGGGAATTACATCAATCGGGGCATATATCCCCAAATATAGAATTAACCTTGAAGAGGTCGCCAAATTCTGGCGCGCCAGGAGCGCGGGCGGCGAAAAAGCTGTGGCCGGATACGACGAGGACAGCATCACCATGGCCGTGGGCGCCGCTTTTGAGTGTATGCGCTGCAGCAAAGATGAGGTCGATGGAGTGTATTTTGCCACGACCACACATCCCTATAAGGAAAAACAGGGAGCCTCGATTATTGCGAGCGCCATCGATCTGAAGAGAGAAAGTCTTACGGCCGATTTTTCCAACTCGCTGCGGTCCGCAACCATCGCCCTGGGGTCCGCGTTGAACGCAGTCCGGTGCGGGGCGGCGAAGAATATCATGGTGACGGCCTCCGACTGCCGACTGGGCGCCCCACAGGGCAAGTTCGAGCAGCAACTGGGCGAGGGGGCCGCCGCAGTGATCCTGGGATCGGCCCATGTCATCGCCGAGATCGAGGGCCAATACTCCATCTTCAGCGATTTCACCGACCTCTGGAGGACCGCCGGGGACGCCTTCGTTCAGTCAGCGGAAGGAAGATTCATCAGTCAGTCCGGCTATGGGCCGACCATGAAGGAAGCCATATCGGGGATACTGAAAAAGTGCTCGGCCAATCCGGCGGATTTTTCCAAAATCGTCTTTTATGCTTCCGACCTCAGGGAGCATGCGGATCTGGCTAAAGCCCTGGGATTCGAGAAGACCCAGGTCCAGGACCCCCTGTTCGCCCGGATCGGCAACACCGGTTCGGCTGCGGCAATCATGGCGCTGGCGGCTGCCCTTGAGGAGGCGAAGCCCGGCGACCGGATTCTACTTGCCGGCTATGGGGATGGCTGCGATACTTTCATTCTTCGTGTTACCCCGGAGATCGCCGGTTTTCAAACTAAATCCGGCCTCAAGGACAGGCTGGCAAAAACGACGTTCATCGATTACGGCAAGTATCTCAGCTGGCGCGACCTGATGACGATCGATGCCCCCAACCTGCCCGCACGCTCCGAGCCTTCGCTGCAGAGCCGATGGAGGGAACACAGAAGCATTACCGCCCTGTATGGCGTGAAATGCAAAAAATGCGGGACTCCCCAGTTGCACCCGATCGGGCAAAATATCAGGATCTGTGCGGTATGCCAATCCAAGGATGATTTTGAGGACTACCGCTTTTCCGATAAAAAAGGCAAGCTCTTCAGCTACGCCATCGATCAGCTTCAGCCGACCAAAAATCCTCCCGGCCTGAACGGGGTGGTGGATTTTGATGAAGGCGGCCGGTTGATCTGCGAGCTGACCGACTACGACCTCGACAAAGTCAGAATAGGCATGGCCGTCGAAATGACTTACCGGAAAATGTCTCAAGGGCAGGGGATGAACAATTATTTTTGGAAAGCAAAACCCGTTGCGGAATAGGCTTGCCAAGATCAGCAGGAGGAGACGAGATGGAAAGCATGAAGGATAGGGTAGCCATCGTGGGCATGGGGTGCACGCGATTCGGCGAACGTTGGGATATGGGAGTGGAAGATCTTCTGGTGGAGGCTGCCTATGAGGCGTTCGAGGACGCGGGCATTGGTCCCAAGGATATTCAGGCGGGCTGGATAGGCACCGTGTTTTCCGGCTTGAGCGCAATCACCCTGTCGCCGCTGGGACTACAATATATCCCGATGACCCGCGTGGAGAACATGTGCGCCACGGGAACGGAAGCCCTCCGGGCTGCGACCTATGCAATTCTGGCCGGGGCCTGTGACATAGCTCTGGCCATCGGTGTGGAAAAGCTGAAAGATGCGGGCACGACCGGGGTCAAAGGCCCGGCCATTGTCGGGGACAATCCCGACGGGACATCGGGCGTAGGGCCCGGGTACAGCGCCCCCGCGTCCTTTGCCTACATGGCGACACGCTACTTCCACGACTACAAGCTCAGCCCCGAGGAAGGCAAAACGCTCCTGGCCGAAATAGCCGTGAAGAATCACTACAACGGCAGTCTGAATCCGAAGGCCCACTTCAAGAACCGGCTGAGTGTCGAGCAGGTGGTGAAGGCGCCGATCGTGGCCTGGCCGCTGGGCCTGTTTGACTGCTGCGGAGTCAGCGACGGCTCTGCGGCAGCCGTCGTGGTGCGCGCGGACCTGGCAAAAAATTTCAAGGCCAATCCCATCTATGTCAAAGCCCTGAGCATTTGCGTCGGCGCCCGCCAGGGGGCCATCCGGCAGGATTATGATTTTGTCCACATCGAGGAGAACTTCCGGGCTGCCCGGAAAGCCTACGAAATGGCCGGGATCAAAGACCCGCGCAAGGAAATCAGCTGTGCCGAAGTGCACGACTGCTTCACGATTCACGAGATGATCGTGTACGAAGACCTGGGGTTCAGCCCGAGAGGGAAGGCCGGCGAGGATGTGAAAGCCGGTACGTTCACCCTTCAGGGCGAACTGCCCGTGAACACCGACGGCGGGCTCAAGTGCTTCGGGCATCCTTTGGGCGCGAGCGGGCTGCGCATGCTGTACGAGGTATACAACCAGCTTCAGGAGAAGGCGGGCCCTCGGCAAGTGAAGAATCCGCGGCTGGGGCTGACCCACAACCTGGGAGGCAATGCGGGGACAGGGATCGGCAGCATCTGCATCGTCGGCAACGAGAAAGGCTAAAGGCTCATGTTAAAGAAGCTGCGTCATATCGGGGTCATGGTCGGGAATTTCGACCAGGCGATTCAACAGTTCACCGGCTTCGGCCTCACCTGTTCCGAAATCAAAGAAGATAAGAAAATCGATCTCCAGGTAGGCTTCCTGTCGATCGGGGACACCGCAATCGAGATCCTGCATCACACGAAGCCGGACAGAGGCGACAACCTCATGTCCAGCGTAGTGCGGGGCCAGAAAGGGACCATCAATCACCTCTGCTTCGAGGTCGATGACCTGGATGCATCCATCAGGGATTTTGAGCGGAACGGAGCCAGAATTATCGAGGGCTGCCCCCGGCCGGGAGCCCACGGCCGGATCGCATTCTTCTATCCGGAGACGACCGGGGGCGTTTTGATCGAGCTTTGCGAATTGTGAGGAATCGGCGCGGCCGCAGGAATCAGGAAGGGAATTGCTATGATTAAGAAGTTTGATCATGTAGCCATGGTGGTGAGGGACTCCGAAAAAACCGTCCGCCTGCTTTCGAGCCTGTTTGGATTTGAAGCTGTCGAGTCCCGCGCCAATCCGGAAGGGGGATTCAAATCGACCTTGATATCCAAGTCGGATGTGACGCTCGAGCTGATTGAACCTACGGGGCCGCAAGGGCCGATACAGAGTTTTATCGAGAAGCGCGGAGGCGGACTGCACCACGTTTCCATCCAGGTGACCGATCTGGACGAAGAAATGGCGCGCCTGCGTTCGCGCGGCGCTCAATTCGTAAGCAACGAACCCGTGCAGGTCACGGAAGACACACGGGTCGTTTTCATTCATCCGAAATCCACCGATGGGTTGATGGTTGAGCTCATCGAGAGGAAGTAATCCGCGCGCAGGGGCAGCCGGAAGGCGCGCCGCCTTCCGGCCGCCCCCTGCAAAGAAGGAACAGTCTCTTTTCCGCGATTCAGAGAAACGCTTCCATCAGGTTTGAGATGACCTCGTCCAGGCTGCCGGGATTCTCAGTTTCAATACGGTTTAAAATCCGGTCCACGCGTATCCTGAGATCGGGATTCGCCAGATCGCTCAGGGACCGGTAATATCCGGCTCTTCTGCCGAGGCGGAAATTGTCCCTCTCGGATTTTGGCAGCGATAGGTACCGGTCAATAGTTGCCAGCATTCGCTCTTTGGCTTCCGGGAAAGTCCCTTCCAGCTCTTCCAGCAGATTGAGGATGTGGTCGCTGGCGAATTGACTGGTGATGCCATCCAGGTTCTCGATCAGCAGCTTCTCCTCGGCTATGATCTCATCGTCGCTCAGGAGCTCCATCTCCCCAGACTCAATTTTCCGATACAGCGGCATGATCTTCAGGGCTTTAAGCGTCCGGACACGGATAAAATCGGGATTGATCCGGCTGAGAACCCTGGCCGTTTCCACGGCATGCTCCTTCCACATCGATTTTCCCCCGAGGCCGGGCATGATGTATTCCGACAGCGAGATCCCCGCTTCTTTCACTTTCCGGCCCGCCTCGATATGCTCCCGGGCGGTTACGCCCTTCTGCACGTATTTCAGGAGCGGGTCATAGCCGGATTCCAATCCAATGTGGATTCTCAAAAGACCAGCGCCGTGCAGATCCCGAAGCTCCTCAACGGATTTGCGGGAAACCGTCCTGGCCCTCGAGTAGGTCGTTACCCTTTGTACCGAAGGGAAAACCTCTTTGAGGTAATGGAGAATCTCCACCAGATCTTTCGTGCGAAGGACAAGATTGTTGGCATCCTGCAGAAATACGTTCCTGGCGCCCGTATAAAGCCAGAGAAGCACGCTCCGGTATCCTTCCGGATATTGAAGCGGACGGTTCAAAACCGAGCCGGCAAACTCCGACGTGATTTTCCCTCCCAGCCCCTGATGCCAGGATAAGGATGTGATTTCCGAGACGATCTCCCGGATTGCCTCGATATCTTTTTTTACTTCTTCGACGGTGCGCAAACTGAAACGCTGGCCTTTGTAAATATGGCAGAATTCACATTGATTCCACGAACAATTGCGCGTGACCCTGAGCAAAAGGCTGTGTGCCTCGCTTGGCGGCCGAATTGGGCCCTGTTCAATAGCTGGCATAAATGTCTCGAACTCTCGTTAAAAAGAATAATTGTAGCATAGCGGCTCGCGGCGCCCTGAATGCCCGTGCGCTCTCAGGGCAGGTTTTTGGGCAAAATACAAGGCCGTCTTTGGGCCCGGTTGTCTACCTGAAATTTAGCCTGAGGTGAACAATCTCTGGGCGATTTCCTATGCGCACGGGAGGGCCCCAGGTGCCTACCCCGTTGGAAACGTAAAATTGCGTGCCGGCAATTTTCTTGTAGCCCCAGGGAAGCTCGTACACCGCATCTACGATGTAATTGACCGGCCAGAGCTGTCCCGCGTGAGTGTGACCCGACAACTGCAGATCGACGCCCTGTCCGACGGCTTCCTCGAGCCCGAAGGGTTGATGATCCATCAAAATCACGGGATAGCTTCTGTCGACGCCCGCCATGAGTTCGGCAAGCGACTTTCGCTGGCGCCCGCCAAATCGGTTGCAGGACCGGTCTTCCCGGCCCACAATAAAAACCGTATCGCCGACCTTTACGCTCTGATCGCGCAGCACGGTGATGTTGTGCTCGGTCAGGTAAGCACAAGCTTCCTCAGCTCCGCCGATGTACTCATGATTGCCCGTTACGGCGTAGATACCCAGCCGCGAACGGATGCTTCGGAGCGCTTCGCCCAGATTTTGCTTGATGACAGGATGCAAATCCTCATCGACGATATCTCCCGGAAGAAGGACCAGGTCCGGATCCAGGCGGTTGATTCTGTCGACGATCTGATCGATGCGGGATCGGCCCACAATGGTGCCCAGATGTATATCCGAAACCGCAACGACATCGAGACTTTCCAGCCGTGCGGACTTTCTCGCCAGGGACAGGCTGATGTTTTTTTCCCGCGGCATTACGGCATTGATGTGTCCGGCCAGCATCAAAAATCCCACCAGACCCGTAATCCCGGCCAGAATCAGGTATTTTGCCTGGGAGTAATTGTTGGTTACGGCTGAAGGGAAAAACGGGAGAAAATGGTTGACCATGCGCATCACATCTAGTGCTGCAGCCGCCATCAGAAAATAGAGCATGGCCGCAATCCAGAACGATCCTATCCATATAAAGAGATCGGAAAGAGCCGAAGACAGAACATTTTCCAGCATCCTCCCGCCTACGAAGGAAAGTGCAACAGTCCAGAAGACGATTGCATACGCATGCCGGAGACTGGAATCCGCAGGTATGGACTGCAGTCCCCGAATGTAGATGTAGAAGCTGAACAGCCCCATTATTCCGAAAAAAACGCCGAAGAACAGAATTTGCATTGGTAGTCTCATGGCAGGAGTCTACCCCAGGTGCACCTTGGCTGCGGCAGAAAATGCGGACGAAAGTTTCCTGCAGCGGTGCGATGGTTTCGCCGGTTAAGATTTGAAAAACAGGAAGCCAGAAGCAAGAAGCTGCTGATTAAATTGGTAAACCCCCCGGCTTTGATGGGGGACTAAAAGAGTTTGACAGCTCCGTATTTTGAAACGCTGAGAAACGCTGATAAAAGCGCTGACAAACGCCGATTTGTTCGGCGAGGGTCGGCCTTTCCCCGCGTAAGTCAGCGTTCAAGACCGGCGTAACCCGTCCAACCGCTTTGAGCGGTTCAAATCTTACAAGCCTCCGGCTTTGCCGGAGGTACCTGACTTATTCCTACCGGCTTCTTAGTGATCTATTTCCGGATACAAATCTTTCCGAAGTGCCCGCCGGTTTCCATGAGGCGGAAGGCTTCCGGGACCTCATCAAATCCGAATGTCCGGTGGATGACGGGATGCAGTCCGTGAAGTGCGATGGCGGCGTTCATTTCCGAAAACATGTCGCGCGAGCCTACAAAGATGCCCTGGACACGAATGTTGTTCATGAGGACCGGAACAAGGTTTGCCTCGGTCCCGGGCGCCAGCGCGCCGATGAGGCAGAGGGTCCCCCCGCGTCTGACGGCTGAAATCGATTGGTTAAAGGTCCCGGAGCCGCCCAATTCCACAACCAGATCGACACCGCGTCCCGCTGTCAGCTGCCGGGCACGCTTTCCCCAGTCGGATTCCTTTTTATAGTTAATGATTTCGCCGGCGCCCAGTTCCCTGGCTTTGGCCAGTTTTTCGTCACTGCCGGATGTTATCAGGACCCGCGCGCCGCTCAGCAGAGCGAACTGGAGGGCAAAAATGGAAACTCCGCCGGTACCGAGCGTGAGCACGGTATCGCCCGGCTTTACCTTTCCCTCTGTCACAATTGCGTGCCAGGCGGTCAGCGCGGCGCAGGGCAGGGTAGCCGCCTCTGCGTAGCTCAGATGATCCGGCATGGGGAGGACGCCTTCCTCGTGAAGCACAACATATTCTGCCAGAACCCCGTCGCGACCTGCCCCCAGAGCCGTTCTGGCTTTTTCATCCGTAGCTTCGCCGGAAACCCATCGTTCGAAAAAGGTGTTGGCGACCCGGTCTCCCGCCTTGAAATTTTTCACCCCGGATCCTACGGCGGCAATTTCGCCGGTGCCGTCGGACAGGGGCACCTGGGGCAGTTTCAGACGCGGATTGTAGCGTCCGGTCACCGTCATCAGGTCGCGGTAGTTCAGGGACCAGGCATGCATTTTGATCAGGACCTGATGGGCTTCAGGCTCCGGAATCGGGCGGTCCACGACAGCCAGCCCGTCCAGCCCGAATTTTTGAAGCTCGTATGCTTTCATAATCGATCCTTTCCAGGTATCTGCACCGGCTGTGACGATCGTCACACTGAATGGCCAAACCTCATTCTAGAATGAATTTAGCGACAAGAAAACGACTTACCGAAATAAACAATCGGAGGCAGTTATGGGAATTTGCCCGCATATGCGGGCACGTTTCCGGACTGCCGGGGGATGGCCGGGATTGCGCAAGGAGATCCGGGCTATCCCCCAGCCGTTTTTTTTGGTGCCTTTCCGCCGGGCATGTCCGTTCTGTTTCGCCGCAAATCCGCTTTCGTAATCTTTGGCCCAGTTCATGGTTTTGTTCACTACCATCAAAAATTTTGAGCTTGCTTTATCAGGGGATTCGGGGATAGATATAGGAAAAATTCTCCCCGGAGATCCTCAGATGGAAAAGGCATCCATGCGAGTTTTGCTGGTGGGTGTCGGTTCGCCCGATGCCCGCCATCTGCAGAAGCAGTTGCATGGAATCGGGTGCGCAATATCTGACATCGTATGTGTCAACCGGCAGCGCAGGGCTCTGGATCGGCTTGGCGATGAGGAGTTCGATATTGTGCTGCTCAACATTTCGGCTCGGAGCACTTTTGAACCGGGCATCGTAACAAGTTTAAGACGAAAATGGCCCTATATCCCCATAGTGGGTTTGATTGGATCCGGCGATGATCCCGGGATTAAGGCCCGGCAAAACAGCTTGTGGGAGGGCCTGGTCGAAAGCCGTACCGATCCGCAGGCGATCTTGCGCGCCATCCGCTACGCCATCCGGCAGAAATGGTACGAGGACGCTTTGCGCGACAGCGAGGAGCGATTCCGCCTGGCCTGCGAAACCTCCCGTTCCATGGTTTATGACATTGATGCCAATAGCGGCCGTGCCATCCTGGTCCAAGGGCTTCCTCTCTTGCTGGGGTATGGTCCGGAGGAAGAACTGCAAAGCCGGGAATGGTGGTTCGCTCAGATTCATGCGGATGATGTAAGGGAAGTCCGGCGCATGCTGCAGGAGGCAAGGAGACGAGGGGAAGATTACCACCTTCAATACAGGGTCCGCCACAGGGACGGATCCTGCCTTTTCGTGGAAGATGCCGGGCGATATATTGAAGATGCGAAGCGGCAAATAATTCGGGCTGTCGGGAGCGTTGTCGATGTTACCCAGCGCAAGCGGGCGGAGGAGGCTTTGCGCCGGAGCGAGCACCAGTATCACGACCTTGCGGAGCAGCTTGAAAAGAGAGTGGAACAGAGAACGGCGGACCTGGTCAAGCGCAGCCGTCAGCTTCATGCCCTGGCGGCTCAGCTGACGCAGGCAGAAGAACACGAACGGAAGCGCCTGGCGCAAGCCATTCACGACAACCTCCAGCAATTGCTGGTCGGCGCCAAGTTTTGCGCGGAAACTCTTGCAGGCGAAATTCCCGGCAATGCCCGGCGGGAAATAGTGCGGCGGTTAAGTCAATTCCTGAATGATGCCATCGCAAGCTCGCGCTCGCTCGCCTTCGAGTTGAGTCCACCCTTGCTCCATAGTGCCGGGCTGGCAAGGTCGCTGCACTGGCTCGCACGGCACATGGAAACGAAACACGATCTGAGAGTGGAGGTGAACGCCGATGATCATGCCAATCCGGCAGATGAAGACTTGGGCAGTCTCCTTTTCCAGTCTGTGCGTGAACTGCTGTTCAATGTCGTGAAGCACGCGCAGGTGCGGACGGTGGAACTTGAAATGAGCCGCTTTGATACGGATTTTGTGAGAATTACGGTTACCGATGCCGGAGTGGGTTTTGACCCGGGACAATTGCGGGAAGATACCCAGCAGGGCTTCGGGCTCAATAGTATCCGCGGGCGGCTCGACCTGGTGGGTGGAAAACTGGAAATAAACAGCGCTGCCGGCAGCGGATGCCGTATTACCCTGATGGCGCCGCTGGGCAGGCTCGAAGCGGCGGAAGGGGCAACGAAAGGCGCGGGCCGGGGCGCCGTCGAGCCGTCCAGACCCCGCGGCGAGCTTTTGCGCGCCGGCCGCAAAAAACAGGCTCCCGATCAGGATAAGACCTCCATCAAGTCCAATTGACAGTCAGCAAAGCCGGCGGACTCGCGGAGTTTGGAATCTCCGGGCTCATACTGCGCTGACAGACACCGATACCACAGGCAAATGCCGGCGAATTTCCGCGGTCGAAAGCCGAGGATCTCATCCAGTCGCTTTGAACGGTATTCCATCGGAGGTTGATGCCCTCGGTCAAATTGTGGCGCACTCCTGTTTTTGTGTTCCGGCGGAATCGCGGTCAACCGCCCTCCGATCGTTTTCACCTTGAACCGGGGCTCCTAATGACTTATAAAAAACCTTTTATGTATTGATTTGGGTGCACACTATAACGAGACGGAGGAAAGCCATAATGGCCTTAATCGACTTTGGAGGTACAAAAGAACAGGTAGTGACCCGCAAGGAGTTCCCCATGACCAGGGCGCGCAAGGCGCTCAAGGGCGAGACAATCGCCGTGATCGGCTATGGCGTCCAGGGCCCCGCGCAGGCTCTGAACATGAAGGATAACGGGTTCAAGGTCATCATCGGTCAGTCCAGGCAGTTTCGAAAGGACTGGGATCGTGCCAGGAAAGACGGCTGGGTGCCCGGCAAGGACCTCTTTGATATCGCGGAAGCCTGCGAACGTGGAACCATCATTGAAATGCTTGTGTCGGATGCGGCGCAGAGGGCCATCTGGCCTTTGATGAAGCATCATCTCACGGCCGGCAAAGCTCTTTATTTTTCGCACGGATTTTCGATTGCCTACAAAAAGCTGACTCAAGTCATCCCTCCCAAGGATGTCGATGTCATTATGGTCGCTCCTAAAGGATCGGGCACGTCTCTGCGCCGCAATTTCCTCTCCGGCGCGGGGATCAACTCGAGTTTTGCCATAGAGCAGGACGCCACGGGTCGCGCCCGGGAGAGATGTCTCGCACTGGGCATCGCGATCGGTTCCGGATACCTGTTCCCCACGACCTTCCGCAATGAAGTCTTCAGCGACCTTACCGGGGAACGGGGCGTTCTCATGGGCGCCATAGCGGGCGTGATGGAAGCCCAGTATGACGTGCTCAGGAAGCACGGGCACAGCCCCAGCGAGGCTTTCAACGAAACCGTCGAAGAATTTACAGAAAGCCTGATACGGCTGGTCGCGGAAAACGGCATGGACTGGATGTATGCCAACTGCTCCGCCACCGCCCAGCGCGGCGCGCTTGACTGGAAGCCCAAGTTCAAAAAGGCGGTGAAGCCCGTATTCGACGCGCTCTACAAGAGGGTGGCTTCGGGTGAAGAGACGAAGCGTGTCCTGACCAGTTGCGGCAAGCCGGACTACCAGCAGCAGCTCACCAAAGAGCTGAATGTCATGGCCAATTCGGAAATGTGGCTGGCCGGAAAAGCCACCCGGGCCCTGCGTCCCAAGGAGCCGGCGAAGAAATTCATCGGCACCGCGAAGGGCACTTACGGCAGGGCGTCCAACTGATTTCTGATTTGCGGTTGGCGATTGGCCAATAATGGGTCATATTTATCGAGGCAAATGTTGGAGTGGAGGGTTTGTCTTTGGGAGGAAAACCATGAAAACCGGTGCGAGAAACAGCTTCGAGGCGACGGTCCAATCCATAAAGAGCGACGAGATAATGTCGCTCGTAAAATTTGATGTCAAGGCTCCCCACGAAATGGCCTCCGTCCTGACAACGGAATCGGTGAAAGACATGAACCTTAAGGTCGGCGACAAAATCCTGCTGATCGTTAAGGCGATTCACGTCCTGCCGGTCAAGGAGTAAAGCGAATCCAGATGACAGGTCATTCGGAGATCCAGGGGATCCGCGGTTCCACCGTGATCGTGATCAACAACGACGGGATGGGTTGCGCCGAAGAACCATTGCGGCATAAGCTCCTGGGTATTTATCTGGGCATGCTCCGGGCCAACGAGTCCTACCCCGGAGCCATCTGCTTTTACGCGGCGGGAGTCAAAATGGCGGTCGAGGATTCCCCCGTGCTGGAAGAGTTGCGCGAACTTGAGGCCAAGGGAGTGCGCCTTATAGTCTGCCGCACGTGCCTCCAGTATTACGGCTTGACCGAAAAGGCAGCCGCCGGTGCGATCGGAGGCATGAACGACATCGTTCAGGCCCA
The DNA here is from genome assembly GCA_963809485.1 of uncultured Acidobacteriota bacterium. GTDB lineage: Bacteria > Acidobacteriota > UBA6911 > UBA6911 > UBA6911 > UBA6911. The sequence goes on from CAWEJX010000006.1 coordinate 219,040, forward strand.
GCGGACGGCAAGCAAAGTAATCACCTTATAAAACATTCGAGATTCGAAATTCGAAATTTAATGCCGAATCTCGAATTTCGATTCCCGAATCCATGAACAAAGACGAACTATATCAGACTCCGTATAATTTCCTCGGGCTTCCGGCGGAACTTGCGGATCCGGCGCGCGCCCGCGGATGGCTTCTGCCGATTCCCTACGAATCCACAACCTCCTACGGCGCCGGCACCCGCGACGGGCCGGCGGCAATCCTGGCCGCATCTCGCCAGGTGGAGCTCTACGACCACGAATTCAGGGGGGAACCTGCGCTCGATTACGGGATTCACACGACGCTCCCGCTGAATCTTGTGCACCGCTCGCCGGAAGCTATGATCCAATCCGTGGAAAGCGCCGTTGCGGAGCTTTTGTCCGGGCCGCAACGGCCGGAGGTCCTCGGAGTGCTCGGCGGAGAGCACAGCATTTCCGCCGGTGTTGTGCGCGGCCTGGCACGGGCATCATCTGCCCGAAACCTGGTCGTGGTTCACATCGATGCGCACGCCGACCTGCGGGAAGAGTACGAGGACTCCCCTTACAGCCATGCCTGTGCGGCAAAAAGGATCCTGGAGACCTGCCCGATTTTTCAGATCGGGATCCGGAACTTCTCGATGGAAGAGGCAGTCTTCATGCGTGGCAACCGCCGTGTACGGACGGTTTTTGCCGAAGAAGCGGTTGAGCCCGGAGGGCGTTTTTTGCGGGAGCTGGCTCAGTTCGTCAGGGGCAAGCGCGTATTTTTAACCCTGGACCTGGACGGCCTGGATCCGTCCATCATGCCGGCAGTGGGAACGCCGGAGCCCGGCGGGATTTCCTGGCAGCGGACGCTCGAAATCATCCGGACCGTCTGCAAAAATGCCGCCGGAGTGCCTGTATTTGATGTTGTGGAGCTGGCGCCGATCGCGGGCTTTCGAGCCCCGGATTTTCTGGCGGCCAGGCTGGTTTACAAGCTTTTTACATACACGCTGATTCAGAAACAGAAGAGAAACAAAAGGAGAAGCGGGAATGGGTAATGTCAAGCTGCCCAAAAGGTTTATAAGCAAATACCCGCACAAGTTTTCCAAGGGGAAACAGCAGTTTCTGCGCGGGAAGCGCATCCTTCCGAAGCCGATCACGGGCCGGGAGTCGGTGCGGGACCTGATCGACAATACCTTCCTGGCATACAACGCGGGGCGTTTGCAGGAGGCTTGCGGCCTGTTCGTGGAGAAAATGCTCCGGCCGAACGTCACTGTCGGCATGAGTCTTTCGGGTGCGCTGACTCCGGCGGGGTTGGGATCTTCGGTGGTTATTCCGCTCATCAACGCCGGTTTCGTGGACTGGATCGTCTCGACGGGCGCGAATCTCTATCACGACATGCACCACGCAATGAACATGCCTCTCTATCGCGGATCTCCTTTTTCCCCGGACCCGGAACTCAGGAAACTGGGTGTTGTACGTATTTACGACATCCTGCTGGACTACAACGATGTGCTGATGGCTACGGATCACGTGTTGCGGCAGGTGCTCATGCAGCCCGAGTTTCAGCACGAAATGGGCACTTCCGAGCTCCACTACCTGCTGGGCAAGTATTGCGCCCAATTTGAGGAGCAGACCGGCAGAAAGAACTCCTCCGTTCTGGCGGCCGCGTACCGCGCGGGAGTCCCCTGCTTTTGCCCCTCGCCGGGCGATTCGACGATTGGTATGAACATCGCGGGATTGGAGCTGCGCAACAATGCGCTGCGCATCAATTCGTCGCGCGACGTGAATGAAACGACGGGGATTGTCCTGGCCGCAAAGCGCGCGGGCTTCAAGACCGGCACGCTTCTCATCGGCGGCGGGTCTCCCAAAAACTTCACGCTCCAGACCGAGCCGCAGATTCAGGAAGTGCTCCGGGTCAAGGAAGAGGGACACGACTACTTCATTCAATTCACCGACGCGAGGCCCGATACGGGAGGCCTGTCGGGGGCGACACCGCATGAAGCCGTCACATGGGGCAAGGTCGATCCCCTGCAGCTTCCCGATGCGGTGGTGTGCTATGTGGATTCAACCGTCGCCTTCCCGCTGCTGGCGCACTATGCGCTGTCGCGGCACCGGCCCCGGAAGCTCAAACGTCTCTATCACAAGCTCCCGGCCATCATGGATTTGGTCACGAAAGAGTATTGGAAAAACAATAAACAACTGTAACCCAATTACGAATGACAAATGGACTCATACGCTTTTTATTTCGTCATTCGTAATTCGTGATTATAAATGATTAAGACCTCGTTACTGAAAGAGCTGGCCCGGCAACACGGGACTCCTTTGTTTGTCGTGGATCACGACGCTGTTCGCAGCAACTATGCGGCGTTCAAACGTCATCTGCCCCGCGTGCAGGCCTATTATGCGGTCAAGGCGAATTCGGATCCGGCGATCGTCCGAACCCTCTATGATGCAGGGTCCAGCTTCGACGTCGCTTCCATTGCCGAGTTCATGCTGGTCTATGACAATATCAAACACCTGCCGGCCGAAGCCCGCCAGAGCTTTATCTGGGACAAGATCGTTTATGCAAATCCGATCAAAGACCGGCGCACGCTGGAGGAACTGGATCCCTTACAAGCCCCTGGTGGCTTTCGACAACATCGAGGAAGTCAAAAAGATCCGCAGGCATGCGCCCCATGCCGGGCTGATGCTGCGGATCCGCGTTCCCAATACGGGATCCATGGTCGAACTGTCCAGCAAATTCGGCGCTTCCCCTGCCGAAGCCGTGGACCTGATCGCTACGGCGTTCAACGCCGGCCTGGTGGTCGAGGGATTGAGTTTCCATGTCGGCAGCCAGTGCACGAATTTTGAAAACTATGTCCAGGCGCTCTCGACGTCTGCGGCGCTTATGGAAGAAGCGGAGTCACGCGGGTTTTCGATGAAGCTGCTCGACATCGGCGGCGGATTCCCGGTGCGCTACGACCGGCACGTGCGGCCGTTCCGGGAATTGGCGAGGATCCTAAACACCGAACTGAACCGGCTGTTCCCGAGAGAGATGGAAATTCTCGCAGAGCCCGGAAGGTTCATGGTGGGCACGGCGGCGATCCTGGTCGCCGAAGTCATCGGCAAATCGGAGCGCGACGGCAAGCGCTGCTACTATGTGAACGACGGGATCTACCACACTTTTTCCGGCATCTTGTTCGACCACTGCCAGTACCAGGTGAAGGCCTTCAAGAAAGGCCCCAAACGCATATCCGCAGTTTTCGGACCTACGTGCGACGCCCTGGATGCCATCTCCCAGGCCGAGGCGCTTCCCGAGCTGAAACTGGGCGATCTCGTTTACAGTGAAAACATCGGCGCCTACAGCCACGCGTCGTCAACCTGGTTCAACGGCTTTCCCCCGGCGAAGGTCGTCCACATCAACCAGTAATTGATGGCTAATGGCAAGTCTCGATTCGGGGCACATTGCAGAAAATATTCCTGTGGTTTCGTTTCCTTTCCTGTTTCCTTTCCTGTGGACACCCATAATTTTTCCGCCCGATTTATCTTCACGCAATATAATCTTCATTTTGCCCCGCTGAATCCAAGTCTCGTCTATTGAACGACCAAGGGTTTCCAGAACCAAAGGTTCCAGGCCGTCATTTGAAGAGAGCGCATCCGACCGCAGTATACTCACTGGAAGATTTCCCTTGATTTTTTTTGAACTAACCTAAGATCTACGCATTACCGAAAACCGGCAGTTCGGCATTTCCCAAAAGATCATTAAGAACCAGTCCTTAAGCATTCAGCGATTGATTTGCATTTGTATGCCTTAAATCGTATGGAGGCAACCATGCGCTTGGCATGCGGCATTCTTTTGGCCCTGCTGTTGTCGGCGACAGTATTCCCGCAATCCCGCCTGACCATAGACAGACTCAACCGGCAGGATATCCAGACAATTGATCAAGAAGTGTCCTACAGCACCCTGCTCGAAGGCACGATCGATGATCCCCTCCTGGCGGTCTACGTCCTTGTGTATGAACCGGGCATCGGCGGCTGGAAAACCTATCCCGCAACCGTCGATGAAATCCGCATCGATGAAGCAGGCGGCTACCGGTGGAGGGCCATATGCCATTTTGGTGAATACGGCGGCCGGGGTGTGGGGCTCTCCTACCAGGTGCGGGTGATCGCGATCGAGCCGGAGCGCATCACGCCCGGCAATCTGCTGGATTCCTTGCAGTCAATCCGGCTTCAAAGCAGCGACCTGACCATCAAGCGCGTGAAGAGATAGGGGGGCGCCATGAAAAAGTCCATTCTCTTCGTCGTGATTGCGCTTTTGGGCTTCCCGGTCCTTCCCAGGACAGCGCTGATGGAAACGGAGTTGACCCACAAACCGAGGAATGCGCGCGGGATTTATTCCTTCGGGACCTATCTTGACGGTACAGGCCGGATCAATCTGGTCAACGGCAACCTGGTGTACGGCCGGCGGCTTATATCGCGCCCGGGCCGGGCCGGTTTCAATCTGGATATTTCGATCTATTACAACAGCAAGATCTGGGACCGTAATGGCAACGGGATGTATGTCAAGGATACCGGGAGCTGGGTAGGCATAGGATGGTATCTGGGATTTGCCAGACTTGTTCAGGGCGCCTCAAGCTATGCCCTTGTGGACCCGGACGGCTCGTCGCATGAGATCCAGCAGCATGACAACGGAGTGTGGAAATCGGTCGATTCGACCTACATTGTGCTGGATGTTGCGTCCAAAACAGCCACGCTCAAGGGAGGGATCCGGCTCGTATTCGGTAATACCGTGGGTAATACCAGCTACATGACCGAGATGAAGGACGCGAACGGAAATAAAATTACGGCCACGTATGTTGCAGGGACAGGCAAGCTCAACGAGGTATTCGACAGTTTGGGCAAAGCCGCGGCATTTTCCTACAACGCCACCACAGGCTGCCTGGAGACCTTAACCTCCTATGGAACGTTCCGGGGCACGATTACGTTCAACACCAGCGCTGCGGGAACCTTTACACCCACTTTTTCGGTGCCCAAGCAGGTCCCTTCGGGAGAACGGAGATTGAACTCGATCACGTTCAGTCTGCCGGACCGGAATTTTGTTCAGAATTACATTTACTACTATCTGGGGGAGATCCAGACCATCACGAACCGGGTGGAAAAGGACGGGCAGAGTATCACGAAGACCCTGGCGGATTTCACATTTGGCACGCGCTCGTATGCGGATCCGGTCTACACGAGCGTGGAGGAACGGGTGGTGACGAGCCGGAAAGATTATACCGACGGCACGCAATACTACACGACATCGCTGGCTTATACCTTCAACGGCAACGGATCCAATCCGTCCAAGACGGCCGTAACGGATATTCGGGGGATCACGGACTATAATTTCAATTATTCGGTCTACCCGGCCCGCTCGTGGTCCGACGGGCTGATTTCCAGCATGCAGCGCAAGAATCTGAGCCAGACGACGGTGTACCGGACTCAAGCGACCGATTGGGAGCAGGACATAAGCGCCGGTTATATCGTGAATCCGCGCCCGACGCGGAGGACGACGACCATGGATGACGGACAGAGCCTCAAAACCGAGCTTATTTATGCCAGCGACGGCACGGGCAATATCAGCCAGACGGTCCAGTACAAGTACGGCAACACGGTGGTGCTCAGAAGAGCGACGACGACCTATCGGCATGAAAGCAACTCCGCCTATACGGCAGCAAACATGACGAACCTGCCGGCTGCAGTTTCGGTCAAGGATGGAAGCGGCACGGAGGTGGCGCGAACGGAGTATGGGTACGATGAGTACCAGCTGACGCTGTATCAGGGGCCGGTCTATAACCATGAACACTGCTTACGACAATCAGAACATAACGGTGCGGGGCAATCCGACGAGCGTGCGGCGTAAGCTGATCGGGGAGAGCCGGTTTCTGACGGCGACATCCGGCTACGACATGACGGGGAACGTGGTGTCGGAGACGGATGCGAAAAGCAATACGACGACGCGGACGTTCACGAGTTCGACGAACTACGTGCTGCCGCGCTACACGACCAATGCGCTGGGGCAGCAGAGCGAGCAGACGTGGAAGCAGTATTCCGGCGGGTTTAATTACTACAACGGGGACTTGGCAACCGCCATCGATGCCAACGGGGCAACGGTATACTACTGGTACGACGAGTTGGGCCGGACGACTCAGATAAACACCCCCATCGGGCTAACGAATTATTCCTATGATGATTACGTTTTCGAAACCACGGAGATGTCGTCCTCGGGGACCCAATATACGAAGGTGGATTCCTCGAGCGAGGTGATCGAGACCAGGCAGGACGACCCTGAAGTAGAGGATGATATTCTTACCACGATGGGGTACAACAATCCCTGGCAACAGGCAAGCGCAGTTTCGTTTCCGTACCGTTACGGGGGAACGCCCACAAACGCCACCTACACGTATGATCCGCTGGGGCGGGTATTGACGGAGGCGGCGCCGTCGGTAGGAACTACATCGTATCTATATGTAGGGAATACGGTTACGGTGACGAATCCTGAGAACAAGAAGAAGAAATATACCTACGATGAGCTGGGAAACATCTCGCAGGTCACCGAGCAGGATGCGGCCGGGAACCTGAGCATAGTGACGACCTACAGCTACAATATCCTGGGGAAGCTGACTCAGATCGTTCAGATCGGGCAGGGCAACTTGCCGGACCAGACCAGGACGTTAACCTACGACAGTCTGGGCCGTCTGACTGCGGAAACGCACCCGGAGAAGGGCACGACGACCTACACGTATGACGATAACGGGAATGTTTTGAGCCGGACGGATGCGCGTGGGGTTGTGGCGGCGTCGATCTATGATGCGTTGAACCGGCGGACGTCAACGAGTTTTTCGGACGGGACGCCGTCGGCGAGTTATTATTATGATCAAGCGACCTCGGGGCTGATCGGGACGATCACCAACGGCAAGGGGCGGATGACGAGCGCCTGGACATCGGATGGGATTGGGTACAGCTGGAGCTATGAAGCAGGGGGGCGTGTGACGCAGCAAGTGGCGAGCATCGATGGGATCCAGTATCCGGTGGGGTACAGTTATAATTTCATAGGATCCTGTTCGGAGAGCAACCTGTGGCAGATCACGTATCCTGCGGGGCTGGACATCCGGTACACCAGGGATGCGATGTGCCGGACGAAGACGATCAAGAACAATACGGGAACCATCACGCACGCCAGCTACTACTATGCGTCGCAAAATGGAGCTCTTTCGAAGATCTCGTTCGGGGACAATATTCGTCAGGAATACACGTATGATGCTGTGGGAAGGCTGAATCTGTATAGCATGGTGCGGAGCAGCCCGCAGAAGACGATCTACTGGAATTTGTATTACAACGGCAGCTCGCAGATCAGCAGCATTCGGGAGCAGATTGTCAATGGGGTGGCTCAATACACGTATGCCTACGACAAGGTGGGGCGGCTGGTATCGGCGACACATGCGGTGAAGGATGCCAACAATAATTATGTGACGGATCAGGTGAACAGCTTCAGCTACGATCAATTCGGCAACATGCTGACGAATCAGCTGCAATATCCGGGCAATCCGGGGCAGGACTCACAGATTACGTATGACGTGAATGCCTCGAACAACCGGCTGATCGGCTATACGGACGGGCAGGATGCGATAACGACGGCATATGATGCGACAGGCAACCTGCTGGCGGAAGGGGCGAGGAGCTATGCCTGGGACGGAGCGGGGAGGATGACATCGGTCACGGGGACGGATTGGGGAGTCTACCGGTATGATGCTCTGGGGCGGCGGGTGAAGAAGACCTACACGTATCAGGTTCAGTCGGGGACGGTTTCAGGGAACATAATCTCGATTTATGGAGCCGGGAATGCGTTGATATCGGATTACCGGACGGAGACGACGCCTTCGGGATCGTATGATGCGCGGACGGACTATATAGTGAACGGCAGCGAGGCGGTGGCGCGGCGGACGGTGACGGGCGGGGGGACGGTGACGACGCAATATCTTCATCGCACGCACGTGAATCAGATCATTGATCCGAACACATATGCGATAGGCACAGGATCAGCATTGATGTATGGCCAGCCATTCAGTTCCGGCGGGAATGATCAGTTTGCGGGACACAAGGACGACCCGGAGAGCGGGTTGCATTATAATCTGGCAAGGTCGTACAGCTCGATAATGTCGCGCTGGCCCTCGCCGGATCCTGTGACCAGCAACGTCTATGATCCTCAAATGTTTAACAAGTACATCTACGTCAGAAATGATCCCATTAATTTCGTGGATCCGGATGGCCGTGAGGCAGAGTGGATTGAAAACGGGGCGAACGTCCAAGTCACGGTGACCGAAGCATTAAGTCTCTCGAATTTATTCCCCTATTATGGATTTAATCTTGGTCAAGAGGGCGCAGTATATGTTGATGGTGTGCTAATTCCAGGGCGCTATGTCGGCCCGGGTATGGATTACATACGTCAAGGAATAGAGATGGCTAATGCTGTAATGAATCAAGGTGAGAAGGCAAAAGGCGATGAACATCCTGACGGTATTGTCAGGCAAGTCCCTGGCCTGTACTTAAGTGTCGACAGCATGGGGAAATGGATAAGGGATAATGCTCACGCAAAGTCAACAGGTAAATGTGCAACGCATGTCCGCCAAGCACTAGCAGCTGGTGGAATATATACGGTTGGGCTCCCAATCGCTGGAGGCGATTATGGACCATATTTGCTTCAGCGTGGCTTCCAATTGGTTCCCCACGGGGCACCTGCGATCAACGAAATTGGAGATATAGCTGTTTTCTCTAAAGTACCCGGCATACACGATTGGGGCCACATACAGATTTGGTCGGGGGAATCATGGATTTCGGACTTCGTCCAAAAGAGGATGTCGCCGTATAGTGACAACAGTAGCACCATTACAGTATATCGTAGCTCATATATAATTTGCCCTATTCCGTGAACGGGTAAGGCAGCAGGTCACTACATGAAAAAAGACAGAATATTTCATAAATATGCGTGTGAGATGATCGCTGGCTGGTTGGTATATTGTTTCCTATCCACGTCATGCCTTTTAGGCGCCGAGACGCAGAGCCAAGAACAAATCCTAACCTCCTGCCGAAGCTTTGTACAAGGTTTCTATAATTGGTATCTCAAACAATTGTCGCATGAAAGCGAAGGTCCGGCATTCAATCAGGCCCTTCAATACAGAAGGCAAGTATTTAGTCGAAGCCTTTTTCAGGCATTGAAAGAAGATTATGAAGCACAATCCAAAGTTAGCGGAGTAATTGTTGGGATTGATTTTGACCCATTCCTCGCATCCCAAGACCCGGCTGAGCGTTACGTGGTAGGTAAGATTGTTATAAAAGCCGGAAGTTATTGGGTCGGAATACATGCAATACGAGACGATGAAAAAAGCCAAAAACCTGAATTGTATGCTGAGGCGGTAATTAAGGATGGGCAGTGGTTATTCATCAACTTCCATTACTCACAAAATGACCTATTGCGTATTTTGAAACGCTGGCGAGAGGAACGACGGAAGCAACCTGATTTTGGTCTTCGATAGTAATCTACGTCAGAAATGATCCCATTAACTTTGTTGATCCGGATGGAAGGCTTGAGGTGCCATATTCGTCCTATTATGGGCTTGATCCATTCTCGTGGGGTTTGATTTCTATTGGCGGATAAAACGTGGGAAAAACGTGGGGAAAACGTAAAACGTGGACACCCAATATTTGATATCCCCATAATTGCGTGTCCTTGCGGCAAGCGTGCATGACTCTGCAAGAGGCTTTTTGATACCGTCTGGCTGTGGGCGCATTCGCGCCGGGAGGACAGCCGATGGGATCAAGAAACTTGCCTATACCAGTCGAAATTCCCTCAGAGGGGAAAAAACTTGGACACCCACTATTTGTAGGGAGCAGATATAGCAGGTTGCCGCTCATGTCATTCGTTCACATCATTCATTTTGGTTCCATTTATTGGCCAGAAATCGGGGCCAGAAATCGGTGACGGAAAAACGTGGGAATAACATGGTGTAATGGTGTAAAACGTGGGTAAAACGTGGACACCCACCGTTTCTGTTTGTCAAATGGACATGGACACCCAATGTTTGATATCCCCATAATTGTAATGAGCAAAAAATGTGGACACTCACTGTTTTGCTCACTGTTTTTGAAATGAAAGCGTGGAGAGCGTGAACACACAATATTTGTAGGGAGTAGATAAAGAAGGTCGACCCATCATTCGTTTTTTGTTTCATCTATTGTTATAAGTCACTGGGGAATGCAGCAAATCAATAAGGGCAGCCCGGCAGTACCTGGCGAACTGAAGATCAAGGATTTCTGGCGGCGATCTGCGAGATTAGGAAGAGACTGCAGGATAGGTGGAGGGAATCTGGCAGAGCAACATGGCTCAGGCCGATTGCGCCGAAGGAGATGCAAACGCAGATCGAGCTGTGGATAAGCCAACAAGCCATCTTCGGCCGAGCTGATCTGCAAATTCACGAAGACTTGAAACTAGGCCAGCAGCGAGACGGAATTTCGGACCGAAACGGGAAATGGTATCTATCCAGGCCTGGGGATTGGCGCCAATGCGCAGCAGAATGGGTGCAAGCTGTGGGTCAATAGCTCCGCGTTTGTCAGCCCTCAATAGGCGCCCCGACTGGTCTACCAGATTGAAGTAATCGGCTTCGGTCATCTGTAGGATGCCGCGACGGTGGGTATCTGATTGAATGGGACACAGCCAAAGGGATGGGGAGTTGAGAGAATCGACAGGGATAGCCACGGGATTGCAGCCGGGAATACCCATTTTGTCTTCCGACATTGACATGTTCTCCGGGGAAGACCCGTCCGGGATGTGTTGAGTTAACTCGCTGGTTATCATAGCTTTGCTGGTCATTTCGTTCTGCCAGGCGCGAATCCGTTCCTGAATGCTGGTGAAGTCGCTTTCTTCGGGAGTTGGGGCCAGGCCGGCACGGATGGGATTCAGATCCACATAAACCATGCAGGCAGCAATGGCAGCCTCGTCGAGCAGGGCCTGACATTTGAATCGGGATTCCCAGAATCGGCCCTTGACGTTATCTTCTTTATTAGCGGCTCGGGCGATAAATTCGTTGAGGCGGCCCATAAACCAGCTGAGGCTGCAGAGTCGTTTGCGCAATACGGCGATACGTTCGGGGCAATCGGCCAGGGCGCAGATCTGGGCTTCGGAAGGGGGTGCGTGCCGTATAGGGAAGAGGGTAAGCCATCGGCTGGCCACCTCGCGATCGGACCAGGCGGCGGCGATTTCGAGGCAGATACGAAGAATGACGTGGAAGTGGTTTTGCATGACGGCGAAAGCACAGACATCGATGGCAAAAATGGCGGAGAGAAACCGTAACCTGTCGACCAGCCAAGCTTTGCGGTGAGAGAAGTCGCGGCCGGAGTGTGCGTCGAACCCGCATAGGAACGCCCGGCGGACGCAGCGGCTGAAGCAGTGATAGACGCCATCTTGTCCTTCCTGGACATATTTGCTTCGCGGCATAGTCATGGTTCACTCCTTTCAATACATCTAACGGTGAACCCATGGAATGTGCTAAAAGAAAACACACAAATCGGCAAATATGTGGGGGGCAAATATGTGCGTGTCCAGTTAATTCCCAGTTAATTCCAGTTAATAGTCCACTATGTGGGTGTCCAGTTAATCTCCAGTTAATCCCTCATATCCGTGGGTGTCCAGTTAATCTCCAGTTAATCTGGGTGTCCAGTTAATCTCTCCTTAGGCAAATAGTTGTCCGTGGAAATCGAGGCTAATCTGGGCAAGAACGTTCCCGCGATCCAGTGAAGCATCATCCTTTATAGCTATCCATTTTCCGGGCTGGCCTCTTCCCGTCAATGCAGCGGAAAATCCGCTGGGTGGCTGGCCAGGCTTGTCGCTGTTGAAATCAATCATGATGGCCTGCGCCGAGAATACCGCTATGCCAAGAAGAAAGCCGAGAATCCCCATGCCCTTGCCGGATTTCATGTGAGTGAATCCTTTCGTATTTTCCTCCGCGGCTATATAGATTTGCAGGTCCAAATTAAAGGCGGGTTTATACCAGATGAAAAATCGTTCAGAATCCGATAAGCTGTGCTCTTGGCGGATATCTCCATTTTGAACGCGGATGTGCTAACTCTGTCGCATAGAGAGGCTCTCTGCGTGAATATGGGTATTCTGAACGGAAATTAATCTGCCTTTCATGCCTTTTTATTTCCATCTGCAAGATTCCATAACATCTTCGCTATCCGAGGGAATATTTGCTTTGATAGAGGGGTTTGATGATGTTGAATGACGCAGTTAAGACGCTGCAATTACCGCGACTCATAAAACCTTCTTTTCTGGTTTTTATATTAGTCGTGCTTTACGAGCTGCCCGTCTTATTCGCTAAGGCTCAAGATCAGGCTGACTCGGTTGCCGTCTCAAGTTCGAGAATCACGCGTATCCGGTCGCACATTGCCCTTGACGGCCTGCTAACGGAGTCCGTTTGGGCGGATACCCAGCCGATCGACGAAATTCGCCAACGGGAGCCGCATCCCGGCCAGGAAGCGTCGGAGCGGACAGAAGTCAAGCTGCTATACGATGATCGGAACATCTATATCGGTGTGAGGTGCTTTGATTCTGAGCCCGGCCGCATCATCGCCACTCAGATGGCCCGGGATTCCGATTTGTCGGCGGACGACAAGATCGAAATCGTGATCGATCCATTTCACGACCACCGAAACGGATACTATTTTGCTACCAATCCTGCGGGCGCCCTGGTCGACGCGCTCATCATTGAAAATGGGCAGATGATGAACCTGCAGTGGGATTCGATATGGAACGTTCATACCGCAAGGTTTGAACAGGGGTGGAGTGCTGAATTTGAGATTCCGTTCAAGACACTAAGTTTCAGAGCAGGGCAAAAGACGTGGGGTTTCAACTTCTCCCGTACGATAAAGAGGAAAATCGAGGAAGACCGCTGGTCTTCGCCCCGCCTGGATGTAAAGTTTCAACAGGTTTCCCTGGCAGGCAATGTTGAGGGCCTTTCCGAGGTCGGGCAGGGGATTGGGCTCGACCTCCGCCCCTTTGTGTCGGGAGATGCGATTCATTATGCAGATAGCAACTCAGACGCGCTGGTAGGCAAGCCGGGTGGAGACATCTTCTATAACATCACCCCAAGTCTCAAATGGTCGACCACGATTAATACAGATTTTGGCGAAACCGAAGTGGACGACCGGCAGATCAATTTGACGCGGTTCCCGCTGTTTTTCCCGGAGAAACGGGCATTCTTTCTCGAAAATGCGGGAATCTTCAACTTTGGTGTTCCGAATCCGTTTTTTTCGGAACTCATGCCGTTTTTCAGTCGCAACATTGGAGTAGCCGGCAACCAGGAAGTCCCAATCACTGCTGGAACGAAACTGACCGGGAAGGCCGGCCGGTTTGACATTGGTGTGATGGACGTGCAGACGCGCGATGGCGGGGGAGTCGAGGGAAGGAATTTTCTGGTCACCCGTGTCAAACGCAATCTCTTCAGCCAGTCTTATGTGGGCGGAATCTTCACGAACGGCAATCCCACGAATCCAGCTTCATCTCAAACCTATGGGGCGGACCTGAATCTTGCAACGTCAAACTTTCTTGGGTCCAACCGGAATTTCCAGGTGACGACATACTTTTTAAAGACCGTCAATGAGGGAATCAAGAGAAAGGATCGCGCCTACGGATTTGCAGTCAGCTATCCCAACGACCTCTGGAATGGCACAATAGACTGGAGTCAAATCGAAGAGAACTTCCGGCCTGAATTGGGCTTTGTGATGCGTCCCAAAACACGGAAGCTGCGCATTGATGCCACATTCTCCCCGCGCCCCAAGAACTTTTTGAATATCCGGCAGATGTATCACGAATTCCGGTTCAACCGCTATTTCCGGCTGGACTATGGAAAGACTGAAAGTTGGCAACTGCGCGTTGCTCCGGTCAACTATCTGTTCAACTCCGGTGACCGCGTCGAGATGAACTGTGCACCAACGTTTGAAAGGCTATTCGAAAAATTTGAGATAGCGAAGGGTGTCGTGCTTCCTGCGGGAGACTACCGCTTTGACCGATATCGACTGGAATTTGAAACGGCCTCCAAACGGCCATGGGAGGCGTTTGTGACGTGGTGGTTCTGAACCTATTATTCGGGCAATGCGGATCAAGTCTCGACCAGCTTCGGTTACAAAATCGCGCCGCATTTCCAGGCGACTGTTGGTTTGAACCAAACATTTGCCAGGCTTAAGGAGGGCAACTTCGTCGCGCGCATATATAGCGGTCGTGCCAATTATTCGTTTACTCCCTTTATTACGCTATACAACTTGATCCAGTTCGATAATGCGACGAGAAACCTCGGATGGCAGAGCCGGCTGCGCTGGACGCTCAAGGCTGGAAATGACATCTTTTTGGTATTCAACCAGGGATGGATACAGGACGAGGAGCAGGGCTTCCACTTTCGCATGACCGACCGGAAGCTGTCGTTCAATATCCAATACACCTTCCGGCTTTAAATCGCCAGTGCCCCGGTAAAAAGATGAGAGATGGCTAAAGACATAGCCGCCTCAAAGTATCGGATTTAGCTGGACTATTAGCGACGTTATTTTGGGGTACGAAAGACATCCCTGCAAAAAAGCTCAAAGCCGTCCGGTCCAACTGATGTTAGGCAGAAAACCGCAAATTCGGGCAATAGCGTGCAATGGCCTAGCTTCTCCGAAGCATGGCATTTCTGGCTGAAACATGGCTTCATCAGCTTCGGCGGACCGACCGGTCAAATTGCATTTATGCACGACGAGCTGGTGGAAAGGCGAAAATGGATTACAGAAATGCGCTTTCTGCACGCACTCAATTACTGCATGTTGCTGCCCGGCCCCGAGGCGCAACAACTCGCCACATATGTCGGCTGGTTGCTGCATAAAGCGCCGGGCGGTATCGTTGCAGGCGCACTGTTCGTGTTGCCATCTGCTTTTATTTTGTGGAATTTGAGTTATGTGTATGTCGCATATGGAAAGATCAATGAAATTGATGCGATCTTCTATGGCCTCAAGCCGGCGGTGATGGCAATAGTCGCATTTGCGGTCGTATCGGCAAAAAAGCGCTGAAAAACAAAATAATGTGGGCACTAGCTTTGCTGGCGTTTGTCGCCATATTCTTTTTTAGGATTTCATTCGCGCTCATCATTCTTAGCCCGGGCTTGGTCGGACCCGCAGAAGGAATGGTGTGGCCGGAAAAGTTTTCGGCCGCCTCGAATCACGATACGAAAGGACGCGCGTCGCAGGCAGCGATCGGAGATGACGACGAGTTGCCTGCGAACACAAGACCCTCGCTCGCCCCGCTCCTGCCCCGATCTCCGGCCTTGCCCGATTCGGTTTTCGGCACCGCCGCCGGACAGCCTCTATGAAGCAGGGAAACGGAAACCTCCAGCTGGAGAACGACCATCGGGCGCAAAGCCTCGGTGGGCGCAAGCTCCCCGGAATATTTTTCTCCCGATGGGGGGGTTCTGCCGCTTCCTTTGCTGGACGCTTCCGCCGTCATGCAGGTGTTCCGCCGCCTGCTGCTTCTGCGCTTGCACCAGGCCGAGCGCCTTTCCGAATCCTTTATGCACAACCTGTTGTCCTGGGTGCTTTCGGGATTTTCCGTTTATGCCGGTCCGCCTGTTCAAGCCGGTGCAATCGCCTCCCTGGAATCCCAGGCCCGATACATCACTCGCCCCGTATTAGCCATGGAGGGGCTTCAAAAGCTCGACGACGGCAGCCTGGTTATGGAAACAACTCCCGATCCCCGGACAGGCGCGACTTCGATCGAGCTGGATCCGCTTGAATGGATTCATCGCATTGCCTCGCAAAAGATTTTATGGGGCCTATTCCAGCCGCGGCAGGATTTCAGCCCCTTCCTCAGATGGAGATAGCGCCAGCTTGGCGGGCGCCACGCTTTGCGAATCCGACGATTCGGATGCCGCCCGGCAAGCGCGCAGCACGTGGGCTCGGTTGATCAAGAAAATTTTCGAGGTGGATCCACTGCTGTGCAGTTGCGGCGGACGGATGCGCATCGTTTCCCTTATTACAGATCCGCGCGTGGTCGACCGCATCCTGCAACATAGGAAAGGCGGGCGCTGCAAAATTCCGGATCCGTTCGAGACGAGACCCCCTCCCGGCGCATCGGCCAAAATTCCGCAATAATTCGGAAGCGCCAGCAGAGGTCCGGTTGTCCAATCGGACGCCTGACCAGCCGGAGTGCGTCTGACCGTCGGCGCAACCGGGGCCATCATCGGCAACACATCCGGAAAATAGATCTGGCAGGGATTGGAGAGAAGCTCGATCAGCTGAATGCAGCCCTATTTCCCTTTCAATCCCTGCCAGGTCTGTTTTCCGCCGCACTTGATTTCTCCAGGTTTCCATGCCCCTGCAGGATAGAAATGCCTATAAAGGATCTGGAACGGGAAAGGCTCCCCAACTGCGTCAACCCTGAGGTGTACGAGAGAAGATTCCGCTGAGCTCCGTCCGAGGCGGCCATTTGTCCTAATGGAATTGGAGAAGAATGGATTCTTTCCGGAACAACCGCCTTGACGGAAAGGAGGTCTTGAAAATGAGGCAGGTCCTCTGGATGCTCAAGACTCGTATTGCTTTAATGTGCGCAACCGCTCCCGGATGGCTTCCAGTTCTATTACAGACTGGCGGTCTTTAGGGCTGTTCATTGCTTTCTTGGCGGTGATCAGCGTATCCAGATCCAGCACGCGACATAAGGCGCCCTCCAGGTCCACCTGGATGGTATGCTGTTCCACCTCTGCATACCCGCCCACACCTGTTATCTCCGACAGAATATCCAGCTGGCCCAGGTCTGTGAGCAAATACAGATTTTTGAAACCCTCCAGCCGTTCCGGTTCTTCAGGCAGAGGACGGAGGTCTGGCGTTGTCCGGAAGCGCGGATGAGCACTCGCAAGAGCGGCCATCAATACTGAAAGATTCTCCCGTGTGAGCGGTGCGCAAATGTCCACATCTTGAGTGACCATTTGTGAGCCGTGAATCACGCACGCCATCCCGCCCACCAGGACGTATTGCGCCCCATGATCAGTGAGACGTTTCAGGAGGTCGAGGGTCGAAGCCATAATATTGGATGCCCGCTTTGCGGGCTGCGAAAACCAGTGTGAGCGCCGCATCGTGCCTTTTCACGCGCTCCGCAGGGCTCAGCGTCAAAAGGTACTCGAGTTGATCGATGTCAAAGCCAAACGTTACTGCATCTTGATAGGCTCGCATCGGTCCCTCGGCTGGCCAACTCATCGGTTTTGAACAAAACATTGAGAACTCCGATTTTGCGCTTCCAGTATGACATTTTAGTCCATTTGCATCTCCATTTTAAATGCATCGGGCAGGAAAAAGGAGGCGAAGGGACTGAGAGAAAACGCCCCAAACCGCTGGTTCTATTGGTGGGAGTGACAAGGAATCGATTTCACGTCTTCTTGTATCCAGCGCTGAATATATCGCTGTTCCATCTTCTTTCCTCGCTTGACTATTGGACACAAGTGTAAAAAATGGCCAAGGCAATTTTTTCATACGGAATAATATAGCCATCTCCCGTAAAATCCCGAAATCTCGCTGCTGATTGCTACGGCGCAAGAAGGGATACTATACTCAAAAAGATGTAAAAAAGAGGGTAAAACCCAATCGTGTCAGAATAGGATTTCCTTCCCTTCTCTTTGGACTATGGGAGAGTGACTATGGAGTGCGACAAGGTAATAGTTGATGAATTGGTGATGGCGCTCATGTGGTTGGCCGTCTCCTCGAAAGACATGAAAACGCCCGGCTCGCCAAATTGAGGGATGCCCCGGACGATGAATTCCATCGCGAACAGGGTCTTGCCACAGCCGGCTACGCCGCACACAAGGGTTGGCCGCCCGCGCGGCAGCCCGCTATTGGTGATCTCGTCCAATCAATGCCCGTCAGACACTTTGCCAATCCCTTGCCAACACTTATCGGACGCAAAGATTTGGCCATAAAAGAATGCTCCGCGAGTTTTGGGAAAAGCTTAAACAAAACTGGCCCAATCTACATCTCCAACCCCACTCGAAACAAGCAAGTTAAATATCCTTAAAGTCTTTGATCCTTTGAGTCTTGGAGTCTTTGAGTTAAATTTATGGCACAGACGGATAAACAGTTCATCCGCGGACATAAGAACCGAAGCAACGGGCGCCTGTGAGATGATTAAGAAAATGCCACGCAGAAAGAAACACTGCTAATACTGGCTGTTTGGAGTTGGTGGTCCAGTGCCTTTTTGCTTGCATTTAGTCGAAAGGGGAGTCGCAGAGAGAGCTTTCTTCGGCAGTGCAAGTAATTGGAGGAAACGCCATGATTCAAAAGTTTGGTTTGTCGCGGCGGCAATTCACGGAGATAAGTGTTCTTGGCCTATTTGGCCTGACAACGCAGATGATGAAACCGGGGGCAGTATTTCCTGTTAGCCATGAAAATCTTCTCCAAAGCAAGAGGTCCATCATGAATAAGGGCTGGGAATATAATCATTCGGGCGTTTTTACCAAGGATTTCAAGGGAACAATCCAGTATTACAGGGATTTGGGTATAGCTGCCGATTTACCTCCGGCCGAATCCACCTGGAATCCGAAAGACAAAGCTGAGACAATCGAGTTCGATGTTGTCCCTGTGTTTAACATTCCTAAAGGGGAACCTTTCCTTCAGCTTCTATATATTGGCGATTTCGAGATGGAGGTACTCCATGCGGAAACGTCCATTCCTCGCGGTGAAATGTTGGCCTACCGCGAAGGCTGCAACCACATCTGCATCAGCGTTCCGGATATCGATGCCGAGACCGAAAAACTGGTTCAAAAGGGAATGCGCATTATCCAGGACTTCCATCTGAACGGCAATCGCCTCGAGGATTATCTGGATACCCGCGAACCCGGCCATATCCTTCTATCATTCAGGTCTCCGATGACCGATGAGATGAAAAAGAGGAAAGCCACCGCCGGAATAGTTCCGTGGAAATTCATCGGTCACACAGCGATAGTCAAAGACCTGGATAGGACCGTCAGATTTTATGAGTATCTGGAGATCGCCGACTTTCTGCCTGAGAAACAATTTGATACCAGGAAAATGTCCAACGTTCAGATATACGGCAAACCAGCCAAGGCCGAGGTACAGGCCAGGACAAGAAAGTGCCAGGTAGGAGACAGGCTGATCCTGGAGCTGGTTGAGCCGGGTAAAGCCGACTTCATCTACAGAGAAACCCTGTACCGCAGGGGTGAAGGCATCATGGATATCATGTTCTCTGTCAAAGACCTGAAGCAGGAAACGGCCAGGATGGCCGAAAAGGGAGTCCCTAAGGTTTTCTGCGGACAGCCACAGGACAGCGGCGCGTTCGCGCTATTCGATACCCGGGAAAAGGGCGGCGATGTCCTTATCAAACTTATCGAGGAATAATGTATTAGAGGGAAAGCTGCCGACACCATAATCCCGACAACATAGCCCCTTTCCGCCTCGTAAGCAGGCGTTCGGGCCTCGCTCTTCCCGAATGCCGGAATGATAAATTCCCATTCCAGTTTCTCCGCTTGCCCCTCTATTTCTGTCCCCCTGTTTCCTGTGCTAGAATCACATCCATATAGGAAGGAATGGCCCTTTCTTTCAATAGGTGTTGCCGTGTATTGTCCGGCGGACTCCAAGGGAGGAGTGTTTATGCCAGAAGATCCCGAAAAGAAAACGCCTGAATCCCATGAAGGGATAAGCCGCAGAGGCTTCCTGAGTTCCGTGAGCGCAGGAGCCGTGGTCGCTGTCTCCCTCAAGAACGCCCCGGATCTTCCCGCGCAGGAAATCGAGGCGGGCGACAAGGCTGTTACTATCCATCTTATCGTTAACGGATCAACACGAAAGATACTGGTTGAGCCTCGCTGGACGCTGCTTTACGTGCTGCGCGAGGTCCTCGGGCTCACGGGCTCCAAGATCGGCTGCGAACGCGGCGAGTGCGGCGCGTGCACCGTCCTGATCGACGGGAAGCCGCGTTACTCCTGCATGACCCTCGCGGTCGAAGCCGAAGGCCATGAGATCACGACGATTGAAGGCCTTCTCGACGGCGACAAGCTCGGCCCCGTTCAGCAGGCTTTCGCCGAAGAAGATGCCTTCCAGTGCGGATTCTGCACTCCGGGCCAGATCATGGCCGTAGAAGGCATGTTGCGCAGCAATCCCAATCCCACTCTTGACCAGATCCGAATCAGTGTCAGCGGGAACCTCTGCCGTTGCGGCAGCTACAAGAACATTTTCAAAGCCGCAGCCAAAGCAGCCGAACTGCGCAGGCAAAAGGGAGGTGCATAATGACCGAATTCTACGAAAGGCTGGAGGAATCATTCCGCGAGAGCTTTCAGGCTCAGGCACCAACCGATAAAAAGATGCCGGCCTGGACGGAGACACGCGTGGTCGGCAAGGGGAATCCGCGCGTGGACGCATTCGAGCGTTGCTCGGGAAAGGCGGAGTACACCTATGACGTCATCCTGCCCGAAATGGTTTACGGCGCGATTCTGCACTGCCCTCATGCTCATGCCCTCGTGAAAAATGTCGACACGAGCGCAGCCGAGAAAATGCCCGGTGTGGTAAGCGTTTTGACCGGGAAGTCCCCTGGCGCGGATATCGGCTGGTATGGTTTCGGCACTCCTCAAAGCAAGCTTTTTGATCCGCATTGCCGCTACGAAGGAGACGAAGTTGCCGCGGTTGCGGCCCAGACGCCTTACCAGGCGTGGGATGCGCTCAAGGCCATTAAAGTTGAATACGAAGTGCTTCCTTTCGTCATAGACCAGGACGATGCCCAAAAACCGGATGCTCCCAAGCTCTATGAAAGCGGCAACTCCACGGGCAAACCAATGCCGACAAAGAGGGGTGATGTGGAGAAAGGGTTTGCAGAGGCGGATGTCGTTCTGGAAGAAACCTTCTGCACCAGCGTTCAAATGCACGCAATGCTGGAAGCGCATGGTTCGGTTGTGAAATGGGACGGCAACAAGATAACCATCTGGGATTCAACTCAAGGCGTCTACGATGCCTGCATGATGCCGTTTGCACGGGCGATGAACCTCCCCTACAACAACGTAAGAGCGATTTGCCGTTACATGGGCGGTGGCTTCGGATCAAAGCTGGAACTGAATAAGCTAACCGTTATTGCAGCCTTGCTGGCACGCAAAGCCGCGCGTCCCGTAAAGCTGATGCTTTCGAGAGAAGAGACCATGCTGTGCGTGGGCAACAGGCCCAACGCACGGATGACTCTCAAGGCGGGCGTCAAGAAAGACGGGACGTTGACGGCTCTTCAGCTCAACAACGTTTACACCCCTGGCGCCTATTCGGGAATGGCCTCGGTCGGATTCCTGGTACAGGAACTCTACAAGTGCCCCAACATTCTGGTGATCGAAACCGGATACTATACCAATGTGGGCCGGGCCAGGGCGTTCAGGGCTCCGGGATTTCCAACCGGCGCATGGTCGCTCGAGCAGATGATGGACATGCTTGCCGAGAAGATCAACATGGATCCGGTGGAGTTCCGCCTGAAAAATTTCACCGATATCAGTCAGTCGAGGAAAATGCCTTACACCAGCGCGGGTTTGAAGGAATGCCTGATCGAGGGCGCCAAAAAGTTCGGCTGGAAGGAAGCCCGGGCGCTTCCCAAAAGCGAGGGACACATTAAACGGGGGTTCGGCATGGCGGCCGGCCTCTGGATGATGGGTTCCGGCGGCCCGCCTTATACCGCCGAGGTGCGGATGTTCGCGGACGGAGGCGTCACCCTAAAGACCGGCGCGATGGACCTGGGCACAGGCACCAAAACGGTTGCCTGCATGGTCGCTGCTGAGGAGCTTGGCGTGCCCCTGGAAAATGTCCGGATTATCAATGCGGATACGGCGACAACGCCCTATGCCAGCAGCAGCGGGGGCAGCATGACGCTGCCGAGTCTGGTCCCCGCCGTGCGCAGCGGCGCGTGGATCGTCAAACGGCAGGTCCTCGATTGGGCAGCAGAATCGCTGGGTGTCCCGGCAGCGGACCTTGAGTTCCAAAAAGACTCGGTTGTGAGCCGTAGCGATCCCTCCAAGAAAAAGACACTGGACGCGCTGTTCCGTTCCAAGGGAGTCATGGATGTCATCGGGATAGGCAACCGGGAGCCCAATCCCGCCAATAAGACTATCATGCCTTTCGGAGCTCATTTTATCGAGATTGAGGTCAATACCAAAACCGGCGACGTCAAAGTTGTGCGTATGGTGGCGGCCAATGAAAGCGGCCGGGTAATCAACAGCAGGACATTCGAAAACCTGGTTTTCGGCGGTATGACCCAGGGACTGGGATATGCCCTGACCGAGAAGCGGGTCGTGGACCCGAAGACCGGGAAGATGTGCAATCCGAATCTGCATGACTACAAAGTTCCCGGTGCTTTGGATGTACCCGTCAACCACGAAGTTGTGCCCGTCGACCTCAAGGATAACGAGTGCAACAATGTCGGCTGCAAGGGGCTGGGCGAACCGGCCCATGTGCCCACTGCCGCCGCCATCGCCAATGCGATTTACGACGCCATCGGCGCGCGGCCGAAAGACGGCCCGGTCGACAACCGGATGATCCTGGAACTTCTCAGCAGCAAGAAAAGGGGATGAGCCATGATGAATAACTTCAGTTACATTAAGGCCGGCTCACTGGCGGAGGCAATCAAAGCCCTGGGCGCCAGAGGCGCCAGGCTGCACGCGGGCGGCACCGATCTTCTCGGATGCGCGCGCGATGAAGTCTTCCAGGTTGATAAAGTCGTCAGTATGAGCGGCCTCAAGGAGTTGAAGGGGATAACGGCAAGGCCCGATGGCGGCGTGAGAATCGGGGCGCTCACAACGCTGGCGGATGTCGCTGCAAGCGCATCCCTGGCGGAAAAATATATGGTGCTGTCGCAGGCCGCGTCGGCTGTCGGCACGCCCCAGATCCGGCAGCAGGGCACCCTGGGAGGCAATCTCTGCCAGAAGCCGCGCTGCTGGTATTTCCGCAGCGACCTTCAGTGCCGCAAGAAGGGCGGCACCACCTGTTACGCGATGGCCGGGGAGAATCAATATCACGCCATTTTCGGCGGCGGGCCCTGTTTCTTCGTGCACCCGTCGGATGTGGCCGTGGCCCTGGTTGCGCTGGAAGCCCAGCTCAGGATTGCCGGGCCGTCGGGAAGCCGTACGGCCAGGATCGACAGCTTCTTTGTAAGCCCGGGCAAATTCATCGATAAGGAGAACGTCCTCGTTCCCGGCGAAATTGTGACCGATATACAGATTCCGCCAACTGCAGGAAAAATAAAGAGTTCTTACCGCAAAATTGCGTCCCGCGGGTCCTGGGACTTTGCCTTGGCAAGTGTTGCAGCGGTGCTGCAGGTGGGAAACGATACCGTACGCAGCGCCCGCATAGTCCTGGGCGGCGTCGCCCCGTTTCCGTGGCGCGTGCAGGCAGCCGAAAAACTTCTGGCCGGAAAAAAGCTGGATGGTTCCGCGGCTGCCGCAGCCGCTGATGCTACCATTGCCGGGGCCAGGCCTCTGAAGGGCAACGCCTATAAGGTGGAGATGGTTAGAGGCGCAGTGGAGGAAACGCTTACCGCCCTAATGTAACCACAGCTTAAGTTCAGGGGCCGGCAAAATCCGGCCGTACCTGGACGCGGAGGAGGCGGGATTGAAGCCATTTTCCCGCGTCCTCCGTGTCCCGCATCGCCTTCTTCCGCAACCGCTTTCCCATCCCTGAAGATATTACTGTTGTGGCAAATTAATATCCCGATCAGATTAGGTATTATGAGATACTAGCCTGTTCAACCAGGATGCGATTCAGGCCGTAAGATGCGAATTGGCGGTTCCGGTTGTTTCAGGAATTATGCAGGAGCAGGAATATGTCATTATTAACCGAACGTATAGAATGCAGGGAATTGCTGGATAAGCTGGTTCCGGTTGAGGAGGCGGTTCGGTATGTGTCGGATCGTTACAAGATTGCCATTAGCGGATTCACCAAATCCGGCGAGCCCAAGACCTTCATACCGGCGCTTGCCCAATATCTTCGCCAATATGCGCCCAAAACCAAAATCGGTTTGTTCAGCGGGGCATCTTTATCCGACGATGTTGAAAATCCCATCGCCTCGTTTGTCGGTAAGCGGGGCCCTTACATGTCCGCAACCGCGTCGCGCAGGTTGATTAACGCCGGTGAAATGGATTTTGCCGATATTCACCTGTCGGCCTTCGCCCGGAATATAACCTACGGATTCTACGGGGACATCGATCTGGCGGTTGTCGAAGTCTCCCGGATACGGCCGGACGGCAGCGTAGTGCTTTCCTCCTCGGTCGGGGTGTCTGCCGAAGCGCTTACGGTGGCAGAGAAAATCATCCTCGAGGTGAATCCGTCGATTCCCGACTATACCGGTTTCCACGACATTGCGATCCCAACCGTTCATCCGCGAGTCGGATGGCCGATTCCCATCGTCAACGTCAAAGACCGTGTGGGCACTCCCTATGTCGAAATCGACAAAAGCAAAGTCGTCGCCGTAATCGAATCGAACCGGCAGGATTATCCCGTTGGCTTCAAGCCGACTTCGGACACGGACCGCAGGATCGCCGGGAACGTGATCGATTTTCTGATGTATTGCCAGAAAAAGTTCAGCTGGAGCAAGCGCCTGCCTCCGATTCAATCCGGTGTCGGCAACGTCGCCAATGCCATAATCGGCGAACTGTACAAGTCCCCGTTTCAGAAAATCCGCTTCTGGACCGAGGTTTTCCAGGACGGCATGATGCGCTATGTGGAAGACGACGAAAAATTTGACTGCGCGTCGGCGACGGCTTTGTCCTTCTCCGAAAACGGCAGGAACGAGTTTATGCGGCTGTTCTCACGATGCCGTGAAAAAGTGGTCCTGCGCCCCATGTGGCTCTCCAACAACGCCGAATTGATCACCCGGCTGTTTGTCATCGCCATGAACACCCCGATCGAGGTGGACATTTATGGTCACGTCAACTCGACGCACATCGATGGCTCCAGGGTTGTCAACGGGTTGGGCGGCAGCGGAGATTTTTTCCGGCACGCGTATCTGAGCATCGTGCATACGCCTTCGACACGGCGCCTCAAGGATGGCAGGACGGTCAGCTGCGTGATGCCCTATGTGCGCCACATCGACCACACCGAGCACGACATTCATTGCGTCGTCACTGAGCAGGGCTATGCTTTGAACACCGAAATACGGTCCGCACGGCGCCGTGCTGAGGATATTATCAATAAATGCGCCCATCCGCATTTCCGCCCGCTGCTTAACGATTATCTCAGGCTGGCGGGAGACGGGGATGAACCGCGTCCGACAAATATGGATATCCTTCAAAGCTGGTGGAAAGATTACGATGCGGCCTGCCGGAGCTTCTCCGGGTCACCCGCGCCTCAGCGAAGCGAGCCGGAAGTCAGGGACTGGAAGTCGGAGGATTGGCGCTACTGGTGGTAATCCATGGATTTGGGTTAGGCTCCATAGCGCTGATGTACGCCGACCGGAACGCCGATGAACGCTGAAAACCGGCGCCAACATTAGGATATTTCGTCGGCTGAGGTTCATGGAACGCCCCTGGTCGCGGGAAACCTCCTACAGCCAAGACGGCCTTGCCGGAAGCAAGGGGGCGTGTTGCTGCTTTTTCTCCAGAACAGCTATTCAGGCTGGCGCTGAGGGCGGCTTTCTTTCTGCAAGTACCGGTCGATGGCAC
The DNA here is from genome assembly GCA_963809485.1 of uncultured Acidobacteriota bacterium. Taxonomy (GTDB): domain Bacteria; phylum Acidobacteriota; class UBA6911; order UBA6911; family UBA6911; genus UBA6911. The sequence goes on from CAWEJX010000006.1 coordinate 244,734, forward strand.
GGGCGGCGCGGCGTCCCTCGGCAATGGCCCAGACCACGAGAGACTGGCCGCGGCGCATATCCCCGGCCGCGAAAATTCCCGGCACCGAGGTCCTGTAGTCCTCATCGGCGGCTACGTTTCCGCGCGAATCCATCGCTACGCCTGACTGCCCCAGCATTTCGTCGGAGGCCGGACCGGTAAATCCCATCGCAAGCAGAACGAGGTCGACTTCAAGGACCAGTTCGGTTCCAGGGATCGGCTCGAACGCGGGCGGCGGCCCCACATGGATTGCGTGCAGCCGGGTTACGCGGCCCCCGTCGCCGCTGAAGCGCGTGGTGGCTATTCCCCATTCTCGCGTGCCGCCTTCTTCATGGGAAGCTTCGGTCCTCAGCATCAACGGCCACAATGGCCAGGGAGTCTGGGGCGCGCGTTCGGCCGGCGGAAGCGGGAGGATTTCAAACTGATGGACCGACAAAGCCCTCTGCCGCAGGGCTGTGCCGAGGCAGTCCGCGCCCGTATCCCCTCCGCCCAGAATCGCGACCCGTTTGCCTGTCGCAAGAATCTCCTGCTTTGCGTCCACGCGTTCCCCCGCGCCGCGGCGGTTCTGCTGGGTCAAAAAGTCCATGGCAAAGTGTATGCCGCTCAATTCGCGGCCCGGCACCTTGAGGTCGCGCGGCCGCTCGGATCCTCCGGCGAGCAGCATTGCATCAAATTTCCTTCTCAACGGTGCAACGGGCAGATCCCTGCCGACACAGGTCTGCGTCTGGAATTCAATGCCTTCCTTGCTCAGTTGCTCAATCCTTCGGTCCAGGGCATCTTTCTCGAGCTTGAAATCCGGGATGCCGTACCGCAGCAGACCTCCAACCCTGTCCGCCTTTTCAAAAACCACCACGGTGTGGCCGGACCGGTTGAGCTGCTGCGCCGCCGCAAGGCCTGCGGGCCCGGATCCGACGATGGCCACGCGTTTGCCTGTGCGGTACTCGGGCGGTTCCGGTCGGATCCAGCCTTCGCGGAAGGCGCGCTCGACGATCGCATCCTCAATGCACTTGATGGTGACGGCCGGATCGTTGATTCCGAGCACGCACGAGGCTTCGCAAGGCGCAGGGCAAACCTTTCCCGTGAATTCGGGGAAATTGTTCGTCGTGTGCAGCGCACGGATGGCGTTTTGCCAGCGGTCCCGGTAGACCATATCATTCCAGTCGGGAATGAGATTGTTCAGCGGACATCCGGATTGACAGAAGGGCACCCCGCAGTCCATGCAGCGGGCGCCCTGGATCCGGAGCTTTTCTTCCGGGAAAGGAAGATACACCGGGAAAAAATCCTGGGTGCGCTCCCGGGTTGGCCGTTTCCCGGGTGTCTCCCGCTCATACTCCATGAATCCTGTGACTTTACCCATGCGCGACCTGCCTCTCTTCCCGTGCTTTCCCGAGGACCCGTTTGTATTCGTGCGGGAACACTTTGACGAACCGCGGCATCAGAGCATCCCAGTCATTCAAAATATGCTGGGCGCGCGAGCTCCGGGTCAGAGAATGGTGGCGCTCGATCAGGTCCCGGACTGCGGCCGCATCCTCGGGCTCAAGCGGTTCAAGATCCACCCCGGCACGGTTGCAGCGCACCGCTGCGAATTCACCGCTTTCATCCAGGACGTAAGCGATGCCTCCGGTCATGCCCGCGGCGAAATTGCGGCCGGTGGGCCCGAGCACCAATACCGTGCCCCGCGTCATATATTCACAGCCATGATCGCCCACGCCCTCGACCACAGCCGTGGCTCCGGAATTACGCACCGCGAAGCGCTCTCCGGCCATTCCGTTGAAAAAAGCCTCGCCGCTGGTAGCGCCATAGAGCACGACATTTCCCACGATGATGCTTTCTTCCGCCGAAAACCTGGAGTTTGCGGGCGGGTAAACAATGATCCGGCCTCCGGAAAGCCCCTTGCCGACATAGTCATTGGCGTCGCCTTCGAGCGTGAGCGTGACACCTTTTGCCAGAAAGGCTCCGAAACTCTGGCCGGCGGAGCCGGTGAAGTGGAACCGAATGGAATCCTCGGGCAGTCCCGCCGATCCGGTGCGGCGAGTAATTTCACCGCTCAACATGGCGCCCACGGTGCGATGCACATTCCGGATGGGCAGCTTCAGCTCGATCGAGGCGCCGGTTTCGAGGGCATCGCGAGCGTGGTCGATCAGTTTGTAGTCGAGAGCCTGCTCAAGCCCGTGGTCCTGCGAAACCAGGTGGCGGCGGCCCACCCGGCCCGGTACTTGAGGACTGTATAAGACGGGAGACAGGTCGATCCCCCTTGCTTTCCAGTGGTCGATGGGATCGCGCACGTCCAGCATGTCCACACGCCCGATCATCTCGTCCATGCTGGGAAAGCCCATACCGGCCATCAGTTCCCGCACCTCCTCCGCCACGTAGAACAAGTAATTGATGAGATGTTCCGGCTTGCCCTGGAATTTGAGCCGCAGGAGGGGATCCTGGGTCGCGATGCCCACGGGGCAGGTGTTCAGATGGCACTTGCGCATCATGATGCATCCCAGGGCAACCAGCGGGGCGGTTGAAAAGCCGAATTCTTCGGCTCCCAGCAGCGCGGCGATCACCACATCGCGGCCGGTTTGAAGCTTGCCGTCCGTCTGCAGCCGGACACGGCTGCGCAGATCGTTGATGACGAGGACCTGCTGGGTTTCGGAGAGGCCCAATTCCCACGGGATGCCGGAGTGCATGATCGCGGTCAGCGGGGAAGCGCCCGTCCCCCCGTCGTGGCCGCTGATCAGGATGACATCGGCGTGCGCCTTGGCAACGCCGGCCGCCACGACTCCCACCCCTGACTCGGCGACCAGCTTCACGGATATGCGGGCCTGCGGATTGACATTCTTCAGGTCGTAGATCAGTTGTGCCAGGTCCTCGATCGAATAAATATCGTGGTGCGGCGGCGGTGAAATCAGCGGAACGCCCGGCGTGGAATGACGCACGCGGGCGATGACTTCGTCCACCTTGTGCCCTGGAAGCTGGCCCCCCTCGCCCGGCTTCGCACCCTGGGCGATTTTGATCTGCAGTTCCTCCGCGTTTACGAGGTAATTGGCCGTAACGCCGAAGCGTCCCGAGGCCACCTGCTTGATGGCGCTTCGACGCCAGTCTCCGCCCGGTTCGCGGGCGAAGCGCTCTTCATCTTCGCCGCCCTCTCCCGTATTCGACCGGGCGCCTATGCGGTTCATGGCGATCGCCAGTGTCTCGTGGGTTTCCCTGCTGATGGATCCGAAGGACATGGCCCCCGTGGCAAACCTTTTGACGATTTCACTCGCGCTCTCAACATTGTCCAGGGGAAGCGGGCGGGCGGCCTGCTTGAGTTTCATGAGGCCGCGCAGAGTGCAGAGCTGCCGGCTCTGATCGTTGACCAGCCTGGAGTACTCCTGATAGCTTTCATAGCTGGATCCCTGCGCCGCATGCCGGAGCTTGCTTATGGTCAGCGGATTGAACAGGTGATATTCCTCTCCGGCGCGGTAATGGTACTGGCCGCCGGTCTCGAGTTCGGCATCGGACTCCGTTATCCTTTGGAATGCGTGATCGTGCCGCATTTTCCCTTCCATGGCCAGCACGTCCAGATCCACGCCCTCGATGCGTGAAGAGGTCCCGGTAAAATACCTGTCGACCACGGATTTGTTCAGCCCGATCGCTTCGAAAGCCTGGGCTCCCTGATAGCTCTGGAGCGTCGAGATGCCCATTTTGGAAAGGACCTTCAGCAGGCCTTTGTTGATCGCCTTCTCGTAATTCTTGATCGCGGTCGCGGCCGGCATGCCTTCGGGCAGCCACCCGCCCCGGTGCAAATCCTCGATTACCTCTATCGCAAGATATGGATTGACGGCGCTTGCCCCATAGCCCAGAAGGAGCGCGAAATGCATGATCTCGCGGGGTTCCCCGGACTCCACGATGATGGCGACCTGCGTGCGCGTCTTCTCGCGGACCAGGTGGTTGTGAACCGCGGTCAGGGCCAGCAGGCTGGGGATCGGGGCATAGTCCTTCTCGATGCCGCGGTCCGAAAGGATCAGGATCGTATACCCGGATTTGATGGCCAGCGTGGCGCGGCGGCAAAGCTCGGCCAGGGCCCTCTCCAGCTCCTTTCCCCCTCCGCGCACCCGATAAAACATCGGGAATGTTGTTGCAAGGAAATCCCCCCAGGACAGCCGCCGCAGCTTTTCGAGATCGTGGTTCGTCAGGATCGGGTGTTCCAGCCTCAGGGTGTGGCAGTGGCGGGGCGTCTCGTCCAGGAGGTTGCGTTCGGACCCGATGAAGCTGGCCAGCGACATTACGAGCTCCTCCCGGATGGGATCGATCGCCGGATTGGTGACCTGAGCAAAGACCTGCTTGAAATAGTTAAACATCAGTTGGGGACGGTCGGAGAGGCACGCCAGCGGGATGTCCGTGCCCATCGAGCCGACCGGCTCCTGGCCCTGCGACGCCATGGGAGTCAGGATGAGTTTGAGTTCCTCGCTTGTGTACCCGAAGCAGCGTTGCCTTTGGAGAATCGATTCAAAATCCGTCGGATGCCAGCGCGGCGGATCGGGCAGATCCTCGATCGTTATTTGATTTTCCTTCAGCCAGGATCCGTAAGGTTGACGCCTGGACAGCTTCTCTTTGGTTTCCTCGTCGGGAATAATCCGTCCTGCCTCCATGTCGACCAGGAACATCCGGCCGGGCTGCAGGCGCCCTTTGAACCGTATCTCCTCGGCTTTCATCGGGAGGACGCCGGTCTCCGAAGCCATGACGGCCAGATCGTCGTGCGTGATGAGATAGCGGGCCGGACGAAGGCCGTTACGGTCGAGAGTCGCCCCGATCATCCGGCCGTCTGTAAATGCGATGGCGGCCGGTCCATCCCACGGTTCCATCAGGGACGCGTGGTATTGGTAAAAGGCTCTTTTCTCCTCCGGCATCGTGAGGTCTCCATCCCACGCCTCGGGAATGAGCATCGCCATAGAGTGCGGGAGGCTGCGGCCGGCCATATAGAGCAGTTCCACGACGTTGTCCAGGATAGCGGAATCGCTGCCGCCGGGCATGACAATGGGGAAAAGCTTCTCCACATCTTTGCCGAACAGCGGCGAGACCAGCAGCGACTGGCGAGCTTCCATCCAGGCCGTGTTGCCCCTGAGAGTATTGATTTCGCCGTTGTGGCAGATGTAATGAAACGGGTGCGCCAGTTTCCAGGTCGGGAAAGTATTTGTGGAGAAACGCTGGTGGACCATGCAGAGAGCGCTCGCCGTCAACGGGTCGGAGAGTTCTTTGTAAAAATTGGTAATCTGGGTTGCCAGCAGCAGCCCTTTGTACACAATGGTTCGTGAAGAGAGCGACGGGATCGCAAAAAAGCTTTTGTCGCGGATGTCCGCTTTTTCCACTTCGGCTTCCGCGCGCTTGCGAATCAAGTAAAGCTTGCGCTCCAGGGCGTCCGGATCCATGCCCGGCGCGCGCCGGATAAATATCTGCTCGATGTAGGGCTGCGAGGCCCGCGCAATGCGCCCGATGGCATCGGCGGCAATGGGCGTGTCCCGCCAGCCGAGAAGGTCGAGGCCTTCCTCACGGACAATTCGCTCGATAATCCCTTCGCATAGAAGGCGCTGGTTGCGTTCGACGGGCAGAAACACCATGCCCACACCGTATTCGCCGCACAAAGGCAACGTGAAACCGAGGCGCGCGCATTCGCGCTCGAAAAACGAGTGCGGAATCTGTATTAGAATTCCCGCGCCGTCACCCGTTACCGGATCGCTTCCGCTGGCTCCGCGGTGCTGCAAATTGACCAGGATCTGTATACCCTTGGCAATGACGTTGTGCGACTGCGTGCCCTTGATGCTGGCGACGAAGCCGATGCCGCAGGCATCCCTTTCATAGCGCGGATCGTAAAGACCCTGCCGGATCGGGTAATCACACAATGTTCCGGGCTCTTCCATCGGAGCGACACCTTTCCTCGCGGGGGCATGTCCAATCCTCCCCGCGCCAAATGTCTGTATTTAGTTTGGTAAGAGTTATTGCTTCCCGCGCTCCGAAAAACGGTAAATGCTTTTCGGGCAAAATTCAATAGCAGATTCGGCGCCGGCAATTCGGGCTATAGTAATGGTTACCCGCCAGTTTTGCTGAAGGACTCACGGGCTTCGATGGCTTCAGAATCCTGTAACGCTGACAAACGCCGATAAAAGCGCTGGTGAGCGCTGCCGACTGGTTTTCAGTCCTTTTAACTGCTTTGATTTTTTTGTGGCCCGGAGGCAATGCTAATAAAATGGATTTCGAAAGCTTAACAACTCGATCAATGGGGAATCGCCATGCAATCTCTTTCTGTTCGCACCCAAACTCACACTCAGTTTCTGGACATCACCCGTGAAGTCCAGTCTGCGGTCAGCAATCTCAAGATTAAGAACGGGATCGTCACTTGTTTTGTCCCTCACACTACCGCCGGAATCACTATCAACGAGAACGCCGATCCCGACGTTACCGCTGATATCGCGGCAGCGCTGGAAAAGGCAGTGCCGTGGCGGGGAGACTATGGCCACTCCGAGGGCAATGCTGCCGCGCACGTCAAGGCAAGCATGATGGGATCATCGGTTCAAATCATTGTTGAAAATGGCCGGCTGCAGCTGGGAACCTGGCAAGCTGTCTATTTCTGCGAATTCGATGGACCCCGCTCCCGCAATATCTGGATTCTGGGCACCGAGGCGTAAGCATTGATGCTTCAAAAAAGCCAACCCGTCAATTCAAATTATTGGATTTACCGGTCCTTTGGCACCGTTTGTGGTGTTGAATGACTTGTATAAATTATTGTAATAAATCAACTTAATCTTATAAGCCAAACAGGGCAGAATTGGCATGGAATATGCTTACTAGCATTACTGGAATTTCCCGTAATCCAAGCTCTGGCCCTGAAAGCGAGGCTTTTGTGTTTGGGAGTCTTTCGTGGACCCTTCCCACGATGCCAGGGATCTCTTAAACATGGGGCACAAATCCGGGGCCGGGCTTGGCTGGAAATAGCCAAATCCGCAAGGTTTTCCTCCACACAGAAACGCTGCCAATTGGAAGCATTAATATCCTGGATTTATTAGAGATAGCGCTGGTGTAGGAAAGGCAGCGACCGCCAATACTGAACCTCAGCCTGATGCCAATCCTCCGGGTATATCCTGCCTACTTTATTTCGGTGAAAATCTGGATGTAGGCGTCTTCTTTGATCTGGGCGATATATCGCTGCAATTCGGGATTGAATTTTTTCTCATACAACCGGTTCTTGATTTCGTTCCTGACCTCGTCCAGAGGACGCACGTAGGCGAGCTTCCGCGTGTCAACCCGATATATCACGTAGCCGTCCTTTATTTTCTGGGGCTTGGAGATGTCGCCATCTTTAAGGTTGGCAATAGCTTTGACAGTGTCGGGATTGAGCTTGGCCAAAACGTATGTGCCGATGCTGCCTCCTTTGCCGGCAGTCGGCCCCTTGGAGTATTGGCTGACGACGGCAGTAAAGGATTCTCCCTGCTGCAGGCGCTTGTACAGGTCGTTGGCTCGATTCTCGGCAGCCCGGTCGTCTCCGTCGCTGTTGAGAACGATCTCGCTGAGAGTTACATCCTCCGGGGTTGTGAATTCCGCGGCATTATCCTTATAAAATTTCTCGATTTCCGGTGCGAGCAGCGTGATCCTTGAGCCCACGAATTCCCCGATCAGGTCGTTGGTGATGATCTGCTTCCGAAGCTGCTCGCGAAAGTCCCTAAGCGTAAGTCCCTGCTGTTCCAGTGCATTGGACAACTGATCCGTTTCCGTGAAGCCGTTTTCCTTCATGATCTGCTGCACGTAGGACGAAACCCTGGATTCCACGTTGGCATTGAAGCCGAGTTCCATGGCTTTCTGATAGAGCAGCTTTTGCTGGATCAGACCGTCCAGGGTCTGCTGCTCCGCCCGTTTCAGCACTTCTGCCAGTTGATCTCCGGTGTATTTGGCGGCAAGTTCGCGGCGTATCTGTACCATTTCCCGGTTGAGTTCGGACAGGGTGATAATTTCATCATTGACCTGGGCGACAATCCGGTCCACCGTTTTGGCCCGGGCACTACTGAAAAAAAACAGGATGGCTGGGAGTATCCATACAATCTTTTTCATCGGACGTTCTCCTGCAACGGCTATAACCCCCTTCGTATCATGCATAACCATACCAAACTGAATGACGAATTACGAATGACGAATTGCGAATTGCCTTCACACATCCCTCCTCGCGCCCCGGATTGGATTCATGAGCGTGCTATTTCCCTTGTCACCCATTTGGGGAACTCAACGGTTTGTCATTCGTAATTCGTAATTCGTAATTCGTAATTTTCTACAGGCGGATCTCCATCAGGATTTTGTCGATCGCGCTGAAAAGCTCGGGCGGCGGAAGCTCAGGCACGTCGAGCGTGAGCAGGCCCTGCGGGGAGAAGGTGGCGCGTTTGTTGCGCATCACCAGTTTCATCAGCTTCTCCGCGCTGACTTTTGAATGATCCACAAAACGGAAGAATACCTGATTTTTGTTTTTTTCCACCGACTGAATTTGGAGTGCGAGCGTTTCCTGTCTCAAACGGGCGTAGCGGAAGAGGTTCTCCACCGGATCGGGATACTGTCCAAACCGATCCACCATCTCCCGCCGCAGCGCCTCCAGATCTTCGTCGGTCGAGGCTGACGAGATCCGTTTGTACATCCTCAGCCGCTGGCCCGAATCGGCGATGTAGGTCTCCGGGATTCGAATATCGAGGTTGAGGTTGATGCTTGTGGATATCTCCTCTTCGGTTTTTTCTCCGCGCAGTTCCTCCACTGTGCGTTCGAGCAGCTGGCAATAAAGGTCAAAACCGACAGCCTCGATATGCCCGTGTTGCTCCCCGCCCAGGAGGTTGCCGGCCCCGCGAATCTCGAGGTCCAGCGCCGCGACCCGGAAACCGGTTCCCAGGTCGCTGAATTCGCGTATGGCTGCCAGCCGCTTGCGCGCGACCTCGGAAAGTGCTTCATCCGAGGGGATGAGGAGGTAGGCATAGGCGCGGCGGTCGCTGCGGCCCACCCGTCCGCGCAACTGATACAGCTGGGCCAATCCGTAAAAATCAGCGCGATCAACGATGATGGTATTCACCCTGGGAATGTCCAGTCCATTCTCGATGATGGTGGTTGCCACCAGAACGTCCAGTTCATCCTGGACAAATTTCAGCATGATTCGTTCCAGTTCGCGCTCGTTCATCTGGCCATGAACAACGCCGATCCTGGCTTGCGGAACGAGCTGCTGGACTTTGGCGGCCACGGTGTGAATGGTCTCCACACGGTTATGCACGTAATAAACCTGCCCGTTGCGCGCCAGCTCCATCTCTATTGCCGACCGCACGACATCGGAGCTGTACTTGAGAACGGAGGTCTGGATGGCGAGCCGGTTCTTGGGCGGGGTTTCAATCGTCGACATGTCCCGCAAACCGAGCAGCGCCATATTCAGCGTCCTGGGGATGGGAGTGGCGGTGAGAGTCAGGACATCGACACGGGTCTTCAGGGCTTTGAGGCGCTCCTTGTGAGAGACGCCGAAGCGCTGTTCTTCATCCACGACCACGAGGCCCAGGTCCTTGAACGCCACGTCTTTGGACAGGAGCCTGTGCGTCCCCACAATCACGTCGATGCGGCCCATCTCGAGGTCCTCGATCACCTGCTTCTGCTCCTTGGGGCTGCGGAAACGGGAAAGGAGCTGAATGTGCACAGGAAACGCCGTGAAGCGCTGCCGGAAGGTATTGTAGTGTTGAAAGGCAAGGACGGTCGTGGGGGCGAGCACCGCTGCCTGCTTGCCGTCCATCACAGCCTTAAAAACTGCGCGCATGGCAACTTCGGTCTTGCCGTATCCTACATCCCCGCACAGCAGCCGGTCCATCGGGCGCGCAGCCTCCATGTCGGATTTGACGGCCGCGAGCGCATCCGTCTGATCCCGTGTCAGTTCGAATTCAAAGGCGTCCTCGAATTCCTGTTGCCATGCGGTGTCTGCAGAGAAGGCAACGCCGGGAACCGTCTGGCGCTGGGCGTAAAGCTTCAGAAGCTCTTCGGCCATATCCCGCATGGATTTCTTGATTCGGGTTTTGGTGCGGGCCCAGCTTGTGCCGCCCAGCCGGTCCAGGGCAGGGCGCGTCCCGCCCATGCTGCTGTATTTTTGGATCAGATCGAGACGTTCGACCGGGACGTACAGCCGTGCGTCGTCCTGATAGCTCAGCAGCACAAACTCCCTGGCGCCATCCTGGAGGCCGATGGTTTTCAGGCCGTTGAACAGCCCGATGCCGTGGTCGACATGAACGACGTAGTCTCCCGGCTTGAGGTCCCGGAAATCGGAGATGAAAAGGTGCCGCTGGGCTGCCTTTATCTTTTTGTGACCTGCCGCGACATCGTCCTCGTCGAAAACATCCGGGCCGGCAAGGACGCGCAGGTTTGTGGCGGGGAGGAAGAAGCCGGACTGCAGGCTGCCGACTCCCAGCAGGACCGCATCCGAGTCAGCCGGGCCGGCGGGCGTTTCCTGTCCTCCGCTACGGCACAGATGCGCGGGAATTTCGTATTCCTTTAAAATATCGTTCATGCGTTCCGCGCGGCCCAGGTTTGAAAAAATGAATACGATTTTTTCTCCCTGGCTGCGGAACTTGTTCAGGTCCCCGGCGAGCTCCCGTATGTTGCCATGGTATTTCCGCGTGGATTGCGAAGAGAGATAAACCGACGAAGAAACCGGATCTGAAACGCCGAGCTCCTCGATTTCCAGGCGCGGGAACCGGTCCAGAGAGTCTTTGAACTCCTCAGCCGTGAGATAAATCTGCTGGGGCGAAAGCACAGGCTTATGCGCTTCCACGCGATCCAGGAAACGCTCATAGAGTTCCGAATGGTGTTTGACGAGGCCGCCCTCCAGGACTTCGCGTTCCAGAACAATCAGGCGGTACCCCGTCAGGTAATCAAATAGGGTCTTTTCCAGCGGATCGACTGCCGGCAGCAAAAACTCGAAGGCCGGAAACAGCTCGCCCTGCCGGGCAAGCCCGAGTTCCTCCTCCAGGTGAGGCAAAAAGGGTGAGCTCCAGAGGGAAGGGACCTTGTCAGCCCACTGCTGCAGCAAACTGCGCCTGAAGCAGTACTCTCGCATCGGGACGATCTCGACACTCCGGACCGTATCGACGGAGCGCTGGGAGTCGACATCGAATACGCGTATGGATTCGATGCGGTCGCCGAAAAATTCCAGGCGAACAGGTTTTTCCAGGTGGGGTGGGAAGACGTCGAGTATGCCGCCGCGGAGCGAAAACTCTCCCGGATCGGTCACCGGATCGTCTTCCACGTATCCGGACTCGAACAAATGGTCCCGTATCATGTCCGGCGACATATCCTCGTCATGCTTCAGCATGAGGCAGTAATTGAGAAAACGCTCGGGAGCATGCAGGCGGACCGAGGCGGCTCTTGCTGAAGCCACAAGGACTGTAGGGCTGTCCTGCAGAAGCTGCCAGATGGCGCGTGCGCGGGCAGCGGCGACCTCCTGGTGAGGGGACAGGCCGCGATAGGGATCCACCTCGAGGTCCGGCAACTGAACAATCGGGAAGGAAGACGGCGCAAGCAGATCGATATAAAACTGGAGTTCCCGGGTGAGATTATGGGCTTCCTGGCTCGAGGGGGCGAGGACAGCAACCGGCCGGTTGAGGCTCAGGATTGCTTTGGCGACCGCCAGGGCTTTGGCCCCTCCTGCCGCCCCGGACAATGTGAGCAGACGTTGGCCCTGACCGAGCTTCGTTGCCAGTTGCTGCAGGGCGCCGCTTTCCGCTGCAGCCTCGAATGTCCGTTTCAACTGATGCACGTGATAACCAGTCGCTATTTCCGATCTTCCGGCCTCCAGCCCCTTTGAATCGTGGCCGGCATGGTCCTAAGCTTGCTGCTTGCCTGCCTCCGGCGAGGGCGGTCCGAAACGCCTGAGGATCGTCCGGATTATTTCGGATGTTGAGGCGCCCTCGACCAACGGTATGTTCACCACAACACCGCCGGCTTTCTCCACCGTATCGCGGCCAACGATGTCCCGGATGTTCCAGTCGGCGCCCTTGACCAGTACGTCCGGCACAATGGCATCGATAATACGTTGCGGCGTCAGGTCCGAAAAAATAAACACGTAGTCGACGCAGGCCAGTGCCGCCAGGACTTCAGCCCTTTCCGACTCAGGCATAACTGGGCGCGGATCTCCCTTGATCTGCCGGACAGAGCTGTCGCTGTTGAGTCCGACGATCAGCGCGTCCCCCATGGAGCGCGCCCTGTTGAGGTAGCGGACATGGCCGATGTGCAGAATGTCGAAGCATCCGTTTGTGAATACAACCTTTTTGCCCGATTTGCTGAACCGGGTGCGCAAAAGAATGATTTCCTCCAGCGTCTTCATCTTCCGGACGGACATAGCAGCATTGCAGCATAGCAAATGCACCCATTCTCTACAAGAATGCTGATTTTATGTGCCGGTAAACTCCCGGTTCGGTTGGGGGACTCACGGGATTTTGCGGCTTCGCTATCCAATAACGCCGGGGTGCGCCGAAAATGAGGTTGATGCACTCGGACTTTTAAACGGATCGCGCTATTTTTTGCGGGCATTGCGGACGAGGACTTCCGATGGCTGCACACCCCTGACGATTATGGCGGCGTCCGCCGGCCGTAGAAGCGCGACTTCGGGTGTGATCCTGGCGGGCAACTTGATTTCATTCAGTTTTTGGGATGCCAGGGACACCTTGAAATCAGCAGGACTCAGGTCATTGGCTATTTCCGCGGGAGCGAGCACCTGTACGGCGACCTGGCTGGGGACCGCTGTATAATCCTCAGTGTCGAAGGATACCGGCACCTTGGCTATTGTGTGCAACTCCCTGCGCGGACCTACCTGTATGTCTACTTGAACCGGGCTTCCCAGCGAAGCGCGCACGGATTTTTCCTTGAGATTGAGGCCCACGTAAAAACGGCTGGACTGATTCCGGCCGCTGATAGACACCGGTTCTGTCGCCACCTCGCGAATCGATTCGACTTTGGCGCGCGGTCCGGTGACGATCAACATCGCAGGTTTTACGAGATTGCCGTAAACCTCGAAATTCGGCAGGGGCTCCCCCGAGACCGGCACAACCACCGGCACCTCTTTGGAAATAGTGTGTTCCAGGTGCAATTCAACCCGCACGGGACTTACCTGAAGCACTTCAATCCCCGATCCCCTGGGGATTTTCACATTATCCGGAGTTAGCGTGATAACGTGCTCCCCTTCTTTGGCGCCCTGCAGGTCGATGATGCAGGTGGGTAGCGGCTGGCTGAGCCATATGCTGGAAAACGCCGCTCCGCGCATGGTCACTTCAACGGAAGTCAGGCGGTCGTTCGTGATCTCCATGTGGCGCGGCACCTGCACCTCCAGGGGAACCGTGACCACTCTTTCGATGCCGGGCTCACCCCGGACAAACAGCCAGAGGATCAAAGCCAGGAGAATCGCCGTGGCTTTGAGGCTCCAGTTTTCCAGAAGGTATTCCTGAATAAACCGCTTCATACCGCTTCCGGGTGCTGTTCGGCCCTATGGGGCAACCGGGTGACGGGCTTGCCCTCCATGGCATTCTGGAGAGCCGAGCGGAGGCCCGCACCGTCCAGATCCCGAGTAATCGTGCCCCCGATGGCCAGGGAAATAGTGCCGGTTTCTTCCGATACGATGATGGTGGCGGCGTCGGTCTCCTCGGTAATGCCTATGGCAGCCCTGTGTCTCGAGCCCATCTCCTTGCTGAGGTATGGATCCAGCGTGAGCGGCAGAAAGCATCCCGCAGCGACAATCCGGTTGCGCTGCACAATGACGGCGCCATCGTGAAGAGGGGTATTCGGGCTGAAAATGGTGACCAGGAGATCGTAGGTCAGCACCGCATCGAGGGCAATCCCGCTCTCGATATAATTCTTTAATCCAATATCCCGCTCCAAAACGATCAGGGCGCCGATCTTCTTGGACGCCAGAGTGGTGGCTGCCAAAACGATTTCATCAAAGCCGTCCTTGCCGCGGCGGTGAAAGGGATCCCAGAAGGATGTCTTTCCGATATTGGCCAGCCCCCGCCTGATTTCACTCTGGTACAGGACGATGATGGCAAAAACGATATAGGTAAGGGCGTTGGACAGCAGCCACTGAACAGCTGTCAAGCGATAAAACCGCGTTACCCAGAAAAACAGCAGCAACATCACGATGCCGAAAGTCATCTGGACGGCCCGCGTGCCGCGCATCAGCAGCAGAAAACGGTAAATGATGTACGCGACCAGCGCGATGTCGATGAGGTCGCGGATGGAAAACGGAGTGAATTGTATGAAACCCGGCATCGATTCCATCAGTCCGATTCTTTTTCCAAAAGCTCGGGCATCCCGATGTGACTGAGAGGACGGTTCTTCATGGGCCGTCCGGTTTTTTGCTAGGCCGTTTTTCCGGCTCTGACGATGACATCCGTAACGTCGGCGATTTCCCGCATTGCCGCGACGTCGTGTACGCGCACGATATGCGCTCCAAAGATAATGGATGCCGCAACCGTGGCGCCGGTTCCCAGAACCAGCTCGCTGGCGGGCTTTTTTGTGATCGAGCCTATAAAAGACTTTCGCGACGTCCCCATCAGGATGGGGAAGCCGGCCGCAGCGAGGCGGTCCAGGTTTCTGATAATTTCTATGTTCTGAGCGGCGGATTTCCCAAATCCAATGCCCGGATCCATAATGATCGAGTCTGAAGATATCCCGAAGTCTCGTGCTCGGGCAACCGCTTCCTGCGCCCAGATCTCGATGTCCTTCAGGATATCCGCGCTTGGGGGGAGCACCTGCATGTTCCTCGGTTCGCCCCGCATGTGCATGAGGATCACGGCCGCCCTGTATCTGGATGCCGCCATCCCCAGTCCGGGATCTTTCTGCAGCGAGGTGATGTCGTTGATAATCGAGGCTCCGCGCTCCAGGGCCTCTTCGGCAACGCGCCCTTTTGACGTGTCTACGGAGACCGGGATGGGGTACTTGCCGTTCAGCGCGAGTGCCTCCAGTGTCGGCAGCACGCGCTCCAGTTCCTCCTCTTCGCTGACTCCGAGCGACCCGGGACGCGTCGATTCGCCTCCGATGTCGAGGATATCCGCTCCCTCTTCGGCAACCTGCCATGCCCGGTCGACAGCCGCCTGAGGGGTGAAGTATCGTCCCTGATCTGAAAAGGAGTCCGGCGTGACGTTGAGTATGCCCATGATCAGCGTCCGGTCGCCCAGCTCCAAAACCCTGTCTCTGGCTTTGACTTGGAAGGATTTCCGGGAAAATGATTCAGGCATAATGGTAGAACCGGTCCAAATGGAACCACGAAATGCACGGAAAAAATACTCTGGCCCTTTGAGGGGTGAGTTCGTGGCCGCTTTAATGGTAATCCGGCTTAAGCCGGCGCAGGCTTGCCTTTAGGATTGATCAGCTGCGGCAGCGGAGAGTGGCCGGGAGCCTTTTCCCTGGCCGGCCGTCCCTCGGAATCCGCATCCGATGCGGCCTCAGGTCTGGGCTTCAAGGGCTGCCCTTTGATGATCGCCTCAATCTCGCAGCTGTCAAGGGTTTCAAATTCGAGCAGTGCTTCGGCCAGGCGGATCAGGGTTGCCCGGTTTTCCTCCAGGGTCTTCCATGCACGATTGTGACCCTCTTCCACAATCCGCTTCACTTCATGGTCGATTCGAATAGCAGTGTCCTCGCTGTAGTCGCGATGCTGCGCAATTTCCCTGCCCAGGAATATCTGTTCCTCCTTTTTCCCGAAGGCCAGCGGCCCCATAACAGGGCTCATCCCCCACTCCGTTACCATCTTCCGGCTGCGCTCCGTGGCAACCTCGATGTCGTTGGCCGCTCCTGTAGTCTCCATGTTCAGAAACATCTTCTCGGCGCAACGCCCGCCCATCAGGATGGCAATCTGGCCCTCGATATATTCCCTGGTATAGTTGTGCCTATCCGTTTCCGGAAGCTGCTGAGTCAGGCCCAGCGCCATGCCGCGAGGGATTATGGTTACCTTGTGCAGGGGATCGCTTTCGGGAATCATGCAGGCAACCAGCGCATGCCCGGCCTCGTGGTAAGCGGTGACCTTCTTGTCGCTCTCGGTGATGACCATGGACTTGCGTTCCTTGCCCATGAGGACCTTGTCCTTGGCCCCTTCAAAGTCGCTCATCAATACGACTTTTCTGCTGTAGCGGGCGGCGTTCAATGCGGCCTCGTTTACGAGGTTCGCCAGGGCAGCTCCGGAAAATCCCGGCGTCCCCCGGGCAATCACGGACACGTCGACATCATCGGAAACAGGGATTTTGCGCGTGTGAACTTTCAGGATGCCTTCCCGCCCCCGGATATCCGGAAGCGGAACGATCACCTGCCTGTCGAATCGGCCGGGTCTGAGCAGGGCGGGATCGAGAACGTCCGGCCGGTTGCTGGCCGCGATCAGGATCACACCGTCGTTGGATTCAAATCCATCCATTTCCACCAGCAGCTGGTTCAGGGTCTGCTCTCGCTCATCATGCCCGCCGCCCAACCCTGCCCCGCGGTGCCGTCCCACGGCATCGATTTCATCAATGAAGATGATGCAGGGAGCATTCTTTTTCCCCTGCTCGAACAGGTCTCTCACCCTGCTGGCGCCCACTCCGACGAACATCTCGACAAAATCCGATCCGCTGATGGAAAAAAACGGAACGTTCGCCTCTCCGGCAATCGCGCGGGCCAGCAGCGTTTTCCCTGTTCCGGGAGGCCCCATGAGCAGCACACCCTTGGGTATGCGGCCGCCCAGCTTTTGAAATTTTTGAGGCTCCTTGAGAAATTCTATGATTTCCGTCAGCTCTTCCTTGGCTTCCTCAACTCCGGCGACGTCTTTGAACGTTACTTTCTTTTGCTGGCTTGACAGCAGGCGAGCGCGGCTTTTCCCGAAGGAAAGGGCTTTGTTGCCGCCGCTTTGCATTTGCCGCATCAGGAAAATCCAAAATCCGATCAGAAGGATAAAGGGCAGCCATGAGGACAGGAATACATACATGAGCGACGAGTTGGAGGATTTCTCTATCTTTACCGATACTCCGTTCTGCTGCAGGTCCTTTACCAGATCCCAGCTCGCCTCGGCCGGAATAACGGTCTTGAACTTCCTGCCGCCGGCATCTTCTCCTTCAAGATCTTCGCCCATGATCCTGACGGATTTAATTTTCTTTGCCGTCATCTCCTGGTGGAAAGACGTAAAGTCCTTCTCTTCAATGTTGACGTCCCTGATGTTGTGGAACAGTTGCCACAAAAGCACCAGGGAAACCACTATCGCCAACCAGACCAGGACATTTTTTAGATTGGTGCTCAAATGAGAAACCTCCGAACGGAAATTTGAGCCTCATCGCCTGCCGTAAAGCAAACCGAACGGTGAGTCGCCAAATGTCCATTTTCCATTATACCAGAGCCCTCCACGGATACGGCATTTTCATTATAATTCTCAGAACAAATATAAGATCCGTGATTCGGGGCGCAAATCCCGGCATCAGTGCGACCGGCTCATTTCGAGGTCTGATCCTTGCATCCGGCGTCCTGGATCGCGTTTCCCGCATCTTCTTTGATTTCAATCATGACGCAGGTTCCCGATCCTGGGCGGGCTTCATAGGATCGTGCCGGCCTGAAGCCGGGAATCCAGATGACGTCATCCCCTGCAGCAACCATCGGGATGAACGAGCGCCTCTCCGAAGGTATTTTTCTGTCAATCAGCATTTTTTTCACCTTGCGGTGGCCGGGTCCGCCGTACCGGTCGCCGGCGATCCTGGATCGGATCGTAAGGATCGGAGGCAGCGCCGACTGATGCAAATAAGCCCGGCTCAAACACATATCCTTTATCGTCTCCGGATCCGGAGTACTGCAGATTGCGGCGCTGAATATTCTGCCGGCCTCAGGGACGCGGCAAATCCCCGGAAGGGGGAATCTGTAGCGAAACGGGATTCCCTCCGCGGGCTCCTGTTTTAAAAACAGCAATTGGTGAGGCCGCCGAAGGACGACAATTCCACCGGGCAGATTGATCCGGCGGCTTCCCGAGGCGTTTGCGCAGAGCGACAGGATGTCCTCGATATGCGCGGATGAGATTCCGCGCAGCGATCCCTGGAACTCTTTCAGAGCGAGGCGCAGGACCTGTTTTTGCAGCGCAGCCTGAAGGTCGAAAAGATCCTTTATTTTCAAGGAAATGCCGTCGTCAACAGAGCGGCTGATAGCCTGGTATTGCTGTCTTGCCTGGGCTTCCAGGAAAGCCCAGGTTTCGCGGGCTTGACCGGCTTCGCGGGCAAGAGTCCTTTTGAGTTGCGGATTAAGGTACTTTTCAAGATAGGGGATCACTTCCCGCCGGATGCGGTTCCTGGAATGCCGCAGATCCGTGTTGGTGGAATCCTCCCGATATGCGATTTTGTGCCGCTTCAGGTAATCCAGGATCAGGCCGCGCGAGCATTCGATCAAAGGACGAATGATCAGCCCGTCCACGACGGGATATATGGCGGAAAGTCCCTCGATTCCGCTGCCTCGTATGATGCGGAACAAGGCGGTTTCGGCCTGATCGTCTAGGTTGTGCCCGACGGCGATCTTCTGCGCCTTTTCCCTGGATGCGATGCGGCGCAGGAAATCGTATCGCAGCCGGCGCGCGAGTTCTTCCAGGTTCTGCCTGGTTTCGGCCGCCTGGCGTTTCACCTCGATGGTTTCCGAAACAAACTGAATGCCCAGATCGGCGCACATGCGGCGGACAAAATCCTCGTCGGCGTCGGCCTCCGGCCCACGTATGTGGTGATTGAGGTGGGCTACTGTGAGGGACAGATTCAGGCGCGGAGCCAGCTTATTCAGGCACAGCAGAAGGGCCGTGGAATCGGCGCCGCCGGATACGGCCACGATCACGCGGTCGCCCGATGCAAGCATCCCATATTTGCATAGGGTTCTATATGCCCGTATTTCCATCGTTACGATAGCCATGAATTCCGGAATGCTCCGCGCGTCGCCGAATCGGCCAAAATTAATGTTATACTCTTTAGCTTGCGTTTCTCACAGACTTTCGTGCCCCGGCAGCAGCGGCCTTCCCGGCTACTCCTACAAAGAGGGTTTTTGGGAAATTGCATCCGGTGTTGAGGACGTCCGCGACAGGGCCCTTTTTTTATTGAGAACTGCGGCGCTCCAGGTTTCTGAGCATTTTAAGGAGGCATCCATGGCCTTCCCGGCAACTCGACCCAGACGGCTTCGCATGAGCGAAATCGTTCGGAAAATGGTCCGCGAAACCCGGCTTTCGCCCGACCAGTTCATTTATCCTATGTTTGTCTGTCCCGGTGAAGGAGTCAAAAAGGAGATCTCCTCGATGCCGGGAAACTACCATTGGTCCGTCGACACGCTGGTTGAAGAGGTGCGCTCGGTCAAGTCTCTTGGGATCTCCGGGATTATGCTCTTCGGCATTCCGGAAAAAAAAGATGATCGCGCGACTTCCGCATATGACGATCACGGCGTGGTGCAGGAAGCGGTGCGGGCGCTGAAAAGGGAAGTACCGGGGATTCTCGTGATCACGGATGTCTGCCTTTGTGAATACACGGCCAACGGCCACTGCGGCCTGGTCAAAGGCGAGGAGATCCTTAACGACGAAAGCCTGGAGTTGCTTGCTTTGTCCGCGCTGTCTCACGCAAAAGCGGGCGCCGACCTGGTTGCGCCTTCCGACATGATGGATGGAAGAGTGGGAGCCATACGGACGCTGCTGGACAAGAACGGGTTTCAGAATGTTCCGATCCTTTCCTACGCGGTCAAGTATGCATCCGGGTATTACGGGCCGTTTCGCGAGGCGGCCGATTCGGCGCCCGCGTTCGGCGACCGGCGCAGCCATCAGATGGACCCCGCGAACGCCCGTGAGGCTTTGAGAGAGGTGGACCTCGATATTGAAGAGGGTGCGGACATATTGATGGTTAAGCCGGCGGGGCCGTACCTGGACATCATTCGCATGCTTCGGGACCGCTATGCGCATCCGCTGGCGGCCTACCAGGTAAGCGGAGAGTACTCGGCGCTCGTGGCGGCCGGGCAGCTGGGATGGCTGGATCTTGAGCGCACGATGCTAGAATCGCTGACGGGGATCCGCCGCGCCGGGGCGGATATCATTTTGACTTACTTTGCGAAGGATGCCGCCAGGCTGCTGTCCTGACAGGCGGCGGATCCTGAGATCAGGGAGTTTGGATGGTGAATCAAAGATCGAAAAAGCTGTTTTCACGGGCTCAGAAGAGAATTCCGGGGGGCGTTAACAGCCCCGTGCGTGCATTCCGCAGCGTGGGCGGCGAACCGCGCTTCATCCGCTCCGGCAGGGGAAGCCATGTCGTCGATGTGGATGGAAATTCCTATATTGATTTTCTGGGGTCTTGGGGGCCTCTGATTCTCGGGCACTGCCCGCCCGAAGTGCAGGCTGCGCTTCGCGGGCAAATCTCGCTGGGCACCAGCTTCGGGGCATCGACCGAAAACGAAGTGATCCTCGCCGAAATGATCGCGGAAGCCATGCCCTCTATCGAGAAGGTCCGGCTGGTCAACTCGGGCACGGAAGCCACCATGAGCGCCATACGCCTGGCGAGAGCCTTCACGGGAAGAAACAGGATTATCAAGTTCGACGGCTGCTACCACGGGCACGTGGACAGCCTGCTGGTCAAAGCGGGATCCGGTGTTGCAACCCTCGGTCTGCCCGACAGTCTTGGCGTCCAACCGCAGGATTGCAGCTCAACTATCTCCGTAAGATTCAACGATGCCGAAATGGTTCAGCGCGTCCTGGAAGCCAACCGCTCTGAGGTCGCTGCCATCATCATCGAGCCCGTTGCGGGCAATATGGGGACGGTGCTGCCCGAGAAAGGGTTCCTCCAGCGGCTGCGCAAAATTACGCGGGAGCACGGCGTCCTGCTGATTTTTGACGAAGTGATCAGCGGTTTCCGCCTCTCGTATGGAGGGGCCCAGGAAATCCTGAAGATCCGGCCCGATCTGACCTGCCTCGGGAAAATTATTGGCGGCGGCCTTCCGGTCGGCGCCTATGGCGGCCACCGTGAGATCATGAAATGGGTGGCGCCGGAAGGACCGGTGTATCAGGCGGGGACGTTGTCTGGAAATCCGCTGGCCGTCGCTGCGGGAATTGCGGCGTTAAAGGCGCTGAAGCAGCCGGGAGTCTACGCGAAGCTGGAACGCATGACGGCTGAGGTTGTCAGCGGGTTGCGGAACGCGGCGGCGGAGGCCGCGGTTCCGGTCGAGATCAATACCATAGGATCGATGTTTACGGTTTTTTTCACGTCTTTGCCGGTGACCGATTTCCAGACCGCCAAGGCCAGCGATGCGGGCCGATACGCAAAGTTTTTCCATGCTTTGCTCGACAGGGGGGTGTACTTTCCGCCCTCGCAGTTCGAAACCTGTTTCGTTTCCCTGGCTCATACCTCCAACAACATCCGGGCGACCATCCACGCTGCGCGGGAGGCATTCCGGGCTGCCGCCGCGCCGCCGGAGCCGTCCTCGCCCAATCAACATCAAATGCTGAGAAAATAATATTTGTTTATTATTTTTCAGCGTACGTCAGCGTTTATCGGCGTTCGTCGGCGTTAAAATTTATGGACGGGCCTCCAGAGTCGGTCTCAAAACGACTGTCGCGAGATCTTCGCCGACCCTTTTGAGACAGTCTCTTCAGAGCCGTCCGGCTGAGACCTGACTGGGATATCAGGCCGGCCTGAGTGAATGAGCCAAAACCATCCATGGAACTCTGTTCTCACCTGCTATTTCGCCGTGATTATTTTTCGGTTGGCGCGGCCTGAGTGGAAGTGCGGACGCGGATGGAGACGGTCCTGAATCCCTCGTTTTTTTCGATGGTGAGAACCAGGCTTTGGTACCTCACCGTTTCCCCTTCCACGAGAAGGCGTCCCGTTAAATCCTGAAGAAATCCCGCCAGGGTCGCGTATTCCGGTGCCTCGGGGATCTTTTCATCAAAGAACCGGTTAAAATCCTTTATGGGCAGGTTCCCGGCCACAGAGTAGAGGTTGGGGCCCAGTTCGCGCACCGATTCTATTTCCGTATCATGCTCGTCGCGGATTTCGCCTACGATTTCCTCCAGAAGGTCCTCGAGCGTGACGATGCCTTCGACCCCGCCGAATTCATCCACCACGACCGCCATGTGCAGGTGCATGGATTGAAGCTGGCGCAGCACAATATCCAGGCGGGCGCTGTCGGGGACGAAATGAACGGGGCGCAGAAGAACCTGCAGGTTAATGGCCTCCGATTTCTGAACGTACTGCAGGAGGTCTTTGACGTTGAGTATGCCGACCACGTTATCGAAATTCTGGCGGTATACGGGAATGCGGGAATAGTTGGTTTTTTTCACGACGTCGAGGATGATCGGGATGTCGTCGTCGATATCGACGGCCGTAACCTCGATGCGCGGGATCATGACCCCGCGCACCTGGGTTGCACCTATCTCGAAGACGTTGTGGAGCATCTCCTTTTTTTCATCCGGCATGCCTGCGCCGCCGGAGCCGGCGATTATGGCCCGGATTTCATCTTCGCTGAGGCTGTGGGCGAAGGGGCTGCCGGCGGATTCCAGGCCGGCGAGGCGGACCATCCGGTTGGCCATCCAGGCCGCAAGCCGGGAAAAGGGGGAAAGGATCCTGATGGTGAGTCGGACCGGGAGCAGAAGCTTCCGGGAGACCTGTTCCGGGTGGGCAGCCGCGATAATTTTGGGCGTCAGCTCGCAAAAAAGAAGAACAATAAGTGCGAAAACGAGCGACCCGATGAGGCCGGCCATCTCGGCATACTGGGGAGAGACCCAGGAAGTGGCAAGGTAGGAGAAGATGCCGGCAGCGGCAATTTCAGCGACAGTCACTCCGAACAGCAGGACGCCGAGCAGCCGGTCGGGATTCGACAATATCCTCTTGATGGCCTCGGCCTGCTTGTCTCCTGCTTCCGCCTGGTATTTCAGCCGGAGGCGGTTTACAGCCATGTAGGCGGTCTCGGCGGCTGAGAAAAACACCGAGAGGGCCATGAAGAATACAAGGATGCCGATGTAGAGCAGCAGCGGAGACAAGGTTAGGCAGAGGCCTTTGCCGAGCGTGAATACGCCTCGGAGAGCACACGGTCTATTTGGTCTTCGACAGACTTCTCGTTCAAGCCGCGGACGGTTGCCACTTCGCTGGTTATGAGCTGTTTTGCCCGGTCCAGCATTCGTTTTTCCCGAAACGAAAGGCTTTTCTTATAGCTGAGGTACACAAGGTTTTTCAGCACCTCGGCGACCTGGAAAATGGAGCCGGTACGCATTTTTTCCGAGTGATCCTTGTAACGGCCTTTCCAGTCGGCTTCAGGCTCGAAAAAATCCTCTTCGAGGAGTTTGAAAAGCCCTTCCACGTCAGATTTTTTTATAATGCGGCGCAAACCGACGCTTTTGACGTTGGATGTGGGTACCATGACAAGGGACGCATTGGAATGAATCCGGAGCATGTAGAATTCTTCAGGTATGCCGTTTACGGAACGACGACTCACTTCCTCGATAATGCCCACCCCGTGGTTTGGATAAACAACCTTTTCACCTATACGAAAGTCCATTAGTACCTCCGGGAATCTTCTATTATAGCAGAGAATGGCTTGCTTTCAAAGGAGCGTAATCCCTCATCCAAGGCTACGGCAAAGTCGCGGGGAGGCTGGCCCCCCCTGGGCAACCTTGGTCGATTTCGAGCATTGATTTCTCCTGATCAGCTCACATCGGGCCGACAAAATCGCCAAAACGCCATTTCATAGGCACTTCGTGCACACACTTCCGCATACCGGATAATCGAGTTATTCGGGGTGGACTGGGAAGAAACGTGGTTAGGCGCTGGTAAGGCCGATAAGCCGAAAGGTTCGGTTTCTATCCCACGAGCAGCGCCGGAGTCCTTTCGCGATGTACCTCGTTCCTGCCATGCGCAGCACGCTGATTACCAGGTTGCGTAAGGTTGCCATCACTTGAGGGCCTCCATTCTTGCGAACTCGCGAGCGGTCTTCATCGAAAGTCACATCACGGACCCAGTGAATGCCATTTTCGATCGACCAGTGCATACGGTTGAGTTCAAGCAGCCGTGCAGGCCCAGCCTCTTCAGGGGAGAGGCTACTGATTCCATAGGATAATTCCGACCGGAGTTCGTTCCCTTTGAGGTCGGTCGTGAACCGATGCAGGAAAAAAACTTGTCCGGCATAAGGGAAATCGATGTAGCCGTTCAGTTCCGTGCTGGTCCGAATACTGCGGGTCTCAATACGGCCATGCCCTTTGGTCACATCAATGTGCTGAGGGGGGGAGAGCCTCGAGTCCGAGGTCTACGATGTCCTGCAGGAGAGTGGGTTGGTTGTCTTTGACCGTAAATACATAATCGGCCTTTTTGTCTTCCACCAAGAAGCGGGCGGTTTCTTTCTGAGTATGCATTGCATCCGCCGTAACCACGGCACCTTCGATGTTCAACTCTGCCAGCAACGGCTTAACGCGGGGAATTTCGTTGGTCTTCTCCCCGACGGCTACCTGGGCCACGATGACTCCCTCCCGATGAAGCACGGCACTGAGCAGGTGGGGAGCCGGCTTGTCTCCATCATGGGCGCCACGGAGCGTCTTGCCGTCCAATGCGATGCCTTCGCCTGCGAAAACCTTCTGCCGCGCCAGCCAACTGCAGATCGCGGCGTCGAATCCAGCAGCATCCAGGCGCTGCAAGGTTATGCGAAAGCATTTTTCCGAGGGAGCCTTGCTGCGCTTGCCTCCCAGACGTTTGAGCGCGTCCCGAGATAGTTCGCTCGCCCACTCGGCGATGGCCTCGAAACTCCGCGCCCCAGAAAGGCAAGCACATACTGCAATGGCCAGGATACTAATCAGCGGATGCCGTATGCCCCGGCGCTTGCGGGGATCCACAACCGTTCTCAACACATCCAGGAGGCCATCCTCCCCTTCAATAGGAAGCCGATGGACGTCGAACACTGGAATCTTCTCCTTTCGATTTGCTACCACCGGAGGGGAGAATGCTGCTGCCAGCATTCTCTGCGTATCGGGATGCAGCGGACGCACGAACAACATCTTTGGCTGCCCATGGGAAGAATACCCGTTGCCGGATCTGGCAAATCCTCGAGTCTCTCCCAATGGAATCCAGCCAGCCGCGCGGTAGCAGGTCGCCTTGAACCGCGAGAGATCCACAAAGGTCTCAGCAAGCAAAATCGGATGCCCGTAACGCTCTTGCCAGTCAGAACTGAGGCGGCGTAGGTTGAGCGACAGAACCTTGGAAGCCAAGTTTTTGATGTGGGCTCCAGGAAGAACCCAAAAACGAACGTTGTTGGCAACCAAGTGAAGCCGACGCCACTTCAAAGCCTCGTCCCAGCCAATCCAAGCTTCACGATGACGGTTCTTCATTGCCGCCATGCCCCAAGCCAGCAGCGCCACCCATTGGTCGTCGATCGTGGCTACATAGCAGATCGATTCGCCAACGACGCTCTTAAATCCCAGGTAGTGCTGGCGCATCAACTGGCACCATCGCTGTCGTTCCTGGAGCGTGATCGGACGCACCTGCAGCCGATCCAAATGGACATCGGCAGGAATTTCCAGCGCAGGCTCCGGGATGACGTCCGGCAGTTTCTTACGCGTGTACTTCCGCCTCCGGCCGGGCAGCTCGATCTGTCCTTGTCGTTCCAGGCGCGCAAGCAGGTCGCGGCAGGTTCGATGGTTCAGAGCTCCGTCGGACCTTCGCCAGTTCCACAATTTGCATAGTTGCACCGAAAGTTTTTGCCGGTTCCAATCGCGATGACTGGCGATCAGCTGTCGAATCTGCAGCACATCCTCTTTCGTGATCTTGCGAGAGGCACAGTGAAAAATGACTGTGCTTGGGACAGGATTCTTACCATGTGCGAGCCGGACCATGGCATCACAGTATCAGAATCGAAACAAAATTCCCAGAGGGTTCAACAAATTATTGATCTTAGATCAGTTAGAGTAACTATGACGGAGCCCTGATCCCTCATCCATCCCCGCCAGGCACTCGCAAGGGTAAACCGGCTCCAACGGCCGTTCTCGTGGCAATACCGGCAAGATGAAGAGCAGGTGCCATGTGCGAAAGAGAACTATATACGCGGATCCGGGAAGGTTCCCACAACGGGACTTGCATTGAAACGGGATTTCCCGTTTCCTTCTCACTCCCCGCTTCCCCGCAGATAATTTTTTCAAAACCGGGTCCCCAATATTGTCCTGTAAATGGCGCCCTTTTAAACTCATGATGACAAAGGCTCTGTTTTTGGGCTTCAACTATCGACTAGAAGGATCGAAATCCCTTCGTGGATGCTGAATCTCGAACCTCAAATTCCGAATCCCTTTGACGGGTTCGATTGACTCGGGGGGAGGGCTTGGGCTACTATTTGCGACCACAACAGCCTAAGTGGCATCCGCATTGCCGAAGTGGCGGAACTGGCAGACGCACGGGACTCAAAATCCCGCGGTACTTGGTACCATGGGGGTTCGACCCCCCCCTTCGGCACTCTCTTTAAAAGACTTACAGATTCAGCCTTTCAGTCACACCCTCAATAATGCTGTGACTTTGCCCATCGTTTGAAATTCCGACTATTATCAGACATGCAATCCAACATACAATGGGATGCTCAACATTCAACACACGCAGGGCGGGTTTTAGTAAGCTGTCTTACATATGATGATATTTATAGAGGGTCTACTCTCTATTTGTACCTGACTATTTTGTACCTGTTGCACCCTTGAATTTCTTTCCATCAATCTTTTGGATAAAGAAATACTCGGCACCCTGGTTCGCAGTATAGCCTTGGATCGTCACCTTCTTTCCGCTTTCCTTGAGGGTTTTTAGTACTTTCGGATTCTGATTGACAATAATATATTCAAAATAGGGATTTTCGCCCCTGATAAAATAGCCTCCGAGCCGTTCCATATAGTCAATCGTGCCTTGTATGGTTTCCGTTGGCGCTTTTGCCTGCATTTCAGTATGTGCTATCGTGCGCGCCTCGGAAATAACTGTACCGGTCATAGGCGCCGTGGCGAGAATGCTAAAAACAAAAAAGAAGCTCAGTATTCCTCTTATCATAACCTCCTCCTCAAGCGCTGCACTATATCACCGGATAATCGGGGACAGACACAGCTTCAGTAAGCCCAGGCGCCTGCAGAACTCGAACGAGTCGGCACCTGTATCTGAATCCTCATCACGCCTAATTCCGATATCCGCAAGACAACAAAGAAATTGACAGGCAGCCGGAATAAAACATTGAAACGGCAAAATGCTTATCCGCAAATCAGTTTGCTTGGAAAGATAAGTATTTCTGCTCCTGAACAAATAGGCATATATCGTGATTGATTGAATTAAGCTCTTGGTCATAATCGCATTGAGCATAGCACGCTCTCAGTTTAAATAGTATTTTGGGGTTGCCATGATCTCCGTTACAGCATGATCAATTTGGCGTATCCTAGGGGCGGCTTTTTCATTTTCCAGCAATACTTGTCATAGCAGCCCAAGGCAAAGGAATAAATATACTCGATGTTAGTGCCACCAATCGAAATCTATCGTTCCCTGCGCGACAAGACAATACGGCCGAATTTGGCATCACAAGTTCAGGTTTGAAAAAAATTGGGATAAGTGCCGACTTCAGACGGAGATGCGGGCAAACCAGCAACACTGGACGGCAGAAGCACCGCGAGGGCACTAATCATGCCCTCGCTTTTTATAAATGTAGTAATACCGACCAGTTATCGAATTACTTCATTGCCGGCGGATGAGTATCGATGCCCGCCAGACCTCCGATAACATTGACCAGTGAAGAATCTGTAGGCACAACGATTTTGGAATTGTTGGTGAGCGATGTTTCTACCGCCTGTAGTTGCCGAAGCAGTTGCGCATTACCTTTGAAATAAAGGTCGGCCGCTTCATTTACGAGCTTAATTGCCTGAGCTTCACCATCAGCCACCAGTACCTTGGCCTGCTTCTGACCTTCAGCTTGCAGGATTGCGGCCTGCCTTTGTCCCTCAGCCACCTTGATAGCAGCGCGTCTTTCGCCGTCTGCCTGAGTTTCACGAGCCGTCGCAAAGTCAATCGCAGCAATCTTTTCGTTACTGGCTTTGACCACTTTGTTCATTGTCTCTTGGACGTCAGTAGGAGGATTGATTTCCTTAAGTTCGGTACGGACAATCTCAAGCCCCCAGCTCTTGGTCTCCGTGGAAAGGTTAGTATATAGTGCGCTATTGATTTTACCGCGCTCGCTGTTGGCATCCTTTAATGTCATAGTTCCGATGATGTTTCTTAGTGTTGTTCTCGCCAGAGCCACAATCTGCACCATATAGTTGAACACATTATACTGGGATGCCTTAACATCCTCTTCATCAGAACGTACTTTAAAGTAAACCTGGGCATCAACCTGGGCATTCAGACTATCGCTGGTGATAATTTCCTGCAGTCCGGCGTCTATCATATTTTCTGTAATATTTACGCGAATCAGCTGCTCGATAAACGGGATCAGAAAGATAATACCCGGGTTAGCAAAACGGTTGTATTTGCCAAACCGTTCGATTAAACCTCGACTGGTCGGCCTGACGGTACGAATGGATTGCCCTAGCAGCCAGATAACAAGGATTACAGCAACGACTGTGATAATAGCGGTACCTGACATGGTAAACTTCCTCCTATTAAAAAATTTTAACCGTACGAGATTGTGATTGCCTGAGTTCCACGTGTATTGGGGGCTACTATGGAAAGTCGGGCTCCTAGCTCGACAGGATTTTTTCAATCTCCCCCCCGATGGATTTTCTTGCCGCCTCTAATGCCCGCCGAAGGTCAACCACCTTACTGTCGGTCCAATCCATCCCGCAGGCCAGACCTTGCTGTAGCTTTCCTTCTACATCCTCAATGATATTATCGATGGAATGCTTTAACTCGAGCCGCGCAGCTTCCACCTTATTCCCGGCCTTTTCAGTGAATTGATGGATGTCACGGCGTGTTTTGCGTCCAGACTGGGGAGCGAACAGGAGCGCTACCCCCGCTCCCAACAAGGCACCTGCTAATAATGCAATAGCAGTGCTCCTATTTACAGCTTCGTCAGACATAGATTTTTTCCGTTCTTGAGGATAACGGCTTCGCTTTCTGCAACACGGCTATCGGCCATGCCGATAATTCCATTTTAATTTTCCCTCCCGGCAATTCGCAGGTCTGCTCAATTCTGCTCACGCCTATGTTCAAGATTGCTCATCCCGGATGTATTGGTGTATGTCTTCAGCAATAGTAGGACAAAAAAGCCTGTCATTTAGGAGACACTTTGCGCCGTTGCTGATTGGACGATTTTAGCATTTTCCACTTGTCTTCGGACAAGCGTTTTCCACTCTAATCCTCGCCTCAGTTCCACACATTCTTACAGATTGGTTCTATCCCATTGTCATCGTCAGGACAAACTCCCGCGGAAATATAAAAGCACTTCAATGTTATAATCATTCGCACAGGAGGTCAGTGATGGCAAAATCCAGGGATGCCAGGAAAGACGTCAAAAAGAAACCTGCAAAATCCATCAAGGAAAAGCGGAAGGCTAAGCTGGAAAGGAAGTTGAAATAGGTGAGTCCCCGCCCTTTCCAATTTCCCCAGTTTCAGACGGAGATAGCCCGATGGGCGACAATTACACTTCCCTGGCGCATTGCCTCGCTTAATCTGCTACCGGACGAAGGTCATTGCCTCATAAAAACTGTTACCCTGTCTCACACCAAAAGGAGAAAAAATCATGGATCAACAAAACTGTAGGGTACGGTACGGGAATCTATAAAGGAAAAAAATTGGAGTCTACGACTGCATACGGCAATTCGTTTACAGGAACCATCGTTGGTGTGATAAAGGATGTAGACAAGGAGTAGCGGGTCCGTAATCGCCTCAACAATGAGGGCCGCTCTCGGGGACGGCCTTTTCCTTCATCCGCAACCGTAATCCACACCAGGATCGCCACGGATTTGTCTCCAGCAGGGTGGATTTTAAGTAAACTGTCTTACATATTATGCTGTTATTCCCGCCGGTAAACCCTTTGTTCATGAAGCAATCGGGATGTAAATCCTTATTTTCTCATGGCTTAATCTGGTTGTGACAATGCTCGTCGTCCTCAAGGGAATGCCATCGTGCCCCCGGATGTCATTGGCAACCCCATGTCAATAATTTGAGAACCCCGCGTGCCGCCAGTTGCCGCACGCGGAATACGGGCTCAAAAAATTGTGATTGTGCATATGTGGAATGGGACCCTGGAATCAGGCCCCACCCTGGCAAGAGCTCGGACCTCCGGGGGGGTATCGACCGTGCCCGTGACTTTGCCCATGGCGGACAAAAAACACCATATTCCACCCTACTCCACCCAACTTTGTGTATCAGGTATCTATCTGATAAATCAATTATTTACAGCTATTTGAGGAACGCTGGGATCGGACTCAAAATCCCGCGGTACTTGGTGCCATGGGGGTTCGACCCCCCCCTTCGGCACCAGTAGAATCAACGACTTGCCGTATTCGCCTTCTGAACAAAACCTCAAAAAAAGTATGACTTTGCCCGTCGAATTGAAATGGGGATTGCCAGAATCCCGCATGCCGAGGGTTGGATGATCGAGCCATTAACAAGCCATATAGGGCAGCCAACCTCCGCATGGAGATGAAGACTCCTGACCAATTCAATGACTGTTGCCTGACAACAACTTAAATTAATGCATGTTGCTGCCAGGCAGTCAGGCTTGCGTTTCGGCCAGAGCCGTGGTAAGGAAGGAACGCCGTGATAATCCCTTGGATAATTCTCTGTCACGGCTTCGGGTAGAGGAATCTGTTGGCAGGTCCGGTTCCATTGATCCGGCACCTCGGGTCCATCATCAATTACCTGGCGGTATAACCGGTTATACCGTTACCCATTAGCTCCGCAGTACATTACGGTCGGAACAGGTTGGTATTCAGGGGCAGCCGGGCAACTTGAGCATGCTGTATCGTATTTCTTGGATAGATAAATCCCGGTGTCCATTTTGGGATTCATCTGCTGAAATCCTACGTGCATGCAGGAAGCAAGCTGGAGGCCAGAGAGGTTTCCCCTAAGGCTTGCGAGTGTGCACTTTGGCGTGGGGTCGTTGATGCCAGGTCCGCTTATACCAACGAGCGCGATTGCAAAGGTGATTCACTTACGTTCTGCTGAATCCAGCTTGGCATTTTGGCAAGGCACAATCGATTATTCGGTATAGGGCAAGCCGCCCCGCAGCGAGCACTACCAGCCCGTGGGATCGCTATGCGGGATGTCTACAAGCACGGCGTGGATCTCCCGGATCTTTCCATCGGTTACCGCGAAAAATTCCGCGACAAACGGCCCTTTAGCTCCCGCCGGCTTAGTCTTTTCTGGTGTCTTGCTGCCAAATCGCACGATACTGACAACGATGCCGCGTTCCTCGTCCACAACGGGATAGCGGCGATCATAGATGCGCGCTTTCGGAAATGCAACCTCATCAAACTGCTGGATTGCAGTATTGGGCTCTTTACCTTTGAACGGTACGTTAGTCGTTCTGAGGCCGTTTTCCCATCTCTCGGTGTCCGGCAGAAGTGGCGGGCGATAGTATTCCGGTGTACCCATCGTCTCCATTGCCCTCCAATAGGAGTCTGCCACTGCCATTAAATCGAATCGCGAATCGCGCTCGGCGGGTCGAATCGTCCGGGTAAAGTTGGCGGACAGCCCGGAAAGCTTTTCCGGATCCCAAACAGGCGAATCCCCTTTGCGGCATACAAGCGTCTCCACTTCGCTGATCTTTTGGTCTTCAACTTTGAGCCGGAGGAAAAAGGTAATGAGGTTGTTGTTCTCCTTCAGCACTGCTTCCACGGCAGCCCCGCATGTTTCCGGATCGTAGATTTCCAACTTGAAGGTCGGCTCGCCAGCCGTCTTCCACAATCCCTCACCCAGCCTGATTTGTTTTCCGTTTTCGGTAAACTTCACAGAAGGTGACACAGCAAGCTTCGAGGGATCATGTTTAACAAGAGCATCGAAATAGGCATCAACAAAGCCCTTGAGATACCCACGATTGCAGGTCTCTGCCGAAGCTGCCTCCTGCGCCAGTACGGAACAAAGCAAACCAACCCCCATCATGGTTGTAGCTAACAGCATGCCCTTCGAATTCATAATCCACCTCCTGGGCTGCGAAGCAGCCGATATGGAAAGCGGGAGCCGCCCCTGGGAGCGTTCCCAGTCGCGCGACTGCCAAAACGGTATCGTATAGCCGAACGTGGAACAGTTTGGAAAAAACCTCTGTTTCAGCTTTGTGGCCTTCCGTGCTTTATCCAAAGGCGCCGGCAACTTGCGGGGGCGCCTTAATAGGATCATCCGCAAACCAGGACACGGAAATGCGGCCGCAATGCTTAAGGTGCCAACTTAGCGCAACTGCCTTCGATAAGGGACTATCACCAGGAAGCACGATTTTGCCCTTCAGTCCCTCCACCTCGAATACATTCAGACCACCACGGGCCGGAATCGTCTCAATCACGAACTCTTGCCCGCTTCAGGGCAGAATGCGATCAATCCATCCGTTCACGGACTGCAACTTCAGCTTTAGAATCGCCCATCAGACTTCGGGCACGCCCGGTTTCAGACATCATTGCTGTTGCGGATAGGTTATATGTCACCCTCGACACAAGGGAACCGGTTGCAGGCCGATTTTACTGCGGATTCGAGGCGCGGCACCAGGGAATTTGGGTATGCCCTTATTTTATTGTAGCACCATCTTTGCATAAACATGCAGCGGCTGTTTAACGATTTGGGCATTGCAGCTTGACTATGCTTTATCGATGCAGTTCCCCAAGCTGCTATCAGCCGTAACGGCCTGTGCTCTGGGTCAATTTCTGCCATCCTCCGCGTTTTCCATCTCCAGGAAGGAGTGCCGTAGCCTTCGATGCACTTCGATGCACCTATGCTGAAAATATTGGCACACACAACTGCTCATTGGAATATTTGGGCTATAAAATCCGAACGGCTCATCGAAGCGACCGTGCCGCAACCGTGTGGGGAGAGTCTTGGTTTTTGCCCTTGAAGACACCGGACTGGGTAACAACTTTAATCTCAGGTAACCGAGGAGCAGCATAACGGCCACCTGCAACTGATCGATAACGGCGATATCGCGGCAACCCGATAATTGCGAAAATCGTTGCGATTGCTCCGATAGAGATGATGGATCATTTTTGGGACACGTCTGTTACTGTGACCACCGTTGTGGCTTTCCGTCCACCTGCCAGCCTTCCGCGGTATCTCTCTACATGCCCCGACTCAATAGCTCGACTGCCAATGGATCTATGGAGTATGTGATAGAAGAATCGCGTGATACGGGCCTAAAAAATTGCGATTGTGCATATGTGGAATGGGACCCTGGAATCGACCCCCCACCCTGGCAAGGGCTCGGACCTCCCTGGGGTGGGGTGACCGTGCCCGTGACTTTGCCCATGGCAGCCAAAAACTCCCCTATTCCACCCTACTCCGCCCAACTTAGTGTATCGGGAATCTATTTGATAAATCAAGCATTTACAGCATTTTAGGGGAGTGGCAGTCCAGACTCAAAATCTCGCGGTACTTGGTACCATGGGGGTTCGATCCCCCCCTTCGGCACTCATTAGAATCAATAACCTAGACCAAATCCCTCCTCGCTGAAGATCCCCGGAAAAGGGCCTGTTGTACTTGTTTTGTGCTTATTCCGAAAAAACCGCTCGCGGCTCCTTGCCTAATTTGAATGAGTGCGCAGCCAAGCCGAAGTCCAGAATCTTGACCTTGTCTCCCTCCGTGATCATGACATTGGCGGGCTTCAAATCCCTGTGAACTACCCCCTTTTCATGTTCTGCCTCAAGCCCTTCTGCGATCTTGCGGCATATTGCCAGAGCTTCTTCAACATGCAGCGCTCCTTTGCTGATCCTTTGCGCCAGCGTTTCGTCTTCGACAAGTTCCAGGACGAGGAAGCGTTCTCCTTCGGCTTCTTCGAGCCCGTGGATCGCAGCGATATTGGGATGATTGAGTGAAGCCAGTAGTTTGGCTTCGCGCTCGAAGCGGGCCATCCGTTCAGCATCACCCGCAAACGCATCGGGAAGGAACTTGAGCGCGACCTTGCGGTTCAGGTTCAGGTCGTCGGCCACGTAGACTTCGCCCATGCCTCCGCGGCCCAGCTGTTCGCCCACGCGATAATGTTCCAGCGTTTTCTCCATCATATTTATTTCGGTGTCATACTCTATGGCGGACTTGTCCGCCGAAGCCCGCAGGGCGAAGGCGGATCATTTGGCAGGTACCCGTTGCTTCAGTTCTTCTGTCCAGTTCAGGACGATGTTGATTTGGCGCGGGATCCCGGCTGCCGGCTCCTTTCCCGCGGACTGCACCGGCTTCATCATCAGGAACCGCTTGCCGTCCGGGTGAATGTCCCAGGGATGTCCGTCGTAATCAGTCCAATGAGCATAGGTTCCGCGAAAAAGCGGTTCGGGTTTTCCGGCTTTGAAGGTCGGCTGCGTTTCAACCGGAACGGCCATCATCGCATCACTGGTCTGATAGAACAGGGCCTTGCCGTCCGGGGCCCATACCGGAAACTCTGCTCCCTTCCCTGAAACCTGCCACTTCCCCGCATTAATATCGGGGAAAGGACGTACGTAAACCTCCATCGAGCCGGATTCGTTGGAACAATACGCCATGTATCGCCCATCGGGCGAGATTTGCGGCACATTCTCATAGTACTTTTCGTGCAGAAGCGGTCTCCATTTGCGGTCGCCTTCCATCGAGATCGCCCCGATGTTTCTGTTTGCCGTGTCAGTTCCCTCAATCGTAACGAGGGTCTTTCCATCTCCGGACCAGGACCAGGGAATCATATATGCCTGATCAGTCACCGAACCAAGTTTTGCCTCTCCGCCAGTGCCGTCCGCTGCCTTCCAGTAAATGCCAGCCTTATTCTCACGATCCGAGCCGAATGCAACGCGTTTACCGTCAGCGGTCCAGAGAGGACAGTAACTTGCCCCATCAAAAGTCAAACGGCTCATGGTTTCACGCAGGAGGTCCCATATCCAAATGTCGTTTTTGTCACCAGCCTGAATCTCCAAAGCCACCTTTGTTCCATCGGGCGATATGTGGAGGTCCTCAAAGCTATTTGGTTGGGCGGCAATTGGAACCTCTTTGCCTTTCCGATCCACCCACACCAGCGTGCGTTGACCAGTCCGGGAAGCACTCGGTTGCCCTGGAATATAAACGAGTGTCCCCGAATCGGAAACCGCGAAGTCCACAATCCCTTCGACTATCGGGACCTGTCCACCCTTCACCTCAAGCTGGTCAAGATCAAAGGGAACAGCAAAAATGCTGTTGCCCTCTGGAGAAAAATAGACTATGTGCCCCGTCTGTAAATATCGGGCTTTAAACCCGGGGAACAACCCCTTTGATTCCCCCGACCTGACCGACTGCATATTAATGCCCCGGCTGCCTGTGTACAGCACTGATTTGCCATCCGGCAGCATTTGGGGGGCCCAGTGAAGTTCTGCTTTCCCTTTAACGAGAGATACCGGCTTTCCCCCGTTGGCGGAAACCCGCATGACGTCGCCGGCCAACTGGCCATAGACGATCGTGTTTTCCGTGTCCCAACTCGCGCCATAGGGTGTGCAGTCGCACACGG
This sequence comes from uncultured Acidobacteriota bacterium, assembly GCA_963809485.1. Classification (GTDB taxonomy): domain Bacteria; phylum Acidobacteriota; class UBA6911; order UBA6911; family UBA6911; genus UBA6911. The sequence continues at coordinate 280,329 of CAWEJX010000006.1, forward strand.
TTATTGCGGCTCCTCCGTTGATGCTGATTTTCTTCAATTTGACATCCGCGACGGAAAAGTATCCTATCCATTTTCCGTCGGGCGAGAAGAAGGGTTGCGATGTGGACCCTTCGGATCCGACGATCAGTTTATCGGTTAATTCGTCCACAGAACGCAAATAGAGCCCTTGCTCCGTGGTGTAGACGATTTGTTTTCCATCGGGAGAAATAGCAAGAGCCGGATAAGTAAGATCGCTGAATTGCCGGCCTTCCGGCAGATCGTAGGTGAAACGCATCACCTGACGCGGTTCGGGCTTTTTCAGGCTCCAGACAGCCACCATTCCGACAATGACGCCAAGAGCCGCAGCAATCCACGGCACCATTGCTCGCACTTTCGAGCGGGATTGTACCCCGGCAATTGGTTGAAGCACGCCGCCGGGATCCGTCAAAACCCTTTGAATGTCCGCTTTCACATCGGAGATGTCACGGTATCGTTCCCTGGGATCCTTCTTCAAGCAGCGTTCAAGCACTTCCCGAAGCCGGCCATGAAGGTTTGCAGGAAGATTTTTCCATTCAGGTTCCGCACGGATTACAGCCGCGAGAATGTCTGTGACGTCGTTGCCGGAATATGCGGCCCGTCCCGTCAGCATTTCATAGAGCACGCACCCGAAAGCCTAAATGTCGGCTCTCTTGTCGGCGGTCTTTCCCCGAGCCTGTTCCGGACTCATGTAGGCGGCCGTGCCGAGAATAACCCCTTGCTGCGTGGCGGCGTCGCTCAGCGTAGGCGAATTCGATAGGTTCACTTCCTCCCGGTCTCCGGCGTATGCCTTCGCCAATCCGAAATCCAAGACCTTTGCCTTGCCATCGGGTGTGACTTTGATATTGGCTGGCTTCAGATCCCGGTGGATGACTCCTTTCTCATGTGCAGCATCTAATGCTTCGGCGATCTGTAAGGCAAGTTTCAAGGACTCTTCAACGGGAATGGGCCCGGCCTTAATCCTATCTGCCAGCGTGTTGCCCTCGACGAGTTCAAGGACAAGGAAGTTGGTACCGCCTGATTCCTCCAGCCCATAGATTGCGGCGATGTTGGGATGGTTGAGCGACGCGAGAAGTTTAGCCTCCCGCTGGAAGCGCGCCACGCGATCCGCGTCCCTTGCGAACCCTTCAGGCAGGACCTTGATCGCCACATCGCGGCCAAGCTTCTGGTCTTTCGCCTGATACACCTCACCCATGCCGCCCTTGCCGAGCTGGCCTGTAATTAAATAATGGTTCAGCGTCTTGCCGATCATGAGGAAACTTCCTCCACGTCGACAGCCGGCGTGATGCTGTTAACTGCAGCTGAAGGTTGGCCCTATTGTAATCGAAATTGAATCCTGTTTGTATCGAAACCGCCCTAGCCTGGATTTCCACGGACAACTATTCGCCTAAGTGCCGGGCTGATTTGCAGGTCCACTATAGGTGGTCAGACGTAATGACCGTCCTCTCCACCAAGGCACTGCGACCGGCTGCTCCATGATGCCTGACGCGAGGATGATTGGCAGGTGTGTACGACGGTGAAAGCTGACGGTGACTTCTTTTTCGGTCACGATGACGTCCGCCGGCATATCGATTAAATCTCGAAAGATCTGCCGAGCCTGCGCATCAGCATAGCCCCGCATTCTTTCTGCGAGCAGGCGATACAAGCCGCTGGCGATAACCAGCAGCGTCATGTCGAAATCCACCTTCAGACCCTCTTCCGACGAAAGGGCGTCGATATGGAAGAACCTCACCGCGTCGGAGAGTGCATTTTCAATCAGCATTCGTTGGGCATAGCGCGTCAATAATGCCTTGCTTGTTGCGCTCTGTTGGTTCGTCAGCAGAATGGTCGGTTCATCGTGGCCGAGATCCAGAACATACAGCTGTCGAAAGGTGCGGCCACGCAATGCAACCTTCTGCTCGTAGACGCGCGGGGTACGGTACTTGCGTGTGGGCACGTCCAACTCAATCCTGCGCCAAGCCGATCGCGGCAGCAGAACAATCTCCTTCAGTAGTTTCGGGTCTCGCCGTCTCAGGGTGATGAAGGGTATGTGCATTTTATCCAGGCGGGCCAAACCATCGTAGGTGGTCAGCTTGGAATCGAAAACGAGGTGGCTCGGAGCCTTGCCGTGTGTGCGTTTCCAGAAGGCAACAAACTGGAAAATCTCTTCGGCCTCTTCGCCCTTGCGTAAGTCGGCGTTGGAATAACAGAAGGCGTGAGTGCCGGCATCCTGCGCCAGAAAAACGAGGATGCTCGGCTGGCTCCGGCTGCGTGCCGAGACGAAATGCTTTTCTACCTTGGGATGTTCTCCATAATAAGGAACCGAGTGAAAATCAAGATTGAAGGATTCTCCGGGAAACAGCTCCGTTCCGCTCACCAGTTCGTGCCAATCCGCGAGCATCTTCAATGTCTTGCCGTGGTGGATCCTGCAGGAGTATTCGGAAAGGTAACTCTTCTTCGGGAAAGCGTTCAGACCCGCGAACAGAGCCAGACCCTCATCCGCCACTATAGACATGACATGACTTTTACGTTCAATCGACCAGAGCTTCAAGGCGAGACAGCATCGCAGAGCATGCCCGGCGGGGATCATTTTCGACCCCGGCAAAGCGGCACTATTAACCAATTTCTCCGCCTGCAGCCGCACCAGGTCGGGAACGAAAAGGAATAACCCGCCGCATTGTGTTGTGAACTTTCGCGGCTCCATTGAAAAGTTGCGCACATCAGCCACGGGCTCGATGGTGGGGCGCGGGTAATCCGGCCTCTCTTCATCAAGCCGCCGGGGTAGTGAAGCAAAGCCTTCCACCTTAAGGACTTCACGCACTGCAGTCGGGCTCAGGGGGCAGTCGCGCTCTTTGAGCGTATGGCTGATCTCATAGACCGAGTAATTCTGTTTCCGAAGCTGAACGATCAGGTCTCGAGCCGCCGATTTTTGGGGTTGGGATCGAGGTCCGCGACGCGGGGAACAGAAAAAGACCGGATCGGGATCTCGGCGGAAGTGATGACACAGGACATGGAAAGATCCAACGGAGTAACCGAAGGCGCGTGCGATCTCTTTGGCTGGCCTGTTTTCGATGAAGTAAGCGCGAAGAGCCTCATACTGACGCTGCCTGGGATGGGTGGGCTCGAGGAAAAAGCGGCGAACAATGCTTAGGTCCTTTGGTGCTCCTATCATGATGATACATATTATTATCTACTATATATTGTGTCAAGAACAAAATAAGGCACAAGGCCTCGAGCCTGACAGAAACATCGATATTATTGGGATTTGCGGTCGCATCGTTGTCGGTCCAGCCTGGGATATTAAATACAGTGGACTGCAGTAATATAACTAAATGACTATATCAGGAGCACCATTAGTTTAAGAACTTGGGTTAACAGAAACAATCCCGTGCACGTTTTTTCGGCCTATTCAGCCATGGCGGCTCAGGAAAAGAGGGAGGTTCACTTAGGCGAATAGTTGTCCGTGGAAATCCAGGCTAGGCTTCAATCGCCATCAAATCTCCAAAATCAGCTTTTTCACCAGAACTCAAAAAGGCGATCCAGTTTCTTGATATTGCAGGCATCAAAACACCCCCGCTGAGCCGGCTTTAGGCACCCAAACTATGTCAAGAATCAGGATAGCGAACCCCCAGCCGGGCACCGCAAAATATACGACCGCCAGCCGGGCCGAAAGATACGTGCGCCGCAAGGAAGCTTTGATCATCGGCGGCGAACTGCATTTTCTCTCGCCCACGGAGCAGAGGCGGTTGCGGACGCTCAACCATGCAATCCAGTCCGAACGCCGGGCCGGCGACGTCTGCGTCGACAGGCGCGCCGACGAGGAAGGGGCGATCTGGTGGAACGGCTCCGACACGCGCAGGACGGCCATGCACAGGCCCGGGGAGAACGTGCAGTTCGCGAATTCCTATGTCGCGGCGATTAGGGCGGGCTGCGGGGGCTCCTCGCTGGTCTACAGCATGGCCGGCTACCGGGAGCTGCTGGCGGTCGAGTGGGACGACCACGCCGTCGCGACGTTCAGGCTCAACTTCCCGGACGTCCCGGTGTGGCACGGCGACATCGCCGACCTGTCGGTGGAGAAGTGCCTGGAGCTGGCCAGGCTGCGGCCTGAAGAGTTGGACGTTCTGGACGGCTCGCCTCCCTGCCAGGGGTTCTCGACCGCGGGCAAGCGAAAGATGGAGGACGGCCGGAACCAGCTGTTCCGCGAATACGTCCGGCTGCTGCGGGGACTGAGGCCGAAGCTCCTCGTCATGGAGAACATCAGCGGAATGGCAATGGGGAAGATGAAGCTGATCTTCGCCGAAATATTGCGGGAACTGAAGGCGTCCGGATACCACGTGTCGGCCAGGTTGATGAACGCGATGTATTACGGCGTCCCGCAGTCGCGGCAAGACGATGATCTTCGTCGGCGTGAGGGAAGACCTGTGGCATTGCATTCAAAGCCGGTGACATTGCCGGCGGCCGCTGGCGCACTTCTTCGAGGCCGGCGGGAAGCGTCGGTTGTTGAGCTACCGGAAAGGGCGAGGGTAGGATCGTCCAAGGCTCAAAAACCAGGCGTACCATGCAATGGCTTCATACTATCCGGGGGCACTCACTTTCGGCTCAATTTCTCCGCCAAGGCCATCAGCAGCGCCGCTCCGTCGCCCCGCCACGCGCTGCCGTGCATGCAGGCAAGCATCGCCGGCCGCTCGCGTGCGAGCCGCTCCAGGATCTCCGTGGTATTCGGAGCATGCGCATAGTAATCCATCGGCGCGCGGAACTTCTCGCTGGATCCGAGGATATCGGTTTCAACTACCGGCGTTTTCCCCGACCCGCCCTGCGTAAACAAATCACCGCAGAGGAATGTCCGAGTGGACTCTTCCATCATTATCCCGCAGTCCCAGGCGTGCGGCATGTGCGGAGTGTCGAACCAGCGGATCGTGTGCTTCCCCAATGTGAGGACCTCCCCGTCGGCCATGGCGCGAGGGGCACGATCCGCGATGTCCCCGATCGATACCATCGCCCCAATCCTGCCACAGAGCGGCTCGCCTCCGCTGCAGCGGCAAGCCATTCGTTGAGCGCACCGCACTCGTCCGCCTCAAAGTGCGAGACAGTGACGTATCGAAGGCGTTCAATCGGCATCACCTGCGCGACCGCCTCGCTCACGAGCGGAAACAGCCGCCGCAACCCTGTATGAAACAGCAGCGGCGCGTCGTCCACGATCAGGTATTGATTGAAATTGAACTTGCCGGCCCCCCCCGGCATCTCGACGGGCGTGTTGATCCGGTAGATGCCGTCGACGATCTCATGAATGTTTGTGCCCGATTGCGCATTGGTGATCATCGTTCCCTCCTCCTTTGATAGGGTCAAGTATAACAGGCCGGCATATCGGCTGGCTGATGAACGCGATGTGGTACGGCGTCCCGCAGTCGCGGCAGCAGATGATCTTCGTCGGGGTGAGGGATGACCTATGGAACTGCATCCTGACCCGGCAATGAGGCCGATATCCTGCGGCGCGTCCCTGGGCGGCTGCGTGACGCCCGACGCCGAGATCTCGGCCCTGCTGGATGCGGGGCGGCGGTACCGGTCGTTCAAATACTGGGACCACGTGCGGGTGGGATCGTCCGAGAGCCGCATCACCGGCCAGGGATTCAACGCCGTCAAGTTCGATCCCGGCAAGCCGGCACGAACGATCAGGCGCAACGACGGAAACCTCGGCAGGCACGGCGCCATATACTGGGCCGAGCGACGGAGGTTCTCCATCCCTGAGTTCAAGCGGTTCGGGTCCTTCCCTGATGGGTTTGTGTTTGCCGGAGAATTCGAAGAAGGGATAAAACAGATCGGGAACTGCGTGCCGCCGCCGTTCATGAGAGCCATTGCCCGAAAAATAAAAGAGACAGTATTGGCAGGTACTGCGGTATGAACCTCCACCCGGAGCCTCTCTATGAGCCAATCCCTGTGAAAGCTCTGATCCCGAAGTCCCTCGGCACCAGGTCGCAGCGGATCAATCCCTGGATTCCGGCAGACGAGCCGGCAGCCACGATCTGCAGGACCGCTGCGGGCTACGAGCTCAAGGAAGCGCAGATAAAACCGACATGCCAGTCTTACCGGGTTCTTACCGGCCAGGAGGCCAAACGACATTTCGGGCTGGTGCGGCTGGATCCCGAGAAGCCATCCCCGACGGTTCAGAAGTCTTCGCCCCAGAGCAGCACAACAGGCTTGGTTCACCCCTATGAAGTCAGACATTTGACGATCAGCGAAATGAAGCTGATGTCTTCCTTTCCGGAATCATTCAGACTGGAAGGCAGTTTCGTAGAAAAGTGGGCCCGGATCGGAAATAGCGTGCCGCCGCTATTGATGCATGCAATTGCTCAACACCTACATACATACCTTATTAAGGGATGCGCAGCTCAATTGTGGACTTTCTCTGTGCCTCAGCGATTAGCGCCAACTGTTCCTTGTTATCCCTGGCGGAAATTATTGCCCGCAATATCGCGGCGCCTTTCTTGGTTGGCGATATAGCCAGACGCTCATTTGTGCGGGGTTGATAGCTCGTGCCCTTTTTAATAAGGACCAGGTCAAATTCGCGCGCTGGAATTGTGCTGTCATTCTCCACAAAAAAATTTTCTGTATGCCATCCATACAACGAAACAGACCAATAGTTCCCCGTAGCAGGGACCACACAATGAAGGCGAACGGGCCCTTTGGTCAAATCATAAAAAGCCATGGAATAGATGATGTCAGGGCTACCACCACCGGAAAAAGTATCGGCATCAAGAAGTGAGCCGTGGACGAATTCGTTCCAACTCACATTTGCGCTTTTCTGGACTCTCCTTGCCGCAATGCTACTTATCAATTCCGGTGAAAATCGTGTCGCTGCAAGGTGCAGTATAGCGGCCAGCACAATCGAGGGGATGGCCCATCTGGTTAAGAATCTCATCGACATCCCTCCAGGACAATCCTCGGCAGGCTTGCCGCGGCGGGATCAGCGAGAAGCGTTTGCGAGGGATTGTAGCAGCGCAGAACGAGAGTCAGTTCTCCATCTTTTTGCGAAAGCGGCAACCAGTTAATAGGCTGCTCAAAGCGAGACAGGCGAAGTGTCCAGGTATTGTCAGGATTCCTAACTGCCGTTGTTTTGGAAAACGAATAGCGTTTGCCGGGATTGGCAATGAAACGTCCCTGGGATTCATAGGGGGTTATGCTCCACCACCGGGAATCCGTATCGCTCCCCTCAATGTGATAGTTACAGGCATGAGAGAGAGGCTTGCCGCCAGAGTCTTTGTGAGCGACAAAATAGATGGTTTCCGAGGCGCGCAATCCCCAAAGGCCAGACACAGCCATGCGAGCGCGAGCATACATACCACCGGCTTGACTCCCCCCGCCCAGGTATGTTTGCCATGGTCCATTAGTAATGACGTCTCCTGGTGCGCGCAATGCATACCACGTAGCAAGAGCAGCCAGAACAACGCTGACAAGGAGGCAGAGTAAAACCTTGCCGATCGCCTTAATATGAAGCACCATATGCGTCCGCTCCATTAAGGGAAGCAGCCAATGAATTTATGCTTTTCTAATTCCTCATCTCAAACAATTGTAGACTGGAAATGTATTTACTGCAATTAAAGAGGAAGCCACCTGTCCAGAAGACACACGCATGGCCTGTAGCGTGTGTCTCCCGGATCGGGAAGAGAAGGAAGGATGTTTTTAGATGAGCAGTCCGGCGTCGGCGAAGCTGAAGTAGTCGGTTTCCCCGATTATGATGTGGTCGAGCACCCGGATGCCGAGGATCTTTGAGGCCTCGACCCGGCGGTTCGTGCATTCGCGGTCTTCCCGGGATGGCGCCGGATCTCCGGAAGGATGGTTATGCAGGAATACGACCGCCGCCGAGTTGTCCAGAATTGCAGGTTTCCAAAATCTCGCGAGGTTGGACAACCGAGGTGGACAGGCTTCCAATGCTGGCCGTATGGTAGCCAATGGTTCTGTTCTTGCTGTCAAGCTTTATCATGCAGAAATGCTCGCGGGAGTTCCGGAATTTCGGATACTTCGTGAAGGTATCCTCCGACTCCCTCATGAGCATGATCCTGCAACGAGGGAGAATGTTCTCGAATCTGCTCATGCGGGGTAGCTTCTCCGCGGTTTCGCGGCACACCCGTGCCGCCGGTTCGTCCGAAGGTCCCGCGAGTCAATCGCCTGATTTGGATTGTCTCCGAACCGGAATAGCGATGGGCGCGCCCGTGAGCGATCCCTTGCGGGCCTGCGACCGGTACCAGGCGGCGTGGCTGTCCTTGAACGCAGACTTGGGGAACTCGGCCTTGACGGCCGCGATAAGCTCGTCGTTGGTGACGGCGTTGTTCCTCGTGATGGCCTCGATGACCTCCTGCTTGATGGTGCGCTTCGCCCGGGTTTCCGCAATCGCGGAACGCCCCGGTTTTGCCTGCGCCTGTTTCTTCGTCTTCTGCCGCTGTTTGCCTTTTATGGTTTTCCTTTCAGATCGATGCGGGAGCTTGATTGCCCCCCTGGCACCCTATATGTCGGGGCCGGCAAGCAATTCCCAGAGGGATATCTCGAGGAATTCGGGAGGGCGCGAAATGCCCGACAAACGGCGGATACCGGCCATGCGCGCCCATACCCGTAATGATGGTCATACCGGGATCGCTGGCCACCAAGTGGCAGCGGATCAATCCCTGGATCCCGGCCGACGGCGCGGCCCCGACGATCTGCGGCACGGCGACGGGATACGAGCTCAGGGAGGCTGCGCTCCGGCCGGCGCTGCAGATGTACCGCGTCCTGACCGGCCAGGAGAGGAAGAGGCACTTCGGGCTGATCAGCCTGGACCCGGACAGGCCGTCCCCGACCGTCCCGAAGAGCATGGGCGGCTCCACGACGGGCCCCGGGATAAAGGCCTGGATCGACCTCGAGCAAGGGGAGGGCAAATGAGGCATTTCCGCCTGGAGGAGCTCGATTCGCCCTACGCGCCGGGCAGCGGCGCCGGGATGGATCGGCATTTCCTGGAGCTCGTCGACAGGATCCGGGAGGACGCCGGGATCCCGGTCGTCATAACCAGCGAGTACAGGACGGTCGGGCACAACGCCGAACTCGGCCCATCTGAGCGGCCGGGCGGCCGATATCCGGGCGCTTGCCGGACGGGACAAGTGGCTGATCGTGGCAGCGGCGATTCGAACCGGAATCCGTCGCATAGGGATTGGCAGGAATTTTATCCATGTCGACAACGATGCTTCATTGCCCAATCCGTCGATCTGGCTTTACTGAATGTCCCAAAACAGGGGTATCAGGATAAGCGCGATGCCGGGATCGTTGCCCTGGGTGGCGCACGGCGCAAGTTTCCATCGTTGATCCGATGGATGCCAGGCTAAATGGCGTAAGGCCGACAAAACAGATCCAGGGGGAACCGCCAGTGATATGCAAACGCGGGAGGTTCCCCCTGGTTTTTGCTTTATTCCACCCGCACCCATCTAAAAGTGACCGGGTTGGCGATGGGACCGGCCTTATTGGCCTTTTGTGTCGCGAGAATCGTGTTTCCCTCGGCTTTGAAATCCCAGGTGGTGAATGAATCCGGCTCAAGCGGATTCTTCGCTAGGATGGGATGAAATGTAAAGGTTGTTCCTTTGACCTCATAGGTTCCGATGACGGCCGTAAACGGTGTCCATGTGGCCACTTTTTGTGCATCGGTGGCTTCTTTTTGCGGTAGGTCCGGGCGAGGTTTGTCTCCACTGATCGCCACGATGCTGAAATGCTTTTTGGTGAAGATGATAAAACCAGGCTGCGGATTCGTGATTGTGCGAGCATTCGGACCCGTTGAAGTGATTTCCGTGGTTTTCCATACTCCTTCCAACTTGCCTTGGGCCGCTGCGGATTGAACCGTCAGGAGGACAGCCAGAGCAGCCATGCAGGCAACAACTACAAGAGACTTTTTCATGCAAACCTCCTCTCCTTCTGATAGGCGCTCACATCATGAGTAAGAAAAAACCGACAAAAGAAATTCGATCCTGCTGAAGCTTCCTGGAGGTCGCCAGATCCGGCAGGACTCAGCAGTAGTGGGTAACGGCCTCGTCGCGCAACGCTGCTCTTTTTGCTTTTAGCCTACCATATTCGCGGCTGGAGATATTGTCAACATGCAGATGGGATCACGGCTCCCAGGATATTACGGAGGGCAAATCCGATGGCACACGCGCTTTTCAGAGTTTTCCTGCACATAATCGCCTCCCCATTCGTGGCGACGCGGTTTTTTTCGCCCTGCGCTACTGGGGGATGCGCAACCGCAAAGTTGGCATCTTCATTTCGGGACGGCGTACGCACCTTATAACCTTGTCGGCTCTGGTCACGCTCTTTTTGATGACGTTGCGGGAGCCGATCGACGCGGCCTTCGGCTGGCAGGTCTGGTGGAAGGGCCCGATCGACCAGGTTTCCTGGATCGTCGGGACGGGCCTGTGGGCCTGGGGCGCCTGCCGGATGCTGGCGACCAGGGAGGACCTATGGGATCGGCTGTGAAGCTCTGGGTCGCCTACATCGTCGGCGCCCTCGGGAGTCTGGCGTGGAAGTACGGGCGCTATATCCGCGCCGCGAAGAGGGCCGGGGTCCCCGTCAGGACGGCGACCGCCGAATGGTTCTTCGAGGCCAGCGCCGAGAACGCCTTCTCCTGGGTCACCACGGTCGGCTTCGTCTGGTGCGTCGGCGTCATGTACATCGATCGGCTGGACCTTTTCTTGACGGGTTGGCTGGGAAAGGTCCCGCCGCATCCGGCCTTCGCCCTGTTCCTGGGCTCGATCAATGAGTTCATCGCCCCCAATGCGGTCAAATGGGTCGTGAACAAAATCGGCGGAGGACAGGCATGACGGCTTTTCTTCTGCACCTCTGGAAAAACGCTTTCGTCAGGAAGGCGCTTGTCTATGTCGCTATTTCGCTTGCCTTTCTTTATGCGTTTAGGATCTGGCTTAACAAGCATGACGATCAGGTTTACCGGCAGGGCAAAATCGCCGCTTCGGCGGAAATCCAAAGACAGAAAGAAGCCGAGTGGAAAGCCCGGGAAGCCGAGCTTGAAACCCGGGCGCGCGGGCTCGAGGAAGCCCGGGCGCGGATCGAAATCGACAGGTTGAATCTCCACAGGAGTCTGGACAATGCGCTCAATTCCCTATCCGCGGCGAAGAACCGCGATTTCACGGCTGCTGCCGCTGTTCCTGCTGATCGGCTCGACGACGCTCTTCGCGCAGTCTCCCGGGAGCTCGCCCCTAAATAGCGAGGAGAAGCGGCAGATCCTCGTGCAGCTGCTCTAACTGAAATCCTGCAGGGCCGAGGTCTCCGCCTACGGGGACCACATCCGGAGGGAGAGGCAGCTTGCCGATCGCGCGCTGGGACTCGAGCGGCAGGCGACGGCGCTGGCCGGGAAGGAGCGCGACCTGGCGCTGGAGAAAGCCGCCATGTACGAGCAGCTCTACAATTCCGTCAAACCCAGGAAAACCACCTTCGGCTGCGTCCTGAAGACGATCTTCAGCGCGGGCCTCTACCGCTGCAAATGAAACCCGTCCTGACGATATGCTGGTTCCTGCTGTGGGCTCTCACGTTGCAGGCGGCCGACGTGTCCCTGTCGTGGGACCCGAGCGTCTCGCCGGGCGTCACCAAGGACAGGATCTATCGCGGCAATTCCTCGCGCTCCTATTCCGCCTACGACCACCTGGGCAACGTGACGACTCATACCGTCATCGGCCTGGCGCCCGGGACCTGGTACTTCGCGGCGACGGCCCTGGATGCTGACGGCAACGAATCGGGCTATTCGAACGAGGTTCAGGCGACCATAGCCGATGAGTTCCGGATCACGAGCATGTCGGCGTCGATGCGGTGGTTCGGCGTCGTGCTGCTCTGCACGACTTCGGGCAACGCGAGCGCCATCCTGAGATACATGGATCTGCAGACGGGCGAGAAGCAGACGGTTATGGCGACGCCGACGGCCGCCAGGGCGCAGCACCGGGCCGTGCTTTACCTCACGATGGGGCGGACCAACTACCACAAATACGAATGGACCGTGACGAACGCGGCCGGGGCAGTGGCCGTCATGGAAGGCACTTTCCAGACAAAATGACTCTTGAGCTTGAAATAAAGGCCACGGAGGGCGACGCCTGGTTTTTCCTGCTTGCCGTCGATCCGCGCCGCGGCCGGATAAAATTCACCAATGCAGCATTCAGCGACCGCACGGCCGTCAAAGGAGACATCATGGCATTGATTCTAACGAACAGCCAGGAATTGGATCTCGCGGTCCAGCCCCTGGACAAGCGCGGCAAGCCCGCGCAGGTGGACGGCACCCCCGTATGGTCCTCGTCCGACATGGCGAAAGCCACCGTGGCGCCCGCGGCCGACGGGTTGTCGTGCGTCGCCAAGGCACTCGACAACGGGACCGTGCAGATCAGCGTGAGCGCCGACGCCGATCTCGGCGACGGGATCCGCGCGCTTACCTGCACGCTCGACCTCGAGATCGTGAGTGGAGAGGCAGTGAGGCTCGGCATTATCGCCGGGACGCCGCGCGAGCAGGCGCTCTAGAGCCCCGCTGATTGTATAATCGCGGATCGATGAACGGACGCCTGCACAACTGACAAGGCCGACCAGCCGACGAACATCCTCAACACCACCGTGCAACTGGCCGTGAAAGCCTGAAAAGGTAGTTTCCCACAAGCCCGTTTATCGTTCCTTACAATGAATCGCTGATAATAAAACATTGAAGTGCAGCAACTTGCAGCCCCTTCATCTGCACGATCTCTATTGCTCTGCGTTATCAAATTTCGTTAGAATACCACCATCTTCTGAACTGCTTTCCATTGCATTACACCGGCTGTCGACGTAGGGGAGGTTTCCTAATGATCGGCAAAACCCTCATGTGTCACATCCATCGCATGAATAAATGCTCCTCATCGGGGCAGCCGAACAATTGCCATATGACAGGCCAATTGAGGGGGTATTCGATGATAGAGGGAACAATTACCCGTCGTAGCGTCTTGTCCCTGTTGTGCTTATCTCCATTTCTCTATGCCCAGACGTTCGATAAGGAGCGAGTATGGCAGGACTTTCTTGACTGGCTGAAGAATGGATCGATAAGCAACACTTCCAATTGCTCTAGCGTTCTTAAGGAATATCAAAACAAGCTCGCCGCTGACGGTGTCTCAACGATACAGATTGATTCGCGCATGTCTGTGATTAATCAATTCTATCTATCCCGAAAGGAAGGAATGGCTCTTTTTTTTGATAGAGTCTACACAACCAGGGAAGACTTTTTTAGCCAAAAGCCCAATCTGTTTTTGGCGCAGGCAATACAAGGCATTAAACCAGGAACTGCGCTTGATGTATCCATGGGTCAAGGGCGCAATTCAATATACCTTGCCCAACAGGGATGGGAGGTTACAGGATTTGACGTTGCAGATGAAGGTCTCTCAATAGCTCGCCGCAATGCGAAGAAGGCGGGCTTGACAATCCAGGCAATTCAATCAGGCTATCAGGAGTTTGGTTTTGGGAAGAGCCGGTGGGATCTTGTCGCCATGATCTATGCTTTTTTCCCCATTCGCGGTGCGAGCTACATCAGGAAGCTCATAGATTCGATAAAACCAGGTGGAGTGATTATTTTTGAGCACTTTTTATCTCCGGATCCGAACGAAGCGGCAGGCATGATAGGCATACCGGCACAGAATGAGTTGCTTAAAATCTTCTCCGACTTTCATGTGACCCGATTCGAAGAAGTCACAGAAATCGCCGACTGGGGTGCATCGGGCAAACCGGCATCAATTGTGCGCCTATTAGCAAGAAAGCGCTGATAGTTATCGAAATCAAGCCTTATCACAAGGAATCCCGGCGAGAGTGCCCTCTTGATGATTCCGAGCCATAAGTCCCGTTCGCGGAAGTATTCCGCAGAAACGCGGATGATTTCCAGGTCGGCGGCATCATCTTCATTTTGGCATCTCGACGGTTTTTGGCGTCAGGCCGATGCTCGAACTACTAGCTCGACTAATACACCAAAGGCAAACATTGCCGCGATGCCGCCTATGAGCAGGGGCAGCACCATCAGAATCGACTGCTCACCTTTCCTTTTGATCGCAACTGTCGCCACAACTGCAGCTGCGAGAGCTGACCCGCCTGCTGACGCAAGAGTGCATCCCAAGATAACGTCGTTTCTCGTCATCGACAGCATGACGAATAGCAGAATCATCAGGGCGACAAAACCGCCAACCAGCCCCAGCGACCAATTGCCGAGAGAGGTACTCGGCCGACCCCATCGCCGGGGAAACGTTGCGAAATTGCGGAGATCGTCCGTCATAACGCACCTCCGATGTTTATGAATCGAGTTGGTGAGGCTATGTAGGATGATAGCTGGTCGAACAACAATCTTACATCTAAAAGTGGTGAGCAGTGCTCAGTTTTGCCAATGGAAGCATCCTTGGGGGGCGCGGTTCAGAACAGTTCCGAGCCATAAGTCCCGTTCCGTTACCTAACCCGACTCGGATCCGCAGAACATGCCCAGAAGTCGTAGAACGTAACGCTGCTGACTTTTCAGATTCCGCTCTAGCATGCTGACTGGATAATCCTGCTGGCAGACAGGAAGGGCGGCTTAGCTGATGGAAAGGTGTTCGCCGGGGTGCTGGATCATCCGGTTGCCGGGTTCCGTCGTGATCATTGGACCGGAATACGGCCAAGAAACGTCATCATCTCCCTCAGCACAGGCGTCTGACCCTGCTCCTGCAAGTGCAGGAGATGGCCGACACCGCTGATCTGGGCACAATCCACGTAGCTGTAGTTTTGTTTCAGCCAGGCGATCTCTTCATCCGTCATGACAGCGCCCAGCCTGGCTTCACCCCGAATGAACAAAATGGGACAATGCAGCTCCGCCAGTATCTGTTTCGGGTCGTACCCCATGATAAAAGCATCGACATCGTAAAGCAGCTTATCGAAGAAAGTCGGATCAAGCCGCCAGAGGCATCCGGCAAAAAACTGAATCCATGGGCCGGTCACACCGGGATAGTTCCGATAGTTGTCCGCCAGGGCCAAGGCCAGTTCTGTTTCAGATTGCGCTGAGCCCTTAAGGTATAACCAAAGACGGTACATCTCCCGGCCTGAGACGATTATTTTCCTATAGGTGTCCAAGTCCACAGGCGAATCCTCGATGATAAGGGCCTTCACCTTTTCCGGACATCGCGCGGCTACCATGAGCGCGATCACGCCACCGACGGAGTGTCCTACAAGAACCGCTCGCGGATTCAGCCGTCTCACGAACTGGACGTTATCTTCGACAAAGTCTTCCAGCCGATATTGTCCCTCAACCCAGCCTGAAGCGCCATTTCCCCTTAAATCCAACGCATATGTGCGCCACCT
Source organism: uncultured Acidobacteriota bacterium (assembly GCA_963809485.1). Taxonomy (GTDB): domain Bacteria; phylum Acidobacteriota; class UBA6911; order UBA6911; family UBA6911; genus UBA6911. The sequence goes on from CAWEJX010000006.1 coordinate 295,659, forward strand.
TTGAGACAGGCTCGGAATAAGGGAAATATACTCCTGCCAGCACCAGGCACCGCCGTGAAGCATGACTAAAGGCTCATTAGTTGACGGAGAGCCATGATCCAGATAGTTTAATTTTACCGTACCTGTGTCGAAGCTCGCTTCCAATGTCATATTCCACCCTGTAAATTTGTGTTCCGAAGTGCGCAGCGCTCCTAACGAAGAGCTAGGTCATGAGGGTATCACAGCTATACGGAGGGAGTCTGCTCGATAGTGTCCTCCGCGTAAACGGCTAATTGGCCTCGGACAAACGACGGGCCAAGAAGCACCGGTTTTTAGCTGCGAACGGACCGATCTGAGGGTGCGGCTATTCCGTCGCCAGCTCCGCGGATCGACCACGCTGTCCATAAGTCCTAGGTTTTATCGGAAGCGCACTCACGGCACAAAATAACCTAGCTCCAGCCACGATTCGCGTGCGCTTTCGATAAAACGACTTGAAGTCCGGATGTGGGGAATTGCGCCAATTTGTATAAGGCCTGTTGAATCGCGGAAACTCCTAAAAATCCGGCGGATCTCTTGTGAGTTTTAAGCCAGCTTCGGCTCAGCGGTTGATCGGCAAAGCGCTACTGAACCTGGCGACGCAGATCATGCGCTCGAAGCTCCCGGCGGAGAAGGCCGACCTGCCGGCCAACTTCCTCAACACCGCCGTCCAGCTCGCCGTCAACGTGATCAAGGCTTAAAAGCAAATCCAGTAACATAAGAATTCAGGATCAACATAAAAATGTGCAAGCCAGCACTGGGCTAGAGTTCATAACAGCCTTTCTGAACTGAACTGTCCCGGGGTTTGGGTCAGTAAGGATATACGGCTGAGTCTCTTCCCAATGCCGCTTCAATTTGGACAAGCCTGGACTGAAATCCGGATCCGCCAAAATAACCCTTGGCGCCGAGATTTGCATGAGGCCTATCCCGATACTCCAGGCAGTTGAATAATGGAGGCTTTTTGATCCGCCAGCTCATTCGGCTGCGAAGAAGAAGATGCCGTCAAGACTCACCGTCCGCGTGTCGGGAGTACGGTCGCGGTTCCAAAGCTCCACATTGCCACCGCGCCGGATCATGACTACGGCCATGCCGAAACCCGACGACTGCAGGAACTCCAGATCGTTCTCCGGCCTGTATCCTTGCGGAAGCGTGCCGAAAACATCGAAGCGGTTCAGATCGTTCCGTTTGTGCACACTTCCGCGCAGATATACGATCCCCTCTTGCTTCATATATTGAACCGGCTGTACGTTCGGATAGCTTCCGGCATCGCGCTGGTTGATGAATCCCTCCGCGAACGGAAATGACCTCCAGGTCGGCATCGGCTTTACGGCAACCTCCCGTTGCGGGTTTGCGGCGCGTATGCCCTGCCTGGGACGAGGCGTTCTCCAGTGAAAGCATCGCGGTCGCGCACATGGCAAAAGCCGCCGTGATGCATATCATTACCCTTGAGTTGGGCACTTTCATTGCGATCCTCCTGTGAACGGCGAATTGACGAAGCGGCCGGGCGGAACAAGCTGCATATCGCTTTGGAAACCGGCACAGCCAATTTCTAATGATTTCAATTTATGTCAGCCACCGGCCGCCCTGCACACGTCTCGATTTTAATGAATGGCGCGCCTCAGCCCATAACCGTAAAAATGCCGGTTGGCTTCATGCCTCATCGTGGGCTGCTTTCCATACGGCCCGTCGATTACCCATCCTTCCCATGTCAAATCCGAAAGGGCCGACTGCCGATCCGCCCACTTCCGATCGCAATCATGGGAATTGCCTGTAACCAAATGCCAGTACCCCCCATAAAAATCGAGCCACGCGTATTGGCACACTGGATCCTCCGAATGGATCTACTTCTCCTGCTTCGCTAGCCGCCCCATGATCTGCTCCACTGCTGCCAATCGAGCATCAAGCGCCCCGTTCTGAGCCTGAAGCGCTGCAATCATAGAATCCTTCTGTTCAAGCACTGCCTTTTGGTCATCAATAGCTTTTGCCTGTTGCACGGTATAAAGGGTCAGCTCCTCGATCTTCTGCAGGAGCTTCATCTGAAATTCACTCATGTTCAGTCCCTTGTCCTTGATCTCTGCGGCGGCAGGGATATTGGGCAGGTGTTTCTCTCTGTCGATGAACTTTTCCAGCTCGTCAATACCCATCAGCCTGTAGCCCGGATCAAAGACGTAATCCGGCACAGGTGCCCCGGAGTCCGTCCAGATGAGATTCCCGTCGATCCGGACATTCCCGACGACGTGGAGACGTTCCAGTGGTGCAGTCGTATTGATGCCGACGTTGCCCGTATTCAGGATGGACACTCTTTCGGTTGCTATATCACGGTCCAGGAATGCGAAGCGGCCGTTCTGGCTGGTGTCGCTGGCGATGAAGGCCATCGTGCCGTACTCGATTGCAGCGCTGCCCACTACTCTACAGAATTGCACTTTGCCAAGATAGTCGCCCGCCTGGATGTTTGCTGGCGCCAGCTGGGTTCCCCGGGACCGCTCGAGCAGAAATATCGGGGCGAAGGTTCGCGTGAAAGGATCGGTAGTGCCATAATATCGCCTTAACCTTCCTACGGCCTGAGTTCCTTCAACCGTCAGTTGCCGGTCTGGATTTGTGACCCGATTCCGACGTTGGTTTCAGCTTCGGCGCCGTTGATGCCGTTGACGCCTCCAAGGACGAGGCTGTTGCTTCGAGTGACTATTGCCTGATGGCCGATTGCTGCAGCATTAGTAATTCGCATTAGGGTAAACCGCCGCCTCTGGCGGCGCGACTCGAAAAGGCTCTGCCGTTACGGCGTGCAAATATGAGACGGTCTCCCCACGTGAACAGTCAGGTTCACGAGAAAGGAGACCGTCATGAGAGAGTGGCAGAGCCTCTCACATGTGAGATGGTACTGCAGGTACCACGTAATATTGGTACCAAAATAGCGCAAGCGGGCGATCTTCGGATCGCTGCGGAAATCGATCGGTGGGATATTGAGGAAGTTGTGCGAGCGGGAAGGGGTTGAGCTGGTTGAAGGGCATGCGCTCCCCGACCATGTGCATCTATGTTTGAGCATTCCGCCGAAGTTCAGCGTGGCAAATACGATCGGCTTCTTGAAAGGGAAGTCGGCGATCCGAATCCATCGAGAATTCTTGGCAAAGGAAAGAAACTTCACTGGCTACCACTTCTGGGCGCGAGGATACTGTGCAAGCACGGTGGGGCTGGATGAACAGACGATCCGAGACTACATTCGCGATCAGGAAGAGGAGGAGAAGCGGCAAGAGCAGTTATCGTTTGGGGGGCTATCGCCCCGAGTTTCCGAAGATCCGGGTCAGCAATACCCGCAAGGGCTTTTTCGAAGAGCCTGACTTTCGCGTTCTTTTGGAAAAATTGAATCCGTGGGTGCAGCCTCCGGTCCAGTTCGCATAGCTCACGGGGTGGCGCCTGAGGAGCGAGGTGTTGCCGCTTCAGTGGAGCCAGGTCGATTTCGAGGCGGGAGAAGTGCGCCTCGAGCCCGGGACCACCAAAAACGACGAGGGCCGGACGTTTCCTTTCGCCGTGCTGCCCGAACTGGAGCAGCTGCTCAGAACGCAGCGCGAGCGGACCAACGCGCTGCAAAAGGCAACCGGAAGGATTATCCCATGGGTGTTTCATCACAACGGAGAGCGGATCGGGGAGTACCTGGGATCCTGGCGCAGCGCCATCACAAAGGCGGGGCTGGCCGGAAAGATCCCGCACGATCTCAGGCGCACCGCGGTCCGCAACCTCGAGCGCGCCTGCGTTCCGCGCTCCGTTGCGATGAAGCTGGTGGGGCACAAGACCGAGAGCATTTACCGGCGCTACGCCATCGTTGCGAAGCAGGACCTCGTCGACGGCCTTAAGCGCCTGGCCGATTACAGGGCAGGTCTTGCCAAGGCTCCGGCGGACCCGAAAGCCGTCTCGATCACGAGCGCAGGATTGCAGTAAGACGGTTGTGCTTGAATTGTACTTAAACTATCGGAAGGAACCGCGAAAATATCGATATCAGCGAGGAAGGACATAGGATCTAAGTCATTGATAAACATAAGAATGGCCGCAATGGGCGTAAATGGCCATGGGGCTTAGAGCGGACTCAAAATCCCGCGGTACTTGGTACCATGGGGATTCGCCCCCCCTTCGGCACTTTCTTTAAAGGACTTATCCAGATTTATTTGATAGAGTGAAAGGCAGCTATCCATGCTGCTTTGTCTAAACTTTGTCCAAATCCTTTGCTGGACGGATGCCGAGATGAAACACACTTGGCTTACGGTAATTGTCTTTATTGTGTTTGCGCTGGCATTAATCACATCCTTGGCGCAAGCAACTGAAATTCAAACTACCAATTTAACTTCCTTCGGTTACACCGCCGGCACGGCCGGTGCCAACGTAGCCTTCTTCGGGGACCATGCCGGCGCGGGCAACTCGGGCAGCTATAACTCCTTCTTCGGAGGCTTTGCCGGCGTTCAAAACACCACGGGTTACGATAACTCCTTCTTCGGGAACTATGCCGGCACCGACACCACGGGCAGCTACAACACTTTTTTCGGAAGCTATGCCGGCCAATCCAATACCGTGGAAAACGGAAATTCCTTCATAGGTGCGTATTCCGACGGAACAGTTGGGATCTCGAATGCCACGGCAATTGGCTATCTATCCATCGTCACTCGTAGCAACAGCCTCGTCCTCGGGAGCGTCAACGGACAGAATGGCGCTACGGCGGAAACCAATGTCGGGATCGGGGTAACCAATCCGGATCGCCAATTGACGGTTGAGGGGACTCAGGCGGCGGTAGGAAGGTTACGACGATATTATGGCACTGCGGATGCCTTCACACGCACGTTCGCTCCTACGTTTCTGCTTGAACGGTCCCGAGGGACTCAGGCGTCGCCGGCCAACATCTGGGCGGGCGATTATCTCGGCAAAGTGCAATTCCGGGGAGTAGTGGGCAGCACTGCCATCGAGTATGGCGCGATGGCCTTCATCGCCACCGACACCAGCCAGAACGGCCGTTTTTCATTTCTTGACCTGGATCTTTCAACTGAGAGAATGGTGATCCCTGAATACCGGCAACGTCGGCATCAACACGACTGCGCCACTGGAACGGCTCCACGTAGTTGGAAATGTGCGGATTGACGGGGACCTAATCTGGACGGATCCCGGGGCTGCCATGCCGGACTACGTCTTTGATCCTGACTATAAGCTAATGGGTATCGATGAACTGGGGAAATTCATCACAGGAGAGAAACACCTGCCAAATATCCCCGCAGCCGCCGAGATTAGAGACAAGGGGCTGAACATGGGCGATTTTCAGATGAAGCTGCTGGAAAAGATCGAGGAGCTGACGCTTTATACAGTACAGCAGTCGAAAGCTATTGATGACCAGAAGGCATTGCTAGAACAAAAGGATGCAAGGATCGCGGAACTTGATGCGCGTATAGATGCCCTTGAGAAGATGATGGGGCGATTGGCAAAACTAGAGAAGTAGTAGTACCAAGACCAGTGTTACAACAGCACTAAATCTACCGAGAAGATGCGAAGATGCGGACACCCATTGGTGGTCCCTATCCGGGATGGCCGAAATAGGCAGAATGAATTCACAGACTTCCCAAAGAAAAAGCCGGACCAACAGCTTCATAGCCTCCTGATCGCTATACAATTCGTGATGCGCGATTACCAATCCATGGCACATTTTGGATTTTGTTTGGGTATTCGACCAGTATTATTGGCTAAAATATCCACCACTGTGAAAAACGAATTTATGACCGTTCCTTTCATTGAGGCGAATGCACTTGTACTCAAAAGCTGCCTCCGCCGCAAACCAATGCCTCAGTGAAAACACAATGGATGCATTTTGGGTAGAACGAGTGAGGGGGAGAGCATTATGAATATTCGCAGGATCTTAAGTGCAGTAACAGGGTGTTTGGCGCCGTTGATGCCCGCGTTTTCTCAGAGTCCGGAGACGGTCAATATCGATCCATTTTACGCAACATTGGATGCCAACAAAGACGGGTTCATAGGCAGGGGAGAATGGAAGGAGTTTGGATTATTGGATGCGTCCTTCCCGCTTTGCGATCCCGACAAGGATGACAAGATCACCAAACAGGAGATGGCAGCTTGTGCCGTTCCGGAATCGATGGATCCCAGGAAGGAAGGGGTTCTCACCGTATATTCCGGGGGACGTTTTGTAATTCCATCGCCTGGAGCCTCGTTCCCTAAACCCGCGAATGCCCCGCCGGGAATCATGCAGGCGACGCAAATGGTCTCCGACAGCCCCTATGTGGAAGGCGGACCGACTGGACAGGATTTCGTCAAAATGTTCGATGCGGATGGAGACGGAAAAATCAACCACGATGAGTGGGAGAAGCTGAAGAACAATACCGTCTTCAAGCCATTTCGCTGGCCGCAATACAACAGGAACCGGGACCAGTGGATCACCGTGGACGAGGCCCCAAAGGCGCCCTCGAAGTAATTTCATTGGTAAACCCGCGGCTCTGCCGGGGGGCTCAAAGAGTTTGACAGCTCCGTATTTTGAAACGATGAGAAACGCTGATAAAAGCGCTGACAAACGCGGATTTGTTCGGCGAGGGTCGGCGAGCCGATTTGCCCGGTCAGATCCCAATACTATGGAATTGGGGAAGCTTGGGTGAGGGGCGTTTTATTCCTACGCGGCATCGTACACCGGGGCGGATGAGATTCCGGCGGAATGAACCGATCCGGCAAAGTGGTCTCAAAGGAAAGCTGAGTTAATGGCAGTTGCATCCATCAGAGCAATGCTCGCCCTTCAGGACTTCAACCCCCTCGTTGGCAATGATCGGAACCATTATTAGGGCGGCTATGGGGTCAGCCCACCACCATCCGAAAAGCGCATTGAGAAGCAGCCCGCAAAGCAGGATAGCCGACAAATAGGCGCAGAAGTCAGTCTGGCGTGAATCCGCCCGCATGGCAGCACTGCTGATTTTGGAGGCAACCTGTCTCTTGGACCGTGCGAGCAGCGGCATCACAACGACGGACACAGCGGCAATTGCAATGCCGGGAATGCTCCGTTCCGGAGCTTCATGCCGGACCAGAATCGATACAGAATCATAGAGAATGTATAAAGCCAATCCCATGAAGCAAAATCCGACGATTCTCAAAGTCGCCCGTTCCACGGATTCGCGCCGCTCGGGATTGAATTCATGGCGAAGCCGCCACAATAGCGCAGTTCCCGAAGTTACCTCGATTGCGCTGTCTATCCCGAATCCGACAAGCGAGACCGACCCGGCGATCAGTCCGGCAACGATTGAGATAATGCCTTCCAGGCAGTTATAAATAATCGTGAAATACTCCAGCCTGCGTCCATGCCTGACGTATCTTTCTCTGTTGGGGTCCGGATCTTGTTTCATGATTTCGGAATATATCAGTCCAACCTTCAAATAGGGAACTTTGCTGCGAATGCATCTTTACGGTCGGGAACACAGTAAGGCCGCACCGATACACCTTTCCGCTTGCACTGACGAAGCGAACTCACAAATGCCGGCACTCGAAAAAATTACGCCAGAAGCTGTTGCGCCCGGATCAGGCGGTTCCGGACATCGACTCCATTCGGACACTCCACGGCGCAGGAAGAGCAGTCGCTGCATCGAACCCTGAGGATTTCCTGCGGAAGCCGCCTGAAATACCCGCGCGCCTGCTCGAAGTTGCCACCGAAATCGTGGTAAGCCAGGAACCGCAATTCATCGGTAACAGGCACCCCATTCGGGCATTGGCCTTTGCATTCATAGCACATGCGGCAGTACCGGGACCGGATCTCCTCATTGCGCACGTACAGCATTTTCTCGTCCTGGGAGGTGTAAGGCTCCGTCATCGCCCGGAAATTCATCTCGAGTTCGGCTATGTTTTTGGCAAAAGGCACCGTGGTTGAGATCGCGGGATTCATGAGAACCCACTTGATGGCGGCCAGCGGGCCCTCGTTTTTCAGCCTCAACTCTTTGGGAGGGATGAATCCGGCTACGGCAAGAATGACTTTCATCGCCACCACCCCGATTCCCGCATCATGCAGCTTGCGTATGGCCGCATTGCGCAGATGCGAACCTATCGGGTAGCTGTAGGTAGTCTGCACGACATCGAATTTGCCGATCTCAAGGATTTTATCCACGACCGCATATATGTCGTGCGCGCTGACGCCGATAAATCGGGTCTTGCCCTGTTTTTTCAGCGATTCGCAGGCCTCGACCGCCTCGTCCGTGATGGCATCCGGTGTGTCCCGGGAATGCAGATGCCAGATGTCAACGTAATCCGTCTGCAGAGCCTTCAGACTGGCGTCGATATCCCTGAGGACTTCCGCTTTGGTTTTTCCATCGGTTTTGGTCGCGATGACAACCTTGTCTCTCTTTCCTTTGAGAGCAGCCCCCGCGATCTCCTCGCTTTGGCCCTGCTGGTACATGCGGGCGGTATCGTAGTAGGTGACCCCCAATTCCGCAGCACGAGCGACGACTGCCGGATCGATCTGTGAGTATCCGACGCCGCAACCGACAGCAGACACTTTCAGCCCGGTCTTACCCAGCGTCCGATAGGCCGGGCCGGCAGAAGTCTGGCTAAAGGCGTCCGGGTAGTGCGATGCGACAAAGCCCGCTGCGGGCAGGATCAATCCGGACTGCAGAAACCTTCTTCGCGATGAATCGAATTCCACAAAGCCTCCTTTCACGGCAAAGCTCATGGGTTCAGGGTTCGAATTTCGATCGATGCAACGACCTTATTGCGCAGCCTTTGCTGCAGCAAGATACCATAGTGACGACACTGTTCTCAATCCACCCGGCTTTCAGCCCGTTGAAAACGGCAACGTATTTTCCGGTAGCCGTCTCAAGATGACGGCGATATAGGGTCTTCCCGCCACAACCCGGATTGTAGCCCCGGAATTTGCATGTCTGGAATCGGGTTAGACTCTCTGACTCAGTGGTCAGCGGTTTTTATTTATTTTCCTGCATAAAAGGGTGGGTTATAGTGGCGAGTGGTGCGCGCGCGATCATTATCGCATCCATTCCAGGAGGGAACGGAACATGACGGATTTCATCAATGCCAGCGTGGCGGAGTGGCCTTATCCCGTGAACTATGGAAAGGAGAACGTTGTCACCGCCGATGTCGTCATCCTCGGCGGAGGCATTGCGGGATGCCATGCTGCCGTACATGCGGCGAGGCGGGGAGCGAAGGTTGTTGTTGTCGACAAAGGGCCGGTGATCCGCAGCGGCTCGGGCGGGGCCGGCGTCGATCATTGGCACGCCGCCTGCACGAATCCCTGCTCCAAGGTCACGCCGGAAGAGATGATGGAAATCGTCAAAGTGTTTGGCGACTACTCTTACCATGAATACGGCAACGGCATCACCTGTTACATCCAATGCAAGGAAAGCTATGATGCGCTTCTGGACGTCGAGGGCATGGGAGTGAAGGTCCGGGATGTCGACGATCAATTCGTGGGCGCCGAGTTCCGCGACGAAAAAACCAAGCTCATGTTTGCCTACGACTATGTGAACAGGACCTGCATCCGCGTCAACGGCGGAGCCCACATCAAAGTCGCTCTGTACAAGGAACTCAAAAGACTCGGAGTGCAGGTTTTTGACCGCATCATGGTCACAAGCCTGCTCAATGAGGGGGGCAAGCCGGGCGGACGGGTGGCAGGGGCTGCCGGCGTCAACATGCGCACCGGCGAGTTTTACATATTCAACGCCAAGGCCGCGATACTGTCGATGTCGGTTTTTGCCGGACAGTGGGTGTTTTCCACAGAGATCGCCGGCCTCAGCTCCATCTTCAACGATCCGAACAACTCGGGTGACGGCACGGCTATGGCCTGGAATGCCGGGGCCGATCTGGCATTGATGGAAAGGAGCGGCCGCGGGCTGTCGAGCGGATTCTTCCGCTATCCCCCATACGGGACGGGCGACCACAACAACACCTGGTTTGCCTGCACCATCGTCGATGCCAACGGCAAAGAGATCCCTTATGTGGACAGAGAGGGGAATGTTCTGAAGACGGTTTCGGAACGTAACCGTCCCGCGCCCGGTCAAAAGTACTTTATGTACGGCCGCATGGGTCCCAAAGCGATTTGGGGGCCCGGCCTCATTCCGGATCTGTCGGAACGAATAGCAAAAGGGGAGTACGCCTTGCCCCTGTACGCCGATCTGCCCGGCATGCCGGAGCACGAGCGCCGCGCAATCTGGGGTTTGATGATCTATAACGAAGGCAAGTGCAGCATCATTTACGACAATTACTGCAAGGCCGGATTTGATCCCGACAAAGACATGCTTCAACTGCCGGTCATGCCTCCAGAACAATACGGCCGCGGGCCCGCCTGGGAGACCTACGGGCCGCGTCAGTGGCGTGAAGGAGCCTTCGGCGGCGGCGGGGGCATCGTTTTTGACTGGGATCTGAAATCAAGTCTGGACGGGCTCTATGTCGCGGGCAGCCAGCAATATTCAGGCGGAACACACGCCCACGCCGCTGCAACGGGCAGATATGCGGGACGAAAGGCCGCCGGCTATTCGAAGCGGGCCATTCTGGGCGCCATTGATAGAAAGCAGGTAGAGGCCGAAAAAGCGCGCGTCTACGCGCCCGCCATGCGCAAGGACGGCATCGGCTGGAAGGAATTAAGGTCCGGGCTGTGCCGTGTCATGCAGGATTACTGCGGCGAGTTCAAGAGCGAACCGGTTCTGAAAACGGGCCTGCACTGGATCCGCAGCATCCGTGAGAGCGAAGCCCCGACGGCCTTCGCAAGAAATCCCCATGAGCTTTGCCGGGTTCTCGAATGCCATACCCACATGACGATCGCGGAGATCATCATGCAGGCTTCGCTCGCGCGCAAAGCCAGCAGCGCGCTTCTGGATTTCAAGCGACTGGACTATCCGGAAGTCGATCCCCCGGAATGGAACAAAATTGTGACCATCCGGCTGGAAAACAACAGGGTCAAGGCCGGAGAGCTTCCCATGAAGTACTGGCTCCTGCCGCCCTGCGCACCGGACTACGAAGAAAATTACAGGAAGCACAGCGAACTATAGGGATCAACGATCCGGAGGTATTGATCATGTCGGAAAAAGCTCTTTTGGTGACCAACCCCCCATCCGCCTGCAAGGCAATCCTATTCGATGCCGATCTTTGCACCGCTTGTCTGAATTGCGTCGAGGTGTGCCGGACGGACGTGTTGATCCCCAATCCGAAACAGGGCGAGCCGCCCATTGTGCTGTATCCCGATGAATGCTGGTTCTGCGGCAGCTGCGTGGCGCATTGCCCCTGTCCCGGCGCCATCCGGATGGAGCATCCTTTGAGCCAGCGCGCGACCTGGAAACGGAAAGAAACCGGAGAGCTGTTCCGTATCGGGATGAAGAATCCTCCTCCGCCGAATACCAAGCCACCGGTTTGCTAGCGGAGAGTGGCTAACGGAGCATCGCAAAACAAGACGGAACTCCGCCCCGCGGCATCCGAACGGCTCCAGTAAACGAGTTTCGAAAATGCGTTACGCGCTGCAATGGCAATTATAGGGTAAAGAGCTTTTCCTGTTGCGATCAGCTCTTTACCATTGCCTTTGATGGACCATCCATACAGGCGGTTCTTCAATGCAGGAATAGGATAGCGTTTAGTGCCGCAGCCGCGCCTATAGGAAGATCCGCAAATGCGGCATATCCTACAAGTTTTTGCGTTTTCAAAAATCTTTTTTAATCCGGCTCAATACCTGTTCACTGCCACGGATACTTATCGAATGGGAACTCTGTGCGGGAGTTCTTGACCGCCGCTGGATAATCCTTCTGGTTCAGGTCCGGAAACCATCCCACCAATTCACGATAAACCATACATTTGTCCCGTTGCGCCGACAGCCGCGAATCGGGGCCGACGGCTGCAAACAAAGCTGCCTCGGATACCGAATCCGACGACATGCGCAGCCCGCCGCCTTCCGCGGTATCGAAAATCAGGAATTTCGGGCTTTTCGAGGAGCTATTGTCCCATGCGGGCCACTCCGGCAGTTTCCCATCCCGTCCGCGTCCGGGAGCGCCGTGATAGGCGAACTCTGCCCAATAGGACATTATTTGTTTCGACAATGCCAGGCGTGTTTCCCGGGTGTGCTGCCAACCGCGGGCATGTATGCTGGATGTGAAGTATCTGAATGCATTTTGCATTTTTGCGGTAAAATCTGCCTGGATATCATTCGAACAATGAGATGAGCATCTGGTGGTTGCCACAAAATGATATTGTCAGAAACTGCCGTCGCCGGCTGCCCAAGCGGTATGCAGCTTGTTCGGCCCATCCGCTGGGACCGCGGGATGCGCTTTTTATAGCGTCTCACGATGGCTCTGTGTAACTCGTCCGTCCGAATGAAGGACGGGTCGCCGGGCTGGTCGATGGGGACGAGATAGCCGTGCTTATGCCGCCGGTCATCGGGTGATCTCAGAAAGGAGTTCAACATGAGCAAGTTGGCAAATGCTGCAGTCGTGCGGGAAGTCGGCGGGCCGTACTCCATCGAGGCGGTCGAACTCGACGATCTGCGCACCAATGAGGTCTATGTGCGTGTGGAGGCGGCCGGGGTATGCCATACCGACGCCAACATGCAGGTCATGGTTCCGATGCCGGCGGTGCTCGGCCACGAAGGCGCGGGGGTCGTGGAAGAGGTCGGGGCCGGTGTCGATTACGTCAAGCCCGGAGACCGGGTGATCATCTCCTGGCCGGCCTGCGGCGTTTGCCCCAACTGCTTGACAGGCAAACGCTACATCTGCGACAACGCTTTCTCCCTGCTTTTCGGCGGCCGAAGACCGGACGGCTCCCGGACGATCAGGCTTGGCGGCGCCTGGATCTCGGGTTCCTGGTTCCAGCAGTCCTCGTTTGCCACCTCCTCTCTGTGCCCGGCCGAGTCGCTCGTCAAGGTCGGAGATGACGTGCCGCCGGAGATCCTGGCTGCTCTTCCGTGCGGCGCGATGACGGGCGCCGGCGCGGTAGTCAGCGCCCTGCAGGTTGGTCCTCAGGACGGCCTGCTGGTCCTCGGCGGGGGAGGAGTGGGGCTGAGCGCGGTCATGGCTGCGCGCATGGCCGGCGCCTACCCCATCATCACAGTGGATGTGAACGAGGAACGCCTGGCCCTCGCCCTCGAGCTTGGGTCCACTCATGGGATCAACGCCGGGAAGGAGGATGCAGCGGCGCGGGTGCAGGAGATCAGCCCGGGCGGGGTGAGGTACGCCTTCGACAGTTCCGGAGTGGTCTCCAGCTGGAATGTCGCCGCCCTGAGCGTGCGCGCCGGCGGTACCTTCGGGGTCTGCGCCGCCGCAAGCCAGGAGACCCTCGGGGGGAGCCCGCACATAACCCTGTCCAAGGGCATGCGCATACAGTTCATCATGGGAGGCTCGGTCGTTCCCCGGTTGTTCCTGCCCAAGATGATCGAGTGGTACAAGCAGGGACGGTTCCCTGTCGATAAGCTGATCAAGACCTTCCCGTTTTCGCAGATCAACGAGGCCTTCGCCGCAGCTCATCACGGCGCCGCGATAAAGCCGGTGCTGCTTATCGAGTAGCGGTGCAGATCTTTTGTCGGCAGCCGGGTGAGGGCATGCAGGCAGCAGCGGCGGAGACCGGATCAGCAGCCGCATCCAGGTTTTTAAGGTTTCAGAATTGAGGAGGAATTGATGTCGCACGCCACAGTTGCCATCGAACCGCAGACTGCGCCCAAAAGCAAAACCTGGCTCGCGCTCGCAGCGATTTTCATCACGTATTTCGCCTCCAGCTATATCTTTCGCGGCTGGACGGTTGCAGCGCCGAGGATCGCGGCTGAACTGAACGGCATGAGCCTGTTTTCGTGGGCGATCTCACTGCCGGCCCTCGCCGCCGCTTTCGTAACGCTCATATTCGGGAAGCTGTCCGATATGTACGGGCGCCGCCCCATAATTGCGATTAGCTTGTTGGTCTATCTGGCCGGATCGGTCCTCTGTGCGGTCAGCGAGACATTCGTTTTCTTTATCGTGGCCCGCATAATCCTCGCCATGGGCCAGGGCGCCATTGCCCCGTTGTGCTTCTCCGTCGTGGGAGATCTGTTCCCGCCGGCCGAGCGAAGCAGATGGACCGGCTTGCTGCAGATTCCGGCGGGTATTGCGGCCGTGCTCATCCCGACATTTGTGGGAGTCCTCACAGACAGGCTGAGCTGGCGCCACTACTTCTGGATAGCGCTGGCGCTCGCTTTGATCGGCGCGATTTTCGTGCTTGTTGGAGTGCCGCCGCAAACCAAAAAGGTTCAGCACAGGATCGATTTCTTCGGCTCCTGTCTGCTTGCGGTCGCCTCTTCGACAACAATCCTGGCGTTTTCCTGGGCCGGGAGCGCCTATGCCTGGTCCTCGATGCGGATCCTGGGCCTGCTGACTGTTTCTTTGATCTTCTGGGCTCTATTCATCAGGGTCGAGCATAAGGCCGCTGAACCCATGCTAGCGCCCCAGGTTTTGGTCAACCGCACCTTTCTCACAGCCGCCGGCGCGGCTTTCTTTTCAGCTTTTGGTTTGATCGGAGTCTCGGTGTACTACCTGCTTTTCCTGCAGGGCGTCCAGGGTACCAGCGCCACATTGAGCGGACAGATCATCACTCCCTTCAGCGTTCTCATGGCATTTGTCGGCGTCCCCACGGGATACCTGCTCGCCTGGAAGAAGCGTTTCAGGGCGCTGTACATCGCGGGCTACGGCACCCTGACTGTGGTAATGATTGCGGTCGTTTTCTTCGATGCCCGCACGCCGCTCTGGCTGGGAGTTGTGGTCACCTCGATTGCCGGGCTGGGCATTGGCGCCATTCCGACGATGAATACGCTCCTGGCGCAGTTCGCCTTTCCCAAAAAGCTGCTGGGTGTCGCCGTGGCGGCGATGTTTTTTGTGGTCTTTCTGTCTCAGGCGGTCTCCCCTGCCGTTCTGGGCTCGGCCATGAACGCGAGCTACTCAAAGAAGCTGCAAACGTCGCTGCCATCCGAACTGAACCGGATTGCGGACAAAGAGACACTGGCCGCTCTTGCGGATCCCCGGGTGCTTCTGTCGGATCAAGCAATGAAATCTCTGCGCAACGATTTCAAGGAAATTGAGGGTGAAGGAGAGGTTTTGTTCCAGAGGACCGTTCAGGCAATCCGTGACTCTCTTGAAGCGAGCCTTAGGACGATTTTCGTGATCGGGGCGGTGGCGATGCTGATCTCTTTCCTCCTCGTCGTTACTATTCCGGAGGTGTCGATGGAAGTAAAACCCGAGGACCGGTAGCCCCGGGTTCCACCAAAGATGAACACCAAAGATGAAGACACTCACTGTGCGGGGCAGCTCAAACGACCGCTGCATACAGCCATCGTAATTCCTTGTTGGGACCTATTATCGAGCCCATCCTGCTTTCCTAACCATACATAAAGGGAGCACACGATGAAAACGGAAATTGAGTTTTGAGGCAGACGTCGGACCGGTTCAAGGAGGGCTTTGACCGCATCCTGAGGGCTGTGGGCCAGCTTGACGAACGGCAGATGTGGGTGCGGCCTTCAACGGAATCCAATAGCGCCGGCATCATTCTTCAGCCCCTGATCGGCAACCTGAACCAATGGATCTGCGCAGGGCTTGGAGGAACTGAGTTCAAACGGAATCGTCCGGAAGAGTTCAAGGACGATCGGCACGCCTCAAAAGATGAGATCGTTCGGGGATAGGATGCCTTACGGCATTGGCGACAAATGGGCCGGTCCTCTGTGCAAACAGAGGAGCTGCAACTGTCTTTTGTTGCTACTCGAGAATCTGCTCCAATCGGCTGAGGTAATTTTCGTTTGTCAGATTTGAGAATTCGGCAAGCCAATGCCGGATATATGAGAGTTCCGCGCTGGGATTCTTCAGGAGAATGATTCTGGCATCCTCAATATCTCTTGCTCGCCCGGCGATGAGTTTGTGGATAAGAAGATCTTCCAATGAGGCGAAGCATACATCTGTGTCGCCGATGCGCACCATGCGCGAGCGGCTTATGGCCAACTGTTCAAAAGGACTGAACGAAAATATCATATCCACTCGGATTCCAGTCTCCGGATCAGAACAGGGCAACACCATCGTTTCACGCGTGAATTTTTCAGGATCGACTAAGGGAATTACTTTCATGCTGTCCAGAGCAGCAAGCACGTCCGGCAGGCGTGTGAGATCTGCGCCCAAGGTTATGTCTATATCTTTGGTGAGTCGTGGCTCGCCGTATAACAGGACCGCCTGTCCCCCGATAACCATATAGGGAATTCCGGCAGTCCTTAAACTTTGGGCGATGCGTTCAAGCAGTTTTTCGAACATTAACTACCCGGGCAAGATGAATATCGGAATCGATGCCGTCAAGGGGATCCTTGAGAGGAAGAACACCAAGCGAGAGCGCTTCCTGATACATGGCTGCAAAAACTTGCAGGTTCCGATGATAATCCGGAATGCTCCGTTTTGCGACCGCGTTTTCAAATGAAATGATGGCAGGATGATCCATGATCATAGTTTTTCTCACCTTTAATCATACCGCCCTTTAAGCTGCTATCAAAACGAGATAAATCGGATAAATCGTTAAATCGTGGTAAATCGGGACACCCACGAGGGGTTAAATCGGGTTAAATCGTGGACACCCACGAGGGGTTAAATTGGGGACACCCGTATAAATCGTGGACACCCGTATAAATCGTGGACACCCACGTGTAAATCGGGGACACCCGTCGAATGTCCCCCGTCGAATGTCCCATTGAATCGCTGTCCGGTTAAGGACGGGGTGAGGTGCTGTAACTTGTTATTATCTTTGATAATGTGAGGAAATAGGCTAATAACCGATTTGAAAGGAGATTGAGGAACTCGGAAGGAGTTCGGACACCCAATCATCGCCCAATTATCGGAGACTGGGAGTTGGGGTTTGAAGCCCAAAAAAGTCTATGCACTACGACCGTCAATGTAATTGACGTTGATCACTCTTTACCGTCTCTTTAATAATCATGGGCAATTTCGCGTAACCACACGGCCCGTAATGCAAATTTTGCATCGCTTGAGGCGCATTGTGCAAAAAGTGCGTGCCCAAATTCCCCCAAATCCCCATTTTCCTTGGAAATCATGGGGAAATGAACTGGCATGCATATTGCCTACATTATGGCTGCGTGCAGTTCATTAGGGGCCGCAAGGCAACATGCCTCCGGGGAGTCCCGGACGGTGCAACAAAGAAAAGAAGTAAATATGTTCAGAAAAACACTTGGTATTACTGCTGCGGCTGTTATCGCTTTGGGGATGCTGACTGTCGGACCGGTGTCGGCTGCGCAGGCTTCAGCGCCTTGCGCTGTGCCTGGAGAAGGGCCCCGTGATGGCAGCGGCCAGGGACAGGGGCTTCGCGACGGCAAGGGCAACGGGCCGCGCAACGGTCAGGGGTATGGTCCGAGACGCGGCCAGGCTCAGGGCTTGCGAAACGGCAGCGGCCAGGGCCAGGCAATGAAACAAGGGCGTGGTCGAATGCTTCGCGACGGCAGCTGCGTAAATCGGGGCCTGCAGCCCGGCGCGGGAAAGCCATAAATCAGTAAGCCGTGCTCAAACTGCGGAGTATTGAGTTGGCGATCTTAAATGACCGGCAGGGAACAGACGCCGTCTGTTCTTTGCCGGTAAATTTTCCTTCCCCTGCATGTCCCATGCTGGTTCCATCTTACCAGCGGTCACGGCGAACAAGCTCCTGAAGCGGGCGCCTTTTCTTCGGGCCCGGAGCGTCGGCCGCGTAGCCGCGGGGCGTGAAGGCTAAGGGAATGACATCGGGCGGCAAGCCCAGCACCTCGCGCGCGGCCTTGGGATCGAACGCGGCGATCCAGCGGGTTCCCAATTCTTCGTCGGCCGCAGCCAGGACCATGTGCGTCATGGCAATGGCCTCATCAACCTCCCCCGCATTCCAGTTGTCGTAGTTCCGCACCCAGCTTTCGCCTGTGACGACGCAAACCGCGAGGACAGGCGGCGCCGGGGTGAACTGCGGGCTGTGGATCGCTGAAGCAATTCACGGCCGGCTTCTGTCCGGCCTACATGTTAAATCTAAGGCCGCCTCGATACGTGCGGCCTGCGGATGGAAACAGGTATAGTGTCTCGTAGTACCTGTTCAGCATGTTTTCAACCGCAAAATAAACGCTGAATCCGCCGGGAAGTCTCTGGCTGATCTTCGCGTTCAACAGCACATAACTGCCCAGTTCTCCCTTTGTCGCCAGCAACACTCTGTTGTCGGCCGGATTGTAGTGGTCGTAATAGGTCGCTCTCGAGAAATAGGCGCCATAAAGATTTGCTTCGAGACCAACAGGGAATCTTTGTCTGAACTCGAAATCAATCTGGTGAGAGGGACGATAGGGAAGCTCTTCCGGGCGATACTCGAGGGCGGACCAGTACTGATTTGTAATCGTAACTAGAGAATCGGCCCGCGCTCTAAGAAACGTGTAAGCGAGGTAGGCGTCCGTGGAATCCGTAAGGCGGCCGCTCGCGGTCAATTCAAACCCGGCAATGGATGCTTCAGGGTACTGCTCAAACCGCCCGATCTGATTGTCGAGGCTGATCATATTCTTGATATCGTTGTAGAAAAAAGACCCGCCCAGCTTCCATTTGTCGTTCACATCGACGCTGGATCCGACTTCCACGCTGATGTTGCTCTCTTCTTCCAGATCCGGATTGCCCAGGGGGCCTACCGTCCCATCCGCATACAGGTTCCGCATGGTCGGGAAACGCATTTTGCGCCCGACGGACCCGTACAAGCTCACGCGGGCTGAGGCCGCGAAGCGCAATCCGATCTGAGGGCTAATGGAATTGATGTCTTCTCCCGGCTCCAGGTCGGCGGAATCCTGAAATCTTTCGCGCTTATCCAGGTAATCGAAGCTGACGCCCGGCGTCATAGTGAGTTTGTTGCTCAGCTGGATCTCATCCTCAATTCCGACGGACCACGTGTCGGAAGAGAGGCGATCTGTCGGAGAGTCGGCGAAGGTGCTCTGATGGACATCCCGCCGGAAATTAAAGGAAGCCCGCAGCTCATTCCTGGGGATTCCCTTCCAAAAGGCATAGCCGCTGAATCCAAAGTCATAGTCGTCGTAAAGCGAGCTTCCCGACGCCGGGCCGATGCGGTCCTGGGTGGTATAGCTGGGATCGTCGTAAGCGTCGAGAAGGTTGTCGTATTTATCGTAATAAAATCGGCCTTTGACGGTCAGGCTGTCCGAAACCCGGCTTTCCTCGAGCACATTAAACATCGTTCGGTCCCAGTCCGTGAAGCGCCAGTATCGGGGGAAGTAGTAGAATCCTTTCTTGTGCTCGCGATAGACCGAAGCGGGCGGGACGCCGTACTTATTGTTATAATGCTCGAAGGATACCCCGAGAGTGTTCTTCGAATTGAGCTCCACGGTCGAAGTAAGAGTGAATGCTGTGCGCGAATAGTCGCCGTTGTCGCGGCTCCCCGAATCGGGTGCGAACGGGACATTGGGCAGGGAGGGAGGATTGGCGGGCGACGCTTTCATGCTGTTGAGAACGGATTCCGGAAGCGTAAAGTTTCGGGCAAGCGGGTAGCCATTGCTTTCGCGATGGCCAAAAGCGGCAAAGTAGCTGAAAGGGCCCCTTTTCCACCCGTGCCCTACCTGAATGTTATGGGTCGCGTATTGGCTGCCCTCATATTGAGCGGAAAGGCTCGGTTGTTCCTCGCCGTGCCTGGTTATAATGTTGATAACGCCGCCCATTCCGTTCGCGCCGTACAAAACGGAGCTGAGCCCTTTGGTCAACGTAATCTTGGCAATGTTCTGCACCGGAATATCGCCCAGATTAATCTGTCCCTCATAAGGGATGGAAACAGGGATGCCGTCCATGAGGATCAGCACCTTCTCCTGCTCGAATCCCCGCACGGTTACCTGCTCTTCAAGTTTGGACCGACCTACGCGGAAATGCACACCCGGCAACAGTTCCAAAGCCTCCCCGAGGTTGTTGACCGTGCGGGCCTGGATCTGTTCGGCCGTTATTTCGGCAATGGTCGTGGGGCTTTCCTGGGGCTCCAGTTCTGCCGTCACGGTAACGACTTCAAATAAATGGATAATAGGATTTTTCTTCTCTTCTTCCGCGGGCTGCTGCGCATATGCCCACGCACAACAGGCGAATAGCGACACAAGAAACACGTTTATTCCTGTAGTTTTTCTCATATAAGCTCCCTAGCCTTGGATTTGCCTATCTCACTTCGATTTTCTTGATGCGTTTGACAGAACGGCCGCCGGTACTGTCCTCACCCGTGATGGACATGGCGAATCCATCCTCCGACGACAGTGGTTTCCCGTCTTTCATTGTGGCAATGACAACCTGATCACCCAGACGCGAATTGAAAAGCTCGCCAAAGGAGTAAGTCGCACAATAGCCGTCATCACTCGTTATCAGCACATAGCGGTTGTAGGGCGCAGGATCCGGTATGGTCAGAGTTTGTTTCAGCAGAGTGGACAAGGGCACGCCATCCAGGGAATGGATGCCATGGAACCCCTCGCAGTCACCGATCAAAACCGCAGCAGGAACATGCACCGTGGGAAGAGCCTTGAGGTCGGCGGGTTTGAGCACGCGCTGCTTTCGATCGATCTGGTCGATCAGAGTGAACTCCGTACTTGGAGGCCGCACTTTATTGTTCGCCTTGTCTTCATATGCGAGGAGTTCGACGTCCGCGCGGGCGACCCGTATTTCAGCGAGGTCGGCCATCATGCGGCCGTCGTGAATGTCCGTCGCCACGACCAGCGTCAGGGGGCATGATTTACCATCACGCTCATAGGCGATTAAAATGCTGCGCCCGATGCTGGAGTAAAAGATTTCACCGAACGAGAAGACGATTTCCCGGCCGCCTTTGTTCAGGACCAGGACAAATACTCCCGGTTCCCATTTGCGCTTGTGTTTCATGCCGGCCTTGTAAAGGACATCCCTCAGCAGGACGCCGCGAAATGTCGTCTGAGTAACGCGTTCCTCATCCTTCCTGTCGCGCACCCGTTCCGGGATCACGGGCACGTCCCGGATGAGAAACGGCGGCATTGTCTTTATGTCTGCCGTGGATAGCGACAGTTCGTTCAATACTTCGCCTCTGACGGTGACAGAGGCTTCCTGCGGCCAGGCTTCACTTGTTGCTAGGACTGCGATAACCAAAAGGTAGAATACGGTAGAGATCACCCAGCAGGCTTTCCGAGCCTGCGCACGATACAAATTGATTACAGAGGACATTGGACGCTCCCTGTGAGAATGCGGCAACCACATCGTTGCCGCCCTCTCAAGGGAGGTTTATCAGGCAGGTAGAATCTCCTGCAGAATGGTTCCCTCGGGGAGATGCAAGGACGCGGCTTGGCCGGCCTTCAGCATTTGCACGCCGTGCAACCGGTGCCGGGTTCAGGTTTTTCTTATATACTTCACCATGTTTAGCCTCGCCTGCGGATTCTAACATAGACAACCGGGTTCACAAATAGAATGCTTGTCGGCACTGAGAGGAGGCGGTCTTTGAGCCGGAAGCTGACGCTATTCTCCCAATTTTAAAATGTGTATCTCCTGAACAGCCTTGATGGCGCGATCGGAGAAGAAATCGGCACTGGGGAATACGGAATAGCGTCCACCGTCCTGTTCCTGACCCTGGTCGATCAACAGGAACTCCGCCTGATCGTTGCGGTTGCACAATTCGCTATAGGCCAGAGCTATGCGATAGCCGTCTGCGCCGATTAGGACGAAGTATGCCGTCTTCATTATTTCGGACGTAGCTGGTATGTGCTGCTGCAGGATTGCTTTCAGCAGGTATCCGGAAAACATCTGGTATCCATGGAAGCCTTTGCCGCCGCCCGTTAAGCGCGCGATCCTGCGCCTGCTCTGCCATCCGGACAAAAATATTGCAGCCTCCCTGTCGAGAACCTCTTGTGCGCAGCATTGAAGCCTGTCGGCGCCGGCGCCTTCTTCACGCTGTTTCCATCTCACCAGCGGTCGCGGCGGACAAGCTCCGGAAGCGGACGCCTCTTCTTAGGTGCCAAAGCGTCGGCCGCGTAGCCGAGGGGCGTGAAGGCTGAGGGTATGACATCGGGCGGCAAACCCAGTACCTCGCGCGCGGCCTTGGGATCGAACGCGGCGATCCAGCAGGTCCCCAATCCCTCCTCGGCCGCAGCCAGGACGATGTGCGTCATGGCAATGGCCGCATCAACCTCTCCCGCGTTCCAGTTGTCGTAGTTCCGCACCCAGCTTTCGCCTGTGACGACGCAAACCGCGAGGACAAGCGGCGCCTGTGTGAACCATTCGCGCCCGTAAATCCGGCGCAGTTCCTCCTCGCGGCCTTTCGTGGAGAGGACAAGGATCCGGAAAGGCTGGCGATTGGCTGCCGTGGGCGCCAGCCGAGCCGCCTCGAGTATACGGGCCAGCTTTTCGTCTTCCACCCGATCGGGCTTGTACGCCCGGACACTGTATCTTATGCGGATCAGTTGCTGAAAATCCATTGCCGACCTCCGCTGGCAGAATCTTGAGTTAGCGACCCGTGACGAAATCGTAACTCGGCGTCGATGTATAGCTGCCCGTCATACCTATCGAAAAGAACAGGATTGGAGCGTCGATGCGCTTGAACCGGATAGGACAATGCTTCAATCCCTTCGGCACGAAGATCAGGCAGCTTTTGCGGATCAGATATTTTTCTCCGCCGAGCCAGAACTCCATCTCTCCACCCAGGTCTTGAGGGTTCTTCTCACCTCCCCTTGTTCCAACGAATCCGATAGCCTCGTCAAAATCGTGGGAATGCTCCACGACACTGTTGCCTCTTGCCGACCCGCTCCACAGCCAGGCAAAATCCGTATAAAAGGCCCCGGGCACCTGGTCGAGGTCCAGCAGCCGTGTTCCCCTGACAGTGGAGCCGATTTTCCTGTCTTCCTGCATTTGCTTCTTTTCCGCTTCCGGCGACACCTTGGAGTAGTTCACACCGTAGGAGATATACCGGGCATAGTTGCGTTCCGCGCTCTTGGCATCGATAAACTTCGTATGCGTCAGCGAATATTTGGCAGTCTGCCCGAAGGTGAAAAAGAGAACGGGCGCATTGTCAATCCGGTTAAAACGAATAGGGATGTGTTTCAATCCCTTCGGCACGAAGATCAGGCAGCTCCTGTTAATCAGATATTTTTCGCCCCCGAGCCACATCTCCACTTCGCCGCCTAACGCGCGGGGATCCTTTTCTCCCTGGCTTCCGATAAGGCCGATCACCTCGTCGAAGTCATTGTAATGCTCCCCGTCATCCAGGTAGTCTTTCGAATATCCCTTGCCCATCCAGTTGAGGTCTATATAAAAGGCTCCCGGAACTCTGTCGAGATCCAACAGAGGCGTTATTTTGATCGTCGAGTCAAATTTCCTCGGTGGTTCAGCCGGCGGAGTCGACTCCTTGGGAAGCCACTTGGCTTTATCCACATCATAGGAGATATATTTGGCATACTTCTGTTCGCCGCTCTTATCGGCCTGGCCCTTCTTACCCGACTGGCCCGGAGCAAGAGTTGCCAAAACCGACACGATGAGCACCAGCGCTGCGAAAAGCCCGAACTTTTGAATTGCCTTAGGCATGTCACATCCTCCTGAAGCTGAAATAATGATTACATTGGCAAACCCCCGGCTCTGCCGGGGGACTCAAAGAGTTTGACAGCTCCATATTTTGAAACGCTGAGAAACGCTGATAAAAGCGCTGACAAACGCCGATTTGTTCGGCGAGGGTCGGTGAGCAAAAGCCGATGAGGCGCTTCCGATGAAGTTTTCTGCGGCGGCACTGTGGCAAACGCCCGGTTTCTCATACCCTTCATCTCCCTGCCGCACGGCGCTTGCCACAGTGCCGCCACAGAAAACTGTCCAGCGCGGAGCGCTGGCCCCTGCGGGGATCGGAAGCGCCTCATCGGCTTTTGCCCGCGTAAGTCAGCGTTCAAAACCGGCGCAACTCCTCCAACCGCTTCGAGCGGTTCAAATCTTTCAAGCCTCCGGCTTTGCCGGAGGTGCCTGACTGCCGCCCCAGTAATCGGATCGCTGCACCACGGCGGATAGGTCGCACACGTTGAGCCTTTAGATTTACTCGGCCCTATCCCCGGGGTTAGAACCATTCATTACATGCATCCCTGCTTCCGGGGACTACATAGCGCCTTAATGACCCGTATTTTACTAGGATATTAAAAGAAGGATATAAAGAATTGTTGGGATATATGGAAGTCAACTCGGACTGGCCCGCGCTTATGCCGCACAGGGGGACCTGGCCAACGCCCGGATCGCCTGCCAGGACCTTCTGTCGATCTGGAAAGACGCCAACCCCGATCTGCCCGTTCTGCAAAAAGCCAAAGCGGAATACACAAAACTGCAGTAAACATCCTGCCCTATGGATACAGTGCAATATATGATGCATCGGCAATCCATGCCCTCCCGGGTACTTACGCCCGGAACAGTTGCAGGACCCGCTAACCTGGACCTGCGCCATAAAAGCCCTGAAGAACGCCGACCCCAGCAACGAGGAAGAACATGGGGGAAAACGCTTGCCCCGAGGAAGGCAATCAATGCTAAACTCGCCCCTTCAGCAGCAGCGTAAAGTGTCTCAAAATTTTGGGATCCCTGTGTACCACTTTTATTGAGGACATGCAGAGGAGAATATGAACTCATTACATTACAGTGCCAGACGGTTTTGGGGCTGGTTTATTGCCGGCGCTCTCATTTTGGCTTCATTTATTGGCTGTAAAAACCTGGCTCAATCAGGAGGCGCCGGAGAGAAGAAGGTAACTGTTCTCGACCCCCGGGGGCAGCCGTCCGGAGTATTCGGCCGGCGTGGCGAACCCGGCTCGCACATGATGGCAATTTTTAATCCCGAAACGCACCCCACAATTGCCCGGAATGAACTGGTTCTTCTTCGGATGGCTCCCAGGCTGGATAGCCTGGATAACAAAACGATTTACCTGGTGGATGTAGGTTTCGCCGGCGGCAAGGAGTTCCTTGAAGAGATGCAGGCGTGGTTCAGTAAAAATATGCCTTCGGTCAAAACAGTGCTGAGTATCAAGTCAGGCACGCCGTTTTCGGACAGCCCTGAACTCTGGGCGGAAATCAAACAAAAGGCGGACGGTGTGATCTTCGGGGTGGGCGGCTGAGACGGCTGTTCGGCGAGTCTCGCCGAATTTTCCCGGACCATGGAAGGCGAATATGGTGTGCCCACAGCCCCTATTGTCACCTCCCGATTCGCGGAGTATGTCATACGGGATGGCCACTCCCACGGAATGAATCTGCGCTGGAGCTTTCCCCCATATCCGGTCGGGTGGGTCCCCAGGGAAACCCTGCGCGGATATATTCAGGGGGACGATCCCGTCACCAAAGTGAAGCTGATGACGGAAGTGGTCGATGCGCTGACGAAACCCCTGACCGAGGATGAGAAGAATCCCAAAATAGTTGAAAAGCCCAAAAGACCCCGCCTGCTGGAACCGGAATCCGAGACGAACCTCCATCAGCTGTTCCTGAGAAACGGCTGGACAGACGGATTGCCTATAGTGCTGCCGACAGAGGAACGGGTCGCTGAAATGCTTACGGGAACCGACCATGATCCCCAGGAGGTGGTCGGCAGGATGTCGGTCACCACGCATGAGGAAATGAAGGAATACACGGTAGAGAAGGTAGCCGTAATCGCTGTGATGGCCGGAGCCAGACCGGAGCACCTGCCGGTCATCCTTGCGATCGCATCGACTCAGCACCCCTCCATACCCAGTTCCACCGGATCTTACGGTAGCATGGTGTTAGTGAACGGTCCGGTTGCCAAAACCATCGGTATGAACGGCGGCGTCGCCGCGCTTGGGCCGTTTAATTATGCCAATTCCGTCATCGGCAGGGCCTGGACGCTGATGAGCATAAACTTTGGCGATGCACGCCCGGGTGACACCTTCATGGCGACGATCGGCAACGGTTTGAGTTTTACCAACCAATGCTGCGCCGAAAACGAGGGAAAAACTCCATGGCAACCGTTTCATGTACGGAAAGGATTCAAGGCTTCGGAGAGCACGGTCAGCGTCTTTCGCGGCTGGAACGTCATGACGCTGGGAATGGGTACTGCGGAAGGATTGCAGCAGAGAATCCGGACCTTTGACTCAATGGGCACCTACACTTTCGTGATGGATCCCCTGGCTGCCAAAGCCCTGAAAGCCGAAGGCTGGAATGATCCGGACAAGCTGAGCAAATATCTGGCTGAAAAGTCGAAATCCCCTTTCCTCAAACCGGAAGGCATCAATTTTCTTGTGGTGGGGGGTGAAACCAATCCGATTTTTCAGACGACCGATTATGTCTATTACAAGACTGCGTCGGTGGACAAGTGGATCCCTAAGGGCGGGATCAAGCTTGATAAAAACCCCCTCCGCATGCCTGCAAGCAAGGAATGCGAGGACGGATTGTGTAACTACGCCTATAACTATAATAAGAAGTAGATGATGTCGAGTCGGCAACCTCAGGCAAAGCCTGAGGTTGCCGACTACGAAGTTTTATATTGTCGTGGCCTTCAGCTAGACTCCCAGCTTGCCTTTGCCTGCCATTGTGTCCGCGACCTTCTTCATGCCCAATTCTTCCAGGGTCTTCCGCGTAGGCCAGCCGTTGTTGGCATCCCAGCCTTCCACTTTGTAGAAGTGGGTCTTGAACGCCTCCACGCCGGCTTTTTCCAAATACAGGTCGCTCTGGTCCTCAAAACTCCATTTGCCGTCCCGATAAACAGGCTTGTTGCCCAAAGACATGAAGGTGGCGCCGGGCATATACATGAAAGGCGCAAACTGCTCGTTATCACGGTGCCTTCCCGCCATCACGCGGATTGCGCGCTCCATGTTCCAGATCTTCCGGCCGATCTCAATCGTTTCGGCGAAAGTCTTCTTATTGCCGGTAACGGCCTGATAGTAGCGGTATTCCAATTCGGGACTGGGTCCGGCGATGCCATTCGCCGATCTGCCGATAAAATTGGGCAGCATCATTTCACAGAATGCCATGGATTCGTTGTAGAAGCCGGCATAGCGCCTGGCCCAGGAAACCATTTTGGCTTTATGTTCGGAATAGACGCCGGTCTTACGGGCCTCCTCTCCCTTCCAGCAGTTGCTGAACATCAGGGGATCCCCGGTAAACGGTTCAACCTTGGCCGCCAGCATTTCGACAAGCTGCTCGGCCGTATAGGCCGCCGGACCGCCGAATCCGCCTCCGCCGCTCACGCCCATGAATCCGTGCCACATGGGATCGCCGGACATAAAGATGTAGCCATAAGCCCAGTCCACACCCGGGAGCGAATGATGCCAGCTAGCACCATAAGCGGGAAAGCGCAATGCGCCGGAATTCAGATCCTCTTCCAGCCTTCCCCACTTCTTGGCCGCTTCCAGTGTCCCTTCCGCCAGGTCCGCGCCGATGCCGATTTTGCGCGCAATGGCATCGCAGAAGGTTTCACGAAAACTCAATTGCCCCCACTGATCCATCGGCAACGGATGCGACTCTATTTTCTTTCCCGGTCCCAGGACGCCGAGCTCATACAGATATTTGATATACCAGCCCATTCCCGGTTCCATCGGCACGCGGCCTTTGAACAGCGCGGGCGCGCCCGGCACCTTGTTTTCCATGGCGCCGCCGAATTTTGTGGCCCAGGTGCAGATTCCCCACTTGATGGCGACATCGGCGCCCTTCATCAGGTCGCCCATGTACCAGAACTGATCTGCGCACATGGATTCGCCGCCGTAATAGGAATCGCGGGTGCGGTCGCTGTTGACGCAGGCCATACAAGAGGCAGGGACGCCGCCTCTCATGGGCATTGTTACCTGGGAGGTCTGCCCGTGAGTGACCCTGGTGTCCACAAGCGCTTTCGGATCCGCTACCTGAATGCTGCCGGTGCCGAGCACGCTGACAGCTTTCAGGTTCTTTGATCCGAAAACACCCCCAAAACCGCCGGTTCGGCCGCTGATGCCGCTGCCATGGATCAGAGCGGCCACTCGAGTCATCGATTCTCCTACCGGGCCGATGCAGATGATCTGCGGTCTAGCCGTGGTGAAGTCATCCCCGATCTGGTGCCATTCATCCCCGAAGCGGGTGCGGCCTCCCACCATCGACAGGATTTGGCCCTGTGTCTCGAATGTGTTGAGGCCCCAAAGCGTTTTGGCGTCTTCAATGGTCACCTTGTCATTAATAATGTTGATCCATACCGGTCTGTCGGCTTTCCCCTGAATCACAACCCCGTCCCACCCGGCAAGTTTCAGCATTGTGGCAAACCTGCCGCCCATACTGGTCCGATGGAACAAGGGCGTAGGAAAAGTTTCGGGAGCTATGGCGCAGACACTGGTCCTTCCGGCGCCGGGAACTCCGGTTGCCGCCAGGGGGCCCGACATCAGGGAAATCACATTTCTCGGATCAAATGCATCCTGCAAATCCCAATCGCCCGGCGCGACCGCCAGGTCCCAGAATATGGCAGATCCTATTCCGACACCGCCTCCGTATTCTTCATATTGGGCCGTATCAATTCTGCTGATCTCTTTGGTCGTCAGATTTATTTTCAGTATCTTGCCTGCGTATCCGTTAGCCATGTCTATGCTCCTTCCTTGGGCGCCGGTTTCGGGGCCATTTTGGGAGCTGCTTTCGGCGGCGGAGCCAGATTGAGGTCATATCCGGCAACGTCCGTTTGAGAAGGAGCTTCCGCCACCAGCTTGAGCGCTTTGGCCACGCAGGTTTCCACGCAGGCCTGCTTGCCGCCGGGCCCGCCCTTCTGGTTCCAATAAGGAGCGTCGGCGCAAAGGTCGCATTTGGCGGATTTCTTTTTCGCCGAATTCCAGATCGTCCGGTGCGGCCTTTGAGGACAGGAGTTGATGCACCGCTTGCAGCCGATGCATTTTGTCTGGTCGATCCTCCTCACATTGCCGTTGGCAGCATCCACATGACAGGCGCCCGTGGGGCAATTCTGGACGCATAGCGGCGTAACGCACTGCCGGCATACCGACATGACGATGTCATAAGGGTACTTTGTGAATGACGGAGCATCGCGGATGATCTGTATCCTGGATAAGGAAGGATTTGCCACGCCTTCGTGAGTCAAAGAGCAGGCAAACATGCAGCTCTGGCAGCCCAGGCACAGCCTGCTGTCGTATACGATGTATCCGGTCGAAGCCGCGAAGGACGGCTTTGCATCCTGCGCTGCCGGTTGCGCCAATACTGCGGCCGTGGACGCGGAGGTGCTCGCAGCCAGGGCGCCGGCAGCAATAGCGGCGCCGCTTCCGGCCAGAAAATCCCGCCTCAAAACCTTTTTTCTTTTAATCTCGGCTTTCACGGATTCAGCCATAAATGGATCTCCTTCCCGTCAGCTTAAGGATAGTTTCAAGACGCATGCGAGGATCACAGGGACCTACAATAACAAAAATCATCTTTTCGAACCACACCATTGCAGATTCAGCCGGCAAAGAGCTCTAATCCGCCCTTCGACGTGATTTCTGGCCTGCTGCAACTGCGCGGCAAAAATGGTTTTTCGAGAACCATGTATCAAGAGCGACGTACAGAATCCTCTCGTCCAGGGGGATGTCCGCGGAAAGTAAATCCAGGGAGTTCATGACAGCCGAATCATGGTTCAGGGTATGGTTGGCGCTCCCGTCCGGCTTTCTCAGCGGCCATTCATCATAGAGAGTATTTGTGAACCCGGCAACCTGCGCCAAAGTCAAGGTGTCGAGAAGCTCTCTTTCGTCAAGTTTCTGCAATATAGGGTCGTAGCTTCTCAGATAGTGAACGAGCACCGAGGTTGAGTGTCTGCTATATTCATACCAGGAAATTCCGTCGACTGCTTTGTCGAAAACCTTCATGGCGGATTTGCCCAAAAACCTGAATTCCTTGCTCGCTTCGCAGTCGACGCTGTTGCAGCAACCGGTATGGTTGAAGAAACCCACATGGTCCCGTCCGTCGTGACCGTGAGAAGTCTCCGCCAGCGGGTGGGCCATGCAGCCGACTCTGCTATTCCCATCAATGAATCCCAATAACTGGCACTCCGGCAGTTCGCCTTGCCGGGGATGCTTCGGAACCGATCCTCCAAGAAACAAGGAAACGGGCCCCGCACTTGCCTCAGGCTTGTACCTGTACCCTTCGTGCCTTTGAGCTGTTTTCATGTACTGAGTCAAAGATTGTTTCGGATGCTCCGGGTCATACAGGGCTAGAAACAGTTTTCTTCTTTCTGAGAACCGCCTTTCCATCTCCTCTCTTCCGACATCCGGGAAAGAATCCTCGTATTTGGATGCCTCGAATTTTGGATCGTGCAGAGGATTGAAATTCCTGAACTTCATCACAATGTTGCCCGGACCGAGATATCTGCCTGACTCCCGAGGATGAGGGGTAACGTTGTTTTTATTGATCGGATGGAGTTCCTTCTCTCCGGAATCCTCCAGGTGTGAATCTCCCCCTATGTGGGGAAGACAACATCGGACGCATGAGACGTTCCTGTATTGGCACAGGCTCGCTTCGTTACCTTCGCCCGAACGCATTATCTCCTGCTCTGCGAGGTTTCTGCTTTCCTGTTCGTCTGAGTAGGACATGGGCAATAGGAAACCGGCTATGAAGATTTCCTCATGACATCACAATTTATGACCTGACCGGGAAATCTTAACATTTCTGGCTTTTCCAGGAGCCGACCGCTCAACCAATCACCGATTTTGTTGACTGAAGCTATATAAGGCCTTGGCGGTGCGGATATAGATGCTCTTGCCCCCGATTGCGGGCGTAGCCTGGCACTCTTCTCCCAGATCATTCACGGCCAGCACTTCCCACTGTGCATCCGCCTTCAAGACGCTGACTTTCCCGTCGTTGCTCACCAGGTAGACCTTCCCATCCGCGGCGACGGGTGATGCAAAATATGTTTCGATCGCTTTTTCAGACCGGCCGCTCTTCAACACGTCGCCGGTTGCGGGATTCAGGCTGGTTATAATGCCCCCGTCCTTTACCGTGTAAAGAACATCCCGGTATACCAGCGGCGAAGTGACTTCCGAATAGGCTTTCTTGAAACGCCAAAGCAGGTGATTCCGGGTCTGGTCCCCCAATCCCCCGGCTAGCACCGCGGCGAGGCCGTGCTCGGAAACACTTAGCTTCAAAATCTCATCCCATTCCGTCTCGGTAAGATATCCGTCTCCATTCCTGTCTGCCCACCCGAAATGGTCGCCAAGATCGGGCACTGCCGCGGCTTCTTCAGCCGAAATCTTTCCATCCTTGTTCGCATCCATTCCCACCAGTTTGGTCCAAGGATCAAACGTTGGTTTTTCCGCGCCATAGGAGGTTGCATAGATGATTCCGTTCGCCAGCGCGGGCGTCGAGATGGGGGATGTCCCTTGATTTCCCACCCACCATAGGTTTTCGCCCGAATCAATGTCGTAAGCGTCGATCCGGTAGGAGCCCGACACAATCACTTGTGCCTTTTGGTCGGGAGTCGTCCATATTATTGGCGTGGAGAAAGCCTCAAGCTTTGCCTCTTTCCGCTCCTTGCGCCACCGTAAGCGTCCTGTGTCCTTGGCGAGCGCGATGATGAAGGACCCGCCAACCTGATCGCACACCAATACCAGCGTGCCGCCGTGTATGATCGGCGAGGAGGATACCCCATAAAAACTGTTAAAGGGACCCAGCTTGAACCGCCATCGCTCTTTGCCTGCAGGGTCGTAGGAAACCAGGCCGAGATCAGGGAAAAACACATAGAAATTTCTGCCGTCCGTGGCTGGAGTCGGTGTCGACGTATCATTTCCCTTATAGATTTTCTGCGCGCGATCCCTCGATAACTCGCGCTGCCAAATGATTCGCCCTGTTTTGCGATCCAGGCAAACGGTGACCAGCCTCGGCCCCTCGCTGCCGGTAGCCACTATTTTGTCAGCCGTCAAAATGGGCGATGACCTTCCGAAAGGCAGTTCCTGGCGCCAGTCGAGGTTTTTAACCGGTCCGAACTCCACCGGCAATGAAGTGGCATTCGAAATCCCGCTCCCGTTGGGCCCGCGGAAACGGTTCCAGTCCTCGGTCCAGCCGGTTGCGGCAATCGTCAAAATGACAATCGGAAGCAGTTTTGTCATAGTCTTCCCCCTATTTGCCATGTGAGACTCTGATCAGTCACCGAATTTTGATATGGTCGCCTATGCGGCGCATGCGGGCCAGTTCATCTCCTGTCATGGGCGCTTGTTCAAGGATCGCCAGGTTCTGCCGCATCTGGTCCAAAGTCCTGGCTCCGGTCATGCAAACGTCCACTGCATGATGGGATAGAACAAATCGATAGCATTCGACGGCAGTAGGAACTCTTTCGCCGGGAGGCATCTTTTGGGGCCTCAGGAGCTTGCCCCAGGCTGTGCCTGTAAAATTAACAACTCCGGGCCTGTCATTCCCCGCCAGGTGTGGGAAAATTTCAGTCTCAGCACTCCGGTGCGCGGCGTTATATCGAAGGTGGAAGACATCGAATATTCCGGCGCCAAGGAGCCTGGGAAACAAAAGGCGACTATGGCTGGAAATGCCGAGGAAGCGCACAAGGCCCTTTTCCTTCAGACGCATGGCTCCATCGATGATGCCCGCTGAGGGGGGTCTGTAAAATCCGCCCAGTATCAGCACATCCGCATAATCCAATCCCGCGGCCTTCAATCCCTTGACCAGGAAATGCTCGGTCAGAAATGACTGATGGGCATAGCTGAACATCGAAAGGACCAGGCGGTCCCGCTGGCCCCTGCCAGTGATATTGCGGACAGCATCGCGAAAATGGGGCGAGTAGCCTTTGACAAAGGTTCCCCATGTCATGTAATTGCAGCCGTGTTCAAAGGCTTCTTCTATAGCCTTCGCCGGCGCCCAATAGCCGGAGGCTATGCCCAGTCGGCATACGCTGAGTCCGGTTCTTCCCAATAAGACTTTTTCACAGAATTTCATGCCGTTACCAGGATCATCCATTGCACGCCGAAGCGATCCACGACCATGCCGAAAAGAGGGGAATAGAAAGTTTGAGCCAGAGGCATCCGGATTTTTCCGCCTTCGGCGAGGGCTTGAAACATGCGTGAAGCCTGGGCTTCGCTTGCCAGTGCCAGTGTGAGGGAAAAGCCCTGGAAATTCGGTAGCCCGCTGCAGAGGCCATCTGAAACCATGACGGTTGTTTCCCCGATGCGGAGATTGGCATGCATGATTTTATCCTCCGTTCCCGGGCGGCTTGAGTCCCGGTCGGGATTGTCTTTGTAACGCAGGAGCGCAGTGACCTCGGCGCCCAGCGCGTCACGGTAGAATTCAATAGCTTCGTCGCAGCGGCCCTCGAAGAACAGGTAGGGTTCAATTTTCATGGATTTTTCCCCCCAATCTTATCTTGAATATCACACGGCATGGAAGAGGTGTCAATTTCGGGCAGGCAGAACTCGCAGGAATTGCCGGTCAGTTCCTGGCGACTAAGGCGCGCAGCGGCGAATATCCTTGAGAGAATCACCATCGAAAAATCCTCCGCGGTGCCCGGAACCTGGTTTTGTTAAGGCAATGCCGGGTATCTTTCGAGTAGGCTATTCTTCAGACCATGGCCGTTATCTCTGGAGAGCGTCGCCCTCAACTGGGGCCGATCAGCAGCGGCAAATCGAAAGGCCGCAGTTGTTGTATCGAGCCCGGACTGCCGGGATTTTCAGGATTCGTTCCGTCTCTGCATCGTCGGCCATGGAATGCCCCAGCATATCCACCCAGAAATCCACCCAATTGTGGCCGCTTGAGGCGTCGGTTGAGGTCAGTGCCGCCTCCAGTTCCGAAAGATCGCACCCCACTTCACATACTGAAAAGCAACCCGATGCAATCTTGATGCGTGCATTCTCCAGCAAACGGTCTGCTTCGCCGGGCAGCGTGACATGCCGCAAATGCAGGGCATCGCGCCAGCCGGCCAGTACAGCCCAACGCAATCCAAATTGCTTCAGCACTGCTTCTTCAAGTACGCCCGCATCTTCGCCGCTTTTCTGATTTTCCATTCCCATGGCGCCCATTCCTTTCTGAGCAATACCTATATACCGCTCTTCCTGCCGACATTCGCCTCGTGCCGGCGAATCTCACGGCCAGGATTCAAGATTGATGAGACCGCGCTTCAAGGCATACTTCACCAATGCCGTGACATCGTGCAGATCGAGCTTGCGCATGATATTGGTGCGGTGTGTGTCAACGGTTTTTCTGCCGAGTCCCAGGAGATCGGCGATCTGCTGGTTGGTGTGGCCTTCCGCGATGAGCTTCAGGACTTCGGACTCACGGGCGGTGAGTGCCGAACCGGAGTCCCCATGTTCGCTGGACCGGGTTCTGCGAACGTAATCCTTGATGAGTTTCGCTGCAACCGCAGGGTGTAGAGCCGATCCCCCTTTGTCCACTTCCCGAATGGCGCGCAGGAGGTCATCGCTCGCCGCACGCTTGAGAACATACCCGGATGCTCCCGCTTTGAGAATTTGACGAATATATTCCTCATCGTCGTACATGCTTAAAATGAGCACTTTGATATCCGGGTGCCTGTCGTGCAGTTGCTGGGCAGCCTGCATACCATTCATGCCGGGCATGATCAGATCCATCACGATGATGTCCGGCGAGATTTTTGCGGCCAGCTCGATCGCCTGTGCGCCATCGCAAGCCTCTCCTACAACTTCCATATCCGGCTCTGCTGAAAGCAGGGCGCGGATTCCTTCCCGAAAAATGGTGTGGTCGTCAACGAGCAGCACCTTGATCATAGGGTTCATGCCTCGCATGGCATGGAATTGTGTCCCGCGATAGGAACCACGATGTTGAGCTGCGTTCCCATGCCTGTTTCCGATTTTATAGTTAGAGTTCCCTTTGCCAGTTTGACCCGTTCCCTGATGGTATGAAGCCCCAGGCCTCCGCCTTTTTTGTCGCTCAGGATCACCGAATCCGGATTGAAGCCCTGTCCATTGTCTGCAATCGCCAGCACGGCATACTCCGGCCTAATTTCGAGTTTTATGGAAACACGGGTTGCATGGGCATGACGGAGCACATTCGCCAGCGCTTCCTGGGCGATGCGATAAAGAGCAGTTTCGATGTTCAGCGGCGCCCGAAGCGCCGCATCCTCGAAATCGGCATCAACAACGAGTCCCGTTCCTGCCAGGTGGGTCTTGATGTACCAGCGCAAGGTCGGCACCAGACCCAGATCATCCAGCATGACCGGCCTGAGGTCGTAGACACAAATCTTGATTTGCTCCAGGCTGTGCTCGATGAGCTGCTTGACTCCGGCAAGTTTTTTACGGGCATCCACGGGATTGCTGCCAATGGCGGTATCGGCCAGCTTCAGGTTGACGAGAGCGGTGGCCAATGTCTGGCTGGTCTGGTCATGAAGCTCCCGGCCTATGCGCTGCCGCTCCGCTTCAATGGAGTTTAAAAGCTGCGTCGTATGCCACAGGGATTCATCCTCCAGGCGGTCAATCGCATCACGGACAGAACGGATGACGCCGCCGATTGCGGGATCGGAATCCGAGCGGGCAACGATAGATGGGGATATCCCCTGATGAATCGATTCCACGGCTTTTCGGAATTCCGTGAGCGGACGGAAATAGTCGCGCATTATCAGGTAACCCGAAGTTATGGACACAGCAGAACCTGCAGCCCCCAGCACGACAATAAGGACAATAGCCGGGAGGTCGTGAAGATGCCGGGAAAGCCAGACTCCGCCTACAGTTACTGAAACGATTATGAGTGCATTGGAAACCATCAGTTTGGCAGCCAAACCAAGGTGTGTTGAAATACCGACCTCCAATCTAAGGCTTATACCGGATAAAGAATGAAAAAATCTTATCACAGGATGTTATGAAGATGCAATCTGTTGCGATTCCAATAATTCATGGGATTATCGATCTGCTTCACCCGTACCTGCGATGGATGATTTATACGATATTAACCCTACTAATAGAATAGGGTAAAAACCTTATATTATTTATAAGTATTATTTGACAATGGTGGATTCATCATGATACACAAACTGAAAGAAAAAATTTCTCAACACCCGCTCACGGAGGTCCTCATGCGAACAGGCGTTTATTTCTGCCAGGTGGAGCAAATGGATGGCCTGAATCTGGATGCGGTTGCCAAGTATGCATCCAATCTGCCTGAAGTGGAAACCGTCGAGACTCTTGGCGTTCAACCTCGACTGGATCCCCAGTTGCTGGCGGAATCTTTGAAGCGCAGCCGGATCGAACGTGTGGTTATTGCCGGCGATCAGCCCGGTTATTTCAAACCGATTTTTACAAGATCCATGGCGCTCGCGGGACAGGACCCCACCGAAGTGCGCCTGGCTTCCTTCCGTTCCCGAGGGGCTACCTTTCAATATTCCCTGGAGCGAGCCAAGGCCATCGTTGCCTGTGCCACTATGGCCGTGCCGTATGCTCTCGCTGCCATTCCGGCGGAAACACCGGTCCATCCTTCAACCCTGATCATCGGAGGAGGTGTGGCAGGGATACAGGCAGCCCTGGAGATCGCCGATGCCGGCAGGCAGGTCTACCTTGTGGAAAGAAGCGGCACCATCGGCGGCCACATGGCCATGTTCGACAAAACCTTTCCGACCCTCGACTGCGCGGCCTGCATTCTGACTCCCAAAATGGTCGCCGTTGGCCAGCATGACATGATCAATCTCATCACCAACTGCGAAGTGACGGAAGTGTCGGGAGCCCCCGGCGCGTACCGCGCGAAAATTTTGAAAAGAGCGCGCCGCGTGGACGCCAAAGCATGTGTGGCCTGCGGCATTTGTTCCGATGTCTGCCCCGTAAGCGTTCCGAGCGATTTCGATGCCAACATAACAACCCGCAAGGCCATTTATGTGCCATTCCCCCAGGCTGTGCCGAATGCCTACCTGGTGGACGCCTTGAGCTGCACTTATGTCCAAAGCAAAAAGTGCGGCGCCTGCGCCAAAAAATGCCCGAAGGAGTGCATCAACCTGGAGGAACAGGACGAGACCATGGAAATTGACGTCGGCAATATCATCGTGGCCACCGGCTACGACGTGCTCGACGCCGGCAAGGTCGAGCGCTACGGCTATGGGAAAAATCCCAATGTGCTCACGGCGCTCGAATTCGAGCGGCTGACGAATGCTTCGGGTCCCACGGGCGGGAAAATTGTTATGAAAACCAGGCAGTTCAATAAACGCCTGAAAAAGGACGAGTGGACATTTGACGTCTCAGGGCCTCCGCCCCAAAGCGTGGCGATCATTCACTGCGTCGGGTCGAGGGATGCGAGCTACAACCCCTATTGCTCCCGGGTCTGCTGCATGTATTCCCTGAAATTCGCCCATCTCGTGAAAGAGAAACTGCATGACGCCGCCTGCTATGAGTTCTATATCGATATGCGGGCGTTCGGCAAAGGGTATGAGGAATTTGCCGAACGGATCAAGCAGGAGGGAGCGTTTGTCGTCCGCGGGCGTTCGGCAACAGTGACGGAAACAGACGGCCGCCTCGTCGTCAAAGGCGAGGATATTGTGAACGACCGGCTGCTCGAGTTCCCGGTGGATATGGTCCTGCTTGCTGTGGGCCTGATTCCCGCGCGGGGAACCGAGGACCTCAGCAAACTGCTGGGTGTCACGCGGGGACCGGACGGCTGGTTCTCCGAGCTTGACTACAATGGAAATCCCACGGATACGGAGCGCGGAGGCATTTACGTAGCCGGGATGTGCCAGGCGCCGAAAGACATTCCCGATACGGTGGCTCAGGCTTCGGCGGTCGCCGCCGGCGTTTTGCGAAGCATATCGAGCGGCAAGGGAATGGGCATTGGGATACTCTCTCGCTAAGCGAAATCGAGGCGCGTGCCAAAAACCTGGCCCGGGTCTCCGACAAGCCTGCATAGCGTGCCTGTGTCCCGGATCGATGCTTTGATTGCGCGAATCTCAAGCAAACTGAAAGCGGCTCGAGGAGGTTACGATGGCGATACGGGTGAATCCCAAGCTGATTGACGAGCTGGAGCGTTTCGGATCCGAGGATGTGCAGAACTGCTATCACTGCGGCAACTGCTCGGCTGTCTGTCCGCACGCGGACGACATGTTTGTCTTCCCGCGCAAGCCGATGCGTTTTCTGCAAATGGGTCTCGAGAAGAAACTGGAAAGGTCTCTGACGCCATGGCTCTGTTACTACTGCGGCCAATGCTCGGTGCAGTGCCCGAGAGAAGCCGAGCCCGGCGAGACCATGATGAGCATGCGCCGCTGGCTGATTTCCCGGTATGATTTTACGGGGATTGCCAGGCTCTTTTACATGTCCTGGAAAGGGGAACTGGCCTTCGTCGTCATCATCGCCTTGCTCACGGGCGCGGGACTGTCCGCCTATGGCTTGTCCAAGGGCGACATCGGCATCTACGACGGCCCGGGAGCCTTCTTGCCCAGTTCCTTGATTCATATCGATCGACCTGGTTTTGATGGCCGTGCTGACCGTCTTGCTGGCCGTCAATATCATACGGATGTGGCGATTCATAATGCAGGATGCCGCCAAGGCGCCCATTTCGTTTGGGCTGTATCTGAAGAAGCTCTATCTGCTGCCGGTGCATTTTTTCTCTCAGAAACGCTATGCCCAGTGCGACCCCGAAAACAAAAACAGCGTCCACTTCCCCTGGATCACTCACCTGGGAATCGTGCTCGGCTATTTCACGATGCTTGTGCTGATCATACTTTTTCTGGACCGTCTGCAGGCGGGTCCGGAAATCCAATGGCCGGTTCACGTGTTTGGCTACCTTGCAAGCATCGGATTGCTCATCGGGACCGTTTACGTGCTTTACGGCCGGCTGACAAAGACCCAGGTCCAGCACCGGCGCTCCCATAGCACGGATTGGATGTTCCTGTGGCTGCTCTTCTACATGGTCGTCACCGGCATTATCCAGCATCTGCTGCATCGCGCCGGTTTCCCGGAGGCAGCCAATATTGCTTATGTCGCACATCTGATGGGCGTATTCCCCTGGCTGTTGAGGATGCCTTTCAGCAAATGGGCTCACATGATATACCGCCCGATCGCCATGTATATTGCGGGAATCATTCGAGAATCGGCAGCACTGGAGAAAGCGCCCCAACGTTCCACCCAGCATTTGCAGCCAGCCGCGTGACGAGAGGTGATCATGCCAAATTCCAGGATAGGGGTTTATATCTGCAACTGTGGTACGAACATCGCCAAACTGGTCGATTGCGAAGCCGTTGCCAGGTTTGCTTCCGAGCAGCCGACCGTCGCAATCACAAAAACCTATAAGTACATGTGCTCGAATCCGGGCCAGGAAATGATCGCGCAGGATATCCATGAGCATGCTCTTGACAGTGTGGTGGTCGCCGCCTGCAGCCCGCGTATGCATGAACGGACCTTTCGCAGGGTGCTGCAAACGGCCGGGCTGAATCCCTATATGTGCGATATGGCCAATATCCGCGAGCACTGCAGCTGGGTTCACCAGGATGCGGCTGCGGCCACGGAAAAGGCCAAGGCGCTGACCAAGGCGTCGATCCTGCGTGTGGAACGGCATGAGGCTTTGGACCGGTTCTCCGTGGATATGTGTCCCTCCACGCTCGTAATCGGCGGCGGTGTCGCGGGTATGACGGCTGCCCTGGAATTAGCGGAGGCGGGCTACCCGGTCTATCTTGTGGAGAAAAAAGACCATCTAGGGGGAAACCTTACCCGGACGGACTTGACGGCTCCGTATCTCGACTCGGCGCGGGACCTGGTTACCGAGCGTATCACGCGTGTGCAGGAGAACCGCAATATTGAAGTCCTGCTCAATTCTCAGGTTAAAACCCTGGAGGGATTTGTCGGGAATTTTACCGCCGGCATCGAGCGCGGCTCCCCACAGGCGGACGGCAAGGACCAGATTCAGGTCGGGAATGTGGTGGTGAGCACGGGCTACAAGGAATTTGATGCCGCCCGTATCAGCCATTATGGATATGGGAAGCTGCCGAATGTGATCACGTCCTTTGACTTTGAAAAAATGCTCCGCGCCGGCCGCATCCAGACCAAAGAAGGACGGATCCCTCAGTATGTGGCGATCCTTCACTGTGTCGGGAGCCGCAGCCAGGAGTTTCACGGCTACTGCTCGCGCGTCTGCTGCATGACGGCGCTCAAGTATGTCCACGAAATCAAGTCGGCCATACCCAAGTGCTATGTTTCGGACCTTTATATCGACATGCATGCCTTCGGCAAAGGGCACGAGGATTTCTATCGCAAGACCTCGGAAGTAAAAACCGTATTCCTGATGTACGGAAAGAACGAACACCCGGTCATCCGCAAGGCGGATCCCAAAGACGATTGTGAAATGATCATCGAGGTGAACGAGAAGCTTTCGGGCGAGAGGATCGAGATTCCGGCGGATATGGTCATTCTCATGGTCGGCATGGAATCGCGAGAGGATTCTGCGCAGGTCGCCCGGCTGGTAAACATCAGCCAGGACAAGGACGGATGGTTCATAGAAAGCCATCCCAAGCTCGATCCCGTGGCCACAACCACCGACGGCATATACATCGCCGGCACTTGCGTCGCTCCCAAAGATATTCCGGATACCGTCGCCCAGGCGCGCGCGGCGGCCGCCCGCATCCTGGGCAAGATCGCCAGAGGGAAGATCGAAGTGGATGCCGTATTTGCCGAAGTGGACGAAACCCGCTGCTCGGGTTGCCGCATGTGCAACGAATTATGTCCGTACAGCGCCATTGAGTTTGACGAGGAAAAGAGACGCAGCAGGGTCATCAGCGCCGTGTGCAAAGCGTGCGGCTGCTGCGTCGCATCCTGTCCTTCCGGCGCCATTAAAGGACGTCATTTCACCGACCAACAGATCTTCGCGCAAATTGAAGGGGTGCTGCTATGAGCTTCGAGCCCAAGATTGTCGGATTCCTATGCAACTGGTGTTCCTACGCAGGAGCGGATCTTGCGGGAACAAGCCGCATTCAGTATCGACCGAATATACGCATTATCCGCGTCATGTGCTCAGCGCGCGTGGACCCCACCTTTGTCGTCAAAGCGCTGACTCAGGGCGCCGACGGCGTCCTCGTCTGCGGATGCCATCCCGGGGATTGCCACTATTCGGAGGGGAACCACAAAGCCATGCGGCGGTTCCCCCTGCTTCAGAAGCTGCTTGCCGACTTGGGAGTTGAAGATGAGCGCGTGCGCCTGGAATGGGTCAGCGCCAGTGAAGGGCAACATTTCGCGGATATTGTCAACGACATGACGGATCGCATCAAAGTCCTCGGCCCGAGCCGAATCCCCGGCGTGTTGCAGGCAGACAGGATAGAGAGGTGAACCATGGCGGAGAAAAAGCTACAGATCGCACTGTATTGGGCAGCTGCCTGCGGCGGCTGTGACGTCGCCGTCCTGGATACCAACGAGTTCATTCTCGACGTCGCCCAATTGGCCGATATTCGCCTGTGGCCGATCGCCGTCGATGGGAAATACAAAGATGTGGAAGCGATGCAGGACGGCGAATTGGATGTGAGTCATTTTTAACGGCGCCGTGCGCAACAGCGAGAACGAGCATCTGGCCAAACTCCTGCGCCGGAAAAGCAAAATTCTCGTCGCCTTCGGCTCCTGCGCGCACATGGGGGGTATACCGGGATTGGCGAATCTGGCCAGAAAGGACGAAATCCTCACCCGGGCGTACCTGAATAATCCATCCATTGAACCTGGAAACCAGAAGACGCCGCGCCCTGAAACTCAGGTCAACGGATTCACATTGCATATCCCCCAATTCTACAAGCGCGTTTACAGGCTGAGCGATATTGTGGAGGTCGACTATTTTGTTCCGGGTTGCCCGCCCGCGCCGCACCAGGTGAAAGCGGTCCTTCTTGCTATCGCCAAAGGCGACCTGCCGCCCAGGGGGTCCGTGGTTGGGGCCTCGGAGCTGACGGTCTGCGATGACTGCAAGCGCAAAAAAACAGAAAAGAAAATCAAACGATTCTACCGGCCTTATGAAATTATCCAGGATCCGGAGAAGTGCCTTCTCGAACAGGGAATTCTCTGCATGGGTTCGGCCACGCGCTCCGGATGCGGAGTTCGCTGCCCGGATACCGGACAAGGCTGCCGCGGATGTTACGGCCCCACTGCGAATGTCGTGGATCAAGGGGTGAAATTTGCCAGCGCGCTGGCCGCCATTATCGACAGCAAGGATCCGACAGAGATACAGGAAATTATCAGCGGACTGCCGGATTTTGTCAGCTTTGCTTACCGTTTTGGCATGCCGGCCTCTTTGCTGCAAAGGAGTTTGCGGACATGACGAGAACCATCAGTATCGACCCTATTACGAGGCTTGAAGGTCACGGCAAAATTGAGATATTTCTCGATGACGAAGGGGGCGTAAAGGACTGCTTTTTCCAGATCCCGGAACTCCGCGGCTTCGAGCGCTTCGTGGTGGGCAGGCCCATCGAGGAGCTGCCCCGCATTGTGACGCGAATATGCGGCGTCTGCCCGGCAAGCCATCATATGGCGAGCGCCAAGGCCGTCGACGGCTGCTTTGGCAACGAGGTGGCTCCCGTAGCGCACAAGCTGCGGGATATGTATTACCACGCTCATTACATCCACAGCCACATTGCCCACTTTTATGCTTTGGCGGCCCCCGATTTTGTTTGCGGCCCGGACGCGGATCCGGCCACGC
The DNA here is from genome assembly GCA_963809485.1 of uncultured Acidobacteriota bacterium. Lineage (GTDB taxonomy): Bacteria > Acidobacteriota > UBA6911 > UBA6911 > UBA6911 > UBA6911. Next base: position 338,156 of record CAWEJX010000006.1, read on the forward strand.
GAAACATTTTGGGTGTTGTGGCAAAGGTCGGCCTCGAAATCGGCGGGTCCGTCATCAAAGCTCGTGCCATGGCCCAGAGGATTCAGCAGATTTTAGGGGGCCGTTTCACGCACCTCGTCTGGTGCCTGCCGGGTGGAGTCTGCAAGGGTCTGAACAAGGACGAACTGGAGACCATCAAGCCCATGGTCGGAGAGCTTTCGGCTTTTGCCGATTTTTCCATCAAGCTTTTCCACGATGTGGTATTGGCGAATCCCGCCTACGTGGACATCATTCTCAACGGGCCCTATACTCTTGACGTCCACAATATGGGCCTTGTAGATGAGAACAATGCTCCTAACTTCTATCAACGGCCAGGTCCGCGTCGTTGATTTCACCGGGCGGGAGATCTGCAAATATAAACCGGAAGATTACGCACAATATGTCGCGGAACATGTCGAGGAGTGGTCCTATCTGAAGTTCCCGTATCTGAGGAAGCGCGGCTGGAAAGGCTTCGTCGAAGGCCTCGATTCCGGCATCTACTGCGCAACTCCGCTCGCACGGTTGAATGTCGCCGACCGCATGGCGACACCCAGAGCGCAGGAGGCCTTTGAAGAAATGTTCAAAACCCTCGGCGGCAAACCCTGCAAGGCGCTCATGGCCAACCACTGGGCGCGGCTGGTGGAAATGCTGCAGAACGTCGAGATGCTGGAGCGCTATTGCGCCGATCCCGAGATCACCAGCGACAAGTTCCGCGTCGTTCCGCAAGGGCATTACGGGAGAAGGCGTCGGGATTGTGGAAGCCATGCGCGGCACTCTGACCCACCACTACACGTGCGACAAAAATGGCATCTGCAAAAGCGCCAATCTCATAGTGGGAACGACTAATAACAATGCTCCTATACAGATGGTTACCAAAAAGGTGGCCCAGGCTTTGATTAAGCCGGGGAAGGAACCGACTCAGGGGATCCTCAACATGGTGGAAATGGCATTCCGCTGCTTCGATCCCTGCTATAGCTGTGCGACTCATTCTTTGCCCGGGCAGATGCCGCTTGATATTTCCATATATGAAAACGACAAGCTGCGCTGGCATTTCAAGCGTTAGCCATGGAGACCACTTCCCAAACAAGGAATATTCCCATCAAAACCTTACTCCTCGGGATGGGGAATCCCTATCTCTCGGATGACGCTGTGGGAATCCGTCTGGTCTCCGATTTCAGCCGGAGGCACGGCAGCATCCCGAATCTTGATGTCCTGGAAGAGTGTTCGATAGGGGGATTGAATTTGCTCGATCTCCTGGAGAATTTCGAGCGCCTCATTGTTGTGGACTCCATCAAAACGCAAGGAGGGATTCCGGGCAACTGGTATCGTTTCACCGCCGGGGAGCTTCGCGAGACAATGAATCTCAGCAATGTCCACGACGCCAATTTCGCGACCGCTCTGGAACTGGGACGCCGGATGGGAATGAAGATTCCCGCTGAGAGAGAGACTCACATCTTCGCGGTCGAAATTCTTGAAAATCTGGTTTTCAGCGATCGTCTGACGGAGGATCTCGAAAAAACCTACGCGGTCTATTCCGAAGAAATTTTCCGGGAACTCTGCTCGCTGATCGGCATCAGGCCGCTTTGAGCAAACTGGCAAATCCAGCTCCGCTGGGGGGACTCACAGAGTTTGGCAGTTCCGGGATCCTTGAACGCCGACACACACTGACAAAACGCTGACGAACAGCTCAAAGTCGACACCGAGATGCTCCGCCTCGTGACCGCCATTGTGCTTGCGGCAGGCGCGCTTGCCTTCGGAATATCCTTCGGATTTGGAGCGAAAGATATCGTCCGCAATATCCTCGCCGGCTTTTACGCGCGGAAGTTCCTCCAGATAGGAAAGCCGGTCGAGATCGCGGGCCAGCAGGGAACGCTGCGGGCCATTACGGCCACGCACACGATCCTCGATTCCGGCGAACGCAGCGTCACGCTGTCCAATGCGACTTTTTGGATCAGGTCGGCAGGCGGACAACCTGGCTGCAAAAATGGCGGAAATCAACGCTGAAAAAAAGCTTTGCCGGGTGACCCCCGGCCCTGCAGTCGTTGCCAAATGGATTGCACAGGCGCAAACTATGGAGGCAGCAATCCGATATTAGACCGATAACACTCAATGCGTTGTCGGCGTGCATTTCCATCGGCTGCGAACCCAAAAACGGCGGCCGACCATCATAAATGCATCAGCAAATAGGATCTTTCGAAAGGAGATGTCATGGACCGTCTTGAGGAGCTTAAGTTGAAGTACCAGTCAGTCCTGCGGCTTATCGAGCAAAAGGGCGTTCGGATGCACAATCTTCACTTGAAGGATAACAAGCTTTACCTCAAAGCTTCCGCGGGAACACAGGATTTGAAGAACGCCATCTGGGGGCAGATCAAGCTTGTGGATCCTGCCTACGCCGACTTGACATGCGATATCGTCGTGGATCCGAGCCTGGCTCCGCCGAAACCTGCTGCGCCGGAGGCGAAGACCTATACGGTTCAGCCCGGGGATACTCTGTCAAAGCTGGCGAAGCAGTTTTACGGAAACGCCAACAGTTATATGAAGATTTTTGATGCCAACAAGGATCAGCTTAGCGATCCGAACATGATCAAGGTGGGCCAGGTGCTGAAAATTCCCAATGCCTAGCGGGTTTACTGTATCGCGGCGATGCCTGGATCACGGTATCAACTGCAAATCGGGTAAGCATCCGGGCGAGAGGGAACAACCAGGGTACAAATTCAGGCAGAATTTTCGGGGATCAATTATGAAAAAGGGAATTGCTGTTTTTGCTTTGTTTTTTTTGAGTATGGGAGTTTTCGGGATGGGATTGGCGCTGGCCGAGGAAGGCGTAGCGGTGCATTACAGCAACGCGTTTCAAGGCAAGCCGACGGCGAATGAGGAAACCTTCGATCAGGAAGGGATGACTGCGGCGCATAAGACGCTTCCGTTCGGCACCAAAGTGAAGGTGACCAACCTTGAAAACAACCAGAGTGTGGTCGTTACCATCAACGACCGTATGGCCCGGCGCAATCGCAACCTGATCGACGTCACCCGGCGCGCCGCCCGGGAGCTTGGTTTCGAAAAGCAGGGACGCGCCCGTGTCAGCGTCGAACCCGTAAAATAGACGATCCTCAGGCAGGCCGGAACAGCTTTGCCGCTGCTGATGTAATCAATTTGTTTCCTTGAAAACAGAAAAAGATTCCCCCTGCTATTCCGCATTTTTTCATATAATTGAGAATTATGCCCGAACAGCTCATTTTCAAAGACCGCACCGTTTTTCGTAACTGGCTCAAGGAAAATTATGCCCGTCAGGGTGGAATCTGGCTGGTCTTCGGCAAGAATAACACGGTCAAAACCCTGACCGCGGAGGAAGCGCTGGAGGAAGCTCTCTGTTTTGGCTGGATCGATGGCCTTATCAAGCGAGTGGATGAAGCACGATATGTCAAATTTTTCTCACCCCGCCGGGCTAAGAGCCTCTGGTCCGGGAAAAACAAAAAAACCGCGGAGAGACTGATGCGAGAGCGACGTATGGCATCTCCGGGCCGCCAGGCGATCGAGAGAGCCAAGGCCGATGGTTCGTGGAACAGACCGCAGAGACCGGTTGTTATGCCGGAAGATATCGAGAGTTTCGGCCGGCTGGTTGCCGCCAACCGCCGGGCGTTCATCAACTTTCAAAACATGCCCCCGTCGTCAAAGAAGCTGTTCACCGGATTTTATCTTGATGCCAAACAGAACCTCACGCGACAGCGCCGGCTGGAGAAGCTGATCGGGCTGCTGGAGCAAAATAAGAGAACGATGATGTAGCGTCCGGCCCTTGCAGGATTGAATGATCGGTATTCCCCTCAACCTTGCCCGGGAATCACGGAGTTTTACAGCCTTGCCGGACTGGCCTCCGGGATTTTTTTTGGCCTGGGCGGCATTTTGGGAATGCATTGCGGGGCGCGACCGCAAAGACTTGTGCCGCAGAGACTTATTAAGATAATGCTGAGCTTGGCGCTGACATTCCTGGCTGCATGCTATATCCTCAAATTTTTCACAGGATGAGGTCGCGCAGAGCCTTTAGCATACTGGGCGGCGCCTGAGTGGAAGTTAGGCAGCTTTCCACCCAAATTCCATCAACTAAGGCCTCAAAATTGCATTAGGATCCAGGGATAATTTTGGGATGGTGGCCGGAATTTGAAATACCTCCCGGCCGATTCAGATAGAAGGAGACAGAAATGAAGGTAGGTTTTGCCGTACAAGTCAACGAAGGATTGGATAGCATTGTTTACGCCCATTTCGGCTCAGCGCCCGCCTTTGTTATCGTCGATACCGATTTTCAGCAGATTTCGGCAGTTAACAATTCAAACGAGCACCACGTCCACGGCGCCTGCAATCCGGTAATGGCGCTCGGAGGTAACAGCATCGATGCAATTGTTGTGGGTGGAATCGGCCCGGGGGCTATCATGAAGCTGAACGCCATGGGAGTTAAAGTCTACAGGGCCGGCGCTCCTACTGTTAAGGAAAATATAGCCTTATTGGGAAACAAGGGGCTCCAGGAGTTATCGATGGACGATTCCTGCCGGGAACACGGAGGCCAGTGCGGCCATTAGGTCAAGTGGCTGGTGAGGGTGGCATAGCGGCCCACCACTCTCTGTGACAGGAGTCCTGAAATGCTCGAAAAGGAGCCAACGGAATCGACGAGATAATATAAATTCAGAATGGTGAAATGCTCCGGCAAACCTTAAACCGGGAGGGCCGCGCACGTAGTCAGCTTAAAGTTCCATTCCTTTTGTTGCAATCTGCAATAAATCGGCAGTGGAAACCTTATTGACCTCGGCAGGGATTCCCTTCAGAGCATGCTTAAAGCCACAAGGAAACTAACCGCCGCTTTTGAGGATTTCCAGTAATTGGCAATGGTGCAGGCTTGTGAATGAAATCGATAGTACAGGAGCACACCAGTGAAAATACAAAAGGCTCGGCTGGTTTATTTTTCGCCTACGCGGACCACGAAAGCGATACTCGAAAGCATTGCCGGAGGCACGGGAGTCGAAGCCGTGGAGCACCTGGACATTACTCTTCCCGATGCAGGGCGCGATTTTGCCGAGATGGAAGAGGATGAACTGCTCCTCATCGGGGCCCCCGTCTATGCCGGCAGGCTCCCGAAGATAGCCGTTCAACGGTTTAACAGCATGAAATCCAATGGAGGTCCGGCGGTTATCGTTGTTCTCTACGGCAACAGGGAAATCGAGGACGCTCTGGCTGAATTGTCCGATATTGCAGCGGCGAGGGGCTTTATACCCGTGGCTGGAGGCGCGTTCATCGGGGAGCATTCATTTTCCAACGCTTCCGTCCCTCTGGCCAAGGGAAGGCCGGATGCGTCGGATATCCAATGCGCCCGCGAATTCGGGAGATCCATTGGTGAATATCTGCAAAGCATTGAAAGCCTCCGGGATATCGGCCCGCTGAAACTGCCCGGGAACCGGCCATATAGAGATCATATCGTTCACCCGAAAACATCTCCGGTGACGGACAACGAGCTGTGCACGGCGTGTGGAACTTGTGCATCCGCATGCCCTACAGGCTCGATACTCGTCGACAAAACGGCCAAAACGGATGTGGAAACATGCATCCTCTGCTGCGCCTGCGTGAAGCTTTGCCCGGAGAATGCCAGGGCTCTCAAAGATCCCTTTCTCGGGCAAATCATCGAGTGGCTTCACTCCAATACCGAGAGAAGAAAAGAGCCCGAAATCTACATGGCCGGACGTTAACCCAAATTCTGTATCCTCAGCCCGATGGCCGAAGCTTCATTCAACCGCATTTTATTCCGCATCCGTCGTCTTATATTACTTTATGGAATCGGGCATGGCTTCACACCCCAAATGTCCGCTGCGTATTCGGCAATGGTGCGGTCGCTGGAAAATTTGCCCGAACCGGCCACATTAAGGATCGCCTTACTCACCCATCCATCAGGATCGGCATAGAGGTCGCAAAGCCGCCGGTCGGCTTCGAGATAAGACGTCAGGTCTGCAAGGTGCATGTAGGGGTCCCCTCCTGCCAACAGCGTGTGATGCAGCGGTTCGAAGACGCCCGGCTCGAAGCGGCTGAAGTGGTTGGACAGGATCAGGTCCACCGCTGCGCGTGTTTCCGCCTCGTTCTCGTAATGCCAGCGCGGATCGTACCAGCCCTGGCTTCCGGCCACCTGTTCCGCAGTAAGGCCGAACAGGAAAAAGCTTTCCTCGCCTGCCTCTTCGGCCATCTCGATGGTTGCGCCGTCGCGCGTGCCCAGCGTCAGCGCTCCGTTCATCATGAATTTCATGTTGCTGGTGCCGCTCGCCTCGTACCCGGCCGTTGAAATCTGGTTGGAGACGTCGGCGGCCGGGATGAGCCGCTCGGCAAGCGACACGCAATATTCGGGCAGAAATACGACTTTGAGCCTCCCGCGGGCCACCGGATCGCCGTCGATCGTCCCGGCCAGGTTGTTCAGGAACTTGATAATCAGTTTGGCCAGGTGGTAGGCCGGCGCCGCCTTGCCGGCAAAAAAGAACGTCCTCGGAACCATTTCAAGTTTCGGATTCTCCCGCAGGCGGTTGTAGAGCACAACGATGCGCAGCGCGTTGAGCAATTGCCTCTTGTACTCGTGGATGCGCTTGATCTGGCAATCAAAGATCGAATCCGGATCGACCGTTTGCCCGGATGCGGATTTGAGCCACAGGGCAAACTGTGACTTGGCCTCGCGTTTGGCGCTGCGGAAGGATTCACGAAATCCGGCGTCGCGGGCCAATGGCTTGAGCTTGCTCAATTGGCCAAGATCGGTGATCCACCCGTCACCGAGGGCTCCGGTGATTGTGCCGGACAGGGCGGGGTTTGCCAGGAGCAGCCAGCGGCGAGGGGTAACCCCGTTGGTCTTGTTGTTGAACCGCTCGGGAAACATCTCGGCCAGGTCCTTTACCGTCATCGTGCGCAGCAGCCTCGAATGAATTGCGGCTACGCCGTTCGTGCTGTGCGACCCGACAATGGCAAGGTTCGCCATGCGGACCTGGCGCCGCGGCTGCTCTTCCACGAGGCTGGTGCGCGCCACCCGTCCCTCATCCCCGGGGAAACGGGTCCGGACTTCGTCGAGCAGGCGCTTGTTGATCTCGTAGATGATTTCCAGGTGGCGCGGCAGCATGATCTCGAACCATTCGAGCGGCCATTTTTCCAGGGCCTCGGGCAGCAGGGTGTGATTCGTGTACGCCAGGCTCCGTCGTGTGAGGTCCCAGGCTTTTTCCCATTCCAGGTGCGCGTCGTCGAGCAGGATCCGCATCAATTCGGGAACGGCCATTGCCGGGTGGGTATCGTTCAGCTGGATAGCGACTTTTCCCGGAAGGTTTTCCCAATCCGGATTGCTGCTCCGGAAGCGCCGGACCAGATCGGCCAGCGAACAGGCGATGAGAAAATACTCCTGCAGAAAGCGCAGGCCTTTTCCCATAGCTGTCGAGTCGTCCGGATAGAGCACACGCGTCAGCGATTCCGCACCCAGTGTTTCCGCCAGTGCCCCCACGAAATCGCCTCGACTGAACTGCTGGAAGTCGAAATAATCCCACGCGCTCGCGGCCCACAAGCGAAGCGTGTTGATTGTTTTGCCTCCATATCCGATCACCGGCCGGTCAAAGGGTATGCCGATCAGTGTCGAGGGTCGGCCAATGACAGGGCGCAGAACGCCGGCGCGCATTTCGAATGAGCAGTTCAGCTTTACTTCAACCGCTTCCTCGAGCCTCGTGATTTCCCACGGATCGGGGCGCCGCAACCAGTTGTCCGGCTGCTCATACTGCCAGCCGTCCTGAATAGTCTGCCTGAAGATGCCGAATTCATAGCGCAACCCGTATCCCATACCGGGAATCTCCATGGTCGCCATGGAATCGAGGAAGCAGGCCGCCAGCCGGCCAAGCCCGCCGTTGCCCAGGCCGGCATCCGGTTCCTTTTCGAGCAGCGCCAGCGGATCCACTCCCTTTTTCATCATATTCTCGACAGCGAGGTCCACCAGCAGCGCATTGGTGATGTTGTTGGCCAGGGATCGCCCCAACAGGTACTCCATGGAAAGGTAGTACACCCTTTTGGGATTCCTTGCTTCATAGGTCTTCTCCGTCTTGAGCCAGCGCTGCGAAATGATGTCGCGGACCGATCGCGCCGCTGCCTCATACTGGTCCCGCAATTCGGCTTGCCGGGGATCCACGACATGGTCGAAGATCAGGTGCCTTTCATATAGCGCATCCTTCGTGCCGGAGAACTGGATGGGTCCGGTTCCATATTGTTCCAGCAGCCCCTTCAAACGCTCCGGTGTCATAAATCCCCCATTAAGGCATTCAGCCACTTAGGCTCTCAGTGGAAACCATTCTCGATAGCTCCTGGTAACGCTGACAAAAGCGCTGACGACCGCCGAGAATGGTTGGCAATGCTTTCAATACAATCCAACTGACTACTGCGATGGAGAGTCCGGCTCGACGTAGCGCGGGAAAATGCCCTCGGGTGCAGGCAAGGGAGTCCCGGGTTTCAGCCTGGCGGATTCGAGGGCCGCAAAAATCCTATCCTCAACCGGCACGGCCAAAAATTCGAGCAGGCGGCCGCAGGACTGAGGCATAAAGGGCTGGGTAAGTATCGCCAGGTGCCGGATGGTCTCCGCCAGGACGTAAAGGACGGTACCCATGCGTTTCGGATCCGATTTTTTGAGGCTCCAGGGCTTCTGCTCATTGACATAGCGGTCCGCAGCGCCGATTGCCTGCCACAAAGCATCCAGCGCCCTATGAAATGCCTGCTGCCCGATTTCCTCCCGCAACCTCGCGTGCAGCCCGTGCACGGCCTGAAGCAGGGCTTCATCGTCGGCTGTCAGAGGTCCTGGTTCGGGCACAGCCGCACCGCAAGCGCCGTTGACCATTTTGAGCACACGTTGCGCAAGGTTGCCGAGTCCGTTGGCGAGATCGCCGTTGATCCTGTTGACCATGGACCGGTGAGAGAAGTCGCCGTCATTTCCGAACGGGACTTCCCGCAGGAGGAAGTAGCGGACCTGGTCGAGCCCGTATTTGGCGATCAGCTCATGCGGATCGATGAAGTTGCCGAGCCGCTTGGAGATTTTTTGCCCCTCGTTCATCCACCATCCGTGGGCAAAAATGCGCTTCGGAGGCTCCAGCCCGGCAGCCATCAGGAAAGCAGGCCAATAGACCGCGTGAAAGCGAAGGATGTCTTTGCCCATCATGTGCACGTCAACCGGCCAGAAGGTTCGGAAGGCCTGAGTGTCGGTATCGGGATATCCGATGGCTGTGAGATAGTTGGTCAGTGCGTCCAGCCACACATACATGATATGAGCGGGGTCGTCCGGCACGGGGATGCCCCATGCAAAAGTGGTTCGAGAAATCGAAAGGTCCTTGAGGCCGCCTTTCACGAAACTTACAACTTCGTTGTGACGCGCCTCGGGCGCCACGGGAGACGGCGTGCGGCTGTAATATTCCATCAGCCGGTCCTGCCATTCCGACAGCCTGAAGAAATAGCTGGGTTCCTCCAACCACTCGCACTCGGCGCCCGATGGCGCGATTTTTTTGCCGTTCGGGCCGAGGGTCAAATCGCTTTCATCGATGAAGGCTTCATCCGCGACTGCGTACCAGCCGGAATAACTGCCAAGGTAGATCTGGTTGTTGGACTTCAACCGCCGCCAGAGCTCCTGGCAGGAGCGGATGTGACGCGGTTCGGTCGTGCGTATGAAATCGTCATTGCTGAAGTTCATGGCCTTCGCCAGGTCGCGGAAGTTTTGCGATACCTTGTCGGTGAATGACTGCGGATCCATGCCGGCGGCGCTGGAGGACTTCTCGATCTTCTGGCCATGTTCGTCGGTGCCAGTCAGGAACTTGACCTCGGCACCGTCCAGGCGCATAAAGCGCGCAGCCACATCGCAGGCCAGTGTCGTGTAAGTGTGGCCAATATGCGGGGAATCGTTCACATAATATATGGGTGTCGTGATGTAGTAGCGGCGTTGTGGCAGCATCGGATCTCCTGTGATCGGCTCAGCCATAGTCTCCAGCTCCGAATCCACCTAATCATACAGGCGCCGGGATCGCACGGCAATCCTGCTAAAAAATAGGAGCCAAAAATCGCGATGGGATTGCGCTCAAAAGGGTCCGCTGAAGGCTGCCCGAAAATGCGAAAATCCAGGACACTCGTTTACGGACAGCCTTCAGATTGCTCCTGCAGAGATCGGCGTGGGCATAAATACGGAGGCTTGATTAAGCCTCACGCTAGGGTTTCTATTCCCAGCCGCTTTTCGATCCGTAGGGCAGGACCAGGCCGGTTGCCTCGATATCGTAAATCTTGCCCTTTTTAATTTTGAAAAAGTGCATTGCCGGCATGTTGAAAAGACCCTGGTAGGACGGCACGCTCTCAAGTCCAGGAATCCCCTTGAGCTTCATGGTTTTGAGTTTGCTGTCGTGGTAAAAATTTGAAAAGCCCACAGCCAGCCCTTTCTGTTCATCAATGACGAGCACACGGCGGTCCCTGATTTCGGTTATATAGGCCCAAACGCCGGCGCTGATCTGTTCTTCGCAGGTATTGGGCGCTGCCGCGAGCGCCATGCCCAATTTCGCCATTTCAGGATCGATATTGCCTTCCGCAGGGAATTGCGGCTTGGCTTCGCCGGATTTGGCTTCCCGCTTGCCTCCTACAGAAGTCGATCCGTTTTCGCGGCGCTCGCATTCCTTGGCAAACGGCGCCAGAGTGCCGTCTTCACCCGTCAGCGCGTCATAATAAGCAAGCCCGATATCGAGCATCTGGTCACGGGGAGTGCGGTCGGCAGGCGCAAGGTCCTCGACGAGCCCGGGACGCGGCTTTTGCAGATTCGGCATCGCGCCCGCCAGAAGATCTTCCCGAACCACATGGTGCTCGGCTTCCGCGATCTTGCCGCGCTGCAAGGCCAGGCGAACACCTAACAACACGTCCTGGTTGCTGTTTTCCTTCATCACAACAAGGCAGGCAACTTGCTGCGCCACGGGATCTGCGGCATAGACCTGGAATCCTGTGGGCCCGCCGGATGCGGTAACCCATAATCCGTCCCCGACCGGAATATTCGCCGTGTTCTCGGTAAACTTGACTTCCCTGGCGAAGGGCACTGCGGTGGGATCATGTTTGACCAGGGCCGCCAGATAGTTTTGCATGAGAGTGACCAGGCACTGCCGGTCACAGGTTGGAGCTGCCTGCAGCAGATCAGAAGCTCCCAATGTGACAATTGCTACCATCATTACTGTGATACACAGGCGTTTCATTTTCATTCCGGATGCTCCCATAAAGTTTTCAAAACTGTTGTGCCGCCACTTCGGATATGAGGCAATCCCGGCCCGGGGATTGTCAAGCAAAATAGCCGCGAGGGCAAAGATTCAAGATGCCCGCCGGATGCTGCATCCCGGCTGCCTCAGGCCGCAGTCTGCCAATCGGAATCCGGCGGCTATCGATTCACAAATCCTATACCCACACCCTGCGGAGGATATGTGTATAATGGCACGTTCGTTCCCGGGGTTGGAACCGTATGAACAAGAAGGCATTCTGGGTGCTTGTGGGAAGCATGCTCATATCCATGCTTGGAATGGGCATCGTCAGCCCGTTTCTTCCCATATACGCCAACACGATGGGTGCTTCCTCGCTGGAAATCGGCTTTGTGCAGGCAGGCTTCAACATCACGGGCATTGGCACACTGCTTTTTATCGGGCGGCTTTCGGACCGCTATGGACGGAAATCGTTCCTCAGCGGCGGGCTCCTGGTCCTCTCCGTCTCTGCCATAGGACTGATGTACGCCAACGACCCCATCCACCTTATCCTTTGGCGCTTTATCCAGGGGCTGGGGGCTTCAGCCCATATGCCGATCGCGCAGGCATACCTCGGGGACATCACCCCGGAAGGGAGCGAGGGGAGGTGGATGGGATATTTCAACGCCGTCCTCTTTTCCGGAATGGGCCTTGGCCCTCTCGTAGGCGGAGTCGTCTCGGACGCATACAGCATCCGGACCACGTTTCTGCTCATGGCCTTGCTGAATACTCTCGCCCTGGTTGCTACTCTCATCTTTTTGAAGGAAATGCCGCGCAAAGCTGCCGCCCGCGGTAAAACCGCTTTCCTGGCGCCGCTGAGGAGCCGCACGATGCAGGGCGCCTGCTGTTACTGCCTGACAACGGGAGTTGGAGTCGCCAGCCTCATGGCTTTTATGCCGCTTTTTGCGGACGTGAAAATCGGGCTCAGCGCCACCCTGATCGGTGTCCTGCTGGCGGCCCGGACTCCGGTTTCCCTGCTTCAGTCCTATACCGGCCGCATGGCTGACCGGTGCAACCGCCGATTGATGGTGCTTTGGGGTGGCGCCATCGCGTCCGTCTCGGTTTTTTTGCTTCCGATGACCACGGTTTTCTGGACCCTGATCGTTGCCTACCTGTCCGTCGCGGTCGGGCAATCCATAGGAATGCCCGCGGCTAATGCCTATGTCGTGCAGGAGGGGCGGACCTATGGAATGGGCACCTCCATGACGACGTTCATGCTTGCCATGAATGTGGGCAGCGGCGTCGGTCCGGTGGCGCTTGGCGGCATTGCGGACTGGCTGGGATTGAGTGCTGCGTTTCATGCATCCGCTGTCTGCATGGTGGTCGGGCTCGTGGTATTCGCGCTGATGGTGCGCGGCAACGATCGGGCAGGAAAGCCCGGAAGCACTGAGAGCAAACAGGAACTGACCGCCGCAAGATCCGAATAGGACACTTCCAGTATCTAATGACGCTGACATACGCCGACAAAGCCGCTGATGAACGCTGAAAATAAAGCTGATGTTCATCGACTTTTGCCGGCGTTTATCGGCGGTTAAAGCTCATAGAGCTTATGAAACCGCATCATTTTGAAATATAGTCTCTTAACGATAGCGTGCGGGCTTATCAGCGCGCTTGTTTGGATGCCGCTTCCTCGAGGAGCACTCGCCGGGTTGATCCCATGGTCATTTCAAGAGATTCCTTTGGGATCTCGGTCACGAATGGCTTGATGATGGGAGAAACGATCAAGGGAATGCTCCGAGTCAGAGAGATCGATTCGCATTCGACGTAGATGCCGCCGTCCTTCTGTTCGAATTTCCAGTAGGAATTGAGCCGCCAGAGAAATCCGTTGTCCTGACCGACAGGCTTCTGCTTTTCTGTCGGCTCATCCGCGTCTGTAACCTCCTGGATGCGGGTAGTGTAGGAGCGGCTGTGGCAGCGGGCAGCGTCCATAGGGTGGTAGTGGACGTCGTGGTCGGTATTCAGCGTCACTGTGATAATTTTTTTCTTCCGCAGGCGATAATAGATCTTGAAATCGTTGCCGCTGCGGCTCATCAGCTTGGAGCGCAGGACTTCCGGCTTGTATATATATTGATGCCGGTCGTAATCCTGCACCAGCGCGAGCACCTGGGAGAGCGTGGCCCCGGGAACGAACACGACACCCAGCCAATGATGGATGAGCCCGTCGGGGATTTTGATCTCATGGCCGGCTTGATCTGCCGTTTTCAAGCGCTCCATGAAGATCTCGTTGCGTTTCATGACATCGTAGGCTTTGCGCCGCCCGGCTTCCGGCAATCCGTCGATGTATAGGAACGAGGAGGGCTTTTTCAACTCATTGTCGATGCGCGCTTCGGTTGCGGCCACGTACTTCTGGAATGCTGCCAGAGTGGCGGGCTTCAGCTCTGCGCTCAACGCTTCAGCGGGCCAGTGGAGGACGGTGAGAAAAAGCAGTAGCGCCCCGGGAATTCTGAAGGTGTGATATGACGGATTCATATACACAGCATATCAAGAAACCGGCATAAAGGCTCAGTCTAATCCATCGGGGAATCCACCGGCTCTGTCGGAGGATACCCACTTCCCGCGCACATACTTCCGCCATGCCGGTTCAGCATTGCGGCCATGCTTTTTTGTTGACATCGAAATATTGCGGGAGCACCATGGCGCTATAGAAGGTCAATCTCCTGTTCAACATCGCTCTGTGAACCAGCCGCTGGTTTCACGTGGATTTTGGTTTTGATAAAGAGGTTTGAAGGCAGCGAACGAACGCCTCCAAATTATTTCATTGGAGATCTTTTGGTTTCCCGGCCTTTTGGCCTTGCCTTTCCTCGCTTTGGGTGAGGGAAAAAGCAAAACCGGGTCTTCCTCTCGCAACCCTGGCGCGAGTCGCCGGTAAATTGGATATATCCACGATCCTAATCGTATCCGGAACTTCAGGGATATGACAGGGAATGAGACGGGTTCAACTTCGCCAATTTATTTGTGGAGGATGTGTCTATGCGTACAACCCTATGTGCTTTGGCATGTGTTCTCCTGTGCTTAGGGCTAGCTTACGCGCAAAGCGACAGGGGTACCATTACCGGCACCATCACCGATTCTACGGGCGCCACGATCGCCAACGCCACGATTGAGGCAAAGAACACGCAAACCGGCGCTGTGTATAGGGCGGCGAGTTCAGGAACGGGCAATTACACGCTTGGCCAATTGCCGACGGGCGCCTACCAGCTCACAGCAACGATGAGTGGATTCAAGCAGTTCTTGCGGACAGGCATCTCAGTCTCAACGGCGCAGGTACTGCGCGTCGATGTGTCGCTTGAGGTGGGTGCCATTACCGAGACAGTCACCGTCAATGCCGATGCTCCTTTGCTGAAAACGGAGAGCGGCGAGCTAAGCCACGTTGTCACCTCAGACCGGATGGGGGACCTCCCGATGATCAACATCTCCCAGTTCGGCATACGGAATACCTTCTCATCGATCAACTTGCTTCCGGGCGCGGGAGAGGTGCAGGTCCCAACCAGCTTTTTTGGCACCGTTCGTGTCAATGGCCTTCCGGGCGGCACGCAGTCTGTCCGGATCGAAGGTCAGGATGCGACGGAGACTACATGGAGTGCGGCTTACAACATGTCCATGCCCGGCATGGACTCCATTGAAGAGACGGCGATCCAGACCAGCAACTATTCTGCCGAATTCGGGCAGGCGGGCGGCGCCATCTACAACATGACCATGCGCTCGGGTACCAACGCTTTTCATGGAAGCGCCTATGAATACCTGAGGAACGAAGCGCTGAATGCGACTCAGCCCTATAATCACTTCCTGCCCAAGGACAACAGGCACGATTATGGCTTTACCGTAGGAGGGCCGGTAGTCCTTCCCCGTGTTTACAGTGGGCGCGACAGGCTCTTTTTCTTCTTCAGCTTTGAGCAGAACCGCCAGAAAGTCAGCGTGAACAATACAAACACTATTCCTACCCTGGCTATGCGCAACGGCGATTTCAGCGATCCTGTTCTGTACACGGGAAAACAGATAGGTACCGACGCGCTAGGCCGGCCAATCTATAACGGCGCGATTTACGATCCGGCGACGACCCGAACTGTGACTGGAACTTACGGAAGTTACGCCGGTGTGCCCGTAGTCATCAGGGATCCATTTATGGGCTGCGACGGTCAGCATCCGAATGTGATCTGTTTGACCGGTCCGAACGCCGTGACATTGGATCCGGTCGCGTTGAATTTCCAGTCGTTCCTTCCGGACCCGACAAGCAACGCGCCGACCAACAACTACGTTCATGCGTATCCAAACGCGCCGGTCACCTCAATCCCCTCCCTCAAGATGGATTACAACATCAGCTCCAAATTGAAACTATCCGGATCCTGGTCGATGACGGACATCTTCGTGCCTTTCCCTGACGGTTTCCCGGCTGAGATTACATCGGAGCGGGATTTGTGGGAAACGACCCATACCGCGAGAATAAACATCGACTACACGTTAAAACCGACGATGCTGTTGCACCTGGGCGGCGGCTACATGGGCTTTGAGTTCTATGACCCTTCGCCGACCACCGGGAAGTCCAATAATCTCGAGGTCTTTGGCTTGCCTGGAACTTACGTCGATATCGTTCCGACCATTAATGGTCTCGCAGGAGCAAATGGAATGGGCATGGGTGTTATGAGCGCCGCCATTGGATCCAACTTTGGCCCGAATGCGCAGTCGCATCAATGGGCGCAAAAGCCGACGGCGACGGCAACCCTCAGCTGGGTAAAAGGCAACCACACCTATAAATTTGGCGGCGAATTTCGAGCCGAGTCTTACCCGTCCCTGCCCATAACCCCGGCCAACGGTTCCTTCGCTTTTGCAGCGCAGCAGACAGCTCTTCCCTACTTGAATGCCACGAGCACGGGGGGCGGTACCATAGGATTTCCCTATGCAAGCTTCCTGCTGGGCGCTGTGAACACCGGCTCGATCGGTCAGTTGGGCAACTTTCACTTGGGGAAACATTCGGTTGGCCTATTTGCTCAAGATACCTGGAAAGCCACGCGCAAGCTCACGATCGACTACGGGCTGCGTTACGATTACATGACCTATATTAAGAACAACGGCATGATTGCGGCGTGGGGGTTTGATGTCCCAAACCCGAAATACGGCAACCTGCCGGGCGCAGCCATCTTTGAAGGGCAAGGGCAAGGCAAATGCAACTGCGATTTTGCCAGCAACTACCCATACAATTTCGGTCCGCGGCTGGGAATTGCATACCAGATCAATCCAAAGACTGTATTCCGCGGCGGCATTGGGATGTCCTACGGCCAGACGGCCGTTCTGGAGATGATTAGCCTGGCCGTTGGATCCAACGTCGCCTACGGTCCCGCGACTACATTTGGTCTGCCCATCACTCAGTTTCAGGACGGACCGCCGATTGTACCGGTATGGCCGAACTACGATCCGGGCCAGATACCGGCCACGCAAGGTGGCGCCCCTCCCGCCGGTGCCATCGATCCTCATGCAGGCTATCCGCCGAGGTTTTTAATGTGGAGCGTCGGGATTCAGCGGGAACTCTCAAAGGATATGGTCATCGATGTTTCCTACGTGGGCAACCGCGGGGCATGGTGGAATTCGGAGAATGTGCTCACAGACCCCAACAGGGTGACAGAGGCGATATTAAAGGCGCACAATTTCGACCCGACGCTTACCAACACAACGGATAATAGCGTGCTGCTCCAGCAATTCAGCACCCTCACTCCGGAACAGATGGCTCATTACAACTTGACACTGCCCTATGCAGGCTTCAGGGGCACCGTTTCCCAGTCGCTGCGGCCGTACCCGCACGCCGGCAGCCTCAACATCAGATGGGCGCCGCTGGGCAACACCTGGTATGACGCGCTGCAGATAAAGTTCACCAAACGGTATTCTCACGGGCTCAGCGCGACGGCCAGCTACAGTTTTCAGAAAGAATTGGTTGTAGGAACCGATACTCAAAATCCGGCTTTTATGGTTCCTGCTCCTGTAATCAAGCTGGATGACCTGAGGTTTAACAAGACTATCTCGGGCTTATCGATCCCACATCGCATCGTCATCGCTGCAAACTACCTGACTCCCAAGGCCAATGTGTACGAGCCATTGTCGTGGCTGATGAGGGATTGGCAGCTTGGGGCATATCTTGTCTATCGATCCGGATATGTGATTATGGCTCCCACAGCGCAAAACACTCCCAATCCGGCTCAACTGCTGTCACTCACCGGATCCGCCGTCCATGCGACCGGCAAAGCCGCATACGCCGAGCGGGTTCCGGGAGTGTCTTTGTACACCGAAGACATTAACTCCCACTGGGATCCCTTCAAGACGTTTATTCTGAACGATGACGCGTGGACCCATCCGCCTGCGGGCCAATTCGGCTACGGCGTCCCATATTACAACGATTACCGGTATCGCCGGGTCGCCACCGAAAACATGAGCCTTGCGCGGATCTTCAGGATGAAGGAATATGCGAATCTGGAGCTTCGTGTTGAAATGCAAAACCTGTTCAACCGGACCGCGATTCCCAATCCCACCATCCAGCTGAATGTGCCGCAGACGATGAATAGCCAGGGCCAGCCAACAGCCGGCTACGGCTATTCCAACGCGATTAACGCCGGGGGCCAGCGAACCGGTCAGATAGTCGCCAAAATCAGGTTCTAGCTGAGCATCACTGCATGCACAAGCCCCGCCGCCCCGGGTTCCCTGGCACCCGGGGCGGCGCATCCGCGAAAAATGCAGCAAGCGACGGCATCCTCTGCCGCGTTTGATAATTTCCTTTTCGAACTGGAACAAATGCAGCCTCAGAACGCATGCCAGCGCAAAACGCTGGCCTCTCGAGGCATCGGAAGCGCCTCATCGGCTTTTGCCCGCGTGAGTCAGCGTTCAAGACCGGCGTAACTAGTCCAACCGCTTTGAGCGGTTTAAATCTTTCAAGCCGGCTTTGCCGGAGGTACCTGACTTATGCCGGCCGGATACAGGAGATGAAGGGTATACGAGATTCGATAGCCTACGGTGTTGTCCTGCCGGAAGAACAGGCCCGGATGTTTAAGATGTTTAAACAGGGGAAACAGGAATTCCTGTCGATGCTGCCGGGATCTTTCTCTCCGGTCAGGCGCTGATACGGCCGGGCGACGGCATTCAATTAGCCTGCATTTCTACCAGGATTTTCGCGCATCTCCGTGGACTTGTTCTGCGGAGATGCGCGCCGATCCATGTCCGCTTCGTCATGCACTCCGGTTTACCGCACCTCGATGGAAGTAATTTCGTCGTTGAACCCCCCCAGGTTCGGCACGTTGCCATTGTAAGCCCTGCGGTCGCCCCCAAAACCCTCATGCTCGTAAGCGACTACGCGGGCGCCGCCGAGAACCCGTATGGAAGAAATCCTGTCGTTATAGCGATCCCCGATGTTCCATTGACGCCCATTGCCGTTGATGCAGAAATAGTCTCCCCCGTAATCGGAATCCGTATAGAAACACGCCCCGTCTCGAGGTTGGTTGCCGCGGCCCCAGTTTCCGTATTGCCCTTCGTACCTTCCATCGTACGGGCCTTCATAGCGTTCTCCGTACCGTCCATCGTATCTGCGGCCGCGATCCCGTCGATAATTCTCGAAGTCGTCCCGCTCCCAGCGGTTTGCCTTCGCCCATTCCTTGTATTGCTTCTTCCGGTATTTCAGGTATTCCCGCCATTCTTTTTCGCGCTCCCGGTCGGCTTCCCGCATCTCTTTCTCATGGTCATACTCCCGATATTGTTTCTCCGCTTCGCGGCTGTTTTTCGAACGCCCGTCCAGCCCCTGGTTGCGGTCGAAGGTGAAAACCGGAGCTGAGCCCATCAGAAGCACAATAGCAGAAATCCAAAGCCATGGTTTTATGCGCATTTTGGTGTCCTCCTGGCGTTTCCCTAAAACCATTCCTGACAGAACAGATGAAGCGCCGCTCAAAATGTTTCAGAATGACGGGAGACTCAAAAGATCGAGGACCCTCGAGCTGAGACCTGCGACTTGCGACCGGGATGTCGGTACAAAATGCAGTTGGCTTTCGCGAGGGCAGGGGGCTATGGTAGGCAATGCGCCGCCCATGCATGGACAAGAGGACGAAGATGAGGGGCGACTACGGGTGGCGTCGGCAGGAGGACACACATGGCGGCTGCCAAGATTATCATCGCGTTTTTCGTCTGTTCCTTTCTGATCGCGGGAACGGGCTGCAGTACGGCGGAGAAACAGGAATCGCCTGAGGGGATTGGGAGCGCTCCAAGCAGGTCAGAGGTACATAGCCGGGCGGATTTCGATACCTACCTGGCCAAATTCAACAGCCGCGACTACCAGGGTTTCCTGGACTATTTCGCCGACAATTTCGAAATGATCCATGTCGGCGGAAGCCTGAGAAGCCGGGAAGAAGTGATGAAGTTCTACAAATTCCTCCACAGCTATATCAGGGAAACGGTCATGGTCGACCGTCTCGTCATGGACCGGGACACGATTGCGATGGAAGCGCGGGTTCGGATCGAGGGAATCAGGGAATTGACGCCGGAAAGCGTCGCCGCCTCGGATTACCCGCGGCTGAAATCCCTTAAAGTGGGTCAGAAGGCCATCATTCCGCAGTTCATCCACTACCACATCGTCAACGGAAAATTCGTCAAAGTGGAGTGCAAGGAGTAGATAGCCTCATTACAAAAACGCTGACGAACCCTGATCCATGAAATCATGTCTCTTTCGGCGTCCGTCAGCCAGTGTCAGCGTGCCTCAGCGTTATTTGATCGTTGGAATGTCGGCATCCATAGAGGCAGAACTTTTTATATCCAGCTCTCCAGGGATCAAAGCAACTTACAGGGATTACGAAGAAGACTTGTTTGTGCGCTTGTCGCCATGGAATCCGGCCAGGCCCAGCAGGGTGCAGGCTGCTGCAATCGGCCACATTACATTAAATCCCCATTGCTGGCTGATGATACCGAGCAGGATGGAGCCTGTGGAAACGCCCGCATCCATCCCTGTGTAGTAGGTGCCTGTGGCAAGCCCACGCTGCTCGGGCCGTACCCGGTCGATAAGCAGGGCCATGGTCGCGGGCTGGGCCGCGCCGAAACCGAGTCCGAAGAGAGAAGCCGAAATCACGAAAATGGGCAATCCCTGGGCAAAAGGCAGCAGCAGCAAGGCTACGGTAGCGGCAATGATACCCGGCACGATGGTGGCGGCCCGGCCGTACCGGTCTGCCAGACGTCCGGCGAACATCCTGGAGACCAGCAGGGCCAGGGCCTGGACCATGAAAAAGAATCCGGGATTTTGGACTCCGCGCGACTGGGCGAAAATCGAGACAAAAGCGCTGACTGCCCCGAAGGCCATGCCCATGCAGAGCGCTATCCAGGCTATCGGCAGGGCATCGATGGCCACGATGCCCGTGCGCGGGGACCAGCGCTCCCGCTTGACCTCCCACGGCTTGCGCCGTTCGCGCGCGAGCAGGGAGATGAGGAAAGCGGTAAATCCCAATCCCCCCGGAAAAGTAAAACAGGAACCGGAAGCCTACCGCCCGAATGAGCATAAAGCCGACGACGGGACCGACGATGAGACCGATGGCCTGCGCGGCGGCGAAAAATCCGACGGCCTCAGCCCTTCGCCTGAGCGGGGCTATATCGGCTACGTAAACCGTGGACGCCGTAGTGTAGCAGCTCAGCCCGAAGCCGTGCACAAACCGCCCGACCAGCAGGAGCGGGATGGAATTCGCCAGAAGGTAGAAAATGCTGGCAAACCCATAGCAGGATGTTCCGATCAGCACCAGCGGGCGGCGGCGCCAGGCGTCAGTCAGCCAGCCCATGAATGGGCGGAAGAGCAGGGCCGTAATCGCTAGCGAACCGCTTACCAGGCCGGCGGAGGCCTGGTTGCCGCCCAGGCTTATGACGTAAACGGGGAGCGTGGCAACCAGCATCTGCATTCCGAAGGAATTGGCGAAGTTGGCCACTGTAACCGAAATGAAATCCGGGGTGAAGAGGCGTTCGTCGACAACATCCTCAACGGATGCATGCTGAAAATCGTGCCCTGGATCCAACCTCTCTGTCGTCAATCGCCGGTTTTCTCGTCGTGTCGTTCATGCCCGGATGATGTCTCCCTATTGCGTTGCGCAGTCCGAACCCTCTCTCTCTGCGAGGCGTGCCTTGCGCGGCCGATGTATGGCAGGTCTGGTTTTGCCTGTCAATGGATATTTCCAATTGGAACAACGGAATGACTCCCGGATTCCTATGCGTCGGACCCCGGATCGAACGCTAATCAGGATACATTATTGTTGCCAAACTTCATCAAAACTACATTTATGAAATATTTCTTTGGCAACAAGGCAGTTTTACCTGGGGAACTGAGGAGCTTTGACGGTTGCCGTGTGATCGGATGTGCGGCGGAAGTGGCACGGCAACGACGCCTCAAGCTGTAAGCGCAGACAAAGCACTGTAACGCTGATATTTGCCTTCCACTAATTCGGGGTCAGCGTATATCAGCGCTACAGCGTCCGGAATTCATGAAAATTCTTCAGCAGCTTCAAGCCTCGGCTGCTGACTATGGATCCAGGACAAGCTCATGTTTCGAGCACTCGATAAACAGTATTTCCCACTAAGTCGGCTGCGGCCAGAACTTATTGTTCATGACGCACTCCAATTTGTCGACCGACTAGCGCACCCTCACCATTACAGGAATATAGGATACTTGACTGTAGATTCTCTTTTGGACAAGAGTTATATTTGTAATAACACTGTATTCTCAATGCATTGCCATTCAATTAGCCTGTCAGTCAAGCATCCCCATTAACGGAAACGTTTAAGCAAACAGCAAACCACTACGCATCGTAATACAGATGGAACTCATGCGGATGCGGCCGCAGAGCCATCTCGTCGAGTTCCTTTTCCCGCTTCCACTGAATCCACGTCTCGATGAGGTCGTCGGTAAATACGTCGCCCTCAGTCAGGAATTTATGGTCCTTCTCCAGAGCGTCGATTGCTTCCGCGAGTGAGCCGGGTGCCTTTTTGGTCTTTGCCAGCTCTGCCTTGGAAAGCTCATACACATCAACGTCCATCGGCTTACCCGGGTCGAGTTTGCGTTTGATGCCGTCGTTGGCGGCCATAAGCATCGCGGCGAAAGTCAGGTAGCCGTTGCAGCTCGGGTCCGGGCAGCGGAACTCAACGCGTTTTGCCTTTGGACTTGGTGAGTACATCGGGATACGGCAGGCGGCTGACCGGTTGCGTGCCGACATACAAAGATTTACCGGCGCCTCGAAACCAGGCACGAGGCGACGATATGAGTTTGTCGTCGGTGCCGCGAAAGCCAGAATGGCCGGGGCGTGATGGATAAGCCCGGCAATCGCGTGCATAGCCATATCTGAAAGACCTGCATAGCCCTTTCCGGCGAACAGGTTGACGCCTTTCTTCCAGAGCGAGAAGTGCGTGTGCATACCGGAGCCGTTGTCCTGGAATATCGGCTTGGGCATAAACGTCGCCGTCTTGCCGTGACGTTTGGCCACGTTCTTGACGATGTATTTATACCACATCAGCTTGTCGGCCTGCTCGACTAACGGTGCGTAAAGCATATCGATTTCGGCCTGACCGCCGGTGGCGACTTCGTGATGGTGCTTCTCAATCACGATGCCGACCTTCTGCATTTCCTCGACCATTTCGGTGCGGATATCCTGCTGAGTATCGGTCGGGCTTACCGGGAAATAACCGCCCTTGTATGACGGCTTATATCCGAGGTTTGGCTCCTCGAAACGGGCGGTGTTCCATGACCCTTCCGATGAATCGATTGAATACATACCGGTATGCTGATTCTGCTCATAGCGGACTTCGTCGAAGATAAAGAATTCCGGCTCAGGGCCGTAATAAGCGGTATCCGCCAATCCGGTGCTTTTCGCGAATTCAGCCGCTTTCTTGGCGATATTGCGCGGGTCGCGATTGTATTCTTCGCGAGTCATCGGATCGACCACGTCCGCCAGGACGCTCATTGTCGGCTTTGCGAAAAACGAGTCCATTACCACGGTGCTCAGGTCCGGAACCGCCATCATGTCCGACTGGTGAATTGGTTTCCAGCCGCGGATTGATGAGCCGTCGAAACCAAGACCTTCCTCTAAGGTCTTTGCGTCGAGGAACTCAATTGGGAAGGTGCAGTGCTGCCATGTGCCAAGAAGATCGACGAACTTCAAGTCCACCTCCCGGCATTGTTCTTTTTTGCGAAATCAAAAAATTCTTTTGGAGTCATTTGTTCACCTCTCAAAATAAATTGGGTTGCTATGGTTTTTTGCCATTCGATGCAAAACACTTTTGAGACTTATGCAGCAAGGCATATGCTATTCTCATTGAACACATTCGATTTAGATAAAAGCTTTGATAGCCTTCATGAGACATCCAGCGGCCTTTTATCGGCCTAGATTTTAGCGCCATTGATTGCATCACTCCGCCAGTCTCTCATCCATTCAAATCCTGCCAGCCTTTGAGGCTTTATCCCAAATGGATAATCCTGTTCCGATAGATCCGTATGCAAACAAAAAGCCAAAATTCAGGTTTCCGAATATTTATCTTTTAAACATAACTGAATCAATGGTTTGGACGGCTTGGTCAAAACAGGCCAAGGCAAGGCAGAATTACATTATTGTATAAATTATATTGTCATATTTACAAATATGTGCCTAATTCCCAATCGCGACTGTTTCCGGATGATCGAGCAGCAGTTTTGAACAAGCAACGATATCCCTGGAGCCTGGAGCGCGTGCATTCTCGCCTATCGGGACCACAGAATCCCAAAGAAATGGCCAAGATGTATGGCTGTGGAGCAGCGGCGTATTAGCCTTCTGTCAATGCGGGCCAACATGCTCATGTTTCTCGGACGGATTTTGCCAGTCCAAACTTGGCGCTTTATCACCAGATTCCAGCACGCCATTAACTCCAATACTGAGAATTAATTCTTGACCTCAGGCTACTGCATATATAGCATTGACAATCATTGAATATTATTGGAGCTTTTAGGGTCATGAACAATGAGGATCAATTATTAACTCTGGAAGATGTGGCTGATCGCCTGAAAATTTCGGTCAGTACTGTACGCAGATGGGTAAAATCTAATGAATTGCGGTCGATTAAGATAGGCAATCGTGGCCAATACCGCATTGGTTTGAGAGATCTCGAGGAATTCCTTGCCGAACAGGAGGCTCAACAGCCGGATACGACTACAGTGGCCACTCTCAAGCGCGGCAGAGAATGGCGGCAGGCCGTCGACTGGGCGCGTTCCCATACCAAATACATTGTGATCACGGGGGGCGTCATCTCGGGTTTGGGCAAGGGTATCGCTGCTGCCTCCATCGGGAAGCTGCTCAATTCGCGTCTCATGATTGTCCCCATCAAGTGCGACGGGTACCTCAACACAGACCCGGGAACCATGAATCCGATCGAGCATGGCGAGGTTTTCGTCCTGGACGACGGCGGTGAAGTGGACATGGACTTCGGCCATTACGAACGCTTTCTGGGAGTGACCTGCCGGTTTGAGTGGAACCTGACCATGGGCAAGGTCTACAAAACAATCCTGGATCAGGAACGGGAGGGTTTTTATCTCGGCCAGACCGTACAGCTGATCCCGCACGTGACGGACGTGATCAAGGAATGGTTCTACGAAATTCCCGGGCGCCTGCAGGCGGACATCGGCCTGATCGAGATCGGCGGCACGGTCGGCGACATGGAGAATGAACTGTATCTGGAGGCGGTGCGGCAACTGCGCCAGGAAGTGGGCGAGGCGAACGTGCTGTTTGTCCACGTGACTTACATCCCCGTTCCGGCTGGGGTGGAAGAGCAGAAATCCAAGCCGACGCAGCAGTCGGTCAAGCTGCTTAATGAGCGCGGCATCCGGCCGGACGTTATCATCGGCCGCTGCAGCGAGCGGCTGACCGAGAAGATCAAGCAGAAGATCGCCCTTTTCTGCAACATCGACAAAACCGCCGTAATCTCCGGTCTCGATGTGCCGTCCGTGTACCAGATCCCGCTGGTTTTCGAAGAGGAAGGTTTGACCGAAATCGTCCACAAGCGGCTCACCATCTATTCGCCGCCGCAGTTGCTGGAATGGCGCAACCTGGTCGACCGGCTTTTGTCGCCGACCGGGCCGGTGATCCGGGTGGCGATTTGCGGCAAATACACGAACCTGCACGATTCTTATGCCAGCGTGATCGAGGCGGTGCGGCACAGCGGGGCGCATATAGACGGCCAGGTGGAAATTGACTGGCTGGACACGGCGGAGCTGGAGCGAAACAGCGGTTCTTGCGCCGAATTCCTGCGCAAGGTGGACGCGGTCATTGTTCCCGGCGGCTTCGGCACTCGCGGCATCGAGGGCAAGATCCAGGTGATCCGCTACTGCCGCGAGAACGGCATCCCTTTTCTGGGCATCTGCTACGGCATGCAGCTGGCGGTTGTGGAATATGCCCGGCATGTGGTCGGTCTGCCGGGCGCACACACAACGGA
The DNA here is from genome assembly GCA_963809485.1 of uncultured Acidobacteriota bacterium. Taxonomy (GTDB): domain Bacteria; phylum Acidobacteriota; class UBA6911; order UBA6911; family UBA6911; genus UBA6911. Next base: position 363,895 of record CAWEJX010000006.1, read on the forward strand.
AGCGGCCGAAGACGGTTTTGAAGTCGCCGATCCGGTGGTGTGCATCCTTCCCGAGCAGGTCGGAGTCACGCAGAAGGGGGGGACCATGCGATTGGGCGGCCACAATATCGTGCTCAAGGAGAATTCGCGCGCTGCCCGGCTTTATAAAAGCGGGAAAATCCGGGAGCGCTTCCGTCACCGCTACGAGGTTAATCCCGACTATGTGGCGCGCCTTGAAAAAGCCGGCATGGTGTTCTCGGGCCACGACCCTACCGGCACGATCATGCAGGTCATGGAGCTGCCGAATCATCCCTGTTTCCTGGCGTGTCAATTCCATCCCGAGCTGACCTCCAAGCTGGAGGAGCCGGCTCCGTTGTTCCGCGAGTTGATTCGCGTCGCTTTTGATAGAAAAAAAGTGCTTCCGGCTTAGGGGTACCGATGCAAAAACGAATGCAGGCAATGCTGGCGCTGGCCGACGGCCGCGCCTTTTCCGGCTGGTCTGTGGGTGCGGCCGGCGAAACCCTGGGCGAGGTGGTTTTCAACACCTCTCTGATGGGCTACCAGGAGGTCCTCACCGATCCCTCGTACCGCGGGCAGATCGTGACCATGACCTACCCGTTGATCGGCAACTATGGGCTGAATGCCGAAGACGCGGAGGCAAACCGGGTTTTCCTGGCCGGCTTCATAGTGCGTGAGGACTGCCCGACTCCCAGCAGCTGGCGCAGCCGCACCAGCCTGCACCAGTACCTGTGTCGGCACGGCATTGCGGGCATCGCCGGCATAGACACGCGGGCCCTGACGCGCCACCTGCGCGAGCAGGGCGCCCAAACGGGCATCATTTCCACTCTGGACCTGAATCCGAAATCGCTGGCCCGGCGAGCCGCGCAGTATCCGACCCTGGACAACCGCGACCTCGTTCGGGAAGTCACCTGCGCGGCGCCATACGGCTGGAGCCAGACAACCTGGTCCATGAACGCGGAGAGCATTCCTCCGGCCGCACAGGATGCCGGCAAATATTACGTGGTCGCATACGACTACGGAATCAAGCACAACATACTGCGCAACCTGGTGCGGGTCGGCTGCCGGGTGGAGGTTGTGCCGGCGTCGACGCCGGCCGCGTCCGTGCTGGCCAGGAATCCCGACGGCGTTTTCCTCAGCAACGGTCCGGGCGATCCCTCTGCCGTCGATTATGCCATTGCGGAGGTGAAGAAGCTTTTGGGCCGCAAGCCGGTCTTTGGCATCTGCCTGGGCCATCAGATTCTCTGCCTGGCTTTGGGCGGAAAGACATACAAACTCAAATACGGCCATCACGGCGGCAACCAGCCGGTGATGGACCTGACGACGCAGAAGGTGGAGATCACGGCCCAGAATCATGGCTATGCCGTCGACATCGATTCGATGGGCGGAGACGTGGTGTGCACACACCTGAACCTGAACGACCGGACGGTGGAGGGCATGGCCCACCGGCGGTTGCCGGTCTTCTCGGTGCAATATCACCCGGAGGCATCGCCCGGGCCGCACGATGCAAGCTACCTGTTTGCCCGGTTTGTGGACTTGATGAAGAACCGTTGATCTCCTCCGGGAAGAAAGATTCCACGGATATAAAAAGTTTGTTTGCATCCGCCTGTTCATGAAATGAACGGAGCCACATTTGCCGAAACGAACCGATATTGAATCCATCCTGATACTGGGCAGCGGGCCGATTGTGATCGGGCAGGCCTGCGAATTCGATTATTCGGGCACCCAGGCCTGCCGCGTACTCCGATCGCTGGGCTACCGGATCGTGCTGGTGAATTCCAATCCGGCCACAATCATGACCGACCCGGAACTGGCCCACCGCACGTATATCGAACCGCTTACGCCCGAAATCGTGGCCCAGATCATCGAGCGCGAAAAGCCCCATGCGCTGCTGCCGACCATGGGCGGACAGACCAGCCTCAACCTGGCTTACGCGCTCGACGAAAACGGCGTCCTGGCACAGCATCACGTCGAACTCATCGGCGCCCGTATCGAGGCCATCCGGAAAGCCGAAAGCCGCGAGCTTTTCGCGGCCAGCATGCGCCGCGTCGGCCTGGAGGTGCCGCGGGGCCGCATCGTGCGCAGTCTCGACGAGGCCTTCGCCCTGGTGGAGGAAATCGATTTCCCCGTTATCCTGCGCCCAGCATTCACCCTGGGCGGCACGGGCGGCGGAACGGCATATGGCCGCGCCGAATACAAAACCAAAATCTCCCGCGCCCTTGCCCTCAGCCCGGTGCACGAAGTGCTGGTGGAAGAATCCGTCATAGGCTGGAAGGAGTATGAGCTGGAGGTCATGCGGGACCGCCGGGACAACTTCGTGGTCGTCTGCTCGATTGAAAACCTTGATCCGATGGGCGTGCACACCGGCGACTCGATCACGGTGGCGCCGGCGCAGACTTTGACCGACAAGGAATACCAGCGGATGCGCGACGCGGCGCGCCTGGTGATGACGGAAATCGGGGTGGAGACCGGCGGATCCAATGTGCAATTCGCCGTCAATCCGGCCAACGGCAGGCTGGTGGTGATCGAGATGAATCCGCGCGTATCGCGCAGCTCCGCCCTGGCATCGAAAGCCACCGGATTCCCGATCGCCAAGATCGCGGCCATGCTGGCTGTGGGATTCACCCTGGATGAAATCCCGAACGACATCACCCGCAAGACTCCCGCCTGTTTCGAGCCCTCGATCGACTATGTGGTGACCAAGGTGCCGCGATGGGATTTCGAAAAATTTGCCGGCAGCAGCGACGAGCTGGGCGTCCAGATGAAGTCGGTCGGCGAGGCGATGGCTATCGGGCGGAATTTCCCCGAGTCGCTGCAAAAGGCCTTCCGCTCCCTGGAAATCGGCCATTTCGGCCTGGGCGCCGACGGCCATGATCCCCTGAACGTTTACGGCCCCAAGCCTGGCGTGGCGGCCATGAAAAAGATCATCCGCAAGCGGCTGAAGCGGCCGCATCCGAATAATCTGCTGTTCGTCAAATACGGCCTGCAGGTGCGCATGCAGGTAAGCGAATTGGCCCGCCGCACCGGCATCGATCCCTGGTTCCTGCACGAAGTCGGACGGATTGCGGACATGGAGACGGCGCTGCGGGGGCGAAGACTGGAGTCCCTGGATCGAGAGGAGCTGCGCGCAGCCAAACGCCTGGGATTCTCAGACCGGCAGATAGCTTTCCTGTGCGGCAGCAGCGAGGAAAAAGTGCGGCGGCGCCGCGCCCGGCTTCAGCTGGAGGCAGTATTCAAAACGGTGGACACCTGCGCCGCGGAATTTGCTGCCGCCACACCCTATTATTACTCCACCTATGAGGAGGAAAACGAAGCGCAGCCCAGCCTCCGGCGCAAGGTCATCATCCTCGGCGGCGGCCCCAACCGCATTGGCCAGGGCATCGAGTTCGATTACTGCTGTGTGCACGGCGTCTTTGCTCTCAAGGAGGAGGGCTTCGAGGTGCAGATGATCAACTGCAATCCCGAAACGGTCAGCACCGATTACGACATCACCGACCGGCTGTTCTTCGAGCCGCTCACCTTGGAAGACGTGCTTCGCATCGTAAAAAACGAGAAGCCCTATGGCGTCATCGTCCAGTTCGGCGGCCAGACGCCGCTCAAGCTCGCCATCCCGCTCGAACGGGCGGGCGTTCGCATCCTGGGCACGTCTCCCGACAGCATCGACCTGGCGGAGGACCGCAAGCGGTTCGGGGCGCTGCTCCGCCGCCTGCACATCCCGCATCCGCCCTACGGGACGGCTGCTTCCGCTTCCGAGGCGCAGGCCGTCGCCCGGCAGGTCGGCTATCCGGTGCTCGTGCGCCCCTCGTATGTTCTGGGCGGCCGCGCCATGAAGATCGTCTACGACGATCCTACCCTACGGCAATACATGCGCGACGCGGTCAGCGCTTCGCCCGAGCACCCGGTGCTGATCGACAAGTTCGTGGAGGACGCCTTCGAGTTCGACGTCGATGCGGTTTACGACGGCCGCGACCTTCTGCTGGGCGGCATCATGCAGCATATCGAGGAAGCGGGCATTCACTCCGGCGACAGCGCCTGCGTCCTGCCGCCGTACATGATCACCCGCGAACAGCTGGAGCGCATCGAGCTTTACACCCGCAGGCTGGCCGCCGCGCTCAAGGTCAAGGGCCTGATCAACGTGCAGTACGCGATGCGCGACGGCGCCGTCTATGTGCTGGAAGTGAATCCCCGTGCCTCGCGCACCGTGCCGTTCGTCAGCAAAGCCGTCGGCCTGCCACTGGCCAAAGTGGCGGCACGGGTGATGGTCGGCCGGTCGCTGAGAAGGATGGGCCTGACCCGCGCCCCTCAGCCGCGCCACATTTCGGTCAAGGAAGCGGTGCTGCCGTTCAACAAGTTCAGCGACGTGAGCATATATCTGGGGCCCGAAATGCGATCCACGGGCGAAGTCATGGGAATTTCCTATCGCTTCGGCAGCGCCTTCGCCAAATCCCAGCTGGCCGCCGGCGCTGAGCTGCCCACCGCCGGGACGGTTTTCATCAGCGTCAACGACAACGACAAGCTCCGCGTCATCCCCATCGCGCGCGATTTCGTCGAAATGGGTTTCGACCTGGTGGCCACCGAAGGCACATGCCGGTCTCTGCGCGCCTGCGGCATCGACTGCAGCCTGGTGCACAAGGTGGGCAAGGGCCACCCGACCTCGCTGGACCTCATCCGCCAGGGGAAGATCAATCTGATCATCAACACCCCGTGGGGCAAAGTCTCACGCACTCACGAGTACGAGATCGGGCGCGTCGCCCTTGCCCACAACGTGCCCTGTATCACCACCCTCTCGGGTGCTTCCGCCGCCGTGCGCGGAATAATGTCGGGAAAGAGCAAAATGCTCATCGTGCGCAGCCTGCAGGAGTACCACGGAAAAGCAAATTGACGAATTGCGATTGACGATTGGAAACAGACAGTGTTGTTCAATCGTCAATCGTCAATTGTTATGCCTCGGCGGTCCTTCAAAAGGTAATGCCGTAATAGACGAAGAAATACCGGTTCCTGGCAGCGTTGCCTTCCTCCCAGCTGTCATTGCCGATGCTGTAGCCGGCATTCAACAATCCGTTTCGCGGGAGCACGATCGAGATGCCCGGCGTGAAATATCCGAACCCATTCTTTCCGCTGAACCAGTCGGCCACAATGCTGACCGTTTTATTCGCCGGCTGCTCGTATCCCAGAATCACGCCTGCGCGCGGACCCAAAAAGCTCACCGGTCCTTCAGCGGGATCCTGGTTTGCGGACACAATGCCATACGGGCCGGCGTGAAAACGCGGGCCGTAATCCCCCGACTTAATCTTCTTGCTGACCAGGCCGTAGATCAGGCCCCAGCTGTCCTGGCCGCTGCGGTTGTTGAGGGGAGTGTTCAGCAGGCCGCCGACTGCCATGGCGACCCCGGCGTCTTCGCTACTGTAGAACTTCCACTTTGCATTGGGCTGAATGAATCCGCTGGTTGCGGAGTCACCGGAAAATCTTGTGTTGTAGAGCGGGAAGTTCACTCCGAATTCGAGGTTGGCGGGTCCGCCGATCACCGTTCGGGGATTGTAGAGGTATGTCCGGGAAACACCGGTCCCGGGCAACTGCATCAGAAAGTCGAATTCCGCATATACTTTGCCCTGGGCTGCGGTATCCGTAGTCGGGATATTGAAAATTGTGGACTGGGCCAGGGCATGGCCTCCGGACAAAACCGATATTATGACTGCCAATCCGAGCAACACTCTGCATATTTTCGCCACTGCAATCCGCCTTTCTTGAATGTGAGACATAGGTGTGTCCGGAAGCAGGATGAGCAAGGGGTTCAGCAGTCCCTTTATTCTCTTTGAGGGATGAATCCGCTCTGCAAATCGCCTCCCTCTCTCCCGGGCGCCGGATTTTCTTCTGCAAATTCCATTCCAGTAGACAGCAGCCCGAAATGGGCGGCCGGTGCATCCCGTTCCCGATTTGAAGGATGGATGCCTTTTTCGACGACATGGAATGCGAAGATCAGACAAAGCATTTCTTGCTTTTATGTAGGGTATTTCTATAAATAATACAAAAATGGAACTATTGATGCATCCCCTCGTGTTTCCCGGAGTCTTTGAATCCGTGCGGTGGATTTCAGGGCGGCCGCCCGGAATTGGGCGCTTCCGCTCAAGATTCATTAGTCTACATATATGTATCAAAATATAGCCAAATCTACATTATTGTAGCATGCTTTTTGTTGCTTCCCTCCTGTCCGCTCGCCCGACTTCTGCGAGGTAAACATTTGTTAATGGGCATTTTATGGTGCCTGCGGGGAAGAAATGGCAGTTGCCTTCGCAGGTTGGCATGCCTATTGCAGTGAAAGCATCGCTGAAAGGAGAAACGAAGACAATGAAGTCAAAAATGCTTACCATACTGGCGATTGCACTTGTTCTGACCGTGATCCTGACCTACCTGGCCAGTTCGGGCAGGATTGCACCGAGCGGAGATGTCGGCAAGCTGAATGCCGCGGACTCGGCATGGGTTTCCGTGGCTGCAGCCCTGGTGATGCTTATGACGCCGGCATTGGGATTTTTTTACGGCGGCCTCGTGCGGCAAAAGAATGTGGTTTCCACCATTATGCAGTGTGTCATCATTTTCGCCATTTCAACCGGTGTCTGGACCCTGTGGGGCTACAGTCTGGCCTTTGCGCCGACCCAGGGCGGTTTTATCGGCGGATTGAAATATGCTTTTCTTCACGGGGTCGGCGCTGCGCCGGATGAAGCCTATGCCGCAACGATACCCGGGTCGCTGTTTTACTTCTTCCAGCTGAAATTCGCCGCGATCACTCCGGCGCTCATCATCGGCGCCTTCGCCGAACGCATACGTTTCCGGTCGCTGATCGTGTTCGTCGTCCTGTGGACGACCGTCGTCTATGCGCCGGCGGCGCATTGGGTTTGGGGCGTAGGCGGCTGGTTGCGCAATATGGGGGCTCTGGATTTCGCCGGCGGAACGGTTGTGCACGTGCTGGCGGGGGTTTCCGCGCTCGGGTCGGCCATGGTCATCGGCCCGCGCCATAAAGGCGCCCATGGAGCGCGTCCCAGCAATGTTCCTTTCGTTATACTCGGCGCGGCGCTGCTCTGGTTCGGCTGGTTCGGCTTCAACGCCGGCAGCGCCCTGGCCATGAACGGCGTGGCCGTGAATGCCCTGGTTACGACCAATATTGCGGCCGCGTTTGCGGCCCTGAGCTGGATGGCCGTGGACTGGACCCTTTGGGGCAAGCCTTCGGCAACCGGCGCTGCCACAGGCGCGGTGTGCGGATTGGTGGCGATTACGCCGGCCGCAGGCTATGTCGACTCGACGGCGGCCGTCATTATCGGCCTTCTTGTCGGAATGATCTGCAGTTTCGCCGTCGTGTTGCTGGATCGCACCAAACTGGACGACACGCTGGATGTCTTTGCCTGCCATGGCATGGGAGGAATTTTCGGCGCCATCGCGACCGGATTTTTCGCTCAAAAATTCATCAATCCCGCCGGAGCGGACGGGTTGCTTTACGGCAACCCGAAGCAGGTCCTGATCCAGATTGCCGCGGTCGCAGCCACAGCGATTTGGGGATTCGTGATGTCCATCGTGCTGCTCAAGATCATTGACCGGATCATGGGTCTTCGGGTTACGGCCGAGGAGGAAGAGGTGGGTCTGGATCTTTCACAGCACGGAGAGAGCGCTTACAGCGCCGATTAAGGATTGTGGTATCGCACCGGTGTCAACGAATCAATGAATGACGCCCAAAGCGCAAATATCGAACCAGGGTTTAATTGAGGAACAACATCATGAAACTGATTCTGTCGATCATACGGCCTCATCGCCTTCAGGATGTAAAAGAAGCACTCTCACAAATCGGAGTCGCCGGGCTGACGGTGACGGATGTGCGGGGAGCAGGCAGGCAGAAGGGCCAGGTAGAGCGATATCGCGGTTCGGAATACAGCATCGATCTTCTGGCAAAATGCAAGATCGAGGTTGCCGTCACCGATGACCAGTGCGAAGAGGTTATCCAGGCGATACGAAAAAGCGCCTATTCGGGGGAAATTGGAGACGGCAAGATTTTCATACTTCCGCTCCAGGATGCCATGCGCATTCGCACCGGTGAAAGGGGAGAAGACTCCCTCTAGCCGGGACGAGGGCTCTCTGTGCCCGGACCCTGATCCGTAATTGGATTTTTCGTGAGGACAGGTCTCCAGGGACCGTCTCAAAACTACTTTCGCAAGATCCTCGCCGGCAGTTTTGAGACAGTCTCTCCAGACCCGTTCGGCTAACGGTACCTTTCAAGGCTGAACGGGCGCGTGCTTCCGGACTGCCATGAATAAAAAAATCGAGCTGCTTCAGCACAAATTCCGTGAAGGGCGGTCGGAATTGTTCCGCCACGTGACATGGAATGCGCCGTGCCATGTTCTGCTCGAGGCCCACGCATCGCTCGTCGATGGACTTGTACATGAAATCTACCAAATCTCCTGCGAGGCCGCGGACCGCAAGACTGCCCGTTCATCAAATTCGGGTCTGGCCATCGTGGCCACCGGCAGCTACGGAAGAAGGGAGCTGAATCCCTATTCCGACATCGACATCGCCTTCATCCCATCGGAGGAGGAGGATCCCTGGGTTGAGGCCCTGGTACACACGGCCTTCAGACTGGTTATGGATGTATTCCTCTCTCTTCGCGATGTCCATGTGGGGTATTCGTTCCGACCTGTGGCCGAGGCAAGCGCGTGGGACGTGCCAACCAAAACGGCCCTTCTTGATCTGCGGCACATTTGTGGGGACCGCCCCCTGGCGGACAGGCTGGCGAGTCGGATCCTTGGGGTGCTGTCGCCTTTGGACCTCATGCTCGAATCCCGGCCCGCAGGCGGGCCGCAACAAAATTCGCGCCCCTGCCTCTATTCGGTGGAACCCAATCTGAAAGAGGGGCCGGGTTCACTGCGGGACCTGCATCGTGCCCGATGGATATTCAGACTGCTTCCTGCATCGAATAACCTTAAGCTCGACCAGGCGCTCGAGGACCGCGCAGGCATATCAAAACAGCAGCTTGCAGAAGTCCGTGATGCCGCGGAGTGGTTCTGGCGCGCCCGGACCTGGCTCCATCTTGCTGCCGGCAGGCTTTCGGATGTGCTGATCACGAACTATCAGGACCGGATCGCGCGCGAATTGGATGGCTGTACGGCCCAGGAGTGGCTTTCGCGCCATCTGGCCCATTCCGAAACGTTGGCCAGGTTTCGGGAAACGGCGGTGCGAGCATTGCTTCAAGGCCCGCTGACGGTGAATGGATCTGTTTTGGAAAATGGGTCCCTTCACCTGCAGGAAAAATTCTCCGTATCCGGCGCATGCAACAGGCATGTTCCTTGTTGCGCAGCGCTATTCGCTCCCCGTGAGCCTGAAGGACCTGAATCGACTGGAGGAAGAGAGAGCCAGTGCCCTGAGAATCCAGGAACCTTCCCGTGAAGAGGTCCGGGCATTCAATCAGATCCTTGGTGAGAGCCATGGGATTTCTTCTACGCTGCGGCTGCTGTCGAGGTTTGGAATCCTGGATCGGTTCATTCCGAACTATTCGGAAGTCATGCGCTTCGTGCCTCCGGATCCCGCCCACCGTCATACTGTGGGTGAGCATTCGATGCGCATTGTCGAACACCTCGAAAACCTTCGGGCGGGGCGGGATCCGGCAGGGCAGCGCTTCTCGGACTTGCTCGGCGAGTGTGCGCATTTCGATATGCTTTGCCTGGCCGCATTGCTTCACGATGCCGGGAAACTGGTGCCGGCAAAGGATCACTGCCGCGCCGGCGCAGAGCTGGCAAATTCGGTTTCGGCCAGACTGAATCTCGCTCCCGAAAAGCAGGAGATCCTCGAAATCCTGGTTCGTCAGCACCTGCTGCTCGTCCGCACGGCAAGGCTTCACGATCTGAAATCGACCCACGTCATCCGGAAGGCGGCGGCGCAGGTGCCCAGTCTCGAGGCATTGCGGCATCTCTATGTCTTCACGTATGTCGACAACGGCGCGGTGGCCGAAAACAACTGGACCTCGATGGATCTGAGAGACCTGGAGGACCTTTACGGGAAATTGAAGGATTATGTCGCACGCCGCTCCGATGAAGCTCCCGATTTGAATGGACAGGAGGATCGGAGCGTCTCGATCCGCAAAAAACTGACCGCACTTCAGGCCCGGAATGAAACCGCCGTTCTGAAGCACTGCGATGCAATGCCGGCCGGTTATGTTCTCAACACCCCTTTGGAAGAGATCGCCTTCCATCTGCAGCTTCTGGACAGGCTCGAAACTGAAGGTGTTGTGTTTGACTTCTACAATCGGCCGGGGGATGACTACTCAGAACTCACCGTCTGCACGCTGGATGATCCAAGGCCCGGCATGCTGGCAAAAATTGCAGGGGTTCTCTATGGATGCAATGTGGATATTCACAAAGCCCAGGCTTTCACCATCCGGAAACAGAAGCCCGTAGTTCTGGATACGCTCTGGATCCGATCCAATGGGATGCAGATTTCAGAAAGCAAAGCCCGGAGAATCCGGTCCGCGCTCAAAGAAGTCCTGACAGGCGCCAAAACCATCGATAATTTTCTCAAGCTGGCGGGAAAGACGCCGCCCGGCGGCATTGTGCTGGATGCCATCGATCTGCACAACGATCTTTCTGAAGAGCACACGGTGGTCCACATCGTGGCGCACGACCTGCAGGGCCTCCTCTATTTAATGACGCGAAGCCTGTCGCGTTGCGGGCTGGATATCCATTCTGCCAAAATCACCACGTGGAACGCGCGCGCCGAAAACAACTTTTACGTCACATCAATCACCGGCGGTCAGATACCCGATGAAGATTTGCAGGCATGGACCAACACGCTTGCCCGGGTATTGAGGGGCGATGCCTTTGGAGCCTGAATCGTCGGCAGTTTCAAATCTTCTGGGTATTGTCGTTTGTGATTTGGGCAATCAAAGCCCTCATCGTCATTGTGCTCTATCGCCAAGGCGTCCATGCTTGAAAACCTGGAGATCAAGAACCACATTCGGCGGCTGCGGTTTGATACAAGCTATTTGCGACGGCAATGATGTAGAATAAACAAAACCCGAAAAATCAGGAGGCAAAGAATGGCGGAATTCAAACCAAACTACATCATCACAGAGATGAAGAAGAACGTCGTGCTGGCCTGGGGGCGTCCGAACACACCTCTCGATGAATATATCCCCGGCCAGAATCGATCTATGGAGCACGTGCTATATATAGACGGCGATGTGGAACCCGGCACTTTTTACTCCGAGTGCCTCTGGTTTCTTTCACCGGATAAGGTCCACCCCGAGGCTGCAAGGAAGAATGCCGAAATGATGAAAACCCTGAAGCCCGGGCAAAAAATCGGGCCGCAGCCGCATATTCATCCGTTTGACGAGATTTTTACCTTTTTCGGCAGCAATTTTGACGATCCTTCCGACCTGTGCGGTGAAATGGAGTTCTGGCTGGAAGACCAGCCGGTGACCTTCAACAAAAGCTGTATTGTTTATATCCCTGCCGGATTGAAGCATTGCCCGCTGAATACGAAGAGGATGGACAAGCCGCTCTTTCACTTCAGCATGGGATACACTTCTTCGTATGACCACACCGTGCTCCAGGATAAGGGCGGGAAATTCGCGGGCGAAAAGGACATGCTCAAGTATTTTGTCTTTCAGGACAAGGCGGACCGGAAAACTCCCGCTTACAGGCACAAAATCCCGGAAGGCTTTATAACCCGCGTAGCGCATCTTGACGCCGAGACTGTCCCGTGCTCCGAATTTCATGCTGAAACATCGTGGATATGGCCTCCGGAAAGGTCCGGGCTCAAAGAACAGGATGTTTGTTTTGTCGACAAACACAAGCATTCCTTCTCGGAAGTCATTGCATTTTTCGGGAGCGACCTCGATGACATCCACAACCTTCACGGAGAAGTGGAACTTTGGGTGGAAGGGAAGCCTTATAGCATAAAGAAGAGCTTCGCCGCGATCATTCCGGAAGGCGTGGAGCACGGGCCGCTGACGATCCGGAACGTCAAAAAGCCCATTTTCCACTATACCGTCGGTCGCGCAAAATTGTACGCGTAGCTTCTCGGACGCCTGCTCATCCGCAATGATTTTTGGCGAGGATGGCCCGGAGAGGCTACCTCAAAGCTTGCGAGGGTGGCCGGAAGGCCGCCCCCAAAAAAACGAACGAGCGTAGTTTCGCACTCATGCGAACCGCTTCTATGCAAAATCCTGCCGGAAGCGCCGCGGAAACCCGTTACTCTATCGTCACCGCCGTACCGCTGGCGCTCACCATCAGCATGGTGCCCTTGCCGATCGTTTCATAGTCCAGGTCGACGCCGACGATTGCATTGGCGCCCATCGCCTGTGCCTGCGCCCCCATCTCCTCGACCGCGATACTTTTGGCTTTGCGCAATTCATTTTCGTAGGATGCCGAACGGCCGCCGACGATATCCCGGATCCCCGCAAAGAAATCCCTGAAAATATTTGCGCCCAGGATGGCCTCGCCGCTTACGAGCCCGTGATATTTGAGAATCTTTTTCCCTTCGATTGAGGGCGTCGTTACTGTGAGCATTGTCTCTTCCTTTCAGGTTATCTGGCTAATGTAGCACCCGGAACAGAGTATCACGACTCTATCCGTAATCCGGCCGAAGAATGCAGCGAGGTGTTCGGACAGGCGCTTCAACAGGCAATGCCAGGTGCAAAACGATTGTCAATCCAGCCAGCTGAAAGACTCAGCCCTGTGGATAAAGCTACGGGCATTATATACATCGACACCGTGAAGTGTGACGGAAAGGTGTGTAGCTCTGCGGTGAAGCCTGGTGTGGCTTTTGCGGCAGTAGCAGCTCTGAAAGCAGCGGGAAGGGAAACATCCTGTCCCGGAAGCCGGGCACAAACAGTTTTGGGCTTATGACCATGATAACAATCGTCCTTGTCTCCATCGACCTTGACTGCGTCCGCTTACAGGGCTATTTTGACGGGACGATTCGCTTCCGGAGATATTTTACATGCTCCGTTGTTATGCTGCGGTGCGGAATATAGGCTTGATTCATGTCCTTGCGGCAGTAGTGGCTTACGGGCTGGTTCCTGCCGCGACAGCGCAGCAGCCGGGGCCTCGCGATCAGGTCGTGGTCACTTCAAACCTGGATCCCGTCCCATTCGAAAACCTCTCCCGCACTGTCACCGTCCTGACTCGCGAAGAGATCGGGCGAATGCCGGTTCGTTCCATCGCGGAGGTGCTGGATTATGCAAGCTCTGTCGATGTCAAATCGCGTGCGCCATTCGGATTACAGGCGGACCTGTCGGTGCGGGGCTCTTCCTACTCGCAAGTGCTCGTTCTGGTGGACGGAATCCGCATGAACAATTCCCAGACGGCTCATCACAATTCCGACTTTCCCGTCCAGCTGCAGGAGGTGGAAAGAATTGAAATCCTGAAGGGTGCCGGCTCGTCTCTCTATGGTGCCGATGCGTTCGGAGGCACCATCAATATCATAACGAGGCGTGACGTCGGAAAGGTGAACGCTTCGCTAATGGGTGGGCAGTTCGGCTTTTTCGAAGGAAGCTTCGGTGCGAGTTTCCGGAAGGCCGGCATCGATCAGTCCTTCAGCGCTTCGGCAGATCGTTCCACCGGTTTCATGTACGATCGCGATTTCACCAGCTTGAGTTTCAGCTCACGAACGGGATTCGGAAAATCGTCGCTTTTCATCTCGCACCGGCGCGATGAATTTGGAGCGAATGGCTTCTATGGTCCGGCCCCCTCCCGGGAGTGGGAAAACCAGACGATGGTTTCGTTCGAACAGCAGATCGCTGTGCCTGCGCTCGACAGCAGTGTGTTTCGTGCGTACTATCGGACGCACGGAGACACATTTCTCTACGATGTCCGGACCCCTGACCGCAATAGAAACAATCACCGGACCCACGAGGCTGGAACAACGGTGAAATCGAAATGGTCTTTGGCCGACAAGGCTGTGTTCTATTTTGGCGCCGAGGCAGGCGCCGACGTCATACGCTCCAGCAATCTCGGGGATCATGAATATGGACGGTTGAGTCTGTTTGGAGAGGTCGAGTGGAAGCCGAAGAAGCAATTAACGGTCTACTCCGGTATCCGCTGGGATCGTTACACCAATTTTGGCGCTGCAGCCAACCCGTCGCTGAGCGCCAGCTGGTGGGTCGCTGCGCGCATCCGGCTCCGATCCTCAATCGGGCACGCCTTCCGGATCCCGACATTCACAGAACTGTACTACCATGACCCCAACAACGAGGCAGATCCGAACGTCGGGCCGGAGTCCTCGTGGTCGGGCGACGCGGGAGTCGATTTCCTCCCGGCAGGGAACTGGATGGGATCTCTGACATTCTTTTTTCGCAACGCGGAAGATGTGATCGACTGGATCCGCGACACGCCCGATGAAAAATGGCGCACTGCCAACATCCGCAAGTTGCGCGTCCGGGGCATGGAGGCGGGACTCGAACACTCGTTTTCTTCAGGCGTTCGCCTCGCGGTTCACTACACAACGATGGAAAACACGGCCGGCAAAATCGACTATTTCTCCAAATATGTATTGGATACTTCGCGGCACTCGTGGGCTGCGTCAGGTTCGGTGGAACTGCCGTTCTCAATGACCTGCGGGCAGAAACTGGCTTTTACGAAACGCGCCAATGGCATGGACTACTGGCTCTGGGATCTGCGTCTCGAACGTCGCTTCCACATGTTCACGGCTGTGATGGATGTTACCAACCTGCTTAGCAGTCGTTATCAGGAAGTCATCGGCGTAGATATGCCCGGTCGCTGGTTCATCGCCGGTCTGCGCTTTAACCTCCCCAGCCACCCATGAGCATTGCCTAATGAAAGCCGGCGAATTTCATTCTGAGTCCAATCGAGTCCCGCGTATTTGGGAATGGTAGAGACCAAGCCTTGCAGGGCATTCGCTTCAAGCTGAGCAAAAGGCAGCTGCAGCGCTGGAAGTACGACATAGCTGGGGCGAAGGCTGCAAAGCGTCCGATGTCGTTATGTCCCTTAAGGGAGCATTCAGCCGGCCCCGCTGACGCCCGCGCAATAGAGCGATGGAGTTGCTCACGAAGCCGCGGACTGCCTGGATGCAGGATATCCCAGACCGCTTTGCAAACATGCCCCTTTTTTCTATTTTGGCAAAGCATAGGGATCTGCACGTCTGCGGACGGCTTGTGAAGTCGCATTCATTGGATTGCCTTCGCCCGGCCGCGACGCGAAATCTGTGGTTTTTCAGAAGGAATACTTCAGGGCGATCTCGATTTCACGGGCATTTTCTGCGTTGGAAATAACTCCAAATGTGGGGGTTCCCATGAAATTGCCCGGCTGCTGAAAATTGGCATGATTGAAAGCATTAAAGAACTGCACCCTGAACTCGAGAAGATTGCCGTCGGCGGAAACTCGGATTCTCTTGAGAATGCTGATGTCCCATGTTCGTTCGCCGGGAGTCATCAGGATGTTGCGTCCTGAATTCCCGAACCATTGAGGATTCGTTCCCGAAAGATCGGGCATAACAAAATCAGAGGTTTCAAACCACTTATCCACGGATCGCTGAGAGCCGGGAAGCGTGCCCGGTCCGATCCGATTCGGGCGGTCACCCCAGACGCCGTCATTGTTCGGATCTCCGAACACCTCCGGATTAAAGGGCCATCCGGCCATGATGGTCGTAATCCCCGAGATCCTCCAGCCTTCAAATAGCGGGGAGAGCTTGCCTGCCCAATCCGTCGAGATCAGCTTGCCCCGCCCCACCGGCAGATCCAGAATGTAATTCAGGTTGAACTGCACAGGCGGCTGAAATCCCCACAACGACCGTTCGGCCGCCATGTCCCTGGGATTGCCGGGATTGACGAAAGCCCATCCCCAACCGTCGCTGACGGCCTTGGTCCATATAAAACCGGTTTGAATCGAAAAAGCACCCGTCAGGCGGCGCTTCAACTGAGCATTCAGCCCGTCGCTGCTGTAGGAAGCGCCGCTTGACAGGATTTCAAAACGGCCGTAATCCGGGTTCGGCCGCCGCGGTTGGATCGGAACTCCATAGGCTGCCGGAAGAGGAACGTTGGCTGGAATCGTGCGGAACAGCCTCGTCGTTTTCCGTCCTTCGTAGATCAGTTCAAGGCTCCAGCTGCGAAGGAATTCGTACTGGAGAGACAGTTCCCGCTGCTGGATGTAAGTGTTGCGCAGATAGGGATCCACGGCTTGAATGGTCTGTGCCGCCGGCGCGACGGAGGTAAAGGGCCGGGAGAGATCCAGGTCGGGTTTTGTCGGGGACTCGGCTCTTTCGAGATAGAAAAATGGATAATTGCGCCCGATGCTGTTGAGCGCCTGAAAATAATTCATGGGACTGTGCGTCAGCCTATAGGATGCCCGCAACACGAGGCGGTTGTTGCCGAACGGGCTAAATGCGATACCCAATGCCGGTTCCCAATCGTTCCTGTCGTCGTAGGCTGCATGCCCGGACTCAAGGCTTAGTCCGAGTTCGCGGGCTCTGGGGCTCCCGGTAATGACGATTTCTCCATCGAGGGGCGGTTCAAAGAGCAGCGGATAGAACAGCGACACATTGTCGTGGATCGAATGCAGGAAGGGGGCATAGCTGTAAGCGAGCGCCATGGAAAGCGTCAAATGACGGCTGATTTTCCATTCGTCCCTTATCGAGAGCTGCCAGGATCTCTGACGCAGATCCGCTCGATCGGAACCATTTCCGCGAGTGGCCGTATAGGGAATCCCCAAAAGAAAATCCGCAAAGGCATCGCCGCTGAACTGTCCTGAAAAGCCGAACTGGCCACGTCGAGTCCCCCACGTCATGCTCCCGTTAAGCTGGCGAAAGCTCAGGTTCCCTCCGAATCCAAGAGTGTGATTTCCATGAACGTAGGTATAGTCGCCCTTGTAAGCATAGGTGTTTTGAACAAAGATTTCCGGAGACCCGCCTCCCGGAAATCCTGCAAATCCGAATCCGAAGTTGAGGCTCGCATAGCCCATAATCTCAAATTCGGGATAACCTTCGTCTATCGGACCCAGGATGTTCACTCCCTCGATTCCCAAAGAAGCGAGCAAACCCGTCTGATAGGCCTGTTGGGATAATTGAAGGCTGGACTCCCGGTTAAAATCGGCACGCAGGTTCAGCACTTTATTGGAGCTGAAGGAATGCGTCAGATCCAGCGAGATCGATTGCCTCCGTTGATCGGTTGTGCTTCCGAAGGATGGCACATAGGCGGTGAAAAACTGGCTTCCGTCCGCAATGTTGTAGTTGCCGAAGAGCTTGGTCTCGGGGCTGAATTCATAATCCACACGCGTGGTAATGCTGTTGTTGTTGTTCACGATGGGCTGGTTGTTGACGTAATTCCGGGCCGGATCATCCCGGTTTGGATCCGGGAACAGCGACAGCAGCTTGGTGGATACCGGGTGAATGCGCGATGTGGGTATTTGATTGTCGGGAAAGGGAATGCCTGTGAACGGATCCAGGATCTTCCGGCCGGCCGGCGCGCTGAAATCCCCCTGCTTCATTTGCGGCGTAGGCACCAGCGAAAGCATGGTGGAACCCTTGATGATCCGCAAACCGTCGTAACTTCCGAACACCTGCAGCTTTTTCGTGATAAAGGCGCCCAAGCTGAATCCGAACTGGTTTCTCTTGAACTCGGGCAGAGGCTCGCCCACAGGATCGAAGAAATTGCGGGCATCGAAATTGTCGTTTCGGTGGTACTCATAGACCGAGCCGTACATCTTACCCCGCTTGCGCACTGAAAAGGGATTTACGATCAGCGCAAAGGCCTTATCGTTGGACGCTCCGGACGGGATCCATGATTCTTTCAGCTCTACGCCAAAGGAATCAATCTGCTGGAGATCCGTTTCCGGCGGCGCTTCGAATCCACCGAGTGATTCCTGGGCGGCCGTTGCGGCTGCAGACGGCGAGTCCGCCTTCTCCTGACCAACCCTGATGGGATCCGCTCCATGAACCAGGGCAGGTAAGAGGAGGAGCAGTGCTATAGGCCACAGTTTGATCATATCAATCTTTCAATTGCGAATGGGGCAATCGGATATCTCAGGATAGAACCGGCTAGAAAACGAGTTCGTTGCCGACGATCATTGGCTTGACGGAAAAAACGGACCTCAGGCGGGAACTAGGGCCCATCACTTCAAGCAGTTCAAGCGTGATGGAATCACATTCCTTGGTAAGGATTGGAACCCCATTCAGCTCCCTGCTGAAGACAAACTTCGCGCCAATACTCTCCTCTCGAGGGGGAAAATATGCGCTGAGTTCCAACTGCGGGCACTCCGTTGTGGAAAGGTAGGCCTTGTTTTTCAATGTTTGGGCTGTTTGGCTTTGAAAGAAACGCCGGACCATGCTTTCCTCGTTGGGATCATTGGATCGGAACCCGACCGATACGACGATCCATCGTGACGTATCCATTTCAAGGTTGGGCTGCTGAGCCGTTTCAAACCGCTTTTTCTCTTCCGGAGACATTTTGTCGTATCCGTTTTGAATCTGCTGAATTCGGGCGTAGGCTTCGCGTATGGGGCGGGCTGAGAGAAAACGCACGTAGAAGGTATTGTAGATTTCCTTTTCACCCGATATGCCGCTTCCGACTCCGCTGATAACGCGGGTAAAGGTCTCCTGCCTCGCCCAGGGCGAAACGTTCAGCATTTCTACCGCTTTATCCATGGACCAGGATCCAAAAAGGCTGGGGGCAGACCTTGCAGCGCCGGCTTCCGACATAAATGCAAGCAAAATGCAGAAAAACATCGATGCAATCATATTCCTGCTCTCGCTAGAATAGTTTCACCATAAAAAGATAGCAGTGTAGCATTTCGGGGCGCCCGATACAGCCCAAATTTACGCTGCTGTTGTGGTTCGGGGGGTGATTCTTCCTGTCCCTTGCTCCTTTCCCCAGTTTTGATCCTGCTCCGCAGGATGGAAATGCCAATAAATCAATGCCTTGACAACCCCTTTAAAAGGCCCAAGAATCGAGAGAGAGAAGCTTGGCATAAGGGGTAAGGCTTCGAACATACGGCGCTGTCTGCTGACCCGGCGCCGAAGAACTGTCATGTCGAAGATTGTGCCGGCAAAAGTGCCCTATGACGCGATGGTCCGGTTCAGGCTGACAAGGAATTAGGGCAACGATCGACCCTGAGTTATGGGCGCGCATAACTGGAGATTGACGGCAAGGCCATCTCTGTCGGCAGAAAAAGAGCATGTGCGCGGAGATAAATGGCATGGTTTGCTGCACATCCTGTGGAAAAGCTTCTGGCGATGTGGGTGAAGGCCGGAGCGTAGCGTCGATTTCCGGCAGTTTCATGGGCGACGAATACACAGAGTCCTATTTTTACTGCGTACAGTGCGGGGTGTATACAGTTGAGATTTATCACGACCGGTTCCTGGGGGAGAGTTCCGTCTTTCTCAAAGGGCCCGTTTTAAAATCAGAGGGCGATGCTAAGGTCAGATTGATTGGGGAGTGCCTCGAGCCCTGGGACAAAAAATGCCGCTGCAAGGCTCATATGAAATATTTCGATGGATGCCTTGATTGACCGGCTATCACCCGCGAAACGCGGATAAGTAATTCACCGGTAAAAAACCGGCAGGAGCAAAGGAGTGTGCGACATGGCAAAGGCGCTTGTTGTATATGCAACCAGGACAAAAAATACTAAGGCGATCGCGGAATCCATCGCGGAAGGGCTCCAAGAGCAGGGAACCGAGGTCACGGTTGTCGATGCCAATACTGTGACGGGCGAGTACGACCTTGAAGGGTACGATGCCTATATGTTCGGCTCAGCAACTTATCACGGGGACATGATGCCCGTGATGAAAGAGATGCTCTTTATTGCCGAGAGAGCCAATCTGGCCGGGAAGGCAGGGGGCGCGTTCGGTGCTTACGGATGGAGCGGGGAAGCAGCGCAAAGAATATACGACACCATGAAAAATCTCTACCGCATGAATATGGTGAAAGGCGCTTTGAGGGTCCAGACGCCGGCACAGCCTGAACGCCTTCGCAAAAACTCCCAGGAGTACGGAAAAGAATTGGCCGGCAAACTAAAAGCCTAGCGGTGCGCGACAACTGAATACAGTCACAATCCCCTAAGCTCTGCTTGGCGGCCGACAGAGGTTGAACGTTCCTGCATTTTTTTACGCTGACATACGCTGAAAGAACCCTGACGAACGCTGATCACCAGGGCGACGGTTGGCTTTTGCCGGCGTATATCGGCGATGAAAGCCGCTCTAAAAAGTTGGCCCGATGCACCTGAAGTCTACCTATCCACCGCTTCTTCCCGGGATTTTGTGGCGACCTGATTTTTCGGTCGTTGCCTGGTTTGAAGATCACCGCTGAATGCGCGCGGATCCGCCCTGGGCAAAAGCCCGGACCTGCTCGACCGTCGCCATGGTCGTATCGCCGGGAAACGTTGTCAACAAAGCTCCGTGCGCCCAGCCGAGCCTGACTGAATCTCCGGGAGTCTCGCCCGTCAGCAGTCCATAGATGAAGCCGCTGGCAAAGCCGTCGCCGCCGCCTACGCGGTCGTAGATATCCAGCTCGCACGTGGGTGAGACGTGCGCACTGCCCTGCACCCAGGCGACCGCACCCCAGCTGTGGCGGCTTGTCGAGTGGACTTCGCGAAGCGTTGTGGCTACAGCCTTGATCTGCGGATGCTTCTTCACAACCTTCTCGATCATCCCGAGAAACGCGCCGGGATCGAGCTCGGATTTGGCCTCCACTTCCGGGCCCGCGATGCCCAGGCCTTTCTGAAGGTCCTCTTCGTTGCCGATCAGTATGTCCACGTTTTTGACGATACGCGCCACGACTTCGACAGCTTTCCGCTGTCCGCCCCAGATACTCCAGAGCTTTTCGCGGAAATTCAAATCGAAACTCGTCACGGCTCCCGCATCCCTGGCGGCTTTCATGCCCTCGGCGATGAGAGGTCCGGTCGTTTCCGAAAGCGAGGCGAAGATGCCTCCGCTATGAAACCAGCGGAGGCCTCCGGCGAAGATCGTTTTCCAGTCGAAATCCCCCGGCTTCAGGAGGGCTGCGGCCTCATTGGACCGGTTATAGAAGACCACCGGCGCGCGCACGCCGTATCCCCGGTCGCTGTAAACGGTTGCCATATTGGGGCCGTTGACCCCGTTATGATCAAAATATCTATAGAAGGGTTTTACTCCCATTGCCCGGACCCGTTCCGCGATCAGGTCCCCGATGGGATACTTTGCCAGGGCTGTGATGATGGCCGTTTTCATTCGAAAACAATCGGCCAGATTGGCCGCGACGTTGAACTCGCCGCCGCTGACGTGGATCTGGCATGTGGTCGCCTTGCGAAAGGGGATGATGCCGGGATCCAGGCGGTGCACAAGCGCGCCCAGCGAAACAAGATCGAATTCCCCATCCGGCCGGATATTCAGTTTGTTGCCCATAGCCTACTCCTTATGTCTTTCCACTTTCCATCTTCCACCTTCCACATCGCCGCCAACCCGCATCGCACCACCGACTATCGGGTGCCTATCCCATATTTCGAATCAAACCGTATATGATGATGATGCCGTCTCCCCGCCGTGCCCGGTCCAGTTGGTGTGGAAGAACTGACCGCGGGGCCTGTCGATGCGCTCGTATTGATGTGCGCCAAAAAAATCGCGCTGCGCCTGCAGCAGGTTGGCCGGAAGGCGGGCATTTCTGAATCCGTCGAAGTAGCACAAGGCCGTCGACATGGCCGGGATCCAGACGCCTTGCAGGACGGCTTCGGAAACCACACGCCTCCACGCCTGTTGCGACCTCTGGATCCGTTCCCGGAAAAAAGGATCGAGCAGCAGGTTGGAAAGGCGCGGATTTTGATCGAATGCCTCTTTGATCTTCGCGAGAAACACCGAACGGATAATGCATCCTCCGCGCCAGAGAAGGGCGATGCTGCCGTAGTTAAGATTCCATTTGTATTCCTTGGCCGCCTCCTGGAGCAGGACGAGGCCCTGGGTGTACGAAATGATCTTTGCGGCATACAGCGCCTGCTCGAGGTCTTTCAAAAAGGCCCGGCGGTCCCCTGTGAACATTTGGTTAGCAGACGAATACGCCTGGGAAGCCGCGACCCGTTCCTCTTTCAGGGCAGAGAGGCACCGGGCAAATACGGCTTCGCTGATCAGGGTCAGAGGGATGCCCAGGTCAAGGGACACGACGCTTGTCCATTTCCCCGTTCCCTTCTGTCCGGCAGTATCGAGAATTTTTTCCACCAGCGGCTGGCCGTCCGTATCCTTGAAGGCGAGAATGTCCCGGGTAATTTCTATCAGGTAGCTGTCCAGGTCCCCCGTGTTCCATTCTTTGAATGTCTCGTGCATCTCTCCGGCCGACATGCCGAGAAGCTCTTTCATGATCTGGTAGGCCTCGCAGATAAGCTGCATATCGCCGTACTCGATGCCGTTGTGTACCATTTTGACAAAGTGGCCGGCCCCGTTTTCGCCCACCCAGTCGCAACAGGGAGTGCCGTCGGCAACCTTGGCGGCAATAGCCTGGAAAACAGGCTTGATGTGCGGCCAGGCGGCGGATGAGCCGCCCGGCATGATGGACGGGCCGCGCAGAGCTCCTTCTTCGCCGCCCGAAACGCCCGTACCGACAAACAGCATTCCTTTGGACTCGATGTGCTTTGTCCGCCGGATCGTATCGGGGAAGTGCGAGTTCCCGCCGTCAATGAGGATGTCGCCCTTGTCCAGGAGCGGGAGAAGCTGCTCGATCAGTTCATCCACGGGTTTGCCGGCCTTTACCATCATCATGATCTTGCGTGGACAGGCAAGCGATTTCACGAGATCCGCGGTCGTCTCCGATCCGATGAAGTTTTTTCCCTTTCCGCGCCCGTTGATGAACCGTTCGACCACGCCCTCTTCCACGCCGGGAACGGTGCGGTTGTAAACGGCGACGGTGAAGCCCCTGCTTTCCATGTTGAGCGCAAGGTTTTCACCCATGACGGCCAAACCCATCATCCCGATATCCGCTTTATCTTTCATGCTTGCCCTCCGTTATCGGGGGTCTTCAAAACGTTTTCGATGTGCCCAGAGACCCAGGCCGGGATTTGAAATAAAAAAGATTTCTTCTCCATCCGGCAGCCTGTTGAAACCTTCCGCCAGGACCGCGGGATTGTACCGGGCCGTCATCGCGCGAAGATCGGCATAGCGGAAGCCTGCCGCTTCAACCTGCTGTTGCGTGAGGCCGCCGGGACAATAGGTTATAGTGAACCGGCCTTCCGAAGACCCATGGATGAGGTGGGCCGCCGTCCCCAGGCTGTTTTTGAGATCCTCCTGCTTTTGGACCAGGTCCAGAATGCGCGGCGTCCCCACGTACCCGTATTTATGGATCAATCCGTCAATTTGATCGTCTTCGCCAAACCGCGAAATCCCCGGAGCCAGGATGATGAGTTCCCCATCGTCGGCCAGCGCCATCCGCGTCCTGTAAATGCTCTTGTTACCAACCCACGTGCTTTTGAATTCCGACGGATCAAGGTACACAACCACTTTTCTGAGCGGCGCATCCAGCATCTGGAAATTGACCGCAAGAGACAGCCCTGCGGCACGGAGGAAACAATCCGGTTCATCTCCGATGAAAATCCCCCGGATGACCAGCTCTCCCCTGTCGTTTTTCCCGACGACCGTCAATACGTACACAACCGGCAGGTGCCTGGCAAAATGCTCGGAACCGTAGTTGAGGATCCGGCGCACAGGAGTATCGGCCCGTCCCATCATGCGTTCCATCCCATACACCGCGCCCAGAAAGTGGGTTTTGTTTATGGCCTCGGCTCCGCCAGTGCCTACGAAGATGTTTTTGTTGTATCCCGCCATCCCGATCACTTCATGGGGCACGATTTGCCCGAGGGAGAGAATCAGATCGTGAGAACCGTCCGCGATCATGCTGTCGACCTGGATGGGGATCGCATAGTCAATTTTGCCCTTGGATACCTCCTTCACGAATGCGGCCGGCACCTCGCCCAGCATCGCCAGGCTGTTGTGCCAGTCGTGAACGCGAAACAGGCTTGTGGGGACCTTGCCGAACATATTCCCGATTTCTACTCCGGTCATGGGGCTATGAGTGCCGATGGCGGGCAGAACATCCGTCAGACGGTTTCCGTAATATTTCCAGGCCAATTCGGTCAAAATCCCTGCCTGGGAATGGTAGCGTGTAAAATCGGGCGGGACGGCAAGCACACGCCTT
The DNA here is from genome assembly GCA_963809485.1 of uncultured Acidobacteriota bacterium. Classification (GTDB taxonomy): domain Bacteria; phylum Acidobacteriota; class UBA6911; order UBA6911; family UBA6911; genus UBA6911. Next base: position 388,025 of record CAWEJX010000006.1, read on the forward strand.
TTTTCTCCGAGACGATCCAGGGAGGAAAAGAGCGCCTGCCTGGTTTCTTCGGGAGAAAACTCCGTATAGGCTGAACCGCGGCTGAAAAGGATCATCGCGCTTATATTCCTGAATATGCCGAGAATCCACCGTCGATGGGGAGCACAATCCCTGTCACGAATTGGGACACCGGCGAGAGGAGCCACAAAACTGCCCCGAAAAGATCTTCAGGCTCTCCGAACCGGCGCATCGGAGTGTGGGCCAGGATCTGCTCACCGCGGGCAGTCCGTTCGCCCGTGCTTTTATCAATCAGGAGATAACGATTCTGTTCCGTGAGGAAAAAGCCGGGGGCTATGGCGTTGACGCGGATCCGGGGCGAATATTCCTGTGCCATGTGGACAGCCAGCCATTGGGTGAAATTCGACACGGCCGCCTTGGCTGCGGAATAGGCGGGGATTCGGGTCAGCGGGCGGAAGCCGTTCATTGAGGAAATATTCAGGATGACGCCTTCCCCGCGTTGAGCCATGAGCTTGCCAAAAACCTGGCTGGGCAGGATTGTTCCCAGCAGGTTGAGATCGGAGACAAATCGTAGGGCATCCTCGGGGAGATCGAAAAAAGCCCTGTCCCCCGTGGTCGCTCCCGGATTGTTTCCCCCTGCTCCGTTTATGAGGCAATCCACCTGTCCCCAATCGGCGATGATCCTTTGCGATGCAAGCTCAATCGAGGCCTTTTTCAGGACGTCGCACTCGATCACCATGGCACGGCCTTTTGCCGTTTTGAGCCGCGGCAGAAGCCGCTCTGCCCCGGCAGGTTCCCGGTCGAGAATGACGACGCTTGCGTTGCATCCCGCAAGGGCGCACGCAATCCCGCCGCCCAGGATGCCGGCGCCGCCTGTCACGACGACAACCCGGCCGCTGAAGTCATAGTGTCGGGTGAGTTCATCGAGGTTCACAGTGCCTCCCTTTTCCTGGATGAAAACTTCGGAACTCCTGACATACTCTCCCAAAAATTATGAAAACTTGCAATCTATCGGACATGGGTGCAGACAAAAACCTGTCCGCTTTTTTTTGCAGGTAGCACCGATATCTCGTTCGGCCGCGTAGCGGCTCGGTGAATTTAGGCCGGCCTTTTAAGGCCGGCATTATGACCGATGAGCAGGATGCGTCGCGTCAGCGACGCCTGAATTCAACCGTAGCTGACGCGACGGAATCTATTTCAAATCGTTGTCCGGGCCTTGAAAGGCCGGGCTAGAATCATACTGCCGCTACGCGGCAAACCTATGAAACGGCGTTAAGCGTTTCGCAGAGCGGCGGACATATTTTCATAGGAGTATTTCAGAAGTTCTGAAATCCGGTTCAAAGCTGACTCGATTCGCGCGGGCCTGCAGCCGAATGCGCAATTCGCGGCTGATTGTGAAATATTCCCTCCCGGCCATTTTCAGTCAGAATCGAGGAACAGGGGCCGGATGTGCCTGTCATACAGGTTTTCGGTGACATTTTCCTCTATGGCGTCGCGGTATTCGAGAAGCATCTCCGTGAAGCGGGTTCGCATCTCCGCGGCCACCGTAAAGCCGACGTGCAGGAGCTGGCGCAAATGCGGATTGTAACTTCTGCACGATTCATCGTGGCGCAGCGCGCGGACAAACTCCTCGGAACTCCACGAAGCCGCCTCGGCGGGCGATGGAAGCCTCTGCCTGTCGATACGGATAACAGCGAGGTATGGTTTGCACAATTCTTCGCATCGCCGGTAGGATTCTTTATAGATCTTTTTGGCAAACGCCAGTCCGGTGTTGCCCGAAGCGGCAATACCGGCCAATTCTTCCAGCCAGGTGGTCCCCGCCGTCTTGAGGTGAATCCCTGAATCCATGCTCTTGATGGCGCGGTGCATGATGGGGTATAGAGAAAATTTGTCGCTGCCGGTGTGGATGCTCAGTTTCAGGTTGCGGGGTAGATTGAAATTATTAACAGCAAACCTGATGACGGCAAGGTAGTCGCGGAAGTCCCGTGTGAACTGCTGCCGGTCGCCCACATAATCGCAGCCTTTCAGAAAAGCTCCTGCAAATTTGGGCGCAACGGCCTGGGCTGGAATACCTTCGCGTGCAAGGGATGCAAGAATGAGCAGCAGCTCGACAGACGTTTGCGGATTCTGAGCTTCGTCTACAGACACCTCGGTAACAAATTGGGTTCCTTTTCTTTCTTCGATGTGCCGGTAAATGTTGCCAGCCTCCGCGATCGCGCAAAGGTATTTCCGGGCGAAATCCGTAAGGGTCAGGTCCGTGATCTGAACTGGCGCCTGCAGGTCCGGAATTTCAAAAGATCCCTTGAGCCCGGCCATCGCGGCGAGGAAAGACGCCGTGGGCTCTTCGCCAGGCGGTTTCCCGATGTAATCCGCGACATCGATGGTGAAATAGTCGTGGGTGGGAAGAAAAGCATCGACCGTAGCCAGTCCGATATGGTCGGCGTCGACATAATAGGGATCTGTCCAGCGGCAGGCCAGAACTCCTTCGTCGGCCGCCTTTCGGGCGGCTTCCGGCACGGTTCCGGCGATATTGTGCTCACGGTTGGATTTGTTCCAAACGGGCGCAATCCGGACGCCATCCGTGGCGGCCGCCTTCTGCAGCGCGCGCAATTGAGCCACGCATTCGAAGCCGAATCTGTCGCCGATGCCCAAAGAATATTTTTCCAATTCCATGCTTTTGAATCCTTCCTTCACCGGTCCCCCGAGCCCGGCGAAGGCTGACGAGAAGCAGGTCAGCGACGGTCTCCGGTCGTCCCTGAGAAGTCATTCTCGCATGTATATATGCAGAAAGCCGTGCGAAAAAACAAGAAACTGGAAGGCCGAATGGCGATGCATTGGCAATCCCCCGTCTATTCCGGAGAATATGTGGAGTTCCGCTGCTGAGATAAGAATTGACGCCGACATACGCTGAAGAAAACGCTGATTAACGCTGACAAGGGATTTGAGGATAAGCGTATGAAAGCAGACGGAGCTCCTGCAAACACTTCGAGCAGTTTGCAGTCAGGCATCCGCTTTTGCCAGAAGCTGAAGGTTGGCCTTGTGTTTCGCTATCGGCAAGGGCGTTGATGAAGCCGATGTGCCTGCAATGGACCAAGAGGAGTATACTTTGTTTTAAGGAAAGCCGAGGAGGTGCAACCATGGAGGAGTACGAGAAAACCTATTACCATAGTCTGTACCAGCTGGCCGCAACGCTGAACTCAGCCCGTTCGCCGGAGAGCATTCTCCGCTCCATTGTAGAAAATGTCGCAAAAGCCATGGCCGCAAAAGGCTGTTCATTGCTTTTGCTTACGCCCAACAAAGAAGCGCTCCTTCGGACTGCCGCCTATGGATTGAGTGATTGGTACGTCCGAATGGGCCCTGTATCGGCCGACAAGAGCATGTCGGAATCGCTTATGGGCAAATCCGTGGCGGTTTTCGATGCCACGACCGACGAAAGGGTTCAGTTCCGACCCCAGGTGAAGCAGGAGGGAATCGCCTCAATATTGAGTGTCCCCGTCAAGCTGAGGGAAGAAGTAGTCGGAGTGATGAGGGTGTATACATCCGAACCGCGCCGCTTCACGGATGCCGACATTAATTTTGCCGGCGCGGCCGCCAACTTCGGCGCCATCGCGCTGGAGAGCGCCAGGTTTTACCAGTTTCTTCAGAAGGACTACGACGATTTCAGGGAAGGGCTGCTGCAATGGCGCGCTGATCTGGGATACGAGTGGATGGCGGAGGAGTCCGTCATCCCTGCCGAAGAGGAAGGCCCCACCATGCCTCCCGGCGGGTAGTCGGGGCACGCGTCTTTCGGTCTCTCCCAAAAGCGAGTGAGGATGGCTCTCCGAAGCTATCCTCACGTGGTACCTCCAGTATACCCGTGCCTACCTGCATTGTTTGTTCTTCCCGCGTATGTCGGAGGCCAGGATCCGTGGCATTCACGGAACCGCTCCAAGCGGTTCACGATCAGGTTTTCGCCTTTGTCGGCCTTTCTTGCTCCACCCATAATTTTTTCGCTCACTTCCGGGCCTGTTCATTAATAAGGAGAGGGCGGGGGATCATTGCCGCCCGAAACAACCGCGGGAAAGGGGAATACCATGGGAAAACGTGCGAGAGAGCGTCGGGAGAGACGTGCCAAGATGGATGCGAATAGGGCATTCGCCGGCTGTCGTAATGCAGGGCGGACTGCTTCCATCAGTGATTTTGATAACGAGCTGAACAAACTGGCGGGGGATGCAGCGTTCCAGGCATCATCGGATTATCCGGCCGAGATGAGGGAATCCGATCTGGAGGATATTCGTCAATTCGAGTCGGTCGGATCCGGCATCAGTCTTTTTGAGGGCCTGCAGCAGCGCGGCATGGTACTCCCGCATCCCGAAGGGCTGGATGAAGCGCAGAGCAAGCGCAAAGCCCTGGAAGTGCTGGGTGCGCTGGCGGATCTGCGCATTTTCCTGATCGGATTCGAAAAGATGTCGGCCCGGCAGCTGTATGCGACGCTCTGGAACGAGACGCTCTGGGAAGCGTGCTATGTCAGGAAGCGCAATCCGTGGGCGATTACGATGATCGACCTTTCGCGCCGGAAACCGAGGTCGGGGATGCTCGGGGTCCTGGAAAAACTCAAAAAACCACTATCGGTTCACTGAAGCAGGCTCGGAATTTTCCTGGCCCTACAAGAGCTTTTTCTCAACCAACGAGATGGCTCTAAATCCGCATCTCTCGTAAAAACGGATGGCAGATTTGTTTTCGGCTCTTACATTGAGTGTAATGAAGGGCATTTGCCTTTCTCTTGCCCATTCTTCGAAGGAGTTCAGCAATAAAGCCCCAATTCCTTTATTCCTCTCGCTTTCGACAACGCCCAGACTGTCCACATAAGCCTGGCGGGGCGTCGTGAAGATTGGAGGCAGCTTCCGGAGTTCACCTAAAAGGAAGCCTATGATTTCTCCATCGCGCTCTGCGATGAGGGCTTTGCGAAGCCTGGATCGAACATGTCTTTCAAAATATTTCCTCCACATATCACGGGCGCCGGGAACCATGTCAAAATCGTGAGCGGATAAATTGCTGTGATAGGCCATAAACTCGTCCCAGGCAGGAAGGGTTTTTTGGCTGTCCTTTGTCCGCGCGTCTCTGATCACTACCAATCCATGATCCATTCGCTACTCCAGTCCGCATTTATGCAGCAGGCTATGGGCGCGTTCTTCTTCCTGGGGCATGACGTAAAAATACGCCCCTACCTTGGTGGTGCGAAAGAGCAAGCCGCTCTGGTAGGGTCCGGTTTCCACGACATAGTCGAGACTGCCTTCGTTGAAAGCCTTTTCGACGGCAAGGGCGTGTTTCAGGCGCCTTGCCATGTAGACAAGAACCAGTTCCTGGTCTTCAAAAAATTCCGGTTCGCGCCGCATGGACTCTTTGCAGGATGATGGGTTTTGAAGGGCCTATTCTGCCGGCTGCGCCGTCCTACTCGAATTCCTCATCGCTCGGCCATTCGGCGGGGCCGCGCTTCAGGCTGCTTTCGGCCTGGCCCCGACGAATACGTCCCCTGAGAACAAGCACGTCCCGGTAGTCGGACCAGTTGCTGACGACCATGTAAATGCCGAAAGCAAGCACCCCGAGCACCAGGATCGACACGATTGCCACGGCTCCGTAATGATACCCGGCCGTATGGGCATCCGGCTGGAAAAAGATGCGCTCGAAATTACGGCCGAAATTCATGCCGAAAAATCCGGTCAGGATGGCGCCGGCGCCGATCAGGAGGCTTAAAATGGCCAGACGGTTCACGGCATCTGTGTTGCGTGAAGCGGCATAGCTTTGCAGAGATGTGTTCAGCTTTTCGATCTCCTGGTCTACTTCGTTCTTGACCGTCTGAATCCGCAACGCGCGGCAGTGCAGGATGAAGTGCTCGAATTCCTCTTCCTTGTTGGCCAATTCGTCGAAATACCAGTAATTGGAGAAATGCAAAAATTCCGACCGCAGGTCACTGGCCAGTCGGACATTCCCCTTGCTGAGTTTTCCGTCTTCCCAGTCCCTGTAGATGCGCTTGGAGACGAGAGCGGTGCGTTCGGCGAAGTCCAGCAGCGTCGCACGATAAAACAGAGCAATCAGGGCCATCAGGTAGTAACGGGTGCTGAACATGCGGTGAATGAGGAACCCTTCGCGCAAGGTGTGCTGGTCGCAATCGAATGCGCCGATGGTGGCGGTGATGTTGCTATAGCTGGTGTAGCCGTAATACGTCCCTGTGTGGGCCCACCTGTGATAAAGATGACGCTCCAGTTGTTTGCGGGTAAAATCGGGATCGTATCGATACGATTCCCCGTCGAGATCGACATACAAAAGCCGGCTTAAAAATATCCTGTAAGTTTCCGAATGCGCGAAATTTGCGGAGACGGAATCCGGATTCAGGCAGGCATAGGTGTAAACCAGCATCCGCTCGTCCAGGACCGGCTCGAACTCCTGCAGCGAGTAATCGCAAAAATAGAGCAGAGACGAAATCGTTCCTGCCAGGGGCGGCAGGTAGCCGATCAAAGCGGCTTTTTTAATTTCTTCCTCTGCAATGATTTGCCGGTGCCCTTCCTTTTCAACGATCAGCTGCATCTTCGACGGAGTCCGCCCTTCGCGGATCTGGCGCCCGCTGGACGGATAAACCTTGCGAAACGCCTCGTTGATCCAGAGCGCGTCCGAAGCCGGCAGGTGGAAGGCCTCGACGCCGACCGACAGGATTCCGATGCCATTGGCGAACAGGAATAGCCGCAGGTCCGTTATTTGTACCGAAGCGGACCGGCCTTTCACATCCTCCGCGTAGAACCAGAGCTTTCTGTCGGCGGGAATGGGCAGGGTAAAACAGCACAATAGCGCTTCCCGCTCCTCGGTTTTTTTCGCGACTTCACCCGTATCGAAGAACACCCGGCGCACATAAGGGTGGAAGAAGACCATGTCCTGAAAGGCCGGGGATTCCAAGTCGAAGCGGGCGTAGGGATCGCGGCGCCAGTAGCCCAGATGCTTCCGGAGAGGGCCCTGGGGACCTGTGTGGTGTGCGGCAATCCATTCGTCCAGCCCGTCGATCCAATGGTTGTACTTGGCCCATAAATCCCTGTGGTTCTCGACCACGGTCACTTTATCGATCGAAAACGGGAAGAAAAAGTATGTATGCAAATGAAGCAGTTCGATCGGATTTTGTCGCGCCATGGTTGGGAATATTACCACCGCACGCGGCCACACCCAAACAATTACGGGCTATCCGGCGGTATATTTTGTATGGAAATCCCGGGTCCGGGCATTTAATGGGTCCCGGTTTTCAAGGACGCTGATTATGCTCCCGAACATGGGACCCTGTCGCATCTTTGCCCCGAAATTCCTTAAGGATGCAGCAGCGCGGCCATTCAGACGGTTATGGATATCATTGGCCCCGACAAGAGACTTGCAGCCCGTGGCCTGCAGCCTGTAACCTGTGACCTGCGGCCTTCGGACAATGACTGCCGATTCTCACACTGTCCTGTTCCATGATTCCGGACAGCAAAGGCCTCACGATGCGCCGCGCACGGCAGCCTTTGATTTCTTATGCTATATCTAATACTTGTTTCGATCTTGTGGGGATTCTCCTTCATACTCATTAAGGGGATACTTGTCCCCCTGGATTCCAATTTTGTCTCCTTTGCCAGGCTGCTGCTCTCCTTGCTTGTTTTTTTGCCCTTTGTGCGCATATCCGGCATCGCGGCGCCGGACAAGCTCCGGCTCATGTTTATCGGCGGCGTGCAATTCGGCCTGATGTATGTTGCTTACGTCGCGTCCTACCAGTACCTTCCTGCGCACGTCATCGCCCTGATGACAACCACGACTCCGTTGTTCGTTACGCTCTTGAACGACCTGTGCTCGAGGAGGTTTCACCTGACATTTCTGGCGGCTGCGCTGTTGGCTGTTGCCGGAGGAGCCGTCATACAGTTCCCCCACCAGTCTTCGTCGGCGAGCGCTGTCGGGGTGGTGCTTGTCCAGATATCCAACGCAGCCTTCGCTTACGGCCAGATCGCCTACAAAAGACTGATGGATTCGAGGCCTGCCCTGCGGGACAAAGACGTCTTCGGGCTCATGTACGGCGGGGCGGTTGTTGTTGCAGCCATATTCTTTTTGGCAACAATGGATTATGGCCGGATGCGGGTTCAGCCGGATCAATGGCTCGTCCTGCTGTATCTGGGCGTGGTGGCTTCGGGGCTGTGTTTTTTCCTGTGGAACCTTGGGGCCCGCAAGGTGAATGACGGGATGCTGGCAATCATGAACAACCTAAAAATTCCCATCGGGGTGGTGGCGAGCCTGGTGATACTCAAGGAAGGCACCGACTATGGCCGGCTGCTTGCCGGATGCGTTTTATTTGCCGCGGCACTGTGGGTAAACCGGTGGCACCGCTGAAAATTGGAAGGCTGTTTTACATACTTCGCCGGAGTCGAGGTCAAGGGCCCGGGAATGCAGCCTGGCTACTGGGGAATCCAGCTGCTTATGGATTTCAAGCCGGAATCCCCGTTCGCGGAAGTGTCGAACGCGGATTTCCGAAAAAATCCCGATTTGTTCGGCGAGGGTCAGCGAGCAAAAGCCGATGAGGCGCTTCCGATGGAGTTTTCTGCGGCGGCACTGTGGCAAACGCCCGATTTCTCATACCCTTCATCTCCTTGCCGCACGGCGCTTGCCACAGTGCCGCCGCAGAAAACTGTCCAGCTCGGAGCGCTGGCCCCTGCGGGGATCGGAACCGCCTCATCGGCTTTTGCCCGCGTAAGTCAGCGTTCAAGACCGGCGTAACTCGTGCAATCGCTTTGCGCGGTTCCAATCTTTCAAGGCCTCCGGCTTTGCCGGAGGTCCCTGACTGGCAAAGAAGAATATGCCCAATTGATATTGCCATTTTTCCGGTTGGCAGCCTGGAAATGAACCCGAGAAGCCATCGGTATCCCGATTCACCGATCCATGCACGTATCGCGGGACGCGGATCATCGATTCCTTCAGGCTCATGGACGTGCCATTCAGGCTGTCTATCAAGAGCGAGATAAGCAGTCAAACCTCCGCGTAGGCGCAGCGGAACCCGATGTCCTGGGCGATCCAGGAGCGCTCTTCCCGCATATACAGTTCCCACAGACTTGCCGTCCGGCCGTCGAACCAGGATCCGCCCTTGCACAGCATGCGTTCGCCGTAATTGCGCAGGAAGAACACCGGCTCCCGCTGCATGCCGTCGACAGGATACATGCCGAGCTGTTTCAGGAGCCTATGCGGCGGAGCGCTTTCCGTATGCGTCATGCCGGCAAACGAAAACACGGTATACGCGCGGTGCGTTATGTCGGGATTCCTGCCTGTGTAATGCGGATTTTTGATCTCTGTCGAAAGGCAGGCGATGCTCTTGATATTGACAAAGTCCTCGTTTGAACGTCCGGGAATAGGACTGTCGAGCTTGTAGGTGCCGGGTGTGCCTGGCATCACGAGGGCGCCATCGGTCGAGATGGCGCGCCAGAGCGGGCTGTCGGGCCCCTCGTCCACATTCAACGCGCTGTCGTTGTCCGGGATAATCTGGATCTCCCCGTTTTTAAGGCGCATCCCGGCAAGCGTATCCCAGAGATTCCCGATGAGGTCGAAAATCCCGAATGCCGTGCCGTCGTGGGACCAGGTGTCGGGTCCGGTCCCCGTCAGCGTCGGCCACATGTGCATATCAAAGCGAATACCTTTGAACGACCCCATATACCGGCGGATGGCGTGCTCGTGTTTGTTGAAAAAATCGCTGCCCGAATTGCTGTTTCCGTGCGGAAAATGACCGTTTTTGCGGCACCAGTGCGCGATCGCCATATATTCCGCGTTCGTCATCAGATGCCAGCCCCGGCCTTTAGCGGCGCAGGCGGCCTTCATCTCGCCGCGCGTGTACATGCTGGCCGGGTTGCGGCCGGGAAGCGAATACCCGCGCCCGTGTTCCATGACATTCAGGTACTTGCTGACATAAATCGACTCAAGCACCTGGCCGCCGCCGACGAACGCCGAACAGGGCTCCTCCGGCGCACCCTCCAGCACGTCCGACCAGAGGAACATCGGGATGCGCACCATGACCGACGGGAGCCCCAGGTCGTCAAACAGCAGCGTGTTTTTGCCGCCGCTGGCCGCCTCCAGCGCAGCTTTCTCGGCCTTCCAGTTGGCAGGATCGGCGGGAGGCGGAGCGGGCGCCGGGATATACCCCGGCTTCGGACGCTTCGCGAAAACGCGGAAGCCCATATCGTCGATATACTCGGTCTCGTAATGCTCATAGGCCTCCACCGGCAGAATGACGGGCGTATGTTCCGTGGACATGACGCGTACCCTCCTATGGATCATCCTTGTCTATTTGCAGTTTCTCCATGCGCCGATAGGAAAAATTATCCCATGTTTGAAAAAAATGCTCCAGTATCAGGCCTTCTTTTGTTTCGGATAAAATACATGCGCGAAAAATAGCAAGAAAATATAATCAACTGCAACAGAACCACCAGGCATCTTGCCGCACATTTTCAAATGCGGGAATTAGGCTGAAAAAGGACAAAGTTACCTATGCTGGCCGAGAAGCCATTGATAGCTCCCACGAAGTTACGTTGTGGGAATGGTGCCATCTGCGTTTAAGCAGCGGTTCTTTTCCTGAGCTTAATTTCAATGCTATATCCCGCGACTTGGGCGATTTTGGAAAGCTGCAGGAAATGCTTTGAAGCCCGATTCTCCTGCAGGAGACGCACGACTTGGGTTGGTGACGTATTGAGGGCATCGGCCAGCACGCGAAATGAGAGCTTCGAATCGGAAATCTTAGCCTTCAATGCTCGCTTGAGCTGATTGATGGGCGACCATTGGTAGGTGGGATCTGAATAATACAGCACGAAATCGGCAGGAAAATCCCCTCGCGTTCCATCCTCCAATATGAACGTCGCGCCTTGTTCCGCGAGATCAGCCTCGATCGTAATGGAAGCAAAGCGGTTGTCGGATCCGATCTTCATGCCTGTGAAGACCGCAAAGGGGAGGTTATAGCGGTTCAGTCTTTTTCCTTCTCGGAGCACAACTTCGAGCACTCTCTTTCTGTAGTTAGGAGTGATCTGCTTAAATTTCGGATTTCTCATCGAGCATCCCCTCTCTCCGGAGTGACTCCAGAGCTCTGCGTGCTTTTGGTGTCATTTTGCCCTCCATGACCGTCCAGTTTTCAATGTCGAACTTGAGGATCCGCACGCCGTCCTGAAAGACATGGACGTGCTGTGGATCATGGTCGGTCAAGTATTTGACAACCAGGACATCAAAGCGTTTCCACCTGACCATGGCTAAGTGTACCCTAATATGATTACAGATGTCTATCGGTATTCAGACACAAGGAAATGGTTCGGTCGCGAATTATTATCCATAAGTCCCGTTCATTTCCGGTTCTGGGAAGTTCAAGCTCATGCGCAGTTGAATTCCCGGGCCACCGGCCGCACGCGGAAATTGATAGCATAAAACTGATTGTGTCGCTTATATGTTCCAGAATTCACTATATCTTTTTGAACCGCGGAATATCGAATGCGGAATGATGAATTTCGAAGGCTGGCCTGACCTTCTGCGGTTCGACATTCGAAATTCGACATTCAATATCTGGCGGCGCTTATCTTCCCGACTGCTCCCGGAACGCCAGGAAAAGAATTCTCCAGCATTTATCAAACTGATTTCGCCGGATCGGCAAAGCCGGCAGCTCTCTTAATGGGTCAGCCGGCCGGGGGCCAGGTCGGTATCCCTTTGCAGGTAGCGTGTCCCCATCAGCCAGAAAATCCCGGCGGCCAGAAACATCAACCCGATAACCAGAAAGGATTTGTTCATGTCCCCGTAGCGGTCGTTCAGGAGCCCGATGATCACGGGAGAGATGACGTCTCCCAAAGCGTGAATCACAAATATGTTGACGGCAAAAGCAATGGCGCGCATGGAGGGATGCGTGACGTTGGCCAGAATGGTATTGGTCGGCCCGGTATTGAAGAACAGGCAGAAGCAGGCGAGGAAAATCAGCAGCCAGATCGCATACGGAAAAGGTGCATGCAATGCGGCCAGAAAGATCGGGAAGCCGACAATCATCGCCGTCCCTGAAACCAGAAAGTATGAGCCCTGGAAACGGGTGCGCAGCTTATCTCCGGCAATTCCCCCGAGTATCGTGGCCGCCAGGCCGGAAACCGCCGTGATCCCGCCAAGGATGATCGTGGAATGCTCGGGCGCTCCCGGCCGGCTTTCGAGGTAATACGGCATCCAGAATGCGATCCCGCCGATTGCGAACGTCATGGCTGTCTGGCCAAGCGTGCAGAAAACATACGACGGTGTGCGCACCAGGATCCAGTATTCGCGCCATGGGATGGCTTTTGCTTTAGCCTCGCACTTGAGGTCCGCCAGCCCGCGCGGGGGGTCGCGCATGAAGAAACTCCGCAGGCCAAGGACGATTCCGGGCAGCGTTACCAGCAAAAAAGCCCATCGCCAGCTTTCCAGCTTGATCCCCATGAGCCGGGCGCACCAGCCTCCGATGTTCGAGTTCCCAACCAGGCCTCCGAGAACATAGCCCAGGGCGCTTCCAACAGGTATGGCGACGTAAAACCAGGCCAGGACCTTTCCGCGGATGCTGACCGGAAAGATGTCGGAGATCATGACCGGCGCCACCGGTCCGTAGGCAGCCTCGCCGATCCCGACGAAACACCGGGTAAGCAGGAGCATGCCAAATGTGGCAGCAAGTCCGGACGCGCCGCTGGCAAGGCTCCAGAGGATCACTCCTATGCCCACGATGGCCCAGCGGGATTTTCTTTCCGCGAGCCGCGCGAAAATAGGGGAGCCCGCCATATAGACCACCATAAAGGCCGTCCCGAGCAAACCGAGCAGGGCATCCTCGGGTTTGAAACCCAACCTGTTTTCGAACCACCGGATGACGGCAAGCAAAAAACCGCTGCCGACGGCTTCGGCTCCTCCGGCGCCGAAAAAGGTTGTCTTTATGGGGCCCACGACCGCGGACAGCATCTGGCGATCGATATAATTAAAGAGGTTGATCAGAAACAGCAGGGCGAGCGTGGACCGGGCGCCGGGAAAGAGGGCGTCTCGATCCCTGGCACTATAACCGGCGTCTGAAACAGCAGTTTTCATGGGGCTCCTGCTTTTCCCATAACCCTGCCGCCGCCGCGGCAGATGCAGCTTTATGTCGACTGCCCGGCCCGCATTTGAGGATGGCTTTGGAGCCATCCGGCCAAATGAGATTCGTGCAATGGCCGCTGAAAACACATTCTAGACTGACACAGGCTGTGGGACAATTAACCTTTAAGACTAAACGGAGGATTCCGGGGAGACGGGATGGACGAGCTTGAGAAAATCCGGAGTGAAATCAATTCAGTGGATGAGCGCATTCTTGAAGCGCTGGCCGACCGGCGCAAACTGGCGGAAAGCATAATCCAGGCAAAAGACCAGCTGGGAACGCCCATCCGGGATGCTCTGAGAGAAGAGCAGATTCTGGCGAATCTTATTGACAGGGGACGCAACCAGGGACTTGATGCGCATCTGGTCACACGGGTCTTTCACGAAATCATCGACGATTCGATCCGGTCCCAGCAACTCCACCTCCTCGATTATCAGAAATCCGGCTTGAAACGCGTCGCCTTTCAAGGGATCGAAGGCGCCTACAGCGAGCTGGCGGGACGCAAATACTTCGCTCCATATCTGGATCAGACGCTTTTTGCGGGCGTCAACACGCTGGAGCAGGTTGTGAATTCCGTGGAGGACGGAGATGTCGATTACGGCCTGCTTCCGGTTGAAAACACGGCGGCGGGAAGCATCAACGAAGTCTATGACCTCCTCTCCTGCGCCCAGCTCTCGATTGTCGGCGAGGAAGTTTTGCGGGTCGAGCACTGTCTGCTCGCGCTCGATGAGGTGCCGCTGGCCAATATCCGCCAGATTTATTCTCATCCTCAGGCTCTGGCCGAATGCATGAAATTTGTGGCAAAACTGCCGAATTGCCAGGCCTTGCCCTATGCCGATTCGGCGATGGCTGTAAAGAAGGTCAAGGAGGAGAAGGATCCCTCGTTGCGGCAATTGCCAGCGAAGAAGCCGGACGGCTTTATGGATTGAAGATCCTGCGTCGCAATATCGAGGATCAGCAGAACAACTACACGCGGTTTCTCGTGCTGGCCAAAAAGCCGTCGGCCGTCGACTTGCGGATCCCGTGCAAGACTTCGCTGATCATGGCAACTTCCCATGAAGAGGGATCCCTGCTGAAGGCATTGAGCCTGCTGCACGAATATAAAATCAACCTGTCCAAGCTTGAGAGCCGCCCCATTCCGGGAATGCCTTTTCAGTACATCTTCTATATCGATTTTGAGGGGAACACGGCGGAAGACCGGGTCGCGGAGGCGATTGAAAAACTGCGCTCGGCCACGACGTCGCTCAAAGTCCTCGGATCCTATCCGACGCAGCATCGCGCCAAGACTCATCCCAAAATCGAAATACTTGCCGGAGGGCCTCCGGAAGCCAGTTGAGACGTCGGCGGAGCCGGCGTCCCGGCAAAAGGAAAAAGTCAGCTACAAACTGGCCAGCCGCGAACACAAACCGGACGACACCATCATTGCCGTGCGCGGAGTCAAGATCGGCGGTCCCGGCTTCGTCGTGATTGCCGGACCCTGCGCCGTCGAGTCGCGGGAGCAGATCCGCAAATGCGCCCGGTACGTCAAGGAATGCGGCGGCCAGTTGCTGCGCGGAGGATGCTTCAAGCCGCGCACTTCTCCCTACAGTTTCCAGGGACTGGGTTTTGAAGGGCTGCAAATGCTGGCGGAAGCGGGGAGGGAATACGACCTGCCCATAGTCACCGAGGTCCTGTCGCCGGCAGATGTGGAGCCTGTGGCGCGCTACGCGGACGTCCTCCAGATCGGGGCCCGCAACATGCAGAATTTCAGCCTGCTGAGCGAAGTCGGCCGCTCCAACCGTCCGGTGCTGCTCAAACGCGGCATGATGTCGACCATGGAGGAGTTCCTGAACGCGGCCGAATACATTCTCGATCGCGGCAATCACCAGGTGATTCTGTGCGAGCGCGGCATCCGGACTTTCGAGACCGCCACGCGCAATACGCTGGATCTCGGCTCGATCCCGATTCTGAAACGCCTGACCCACCTGCCGATCCTGGTGGATCCGTCGCACGCGGCGGGGCGACGGGAACTGGTAATGCCGCTGGCTCTGGCGGCGCATGCGGTGGGGCCCCATGGGCTGATTGTCGAGATCCACCCGGAACCGGAAAAAGCACTCAGCGATGGCCCGCAGGCGCTGCGCTTTTACGAATTCGCCGATCTGATGCGCCGCATCTATCAGGGCTAGGATAATGGATTAGGCGCGGATTACGGCGTTGGTACGCCGCTCCTGCTCGATGGTCGAGGTTGGAGTTATGCCGTAGTTGTGACCCGGGAGAATGACTGTGTTGCCGGGAAGCGTATAGAGCTTCGTGCGAATGGAGCGCTCCAACTCCGCGTAGGACCCTCCCGGAAAGTCTGTTCTTCCCGCGGAACCGACAAACAGGGTATCGCCGGTAAACACCATTCCATCGGTGTAGAGACACATCCCTCCCGGCGTGTGTCCGGGTGTGTGGATGACCTTGAGTGCGACACCCCCGACCTGTATCCGTTGGCCGTCCGAAACCAGTATATCCGCCGGAGGAGATTGCACGGCGCCGAAAAGCTCGATCATTTCGGGGTCCGTGTGCCCCAGCCATGGCGCATCCGCTTCGTGAATGACTATCTTTGCGCCGGTCCTGCGGACCATTTCGCGGTTTCCCATCACATGGTCGATGTGATGATGAGTGTTGACAATGTACTTGATGGCCAGCTTCAGGGATGCCGCTTCCTGCAAAAGCATGTCCGGACTGTCGGACGGATCAATGAACAGGGCCTCTCCCGACTGCTCGTCTCCGACCAGGTAACTGAAAATGCTGAAATTCCCCACTTCAAATTGTCGGATAAGCAAAGTCGTATCTCCAGTTGTCTGCTCCAAAAGCATACATCATACTACGCGGAAGGCTTTGAGTCTTTAAGGCTTTGATGTAACATTCGAAATTCGCGGACAGGGATTCTGCCCATGCCAACAGAGAACCACTTGGGCTCGTCGTCTGGAAATCGGGCATCGACGAAATCGCCAATCTGGCTGTGGATACTGTTGAGTATCCTCGTGGGAGGATTGGCCGGATTCGGCGGATTCACCTTTCAATATGCGCGGGGCAGTTCCTATCTTTCGGATGATCCAGCCGCCTGCGTAAACTGCCACGTGATGCGCGGCGTTTTCGACGCGTGGAACCATGGAAGCCACAAAGCCGTGGCGACCTGCAACGATTGCCACACCCCGGAAGGATTCCTGGGGCACTGGACCGTGAAAGGAATCAACGGCTTCAAGCACAGCAGCGCTTTTACCCTGGGCGGCTTCCACGAGCCTATACGCATTGCGGACTCTGACAGAGATATTGCCAGGGATAATTGTCTCCGATGTCACGGTGACTTGACAGCCTGGATGGATTGCCGGAACGGGCCGGAACCGACGGACTGCCTGCACTGCCACCCGGGCGTCGGACACGATGAATAATTGCGCCAGGCTATGCGGATCCTGGCTTTGAATCTCGAATTTCGAGTCAAACAGGACGGATTTTAGCGAGCGTTGCTCCGCTGATATTAAGGCTGCACGGATCGGCATTTCGGGAGGCGGATAATGAGTCAAAACCCCTGGCTGAAGGGACGAAATCTCGCTCTTGTCGCGGGTATCATTGGTATCGCGGCTCTGGCTTTCGCCGGATTGGCCGCGTTGCTCGTCAATATCCAGCAGCGGAAGGCTGAGGGACGGGAGTACCCGCTTAAAATTGTGGCGATCGGGGCCGATGAGCTGGACCCGGAGGTCTGGGGCAGAAATTTCCCGCGCGAGTACGATACATTCCTGAAAACCGAGGACTCCACGCTGCAAACCAAATACGGCGGCTCCGTGCCGTACAGCAAGCTGGAAAAATATCCGGCGCTGGTTCGTTTGTATGCCGGCTATGCCTTCAGCATCGATTACAACGATGCGCGCGGCCACTACTGGGCTTTGGAGGATCAGAAACGGACCAAGCGGCAGGATTTCGCGGCCCAGCCCGGAGCATGCGCCAATTGCCATGCGGCGGAAGCCCCGCAGCTGATCGCAAAGATGGGATGGGAGACCTTCAACCACATGCCCTACAAACAATTGCAGGATCAGCTGCATCGAGGCACTTCGTGCGCAGACTGCCACGATCCCGAGACCATGAGCCTGCGCATCACCCGGCCCGCTTTCCTCAACGCAATGCGGGATCGGGGGGTAGACCTGACCAAGGCGACGCGTCAGGAAATGCGCAGCTATGTCTGCGGCCAGTGCCATGTCGAATATTATTTCGCGGGCGAGAAAAAGCTGCTGACCTTTCCCTGGAAGAACGGCCTGAATATCGACGATATCGAGAAATATTACGAGGACCTTGGATTTACAGACTGGACCCATAAGGAAGCCAAGGCGCCGATGCTGAAAATGCAGCATCCTGAGTTCGAAATATACAACAGCGGCATTCATGCGCGGTCCGGGGTCGCCTGCGCGGACTGCCACATGGCCTACGAGCGGACGGGCGCTGTCAAAGTTTCGGACCACTGGCTGCGCAGCCCGCTGACGAATATCAACAAGGCCTGCCAGACCTGTCACCGCCAGGAGGAAAAAGAGCTGCTTGCGCGGGTTGAGCTGATCCAGGACCGGACGGCAGTGCTCAAACAGAGCACCGAAAAAGCGCTGCTGGACGCCATCGATGCAATCGCCGCCGCCGAAAAGGCGGGCGCAAGCGAGGAAAGCCTGAAACGGGCCCGTCATCTGTACCGCCGGGCCTCCATGCGCTGGGATTTTGTTTCATCCGAAAACAGCATGGGCTTTCACAGCTCACAGGAGGCGGCGCGCATTTATGCAAACGCCATCGACTTCGGCCGCCAGGCGCAGTTCGAGGCGCTGAGGGTGACCCCAGCCAGGTAAGTCTTGCGGCCTCCGCGCGCTCCGCGTCTCCGCGCGAGACAAAAATTTCTCTGAACCCGCGGCTGTTCTCTTGCAGGGCTTTTTCTGCTAGTATAGGCACCGAAGGAAGAGAAATGACAGCCGAGTGCTCGAATCGTTTTTATTACCGCAGCTCCTATGAGGCCGACCCCTGAGGGCTGCGTCTTTCCTTTCTTTACAGAGATCAGAGAGAAAACAACGGCCCACCAGGAAAACTTGGTGGGCCGTTCGCATTTTAGGAGAAAGACAATGATCATCATTTGTGAAACAAAAGCGACGGAAACGCAGATCGCGGCATTGCAGCAGAAGATCCGCGAGGCCGGCCTGGATGTGCACCGGTCCGACGGCGTGGAGCACACGATCCTGGGGGTCGTCGGCGACCGCAACCGGCTGGATGTCGGAGGCCGTATCCATGATGCCCGGCGTGCGCGATGTTGTGCTGGTTTCCACTCCCTACAAGCTGGCGAGCCGTGAGTTTCATCCGGAGGACAGCGTCGTGCGGGTCGGCGAGACGACGCCTGGTGGGTGGGATGGAAGTCGCCGTGATGGCCGGTCCCTGTGCCGTCGAAAGCGAAGAGCAGATCGAAGCCAGCGCCGAATTCGTGGCCGCCAGCGGCGCGCGGATCCTCCGCGGCGGCGCGTTTCAAGCCGCGCTCTTCGCCCTACTCCTATCAGGGTCTGGGGATGGACGGACTGAAGCTGCTTCGGCAGGCCGCGGACAGACACGGCCTGGCAGTGGTAACGGAAGTGATGACGATTGAGCAGATCGAGACGGTATCGGAATATGCCGATCTGCTGCAGGTCGGCGCCCGCAACATGCAGAACTATCCGCTGCTGACGGCTCTGGGACATGCGGGAAAGCCCGTTCTTCTGAAGCGCGGCATGTCGGCCACCATTCAGGAATGGCTGATGAGCGCCGAGTACATATTGACCGAGGGGAATCCGGATGTCATTTTGTGCGAGCGCGGCATCCGGACTTTCGAAACCGCCACACGCAATACGCTGGACCTTTCCGCCGTCCCGGTGATCAAGCATTTATCCCACTTGCCCATTATCGTGGATCCGAGCCATGGCGTGGGCAACCGCCGGTTCGTGGCCCCCATGGCAAGAGCGGCAGTGGCGGCCGGCGCGGACGGCATCATGATTGAAATCCACCCGAATCCCGACAAAGCTCTCTCCGACGGACCGCAATCGCTGAACTTTGAGGAATTCGGCCTCATGATGAACCGCTGCCGGATCATCGCAACCACGATCGGCCAACGGCTCGGGAAGGCAAAGTGATGAAGGGAAATGAAAATTACTATTATCGGATGCGGATTAATCGGCGGATCCATCGCCCTGGCTCTCAAACGGCGCCGGCCGAAATTGCTCATTGCCGTGTCTTGATCTGCCGGAGCGCCTCCCTGCCATTCGGGAGGCGGGAGTTGCAGACCAGCTCGGAACGCATGCAGGACCTTGCGTCCCACGTTCCGGAAAGCTCCATCGTGATTCTGGCCACGCCGGTGCAGACGGTCCTGGAAACCCTAAGCCAGCTTCAGCCCATTCCTGAGCGAGAACAGACGATCGTCACGGATGTCGGAAGCACCAAAAAGCGGATCATGACGGAAGCGCAAAAGCTCTTGCCTCCCGGAGTTCATTTCATCGGAGGCCATCCCATGGCCGGATCCGAGCATTCCGGCGTCGAAGCCGCCGACCCGCTTCTGTTCAGCGACCAAGTCTATGCGCTCTGCCCCTATCCGGATACTCCTCCGGATGCGTTGCTGTCTCTCATGGATCTTGCCGAGAGTCTTCTGGCACTACCCATTACCGTCGATCCGGAAGAGCACGACCGGATCATGGCAATGGTCAGCCATCTGCCGCAGCTTATCTCCGTGGCGCTCATGCACGCCGCTCAGGCAGGAGACGCCGAACATGCCATGCTGGATAAACTCGCGGGGCGCGGATTCCTGGACATGACACGTTGTCGGCCTCCAGCTTCGGGATCTGGAAAGGGATTCTGGAAACGAATCCCGAGGCGATCCACGCAATCGCGCAGTTCAACAAAAGCCTGGAACTTCTGCACCGCGGATCGCTCGACCGCAAAACCGCGCTTGCCTGGGAACAGGCCGGCAAACGCGGCGGAAGATGGGCCCGGAAAGCCTGGCCCGACCACGAAAACATGATTTGCGCAGCATGATCGATCGCTATGACAAACAGATCCTCTCGGCCCTGGGACATCGCATCGAGATTGCGCGCAAAATCGGAAAACTGAAAACAACCAGGCCGCGCCAGTCGTCGATCCCGACCGCGAACGGCGCATGATGCTGCAACGCGGAGAATGGGGAAAATCATTGAGCCTGCCGGAGGATTTGGTCGAAGAGCTCTTTGCCGTCATCCTGAAACACAGCTCCCGCATTCAGGCGGAAAAGCTCTGAGGTTACCGCTCCGGCAGCCCGAATGCACGGGGGGTTAGGATCAAAGGAATCAAGGATCAAAGGATCAAAGGGGAAAAGGATCATGGGAGTCGAGGATCAAAGGATCAAGGGGGAAAGGATCAGAGGGGTCGAGGATCAAAGGAATCAAGGATCAAAGGGGTGCGCAAGTCGGGGAGGGGTGGTTATCTGGCCTCAGTCCGGCAACACGTCATTATTTCGCATTATGGTAAACCGCCGTCTATGGCGGCGTGACTCGAAAAAACTCTGCCGTTCCGGGGTGCGTCCTGAAGAAACAGAAAAGAGAATGATGAATATCGAATGATGAATGTCGAATGTCGAAGTAGATGTCTGGAGAGGCGGGCATCGCAAAATATGCAAGGGTTCAAATACTTCATTATTCGACATTCGATATTCGCATTGATCTCGCTGCCCCCATCCTGGCGGCTTCCTGATACCACCCGCTCTGCGGGTGGAGTATTCATTTTCCCTGCTTCTCTATGCTCCTCGATCCCTTTGATCCTTTGATCCTCTGATCCTTTGATCCTTTATACCGGGCCTTTCATTGACAATAAGGGGCTAGGGCTTGAATTTGGCGGTCTTTGGATCGTGAAGCCTCCAATGGGCGATCCTTATGCGTTTCATCTTGCCGTCCACCATGTCGTACATCACCCAGTTTGTCGACAAAACAGGTTCGCCCACCTTCCATGCCTGCCGGCCGTCGCTCTCCGGAGTATCCTTGAAGGGGTGAAACTCAGTGTAGAGCTCTGCGAAAAGCCTGTCTTCCGTGGATAAAAAATCGCGCAACTCCAAAACCTCTTTCACTGCGGATGTAAGCGCCTTGTAGTTTTCGATGAATTCCTTGGGGCCACGGAGTGTCCTGGCCGGGACTGCAAGCCCCGTGGCGTTGTCGTAATATTCCACGGTAATATCCGGGGTAAAATAGCCGGCGACCTTCTCAAAATCCTTTTTATTGAAGTAACTGACGTATTCCAGATATTCCTCCCGGGTCATGGCGCGGCCCTTGCGTTCGGCAGTAGTCATGTGTTTTCTCCTTTCATCTCGGATGGCGCAAGTCAACCGTAGACCAGTCCCGGAACAAAGTTCAAGCACAATTCGGCTGTCCCGCCCGCTAGAAGCGGAAGGTATAGTTCAGCTTGATCCGGAAACGGGTTTGGGCAGATTCGAACCGGTCCATTGCGTTCTCCTGCCAGCTGTGATTAAGCACCACATAGAACTCGTTCCCTGGTTTGAGGATCCAGCGCAGGCGGCTTTGAAGGCCGATGTTGCGCGAATCCGTGTCGTATTGCACAAAATTGGCCAGGCTGATGAAGGGGGTGAAGGAGTAGTCCAGGCGGTACATCACCAGGCTCGAATTAAAATTTCCCTCCTTCAACCGGATCCAGTACTGCTCCCAGCTGAAGGATGTCGTCAGATGGCGGTCTTTTCTCCAATCCAGCTGCGCGGACAATCGGCGGCGGGTGCCTGAGTAAAAAGAACCGGTCCAAAATTCGCTCGAAGCCGAGACCGGCCGGGACTGTGAAGTCCAAAGCATAAGGGCATGGGTGCCGAATTTGTATTCGCCCGGGGGAAGCGTAATTCCGTGCCTCGGACTTATCGTCCAGGGTTCAAAGAGCTGCTCATGGTTAATTATGTAGTTGTAGCCGAAGAAATCTCCGCTGTTCATCCGCCACTGGAAAGGAGTCAGTTCCAGTTCTCGGCTTTCCCAGCTGCCGTGTTTTAGGCTGAAATAGTCGGTGTAAGAAAATTCGTGAGACATCTGGCGGATATTCCAGAACTCAGGCCTGGGGGAGATTTCGCCATTGAAAGATGAGATCCGCACTCCGGTCCGGGGCACAAACCCGAGCGCGGGATTGTAGTTCTCCCCTATTTTAAGCCACTTATAATCAAAATTTATAAGATCGTTGGGGTAGGCGACAACACCTCCAAAGGAATTGTCGAGGTTTTCCAGGCCCGTCGTGCTGGTTTTTGTTCCGAAAAGGGTCAGGCTCAGGTTCTTCCCCCGGTCCAGGAAGTTGGATGTGGCCAGCTTCAAATCGATGCCGCCCATCTGGTTGCTGGTCCGGCCGGTGGGATCCCCGTTGGTGAACATGGCGCCGAGATAGGATTGTCCCCCAAAATTGGCTTTCACGCGCCCGACAAAGAGATTCTTGCTGGCCAGCTTGAGGTCCGGCTGATCCGGTTCATCGAAGCGGCCGGTCTGGACATCCAGGATTCCCACATCGAACTTCCCGATTTTCCCGGTCAGTTTTTCGCCGACGAGAATAGGTATCTCATTGCCCTCCACCAGGCCGATCCTGCGTGAGAAAAAAGGCATGAGTTCACTGCCCATGTTAAATCCCGGGGGGCCGTTATCGGCCGGCAGACCGAACTCAAAAATCCCCGCATCCTCCAGAAAGAAAGAACGTTTTTCGGGGAAAAACAGGGGGAAGCGCGTCAGGTTGACCTGTCGCGCGTCGACTTCAGTTTCGGCAAAATCCGTGTTGACCGTCGTGCTCGACACCAGATTGGCCGTAATGCGATAGAACATATCGAAACCCGCGTCGCCGGTCCCCTGAACCTTGTCCTCACGGTTGATGTCGCGGCTGAATCCGGTAATGCCGTACGGCTTGATATCCAGCCCGACTCCCTGGGATGGCTGCTCGATGCCTGTGATATGGCCGGCCCGAACCACCTGGAAGAGCTGTACATCCAACGATGGTGATGCCCATCTTGATGTTTCCCGCCCCCGCGCAAGAAAGCGGGAGATGTTGAATCCCCATTCCGAGATTCGCGGATTGAATCCGATCGTCTTGAAAGGAATTTCGAATTCGGCCGTCCACCCCTGGTCATCGATATGCGTTCGGACGTTCCATATGCCATCCCATTCCAGTGAAGCTCCCTGGTTTTCGGTTATCCGGCCTTCCACCAGGGCTCCGGCAGCATTTGTGGAAAAGTAGTATGCGTTCCGGTTGTCGTGATAGGTGTCGAGCACGATCTCGATATTATCGTTTTCCTCCAGGAATGCATCCCGCTTCATCTCCGTTGCCACGATCTGCCCCGGATTGTGGTCTTCACACCGGACAGCTATGTATAGTGACTCCTTGCTGTAGGCGAGCCAGACTCTCGTTGCTTCGGTCGGGGGATCGCCTGAGCGGGGTTCCACCTGCACAAATTGGGTGATACTAGGGCTTTCCTGCCACGCCGGTTCGCTCAAGATTCCATCGATCTGTATTTTTTCGGAAATACGACGGATGGCAACGCTGTAATCCTCGGCCGGGAAAAGCGGTTGAAGGTAAAACATAATCAGTCCGACGAGGATTGCAGCCCGAAGGGCGAATCGATGGATACGGGACACAGGGTGATCATTCATTCGCAGACACTCTCCGCAAGCTGGAGCATTGATTGAAACGGCGGCGCACGAAACGAGCCGGCGCCCTTGGGCCCACAGTATAAGTTCTGCCGCGGGCACGAGCAGCTTGGCTCCAGCCGGCGGTGTGATGCAGGTATTATCTGCGGGATGCACATTACGGACAGGACTGGCCTCCCCGTAATGCACACAGACATAATACGCGAGACAGCCAGAATGTTACATTTGGAACTCTCCTGGATATCGGTGCGGGCCCCTGCCTGTGCCTGCCGCAGGCTTCCCCGAATTTCTCACCGCTTTCATGCTGCGGCGGCTCAATCGGGCCTGTGTGCTCTGGATTGAGGGGCGCAAGCCACCAGGTCGAATGTCAGTACCAGTTGCGGATAATGCCCAAGAGCTTTTTGAGAGATTCCCATACATCGCCGGTGAAGTCATAGATCCAGAGGGCCCCGTTTTTTATCGCGGCCAGAACCGAAGCCGTGGTCCCGGGTCGCAAGGCCTCTAATATTATGAGAAGAATGGCAACGGACAGAGTTGTGACCAGAATTCTTTTTGTCCAGCTTTCTCCTTTCAATATCACCTGTAGTTGCGTCATGGCGCAGAGAACCCGCATCGATCCGAGTGGATTTATCTTTTGAACTAATTATAGCGAAAAGCGAAGCGAATAAGGTCAAATCATGGTAAAGAATTGTTAATCCTGTGTCCGGGATCACATCCGGCCGTGGGGATTGCCGGATTTACGGTTGTTTCAGGCAGGGAATCGTCTGGGGGCCCTCGGGGAGGACGCCGATGCGCGCCGAAGGCCCGTATTCCTTCACCAGCCCGGCCAGCGTGGCATCAAGGTCGGGTGCGGGCTTGAGCAGGGCCGAGCGTATCTGCTCTTCAGTCAGGCCTGCACTGTGGATATATACGCTTGCCTTCAGCTGAATTTGTGCCTGGATCTGAACCTGCCACTGGTCCTGCTGCGGGCATTGTTCCGACAATACGCGGTCCAGCAAAGCCTGTGGACTGCCGGCCCGGCGCAGCAGATTTCCGTACAATCCATGTTCGGGGATGCCGTCGCAGCATCCGGAAACCATCACTATGGCGCCGCCCGGCCGCACGATCTGCGCCGCCGCACTCATCCCTTTAACGGTCTGATAGAGATTCAGGTCCAGCGGATAGCCTGAGTTGGTTGCCACGACGATGTCGAACGCCTTTTCAACGGCGAGCATCGCCGTTTTGCGGACGAAATCGACACCCCGGGCGTGGGCAAGGTCGAGATCCCCGGCAAAAACACCCGTAATCGCCTGGTCCCTGTTGAGGGCGACGTTCAGGAGGAAAATGCGCCCTGCGCGGTGCGCGGCCTCGCGCGCTTCCTCCCAGATGGGATTTCCTTGCGTGATGCCCCAGGTAGCTTTGGGATCGGCAATATTTTGCGCACAATGATTGCGCAGGATCGTCTCCAGACCGGCCATGCCCGGCATGAGGGCCTTGCCAGCGCCTGAAAATCCGGCGAAAAAGTGCGGCTCGATGAAACCGGTAAGAATCTTGACGGAACACCCGGAAAGCTCCCGGTTGATCCGTATCTCATTGCCGCTGCCGGTGCACCCCAGGCTGACCTGGGTGCTTGAATCGAAAGCGTTGTTCTGGAGGATCTCATGCCCGGCGCCGGCAAATGCGCCCAGCATGCGGTGAAGCTCGCCAACGGTTTCGGGCCGGTGTGTCCCAAGGGCGATAAACAGGCGGATATTCGATTGCGGGACATGGGGCATCTCCGCAATCAGCGCTTCAAGTAGGAGTTCATTGGGCGTGGCGCGGGTCAAGTCGTTGACGACGATGCCTACGGTATCCCCGGCGTTGATGTATTCTGCCAGCGGCAGGCTTCCGATGGGAGTCTGCAAAGCTTCCCGCAAAGCTTTGCGGGGATCTTCGATGCCCGGGACAAACCGCGGTTCGATAACCTGAACATCCCAATTGTCGTCGAGATGGAGATCCAGTCCGCTTGTGCCGTAGGCTAGATGAACTTTCATGGTATTCGGCTCATGCAGGCAAAGGCTTCCGGGATTGTGCTTCCGGAAGAACAATTAGTGCAACGATGGAAAGCAGTAACCTAAATAAACCCGTAATCGCAAGCTTTGCTGGGAGACTCACAGAGCTTGACAGGTTCAGGATCATTGAACGCCGACAAACACGGACGAAACGCTGACGAACGCTGATCAATGATGCAGCGGAAGCGTCTCGATGGCTCTTGCCGGCGTATGGCAGCGGTTGGAGGCGGCTCAGCTCATCCAACCGCTTTGAGCCGTAAACAATCAAGCCGGCTCTGTCGGAGGTAGTTGTAAATTTCCGCGAACTGAGAAGGTCTGTATCTGACCATGCCGCGCAATTCGCAAATGCTATTTGAATCCGCACCGGTCACTTGCTGCCGGCATTGGTCAGGACAAGCCTGCCGTGCTTCACGCCCTTTAGGCTCAGGAGGTGGTCGGCGAATACTTTGGCCTCCGTCCCCCGCCCTTTGAGGATGATCACTTCCAGGCAGTTGTGATGATCCAGGTGGACGTGTGTGCTGGCCAGCACCTGACCCTTGTAATCATGCTGCGCCTCAATCAATTGCTCGGACAGCTTGGGCTGATGATGATCATAAACGAGCGTGAGGGTCGCCACCACAACTTTGTCGGATACAATATCCTCTTCTACGAACTGATCCCTCACCAAATCCCGAATCGCCTCCGATCGGCTGCCATAGCCTTTTTGACGGATGGTCTGGTCGAACCTCTCGAGCAGATCTCGCTCGAGGGATATGCCGGTTCTTATCAAGGATGTCATAAGGGATGCACCTCCAATGACCAGCTCGAATGCTGGCAATTTACATCCACGGGACCCATCAAGCGGAAGCAGCCGGAAGGTCCGTTACAATAGATCTTTCCTCCGGATACTTTTAGATCATGGCACATGAGCCCTCAAATCAGATCTCTGGTAGCGGCGTCCAAATTCTCCGGATCAAACCGCACGAGCGCCAACTCGAGCCCGTCATGGGCGGCCGAAAAAGAGAAGGTTCTGCCGATCCGTTCCCTCCAGGTGCCCGTAATCCGGGCGGATTCATGGATATGGCCGTGCAGGGTCAACAGCGGCTGCCGGGATTCGATGAACCGGCGGACCGCGATGCTTCCCACATGGACGTCGAGATCCACATAATCGAATTTTTGCCCATCCAGCGCAGCCCTGTCGAGACTTGTGTTGTAGGGGGGCGTATGAAACAGCAGGATGGTGTGCGAAAGGTTCGTCTCTTGCACCAGCTTTTCGAGATCGTTCTGGATGGTTTCGTGCCTCAGCACCCCCTTGGGAACCTCAATCGAGAGCCAGCCTTCCTCGGGTGAAATGCAGAGCGGATCCACATAGCGGGAAACGTCATAGCGCTCCCAGTCTTTCAGCATGAACGGCGTCGGCGGCACATAGGCGTAACCATAAATGGCATAGTTTTTCCATCGAGCACATCGGCCATGCATATAGAACCAGAGTCCCTGGTCGTGCAACTCCTCCATGCGCTGTTCTTCAAAACGGCCGTCATCATTTCCCATTATGATGAAAACGGAAGGGTACGAGGCGCCCAGGTCTTTCTTGAGCCTGGCAAATCCATCGGCCAAAATGCTTTTAAGAAAATCGTCATAGGTTGCCTTCGCGCTCGCAAGTGCCCCGAAGCCCGAAGGGAAAAGGTCTCCACCCAGAAATACGGCGCCGGGCTTTTCTTTTTTGATGGCTTGAAACAGTTTTCCGTAACGGTCTTCCCTTCCGTGAAGATCCGCCGCAAAAAAGCAAATTTCCATATGTTCCTCGCATAAGTTAATACCTTTTTTTGCGCGTTCGTGCACCATGAAATGTGCTGGAAGGAGTGGCCTCAAATCGAAGGTTGCAGGTTTCAGCTCGCAAGCCTTCCTGTCGGGAATCGCGGCTCCGTCAAAATAATCTCTGGCTTTGAGTCATTGTATAGCCCCAAAACTATAGTGCCGGCGTGTGCAGGATTCGTGCTAATTTGTAGCTGCAAGCTTTCCATCGGAAGGAGGACATTGATGATATCCCAGGGTGAGGGGAGCGGGAACGCCAAAATCCGGTTGGGCATAAGCCGGTGCCTTCTGGGAGACAAAGTCCGGTATGACGGCGGTCACAAGCTGGACCGGTTTGTAACGGAGACACTGGGCCGGTGGGTGGAATATGTCCCGGTATGTCCCGAGGTCGAATGCGGGATGCCTATCCCCCGGGAGCCCATGCATCTTGCGGGGGATCCCGCGGCGCCGCGGCTCGTCACCATAAAAACCGGCGACGACAAAACCGATCAGATGGTGCGCTGGGCTCAAAAGCGCGTGGCGGAGCTGGAAAAGGAAGAGCTTTTGGGATTTATCTTCAAAAGCGATTCTCCCAGCAGCGGGATGGAACGCGTCAAGGTGTACGGCGACAAAGGCATGCCGGCGAAAGTCGGCGTCGGCATGTTTGCCCGCATTTTCATGGAGCATTTTCCCCTTCTGCCGGTGGAGGAGGACGGCCGCCTGCACGATCCCGCCCTGAGGGAAAATTTTATCGAACGTGTTTTTGCCCTGGCCCGCTGGAGAGAGGTCCTTGCGCAGCGGAAAAACCGTCACGGCCTGATCGAATTTCATACAAGACACAAGCTGCTCATTCTCTCTCACAGCACATCCTCTTACAGGGAAATGGGGAGACTTGTCGCGCGATCAAAGGAAATTGCGCCCGCGGATCTTTTCGGGCAGTATGAAAAACAGCTGCTGGAAGCGCTCAGGATTCGGACTACTGCCAGGAAAAATGCCAACGTGCTGATGCACATGGCCGGCTACTTTAAGAAGCAGCTCTCTCCGGACGAGAAGGAAGAGTTGCTGGGCATCATCGATCAATACCGGAGAAATGTCGTGCCCCTCATCGTCCCAATAACGCTCATCAATCATTATGTCCGGAAATACGATCAACCGTATCTGAAGGAGCAGTGTTATCTCAATCCCCATCCCGGGGAGTTGCAGCTGCGCAATCATGTTTAAAGCAGGCTTTTCCGGGCAAACGGAAGGCCGTCTTGCTCGAATAAGTGATTGACCGTAGCGCAGGATATGGAGCTTGGCCATGAGCAGGCTATCTCAGGGAAATCCGGCCCTCGGCGGACTCTCCGCATCGATATATTCTTCCTATGTTGCACGCGCCAGGGCATCCGGAGCGCCCTACTGTCCGCTTCATGAAGGGGATACGTACCTGGTTCCTCCTGTGGGCGCCCGGTTGTTTGATGGACCGACCTACGAAGTTCCGGGCATCCACAAATACAGCCCGATTCGCGGAAGGGCGGAGCTTATTGAAGCAATTCTTGAACAGAGAAAAGAAAAGGATGGGCAATCGCTTCTGCCGTCCCAGATTCTCATAACTGCCGGGGCGACGAGCGGCATTTCGTCGGCCATCCGGGCGCTGTTGGTTCCCGGCCAGAGCATGATTGCGCTAACGCCTTTCTGGCCGCTGATTCGCGGTATCACCACCAGCCACGGAGTTGCCTTCAATGAAATCCCCTTCTATAACATAAAGCATGACCGCTACACCCTGAAGGAGGCCCTCCACAGTGCTGTGGAAGGCGACACAGCCGCGATTTACGTAAACTGGCCGAACAGTCCTACCGGGCACATTTCTTCACCGGAGCTGGTTGAGGTCATTGCGGAATTCTCCTGTGATCGGGATCTCTGGGTCTTTTCGGATGAGGTGTATGAGGACTATGTCTATGGCGACGGCCCCTTGCCCAGCATTTCCGCATTTCCCGGAATGCAGGAGCGCACACTTCGGTTTTTCAGCTTCTCGAAGTCGTATGCCATGGCGGGCAACCGTGTCGGGTATATATCGGGCCCGGCGATAGCCATCGCCGCGGTGGAGCGATATACGACGTTCGCTGTTTACAGTGTCAACGGCGGGGGACAGATCGCGGCCGAACGGGCAATCCGCGACGGCGCCGCCTGGCAGGAAGAAGCGCGGGCGGGCTATCGGTGGACCGGAGAGCAAGCTGCCCGAATACTGAATATCGGCCTGCCGATGTCGGGCGCGTTTTTGTTTTTGGATGCGGCGGATTCACTGGACGACAGGGGCATGAACGGTCTGCTCGAAGACCTGGCCGGCCAGGGCGTACTCGTGACTCCCGGAGGCTCCTTCGGCAAAGACTACTCGACCTGGATTCGGATCTGCTTTACATGCCTGCCGCCAGAGGAGGTATTGCGCGGCATGCATATCATTGCCCGCAGGCTCGGAAGGATTCAACGGTAACGGCCCACAGACAGCTCGCTCTGAACCGGCAAATCCTTTAATTCTATTGGTAAATCCACTGCTCTGCCGGGGGACTCATAGAGTTTGACAGCTCCGTATTTTGAAACGCTGAGATACGCTGACAAAGGCGCTGACAAACGCCGATTTGTTCTGCGGGGATCGGAAGCGCCTCATCGGCTTTTGCCCGCGCAAGTCAGCGTTCAAGACCGGCGTAACTCCTCCAACCGCTTTGAGCGGATCCAATCCTTCAAGCCTCCGGCTTTGCCGGAGGCGCCTGACTGCTTCGATATCGCGCCACGAAATGGCATCAATCCTTCAGGAAGGCTTCTCGAGGCGGATTGGGCGATTGTCGATGGCTGCCACGATAAAAAAGACGGCGAGACACACAATCCAGGAACTGAAGACGGCGTGAGGCGTGAGGCGTGTCACGGGCAGGGTGATCCATGCGGCAATGACAAGCACATTCGCCGCCAGGACCCAGGCCGCGGAGCTTCTCCTGCAGAAGCGAGGCGCATAGAAGACAAAAAGAATGACGATGGTCATGCCGGTTCCCAGGCTCAGCCCGATCATGAGGGCTTCCAGAATGCTCGAGATCTTCAAAGCCAGGAAAAGAGTCAGGGCGCCGATAATCAGCACAACCGCTCTGTTGAAGCCAAGCTGCCGCTTTTCCGTGACTTCCCTCCGGAAGATCGATATGACGACATCCTTTATTACAATCGTGGACGAGCTGAGCAGAAGGCCGATAGCCGTGGAAATGTCCGCAGCCCAAAGAGCCGCCAGGGCAATCCCCGCGATCCACGGATTCAGGCTGGTGATCATGGTCGGCAGCGCCAGCCTCGGATCGGCTATATGCGGGCTGGCGGCCTTGGCCGCGATGCCAATCAAAGCCGCGACAAACCCGATCGGAATCATGAGAAGTGCGCCCGTGAAAAAGCCGTTGCGCGCGGCCTTCCCGTCGCGGGCCGCAAATACTATCTGAAGCGGTCCCTGAAATGAGAAATTGGCCGTGGCCGACGCGACAATCCAGATCGTGATCTGCATGAATCCGGCGCCTTCAACCCAGGAGAAATAGTCCGGGGTTTGAGGCAGCCTGGCGGAGAGACCGGCAAAACCTCCCAGGGATTCCACGCTCAGCCAGGCGGCCAGTGACATGCCTCCGTAAATCAGGACCACGTTCAGCACATTGCTCAAACTGGCGCTCCAGAGCCCGCCGAAAAAAGTGAGCGCAATGAAGACTATCGCGCTGAATATCATCCCGGAGCGCAAATCCGGAAAAACTTCGGGAAGCAGTTCCGACAGAATCGCCCCGCCTGCGACATATTGCAGAGACGTGATGGTCAGTTGAATAAGCACCTGAACCAGAATGCAGGCGGTATAGCCGGCTCGATCGAAATACAGGCGAAATAGCTCCGGGACGGTGACAAGATTCAATCTGCGGAATTGTACGGAGCTGACAAATGCGATGATGAGGGCGGACACCGACCAGGCGATGCAATACCATCCGGCCGCCAATCCCTGGCCCCTGAAAGCGTTCTCGGCAACGCCGATAGTGGATGCCCCCCCGATCGCAAGTCCGGTCAGGGTGCACGCGATCAGCGGAGCGGGCAAATTGCGGCTTGCGAGCAGGAATCCTTCTCTTCCGCGGCGGACCAGCCGCGCAGCCCAGACCGCTGTGGCAAACAACATCACCAGATATGCGATGACGACAATCAGCTGAATATTCATATCGGAGCAGGATGCCGGCTCTTCGGGACTATCCAGGCGGCGGCCAGCAAGACAAAACTTCAAACCTCCCGGTCAAGAAAGCCTGCGCGGAACACAAAGCCAATCCATTGGGAGATCCGCCGGCTCTGCCGGAGGGTGTTCCCGGTAATACCGATAGGGGCGTCAACCGGCAAATTTATATCCCATGCCGTGCACTGTAAGGATCCACCGGGGCTGTTTGGGATCGTCCTCAAGCTTCTGCCTCAGCCAGGCGACATGAACGTCCACGGTCCGTGTGTAGGGTGTGGAGACATAATCCCAGACTTCCTGAAGTAGAATCTCCCTGCTTAGAGTTTCTCCCCTGTGATCGATCAGGTAGCGGAGCAATTGAAACTCTTTCGCTGAAAAAACCATCACCTCCCCGTCCCGGACGACCTCGGTCTTTCTGAAATCCACATGAATCGATCCAAACTGGTACACCATAGGTGCCGGAGCAAACGAGCGCGTAGCTCGCCGGAGCAACGCTTCCAAACGGGCCAGAAGCTCCAGCATTTCAAACGGCTTTGTGACATAATCGTCCGCCCCGATCTTCAGGCCGAGGACCTTGTCCACTGTCTGTGTCCTGGCCGTCAGCATCAGGATAGGGATAGCCAGGCCCATCTGGCGCAAATCGCGGCAAATATCTATGCCGTTTTTTTTAGGCAGCATCAGGTCCAGCAGAATGAGGTCAAAAGCCTGGCTGGCTGCCAGTTTGAAACCCGCCTCCCCGTCCTGAGCAACTTCAACCCGGTATCCCTCCTTTTGCAGCCTGTCGCTGAGCGTCAGGCATAAGCCGGGCTCATCTTCTATCAACAATACTTTATACTGCATTCCCGGGTTCCCCGTCCCTTGCGGCTGCAGCCGCGTTATCGTTGTTTTCCGGAAGGGCAGGAAGATGGATCGTGAATGCACTTCCTTTTCCGGGGATGCTCTCCACGCTGATACTCCCTCCCATTCCGGCCAGAGATTCTTTCACCATGAAAAGGCCCAGGCCTGCGCCGTGTATTTGAGCGTCCGAGGCCGCCCTCCCGCGGTAAAACGGCTCAAAGATATGAGGCAGCTCTTCTTTATCGATGCCGGTGCCCTTGTCTTTTACGATGATCCTCGCTTCCATGCCGTGTTTCGAGACGGCTTTCTCGGTGCGGACCGCCAGCCACCTGCTGTCTCCCGCGTATTTGACCGCGTTTTGAATGAGGTTCTGGATGGCACGCGACAGAACAACAGATTCGGCGCGGACCATCGGCAAGTCCGAAGCCAGGCTCTTTTCCAGTGTGAAACCTGCAGCGGCAATTATCGGCTTCGCCTGTTCCAGAGCGGCATCTGTGATTACGTTCACGCGCGCCGGGCGCAGATTATACCGGCGGCGGCCGCTTTGAATGCCGGCGAACTGTAAAATCTGATCGATCATGCCGGCAAGCCTCCGTCCCTCATTTCGGATCAGATCCCCGTATTTTCGGGCGGACTGGCTCGAGTCGTCAACCACTCCGTCGGCGAGATTGTCTCCGGCGGAACAGATGACGGCGAGCGGTGTCCGGAGTTCGTGGGATACTCCCGCCACAAAATCCATCTGGAGCCGGGCAAGACGCTGGGCCCGGCGCGCCGAAACGATGATCAGCGCCATGCTCACGCCCAGCAGGATCAAGCTTCCGAAGCTGATGGCCAGGTTCCGCCGCCGCAATCCCGCCACGGCAGCTTCCAGGGATCCTTCGTGGTGTTTGGCGACCAGTTCCCAGTTGGAGCCGTCGTCCTCCGACAGGATGGGAAACATACCAGGTCCCTCGCCCGGCGCCTCCCGGGGAGCGAAAGCCGGGTCAAAGGGAATTTGGGGCGGCGGTCTGGCCGGACCTTCCGACGCCCTGCGACCGAAGCGCTCCCTCGGATTTTCAATTAAAGGGATCCTGCCATCCGGATGGTCGAACGCCGCCGCGCTCAGGCCAGGATCGGACCGGTACACAATCTCTCCCGGGCTGCGGCCCTTCAGGACAGCAACCTGAAAATCGAATCCTTCCGGACCTCTGAAATGCCGGTGGGCGAGTTCCGGCAACAGCTCTTCCTGAATGACCTCAAGACTCAACTCCGCCATCAGGTAGCCCGCAAGAGGACTGCGGAGTCCGGGGGCATCCGGTGAAGGCTGGGATGCCGGCAGCGGCCGGAGTAGCATCGGGATCTGAGGCATCATCGTCCAATCGAGCTGCCGCATGCCGGGGCCCGGCTGCCGCGGAAGGGCAAAAGAGTCGTCGTAGCGGCTCCTCACAATTTTGAAACTGTCCGGCCAGGAAACCGGTTCGAATTTCCGGGCCTGTCGGTTCAGTATGAGCAGCCCGGAGCTGCCGGAGTTTTGCGGAACCCACAGGTAGACGTTGCGAACCAGATGAATCTCGGGGGCGGCCAAAGCGCTGCTGCAGCTTTCCGCGTAGCTTTTCCAGTCCCTGTGAATCAGAGCGGATGTGTCCGGCTGCAGCAAAAAACCAAGCTGCCGGAACTCACTGTTAAATTGCATCCGGAACTGGTTCATGGAAGCAAGCAGGTTGGTCTGCATGCGTTCGTGCACGGACTCGCTGACCTGCCCGCTCCAACGGTATTGAAGAGCGGCGAGCGCCACCAGGATCAGGGCGAGCAGAACAATGAGCACGATCGAGGAAACCGTGCCTTTGGGCAAAAGCCTCATGGAATTATCCGATCTCTGTTCCGGGAGCGAAGCATCGGCACCTGTTGATCCTAACACGCCCGCGTCTGCCAAAGATCCTGATTCCTGACAAAAATGATGGGCGGCTTGAGATGGCGCCGTGCCGCTTAAACCTGCCGAATGGGGATTTACACGGAGACACGGGGATTGCGGAGATCCCGGTCCAGGGCATCCGGGACTCCGCGCCGCCGTGGGAGAAGGTTCTTGCTGCATTGGCCGCGGGGGAATTGCAGTTCGACTTCCGCCCACGGCAATTTCCTTTTGCCTGAGAAATCCACGGAGAAATGCCGCCTATGGCTGCGGAGGCCTGCCCGGGCCACGCCCTCCGGGGCCGAATCCGCCCGGCCCGCCTGCCAGGCTGAGAATAAGCCTCACAAATCCGCGCTTGCCGAGTTGGGTGACGATCGCATCCACCTGCGCGGTTGAGTCCACCTTCAATACCTCAATGATCTTGATGGCCAGAGCAGCGGCTTCGGCCTCTCTTTGGGCCATTCCGGCAGCCCGGGCATTGGCCAGGGTCTCGGCCTCAGAGGTTGCCGTCGCGCTGTCCCCGCTGAGAATCGCATCCTCATAAGCCGTGCGCGCGCTCTCATCGTCAGGAGCGGCCTGAGGCTGATCCTGACGCGAATTCATGAATTCAACAATGAGGGTGTTGATGCTGGCCTCCTGGGGGCTTGTGAGCGCTGAAGCGCCGGCGGCCTGCAGCGAATTCTTGAGACGCGCCAGAATATCGGTCGAAGGCATTTCCGGCTGGGCAAAGGCTAAGGCGGCGCCGCCGGTCAGCCCCAATAAAAGGACCGGTATCAACAGGCGGCCGGTATGGAATCTGTTTTTCATCTGCAGCTCCTTTTCATTCAAATCCGTTCAGGCTCAAGAGAAGCCCTGCAACGAAAATTCAATGTGCTGATGTTTTCTCTCAGTGAATTATTACGGCTGCCGGGTCCGTTTGCTCATTAAATCGAGGTAAAAAGTGCTTAACATATTTTTACATACGCCGGCTTCACCGGAGTTGTCTGATCCTTCATAGGAGGCTATCCTCGAAGGGGTTGCAAACATCGGATCATGTCCTTATGATCAATAGATCCGGCAATGATGGCTGTGAGTTTTCAGGGATGGAGTGATTATTATATATGCGCAAAACGGTGATTGCACTGTGTTGTTTGTTTTTTGCTGCCGCAGCGGTATATGGACAGGAGGCCCGGGGTTCGGTCACGGGTCTTATTGCCGACCTCGAAGGGAATGCAATCGCCGATGTCACCGTAGTTGCGGAGAACCTTCAGACCGGCTTGAAGTACCAGACCGTCACAACTTCCACAGGAAACTACCTCCTGCCGAATCTGATGCCGGGCGCTTACCACCTCTCGACATCGCACGGCGAGTACAAGTCCTTTCGCTACGAAGATGCCATCGTTGCTTCGACCCAGCCCGCGCGCATCGATATTTATCTCGAGCCCAATGAGGGCGGAGATGATCCGGATGCCCATTCCCATGCGATACCGCAGCGCTTTGACAGCGGTCAATGGACCCATAACGTAACTTCCGAAACGACCGCCATGGTTCCGCTTTTCGGATTCCCTGCCGGGACAAATACCGAGGGGAGAATACGCAATCCTTTGTTTGCGCTGCAGGTGACTCCCGGCTCTTTCGTCACCGAGCTTGAGTATCTGCGCATCAATGGAGCGCCCAGCAATACCGCAGCCATTCGAGTCGAGGGCCAGGATGCCAACAACGGATTTTTGTTGAGCCAGACCATGCAGAACCAGGTCGGGATCGACGCAGTGGAGGAATTTGCCGTTCAAACGGCCGGTTACTCTCCGGAATTCGGGCAGGCGGGGGGCGGCATCATAAATATCTCGTTGAAGTCGGGCGGCAATGCTTATCACGGTTCCGGTTATGAGTACTGGTCCAACGAGATCATGAACGCGAGCCAGCCGTATACCAACATCAGGCCGCGCAATCGCCGGAACAACTACGGTGCTACTTTGGGCGGGCCGCTGCCTTTCCCCAGTTTAAGCTCCGGCCACGAGAAGACCTTTTTCTTTGCGAATTTTGAACAGTTTCGCCAGGACATTATCTACAACGATCAATATCTCACGGTTCCGACCAAGGCATACCGGGATGGCGACTTTCGCAAAGCCCTGACAGGACGCAAGCTGGGTACAGATCCGGTGGGACGGTCGATTATGGAGGGCACCATATATAACCCGGCTACGGAGCGCATTGTCGACGGCAAGCGGGTGCGGGATCCGTTTCCCAGGAACACAGTTCCGAAGTCGCTCATGGACCCGGTGGCTTTGAATATTCAGAACCTGATACCTCTGCCGACGAACTCGGATCTCACGGACAACTATCGAGCCGACTGGGAAAGCAAACAGCATGATACTCTCGGATCGATTAAGGTGGACCAAAAGTATTCCCGTTCCAGCATTTCGTTTTATTACGGCTTCAACAAAGAGGCTTCTTCGCAGAGGCTGGACCAGGGCGGGGACGGATTCCTGAGCGCCGTGACAAGCAACCGGCCCACCGATGCCCGGGCTGACACCTTCCGGGTTTCTTACGATCGCCTTTCATCGCCGACACGGACGATGCACCTGGGTTTCGGATATCAGCGCATGAAATGGTCGGATGAGGTGGAAAACGACAATTTCAACCAGGAGACGGAACTCGGGCTTACGGGCGCAAATCTCAACATCTTTCCGTACATCACCGGCCTGAGAGCATCGATGGGCGGCATGAAGGACATGGGGCCGAGCATGCAGAGCCTGTCCAATCTGCGGAAACCTACGGCAAATGCCAGCCTGACGTGGATCAGGAAAAACCACACCTATAAAATCGGCGCGGAATTCCGGCTCGAGAAATACCCGACGACGGTAAAGTATCCCGGCTACGGCTATTATAATTTCAGCGTGGATCAAACGGGGCAGCCTTCCACCGAGGGCCAAAACCTGCAGGGCGGCACGATAGGATTTCCCTACGCCAGTTTCCTTCTGGGACTTGTAAACAACGGGGATATTGGAGTAGTCAGCGAGCCCGAGTTGGGAAAGAGCGCCTGGGCTTTTTACGCCCAGGACAGCTGGAAGATGTCTCCGAGACTGACCTTCGAGTATGGCGTGCGGTATGACTATCAGACCTATTTCAAGGAATCCGAAGGCCGCATTCCCAGCTTCTCGCCGACTGAGCAGAATCCTTCAGCCGGCAACCTGCCGGGCTATGTCATTTACGAAGGTTCCGGGACGGGGCACTGCAACTGCGATTTTGCCAGGGTTTATCCCTATGCCTTCGGCCCCCGGCTGGGCGCGGTCTTTGAGTTGATGCCAAGACTTGTGTTCCGCGCCGGATTCGGCATCATGTACGGGCAAACGGCCGCGGAGAACCGCACGACACTTCGCTCAGGTTCGACAAACGCCTTCGCGTCCACCACCTTCGGAAATCCCGCGCTTCTCTTGAAGAATGGGGCCCCGGATTCAGGCTCATGGCCCAATTTGAACAGGGATCTGTATCTCATCGGTAACGGCGGCTCCCTCACGGCTGTAGACATCAACGCCGGACGGGCTCCGCGGCAGATGCTGTTTAATTTCAGCGTCCAGAGCCGCATTACCAAAGACATGTCGGTTGAGGTCTCCTATGTCATGGCCCGCGGCACAGGCTGGGAATCGAACGGCCTCATCAATGTCAATGCATTGTCCCCGGAGAGGCTGGACGCCAACCAGCTCGACCTCGATGTCGCGGAGGACCGGGAGCTGCTTATGTCCCCAATCAATTCCTCACTGGCGATAAGGCGCGGATTCAACAAACCGCCCTATGATGGATTCCCGGAGAACGAGACCGTCGCGCAATCCTTGCGGCCTTTTCCGCAGTACGGGGATATCGCTTACCGCTGGGCTCCTTTCGGCCGGACCTGGTACGACTCCGCACAGATTAAATTGATCAAGAGATACTCGCATGGGTTCGCGGTTGACCTGGGCTATTCCTGGCAGCAGGAAACGGCCTCCGGCGCCGAAAACATGGGAGGATACACCTCGCTCGAAGCTATCAACAACGCTTACGACGCGAACGCGAATAAACACACTTCCGCTCTGTCCCGGACAAGCGTTTTCTACGTTGCGCCGACTTTCACATTCCCTCAATTCTCCGGCCGCAAGACACTGTCGCCGCTGCTGCGAAACTGGAGATTCAGTGCCATCGTGCAATATGCCCCCGGGCTGCCGATCCGCACTCCGGTCTCAAACAGCAAACTCTACCTGATGATCTTCCAGAGCACTTTTGCCAACCGAAATCCGGGAACAGGGCTGTTCACCGCCGACCTGGACAAAGAAGGCATTAATCCGCTGGAGCAATTTGCGCTCAAACCGGAGGCCTGGAAGGATCCGGATCCTGGCAAATTCAGCACGTCCCCCGGGTACTACGACGACTACCGATTTGAGCGCCGGCCTTTGGAGCAAATGAGTTTCGGGCGGATTTTCCGGGTCAACGATAAAGTTCAGCTGTTGCTCCGGATCGATTTCCAGAATGTCTTCAACCGTCTCGAGATGGCGGATCCTGTCTATGAGAATGCCGGCGCTACTCAGGTATATGACAGCGATGATGTGCCGCAATCCGGATTCGGATATGTGAACTACAAGACGGTAGGCGGCAATCCCCGCACGGGCCAGGTCGTTGTCCGCCTGCAATTCTAGCCAATGCAGCCGGAATGCCCCAATCAACATTACCTGCTGAGAAATTAGTGTTTATTTATAGTTTTTCAGCGTGCGTCAGCGTTTATCGGCGTTCCTCAGCGTTAAAATTCATGGGCAGGCCTCCCGAGTCGGTCTCAAAACGACTGTCATGAAACCCTCCTCCGCAGTTTTGAGACAGTCTCTCCAGAGACCGTCCGGCTGACGAATTGCGGTTTAGGAAGCTTGTGGCTAGTTTTGTTCCGCTGCAAAATCGGATTCCAGGATCTCCGGCCTCTGGCCCTGCATGCCGTAAAGCTTCGCGTAGAAACCATCCGCCTTACTCATGAGCTGATCGTGTGTCCCCGACTCGATGATGCGGCGGTTGTGGAGAACCAGGACCTGGTCTGCGTTGCGGATGGTTGAAAGGCGGTGAGCGATGATCAGACTCGTGCGCCCCTTCATCAGGCGCATGAGACCTTCCTGTATGTGGGATTCGGTCAGGCTGTCCACGCTGGAAGTCGCCTCGTCCAGGATCAGAATCCTCGGATCCGCCAGGATGGCCCGGGCGATGCCGAGCAACTGGCGCTCGCCTTGCGAGAGGTTGTTCCCGCGCTCGGACAGCAGCGTGTCATAGCCATGGGGGAGGCGCGACACGAAATAGTGGGCGTTGGCGGTCCTGGCCGCGGAGATCATCTGTTCTTCCGTTGCATTCGGCCGGGCATAGAGCAGATTCTCACGGATGGTTGTGGCAAAGAAAAAAGGCTCCTGCAGGACCACGCCCATGCTCGTGCGCAGGTCGTCCAGCCTGATGGATCTTATATCGTAACCGTCAATGGTGATGTGACCGGTCCGGACATCGTAAAAGCGGCTGAGCAGGTTGATAATCGTCGTTTTTCCCGCCCCTGTGGGACCGACGATTGCGACAACCTGGCCGGGCTGCGTGCGGAAATTGATATCCTCGACGACTGTCTTGCCTTCTTCATAGCCGAAGCACACGCCGTGAAATTCGACGGCGCCGCGGATGTCGTTCAGGGGAAGGGCATCGGGCTTTTCGACGACCTCCGGTTTCGTATCCATCATCTCGAACAGTCGCTCCGCGCCTGCCAGGGCTGACTGGAGCATGCTGTAAACCTGCGTGATTTGGCGCAGCGGTTCGAAGAAGCGCTGGGAATACAGGATAAAGGCGGTCAGGAGGCCGATGGAAACGCCGCCGGCAGCGGCATTGCCGATGCCGGAAACCTGCGCGCCGGCGCCGTTGATTGCCAGGTAGCCGCCGATCCCGACGATGAGGCCCAGTGTTAGCGAGGTCATGACGTTCATCAGGGGCATGAAGGCGTAGGAGATCAGTTCCGCCTCCACTCCCGCCCGCTGGCTTCCGTCGTTGACTTTTTCGAATTTGGCGAACTCGGCTTCTTCGCGCCGGAAGGTTTTGATCACCTTGACTCCTGAAACCGATTCTTCGATGTTGGCAGTCAAACGGCCGACCCACTCCTGGTTTTTGCGAAAGGCGCCGCGGATCTTTTTCCCGATGATGCCCGTGATCACGGCCATTATGGGAACAACGGCCAAAACCACGAAGGAGAGCGGGATGGAAAGAACGAACATGGCAACCAGGACGGTGATCATGGACAGCAGGCCTCCTACCAGGCTGGAGAAGCCGTTGTTCATGGCGTTAAAAACCATCTCGATGTCGTTCGTCATCCGGCTGATGAAATCCCCGATCCCGCGCTTGTCGAACGATGCCATGGAAAGCGTCTGGATATGATCGAAGGAATCCGCACGCATCCGGTAGACGATATTGTTGGAGAGGCGGGTCATCAGAATGCCTGAGCCCGCCTCAGTAATCCAAGCGCCCAAAATCGTCGCCAGAACGATTTTCATGCGGTAGATGAAGTCGGGCAGGTTCTGGGACAATTCCAGGTCGTATTTAATGGCGTCGCCGATGAGAGCGGGGCCGAGCGTCCGCAGCAGGGTGCCGGCTGCGATGAATATCGTGGAAGCGATGATCAGCGGCTTGTTGCCCCCGAAGTAGCGCAGCAGGCGCTGAAGGGTTCTGCGGTAGTCCCTCGGCGCTTCGATGCGCAGGCCCATCATCATGGGGCCGCGAGGGCGGCCCGGCCCGCCGGGTCCGGGTCCGGCCGGAGGTGGCGGCATCCTGGCTGGGGCCTGAGAAGCGCTCATGCGGGGATCCCTCCTTGTGCAACCGCAGAACCTGTCTGGGTCTCAAAAATTGTCCGGTAGGTCGGATCGGATTGCAGGAGCTCCTCATGAGTCCCCGTTGCCACGATTCGGCCGTCTTCCATCACTATGATCCGGTCGGCGAAGCAAATCGTTGTGATCTTCTGGCTGATGATGATGGCAGTCCTGTCCCCAAATTCGCGATAAAGCCCTTCCACAATTCTTTGTTCGGTGGTGATATCCAGGGATGAGGTAACGTCGTCCAGTATGATTATATCCGGCTTGGCTGCTATGGCCCGGGCGATCGCGACGCGCTGCCGCTGGCCTCCGGAAAGCCCGGCGCCGCGTTCTCCTACGGATGCCTCCCATCCCTCGGGCTTTTCCTGGATAATTTCCGTGGCACAGGCGATCATGGCGGCTCTTTCCAGTTCGAACCGGCTTGCCTGGGGTGCACTGAACGCCAGGTTTTCCCGTATCGTTCCGCTGAAAAGCACCGTCTCCTGCAGGACCATCGCCACCCGTGTGCGCAGGGTATCGAAAGTCAAATCCCTCACGTCCACATCGTCGAGCAGGACGCTTCCTTCCTCGGGATCATAGAAACGGGGTATCAAACTAACCAGGCTGGATTTGCCGGCGCCCGTCGTGCCGATGATTCCCAGCTTCTCTCCGGGCTTTATGAGGAGGTTGATATTGCTAAGGGCTTTTTCTCCCTCTCCGTAGCGGAAAGATACGTTCCGGAATTCAATCTTTCCTTTCAGGGAGGAAAGGCTGCGTGCGCCCTGTCTTTCCTCGACGCTCGGCTTTTCACGGAACAAGCCGTCCAGACGGACAGCCGATGCCATCGCCATGCTGATGAAATTCAGCACCATCCCCAGCATCAGGAGGGGGAACATGGCCATGGTGGCATAGTTGTTGAAAGCGACCAGCTTGCCCAGCGTAAGGTTCCCGGCCGCGCCGCCGACCGCATCCTCGATGATCGTCGTCCCGCCCGACCACAGGACAATAAGCGTTGCCAGCTGTGCAATGAGAAAAAACAAGGGGAAGAACAGGGACAGCTTATAGCCTACGTTCAGGCTGATGCTGAAGAAATTCCTGTTGCGGAGGCCGAACTTCTCCTGTTCCTGGGCCTGGCGCGCGAAGGCGCGGACGATCTTGGCGCCTGCGAGGTTTTCCTGGAGGGTATTGTTCAACTCATCGAGAGCAGTCCTGGTTTTCATGAAAAGGGGGCGTATGAGGGCGGCCACGGCGAAGAACAGGACCAGGGTCAGGGGCATAAAGGCTGCCATGATATGCGCCAGTCCCGGGATCTGTCAGGTACATGGCGATGACAGCCCCGATGATCATGATGACGGACTGCACGATGCTGAAGACGCCCATGCGTACAAACATGCGGATGGTATTGACATCGGAATTCAGGCGCACCATCAACTCCCCGGTTCGCCAGCGGTCCAGGTTCTCGAAAGAGAAGCTCATGACCTTGCGATACAGGGCGTTGCGCATTTCGTAGCCCATGGATTGAGAGGACTTGATCAGCGTGTAGCCGGAAGCCATGTTGAGGGCAGCCGCAAGCAGGGCCGTGAGGATGATGCCCGATGCGCCCCAGACGACGGCGGAAACAATTCCGGGCTTGATGCCGTTATCGATGGCGTACTCGATCAGCCGGGGCTGAACCAGCCCAAGGCCCGTAGAGGCCATAAGAAGGATGAACGAGACAACGAGCGCGCCTGTGGAGTTTTGCAGGAATCGGAAAAGTCTCAGCAGAGCCGCCATCGAACCTCCATCCCGGGCAACAAGACTAATACAACTTGAGGATCAGGCAATAAAAAAAGATATAGGCAGCTGCGAAATGCCTGGATGCCGAATTCGGGATCTGCATGAGATCTCTCATTATGGGCTGCATTTTTGTTGTCGGGGACGCAATAGCTTGATTGGGGAGCGGAGTATACAGGGACCAATACGATTTATGTTCTCCACGCATCGCCTAGATCGCGGTGCTTCCGCGGTGACCAGTTTTCATCCACGAGCGGATTGGGACACGGACCGCTATCAATTGCCGTCTTGGGAATTTTGTTGAAGAGCCATCTGTGGATTTGGTCTTGCTGAGCGCAATGCCCATGCCTCCAGGCCTGAGAGAATCATGGAAACATCCTGCACTGTAAAGTCGAGGGGCTTGAACCTCATATCCACCAGGTCCTTCGCGCTCCAGTTTGCCTTCATGACACCCTCCTCGGAGTGCCCGTTGGTTCCCTGCAGAATGTGAGTGATTTCATGAGCCAGGACATGCGCCAGAAAGGATGGCATATTATTGGGATCAACCATCTTCCGCAGGCGGTCGACAAACACATGGATATGGACTCCTTCGAAGGGAAGGGCAAAAGCAAGCACGCCTGGACGATAGTGAGTTTTGCTTCTTTTCGTTACCAGGGTGATGTGAACCATGCCGTCGGCGGTTGCCGGACAAGCACGCCCATCCTTCCAAATAGTTTTTATGCCTATATTTAAGAACATTTTTTCGGCGATTACCTGAGCGAGACCGGCTTCCGGTGTTGCCCGGGTTTCAACACAGATTGTCACCCCGCGCTCCGCGATTCCCATTTTATCCTCCGCACGGGCGAAGGTTCCTGCCAATACCGCCATTGTATCATCTTGTTGATCTTCATTGCCCCTCCCGCTGCCTCTGCTTCGGTAAGCGGAAGTGGCGGGACGGAACTACAACGGCCTGCAGATGTTTTTTGTATTATCTTTGGGGTATATAATCTTCTGACCTGGAGCAGCATATGCATCCCCTGCCGTCAGCCGAAATCACGGGTCTGCTGCGGGCTTGGGCCGGCGGAGATCAATCCGCGCTGGATCAGCTCACGCCCCTGGTCTACGCAGAGCTTCGCCGCATGGCCAGGGGGTATATGCGGCGCGAACGCCCGGGCCAGACACTCCAGACCACGGCCCTGGTTCATGAGGCCTATATGCGACTGGTGGATGTGACCCGGGTGGATTGGCATGACCGGGCCCATTTTTTCGCTATCTCGGCACAGATGATGCGGCGGATTTTGGTAGACGCAGCCCGGGCGCGCACCTCCGTCAAGCGCGGCGCCCGCTCGCCTCGAGTCAACCTCGACGACGTTCCCGAAATTTCCTCAGAGCGGGCTCATGAACTGGTCTCTATTGATGAGGCGTTGAAGGTTTTATCGAAAGTGGATCCCCGAAAGGCACAGGTCATCGAATTGCGCTTCTTCGGCGGGTTGAGCGTGGAAGAGACTGCGGATGTTTTGAAGATCTCCCCTCAGAGCGTTATGCGCGACTGGAGGCTGGCCAGAGCCTTTTTGATGCGGGAAATCAAGGGAAGCGCAAAATCCTGATAATTAAATAGGTGATCCCCAGCTCCGTTAGGGGACT
Source organism: uncultured Acidobacteriota bacterium (assembly GCA_963809485.1). GTDB lineage: Bacteria > Acidobacteriota > UBA6911 > UBA6911 > UBA6911 > UBA6911. Next base: position 432,722 of record CAWEJX010000006.1, read on the forward strand.
CACAGAGTTTGACAGCTCCAGGATCACAGAACGCTGACACAGGCCGAAAAAGCGCTGACCAACCCTGATATTTATCCCGCGCTGGCCCGCAATTTGACATAGAGTTCGAGCGGGGATGCGGGGAAGCGACTCAATATTGAGGGCAAGGGCCCGGTCAAAGAAGCACTTGCTGCACTGGCTATTCGATGGTAACGACAGTAAAGGCAATCCCTTAAGGCCCTGCATGCTGATCTTTATCCTGTATGTGCCAAGGTCTACTGCATGGAGCCGGTATATCTTCGAAGGATTGGTCACGGTGGTTCTCACGATGCCGGTGTTGACATTGGAGAGCTCGATGGCGATGCCAAAAATGACCGCGCCGGAGATGTCCGACACTGTGCCGGATACCGTGCCGCGGCTGGTCTGTGCGTGCGCAACGGGAGAAAGAAGCACTATCGCGGAGCAATCCGAGAGGGACACGAAACCCAGTATTTGACGGGTTCGCTCTCATAAGCCCACCCCATTATTGGAGTGCTATCGTAATGTTTTCGACGCTTTCCCGGAATTCCGAATAAAGCTGGGGTGCGGACACGGGCCGTATATCGACGTTTGCGGCGAGAGCCCTGTCAAAAAAGCTCTGCCAGCTTGGCGGGGCTTCAGGAAATGGGTCCGCAAAGGCATCACTTGTCCCGCCAATATCCGGTTGCTCATGTCCAGTGATGTGGAGCCGTCAAAGGGATGGATGCCCGTCAGCATTTCGTAAGCCACGACTGCCAGCTGCCCAAACATCCCAGCTTTCGGCCGGCTGGCCTCCGCGCAGTTCCTCCGGCGACATGTATTTCAAGGTGCCCAGCAGCATTCCGGGTCCTGTCTGACTTGAACGGGTTGAATCCGTTGCAGCAAGAGGTTTCGCGACTCCGAAATCGAGGATCTTCACGACCTCGGTTGTTTCAGAGTTTGAGAGAAAGATGTTTTCGGGCTTGAGGTCCCGGTGCAACAGCCGGAGGCGATGGGCGGCGTCGACGGCAGCGCAAACGCCATTGAAGATCTCCGAGGCCCGAGAAGGCGGCAGGTGGCCATGCCGGTTCAATTCCTGGCGCAGAGTCGAGCCCTGCAACAGTTCCATGACTAGGTAGGCGCGCTGTCGTCGGCGACGCCGAAATCATAGACGGTGACGACGTTCGGGTGGGAAAAGCTTGCGACCGTCTTTGTCTTCCCGCCTGAATCGCGTGACGGCTTCGGTGCTCGATGTCAGGTCGGGCCGGATGAGTTTAACGGCGACATGGCGTCCGAGCTGAGTGTCGAGTGACTCATAGACCATTCCCATGCCGCCCTCGCCCAGGCGTTTTTCGAATCGATAACGATGGGCCAGCAACCGCGGGAAGAGAGCGGTGTAAGATCCGCTCCTTCTTTGCGGCACTTGCCGGACCCGGTGTCGTAGCAGGTTCCGCATTCGGGACACACTTCGAAGCCTTTGGACGAGGTTTGTTCCAGCAGCAGGGCAAGGCTGCCGATGATTCCCTGCAATAGTTCCTGGTCTTCCCAGGAGTAGGGCTCTTCGGACTTTTTGGGTCCCATCACGAGCAGAGCCTCGGTCTGGCCTTCGATCAGGGAGACAGGGAACAGCCATTCGACATGCGCCTGCTGTAACAGACGGATTTCCTGCTGGGGCAATTGGCGGAGCCAGCCGGACTGGCTGGGCGAGACCTCGAGGGGCTTCCCGAGGAGGCGAGCCATCCCTATCAGTTTGCTGTCGGCCGGAATGGAGGGAGGGGCGTTTCCGCTGGAAGAGAGAACCCGATATTTGGGCTCTCCGGGTGGACGCATGAGAAGGGCTGCGAACTCGGGATGGAGGGCGCTTTCGACTTGCGAGACCACGAGCGGGGCGACTTTCTCGAAGTCGGGGATTGGCAGATCTCGTCGACTACGGCACGCAGGTACGCTGGGCGTCGTAATGCTCGCGGAAGAAGCGGCGGTCGAGAGCATCGAGCCACATCCGTTGGCGATAATGCAACAGGAATGCTCCGGCGGCCAGCAGCGCATAAAGCCAGACGCGCCGGCTCATGATGTCAGCGAGCGGCTGGGCGCGGTGGAGGAACAGATCGCCCACGAACAAGGCGCCAATGACAGGAACA
>CAWEJX010000007.1:0-790672 GCA_963809485.1 uncultured Acidobacteriota bacterium
CTCTGGCCTCGCTGTACCCCACAGGTGAGACTGTGGCTCAAGGGCCAGCCCTCACTCCATGGATCTGTAGAGCCAGCCGATAGCCTTGCGCCATGCTTGGCAGACGGCCCAGCCCCCTCCACATACATGTTGTACCCGGATTGTCAGTTTTCCCTCTGCTCAGCCAACCACCCAGTTTGCCAATCCAGTGCATCGCCTGTTTGGTACTGGGAACTGTATCGGCAATCTTGCCTGTTGCCCAGGCGCTCAGCACATGCCATTCATCTTCACTGAGTATTTGATTGCACGGTGTCTCCGGTTTTTCTCGGCCCACCATAGTAAGCCAGTAGACTCGCCAAGCCACCACAAGGTCGATTGCTAGGCAAGCCTGAATGCTCTCGGCATCATCCAACCGACGATCCTCGATACGGCATCCGCTTTTTATCGTGCGATGATATACTTCAATTCCCCAACGTCGGGCATACCAACTCAGTCGCTCGCAAGCATCTTCAAAGCTCTCTGTCTTGACTGAAGTCAAAAGCATCCAATCAATAGGTTCTTTGACTTCGACGCCATAGTCGACTTCCCGCGCATACACCGCCCATACGCTCAAGGCTGGGAGCTTGCTTTTTGACGGTGGGTTGAGCATTATTCGGGAAAACCTCACTTGAATCTTAGCTGTCCGAGCTGGGCTCGAACCTCGACGCGGGACTGCGACATCGACCAATCCGGCTACGGGCTCTCCCTCCATCTTCTTCCACAGTTCTTCCTTATTGTCCTCCTCGATGACCGCTCGATTTCGAGCGCGATCGGCACGGATTAGCAGCTTCGCACCTGATGTATCCTGTGCGGCTTCATGGAACAGCTCGTAGATGTCGGCCTCTCGATCGCCGACGCTCACAAGCATCGTATCCGAGCAGATCTTTTGTACCTCGCTTACGGCTCGGTAACTCACCAGCCATTTCTTGCTTTCTTTGGCTTCGATCGGCAGTTGGTGGCGGCGGCGCTTTTTGCCCACGTCGTTCGGATCCCGCGCCCAACATTGCACGTCGAGCAGTCCCAGCGGTATGCCCTCGGGAGTAAACGCCATCGTGTCGTGAAGCTCCAGCCCCATGGCGCTATTCTGACTGTTATTGATTGGACCGACTCCCTCAGGTGGGTGCGCGGTGTAGTTCAGCGAACTCGTGTCCTGTACCGCCAGTATCACCTTATGCGTACGCAGCCGTTCAATGGTCGACTCAATGTGCGGTCTGAGTAGCTTCTGCATATCCACGTTGTCATTCTGAAAAAATCGGTACGCTGCTTTTGTCTTTGCTTTCGAGCCGCTGGATGCCTGCGGAATCAGTTCCCCAGGTTGCGCAAAAAAATCCGCCGCCAACGTGAACAGCCGGGATTTGAGCCGTTGATCGAAAAACTGCACCCGCCCGAATTCTTCTTCGGTCCAGTCGTCTGGGGCTTCGAACTGCGGCGTGTTTCCCAGCACTACCTTCGGCTCCGTACTTAGCACCTTTTGCCAATCGCCACGGAGCGGATACAAGTAGATGTCTTTGGGCCCTTTTGCTACCTTCCCGTTGGGATACGCCGTATCCTCCGCCGCTGTCTGCCCGACATGCAACCAATTAGCCGCTCGATAGCACGTCCCGACAAAACGGCTCGGGTCCACAAAGGTCTCGACCAACACCGGCCGGTAATTATAGCGGTCTACCCAGTCATCCGCCAGCCGGCCCAGACACTGGCTCAGTACATGCGAAGCCAGGTTCGGAACGTGCACGCCGGGCAAAATCAGAAATCGGCTATTACAAACAACCAGATTCAGATTGGCACGTCGAGCTGCCTCGGTCCAGCCAATATATTTATCTCGTTTCTTCAACCGCCACTGTGCAGCGCTGAAAGCCAGTGCTCCAACAAACCCATGTTCTGAACTCTCTACCAAGTAGCGAATCTGTGCGCCGCACAGAGGCCCTTTGCCCAAATAATGGAATTGCTCCACGAGAGTATTCCATATCTTCGACGCCTTGCTGTAGCGGCTGGAGACAGGAGCAATGCTTATCTTACCGAGTTCATCCAGAGTGCATTCTAGCTCAGACACATCAGCCATTAGATCAGGCGGCGGCTTGGAGCTAGATCGATTGAAACAGGATTCCGCAGCCGCCGGCAGATTGAGAAAACCGCGGCGGTGCAATTCAAGCAGCGCTTTTCTGCAACTAACCTCCTTGATTTTGCCGTTAGGCGATTTCCACTGCAGAAGCTCGCAAACGCGCTGAGACAGGGCACAACGAGACAAAGAGGGATTGGCACTCAAGATCCCTCCAATCTGGGCAATTACCTCCGCGCTGAACTCGCGCCCACACAGTCGCATGGGTTATGTATAGCATCAAACACCCACAGTGTCAACTGTGTCCCGCAGCGAGGGCTCTGGCGGGGGACTCAAAGAGTTTGACAGCTCCGTATTTTGAAACGCTGACAAACGCCGATTTGTTCGGCGAGGGTCGGCGAGCAAAAGCCGATGAGGCGCTTCCGATGGAGTTTTCTGCGGCGGCACTGTGGCAAGCGCCGTGCGGCAAGGAGATGAAGGGTATGAGAAACCGGGCATTTGCCACAGTGCCGCCGCAGAAAACTGTCCAGCGCGGAGCGCTGGCCCCTGCGGGGATCGGAAGCGCCTCATCGGCTTTTGCCCGCGTAAGTCAGCGTTCAAGACCGGCGTAACTCCTCCAACCGCTTTGAGTGGTTCAAATCTTTCAAGCCTCCGGTTTTGCCGGAGGCACCTGACAGCCTGCCATCTTCTACATTTCCTGTTCGCGGAATTCGCCGGCCAGCCGGGTGAATAGCGCCAGGATGGCGATGCCCACGATTGTGTGCAGCGCCAGCATATACCACAGGTACTCGGGATGCCCCTGGTCGGTGAAGCGGCCGTAGAGGGTCGTGTAGGTCACGCCGCTCAATGTGCCCCCGATCATGGTCGCAAGGAAGTTCATTCCCATGTAAAGCCCCGCCTTTTCCCGCGGAGCTATCCACGTGATGTATTCCTGGATACGGGGAGAGGAAATCATCTCACCGACTGCAAAAAGAAATATTCCCAGGAATATCAGAGCCGGGACCGAAATCCGGGAATAGCCTATGACACAGAATCCGGCGGTCGCCAGCAGAAGGCCGAAAAGGAAAGTCGGCATGGGCTTGCGTTTTTCAAAGATCCGGGACACCAGGAACTGGAAGATCATGATGATGTATCCGGTGTGCGAAATTGTCTCGCCCAGGACCCTGCGCGTGCCGTCCTCGCCCTGGCTGGAAAAAAGCCCTGCCAGTGTAGGGCCGAGAACGGATTCCATGCTGCGGTAAAGCCGGACAGTGTCCAGGCTGGCATCGACGTAGAGGGCGCAGAGGTTGAAGAAACTCCAGAACGGAAGCCAGAAAAAAAGGCCGAGCAGGATCAAAAATGCGGTCAATTTGAAATCGCAAAGAGCGGTGCCGATGTCCCGGAATTTCTGTTTAAGCGTCGTTCCCTCGATCTCCCTTTGCGGTTCCTTGTAGAAGAAGATCGTGATCAGCAGCATCAGAGTGACACATACAGCGCCCGCGAAAAACGCATAGTTCCAGGAGATCGCCCTGAGGTTGCCCATGACCATTGGCCCGAAAGAGCCGCCGACATTCACCATCTGGTAAAAAATGCCGAACCCGAGGGACTTGTTGGTGCCGTCGGTGACGGCGCGCACCGTCCCGGCCACCAGCGGCTTGAAAATACCTGCTGCAAGGCCGATGGAGAGCATCGTCAGAGCAATGCCCGAGAACGACCGGGTCACGATGAGCAGGAGAATCGAGGGCAGATAGGCAAGATAGGAAATGATCAGGACCTTTTTAAAACCGAAGCGGTCGGCGAAGCTTCCGGAGATTACGGGGATGCCGTACGACAGCAAGAGAAAGATGCTCTGCACGATACCGAGTTGGGCCCGCGTGAAGCCCAGGGAAGCCATATAGATCCCGAAACCGAAATACACGCCGTAATAGGCGAATCGCTCCAGAACCTCGATGAAGTTGGCAATCCAGAAGACCCGGGGGAAAGGGGTGCGTTTGCTCATGCGTGCCTCCGTCGGAACGCTGCCATAATAAATCAAACCTGCCCCGGCCTGTCATTATTTGTGCGAAGACGCAGCGATTCCGCATCGGTGGGCGTAAGCGCTCCAAAAAGCTTCATTTGGGTCTGATTGGGGAATCTTCTGGATTCGCAATGGTTTTTTTATGGCTTCAAGCGGGACGGGCATCGTGGATTTTATCGATTGGGACCCCAAGAGTGGAAACCTCTCCCTGAGGCGAGTGGCGAATCCAAAGAGCTTGGGGGGAAAGCTCCTGCGCGCCGTTTCACGGAGCACGGACATGCTTGTTCTTCACGCCACTTGGGTAGATTTCTGAGATAAAGATCCGGATCCAGAAAAGTTCGGTTTTGCCTTTGCGGTCCCCCTTGAGGTTAAGGACAATAAAGGCATGGAAGAGATTGAAGGCTATGAAGACGAGCAGATAAAGCGCTTCGATGGCGTCGGGATCATGCTTATAGACATGGTCTGCATGCCAACCGTTGACCAGTTCGTTGAAACCGTAGTTCTCGATGTCCCACCGAGCATGGCCCAGACGAACGACCAACTCCGTGCTCGTTAGGGATGGCGGGAGATTGGTGACCCACATCCACTCGCTGGTTTCCAGACTGAGCTCTTTTGTCGCCTGGCGCCGTACATAATAGGATTCCTGAGAGCGCACCACACGCATCGGGCTTGTTACCTGCGGCCACGTGGTCAGATCCTGAAAATCCCACCAGCGGCATTTCCTCTTTCGATAACTTCCCTCGCGCGGTTTATGGATCGTACATAAACCCAAAACATCTTGGTGAAGATCTCTCCGTTTATCCTTCAGGACCACCAGAATGTACTTGTGATGAGACCATAAGAAATTGATGAAGGGAGCTTCACAGTAAGCCGCGTCAGCCAAGACCGCTTGGAAGGCACGCGGGTAATCTGACAAGACTCGGCTGAGCAGGCGCGTTGCTGTCGCCACTTCATCTTCTCCTGGCTTTTGTGGCTCCATATCCAGGAGAAGCCGAAGCCGCCCGGCCAACAGCATCAAAGTCACATTGCGATGATAGTACTGGATCCTGTCTCCCGCCGCAGTGTGCACGATTCGTTGCAGGCATCCCGGACAATGACGCAAATAGCTGGCGTGTGTTTCATGCCCATCCAATACGGCGATGGTTAATCCCGCAATCCCTCCCAGCGCTTTGTTCCGTTTCAAACGCGCATAAATGTGATGCAATCCCTGTCTCAGCGCATCTCGATCTACCTGCGCATAAACCCGCCCAGCACTGTCGGCGCTCGGCATCTCTGTTCCCAGCCACTTCTTCCAAAAGCGCGATTCTGCGCTCTCCACCAACGCATTCAAACTGCCGAGCCGAACCCAAAACATCCCCAACCCTGCTTTAGCAAATACCGACGTCCGAATCCGGGGCGCAGGCCGCCTGTCCGACACGGGTCCAATCACCTGCTTGGACAAACCAAAGACTTTTTCCGCGTAGCCAATCAGCCTGCGGAGAATGACCTACCCCTTTCTCTCCTTAAGACGCTTCCATTCGAGTTCTGAGACCTCTTCCACCAATTTCTGTAATTCCTGATAGTCCGTTACCGCTCGGCGCACACGTTCTTCCCATTCCTTCGGCACAAAGACCTGACGTGGCTTGCCCTTTTGGCTTTGCACGACGTAAAGCGATACATGCAGCTCGCCGCGAGCACAGCGGCAACCGGCCTTGCCGCACCGGCGGCTTCGAATGGTAAGGGTCCCACGCATGAGCCGGCTGGAGGAACTCAGTTGCGCAACGCGAGAGCGCCGGGAGCGTTCAATGGTGGGAAATTCAGTTCGATTCACAGCCCCTCCTATATCTGGTATATTATAAATATACCAGATATAGCCCACTGTCAAGTACAAAAATCGAATGCGAATTTGCTCAAGTTGCCAGATTATGGTTCAACTGACTGTGGAAATTCGTGTTGCAGAAGGGTAAAAATCACCGATGCGGAATCGCTGGCGAAGACGTATCGATCAGCGCGATGTTACGATGGTTTGAGCGACAGTGAGACCTCGCGTCCAGCTAGTTGCAACGACTGACGGAAGCATGATTCGCATAGACTCGATATAGGAAGCGACAGTGCACAATCTCAGCCTCCTGATGGCCTTTGCCGGCGACCTGGCGATTTTGGCACTGTGACAGGGAAAACCGCAGGTGGCAATCGAGAGCCTTGCAGTTGCTTCCCGCCGGTTTTGGGCTACTCCAAGCCAAGATTTTGAAGTCAGGCACCTCCGGCAAAGCCTGAGGTTTGAAAGATTTGAACCGCTCAAAGCGGTTGGACTAGTTACGCTGGCCTTGAACGCTGACTTACGCGGGCAAAAGCCGATGAGGCGCTTCCGATCCCCGACTCTCGCCGAACAAATCGGCGTTTGTCAGCGCTTTGGTCAGCGTATCTCAGCGTTTCAAAATACGGAGCTGTCAAACTCTTTGAGTCCCCCGGCAGAGCGGGAGGCTTACCAATGTAGTTACAATCCTTGAAAATTGCCCAATGGCCTGGTAATATTCAAGAATGTTATTGAGGCGACAAACTCTTCTCCAGAAGATCTGTCACAATATAGATAACTACCCCGTCACCCTTCTTCTCGGTCCGAGACAGTGCGGCAAGACTACCCTTGCGAGAGAGGTTTTCAAGGCCAGAGAGGGCGCCTATTTTGACCTGGAAGACCCTGAGACGCCTTTGAGAGGCGAAGCGGCGAATCTTGTCCTTCGCGACCTCAAAGGCCTGATAGTAATTGACGAAATTCAAAGGCAGCCTGACCTCTTTTCTCTTCTAAGAGTGCTTGCGGACCGCACCGCTCTGCCGGCGAGATTCCTCATACTCGGGAGTGCTTCACCGCAATTGGTGAAGGGCGCATCGGAATCGCTGGCGGGAAGGGCAGCCCACATCCACATGGAAGGCTTTGACCTCGGAGAAGTTGGGGCTGAGCAGCATGACCGCCTTTGGGTGCGCGGAGGGCTTCCACTTTCATTTCTGGCCGACGACGAAAACCTGAGTTACGAGTGGCGCGGCAATTTCATCCAGGCTCTTCTTGAACGGGACATGCCTCAATTGGGCGTACTCGTGCCGGCGCCGGTTTTACGCCGATTCTGGCTCATGCTCGCGCATTATCACGGCAACATCTGGAACGCCTCCGAGCTTGCCCGCTCGATGGGGACCAAGCAAGACACGGCACGACGCTATTTGGACATCCTGACAGGAGCTTTCCTGACGCGGCAACTCACGCCTTGGTTCGAGAATCTGGGCAAACGGCTGGTGAAGTCCCCGAAAATTTACATAAGGGATTCCGGCATTCTCCACTCGCTTCTTGGATTGAAAACAAAACTGCAGGTTCAAAGCCACCCCAAGCTGGGTTTTTCCTGGGAAGGGTTTGCTCTCGAACAGGTGATAGGGCTTCTTGGCGCCGAGAATGATTGCTATTTCTATCAAACCCATGGCGGCGCGGAGCTTGATTGCCTGATAGTCCGGGATGGCCGGAAATACGGATTTGAATTCAAATATGAGGACACACCCCGGCCCGCCAAATCCATGCACGTGGCCGTTGCCGACCTGGGATTGGAAAAACTGTGGATAGTCCACCCGGGAACTCAGAGATACCCGCTGCATGCCCGGATGGACGCCGTCCCGCTCGTTCAGATCGCGGAAGCAATGAAAGACGCCGGGATCAGATAAGGGATTTTGTTGCCGATAGGATCCTGCTCGCCTTTGCGCTGTGCGCCTCTCGCACACCCCTCGGCGGCCGGCCGATGCTCTCCCGCGCCTTTCCGGAAGATTGATGAAGCCGTGGGTTCAGCAATGCGCTTCAATCTTCCCTGGGAGTTGCCCGGGCATTGTTCCACAAGTGGTGATATTCCGCGCGGACGCTGGAATCGAGTTTCTCCTCAAACTCCAAGGGCAGATTCAAGCGAATAATCAATTCCTGAACGTCCGACAAATCCCTCAGACGATGTGGCGCGGTCAGCCCTGATGCCAGTTTGAGCTCGACAAGCTTTTCGAGCGTTATGAGCCATAATCCCTCTTTTTTAATGCGCGCTTCGGAAGGATTCGGGAAACTTATCGCTTTGGGCTTTCCATCCCCTGGATATTCCCCGGAAGTGACGATATCGATTCGGACGCCGGTTTGTGTGTTCCGAAAGGAACTGGTTGCTCCTGCGAAGGCCGGCGCGTAACCACGTCCCAGGAGGGATTCCCGAAAGAGCCGTAGCGCTTCTGCGGTCATCAGAACGTCGATATCTTCGGTGAACCGGCGATAGCCGTAGGCCACCAGAGCCATGCCACCTATGATTGCGTAGTCGAGTTCCTTCCTGTCCAATTCTACGACAAGCATCTCCAGTGTTGCGTAGATATCCCCTGCTCCCATAAAGAAGCGGCTCCCTTCGTGGTAGCTATGCCATATGGCGTCTGAAACATATGAGGATTCCGGATCTCGCTTTAATGTCATTGATGCCAATATACCCCCAAATAGATCTGGATGCCTAATCTTCCAGCCTAATCTTCCAGCCTAATCTTTCAGCCTAATCTTCCAGCGAAGCGCTGCCAAACATCGGTTGGCCGACGAGGGATTGGCGGAAGGCGTAGAGAACCGTAGCTGCGAATATTGCAGGCGCAAAATAGCCGTAGCCGGCATACCACGCGGAGCTTTCAAGCGTAAAAGGAAAATAAATGACGACGGAAAGCGCGAACCGTGCAAGCACTACAGACCATCCCGGCGAAAAACGCCATCTGCTGCAAAAAGCCTGCCCGTCCTTCATATGCGGGCTGCATCTGCCCCAGCTGATTTCACAGTGTTTTGGATATTCTTGGCTACACATGCCCGTCCGAATTGGCTACAATGCACCCAAGCACTTTATCGAGAATTGCCAGGCAGGAATAGCATGTAACTACCTCCCAACGGAGGGACGCATGCCTGAAATCGGTCAAACCGTTTCGCACTTTAGGATCCTCGAGAAGATCGGCCGCGGAGGCATGGGCGTCGTCTATAAAGCCGAGGATACGCGGCTGGGACGGCATGTTGCGCTGAAGTTTTTGTCGGAAGCGCTGGCTAACGACCGCCAGGCGCTGGAGCGCTTCAAGCGGGAGGCGCGGGCGGCTTCGGCTCTCAATCACCCCAATATCTGCACGGTTCACGATATCGTTGAATTCAACGGGCAAACCTTCATTGCGATGGAGCTGCTCGAAGGACGCACTCTTGCAGGCAGAACGACGCCTGCCGGCATCGACGACCTGGTCGATATCGCGATTCAGGTCGCCGATGCCCTGGATGCAGCCCACGCAAAAGGAATCGTTCACCGCGACATCAAGCCGGCCAACATCTTCGTCACTGAAAGAGGGCAGGCCAAAATACTGGATTTCGGCCTGGCCAAGCTGCCGTCATCCAAAGCGCAAACCATGGAAACAGCCGCTACCACGCAGGAACCGGTCACGAATCCGGGGAGCGCATTGGGCACCGTCGCCTACATGTCGCCCGAGCAGGCGCGCGGGGAAGATCTGGACGCCCGGACGGACCTGTTTTCCCTCGGGGTGGTTCTTTATGAGATGGCCACCGGAAGGCAGGCTTTCACCGGAAGCACCTCCGCCGTGATTTTCAATGCCATCCTCACAAAAGCTCCCACATCGCCGGTGCGGTTGAATCCCGAGATTCCCGATCAGCTGGAACAAATCATCAACAAGGCGCTGGAGAAGGACCGAAAGCTGCGCTACCAGAGCGCCTCAGAAATAAAAGTGGATTTACAGCGTCTGAAGCGGGACAGCGATTCGAAGCGTTCGGCTGCCGCCGTTGCAGCGGCCCCGCCCAAAAAGAGCCGTCGAATAAAAATCGCCGCCCTGGCGGTTATTGCCATTATGGCGCTGGCGGCAGGCGGATATTTCTATTTCAACCGCGCGCCGAAATTAACCGAGAAGGATTCCATAATTCTCGCCGATTTCACAAACACGACCGGCGATCCTGTATTCGACGGAACGCTGCGGCAGGGTCTTTCCGCGCAGCTCGAACAATCCCCCTTCCTAAGGATCATTTCGGGCGACCTCATTGCCCAGACGTTGCGCCTGATGGAAAAGCCGCCCGACACGCGTCTCACGCAGGATGTTGCCCGCCAGGTCTGCCAACGCGTGAATGCGACAGTGACAATCGAAGGCTCGATCGCAACCCTCGGCAATCAGTATGTCCTCGGCCTCAACGCCGTGAACTGCAGCACCGGGGAGACTTTCGCCCGGGAGCAGGTCACGGCCGAAGGAAAGGAAAAGGTCCTCGATGTGCTGGGCGACGCTGCATCCAGGCTGCGGTCGAAACTCGGCGAATCCCATGCTTCGCTCGAAACTCACAATGTACGCTGGCTCGGGCGACCACATCCTCTCTGGAGGCGCTGCAAGCTTTCAGCCGTGGCGAGCAGTGTTTTTTCAGAAGCGAACTCAATTCGGCGATACCATTCCTGGAACGGGCTATCAGTTTGGATCCAACTTTCGCCAAAGCCTATTCCTTGCTTGGAAGCCTTCAGTTGAACACAGGCAAAAGCGGCGATGAGGCACTCAAGAACATTAAGAGAGCTTATGAGCTGCGAGGTCGCGTCAGTGATGCTGAGAACTATTCTATTTCCTTCGTTTATTACCGCGATGCCATAGGGGACTTGGAGAAGGCACTTGAGATTGAACAGCGATGTAAACAAGCCTATCCAAACAAGGCATTGACCTTTTTTGAAATCGGTTACCTTCAAAGCATGCTTGGCCGACACGAAGAAGCTCTCGCGTCGACGCTCGAATCCATCAGGCTGGAGCCAACGGTCATTTCCTATTTAAGGGCTATGTCCAACTACCTTGCACTGAATCGATTGGATGAAGCCCGGGCAATGATTCAGGAGGCTCGGGCGCGAAAGATGGACCAACCTGCGTACTACCCATATATCCTGTATTTGATTGCCTTCAATCAAAAGAATAAGGCTGAGATGGCGGCAAATGAAACGGCAGCGCTCCGATATGTGAAACCTGAGGTACTGGAAATTAATCATGATGTTTATAGGGGCCGCCTGTCTTCTCTCCGGCATTCCCTGCCGCGTAATACAATGTCGCTATCAAATATGACTTGGGGTGCTCGGACATTGGCTTTGGTGGGTTACGCCGCCGAAGCAAAGGCCGCTGCGATCAATATTAGCAAAATGTCCAAGGATAGGGACCATTGGGGAAATGCAGCCATCACTTTGGGCCTCGCTAGAGATAAGGAAGGAGCGCAGAATCTGGCTGCTGATTTGAGCAAGCGCTTTCCTGAATCCACCTATGTCCGATTTTGCTTTGTGCCCTCCGTCCGAGCGCTTTTGGCTTTAGAGGAGGGGAAACCACACGAGGCTATCGATATTCTTGCTGAAACTGTTCCATATGAAATGATGCAGAACATGATTACCGTGTACCTTCGCGGTAAAGCTTACCTTGCAGCGCAACAGGGTGTAAAAGCCGCCGCCGAGTTCCAGAAGATGCTTGAGCACCACACCATCCAATTTTGGGACATTCTTCGGAACATACTACCTCATCTTGGTCTTGCCCGCGCCTACGCGCTGCAGGGCGACACGGCAAAGGCGCGCAAGTCGTACCAGGATTTCCTGACGCTGTGGAAGGACGCCGATCCCGACATTCCAATCCTGAAGCAGGCGAAAGCGGAGTATGCAAAGCTGCAGGAAGGGAATCTGCCATGATCGGAAAAACTCTCGCTCATTACGAAATCACATCCCAGCTTGGCAAAGGCGGCATGGGGGAAGTGTATCAGGCGAAGGACCTGAAGCTTGGGCGGGATGTGGCGATCAAGGTCTTGCCGGAAGAATTCGCAAAGGATGCCGATCGTGTCGCGCGGTTCCAGCGCGAAGCCAAGCTGCTCGCGTCTCTGAATCACCCAAACATCGCAGCTATCTATGGCCTGGAGGAGTCCGGCGGAACCAATTTCCTTGTCCTCGAGCTGGTCGAAGGCGAAACATTGACGGACCGGATCAAGGCTGGACCTATCCCGGTCGAGGAATCCCTGAAGCTTGCGCTGCAGATTGCGGAAGCCATCGAGGCCGCGCACGAGAAGAGCGTGATCCATAGGGATCTAAAGCCCGCAAACATCAAAGTAACTCCGGACGGCAAGGTCAAAGTGCTCGACTTCGGGCTGGCGAAGGCATTCACCGGCGATCCCGAGGACATGAATCTTTCGAATTCGCCAACCCTCAGCGTAGCTGCTACTCAGCGAGGCATGATCCTTGGTACTGCTGCGTATATGTCGCCGGAGCAGGCCAAAGGAAAAAGCGTAGGCAAACAAACGGACATCTGGGCTTTCGGCAGTCTTTTGTACGAAATGCTGACGGGGCAAGCCGCGGACGGCACAGGGAAGGTCGAATTGCTTGCTTCTTTAGCGGACCGTCAAATCTTTCCAGGCTCTTGGTCCAAGAACGGAAATATCCTGACCCTGAATGGGACGCCAACCGCAGGTGCTACTGGTCGAGCCGATATCTATACACTATCCGTGGATGGTGAAAAAGCCGTGAAACCGCTTCTACAGGAAGATTATTCAGAGATGCAGCCTGAGATTTCTCCCGATGGGCGATGGATGGCCTATGTATCCGATGAGTCTGGCCGAAGAGAGATCTACGTGCGTCCGTTTCCCGAGGTTAACAAGGGCAAGTGGCCTGTTTCCACCAGCGGCGGCGACAACCCTCTATGGTCGCCGGATGGCCTGGAGCTCTATTTCAGAAATGATGATTCCATAATGGCAGTTTCTGTGAAAACTGAACCCACATTCACGCCGGGGAAACCTCAAAAGCTTTTCAGCGGAAGATATGTTGCCTCATCGGCAAGCGGAGATATTCCGCCTTGGGATATCAGCCGGGACGGCAAACGCTTTCTCTTGATAAAACCGGTGGAGCTGACAGGAACATCGAACACAGCCGAAGCCCCGCGCAAAATGGTCGTTATCGTGAATTGGTTTGAAGAACTGAAACGGCTGACGCCGGAAAGCAATAGGTAATATATTAAAATGAAACCAGCGCGGATGATTCAGTGCCCGAAATGTTCGGCGCAGATCCCGCCGGAGAGCAGGTTCTGCAAGTCCTGTGGACAGCCTCGTCAGTTCGCCTTCCCAGATGCCTACGGTAGAGTCGCCTGCAGCGGATGCCCCGAAAGCTGCAGCGAAACGCCCCACGTTGCCAGGATAATTTCGTCCGACTCGATTCCTGCCGGAGGATTCACTCCCGGAACGATCCTGGCCGACCGCTACCGCATCATCGGGCTGCTCGGCCGCGGCGGCATGGGCGAAGTCTATCGCGCCGACGATCTGAAGCTGGGCCAGCCAGTGGCATTGAAGTTCCTTCCGCCCAAAGCTTGCCGAGGATCCCGTGCGCCGCGAGCGCTTTTTTGCCGAAGTGAGGATCACGCGCCAGCTGTCTCATCCGAATATCTGCCGCGTTTACGACATAGGAGAGATTGACGGGCGGCATTTCCTCTCGATGGAGTTCATCGACGGCGAGGACCTCGCTTCGCTGCTCAAGCGCATCGGGCATCTCACGAATGAAAAGGCGCTGGACATCGCGCGACAGCTCGCAGCGGGACTGGCGGCCGCGCATGAACGCGGAGTGCTGCACCGCGATCTCAAGCCGGCCAACATCATGCTCGACGGGCATGGCCGCGTCCGCATCACCGATTTCGGTCTCGCCATCGCAGCAGGAAGACGAAACTCAGGCGGCCGAGATCGCCGGAACGCCGGCCTACATGGCGCCGGAGCAACTGGCGGGCAAGGGCGCGACAGTCCGGAGCGACATGTACTCGCTGGGACTGGTGCTGTACGAAATCTACACCGGCAAGAAGGCCTTCACGGCCACAACGCTTGCCGAACTGCGGCAGCAGAAGGAAACGCACACTCCAAGAGCGATATCGGAATTGCGCGAAGGAATGGATCCGGTTGTGGAGCGGCTCATCCGCCGCTGCATGGAGCGCGATCCGAATGCGCGGCCCTCATCGGTGGCGCAACTGGCGCTCGCGCTGCCGGGCGGCGATCCACTGGCCGCCGCGCTCGCTGCCGGCGAGACTCCATCTCCCGAAATGGTAGCTGCATCCGGCGGGAAGGAAGGGCTTCGTCCTGCCGTGGCGTGGGGACTCCTCGCATTCATAATCGTGGGGACGCTGGCAATAATGGCGATGAACGATCGCGTCATGCTGCACCGGCGCATCCCCTTTGAAAAACCTCCGGATGCTCTGGTCGAGCGTTCCCAGGAGTTCATTAAGAAGGCGGGATATTCGGAGAAATTTGCAGACAGTGACTATGGTTTTATACGTCAATTCCGATCTGCTGCGCTATATCGAAAACTCGGACAAAACAGCCGATCGGTGGAAGAATCTCGATGCGCAGGCAATCCTTTTCTGGTACCGGCAGAGCCCGCGTCCGCTTGAAAACAATTATGTATTTAGCACTAATATGGATCCTCCTCTGCAGTATTCGGGAGAGGTCGATGTCCATTTGGACACCGAAGGGCACCTGCTGGCATTCTATGCCGTGCCCCCCGAAGTGCCGCCATCCACCGGAACCGCATCATCCCCCGATTGGACGGCTTTCTTTGCCGAGGCGGGCCTAGATATCTCTCAATGGACGCCTGTGGATGCTCGATGGAGTCCATGGTACTTTGCCGACACGAGAATTGCCTGGCAAGGTTCGCTGCCGAATCAGCCTGACACTATCGCCCGGATAGAAGCAGCAGCGTTTCAGGGAAAGGCGGTCTTTTTTAGGATCATCAGGCCGTGGACCCGGGCTGTACAGATGGAACCTGTCCGGCAGATGACCGGCCAGCACTTCGTTACTGCTGTCTCCGCTGTGATTGGTGTCTCTTTGATCGCGTGCGCGATTTTCTTTGCCCTCAGAAACCTGCGTCTTGGCCGGGGGGACCGCCGCAGCGCAACTCGCCTTGCCTTTTTAATCGCGGGCATAGCTATGATCTCATGGATTCTTAGCTGGCATCATGTTCAAACGTACTGGGAGTTTACGCAGTTCTTTTTATATATCAGCGCGTCCCTCATTACCGCTGGCGTATTCTGGCTTCTCTACATAGCGATTGAGCCTTTCGTGCGTCGCCGCTGGCCGCGGGTCCTGGTTTCCTGGACACGTCTCTTGTCGGGAGACTGGCGAGACCCTCTTGTCGCGCGCGACGCATTGATCGGCTGCTCGTTCGGTGTCTTGATTTGCGGCATCTATAATTCAGCGCACTTTCTATTTCCGTCGTGGTTTGGCATTGCAGAACCCCGTCCGCCGTTGGCATTCGCTTTGAGAACTGTATTAGGGGCCAATTTTTTCATTTCCGAGATCCTGGATTTGATCTTTGCTGCCATCGGGGCAGGTTTGATGGCGATTGGTCTATTATTTTTGCTGAGCGTCTTGCTGAGGAATCAGAAAGCTGCCATTGCCGCATGTGTCCTCATTTTGGCTTTGATAGAAGGTCCCAATTATTGGGGCATCGCGATAGGCCTGGTTGTCTATCCAGTCGGGTTCTTTGTGCTTATGCGTTTCGGACTTGTAGCGGGAATACTCAGTTTTGCTTTGGAATACCTGATTGAGAGATTCCCAATCGGCCTTGACACCTCCGCCTGGTATTCCGGCACAGGCTACGCCGCGCGATGCTCGCCGTGGTTGCTCTCTATGCTTTCCGTTTCTCGCTCGGCGGCCGCCCGCTCCTCGCCTCCTCCCGCTTTGACGACTGACTTTCGCCGGGGGATGCTTTATTGGATGCAGGCGATTTGGCCCTGTGGTACTATATGCAAGCAGATTGGCATATGGTAGCACTATATGACTAATACCAGGCAGATGGTCCAAAGACAATTCTGGCTCGCCCGGATCCATTCGGCGTGGAAACGGCGTTCCGTGCTCTGGCTATCGGGCGTACGAAGGGTTGGGAAAACAGTCCTTTGCCAAAGCCTGCCTGGAATTGAATACTTTGATTGCGAGCTTCCGCGGGTTCGAAGGATGATGGAGGATCCGGAAGGCTTTCTGGACGGCCTGCGCAAAAAAACCCTGGTTCTCGATGAAATCCACCGGCTGGGAAATCCTTCGGAGCTGCTCAAAATCGCTGCCGATCACTATCCGGACATCCGCATTCTGGCTACGGGATCTTCCACATTGGGCGCCTCGGCAAAATTCCGGGACAGCCTGGCCGGGCGAAAAACGGAGCTGTGGCTGACCCCCATGACCGCTGCGGATCTCGAAGACTTCGGCAATGGCGACTTGAAGCATCGATTCCTTCATGGAGGCCTGCCTCCCTTTTTCCTCGAAGAGCGAATTCCGGAGCGATTATTTCAGGAATGGATCGATGCCTATTGGGCAAAGGACATTCAGGAGCTCTTCCGGCTGGAAAAACGTCACTCATTTGTTCGATTTCTTGAGCTGCTGGCCATCCGGAGCGGGGGAATGTTCGAGGCAACCGCCTATGCACGCGATTGCGAGGCCAGCCGGGGAACCATCGCAAACTATCTCCACGTTCTGGAATCTACGTATATCGTTCACGTGCTGAGGCCATACAGCACGCACCGCTCAAGGGAAATCGTCGCGGCGCCCAAGATCTATGCGTTTGATACCGGCTTTGTCTGCTACTATCGCGGCTGGAATGAACTGCGAAGGGAAGATATGGGATTGCTGTGGGAACATTTCGTTCTGAACGAGATCTTTGCATATCTGCAGTCCCGGACCATTCGTTATTGGAGGGACAAACGAGGCCATGAGGTCGATTTTGTCGTAGCCGGGCGGGGCAAGTCGCCGATGGCAATTGAGTGCAAGTGGTCGGCGGCGAACTTCAATGGAACAAACCTTCGTTCATTCCGGGCGGAGTATCCCCAAGGCCGGAATATTGTTGTTGCCCAGGACGTAAAGCAGCCCTTCCAGCGGCTGTATGGCCCGATCAAGGTGGAGTTTCTCGGCTTATCCGGACTGACCAAAATACTGCCCGGCCATTTCGATTAGGAATGCCGGCGCTTCCGATAAACCGCATAGCATGCTTTCCTTCCCGCAGGTTATTGCATATAATCCGTGATATTCGATAAATTCCCATGACTTCGCCATCGATGGTGCAGTGCCCGAAGTGTTCGGCGCAGATTCCAGCAGAGAGCAAGTTCTGCCTCTCTTGCGGTCAGGCTGTCAGCTCGCCGTCCCAGATGCCCACGGCTGAAGCTATTCAAATGGGGCCGGGGCTCCAAACCCGGCCAGACGGCTCTGGAGCGCCGTCACCACACGTCGCACGGATAATCTCATCAGACTCGGTCCCTGCCGGAGGCTTTACGCCCGGCACAATCCTGGCCGATCGGTATCGGATCATCGGGCTGCTTGGGCGTGGCGGCATGGGGGAGGTCTATCGCGCCGACGACCTCAAGCTGGGACAGCCCGTCGCCTTGAAATTTCTCCCTCCCAAGCTCGCCGAGGATCCCGTTCGTCGGGAGCGCTTTTTCGCCGAAGTGCGAATCACACGGCAGTTATCGCATCCGAATATCTGCCGCGTGTACGACATCGGCGAAATTGATGGGCGCCAATTCCTCTCGATGGAGTTCATCGACGGCGAAGATCTGGCATCGCTGCTGAAACGCATCGGGCATCTCACAAACGAAAAGGCCTTGGACATCGCGCGTCAGCTCACGGCGGGACTTGCGGCCGCGCACGAACGGGGAGTGCTGCATCGCGACTTAAAACCCGCCAACATCATGCTCGACGGGCATGGGCGAGTCCGCATCACCGATTTCGGTCTCGCCATCGCACAGGAAGATGAATCTCAAGCGGCTGAAATCGCGGGAACTCCGGCCTATATGGCGCCGGAGCAGCTGGCGGGCAAAGGGGCCACCGTCCGCAGCGATATGTACTCCCTTGGACTGGTGCTTTACGAGATCTACACCGGCAGGAAAGCCTTCACAGCCACGACGCTGGCCGAGTTGCGTGAGCAGAAAGAAACGCACACTCCACGAGCCATATCTGAACTGCGCGAAGGAATGGACCCGGTAGTGGAGCGTCTCATTCGCCGCTGCATGGAGAAGGATCCGAATTCACGGCCTGCGTCGGTGGCCCAACTGGCGCAGGCACTTCCGGGAGGGGACCCTCTTGCTGCTGCGCTTGCTGCAGGCGAGACTCCCTCTCCCGAGATGGTTGCCGCATCCGGATCGCGGGAAGGGCTTCGTCCGGGCATCGCCTGGGCGCTCCTCGCATTAATCTTTCTGGGGACGCTTGGCGTAATCTGGATGTACGATCGCACAATGCTGCACCGTAGGATCCCCTTCGATAAGCCGCCGGAAGCGCTGGCCGAACGGGTTCGACTTTTTCTCAAAAAGGTGGGTTGCTTGAATGATTCCGATTATCGTGTGTATGGCTATGTGGCTAACAACGATCTCTTGAACTACATTGAAAACTTCGACAAAAAATCAGACCGATGGAAAAAACTGGATGCGAAGGCAGTCCTTTTCTGGTATCGCCAGAGCCCGCGCTGGCTCATAAACCCACTGGATCGGCTTGCACCGGATAATCCCCCTATGCAATTCCCGGGAGAAGTTCTGGTCGTGCTGGATAGCGAAGGGCGCCTGGTATCATTTCGCGCTATCCCACAGTCGCAGCCGTCGCCTCCAGGATCCGATCATGCACTTGATTGGGCCGATTTCCTCTCTGAAGCGGAAGTGGACATGTCACAGTGGAAGCAGGTCGAAACGCGATTCAAGCCGTTCCTATATGCAGACTCGAGATCCGCGTGGCAAGGCTCGCTTGGAAATTGGTCCGGCGAGCCCGCGTGGATCGAGGCGGCATCGCTTCACGGAGATCCAATCAGTTTTGAAGTCATGGGGCCCTGGTCAGTGGAAGCGAAGAACAAGCCTTCTCAGCCCCCAATGAGGGAACGCGTCATTGCAATAGGCCAGGGGCTGGTCCTAATCCCTGCCATTGTGGGCGGAATCTTCTTTGCCAGGAGAAACCTTCGGCTTGGCCGAGGCGACCGCAGCAGGGCTAAGCGACTGGGGCTTTTGACTCTGGGCATGCTGCTGGCAGCATGGCTGTTTGCTGTTCCTCGCTCGGCAGGCGTCGGGCTGCTCTTTTTCCCTTACCTGGCAGGCTTGATTTGGATTCTTTACATAGCGATCGAGCCCTTTGTACGCCGCCGGTGGCCGCAGGTCCTGGTTTCCTGGACGCGTTTGCTGTCAGGGGATTGGAGGGATCCCCGCGTTGCCCGGGATGCCTTGGCCGGTTGTGCGCTGGGAGTATTGATAAACTGTATATTGCGTCTTGCGGATCTCCTGGTTCCAGTGCGGCGACCTGCGCTGCTCGATTTCGAAGCCATCATAGGAGTTCGCTTTTTCATCTCTGAGCTTTTGATAAGTCTGACTATCAGTCCACTTCTTTGGTCGTTGGCAGTGATGTGCCTCTTGTTTCTTTTGGCACTACTGATAAGAAATCAGAAAGCTGCCTTTGCCGCATTCATCCTAATTCTCATGTGGGTGAATTGGAGGGGAGATATCTGGAGCTTGGCGACGAACCCGGTAAATTGTTTCCTATATCTGTTCGTGTTAATGCGGTTTGGGTTGCTTGCGATCGCCGTCGGCACGATGGTCGGCGTCATTTCCGGGTATTTTCCTGCATCCCTGGATGTGTCCGCCTGGTATGCCGGCTACGGTTACGCAGCTCTTGCGCTATTTGCCGCCATTGTTATCTATGCCTTCCGCACCTCGCTCGGCGGCCGCCCGCTCCTCGCCTCCTCCCGCTTTGACGACTGACTTTCACCGGGGGATGCATTTTTCCTCGAAGAGCGAATTCCGGATCGATTATTTCATGAATGGACCGATGCATATTGGGCAAAGGACATTCAGGAACTCTTCCGGCTGGAAAAACGTCACTCATTACTTCGATTTCTTGAGCTGCTGGCCATCCGGAGCGGGGGAATGTACGGGGCAACCGCCTGTACACGCGATTGCGAGGCCAGCCGGGGAACCATCACAAACTATCTCCACGTTCTGCACCTTAGGTGTATTTATAATTCCTATCCAAAACCTCCAACCTATTGTAAAATCAAGCTATTACAAATAAATCGGCAAGGTCGGATGTCCGAAAGCTACATAATGGCTCCTATCAGAAACAGCGTAGAAGGCATACGGGGACCGGAATAGATGCCTGCCAGGCAAAACGGCAGCTTATGCTTCTTAGCCATCAAAACTGATTGTAAATCGATGTTAAGGAGGTCAGGTATGAAAAGCAAAAGGAATTTGTTTGTGATGATTTCACTTGTTTTTCTCTTTCTCTTGGGCCTGGCGAGCTTTGCCACTGGCGTCGCACCTGCAAAAAACGCAAATAAGGTAAAGCCGGGACAGTTTGCCGTTGGAGATCCAACACTTATTTGCCTTGGATTTGAATGGAGTATTGACGGCGATGATAACCGCAACGCCGCTGTGGCGGTCCAGTACCGCAAAAAGGGGACTACGTCCTGGAAAGAAGCGCTGCCGCTTCTTCGCCTCCAAAATGAGGAAGCCGGCGGGAGTTTGTCTCGCCCTCATGTGGTTCCCAACATGTTTGCAGGAAGCATATTAGATTTGGAGCCTGATACGGAGTATGAGTGCAGGTTTCAAATGTCCGATCCGGACGGCGTGGATGGAATGAAACAGAAGATGGCAACTGTGCGCACCCGTCCTGAACCAAAACCTTTCGCGGGCGGACGGATCTTGCACGCATACGCAGCCGACTATAAAGGATCCAAGGAAAAGCAGTCCTTTATGGGCATTGCAGGGGCTTTCGGGGCGGCTGAACCCGGGGATACTATCCTGGTGCATGCCGGCGTTTATCAGATTGATCGTACTCAATACAATCTGCGGATGAGAACCGGAATGGGATCAGACGTGTTTGGAACGACCTGGATTACCAAGAGCGGCACGCCCGACAAGCCTATTGTAATAAAGGGCGCGGGAGATGGCGAGGTTATTTTCGATGGCGGCGGCTGCGCCATCCTCTTCGATGTCAGTGGGGCAGATTATATATACTTCGAGGGCCTTACTTTCCGCAATACCGATGCGGCTATTTTCACGGGTGTAAATAACCTGCGTGGCAACAGCGGATTGACAATTAAGAGATGCCGGTTTGAAGACGTATCCATGGCCATCTGGGGCACATACCAGGGATCAAAAAACTATTATATTGCCGATAACGTGGCCAGCGGCCGCTTCAATCCCAAGGTAATGATGGGTCAGATTGGCAGTGACGTTATTCCGTATAAAAAGCTGCCCGGTTTTCCTCCGAAAATGAGCGGCCCCGGGGGCTCCTTCTATGGGATCACCATTGCAGGGTCGGGCCACGTTTTGTGTTACAACCGTGTTGAGAATTTTGAAGATGGAATATCCCTTTTTCAAGGAGGCAGCGCGGCAGCGACAAAACACGGGGGCCCGCAATCCAACGTCGACTTTTACAATAACTACATTAGTAATACGTACGACAATTTTTTCGAAACCGACACTGGCTCGCACAACCTCCGTGTCATGCGCAACCTTGGCATCAACAACGGACATGGCGGCTTGAGCTCACAGCCTGTTTATGGGGGACCGGCGTATTTTATACGCAATATCGTTTACCATGTCCCGGACCGGGGAGCTATCAAGATGTTTGACAGGCCGGCAGGCGTGATCTTCTATCACAATACACTCTGCGGCGAAATTTACGTCGGGCAACCTTCCGCCAATTTAAATGGCCGCGAAGGCGCTTCGAACATGCATTTCCGCAACAACCTCATGCTGGGAGAAAATCCCGATTCGATGAGGAATTACCGTACCAAGGAATTTGGAGGTATTTACTTTATGGATACCTATACCTCCTATACAACCTCTGACTACAACGGATTCCGTCCCAATGAAGGGTATGAGGACCAATTCATGTGGCTTATACCTGCCGGCGGTGCGGTCCGCGACTTCAAGAATCCCAGGGAGATGCATTCCTTCAAAACGCTCCAGGAACTCTGCAATGCACTGGGACAGGAGTGCCATGGGATTATGATAGACTACGACATATTTCAGAACGTGAAGAAGGCGGATATAAAGGAATTTTCAAGGGTTTATGCACGCGACGAATTGGATTTCCAGCTTAAGCCGAATTCCGTCGCCGTGGATGCGGGGTGCCCGCTTCCCAACATTAACGAGGGTTTTAATGGGAAGGCTCCGGATCTCGGGGCATTGGAGGTTGGGCTGCCCGTGCCGATATATGGACCTCGGCCGTAATCAACCCGAAAGGAATTGAGAGCTCTTGCGTCGTTTCCCAACGCAGGAGCTCTTTTTTGCTCCTGATTTGATGAAATGTATACAGTTATCTAAATAGTGCCACCATAAAAAACGAACACGGTGCCGGCGTTGATGGTAGCATCACGATCATGGTGAGAAGCATAACAGGGACAAGATGCTACGATAGGCCATTTTGCCCTTCATCATAGGAACACCTCCATTTATTACACCGATTAACGGTAACAGATGATCTGAGCCCCATAAATAATCTGTCCCGGTCCGTCATTATTTGTGCGAAGACGTATCGATCAGCGCGATGCTATGATGGATTGAGCGACAGTGAGACCTCGCGTCCAGCTAGTTGCTACGACTGACGGAAGCATGATTCGCATTGACTGGATATAGGAGCCGACCGTGCACAACCTCAGCCTGCTGATGACCTTTGCCGGTGGCTTGGCCGCAGCGCTTGTCCTCGGCTTCCTCGCACATAAGATAAAGGTCTCCCCGATTGTCGGTTATCTGCTGGCCGGCATTGTGGTCGGGCCTTTCACGCCCGGCTACGTAGCCGACCTGGCTATTGCCGAGCAATTGGCCGAAATCGGCATCATCCTGATGCTCTTCGGGGTCGGATTGCGATTTCAGCTGGGCGAAATGGCCGCGGTGTGGCAAATCGCCGTGCCGGGTGCGCTGATCCAGAGCTCGCTGTCTACGGCTTCGCTGGCCTTGCTGCTGCACCTTCTGGGCTGGAGTTGGACCTCCGGGATTATCCTCGGCATGGCGATCTCGGTCGCCAGCACGGTCGTGATGGCTATGGTGCTGGGCGAACGCAACGACTTATATGCGAAGATCGGCCATATCGCCATTGGCTGGACCGTGGTGGAGGACATTCTCACTGTAGTGATGCTGCTTCTTCTGCCCGTCATCTTTGCGCCCGCAGGAAACGCAAACCAGGGTGCCGGATCACTGCTGGGACTCGCTGCACTGAAAATTCTGGGGTTGCTTGCCGTCGTGGTTCTCCTCGCCCGGTGGGTCATCCCCAGGGCGCTGGAAGGGATCGTAAGGACACGATCACGGGAACTGTTTACCCTGGCTGTGCTGGTCCTGGCCGTGGGAATCGCCGTCGGATCGGCCGGGCTTTTCGACGTTTCGATAGCGCTGGGAGCCTTTTTGGCCGGGCTTGCCGTCGGCCGCTCGGAGTTCGCCATCAGAGCCGCCGGAGATGCGGTGACGATGCGCGACGCTTTCTCCGTACTGTTTTTCATTTCCGTCGGGATGCTGTTCGATCCCCGGAGCATCCTGCAGTCGCCGATGGCAATCCTTATGGTGCTGGCGGTGGTGGTGGTCGGCAAACCGCTCGCCGCTACGCTGACGGTGAGGCTCCTGGGTGTGCCCATGGCCACTGCAATTCCTGTCGGAGCCGCTTTCTCGCAGGTCGGCGAGTTCAGCTTCATCCTCTGTGAAGTTGCACGCAACCTGGGACTGGTCAATGACACCGCCTGGAACGCCCTTGTGGCCGCCTCAATCATTTCCATAGCAGGGAATCCTTCCATTTATCGCTGGGCACGCGACCGGTCTTCGAGGCGCAAGGGACAAGCCCCCATTTCGGAAGATCGGGGTCTTGCCGTCGATCCCAACCGTTGCGTCCTGGTCGGCTATGGGCCTGTCGGAAAGATAGTGCATCGTCTTTTAGCGGACCGGGGCGCCGACATCACGGTGGTCGACTTGAACCTCGAAACCGTGCGCCGCCTGCGTTCGGAAAAACACAAAGCCGTTTATGGAGACATTCTCAGGCATGGCACCCTCGAGGAAGCCGGAGTAGCGACCGCGGGCAGTCTCATTCTGAGCGCGGAGGTCGAGGATGCGGTCGAAATCATCCGGCAGGCGCGCCACCTCAATCCTGATTTGCGCATCCTCGTGCGCTGCAACCGTCTTAACGACGCAGCAGCGCTTCGCCGGGCGGGAGCCACTGTGGTCGCCGCAGGCGAGGCCGAGGTCGGCGTCGCACTGGCTGAGGCCGTAATGGCGGATGAGCTCATGGACCATGGCGCGGCCGCGGAACACCGTGAATCCATCCGAAGCCGTCTTTACGATACGCCGGATGCCGGATTGTAGAATTCCTCAGGCAGAGCCGGAGTCTTTACGGTTGCCGGCCCCAAAAGAGGCCTGATAGAGGAAGACTCTACTCGCGGGCGCGGGCCGCGGGCCAGCCGACGGAAGCCATGTATAGTACTGTTTCAGCAGTTCCATCCACGCCTATGAGAGCATTCGCCGGATCGTCAAAAAAAGCCCCAATTCCGCAGACGCCCAGTCCCTCCGCCGTGCCTGCAAGATAAAGATTCTGAGCAATGTGGCCGGCATCCAGATAGATGTATCGATAGGCCCTTTGCCGGTATTTCCACTTGCTCCTTTCAACGATGGCCGTCCAGATGAATGTGACCTGAGCATCGGCAACCATGCTCTGCCCGAGAGCGGCTTTGGCAAGATCCCTGGAGAAATCGCCGGGCTTGATGAATTCAAGGTCAAAAGCATAGGGCCTGAAGTGATAGAAACCTTGCGGCAAACCCTCCACACTTCTTGCCATCAGGTATGTCTCGATCGGATAGAGCCCGCCGGCTGAGGGAACCGACCTGAACTGGTATCCCCCGCCCTCCGC
Source organism: uncultured Acidobacteriota bacterium (assembly GCA_963809485.1). GTDB lineage: Bacteria > Acidobacteriota > UBA6911 > UBA6911 > UBA6911 > UBA6911. The sequence continues at coordinate 24,937 of CAWEJX010000007.1, forward strand.
AGTGATGCCCTGTGTAGCCCAGAGCAGGGCCGATAGAGTTCCCAGAGACAAGGCCATTTCTGACGAGTAATTTCGAACAGATCTCCGCCGAATGATGTTTTCCCAAAGGCTGGCATCCTTGCTGAATTGCGCCCCGGGCAATTTGACCCGCGCAGTTGAATCCGGATAGCTTTTATAGCGTTCGGGCATGTTATCCCAGTCGAGATAGTGTCCGCCCATCCGATCCGGGGCGTATTTTGTCTCTTCCTGGAAGCTCTCCCCGATCCCGCGTCTTGCCGACCCCTCTTTGCCACTTTCTTTCACAGATTCCTCCCTTGGTCCGCCTCCCCAGGTAGAATATGTTCAGTATATCCGAATTCCGAAATGCCGAGGGACACTCGAATGTATCGCGCATTCCTTTACCTGATGTATGAAGTAATTCTCCTCATTTCATTCATGCATGCCGGCGATGAACAAACGAAAAGTATATTCGGCCGGCTTCCTAAGTCCTTTGATCCGCCCTTCGCTCCCCAAAACATCGATCCTTCCACTGCCACAATCGCCCTCTCACCGGGATTCGAAAACGGACACTACGATATTCACATCTCTTTGAGCGAAACAACCCTGTATGATGCTTCGCATCAGCCCGGAGGGAACTATCAGGGCGAATTGTTACTGCAGAATATCAAACTTCCTACAGACGACTTCCAAAAACTGACCGGCAGAGAGTTCAAAAATGCGGCCGATGAGCAGTCCTATGCCTTAATCGAGTTCACACAAATTGCCCGCCGGGATGAAAAAGTTCCAAGGCTGTCGGCACAGCAATACCCGGTCGTCCTCCAGTCCCTGCGCTTCGGCCCTGTTCACCGCTATGTTGTCTATGCGGAGCTTTTCTTTCAGGTCGACTTTGCCGCCGTGGGACCGCCCAATCCGTGGACAAAAATGGCATCCTTGAATCCGTATCAACAGGCTCGCATGCGCGCGAAATATCCCGATTATGTTTCGAATCATCCCGGGTATTCAAAAGCGGAATGGGAGGCATTCTGCGCCCTTGTCAGGGAAACCGAGTCCCGGTGGAGCAAAGCCAAATATTCCACCAATATCCGGTTTCTTCTTAATCATCGCTATGAATCATCCAGTGGCATGAACACGCACGAAAGATGATCCTCCGCCGCTGCGAGCCAAATTTCCGAAACATCGAAATCGGGGCAGTGACGCCGACCTACGCTGGCGAACATTGAATAAATGCGAGTTTTTTTCAGCGTGCGTCGGCGTCCGTTCCGCGTGGGTCAGCGTTTACCAGAGACGCCTTTGCGCCGACCGATCGCCGGTGGGAGGCGGAGCGCGATCGGTCGCAGCCGGCGGGCCGAGCAGTTCCATGAAAATCGGCTTCAATGCATTCGCCCAGACCTGGTACCCCTTGACCGTAAGATGAAGCTTGTCCGCAGGATTCATCATGCCATCGAAGATCAGGCTGTTTTGGTCTGCGAGTTTGTCGTTGATGTTCAAGTAGCGGACCTTTTGGCCGTCCGCGTAGGCGGAGATCCTGTCGTTGATCCTCTGGATTAAGGGCATCACCGCCATATTGTCGTTTCGGGGGAAGATTCCCATCAGGATTATATTGGCGTCCGGCGCTTTTGCTCGCATGGTGTCCAGTATCGCCTTAATGCCTCCGGCGATGTCCGATGCCTTTGCTTCCTCTGCGCCCGCGGGCGCGGTATTTCCAACATTATTCGTGCCGGCGAGTAGGACGATGACTCTCGGATGAACGCCGTCGAGTTCTCCGTTTTTAAGCCTCCACAGAATGTTCCGGGTCGTGTCGCCGCCCCAGCCGAAATTGGCGGCATTCCAGCCGAAAAAATTGCCCTGCCAGTTGGCCAGCAGCTCCGGGTAATCGGCCGCACCCCAACGGCGCGTAATCGAGTCGCCCTCAAAGTAGACGTCAATTCCGCCCCTGCGCGCCTTATCCAGCAACTGGGAATGAGCGGCCCGTGAGTTCGGGTCTTCACGGGGTACCGGCTGATCGGCCGCAACGGCCGGATCTGCACCCTGTCCTGACGCCTCGAGCGGCAGCGCTCCGGCAGCCCACAAGAGCGCAAATGCCAGGGTTAAAGCAATCTTCATAATTATCCCGGAATGCCGGTGAAACGCTGCCGGCAGATTCAGCGGAGGGGCGGCGTGCGCCCGAAAAATTGATTGGCCCAGGGGATGAAATATTTCCAGTTCGGGCCATCCGTATGCCCGCCGTCGTGCTGCCGCCAGGCCAGCTGGCCGTCCAGCAGGCCCACATTTACGGCCGGCATCTTTTCCTTCATATAGTCGTCGGAAGTACCCAGGTCTTTCGCGCCCAGGAGCCGGAACACCGGGCCCGCCGCGACTGCGGCCATAAAGCTGCCCTGCTGATCGAGCCATTTGGCATCGCCTTTCTCCGGCACTCCGTAGCTGATAAACGTCGGGCGCGGTGCGCACAATGCGATCAGCTGATGAGCATCCACCGGGATATCGCCGGCATTCATACTGCCGAAGTCGGCTTCCGCGGCGCCGTATTTCAAAAAGTTGCCTGCCATCCAGTGGTATTCGCCCGATCCGGTAAGGTTCTCCACCGCCTCTCCCCAGTTGCGGCGGTGCAGCTTGGCGCCCCCCTCGCCGGAAGAGCCGACCAGGACAACTGCGAACCGCGTATCGAATGCCATGGTCACGAGCGCGGCCTTGCCATAGCGGGAAACGCCTTCGATCCCGACCTGTTTGGCGTTGACCGCCTTGTCGGTTTGCACATAATCCAGACCGCGCGAAGCGCCCCAGGCCCAAGCCCGGAGCGAACCCCAATCGTCCGGCTTTCGAGGCTGCCCCTTATTGACCAGGCCGATGATGCCCCGGGTCAACCCGGCGCCGTTGTCCGCCTGAATGCTGTTGGGAATAATGGTCGCATATCCCCAGCCGTCGGCAATCAGCTGCTGTGTCGCAGGCGGATCGTCGCCCATCCCGAACCCCGCCGGCGGGGCGCCGGCCTTCGGCTTAAAGACGCCGCCGAAGGTAAACATCATCATCACCGGTACCGGACGCTTTGCATCGGCCGGTGTAACCAGCGTCATCTGGATATCGACATCGATCGCGGGGCAGGAGGAATTGTCTACGTGGCCGACGAGCTTCTTTTCTATGACGGGATAAGTGCCTTCGCTTCTTTGAACTGTCTCCTGGACCGTCCATGTCACCCTGGGAACATTGGGCGGCACCCGGCCCAAAACTTCCCGCTCGAAATCCTCCACGATTTCAGGCCTGCGTTTGTTCCACCAATCCTTCGCGCCGGCAACCTTTTTCCCATTCTTCAGTGTCAACACTTCAGGCAGTATGGGGAAAGGATTCGCAACCGCTTCGTCATAATTAGCGGCATTCGGAGCTTTCTCATCGCCGCTCGGACCGGGGCGGAGCTTCTTTATTCCGAGCCGATTCATCATATCCTGATGGTCTTCGGCCGTAGTCCAATTTTGGGGTTCGGGAACGGAAGACTGCCGGCCGTAGAGGCCGGCGGCAGTCAGAAGGACTAAGAGGGAAACCGGCCAAAGCAAGCTCGACGCAACAGCTGGGCGTTTCATCGTATCGATATCTCCACTCGCGGGATTTTTGCGTGTTCGTCTTTCGGGCGGCTCTGGAAAGCCGTCCTCACCCGATTAAGATTAACTGCTGAGAATATGGTATTTCTTTATTATTTTTCAGCGTGCGTCAGCGTTAAAATTTATGGACGGGCCTCCAGAGTCGGCCTCACCACCCATTCAAGAGATCCCGTAAAAGCCCTACATCATAAATCGATGTGGGTCAGACCGGCTGAAAGCGCCCAGGAGCGCGCCTGATTCCACTCTTGTTCGTTGATGCGTCGCGAAATTTCAGGATAGTCAAAAGCCTTGTGTTCAGGGTGATACTGCGCCATGAGATTTACGCGCGTAGCCGAAGTGAGCTCTTTGGCCACCCACCGCACGAAACGATCGGTTCCAGCGATATTCGCCGGCATCACCAGATGCCGGATGATGAGCCCCCGGCGCGCCACTCCCCTGGAGTCCACCTCGAGCTCGCCCACCTGCCGGTGCATCTCTTTGATTGTGTCGGCGGCGGCCTCGGGATAATCCAGCGCCCCGCTCGAATATTTCCCTGCCAGGGCGCCTTCCTGGTATTTGAAATCGGGCAGATAGATGTCGACAATCCCGTCCAGCATCCGGATCACTTCTATGTTGTCATACCCGCCGTTGTTGTAGACGAGCGGCAGCACCAATCCTTTCTTTATGGCCAGCCGCAGGGCTTTGACGATATGCGGCACAACGTGAGTTGGAGTAACCAGGTTGATATTGTGGCAGCCGCGCCGCTGCAGAGAGAGCATCATGCCGGCGAGCTCGTCATGACTGACGAAGTTGCCGTCTCCCCGGTGGTTGATTTCCCAGTTCTGGCAGAAACAGCAAAGCAGGTTGCAGTTGGAAAAGAAAATGGTTCCCGATCCGCCGCTACCGACCAGGGGGCGCTCCTCGCCGACGTGCGGCCCAAACGATGCCACCTTGAGCCGGGCAGTTGAGGAACAGAAGCCCTTCTCGCCCTTGATGCGGTTCACGCCGCACCTGCGCGGGCAAAGGCGGCAGCTCTGAAATATCTCCCAGAGTTCCCTTTCCAGATTTGCCAGGCTCCCCTCACGCTCCGCTCTCAGATAGGCAGCCTCAAATTTCAAATCCGTTGCTTTCATGCTTGTCGGTGCCTGCTCCGGCGAGCGGCGGCATTGCGTCCGGGTCCAAACAAAGGGAGCAGCCGGAACCGTCCTGTAAATGAATTCACGCCGCGAAAGATCCATGGCGGTCTCCGCCTTCGGATGATCTGCAGATAGTTTGCCCTAAACCTGGCCGGTTGGCAGCAAAAAAATCGGTGATAAAATGCTGCTAAAGAAAATTCTGTTTGCGGTATATATAGTCAGCATTACCCAGTAAATAAAAGGTGGAAGAAACATCATCGGCGGGAGAATAACATTTCACGTTCTCCAAGGGATATTCCATGAATAGAAACTCTGCCTGGGCGATCCTTCTCTTTGTTATTCTCTTGAGCTGTTCCTCCGCATCTGTATCCGGTGAGGCGCAATCAGATGCGAATTCCCCGCACAGGCAGCTGGCGCGGGATATTTTCAAGGAATTGATCGAGATCAACACGACCGATTCGATCGGCAATACGACGGAAGCCGCGGAAGCAATGGCGGCGCGGCTCAAAACCGCAGGCTTTCCCGCTTTGGATGTCCAGGTACTGGGCCCGAATCCGCGAAAAGGCAACCTTGTTGCGCGCCTGCGTGGAACCGGCCAACGCAAGCCTGTCCTGCTTATTGCCCATTTGGATGTTGTCGAAGCCCGCCGTGAGGACTGGTCGGTCGATCCCTTCAAGTTTTTGGAAAAGGATGGCTACTTTTATGGCCGTGGCACGCAGGACATCAAGTGCGGGGACGCCATTCTGGTCGCGAACCTGATCCGGCTGAAGCAGGAAGGATTCCGGCCGGATAGGGATCTCGTTGTTGCACTGACTGCCGACGAAGAAGGGGGCGATTTCAATGGAGTCGACTGGCTGCTGAAAAACCACCGGGACCTGATCGATGCAGATTATTGCCTGAACGTGGATGGAGGCGGCGGTCAGATCAAAAACGGCCGGTATTTACTTAACGAGCTTCAGACCAGCGAGAAGGTGTATTTGAGCTTCATGCTGGAAGTCACAAACCGTGGCGGGCACAGCTCCTTGCCTGTTGCGGACAACGCGATCTATCGTCTCGCCGATGGGCTGGCGCGCCTGGCTCATTTTGACTTCCCGGTGATGTTGAATGAAACCACACGGTCCTATTTCGAGAAGATGTCGGACATCGAGGGAGAGCAGACTGGCCGCGACATGAAGGCGCTGCTGGTAACTCCTCCAGACCCGCAGGTTCTGGCGCGCCTTGCCGCGGACCCTCACTATAACGCGTCGATGCGAACCACTTGTGTGCCGACGAAGCTGGAAGCCGGACACGCTGAAAACGCCCTGCCGCAGCGGGCGCGCGCTATCGTGAACTGCCGCCTGCTTCCGGAGGATTCGCCTGAAGGGGTGCAAAAGAAGCTCGTTGAGGTCTTGAAAGACGGTCAAATCAAAGTTGATCCATTGCGCCAGTCTATCCCGGCTCCGCGTTCCGCATTGATGCCAGAGGTTGCGGAAGCGGCGCAAAGGATAACGACGGAGCTCTGGCCCGGCGTGCCTGTCGTTCCAATAATGTCCACCGGCGGCACGGACGGCACCTATCTGCGCATGGCAGGGATGCCCACATACGGCGTTTCCGGCATTTTCTACGATATGGATGATGTGCGGATACACGGAAGGGATGAACGCATAGGCGCCAAACAATTTTTCGACGGTCTGGAGTTCATGTATCGTCTGGTTAAGGCTGTATCAATTCCTTGACCGCGTTTCAGAGCTCTCCAAGATCAGGAACCGTCTTCGCTGAAATAGCTCGATAGGAAACAAAACCTTCCACGGCGAACATAATCAGCGCAACCCAGATGATTCCGAATCCAAAAGCCTGAGTAGAGCTGAAGGCTTCCCCATAAACCAGGACTCCGAGCAGGAACTGGCAGGTCGGGGTAATGTAGTGCATGATGCCGATGACGGTGAGCGGAATGCGCCGCGCGGCGGAAGCGAACATCAGCAGGGGAACGGTTGTGATGACGCCGGCTCCCGTCATCAACAGATCCGATACCGCTCCGGTGTGAAGGAAAGCGCCCCGGCCCAGCCAGTCCTGGTAAGACAGGAAAACCACTGCTGGGACAAAAAGAATGCCGGTTTCCAGGGTCAGGCCGTGCAATGCGTTGAGCGGGGCTGTCTTTTTGATCAGCCCGTAAAAGCCGAAGGTGAAGGCGAGTCCGAGAGAAATCCACGGAGGACGGCCATAGGCGATGGTAAGATAGGCCACTCCGGCGGTGGCCAATCCCACGGAGATCCACTGGAACCTGTGCAGGTGTTCCCGCAGAAAAACCACACCCAGGAGCACGCTCAGAAGCGGATTGATGAAGTACCCCAAACTGGCTTCAACGATATATCCTGCATTCACCGACCAGACATAGATAAACCAGTTTGCACCAACCAGCAGGGCGGCAATGAAATAAATTCGCTGCACTTTGCGGTCGGATGCCAGTGCGCGCAATGCCGACAGGTTGCGGCAGGCAAAGAGGATGACAGCGAGCAGGATGAACGACCAGGCGATGCGATGCCCCAGCAGTTGTATTGCAGGCACGTGCCTGAAGCCACTTCCAGTAGATCGGGAACAAGCCCCAGATTAAATAGGCGCCCGCGGCGTAAAATAAACCTTTCCTGTCCATAATAGTGGCCGGGATTCATTTCAATCTGCGGACGTGTCCATTCCGCAAACGCGTTCCATCCCCGGCGTTCGCCTTTCCTGCCTTTCCGAACTCCGCCAAGGATTGGACGGAACAGGAATTCAAAAATCCGGATGAAACCTATTGCCCATACCGCTTTTTATAAAACTCGATCTGCTGCTCGATTTGCTCCCGCGTCAGCCCATCGATTCATTTGTGATGGTCGGACTTCATCAGGTCCGATGTAATTCCGGGCATTGGACGCATTGGCTGCCTTCCCTGGAAATTGCAGGCTTCGAGCCCGATTCCAGTGCTTGCCCGCATAAAAGTGGAACAGACAGGAACAAAACGCAAAAGGCCGGGAAAGGAATTCTTTTCATCAGCAAGCCCCTCAATTATTCCGGCCATTTCTAACGCATTCAATCTTTCGGCACAAGGGAATATAAAAAAACAGCCGCGCATTCCACGAATTTCGCTGCATCCCTCACGGGATCAGCGAAATTCGTGGAATGCGCGGCTGCCTTTAAAACCCTTCTAAAACAAATCCGATCGCTTTAGAAGTTCACGCGCGCGGTTATCTGGAAGGTGCGGGTGCCGACCTTGTTATCCAGATAGCCGAATGGGTTGGCATTGTTGATATCCACAATCGGGGGCTGAGCGACGATGATGCGCATGCCCGAACCGAACGACTGGTATGATGGTACCGGATGGTTGAAAAGGTTGTTCGCATCCAAACGGATCTGGAAATTGGTGCTCTCCGTGATCCGGACTCCCTTGGACATCGCCATGTCCAGGGTCCATTCTCCGGGCCCATCCATCCTGTTCCGGCCGAAATTGCCCTGTGTGCCGGGCTTGGGATTTTGGAAAATGACCTGACCAGTGTCATCGGCGATCGCCTGGAGCGTACAGATCGATTGCAGATCCGCGGAGATAGAAGAGCACTGCGGATCCTTAATGGTGTGGTATTTATTGGCGAAATAGTTGCCCGCCGCGGCGCCATGCGGCCAATATACACCCACGGAGTCAAAGTCGAATTGCCCGACCATGTCCGGAACCCCATTGGCATAAAGCATACTCTGCGCTGTCACGCTAAGGGGTGTCCCAGTCCTGAGGTTGAGAATCCAGCTTCCCTCCCAATTCTCGATAAGTTTCGCCAGAACTCCGGTACTGCTGCTTCCGAACTTCTGACCCGGACCAAAGGGCAATTGGAAAGTGCCATAGGTGACAAACACATGGCTGCGGTTGCCCGCCAGTACCGTATAGTCGCCGCGCCTGTTCAAAGGATCCGTTTCAGTTCCCGCATAGCCCAGGTTTTTCGACCATGTGTATGTTCCCGTTAAGCTTATGCCGTGAGTCGGGCGCAGGGTAACCTGAGCCTGTAACGAATGGTAATTTGCACTGTCGGAGTTGGACCGATAGTTTGCGTTGTTGAACTGCGGATTGGTCTTGATGTAATTCTCCGGGTAATTCCCGCTGCCTCTCAACCAATCGCCGGGAGTAGCGCCCAGGTAATTGATCGAGTTGGCAAGGCTGGCATAGTTTCCGTTTGCGAGAAGATTCCGGACAAAACTATAGACCCCGATCTGATAGGCCATGTCCCAGGAGTTTCGCAGGAATGAGGCCCCGCTCTGAGCGCCCCGCACCGAGGACAACATGTCGTCCAGCAGCGCGGATTCGCCGCCGGCGCGCGCCGAATCGAATGCCTGGCGCAGCCCATTAGTCGTGAAATTGGGAGGATTGATGTTTGTGGTTCCCAACATCTTGCGGCTTAGGGTTCCGATGTACTTGAAGTCTACCGCCAGGTTTGAAGTGATGTTGCGCGAAATAGCCAGAGTCAGGTTCTGGATGTACGGCGTTTTATAGTTCGGGTCAAAGGCGGAAATATTCATGGCCCGGTCTGTGAGTGGAATCGGTGTCATCGGCGCGATACCCGCAGGGATCGGCACCGGACTGACCAGCGATGCCAAGTTCAGGTACGGTTTCGTCACCGGATCGCCGGAATAGCTCGCCATATAGGTGCTGCCCGGCGGTGTGCCGAGCGTATCCGCTATATTCGAAACACGGGCAGCCGGCATATAGCTGATCTGATAGCCTCCGCGAACAGTCGTTTGGCCCTTGCCAAGCCAGGGAAGCTGCCAGGCAAAGCCTATCGCGGGACCGAAATTATTCATGTCCTTCTCATAAACGCTCATGTCGGAATTGGGTGAGTTTGGCCCGACAAAGATCGACCGGGTCAAATCGGAGCGATCGCCGGGCTGCCAGAAAGCTTCCTCCCAGCTTCGTCCCGAGATTCCAAAAAGCGCAGCGCCTCCGCCTTCGAGACCGGCCGTCATTCCTGATTTGATAAAGGGGACTCCATAGTAATCCCAACGGAGCCCGAGGTTGAGCGTAAGATCGGGGTGGATTTTCCAATCATCTTTGAAGAAGAAAGCCCACTCGTTCTGATGGAAGTCGCGAATAGGATAATCCTCTTCCAGGTAGTTGCTCCAATCGGTCTGGGTAGGCGAGTTCAGGTAATAATACTGCCTCATGCTCGCAATGGACCCGGACAGGAAATTCAGGAGACTCCCCATGTTTTGCTGGTTCCCCGCGTAAATGCCTGCAAGTCCCGGGATCAGGAATGGCGTGATTCCATTCGGAGAGTATGGCGAAGCCCCGCCCGCCGCGAATGGCGTAGGAACAAGGCTCTGCCACGACGCGTTCATCACCCAGCCGACGGCTCCGTAAGAACCGGAGGAGCGGTACTCACCGCCGAACTTGAATGAATGCTCGCCCTTTGTCCAGGTGAGCGTGTCGCCGAATGTCCACCTCGAGCTTGTGTCGAAGCCGTCATAGGAGAGCATGCCCCGGCCGCCGAAGGGGTTGCTTGGCGTACCGGCCGCCGCGTTGGGCGGACAATAGGGGAAACAGTCCGGGCTGAAATTGACGTTGGTGTCTCCCGGACCGACGATCATCGGCTGGCCGTTGACCTTGGGCAGGAGCGCGATCATCTTGTCCTTGACATCGGGATTCTTCAACGGCGAGAGGATGTTGTTCCCATTCCTCATCATTCCGGCACGGGCTTCATTGAGCAGCGTCGGCCTGAATGTGGATACCAGATTGACCGTGAAGACCTGTGGCCGGCGTTCGACCTTGCCTCCATAGGAGTTTTCAGGCCAGTTGGCAAACGTGTCGTCCGCCCAGTTGTTTTCATAGCTCCACGATCCGTTGACCCTGTGGTTCTGATTGAAATTGTGATCGATGCGGACGTTGATCTGCTTGCGCTGGGTGTCCTCGCCGACTCCGTAGAGGTTGTCGGCTCCTCTTATTGTCTGATTCCAGCGGGATCCCGCCGTATTCAAACCATCTCCAACCTCGTAGTTGTTCACCTTGGGCATAATGTTTATGAAATTGGAGATGTATCCGGTCGGATCCATGCCGTTCCGGTAGGCATCCCAGGGTGCGCCTTGCACCACGGCGTCCGAGCAGTCCGGCTGGGTGGGTGTGTTCATAAGGGGCCCAAACACACTGGCATAGCGAAGAATGCCATTGTGAGGCCCGCTGTTCGGATCGCTGGGATTGAGATACGGTATGTATTGGGCTGTCGGCGTTCCGTCGGCATTGACGACTCTGACCGTCGGATTGCTGCCACCGGTCGTAGCTTGGAAGACGTTCCCGTTGCTCCAGTTGTCGTAATACCTGAAGATCCCTCTCTGCGCGCAGGGCGTTAGCGAAAGCGATTGCCTTGCATAACGCTGGCGAGCAAACTGCTGATCCCAGAGCGCGAAGAAAAACGTCTTGTTTTTGACAATGGGTCCGCCGATGCTAAGGGTGTATTCCTGCAGGTTCCTCCACGGGGCATTGATGCCGCTGCGATTGTTCGACCATGTATTTGGATCCAGGAATGAGTTTTGCCCGTTGTAGGCTATCGCTCCGTGGTACTCGTTCGATCCGGCTTTTGTTTGAACCTGAACCTGACCGTTGCCTCGTCCCGCTTCGGCGTCAACCGGCGCGAGAACCATGCGAACCTCGCCAACCAGGTCGGGATTAAGCCTCGTGGCGGAATTGATGCCGGTTGGCCAGCGGACATCGCTCATCGGGATGCCGTCCCTTTGAACGTTAACCATCGCAGGGCTGACTCCGGCGAAGGTTGTGCCTCCGCCTCCCAATCCCATGCCTTCTCCAAATATGGCGTCGTTGGTCTGAATGACTCCGCCCATCACCTTTGACAGGTCGAGCACGTTCTGGCTTGTCAGGGGCAGCTGTCGTACTTCGTTTTCAGGAAGAACGTCGCCAACCGATGAGCTGGATTCCAGCAGCAGCCGGTCTCCTGCAACACTGACTTCAACCGTTTCCTGTATTTGCCCTACGTCCAGTTTGAAGTTAAGTCTTAACTGGGCAGCGTTACCCAACTGGACATCCGTGAATGTCCGAGTCTGAAAGCCTTTCATCTCGGCACTGACCTTGTAAACTCCCGGCAGGAGGCTGGAAAAATTATAGACTCCCGCGCTGTTCGAAACAGCGTTCACGACAACGCCCGTCGCAGTGTTTGCGGCTGTTACCGTCACTCCGGGCAAAACACCTCCCGAAGGATCCGTAACAGTCCCACTAATGCTGGCATTGCTCGACTGGCCGAACGCCTGGGTGGCTGTCACAAGCAAAAAGAGCGAAAGCAACGCTCCAAGAAAACGTTTCATCGCTAAATCCCTCCACTTGTGAACAACACGTATCCATGTCTGCTTAGACACAGAGGCTAACCTGTATTCAGATCCGTCTCACGGGCATTGGAACCGACCGCGTCGTGGGGAATTGCGGAATTATAGAACCGGATTTTGCGGTGTTTAACCCGTACTCTGCCACGAATCTGAAAAGGCAGATAATCCAATTCGTACGAGCTGCGCGGCCAGGAAAGCGCGGCAAATACAATGGTTTAAAGACAACCCTTCTAGGCAAATCGATCGAAAACCGCGGCGGAACCGCCGGTTTATCACAGTCTCTCTTCGGCAGAGTTCCGTTCGAGCTTTCGATTAAATAGTTTACGCGCTAGAAATATCCTTACCCTGTCGCAAAAACAAGCATATTCGCTTAACATTTTGGTGAATTTCTAACATTTTAGTTGATTCTGCCATCCTTGTGCAGCATTTCGGAGGAAATTGTATTTATTACGGCGTTTGGGTTGAGAATTTCAGCGAGCAGCATTCGGTTCGTGCGGGGCAATATTGATCGTTTTTAATGCTGAAATGCTCCCACTCAGGCCCTCAAGAAACCAGTGTGAGGCCGCTCTGTTGTCGGCGTAAATCCAGCCTTACCACCAGATCGGGTGGTTCTTCCAGCCTTCCATCGACCGGCCCGGACCCTCGAACCAGTACTCTTTGCCGTCCATGACCTTATGGAACCGCGGGCCGAGGTGAATCGCCTGGAATACAAGTGGTTTGTTTACCACCCTGAAATTCAGCGGCGTGTGCAGGAATCCCTTGGGTATGAAAACAAAGGTGGGCTTGGTGATGAGGTGCTTCTCCCTCTCCGGACCCAGCCAGAGGTCGATTTCGGCATCGAAACTGCTGAAAACATCCGGGAACTGAGCGCCCAGGAAGGCGAAATATTCGTCGCAATCGTGATAGTGCGGCGCTCTTTCCATGAATGTGGGCTTGGCGATCACTTGCCAACCCATGTTGATGTTGGCTCCGGGAATCTGGTGTGCGCCTCTGAAGTATGCCGAAGGACTGGCGAGGTAGTCGATCGCCAGATGCATTTCGTCTTTTATTCCGGTAAACAGCAGATGTGAGTATTTCAGTTCCGCCACTGTGCCCTCCTTTGTATGTATGATGAGACCAATGTCTACAAACTATACTCGGTCCCGGTCAAAAACAAGCCGGCTTTTGGGGATTGAAGGAATTGCTGCCTTCCGGCAAGGCCCGGCGGATGTGCTATTCCGGCTATGGTGTTTATTGGGATTCGTTCGGCTGAGGCGCCCGTCGAAATCCGAAAAGCTGTCAGGTTCCCGGGCTATGGTACGGCAGGGGGGATGCGCGCTTTACCTTGTCAAAGATTTAAGCTCGTTCCATTTTTGCCGGAAATTCTCGGCACTCTGGGCATCGGGAAACTTGAAGCTTTGGAACTGCCGGCTGTCCGAAGCGTATAGCAGATCCAAGGATTTTCCTTCGCTGCGGGCTTTGAGCTGGCTGAAAGGAACCCGGAATCCATGCGATCCCGAGGATGGTTTGAACGACACGTCTGAATAGCTGATGGACAGCACTCCGCGGCAGTTGCCCCTCAGGATGCCGTGAGGGTGATCCACGGCATAGCGGTAGACAGCCTCCATGGCATTTCTCAGACTCAGCAGTTCCCTGTCCGCTTCGGCCATCGGGCGCATGTTTTTTTTGGCCAAGTCGTATACCAGCGACACCCCCTGGTTCTCAAAAAATTCCTGGTTCCTGGAAACCACGATGTTGCCGTCGGACTCGATGGCGATGGTATGGCTGCCAATTGCGATACTCTCGCTGCCTATTTCCCCGTCGTTGCCAACCGGCTTTCCATCCAGAAGAAGTGTCCCTCTGCCTCCGAGTCGGTACACTGTCAGCGTGGCCCTGGCCGTCGCTCTCCGCGCTTCGACCTGCCTGCGCAGTTCGGCGATACCCGGATCTGCGGGATTGATCCGCTCCACAGCGGCAAGGGCGCCCAAGGCGTCCTGATAGCGGCTTTCCGCCATCGCCGTCGAATATGCCCTCAAGCCGCGTTGTATTTCCTGGACCCGCCCATTGAAATCCCGCGCGCGGAAGCTGCCGGGATCTTCTGCCATCCAGCCGCTCAGCGCACTGCCGGCTTCATTGTACTTCCCAAGGGCAAAGAGCTCGGTTACTTTTTGGTTCCATTCCTCTTCCCGCTTCTGAATGGCCTTTTGCTGTTCCTCTTCCTGTCGTGCCCGTTCCTGCATTTCACTGGCGTTTTTGGATTGCCAGCGCCTGCGCAGCGCGATCACTTCGCGCGAATTCGGATATGCCCGCTGCAGCTTATCAAGTTCCGCTTTTGCGGGAGGCAGCTTGCCGGTGCTGATGAGAGAGGAAATCCGGGCAATCTGTTTTTGCAGCGCCGGATCGGCGGCATTCTCCCGATTCGCCCCCTGGGATTCCTCGATCTCTTTCAAAGCAGCACCGGCAGCTTCGTTGCCGGGATCAATCTCCAGGATCCTCCGAAGAAGGACCTTGCTCTCCTCGAGGCGGTTCATGGACGCCAATGTGCGAGCCTCACTCATCAATATAGATACCGCGTTTCGATCTGAGGACTGCTGTGTTGCGTCCGACGCCGGTCCGGCTCCTGCCGATTGAAGCGCCGCCTGCTGGGCCCCCGTCGAATCCGCCGATGTCCGGGCGTTCTGTATGCGCCCCGAAAAAACCTTTTGCAGAGACGCAGCCGCGCCGTTTCTGAGAGCGACATATATCGTCAATGCAATTAATATGATAAACAGCAGCGCTATGGCCGAACGATAGATTAGCCGTGGAAGGCTTCCGTCCTTCCACGAAAACAGGGGTTCCGGAGCGTTGTCCTCATCCGGCGCGTCCACCGGATTCTGCAAACCCTCCTCCGGCGACACCGGGTCAGCTTCGCGTAGCTCCGCGGAGGCCTTGTTCACCTCTTCCCTCAAAATTGCGGGAATGTCTGCAGGCCGGCTGGGTTCGGGGGCTGCACCGGGTATGCTTCCCGGAGGAAGGGCAGCGTCTTCGGGCGTTTCGTTTCCACTCTGTTGAACTTGCGCCGTTTCGGGCGGTTCAGCAGCCGTCGCCGGAACGGCAAAAACCGGCATGCCCTCGTTGGGCGGTTCCTGCTCCTCCCCATCACACGGCAGCCCGGGTGGAGGCGGATTTTCCATGGGAGGCGCAACAGGATCCTCAGCCTTCGCGGAAAACCGGATATGTTCCGGCACCAGCGCCTGAGGAGCAACGGCAGCTTCCTGAATTGCGGGGTACTGCCCGATCAGGTCCGTCATCAAGCGGTCCAGAGAGGCATAGTCGGGAGATTCCTGCCCGTTCAACAGCCTGGTTGCGTCCCGCAGAAGCTTGACGGTGCTTTCGGAAGCGTTCGTTTGTGCCGCCGCTTTTTTCAAAGGAGCCAGGGAGGCGTGAAGTTCGGCAAGCATGAGCCGTGTGTCCTCGGCAAGATCTTTTACAAGATCTCTGCAAGCCATGGAAACTTCGTCCATGTCCCTATAGCGGTCCTTGGGATCCCTTTCCAGGCATTTTTTCAATATCGGCCAAATGCCCGGGGGCTCATCGGGGAACTGTTCGAAGGTAGGGATCTCCGTATCCTGCAGAATGTTGTCCAGGGCCTTATTGCTGTTGGGATCGTGAAACGGGTGAAGGTATGTGATCAGCTCGTAGAAGATGGTGCCCGCAGAGAAGATCTCGGACCGCTCATCGCACCCCTTGTTTTGTATCTGCTCCGGAGACAGGTAGATGGGCACGCCGTAGCGGACGCCGGGATGAGGGAGGTGTTTCGCCAGGGCATCGGCCACGGCAAAATCCCTAATTTTCACACCGCCGTCGGCAGTCAGGTGAATTTTGGCCGGAGTCAGGTTGCGGTGCAGAACTCCGTTCTTATGCGCGTGGCATAACCCTTCTGCCACCTGGATCATTATCGAAAGCTTCGCCTCCACAGACATGGCGGGCTTTCGCGTGATCAGGCTCTGAAGGCTGTTGCTGCCGAGAGACTCCATCACAATGTACGGAGCGTGCTCCTCTTTGCCGAATTCGTATACGGCAGCAATGTTCACATGCCGCAGGGCTGCAATAGACCGGCACTCCCGGAAGAAGATTTCCTCGGCTTTTTCGTTCCATTTGGTGCCATCCCATAGGGTTCGAACCACAACAGCCCGGCCAAGATCCGGATCCAGACCTCTGTAAACCGGACCCAGGGAACCTTCTCCCACTTTTTCCATGAGCATATATTTCCCGAAGTTACGGGTAGGCTCGGCTAGGGCGGATATCCCCATAATGTATGCACTCCTTCTTTATAGATTGCGTCTTATTAGTTTTCGGCCGGCATGAGTTAGAGATTGGTGACGGCCATCACTTCTTCGAAAACCAGTTATTGGGGGCCTTTTCCCGTTTTCATTGTGGAAAACCATCAGTCAGGTACCTCCGGCAAAGCCGGAGGCTTGAAAGATTTGAACCGCTCAAAGCGGTTGGAGGAGTTACGCCGGCCTTGAATGCTGACTTACGCGGGCAAAAGCCGACCTTCGCCGAAGAAATCGGCGTTTGTCAGCGTTTTAAAATACGGAGCTGTCAAACTCTTTAAGTCTCCCGGCAGAGCCGGGGGTTTGCCAATGTAATTAAAAACAAAAAACGCCGCAGATTACGCGGATCCGCGGCGTTTTTGGCTTTTCCTGATTGTCGATCGCTGACCGTCTATCCGATATTTTGGGCGGCCTTCCTGGTTTTTCTCAGTTCCTCGCGACGCGACCGCTCAAATTCCAGTCTGGGGGCGGGAGCCTCCTCATCCGGGAGCGAATCCAGGGCTTCATCGAATATCTCGCGCAGCTCTTCCTTGAATTCCGGATGACTGAAAATGTAGAGTGCATTGCGCCGGATACCCGCCAGCACCTTCTCGCCTGCCTCTTCGGGATCCATTCCGGCCTTGTGTATCTCGGGCAGTACATCCATGGTTTTTTGGCTCCTTGCGGTGTTTTCCGGGGACGCGAGACGCTTCGGGCGGGTTTTTTCGCTTTCATAGATCGCACTATTAATCAGCCCCGGACAGAAAACGGAGACACCAATGTTATATCGATAGAGGCTGAACCTGAGCGCCTCGCTGAGTCCGCGCACTCCAAATTTCGAGGCCGTATAGATGCCGGCGCCCGCACTGGGCAGAAAGGCAGCCATGGAGGCGGTGTTCACGATATGGCCGCCCTCGCCGTGTTTTCGGATGCGAGGCACGAAAGTCATGACTCCGTTGACCACTCCGCCAAAATTAACGCCCATGACCCAGTCCCAATCGTTGTAAGTGCACTCCTCGATCGGCACGAAGAGGTTGACACCGGCGTTGTTGCACACGACGTGGACCTTGCCGAACACGCGTTCCGCCTCGTCCGCCGCCCGCGAAAAAGCCTGGCGATCGGTAACGTCAAGGCGCACGGCGTGGATATTCCGGTTGTTGCCGAAATAGGCCATCGCTCGGTCGAGACTGTCCTGCCGGATATCGGCAATCACGACCTTCATGCCGTTCTTCAGGAATGCCTTCGCCATCCCGAAGCCCGTGCCGTTGGCGCCACCTGTCACAAATGCCAGTTTGCCTTCCACATTCTTCATGAGATCCTCCATGCTGCAAAGCCATGTGGCTTAGATATTTTTAAAATTGTAGCATATTTAAAAATAACAGGATCCGGAGCAAGCCTTCCAAATTCAGAGCCCGGGTTGGCTGATTTCAGGCATAGTGAATGGATTCGTTTTAAGCAATGTATCGCCGGAAATTCAGTACCGCAATATATGGTTGATTGTGGAGCGAAACAGAGGCATTAATTACTTCTCTTCGGGCTTGGACCTGACCATTGTCCCGGTTCTGCAGGCATAAGGCAACGCCGCCCGCATCCGACCCGGGATTCAAGCCGGATTCCGGTTTTTGGGGCGATGACCTGGTATCGCTATTGGATGTTGGTTAATGCAAACCCTGCCGCCGAAGGCCTTGGGGGTAGGTCTTCCGGAAGGAAGGGGATATTCCGGGGGAATGATCTGGTTTTCATCGTCAACCCATTCAGGCCCGCGGACGATCGGTCGAAAGGAGCAACCTATGAAACGCTTAAGTTTAGTAGTGCTGGTTTTTAGTCTATTCTGTATATCCGCCGCCATCTCTGCGGCGCAGTCCAATCCGCAGGCGCCGGCCTCGAGCGTCATCAGCAAGTCCACCAAAGCCATCGGCTACGATGTCGGGGGCGGTTCGACCAAAGTCAGCATGAAGGCAACGAGTTTGATGCCTCGAAGCTCCGGAGAGGCCAAGGTCGAAGCCAAAAAGGGAATCACCAATATCGAGCTCAAAATCCTTGGCCTGGACCAGCCAACCAGGCTGGGCACGGAGATGTTGACCTACGTGCTTTGGGCCGTGTCTCCCGACGGGCGCACAAGCAATATAGGCGAGCTTCTGATCGATAAAAACGGGAAGGGCGAATTAAAAGCCACGACGCAGCTTCAGACATTCTCACTGATTGTCACAGCCGAGCCCTACTTCGCGGTTCGCAGGCCCAGCGAGCTTGTGGTGCTGGAGAATGAAGTGCTGAAGAAAACAGAGGGCAAGATTTTCCCGGTCAACGATTACCAACTGATGAAGCAAAACCAGTACAAGAAGATGGGCAATCCTCTGGCCCTGTCTCTGGATTTGAAGAATGTCCCCCTGGAGATGTATGAAGCGCGCAACGCGGTGGATATTGCAAAATCAAACCATGCAGATACGGACGCTTCCGAGATTTTCACCAAAGCCGAAGCCAGCCTGAAAATGGCGGAAAATGCACTGACCCGAAAAGCCGATAAACAGGAAATTATCACCAGGGCGAGGGAAGCAGTCCAGTTTTCGGAAGACGCCCGAGCGCTTGCAGTCGAACGGCAGGAGGAAAAACTCATAGCGGCAGAGAAGGAAGCGGCAGCGGCGAAGGCCAAAGCGGCCGCCGAAGCCAAGGCGGCGGCGGAGGCGGCAGAAGCCAAACGAAAAGCTGATGAGGAGGCCCGCCGGCAAGCTGAATTGGCTGCGGCGAGGGAAGCTCAGATGAAGGCGGAAGCGGAAGCGGCGGCCCTGAAGGCCAAGGCAGAAGCCGACGCGGCGGCAGCCAAGGCTGAGGCAGAACAGGCGGCTCTAAAAGCCAAGGCCGAAACAGAACAGGCAGCCTTAAGAGCCCAGGAAGAAGCTGCCAAGGCGGAAGCCGACAAGGCCCGTCAAGAAGCGGAGAGAGCCGAGCGCGAAAAGCAGGAGCTTCGCGCCAAGCTTCTGGATCAGTTCAACCGCATCCTGGAAACAAAAGATACCCCGCGGGGGCTGGTAGTCACGATGGCCGACGTTTTATTCGACACCGGCAAGTATAATCTCCGGTCCGAAGCGCGCGAGAAGCTGGCCCGCCTCTCCGGCATAGTCCTGGCTCATCCCGGGCTCATCCTGCAGGTGGAGGGGCACACCGACAGTACAGGCGGCGACGAACTCAACCAGAAGCTGTCGGAACAGCGGGCCGAAGCCACCCGGGATTATCTGATTCAGCAGGGATTGGCTGCGGACAACATCACCGCGGTCGGTTTCGGCAAAACCATGCCCGTGGCGGACAATAGCACAGCCGCCGGACGGCAGAAAAACCGGCGCGTCGAGATCATCGTCGGGGGAGAGGTGATCGGGGCGAAAATCGGCCGATAGCAGGGGCATAATCCGCAAATGAAATGAACCCGGATTATTGTACCAATTCGGCCCGCAGCACCGGACCGGCTCTCTTTGCGGGAGGCTGGGCATTGCAGCAACTCTGGCTCTTTTGGGTAGCGCCGATCATAGGCGCCGCTCTCGCGGGATTCGCCTATAGAGCCATAGCGTCTGAGCCCGCCGCGGCCGAAAAGGCCAAAGCGGCGTAATTCTTATATCCGGGATCGGGATCCAGGCCGCGGACTGCGCGAAATTTGCATGCCATGTATATTTTGTGCAAACACGCGCCATCCGCGGCCTTTTTCTTGACAGACCCGAGAATTGTGACTTCACTGCGGCAAACGATCTGCTATTTCCTGCGGAAGCACCTGCAGATGGAGAATACAGTCAGTCCTGCCAGCAACAGGCCTAAGGTAGCCGGTTCCGGCACGACAAGATCGCTCATATGCGGATATATGACAAAGGGAGGATAGTAATCATAGGGCTCAACCGGCGGAGGTAATATCGGCAGATTGGTAGTGATGGGAGGAATTGCCGGAGCATCCAAGGGAGAAAATTCCTTTAGTTCCAATCCGGACTCCGGCAGGATTTCCACTCTTGGTGGTTCGTATGGCTGAACAACCGCAATTTCAAAGATCGCGACATCCGGTTCTTCATCGGATACGGGCGCCTGGGGCAATACTGAGATTCTATTTCCACAGCGGGCGCGCGCAAAATCGCGGCCGTCAGTCATCAAGGCTTCCCCCTTGGCAACTTTGATGGTTTTCTTAGTCCAGAAAACCTTGTCCCCCAAACGATAGGAGACATGAACCATCTTGTCCGCCTCGGATCTTACAGCCCTGGCTTGATTGACAGCGAAATCGGCAAAATGATTGGCGACAACCCGGTCCTCGCCCATTCTGGCTGCCAGTTCCTGCCGGCTGTAGGCCCCTCCGGGTATTACGGAATAGGGGTAAACAACGCGTTCGTATTTCGCGGGCTGGAGCCCGGGAGCCGTTTCCGGGACTGTAATTGCGGGCGGAGCAGCGAGTCTCATCGATATGGGAAATTTTCTGAATCCTTCTGTAAACAAACACCAGAGAAAGCAGACAGATGCGCCCACCAGGAAAAGCACGAGCACTTTGTGCTTTTGAAAAAAGTTCCGTCTTCTGGCTACCCTCTTCCGAACGTACACCGCTTTCCTTGCCTCGGCCGTCGTACGGTTATAGGCCCCATAACCGTTGATTAAGCCTCAAATGGATGCAAACCCTGCCCCACCCATTCTTATTATTAAATATCGGTAAGTTGCAGCAGGCAATCCAACAAAATCCGCAACAATCCCGTCCTTTTCCAAATAGCCTGGACGTTTAATTTATCTAATCTAGGGCCTGTCCCATCCCGATAAGAATAGACATAACGACCAGACTAAGGGTTCGCGTATGAGAGTTGGGCATTCACTCAAGGCGCTTGCAAAACTGCTTCTGGCTGCCGGTCTATGCATTCCACCAGCCTGCCCATGGCTTTGTGCTCCTGGGTTCTGCGCTGAGGGGCTGGCCAACCCTGCAATCGCGCTGGACCCTGAACCGGAGCAGTCTCTGGAGCAGGAGTTGCTCACACTGACCAATCAAAAGAGAGCCGAGCAGGGGCTCCCGGCCTTGATCCCGGATGAGGCGCTTGTGCGGATTGCCCGCCAGCATTCCATCGGCATGGCAGAACAAGGATTCATCAGCCACGAACTGCCATTTGGCGATCTCAGGACAAGAATGAGCCGGGCCGGCTACCCGCATCTGGTCGCCAGAGAAAATGTCGCAGTTGCCCCTACAGTTCTTAAAGCCCAAAATGCCCTGGTCGAGAGCCCCGGACATAAAAACAACATACTCGCCCGGGATGTTACGCGTGTGGGCATCGGCATCGCTCGGTGCAAGCCGCCATTCGAAAAAGAACTCTTTATCACCGAAATCTTTGCGGACCCGCGAGAGGAACTGCAGGCAGCCGCATTGCAGAATCTTTATATGAACCAGGTCCAGGACTCTGCCCATCAAATGGGAGCCCATCAAATGGGAGCCCATCGAATGGGAGCCCAGCCAATCCGTTCACCCGGACCCCAGAGAAGTTCTTTTACAATTTTTGACTTTGATTTGACATTGGCATTCCAGCACTCTGCTATAAATAATATAGGTCCAGACCCCGGAATGGTGCGGGTGAGGGAATCCTTCTAATAAAAGGATGCGCCACTTCCGGGGCGGATCCAATTACTCGCAAATCCCCTTCCGATTCCATATTTCGCGATTAAATATCTTCCGGCAGAGCCGGAGGCTTTCCCATGGGAGTCAATTTGCCGGACTGCCGGGTGCCCGGCATATCCTCCTCTTCGCGCAGAAAAAAAACGGCGACACGGCCCGGCGCTTGTGCGTCCGCTACAGTTTGCCTTTGCCCTGCCTCACGAGGACAGGCTCTTCCTCTGTAAGGTCGATGATCGTCGAGGGCTCCAAACCTCCGGGTCCCGTATCAAGGAAAAGATCCACAATATGCGTGAAGGTTTTGGCGATTTCTTCCGGATCGCTGAGAAAACTCTGATCCTGCAGCGAAGCGCTTGTGCTGATGATGGGCCGTCCGAATTCGGCAAGCAACGCCTGGCATACCACATTGTCCGGCACCCGGATGCCTACGGTCTTTCTTTTTTCCAGCAGGATCCTGGGAACCTGTTTGGTGGCATTCAGAATGAACGTATAGGGACCCGGGAGGAGATGGCGCATGATCTTGTATGCGGAATTGGACACATACGCGTACTCCGAAATGTGCTGAAGATCGGGGCAGATGAAGCTGAGCAGCTTGCGTTTGTCGTTTCCTTTGTTTTGATAAATCTTCTCGACAGCATTCTTGTTGAGAAGATCACAGCCCAGCCCATAAACGGAATCTGTAGGATAGATGAGAAGCCCGCCATTGCTCAGAACATCGGCCGCCATCTTCAGGTACCGGCCCTGCGGATTCTGCGGATGAATTTGTAATCTTTTCATAAGGGTCAATAGTTTAATCCAGGGGCCGCATTCCTGGCACTCACAAAATGGCATTTCAGGATTTCCGCCGCACAAAAATATCACAGCACGGCCGATGTTGGACCGGCATTCTTCGGCATCCCGGGCACTTTTGTGATGTCGCATTCCAATCCGCCAGGGGCTTGGAGAATTGTCCTGAGGCCGCCGGTGCGTAAGACAGCCTGTGAATTCGCGATGAGCTGAACCGGCCGGCCTTCTCGTGACGGTGATGGGAAAGACTGCCGAAGTGCCCATTTCCCGTGTCTTACGCTTGGGGCCCATGCCCGCCTCCGGCACCCTGTGCAAAGGCTGCAGGAAAACGCCTGCTAATCGCCCTGCTTCCAGTCCCGGATGAAGTGCCGCTGGTCTTCAGTTTCCGGAGAGGCGATACGAGCATGGGCTTCATTGCGCCGGAGCTTCGCGATCAAGCGGATTGCATCCTGGCCGGACGCAATCCCATGCCGGACGAGCCAGCATCCCACGACCGTCCCTGTTCTCCCTATCCCTCCCAGGCAGTGGACGTATGCAGGAAAACCGCTGATGATGGCGCCGTCGACAGCGTCCAGGATCTCCTCCATCTCCGAACGCGATGGAGTGCTCAGGTCGGCGACCGGCATGCGGCGGCATATAATCCGGAAGCGTCTGCCTACGAATTGCGTGAGCAGATCCACGTACGGGATCAGGGGCTGGCCGAATAAATTGCGGTCTCCCTCCATGGTCAGATCCACAAAACATCGGATCCCCGCAGCAAGGA
Source organism: uncultured Acidobacteriota bacterium (assembly GCA_963809485.1). Taxonomy (GTDB): domain Bacteria; phylum Acidobacteriota; class UBA6911; order UBA6911; family UBA6911; genus UBA6911. Next base: position 48,393 of record CAWEJX010000007.1, read on the forward strand.
ATGCGCGCAGCTTTTTTTCAGCTTCCGGAATAACCGGATCGCCCGGATAGGCGCCGGCCAGGAATCTTCCGGAAAGGACCCAGTAGGACCGGTCGAACGGCGTGGGCGCCGTCTCCAGGCTGGCGGCTTTGAGCACCTCTGCAGACAGGGAGCTTTCCCGGGCAGCGTCCCCTGCGGCCCGGCCCGAAAGGCATCCGCGATCGCCTTGCGCCGTATTCATATCGAATTTCCTATAGTATCAAAGAAAGGGGGAACCCCTGGCGTTTGTTCAACAGCTATTACTGCCGCAGCATCCGTTTTGTTTCATCCCTGACAAAATCCTGGGGCGCGGGAGTCCATCAACTTCCTGTTTGCATTTCCGCGGTGTTGTGCGGGATACTGAACCGGAGTGAACCTTATGTCCGCGGAACAGAAAACCGTACTCGTACTCTATAATCAAATCGAAAAGGACGAATACGAGGAATTGCGCCAGATCGATCCGGCGTCGCTCGACTTCACGCCGCATTATACCATTCACGTGGCAACCGTGCAGGAAGAGTACGACGCGATCGTGAATGCGCTGCGCCGGGAAGGCTTCGACGCAAACGGCGTCAATCTCAAAGATGACCTGGCCGAGCTTCTTGCGCGGCTCACCAGGAATCCTCCCGATGTCGTGTTCAACCTGGTCGAATTCTTTCACAACGATTTGAACCATGAATCAGCCATCGCGAGCTTCTATGACCTCTTCCGCGTGCGCTATACGGGCGCCTCGGCCTTCTGCCTCTCGCTGTGCAGACGCAAGGGATTGACAAAGCAGGTGCTGCTCCAAAGCGGAATGGCGACGCCGCATTTTCGAATACTCAAAGAACCGTCCATGGATCGCAGCCATGGCTTGCGCTATCCGCTGATTATCAAGCCGGCCCGCCAGGATGGAAGCACGGGGGTGGACACCAATTCCGTCGTTTACGACTACACTCACCTGCGACCCCAGCTTGAAAACGTTTATGCCCGCTTCGGGGCACCGATACTCGTAGAGGAATTCATCCAGGGAAAAGAGCTGCATGTTTCGGTGCTGGGAAACAATCCGCCGGAGGTGCTGCCGGTCCTCGAATACGACTTTTCGGAGCTCCTCGAGGGCCATCCGCCTCTGATCACCTACGACGTGAAGTGGAATCCCCTTGCCGCGGCGTACCACCGGGTGCACTCGCGCTGCCCTGCCGAAATAGACGGCAGGACTGAAATGCTCGTAAGGGACCAAGCGCTCGCAGCTTACGCCGCCACCTATTGCCGCGATTACGCCCGTCTCGACCTGCGGCTGGGCAGCGACGGCGTGCCGTACATCCTGGAGGTGAACCCCAACCCGGATCTTACCGAAGGTGTTTCTTTCATGCAGTCCGCGGAGAAAGCCGGCCTCGGCTTTTCGGAGACGCTTCGCCGGATCGTCTCTTTTGCTTTCGACAGGGGAATGGAATAGCCTTTACGGGATTCCGCTCCAAGCGTCCGTTTGCGCGTCACTCGATTGAGCCGCTGATATGTGCCGGCATGAGCCCATGAGGTGCTTCCGATGCCGCAAGAGAGTGGTCCCTGTCTATGGGCACAACAGCAACCGATGAAAGATAAAATCAATTTCATGCGTCATAAATATTCCTGCAGCTTTGGGAGCCGCATAATATCGAATGACGAATTCCCCCTCACAACCTCCGGCCTGGTCTGCTTTGAGGCGGGGACAACATCTCCGGCCAATGTAAACGTAGCCTGCGAAGGGGAACGTTACGGATACACGAAAAACAACGCCGGATTCGAGGCTGGATACCGGCTCACCCCCGGAAACCGCCTGAGCGCAAACTACGATTACCTGGATATCAACCGCGACAGGTTCGACTCCGAGGAAACCGGGGAAAATAAGGTTTTCGTGCAATGGTCCAACACGTCGCTGGATGCCTTGACAGCGCGCTTCAAATATCAATACACCCGCCGGCGGTCCGAATTCCTTACGGATAACGCCGGCTTCGACGCCAACTCCCCTTACTACCTGGAGCGCTTCAACCGCTCCTTCGATGTCGCCAACCTGAATCAGCACCTCGTCAAGGCATACTTCGACTGGACGCCCGTGAAGTTCCTCGATTTCGGCTTTGAAGCCTACTACAAGAAAAACGATTACCAGGACTTCGTTCTGGGCAGGATGAACGACCACCGGAAGGAGTTCTACGGCAGCATCTCTTATGGCGATCCGGAGAAATTCCGTTTAACCCTGTTCGGTGACATCGAGTTCATCAACTACGACTCGTACCATCGGACTGTCAACGCCGGCACATGCCCGCCAACCTCTCCCGACTGCTTTGATCCGAACACCCCTCCGACCACAACCGCGTTTAACTGGGGCGCGAAGCTCAAGGACAAAAACTGGACGGTGGAGTTCGGCGCCGACTGGCCGGTGATGGAAAAACTCATTCTCAGGGGTTCCGCGATTTACCAGGAGACCCGGGGCTGGGTGGATTTCCAGTCTCAGACGCTCGCGGATGGCACGCCGGCCGCCCTGTTGTATCCGATCAACGCTTACGACAACACTCAGCGCTGGTCGGTCAATCCGCGCGCCGTCATCAGCATCGTCCGGAATGTCGAGCTGACCTTGGGTTACGCGTTCGACAAGTACGATTACAAAGACACGCAATTGGAGGGGTACCAGTACACGATCGGCACGGGAACGACCACGAGCTATCTGAACGGCGTCTACGCGTTCCCCAACTACACGGCGCATATTGCATACGGCACGATGCGGTATCGCTTCTAGTTCGAACATCTTTGGGGGATTTCGAGGTTCAACCGCTCAAAGCGGTTGAAGGAGTTACGCTGGTCTTGAACGCTGACTTACGCGGGCAAAAGCCGATGAGGCGCTTCCGATCCCCGCCGAACAGATCGGCGTTTGTCAGCGTATCTCAGCGTTTCAAAATACGGAGCTGTCAACTCTATGAGACCCCCGGCAGAGCCCTCGCTGCGGGACACAGTTGACACTGTGGGTGTTTGATGCTATACATAACCCATGCGACTGTGTGGGCGCGAGTTCAGCGCGGAGGTAATTGCCCAGATTGGAGGGATCTTGAGTGCCAATCCCTCTTTGTCTCGTTGTGCCCTGTCTCAGCGCGTTTGCGAGCTTCTGCAGTGGAAATCGCCTAACGGCAAAATCAAGGAGGTTAGTTGCAGAAAAGCGCTGCTTGAATTGCACCGCCGCGGTTTTCTCAATCTGCCGGCGGCTGCGGAATCCTGTTTCAATCGATCTAGCTCCAAGCCGCCGCCTGATCTAATGGCTGATGTGTCTGAGCTAGAATGCACTCTGGATGAACTCGGTAAGATAAGCATTGCTCCTGTCTCCAGCCGCTACAGCAAGGCGTCGAAGATATGGAATACTCTCGTGGAGCAATTCCATTATTTGGGCAAAGGGCCTCTGTGCGGCGCACAGATTCGCTACTTGGTAGAGAGTTCAGAACATGGGTTTGTTGGAGCACTGGCTTTCAGCGCTGCACAGTGGCGGTTGAAGAAACGAGATAAATATATTGGCTGGACCGAGGCAGCTCGACGTGCCAATCTGAATCTGGTTGTTTGTAATAGCCGATTTCTGATTTTGCCCGGCGTGCACGTTCCGAACCTGGCTTCGCATGTACTGAGCCAGTGTCTGGGCCGGCTGGCGGATGACTGGGTAGACCGCTATAATTACCGGCCGGTGTTGGTCGAGACCTTTGTGGACCCGAGCCGTTTTGTCGGGACGTGCTATCGAGCGGCTAATTGGTTGCATGTCGGGCAGACAGCGGCGGAGGATACGGCGTATCCCAACGGGAAGGTAGCAAAAGGGCCCAAAGACATCTACTTGTATCCGCTCCGTGGCGATTGGCAAAAGGTGCTAAGTACGGAGCCGAAGGTAGTGCTGGGAAACACGCCGCAGTTCGAAGCCCCAGACGACTGGACCGAAGAAGAATTCGGGCGGGTGCAGTTTTTCGATCAACGGCTCAAATCCCGGCTGTTCACGTTGGCGGCGGATTTTTTTGCGCAACCTGGGGAACTGATTCCGCAGGCATCCAGCGGCTCGAAAGCAAAGACAAAAGCAGCGTACCGATTTTTTCAGAATGACAACGTGGATATGCAGAAGCTACTCAGACCGCACATTGAGTCGACCATTGAACGGCTGCGTACGCATAAGGTGATACTGGCGGTACAGGACACGAGTTCGCTGAACTACACCGCGCACCCACCTGAGGGAGTCGGTCCAATCAATAACAGTCAGAATAGCGCCATGGGGCTGGAGCTTCACGACACGATGGCGTTTACTCCCGAGGGCATACCGCTGGGACTGCTCGACGTGCAATGTTGGGCGCGGGATCCGAACGACGTGGGCAAAAAGCGCCGCCGCCACCAACTGCCGATCGAAGCCAAAGAAAGCAAGAAATGGCTGGTGAGTTACCGAGCCGTAAGCGAGGTACAAAAGATCTGCTCGGATACGATGCTTGTGAGCGTCGGCGATCGAGAGGCCGACATCTACGAGCTGTTCCATGAAGCCGCACAGGATACATCAGGTGCGAAGCTGCTAATCCGTGCCGATCGCGCTCGAAATCGAGCGGTCATCGAGGAGGACAATAAGGAAGAACTGTGGAAGAAGATGGAGGGAGAGCCCGTAGCTGGATTGGTCGATGTCGCAGTCCCGCGTCGAGGTTCGAGCCCAGCTCGGACAGCTAAGATTCAAGTGAGGTTTTCCCGAATAATGCTCAACCCACCGTCAAAAAGCAAGCTCCCAGCCTTGAGCGTATGGGCGGTGTATGCGCGGGAAGTCGACTATGGCGTCGAAGTCAAAGAACCTATTGATTGGATGCTTTTGACTTCAGTCAAGACAGAGAGCTTTGAAGATGCTTGCGAGCGACTGAGTTGGTATGCCCGACGTTGGGGAATTGAAGTATATCATCGCACGATAAAAAGCGGATGCCGTATCGAGGATCGTCGGTTGGATGATGCCGAGAGCATTCAGGCTTGCCTAGCAATCGACCTTGTGGTGGCTTGGCGAGTCTACTGGCTTACTATGGTGGCCCGAGAAAAACCGGAGACACCGTGCAATCAAATACTCAGTGAAGATGAATGGCATGTGCTGAGCGCCTGGGCAACAGGCAAGATTGCCGATACAGTTCCCAGTACCAAACAGGCGATGCACTGGATTGGCAAACTGGGTGGTTGGCTGAGCAGAGGGAAAACTGACAATCCGGGTACAACATGTATGTGGAGGGGGCTGGGCCGTCTGCCAAGCATGGCGCAAGGATATCGGCTGGCTCTACAGATTCATGGAGTGAGGGCTGGCCCTTGAGCCACAGTCTCACCTGTGGGGTACAGCGAGGGCAGAGCCAGGGGTCTACCAATAGAATCAACTCCCGGAACTATAAAAATGCGTTTGATGATCAGTGTTGTGTCGGGGGCGGAAGCGCGCGAAGCCCTCTCGGGAGGCGCCGAGATCCTGGACGTCAAGAATCCCGCAGAAGGCTCGCTGGGCGCCCAATCCCCCCGGATTATTCGCGAGATCAGGGATCTATGCCGCGGGAAAGCAGATCTCAGCGCGGCGATCGGCGACATGCCCAATCTGCCCGGCACGGCAGCACTTGCAGCCCTGGGGGCCGCAGCATGCGGTGCCGATTATGTTAAGGTCGGCCTGTTTGGGCCGCGCAACGAAACGGAAGCCCTCACGATGCTCGGCGAAGTGAAGCTGGCCGTGGCGGAGCTGCCGGTATCGGTCATCGCCGCAGCGTACGCCGACTTCGGCCGCGCCGGCACCCTGGATCCGGAATGCCTGCCGCGCCTGGCTGCGAAGGCGGGCATCCGAGGGTGTCTGCTGGATACGGCCATCAAAGACGGACACACGCTACTGGATTTTCTTGCGCCGGAAACGCTGCGCCGCCTGGCGGATCAAGCCCATGAAGCCGGCCTGCTGTTCGCGCTGGCCGGAGCTCTGCGCGAACAGGATCTTTCCCTGGCCTGTGAATTGGGGGCGGACATAGCGGGGTTGCGTACCGCCGCATGCCGGGATAATCAGCGCGACGGAATCCTCGATGCGCACCGCGTTCGGCGGCTGCACCAGGCCATTCGCGGGCGGGCAGCTACTTAACCACAATCCTTAACGCGAATTTTCCCTCAACATTTCCATGAGCAGCTCGTATTTGAGCCTGTCTGCTTGCGCAACCGGGCGCAGGTTTGGAGCAATAATGGGTATCCTCCGGCAGAGCCGGTAGATCTCCTAACGCATTAGCGTTCACCGGCGTCTGTTTCAGCGCATGTCGGCGTCGCCTGGTCTTTGAGCAGTCAGACTGTGTGAGCCTCCAGAGAAGCTGGGGGAATCGCTGATGTATTTATGCAGGTACCGGTTGTCCGGCCCGTATCCATCAGTTCAACCAACCGTTCGGGATGCAAACCGCTGACCACCCATGTTTCGAGCGGAGTGCGGGCCAGGAAACGGGACAGCTGCCGGTCCACTCCCCCGTCAATCCTTGCCAGTTGATCCACGGTCAATTCCGCAATCAGCTCATCCGGGTGACCTGATGAATTTTTGTCCTTCAAAATTCCATCGACATCCTTGAGCAAAACAAGCCGCCGGCAGCCGGTCGCATACGCCACCCACGCGGCAATCGTGTCGGAGGTGACCTCCCAGGAATGCGGAAGCGGGTCGGCATGAATGATCTCCGCAGAAGGCAGCAGGATCGACGGACTGCCGGACTCGGCAATCCGTCGGGCTTCGGCCAGATTCTTCACCCTCGAGCTGCCTGGGATCAGCTGACTCAAAACATATCCGTACTGGTCCATGGCAAGCAATGCCATGCAATGAGCGGTGCTTTCAGAGAGAGTGTACCGGGCGTAAATCTTCCGGACCAGGTCGGCGAATTCGCCTCCGCCCGGCACGACCAGCAGCGGACGGCGCTGGCCCAGGCGCGATATTTCCAGGCACAGGGCGGCCAGCCCATTGCCGCGGCTCAAACTGCCTCCAATTTTTAAAATCGCGTCCAGGCTCATAATGCTTCTGCTTTCATATGCCCGGCCAGCAGGTATGCCGCTGCAAGACAGGGAGCAACCGACAACTCCTCCGCTCCCCAATTACCCGCCGGATGCCGGATTTCAAGCCCAAGGCCGGCCGCAGCAGCTCTGGCAAGAAACGCCCCCGAACCCAGCGCCACCACGGGATGATGGCGCAATCCCGGCAGCCGGCCGATGACCTGGCTCAAGCCCTCCTGAATCTGAACCACCTGCCGGGCGTGAATATATCTGGCCAATTCGTCGATCTCAGTTTCCGAAAGCATTTCCGTGTCAGCACATACTAGGCGCGCAAGGCGTCTGCGGGATGAGTCAAGGGAAGGCGGTTTCCCATCGGGTGTCGGGCAGGTATAGTCCTTCGTGAGCAAATGACCCAGTATCAGGTTCACATCCCCGCTGATCGCAAAGTATTCAGAGGATACACGGCAGAAGCTGCCTGCGACCGGAACAGAGTGAACGATCGCCGCCAGGTTTGTGCGTAAAGCGCCCGTATAGACAAGCTCGCCCGACGACAGGCGCTCCAGGTCCGTCCGTCCGATGACTTTCACCTGGCCGTCCAGGACAGGCAGTATGTCGGTGGTGGTGCTGCCCACGTCCACAATCAGGCAATCGGGGAATCGAATTCCGATCCATTGAGCGGACGCCAGCCAGTTCGATGCCGCAAAATCCAGCGGGCGGGTTCCGCGCTTCGTCCAGGGAGACGAATTCACCGGAGAGGCTCAGCGCATAGCAAGCAATCCCGGGAGAGCAGGTTTCCGCGCAATCCAGCACGAAAAGCACTCCCTCGCGCTTTGTGGCAAATATGTCCGACAACTCGGCTGTCATGGTTACGGCAGCCGCTCGAGGCGGAGCACCTGCGGATATTTCAGTGAAGATCCCGCGCATCGCCTCAGCAAGCCTTTCCTTTTCACGCCAGATCTCGAGCGGCTGCACGGCGGTCCGCATCAGGTCCGGCTGACCCCGCTCCAGCCCTAAAAATGCGGCTTTGACATTAGCCGCCCCGATATCCCAACCAACATAGCCGATCATTGCAGTCCGCCGCCATTATTTGTTCGCTGATAAATCCCAGGAAGCTGGATCGTCCTTTTTTATCACAGCCCGGCCCACAAGCGGAACGCGATCGGGCAGGCTTCCTTGCATGCACGAGTCCCATATTGCGCGGGCCAGATTGATCCCCGCAACCCGGCGAAGCCCGATGTATGAAGTCGTAAGGCGCGGATTGATCTCAATCAGCCAGGCACCTCTGTCTTTCAGCACAAGGTCAACGCCGGCATATCCCTTCATGCCCGGGATCAGTCTTGCGGCCGAACAGGCCAGCTCCAGGGCATACTCGTCCGCGGTATGATTAAGGGGCACTTCGCTCCCCAGGTACCGGAACACGGCTCCGTTTTCGATCAGCTGGCGGTTCAGGCTCAAAGGCAGGCAGCGGTCCCCGGCAATCAACATAGACACGCTGGCATGGATCCCGCTCATCATGGATTGTAGTAGAATCTGCCTGCGGCGTGTCACCCGGCGGATCAGCGCCAGGGCAGCAGGCATGTCTGAAAAGGAGTCAATCCGGCAGACGCCCTCGCAGCCGACGCCGTCCAATGGCTTTATTACCAGGGGCAAACACATTTGCTCCGCTATGCGGCGGGCGGAGGCAAAGCTGGCGGCATGGCTTTCAGGTGCCGGCAACTCTGCGTCGCGGAAAATCCTGGCGCAGGACCCCTTATCTCCCGCCACGGCGACCGCCGCGGAACTGGAACCCAGCACAGAAATTCCAACCCTTTCCGCATGCGCCGTAAGCTTTTTCAGGATGCCGTTTGTTTCCGGAGCTATAATAATTACGGCATCGCAGCGCTGGAGCAGGGAGAGATAGACGGTTTCGTAATCGCCGGGGGAAACCCCAACCACCTCGTCAGCCGGCAGAGTCGCCCGGTTCAGGTTTGGGATTTGTTCCTCGAAACGAGGATCGAGGACACTGATTGTGCGCACTGCTCCCCAACGGCTAAAATCCGTCAGGACGGCCCAGAGCATGCCCAGCGCTTCGGAGGCCAGCCCGGGGGTCAAGCTCCCTTCCGGACAGCCTCCTCCGGTGAAGAATTCATAAACCAGGACCCTTGCAGGAGCAGTCATGCGTCTTATTCCCGTCATCGATTTGCTGGATGGCCAGGCTGTGCACGCCGTTATAGGCAAGCGAGAGCATTACAGGCCCGTGAAGAGTGTGCTATGCGATACACCCGATCCTTTTGAAGTCGCTACGGCTTTCCGCGACCGTCTGGGATTGAACGAGATCTACATCGCCGACCTGGATGCCATTCAGGGCGCCCGACAGGTCAATCATCGCGAAATGATTGCAGCTCTTGCCGGCGAAGAAGACCTTAATATTATCCTGGATGCGGGAGTTTCAGATGTGGAAAATACAAGGACCTGGCTCGATCTTGGCGTCCGCAAAGTTGTGATCGGGGCCGAAACACTTCGCACCTGGGATGCGCTGCAGGATATTCCCGCAAAAGTCGACAGAGACCGCCTGATCTTCAGCCTGGATTCCCATGCCGGCAAGATCCTGTCTCAATCCCCGGCACTGGCCGCACTGTCTCCCATGAAAGCGCTCGAGCATTTACAGGCTGCGGGCTGGCAGGAGGTGCTTCTGCTGGACCTCAGGCTTGTGGGAAGCGGGGAAGGTGTGGATCGAAAGCTGGCATCGGAAGCACGCAGGAATTTCCCGGATCTGAGCCTCCTGGTCGGGGGAGGGTTAGCCCGGCCCGAGGAACTGGCCGAGCTGGAAGCCATGGGAGTAGCGGGGGTTCTCGCGGCGACCGCTCTTCACTATGGGACGATTACGGCGCAACACTTGGCCGCTCTGGTCCGGAATCCCTCCTGATAGACGTTCCCCACCTTCGCCTGCTTTTCGGTCCGGGCAGGCAAATGTGGAGAACGTCACCGGATAATTCCTTATTTGTACGCAGCAAAAGGATGCGCTACTTCGCCCTTCTTTTTCAGGATTTCAGCGACCTTCGGCTCTCCGGCCACCGCCCGCTGAATAGCAAGTTTGGTCGCTTCGTAGTTGTATTTCTGGATTTTGGCGTCATCCTTCGCTTCCCAATGGATGAACACGCCTACGAGGATAAACACATTCTCCGCCTCTGCTTTGGTGATCGTGCCTTCCTCGACGCAATCGGCAACCGCCATGGCCACCGCCCGCTGCGCCGGGCCGAACATCTGAACCGCCTGAGTGGCGTTTTTGATGGTGACTTTGTTGAACATCACGGTGTGAGGCTTGCACACCAGGTTCGGTGCAATCACTGCCAGCAGAGCCGTGAAACCATCCTTGTTGTTGGTGAGGGTATTGCAGAACGCCGTCTCGGCAGCGCTGCCGCGCGGCCCCATCAACAGGTCGATATGAGCGACTTCATTCCCCTCGCCGACCAGGGCTTCTCCTACCATCACCTGAGTTACTTTTGCCATGCTTCTATCCTCCTATAATATGGAATGAGACTGGATTGGACCCGGCCATCCAAAGAACTATCCAAGAGAACTATTTTACGGCTTGGTGCAGGATCTATATATCGATCGGCATTTTTTGTCAACACGAAACCCGCCCTTCAAACAATGCGAGGAAGATAGCCGCGGCAGTCAGATCAGCGGCAGTCCCGGGATTCAGTTCGTGGGCCGGATCGCGCAGTCCCCGGTCCATTTCCGCCAGTTCCGCCCGACCCCCGGGAGTGAAGACGCCGCCCCGCGCCAGAACTTCTCCGGCCCAGAGGGAAACCCGCCGCGCTTCCTCAATGCCCTTTTTGCGCGCGATGAGGGTATCCGGAACCCGGCTGAGAACGGTCAGGAAGGCTTGCACAACCGCAGCGGAAAAACCAGCTCCGCGGGATGAGGCTTCTTTCAGGGCCGGAAGGCCGATTTCAAATGTGATTGCATAGCCGGTGACATATTCCCGGGCTACCGCATCGCGCTCCCGGGCCAGAGACATGGCCTGCAACAAGGTAACCGACGGTTCTTCTGCGATGTCTGCTTGCGGGACATGGCCCAGACCCGCAGGCTGCGCAAGCCTGATGGCGGCGTATGCAAGCCGGGCATCTTCCACGGTAAGCGAATCCAGGACAGCGCCCAGGTTCTGCCGGAGATCCTGCACGCAGTCTGCCGATGCCATGCAGGCCTTGACGAGCGGAACCAGCAACAGGACCATGCCCAGGTTCGTGTTGGATCGCACACTCCTGCGCGTATCTGCAACGGCCTGAAGGACTGTGTGCCCGACCCCCATCGGGCCCGCATTCTCGAGCGCCGGCCCGATGGCAATGGCGCTGACAAGAAAATCTTCCAGCGTCGTGTCCGGAAAATCATGCGAGCGGTTTACGTTGCCGGGCTTGGGCGCACAGGCCTCCAAAATGCAGGCCATTTGCGCAAGCCGGGAGATCCGTTTCTCAGTATTCATAATTACATTGGTAAACCCCCGGCTCTGCCATGGGACTCAAAGAGTTTGACAGCTCCGTATTTTGAAACGCTGAGAAACGCTGATAAAAGCGCTGACAAACGCCGATTTGTTCGGCGAGGGTCGGCGAGCAAAAGCCGATGAGGCGCTTCCGATGGAGTTTTCTGCGGCGGCACTGTGGCAAACGCCCGGTTTCTCATCCCCTTCATCTCCTTGCCGCACGGCGCTTGCCACAGTGCCGCCGCAGAAAACTGTCCAGCGCGGAGCGCTGGCCCCTGCGGGGATCGGAAGCGCCTCATCGGCTTTTGCCCGCGTAAGTCAGCGTTCAAGACCGGCGTAACTAGTCCAACCGCTTTGAGCGGTTCAAATCTTGCCTACGGCTTTGCCGGAGGTACCTGACTCATGGGCAAGTGGTCCGGCGCAACACGAAATCGACGATCCGCCCGGCGATATCCTGGCCCGTGGTTTTTTGCAGCCCGCGCCAGCCGGGGATGCTGTTGATTTCCACGACGTAGGTCCGGCCGTCTTCAGCCCTCATCAGATCCACCCCGGCGTAATCCAAATCAAGGCAGCGCGCCGCCTCAAGCGCCATCCCCTTCATCTCGGCGCCAAGCTCTAACGCTTCCACCTTTGCGCCCTGCGAGCAATTGGTCTTCCATCCTGTCCCGCGGCGGACCATGGCGGCCACGATCTCGCCTCCCACAATAAAAGCTCGCACATCCTCCTGGAAGTGCGGCAGGTACTCCTGGAGATAATAGATGAACCGGTTCAGTTCCCACGCCCGCAGCACGCGATAGGCGGTCTCCTCGTCCGATATCCTCACCATTCCTTTTCCCTCGGATCCGAACAGAGGTTTCAGGATGACATCTCCCATTTCATGGAAAGCGGAAAGAGCCGATTCGAAATCCTCCGTCACGACAGTGCGCGGAGTCGGAATGCCCGCATCGGCCAGAAGGAAGGAGGTGTAGTATTTGTCCACCGTGCGTTCGATTGATGAAGCGGAATTAACCACCCGTACGCCGAGGTTTTCCAGACGATGCAACGCGTCCATGCGGAAGATGATCTGTTCGAGGGAGCCCGTCGGGATGGTGCGGACAAGAATAGTTCGGCAGTCCTCCAGGCATTCTCCGCGGGCACCGAGAGCCGGCCGCCCGCCGATGCGTCCGGCCAGCCGCGCGATCGGGAAAAAGGCCGCCTCGCACCCCCGGCTGCGAATGGCGCCCTCGAGAGCCTGCACGTGATAGCCCCGTTGGGATGAAACAATTCCTATTTTAGCCGGCATGGCTCAACCTTCCACCAGGGAAGCCCTGAGCAAAGAAGGATTCATATGGCCGGCACGGAAAATGCGGCCGGATTTCAGGTTGTTGATCTCAACCCGGGCAGGGCTGAAAAGCATGGGGTCGATCTGAAAGAAATCTCCGTTATACCGCTTAAAGAGTTCATGGAAGGGCGTGCCATAGTCCCGGGACCCTGTCGAAGGAACTCTATCGACCAAGGCTGCCAGCTCCTCATCATCGGCAAGAACAGTGAAATAGACCTGACTGCCATAGAGGATGGCGTCATTGGTCCGCCCGATGGCACGAAGGTCGTCTGAGGCTACCGGCGCCAAAGGGCACAGGCCGAATGCCGCTGTTACCTTCCGGACATCAAAACCCAGCTCCACAAGCTTGTGCAAACCCGTCTCCAAGGCTCGTGCAGCGATCTGTATGGAACCCACCAGGGAGGCCGTCGGAGCAATCAACAGGATTGTTTGCTCCGGCTTCACTCCGCACTTCTCCGCCACGAAGGCAGCCACATTCTCGCCCGGCAGCTCGCGCCCTTCCATTGTCAATACCGCCACCTCGGCCCGGTCCCGATATCCCAGCTTCTGATAGATATCCTCGCCGGCGTAAAGCGCGCGCGCCGGGCCCGATCCGATGGCGAAGTAACCGCCTTGTTTGATGGCCCACCCTGCGTACTGCGAAGCCATGCAGGCGATGTGTGGAAGACTTGCCGTAACCGCCACGGCCGGGAGACGGAAGCCGTCATCCCCGATTCCATAAGACTGCTGCGTGAAGGCAACCTGGCCCAACCCTCCCATGCTTACACGGGCGAACAGGCGACCGGCCTCCATACTGCCGGGCGCATCGATCCCGGCATCAAGCACCGTGGAACCGTTCTTCAGGCGCCTCGAGCTGAGGCCGAGCGCTTCGCAATCATCAAGCATTTGTTGTACAATCGCGGCGGCCCGCTTGTTAACGCTGATCATGGATCAGGATCTCCCCTTTGCCCAGCCGGTTAAAATCTCCGCTGTAACGATGGAAACAGGCGCTCATGAAATTCTCTGGGACTGCCAGCTCCTGGTCCTTCAGATCCCGGAAAATCATTTTTAGAAAATCCGGCTGATACCTGCAATCATAGCGGTAGCCGGGCAGCAGCTCCGCCGGCCGGAAAGTAACGATGGTGCCGCGCACCAGGCCCGCACCGGGGCGGAGCCCCAGCTTGCCGAAAACAATTATGGATCCCGCGATCATGGCCAGGCCGGTGAAATCCCCCGCGTTGCCCTTAATGACAATGAGGCCCCGGCGCATCATGGCGCCCGTTTCGTTGCCGGCGCTGCCTTCGACCAGGATCAAACCTCGCCTCATCCCCCGCCGGCTGCCTCGCAGGGCGCCGCCCAGGGCATGGCCGGCATCCCCATGTATATGGATCTTCCCGCCCGTCATCTCCGCGCCGGCGCAATCTCCTGCATTCCCGAATACGTGGATTTCGCCCCCATGCATTTCTGCGCCCAGGTGCGTCCCCACATGGCCATTGACCACAACTTTTCCCTGCGTCATACGGGCAGCGATGTTTTTGACGCGGCTCAGGTCGCCATTCAGGACGATTTCGAGCGACCCGTCACCTGCCACATCGAAAAAATCCCCAAGGCGGGCCGGTTCATTGCCGTGCGCCACCATCAGGCGGGCAATTTCAGCAGCCTGCCTGCCGTCGAGATTTTCCGGCCTTATCGCTTCAGCCTCCAGCAGCGCCCGGGGCTGCGACCTAAGCGTCAAAACAGTCATCGCGAAGTTCCCTTTTCCAGAACCTTGTGAAGATGGAATTTATATTTACCCAGATTCCCCCCATAGTTTCCCGCCGCGATCCGGAGGATGCCGTCAATGCAGGCTGCCTGGATTCCCACGCGCGTCGCCTGCTCGATCGCCGGGACGTCCAAACCGTCTATCACTATCTCCATCACCGAATTCACCTCTTCCGGAAGAGCCGAAGAAACCAGGCTGCGCAGGCTGGGGCAATAGGCGTCATTGGTTGAGGCTTTCAGAAATTTATAGCGCGAGCCGACTTTGCTTCCGCTGCGCACAATTCCTCCCGGGAAAGGCAGTATGACCCCCGGGACACGCTGCATCGCCTCCGCCGCGAGTTCCGCTGCACGCAGAGTAGCGGGAAGATCGCTGCCCAGGATCAGGATATTGCCGCCGCCGATCGCGCGTTGAACTCCAAATTTTTCTTCAACCAGGAACTCCCCCTCCATAACCGGGATGCGCCAGTACCGGCGGCCGCCAATGACTTTGCTGATCTGGAAACTGTCCCCGAAAAAGCGCAGTTGCCCCCCGACGGAGACTTGCTCTTCCGCCTTCAGCCCGTTGAAGCAGGCTGTGGTCGGACATGTCAACACGCACTGCCCGATGCGGCTGACAAGGTGGCTCGCCAGCGCTTCTTTGGAGGGCGCGAACAGCAAGGCACTCACGCCGGGCCTGCCGTCGGGCGTCTGCTCCAACTCCGACTCGATGCCGGCTTCGCATCCACAGCCGATGACGGAGGTGGCAAAACCCGTCATCCGGACTGCGGCCTCGCGTGCCCATTTTCCATTTATGGCTGTGATCAGGATACGTGCGCCCCACATGCCGAAGGCTTCGGCGAACGTATCCTCGATTTCCACTCCGTTTATGTGCTTTCCCATATCCTTCCATCCCGACAACTAACGGCTAACGCAGAGGCGGCCGGAAGGCCGTCGCAGTTGAAACGCCGGAGGATTTTCCCGGGCGGCCTTCGTACCGCCCGTAAGATAACCGATCACGAGCTTTGGGGCAGTTCCCGGAGGAAATCCGTCTACCCATTATTATGCCGTCACCGGGACTTGCCGCGGCCTCGGCAGGTAGTGCTCCGTTTGCACCGGATAGTTTTCAAATTCAATCGTGTAGTAATTCCTGAAATGCTCCCGGATATCCTTCTCGATATCCGGATCATACCCGGGCGAAACGAAGAGAGTCCTGCCGTATGTCTCCTGGCGAATGTGGCCTTCCTCCACCAGGACCAGCCCTGCCTTGATGACATACCGGGGATTGGCGAACATCTGCTCCTTGTCGTCGTTATTGTCATAAATGGTGATATCGGCATCGGCGCCAACTCCCAGGTGCCCTTTGTGCGAAAGTCCAAGCAGGCGCGCAGGGCCCGCCCTGGTTATTATGGCGATTTCCGAGAGCGAATATTCCCGGTCGTGATCGGGCAGGGTGGTTTTGGCAATCGCCTTGGGATTCACCTTCTTCAAAGTCTCGCGCCGGTACTCGCGGTCCATGAGCAGGCGGATGATCTGCGGATAGGCGACAAAGGAGGCGCCGTTGGGATGATCCGTGGACAGGGCGATACGCCAGGGATCGCGCACCAGCAGGAACCACTCCAGGCCGATCGCCCATTGCGTGGTGTGCACGTGGTTTTTGTCTTTGTATTCAACCGGCACTATGCCGCAGCCTTCTTCGTTCTCCACGTCCACATTTACCCACTTCCGCCCGCTGATCTGATGCAGCATGTAAGCCAGCGGGCTGTCGCCGGTCATTGAAGTCGTGTCGCCGAACATGACCTGGCCGATATCAACGGTAAGGTTCGGGTGCGTGTTCACATATTCCGCCAGTTCCGGGACCCGTGAGGTGAACAGCCCGCCCGGACGCCCTCCATAGCTGTGGAACTGGACGTGCGCCAGGTGGCCGCGCCGGCCGTCCAGCGCTTGCATGGTATCCATTGTGGTTTTCCAGTTGCCGGCGACTCCCAGATTATTGCAATGGATGTGCGCGCAGTGCGGCAGGTGCAGATCCATGCTCGCTTCAGTCAGCGATTGGATAATCTGGCGCGGCGTTACACCAAACCCGCTCACCTCATCGTCGATAGTGTGGGCGTTTCCCCCGGATTTCCACAGCTCGACCCCGCCCGGGTTCACCAGCTTTACCGCAAATCCGCGCGTCGCCTGCAGCAGCCAGGCGATGTAATGGCGGACCTTTTCGCGCTCCCCGGCGGCGATCTGCCGCATGATGAATTCGTTGTTCCCCATCAGCACCATGAAACCCTTGTCAATGACGGGGGTATCCATGAACTCTTCATGGGCATGGCGCGCCACCATGGGTGGGACCGCCGCATCCATGGCTGTGGTATAGCCCATTGCGGCATAGCGATAGCCCGTAGCAAAGGTGGATGGCACAGTCCTGCCGGCACCCGAGCGGGTGACCGGTGTGCGCGACAGGGGCGCCAGGCGGTTGTCTTCCGGCCGCATTTTTCGCGCAATATTGACCTTGGGCCCCGCTATATGGCAGTGCATGTCCACCCCGCCGGGCATAACTACCATCCCTGCCGCATCGATGGTTCTTCCGCCGGCATCGGAAGCCGCGATTTGCCCATCCTTGACGAAGATATTGCGGACCTCGCCGTTGATGCCGTTGATCGGGTCGTAGACTTCGCCATTTATGATTTTCAGCATGATTCGGACTCCTCCACACCGGCCATCAGAATTTACCACGAGGAGGGCTGGCCAAACTCTCATTTTTGGGCAAGATTTCTGTCCTCAGCTTTCCGGCCTGGGCGATCATTGCACCAAGCATTTCGTCATATGTGGGACAAGCGGCCAGGATCGTGCAGATGGGGCCGCCCCTGGGCAGTATTTCGCCGGCTGCCGGGACATCCCGTATTGCCCTTGCCGTCCATTTCCGGGTATCGGGAGCGATGGCGTCCGATTCGGCAAACAGGATCGCCTTCCCGAAGAATTCTCCGCCCGCTGCCCGGGCCGCAAGGTCGAAATCGGGAAGCTTGCATTCCAGCACCGCCTGAAGGTGAAGGCGAAAAACAGGCAGGCCATAGGCCTGCTCCACCAATTCCATGGAGGCCGAATAGCGCGGGTTGACCTCGGTCAGCCATACCTGACCGCAGCTCAGGATGAAATCGATTCCATTAACGCCGATCAGACCATATTCCCGGGTAAGGAATCCGGCCAAGCGTCTCACCTGATCGAGAATCGCAACGCCCGTCTCGGGATGGCAGAATTCAGGAAGAGGCAAGACATTTCCGCAGTAGCGGAATCCACGGGCACCAAACTCCGGAGTGCCTACCAGCTGCGCCGCAATCCCAAGGACGACACATTCCTGGCCATTGGCCACGAAAGAGGCGGAACAGGGCTTCCCGGGAACATATTTCTGGAGGTAAAAAGGATCACGGGGGGCCTTATTTCGTTTCAGGAAAGCTATTCCATGGCCTCCCCCGCTCAACGGCGGTCTTATAAGCCAGCAGCGGGCAGGGTCAGCTTCGCTCATCCGGCCGGCGAAGAGCGTTTGGGGGACCCGGAATCCGGCTGCTTCAAGTTTTTCGTACAACGTCGCCCAGTGGCGAACGGACTCGATCGTCTCGGGAGAATTCCCGATCACGCGGCATCTGGCAGCGAACCTGCGGATGATTTCGGGGTGATTTTCCAGGTTGGAGGTATAGGCGACACTGTCAAAATTGAGGCGCCCGCTCTTCTCATAAAGCGACGCTGCGCTATACGGGACATGGAAATCGTAGCGCAGCGAGCGGGATTCGGTCAAGGATTTCAGATCCTGATCCCCGTAGGCGTCCAGCGCGATCACCGAATAGCCGCTGCGCACTGCAGACTCAGCCATGGCGCGAACGCTTATCCCAACGACCAGGATCTTCATCGTATGCCTTTTCGCCGGGAAAGGAGGCCATCCGTCCGGCTTCAGCCTTGCTGTTTTTGTCTCCGGATTCCCGGTTCGCTTTTCTTACAGGCTTCCTGCTGCGGTGAATCCCGGCGCGCCGCCGAAAACTCAGACAAGCTGTCTGGCAATGCCGTAGACGCCTTCGGTGTCCAAAACCAGGTCGTTTCTTTCGAACAACCGGGCGATGCATGCCTTGTGGACTTTCATCTTTGGATTGCCGATGGCGAGTGCCCCCAGCGCCCGCTTGCCGCCGTATTCGGCAAAGTCATCCCCGGGTTTGATACCCTCGATGGCCAGCGGCTCCGTCAGGTTGAAATCCAGCAGCCATTTCACGTTGACCCGTTTCGACCATGAATCCGTCGGGATCATGCGCAATCCGGCCGGGCCCGCCGCCACCACGATCTCCGCCTGATCCAGCATCGCATCCAGCCCGTCAAGGTCGGCCACATCTTTGATAGAAAGCCCTCCCCCGGCATTTGCGCAGGAACTGACACGGAAGGCTTCGGCGGCTTTGTGCCCGCTTTCCAGGGTTCGCCGCGCCAGCTCGGAATTGTAGCGCGTCCCCAGCAATTGGGGCGGGATGGAAGTGAGGTGCACGCGGCAACCTTCGCCCGCTAGCAGAACTGCAGCCCGCAATCCCACCGGGCCGGGCCCGATCACCAGGGCCACCTTCCCTCGCAGCTCCGCCTGACGGGCCAGTTTGGCAACGGCAGTGGACGCCGTGGTGTTGCAGCCGTTGGAATCGAGCATGAGCGAGATTTTGAACGGACCGAAAAAGGTCTTGCGGGCTTCGGCCAGCAGTTGTTCGCCTGCATCCACATCCGAGCCGCCGATCCACACTGCCAGGTCCTTGAGGTCCGGGATGCCGCGGGTGAAAAACGCGCTCAGGATCAGTCCACGCACATCGGAAGGCGCAATCCCGCCGTAGCTCTGCACGATATCCGCTCCGGCATCGTAAGCGACAATGCAGTCAAAAGTGCTGGGGAATTTGTCGTTGTCCAGTTGAATCAGAATTTTTTTCATGCCGCATCCTTTGGCTGCAGGAATCAAGAAGCCTGAAGCCTGAAGTTAGAAGCCGGAAGAGAAGATTGATTATCCCGATGCATCACCAGGTAGCGGAAGCGTGACAGCCGTGACCGTCAACCGGAAGGCTATTCCGGCTGCCGATTTCTGACTCCGGGCTCTTTGCTTCTATGATGAACCAGATTCAGACCAGGCCCCGAATAACGGAATGCGGCCGCAAGTTCGTGAGGCACTCAGGCATGCTTTCGCACCTGCGCTCCCCGGTTTTGGGGCTGTACGCAGAAGATCTCGCCTCCACCCAGGCTATCCAGTAAAACCTTTACTTCCTTCACCAGTCGCAAGGCTTTCATTTTCCCGTCCACGAGGCCGTAAACTGCCGGGCCCCAGGAGCTTTGCCCGGCTCCCAAGGCTCCCCGATCAATCATGAAACCGATCATTTTTTCGGAAATGGAATTGGAAAAACGTCCGCCTTGAACGGATGCGAAAAAGTCTCCGACCATGCGCTGGATGTCCGTCAATGCCTGCCCAAAACTAACGGCATCCTTCTCCACCAGTGCCGGCAGCATCTTCATCAGCAGCAGACGGCTGCTTTTCTCGGCCAGCCGAGCCGGAGCCGGAGGCAATTGCTGAAAAGCGATATTTTCCTTCTCCCCGCTGAAGCCTTTGTCTGCCTTCGGGATAACTGTTACGAAATACCAGCTCTTTGGCACCGGGTGCCGGAACAAAACAGGAGGGATGCTGTTTTTTTCCATCCGCCCGGTAAGTCCATCGATTTCGGCGGGCGCAGGCAGGCCGGAGAGCAGACGGTGTCCGCCATCCAAAACGAAGCCCCCGCGATGGAAGGTTGCGATGCCGATTCCCGAACGCATGCCTCTTCCCACTGCCAGCGCGATTTCCCGGGTGCTGAGCCGCAAGCCGGCCAAGGCAGCGAGAGCCGTGCCCACTGCCATGCCTATCTGGGTTCCCGATCCCAGCCCGACATGAGAAGGAATACCAGTCTCCAGATTCAGGCGCGCTCCGGAAGGAGCGCCATAGTGCCGGATAAAACGCCGGGCGTATTCGGCAACCCGCTCGGATTCCTGACCCTCGGCCAGAAGCCCGTCCGCACTGTCGGCTTTCAGTATCAGATGCGGCTGGGTTATGGCCAATCCGATGCTGCCGTATAGCCGGCCCTGCTCCCCATTGTTGTCCAGCAGGCCCAGATGGAGGCGTGCGCAGGTTCTGACCTCAATCATCCCTTCCCCTTTTTTGCAACGTAATCGCAAATTTTGCGACGTAATCGTGAACCAGCCGGAAGGCCTCCTTTTCATCCTCACCGCCGGTCTTCTCAACTATTTCACTATAATATACCAGCCTTTCAGCCATAATCCTCCGATCGATCTGCTCCAGGCGGGTAGCCAAAATGGTTGCCTCGATCACGGCACTGCCTGCCCGGCAAAATCCCAAAAAATCCTTTTTCCGGCCTCTGTGCAGCACCTGGCACCGCAGCTCTGCCCGCTCTTCGGTGCCTTCAGAGGAGACCAGCGCCATCTCCAGCCAGGAGCAGGCTCCCTCGAATACCGCACCGGGAATAACAAGGGCCGGGAAATGGCCGGGGACTTCTTTGTACAATCCGCACCGGACATACGCCAGAGCATTGTCTGTCAGACTGGCCACGCCGTATCCGCTTCTGAGCAAATTCCTGCACGTGCGTGTATTTCGAAATGGGCGCACGATGACAAAATCCTCTCCCCACACAAGGCCCATCGGCGCGAAATTCGGGCTGCCTGCTTCATCGAGGGTCGAAAAGATAGTCTCAACAATCATAGGATATGCTGTTGCTGGCAGCGGCAGCATCCTGCCGCGGGATTGCGCAAGAAATTAGGGCTAGGGAACCAGATAGCCCCAGCGCAGGCCTTCTTCCTGCGTATATTTTTTCCCGAGCTGCACTGCCAGAAGCGCTTTCTGCAATTCCTTGCCCAGATAAAACGCATACGACGGATCCTCAATCTTCATCCTCTTGAAGATCGCCCGGATGTCCCTATCCTTGAAAAAGAGCCGGTTGTTGAACACGTAGATAGTATCCCGGTCGGTGAAAATGCGATAGTTCCCGTCGCGCACTTTCGCCTGCATTTTGCGCAGTTCGCTCTCACTGAAAGCATCGAATGGGGGATCCTTCACCGTAATCAGCCTGTCATCCAGGTGTTTGGGCAACAGCTTGTTTTCAAAAGCATAAAACATGAGCCTCCGGGCGATATCGAGCTCCTGAACCGCTCCGCGCGCCCAGCTGGCCACCTCGGTGGTCAATACATAATCTATCTCCAGTTCCGTGGCGATGGCAGCCAGCACGGCCGTGACTCCGGTGCTGTCGGCCGCCGTAAGCTCCGTGACATTGCCCAATCCCATGAGCATCTCGGCCCGCGGATATTTGCGGCGCACAGCGATGAAATTTCCTATCGATTCGGTGAAGCCGAAACTGATCGGATTCAACACGGGATCGATGATGTAAGGAACGTTCCATGCTTCAAGCCGGGCGATATTTTCCTCCAGGGAATCCATGCGCTTGCCGAAATCCGGGATGACCACAACCTTGCAGCGCACGCGGCGCGCAAGCTCCAGGTTTTGGGAATTGACGCTAAGCAGAAAGTCCGCTCCCGCCCGGTCTGCTTTCAGGACATCATCGGCGTTGAAAGAATCCACGCTTACCAGGAAGCCCCTCTCCTTTAAAGCGCGAACGACAGTTTCTATTTCAGAGAATCCTCCCTCCAGGGGGCAACCCAAATCTATGACATCCGCCCCGCCGGCTTTGAAATAGGAGGCCCGCTCCAGTATCCCGTCCAGGCTGAGCTGGTGGGCATCGACGATTTCCGCCATGATTTTCGCGCGGTGAGCGCCATACCCGGCAGGCTGATGAGTTCTGCCCAAGAAGGACGGGATATCCTTCAGGCTTTTGGGGCCGCGGATCACTTCAATCTTAAGCTTGGCCGCGATGAGCTCCGTGTCCCCTTTACACAGTCCAGGAATCACAACGGTATCGCAGCCCATGGAATCTTCCAGGTGCCTGGCCGCAAAACGTGTATCCATCAGGGCAGCGACGGAAATGGGCAGGATGGCGAGCCTGTATTCGATGCCGGGAGTCATTCCGTCAAGAGTGTCGCCAAGCGAAGGGGCAGCCAGCTTGCCCGTTACAAACAGGTAGCGAGGCATCGCTCCAACTCCTCCCGGCTGCCGGCGACATGAACTCCGGCGAAGGTTTTGAGTTTTTCCGAATTTTCGAGATCGATCGGCCGTGGAAATATCCTGACCGTTGCTCCGTGCGTGTCCAACGAATCCACTTCGGTGACCAAATCCGTGGGGTAAACGATAACCGGCACCCGGGATTTGCCGGCTTGCGCAAACAGATTGGTTACCAGGGTGTCGGAGATGCCGTGAACAAATTTCGCCACGGAGTTCGAAGTGGCCGGAGCAATTACCAGCACCGAGTACATGCCGCTGTAAAAGCGCGCCACCAGAGGCGAGCTGGCCTTCCCCTCGCGATAGGTCCGGATATTGGGAATATCGATGCGCACGCTGAGTTTGTATTTTTGCATCACTTCATCGCCGGCCCGGGAAAGGAATACATCCACTTTCGGTTGTTTCAGGAGCACCTGGACACAATCCTCGAGGCCGTGCCCCGCACCTGTAATTGCCCACGCAATATGTTTTTCAGCCATAAGACCTCCTCACAGGCCTCTTGAGGTTTTGCAGGCCGCAATATCAAGAATGACACAAAGCACCTTCATTTTGCTACCCGCGCATCTGAGCGACAATAACCGTTTCTATTTGCGGCGGCTGTTTGCAGGTATCACACCCGCAAAGCCGGGGCCCTTGATTTATGAGCCGCTCAAAGCGGCTTGTACCTTATTGTCGGGATCGCAATCGGCTTCGGTATCGATACAGCCTTTCGTTTCCCGATTTCGACTCCGATCTCGATTCCGACCCCAATAGCCCCAGCGGCTGCAGCGCCGAAAATTCCTGCATAAGATACAATTGAAACACATCGCTCAAAAATTTCTTTAATATCATGGAGGCGCTTACAGCTCCGGTGGTTCGTACCTTCATTTTTCCTGACGCCCGCAAAAAAAATCAAGTTTGCGGGGGACTAACCGTCTACAATGGATTCAAGCAGAGTTGTGGATCAGCAAATTCGCAGGCGCAAACGGAAACGATAAATGCTCGATGCGGCCGCGGTCATCATAGGAATTGTTCTGATGCTCCTCGGACTGGCCGGAAGCATCCTCCCGATGCTTCCGGGGCCGCCGCTCAATTTTGCCGGCCTGCTGCTCCTGGCCGTATCCAGACACTTCTCCCCGCCGTTGACACCGGCTCTCATCATCATCCTGGGCATCGTCATGGTTCTGGTGGCTGTCATGGACCACATAATTCCGCTGATGGGCGCCAGAAAATACGGAGCGTCGAAATGGGGAATCTGGGGTTCCGTGCTGGGTATGCTGATCGGCATGTTCGGTTCGCCCCTTGCCATGCTGGCGGGAGGCTTTGCCGGAGCCGTGATAGCCGAGTGGTTTGTACATAAGAAAAAAAAGGAAGCTCTCAAAGCAGGGTGGGGCGTAATGGTGGGAACCCTGTTTGCCACAATTCTGCGGTTGGGCGTCGCAGGGATTATGACCTACTATTTTATCATGGCAATATTGTAAGCAGGCGCGGGCAAATCGTGTAAGCCGCGCTGACTTTAGTTTGTTTTGAGGCGGGTCCCAATAACGGAAAAAATGGAACGTTTGCACATTGAACGTTGCATGCAGGCATATCGAGTGCTCAAGAACGGGATGTCCGGAAGCGCCTCATCGGCTTTTGCTCGCCGACCCGCGCCGAACAAATCGGCGTTTGTCAGCGCTTTTGTCAGCGTTTCTCAGCGTTTCATAATACGGAGCTGTCAAACTCTTTGAGCCCCCCGGCAGAGCCGTCCTCACCTAAATCCAGCCAGGCATCATTTCAGCCTAAGCATGGTGTCTTCCGAGGAATTTCCCAGCAGAAGACGGTGCCAGGCACCGCCACGGCTGGTTTGAATCCGCTCCAAAGTGCCCGCAGCGGTTACAGCCTCTCCGGCTTGCGCCTGCTCGCAAAACCTGCCCCGGAACGACACAATCTCGGTCAGAGTGTCAACCGGCGTCCCATTGAGGAAACGCACGCCTGAAATATTGTACCGGCAAGGAGTAAAAATCGCCTCCCGGTCATCCACGATGGACGCGGTAATGACTGCCTGTCCCATCGGGGCGTAGCGCAATTGCCCATAGGCCGGGCCCGTCTCGCGGATCCCTTTGATAAACCGGACAAAATAGGGGCGCGCCCGGAAAACGCCCTGGTTCACCTTGCGGTTTTCCAGCTGCACAAATTCGTCAAACGGCATGCGAGTGTCGGCGGTCCGTTGCGCATAAAGCTCTCTGACGCCCTGAGCATCAAGCCGGCGCAGTTCTGCAACGGAAGGCTCGTCCAGCAGTCTTTGAAGAACCCTGTAAGCTTTGCGGCAGTTTTGCGCCCCGAACACGGCGATATCCAGGTCCGATTCTGCGGTGTGCATCCCGATAAGCAGGGACCCCGTAATCCCGAGGCCCGACCATGGTATCCCGGCTTCTTTGCGCAGCAGTCGGGCGAACGCAGCCGCATCCTCTTCGGGCCCCTGGAGGCCGCCCGCTTTCACAAGCTCCATGAGCCGCGCGCGGGGATCATAGATTCTCTGAACCAGGAATCTGGGAACACTTTGCAGTGTGGTTCCGAAAACCGCGTCGTAGACAAGGTAGTGAGAGTTCCCTCCAAGAAATTCCTCCTGTTCGGAGAAATGGTATAAGCGCCGGAACAGCACTCCGCCCTTCTTTCTAATCCCGCGCTGCGCATCCGGGGCATAGCGCAGAACCGCTATCCAGCGGTCTTCCGGGTGCTCCCAACCCTTGACTGCGAAAAACAGCCGTTCACGGGTTTCCAGATAAAAACTCTCGACCGCCTCCACGGAGGCAGCCCGAGGATTCCTAAACCGGTTGTCAGGCGTCATCCCTTGTTTGTTCCCATCGTGCTTCACGCAAGCGCGGGGAAACCGCCCTGGTGCAGCGTCCGGCCGGGTTCTGCGGCATGGTTCTCCGATTTACATGAAGGCCTTGATCAGCTCGGTCTGAATGGATTTAAGACTTGAATTTGCCTGATCCAGTTCCGCGATCTTTGTCTCGAGAGCGCGTATCAGGGCGCGCTTCTCGAGGCCGTTCTTGACCGCCACCAGCAGGTTGTCGTTGTCCCAGGGTTTTTCGATGTACTGGTAAAGGCCCACGGTATTTATAGCCCGGATTGCGTTTGCCTTGTCCGCGTATCCGGTCAGAAGCACGCGCACCGCCTGCGGCTGTATTTCCTTAAACCGGGAGAGAAACGTGATTCCATCCATTTCAGGCATCAGGTAATCCGTAATAACCAGATCAATTGCCCGGCTCCCGGCATCCGCAAGTGCGGCGCTGGCTGAGGTGTGGACGATGACGCTGTAGTCAGACCGCAGAAGAAACAGGTTGCGCAACGCTATCGTCACAAGCTCCTCGTCATCCACAATCAGCACGGTCGGCCTGTATTCATCCATCGTCATTCTCCGCTTCAGGATACCACTCCATTTTCAGCTAGGCATCTTTGTCCAAAGCCACGGCGAGTTCGCGCAGTCGCTGGACCAGGTTATTGAACAATCCTGCCGTAAGCTCGACATGATCCGCAAGGACATCGTAAAAATCTTCACGCGGGACAAACAGCAGGCGCGACTCTTCGACTGTTTCCGCCGTTGCCAGGCGCGGCTCGCTGTTGACAAGAGCCCACGCTCCGAATGTGCCCTGGGGCAAGACCCGGTCCAGAAAACGCCCGGCCCGGCTCATGCGCACGGAGCCCGAAACGACTATGTAAAGCCCGTCGGGAGGATCTCCTTCCGCATAAAGCCTGTGCCCGGGAGGGAAGGTGATTTCCTGCGTGATCGCCGCAAGATACGACAGCTGTTCCAAAGTGACCTGCGAAAAAAGATCAACGTCCTGAAGGAACAGGGTTTTTTCCAAATTTGTCAGCATAGGGAAGTCCTTTCGTGTTCGTTGCTGATATTCGATCGAGCGCCCAACCGGCCATTTCACGGACATGCGGATCCCGGTTCCGCAGCAGCTGCCGGCAGATGGGCTCCATATCACGGTTGCGCTCTGACCCGACGGCATACAGCGCACAGGTCCTGAGCCATGGATCCGGCTGCTCCAGGAGCATACTCAGTGCCTCGTTCTTCGCGGGCACATTCAGGCTGAAAAAGCGCGCTGCCCGTGCGAGCAGCCGCTCAGGGGATTCCTCTTCCAGCAGGGGCATGATAAGCGGCTTGAAATCCTTTCCCAGAATGTTTTCCAGAAATTCAAGCGCGGAAGCCCGCCGCGCCCTGTCCTGTCTCTGCAAGGCGGAATATGCGAAATAAATATCCCTCTGCGGGTAGATGAGCCCAAGAAGTCTGAAAACAATTTCCAGCTGTTCGGCCAGGCGCTCCCGCAAAATTCTTCCCACCAGGCTGCCCTCAGTCCTGCTTCCGTTGGCTTCGAACGCCCGGCTCAGCGCCAGTTCTTCATAATACGCCATGATCTGGGCAACGGCGTGCACCTCGATGAACCGATGATGGCCGGGCAGGTCGGGATTTCCGGCATGCATCCGGCTCAAGGCTTTGACGATCAAGTATTTCAGTCGAAAATCGCCGGCATTGAGATTTTCCACCAGGCTTCCGCCCGCGGACGCATCCGGAATACGCCCCAAAATCCAGGGGATTTCCCTGCGAACGGCCGGATCCCGGTTCTCATCGGCTAGCGCAGCGGAAAGATCGGCGACGATCCTTGTCCCGAAAAAGACCAGCGCCTGCCGGCATGCAGGCCTCAGCTCCCTGTTCGACAATAGCGGCAGGATCTCGGGCACAAGCTCCAGGCGCCCCGTTTGTCCGGATGCCATAACCGCCGCGGCCACTACCTCCGGACGCGGATCCCTCAGAAGCTGATGCAAAAAGGGCACGGACAGGGCTTCGGGGAGCCGGCCAGCCAGCCGGGCTGCCGCTTCATGCGCCGTGACGGATTCAATCCCGTCTATGGACAGAAGGCTCCGGATCAGCTCCATGGATGGCCGGAAGGTCAGATCAGGCAGGACGGCGGCACAGCGGCCGGCTGCGATTCGAATATGAGGATTCCGGTGCCTCAACAGCTCCTGAAGCCGGCCGGCCGTCCTGTCCGGATCGTGGAGGCACAGATACTCCATCGCCGCCGCACGGACCCCCTCCGATGAATCCTCCAGCAGGGCTTCCGCATCCGCTGCACGGCTGCCCGGCAATGCCTGCAGCGTGCGGGCCGCCTCCGCCCGCACGAGGGAGGATGGATGTTTCAGCAGGGGCAGCAGTTGAGGCGAAAAATCGTATTCCCGGGCCGATTGGAGCAGTCCCAGGGCGTACAGGACCTGCCGCTCCTGCGGACTCTCCAGCGCCGAGACCAGCAGATGAAGAGACGCGGGATCGGTGACATAACGGTTGATTTCGGACAAGTCCACGTCACGGAGGGTCAGCTGCTGCCGGAAGGCTTCCACATAACTCCTGCGCAGTTTCAGCGCAATTATGGCGCTTGCGACGGTCAAGGCGGCCACTATCAGCGCCGTGCCCTTCAAGCCGAGCGGCATGTAGCGGGAGGTCAGCGCAAGAATGATAAAAGCCGCGATAGCCTTGCCGGCACGATCCGCGAACACGTCTATGAACAGTTTGACCCTCCTGCGCATGCCAGCAGAAAGCGGCAGGTAAAGCAGTTCGGAACCGGTGCGATTTATGGAGTAGCGGAACACCGAGTCGCATCCGAGCGCAACTGCGGCCGATCTGAGCGAAGGGGCGAGGAAAACACCCAGAGAGGAGATCCCCAGACCGACCGGCAGGAATAAGACGGCAGCCCAGATGCCCAACCGCTGGATAACGAAATGAGTCACACCCATCTGGATCCCGATGCCGATCAGGCTGGTTACCCAGTTCAGCCGTGCGCGGAAGGATTTGATCTCAGATTCCATGAGCTGTTTCGGCAGGTTTTTGAAATTCTCCTGGGCCGCATAGTCCAGCTGCCAGTCCGCAATCTGCGAAGCGATCATCGTCAGGAGCATCAGAAGGATCATGAGCCTGAGCAGCCGGGAGCCGGACACGGTTCGGAACATGTCCCGCGTTCTTCCGGAGGAATCAAAACCCCTTGCGGACTCCCTGGCTGCAATTACGTTCCGCAGGCGGTGCCGCCATACGACCCGGGCCAGCGCGATCAAAGCGAGGCAGAGGACGGCGCAGATGTTCAGCATCGTGGCCGTGCTTTGGTGTTTCAGAAGGTCCGTGATCAGGCTGCCCGCAATAGCGCCCGCAAGAGCGCCCGCGCCGAGCAGTCCGTAAATTCGCTTGGCCTGACGGCCGTCAAAAACATACCCTGCAAGCAGCCAGAATTGGGCGACGCAGAGCACGGAAACAATCTGCACAAACATAAAATAGACGTAAGGCATAAAAGGAAGCTGCCTGGCAATCGCCCACTGCAAAAGAAGCAGGCTCCCAATGACTCCCAAATGCGTCGATGTCACCAGGCCAACCGCCGACAGGCGGCGGCCCAATTTGTGCACCAGAAAGATCAGCGGGCCGGCAATCAACGCGGTCAGCAGATAGGCTTTCGGCAGGTCGCTCGCGGGGATTTCGCTCAGGAACAAGGCGCTGCGCAGGGGCTTAAGGATGTAATTGAAAGCCATCAGGCTGAAAATATAGGAGAACATGAGGCTCGTGGCCATGCTCTCCCCGGGCCTGATCTGCCGGAATTTGCCGATCCTTTCGAGCATCGATCTCCTCTGCACCCCCGAAAACCGGAGTGCTCAGACGGCGCAACGTGTTTCCGCTCTCATTCCGGATTCCGCAACCAGCCCATTTCCTGCACCCCATCCGGGCGGCATGCGGTTCCCGGCGCTCCAAAGCTCCGTGCGGTGAGTTCCAGATATCATTTCATGCCCCCCCAGGCCGGAGGATCGCCGGACTGATCCGGGACCCGGTTTTGATGTCCACAGGCGGGCGTAAGGTTAGGAGCGAGAAGCACCTGAACAAACCCGGGCTTCTCGAGGAATAGCGGGCAAGGATTTCGAGGTGAGGGGGAGACCCGGTCCCTCCAGACTACGCCCAATAACACTAATGTAATATCGCCAGCGGCGTTTGTGAAACGCCCCTGTCAAAAAATATGCAAGCCGGGAAGCCACAGGCCCTTGCCTTTCCTGATGCATCATGAAATTCTTACTCTATTGGTGGCCTGTGGCCTATGGAGAAAAAAACACCGGCTCTGCATTCGGAGAAGGACGAGCGCAAATCCGCCGAGGAGGAATTGCAGCGGGAGCGCAATTTTGTTTCGGCAGTGCTCGACATCCAGGGCACGCTGGTGGTTGTCCTGGACACCGCCGGGAGAATCATCCGTTTCAACCGGGCCTGCGAACAGACTACAGGGTTTAGCTTCGATGAGATCAAAGGCCGGCCCTTCTGGGAGATATTTCTGGTGCCCGAGGAGGTGGAGCGGATCCGCGGGGTTTTCGAACAGTTGCGCTCGGGCAATTTCCCCAACAGCGCGGAAAATTTCTGGCGGACCAGAAATCGCGGCCTCAGACTGATATCATGGTCCAATACCGCCATGGTCGACACAGCAGGTACTGTCGAATATGTGATCGCCACCGGCATCGACATCACCGACAGGCGCAGAGCCGAAACGGAACTGGGGAGAGCCCACGTTCAGCTGGAGCAGCGAATCGCGAAACGGACGGCCGAGCTGGCGGCCATCAACGAGCAGCTGCTGGAAGCCGAAAGAAAGCTGCGCAGGCAAAACGAAATTCTTGCCAGACTGGTGCGATACCAGGCTCCCGAAGAGGACGACGGCACCGGCATGCGGATCCTTACGGAGGCCGCTACGGAAGCCCTCGAGGTGGAGCGGGCATCGGTCTGGCTTTTCAATGACGGGTTTTCGAGCATCGTCTGCCTGGACCTCTTCGAGAGAAGCCCTTACAGGCACTCGAGCGGAAATGAGCTCGCCGCGGTCGATTACCCGGAATATTTCAAGGCCCTCGCGGAACAGCTGGCCATTGCTGCGGATGATGCACGCAGGGACCCGCGCACCAGCGAATTCACCCCTTCTTATCTGAATCCGTTGAAAATCACCTCCATGCTCGACGCCCCGATCTGGGTCGGGGGCCAAATGGTCGGGGTTCTTTGCCACGAACATGTCGGCGAAGCGCGCCATTGGACTCTGGAAGAACAGCAGTTCGCCGCATCCCTGGCGGATTACGCCTCACTGATCCTTGAAGCTCAGCACCGGCGCCGCGCCGAAGCTGAACTGCAGCAGGCGCACGCTCAACTCGAGCGGCGCGTGGAAGAGCGCACCGCCCAACTGCGCGCGGCACAGGCTCAGCTGGTCCAGTCGGAGAAAATGGCCTCCCTGGGCATGCTGGTGGCCGGGATCGCACACGAAATCAATACTCCCGTAGGCGCCATTCAAAGCATGCACGATACGCTTCAGCGGGCAGTTCAAAAACTAAAGGGACTGCTTGACCCGGTCTGCCGGCGCGGTGAGTCCGATGGCGCCGCGATCGAGACAATCATGAGCATAATCGAGGATGCCACCCTGGTGATCGCATCCGGTTCCGGCCGGGTCGCCGACATCGTGCGGCGGCTGAGGAGCTTTGCACGGCTGGATGAGGCAGAACTTAAAATAGCGGACATCCACGAAGGATTGGAAGATACCATGGCGCTCCTTCACCATGAGATCAAGCACGGAATCACGGTCAAAAGAAAATATGGCGACATCCCTCCGTTTGCGTGCTACCCCGGACGGCTCAACCAGGTCTTCCTCAATATCCTGATCAACGCCCGGCAGGCAATCGCGGGGCAGGGTGAGATTTCCGTTACGACGTACCAGGAAGGCAATCGGGCCGTTGTAGAGATTGCCGACAACGGGTCCGGAATAGCGCCCGAACACCTGAGCCGCATTTTTGATCCGGGCTTCACGACCAAAGGAGCCGGCGTCGGAACAGGCTTGGGCTTGTCGATATGCTATCAGATCATCGGGGATCATCACGGAGAGATCCGCGTTTCGAGCGAGGTCGGCAAGGGGACGGTCTTCAGGATTATCCTGCCGATGAATTTGAAGCCGAATTCCGGATCTTCTGTTTAGGCTGCATGTCCGTCAACAGATTCCCGGCAGAGTTGGGAGTCAGGTATCTCCGGCAAAGCCGGAGGCTTGAAAGATTTGAACCGCTCAAAGCGGTTGGAGGAGTTACGCCGGTCTTGAACGCTGACTTACGCGGGCAAAAGCCGATGAGGCGCTTCCGAGCCCCGCAGGGGCCAGCGCTCCGCGCTGGACAGTTTTCTGCGGCGGTTCTGTGGCAAGCGCCGTGCGGCAAGGAGATGAAGAGTAGGAGAAACCGGGCGTTTGCCACAGTGCCGCCACAGAAAACTCCATCGGAAGCGCCTCATCGGCTCTTGCTCGCCGACCCTCGCCGAACAAATCGGCGTTTGTCAGCGCTTTTATCCGCGTTTCTCAGCGTTTCAAAATACGGAGCTGTCAAACTCTTTGAGTCCCCCGGCAGAGCCGGGGCTTTACCAATGTAATTAGCGATGCATTCAGGCGCCGGATGCTTGGCGCTGCTCTAGATTCCTTTGCCGCGGGATTGATGTAGCCGCCCGGTCGCTTTACTCCTATAATCGCCGTTTATATGCAGAAAGACCTGTTGCTTCCGCCGAGTGAGATTCCGCAAAAAAAAGCCTGGAAATCCTGGAAAGGAATCGTGCTCGCTGCCTTTGTGCTTGCGCTTGTCTTCAACCGATGGCTGCCGGATATCCTGCTTGCGGTGTTTTATATCGCGGGAACGGCCGTAATTCTCAACTTGCTTTTTCACCTGCTCCGCCGTTTCAGGAACAAGGTTTTCTGGCGCGTGCGCCACCGCATCCTCGGCTCATTTATATTCGTGGGTTTCATTCCCCTCCTGGTCCTTTTCGGTGTCGCCTATCTCTCCATCTACCTGCTGCTGGGCCAGCTGTCGGCTCATTACCTGCATGCTTCGCTGGACGAATTGAATCAGGAAGTCACTCGAATCAACACGGACCTAGGGCATCGGATTGCTCCACCGGCAGCTGGCGATGCCTTCCGTAAGGCGGCGGAAAAGGAATTCGAGGCAAATGCGGCAGCCTTCCCGAAGCTTGCAGCCCTGCTGTTGCGCAGGCAGCGTGAGGGCTCGTGGGAAAAGATCGGGAGCAATGATACCCAGGGAATCCTCGATGAATCCGCTGCTCCCGCTGCGGACAAGTGGCTGCAGGGCAAAACGGCTTTCGAGGGCCTGCTCCTTTTAAAGGAAACCGGTTTGCTGACTTCCCTCAGGCCGGCGTCTTCCGTCCCGGGTGCTTACCTTGCCGTTTTTGCGCCCCTCGACCTGCACGTCGAAGAAAGGCTCCGGCGGGAGAAGAACATATACCTGGCATTATCGGGGATGGGCACGACAGAGGTCCTGCAGAGAGAGGACGGCATTACGGTCCGGACGCGAAACGAAGGCGCCGGCAGCAGCGAAGCCGAAAGGAGCGCCGAAATCGGCGCCCTCAAAGAGCAGCTCAAGACCGACACCCGGAGGATGATCATCTGGGCGGCCGTGCTGGAATGCCGGGACTATATAACCGGGGAAACGAAACCTCTCGGGCTCGGAGTCATTCGCGTCCCGCTTGAGACACTTAATCTGGCTTATCTATCAGGTGTCGGCAACTACAGCACCGGCCAGTACATTCTGAAGGGCATTCTGGTTCTCCTTGCGGTGTTTGTTCTGGCGGAACTGGTCTCCCTCCTGATAGGAATCACCATCAGCCGGCGCATTACGCGTTCGGTGCACGACATGTACCTCGGCACAATGGCTTTAAAGGATGGGAACCTGCAGTATCAGATCCCGGTGCGAAGGAATGATCAGCTGGGGCTGCTGGCTCATTCTTTCAACCAGATGAGCTCCTCGATAACCCGGCTAATGGAAGAGGTGAGCGAAAAGAAAAGGCTGGAACAGGAACTGGAGATCGCGCGCGAGGTGCAGGCTGCGCTGTTCCCCAAGCAGCTGCCGCATCCGCGCGGTCTCTCGCTTTTCGGAGGCTGCGAGCCGGCGCGCGTCGTCAGCGGCGATTACTATGATTTCATACACGAAGACGATGCCCGGCTCCATATTGTTGTCGGAGACATCAGTGGAAAAGGGATCTCCGCTGCGCTGCTCATGGCCAATCTCCAGGCGGCCATGCGCAATCAGCTTTCAACCTTCCACAATGCCGATCCGGCCGAAATTGAACGCCGGCTTTCGGCCGTCCTGGAACAGCTGAACACCCAGATCTTTCTGAACAGCCCGAGAGAGAAATACGCGACCCTGTTTGCGGGAAGGTATGATGCCGAGTCCCGCAGGCTTTGCTACTGCAACGCCGGACACCTTCCGCCTGTTCTGCTCCGCCGCGGCGAGGTGGTACGCCTCGAGGGCGGCGGTACGGTACTCGGCCTTTTCGAGAGCGCCTCCTACAAAGCCTCATCCACGGAGCTGGAGGCCGGAACGGTCCTGGCAATTTTTTCCGACGGCATCACCGAGGCCGTCAACGATGCGGACGAAGAATTCGGCGAAGAACGCCTGGTGGAAGCGCTTCGGGCATCGGTGTCCCGAGCTCCCGAGGGTATCTACCGGCACGTAATCGAGCAGGTGCGGCTCTGGCAGGGCAATCTGAAGCAGCACGACGACATCACATTGATCGTCGGGAAAGTGGAATAGGATCAGCGATCGTCAGCGCCTTTTTCGGCACATGTCGGCGCCATTTTATCCCGGGATTTTCATACTTCCTGAATCCCGGATCACCAGACGGAAGGAGCAGAAGACCTCAACCCCAGGGGTTCGAAAATGCCCCGGAAGCAAAGCGATCCCTGCCCCCTGTTAATCCATCCGGAACCGGACAGTCTCCCCTTACCAGCGGATGGTCACGTTGTACGAGCCACTATTGTCGCGGTAGTTGTCGTCGTTGACGCCTATCAGCAGCCGGCCGTATTCGTTCCGTTCTGTGTACGCGCGATTACGCGAACCGATGTACAGGGGCTCGGAGTCGCGCCCGTCACGGTAGCGAATCCTGGCAATGACCGCACCAACGCCCGCATCCTTGATCGGGTAGGTCGAGCTGCTGAGATTGGCGCTTCGGTTGCCGTTCGGGCCTGTGGAGCGCCCAACGCCGTATTCAATCTGACCTTCCACCGTAATCTCAACCATCATATTGGGTTCGAGGTCAATGCCCGTGTCGGTCCACGCCTGGTTGGCGTAAAGGGTGATGGTTTTTTCGCGGCCCTGCGCGGGAGTTGTTGAACGGCGGTTCCCATCGTCGTCCGAAAAGCCGCTATCGCGACTCACGGAGACATTGACGCGAAAAGCCCCGCGTGAATTCGCCATGCTCCCATGATTGATCGTGAAATAGAGGACGCCGTCCCGGTCCGCCACAAATTCACTCGAACGGCCTACATAGATAGGGGACGAACCGAAGCCCTGCCCGATGGTGGCGATCAGCGCGCCGTCGTTTTCGTTCGGCATGGGCGCATTCCGATCCCGTTGCCCGCGCAAACCGTCCGCACTCACCGTCGTGCGGCCGTCCAGAGTCACGGTTCCGCTGGCTTCCACCCGCACCTGCTGGCCTTCATAAACTTCAATCGGGGAACGAACCCACCGGCTTCCCAGATTAACATCGAAGCTTTCGGAAGTCTCCCATTGGCCCCGCCCCGAAAAGGTGGAAGCATCCCCTTCCCGCCGATATTCGGAGTCGCGCGGTCCCGGTTGGGCCGTGGAGCGGTCCAGAACCAGTCGCTCCACGCGTTCGGTCTTGAATTTGACCCGGTTGCCGTTGGTCAATTCAAAGATAAACTCGCCATTTTCATATCCAAGGAGAGTGCCTTTCCGCTCCCTAGCGTTTTTAAGATAAATCGTGTCGGCCAGGGCTGCGCCCGTCACGAACAATAGCAGTACAAGCGTGATCGCAGATTTTCGCATCATCCAATTCATCCGCCGCCTGAGACTTGATGGGTCTCAGGAACGAATGCCTCCGCAAAATAGTTCTCCTGCCTGATGAATCGACACATTGTCCAGCAAACCCCTGATTTTCTGAAGTATAGCACAAGAACGGGATTATGCGGCCGAGCGCAGACCTCCCCCTAACCGACAAAATTTGAGCTCATTTTGCACCGGCAAGCTGTATGATATGAGAAATTGATTCCCGGAGGCATTCATGGCTACAAAAACCGTATTGCTTGTTGACGACGACCAGGATTTGATCGACATCTATAAAACCATTCTCGAACACGCGGGCTTTACGGTCCTTACCGCGGCCAACAGCGCGCAAGCCTTGCCTATTGCGACCTCAAAACCAATCGATGTTGCTGTCCTGGATGTAATGATGGATACACCCACCGAGGGATTTGAACTTGCACGCGCAATGCGGCAGAATGAGAAGACCAGTCGTATCCCGCTCCTGATGCTGACCTCTGTCAACACTCACAATGAGGAGATAGGCTCTTTCGTGCGCTTCTCGGACCGCGACCGCGATCATACATGGCTGCCAGTGGATCGTTTTCTGGACAAGCCTATCAAGCCTGAGGATCTCGTCGCCATCGTCCGTACGCTTTCCGGCGCGTGGTCCTTTTCCCGCTGATCCGGGCAGAGGCGATAAATAAACTCGCAATACTCAAATCCTCTGCGAGAGTCACGGAGTTTGATAGTTCCAGGATTATTGAACGCCGATATACGCTGAATAAACGCTGCTCAATAATACAATGGTTGGCGTTCAAGCGCCGATGAAACTATCGCATCACAGCATATCCGCGATGGCTACCCGTTTCAGCCTACGGGCCTGAGTCAATCATTCTGAAACCTGAAATCCCTGATCCTCAAACCAGTCCATTAATATTGCCTGAGCCGCAGCGATGAGAAAGCTGTGAAAGAAGCAGAGTAATTAACCAGCCTCCCCCATAAACTATTGATATAAATAGTCAGGCACCTCCGGCAAAGCCCAAGGCTTGAATGATTGGAACCGCCCAAAGCGGTTGGAGGCGTTACGATGGTCTTGAACGCTGACTTACGCGGCAGAGCCGTGGGTTTATCAATGGAATTAAATTTTTTTATTGACAAATACTGTGAAATATTTCACAATGCGTATTGTTTCACAAAGGAATGATTCAAAGTGAAGGCAGTGCCGCATCGAACGGTTGGCAGGCTCACGCTTTACTGGCGGACGCTTAGGGATATTGCCCGCGGGGACCAAAGCCATATCTATTCCCATTTTCTCGCCTCCCGATGCGGCGTGACTGCCGCCCAGGTGAGACGTGACCTCATGGTACTCGGCTATACGGGAACCCCTGCCCGGGGCTATGATGTCCGCAAACTCAAGGATCATATTGAAGCCTTCCTTTTCCCGGCTGAGGAGCAAAAGGCCGTGCTGGCAGGCGTCGGCAATATCGGCCGCGCCCTGCTGAAGTTTTTCAGCGCACGGCGTCCCGCACTTCGCATTGCAGCCTCTTTTGAAACCAATCCCGATAAATTCAACCGCGTGATCCAGGGCTGCCCTTGCCATTCCATCGAGAAGGCCGAGGGCATCATCCGTGATCTGGGCGCTACGGTTGGGATTATGGCCGTTCCGGACGAGGAAGCCCAATTCGTGGCTGATGTATTTGTAGCCTCAGGCATACGCGGGATTCTGAACTTCGCCCGTGCTCCGCTGAGCGTCCCGCCCGGTGTTTATGTCGAGGATATTGATTTAGCCATGTCCATGGACAAGGTAGCGTATTTCGCGCGCCAGTCCCTGAAGTCGGACAGATCAAAGGCAGTTCATTAAGGAGATCGATCTATGAACGACGTGGATACCATTCTGCAGAAGCACCCGCGAGCCGGGCGCGATGCACTCATTCCTATTCTTCAGGAAGTTCAGGAGCAGCAGGGATTCATTTCGCGCGAGGCGGTCGTCCGCATCAGTAAGCACCTTAACCTGCCTGCCAGCAAGCTTTACGGGGTCGCGACCTTTTATAACCAGTTCCGTTTTCACCCCAAAGGCAAATACCACATCATGGTCTGCCGCGGCACGGCCTGCCATGTCAAAGGGTCCAACAGGGTGCTGGAAATGGCGCAAAAACTGCTGAAGCTGAAACCGGGCCAGACGTCCAGGGACCGCCTTTTCAGCCTCGAGGTTGTTGCTTGCATGGGAGCTTGCGGCTTGTCTCCGGTTATGAACCTCAACGGAGAGTTCTACGCCAAAGTCACCCCTAAAAAAATCGTCAAAATCATACAGGAATGTAGGGAAACGGAGTCCAAAAATGGGCACTAATTCAGAATACTCAAAAATGGACAATTCCGGCAAATGCTGGATCGATTTCCACGAGGTTTCCGACAGCCTGCTGGCCGATCTCAAAGCGGAGCCTTTTTTAAGCGCCCGGGCAAAGGGAGCAAAGGTAACAGCATCGGTACTGGCCGGTTTGAGGCGCGAGTCCGTCGAGCGCCCCGTGATTTTTGTGGGTGCAGGCACCTGCGGGCTGGGTGCGGGAGCTGCCAAAACAATCGCGGCCGTTAAAGACTTCCTCGCGCAGCATCAGCAAACCGCCGATGTCGTCGAGGTCGGCTGCAACGGAATGTGCTCGGACGAGCCCATCGTCGACATCCAGGTCCCCGGCCGGGCTCGCGTCAGTTTCGGCACGATCACCGGAGACAAAGTGCCTGGACTGCTCGAAGCCGTACTCCTGCAGAACCGCATCCCCGCAGAACTGGTTCTCGGTCAGTACCGCTCGACCTGCGCAAAACCGTGGGAGGGTGTCCCATCTTTGGATGAGCACCCCTTTCTTGCGCACCAGGTCCGCGTGGTTCTGGCAACCAGCGGCATTATCGATCCGGGAAATATCTCCGAATACATTGCCCGAGGCGGTTACAGTTCCATTGCCAAGGTTCTGAGGACCATGACCCCGGAGCAGGTCTGCGACCAGATTGAAGCCAGCGGGCTCCGGGGACGCGGCGGCGGCGGATTCCCTACCGGCAAAAAATGGAAGTTCGCCCGGGCCGCTGTCTCGGATCAGAAATACCTGATCTGCAACGCGGACGAGGGGGATCCCGGAGCTTTCATGGACCGCGCCGTCTGCGAAAGCGATCCGCACCGGCTGCTGGAGGGCATGCTGATCGCGGCCTATGCCATCGGCGCCACCAAGGCCTACATTTATATCCGCGCCGAATATCCGCTGGCGATCAAGCGCCTCAACGAAGCCTTTGAACAGGCCGAAGCCTGCGGCCTGATCGGCTACAACATTCTCAACAGCGGCGTCGATCTCTCAATCAAACTCAAAATGGGGGCGGGCGCTTTTGTGTGCGGGGAGGAGACCGCGCTCATCCACTCGATCGAGGGCAAGCGCGGCATGCCGCGCCCCCGGCCTCCTTTCCCGGCCGTTCAGGGGCTTTTCGGCAGGCCGACGGTCATCAACAATGTTGAGACCCTGGCCAACCTGCCCCTGATCATGGATCACGGCCCGGACTGGTATGCCGCGATGGGAACCCAAGGCAGCAAAGGAACGAAGGTATTCGCTCTTTCCGGAATGGTGCGGCGGACGGGTCTGGTTGAAATTCCGATGGGGACCTCCCTGCGCGAAGTCGTCTTCAATATCGCCGGCGGAATCCCCAATAACAAGAAATGCAAAGCCGTACAGATCGGCGGTCCTTCGGGCGGGTGCGTGCCTGAGGAACACATGGACATACGCACGGACTACGAAGAGCTCAAGCAGTTCGGCACCATCATGGGATCCGGCGGTCTGGTTGTGGTCGACGAGTCCACGTGCATGGTCGATTTTGCCAAGTTTTTCATGGAATTCATCCAGAACGAAAGCTGCGGCAAATGCATCCCATGCCGCGAGGGTACGCGCCGGATGCTCGAGATCCTCGAAGCGGTGACCCGCCCGCGCCGTAAAGAGGACGACCTCGACGCTTTACTGCGCGTCCAGGGGATCATGCACCTGCAGAAGCTTGGGGAAACCATACGCGCCACAAGCCTGTGCGGCCTGGGCCAGTCTGCCCCCAATCCTGTGCTGAGCACGCTCAAATGGTTCCGCGACGAGTACGAGGCTCACATATTCGAGCGCCGCTGCCCGTCCGGTTCCTGTAAAGAGCTGGTGGGAGCTCCCTGCCAGAACGGGTGCCCGATCGGGACCGAAGTCTGGCGTTATGTCGCCCATATTTCGCGGGGAGAGTACGACGATGCATACCGCGTCATCCGCGAAGCCAATCCGTTCCCGTCCGCCTGCGCCCGTGTATGCCATCATCCCTGCGAACAGGTTTGCCGCGCCGGCGCAACCGGAGGCGAGCCGATCGCGATCCGGACGCTCAAGCGCTTTGTGGTCGACACGGTGACTCCGCCCGATAAACTCGCGGTCCTGATGACTCGCTCGGATGCAGCCCGTATCGCCGTAATCGGCGCCGGGCCGGCGGGCCTGACGGCCGCCAATTCCCTTTCAGTCCTCGGCTATAAGGTCACCCTGCTCGAACGTGAGGCACAGGCCGGAGGGATGCTTTTCGCCGGGATCCCAGAATACAGGCTTCCCCGGGAAGGGATCCGGAAGGAAATCGCGGCTCTGATGAATCCCAACATCGACGCGAAGTTCGGGCAAGCCCTGGGCCGCGACTTCACGATCGACAAGCTGTTAGAGGATGGCTATAAAGCCGTATTCATCGCCACAGGATCGCACCTCAGCAAGAAACTCGACCTGCCCGGGCGAAGACGTACCCGGGATCCTGCCCGGCATCGAGTTCCTCAAGGCATATAACCTGCACGGCAAATCTCTCGCGCGCGGGCACGTGGGGATCGTTGGCGGCGGCAACTCGGCCATGGATGCGGCCCGTGTGGCGATCCGCCAGCAGGGTGTGGAAAGCGTCACCGTATTTTACCGCCGCACGCGGGACAACATGCCCGCCTACAGGGAGGAGGTCGAAGCCGGGCTGGCTGAAGGCGTTATCCTGGAAACGCTGGTCACGCCCGTGGCCGTTCTCAGCAAGGACGGCCATCTGATCGGCATTCGCTCCCTTCGCAACGAACTGGGCGCCCGGGATTCCTCGGGCCGCCGCAGGCCCGTACCCATCAAAGGCTCCGAATTCGACACAGCCCTGGACACGCTGATCGTGGCTATCAGCGAGGAACCCGAATCCGCCGGCCTGGAAGAGATCGGACGGACAAAATGGGGCACGATTGCGATCAATTCCGAGTCGTTTATTACCGATCGGCCCGGCGTTTTCGCCGGCGGCGACGTGGTGACCGGCCCGAGCACCGTGATCGCCGCAATCGCCGTAGGCAAGCAGGCAGCAACGATGATCGACCGCTACGTTTCCGGCAAGCTTATGAAGGTACTGCCCAAGGTCAAGCTCCCTTCCGTCTATGTGGAACCGTATATGGATGTGGACGAGGAAACCGGTGAAGTCTTCCGGCTGGAGGTGCCGTTACTCCCTGTGATAGAGAGGAAGAAATGTTTCGCCGAAGTGGAGTTGTGCCCCACCGAGCAGCAGGCCCTCGCAGAAGCGCGGCGATGCGCGCGCTGCGATCTGGACTTCACACAAGTGCAGTGACCGTATCGACACATGGATTGAGGTGACACATGATAGAAATGCAAGTGGATGGCAGGATGATTGAAGCCCGGGAAGGCGAGACGATCCTCTCGGCCTTGAAACGGGAAGGAGTTCATGTCCCGACGCTGTGCAGCATGGAAGGGCTTCTGCCGAGCGGCGCATGCCGGATGTGCATAGTGGAAATGGAGGGGCCGGGCAACTTTGTCCCCGCATGCTCCTTTCCGGTCGCCCCGGGGATGAAGATTCTGACACGGTCGCCGAAAGTGCTGGACGCCCGCAGGACGATCGTGGAATTGCTTCTCAGCAATCACCCGGATGACTGCCTGTACTGCTCCCGGAGCGGGAAATGCGACCTGCAGAAGCTCTCCCAGGACATGGGCATCCGCGAGCGTCTGTACCGCGGCAAGCGGAATGAAAGGGAGAAGGACGTATCCGGACCCATTATCCGGGATCCCGATAAATGCATCCTGTGCGGCCGCTGCGTACGCATTTGCGAAGAAGTCCAGGCCGTCGGCGCCATCGATTTTGTCGGCCGCGGCTCCAAGGCGTACATCGGCACCGCATTCGACCAGGGATTGAATATATCGACGTGCATCAACTGCGGGCAGTGCATCGTAGCTTGCCCGACAGGCGCCCTCAGCGAGCGCTCGTACCTGGAGCCCGTTATTGCGGCTCTTGCGGATCCCGAAAAGCTGGTCGTTGTCCAGCACGCGCCCTCCGTCTCCGTCTCTCTGGCGGAGGAATTCGGAATGGAGCCCGGCCAGGATGTCGACGGAAAAATGGTAGCCGCCCTCAGGCGGGTGGGATTCCACCGGGTTTTCGACACGTCTTTCGCCGCGGATCTGACCATCATGGAGGAAGCTTCCGAGCTGGCTCAACGGATTCAGCAGGGAGGCAGGCTGCCGATGTTTACCAGCTGTTCCCCGGGCTGGATCAAGTTCGTAGAGCAGTTTTATCCCGAATTCATCCCCAACCTCTCAACCTGCAAAAGCCCTCAGCAAATGCTGGGAGCCGTCATAAAGAGCTATTTCGCCAGCCGCGAGTCGATCGACCCGTCCCGCATCATCAGCGTTTCCATCATGCCCTGCACTGCCAAAAAGTTTGAGAGCGGCAGGCCTGAAATGGCGCCGGAGCATATCCCGGATGTGGATTATGTGCTCACGACCCGCGAATTGGGACAGCTGCTGCGCATGTGCGGCGTTGATCTGCCGGCGGTTGAGCCGCAGACCGCCGACACGCCTTTCGGCGAGCGTTCCACCGCCGGCAAAATCTTCGGTGCCAGCGGCGGAGTTATGGAAGCCGCCATCCGCACGGCACATTTTCTCCTGACAGGCCAGGAGCTGGCCAAACTCGAAATGCAACCGATTCGGGGCCTGAAAGGAGCCAAGGAAATCCGCGTAAAAATCGGTGACCTGGAAGTCGGAGCCGCCGTCGCCAGCGGTCTGGGCAACGCCCGCAAACTGCTGGATCAGATCCGGGCGGGCCGGAAAGACCTGCACTTTGTCGAAATAATGACCTGTCCCGGCGGAT
Organism: uncultured Acidobacteriota bacterium; assembly: GCA_963809485.1. Lineage (GTDB taxonomy): Bacteria > Acidobacteriota > UBA6911 > UBA6911 > UBA6911 > UBA6911. The sequence goes on from CAWEJX010000007.1 coordinate 90,999, forward strand.
GCATCAACGGAGGAGGCCAGCCGATCGGCGCCGATCCCAATGCGGTCCGCGCCCGAATGCAGGCGCTGTACAAAATCGACCAGACCGAAAAAGTCAGGGTCAGCCACAGGAATCCCTATATTACCCGGCTTTACGAGGAGTTCCTGGGCAAGCCGCTGGGCGAGAAGAGCCATCACCTTCTTCATACTCACTACACCTCCAGGGAAGTCCTATAATGGATGCGGGCGGCTTCCGGGAGCCGCTTGTATCACCCCGGGGAGTGAAACAGGCAAGGGAGATTACGAGAGTGAAAAAGAAAATACTGGCAGTGGACGACGATGTGGATCTTCTCGAACAGATGACGGCCGTGCTGGCTGCAGAGGGCTACGACGTGACCACGGCCGAAGGGCAGTCGGCCGGCGAGGAAGCCTTGCTCCGGATGAAGCCTGATCTTGCCATCCTGGATCTTATGATGGAAGAGAAGGATTCCGGCTTTGTGCTCAGCTACCAGATCAAAAAGCTTTACCCGGCTACTCCGGTAATTTTGCTGACTGCCGTCGCCGGGGCGACGGGATTAAGCTTCAGCACTCAGCATCCGGAAGAGCAGTCCTGGATCAAGGTGGATAAAATTCTGGACAAACCCGTTCGGCCGGAGCAGCTCAAGTCCGAGGTTCGCCGCCTTCTCGGAGAAGCGCCGGAAGGCAAAGCGGGCGGTCACTCTTAAGCGCTATATAGGACAACCATGCAAGGTGCATGCTTCGTACAGACAATAAAAGAACGGTGCCGCGTCTGTTATACCTGCGTTCGGGAATGCCCGGCCAAAGCTATTGGAATTTCCGACGGCCAGGCCCGAGTCATCCCGGAACGCTGCATAGGCTGCGGCAACTGCGCGCGCGTCTGCAGCCAGGGCGCCAAAAAAGTCCTGGACGGCACCTGCGAGGTTACGCGCCTACTCCAGGAATCCGCAAAAGTGGCCGCCATCATCGCGCCGAGCTTTGCGGCCGAGTTTGAAGAGTGCGGGTACGAAAAGGTCGTCGGGATGCTGCGCGCCTTGGGATTTGCCTACGTCCACGAAGTCGGTTTCGGCGCCGACCTGGTCGCCCGGCGCTACCGAGAGCTTCTGGAAAAAGACACCGAAGCCAATTACATTGCCACAACCTGCCCGGCCTTGGTCGGGTACGTGGAGCGCTATTATCCGGATCTGGTACCCCGGCTGTCACCGATTGTATCCCCCATGGTTGCCATGGCGCGTGTCCTGAGGCGTCTCTACGGACCGGACATTCCGGTCGTTTTCATTGGTCCGTGCATCGCGAAAAAGGGAGAGGCCGCCAGCGAGGCGCTGGAAGGCGAGGTCGCAGCCGTGCTTACCTTCGCCGAACTCCGGCAGATGCTGTCGCAAGCCTCCATTGAACACGAAAAAGCCGAACCCGGGGACTTTGATCCCCCGTGGAGCGGCCCCGGCGGGCTGTTCCCGATCAGCCGCGGACTGCTCCAGGCTGCCGGCATCAAGGAGGACCTGATGGACGGCCAGGTGATGGCAACCGATGGCCGCACCAACTTTGTCGAAGCGATCCAGGCCGTCGCTTCAAACAGCCTGGATGTGCGCCTGCTGGAGGTCCTGTGCTGCAACGGCTGCGTCATGGGTGCCGGCATGACCACCAGCTCAAATCTCTTTCAGCGCCGCAGCCTGGTGGGCCGCTATGTCCAGCAGCACTGGTCGGAATTTCGTAAAGAACAATGGGAACACGACATGGCCAGGTATTCCGACGTGGACCTCGAGCGGAACTTCCGCGCCTACGACCAGCGCGTTGCCCAGCCTTCCCGCGCCGAAATCACCGCCATTCTTGCCCGGATGGGCAAATTGAAGCCGGAGGACGAACTGAACTGCGGCGCCTGCGGCTACGATTCCTGCGTACAGCACGCCATCGCAATCCATCGTCACCTGGCAGAGACGGAAATGTGCCTGCCCTACACAATCGAAAAGCTGCGCGACACCGTCAAAGAACTTGCGGTCTCGCACGAGCAGCTCGTCAGCACCCAGGAGGCCCTCATGCATTCGGAGCGGCTCGCGAGCATGGGGCAATTGGCCGCAGGCGTAGCCCACGAGGTCAACAATCCCCTCGGCATCGTCCTGATGCATTCCTACATGCTGCTCGAGCAGGCAAATAAATTCCCGGAATGGAAAGAGGACCTCGACATGATCGTCGAGCAGGCCGACCGGTGCAAAAAGATCGTCATGCGCCTTCTGCATTTCGCCCGGCAAAACAAGGCCGTCTTCCGGAATGTGGACCTCTACAAACTGGTTCAGCACACGGTCAAGACCTACCCGTTCCCCTCCAGGGTTTCGGCGCGCGTGGAGACGACCTCCGGCGATCCGCATGTCGACCTGGACCCGGACCAGATCAACCAGGTTTTCACGAACCTCTTCAGCAACGCCTGCGATGCGATGCCGGACGGCGGCGAGCTCATAGTTGCCGTCGGAGGCAACACGGACCAGGTTTGGTTTTCAGTCAAAGATACGGGTACGGGTATTTCCAAGGAAAGCCTTGGAAAGATCTTTGAACCATTCTTCACCACAAAACAGATAGGCAAAGGGACCGGCCTTGGACTTGCGGTCAGCTACGGCATTGTCAAGATGCACCGCGGCCAGATTTCCGCCGTGTCCAACAAAGATCCAGCTGCAGGGCCGACAGGAACCACTTTCACGGTCAAGCTTCCCCGGAAAGCTCCTGACGAATAGAACGGACATACATAAATGACAGAGGAGAGCGTTATGGCAAAAATACTGCTTGTAGACGACGACCAGGATCTGATCGAAATGAATAAGACCATACTGGCGCAGCGCGGCCACGTGGTGACCGTGGCATACTCTGCTGCGGAAGCCCTCAAAACCATCCAGACCGTCGCGCCTGACCTGGCGGTGCTGGACGTGATGATGGAAGACAAAACAGCCGGGTTCGACCTCGCCCGGAAGCTGCATGCGCAATTCCCCAAGATGCCGATGATCATGCTGACCGGGATTCGCAAGGAGATGGATCTCGGTTTCGGTTTCGAACCCGACGAGACCTGGCTGCCGGTCAGCAAGTTCATGGAAAAGCCGGTGAATCCGCGGATTCTCGCGGAGGAAGCAGAGAAGCTTTTGGCCGCAAACAGATAACCCAGTGGCTGTCGCCCCCTGAAACCCCTTCGCGCGCAGCGCTTGATGGAATTCGAAACCATCACACCGCGCCCGGGGATTTGGAAACCGGGATTCATGTCTGCACCTCGGTTCGAAGCTGGAAACTCTGAACTGGGAACCGAATTTCTTAAACTATTCAGATATGAGATTTTATTAGTAAGCATATAAAGAGCGGAAGGTCGACGTGGAAACACTAAACGTCATCGTGGTGGATGACGAATACGGCATGCGGCGGGGCGCCGAGCGGGTATTGAAGGACCTCACTCTCACACTGCCCGATATCAACGGCGAGGTCAAATTCGCTGTCCGCACGGCTGCGAGCGGAAAGGAACTGGAGGAGAAGCTGGCGTCGGCTCCTGCGGACATACTCCTCCTGGATCATATCCTGCCCGATACTACGGGGCTGGATATTCTCGACCGTCTCGGGCACGAGTCGCTGGATCTATTGACCATCATGATCACGGCCTACGCTTCGCTGGAAACCGCCGTGACTGCCACCCGCCGCGGCGCCTATGATTTCCTGGCCAAGCCGTTCACGCCCGAAGAACTGCGCGGCGCCGTACGCAAGGCCGCCCGCCACCTTATTCTGCAGCGCCAGGCCCGCCGGCTTGCCGAAGAGAAGCGGCAGGTCCGGTTCCAATTCATATCCGTGCTCGCCCACGAGATGAAAGCCCCCATCGCGGCAATTGAAGGGTACCTTCAAATGATCCGCGAGCGCGCGATGGGCGACAGCCTGGTCGCCTACGACCGAATGGTGGACCGGTCCCTGATCCGTATCGACGGCATGCGCAAGCTGATCGGGGATCTTCTGGACCTGACCGCCATCGAGTCCGGCCAGAGGCAGCGCACCCTCGTGACGCTGAACCTCGCCGAGGCCGCCCGCCAGGCGGTCGAAAACATGAAACCGGAGGCCGCCCGCCGCGACATACAGGTTGATATGAGCGTTCCGGATGGTCTGAACCTTGAGGCGGACAAGACGGAGATCGATATGATCTTCAATAATCTTGTTTCCAACGCCATCAAATATAACCGGGATCACGGGCGCGTTAAGGTAACCATAAGCCAGTCCGGGGATGAAATCCGCGTTCAGGTCAAGGACACAGGAATCGGCATGACCCCGGAGGAATGCAAGCGCCTGTTCAAGGATTTCTCACGTATCAAAAACGATAAGACGCGCAACATCCTCGGCAGCGGCCTGGGCCTGTCCACCCTCAAGAAACTGGTCACGCTGTATAGCGGGGATATTTCCGTCGAAAGCAAGCCCGATGTCGGCAGCACCTTCACGGTCCTGCTCCACAAAATCCAAAGGCCGGGAAATGAACAGGGATGAAATCCTCGCATGGCTGCTCGAAGAGAATCCGGACCGCCTGGAGACGCTCTGGAGCCTTGCCGACGGCGTTCGCCGTGACCATGTCGGGGATTCCGTTCACATCCGCGGCCTGATTGAGTTCTCAAACTATTGCAGGAGCAACTGCCATTACTGCGGGATGCGCAGCGGGCGCAGATCCCTCGCCCGGTACCGGATGACGCAGGATGAAATCCTTGATTCAGCCCGGGAGGCCATGGCGCGGGGATACGGCACCGTCGTAATGCAATCGGGCGAAGATCTCCATCTTGAGGTCGAGTGGCTGGCAGGCGTTATCAAAAAGATCAAGCGGGAGACCCCGCTGGCCGTCACCCTGAGCCTGGGAGAGCGGGCACTGGAGGAACTTGCGCGATTGCGGGAATCCGGCGCGGATCGCTATTACCTTCGTTTTGAAACTTCGGACAGGCTCCTGTGGAAAAGGATTCATACTTCAGACACCAGAGGTGTGCTCCATCGCCTGGATTTGCTTCCCCGTATAAAAGAGCTCGGCTATGAAACCGGAAGCGGAATCATGGTAGGTATCCCCGGGCAGACCTGGGACTCGCTGGCGGATGACATCGAATGGTTCCGGCGGCTGGACCTCGACATGATCGGCTGCGGCCCTTTCGTGCCCCACCCGGAAACGCCCTCGGGCCGGGAGTACGATGATCATGTCCTTTCCAATCCGTCTCCGGCCCAGGTGCTCAACACCAATCTGGTTACGTGCAAAGTCATGGCCCTCACCCGGCTTGTCTGCCCGGATGTGAACATACCCAGCACCACTGCGCTGGCCACGCTCGACCAGGAGGACGGGTACCGGCTGGGCCTGCAGCGCGGCGCCAATGTCCTGATGGTCAACCTCACGCCGATCAAATACCGCCGCCTTTATGAGATTTATCCCGAGAAGGCCGGCATCGGTGAATTGCCCCAACCGCAGCGTGAGAGGGTCGACTCTATCCTGGCCGGGCTCGGACGCACAGCCGGAGAAGGAACCGGGGCATCAAGGAATTTCGAAGCGCGCCGTCCGGCGATCGCTTCACTGCAAAGAGGTGATTTATGTCAGCATTGCCGAAAATAGAAATTAGCAGGGGCGCTGTCGATTTCATCGACGACGCGTATTTGATGAGGCTGCTCCATGGCCCGGAGCCTGAGCGGGAGGAAGTTCAGGGGACGGTCGCAAAGAGCCTTGCCAAGCAGCCGCTCACGGTCGAGGAAACGGCCACTTTGCTCAGGGTCAAGGACCCGGACCTGCTGGAAAACATTTTTCACACTGCCCGGACACTGAAAGAAACTGTCTACGGTAACCGGATCGTTCTTTTTGCGCCTCTCTACGTCGGCAATGACTGCGTCAACGACTGCGCTTACTGCGGCTTCCAAAGCACGAATAAACTTGCAGTGCGCCGCACCCTGACGCCCGAGGAATTGCGCGAACAGGTCCTGAAACTGGAAGCTGCCGGGCAAAAAAGGCTGATCCTGGTTTTCGGAGAACACCCGGGCTATAACGCGAATTTCATCGCCGAGCAGGTTCGCACCGTATACAACACGCGCAGTGGGCACGGAGAAATCCGCAGAGTCAATATCAACGCCGCGCCCATGGATCACGAAGGCTACCGAATCATCAAATCCTCGGGGATCGGCACCTACCAGATCTTTCAGGAAACCTACCATCACGAGACCTATGCCCGGGTGCACTCCCCGCGCACGCGCAAGGGCGATTACCTGTACCGCCTCGACGGGCTGAGCCGGGCCCTCGAGTCCGGCTGCGACGATGTCGGGATCGGCGTCCTCTTCGGCCTGTACGACTGGCGCTTCGAAGTGCTGGGCCTTGTAGCGCACGCGATCCACCTTCGCGAACGATACGGGGTCGGACCTCATACCATCAGCTTCCCGCGCCTGCGGCCGGCCTGCGGGGTCGACTTCCCCGGCCTGGGCTCCGTCAGCGACAGCGACTTCAAGCGCGTGATTGCAACCCTGCGGCTGGCTGTGCCTTACACCGGGCTCATTCTCACGGCACGCGAAAACGCTTCCCTGAGACGCGAGCTTATGGGACTCGGCGTTTCCCAAATCGACGCCGGCAGCCGGATAGAGATCGGCGGGTACACCGAGCCGGAAGATAAGCAGATTACGGACCGCGAGCAATTCGAGCTCGGGGACACGCGGTCGCTGGACAAGGTTATGGGCGAGCTTCTGGAAGACGGTTATCTGCCCAGTTTCTGCACAGCCTGCTACCGGCTCGGACGCACGGGCGAGCATTTCATGGAATTCGCGATTCCCGGGTTCATCAAGCGGTTCTGCACGCCCAACGCAATGACAACCCTCACGGAGTATCTCGTGGACTACGCTTCGCCCGAGACCCGGCGCGCCGGCGAGCAGCAAATCGAAAAGGAACTGGCAAAGCTTCCCGAGGGTCCTCAAAAAGCCGAACTCGAAAAGCGACTTAAGAAAATCAGAGAGACGGACGAGCGCGACCTCTATTTTTAGCCGTGGGCCGGAAAGGATTTTGCACGTTACACGTTACACGTTGCACGTTCCACAATTAAATATGAGCCCCTATCGGACAGAACATGATTTGCTGGGCATGCGGGAAGTGCCGGCGGATGCCCTGCACGGCATTTACACCGAAAGGGCCATCGAGAACTTTCCGCTGGCTCTGCGGCCGGTAAATCCTGCCCTGATCCATGCCTATGGAGCGGTGAAGCTCGCCTGCGCCCAGGTTAACCACGAACTGGGCTGGTGGGATGAAGACAAAGCCCGCGCCATTCAGACTGCGTGCCTGGAAATGATCGAGGGTCGGCTGGATTCCAGCATCGTCGTCGACGCCCTTCAGGGCGGGGCGGGCACTTCCACCAACATGAACGTCAACGAAGTCCTGGCCAACCGGGCCCTGCAGATCCTCGGAAAGCCGCCGGGTGAGTACCAGACCATCAGCCCGATCGAAGATATCAACCTTCACCAGTCCACGAACGACACCTATCCGACTGCCCTCAAAGTGGCGGCCATTCAACTGCTCCGGCTGCTCGAACGCGATGTGGTGAGCCTGCTCGAGGAATTCCAGCGCAAGGAACAGCAGTTCGCCCGCGTCGTCAAGGTTGGCCGGACCCAGCTGCAGGATGCCGTGCCGATCACCCTGGGACGTGAAATGGGTGCCTACGCGGAAGCATTTGCGCGCGACCGCTGGCGCATTTACAAGTGTGAAGAGCGGTTGCGGCTCGTCAACCTGGGCGGCACGGCCATCGGGACGGGGCTCTCGGCGCCGCGGCAATATATCTTCCGCGTCGTTGACCGGCTGAGGGAAATCACGCGCCTGGGACTGGCACGGGCGGAAAACCTTGTCGAATGCACGCAGAACGCGGACGTTTTTGTCGAGGTCAGCGGCATTCTGAAAGCCTGCGCAGCGAACCTGATCAAGGTTGCCACGGATCTTCGCCTCCTGTCCTCAGGGCCGGACGCGGGATTCGGGGAGATACGCCTGCCGCCGCGTCAGGCCGGCTCTTCCATCATGCCCGGCAAAATCAATCCCGTCATCCCCGAAGCGGTAACCCAGGCGGCAATCGCCGTGATGGCCAACGACCAGGCTATCGCTCAGGCTTGCGCAATGGGAAACCTCGAGCTGAATCCCTTTCTCCCGCTGGTTGCGGACGCCCTGCTGGGAAACCTGGATCTGCTGCGAAACGCCTGCAGGATTTTCCGCGAGCACTGCGTGGCCGGCATCGAGGCCAATGAATCCCTTTGCCGCACGAGAGTCGAGGGAGCAACCGCCACATTAACCGCGATGGTCGAGCTTCTCGGCTATGAAAAAGCCCAGGAGATCGCCGCCCGGGCCCGAGCCCTGGGAAAACCTGTTCGTGAAGTTGTCCTGGAGAGCGGCCTGCTGTCGCCCGAACAATTCGACGCGCTTATCTCGCCGGAAAGCCTCGCACGCCTCGGATCACCGCCACGAGAGGAAAAACCATGAAAGAAACACCCAAGGGGATGCGGCTGCACATCGGACTATTCGGAAGGCGCAACGTCGGCAAATCATCTCTTTTGAATGCCCTGACCCACCAGCAGGTTTCGATCGTGTCCGATGTACCGGGAACCACGACGGACCCGGTGGAGAAGCCGATGGAGCTTCTGCCTCTGGGGCCGGTGCTCTTCATCGACACGGCGGGCATCGACGACATCGGAGCCCTGGGGGAAATGCGCGCGGAGCGGACGCGACAGGTTTTTGAGCGGACAGACCTGGGGATACTGGTTGCCGAATCGGATCGATGGGGGGAATTCGAGGAGGGCATTCTCGGCGAACTGGCGAAACGCCAGACGCCCGTTATTGTCGTCATCAACAAATCCGATATTGCCGCGCCCGGCGTCGAAGTTGTGCAGGATCTGAAATCACGCAAGCTCGCCATCGTCGAAACAGTCGCCAGCGAGGGCAAGGGCATTCCGGGCCTGCGGGAGGCCCTGATTCGATCGGCTCCGGAGGCGTTTATGGATGCCCCCCCGATATTGGGGGACCTGATTTCGCCCGGCGAACTGGTTGTCCTGGTGGTTCCCATCGACCTGGAGGCTCCGCGCGGGAGGCTTATACTGCCGCAGGTCCAGTCGATACGCGACGTCCTGGATCACGATTCCTACTGCATGGTGGTCAAGGAGCGCGAACTGCGCGATGCGCTGGGCCGGCTCAACCGGCCTCCGGCTCTGGTCGTGACGGATTCGCAGGCATTCCTGAGAGTGGCGGGAGACGTGCCGTCCCAGGTTCCGCTGACGTCTTTCTCGATTTTGTTCGCCCGCCTGAAGGGCGATCTGAATGAATTCGTGCGCGGGGTTGAAGCGATCGACCGGCTGAAAACCGGAAACCGTGTGTTGGTGCTCGAGGCCTGCACGCATCACCCCATCGGCGAGGACATCGGCAGGGTGAAAATTCCCCGCTGGATCCGGCAGTACACGGGAGTGGAACTCGAATTCGTTCACCGCCAGGGGCACGATTTCCCCGAGGACCTCAGCTCTTACGGACTTGTCGTTCACTGCGGCTCCTGCATGCTGAACAGGCGGGAAGTGATTTCCCGCGTTCTGCGCTGCCAGGAGGCCGGCGTGCCCATCACGAATTACGGGGTAGCCATCACCTACTCGCTGGGCGTTCTGGACCGGGCCCTTTCGCCCTTCCCCGGATTCCGGAAGCCCTCCCTGTAAAGCGCTTATCCGATATCCTTCATTGATTGTCGGCGTTCGTCGGCGTTTTCATCAGCGTATGTCGGCGTTACCGGGCCATGGGACCTCCAATACCCGCAAGCTCCCCCGGGATGACTGAAATAGGCGTGAATCGAAAATCGGGATGTACTATTATTTTTGCTGTTTGTTTGCAGCTTGAAGTCATTGAAAAGCAGGACTGGAATTGGAATGGCAAACACAGTCACCGTAGGATCGAGAATCAAAGCGATACGCGAATCCAAAAACATCACCGTGGAACAGGTCGCCGAAAGGTCGGGCCTGACGCCGGAGCAGGTGGGCAGGATCGAGGAAAACAGGAATTTGCCTTCGCTGGCGCCGCTCATAAGGATTGCCCGCACTCTTGGAGTCCGCCTTGGAACTTTTCTGGACGACAACGACAGCCTGGGTCCCGTCATCTGCAGAAAGGAAGACCGGCCCGAGAGCATCAGTTTTTCCTCCGAAATGGCAAATTCCCGCAATGATCTGAAATTTTTCGCCCTTGCCCAATCCAAGACCGGCAGGCATATGGAGCCGTTCCTGGTCGACATCGATTCAGCCTCCGAAGGCGGCTATCCGCTTTCCAGCCACGAAGGAGAAGAATTTTTATACGTTCTGGAGGGGGTGATCGAGGTTACGTACGGGAAAAACAAATTTATCGTCAATGCCGGCGAGAGCATATACTACGACTCCATCGTGGAGCACAACGTTCACGCAGCCGACAAATCCAGGGCCAAAATCCTGGGTGTTGTTTACACTCCGTTTTAATAATCAAAGCCTATGGAACTCTTCAACAGGACGCTGGGCGACTGGCTGGAATACTGGGCCGACAGAGCCCCCGACAGGGAATACATCGTTTATTCCGACCGTGATTTGAGGTTTACGTGGAAGCAATTCAACAGGCGCGTGGATGCGGTAGCACTCGGGCTTCTCTCCATCGGCGTGAACAAAGGCGATCATGTCGGCATCTGGGCCCAGAACGTCCCCGAATGGCTGACGTACATGTACGCCTGCGCAAAAATCGGCGCTGTTTTTGTCACGGTGAACACCAATCACAAGCAGCACGAACTGGAATACCAGGTGGAGAATTCGGATATGCATACCCTGTGCATCACCGACGGCACCTGGGATTCCAAGTACGTGGACATGGTCTACGAAATGCTCCCCGAGCTCAAGCACTCCCAGCGCGGGCAGTTGAGGAGCGAGCGCTTCCCCAGGATGCGCAACGTCATCTACATCGGGCAGGAAAAATACCGAGGAATGTACAACGCGGCCGAGATTCAGCTGCTCGGCGAGAATGCGGATGAGCAGCCGCTGCTGGACATCAAAAAAACCGTGAAGCCGGACGATGTCATGATGATGCAATACACCTCGGGCACAACCGGATTCCCGAAGGGTGTGATGCTCTCGCACTATAATCTGGCCAACAACGGGTATCTGACCGGCGAACACATGAGGTTCACCGAGAAGGACAAACTCTGCGTCTGCGTTCCGCTGTTTCACTGTTTCGGCGTCACCCTGGCCACCACCAATTGTCTGACTCACGGCTGCACTCAGGTCATGGTGGAACGGTTCGATCCGCTCGTCGTCCTGGCGTCCGTCCACAAGGAACGCTGCACCGCGCTTTACGGGGTTCCCACGATGTTCATCGAGGAACTCAATCACCCGATGTTCAACATGTTCGACATGTCGTGTCTGCGCACCGGCATCATGGCCGGCTCGCTATGCCCGGTGGAGCTGATGCGAAGAGTGAGCGAGAAGATGTTCATGAGCATCACCAGCGTTTATGGACTGACAGAAACTTCCCCCGGAATGACCCAGACCCGCATCGACGATCCGTTCGAGGTGCGTTGCCGGACAGTGGGCAGGCCGTATGAATTTACCGAGGTCGTCGTACTCAACCCCGAAACGAAACAAGAGTGCGCCGACGGCGAGCAGGGCGAAATATGCTGCCGCGGCTACCTGGTGATGAAGGGATACTATAAGAATCCGGAAGCCACGGCTGAAGCGATCGACAAAAACGGCTACCTGCATTCGGGGGACCTCGGCTACAGGGATTCCGAAGGCAACTACAGGATCACCGGCCGCATCAAGGACATGATCATCCGCGGCGGAGAAAATATCTACCCGCGGGAGGTCGAGGAGTTTCTCTATCACCTGGAAGGCGTCAAGGATGTGCAGGTCGTGGGAGTCGCATCCGAAAAATACGGTGAAGAGGTAGGAGCCTTTATTATTCCAAAGCCCGGCGTCGAGCTGGACGACACCACCGTTGTCGAATTCTGCCGCGGCCAGATAGCCCGGCATAAAATACCGAAATATGTTTTCTTTGTGGATAAATTCCCCCTGACGGGAAGCCGCAAAATCCAGAAATTCAAACTCAGGGAAATGAGTCTGGAGCTCCTCAAGGCCCGCGGCATCACCCCTGAATGATTCCCCAAATGGACAAATGCGGCGCTCCTTTATTTTTAACGCTGACGTACGCCGATAAACGCTGACGTACGCTGAAAAAATATTAATAAATACTATTTTCTCAGCATTTTATGTTGATTGGGTGAAGACTGCTCTGAAGAGCCTGCCTATTACATTTGATTCTTTATGGGAGTGCGGTAAAAATGTCCTGTCGCGAAACAGAATGCTTGTATCTATTATTCCTGAATAGTTTTCCTCTATCAGGAAGAGGCTGTAGCCGTCGAAAGTGACAAAAACCATAAGCGTTTTGAGGAGACAATGATGAAGCGCCCAAATTTAAACCACGCGTCGTTGAGTTTATGGGCATCAAGCTTTCTTTTGTTTGCGTTCATCTCGACATACGCGGCAAACAACCGGGAAACCGCGTCGTGGACGCGCGCCGTGAAGACATCGAACGGCCCGGTGCGCGGCCGGATCGAACAGGGAGGGCTGCAGGTATTCCAAGGGGTTCGCTACGGCGCACCGCCGACGGGAGAACATCGATTCAAGCCGCCCCGGAAGCCCGCGTCCTGGACCGCGGTTGCGGCCGCCGCCAATTACGGCGCCCGCGCGATGCAGGCCACCGGCGGGCTGGGAACTGCGGCCGATGCGCCGAAGATCAGCGAAGACTGCCTCTTCCTCAACGTCTGGACCCCCGGCCTTGACGCAAAAAAACGCCCGGTCATGGTCTGGCTGCACGGCGGGGGATTCTCTTCAGGATCAGGCGGGGACGCGATCAGTGAAGGCCGTAATCTCGCACGCAAGGGTGACATCGTGGTTGTCTCGGTGAACCATCGGCTGAACGTTTTCGGTTTTCTTCAACTGAGCAGGGAATGGGGCCCTGATTACGTTTCCTCGGGCCAGGCCGGCATGCTCGATATCGTCCTGAGCCTCGAATGGGTGCGCGACAATATCCGGCAATTCGGCGGCGATCCCGGCAATGTAACGATATTCGGCGAGAGCGGCGGCGGACGCAAGGTCGCCATGCTGATGGCCATGCCCGCGGCAAAAGGGCTTTTCCACAAGGCCATCATTCAGAGCGGATCGGGCCTGGATGCGCCGTCCTACGAGGAAGCGGTTACAATGGGCCGCGAGTTGCTGAAAAAGCTGGCGATCACGGAAGGCGACGTTAGGGCGCTTGCCGGGCAGACGCGAAGGCAATATTTGACGCTCAGCCGCCGGAATCCTCAGGTGCCACACCCCCGGGACGTCTCACTGTGCCGACGGGGGGATTTGTACCCTGCGTCGATGGTGTCGCCCTGCCGCGCAAACCGTTTATCCCGGACGCGCCGCCGATTTCGTCCGGAGTCCCGCTGCTCATAGGCTCCAACAAGGACGAGATGACGATCTTCAGGTCCAGCGACCCGAAGTTCGGCACTTCCACGAATGACGAATTTGCGGCGCATGTTCGCAAGGCGCTGCCGGAAAAGGCGGAGGCGCTGATCCCAGCCCTGCGCTCCGCCTTTCCCGGCTATTCGCCCAGCCACCTGATGACGGCCGCCGATACGATGAAGGGCTATTGGATTGCCACGGTGTTCCAGGCCGAGCGCAAGGCGATGCAGGGCGCCGCGCCGGTTTACGTTTACCTGCTGGCCTGGGAAACGCCGGTTAATGATGGGCGGCTCCGGTCCCACCACGCGCTGGACCTTCCGCTGGTTTTCAACAATATCGAGAGTTCCCGCAGTATGGTCGGTCCCGGTCCGGAGCCGCAGCGTCTGGCCGATCAGATGAGCGCCGCATGGATTGCGTTCGCGCGAACCGGCAATCCGAACGCGGGCGGTCTGCCCCGGTGGCCGGCCTACGACATCAAAAGCCGCGCAACGATGATATTCAATGTCGAAAGCAAGGTGCAGAACGATCCGTACGGCGAGATCCGCCAAATTTTGGTGAAATAGGCATCAGGGCGGGGCCACGATAGTTGCCGGTAGTGTCCCCGGTAAGAGCTCTAAAAAGCCGGACAAAATGAAAGGTCGAGTAGGCCGCTTCCGATGCGACATCCGAAATCGAGATTGCGCAGGTAAGATTCCGTTCCATGAATTCGACCGCTCGCAAGATGTTCGGCACGTAACTCATGGCCCGTCTCTCCTTGATTTCTTCACTATAGCAGTGTCCTCAAAACCGGTTTTGATCGTTTTTGCTAAATAATCGGGATCCCGGGTCCGGCCATTATTTCCCATTGGCGGGTTATCGGTGTAAAATCCTCAGCCATCAGACTTCGGTGTGACTGTTTTGGCCGCATCGGGGCTACACTTTCCAAATTGCCTGGGCCTACTTGGCTTCCGCTTTCTTCTTCTCGAATTTCATCCCGTCGTGGCACTGATGGCACAGCGGGGTATCGGCTTTATGCCCGTGATGGCAATCCGTGCATTCGACATCGCTGGCTTCGGTCAAATGGTTGTTGTGCGGGTTTCTTTCATAGTCTTTGGTTCTCTCGGCCACCGCCTCCAGCGATGTGTGGCAAGCGAGGCAGGCTTTTTTCGGAGCGGCAGCCTTAGGCTGTGCCTCTCCGTGGCAGCCTGTGCACTCCATGCCCCGGTTTTTATGGCGATCTGCCGTAACGGCGCCTGCCTCCTGGGCGATGGCTATCCCGGTCCAGAAAACTGCGACTGCAGCAGTCAAACAGAGTACGCGTCTAATCATGTATCGAATTCCTTCCTGCCGCGAAACATGTTCGCTCTTCAGCAATTATCACCGCTAAGTTGCACCTTGAGCCAATAAGAATATCAGAAGAACCCGCAATTGAAGATGGACTTCCTGCAGAATAGTTTCAATTTCAACGGATCTGCCGAAACAGACGTATCCCCTTTAGATCTGATAGTTTCAGGAATCCTGGCCCGAAACTCTCCCTAAATTTTTTATAGTGTGCGAATCGCATGCCCGGGTGACAGGCATCAGCCTGCTGCCAGCGGCCTGGAACCGGCAACCTCTTTTTACTCCATGTCCTTGCCGGCCAGGTGCAGCCCGACGAGGCGGCCGAAGGTTACGCAGCGGCCGTGACTCAAACCGGGAAAGACCGTGGGATAGTCCACGGCAAACATGTCTCCCTGAACATTGCCCACTGCATAGAGCCCGCCCAGCGGTTCGTCACGCTCGTCCAGAACCTCAAGTTTTGTGTTTACCCGCAGGCCGCTGGTTGTCGCCAGGAGCGCGCTCTTCATCAGGCCGCCATAGAAAGGCGGCTTCTCGATCGGGAACAGAAGCTCCTTGCGCTTGCCGAAGTCCTCGTCCACTCCCTTTTTCACGAGCTCGTTGTAGCGCGCAACCGTTTTTTTGAAGGCATCGGCCGGCACCTTCATTCTGGCCGCCAGTTCATCCAGCGTGTCCGACTTGAAGGCCAGCCCGGCCTTGATGTTTTCCTCCAGGGCTTCGATATCCTGGCCGGGCGACCACTCTTCATCCATGTCGCGGCCCGGGTGATCCCAGAAAAAGCCGCCGCCGATGGGGATCGTCTGCGGGACGTATTTCAGAAAATCGGAATCCAGTATTGTCCAACCGATTCCATCGGTCTGCATCATCATGCCCAGGCAGCATGCCTGGCACGCAAGGTCCTCGTTCTGGTAGCGCAAGCCGTGTTTGTTCACATGCAGGAAAAAGTAGGGCCAGGCTCCGCCCAGGGTGTGAATCATCGGGGCGTGGGTCCCTTTCTGCATGGCGGCGCCTGCCCACAGACCCATCTTGTGCCCGTCACCCACGTTGGCGCCCAGCGGGGTATACACATTGTGGTTCACATAGGTCGCGATCGGGCAGTAGTGGCGCAGCATTTCCGGATTGGATCCGTAGTCGCCCGTGGCCATCACAACGCCCCTCTTGGCGATGAAACGGGTGTAGTCGCCGGCCGTTCCGCCGATGACGCCGGTCACCGGTCCTTTTCCTTCGCGGATCAGGCGGACGCCGGGTGTCCTGTAGCGGAAATCGACGCCCTTCGTCTTGGCGTTTTTCTCCAGTGTTTCCACAACGTCTATGAAGGACCCATCCTTCGTGTGAGGACCGCCCAGAATATGGTGGGTGGTCGGGTACTCGAAGTAGTTCGGACCCTTGTATTGAGCTGCCGACATTTTGGCCACCAGTCCCGCGGGCTCGGTCTGATCCAACATCCAGTCCAACACCTTGCCGCTATGCCGTGTCCAGATCCAGTAAAGCTCCTCTTTGACCTGCTTGTCGCAACTCTTGATCAGCTCGCGAATGGCTGTGGGAACGTCGATTTTGATGCCCATCTTTTTCTGAACACGGCTGTCGATGGCGGCGATATCGAAGCCGCGTGCCGAAAACTTCTTCATCTTTTCAAGCACCACCACCTTGGCGCCGCCCTCGGCCGCCGACAGAGCAGTGACGATTCCCGCAACGCCGGCGCCGATCACCACCACGTCCGCGGTCACCGTTTTTTTGATTTCGCCGGCCGGAATAGGAGGGGGAGCGATCTCCCAGGACTTCCTGCAGTCAGACTGGGGCTGGCTTCCTTTTGCTCTGCCGACATCGGGCCGGATACGGCCATACCCGCCATCCCGGAGGCAACCGCCCCTTTTATAAATCCACGACGTCCTATCTTTGATTTCGTTTTGCTCATCGCCCTCTCATCCATATCTCACTCTCTATTCCCTGACACCGGTTTACAAAGACACAAAACGACGACGGATGAACCCGCGCGTTAAGGCAGCCAATACATGATATCGCATGAAAAGCAAACTTGAGAGCCGAAATTCAGGAGAGCAAAAACCGACTTCAAAGCCTCCAGGCATCACAGGTGTTGCGCAACCAGGCTCTCAGCCTACCTTAGTAAACTGGTCCTTGCCCACGCCGCAAAGTGGGCAGACCCAATCGTCCGGCAGTTTTTCGAACGCCGTTCCCTTGGGCACGCCGCTGTCCGGATCGCCCTCCGCCGGGTCATAAATGTAGCCGCATGCATCACATTCGTATTTATCCATAAACACCTCATGGATATTCCTTGAATTTTGTGTCCGGGTCAAACGAGGCCACAACTATGGCACAACAATATTTGCCTTTGGAAGCCAATTCCGGTCAGATGTTCGTCAGCCCTTTTCAGCGTCCATCGGCGTTAATGGATGCGGTAGCGATCCGGCCTTGCAGGCTTCCCGGCAGCAGATCCGGGGGAATTCTGATGCACTCCAGCCTCTGGAGCTCTCCAGGAACCGTTCACGAGCCCGGATTCCCGCACAACCGTATCGTCCGCAGAATATGAGCGACATCCGCAGCATGCCCGAACGTATCTTCTTTTTCTTCAAACTGAATCCCATGTATTATAGCGTCCACGGGGCATCGTGATATTTTGATCCGGATTGCCCCGTTCCGGCGCCGGCGGCAGACGGCCGTTTTATCGGGATATTGGCTTCCCGAGTTTGCCTTCAGGTTGCCGGGGTGCTTCTCTCCGCACAGTGCGGAGGTTTCGCAGAGACCTGGCATTCGTGAACAACACAGCCGTATCCGTTAAAAACGTCAGCAAGAAATACCGCCTGTATGACAGCCCGCAACAGCGGCTCAAGGAAGCCTTGCACCCGTTTCGCAAAAGGCTTCACCACGAGTTCCAGGCGCTCACGGACATTTCTTTCGATGTGCCGCGGGGTGAAACCTTCGGGATCCTCGGGCGCAACGGCAGCGGCAAAAGCACGCTCCTGCAGATCATCTGCGGCATTCTCCAGCCCACTTCCGGAAGCGTACTGACCAACGGCCGGATTTCGGCCGTACTCGAGCTGGGAGCCGGTTTCAACCCGGAATTCACGGGCAGGAACAACGTGTATATGAACGGCGCGATCCAGGGCTTCACCCGGGCGGAGATGGATGCCCGCATGGCGGACATCGAAAGTTTCGCCGACATCGGCGCCTTCATCGGGCAGCCGATGAAAACTTACTCCAGCGGCATGTACATCCGGCTGGCATTTGCCTGTGCCGTCAACATCAAGCCCGACATCCTGGTGGTGGATGAAGCCCTGAGTGTGGGGGACGTTTTTTTCCAGCAAAAATGCTACGCGCGGATCCGCGATATCATCGCGGACGGCACGACCTGCATATTCGTTTCGCACGATACCCAGGCGGTGATGAACATCTGCAGTCAGGCGATCCTGCTTCACGACGGTGCGCTCGCCTTCCAGGGATCTCCGGAGGAGGCAGTCAGCAGGTATTATGCCACCATGGGAAAGCGGGCGCCCGCGCTGCGCCCGATGGAAATGGAAGAAAAGGACGCCGGGCCGGGCGTTTCAGACCTCATGCTGCCGGAGGAAATTGAAAGGCACACCATCCTGGGGCCGGGCGTGAACCGTTACGGAGCAGGCGGCCTGGTCGTGGCGGCTGCGCGGATCACCAACCGCGGGGGAATCGATACCCTCGAAGTCCCGATGATGGAGGCGCTGCATTTTCACATCCTGCTCCGCGCGAATGCGGAAATTTTCGACCCGAGCACCGGTATCCACCTGTACGACCGTCTCGGCAACCTTGTCTTCGCCACGGGAACGAGGCAGCTGCGTCACAGGCTGCCGGACATGAAGCCCGGCGAAGAACTCGTGGTACATCTCGAGATCACCTTCAGCGTCCAGCCGGGCGAGTACACATTCACCCTGGGAGCATCGGAGCCTTCAGACGACGGTCCGAACGTCGCCTACGCACAGGACCGCCTGCAGATGCTCGGGCCGATCCTTGTGACGGCCGACCTCAACAGGATTCTGCCTTTTTACGGGATCGCCCGGTTGCCGATGAATGTATCCTACGGCCAGGCTTCCGGCGCGAACCGGGATGCCAAACCTGCGCCCGGCAAATCTGCGGGACGAACCTCAGCCGCCCGAATCTCATGGATGATGACGCACTGGTGCAGCTATCGATGCAGCTACTGCGGCGTGGAAACCTTTGCCGGGAAAGAACGCGGCAGGAAAGCCGCCCATGCATTTGATCACTACCCGGTTGAGGCATGGCTGGAAGCGTTCGCGAAATTTCCCCAGCGCGAACTCTATCTGAAAATCACCGGCGGCGAGCCATTCCTTGACAGGAGGAATCTGATCGCCTTCGTCAACGGTCTGAGCAAGCTGGACAATTTCCGCCGGATCCGTATCGATACTGCGGCCGTTTGGCATCCGCGAGCATTCGCGGGAATGGAGAAGGGCAAAATCCTGCTGAACGCAAGCTACCATCCGACCCAGGCAGGATTCGAGACTTTCTTTGAAAGGCTGAAGGAGATACGCGAAGACGGCTTTACGGTAGCGCTCGTGAACTATGTGCTCGCGCCGGAAAATTATGCGTTATTTCCCGATTGTTTTGAAAGGCTGGAAGGCGCCGGCTTCCTCGTCAATGTTGCAGCGATGATCCCGGCGGGAAAATATGCCGGACGGCATCAACGAGTCGCGGAAGAGATCGATCTCATTAGAAAGTACTCCCCCCCGATCGACGCCAAATACAGGCTCACCCAGCCGAGGACGAAAGGCCGTCCCTGCCTGCATCCTTCGGTCAGTTACATCATGAGCTTTGATGGAGAAATAGCGGTCGAATGCGTCGGCAAGCCATCCAATATTTTCGAGGCCCCGATCCCGGATCTGCCCGAAGGTGCGGTCCAGTGTCCCAAAGAGCACTGTTCCGGTTGCTTCGAAATGTATAGAGAACTCCTGGACGAACCCCTCGCGCGCCCCGGAACAAGCCTGGGCTACCTCAGCGAAATTGCTGATGAAATACGCCGCTGGCGCCAGGGCGCCTGACAACCTTGAACGGCATTGTCTTACCCGGCAATTCCGCTTAGCGACCGCGCATAAACAACGTAAATCCTTTGAGAGTGTACAGGGTCCAGGCAGGATCCCGGCTCGCCTGATCTCTGAAACCGGCGCATGGATCGAAGACCGGACTGTTGAAGCAAACGACAATACGGCGCTTTATGCCTGGCTTCGCCAGAGATCCGAGGGCGGGATTCAAATCTGTATAAATGTATTCCTTTAATTGGGGATAATAATATCCAAGCAGAGGATATATCTGCGGAACCGAGACTATATCTCCTGGGTGTAGATTCCTGCGGAGAAATGCCGCTGCGCCGCGCCAATCCACGGGCTCATGATGAGCGTGCACGTAGCTGGTCCAGATGGACCCGCACATCAATAACACGGCAAATGCGGTCGCGTAAGCACCGGCTTTGGCCGGGGGATGCGCAAGAACCGCAAACCGTTTCCCAAGGTGGAACAGCCCGTATCCGCACAGGAGAACAATGGGAGGGAGGACATGCAGCAAATGACGAATCGAAAAGAAATAGCCTGCCCATATCTCAATTCCAAACAGCAGGGGGACGGGCACAATCAGCCAGGTCAGAAGCCAAATCAGTTTGTATTTCTGGTTGTGGCGCATGAGCGCCCGAATGCCGAGAATTGTGCCAGCCATAAGCAGTGCGGAAACAGGATAACTGCGATCACCCAATTCCTTAATAATCAGCAACGGCAGTTTGGGATCCATTATTGCGGATGAGGGCGCAAGGGCCGGTCTGTAAAACGTGTATTGGATCCACGGGACAAAAGCTATCAGAGAGAGGACGCCAACGACGCACCAGATCAAATAATCCGATATGGGGATGGGCCCGAAAGCGGCGCCGGCTCTCGTCAGTGCTCGTTCCGGCGGATCCGTAGAATCAGGTTTAAGCAAAAGCGTGAAGCCAATAGCTGCAAATTGCGCGGTCAGTATCAAAGCGCCAAGATAGCTGGTATAGAGAATCAGGATGTCTGCGGCCAATATCGGGATCCAGCCGGACCATCGCCGGCGCTGTCCGAACAAATGCCGGAATAGCAGATCATAGGAGATCAGAGACATCAAAAGCAGCAAAGAGTATGGTCGAGCCTCCTGGCTGAAGTGGACCGCCAGTGGGAAGAATGCAGACAGCAAAGCCGAAAAGACAGCTACCCGCGCGCCAAATAAAAAGAAAGCGAGACGATAGAAATATACTATTGCCAAAGTCCCGAAAAGGGCTGCATGGAAACGTATCGCCCATGTGGAATCCCCCGCAAGCCAGGTAACACCTCTCTGCATCAGGAAATCCAGAGGTGCAGCCAAATCCATCCCGTTCCGCAGCCTCGAAAGAATCTCCAACGGGGCAGCATTCTGAATCATTGCAGCCTGCATTAGTTCATCAATCCATAGTTGACGGGAGCCCAAAAAAAGGAGCCTGTGCAGGAAACCGATTCCAATAATCAGGCCGATGGCTTTCTTCATAGCAAGGCGTGCTTCAATATTGGATTCTGGAGCCTTATGGCTGTTGTAAGAATTCGGGTTCGATAAAATGTCAGGCCCCTATGCTTTTGCATGTAGATTTTGTGATCTGAAATTCCGTCCAAGGCTCATTTCCCGGGGAATCCAGGCCATTAAAATCCGGCTGCAGCTTTCAGTGGTCCGGGCCCAATGTGGTGCCTGCAATATAAAATGCATTTGCCCGATGACTATCCGGAATGCCTTGTGTCCTTCCTGAATTATTTCCGGGCTCTTGCTGCAAGTGCCCTGTTCCCGAGCTCCGGAAGAAAAAGGACCGGCGCAATGATCAGGACGCTGCAAAGAGCCGCCAGCCCGAAGAGGACCGTAACATTCGGGCCTGCCAGCGGGGTAATGATAAAGGTCGGGATCAGGACGGCGCCGAACACCTGCAGGCTGGAAATGATGCCGCCCGCGCTGCCCGCATAAACAGCGCCGATTTCAGGCAACAGCATGGGAAGCGAGAAAATCAGCGGCGCGATGGCAGTCTGCATGAAACCTGCCAGGATCAGGGCGATGACGAGGGCCGCGCCCACCGGCAGTTGCCAGGACCAGAACGCGCCTGCGGCGCCCAGCAGGGCGATAAGGATCAGGTATGGTTTCATGACACCCATGCGGTTGCAGATCAACGGACCCATGAAGCTGCCGAAGATGCCTCCGAAAGTGCCCAGGGAGCCATAGAAGCCTGCCTTTACCGGATCGATGCTATGCAGGTCATGCAGCACGTTCGGGAGAAAAGTATTAAAGGTCATCGAGCAGCCCATGACAAAGAACAGGCAGATGCCGCCCATCCAGATGCTTTTGCTGCGGGCAGCCTTGCCGAGATACTGGATTGCGGGCAGGACCGGCAGGTCGGGCGCTCCTTCAGGCTTGTTCCTGGCGAGCAGCGCCCAAAGGATAAGAATGACAAGGCAGACCACACCTGAAAAAATAAAGGCGCTGCCTTCCGAGGGAAAGAGCGCCGTAGTGGCCGTCCCCAAAAAACTGGCGAGCATGGGGCTGATCATGTAGAGACCCACAACGGTGCCCATCTGCTCAGGAGGGAACCAGGCGCCGAACAGCTTTGCGAGGTTGCTGGTCAGAAGAGACGAGGCGATTCCAACCAGGAGCATCAGGAATAGAAACGGCCAGAACGACGTTACGCCGTAGCGGAAGGTGCAGCCGATTGCGGCGAGGACCAGGCCGACGGTGATGACTTTCTTCATGCCATAACGGTCGGCCAGGGTGCCTCCAAGGATACTGATTATGATGGAACCCGTCATCGGGCCGGCCATCAGCGCTGCAAACTGTGACGTCGATATGTGCAGAGCGGGCATAAGTTTATATGCCAGCGGCGGGAGTTGGAATTGCGCATAGCTGCCGATGAATCCGGCCAGCATCGCGACACCCAGGATCACCCACCTGTAAGGTACTATGACCGGCTTCCCAAAATCGCTCATTTTTTGGCGCCTCATCTCTCAGATATTCTTCAGGATATTCGGATATCGGACCGCGTCTGTTTTTAGGATAGTTGACCTTACATCGTGTCAAGCGTCCTTTGCAAGGCTTTGCCCAAATTTCCGGAGCTTTTTCGATATCCGGGCCCTATCGCCATTGAAATATGCTACTACCGACATGGACAAACTATGCCATAATCACCATCATTCTAGGGCTTTCCACAACAGTTTCGGAAAGGAGAAGGTCAATTGTTCAGGCACATTCCCAAAGGAACCCATGTCGGAAGGCGTGATTTCATCAGGACCACAACCATGGCGGGCATGGCGGCGAAACTTCCGGGGACTTCCCTTATGGGTCAGGAGTCCGGGGATTCACCGAAGCCCGGGCCTGACGGAACGAAAAGAAGGTTGCTTTGCCTGACCGACTCCCCGCCTGCATTGGAAAAGTTCTTCGAATCGGTACGGGCAATTAAGGAAGCCGATCTCCTTGTGAATCCGGTCAAGGTTAGTTTTCAAAAGCCGCAGGAAGTGATCGACTCCATCCGGGGCAACGAGGCGGATATCATTCTTATGTGCCTGCCGCGTTTCACCTTCAGCTTCGGAAAGCTTTATGACTCTCTGGGAGATCCGGGCATCCCAATGGTGATTTTTGCGCAGAGTCCCGACCTGATCCTGATTGATGCCAATTTTGCGGCATCACTGAGGGCCAATGGCGCAAAGGTGTTGTTCGCCACTTCACAGGCGCAGGCCATCGAGATGCTGCAAGCCGTCGCTGCTCCCAGGATTCTCGAAGGCAAGCGGGCTGTCATCTATGGCAGACCGTTTGACTCGACCAGCGTGCCGGCGCGCAACCTGAATGAGGATTACGTCAACAGGCGGACAGGGGTCAGGATCCAGTACCGTCCGATGGATGAGCTGATACAGCTTTATAAACTCACGGACGAAGCCGGCGCCGTAAAGGAAGCGGAGAGGTGGAAAAAGGAGGCGGCGGCAGTCGTTGAGCCTTCGGACAAGACCATTCTTGACGCGAGCAGGCTCTATGTCCTGCTGCGCTCGATTATCGAAAAAGAGGGATTATCCGCGGTCTCCATCGACTGCCTGGGCCTCCTCTTTAATCCCAATCCTCCGTTGCCGTACCCGTGTCTTCCATTTGCGCGGCTGCGCGACGAAGGATTCACCGCCGCGTGTGAAGCCGACGTATGCGGGCTGCTGTCCTCAATGTTTTTGCAGGAGATCAGCCGGAAGCCTTCGTTTTTATGCAACGTGCTGTCGGTGAACATGCAGCAGTCGAGCACCGCGCTCAGCCACTGCGTTGCTCCGTTGAAGCTGATGGGGCGTGAAGCTTCCCCGCTGCCGTACAAGCTCCGCGACTATCACGGTATGGGAAAAGGTGTTGTGCCCGAAGTGGCGTTCCCGGTAGGAATCGAGGTGATCGCGGGCGCATTCACCAAGGATTTGAAAAACTTCGTGCTCTGGCCCGGAAGGATCCAGGTAGGAGCGAAGACCGACACGGATACGCCCGCCCCGGCATCTCCCGCCGGCTTCAGGCGCATGACCTGCTCGAATTACGTGGAAGTAAAAATCAGGGATGCCGATCGTTTTCTGCAGAACATCGCGGGCATCCACCACATCATGATTTCCGGGAATTACACAACGGCCATGCAAGACGCGCTGCTTGCCATGAATGTGGGCCTTATCGGTCCTTCAGATTTCACCGCGCCGTAAAGAAATTGGGGAAATTGGGGGAAATTGGAAATTGGGGACATCCCATAATGGTTCTGAAGCCGATCGGACTTCAAGCAAAAAGACCGTTGCCGATAATGAGCCTTATTCCACTTCCTATCTGCTAAAATAGTAGACAATCACAAAGACAGGAGACCCCACCATGGAAGAATCCGAACCAACCAAAGAGGAGTTGCTGAAACGCATCGCGGAGTTGGAGCAGCAGGCCCAGACCAGGAAACCGGTGAGCCTGGAGTTTCGGGTCAGTGAAAAAGGGGGTATCAGCGTTTACGGCCTGGGGCGGTTCCCCGTAACGCTTTATTACGAGCAGTGGATGAGGCTGCTGGACCGCGCCGCGGAACTGCGGGACTTTATCGAAGAAAACAAAAGCAGACTGAAAATGAAGCCCCGCGCCGGTGAATAACTGGTGAATGACCGGGAATGAGAATGACGGGAGAAATGACGGGAATGACGGGACACCCACTTCCTATTAAGTTCGCAGGGCTCCGGCTGTAGTCCTGGATCAAAATGCATTCGCTGCCAAGCTTTGTGGGCGAAGACGCCCGGTTGAGGTATCGACGAGGATGCCCATTGGTGTCTGGCTTGGGGACTCTCTAACCGCTATTCAGGAACCGGCTGAGATCAAAATTGCATCAAAATTCGACATCCGGGCCGGTTGGAATCCTGGAGCACTGTTGGATTTTCTTCCCACACCTTAATGAATCCACATCGCTCTCAGATAGCCACAGGAGGCAGGCATGAGAGTCTTTCTCACAGGAGCAACCGGTTTCATCGGACAACACCTTGCCGGAGCGCTTATCAAGCGCGGCTGGAGCGTGATCGCTCTTGTGCGCAAACCTGACAGCCCGCAATCGCAGGCCGTGCGAAGAGTTGGCGTGCAACTGGCACCAGGGGACATCACCGTGCGAGAATCGATGCGGGCGCCCATGAGCGGCGCAGATATCGTGGTACACAATGCCGCAGCCTATCAATTGGGTACAGACAGGTCAGAGAAGCAGAGCATGCGGTCGGCAAACGTCGATGGCACGGAGAACGTACTGGGTCTTGCCCATGAACTAAAAATTCCGCGCACCGTTTACGTATCCACGGTTCTGGCGACGGGGGAGACCGGAACCGAGATGCGCGATGAAACCTATAAGCGGCAATATCCGTGCCGCTCAACCTATGAACAGACGAAAATGGAAGCCCACGAAACTGCCGGCAGATACAGGGAGAGAGGGCTTCCGCTTATCATCGTTTGCCCGGGCCCTGTGATCGGCGCGAATGACCACTCCGTCTGGGGCTATTTCCAGCGCATGTACGTAAATCGCGTTCTGCCGCCCATGGCATGGGCCCCCGGGTCGATCTTCTGTTGCGTTTCAGTGGAGGATCTGGCCGAAGGCATAGCGCTGGCAGCTGAAAAGGGCCGGATCGGGGAAACATATCTGCTGTGCGGAGAAGCTCAGTCTTTTGGCGAGATCCTCAAACTATGGAGCAGGAAACCTGGTGCCTTCCATACAAAAATCTGGCTTCCGGCTCCTCTTGCGGCTCCAATGTTTGCACTCCTGGAGCCGATACAGAGAATGGTTGGCTTACCCGCCGTCCTCTCACGTGAAACCGCCCGAACCGCGGCGACAAATATGCATTATTCCGGCGAAAAGGCAAAACGGGAGTTGGGCTGGAAGCATTGCTCTGCGGAAGAGATGTGGTTGCGCACTATTGATAGGGAAACTCAATTTCTGGCCAGACGCAAAACTCAGAAATTGGTTCAGCGCCTCAAGCCGCTGGATTTCGCTGAATAAGGGATTGGCGCATGCCTTCAGGGACCGCATGGCCCACCGCCGTCTCAATTATCCCGCAAGGCTGCATCATAACTTGCGACTAGCCGGGCGGAGGCGGCCTTCCGGCCGCTCCTGCAAAATGTGGATCCCCCTTCCCAATAAACCGCTTGTTCAGGTGACATTCCGGCCCGATCTCACAAAGCCAATTACCTATATTTGGGTTCACGCCGGGGCACAGCAGGCCGGTTGGCTCCGTGCGAGGGTTTGAGAGGCGGACGCGACATTACTGAAGGAGCGGGGAATCGCGGCATGCATTCGGCCTGGGAGGAGCCGAACTCCATGGCGCCGATGTCCGGGGCGCTGCCGCCGGGGCGCTCGCGGTTGAAGTAGTCCAACGTGTTTCCGGCTATGGTGGCGCCGGCGTCCACTGTCAGGCTGTCGGGGTTCACCAGATCAAAATCCGATACGGTGGTTCCCGCGATGTCGGCAAAGCCGAGATTGACATAATTGGGATCCTCGGGACCCGAGTAGCTGACAAAAAGATTGTTGCTTCCATCAAACGCCGAGTCAATCAACCAGTTCCGGGGCCTGGAGATGCCGTCCAGAACATACAGGTTATTGGTCAGGTGCACGGTTCCGGGGACAAGCTGGCCGCCGCTCATACCCGATGACTCGGCGGTGAAGATGATCCAGAGAATTCCTGCGTTGCGCGATCCCGGATGCTGGATGAGGGTGTTGCTGTAAAAGTGAACATTTTCAAGGTTGGTGTTGTTCACTTGAAGCAGGCCCATCCAGGCACTGTCGACGATCAGGTTGTTGTGGAAGGACAAATCCTTGAAAAGCCCTTTGCCCCGATCGCCAAAGTACGAGGCGGCTTCAAAGAAGCCGCAGTTGTTGTAGGAGAAATTGTGGTGCACGTGAACATTTTCGATGGTGCCTCCGGATGATGCGGAAACCTCGGTGGCGCCGCCGTCGCAATCGCCGTTGCTTCCCACCCATCTGGCGGGGCCTGTGCAGTTGATGAACGAATTGTAGGACACCTCATTGTTTGAGGCATTGATGAAAATGCCTTCGGCGCCGCCCACCAGGTTCGGATCCACGCCCGGATTTTCGTCGATACCCATGATGAGGTCGTGAACGTAGTTGCCGCGAACGAGAGAGCCTTCGGCGCCCAGCATGATGCCGATATCGCAGTCGTCGATTCCATTGTTTATAAACGTTGTTGCGGCTCCCAGAAAGGCGGTGATGCCCCCGACGATGCCTTTGGTGATCCCGTCCCGGTCGAAGTCAAAATCATGCACCATGGTGTTGTCGCCCCGGGCACCCGAGAAATGCAGGCCGTCGATAGTGAGAGGCTTAAACGAGAGCACAACGGGGCCTCTTCCGGGTTCGCTCGACACTCTGAAATGGGGCAGAGGATCGTTTTGGGGACCGTAGTTGGTGTATACCTTTGCGTTGTAGCCGAAGCGGACGTTGTTAAAGTAAGTCGGAATGGCCAATTTTTCGTTGAAGACGCTGCCGCGTTTGAAGCGAACCACGGTGCAGGAAGCATGGATGGCTGATTGGGATTTCACCGGAGTGGCTTCCGAAAGACCGTTGTTCGTGTCGTTCCCGTTCACGCTGTCCACGTAACAGGTTGTTTCGCCTTCGTCGTAGGCATCTTCCACCGTGCAGGTTTGATAGCGATCGGTATAAACAAAGGCAGCGGTATGATATACAGGTGATATACAGGACACCCATTAACCAGCATCAAACGGAACGTAAGCAGGACGCAAGCACGCAAGCAGGACACCCATGAAAAAAGGGTGTATAAATCAGGAGCTTTTAAAGTATCGTTTTAAGAATCATCCTGCAAACGCGAAACGAAGCGCATAAGGAGACCTATATGGACAGGGTAAAGCTCGCCGCTGTGTCGGCATTTGTGCTTGTAGCGGTAACTGTTTCCCTCTCATTCTCCGCCGAAAAGGATATCGTGCGTGCGAAAGACCGTGTGGAGATTGAGCAATTGATGTGGCGCTACATTCAGGCGCTTGACTCGGGTAATGCTGAAGCCTATGCAGCCCTGTTCGCGCCGGACGGGCAGTTCGGCAGGGGTGCCACGGCTGTCAAAGGACGGGAGGCACTGAAGAAAATGGTCTCAGATGCCAGGCAAAAACTGGATGCCGAGAAACAGAGCGGCAAGAAAATGCCGCGCATGTTTCACATCGTGACAAATCCCCATATTGAATTCATCGACAAAGACCATGCGCGTTACTATGCCTATTGGATGGGGGCCTTCGCGTCGGGAGGAGGAATTACCTCGGCCGGCCGTGAGGTCAATGAGCTTGTGAGGTTGAATAAGCAGTGGTTCATAAGCGTGCGTGATGTAGATCCTCAGGATTGAGGAAGCAGGAATCGCGCGCACATTCCGGTACTGGAGGGATAAGCAGGAGAGTTGTTGGCCCAAATATGAAAGATCTTTTGAGAAGCCCTTCTATTTGCTTGATATTGGCGTTTTCGATCCTCTGCTAAGTCAGCAAGGGGAAGGAGGAAGGTTGACACCCATAATCTGCTTGTTGCCCACAATCTGCCTGTTGTCATCTGCTATTCTTTTTAGTCTCCAACTTTTGTTCAAGCCCCCCAGCATTCCCCAGGATTCTTCTGGTTACCGCACTCTTTCAAGGCTTTCGGGTGTAGAATTGTGCTAAGTCATTAAGAGCAAATCAGGATGAGCAATACCGCTGCGGATACAACAGGACTCTTAGCATATGATGGATGGTTACCGCACTCTTTCAAGGCTTTCGGGTGTAGAATTGTGCTAATTCATTAAGAGCAAATCAGGATGAGCGATACCGCTGCGGATACCAACCAGGACTCCCTTTCAGGCATGACGGCATCCGGACGATGGTTTGTGCTTCTGTCACCGCTGGCGGTTATAGGGCTCGGGCATTTGACAACGCGTCTGTTTTCACATTTCATCGATGCTGGGCATGGCTCTGCGATCGTGATTGTCATCATGTAATTATTAGTATTCTGGGCATGGGCTCCTTTGCAGATCGTGTATTGGTTCGCCATGGCCATGGTAATTTATTGGAGCGGTGGATTAGGCGAGGTAATCTCTGCTTATAAAAGGATTAGCGGATGGCGATGGTGGTTGGCTGGAATCGCAGTCGGCCTGATGACATGTCCTGTACTCCTGCATAATTTCGGCTTGCTTCGTGACTTTCAACTTGTGATGCCCTGGTTGCTTCTGGCTTTTATCAACCCATTCTTCGAGGAAAGTTATTGGCGTGGATTGTTTGGTCAGGTAACAAGCGCTAGCCGGCTTTTTTTTGCATGCTTGTACCCCACCATTTTTTTACAGCAGGGCATCCGCTGCAGTGGGGCGTATTTTCGGTTGTCTGACGCAGATGGGAAATGATCGCATCCATGCTTATCATGGGCATGGTTTGGAGCGCCATTTACCTATATACCCGAAGCCTTAAGGCAGCGACCTTTTCGCCTATGTTAGTCGACAGCGCAATGGCATCCGGTGGGTATATACTCTATCCGACAACGATAGGACATACGGTTTTCGGATTCGAAAAGAAATGATCAAAATCCCTTTGTATCCGCACACCCGCTACACTTCGGCGACCATGCCAAAGTCACAAGCTTCAAAATGGATTGCGGTTCTGGCAATCTTCGTTTTAATCGAAATTGTATTTTGCCCGTGGCCTCAAGTTTCGGCGAAAGATACGAGTTTTAAGAGGATTATAAGGGGTACCGTCCGTGACGACCAAGCTACTCTTCCCGGCGCCGTGGTCCGAATCCAGACAACGCAGCATAGCACGGTAACCGGTGCCGAGGGAGAATTTAAACTGGCTGTACCCAAGATTTTCAGCGGTCCAGTTAAACTCACAGCCTGGGCTAAAGGATATTTCATTGGAGGGCCGGTTGAAGCCTCGCCTGGGCAAAACAATGTGACGATTACGCTTCATCCACACAGTAAATGGGACAATCGCGAATACAAATGGTTGCCTTCCTTCCGATCTGCAGGTTCCGGCGAAAATCAGGGCTGCTCCGAATGTCACTTTCGAGGCAAGGTTGATTCAGGACCCACTCTTCCCGTTGACGAATGGCTCGAGGACGCTCATTCCCAATCCGCCGTCAACCCACGTTTCCTCACTATGCATGCCGGAACAGACATGTCAGGTCGCCGGAGCGCCGCAACCGCGTATAAGCGTCTAAGTGACTCCAGCCTAGTTCCTCTTCCCCCAAATCCTGCAGAGCCCTATTATGGACCGGGGTTTAAGCTCGACTATCCGAACCATACCGGCAATTGCGGTGCCTGTCATGTTCCCTTGGCGGCGGTCAATTCACCGCTAAATGTCAATCCTGTTTCAATCCAGGATGTCGAGGCCGAAGGCGTCAACTGCGACTTTTGCCATAAAATTTGGGATGTCCACCTCGATCAAGCCACAGGGCTTCCTTTTCCCGACCAACCCGGGGTGCTTGCCTACGAATTCCGGAGACCGTTTCAGGGACATCAGTTCTTTGCCGGGCCCCTGGACGACATCGCGCCTGGCGAGGACACCTATTCAAAGCTTCAGAAGAGCAGCCAGTTCTGTGCTCCGTGCCATTTTGGAGTTTTTGGTGATACGGTTGTTTACGATTCCTTCGGGGAGTGGCTGCGAAGCCCTTACAGTCGAGAAGAGACAGGAAAGACTTGCCAGGATTGCCATATGCCGAGGTCGAAGGCCGAATTCTTTGCCCACGCCGGAAAGGGCGGGCTTAAGCGCGATTCCAATACCATCGCCAGCCACAGGATGACTGGGACCAGAGACCTGGACCTTCTCCAGAACGCCGTTTCAATGTACCTTGAAGCGGAATACTTGCACGAAGGGATCCGGGTCAGAACGACGGTTGTTAACGATCGCACAGGTCACCACGTCCCAACGGATACCCCGCTTCGGCATCTAATACTTATGGTCCGAGCGTGGGATAGCGATGGTTTTGCGCTGCCTCTCAAGGCGGGTCCCGTCCTTCCGGAGTGGTGCGGTTCTGGTAATCCGGCAGATGGCTACTACGCCGGGCTTCCCGGAAAGGTGTACGCCAAACTGCTCGAAGAGACATGGACTGGAGTATCCCCAACCGCTGCCTATTGGAACGCAACCCGAATAGTAATGGACACCCGGCTTGGAGCGTTTGAATCCGATGTCGGTGAATTCCTGTTTTCTGCTCCTGACTCGGGAAATGGACGAATCGAGGCTGTCCTTCTCTACCGGAGGGCCTATAAGAAGCTTATGGATCTCAAGGGCTGGAGTGATCCCGACATCGTTATGGAGTCAGCTGCGGTCTCGGTCTCTCAAAAGCACTGAGATTTTAGGAGATATGCATCAAAAAGGCATCACGTTTGTGACTAAGAACTTCCCAACATGATATCGGGCGATTTGATTGAGATGCCAACTGCACGAGCCCTGCGCTTGACGTAAAACTGGAATGTGAACCCGATTTTGACCGCAGCCCCGGAAGCCATCGATTCACAGCCCTGCAATTTTGAGCCCACTAATCACCAAATTGCCTGGAAAGCCCCAGGTATTCGCATCTGATTCTCCGATAATCTGTAATCTGTAAATGTATTCTGTGGGTGTATTGTGTGGGTGTCCCCATTATCCCAGTGTGGGTGTCCCCGATATTTCCCCGATATTCCTTTCCCCGATATTCGGTGGGTGTCCCCGATATGTTCCGGTGGGTGTCCCCGATATCCGTCCCCGATATCCGTCCCCGATATCCCGATATCCTTCCTCTCCGATATCCTTCCCCATATTCGGTGTCCCCGATATTCCCGATATCCCCGATATCACCCGATACTCACTGTTGGGGCGTTAGTCATTTCCAGCACCGTGGAAATCGAGGCTAGGCTGATTTATCGAGCTTCTTGAAAATTGAGACCGCGACGGGTTCAAACAGCGTGGCGTAGGCAGTGCCGATCATGAAAAAAATCGCTCCCCAGAGCCAATTAATGTTCGATGGATTCGCATTCTCCTTGAGCGCAAACCAGATGCCGTAAGTTCCGAGAGCAAACGCGGCCATATTGAACCACGTGTCCTTCAGCACCACCACATGAACGAGAGTAAGCAAATACGTTACAAGCAACGCGCAGATGCCGAATGCAACGATAGCACCCAACCCCCAGCCTAAGAGCAAATCCAGGAGGCCGAAAAAGCATACTCCGTAGGCTGGCCCGCAGGCGGCGCTGCACAGCATATTCGGCAAAGTCTTGAACGACCCTCGTTGGGCCACGACAAGACCAAGCCCCGCAAACGCGCACCACAGAAGATTGAACAGCGGATGCATCTTGCTCGCATCCATCGGATTGAAATTGAATAGGACCGCCCAGACAATGCAAAAGAAAGTAATGCCGATCGTAACCGTAGTGGCAAGAATGAAAAAGAATTTCTTCGACATCGTTATCCCCCCTGTTTCTGCAAATAGAATATCCCTGGTACGCAACGAATATGAAAACCTGTTGATGCCGCTGACTGGCCGGGAATCGGCTACCGAAAATCGCTCCCATTATCGCACGTTTGCAGGCAATCCATGCAGGATCATGAGCAATTTCAGAACGGCCGCCGCCACGCCCCTGCCATCCGCATTGCGGATCGATTGGTACCTTGCGGAACTCTGCTTCAGAGCCGTCATCCCTGCCTTTTAGGATTCCACTTCCTCCTTCCGTTTCAGCAGCCTATAATGAGGCCCAAGAACCACCAATTTCTGCCATGCGGCATGGAAATTTTCGCTCGGAGGAATTCATGCCCGAAATCGGCCAAAACCTTTCGCACTATACCCTCGTGAGGAAGATCGGCGAGGGCGGTATGGGGGAAGTTTTTCAGGCGAGGGATCAGAGACTAGGCAGGGATGTGGCCATTAAAGTCCTGACGAGGGAGTTCGCCAGGGACACCGACCGGATCGCCCGATTCCAGCGCGAAGCCATACTGCTTGCTTCTCTTAACCATCCCCACATCGCCGCCATATACGGGCTGGAGGAATCCGGCGGAACCGATTTCCTTGTTCTTGAACTGGTCGAAGGCGAAACGCTGGCGGACCGGATAAAGACCGGTCCTATCCCTTTCGAGGAATCCCTGAGATTGGCCCTCCAGATCGCTGAGGCTCTCGAAGCCGCACATGAAAAAGGCGTTATCCACAGAGACCTCAAGCCGGCAAACATCAAGGTGACTCCCAAAGGCACGGTGAAGGTGCTCGACTTCGGATTGGCGAAAGCCTTCGCCGGTGACAGAACCGAGGACCCTTTGGGCTCCGCCGCATTAAACAGGCCGGCGACACAGTCAGGTGTCATCCTTGGAACGGCCGCATATATGTCCCCCGAGCAGGCGCGGGGCGAGAGAGTAGACCAGAGAGCCGACATCTGGACCTTTGGCGTGGTGCTGTATGAGATGTTGACCGGCGGGCAGCTATTTGGCGCCGCGACCTTTCCGGAAACAATCGCTGCCGTGCTGACAAAAGAGCCTGAATTGGAGAAAATTCCCGCCGCAGTGCGTCCTTTGCTACGCCGGTGCCTTCAAAAGGACTCCAACAGGCGCCTGCGCGACATCAATGACGTGAAACTAGAGCTGGAAGAAGTTTTGGCAATTCCGAATGAGATGCCGGCTCCTTCGGTCGCTGTTGCGGAGCATCGGACGAAGCTGCGGATGATGCTTCCCTGGCTGGCGGCTGCACTGATTGCAGGCGGAATTATTGCCGGCTCGACCGTTTGGAGGCTCAAGCCTCCAGAGCCTCATCCCATCGCGCGCTTTTCCTGCAGCCTCCCTGCAGATCAGACTTTTGTGCCCGACACGCAGGTCATCGCCATTTCCCCGGACGGCAGCCGTTTTGTGTGCGCGACCAACCAGGGCCTATATTTGCGCATGATGGACCAGCTCCAGGGGAGGATCATTCCCGGAACGGAGGGCCAGGTCGGCAATCCATTCTTTTCGCCGGATGGACAATGGGTGGGATTTTGGTCCGAACGCGACCGGCACCTGAAGAAAATTCCAGTCAGCGGCGGATCACCGGTGACAATCTGCGCTGCAGCCCAGATCAACAACGTCCAGTGGAGTGCGCACAATGTAATTTTGTATGACGAAGATGCCAGACGCATCATGCGGGTTTCCGCGAACGGAGGCACTCCGGAAAAGATCCTTGAAAGCAAAAACGAGCACCTTTTTGCACCACAACTCCTGCCCGATGGGACAAACCTGCTTTTGGCACTGAGCTCCGTTACCCGATATAGAGACCTGAAGGTTGCCGTGCAGTCTCTCGAATCGGGCACCCGTAAGGAACTGTTCGCGGGATGGGGAGCGCGCTTTCTCCATACCGGACACCTCGTGTACGTCCAGGGAGGAACCTTGTTCGCCGTTCCCTTCGACGCAGACAGGCTTGAGGTGACGGGAGATCATGTTCCCATGGTCCAGGGTATTGCCGGGGCTCCGCCGAGATACGCCGTTTCTGATTCCGGCGCACTGATTTATATGCAGAGTGAAGGAGAATCAAGCGAGAAACGCCTTCTATTCTGGGTAGACCGGAACGGCAAAGAGGAAGCCCTCGACGCGCCGCCCCGCGCCTATGTGTATGCTCATCTCTCCCCCGATGCGACGCGGGTAGCCCTCGATATTCGTGACCAGGAAAATGACATCTGGATCTGGGACCTGGTCGGCAGGACGCTGGCCCGTCTCACTTTTGATCCCGGTATGAATTGGGGCGGGATCTGGACTCCTGATGGAAAAAGGCTGGTCTATAGCACCGAGCGAAATGGCGCGGCGAACATCTGGCTGAGGCCGGCGGACGGTTCCGGCTCGCCCGAGCCGCTGACCAATATGCCCGAGGCGGGACTGTTCGCGGAATCATTTTCACCCGACGGCAAGCAGCTCCTGATAACCGGACAAATCCCCCCGGTAAACATAAGCCTCCTGAGCATTGGCGCCAGTGCGGCGCCCAAGCCATTGCTGGAAAGCAAATTCGACCAATTCAATGCCCAAATCTCACCGGACAGTCGCTGGGTGGCTTACCAGTCCGATGAAACGGGCCGCACGGAGATCTACGTGCGTCCCTTCCCGAATGTCAATACCGGACGTTGGCAGATTACGACCGAGGGGGGCACGCGGCCCTCGTGGAACAAAAACGGGCGCGAAATCTTTTACTATCTGCCTCCGGGGACCATGATGCTGGTTCCTGTTGAAACGGGGACATCCTTCAAGGCCGGCGTGCCCAGAGTCCTCTTCAAAGGAGAATATCCGGCCCCGGTAAACAGAACGCAGTACTCCGTCACCCCCGACGGCAGGCGGTTCCTGATGATCAAGGATGCGGGCGCTAAATCCGGCATCGCCGCACTGCAACAGCAGGTAAACATAGTCCTCAACTGGACCGATGAACTGAAGCAATGGGTGCCGGTGAAATGACACGGGAAGCTTCGGAATCACCCATTTCGGCACACCTGTCCTGTTTCAATTTCTGTGATGCGCTCTGTTCCAAATGGAGGAATAATGAGAAGACTGTTAGTTTTTGTCCCCATGATTTTTTTATCCTGTTTTAGTGTCGGCTGTCAGCAGAACGGAAAGGCAGCGGGAGAAACAGTGGCAAACTCAGATACTTCATCCTGGCAAGTCACGCAGGTCGGCGTCGTCGTCAAGGACGTCAAACAGGTGGCAGAACGGCTGGCATCCCTCGGAATCGGACCCTTTCAGGAGATGGAGCTGCCCCCGGACAGGCAGGAGCTGTTCCGCGGCAAGCCGGCGCTCGCCGATGCCAGGATCATGGGCGCGACATTGGGAGGCATTCAGCTCGAACTGATCCAACCGCTGGCCAAAGAGTCGCCGCACCGCGAGTTTCTTGAAAGCAAAGGCGAGGGCATCCAGCACATCATGGTTGCCGTGGACGATATCGAAAAGGAGATCAAGCGGCTGACGGACAAAGGCTGCACCGTTTTGCTCGATATACGCATGCCCGGAGGGCACCACGGCGCATACATCGACCTGCACGCCGGCGGCATTATCGTGGAAATGTTCCAGAAGAGACCCAAATAAGCCCGGCTGCCACACCGAACCGGCAGCCTGTTGCCGCATCTCTGAAGCTTTTAAGACATCCCCGTATCACGCATTCACTGAATCGATGGGGTCTCATCGGCTGTCGGCCCATAGATGGGGGGCAAGGGAACATTCTGCAATCGAAGATAAACGGACAACTGTCCGCGATGATGGATCATGTGATTCAATATCATGGTGCGAATAACCGAGGTTCGAGGCATTTCAAAGATGATCTGCTCGCCCATTCTCAGGCGCCAAGAAGCCAACAGCCTTTCGTCCGGCTGCTTCTTCAAAGCTTCAACAGCGGTGGCGAGCGCCTGATCAAACAATTCCAAAATGCCGGCACGACTGTCGGGTTCCGGCGTTCCAAAACTTGACGAAACGATATCGTAATCATCCTGATGCAAAACAGAATTCAGCAATTGGACAAGCCTGGCGATGTGGACAGCCAAATGCCCCATGGACATGGATTTTTCATGCGGCTTCCATGCGAGTGTACTCTCAGGCAAGCGTTCCAGCAGTCTTCGGGTTGTGGCCGATTCCTGTTGCAGTTCCGTCAAGAAAGGTTGATTTAAGCTCATCATTTCTCCTCTCATCTTCCGGTAATTCTATAGTTTGCCGCGTCCATTTACTATAAAGGCTCCCTCGCTGAACTGCTACCTGATAAAGCGGGCAGGCTCCAATTGCGACTGAAAGTCGCCTGAAGCTTGCCCGCTTGCATCCATCGCCATTCTAACTGTCAATGTATGAATCGCGCGAGCAGCCCGGTTTTCGGCTCGAAGCCTTTCAGCATCCAGAGATTGGATTTTTGCTTTAAGACGGCGTAGACGAAGCTTCTCCCATCCGGAGCAAGGCTGAACCGGATGCCCGGAGTGAGATAAGTGGAGGGGGAGAAATCTTTTCCCAGGTCACCCAGCACCTTTTCCACGCCTATGGCAATATCCACGGAGAACAAAATGCTGCGCTTGCCGTCGCTCCGTATGCCGTAAACGATTTTTCCATCAGCAGAAAACATATAATAGGCGCTGCCCTTGCTGCCCAGGGGCCGCGTTCTTTTGCCGTCCGGAGATATCAATTCCTCGCCGAAGGCGATCCAGTCCCCGGCCGGAGACCAGGAGGGTATCTGGCCACATGGGTTTTCCCTGAGCATACTCGGCGCCGCCTGGCCGGTGGTTTTTACTTTCATCAGGTTTACCTTCCCGTTTTTGGCGCCCCTATAACAGAACCACATACCATCCGGTGACCAGGAGCCGGGCTGCTCGTGAGCATGGAGATCATTTGTAAGAGTCGTTGGAGGACCTCCGGATATGGCGGAAATCCAGAGCCGGGAGGCTCCCTTTCCATCTATCCGGGTGTAGACGACACGATCCGCATTTGGCGAAAGCGCCGGGCCCCAGAACCATTGGGTGGTTTCTTCGGAAGGAAAGCTCCGTGCCGTAACCAGCGGGCGGTCAATATCACCTTTGCGCAGCCAGATCTCAGGTGGCCCATTTCGGTCCGTGACATAGACGAGCGCCGGCTGCTTTGCAGCCCATGCGGGCATATATTCATTGCGCTCCGTGGCGATAAGCTCCCGCGGAGGGGAACCATCCAGACCGGCCAAGACAACATCGAAGTTATAGCTCTGCTCCGTGAAGACTATCTGTTGCCCGTCCGGTGAAACAGCGGGAGAGATGCGGTTGCTGGTTCCGCTGGTCAGAGCCTGGCGGCGGCCGGACCCGACATCAGCCAACCAAAGTTGCGCAAAGCCATCGGGTGTGGCCTGGGTGGAAAGCACAATACGGCGGCTATCGGGCATCCAGGAGAAGGATGGTGTCCCTCCGTATCTTGGCAGGTCTCGAAAAACGAGGTGTGGAGGATTTTGGGTATCAGGCGGGTAAGGAATCAGCCAGCCTTCTTCTCCCCTCCCGCCCTCTTCCGGTTTGAAGAAAAGCAGTATGTTTTTTCCATCGGGGGAAAAGTGCAAACAAGGCAGGTTGACGAACAAAGCTGAGGCCAAGGGGTCGGGGGAGTATTTTTTCAGTTTCCAGTCCGGGGGAGTGCCGATCCATATGCCATAGCGCCCGTCCTCGCCCTTGCGCATCGCTGCAAGAGCTTTTCCATCGGGCGAGAGCTCAATAGCGGTTGTGATTTCGCCCAGGAAACTGAAACTTAAAAATGGCTCGGGCTCGCCGCCAACGGCTGCCACGGACCATATGCCGGCCGGATTTCGATCGCTCCCAAAGTGGATCCGGCGGCTGTCAGGGGACCACCTGCTAGCGAAGTATGCACCTTCGGGAATTTGGGTAATCTGCACCGGCACAGAGGAATCAAGATAGCGAATGAAGATCTGGCTGGCGTTTTCAGTGCAGCACCCCTCATAGGCAAAAGCCTTGCCGTCGGGCGACCAGCTTCCTCCTGATTGCCCCCTTGGATCAAAGGCAAGCGGCGTGAAACGGTAGGCCGACTGGTCCGGCATCGGCGGC
Source organism: uncultured Acidobacteriota bacterium (assembly GCA_963809485.1). Lineage (GTDB taxonomy): Bacteria > Acidobacteriota > UBA6911 > UBA6911 > UBA6911 > UBA6911. Next base: position 129,790 of record CAWEJX010000007.1, read on the forward strand.
GGCGCAAAGTACAACCATGCTCCCAACGCCAATCCCAATCCCACAAGGAACGCTATCGCGGGAACCAGCCATTTCACTCGCCGCGGCTTGGTTGCGGCGCCCTGCAGCGCCGATGCTTCGGAAAAATGGTCGCGCAGGTTGCGCAGCTCTTGATACAGATCCCGGGAAGAGTCATAGCGGTCCGCCGGATTCTTGGCAAGGCACCGGTCGATGGTCCATCTCAGCGGACCCGGCATGGAATGCTCGATCGGCGGCGGCTCCTCAGTCAGGATGGCCGAAATCGTTTGCACCGCTTCGGGCTTGTCGAACGCTTTCTTCCCCGATGCCATTTCATACAGAATCAGGCCAAAAGAAAACTGGTCGGAGCGGTGATCAACCGGTTTGCCGCTTGCCTGCTCGGGGCTCATGTAATGCACCGTCCCCAGGATCATTCCGGGCTTGGTCTGGCTGTCGGCCAAGCTTTCAGTGCCTGCTGCTGCGGATGCATTGCTTTGCCGGGCGAGGCCGAAGTCCAGAATTTTCACGCGCCCGTCCGGAGAGAGCATTATGTTGGCAGGTTTGAGATCGCGATGAGTGATTCCTTCCGCATGAGCCGCCGCCATACCATCAGCAATCTGTACCGCGATGTCGAGCAGTTTTCGCGCTGCCACAGGCCCGCGCAAAATCAGGTCCCTGAGCGTCTCGCCTTCCACCAGTTCGAGGACGAGGAATTGTGTTCCATCCGATTCTTCCAACCCATGTATGGCCGCAATATTGGGATGATTGAGTGACGCCAGAAGTTTGGCTTCGCGCTGGAACCGTGCAATACGGTCCGAATCGCTCGCGAACTCCCGGGGTATAACTTTGATCCCCACGATGCGGCCGAGGCTGAGATCCTTCGCCTGATACACCTCGCCCATGCCGCCGCGGCCCACTCTTTTCACAATCCGATAATGCAGGAATGTTTGACCGGCAAAATCCGGAGGCTGTTCCGCTCGATCTTCAGCAATCTCTCTTGCGGCAATCTCCACGGCCGGAGCCTCTATGAAGTCCTCCGCCTCAGACCGGCTGGAAAGAAGCGAGCCAACCTCTCCTCGCAGGATTTCATCTCCCTCACAGGCCTTCTTCAGAAAAGCCTCCCGCTCCCTGGGATCCTGCTGCCGGGCCAAATGGTAGAGCCGCTCGATCTCCTGCCATCTTTCAGAAGTCATTGCGATTTCCTCGCCGCATGCTTCATTTCCCGGTAAAGCCATCCCTTGGCCAGATCCCAGTCGCGCCACACGGTGTCGGCGGAGATCTTCAGCACTTCCGCGGCTTCCTCCAGACTTAACCCCCCGAAGAATCGAAGTTCGACCACTTGCGCCTTCCTGGGATCAACTTCCGCAAGCGCCGTCAGCGCATCGTCCAGTTCAACCAGGTTTGCATCCGGACGCAACGCGAACAGTGAGGCTTGATCCAGCGGCAGTTGGCGGAAATTGCCGCCTCGTTTCTGAGAATTTTTGGAGCGCGCATAGTGAACCAGAACCTGGCGCATCAACTTGGCGGAGATTGCAAAGAAATGCGCGCGGTCCTGCCAATTCACTTTGGGCGCATCGAGCAGCTGCAGGTAGACCTCATTGATCAGTGCCGTGGTTTGGAGAGTGTGCCCGGCATGCTCATGCATCATGTATCGATGGGCGCGGCGGTGCAACTCATCGTGGACCAGGGGAACGAGCTTGTCCAGGGCCGCCGCTTCACCCCGGCACCACAACTGGAGCAGCTGAGTAACCTCCTGCGGAGAACATGGTTTTTCCATGCCACCCCCTCAGAGAAAAGCCGCTATCTTTAGAATTGGTCCTAATTATACATCAAATCGCTGTGATCAGGTTTTCGGTAATCGTCTGCCGGCCGCAGAAAAGACCTCCTTTCGTTCAGAAAATTGAGTCCCGTTTGCCCATTAAGCGATTAGGGCGGCATGAGGAAGCCCCGAAGAGGAATCGCCTCAATAGCAGGCGGCGCCCGGATATCACCCGCCCCTGTTGCGATCCCGCTGGTTTGGGTTCCTGGAAATCCGAAGAAAGGGGGGTGCCCTTTGCGATTTCATGGATGGCTGTATTCCGCCGGCCTGTTGTTTTTGAGTTGTGCAAATCAGGTAGTCGCAGATCCCGGATTGCCTGTCTCCAACAGCTTTCTTGGAAAACAGCAGAACACTCAGGAATCCTCGACTGCCATCGCGACTTTACGAAAGGCTGCCGAACAGGGTGATGCCAGATCACGGTTTGAACTGGCATCAGATTATTTCCACGGACGCGGCGTTCGACAAGACTACGCTGAAGCATTGAAGTGGTTTCGAAAAGTCGCAGATCAAGGCTATGCCGAGGCGCAGTACAGTTTGGCGGTGATGTATGCCGAGGGCAGGGGCGTTTCCCAAGACTACTCTAAGGCTGTGAAATGGTATCGAAAAGCTGCCAATCAAGGTTATGCCGAGGCGGAATACAATTTGGCGATGGTGTATGTTGAAGGCAAGGGCGTTACAAGGGACTACGCTGCGGCGGTGAAATGGTATCGCAAGGCCGCATATCATGGCCTTGCCAGGGCGCAATACAATCTGGCGGTGATGTATATCCAAGGCAGAGGTGTAGCACAGGATTATGCTGAGGCAGCGAGATGGTATCGCAAAGCTGCCGATCAAGGCATTGCTGAGGCGCAACACAATCTGGGATTGACGTATCGTGAAGGCAGGGGTGTCACACGAGACTACGCCGAGGCAGCGAGATGGTATCGAAAGGCCGCCAATCATGGCGTTGCGGAGGCTCAGCACAGCTTGGGAGTAATGTATGGTGAAGGCATGGGTCTAACGCAGGACTACGCTGGGGCGGTGCAATGGTATCGCAAGGCCGCCAATCATGGCCTTGCCAGGGCGCAATTCAATCTGGCGAAGATGTATGTTCAAGGCAGAGGTGTCCCACAGGACTACGCTGAGGCCGTGCAATGGTATCGCAAGGCTGCCGATCAAGGTGATACTGAGGCGCAGAACAATTTGGCGGTAATGTATGCCCAAGGCAGGGGTGTTGCGCAGGACTATGCTGAAGCCGCGAAATGGTATCGCAAGGCTGCGGAGCAGGGTGATGCGGTGGCGCAGCACAACCTGGGATTTGCGTATCGTGAAGGCAGGGGTGTAACCCAGGACTGCGCGGAGGCCATGAAATGGTATCGCAAGGCTGCAGATCAAGGCGTCAGTGAAGCGCAGCACAGCCTGGGAGCGATGTACTTCAATGGCACGGGTGTCCCGCAGGATTATGTTCAGGCCCACATGTGGCTCAATTTGTCCACGGCCCAGGGATCAAAAGGTGAAGCATTATTGCTCAGCACGATCACCCCAAAAATGACGCCCAGACAAATAGCGGAAGCCCAGCAGCTGGCACGGGAATGGAAGCCCAAAGCGGCGAAGTGATACGCTCGCACCCGGTTCCGGGCATGCGCCGGACCACGAGGGCCGCGCACGACACAATGAACAATGCGAACAAAATGCAAGTTGAGGTTTCAGGGCAGGGAAAAGGGGTTGCCGCAAAGCCGCCGGTCAAAAGCAATAGAGAAAGGGATCACTAATTTTTTGCTATTTCTTTTTCAGCCCATGTGATAGCCGATTTCAGCAATTCGGGGATGGGCAGTTCGTACGGGCACCTGGGTTCACACTCTCCGCATTGGGTACATTCCCTCGCTTTTTCAATGAGACTGGCTGCCATCCCGTCCGCCCCAATCGCAGTTCCTCCATGCTGTTCTCCGGTCCTTAGGTCTCCTCGGTGTCGTCAAGTATTTTCGTGACGCCGTCTTGCACCTTAATCCTGGGATGCTGTTTTCTTCTGTTGAGAGGCTCTTTCGTGCCTTCCGCTCCGGATGGGAACAGAATCCTGAATCGCCTTAGTTCTTTGTATTTCATCATCGACTCGGCAAGCTTGGCGAAATATATCCTGGTCGATTTCTCCCGGATATCCATAGGTTCCCAGTTAACCTCAATGGCGCCCGCAGGACATACTTCCTCACAAAACCATATATGGCACGGGCCGCAGGCTTTATGAGAGATGATAATTTTGTCATCCATGGTTATCGCATGATTGGGGCAATGATCCACGCATTCTACACATGAAGTACATTTTCTCAGATCAACGACAGGTTTTAGTTTTTCCCAGTCTGACAGGGGAATACTCAGGTCTTTGGGGAGTTCCTCCGGACGCGGCTTGGTTCCGTACAACTTGTCATACTTGTCTTTTCGTGGCAACCGGGGGATAAGCCCTCGCTCGCCTTTGGAAATTTTTATTGTTCTTCCCAGTATTTCCTTCCCGAATTCCTTCGCCTCCTCGATGTCGATGCTGTCAGGATGCCCATCGGTGTAGTATGGCCGGGCGATATACGGCATAAAAGCGCTGCCAAACCAATCATTCCAGCCTGTTACCTTCAATCCCTTTTTTTTCAGCGCGGTTACCATTTCAGCGATAAAGCCGCAGGGGCACGTCCCGTGGGTACAGAACGTAAACGCGTACCTTCCTTTCAACCGGGGCAGGTCTTTCATGAATTCAGTGACGATGGGGGGCTCCCGGTAGCCAATGGCAGGCGCGCCGATACCGATTAGTTCATAGTCGAGAAGGTCCTGGCCTTTTACCTTTTCCATGGAGACCAGATCACAGTCCCGCCCAATCCCTTGCTTAATCGCGGCCGCAATTCTCTTGGTGTTTCCTGTCATTGAATAATAAATCACAATGCTTCTCATGATACGTTTCTCCAAAATTGATGGAAACCCGGTGGCCGAAGTGGATTGAAGTCTATGAGTGACCGGGATGGGAGTCAAGGCTCGACCTCTGCTTCCCGGGAAATGCCCGAAATCACCCGCTCCGTCAGCGGAATCCCGGCAGCATCAAGCCGCAATTGGTTGCCTTCCTCCCATTCAGTACTTGCCATACTCTTTTGCAGCCTCCATCATGGCGCGCAGGTTCTCCGGATTGACCTGGCTGACCCAGGCGCCGCCCGCGAGAATAAAGCCGCCCCCTGGGGCGCAAGCTTCGATGACCTTTCGGCAATATTCCTTCACTTCCCTGGGGCCTCCGGTGACCATCAACGAGGAGGGAATATTTCCGGAGATGCAGCATGTCCTCCCTAGAATCGTCTTGGCTTTGGCCATGTCGGTTTTGTCGAACAGCCAGCCGACGACGCCTTTCGGGAATTCGTTGACAGATTCCAGCCGTGAATCGTAGGTCCCTTCGGCGAACAGTTCCGACCGGATCCCTTCTTTATCAAGCGCATCCACGACCTTCTTGAGGGACGGCCAGTAGAACTTTTCAAACTGCTTCGGCGACATGAAACCATCGGCGCCTTTGTGCAGAGGAAAGCCTGCCGAGTGCGCCCGAGTCGCATTTGCGGCGGCAATGGTCTGACGGATTGTAAAACCAGTGACAGCGTCGATCGCCTCCAGCAACTGCTCGGGGCGCCGGAACATGTCCATAATGATGCCCTTGGTGCCTCTTTGCTTTTTCCCTGAGTTTTGCATCTTAAGCATCAAATGCATTAAGCGGATCGAGCTTCGGATTTGGCCTTGCGCTCGGAGCTTTATGGAAGAACTTGGTTATCTCTTTTACGTCGAAAGCCGGCCAAACATCAAAAACAATCGGCCCTCATGGGAATTCATGCCGATCGGCAGCCTGCTGCAACCTTTGAGTTACCCGTTCCCCTTTGAGTTCCTGTCGCCAAAACCGGAAACGGGAAACGTGAAACGCGTGATCGGCAAAGGCGCAAGCAAGCTTGCACACTGCAAGGATCAGATGACGCCCGATTTCTTAAGCTTACTCAGTCTGGAAGGTCCAAGGCCCAGATACTTGAGATAGATGTATTCATTGTCATAGCCCACCGGGCGGCACACCCATTTTGTCCGGATGGGCGTCTCGGTCATTTTATGTTGTGCCTGAGCTACAACAACCTCGCCATAAAGAGGATCTTTAACAGGAGCAAATATTCCCCGGTCCAGCCAGTTGCTGTCTTTCATGGCTTCTTCAGGGGAACAGACCGGCGCGAGCACCGGCGTGATAGGAGCCAGGCGGCCTTTCCTGGCGTATTCCACAGACATGTCCACCAGTTCCTGCTTGGTGTATTTGGATGTCTCCGCAAAAATCAAAGGCGCCCATTTCAATTGCTCATCCTTTTGTATAAAGGCTGTCGGAGTCGTCCAGCTCGCGGCTCCCCACTCATCCCATTTTCCCATCATGTCGGCAAATGCCTGCCACATTTCCAACCTTAATCCGCCCAGAAAAATGGTCCCATCCCTGGTGGGCGCGAAACAGTAGACCCAGCTCGTAATATCCAGCTGTCCAAAGCGCTCGGCAATCGCTCCGTGTTCCTGATACCACAACGCAGCCCAGCCGTCAAAACAGGCGTAAGCTTCAGCCGTCGCGACATCGAGCGCCTGTCCCTCTCCGGTCATTCGCCTCCAACGCAGGGCGGCCAGAATGCCGACTGCCATAAAAGTTCCCGGTGAAGCCCAGCCGATCCAGGGGCCGGCCTTTGTGGGAACTGCCCAGGGGCATTCACTATAAGTCATACCATCGGGCATGATTTCTCCTGTAGCCGACTGTATTCCCGATCTGGCCTGAGCGACATTGTCATAATCCGGCATCCCTCTCCGGCTCATCGGCCCGAACTGTCCATAGGCTGTGAGCGAAGCGAATATCAGCCTGGGATTGATCTCTTTTAGTTGTTCATAACCAATCCCCCACTCATCCATGGTTCCCGGCGGATAGGTTTCTATCAGCACATCCGTCTGGCTGACCAAACCTTTAAGGATCTCCCTGGCTTCGGGCTCCTTGAGATTCAGCGTGATGTGAAACTTGTTTCTGCCCTCCGTCAAATAGTTAAGACCTTCGCCTTTGTGGAGCATACCGTAGGGAGTGCAGGTCCTGATGAAATCGCCTTCGGGGGGTTCTATTCTCAAAACCGAGGCGCCAAATTCCGCCAGCATGGAAGAGCAGTAGCATCCTGCAAAACTCTTATAACTTAAATCCAACACGGTGATATCGTTCACGGCCTCAGGTTTTGTTTTTGCAATCCGGGGATCATCTCTCTCTCTCATCCATTCCGCGACAGCCGACTGCCTGCTTCCTGCCGAACCCGCCTTTTTTTCCTGGCGCGATCCCGCCGGGCCGGCCGCCAACTGCCATGGCGGATCTTTCGTCATGATGAGGCCCGACTTGCCATCCCAATTCTGCGGGGGCCGGCGTTTCTGGATGTCCGCCCATTTGCCCAAAGCGCCGCACTGATACAACTGCCTGATCTCGTCTCCGCTCTTCCCCAGATGATTCATCATGATGAATTCATTATCGAAACCTACCGGCCTTGCCGACCACCGCACCCTCGGCGGCGTCTTTGACATCATCACGGGAAATTCATGGACGAAGTAGCGTCCCAGAACAGGATCATCCACCTCGGTCATGTATCCGCGCTCGCGGAAGTGCCGGTCTTCGACGACATCCTTGTTCGTGTAGAGGCGGGATGCGGCAAAACCATGTGTCTCGGCCAATCGCTCAACTTCATCAGGGGTTTTGGTTATCGTCCAGTCAGCGATGATTCTGATCAATTCCGAGGCGTGATCTTCCTGCAGTCGGGTCAGGTGGTCTTTAAACCTGGCGTCTTCAGCCAATCCCGGTTTGCCCATCGCAATGCATAGTCCCCTGAACTCTTCCGGGGCCGGCGCTGCGATGACGACGAAGTCGCCGCCAGCGCAACAGAATGTATCGGCAGGACAGATGGATGCATCACGGTTGCCGCCGGGCATGGCGGACTTGCCGGTGATCTGCTGGTAAGGCCACACCCAGGACATTGCCCGCATAATCGCTTCGGTCTGCGACAGCTCAATAAACTGACCCTTGCCCGTCCGGTCCCGGTAATGAAGGGCCGCCATAACGGCCATTTCGCCCATCAGCGCGCCGTAACTGTCGCAAATAAAAAGGCGGCTCTTCAGCGGCGCCCGATTTGGAAAACTCGACATCCACGCATATCCGGAGAAGGCCTGGGCGGCGCCATCATTGGAAGGCCGGTTCTCCATCGCATACTGGCCCCACTGTCCAAAGCCATTTTTGGAGATGTAAATAATGCCCGGATTGATCTCCTGGATCTGTTGATACCCGACATTCCAGCCGTCCATGACTCCCGGTCTCAGGTTATCTTCGATGATGTCGGCTCCGGACGCGAGTTCCCGGAACACCTTCTGCGCCTCAGGTTTGTGCAGATCAAGTCCCACCCAGTATTTATTGGGATTATCATGCACAAATCCGGGACCATTCTCCCTGAACAAATTCGCGAAGGGAGCCATGTCACGATGCGTATCTCCCATAGGAGGGATTTCAAACTTGATGACTTCAGCACCCATCTCAGCCAGGAAAGCCGATCCCAAAGGACCCAGGATAAGAGTGCAAACCTCCAGCACCCTGATTCCCTTTAACGGCAAAGGCTTGGAGTGCTTCTTTTCTCTATAGTCCGTCCACGTTTTTTCTGCCATGGCGATGGTCAGCCCTCCATTGTCTGTTTTGCGTGCGAAGCGCGCCTTTGCCGTGCACGCGTTTCGCGTTTCCGGTTTCCCGTTTTCAAATACAGGATCTCAACGGGAAACGGGAAATCCAAAAGCGGCGGGAAGCTGCCGCACTCAAAACATCGCTCAAAAATCCTTTGCTGCACCTAAAATTCGCCGCATCGTCCGAGCTGCCGCTTCCCTTGCGCTTTGCCACAAGCCGGCACCGACACATCGGGCGCGGTCGTGTGCTCCCGGATGGCAGCGGCGGCAGGTCTGTGGATATCAGCTATTTTGTCGACGAAAAAGCGGCGGATCTATTTTCCTGTCCACGGACGCACCGCACGCGATAGGCGCTGCTTTTATAGTAGCTAAGGATATAGGCCCCATCAAACATGACGATCCAGGCGCTATAGGTGTTCGGAGCGAATGTTGTTGACGACCAGTAGCTCAGAGTATCCCTGAAGGGAACCTCTTCCCGCACAGTCGGGCGCATTCTCTCAAATAGGGTTTTTCGATCGATCAGAGTTTCAAGCTCAGCCGCCGTCGGCAATCGCCAATCATTCCTGCCGTCCAGCGTCAACGACCGCGCGTACTCCCGGGCTTCGTACCAGGTCATTTCCCCCGGGGAATCGAGCTGCCACTCCAATCCGGTTTCCGGGTCCTTCCACGTCAGCATCATGATCAATAGTCAAAGGAGCAGGAACGAATGTCCGCGGGGAACACCGGGGGCTGTTCCTCTCCTGTTACGGGACGATTCTTTGCAGCCCCTGATCGATACCGCTCGGGAAGGTGGACTCATCTCCCCAATAAATGCAATGGGCCGGGCAAGCCCAGGTGCATGCCGGAGCTTCGTTTCTGCCGCGCTTCTCAACGCAAAGGTCGCACTTTACCGCTTTCAGGGTCAGGTGGTTGAACTGCATGACGCCGTATGGGCAGGCCTGCACGCAGGAAGTGCCGCAGGTAATGCATCGCTTCGCTTCCTGCAGAGCAGCCTCTTCCGTAAGCCCGAGCTGAACTTCATCGGAGCCCATCCGTTCCCGGGGCGGCAACCAGGGGACCTGAACGCGAGGCGCCGGATCATACTTTTCCTTCTGCGGTTGTGTGATAGGCGTCAGCTTTGCATCTCTCGCTTCTCTGCCCGTGTAAAGATCCAGACCTCTCAGATATCGATCGATGGAAACGGAGGCTTCTTTCCCGCAGCCGATGGCCTCCACGACGGTCTTGGGTCCATAACAGGCATCCCCGCCTGCGAAGACACCAGGAATCGCCGTTTCCAGCGTTATGGGATCGACTACAAACTGGCCCGCTTCGCTGGTTGCAATGCCTTGTTCCTTCGCAAAGGCTATGTCCGCCGCCTGGCCAATAGCGACAATGACCGTGTCGGCCTCCAGCAGGGTCAGATCCGCCTCATTGTATTTGGGACTGAAGGCGCCCTTTTCATCAAATACTGAAACGCAACGTTTGAATTCAATCCCGAACAGCCGGCTGTCTTTTTGCAAAAACCTATTCGGCCCAAGGCCGTTGACAATCTTAATTCCTTCCTCGATTGCCTCGTTGATCTCGCGTTCCCATGCAGGCATCTCAGCGCGCTGCTCCAGAGCTGCGAGCGTGACCTCGGCTGCGCCTCTGCGGATTGCCGTCATTGCGACGTCCATGGCTACATTGCCGCCGCCCACGACAATGACTTTGCGCCCGAGCGAAACAGGAATTCCCAAAGACACATCGCGGAGAAAATCTATCCCGTTCACTACCCCGGGCATATCTTCGTTGGCCACATTCAATCGGATGTTCTGATGAAGGCCTGTCGCCAGAAAGAAAGCTTTGTACCCTTCCTTCTTAAGGCTCTCGAAGGTCACATCTTTGCCGAAGGTCACTCCGGTTCTGATTTCCACGCCCATCTTCTTGATCACACCGATGTCGTTGGCCAGCGTTTTTCTGGGAAGGCGATAGAGCGGGATTCCGACGGCCATCATGCCGCCGGCGACCGGGAGCTTTTCGAACACCGTCGTCCTGTATCCGTTCTTGGCAAGGAAATAGGCTGCTGCGAGTCCGGCCGGACCGGAGCCGGCAATGGCTACCTTTGCCTCTCTCGTCTGGTTAATTTTGGGCACATACGCGTCGCCGTTCGCGCGATCCTGATCGGCCAAAAACCTCTCGATGGAACGGATGGATACCGGGTCATCAATCTGTTTCCGATTGCAGTCTGTTTCGCACGGGAAGGTGCAGACTCTGCCGCAGATGGACGGGAACGGGCTGGTTTCCTTCAGCAGCCGCAGCGCTTCCTGGTATTTGCTCCTCGCCACGAGCCCGATGAATCCCTGGATATCGTTTCCTGCCGGGCAATTGAATTTACATGGAGAGGTTTGCTGCTTCTCCGCTCCCGACTTGCCGGTCACGGCATTGCAGCCATTGCATTTTTCAGGATCTTGAAGCACGACGCCGGTTTCCGGATCTCTCCGGATGGCTTCTTCCGGACAAGACAGCGCACAAGGTGCATCTTCGCAATGGTGACAGTAATACTGCATGAACAACGGCGCCCTTTCCAAAACCTTTACCACCCTCGGGCCGACCGGAAGCCCGTGCTCCTGCTTGCATGCGACCTCGCAGGTGTGGCAACCGCAGCAATCCACCTGGCTGAATATCAATGATATTTTGCTCATTTGGCTTCCTCCCATTCTTCGTCGCAGGGGGAAATGTTGCACAAGCAGACCCTGAGGTTCGTGGAGCCCATATTGGGATCGCAGGTTTCGAAGGCGTTGTTTGTGATGATATTGGAGCTCGAGATATCCCAACCGTGTCCCGGATCTTTCATCTCCGGATACCACCATCCGTGCTCCGCGGCGATGACGTTCGGAAGAAGTCCTTCCGTAATTTTAGCCTTTTGTTTGATGCGTCCCCGCGGCGATTCGATCCAGACCCATTGACCGTCCTTGATTCCATGCTTTTTTGCGGTTTCAGGATGGATTTCGCAGATCGGCCATGGCCGTATTTCCCTCAACCACGGGATCATGCGCATCTCGGTATGGAAGAATGTCGGCGTCCTGAGTCCCGAGTTGAAAATGTACGGATATCTCTTCGCCACTTCAGGCGTTGAAACCGGGCTTTCGGGAATCTCCTGATACTTGGGCACCGGATCGCGCCCCCACCTTTCCAATATGGTGGACGACAATTCCAGTTTTCCGGTAGGCGTTGAAAAACCTCTTTCCTTATATTTGCCGTAAACCATTTCGCCGTGCAGATAATCCTTCTCCTTGAATTGTTCCCAATTCAGGCCGGAAGGTTCCAGCAGGTAGGTCAGCGAATCCTCGACGGTCGGGAACCACTGCTGCCCCATTCGCTTGCCGAGCTCGAGGAAGATTTTGTGATCCTGCCACGCTTCGCCGATATCCACGCACTTCACCCGGGCAAACACATAGCCGTGCCGCTTCCAGTTGTCGGCGACATAATTCTGTTCCAGCCAGGTTCCTGCCGGCAGGAAGATGTCCGCCAGTTCGGCTGTCGGAGTCAGGAAATGATCGATGACTACCAGAAATCCCAGCTGCTGCAAGGCGAGATAAGCCTGTTTCGCGTTGGCCCGGGATACGACCGGATTGGTCCCGCAGAGGAGCCCTGCTTTAAGCTGATACGGCGTCCCATAGACAATGGAGTCCCACGCTTTTTTCGGATTGATAAACTGCACTCGGGCGCCCAGGAAAAACTCCATGCCGCCCAGCCGCTTCTGCTGCACTTCTCTCGACAGGCTTTTGTGGCAGGAAAACTCGGCGACCGTCCTGACCGGCGGATTCACAAAAAGGACATTTCCTCCGGGCGTATCCAGATTACCCGTAATTCCCATCAATCCGATCGCGGTGCGGGTGAAGTCCGTGCAGTTGTTGTTTTGTTCCGTGGGCACACCCCAATGGATCGCCGCCGGTTTTGTGGTCGCATAGAGCCGCGCGGCGGCCCGGATCTTTTCCTTGTCCACCCACGTGATTTTCTCCACCTTATCCAGAGCGATAATCCTTCATGACCCGCTCTTTAAAGGCATCCCAACCGTGAACGTAGGTTTGCACGAAATCCTTGTCGTAGAGCTCCTCTTCGATAATTACATGGTGGAAACCGAGAGCCAGGGCGCAATCGGTGCCGGGACGAATCTGCAGCCAGATATCGGCCTTCCCTCCATAGAAAGATTTCCGGGGATCGATGCTGATCAGCTTAGCGCCGTTCTTATAGGCCCGGTAAAAGTTCTCTCCCTTGTATTCATCCGCGTTGGTCCACATGGGATTGCTTGCCCACATGACAATGAGCTTGGGCTCGCCGACGTAATAGTCGACAACCGGAAGGTTGCCGCAGGTAATGAGGCTTGTGGATACCCTGGAGACATAACACATATGCCCGGCCGTCAAAACGTTGGGCGTTCCCAACAGATTCGCGAAGCGGTACATGTGGCTTTCATAATCCCTGCCGGTTCCCTGCCCGACCACGATATATTCCGGCCCGTATTTATCGACAACTTCCTGGAACCTGGTTGCGACGGTATCCAGCGCCTCATCCCAGGTGATTCGCTCCCACTGCCCGCTCGGCTTCGGCCCCACGCGTTTCATCGGATAAAGGATCCTGTCCGGATGATAGGCCAGCTGTGTGACGGACAGCCCTTTGGTACACATGGTGCCGTGGCTGATGGGATCGTCGGGATTCCCTTCAACCTTGATCACCTTGCCGTCTTTTACGTAGGCAAAACAGCCGCAAGCGCCGTGGCAACAGCGGCAATGCGTTCGGATCTTTTTTATCTCTTCCATTGGATGTCCTCCTCGGCTTCCTCATCTTAGTGAGGTTGGCCCTGGAGAGCCGTCCTCACTAATAATTCCTTTCAGACTTTCGGTCTCGGCAACAGCCCGGCCCTCTCAGCGATTTCCGGGATCTTTTGCTCCCATTCGATGGCCATGAGGTGAACTCCTGCAACACCTCGAATTTCTTTCAAAAGGGAGATCTGTTCGCAGGCGATCTGAATTCCTTCACCCGCTTCCCTATCCTTCGGGACACCTCGGAGACGAGACACAATTTCATCCGGAATTTCCATCCCGGGCACATCCTTCTGCATGTATTCAGCCATCCGGACGCTTTTCAGCGGCGTGATGCCGGCGATAAGGTAAACCTCCCCCAGCAGCCCCATGTCCGAAGCGCGCAGGATGAACTCACCGAATCTCGTCATGTTGTAGATGCACTGAGTCTGTATAAAATCGGCCCCCGCCCGAATCTTCTTGGCCAGCCGACGGACGCTGAATTCGAATGGGTCCGCGAAGGGATTTATGGCCGCGCCGATGAACATCCGCGGCGGACCGTCGATGGGTTCTCCGCCGGCAAATTTACCCTCGTCGCGCATCGTTTTGACCATCCGGATGAGCTGTATGGAATCAATGTCGAAAACTCCCATGGCATCCGGATGATCCCCGAAATCCTGATGATCCCCGGAAAGGCACACCATGTTCCGAATGCCATTGGCATAGGCCGCCAGGATATCGCTCTGCATGGCCAGCCGGTTTCGATCGCGGCAGACCATCTGATAATTCGGCTCCAGACCTTCCTGTAGCGCGATGATTGAAGCGCCCCAGCTCGACATGCGAACCATGGCGGTGGGATTATCGGTAATGTTGACGGCGTCTACGCAATTCCGAAGGTATCTTGCTTTCTCGCGGATCTTGATCGCATTGGCCCCGCGCGGCGGACCCAGCTCGCCGGTGAATGCGAATTCGCCCGACCTGAGCACTCGTTCCAGGTTGCTGCCTGATTTCATCGTCGCATTCATGGACGCAATTCGTGTGGATTCGTGGCTGCCTTTCAGCCGCCGGCGGCCAGCATCATGATGGTTATGCGATCACCGTCCTGCAGGGGCCTCTGCATCTGGTCGGACCGAATCCACTCCTCTTTGTTGCGCAGGACCTTGAAGATCATGTCCAGGCTGCCGGTTTCGTCGAGAAGGAATTTTTTGACATCCTTTCCGTATTTGTCCGTTATCTGGCGGATCAAGCCTTCAACGGTCTGGCCCGAGTAATCCATTGTGATCGTCTTGCTGCCGACCATTTTTACCACATTGGGCAGGCTGAGGAATTCGATCGTAATCGCCATCACTGAACCTCGAGAAGCGAGGAAGCCTTCCGATCCGCGGCCTGGAGCCTCCGGGCCGCCTCCCTCCCTTTTTGCAGGCCCAGGTCCCTGGGCTCGACAAAACTGACTGCGGCGACATCGCAGAAGCGAACGCACTGCGGCTCGCCGTCACAAAGATCGCACTTGATCACCTTTCGGTCGGTAGAGACGAAGTGCATCGCCCCAAATGGGCATACGGACACGCAGGTGCGGCAACCGATACATTTTTCATAATCCACATCCACCCGCGCCATGTCCGCGTTGCGCGAGAGCGCTTTGGCCGGACAACCGATTACGCAGGGAGCATCCTCGCATTGCTGGCAGGATACGGGCACATAGATCCCCTCGGATTCCCATTTGATGATGCGTATCCGGCTGCGCATGGGATTGGACACGTGATCATGTTTTACGGAGCAGACAAGCTCGCACAGCCTGCATCCCGTGCACTTTTCATAATCCACTTTCAGGACTTTGCTGTTCTTTGGCATGGACAATTTTCCTCACGGTTGCCGCCGGCTACAGCTGGCGGGAAGGCTCGCCCTCCAGTCCAAGCCTTTTCAATGTTTCCGGTTTGGGAATGCCGTCTTGATCGAGCCCTTTGTGCGCGTAAAACTCGTCCAGCATTTGGACAAACTTATCTTTGTCGATCTTTATTCCCACCACGCCGGGAGCTCCCCGCAGGCAGGGCTCATCAAAATAGCGATGGCTGAGCGTGTCTCCCTTTCTCGGGTCGTTGCGCGTCAAGCCTTCGCGCAGGTTGAAAAGCCTTTCAATCATGTTGCATCGCTCGGCTACCTCCCAAATCTGAACCGGCGATAATTCCAGCCCTGTGTTATAAAAAACCACCTTGGCCCAGTCCTCGAAGTTGGGATGCGTCGCTCCCAGAAACACCGTGTGATATTTGCATATGCCGAGGCAATCGACCGCCATGTAGCAGTTTTCCTGCCAGAAGACCTGCCAGGATTTGCCCTCGTAGGCTGTGTGCTCCGAGCTCAGCGGTCCATCATAAGGAACCGGGCTCGAATAGATCTTCCTCAGCACAGGCTCCGGCAGGTGATAGAGATCGATGGCCGGCCGGCTTCTCAGGTGATCGGACCCGCGCGATGCTGTGGCGATATTCAACGCCAGGGCCGGAGTCGCGCGCTCGTCGGAGTGCAGGTTGTTCATCCCCTTGACCTGGACCAGGTAGTCGAAGGAATTCTTGCCGATTTTTTCGGAAGCCGGGATCCCGCCGTCGGCCAGAGTATCTCCGAGCCAACCCTTCCGGAAACAAATGCGGTGGATCATCTCGATGAGCGCTTCATCATTGCCGAAGCGCAGATCGAGTCCGCCAGTTTGCTCCTTCGTCAGGATGCCGAGCTCGAACAGCTCCATGGCCCACGAGATCATGCTCCCCGTCTCCAGGTTGTCCAGGCCATATTGATTGACAAGATAATTGCCTGTCATGACGGTCTCGGCATTCCGGCAATCCGGCTCCGCGCCGAATGCGCCCAGAGACGTGTACTCAGGGCCTTCATCGTATTTCCCGGCGTAAGGGCCTGAGGGCAGCTTGTAGCGGGCGCGGCAGTGGACCTGGCACGCATAGCAGCTGGCCATGTGGTAGGGGCCCATGGTTGCCGTCGCGATCTCATCCAGGTGCTCCGGCTCGATATCATCGGCATATTCGCACTGGTTATATTGGAAATTGCGCGAGCGCACACCGCCCCAGGAGTTGGTCGCGCCCCAAATGAAGGGCGTTCCCAAAGTCCCTTGCGTCTGGTTGACTTTGGAGCTCGTGATCTGATCGATAAACCTCTTGTTATATTCGAGGGCTTCGACAGGACGGGCGATCTTAATATCCATGGAGCCGCGGGCGGCAACCGCCTTGAGATTCTTGGAACCCATAATGCAGCCCATGCCGGTCCTGCCGCCGGAATTTTTGATGCCGGTCCTGACGTTCGCAAACCGCACCAGGTTTTCTCCGGCAGGGCCGATCACAAGGCTTTTTACTTCAGGATCCGCAAGCTCTTCTTGAATAGCCCATTGGGTTTCGGTTGCGCTTTTGCCCCAGATATTCTTCGCGTCCCGGATCTCGATCTCGCCATCATGGATAAAAAGGTAAACAGGCTTAGCTGCTTTGCCCCTGATGACCAGGTGGTGGAATCCGGCCCATGCAAGCTCGGGAGCAAAAAAGCCCCCCATGTTCGTGGAACCCAGGAAGCCTGTCAGCGCCGATTTGGCCATGACATGCGTACGTGTCGTGGCGGAAGCGCATGTGGCCGTGAGAAGCCCGCCGGAAATCAGCAGGACATTATCCGGTCCCAGCGGGTCGACTCCTTGGGTGGTGTGGTTGTAGAGCAGATAGGCATCCAATCCTCGTCCGCCGAGAAATCTCCTGCGAATTTCCAAAGGGATCGGCTTGACCTGAATATCGCCGGTTGTCAGATCGATATAGGCGATCTTTCGATTGAGTGCCATGCTACTTTTCCTCCTCCCGCTTCTTCAGGGCTTCCTCGGCAAGCTTTCGATTGGCGTCCCATACGGGTCCTCGGATCCTTGGAAAGTCCGGACGAATCCAATGAACGCGAAACTCCATGCCGCACGCGGGGCACTTCACCTGTGCCTGTCCGGCCTCCGGCTGCAGGCGTCCCATGCAACTTGGGTTGTGGCATCGGAATTGTCCGTAGGTCCTTGTTTTTCTCAAAGCCTCGGCGGTCGAAACATCCTCATCAGCCATGGCTCCCTCTCCGGCAGTTCATTATGAAGAACAAAATTGAAATCACAATAACATGGCCGATCCCGGCCATGTCAATAATAAAATAATTTATGGAAATAACTTAATAAATGCAATAATTTGTTGTTGACACAAATCCATATCCTGATTCATATTCTCATTCCAGATCGTTCTCTATAGAAAACAATTGCCGGAGCAAGTCCGCATGTACCAGGCGCCGATTGTTACCAAAGCTTTCCGTATCCTTGAGCTTGTCGCCAGGAAGGACAAGCTGATGACAATCAGCGATCTCTCCCGGGAATTGGGTATCAATAAAAGCACTGTACACGGGATTGCCCACGCTCTTGAAAAAGCAGGCGCCATCGTCCGGGACAAAAAGACAAAGCGCTATATGCTCGGCATGGCGCTTTTTGAATTGGCCCGGGCAGGCTACGTTCGAATCGATCTTAAAGATATTGCCAGGCCGGTCATGGAAGATTTGATGCGATCGACGCAGCAGTCGGTGTTCCTGGGCATCCGCTCCGGCGATCACGTTTCCATCATAGATATCGTCGAGTCGGCGCAGGATTTAAAGATCACCTCTCCTGTAGGGACACGGGTGCCTTTGTTGGCGGGAGCCATCGGGAAAGCATTCCTCGCATTAATGGAAGAAGGCCAGGCCGCCTCATTGATACGCACTCTGGGCCTGCGCAGGTATACGGAAAATACGATTACGGACCCGAACCTCTATATGAAGAAAGTCGGCGAGGCGCGCGCAGCGGGATACGGGCTGGACGATGAAGAATATATTCAGGGGGTCCGGGCCGTTGCTGCGGTCATTCAAAATTCCGGGCCGCGGCCGTCGGCCGTCTGGGTGGTCGGATTCAGTCCGAGCATGAGTGCGGAAAAGCTGCCGGTGATTGCGCTGGAAACGAAACGCACGGCAGAGGCAATTTCTCAGAAGATCGATCTCCGCTCGTACAACGGACAGGAACGATGATCTATTTCCAGGTAAACAGCAAGTGCAACGGGTGTCTTGCCTGTGTCCGGAACTGTCCGGCCCGGGCGCTTGATGCCAAAGAAGCAGGAGGCACGCAGACGCTGTTCCATAACATGGCGCTCTGCGCGCGATGCGCCACCTGTTGGAGAATATGCCCCGAGCATGCGATCGAGTTCCAGCACCTGCTCCAAAACCAATGGGACGAAGTCGTCACACATTACCTTGTGCGATGCAAAGAATGCGGTGAAGTCGTCTACGCGGAGCGCTTGAAGGACAGCCTCGAGCCGAAAGTCCGCGAACTGGTCGAACCGCTGTGTACCCGCCACAAGCTGGAGCGGCAGGCAAAGGCACTGGCAGGGAGGCAGCGACGGGTCAGCGGGACAGCATCATGATCGTAGGAGATTTGAAAGAGATCAGCGAGATTGCATCTTCCATCGCCGGCTACTCGAAGGTGCTGGTTCTCGGATGCGGCGGCTGCGTGACTGTTTGCAGGTCGGGCGGCGACGCCGAAGCCCAGGATCTGTCGCGCCGGCTTTCCCATCCCGAGCATTACAGGGGTGTGCCTCCCGAGCTTATGGTTGGCACCATCGAGAGGCAATGCGAGAATGATCTGATCAAATCCTTCCTCCAGATTCCCGAAGGCACCGACGCGATTTTGTCCCTGGCGTGCGGAGCCGGAGTGCAGATTGTCGCCGATGCTTTCGAGCCGTTGCCTGTTCTTCCGGCGCTAACCACCACTTTTATGGGTGGAGCCGATGAACCCGGCGTCTGGCGCGAAAAGTGCCGTGGATGCGGAGACTGTCTGCTGGCCTGCACGGCGGGCATTTGCCCGATTACGCTTTGTGCGAAGCGCCTGCTGAATGGTCCCTGTGGAGGTTCCCGCGGCGGATACTGCGAAGTGGGATCGGAAACTCCTTGCGCCTGGGCAAAAATTTACGTGCGGCTCGAAAAGCAAGGCCGGCTGCATCTGCTGGACGAGATCCGAATGCCGCGCGACTGGCGCAAAGCCGGCTATCGGACGGCGCGGGAGCGCCGGCGGACCGGCGTGGAATTATTTGGCGGCGGTCCACATACCAATTCCTGAGAAGATTGACGATTTCATCAAGTGCCGGCTGCAATCCTCGGAAGGTGCGGGAATTGTTTTAGCGTCAGTGATTGCGTTTTGGATCATGGGCAAGACGGATGGGCTGGAAGACGATGGAGGCGTTGGCGATGGATATTACTCAAGAAAAGATTTCCGCATGGATGGACATGTATTTTGCAGCGGTCCGCGAATGCATCGGCCCTCTCGAAAAGGTGCCGGAACTCGGAAAACTGTTTACAGAGGATTTTGAGTTCGTCTACTACACGCCGCCGGCAACCGCGGAGTTTACGGGAGGAAGAACTTCTCGCGAAGGACTTCTCATGCAAATGGTGCATCCCGGTCTCCGCGAGATCATTGAGCCCTGCTATTATGCGATCAACCTGGAAAAACTGATCGTTTGTGTCCGTTTCAACGACAGGACCGTGGATGAGGCGAGCGGCAAGGACATCGTGCCTCCCTTCCAGGCAAGTGCTCACTACACCCTCGTGCCGGCGGAGGACACGGGATTCAAGATCAAGCTGCTGGAATATTGGACGGAGAACCAGACTCCCGAGAACATTGCCATCACTCAGGCGGCCTGGTTCAGGAACAGCAAGCCCGCATTCGAAAGCATCATCTTTGATTGGCTGAAAGCCAGGTACTAGACATCGCGTAGCCTCTTGAAGACCGGCGTGACCGGCGGCTTTAGCACTTTTATCGGCTTCTCGACAAAGAAACGCCGCGGCGCGATCGTTCTCGCTAGCTTTCTTTCACGGTCCGGCGGCGGAGGGCCGGTCGATGGGACTGTACTCAATATCGGTATGGAATTGATCAATCCAGGTTTTAATCTGGGCAATGTTGACGCGCTGTATCGCTGGATCGGCTTACTCATCCGGCAGCGTTGAGCTTGCGGTCGAGGTACGCTTATGCGTCTGCCATTGCGCAGGGGCTTGAGCTTGATGAAGCTTTACTCCTGTCATCGACCGGCGGCCCGGGGCTGCGCCCAGTCTTACCCTACCCCTGTGCCATGCTGCGCTTCCTTGCGTTTGCCGCCAACTGCCATCCAAAACACAGTAGTTGCAGCACCGTGATGGCGGCAATAACGCAAAAGGCCACATGAATTCCAAGGTTCAGTGAAACCAATGCGCCGGCGTACCGCGCGCTGTCTGCCGTACTGCGCAACGTGAAGTACGTGTGACCCGGCGCAAACAGCATGATGAACTGCGGGATCAGCGCCAGGGCCGCAAATACCACCCGGTTGATGCCGGCCGTGTGCGGCCACAGTCCGAGCGCCAGCTCGATGCCGCGCCACACGATCTGAAGAGCGCTCGTCGCCGCTACCCACCAGTAGAATGTCCAACAGACCGGCGCGATCTCGAACGGGATTTGTTTCAAGTAGGCGGCGCCCGGCCCGAGCAGGAGATAGGGATAGATCGGCGCCAGCAGCCAGAAGGCAAGGCCCACAATGCTGAAGGCCAGTCCGGCAATCGCTTGCGCGCGCGTGCGCGGCTTCGGTCCCGAAGGTCTCCGATCGAGCGGCGGGAGCGAACGTGGAGACCACTCCGGCAGCCCCGGCGGCAGCTTTTTGGAGATACGAACGGCCACAAACTCGGCGACGGCAAAGCTCAAGGTGATGAATGCTGCGA
The DNA here is from genome assembly GCA_963809485.1 of uncultured Acidobacteriota bacterium. GTDB lineage: Bacteria > Acidobacteriota > UBA6911 > UBA6911 > UBA6911 > UBA6911. The sequence continues at coordinate 150,823 of CAWEJX010000007.1, forward strand.
AGCCCAGCAACTGCCAGGGCAAGCGGCCTGCGGCGCGCAGCGACACGCTGCCGGGATGCTCATTTCCTGCGGCCTGAATCACGCTAACCACCACATAGATCACGATGAACCAGAGGGATGCCGTTCTTATCACCAGCCGGTAGATGGGGAAGAGCGCTGGGCCGATCAGATACTGCTGTGGCTGGTAGCGAGCTGCCATCTGCATGGGAGAACCCAACTGCTTCACCCAGGCTTCGGCTTCCTCCCCGGTCATCGGGCGGCCAAGCGCGGACTCCTTGTCCTCCAACTGCTCCTCCAAGTTGGCGCGCAACTCGGCCAGAAGGTCGTCCTGCCGCTTCAAGGGCAGGTGCTTGCGTACAGCTTCAAGATAGCGGTCAAGCAGTTCCATAGCGTGTTCCTTCTTACAGAATGTTGTCCATTGAGGCGTTGATCGTTTGCCACTCCTGCAGAAGCCGGGCGAGAATGCCTGAGCCCTCGGCAGAGAGCTTGTAGAAGCGCTTTTTGCGCTTGTCTTCCTCGCGCCACTCGCTCACCAGCAAGCCCTGAGATTCCAGCCGGCGAAGCAGCGGATAGAGCGTGCTTTCCTCAATTTCCAGGCCACGCCCTACCAGGGCTTTGCGGAGCGTATATCCGTAATGCTCCCGGCGGAGCTTGGCAAGGACTGCCAATGACAGGCACCCGCGGCGGAGCTCAAGTCGAAGATTTTCAAAGAGGTTTTCTTCTACGGTCATACAATGGCCCCCATACTGTATGTAATATACTGTATGTCACATAGTGTATGGAATCAAGTATTATTTTAGATTTCCTTGCACCAATGAGCCTTTAATAAAGGATTAATAAAAGAAATTCTGGATCCTTTGCCAGCCTGCAGTGCTTCGAAGCACTCATCGAGGAGATCGGAGAACGTCCTCACACTCCCGGAGACCGTGACTATCTTCGGATGAAGGTTAAAAACTGGCGGAGCAATGGCAGCATGCGCGTGAACAAAACCGCCAAACACGGCTGCCTGCTTCCTCCGGAGACGCGAGGATGCTGTCGTTTTCCATGATTTTATGCGTTAAAAAAAGAGGGTGATAAAGGGGGAAAGCAGGGGGGAGATAGGGGGGAGATAGGTTAACTGATGGATGCCTGGGCGGTCAGCTTCAGGGCATTGTTCGCCGACCCCTTAGAATAGATTGCTTTCAGCCCTTGGGCGTGATCTTGCTGGTGTAGGACTGGGCGACAATCTTGCCATTCTGCACGACGAACGTGTCCGTACCCAGGTCGTACACGTTATCGGGCGTCTCTGCGTGCCACAGGATGTAACCGCAGTCGCCCACAACGGACTGCAGTTTCATGCTGAACGCTGAGCCAGGCTTCTCAAATTCCGCAATCAACGCCTGGAACATCGGCCTGATTGCGTCGACGCCCCTAAGCGGTCCATTTGCGGTGAACATGACGGCATCGGCTGCATAGTCGGAGAGGACGCCGTTGAGGTCGCGCTCACTAAAATATTTCAAGTGGCGGTCCAGGATGTCTTTTGTTGCAATCATTTCTCATTCCTCCTTTGTTGTTTTGTTTCCATTTGCCAGCTTCAGATATCCGCAGGCACAATGTTTTGATTCACCCGGAATAGGTTGTCGGGATCGTACTTTGCCTTGATTTGACGCAGCCGCCCATAGTTCGCGCCGTACGTTGCTTCCACCCGCCCCGCGCCTTCTTCCATCATGAAGTTGATGTAGGCGCCAGGCGCCGAAAGCGGGTGCAGCGTATTCCAATATGTTTTTGCCCAGCGGGTGATCCTTTCTTTGTTCGCCGGATCTGGGTCGACGCCGATGATCACTTCCGCCCATTTTGTTTTCCTGTAGCTGAAGGCCGTATCGCCCTCGGCCGTGCGGTGCACCGCTCCGTTGACGGGGTAGAGGTGCATGCTTGAGAGCATAGTCGGCAGCTGCGAGCCGTGGTTCACGTGCAGCGTAATGGCTTCGTCGCTGAGACAGTCCACGAAGTCGGCTTTCCAGTACCATTGCAGGCCCGGCGGATACAGATTGTCGAACAGGCGCTGCAAAAAGGGGAACGGCATCGGTCCAACGGCTTCCAGGAGCGGTTTACCCCAGCTCTCGGCCGGCTTGAGGATTTTTCGGGTGCGTTCCTCGTCCGCCAGGGAACACCACACCACGCCACAGACTTTTCGCATGTGGAGCTCCGCCGGAAACAGGTCCACAGGAGGCACTGTGAGAAAGGCAAAAAAGCCGTTCACTTCTTCCGGCGCGTTCGTGATGAAATCCTCGTACGCTCTCATCACAGCAGGCGCGTCTTCCAGCGCCCAGAACATCGGCCCGGCAATTACGCTGCCAACCGGGTGCAGCCGGAACTTGAATGAGGTCCCGACGCCAAAGTTGCCGCCCCCTCCGCGCACTGCCCAAAAAAGGTCCTGGTTTTGCTGATCATTCGCGGTTACGAAGCTCCCGTCGGCAAGCACCATATCCACACTCAGCAGGTTATCGATCGTCAAGCCCCATTTCCGCGATAAATGCCCGATGCCACCGCCGAGTGTCAGTCCGCCCACCCCGGTAGTGGAAATGATGCCGCTCGGCGCAGCCAGCCCGAATGCATGTGTGGCATGATCCACATCACCCCACACGCATCCGCCCGAGACCTGCGCGATTTTGGCCTGAGGATCCACCTGCACGCTGCGCATGCGCGACAGGTCGATCACCAGGCCGTCGTTGCAGCTCCCAAGGCCCGGCCCGTTGTGACCGCCTCCGCGGACTGCAAGAAGGATTCCCTTTTCGCGCGCGTAGTTCACGCATGCCATCACGTCGGCCGCATCCACGCAGCGCGCAATCACCGCCGGTTTCTTGTCAATCATTGCGTTGAAGAGCTTCCGCGCCTCGTCGTAACCGGCATCCCCCCGCTGGATTGTCTCTCCTCGCAGATTTGCTTTTAGAGCGCTAAGGTCTTCCGCGCTTCCCTTCAATTCTGGATTCATAAATTCCCTCCCTTTCCGTAATTGGCCTAAGACAGACAAGTCTGTTTCAGACCGACGCAAAGAAAATCACCGTAAAATCCGTTTCGCCGCATCGATGGCCTCATAGAAGGGCTCGGCATCATGGTAGATCTGTGCCATGGCCAAAGCTCCCGCCAGGATCAGCATGAAGTCGTCGGCAGCCTTGTGGGTGTCCCGGCCTTTCCAAGCGGCGCCGCGCTTTATCTTCAACTCCTGCATAAGCCGCCCGATCAACTGGCGTACATTCCGGTAGTGGCTTTTACATTCCTGCCGCACGGGATTGGCGTGATGCGGAATTTCGGACGCCATATTCAAATAGGCGCAGCCGCGGAAGTCCCGCTCCTGGGACCAGGGGATCAGGAACTCGAACAGACCGATCAACTTCTCATAGGGTCCCGGGTAGCCTTGGATCCCGTTTTCCATAAGCTTGGTTTCTTCCTTATTCATGATCTTCACGTAGGCAAGAGCCAGGGATTCTTTCGAGGGGAAATGGTCATAAAACGTTGCCTTTGCCACGCCCGATTTCTTGATGATCTCGTTGATTCCCGTTGCACGATACCCGTTCCGGTAGAAAAGATCCCGAGCCGTGTTTAGGATCCGTTTGCGCGCTTCACTGTCCTTTTCCATTGTCATGTCAAAATTGTGAACCAGACAGACTGGTCTGTCAAGTGGTGCGTATTGCGGCACCGTGCCGAAAAGAAAACAAGAAGGTCCGGCGACCGTATGGGGCAAGAAACGGAGGATGGCACCGGAAGAAGATTGTCCTTCCGGCTGCCGACGTAAGACACGACAGAAGGGCGACCGGACCACCCCGCCCGGTCGACCATCTCCAGCCCATCAAGTGGAAAAGGCGAACCGTCTATATCTGCGTCGACTGGTCGGCGACCACGGCATAACCGCGGGCTAACCTTTGGACCTTGCCTTCAGAGCACAGTTGTCTTAAGGCTTCAACGACACGTTGATTGCGCACCTGCAGTTTTGCCCGGAGTGTTAAGCAAGGATCGAATGGCCCGTTTCAGGGCCAGGGCGATCGAGGACATGGTCGGGATAAAGCGGACGGCGCTGTACGGAAAGCTGAACCAGCTTGTACGGAGCGGACAGATCAAGAAGGACGGAAATCTCTACTATGTCTCGAATGTAGAATAACTTGGGAAGATTTTGGGTTTTCCGTCCAGTTTCCGCGTCCGGTTTTTCCGTGAATTCGGACGGACGCGGAAAGCTCAATGAACGGAGAGGGATACCGGCGGACAACCGTCCGCGGAAAATTCCGTCCGCTTCACCCTCCCTTTAGGGGGTGAACGGAGCGGAAAGCGGAGCGGAAATGAGATTGTTTGGAAAATTGCTGGGGAAGGCCCACCTCAATGCTTCGGATTCAGCCATTTAAGAGGGATAAACATCGACACATTTCGCTGATATTCCCGGTATATGTCGCCGAATTCGAGTACAAGCTTTTTTTCCTCCAGGAGGGTTCCAATTACCAGATACGCAGAAAGAACGGCATTGACAACTATGGTCGCCACATTCAAATCGTTTGCCCATATAAGAATGAATACGGCCAAGTACCACGGATGGCGGATGAGTCCCAAAACTCCACTGGAATCAAGTTCGCCGCTTTTTGTCATTGCACCGGCCAGACGATTGCTTCGGATTTGCTGCAAACCGATAAATAGACTCATGCTGTAATGTCGGGCTCCGCCTATAATGAGCACGGCGGCCAGAAGCGCCAAGGAATAACGAGCCATTCGCCAATTTCCCTCCCAGACAAAGACAACTGAGCCTCTAAATCGAGGGGAATCTGAAAATAGGAGTAGAGGAATCAACGTTCCAATAGAAAAGAGATTAAATAATATCCGGGAAAAACAATACTTGGTTCCAAGAACGCGCTGGAAAAAGCGTGTCGCCCTTACGGAAATCAACCAACTGTGAACCGCACAATAGGCGATCCACAACAATGCAAGCACTATGTGATCGGTTCGCATAGCAGCTTTTCTACACCGAATGCCGCGAGACGGGAAGTTTTTTTGAAATATTGCTTGACAATCCATTTGCTTGATACAATTATTGTATTATGCAACTATATTGCAGGGGGAGCAATTGGAGATCAAATCCATCGAGCGGTTCAGGGCGAAGCTTCGGGAAATAGAGCGCGCCGTGTGGATCCAAACCAAAAGTGAAGCTCTCTGTTGCGGCGTCACGATGGCGCAGTGCCATGCAATCCTGGAGATAGGCGAAGCGGGAGAATTGAATTTGAAGGATTTATCCGCCCGCTTAGGACTTGATAACAGCACCCTTAGCCGGACCGTCGAGAGTTTGGTTCAGGACGGGCTTGCGGAAAGAACTCCAAGCACGGAGGACAGACGCGCGACGGTTATACGATTGAATGAAAAAGGCCGTGCGGCCCGCGACCGTATCAATACCACCTGGAATCGGATCTGCCAGGATATGTTTAAAGGCATTCCGCAGGAGAAACACGCGCAGCTTGTCGAATCCGTATCGATAGTTGCAGAGCTGCTTGCCGGTTGCTGTATAGATCAATGCTATATAAAAAAATCTGCTACTAAAGAGAGAGCTCGTGTTTGAGGTTATATATTGGGGTTTTGCAATAATTTTTGGGAGGTAACCACAGATGAATTCCACAGAAATAAAACAGATCGTTAAAGAGAAGTATGGACAGGCGGCGGTGCAGGCAAAATCCGGCGGGCGCAGCTGTTGCGGATCTTCGAGCTGCTGCAGTTCCGTAGACCCTATTATAAAAGATCTATACTCATCGGACGAGATGGCGGAGCTTCCGGAAAAGGCTGTTCTGGCATCGCTTGGGTGCGGCAATCCCACGGCTCTCGCGGAGCTAAAGCCTGGCGAAACAGTCCTTGATCTTGGTTCAGGGGGCGGCATTGATGTTCTATTGTCTGCCAGGCGTGTGGGGCCAAATGGCAAGGCCTATGGTCTCGACATGACAGACGAAATGCTCTCGTTGGCGCATGAAAACCAGCGCCAGGCCGGCGTCAAGAACGTCGAATTTCTGAAGGGAGAAATCGAAAATATTCCCCTGCCCGACAACTCCGTGGATGTGATCATTTCCAATTGCGTGATCAACCTTTCTGCGGATAAGGATAGCGTTCTGCGTGAGGCGTTTCGAGTCCTGAAGCCGGGCGGACGCTTCGCTGTCTCAGATGTTGTTGTGCTGGGAGATATCCCGGCAGATATCAGGAAGAATGTTGAGCTTTGGGCTGGCTGCGTTGCCGGCGCATTGCATCAGGATGAGTATCGTTCTAAGCTTGCAAAAGCGGGCTTCGAGAAGATGGATGTCGAGCCAACTCGCATTTATCAGGGGCAGGACGTCAGGGATCTTCTATCCGGGACGAATCTGGACGCGGAGTCCATAATTGCTCAGGTTGATGGTAAGTTCGCCAGCGCTTTCGTTCGCGCTCAAAAACCGGCTGCGGCATGCTGTGGATCAGATTGCTGCCGTGGATAGTCAGCCATCTCACCGCTTCGCCATACAGACGGTATTTGGAAACTCGCAGAGGGGAGGAATCTGTCGATGAGAAAGCCATATCTTTTTAATCCGCTCTTTCATCTATCGGCAACGCTTTTGTTCGTTGGGATCATGCTTGGATCTCCTGAGAGCGGAAGGCTCGCGATGGCTGCAGAAAAATTGGCCGGGGACCAAGCTTCGGAGTCGAAACAGGCTGATCCGCCCCAAAAACCGATAGTTCATCCCGAAGTACCCAGAATTCCGGCGTTGGAAGTCAAAGAAATGCTCGCCAAGAAGGCAGATTTTGTAATCGTGGATACGAATCCTGCGGATTTCTTCGATATGTGGCACATTCCGACGGCTATCAACATACCCTATATAATAATGATGCATAATCCGGGTAAACGCGAGAGCATGGTTTCGGCTCTCCCCAAAGATAAACTGATTGTGCTTTATTGCCTATGCGAGGAAGGTGCCGACAGCTCTGAGGTGGCATTGATACTGAGAAGTATGGATTTCCGCCGGGATAAGATAAAAGTGCTGGAAGGCGGCATGATCAAGTGGGATGAGGCGGGCTATCCTATGATTAAAAACGAAGTGCCCGAGTAGACCGGTTTGGATCAGGCGGGTTTAGATCTCAAAGCAAACTTAGAAAACATCAAGCCTAAATGGAAGGCCTTTCACCCCGCTATATAGCACGAATGCGAATGGAGCTTTAAATTCCCTGTTTGGCCACAACTCCGGGCGATCTCAAACCCGTGTTCCCTGGACAGTGATCCTTCGCTATGTATTGGCAAGTACCTTGTCGACTTCAGTGGCGATTTTTTCGGCAACCGACTCGACAGCGTCTTTGTCTACTTGCGATGCATTGCGAGATGAACGGCTGCAACTCGCAGCGGTTGTTCTCAGAATTTCTGAGACCACGATTTCGCCGGTTACAGGGCCACTGTGCTTTTCGGTGCCCCATTTGGCACATTGCTTCGTGCAGCCATCGATAGCGATGGTTGGGTGTGTTTTTGCGAAATTCCGTTCGCCCTCCTCCCCGGCCAGGAACAACGGCAGGCATAGGGTCACTGTTTTGCCTGGTCGCAGAGATTCCAGCACGCGCCGAACCGCCAGGCGGGCTATTGTTCCTTCGGGAATCGCTTCGCCGCTGCATGAGATAATTCCTGCCTTCGTGATTTCTTTGCTCACTGGATTCCCTCCTTGCCGCTCCGCAGACTCGCTGCCTTATCAGCGACTTCAGCAGCAATTTCTCTGGCAATACTCCAGCCTTCATCATTCAGTTCGGTTGGACTGCCGGGTTTGGCGCCGGGGTGCTTCTTTAGGGTCTCGACAACTTCAACTGCAACAGGATTTCCCCCCGCGATCTTTACGTTCTTTTCGGCGCACGCCTTAGGGCAGCCATCGATGGTAATGCAGTGCTGAGTTTTCACAGCATCAACTACTTCAGCTTCTCCTTTCACGAGCAAACCCAAGCACACTGTTTCTGTTTGTTCCGGCGCAATTTCATCTATGACCAGGTATGTTGCTTCACGTGTCAGCAACCCATGGACTTTGCCAATCCCGCTGCACGGAATCACCAAAACTGGCTTTTTGTTCTCTCCAGACCCCATCCAACACCCCCCTTCCAATACCTTGTTGCGTTCCGGCCCCAAACCGGGATCGATAACGTCATTCAGGAACTTCCTGTTTGATCATTGGATAACCCGATTCATCCCACTTGATCAAACCGCCCTCCAAAACCTTGATTTTGTCACTGTCGTAACCCAAGCGCTTCAATTCCAATGCCATTCGGGCGCTATCGGTGCCCTCTTCACACAAGCAATAGATGACGATCAATTTATCCATCGGCAGGGCTACCAGCATCATTTCGCGATCGGTTGGATTCCCGGTGGAAATATACGGAATGTTAACAGCCGTCGGGATATGCCACATTTCATAGTTCTCTGAAGGCTGGGTGTCCAGGATGACAATATCCGCCTTTTTTGCGAGCATTGCCTTGACCTCCAATGCGGCAATCCGCGGAACCTCGGGATGCGTCAGTGTTACCTTGGGCGATGCGCCGGTCTTAGTCTCGGAAGCTTCCGGCTGTGAGAAAAGGCTTCCGACCAAGGACGCACAAAGAGTTAGAAACATCATCGCTTCCAGCAATCTCACAGAAATCCTCATTTTTGTTCATTCTCCGGTCAAATTGGAGCCTCGAAAACTTTATTGAGGTTTAGGGACACTGGATGACACCTTGTGCCCACAGGCAGCCACCGCATGCGGGTATAGGGCTGCCGATGCAGTCCTCCTGGTTTGATTCGAACAATTCACAGCCGCCGCAAATGATGCATGGAGAGAAATTGAATTCCTGTAGCCGCCTGCGTAACGCGAGATACTCCGGCTTGTTCCATATTTGTTCGATACTTCGATTCAGCACATTTCCCACAACGTGGCGTTTTATGGATCGCTGGTAACTATAGAGATACATCTTATGCTCGTGCATCAATGCCAGGCAGGGACTAACATCGCCATCCCATCGGATAGCCAAAGCCCCCTTTTCGACAAAAGGACAGCGGTTATTGCTTGCGGCCAGATTGCCTCCGGCAAAGTTCAACGCATGGTCACCGCGCAATACCTGGAAAATCGCCTCGCGAGTCGCAGGACCGACATCCATCTTTGGAAATTCAAGATAGCGCAATAATGGCGCAGAGGTATAAATGGAATCGGATACTGCGTGCGAATATAAAATTTCATTCTGCATTTCAGGCGTGTACGGGAGGACGTTTGTCACCATAAAATGGAGGGAGCCCAATCTGTTGGCGAGACTGAGGACCGCAGGCAGATCTGCAATATTGCGCTTCATCGCCACGAACACAATCCCGATTTGCGGCTTAAGGTGCAGATCAAAAAACTCAGGCATATACTTCTGCCATCGTGCATGACGAAATTCATGCAGGTTGTTAACCACCTCAGGCAAAGCCGCCCCGAGGCGCACATCTGTATAGCTTTCGGGCGTGGCACCATCCAGGGAAACCCACAGTTTGTCCAGACCGATAGCAACCAGTTCCGTCGAAACTTCTTTGCTAAGCAGCATCCCATTTGTAATCAGCTCGACCTTGGAACCGAGCGCTTTGGCTTCTCTCACCATGCGCAGGATATTAGGATGTGACAGCGGTTCGCCGAGCCCGCCGAAAAAGATATCGGGAGGTGGATCGTAAGAGCGCAATCCTTCGATTATTCTCGAGTAAGTATCGGAACTCATCGTCCCCAAGGGTTCATCCCAGCTATTGCGAATGCAGGTTACGCAATCCAGGTTGCAGCGATTGGTGGGCTCAATATATACCTTCGCCAGCTTGGTCACTGGCCTGAGAATGGTTAGTCTGTTCGTATTCCCTTCGATCCGGATTTTTGCCCCGGAGGTTAATCCATACTGCCTGGCAATGTCCGGAGGGAAAATGAGGGATCCATCTCTTTGAATATCAATTACAGGGTCTTTATCCTTCATGGAAAGCCTTCAACCGAAGTTGCTTCAGAATCCCATCAGGTTCTTTAAGAGAAGATAGATACCGGCGCCAATGAAAATTACGGCCGTCAATTTGCGCACCCATTTCTCGATTTGAGTCAATTTGTCGAAAATCTTCCCAATGGACTTCACGCTGAAAACCATCACAAGCGCGAAAGCAACGACAGGGAGCGCTGTCCCCAGTCCATAGACGGACGGCATCATAACGGCGGATTTGCCATCGATTGCCAGTGGGATCAGGCTGCCAAAAAACAGAGCTGCCGAAAGCGGGCAGAAAGTCAGAGCAAAAATGATTCCCAGAAGCCCGGATCCCCACATCCCCCATTTGCCGGCTTTCTCTTGAACGGAATTGCTGACCAGAGACGCTGAGAATGAAATGGGGATTACATCCAACAGGATGATGCCGACGATTATCAGCAGGGGCCCAATAATTTTGTGCATATTCGATTCAAGGAAGAAAGATACTTCCGGCAGGGAGAGCAGGCTGGCAACCGCCAGGACCGCGATAGCAACATACGTGAGCATTCTGCCTGCCGCATAAAGCAATCCGCTCCATAAAACCTTTTTTGATGATCCCAGATTCCTTGATATGAAGGAGACGGCCGCGATGTTTGTGGCCAGGGGACACGGGCTGATTGAAGTCAGAATCCCGAGCCAAAAGGCGGAGAAGATATCCAGGTAGTAATTCGGCATGAACCTTTCCTCTCTAGCCTTTGGCCAGGTAGCTCCGGACTTCTTTTCGCACGTAATTGAGGAAGGCGTCTTTGCGCCCCGTTAATTGCCACACCATTTTCAGGTTCGTCCACTCGGTTTGTTTCCCATTAACCGTATTCACCAGGACAAGCGATTTGGATACAAGTTTGTAGTCCTGCATGAAATGCTGATTTTCCGGCTTCTCATAATTAACAATCCGCATTTCCAGAGTTCCGTTCTTCAGCTCTTCAGGAAAACCCTTTTCGATCGCTTCTTTCGAATAGGCCTCGATTTTCATGCAGGTGCTGCAACGGTAATCGGTATGAAAATAATAGGCGATCACCTTATGGGCTCCTGCTGTCGTAGGGGCTTTCTGAGCCAATACGCTTACTGCTGGATATACGACGGCAACAGCCAATCCTAGAAAAAACAAACATCTCAAGAAATACTTATTGATCATCGTAGCCTTCCTCCAATTACTTTGCTTCTTTAGCTATACATCCATCGGGTTGACAACATCCTGCTGATGACGTTAGAAAGTTTTTCCCACGATCGAAACGGAAGACTTCACCTCAACGGGATACTGATACAGGAGACATTCCCCCTTCTGAACAGCCTTTTGCAGTCGCGCTGAATCCGCTTTCAGAACCTCATCGAAGGGACAACACTTATCCAGGAGTTCGTAAAGAGCTGCAATTTGAGGTGTATCTGCCGATGCCAGTGAATAAATGATTTTATTCCCACTCCGGCTATCCATAACCACTCCGGCATGCCTCAATCCGGCCAGGTGTCGTGACACTGTCGATTGAGGGATCTGAAGCACGGCTTGAAGCTCACACACACAAATGCTGCCCAATCTCAGCAGATTGAGAAGCCTGAGTCGTGTAGGGTCCGATACAGCCTTGAACAATTGATCCAGTCGATCTGGTTTCATCATTATGCACCGCTGTCTATGGACAGGTTGAGAATAGCATGGAAATAGAAGACTCCCGTACCGTTGCCCGGATGCCTTTGGCTAAACCTAAGATATTGCGTTATTTGGGCCTGCAGCATTTATGGAAATAGTCCTTGACTACATTCGTTAAACCGGATATATGAATGCAAATCAAGGAGATCAAACTGAAAGAAACAGCCGGTTCTTTATTGTACTCGCCGATGAGACTCGATGGTCCAAAGATCTCGACTCTGATACCTTTCAACCGCACGCCGGCACGCTGCTAGACAGTATTAGCGGCGGCGTTGATTCTCTCCGGCGTCATGGGCATTTGTAAAAGGCGGACGCCGATAGCATCAAAGATCGCGTTGGCAATGACTCCGCCAACGGGGACGATCGGCGGTTCTCCTCCGCCCTGAGGGGTTAGTTCGTCATTCTTGACCAGGAATGCATCAATTTCGGGCAGCCAGGAAAATCGGGGCACCTTGTAATTATGAAAGTTGGTGGTGAACAGCTGGCCACCCCTGAAGCTGATGTCCTCCGACAGAGCATATCCAAGGCCCATCATGATGCATCCTTCCATCTGCATCCTGGCTCCCTCGGGGGAGATGGCGACGCCCATATCCTGGGCGGCGAAGATTCTCTTAACCTTTACGTTGCCCTTATCCATCTTGATTTCGGCTATTTCGGCGACATAGGCTCCGGCATCAATGCCGCAGGCGATCCCATATCCACGACCACTCGGACTCGCTGCGGGTTTATAACCAAAACGTTGGGCGACAACTTCAAGAACACGGCGCATGCGTGGATCTGAAGTATTTTTCAAGCGGAATTCCAAAGGATCCATCTTCAGCTTTGCAGCCATGATGTCGATCTGTGATTCTCTGGCAAAAACATTAATGTTTGCTCCGGGCGCTCGCCATGCACCGGTGGCAAATATATGGGCTTTGGATGTATCCATCATCCAACTGCCGTAAGTGCTCATAAGATTGTTGGGCACGTCATAAAACTGCTCGGCGCTTCTCGATCCTGCATAATAGACGTGGTAATCCCAGAGGCAGATCTTCCCCGCATTATCGACACCCGACCTAATCTTTACGACTGCAGCCGGGCGGAAGGCATCATAAAAGAATTCTTCATCACGATTGTAGGAAACCTGAATGGGTTTTCCCGTGATTTTTGCCAGGCGCGCAGCTTCAACAGCTTGAAGGTTGGTACTCTTTCCGCCGAATCCGCCGCCGACATACGGAGTGATGACGCGGACGTTTTGAGGAGCAAGCTTTAAGGCTCTTGCGATTTCCTGTTGGCCCGGGAATGGGGTTTGCGTGGACATCCAGACGGTCATTTTGTCCCCGTCCAGTTTTGCGCACGCGGTATGAGTTTCAATGGAGGCATGGGCGCCGTAGCCGTTCAAATATGTTTGCTCAAAAATGGCGGTAGAGGCTTTCTCGCCCGCGGCAAGATCTCCCTTCCGCTCCATTTGCTGGGGCTTAGGCGCTACCTTGACGATGTGGTCGAAAATTGTATGTTCATCAACCGTCGGAGTTGGAACATCAAACTCAGCCTTAATGCTCGCACGAGCGCTTTCCGCTGTTTCAGGATCCGGATGCAGAACCGCGATCAACCCCTCCTCATTAACAACGATAACACCTGGGATTTTTTCGGCTGCCGAGGTATCTGCATGTTTCAAGGTGGCTCCATGTGCAGGCGGACGCAGTACTTTTGCATACAGCAAGCCCGGGAATCGAATATCTCCTGCGAATTGGGCTTTCCCCATTACTTTTGCACGCACGTCAAAGCGCAGCGGAGATTTTCCGATCACCGCAAATTCTGAAGCGGATTTGAGTACGGCTTTTTGCTCAAGCTTGCGCGTGATTTTCTGGCCTTTGGTGAGCTGGGCGAAAGTCACTTGCGTCTTTTTGTCGGAGATTGGGAAAACGACGCCGTTCTCAACTTGCAGCTTCGCTTTGGGCATTTTCAATTGTTCTGCAGCAATCTCTAACAAAATTGCTTTCGCCTCGGCGGCTGCGGACCTTAGCGCAGCACCGTAAATACGGATCGACATCGAGCCGAAAGTTCCCATATCCCAGGGACACAAATCCGTATCTCCCATGATCATATTGATGGCATCCAAGGATACGCCGAGCTCTTCTGCGGCCATTTGGGCCAGGGCAGTGGTGTTTCCCTGGCCTTGCTCGATTTTGCCCGAAAAGACCGTCACCTTGCCGTCTTCGCCTATTCTCAAGTAGGCATTGAGATCGGACGCGGCAGCACCCATTCCCGGCGGTCGGCCGAATCCCGGAGGGGGGCCCTGTTGTCCCGCTCCCGGCGGGCCTTGCTGCGCTGAAGAGGGCGAGTCGACGGTGAAGAATATAATAATCCCACCCCCGAGGAGCTTTATGAAGTCGCGCCGGTCAAATACGTCCGTCCCGGGCGTTTCGATAGCTTTGGATCTTTCGTTTCCCATGGTGTGCCTCATCTCTTTGTCGAAACACTTTCGATTGCCTGGACAATTCTCTTATGGGCGCTGCAACGGCAGAGATTATTTTCCATGCCCATAATGATCTGGTCCCGGCTGAGCTTCGGGTTCTTGAGCAGCAGCGCATAGGCGTTCATTATCATACCTGGAGTGCAAAACCCACACTGGACGGCGCCATATTCGAAAAAGGCATTCTGCAGCGGATGAAGTTTTTCTCCTTGTGCCAAACCTTCGATAGTCGTGACTTCCTTGTCACGAACCGCTCGGATGGGTAGTTGACAGGATCGCACCGCCTCCTTGCCGACCAAGACCGTACATGCACCACAAAGACTCTTTCCGCAGCCATATTTCGTTCCTGTAAGTCCCAAATCCGTGCGTAGCACCCACAGGAGCTTTCTATCGCCTTCGATATTTAGGCTTGTGGATTTTCCGTTAAGTTTGAAACGAATGGTTTCTCTCATATACGTACTCTCAATTGGTTGGTTTGATTGTCTGCCAATTTTATCAGACCTCAGTTCCTTAAAAATGAATATAGTCTTTTGGATTCTCAAATTTTATAGTGTTAGTGTTTGGCCTGTGCCTCGCAATCTTAGAACTATATTTAACGACTTGTCGGTCCTATCCTCTGATGGCTGCTCCTTGGGTGCAATCTCGGTTTTAAAGCAGCCATCAGCGCGCTCTTTCTTATCGCTTTTGATCCTCCTTTAACTGATTCGCGCGCGATCCAACACTTGACAACCAGGCTCCATTGCTGCAGCGCGGATGGGGGCGTTCCAGCACCATATTTGATCGTCTCTGCAGCTCCAATATCTAGGAAAAAATGAAGTTTCCCGTAAACCAGCCGACGAAGGTTCCCAACACTGTAATCAAAAGGACATAAACAATCCCTTTTTTAAAACCGAATACTTTCATGATCGCCAATATGTTTGGAAGACTCATTCCGGGGCCTGTCAGCAGAAGGGCCAGGGCCGGACCCTTTCCCATTCCCAAGTCCAACATTTTGTGAACGAAAGGAGCTTCCGTCATCGTTGCCATGTACATGATCTGGCCGATCACCGTTGCGAGGAAGGAAGCCAATATGCCGGTCCCACCCAGCCAATTTTGAACCCACTGTTGAGGTAAAAGTTTGCCAATAATCCCCACAACAAATACTCCAGCCAATAATAATGGAAGTATGATTCTCACAAACCACCATGTTTCCCGCATCCAGTTGGCAATCTCTTCCATCGACTTGGTCTTAAAGGCATAGATGCCAATCAAAATCATTCCGATTGCCCAGACATAGATCTTATGAAGATATGGTCCTTTTTGAACCAGGTAGTTGGGAGCCAGTAGGGTTGCTACCACCAGAAGAATCAGTATTAGATCTTTGGGCGAAATAAGCTTTTTGCCCTCGCCATTCAAATGCAATGCCTTTCCAATCCGTTGAGCTTCGTCTCGACGAAAAGCATAGCTCATCACCCAACCCACCAGAAAAGCCATGGCTAGAGCGGAGATTATCCGGAGAATCACCATCTGAGATCCCAGAATCGCTCCGGTGTAGACGATAGCCAGAATGTTTGTCGCCGGCGCCACCCAAAGAATAATGAAGGCCGCTCCAATTCCGGCGCCGCTGTAATACAAACCACCGGATACTGGAATTACGGTGCAGGAGCAGGCTGCTACAAAAAAACTCCCTCCGCTGGCTATGGCAAAGGATTTTATTTTGTTAGCGGTCGCTCCCAAATAATGGATGATCGTTTCCTTGGAGATAAAGGAAACCATGGCACCCGCCAGTAAAAACGCGGGAATCAGGCAGGTCACGATGTGAAGAGCGATGTAGTCCTTCAGGGCATCCAATCCGGCGCGTATCAACTCAAGAACAAACATAGACCCTTTCCCCCTTCCGCTTAGAGGCAACTATGCCAGCAGATGTTAAAAGCTCGTTGTTTAGCAAATCTGGGGCGAGGATAGCATGAGTTGGCGTGAAGGGTATCCGCATTCTCCGAGCAACTAGATGTTGCCTCTGGAATCACCGCTTGGTTGGCCCTCAAAAACAGCATGGCGAGATTAGTTTGGATTCGCGATTTATCTTGACAGCATTCGTAGAACCGGATATTTGAATATATACCTTTGGAGGGTTTATCGTGAAAGAGGCATCTCGGTTCTTTAAAGTCCTTGCCGATGAAGCGCGGCTAAAAATGCTCTGGCTGCTGTTTAACCATCGGGAGCTCTGTGTTTGCGACATTATGGCCGCACTGGAAATCACTCAGTCCAAAGCCTCCCGGCACCTCGCCGCTCTGCGAAACGCCGGCCTGGCGACGGATCGAAAGGAAGGATTGTGGTCCTATTACTCGCTCCGCCCAGCTGAAGACGAGCTTGTAGAGGCGCACCTGACGCTTCTACGGACGAGTCTCTCTAAACGCCCGGATGCGAAACACCTGCTGGTGAAGCTCAACGCATGGTTAAAGGTGAAGCAAGGCGGCGAGACGTGTCCCCAAAACAACAATCGGGTTCACGCCACGAAGAACGCTAAAAGCGGTTTTGTGCAAATATCCCTTACTGGAGGTTCTCGATGAGTAATAAATCCGCTGTTGCTCCAGCTGCAGAACATGCAGGCGTTGCGAAGCGACTTTCATTTCTGGACCGTTATCTGACACTTTGGATTTTCCTCGCCATGATCGTAGGTGTCGGGGCTGGGTATCTATTTCCCGGAATAGTTCCCTTTCTAAATAAATTCAGCGTGGGAACGACATCCATCCCGATAGCCATTGGCCTCATTCTTATGATGTATCCGCCTCTCGCCAAGGTGCGCTATGAGGAAATGGGACCCGTTTTCCGCAACACCAAAGTGCTTGGGCTGTCCCTTGTGCAGAACTGGGTTATCGGCCCAATCCTGATGTTTGCCCTTGCCGTGCTTTTCCTGCGCGACAAGCCCGAATACATGGTCGGCCTGATTATGATCGGCCTGGCTCGCTGCATTGCCATGGTTATCGTCTGGAACGATCTGGCAAAGGGAGACACGGAGTACTGCGCCGGTCTGGTTGCCTTCAATTCGATCTTTCAGGTCTTCTTGTATTCAGTCTATGCATACGTTTTCATCACCGTTTTGCCGACCTGGTTTGGATTGAAGGGTGTAGCGGTGGACATAACCATCGGCGAGATTGCCAAGAGCGTCTTTATTTATCTGGGGATACCGTTCATTGCCGGCATGATCACGCGTTACACGCTTATTAAGGCGAAAAATAAGCAGTGGTACCACGAGAAGTTTATTCCGAAAATCAGCCCTATTACGCTCATCGCCCTGTTATTTACGATTGTTGTGATGTTCTCACTTAAGGGCGAAACCATCGTGCAGCTGCCGTTTGATGTAGTTCGTATTGCAATCCCGTTGCTCATATACTTTTTGCTGATGTTTTTCATCTCATTCTTTATGAGCAAAAAGGTTGGCGCCACTTACGGCCAGGCGGCGACGCTTTCTTTTACAGCAGCATCCAACAACTTTGAACTTGCTATCGCCGTCGCGGTTGCCACTTTCGGCATCCAGCACGGCGGGGCCTTTGCTGCGGTTATCGGTCCCCTTGTTGAGGTTCCGGTACTTATTGGCCTGGTCAATGTTTCGCTGTGGCTGGGGCGAAAGTACTATGGGAGGAAGGACCTTTAATGCCCAAAGGCATTCTCTTTTTGTGCGTTGCAAATTCAGCCCGCAGTCAGATGGCCGAGGGAATTGCGCGCTCTCTTGCGCCGACTGGAGTGAAGATCTGGTCGGCTGGCTCTCGCCCGACGAGTGTTCGCCCCGAGGCCATCGCGGTACTCAGGGAAATCGGGATAGACATTTCAGGCCATCGTTCAAAAGCGGTGGCCGAGATCCCTGCCTCCGAAGTTGATACGGTGATCACTCTTTGTGCGGAAGAGGAGTGTCCGGTTTTTCTGGGAAAAGCTCAACGGCTGCACTGGGGATTGCCAGATCCTGCAGCCGTCGTTGGCTCCGAAGAAGAGATCCTGACGGCGTTCAGGAAAATGCGCGATGAATTGTCCCGACGTATTACAGCTTTCCTGAAGGAGAATTGTTGATGAAGGATTGGAAAAAATTCGCATGGTTGGTTGGGATATTTCTGGTTGCCTATTATATCCCGCTCGGAAATCCGAAGGTTCACTAATGCCATTCTCGAATCCTTCCGGCTTCTGCAATGGTATGCGGTAAACCATACTCTCGCCTGCGTGGTTCCAGCCATGTTCATCGCGGGCGCGATCTCCACATTCATGTCTCAGGCTTCAGTGATGCGCTATCTCGGCCCAAATTCCAACCGCACGCTGGCTTACGGCGTCGCTTCCGTGTCGGGGACAGTCCTTGCGGTGTGTTCCTGCAGCGTTCTGCCCATGTTCGCGGGAATTTATGCGATGGGCGCAGGGCTCGGTCCGGCGAGCGCATTTCTATATTCGGGGCCGGCCATCAATGTCATGGCGATATTTCTTTCTGCACGAGTTCTGGGCTTCGACCTTGGCGTAGCCCGAGCCGTCGGCGCAGTGGTTTTCGCAGTTGTCATCGGACTGTTTATGGCGATTGCATTCCGTGTCGCCGATCAACGAAGGGTCAGCGAAATGCATTTGCCGGATGCACCGCCAAATCCGCGGCCGCTATGGAAGACCACGCTTTATTTTCTATGCATGATCCTCTTCCTGATCTTCTCCGACTGGTATAACACCAACGATGTGACCCTGACCATGAAGGACGGGAAGACGATCAGCGCCAATATCCGTTACTCAACACAGGACAACCTGGATATTCAGGAATATCAGCCGGATGGCCAGTTATCAACCGAGGTTCGGCGGATCGACAGGCAGAATATTGCCTCCATTGAGCCGGTGCCGGGTTTTACAATGACCGTTCACGGCATTAAATGGTATCTCGCCGGCGCGATGGGCCTTCTGGTGCTGCTCATGTTGTGGAAATGGTTTTCTCACGATGAAGTGAAGCAATGGATGCAGGCAACCTGGGACTTCGGATTGATGATAGTACCGCTCTTATTCGGAGGCGTGTTCCTGACCGGATTTATAGGCGCGCTGATCCCGGAACGGGCGGTCGCGGTCTTTGTCGGTGGCAATAGCCTGATCTCAAATTTCATCGCTGCTTTTGTCGGAATGATCTGGTACTTCGCCACGCTGACAGAAATCCCAATCGTCGAAATGCTGATGCGCCTGGGAATGGGCAAGGGACCGGCTCTGGCACTTTTGCTGGCTGGGCCTGCGCTCTCCTTGCCCAGCATCTTTGTCATCTACAAAATCATCGGCGGTAAAAAGACATTTGTGTTCTGTTCGCTGGTGGTGGTCATGTCCACGGTTGTAGGTTTCCTGTTTGGTATGATGCGTTAGGGAGGAGGTGTAACATGAAGATCAAGGTCCTGGGCACCGGATGCCCGAAATGCAAGAAGCTGTATTCCGAGGCTGAAAAGGCCATTGCCTCGTCGGGCGTGAAAGTCGATCTGGAAAAGGTCGAGCAGATCACCGAAATTATTAGATACGGCGTGATGTCAACCCCCGGCCTGGTCATCGACGAAGAAGTCAAAGCGAGCGGGCGTATTCCCAAAAGCGAAGAGATCGTCTCATGGATTAAGACGGCTGCAAAAAGCGGCGATTAAACTCTGTGTCACTGTAACCTCATTCCATAGGAATCTGCCATGGCGAACGATCCCAATAACGAGCTTAAGCTGACAATAGACAAGTTTATCTTTCGGTTTCCCAAAACGCTGCTATACAGCGAAGCCGGACTGTGGATCAGGCAAGAGCACGGTTTGCTCCGGATAGGAATATCCGACTTTACACAGCAGAGAAACGGCGATATCACATTTGCCACCGTGACAGCGGCAGGAACCTCACTGAATGTAGGTGATGAAATAGCCAGTATCGAAACGGTGAAGGTCATTTTCAGCCTTCCGTCTCCAATGAAGGGTAAAATCGTTGAAGTCAACGCATCCCTCCAGGATTCCCCCGAGCTAATGAACCAGGAACCCTACGGCATGGGTTGGATGGTCGTCCTGCAGCCTGAAGACCTGGAACGCGATCGCGCTACACTCATGACAGCCGAGGCATATTCCAATCTGGCCAGACAGCAAGCCGAAGCTGAACTGAAGTCTTAGCAACTAATTCAAGTGGATCCGGATTACATTCCGGACAACTTGATTCCAGTCACACCTACAACGATATTGCAGTGAGGTACGCCGATGGCACGCACCGCAACCTATAACACAACAGTTCAGTGGAAAGGTGAACACTGGGGCCATATCCAAATGGGGAACGGCCCTGAAATGGATTTCTCAGCCCCGCCGGACGCTCAAGGTCACCCAGGCGTACTCACGCCCGAAGATGCCTTCGTGGCTGCGGTCAACACATGTGTCCTGATGATGTTCATCTGGTCGGCCGAACGATTTAAATTGGACCTTGTATCTTACGAGTGCTTCGCAGAGGGCACAAAACTGATAGAGCTGGATCGCACTGAAATATTCTCTCAGGTTTTATTGAAGCCGCGAATCGTGGTGAATTCAGAGCAAACGGACAAGGACGCAGTTTCTAAGAGGCTGCGGAGAGCTATGGACAGCGCGGTGAAGTACAGCCTTGTGGCAAATTCAATCAAATCAAAGCTTGTCATTGAGCCACAAATTGAAATCGTTTCAAAGCAATAGATATGTATAGAAGCGTAATGAAAGGAGCTTTCCAGGATATTCGGTCTTTATCCGATCATCGGTATATTTCGGCGCGAATCCGACGAACGGTGGTATTTGTCAACAAAACTCACCTTTGGAACGATATCGGCATTGTATGGCTTCTCGCATAATATTGTAACTCAGCAGCAGTATTCTATTCTTGTTGCGGTGGTAATTGGCAGCGCCGTTATTCCCACATTGACTGCCGGGCTTTTCTTTTTGCCTCGCTATCTTCTGCCCGTGACAGAACAAACGAAGGAATCGATACCTGTTGAAGAGGAGCTAAACGAAGAGGGATAGCAAATCACCCGCATTGCGGATTGAGGCTGAGCTTTTTGGGCGATGGAATAGGGAACATATGGCGCGACGGGCACATTCGTTTTTCTAGCCTGCAAAATATTCTCTGATGTAGCTTATTGCCAGGAACAACAACATAACCACCAACATCACTTTAATAAATCTCTGCGGCATGTATTTCTGAAGCCGGGCTCCGCAATACATCCCCACCATGCCGCCCAGGCCGAAAAGAATTCCAAGCAGCCAGTCGGGAGAGGTGGAGATGCCTTGTTTCAACGGCACAAAGGTGTAGAAAAGGACGCCGGCCATTGAGGTCAGAAAAGTTCCAAAGAGCGCTGCGCCGGCAATCATGTAAACCGGAAGGCCCAGGAAAGCCACGCAAAAAGGTGCGATTATCGAGCCTCCTCCAATTCCGTATGCGCCTCCGACGATGCCCACAAGAAATGCCATAACCAGCATTTTGGGAGTGGCGAAGGAAAAGCTGTTCCCGCAGAATTCATATTCCGTCTTCTTTGCCGAGAAGGAGATGGTTCGGAGATTCACCGGAATTCCAATCATCCGGGCTATGCTTGGGACTTCGTTCTGCCCAATATCTCCGCCATTTTTGGCCTTCGTCATGGCATCCAGCGCAAGTCGCACGCCCACATATAGGAGAACGCAGGCGACAAACAATCTGAATGATCGAGGATCTGGGAGATATACAACCCGAAAATAGTAGCCCAGGAATATCCCCGGAAGAGTTGATAAAGCCAGGAGCCAGGCAAGATGCCATGCCATGCGTCCTTCACGGATATAGCGATAGACGCCGCTCGGAATGGCCACAATGTTATAGACGAAATTGGTAGCGCTGACGGATGGGGTAACGAAATGCAGATAACTGATCTGAAATGGCAACAGGAGAAAGGCTCCGGAAACTCCTCCCATCGAGGCAAAGAAGGAAACCACAAAAGCCACGAGAGGCGGAAGGAAAACCCAGGTCGTCACTCCGGATACCGGAAAGCTTATTTGCAGATCCATTCATTCCCCCGAGAATTTGTCCCCGTTCAGTTTTTCCGCGGCAGGCTCAGATTAAACCGCTTTATAGAGGGCTCTTTTGCCTGATTGCCTCCAGTACTCCAAGCGCAATTCGCCTCGGCCGCTCCGCGATACCAGTAGTTTTCGATGGTTCACCGCGAGGATCCACTTCGATGACTTTGGCTTTCTGTGCCACCGGCACTCCGTCGTGCGTAAGCCCGCGAATTATTCCGCTGATTGGGGCATGCAGAATGGAATCTCCAATATTGGCAACCTTCTGACCCGCTGTAACCCTATCGCCGATCCGGCATGTCGTCTGAAAGACGCCGGCGACTGGTGCATATATATAGCGATCTCGAGCGTGTCCTGCTATTGTCTGCGGTTCACCCTCTAATGGGCGGGTTGCTCCCTGCCATAGAACCTTTCCTAGCGCCTCGTTCCATCCGGTTTCCACGGCAGCATGGACTGTTTCTCCGGCAATGAAATTGGGGCCCAGGCCCACGGTGAATGGCGCCAGGGTAATCTGTATCTCGGGCTGTTCATGCTTTTTCATCCTGGCATCCACTAATACATCAGGCCTAATAGAAGAAATCAGAGTTGCCAAATCGATCGAGACTATAGGTATGAGGGCATGCAACGCCATGTGTGCGGTGATTTCGGAGAGATCGGTCATATACTTGGCGTTCACTCCCTCCAGCACGGCAACGCCATCGAATATCGCATCGCAAAAGGCCATTTTGCGTCGAGTAGCCGTTGGCTGCGCCGAATCATGAATGAAGACCGCATATCCAGCTCTAAATAGCATATGCGCAACAGCAGACCCGACATCACCACTTCCACATACAAGAATTGTTTTCATATCAGTGCTGTCCAAATTGGCCCATTGGAAGCAGAGGGCTCATTGAAAGCATTCAACTCGTGGCTCATGAAGTGCCCCTGCAAGGACGAGGTTGGCACCAAGCCCCGGCAGGGGCGGAAATCGAAAGCTAATTTGGACAAGAGTGTTTTCATATGGCAACATCATAAGCCGTCAATTCATTAATCATGAGGAATCCGGAACAGTGCACCCTCTGGGAGTCCGACTATAACTCCGGTCTGACCGTTCGCAAAGCCAAAAGCTTCAACCGTTCGCTGAGCTGCAAAGAGCTCAAGCACAAGCGGCGACGATTCATGACTAAATTGGATGAGCCATCTTCCTCTGAAATCAAACAGCCGAATCTGCCCGGTCAACAGGTGCTCATCAGGCTTTGGGGGATGAGCCTCATCGCCCAAATTCACATGCTCTGCAAGAATGCCCACAGTCACGGCAGATGATGCTGCCGGATCATTCCCCGATTTTGGGAAGCGTGCCGTCAAGCCTATCGTTGGACAATTGACTATCAGAGAATCGTTATCCCGGCCAACTACAATTCCATCCCACAAATTGCTTATTCCAAGAAAACGGGCGACCGCATTTGTGGCCGGGCGGCTGTACACTTCAGCCTTATGACCCGTCTGTTTGATTTCTCCATCAATTAGGATGCTGATCGTATCAGCCAGAAAATAGGCTTCCGTCAGATTATGAGTGACGAGCAGCACCGTGAGTCCATGCCGGGTTTGCAGTTCCCGCATGAGCCACCATAGCCGGTCACTGCCACCTCGACCCTAATTCCGGTCTCGGATTCAAATCTCTTTTGTGTTTCACCCCAAAGGGGAGTCATGGTCATGCCCCCAATAACGGCAATCCGCATCGGCTTTGATTCCAGGGCGAAAAGAATTACTGCGGCAACACCTGCAATCATTAACCGGTTACGCGTGCATAGCTTTTCAGATATGGAACAGAATACAAACTTAGCTCTCGCAGACGCCCTTACGCAGGACTTGACAAGCAGAAGGACTGCCAGAATGCATTCCCTCCAGCCTACACTCTCACAATCTCACCGGTCTCACTTGCATCATAACCGGGAAGCTCACTGATTAATCGACGATGCGGCCGGCTTTGCAGCAATCGGATCAGCCCAAGTATGCGCGGATCACGTGCCAGGACTTCGGAGTAGCAGATATCCAACATCTCTGTGCGCACGGGCACGAAATGCAGTCCGGCGTTCTCAGCTGTCAGTTGCACGCAGACGCCGGCTGAGGCCCAGCCCGCCCGTACCGCTTCCGCTACCGCAATATGACCATGGACAGGCTTTCCGGAGGCCGGTTGGCCGCCGAGCAATTCATCAAGGCATTCCCGTGCCGCTGAGCCCTGTTCACGAAGAGCCCATTGCCGGCATCGCCGAACGATGGTCGATGGAGTGTGCGACCGATCCCTGACCGGTATTGCTAAGCCCTCCTGCCATTTTGCAGCACGAAGCAGACGATAATTGCCACCCAGTCGCTCCCGGACCGTTTCAAGATTTCTTCCGGGATGTTTAGAAGTTGAGCGATGCAATCCTGCCAGGTATACCAGGCCTCGTTTCAATAATTCCAGAGCTGCACCCCCGCCACGCTCAATCACAAGCAGGCGAAATCCGGTATCTCTTTCGTACTCCGAGGCGAGAAGCCCGGCCGCCGGATCGAAACAAGCCAGCACCAGCGCTTCCTCTGCCATCGCCCCGCCGGAGTCATGTGCGGCGCCTCTCTGCCAGACGCCATCGTGTGGAGTGTCATTCAGCCAGATGCCGGAGCGGTTTTGGGATGCAACCCGGAAAATGGCCCGCCGCACGGTTGGCAAGCATGGACCTTTCGTGTTGGGGCGAATGATGCTAGGCTCATGATCATGGCAGGATATCGGATTTTCGTTCAGCATTTTGGGGGAAGCAAATTACAGTTGGTTTCGAGACGGCGAGGATTGAGTCGAAATTTTGACAACATCAGTTTTCTTCTTTTGTACGACTGATAGGGAATGAACGTGAAGAAATCACCGGAGCGACCGATTTCGTCTGAAACATGTGTTCAATGGCAGGAAGTGCTTCAAAAGCGACACATTATCGCAGCTGTCCGAAACCTGGAAGCTTTAGCAGCAGCCGCAAAATCGGTAACTGAGACTGTCTATCTCCTCTTTGGAAACCCATTAAATGTCGCAGATCTCCTCCAATCTCTGCGAAAACAAGGAAAACTCCCACTGGTTAATCTTGATCTATTAACAGGGTTTTCCCGGGATGCCATTAATGCCGAATACTTGGCATTTTGCGGCGCTGCCGGAATTGTATCTACTCATCACGAGGTAATTCGAGCGGCTCATAAGCGAGGTTTAATTGCTGTTCAGCGCACCTTTGCGTTGGATTCATCCGCCATCGAAGCAGGACTTCGGGCTTTAAGTCAGTTCGTCCCCGATGCAGTAGAGATACTCCCGGCGGTAGCGGCGCCACGAGTTGTAGCCCGTTTTCGGGAGGCGCACCCTCAGCTTCGTATAATAGCGGGGGGGCTGATCTCCGATTTGAAGGAAGTTGAGTATTTGCTGGGAACCGGTATCGACGCAGTCTCAGTAAGCGATCCCCGCTTTTGGATCGCGTGAGCTTCATTCGCGGGTGACAGTATTGGGAATTACCTTCTGTATTCAGACTCTTAAAACCTGTTTAGCCCTCCCAAACTTGAACGCCTTTCCAATCTTCGGGAACTGCAAATGAAATCATAGGAAAAACATAGATCGGCGCCTTAGTTCACGAGCACCCGCAAATTATCGAACTGCGCCTCAACAGCCTGCAGAGCATCGATACTAGCGTGAGTGTCTATAAGGACCAGATAGCACATACCTGCCTCCTCCAGATGGTTGTCCCCCTGGTGCCCGGGGACGCGAAGCGCTAATTCCCTATTGGGGATTCCAAAAAACCCATGATTTCTTGGGTGTTGCTTCGGCTGCTTATTTGGTATTACAGGTCAGAGGCTTGCCCAAAGCTTCCGCTCTTCACCTCCAGGATCGTTCACTAGCTCGCACACATGGTCAAACACCATTGTCGCGCGTTCCGCGGTAGTATAGGCTGGCCAATTCGGCAGTCCTTTGTGGTTGGGATTGCCGCTGCGCGCAAACTGAATCCATGATTCGCTCGTCTTGGCCGCCAGCGCCTTCACCTCGGGACCGCCGGTTGTCATTACCTTCGGGATGTCGGTATTGTCAAATACGAACGGGATCTCTACTGTATGCGGCGCCCCCATCCTTCCGCCGAGCGCCGGTGAGCGCCAAGCAAATAGGTACATGTATACCGCAGATTTACCCTGAGCATATTTGCGTTCCGCCAGCCTGATCGAGCTCATTCTCATCCCACGGTCGGTACTTGCCAAAAAGTAAATTTCACTTGGGCTCTTGCCCGGATGCGCTTTCTTATAGGTATCGATCACGCGCATTGCGTTCGCCTCACCGGCCAGTGCCACGATCCGCTTACGAAGCCCCTCTTCGTCCAAGTTGAATGCCTCGTCATCTCTTCCAAGGGCCATGAAAGACTGCTCGTGCTTTGTGCAGCCTGCCAAAATTGGAATCGCCGCAGATATCGGGCTAGCCACCGGATCGAAGGGGTGTGTTGGAAGGATCTTTCCATCCACAACCGGCGCAAACGCAAATCCGGAAAGACCTCCGGTGGACCCCGTAGCTTGACGTTTTGACATATCCGCCATCGCCGACAGCAGACGGCTTACTGGAACGTTTTGCAGCTCGTCGACACGGTTCGGCGAAATTCCCAACTCGGCCATGAAAGCCCTCGCCGTTTTGTCGGCATCCTCGCGTTCATTTGCGCGCAGGTTTGCGCCGCTCTGGATGGCCGCACGATGGAACAGTCCCTTTGCAGCCGGCATGGCAAGCAACGAGCATACCTTGGCGCCGCCGCCCGATTCACCGAAGATCATAACCTTGCCCGGATCGCCCCCGAAATTGGCTATATTGTCGTGCACCCATTGAAGACCTTGGACCAAGTCCAGCATTCCGACATTTCCCGAAGCAGCATACTTTTCCCCGCCTACGTCGCCAAGATGGCAATAGCCGAACAGGTTCAGACGATGGTTGATAGTGACTACGACCACGTCGCCGCGGCGCGAAAGCGATTCGCCATAAACCCACGGCCAGGTACCGCTCTCCTGAAAGAATCCGCCGCCATGACACCAGAACATCACCGGTCGTTTCGCATTAACGTTGGGACCTGGTGTCCAGACGTTCAGATAAAGGCAGTCTTCGTCGTATCCTTCCACTGAAGCATCGGCCTGCGGCGCGAGCACGTCCGTGTAACGCATGTTTTGTGGCGACTGGTGGCCGAATTTGAAAGCATCGCGCACACCGGTCCAAGGAATCGGCTTCGCCGGAGGCATGAAGCGCAGTTTCCCGCCGGTGGGAGCGCCATATTGAATTCCTATAAATGCATGAATCCCGTTATGCCCTAATCCCCTTACTTTTCCTGCGGTTGTCTCAACGATCGCCCCTGCCGACGCATTCTGCGCAAAGGACCCAAGGTTGAGACAAGAACACGCTGCGCCGGCTGCAATGCCTGCCCCTGCACTCTTTAAAAACGCGCGGCGGCTCGTTTGGCATTTGTCTATTCTGATGGTATTCACGTGGTTCTCCTTTCATCAAATATAGCGCTCATCCTGTGAGAGCAAACATGCAATTGATGCAATGGGACTGGTTCTCAGTTGTACATGCATCTATCATTTGGATGGGGCTCACCGCTACCTCCTTGAAGTGATTACGCTGTGGTCGATGATTCATCCAGCCAGTCGAAGGTACGGGTCACGGCTTTTTTCCATGACCGATACATCGACTCGCGTTTCCGGCCTTCCATTCCAGGGGTCCAAGTTTTGTTGACAGACCAATGGGAACAGAGTTCCTCGACATTCCTGTACAGACCAATCGCTAATCCGGCAGCGTACGCCGCTCCCAATGCGGTAGTCTCCTTGATGGAAGGCCTGACAACGGGTTTATTCAGTATGTCCGCCTGAAACTGCATCAGCAACTCATTCTCGATCATCCCGCCATCCGTGCGCAGCACATCCAGCGTGATCCCGGAATCCTTCTCCATGGCTTCGACTATCTCGCGGGTCTGAAATGCGGTTGCCTCCAGAACAGCTCGAGCGAGATGTCCCTTCGCCGCATACTGCGTCAGCCCGGCGATCACCCCCCGTGCATTGGCCTCCCAATAGGGCGCAAAAAGGCCCGAAAAAGCCGGCACGAAATAAACGCCGCCGTTATCGTCGACTGTCTTCGCCAACGCCTCCACTTCCGAACTGGTTCGTATCAGGCCCAGGTTATCCCGTAGCCATTGCACCAGCGCGCCGGCGATCGCGACACTGCCCTCAAGGGCATAATGCGCGGATTGATTCCCCAACTGGTATGCGACAGTTGTGACCAGCCCATGCCGGGACTGCACCGCATGAGGGCCGGTATTCAGGAGCAGGAAACAACCGGTTCCGTAAGTATTCTTCGCCTGTCCGGGCTTAAAGCAGGTTTGTCCTACAAGAGCAGCCTGCTGATCGCCCAAATCACCAGCAATAGGCACATCGCGTATGCCGGCGACCTGGGCGTAGCCGTAGATTTCACTGCTTGACCGGATGCGTGGCAGCATGGGTCGCGGAATTTCAAGCACATTCAATATTTGTTCATCCCAATCGAGTGATTGAAGATTCATCAGTTGAGTACGGCTGGCGTTTGTGACATCGGTCAAATGAATGCCGGACTGCGCTCCCCCGGTCAGATTCCAGATGAGAAAACTATCGATGTTGCCGAACAGCAGGTCTCCGCTTTCGGCCAACTCCCTGGCGCCAGGGATATGTTCCAGAATCCAGCGAATCTTCAAGCCACTAAAATAAGTGGCGAGAGGCAGACCGGTCTGCGCCCGAAAGCGGTCCTGGCCGCCATCCCTGGCAAATTCGGAAACATACTCGGACGTGCGGGTATCCTGCCACACAATGGCGTTGTAAACGGCTTTACCGGTTTTGCGATTCCAGACGACGGTGGTTTCGCGCTGGTTGGTTATCCCGATCCCAGCCAGTTCGGTGCCTGAAATGCCGACTTGTTGCAGGGCCTGGCCGACTACTTCCACGGTCCGTTGCCAGATCTCTTCAGGATTGTGCTCGACCCATCCCGGCCGAGGGTATATCTGTTCGTGTTCCTTTTGAGCAATGCTTACAATCCGCCCGAGATCATCAAATAGAATAAAGCGAGTACTCGTAGTCCCCTGATCGATCGCTCCGATGTATTTCGTCATAGAGTCACCTCGGAAATATCCAGGCATGGCGCGATTGCTATTGCAGGTTTCATTTTCCCCACCATGCCGCACTTACACTTTTAAATAGCGGACAATCTAACCAACCCTTAAGCTTCGATTGCCGGAATTTCGCAGACCTATCAGCTCCATTAGCCGGTCGATTTTACTGGCATATCCCTCTACGGCATCCTTCTGTTGAGCCGGTGACCAGCCTAACTCGCGGGCCATGACGGCTCCTACGGCCGGTGCAGCCGCCCTTGCTTGCTCCCAGGAAAAGAACTGTAGGCCCGTGCGCCGCGCAAGAATATCTTCAATTGCTGTTGCCATTTCCTCCCGGACGCCGTAAACCACTTCCGCCAGAACGGAAGCCGAACCTTCAACAATAGGTTCCTTAAGCCGGGGGTTGTGTTTCGTCAAGGCAAGGACCTCTTTAGCCGCGGTGCCGAACTTGTGCGACAGGTGCCGAGCCGTCTCTCTGGAAATTCCGTAGTCTCGAACAAGTTCCTCCCAGAAATTCGGACTCCATTTCTCAGATCCAGTCAGTCGATGCTTGCTTGTAATGCAGGGCACCGCCGGCATCGCCAGGCGCTGCATAACCGTATTAATGGCATCTTCAGCCATCGCTCTGTAAGTGGTCCACTTGCCCCCAAGAACGCTGATGAGGCCGCTGGAGGAGTCTACTTCCACTTCATGATCGCGGATCAGCGCCTTGGTCCCGCGATCCCTGGCCGAGGCGACAAGAGGGCGCATACCGGCGAAGCCACTGACAATCTGATCCTTGCTCAACGGGCGTACCAGATATCGGTTCAGGTGTTTTAGCAGGTATTCGGCTTCTTCCTCTTTGACCACCATTTCATCCTGCAGCGTGGCTTCCGTGTCGGTCGTGCCCACCAACAACCGCCCCAACCAGGGAATGGCAAAAATCACGCGTCCATCGTCGGTCTTTGGCACCAGCAGCGCATCTTCACTGGCTATCGCATTGATGGGCAGGAGAATGTGGCTTCCTTTGCTCAGTCTTAGACGCCGTCTTACGCCAGGTCCTGCGAGTTCGCGAATGCTATCCGCGAATGGACCTGTCGCATTAATAAAAGCCCGGGCTTGCACATCGATATAATTATCGGAAAGACCGTCCTGGACTCGGGCTTGGACCAATTGGCCATTGCCGCTCTTTTTAAAGCCAACGACTCTCGCGTAGTTGAGTGCCTCACCGCCTGATTTTGTAAATGTTTGAAGGAGGGCAAGGTTATACCTGGCGTCGTCGAATTGTCCATCCGCATAGGAAATAGCGCCCACGAGCCTGTCCGATATCAGCATCGGCATTCGGCTAAGCGACTCCTCCTTGGAAAGATGGCGACTCTGGAACAGAAGGTTACGGCCGGAAATCCAGTCATACAGCTTCATGCCGATACGAAAGTAGTAAATATCGAACCAGCCGAAGCAAGGCACCATGAGTTCTAAGGGATTCGCTAGAAAAGGAGCATTGTCGAGCATTATTTTTCGCTCGCGCAAGGCTCGTTTTACGACATTATATTGCCCCAGGTCACGCTCCGATATTGCCTGTTCCAGGTAGCGCACACCGCCATGAATTAGCTTCGTAGAACTGCTGGAAGTTGAGCATGCGAAGTCTCCCGCCTCGACCAAAACGGTTCTGAGCCCCCGCAGTTGGGCATCCAAAGCGCATCCTGACCCTGTCGCCCCTCCGCCAATCACGCACAAATCGAAGCTATTTTTATCAATTTCCTTTAGCGCCACGGCTCGATTTCTCAATGGATTCTCCTGGACCCTTCAGCAAAACCCGACCAGAACTGACGCTTGAAAGTGAACCGGTTTTGGGGGCGGTATGGCGCGCAAGTCACTTTTGTCATTGGCAGCAGTTATCGAGACGCCTGTGAAAACGATAATAGTGCTTACCGAGATTGTATCCGTGAAAACACCATGTGTACTTATGGCCTCAGGAAACCGGTCGCAACGGCTATCGCGATTGCGGCCAAACACATTCAGGAAAAAGGAATCGCGATTTAAGACTTTGTTATCACTGATGATTGGCAATCCATTGGCCAATAGCCGGTCAGAATAGTCGAATTCAAATACCTGCTCGCTTTCAGATTTCCTGTTTGAAATTAGCCGGGTTTAGTCGGCATAAAAAAAGCCCCGATAAATGGACCACCACAATCGAGTGGATCATTTATCGGGGCTTCTCTTAGGTCTCTAGCCCGTAAAAAGGCAATTCTAGCAAAACGCGCATCTTCACATCAATCTAATTCTAATTCCCTAATCCCGCATAGCCTCAACCCAAAAGCTTGGCTTTATAAAAAGGCATTCAATTTAGAAACAAAGATTTCATTGATGCTCTAATAATCCGTAATTATGGTGCGGGCATTTCGCAGCGTTTCCAGGCGAATACTGCAGCCAACAACGCAGCGATCCTTTTCGTGCGTTCAATTCTCCCTGCATCTTCGATGCGCCGAAGCGGATATTCCCGACAGCCGGCTCTATCAATAACGGAATATCATGGCGCTGGCCGCACCGATGGCGCCCCCGATCAATGGAGCAATGATTGGGATCAGAGCATAGCCCCAATCCGACTTGCCCTTCCCAGCAATCGGCAAAACGAAATGCGCCAGCCGTGGACCAAAATCGCGCGCTGGGTTCATGGCATATCCCGTGGGACCGCCAAGCGATAACCCAAGCCCCCAGACCAAAAGCCCCCAAAGATATGGGGCAAACCCGGGGGGAAGCCCGTTCGGAGCAACCGAGGATGCAGTGAATGCAAACCCCACTCCGACGAGCGTGCACGTGGCGATGATTTCGGTCATGGCATTGGACGGAAGGCTCCGAATCGCCGGTGCCGTGCAAAAGATTCCAAGCTTCGCCGCCTCGTCGGGGGTTTCTTTCCAGTGCGGCAGGTAAGCAAGCCAGACCAGCACGCCGCCAGCGAAACCACCCAGAATTTGTGCTATAGAGAACGGAACGAAGTTTGCCCAGCTATGCGATGTGAGCGCTACTGCCAGAGTAACTGCGGGATTGATATGCGCACCGGGGCTTCCGCAGGCGACGGCCGTAAAAATGCCCGCAGTGACTCCCAGCCCCCACCCCGTTGCTATAACAATCCAGCCTGATCCCTCACCCTTGGATTTTTTCAGCAGAACATTGGCCACGACTCCGTCACCAAACAGAATCAAGACCATCGTCCCCATAAATTCCCCGAATAGTGGTCCGTGCATACTTACCCCATCCCTTGGTTATTTCTCTGTGAATGTGATTTTACACTTCGGGGCTTTTTCCCATTTTCCCGAAAATCCGGCAGCGGCTCCGGCTCAAAATTTATCATGGTCGTCAGGTGCGCTTTCGGATGTCGCACATTGTATCACGATGCTCGAAATACATCGCCGGTGATTTCAATGCTCCTAAAGCCAAAAATATTGCGGATTCCACCGACCAGGTCCGTGACAATCCGCGGAATCCTTGGACAGCCTACCGGAAGAGAAGCGGCGCAAAATCGCACAGGTTCTTGCGCCAGATATCCCAAACATGCCCGCCGGTGCCCTGGATAAAAGTGTGGTTGATTATATTTCCTGAACACGTCCGCCATAGCCAGGTTATTTTTATATGCGACATCCTCCGGTCCGCCGCATGGGATCCAGATCAGTTGGGTCTCTTTGTTGAGGATCGGGTTAGTGAGCCTGTCACTGTGATTCTTGAGAAGATCCTCTCGAAACGGGTCGAACCAGCCCGAGCTGAAGGTGCCGTATTAGGCAAAAGATCCCGGTCTCTGGAGCATGGTATTCAGCATCCACAGGCCGCCCAAGGGTTACCGTTTCTATGAACATTGCCTGTTGATTGTGGGGTCCTTCACATCCTGCCACAACCTGTAAAGATCTGGCAGAAACCTTGGGAACGTTGATACTTCCGCCCTGTCGTGCGCTTTCCAGATCTCAGAAAGGCCGGGAGGACCTGGGCCTGGGAATCGGCTTTCCTCTCAACGCGGGACAACCTTTGTCCGCAATCACGCAAAGCATATTCTGGCTACCGATTTTGGGGTGGCGGTAACGGATGAATTTTAAAAACCGGGGGTAATGTCTCCTATCGGCTCTATAACTTCAATCGACCCCATGGAGCCCATGACGGTCTTTCCCCATATGAAGCTTTGAAAAATATGTTAGGATATCTGCAAATTTGTCCCATGGGGTCCGGAATATTACACTGAAATAATTTCAATTAGGAGAGTTTGCCATGAAATTATCAAAAGAAGTGCTAAACAGGATAACCCGGAGAGAATTCGTCAAGAATACGGCAATAAAGGGAACGGCGGCCTTTGCTATTGGTGCGGGAGGTATGGCGATTCCAGCGTCAGCCCAATCCGCCAAGTCGACACAGATATCTGGTAAGACAATCAGGGAAGCCGCCCGTGAGACAAAGGTGTGCCGTACAGCTGATGTTGTGGTCGTGGGCGGCGGACCCGGTGGCATCGGCGCGGCTTTGGCCGCAGCAAGGAGCGGCGCAGACACGGTTCTTATTGAGAGATATGAGCACCTGGGCGGTATGGGCACAGGCGGACTGGTCACCATCATACCCGCCATGACCGATGTTAACGGCAAACAAGTGATTGCCGGAATTACTCAGGAGTGGATCAAGAGGCTGGATGCCAGGGGAGCGGCTGATTACCCGAAGAAGGAGCATTGGGGTTCAACCGACAAAAAACTTGTTGAGTATTATAAAAACCGTTCCCCATTTTATGCCACAGGCAACAGGGTAGGATATTCTGCGCACATCGATGCGGAGATATCAAAGTGTCTATTCCAGGACATGATGAAAGAAGCAAATGTTAAGACATATCTCCATTCATGGGGGACTGAGCCCATCATGGAGGGCAACAAGGCCAAGGGTGTCATCTTTGAGAGCAAATCAGGCAGACAGGCGGTGCTGGCAAAGGTTGTTATCGACTCCACCGGCGATGGGGACCTGTTGCCCTATACAGGGGCAGCCTTTGAGACCCAAATCGATAAAACCCTGAGGATGTCAAACCTCTCCTTTTCATACTGGATAGATAACGTTAATCTGCAAAAATATCAGAATTACAAAAAATCCAATGCCAATGAACTGGCCGAAAAGATGCGCGAAGTCAGAAAACTTGGCGGAACACCCGGATTTCTGACCAGCAATCTGAAAAACCAGGAGAATGTGGTCTGGTGCTTTCCCCGATACGCAAATAAATCTCAGTACGATGTCGAGGAGCTTACACGGGTAGAGTTTTTAGGACGTAAAGAGATGTTGATAACACACGATTTTTACATGAAGAATATTCCCGGTTTTGAGAAGAGCTTCATAGTTCTGTCAAATTCGCAGCTCGGCACCCGCGGCGGCAGACGGGTTGTTGGCGATTACGTTGTCAGTGAAAAAGACATGAAAGCAAAGGATCCTTTTAAGGACACCATTGCCGTATTCCCTAATATGGATGAAAAAAATCCTTTGATGTACATGCCCTACCGCTGTCTGATACCGCGCAATGTTAACAATATGCTTGTTGCCTGCCGGGCGTTTTCATCAGATGCTGTTACCAATGACTCTTTCAACTTAATCCACCATTGTGTCTGCCTTGGGCAGGCAGCTGGAACTGCGGCGGCTCAGTCTATAAGCAGTGGCGTGGATCTCAGAAAAGTTGATGTAAAGGCTTTGCAGGCCAGCCTTAAGAAGCAGGGCGTAGTCCTGCCGGGTTAGTTATTGTTTTAGTTTTTGAAGAACCCTATTAGAGAAGAATTTTAAGTATAAGAACGAACCACTCCACCATGAGCGGAGGAACGGTTCTGGTGGAGTGGAGGGTTTTTACGGAATGAAAAATAAAGGGCGCCTGTATGTGAGGTTGGGCTGCTTTTTGCTGGCAACTCTCTTGCTATTGCCCTTCCCATTCTGGATCAATAGCTCCAGAATATTTGTTCAATCAAGCTCCTTTATCACAATAGGTACAATCCTGGCAGGTGGAACAATCTGGGTGGGATCGATCCTGGGTTTGGCTTTCTCCGTGGTATCGCTGGCACGGAAGAGGTGGTTCTGCCGCTATATATGCCCGGTCGGCCTGCTCCTTGATACTGTTTCAGGCGTGAAATTACCAGGTAGGATCTGGTGGAAGCGCTTTCCTCCCCTAGGCAAATACATCGTTTTAATAACTGCCGCCGGTGCAATCTTTGGTTATCCGCTCTTCTTGTGGATGGACCCATTGGCGTTCCTGAACAATGCCTTTTCAGCCTATAAAGCAACGGGTGTCCTGTCTGTTATAGTCTCCCTGTCTGGCATAGTTGTACTTCTTTTTTTGACGATAACTTCGGGTGACTTCTGGTGTGCCCGTATATGCCCTCTAGGTGCCACGCAAGACATCCTGGGAAATATCGGATCTTTTCGCGGAAATTTCCGGAAGACAAACGGAACAGAATCTCGAGTAACAGCTGCGCCTGGAAATGCTTTTGCTGCAACGAGGAGAATGTTCATTGCAGCTGCAGCAGGCTTGGGATGCAGCCTGTTGGCACAAAAAATCGGTCAGGCAAGATCTGGAGATGCGCCATTACGGCCGCCCGGCGCGATCAGAGAGGACAAGTTTACGGGGCTTTGCCTGCGATGCGGCAATTGCATACGCGCCTGTCCATCCAAGATTATTCATCCTGACAGGGGACAATCCGGAGTTCTTGGATTTATGTCGCCCGTCGTCCAGTATAAGACGGATTACTGCAAAAAAGAATGCAATGCCTGTACAACGGTATGCCCCAGTGGAGCCTTACAAAGATTGAACCTGGAGCGGAAGAACCGCTATATCATAGGAAAGGCCAGTGTGGACACCTCCCTGTGTCTATGGGGCGTTAGCGAGTGTCATGCTTGTTTAAAGCCCTGTCCCTATGAGGCAATTAAGGTTCAATGGAATGAAGAAGCCTACGAATCCTTCCCAGGCGTTGATCCTGCAAAATGTAATGGCTGCGGCGCCTGTGAGGCAGTATGTCCCACCGGAGATCTGAAAGCCATAAAAGTATGGAAAAAGAATGATTGAATTATCCCGCCCTGGGCAGCGGGGTATCTGTAAAAGTGTAGTGCAGCGTTATAAACGCCGGTTCAAAAGTGTACTGGTATACTCTTAATATAAGAGCTTCGAATCCGCAGGAGGCGGCGTATAGCGGATCCACCTGGCAAGCTCGGTAATGCCGATCCTCCATTCGTCCAGGGAGCATTTAAACTTCTGACTGATGTTTGCAGCGCCGGCACACAGGATATTGCGGAGGACTCTTGTCCAAATTAGCTTTCGATTTCTAAGGGCCGGAGGCCCGGCAGATAATAGCCAGGGATGAGCGCAGCGAACCCCTGGTAGGAATTGGCAATAGAAAGAGCCTTGGAAGGATAGCATATAGTCTTTCGCCCTTCCCAGGGCTCTTTTCTTCGCCATAGGAACCAGGGATTCGCTCCGCTCATCCCTGGCTATTCTCTTTCCGCCCCTACCGGGGCTTGGTGCCAACCTCGTCCTTGCAGGGGCACTTCATGAGCCACAAGTTGACTGCTTTCAATGAGCCCTCTGTTTCCAA
Source organism: uncultured Acidobacteriota bacterium (assembly GCA_963809485.1). Lineage (GTDB taxonomy): Bacteria > Acidobacteriota > UBA6911 > UBA6911 > UBA6911 > UBA6911. The sequence goes on from CAWEJX010000007.1 coordinate 187,605, forward strand.
TGGGCCAATTTGGACAGCACTGTCAAAATACGGCGTACGACGGCTTTAGCCAACGCAATAGAAAATCGGAAGCTTCAGATACTTGAATTTCTTTATTGATGCCTTGACGGTCGATCCGTCATTCCACAAGAGGGAGATATTCCGGTCTGACGAGCAATCGGTGCCTGTGATTTGGATGCGAACGCTCGCGACCATGTGCTTTATATACTGCCTGCTGTCGGTCAGGCCGGTGATCGGGGTCACAAAGGCAGTCGAATTTCTTGTTTTATATTTCCTTTATACTCTTGCGCCGTCATTTTTCTTGATAGGCGCCTTGATGAAAGCGAGCATGACCGCCGCATTGGAGGAGAGTTTGACGAGGGCGATCCCTTGCCGGCATGGCTCGAAGACCTGATAGCACCATATCAGATCGGTGCTGTCGGCGAGGCGGAGGGCTTTCCAATAGGATTCCCAGAGCATCGGGCCCAGGGATTGCCGGCAGATAGTGCAGGGCAAATGCCTTGCGGCTGAGACCGCTGCACTGGAATTGTTCAACCATTTGCATCCGCTGATCCGCGGATGCTCGATATTGACGCCGGATTATGGCTATGTTTTCCATGAACCCAGCGTAACGGATTGTGCAACGCTGCGGTAGCGGTAGATGTACCCGGCTTGCCGGTTACTTTTCAGTCCGTGCACTGGTATACATGAGGGTATATAAGAAGTGGGGGGTACCTCTGGGAGATTTGGTCCGGCGTGAAACTTCCACCGCCAGGGCTACCGATATTGCGGCACCTTTTGGATTGTCACTTTGGTTGGACTATTTCCATTCCTTCCATGAATCCGGCTGATAGCCTACCGTCGCTTCACGGCCATTTCTTACTATAGGCGTCCTAAGAAGCATTGAGTCTTTGAGGAACTCCTCCTCGATATCGTGGATTAGATATTTCAGGTTTTTCTCCTCATATGCCTTGCCTTCCCGGTCAATGAGATTCTCAATGCCCACAGCTGCCTTAATGCTGTTCAGTTCACCTTTGCTCAGCCCTTTTCGGGTGATATCCACGAACTGGAACGGGATGCGTCTTTCCTTGAAATATCGTTGAGCCTTCTTCGTGTCCTGGCACTTCAGTTTTCCGAAAATCTGGATATTCATGCCCATCTCCGAGAATCTTGTAGGAGTATTAAACAACAGGACGGGGCCTAAAAGCGACAACCCGCGATCGCCTTGTTATCTTTTTGGCTTTGGGATTTTCTTGGATTTCGGTAAGTTGATTTTATTGGTGGAGCTGGCGAGGATCGAACTCGCGACCTCCTGACTGCCAGTTTTCAGCTAAGTGTTGAGCCCATTGAATATAAAGAATTTATAGCGGCACAACCCGGCACAGAGCGGCATTTTCGTGCAACAAATGCAACCCAGGCGCAACCAAGCGGGGGGGAGGTCGGAGCTCTTGCCAGGGTAGGTCCCGATTCCAGGGTCCCATTCCACATATGCACTATCGCAATTATTTTCGCCCGTATTCCGTGATGCTTCTTCTATCGCATAACCCATAGATCCAATGGCGGTCTAGCAATGGTGTCGGGGCATGTAGGGAGATATTGCTGTGGGCGGATAGGTGGGCTGTAAGCCAAAACGGCAGCCAATGCGTCCGATCCTTCCCCGTTGAGATCCTTTACCAAAATACGGGAAATGTGTGAACTGCAGAGGCGTAGCGCAAATTTACATGCTCGCAAAAAATCTGCAGCACCCGCCGATTTCGCGATGATGGCTATATCGGCATCGATGAAAGCGTTGGATCAGGCGCTAACACCGGATTCAGAGCGGCCTTGTCTTCAAAGCTTGCCCCGTGCATTGAACAGGTGCTTTTGGTTGTGAAACTCCGCACAGCCGCACTCCAATAGACCTCGATCAGACCCTCTTTTTTGCGCCTTTGCGATTAGTAGGTTATGTTCCCCTCCGCCGCACATGTGTTTGTAACAGTAATTGTCCCAGCCACAGGATCTGTGGTAATGATCGGAGTGGAACACGATCCAGGAATTATTGTTCCGGATGCATCTTTGAACCTGCCTGTACCACCCGTTATGGTGAGAGTGCTTTCACCGTCCTGAAGGGTTGATTCATAAAAGATTTGATCACCGTTAGCAGCGGTCATGAACCCACTTCCCCATGCATTTCCCGTTGACCAGTCAAGAAAACCGTTCCCTTCGAGCTGATATTTGCCGATGTGAGTGGCCACTCCCCAGCCTTGCGTGTGGACCGGGCGTATGTATTCTACGTCGGTTGGCAGATATATTGTTTCCGTACCGGTGAGCTGTGCTTTGAATGGCCGTTCCACCCGGTCTTTTGCTGTCAGAGATGCTGTTTGGCTAAAACAACAAATCGCCAAACCCAGCACAACATGTAACAATGCTCTACCTCTAATTGCTTTCAGGATTTTCATCGTCTCCTCCGTGAAAAGAATGATTTCTATTGCATCAAGCGTGAAATTTGGCCCGGAAGACTGCATTGGGGCCGCTATGCAACCTGGAAATCAGGCCCGCAATCCTCAAAATCAGTCTGATGGCCATGGCACCGTCCCTTTTAGGTCTGGGAGCCTCAAGTCTCTCGCTTGATTGTCCTATGCATCCAAAATTCAAAGACTCCAACTTCAAGAATAAGTTGGATTTGCCAGCGTATTGCTATAAAATCATCCCTATAGGATTTTGGCAACTACGCCTAACGGGGACAGAAACTGCCCCGGTTCACACGCCGTCCACTGTTAATAATGCGAAAATGGACCTTAAAAACTGTAAGGTTTTGGACGAATTTGCTGATCGTGAGAGAAAAACGGTGAGCACCTCAAGTGCATCTCATAAAGCTGCGTCTTCGAGTTCTCCTTCGGCTCATGAAGTCACCGGACTGCTTCAGGCCTGGAGCAATGGTGATGAAGCGGCTTTGGAAAAGCTGATTCCTATTGTCTATGGGGAACTGCGCCGGATAGCTCATCGCTACATGGTGCGAGAAAGAGCCGGCCATCCCTTGCAGACGACGGCGCTCGTGCATGAGGCTTATCTCAGGCTGATAGACGCCAAGTTGCTCTGGCGGAACCGCGCGCAGTTTTTCGGCATCTCGGCATGCGTAATGCGGCGCATCCTGGTGGAAATAGCCCGCTCCCGCGCTTCAAAGAAACACGGCCGGAAAAGTCTGACCATCTCGATCGCGGAAGCCGCTAGCGTCTCGAAAAGCCCCGGCTTTGGTGTCGTGGAGTTGGACCAAGCTCTTAAGGCTTTCGAAAAGGTAGATCCGAGGAGAGCGCAGGTTGTGGAGTTGCGCTTTTTTGGCGGAATGAGCATCGAGGAAACGTCGAAAATGCTTGAGGTGTCCCCCGAAACGATAATGCGTGACTGGAGGTTGGCGAAAGCCTGGCTGTTTAGGCAACTCAGCGCGGAGTCACCCTCATCCCCCATGACATCTCGGAACTAATAGGAGAGATCCGCGGAGTTATGGGAATTATTGCCTGACTTTCGTCGCAACTCTCAATGAGTCCTGAACGCGCGGAAGAGGTCGCAAGGCTTTTTAACGAGGCGCTGGAATGTGAACCGGCAAAGCGTGCGGATTTCCTTGCCGAAGCCTGCGCTGGAGATGATTTGCTGCGCGTCGAGATCGAAAGCCTGCTGGAGCATGCGGAGCAGACGGCAAGCTTCATGCAGGATTCAGCCGCGGGCATGATAGTTAAGGAGCTTGCTGAAGACTCAGCCTCATCCCAAGCGCAGAAAGTCACACACGATCCAATAGAAGACGACATCACCAAAAAGCCGCGCAAACGCCCACCCTGGTGGATGTATGCCATAGGGGCTGCTTTTTTTATCTGTGCCACAGTGCGCTACTATGCCTGCTTTATCGCGCCGGAGAACGCGGGCATTCATGTTCAAAACATTACAGATGAAAACGGGCTGCCAACCGGCGTGGTGATCCAATCTTTGGAGTCTGATTCCGCAGCTGCAAGAGCGGGATTAAGGCCCGGGGACATAATCCTTTCCGCAAGCTCGGATGGTTTCATTCCGTCCGAGCCTCGTTTGGCTCCGCTTTACTGGGAAACCGGCCGCACATACCGCGTGCAAATCAAGCGCAAGGAAGAGATCAAGACTATTGCCCTGACCCTCAAGCGGAATCCGTTGAGCAGTTGGTGGACAGGCCCGATGAGAGCCAATCTGGTCCTGGCGATGACTTCATTGCTGTACCTGATTCTGGCTGCAACAGTCGGCTTCAAGCGGCCCGACAATAGTGCAGCAAGGTGGGGCGCCCTGTGGCTGGCGAATCTCACGATCACCGCAATTTATGCGATTTACACACCCGTGGGGTGGCACAGCACTATTATGAGTTTCCCGCGTCTAATTGGCTGGTTGGCGATGTTTGTGCTGTACAGCACCGGATTTAACCAGTGGATCGGCATTACGTTTCTTGCCGTTTTCCCCCGCAGATTGTTCCATCGGCGCTGGATTTGGGCTTTGATCTGGCTCCCGGCTTTGGTGGTCATGCCGGTGACCATAGTTGTATATCCCAATCCAATGCACACATTTTCCCGCTGGTGGCCGGATTGGTATGATGGCCTATGGAGGCTTTTCGTAATTGCTGCCACGGCTGCACTGCCATGGGTCGCAATCCTAAATTATTGGCGCCTGCGGAATCCCGCTGAGAGGCGGCGGCTCCGCATTGTCCTGGCTGGTCTAACCGTTTCCGCGATTGTCGCCATCTTGTTCCTTGCCCGATTGATTCTTCTTCCATGGGAACCTGTCAGGCGCGCAGTTGCCGGCACGCCGGCGGCTGTTTGGTTCGTGTTTGCCTGCCTCTATGCGGCATTCCCGATCTCTATGGCCTACGCCATTCTTCGGCACCGGCTTTTCGACATTAGGGTGATGATCCGGCTGGCAGTGAAATACGCCGCCGCGCGCGGAGCCTTGCTTTCGCTTGTTCCCATAATTTCAGCAGTCTTCGCAGGCGACCTGCTTCTGCACGGAAATCAGCCGTTGATGCAAATCCTCAGGGAGCGGGGCTGGATCTATGTTTTGCTTGCGATCGGCGGTTTTTTGCTGCACATTCGAAGGCGAGCCTGGCTTGATGCCCTTGACCGTCGCTTTTTCCGCGAGCACTACAACGCCCAGGCGGTATTGCGATCCGTCGTCGATGAAGTCCGTGCAGCCCGCGACTTCCAGAAAGTGGCACCCCATGTAATTTCACAAATCCAAACTGCGCTGCATCCTGAGTTCGCCGCCCTGATGCTGCGGCGACCTGGAGATGATAGATATTCGTCCCTGACAGCATCGGACAAGTCACTTCCTGCCGTCCCCGTTCATAGCAAACTGATGGCGTTGGTTCGCGTGGTTGGCAAACCCGTAGAGGTCCCGCCGAGCCAAACGGGCTGGCCCTGGAATCAATTGCCGGAGCAGGAGATCGAATACCTGCGCGGATCCCGCATCGAGTGGATTTTTCCCATCAGTCTTGCCGAGGATCGGACCGAAGCCTTGCTCGTAATGGGGCCGAAGCGATCAGAAGAACCCTACGCGCGCGAGGATCAGGAGTTGCTGCAGGCGATCACGGGCAACTTGGCCCTGTTGCTCGAAGAAGCGCCCGCCGCCCCGATGCGAGAGGGATTTGAAGAATGTCCCGAGTGCGGGACCTGTTACGACTCGGGCTCCGGCAGATGTGCGAAGGAAGGAGCAAGGCTCATGCCGGCAACGTTTCCGCGGCTGCTGGACCAGCGCTACCGCCTTGAGCAGAGGCTCGGCGGAGGCGGCATGGGAACCGTCTACAAGGCATTCGACACGGAACTCGAGCGGCTCGTGGCCATCAAGATGATGCGTCCGGACCTGACGGCGAGCGCCGATGCAGCGGCACGGTTCAAGCGGGAGGCAAAAGCCGCGGCAAGCTTCTCGCATCCAAACGTGGTAACCGTTTATGACTTCGGCGCGGCGGGGAACCGGCGGGCCTATCTGGTCATGGAGTTGCTGCACGGTTCGACTCTGAGGCAGGAACTAAAACGCTGCGGCCGTTTGCCTTCCCTGCGCGTGTCAGGCATTCTCGGCGGTGTCTGCACTGCCGTTGATGCGGCGCACCAGAAGAAGCTTTTGCATCGTGATCTCAAACCTGAGAACATTTTTCTCCTGAGTTCCCGCGGCATTGAAATTGCGAAAATCCTTGACTTCGGAGTTGCGAAATCGATCGCGCTCCCAACTGCAATCGAGACTGCGGACCAGACCGATGCGGGAATGCTTGTCGGCACCCTGATGTATATGTCGCCGGAACAGCTGCGCGGCGGGAAAGCGGCCGAGAGCTGGGACCTGTGGGCTCTGGCGGTCCTGGCATACGAAATGCTGGCGGGGAACCATCCGTTTGCTGGATCCACAACACAGGAAGTGCGCAGTTCCATCCTCGCCCGGAATCTAACGCCCTTACGCACATACCTGCCGAAGGCCCCGCCAAGCTGGCAGCATTTCTTCGACAAGGCGCTCGCCGACAGAGTGGAGTCCCGCCCGAATTCCGCACTCCAACTGTTTGCAGGCTTTGAGAACTACCTCCGCTCTTGAGCTTCCCTGCGGGATCGCTTGCGGCTGGGATGCCAGGAACTTTATGTATCGGCAAACATGGGAACAGGCTATGCAATTCCCTAGTTCGGCACCAGAAGGGAAATAGGAAATTTCATAGCCTGTCTCAATAGTGGTTTCACCGATCTATATCCTCAAAATCCGTGAGATCAGTAGCTGCTTTTTGTTAATACATACAAGCTAGCGCTGCTTCAGATCGGTCCTTCCGTCATCTACTGTTGTTACGCTGCCATTTTCTGTTCTCTGACTCTACTTAAAGCTGCCTTTATGTAAATAAAAATGATCACAAAAGAATTCGCCGCTGCTCAGCCATGAATACCTCCCTGAAGCTGAGTCGTTTGGAGACTAATCCGGCCTGCATGGCCGGTGTCCGGACCTCGCGACCGAATTTCAGCGCCCTGTGAGGCCTGACGAAATTGTAATGGCAGCGAAGCAACTCGAGATGATCTTCGAGACGTTCCTTCCATCGTGCCTGACATATCGTCCGCCGGCAAAGATACGCCGAGCCCTGTCGGATCGTCAAATTCAGCCGTTCGATAAAGTAGGTGTTCCGCTTCGAGGAATCCTCGGAGTTGCGCAATGCCTGTTCGAATCGCCAGGCAGCGCCGATCACGGCTCTTCGCTCAACTTTGATAACACAATCGTTCCTGCGGGTTTTAATGACCTGGCCATACAAACACGCTTGCCCAAAGACACGGCGGACAACTTTCGCATAAAAAGCAAATCCGTCCGTGGCAATTAGAGGGACACGCACCAGATTGGATTGACTGGAGATATCTCGAAAGAGGGTAAGTGTGTTTCGATAGCTTCGTCTTCAAACGACTGTTGAAGGCCAAAGCCGGGACCAGACCTCCATCGCGGCAAATATCAAAATCGGCTGTTCCTTGCCGCGGATGAAAGCACGAATCTCATCTGCCTGAAGCTTTGAGATGGCGACCCTATCAATTTTTTGATCGTTGAAACGTTGACAAGAAGCGGCTGCCTTTTCGAGCCAGCGATTGACGGTATTCCAAGCAATGCGCTTTACCCGGGCAATCGCGGACTTGTTCAGTCCCTCAACGCTGAGATTGACAACATCATCGAAAGCTGTGCGTCGGTGTTGGATTCGATGGCAGGGTGTTCCGGAATTGGAGCAGAAGGTCTTTCCACAAGTCTGGCATCGGTAACGACGACGCTTTCCCCACTTGGTTTTGTAGAATCCGTGGCCGATGATGTTTCCGGCTCTATTCGACCCGGATCCTGCGCATTGCACGTTTGGACACCTGAGACCCATTATTGCTCCTCGACGATGAACTGATCGCCTGGAATTGAGTCTCAAATCATACTACGTGCATAAGTTGTGATTTTGTCACCAACAGTAGATTGCGGAAGTACCTCGGCATGAGCGTCAAGGTCGTCCAGATATATCCCGGCAGGTGGAAGAAAACATCTTCGCAACCAGTTAAGTTTCTTCAGGAGGCCGCATCCGAAGGGTGGCCAAGTATGTCACCGCCAAAGCAAGGCTATTGGATAACTTCCTTGACTCGTCCAACGATTCCGTTGTTGAGCATGACCTTGATGCCGTGAGGATGGTGAGGGGAGTTGGTAAGTATTCTTTGAACGATTCCTTCTGTGAGTTTCCCGCTGGGCTGGTTCTGCTTTTCAACCACGCGCACCTTCATTCCAGGTTGGATCTGAGATCGAGTTTGGCCATTCATGATTTCATTATGGCCCAAGGCTCCGTGACATGCATCGGTAAATCACAATGGATCGGTAATAACTAAACCGCAATGCCGACTGGAACTCCAGTGGAACCCCAGAAGGATTTTGAGTTTTTGTGGATTTCCGTAAGTCTTTTGTTTTATTGGTGGAGCTGGCGGGGATCGAACCCGCGACCTCCTGACCGCCAGTTTTTAACCAAGTGTTGAGCCCATTGAATTTACAGGACTTAACCCGGCACAGAGCGGCAAAAAAACACAACAAATGCAACCCAGGCGCAACCAAGTGGGGGGGAGGTCCGAGACCTTGCCAGGGTAGGGCCCCATTCAACATATGCACAATCGCAATTTTTTTGGCTCTTATTCCGCGTGTGGCAACTGGCGACACGCGGGATTCTCAAATTATTGACATGAGGACGGCTTGCATTATTACAACCAGATTAGGTAATTAGAAGATTCAGATTTACATCCCGATCGCCTCATGACCAAGGGGCTTGCAGGCGGGCATATCAGCATAATAATGCAGCCAATTTAACCCAATTTTGCTCTTGACCGATTATTTCCCAGAACGCGACTTGAACGTAGCCGCTGCGCGGCGGACGCTTCGCGTCTTTACACGAACATGGAGGTGAAGAATGACGATATCGTGAGTCATACAAGGAGAAAACCATGACTCATTTAAGAACGATTACGATCGAAGAACTCGTGCGACGGAACTATTCCGACGCCACGCGTGAATGCTACATCCGAGGCATCGAAGATTTTGCATTATATTTCAACTGCCCTCCAGACAAATTAGGCCTGGAACACATCCGGCACTACCAAGCACACCTGTTCACTGACAAGAAACTATCTCCTAACACGGTCAACCAGCGCCTTGCTGCCCTGCGTTTCTTCTTCGTAAAGACCCTGCATCGGCCATGGAACACGGCAGAAACTCCTTATCCAAAAAGAGTGATCAGTTTGCCGCACATATTGAGCCCTGAAGAAGTCGGTCTTCTGATCGAATCCGCTGATCTCCCGTTTCACCGTGTAATACTGATGACGTTGTATGCCACCGGAGTGCGGCGTGCTGAGCTGGCAAATATGCGAATTAGCGACATTGACAGCAAAAGAATGGTCATTAGAGTCCGCGGCAAAGGACTGAAAGATCGCGAGGTGATGCTCAGCAAGGTGTTGTACGAAGCGCTGCGCGAACATTGGAAACAACACCGACCAAAAGAGTGGCTGTTTCCGGGAGGAAGACATCATACATCCTCAACCCCGATCACGACTAAAGTCCCATGGCAGGCGTGTCTGCGAGCCGCGAAACGATGCGGGCTTGTAAAGAAGGTCCACCCGCATGTTTTACGGCATTGCTTCGCCACTCATTTGCTCGATGCCGGTACGGATTTGCGTACCATTCAGAAATTGCTGGGGCACAGCAGCCTTGAACAAACGGCGCGCTATCTTCACGTATCAAAACTGCATTTGAGCGCAGCCGTTAGTCCGCTCGATGCTTTGTTTCCAAATAAAACAACCAATCCGAACGAATAAATGGACCGGCCGCCAATCGAGGTGGCCGATATTGTCCGCGCCGTTGGAAAAAGCTTCGTCGAAAATAGCCGCGACTGGATCACAGGGCAGCACTTAAAAGTCCTGAGAGCGATCGAGCGCTGCCGCACGGCTGATCTCGGCTATCACTTGGATGAGTGCACGAATACGGAATGCGGATATTCCGGCTACTCCTACAACTCATGTGCCAATAGGCATTGTCCTAAATGCCAGGCCAACGCCCGCCGTCGTTGGATCAATGGACGGAAGAAAGAGCTTCTTCCAGTTCCCTATGCGCATGCTGTATTTACAGTGCCGCCTCTTTTGGCTCAACTCGCATTGCAAAACAAGAAGCTCATCTACGCAATGCTGCTTCGGCTCAGCGCTGAAACGCTGATTGAGGTCGCCCGCAATCCCAAATTCCTGGGAGCGGAGATTGGCTTCTTCAGCGTGCTTCATACTTGGACTCAGCAATTGAAGCATCATCCACATGTTCACTGCGTAGTTCCTGCCGGTGGATTATCGTTTGATCATCAGCGCTGGGTTCCTGCGGATCCGCGCTACCGGTTCTTTCTGCCGAAGGGGGCACTGCGGAAGGTTTTTCGGGGAAAGGTCAGGGAGGCCCTCGAAGAAGCTTTTGCTAAAGGGGAAATCGGCTTTTACGGAAAGCTGAAGCATCTTTCAGATCCGAAGACGTTTCATTCCTTCATCCGCGACCTCCACCGTAACCAATGGGTTGTTCACTGCAAGCGGCCATTCGGCGGGCCGGAGCAGGTTCTCAAGTATCTCGGCCGCTACACTCATCGAGTAGCCATTTCCAACCATCGCCTGGTTTCTTTCGAGAATGGAGAGGTTACATTCACATGGAGGGACCGCGCGCATGGAAACATCGAAAAAAAGATGCCATTACCCGCAGAGCAATTCCTGCGTCGCTTTCTGCTCCATCTGCTTCCAAGGGGTTTTGTACGCATTCGCAATTTCGGCTTTCTTGCGAGTCGGCACCGGAGTCGTTTACTGCCGCTTTGTTTCCAGTGTCTCGGATCTGATCCCAATGCACTCCCAAACGAAGCTCAGCCGGAAGATACAAACGGTCTTTGGAAGTGTCCGAAATGCGGCGGCCCTATGATCGTGGTTTTGCGAGTCAATGCTCCAAAGTGGCGTCCGCGGCCGCCGCCAGTTTCATTCGTTTGGGGATCCGAATCCAAATCCCAGTAATGCAAGAGACGGCATTCGTCTGCCTTGAAGAAGGAAATATCATTCTTATGCAGCATTTATGGAAACATTTCAGATGAAAAAACATCGCAGCAGCAGCTTTTCCCGCTCATTTCCTCAGCGCCACGATTCAATTCGGCAGCCTTCCGGCAGCTTTCATACTATTGAAAGTACATACCCACAGTTGCTTTAGGTCCACCTGCCGCCGCTTCGCCGTCAACCTTCAAGTCGTTTTATCGAAAGCGCACGCGAATCGTGGCTGGAGCTATGTTATTTTGTGTCGTGAGTGCGCTTCCGATAAAACCTAGGACTTCGGGACAATGACAACCTTGGGACGCTCAGCGCTGACATACCGGCCAGTGGTTGGGACTGCAGCAATGTTAAGGGCCGATCGGCGGGATCTGTCTGTCCGGCATCCATTTCTGGGCGTATCGTCCTGTTAAAGCAGCTTGAGTGTGGTGCAGGTTGCAGGATCCACGAGGTACCACTTTCCGCCGCTCTTTATATGGCGCGAGAGCATTTCTCCCGAACCGTCCGCAGGCCGCCAAAACATCAATCCTACGGCCACGTTTCCTTGGACGCTTGGTTGGCGGATCACCAATCCGGACACTCCCGAGGAAATAGCTTCGTGGTAGAATTGACCGGGGTGGCCGCGGTACAGATTTAGGCATGTCTCTTCGCCAAAGGAAACCGAATGTATTTGCGAACAGGATCGGTCCCGATAACGTGCCGTGCTTTTGGAATATCCAGTTGCTCACGGCTTGCGGCGGTAGGGGAGGTACCGAGAGGCTGGCCGCCGACCCCTCCGGCGGTCGCCTATTCTTTACACCAACTCACTCATGGAGGACTTAGACGATGAAAACTCTACAATTGGCACTTCTGGCGGTATTTCTGGTAGCCGGCGTTTCTGTTGTCTCTTTGAATGCTGCAGATGACCCCTTAAACGGCACCTGGGCGGGCGATTGGGGACCGAGTGTGACTGACCGCAATCAGGTCACTGTTGAGCTGAAATGGGATGGAAAGAACCTAACCGGAACCGTTAATCCCGGTGCGAATGCAGTCGAGCTCAAAAAAGCCACCTTTGATCCCAAAACAGATGCCATTCACTTTGAGGCTGATGCAACAAACCGCAGAGGAAATCAGATCCACTACGTGATCGACGGGAAGGTTGAGGGCGGCACGATGACGGGCACTTGGAAACACGATAATCGAAACGGCGATTTTAAGATTACGAAGAAGTAGCGGCGGCTTGGAAGGTCTCCGGATGTATTACGGTTCTGCTTCAAAGGCACCGGCCAGGATTTGATCTACAGCCTTGCGCCGGTGCCGAATTCCCGCTCGCACTATGACGCAGGTCCGCCGGCTGCCAGGAATCATCGCGGGCATAGTTTCCCAGATCGGACTTCTGGCCCGGAATTATGGCCGAACCGCTCTCGCCACTTCACCCGCATCCGTTTCTTCAGTTCTTCAAACTGGTTCAGAACGATGTTGATCCGCTGGAGCACTGACAAACTATTGATCAAGACCCTCATTGGCATCAACAGTGAATGGGCTCAGTCTTTGCGTTGAACTCCTGAGCAAAAACGACACCCCACAATAGTTATACAGAACGTCCGATTTCCATTTTTTCATGTGGGGCGGCTCTGGAGAGCCGCCCCACATGAAAGCTTGGGTCAGGCGCTATCCGAGCCGGGATGGCAACGATCAGTCCTTGGTGCCCCATTGCAATATGAGCATTCATTTATGACGCTCTGTATAGTATTAATAAAAGATGCAAGTTCTTATGAATTTTGTTATAAAACAGCTCGACATCAAGGAACTAGGGGGAGAGTATGGACACAATCAGTATGGGGCACCTGGCACAGCAGGGATATGCGCTGTTGATTACGTTCGGCATCAAGATTCTAGAAGCCTTTGCGCTGTGGATCGTGGGCCGCTGGCTGATCCGATTTTCCATCCGCCTGATCGGCCGTGCTATGACAAGGCAGAAAATCGATCCAACCTTGATTCGCTACATCAATAACACGATCACAAGCATTCTGACTATTGTGCTGGTGGTTGCGATCCTGGGCTTCTTCGGGGTCGAGACGACAAGCTTCGCTGCACTACTCGCAGCTGCCGGCGTAGCCATCGGCATGGCGTGGAGCGGATTGCTAAGCAATTTCGCCGCTGGGGTGTTCCTCATTATTCTGCGCCCATTCAAAACAGGAGACTTCGTGGTGGCCGGTGGAGTTACGGGCACGGTGGAAGAGGTTGGGCTTTTCGTGACCTCGATCAACGCTCCTGACAATATCCGGAACATTGTCGGAAATGGCAAGATTTTCGGCGACGTCATCCAAAACTTCTCGACAAACGCATTTCGCCGCGTCGATTTGACTGCACAACTGTCGCACGGAGTAGATCCGCACCAGGCGATAGCTGTCCTGAAGGCTGGGCTTGTGAGTATTCCAAACGTGTTGGCCGATCCAGCACCTAGCGTCGAGATCCTGACCTTCAGCCTGGCTGGCCCGATGTTGGCGGTACGTCCGTTCTGCAAAAACCAGGATTACTGGCAAGTGTATTTCGACACCAACATGCTGATTAAGGATTCATTTACGACGGCAGGGTTTTCGGTTCCTGAACAGCACTATATGGTTCGCACTGCAGCTCCCGGTGCAATCGCAGCGTCGCATTCCTAGTATCTCCCGAATTGCGCGGGACGTGCCGCTCGCGAACACAATGGACAACCCGTTTTTCGGCGTTACGCAAGCGAACAGACTGGTGCTTCAGCCGTCGACTGTTGGCAGCGCGACCGTAACTCCCACACATGATATAGTTTGAGACTCAATTCCATGCAATCAGTTCCATCATTGACACGGTTCAAAAACAATGAAGAGTCTCAGCTGCCCAAACAGGGAATGTCCACTGGCGGGAAAAGCCGCTTTCGGAAACATCATCGGCCACGGATTCTACAAAACCAAGCGGGGTCGTCGTCGTCGATATCGTTGCGGCACTTGCGGCAAAACTTTCTGCTCCAATTCCGGAACACCCTACCATCGAATCCAACACCGACGCACAACTTTCGATGATGTTGTCAATCTCAGCGTTGAGGGACTGAACAAGTCCGCGATTGCCCGGGTAAAGCGCATTGCTTGGAATACCGTCAATCGCTGGCTCGAAAAGGCAGCCGCTTCTTGTCAACGTTTCAACGATCAAAAAATTGATAGGGTCGCCATCTCACAGCTTCAGGCAGATGAGATTCGTACTTTCATCCGCGGCAAGGAACAGCCGATTTGGATCTTTGCCGCGATTGAGGTCTGGTCCCGGCTTGAGCCTTCAACAGTCGTTGGAAGACGAAGCTATCGAAACACACTTACCCTCTTTCGAGATATCTCCAGTCGATCAAATCTGGAGCTTGTCCCTCTAATTGCCAAGGACGGATCTGCTTTTATACGAAAGTTGTCCGCCGTGTCTTTGGGCAAGCGTGTTTGTATGGCCAGGTCATTAAGACCCGCAGAAACGATTGTGTTATCAAGGTTGAGCGAAGAGCCGTGATCGGCGCGGCCTGGTGATTCGAACAGGCATTGCGCGACTCCCAGGATTCCTCGAAGCGGAACACATCCTTTATCGAACGGCTGAATCTGACGATCCGACAGGGCTCTGCGTATCTTTGCCGGCGGACGATATGTCAGGCACGATGGCAGGAACGTCTCGAAGATCATCTCGAGTTGCTTCGCTGCTATTACAATTTCGTCAGGCCTCACAGGGCGCTCAAATTCGGACTCGAGGTCCGGACACCGGCCATGCAGGCCGGATTGGTCTCCAAACGACTCAGCTTCAGGGAGGTAATCATGGCTGATCAGCGGCGAATTCTTTTTGTGATCATTTTTATTTACGTAAAGGCAGCTTTAAGTAGAGTCAGAGAACAGAAAATGGCAGCGTAACAACAGTAGATAACGGAAGGACCATCGAACCCGCGACCTCCTGACTGCCAGTCAGCAAACTTGGACATTTTGGAAACATCAAGCAACCTTCAGAAGCTAAATTTTCCGCCGATATAAAACGTGGATAACTCCTTTTAATCGTTGTATTATATGGCTTCCAGGATTTGCCGTTTGTTTCACTTTGTTATAGGATGTTTGTTCCATGAAGTTTCGGCCTAGTGGAACCCCAGTGGAACCCCAGAACGGAGCCCAAATTTGCCAGGGACGGCGGCAAAACACTGAATTCAGCCTCATCGGCCCCCCATTTAAGGAAAGAAATAGATGGCGGCCGGCCGGAGGAAATCTGAAAGGGAGTTCTCAGCATGCCTAAAATCAACTTCACGACCAAAAAACTGGAAAGCCTGAAGCCGGGCACCGAACGCACCGACTATTGGGACGATTCGTTCCCCGGCCTGGTGCTGAGAGTTACCCCCGGCGGCGACAAGATCTTCAGCCTGATGTACCGAATCGGTGGCCACCGGAGACGCTACACGCTGGGAGCGTTTCCGCACGTCATGAGCCTAGCCGATGCCCGAGAGAAAGCAGGCGATGCCCTGAAGCTGGCGAAACACGGCATAGATCCAATAGAGGAACAAAAGCGCCGGCAAGAGGCGGAGGTGCAGCACATCCTGGAAGAGGCAACTTTTGAACAGCTGACAAAACAGTTCCTCGAGGAATATGCCAAAAAGCTCCGCTCCTATTACGAGGTGAAGCGATCCTTCGACCAGTATCTCCTCCCAAAATTCGGAAAAGTGAAGGCGCGGGAACTCAAGCGGGCCGACGCCCGCGCATTCCTCGACAGCATGGCTCAGTCAAAACCCGTGATGGCCAACAGGTGTCTTGCCTACGTTCGCAGGATGTACAACTGGGCGCTATCCAAAGACTTGGTGGAATTCAACCCAATCACGGCAATTCCCCGCCCCGGGACCGAAAAGACGAGGGATCGCGTACTCTCCGCGGACGAAATAAAAGCCCTGTGGATGGCTCTGGATAACGAAAAGCCGATCATGGCCGCCACCTTCCGACTCCGTCTCTTGACGGCCCAGCGCGGAGGCGAAGTCCACGCAATGCGCTGGCAGGACATTGATGGTGAGTGGTGGACAATTCCCTCCGAGTTCTCAAAAAACAAACTGAGCCACCGGGTGCCGCTATCTCCTCAGGCGCTGAAGGTACTGAACGAGGTAAAAGAAACCACCGACAGGATGGACGACAAAATGGGACGCGAGCGCAGCGAGTGGGTGTTTCCAAACCCGGCGGACAGGTCCCAGCACATTTATTCCATCCAGAAGCTGGCCCAGCGGGTGCGGGCAAACTCGAAGGTTTCCTACCGGGCGCACGATCTTCGCCGCACAGCCGCCAGCATGATGACCAGTATGGGAGTGCCACGCCTCGTGGTGGGGAAAATCCTCAATCACGCTGAACCGGGAGTGACCAAGGTCTATGACCGGCACAGCTACGACAGGGAAAAGCAGGAAGCACTGAACGCCTGGGGCGCGCGTGTCGAGTCTATCGTCAATCCAGACAAAGAAGAGCGTGACACTACAGGGAAAGTGGTTCCTATTTCGGCCGGCATCAGAAGATAGCGGCCAATGTGATGTGGAAGCGTTCTGCAACTTATAATTTCCGCTGTTCTTCTTCCCCATTGTACTTGATAATGAACCTTTTCGGTATATACTGTAATTATGCAATTTGAGTGGGATGATGGAAAGGCTCGCCGCAATTTGCAAAAGCATGGGATTTCTTTTATTCAGGCGATTACCGCCTTCGATGATCCATCTGCTTTAGTCGCCCCCGATGACAAGCACTCCGGCGCGGGGGAAATACGTGAATGGCTGATCGGTGAATCGGACGATGGAGTGCTCGTCGTGGTGTTTACCCGGCGGCGGGAAGGACGGGTTTACCGTATTATCAGCGCTCGGCGAGCCAGCCAGCGTGAGAGGAAGAGACATGAAGAATTCAAAAGAGTTTCCCTTTAAAAAGGCAAGACGCGTCACCAAGAAGGAATTGGCCGCCGCCCGCAAAGCGATCGAGCTGAAGACCGGGGTGCCGCGTCCGCCCCGTGGCAGGCCCTCGAAATCAGAGGAGGATAAATATCAGCCCACTTCGATTCGACTGCATCCTAAGGTCATGGCCTGGGCACGCAAAGAAGCCCGGAAACGAGGCGTAGGGTATCAAACCATCATCAACGAAGCCCTGCTCGAGAAGGCGGGATAGCGAGTACCGCTTGGACCGCCAAAAGGAGGGAATAAACAAAGCTGGATTTCTTTGGGGTAGTAATAAATGCTGCTATATCGAAAACCCAATTGCATTTGTACACTCGCCTGAAGTGGGAACCGAAAAAGGGGGAATCGTTTGAAAACCAACTACCTGCTAATTGATTATGAAAATATACATCCGAAGAATCTCTCGCTTTTAAGCGGCCACTCGTTCAAGGTTTTGGTTTTTGCCGGGGCAAATCAAACCAAGGTGCCGCTGGAACTGGCGGCAGCGCTTCAACCTTTAGGTAAGGACGTCAAATACATTACGATTTCCGGCAGTGGCCGCAACGCTCTGGATTTTCATATCGCATTTTCCATTGGCGAATTGTCAAAAGAAGATCCTGAGGCGTGCTTTTACATCATCTCCAAGGACACAGGATTTGATCCCCTGATTGAACATGCCCGGAAAAAAGATATTCATGTCTCTCGTTTAAAGAGTATCGCAGACATCCCGCTGCTGCGAATACCTGGCGCGCAGAGTATGCAAGAGAAGGTCGATGCCATAGTTGGAAATTTTACTGTCCGGAAATCCGGGTTACCACGGAAAGAGAAAACTCTGGCAAACACAATCAATGTGATCTTTCAAAAGGCGCTTAAAGAAGACGAACTCAAGCTGCTGATACAAGAGTTGAATAAGCAAGGGCATATCTCTATTGAGAATGGAAAAATCAATTACCATCTGCCAAATGCGCTTATTGATGAGATCCACCATGAGTTTGGGAAAGCTATGAAAAAATTAGCAGAGTGACTCTTCATTAATGGATGGTCTCCGGGCCCCCTTCTCCGTCTTCGTCCTCCTGTTCCTCGAACTGATGCTCAACCTGAATCGCGTCATCCGGGGGAGGCGTATATCGGATCCATTTGACAAGCTCGGCAATGCCGGATCTCCACTCGTCCAAGGAGTATTTGAATTTTTGAGCCAGCTTGGAGAGCTCCGTTGCGGCTCCCTTCTCGGCGTCGCGGCGATCAGGGTCATCCCACATTCTCGGCACTCGAATTATCCGGAATCCCGCAATGGATACTCCAGTGATCGACAGTCGGCCTGAAGAATCGCATTTTGATTCTACCCTAATTCCCTCTACCGCACCCAGAACGGCAACGAGCCGCCCCTGGCGCCGGTTGCTTTCAGTAAAGGCCTTATCGAGTTTTTGTTTGATAGAGTCCGCCCAGGGGCCAAATGTCTGTGCCTCAGGGATCGCGGTCGTTGAGCCAGAAGGGAGCCGGGCGTACAGCTCAAGATCAACGCGGGCAAATCGTGGCTCAGTCTTTGCAGAGCTTTTTGCGCGCCCCAGCAGTTCGGTCAACAAGTCTTCCTCGCACGTATAGGAACGGGCAATGTTGAAGGGATTCCAATTAAAAGCGATCTTCGCCGTGACGTGAAAGGGCCCCGTGTCGTTTGAGGCCCCAATTACGTGGACCTTCCAGCGCCGTTCCATGCTTTTCAGGTCTATTGCTTCGGTTGGATTACCAATGCGTTGCCCAAGCAAGCCTGCATTGTGAAGAGCAATTTGAAGCTGGTCCCTGAATTCCTAGTAGCGCATTTCTTCATCCCCTGTCGATTCGGAAAAAGGACATGATACAACCGCAAACCCGGCAAAACTGACTTAAATCCACTTTCGTTAAAGTTGCCCTTTTTCACGAAAGTGGCGATTTTGCCTTATTGCGTGAAACCATAAATCTGCGACTTTTAGAGGAGAATCTGCAGAACGTCCACATATCTCAAGCCTGACGCCAACTTATCATAGTTTCTATTAATGGCCTTTTTTGCGTTCACACAAAAAAGGCAGGGCACTTTTCTAGACATTGCTTTGCCAAAAGAATTATGTTCCCGTTGCAGCAATCAGAAATGCTGTTGAACGAAGAGACAGGGCTTGAACAAAGGGTAAGCGGCTAATTACCGATTCCGAATCAAACACCAGGCGCGAGCGGGCTGGAGCTCCGGAATCAACCAGCGTGTGGCGGAGCCTTATCCAAATGGAATTTTGGTGCGATCCGAGAAAGGAGTTGTGTGCCTAATCGATACAGACTATCGGAGAAGAAATGCAGCAATGCAATTGGACCGGTCCGGTCCGAAGAAAGGGAAATAATGAGCAGAATACTCAGAGAACGGGAGGTCAAACACGTCACTGGTCTTTCCAGGGTAACCAGGTGGAGGCTCGAGCGCCGCGGGCTGTTCCCCAAAAAGGTCCGGTTGACTGAAAGGTGCGTCGGCTGGCAGGAAGGCGAAATCATGGCTTGGCTGAAATCACGCTCGGAGTTGCGAGGATGATCGATAGCCAGGTTTTGCCCTCGTGGGGAGCTGTCTTTCATCTGATCGGCGAGCCTCAGCCGCGCAGAGGCCGCGCTCGGTGCCCCATTCATAATGGAGACAGCCCCACCTCCCTTTCCCTCAGTGAGGAGAAGGGAGTTTATCACTGTCACGTGTGCCACTCATCAGGAGACAAGCTCGATTTCGTTCAGAGGACGATGGGCATCAGTTTTGCCGGGGCGTTATCAATACTCGGCGTAAAAGGCGGGAAGCCTCCGAAACCCGATCCGACTGTTGTGCGGCAGCGTGTAGCAATGGTGATCATCCGGGATTGGTGCAGGCAAACCGGCAGACAGCTGAGAAACGAGTATCTCATGCGTCATCGCATCGAGAGATGTGCAAAACAAAAACTGATTGTGGATTCCGAAAGCCTCACCGGATGGGAGCTTTTGCGGATTGCATACGACGGGGCAGCAAAAAAACGAGTTCCTGTTGGATGAAATTGGACTGTGCTGTACCGATGACGAGCGGCTTCACGCGTGGAGGTTATACCGGAATGATTTCTGAACCGCCGATCACTGTGGACGAGATCAACGAATTGACGGGCAATCTCTCTTTTGCAGATGACACCGGATCCACTAAAGCAACAAATCCCAAGCTGCCGTCCGGATTCCGAATGACGGAAACGGGCTTGTACCTGATCGGGGAGGACGACAAACCGGACATCTTCATTTGCGGCCCGCTCGAAGTTGTCGGGCACACGAGGGACCGCCACAACGAATCCTGGGGAAGATTGCTCAGGTGGCGGGACACAGATGGGTATTCACACTCGTGGCCCATGCCTGCAACGGTCCTGGCCGGAGACGGAAGCGAGCTTAGAGCACGGTTGCTGGACGGAGGTCTGACCATTTCGCCAAACCGGAAAGCGCGGGAAGCACTGACACGGTATATCTCGGAATCCCGGCCCGATGTGTCCGTGCGGTGCACAAGCCAGATCGGCTGGCACGGTCACTCATTCATATTGCCTGACCTGACGATCGGGACAGAATCGGAGGAAGTCATATACCAGGGAGAGGGAGAGTCGCTTCTCCGACAATCCGGGACTCTCAGGGATTGGCAGCATTCCCTAGGGAAGTATTGTTTGGGGAACTCACGGCTAATATTTGCGGTAAGCGCCGCATTGGCCGGCCCACTTCTATTCCTGTGCGACGAACAGCCCGGAGGATTCCATTTCGTGGGCTCGTCTTCAACGGGCAAGACCACAGCTTTACAGCTAGCCGGATCCGTTTTGGGAGGAGGCGGCAAGGCAGGATTCCTGCAATCCTGGCGGGCAACATCCAATGGATTGGAATCAATCGCCGAAGCCCACAACGACCTCAGCTTGATTCTCGATGAATTGAGTCAGTGCGACAACAAGGAAGCCGGCGAAGTCGCCTATATGCTGGCCAACGGACAAGGCAAAAGCCGAAGCAAAGCCGCAGGGGGCTTGCGCCGAAAATCAACCTGGCGCTTGCTGTTTCTCTCCGCCGGGGAGATAAGCCTCACGGATCACATTGCCGCAATTGGTCGCCGAACGAGGGCCGGCCAGGAAGTCAGGCTCATCAACATTCCTGCAGATGCTGGGGCAGGGATGGGGTTGTTTCAAAACCTGCACGAATTCGCATCCGGCGATGCTTTCGCCAGGCTTCTGCAAAATTCTGCAAAGCCGTTTTACGGCGCACCGATCCGGCATTTCATAGAGTTCCTGACCAGGAAAATTTCCCGGGCTCAAAATGCACTGCAGGCCTGCAGAGGAGGTTTTGTTCAAAAGTTTGTTCCCAAAGCCGCGAGCGGTGAAGTCAGCCGTGCGGCCGGCAGATTCTCTGTGGTAGCTGCGGCGGGCGAGCTGGCTATCGAAGCGGGAGTGCTCCCGTGGCCTGAAGATACGGCGGCGAAAACGGCGGCGGACCTGTTTGAGGAATGGCTGGCCAACCGCGGAACCGCTGGTGAGATGGACACTGAGGCGGCAATTCAGCAGGTACGGCTCTTTCTCGAGCAGCACGGCTCGGCCCGTTTCGAGCGTGAAAATGAAAACCGTCCGATCTCTGCGCGCGCCGGTTTCTACAGGCGAACATCCAGCGGCAATGAGTTCTGGATCATGCGCGAGACTTTCCGGTCGGAAGTTTGCCGGGGTTACAGCGCTCAGATGGTCGCCCAAGCCCTGGCCGACCACGGATTCCTGATAGCTGGAGATGGAGGAAGGCCTGTCTCCCGCCGTCGGATTGGGTTCGATTCCGGGCAGTCCGGGGAAAACAGGGTTTCGGTCTACGTTATTCGCGAGGATATCCTCAGATGATTGTGGACAGTGTGGACAATGTGGGCAGAGGCAAGAAATTACTGAATTCACGGCATTTGCGCTGTCCACACATTCTGCACAGTTATGTCCACACATAAACAACTGTGGACAGAAGTACGCAACGAATGTGGACAGCCGAAATAGAACAGACACGGTTGTTTGCAGCCGTTGTCCACACTGTCCACTTTGTCCACATTGGGAAATGCAATCACGTTACTTTTGGGAGGTGGATCTTGGGATTGTGGCAAGAACTGACGGCAGCCAAAGTGGAGCCTGAAATAGCCGAAAACCTGGCCAGCTCTTCTGTCGAAATTTGTTCAGCCGGGATGTCTGAAAGCATGGGAAAAGATAGAACGGCCGGGAAAGAAAAGATAAGGGACGCCATCCAGCAGATCTCAAAATCGTGGGACGAAGTAGAGCATTCGGGCGGATCGCTAGCATGGGAATGGATTCTCCGTGGATCCCTGCACGGAGCAAGAATCTGTCAGGCTGAAGCCCGCGTTGATGCCATTGGATCCAAAGGCGATCAAACTGCGCTGCAGTCAGCGTGCGATTCCTGGGTAACCGCCTGGCAGGAAGGGATCAAGGCCTGGAAGAAAACCAAGTGACTTCCCGTTGTACAGAAAAGCACCATTTGACTAAATCCAGAAATGGTTTACAATACATATGCGACTCACACAATTGTAAACTGAGAGGTTCTTTATGATCGCGGATCGTATAAAACTGGCGAGGCGAAAGGCAGGCCTGTCCCTTAGGGACCTGTCCTCCGCAATGGACGGCAGAGTGACGGCCCAGGCGATCGGGAAATATGAGCGCAACGAGGCCGTGCCCAGTTCCGGAGTTCTCGTAGCTTTATCCAAAACTCTCAAAGTCTCAATGGCCTATCTGCTCGACACCGGCGGCGTAACCCTGACTGGCGTCGAATTCAGGACCAAGGCCAATACCAGCGCCAAGGACCGCGCCCACGTCGAGACCGAAGTGCTTGAACGAATAGAGCGCTATTTGCAGATTGAGTCGGTACTTGAATTGAATAGCGCAGAGTGGCAACTCCCGCTGCCCGAACCTCGCAAATTAGGGAACGTTGCAGAAGCGGAAGGATTGGCGAATGATGTACGTGCCGAATGGAAGCTCGGCACTGATCCTATTCCAAACATGACGGAACTTTTAGAAGAAAAGGGGCTGAAGGTTCTAACGGTAACTTTACCCGATCGCGTGTCGGGTTTTACTTGCATGATCAAGCGACCGGAGGGGCAGCCGGATTTGCCGGTGATAGTCGTTAATAACCGGTTCCCTCTCGAGCGCCGCCGGCTGACGCTCGCTCACGAGTTAGCTCACCGTTTGATCAATGCAGATCTGCTATCCGACAGCGACAAGGAAAAGGCCGGGACTCTGTTCGCCGGTGCGTTTTTGATTCCACGCGAGCATCTCCTGGCCGAGGTCGGCAAGCACAGGAATGCCCTCGGGTACAAAGAACTCATCGACCTGAAACGCATTTATCGTGTCAGTGGGGCCGCCCTGCTGATGCGATTGAGGCAGCTCAATGTGATCACCGATTCGACCCTAACCTATGCCTTCCAAACCGTTGCACGCGGCTGGCGTACTCAAGAACCGGATCAGATCGAATCGCCTCGGGATCGTGGGAAACGCGAAAGGGCTCTTCGTTTCAACAGGCTCTGCTACCGGGCTCTCGCCGAGGGTTTGATTTCTCTTACCAAAGCGTCCGAGCTCTTGCAGCAACCTATTCCCGAAATTGAGACTGGACTAAGAGGGCCTCGATAGGAAATGCGGATATTCGTCAGCGACAGCAGTTGCTTGATAGACCTCAGGAAAGCGTCGCTGCTCAGCAGTTTTTTCAAGCTGCCCTACGAAATCCTGATTCCAGACACACTCTTCGAGGATGAACTGCTGAAGTTCACAAGCGCCCAGAGGAGAATTCTCACCGAGGGCGGGCTGAAAGTTGTTGATTTGCCGGCGGAGCAAGTGCTTCGCGCCAGAGAGGTTGTTCACCAAGTGCCACAACTTTCAACTCATGACGGATTTGCTTTTGCACTTGCCGAAGCAAATCCGGGATGCATTTTGCTGACGGGAGACAAACAGCTCCGTATTCTCGCAGTCGAGGAAGGCATAGATGTGCACGGATTCCTGTGGGTAGTCGACGAGCTGTACAGATGCGAAATAAGCGCTGCAAATGCTCTCTGCAGCGCCCTTCGCTTTCTTGCGGACGATCCTGCAGTGAGGCTGCCGCGACGAGAATTGGCGTTATATATCAAGCGGTACGGTGCCCTTTAATAGTCGCAACCAGATCTGCACCCGGTGATTGACCGCCGCTTGGATGACATGTGCAAGTAGTGGAGCTTT
Organism: uncultured Acidobacteriota bacterium; assembly: GCA_963809485.1. Classification (GTDB taxonomy): domain Bacteria; phylum Acidobacteriota; class UBA6911; order UBA6911; family UBA6911; genus UBA6911. The sequence continues at coordinate 211,766 of CAWEJX010000007.1, forward strand.
GACCCTATGCGCTTGTCTTCATTTTCAGTCGCCGTGTTTGTATGGTTTTATTAGGAAGCCCAGCCATTTAGGTTCCATTTTTGGGAACTTTGAGGTATAGTAAAGGCATGCGCGTCATCGCACGGTCGCGTCTCAGGAGCTATTGGACTCAAAGAAAATATAGCGCGGCTGAAGAACCGCTCAAGGCATGGTATGACGAAGTCAGGCAGGCAAAGTGGAAGAATTTCAACGACCTTAAAGCCGATTTCCCCAGAGCAAGCCTGGTCGGTAATGGAAGAGTAGTTTTCAATATACACGGAGGCGTCTTTAGATTGATTGTAAAAATTGAATTCCGGCTGGATGCCGTTTTCATCCGTTATTTCGGCACTCATCAGGAATACGACTCAATTGATGCAAGCGAGGTATGAATGAATGTAAAGCCAATCCGAAGCAAAAAAGATCTCAGCGAGGCGCTTGCCCGCATCGACGAGCTTATTGACGCCAAACCCGGTGCTCCGGAATATGATGAACTTGAAATCTTGAGCACTCTGGTTGAAGCCTATGAGGAGAAGCATTGTCCAATTCCTCCGCCCGATCCTGTGGAAGCCATTAAATTCCGGATGGATCAATTAGGCCTTAAACAGGCAGACATCGCAAAATACTTTGGAGGAAAAAACAGGGCATCAGAAGTGCTTTCCCGAAAAAGGCCTCTCAGTTTGCGAATGATCCGGAATCTTCACATTAATCTCAAAATCCCCAGTGACAGCCTCCTGGGATTAGGCTGAGCCTGTTTTGCGAATTGCAGCATTAGCAGCCCGTGGTGAAAGTACAATAGGCCGCGCGCATTTCTTCGCAAGTTTTTTGCGACAATTGGGTCCGGGGAGTTAGCCGGATCCCCTGACGTATCAGCAGCGCTTTGATTCGATTCGTTGCTCGCGTACTCTCTTTCTTCAATGCATTCAGTTCTCGGTGGAGCGGCCGACCATCTTCGTTTTCTGGAGACGGCACCTGCACTACACTCCAAATTTTGACCTCGCCCAGCTGGTACCGTACAAGCATAGTCACCAGCTTGCGCACGTCCAATCCGTCGATTTTAGCGCGTCGTGCCCTGCGGTTTACCTCAATGCTCGACGAGTCCACCACGATCTTCTCAACTCCGGATTCAAGCAGGGCCCGATTCAACCAGAATCCATCGCAACCTCCTTCGTAGCAGCTCATTACTCGAATACTCGCCGGAAGTTCGAATCGTTTCTTGGCTTCAGCGATTTCCCTATGTACGCTCGCAATTTCTCGCGCTGGAATCGTCCGGATTCGCGGCTATTGCCCCAGCCAGTTGTGAATCCCAATTTCCATTCAGAGAGGCTTAGCTCAAATGCCAGGCACACTACTGGTGGAAAGGGTTGCCGCACCGTTGCAGGTTGACACTGATATCAAGCTGCATTTGTACTTTCCTCGGAGTGACATCCCCCTAGTTATCAGACGCCTAACGCTGGGGCGGCCGGACCTTGATCTGCATTCCGGCAAATCCAATGACTCATAAAAAGCAGGCTATACAACAGGAATCGTCGAAGTGGTGCATTTTGGAACCAATATGGAACCAAAATCGAAGGTCGCGGTTTTTAGAGAAATTATTGTAGCTGTAAATTATTGATTTTATTGGTGGAGCTGGCGAGGATCGAACTCGCGACCTCCTGACTGCCAGTCAGGCACTCTCCCAGCTGAGCTACAGCCCCACTTTGTTGAATCTAAAGCAGCTTTGTTATGCCGCCTACCATGGTTTGCAGGGATTGCTGCCACTTGGCTTTCCAGAACGGGCATTTGAGCCAAAAAACCGCATTCCACGGATGGAAAAGAATAGGCGATGATCTTCGGCTTTGCAAGCGGAAAACCCATGGGGAGTCCGTATCCAATATGGCCACCCTGTTTGCCTATTGCGGTCTGTGCGTCGTCCCGGCCGTCTACAGCCGATCTATTGCCCATAGGAACCCATTTGCCGTAGAGATCCACTGTAAGCCTTATCGATGCGTGTCCGAGAATCCGTTGGACATTACGCTATGAATATCCCTCGCTGAAAGAGCAAGGAAGCAAAGCTAGGGCGCATTACAATTGCCCATATCCGCTTTGGGCTTGCAAAGGCCGGAGGCCCGGCAGCAAATAGCCGGGGATTTGTTGCGCCCATCCCTGGTAGGAACCAGCAAAGGCACAAGCCCTGGAAGGGATTGAATGCGGCCTTTCGCCCTTTCCAGGGCTTCTTCCTTCGCCAGAAGAAGGCGCATCCCCACTTTCCGACTAACATACCAATGAAGCGGATACGGTGATCAAATCCCTGCAGCAATCGTGATCTGCAGCCAGGATGAGGCCGAAGAACATTTTTCTCGCCATGAGCCGAAATTTTCTGAACCAAATCCGCCTCGGACGAGACAACACAGTTGCACGGACCCTTGCCGCTGCCAGAAACCCCAGGGCAATGTTGAGCCCTCGGTGACCTGTCCTGATAAAAGGACCCATGGCCCTTTCAGCGTCCTCTCATAAATTCAATTCAGAGAATGCAGAATTTTCCGCTTGTGTCAAATCCCCCATGGATTAAAAATAGGCGCATATCAACAATCTAGGCCCAGGATTTGGGAAGCGCTCTGATTAACTGAAGGGCATTTCCCGTGCGCAGGGAATCTTGATGATTCCCAATGGACACTCCGCCCGCTGAGCGGGTGGTTTCAGGAAGCCCCCAGGATGAGACCATCGCCCTGCGGGGCGCGATAGCAGAGCTCCTGTCGGGGCTTTCGTAATCAGAAACGTCCGCCGTAACGGCAGAACCCTTTTGGGCCCCGCCGAAGGCGGCCGTTTGCCCTGACGCTAATTATTGCAGACCTCCTGGAATTGTGTAAATCAATGCCAGAAGGGGGATTCCAGGACAGGCTATTTTACTAGATCAGCGCCTAGGACCCGAATGCGGATGTGATGCGGCAGGCGCTGGATTCCACAGCTTCATAGTAGGCGACAGGAAAGCGCGCCGATCTAGAAGCATTCTTTCAGAAGCTTTGAGGAGGACATAGAGCAATGAAACGCTGCCTATTCTGCGGCACGGAGGCCAAAGATATTGATAACTTTTGTGCTCACTGCGGCAAGCAGTTACAGCATTTTGATGGAACAGAAAAACAACCTGAACACAAGGGGCGTTCCGCGAAATGCCCACGATGCGATAAGGAATATGCAAATGATTTTCCGAAATGTCCATTTTGCGGAAGCAAGAATCCTGGTGCGTTCCCGGGCATACGGCACTTTTTTACCAAAGTGGTAGGCGTAAGCTACAAAAACAAAGACGGGGAAAAAAGGCAGGAAATCATAAAAGGAATTGCCGACGAACGGGAAGAGGGAAAGCTTCGCATCGATAAGTTTGGGCGAGACGCCATCCAGCTGCTTTTAGATGCTGAGGAGGACAATCCCGTAGATCCTAATGCCATGAAAGTGCGCACTGAGAGCGGCGTCCAGCTTGGATATCTTAACCATAAATTGGCGGCTGTGGTGGCGGCGCGAAATGCCAAGGGATATCGGTATTTGACATTTCTTGATGATTTCACCGGATCATCCATGGAAGATGACACAATGGGCGTGAATATGCTGATCATTGAAGCTGAACCAGAAGCGGAAAAATTCCTGCAAGCTTTTTTCGATGAATACTTCAAACCCAGAGCTGCAAAGCCGCGTGGATGACAGGGTGTGACGTCGCAGGTCTCGTAGCGGGAAGGCGAAACGCGCCGATCTCGAGACATATATTCAGCAACTGTGATGTGGCGCGTTTATTAAAAATGCTTACTCGAAAACGGGCGTTTCTGCCGATATGGGCTATGAGGAGGCAGTTTAATACTCGGCAATTGGGGAGGGAAACCAGAGAACCGGGGAAATGGATTGTCCCCCACAATTTTTTTTGAGAAGCAGTAAGACTGTTTCGTAATTGAAGTGGCTCCGCGTGGAAAAAGGACCTCCGCAACAATCCGGCAGCCACAGTCTGCTGACCGGCCTTGTCCCATCACTCCTGATTTCTTCCACTTCCGGTAAGAAGGCTGCAAAACCGCCGACGCGTGTCTTTCATTCCATGGAACAGTCCCTCCAGCCGATTTGGCGGGCTCCGCGCCCGGTTGGATAGTTCCCTCGGATACCGCCGTCGCCAGCCTAATGTCCGCGCCGGGACCACCTCGCAGAGACGCGCCCGGGGCGGCGCGTCTCTTCAGCCCGATGGTTTTGGTTTGAGCCTTGGCAGTATGGGCAAACACAAAGGGCTCCCGAAGAAGCCCCATCCATCAAGTTTATTTCCAGGAAAGATCCGGCTTGATGGATTCTCAAAACTTCTGATGTGTCCGCGTTGTGCGAATTAGGAATTGAATAAAGGCAATGTATCGCCCGCAAACCTCGGGATTTTGGTTCAGCTGCTGCGCCTCGAGTTCGCTCCAGCATCCCCTGCAAAAGTGCCAGGTCTGCATCTGGCCATCCGGGCCGGACCGGCGTTGCTCATTGTGCGTTGTCTCTGGATTAGGGCAAAGGCAGCAAGCCATATTAATTCCTAACTAATCCCGCCTGTAACGGATATATCGGCATGAGCCATGCTTTACCCTTAAAATTTTGCTCCCTCCACGCCAGGCTACCGCAGCTTTTTGCCTCCGCGCTTTTCATGCCCTTACCTCTATTTGTAGAAACATCCGCCAAAGAAAAAGGCCGCTCCTTGAGCCGGCCTTTTTTTGCTGCGGAAGGGACGGCAAATATTTCCCCAAATTCGCGGCGGTTGAGGCAAATTCCCCTAAGATCTATAGTGTCGGGATTTCTTACGCCCGGATCCATTGACGGTAATGCTTATTTGTCAATCAGTAAGAACCTATGTGAAAAATACCTTCATCATAACTGTCGCAGACTCTTATGAGCGTTCCTGACATGCCGTGCTCAGAATGCCTCCATGGATTATCGCGGATTCGAAGGTTTTTCGCACTGCCCGTCAAGCCCGGGAGACGAATTCGCCGGTTTGCGTGCTGACGCGCACAACCTCTCCCTCTTTAATAAACAGCGGAACCCTGACCGGCAATCCTGTTTCCAGCGTTGCGGGCTTGGTGGCGCCGCCCGAGCCCGTGTCGGCGCGACCGCCAGGCTCCGTGGAAGCCACCGTCAGTTCCACGAATGGAGGCAGTTGAATTGCAATCGGCCCTCCATTGTACTTGAGCACCTGGAGCGAAATGCCGTCCTTCAGGTAGAGCCTGTCGTCCCCCAGCTGATCCTCCGTCAAGGCGAACTGCTCGTAGGTCCCCTCATCCATAAAATGACAGCTCTCCCCGTCCGAATACAGAAACGACGCGGGAGTCAAAACAATGTCCGGCTCCTCGAACTTTTCACCGGTCCTGAAGCTTTTTTCCATCACGGCGTCGGTGATCAGATTGCGCAGCCTGGTCCTCACCATCGTCGTGGCTCCCCGCGCGCTCGGTGACGCGAAAAACACGTCAATTACCGCATACGGCTGATTCTCGACCGTGATGAACATCTTCCGCTTCAGTTCGTTTGCCCCTATAAGTGCCATTGCCCCGTCTCAATTGTCAGGAATTCAACCGCCATAATCCGTTTTCTGCGGAAATTTATCAGAAAGCGGGACGCGGATCCGCAAGGATATGCCAATTCCCCTGTACGGTAAATAGCCGGCCATTGCCATCTCAGATAACAATGCAGTAGCAACGAATCAGAATTTTTTGTTGCCGGAGCCGGCACAGATCCTCAGATTGAAGCGCTCTCCCAAACTATTGCCAGGACTGACGCAGTTCCCGGATGAAGGCGTCGGGCTGATTCACCTCGAGCAGAACGGGTGCGCCCTCCCCTTTGGGCGGAAGGAGTACCAATATCCGGCTGTCGGCCCGGTACATGCGGACTTTTTGGCCGTTCGCTACCTTATACCAGCCTGAAGCATAATGAAAATTGGCGAAGCCGTTGGTGCGCGTCGTCACCCGCCAGTCCGGATCTGTCTTTATGTCCACCGTTTTTACGCTTGCCAAATCGATTTCACCAGCTCTCAAAGTGACCGGGTAGAACCTGTCGCGGACAGTCAGTCCCTCCGGATTCAACGTGTACTCCGGAGGCCCCGGAGAGTACAGCAGGGCGCCCGCAGTAAGCAGAAGCGCAAGAATCCCTATCGCGATGGCAAGTATTTTTGCGAACCGCCCTGTACGCCGGCTTGCTTGCACAGAGCCTGCAGCCGATCCTGCCAGCCCGGCTTCCGACGCTGAAACGGCCATCCGCATCGCCGTAACAAACCCATTCACATCATCCGGGCTGAGGACCAGGGTTTTGCCGCCAGTGACGACAACGACACCATGGTCCCGCTGAGTAACGTACCAACTGGATTTCCCGAGTTTCGAGGTCCGGTACAAGCCGCAGTAGCCGAAAAATCCGCCGCTGCCGAACAGACGAATACAGCCCTTGAGATCCTCGGCTTCCGCCGCCCTTACCTCACGGATGTCACCCAAAGGGATTTCAATATTGCCAATGAGGCGCCGGATAATCAGCGCTCCCTCTTTGATGGCATAGCCTCTCGCCGAATACGCATAGCCCAATCCAATGACCAGTACGCAAAGGCACCCCGCAAGAACGCTGCGAGTCCCAATGGTGGCGCCAATCAGGAGAAGGCAGACAACCGCGCTGATGAATTTGGTCACCGAATCGAAGGATACGGAAAATGAACTGTCCGGATTTGCATACATATATTTGGCCTTTTTGCAATTATACAGCAAGAGCCGGCAATCACGCATTGCGCTGCCGGAAATCGCCGCTTCCCCATCACAAACCCGGTTTCCCCGCCGCACCCGGACACACCATGCTCTCCCCGGGAATTGCGGAGTGCATGGCTTTGAGCAGGTATCGCCTATATAATCAACGGGTGCCGGTCCCGGGAAAGGATAACTCAATGACTGAAGACCTCAAGATTCTTCTCAGAAGCCTCTTTTCCAGCCAGTTGCTCGCTGTCCTCGGGACACAGGGTCCGAACGGGCCTTATGGGAGTCTTGTTGCTTTTGCCTCCACGGACGATCTGAAACACCTCCTGTTCGCGACAAGCCGTCCCACCCGCAAGTATGAGAACCTTCTCAAGACGCCCAAAGTCGCCCTCGTCATTGACAACCGCTCCAACCTGGAGAATGATTTCAGAAATGCCGTCGCCGTCACCGCCACCGGTTCGGTGAAAGAGGCAACCGGTCCTGAAAAAGAATACTTCCAGACGCTCTATCTCGAAAAGCACCCTTCGCTGCGCGGCTTTGTGGAAACGCCCAGCTGCGCCCTCCTCAATGTGGAAGTCGACACTTATTTCATCGTGCGGCAATTTCAGCAGGTCGTGGAGCTTCATATGGAAAGGTAATAGCTCCGGGCAACAGCAGGAATCCGGGGAGATAAGAAGATCAGGGATTGCATACCATGATCCGAGGTCTTATATGCCTGTGAGGCAGCCTGGCATTCCCAGGCAATACGGGGCTCTCCGGCATGACAATTTGCAGACAGGAGGAATTTCAATGAATCGTACGATTCTGGCAGTATTCACCGCTGCCCTGCTTTTTGCGATCCGCCCCGCAACAGCCCAGTCCAACTGGGATATCGACCCGTCGCATTCGGCCGCCCAGTTCCAGGTGAAGCACCTCATGATCAGCAACGTTAAAGGCGAATTCGGCAAAATGTCGGGCAAAGCAGTCTTCGACGGGAAGAACTACGGGACCGTCAAAGCTGATGCCACCATCGAGGTCGCCTCGATCAACACACGCGAACAGAAGCGCGACGAGCACCTGCGCAGCGCAGACTTCTTCGACGCAACCGCTCATCCGACGATCACCTTCAAATCAAAACGCGTCGAGGGCATCAGCGGGCATAAGTTCAATCTCGTGGGCGACCTCACGATGCGCGGGGTCACGAAAGAAGTGACTCTCAACGTGGAAGCGACACCCGCGATCAAAGGCATGCGCGGGGAAACCCGTATGGGCGCGCAAGCCACAGCCCGGCTGAACCGGCAGGATTTCGGCGTCAAGTGGAACCGGGCGCTCGATGCGGGCGGCGTGGTCGTAGGCGATGAAGTCCAAATCACCCTGGACCTTGAACTCACTCAGGCAGGAAAATAGCTCATCGGGAGTCCCACGGTAGCGCTGGGGGCTCCCGGCGCTTGACAGCTCCGGTGTTTTTTAACGCGGACGCACGCTGACAAAACGCCGACGAACGCAGATACTTCAGGTCATCCACCATTGCAGGTGCATATCAGTTCCCAAGTCAACTGCAGCCTTATGCGCCCGCTTCAACGATCTATTTCCGCTTGTGCCCTGTGGTGTAACTCCGATAAGGTGTTTTTTTTGCATTAACCGAAAAGGAGAGATCCCATGACCACGGCCCGCATGAAACCCGTTTTGCTTGTCATTCTGGCTGTCTTGCTTTCCGGCGTTCTCATAATAAGTGTCGCCGCCAAAGGCCCTAAAGCCGGGGCGCCTGAAAGCGTCGGCCTGTCCACGGAACGCCTGGACCGGCTCGGCAAAGCCATGCAGGACGATATCGATCAGAAAAAAACCGGCGGCATTGTCGTGCTCATTGCGCGCCACGGCGCCGTCGCCTATCACAAGGCCTTCGGCATGGCGGATATCGAATCCGCGAAGAAAATGCAGACCGACAACCTATTCCGGCTTTACTCCATGACAAAGCCCGTCACCAGCGCCGCTCTGCTGATGCTCTACGAGGAGGGGAAATTCCAGCTTACCGATCCGCTGGAGAAGTACATTCCCGCGTTTAAGAACGTAAAAGTATTCGTCAAGCTCGACGAAAAAGGCGAGATGGTACTGGAAGATCCCAAGCGGAAGATCACCATCCAGGACGTCTTCCGCCACACCGCCGGATTTTCCTATGGTTTCGACGACACGCCGGTGGCCAAAGCCTATCAGAAGGCGGGAATGGATTTTGCCAAGATGGATTCCCTGAAGGAACTCGTCGACAAACTCGCCACCCTGCCGCTGCTGTATCAGCCCGGCGAGCGCTGGGTTTACAGCGTCGCACACGACGTCCAGGCCTACCTGGTCGAATACTTCTCCGGCATGCGTTTCGACAAGTTCGTCCAGACCAGAATCATCGAGCCGCTGGGCATGAAAGACGCCGTATTCGGCATACCAAAGAACTACGTCAGCCGCTATACAACCTGCTACGGGCCTGCAAAGGCGGGCGGAATCGAGGCGACGGACAAGCCCGAGAGCAGCAACTATGCGCGCTACACCGATCATCCGTTCGGCGGGCTCAGCCTCTCCTCGACCACTACGGATTACTATCTTTTCGCCCAGATGCTGCTGAACCGCGGCAAGCTCGGCAATGTGCGCCTGCTGGGCAGAAAGGCCGTTGAGCTGATGACGATGAATAACCTGCCGCCAAAGGTTCCCGATAACGGCACGCCGGGGACCGGGTATGGTTTGGGCGTCTCGGTTCTCATGGATCCGGCGCAAAACGGCAACATCGGCTCCGTCGGCCAGTTCGGCTGGGGCGGCGCGGCCACTACCTGGGTGATCATCGACCCGAAGGAAGACATGGTGGCGCTGTATTTCACCCAGTTCATGCCGATGGAGTTTAATGTCGTGAACCGTTTTCAGACGCTCGTCTACCAGGCGATCGTCGACTAGGGTCTTAGGTAAGAAGGTCATGCGTTTATAGTGTTTCAGTGAGGACCGGTCATAAATTTAAACGCTGACGCACGCCGATAAGCGCTGACGCACGCTGAAAAATCATTAATAAAAAATACTATTTTCTCAGCATTTAATGTTGATTGGATGAGCATAGGCCTCCAGATCCGTCCTTCTAATGGAGCTGATTCCTAATGGGCTGGTGGAGCTTGATGGCGATAGCGGTCGCCCTGGCCATGGATGCTTTTGCCGTGGCCATCGTTTCGGGATTGACCCTGAATCCTCTGACCGGAAGGCACGTGTTCCGCATGGCATTTCATTTCGGCCTGTTCCAGGCGATCATGCCGTCGATAGGCTGGGCAGCCGGCTTTGCCGTTCAGAAATACATCGCCGACTTCGATCACTGGGTGGCTTTCGGCCTCCTGGCGTTCGTGGGCGGCAAGATGATCTGGGGGGCGCTGTCCGGCGGAGAGGGGCACCGTTCTTCAGGCGATCCCACATCGGGGTGGGAGCTCGTGATGCTTTCGGTTGCAACAAGCATCGACGCACTTGCGGTGGGCCTTTCATTAGCCCTGATTGGATCCCGGATTGTCGTGCCGGCGCTCGTTATCGGCCTCGTGGCGGCCGCATTTACGACGGCCGGAATGCTGCTTGGGCGTCAGATCGGCTCCCGCTGGGGTCGGCGCGTTGAAATTTTCGGCGGGCTTATCCTGCTGGCGATCGGCATAAGGATTGTCATCGAGCATACAATGGCCTGAAACAATTTCCCGCCATTGGTTATTTTGCGCCCGTACCGCATAATAAAACCTTCCGGACGCGGTTCCTTCGAACCAGCCGGGATGGGGATGGAAAAAAGATGATGGTTGAATTACCCGAATACGCCCAAGTCGTTCGAGACCTGCCTCGCGGAATGCACCCTTATACTTCGCTTCTGCCGCGGATCGCAGAGAGTCCTGTCGTGCGGCGTATCGAAAGTCCGATGACACCGCTCGGGCCCCTGCTGGATTCCGCCCGGGTCAAAATCAAGACCGGGGACGGGTACGTCTACGTCGACGTCAAGATTCCCGCGATTACGCTTTTCGAGGGCTATTACCGCGAAGGCCATCCGGTGGATTTGTACCTGGACCTTTGCCACGAACTGACCCACTTGCGGCAGCTCGCTGAGGGGCAAAATCTCTGGGACCACAGCCTGCATTACGTGGACCGCCCCACGGAGATCGAGGGATACGCCGTCGCCGTTGAGGAAGGCCTCCGCCTTGGCCTGACGGAGGCCGACATCATCCGGCACCTGTCCAATCCATGGCTAAGCGCGGAAGAAACGGCCCGGCTGCGGGCAAACATAGACCGCTTCCTGAACGGCGCCGGTAACTGACGAACGCTGACTTAAATATTAATATTTTCCTGTCAGCGTTCGTCTGCGTTTTTATCCGCGTTTGTCAGCGTTAATTGTGGCAATGCTCACTACGGTTACAGTTTGCGGAGGATGTCCCAGAAGGCGCCGCGGTGCCCGTCCCGGATGGCATCGACCAGCCTCTGGTTGGAGTTGTAATTGTAGTTCTGCTTCGGCCTCGAAGGATCGAAGAAAAGGAAGCGCTCGTCGTCCCCGATGAGGGCATTCAGCCATTCAAACACAAAAGGCGCGATCTGCGGTTCGAGGAAAAACAGCGGGTCCGCATAATCGCTGCCGCCGACGAGCCCGCCGGCGTTCTCCTCGGAAGTGACGTGCTTTGCCAGCGCCGTCCCCGGATAAATTCTCACACCCAGCGAGACTCCCGCCCGATCGGGATTTGCCTGTTTGATCAGCTCCACTGTCTGGTCGATGCTCTCGCTGGTCTCTCCGGGAGAGCCCAGCAGCAGATCCAGCATGACGGCCATCCCTTCCTCTTTAGCCCAGCGAGTGACATTGAGTATGTCTTCGGGCCCGAAACTGCGCCCCAGCCTTTTCAGCATCTCCGGATTGCCGTTGTCGGCCCCGAAATCTATTCCCACGCACCCGGCAGCGCGCATGGCCCGCGCAAGTTGAGGTGAGAATGGCGCGGGTGAGCAGTACGCATACCAGCGCAATTTATCACCCAGTCCGCGCCGGCTGATTTCCCGGCATATTTCCAGAGCGTGCCACTCGGGAATATTGAATTCGCCGTCGCAGGTGTGCAGCGCATCGATGCCCTTTTCGAGAAGACTTTCCAGCTCGACGGCAACTGCTGCGGGCGGCCGCAGACGCACGCGCGCGCCCTTGGCCACAGGATCAGCACAGTAAACGCATTGGCCGGAACAGCCGCGCCTGGTTTCAAATCCGGCCTGCCCGCCCAGTCGAAAATAGCGCTCGTTATCCACCCAGCTGCGGCTCATCAGGGGAAGATCGCTCAGGGATCCGTAGGAAGCGGGATTGCGCTGCCATGCCGCGTCCCGCCGCCAGACCAGGCCGGGCAGGCCGCGCCATTCTTCCCTTCTCTCCAGCCGCGATGCGAGCTGAGGCAGAACAAAATCCCCTTCTCCCCACAATCCGAAATCGGCCGCCGAGAGAGAAAGAATCGGCTCCGGCATCACGGAAAATCCGACACCGCCCAGGACGACCGGGGCGTTCGTATTTTCGCGGATGGTCCGAATTATGTCTATGAACCCGGCCAGGAAAGACCGGCGGCTGGTGAAGGCGCAGTCATCGGTATTGCGCAGCGTCGCGCCGACAAGGCCAAAATTGGAATCCTTGAAGAACCGGGCTATTGCGGATGCGGCATCTTCTTCCCAGCAGAGGTCCAGTAGTTGAACCGCGTGGCCTGAAGCGTGCAGGGATTCGGCCAGGTAATCCAGGGCGATCGGCGCGACCGGCGGCTGCACGCGGTTCGTATTAACCAATGCAATTTGCACTAAAAAATAGCCTCGAAGACCTGAAATGCCAAGCGATCCCGGCTACCCCTGAGCGAGGATTTCCTTGAGCCTGCCCGCATAATCGCGGCTTTCGGCGTCCGGCGTAACAATCTCGATCTGGCCGGGAGTCCTGATCCCCAGCCCCAATTCAACCGCGCGCGCCATCTGTTCCTGTTCGAAGATCTTTTTGGACATGATGGCTTCGTTGGAACCGTGATGCTTGAGGACTGCCAGCCCGACGGCATCTACGGCGATGCGGTCCGTCCCGGCAACGATAACGCCTGCCCGGACCAGCTTGCCCGTCATCGGCCCGCCGTCGACGAATATGTCCACGCCGTCCATGAGGATCAGGTGCGGAGTGAACGCGTGATTCACTTCCGCGATCTTCGGCCTTATTGTGGCCATGTCCGCGTGCAGATCTGAAAATCTCGAGCTTTTTTTTGTCACGCCCACCGCGAGCTTGAGGGAAATGCTGTGGACGCCGCCGAACTGGTGGGTTTTGAGGCAGCACGTCCAGAGAAGGTATTCGGCATCCACGACAGGTTTGGCCACGTCAAAACCGTTCTTCCAATGGCATCCGGGCGGATTGAAGTGAATCCAGGCATCGGCAGGAAGATCGTCAAAATTGACGACCGCAAATCCAAGCTCCTGAGCCAGCGCAGGAATTCCCTTCTGCTCCATGACGGCTTTGGTATTGCCGGGACCGCAGCTGTCCCCGACCGTAAGGCCTGCTGCGCCGCGGACCTTCATCTCATGGACGAGCTGCCGCAGCGTGTCGTTGTGCGTGGAGCCCGGAGCGGGATCGGCCGTGTTGAAATTAGGCTTGATGAGGACTTTTTTCCCTTTCGGCGATGGGAAAGAGGCCAGCTTCAGCACTTCCGCTATTCCTTTGGCCCGGTCTTCGGTTTTTATCAAAACTACCTTTGCCGTGCCTTCGGCCGCCATGGAAGCTCGTGGGAATACGCGTCCCAGCACGGAGATTGCCGCAGCACCGGCGGCAGATTGTTTCAGGAATTCGCGACGTTTCATGAAAAATTCTCCTTTGTCGGAATTCTAGCACGACCTCATTACGAAGACCCGGTTCATTGTTGCCCTAAATGCCTGATTGACCCGGGCCCACAGGCGTCCTATGATTTGAGTTCAAATACATCTATTGTTTCAATCAGGCGTTTAAACATAATTTGATGGATCGAGGCAGATGCCTTTCACCACTCTGATAGCGGCCTCCGATTTGTTTCCCCATTTGAACAGCAGCGACTGGGCGATCATAGATTGCCGGTTTTCCCTGGACAATACGGCGCGGGGCGAGCGCGACTACCTGGAAGCCCATATACCCGGCGCAGTCTACGCTCATCTGGACCGCGACCTCTCGGGAAGGAAGATACCGGGAAAGACAGGCCGGCACCCGCTTCCCGAAATCCCGAGCTTCGTCGAAATTCTCTCGGCATGGGGCATCGATCCGGCTACGCAGGTTGTGGCTTACGACGACTCCGGCGGATCCACGGCTGCGCGCCTCTGGTGGATGCTGAAATGGCTGGGACACGAAGCGGCAGCTGTGCTCGACGGAGGCTGGGCATCCTGGCAAAAAATGGGGCTTCCTGCCCGCATTGGCTCCGAAAGCCGCGCCGTGAAACGCTTTGTGCCTCAGGAAAACCAGGGCAGTTACGTTACTGCAGGCCAGGTGCTCGAAATGCTCGGTAAGCCGCAGTGCCTGTTATTGGACGCGCGCAGCGCGCCAAGATACCGGGGCGAGGTTGAGCCAATTGATCCGGTGGCGGGGCATATTCCCGGAGCTGTTTCCGCGCCCTATGAACAGAATCTGACTCCCGAAGGCAGGTTTCTCGAGCCCGAAGTCCTGCGCAGGCGGTTCGAGCCGCTCGTGAAATCTGTTCCTGTGGAAAACGTGATCTGCTATTGTGGATCAGGGGTCACCGCGGCGCATAATCTTCTTGCCCTCGCCCATGCGGGCCTCGGAATGGGCAGGCTGTACGCGGGCTCCTGGAGCGAATGGATCGCCGGTCCCGAACGGCCCATCGCCAGAGGGGGCGAGAACGGGGATTAGGATATGGCATTTCCCAGGCATCACCATTTCAGGAAAAATCATCAGGACCGGTTCGGTCAAAGCCATTATCCGCATCATCCGCAGCACCCGCAGCGTACTGCCCATCATCCGCATGCTCCGCATCGCCAGCCGCGGCAACCGCATCAAGGCCCCGAAGATCTCGTCCATCCCGAGCATACGGGATCGGAATCGGCCTTTCTCAAGTCCCTGGTTGATTCGCATGCCAAGGTTACGGTCATGCTGAAGAACGGCGAGCGCCTGCAAGGCCATATCCGCTATTACGACCAGAATTGCTTCAGCCTCGGGCTCTCGGCTCATGGCCCCAGGCTTTTCCTGCGCAAGGACAGTGTCAGCTACATCGCAGAAGAATAGCCGCCCGGGAAATCCCGTAAGGTGATATTTACCTCTCCCATATTTCAGTGAGGATGGGGCTACAGATACGGCCGAAAGGCGAAATACCGGTTGGCGTTTTCCGGACGGGTCTGGAGAGATCCGTCCATAAATTTTAACGCTGACACACGCCGATAAACGCTGATGCACGCTGAAAAAATCTAAATTAATGCCATTTACTCAGCAGTTAATGTTATTTGGGTGGGGACGGCTGTCGAGAGACTTTCTCAAAACTGCCGGCGAGGTTCTCAGGACAGTCGTTTCGAGAGCGGCTCTGGAGACCCGTCCTCACTGATAGGGCGGGTGTGTAAAAGCTCTGTAAAAGAGCCTTTTCCCACGTTGAATCCGGCTTCGGCGAGTCATAAAATTCCTGCGCCAGATTTCGTCTGAAACAGGACTTGGGGAAAGATCGTGACACAGAACTCTACAGCACCGGGACACAAACGGAAACAGATCGTCGTCGTCCTCATCAAGCCGTCCAAATACGATGATGAAGGATACGTAATACGGCATTTTCGCGGCGTTCTTCCAAGCAACACGCTCGCCTGCCTTTCCAGCCTGACCCAGGATGTCGCCAGACGGGAACTGCTGGGCAGGGATGTGGATATACGGGTGGAGATCTACGACGACACCGTCCAGCCGATACCGATAAAGCGCATCATCCGGTCCAACCTGCTTCCCTTCCGCCGCACAATCGTGGCCCTGGCCGGGGTTCAATCCAACCAGTTCCCGCGGGCGGCGGATCTTGCCCGGAAATTCCGGGAGGGGGGATTGCAGGTACTCATCGGCGGATTTCACGTCAGCGGCATGCTTGCCTTGTCCCCGGGCATCTCACCGGAAATACAGGAACTGATCGACCTCGGGGTTACGGTGGTCAAAGGCGAGGTCGAGGAGACCTGGGGAGACCTGCTGCGGGACGCTGCCGAAGAAAATCTGCGGCCCATATACGATTTCCTGGATCAAAAACCGATCCTTTATGAACAGCCCATTCCCATGATTCAGCGGGAATACCTTAAAAGGTTCGTCATCTCGAATTTCGGCACCATCGACTGCAGCCGAGGCTGCCCGTTTAACTGCAGCTTCTGCACAATTATCAATGTGCAGGGCCGGGAAATGCGTGTCCGATCCCCGGAGCTGCTGGCCCGGACGCTGCGCGATAATTATCGTCTCAATAAGATCTTTTTCTATTTCTTCACCGACGACAATTTTGCGCGCAACAGCTCCTGGCGCGAGATTTTCCAAATGCTGATAGGCCTGCGGGAGAAAGAAAAGATTCCGATCCAGTTCATGATCCAGGTGGACACCCAGTCGCACAAAATTCCCGATTTCGTCAGCCTCGCCTCCCGCGCCGGCTGTTCGCAGGTATTTATCGGGATGGAAAGCATCAACCCGGAGAACCTCAAGGCAGCCGGGAAAATGCAGAACAAGGTTCAGGATTACAGGGAGCTGATATCCGCCTGGCACAACGCGAAAATAGCCACCCATGTCGCCTATATTTTCGGCTTCCCCTTCGATACGCCCGAGTCCATACGGGAAGATGTCCAGCGGCTTCAGAATGAGCTGGGAGTCGAGCAGGCTTCCTTCTTCATGCTGACGCCGCTACCCGGATCGCGGGATCATGCGCGCATGTTTCAGGACGGCGAGCCCATGAGCCCGGATCTGAATGAATACGATTCTTTCCACGAAACGATCCGCCACCCGAATTTCGCGCCCGGAGAGCTGGAGGCGTCGTACCGCGAGGCCTGGAAGAATTTTTATTCCTTCGACTACATGCGCGATGTGCTTGCCCGCGCCAATCCCGAAAATTACTGGAGTATTTTCTGCGATTTCATCTGGTATAAAAATTCCGCGCTGATCGAGGGCGGGCATCCGATGATCCACGGCTTCTTCCGTCTCAAAGACCGGACCGACCGGAGACCCGGATTCGCGGTGGAATCCCGTTTCCGGCACTTTTTCAAGGCGCTTCCGCGAATTGCGGAGCCTTGCCCGCAGCTGGGCATCCCTGGTTCTGGAGATGGAGGAGCTTTGGCTGCAGACGCGCAAGCGCAGCGAAGCGGAGATCCGGCTGCTGGCCGAGATCCAGCGCCTGCGGCAGGAAGTCAACCGCAACCTGCGTTCGGCCGAGCTGCAGCTGGCTCATGCCAGGGCGCGCATCCACTTCCCCGAATTGCGGGTCCCTTCGAGGCTAGCGCTGGCATTCCGCAACCTGAACTTCCGCATGGCAAAGCGGGTCACATACTCCCGCGCCGATCTGCAGCAGTTCTGGAAAAGGGCGCGAACGAAAACACTCCTCGCCCGCCCGGACAAAGTTATCCTTAATTTCCTGAAGGACGTTCAGCTATTTCTGCTTTTTGTGCGCGACCTTGCGCGAACGGAGACATAGGCCCGATTCGGGATTCGAGAGGCCGGTTCCGGATTTCAAACGAATCCGAATTCGTATCTCGAATCCCGAGTTCCGAGCCTACTTTGCCCGCTCAGCCGAGAGGGATTTGTCCTTGGGGACGCTGAGGTATCCGCCTGCCTTATCCTTTTCAACCCAGTTGATCACGACTTCGTAGCGCACGCGATTCTGGCCCACAAGGAACTGCAGGGGTTCGTTGATGACCCGATCCTTCTTTTCGAGCTGGCTGTCATCGACCAGGACTTTCAGGTTGAATTTGCCCTTCTTGCGGTCCGTCTTGGTCAGAATGAGGCGTATGTCCTCAACCCGGATCACTTCGTTCTTCTTCGGAAGCGTGAACTCGGTGTAATTGCGTTCCCCTTTAAGACGAAGCTGGGCCAGTTCGGAGGCATTCTTTGCAACCGCGGCGGTGAGGCTGTCGCGTACATCCACCAGTTGCCTCTGGGTCCCTTCAAGGTCGCGCCGTGTGGCGTCCAGATCCGTTTTAACGGCAACAACCTGTGTTTTTACGCCGCCTACTTCAGTGTTCACCTGGCCGATCTTGCTGTCGGCTTCGCTCCTGGCAGCCTGGACCTGGGCATCCACCTGCGAGGCATCGGCTTTTGTGGCCAAAGCCTGGGACAACTCTCGCTTGGTTTTCTGCCCCTCGGCCTGGATTTGTGCGGCCGTCTTCTTAAATTCGGCCTTGGTGGTGCCGACAGCTTCCTGGGCGCCTTCGAGATCCGTTTTCAAACTCGTTAACTGACCTGACAGGTTGGCTTCAGACAGCTTGTTGGCGTTTTCGAGCGTCTGCAATTGCTCGCTTATTTTCGCAAGCTGCGCCTGATTGGCCTTCCGGTACTGGGACCCGTCCCAGTAGAGATAAACGACGGCCAGAAGCAAAAGCAGAATAAGGACAAGCTTGACAGGTTCCGGTATCAGTCCTTTTTCCGATAAGGACTGTTTCGGAACGTTGGACGATGGATTCAGTGTACTCATTAAAACCTCCTGATTGGCGGGGGCTCTCAATGCACTTCTCCGCGCTGCATATAATAGGCCAAGGGACAGCAAAGATCAATGGAATGGCTTGCCCAAAGGGTAGCCGGAGAAAAGGACTTCTCCATCCTCACGCCGCCATATCTGGTTTCTGTTGCGAAACTCGGGTTTTGCGAAAAAGCCAATTTTTTCAACAGTCAATAGGATATTTGATTTTACATAGAAGCCGATAATTGGAGTCAGGCCGCGTAGCGGCCAGCTGAATTTAGCCAGGCCTTTTAAGGCCTGGATCGAAAGGAGTTATGTTTTCCGTCGCGTAGCGCCGGCTGAATCTCAGGCGGCGCTACGCGACGCGCTGCTCGCTATACCATGGTTCCCGGCCTTGAAAGGCCGGGCTAAAATCATAGTGCCGCTACGCGGCACAAACCAGTTTCGCGACAGAAACTATCTTGGATCGGCACAAGCTTTGGGGAATTCCGGAAGCTCGGGTTTGGTGGCAGGGAAAAAGGCCGGGGTTCGAAGCCCCCGGATTTCAGACCGGGCTCTATAGCTTCTCTTCCTGAAGCGCTACCCGGCCGTTCCGGGCTGCGGCTCTTCGTTTGGTGAAAAAGTAACCGATCAGCGCCGCGAGGATACTGGCGCCGACCCAAAGATTCAAAGTCGGCGACTTCTTGAAACCGAAATAGAGCATCACCCCGGACAGCAGCAGGTAGAACAGGGCGGCAACCAGAGCAGCGGCCGCCGGTCTCCCGTATTCTTTCCGCCTGAAGCAGATCCAGAAAAGTGAGAATACGGTCAGGGCGGAAAAAAGCGTAAGGATGGCGCCGACATTGTTGAGGACTTCCTGCAGCTGGTAGGCAAAGACAAGGAAAAGCGCGATAGCGCCCTGGAGTATTACGGCCCCCACGGGCGGCTTCCCTTCCTTCGCTTGCAGAATGCGCGGCAAAAAACCGTCCCTGGCCATGGCGGCATAGACGCGAGGCCCGAGGAACGTCATTGCGCTCACGGCGGAAATGAACGCGACAATAGCCAAGACCGACATGCACGCAGCGCCGAAGTCCCCGACCAGATTCTTCATGATCAGGTGCCCCAGGGTTATGCGCGCCGTCTCGTAGGTGAACACCACCTTGCACTGCTCCGGCGTGAGATTGGCTACAAAAACCCAGTTCACGAAAAGGTAAAGGACGCCGACAATTCCGCACCCCAGCAACATGGCCCTGGGCACATCGCGTTTCGGGTCCCTGAATTCGGACGCCGCATAGATGGCGGCGTTCCACCCGCTAAAGGCGAAAGCGATGTAGAAGAGGTTCTGCATAAAAGGACCCAGGGGGAAGCTTTCAAACCGCGCGGGCGGCTGCCATTCCGGCCAGGTATTGCGCCCGCCGGCCAGGCCGACCGCTATGAAGCCGACGACCAGCAGAATCTTAACCATCACAAGCACGTTCTGGGTATTCACGGAAAACCTGAGCCTGACCGCGTGCACCGAGGTAAGAAGCACGATCAGCAGTGCTGCGAACAGCTTCGGATCGATGCCGGCCGACAGAGTTTTGGCGAAGGCGCCCGCGGCAACGGCGTCGATGGCGATGGGGGCCGAGAATCCCAGAAGCAGGGACGCCCATCCGGCAAGATAGCCCAGCGCCGGATGCACCAGAGTCGAGAGATACTGATACTCTCCCCCTGATTTTGGAACAATCCGCGCAAGGCCCGCGTAGGCCCGCGCGCCCGCCAAAGCCAGAAAGGCCCCAATAGCCCAGGCAAGAAGAATCTGCCTGGGTGTCAGTTCCTGAGCCATGAACCCCGTGCTCAGGAAAACACCGGCGCCAATCATGTTGGCGATTACCATCCCCATCCCTGAGAACAATCCTAATCGATGATCTTTAGCCAATGCGAACCTCTTCCCGTTCAGCTCATCCGCGTGCCAGTCGTCCAATGGACGGGTATAAGGGTAACTGCAAACGGGTGGCGATGGAACGAAAAAAAGGACAATCATTTTGCCCGCCTTCTTCCCTGACCGTCCGGAAATCCGCCCACTCGCCCAAAAACCTTGATCGCGCGGCCTATTCGAGGTTACCTTGAGAGCATGATGAGAATACTGGGCATTACGGCGCATCCGGATGACGAAGTCGGCGCTTTCGGGGGAACCCTGATGCTTTATCACTCGCGCGGGGTTGAAACTTATGTGATCTGTCTTACGCCGGGACAGGCTGCAACCAACAGGGGACAGGCGCAATCGGATTCGGAACTTGCCTCGTTGCGCCGAGCGGAGTTTGCGGCTTCGTGCAGGATTCTGCAGGTTACGGAAGGCCGGGTCCTGGACTACCCCGACGGCGGGCTCAGCCGTGTGGATTTCTTCACTGCCGTCGCAGACCTGACCCGCTGCGTGCGCGAGATAAAGCCGAATATTATTTTGACCATGGGACCGGAGGGTGCCATCACCGGACATCCCGATCATTCTATGGCATCTCTATTCGCCACCATGGCGTATCATTGGGCGGCGCGAACCGACCGCTATCCCGAACAGCTTCGTAACGGGCTGGAGACGCATTGCTCCAGAAAGCTCTATTACTCCACGGCATCGTTCACCCTGAAGGACCGCCAGCCCGTATGCCCTCCCCCACGCACGGCAACCATCGATATCGCTCCCTTTCTGGAAAGAAAGATAGGGGCATTCCGAGCGCATGAGACACAGGGGCCGCTGATGCCCCGCATCGAGAAGACCATGCGCAAGTATGGCAGCCCGGAGTTGTTTCATCTGGCAGCTGCCAGCCAGCCGTCGGATACCGTAATCGAAACCGATCTGCTGGCAGGCATATCGGAATAAATGGCCGCAAAGGACGCTTTTCACGCGGAGGCTTCGGGCTGCCCCCGGAAATGGGTCCGATTTTGCGGTTGCCGCAAATCCAACATTCTGATTGACATCGCCTAATCCGGCTCAGTAGTATAGAGCCGGGTCCGGGTCCGGTGGCGGCCGCCAGAGGTATGGCGGCTTTTTATTTTCAGGCCGCGGATCCATAGACCGAACTGCCGGGAAAAGCATTAAGGTAGATAGGAGCAGGAATTCCCATGGAAAAAGAGACTGGGAAAGTGAAGTGGTTTAATAATGCCAAGGGCTACGGATTTATCGAAAGAGCCACAGGCGGAGATGTATTCGTTCATCACACAGCAATTCAAATGAGTGGCTTCCGCACTTTAACCGAGGGAGAAACCGTTGAATTCACGGTAACGAGGGGCCCCAAAGGCCTGCAGGCGGAAAACGTTACAAAGCCTGAATAATGGGTATCCCTTCTGCGCTCGAAAGCGGGAGGGTTTTGCCTGTTTGCCGCCGGATTGCCAAACGACAGCTGATGCCTTGAAGTTCCACCCAACATTTCCTGCGGGTACTCTTCAGAGGTTTTTGCGGAGGAATCTGCACATCGCCCATCCGAGGACTATGTTGAAGGGAAACACCCCGGACGTATAGTGCCCGCAAGGCAGGGCGAAAGTGGAATGGGGAAGGCGGAATTTCCCGTAATCGCGCAGAACCTCGAGCGAGAGGTCCGGCGGAAAGGTGTAATCATAAAGCGCGTGCACCAGAAGTGATTTTTGGCGGGTTCCTGCCAGCTTCCCGGCGTAGGCTTTCGGGCTGATCGGCATCCAGATGTCGCGCAGCTCTTCGAGAGTGATCTTCCCTTCCAGGCCCATACGCACATAGCGAGTCGAGAGCCCCCTCCAGACGACATCCGCAACATAGGGCGAGACATGATTTTGAACGCCGGCCCGCAGCCGGGGATCGTGCGCCAGGGTGATGAGCGCCACGCACGAACCGATGCTGGTTCCCAGTATGCCAAGCCTGCCGTATCCCCGGGACTCAAGCCAGTCCAGCGCAGCCCTGGAATCAACAACAGCCTGGCGGAAGGCCTGAAGCGTGCGGCCAAGGTTCGGCGACAACATGTAGTCGGCACGCGCCAGTCCTTCGGGCATTCTCAGATCATGGTAGGGCAGGCTCAGGCGCAGCGCCGAAAGACCGAATAAATTCAGCATGCGACAAAGCGCCATGTGGCTTTGCGCATCCGCGTTCCACTGCGGGAGGACCAGGACAGCGCGTCCATGCGATTTTGCAGGGAAATACCAGGCATGAACCATGTTGTTCCCGGGATAGGCAGTTGCCACCGGGCTGGTAAACGTCAGATGCCGCCCTTCGAGGCGCCAGTCCCGGACCGGTGCGTAGGAATGGTAGGAATCGCTGTCTGCCAGGGCTTTCCGTGAAAAATCCATCAAAAACTGCTTCGGATCCCCAGTCGGGACATTTTGGGAAACAAACTCGAGTCCCCATTCAAAGGAAAGAACCCTGCGGTTGCTATCCCTGTTCGAGAGGCTGAGTTCCCACGGGTAAAAAATGCGAGACAGCACCGGCCCTCCCCCGGATGAAAACCTGATAATCTAACAAACCGGCCAAGCCGGGGACAATTTTTTTATCGTCCGCAAGCCGCAAGTGCAAAGATTCAGTCAATCGCCCGGGCAAGATGGACTCCTGAACGCCGGCCCCCGAATCGGTGAAAGAGGACCTTCAACACCCATAACGCTGACGGACACCGGCAAAAACGCTGACCCACGCTGATACCAAAGGCGAAGACCGGCGCTCAAGAGACGATTGCGATGGTGTTTTCGGGGGCGGCATTTCGGAGGCGGCGCTTACTGGCGGCCCCTGAATATCGGCCGGGGCAAGTAATAATAGCCTTGGCGGTAGCTTATCTTGCTCGCAGGCGGGAGGTACTCGACGGAAATTCTATGGTAGGAATCCGCAAGCAGGTTCTGGTTGGAGACATAGGTCAGGTAATATTTGCCCTTCAGCTCCCGGGCGACCTCTGCGTAAACATCCTTGATCTTGTCGTAATCCGCAGGGAAAAAGCACCGGCCTCCCGTTTTCTCGGCGAGCTCGGTCATCGCGGCTTCCCTCTTGCTGAAAAACTCGTCGATGTAATCCTCATTTTCGCCGAATAGCCGCCTGTAGATGTTTTCGAGCATTACTACCCTTCGTTCCTGCTTTGCCTGCTGGCGCACAATGGTGGTCTTCGAAACGACGTAAAGCGATGCCTGCGATTGAACCACGGCAAGGGAGGCTTCCTGGAAACTTACGCGGCTCTCGTTGTTCAGGCAATCCGTCAGCAGGATTATGGCCTTGCGCCCCTCGATGCCCTTGAGCTGATCCTGCGCCGCCACGAACATGGCATCATAGAGCGAGGTCCGGAAACCGGACTTTGTTCTCTTGAGGGCTCTCCGGACCTTCTTCATGTCATTGGTCCAATCCAGAACCAGCTTTACTTCATCATCAAAAGTCAGGAGCGAAATCCGGTCTCCGGGTGAGAGCGATTCGGCAAAATCCTCGGCAGCGTCCTTGATTTTTTTCAGCTCATCTTTGCCGCTGCTGCTGGTATCCAAAAGAAGAACAGCCGAGACCGGGTTCGTGTCCACGCCGAAGCTGCGTATTTCCTGGATGGCCTGATCTTCCCAGACGCGGAAATCCCTTGCGTTGAGATCCGTAACCATTTTGCCCGAATCATCAAAAACGCTTATGGGGATCTTCACCAGGTTGACGGAGACCGAGAAAGCAGGGGCCGAATCCTGGAACCCGATCACGTTTTGCGCAGGCAAAAGAACGATAAGGGCTGTCAGGGCAAGCATAGGAGAGCGCATAATGATCATTGTAGCAATTTCGCTCTCAAATGACAGGGGCCCCCGTGAATGGAAAAATCTGAAACAATGGGCCGGCTGTGGTATCTAACATGGAAGAAAGCAGGTGCAAGGGTGAAACATATCCGGATCATCATTCTGCTGCTGGCCGCGGGATTGTCCCAAAATATGGCTTACGTCCTGAGTCAGGAACCGCTTCCGGAAAATTCTCCATCTGTGCAGCACCGGGACAGCGCCCCGACCCCGGAAGAGATCATCCGCAGCTTTGCAGCCAAAGAAACCGAGTTTTATGAAGCCTGGATGCAGTACACCTATCGTCAGACCGCCGAAGTGCGCGTCGTCTCGGTCAACGGCATGCCAAAACAGGAAAAAATGACCACTATTTCCGATGTGGTCTTCAAAGACGACGGCACGCGGGAAGTGCAGGTGCGCCGCAGGGCGGGGAACCTGCGCAGCGTGATCTACACCGTCCAGGATGAAGAAGTCATCGACAACCTGCAGCCCTTCGCCTTAACCGAAAAAGAATTGCCCAAGTACAAGCTGCAGTACCAGGGGAAGGAAAGGGTCGACGAACTTGACTGCTATGTTTTTTCCGTGACGCCCAAAAGCCTCAAGGGCGGAAAGCTCTATTTCGAGGGTAAGATCTGGGTGGACGACCAGGATCTGCAGATCGTGCGGACCGTCGGAAAGCCTGTACCGCAAAAGAAGAACAATCAGTTCCCTGCCTTCGAGACGATCCGCCAGATGGTCGACAAGAAATACTGGTTCCCGGTCTGGACTCACGCGGAGGACCGCCTGCGCTTTGATACGAACACGATTCAAATCGAGGAAACCATCAGCTACGAGGATTACAGGAGGTTCGCGGCAAAAACAACCATCCAGTATGAACCGGCTGTCAAGGCCCCCTCCACTCCCCAGTGACGCTCCCCCACGAAGTCAGGTACCTCCGGCAAAGCCGGAGGCTTGAAAGTTTTGAACCGCTCAAAGCCGTTGGACTAGTTACGCCGGCTTTGAACGCTGACGCACGCTGAACGGACGCCGACCCACGCCGACAAAAATCTATATATTTTTTCAGCGTACGTCAGCGTCATGTCAGCGTACGTCAGCGTTAAAAATACGGAGCTGTCAAACTCTTTGAGTCCCCCGGCAGAGCCGGAGGTTTACCAATGAAATTAAACGGAATAGTTCGGGGATGCGGAGGTTGCAGATTTGCTGATTGCTTTTCCCCGCGGCCTCCGCGTCTCCGCGTAAGGATCATCGTTCAGATATGGAGTTCGAGGATGTCCCCGTCTTCAAGCGGGTGATTGCGCTCCACCATCTGGCCGTCGTACTTCACCGGACGCCTGGATTTTTCGGAACTCCACACTTTGGCGAATTTGAGCGAGTGGACAAACTCCCGGTGCACGGCCCGCGCCGCATCCAGAACCGTGCTGCCGCGCTTCAGGACGAAGGGCGGGCTCGAGAGATCCGCCTTCTTGCCGGGTATTTTGGTGTGAATCCTCACGATGTCCAGCGCCTCGAACAGCGTGTTGCGCAGCGCCTCCAGCCCTTCGCCGGAAACCGCTGAAACCGCCAGGATCGGGAACCGGTTGCCGAAAAACTCCTTGAGAATGTCCAGGCTCTGCATCGCCCCTGCGGCATCGTATTTGTTGGCCGCCAGGAGAGCGCGCCGGCTTTCAACCGGGCCTGACCCGGTATCGGATGCGGCGCCTCCGATGAGCTGTATCCGGGAATCCCCCAGAAGGGTCAGCACCTCGTCAATTTCATCCAGCAGCGCATCGGAGCTCAAGTCCGCGACCAGCAGCACAAGATCGCCCTGGCGCACAATCCCTCCCACCCAGGGCTCATAAAAGTTTGGATCGATGGCGGGCATATCGACCAGCTGAATTTTCACGTTTTCATAAGGCATCATGCCCGGTTGAGGCAGGCGTGTCGTGTACGGGTAGTCCCCGATATCCGGCGCGGCGTTTGTCAGGCGGGCCATCAGCGAGGATTTGCCCGTGTTGGCCCCTCCGGCCAAAATCACCTGGCCCGCTCCGTCGCGCTGCACCGTGTACATCGCAGACGCCTTGGATGCGCCGTGCTTTTTCTGAGATTCGATGCGCAATTTGGCCAGCCGCCGCCGAATGTCCGCCCGCATTTTTTCTGTCCCCTTGTGCTTGGGGATCAGGGCCATCATCTCTTCCAGCGCCTCGGTTTTTTCCTGCACCGTCACGGCTTCTTTGAAGCGCTGCTCGGCGGCCAGATATTGCGGTGTCAGGTTTGCCGGCATGTCGCGCCCGCCCTCCCTTTACCACAATTATATCCGCTTTATGCTCCGGCAGAGCCGGTGCTTCTGGAGTCAGAGACCGGAAAAATTGACGGAATCGTTATCCAAACACCCGGGCCTGAGGTAATATAGCAGATGCCCGGCAGGCGGTTTGCGCCGGCCGGTAACAGGAGGACTACAGTGACATTGCCCAATTTCGCATTCTTCAAGGGCCGCATAATTCCATATTGCGACGCTAAAGTGGGTGTTCTTACTCATACTCTGAACTATGGCACAGGTGTATTCGGCGGCCTTCGCGCATATTGGAACGGTGACGAAAACCAGCTGTTTCTCTTCAGGCCTCACGATCACTATCGGCGCTTTCTCGAGTCGGCGAAGCTTTTGCTTATGGAACTGCCCTATTCCGAGGCGGAGATCGTGCAGTTCACCATGGACCTTCTCAAGGCCGAAGGATTCCGGACGGACGCCTATATACGGCCTCTCTGCTATTTCGCCGATGAGATCATCGGGGTACGGCTGCACAACCTGCACCCGGAACTCACGATCGTATCGATCCCGTTCGGATCCTACGTGGAAAATGAGGAAGGAAGCCACGTGACGGTTTCCTCCTGGCGGCGCATCGACGACAACATGATCCCCGCGCGCGGCAAAATTGCCGGCTCTTACGTGAACTCCGCGTTTATCAAGACCGACGCTCAGCGCGCCGGCTTCGATGAAGCCATCGTGCTCAACCAGGACGGGCATGTCGCGGAGGGATCGGCGGAAAACTTTTTTATGGTGAGGAAAGGCGTCGTGTGCACGCCGCCCATAACGGACAACATTCTCGAGGGCATCACGCGGCGCACCGTCATGATGCTCTTGCGCGATGAACTGAAGCTGGAGGTCGTGGAGCGCTCAATCGACAGAACGGAAATTTACCTGGCCGACGAAGCATTCTTCTGCGGGACCGGCGTCCAGGTAGCCGCTATCACCGGCGTGGATCATCGCCCCATCGGCAACGGCAAAATGGGGGATGTCACCAGGAAGCTGAGGCAGGTGTATTTTGACGTCGTCCGGGGACGAACGGCGAAATACCGCGAATTCTGCATCCCCGTATATTCCAAAGCCTGATCTGCACTCTTTGCAGGGGCGGCCGGAAGGCCGCCCGCATCCGAAAAAGCCAGGTACCTCCGGCAAAGCCGGAGGCTTGAAAGATTTGAACCGCTCAAAGCGGTTGGACTAGTTACGCCGGTCTTGAACGCTGACTTACGCGGGCAAAAGCCGATGAGGCGCTTCCGATCCCCGCCGAACAAATCGGCGTTTGTCAGCGCTTTTATCAGCGTTTCAAAATACGGAGCTGTCAAACTCTTTGAGTCCCCCGACAGAGCCGCGGGTTTGGCAATGTAATTAATTATTCAGGACGGAAGCCTTCCATAAAGTTTGTTCAGCCCGCGCAGCCTGGAAGCAAGGACGGGCTGCAGCTGATCTTCCCTCATCCGCCAGCGCCAGTTCTTGCCCGTGGTGGACGGCGTGTTCATGCGGGCTTCCGATCCCAGGTCCAGCACATCCTGCATCGGCAGAATCGCCGTGTCTGCCGGGGACGCCAACGCCAGCCGGATGAAGTTCCAGACTGCATCTTTCAAGTCGCTGCCCATGTACTCGAGCGCCCGCTCTCTTTCCGCGCGATCCTCCGCGCTGAGGCCCTTCGCCGAAAACCATCCCCTGGTGGTGTCATTATCGTGAGTCCCGGTATATACGACGCAGTTGCGGATAAAATTGTAGGGCTTATTCGGATTGTCCGGCGATTCGTTCTCGAAGGCGAATTGAAGGATGCGCATTCCGGGAAGTTCCCAGCGGTCGCGCAACGCATAAACTTCCGGCGTGATGAAGCCAAGATCCTCGGCAATGAACGGGAGTTTCCCCAGGGCGCCTTGCAGCGCCTTGAAGAATTGATCGCCGGGACCTTTCACCCAGCGTCCCTCTTCCGCGGTTTTGCAGCCGGCAGGAATTTCATAGTACTTTTCAAATCCGCGGAAATGATCCAGGCGCATGATGTCGACCGTTTCGAGCATGGACCGAAGCCGGTCGATCCACCAGCGGTATCCGGTCTGCTCCATCTCATCCCACCGATATAGGGGATTGCCCCAGCGCTGGCCCGTCTTGCTGAAATAATCCGGCGGCACGCCGGCAACCACCCGCGGATTGCCATCGCTGCCGAGATCAAACAGTCCCGGGTTGGCCCAGACATCCGCGCTGTCATGGGCCACGAAAATCGGGATGTCGCCGACGATTTCAATCCCCAGGTCATTGCAATATTGTTTAAGGGCTTTCCACTGGCGGAAAAACTGGAACTGCATGAATTTATGTTCAAAGACGTCGCCGGCATCCGCGCGTATTTCCGGATTCCAGTCGGTCCAGGCAGCACCGGCATTTGCCTTCTTAAGAGCGGCAAACTCCGCGAAGGGATTCAGCCAGGGATCCTCATCGCTGCAAAACCGGAGAAACTCTTCCCGCAGAAGACCCGATTCGCGTCGGGAGAAAGCGGCGGCAGCCTTTCCAAGGAGCATTCTTCTGAAAGGAATAACCGTATCATAATCGACGGCGGAGTCAGCGAAAAGCGGGGTATTCTTCAAATCTTCCGGGGAAAGCCAGCCTTCATCAACCAGCTTTTGAGGACTGATCAGAAGAGGATTCCCCGCGATGCTGGAGTAAGCCTGGTAGGGCGAATTGCCCACACCCGGAAGCCCCAGCGGCAGTATCTGCCACAGCTGCTGACCGCTTTCCGCAAGAAAGTCGGCGAAACGATAGGCCCAGTGGCCCAGATCCCCGATGCCCCATTCACCGGGAAGCGAGGTGGGGTGGAGCAGAATACCGCTTTTGCGCATGGTGTTTCAAAACCCGCCGCAAGCCATGACGAGCGCCGCCGGGCGGAGAATCGGCACGGGCCTGAACCGGCAATTCGTAATTCGTCACTCGTAATTCGAAATTATGAACAGCCGCTGGTGTCCCCGCAATTTATGCATTTATAGCAGGAGCCGTTGCGAACCATGATGCTCCCGCACGATGCGCAGGTCGGCGCGTCGTCCAGCGCATACATGGATTTGAAGTCATTGAGCGGGTCCGCATCGGTTTTCGGCGCCGAGGTTTCATCCACCCCGGACAGGTTTGCCTTGCTCATCACATGGACGCCCGTCTGAAGCTGCTCTTCCGTGGTAAGGAATTTGGAGGCCAGCCATCGGAAGATATAGTCGACGGTGGATTTCGCGAAGCGAATTTCGGCATTTCCGGTGTGTCCGGAGGGTTCGAACCGGACGTGGGAAAACTTGTCGATGAGGACTTTCAGCGGAACCCCATACTGAAGCGCCAGGGAAATGGCCGTGGCAAAGGAGTCCATCATGCCGGAAATGGCGCTCCCTTCCTTGGCCATCACCAGGAAGATTTCCCCGGGCTGCCCGTCGTCGTACATTCCCACGGTGATGTAGCCTTCGTGCCCGCCGATGCTGAATTTGTGGGTGATGGCTTTACGCTCGGGGGGGAGCTTGCGCCGGACCGGTTTGAATTTCGGAGTTTCCATCTCCTTGGCCTTCGTCCCGCGGGCCGCATTCAGCGGCTGCGTTCTTTTCGAGTTGTCGCGGTAGATGGCGATGGCCTTCACGCCCAGTTTCCATGCCTGCATGAACAGGTCGGCGATCTGGTCGGCGGTTATGTTTTCGGGTACATTCACGGTCTTCGAAATGGCGCCGGAAATGAACGGCTGGACCGCGCTCATCATTCTGATGTGCCCCATGTAGTGGATCGAGCGGGTTCCGCGCTGGGGTTTGAACGCACAATCGAACGCGGGCAGGTGCTCCGGCTTCACATTGGGAGCGCCTTCAATCATGCCGTTTTCGTCGATGTATGCCGTAACGGCGTTGATCTCGTTTTCGGTATATCCCAGCTTCGCGAGCGCAACGGGAACCGTGTGGTTCACGATCTTCATGACGCCGCCGCCCACCATTTTTTTAAATTTCACCAGCGCCAGGTCCGGTTCCACGCCCGTCGTGTCGCAATCCATCATGAAACCGATGGTGCCGGTCGGCGCCAGAACCGTGGCCTGGGCGTTCCGGAAACCGTGCACGGTCCCTTCGAGCACCACCAGGTCCCAGCAATCCTGCGCCGCTTTCATGAGATTTGCGGGCACACGGTTCGGGTTGATGTTCTGAAGCGCCGCCCGGTGCATGCGCATGACCTCCAGGAAAGGTTCACGGTTGGAGGCGTAGGCCCAAAAAGCCCCCTTGACGGCCGCGATCCGCGCGGACTGAAGATACGATTCCCCCGTCATCAGGGCCGTGATCGCGGCGGCAAAGTCCCTGCCCTCATCGCTGTCGTAGGCCAGCCCGTTGTGCATCAGGAGCGCGCCCAGATTCGCGTAGCCCAGGCCCAGAGGGCGGAATTCGCGGCTGTTTTTGCCGATTTTTTCAGTCGGGTAGCTCGCATTGTCCACGATGATTTCCTGGGCTGAAATCATCACGTCCACCGCCCTGCGGAAACCTTCGACGTCAAAGCTGCCCTCCGCGTCCACAAACTTGAGCAGGTTGAAAGAGGCCAGGTTGCAGGCCGAGTCGTCCAGGAACATGTATTCGGAGCAGGGATTGGAGGCATTGATGCGGCCGCTGTTTTTGCAGGTGTGCCAGCGGTTAACGGTCGTATCGTACTGCATTCCCGGATCGCCGCAAACATGGCACGACTCGGCGATTTTCCTGAGCAGCTCCCGGGCCGGATAGGTGTCGACGATCTGCCCCGCCGGCCGCTCCCGTGTCGCCAGGGTCCCATCCTGTTCGACCAGCCGCATGAATTCATCCGTAACGCGGACGCTGTTGTTCGCGTTCTGGAAAAAAATGCTCCCGTACGCTTCGCCGTCCACGGATCCGTCGTAGCCTGCCTCCATCAGGGTCCAGGCCTTCTTCTCCTCCTTCGCCTTGCACTCGATGAAATCCACGATGTCCGGATGATCGATGTTGAGGATAACCATCTTCGCAGCCCGGCGGGTTTTTCCTCCGCTCTTGATGACGCCGGCGAATGCGTCAAATCCCTTCATGAAGCTTACAGGCCCGGATGCGATGCCTCCGCCCGAAAGCTTGGCCCTCGCGGAACGGAGCGGCGAAAAATTGGTCCCGGTGCCTGAACCGTATTTGAAGAGCCGGCCTTCGGTGCACGCGAGGTTCAGGATGGAGTCCATCGTATCTTCCACGGAATTGATAAAACAGGCGGAGCATTGAGGATTGGGCTCGATCCCGCAGTTGAACCAGACCGGCGAATTAAACGCGGCGTACTGGTTCAAGAGCAGAAACGCGAGTTCGTCATGAAAGCTCTGAGCATCGGCCGTCGAGGCGAAGTATCCTCCCTGAACGCCCCATTCGGTCAGCGTCCGGACCACGCGCTCGACCAGCTGCCGCACGCTCGTCTCCCTCTGCGGAGTTCCGATCTGCCCGTGGAAGTACTTCGAAACCACGATGCTCGTGGCCGTCAGCGACCAGTTTTTGGGTATCTCCACGCCTTCCTGCTGAAAGATGGTTTCCCCTTTTTCATTGGTGATCGAGGCCGTTCGAATTTCCCACTCTACATCATCGTATGACGTCGAGCCTTCCCGCGTAAAATGGCGGACGAATTCGAGACCGTTGCCGGTTTTCTGCGAATCTGCGGGCAAAGCCACAGAGGCAACACTTTCCATAGGCAACGATTTATTGCTGCTCATGAGAACAATCCTCCTTAACAAGGAACGATGATTCAGCGAAAAACGATCCTCAACGGGGCTTATTGCTCCACTCAAGAATGAGTCGCGTTTTACACGAATCCCAACCGCCCTGTCAATGAAAATATCACTATATATGGTACTATGGGCAATAAAATACCACAATATATTGCGCAAATTATTGATTCTTGGGGTTTTGGCGTTTCTCCCCGTCCGGAAAAATATCAGTCGGCAACGCAGGAATTCCGAGGGGGCAACACGCTGTTTGACAACCAGGGAAGTCTCATCCACAATGAAAGCCTGTTCGCTCGCCAGGATGGGGAAAAATCATGATCCAGTATCTGGTATTCGACATTGAAACGCGTGTGGATAAGGACCTCGTGAAGCAGATCTACGATCCGGAAAACTGTCTGACTCTGGACCAGGCTTACGACACCGCCCGGGACAAGCTTCTGGAGCGGAGCGGCCAGCAGAGCGACTTTTTCCCGGTCCCCTTTCATATACCCATTGCAGTCGCCACGCTGCACGCGGACGAGAACTATGGGATAAAGTCTCTGGGCTGCATGGGGCTCGACCGGTACTCCGAAGCGGATCTGGTTGCCAGGTTCTGGCAGGTTTTTGAAAACGTTCAGACCTTTGTGACCTTTAACGGCCGCGGATTCGATTTGCCGGTGATGGAGACCCGGGCATTCAAATATGGTATCCCGCTCCCGCGATATTTCGGCACGGGACATGAGCGGATCAACTATCGGGGAAACCGTTACAGCGACGCCTACCATATCGATTTGTGCGATTTTCTCTCCAATTATGGGGCTGTGCGCCGGAATTCGATCAACCTGTTTTGCAAGCTTATGGGGCTTCCCGGCAAGTACACGATAGCGGGCGAGGACGTGGAATACCTCTTTCGCCAGGGACGCCAGAAAGAAATCAACCAGTACTGCATGACGGATGTCCTGCAGACCTACCTTCTTTTCCTGCGTGTCGAACTGCTGAGAGGCAAGTTGGACAGATCCGCCTATCAGGCAGCCGTGACCGCTGCCGGGGAGGACCTGACACAGCGCGCAAGCAGCGCCGGTTCCGAAAATTTCCTGCTGGACTTTCTCCAGCGATGGAACCAGTCCGAAGTTTGATCCTCTTTGCCAAAGAGTGTTTTGCCGGGAAGCGACAGTAAGACTAGACCATAAGCCTTTATAAATCAACAGTATATGGAAGCCAGACTTCCTTCAGTCAGGTACCTCCGGCAAAGCCGGAGGCTTGAAAGATTGGAACCGCTCAAAGCGGTTGGAGAAGTTACGCCGGTCTTGAACGCTGACTTACGCGGGTAAAAGCCGATGAGGCGCTCGCCGACTCTCGCCGAACAAATCGGTGTTTGTCAGCGCTTTTATCAGCGTTTCAAAATACGGAACTGTCAAACTCTTTGAGTCCCCCGGCAGAGCCGGCGCTTTACCAATGTAATTATTGTCGGTTGCGCCGGATTCGCGACTATTTATGCGAATTTTTGGATTTTCCGGAAATCTGTTTCTTTCCGTCTGCAAAAAAATTCCGCAGAAGCCTTATGGTGCGCGGGAGATCGGATTTTGGCACGACGATGTGATCGTTCCTGAAGGCGGAAACAGGGACGGAGCGAATGCTGGATTCGGTCAGGAGCGATCCTATCGCGGACAGGTAACCGCTCGATATCAGCGAGAGCTTCACATCAAAACTGATCACCTTCATGGGGCCGATCACGTCGTATTTCTCAAATATCCTTTGCATTCTCAACCATTTACGGCGCGGCAAGACCATCGTGATCACCTTCGGCTCCTGAATCACCACAGCAAAACGGGTGGTTGCGGGACGAAACCATTCGCCCGAAATAGCCTTGATGCCGACCGGCAAGTGAACGATGAAATAGTCCTCGGGAAACACGACTAAATTCGTTTGTGTCAGCAGTCCTTTAAGATCCGCAGAGAGCTCCGCCATAAATCTCCTTTTACCGCGAATTGGAAGACATAATAGCACCGGAGATCGGGCGATAAAAGCCTAAACCAAGAGGCTTCGCTGCGCATCGAAGCTTCGCGCCATAAAGCCGTAAAACTTGTGAAGACAGAAATTAGATCAATGCCCGCGGGAGGAGCTGTATTTTTTTTCGCCCGCCCGGATCGCAACCTTGAGAGAATTTTCATCCGGCGCGACCGGGCAGCTGAACGTGGGATTATAGGCGCAATACGGATTGTAGGCACGGTTGAAATCCAGGTCGTAAACTCCCGAGGTATTCTCCTTAAGGTCGATATAGCGGCCCGAGCCATAGGTCTCGCGCCCCGAAGTGGAGTCCCGGAACGGGATAAAAAGATAGGGGCCGCCTTCGGGCGCATCGTCGAGCCTGTAAGCCTGAAGCCGGCACTCCTGATTCCATATCTGAAAACTGAAGAAGCCGTAACGCAGGCCGCTGCGTATTTCGCCGGTGTTGGTACCCAGCCGCACCTGTTCCGGGCTGGAGTATCGCTGCAGCCGCACGGTAAATCTTAAACCGGGATCCAAAGGGTAGTAATCGAGGCCTTTGAAGCCGGGCCTGTCCTCCGGAAGAATCGGCGAGTCTTCTGCCTTAAAGGTCGCGTCTTTGGCCGCCCTTTCCTTAAGAACCGCGTCCACGAACACTGAGGGCTCCCTGCCTGCGGTGTCCGTTTTTGCACAAGCCGTCAGCATCACAAGAAGAATGGCAATCACAGGAGCTGCAAATCCAGGCTTCATACGAGACTACCTCCAGGTGTTACCCGGCTGATAGTATCAGGATGGGAGCCCTTCTGACAAATTCCCTGCCGACCTGCCCTGGCCCTAAAAATGTATCCGGCCCGGCACCTTCCGGCATGCAAAAAAAATAAATAAAAAAGCAACCTTTGGGGCACGGTTGCCGTCTATAGGGTTACATTCAACCCCAATTGAACAACACCGCTGTTGGGGCGACGGGAATGCAAACGGACTCTCATTCCTGCCGCCCCCTTTTTATTCAACGACCTCAGCAAAGCCCGGCGCATGACTGCAAACTATTCCAGACGGTATGCTGAGATTCTGAGGCATTAGCTATCGATCTGCCCTGACCTTAACATCTGTGGTCAGTGTTCATCAGCGTCTTTATCAGCGTAATTCGGCGTCATCTCACGCTGGTGTTGCCGAACTCCAAAAGCCGTCCGGAGACGCCGAGAAACAAGCTTTGCCTTATTTTATATATCTCCGCCGCTTTTTGCCGATTCAGTAAGTCGGCTGACAATGAAGGCTACAGGCTCGAAGGCGCAAGCAGAAAAAGCTTTCCCGGCGCAAATACATGCGTTGTTTGTACAGGGAAGCCGGGGATTCCAATTTGCAATTGACACCCCTGGGAGCTTTCGATAGTCTTCAATAACTATTTTTTTGTGATTAGGAGCGACCATGCCCTCCGCGCAAGATTGTGCCGAAAGGCTTCGCGAACAAGCCTACAGGACGCTCTTACCGCAGATCCGGGATCTGGAGCAGGAGCTGCAAAACTTCAGCAATTCTCTTTCGTCCGGCGTCGATCAGATCGAGCGAAGGCTGGATGCTTTGCGCAAAATTGAGCTGCCCACGACTGAAGCCATCCTCAGCGAAGTACTGGAGGAAGTGAAGCTTCAAAAAGAGCATGACGCGGGCTCTCTGGTTGCGTTTGCATACGGCTTGCGCCGGAAAGAGACTCAGGAAGAAATCCTCACGTTTCTCCTCGACAACGCCCAAAGGTATTTTTCGCGCGTGGCTCTTTTTGCGGTCCGGGGAGACCGATTTTTAGGTTGGTCGTCCAGGGGTTATTCCGACGCAAAAGCCAGGGAAATAGGTTCCTGTGAATTTCCGCGCTCCGAATGCCGGCAATTGGAGGATGCTCTCGGGAGTGAAAATCCGGTGACGGCCTCTGAATTGCCGGACAATCATAGCCCTCTGAGTTTGCTCCAGGATCAGACCGGGGAGCCATGGCATTTGATGCCGCTGCGCGCCCTGCAGCGGCCGGTTGCGCTTCTGCTGGCCAGCGGGAATGGAATTGCACCTTCCGGCGCCGATGCCCTCGCGGTTCTGGCCGAACTGACATCGCTGCGGCTGGAAAACCTGGCTCTCAAGGTTCTGTACGAACTGACGGCCGGAAAACCTGAAACAGCGCCCCAGCCTTTGAGAGAAGAGGTCGCGGCAGCAGCTACGGAATCGACCGAGACATTCGCGCCTATTCCGTCGGCCCCTCCGGCCATGGCCCAGGAGGAAGCCGCGGTACAAGCCGCGCCTGCACCGGAAGCCGTCTTCGAAGAGGAACCCGTCGAAGCGCCGGAAGCAGAGACCATCCCGGTTTCGGCTGCCGCTCAGTCGAGTGCCCCTCAGGAGGAAATTCCGGTTGAGGCAGCCGCCGCGATTCCGGCCCCGGAGCCGGCCAAATTTCAGCCACAGGCATTTCAACCGGCCGGCGAGGAGGAAAAGCTTCACGCGGATGCAAAGAGATTTGCACGCCTGCTGGTTTCCGAAATCAAGCTCTACAATGAACACCACGTTATGGAAGGCCGGGAAAACCGGGATCTCTACCTCAGGCTGAAGCGCGATATCGACCGAAGCCGTGAGATGTACGAAAAGCGCGTTTCGCCCACGGTTGCCAGGAAAATTGACTACTTCCACGATGAAATCATTCGAATACTCGGAGATAACGACTCCACCACACTCGGGAGCGACTATCCGGGTCCTCGTGTCGAAAGCTAGAAACCAGAAGTGCACGTAAGAAGGGTTTTTTCGGGATACCAACGCCGGCAATGGCTGAGTGTACGGCTTTGCATCGCCACAGCCTTCCTCAGCATATTGCTCCCTGCCGGAATCACCGATGCTCCCGGCGTGACCAGGAAGGGTGCGCCGCAGCCCTCCGCGTCGATCTCCCGGAAGCCTCAGACCGACCGGGCTGCCTTGACAGCGGCATCAGGCGCGCTGAAGCGCGGAGTGGATCTCTACCTCGCCAGCCAATATG
Source organism: uncultured Acidobacteriota bacterium (assembly GCA_963809485.1). Lineage (GTDB taxonomy): Bacteria > Acidobacteriota > UBA6911 > UBA6911 > UBA6911 > UBA6911. Next base: position 248,718 of record CAWEJX010000007.1, read on the forward strand.
CCTCAGCTCTCGAAAGCCTGCCCGGCGAACAGGAGGCTTCCGCAAGCCTGCTCGGCGATTACATCCTGCTCTATAGAGGCAGAGCCAATCTCAAGCTGGAGCGGCGCCAGGAAGCTCTAAACAGTTTCCGTTTGCTGGAAAAGCAATTCCCCGATTCGCCTCTCCTGAAGGACGCTCTGACAGGGCAGTGCCAGGCACTGTTAAAGCTTGATGATCCGCGCGCCGCTCTGGCAATCCTGAGCAGCAGCAAGTTTGATCCCGATGCCGAATCGACCTATTTAAAGGCTCAGGCCCATCAGGCGGCGGGTGAAAAAGAAGAAGCCGTCGAACTGTATCTGCGGGTCTATTCCCGATATCCCGACTCCGGATTTTCGCCGCTTGCAGAACGCAGCCTCGTTTCGCTGTCCCCAAAGGCGCTTACGGGCAACCGCAACTATGCCGCCCGCCTGCAGAGAGCGGAGAATCTCATCAAAGCTGCGAATGCCCGCGGGGCGCGCCTCCTGCTTCTGGCGCTGGGCAAGGTGCCCGCTCCCGATTCGCCCAGCTCCGAAAGAAGGAATCTGCTTTTGGCGGAAGCGGAATACCGCCTGGGAAGAGCCTCAACAGCTCTCACTTACCTTCGCAAAGTGACGGCCGAAGACTCCGCGCTGCACGCAAGGGCCATATACCTGGAGGGGGCCTGCTACCGGAAACTCGAAAGGGAAGAGGCAATGCTTGCAGCGCGGGATAAAGCGCTGAAGTTATACCCCTATTCCCCGGATACCCAGGAGCTTTGTTATTCTGTCGCTGCCTATTTTGATCTGAACTACAAAAATGCGAAAGCATCCGAAGCCTACGGGCTTCTCTATAAAGCTTTCCCAAAAAGCCGCCACGCGGATCGCGCGTTGTGGAAGGGCGCAATACTCGCCTACCAGTCCAGGCAATATGGGGAAGCGGCCCTGGGATTCTGGAATTATTTGATTTCCCATCCGAGCCCTAACCAGGCCGGTCCGGCGCTTTACTGGTTGGGTCGCTGCTATCAGAGCCTGACCGATTATGAGAACGCGAAGTATTTCTATGGCCGGGCCCGGGCTTTGGCCAACGAAAGCTACTACGGCCAGCGGGCTCGTGAGGCGGCTTCAGCTCTGCAGCAGGCCCTGGACGGCAAAGCCGCCCGGATTTCGGGAATCGATTTCGCCCAGGTGGTGCGTATATGCGACAGCATGCAGTATCCTCCGGTTTCCATCCCGGAACCCGGAGAAATTGCAGCCCTGTTTGTCAGCCGTGCATCCGCCCTGGCAGAGGCGGACCTTGAGGATTTTTCGATTTCCGAGTTGCGCTGGGGAAGCCGCCGCTATCCCCAGGAGGCCGGTGCCCTGAATTATGAAATGTCCCGCATCTGCGACTCCAGGGAGGATCATAACGGCGCGATCGCGGGATTGCGCAGGGTGTTTCCGGACTATGTCACTCGCCCTGCCTCTTCGTTGCCCGATGAAGTCTGGCAGCTCCTCTACCCCATTCGGCATTGGGAAATTATTTCCTCCCGTGCCGTCGACCAAAAATTGGATCCGGGCCTGATTCTTGGGGTCATTCGGCAGGAATCCGGATTTGAAGAAAAAGCGAGATCCAGGGCCAATGCCCGCGGCCTGATGCAGATCATCCCTTCCACCGGCCGGAAGCTGGCCCGTCAGGCTCGAATCCCGCGATACAGCGTCGCAAAGCTATATCAGGCCGAAACCAATATCACGCTTGGAACCAGATTCCTCGCCTCTCTGGTTCAGACATACGGCGCCCTCGAGCTTGCTCTGGCTGCCTATAATGCCGGGGGTTCCCGCGTGGACCGCTGGCTTGCCGAATTCGGCCGGGACGATATGGCGCTCTTTGTCGAACAGATCCCTTTCAGCGAGACGCGAAACTATGTCATGCAGGCTTTGAGCAACAAAGCCCGTTATGATTTAATGACATCGTCTGCCAGCACTGGAGCGCGGTGAGAAATTCGGGCGGGAGAACCGTCCTCCCGGGCAACTTGCGAATTCAGGATTACGGGCATCCAGGCAACAGCCGGATACGCTGCGCCGGTTGAGATTGCATGGAAAGCGAAGGAACCGTTGAGAGGATCCACCTTTGTGGAACCAACCATATCCGGATGATGACCGCAAGTTGATCGCCCGATGCCAGGCAGGAGATTCACTGGCTTTCGAGGAACTGGTCGCGAAGTATCAGCAAACGGTTCTGAATCTTGTTTATCACTATATCGGCCCCCGCGGCGAAATCGAGGATGCAGCGCAGAAAATCCTCGTCAAAGTATATTTCTCCCTTCCAAAGTTCGACAACAAGCGGCCTTTTTTCCCGTGGCTGTACCGCATTGCGATTAACCAGTGTTACGACGAAATCAGGAGGGCCAGACGCCATAAAACCCACACATTCACGGAGCTGGACCTTGAAGACCCGGAAAGCATAGAGAGGCTGATCCGTCAAGCCGAGTCCCCGCACCATTCGGATGAAAACCGCCAGGAAATGCAGGCCCTTCTGCATCGGATGCTGGACCAGTTGCCGGATCAGCAGCGAACGGCTATCGTGCTGCGCGATATCGAGACGGTCCCCTACTCCCAGGTAGCCGCAATACTGAAGTGCACGGAACAGGCCGCCAGGCTGAAGGTTTTCCGGGCGCGGGCGCGGCTGAAGAAACTGGTGGAAAAAGCCCTGCAAGCCAAAGATCCGCCGCCCAATGCATCCCGGTAACGCTGACTTACGCTGATAAAAACCCGACGTACGCTGACCTTGAAAAATTTATATGTGTTTTTTCAGCGTTGGTCAGCCTATGTCGGCGCAAGTCAGCGTTTATTTCCGGAACGGTAACGCTGACTTACGCTGACAAAAACCTGACGTACGCTGACCTTGAAAAATTTATATGTGTTTTTTCAGCGTTGGTCAGCTGATGTCGGCGCAAGTCAGCGTTTATTTCCGGCACCGGTAACGCTGACTTACGCTGACAAAAACCCGACGTACGCCGACCTTGAAAAATTTATATGTGTTTTTTCAGCGTTGGTCAGCCTATGTCGGCGCAAGTCAGCGTTTATTTCCGGAACGGTAACGCTGACTTACGCTGACAAAAACCTGACGTACGCTGACCTTGAAAAATTTATATGTGTTTTTTCAGCGTTGGTCAGCTGATGTCGGCGCAAGTCAGCGTTTATTTCCGGCACGGTAACGCTGACTTACGCTGACAAAAACCCGACGTACGCCGAACTTGAAAAATTTATATGTGTTTTTTCAGCGTTGGTCAGCCCATGTCGGCGCAAGTCAGCGTTTATTTCCGGCACGGTAACGCTGACTTACGCTGACAAAAACCCGACGTACGCCGAACTTGAAAAACTCATATGTGTTTTTTCAGCGTTGGTCAGCCTATGTCGGCGTAAGTCAGCGTTTATTTCCGGCCTGGTAACGCTGACTTACGCTGACAAAAACCTGACATACGCCGAACTTGAAAAACTCATATGTGTTTTTCCAGCGTTGGTCAGCTGATGTCGGCGTAAGTCAGCGTTCAGTGACGTTTTGTAGAGCAGCCCAGAAGCCGGGGAAGCTGACGTCGGCGCACTCCGCATCGTGAATGCGCGTCTCTCCCTGGGCTGAAAGCGCCGCAACGGCAAACGCCATCGCGATCCGGTGATCGCCCCGCGTATCTATGTCGGCCCCATGCAGGTGCCGGCCTCCGCAGATCACGAGGCCGTCCGGCTTTTCCTCGACGCCGGCGCCCATGGCGCGCAGGTTCGTGGCCAGAGCGGAGATCCTGTCGCTTTCCTTCACGCGCAGCTCCCGGGCATCGGAGATTTCGAGCCCTCCCGCCTGCGCTCCCAGAACGGCCAGCACGGGAATCTCGTCGATAAGGGCCGCCGCCAGGCTGCCCCGGATCGCGGGAAGCTGGCGCTCCAGAAGGGCCGGGCTGTGCCGGACCCTCAAGTCACCGCGAGGCTCGCCTGCTTCTTCCGTCTCTTTTTCGATCTCGAGGTTCAGGCCCGCTTCCAGAACATAATCCAGCAACTCACGCCGCCGCCGGTTCAGACCCGCTCCCGGTATACGCAGATCCGATTCCGGGACTATGGCTGCGGCTGCCAGAAAGAATGCCGCGCCCGAAAGATCGCCGGGGACCGCGAGATGGCGCGCCTTCAGGACAGGTTCCGGATCAACTTCGATCCAATTTCCTTCGACACGGAGCGTTCCGCCGAACTCTTTCAGCGCAATTTCGGTGTGATCGCGCGTGGGGATGGTCTCCTCCACCGCCGTCGGTTTATCCGCATACAGGCCCGCCAGGAGCACGCACGATTTCACCTGTGCGCTCGGCACCGGAAGCCGGTAGCGCATTCCCCTCAGAACTCCTCCCCGTATTTTCAGCGGCGGCAGCCCGCGCTCCCTCGACTCCAGCACTGCGCCCATTTCCCGGAGGGGCTGGATGATTCGCGCCATCGGCCTGCCGGACAGCGACGAATCTCCCGTAATCACGGATTCAAAGGGATGGCCGGCGAGAATGCCGGAGAGCAGGCGGATCGTCGTGCCGGAATTGCCCGCATCGAGGACGCGGCCGGGGGCGCGCAAGCCCCGAAGCCCGCGTCCGCGGATCGTGACCGTTTCGCCGGATTCCCGGACATCGACTCCGAGGGCTCGCAGGCATTCGAGCGTGCTGTGGCAGTCCCGGCTTGCGGCAAAGTGGTCGATCACCGATGTGCCTTCGGCGATGGCGCCAAGCAGGGCATAGCGGTGCGAAATGGATTTGTCTCCCGGGAGCTGGACTTCTCCGGAAACTGAATTCGCTGAGTTGAGCGCCTGGATCATGTGGATGACTCGGTTGGAGCCGTGAATTCCAGAGCCATGTTCTTCAGCTTTTTGACCTGGTCCCGGAGCGCCGCAGCCTTTTCAAACTCGAATACCTTGGCAGCCTCGCGCATTTCCTTCTCCAGGCGCTTTATCTCAAGCTCCAGTTCTTCGGCGGAGTTGTAATGGGTAGCCTCTTCCGCAATTTCGGGAAGCTCATAATAGTCGCCCTCGTAGATCCGTATCAGATCCGGGTCGAGGGGCTTGATGATGGACTGAGGGATGATGCCGTTTTCCTCGTTGTAGCGCTGCTGCGCCGCCCGCCGGCGGTTGGTCTCCTCCATGGCGGATTGCATGGATCCGGTCACCACATCGGCGTACAGGATAGCTTTGCCGTTGACGTGGCGGGCTGCACGTCCGATGGTTTGTATCAGCGAGGTCGTGGACCTGAGGAATCCTTCCTTGTCGGCATCCAGGATGGCCACGAGCGAGACCTCAGGCAGATCCAGCCCTTCCCGCAGAAGGTTTATGCCGATCAGGGCATCGAATTCCCCCGCCCGCAGGGCTCTCAGGATCTTGATGCGTTCCAGGGTTTCCACTTCGGAATGGAGATAGCGCACCCGCAATCCCAGCTCCGTGTAATATTCGGCGAGATCTTCAGCCATGCGCTTGGTCAGGGTCGTGACAAGCACCCGCTCATTGCATTCCGCCCGGCGGCGTATCTCTTCCATGAGATTGTCGACCTGGCCGGAAACGGGGCGCACCTCGATCTGAGGATCGGTCAAACCGGTCGGCCGCACAAGTTGCTCTACCACGACACCCGCCGATCTGGTGAGCTCGTATGGACCCGGCGTGGCGGAAACATAAATCACCTGGTTCAGCCGGTTCTCGAATTCGGCGAAATTTAGCGGCCGGTTATCCATAGCCGAAGGCAGCCGGAAGCCATATTTGACCAAAATCTCCTTCCGGGATCGGTCTCCAAAATACATCCCGCGCACCTGGGGGATCGTCGCATGGCTCTCGTCCACAAACAGCAGCCAGTCGCGGGGTATGTAGTCGATCAGCGTCGGCGGAGGTTCCCCCGGCTGGCGGCCCGTCAGGTGGCGCGAATAGTTCTCGATCCCGCGGCAGTAGCCGAGTTCCCGCATCATTTCGAGGTCGAACATAGTGCGCTGGTGAAGCCGGCGCGCTTCCAGCAGCTTGTTTTCCTGCTCCAGCCTGCCCCGCCATTCCTCCAGCTCTTCCCGGATGCTGTCCATTGCGCTCAGGATCTGCTCCCTGGGCTGGACGTAGTGGGATTTCGGGTAAATAGGCAGGCGGTCGTGCTTTTTCAGGGTGCGCCCCGTTACCGGGTCGATCTGGGCGATGGACTCGATCTCGTCGCCGAACATCTCGATGCGGATGGCATAGTCCTCATAAGATGGAAACACCTCCACGACATCTCCGCGCGCCCGGAAGGAGCCCCTTTCCAGGCCGTAGTCCTGGCGGGAATACTGCATATCAACCAGGCGGCCCAGGATCGCGTCGCGGCGTATCTTCTGCCCTTTTTCCAGGAAGATCAGCATCCCATAGTACGCTTCCGGCGAGCCGAGCCCGTAGATGCATGAAACGCTCGCGACGATGATGCAGTCCCGGCGCTCGAAGAGGGAGCGGGTTGCCGAATGGCGCAGCCGGTCGATTTCGTCGTTGATCAGGGCGTCTTTTTCAATATAGGTGTCCGTGGCGGCGATATAGGCTTCCGGCTGATAGTAGTCGTAGTACGAAACAAAATACTCCACGGCGTTTTCGGGGAAAAACGACCTGAACTCCCGGTAAAGCTGTGCGGCGAGCGTCTTGTTGTGGGCAAGGACAAGAGCGGGCCGCTGCAGAGCCTCGATAGTCTTGGCCATGGTGAAGGTCTTGCCGGATCCCGTAACTCCAAGCAGCACCTGGTGTTTGGCCCCATCCCGGACTCCCTGGACCAGCTGTTCGATGGCCTCGGCCTGGTTGCCGCGAAGCTCGAAGGGATTGTTGATGTGAAACTGGGACGAATGAATGAGAGCCCTTCCATAGGAGATGTCGGAGTAGGTAAGGTCTTTGTCTGGGGCAGGTTTCCTTGGCATTTGGCTGTTTCGAAAATAATTATTATACCTCTTCCTTCGGGTCTTTGAGTCTTCGAGGTATATTTAGTGGCTCAAGCTTTTACAGGAGACAGGAATTTACAGGAAAAAAGAGCCGGAAGCCGGGAGTCGGAAGCTGTTTTACGGTCAGGTGCATATATCAGCCGGCCCTGTGGGGGTTTTGGCTGCCGGACAAACATCCCTGCACTCAGGCTTCCGGGTTGCGCGGCTTACGAGCAGATGAGGCCGCCGCACGATGCGCGACGAAAAGAGGATATAGGGGATTGAGTGACAAAAACCATATAAGGAATTTTTCCATCATCGCGCATATCGACCACGGCAAATCGACCCTGGCGGATCGCCTGCTGGAACGGACCGGCGCGCTTACCAAGCGTGAGATGTCGGACCAGGTTCTGGATGCCATGGATCTGGAGCGGGAGCGCGGCATCACCATTAAAGCGCACTCCGTCCGTCTGAATTACTGTGCCGCAAACGGCGAGGACTATATCCTCAACCTGATCGACACGCCGGGGCACGTAGATTTCTCCTATGAAGTCTCCCGGAGCCTTTCAGCCTGCGAGGGCGCACTGCTCGTCGTGGACGCTTCCCAGGGCGTCGAGGCTCAGACCCTCGCCAACACCTACCTGGCCCTGGATCACCACCTCGAGATCGTGCCCGTCATCAACAAAATCGATTTGCCGGGCGCGGAAATCCCGCGCATCAGGGACCAGATAGAAAATATCATCGGGCTGGACGCCAAGGACGCCATTCTTGCCAGCGCCAAGGAGGGAATCGGCACCGAAGAAATCCTTGAGGCGATCGTGCACCGGCTGCCTCCGCCGCAGGGTGAGTATGACCGGCCGCTGAAGGCTTTGATTTTCGACTCCTGGTTCGATTCCTATCGGGGAGTGATCGTGCAGGTGCGCGTCATCGACGGCACGCTGCGCAAGGGGCAGAAGATCCGGATGGTCGCAACCGCCCAGGTCTTCACCGTCGAGCAGGTGGGCGTCCTCACCCCCAAGCTCCTGGAGGTGGAGGAGCTGTCGGTGGGGGAGGTGGGTTATGTGATCGCCAACATCAAGCGTGTCGCCGACACACGCATCGGGGACACCGTCACGGAGGACGCCCGGCCGACGCCCGAGCCTTTCCCCGGATTCCAGGAAGTGAAGCCCATGGTTTTTGCGGGGCTCTACCCGACCGACAATGCTTACTATGAGGCTCTCCGCGACGCTCTCTCGAAGCTGCAGCTGAATGATTCGGCCTTTTATTATGAACCGGACACATCGGGCGCCCTGGGATTCGGATTCCGCTGCGGCTTTCTCGGACTGCTGCACATGGAGATCGTGCAGGAACGCCTGGAGCGCGAATTCAACCTTTCATTGATCACTACGGCTCCGGGGGTGCGGTACCGTATTACGACGCACAAAGGCGAAACGTTTGAAATTCACAATCCCTCGAAGCTTCCGGAAGCAGGCGAGATCGCCAAATTCGAAGAGCCGATGATCAAGGCCATGATTCTCACCAACGACGAGTACGTCGGACCGATTCTCAAACTGGCCGAGGAAAAACGCGGAGTGCAGAAGGGCTTCGAATACATCACGAAGAACCGGGTCCTGATCACCTACGAGCTCCCGCTGAACGAGATCGTCCTGGATTTTTACGACCGGATGAAATCGGCATCCAGAGGCTATGCCTCTCTGGACTACCATTTTTGCGGATACCAGGAATCCCGTCTGGTCCGGCTGGATATCCTGGTGTCCGGAGAGCCGGTGGATGCGCTCTCCCTGATTGTTCATCAGGACACGTCCGTGGTTCGGGGGAGAGCCCTGGCAGCAAAAATGAAGGAGCTGATTCCCCGGCAAATGTTCGAGGTTGTCATACAGGCTGCCATCGGCAACAAAATCCTGGCGCGTGAAGTGGTCCGGCCCATGCGGAAGAACGTGCTGGCAAAGTGCTACGGGGGCGACATCACGAGAAAAAGAAAGCTGCTGGAAAAACAAAAGGAAGGCAAAAAGCGGATGAAGCGTCTGGGCAAGGTCGAAATTCCGCAGGAAGCGTTCCTGGCAATCCTAAAAGTGGAGTGAAGTCTAGCCGAGGAAAAGAAGCCGGGAAAAAAGGAATCATGAAGTCTGTACTTCAGTTTTAAACTGGGAACTCTGAACTGGAAACTGAATTTCTTGAACCATTCAGATATACAATTTCCCAGGTAATTGACCGGCCAATCGCTGCCTATTTTTCTTCTCCAGCCGATCCTGAAGGGTGGAGTTTTTTCAGTTTGCTTGACACCTTGGCAAGCCGATTGATGAGGCGCTGCATTGTAAGCTGTTGTTTTGAAGCGTTGAGGCCTCGCCGATTCATTTCGAGGAAGTGCATCGCATCGGCAATGCACTGGAGAGCACGGATATGAGGGTGTACGGATTGGTTACGGGGATTGCTGCGTTGCGGCAGCTGGTAGAGGTTGGCCAGGTTGGCTCGGGCCGAACTATATTCGCGTTGTAGATCTACCTGACTCACCTCTACATAACGCATTGTCATTTCGATTTTTGTATGTCCGAGGAGTGTTTTGACTGCAGGCAGGCTGGCGCCGCCGCGGAGCATCTCGGTCGCAAAAGTATGTCTCATTTGATGCGTCGTGATTCGGGACGCACTGCAGTTTGCTTTTCGGGCCGCTTTCCTGATCATCGCGACCATTTGGCTATACGAAGGACGGGAGCCATCTTCGCGCATTAGCAAGAAGGTGGATAATTTTCTGGCCTTAGCCGGGGCTCGATTGCGCAAATCATCGAGGTGTTCAATAAGACTACGGCTATGGGCGTCCAAGGGAACCAATCTTTCCGTATGCATCTTGCCGAGAGGGACGCGGATTGCCCACTGTTGATCGCCCAGATCCCGGAAGCAATCGACTGCGAGATTCAAACATTCACCAACGCGCATACCGGTGGCACGCATGAGAAGCAGCGCAGTTGCTTCAACGGTGCCTTTTTTGCGGAGTTCTTCGCAAATGAGGCGATCATCTTCGGGCGAGAGGGGCCGGGGAAGGTACTTGTCCAGGTGTGGGAAGTCTCGGCGAACGATGAGGTTTTCTCTTATTCGGTCTATTCCTTCATCGGCAAGGTCGCGAAGGCACTTGCGTAGCTCATAGAGTTGGTGGAGACGGGTGCAGGTTCGGGAGCTGGCCAAAGTTGAGATCCATCCGAGGATATGCGGATCCCGCCTGAGTTGGGAGAGCTTATGAATCTCGGGGTGGTTTTGTTTGAGGAAGCGCATGAAGCCATTCAAAGTGCTTCGATACCGATACATCGTGTTTGGCCTGTGAACAATAGCAAGACTCTGAAGATAGGAATCGAAGATCTGTTGAATAGTGCGCGGTTTACTCATCGAAGGAAGCACTCCGGAGTTGGGCCAACGCTTGCGATCGCTTTTCGACGGCGCGGTGATATTCCCGCCAGACATCCTGGGGAGACAATTCCACGTAGAGCATGGTCGTGTGAATCTGAGAATGACCCATGAGTCGCATCAGTGCGGGTACTGAAACGCCGGCACGGATCATGTCGGCACCGAAGGTGTGGCGGAACCGATGCGGGTGGGCGTTGATCGTTTGAGTCGCACGTCGATGGTGACGAAACAACGAACGCAGGCCGGCGGATGTCATCGGTTGGCCGCGCCGCCATCCCTTGAGAGAAAGAAACAGGAGGGGCGACCCGAAAGCAGGCCGTTCGAATTCGAGATAACGCCTAAGAACCCGAATGATCGCATCTGCCAATGGCAGAACCCGCTGTCTGTTTCCTTTGCCACGAACAAAGATCTGAGTCTCGGAAAGCCGCAAATCTTCGAGCCGGAGTTGGATCGTTTCATGGGAACGCAGGCCGTTAAAAAGCATCAATCCCACGAGACTGAGGTCACGGAAGGTGCGAAAGCTGGACCAGAAACGTGAAACTTCATCAGGCTGGAGGGGGATGACGACTTTTCGAGGTTGTCGTAACCGCAGTCCCGCGATTGCGGTGCTGGGTTTTCCTATGCCCATTGGACTTCGTCTCTTGTATCGGGTTTGCACACTGGCGCGAGTTCTGGGGACTTCCTTCTGGTAGTAGAATCGGTACAGGGATCGGACAACCACCAAACGATGATTGACCGTAGGCGGCGACGGCTTGGGTTCGTTTTCAAGTTGGTATCGAACGTAATCGAGCAGACGAAGCTCGTTGAGAGTGGATAGACTCGGCCAGCGAGAACCGTGTAACCACCAACGGACGAAGTTCAACAGATCGAACCCATACGAGCGCAAGGAACGGACGGAAAGGTTGCGCAGGTACTGGGCATCCAGAAAATCATTGATGAAACGGACCGGCTGGTCCTTAGAATCCAAGAGTTGATAGGGAGACATGCCCGCAGGGCCGGATGGGTAACGAATGAGATGAAAAGGCGGGGTCATACACATTGTGCTTCCTCCAGACATCTTGTGAAATCAGCAGCGGTGGCTCCGGAAACAAAGAAACTATTGGGATCATGGTTTTCCGGAAGCGGTACGATCTTCGATTGCAGACCGGCCTCCCGGAGTTGCCGTGCCAGTTTCAAAGCAGCGCGTTGACCGGCAGCATTCGTATCCGAGTCAAAAGCAATGAAGATCTGTCTATTGAGATCGTCGCATAGTTGGGCAAACTGCTTGCCTGTCAGGTGGCAGCCGAGAGCGCTGGTTGTATTGCGAAAGCCAGCCTGCCAGAGAACCGCAAGATCGAAAAGGCCTTCCACCAGGATAACGTTGGGAGCATTGTGAATCGACTCCCATGCGACCAGGCCGATCCTAACACGAGGCAGAAATCGATGTGGCGGCGGGGGACCGATGCTGCGTCCGTACAGATTGACGATGCGGTTCTGATCGAGACAAGGAAAGACGATGCGGTGAAAGAAGGTGTCATGCCCCTTTTGATTTATCAATCCAAGATTCACGAGCCGGTCGTAATTGTGGCCGCATACCGATAACAGGTGCCCACGCAAACTGCCGCCTGGCGCATAGCCCAATCGAAGGTGACGTAATATCTCTGGATCCCGCAATCCGCGTTGGTGAAGATAGTTCATCGCTTCCTGGTGGTGCTGCAACTGATACTGGTAAAAAGCGACCGTATCGCGGAGGAGGTCGTCATCACCCCTGAGCTTGTCCCATTCTCCGGCCAGCCGTGCGACGCTATCGCGGAAAGAAAGGTTGAAGTAGACCTGGACGAAGCGAATCAAGTCGCCGCCATAGCCACAGCCATGGCAGTGAAAAAGATTTTTCTCGGCGTTGACATAGAACGACGGCTGGGTCTCGGAGTGCAGCGGGCACAATCCAACATATTCGTTCCCTGAACCCACAGGACGGCCAGTCCAATTGAGGCGTTTGAGATAATCCAACAGTGGAAGATCGCGCTTAAGTTTTTCCACTTCCTTGCAGTTTGCCATCAGAGCCTCCGGACGGGAACGCCTGTTCGGCCGCAAATGATGCAGGCGATACGTTCGAGAGGGTTTGCTCTCGCAGATCCGACGTTCCCTGACTTTGATGGATCGATCCTGACATTACTGTCTTGGCTTCTGGAACCCTGATACGTCACGCTTTTTTTATTGGACTGGCGCAGACGATAGTTGCGCTGGTGGTCTCGATGGTCGAGTTTGCCTAAGGGACTTTGCCGGTAGCGTCTATTCGCTTCGCGCAGTTGGTGCCGGCGGGCGCGGTCCCGACATGCCTGACTGCAGTAGTGCTGTCCGCGATCGCAGTGACTGCAGATATGGAATATCTTGCCGCACCCCGCGGCATGGCAAGATCGTTGCCGGAGGATGAGTTCCAGGGGCCAATCGTCCTTTCCCGAAGGCGGGACTCGACAACGGCCCCCATGTCATGGCACGCTAAAGACGACTTTGGTTCTGGGAGCTTTAACCGGGCTCTTGGAATTTAGCCTCGATCGTTACAGCGGTCGGGGCTTTCTTTTTCCGCCTTTCACGCCGCCACGATATCACCACCAGGGCTCAAGAAATCTATTGCAGTTACCCAGAAGCAAAGAACACGGCTGAATAAAAGAGAAACCAGCTGAAAGAAAAAATAGGCAGCCACTCCTGGGCTGGTTTAGAAAAAACGACATTTTGGCCGGTTAATAGGTAAGTATCTTTTACATGGTTTTTGATATTGTTATACCCTATACCGATGTCTGAACGCCGTTGGAGGCATTCGGGCGTGGCAGCTCAAATAAGATATAAGGACGGTCCTTCATCCGGCCGATCAGAAGGGCATTCCATGGGGGAACCAAGGCATATGCGACCTAAATACCTCATCCTGCGGGATTGCCAGGGCAAAGGGCTCTTTGGCTGTCTGTTGTCGCTTGTCCTGATGGGAGTGGCGATCTTCCTGGCTATCAAGCTCGGCCCCATGTATTACGCGAACTACAACCTGGAAGCCGACGTCGAAACCGAAGCAAGCCGCGCAGGAGCCCGTTTCCTCGACAATGACACGATCATCAACGACATCCTGGTCATGGCGAAAAAAAACGAAATTAGGCTCACGAAGGAAAACGTCACCGTGGAGCGTTTTGCCGGCCAGATCCACATCGAGATACGCTATGCCGTTCCGGCCGATTTCTTGTTCTTCAAGCGGGACATGAATTTTGAAATATCGGCTTCGAGCTTCATCGGCACATTGTGACGCTTCAGCCTCCCCGGCCATCGCCCGATTCTTGATACATACTTAAGCAACCGCGTATCCAAGGAATTTACGAAAAGCTCTTACGAACCGCAGAATGTCGAATAATGAATGATGAATTTCGAAGTCCGGCCCAAACTTCTGCGGTTCGACATTCGTCATTCGATATTCGTATTTGCTGCCTCGCCGGCAGAACCGGGGGATAGCCCTGCATATTAGGTAGCATACACAACCTCAAGACCCATCATGTCGGCCAGCTCCTGCATCTCCCGGGTATAATCCCCGTATACCATGGATAGATGGCTTCCAAAATCGCTCAGCTTACGCAAGCATTCCCGGGCATCAGGAACTTTTAAATGGGCTGCCAGCGAACAACCGATCAGGGTGCCTTTGTTGAAGCCGGTGCAGCCAATAACTTCGCCCTTTGCGAGATACATCTTTGTCCGGCTCCAGCCTGGCCAGCCGTTCCGGATGAATCCAGAAGTCTTCGGAATACTCCAGGAGCACCGGGTCCAGCAACTGCATATCCGGGCCCAGGTTTTCTCTGAGTTCTTTTGCAAATTCCTTCACACCGGTTTCCGCGTCGGCCCTCTCCTGCTCCGGTGTCCTGCCGTATGCCAGGCTCCACCATGCCGCCACGTCGATCATGTTTTCAGTCTTAGCCGACTTCGGCCTTTCTCCGACTGAAGGCCGGCACGGCCCTAAACAAACATCGGTATGGATGATGGGAGAATAGACCGGTTTGACGGCAAGTTTGATATCCAGAGGACGGTCTATCGGTCCTTTGGCAAATTCAGTCCGCTGCGGAGGATCCTTCGCATTCGCAGAATTTGAAAGCACCAGGGATCCTGCAGCAACGCCGACGCTTCCCAGAAAATCCCGTCTTTTCATGATTCATTCTCCAAGTGAGGTTTGGAAAAGCTGATCGTAAATTCTCGTGCCAATGAGTCCTGCTACTGCTTGACGGCGGTATACGTGGTGGTGGCGCCTTGCACCTTGTTCTCCCTCCTGATAGACATGGTCTTCCCGTCAGCGGACACTGTATCGTGAATCACGCTCACAATCTTCCCGTCCTGTTTAATGGTTGAAACGATCGAGCGGTCGTCTGCCTTTGTCAGCGAGACCGTAATGCCGGGAGGAACCCCTTTGATCGGATAGTCCTTGCCGTCAAATTTTACATCGAACAATTCGCCGGTGGAATCCGAGTACATCAAGCCATCGCCTGTGCTTTTAAACGTGAATGTCAGTGCGTTTTCTGAAGCCTCAACCTTCTGTATGCGCCAGGAGCCTGAGGCAGCATGCGATCCCGATGGACCGGCGGCGACGCGGATATAACTTTCCTTCGCCGTAATCGGCTGCTTGCTTGCAAGAGGGTACTCGGTGTACTCAAGCGTGGTGGTTTTGCCGTCTGGAGAAACGGCGCTCCTGGACGACTCGACAACTCTCCCATCCTTTTTGCCAACGGTCTCCACTATTCTGTCGTTTACGACCTTGACAGCCAACGTGTCGAGGTCTTTGGATCCGGGCACAGCCTGGTCTGTGCCGTCAGCTTTGACGTTGATCTTCGGCACCGCGCTGGGGATTTGAAACCTTCCGTCCTGCAGCACGATAACCGTAGGCTTGTCCGGGAATTTGGCCGTGTTCAGGTCAACCCTCCAGGTGCCGTCAAACGGACTTTGTGCTGCCCAGGCGAAGACCGGCAGCAGCATTGAAAGCCATAATCTCTTCATTTTCTTTCCCCTTTCTGAGTGAAATGTGTTTTTTGAGACTACGGGATCGTAATAAACGGACATCCTGGGACAGAGTCGATCAGCGCCGACATAAGGCGCAGTACCAGGACAGTCCCGCAAACCAGAACGATAAAACATGCGACGATGAACCAAAGGAGAAAGGCGTTCAGTATCCAGGCTGCCAGGCGTCTGGCATCAGGCGCTTGTATCTGCCAGCGCTGCCTCAGCGCCTCGCCGATCGGGATCAGATCTCCTTCATCCGGCATGCGATCTCCAGAGTTGTTTCACAGACGCTGTGTAAAAACCGTAGAGCCGATCATTCTTCGGGCTCCTCTTCCGGTCCGTTCCGTTTTTTGTCTATCCTGGCGAGGATGCCCCAGAGTTCCTCGATTGTGTCAAACGCCCGCTTCCCTTCCGTGCCTACCTGTTCGACCGTTCCCACAAACCGGTGGGCACTGCGCCTGTTATGGCGGTAGATCCGGACAATGTAATCGTCCGAGAAAGCCGATCGCGTCATGGGGCTAATAAAAACCCGGATGACTCACAGATGGCTCACAGATTGGAGGAAGCGATGAAATTTTCTTTGATTTTTTTGTAGAGCTTCTCGGTTCCCGGGGAGGGAGTAATTCCGAGTACGAAGGAAAGGGTTTGCTTGCAGCGCATGTACATCGACAGGGCTTCGCTTTTCTGGCCGAGGTGAAGATGGCACTCCATGGCGTGCCGGTAGAGTTCCTCGGCCAGATTATCCAGGTCCAGGCCCTTTTGATAGCAGTCAAGGGCGTCCTGCCACCTGCCGGTCTGCTCGTACAGGCCGCCCAGCCACTTGATGTTTCCAAGGAACTTCGTCCTCAAACGCTCCCGCAGCGATAGAGCCCAGGGTTCATCGGTCTCGCCGGCCAGGAAGTGTCCGGCGTAAATCCCCATGGCCCTCTGAGCCGCATGAAAGGCGCGTTCGGTTTCCCTTTCAGTTTTCGCAAGATCGACGAACCTTTCGAAGACCCGTAGATCGACCCAGCACTGCCGGTCATCCAAAGTGAGGCGGCCGTCGCGCAGCTGCAGAGCCTGCGGACATCCCAGAAGGGCCCGCAAGCGCTGCAGGTTCACCTCAAAGGAATGATGCGCCGCATCCCCCTCGGCCTCGGGCCACAGGATATCGGCAATCGCCTCCTCCCTCACACCTTTCCCGCCGAGAGCAAGCAGGACCTTCAGGAGGTCGAGCGGCTTCTTCCTGGCCTTCCGCGAAAACTCGATGGCTTCCCCATCCCGATGGATTTCGAATCGTCCAAGAGTGTAGATCCTGATCGCCCAAGGCCACTTGTCAATTTCCAGAGGGGGCGTGTCGGGCAAAAGATGGAGGGTCCGGACAAGTTCCTGAACATACGGCACTTCGATATCATGTTCCAGCGCCTTTGCGCACAAGCGCGCGAGCACGGCCGGCTGCCAATGGAGCATGATCGTCTTGTACTGATGCTCCACTCCTATTTTCATCGCAGACCGGAGCGCCCCCACCGCCCGCTTTTCTTTCTCTGCATCGAACAGAAAGTGCGCTTCATCGAGCAGGGAAAAATAGGCGAAATAGGGAGAGCTTCCCATTTTGGAAATAATCCGTTTGGTCTTCGAGACCTGGAGAAGGGCCGCCTCATGGTCCCCTTTCGCATGCCGGATTTTGGCGATGAGCTGGCGAATGAGGATTTCGGGGATTGGAGTAGAGCATTCCTGGCTCATCTGCAGCGCTTTCTCAGCAAGAGCGAGGGCATGATGCAATTTGCCGCCAAGGAAGTGAATCCATCCCGAAATGTATGGATGCATATTGGACATGGCGCGCGGCGTTCTAGAGGCGATGGCTTCCATCTTTTGAAGGAACTGCTCAGCCAGTGCCGTATCGTTCATGGACAGAGCCGCGGAAGACGCCAGTGCGTAGACAAAAGCATCCTGTATATGAATCCCATTCTTTCCCGCCAGTTCGATCACTTCTCCGGCCAAAACAATTGCGGACTGAAGCTCGGAGGACTGAAACAGCTTCGGCCTCATTTCCGTGACTTTCCAGACAATCAAGGACAGGGGGGTGGCGGAAATGGAGAGCGTCATCGCTTTCGCCTGCTTCACCAGAGGGTGCATATTGCCCAAATCCCCGAGCCAGAAGAAGTACGTGACGCTATTTGAGATCGCCTGAAGCCGCAGGCTGTCATCACCTATTTCCGACAGCAGCCCCACAGCCCGATCCAGCCACTTCCGCACATTCGGGCGGGGCGGAATGGCCCAGGTAAAAAGCCCGACCACGCTTGCCGCTACCCGGGCCTCAATCTCAGGAGAAGGGAATACCGGGTGGTCGCGAAGCCGGGTCTCGAACCATTCAAACCACGAGGTCAGAGGGGTGAAGTTGTCCCACGCGAGAAGTATGCTGTCGACCGCGCCGGACCAGGCGAGAAGCGTTCCGGTCACGTCGTTTTGAGCCTCGAAAAGATGAAAGGCCTTTTCGAAACAGGCCGTGCTTTGCAGCGGGCTTTGGGGCATGAAGCACACGGCCCTCCAGTAGAGAAGCCAGGGAGATGTACTCAGGCCTTCAGGAGGCATTGCCGCCAGCCATTTTTCGACGACCTTGTACCTGCCCTGAGAGATAAGCGCCGGCGCCTGAGCAAGGATGAAACGGGCCAGGTTGTTCCAATCCGTTGTCTGGATAAGAAGCTCCGCCGCACCCTCGGTATCTCCCGACGACTCGAGCAGGCGCGCCGTCTTGGCCAAAATGGCCGTAATCTGAGCTGGCGTCATTTCGCTTCTGGCGCGGCTTACAAGAAATTCCCTCAAGAGCTGATGGTAACGAAAGACCGGTTCCGGAGAATGGTCCCGTTCGGTGAAATAGCTGTTTCGCGTCAGCCGGGAAAGAATAGCGGCTGCATTCGAAAGGCCGGTGAGTTCTTTGGCCATGCTCACTGTGATTCTGGGCAGGAAAGCCGTTTTGAGCAGGAACACTTGCAGTTCCCTGTCGATTCGGGCGAAGAACTGAGTTCCAAAATAGTCGATAATATCTTCGCGGCTCAACTTGCCGGGTTCGTCACGGAAGATTTGCACTTTCATGCTCTCCAGCATGAGCACCAATCCCGCAACCCATCCATCTGCATCCAGGTGGAGTCGCCTTATGTTTTCCAGGGGAATCTCCCGTCCCCTCAAACGTGCGATTCCCGCCGTTTCCTCGATGGTGAGGCGGAGATCGTCCCACCCCAGCAGGTTCATGGCGCCGTTCGCCCGCAAGCGGGTGAGGGCTTGGGGAAAGGCATGACGGCTGATCACAATTATATTGATCCCCTCCGGTATGGCTTCGAACGCCTTGCCCATCACTTCGTGAAGCTGGGAATCATCGGACGTCGAGTGATAGTTGTCGAAAACCAGAAGGTAGCCGTGCTTAAGCCTGCCGAAAAGGTTCTCAAAAAAACGCAGCGCAAAAACCGGGACACCCCCCTGCAAATATTCCGGAGTGAGCAGCGGCATCGGTTTCCGGATTCTGGGTGCAGCCTTCTTCCCCGCCAGTCCCAAATAATAAAAGAAAGTGGCGGGGTCGCCGTCTCCTTCGTCCATCCGGTACCAGAGATACCGAGCCTTGCGTTCCTTGAGATAGCTCGCGATGAGCGTCGTTTTGCCTGAACCTGCAGGGCCGGAAACCCAGATCAGAGGCCTGTTTCTTTTTTCGTCAAGGGCGCGAAAAAGCCTCTCGCGGGGGAAAAATGCCTCTATCCGGGGAAGCGTGACTTTTGCCAGAGAAAGGTCGTTCACCCGGTAGACTTCGCCGATGCTTCTCCGGCCGAGTCGCTCATCGACGCGATAATGACCCATTTTCCTGCCGGTCATGGGGGTCACTCCCTCCAAGCCGCCATTCTGAACAAAGCGATAAGACGAAAATTGAAATTGGGTCGATTATAACGCCCATGAATTCACAATCAACCCGAATCCGCTATCCGGATCCCGACTCGCCCGCAAATCGGGACTCACACGGCGCTTCCCGCCTGCATCTCCAGCCGCCTTTTCGCATAAGCCCCGGATGTCACGCCAACCGGAATTACCCGAACCTGATTCCGGCCCTCAGTGGCGCAGAAAACGCTGCGCACCAAATCCATAGCCCGGCTTTTGCCGACCCAGATTAGAGGGCGTGGACCTGGGCAAGGCCCGGCGCGGCGACGATGCAAAGCCGCTTGTCTTGATTGGATGTTCCTGCAGGGCTAAGATGTGAGTATGGAGGTCTCCCACAGAAGGGCATTCCCGGTATTGCGGGCGCGGGTACTGTACGCGAAACCATTACCCAGAGTTTGCCTGGCCTTGCTTGCTGTTTTTGCGGCGCTGGTTTGCGCCGGGTGCCCGCCCAAGGTAGCCCGGGTCAAGGTGTCGAGCGAGGACATCATCCGCTCCAACGAAGCTTCCAGGGAAGGTGACGTCGCTTTTGCGCGCAAGGATTTTTACGCCGCGCTGATCAAGTATCTCGAAGCCAGCCGGTTGAATCCCAATAATGAATTCATCTTCAACCGGGTGGGAATCACCTATTCCCAGTTGCACTACTATCAGGAAGCGAGCGTCGCCTTTCAGCGCTCGATGGCGCTCAATCTCAAATATCCCTATTCCGTCAACAACCTCGGTTCCGTCTATTTCGCTCTCAAAGATCTCAAGAAGGCGGAGAAGTATTTCAGAAAAGCCGTCCGCATGAAGGAAGACGAGCCTTCTTTCCATATGAACCTGGGATCGCTGTACTTTGAGAGGAGGAAGTTCGACCTCGCGATGGCCGCGTGGCAGAGAGGCCTGACCCTGGACCCCGAGATTTTGACCAAAAACAGCAGCGTCAGCCTGATAGGAGGCAGCACTCCATCCAAGGAGAGGAGCTATTATCTGGCCCGCCTGTTCGCTTCCGCGGGCAACGTGACCAGGGCCATAGAAAGCCTCCAGCAGGCGTTTACCGACGGATGGTCCGAAATTGCCGCTATTGAAAAGCAGCCCGACTTCGATCGCATACGCAAGGATGAGCGGTTCGTCGAGTTTCTTAAAAACCTCGAGGTCCTGATCAGACTTAGGGAGAGCGGCGCATCCGGCGATTCGCAAGGCGTTGCGCTCGAAAAGCGGGCGCCTGACGGCGGCGCGCAGAAACCGCAATAGCGGCTTATACGCCGCCGGCGGTTCTGCCGGAGAGCTCGATCATCCAGGCCGCCAGCAGCGGCAGCATAATTTCGTGATGACCGGTGAGGGGAATGCCCCGTCCCCCGTTTTTTAGCGGCCTTTTGAGAACGTTTTCCGTCGGCCGGTAATGCTGGATGAAATCAAGGTTCGCGGTGGTGAAGTTCTGCAGCGGCCGGCCGCTGTTTCGCACGAGCGTTACGCTTTTTAAGAATACCTCCGGCAAAACCACGGCGGAACCGCAGTTCAAATAAACACCTCCTTCGTTCAATTCCGCCACGAGGCCTGCAAAAAGACGAAAATCCCGGTGGCTGCCCAATCCGATCGCTTCCGGAGAGACGTGGGGATGATTGTGGATAATGTCCGCCCCTATGGTCACATGAACCGTTACGGGAATGCCGATCCGGTAGGCCTGGAGGACAAGGCTGTATTCGCCATAGGCCGGTTTCATGCCGGCAAGATGCCGGCCCAGCGATTCGCCTATGCCAAGCCCGTCTGCCACGCCCTCGCGAATGGCCTGGTTGATGCCTTGTCCCGTTTCCTCGGCCATGCCGAAGGCTCCCGTCTGGAGCTGGGCGTCCACGTCTTCGCTGGTAGACCCGATCAGGGCAATTTCATAATCATGAATGATACCCGATCCGTTCAGCGCCAGGCCCGACATCAGCCCGCGCCTCATCAGATCGATGAGGATCGGGGAAAGGCCCGTTTTGATGACGTGCCCGCCGGCGCCCCAGAGTATAGCCCTGCCGGCTGCCTGAGCCCTCAGGACGGCATGGGCGAGCTCCCTGAGATTCTGAGCCCCCAGGATGGAAGGAAAGGTTTCCAGAAATTCCGCAACGCTTCCGCCTTTTGTATGGGGTCTGCCAAAGCTCCCCACCGCAACCTTGCTCGAGCGGCTGCGTAGTGGATAGGTTTGTATTCTGTCGAGGCCGAAAGGTTTCGTGCGGTATTTGGACATGATCGATCACAGTCCTTTCATGTTTTCATCCGTCAACTGGCATAGAAGGTGGCCGACCATGATGTGAACTTCCTGAATTCGCGCAGACAGTTGGTGCGGGACATTCAGGTTATATCGAACCCTGGATGCCAGCCGCCCGCCATCCCTGCCGGTCAGGCCGACAGTGACCATCCCAAGCTCCTCTGCGGCCTCGGTTGCGCGCAGCACATTGGGGGAGTTTCCGCTCGTTGATAGCGCAAATGCGATATCGCCCTTGCAGCCCAGCGCGCGCACCTGACGGACAAAAACCTGCTCGAACCCGTAATCGTTTCCCACTGCCGTCAGAACCGACGTATCCGTAGTCAGCGCGACGGCGGGCATCGGCCGCCGTTCCCGCTGGAACCTGCCAACCCATTCGGCGGCCAGGTGCTGGGCGTCCGCCGCGCTGCCGCCATTTCCGTAGAGGAGCATCTTGTTGCCGTTCTCCAGCGCCGAACAGATTTCCCGCACAATCCGGGCAATGAGCTCTTCGTTGTCGCGGAAAAAAGCCCTCTGGAGCTCCAGGCTCTCAGCCACAGTTTTTCGGATGGTTTCGATCATGGACTCAAACATCGGTCAGCCTGTGAGGGATGTCAAGTCATAAAAAACGGATTCGAAATTCGGAATTCGAGTCTGTGAGAAACCGGGGCCGCGGTCTTTCAATACTTTGGCGCGGATTGACTCGCATGCCCCTATCTGTTAGATTAGGCCATTTATAGCCTCTGGAGAACTTCTCCAATGTTCGGTGCGATTCTCACCAAAATAGTCGGCAGCAAAAACGATCGCGATCTGAAGCAGATAACTCCTATCGTTCAGCGCATCAGCGACCTTGAAGCCGAGATGGCGCAGCGGTCCGACGTCGAGCTGGCCGGGCTTACGCCCAAATTCCGCGAGCGCCTTGCCAACGGGGAGGCCCTGGACGACATCCTCCCGGAAGCTTTCGCGGCCGTGCGGGAGGTCGGCAAGCGAACCCTGAACATGAGACACTTCGATGTCCAGCTTATCGGTGGAGTCGTCCTCCACCGGGGGCGCATAGCCGAGATGAAAACCGGTGAAGGGAAAACGCTGGTCGCCACGCTGCCGGCCTACCTGAATGCGCTGGAAGGAAAAGGCGTTCACATCGTCACCGTCAACGACTACCTGGCCGGACGCGACGCCGAATGGATGGGCAAAATTTACCAGGCGCTCGGTTTGACCGTAGGCTGCGTCCAGCACCCCCTGACGGACGAAGAACGCAAGACCGCGTACGCCTACGACATCACTTACGGCACGAACAACGAACTGGGATTCGATTACCTCCGCGACAACATGAAGTATGAGCTGAAGGATTGTGTCCAGCGGGGATTCAACTTCGCCATCGTCGACGAAGTGGATTCCATCCTCATCGATGAGGCGAGGACACCGCTCATCATTTCAGGGCCCGCCGAGGAATCCACAGACAAATACTTTAAAGTGGACCGGATCGTGCCCAGGCTGAGGCGGGACATCGATTACCAGGTGGACGAGAAGGCCAGGACGGTGAACCTGACCGAGGAGGGGGTTGAGAAGGCCGAGAAGCTGCTCAATGTCGGCAACCTGTTCGAGCCGCAGAATATGGACTGGGTCCACCATACCTACCAGGCCCTGAAAGCCCATCTGCTTTTCAAGCGGGATGTGGACTACATGGTCAAGGACGGGGAAGTGGTCATCGTCGACGAATTCACCGGCAGGCTGATGCCGGGACGGCGGTACAGCGACGGTTTGCACCAGGCGCTCGAAGCCAAGGAAAACGTCAAAATCGAGCGGGAAAACCAGACCCTCGCCACGATCACTTTTCAGAACTATTTCCGCATGTACAAAAAGCTGTCCGGCATGACCGGAACCGCTGAAACCGAGGCGGAGGAGTTCTATAAAATATACAAGCTGGAAGTGAATGTAATCCCCACCAACAGAACCCTCATCCGCACGGAATTCCCGGACATCATCTACCGGACGGAGCGTGAGAAGTACAACGCCGTCGTCGAGGAAATCAAGGATTTATATGAGAGGGGCCGGCCCGTCCTGGTAGGGACGATCTCGATTGAAAAATCGGAGAAGCTGAGCGTATTGCTGAAAAGGCAGGGCATTCCCCATGTCGTTTTGAATGCCAAATACCACGCCAAGGAAGCGGAAATAGTCGCGCAGGCCGGCCGCAGAAAGGCTGTCACGATCGCCACCAACATGGCAGGGCGCGGGACGGACATCCTCCTGGGGGGTAATCCCGAGTTTCTCACACTGCAGGCGCTGCGTGAGAAAGGCCTGGACGCCTCGACAATGCCCAAGGAGGAGTACGAACGCATCCGAAACCATTGGACGGAGGTCTGCCCCAAAGAACACGACGCGGTGGTCGGGCTGGGCGGGCTGCACATCCTCGGGACGGAGCGCCACGAGGCGCGGCGCATCGACAACCAGCTGCGCGGACGGTCCGGCAGGCAGGGAGATCCGGGCTCATCCAGGTTCTATCTTTCATTGGAAGATGACCTCATGAGGATCTTCGCCAGCGACCGCATTTCGGGCATCATGCAATCGCTGGGGATGGAAGAAGGCGTCCCGATCGAAAGCAAACTCATCACGCGCCAGATCGAAAGAGCCCAGAAACAGGTGGAAGCCAGGAATTTCGAAATCCGCAAACACCTCCTGGAATACGACGACGTAATGAACAAGCAGCGGGAAGCGATTTACGCGATCAGGCGGGAGCTTCTGGAGGGGGCGGATCAGAGAGAATATATCCTGGAACTGGCCAACGACATCATGAGCGATCTGCTGGACAGGCACACTCCCAGGGAAAAGCCTGTCGATACCTGGGACCTGGAGGGCCTTCGCGTCAGCGCCGGAAACCAGTTTGGCTTCGACATGGCTCAGCTCGGCATCGATGGCAAGGATGCGGGCTATCAGGAACTCGCGGGAAAACTGCTGGATAATGTCCGGAAGATTTACGAGGACAAGGAGAAGCGGTTCGGCACGGAATATATCAGGTTCCAGGAACGCATGATCATGCTGCAGGTCCTGGACATGCAGTGGAAAGACCACCTGTATAATCTCGATCATTTGAAGGAAGGCATCGGCCTTCGCGGTTACGGTCAGCGGGATCCACTCATAGAATATAAAAAAGAAAGCTTCGACATGTTTGAAGCGCTGCGGACCCGCATAGAGGAGGAAACGATCCGTTTTCTCTATCTTTTCGAGCCGATAAGCAGGGAAGAACAGAATGCCCGCGAACGGGAGCGCGAGGACGCGCGCCGGAAAGCTCAAAGGCAGCAGGACCTGGTTTACAGCGCAGGGGATTCGGCCTCCGCAGCCCCTGCAAAACGGGAAATGGCCAAAGTCGGAAGAAACGATCCTTGCCCGTGCGGCAGCGGCAAAAAATTCAAGAAATGTCACGGTGCGTAGGGCTGAGCGCCGGCCCTGTGCATGCTGTTAATTTTTTCCCGATATAAACCTGGGGAGCTTATGGTTAGAGAAGCTGTTATCCGAGAAGCCCTTACATTCGACGATGTCCTTCTGGAACCCGCCAGCAGCGACGTGCTTCCGTCCGAAGTCGAGATATCCACCCGCTTGACCCGGAACATCCCCCTCAATATCCCGCTGTTGAGCGCGGCCATGGATACGGTGACAGATTCCCGAATGGCCATCGCAATGGCGCAGCAGGGCGGGATGGGCATTATTCATAAAAACATGACAGTGGAAGGGCAGGCCGACGAAGTGGACCGCGTAAAAAGGTCCGAGAGCGGCATGATTGTGAACCCTATTACCATGTCCCCCGACCAGAAAATCCACGAAGCGATGGAAGTCATGAAGAGGTACAAGATTTCGGGTCTGCCCATTACGCTGAACGGAAAGCTGGTTGGAATCCTGACCAACCGCGACCTCAGATTCGAGACTCGTCTCAACATCAGGATTTCCGAGCTGATGACAAAAGAAAACCTCATCACCGTCCCCGTTGGGACCACGCTGGAAGAGGCCGAGAGTATCCTTCACCGCCACCGCGTGGAAAAGCTCCCGGTGGTGGACAGCAAATACCGCCTTAAAGGGCTGATTACGGTAAAGGACATTCAAAAGAAGATTGCCTACCCGAATGCATGCAAGGACAAGCTGGGAAGGCTCCGCGTGGGCGCGGCCATCGGGGTGACGGGCGACTTTATGGAAAGGGCGGCCGCGCTGGCCAAAGCCGGCGTGGACGTGCTGGCGGTGGACACGGCTCACGGGCATTCCGCCAGGGTTCTGGAGGCGGTAAAACAACTCAAAAATAAGATCCCGGAGATCGATCTGATTGCCGGGAATATCGCAACAGAGGAGGCAGCCCTGGCGCTGGTCAAGGCCGGAGCGGACGCCATCAAAGTCGGCATGGGCCCGGGCTCCATTTGCACAACCCGGGTGGTCAGCGGAGCGGGCGTCCCCCAAATTACGGCCATCATGGACTGCGCAAGAATCGCGCACAAGTCAGGCGTTCCCGTTATTGCGGACGGCGGAATCAAGTTTTCGGGGGATATCTCCAAAGCTCTTGCGGCCGGAGGGGACTCGGTCATGATCGGCTCTCTTTTCGCCGGGACCGACGAGAGCCCGGGAGAGACGGTCCTTTATCAGAACCGCAGTTACAAGGTCTACCGGGGGATGGGGTCCCTGGAAGCCATGAAGGCCGGGAGCCGCGACCGCTACGGTCAGGAAGGCGCCTTCTACGAGGGGAAACTGGTCCCGGAAGGCATCGAGGGAATGGTTCCCTACAAGGGCAGCATCGAGGGAATGATTCCGCAGCTGACGGGCGGACTGCGCGCCGGAATGGGATATTGCGGATGCCGCAACATCCAGGAGCTGCAGACGCGCTCCCGCTTTATTCGTATCACCTCCTTCGGCCTTAAGGAAAGCCATGTCCACGACGTCCTGATCACCAAGGAAGCGCCCAACTACCGTACCGAGCTCTAGCCCAGACAAATTACGAATGACGAATGACGAATCAAAAAGCCTTAAATAGAGCTTCTTCCATATAACTAAATCTGTAATCTGTCTGTCCCGGCATGGCTTTCCAGGAGCATTCACAGGATGTCTGTTTCAATTCGTAAATCGTCACTCGTAATTCGTAATTTTGTTTAGACTTTTCCACTCATACACAAATCCTTAAACATAGCTCCCTGTTTCGAGGAATCCATTAATGGCAGAAACCGAGGAAGCTGTCCGACGATTTCTCGAGGGGGAAGAAGAGGCTTTCGATCGGATTGTGCGGCGCTGGGAGAGGAAGGTTTACAACCTTGCCTGGCGCATGCTTGGCAACCGAGAAGACGCCCAGGATGTAACTCAGGAAACTTTTCTTTCCATCTTCAAGTCAATAAAGAATTTGCGGGATCCGGACAGATTTTCGGCTTGGCTGTATCAGATCACCCTGAATCATTGTCGGGCCAGGTGGAAATCACGCGCCTCGAATTTGGCCGTCGAGGATTCACTTTCCTCAGAGGCCGGAGAGGAAGGAGAAAACCCTTTATCCGCGCTGTCGGCTCCGGCGAAAGCCGATTCATTGGAGGCCATGGACCTGATACGGAAAGCATTGGCCGGCCTCAGCGAGGATCACCGAACCGCCGTGATTCTAAAGGAGTATATGGGGCTCAGCCTCGAGGAGTTGGCGCAGGTCATGGGATGCCCTCTTTCCACGGCGAAGTCGCGCCTTTACCATGGGCTCCGGGAAGTGCAGGAAAACCTGATTCGCCTCGGAATTAAGCCTCGCTCTCAGTAGAGGCAGCCTCCCGGCCGCCGTTGCATGATGAGAAGCGATAAACAGACATTTAACAAGGAACGATCGCCATGCGCTGTGAAGAAATCCAGGAACGTTTCGTGGAAGCCCTGTATGATGAGTACAGCGGTTCACCGGAAAGTGCTGATTTAAGAGAACATTTGCGAACTTGCGCCGCCTGCCGCGCTGAACTGGACGAATTGAAACAG
Source organism: uncultured Acidobacteriota bacterium (assembly GCA_963809485.1). GTDB lineage: Bacteria > Acidobacteriota > UBA6911 > UBA6911 > UBA6911 > UBA6911. The sequence continues at coordinate 276,069 of CAWEJX010000007.1, forward strand.
ACACGGAAGTCATTGGGGCTCTGGAGGGACGAGCCTCCCCTGCAAAGCATTGCCGTGGCAGGACGGAAACCTCTTGTCCCTGCCGCATCCGGATGGGGATATCTGCGCTATGCAGCCATAGCGGCTTTGGCCGTGATATCTCTTTTAGCCATTGCAAATACGCAAGTTAAATGGAACAAGGAGGAATTTTCCTTCAGCGCGCGCCTGTGGCCGGCACCTGAAAGCGGGAAAGATTACTATACAAAGGACGAAGTTCGCGACCTCCTCAAGCGGTCCCTGGAAGACAGTGAATCCCGCACAAACGAAACCAATTACCTGATGATGCAGAAAGTGCTGGACACGGTCGAGCAGGATCGATGGATGGACCTGAACCTGATCCGCAACACAGGGGGCAGGTATCAGAATAAAAACTGACTGCTTTTGGGCTCAACAGGCATATATTCATGGGAGAACCTGGAGTGATCAAAATTGCTTGGATAAAACGACTTGTCACCGCTCTTTTGCTTGCGGCGATTACGGGATCGCCGGCGCAGGCTGCCGGCGCAAAACAGGAGGATACGAGACAGGAATATGTCTCTGCCCTCCAGGACATCCTGCGATTCGAAGGGATCATTAACGACGTGATCAACAGCAGTTTCAGCACAAGCCCGTTTGCCGTCGTCCAGAAGCCGAAGGGCGCTTATCTGCAGGGGTACGGCGTCAGTTTTGCATTTCTCGTCAATATTCACCGGGCCGTGAAGCGCACGCCGTTCGGCACCATCCGGCCCAAAAACGAACCGACCCAGGAGCTGAAAAAGCAGCGAATAGAGGAGTTGAAAGAAAAGCTGATACGGGTGCTTCAAGATAATGGAGAAAACTTCCGGATACTCCGAAAAGAAGAATATGTCACAATTATAGCTTACCTGGAGGACTGGAATCTTCCGGACGAGCCAAGCTCGAACAAAACGATCGTTCTGAGCGCGCTCAAGAAGGATCTGGATGAATTCGCACGGCGAAGCGATCGCTTGAAGGAATTCAAACAAAGGATGAAAATCGTTGAGTATTAGACTTGAAGCTCTAAAATCCAAGAAGCTCATCGGCCAGGTCTTCCTGGAACGCGGCCTGATCGATGAGGAGGAATTGAGGACCGCCCTGAACCTGCAGGCGGATTCGCGCGAAAAATTAGGCAAACTTCTGGTGGATCTCGGATATGTCTCCGAAAGAGACTGCCTCGCCATCGTATCCGAGCATCTCGGGATCCCGGCGATGTCCGCAGCCGACTATCCGCCGGTACCGGTGATCGAAAACCTGCTCACGTTTCGTTTCATGAAACAGTGCAAATTCGTGCCGATCGCCCTCGAAAACAACGTGCTGACGCTGGCGATGACGGATCCTCTGGACAACGCCACGCTGGATGCGGTCCGACAGTCGACCGGCTACCAGGTAAGGGGCATCCTGGGCGCCGAAAGCGAGATCATGGATATTCTTGAAAAATTCTATGGTTCCGCAGCCAGCACCCTTGGAAGGATCATCGAGGGCATCGATGACGGAAATATCGAGAACCTCCCGGATGAGATCGAGGATATCGAGCAATTAAAGGACCTCGCGTCCGAAGCCCCCGTGATACGTCTTGTCAATCTCCTGATATCCAAGGCGATCGAAAATCGCGCGAGCGACATCCACATCGAACCGTTTGAAAAGGACCTGAAGGTGCGCTACCGGATCGACGGTATCCTTCACGACGTCGAGTCGCCACCCAAAAAGCTGAAAGCGGCTCTGATAAGCCGCGTGAAAATCATGTCCAAGCTGAATATCGCGGAGCGCCGGCTTCCCCAGGACGGAAGGATCAAGCTGAAGGTCCTGGGAAAGGACATCGACCTGCGTGTTTCGACCTTGCCGACCCTTTACGGGGAGAGCGTGGTCATGCGAATTCTGGACAAGAGCAATACCAGTCTTTACGATATACGCCGCCTCGGCTTCCCCGAAGACTCACTCAAGGAATTCGAGTCGCTCATACGCCGCCCTCACGGGATTTTTCTGGTCACCGGCCCCACGGGCAGCGGCAAAACCACCACGCTGTACAGCGCCCTGAGCACGATCAATCTGCCGGACAAGAAAATCATCACTATCGAAGATCCTATCGAGTACCAGATCGACGGAGTGAACCAGATTCACGTGAACGCGCAGATCGGGTTGACGTTTGCGGCCGGCCTGCGGCACATAGTGCGGCAGGATCCCGACGTCATCATGATCGGGGAAATCCGCGATCTGGAAACGGCCGAGATAGCCATTCGGGCAGCGCTGACCGGGCACCTGGTGTTTTCCACGCTGCACACCAACGACGCTCCGAGCGCCATAACCCGTCTGGTGGATATGGGAGCGGAGGATTATCTCATCGCCTCTTCCCTGCTGGGGGTGCTGGCGCAGCGCCTGGTCCGGGTTATCTGTCCTGACTGCAGGACGGAAGTTCACCCTGTTCCTGAAATGCTGGATGAGATCGGGTTCAGACGCGGCGACCCGAGAAGCGGTCCAGACCGCTTCTATGAAGGGCGCGGGTGCGAAAGATGCAGCAACACGGGATTTGTCGGCAGAGTCGGCATTTATGAGCTGATGCCGATCAATGACGATATCCGCAAGCTGACCGTGGCCAAAGCGGATTCGAACCAGATCCTGAAGAAAGCGATCGAAAACGGAATGCGGTCACTCAGGGATGACGGCTGGCTCAAGGTTCGCAAGGGGATCACGAGCATTGCCGAAGTTCTGCGCGTGACCCAGGAATCCTGATGCCTGTTGGTGAAAAACTGTCGCAAATGATGCAAATCTCACAGAAAATCGGCCTTGATATAGGGTAATCTGTGGCTTTTTCCGCAGGTGGTTATGCCGGCGTACACCTATAAAGCGAGCACCATGGAGGGAAAGATCGTTGAGGGCGTTATGGAGGCCCAGGACGACGGAACCGTTTCCCTGAAGCTCCAGGAAATGGGACTGCTCCCGGTCCGTATCGACTCGACCGGTCGCCAAACCCTTCTGAACCGGGAAATCGAGTGGCCGTGGAAACGCAAAAAGATCAAGCACAAGGACCTTCTGGTTTTCACCCATGAGCTGCACACGCTCGTCCGGTCCGGCTTCCCCCTGGACCGCAGCCTTGCGATTCTGGGCCAGCTTGCCGAAAGCCCGGCCATGGCCGCGGTGATCCAGGATGTGCTGAAAGAAGTCAAAGGAGGCAAATCTTTTTCCGAGGCTTTGGGAAAATACCCGGCGGTTTTTCCCAAGGTATATGTGAACATGGTGAAAGCGGGCGAGGCCGGAGGAGCGCTGGAGGAGATACTCGCGCGCCTGGCTTCCTATTTGGAAACCAGCGACGAACTGCGGTCTTACATCCTCGGAGCCATGATTTATCCCGTGCTGCTGTCCGTCGTCGGCATCGTGAGCGTCACCATCCTGACGCTCTTTGTGGTTCCCAGGTTTGCCTCAATTTTTCAGGACATGGGAGTGCCGCTGCCCTTGCCCATGGCGATCCTTAAGGGCTTGAGTTCCTTCCTCTCCGGGTATTGGTGGCTTGTCCTTGTCGCGCTGATCCTTGCGGGCTACTACTTTAAACGCTTCAGGGAGAGCGAGCAGGGGCGTCTGAAACTGGACCGGTGGCTGCTTCGCATCCCTCTCGTCGGGGCCGTGCTGCGAAAGGTCGAGGTGGCGCGTTTTTCGCGGTCCCTGGGGACTCTGCTGCACGGCGGAGTGCCGCTTCTTCAGGCCATGACGATCGTGCGCGAGATTATCGGCAACCAGAGCATCGCCATGGCTGTCGAGCCCATCCGCAATGGCATTAAGAAGGGGGAAGGGATCGCGCAGCCGATGAAGCAAAGCGCGGTTTTCCCGCCCCTGGCAATGCATCTGATCGAGGTGGGAGAGGAATCCGGGAAACTCGACAGCATGCTGATCCAGGTCGGGGAAGTCTATGATGTCGAAGTTCGCAACAGCATCAAAAACCTGATCGCGTTTTTCGAGCCGGCGCTCATCCTGCTTATGGGCATCATTATCGGAACCATCGTGGTTTCCATGCTCATGGCAATATTCAGCATCAACGATATACCGCTATAAGAATTGACGATTTTCGGTTGACGGTCGCAGCTTCCGGATTGGGAGGTAAATATGCATGGAGACTTTGATGAGCGCAGGTCCGAGAGAGGATTTTCACTCATAGAGCTGATTGTCGTGCTGGTGATTCTCGGCCTGCTGGCGGCGGTCGTGGCGCCCAACGTGTACCAGAAGCTCGCAAAGGGCAAGGACCAGATTGCAAAGATTCAGATCAAGGAACTTGAGGGCGCCTTGCAGCTGTATTCGTTTGATATGGGCCGTTACCCGGATTCGGGCGAGGGATTGGAAGCTTTGATACGGAATCCCGGGAGCGTGGATTCCTGGAAGGGGCCTTACCTGGCAAAGGAGCTGCCCAAAGATCCCTGGGGAAGGCTTTACATGTATCGAAGCCCCGGGACGCATGGAGATTTTGATCTGTTTTCCTTGGGAGCGGACGGCGCCGAAGGCGGCGAGGATGATATCTGCAGCTGGAAGTGACATGAAACCTGCGCGAAACCAGGGATTTACCCTTTTGGAACTGATGATGGTCGTGCTGGTGATCGCGCTGGTGCTGGCTGTTTCCTATCCATCGCTCTCGCGAGGCTCGACAGCCCTTCATCTGCGGGCCACCGGGCGCGACGTTCTGAATGCCTTCCGGTATGCCCGGGAGAAAGCGGTCACCGAACAGACCGGAATGAGGGTCACGGTGGATCCACAGAAACAGGAACTGGTTTTGACCAATGACCTTGGCGAGGGAAGCCGTAAATACGTGCCCCCTCATGACGTAAGGTTCCAGCGAATTGCCCTGGGAGGAAGCGAGATTGTGGACCGCTCGATGGTGGTGCGTTTTCTTCCCAACGGCAGTTCGGATCACGCAGAGATACTTTTGAGATCGGACACAGGCTCTCTTCTCAGGGTCATTACCGATCCCATAACCGGAGGCGCCCGCATCGAATCCGGTTCCGGAGAAAATCGGCCGTGAATTGCTCAAGCAGGCGAAAAGGCCGCGAATTTCACAAAGCGGTCCGAGGCGGATCGGGGCATCCGGGCAGTGCCGGCTTTACGCTGCTCGAGGTGCTGGTGGCTCTGACAGTGCTGGCGGTAGGCGCGGCACTTACGATGTCCCTGATTTCCGGATCGCTGGGCAACATCCGGAAGGTGCAGTTGCGGACACGCACCGTCGAGCATGCACAGTCGGTCATGGAACTTGCCCTGCTCGACGACTCCATTCAGCAGCCTACCGCGTTCACAGGCGATTTCGAGGATGGGACCCGGTGGTCCGTCCGCGTCGAGGATTATTTTTTGCCGGAGGCTCTGCAAATACCGGAACAGGCGCTTCAGAATATGCCGGTCAAGCTCCTCCACTATACCGTCGAAATGATCGGTCCGGATTCCATGGCGCCCGATTATCGATTGCAGACCTTGAAGCTGGTGCGCGTGCAGTCGGAAAATCAACCTGCGAGGTTGCCGCAATGATCCTCTCAAACAAGCGTTCAGGAAAATCCGAGGGAGGATTCACGCTGCTGGAAATGCTCATTGCGGTGACTCTTGTCGCCCTGATGGCCGTCGGCCTCTGGGCCGTATTCACCATAAGCGTCCGCTCCTGGTCCCGAGGCACCCAATTCATCGATGCCAATCAGCGGCACCGGAGCATTCTGGACATGGTTCGAAAACAGCTGGCCTCAGCCTACGGCCTGTATGGCGAAGCTGAGCAGGAGGAAACCGAACAGGGATCCGCGTCGACCCCGGTGTTGATTTTCAGCGGTGCGCAGGACTCTCTACGCTTTATCAGTCTGAATTCCCTGCAATTTCAGGAGAGCCCGGGCCTGACTCTTGTTTCCTACGAGGTTGCCCGCGATCTCCAGGGCGACTACGCCCTGGTCGAGAAGGAAGCGCGCTATCTGGGACAGGCCCCCGGTGAGGAAATCGCCGTCATTCAGAACAGGGCGATTCCCATCTTTGAAAACCTGTCCAGCTGCATCTTCGAGTATTTCGATCCGGGCAGCGGCGACAATCCTCCCAGGTGGGTCAGGGAGTGGAATGCGCAGGATATGGGACAGTTGCCCCTGGCCGTTTCGATGACTATGATATCCAGGGGCCGTGACGGCAAATCATTGAGCCGGCACATAGTCGTGCCTATCCAGGCAAAGGTCAGCAATTACCGCAGGAATGTCACGAATCCATTCGGCGGCAGAAGAGGGGGAGTAATGCAGTAGTTAGTTTCTATCGCGGAACTCGGTTTTTGCGAGGATACCGGATTCTATAGCAGTCGACAGGATATTTGATATTACATGGAAGCCGGAAATTGGAGCCAGGCCGCGTAGCGGCCAGTTGAATTTAGCCGGGCCTTTTAAGGCCTGGATCTGAAGGAGTTAGGATTTCCGTCGCGTAGCGACGGTTGAATCTCAGGAGTCGCTACGCGACGCGCTGTTCCAAATACCATGAGTCCCGGCCTTAAAAGGCCGGGCTAAAGTCATAGTGCCGCTACGCGGCACAAATCAGTTTCGCCACAGAAACCAGTTAGTGGTTAATTGTTGGCGAGGGGCGATGAAGGGTAATTTGAGCGAGAGGCCGGGGAAGCAGGAGGAGCGGGGAGTGATATTGATTGCGCTGCTGTGGATCCTGACTGCATTGTCCGTCATTGCGTTGAGCTTTTCGAGGGAGAGTTTTGTGGAAGTGGCCGCAGCCCGGAATGCGCAATCGATGGAAGACTCCTATTTCGTGGCGCGAGCCGGAATCGCAACAACCATATACCGGCTGGTGCAAAAGAGGTTTTACCCGGTTTCTCAGGGCGTGCAGCTTCAGGACACGACCGATGCGATGGACTTGGGAGTTGTGACCGGTCAGCTTGGCGGAGGGGTCTACAGGATCGATATCCAGGACGAATCGGGTAAAATAAACCTGAATACGGTCCAGGAAGAACAGATGCGCGCCCTGGCTACGGCTTCGGGAATCGATGAGAACGATGCGGGCATTATTGCCGATTCAATCCTGGACTGGCGCGACACCGATAAACTGCACCGGATCAACGGGGCCGAGGATGACTATTACGAAACACTGGATCCTCCCTACAAGGCCAGGAACGGAAGGTTTGAAACTGTTGAGGAGTTGCTTCTCGTGAGGGGAGTACGCACGGAATATTTTTACGGCTATCCCGTGAGGCTTCCTGACGGCTCGATCGGGTATAAATATGGGCTTTCCCGCTATTGTACGGTTTACTCGCCGAGAAGCCAGGTTAACGTCAACTTTGCGCCTCTGCCGGTCCTTCAGTCTGTGCCCGGCATGTCTCCGGATGCCGCTCAAGCGATTTATGCCCGGAGGCTGGTCAAGCCGTTCAAGACAATCGAGGAAATAACGCGTGAGCTTTCGGTGAACATAGCCACGAATTCGCGGCCATTTCTCTCCACGGACCAGACGGGCATCTACACTCTCACGGCTTCCGCGCATTCGCAGCGTTCCAAGGCGCGGCGCGTCCTGCGCACGGTGATTGCCCTCGACCGCTCGGAGAAAACGCAATATCGGACCCTTTATTGGAACGAAAATGTTCCCGATTATGAAGGCGTAAAACCATGATTTACCTCAAAACCGGAATCGGGATCGAGCTGCGGGGCGAGGATATGCTGATCTCCGCCCTTCAAAGCAATTTCGCCGGCGAAGTGTTCACGCATTTCAAGCGCATTGCGGAATACCGCCAGCGCGACAAGGAAGGACTGCGGAGAGAAATCGCTTTCTTTTTCAAGTCAAAGGGGCTCAGCAAAGAAAACATCGTGCTGGGGATTCCCCGCAGCGACATCGTGATGCGCCACCTGGATCTGCCCGCAGAAGTCGCGGATAACCTCAAACAGGTTATCCAGTATCAGGTGCAGTCGTTCGAGCCTACCGAAGAGGAGCGGTCCTACTACGACTATACCGTGCTCGAGGGGACCGGCAGCAAAAAGAGGCTCTCCGTCCTGCTTGCCATGGTGAAGAAATCCCTTCTCGACGAGCATCTTCAGCTTCTGCTCGTTCTCGGGATCAAGCCCGTCGCGGTGATCGGAAGCTCCATGGCGCTTTCGAACCTGTTTTCCAGGAAGCAAAAGGACCTGCGCAACAAAATATACTTTCTTGCGGACCTGACTCCAACTTCCCTCGAGCTCCTGGCTTTGCGGGATGGGGCGTATGTTTACTCCCGCGGGGTTTCCAAGGAAATCGGCCAGAGCTGGAGCGATCTGATACTGCGCGAAGTTAACGAGGCGGCATCCAAAATCAGGCTTGGGCCCGAGGATGCCCTGGAAAAGATCGTTCTCGCCGGGGAAGCTTCGGAAACGGCGCTGGGAGAACTGGAAGCCGACGTGCCCGCCTGCGAGCTTCTGAAAAACTCGGTCAAATTCGAGGCGCCCGGAGACAATGCGCTTCATTTCCAGGAGGCGGCCTGCTCGCTGGGATTGGCCTACGCCGGAATAGCGCGCGGGCTTCCTGTCAGGATGAACTTCCTGCCCGATGAGCTGCGCCGGCGTCAGACACGCTGGGCTTATGTGCCGGCTTTTATTCTGGGCCTGATCATCGTGGCCCTGTTGGCGGCCCTTGGTTTTCACCGCATGATCCAGAACCGGGCCCTGATCCAAAGGCTCGATCAGGAAATTTTGTCCTTGAAGGCGCCGGTGGAAAGGGTTCAATCGCTCCAAAGACGCTCGGATGCCACGGAAACCAGGATCCGGGCCATCGAGGAAGTTTTCCGAAAGAAAGATATGAACCTGGAGGTTTTGAGGGAGCTGACCTCGATACTTCCTGCCGATACTTTTTTGAGCACCTACACCTATCGGGACGGAATCATACAAATGGCCGGTTCCAGCGGTTCCGCTCCCGACCTGATCTCGAAGCTTGAAAAATCTCCGCTGCTGAAAGATGTCACTCAAAAGGGCCAGATTTTCAGAGACGCGCAGACGGGGAAGGAACGGTTCAATTTTGAGGCAAAACTGGAGAGATAAGCCGTGAAGGTTACGCCAAGAGAAAAAAAGGTCATTGCCCTGGCTGCCGTTATCGCCGCCGTCGTAATGGTTTATTTTGCCGTCGACAAGCTGCTTCCGGACGGTGAAGATCTCTCTCAGACCGTGGAACTCAAGAAGAAAATGCTTCTCAAGCAGCGGGAGACCCTTGGCCGTGAAGAAACCTACAAACAGCGCCTGGAGCAGTACGCGGAGCACCTCCGGCAGGATCTGACCAAGCTGTTGCCCGGCGACAGCCCGAATGTGGCGAGCGCCGAACTTCAGAAGATACTCAAGGAGTTTGCGGATCAGAGCTCTGTGGAAATAACCCAGCGGAACACCCTGCCGGCCAAAAAGGCCGAGAACGGTATCCAGCGCGTTTCCGTGCGCATTGAGACAAATTGCACGCCCGAAGAACTGGTGCAGTTCCTGGCTGCGGTCGAAAATTACGAAAAATTTCTGACGATCGACGAATTCACGATCACGGGCTTCAGGAACCAGCGAAGATATGACATACGGCCCAGCCTGACGATTTCGGGTTACATCCACGCGGAGGAGAAGGAACCCGAAAAGAAGGCGGAAACCGGAGCCTAGCGGAGGCAGCCGGAAGGCCGCCCTGATTGTAACGCTCGAACACGGAGTTGCCTTAAGGAAGAGGCTGACATGAGCAAAAAATGGATCGCCATCAACCTGCTGCTGCTTGCAGTCGCGGGAGCGCTTGCACGGCAGCTTTATGTTTCGGTGCTGCGATTCAATGCGGAAAATAATCTGGCGAAAATACAGCCTGTCCGGGACATGAAGCAGAAGATGACCCAGGAAAGGCCGCTGCCCAAAATAGCGCCGGCCAAAAAGTATGCCGCAGCGGATTTTGCCGTCATCCCGGAAAAGAACATTTTCGCGGAATCCCGAAGCAAGGAAGACAAGGTGGAGGAAACCGCTCCTCCGGAACCCCCGCCGCTGGCGCAAAAGCCCATTCTGGTTGGGATCACCATATCCGGCACCCAGCGAATGGCCGCCATCATCGAGCCGGCAGGCTCGCAGCAAAATCAGAACCGCCGGGCCCAGAACAAACGCATCGGGGACGTTTATCATGGGTACACGATTACGGACATAACTTCGGACCGTATCGTGCTCGAAAGCGGCACGCGGAAGGAAATCATTCCTCTTCACGAAGGCTCCAAGCGGAGCCGTGGGGGAAAAACTTCGGTGGTCGCGACTCGTGTGGTCTCCATCGGCACAGGAGGAGGAGGCGGCGGGAGCATCCCGGTCTATGTTGTTTCGGAAACCGCCGGCGCAGCAAAGCCGACTGCAGCGCCCGGAGCGCCGCCGGTGCCTCCCGGCGCAGGCCAACAGGCAGGCAGACTGCCTGCCGGAACAACCGCCCGGCCGGCAGCGGCAGTTGCCCCTCAGCAGCCGGCAACGCCTGCGCAGCAACGGCCCGCGCAGACGCCCGGGACAGAAGGAACCGATACGCAAAGAGGCCGGGTCATACGGACCCCCTTCGGCAACATTGTCCGTCCCGACCGGAATTAGCTATGGATATTTTAGATCTGAAGCATAAGGGAGTTTCCGTAGGGCATTGCAGGACGCAGCCGGGATTTCACCAGGATAAAACCGGCTGGGAACCCGTTCCCGATGGCAAGTCCGGGACAGTATGGGTTTCAGGATAGGAATGCTGGCATTGCACCGGCGCCGGATGCGTTCAGGTCCGACGGGAAGGCGTTGTCAGGATATTGGGTGTTTGCAGCGACTCTCCAAGAGAGGAAGCGTTATGGCCATGATTGTCAATAGATCCCGGAGCGCGATACTTGTGATTTTCGCCTCCCTGCTGATGACAGGCAGTTTCTCCCCGGCGGCTGTTCAGGACTCGAACCCCCAGCCGCTTTCGGAACAAGAGAGAAAGGAAGCGCTGGAGCGCCTGACAAAGCAGATACAAAAGACACAGGCAGAGTCGGGGCAATCGGAAACCGCGATGCCGAGGGTTCGCGCGACAAAGGCGGCCGTGCGCACCGTTGAGCCCAATCCTCAGGCCGCACCGAGTGCCGCCCAGGCCAAGCCTCAGACGCCAGCGCCCGCTCCCGTCCCTCCCGGAACTCCAAGCCCCGCTCCGTCCGCTGCGCCCAGCCCTGCTCCGCCTCCCACTCCTATCCCGAGCCCCGTTCCGCGTGATGGAGGCAGAGTTCAGCTGAGCTATGAGAACGCGGACCTCTACGATTTCATCAATCAGATCGCCAGCACCCTGGGGCTTACTCCGATCGTGATCGATCCGGATGTGAAGGGGAGCGTTACCATTCAGAGTTCGGCGCCCATGTCCAAAGACGATGTGCTGCCGCTTTTCAACATGATCCTCAAGAACAACAATGCGGCGCTCGTCAAGGACGGCAACATCTATCAAATCGTGCCGATCTCTTCGGCGTTGAAGAAGGGCGTCGAATTCATCGAAGTGCTGCCTCCGCCGGCCCAGGGCGGAACCGATCAGGAAAAATCTTCCGGGAAAAAACCTGCCGCGTCTGCCCCGAAGGCCCCTGTGTCCGCTGCCAGAGCCCAGCAGGAAACGGATCTTTCCAAAGCCCCACGGCTGGCAACTCACGTGATACGGGTTGAGTTCGTTCCCGTAAAAGACCTGATCGAACCCATCAAGCTGTTCATGACCGAAGGCGGCGTCATCATGCCTTACGAGCGTCTGAACATGCTCATAATCACCGATTACACCGACAGCGCCGACAGAGTGCTTCAGATCGTGCGAATGCTCGACGACAGTTACCTGGACCCCGATCTGGTCGAGATGATCAAGATAAAAAACTACGGCTCCGCCGACCTCTGCGAGGACCTGAAAAAGATCTTCGGCTCCGGGACCAAGGACTCTGCAACCGGCATTTCCTTCGTATCGTTGGACCGCCATAATGCGATTTTTGCCATGGCCAGCTCCAGGCGCGGCCTGGAAGAAGTGAAGCGCTGGATCAAAGAGCTTGACTCCGAGACGGGCAGAAACATACAGACGTATGTATACGTGGTTGAAAATTCGACGGCGTCCAACATCGCCATGATGCTGGCCGCTCTATATGGCGGAGATGAATCCGCCGGCGCCTCTTCCGGACAAACGGGCACTACCTATGGTGGGGGAGGCGCGTTCGGCCGGTCCCAGGCCGGAGAAACACAAACCGGCGCCCTGGGAAGCGGAACCACGGCGAGCGGCTCCTCCAATCTGGGAAGAGCTGCTTCGAGCCCGTTCGGCGGCTCCTCCACTTTTCAAAGCGGCGGGTCCTCCATGGGCGGATCCCAGTCCGGATACCAGGGCGGGTATTCCGGCGGATATCAGGGGGGCGGCTGGTTCGGCGGCGGACAGCAGCTCGGTCCCCGGCTCACCTCCGCCCCGTCCATCACGTCCCAAATCCTGCGCGGCGGCGTGTTCACAGGCCTGCAGGACACGGTGAGGCTGGTAGTGGATGATGTGAACAACTCGCTCATAATCCAGGCCACGCAGGCGGATTATGCCTTCATACTGGAAACCATAAAAAAGATGGACGTGATGCCCCGCCAGGTAATTATCGATGCGCGGATTTTTGCAGTCGACCTTACCGATGCGTTGAGCTTCGGAGTCAGCGGCGTACTCCAGGGTATAACAACCGATCCGGTCAATCATATTACTAGTGCCAAGCTTGACGCCACGGGAGCTCTGGCCGTCGGCACTTTTGCCTTCGTCGGGGATTCGCGGGAAATTCTTTTGAAAATAAACGCGTTGCGTGAAAAGACCAAAGTCAAAGTTCTCGAAGCGCCTTCCGTGCTGGCTCTGGATGGAACGGTGGCAAAAATCGTGGTCGGTTCCGAAATCCCCTACCCCGGGTCAAGCTTCACCTCCAGCGAGGGCAGCACGACACAGAGCGTTCAATACCGGGATACCGGGATATCCCTCATCGTCCAGCCCCGCATCTCCGCGTCGGGATCCGTAACTCTGAGCATCGCCCAGGAAGTCAGCAGCGCGGGTGCAGATACTTCATCCGGACCTTCGTTTAGAAAAAGCAGCGTGGAAACGGTTCTTTCCGTCAAAGATGGCGAGACCGTGGCCATAGCAGGATTGATAAGGGATTCCGATACGTTTGGAAGAGGCGGCATCCCGTTTTTATCCGATCTGCCAATATTGGGATTCCTCTTCGGCACAACTACCAAAACAGCCGACCGGAGCGAGCTGATCATATTGATTACGCCTCACGTGATCCGGACACCCGAGAAATTCCAGGAAATGACCCAGGAGCTGAAAGACTCGCTGAGAAACGTGCGCAAGTACGCGGACGATAAGGAGAAGGAACACATCAAGGATATGGAGGACGCCCGCGAGGACAGGTATAAAGAAGAGCAGAAGCGGATGAAGCAGACGGAAGTTCCCGAACCCGAGAAGAAGTAACGGAGAAAAGCCACCTGCCGGCTTTTTTTAACGTGCAAACGTTCAACGTTTGACTTCCAGGCTCTTCAAAAACATTTTGAGCTGCGGCTCAGTTGAGGCGCCAGCTCCGCAGCCTTCAGGGCGGTCTGCCTGGCCAGATCCATATTGCCCCAGTTCACGGTAGATTCGCTGCAAGACGGGACACAGCAGAACCTGGTCCGGAGACATCTGAAGTTGCTCCTGATAGAGAGCAACTACCGGCGCAAATTGCCTTCTCGAAACATAAATCCCTATGACCTTGTCGTAGTCTGATTTGTCCGGCGGATGGCGATGGAGCGTTCTTATTGTCTGCCATTCGTTTTCCGCATCCCTCAATCGCCCGGCAGCGACGTACGCTTCGATCAGGCTGATGCGCGATTCGCTGTCTTTCGGATCAAGCTGCGAGGCTTCTGCAGCACCGGATACGGCCTCATCAAAGCGCGCCAGGCGCCAATAGCAAATAGGCGCGTTCCAGGAAAAGCCGGGGCCGGTTCGGGCCCAGGCTCTCCGCTTCCGCAGACAGGATAAACTCTTCTCGGCCAAGAACGCGCCAGACCCGCATCGGATTGCTCGAGCACCCTGAATGTGCTGTTTGCCAGACTTGAGGCATACATGTAGTGACGCGCATCCGAAGGGTCTTCGGATATTGATTTCTCCAGCAATGCTCACGCCCTTTTCGCCACCTGGGCTCTTTCTCCAGCGGGAACTTGTCGGCCACCGGCGAGTCGATTGCATAATTGGCAAACTCTTCTCTCACCTGGTATCGCCTGTTGTCGCATGCTCGTCGGCCTGCGGAAATCTTCAACGGCTGCCTTCGCTATAGACGTAGCGGGAAGCCTGGCGAGCCGGGCTGCACGGCCTTTTCCATCGTCTTCCGCCCGCATCAGGAGTCGATTTGAATCTGCAGGTCTCTTCACCGTATAGCAGTATCCGCAGACAAGGATTCCCGCCAATGCGGCAAGCCCCAGCCAGCCCCTCCATGAAATCGCGGATTGTGCCGAGTCAGGATTACCGCGGCTTCCGCCGGAATCGCATCGGATCTGGCGCAGAGCCAGGCCGCATATGCCAGCGACCATAAAGACGACGCCGTCCGTGTTCACGGTGTCAAAGGAAAACAGATTCTGCACAAGATATGCCGTCAGCAAGCCGGCGATGGTCAGCGAATCGGAAACATTGCCGTTTCTGCGCCAGCGGCCGAGCAAACATGCAAAAATCGCGGCGTAGAAACCAAGATATGCGGCCAGTCCCAGGAATCCTGTTGTGGTGCCGATGTCCAGTATTATGTTGTGGGCGCGATCAAACCAGTTTTCCGCGGTCGGGCCTCTGAAAAGACGGGCGGGAGCGTGCAGGTCAAAAGCATTGCGATAGTGTTCCGGACCCCACCCGAAAATGGGGTGGTCCAGGATGCCCCCTATGCCGGCCTTCCAGGCCATGAAACGGTTCTCCTCGAGAGAAGTCGCGGTCAGGCGTGCCAGGAGCGGATTGGCCTTAACCCATTCGGCGTTTCTAAAGCTGAGGAGGGCAAGCGGAGAAACGACAAACAGCAAAAGCAGCAGGGCCGCGGCCCACCTCCATTCTCTTCCCGGCGCCTTTCCAGAGATAGAGGGCCGACATGAAGATAAAGGAGCCTGCCAGGCCGGCCACGGCTGCGCGCGTCTGGCTCAGATTCATCCAGAACAAATAATAGAGAGCCAGGGCCCCGAAAAAAGCCACACCCGCCCATGCGCTGCTCCGCATGGCAAACCAGAGCAAAGTGAGGCCGTGAAGTACAAAGGCGAAAATGGCTATGGGGAAATAATCCAGCCCTGCCGAGAGGATCCGGCCTCCGGATGCGATGTCCCAAACCGCAAGAATGACGTCCGCGGTTATCAGCAGGAGCAGCCATACTTTTGCCGCGAAAGCGTAAATTTTTTTTCTGTCATTCCGCGTCAGAAAATAGAAGGCGAGGAAAAAATTGAGCAGCATGTGCGCGGCAAAAAAGTTCGGGTTCCCGGTCGCCCCCTCCACACGGATTTTGTCCGGGGAGAATCGATACAGGAAATCCAGGTGCATGTACTGGATAAGCCCCGTAAGCCCCATGAAGACGCCGGACAGAAGCGATGCGGTAAAAAGGATCAGCCACTCCCGCTCCTGTCTGAGCGATTGACTCAAGACAAAGAAATAGGCCAGCAGGTACAGCTGCGCGAACATGCCGCCCATCCTGTTGAAATCGCCCCACCAGCTGTCCCAGGCGCCGCTGCTGACGCCCGGGAGCGAACTGATCAGTGTGACGCCAAAATAAACCAGCAACGCACCGGTGACCCTGTGCAGCCGCGGCCGGTGCTGCGGCGAAATCAGAGCCAGAATCCCGTAAAGGAGCGCCATCGCCTGGACGGCGACGCGGAACAGGAGGCTCTTCAGGAAAACGAATGGATAATAAAAATCATAGTTCACCACCAGCGGCAGGAATAAAACAAAGCAGCCCAAAATGAGGATCGTGCATGTGAGATATTTTTGCCAGCGAATCGCCGCCGGCGCGCCGGGAGATTTTGCAATGGCTTTTGGAGCGTCTTGCCTGAGCTTCTGTGTACGCGATTTGTGTTTGGCCATGGGCGCTATTCTAAACCAGCCTCCCGAACGCACAAAGCCCGGATCAAACACCTGGGTTGATTCCTAGCCTCTGCGCGAGTTTTTTCAACTGCGGCTTCCCGAGCCTGGCAATTCGTGTCCTTTTTGTTATTGCAGTGAGCGGGCTCACAATTGAATTAACCTCCCGGAATGACTATATTAAATGAAAAGCCATATCGTCTTTTGGAGGCCACCGAACAATGTTTAACAAAAAGGCGGGACTATTTGTCACAGTGCTGCTCCTGTCGATTTTCGGCGCAGCGCCGGGATTTACCCAGGCGCTATTCACCGTGGGGAGTTCGTCGGCTACGGCGGCGGACATCGGCCATACCGAGTTGACGGGATCGCTGACACTGACGGTGGTTGCCGGTTTCACGAATGCTTCATCCATCCTTGCATCGTACTCCGCGCCCATCACCAATAACTCAGCCGCCGATATTTCAGTCAGCGGTACAGGCGGCCTGTCCGGCATCGATCCAAGCCCGGTATTCGAACCGGCCCAAAATGCCATCATCCTAAATGTCCCCGCCGGGGGAACGATTGGAGACCGGATATTGGTTTCCGGAGTCCGCGTGGCAATCGCCGGCCTTGACGTGCACCAGGTAACGGCAACACTCACCTCCCCGACCGCGGGAGGCAACTCCATCACTGCCGGAGAGCGAATCCCGATCGTGGTCCATGCCGTATCTCAACCTTTTATTGCGGAGGAAACCACCGATCCGCTCTCCTACGAAAACGGCTCGGTGATCAACTCCTCCGCATCGCTGGTGATCGCCGAAGGATTCGCCACTGCCTTCAGCGGCAACACGGGCTTTGGGGGGCAGACGGTCGCCTCCCGGATACGCATTACGCCCTTCAGGGAAATTCCGGAAGGAGTTCAGCTGACCTTCAATGCGGTCGTCCTGTCGATGAACAGCGGGGCGACGCTCACAACTCTTTCGGGAGCGCCCGAAACGATACCGCGCGGTGACGGCTCAACGGATGTCTTTTATGAATTTAATCCCGCCACGGGCAGCGATGCCGTCAATGATTCTTTCCAGATCAACGTGACCCTGGCCCTGCTGCCCTCCGCCACATCGGGGACCATCCGGTTCCAGGCTGCGCTGGTTCCCATCGGCACAGCCGTTCCGGATGCGCAATTTCCTTCCACGGATATTCCCCGCTACGAAGAACGGCTGCTGCCGGATGAGTCTGAATTGGTCGGCGGTTTTGCCGAGCTTTCCATGCCATTCCGCATGGAAAGCGACGGCACATATACGGGGATAGCATTGACGAACCCGATCAATCTAAGGGTCAAAGCAACCCTGACGGCCTATGACGACCATGGGAATATGCTTTCCGGCAGCAATATCACCAATCCGGTCACCATTATCCTGCCGAGAAAAGGCCAGTACGCCCGGCTTGCTTCTGAAGTCTTCGGTGAGGGATTTAACGCCTACTCGGCGGGCACAATCCGCGTTACAGGAAGCACCCCGGAGCTCCCGGGCTTCTATCTGATCGGAGACGTATCCGGGCCTCATCTCGACGGCGGCACCGCCAACATCGAGGCGGCAAAATTCTGGTACATACCCCTGATTTTCCGCCAGGGCGAATCTCCCTTCAATCTGCTGGAACTGTTTAATCCCGGGGACTCGGAAGCAACTGTCACTCTCCGGCTGAGGGATTCGCAGGGAAGTCAGGCAGCAGCAGTCACGCGAAAAATGGCGCCAAACAGCTCGTTTGTGCAGGATGTCCGCGATGTATTCGACATTGATTTCGGCGCCTTCAGCGGCGGCCACATAAAGGGAGAATCCGATGAGGCGGTCGTAGCCCGCAGCACGTTCGGAAATACGCTCGAGTCCAATACACTGGCAGCCCAGGTGCAGGCTTCCCTGCAATCCTATCACGTCCCCCATTTCGCTACGGGAGGACAGTACTCGACCGAACTGACCATCGTGAATACCCATGGCACCAGGAAAGCGGAGATTGCTCTGACACTGCTGGACGACGCCGGCCAGCCCATATCGATCGGCGGGAATCCGGCCAATATTGAAATACTCCCGGGCGCTCAATTCAGCGGGACGCTTGCGGAGCTCTTCCCTGAACTTGGCCCGGACCTGGTAACCGGGTCAATACGTGCGGATGTAAAAGGCATCCTCTTTGGCCCGTTTATATCCGTTCCAAGCCTGGCCGGCTCTGTCCGGTTCCTGGCAAGCGACGGATCTGCCTCGGCCGCGATTCCGTTTTTCCTCAAGCTATCCGAAGATTTCGTATACTCGCACGTGGCAGAGGGCCAGGGGTGGTTTACCGGCGTGGCCGTGCTCAACCCGAACAGAGTTCAGAACAACCTGATTTTGGAGGTATATGACAGGGAAGGCGGGCTCATTGGGTCCTTTACATCCTTGCTTCAGCCCGGGGAACGATTTTCCAAGCTGATCCATGAGCTTGTCTCGGATGCGGCGGGTCAAACAGGCGGATACATCAGGATCACCAGCGACAAGCCGCTGGCAAGCTTCGCCCTGTTCGGGACCGATGACCTGCGTTCTCTGAGCGCGATACCGCCGCAGGGCTTGCCCTGAAAAGCTGCACGCGGAGACGCGGAGTTCGCGGATGGAAAAAATGCTGACTCCGAGGGCTATCGGTCGGGCAGGTCGATTTTGTTTTTGCGGATCAGCTCCTGAAGCTCTCTGTTTTTGGCGGGATCCATGCTGCTGTCCATTTTCGTCTTGACTGGATTCACCAGGATGCCGACAACGACGCTCGGCATCCCGTCGACCGGCTGCCCGAAGCCGATCGTCACGGAATCCCGCGTATTTGGCGAAGCCGTATCGATGCCGGCAAGAGCATTGACTTTCACCTGGAGCTGCCCACCGGCGGGAATGGTGGCCGGCAGCTGCTCGATGGAAAACCTGCCGGTTGCGCTGTAAAAGTCCTTCAACACGAGTTCCGACTTTGAGTTGTTTCGAACCAGGACTGCCTTCTCGCGATCGCCCTTCGCAAACTGCAGGCTTTTCGGAACAACCGAAACCGGCACATATACATTTCCCTGCACCACGATTTCAAAAGGAACTACCGCGCCCTTCCGCTGTGCGACCAGAACCACCTTTTCTTTGACTGCACCCTCATAGTTGTAGACCGGTACATCAATGATCAGATCCCGTTGTCCGGGCTGAAGAAATGCTCCTTTTATACCTTTGACAACAAAGCCGGGCGCTGAATTCTTCAGCGTGACAAAGAGCGGCTCGGTTCCTGCAAGAGAGTACTTGACGCTGAGCGGGACAACGGCCCGGCCGCGCACCGTGCCGAAATCGAGGACGGTTTTTTCCAGATGCAACGCCTCCCGAACTTCTTTTTCCAAATCGGCGTTTTTCTGGGCGTTCGCCTGCTTGGGCGAAGAAGCCTGAATTGGAATGGGCGTTTCCTTGAAGTCCCGATACCAGTTGCCATTCTGATAGCGCCAGGTATCCGTCACAGGCCAGTCCATCGCTCGAGCGACGGGCGGCACCGTGCGCTTGACGATGACGATTGCCTTCGCCTCAGTCCTGTCGGCGGAAAACTCCAGCGATTTTAGACGCGGATCTTTGAAGGCAGGGATAGTCCCGGCGCCGAAAGCCTCCCGATCACCAGGAGCGATAAATTCGGCGGCCTGCAACTTCTTTCGCTGCGACAGGAGGTTCCAATAGCTGTCGATTCGCGTCACCAGGAGATCCAGCGACGGACGGACGGGAGAAGCATCGGGCTCTGCCGTCTGCGCCGGTGAAGGAATTGAGAAACACAGCAAAATAGCAAAAGCAAATACTCTCGATAGCATCATTGCAAATTGCCCTTACGCTCGAAAGACCTCAAACATTCACAAAGGGGCAAAAAAAAGGAGCTAGCTTTTGGGGCTAGCTCCTTTTGACAGCCGTTGAACAACCTAAACTAGTTGTCCAGCTTTTCTACTACCGGACGACCCGGAAGCTCGGTATCGATCACCAGCATCAGCGCGCCGTGCGTGAAATCGATAAAGTTGCTGACAAAGTATTCACCGTGAGCATTCGTGAAATTCGTCTTCACGAAAATGTATCCGGTGAAATCTGCCCAGCCAGTCTCAAGAAGCAATTCCGACAGCAGCACGGTATACATGCCGCCACTGGGAACTTTGCCGGCAGCGTTTAATCCCTGTCCGGGAGAGCCGGTTGTGGTGGTATAGGTGAACTGGTCACCTTCTCGCGAATAGAAATAGAAGGTGATCGCGCCATCCTGCGGGAATGTTTCCATACCCCCAGTAAAGCCCATGTCTTCAAGACCAGGATCCGTGGTGGTATTTGCTATGGCAATACCTGTGTCGTATCCTTCCCAATTCACGGCGTACGGCAGCAGCAGCATGGAGCTGCCGGACGAAATCTGTACCAGTGAATTCGCTGCAGTGAGAACGTCTGCCGCATAGCTCGGCCTTGTGCCATTGTAAATGCCTGTGGGTTCCACCTTGGCGAGCGTGGCTTTAACCGTAATCGTTCCGAGCTCTACGGGGGTGGTAGCACAGATCTCAACAGGAACCTCCAAGGTTTCAATGGCCAGCGGGTTCGTGTCGGTGGTGACCATGTAGTAGATGTAAAGGTTGGTGCTGGAGTGGCCGAGGCTTGTGGGACCCGTAGCAACTCCGAACGCATCTACCTGGGTGAAGTTACCCGATGCTGCGGGGAAAGACAGCGTTATTCCGGACGGTGGCAGGGTGAACTCAAACCGAACCCTCGTGGCGGAATTCTGAGAAGCCTCGCTGGCTGCCGTTACGCCGAATGCATTGAGGTAGCCCTCTTCTGCCTCCAGGTAGGCTGTCCCGCAACCGCCGCCAAAGATGGCATTGAAGCTCACCGGATCCAAAACCTCAAACGAAGCGAGTCCGGGGGCAATCGAGTTGACCACCCGCACGACAGTCTCACCAGCTGTGATCAAATTGTTGGTTGAGGAGATGTTCGCATCCAGTGTCTGCAATCCTGTGCCATATACCGATACTCTGATTCCGGTTACACGGAAGGTGTAAGGCGCCGGTATCGCATGCATGATTCCCAGCACCAGCGTGTTTCCTGTGGATGAAAGCACCGAGACGTCGGTTGTCGGCACCGGTGTGCTGCCCTGGAAAACACCGCCGGGGTGGAAGGTGATGTTGGCACCGTAGTTGATCGAGATCGTGCCTGTTACAAGGTCAGGCGAATCAACTACTGTGGTAAATGATATGTCACCGGTTTTCTCGGACAGCCCGCTTCTGGTCACGGTCGTCACCGGGGTGCTGCCTACGGTGAATGTGGCCTGGGCGAATGCAGCCGCCGAGAGAGCCAGGAACATAACAGCTGCTATCAGAATGGTTTTTGTCTTCATCTACAACTGCTCCTTTGCAAAGAGAGGTGAGGCGACGCGCCCCACAAGATTCAACTTTAAGCTTTCTACTAGAAATTGCACACCAACGACTGCAAGGACGCCGCTGATACCATCCATTGCCATGTCGGCCGGACTATGACCAGTCTGCCTGACAGGAACGGCCAACACTTTAACCGACACAAGTCCTGCATGTCAAGAGTTTTGCGGGGCTTCCCGCACGGATCTGCCGAACATGGCAACATACTGGGATACAGATGCGCCACCCTGAAAAAAGTGGCTGGAAATCTTCGCCACTTTTTGAGGGGGTGGTCATCTATATGAGTGTATAATGCGGCCCGATGAATCAACCGCCGGATAACCGCAGGCTGGTAATGGAAGCTCGAAACGGCAGTCAGGATGCCTTTAGAGCTATTTATGAATGTTATGGAGCACGCATTCATAACTTTCTTTATCGGCTGCTGGGATCAAAAAGCGAAGCAGAAGATGCAACCCAGCAGACTTTTTTAATCGCGCTTCACCGGCTCGGGACGCTTCGGGATCCCAATTTGCTGGAATCCTGGATTTACCGTATCGCCCGGAACGAGGTTTATCAGAAGTTCCGGCAAAAAGAGGTTGATTCGCTGGATGATGACGGCTTGAAGCCTTTTGCGGAGAGAGCCCGCGACACGCGGTTGCACGGAGAACCCGAGAAGGCTCTCCTGAATGAAGAGTTGGGCGAGGCCTTACAGTCCGCCCTGAACAGTTTGCCCCTGAAAATGCGCGAAGTTTTCATTCTGGCGGTCATTGATGAGATGAGTTACCAGGAAATCAGCGGGATCGTGGGGCGGTCGCTGCTTTCGGTGAAAACCGATATCTATCGCGCACGGATGATGGCTAAGGAAAAACTGAGCCGCTATACGGTAATGAGCCGGAAGATAGTGGCAACCTAGAGCAAAGCATCATGCAGCATATCGAGGAAGAACAACTGTCGGCCTTCATCGACGATCAGCTTATGGGCGAGGAGATCCTTGCGGTTGAATCGCACCTGCGGGTTTGCAGCGATTGCCGGGCTGTTTTGGACGAAATGAATGCAGTGACCCTCCTGTTCCAGGAATCGGAACGCGTAGCGCCGTCGCCTTTTTTGTGGAACCGAATCTCAGCAAATCTTAATAAAAAGGATCCGGCCCGGGGTTGGGTTGCCGCTATCCTCGAGAGCTTGCATCCACACAGGCGTGGTTTAAGCGCCGCGGCTGCGGCGCTGACCCTGCTTCTGGCCGTCGGGATTACATTCCTTTACGAAAACTCCCGCCAGGTTGCCGAGCAGGCCGCACTGGCGGCTATCGACCAGACGTACAAGAACCTGGCTGCCCAGGACCCTGATGCCTATAATCCTTTTGCTTCAGGATCTCTGAACGAGCACGAAAATCCCTTCAGCAGTTTTCTTTCAGGCGGCCGCACGGCTCAGGGAAATTGAGAAGGAGTAAGGAGGCCTAAGTCATATGAGGACCGCTTCTGCCTTCGCCATAATCATAGGCCTGCTATTCGCCGCGCCTGCCGCGCAGCCGGCTATCGATGAAGTTTTTGCGCAAAGCGTCCAGATGGGCGTCGATCAGGCGCTGTCGATTGCGGAGAAACAGCACGAAATCGCCCGGCTCCTGATCAAGGAAGGCCGCTTCGACCGGGTCATCCCCGAGATGAAGAAGATTCTCGATCTGAATCTCCAGGGAGAATATGAACAGCCCGTGGCAAAGTCGGCCGGTTTCATCGCGTACCTCCTGGCCGAAAACAAGCAATATTCTCTCGGCCATGAACTGCTGGATGAAACCCTGGCCAGGATGCGCCTGAGTGGAAACATCGCATCCCTTCTGAAAATAAAGGCATACATCTACAAGGCTGAAGGGAAACTCGGGAAGGCTATCGAGACGCTGGAAAAGTCCGTGGAAATTGAGCGGCAATAAACGCTGCGTCGATGAGTATGCGCTTATCACCCATCCCCCACCCACATACTCTCGTTTCGCGTAAATCGCGATTTAACTCTATTTTGCATGTTATACGAATTTTGTGGGCATTGGATCCAAAGAAGCCTGAAGCCGGAAAATGGAGCCAGGCCGCGTAGCGGCCAGCTGAATTTAGCCAGGCCTTTTTAAGGCCTGGATCTAAGCGAGTTGGGTTTTCCGTCGCGTAGCGACGGTTGAATCTCAGGCGTCGCTACGCGACGCTCTGTTCCCAATACCATGGCTCCCGGCCTTGAAAGGCCGGGCTAAAATCATGTCGCCGCTACGCGGCGCAAACCATTTTCGGAGCAGAAGCTAATTAAGGATTCCTGATTCTGACTCCTGGCTTCTCATTATTAAGGCTAAATATATTTGCGGAACTCAACGATATGTCGGTTGAGCCTAAATATAATCAGGAGTGGGAGAAAGAGGAGAATGTGCAAATTTTTCCCTTGCTCCTGAGGGCTGACAGGTTACAGAATAGGAAAGCTTGACTTGCGCATTTCGTTTCCTGTTTTGGGATTGCCAATGAAGAGGGTGGTGTTTTGTTCGTGCAGGGGTGGCGGCTTCAGGCTATTGCGCCTGGCTGTTTGCCTTATTCCTTTACTGTTCTCCGGCTGTTTTGATGAACAGTCGCCGATGGAAAAGTCGGCGAAGGGGAACGTTTTGGGAATATCGGCCATAAGCCGTTTTTTCACCTTTGGCCGGACTGTATCCACCGCAAACCCGGAATCAGGTGCTGCCGCTGAAGATCCCGGATCTTTTGTGGGCGGTTTTTCGGGCCTATCGGATTCTGCCGAAGGAATTCCCGAACTGAGCATCGCGATGCCGGAATATCTCGGCGAGGCTCCGGGCGATTTGGCAGGCGTATTCCAGCCTGTCCGGGAGTCAATTGCGCTGCCCGACGCGACTTCCGGCAAAAAGGAATCCAATATTTCGTCCATCGCTTCGTTTGTGCTTAACAGCCCTTTCAACCAGCTCTTCTCCTCGCTTTTCCAGTCGGCGAAGAGCGACGACGCCGCTACGTCCGGAAAGGACGATCCTCCGAATCCGTTCACGGAAGCCAGGCAGAAGCATGCGGCTTCGGCCGATTCTTCGGCTTCGGGCACAAAAGCGGATACCCAGGCGGATAAAAAGTCAGAGACGCAGTCATCGTCCGAAACCTCAAAGGCGGAATCGGCCGATTCCGCCAACGGTGCCCTCCGGCTCGGGAGCCGCGGCAGCCGCCTGGTTCACCATCATCGGCGACTTCGACGGTTCCGGAACGCTCCAGGCGATTCCGGCCAGGCGCATCAGTGACACGGGATTTATCTCTGAAGACGGGGAGCGCGATTTCAGTCTCCACATAAATCCTGCGGCTGCTCAGCAGCAACGCTCCTTCTATATTGACGACTTGAACGCTGATGAAACTCCTGACCTCCTTGTTACGGGCAGGATATCCTTGTTCGGGGTTGTGCTGCTGGGAGACGGCAAAGGTGGCTATAAACTGGTCGACAGCTTTTTGACAGGATTTGAACCTGTTGTGCCAAGCGCGGGACCATTTCGAGACGGCTACCGGGATATCCTGACAGTCAACACCCGTACGGGCGTGCTGATGACGTGGCATGCCACGGATCGATACCGCTTATCTCAAACGGAGGAACTGTCTTTCGTGCCCGATTACGTCCTGCACCTTGTGGCACAGGACACGGCCGCGGAGTTCCTCATGGCTGCGCGGGTTGGAGGCGAAGAGCGGATACTGAGCTGGTCGGATGACAGCCGCCTCCGGGCGACGGCCCAAACGTTGCCTGCGGAAGCCCTTGCTTTAAAAATCGATTTGGGCTCAGATTCGTTGAGGGCCTACCAGGTAGGAGATTACGCCTCGATCGTTCTGACCAGCCAGGGCCAGTCCTTCAACGTCGCCAATCTGCGTTTGTTCCCCCGGGTATTCCTGGTGATCGGCGACCTGCAGCACCGCGGCAAAACCGATGTAGCCGTGGGAAATCTGCAGTCCTTCACCCCATCCCAAAAAGGCCGCTGATAAAAACCGCCGGCAGATCCCCTGCGCAATTTATCATTGTCTTTTCTCACGCGGAGACGCGGAGACCGCGGAGGATAAAATTGTTTTCTCCGCGGCCTCCGCGTGAGGAAGATATATTCCTGCCAGGCAGCGCATTGTTTTATCTTCAAATTCTGTGATACAAACACCCAGCTTTTTGTTATTTTGGCAAATTTTTTGATCTGCGCGCCTGCGGACGGCTTTACAAGCCGTCCGCATAACGGCGCGGCCGTCTTGCGAATTTGCATTTATTTGGTTGCGGCCACCCGGCCGCGCCGCGTAATCTTTTGGCAGGTTTTTTCCTTGCCGAAAAATCCTGAAAAAGGGAATTCATGAGCGTCGTAGTCGGATTTAACAAATCTGCTCCATCCAAAGGCCTTCAGCGCGTGCAGGCTACGTACACGGTCCGGGAGATTAGCCGCCAATTCGGCCTCAGCGAGCAGTCGATCCGCCGATGGACGCGCGAGGGTGTGATTCCGGCCGCATCCGCCTCAATGGAAGAGGATCCGCGCTATGATTTTCAGGCTCTTACGGTTTTCCGCCGTGTCCGTGAAATGAGGAGCCGCGGGCTTACGGCGCGTCAGATCGAGGCCGAGCTTCACGGACAACTCAGTTTATTCCCTGAAAAGGGGGGCGGCTTATTCAGCTGCCCATCCGTTTGAGCCCATTTGAAGAAGCGCTGCTGTTGCACGAGAAGGGGGACAAGAGGGCTACCGAAATGTATGCAAAAGCCATCCTCCGCGGGGAGTGCACGGCGGACGCCTACTGCAACCTCGGCATTCTCGACTATGAGGAGAACAACATACCCGGCGCATTTGATCACTTCACCAACGCGCTCCGGCACGATCCGCGGCACTTCGAGGCGCACTTTAATCTGGCGCATCTTTACTTCGAAGCCGGCGATTTCCGGCTTGCCCGCCTCCATTACGAAATATCCGCAGTCATAGAACCCCGGTCGGCGAGCGTGCATTTCAACCTGGGGCTCGTGCACGCCATCGATGGAAACCTGGTTGCGGCGATTGCATCGCTCGGCAGGGCTAAGGAAAATGCCACAGAAGAGGAGTTGACCCAGGTCAACGAGCTTCTATCCAGCCTGTTGAACGCAAAGGACGATCTAAAGTAAAAGGGGGACAGTCACGAATGTCCCCTTTGAGAGGCACACGGGCGGAGTTCTGCCCTGCTCTCCTGCCCAAAGGGGACACTGGTGACTGTCCGCCTTTTGCTACTCTCTGGGCCATGCGAGCTTCTCTTTCGCGCGTCAGATGCGGAACGATCCCGAGGAGGCGCTCGATCAGCATCAGCTGTCCGCGATGGTGCATCTCGTGCTCCTTGACGGAAAGGATCATTTCCAGCCGGCTTTTGTATGCGGGCGTGGCTCCTTCCGGCATGTTGAACCTCTGACCGAGGAATTCATCGGATACCCCGTCGACCCAGCCGGCCCATTTCTCGCCTTCCTTGCGCAATAAATCGATGATCTCGGCTTTGGTTCTGGGTTGCCCCTCCTCCGCCATGACCTGTTTCATCATAGAAGTGAAATCGAGGCCGTCATAGGACGTTCGCTTTTCGACGGCATGCAGCTGATATTGGAAGCGGCTCGCCAAAGCAATATGAGTCAGCAGTTGGGCCACGCTGCGATATTCCGGCACAGGCTTAAAACCATATTTGTCCTCCGGAATATCCTGGGCTATGAGAATAGTGTTCCCACGCACGGTCCGGCTGCTTGCAGCAAGTTCCTTCGCACCATAATACACCATACTCAACTCTCCTTTTGAGATACATCACTGACTTGGATGATATTATACCTATCACCTGTAATGGGGATTCAATTCGTCAATCGTCATTCGCAATTCGTAATTACAAGGAGGTGCACCATGCCAATCCCTGAAACAATGCACGCCATGGTCCTCGAGGCGCCCGGAAGTTCCCTGGTTTGCCGCGAGATGCCGGTGCCGCAGCCGGGCCCGGATCAGGTTCTGATCAAGGTTCATGCCTGCGGCGTATGCCGGACAGACCTGCACGTAGTGGACGGCGAGTTGCCGGATCCCAAACTGCCGATCGTGCCGGGGCATGAAATCGTCGGAAGCGTCGTGGAAACCGGCGCGAAGGTAAAGTCCATAAAGACCGGCGACAGGATCGGGGTCCCTTGGCTGGGGTATACGTGCGGCAAATGCACCTTTTGCCGGACCGGCCGGGAAAATCTGTGCGACAGTCCGAAATTCACGGGATATACGCTCGACGGCGGCTATGCCGAATACACGGTTGCCGACACACGATACTGCTTCCCGCTGCCGGAGGGTTACAGCGATACTGCCGCGGCGCCTCTGCTGTGCGCCGGATTGATCGGATACCGTTCTTACCGTATGGCGGGAGAATGCGCAGCGCCTGGGAATCTACGGTTTCGGGGGCGCAGCGCACATCGTCGCCCAGGTGCCGTTTACCAGCACCGGCACGTCTTTGCTTTCACGCGGCCCGGGGATACCGCCGCGCAGAAATTCGCTCTCCGGTTAGGGGCGGTCTGGGCGGGAGATTCGACCGAAATGCCGCCGGAACCGCTGGATGCCGCAATTATTTTCGCGCCCGTAGGCTCGCTGCTTCCGGCTGCTCTCCGTGCCACTATCAAAGGAGGCACGGTTATTTGCGGGGGCATTCACATGAGCGATATTCCAAGCTTCCCTACAGCCTGCTCTGGGAAGAGAGAACGGTCCGTTCCGTGGCAAACCTGACGCGCGAAGACGGCGAGGAACTTCTCGCGATCGCTCCGAAGGTTCCCGTAAAAACCGAGGTGGAGGTTTTTCCGCTGACCGAAGCAAATGAAGCCCTGGCCCGTTTGCGCGAAGGCAACCTGCAGGGCGCCGCTGTGCTAATTACGAATTACGAATTACGAATTACGAATTGAAAAATACGGTGTGGGGCATTATCAGCAGCCGGGTTTTCTTTCCAAGCCCCGGGACGGTCTTAGCCCTCACACCGCAAATCACCCACAACCCGGCCGTATGATTTCATTCGTAATTCGTCATTCGTAATTCGGTTTACTCTTCCCACGGCAAACCGGGTTTGCCGAAATGGCCGTAGTTCGTCGTTTGACGGTAATGGGGCGGAGCATCTTGAAACGCTCGATAATCGCCGCCGGACGGAAATCCAGTCTTGACAAATTCGGCCGCCACCTGGCATCCCCGGTTCCGAACGTATCCACTTTGACCGACAGAGGATGCGCCTCGCCTATGGCGTAGGAAATCTGGATTTCCGCCTTGCTCGCCAGTTTCTGTCTTGACCAGTTGTCGCGCGATATAGCGGCAAGAAATACGCCCCGCTGCGGTCCACTTTGGAGGGGTCCTTGCCGCTGAATGCGCCTCCGCCGTGTCGACCGACCCGCCGTAGGTATCCACGATTATTTTTCTTCCGGTTACACCGGCATCGGCAGAGGGACCGCCATGGATGAAACTTCCGGTGGGATTGACATGAAAACGAATCTTCTTCGTGAACCAGTCGCCGAGCACACGCGGCGCCAGGGATCCAGTCACGTAAGCAATGATAGCTTCACGGGTGAGATTGGGAGCATGCTGCGGGGAGACAATCACATTCGTAACCGCAATCGGTTTGTTGTCCTTCATAAACGACCGAAACCTGCGTTTTCCCGTCGGGCCGCAGCCAGGGCGCTGTGCCGTTTTTGCGATCTTCGGCTAATCCCCTGGCCAAGCCGGTGGGCCAGCAGAATCGGCAGCGGCATCAGCTCGGGAGTCTCGTCCGTGGCATAGCCGAACATGATTCCCTGATCGCCGGCTCCCTGTTCGTGTTCGACATTCTGCTCGAGGTTCACTCCCTGCGCAATTTCAGGGATTGCCTGGACACAAACTGAAGACGTTGACGCCGTCGGCGTTGAATGCAGCGGATGGATCGGCATAACCGATTTCATCGAATGGCCTGACGGGCAACGGCTTCATGATCCACGATACTCTTGGATGTAATTTCCCCGCGATGACGACGGAATTCTTCTTTGCAGAGCACTTCGCAGGCAACCCGGCTCCTGGGATCCTTCTGCAGATAGGCGTCGAGGATTGAATCCGCGATATAGTCGCACACCTTGTCCGGGTGCCCTTCGGTCACCGATTCGGAGGTAAACATGTGTATTGGCCTGCGGAAGGATTTTCAACAGCACGGGTTTTAGTCATCGATGGTTGCTCCAGATTCTATAATGGTCTCTCGATCCAGGCTTCCTCGGATCGTTCCGGGACCACACTATTGTCTATACTTTGAAGTGCATGTCAAGGATAGCCGATCCATGGCAAACAGCAAAAGATGCCACAGATTGAGCAGATTTTACAGTTAAAATAAGCAGGAGGGCAAAGTGTTCAATTCAAAGGAAGCCGCCGCAGGCGTTTGATGGAACAGCCGATGCCGGCCGAGTGGAGCGCCATCGTCCGGCGAAGAATCCGCTATATTTCACCTCCTGCCGGCGGAAAATCAGGAACTGCTCGAGGCGTTCATAAGGGTTTTCCTTGATGAGAAACCCTTCGAGGGCTGCGCCGACCTGGAGATCAGCGACGAGATCCGGCTGACCATCGCCGGCTATGCATGCGTCCTGCTGCTGGGCGGCCGAGCGATATGTATCCCAAACTCCGCACGATAC
The DNA here is from genome assembly GCA_963809485.1 of uncultured Acidobacteriota bacterium. GTDB lineage: Bacteria > Acidobacteriota > UBA6911 > UBA6911 > UBA6911 > UBA6911. The sequence continues at coordinate 306,088 of CAWEJX010000007.1, forward strand.
TCGTGTATCCCCGCGCCTACCTGGCTCCGCATACCAGCCATGGGCCTGGAGGCATCATCAGTGAAGGCCTTCAAGGACGCTCCGGCGAATCCTGGTCGATGGGAAATATCGTGCTGTCCTGGGAGGATGTCTTGAGAGACGCGGGAAATCCCCGAAAAGGGCGGAATGTGGTTTTTCACGAATTCGCCCATCAGCTCGACTATGAGTCGGGTTCTGCCCAGGGGGCACCGGTTTTACCGCGCGGTACCAGCTATTCGGATTGGGCGAGGGTGTTTGAACGGGAATACGAAGCGCTGATCGATTCCGCGGAGGAAGGCAGGCTGAGTGTACTGGATAAATACGGCGCGACAAATCCCGCGGAGTTCTTCGCCGTCGCAACCGAGTGTTTTTTTCTGAAATCTGCGGATCTCGAATCGAATCATCCGGAGCTTTACCGGCAGTTGAAGTTATACCGGCAGGACCCTATACGATATTTCCAGCCTCAAGCTGATCTAAATCAAGTTGTCAGCGTTCCTCAGCGCTTTTGTCAGCGTATGTCAGCGTTACCAATCCAGGAGCTGTCAAGCTTTGTTGGTCCTCCCAAAAACCGGGCCAATAATGTGATCTGGAATACAAATCCCTGAACAATATATTCAATATATTCGATCTTCTCGACCAGAACCTCTTCCGATCACTCACTCACAGCATTTGGAAGCATGAATTCCGGATCCGCACAAATCCATTGATTGGGATTCAAAGGACCGTAACTCCCATATGCGATGAGCTTTTCAATAGGATGGCGAAAGAGGATATATCTGCTTTACTGCCTAATGGGATGGCAGTTCTCCAGGACTGTCCGACGGACGTTCACAGTTTAAGCAGAAGGTATCCGAAAAGCATTCCTCCCCCGGCCAATTCTCACATCCCGCTGCAAAGTATTGTGAATAATTCAGATAATCCATTGAAACATTCTCGCTAATGCCTATATCATTATTATCATTCACCGGCGCGTTTCCCGAAAACCTCTACCTTTCGGCCACCAATTTGCTCCTGGCGAAACAGCTGAGTCCGGGGACCTCCCGCCAAAGATGGGAAAGCTGGCGGCAAAATCATTATTGAAGTCGTCCGCATACATTCCGATAAGAATATGCTGGGCGGTGATTATTCGCCTTACACGGTGTTTTGTAGCTAAAGAAAGCCCAGAAAGGGAAGGCCATTTGCATTCAGAAATTTGGATATCTCTCAGGAAAAACCGTAATATCGGCATCCTGAAACAGGATATCAGTGGCCCCAAGAATTCCGATAAAAATTGCTATTCCATTTTTATAGAATAGGTTACAATCAGCTCCGCAAGACAGCAATGAGTTGTTTTTTTTGGCTCAATAATTGCTTTTCAACAGCGGGGTATTTTAGTATCGAATTTTATTGGTACGGAAACATCCGGCACAGGCTCCTTCATGAGCATGCGGAGGGAGTGTTGTTAGCGGAGCGTTTTGGCATTTCAACGCAAGCTATATTTGTTTGCTTTGGCAATCGATAGTCAGCTTTCAAACGATGCGGCTTTTATTGGAAACCTGAATGCGGACAAACGCAGGCGGATTTCCAATAAAGCAGATGCATTGAAGATTCCAACAAAGAGCACGAAGGAGGGCTACAGATGATGTTTTTCAGAGTTAGAAATTCCATGAATCCCGTACGGTATGTGCTTGCGGCGTTCATGGTGTTTTTGCTGTGCGGGATGGCGATGGCGCAGCAGGAGACGGGGCAGATTTCCGGAACCATCAAAGATCCGTCCGGTGCGGTAGTTCCGGATGTCGCCGTGCAGGTGCGTAGCGTGGCTACATCTCAGGAGCGCACGGCGACCACGAGCGGCTCCGGATCTTACACTGTCACGAACCTGCTTCCCGGCAACTATTCCGTCACGGTATCCAAAGCCGGATTCACACGGCCAAGATGCAGGTCGAGGTCAATGTCGGCGGCAAGTCAACCGCGGACTTCACCCTTGCGGTCGGCTCGTCCGCCACGACCATCGAGAGTGGTCGGCGGGGCGGTCGAGCAGGTAAACGTCGAAACGCAGGTGTTGATGGATGTCGTCAACGACGAAGCAGGTAGAGAATCTTCCGACCCTGACGCGCAATCCGTACGATCTTGTGGCCATCGGCGGCAACGTCGCTCCGGCCGATCCCGACGGCACGACCGCGGAACGGGCTATTCAATCAACGGACAGCGCTCGGCCAGCACGAACATGCTTCTCGACGGTTCGGACAATAACGACAGTTTTACGGCGACTGTGGGGCAGTCCGTGCCTCTCGATTCGGTTCAGGAGTTCAGCGTCGTGTCGAGCAGCTTCACCGCCGAATACGGACGTGCCAGCGGCGGCGTGATCAACGTGGCGACGAAATCGGGAAGCAACAGCTTCCATGGATCGCCTACGAGTTCAACCGCGTCTCCGCGCTCGCGTCCAACGGTTTTGACAACAACGCCTATGAAATCCGAAAGGGGTCTTTACGCGCAACCAGTTCGGGTACTCGATCGGCGGTCCGATCGTCAAGGACAAGCTATTCTTCTTCAACAATACCGAATGGTTCCGCGTCCGGAGCGGGTCGACCACAACCGCGCTTGTACCGACCTCGCAGCTGATAGCCGCATCCGCTCCGGCGACGCAGGATTTCTTCAAGCCTACGGCACGTTGAAGAGCGGCTTGATATTGGGAAAACCTATACAAGGGTGAAATCCCCGACCTCTGTCCCGCAGGCTGGGCTCTGTGCGAGCCTCTCTCCCACCACGCCCGTCTGGCAAACCGTGAGCTATCCGGTTCCGGCCGATGCCGGTGGCGGAGATCCGCGAAATGAGTACCAGACCGTCGCCCGGGTCGACTACAACATGAGTCCGAACACGACGATCTACGGCCGCTATGCGCTCCAGAAGCCAGGATGCCTTTGCGGGAACCAACGCCGAAAGCCCCTATCAGGGATTTGATGCCGGATACACCACGTTCAACCAGAACTATCTCCTTTCGGTGACACACACGTTCAGCCCCAGGCTGGTATCGCAGTCAAAGGTCGTCTTTAACCGCCTGAATCAGCTGCAGCCGCTCGGCGAGCAGCCGGCCACCAATACCTTGTATCTGACCGGCGGCACCGCGTCTATTCTGGGAATTCAGACGGCTCTGCCCGGCTATCTGCCCTACACCCCCGGCAGCGCCATACCCTTCGGAGGCCCGCAGAACCTGGGCCAGCTCTATGAGGACGTCAGCTGGATCAAGGGGAACCACACCTTCCGCTTCGGCGGTTCCTACATTTACCTCCGGGACAACCGGGCCTTCGGCGCCTACGCGTACGCGGTGGAGCAGCTGGGGAAAAACCTTGCCTCAGGAATGGAGAATTTCCTGAAAGGCCAACTCGTTAACTACACTGCTGCCGTCTATCCGCAGGGCAAGTATCCTGGAGATACGGTGACCTGCCGGTCGGGCCGCCCGACTTCACGCGCAGCAACCGCTACCACGATTTCGCGCTTTTACGGCCAGGACACCTGGCGCTTAGGCTCCGGGCTAACCTTGAACCTGGGCTTGCGCTGGGAATACTATCGGCGTGCAGCACAACAAGGATCCCAAGAAGGATTCGAACTTCTACCTGGGCAGCGGGCCCTCCATGGAAGAGCGGATCAAGAATGGACAAGTCATGCTGGCTCCCGACAGCCCCTACGGCGGGCTCTGGGCCAAGGATCTCAACAACCTCGGCCCCCGCGTCGGCATTGCCTGGGATGTTTCGGCAACGGCAAGACAAGCCTCCGCGGCGGCTACGGCATCAGCTACGAGCGGAACTTCGGCAACGTCACCTTCAACGTGATTCAGAATCCGCCGAACTATGCACGGTGTCGATCCTTCCCGGCCGATGTGGGGGGAATATCCTCCCATCTATACGGCGCCGGCTCGGTCCGCTCGCGGGATCCACGGGATCGAAGATTCTCCGCGCGCCAGCCTCCGGGCCGTCGACGAGAATATCAAGAAATGCCTATGCCCACTACCTGGAGCGTGGCTCTGGGAGCAGGAGATCGCCGCGCAACACGGTCTTCAGCCTGGAGTACAGCGGTTCGAAAGGCGTAGGCCTCTATGGATCACCAGAGAGAACATGCCGGGCTCGTGGAATGCTTACACCAAGACTGTGGGTTCGGTTGGGCGGAGAGGCATCATACCTGAACCCCAGTACAGCGGTTATCAACTACCGTACGGCAGGCGGCTTTTCGCGCTACCACGCCATGATCGCCGGCTTGAGGAGCCGGGATCTTTTCAGCAAGGGCCTGCAGTTCGAGGTCAATTACACCTGGGCACATTCGATCGACAACCTGAGTTCAACCTTCAGCGAATCGCTCGAACAACTTCAATCTGGGATTCCTCGATCCGCGCAATCCCGAGCTTGACACCGGCGACGCCGATTTCGACGTCCGCCACCGGGTAGCGCATCAGCGCCATCTGGGACATCCCGTTTGCCCGCAACCTCGGCGGGGTCGGCGAAGACCAGGTCCTGGACGGCTGGAGCCTTGGCTCCCATCATCCACTTCCGCACCGGGACGCCGTTCACCATCTTCGACTGCACCAACGGTTACTACATGTGCAACCGTATGCTGATCGTGAATCCGGCGGGACGCCGCTCAGAAGGGTCCCGAGAATCCGGCGGCTGTTTCCGACTACGCCCAACTCTTTCAATTGACCTCGATATCAGCGCGCAAGCGGGTGGTGTCGGGGCTAGCGCTACTACAATCCCTACACGGACACCGCTGATTTCGGTCCTTATCCTGCCAACATGTCCCGGAGAAATGCCTTACCGGAGGCCGGGGTCTTATAATTTCGATCTCGGCATTTACAAGAATTTCAGCTTGAAGGAACGAGGCTACACGCTCCAGTTCCGTGCCGAGTTCTACAACCTTTTCAATCACGCCAACTCTGGACATCGACTGGATGGTCATGCGGATATCTCTTCGCAGCGATTATGCATCCCGGGATGCGTGGTGTCACTAATCTGGCCGAGGAACGCAGGAACATCCAGTTCGCTCTGAAGTTCCTCTTCTAGCCTGCTTCAGAGAAGCTTCTCATCAAAGGCCCCGGCGCAAGTCGGGGCCTTTTTTTGGTTAGGATTGCGAAGGCGCGAATATAAGGCGCGCGACATGTGAGGACGGATGTCCCAAGTCCGTCTCAAAACTGGCACAATTTCGCGGTCGTTCATTTTTATAGGGGCGGCCTTCCGAGGCCATTGTAGAACTCGAAATTTTTGGGGAATTCAGGGAAGGCTAAGGCCCGGAGGCCGTAAGAAAATATCCGGGGGCGCAAGCCCCCGGATAGGACTTGCATTCAACGAGAGCCCCGATAGGGGCGAAAGGTTTTTGTATAAATTATTTACCTGTTTCGCCCCTGCCGGGGCTTTTTTTATAATTGCCCAACCCCCGGGCTTACGCCCGGGGCTATTCTCTGCCGGCCCTCCGGGCCTCAGGTCGCGAATGGAAGCGAATGCTATGGTTTTGCATCGGGCTCTTCAGGCCGCTGCTGCATAAACTCAGGCATTGATCCCATGAGAGCCACGGCGATGATTTGGAGGTTATCCCTCATCCGGTTTTTGGCAGCAGGTCTGCTGGTTTCGGGAGTTCTTCTCTCGACAGCTGCCCAGGCCCCAAAACGAGAGAACGCCGGCCGTGCCGTATCCATCCCCTTCGAGGAAGCACAGCGTATCGTGAAGGCGTTGGGCGACAGCGCACCTCCCGAGCTTCGCGCCAAAGATTCAGGAGCTTCGGCAAAATCCTGGCCGGCCTGGGTCGCCCGGCACAATGCGGCGGTCCGGGAGCGTATGGAGCGCGGAGACGAAGACTTGCTGGGCAATTTTTTGCTTTTCGGAACTTCCTTTACCACTCAGCTCCGCATGACACCCAAGGACCTCGCCCCGATGAGCCAATCCCCGGCCAGCGGCGCTTCTACCGATGTCGGGTCTCTCGCCGGTAAGGTGCTGGATGCGCGGCTGAACGATTTTATGCGAGCCGTGGAAACCCCTGGGACAAATGATCGGCTTACGTATCTGCACCGGTTGATCCGGAAGAAGGGCTACAGTTTTTCCGGCGCCGGCGCACGGGCAAAGCTCAGACAGTACCTTATCGCAAACCTGCTGAGAGTGCTCGGCGAACAGGAGAGCTTCGCAAAAGCGCGCGCCCAGGCTCTTGGATTGGGAGATTCGACCGCCGAGTTTGCCGCCCGCTCCACCCTGTACCGTTCGCGCGGCCTCTCGGTCGATACCGCGCTTTTCCCGAGCTATGCCATTGAAGAGTCGCTGAAGGCCATGCAGGCGCGCGGCCTGTTGACGGGCGTAAACCGTGCAGCCGTCATCGGGCCGGGCCTGGATTTCGCCGACAAGCAGGGAGGCTACGACTTTTATCCCGAACAGACCCTTCAGCCATTCGCCCTGATCGATTCGCTCGCGCGGCTTGGCCTGTTCCGGGCGGAAAAGCTCGAAGTAGCGGCGATCGATATCAGCCCGCAGGTGACCAGCCATCTGTCAGCCGCGCGGCAGCGCGCCCGGCGTGGCGTCCCTTATATCTCGCAGTTGCCGCGTGACCTCGATTCCACGTGGAAGCCCGGGACTATTTCATACTGGGAGCGGTTCGGCAGTCATATCGGGGCGTCGGCGAAACCGAGCGCGCTTCCGCCCGGGATCAAGCGCCTGGAAATGCGCGCGGTGAGCATCCGGCCGGATGTGGTCCTTCGTATCACTCCATGCGAGATGAATATTGTTCTCCAGCGTCTGGATGCGCCGGAGGCCGGGAAATTCGATTTGATCGTGGCCACAAACATACTGATCTACTACGACGTCTTCGAACAAAGCCTGGCCCTCTCCAATATCGCCCATATGCTCAAGCCGGGTGGTTTCCTGCTTTCAAATAACGCCCTCATGGAATTTCCCGGCTCGCCGCTTCGTTCCGTCGACTATCTCACGGTCGTTTACTCCGACGACCGCCCCGACGACGGCGATCACATCGTCTGGTATCAGCGCCAGCCGTGACAATCAAAACAGCCAGAGACGAGAACAAAACTTGATTAGTTTCTGTCGCAAAACTGGTTTGCGCCGCGTAGCGGCACTGTGATTTTAGCCCGGCCTTTCAAGGCCGGGATCCATGGTATTGAGAACAGCGCGTCGCGTAGCGACGCCTGAGATTCAACCGTCGCTACGCGACGGAAAACATAATCCCTTTAGATCCAGGCCTTAAAAGGCCTGGCTAAATTCAACTGGCCGCTACGCGGCCTGGCTCCAATTTGCGGCTTCTATGTAATATCAAATATCCTATCGACTGTAATAAAATCCGGTTTCCTCGCGAAACTGGTTTGTGCCGCGTAGCGGCACTATGATTTTAGCCCGGCCTTTCAAGGCCGGGAACAATGGTACAGCGAGCAGCGCGTCGCGTAGCGACGCCTGAGATTCAACCGTCGCTACGCGACGGAAAACATAATCCCTTTAGATCCAGGCCTTAAAAGGCCTGGCTAAATTCAACTGGCCGCTACGCGGCCTGGCTCCAATTTGCGGCTTCTATGTAATATCAAATATCCTATCGACTGTAATAAAATCCGGTTTCCTCGCGAAACCCGAGTTTCGCGACAGAAACTAAATAAATTTCAGAGATTGGAAATTGCGGATAAGCACGCCGCCGGCATAGCAAATGTGCGAAAATAGGTTCTATGAAAAATGTCTTTCCCCTGATTCTGTACGTTCTATGGATTTTACTGCCGGCTTCACGGCTGCAGGCTCAGGATCTGCGTGATCCCCGCTTCATGGAGCGGGCCCAGGCCGGATTTGCGGATATATATAATTTCGACTATGCCCAGGCCCGGCAGGTTTTTGCCTCCCTGGAGAAGGAGTACCCGCAGCACCCCGCCCCCCCTTTATACCTGGCTTCTATCGTCTGGCTCGAGGAGATGCTTCGCCGCCAGGACCTATCGCTGAATCGCTTCGTGTATCCATCCTATTTCTCAGTTAAAACCGAACAGGAAATGCCTTCTCAGGAGCGGGATGCCTTTTTCAGGCATATTCAAAAATGCGAAGCCCTGGCCAACACGATCCTGAAAAAAAACAGCCATGATAAGGACAGCCGCTATTTCCTGGGCACATCCTATGGGCTGCGCTCCTGCTTTGCCATCACCATCGACCACAGCCTTCGATCCGCATACAGCAACGGCACAAAAGCGTACGAACTCACCCGGCAGCTGACCCAGGAAGATCCGGACTATTACGACGCTTATCTGACGGTCGGTATTTACGAATACGTCGTCGGAAGCATTCCCTGGTACCTGAAGTGGATGGCTTTCATGGTAGGGGCGCGCGGCGACAAGGAAAAGGGGCTGGAGCATTTGAGGCTGGCTTCCGAAAAGGGCCAGTACATGAAAAATGAAGCGCTGCTGGTCCAGATGGTATTAAATGTCCGCGAGCATCGTTATAGCCAGGCTCTGCAGATCGCCAACGACTTGAGCCGCAGGTTTCCAAGGAACTTTCTGTTCGCCCTGAGCGCCGCCCAGATTTCCCGTCTGTCCGGACAGAAAGACCAGGCAGTCGCGATCCTTCTGCAGGTGGAAAAACGGGTCGAATCCAGGGAACCCAATTTTGACAAGATACCCGTCCGGATATTCCGCTATGACCTGGGCCGCGAGCTGATGGATATGGGAAAGCTGGACCTGGCTCAAGAGCGGTTCCTCAAGGCTATCGGCGATTCTCAAACACCGGCGCGAGAAAGGGCCCTGTCACACTTGAGGATGGGCCGGATCCTGGAATGGCGCGGAAAGAACAGCGAGGCTGCTCAGCAATACCGGACCGTCCTCTCACTGGCGGATGTCGAGAACTCCCACGACCAGGCCAGACAGTCTCTGGCCAGGCTGAACCGCGATTGACTTTCAACCACGAAATAAACGAAATACACAAAAATCCAGCTTCGTGTATTTGGTGTATTTCGTGGTTATAAATTTATATTTGCCTTGGAAATCCGGCCAGCAGAGCGATATCCTCGATTTTTCGGACAGAGGATAACTTATGACTAAGCGGATGGCTCATGTCCTGTTGATTTTCCTGGTCTTCGGACTGGCACTGACAGCGGGTGAAAAAATCGACTCGGACACGAACTGGAAGATCCGCCGGGAAGCCACGGATAATTCCCATATTATGTTCCTGCTGCATTATCTCACGGATATCCATGGACCGCGCTTAACCGGATCGCCCGGTTTCACCGCAGCCTGCACCTGGGCGATGGACCAATTGAAGCAGTGGGGCATGCAGAACGAACACCTCGAGAAGTGGGACTTCGCTCATCCCGGATGGGGAAGCGACCGTTATTCCGTCAGGGTGGTGTCTCCTTTCCGGTCCATTTTGGACGCCCGGGTGATCGCGTGGACTCCGGGCACAAACGGAACCGTACGGGCGCCGGTCATACAGATGACGCTTCCCGAAAAGCCGACCCAGGAAATACTTGCTGCTTACCTGGATCGCCATCGGGAAAATGTGCGGGGAAAAATCGTTCTTGCCGGCGCCCACAAGGCGATCCCGATTGCATTCAATTTCCCTTCTAAACGGCGCGATGAATCCGAGTTGAGGACGCAGTACGACCCGGTAAATCCCGCTCCGGCCGGCCCCCCCCGAGCAGCCGAACAGGCGGCCGATGGGCCCAAAATCCTGGAGCCGCGGGAGATTGACGAAAAAATCGACGCTTTCCTGGTTGAAGCAGGCGCTTTGGTCAAAGTGGTCGATGCTGCGCGCGAGCACGGCCAGATAGGCGTTTCCGCCAACCGGAGCTATAACTGTTCCAGGGCCGTTCCCGGCATCGTGATCCGGAACGAAGACTACGGCCGGGTCACGCGTGCGCTTTCCGATGGGACGCCTGTGGAAATGGAGATCGAGATCGTCAATTCCATTTATGACATCCAGCCTTCCTTGAATGTCATAGCGGAAATTCCCGGGACCGACAGGCTGCAGGAAGTGGTGATGCTGGGGGCTCACATTGACTCATGGCATATCGGTACAGGTGCGACGGACAACGCCTCGGGCGTGGCTGTCATGATGGAATCGATGCGCGTTCTTCAAAAGCTCGGCGTCAAGCCCAGGCGGACCATTCGCATTGCATTGTGGGGAGGAGAGGAGCAGGGATTGCTTGGGTCCCAGGCCTATGTCAAAGATCATTTCGGGACTTTTGAAGCGCCCAAACCGGAATTTAACAGCCTGTCCGCTTACATAAACATCGACTCCGGCACGGGCCGCATACGCGGCGCTTCCGTATTCGGGCCTCCTGCCGCCGCCGCGATTCTGCGAGAGACGCTGGCTCCGTTCGCAGACATGGGAGTCGTGGGAGCAAATTCCGGAAATGACCGCAACCACCGCGGGACGGACAGCACCTCTTTTTCCTGGGCCGGGCTGGCGGGAATCAACCTGTCGCAGGATCCGCTGGAATATTTCAGCCACTCCTGGCACACGGATTTGGATACAAACGAAAGGGTGCTGGAAGGCGATCTCAAACAATGCGTGATTGCCGCCGCTTCACTGGCTTACCACCTTGCCATGCGCGATGAAATGGTCCCGCGCTTCACTGGCGAAACCATGCCCAAACCCGGAAAATAGGCAAGGAACCCAAATTTTGGCGAGGATGGCGCGACAGTCGTTTTGGGGCCGAGTCTGGAGGCGCGTCCATAAATTATAACGCTGACCCACGCCGATAAACGCTGACGTACGCGGAAAAATTAGAAATTAATATTATTTTCTCAGCAGTTAATGTTGTTTGGGTGAGGAATTCCGGCCGAGAAGGCGGGTGGCGCGCGCGACAACGTTATCCACGGTATAGCCGAATTTTTCGAAGACGACCTTGGAGGGCGCCGAGGCGCCGAAATGGTCCATGCAGATTATATTTCCGCCATCCCCGGTGTACTTGCGCCACCCCTGGGAAACTCCCGCCTCGACTGCCAGCCGCGCTTTTGCCGAGGGAGGCAGGACTTCATCCCGGTATTCCCGGGACTGGGCGTCAAAAAGCTCCCAGCTGGGCATCGAAACGGTGCGTGCGGCAATGCCTTGCTGCGCCAAACTATTCTGGGCGGCAAGCGCCAGGCTCACTTCCGATCCCGATGCGATCAAAATTATATCGGGCTTCCCCCCCGGCGCCTCCGAGAGAATGTACGCACCCCTGCGCAAGCCCTCGGCAGGCCCTAAAAGCTCCCGGTCGAGGGTGGGGACTTCCTGCCGGGTCAAAACCAAGGCCACCGGGCAGCATCGGCTTTCGATAGCAACGCGCCAGGCTACGGCCGTTTCGTTCGCATCGCAGGGTCGAAGGACCGTCAGGCCCGGGATGGTGCGCAGCGCAGCCAGTTGCTCGACCGGCTGGTGCGTCGGACCGTCTTCGCCCACCCCGATGCTGTCGTGGGTAAAAACAAAAATGACGCCGAGACCCATGAGTGCGGCAAGCCGTATGGAAGGGCGCATGTAATCTGAAAAAACAAAAAATGTTGCCGCATAGGGAAGTATCCCGCCGTGCGCCGCCATTCCATTCGCAATGGAGCCCATCGCGTGCTCGCGAACCCCAAAGTGAACATTGCGCCCCTCGTAGCCCCATGCGCTGCCTATCGATCCCTGCCTGTCCGCGGGCGCATAGTCCGGATTCTGGAAATCGCCCCCGCCCTTAATCACCGTGTGCGTCGAAGGATTCAGATCCGCGGATCCACCGATCAGCGAAGGAAGCCCGGCAGCCACGGCATTCATAACCTTTCCCGACGCGACACGCGTCGCCATCCCTTTGGCGTCCGCCGGGAAGGAGGGAATGGCCGCATCCCATTTATCAGGTAGCTCGCCCCGCATCGCCCGTTGAAATTCCAGCGAAAGATCCGGGAATTCTCGGGAATACTCCGCAAGCCGGCGGCTCCAGCCGGACTCCGCTTCGCGGCCTCGTTCCACGGCCTTACGGAAGAAGCCGAGCGCCTTATCCGGAACGTAAAACAGGGGCTCGACAGGCCATCCCAGATTTTGCTTGGTCAGCTTCACCTCCTCGACGCCCAGCGGGGATCCATGGGATTCGAAGGAATCCTGTTTGTGCGGAGAGCCGTAACCAATGTGCGTTCGGACCAGAATCAACGAAGGCCGGGCGGTTTCGGCACGGGCAGTCTCAATAGAACGCTCGATCGCGCCTAAGTCGTTGCCGTTGTCGACCGTAACCGTATGCCAGCCGCAGGCCTCGAACCGGCGGGCTCGATCCTCGCTGAACGTGATATCGGTTGCAGCCGCCAGCGAAATGCGGTTGTCATCGTACAGGCAGATCAATTTGCCGAGCCTCAGATGCCCCGCAAGAGATGCCGCCTCATAGGCTACCCCCTCCATGAGGTCGCCGTCTCCCGCGATGACATAGGTGTAATGGTTGACGACTTCATGGCCCGGCCGGTTATAGCGCGTTGCCAGGTAGGCCTCCGCAATCGCCATCCCCACGGCATTTGCCAATCCCTGTCCAAGCGGACCCGTCGTAGTCTCGACACCGGGCGTCAAGCCGCGTTCCGGATGGCCGGGAGTCAGGCTTCCCCATTGACGGAAATTTTTGATCTGTTCGAGCGGGAGGTTGTACCCCGTCAAATAGAGCAGGCTATACAGCAGCATGGATCCGTGGCCGGCGGAAAGGACGAAACGGTCCCGGTCCCACCACTGGGGATTCGCCGGATTATGCCTGAGGAATCTCGTCCAGAGAGCATAGGCCATGGGCGCCGCCCCCAGAGGCAATCCGGGGTGCCCGCTGTTCGCTTTCTGAACTGCGTCCACGGACAGGAAACGGATGGTATGAATGCACAATTCGTCCAGCGAAAGGGCTTCCGGGGGGAGGGCCTCCGGAGGGAGGGCCGAAGAAATGCTTGAACTATCAGTCATGCGAATACCCCGCTAATCGATGAATCTGCCGCCGTTAAAGGATCGTAGACGCGAGCAGGAACGCGATTTCGGATTAAGGCATCCGGAATTAAAGGCAAAATTTAAATTGCCGCGCGCCGGATGTCAAACGTTGATTGGCGCTCCCAGAAATCCTGTTTGTTGAGAGCGGAAGTTATCTATAATGGCTCTTCTCAAGGAGACTGTATATGCGCGTCGTGCTTGGTTCCGATCATGCCGGTTTTGAAATGAAAGAAAAGATTGCTGTCCACGTCCGGGAGATGGGACATCAGGTGCTGGATGTCGGCACGAACAGTGATGCGCCGGTGGACTATCCGGACTATGCCGAGGCCGTGGCCAATGCCATTTTGAATCATGAGGCCGAGCGGGGGATCCTGGTCTGCGGAAGCGGCGTGGGTGCCGCGGTGGCGGCAAACAAAATTCCCGGCATACGGGCGGCGACCTGCCACGACTGCTATTCGGCGCATCAGGGCGTGGAGCACGACGACATCAACATCCTTGTGCTTGGAGCCAGGGTCATTGCGAATGCCCTTGCATACGACCTGGTCTGGATGTTCCTGGGCGCGCAGTTTTCCGGAGAGGAACGGCATTTGCGCCGGCTGGCAAAAGTACAGGAACTGGAAAAGAAATACCGCGCTTCCGACACGGACACCCCGCATCATGATCCTGTTGACTGAAATATCATGAAGTGATAAAACATTTCTTCATGACACGTCCTCTGCAAATATATCTAGATGATTTGGAGTTCGAGCGGCTGGAAAAGTGGGCTGATGCGCGGGGATGGACCAAATCCCGCGCTGTGCGCGCTGCGCTCCGCGCGTTGACTCGAACCGAGGGAGAAGATCCTCTTCTCTCCGCCAGCGGGATGATCGATGCTCTTCCGGAGGACCTCAGCGAGCAGTTCGATCGATACTTGCACGAAACCTATATTGCCGAAAAGAGGTCCGGGTATCGCAAGAAGCGCAGAAAGTAACCTTGTATTCATCGACAGCAGCGCCTGGATCGGTCTTTTCAGCCGGCGAGACCAGCACCATGCGGAAGCGGACCGCATGTTCAGAGCAGCTGTCGCCTCAAAAAACCGGCTGCTCAGCACGAACCTTGTCTTGGCTGAAATACACCGTTTGCTGCTGTACAGGGCCGGAAGCAGGGCTGCGGCCGCAGCCTTGGAAACGATCGAGGCCAGTCCGCTGGTAAAAATCGAGTTCGCAGGCGTTTCCCATCACGGCGCGGCAAAAAAGTGGATGGAAAAGCTGTCGGATCACGCCATTTCCTATACCGATGCCGTCAGCTTTGCCGTAATGGAATCCACACAATGCCTGCAGGTCATGACTTACGATCACCACTTCCAGCTGGCAGGATTCGATTTATTCGCATGAGGGCAGATATTCCTTATGGAATTTTGATGAGGCTCGATCAGCGTTCATCCGCGCATTTTTCAGCGTTCGTCGGCGTTATCTGATCCTGGAGCCGCGCCCCGCCCCGAGTCCCTCGGCGGAGCTAAAGTATTAGCGATGCATTCAGGCGGCGGGTTTGCTGCTTCATATCATTCACATAGCCTTTGCCGAGACGGCGGATTGCGAATGCGGTCTTGTTGTGGGACAGCGGCTCTTCCAGGTCGGCCCACTGCCGGCTTTTTTCCCCGTCAGGAGTTCCGGGGATCGGGGAGAATTCCGAAAGAAGCACTCTCGTGCCGCACTTGTGGGCAAAATGGATCGAGGACTCAAGTTCCTGCCCGTCTGAATCAGGGTGTCCCAGAATGATGTAGGTGACGATGGAATCGGCTCCCGCCTCGCGCAGGTATCCGACCGCGGCCGAGAATTCATCGGAGCCTACCTTGCCTCCCGTGGAGCGCTGCCAGGCAAGATCACTGCTCTCCAATCCGAAAAAGAAACTGGCAAATCCGGCCCGCAGCATGAGGCGGGCAAGCTCCGGTGTCACAAAGCGGGCATTGAGCGCGTTGGGAGTGTGAAATGAAACCGGAAAATCGGAGCGAAGGACCCCTTCGAGGAAAGGGACGAGCGCAATTTCGGGCTGGAAAAGCAGCGCATCGTCATAAAAAGCAACATTCCTCAATCCCAGCGAGGCCATTTGTCCGAGTTCATACAGGCAAATCGAGGTCGGGCGTCGGGCAAACCCGGGCCACAAAAGCGGTGCCGAACAATAAGTGCATGCGTAGGGGCAACCTTCCGTAATTTTTATTACTCCAACCTCACCGGATTCGGGCGGCCAGAAAGGGATCGCCTCTTCAGGTTCCAGGGACAGGAATCGCCACAATGGCGCCAGGTCGGCGCCCTCCACCACCAGGTCTGCGCCCAGAGACCGGGCATGGGACGGGCAAAGGGTCGCATATACGCCGCCCAGAACGATCCTGCAAGACGGCTGCAGCTCGCGCAGATCCTCGATTACTTCCTGGATCCCGGGATACCAGTAGGTCATCATCGTTTGAATCAGTGCCGCATCAAACGAACGGCCATTTAAAAATTCCCGGAATTGGCTGCGCGGCTTTCCAAAGCGCCGGAAACGCCTTGGAATATCGCTTAAGGATTTTGGTTTGGGAATCTCCAGGCCTGGAAAACGGCCCCGGCCCCAGGCGTCCCTATGTTCCGAGACAAGGTAGTCAAAAAAGCTGAGGCGGCAGCAGTGCCGAATCCGGCCGGCAACCCGCAGCATTCCGTAAGGCCGAAGCCAGAAGTCATAGGCCGTAAAGTCATATATCGGCGGGTTTATCAAAAGCACCTGCATCGGCTGCATGTCTTCAAGATACAGAAAGCCTGTGCCCAGCGCCAGCCCAGCAGGATAATCCGTGGTGAACAGCTTCGAGGCTTCGTGGCACGGAGCCGCGCCTTTTTTATGCTCAGGGCGTTGACGGCATGCGAATGACCCGCTGACGTTCCGAGGCCACCAGCCAGTCAGACTGCAACATAGCGCAGTGAACCCATTCGCTTCCAGGGCGCGATACGCCGAAATGCTTTCGGATTAAAGGGTATGGTGTGAATTTTTCCGGACAGGCATTCCCGCGAGTCGAAAATTCCTGTCTGACGGATTTCTTACTGCCTCGGCACGACTTTCATGTCCCATTCGTACAGCTCCAGGGTCCTGGCCCCGAGAACCACATACGGATCGCTCTGGGCCAATTCTCTGGCCTCTTCCATGGATTCCGCTATATAGATGGCAAGCCCGCCCTCGCCGCCGGTAAAGCGTCCACGGGCGAAGATTTTCCCTTCCTGCTCATTTTTCTGGAGAAAATCCACATGATGCTGGCGATATAACTGGTTTTTTTCAGGATCTTTCATTTTCAGAAATGCCGCGAAATATTTCATATTTTTCTCCATTGCGCGTCCTCATCCCGGACTCATGCGATCGCTTCGACTTGCACGCCGACCAGCGGTTCGAGCAGTTTGCGTTCCTCCTGCGGAAGAGCCATAAAAACTCCGAGATCATGGGTTTCACGGTAGCGGATAGCGGAATCCAGAAGGCGCACGGGCAAATGGAACTCGCGGAATTTAGCCGCCATCATTTGCCAGGATTCCAGCCAGAGTGAAGCATCCTCATCGCTGAGGGCCGTGGAGGACATCACGTCGGGGATGCATCCTATAAGCCCCTGCCCCAAAGCTCCGAGCATGTTGTGTTTCTGGTAAATCAATAGAAGCACCTTGATCGACAGCTGGGTGATTTTGGGATCGAACAGGCCTGGGATAAGACGCCGGATTAAGGCTCCTGTGTCCCCGGCATCCGGATTCTCCGAGCGGGCGAACCGGTCGAGCGCCTCGTCCAGATTAGCTGCCGCTTCGCGCCAGCGGTCGAGGGCTAAAAGGAGCTCGACCACTTTATACCGGACGAATGAAGAGCCTTCCCCAAGCGAAATGGCTTTGCGGAAGCAATCCAGAGACTCATCGTGCTGCTCCTTCCTGCAAAGGGCCGATCCTTTAAGCACCCAGGCTCCCGCCTCCGCAGGGCTGAGCTCGATTGCCTTTTGAACCTGTTCCAGGGCCTCATCCGGGCGGTTCAACTCAATCAGCGCAGCGCACATGTGCATGCGTGCCTTTGGGTTTTTGGGCTCCAGCTCGACCGCTTTTGAAAAAGCTTCAAGTGCTTCCGGGAACAATTCAAGATCAGCCAGCGCGGCCCCGCGCGTGGTCCAGGCAACGGCATCCTTGTTGTCCAGCCTGATAGCCACATCGCAGGCATTCAAAGCCTCGCCGGGGCGAGAGAGGTTCACGAATATGGAGGCCTGGGTGCACCACGTCTCGCCCGAATCGGAATTGAACTGGATCGATTTGCTGCATGAGGAAAGAGCTTCTTCGTATCGCCCGATACGGTTGAGGATCCAGGCATGCCATCGCAGGGCTTCGGCGTCCCGGGGATTTGAGGCGAGTATCCTGTCGTAGACCTGGGCGGCTTCCTCCAATTGCCCAAGGCGGATGAGGCAGAAAGCCTCGGCCATCAGGTCCTGTTTCAATCCGCGGACGGCCGCAAGCTCTTCCGCAGCCTTTAGAGCTTTGCCATAATCATTGCTCTGGACCGAGTCGTTATATTCCCCGCAACACTCGCCGATTCGCGGATCTTCCCAACGTTGCTCCAGGGTTTCGAGCGGCGGAAAATAGTTCTGTTCCGCCAGGTCCTGGGTTGGAAGCGCAGCCAGCTTCTGCTTCAGCTCGGCCGGCGAATACCAGAGCCGCAAAAAATCAAGCAGAAGGCCGATGGGCTTGCCCCGGTGTTTTTTAACCTCAAAGGACAGGCGCATCAGCGGTTCACGCAATTCGTAATAGCGGTCTTCTCCTATTTGAAAAGAATGCAGGTGCCCCAATTTGCACAGGGATTCCAGCTGAGCGGAGGCCGTCGTGGAGCCAATGAAGGAGGCCCGGGAGACATCGGCAACTCGCACCGGGTGACGATCTTCGCAAACAAACTCGATAATTTTGCGCTGCTCCACAGGCAGCGCGGCGATCCGCGAGTTGTAGTAGGGAGTCAGGTCGTCGACCGTCTCCATCAGCGGCCTTACGAGCTCCTCGATCGACTCGTGCGCGAGCAGCGGGGCGAAAACCACGTAGGCCCGGTGGTTGCCGCCGGCAAGATAGCGCAGGGCGCGGACCCGCGATCGTCCCCGCGGCGTGTCGATCAGGGAAATAAGCTCCCTGTCGTTCTGGAAGCGCGCAATCTTGGAAATCAGCTGGACTGCGTCCTCGAAATTCAGTTCGCGCAGCACCTCAACACGGAAAAAATCCTGCTGAAAAGGAGAGCCTGAAGGGAACACCCGCGCCATAGGTCCCGGCGAAGTAGCTACCATGCAACAGAAGCCGCTTTCACGCAGAAAACGGTACAGCTTCAACTCCTCTGCCCGGCCGAGCTTTTGCAGCAGATCATCAAAATTTTCCGCCAGGATCAGGATGGTGCGCTTGCCGGCAATCTCCTTTATCAGGCCGGAAGCTGCAGACTCGACTTCGCCGGAATCTAGCTCATAGAGAGATGCCAGTCGCTGTTCAACAACCTGGTCCTTCGCGCTCCCCGATGTCAGGGCTCGCAAAATCCTGAACAGCAGATCCCGAAAAGAGGAAACTCCCCATTCCTCCTCACGCAGCCAGGCGGTGAGAAGGCGGTCTTTGAGCTCCCCCACCGCACTGAGCCGGTAGTAAATCATTGAAATCAGGTGTGTCTTGCCGATCCCTCTGGGCCCAACGAGCAGGCTGTTTTGTTTGGATTGGGTTAACGCGCTGATGCCGATGCGCTCCAGAATGCTTTGCAGCAGCTCTTCTCGCTGGACGAAAATGGCTTCCAACGCATCCGGCGTCATCAGGCTGGGGGTAAAGCGTGAAAGAAACTGTGATTCCATAGATTAAGTCGGGGCCGACACTTGTTCACGGATTGCGCTGAACTCCGGATTCGCGGCACTCGCATGAGGTCCAACGAACGAGGCTAGGCGCGTTTCTCCATATCTTCCAAGCCATAATCCTTCATTTCGATGACGCTTTTAACTCCGAGCAAAGCGCAGGTGTTGTCGTAGATCTGTTTCATCACCTTCTTCGCATTCTGGAGTTCATCGATTCTTTGCCTGGCTCGGGCAATCTCTTCGCTCAGCTCCTTGTCGAGATGATCCAGTTCGGCCCGGGCCATTTGTCTCATGGCCTCATATCTGCTCTGTTGATCGCTTGTCATATTTTATCCACAGTCTGTGAGCTCCGGATAGACCGGAGGCTTGGTTGATTCACCACCCGCAACAGTAAGCCCCACCTCAGAATTGCTCTGTGCCGCACCCCGTCGAAATTCCGGCGGAACCGGAGATTTACTGCAAAGGATTGAAGCTTATCGAAATTTGCTCCCTGCTGGCAATACTGACTCCGTTGGCCGATGCCGGTTTGAATTTCCACTGAAACACGGTCTCTTCGGCAGCCTCGCGGAAAAGACCTGGACCGGAAACCGCCCTGGCGTCCACGACATCCCCTTTTTCATTAATCTCTATATCAAGCACAACAGTACCCGCTATCCCATACCTTCTGGCTGATTGGGGGTATATGGGCTTTACTGCGCTGATGCATTCTGCTTTGGTTGCATTGGACGAAATCACGGATTCCGAAGGAAGTGTTTGTTCGAAAACCGGTGGCGCCGATGTGGCATTGTTCGCTGCAGGGATGATCCTGGTCGGTTCTGACTTGAAGAACAGGTAGAAGATGGAAATCCCCAGAAGCATAATCAGGATCAGAGCTAAAATGACATATTTAACCCACGCAAACTTCCTGCGGGAGACGACCTGGCTGCGAAAGATTTCCAGCCTTTGCCATGACTGATCCCCCGAATCGGCGCTTGTGCGCCGCTCTTCCGAAGCGACTTTCTCCCGATCAGCAGGCGCGGCGGGAATTGCCGGAACATCCGTCTGGGGAGGGATTGCCGGTGCTGGTGTTTGATCCTTTCGATCACCAATAGGTACTACTTTGGTTTTAAGTCTCTCAAGTTCACTGAGAGACTCCTCAATCTCGCGGTTGATCTCATCAACTTCGGAAGATGGTTCCGGGCGGCTCTCCCCGATAATCTTAATAACCGGCGGTTCCGTTTCGGTTTCCGGGGAGATAACAACCGGCGTCTCTTGAAGCCTTTCCGGTTGCGGCATTTGTTTGATCCCAGTGGAAAGACTGGTAAGCTCATCCAGAAAACCGGAGACCAGATCGTCCACATTTTCGGAAGCAGCTTCGGCCGGAATATCCTTTCCCTTCGCGTCGTTCCCTTCATTCAATCTGCTTCGCTGCATTAGATGACTCGCTTTGCTTTGATAGCAATGGTTCCTTCGCACGGGATGGAGATTCCCTTTTTTGCCGGCAACTGGATAGCTGGTTCTGAGTGCCTGAGGCAACAGCCGGCCCGGTAGCCCGTCCCCAAACCACCGTGGGCCTATGGTTTGTGAGCAATCGTAGGGTAGACCGGACACATTGACATGTCAATAGTCTTGAACCTGCAGGCAATGTGAGGCTAAAGTTCAAGAGAGGCAGCCCCTGGGGGAGGTGGGATGATGACGGAGACCAGAAAAGGATTTGGAATCGCAAGAATAATGGGAATTGTTTTTGTGCTGTTGGTGGTCCTTGTTGCAGCAATCCCTTTTCTTTTGGACCTTAATCAGTTCCGCCCCCAGATTGAATCCCAGCTGTCCGGTGCGCTTGGCCGGGACGTCAAGGTTGACAGCCTGAACCTCTCCCTGCTATCCGGCGGCATTCAGGTGAAAAATATCAGTATTGCCGATAATCCGGCATTCAGCAGTTCTGCTTTCGTGCAGGCGAAATCGCTGCAGGCTGGCGTCGAACTGAAGCCCCTGATTTTCTCAAAATCGGTTCGCATTACCGGAATTTCGCTGGATGGCCCCAATATCACCCTGATCCGGTCTTCGTCCGGCAAGTGGAATATTTCCGATCTGGGAAGCAGGGCCGGGGCGCCCAAGAAAGTCACGGGAGCGGATTCGGGAAGTAACGGCCGGGACGGATGTTTCCATAAAACAGCTCAAAATAGCAGGCGGCCGGGTTACCATCGTCGGATCAAACCGGAAATCGACGGTTTACGACAATGTCAACCTCGTGGCGAATGATCTCTCCTTCACCTCTGAATTTCCCTTCAGGCTGACGGCTTCGCTTCCCGGCGGCGGCGATTTCAGGCTGGAAGGCAAGGCCGGACCTCTGAACACGGCTGACATGGCACGCACATCCCTGTCGGCGGATCTCGCTGTTTCAAAACTGGATATCGTCTCATCGGGATTTGTCGCAGCGGATTCCGGCCTTTCGGGAGTCATGGACTTCAAGGGTACGGTCGCCTCCGATGGCAGCAAGATGCGGAGCAGCGGCCAAGCTCAAGCCGGCAGGCTCCAATTCGTCAAAGGCGGCGCGCCGGCTGGCAGGCCGGTATCTCTGGATTACGGAGTCGACTACGATCTGGCGCAGGGGAACGGTGTATTGAGCGAAGCAAAAGTGGGATATGGCAGTGCAGTCGCCAGTCTCACCGGAAATTACGACCTGAGCGGAGAAAGCGTCTTGCTCCACGTGAAAGTGAGCGGCATCGGAATGCCCCTTCAGGACCTTGAGACTTTGCTTCCGGCATTCGCTGTTACGATGCCCAAGGGGGCTTCGCTCCAGGGGGGAACGCTGACTGCCCGCATGGCTGCGGATGGGCCCATTGAAAAAATGGTGATTGCGGGTACCGTGGATGTCAACCGGACCCGGCTGGTGGGATTCGATCTTGCGGGCAAAATGTCCGCCCTGGCTGCACTGGCCGGACTTAAGCCGGAAGAGGCAACTGCCATCGAAAAGTTTGCCGCGTACATAAAGCAGACGTCTGAAGGAACTCAGGTAAGCAATCTTCTTCTGATCCTTCCGGCAATTGGAGCCCTTTACGGCAACGGCAGGATAAGCGTCGACCAGTCGCTTGATTTCGAGATGAGGGCCCGTCTGAAACCTTCGGGTGGAATCGCGCAGAGTCTGGGGAAGCTGGCGGGAAGCAACACCCTGGAAATCCCCTTCCTTATTCGCGGAACAGCTTCAGATCCCAAATTTGTCGCCGATATGAAAGAAGCAGCCGGCGGCCTGCTGGGGTCGATAATGTCAGGGAAGGGCGGCAAAAAGGGGCAAACGGATTCGGGCAAAAGCCTGGAAGGGTCGCTGCTCGAGATGATCCAGAAAAAGAAATAACGGAAATATGTCTCGAAAATCCCGTTTATGCTTCACGGCAGCGATGCTGCTGATTTTCACGGCGGCAGCCGGGGCTCAATCGATCCAGCACGAACAACTGGAGCGAAATGTCATTGAAGACCGGTTGCGGCAATACACCGGGCCGAATGCCGCGCGCGGGATCACTATGATGAAACTGTTCGCGGAAGCAGGCTGCAGCGGGGAGCGCCTGCAGGAGCAGCCGGTGTATCATGCGGATGCGCCGAACGTTGTATGCAGGCTTCCCGGCAACGGCAACGGAGTGATTATCGTCGGGGCGCATTTCGACTACGTCCCCGCCGGCGATGGAGTCGTGGACAACTGGAGCGGCTCTTCGCTTTTGCCCAGCCTTTATCAAAGCCTGAGCGGGACGCCCAGGCGTCACACTTTCATTTTTATTGGCTTTACGGGGGAAGAAACGGGATTTTTCGGTTCCAGGTCCTACGTGAGGCATCTTACAGAAGATGAGGCCGCCCGCGTAAAGGCCATGATCAACCTGGACACGCTCGGGCTCGGCCCTACGGAAATCTGGATCAGCGACAGCGATCCGGGGCTTGTGGAAAAATTGGCCACTGTAGCCTACGAATTAAAACTGCCGCTCCGGGGCATGAACGTGGACGGCATCGGCGACAGCGACGGCCGGCCTTTCAAGGACCGGGACATTCCCGTCATTACTCTGCATTCGGTCACCGCCGACAATCTGAGGATCCTCCACACGAGTGAGGACAACCTGGGAGCCGTAAAGCTTGAGGATTATTACGAAAGCTACAAGCTCATCGCCGCCTATCTTGCGGCCCTGGATACGGCATTAGCCAGGTAAGTCCTTACCGATGCGCGTCCGGATCAGGAATACGGGAGTTTCAGGGCTTCCATAATCCCCTTCATATATCCGAAAGTGAATATTTTGCCTCCCATTGCGTAGCCCGACCTGGTTGCGGTCGCTTTCGATCGTCGGGGCGTGGTCGGACAGGATGGGTATAGCATCAATCTTGACAACGCCCCGGGAAAAAGAAAAGGATGGAAGCTGTTCGGGCAAGCGGGGAGCTCCATGAAAGACAAAAAAGTCGTGATCGTCGGCGGCGGCATCGCCGGTCTCTGCACGGGGATTTATCTTCAGAAAAACGGCTTTGAAACCGAAATCCTGGAAATGCACTCTGCGGCGGGAGGCCTGGCCACAGCTTGGAAGAGGAGCGGATATACGTTTGAAAATTGCATTCATTGGTTTGTCGGCTCGAAGACAGGAGAGGACATGAACTCGACCTGGAAGGAGGTCTTCGACCTGAGCAAGCTGGATTTCTACAATGATTCCGTCTATGAGGTGATCGAGCAGGAGGGCCGGAGCCTCGTCGTATACCGGAATGTCGATCGCATGGAACAGGAATTCCTGGCCAAGGCGCCCGAAGATGCGGAAAGCATCCGGCATTTTGCGGGGCTTGTCCGGAAGCTGGCCTCGCTGAAGCTGCCCGGCGGAGACAACCCGTTTGCCCGCCTGTTTTCCTACATCAAAGCCACTCCCTATCTCTGGCTGGTGGGCAAAAATTCAAAAATCACGATGGGCGAATATGCGGAGAGATTTGCAAATCCGCTTCTGAAAAGCTTTTTTGCCTCCGGTCTCGGCGAACTGTCTCTCCTGGCCATCGCCTTTTCTCTGGCCTGGATGTCGCGAGGCAATGCGGGGTATCCCATAGGCGGTTCGCTCAAGCTGATCGGTCTCATTGAAGAGCGATACATAAAGCTTGGCGGCAATATCCGGTTCGGGTCGAAAGTCGACAAAATTCTCGTGAAGAAGGGCAAGGCCGCGGGAGTCGAGCTTTCCGGAGGCAGAGAGATTGCCGCCGACATTGTCGTATCGGCGGCAGACGGCCATTCGACCCTATTCCATCTGCTGAGTGGGGAATACCTGAGCGACGATGTCGAGAAGGCTTTCAAGACCTACAAGCCGTTTCCTTCCTACGTGCAGGTATCCATGGGTGTCCGTGCGGATTTGAGGGGAGAACCCGGATTTATCGGCCTGCACCGCGAAGCGGGAATCCTCGTGGATCCAAAAACCCGCACCAATTTCCTGGCTTTCCGCATCTTCAATTTCGACCCTACCTTTGCGCCGGAGGGAAAAACCGCGGTCGTATGTTTCATGGCGACGAGATTCCATGAATATTGGGTGTCCCTGCGCCAGGCGGACAAGGCGAAATACGACGCCGAAAAAATGAGAATCGCGGACGAGGTTGTGAACGCTTTCCTGGAGCGCTTCCCGGCGGCAAAGGGCGCCATTGAAGTGGTGGATGTGGCAACGCCCGCAACGGTCATCCGCTATACCGGCAACTGGAAAGGAAGCATGGAAGGCTGGCTGATGACGCCGGAGACGGGCGTGAAGCAGCTTCCGCTCACTATTCCCCGTTTGAAGGAATTTTACATGGTCGGTCAATGGGTCAGCCCCGGCGGAGGCCTGCCTTCGGGCCTGCTGACCGCCAGGAACGCGGCAAGAATGATCTGCCGGGACAACAAAACAAAATTCAAAGCGGTTTGAGCCCAACGGCTCGGTGATCCTTGAACCCGGCATCCGGATACTTTATAACTTCCCGGTCATTTTCATCTGTCCATAAAGGAGAGACTGCGTGGCTCATCAGTACATTTATGTGATGAAGGATTTGCGGAAGGTGTACCCGCCGAACCGCGAAGTCCTGAAAGGGATCTGGCTCTCATTTTTCCCGGGAGCGAAGATCGGGTTGATCGGCGCCAACGGGGCCGGCAAAAGCACGCTTCTGAAAATCATGGCCGGCGTGACCAGGGATTTTCTCGGGGAGGCGTGGCCCGCAGAAGGCACCAGGGTCGGCTTTCTGCCGCAGGAACCCGAACTTGATCCTTCAAAGAACGTGCTCGGCAATGTGGAAGAGGGAGTCCGGGCAACGAGAGATCTGCTGGAGAGCTTTGACAAAATAAACGCCCGCTTTGCCGAGGAGATGTCCCCGGAAGAGATGGACAAATTGCTCGCAGAGCAGGCGCGTGTGCAGGATGCCATCGATGCCTGCAACGGCTGGGAAATCGAGCGCACGCTCGACATCGCCATGGATGCGCTGAGGCTCCCGCCCGGCGACGCCGACGTCGCGAAACTCTCCGGCGGCGAGCGGAGGAGGGTGGCCCTCTGCCGCCTGCTGCTCGAGCGCCCCGACCTGCTGCTGCTCGATGAGCCGACCAACCACCTCGACGCCGAGTCGGTCGCCTGGCTCGAACGGTTCCTGAAGGATTACCCCGGCACCGTGGTAGCGGTAACACACGACCGCTATTTCCTCGACAACGTCGCCGGGTGGATCCTGGAACTGGACCGCGGAGAGGGAATCCCATGGCAGGGAAATTATTCCTCCTGGCTCGACCAGAAGCAAACGCGGCTTGAAGTGGAAGAGAAGCAGGAATCCGCGCGCCGGCGCACACTGCAGCGCGAGTTGGAGTGGGTGCGCATGTCGCCCCGCGCGCGGCAGGCCAAAGGCAAGGCGCGGCTGAACGCTTATGAGAAGCTGCTTGCCGACGAGACGGAGGCCGAGAAACGCGTTCAGGCGACAGACCTGCACATCCCTCCGGGCCCGCGGCTGGGGGATCTGGTAGTTGAGGCCGCGAACCTCCGGAAAGGCTATGGCGACAAGCTCCTGATCGATGAGCTGTCTTTCAAGCTGCCTCCGGGCGGCATTGTGGGAGTGATCGGCGCAAACGGGGCGGGGAAGACGACGCTTTTCCGGATGATCGGCGGCGAGGAAGCGCCCGATGGAGGGACTCTCGGGATCGGCGAGACAGTGAAAATCGCATATGTCGACCAGAGCCGCGAGACTTTGAACGGGGAGCGGCAGGTCTGGGAGGAAATCAGCGACGGGCGCGATATTGTTGTTTTGGGAAAACGCGAGGTGCCGGCGCGGTCTTATGCCGCGGCATTTAATTTCAAAGGCTCGGATCAGCAGAAGCGCGTGAAGGATCTGTCCGGCGGCGAACGCAACCGTGTCCACCTGGCCAAGGTTTTAAAGAGCGGCGGAAACCTGCTGCTGCTCGACGAGCCGACCAACGATCTGGACGTCGATACGCTGCGGTCTCTCGAAGATGCGCTCGTGTCCTTTGCCGGTTGCGCAGTAGTGATAAGCCACGACCGATGGTTTTTGGACCGGATAGCGACCCACATCCTTGCATTCGAAGGGGACTCGAAGGTGGTGTGGTTTGAGGGAAACTATCAGGATTACGAGGCAGACCGCAAGCGGCGGCTGGGGGCGGTTGCCGACCAGCCGCACCGGATCAAGTACAAACCGCTGGTAAGAGGCTGAAAAGCAGCCGGCTCCGGAGAGCCATGCATAAATTTTAACGCTGACGCACGCCGATAAACGCTGACGCACGCTGAAAAATTATTAATAATCCTTGATCCCAAAGGGTTGCCGCAATAAGTGCGGCAACCCTTTGATGATTTACGTTTGCTATGGCGTATCTACGCGAACGATTGTCGGATTGGGCAAGCCCGTGGTTGCGCCATCGTAGGCGACGCTGCCAAGGTACTTCGTGGCAGGAGCCAGACCGCTGAATGTCAGATTAATTGCACCAGTCTCGCCGATTTCCGCAGTGTCAGGCGCACTGACAGTCATGTTGCCTTCCGCAGTGCTGCCCAGCACCCATGTGAATAAGGTGAACGTCGATGGATTTCCCGTTGCGTATCCATCGACCTCAACATAATAGGTACCCTCCGCAGGATTGGGCAAATTAACCTCTTCGTTAGAAGTAGCGCCGCCGCTGGAACCCACCAGAGCAAGTGCGCTGTTGTAGACATACAAGTCCAGATCGCTGGCCGGACTGACGTTGGCGTCGAACAGGGAGAAGCGGGCATAATGTAGCCCCTACCGGAACATCCACTTCGTAGCGTTGATATCCGCCGGTGTTCACGGAGTCGTCGAAGGTAATCGCCGGGACAAGGCCGCGAGCCGCGGCAGTAAACGCGCCGGTATAGCCAAAGCCCACGTTGTAGCTGATCGGGCCACCGGTGCCCGAAACCTGCATCGGCGCGCCCAAGGCAACCGGCTTGACAACCATGGGGATGCGGACGTTGTGCAGGCCGTCGGTCCATGTGAGTTGCCCGCCCGCGTATTCATTCAGTGCCGCGTCGACGCGGGTGAACTTGACGGTGAAGGTGCCGGTTTGGCCCGGAGCCAGCGTCAGCGCGGCCGGAGTGATTTCAACAGAGAAGCCGGTCATTCCGGTAACGGAAGGCACGTACGTTGCATGGGCACCGACATTGGTAACCTTGCGTGTCACGGTCTGCGCGCCGGCCATTTCGCCGATGGCGATCGAGGCCACGTTCAGGTCGCTGGGATCTGTAGAATACCCCATATCTTGAAGAATGCCGCACACATCGGGATTTACGCCGGTCGTTGTTCCGCACAGGAAAGACAGCCAGTCGTTCCAGCCTGCGTTGAACACGAGGCCCGGATCGGCTGCGCTATTGGGCTGAATGTGCCCGGCACCCTGGCTGAAAATAACAGACGGGCTGGTGTTCGGACCATCCAGGACATCGTAAGCCGAAGTCATAATCGCCGACTTGATCATCATCGGCGTCCAGCCGGGCTTCATCTGTTTAAACATGGCGGCCAGGCCGGCCACGTGCGGCGTGGACATGGAGGTGCCGCTGAAAAGGTTGAAACTGAGCCCGCCGCCGCTTGCCGGCGAAACCGCAGCCAGAACATCCTGTCCGGGAGCCATCACATCCGGCTTCAGCAGGTCCCCCCCGCCGGCTCTCAGCGGTCCGCGCGACGAGAAGGAAGCGGTGTATGGGGCTGGGGTGCTATAGTCGATAACGGCCTTGTTTATGGTCGCGGTGGCTCCGGATTCGGCAGCGTAGGCTTTGACGGCTGCACGATCGGTGTTTTGCAGATGCACGGTCGGGACATAGTGCACATCAGCATTCAGAGTGCCGGCGGCCACATTGACCAGGATCATGCCTGCTCCGCCGGCTTCCCTGACTGCATAGCTCTTATTAACGCGCGCCGTGACGCCGCGATCACAGACCACGATCTTGCCGGCGACCTTTGCAGGATCGAGCACGTTGCCGCCGTCGAGCGAGCCGTAGCAGAGCGCAACCTGCGTTGGATCCGCACCGGGCAGACCGGCCGCAGTCGAATCGATCAGAGGCGCTATTACAACCGCGGCCGCCAATGAAGGACCATAGTAGGTACCGCCATTGCCCAGAGTCACAGAACCGTTTACACTTCGATTGTGCGTGCCGGCAGCTACCGTAGTGGTCCATGGGCTGGGGTGCGCCACGGTTGAGACAGTCGGGCCGCTATTGCCTGCTGATGTAGCAACGAAGATGCCTGCATTCGCGGCATATAGGAAGGATACTTCCACGGGGTCAAGGAAATTTGTCTGGGAACCGCTGACCGAATAGCTGATCACATCGACCCCATCCACGACCGCCTGATCAATCGCGGCAACCAGATCTGAGTTATATCCGCTGCAGGTGATGGCAGCCTGTGTGGACCATAAAGCCTTGTACATGGCAATGCGGGCGCGAGGCGCAATGCCGCTTATTTTGCCGAAAGCTTCCGTTGGCCCGGTCGCCTGGACTCCATTATTTCCCCCGGCGGTGGAAGAAGTGTGCGTGCCATGGCCGTTATAATCGCGCGGTGATGTGAATTCCCAGGGGAGTAGAGCCTCAATAGCTGCGTTGCCACCCCAGCCTTCGTTAAAATATTGCGCCCCGATCAGCTTCTGGTTGCACAGGGTAGTTTTGAATTGCTCGCCGCGAACACATTTGCCGTGCCAGCCCGGGATCTGCCGATAGCTCAGTTTGCCGTCTTTGGAAGCATTGCCATTCTTGCCGGTGCGATCGGTAAAGCTGAGGCTTTCCGGCCATATGCCGGAATCCACCATCCCTATGATGATGCCTTCGCCTGCTTTGCCCGCGCCGCCCAGCTGACTCCAAAGCCCGCCAGGGGCATCAAGGCCCAGGAAGGTGGGCGTAGAGGAGGTGTCCATATGATGGATCTCGTCCTTGCTCACAGCTTCCACGCCGGCAACCTTTTTCATGGCCTCAGCCTGAGCCGCGCTCAATTTTGCCGCAAAGCCGTTGTAAGTATAGCGATAATCGTACAGCTTGCGCCCTCCGCCTACGGCCGCCAGGGCTTCGTTGTGGCGGCTGTCAAGATATCCCACATATTTGACAACGTCGGCGTTGTATGGACCAATCTTCTGCCCCTTCCCGGGCTTGGTAGCTTTGTAGCCGGCTATTCCGCCCCCATAGGCCACTACAGGAGCTTGAACCATCTGAACGATGTAGATGTCAGAGGCAATGATTTCTTTTGCCAGGCTTACGCCCGGATCCGGATCCTGCGAAATCGCAGGCAATGCCAGGACCAGAGCCGCCAATAGGGTGAACAAAGGCAGCAGTCTCTTTGTCTTCATAAAACCTTCCTTGTCGATGGATTGGATTCTGTGAATCTGCACGAGCACTTAAAGAATTATTAAATGCATGCTACACGCAACATCCGAAATCAGGTGGACAGGGCACAGCCCTCCCCGCCAAAAAGATAAGCAATTCGGTATCCAGGATTGGAAATTTCTTAACTTATTGATACATATATAGATGCAATAAAGCCTGCCTGCGGCCGGCTGCAATTGTGTAAAAAACTCTTACATTCAACGACGGCCGCCCATCTGAGAAATAATGCTAAATGCCTGTGAATACAAGATATGCGTTGATATTGAAGCAGTGTAAAGCCAGTTTACAGTGTAATCCGGATTTGTAAGTCTGGGGTCTGAAACTGCAACCTCCCGGGCATGCGGCACCTGAAAATCCGGGAAATAAATCCGTGCGGAAGCTCTACAAGAATAATGCGCCAGGCGTCACGGATTGGAAGCAAAATAGCGCTCAGCGGCTGCCCCTGGAATTTGCGGCAGCAGTCCAGCATAAAAAAGGTCATTCGAAAATCGGGAGGCCCGGAAATGAAAACGCGTTTAGCTTTTTCAGTATTATTGATGATCGCCCTGACGGGCGTTTATTTCCCGGCTTCAGGCCAGAGCCTGAAGGCCATGATTGGAATTAACGTCGTTTTGAATACCGACATTACCAAAGCCATACTTGCCGATCTCGGAAAGCACGGCAAAGTGCGCGATGTGATTTACGAAATCGATGCAGTGACTCTTCAGGCGCGCGCGGATGAACTCGAGGTCATCCGTTCGCTGCCTTATGTGGCGGCGGCCAATCCCGACGTTACCCGCGCCGGCTCTCCGGTTGATACCGTTGCAGCTACCGATTTCATGGACGGTTTAAGCACCTGGGACCTGGATGCCATCAACGTCACGGATTTCGGATTCAATAACCGGCAGGTAGCTTCCGATGGAACAGGCGTCTATGTCGCCGTGCTGGATACCGGATTGCTGGATTCCTGGCGGCAGTATTTCCCGCAGGAGCGTATTGCCGAAGAATATGGCATTTCCTTTGGCGGAGGCGGCGGGGAGATGGGGACTGTTTCGTCGCAACCAAACAAGTGGGAACACGACCAGAACTCGCACGGCACTCACGTTACCAGCACCATTCTGGGCTATTCGTTGGGTGGGACTCCAGTCAACGGCGTCGCGCCCATGGCCACAGTCATACCGGTCAAGGTCCTCAACCAGACCGGCCGCGGCTGGTCCTCCGTGGTCGCGCGCGGCATCGCGTATGTGGGAGAATTGAAGGAAGGGCCTTTAGCCGATTATCCTGTGGTAATCAATATGAGCCTGAGCGGCTCTGTGCTCGACGCCATGGAAAAAGCGGCAATCGATTATGCCATCAGCCAGGGCGTGATCATCGTGGCTTCGGCAGGCAATAGAGGGTCGGGCGGAATGGGCTATCCCGGCGGCTATGCACCTGTCATCTCGGTAGCAGCCTCGGGTTGGATTGGTGAATGGACGTCAGCAACATGGTGGTATGCAGTCAATGTGGCTGATCCCACGAATCACGAAGACTTTTATATTGCGGATTTCTCAAGCCGGCAAAAGGCAGGCCAAGACCTCGATGTCGCGGCTTCCGGCTCTTGGGTTGTCGGTCCGTATCAGGTGAATAGCGGCCAGCTTTCCTACTACTTCCTCGGCGGCACGAGCATGGCCTCTCCGCATGTTGCCGGCATTGTAGCTCTGATGGCGCAGAAACAGCCGGAGTTAATTGCATCACAAGCAGAAATTATCTTGGAGGACTCAGCCGTACCGCTTCCGGCCGGCTGCCGCACTGTTATGCAGCCTGGTGGATCTGTCGAGTTTTGCTGGGGAGCCGATGCCACCGGCGCAGGTCTTGTTGACGCTGCTGCAGCCCTGGCAGCAACACCATAGCAGATAGCAGCTATCGAAAAAGCAGCCACGATTTTAGCGAATTTATGCTGACTCGTGGCTGCTTTCCCTATTTTGGAGGGATCACTTCTTCCGCTTCATCAGCGCATCCAGGCCGGCGAAGGGACTGTACGTGGAGACGGAGCCCTGCGGGCCGCCGGCTTCCGGCCCTTCGGACCAGTCCGCGACGGAGTGCCGGTCGTGCTCGTTATCGTGGCAATACACGCACAGCAGTTCCCAGTTGCTGCCGTCGGGCGGGTTGTTGTCGTGGTTGTGGTCTTTGTGGTGGACGGTGAGCTCCCGCAGCCGCTTGCCTTCGAATTCGCGCCCGCAGCGCCCGCAGATCGGCGGGAACATTTTGAGCGCCTGCTCGCGATATCCCCTCATGCGAGCTTCCTGTTCGCGCCGCAGCGCGGCAACGAAATCCCTGTCGCTGTCCGGCCGTGATTTGTTTTGGGCCATGAGATCCTCCGTCCTGAATGCTTTCCGTTTACAGCTCGATTGAATCCCTGCAGGCTATCATTGTAATGGAACCAGGTGCCCTTTTTGTCAACGGAATAGTCTATAATCAAGAGATGTAGAGGTGCATATGAAACCGATTCGTGTGGGTCTTTTGGGGCTGGGTACTGTCGGGGCGGGGGTTGCCAGGGTCTGGCATTCGCACCGTGAAGAGCTGGAAGAAAAAATCGGCGCTTCCATCGTTTTGAGCGTCATTGCGGATCTGGATGTCCTGAATCCGCGCAAAGGACTCACGCTCACCGAGCTTCCTCTTACGACGGATCCCGCAGCGGTGCTGGATAATCCCGACGTTGATATCGTCGTCGAACTGATCGGCGGCCTCGAACCGGCGCGAAGCTTTATCCTGCGCGCCCTCGTGAACGGCAAGCATGTCGTCACGGCCAATAAGGCGCTTCTGGCAACTCACGGAGACGAGCTTTACGCCGAAGCACGCCGGCAGGGCCGGATGCTATCGTTCGAGGCCGCCGTCGCCGGGGGCATTCCGCTGATACGGTCCGTCAAGGAAGGCCTGGTGGCCAACCGCATCACGTCCCTTTATGGGATCGTCAACGGCACCTGCAACTACATCCTCACCAAAATGACGGATGAGGGCCAGGAATTCGGCCGCGTCCTGGCGGAGGCGCAGGCAAAAGGTTATGCCGAAGCCGATCCGACCTTTGATGTGGAAGGGATCGACTCCGCTCACAAGCTTCAAATCCTTTCCACGCTGGCTTTCCGGACCTCCGTAAAGCTCAAGGATATCTATGTAGAAGGCATCTCCAAAATTACGCCCGAGGACATCACCATCGCCCGGGAGATGGGATTCCGCATAAAACTGCTGGCCATCGCCAAAGCCGCCAATGGAGCCCTGGAAATGCGCGTGCATCCGACGATGATTCCGGAAAGCTCGCCTCTGTCGGCCGTTTCGGGCGTGTTCAACGCCATCTTCCTGAACGGGGATGTCGTGAATGACCTCATGTTCTATGGACGCGGCGCCGGGCAGATGCCCACGGCCTCGTCTGTCTGGGCGGATATCGTGGAAATCGCCCGCAGGCTGGCGGCCGGGCAGGCGGCGGTTCCTCAGGATCTCCCGGTGCTGGGGCACAAGCCGCTAACCCTGAAGCCCATGGAGGAGGTTTCTTCGGCCTACTATCTGAATGTTTCCGTCCTGGATCAACCCGCGGTCCTTGCCCAGATCGCCGGGATCCTCGGCAAATATGAAATCAGCATCGCCAGTGTGCTGCAGAGGGTCCGCCAGCATGCCAAAGCCGTCCCTGTGGTGATGATGACGCATGAAGCTCCGGAAGGGTCGATGCAGAAAGCGTTGCAGGAAATCAACGCGTTGCGGGTGGTCGTCGCCGGCACCCGGATGATACGCGTGGAGGATTCCTAGTCTCCGGAATGCCGCAAACCGGACTGTATGGCCGGGAATAGATTACGAATGGAGGGTTGGATCATGCATCAGCCTGGGAACGCAGCGCCAAGCGCCCGGGTAGCGAACACCGAACCGTTGCCCGGATCAAAGAAAGTTTATGTCGAGGGAAGCAACGGCATACGGGTCCCCATGCGGGAAATCCGTCTTCATCCTGCCGCACATCCAAACGACAACGACAAAGGCAATGCTGTCCTGCGAGTCTACGATACATCCGGGCCCTACACGGATCCCGATGCGACCATCGATCTTCGCCGCGGACTCCCCGAATTGCGCAAGCCCTGGATTCTTGCTCGCGGCATCTACGACGCATCGTCACCCAGCTACCGGCCGGTTCCCGGCCTCAGCGATCCGGATACGCCTCTTCCGGCCCCGCGCAAGGTCCTGCGCGGCCGCGGACCGGTCACGCAGATGCACTATGCGAAGAAGGGCTTTGTGACTCCGGAAATGGAGTTTGTCGCCCTGCGGGAGAATCTCGACCCTGAATTCGTCCGGGACGAGGTTGCCCGCGGCCGTGCCATCATCCCGGCTAACATCAACCACCCTGAAAGCGAGCCGTCGGCGATCGGGCGCAATTTTTTGGTAAAAATCAACGCGAACATCGGCAACTCGGCCGTCTCATCCTCGATTGAAGAGGAAGTGGAAAAGATGACCTGGGCGATCCGATGGGGCGCAGATACCGTGATGGACCTTTCGACGGGAAAAAACATTCACGAAACCCGTGAATGGATCCTGCGCAACTCCCCGGTTCCGATCGGCACGGTGCCCATCTACCAGGCTTTGGAAAAAGCAGGCGGCAGGGCTGAAGAACTATCCTGGGAAATTTATCGGGACACGCTGATCGAGCAGGCGGAACAGGGCGTCGATTATTTCACCATCCATGCAGGCGTTCTCCTTCGCTACATCCCCCTGACCGCAAAACGCCTGACGGGGATCGTGAGCCGCGGCGGGGCTATCCTGGCCCGCTGGTGCCTGGCTCATCACGAGGAGAACTTCCTGTACACCCGGTTTGATGAAATCTGCGAGATTCTGAAGGCCTATGATGTCGCGTTCTCCCTAGGGGATGGCCTGAGACCAGGATCCCTGGCAGATGCAAATGACGCGGCTCAATTCGCGGAACTCGAGACGCTGGGGGAGCTTACGCTGAAGGCCTGGGATCACGAATGTCAGGTGATGATCGAGGGACCCGGGCACGTGCCGCTGCACAAGATCAAGGAAAATGTCGACCGGCAGCTCACGGTGTGCCGCGAAGCGCCGTTTTATACTCTCGGGCCTATCGTTACGGACGCCGCACCCGGATACGATCACATAACCAGCGCAATCGGGGCCGCACTGATCGGCTGGCATGGGACGGCGATGCTATGCTACGTGACGC
This sequence comes from uncultured Acidobacteriota bacterium, assembly GCA_963809485.1. Taxonomy (GTDB): domain Bacteria; phylum Acidobacteriota; class UBA6911; order UBA6911; family UBA6911; genus UBA6911. The sequence goes on from CAWEJX010000007.1 coordinate 340,789, forward strand.
CCAAGGAGCACCTGGGGTTGCCTGGCAAGAAGGATGTCCGGGACGGGGTAATCGCATACAAAATCGCCGCACACGCCGCCGATATTGCCAAAGGCCATCCCGGCGCCATGGCTGTTGACAATGCTCTTTCCAAAGCCCGGTTTGAATTCCGCTGGGAGGATCAGTTCAACCTTTCCTTCGATCCCGACACCGCGCGCGCGTTCCACGAAGAAACTCTCCCGCGGGAAGTCGCACAGGTGGCTCATTTTTGCAGCATGTGCGGGCCCCAGTTCTGCTCGATGAAAATCACCCAGGATGTCCGCGACTATGCCTCCAGCCACGGAATCAATCCCGAAGAAATCCTGGAGTATGGGATGAAGCAGAAAAGCCGTGAATTCGTCGAGGGGGGATCCGAGCTGTATAAAAAGATCTAACTGTCGGGGCTGATTTCAAAACAACACAACCACGAAAAACACGAATGACACAAAATAAGGATTTGTCATTTCGTGTTTTTTGTGTATTTCGTGGTCCATCTACTGGGTCATCCAGCGGGCGGAAGGCCAGCCCAGATGTGCGTGGGAATTAAACAGCCGCAAAAGCGGATGGGGGCCCCACTCCATGACGCTGATGGTGCCCGGGTCGAGAAACAGGCGGCGGGAAACCTGAGGGCTCACTCCCAGGGCCGCTGCAAGCAATGCCTTTATCGGGCCTACATGGCTGACCAGCACGACCGATGAGCCTGCAAACTCCTCCTTCAGCTCCTCCACCAGGCGGATCACCCTCTTCTGGACATCGTTGATGGATTCGCCTCCGGGCGGCGCACAGGAAGGGTCCGATTCCCAGCGGGCAAGCAGTTCGGCATCCGGGTTGCCCAGCTCGAGAACCTCGGCGCGGCTGAGTCCTTCCCATCTGCCAAAACTGCCCTCCGCCAGCCGCCGGTCCAGACGAAGCTCAACGCCGCATGCCTTTTGAATCGGCGCCGCAGTATCCGCGGCGCGGAGCATGGGGCTGGAGATAATGGCGGCTATCGGAATCTGTGAGAGCGCATCGGCAACATGGAGCGCCTGGCGCATCCCATTTTCCGTGAGGGGTTCATCACGGGTTCCGAGATACCGCATCCGGGCGTTTTCCGCGGTTTCGCCGTGGCGCACCAGGAAAAAACGCAGCGGCTTTTGCGATATTGAATCCATCGGCAACACACCTCGCCAATTTTTTCGTGGACTTATACTATTATAGATCGAGTCTTTTCAGGAAAAGAGAATCGCCCGACCAGTCCATAATTTTGGGATTCGCGGGAATTCGGACGGAACTGCCAATGCCGACAGCTGCTGCTTCCGCAAAAATTGCCGAACTGAAGGCTGCGCTGCATTCGACGGACCGGCTGCTGATTTCATTCTGGGGCTTGCTCGCCATCGTCAGCCTGGTCCTGCATGCCCGGATCCCGTCGTGGCGGCTTATTCTACTGGCGGACCTCTTTGCCGCCCTCCTGGTTTTCGCTATCGCATACGCTGCGCACCGGACGGGCCTGAGAGCGCTGCGCTGGGTGCACGATTGGGCCGCTTATCCGCTGGTCGTGTTCACGTACAAGCAGCTGTATTTGATTATCGGGCCGATTCACAACCACAGGGATTACGACCCGCTGCTGATAGCCCTCGATTACGGGCTGTTTCGGCTTAATCCGACAGAGTGGATGGCAAAATTCTCCAATCCGCTGCTGACGGAGACGCTTCAGATCGCCTACTCTCTCTTTTATGCCATATTTCTTGCGGCCGGTTTCGAGATTTACCGCAGGCTGGATCTTTCGCACTTCCGCTATTTCAGTTTCACCATCGTATATGGTTTTCTTATTTCCTACATCGGATATTTTTTTCTGCCGGCCGTAGGACCGCGTTTCACGCTCCACGACTTTTCGCAGATCGGCAGCGAATTGCCCGGGCTTTGGCTTACGCCCGCTCTCCGGCAGTTCGTGAACTTTTTCGAGTCCATCCAATCGGGAGCATCCAATGCAGCCGCCCTGGCAGCGGCGCAGCGGGATGTCTTCCCCAGCGGTCACGCCATGATGACTCTGGTGGCAGTTGTCCTGGCTCACAGATACAGGCTCAGGATCCGGGCTTGGGTATATGTCGTGGGAGCTCTGCTGATGATGGCCACCGTCTATTTGCGATACCACTACCTCATAGATATTTTTGCTGGCGCACTTCTAGCCCTGCCCTGCCTGCTCACCTCGAACCGAATGTTCCGATATTTTGAAAATGACCGGTAAGCATCCGCCCGCTGCGCCGGAAGCTTCAAGGTTGCCGGCCCCTCAAAGGCGCCTGATTACATCCGAGGAAGATGAAAGAGGTTCCCTGCGCCATAAATGTTTTGGTACTGCAGAATGTCGAATAACGAATGATGAATCCCGAAGTGTAGCGCTAACTTCTGCGGTTCGACATTCGAAATTCGATATTCCAGTGCCTACCCTCTTGGGTATTGTCCAGACCTGGGAATAAAAACATCCCGGATTTGTCAAACTCGTACTGCCTCCCCGGCAGAGCCTGTGGATCTCCCATTGGATCAGGAAGCCGCGCTGTTGGCCAGATAAGCCCGTAAGATGAGAAAGTGCTGCGGGATTCCCTCCGGATCGGACTATGAGGCCTGCTGCGGATGCTGCATCAGTTCGATAAATTTAAGTGCGGCCGGGCTCAGGATCTGTTGGCTCCGGACGATTATGCCGAGCGGGCGGTAAAAACTCCTGTCGGCAAACTGGACTTGAACCAGGGCGCCGCTCTGGACTTCCTTCTGAGCGCTCAACAGCGGCACAATCGACACTCCCGCCCCGATTTCAACGCTGCGCTTGATGGTCTCGATATTGTCGAATTCCATGGCAATCTGCACCTGGATTTTATTCTCCTTGAAAATGCGGTCCAGGGCGCGCCGGCTTGCCATTGTTTTGCCGAAGGCCACAAAGTTTTGCCCGTTCAGCTTGCTGATGTCTATCTGATGCCGGCGGGCAAGAGGGTGGTCCGGGGTACAGATGAGCACCAGTTTGTCTGCCGGAAGAGAGATGATGCGGAGTCCCTTGCGGCGCTCCGGGTATGTCACGATTCCAAGATCGATGGCGCCCCTGAGGCAATCCTCGTAGACCTGGGAACCCTGGCTGAATTCGACATGGAGGTTGACTTTCGGGTAGATTTTGAGGAAGGTCTTGACCACAATTGAAATTTCATAAAGCCCAACGCTGTAAATGGTGGCGACGCGCACACTTCCTGCCATATCCTGGCCGATGGACTTCATTTCCAGCTGCATGTGTTCAAAACTGTCCAGGATCGAGCGCGAGCGCTCATAAAGCACGCGCCCCGCAGGTGTGGGTGTCACGGTCTTACCGTCCCGTCGCAGGAGTTGGGTTTCGAAACGGGACTCCAGATTTTTGACCTGCTGGCTGACCGCCGACTGGGTAATGAAGTTGCGCACCGCGGCGCGCGAAAAGCTTCTGCTCTCAACCAGATCACAGAACACTCTGAGGGTTTCAATCTGCATGGAATCCTCCGGGAGTCCGGCGGCGATTTCAGAAATCACATATTATTTTTAAGTATAAGTTACTCTGATCCATAGATCAAAGTTATTCATTTCGCTTGAGGCAGTCCGGACTCGAGAGCGCCGCAGTCGCGAGCAGGATATTTCCTGCATGGCGAGCTTCATACCCGGGCCGATGCCGGCACAAGAAAAGGCCGGCCAATTCGAGACCGGATCTGCCGATGAGGCAGTATCCGTTTGACAAATATTGGATCAGGCCTTTTTCCCTGTCTTTACATCAGAGACCGGTCTGTCCACGGCCGCGTGAGGTTCCGGCGCGGACTGAAGCAGATTGACATACCGGGCCAGGACAAAACAGAGGTCGGATAGGCGGTTCAGGTATTGAAAAATCCGCGGACTGAGCGTTTCAAGCCTGGCCAGGGCGACGCACTGGCGTTCGGCGCGCCGGGCCACGGCCCGCGACAGGTGAAGAGCGGCGCCGGCGCCGGTGCCGCCCGGCAGGATGAACTTTTTCAAAGGGCTCAGGCCGCCCTCAAATCGATCGATATCATTTTCCAGCATCTGCACATCTTCATCCAGGATTTGCCGCCCTGCCGTTTCCAGCGTCCGGGGGGCGGCAAGCACCGATCCGATGATAAAAAGATCGTTTTGGATGCGCCCGAGCGTCTGATCGACTTCCGCCGGCAGGGCGTGGCTGCGGACTACGCCCAAATAAGCGTTCAGCTCATCCAGCGATCCAATCGCCTCGATGCGCAGGCAATCCTTGGCCACTCTTTCGCCCCCGATCAGTCCGGTGGTCCCATCATCGCCCGTTTTCGTGTAGATTTTGGCCACAGCAAGCTCCCTGATGCCGGCGCTTGTCTCTCAGCAACTTTCTCCTGCTGCAGCGGCGCCCGGCACGCCTGATGTCGTTATGCTATCCGCAGGATAGCACAATGGGCGTCCTTGAGGGATGTCCCCAGGGTCCTGAAAGTGATTTTGGGTAAAAGCGGGAATCGGCGCGCGGCCGGACATAAACAAAAAGCGTTCCCATCGGGAACGCCTCAGGAACCGACCGCTACCAGATCAGGCGGTCTTTTTCTCTTTGCACGCTATGCAAACGGATGTCCAGGGAACGGCTTTCAGACGAGCCAGGCTGATTTCCTCTTCGCAGATGGTGCAGATGCCGTAACTCCCGTTTTCGATCCGCTCGATGGCGGCTTCAATGGCGCGCAGCAATTTCGCGTCTATCTGAAGCAGACGGAGATTCACATGGACTTCGTTGTCGTCGCTGGCCTGGTCCACAAAATCCCCATGCCGCGTATCTTCCATGTTTTCCCAGTGGGCTTTCTTTCCCGGTGCATTAATAATGATGGAGTCCCGCTTCTGCTCGAGGGCTATTTTGAACCTTTTAAGATCCTTTTTGTTCATAAGCAGAGCCTCTGGTCAAAACAATAAACTATAGACCAAAAAGGGCCGCGTGTAAACCATTTCTAACTTGCCGGCCGGATTGCATTTTGACGGTGTTTTCGCACCCAATCCCGGGAGAGGGCAAAGCCAATGCGGGGCCGCAAGCCGCAAATCTCCGGGCATTCATCAGCGCTTTTGTCCGCGTGCGTCGGCGTTCAATGATCCTGGAACTGTCAAACTCTGTGAGTCGCCCGGCAGAGCTGGGGATTACCAGTTTATTTAAAAGTCAATTCGTAGGCAGGAATGATCTCTACCGGGTGATAGGACAGTTTTGCGTCGCGCAGGCCCGCATCTCCCATATCTTCCTCGCGATTGATGAATTCGAACCCCCGGGCCGCGATGACTTTTGCGGTTTCCCAGTTAATAACCTGGTAGAGTCCCTTATAGCTGCGCAGAGCCCGCTCGAAATGTATCGCAACAACCGCAGGGCTGATTGCCTCATAGATGGAGAAAGCCACCGGCTTGCCCTGGACGAATATAAGCAGCCCCTGCTGGTCAAAATGCTCGAAATGACGGAGGGTGCACTCCAGCGCTTCCAATTCACGCTTCAGCATCCCTTCCACGACCGGGCGCTCTTCCTCCAAAATCGATTGAAGGACATTGAAGCAGGCATCGATATTCGACGCGGTGAGAGATTCGCACGACCAGGTGTACAGGCTTGTTGCCTGAGACAACAGGTTGCGCTTTTTGGAATACTTGCGCCCGGCCAGCTGGGCCAGCGCTTTCGCGCTATAAAGATAGTTGGAGACTGCCCGATCCTCCGCGGCCGAAAAGAAGCCGGCGAAATCGGGATTCTGCTTCAGAAATTGACCGGATACGCCGATGATTTTCAGCACATATTTCAAATGAGCGGCTTCCCGAACGATCGCCTGAGCCAAATCGGCCGGCAACACTCCCACGGGCTGCAGCAAATGGGTGTGCGGATCAGGATCAAGAACGCAGGAAACAAGCAGGGTTTCCGGTGCGCCGAACGCCCACCTGTAGTGGAAAAAAGGCTTCCAGGCTGCCAGGGTAGCCAGGGAGTAGCCGGTCAGAGGCTGCGGGTGCCGCTTGAGAAAATCCGCCAGCAGCCGGTGGTTGCCTGGCTCAACAGCCTTGAATTCGAGGCCCAGAAAAGAATGCTCACTCATCATCGCTTGCCATAAAGCATGGGCTGATAATCGACCAGCGGCCCGAATCCAAGTTCCTCGTAGAAGCCCTGGGTGCCGGGCTCGGCGACAAGGCCGATCCAGCCGATCTTTCGGGCCAGGCAGAACTGAGTGAGCCTCTGAATGAGTTCGCGTCCGATACCCTGTTGGCGATGGGAGCCGAGAACGGTCACGTCCTGGATATAGGCATCGCTGCAGCCGTCGGAGATCACGCGTCCCATACCAATGATGCGCCCGTCGAGGGTCCGGGCGACCATGAAGCAAAGGCTGCCGCGGATCATCGCAGGGATGACGGCACGGGCCTCAGGGCTTTCCTGCCACCATCCGGCCGACCGGTAAAGCTCCACAATTTCGTCAACGGGCGCCGATATTACCGCCTCGTACTCCACTTCGCTCATATAGAATCCTTTCCCATGCCCGCAAGCGAAAGAAAAACTTCCGAACCCCGGCTGCTGTTTCAGAAGGTCGGACCCCGGAAGCTATGTTCCATGCTCCCGCTGCCTGCTATGTCTGGATACGGCGGCCTCCTCAAGCTCCCATAAGCCAATGGAGTTCCAGACGCCCCGGCAATGGGCCAATGCGCCGCTGCTGCATTTTAAAATGGAAGAGATTCCCCGGTCCCGGTTTTCACGGCCTGTTCGTAGATCCTTGCGGCCAGCGCAACATCTTCCAGAGCGATTCCCTGGGACTCAAAAAGAGTGATTTCGCCCGCATCTTCACGTCCGGGGAAATCCCCCAGCACCACAAGCCCAAGCTCGCGGGCATCTTCCCAGTAGAAATCGCCGGTTTCAGCGGCGCGCACGAGATCTCCGGATTCCAGCATCGCCTGTTCACGGGAGTCCACGACTACGCACGCGCTTTTGCCCACGGTTTCCGTATCGATTTCCTGCCGGGAGATAAAATTTGCGCCGATAGCATTGATGTGTGTCCCTTTGGACACCCATTCTGCTTTGAAAACAGGTTCCTTGGAAGTGGTAGCCGTGACAAGGATGTCTGATTCCCGGACCGCCTCTTCCGGACTGGCAGCCGGCCGAACGTCGATTCCAATGCTGGCAGCCATTTCTTTGCAGAACTGAGCGCGCTTATCGGAATTTCTCGAATAAGCAAGAACCAGGTTGATGGGGCGAACGGCGCAAATTGCCTGAACCTGGGTACGTGCCTGCAAACCGGTACCCAAAATGCCAAGCCTGGCGGAATCCTGCCGGGCCATATATTTGGTTGCCACAGCCGAGGCAGCCCCGGTTCTGAGCTGACCGAGCCTGTCGGCTTCCATTAAAGCAACCAGCCGGCCGTCGCCTTGATAAAGCAAAACCATAAACCGGTTCACCCCTGAAACGCTGGTGTAACTTTTAAGCCCGGCGTAACCCTGGCCCGGCAGAGATGCGCTCATCACGTGAAGCATTCCATGATCCACCCTGCAACGGCGCCTGGGGGCTATATCCGCTTTCTGCTCACCCTGAGACTTAAATGCCTGCTCGACTGCCTCAATGGCCATGCTCATAGTGGCCAGCTTCTCAACATCCGCTTCCCGCAGCAAAATTGCCATATGCGCTCCCAGCATCCATAACCCGAAGAAAGCTACATCGCAGATTTCAATATACTTGAGCTCTTTGGCTGCTCCAAGCCCCAAAAACTAATTCTACACAGTTCCATGGACCCGGGGCAAACTCTCTGTGAGCCCGAACGTTGATAGCCCGATGAAATGCGCATTCGGATTGAATGGTTGAATGAGGGAGGACGCAAGCCTATATTGATTGGGAGCAGAATCCGTGGCAGCGCGAGCATGCAGGAGTCTGCCCTTGCGCAGCGGAATGTCGAGGATACGAGGAATATTTCCGGCTCGCACTTATCACACCTTTTTCGCGCCAAGTGATATGGATATTTTCGATCCGGAATCACAGGCCGCAGGCTGCGCATTGCAGCGTGTGATCTGCAACTTGTACGGACTTCCCGGATTCGCCGCAGCAGCGGAAATCCTGGGACAATGGCGCAGCAGGTCTGCGGGAAATCTATGATAAGAACGGTGCACCGGGCAAAATTTGTCCTGGCCGAACCCGACCTTCTGCTCAAAGATGCAGCGGTCCATGTCTCTGATCCCGGCCGCATTTCGCGCATCGAGCCCTGGAACAACCCGCCCGCCCATCTCCCGGTGGAAGTGGTGGATTGGGGCTCGGCGGTTATCATGCCGGGATTGGTTAATGCGCACACTCACCTTGAGCTTACGTCTCTCAGAAATGAGCTGACTCAGTTCAGCTCTTTCACCGATTGGATTTCACAGCTCGTAAGCCGGCGCAGGCTTTGGAGCCGCGACGATTTTACCCAATCCATCCGGGAAGGGGCGCGACAAGCCCTGGCCTCAGGCACAACCATGATCGGCGATATCAGCAGCGCCGGAATCGGCTTTGATGCCGCCCGGAATGCAGTGCTGCGCAGGGTGATTTTCGAGGAGGTAATGGCGTTATCGCCTGATCAGGCGGAGGATGCATTATGCAGACTGGAGCCTCTTCTTGAAACCGAGGATCCCGGAGGGCTGCTGGAGCACGGCATTTCTCCCCACGCGCCCTATAGTGTTTCTCCCGAGCTTTACCGGCGGGCGACAGAGCTGGCGCGGCGCAAAAAGATACCTCTGGCCACCCATGTCGCTGAAACCAGGGAAGAGCGGGAGTTCCTTCAGGAAGGGACGGGCGATTTCAGGAATTTTGCGATTGCGGCCGGCAGCTTTCCCGACGGATGGAATCCTCCCGGATTGCCCCCGGTTCCCTATTTGGACTCTCTGGGAGTGCTTGGGCCGAATTGCCTGTTAATACACTGCAATTACCTGGACAGCGAATCCATGAGCCGGATTTTGAAGGCCCGGAGCAGCGTGGTGTATTGTCCCCGCAGCCATGATTTTTTCGGCCACCCGGAGCATCCCATTCGGCAATTGCTGGATTCTGGAATCAATGTTGCTCTCGGAACCGATTCTTTGGCCAGCAATTTTTCCCTGAGCATGATTGACGAAATGCGCTTCCTGTATAAAAAGCGCAAGGACCTGAAAGCCGAGGAGATCCTTCGCGCCGCCACTCTGAATGGCGCGGCAGCCTTGGGCAACGGCGCCAGCATCGGCCGCCTGAGGCGAGGCTTTTGGGCGGATATGACCGTAATCGGGCTGCCGCCCAACCTTGGATCGCGGCAACTGTCGAATCAGGTGCTGGAGGGAGCCGGCGAGTGCATGGCCACAATCGTTCAGGGACAGATCGCCTGGCGCAAAGAAGCTGTTTAATATCTACGATCCTGGGGCTCTATGATCAGAAAATCTATGTTCTTGGGACTGACGCTGGTGCTGGTGGTCGCGCTCGTCTATCTGGTTATCAGGGGGCGGCAGGCAGAAAAGGAGCAGGCAGGCAAGCCCGTGGAGATTGTCCAGAAATCAAAATCCACACCCACACGGGAGTTGGGGCCGACGGATCTTGAAGTCGTGGAGTCGGGCATGGGTTTGCAGGAAGGAGGCACGGAGGGAGATCAGGCGCGGACTGCCCACCACCAGATCGCGATACGCAACAACGGACAGTCAGCATACGGTGAGATACAGCTGAGGTTTTCCTACCTGGATCGCGGCGGAAAAGTTTTGGTTGCCAGGATGCATTCCATCACTCAGGGCATAAAGGCCGGAGAAACATTGAGAGTTGCCGACATTGCAATCGGCGATTTGCCGGCAGCGGCGGCCGGCTCCCGGGCTGAAATCGCCTCCGCAGATCTGGCGCCCACAGAGGGACGCTGATCTTCTGAGCCGGGGTACCCCATGCCCGCTCTGTTTTGGGCAAGGCATAGGTTCGCTGTTTCTTATGTCGTCGTCAATAATTGACAGGAAAATCCCGCTGTGGTAATGTGCAGGCACATGGTAAATGAATTCGGGGTAGATCTCTGTGCCAAAGGACACTGGCGGATGAAAAGCCTCTCCCGATTTCTCATTCTGTTTGGCTTGTCCATTTTGCTTCTTCCTGCAAGCATGGCAGAGGCGAAGGGAAACGGCCGCGTAACCGGAAATATCAGAAGCATGTCCGGCAGCCCGCTGCGTGACGCCGTGATCAAAGTCATCGAGGCCGCGCAACAGGGTGAAGCGCTTCTGGTAGCTCGAAGCGACAGCCGCGGCTTTTTCAAATCGGCAAATCTGAACCCCGGGGATTATTACCTGGAAGTCACGCGTCCGGGCTACCAGACGGTTACCACAGACAGATTTACCATCGATCCGGGGCGCACGACCTCACTCGACATCGTTCTTCAGGAATTCATCGGATATATCTCCAACAACGACGATCCCCGCAACTGGAACCTGAAAACCGTGATGCGGAGTTCATCCGACCGCCGCCTGATTTTCCGCGGTCTTTCGGATGACGGCATGCCGGTTGAGAAGCAGCCCACCCCGTTTTATCGCAGCGGCGCGATGAACATAGCGTCTTATTCCGCGTCCAGCGGATCAAGCTACCTGATCCGTCCGCAAAGCAGTCAAACCGGGATTACGTCCAATTTCGCCATCACTGAGCCGGTCAGCCCGCATAGCCGTATGATTCTTTCGGGCCAGGCCGATTTCGGCGGCGGCGCATTCTGGAGGCTGCGGAACACATACAATTACCGGCCCGATGACGCCCATGATTACAGGATCTCCATGGGCTATGGCCGCGTGGACTTGAATTACCCGGGATCGGCTTCGGTCACTTCGCGGGTTCTGCCGGGACACTCGGAATACCGCCAGGCGGGGGTTGAGACGATTGCTTTGGGCCTGGAAGGCAGCACGCAGCTTCTCGACCTGTTGTCCGTCAAATATGGCCTCGACTACTCACGGCTCAATTACGGGACGTCGAAGAGCTTTTTCTACCCTTCCATTCAGATCCTGATCACTCCCATGGAAGGCTGGAGCGTCCGGACCTCCTTCACTTCAAGGCGTTCAAGCGATACAAACAGCGTTGTGCTGCCGGACGGAGAAGTCCTGGATTTGTCGGAGCCGACCATTATTACCATGGTGGGCGACCGGGTGAGCATGAGCCAGGTCACGCACTCCGAGATCTCCGTGCAAAGGGAAATGACGCCGGATACCGGATTCGAGGTGGCCGTTTATCAGGACCGCTTACAGGGGCAGGGTCTTCCCTTGATGGTCACAACGATCACTCCCGAAGAGAACCGGTCCCGCGTCATGGAAATTGGCGAAGACCATTCGCTCCAGAGAGGCCTCCGCGTAACGATTAATCGAAAGATCCTGGACCGCCTGAACGGGTCCCTGGCTTACGGCTACGGAACAGCCACCAGCCTGTCGGACATCGACGATTTTCTATCGAGCGGCGCTTTGAACGGAAATCTTCTTCGCTATACCCGCCAGCAGTATCAGCATGCGATTACGGGCCAGCTCGATGCCATAATCCCGCTCACCAAAACCAACTTGCGGGCGACGGTCCGATGGTATCCCGGAAATCCGCTGACTCCCATCGATTGGTTCTCGGATCGAATGGATATCGGAACCAAGTCGACTAACCTTGAAATTCGCCAAGCCTTCCCATTGCCTGAATTCATGGGCAATGCCGGGCACTGGGAAATTCTGATCGACTTGCGCAACATTCTGAATCAGGGAAAGGAAGTGATGCCCATTCCGGATGGAGAGATCGCCCTGAATCGGAATCCGCGCTCCATGCGGTTTGGCCTGAACCTCAATTTCCGCTAAAAACCCCATCCTCAACAAAAAGCTTAGCCCGACTCCCGTGATGGTATAGGCATGGCCTTAATCCTAAGTTCTCAGGGGCCTTAGCGGCAACGCGTCACAGCCCGGGATGAGTTTATTGAATTTGGGCTTCAACCTTAGACACAACCTACCGGATCCGAACTGCACTTCTCTGATTTTGGCTGCACGCGAAGATTGGATTCATCATCTTCCGGCAGAGCCGGTGGAACTCGCCTTGGATTAGGGTAGGAGCATTTTCCCTTGCACGGTATTCGCTCATGGTTCAAAATATTGGATTAAACAATTCAAGTAGTTGGAGTATACTCCGCGCAATCTGGGGCATTTTGGCTTGATCCACTGTAAAACTATTGATTTCAAGAATATATCTCAACCGAAGACCTGCCTTCAGGGCATGTCTATGGCATGTAAATTGCATATCCAAGCCTTGCTGACATTCCAGCTGAACGAGATAGTCTCAATGAACGCTTTTCCGGTTCCTTTCCGAATCGTGGCGCTGACACTCCTGAGCGGGATTCTTGTGCTTGTCGGCATGATGAATCTGCGCGATCGGTTCGGGTGGACGGATCCGACTGATGGAGTATATTGGGAGGAATCGGATGAAGGGCTGAAGGCTGCGGATATAGATCCGGCCGGGCCGGGAAAGGCTGTCGGGATCGGCCGTGGCGACCGGATGATGTCTTTCAACGGCCAGGCAATCGCCAATCGTGGCCAGTATATCGATTTGTTATATCAGGCAGGTCCCGGCACCTCGGTTACCTATGAACTGGCCGGCGATAAAGGAATCCGGAGTGTCCGCGTCCAGCTCGGATCAAAGGCTTTATTCACTGCCAGGGACGGCCTTCGCACGCTGCTCGGGTTTCTTCATTTGGGAATCGGCATTTTTGTGCTTTGGCGGGGCGCCAGGCTGCCCAGGGCATTTCATTTTTACCTCATCTGCCTCGGTGCTTTCGTCGTTTATCTATTCAGCTGGACTCCCAGGCTAAGCGCCCTGGATTGGTGGGTTTACGGGATTTCGATTCTTGCTTTCCTGATTCTTCCGGCGCTGTTTGTTCATTTCTGCCTTCGTTTTCCGGTTGACACCGTATCCCGCAAAAGCCGTGCCTGGATCCTGTATGTTCCCGCCTTACTTTTCATCGCCTTGCAGCTGCTTTGGATCACAGGGCACCTCGCCTCATTCGGATTGCCGCGGACAGAGCAGTCCGGCAATCTCATCGATAGGCTTCAGCTGGCCTATTTTGCCCTCGGATTTATCGTGGGCGGCATTCTGCTTTTGAAGATGCGCGTCAGGACTCGGGAACTGATGGTGCGTCAGCAGATGAAATGGATCAGCTATGGAGCGCTGGCCGGCGTGGTCCCCTTCAGCCTGATTTATGCACTGCCGGTGTTGCTGGGAGCGCGGTCGAATTTCGCCATGGATTCATCCATGCTTTTTCTGGGATTCATTCCTCTCTCGATTGGATACGCGCTTCTTCGTTACCGGCTCATGGATGTGGAGAATATCGCCCGGCGCAGCGCTGCATACTTCATTTCCAGTTCCCTGCTGCTGGCTTTGTATCTGCTTTTCGTGCTCGTTCTGGGGAGGGCTTTGCAGTGGGTGGCGCCTCAGGCGGATTTCCTGGTGATTTGCGTGGCAGTTCTGGTGATCGCGCTGTTATTTGCGCCCCTGCGAAATGCCATTCAGGCCCGGCTGGATCGGCATTTCTACAAGGAACAATTCGAGGACCGGTCCACTCTCCTGGATTTTGCCCGCACACTGAGTTCGGAAATAAGCCTCGAACCTTTGTCGCGCAGCATTCTCGATCGCGTATTAAAAACCTTTCAGATTGACAGTGGCGAGGTCTTCCTTTCCGACCCGGCGCACAACGGATTCCACCGTCCCGTATTCGCGTCGGACAGTGAGGCTTCGCGCCTCTACCGCAGGGAAGAGCTGATGGACGAAGGCTCCGCCGATCTTTTCAGCCCGAAGAGCGGCGCAAATTATCTGCACCGGACCAGTCCAGCGCTGCCGCACAGGGGCTGCATTTCATCCAGGATTTGAAGCTTCACGGAAGGCGGGTCGGAATGATTGCGCTCGGCCAGCTGCCGAAAGGGAGTCATTTTTCGACGGAGGATCTTGGATCTTCTTTCCGCTCTGGCCGGCTATGCAGCCATGGCTCTGGAAAATGCCAATCTTTACCGTTCGATCGAAACAAAAGCTCTGGAACTGGAGCGGCTGAAGGCCTACACCGAAAACATTATACGAAAGCATCAATGTCGCGGTGCTGGCGCTGGATTTAGACGGCCGGATCACGTCCTGCAACCGTGCTTTGAGGATTTGTACAGACGACCCGCGAACAGATCATCGGTTCGCGGTCGAGAATCTTTTGCCTTCCGGATGTTATCACTTCCATTCGGGGCGTTACGGGAAGACAGGCTGGGATCTGACATCTCCCGCAAATATTTTCAAGCTGAACCTGGAAAACCGGCTCGGCAAGCGTCTGATCGTGAATCTGAGCCTGATCCCGATGCAGGATCCGCTGTCAGCGCATTCCGGTTCGCTCATCGTAATGGACGACATAACGGAAAAAGTTCAACTGGAGGATCAGCTGCTGCAGGCAGAAAAGCTCTCTTCCATCGGGCTGCTCGCAGCCGGCATTGCCCATGAAGTGAACACGCCGATTGCAGGCATCTCCAGCTATACCCAGATGCTCCTGAAAGACACTCCGGAAACAGACAGGCGCAAACAGATCCTGGAAAAGATTGAGAAGCAGACATTCCGGGCTGCGGAAATCGTGAACGGCCTGCTCAATTTTTCGCGTCTGAACAGCAGTGAGTTTAAGAGACCTCGATATCAATCAGCTGATTGAAGACAGCCTTGCCCTGCTCAACCACCAGCTGCAATCTGAACCACATCAAGGTGGAATCCAGCGCTACGATCCTTCGCTCCCGCCGGTTTACGGAAACACGGGAAAGCTTCAGCAGGTCTTTGTCAATCTGTTCTTGAATGCACGGGATGCCATGCCCTCCGGAGGAGAACTGGCGGTTCAGACGGGAATGAACGAATCCATGATCGTCGTGGACATTTCCGATACCGGGCGGGGATATACCGAGGAAAACATCCGGAGAATTTTCGATCCATTTTTCACCACCAAATCTATCGGCAAGGGAACAGGCCTGGGTCTGGCTGTCACTTACGGAATTATTCAGGAGCACGGCGGCGGCATTTTTGTGGACAGCAGTTCCGGAAAGGGAACCCATTTCAGAGTCAAACTACCAACCAGGCTGCACTAAGAATGAAAAACGAACGGACGGATATTGGTGGTGGACGATGAGGAAATCATGCGGGAGGTCCTGTCCGCCCTTTTGTCATCCGAATCCTATACGGTCGACCTGGCCGAAAACGGCGCTCAGGCGCTGGAGATGATCCGGGAAAAAGATTACGGCGTTATGCTCCTGGATTTAATGATGCCGGACGTGGATGGATTTCAGGTTCTGGAGGAGCTGAAGAAGATCGAAAACAGCCCGGTCGCCGTGGTCCTCACCGCGTTTGCCTCCATCGACAGGGTCATGAAGGCAGCAAAGCTGAACGCCTTCGCTTTTATCACCAAACCTTTCAAGAATGACGAGCTGCTGCTGGCCGTTAAGAACGCCATGGAGCAATACGACCTCGTGGAAGAAAACCGGCGCTTGAAGAAATCGCTGCACGAGAGGTACAGCTTTCAGAACATCATCGGCAAAAGCGCAGCGATGCAGCAGGTTTTCGATCTTATCGCGCAGGTTGCACCGCGTCGAAGCACGGTACTCATCCAGGGAGAAAGCGGTACTGGAAAGGAATTGGTGGCCAAGGCAATTCACGCCTCCAGCGGCAGGGTCGATGCGCCTTTCATCGCGATCAATTGCGGCAACATTCCCGTCGGATTTGTTGGAAAGCGAGCTGTTTGGCCACGTACGCGGAGCATATACCGGCGCGACCAGCGCCAAAAAGGGATTGTTTGAGGCTGCCGACGGAGGAACCCTTTTCCTGGACGAAGTTGCCACCATTTCGCTGGAGATCCAGGCCAAGCTTCTCCGCGTCATCCAGGAACGGGAGTTTCGCAGGCTGGGAAGTCTTGAAAATGTCAAGGTGGATGTGCGCATCATCGCGGCCACGAATACGGATCTCCAGACCGCCGTACGGCAGGGAACTTTCCGCGATGATCTCTATTATCGCCTCAACGTTATTGTGGTTAAGATACCGCCGCTGCGCGAACGGACCGAAGATATCCCGCTGCTTGCCGAACATTTCATCAAAAAATATGGAGAAGAAAACCAGAGGAGGGTCTTATACTGGAACCAGCTGCCATAAAGATCCTGATGGAATACGAATGGCCGGGCAATGTGCGCGAACTGGAAAACGTGATTGAGCGCGCCGTGGTTCTGTCGCAGGGCAACAGCATCACGGCGGACCTCTTTCCAAGAAACATCACCATGTCGCTTCAGGGAAACAGTTCCCTGAAAGAGAGAGTCGGAAATTTCGAAAAAGCCATTATTCTGGCGGCGCTGGAAAAAACCGGCTGGAACCAGAAGAAAGCCGCCCAGCTGCTCTCTGTAAACGCCACAACTTTGAGCGAAAAACTCAAACGCCTGGGAATCCGGTCCCATTGAGAAAGCACCCTCCGGCAGAGCCGAACTCTTTACGGTGTCCGGCCCCTCAAAGGGCCTGATTGCATCCGACAAAAGATGAAAGAGGTTCCATGGGCTATGGATCTTTTGGAACCGCAGAATGTCGAATATCGAATGATGAATTTCGAAGTGTGGCGCTGACTTCTGCGGTTCGATATTCGAAATTCGACATTCGATATTTCCGTGTTTATCCTTTTGGTTATTGTCCGGACCTCGGAATAAAAAAATCCGGGATTTTTCAAACTCGTACGGCCTCCCCGACAGAACCGGGGGATCCCGGCGGATTAGGGGGGCCGGAGGGCAAAACCGCCGTCTTTACTTTCCTCGCAGGGCTTCCCGCGGATTGACTTAGCACCCGGTTGCCGATAATTTTATGGAAGACATTTTTGCGGGAGGGCTTCCATGCTCAGATATCTGCCCACATGCCTGCTGTGTATGCTGGCCGCAGCGCTCCAGATGCCAACGGCTCAAGCCGACTACAAGCAGGCCGTCGCGTTTTACAACCAGGGCCGCTACGACAAGGCGATTCAGGAACTGAAACCGGATCTCGATCTGAATCCCGACTGGGAATTCGGCCATCGGCTGCTGGGGCTTTCCTATCTCGGCCTCAAGAACAACGCGCTGGCGGTCTCTTCCCTTTCCCGCGCGGTGCAGCTCAAGTCAGCCGTTTTTGCCACCTACTACGGCCTGGGGCAGGCCTATTTCAACATGCAGAAATACGACAGCTGCGTCACGGCTTTGAATCAGGCAGAGCCGCTCGCGGCCAAGGAGAAGGAGCCTGAAAAGGAGAAAGCAAAAGTTCACAGGCTGCGGGGCTCCGCATATTACCGGATGGACCGATTCAGCGATGCCGTAGGCGATTTGACCGAACTCATACGGGCAAACCAATCGGACTGGTCGGATTTCTCAATGCTCGGCGTTTGCTATTTCAATCTGAACCGCACGGACGAATCCATTCAAGCCCTGGAGAAGGCGCTTTCCATGAAGCCGGGGCAGAGCTCGATATCCGACATGCTGGCAAAGGCCCATTTCAAAAAGGGAGTCGCGGCTCTTTCGGCCAAGCAGTATCCGGCGGCGGTGCAGTCGCTGACGAAAGCGAAAGATTCCAACCCCAAAAACGGCTACATTTATTACAACCTCGCGGAGGCCTATTTGTTCCAGAAGCAGTACCCGGCGGCGGAGAAGGCGCTGATCCAGGCAGCCGAATTGATGCCCCAGAGTCCGGACGTGTACGGCCGCATGGGCCTCGTGTACGAAAAACAGAAGATGTGGGATGAGGCGCTGAAAGCCTACAAAAAGGCCGACGCCATCAGCCCTGCAAAGTGGATTAAAGAGGCGATCGCGCGCGTCACCGAGAACAAGAAACGCAAATAATTCCGCACGTTGCCCGAGAGCCGGAAGTTCCGCGCATGCCGATCAGGGAGCCGTTACTTTGTAGGTCCCGGCGAAATTGCGCAGATTCCCGGATTCATCAATCACCGTCACCTTGTAATTGTATTGGCCGGGAGCGCAATTGGGCTCGATCGGGATCAGGGCTACCATGTAATCCGCTTCCTTCTCTGAAGCCGCCTGCGCCTGCATCAGGCGTCCGGACCGCTCGTCTTTGACAAAAACTCCCTCAGGCAGAAGATTGCCGGCGCTGTTCCTGAACAGCAGGCGCAGTTTCAACGCACCGCCGGGGTGGACTGCTCCGGGAAAGAGTTCGGTCTGCAAAAGCTCCGGAGCCTTTTCGGCGGACACGGTGATTTCATCGGCGATTTCGTGTTCCCGGACGGTCTTCAGCCAGGTTTCTTCGAGGTCGGACACGGGCGCTTTAAACGCCGTCACCAGGCTTTGGTTCAGTCCGGCTTTTTTAAGCGATTCAAACAGCTTGAGCGGCCGGTCGCGCCCATAGAGTTCACGGAAAGTCGTCAGGAAGGTAATGCCCGGGGCTGCGCTCCGCAGACAGCGCTTGCCTGCCGAAAACTCGGTCCAGGAACGCTGAACCTTCAATCCGAGCATCTGCATCTGGTCGAGAAGCTTCGAAATAGCCCACGCGCTTTCGAGGTTGCGGGAGCTGTGCTCATATTCGTGCACCAGCAGCTTGACCATTCCTTCAAACAGGAACTCGGTATCCTCTCTCTCGGCGCCCTGGGAGAGCACGAGCAGTCCCATCCGGGCGATTTCCCGTGCCGCGTGGTGCAGGAGGAAGGTTGGCATTGCTTCAGCAGCGCCTGCCCGGCGCATCCCCAACTGGATGCTGCCGTGGAGGTAACTGCAACTGATTTCCGGCGTATCCCAGCTGATCTGGATGAGGATTTTTTTGGGAAGGCTGGCGCCCGTCGCCCTGTTCATGAAGCTGTAGCAGCGCTCGAGATCCGCGATCGTATCCCTGCCCAGCGCCTCCCTTTCCGCCGGCATGCGGACGTTCACATGCTCGGAATTGATGCTGCCGATCAGCTGTGCCGCGGACGTGCAGGGCGAAAACAGACAGACGCCCCCAAAAAGGAGCAGGGTAACTAAAGTAAAAATCCGGTTGAGCATGAATCCATCTCGGGCCCCACAGGAATTGCGGAGCTGTTTATTTCGAAAAGCTTTTGAGGGCAGCTTCTTCGTCGTCGTACCAGTCGAAGACATTCAAGAGCTTTGTGATGCTGAGCAGATCGACGATGCGCTGGTTGGGGGACAAAAGCTTAAAGTCGCCCCCGGTCCGCCGGAGGGCTGTAAAGCACCGGATCATTTCACCCAGGCCGGCACTATCCATATAGGGAACTTTGGCCAGATTCAGAAGGATGCACTTGTTCCCCTTTTTGAGAAGATCATCCACTGCCTTTTTAATTTCCACATCCCCATCGCCCAAAAGCATCTTACCGTCAGCATCGATGACGATTACGTCCCCTATCTTCCTGGTCGAGAACTTCATGGATCCTCCGGTGCTTTACCCTGAGAAACTAACACAGCCTTGCAACGGCTGTCAATTTCGCCCGAACAAACGAGGAGCTTCTCTTCCTCTCGGACTCAAAGATTGCAATCCCCGATCCCATGGATTCCCGGGATTCGAAGGTTTCTTGATCGCATCTGGCGCCTGTGCTATACCATCAAGGTCAAGTATCTGCAGTCCTAAGGTCAATCACAGGAGTCTGAAATGACAGGCAAAATCCGTTCAGTCATGGCAAGAGAGATTCTTGATTCCAGAGGGAATCCAACAGTGGAAGCCGAAGTCACACTCGAGAACGGCGTGCGGGGCAGAGCGGCGGTACCCTCAGGCGCCTCCACGGGGACCCACGAAGCCGTCGAACTGCGGGACGGCGACCAGACCCGATATCTCGGCAAGGGAGTCCTGAGGGCGGTCGAGAACGTCAATACGATCATTGCGCCCGCCCTCGCGGGGGAAAGCGCTCTGGACCAGAGAACTCTTGACCAGATCCTGATCAATTTGGACGGTTCGTCCAATAAAGGACATCTGGGCGCCAACGCTATACTGTCGGTTTCGCTGGCCGCAGCCAGGGCCGCGTCGTCTGCCCTGGGACTGCCTTTGTTCCGCTATCTGGGCGGAACGAATGCCTGCATTCTGCCCGTCCCCATGATGAATATCATGAACGGAGGAGCTCACGCCGACAATAATCTCGATCTCCAGGAGTTCATGATTGTTCCCGCCGGAGCGGAGTCCTTTGCGAAAAGCCTGCGTATGGGCGTGGAGACATTTCACTCCCTGAAATCGGTGTTGAAGAAAAAGGGATACGCCACCGGTGTCGGGGACGAAGGCGGATTTGCCCCCAACGTCAAGTCCAACGAGGAAGCGATCGAGCTGATACTGGAAGCAATTCAAAAGGCCGGCTACAAGCCGGGACAGCAGGTTTATCTGGCGCTGGATGTGGCCGCCAGCGAATTTTACGACAACCAGAAATATCACTTCAAAAAATCTTCCGGGGCGCAACTCGACGCAGACAGGATGATCAAACTGTATGAAAGCTGGGTCAAACAATATCCCATCGTGTCCATTGAAGACGGCATGGCTGAGGATGACTGGCAGGGCTGGATTGCCCTGACTTCCGCGCTTGGAGAAAAGATTCAGCTGGTCGGAGATGATGTGTTCGTGACGAATGCGAAACGGTTGCAGAAGGGAATCGCGGACGGTGTCGGCAACAGCATTCTGATCAAACTGAACCAGGTCGGCACGCTGAGCGAAACCATGGACACCATAGAATTGGCCAAGGTCGACGGGTACACGACCGTGATTTCGCATCGTTCCGGCGAAACCGAGGATTCCTTCATTGCGGATCTGGCGGTTGCGACCAATGCCGGCCAGATCAAAACCGGTTCCGCCAGCCGCACGGATCGCGTCTGCAAATATAATCAGCTGCTGCGCATCGAAGAAGAACTCAAGAGCCAGGCTCGCTTCATGGGAAACCAGCTTTATTAGGAGCGCTGGCCGGAATCGGCACCTGAGGCCCCCGGATTCCCATCGGGGAGAGCGGCCGTAAGAGCTCCGGCGGAAAAAATTCTGCCTCGACCCGGCCCCGTAGCAGAGGAACGAAATTGGCGAGTGATCCCCTCCTGGAAGTCCGGCATCTGTCTATTTCTTACCAGACTACCTC
Organism: uncultured Acidobacteriota bacterium; assembly: GCA_963809485.1. Lineage (GTDB taxonomy): Bacteria > Acidobacteriota > UBA6911 > UBA6911 > UBA6911 > UBA6911. The sequence continues at coordinate 361,809 of CAWEJX010000007.1, forward strand.
AGACATAATCCGGGCGGTCCGCGATGCCTCTTTGCGGATTTCGGAAGGGGAGACGCTGGCGCTGGCAGGCGAGACGGGCAGCGGAAAATCGACTCTCGCTCAGGCGGTGCTGGGATTGACCGATGGGCAAGTCCGGGTTGAATCGGGTGAAATTTTGTTCCAGGGAACGGACCTGCGCTCCCTGAAACCGGGGGACTGGAAAAGGATACGCAGCCGGGAAATCGGCATCATTTTCCAGGACACGCGCAGCGCCCTGAATCCGGTTCTTACCATCGGCAGCCATCTGACCGAGACGCTTCTGGCTCATCGGAAAATCCCGGCAAAAAGCGCCCGGGCAAAGGCCATGGAGCTGCTGCAGGAGGTGGGGATCCTGGGAAGCCACGTGAAGCTTTATCCTTTTGAGCTTTCGGGCGGCGAGTGCCAGCGGGTTGGAATTGCCCTCGGGATCTGCAACAACCCGAAGCTGTTAATCGCCGATGAGCCTACAAGCGCGGTGGACTCCACCCTCCAGACTCAGATTCTCGGTCTGCTTCAGCGCATGAAGGAACGCCACAGGCTCGCTCTTCTACTGATCAGCCATGACCTGCCGCTGATTTCCCAGGTCTCGGACCGGATAACGGTGATGTATCACGGCCGCATTGTGGAATCCGGTCTCAAGGAAGAAGTCCTCGCTTCGCCCGCACACCCTTACACGCAGGGCCTGATCCAGTGCCAGCCGGATCTTCGGCATCACCATGAGACTCATCCCCTGGCGACGATTCCGGGATCGGCGCCGGTTTCAGGAGAAGAAGTCCCCGGATGCCCGTTTTCCCCGCGTTGCACAAAATCGGCGCCTGAGTGCCGAAATTCCCTGCCCCGTGTGCGGGAACTATCCGGAACGCACTGGGCGGCATGCATCCGGGACGACATGAGTTGAAAAGCGAAGCAGGAAGCCGGATGGCATGCATCCATTCCGGCTTTCGGCTTCATTGGATACCGATGAACGCGACTACACCTTTGCTGAATATCCAGGGACTCTGCAAGGACTTCGTTTCGGGCAGTCTCTGGGGAGTGCGCACTCAGGCGCTCTGCGACGTGGATATGGAGGTCGCCCGGGGGGACATCCGCGGAATTGTCGGGGAATCCGGATCCGGAAAGACAACTCTGGCCCGTTGTAGCCTGCGTCTGCTGGATCCGACCCGCGGCGTGGTGGAATTCGACGGGCAGGATTTGGCGAGGTTGAGCCCGGCTGCCCTGCGCCGCCGGCGCCGCGAATTCCAAATGGTTTTTCAGGATCCTTTCGCTTCCCTCGATCCCGCGATGTCCGTGGGGGAAATCCTGCGCGAACCCCTCAGCATTCACAAAGCAGGCACTCGCAAAGCTCAGGACGAGAGAATTCGCGAGCTTCTGCACGAGGTGGCGCTCGACGAATCGCTGATCCGGCGGAGCCCTGCGGAGCTTAGCGGCGGTCAACAGCAGCGCGTTGGCATTGCCCGCGGTCTGGCCTTGAAGCCCCGACTGCTCGTGGCCGACGAGCCGGTTTCGGCGCTGGATGTTTCCGTCCAGGCTCAGATTTTAAATCTGCTGGCCAGCCTTATAAAACAATACGGTCTCACCTTGGTCCTGATCTCGCATTCGCTTTATGCCGTCCATTATTTGTGCACAAGCATCACCGTGATGTATCGGGGGCGGATTATCGAGGAATCGCCGGCCGCGCGGTTCTTCGAAGAGCCCAGGCATCCCTACAGCCGCCTTCTACTGGATTCGATGCCGGCGCTGGATTCCTCCAAGCGCGTGAGCATTCCCACGGAAAAGAAGGATTGGGCTCATATCCTGCGGGCTCAGGCGGGGTGCTCCTTCTGCCCTCGCTGTCCGCATGCCATGCCGGTCTGCCGTGAAAAGATCCCGCCTCTTGCGGAAATCGGCAAAGGTGAAAAGGCCGCCTGCTTCCTGTATTTGTGATTCCGCCGCCAGTCTGTTTACCGCTGATAAACGCCGACAAAACCTGATCCATGCTGAGATCACCAAAATATATATACGTTTTCGGCGTTCGTCGGCGATTGTCCGCGTACGTCAGCGTTATTTGGTATTTTTATAGGATACGATCTGCGGTTTTCCTATTATTATTGCACGGGTCCGTCGCTCGCGATTCGTCCATCCAACAGCCGGATCACCCGATGGGCGTGGGTGGCGATATCGGGTTCGTGGGTCACCAGGATGATGGTGTTCCCGCGCTCGTGCAGGTCGTCGAACAACGCCATGATTTCGGAGCTGGTGGCGGAATCCAGATTCCCGGTCGGCTCATCGGCCAGTATGAGGGAAGGATTGTTGACCAGGGCGCGGGCAATGGCGACTCTCTGGCGCTGGCCGCCGGAGAGCTCGTTGGGCCGATGGTAGACTCTTTCACCGAGCTCGACCGACTGCAGGGCTTTGATTGCGCGTTCTTTTCGCTCGTGAGACGGCGTTCCGTTGTAGATGAGGGGAAGCTCCACATTATGGAGAGCGGAAGCGCGCGGCAGCAGGTTGAAGGTCTGGAATACGAAACCGATTTCCTTATTGCGGATATGGGCAAGTTCGTCGTCGTCCATTTCCGAAACCAGGCGGGTGTTCAGGAGATATTTTCCTTTCGAGGGCGTATCGAGGCATCCGATCAGGTTCATCATCGTGGATTTGCCGGATCCGGAGGGGCCCATGATCGCCACATAGGACCCTCTCGGAATCACGAAGCTGACACCCCGCAACGCGTGGATTTCTTCGGCGCCCATTTGATAGGTTTTCCAGAGATCCTCGATTTCAATCAGGATCTCGTCGTTCGCCTTTGCGCTGTTTCCGTTGGTTCCGCTCATTGCATTCCCCTATGTTGAACTGCAGACGTTCAGCTCTCTTTTCGGATTGGGACTTGGCTTTGTTGTCGATCTTTACCGCCGCTCCGTCTTTGATGGTTCGCAGTGTCTGGAAACTTCCGGAAACAATCTCTTCCCGTTCTTTCAGGTTTTCCATCACCTCAATTTCAGATTCTCCCGTGATGCCTGTTTTTACCGGACGGAAGCGGGCTATTTTATTCTCATTGACAACGAAGACTCCTTCAAGCTCCTTTTTTTGGCTCTTATCTTTCTCGGAGTCTGCCCGGGCAACCGATTCTTTTTTCTTCCCGGTCAGGTCGGGTCGCGATATTTCCCGTCCTTGTCGACTTCCACATCGCGGACCGTGAGCGCCTGGATCGGCATCACAAGCACGTTCTGTCGGGTATCCGTGGTGATATCGCCGGTGCAGGACATTCCCGGGCGCAATTTGGGCGACGGATTCTTGAGCGTGACGATCACCTTGAAATCCTTCGCTTCCTGGGATGTGCTCGAGGTCTGGATCGGGCTATTGCCTATTTCGGTGACTTCGCCCTCGAAAACAACGTCCGGAAGCGCATCCACGTTGATCTCCGCGAAGTCTCCAAGGGACAGGTTGACGATATCGGTTTCATCCACTTTGAGCTCAGCCTGAATTACGCTCAGGTCCGCAATGGTCATGAGGGTCGCTTCGGGATTGCTCATGATTCCAGGCAGGGCGCGCTCGCCCTTTTCGACCTTCAGCTGGGTGATGACTCCGTCCAGCGGGGCGAAAAGCGTCGTCTTTTTCAACTGGTCGCTGGATTTGGTCAGGTCCGCCTCGGCGGACTTGGCCCGCGCGCGGGAGGCGGCGGCGGACACTTTGCTTTGCTCAACGGTATTTTTCGCCGCGGCGATCTGGCTCTCCAGCTGCGCGACCTGGGCTTTCGCCACTTCGAGACGGGATTTGGCGCTCTTGAAGTCATTTTGCGCAGCCTCGTAATCGTCGTGCGAGATCAATCCATCTTCGCTAAGCTGCTGCTGGCGTTTGAAACTGCTCTGCGCTCTGGCAAAGTTGTTTTCCGCCTGTTCCAGCTCGGCACGCGAGGATCGCAGAGAAGCCTGATCGCGCATTAGATTGGCTTCTGCGTTCATGGTCAAAAATTCCTGGGAGCGGGCATCGGCGATGGCTGCTTCATGCTGGGCTCGTCTGGAGTTCAGATCTGCGGCAGTCTGAATCGGATCGATCCGCAGCAGAACATCCCCTTTTTTAACCGCGTCTCCTTCGCGGACGGGCAGTTCTGTGATTATGCCGGCAATTTCGGACTGCAGATCGACAAACTCCTTCGCTCGAATTTCTCCGCTGGCAGTGACCTTGGAGGTCAGGACATCCTTGCGCTCAATTTTGGCGGTTTGGACAACGATAGTGTTTTTGCGATTGGAGCGGACGCTGGCGAAGACTATGATCGCCAGCAGAAGAACTCCCCCGCACATAATCCAGATCTTTTTCCGCTTACTCATCCCAATCTCCATCTGAGGCAACGACGAATACTACGACTTGCCTGGACCAAAGGTTTCATAAATCAGCGCAAAAGATACCATTAATCCGCATATTTGGTGACTGTTTTTGCATTCAAGAGGCGGGCAAAACCGGTCGCGGCGCAGGTACACTTGGGGTACGGCTGTCCGCGGCAATTGCTTATTAAAGGGCACGAGCGTACAATGATTTTGATCAGCACATACAATTCATACAATTCATTGGAGAAGCAAATGCCGGAAGCCGACATCAAGCGTCTCATGAAAAGCCTCGGCGAATCCATCAACGAGACTCTTGGAGAATCCCCCAGAATCACTGAACGCATCCAGGAAATACGGGATGCCGGGTATGAGGTTTTTCTCGTCGTTGAAGCCAAAATCGGTTTCGGCCGGAATAGCAGGGGGGCGGAAGAGGCGCTTTCTAAAAGCCCGGAGGGACCCGTACGGCTGCGCATAACCCAGGAAGACGCTAAGTTCCTCAAATCATTAAAGATATCTGTAGAATAGGGCATCCGGCGAAGTCTCCTGCGGCGAAGTCTCCTCCGGCGAAGTCTCCCGGCCGCAATTAGCTCGCACAGGACATCAGGCCGCTCACGGCCAAAAGCTTCCTCCGTTATAATAAGACAATAAAAGTCATTTTCATAACACTTCTAAGTATATGATATTTAAATTATTTTTAGAATATTTAAGGATCACCCAGGAAAATCAGGGAAACTTGATTTATGAGCCGCTCGTAGCGGTTTGTACAGCATTATCGGGGTCGGGGGTTGTTATTGCAATCGGATTCGGCATCGATATAGCCTCTCGTATCGCGATTTCGATTGGGATCCCGATAGTCATAAAGGCTGCAGCGCTGGCAATTTCTGGGGTGAGATCCAATTGAAAGACATCGCCCAAAAACCCGTGTCCTGGCATTCTTCTTCCGGTTCCAGGCTTCTGGCTTTCGCCCTTCAACCCGGAACCTGCACTGCTTGAGAATGAGTATGGGAGCCTGATCTTCCTTAGCGGGAGAGAGCGGCCGGAGATACGGTCTATAAAAGCTTGCTTGATGCTGAACCGGAGGGATTGACCGGGGCTCCGGTATCCAAGCCCGCCGGCCTGCTGTCGCTCATATTGCATCGTCCCTCAAATATGGCCCCGGCTTCAATAATGAGGCACGGAGAAAAAATCTCGCCGTAAACCTTCCCTTCTTTCAGGATCTCCACTCTTTCCGAGGCGCGGATGGTACCGTGGAATTCTCCGCCAATTACGATTCTTCGAACTGCAACTTCGGCGTCGACTTTCCCGCCCTGCCCGATCTCAAAGGTGGCATCGGAACGGACCTTTCCCTTAATGACACAGCTCGCTCTCAGGTTGTTGGTGCAGATGAGCTCTCCGGCGAATTCCACCCCTTCACCCAAAAGGCTGACCGCATCATCCCTTAATTTTCCCTTCATGAATTGCATGGCTTGACTCCGTCGGATTGGCCTTTTCGACCAGGATTGTGTAAAGGCGCATCAACTCTTCCTGGCTATAATAGTGAATCCTTATTTCTCCTTTCCCCCCGGTTTTTGTATGGAGTTCCACCTTTGTACCCAGAGCCAGGCGCAGGCGGTCTGTGGCGGCGGCCTCATTCGGATCCTGGCCCCTGAGAAGTCTTGCGGGCTTTTCCTTATGCTTTGCCCATTTTTCGGCTTCCCGCACCGACCAGTCCTTTTCAATAATCATCCCGGCGATTTTAGACATCTCTGAAGGGCTGGCGTTGGAGGCCAGGAGCGCCCGGGCATGTCCGGGTGAAAGCTTCCTGTCGGCAACCAGGATCCTGACGGCCGGCGGCAGCTTCAGTAGCCTGAGCGAATTGGCAATGGTACTTCGCTCTTTTTTCAATCGCGCTGCGGCTTGCTCCTGGGTGATGCCGGTTTCATCCATAAACTGCTGATATGCCTGGGCTTCCTCCATGGGATTGAGGTCGTCCCGCTGAAGATTCTCAATCATGGCATATTCCAGAAGCCGATCGTCGGGAACGTCGCGGACCTGAACAGGTATTTTAAGCAGCCCGGCGCGCTGCGCCGCTGCCAGGCGGCGCTCTCCCGCTACAAGCTGGTAACCATTTGCCATGGGACGAACCAGCACCGGCTGCAGAACTCCGTTTTCCTTTATGGAAGCCGCCAGCTCTTCCAGGCGCGCCTCGTCCAGTTTGAGCCTGGGCTGTTTCGGATTTGGAACGATCCGATCGATGTCTATTTCATTCGATGGAGAAATGACCGGTTTATCCTCGGGGATCAGGGCTTCGAGCCCTCTACCCAATACCCTTTTTTTCATGATTCAGTATTTCCTTGGCCAGCCGAATATAGCTTTCGGCTCCTTTGGACCTTATGTCATAAAGCAGCGCCGGCTTGCCAAAACTGGGAGCCTCGGCCAGCCGCACGTTTCTGGGAATCACCGTTTGAAGCACCTTGCCGGCAAAATGGCTTATCAGATCATCCCGGACCTGCAAACTCAGGTTCGTCCTCTCGTCGAACATCGTCAAAAGGATCCCCTGTATGGAAAGATCCGGATTGAAGGTTCGTCGAATCCGTGCGAGCGTATCGAAAAGATCCGTCAGCCCTTCAAGTGCGAAATATTCGCACTGGATCGGGATAAGAACCGAATCGGCAGCCACGAGCCCGTTGAGGGTCAGGATATTCAGGGACGGCGGGCTGTCGATCAGGACAAAATCGAAACGCGAGAGAAGGGGCGCCAGCAGTTTCTTGAGAAGGAATTCGCGCTCCGGGAGCTCGATCATTTCTATGGCTGCGCCCGTCAGGTTTTTATCCGCGGGAATCAATTTCAGGTTTTCCAGTTCCGTATCCCGCATTATTGAGACCAGCGGTTCTTCCCCGATGAGAGCACCATAGATGCTCTTATTGAGCGAACCTTTGACGACTCCCAGGCCGCTGCTGCAATTCGCCTGTGCATCGGTGTCGATGACCAGCACACGCATGTCCGCCACCGCCAGGGCTGCGGCCAGATTAATTGCGGTTGTGGTCTTGCCGACCCCGCCTTTCTGATTGGTAACTGCAATTACTTTTGCCATGGGATTATTGCGCGCAAGCGAGAGTAGCACATTATACTTCGGAGGCCAACAATTCTGTGCGTGCCCCTGTGCCTATGGCTCCAAAATTTCCGGCGCATCGGCAAAGTCTGGCGCCCGGTGGCAGACCCTTCAAGCTGGTCAGCGTAAGTCGGCGCTTGGGTCGGCGTGAGTCAGCGTTTCGAAACCCGGACCTGCAAAGCTAGTCCGCGGCATCCTTGAGATTTGCTGAGGAACTATCCGCTACCCTGTGTTTCACGTGAAACAATAGCGCTTCCTTCGCCGGCCTCCCGTTTGTTTCACGTGCAACACTACCGCGGTATATACATCGAAAGCGTCCAGTTTTCCCGCCCCGGACATTTTTCGCTGCGGACCCGTTTCATCAGACGCTCCATGGCTTCCGCATCTTCAACCGCCAACTCCCTGCCATGAAACATCCAGAATTGTGTTTGTGTATGCGCATGGGCCCGCAACTGCAAAAGTTCGCTGCATTTGAGTCTCAGGCCCTTCCATGTGACGTAGTCCCAGTTGTGATCGCTTTTGCCTAAATATTCATCCAGCCGCGAAAAATGCACCCGGGTTCCCTCCAGGCCCAGTTCGCTCGCTGCCGTCTCCAGGAAAACCGCCTTTTTGGCTTGGCTTTCAATCATCTCCAGCTGCACTCCCGGAACCAGTATCCGGAGAATAATTGCCGGAAACCCGGCTCCGCTGCCGATATCCAGAAGTGCGCACCGGCTCGCAGGCAAAAATCCCGAAGCCCAGATGCCCTCCTGAAACAACGGGCCGATAGCCGTCCAATCGGTACGCGCCGTCAGGTTGACGCGTGAATTCCACTTGGTCAATAACGCGAGATAAAGTGCCAGCTGTTCGGCAGCCCGTGATTCGATCGATATGCCGGATTTTTTGAACAGGCGCTTCAATTCATCCGTTGCATCCACAGTCAACTCCCCTTTTCAGGAGTTTCCGGATTTGCGGCAACGCGGCGCTGTCTCGCGCGGCGCAGCTCCAGCTGAACATTCAATATTGAAATTGCCGCAGGCGTTATTCCCGGGATACGCCCGGCCATGGCGAGGTCCTTCGGGCGGATTCTGCTCAGTTTCTCCTTTGTTTCGCGGTTCAGCCCGTCAATCCGCGAATAGTCAAAATCCTCAGGAATGCGCCGGGCGGAAATACTGCGAAGCTTTTGCGCATCTCTCAACTGCTGCTGAATATATCCCTCGTAGCAGACCTCGATCTCAACCGATTGGGCCGATTCCCGTGAAGCCAGCCACCGATCGTGCAGTCTCAAAAGGGGCTCCATATCTCCAAGAGTGATCCCGGGGCGGCGCAGGATTTCTTCCAGCGTAGCCCCTTTGGCTTTTTCCGTATCCATCCTGGCCGCAAGCCCGGGGCAGTAAGCCTCACGGGGATTCCAGCGGTGCTCCTTGAGAAAACAGCGCAGCCGGTCGGCCTCCCGGTATTTGCTGAGGAAGCGGGCATAGTCGCCTTCGGGCACAAGTCCCAGGCGGTGACCCAGGGGCCGCAGCCTCCGGTCGGCATTGTCCAGGCGCAACAGCAGCCGGAACTCGGAACGCGAGGTGAACATACGATACGGCTCATCGACTCCCTTCGTTACGAGGTCATCCACCATGGTCCCGATGTAGCTCTCATCCCTGCCAAATAGGACCGGATCTTTCCTCTGCGCGCTCAAGGCGGCGTTGATCCCCGCGACAATCCCCTGCGCCGCAGCTTCCTCGTATCCGGTTGTGCCGTTAATCTGTCCGGCATGGAAAAGCCCCTGAACCCGCTTTGTCTCCAGGGTCGGGCTCAACTCCGTAGGCTGAACGAAATCGTACTCGATGGCATAGCCCGGGCGGAGCATGCGCGCATTTTCGAGTCCCGGAATCGAGCGCAGCATCGCCAGCTGAACTTCTACCGGCATGCTGTTGGAAAGCCCGTTGAGATATATTTCCTCGGCATCCAGGCCCTCGGGCTCCAGGAATAGCTGATGACGCTCCCTGTCCGCAAATTTCACTACCTTATCCTCTACGCTCGGGCAATATCTCGGACCAATCCCGCTGATGAATCCGCCATAAAGCGCTGATCTTTTCAGGTTTTCCCGGATAAGGGCGTGCAGGCTCTCGTTGGTGTATCCCAGATGGCATGAAACCTGAGGCAGGGAACATGCCTGTGTGCGCAGAGAGAAGAAAGTCGGTTTATCGTCGCCCTTCTGCTCCTCAAACCGAGCGTAATCGATCGTCCGCCGGTCGATTCTGGGCGGAGTCCCGGTCTTAAGCCGGCCCATTTGAAATCCGATCTGTTTCAGGTTTCGGGCAAGCAGAACCGAAGACGCCTCACCCATGCGACCTGCGGCAAAGCTCTGATCCCCTATCCGAATCAATCCATTTAAAAACGTTCCGGTCGTCAGAACTACGGCGCGCGACCGGATTTCCTTCCCGCCCACAAGCTGAACGCCCTGGATAATCCCTTTGTTTTCAATGATTTGCGCCACTTCAACCTGGCGCAAAGTCAGGCCTTCCCGGCCCTCCAATAATCTGCGCATCTCATTGCAATATCTGGCTTTATCGGATTGACAGCGCGGAGCCTGGACTGCCGGACCGCGGCTGGCATTTAGCAGTCGAAATTGAATTCCGGTTTTATCCGCAACTTCTCCCATAATGCCGCCCAGCGCATCGATTTCACGCACAAGGTGCCCTTTGGCGATGCCGCCGACAGACGGATTGCATGACATCCGGGCGAGCAGCCCCATATCCATGGTGCAAAGCGCCGTTCTTGCGCCCATGCCAGCCGCAGCTGCGGCAGCTTCACACCCCGCATGCCCGCCTCCGACGATTAGAACATCGAAATCTTCAAACCCTGCCAGCGTCACTCCGCTTCTCCGTCACAGACCGCCCCATCCGGCTTCGCCAAAAAGCTGCCACAGATGAACACCTGTGAATTCACTATTTTCCAATGCAAAAGCGGGAGAATATTTCCCCTAAAAGGTCTTCAATCTGAGTTTCGCCCGTTATGGTCCCCAGTTCCTGCAGCGCCCCATGCAGGTCCGCAAGAACAAATTCCTCCGAAAGCTCTTCGCGTAAAGCGCCCGCAGCGCCCGTGAGATGCTGTTCGGCAGCTTCCAGGGCCCGACAGTGCCTCAGGTTGGTTACCATTAATCCCTCCCGGCCGGCCCGGGCCGTGCCCAACACACGGCTGAGTATCGCCGATCGCAACTCGTCGATTCCCGATCCGGTTTTCGCGGATACTTCCACCTGCGGCCAATCCCCCGAAAATGCCCTCCGGGCTTCGGCGGACCACCTGGAGACAAGATCAGCCTTGTTCATGACTGCAATACAGGGCAGCGAATCCAGCCGGCTCTTCAAAGCCAGATCCTGCCTCGACTGATTCCTGCTTGTATCCAAAACCAGAAGGATGATGTCGGCGTCTGCTATTGCCTGCAGGCTTCGGTCGATCCCCAGCTTCTCGATGTGGTCCTGCGAATCATGGATCCCGGCAGTATCCAGAAGCCGGACGGGGATTCCCCCGATGTTCGTGAATTCGGAAACCAGGTCCCGGGTTGTTCCGGGTATGTCCGTGACGATGGACCGGTCCTGAGCCAGCAGCGCGTTGAAAACACTGCTTTTACCCACATTCGGCCGGCCGACGACGGCCATGGCGAAGCCGTCCCTGACAATTCTTCCCTGACGGAACGATTCGATCCAGGCCCTCAGTTCACTCTGCAAATGCCCAAGTTTCTGCGCCAGCTGCTCCCTGGAATCCAGCGGCAGGCTTTCCTCCACAAATTCGACAGCCGATTCGAGGTTCACGACGATATCCACCAGCAGCTTTTTTGCGGCCTGCAGCCTTTGACCCAGTTCCCCGGACCGTTGACGCGCAGCCACCTGAGCCTGAAACATCGTCGTTGCGTCGATAATATCGCGCACGGCTTCCGCCTGCGTCAAATCCATCCGGCCGTTCAGAAAGGCCCTCATGGTAAACTCGCCCGGCTCCGCCAGGCGGGCCCCGAGCGAACAGAGGCTGTCCAGCAAAGCGGCGATCAGGACCGGGCTGCCGTGGATGGAGTATTCGGTCATATCTTCACCCGTATAGGATTTGGGTGAAACGAAAAAGGTCGCGATGCCTTCGTCAATCTCCGATCCGTCGCGCGGATCCACGATCCGCCCGAGGATCGCCCGGCGCACCGGAATTTCCTGAAATTGCCTGACCGGAAGGAAAATTCGGCGGAACAGCTCCATGCTTTGAGAGCCGCTCACGCGCACCACGGCGAGACCGGATTTCCCGGGAGCCGTCGATAGTGCGCAAATTGTGTTCGTCAGATCTTTCATTGGATTCGAAACTCGAAATTCGAGATTCGAGAATTCAGTTCCGCAATTTCGAATCCCGAATTTTTATGACGGGTAGATCGTGATGCTGCGGTTGTCGCCTTCGCCGCTGCTCTGGGACCGCACCCCCTCGATGCCGGCCAGGGCCAGATGCACGATTCTTCGCTCCCGGGGCACCATGGGCTGAAGGTTCAGCGGCTTGCGCAGGGAGATAACTTTTTGCGATGCCATTTGAGCAAGAAGGACAAGCTCTGCCTCGCGATGCTTCCTGTACTTGTCGGAATCCAGCAGGATGCCGGGCGCATCGTCCTTGCCGGGGTGGAAGACCTTGTTCAGAAGATACTCCATGCTGTTCAGCAGGGAAGCGGAATTGGACAGCAGATAAGGACGGTCCGGACCGCTAAGGTTGATGAGGAGGACGGCATCCTCTTCCTTGCCTTCGAGAACCAGGTCCAGGTGAAGGCCCCGGACCAGCTCCCGGCAAAAATCAACGGCTGCCTCGAGCGACCTCTTCTTTGAGCTTTGCTGAATCTCCTGACTTCCCGTCACCCATCCACCTCTCGAAGATCTTCTGAAATCCAACCGAGAAGATATTACTGCAGAGAAAATACAGGTTCAAGCCGCTCGAAACATTGAAGAACATGACCGTGAACAGCGCCGGCATCACCGTCATGACCTTCGCCTGCGTCGGGTCCGTCCCCGGCGTCATGGGCGTCATCTTTTGCGAAATAAACATTGTGATGCCCATGATGACCGGGAGGACATAGTAGGGATCCTTGAGCGACAAATCCTGAAGCCAGCCCATGAAAGGCGCCTGTCTCAGCTCTATGGAATTGGCCAGAAGCGAATAGAAGGCGAACAACAGCGGAAACTGCAGGACCAGAGGCAGACATCCCCCGAGCGGATTCACTTTGTGCTCCTTGTAGAGAGCCATGATCTCCTGGTTCATTTCCGCGCGCTTCGGATCCGTCTTCTTATAGCGGCGGTATTTCTCCTGGATAGCCTTGACCTTGGGCTGCACCGCCTGCATTTTCTTCATCGAAAGGATCTGCTTCACCCGGAAAGGAAACAGCAGCAGGGACAGGAGAAAGGTCAGGAGCATAATCGCGTAGCCATAATTGGGGATGTACTGGTACAGCCACCGGAGCGACGCCAGAAGGGGATAGACGAGGATGGCAAACATCCCGTAATCGATTACGCCCGTGATGTCGGCCGACTTTACCGCCTCCAGGTCCGACGGTTTTTTGGGGCCAAGGTAAAGCTGATAACGCATGGAGCCGTTTACGGGAGTCGTGAGTCTGAGCAGGTCTCTGTCCACCTGTTTGCCGTCCAGCGCAATAGCTTTTACCGGCCGTCTCTGGATGTCAAAGTAAGGCAACGGCTGCGCGGGTATGGCTATCATGGAGAAATATTGCATGTCCAAACCGACCCAGCGTACGTCGCTCTCGATCTTTTTGACCTCCTTCTCATCCTTCGGAGGGCTTTCACGGCGGGCCTTGCCGGATCCGTAGTAGACCGCCTCAAGCTTCCTGCTGCTGCTCAGGTGCTCCTGCTCCGGTCCAATATCCTGCCCGAGAAGCCAGCGGCCCTCGAGCGCTTTGCCGCTCTTGTCGAAAGCTGCCGAAAGATTGACAAGGTACGTGTCCTTCTCAAAGCGATAGAGTTTTTCAATCCGGAGGTCGCCGCGTTTAAGGCTCATTGCAACCGTGACGGGAGGCGTAAGAGCGGCGCCGGTGTCCGCAGCGCCTTCAATGGAAACCTGATAAAGCTCATTGTTGGAGAGAGACGTTAGCGCCGCTTCCTCGAAGATCATGGAGCCGGGGTAAGATCTCGCCCCGTTATCATGGTTGGAAGCGATCATTTCGAAAATTCCATTTCTGGCAGACTTGTATTTTTTCAGCTGCCAGCTGATCAGGACCGCGCCCCGGTTGTCTATGACGGCCCGGTACAAATCCCCTTCCACCGTAATCGTCCGGGCGGAAGCCTGGGTATCGTCACCGGACGGCGCCTGCAGTTGAGGCGCAACCTCAACCGGCGCTTGATTTTGTGTCGATGATCCCTGGTTCGGGCTGGAATTCTGGGAATTCTGGACAGCAGGCAGTTTGGCCGGGGACGGCCCTCGACGCTGCTGCTCGAAGAATCGAAAGCCAATCAACACCAGCACTGCTAACGAAATAGCTAGAATCGCACGTTTTTCCATGAGTATTGCGGAGGCCGTGGCACCGACACGCCTCGACCGGTTAGAGAAAGCTAAATTAAAGAAATTAAAGGACAGGCATCCCTTAGGTCCAAGCGAGGCAAGGGAGCGACAGTTCCGTCAGGAAGATGCATTCATCTCCTTTTACGGAACGGGATCAATACCTCCTGCAGAAAAAGGGTGGCATCTCAAAATCCGCTTCACCCCCAGGAAAATTCCCGCCAGAATCCCCTTTTTTTGGATTGCCTGGTACATGTAAACCGAACAGGTTGGCTCGAAACGGCACGCCCTGGGCAGCCAGGGCGAAACGAAGCGTTTGTAGCCCATTATGGCCAACAGCGCTATCTCCTTGATGGGACCAAAGATCCTTTGTGCCCGACAGAGTTCCATCCCGGTTTTACCCGACCGTAACATCCTTATCGGCAGATCCTTTGCGCGGCAGCCAGGAACTCGAGCCGCAAATCATCGTATCGGGCCCCAACGCAATCTGCCTTGACATTGACCACAATGTCGAGCTGCTTTGGTATTTCGCCGTATGATCTTCGAAATATCTCCCGGAACAGGCGTTTGATGCGGTTTCTTACAACCGCTCCGCCCACTTTTCTGGATACGGTAATTCCCAGGCGATGACGTCCAAGTTCGTTCTCGCGGCCGAAAAGGACAAATCGCTCCGAATGTATCTTTCTTCCGGTTTTGTAAAGCTTCCGGTAGTCCGAAGCGCGCACAATTCGGACGGCATGCGGAAATCCCTCAGAGGTCTCCTTAGCCACTCACCGTCAGCCTTTTACGCCCTTTGGCGCGTCTGCGCTTAAGCACCAGCCGGCCGCTTTTGCTCGACATCCGCTCCCGGAAGCCGTGCGTCTTTTTTCGCTTGCTGTTGTTGGGTTGGAACGTCCTTTTCATATTGCCACTATCTCCAGAAAGCCGCTTTCAGCCTGAATATCAAAAACACAAATCATAGAAAGAGCCGCCGCAAAATGCAAGCTTAACCCGCACTTTCATATAATTCATATATTTGGATGCCACGCCCGGTCATCGGTCCGGTTCTCCGCCCCAGAAGGCATCGCCCCGGTCGCGCAAATTATCCAGAGAATTCTGGATCTGCCTCTCCGCGAGCCGCATATCCTCTTCAGTCGCGTCTTCCGGAACATAAACAGGAGACCCGATCGAAACCAGGACTTTCGAAAAAGGTTTGGGCACCATGAAATGGTCCCAGCTGCGCATCACCCATTTCCTCTCGACCGAAATGCCAAAGGGCACCACGGGATTTCCGCTTTTCGACGCAACAAAGGCGGCTCCGGGCTTGGCGACATACCGGGGACCGCGGGGCCCGTCCATGGCAAAGCCCACATCCCTTTTCGCTTTCAGGGCCCGGAGGATCTCAACCGTAGCCTGGCGGCTCCCCCGGGTACTGGATCCGCGCGCTACGCCGTAGCCGAAACGTTCAATAACCCGGGCAATATATTCGCCATCCCGGTTTTGGCTGATCATTACGACGATGCCCCGCCGGCGAAAATAGTAAGTCGCCATAAATATGCGTCCGTGCCAGAACGCCAGGATCAGCCTTTTGCCTGCCGCGTGAACCGCTTCCAGGTACTGCCAGTCCCTGGCTTCCCAGCGCAGCGTTCTGCCGATCAAACGGATAACCCAATATCCCAGCCTGGAAATCAAACCGATCTTAATCCGTTCGATGAGTTTCAGTTCCCCGTCCTCGCCTTCAATTATTTGCATGGCCGGCATTTCTAAAAGCTTGCATGCTGCAGCAGTTAAGATGAGCGCACAGGTTCCCGGTTGCGGGCACCGCAATGCAGGTTGACATCTGCAACCTGGGGCCGGAACAGGATCGGTAGCGTCTCATTGGCTCTTGCACACCGATCGTTGCCTTATTGACCGGCTTTTGTCAGCGTTTTGTCAGTGTATGTCGCCGTACAATGATCCTGGAACTGTCAAACTCCGTGAGTCCCCCGGCAGGGCTGAGGGATTACCGGTTTATTCAGCATAAGGATGTCCGGACGGTTCCCCGCAGAGGCAGTTCCACAAAGCCATTCTCTCGATGTGTTCCCGGGCCCGCAGGCCGGAAGCGCTCTGCTTACTCGCGGTTTACGCCAATTTCGCCTTGACCCTCTGAGGAACCAAGGGAAGCCGGTTCATACGGATGCCCGTGGCGTCGAAAAGCGCATTGGCAATCATGGCTCCCATGCCGACGATGGGGGGCTCCCCGCATCCCGACGGGGCAATTTCCGTATTATCAACCAGAACGGACTCTATAACAGGCACCCAGGAAAGACGCGGTATCTGGTAGGAGCCGAAATCCAGGCTCTCGATGGCGCCGCCCTTGAAGTTTATCTCCTCGCTCAGGCAGTAGCCCAATCCCATCGTAATCGCTCCCTCGATCTGCATGCGCGCTCCCGCGGGATTGATAACCGGACCCATATCCTGCGCATGAACGATGCGTTCGACACGGATCCGGCCGCTGGACCTGTCGACGTTGATTTGCGCCATCGCCGCAACATAGGTGCCCAGGTAGTCCAGGCATACCATTCCCTGGCCCCGCCCGCCGGACGCTTTGCCGGGCTTCCAGCCGAACTTTCCGGCAGCCGCGTCAACCACGCGGATCATCCGCTTATCCGCAAGGTTGCGCAGCCGGAACTCCAGAGGATCCATCCCGGCTTTTGCCGCCATAGCATCGATGTGGGATTCGCGGGCAAAGATATTGGTGTTGCTTCCCGGGCCGCGCCAGGCTCCGGTTCCGAAGGGATGAGGGCCCCCGCCGCCGAAGGAACTCCCGCGGGAAACCGTTTTCACATTGGGGACATCGTATATGTTTTGCGAGCTCCGTTCGCCCGCAAAAAAAACGTGATAATCCCAAAAGGTGATCCGGTTGGAGGCATTCAGCCCGGAGGCGATTTTCACCACGGCAGCAGGCTGGAAGGTGTCGTAGAAAAATTCCTCTTCACGCGTCCAGACGATTTGCACCGGGCGGCCCGTCATTTTTGAGAGCCGGGCAGCCTGCACAGCCTGTCCGACCTGGCTCTTTCCGCCGAAACCGCCGCCGACAAAAGGCGTGATGACCCTCACCTTGTCGGCCCCTAATCCTATAGCCCTGGCTATTTCCTCGTTGGCGCCGAAGGGCCTTTGGGTTCCCACCCAGACTGTTGCGCTGTCCTTTTGTACGTCCGCCACAGCGCTATGGGTCTCTGTTGCAGCGTGGGCGACATAGGGCGTGAAATAGGATTCATCAAAACGGAGCGCGGATATCCGGAAGCCTTCTTCCAGGTCGCCTTTCTGTTCGATGACGTTGTCCCTGGCGTCGGCGCCCAACAGCTGCCTGTAAATGCTTTCATTGTCAACCCTGGCCTCCGGCATTTCATAGACCGGCTTTAATAGCGCCAGCGCTCTTTCCGCCATATCGGGAAGAGGATGAACGACGCCGACAAAATCCCCTTCCTGAAAAACGCGCGCCTCCTTTACCTCCTTTGCGGCGTCGGCATGCACCTCCTTAAGCCTGGCGCCATGTGCCGGAGGCCTGAGAACTTTTCCGTAGAGCATACGAGGCAGGCGTATGTCTCCCGCAAACTGAGCTTTACCCGTTACTTTATCCTCGAAGTCGGCACGCGGCAGAGATTTTCCGCATACGTTAAAAGCCGAAGGAGGCTTTAGGGATGGTTTTTGAGCGAGGTGCCGCTCAATCGTTTTCCCCTTGGCCAGCAACCCGTAGCCGACCTTCGTCCCGGGCGAAGTACGGTCGAAAACAACACCGTCCTTTGCAGCCAGCCGCTCCCGGGAGATTTGCAGGCGCTCGGCGGCCAGCGCTATCAAAACCTCGCGCGCCTCGGCGCCTGCCGCCCTTAAGGCAGGGCCGAAGTATTTTATGCTGCGGGAGCCGTTGGTGCCGGCGTCCCAGGGGCACAGTTTCGTGTCGCCCATAACCATGCTCACCGATTCGTAGGGAACTTCAAGTTCCTCGGCAAGCATTTGAGCCAGCGACGCAATGATTCCCTGTCCCATTTCAATCTTTCCGGAAAAGCATGTGACGCGCCCATCCTCGCCGATGCGCAGGTAGGCGTTAAAATCCTCAGGATACCCGCGCGCGCCCGGCTGTTGAGCAAAAATGAAGTCATTGGCTGAAAACAAAACATAAATTCCGGGGCCGAGAATCTTGATGAACTCCCTGCGATCCAGGGATCCGCCTGTTCCCGTCATGATGCCCTCCCTCCTCTCATCTCGGCTCCGGCCGCCTGGACCGTCTCGACGATGCGGCTGTAGGAACTGCAGCGGCACAGATTCTGATCCAGGGCGCGGATGACATCCTCCCTGCCGGGATTTGCGTTCTTTTGCAGGAGACTGTAGCTCTTGAGGATCATTCCCGGAGTGCAGAAGCCGCACTGGACTGCCCCATGCTGCATGAAAGCTTTTTGCAGCGGATGCAGCTTCCCGTTTTCAGCCAGGCCCTCAATAGTAAGAACTTCCCTTCCCGTTACATTCTTGAGAGGGTACCGGCAGGACCGAACAGCTTCCCCGTTGATGATCACGGTGCATGCGCCGCAATGGCCTTGACCGCAACCGAACTTGGCGCCGGTGAGTCCCATATCGGTGCGCAACACCCAGAGGAGTGCTCTTTCACCATCCGTTGTAATGCTAACAGGACGGCGGTTGAGCCTGAAACGAATGGTTTGTTCCACAGGCTTCCCTCCTTCCGTCGCGATGACGATTTTATGCAGAAATATAGGATCAGATTACGCCAAAACTCCCGGAAATGGGCATGAATTTACGGATTCGGCCATCGGCAAGGGAAACGGGCGCGTTCCGCATAAAACTCCGGGACGCGGACGTACGCCGACAAATGCGCTGAGGCACGCAACATTACATTTCGGGCTGACTGGCAATGGACGCGCCTGCCATTAGATAGTCCTCGTTTAAACACGGGTCGGATCTGTCGGGATAGGTGACGCGGTTCGTGGGCGGCTGGCGCATAATGATGCCTTCCCTTTTGGTCCTGCGGGATTCCCTTACGGCAAGAATCCGTACAGCCACGGATTTCGCCCGTTCCAGGATGGGCATCGGGCCAAAGGCCTGATCATACAGCGCCATTGCCCTGCGGCATTTTTCAGCAGCAGCGGCGTTGGGTGCATATTTCAGCGCGCTGCTCAGGGCAGGGCGGAAGCGCAGGGTATTCCGCTTCATGGAATCCAGCCGCATTTGCATGAACCTGTCAGGGAGGACGCGCCCGGCAGGGACATACTTAAGAACTGCCGGATCCCAGGCCATGCCGAGTTTTTCTCTTTCGGCGACCTCGGCCTTTAACCGCAGATATCCTTTCACGGCCGTGATCGCCATGTTCAGGACGCCGGGTCCATGCGCATGATATTTTTTTATAAAAGCATCGCGCAGGTAGCTGGCGGTTTCGGGAAGAGTGAAGTGGGGATGCCGGAACCAGATTTCGTCCTGCCCGTGCTTCTTCGGCCAGGGTATGTCCTGCACTATTTTCCCTTCAGCTTCATACTCCCGGTAGAGCCTTGTCCCGGGAGTCGGACCCAGTTCCATGAATTGAAGCAAATCCGACTCGAGCCCGATAGCCCAGTCAATGTCTTCATGGATAGTCTCTTTGTCATGGTGCTCCAGAAAAAGGATGGACGAGGCCAGCACCGAGATGCCGTGATTTTGCAGATCCGCTATCAGCTTGTGAAGGTCGATCCCCTGGGTTTTTTCAAACAGATTGGCTTTGGACTCAACCCCTACCCAGAGAAAATTGATCCCCAGCCGCAGGATAAATTCCGTGCCCAATTGGACGAGGGTTTCCGCCGAAGAAAATGTGCTGAAAGAGTAAGCCTTTTCGTGCTTCTCCATCTGCGCGAGCAGATCACGCGCTCTTTGAGGGTCTTTGCAGAAGTTTTCGTCCATGAGACCAAAATCCTGGACGCCCAGCTCTTCCTCCGTTTTCCGGCAGGCCGCAAAGATGTCCCGTCCGGTGCGAAGGAAGGGCGTGTATTGCCGGTCAAATTTGTGGGAGGTGGCGCAGAAACGGCAGGAATTCTGGCAGCCCACTCCCGGGATAATGATGCCGGCTTTTCCCATAATGGGAGCGCCGTAGATGTACGCATTGATCGACGAGCGGACTGCCGGATGAATGATGGGACGCTCTGTCTTCTCGCCAAAATATCGCCGCAGCCAGGAGACTCCTTCGCCCGGACAGACTTCATCAAAATCCACAAGTTCGCGGAGTTCGGGTACGGCGACTCCGTGCCCTCCGAGGATGATTTTCGTGCGGGGCGAATGGCTTCGGATGTATTGGGCCATGCGTCCGGCCTTAAGCACGTTGGGTGTTATGAAGGAGATTCCCACGTGAGTGTAGGTCCCGGTGTCAATTTCTCTGGTGAACTCGTTCCAGGATGGGAAATCCAGAACGGTTGTCGGCACCTGGATGTTCTCCGCCATCAAATAGAGAGCAAAACTTGGATTGTTGGAGCGCGGCGAGTGTATCCCCTGCTCGCGTGTGACCTGGTTGTTCAAAAGCTCCATCGTGCACAGCGGTTCCGCAGTCTCGTCTTTGATCCCGAACGGCTTGAAAACACCACACAGCAGCAATCTGGTCATCAGGAGATCCTCGTCAATATGCGCGACTTGTCCGACAGGCGTGGAACACAACGAGGCTAAAAGGAGGTTTCCAGGACTGCGAGGTCAGTCACAAAGACCCGCCAAACGGTACCCGAATCCGTCCGGGATGTAAAGCATATCCCGCGAGGCCGGCCTATATTCTTCACATATACACATCGGGTGGAGCTGCACGCCGGTGCATAAAAAAACCGAATATTTTGATGTAAAATTATAATTTTGAGACCCGTAATCTGCGACTCGCTGCCGCCCTGGCCATGCGCCGGTGTTCAGCCTTCACTCTTTGGCAATTTTTCCGGATTGTCCGGAGCCGTGTGCCGCTATATTCGCTTTGAAGATTGCTCAATCGCCTTGCACAGTTTCTCGATGCCCTTGGCGAGCGATTCGATAGAGGGTTCGCTATAGCTGTCGACAGACACGGTCGATGTCGAGGACTGGCTGTACATGTTCCTCAGCTGGCGGTCCAGATCCACGGCCATTTCGCGCAGTTTGTTCAGGGCCTCCGGACCGAGCGAGCTGAGATCCTCTTCCTTCTTGAAAAGGTTCTCATTTTTCCGGAGGTCGTAGTTGGCGAGGGTCTGGTTGCGCCGGATCTGTTTTGCGAGCTCCCGGATATGTTTGGACTTTTCCTGCAGCGCCAGCCTGTCGGCCGGTGATGCGGACGGATTCTGCGCGAGCATCCCCTCCAGCTCATCGATCGAGTCCAGCATATTCGAACTTAACCTTATAGGCTCACGCAAGGTCACCTTCAGCATATCCGGGGTGACCAGAGGCTCGAAGTTGCGATAAAAGCGATGGAAATAAAGAGGATTTATATTGTAATGGGTCCACAAATATGAGTAGTAATTGTTCCAGTTATAGTAAGTGGTGTAATTCTGGAATGAGGTCCCGCTGAGATTCGGCTGGTAGGCTCCTCCTCCTGCCACGCCTCCGCCACCGGCCGCATAGCCTCCGGGAGAAACTGCGGCACCTCCTGTCCCGGCAGAGACGGTCGCGGCGGGGCTGGCAGCCCTCGGAGCAGAGTCAACTCTGGGCCCCGTGGGCTCGCGAGCAGGTCCCCTTGGTCCCTCGCCACCAATGGCCGGCAAGGGCAGCAGCAGCAAAACCACCAATAACGAAATGCCTGCACAAGCGGCAAAGTCTTTCATTGTTTACCCCCTCGTCCCGCAACAATATGAAACATTTCATTATACCACATCGACGGAATCACTTCATAATTTCCTCTTTATTCAATTAGATGACGAGAAGATAGCGAAGGGTCATACGTTTTTAAATGGAATGCCTTCCGAATAGCATGCCCCTATTCAAACCGCCGGCGGAAAGGATTTGGAGCTTCATTCATCAAGTTTCGCCCAATACAGTGACACTCGCCTCTTCGCAACCCCGGAGATGGATAGCCACGAATCAGAAGCCTGCAAGTAATTTACATAGATATCGAGGAACGGTGGACTTGGCCAATGGTTAAGCCGATTGCGATTAATTCTGGTTCCTGGTCGCTTGCTTCTGACACACCTATATCCGGTCAATCCTCCGAATGTCACTCAAAAGTCACTATATTTTCCGGAACAACAATACCCTTACCTCCCATCATTCAAGTGAACCGCTATACCTCTATCTCTCAGGTACTCCTTGACTTGCCTGACACTTAATATCCGAAAATGAAAGACCGAGGCTGCCAGCAGAACACTTGCCCCTCCCTTTGTTACCGCATCCGCAAAATCCCCCAGCTTGCCGGCGCCGCCCGAAGCGACGACCGGAAGGTTGACGGCGCAGCTTATGGCGCAGGTGAATTCGAGATCATATCCTGCCTTGGTTCCATCCCCATCCATACTCGTGGGCAGGATCACACCGGCGCCCAGCATTTCGCATTGTTTTGCCCAATCCACCGCGTCTCTGCCAACCGGCTGGGTGCCGCCGGAAATCACCAGCTCAAATCCCGATGGCACAATTTGGCTTCGGCGCGCATCAATGGCTACAGTGATGCAATCCGAGCCGAATTTTTTCGCGGCTTCGCTGATAAGAGCGGGCCGCTTAACGGCAGCGCTGTTCATGGAAACGCTTTTGGCTCCGGCCTCGAGGAGCAGCTCGATATCTTCCAGTTCAGATATACCCCCGCCGACTGTCAGAGGTATATGAAGAATGGAAGCGACATTCCTTACCCACTCAATTCGGGTCTTCCGGTTTTCGAGTGTGGCGGCAATATCGAGCATAGCCAGCTCGTCGGCTCCTTCCTGCTGGTAGAAGAACGCGTTCCCCACAGGGTCGCCCGCATCCACCAGGTCGGTGAAGTGAATTCCTTTAACCACACGGCCATTTTTCATGTCGAGGCACGGCATTATCCTGACCGGTTTCATACATGCTCCTTCAGTCCAAGTATTGGATACCTACTCGGAAAATTGTATATCTGAACAGCTTAAGAAATTCAGTTTCCAGTTCAGAGTTCCCAGTTTAAAACTGAAGTGCAACCCTGTACGCTTCTTTTGTTCTCGAATCCTTCTTCTGACTTCTGACTTCCAAATCCACGGGCGCGGCGTGATGGCTTCGAATTCCATCAATTGGCACGCGCGAGGGGATTTCATGAGGCGAAGCACTTGGCTGGTTTTTCAGCTTCGGGCGTAGAGAGCTTAGCTCTTAAGGCCGGGAACTCCAAGTTCAAAATCGGAACGCTTATTCATATCGAAGCGATTCGATGGGATCCAGCAGTGCGGCTTTGCGCGCGGGCCATACGCCAAAAACAAGCCCGATCGCGACCGAGACGCTCAATCCTGCGGCCACAGCCCAAAAGGGAATCTGAGCCGGCAACGACGGCAATAGGGCGACAATGATATAGCTGATGGCCACCGCGAGGATGATTCCGAAAATTCCACCGACTCCCGTAAGCGTCATGGCCTCGAAAAGAAACTGCAGAACGATATCCTGCCGGGTAGCGCCGATGGCCTTTCGCACCCCGATCTCCCGGGTTCTTTCTGTGACGGAGACGAGCATGATATTCATGACCCCGATTCCCCCGACCAGCAGCCCGACGCCCGATATCGCAATTGCGATCAGCCCGACGGTTGACGTAATCGAGTCCAGCTGCTCGATGATGCGGTCGGCCGTGGTGAGATCAAAATCATTGGATTCCGACGGTTTGACTCCCCGGCGCCTGCGCAAAAGGCTCTCGATTTCATCCATGGCCGTGGAACGCAATCCCGAGTAAGCCTGGATGGTGAGGAAATGCTTGTCTTCCCATGGCATTAGGCGATGAAAGGTGCGGTACGGGACGATGACGGCTGTGTCCGTGCCGGAGTCAACGAATCCCGTCTTGCTTTTCTCCAGCACCCCCAGGACCGTAAAAGGGTGCCCCTGTATCTGTATCTGCTTCCCAAGCGGATCCGCCTCCGCGAACATTGCCTCGGCAGCATCTGCCCCAATAACCGCAACCAGCATCCGGTGGGCATCCTCCGCCTCGGAAAAGAAGCGCCCCTTTTCGATCGTCATGTTCACCACGGACAGATAGTTGGATGGCACCCCAATGAAGCTGGAGGAGCGCAAGCTGTTTCCCTTGTATTTGATCTGGACACGGGAGCCCATGGGCACTCCCTCCCATGCGACGTCCTTTACGGAAGGGCACTGCTCTTTGATGGCCTGTGCATCCTGGATCGTGAGAGGTTTGCGCTTCATTTCCTCCCGGGACCGGCGGCCGATCGAAACCCCGGTGTTCAGGTGAAAGACATAGATATTGTTGGTGCCGTAGCTTTCCAGCTGAGCGACGATGCTCTCTCTCAGGCCGGTTAAAATGGATGCGATCACGATAACCGTGACCACACCCACGATAATCCCCAGTATGGTCAGGAAAGACCGAAACTTGTGGGCCAATATGGTTTCAAGAGCCATGGAAAGATTTTCGCGGTAATTGACCATAGATGCCCGTTCTCGAAAACGGCGGTTTCCACCGTTCTCCGCTTGCTCCTTATTCTCTCATTAGCGCCACAATAGGATTTAGCTTGGATGCCTTGTGCGCCGGGTAAATGCCGGATATCACCCCGATGCCGCCTGAAGTCAATAGTGCCATTAAAATATAGCCCAGGGTGATATTCATCGGCACCGGCGTTGTGTTCGCGATGATCAGGCTGATGATGTAGGCAAGCAGGATGCCGATCGCTCCTCCGGCTGAAGCCAAAAGCGCCGACTCGATCAGGAACTGCAGCAGGATGTCGCTGCGCTTTGCCCCTACGGCCTTGCGTGTCCCTATCTCCACGGTTCTTTCGGTGACGGTCACGAGCATAATATTCATGACCACTATTCCACCCACGATGAGCGAAATAAGAGTTATGGGAGTGATCACCATGGCAATGGCTCCCGTCAGCTGGCCCACCGCGTCCTGAAGGGCGCTGCTGGCGAGAATGTCGAAATCGTCTTCCTGGTTCGGTCTCAGTTTGTGACGTGCTCTGAGTATTTGCCGGACTTCGTCCTGAGTCGATTCCAGCGCCGCAGCCGATGGAGCCTTTACCCGGAACTGAATGGACTGACGGGGCCCATATTTCTTCAAAAACGCCGTGTAGGGAATATAAACCTTGTTATCCAGGGACTGCCCCATCATGCTGCCGTTGCGCACTTCGACGCCGATTACGGTGTAGTCGTCGCCTCCAACCTTGATTTTCTTGCCCAGCGCATCCGCAGAGCCGAAAAGGTCTTCGCGCACCTGGGACCCGATAATGGCATTGCGCCGGGCAGAAGACACATCAAAACTGGAAATGAAGCGACCCTCCGCAAGCTCCAGTTCCTGGATTTTGGGCAGGTCCTCGTTTACGCCTGTGATGCTGGCGTCATAAAACGTGCTGCTGCCCCGTTTGACATCATCGGTCCCGTTCAGCGTGGTGGAAATGGCGTCACATCCGTCGCACCTTTCCTCCACTGCCCTCATGTCCGCAGGATAGAGGCTCTTGTTGCGTTTGATGATCTTTTCAAAATCCTCGTTCGATACGTTCACCCTCGCAAAACGTGCCACAATGAATGCGTTGCTGCCGAATGAGGAAACTACCCGATCCGAAACATAACTGCCCAATCCTTCGATGGCGCCTCCGACCGTAACAACCGATGCCACGCCGATAATAATGCCCAGCAGCGTGAGCACGGAACGCAGCTTATGGGCCCAGATTGAATCCACCGCTATGCGGAAGGCTTCCCACAAGGCAGCCCCGGAGCGCCTGGTTTTTTTTCGTTCCCGCGCTTCCATCATCATTGCCGGGAATTCAAGTTCGGTCGATTCCACATGCATAATTCTTTTCCTACTGAGCCGGCTCCACGCAGCCAACTTTATTTATACGTTCGAGCATCCCGAAATGTTCTGGCTTTTCACCTACTTGGAAGCAACTTGTTCCTGTGCACGATTCCCGCCGGTTTTGCTATTTTGGGCCGCGGTCTTTGCGCCCGGTCCGGCGGAATTTTGCGGGGTTTTCGAGGAAGCGGACCTGCTTGAACTCGGGGTTTTGGCGGAAACCTTTTTCGTTTCTTTTGAGGTTACAGGGCGAGGAGGAACCTGAAGCCACGTTCCTGCAATTATTTTCTTCTTGACGGATATATTGTTGGCTTTTGCAAGATCATCAACCGAAACGCGATAGCGTGCCGCAATTTTGCTGAGATTTTCACCCCGGCGCACTTTGTGCCGGCCTTCATATTCGGGCACCACCTTGATCCTGGCCGCCGGCAGGGAAGCCAGCTGCTCCTGGATCCCGGGATCCACATCCACGGGTACTTTCAGCTGGTAGCCGGGGTAGTTGGCCGGAGTCGTTAATCCCCGCAGGGCCGGATTCAGTCTTTTGAGCTCGTCCAGCGAGATGCTCAGGACCTTGGCTGCGGCGCGGAGGTCGATCGGCTTCGACACGGATACTTCAGTGTACTGAAGCGGCGGATGCAATTCCGTGGGAAAGCCGTATTTTTCGGGATTGCGTCCCAGAATAACGCTGGCCTGGATCAGTGGGACGTGATTCTTAGTCTCCAGCGGGACTTTTCGCTTCAGATCTATCAACTGCCAGAAGTCGTTGACGCCCGTGTTTTTGATCAAACGCCTGACTTTCCCCTCACCCCAGTTATAGGCGGCCAGGGCAAGGTTCCAGTCCTTGAACATATCGAAAAGGTCGTTAAGATATCGGGCCGCAGCGCGCGTTGATTTCTCGGGATCCGAGCGCTCATCCACGTCGCGCGTCACCTTGAGCCCGTAGCGCACGGCCGTTCCCTTTTTAAATTGCCATATGCCCTTGGCTTTGGCCTTGGAGACCGCTTGAATTTTAAACAAGCTCTCGACCTGAGCCAGATACATCAGGTCCAGGGGAACGGATTCCTCCCGGAATACCTTTTCGATGATCGGGCGGTACTGCCCTGAACGTAGCAGGCCATCCTCGAAGTATCTGCGGCCGCCATTCAGCCAGTAATTCAGGGACTTCATCACCATTTCGTTGATCGTGATCGGGATCTCGTATTTGTGATTTGCCAGATCAAGGGCCAGGGCATCCTGAAATGCCGGGTCGACATTTATGGGGATCAGGTCCAGCTTTTCCAGTTCATCCACAACGGCGCTTTCGACCTCATCTTCGGGCTCGGAAGGCACCAGAAGATAGCGGGATTCATCTTCCTGGATTCGGCGGATCAGGTCCTGAAAAAAACTGTTGAGCATCGGCGTGGAAGCCAGGTCCCAGTTCGACCGCAGGAGCATGTCCACGGCTTCATTGAAGGACTCACGCGCCTGCTCCGAATCGCCCGACTTAATCTGGTTGGAGCCCTCCAGGTACCTGGACCGGGAAGCGCGCATAAGCTCCGAGAGGCCCGCCGGGATATTGGGATTATTCAGGGCATACGGCATTTCAGCCAGCGTCGAGAGCGGCTCTGTCGGTAGCGCAACAGGACTGAGCCCGCTGACAGTCATTGCAGGCAGGTACAGGCAACAAAAAGCCAGTATCAAATGAACCGGCCAGGGTCTCTTCTTGGTCTTTCGGCGTATGGTCATGCTGGTTTTTATGCAAGCCTGCGTAATAGCTCTTTCCCGCGCCACTAACCCGGATCCGGAATACATATAATTCAATTCCGGTGAAATGCCAATGATTTTTCGCAGAAGGTCAGCCCCCGCTTTTTCTTACGCGGCCTTCTCAATTCCCGGCAAAAATCATTCCTCACTGAAGCCCCGACATGCTGTCTTTCAAGTCCGGATTATGTACCGGACACCGAATTATTTGACCTTATTATGCGCGGCCGGGATTGTCCGCCCTGAGGTCATCAGCAATTTGGCTTCGGGCAGAACCTCCAAAGCCTTCAAAACTTGCGCGTCTCCCTGTATGGCAATTTTAAAGCCTTCCTGAAGCCCGAAGGATGACGTGTAAACTTCCTGCTTTATTCGTCTCTTAATATAATCGACATTATTCCGGATATCCTCGTCAATAAAATCGACGCGCCGGTCACGCAGAAATTGTTTGAAGTCGGCCAGTATGGCATCGGTTATTTCCAAATTTGGCAATGGATTGGAGGCTTTCCCATCCGGCGCTGCGGCTTCGCTGCCTGTGAAGCGAAAATGACCGGCCGACGGCACCTGTCCCGAAGTGAGGCGCCGGGCATATTGAAAAAAGATATCCTTCGAGGAAAGGAGCCCCTCAAATCGGTTCAATTCCCGAGCGGGCTCAATAATATCCGGCGTAATGCCTCCTCCCCCGTAGACCTTGCGTCCGCTGTCCGTATACCTTATTTCCCTGTCCTCTTTGCTATCCGGGACGGAATTGTCACCTTCCATGTAATAATATTCAAATGTAGATCCTGAATAGTCGCGCTGGATCAGCCTTCCGCTCGGGGTGTAATACTTGGCGGTAGTGAGGGCCATTCCCGTGTCGTTCGCCAGGGTGTATACGGATTGCACCAGGCCTTTGCCGAAACTCGCCTCACCGACAATGAGAGCCCTATCGTGATCCTGAAGGGCGCCGGCGACGATTTCCGAAGCGCTGGCGCTGTGCCGGTTAATCAAAACCACGAGAGGCACGCCGATCTTGTCCGTACTGGGAGCGCGATAGGCTTTAGCGGATCCCTCCGCTCGCCCCTTGGTGGATACAACCATTTCCCCGCGTGGGAGGAATAAATCGGAAATCTCGATTGCCTGGTTCAACAGGCCGCCGGGATTGTCCCGAAGATCGAGGACCAGGCCGGATATGTGGTTGCTTTCCAATTCTTTAAGCTTGGACCTGAGCTCGTCGGCCGTAGATTCGGAAAAGCGATCGATTTTGACATAACCGACTCCCGGCTTTATCTCGAACGCGTAGGGAACCGTTACCAGAGGGATCTCATCCCGCTCCACAGTGAGTTGAAGGGGATCTCTCAAGCCTGGCCGCTCGACCGTAATGCTCACCATGGTTCCGCGCGGTCCGCGCAGGTGATTCACTACTTCATCCGAAGTCCAGTCATCGATCGATTCTCCCTCGATCTTGGAGATAACGTCACCCGCGCGCAGTCCTTTCCGTTCCGCCGGAGAGCCGATAGCCGGAGGCTCGACAATCACGACTCGGCCCCGATCGCGGAGAAGAGGACGCACGCGAATTCCCAGGCCGAAATATTTGCTGTGCTGTTCTTCCCGGAGGCGCGAAAACTCTTTGGGATCGAAGAAACTGGAATGGGGGTCCAAAACCCGAAGCATGCCCTTTATGGCGCTGTACACCAGTTTGTCGGGGCCCACCTTATCCACATAGGTTTGCTGGATTACGTCCAGGGCCTCCGTAAAATTTGTCAGGAATTCGTTGGGTGAAGTGTAATTGGGTGCTCCGGCCTTTGCCGCAGCCCTGCCTCCCAGCAAACCGCCGGCCAGGGAAGACAGGAGAACAACCAGGATCAAGAGAACGGCAAATCTGTGCTTCATAAAGGGTTGGCTCCGATAGTGGACCTTCCAAGCTTGAAGAGTATAGCATGCGGCGAATTGCCGTGACAATATTCAAAAGAAGTCTTTGAATCCGGAGGGTGCGGCCACATGGCTTGACTTCCGATTTTTGCTAATCTAGACTTGAACTACAAATATTGGCAGGGAACCGCCGGGAAAGCAGGTGCAGCATGGGCTCTCTTGGGATGCAGGAAATTATCATTATATTTGTTCTTGCCCTAATCATCTTCGGCCCGCGAAAGCTGCCGGAACTCGGGAAATCGCTGGGAAAGGGCCTCGCCGAATTCAAAAAGGCTTCCAACGAGCTTAAGCAAACCTGGGAAGATGAGGTAAGGCTCGACAAGGAAAAAGAGGCGCTGTCCGAAATTGTCAAGGACAGCTCAATTCAGCCATCCGAAATCCTCGGGGATAGCTCAACTCCGCTATCCGAAACCCCTAAGGAAGAAACCAACTCCGTAGGATCAAAAGAAACTCAATGAGTGATGAGACTGCGGAGTTAAAAGCTGAGAACGGTTCGCAGGAACCGGAAAGCGAATCCGGGAAGATGTCCTTTCTCGAGCATCTCGACGAGCTTCGCAAACGGCTGGTTCACGTTGCCTGTTTTATAGGGATCGGATTCATTGCCTGCTGGTTTTTTGCAAGGCCAATTTACGACTTTCTGGCAGTTCCACTAGCCAAAGCCCTTCCCGAGGGAACCAAGCTCGCATATACAAAGCCCACCGATCCATTCACTCTATATATGAAGGTGGCCATGCTGGGGAGCATCTTTTTGACGCTTCCGCTGACCCTCTATGAAGTGTGGAAATTTATTGCGCCCGGTCTCTATAGAAAAGAAAAGAAATATGTGGTGCCCTTTCTTGCATTTTCGATAATCCTTTTCGTCGGCGGGGCGGCTTTCTGCTACTACATAGTTCTTCCGGCAGCCTATCAGTTTTTGATAAATCTTGGAGCGTCCTTCACTCCGGTGATCAAGGTCGACGAATACCTTGATCAGACGAACATGATGCTCCTGGGCTTCGGGCTGATTTTTGAAATGCCTGTCGTGGTGGCCTTCCTTATCGATCTTCGGCCTTGTCAGCGCCGATTTCCTGTGGAGAAAATTCAAATACGCGATGGTGGGCATCGTTGCGCTGGCCGCCGTTTTGTCGCCGACCGGGGATGCCTTCAACCTGCTCCTATGGTCGGCCCCAATGGTACTTCTATATATTGTCAGCATTGGAGTTGCAGCCATCCTTGGCTGGAAGCGAAAATCCAAAGGCCTTGTTTAAAATCTATTTTATGGGATCGGCAGAAACCTCCTGAAACGCCGCCAATTTTACGATTCTCGCGCGAAGTAATCCTGCAGTATTTCAAAAAATTCCTCAGTTGTTCGAGCAGCGTGAATCTGCGCTCTGAGCCGGGTGCTTCCCGGAAATCCTTTGGACAGATAGCCCCCAGCCCGCTTGATTCTTCCCAGGGCAGCAGGGGCGGGAGAATCCAGGCTCACGCGCTTCAGGAATCGGATCATAAAATCAGCCTTTTCAGCCGGACCCACCTGTTTTACGGACCTGCCGTTCATGTGGTCCCAGCACTGCCGGATCAACCATGGATTGCTCAGGACGCCGCGACCAAGCATAACGCCGTCCACGCCGGTTTGCTCGAACATGCGCACGGCATCCGCCGGATCAAAAACGTCTCCATTGCCCATGACCGGTATTTGCGCCTGCTCTTTCACCCGGGCGATTACGCCCCAATCCGAATGCCCGGAAAACAGGTCCGAACGGGTCCGGCCGTGAATTGCCAGGGCTTCGACGCCGCAGCCTTCGGCCAGCTTCAGCACTTCCACGGCATTAATGGAGTTTCGGTCCCACCCCGAGCGGATTTTGACCGTTAGCGGCACCCGGATTGCCTTTCGCACCGCTTTAAGAATTTTTTCCATGAGAGGGAGGTCGCGCAGCAGGTTGCTTCCTCCTCCTTGCCTTACAACCTTTTTGACGGGACACCCCAGATTAATGTCCACGATATCAGCGCCCATCGCTTCCACCATGGCCGCGGACTCAGCCATACGGACGCTATCGGAACCGAAAATCTGGATGGAAATGGGGCGTTCTGTGTCTTCGAACCGGGTTAATCGATACGTCCCGGTGTTGTTCCGCCCGGCATTGTTCCGCCCGGCATTGTTCCGCCCGGCATTGTTCCGCCCGGCATCTTGCCGCCCGGCATCTTGCCGCGTCATTCCTTCGGTGCTGACCAGCTCGGAGACCACCAATCCGCATCCGCCCAGGCCCTTGACAACCTGGCGGAAGAGCGAATCCGTGTGCCCGGCCACCGGCGCCAGGACGAGCGGAGGCTCAACCACAATGTCGCGGATTTTGAACATGGATCAATTATATCAGCGCCGGCAACCGATGAAGAGAAAAGGCGCGGAGGGGGGACGGTTGCGCGCCGGCACGTCTTCCGTTGACAAATGAGGCGCATGGCGGAGTCAGGGATATTCAAGCGCGTAACATATCCCGGAGAGATACACTCGAGGCCGGGAGGACGGACTCGAGGACTCGTCCTCCCGTTTCACAATCCAGAAACTAGGCTAACGAGACGCCTGTTCGAATCGTTTCTGAGCGGCGGACCAGTCGATGGCCTTGAAGAAAGCCTCGATGTAATCGGCCCGCTTCAAGCCAAAGTCGATCATGAAGGCGTGCTCAAAAACATCCATGATGAGGATGGGCGCCGCTGCTGCAAGATGCCCGCCGTCATGCTCACCAATCCATGTGTTCAGGAGCTGGTTGCCCGCGGCATCGTAGTAAAGCACAGTCCAACCGATGCCCCGCATCGCGCCGACGGCTTTGAAGAGTTTCTCCCAGTTTTCAAAAGAACCGAAATCCTCCGCGATTTTTGCGCAAAGCCCGGAGTTCTTGTCCAGCGCGATGCCGCCCTTGACCATGTTCCCGAAATACAGTTCGTGAAGCCTCATTCCGTCGAATTCCCAGCCAAACCGGCGCTTG
Source organism: uncultured Acidobacteriota bacterium (assembly GCA_963809485.1). GTDB lineage: Bacteria > Acidobacteriota > UBA6911 > UBA6911 > UBA6911 > UBA6911. The sequence goes on from CAWEJX010000007.1 coordinate 394,194, forward strand.
AGTTCGGCATACTGGGGCGTCGCCGCTTTGCCCTGCTTCTCCAGTTCGGCAAACTCCTCCATCAGCTTGTTGGTATTGGTTACATATCCGTTGTAGAGAGTGAAGTGGTTGGTTAACAGCTGGTTGCTAAAACCCTCCGCGCCCAGCAGCTTTTCAAAATTAATCGCCTGGTACTTCATCAGATTCTCTCCTTTAGGCGGCGTTCAGCCTATCAAAACTTCTATGGATACTCCATGCCCCGCATGCGGCATGGCCCGGTCCCACACACTATAGCGCTTGAGCTGAAGTTTAGGATAAATTGCGTCGTTCGACCAGATCTCAAAACGGATTTCTCGATTTTTCCAGCAAACTGACCCAAAACCCGCGGCTTCGGGACCGGGCGGCCCTCAATAATCGCTGCCCCATGTTATTTCGCTGACGTTATTTCCTTCATTGGACTCACGGATTGCATTTTCCGTATCCACCCGTATTTGTAGCGGTACTTTCCTCTGAATATCCCCGGATCTGACAAAAATGCTGCCTTGGGTGTATCGTCCACCGGCACTGATGCCGACGAATTTTTGAGTGTGGAAGGGAATCCAACGATCGATACGATATTTTCTGATTTCCCACAGGAATGCGCCCGCATCTCTTCTTGGTGCTTAAGCCTTGATACTGTTAATAGAAAGGATTAGTCTTCTTTACCTAATTCCTGGAGAATTTGCCTGTTCAACGGAGGTATCCGATGCCCAAACTACGCCTTTCCAATCGCGGTCGAAACACCCCTCCTTCACCGATCCGCAAGCTGGCGCCTCTGGCCGCAAAAGCCAAAAAGTCCGGGATCCATGTATATCATTTGAATATAGGCCAGCCCGACATCGAGTCGCCCCGGGAGTTCTTCGACGGCCTGGCCGCGTATAAGGAGAAAGTCGTCGCCTACGAACAGTCCCAGGGAAACGAGGGATTGTGCGCAGCCTGGTCGAACTATATTAACAGAACCCTGAAGATCCGCACCCGCCCGGAGCACTTCCTGATCACCACGGGCGCGAGCGAAGCGCTGGTGTTTATCTTCATGACCTGCTGCGATCCCGGAGATGAGATCATTATCTTCGATCCCACGTATGCCAATTATCTCGGTTTTGCCGCGATCGCCGGAGTACATCTGGTGCCGGTTCTGAGCAATCCGGACGATAATTTTGCTCTGCCGGCGCACAAGGAAATTGAGCAGAGGATCACCAACCGAACCCGGGCTATTCTGCTTTGCAGCCCGAACAATCCTACGGGAACCGTGTGTACCGAACAGGAACTCAGGTTCCTGTATGAGCTGTGCGAGGAAAACAACATCTTCCTGATTGTGGATGAAACCTACCGTGAATTTGTCTATGACGATCGCAAGCCTCTCTCAATCCTGAACCTGGTGCCGGAGAGCGACCGCGTGATCGTCGTGGACAGCCTCTCGAAACGTTTCAGCCTTTGCGGCGCGCGTATCGGCTGCCTGCTGACCTCCAATGAGGACGTAATCGCGACAGCTTTGAAAATAGCCCAGGCGCGGCTTGCGGCTCCAACGATCGATCAGTTCGCGGCCGCATACATGCTGAACCGCATCAAGGACGATTACCTGGAAAACGTCCGCAAGGAATTCCTGCTGCGCCGTGACGCCCTGTACCATTCGCTGAAACAGATCCCCGGCGTAGAAGCGCACAAACCCATGGGCGCTTTTTACACGGTGGTGGGTTTGCCTGTGGAGAATGCGGAGGATTTCGCCACCTTTCTGCTTTCCCAATTCTCTCATAACGGGAAAACAACCTTCATCGCGCCCGCCGCGGGGTTTTATATGCAGAATGAGCATGGATTGAAGAAGGCGAGGTTTGCCTACGTGCTCAATAAGAGCGAGATTGAAGGAGCTATCGAAGTGCTCGCAGCCGGCCTCGAGAGCTATCTGCAAAAATAACCTCCAAATCATGCAGCGGGATTCTTGAAATCTGCGGGACCCTCGGGCATTGGGGCAATCTGCCGCCGGGGCTCGGAGCCGTGAGAGTATATCTTCCTGAGTACGCCGCGGACATGCCGGACTTGAGAACCGGGGGAGGATACTATTCATTTGGCTGCAAAGCAAAAGATATGTTATGTTTGGAACGCTATTCAAAAGCATGGCTTGTCATTTTGGGGAGTCCCTTAGCGGGACTTTCGCTGGTATCGTCTTCATACGGAAGGATGGGTTCGCGGCCGCTCTTGCCTGCCGCGAGATAAACTTTTTTCCAGAATAGGGGAGGAGGCGTCGCATGGCCGATGTTTTCACTCATGACCTCATAATTTTCGGGGCGGGATTGGCCGGATTAAGAGCCGCAATAGAAGCTTCACGCTCCACGCAGGGGAAAATAGACATCGCCGTCATTTCGAAAAACCAATTGATGCGCGCGCATTCGGTCGCCGCCGAAGGGGGTACGGCCGCGGTGATGCGGCCGGAGGACGGCGACAGCATCGAGCTTCACGCATGGGATACGGTCAAAGGAAGCGACTTCCTGGCGGACCAGGACGTTGTGGACCTGTTCGTCCGCACCATGCCTTCCGAAATACTGCAGCTGGATCATTGGGGAATCCCGTGGACACGGCGGGAGGACGGCCGCATTGCCCAAAGGCCTTTTGGCGGACACAGCTACCCGCGCGCCGTTCTGGCCCAGGACAAGACCGGCTTCTTTGAAATGCAGACGCTCTACGACACGCTGCTTCAGTACAACTGCGCCAGGCACTACAACGAGCATTTCGTCACCTCGATCCTGGTTGAGAACAATACATTTTGCGGGCTGACGGCCATCGACATGACGACGGGCCAGTTCAAGGTCATCCGCGGCAAAGCCCTGATAATCGCAAGCGGCGGGGCAGGCACCCTGTTCGGATTCACCACCTATTCCCAGACGGTCACGGGCGACGGCATGGCGCTGGCCTACCGCGCCGGAATACCGCTGGAAGACATAGAGTTTCTGCAGTTCCATCCCACAGGCCTTGTTCCCTCTGGGATCCTGATCACGGAGGCTTGCCGCGGTGAGGGAGGGTATCTGGTCAACAGCAAGGGCGATCGGTTCATGAACAAGTATGCCCCATCGAAACTCGAGCTGGCTCCGCGCGACCTGATCTCCCGCTCGGAAATGACTGAAATCGAGGAGGGGCGCGGATTCAAGGGCCCGGACGGCCTCGATTACATCCATCTGGACCTGAGGCACCTGGGCGCAAAGAAAATCAACGAGCATCTGCCGCTGATCCGCGAGGTTTGCATCGAATTCAACGATCTCGATCCGATCAAGGAACCTATTCCCTGCCGTCCCGTGGCCCACTATTCCATGGGCGGCATCGAAACGGATATCAAAGGCGCCACCCGGGTCAGGGGTATCTGGGCAGCCGGCGAAGCGGCCTGCGTCAGCCTGCACGGCGCGAACCGTCTCGGATCCAATTCAACGGCCGAGTGTCTGGTTTGGGGCAAAATCACCGGGGCGGAAACAGGTCGCTATTGCGCTGAAAATAAACAGGCGGCTCCGGTTCCCGAATCCAAAGTCAACGCCGAACACAAAAGAATTTTCGAGGGGCTCCTATCGCGGAAAGGCCCGGAGAATCTTTACGAAATCCGCAGAGAATTGCGCTCGTGCATGGATGTCAATGTGGGAGTCTTCCGGACAGGTCAGGAACTGAGCCAGGGACTGGAAAAGATCCGGTCACTCCGAAGACGCTATTCCAATATCAGCATCGAGGACAAAAGCGCCGTCTACAACACCAACCTGTATCATGCGCTGGAGATTGCAAACCTGCTGGATCTTGCGGAGGTCATGGTGACGGGAGCCGTAACGAGGACCGAATCGCGCGGCGGCCACGCGCGCCGGGATTTTCCCGTTCGCGACGACGAAAACTGGCTGAAGCACACGCTGGCCTTCTTTACCGAGCAAGGCCCGAAACTGGATTACAAGCCGGTCACCATCACGACATGGCAGCCGGTGGAAAGGAAATACTGAAACAAGACTTTCAAGGAGCAGCTATGCAAAACAGACGCGAAAACCAATCTCGGACTCTGGGGCTGGCTCAGCGGCGGGCGCTACGGAATGGAGCGCTATGCCTATGCTCTGCATCGCCTGACCGGTCTCGGGATCCTGGCCTATTTTCTCATGCACATCTTTGTGACCGGATCGCGCGCGGCCGGCCCGGAACGATGGGAAACCACGATGGCATTTTTCAGCACGCCGCTCTTCAAAATCGGCGAGTTTCTCGTCTTCCTGGCTTTTGCCTATCACGCAATCAACGGCATCCGGCTCATCCTGGTCGAACTGGGATACATGATCGGGAAACCGGGTCTTCCGGCCTATCCCTATAACTATTCCACCCTGCGACAGAGGCCGCTTTTTGTGGCCGCTATGGTTATCGCAGCGGTGCTCATGATCATCGGCGGCGCCGATTTTTATCTCCTGATGAAATAGGAGGGAACCATGCGCGAATCAAAATTATGGTCCTGGCACATACTCACTGCCGTGATCATTCTGGTTTTGCTCGGCGTCCACATGGGCACCATGCACCTGGGCGCCCTTTTGAGCACGACTGGCATAGGGTCCGGCGATCCTACCCAATCCGCCGAGGTATTTCACCGCAGCCAGCAATTTATTTACATGATCGGCTATATCCTGTTGCTCGGAGCCGCTCTGTTCCACGGGCTGTATGGGCTCCGCAGCATGCTCTTCGAGCTGTCGCTTTCGAGAATAAGCGAAAAAGTGATCGGCGGCTTGTGCGCCGTTGCCGGCGTCGCGCTTTTCATTTACGGAAGCTATGTCGCGGTAATGGTGTTTCGGATGAAGGGAGTGTAACCATGGCTAAAACGCAGACACAGGATTCAGGCATCATCAAAACCGTAGCTTTCGAGGTGCTGCGCTACAATCCGGCCGATGGCCGAAAGCCCCAGCTGCAGGAATATTCCGTGCCGGTCACAAAGGGCATGACGGTGCTGGACGGGCTCAACTGGATCAAGGAGCATAAGGACAGCACTCTGTCCTGGCGGTCCTCTTGCCGGATGGGTGTGTGCGGATCCTGCGGGATGTTCATCAACGGCCTTCCGCGCCTCGCCTGCAACAACCAGATTATTCATCTGCACTCGGACCGCATCGTGATCAAGCCTTTGCCCAACTACGACGTCATCCGCGATCTGGTCCCGGACCTGGATAGCCTTTTAAAAAAGCATCAGTCCGTAAAACCCTACCTCATCCGGAAAGACAGGGTGGAACAGGACCGTCCAACCGGCGAATATTTTCAGTCGGAGCAGGAACTGGTCAACTACATACAATTTGCTTACTGCATCAAGTGCGGGCTGTGCCTGTCCGCCTGCCCGACGGTTGCCACATCCGAGGAATATGCAGGCCCCCAGAGCCTGACTCAGGGCTGGCGATATATGCTGGATACCCGCGACGAAGGCGCCGCGGAACGCGAGGACGAAATGTATTCCAGGCACGGCGTATACCGCTGCCATTTTGCCGGCGCCTGCTCGCAGGTGTGCCCGAAAGGCGTAGATCCCGCACTGGCGATCCAACTGGCCAAGAAGGATGCGTTTCTGAGAAGTTTCGGATTGCGCAAACGCCGCCAGGTTACGGCTGTGGCTCCGCCCATACAAAACTGGGTTTCTAAGGCGGATATCCCGAAGGCTCCGGAGCCGACCATCAAACAGAAGAGCTGAGCTTTTTGGGCAGGTGCGGCCTTCCGGCCGCGCCTGCTCAAGCTGAATGACTGAAATCCCCCGCAAGTCAGGTACCTCCGGCAAAGCCGGAGGCTTGAATGATTTGAACCGCTCAAAGCGGTTGGAGGAGTTATGCCGGTCTTGAACGCTGACTTACGCGGGCAAAAGCCGATGAGGCGCTTCCGATCCCCGCAGGGGCCAGCGCTCCGCGCTGGACGGTTTTCTGCGGCGGCACTGTGGCAAGCGCCGTGCGGCAAGGAGATGAAGGGTATGAGAAACCGGGCGTTTGCCACAGTGCCGCCACAGAAAACTCCATTGGAAGCGCCTCATCGGCTTTTGCTCGCCGACCCTCGCCGAACAAATCGGCGTTTGTCAGCGCTTTTATCAGCGTTTCTCAGCGTTTCAAATTACGGAGCTGTCAAACTCTTTGAGTCCCCCGGCAGAGCCGGGGGTTTACCAATGTAATCAGAAATCGAACGTCCGCTTGAAAAAAATGAAGGAAGTAACTCTGTATACCGACGGCGCCTGCCTGAATAATCCCGGCCCGGGCGGCTATGGCGTTGTGCTTATCTACGAATCCCACCGCAGGGAGCTTTCCGGAGGATTCCGTCGCACCACCAATAACCGCATGGAAATCTACGCAGCCATCGCCGGGCTCGAAGCCCTCAGGGAACCCTGCCGGGTAACGCTCTTCAGCGATTCCCAATACCTCATTTTTGCCATGCAGAAGGGCTGGGCGCTCCGGTGGCAGGCCAACGGCTGGAAGCGGAACAGGAAAGAAGAAGCCGTCAATCCGGACCTCTGGGAAAGACTGCTGAAATTGTGTTCCATCCACGAAGTGACGTTTAGGTGGGTACGCGGTCACGCCGGAGAAAGCGAAAACGAGCGCTGCGACGAACTGGCCACGGCCGCGGCCCGCGGGACCGGGCTTGCCCCGGATGAAGGCTATGAGAAAGCCTCGCCGTAGAGCTGCCGGGTATTCAGCGCTACGGCTTCAATCACTTCCGCTCTCGCAAGCCCCTTCAGCTGCGCAATCGCTTCCAATGCATGCAAGGCATTCGCCGGTTCGTTTCGCTCCTGCGCAATAGGGCCGAGGACCGGGCTGTCTGTTTCAATCAAAAGCCTCGAAAGCGGCAGCCGTTTGACGAGCCTTTGTTTCTGTTCGGATCGTATCACCGACGGAGGTATGGAAAAGTAAAATCCGGCTTCTGCCGCGGGCAAGGCTGCCGAAGGCTTCCCGTCGAAAGCATGCAGCTGCACTTTGCGGGCGCCGCTCTGCAGCAATAGCGCCACGGCATGCCGGCCGGCGGAACGGGAATGCACGTTCAGAGGGAGCGAGAGTTCCTTGCTCAAGGCAATGAAGCTCCCGAATATTTCGCGCTGCAGCTCCCTGTCGGATTCACTCTGCACCATCCAGTAATCCAGACCCACTTCTCCGATCGCGGACAGTTTTTCTCTATGGCTGCGGATAAATCCGCACATTTTTTCAGCCAGATCAAGCTCCAGCAACGTGGGGTAGAGCCCTGCGGCAGGACGGATCATGGGATGGAGGACGGCCAGTTCCAGGTTCTTTTCGGCATCGGCAAGGTTTTCACCCACAGCGATCACGGCCGTTATCCCGGCTGCCCCCGCTCGTGCGAGAACCTCCGCCCGGTCCCCGTCAAAAACCGGGTCGCACAGGTGGGCGTGAGTGTCCGTCAGCGATGCCATGAGGCAAGCATAGCGGAATTCGTGCGTGGCATGGAAGGCGAAAGGCGCAGGACAGGAGCCGGAAGACAGGGAAGCCGGAGAGATTCCGGCGATCCCCATAGTCGGACAGATTTTATGCGTGGATGTTTTTGAGCCCGCAGGCATAAAATCACAGGTGAGACAAAAGCCATGATTTATTCGTGGATACTGGATTCCGGAGGGACAGGCCGCGGCGCCTGGCAGGGCGGTGTGATTTACGAGTTCATTCGCTGGTGCCGCGAAAACGGCTGCTTCCCAACCATCACCATGGGCGCTTCGGCAGGAGGTTATGCCGCTGCCGACGTGGCCACGGGCACAGAAAAGACCGTAATGAAAGGCTGGACCTTCTGGGGAAAGCAGCACCTGCCAAGGCGCCTTCGAAACTCGCACTCTGACGGGATAGGAGGATTCCGCGCCCAACTCCGCAGTTCGATCCGTTACGTGATGGAGGAAGAAGAGCTATCCGGCGTATTCGGGAAAAGTCCGGTCGAAAAGCTGCTCGTGTTCACAACCCGCGTCCGGCGCAAAGATCTCAAACCGTTCGGACCGGGCGACAGGCTGCGCTTCTTTTTCAAATCAGCGACCCGCAAGCTTCCGAGAACATTAAAATACCTTCCCGGGAACTACGCGGAGGAACCGGTCCTGTTCGCAACAAACCTGCCCGCGGGATTACGTTCCGAATACATCCGGCCATTAACCCCCGGGAATTATCATGCCGTGATCGAAGCTTCGTGCCTCGTGCCGGTGGCGATGGGTCCGCCTCTGCTCCCCCGGGAACTTCAGGCAGATACCCCAGACAGCGATGGCCCGTCCGTTTTCATGGACGGCGGCTATGCCCTTAAAATGCCTATGCGTCTATTCGAGGAAGATGCGCGTTTCCAAGCGCTCGCCCGCTGGGTTTCCGCGGATAAGACGATTATCTTCTGCTGCGATCCTGCAGGAATGCTCTGGGAAACCAGTTCCCGGCTGCGGTCCCTGAACAACTTTCCCAGTGTGACGGAAGCCTTGTGCGGGAACCGGCTTCTAGTCATCAGCCCGGACCACAAAGTGGAAGCCGGCTTCCTGTGCACGGATAACGCCGTCGCCATGAGGACCTTTCAACGGGGTCAGGAACAGGCTCAGTGCCTGCTGCGGTCCGAGAATGTCCGCCGCTTCTTCGAAGCCTGAAACATACCCCCAAAAATCGACCCCGAAACACGCGAAATCCGCAAAATAATCAGATGAGTTTCCGCTTGAATAGGAAATGCGTTTAAATTCGTGGCTGGTTTTACGCCTGAGGCGCTAACGGCGAGGCCCGGGTTGATTGAACTTGGTCATCAGGTCCTGGATGGAAGCGGATTTTTTCTCCGGAAGAGGAGACTTCTTCTCGCGGGCCGGCTTCCCGGGGTGCACCGCGGACTTCATGGACAGCGAAATCCTCTTCAGCGTCTCGTTCACTTCAAGCACCCGGACCTTGACGATCTGGCCGACTTTGACAACTTTCCTGGGATCATCAACGAAACGGTCCGCCAGCTGGGAGATATGCACAAGACCGTCCTGATGGACGCCGATATCGACGAAAGCGCCGAAATTGGCGACATTGGTCACGATCCCTTCGAGCTCCATTCCTGCGACAAGATCCTTAATCTCCTTGATTTCCTCCTTGAAAGTCGCATACCGGAACTCAGCCCGCGGATCGCGGCCTGGTTTCTCCAGTTCGGAAATGATGTCGCGCAAGGTCGGCTCTCCGACCGTCTCAGTCACATAGTCCTTCAAGTTGATGGAGCTGAATTTTCCCGCAGCCGCCCCAATCCGATCCAGGGGCAGGTTCAGGTCGCGGGCCATTTTCCCCACGATAAAGTAGCTTTCGGGGTGCACAGCGGTGTTGTCGAGAGGATTTTCCCCGTCCCTGATTCGCAGGAATCCGGCCGCCTGTTCGAATGTTTTCGGACCGAATTTCGGTATTTGAACCAGCTCCCTCCTGTTGCGGAAAGCGCCCTTTTCATTGCGGAAGGCAACAACACTCCTGGCCAGGGACGAAGAAATGCCGGCAACGAAACTCAAAAGCTCCTTTGAAGCCAGGTTTAAATCGACGCCGACATAATTCACACAGCTTTCAACCGTATCCTCCAGCTTCTGCTTGAGCAGCTTCTGATCCACATCGTGCTGGTACTGGCCGACACCGATGGACTTGGGATCGATTTTGACCAGTTCCGCAAGCGGGTCCTGGAGCCTCCGGGCGATACTCACCGCGCCGCGAGCCGTCAGGTCCAGATCCGGAAACTCTTCGATCGCCACCTCGCTTGCCGAATAAACGGAGGCTCCCGCCTCGCTAACCATCACCTTGACCGGCCTGGGTTCCAGCGTGTTCAGCACATCGCCCACAAAAGATTCCGTCTCCCGGCCCGCGGTCCCGTTTCCGATGGCCACAAGTTCCAGGCGGTGCTTCCCGATGAGCTTTTTCAGTGTCTCCGCCGCCCGGGCGCGTTCCGCATCCGATTTGTGCGGATGGATGGTCTCATACTCCAGAAGCTTGCCTGTTTGGTCGACGGCGGCAACCTTGCATCCCGTGCGGAATCCGGGGTCGATGCCGAGGGTCGGTTTCATTCCGGCGGGGCTGGAGAGAAGCAATTCCCGCAGATTGGCCTCGAAGGTCCGGATGGATTCCCTGTCGGCGGCCGTCTTTTTCTCCAGCCGCACTTCCCCGATCAGCGTGGTCTTCATGAGGCGCTCGAAGGCATCCGCCAGCATTTCCCGGAAAAATTCGCGCACATTTGCCGCCGAAGCATGTATCTCCTGAGACTCCAGGTACGCGGTAACCACGGCCGGATCATAGTCGATCGTAAAAGTGAGAATGCCCTCCGTTTCGCCGCGCCTGAGGGCAAGCATATTGTGCGGCGCGATGTCCTTCACACGGACCCTGTATTCGCGGTACATCTCGAATTTCGTCGTTCCTTCGGGATATTCCTCCTTGATGCGCGAGGTGAAGAAACCCTCGTTCATCAAATAGTCCCGCAGATGCTGCCGCAGAGCCGCCTTCTCCGAGACTTCTTCCGCCAGGATGTCGGACGCGCCCTGCAGGGCTTCGGCGGCACTCTCAACCCCGAGTTCGCCGGAGATATAGCGGGCGGCCTCGGCCTCGAGGTCCGGCGGAGGCGCATCGGGGCTATTTGCGCTTCTCAGGAACCCGGCCAGCGGCTCGAGCCCTTTTTCGCGGGCCACGGTCGCCCGCGTGCGTTTCCTGGGTTTGTAGGGAAGATACAGGTCTTCGAGTGCCGTTTTCTGCAGGCATTCCTCGATTTTTGTTTTCAGCTCATCGGTCAGCTTCCCCTGCTCCTGGATGGATTTGAGGACGGCGGCTTTTCTCTCTTCCAGCTCGGTCAGGTAGGTGTGCCTCTCGAGCAGGGCGCGCAGCTGGATCTCATTCATCTCGCCCGTCCGTTCTTTGCGGTACCGCGCGATGAAGGGCACGGTCCCTCCTTCGGCAAACAAGGCCAGCGCATTCTGCACCTGATCGATCCCGAGAGAAAGTTCCGATGCGATTAGCTGAAGCATGTTCATGTTTACAAAACTCCTTCTTTCTCAGATTCCTGTCGAGCCAAACCACCCTCGCCCCGGAGGCAGGGGATTCCAATGCTCCCCGATGGGAGCATTAGAAGAGCGCCGGCTTTGCGATCGCCCATGCCGCGATGGTCATTCCGTCCCATATGGTCCCATCCCGAATGAAACCGTCCAATTCGTCCATCGTGAGGCGAACCAGTTCGAAGCTTTCGGTATCATCCGGGCGGGCGCCTGCATAAGAAAGATTGCGGGCAATATAAACACGGCACATTTCGTCAAGCAATCCGTTGCACGGGTTGAAGCTGCCGACCCACAGGAGCTGTCCCGATAAAAAGCCGGCTTCCTCCAGCAGCTCATCCCTCGCCGTCTCGTCGAAGGTGCGTCCGTCCTTCAATCCGCCGCATGGAAATTCCACGCTGTCGCGGTTTCCCGTATAGCGGTATTGCCGGACCAGTAGAAAATTGCCTTCTACATCCTGCGGGACCACCATGGACGAGCCGTTTGTGCGCACATAATGATATTCCCCTGTTTTTCCCGAGGGAAGCTCAACCCGGTCCCGGCAATATTTCCACCAGGGATTCTCATAGATGATTTTTTTGGACAATCGCTTATAGGGTTCCATAAATCTCCCGGCGTCCTTGTTCAACAGATTTACACTGTACCCCATCGAAATGAAACAGACCACGAATTACCCGGCATGGCTCCCAGATTTTGGCCCATGACCGCTCTCCCCCACCTCCGGGTTTTAATGAGGACGGGCCTCCGCAAATTTTAACGCCGACGAACGCCGATAACCGCTGACGTACGCTGAAAAATAATAAATAAATATGATTTTCTAGGCATTTGCTATTGGTTGGGTGAGGACGGCTTTCCAGTGGCCGTTTCAAAAGCTCCGGAGGGCTGTACCTAACAAAATTTCAGCAGCCGAGATTTTGTTTTCCCTGATCCTATGCTTTGTGCTTCAATTCCGCATCATGACTGCCGGAGTCTTTAATGCTGAGGAATTGCTCCGCCGGGTTTCCCGGTCTTTCTATCTGACGCTCCGGGTATTGCCGTGCTCTGTCAGGCAGCAGCTGAGCTGCGCCTATCTGCTGGCCCGTGCGGCGGACACGATAGCGGATACGCAGCTGGTCGCTGTTCCGCGCAGGCTGGAAGCTTTGCGGCAGTTGCGCTCAGGCATCCAGGCTGCCTGCGAAGACCGCACGCCTGAAACACCGGATCTCGGGGAACTGGCAAAAGCCCAAAGTTCGATTGCGGGCCAGGGGAATGCGGCGGAACGCAGTCTGCTCGAAAAGGCGGGATATCTGCTGGACTTGATGCGGGGATTCCAACCCGGGGATCGCCAGGTAACCGGCAGGGTGCTGGACACCATCACGCGAGGCCAGGAGCTGGACCTGATCCGCTTCGGTGAGGCCGCCAAAGGCCGCATCACGGCGCTTGGATCCGACGCGGATCTGGATCATTACGCCTACTGTGTTGCCGGCTGCGTCGGAGAGTTCTGGACGAAAATGTGCCGTTCGCATGTATTTCCGGATTTGTTGATTCGTGAAGAGACCCTGCTGGCAAACGGCGTGCGGTTCGGCAAAGGCCTGCAGCTGGTGAATATTTTACGCGATCTGCCCGAGGACCTGCGCCGGGGACGCTGCTATATCCCGCAGGATCGTCTTTCCGAACACGGGCTGCTGCCCGCGCAGTTGCTGGATCCGGCCGTGATCGTCCGGTTTCGCCCGCTGTACGACTCCTACTTGAAGCAGGCCGAGGAGCACCTGTCTGCCGGCTGGCAATACACCGCGATGCTGCCCTTCCGGCTTATGCGGATCCGCATGGCATGCGCCTGGCCGGCTCTTATCGGTATGAAGACCCTGGCACGTCTGCGCAGCGGCAACGTGCTTGATGCCGGCAAACGCATCAAACTCGCACGGTCCGAGATCCGCCGCCTGATCGTCCGGTCCACGCTGCTCTATCCATTTCCGCCGGCATGGTCCCGCCTGTTTGAAGCAACTCGCAATGAATCAGCATCCCCACATGGTTCCGGCAGCCCCGACTCTCGGGCTGCATTTTTATGAAACAGGCCGGACGTTGCAGGAGGAATGCCTCAAAAAACCCGCGGGCTTCGCGCCTCCGCGTGAGTTTTTCCGGGTTGCGGCCAGGCCACAGCCTTATCTTTTGGCTTCTGCTATTTCTCGCCGCTGGCCAGGATTGTCTGAAAATGGGGCGGCTCTTCTTCGCGCGCGACCACGCTGATCTCGATTTTCCTGAAGCCGGCGTCTTCCAGCCAGCGGTGCAGGTCGCTTTCCGCAAAGCCGAGCCAGCGGTCGCCGTAGGATTCGTGCGCCTTCTCAAAGCCGTGCTTGAGCAGATCAAGAATCAGGATCTGGCCGCTCGGGCGCGCAGCAGCCGATGCGCCGAGGCAATGGCGGCGGCCGGATTCTCTGCGTGATGCAGAGCCTGGCTCAGGATCACCAGGTCGACGCTGCCGGGCTCGATCGGGGGATTCTGCAGATCGCCCAGCCGGAATTCGAGGTTCTTCAGGCCGTTCTTCCTGGCCTTGGCGGCGCCGAAAGCCACGATTTTTTCCGAATTGTCCACGGCAATCACCTTTTTGCAGCGCCGCGCCAGCAGTTCGCTCAACAAGCCCTTCCCCGGAACCCAGATCGGCGACCACCAGCGGCGGCACAATGCGCAGCAGCAGATGGCCGAATCCCTGCCAGGACCGGCCCGGCCCGTACACGCGGTCAAACCGTCCCGGCCACCTGGTTGAAGTAGACTTGTGCCTGCTCGCGCCGCCGGTTCAGGATGCGCTTCAGGTTGATCCGATCCGCCGGCGTATGTCCGGCAATTCGCGCGCGCCTTGAAAGGCCAGCTTCAGGAAATCCGCCGCCAGATCCGTCCGCCTCCCGTTCAGCTTGTAGAAGGTCCGCTTGCCTTCGCGCCGCGATTGCACCAGCCCGGATTCCTGCAGCAATCCCAGGTGCGTCGAAATTCGCGATTGCCCCAGGCGCGTGATCTCCTGCAGCTCCTGAACCGACAGCTCATTCTTTTCCAGCAGGGCGATGATTCGCAGCCGCGTTGCGTCCGACAATGCCCGCAGTGATTTGAGAACAGAGGACATATGCCAGCGCTCCCAGATCAATTTCCGCCGTCAAAATAACTATTGACGTCTTGCAAAAATCATATATCATCTTATCCGGATTTGTCGATATGTTGTTTGAGGTGTCTCCCGCGAAGGTGTTCCTGGTTTGCAGCCTGAAGGGGATTGCCACATATGACAGCAACAAAAGTTCTCGATGCTCAACAGTCGAAGAATCCGCACAAGAGACGCGGCGCCGAATGCCGGATATCTCGTCCGCGATATCAGTCTTGCCGAATGGGGCCGCAAGGAAATATCGGTTGCCGAGCAGGAGATGCCCGGGCTCATGGCGGTGCGCGCAAAATACGGTCCTCAAAAGCCGCTGACCGGCGTGCGCATTTCCGGATCGCTGCACATGACGATTGAAACCGCAGTGCTCATCGAAACGCTGGTCCAGCTTGGGGCTTCGGTGCGCTGGGCAAGCTGCAATATCTTCAGCACGCAGGATCACGCCGCGGCGGCGATGGCGGACGCCGGGATCCCGGTCTTCGCCTTCAAGGGAGAAAGCCTCGAGGAGTACTGGGATTTCACCCTGGCCGCGCTCACGCATCCCGGCAATCAGGGTCCGGAGCTTGATCGTCGACGACGGCGGAGACGCCACGCTGCTGCTGCACAAAGGCTATGAGATGGAGCACGGCAGCGACTGGGTGCGGACGCCCGGTGCCAGCCACGAAGAGCAGGTCATCAAAAACCTGCTTAAGAAGTGCGCGCAGGAGCGTCCCGGCTGGTTTACGCAAGCCGTCAAGGGATGGAAAGGCGTCAGCGAGGAAACCACCACCGGCGTGCATCGCCTGTACCAGATGCTCGAAGCCGGCACGCTGCTCGTGCCCGCCATCAACGTCAACGACTCGGTCACCAAATCAAAATTCGACAATCTCTACGGCTGCCGCGAATCGCTGGCCGACGGACTCAAGCGCGCGCTGGGCGTCATGATTGCCGGCAAGACCGCCGTTGTCTGCGGCTACGGCGATGTGGGCAAGGGCAGCGCGCATTCCCTGCGCGGTTTCGGCGCGCGCGTGATCGTCACCGAAATCGATCCCATCAATGCGCTTCAGGCCGCCATGGAAGGATTCGAGGTGACGCGCATTGAGGAAACGCTGGGCGAAGGCGACATCTATGTCACCTGCACCGGCAACTGCGACGTCATCACGCTGGAACATATGCTGAAAATGAAGGACCAGGCGATCGTCTGCAACATCGGGCACTTCGACAACGAAATCCAGGTGGACCGGCTGAACCAGGCGCCGGCAGTGCAGAAGGTCAACATCAAGCCGCAGGTGGATCGCTATGATCTGCCCGGCAATCGCAGCATCTATCTGCTGGCGGAAGGGCGTCTCGTAAATCTCGGCTGCGCCGAAGGACACCCGAGCTTTGTCATGTCCAATTCATTCACCAACCAGTGCCTGGCTCAGCTCGATCTGTGGGCGCATCGCGCCGAATACAAGCCGGCCGTCTATCGCCTGCCGAAGCGGCTCGACGAAGAAGTCGCCCGGCTGCATCTCGAAAAAATCGGCGTGAAGCTGACGACGCTGACGCAGAAGCAGGCCGACTACATCGGCGTCCCCGTCGACGGCCCCTACAAGCCGGATCATTATCGGTACTGACCGTCCGCGTCAGTCTGCAGGGCGGTCCGAAGCGCCGATTGTTTGCATTTCCGAACGCGCTCCTGCATCTTTAATAATGGGCGGCCCAGTGGCCGCCCCTGAGCACACCATGGGAGGTGCCTCTTCGTCTCTTGCATGTTGACTGTCACCTTAAGGATCATCGTTCATCGGCGTTATTTCAGCGTTCGTCAGCGTTCCCTGATCCTGGAGCCGTCAATCCCTGCAAGTCCCATAACAATCCCCTTTGGCGATGAATAATTGACTTGCCAGCGATTATGGCCGCCCCGGCGGATTTGCTCTGGTGCAGAAGCTTGACCTGAGCTAAGCTGAGGCCTTCGAATCTATGGCCGACAACGGGATTATCGCCATTCTTGCGGATACGGGGCCCTTGACGGGCGCTCAGCTCGTCGAGCGTACCGGAATGAGTGTTTTCCAGCTCTGGCAGTCCTGCCGGAAAAATCCTTCTATCCGCCTCTTTTCAGCTGCCAGGCGCTTTCTCCGGCTCGACCGCACGGTCGCGGGTTACGCCCGGCTCTCTCCGTCCATTCGAAGGGAATTTCTCACATACACGCATGTGGGGCTTGACAGCCAGATCGACGCGCTGGCAGCCAAAACCGAAGCTTTCAGGCTGGAGACGAAACAGATCAGTCAAACCAAGCAGGAGATCGCCCGGGAATGCGTCGTGTCCGCCCTGGAGCTTCTGCCCGACAGGGACCGTATCCTGGAAAAAGCCTGTTTTCTCATTGCCGGCGACGTGGTCTACGACATGTCCCATACGGTGCCGCGGCCGGAGAAAAGCACCGGGGAAATGGTCCGCGGTTCCGACCTGGATATCGTTGTGGTCGCCGAAGACGGCCTGAATCCGGAATATGTGCGCGCCTTTGATGCGGCCTTTCACAAGAGAAAGCACCTGCTACTGGTCAACGACCGGGAAGAGATCGACTACCTGATCAAATCCATGTCCCGGGTCCGCGAACAGCTCAAGTTCGACATATTCTCCTCCATGGTCGCCTGCAAGATACTCGACGAAAGCCGTCTCCTGTTCGGCAATCCCGCCGTCTTCCGGGCCGTCAAAGACATGCTCATCGAATGCGGCATTCCGGAAAAGCTGAAGAGCCTCGAGGAGCAGGCCGCTGCCAGCCGGGACCTGGCCGAAAATCAGCTGCTCGATGTCCGGGCCGAAGGAGACCAGAGCGAGTACTACAATCTCTTCTACACGCACGCGGAGGAAGATGAGATATACTGATTCCGGATTCGCGCTGGAAACGATGAAAACCGTATTCCCGGAATTTCGCGACCTATTGAATATGCATACGCTGCGCGCTTTCGTGCTATCGATTCTGCTGATTCTGACGGCATGCGGTCTGGTTCCTGATGATGCCGTTGTGCCGCATCCCATCAGCGTCAGCGCCAAACGGGTCGACGCTTTCGATCTCAACGATCCCTCGCGCAGCCGTTTCGGCGATCTTGATTTCCGGGGCGGGCTGATTCTCAAATCCCCGGACCCTTCCTTCGGCGGCTTTTCCTCTCTGAATGTTCAGCCGGATGGATCGCACTTTCTCGCGCTTTCCGACCAGGGCAATTGGCTGCGCGGCCGCATCGTCTACCAGGAAAACCATCCCGCAGCGATCAGCGATGCCAAAATGGCGCCGGCTTTGCGCGCCGACGGCAAAGTCTCCGGCCGATGGGACACCGAATCGATGGCACGGGACGGAGGCATCCTGTACGTCGGCGTCGAGCGCGAAAATCAAATCTTCCGCTTCAATTACGGGCATAAAGGCCTGCGCGCTCCCGGGAAACCAATCCCGATTCCGCCCGCCATGAAGGATCTGCCGTTCAACCAGGGTCTCGAGGCATTGGTCTTCGTCCCCCAAAAACGTCCGCTCGGCGGCACGCTGATTGCATTGTCGGAGCAGGGCCTGAACGAAGCCGGCGATATCAAGGCGTTTCTGATAGGAGGGCCGAGTCCCGGCACTTTCTACGTGAAGCGCACGGACGGGTATGACATCAGCGACGCCTCGCTGCTGCCGGGAAACGATCTTCTGGTCCTCGAGCGGCAGTACTCTCCCTTGACCGGAGTCTCGGTCCGCATCCGGCGCATTCCGCTGGCGACGATCCTCCCGGGAGCCACAGTCGACGGCCCTACCATTCTGGAGGCCAAGACAGGATGCGTGATCGACAATATGGAGGCTTTGAGCGTATATCAGACCCCTGCCGGCGCCACGGTGCTCACGCTCCTGTCGGACGACAATTTCTCGCCGGTTCAGCAGACCATACTGCTGCAGTTTACCCTGGCGGGAAACGGAGCTTCAAAGCCGCGCGCATCCGCAAAATGAGGGTGACGTGAAGAGACCCCTTCCCGGAATTACCTGCCTTCTGCTTTTCTGCATTGCCCTCCAGATGCCCCTGATTGCTCAACAGGTGTCTCTGACCATCCTCCACACAAACGATACCCACGGGCATCTGCTGCCTTTCAGCTACCCCTCGGTGGTTTCACCGGCGTCCGAACTAGCCGCCATCAAGGCGCGCACGGATATCGGCGGCATCGCCCGCAGGGCAACTATTGTGCGCCGCCTGCGCAACGAGCTCGGGGGGCAAGGCACGGCGGTATGGCTCGTCGACACCGGGGATTTTTAGTGACGGCACGCCCTTCTCGACCGAATATCACGGGGAAGCGGACGCGGCAGCCATGAATGCCGCAGGCTATGATTTCGGTGCGCTGGGCAACCACGAATTCAACCTTCCACTCTCCCGTCTTAAGAGCCTTATCGGTATGTTTCGCTATCCGGTTTTGTGCGCCAATGCCATTGAAAATTCCACCAGCCGGCCATTGGCGCAGCCTTCCGTCATTCGAGAACTGGGCCCGCTCAGGATAGGCATTTTCGGCCTTCTCACTCGCAGCACCGCGGGATATCCGGCAACAAAGGAGGGAGTGACCATCCTGGGAGAAATCGATACGGCTCAGCGCATGATGAGTGTTCTCCGTCCGGAGGCGGACATCATCCTGGCCCTGTCGCACGCGGGCGAGCAGATGGACCAACAGATATCCGCGGCCGTGCCGGGGATCGACGTTATCATAGGAGGGCACTCTCACTCCCGCCTCCCTTTCGGCCAGATTGTCTGGCGCTCGGAAGAGCTCAAGTCCGGTGAAGTCAACGGCACCGTCATCGTGCAGGCTCATCAATGGGGAGGGGAACTGGGGCGCCTGGACCTGCTGTTCGTCCGGGACGACCGGGGCGCCTGGCACGTCTCGCGCTACAGAGCGCTGCTCATACCGGTTACGTCGGAAATTCCGGAAGACGAAGCCGTTGCCGCCGTTGTCGACCGCTATTGGAAACCGATTGCCGCGCGCCACGGGGAAATCATCGGCGAGGCTGCCGCGGACTTTGTCGAACGAGGGGACGACCTGGCGCAATACAACCTTGTGGCGGACGCGGTACGCGAGACTTTCGGAACCGAAATTGAGCTGGAAAACATGGGCGGAGTCCGCGCGCCCCTTATCAAGGGCCAAATCACCCGCGCGAACCTGGTCGAGATGGACCCGTTCAACAATACCGTCGTGACCTTCAGGATCAGTGGCCGGCGCCTGAGCCGCATTCTGGAAGCTCAGCGGCCGGCGGTTTCCGGACTGAAGTATCGGATTGAAAACCAAAAGGCCGCGGATGTGACCGTCGCTGGCCGTCCGCTGATCGCAACCCGCATGTATACCGGTTCCTCAAATTCGTACTTCGCCGGATTTGCATTGAAGGGGATTCCGGTCCAAGATACCGGCAGGCAGCGGCTTGACGTGATCATCGACTATGTACGAAAAAAGAAGATTGTGCGTCCTGCGTTTGACGGGCGCCGCGTCATCCTGGAGCCTTGATACAGATACCCTGCAGAGAAATCCGGCCACCGCCGGAACCTTTTGAACCGCAGAATGTCAAGTCAGGTGCCTCCGGCAAAGCCGGAGGCTTGAAAGATAGGAACCGCTCAAAGCGGTTGGACTAGTTACGCCGGTCTTGAACGCTGACTTACGCGGGCAAAAGCCGATGAGGCGCTTCCGAGCCTCGCCGAACAAATCGGCGTTTTTCAGCGCTTTTATCAGCGTTTCTCAGCGTTTCAAAATACGGAGCTGTCAAACTCTTTGAGTCCCCGGCAGCGCCGGGGATTTATCAATGTAATTATGGCCTTCCGCGCCCGCTGAAGCGTAAAATGAAATTCAGCAATTCCTGCATTTTTGCATTTGGAGCTTCTGCTGCAAATCCGGAGGCGTGCTGCCATGAAGCAATCGCTCCTGTGCCTCTTCCTGTTTGTTTCCTGCAATGCGCCTCCATGCGGCGCCCAGGACGTTTTGCACCGCGAGCGTGTGCGCGAGGGCATCCGCGCCATATACAACCTGGATTATGACGGGGCTCAGCGGATATTTGATCAGATCAAGAAGGATGATCCCGGCAGTCCTGTGGGCTACGGGATGACGGCGCTTACAGCCTGGCACAAACTCCTGTACTCGGCCAGAAATCCGGCCGTCTTCGAATATGGGATCCCGACTCCGTTCGGTCACGCTCCGGCCCCCTCTGAATCCATAACTCCCGAACAGCAGGCTTTTCTGGATGCGAACAAGGCGCTCCAGGATTTCTGCGACAAGCTTCTCCAGGAAGATCCCAGGAATGCTCTGGCCCTGTATTTTAAAGGCGTGTCATTCGAGAATCAGTCCACGCAGGCCTTAACCATCGAAAGAAAATACATGATCGCGATACGCCACGCAAAAATAGCCGGCAAGCTTCACAGGGATGCCCTGGCCCTGGAACCGGCGCTGGTCGACGCCAAGACCAGCACCGCCGTCCCGGAGTATGTGGTCGGAACCTACAACATCACTGTCCGCTGGATCGGCCTGTTTTTGGGCCTGCGCGGCAACAAAAAAGCTGCCGTCGAGAAGCTTACGGAAGTCATGGACAAGGGCGTGTACAGGGCTATGGACGCACGGCTGGTCCTGGGGATGCTCCAGGCGTGGAGGGGAGATCCCAAACAGGCAGCGTCCCTTTTCGCCGGGCTGCGCGCGGAGCACCCGCGCAGCTTCCTGGGCGACCTGGCTCTGGCGACGGCTTACGAGGAATCGGCAAAGGATTTGAAATCCGCAATCGGCGTCTATCAGGAATTGCTCCGGGATATGGCGATGAAGGCGCCGGGCATCCATCCGGCTGAGATCCATTTACGGATCGGCAAAGACTACGCCCTGCTGGGCGATTACGACTTCGCCATGAAGCATTTGGATAAAGCCCTCCAATCCGTCCAGGGGCACCCTGAAACCACGCCGCTGGTTTATTACCAAATGGCCCTCATTCATGAAAAGCGGAGAGACAAAGCAGCGGCCAGGGATTGCTACCGGCAGGTTGCCGCCTATTCCGGACCGTCCGGATTGATTGAAGAGGAAATGAACCGCGCCAGAAAGAAGATCCGCTAGAAAACCGCCGCTGGCGACAGGCCTGGGTATCATTCGGCCCGGAGAGCTTCGACCGGATCGAGCCGGGAAGCCTTGACGGCCGGCCAGGTGCCTGAAATAAGCCCTATGATTGCGATGGTGATGAACGACGTGAAGAAGACTCCCGTATCGACAATCAGACGTATATCCCCCTGCCCGCTGGTGTCCTCGAAAACCGCGCCGAGAAACGGAATGACCCCGATCCAGTGCGCAAGCAGGATTGCCAGAAGGTAGCCCAGGACTCCTCCCATCAGCGACAATGCCAGCGCTTCGCCCAGGAATTGCATGCGGATGTGCCGCTTGCGGGCGCCCAAAGCCCTGAGCACGCCGATTTCCTGGGTCCGTTCCTGCACGCAGAAAAGCATGATATTCATAATGCCGATCCCGGCGACTGCCAGGGTCAGCAGGCCGATGGCCTTAAGCAGCCCCTTGGTGGCCAGAGCGAGGCCGTTGACGATTTTGATCCCCTCGCTGTACTTGTCCAGGATCAGGGCCTTGGAATCCGCAGGGTTGAATTTGTGGATTTCGCCCAGGACCTGCAGGACCTGCCTTACGGCAGGCTCTTCCATCCCGCCGCTCACCGGCTGGAACACAAGAACGCTGTTATAGCGTATGTCCATCATGATCCCCATCACATCAATCGGGATCATGGCGCAAAAATCATCGTCGGAAAAATAACTGGACAATGAGATCTTCTTTCGCAACACGCCCACAACCGTAAAGCGTATGCCGTTGATGAAGACGTCCTGGTCCAGCGCAGGCGCCTGGCTGAAAAGCTTTTTCTTCACGCCGCTTCCCAGCACGACCACCCGGCGCATTGCAGAGACATCTTCCGCACTGAGGAAGCGCCCTTCCTGAATATACATGCCGCGCATGGCGCCGTATTCATCATTTACCGCGCGGATTCCCGCGGTCGTGATCCGGTCGCCCCAGCGCAGCTGAAATTCGTCGTAAACCTCCGGGCTCACGCGCTTCACCAGCGTGCAACGCTGCCGGATCGCTTCCACGTCGTCCGGCTGCGTTCGAATGACCCGGCCCGATCTCGAGCCGCCCGCCTGCATGGAGGTCTGGCCGTTCCAGACGACCACGACGTTATCTCCAAAATATTTCATGCCCAGCAGCAGGGCCCGCTGGAAATCCTCGCCATAGGCGATCAGCAGGATGAACGATGCGATCCCCCAGGCGATCCCCAGCACCGTCATGACGGAGCGCTTCCCGTACGCCGCCAGATTTTCGATGACCCGCCGAACTATTTCGAGAACCATCTTTCTCCAATTACGAATGACGAATGCAAACAAACTCCGTGTATAAACATTATCGAACTATTATTTCGGGCAATTTTCATTTGCATACCATATCAAGCAACTACTCTATTCATTCATATGTATGTTTCCATTCGTAATTCGTCATTCGTAAATCGTAATTCGTCATTCATGTCTGAGGGCTTCTATCGGATCCACCACCGCCGCCATGAAGGCCGGGTAAATGCTTGAAAGCACGCCCACCAGCGTCAGGAATCCAAAAGCGAACAGCCCGATCCCGGGAGTCACGATCATGCCCGCGAAAAAATCGACCTTCGGCAGCAGGTTGATCAGGGCGCAAATCCCCCAGCCGAAAGCGATGCCGGCCAGGCCGGCGGACATTGTCAGCACCATCGATTCGGTAAAAAACTGCATCAGGATCCTGCGTGTCGTGGCCCCGACAGCTTTACAGATGCCGATCTCCCGCGTCCGTTCGCCGATGGAAAGGAGCATGATGTTCATCACCCCGACTCCGCCCAGGATCAGGGTTACGGCGGCAACGGCCCCTAAAAAAATCCGGAGTGAATCAAACACCTTCTTGATGAATTTGGCCTGCTGAACGGTATTCCAGATAGACACGGCGTCTTCATCCAGATAGTCGAAATTCTTTTCCTCGGCAAGTATCCGGCGCACCTGTAACTCGGCCGCCTCTCCAAGGTCGGCGCTCCGCGCCTGAAGGATGATATTGCTTAGCTCAAATTTGCCTTTGGCGGCAGCGGGCAGCGGAAAGTCGCGGGACATCGCATAGAAAGGAATAAATATTTTCTTCTTGTCCGGCCCGCTGTAGTTGGAGTTTTGGTCCTTGGGAATCAATTCTCCTATGACGAGATAGGGAAAATCTCCGATCATAACCGTCCGGCCGAAGGGATTTTCCTTGTTGAACAGCTGCTCTTTGACTTCATCTCCCAATATACAAACGCGCAAGGCCTTTTCGTTATCCCCTTGATTAATGGGCCGGCCTCCCGGCTTCAATTCGATGGTACGCATCTGCATATAGTCGGGAAATACTCCGTGAGTCCTGAAGGTGCCGTTGTTGATGCTGGACCGGGCAGAAAGCGATCTCTGGATTTCGGGGCTCGAGCGCTGGAGGTACGTGGCCTTTTCTTTCAGCAGGAAGTAGTCCTTAAGCGTAAGCCTGATGGTCTTTCCGGCTCGGATCCCACCGGCGGATTTGCTCGTTGTCCCGCCCCAAGCAATGAGGATGTTCTGGCCGAGGGCGCGCGCCTTCTCCCTCTGTGCAACCCACATCCCTTCGCCCATCGACGTCATAAGAATGAGGCAGACCAGGCCCCAGGCGATTCCGAACATGGTCAGGAACGACCGGGTCTTATTGGCAGCCAGATTCAACAGCGTCTGTTTCAGCAAAGCCATAATGTAAATTACGAATGACGAATGACGAAAACAATGCAACCAAACTGAATGCATAAACATCATCGGATTATTGTCTCGGACAGTTTTCATCTGCCCGCCATATAGAACAGCTTCTCTATTCCATTATATGTGTGTTTCAGTTCGTCATTCGTCATTCGTAATTCGTCATTTATTATTGTAGGATCAAAGGGTCTCCGGGCTTCAATCCCGAAAGCAGTTCGGCGCGCGAGCCGTTGCCCAATCCTGTTTTTACGGCAACCTGGCGCCGGCCCGTTTTTGTTGAGGCGTCCGGCACTTCCACGAAGGTCTCGCGCTTTTCGTTGTAAATCAGGGCACTCTCCGGGATGAGAAGCACATTGTGATGCTCCTCAAGGATGATTTCGGCGTTGGCGCTCATGTTGACCTTCAGGAGGTCGAGGTCATCCAGGATCGACACGCGCACTTCGAAGCGCGTGACGTTATCCTTCTCAACTCCCATGGGCGCTATCCGGAACACTTTCCCCTGGAAAATGCGGTTTTTGTATGCATCGACCGTGACGCGCACGGGCTGACCCACCTTCACCAGCCCGATGTCCGTCTCGTCGACCCTGCCTTTTATGTAAAGCTCCTGAACATCACCCAGCGTCATTATCAGCGTCGCGTTGGATCCCAGCTGGAGAATCGACGAAACGGCGTCGCCCACTTCCACTTCGCGGCTCAAGACCACCCCATCGATGGGCGAGCGGATGGAGGCGTATTTCAGGTTTTCCTCGGCCCTTTCATGCCGCGCCTGCGCCTGAATCACCGCCGACCTGGCTTTCTCGATTGTCCGGCTGTTCTGCTCTATTTCCGCCTCCCGCACTCCCACTGCGGCATTCAGGGTTTTCTGGGCCACCTCCGCCGATTTCATTTTCTGCTCCATGCTGTCGAAATCGGATTTTGAGATCAAACCCTGGCCGAAGAGCTGTTGCTGGCGCCGGTATTCCGCGCTCATGAATTCAAAATCCCTGTTTTCGGCTTCAAGCTGCGACTTCTTCAGGTTCGCGCGCAGTGTTTTGCCTTGGGATTCCATTTCCTGAAGACTGCTTTCAGCGGATCTCAAAACCGCCTCCGCCTCTTTAAGCTCCGCTTCCAGCGTCTCCTTATCGAGTTCAACCAGAAGCTGCCCTGCGCGAACGCGATCTCCCGAATTGACGTAGAGGTATTTGATGAGTCCGCTTGCCTTCGACTTGATATCCACTTTGGAGAGCGGTTCGACTTTCCCGGTGGCCACGACAGATCGGGCGATGGAGCCCGGCTCGACTTTGGCCAGCTTTTCCGGCGGGATGGTTTTGTCGACTTCGAACAGGGCCCCAAACAGCCAATATCCGCCGAATAGAAGCAGAAGCCCGACAATCGACAGGAATGAAAAGGTAAACAGATGCTTTTTAGCCATGATTCCTCCATCGCTAATTTCCAATACGAAAATCGGGAGGAATAAGTTTGCGGAATTTTGCGAGGAAAGATCGGGGCAGAGTCTTTAGGGCTTTCAGCCTTAAGCAGCAATCGCCGCAACATGAGCAGATAAACTGAACATCTCGCTGATTGCTCGGCTCAAGCACGAGTCCCTCTTCCTCGTTTTTGGCTGCGATTTCCAGAGCTTCCTCTTTGTTGATGGATCTGCCCCATCCCATCCTTCCCATCAAATCGCCAAAATCCCTGCGGCCAGCTCAGCTATCGGATTGGAAGCTCGCAGTTGCCGACAGCGATATTATTCAGTACGGCAATCGGCCTAGCTTCCTGCTTGAATCTCTCGCTGTACTGCTCCTTGACCTTCTTTATCGCCACGATGCGGCCCGGGCGGGTGTCCCGCGCCTTCCATACATCTCCATGCCCCCGGCACCTGCTGGCGAGAGGATTTCGCATGGGCCGAGTTTGGTGCCAGCGGTGAAGAGGGATAGGTATCATAAGCTGCCGACCGCTCATGAAATACCTCCAAGCGGCTGCCTTATAGCCTTCCGATAATCGCCGATTATGTAAACTTGAGAGCTTCGTAACGTCCGTCCCCCGTCTTGTTTTTACTTTTTGATGCGGACGTCTACTACTTTGGCTCCTTGTCCCTCCGGATAAACGATAACGGGATTCAGGTCCATTTCCGCGATTTCGGGCAGATCGACGGCCATTTGGGATACAGAGACCAGCAGGCGCTCCACAGCGGCCAGATCGGCGGCAGGGAGGCCCCGCCCGCCCTTGAGCAGCGGGAGCGACCGGATTTCCCGGACCATTCGCGCGGCGCCTGCCTCGGAGAGAGGCGCCATCCGGAAGGAGACATCCTTGAGCGATTCCACGTGAACGCCGCCCAATCCGAACATGACAACCGGACCCACGCCCGGTTCGCGTTTAAGCCCTATGATGACTTCCGTCCCCGGCGGGCATTGCTCCTGCACGACCAGATTCGCGCCCGGAAACCGGCCGGACATTTCTTCGACTGCCTTCTGAAGCGTTGCCTTGCGGGCGATGTTCAGAGCAACTCCCCCCGCATCGCTCTTGTGAACGACCTCCGCGCTGTCGACTTTCACCGCCACGGGAAATTTCAGCCCGGAGGGCAGCTGCGTCCCGGTCAACGGAACCGTGCGGGCGGCGGCGATCTTATAGGCATCCAGCACTTTGAAGGCAGCCGTTTGCGAAACGAATCCAGCAGGCTGTCTGGCCAGTATCTCCTGTGCCTCGGCCTTGTTTCCCGAAACAATGGCCGGCGGTTCGGCAAGGCGCTTACGGATTTCACCGTAACGCACCATGGCAGCCAGGACGCGCGCGCCTGTCTCCGGGAAGTCGAAGACCGGGATTCCCGCGCTCTTGATGGTTTCGACTGTTTTTGCCCAATTCTCGTTGGTCATGACGACGGCGATGATGGGCTTGGTCGCTTTACGCGCCGTCTCGGCAATGCTTCGGGCAATGGCTTCGCAATCCACGAAAAACGGTGTGACCATAGGAATGAGTATGGAGTCGACGCCCGGGTCATCGTTCAGGCAGGACAGAGCCAGGGCGAAATGGTCGGCGTTGGCCGTTGCGGCGACATCGACGGGATTCTCCACGTAGGATTCCGCAATCAGCCCGGCGCGCAGCCTGCTCTTCGTTTCCTCAGTAAACCTGGCCAGCGAGAGCCCGTGGCCCACGCACTCATCCACGGCCATGATGCCGGGACCGCCGGCGTTCGCGATGATGCCCACGTTCGGACCGGCCGGCACCGGCTGGGTGGCGAACGCGTATGCCGCGGAGATCATCTCTTCCGTCGTGTTGAACCGCATCACGCCGGCGTGCTCGAATATCGTGTCCGTCAGGGAGTCCCTCTGCATGAGCGATCCCGTATGGGAGCTGACCGCCTTGGCGGCGGCCGCGGTGCGCCCGGTCCGGATCGCCAGTATGGATTTTTCGCGGGCAATGCGCCTGCAGCGCTCGATGAATCCGGGGGTATCCTTCATGCTTTCGATATGCATGATGATGGTCCGCGTCTCCGGATCATTGCCCAGATAATCCAGCAGTTCGTTGGTATTCACATCGGTGGCATTGCCGTGGGATGCATAGATGCGGAAACCCGAGCCCATCCTGCGCAGGTTCAGGTTGAGCATCTCCGCCACACCGCCGCTCTGGGCAAGGATCGAGGCCTTGCCGGGACGCATCGGCGTAAAGGTGAAGTTGGCGTAGACGGAAATTTCCGGATCCGAATTCATGACTCCCTGGGAATTCGGGCCATAAACACGCACGCCGTATCGGCGGGCCGCGTCGAGCAGGGCATCTTCGAGTTTGGCGCCTTCCTCTCCCATCTCGCGGAACCCGGCAGTGTGGATGATGACGAACTTGACGCCCATTTTCCCGCAGTCCTCGACCACCTGCGGAACCATGGTGTTCTTGACCACTATGCTCGCGATATCCACCGGTCCGGGCACATCCAGGATGCTCGGGTATGCCTTCAGGCCAAGGATTTCGGGCTCCTTCGGATGAATCGGAAAAATCGGGCCCTTGAAGCCGTGGTCCAGCAGGTTCTTGACGACGCGGTTTCCAATCGAAAAAGTATTGTTGGAAGCCCCTATGACGGCGACGCCGCGGGGCCGGAACAGTGAATCAAGCATAATGGCTCCTTAAGGAAAAATTAGTGTTCTGTGGAGTTGGCAACTCGCGAACGGGCAACCGGAACTACTGGATTGCTCCTGCTTCTCTGAGCTTCGCAATTTCCTCCTTGCTGCAGCCGATTTCGAGCAGCACCTCTTCCGTGTGCTCACCCAGGTCCGGCGCCTTCCTTCTCCAGGATGCCGGCGTTTCGCTGAGATCCCAGGGGAATCCCATGGTCTTTGTGGGCCCGTGAACAGGGTGATCGATATTAATCATGTAGTTGTTCGCCAGCACCTGCGGGTCCTCCACAACTTCAGGGATGTTTTGGACCGGAGTATAGATGCAGCCGTGTTCTTCCAGGATCTTCATCCATTCATCCCGGGTTTTGCTGGCAAAAAGCCCGTCAAAAATGGCGATCAGTTCTTCGCGGTTGGCCGAACGGGCGGCAAAAGTGCTGAATCTCGGGTCATTGATCAGATTCTCGATTCCCAGGGCGCCGCAAACCTTCGCCCACCACCGGTCGGGGTCCAGGTGGGCGATGGCGATCCATCTGTCGTCTTTGCAGCGATAATGGTTGTACATGGGATTTCCCATTTGGGTTCTCACAAATCTGTGAAATTCCTGCTTCAGCATGGCCGTGCCGGACATAAGGTGCCCGATCAGGGCGACGACGCTGCCCATCAGCGAAGTGTCGACCACCTGGCCTTTGCCGGTCCGCTCGCGCGCAAAGAGCGCCAGGCATACGCCCCAGGCGCTTATGAGCCCGCCCAGTTCGTCGCCGAGGCCGGGAAGCATCATGCAGGGAGGCGTCTGGTCTTCCCCGGCCGCCATCATCAGGCCGGACCGCGCGATGCCGGTGTAATCGAAGGAAAGGCTGTTGGCGGACGGACCCTTGCGTCCCCAGCCGGATGCCTGCGCGTAGATGAGCCGCGGATTGCGGGCAAGAAGCGCCTCCGGACCGATCCCGAGACGGATGGGGGCCGCAATGCTCATGTTGTTTAGGAATACATCCGCCCTATCGATGAGCTTGAGGAAGACATCCAGGCCTTCCTTCTTTTTCATGTCCAGGACGATGCCCCGCTTGTTGCGGTTGGCATGCTCGAAGTAATAGTTGTACCCCTTGACGTTGAATTCGGCCTCGATCGTCCGGAAGTGGCGCCTTGCGGGATCTCCGTCTTTCGATTCGATCTTGATCACGTCGGCACCCAGGTCCCCCAGCCGCATACCGGCCACCGGTCCCTGCTGAAACGTGGAAATCTCTATGACCTTGATCCCTGAGAGCGGTCCTTCTGACATTGCATTCCTCCCGATGAGTTAATTTCCAGAAATCTTTCAACCGGGGATGCCTGCATGGAATCTGGCCCCCGGCAACGCGAGGGCCAATATATCACAGGGATCCGCCGGACCGCCACGCTAACGGTGGCCGGCCGGGCCGATCCTGAAACAATTGCAAAACGGAATGGAACCTCCGGGCCGGCTATTTCGTTTTAACGGGCAAGGAGGCATTTCGCCATGAAACACTACCCGTTGCGCATCGCGGCCATTATCGCTTTGACCAGTCTGATCGGATGCCTGACGGCATTCCCGGCTGTGGAGGGAAGATTTGAGCGAACGTTGACTGTGGCCGGCCCGGTCACCCTGGAAGTCACGACCGGCTCCGGAAGTATCGACGTGAAGGCAGGCAATTCCGGCTTCGTCAGGATTCGGGGAGTGATTAAGGCCCGGGATGACCGGCACGCGAGCGCGGAAGAGAAGATCAAATACCTGGAATCTCAACCGCCGATCGAGCAGAGCGGCAATGTTATCCGCGTTGGCCGGATCGATGACGACGATTACAGGAATAATGTCTCAATCAGCTACGAGATAGAAACACCGCCCGAGACAACCCTGACCAGCCGCGCCGGGTCCGGAGGCCAGCGGATCTATGGGCTGCAGGGACGCGTGGAAGTTGCTACCGGCTCCGGGTCCATCAATATGGATAATATACGGGGTGATGTGAACGCACAGGCCGGCTCGGGCGGCATCGAAGCCCACGCTGTGACCGGACGGCTCGAGTTGAGAACCGGCAGCGGGTCCATCAGGGCGTTGGGGATTGCAGGGTCCATCAGCGCAAGCACGGGCAGCGGCGGTATAACCCTGGATCTGTCGGCCGCCGAACAGGGCTCTGCCATGGACGCGGAAGCCCACACCGGTTCGGGCAGCATCGAGGTTGACGGAGTTGCCGGATCCCTTCGGGCAAGCACAGGAAGCGGAAGCATCAAGGCCGGCGGGAACCCGGCGGGGAACTGGAGCATTAATACTTCATCCGGCAGCGTTTCGCTCGAAATGTCGCCACGCGCGGCATTTGATCTTCATGCCCGGACCGCCTCCGGCCGGATAAGTGTGGAGCCGCCGGTGGAAGTTCAAGGTGAAGTCGGCAGGAACGAGCTCCGCGGCAAGGTACGCGGCGGCGGCAGCCTGGTCGAGGTTCGTACAAGCTCCGGCAGCATATCCGTCCAATAAGCGCTTCCGTATCAAATCGCGATCCTCATTGCTCACGGGATCCCGTGAGCAATGAGGATTCGTCTGCCCGAAGGGCCGGAATTTATGGACCGGATGCACTGCTTTCAGTGTAAAATTAGGGATGGGACCGGTTTCGGGATCTCTGCAGACACGGAGAAAGCCGCGGTTTCATGTGCTTTTTCCCCGCATTAGTCTGACTCCCTGCGTTTCCTGTTTCGCCCATATGCCGGTCACAGAAGGAGTCCATGCATGAAGACCGTAAAGATGAAGCTCGGCCATGGCTACGTCGATGTATCCGTCCCGGAAGAAAACCTGCTGGGAGTGATCCTCAAAGAGGTGCCCCCCTCCACAATGACCGAAGACGAGGCGATCCTGTCTGCGCTCGCCCAACCGATCGGCACTCCGAGGCTGAAGGAGATCGTCAAACCCGGTCAGACCGTCTGCGTTGTCGTATCCGACGTGACCCGCGCCTGGCAGAGGATGCAAGTCTACCTGCCGCATATCGTGAACGAACTGAATGAAGCGGGTGTCAGGGACAAGGACATTCGTTTCCTGTGCGCTCTCGGCTACCACCGCAATCAGACTCCCGAGGAGCACGAGAGACAGCTGGGGAAGGCGCTTCTGGAGCGTTTTGGTATCACCGATCATGACTGCATGGACAAGGCCAACCTGGTCCCTCTGGGCACAACCAGCCGCGGAACTCCCGTGACCATCAACAGAATCGCGGCGGAGGCCGACCACCTGGTCCTGACCGGCTGCTGCACCTATCACCCGTGGGTTGGCTGGGGAGGCGGAAAGAAGTCGATTCTGCCCGGGATCTCCTCCATCGAATCCATCCAGCACAATCACCTGATGGTGATGGATGATAAGGGCCGGCAGCGTCCCGAGGTAAGGAGCGGGAATATCCAGGATAATCCGATGCACCAGGACATGCTCGAAGTCGCTTCAATTGTGAATCCTTCGTTCATGTTCAACGTGATCATGGGGCACGACGGCAAAATCGCCCGGGCCGTGTGCGGGCACTATGAGCAGGCGCACGCTGTGGGACGCAAAATCGTGGACGATCTCTACGCAGTGCCGATCAAAGAGCTTGCTGACATCACGATTTCGTCGCAGGGCGGGTACCCGAAGGATATCGACGTCTGCCAGACCGGCAAAGGCATCTATCACACGCAGGAAGCAACAAAGCCCGGCGGCACCATAATCATCTTGAGCGACTGCTCGGAGGGCATCGGGCCGCCGGACGCAAACACCATTTTCCTGGGCTGCGGCACAAACGCCGAGAGGGAAAAAGAGGTCCGCAGTCTATTCACAGTGGCCAAGTACGTGAGCTATTACATGTGCACCGCCGCCGAAAAATGGAACATCATCATCGTGGGCGGCGGGGATCCTGCGCTGCTGAAGAGGACCTCGCTGAAGACGGCCAGGACGGTGGAGGAAGCTCTGGAGATGGCCTTCGCCAGGGGAGGGAAGAAAATATACCTGATGCCTCAGGGTTCGAGCGCGCTTCCCAAACTTACTGCATAAAGGCCGCCCCTACTGTTCCGCCTCCCGATCATCGGCGGCAAGCAGGGCGGCCCCAAAAGCGCCTGCCAGCTGCGCGTGAGGCAAAATGTTTACCGGGCGGCCTAACCGCTGGGACAGCATTTCCGCCAGTACCGGATTGTGGGCCACCACCCCGCCGCTGATGACGACATCGCCCGAGAGCGGATCCATTTCTATAATCCGCTTCACGACCGATTCGATAAGCCCGGCAACGATCTCAGGCACTTTCTCGCCCGCGCGCAAATGGGACAGAATTTCCGTTTTGGTGAATACGGTGCAAAAGCTTCCCATGTGAACTATGTGTTTTGCCTGGCGCGCCAGGGATTCGATCTGGTCCATCGGCACGTCCATGCGCTGGGCAACCTCTTCGAGGAATGCGCCCGTTCCCGCAGCGCATTTGCGGTTCATTTTGAAATTGATACGCCTGCCTTCGGCGTCCACATGAATGACCTTGTTGTCCTGGCCTCCGACATCAACGACTGCGATTTTGCGCGGGAAGAAGTGGTGTGCGGCGCGGGAGTGGCAGGCGATTTCCGTCCGGGTCGCATTGGCGAAAGAGACGTTGTGCCGGCCGTAGCCGGTTGAGAGGATGCGCGCGAGATCCGGCAGGCTTTTGCCGCAGGAAGCCAAAGCCGCATCCATGGCTTCCTGCGCGCACGTCTCGAAATTGACCCCGGTTTTCCTTACGTCGGAAGCCAGGAGCGCTTTCCGGGAATCAATAATCGCAACCTTGGTCGCCGAAGCGCCGACATCCACCCCGCCGTAAATCGCGTCGGAACTCACCGGCCCTTCCTCTCCGCAAGTTGCTCGATGAAAGCCTCGATATTGGTGCGGGCCTGTTCTTCCGAGTAGCAGCGCAGGTCGTTCAGATCCCCGTGCAACACAAGCATCGGTATGTCGTACTTTTTGGCGAGACGTTCCGGCAGGCCGTAACGGTTGTTGGAATTGTTGGGGCAGGTTTTCGCGTCATGAAAAATCATGCCGTCGATCTTGTACAGATCGATCTCTCTCTCGAAATAGTGCTCCTTGTACTCTTCATTGCGAACGATGAACAGTTCAATGTAGGCGCGCGCCATGCTGTCAAAGGGATCGTCCGGATCCAGAGCGGGGAAGACCCAGCTGCTGCAGTAGGTCGAAGCCAGAACGCAGGTATTCAGGCCTGCAAACTGGGTGGACAATTCGCGCAGCTTGCCCCAGATCGGCATGCCTTCCCAGTAGAGGCGGAATCTCTCGTCGTCGATGGCTGCAATCCCGTCCTGGACCCGCTGCCGCAGTTCGGCAAGAAGCAATTTGTAGTAATCGACCGCCCGCTGTTCGCCCCGGAGAACCACCGCGGGGCCCATTTGGATCGTGCCATCAAAAAATGTCAGCGGGGAAGGGACGTTCGAAGCGATTTGCAGCACCTGTTTCCACAGGTCCGTGCATTGACGGGAAAGGCCGACCACACGCCTGAATTCCTCGTAATCCAGCTTTTGGCCGGAGATCTCCTCCAGCTTCGGAACAAGCGCCTTGATCTGGGCGGAGATGGAATCCACATGCGCTTTGGTAATGTCGCCGACGCCGCGGTGCGTCTCGACGCCGATAACGGGCACCTTGAATTCCCGCGCATAGAAGTTGTACCAGTCCTGCACATCGCGGCACTGGTTGGTGTTGTAAACCAGCACGTCGGGGCGGGGCGGGCCGCTGATGCCGGGGTATGCCTTGCTTATGGGGCTTTCGCCCTTGATATAAGATCCGATATCGCTGGTCAGATACGAACAGATGTCGGGGGAGTAGCCCAGGGCATTGGCTATGGGAATGAGATCCGTGGCCATGCGGGTCGAGCCGAGCATGGCGCCGTGATTTTCCGGAAAGAAGACCAGGAATCCGGCTGCCCGCAGCAGTTCGGCGGGCCCGACACTGGTGCACCAGGCAATTTTGCGGCTTTTCGTCCTGGCAGCTTCATCCAGCTCGCGGAAATGCTGCTCCATGATTTCCTTCATTTTATTGGTTGCTTGGATTTTCTTGAATGCCTGCGGCTTTGTTTGTTCCGTTTTCACTCCCTCACTCCTGTGTTTATTGGATTCCTTTTTACCGTACCCATCTGTCCTCATTTCCAAATATGGCTTGCCTCGAGCCCGAATGTCAAATTTCTTCATGAAGCGTTCTGGCTTTTGGCTTCCGCCTTCCGATGTTACACTAAGTGTTTTTTTAACCTGTGTGCGTTCATATCGGCGGGCGGCCGGGGAGGAGCAAAGATGGCAGAAACGCAATCGGGCGGTTTGGCGATGGTTGAAAGGTACTATTCCGACTACGGGTCGAGAGCCCGGGAACTGAGGAGCTCGGGCAGGAAAGTCATCGGGTATATGTCCGCTCTCTGCCCCGTGGAGATCCTCACGGCGGCGGGCGTCGTGCCGGTACGGCTGAAGGGCAACGTGTCGGAACCTGTCACCAAGGCTGATGCCTACATGGAGACAATGATATGCCCCTTTGTACGGAATGCCTTCGATGCGGCTCTCAAGGGCAGATACGCATACCTGGACGGCATGGTACTGCCCCATCAGTGCGACAGCGTCGAGAGGACCTTTGACGTGTGGAGTGAAAAACTGGAATTCCCGTACTGGCATTTTATCAACTACCCTCATGTCACGGACGATCCTTCCATCGAGTTTACGGACGAGATCCTGAGAATTTTCCTGAGGACCTTGGAAAAGTTCACTGGGAGAAACATCACCGATCAATCGCTCGCGGAAGCCGTCCGCGCTCATAACGAAAACCGGCGGGCCATGAGAGCGCTTTACGAACTGCGGAAAGAAGATGCGCCCCGCATCTCCGGCGCCGAAATGATGAAGGTCCTCATAGCCTCCATGAGCCTCCCCGTCGACGAGTCAACCGCCCTGATAAAAAGCGTTGCTGAAGAAGCCAAAACGCGGGTTCGCGGCAACGGCAGCCCGACAGCGCGAATCATGCTCGTGGGAGATCAGATCGACGACGTGGCGATCGTCAACGCCATCGAAGATGCCGGTGCGTGCCTCGTCATGGACGATCTTTCGACGGGCAGCAAGATGTACTGGGGCGACGTCGATCCGACAAGTGATCCGGTCCGGGGCATTACGGAAAGGTACCTCAAAAAACTGAAGTTCCCTACGACGTTCGTCTCCGAGGGAAACACCTATTCGGAAAATCTCGAAGCGCGCTTCGGCCACATGAGGCAATACATCGAGGATTTCAGGGTCAACGGGGTGATCCTTTTCATTTACAAATATTGCGATCCGTACGGCTTTGAAGTCCCCGCGATAAAAAGCTTCATTGAAACAGCCGGGACGCCGGTCCTTTACATTGAGGATGAATACAACACGTCCAGCCTCGGCCGGGTGAAAACCCGGATAGAAGCATTCCTGGAAATGATTGCTTAACAGGAGAGATACATGGCTGAAATCAGAAAACCAAGACCACTGGCGACACAGGCGGCGGGGAAAGCAGGAAAATTCGGCCGGGCCAACATGGCCGCAACTTTGAAAGCCAGGGAAGAGGGCAAGAAGGTTGCCTACACCTATATCAATAACGCTCAGGACGAGATCGTCCGCGCCATGGATATCGTCCCGGCCTGGGGCGAGAATTTTGCCGGTGTTTGCTCCGCCAAGCGCGACGCGGAGAAGTTTCTTCAGAAGGCGGAGGCGGAAAATTTCTCCCGCTCGCTGTGCACCTATGCGACATGCACCATCGGCTTCGACATGTGGCGCGAGGAACTGGGAGGGGAGATTCCCCCCAATACTCCGTGGGGGGGCATGGGAAGGCCCGACATGATCATCGGCAGCGCCCAGCAGCTGTGCGATCCAAGGATCAAATGGCCCCAGGCGACTCAGCACTATCTCCAGGACGTCCCGGTCTGGATGGGAACCATGTACTATCCTCCCTGGGACCCTGCCATCGACCACAAGGAACAGGAGAAGCTTTACGTAAAGTACGCCACTGAAGAACTCCGCAGCCTGGTGCGGTTCTGCGAAAAGCACACGGGGAAAAAAATGGACTGGGACCGGCTCGCAGCGCTGGTCGATTTAACCGACCGGACCTGGGACATGTTTATCGACAGCTACGAGCTGCGGAAAGCCATTCCGACCCCTATGGATACGGGCGACGCCATGAACACGATGGTGCCGCTGACTTTCAATCTGGGCACCCAGGAAGCCCTCGATTTCTACAAGGAGCTCTATAGCGAGCTACGGGAGAAGATTGCTCAGAAAAAGGGCGTAGCCGAGGACGAGAAATTCCGGCTTGTCTGGGGCGCCGGCCTGCCTTCCTGGTTTGCTCTGGGCGACTTCCAGTACTTCAATGATAAGGGAGCCGTTTTCCCGGTTGAAGTCACCTATCGCAACGCCGAGAAGATTGAACGCCTCGACCTGCCCAAAACCAGCGATCCCCTCGAACACCTCGCATGGAGATGGGTACGCTTGTGGACCCGATGGTTCGACAAGGCGCGCAAGCGGCCGGGTTCGCTACCGAAGGTCGAGCGCATCATCGAATATATGGAAGACTACCAGTGCGATGGCGTGGTGTTCCACTCCGCATACTCCTGCCGCAGCTGGCATGCGGGTATCGTCCAGCAGGCACAGGTGCTGAACAAGGTCTACGGCGACGTTCCCACTCTTATCATGGAGGGGGACATCGTCGACATCAGCTCCTACAATGAAGCCGATACCCATAACAGGATCGACGCGTTCATCGAAACCCTCGCAGCCAGGAAAGGGAAACGGTAGCAGCTCCGTTTCGGGTCAGGTACCTCCGGCAAAGCCGGAGGCTTGAAAGATTTGAACCGCTCAAAGCGGTTGGAGAAGTTACGCCGGTCTTGAACGCTGACTTACGCGGGCAAAAGCCGATGAGGCGCCTCATCGGCTTTTGCTCGCCGACCCTCGCCGAACAAATCGGTGTTTGTCAGCGCTTTTATCAGCGTTTCAAAATACGGAACTGTCAAACTCTTTGAGTCTCCCGGCAGAGCCGGGAGTTTACCAATGTAATTATGATGCAGGTTGCCAACAGCTACTTCGCCGGTGTAGATATCGGGTCGACGATGACCAAGGTTGTCATCCTGGGCGGCGGCAAAGAGTCGTCCATCATAGGACCTACGGGGCCCGAGCACAGGAAACTGGCCAACCTTGTGATGGAGGAAGCGCTGCGCCGGGCGGGAATTTCGTTTGGCGATGTAACCTGCGTTGTCGCAACTGGTTACGGAAGGATCAATGTGCCCTTTGCCGACCGGCAGGTTACGGAGATCACCTGTCACGCAAAGGGGCTGTCGAGCCTCCTCCCCTCGGCGCATACGGTGGTGGACATCGGCGGCCAGGACAGCAAAGGGATTCGCGTTGAGAACGGCAAGGTTGTCGATTTCGTCATGAACGATAAATGCGCTGCCGGCACCGGGCGTTTTCTGGAAATCATTGCGGAAGCGCTTGGCATTTCCCTGGACAAACTGGGGGAGTTGTCCCTGGCCGCTGAGAAACCGGCCGTCATCGGCAATACGTGCACGGTCTTCGCCGAACAGGAGGTTATCTCGCAGCTGGCGGCCGGCGAGTCCGTGCCGAACCTTGTGGCCGGCATCCATCAGGCTATCGCGACGCGCATTTTTGCCCTCGTCAGCAAGCTCAAGATCAAGCCCGATGTGGCCATAACGGGCGGCGGGGCGAAAAACGTCGGTCTGGTAAAAGCGCTGGAAGCAAAATTCGGCTGCCCTGTGCAGGTTCCCCGTGAACCGCTCCTCACCGGCGCTCTCGGAGCGGCCCTGATCGGGCGGGAGATGTACGAGAAGGCTGTAAAGACCGGCGGCAAACTTGCCACGAAGCCCCGGCAGCTGGGCGAAGCAAGCCTTTTCTGATGCAGGGCTCGAAATGGAGAACTTGCCAATGTCCCCCTGCGCAAGCCCGAAGTTCGAAGTCTTCTGCGGTTCGACATTCGATACTCAATATTCGCTTCAGTATTTGTCAAACTGAGGCTGCCTCACCGGCAGAGCCGGCGGCTCTTCCATTGGATTAGGGTGACTCTATGAAATATGCCTTGGGGATCGACGCAGGTTCAAGTTTCGCCAAAGCAGCCGTGTTGGGAGAAGGAAGGCTGCTGTCCTGCGCCGTAATCCCTGCAAGGGGCAACTATGCGGACGCCGCCCGGAGGGTGTCTGAAACCGCCATTGAAAAGGCAGGGCTTCTCCGCAAAGACATTTCAACGACAGTGGCGACAGGCTGGGGAGCCGGGGCCGTTGATTTTGCCGACCGGACCGTTGCCGATATCTCCTGCCACGCTGCCGGGATTTTTCATTTCTTCCCTTCAGCCCGGACCGTCGTGGACATCGGCAGCCAGTTCAGCCGGGCTATCAAGCTGGCTGACGACGGAAGGGTGATGAATTTCGTTCAGAATGAGAAGTGCGCGGGCGGGAGCGGCAAGTTTCTCCAGGTCATCGCGCGGATTCTCCATATGAACGTCGCGGATATCGGCGCCCTTTCCTTGGAGTCGGCAAATCCCGTCGAATTTACCACCGGATGCGCGGTCTTTGCCGAATCTGAAGCGGTTTCGCGGATTGCCGAAGGTGCCAGCCCGGCGGATATCCTGGCGGGAGTGCACAAAGCGATGGCGGCCAAGATCGTCAACCTCATCGTCCGTCTCGGCCCGGCGCCGGACTGCGCCGTCACCGGCGGGGGCGCCAAAGACATTGGACTCGTGCGGACGCTGGAAACAGAGCTGGGCGCAAAAATACTGGTGCCTGAGGAGCCGCAGGTTTCAGCCGCAGTCGGAGCGGCAATCCTGGGATAGACGGCCGGCCAACCGGATTTTCCGGCCGGATACCCGTGAAATTTGTGCGGATTCGTGGCATATTTGTAAAACGATGTCAATTTCAAGAAGAGGAACCATGAACTACTATCTGAATTACGGCGGCGGCAGAATGAATTTCTCCCTGCCGGCCGAATGGAATGTGCTCAGCTCCCGGGACTGCGCACCCGCGCCTTTGGTTGAGGACCCCGTCAAAGAGGTCGAACGCGCTCTTGACAATCCGATAGGGACCGCGCCTCTGGAAAAGCTCGCCCGTCCCGGAATGCGAACGGTGGTGCTTTTTGACGATATGCAGCGGCCGACTCCCGCCTATCTTGCTCTCCCGGCGGTCCTGAACCGTCTTAACAAGGCCGGGGTGCCCGACGAACGGATTACGGCCATTTGCGCGCGGGGAACCCATCCCGCGCCGACGCCGGAGCAGGTTGAAAAGAAAATCGGAACGGAAGCCGTGCGCCGGCTCGCAGGCCGCATACACATCCACGAATCCCAGTCGCCGGAAAACGTGTGGATAGGCAAAACCCGCCGCGGCACGGTGGTCGAGATCAATCGGCATGTGGCTGAAGCCGATCTGGTTCTGGGCATCGGGGCGTGCATGCCCCATCCCAATGCCGGATTCGGGGGCGGCTGCAAGATCATCATGCCCGGAGTTGCCTCTTACCGCACCATCGGGGACCACCACTACAACTGGCTTCGCAACAGGAGCTGCAAGCTGAATGTCCTGGAAGGGAATCCTTATTACGAAGAAATCGTGGAAATTGCCCGCCTGGGCTGCCTGGCCTTCAAAATCGATTTCCTCCTGAACGAAACCAACCAGGTCATCAGGGTTTTCGCGGGCGATCCCGTCGAGGAGCACCGGCAGGCCTGCGATCACGCTGCCTCTCTTTATGTTGTTGCCCTGCCGAAACAGGCAGATGTTGTGATCACATCGGCCTCGCCTCTTGAAATCGGCGTCCAGGCGACCAAATCGCTGCTTAACGCCAAGAGCGCCGCAAGGACAGACGCCACGATTATCTGGGTGGCCGGGCAAAAGCAGGCGGGCCCGTTGATGGCCCTCATCGAGCAGATGGCGGCCGCCAAAAGCGCCAACGAATACCATCGCCGGCTTCTCAACGGCGATATCCCGGACAGCATCAAACCTTACGGTATTTCGTTCTTCATGCTGGGCGTTCCGTTCAAGGAAATGTCGGAGCAGTACAACGTGGTCCACGTGACGGAAGGTTTGACTAAGGAGCAGGTGGAACTGATGAATTTCGGATACGCTTCATCACTCGACGATGCGATCCGCGAAGTTCAGAAGAAAATGCCCCGAGCCGATGTAACGATTCTTCCCTCAGGCGGCATTATCATTCCATCGGTACAGTAGGCGATTGCGTTACAGAACAATCCAACCACGAAATACGCCAAACACTTGAAATCTCCATTCGTGTATTTGGTGTATTTCGTGGTTCTCTTTTAAGCTCCTACACGGTTGCGCCGGAGCTTTTCAGACGGCCGATTTCCTCTCTGCTGTAACCTAGTTCCAGCAAAATCTCTTCCGTGTGCTCGCCCAGTTGAGGCGCCGGTTTTCTCCAGGAGGCCGGGGTTTCGCTGAAATCCCACGGGAAGCCGACTTCTCGAACCCGGCGTCCCCAGACCGGATGATCCACTTCTATGATGTATTGGTTGGCGATTGCCTGAGGGTCCTGGCAGACTTCCGTGAGAGACTGGACAGGAGTGCAGATGCAGCCTCCCTTCTTCAGCTGCTCAAGCCACTCATCGCGGTTTTGGCGGCAAATTTCTCATCCAGAATGCGGATAAGCTCTTTTGAATTCTGGCCGCGCGCTTCCATGGTGTGGAACCTGGGATCGTGTTCCAGATGCTCGAGACCCATGGCCTTGCAGAAGATGGGCCAGTACCGGTCGGGCTGAAGGTGCGCCACCGCAATCCACTTGCCATCGCGGCATGAATAGTGGTTATACATGGGATTGCCCGCCTCATTCCGGCATTCCCGGGGGTATTCCTGTCCCAGCATGGCCGGGGCATCGAGGATGAGGCCGGCCAGGGCGATGATGCTGCCCATGAGCGATGTATCGATCAATTGGCCTTTGCCGGTCTTCTCGCGGGCATATAGAGCCGCTGTGATAGCCCAGGCAAGCATCAAGGCGCCGATCTGGTCGCCCAGACCGGGCAGCATTTGCGCCGGAGGGCTCCCTTTTTCGCCGGCGCACATCATCAGACCGGAACGGGCAATGCCCGTATAATCAAAGGAGAGGTCGCCGGCTGCGGGACCTTTTCTTCCCCATCCCGAAGAATGGCCATAGATGAGGCGCGCATTCCGCTTCATCAGATCGTCGGGCCCGATGCCGATTTTAATCGGGGCGTCGATGCTCATATTCGTAATGAAGACATCCGCTTTGTCGATCAGCTTCAGGAATATCTCTTTCCCCTGGGGCGACTTGAGGTCCAGCGCGATGCTGCGCTTGTTGCGGTTGTTGCTTTCAAAGTAATAATTTTCGCCCTTAAGGCCCACCGTGGCTCCGATCAGCCGCATAAAGCCGCGGGCAGGATCCCCTTCTTTGGGTTCGACTTTGATGACGTCGGCGCCGAGATCCGCCAGTTTTGTTCCGGCGACCGGCCCCTGTTGAAACATGGTAATTTCCACTACACGAACGCCTGTCAGTGGCCCGGACATCTGAAATCCTCCTTAAAAAAAATCGCTACTATAGTCGGCGGGAAAAGCCCAGTCAAGAATATCGGCCTTTGGCCGATGCTCCTAATCCTTATCTTCCCATGCGCCGGGCCTTTTCCAGGATCGAGGGCCGCGCTTCCTCCATCATGTCGCGGACAGCATCGTACCGCATGGTGCGCTGTTCGAAAGTGCGCTTCGTGAGAGCCCCGAGGAACCGCCCTTCGAAATCCCGGAAATAGGATCCGTAAAGGTGATAGCTGTCTGCAATGTGGCAATATCGCCCGACTTTTATCTCTTTGCCCGACATCTCGGAGATCCGGCCGGCCATCAGCTTCTGCAGCTGCACCAGGGCAAAGATGTTCATAAAAGCGGCCTTGTAGGCATCGTTGGAGCGGAAACGGGCATTGAGGCTGAGCAACCATTCGCCGTTTTCCTCGATCATACGGCCCCACAGGCTTTGAAGACAGGCCGGGTCGAAGCAGTCGTTGTCCTCCCAGACTTTCCAGGTGATCGCCTGTGCTCGCCGTGTGTGCGGGACTTCGGCCAGTTTCCGGCACATTGAATCGATCTGGTCGAAAGTCTGAAAACCCGGCACATCGTAGGCGAAGAGCCGGCGGTGATAGGTGTATTCCCATCGTGTATCCGCCGGATCCCCCGGATCGCGCACCAGGTGGTCTTTGATGCCTTCGCACACCTCCATGACATATTCCTGAAGCTCCACCGGCCCGCCGGGAAAATCTTTGTGGATCATGGGCTCACGGAGCGGATCGGCGATGGTCAGAATCATGGTGCAGTCTTTGCTCGGCGGATCTCCGTCCTTGTCAAATTGCGTGCGGATATCGCAACCGCGCCGGTGCAGTTCAAGCAGGGAGTTCTCCCAGCCGCGTGCGATGCAGTCCGCCTCCACATGCAAAACAGGTATTCCGCTCATCCGACACTCCCGCGCGAAATAGATATGTCTATATAGCACGGATGCGCATAAAACCGCCATGATGTTCGGACTTCATTTGCGGCAGCGCGGCTTTGAGAAAAGCAGGCAAGTCTGTTTGCCCCTGATTTCCCCGGCGTGCTAGACTCTTCCGCGATCCGGCCAAATCCCGGATGCGCGAAGGAGTCGACAAATTATGCCCGATATGTCCCGGCTTTATGATGCGATCCTCAACGGCGAGGACAAACTGGCGCTGCAGCTTGTCCAGGAAGCTCTGCAGGAATCCGCCAATCCCACCGAGCTGATCGGCCGGTGGATGATCCCGGCCATGGATGAAGTCGGCCGGCGCTTTGAAGCCCAGGAATACTTCATCCCGGAAATCCTGCTGGCCGCCCGCGCAATGAAAACAGCGATGGAGCCTTTGCGCCCTCTGCTTGCGGCGCGCGGAGAGCAGCCGACCGGGCGGGTAGTCCTGGGGACCGTGAAAGGAGACTTGCACGATATCGGCAAAAACATGGTCGGCTCCAT
The DNA here is from genome assembly GCA_963809485.1 of uncultured Acidobacteriota bacterium. GTDB lineage: Bacteria > Acidobacteriota > UBA6911 > UBA6911 > UBA6911 > UBA6911. Next base: position 437,043 of record CAWEJX010000007.1, read on the forward strand.
GCTGGAAGGCGCTGGCTTTGAAGTCACGGATCTTGGGATCGATGTGCCGGCGGAGAAGTTCGTCGAAGCGGTCGGGAACGGCAACGCGAACATCCTCGCGCTCTCGGCTCTTCTAACGGTCACACTGCCGGAAATGAAAAAAACCATCGAGGCGCTCAGCCGCGCAGGCCTTCGCCACCGGGTAAGGATCCTGGTGGGCGGAGCGCCCGTCACCCAGGCTTATGCGGATGAAATCGGGGCCGACGGATATGGGGAAAACGCCGGCTCCGCAGTGTCCATCGCCCGCGCTCTTCTGGAAAAACAAAAGCACTGAGCATGACCTTTGCCGCAGGAACCAGCGCCTTAAGAATCATCGTTACTCCGCGTTTTTACAGCGTCCGTCGGCGTTAAAGGATCCTGGAGTCAGGTACCTCCGGCTTTGCCGGAGGCTTGAAAGATTAGATCCGCTCAAAACGGTTGGACTAGTTACGCCGGTCTTGAACGCTGACTTACGCGGGCAAAAGCCGATGAGGCGCTTCCGATCCCCGCAGGGGCCAGCGCTCCGCGCTGGACAGTTTACTGCGGCCCTGTGGCAAGCGCCGTGCGGCAAGCAGATGAAGGGTATGAGAAACCGGGCGTTTGCCACAGTGCCGCCGCAGAAAACTCCATCGGAAGCGCCTCATCGGCTTTTGCTCGCCGAACAAATCGGCGTTTGTCAGCGTTTTAAACTACGGAGCTGTCAAACTCTTTGAGTCCCCCAGCCGAGCGCTGAGATTATCGATATCTTTGCCGTTTCAATTATCCCCCCGATCATCTATTCTGAAAATTCAGTCTTGGAGGTGATTGATTGGCCGGCCTGAAAATCAAGCCAAGATCCAAAGACACTGAGATCCTTCGGACTACCGTGTGGTCTGCCGGACCCGGATGCCACGGGACTTGCGGCGTGTTAGCCCACGTGCGCAAGGGCAAGCTCGTCAAGATAGAAGGGGATCCCGATCATCCCTGGAACCAGGGGCGGCTTTGCGCCCGCTGCCTGGCGATGACCCAGTATGTGTATCACCCCGACCGCCTGACGCGTCCCTTGAAGCGTGCCGGCGAGCGGGGTGAAGGGAAATGGGAGGAGATATCCTGGGAAGAAGCCTTCGACCTGATCGAAAAAAGGCTGGGCGATATCCGGGAAAAATACGGTCCTGAGAGTGTCGTTTTCAGTATGGGAACGGGCCGGGACATCAGCTCCTGGCTCTGCATGCTGGCTTACGCCTTCGGCAGCCCGAACGTCATGTTCGCATTGAGCGGAAACGCCTGTTACAGCCCGAGGATTGCCGCGGTCGAAACCGTGATGGGCGACTACTGCGTTCCCGATGCCGCGCAGTGGCTTGAGACTCGTTACGAGGACCCGCGCTACCGGGTGCCGAAGTGCATCGTGATCTGGGGCTACAACATTCCCAACACGTGCCCCGATAACATTTTCGGCCACTGGTTCATCGATCTGATGAAGCGCGGGAGCGAAATCGTCTGCATGGATCCGCGGCTGACATGGTTTTCTTCGCGCGCGAAGCATTGGCTCAGGCTCCGGCCGGGCACCGACGGAGCCCTGGCCATGGGCTTCCTGAACACGATCATCCGCGAGGACCTCTACGACCGCGATTTTGTGGAAAAATGGACCAATGCCCCATTCCTCGTCAGAAAGGATACCGGCAAACTGCTGCGGGAGGCCGATCTGCGGAAGGACGGTTCACGGGACAATTTCGTGGTTTGGGACCGCGAAGCAGGGCAGGCGGCTGTTTGGGAATCCGGGAAAGCGGGATATGCGTCCGGGAATCCCAGGCCGGCTCTGCGCGGCGACTATTCAGTCGATCTGGCGGAAGGCTCCAAAGCCGAATGCCGGACTGTGTGGGATGCGTTCTGCGCCGAGGTTGACGGGTACCCACTCGACCGGGTATCGGAAATCACATGGGTGCCCAAAAAGGAAATCCAGGCCGCTGCCCGCTTCTTCGCCGAAAGCAAACCTGCGTCGATTCATTGGGGCCTGCCGATCGATTCCACCCCGGGCATTACACCGGCGGCACAGGCAATTACGGCTCTCTGGTGTCTCACGGGCAACCTGGAAGTCCCCGGAGGGAACGTAATCGCCCGCAACGCCTTCGAATGCGTTTCGTACGCTTTGCCGGGCGCCGAAGGGATCATACGCCTCTCATCCAAAGAGGCGGATCAGCCGCGGATCGGCACCGACAAATACGGCCCGTTCAGAAAATTCATCTGGCGAACTCAGACGGACACGGCCCTGGATCAGATTCTCAGCGGGAAACCGTACCCGGTCAAAGCCCTCTGGATACAGACCGGCAACCTGATCGCCGGCATCGGTTTTGAACCGAAAAAGTGGCGCGAAGCTCTCAAGAAGCTTGATTTTGTTGCGGCGGTCGACCTGTTTATGACCCCCACAACCCAGTTTGCGGATATTGTCCTGCCCGCCGCCACGTTTCTTGAAAAGGACAGCGTCCGGAGCTGGTGGGTTCCCCTGCAGACCATCAACAAAGCGATTTCCGTCGAGGGCTGCAAGCCGGATGTCGAAATCAATTTTGAGCTGGCCCGCAGGTTCGATCCGAACCTGCGCTGGAAATCCGTGGAGGAGCTGTTCGACGACATCCTGCGGAATTCCGGAATGACTTTCAAAGAACTGCAGGAAAGGGAGTGGGCCCTGCCGCCGGAAGGGCATTCAAGCGCTCCTTACCACCGCCACGAAAAGGGATTGTTGCGCAAAGACGGACAGCCGGGCTTTGCCACTTCCTCGGGAAAAGTGGAACTGTACTCCGTGCTTCGCGAGGAGTGGGGGCTGGAGCCGCTGCCTCACTACGAGGAGCCTCCGTTTACGCCCGTAAGCAGGCCCGACCTGGCAAAGGAGTATCCCCTGATTCTTTCCACCGGCCGGCGCTCCTTCGCGTATTTCAACGCGGAGCACCGAATGATCCCGTGGCTGCGGGAACTCGATCCGGACCCGACCGTTGAGATTCACCCGGATACGGCCAGGGCGCTGAATATCGGCGACGGCGATTGGGTGTGGGTTGAAAACTGGCTGGGCAAGCAGAAGTTTAAGGCCAAGGTGACGCTTGCGGTTCTTCCGCAGATGGTCATGGCGGCGCATGGATGGTGGTTCCCCGAAGAGGACGGCGCGGAGCCGTCTCTGTTCGGCGCGTGGAAGTCGAACATCAACCAGCTGATCCCGATGGGGAGCCAGGGAAAGGATGGGCTGGGCGCACCGATCAAGAATCTGCTGTGCAAGGTTTACAAAGCCCGGGGGCGGGATGAATAGAATGGAAAAGAAGCCCGAATTCGGTTTGCTGATCGATTACGAATATTGCACCGGATGCCACAGCTGCGAAATCGCCTGTGCCCAGGAATACAACCATCCGCCCGGCATACGCGGCATCAAGGTCTTCGAGGTGGAGCAGAAGATGCCCAATGGCCGGCTGTACCTGGCCAACTTCCCGTTTCCCACCGAAACCTGCGTCCTTTGCCCGCACCTCACCCGGGAGGGCATGGAACCGGCTTGCGTGAAGCACTGCATGGCTGCCTGCATGAAATACGGACGCGTCGAGGATCTCGCTGCCGAACTGGGGAAGAAGCCCCGCATGGTCCTTTGGGTCCCTTGAACAATTGACGATTGACGGGTCAGGCACCTCCGGCAGAGCCGGAGGCTTGAAAGATTGGAACCGCTCAAAGCGGTTGGAGGAGTTACGCTGGTCTTGAACGCGGACTTACGCGGGCAAAAGCCGATGAGGCGCTTCCGATCCCCGCAGGGGCCAGCGCTCCGCGCTGGACAGTTTTCTGCAGCGGCACTGTGGCAAACGCCCGGTTTCTCATAACCTCCATCTAATTGCCGCACGGCGCTTGCCACAGTGCCGCCGCAGAAAACTCCATCGGAAGCGCCTCATCGGCTTTTGCTCGCCGACCCTCGCCGAACAAATCGGCGTTTGTCAGCGCTTTTGTCAGCGTATCTCAGCGTTTCAAAATACGGAGCTGTCAAACTCTTTGAGTCCCCGGCAGAGCCGGGTTTACCAATAGAATTAAAAGCCATCGTTGTTGATGGGCGTTATATTGTGGCTGAAGGCACAAATAAAGCCTCAGATTTACTGTGCAACGGAGTTGCGCCGGTCTGCATCGAAGATCCTGCCTCAAACCCGGCAGGAAGCCTTTGTTGACATCGGATGCGGGTGCAGATAAGCTTTTCCTTAATGTTGATTATGGTATTTGCGGATCGCCGCATCATCGGTATATGGCTCTTAGCAGGGGCAATTGCCCTCCTGTTTCTGCACGGCCTGGTTGCAGGGCCGCTCTTTGTGCAATGCATTCTCAGTGACGGTCAGGCGAGGCTTGAGCTTTTCTGTCAGGATCCTCACCGGCACCACGATTCCGTATTGTCCGGCCCGTACCCGGCGGGATCAGCCCATGCACGGATGGCCGCAAGCGAGAGCGGCGGTCAAAACTGCGTCGATTTATCCCTCAATAATTCCGATTTGCTGCAGTCGGCGCGTTTCCCGCAATCATCCAATTTGACTGAGCTGGAAGCATCCATAAAACCTGTTGCCGGATTGCCATCAACGTGGACCGTACAGGCTGGAAATGCTGAGTCGGTTCCTGCGCATTCCTACCAAACCTACCTCCCGCTCCGGATTTAGGCAGGCGCCCCCTTTCCTTGCTCCAGACGTTTTGCTGGCATCTGAGGCAGCATTTCTTGGCCGCGGCATGCCGGGAACAAAAACACCCAAATTTCCGGAGTGAACATGAAATCCTCATATTTTGCCGTGTCTTTTTTCTGCTGGTGGGCCTCGTTGAATCCGGCGGCATGGGCCTCTGAGCAAGGCTCGCAAACCGTCATTGTTGAAAAACTATCTATGTCTGCGGCGATCGCGCGTGTGCTTGAGATGAATCCCGAGCTGGCCGCATCCGGTCTGGAGATTCAAGCCGCTTCGGCCAGGATGCAGCAAGCGGGCCTCAGACTGAATCCGGAGATTGCCGCGGAGATCCAGAATCTGCCCGAATTCTGGGCTCACGATCTTTTCCGCACTACGGAATTCGAGGTGTCTGTGAGCCAGCGGCTGGAGACAGGAGGGAAACGGGCACTCCGGGTTCAAGCCGCGGGCAGGGAACGGGACGTGGCAGGCTCCACGTTGACCATGCTTCAAGCCGACTTGCTCGCCTCCACGCGCCTCGCCTTTTTGGCGGTTCTGGCGAACCAGGAACGGCTGGAAAACAGCCGCCAGCTGGCCCGCCTTGCCGAACAGTCCCATGCCGTCGTGGCCGCGCGCGTTGCCGCAGGAAGGGCATCTCCTGTGGAACAAACCCGGTCCGCTGTAACCCTGGCAACTATCCGGCTCGAGGCAGAAAAACAGGCATTCGAATTGGTCGCCTCCAAAGACAGTCTGGCTGCATTGTGGGGCGGAGCATCCCGGGACTTTGACAGCGTCGATGCACCGTTCGAAATTCCCGTCGCGTCGCCGGCCGCCGGGGCCTGCATCGAACGCTCTCCGGACATGGCGCTCGCGGGCGCCATCATTGCTTCACGCAGCGCCGAGCTGGAGCTCGAACAGTCGATGAAAAAACCCGATCTGACATTGTCCGCCGGATACCGGCGCTCAAATCCGGAAATGTACAATGCATGGTTTGCCGGAATTGCCATTCCGCTTCCCTGGTCCGACAAACGCCAGGGATCCATCGCGGAAGCGCGCCACAGGCTGGAGCAGGCTTCCTTTGAAAAAAAAGCCGTCGAGCGCCGGCTCCGGTCCCGGCTGGCCCAGGCCCGCCACGGCTTTGAAGCGGCGATGATGGAATCGGCCGCGCTCGCAAATACCGCTCTTCCTGAAGCCGCAGGCGCATTGGCAGCCACGGAAGAGGGCTATCGCCTGGGAAAATTCGAATACCTGAACGTGCTCGATGCTCAGAGGACCTATGCGGAATTGCAGAGAAAGCACATCGAAGCGGTCGCCTCAGGCATGAAAGCTGCTGTCGAGCTGGACCGTTTCGCAGGTTGCGAATCCATGATCCCATATTCGAAGGAGCAGCGTGATGACGAGTAAACGATCTTTTTCCTATCTTTCAGCCCTGGCGATCCTGGGAACGCTCTGTGCGCTGCAGGGGGCATGCAGAAACATTCAGAATCCCGCTGGGAAGCCGGGAGGCAACGAATCATCCCCGACAGGTGCGGAGGTTGAAACCGGCAGGAAGGCGGATATGGTTCGACTGACCGATAGCCAGATGAAAGAGTTCGGCGTCGAGACGGGTCCTGCGGCACCGGGCCGGCTCAGGTTCGAGACGGTATTGCCCGGAGAAGTGGTGCTGAACGCCGACCGGATCGCCCATGTGGCGCCGCGCGTCCCCGGCGTCGTCCGCGACGTCCGGAAAAACCTGGGAGATACCGTCCGGCAGGGCGAAGTCCTGGCCGTCCTGGAGAGCCGGGATCTGGCCGACAGCACGGCGAGCCTGCTGGCAGCCCGGGAGCGCCTGATGCTCGCGCAGACTAATCTTGACCGGGAAGAGCAGGTCTGGCGCAAGAGGATATCGCCGGAGCAGGACTACCTGGAAGCCAAAAACAGACTTGCTGAGGCTCGCATCGAGCTGCGCACCGCGGAACTGAAGCTGCGCGCGCTGGGATTTTCCAGCGAATATATCGCGGCGCTGCCGGGCCGCAAGGATGAGGGTGTGATCCTGTACGAAATAGTGGCGCCTTTCGCGGGCACGGTGATGGAGAAGAACATTAACCAGGGCATGGTTTTGAGGGATGATTCCGCCGCATTTGTGATTGCCGACCTGAGTACCGTGTGGGTCAACCTCGACATTCCTCAAAAAGACCTGCCGCTGATAAAAGTCGGACAGCCAGCGTCGATTGGAACGGACGCGGATCCTGTCCGCCGGGCAGGGCACGTGAGTTTCATCGAGCCCATCGCCACCGAGACCAACCGGACGATTCACGCCCGTGTTGTCGTCCCTAACAGCGACGGGCGGCTGCGGCCTGGCTTGTTCGTGAACGGCCGGCTCCTGACGGACGAAGTACTGATCCCGGTTCTGGTTTCCAGCGAAGCCCTTGTGACCGTGGGTGGCGCCGTGTGCGTATTTGTCCGGGAGGATTCCGCTTTCAGGCTGCAGCCGGTCCAGACCGGGCGCACCGACGGCGGCCGCATCGAAATTGCCCGCGGCCTGTCTCCCGGCCAGTTGTACGCGACCAAGGGCGCGTTCACACTGAAATCGGAACTTGAGAAACCCGAGGCGGAAGAATAGAGCCCGCCCCGGACGCAAAGCCAGGATCCAAAACCTCCCGCGTTCCCGGAGGAAAAAATGGAGATTCGCCAATGATGGAAAAACTGATGGGAGCCGCGCTGGGCAACCGCGTTCTGATACTCATACTCGTCGGATTCATCGTGGTCCTGGGCGCCCTTGCCGCCAGGACGATCGCGGTGGACGCATTCCCCGATGTGACCAATGTGCAAGTGGAGATCCTGTGCGGAGCACCAGGGTTTTCTCCGCTTGAAATAGAAAAGTTCGTCACCTACCCGGTCGAGAGCGCCATGCGGGGGTTGCCGGGCCTGGCAAAAATACGGTCCGTTACAAAATACGGCCTGTCCGTCGTGACAGTCGTTTTTGAGGACGACACCAATATCTACTTCGCCCGTCAGCTCGTGCATGAACGGCTATCCGCCGTAGAAAAGGGTTTGCCCGCCGGAGTCAAAACGGAGATGGGGCCGGTCGCCACGGCCATGGGGGAGATCTACCAGTACACCATCGAGGGGCGGCCGCCGTCGGATGCGAGCGAAAAGGTCCGCTACCTGACAGAACTGCGCTCCATCCAGGACCGGATGGTCGCGCCCATCCTCAAGGGCGAACCCGGGATCAGCGAAGTGAACTCTTTTGGCGGCTACCTCAAGGAGTACCAGGTCGTGGCCGACCTGCAAAAGCTGCTGAAATACAAGCTGTCGATCGGCGACGTGTCCGAGGCGATCGCTGAAAACAACGAGAACGTCGGCGGCGGTTTCATCGACCGGTCTTCCGAGCAGTATATTATCCGCGGTGTCGGCCTCATCGCCTCCACCTCCGACATCGGCAAGATCGTCATCAAGACCGTGCACGGCATTCCCATCAATGTGGGCGACGTCGCGGAGGTCAAGGTTGGATATGCGCCGCGCCAGGGCGCAGCTCTTATGAACGGCAGCGAGGAGGTTGTCGGGGGCATCGTCCTGATGCTCAAGGGGGAGAACAGCCTTGAGGTGGTTCGCCGCGTGGAAAACCGCGTACGACAGATCAATGAAGCCCGCATCCTCCCGGCCGGCCTGAAACTGCGGCCGTACTACAGCCGATCCGATATCGTGGGCGAAAGCATCCGGACGATTCTCAGGGCCCTTTTGGAAGGATCCATACTTGTTCTGATAATTCTGTATCTGCTGCTACGAAGCGTCCGGGGAGCGATCGTGGTCCTGGCCGCACTTCCCCTGGCGATCCTGCTCACCTTCATGGTGATGAAAGGCGCCGGTTTGGATGCCAACCTCATTTCGCTGGGCGGATTGGCCATCTCGATCGGGATGATCATCGACGCCACCATCATCCAGGTGGAGAACGTGCAACGGCGCCTGGGAGAATTGAAAGATCCGTCGAAAAAAATCAGCACGGTCCTGAGTGCCGTCACGGAGGTGCGCCGCCCCAGCATTTTCGGCGAACTCATTATTGCACTCACTTTCGTCCCGATCATCACGCTGGAGGGGACGGAGGGCAAGATGTTTTCACCCCTGGCTTTCACCGTCTCGATCGCACTGTTCTCATCGCTTTTTTTGTCTGTTTTCGTTACGCCGGTTCTGTGCGGTTTGTTTTTGAAGCCGGGCGGCGAGAAGAAAAGCCGGTTGCTGGAATTCAATCGAACGCTGTACCTGCGAAGCCTGGAATGGACCATGCGCGCTCCCGCGCTTGTCGTGGTCTTTTCGCTTGCGTTGATTGCGGCCGCGGCCTTCCTGATTCCCGGTCTGGGAACCGAGTTCATACCTGTCATGGACGAGGGCGCCTTCGACATGGATTTTCAGCTCGTGCCGGGAGTGTCGCTCGACAAAGCCATGGAGATCACCCGGAGCGTTCAGAAGCGGCTCCAGGCGTTTCCCGAACTCAGAACTGTGGTTTCGCGAACAGGGCAGACCGGGCTTCCGCTGGAAGCTCGCGGAGTGGACAAAACCGCCTTTGTCGGCCTGCTGAAGCCCCGGGAAGAATGGAGCACCGCGCGGACCAGGGAAGAACTGGTCGACAGGATGCGCGATTCCCTCGCGGATATTCCAGGGATGTCTTTCAGTTTCAGCCAGCCCATTCAATGCCGCATCGACGAGTTGGTCGCCGGAACCCGCGCGCAGGTGATTCTTAAGCTGTTCGGGGAGGATATGGACATCCTGAAAACCAAGACCGGCGAAATAGCCCGTATTCTGGCGCGGGTGCCGGGCTGCGCCGATATGAACGTTGAAAAAGTATCCGGCCAGCCATACATCTCTATTGAAGTGGACCGCGAAAAAATAGCCCGCTATGGTTTGAACGTCCGGGAGGTGCTGACGCTGATCGAAATAGCAGTCGGGGGAAAAGCGGCGACACAGATTTATGAAGGGAACCGGGCTCTGGATCTGACGGTCCGCCTTCCGGAGGATCAGCGCGACTCGATCGAGAAGCTGGGCAACACGCTCGTCGCCACCCAGGACGGGGTCGGCGTCCCATTGAGCCAGCTGGCCACGATTTCCCTGGCCACCGGCCCTGTGCAGATCAGCCGCGAGGACGGCGCAAGGCGAATGGGCATAGAGCTGAATGTCCGCGGAAGGGACATCGGGTCGTTCGTAGCCCAGGCCCGGCAGGCTATCCGGCAGAAAATGGATCTGCCGCCGGGTTATGCGATTGTCTGGGGAGGCCAGTTCGAAAACCAGCAGCGAGCCATGCGCCGATTGATGATCATTACGCCCTTGGTGGTTCTCCTGATTTTGCTGCTTCTGTTTTTGACTTTCCAATCAGCCCGGCTGTCGTTCCTGGTTTTCCTCAACCTTCCCTTCGCGCTCATGGGCGGCATTTTCGCCCTGTGGATTATGGGGATGTATCTGTCGGTCCCCGCTTCGGTGGGATTCATAGCGCTGTTCGGAGTCGCGGTACTGAACGGATTGGTCCTGGTGTCGTGCATTCAGCAGCTGCAGGCGGAGGGGCTGAGTGTTTCCGAGGCAGTGCGCGGCGCGTGCGGCTTGAGGATCCGGCCGATCCTGATTACGGCCTCCATCACCGTTTTCAGCCTTATGCCCATGATCTTTGCCACGGGGCCCGGATCGGAGGTGCAGCGGCCACTGGCGGTGGTCGTCGTGGGTGGATTGTTCACGTCCACCCTGGCGACGCTTCAAGTATTGCCCAGCCTGTACCGGTGGTTCGATCCGCAAAAGCAAATGATGGACGATAATCAGCCCCAGCTGAGGCTTCAGAGTTAAGAAACAAAAACCGGCAGCCTTTTCAGGCTTCCGACAAAGGAGTGCCGCCAATCGCCAGGTATTTTTAAATTCGTCAATCGTAATTCGTAATTCGTTAATTGGATGATGGCTTTCTCCCCGGAAACAGAATCCTTTGCTTCTCTTTATCGTTTCCCTCTGAGAATGGATTGCAGTCCCTTGCGGTACTGGGTGAAGGATTTGCGTCCTGCGGGCGTGAGCTTCAGGAGCGTCTGCGGCACTTTCCCGCGGTAGGTTTTGATGATTTCGACATATCCTGCTTCCTCCAGGCGGGACAGGTGACTGGAAAGCGTGCCTTTGTTCATCCCGGTCTCATGCTGCAGATAGAGGAAGTCCGTCACTCCGGCTCGCCGCGGTCCAAAACCGCCTTCAGGATGGACGGAGCCGAGAGATCGCTCAAGGGGACGTAGGCGGCCCGCATCCGGCCTGCAAGGCGCCGCATCTCGTCCCTGCCCTTTTCCCCGCCCGCAGCATCGATGAAGATCGCGTCTATCCGGTCGCCTGCGATCTTTTCCGCCAGCAGCGAAACCTCTTCCAGCGGGTCGGCTCCGGGGGAGATTGGCACGTTGGCCTCGCCGTCGGAGATAATGACGAGGACGGGACGTACGCCTGCATTTTTCAACCGCTCGGAGCGTATGAGCTGCCAGGCCCGGGACAATCCGTCGGCGAAAGGGGTCCCTCCGCCCGACGGCATGCTCTCGAGGGCCGACTGGGCGACTGCCACGCTCGAAGTGGGCGGCAGGAGCACCGATGCGCACTGGCCACCGAACGCGATCAGCGCAACCTCGCTTCTTTCCTTCTTCGCGTTGCGCAGCATTGCCAGGGCCGCTCCTTTGGCGGCTTTCATCCGGACCTGGGGTCCGGAGCCCATGGAGCCCGAGGAGTCCACAACGAACATAATCAGGTTGTCACGCGGTTTTGCGCGCCGCTTTTTCCGGAAATCTTCCTCTTTTACGCCGGATTTTCCTTCCTGGCCGCCGCCTTCGAGGCCCGACCGGAGGGCTGCCTGGCGCAGGGTGGCATCAATGGCAAGGCTGAAATCGCGGTCGCCGGCCTGGATGCGTTCGGCCCTCAGGTAGCGGCCGCCGCCACCGATTGTCGCGCTTCTTCTTGTCTTCTTCCCGTGTTCTCCCTGGGACAGCAGAGTGTCGATAATTTCGGCTGTGCCTCCATACTCCCTGTCCGGTTGGTGTACCGTCTCGGCATGTTTTTTGCCGAGAAAGGAAAACAAAACGCTTCCCGCGGCCATGGAACCGGGGACCTGCATGCTTTCGGCCATGTCCTCGAGGCTGATTTCTCCCGTCCGCGCGGCATCCGGCTTCATGTCCGCGCGTGATCCGAAAGCGCTTCTGCATGCATCCTCAATTTTCCGGCGCAGTGTCTCCGGCGCATCCAGAGAAAAGGATTTCATCCGATGCCGGACTGCAAGCTGCACAGACTCTGATATATCCGGAACGTCGATCCTGCTTTTTTCCATCAGGGCTGCATGAGCGCGCGCAGCTTTGAGGATGGTGATGTCGGCGCGGTGGCCCTGAAGCTGGAGTTCGCGCGTCAACCAGACAATGGCCGTCATCAATTCATCGGGTACGGTTACTTCGTTCAAATGCCCGCGTGCATAGGCGATCTGATCCGAAATGGTCCGGTCCGCGGATGCCCAAGTGCCGAAAAAACTCTCAGGATGGCTCTCGAAAGCCAGACGCCGCTGCACAATCGCCTTCCTCGACGCGAGATCCAGTACGCTTTCCACCGTTACAGAAAGGCCGAAACGGTCCAGAAATTGAGGCCGGAGCTCCCCTTCCTCGGGATTCATGGTGCCGATCAGAATGAAACGGGCAGGATGGACAAATGAGATGCCTTCCCGCTCCACCGTGTTGACTCCCGAGGCTGCCGCGTCCAGAAGCATATCCACCAGATGATCGGCAAGGAGGTTCACCTCATCCACGTATAGGATCCCCCGGTTGGCCCGGGCGAGCAGTCCGGGCTCGAAACGGCGCTCTCCAGCCTGCAGCGCCTTCTCGATATGGAGGCTGCCGACCAGCCTGTCCTCCGTCGCATTGAGAGGGAGTTCGACAAATGGCATGGGCCGCAGGACCGCGTGACCGGGCGTTTCCGCTCCGCCCGTAAACTCCCTATCCGCAACACTTATGGATTCGCTTGGATCCGAATTAAACGGACTGTCCTCCCAGACTTCAAGCGAAGGCAGGAGCTGGGCGAGGGCCCGCGCCGCCGTTGATTTGCCGGTCCCCTTGTGTCCGCGTATCAGCAATCCCCCGATCGACGGGTCTACCGCGTTCAGAAGGAGCGACATCTTCAACGCCTCCTGATCCACAATGGCCGAAAATGGGTACTGGTATCGCTTCATGACCGTCTCCCGCATCCTGCAAAGCGAAGATATCCCCGGCCGTCCCCGGGATCAAAGAAAAATCATCCGGGAGTTCCCCAAAATATAGCCGCTTTTTACGGCCGCACCCCATTTTGAAGAGGCGCGTTTCATCGGTGAATCCCTTGACATTGCGGGGCTAAAAGGCTATAAATTCAGGTTTATATCTCTCGTGAATATAGGGATGTGGACCTTTGCTTTTGCCTCACCGAATCAGTCAAAAGAACGCGGATAGTTCTCTCCCTTTTTTATACCCATACGCAATCATAGTTTCGAAAATAATGCGATCCTTGGCCCGCCTCCGGCGGGCCCGGATCTAATTCAGGAGGAATGCATGTCAGTGGATGCAAACGAAACAAACCCCGCAACCGGTAAATCCGTTCAGCCGGATGCCGTTTCCGGCCAGGAAAATGTCCCGGCTGCCGGCGCCCAGCCCAGGGAGGACGAAAACAATTTCGAGAATCTCCTTGCGGCGTACGAAGGCAGAACCCAGAGCTTCTCGGAGGGCGAGGTGATCCGGGGCAGAGTCATCGCCATTCAAGCAAACGGCGTCATTGTCGACGTCGGCTTCAAATCCGAGGGAATCATCCCGGTCGAGCAGTTCATGAACGACCGCGGCCAGATCACCATCAAGGAAGGCGACTCTATCGATGTCTTCCTCGAGCAAACGGAAGACGCCAACGGCTATGTCGTCCTGTCCAGGGAAAAGGCCGAGCGGATGAAGATCTGGGACGAGATTGAGCGCGCTTACAGAGAAGGCACGGTCGTCAAGGGCCGCGTCATCGAGCGCATCAAGGGCGGTCTGGCAGTGGATATCGGCGTGCGAGCGTTCCTGCCCGGATCCCAGATTGACGTCCGCCCCGTGCGCAATCTCGACAGCCTGCGCGGTGAAGAATTTGAGATGCGCGTCATCAAGGTGAACAAAAAGCGCGGCAACATCGTTCTGTCCCGCAAGGCGGTGCTCGAGGAATCGATGAAAGAGGAAAAGGCCAAGACCATGGAGGTCCTCGAGGGCGGCAAGGTCATGGAAGGCATCGTCAAGAACATCACCGACTACGGCGCTTTCATTGACCTGGGCGGAGTGGACGGCCTGCTGCATATAACGGATATGTCGTGGGGCCGGGTGAACCATCCCTCCGAGCTCTTCTCCGTCGGCGATAAACTCACGGTCAAAGTCATCAAGTTCACCAAGGAAGACGGCCGCGTTTCCCTCGGCTACAAGCAGATGACGGAAGATCCGTGGCTTCATGCCGACATGCGCTACCCCAAGAATATGCGGGTCCAGGGAAAGGTTGTCAGCCTGACGGACTACGGCGCATTCGTGGAACTGGAGCCCGGGGTGGAGGGATTGATCCACATTTCCGAAATGACCTGGAACAAGAGGGTGAAACACCCGTCGAAAATTCTTAACGTCGGTGATACAGTCGAGGCCGTCGTCCTGGACATTGACGTGGAATCCCGGCGCATCTCCCTCGGACTGAAACAGACCGAACCGAATCCGTGGGACGTCATCGAGACGCGGTATGCCCCCGGAACCGTCATAACGGGCAAGGTGCGGAACATCACGGATTTCGGCGCCTTTGTCGAGGTGGAAGAGGGCATCGACGGACTGGTGCACGTCTCGGATATCTCCTGGACGAAACGCATGAAGCATCCGTCGGAAGTGCTGAAGAAAGGCGACGAGGTGCAAGCGGTCATACTGAGCATCGACGCCGCCAACCAAAAACTCTCGCTCGGCATCAAACAGCTGGAGCCGGACCGCTGGGAGGACTGGTTCAGCCGTCATAACCTGGGCGATCCCGTCCGCGGCAAGGTGGTGCGCATGACAAACTTCGGCGCCTTCGTCGAGCTGGAAGAAGGAATCGAGGGCCTGTGCCACGTCTCGGAACTCGATGAAAAGCATGTGGAGAAGCCGACGGAGTTTCTCAACATCGGCCAGGAAATCGAGATGAGGGTCATCAAGCTGAACCTTCAGGAAAAAAAGATCGGCCTGAGCCTGAAGGCGATGAAAGAGGATGAGCCCAGGCTCGAATTCACATCGTACCTGGCTTCCGCCGATTCGGGGAATGCCTCAATGGGCGAGCGCCTGGGGGACCAGCTTCAGCGCTTCAAGAAAACCGAAAGCGAATAGCTGGCCGCCGTAGCTCGCGGAATCAGAGATGGCACAGAAACGAACCAGTTTGCTGCTTGTTCTAATCCTGGGCGGGGGAGCCTTCATCTTCTTCATCCTTTGTCTCCTGGTTTTGGCGGCCCAATTTTCCGGTGAAGGCTCCCCCGGCCTCTTCCTCTCCGGCGGACAGATAGCATCCCTCGACCTCGAAGGTGTCATCTCCGACTCGAAGGGTTTCGTGGACGAGCTCAGGGATTTCGGCAACCGGCCCAATGTCCGCTCCGTCGTCGTCCGCATTGACAGCCCCGGCGGCGGGGTGGCGGCATCGCAGGAAATATTTGAAGCTATAAGAAAATTCCGCGCCGAGACGAAAAAGAAAGTAGTGGTAAGCATGGCCTCCGTGGCCGCCTCGGGCGGGTATTACGTTGCCTGCGGCGCGGACAGGATTTTTGCCAACCCGGGAACCATCACGGGAAGCATCGGCGTCATCGCGGAATGGTACAACTACGGAGACCTGTTGCGGTGGGCAAAGATGGAAGACGTGGTCATTAAGAGCGGGATTTTCAAGGACGCCGGCTCCGCCACCCGGCCGCTCACGGCCGAGGAGCGGGCCTATTTTCAGTCTCTCCTCGACAACATGCACGCCCAGTTCGTTTCCACCGTCGCAAAAAGCCGCAATATGAACGAAGAGGCCGTGCGCAGGCTGGCCGACGGCCGCGTCTACACGGGCCAGCAGGCCAAGAACGACGGCCTTGTGGACGAGATTGGGACCTATCAGGACGCGGTCGCGGCGGCGGCCAAAATGGCCGGTATTTCGGGTACGCCCAGGATCGTGAGACCTTCGAAGAAAAGCATTTCTATTCTCGACCTCGTACTCGGGGAATCCCGATCCGTACTGCCCATGAGGCGGGACCGTTCGGAATCCCATATACGGTTTGAATACCTCTGGAGATAGCAAGCCATGACAAAAGCTGAATTAGTGGAAGAAGTCGCCAATGAGTCGGAATTGACCAAAAAGGACGCGGAAGTCATCGTTCAGACCGTGCTGGACAGCATCACCGAGTCGCTCCAGCGCGGCGAAAAGATCGAATTGCGGGGATTCGGCTCCTTCCGGATCCGCAACCGCTCATCCCGTCAGGGCCGAAATCCCAAAACGGGATCGGGCGTCAGCGTTCCGGCCAAGAAGGTCCCGTATTTCAAGCCAGGCAAAGAAATTAAGGATCTCGTCAACCTGTAATGGACCGTCTCTGGACCCCCTGGCGCTTCGAATATCTCCGAAAGGCCGATCAGGAGCCTTCGTGTGTTTTCTGCGGGATCGTGCAGCAGGTTGAGGATCCCGCAAACTTCGTGCTTTTCCGCGGCCGCAATACGTTTATCCTCCTGAACCTTTATCCGTACACCTCCGGCCATCTGCTCGTCGTGGCCAACCGCCATATCGCCTCCCTGAGCGATGCGCAGCCCGAGGAACTGCATGAAATGCTTGCCCTGGCCCGGCAGTGCGAGTACGCCCTGCGCCAGGAATATCACCCCGACGGCTACAATATGGGGTTCAATCTCGGCCGGGCGGCCGGTGCGGGAGTGGAGCACCACCTGCACATGCACATCCTTCCCCGGTGGATTGGAGATTCGAATTTTGTTTCCGTTGTCGGTGAAACCCGCGTCCTGCCTGAGGAATTGCCCACCACCTATCAACGATTAAAACCCTACTTCAGGGATTTCTGATGCGCTTTTCCGCGAATTTAAAGCGATTGGGGCGCCGCCCGGCCGCCGTTCCAACGCACTACTAATGAGTTAGTTTTATGTTGGTCCGGTCTGGGCTTCGGGGCACGCTCTTGGGTGTTGGCTATTTCGCTTTCCGGCGGGCTTTGCGGATAAATTTTTATCAAATATCCTATTACAATCGCGATAGGAGTTTTTATATTTTACCATTCTTTTATTTCCCTTTATTCTTGGGCGTTTGCCTGCGCTACCGGTCGTCAAACCCGCGTCATTACTGGAAATTTTCGTCATTCAACAAAATAACGCATTTGTTATTTTTTAGTTGAATGTTTGAAACTCCGTGTGCTAACTTTCCGCCGCGTTGTTAAAAAAATACTTAACGCGGGGGCACGCGAAATCCTGACATTCGGAATTTCAGGGGGCAGCAAAGAGGGTTCTGGAACGGCTGCTCAGGCGCGTCGTCTCGTTTTCCACAGTTGTGGAAAGGCTGTGGAAAACTCCGGGATATGCAATCATAAATCTTTCCTGTTACCGCCGGGTAAGGATCCATGGATTTCTGGTATCATGTACTCTCGCTTGTCGAGAAGCGTGTAAACCGGCAGTGTCTCGATACCTGGTTCCGCCCGATCGCTTATCATGGCCGCGAGAGCGGGATCCTGCACCTGACGGTCCCAACGGACAGCTTCAAGAAGTGCCTGCTCGAGAATTACTCCGATCTGCTGCTGACGGCCGCCCGCGAAATCGGCAAAAGCCCTTTTGAGCTCAGCGTTTCGGTGGAAAACACTCCCTCCAAAGAACCCCTTTCCCCGGATATGCCCGATCCGTGCCCGGTTTTGATACCGAAATATACTTTTGATACCTTCGTTGTGGGCGGCAGCAATCAGCTGGCTCATGCTGCGGCCCTGGCCGTCGCCGAGCGCCCGTCGAAGGCGTACAATCCCCTCTACCTGTACGGCGGTGTGGGACTGGGGAAGACCCACCTGATGCACGCGGTCGGCAATCACATCCAGAAGCGCAACCGAAGCGTTCGTCTGGCGTACATGTCTTCCGAAAAATTCATGAATGAACTGGTCAATGCCATCCGTTTTGACCGCACGATTCAATTCCGCCAGAAGTACCGCAATATCGACGTCCTGCTAATGGACGACATCCAGTTCATTGCAGGCAAGGAGCGCACCCAGGAGGAGTTTTTCCACACCTTCAATGCCTTGTATGACGCCCAGAAGCAGATCGTGATTACGAGCGACTGCCCGCCCAAACAGATTCCCACGCTGGAAGAAAGGCTTCACTCCCGTTTTGAATGGGGACTGATCGCCGATATACAGCCGCCCGATCTTGAAACCAAACTTGCGATTCTCCGCAAAAAGGCGGAAGCGGACGCTTTCCATCTTCGCAACGATGTGGCCATCTATATCGCCGGCGGCATCCGCTCCAATATACGCGAACTCGAAGGGGCTCTGAATCGACTCAGCGCCCGCGCGTCGCTGGACGGCCTGGATTCGGCCGATATAGATATTCCCTATGCCAAGGATGTCCTGAAGGGCCTCTCCTTCAACGAAGAGCCGCCCGTTTCAACCGACAAGGTGATGCGCGCTGTGGCTTCTTTCTTCTCCCTGAAACCGGCGCAGCTTAAAGCGAAGAGCAATTCCCGCCCTATCGCGGTGCCCCGTCAGATCGCCATGTATATCTGCAAGGAGCTCACGAAGCAGTCACTGCCGCAGATCGGTAAGGATTTCGGCGGCAAGCACCACACAACCGTTCTGCACTCCGTCCGCAAAATCGAAACGCTGCGCAAAAAGGATGCCGAAATTTCCGCCGCAGTGGCCGCAATTGTAAAATCTCTGCGCTGATCTTCATGCCAGAACGCCTGCGCCAATGCCAAGCGGATGTGCGCGTTTTATACGGAGCAGGTCCGCGTTACCGCCGATCCATGAACGGTTTGTTTTCCACTGACTTTTGCACAGCGTAATGCGTGTTATTTTATAGAATTATCATTGTTGTCCACACCGGGCTGCATTGCGTTTCCTGTGGATATTACAGGAGCCGGAGTTTTCCACAAAAAGCCTCGTTTTTGAACAAGGCTCCTTCATCCTCCTGCACTGTTCATCCATTGGGATTACTCGGGTTGACCGGCTTTTCCACATATTCACAGGACCTTCTATTTTTACTAGGTATATTGGGTGAAAATAAATCCTATAAAAATATCAACAGCCCTGAATTGAGCTTGAAACAGGAAGCGGGAAAAGCTGTATAATCCTCACTTCGAATGGTCTCTCTTATTTCCTCCAAGGAGCGTCCTTCATGAAATTTACCGTTAACAGGAACTCGCTGCTGAACGAGCTCAACCTGGTACAGGGCGTGATAGAGAAAAAAAGCACCATACCCATTCTCTCCAATATTCTCCTGGAATGCGCCGGCGAGCATGTCGATATTGCGGCCACGGACCTCGATGTGACGATCCGCTGCGGTTGCGAAGCATCCGTGTCGGCCGAGGGGACGACGACGCTTTCGGCGCGGCGCCTGTTTGATATCGTTCGGCTTCTGCCGGATGGGGCGGACATCGCGTTTTCCCTGCTCGAAAACGATTGGGTCGAACTGCGGTCCGGAAACTCGAAATACAAGATTGTGGCTCTGCCCAAAGAGAACTTTCCATCCATTCCCGAATCCGCTCCTGCCACGGCCCAAATCCCGGGAGGGCTTTTGAGGAGCATGATTCAGCGCACCATGTTCGCAATCACGCAGGAGGAGTCCCGCTATTCGCTCAACGGAGCTCTCCTGGCCCTGCTGCCCGGGGAAATCCGCATGGTGGCCACGGACGGTCACCGGCTGGCCCTGGTGAGCAAGAGCCTGGAAATGCCCGGAGTGGACATGGAGGTCCGGGCCCTCATTCCCCGCAAAACCCTGGCGGAAATCCAAAAGCTCATCGGGGACCAGGATGTGCTGCTGGAGTTCGGGCGCGATGAAAACCATTTGTTCTTCTCTGCCGGCGGAAAGCGGCTTGTTTCCCGCATTCTGGCCGGGCAATTCCCCAACTATGAACTGGTGATACCGCGGGATAACGACAAATTTATTGTGGCTTCCACCAGAGCTCTCAACGATGGAATCCGCAGGGCAGCCGTCATGTCGGATGAGAAACTCAAGGCCATCCGTCTTTCCTTCAAAAAGGGAGCTTTGGAATTGACTGCCAGTTGTGCGGAAGCCGGTGAAGCGCACGAGGTGGTGCCGATCGACTTTGAAGGCGAAGAAATCGATATAGGATTCAATCCGTCCTACATTCTCGATTTTGTCGGTGTCTGCGGCTCGGAGACCGTTTCTATCGCCATCAAGGATTCGGAAACGCAGGGACTGTTCCGGCCCGTCGGCGGATCCGACCTGGATTACCGTTATGTTGTCATGCCGATGAAGTTCTAGGTGTGCAGCTCAAAAGACTGCGTCTTTTTCAATATCGCAACATCCGTGAAATGGAGATTTTTCCCTCCGCAGGGACCAGCCTGTTCCTGGGGCGGAACGGCCAGGGCAAAACCAATCTTCTTGAATCCATCTACTTTCTGGCCTACGGCAGAAGCTTTCGCACCGCAACGCCTGCGGACTGCATCCAGCAGGGCTTGAGCGAGTGCCGCGTCGAGGGAACCGTGGAGCATGGGACTCTGACGCGCGATCTTCAAATATCCATCACTAAAAACGAAAAAAAACTCTTCGCGCTCGGCAAGCCCGTGGCGTTAGACGGTTTCGTCGGGAATCTCCATTTGCTGGCTTTCACCCACGAGCACCTCAGTGTGGTGCGGGGTGCGCCGGCGGAGCGAAGGGCATTTTTGGATCGGGCCATGGTCACCCTCTATCCCGGCCACATCCAATGCCTTGCCGCCTATGGGCGCTCCCTCAAACAAAGAAACAGGATCCTGTCGTCCGGGCGCGAGGGAGCCGGAACTGTCGATGAGAACCTGCTGGAGAGCTGGGACGAATCCCTTATCGGGCCGGGATCGCGCATCGTGTGCAACCGCCTGCGCTACGTCGATCAAATGAAACGGGAACTGCCCCGGGGATTGTTCGACGACGAAGTTTTGAAAATGCATTATGTCTCTTCCCTTCGTGCCGAGGACGCAGACCTGCCGCAAATCGAGCACGCTTTCCGGCAGCGCCTTCAGCAGGCGCGGAATCACGATCGGAAAACGGGCGCAACTTCCGTCGGACCCCACCGGGATGATCTCAGGCTTTATGTCAATGGCCGATCGCTGGTCGATTTTGGTTCCGCCGGGCAGCAGCGGTCCGGCCTCCTGGCGCTTTATTTTTCTCAAATGGAAATCCACAAAAAATTCCACGGCTTCTATCCGGTTTTTCTGGTCGACGACGCCGAAGCCGAATTGGACAAATACCGACTTCACACATTCCTGAATTATCTGTCGCAGAGAACCCAGACGTTTTTAACTTCCGCCAAAGATTTTCTCATGGACGAGGCCGCCGAAAACGCATGCCGTTTTGAAGTAAAAAACGGGATTGTTTTTGCTCCCGAGGCAACGGCCGAATAGGGGGAGGCGCAGCCGGTTCCGGGCCTACCGCCTCATCCATGTAAGTTTATTGTTATCAGTATTTTAATCTAAATATAAATCGCGCAATTTTGCTCCATTTTGAAGCCGGCCTGTGCTATAATTTTTACTTTGGGACTAATCAAATAATTTATTGTAAATAAAAAGCTTGCAGCATTTTTTGTCACCCCAATCTTTGAAATAATGAAGAAGCTCCGCAATGAATGAAAATGTACTCCCGCCCGGCGAAACCGGTCTGCCGATTCCGGATGCAAAACCGCCCATGGAAGAGGATTATGGCGCGGACAAAATCAAGGTGCTTGAAGGTCTGGAAGCGGTCCGCATGCGTCCGGCCATGTATGTCGGCTCGACCAGCGTCGACGGGCTGCACCACCTGATTTACGAAGTTGTCGACAATTCCGTCGATGAAGCCCTCAACGGCTACTGCAGCACCGTGGAAGTCACCATTCACATCAACAACAGCGTCACCGTGATTGACAACGGACGCGGGATCCCGACGGACCTGCACGAGCAGACCGGCAAGTCGGCGGCCGAAGTGGTCATGACGGTCCTGCATGCAGGGGGAAAGTTCGACAACAATTCCTACAAGGTGTCGGGCGGATTGCACGGCGTCGGCGTATCCGTGGTGAACGCGTTGAGCAAGCGCCTCGATCTGGAGATTTGGCGCGCGGGCAACGTTTACGAGCAGAGCTATGAGCGCGGAAGGCCGGTCACGGATTTCCGGCAGACCGGCACGACGAAGCGCCGCGGAACCAAAATAACTTTCGTGCCCGACGATGAAATTTTCGAATCGCTCGAATTCAGCTACGACACGATCGCCGCCCGGTTGAGGGAGCTCTCCTTTCTCAACAAAGGCCTCGAGATTATTCTTGAAGACCTGCGCTCCGACCGCCGGGAAGTATTCAAATATGAAGGCGGGATATCGTCCTTTATCGAATATCTGAACAAGAACAAAAACGTCCTTCACCCCAAGCCCATTTATTTCGAGGCCGGGAAAGAAGACGTCATCGTCGAAGTGTCGATGCAATACAACGACGGGTACAGCGAAACGATCTTTTCCTTCGCCAACAACATCAATACGCACGAAGGCGGAAGCCACCTCTCCGGGTTCAAAGCCGCACTGACGCGCTCGATCAATGCGTACGCGCAGGCTGCCGACCTGCTGAAAGATCTGAAGGAGAATCCAACCGGAGAAGATGTCCGCGAAGGACTGGTGGCGGTGGTCAGCGTCAAGCTCAGAAATCCGCAGTTTGAGGGCCAGACCAAAACCAAGCTCGGCAACAGCGAGATCAAGGGGATCGTGGAAGCCGCCGTCAACGAGAATCTCGGGGCCTTCCTGGAAGAGAATCCGTCGCTGTCGCGCAGGATCCTGACCAAAGCCATTGAAGCGGCGAGGGCCCGTGAAGCAGCGCGCAAGGCGAGGGATTTGACGCGCCGCAAAGGCGCCCTGGACACGGCGCTGCTCCCCGGGAAACTCGCCGATTGCCAGGAGCGGGACCCGGCGTTTTGTGAAATTTTTATCGTCGAGGGAGACAGCGCCGGAGGCTCGGCCAAGCAGGGCCGGGACCGCAAATTCCAGGCCATTCTTCCCTTGAGGGGAAAGATCCTGAATGTCGAAAAAGCCCGATTCGACCGGATGCTGGGCAACACGGAGATCGCCACCATGATTTCGGCATTCGGGACCGGGATCGGGAAGGAGGATTTCGCCGCCGACAAATTGCGCTACAACCGCATCATCATCATGACCGATGCGGACGTGGACGGGTCGCACATCCGGACGCTGCTGCTGACCTTCTTTTATCGGCAGATGCCCGAGCTGGTGGAAGGGGGCCACGTGTACATTGCCCAGCCGCCGCTGTACGGCATCAAGCACGGGAAATCGGTCAAATATCTGAAAAATGAGCGCGAGATGGAGGATTTCCTGGTCCGGAGAGCCACGGAAGGCGTGGCGGTCACGGTTGAAAAAACCGGGAAGCAATACAGCGGTGCGCAGCTGGTCAAGCTGATGCGGGGAGTTCACGAACATGCGACCGTTTATGAAAAACTGAACCGGCGCCTCCACGACAAAAACCTGCTCGACCGCCTGCTTCATTTTGTAGCGGGAGAAGGGGGACTTTTCAGCAACGGATTCACCCTCAAGCAGCTTTTCAAAGACCGCGAAATTCTCACGGAACTCGGGCGGGCGATCGAACTGATCGGCTACCAATCCGGCATCCTTCTGGATGAGGAGCACGGGCTGCATTCGCTGGCGGCGGAAAATCCCGGCACCGGCAACAAGGTCTCGTTGAACTGGGAATTCATGTCTTCGGCGGAATGGCAGCGGCTGTTCGAACTGTTCTCGGAAATGGCGCCGCTCGAAAAACCTCCGCTGACTGTTAAAGAGAACGGGAACTCCGTCGCTGTGAATTCCCGCGAAGAGTTGCTGAACCACCTCCTGGCGCTCGGGAAAAAAGACCTGACGATGCAGCGCTACAAGGGGCTGGGGGAAATGAACGCCGGGCAGCTGTGGGACACGACCATGAATCCCGAAACCCGGACTCTTTTGAAGGTATCGATTGACGATGTGGTCCAGACGGATGCCATCTTCACCATCCTCATGGGGGATGCCGTCGAGCCCAGGCGGCGCTTCATCGAGGACAACGCCCTCAACGTCCGCAACCTCGACATCTAGACAGAAGTCTTTGCCATGAATGAAGCTCTCGAACAGATCCCGGTCAATATCATCGATGAGATGCGCAAGTCCTACCTGGACTATGCCATGAGCGTCATCATCGGCCGGGCGCTGCCGGATGTGCGCGACGGGCTCAAACCCGTGCACCGGCGCGTCCTGTACGCGATGAATGACCTGGGGAACGCGTACAACAAGCCTTACAAGAAATCGGCGCGCATCGTCGGCGATGTGATCGGAAAATACCACCCGCACGGCGACGTCGCGGTCTACGACACCATCGTTCGGCTGGTCCAGGACTTTTCGGTCCGCTACCCGCTGATTGACGGCCAGGGGAATTTCGGCTCCGTGGACGGCGACAACGCGGCCG
Source organism: uncultured Acidobacteriota bacterium (assembly GCA_963809485.1). Lineage (GTDB taxonomy): Bacteria > Acidobacteriota > UBA6911 > UBA6911 > UBA6911 > UBA6911. The sequence goes on from CAWEJX010000007.1 coordinate 461,306, forward strand.
CCATGCGATATACCGAAGTACGCATGGCGCGCATTTCTGAGGAGCTGCTGGCCGATATCGAAAAGAACACGGTGGATTTCGGCCCCAATTATGACGAATCGCTGACCGAGCCCCTGGTTCTCCCGGCCAAATTTCCCAATCTGCTCGTCAACGGCTCTTCGGGCATCGCGGTCGGCATGGCAACTAACGTGCCGCCTCACAACCTTACCGAGATCATCGGGGCGACCATCCTTCTCATCGAGAACCCCGGTGTGTCCCTGGAAGAAATCATGGCGCAGGTTCCGGGCCCCGACTTCCCGACGGCCGGCTTCATCTACGGGCGAAGCGGAATCAGGACGGCCTATGAAAGCGGGCGCGGAATCATCGTCATGCGCGCCCGGGCGGCGATCGAGAAAATATCGCGGGAACGGGAAGCGATCGTGGTTACGGAAATTCCCTACCAGGTAAACAAGGCAAAACTGATCGAGCGCATCGCCGAGCTCGTGAGGGACAAGAAGATCGAGGGGATCTCCGACCTCCGCGACGAGTCCGATCGGGAAGGCATGCGCATTGTCATCGAGCTCAAAAAGGAGGAGCCGGCGCAGGTTGTTCTGAACAACCTTTACAAGATGACCCCGATGCAGGCCAGTTTCGGCATCATCATGCTGGCCATCGTGAACAGCCAGCCTAAGGTTCTCACCCTGCGCGAATGCCTTCTTTGCTTCATCGAGTACCGGAAAGAAGTCGTCCGCCGAAGGACCATCTTTGAACTCGGCAAAGCGGAGGCCAGGGCTCACATTCTCGAGGGGCTCAAGCGCGCTCTGGATATGCTGGATGAAATTATCGCCCTGATCCGCGCGTCCAAGGAGCCTGCCGTGGCCAAGGAAGGCCTGATGACGCGGTTCCAGTTCAGCGCGGAGCAGGCCCAGGCGATCCTGGATATGCGCCTGCAGCGGCTGACGGGGCTCGAGCGCGAAAAAATCCTCGCCGAGTACGAAGAAACGCTGAAGCTTATCGCCCGCCTCAAGGAAATCCTGGCCAGCGAGAAGGTGCTGGAAGGCGTGGTGGTCGAGGAGCTGAAGGATGTGCAGGAAAAATTCGGCGACGCCCGGCGGACGCAGATTGTGGACGAGGAAGTCGAAATCACGCTCGAGGACCTCATCGCCGACGAAGATGTGGTCATTACCGTCACGCACTCCGGCTATATCAAGCGGACGGCGGCTTCCCTCTACCATCCGCAGGGGCGGGGCGGCAAGGGGCGCATCGGAATGACCACGCGCGACGAGGATTTCATCGACCACGTCTTCGTCGCTTCCACCCACAGCTACCTGCTCGTCTTTACCAACAGGGGCCAGGTATACTGGCTCAAGGTCTATGAGATTCCTGACGTCGGCACCGCAGGCAAAGGGAAGGCCATTGTAAACCTGGTCAACCTGGGCAAGGACGAAAAAATCGCCGACATCATCGCCGTGAAGGACTTCGAAACCAGCGAAAACGTGGTGATGGCCACACGCAACGGGATTGTGAAAAAAACCGCCCTGGTCGAATTTGCCAATCCGCGCAGCTCGGGCATCATCGCCATTTACATACCCGACGATGACGAACTCATCGGATGCCAGCTGACGGACGGAAGCTACGATGTTCTTCTGGCCACGCGCATGGGAAAAGCAATCCGCTTTTCGGAAAAGAATGCGCGCGAAATGGGCCGTACGGCGCGGGGCGTCATCGGCATCCGCCTGGCCGGAGACGATAAGGTGGTAGCCATGTCCGCCTTCAAAGGCCCCGGCCAGTTCCTGACCGTTACGGAAAAAGGCTTCGGAAAGCGGACGGACGTCGAAGAATATCCCTGTCAGGGCCGCGGCGGATCCGGCGTCATCAACGTAAAAGTAGGCGAGAAAAACGGCAGCGTTGTGAACACCTGTCACGTGCAGGAAGATTCGTCGGTCATGCTGATTACGGCGCAGGGGAAACTGATCCAGCTCAATGCCGAGGATATCCGCAACACTCAGAGCCGCGCCGCCGTGGGCGTCAAGTGCATCGATCTTGAAGAAGGCGACTACGTAGCCAGCGTCACCGTCGTCGCCGGGGAAGCAGAAGGCGAAAAGCCCGAAAACTAGGCTTTCTGGGATTCGAGATTCCGGCTCAGTCTCCATGAACGCTGACCTGCGCAGACAAAGGCGCTGACGCACGCCGACGATTCATGATATCTGCGAAGCAAGGTTAAATGTTTGATAAAAAGGACCTTGACAGGGGTCCGGGTCAAGAGTAACTTACTCCCTCGTCCGCAAAGGAGGTGTTCTGGTTTGGCGGAAGTCATTTTAAATGAAGGCGAGTCCCTTGAAAGCGCCCTCCGGCGCTTCAAACGCAAGGTTCAGCAGGAAGACATCATCAAGGATGTCAAAAAGCATTCCTTCTACCTCAAGCCTGGTGAGAAGAAACGGATCAAACAGGCTCTGGCCCGCAAGCGTCTGCGCAAAAAAATGCGCGGTGTTCGATCCTAGCCCGCAAGACCGGCTCCCAGGCCTGATGTTGGCCATAATCTCATCGGGCCTGGGAATTTTGCCTGTCCCGCGGCAGCTGCCTTCGAGTTCTTTGCTTTTCCGAAGCTTTGAGGCCCTCTGCCGCAATCCCCAAGGCTGCCTGTGTATTCAAGAATTTCCGAGACCCTTGCCTCCATCCGTGCCCGCTGCAAATCGCAGCCGTCTGTGGGCTTGATCCTTGGCTCCGGACTTGGCTCCTATGCCGACACGCTCCAGGAGCGGACGGTCCTGCCTTTCGGCGAAATCCCTCATTTCCCCGTCTCTACGGTTCCGGGTCATTCCGGCAACCTGATCAGCGCTGCCGTGCAAGGGGTCCCGGTGGTTGCGTTGCAGGGAAGGATCCACCTTTATGAGGGGTATTCCATGACGGAGGTCGCTTTCCCCGCCAGAGTCCTCGGCTGCCTGGGCATTCGCGGGCTGATCGTCACGAATGCGGCCGGCGGCATCAACGAATGTTTCCGGCCGGGCGATCTGATGCTTATCACGGATCATATCAACCTGATGGGGGCGAATCCTCTGATGGGGGCCAACCTGGATGAGTTCGGTCCACGGTTCCCGGACATGAGCGAAGCCTACGACCCGCATCTGCTCAAAGTCGCGTTGGAGGTTGCCCGTGAAGGGCGGATGCCCCTTCAGCAGGGCGTATACGCAGGGCTGTGCGGACCCAGCTATGAGACGCCCGCCGAAATCCGCATGTTGCGCGCCCTCGGCGCCGACGCCGTGGGCATGTCCACCATTCCGGAAGTGATCGTAGCCGGCCACATGGGAATACCCGTGCTCGGCGTCTCCTGCATCACGAACATGGCAGCCGGCATTCTTCCGCGAAAACTCACGCATCAGGAAGTGATCGACACCACCGAGCGGTCGAAGGAAAGCTTTGCGGCACTCCTCAATGGCATTATCCCGAGGCTAGCAGCTGAATAGAAGGAGCAGGCTGAAAGAGGGAAAATAATGAACCCGGCCCTGAGGATAGCTAAACGTCTTGCATATAGGTCAAATACAATGTAAAATACCCGCATGCGAGACAGGCTAGTATCGGGCAGAATTCGCCGGTCGAAAACAAACGTCCTGCTCCTGGGGCCCCGCCAAGTGGGCAAATCCACACTATGCCGGTCCATGGCCCCGCTCCGCATTGTCGATCTGGCGGACGAGCAGGTGTTTCTCTCTCACGCAAAAGATGCAGGCCTGCTGCGGCGGGAGCTCGCGGCGGCTAAAGGCATGGGCCTTATCGTCATTGATGAGGTGCAACGGCTCCCTTCCATGCTGAATACCCTCCAGTCGCTGGTCGATGATCCCTCCAATCCATACCGCTTCATCCTTACCGGTTCCAGTGCGCGCAAGCTCAAACGCGGAGGAGCAAACCTCCTGCCGGGGCGAATAATTCTGGAACACATGGATCCGCTGACCTATGAGGAGGTAAAGGATACTTTCGATCTGCCGCGCGCTTTGCAGACAGGGATGTTGCCGGGGATATATTTGGGCGGAGATGAAGCCATCTCCGTGCTGGACACTTATGTTGAAGTCTATCTTCGAGAAGAAATCCGCACCGAAGCCCTGGTCAGGAACATGGGAGACTACGCCCGATTTTTGGATATGGCGGCAGTTCTCAGTGGACAGTGGCTCAATTATTCGAAAATAAGTTCTGAAACGGAAATTCCCAAAGAGACAATCCGCAGATATGCAGCAGTATTGGAAGACACGCTTCTCATATTCCGGTTACCCCCCTTTGCCCCCCGCCGAAAAATCACGCGACGCGTTGCCCAACGGGACAAATTTCTTTTCTTTGACATAGGCGTCCGCAATGCATTGCTGGGAATCCACCGCCGCCCGCTTACCCCGGACCAGAAAGGACCTGCCTTCGAGCAATGGCTGATTCTGCAGATCATTTATTTGAATCGGGCATTGCGCAAAGGATGGGATTTTTCATGCTATCGCACCAATGCGGGCGCGGAGGTCGACCTGGTCGTCGAGAGGGAAAAAGACATTCTGGGCCTTGAAATCAAATCGGGGCGAAACGTATCGAGGGCGGATGGCCGCGGGCTGATTTCATTGGAACAAATCATCGGGCGCTACAAGCCGTTGAGGAAGTGGATTGCGTATGCCGGAGACCGGCGGCAATTATTTGACAACGGCGTACAAGCCCTTCCATATCGCGAAGCCCTGGAGGAACTCGCGGAATCCTGACGATAGCTTCTGGCCCGCATTTCTCACAGGCTTTCTGCTGCGGCGCGGATCCCGGCATGTCTCGCTACAAAATCCTGTGAGAAATGAGGGTTAGGAAATCCTTTCAGGTTGCGAACACAGGTTGTGAACAAATGGAGATTACAGAGAAGATCACGGACCCAGGCTCCCTTACCTTCTTGATCGCCACGATGCGGCCAGAACGTACATCCCGCACCTTCCGCACTTCCCCTATCGCACGCGAGCCGATGCGCTCAAGGATCTCATAGGGGCCGAGTTTGGTGCCGGGGGCGAGTGTCATTTCTTTAACAATGAAGTCCAATTCAGGACAATATTGAACGGTTTGACCGGGCTTTCCAGTGCTGGGACGGCTATCAGAAACCGGCTGCCGTCAGCAGACACATCCAGATTGAAAAGCCCGAAAATGGTCGCAAATGCGATAAATCGGTCGTCGGGAGACCAAAAGCCCATATCGCTGCCTTCCGTGCCCGACAAGGGGCGTGCATCCGCCGAGTCAAGCGCCCTAATCCACAGGCGCTGAACGCTATCGGGCCCAGCTGCAGAATCCCTAATAACTAATAGCTAATCCAATAGCTAATCCCTGCTACACTGCAGATGGTGGCGTATGAAAAAATTCAGGCGGATTATATTGATGGTGCTGGACAGCGTCGGGATCGGGGAGATGCCCGACGCTGCCGATTGGGGAGATGCCGGAGTGGACACTATCGGCCATGTGATGGCTGCGGAAAAACCGCGGCTTCCCAATCTTGAAAAGCTGGGGCTGGGCAATGTTCGCACCTTGCCCAACCTTACCCCATCCCCCGAACCTGCGGGATCCTTCGGCAAAGCAGCCATATCCTCACGGGGCAAGGACACTACGGTGGGGCACTGGGAATTGGCCGGCCTGATCACCCCGGAGCCCTTTCCTACCTACCCGGAAGGTTTTCCATCCCGTATCCTGGAGCCTTTTAAACGCTCCATCGGGCGGGATGTGCTGGGCAACAAGACGGCCTCGGGCACGGAAATCATCCAAGAGCTTGGTCCGGAACATATGCGGACGGGAAAGCCGATTGTATACACCTCGGCTGATTCCGTATTCCAGGTGGCGGCGCACGAACAGGTTATTGCGCTCCCTGAGCTCTACCGGATATGCAAAATTGCCCGCGAACTGCTCGATGGTCCGGACCGTGTGGCGCGCGTCATTGCGCGGCCCTTTATCGGCCGGCCGGGAAGCTTCACACGCACAGGAAACCGGAAAGATTTCGCCGTTCCTCCACCGGCGAAGACATTGCTGGATCTCCTCAAGGATGCGGGTCTGGCGTCGGTCGGAGTCGGCAAAATCGCCTCGATTTTCGACTTCAGGGGCATAACCTCGCAGCTTGAATCCCATAATAACGCGGAGTCCATTTCTCAGACAATCCGGGCCCTAGAGACCGCCCCGGAAGGGCTCATCTTCGTTAATTTAGGAGATTTCGACATGTTATGGGGCCACCGCAGGGACAGCCGGGGCTATGCGATTGGATTGGAATACTGCGACGGCCGAATTCCTGAGATCCAGAACTGCATGCGCGGAGACGACTGTCTCATACTTACCGCCGACCACGGCTGCGATCCCACGGCCCACGGGACCGACCATACCCGCGAGTATGTTCCCATTCTTGTATATGCCAGGCGGCTCCGCGGAGGCGTAAATCTGGGGACACGATCTTCACTGGCGGACATGGGGCAGACCGTCGCGGAAAACTTCGGTCTGCGGCTGCCCGCCGGAACGTCATTCCTCAATGAACTGCGCTGATAGATTTACTGGAATAGGCCCGGCTTTTCAAACGTTTTCGCCCGTGCGCAGGATGCAGATGTCGGGAAGGTTGCGATAGCGCTGGCCGTAATCCAGGCCATAACCGACCACGAACTCATCGGGGATGTCAAACCCGATATAATCCAGGGGCACATGAATCTTGCGTCTCGAAGGTTTGTTGAGCAACGCCACAACTCTAAGTGACGTCGGGCCCCGCGCCCGAAGGCTCTGCACGAGGTAGTGGAGCGTCAGGCCGGTGTCGATGATATCCTCGACCAGTATCACATCCCTTCCTTCCACATTCTCGTCCACGTCTTTCAGAAGATGAATCTCGCCGCTGCTCCGGGTCTGGTTCCCATAGCTGCCCGCGGCGATAAAATCGTAGGACAGCTCCAGCTCGATGGACCGCACGAGGTCCGCGAGAAAGATGCTGGCGCCTTTCAGGACGGCGACCAGGTGTGGAGTTTTCCCGCCGTAATCCTGGGTGATCTGAACGCCCAACTCGCGTACGCGTCTGCGGATGGTCCGGGAATCGAGCAGAATGGATTCTACCGAAGCATCCATTTGGTTATCCCATTGGACTCCCATGGCTTTTTCCCTTCGGATGAGTGATTCATCTTTATCATAGGATGTGTGAATAAGAAAGTGCCTGGAAACAATCCGCGGCGGGCAGGGGACCCGCGCATCCGGGGAATCCGGAGATATTTCCGCCGCACGGAGTTATCCCGGTCCCCGGTTTGCTGATATAATTTGCCTCTTCTGCCCGCAAAACGGGGAGGACGCGAGGAATGATTCTGCCGAGAAGGATGTCTCTGGGTGTAAACGTCGGCGGTATTCGTGTGGGTGCCGGAGCCCCGGTTGTCGTGCAATCGATGACCAACACCGACACCGGAGATGCTGCCGCCACCGCGAGCCAGGTTGCTGCGCTTGCCGCCGCCGGATCGGAACTGGTGCGCATCACCGTCAACACCCCGGCAGCGGCAAAGGCTGTCCCCGAGATAGCCCGAAGGGTCGAGGACCGGGGGATGCGCGTACCCATCATCGGGGACTTCCACTACAACGGACACATTCTCCTGGCGAAATATCCGGAGTGCGCGCGTATTCTGGCAAAATACCGCATCAATCCGGGGAATGTGGGCGTCGGCAAAAAGCGCGATGAGAACTTCAGGCGAATTATCGATATTGCCGTCGAGCACGACAAGCCGGTCCGGATCGGGGTGAACTGGGGATCCCTTGATCCGGAGCTTGTCGCGCGCCTGATGGATGACAACAATAGGAACTCTGGGCCCAAGGATGCCCGGGATTTGATGATTGAGGCGATGTGCCTGAGCGCCCTGGAATCGGCCCGCATGGCGGAGGAATATGGTTTGCGCGACGATCACATAATCCTGAGCGCAAAGCTGTCCGGGGTCCAGGACCTGATCGAGGTTTATCGCGCACTCGCCAAACGCTGCTCTTATCCCCTGCATCTGGGTCTGACCGAGGCCGGCATGGGGGCAAAGGGCATCGTCGCGTCCACGGCGGCGCTGGCCGTGTTGCTGCAGGAAGGGATCGGCGACACGATCCGGGTTTCGCTGACTCCTGCGCCAAATGGCGAACGCACGGAGGAGGTCCTGGTAGCACAGCAGATTCTGCAGTCCCTCGAGATCCGGAGCTTCATGCCTCAGGTTTCCGCCTGCCCCGGCTGCGGCCGCACATCGTCCTCGTTTTTTCAGGAGATGGCGGACCGGATCCAGAACCACATCAGGGACCGTATGCCGGTTTGGAGAGTCCGCTATAAGGGCATTGAAGACCTCAGGATTGCCGTCATGGGTTGCGTGGTAAACGGTCCGGGGGAATCCAGGCATGCTAACCTGGGCATCTCGCTTCCGGGATCAGGAGAAGATCCGAAAGCGCCCGTTTATGCGGACGGCCGGCTGGCGGCAATTCTGCACGGGGATGACATAATTCCGCAATTCATCGAGATGATCGAAGAGTACGTCGCCTCCCATTACCGGCTTCCTTAGAGATTCATAATTCGTGCCGTTTGCGGCCGGTTTCTGATGTATCCTAATAATTTTGCAGAAAAACAATCTTTGGAACGGAATGCATGCATATGTTGAAAACGCACAACTGTGGGGATTTGCGATTGGCGGATGCCGGAAAGAGCGTGAACCTCGCCGGCTGGCTGCAGGGAAGAAGGGACCACGGCAATTTGATATTCATGGATCTGCGCGACCGCTCAGGCCTGATCCAGGTCACGGCAGACCCGACGGTGGGGGAAGCCTTCGCGGTCGCCGAAAAAGCCAGGAGCGAATACGTCCTTCAGGTATCCGGAACGGTCCGTCCGAGGCTTGAGGGGAAAGCCAATCCGAACCTGGCGAGCGGCGAGATTGAGGTCCTGGCACAAACGATCACCATCCTCAATACCGCCAAAACGGTCCCGATGCCAATCGACGACGACGGATATAAGACAGATGAAACGACGCGGCTGAAATACCGGTACCTAGATCTCCGCCGGACGCGGCTTCAGAAAAACCTCATGCTGCGCCACAAAACGATCAAGTTCATACGCGATTATATGGATCAGCAGGGGTTTGTGGAAATCGAGACGCCGATGCTGATCAAGTCCACCCCGGAAGGCGCCCGCGATTACGTGGTTCCGAGCAGGGTTCAGCAGGGCAAGTTTTACGCCCTGCCCCAGAGCCCTCAGCAGCTCAAGCAGCTTCTGATGGTGGCCGGCTATGAGAAATATTTTCAGATTGCCCGCTGCATGCGCGACGAGGATCTGCGCGGAGACCGCCAGCCTGAATTCACCCAGCTGGACCTCGAGATGTCGTTTGTCGGGCGGGACGACGTCCTGGACCTGGTCGAAGGCCTGGTAACGGGCTTGATTCCCGCCGTAACGCCCCACAAGCGCATTTTCAGCCCGTTTCCCATTATGAGCTATAAGGAAGCCATGGGCCGCTATGGAACGGACAAGCCCGATCTCCGCTTCGGCATGGAGATCGTCGATCTGACCGATGCCGTGCGGGCGTCCGATCTCAGGCTGTTTGCCGAAACGGTTCAATCGGGCGGCGCTGTCAAATGCATCCTCGTGCCCGGCTGCGCTTCCTACTCACGCAAGGACCTGGACATACTGACCGAATTTGTGAGGGCGGCGGGCGCCAGAAATCTTGCGACGCTGGCGTGGACCCCGGAGGGACTCAAAGGGACTGTGGCGAAATCGCTCAAACCGGAGGAGGCGTCCGAAATCGCGAGCCTCACGCAGGCGAAAGAAGGCGATCTTGCCTGCATCATCGCCGATAAAGCAGCCGTGGCATGCAAGGCGCTGGGTGCGCTGCGCCTGGAATTCCGGGACCGGCTGAAACTGGCCCCTCCGGACCTGCTGGCCTTCGGATGGGTTGTCGATTTTCCCATGTTCGAGTGGAACGAGGAAGAGAAGGCCTGGGATTCGGCGCACCATCCATTTACCAGCCCCAAGGAAGAAGACCTGGACAAGCTCGAGAGCGATCCCGGGTCCGTCATGAGCAATGCCTACGATCTTGTGTGCAACGGGTACGAGCTTGCCAGCGGCAGCATCCGTATCCATCGCCGGGACGTCCAGGCCAGAATTTTCAGGTGCCTGGGCTATGGGGACGAGGAGATCCAGCGCCGTTTCGGCCACATGCTGGACGCTTTCGAGTTTGGCGCCCCGCCCCATGGCGGGATGGCTCCCGGGCTCGACCGGCTGATAATGCTGCTGGCCGACGAGCTGAACATACGCGAGGTCATCGCGTTTCCCAAAACAGCCAGCGCTACCGATCTCATGTTCGACGCGCCATCGGATCTTGCGCCTAAACATCTGCGCGAGCTCCACATAAAAATAGTGGAATAAAACACAACAGCCACGAATCCGGCGAATCCGCTTCGCTTCCATTCGTGGCTGTTTTTGTGTTTCAGAAAGAGATTGAAATGGCGCGATGTACCAGCCGGATGAATTCCTGTCGGTAACCCTGACTGTCGGGTCCCCGCCCTTCCTTGGCCCATTCCAGGACGCTTTCCAGGTTGGCACTCCCTTTGTGCGGGGAGTCGCGCAGCACCATTCCGAAAGCGGCCACGGCCGCGGCAAATTTGAAGTCCTGCGAAGCCCTGCTGAATTTCTCCGCAGAATCTTTGACTGCGAACTCGGAAAGAACGCTCTGATCTTTCTCCGGCTCCTTGCTGCGGATTTTGACCGTCAGGACTTCGTTGCTGTCTGCCGAGGCAGAGGGTTGGACCGGCTTTTGATACTTCAGTGGATCCACACCCAGTGCGGTAGCCGCCATTCCTGCGGGAACAAGCTCATAAAGGGCCGTCACCGTATGCCCGGCTCCCACCGCGCCTGCCGTTTTGTCGTCGTCGTTGAAATCCTCCTTGGGCATCATCCTGTCTTCGTAGCCGATCAGGCGGTAGGAACTCACCCGTCGCGGGTTGAATTCGACCTGTATTTTTACGTCTTTGGCGATCGTGATCAGGGTCGCATTCATCTGCTCGACCAGGACCTTCTTTGCCTCGCGCAGGGTGTCGATGTAGGCATAGTTGCCGCGCCCCTTGTTTGCCAGCAATTCCAGGGTCGCGTCCTTATAGTTGCCCATCCCGAATCCCAGGGCGCTGAGGTAGATCCCGCTTTTCGCTTGTTCTTCGATAAGGCGCGTCAAATCTCCACGGTTGGTGACGCCGACATTGAAATCGCCGTCGGTTGCCAGTATCACGCGGTTTGTCCCGCCCTTTCAGGAAATTTCCCCTGGCGGTTTTGTAAGCAAGCTGGATGCCGGAAGCGCCGTTGGTGCTGCCGCCCGCCCGAAGGTGGTCAATGGCCCGCCGTATCTTCTCCTTCTGGTCGCCGCTGGTGGAAGGCAGCACAAGGCTCGTGTCTCCCGCATACACGACAATTGCGACCCTGTCCGATTCCGTCAGCTGGTCCACGAGCAGGCGCATCGATTCCTTTACGAGGGGAAGCTTGTTTTCATCGGCCATCGATCCGGATACGTCGAGCAAAAATACCAGGTTGCCCGCCGGCCGCTTGCCGGGGCTTATTTCGCGCCCTTTCAATCCGATGCGCAGGAGCTTGTGCTCCGGTTTCCAGGGAGCTTCGGTGATTTCAAAATCGACCGCAAACGGTTTCTCGTTTTTGGGACCTTTGTAGTCGTAATCAAAATAGTTCACGAGCTCTTCAACGCGAACCGCGTCTTTTGGAGGCAGTTTTCCGCTTTCCAGGAAGCGGCGCACGTTCGAATAGGACGCGGTGTCCACGTCGATGGAGAAAGTGGACAACGGATTCTGTGCTGCATCCAGGAAAGGATTGTCACTGATGTAGTCATAGGTTTCGGTGTTAAACGAGCCGCGTTGGCGAGGGACCGGAGGCGGTCCGTCCCAGGGACGAGGTCGCGGGGGCGGAGGCATCCTTCTGTGCATCGACACGCCTTCGGACTTCTGAATATAGGCGGCCGAAACTCCGCCGGCCAGATTTCCGGCCGTCCCCGCAGCGGATTCTGCCTGAATTGCGGGGAGCTTTGCGGTGACGGTTAACGTTTCGTCGGTCCCCTTGATTTCCCCGGAAAGCCCCGGCTTTTCAGGAGCAGCGGCCTGGACCTTCTGCTCTTCGGGCGCCGAAACCGAGGCTGCAAGAATGGCGTCCGCTTTGGCTTTGTACTCTTCACCCTTCGCCCGCTCCGTTTCGGCGATACGGTTCATTTCTGCGGGCACGCCTGTCCCTTGCGGAGCAACGGATGTGTCGTCCCGGTCTTTAGAAACTGTGGGCTCCGGCGTTTGCCGCTCGTTTGTTTTCATATCCGTGGAGGGTCCTGAACTCTGCGCGGATTGAGACGAAAGGCTTCTCCCGCTGCTTTGCCCGGAAAGATCCTGGATTTGGGCCGGCTCTTTTAATTCAGCCGTCATCACTGGGCTGCTTTTCTGCCGCACGGCAGCTGTCTGCTCGCGTCCTGGTTGCCTGACAATCACTGAAAAAGCCAGAAGCAGAGCCGCAGCGGCGCCGGCAAAAATCCAAACCGGCTTCCGCATGAGCCAGCTTCTGCCGGCCCCCGCGCGGGATTCGATCTTCTCACGCTGGGTTTGGGTCAGCGTGAGGGCGGGTTCCGCCCGCAGCTCCTCCTTCAGCAATCCGGCAGTCTCCCGGATCCCCTCGACGAGCCGGCGCATTTCTGCGGATTCTGCCAGGATACCCTCGATTTCCGCTCTCTCCTTCTCGTCCGCAATTTCGCCGAGAGCATAGGCGGTCCATCGCGGATCATCGGCGTCCATCTTCATTGCACCCTCCTTATGGCCGGCCGGTTCCGGACTCTCTCCCGAATGGTTTTGAGCCCGGTGTGGATGAGAAATCCGACATTGCTTACCGAAAGATTTGTAATCCGGCTGATTTCCAGATAACTCAGGTCGCCCTGGAACTTCAGTCTCAGGACCTCCTGCTGGTTTGCGGGGAGAGTGTCAAGCACCTTCAGGACTTCTGTGAGCTGCTCCTCCTTCTCCAGGTCCGCGGCAAACTCCGGCCCGGAGCGGGAGTGCATCTGCGCATCGCTGATTGAGGTCATTTTTCTCTCCTTTCGAAGCACATCCAACGCGCGGTTGCGGCAGACGATATAAAGCCATTGCGTCAGATGATCCCGGATTTCAGCCGGCTTCTGGAGACAAAGCTTCAGGAAGGTGTCCTGCACGACCTCGCGCGCCTTTTCCTTGTCTCCGGTGATGTGAGCCGCATAGCGTATCAGCGGTTGCTCGAATTCGGCCAGTACGGATGGAATCCAGCTTGAATCGGGAGTCTTCATGCAGCCCTCATTCGCTTTTCCGGCTTCCCTATATGCGAAAACGTTTCAGCGCAGATTTTCTTAGAGAAAAATTTTGGGTCTCACGGGCCCGGAATCGACGAGATTGTAAAAAGGACGGGTTGTTTCAGGCAAGCAATTCCGCGAAACTGCCCCGGCGGATAAGCTGGCGCAGGATTTCGATGTCGGGCGAGGAATCCCTGTCATTCGCCAGGGGTTCTATGGCCTGGCGGACCAGGGCATAAGCTTTGCGCGTCCCTTCCCCCGGCTCCAGAGGTTTGCGAAATTCCATACCCTGGCAGGCAGCGAGTATTTCCGCGGACAGCACGGTTTCCAGATTGTCGGCCACGGATCTAAGTTTCAATGCCGCCGTCATCCCCATGCTTACGTGATCCTCTTTGTTGCCCGATGTCGGGATGCTGTCCACAGAGGCGGGGTGCGCCAGGATCTTGTTCTCCGACACCAGGGAAGCGACCATGACCTGAAGCATCATGTAACCCGATGATAATCCGGGGCTCGGGCTCAGGAAGGCGGGCATGCCGCTCAAATCGGGATTGACCAGGCGTTCCAGGCGCCGTTCGGAGATGCTCGCCAGGTCGGCCAGAACCAGCGCCGCGTAGTCGAGGGCGTAGCCCACCGGCGCGCCGTGAAAATTGCCGCCCGCGAGGATCGATCCTCCGTCCGCGAAAACCAGAGGATTGTCCGTCGCGCTGTTGATCTCGCGGGTGAGTATCTCCCTGGTATGGTCCAGCGCGCCCCGCACGGCGCCGTGAACCTGGGGAACGCAGCGAAGCGAGTAGGCATCCTGGATGCGCCCGCAATCGCGGTGCGATTCCACGATGGCGCTGTTGCGCAGCATGCGGGTGATGTGGGCCGCGGTCTTCTGCTGGCCGGGGTGCGGCCGCACCTGGTGGATGCGCGAGTCGTCGGCAACCACGCTGCCGAGCAGGACCTCCAGTGTAAGAGAGGCTGCAACATCCGCCGTGTCCATGAGACTGCGCGCGCGCTCGATCACCAGCCCCCCCACCGCGGTCATGAACTGAGTGCCGTTGAGCAGGGAAAGCCCTTCTTTCGCCTGCAGCTCGAGCGGAGAAAGCCCCGCGCGCTGCAAAGCTGCGGATCCGGGAAGCCGTTCCCCGCGGTAAAAAGCCTCTCCTTCCCCGATCAAAGCCAGCGCCATATGAGCGGACGGCACGAGATCGCCGCTGGCGCCCACGGATCCGCGCGAAGGGACGACGGGGCAAACCCTTTTGTTCAGGACGGCGATCAGCATGTCGATGATTTCCGGCCGCACGCCGGAGAAGCCCTTGGCAAGCGAATTGGCGCGGAGCAGGATCGCCGCCCGGACTTCGGGCTCCGCCAGCGGCTCCCCCGCGCCGCATGCATGGCTGCGCAGCAGGTTCAGCTGCAGCTGACGGATTTCATCATGGGGGATACGGACGTCGCTGAGCTTGCCGAATCCCGTAGTCACGCCGTATACCGGGAGGTTGCTGTCCAGGGCTCGGTCTATGACCGCTCGGCTTGCGAGGACTCTCTGGCGGGCCTTGCCGGCCAGTTCCACCAGCGCGAAATCCAGCGCTACGTGCGCCAGTGTTCCGAGCGTCAGCGATTCGCCGTCCAACGATAAGCCGTGCATGCTATTCCTTCCTGGATAGCCTGATATCTCCTGCATAGGTAACCAGCTTCAATGGTGCGCCGCCGTCGCCCACAGCGCCCTTTAACGACTGTGAATTTTTGCTGACGACGATTTGAGGAGGTTCTGGCTCGCCCTCGACGACCTGGGGAGGGTAGTCTACGGTGATGGTGCCATTGCGCGTCTCCAACTGAATGGCTGCGGAGTAGTCGAGAGGGAGCTTCACATCCACCGAACCGACCTGGGTCAGCGCAGCGAATTCCATTCCTTTCCAGTTTTTGCCGGACATCTCGACAGAAATGTCGCCCTTCAAAGTCTCGCCCGAAAAGTATCCCTCCATCGATTTGGCTTCCAGGCTGCCTTCGCTGGTCGAAATCTCAACCCAGCCGTTCACCGATTCAATGGTAAAATCACCCCGCTTCATCGTGCCTCGGATGTCGGTCTTCGCCTTCGGGACATATAGGGTGAGGTTATATTCCATGGTCGCGTCGGGTTGCGTCGGCTCCGCTATGCGGATGGTGGAACTGGTCTGGGTCCAGCGCACCCTTATGGGATGAGCCTTGAGCAGAAGCATGGCCTGCTCTGCGGAATGGTAATAGACGATTTTTTCCGCCTCCATGCGAACGGATCCCTTCTGCCAGCCCACAATTGTGATGTTGCCCGGCACTCCGGCCGTGATCTCGATCTTTCCGCCCGGGAAAAAATTGAATTGCTTTTCCTCCCGTTCGACGTAGGGCGCTTCGGGGACCTGCGTTTTGGCAGGTTCCTGGAGCCACGAAACGGGGAGTAATAGGGAGCCCATCAAAATCATGAAGAACGGCATCGGCAATCGCTCCTTTATTTGAAGAAATCCGGCGCTGCAATCTCCGGGAGACGGCCCACGGTGTGGATGTCTATCCCGTGAAATATCGCCAGGGACAAAATTGCCAGGCAAATCCACCACGCCGCGCGTGCCGCCGGCGACTTCAGACGCTTCGGAAGGATCCGCATCCAATGATACAGTATCCAGCATTCCAGGGCGAAAGGAGGAAATCCGAAAAATCCCAGGACCGGCATTTCAAACACTTTCCATTTGCCGAAAAAGGGCACGGTGTAGATCCACTTGGAGCCCGCCCAGAAATTAAAAAATTCCCAGATCAGGCCGCAAATCAATCCTCCCAGCATCAGGCTCCACACGCGCCTGCGGTCTCCGGAAAATATGCCCAACGAGAGGCTTTGCATCCCGGACCTCTCCAGCAGGGGATCGAAAAGAAAAATGGGCCCCAGCCAGACGGCAGGGAAAAAATAGCGCGGCCACACGATGGGCGCGGCCGTCATTATCAGGCCGAGCGCAATAAACACGGGGGACGGGCGCGTCCTGCCGCCGGAAACATCCGGGCGGCATTCCGAGGCCATGGATTGAGAAGAGCTTCCGAAGAGCGGCTCCACGAGGTCCGAGGTGATGAATATGGCAGGGAGCACGGTTGCGAACGACAGCGCATAGCCAAACCAGCGCAGACAAAGGTGCATGGGGACGACACTGTAGGACCAGTTCTGGATGCGGAAATTGAAGGCTTCAAAAATCAGCCAGATAAAAATGGAGAGGGGAAGCATGCACCATAGTTCGTTCCGTCTGTTGATAAAAAGCGATCGGCCCCGGAGCTTCAGCAGCAGGTTATCAGCCAGCAGGATATAGGACCACCAGGCGAAGCAGTAAAACCATGTGGAGACAGGCTCAATTTTGCGGACGAGGCAGTATTCGGAGATAATCAGGAGCAGCAGGCCGGCCCAACCATAAATTTTCATTTACACGGTATTATCCCACAAAAATAACAGGCAGCCATGAACCTTCACCGGGTTTTGTTGAGGGCGACTCTAGAGGCCGGTCCATAAATTTTAACGCTGACGCACGCCGATAAACGCTGACTTACGCTGAAAAAATATAGATAAATAATATTTTCTCAGCATTTAAGGTTGATTGGGCGAAGACGGCTCTCCCGAGCCGTCCTCAATAAAACTTGGGAATCTTTGCCTGTCTGAAGGCAGGAGTTTGGGGCTGATGCTAGAGCCAGCTTATCTTCAAGCCGCCGATGCCGGTTTGGACGCGGACGGAAATTTTGATCGCGGCGGTGTCGTAATTTGTGCTGTAGTAAGCGGAATCCCGCTGATTGAAACCGTCGAGGTGCACGCCACTCAGGAAATTTTTTTCGGCTTCAACCTTGACCCCGATCTCGCGCGGCATCTTGACGTTGACTCCGCCCACCCCGACCTGGATGCGGATGTCGGCATCGCGATTCCACTCCCCTGTGAAATCCAGATCCGCTCCGCCGACGCCTCCCTCGTATTCGAACTCGCGAAAATTGAGATTTCCCAGACCGACCGCTTCAATGCTGCCGACGCCGTTTTTTATGCTGATATATTCGCAGGGAACCGGATTCGGTTTGTAAACAGACAGTTTTGCGCCTCCCACTCCGGCCTCGAAATTGAGGCGCGTCAGCTTCATCCCTGACAGGGACAGGCGGGCGTCCCCCACTCCCGCGTTTACGGTCAAATCCAGGGGGATGGATTCATTGAATGCCAGCCTGAGCCTGTTATTGTGTCTATGCCTTCGCACCCCTGATCTGCGGGTGCTTGGGAGGTCGAAAGAAAATCGACCCTCCTCCCCAGCGAGGGCGGTATCGTATCGGACTTCGGGGACATAGCTCGCTTTGTCATATTCCAGGTCGAGAGAGTACAGCTCGGACTCTTTATCGCCGGCTGTGATTTCCAGGGAACCGATCCCAAAGCGGACCGTTGAATTCAGTTTTTTTTCCTTATCGAGAGGTTGAGCCTGGTTCATCAAAGTCATTTCAATGGGCACACGTTCGTCGAAGCCGCATCCGCAAAGCACCAGCAGACTGCTTATCATCCAGGTTGCTCTTTTCATCGCGCGATTCCTTTCTGGATTCGGTCCGCAGTGCGGCGAAACTGCTCGAGAATTGCGGGCCTGTTCTCACCATGCCCCGGCCTTGACGCCAGCACGGTTTTGGCTTCCTCTTTCGGTTCGTCACGATCCTCCTCATCCCCGGTGTCCCGTGTAATCTGGATGGTGTCGTGTTCGGTCTCCAGCAGGATCCTCGGCCCTCCCGACTTGACGGTGGATTTTAGCACCGAGGAATTTCCTTCCTTTTTGGCGGGCGCCAGCCCCGAATATCCGGACTCGATGTCCCCATTCCGGGAGGTGGCATCCATGACGAACGAAGCTCCCTCCGGAAGAGACAGGTCGATGGAGCCGTTGCGGTTTATGACACGAATGCCGCTCTTGCCGAGGCTCCGCGCCGCCAGGCTGACATCGGCGTATTCATTCGTGATGTCGCAGTTGTCGGAGGCGTCGGTCACGACCACGTCCTTGAGTGTGGTCTGAATGTCGAGCGGCCCGCGTATTTCGTGGACGGTCACGGCGCTGGCGCGGGCTTTCAATTTGAGGGAGCCGCCGATATCATCGGCTCTGATGCTGTCGGAATTCGAGCGGATCTCAACGTTTCCCCGTATGCTTTTCAAAGCCAGCGTGGCGTAACTTGTCTCGGCGGTGACATTGGAAGCGACATTGGAGACCTCGACGTTTTTGTGGCTTGCGGTGAGTTTCAGGCTGTCCTTCAAATCGTCGACGTAGACGTCCGAGCCCCGGGCATCGATCGTGACGGGTCCGGTCGCCTTTTCGAGCCGGACATTGTTTTCGGTGATGGAGATCGATACTTTTCCCTCGATGTTGAGCAGCTGCAGAGGCGAATACTCGTTGGTCACGGTTACGTCGCCCTTGATATCTTCAAGTTGAGCCCTGCCGCGGCTGTCGAGGACCACGTTCCCCTTCAGGTTCGTAAGACGCGATTCCCCATACCGGTTGGACACGGTGAACTGGCCGGTGCAGTCGCGGATCTCAAGGGAGCGATGCGTGGTGCTGAGAATCATGGATCCGTCGATATTTGCCGCCCGCACTTCGCCAAAGGAATTTCTGACTTCCACCACGGAGTTTTTTGGGATCAGAACTTCCAGGTCGGTGTTGAAAACATATTGCTTCGAGCTCAGGGATTCACGGTTTGTCCTCAACACGAACACGCCGGCATCCGGTTTCGCGGCCAGCTCCGCTTCAGGCTTCGCTTCAGGCTTCGCGTCGGCGGAAAGCCCGCCCTGCCCCTCCATCCCGGTTTCGAGACGGATCTCGGAAGCAATGTCTTTCGCGCGCGATTCGTCCGCATACACAACTTTTTTCAAGCGGACGCGAACCTCCCGGTCGTTTCCCGGGGTTATGGCAACCAGGCCGTAGGAATTTTCAATGCGGATAGGCTTTGCAGGATCCAGCGGGTAAGTGGCTTCCTCCGTGTAGGCGTGGGAATCTCCTATCCATTGACCGGGCCGGACGGAGGTGCCTCCGATTTCTATGGGCAACTCCCGGACGAAGCGGACGAAATGGCTTTCCGAGATCCTTGTCATTGCCGACCCGACAAGGAGCAGCAGGAGAATTCCAAAGATTTCCCCGATCCGGATCGAGAAGGCATCTTTATCGAGGTAGTAATCGATCACTTTTCCCAGGCCCAGCAGAATCAGCAGTACGGGCCAGTAGCGGCTGGCAACGGACCAGAAGTTGAGCCCGATCCCCAGATTCATCAGCAGGAACAGAACCCCGAAACTAATCCAGAGCAGGGCTCCCAGCAGCGATGGACGATGCCTCTTTGACATGGTTCACTCCTATGGCGCTTTGTCCGGCGCGGGAGGTATTTCCGGCCACGTGAAATATTCCACAAGCTTCTTCACTCCGATCAGGATGAAAATGACCGGCCAGTATTTGGAAATCAGGCGCAGCGCCGAAAAGGGTGCATAAAAATTTTCAGCAAGGAAAATTACCCCGAGGGCAATCAATATGAGACCTGCTGTCAGAGCACCGGTATGAGTTCGAATGGACATTTCAGATATCCTCCTTCGGCCCGAAATCCTTGGGGATTGCGAGCGGACCGGAATCGCGGCTCCGCTTCTCCCGCTCCTTCATGGCCCGGTAAACCAGGTAAGCGCCCATCGCGATGAAGATCAGTGGCCACAACCGGTTCAGAAAGTAATAAGGAATGAGGTTCTGCAGAAGGAACAGGATCCCGAGAATGATCAGAAAGACACCCCAGCCGATGCTGGTCTTGTCGTGACCCGGCAGCTTGGCGGAAGCGAAACTGGCATCCAAACGTTTGCGGGCATTGGCTTCGGCGGTACGATAAGCGTCAAACATGGTAAAAACAATGAAGGCAAAAGCGCCGAAACCGAATACCCCGTTCACCTTGTTGCCCATCATCACCAGACCGGCCCAAACGGCAAAATAGGTGAGGCCCTTCATATATTCGCTGTTGTAGACAGCGCCCATTCCGGGAATCAGGGCGCAGAGCGTAGCCCTTTTGGGAGCGTCGGCCGGCAGCCGGAGATTCTTCATCGAGGCCGCCCACTCCGCTCCTTCCGTCAGGCAGTTCTGGCAGTAGACTTTGTTTTTCACTCTGTGCGCACATTCGGCGCACAGGGCTTTGTTGCAGAGGCTGCAAAAATCCTGGGAATCCGCTGCAGGGTGAAATGAGCATTTCATAGCAAATCTCCTCTCCGAGATCCTGTTTCTCGCTGTCTTTCCTCCGCGAACCTTCGCTTCGTTACATGCGGGCGACCCATTCGAAAACGCGAAGTCACGGGCAATATTTCTACAGTCATGCCGGCAACAGAGGCAGGCCGCTCCTCTTTTCCGCTGGAGCCCGCTCTTTCCTCTGCCCGGGCTCCTCCGATTTCTTTCTTCCCTCCATTGGGACGTCTATCCGCTCGATCAGGAAGCGCAGTTGGTTGACTGTGTTGTTTTTGAAGTAATTGAATTGGGCTTGCCACTCATTGGTTTTGTCGTAGGCCTTAAGCCCCTGGCCATAAAGCCGCTGCACGCCCCGATCCATCACCTGGAACACCTCCGCAGGAGAAATGCCCGATAATGCCGCCGGAATGCGGGGGCCGGCATAATTTGCCAGGAGAACCACGAAGAGGGCCGCAAGGCCGGCCCCGACTGCAAACCGCGGAGTGAGCAACGGACCCGCCAGATAGCGCTTCAACTGTTCACGGAAGGACCGGCGTCTTGGACGCCCGGATGTGCGAAGCAGGATTCTGTCCACAACATCAAGGTTAATTTCAAGGGATGGAAAGCTGTGGCACAGATTGACAACGGACCGCATTTCATTCAGCAGATCCGAGCACTGAGGGCAGGTTTTCAGGTGCTCGCCAACCTGATCCATTTGCTCCGCCGCGAGGCTCGACTCCATGTATTCGCTCAACTGTTCCTGCACCCTTGGGCAATCCATGACGACTCCTAGACCGGGCTGCCCTGCTGTTGGGCACGCCGTTTCATCAACAACCTGGCCAGCTCGATACGCCCGCGGTTGATACGGCTTTTTACCGTGCCCTCGGGTACACCGAGCATGTCGGCAATCTCCTGGTAAGCCATTCCCTCAAGGTCTCTAAGTATAATGGCCTCCTTGAGTTCGGGAGAGAGAGCCTGCAATCCTTCCTGGAGGAAGCTCGCTGCCTCCAGCTGTTCTGCCGCACGATGGGGATTTGGAGTCCTTTCATCTTTCAGATTCATGGTTTCCAATTCCTCGCTCCCTGCCGTCTGCGGAAATCTGCGGCCTTGCCGGTAATGATCGATGACCAGGTTTCTCGCCACTCTCAAAATCCAGTTCTGAAAACTTCCCGCCTCCGAACGGTAGCTCTGGAGGTTTTGATAAACTCGAATCAGTATCTCCTGAGTCAGATCCTCCGCCTCATCCCTGCGGCTCGTATAGCGGTAGCTCAGGTTATAGATACGCTTCCCGTAGGAGTTGACCAGGCTTTCCCAGGCGTCATCATCTCCTTGGATACAGCGCTCTACAAGTTTGTGATCGCCTGAGAGCACTCGCAACTCCTTGGCCACTATCTTCTTCTCAATCATGGAAACGAAATTGAATGTATCAAAGTTCCAAAAAAGCCTTTTTCCCGGGTACCCGGTGTTGCACAGCCGGGTTGTTTAATGAATAAATAGCACAAAATCAGCATTTGTGCCTGCACGGATTTTCCGGCCTGCCGGCAAATTTTGCTCGCAGTGCATAAACAAGGCCGGAAGAGCTGGAAATCTGAATGCACATAATTCTATTAGTAAATCCCCGGCTCTGCCGGGGGACTCAAAGCGTTTGACAGCTCCGTATTTTGAAACGCTGAGATACGCTGACCAAAGCGCTGACAAACGCCGATCTGGTCGGCGTGGATCGGAAGCACCTAATCGGCTTTTGCCCGCGTAAGTCAGCGTTCAAGACCAGCGTAACTCCTCCAACCGCTTTGAGAGGTTCCAATCCTTCAAGCCTCCGGCTTTGCCGGAGGTGCCTGACTAATGAGCGACCGGCTCGGCAGACCTTCGAAGCTTGGTGAGTTGCGGATTCGGGCTCCCAGCCTCCGGCCGCTGCACCTTCCCGCTTTTCTTTATCCTTGACCTTTGAAACAATTTCCTATTAATTCTTCCAAGATCTTTGTATTCTTGAAGTTGTGCCGCAACAAGCGTGGAGCAAAATGAGCGGCTTCCAGACCTTCAATCCAGGGCCCGCACCATGAAATGCCCTTTTTGCGGATTTTTAAAAGACCGGGTGGTGGATTCGCGCGAAAGCCGCGACGGAGATTCAATCCGGCGCAGGCGTCAGTGCCTGAACTGCGGGCGTCGCTTCACCAGCTATGAACGCAGTGATGAAATACCTTATATGGTGGTGAAAAAGGACGGCGGCAGGGAAAGGTTCGACCGCAACAAGATCCTCAACGGACTTCTCAAAGCATGCGAAAAGAGGCCGGTCAGCCTCACCCAGCTTGAGAAGATCGTCGACAAGGTGGAACAAACCGTTCAGGAAAGCCCTGAGCGCGAGCTGGAATCGGTGAACATAGGGAAAATCCTTCTGTCTGAGCTCAGACGCATCGACAAGGTCGCTTACCTCCGTTTCGCTTCTGTTTATCTCGAATTTGAGGATGTGAGCGAATTCATGACCGAGATTAATGAGCTTTTCGAAAAAAAACAGTAACGGCGGGTGTGCCCCTGCGCGGAAGCCGGATTTAAAAAGCAAACACGAAATGCACGAAATGCGCAGCAAATGATTTCGTCTATTTCGTGTCTGCTTTTTTGTCCCCCGGCATCGCGGCCCGCAAGCTGACTCTTTATTTATACTGTCCCAATGTCAAAGAATCCGGTGCAATTCGACAGTGAAAACGAGCTCATCCGCCTCCTGCAGGATCGCTACCGGATTAAAAATCCTTTGGTAAAGAAAGGGATCGGAGACGATGCCGCCGTCCTATGCCCCAGGCATGCCGAGGAGTACTGGGTGATCACTACGGATATGCTGCTGGAAAACATCGACTTCCGCCTTAGGTGGACGACTCCCGGCGACCTGGGCCGCAAATCGATCGCTGTGAACCTCAGCGATCTGGCCGCCATGGGCGCGCGGCCACGCTTCTATACCGTTTCGCTTGCGCTTCCCAGGGAAATATCGCGGAAATGGATCCTGGATTTTTATGACGGGTTGACGGAACTGGGCAGTTCCATGGGGGCAATGCTGATCGGGGGAGATTTTTCGCGCTCTGACAGCGGCATTACAATTTCTATTGCCGCCTTGGGGGAATCGCTGCGACGGAAGATTCTGTATCGTTCCGGAGGTCAGGCGGGGGATCTGCTGTATGTGACCGGGACCCTCGGCAAGTCGGCTGCGGGTTTTAGACTGCTGGAGCAAGGCTTCGGGCGGGCCCGCTCCGGGCCGCAAAAGGCAGCCGTTCAAGCGCATCAAAGGCCGGAGGCGCGCTGCGAGGCCGGGCTATGGCTGGCGCAGTCCGGCCTGGTCCATTGCATGATGGACCTGAGCGACGGTCTTTCCATGGATCTGCCGCGGATGTGCGCGGCCGGCAGCGTTGGAGCCGAAATTGATTCGGCGAATCTGCCCATATTCGGGGAATCCGCGCATTGGGGATTGGACCCATTAGAGCTTGCCCTGCACGGAGGAGAGGATTTCGAGCTGCTTTTTGCCGTTCCGGGCTCCAGGGCTGAACTGTTGAAGCGAACCTATCCGGCGCATTTCCCCAAAATCACCTGCATAGGGAATCTGACCGGCAACGCCGGAGCGGTCTGGATCCGCGAACCGGGGAAGAAACGAAGACGCCTGAGGGAAGGCGGCTATGACCATTTTCGCCGGAGAAAGCCTGCCGATGGTTGAACTGGTGCGAGAGGTTGAGCCCGGTGCTGTCTCGTCGTACTCTTTATATAGGCGCGCAGGCACAAGCCCGATGCAATTGCCGTTACCTGGTGCGGGGTGCCTATGAATGAAGAAGCGGGAGAAAGGATTCAGGAATTTTCCCTGTACGAGCTCGAGAAACTGCTGGGGTATAGCTTTGCCAACCCGGAGCTGCTCTATCAGGCCCTGACCCATCGATCCTTCGTCAATGAACATGAAGGGGAAAATCTCCGGAACAATGAATCCCTGGAATTTCTCGGGGATGCCGTCCTCGGTTTTCTGATCAGCTCCAGAATCTTCCGGCTCCATCCTGATCTTACGGAAGGGGGGCTCAGCAAAATCAAGGCATACCTGGTCAGCGCAGCCAATCTGGTTCGTCTGGCTGAGAAAATTCATCTGGGCGAATTTATTCGCCTGAGCAGAGGCGAAGAGAAGACGGGCGGCCGGACGAAACGCGCAATCATGGTGGATGCCTACGAAGCGATCATCGGGGCAATTTACCTGGATGGCGGAGTGGAAGCCGCATCGGATTTCGTATCGCGCCAGATGGATGAGTTTTTTGCAGGACTGGATCTCAAGCAGCTGACCTACGGGGATTTCAAGTCGGCGCTGCAGGAACAGCTGCACAATCTTGGCCGTCCTGAGCCCGTTTACCGTGTTGTGAACGAGATCGGGCCGGACCACAAAAAGACTTTTGTGGTTCAGGTCGTTATTCACGGGGAAGTGGTTGCCGAATCATCAGGCACAACCAAAAAGGAAGCGCAGCAGTCCGCTGCCCGTCTTGCGCTTGAAAGCCTGGCCGCCACCCATTCCCCTTCGGACCCCGCACCGGGTTCCCCGCCCGACCCCCAATCCTCCACACCCAGCAGCTGACTTCAGGATCGGGGAACGCGGACCTGCGCTGACAAAAACGCCGACGGACGACGATTATCAAGAGGCGAGCTAGTGCGAGAAGAAATTGCCGATGCGCCGGGTCGAGGTTTTATCCGGTTTCTTGAGCTCTTCGGACAGCCTGCGCGCTTCCCTGTTTTCAGGATCCAGGCCAAGAACTTCGCGCAACTGCACTTCCGCTTTCCTGGGCAACGATACCTTTAAATAAAGCTTTGCCAGAGCCAGACGGCTTTCAATCGAAAAGGGCTCCAGCTCGCTGGACTTCAGTAGATGCTGTTCCGCGCTTTTTCTATGTTTCGGTGATTCCGACTGCGCAACTCCAAGATAGCGATGGTATCGGGCATTCCCGGGACTGAGCCACACACAGTTTTTCAGATGCTCGATCGCCTTCTCAAAGTCGCCCCGAGCCAGGCAGGCGCGCCCTTCCCGGAAGATCACTTCAGCCTGGTCTCTGTCCGCCGGGCCGGCCGCAGTTCCGGAACTGCTGCGCTTTTCAATCGGGCTTTCATTTTTACGCCGGTTGTCATCGTAGAGTGCTCGAGAGGAGGGATTTCTGAGTGTTCCGTAGGATTCATTAATGTATGTGAATACCTGTTCGGCCTTGGCCCGCACTTCGGCTGAAAATTGCCTGGACTGATAACGATCGGGATGATATTGCCGCGCTAGTTCGTGATACGCACCCTGTATCTCCTCGGCGCTTGCGTCCGTTGCGACACCCAGAATTTTGTAGGGATCGGCAGCTTCAAATTGCTGGAGCATTGCCTCGAGATTCTGAATTGCGGAATCGGTCTCATCGGCTGCAGCCGGCATATGGCCGGCCTTGACCTCCAGCGCCGCTTCCGGCTCTATCAGCCCAAGAAAGGCAAGACGCAGCAGGAGTTCTTCCGGCTTGACAGTGCCAGCAGGAAAAAGATTAAGCAGGTCCCCGATCTGCATTTTTTCGCCTGCCAGCGAAAAACAGTAATACTCGGCGTTATCCAGCGGCAAATTCGCCGCGTCGCGCGAGGCGTTCTGGGGGATGGAGAACGCCCGCTGATAGAAATCAGGAGGTATCGCGGCCAGGGCATCGGAAGCTGCGCGCCGGGCAGAGAGGACGAGTATTTCCGGCAGTGCCAGATCGAGGCTCAACCGGTAACGGACAAGGTTCTCTCCGGGATAAAAGTGCATCTCACAATCAGCCCATTTCAACATTGAGGCCAGAATGGCAATCGCCTGCTCCCGCCTCGCCTGCTCGAGAATGCGTTCATCGCCATTGGAAATCTTCAGGATGGCCTCCTCGCTGGTTTTCCCGGTCTCCATCAGAGAGGCGACTTCAGGGACGGCGGCGCGCGGCAGGAGGTTCTTCAGGACTGCGATGCGCGCGAGGTGTTCCTCCGGCAGGCAGCTTTCGGCAAAGGCGAGAGTCCCCTGTTTCAGGACCAGCTGTTTTCTGGCCGATTCCTTCTGGATGCGAAAAAGGCCGCTTTTGGCGCTATCGTGCAATTCGAACAATTTATCGATCAACGGCCGGTTACATCGCATGGCAATCCAAAGGACATGGTATTTATCGGCGCAGCAGGGGCGCGAATTATCACGATTTTATGGATGCCCGGGCAGATATTGGGGAAATTCGCGCGGTTTTTTTCTATTTGAAGCGGCCTGAAAACAGCCAGTAGCCGAGAAGCGCCAGGGTGTCGTATGCGCTGTGGGCCACGATGGGTGCAATCAGGTTCCCGCTCAACAGATATATAAGGCCGAATATCAGGCCGTAGACCGTGGCGATGAAAATGCCCTGAACCCCCTGAACGTAATGCCCCGCACCAAACGCAAGACTCCATAGGATCAGACCCACGCCCGCCCCTCCGAGATATCGGCGAAACTTGTTGAGAATGAAGGCGCGCTGTAATTCTTCCTTAATTCCACCGGCCACCAGCGCCGAAAAAATCAAAAGGGCCAGCTGCTGAGGCGTATGTATGATCTCAATGAGCGGATTGCGTTCCGTATAATACTCCGGCAGGTAGGTCCGAAGGGCAAAGGACACAAGCGCGTTGATCATGAAAAGGACCGGGACCAGCGCAAGTCCCAGAAACAAATTGGATTTCCATCGGCTCCATTGCCATCCGATGCTGCGGATGGATTCCCTGTGAAGTTTCAGTATCAGGGCGAGAAGGAGAAAGGTGATACAGGATTCCAGCAGGAGGAAAACCGCCATAAACCGGACGTCGCTAATCAGCAGCTCGGACTTATTGCTGCCTATGGCTACAAAGGGCAGCGCTGCCAGAAAACTCGACATCAGGCCCGAGAGCAGGAAAACTTCAGCCAGGGCCTGGATGCGATCCATCCAGGACTTTCGGGGAGCGGAGGGCAGTATTGGCGCATAATCCATTTTTAGACCCTAACAGCATGCGGCGGCAGAGTCAAGCCAACCGGCATTGAGGTCATTTATTTTCAGTGGTTTGCCACCGAAATGGGGAGCGCAGGCGCACAAAATCGGGGCGACGGCTGCCGGCGCTGGGGGGATATTTTTAATGAGGTTGAACCCTTCGATCGGTTTCTTCATCAATCTTAGTGATTGGAATCAAATATGTTGCCGTGCAAGAATGAAACAATGAAGAGGATCTGCAGCATTCTAATCATTCTGGCCTTTGCGTTCCCTCCGCCTGCAGCCCAGGCTTCGGGCGATGGGACCCTCCCCGAAGGTACGCGGATCTCTTTGCAGCTGAATGATCACCTGAGCACAAAGGTGAACAACGAGGGCGATTCTTTCACTACGGTTGTCATTGCGCCCGTATATCTTGGGGACCGTATTGTGATTCCCAAGGGGAGCCTGGTGGCGGGCAGCATCTCGCGCATTATCCGCCCCGGCAGGTTCAGGGGTAAAGCGGTCATGAACCTTCTCTTTCAGTCCATAAACATCCCCGGGCGCGGTCAGTTACCGATTGCGGCGTCTCTTGTAAGCGTGGATTCCGAAGGGAATTCAGGAGTTCGCACGGAAAATACGGTTGAAGGAGAAAGCTCCGGTCGAAGCGATGCCGGCAGGGTTGTGATTCCCGGGCTGGCCGGAGCCGGAATCGGGACTCTGGCCGGTGGAGGAAAAGGCGCTGCCATAGGCGCCGGAGTCGGAGCCGCCATCGGGCTGGCGACTGTGTTATCCACCCGCGGCAAGGATCTTCAGGTTCGCAGGGGAGCCACCATGGATATCGCGCTCGACAGGCCCCTGTCAGTTCCGCTCGAGGGAGAGGGCGCGACCGCCAAAAACCGATAGTGCAGCTAAAAAGCCACCTTTCTTCTCTTCCCGGCGCAGCTAAATATCAAAATGTCGAACCGCAGAAGCTTGGGCCGAACTTCATAATTAAATTGGTAAATCCCCGGCTCTGCCGGTGGACTCAAAGAGTTTGACAGCTCCGTATTTTGAAACGCTGAGAAAAGCGCTGACAAACACCGATTTGTTCGGCGGGGATCGGAAGCGCCTCATCGGCTTTTGCCCGCGTAAGTCAGCGTTCAAGACCGGCGTAACTAGTCCAACCGCTTTGAGCGGTTCAAATCTTTCAAGCCTCCGGCTTTGCCGGAGGTACCTGACTTCTCGTTCATCATCCGAGATTCTGCGGTTCCAAAATTGGCAGCAACTCTGAAGCCTCCGGAGGATGCCTATTCCCCCTTTTGAATGACCTCCCTGCCCTCCATATACGGCCGTAAAGCTTCCGGAATAACCACCGACCCATCCGTCTGTTGATAGTTTTCCAATATGGCAAGCCAGGTCCTGCCGATTGCGAGGCCCGATCCATTGAGGGTGTGCAGGTACTGCCGCTTGCCGTCCTCATTTCTGAACCGTATATTGGCGCGCCTCGCCTGGAATGCCTCGAAGTTGCTGCAGGATGAAATTTCCCGGAAACGGTTCTGACTCGGCAGCCACACTTCCAGATCGTAGGTTTTGGCGCTCGAAAATCCCATGTCCCCCGTGCAGAGAACCACTACCCGGTAGTGGAGCCCGAGCCGCTGCAGGATGTCCTCGGCATCACGGGTCAGCGATTCCAGCTCCTCGTAGGAGCTCGCGGGATCGGCGAATTTCACCAGCTCCACCTTGTTGAATTGATGCAGGCGGATCAGTCCCTTCACATCCTTTCCGTAAGAGCCGGCTTCGCTTCGGAAGCAGGGTGTGAACGCCACGAATTTCTTCGGCAGCTGGGCCTTTTCCAGAACCTCGTCCCGGTAAATGTTGGTGACCGGTACTTCCGCTGTGGGTATCAGATAGTAATCCGTTCCCTCGACCCGGAACAGATCCTGGGCAAACTTGGGCAGGTTGCCGGTTCCGAAGAGGCTTTGGAAATTTGCCATAAAGGGAGGCAGGACTTCCCGATAGCCGTGATGTTTCGTGTGGACATCCAGCATAAAATTGATCAGGGCTCTTTCCATAAGAGCTCCCGTTCCGCTAAGAAGCGAAAAACGCGAGCCGGTAATTTTGACGGCTCGATCCATGTCCAGGATTCCCAGGGAGGTTCCCAGATCCACGTGGTCGAGAGGAGCAAAATCGAATTTCGGGGCGCTTCCCCATCGGCGGACCTCCCGACTCGTCGTTTCGTCGCAACCGGTCGGGACCGAAGGGTCAGGCAGATTGGGAATGCTGTGCAGGAATGAATTCAACCTCGCTTCCGCCTGGCTTGCCGTTTCATCAAGCGACTTGATTTCGCTCGAAATCTCCTTCACTTTCGCCTGCTGCGCCGCGGTGTCGCTTCCTGATCTCTTCAGCTTTCCGATAGCTTCGGAAGCCTCGTTGCGCTGCCGCCGGAGCTCCTCGCAGCGCAGGATGATGCTCTTCCATTCCGCGTCCGCGGCGATCAGCTCATCGAGGGGGTATTGCCCTCCGCGGGCGGCCAGCCTTTCCCGAACGCTGTCTATGTTCTCCCGGATAAAGTTTTTATCCAGCATATGGGATCCTCCCTACCACGCATTCTACCATTGAAGCGAGGCTATCCACGGGATTTCGAGATCCAGCGGAGCGGTGGTTCCGAAGACTTTCGCGGGTCTGACGCCTTTCCGGGATTCAGGTGGCTGAGGCGCATGCCGCCTTAATGCTCCCACGGGGGGAGCGGCATAGGGCGCTCATCTGAAAGCATAGAGGCTCCTCTCGAAAAGACCTTCAAGTTTGCCGTAATTGGTCTGCACGACGCCGCTAGTCGGAGCCCTCATCGGATGTTTTCTCCTCCAACAGGTTTTCACTCCCTGCGCATTCTATCATTGACATTGTCAGATGCCGTTGTTTCAATCATTTTTGGCTTCAGGGGGCGGTTACCGGATACAATGAGGTTCCAGCACACTTTTGAGAAAGAAGAACAAAATGGCCAAAATCCGAAGAGCGGTTTTCCCTGCCGCAGGTTTGGGCACACGTTTTCTTCCTGCGACGAAAGCTCAACCTAAAGAGATGCTTCCCCTGGTTGACAAGCCCCTCATCCAGTACGCCGTGGAGGAAGCCGTCGCCTCCGGACTCGAGAACCTGGTGATCATCACCGGGCGGGGGAAGAATGCAATCGAGGACCACTTCGATGTTTCCTATGAACTGGAAAAGACTCTGGAGCAGCGTGGACAATCGGAGTTGCTGAGCCGGGTACGTTCCGTTTCCGAAATGGTGCACATCGCCTATGTCCGGCAAAAAGAGGCTCTGGGACTGGGCCACGCCATACTTGTAGCCAGAGAACTCACGAACCATGAGCCCTTTGCCGTTCTGCTCGGAGACGATGTCATCGTGGCCGACGTGCCGTGCATTCGCCAGATGATGGACATTTATGAGCAATATGAATCCAGCGTGGTGGCGATCATGGAAGTCCCCATGCAGGAGACGGGCCGGTATGGGATCATCAAGGGCCAGGCTGTCCCCGGCACCGACGGAAAACTGTTTGAAGTGCTGGATATGGTTGAGAAGCCGAAGGTGAAGAAAGCCCCGTCCAACCTCGCCATCATCGGAAGGTATATACTCACGCCGGCCATCTTTGAAGCGCTGGACGAAACCGAAAGGGGCAGCGGGGGAGAAATCCAGTTGACCGACGGGCTCTGCCGCCTGTTAAGCCGGGAAAAGGTACTGGCATATAAATTTCAGGGCAAGCGGCACGACGCGGGCGACAAGCTCGGTTTTCTGCAGGCAACGGTTGATTTCGCGCTGGCCAGCGAAGAGTTGGGGCCCGCATTCCGCGCGTATCTGAAATCGCTGGATCTTGGTTAGCCCGGAGAAGGCGTGTACTGCGGGCAACGGCGGTGGGATTGCCGGCGCCCGGACCAGCAGTAAGAGGCATTTTTGAATTCCCGCGAAGGTTGAATCAGGCAGCCTTCCGAATAAACTCGAGAGGTCTCATGAGAATATTGGTAATCGGTTCCGGTGGCAGAGAACACGCGCTCGTCTGGAAGCTTCGCCAGAGTCCGCGCGTCGGCGCAATATTTTGTGCGCCGGGCAATGGAGGAATTGCGGGAACGGCCCGTTGCGTGCCTGTGCAGCCGAACGACTTTGGAGCAATCGACGACTTTGTCCGCAAGGAGAAGATCGATATCGTGGTTGTCGGCCCGGAAGCTCCCCTGGCTGCGGGCCTGGTGGACCACTTGAAAGGTTCCGGCGTCGGCGTCCTTGGGCCAAGCCGTCAGGCGGCGCAACTGGAGTCCAGTAAAGTCTTCGCCAAAGATTTCATGAGCCGGCACGCAGTTCCGACCGCTCCCTATGCAACCTTCCGCGATCCGCAATTGGCGCTCGAATTCCTGGATTCCAGGACCGCCCGGTATCCCATTGTCGTCAAAGCTGATGGGCTTGCTGCCGGCAAAGGCGTTGTAGTCGCCGGAAATGCGCCGGAGGCGCGCGCGGCGGTCCAGCGCATCATGGTCGAGCGGGAATTCGGTTCGGCCGGGGATTTCATCATCCTCGAGGAGTGCCTGGAGGGTATCGAGGCGTCCTACATTGTATTTACGGATGGGGAAACGGTTCTTCCCGCGGTGGCTGCGAGAGACCACAAAGCGGTCAATGATGATGACCAGGGGCCGAACACCGGGGGCATGGGCGCCTACTCGACCGACGACGTCCTTGGCCCCGAACTCGAAGAGGAGGTTCTGCAGCGGGTCATTCACCCCGTCATTCGCGGAATGAAGGCTGAGGATCTGCCGTTTCAGGGAATCCTGTATGCGGGATTGATGCTGACCGCCCGCGGAGTACAGGTCCTGGAATTCAACGTCCGCATGGGCGATCCGGAAGGCCAGGTAATCCTTCCGCGGCTCAAGAGCGATTTTTCCGAATTATGCGAGGCGCTCTGCAGCAGCCGGCTGAAGGACTATAAGGCCGCCTGGCACAAGGATGCGGCGGTTTGCGTGGTGCTCGCCTCCGGCGGCTATCCGGGGTCGTATTCCAAAGGGAAGGCGATCGCGGGCCTCGCGATGGCCGAAGAGGATCCCCGGGTCGCTGTTTTCCACGCGGGGACGCGGCAGGAAAATGGGGCTTTTTATACCGATGGGGGCCGTGTGCTTGGAGTGACGGCAACCGACAAAGACCTGGCCTCCGCCATGATGGCGGCATACGAAGCCGTCAACAAAATACACTTCGACGGGATGCATTATCGCCGGGACATCGGGGCCAAGGGCCTGGTGAAAACTCCTGGCGCATGAAATGACGGTGCGGCCTAGAATTGCGCGGCTGATTTTTCTTCGATGAATGGAGGCGGCAGTGATCCTACCCCAGGTGGCCATCGTTCTTGGAAGTGATTCGGACTACCCTGTAATTCAGGACATGATACAAATCCTGAAAGATTTCGGCGTCGCGCATGAACTGACGGTATCGAGCGCCCATCGCTCGCCGGACCGGACCCACAAATATGCCGCGAAACTTGAGGAGCGCGGCATACAGGTGGTTATTGCCTGTGCGGGCGCCGCCGCGCACCTTGCCGGGGTGATTGCCGCACAGACGATTCTGCCCGTGATAGGCGTTCCGGTCGATTCCTCGCCCCTGAACGGTCTGGATGCGCTCCTGTCCACCTCGATGATGCCGGCAGGCGTTCCCGTGGCGACCATGGGCATAGGGAAAATGGGCGCCGCAAATGCCGCCGTCCTGGCGGTGCAGATCCTGGCCAGGAACGATCCTGCATTGGCCGGGCGCCTGCACGACTACAAAAAGAGGCTGGCGGATAAAGTCGAACAGCGGGACGCCGAATTGAAGAAGGCCCGGGATGTCTAAATTTTCGGTCCGGACATTCGGCTGCCGCTGCAACCAGGCGGACAGCGCGGCGATCCGCGAAGGTCTCTGCCGCCGCTCCATGGCCGAAAGCGAAAACCCCCTCGATGCCGACCTCATTGTTGTGAATACGTGCACGGTCACGCACCGGTCGGATCAGCAGGTCCGCCAGGCAATCCGGCGTCTGCACCGCGAGAATCCCTCGGCGTGCCTGGTCGTGACGGGATGTTACGCCGAGCGGGATCCGGAAACCCTGGCGGCAATTCCCGGGGTGAATTATGTTCTGGGCAACGCCGACAAAGAACGGCTGCCGGAAATAGTGCGGGATCGCGGGCAGGATTCGCCGGGGCAAATCTTCCACGCCGCTATCGATGGAGCATGCGGCTGTCTGCTGCCGCCGATGGCGCAAACCGGAGGCAAGACGCGCCCGCTTGTCAAACTGCAGGATGGATGCGACGCCCGCTGCGCCTACTGCATCGTCCCCTATGTGCGCGGGCCCGGACGAAGCGCGCGGCTCGAGGACGTCGTTGCCGAGATCCGGTCTCTTGCCGCGCAGGGTTTCCAGGAAATTGTCCTTACCGGAGTTCACCTGGGCGCTTTCGGGCTCAAGATCAAAGGAAAGATCAAAGGACACCCGCGCCTGATCGATCTGCTGCGTCAGATCGTTGAAATACCGGATCTTGGCCGGGTCCGGCTGAGCAGCATCGAGCCGATGCATTTTAGCCGCACCCTCATCGACCTGGCGGCCCGGAGCGCGGTATTCGCCCGCCACTTCCACATTCCCTTGCAGAGCGGCAGCGACCGTATCCTGCGCCGCATGCGGCGGCCATACACTGCCGCCCGGTTCCGGGATCTGCTGCGGCGTATACTGGAGGCGATGCCGGACGCCGGAATAGGCACCGATGTCCTGGTCGGATTTCCGGGAGAAACAGAGGAAGACTTTTCCGAAACCTGCGCTCTCATCCGGGAGTCGCCTCTGGCCTACCTGCACGTATTTCCCTTCTCGCCTCGGGAAGGAACAGAGGCTTTTTCGCTGTCCGGCAGAATCCCGTCGAAAGTGATGAAAGAACGGCTCAACCTGTTGCTTGCGATGTCCCGCGCCAAAAGCCTCGCGTTCCGGAGCAGGTTTTCCGGACAAGTGCTTCCCGCGATCACGCTAGCCCGTGAGGAAGAGCTGGGGGCTTCCATGGCCCTCACCGGAAACTATATCCACGTGCGGATTCCCGGCCTCACCGTGCCTCCCAACCGCCTTGTGAATGTCCGCATTGAGGATGTCCACCCGGATGCGACCTTCGGCCGATTAGAAAATTCCTCCCGCACATAATCCGCGATTCTCCCAAAATCATTCCCAAAAAATCTCGCAGCAGGAAAAGCAGGGACACCCGATATTTGGCGCAAGAGAAGCGTGTGGGGGAAGTGAAGAGTGTGGATGAAGAGTGTGGACACCCAACATTTAACGAGAGTAGATAAAGAAGGTCGCTCCCATCACTCATTTATGGTTTTGCCTGGTATCAATAATCACTGGGGGATGTAGCAAATCGATAAGGGCAGGCCTGCAGTATTTGGCGAGATGAAGACCAAGGATTGCTGGAGGCTATCTTCGTGATTAGGAAGAGGCTGTCCTTTAGGTGAAGGATACCTGGCAGAGGAGCGTGGCTCAGGCTGACTGCACCGAAGGAGCTGCGAAAGCATTTCGAGCTTCGGATAAGCCAACGAGCCACCTTCGGCCGAGCTGATCCGCAAATTCACGCAGACTGGAAATAAGACCGGCTGCAAGGCGGAATTTCGGACCGAAACGGGAAATGGTATCTATCCAGGCTTGAGGCTTAGCGCCAATCCGCAGCAGAATCGGTGCAAGCCGGGGATCAATGGCGCCGCGTTTGTCAGCCCGCAGGATGCGCCCTGATTGATCTACCAGATCAATGTAGTCGGCGGCAGTCATCTGAAGGATGCCACGTCGGCGGGCATCCGATTGAATGGGACACAGCCAAAGGGATGGGGTGTCGAGAGAACCAACAGGGATAGGCTCGGGTATAGAACCGGAAATGCCACCTTTATCTTCCGGCATCAGCATGTTCCCCGCGGAAGACCCGCCCGGGGCGTGTTGAGTTAACTCGCCAGGTACCAAAGCTTTGCTGGCCATTTCGCTCTGCCAGGCGCGAAGCCGTTCCTGAATGCTGGTGAAGTCGCTTGCCTCCTGCACCTGACCTGCACCTGCACCTGCACCTGCACCTGCACCTGGCCTGGCCCCTGGCCTGGCCCTGGCCTGGCCTGGCCTGGCCTGGCCTGATCCTCTTATCGATAAGCTCGAGGAGCTTGCTGACCTCGAAGATATCAAGAAAATACGACGTGAACCGACGCGGCCCCTCGCAGATGTGATTCGCGATCTGGGATTAGATGGCGAAATATAGGATTGAGGTATCAGCTACTGCTGAGCGGCAACTGAAAAAGATACGCCGGGAGGACAAGGTTCGTATTCTGCGAGGCATTTCGCTTCTTGCCGATCAGCCCCGCCTCGATGGCTGTAAGAAGATGAGCGGCCACGATGATATTTATCGCATCCGTATCGGAAATTACCGTGTGATTTACGAGATCGACCGAAAGCGAATCATCGTTGTCATCCTGAAGATCGGCCACCGAAGAGAAGTGTACCGGTAATGTGGTTTTATCGCCGGTATTGCCGTTTAAAACTTCGATTGCCAGAGGGAATCCTTCAGGCGTGACAATCAAGGCAATAACCACCTGAACGCAATACGATCTCTTGTCACGGCTGTACCCAAACTGGCGCTTTCCTGTTTCCGGCGGATCGAACTTGGTCTCCGTAATGGATCCGGCTGCATCCGCCGCCAAGGCGGAAAGCACGGGAGAGGCATTCGGGTCAGCTGATAATCTTTTTGCGTACCGCATAGAGCACAATCTCGGCGGTATTGTGCAGGTTCAGTTTCTGCATGAGATTGGTCCGGTGGGTCTCGACGGTATAGGTGCTTAATTCAAGGATTGCGGCTACTTCCTTGTTGGATTTTCCCTCCGCGAGCAGTTGCAGCACTTCCTTTTCCCGGTCCGTCAATATGTCGTAGGAATCGTCCATCCCCCGCTGCTGCAGCGTCTTCACATAATCCTCGAGCAGCGTCTGGGCGATCTGCGGACTGAAGAAGGGGCGTCCCTGCGCAACGACCTGCACAGCCCGCACCAGGTCCACTTCCGCGGAGTCTTTCAGCAGGTATCCCTTCGCGCCGGCGCTCAGGGCCCGGACAAGATACGCTTCATCCGGGTACATGCTGAGCATGATCACGCCGATCCTGGGATTGCTCTTCACGATCTTTGCGGTCGCATCAATGCCGTTGAGCTGCGGCATGGCAACATCCATGATGACGACATGGGGTGCGAGCTCTTCCGCGAGTTTGACAGCCTCGCGGCCTTCCGAGGCTTCGCCGACCACCTCCATCCCGGGTTGGCGTTCCAGCAGGAAGCGGAGCCCTTTTCTCACGATGCCGTGGTCATCCGCCAGGAGTATGCGAATCTCGCTCATGCTTCCGCCTCCGCACCGCTGAGAGGCAGTTGGACCTCCAGAACTGTGCCCCTCTCAGCATGGGATGAAATTGATAGCGCGCCACCCAATTTTTTCACTCTCTCCTCCATTCCGATCAATCCCAGCCCGCGTCCCACGGACTCCCGGGAATCGAATCCGATTCCATCGTCGGCTACGGTTACGTAGAGGTGGTCTTTGCCTCCATGAACCGTAATCCTGACATTTTTGGCTTGAGCATGGCGCGCGCAGTTGGTGAGAGATTCCTGTGTCACCCGGTAAATACAGGTGCTCACCGTTTCGGGAACATTGCTCAGGTCCCCATCGACTTCTATCGATACCGGTATCCCGCTGCGGCCGGAGAACTCCCGTACATGCCACTGAAGAGCCGGGCCCAGCCCCAGATCATCAAGCATGGAAGGACGCAATCCCATGGCAAGATCGCGCACCGACTGCATCGTCCGCTTGGTAACGTCTTTCGCCTCGGCCAGGTGTTCCTGAAATTGGTCTCCCGGGGCGTTGCGCAGATGATCCAGGTTGCCCAGCTCCATTTTGAGCGCGGTCAGAAGCTGGCCGACCTCATCGTGCAGCTCCCGCGAGATCGATTTTCGCTCCTCTTCCTGTGCCTGCACAAGCTTTTGAGATAGATATCGCAGCTCGCGTTCCGCGCGCTCCGCCCTGCTTCGCTGCTCGGCCGAGCGTTGCTCCAGGCGCGAAACGCGGAAGATGCTCATTCCGGCAACACCCACCGCAAGAATAACCGAGAATGCGAACATTTTGAGCAGGTAGGCCTGGAAATCGAGGCGCTTTTTTTTGATTCTTTCCTGCTCCCTGATCAGATTGCGGGCATTCAGATCATCGATCTCGCGCGTGACGGAAACAATGGCGTGCCTGCGCGGTATCACCTGCCTCCTGAGAAACGCCGAACCGCGCGCGGCCTTTTCCTGAGGAGTCCATTCGAAGACAGGGTCCAGAGAGTCCCAGTAAATGTTTATTTC
Source organism: uncultured Acidobacteriota bacterium (assembly GCA_963809485.1). Classification (GTDB taxonomy): domain Bacteria; phylum Acidobacteriota; class UBA6911; order UBA6911; family UBA6911; genus UBA6911. Next base: position 499,055 of record CAWEJX010000007.1, read on the forward strand.
ATTTCGCAGACGCTCCAGAATTTTGCCCTCGTCGTGGCTGATGAGAAGATTCAGGGACGCCAGATGCTTCGACAGCTCCGATCGTATTTCCAGCAGTTCATTCCGGTACATGGGTGCGGTCCCCTGGGTCGGATCCAGGAGATAATCGCGCACCAGAATGCCGGACAAATAGTTGTCGCTTTGAATATCCTTGAGCATGGAAGCCGTCTGCCGGTAAATTTCGTGAATCGAAGCCACTTCTTGGGAAATCCGCTCAGCTTTCCGGAAACCTTCAAATCCAAGAACGCCGATGAGCACGACCAGGCTGCCAAATCCGATCAAAAGGATGATGCCTGTCCTGTACTTCATGGCGTTCCTCCGACTGTCATGCCTTTTCCGGCAAAAACTCCCGCCTTTAGGGGATACCCTCAAAAGGCGCTTTGCCCTTATTATAGGCGCATGCTGGTACTTATCACAGATCTGGATGGCACGCTCCTGGACGATGGCTATTCGTACCAGCCTGCGCTTCCGGCCCTGGAGGCGTTACAGCGCCTGCATATACCGCTGGTGCTTTGCACAAGCAAAACCTGCGCTGAAGCAAAAGCTTTCCGCCTCCGGATCGGCAACCGGGACCCGTTCATTGTCGAGAATGGCGGGGCGCTATATATCCCTGAAAACTGCTTCCCGTTGGATCTGAATGCTCTGATTCACCGGGGCGGGCATGCTGTGATAGAGTTCGGGCAATCGTATCCGGAGCTCCTTCAATGCCTGCATCAGGCAGCGGCGGAGAGCGGATGTACCGTACGCGGTTTCCAGCAAATGACCGTTGAAGAAATCAGCCTGTCCTGCAAGATGCCCCTGGAAGCGGCCCGGCTGGCTAGGCAGCGCGAATACGACGAGCCGTTTGAAATCCTGAGCGGCGATCCCCGAAGACTGATTGCCGCGATCGAAAAGCGGAAGAAGCGCTGCACGCGCGGGGGCCGTTTTTACCATATTCTGGGAGCCAATGATAAATCGCACTGTGTAAATCTCCTGATCCACTATTATCAGAGAGCTTTCGGTCCCATTACCACCATTGGTCTGGGGGATGGGCCGAACGATGCCGGATTCCTGAAGCTGGTCGATGTCCCTCTCGTTATGAAATCCCCTGCAAGTGAGGAGTTGTTGACCGCTGTCCCGCATGCGCGACTATGCCCGGGCAACGGAGGACCGGCAGATTGGAATGCAGCGGTTCTGTCTGCTCTTGTCAAGCATCTGCCTGCCGAAAAGCCGGCGGCTGAAATGACAGCCTCGCGTTCGAATATGCCCAAGGCTGCCGCCGTTTAATGGCAAGCCTCACAGATGCCTCCATAGCGGCCTGTCATCCGGGCTCTCTTCATCGGTCCCCTTTCCTTCCTGAAGGTAATTGCGCACAGACTCCCGTCCGCTGAGGCCGAGAGCCAGGCTGGCGGCCAGGACGATTCCTCCTACGACCAGGATGAATGCTGCCAGGAAGACATCCCGGGCGAAATCGAGATGGTCCGCGGCGGCGACGATTCCGACAAAGGTGAAAAGAGCCCGGACAAAGGCAGCCAGCTTTCGCGGCCAGGGCATTCCTTCGTTGACCGCCCATATCAGCGTAGTCCGTCCGAAGTACCTTCCGATCCAGGTTCCTGCGACAATAATGGCTGCGGCGCCCACAAGCTTGGGAAAGAGAAGCACGGCCATTTCCGTCAAGCGCGAGGAAAGGTCCGAGTTGAAGGAGTTCAGAGCTACAAGCATTCCTGCCACAAGAATTATCCAGTACGCCGTTTTTGCCGCTACCTGGGATGTCCGCAGGCGTCCGGACCGGTCGAGGATCGACGATAGTCCGCTGCGCTTTAAAAAACGGTCGACGCTGATTCCCTTGAAGATTTTGATGATCAGCCATCGAGCGGCCTTTGCCATAATCCAGGCGACTGCAAGTACGAAAATGGCGGCGAGCAATCCGGGCACATAGGTCAGGATCTGGGAAGAAATCCTCTCAACCGCCTGCTTTAAAATTTGTTTCAGGAGACCAAGCATAGGCCTACACCTCCATACTCAGCTTTGAATCCGCCATGCTTTCCACCCGGGCGGGTCGGTATGAAACGGATTCCGTTTCGTTTCGCCAGCGCTTTATCAGCTCGGGCTTTTTCTCTTCGAAGGTCAGGCACAGGCGCTCGATCCTGTCATCCACTTCGTTGGAGCCCAGCATCCGGGTCTCGCTGACAAAGGATGCGATGCGCGCCAGATAGAGGGGCGTCAGAGACCGGAGCAGGTGTCCGCGTTCCACAGGCTGTTTCTTATAGGCCACGGCGAAGTCGAGAACGACCTGGGACCAGAGATCGTCGTCCAGGCTGAAATCCTTCGCGCCGGGATTCCGGGCCCCGATTCTGCGAATGGCTGCAAATGCCTCCGGGGAAAGCGCCGCAGACCAGATCTCGCCCAGCTCCTCGCACCCCCGCTTGAAGGCTGCGATCATCCGTTCGGTATTGACCTCGATCGGATCCAGGCCGACGCCGTAGCGGAATCCGAACAGGTCCACTTCCTGGCTGCCCGTGCTCGACGTCCACACCGGTTCATATTCCTGCATCAGCCGGAATACGCTGCCGACAACCTGGTGCAGCATGTCGCTCAGATGGAGGCCGGGGTCCTTGGCATCGTGCAGCTTTGCGCCAAGAAAGCTTTGGCACACGCGGTAACCCTCTGCCATCGCAATTGTGGACATCCATATGTCGATGCCGAAGCGGGCGGTATCGGTTTCCCAGTCGCTCCGGGTCAGATACCGCCCGATCAGCCGCCGGGAGATTCCAAAATCGCCGCCGATCGGTTGGCGCAACCGCAGGCCATAAAGCGCCCGGGTCAAGGGGTAAACGATGCTGTTGGTGATTGTGCCGTCATACTTGTGACGGTGATAGTACGGCCCGACAAAATCAAACCCCGTGTGCAGTATGGGCCGCAGGAGCAAGTCGATCCACTCGGGTGTTATCGAGCGCAGATCCGAATCCACGACCACGCAGGCCCGGGCGTCGAGATGTTGGGCAATCTGAAAGATCAGGTGGAACGCGCTGCCCTTGCCCGGAATTCCGTGATACGGGAAGGACAGCCGGTGCACTGGGAACAGCGGTGTCGTCATCAGCAGAAGCCGTTCCTTGTCAAGGCCCGTTCCCAGCACCGCATCGCGCGTGCCGTCGGTTGAGCCGCCGTCGGAGTTGACGATCACTGCCCGGAACTGCGGAAAGTATTTCTCCAATCCGGCCTGCGCCGCCGCGATCACGTGGCCGATCGTTCGGCCGTTGTTGTAGCTGGGCACACCGATCACGATGTCCGCTCTGTCGATTCCCTCCAATGCTTTATGAGCCTCCTCGGAAAATAGCCTTTCGATCATGACCGACCCATCACGATGCACGTCCTTGAATGGATTCAACGCCCGGTTCCACAGCATTCAGCAAGAGGTCGAAGAAGTCGGGAATAGCCGCCTGCACGCGGTTCCAGCTGGGCATGAGGGGCAGGCCCAGCGGACTCTCGATGAATTCCTGCGCAGCCTGATGAAGGCTCTGGGCAAAGGTGGCAACGGCGAGCTCCTCCGCGTGCCGGTCGAATTCCAGGCCGTTGATCATGGCGTCCGCGCAATATCGGTCGATCGTGTCCTCCGCCATGCGAACGTAGCGCACTTCGAGGCTCCGGAAGTGGTCCTTGGTGAAGATGACTCCTTCGGCCGCAAGCGTGCGCATCAGCGACTTTGCAACTTCGCAGGACATCCTTCTCAGCCCTTTCGTGGGGTCCTCTTCGGACAGTTCCTGGTGCTTGTGTTCATAATTGTCCGCCAGATCCACCTGGCAGATGCGCGCCAGCGAGCAGTTTCGATATACCTCGGCAAGCACGCCGACTTCCAGCCCCCAATCCCACGGGATGCGGTTTATCCGGGCCAGGTTGATCTGCATGGCGAATTCGCCCGCAAGGGGATATCGAAAACTGTCCACAAACCGGAGAAAAGGCGTGCTGGGCGCCATGTTTTCCATGGCGCGGATCACGGGAGTCATAAAAAGGCGCGTGACCCGGCCGTGCATACGGTCCGTGACGCGTGCGTAGTAGCCCTTGCAGAATTCGAAGCCGAGGTTCGGATGCGCGACCGGGTAGACGAGCCGGGCCAGGAGCCTTCGGTCGTAGTTCACGATATCGCAGTCGTGCAGGGCGATAACGCTGCAGTCGGCCTTCGCCAGGATGTAGCCGTAGGCGATCCAGCAGCTGCGCCCCTTTCCGTCGGCGCCTGCCGAGAGGCCCTTGTCTTCCAGCATCCGCAGCAGCGCCTGCACCGGTTCGCTGTTTATCCACAAGATGCTGACGGGGCAACGGAAATTTGTGAAAAATGCCTGTGCCTTTTCATATTCCGATGGGCCCGCCCCGCCCAGCGCGACCACGATACGGCGGAGGTAGTTCACCTGCACCAGTTCTTCAGTGATGCGCTTCATGGCAGGCGATTCAAACTCGCGGTACAGAGCGGGCAAAACCAGCGCAATGCCCCTGCGCCTGGATATTTCGTTCAGGCCCTTTTCCAGCCGGGCTGTGCCGTTTTGCTTCAAGCGATGCAGCGTCGCAACCATTCCCGTCTGATAAAAGTCGGCCATGGCGCACCTCCATAACGCTTGTATCAGGAAAACCTGCCGCGCGGCATCCCCGGAGAAGGGGATTATGTGGAGAAAAAGACAGTAGCTGTGGTTGGTGCTGGATTCCGGGGAAAGCGATCCTTCCTGTTTTCGGAATCCCCTGCCGACAGGGTTTATTCCGCGCGCTTTTCGCCGTAACGGATATGGCTATGGTGAAACGCCTCTCTGCGGTCGACCTGGCGATCGCGCAAAAAAACAATCACTTCCATAGAGGACAAGAAAACATAATTCGCCCTTGGTCCGAAGCAGGCTGCCAGTTCACTTCGAAAAAAACCCTGACCAGGGACAGCCGCTCCGGATTTTTCGACCCTATACCGGTTTGATAGGATGGATATAGTTTACCGCACTGCCCGAGCGGTCTGCATTCCTTGGAAAGGGAATCCCGCGCCCAATCGCGGATTGCTGCCAGCTTGCGGCGGGCAGGCCGGAAATCCCCCCGAGGCTTTCCAGCTTTTACTCTTTCACTCCGCCTGCTGTCAGGCCGGCAACGATTCGTCTTTGAAAGACGGCTACCGCAGCAATCAGCGGCGCTGTGCTTACGACTATGCCTGCTGCCAGCAATCCCCAGGGAATCTCATAGGCGAACGCGCCGCTCAGCGTTGCAACTCCCACTGTCACCGTGCGCGAAGATTCCAGGTTCATGAAAGTCATGGCGAACATGAACTCATTCCATGAAAAAATGAATACCAGAAGAAAAGCGGTCGTTAACGCGGGAATGGCCAGAGGCATGATGATTTTGCGATACGTGTCGAAGGCCGTCAGGCCGTCGATTGCCGCCGCTTCCTCCAGTTCATACGGAATCTGTTCCATATATCCTGTAAGCAGCCATACTGCGAAGGGGAGGTTCAATGCGGCGTAGGGAATGATGAGGCCCCAGGGCTGGTTGACCAGGCCCGCGAAGCGGACAAGTTCATATACCGGGAATACGAGCACAATAGGAGGGAAAAAGGCCAGGATCAGCAGCAAAGAGGCTATCGTGGAGCGGAAACGTCTCGGAGCTCTTGCGAGCCTGTATGCGGCAAGGGAGGCGCAGGAAGTACAAAGCAACGCCGCAAGCGCCGCGATCACAATGCTGTTGAGATAATAGGCGGCGAACGGCCGGCGCAGGAAAAGCCCGGCATAATTATCCAGCGTGAAGCTCGAAGGCAACAAGGAGGGCGGTACCTGTGCAAGCTCCAGGGAGTCTTTGACGGAGGATATGCCGTACCACGCCAGCGGAGCTGCCGCGACTGCGCACCAGATCAAAATGAAAAGCCTAGCGACCCATTTCATATTTCCTTGGCAGCAGGGAATAAAGCGCCCAGGCAGTCAGGGCCAGTACAAGCACGATGGCCACCACAAGCGCGCCGCCGTAACCGAAATCAAGATATCGCATATAGGTATAATAGCCGTATACCGAAACCGTCTCTGTCGCGCCGCCCGGTCCCCCCCCGGTCAGCACATAAACCAGATCAAAAACCGCAAAAGCCTGGACGATTCTGAATATCAGCGCCAGGAAAATGAACGGCAACAGATAGGGCAGGGTAACATACCTGAATTTATGCCATGCCGTCCCTCCGTCGATCTCGATGGCCTCATACATTTCCTTTGGAATGCACTGTAGCCCGGCGAGCAGCACGATAAAGACAAAAGGGAAAGCCTTCCAGACGTCGGCCATGATTATGGTGCTCAACGCCGTCTGCGGCCTTCCCAGCCAGGCCAGCGGCGAGTCCACGATCCCGATTTTCAGGAGCACGGCATTAATAACGCCGTACTGGTCGTTGAAGATCCACATCCAGAGCACCGCTATGATTGCCGTTGGAAGAGTCCAGGGGATCAGCAGGAAAGTCCGCGCAGTCCGGCGCCCCTTTTTTATTTTTTCTACGGCCAGGGCCAGCAGCAAGCCAAGCAGGAATTCCAGAGCAACCGAAACGATCGTAAACAAAGCCGTAGTTTTGAGCGAGCTGTGAAAGCGCGAATCTGCGAGGAGCCGGGCGAAATTTCCCAGTCCGGCGAAATGCGCCTGGAATCCGGTCTCCAGATTGAGATTCAGAAAACTGAGAATCAACGTCCGGAGGATCGGATAAACAAAGATAAGCAGCACCAGTGCGGCTGCAGGTGTGAACCAGAGGATTTCACGCATTCTTTTGGATACGAGGATGCTCATGGTGGTTCCCGTACATCACCCTTTCAGAAGAGCGCGAGTCTCCCGCGCCGCTTCCCTCAGCGCGTCCTCACACGGGATGCGTCCGGTCAGTGCGGCGCTTAACCATCGCTGGAGTATATCCGAAGCCTGCGCGTATTCCGGAATAGAAGGCCGGGAACGCGCCTTTTCGAAAACAGGCAATAGCTCCGCGGGCACCAGGCTTCTCCGCGAAGGGATTCGGCCCACTTTCTGCTGCACGCGTGTCAACTGCCCGGAACGAGTCATGTATATCAGGAATTCCCATGCCTTTGCCGGATCCGGGCAAAATCCGGAGATGGCAAATCCCCATCCCCCGAGTGTCGCAGCGCCCGAGTGTCCCGGCTGATGCACCATGGACGTGAATGCGGTTTTGTCCTTCACCGGCGCGTTACTGCGCTGCATCAGGGACCATACATAAGGCCAGTTGCGAAGAAACACCGCGCGCCCGCTCTGGAACAAAATCCGCGTATCTTCTTCGATATAGCTCGTCACGGCCGGTGGAGATATGGTGCCGATGGTATCCTTTAAAAAATTCAATGCCTGGAGCGCCTCCCGCCCGTCTACATAAACCTGCCTTGTCTCCGGATCAATCCAGTCTCCGCCGAACCCCCAGAGAACCTCGAGAAACACGGTGACCAGGCCCTCATATTGCTTCCCCTGCCAGAGAAAACCCCAGCGCTCCCTGGTCTGGAGTTCGCGCGACCGCTGAACCAGCTCATCGAAAGTCTGCGGCGGCTCGGGCAGCAGATCCTTCCGATAGTAAAGCAGGCCTGCATCGGTGAACGCCGGGATGCGGTAAAGACTCCCTTTATAGGACCCCGCTTCGAGTTCCGCGGGGAGAAAATCCTTGAGGTCTTCCGCTGAGAGACAGCCGGTTAAATCACGGAGCCATCCCGCTGCCGCGAACTTCGCGATCCAGATTGCGTCGCAATAGACGATGTCAAAGGCAGATTTCCCGGACAGAAAAGAGGTCGAATAGAGATCTTCCCGCGCATTGGTTGCGGGAGGACCTTCTACCAGGCGCACGCGGGTTCCCGGATTCAGGCTGTTGAATTCCGTGACAAGCTCGCGCCAGATGCCTGTCCCGTCGGGTTCCATCAAAATCGAAAGCTCCCCGCTAAGGCGTGACGGAGCCATCCTCAGGCTGAGGATGATCAATATCGCTATTGCAAGCGCGGCGAAGGCTTTCGCCAGTATCTTTGTCAAAGACATGGATGTCCTTAGGTTCGATGTGCAGCGGTATCGAGTCTGAGGGCGGCCGCTCATCCGAGAGAACCATCAGGGAGACTTCCCCAATTCTTGTATGCACCAGGAATCGAGCGCCGAGGTTTTCGGCCCAGACGACTTTCGCCGGAATTCCTGTACCTGTTTTGATCGCTTCCGGACGAATACCGATCTTCACGGGTCCGGAGAAATCGAGCCCTGTTTGAATTTCATCAGACCCGACGCGAAAAGTGCCCGCTTTTAAAATGACGTCCAGCAGGTTCATTGCCGGCGACCCGATGAATGAGGCTACGAAGAGGTTTTTCGGCATCCGGTACAGAGCTTCGGGGCTGCTGATCTGCTGGACTTGCCCCCGATCCAAAACGACGGTCCGGTCCGCCAGAGTGGTGGCTTCCACCTGATCGTGTGTGACGTAGATTACCGTGGCCTTGAGACGCGAAAAAAGCTCCTTGAGCTCATGACGGACCTTTTCGCGCAAAATCGCGTCGAGGTTGCTAAGCGGTTCATCGAAAAGAAAAACCTTTGGTTTGCGGATCAATGCCCTTCCCAGGGCGACGCGCTGCCTCTGACCGCCGCTCAACTCGCGCGGTCTCTTCTCGAGCAGGTCTTCGATCTCCAGCATCCGGGCGGTCTCGTGTATGCGACGATCGATTTCGGCGCGGGGAGCCTTTTTGAGGACCAGGTTGAGCGCAAGGTTTTCATAGCAGCTCATGTGCGGATAAAGAGCATAGGACTGAAAAACCATCGCCACATCGCGCGAACGGGCAGGGATTTCGTTGACCCGCCTGTTTCCTATCCAGATCTCCCCTTCGGACGGCTGATCGAGACCCGCAATGATGCGGAGAAGTGTCGATTTGCCGCATCCCGAAGGCCCGAGCACCGTCAGTACCTCCTGGTCCCGGATTTCGAAGGAGACCTCTCTCAGAGCATAAATGCTTCCGGAGAAACGCTTTGAAACGCTCATGCAACGCACAGAAGCCATAGTGCCCCTATTGGAACCGCCGCACGCCGCCGGCTGCTTTGCTCATTGGGCGGGCGGATGGATGCAATGCGCGGGCAACGTGAACCTCCCGGATCCGCCCCAATGGAAGTCGCCGGGATAAAGCGCGCTAACGATGCGGTATATTCTGTCCCTTTGCATCGTTTTCGAATAATTACATTGGTAAACCCCCGGCTCTGCCGAGGGACTCAAAGAGTTTGACCGCTCCGTATTTTGAAACGCTGAGAAACGCTGATAAAAGGGCTGACAAACGCCGATTTATTCGGCGAGGGTCGGCGAGCAAAAGCCGATGAGGCGCTTCATCGGCTTTTGCCCGTATAAGTCAGCGTTCAAGACCGGCGTAACTAGTCCAACCGCTTTGAGCGGTTCCAATCTTTCAAGCCTCCGGCTTTGCCGGAGGTACCTGACTTCACGACTCCAGGATGACCGTGGCTACTGCCCACTGCTCCGTGTGCGAAAGGCTGAGGTGCACTTTGCCGGCTCCCTTGCTCAGGCTGAGCCTTTCGGCTTCACCGTGAAGCAGCATGGTAGGGGCGCCCTGCCTTTCCCTGTGAACCTCCACATCCAGCCAGGTCACTCCCTGGGCCCAGCCCGTCCCCAGCGCTTTGAAAAGCGCTTCTTTTGCGGCGAAACGCGCAGCAAAGTGAGGCACCGGGTCGCGGTGGCCCGAGCAGAACTGCTGTTCCCCGGGCGTGAAGACCCTTCCGATGAAACGGTCCTTCAGCCGGTCCATGACTTTTCGAAGACGGGCAATTTCGACGATATCCACACCGGTGCCGATGATCATCAATAACTCCGATAGCGGGTTGACAGAGTGCGACAAAACGACTCAATATTCCGGATATGCGAAGGGATGGATTTGTCCTCCGGCAGGCCCGGGGAATACCTGTATACAGCTGCTGTGCCTTTGAAAAGCTGGGAGGCCTTTGTCATGGCTTCTCCACGCGCAGGGACGGCGCACCCGCGCTTTCCGAATGCTCCCTGAACCTCGGCTATACTGCCTGGGACACGCCTGAGCGTGTGGATCAAAACCGTCGGCGGTTCCTGGATGCAATCCGTCTCGACGAAGCGCGCCTGGTTACCCTGCACCAGGTTCATTCCAATCGTGTGTATATCATAAGGGATAATTCCGGCCAATGGAACCAGCCAGAAGCGGATGCGCTCATCACCGGCATGGAAGGCGTTGCCCTGGCGGTTCAAACCGCCGATTGCCTGCCGGTGCTGATCGCGGATCCTGTGACGGGGACCCTGGCGGCAGTCCATGCGGGCTGGAGAGGAACGCTGGCACACATTTTGCCGGGCACGGTCCATCAGATGAAGACAAGCTTCGGCGTCGATCCTGCCAATCTCCGGGTTGCTGTCGGACCCGGAATCCGAAGCTGCTGCTATGAAGTGGGACCGGAAGTGGCGGAGTTTTTCGACGAGGAATTCCCGGGAGCGAACCTAGTTGCGCCAGCACAGGCGCCGGGGAAATATCTACTGGATCTGTGCCGCGCCCTGGAAGTCGACGCGCACAGGGCGGGAATACGGCCGGAAAATTTTAATGATTCCTGCCTCTGCACCCGGTGCCGCAGCGACGAATTCTTCTCCTATCGCGCCGAGGGAGCCCGCGCCGGCCGGATGATGGCCGTCATCGGTCGAATTCCGCTCACACGGTGACGCGGAGCTCACGGAGGACCTGCTCTGCCTCCGTGAACTCCGCGTTTCCCCATTAATTACATTGGTAAACCTCCGGCTCTGCCGGGGGACTCAAAGAGTTTGACAGCTCCGTATTTTTAAACGCTGAGAAACGCTGATAAAAGCGCTGACAAACGCCGATTTGTTCGGGGATCGGAAGCGCCTCATCGGCTTTTGCCCGCGTAAGTCAGCGTTCAAGACCGGCGTAACTCCTCGAACCGCTTTGAGCGGTTCAAATCTTTCAAGCCTCCGGCAAAGCCGGAGGTATCTGACTTGTGAAATCCGTGGCGCAGCTCTATTCCGGCTCACGGCCCGCGAGCATGCCGCAGGCAGCCGAAATGTCGTTGCCTCGCGGGCGGCGGATGCTGACGGTGATATGGTGACCGGCCAGGATTTTTTCAAAAGCCAGCACGCGTTCCGGGCCGGGGGGATTCACTGGAATCGTGGGGCCGGCATTGAGAGGGATAAGGTTGACCTTTTTCTTAAGGCCCTGGAGCAGGCGCGCCAGCCGGTGAGCATCCTCCGGCGAATCATTGATCCCGTCCATAAGGACATATTCGAACGTAATGCGCCTCCGCTGCTCCACAGGGAAGGAGCGGCAGGCGTCCAGCAGTGCTTCGATGTTCCACCTTTTGTTGGTGGGAACCAGCAGATCCCGCACAGCATCGGTGGTCGCATTGAGAGAAATGGCAAGGTTGGGGATGACCGGCTCCTGGGCAAGCCTTTTGATGCCGGGGACAACGCCTGACGTGGAGAGCGTCACGCGCCGGGGGGAGATCGACATTCCCCGGTCGTCGGTCATCAGGCGTACGGCTCTCATGACACTTTCATAGTTGTGCATTGGCTCGCCCATACCCATAATCACGACATTCAGGCGCTTGGAAACCGAACCCCGGTCGGCTTGCAGCGACAGCACCTGGCCGGCGATCTCTCCCGCAGACAAATTTCGTATCATGGGCAATTTGCCGGTGGCGCAGAACAGGCATCCGACAGCACAGCCGACCTGGGTCGAGATGCACAAAGTGTCTCGGCGCTCTTCCGGTATGAATACAGCTTCGACTTTTTGCCCTGGAGCCGGCTCAAACAGGTAGCGCCGGGTCCCATCGGAAGAAACAAAAACCCAGCGGACGGGCATGTACTCGATGACAAACCGTTCTTTGAGCTTTTCGCGAAATTGCTTTCCGAGATCGGTGAACTGGTCCCAGGAACGGAGAAGGCGCCGGTAAATTCCCGCATAAATCTGGTGCGCGCGGTATGCACTCTCGCCCATTTCCCGGACCCCCGCCTCGATTCCTTCCAGGGTCGCGCCGACCAGATTTGTGGTTCCCATTCTTCCCATCATTCCTTGTTCATGCAACAATACCATTTTCCCCGCAATGCCCTCGAGTTTTTGAGCCATAATCGGGGACAGGGTGATTTTGGCCCTTTCGGGCCGGGGTCGCGGTGTGGTAGTAATACGGCGGAGGAAGTCCTCTGAATCCCAAAACCTGCATGGATGTGCGTAAAAGGGTGATGAAAAACGGCCTCACCGTCGCCTCGGAGGTCATGCCCCATCTGCGCTCCGTGTCGCTTGGCGTCTGGGTGAAATGCGGTTCGCGATTCGAAAGGGACGGGAAGGCCGGCATCTCGCATTTTATCGAGCACCTGCTTTTCAAAGGCACACGGAAACGCTCAGCTGCTGAAATCGCGGAAGCGATTGATTCCGTTGGCGGCCAGCTCGATGCTTTTACGGAAAAGGAGTATGTCGGGTATTATGCCAAAGTGCTTGACGAGCACCTTCCGTTTGCCTTCGATCTGCTTTCAGACATCGTTTTGAATCCGACATTCCCCGCCGCCGAAATGCAGCGCGAGCGCCGGGTGATTTTCGAAGAAATCAATATGGTCGAGGACTCTCCCCAGGATTTGATCCTGGACATGTATCAGCAGAATTTCTGGAAGGGACATCCCCTGGGCCGGCCCATATCGGGGACCAAACAGTCGGTCGGAAGAATAGGCCGGCGCGACGTAAGGGAGTTTTTCCGGGGCAACTACAACGCCAGCAACATGGTTATTGCGGTTGCGGGCAGCATTCGGCATCGGGAAGTTGCCGAACTGGCCGAACGCTATTTTTCATCCCTGGAGGCGGGCGTGGCTGCCGATCCCGGTCCGCCGCCAATTGCCCGTTCCGGCCGGGTCGTGCGCCGGAAGAGCAACCTGGAACAGACTCATATCTGCCTGGGAACCGTTTCGCCCGCGGTGACCTCCGAGGAGCGGTACTGCTCCCATCTGATGTGCTATATTCTGGGCGGCGGCGTCAGCTCCCGGCTTTTTCAGAATATCCGCGAAAAACGCGGTCTTGTGTATTCGATATATTCGACGTTGAATCTCTATCGGGATGCCGGGTCCCTGGTGGTTTACGCGGGGACGGCGCCCGACAAGGCGGCCCAGGTGGTGGACCTGACGCTCATGGAATTCAGGAGACTTCGCGAGCAGCCGGTTCCCTCCCGGGAGCTGAGGAGGGCGAAGGAAAGCATCAAAGGCTCGGTGATGCTGAGCCTGGAAAGCTCCAGCAGCCGCATGACTCATCTCGCGCAACAGCTTATTTACCACGGGCGGTTTTGCAGCCTGGAGGAAATTCTGGAAGCGGTGGAGCGGATCACGGCGCGCGATATCCTGAATCTCGCCAACAGGATTTTTGGCTCCTCGTGTCTGACCCTGACGGCTCTGGGCGGCCGGAACGGCCGGGATCTGCAAGCGATGACGATCGGTGTGTAATCCATGGGACTGAGTTTCACTTTGCTGGGCAGCGGCAGTTCGGGCAACACCACTCTGGTGAGCGACGGGACAACGCACATCCTGGTGGACGTCGGATTGAGCGGGCGCGAGACGGCGCGGAGGCTCAGGGAGTGTGGGCTGGAGCCGGATAAGATCTCGGCTATCGTGATTTCCCACGAACACGGCGATCACTGCCGCGGGGTAGGGCCTTTTGCCAAAAATCTGGACATACCGGTTTTTATGACGGAAGCGGCTCTCGCCTGTTCCGGCCTGTCCCTGGATTCGAGAAAATTTCAGCGGATCAGCTCCGGCGAAAGCTTCGACATAAACGGCATCCTTTTTACCGGCTTTTCGGTGCCCCATGATGCCATCGATCCGCTCGGTTTTGTGATTGAAAAGGACGGCGTCAAAATCGGCATCGTGCTGGATCTGGGCTACCTGTCCAACCTCGTCATCGAGCGCCTGAAGGGCTGCGACGGCATCATCCTGGAATCCAACCATGATATGGAAATGCTCAAGGTAGGTCCTTATCCCTGGGCGCTCAAACAGCGGGTCATGAGCCGGCGCGGGCACCTTTCCAACGAATCCGTGGCGCAGTACCTGGGCAACGACTTCGACGGCAAAGCCGAGCATGTGGTTTTGGCCCACCTCAGCAAGAACAACAACCTTCCCGAGCTGGCCCTTTTGTCAGCGCAAAGGGCGCTGGAGGCGCGAATGGATTCGCCGGTTGGCAGGACAAGGCTCGAGCTGGCCAGGCCCGATCAAATCAGCGTTACGTACCGCTATTGATGAATTGGGTCGAGGCTCCGTCCTTTGTCCATTGTGAGTTTGATGCATTAGTTAGTTACTGTTGCGAACATGGTTTGTGCCGCGTAGCGGCTATATGATTTTAGCCCGGCCTTTTAAGGACGGGAACCATGGTGTTGCGAACAGCGCGTCGCGTAGCGACGCCTGAGATTCAACCGTCGCTACGCGACGGAAAACCTAACTCCTTTAAATCCAGGCCTTAAAAGGCCTGGCTAAATTCAGCTGGCCGCTACGCGGCCGGGCTGCAATTTCCGGCTTCTGTGTAATATCAAGTATCCTATGGATGTTATAAAATCCGGTTTCTTTGCAAAACCCGAGTTTCGCGACAGAAGCTAGTTAATGGAATTGGGAAACCTGGAGGTTTTTGAGCGCGGTTTTGTCCACCGCTCAAATAAACAAATGAGGACTGCATATCATGATCGATCGGTACATGCCTGAGGATTTCACGAAAATCTGGTCGGAAGAAAATATGTATCGCACCTGGCTTCGCGTGGAGCTGGAGGTATGCCGCGTCCTGGCCGAAAAAGGGTGGATTCCGGCGGAGTCCATGGAAGTCATTGAGAAGAAAGCGAATTTTTCGGCGGCGCGGATCAAGGAAATCGAAAATGTGACTCATCACGACCTGATCGCCTTCACGACCAGCATTGCCGAATTTGTGGGGCCGGATTCCAGGTACATCCACTGGGGACTAACATCCACCGATGTGATCGATACGGCCCGCGGCCTTCAGTTCAAGCAGGCGAGCGAGAAAATAGTCGCCGCCATGGACGAGCTTCGGAAAGCCATTGGGGACCGGTCGCAGGAGCACCGGAAAACTCTGATGATGGGACGGACGCATGGGGTGCATGCGGAGGTGACGACGTTCGGATTGAAGCTGGCGGTGTGGTACGACGAGATGCGCCGGAACCGCGAACGGATGCTGCGTGCGGCCGAGGCTGTCTGCGTGGGGAAGATCTCCGGCGCCGTGGGGACTTTTGCCCATCTGGATCCCGATGTGGAGGCGCAGGTTTGCGCGCGGCTGGGACTGAAAGCGGCTCCGGCATCCACTCAAACGCTTCAGAGGGACCGGCACGCAGAGTACCTTTGCACCATCGCCATTGTCGGCGCCTCCCTGGACAAATTCGCAACCGAAATACGCCATCTTCAGAGAACCGAAGTGCGGGAAGCGGAGGAACCCTTTGCCGCAGGGCAGAAAGGATCTTCCGCAATGCCTCATAAGCGCAATCCGATCAAGTGCGAACAGGTGTCGGGATTGTCCCGTCTGCTGCGCGGGTACGCCGTGACAGGGCTGGAAAATGTCGCGCTCTGGCATGAAAGGGATATCTCCCACTCATCGGCGGAAAGGGTGATCCTGCCGGATGCGACGGGCGTCCTCTGTTACCTTCTCCGTGCCATGACGAAAATCATCAGGAAGATGGTGGTGTATCCGGAGCGGATGCTCAAAAACATTGAACTGACCCGGGGTCTGGCATACTCCGGCCAGCTGCTTCTGGATCTCACGCGCAAGGGTGTCGTCAGAGAGGACGCCTATCGCTGGATTCAGCGGTGCTCCATGCAGGTGTGGGACGAAGACAAGGATTTCCTGCAGGTTCTGGAGGCAGACCCTGACATTACAAAGGTCCTTTCCCGGGACGAAATCCGCTCGGTGGTGAATCCGGAGCTTCAGCTGCGCAATGTCGACGCCATTTTCACGCGCGTCTTCGATCTCAAATAATCGCGGCCTTCCTGCCGAATTTTTTGTGAGGACGGTCTCTCCAGATCCGTCCTCACTTAATCAAAATCAAATGCTGATGGAATAATATTTATTATTATTTTTTCAGCGTATGTCGGCGTTTATCGGCG
Organism: uncultured Acidobacteriota bacterium; assembly: GCA_963809485.1. Lineage (GTDB taxonomy): Bacteria > Acidobacteriota > UBA6911 > UBA6911 > UBA6911 > UBA6911. The sequence goes on from CAWEJX010000007.1 coordinate 515,169, forward strand.
TTCGTCCGCGTTAAAAGTCATGTACGAGTCTCCAGAGACCGTTCTCACCGGAATCCGGACTGGAAGCGCGGGGGCTACGGCATGGGGATCGTGATTCCGCGGGCGCGGGCAAATTCCTGCGCTTCGGCATAGCCGGCATCCGCGTGACGCACCACACCGATCCCCGGATCATTGGTCAGGACGCGCTCAATCCTTCGGTTCATCTCTTCCGTCCCGTCCGCAACCGTGACCTGGCCCGCATGCAGGGAGTAGCCGATCCCCACGCCGCCCCCATGATGGAAGGAAACCCAGGATGCCCCGCTGGCGGTATTCAACAGGGCATTCAGGATGGGCCAGTCCGCAACGGCGTCCGAAGTGTCTTTCATTCCTTCGGTCTCCCGGTAGGGAGAGGCGACCGACCCGCAGTCCAGGTGATCCCGCCCCATAACGACCGGGGCCTTGATTTTTCCGCGCGCGACCAGGTCGTTCAGACGCAGGCCGAAGGCCGCTCTTTCTCCATAGCCGAGCCAGCAGATGCGTGCCGGCAGGCCCTGAAACCGGATCTTCTCCCTGGCCATCCGGATCCATTCACAGAGGCTTTCGTTCGCGGGAAACATTTCCAGAACCAGATCGTCGGTGAGAGCGATGTCTCGGGGATCTCCGGATAGCGCGGCCCAGCGGAACGGCCCGCGGCCCTCGCAGAACAGGGGCCTTATATAGGCCGGGACAAAGCCCGGAAAATCAAGCGCATTCACGACGCCGGCCTTCAAAGCCTGCCCGCGAATATTGTTCCCGTAATCGAATGTCACTGCGCCGCGCGACTGCAACTCGAGCATCGCCCGGACATGGGTGGCGATGGAGTCCATGCTCCGCCGCAGATACTCATCCGGATCTTCCCGCCGCAGTCTCGCAGCCTCTTCCAGGGAAATGGCGGCGGGGATATAGCCATTCAAGGGATCGTGGGCGCTGGTCTGATCGGTCAGGATGTCCGGCGTGAATCCGCGCCGCAAAAGCTCAGGAAGCACATCGGCGCAGTTCCCGACCAGCCCGACCGACAAGGCTTCGCCTTTTCGCGCCGCGCCTTCGACCAGCGCGAGGGCTTCGTCCAGATCCTGGGACATTTTGTCACAGTAGCCTGTTCTGAGGCGCTTCCGGATCCGCTCCGGATCCACCTCGATGCCCAGAAACGCGGCGCCGGCCATGGCAGCTGCCAGAGGCTGCGCCCCTCCCATGCCGCCGAGCCCGCCCGACACGAGAATCCTGCCTCTCAGGCTGCCTCCAAAATGATGGCGGGCGACCGATGAAAATGTTTCATAGGTGCCCTGGATGATTCCCTGGCTGCCTATATAAATCCAGCTCCCCGCCGTCATCTGGCCGTACATCATCAATCCCAGAGCCTCCAGACGGCGAAATTCCTCCCAGTTGGCCCAGTGGCCGACTAGATTCGAATTCGCGATCAGAATTCTCGGTGAATATTCATGCGTACGGAAAACCCCCGCCGGTTTGCCGGACTGGATCAAAAGAGTTTCATCGTTATTGAGGGCGCGAAGAGACCGGACGATGGCGTGGTAGCAGTCCCAGTTCCGCGCGGCCCTGCCGCTGCCGCCGTATACAACCAGATCGTCGGGACGCTCCGCAACGTTTTCATCCAGGTTATTCATCAGCATGCGCAGCGCCGCCTCCTGGGGCCAGCCCTTGCAGCTGATCCCAGGGCCGACCGGCGCATGGATTTTTTGATGGATTCCCGACATAATAAACTCCCGTAAAAAGTTCGGCTTGACGCTTTCCGTGAATTATGTCCCTATTGGACGGCAGAAGCCAGGATTCGGAAGCCGGAATCGCCGGGAAGGATCGCTCTGGGATTCCCGGCCTGCTGAAGCCCGGAAGCCCAATCCGCTCAGTTTGGCGATCCGAAAGCCGGAAAGGTTCCATTTGTTGAGGCCTTCAAAGACACCGGGATTCGGCTCTGATATAATCGGATTCCGGGCCAGCCGCTGAAGGAGGTGGCCACAGACAGGAGGAATCCCAGCCTTTTGGAGCGCCGGCTAAAACCCTGGGCCGGCAGAATACGGGTTAAGAAAAGGAATTATATATTTTTCAGGGTGTGTTGACGTTCCTTTGGAACAAATGCTGGAGAGATTATGACGACATTAATTAAGAATGGTACCATCATCACGGCCACGGATACCTACAAAGCGGATATCCTGGTGAAGAATGGGATCATTTCCGAAGTCGGGCGGGAAATTTCAAAGATAGCCAGCGAGATCATAGATGCGACGGATAAATGGGTTTTGCCCGGCGCCATTGATGTGCATACCCATATCGACACCCAGGCCGACGGAATGACAACCGTCGATGATTTTGAGACGGGAACGGCTGCTGCCGCGGCTGGCGGAACCACCACAATCATAGATTATGCCGAGCAGGCCCCGGGCGCCACTCTTGCCCAGACGCTCGAAGACTGGAAATCGAAAGCGGCGCCGCGGTCCATCGTGGATTACGGATTTCACCTCGCTCTGAGTGAAGTAAACGAAAACGTGCTGGCGGAGATTCCCGCCATGGTGGATGCAGGCGTGAGCAGTTTCCAGGTAAACCTGGACCGCCACGGCGACCGTCACATCAATGACGCGCAATTGCTGGAGTTCCTGCAGCGCACCGGCGGCGCCGGCGCGCTGCCGTGCGTGCATGCCGAAAACGGGGAAATTATCGATCTTTACCTGCGGCGCCTGCTCGCAGAGGGCAAAACTTCGCCCAGATACATAACCGCTGCGCGCCCTCCCGAGGTGGAAGCCCAGTCGACGGCCCGCGCCATCAGTATGGCGGACATGGCGAAATCCCCGATGTACCTGACCAGTCTCTCTTCCGCGCATGCGATCGAAAAGGTCAAGATAGCCAGAGACCGCGGCCAGTTGGTCTTTACGGAAACCTGCTCCCACTATCTGGTGATGCCGTGCGAGCGGTATGACGAGCCGGAAGGAATCAAGTATTCCTGCTCGCCTCCCCTCAGGCCTTCCTGGCATGCGGATGTGCTCTGGAAAGCGATTGCGAGCGGCGACATTCACGCCATTGGGAGCGGTCACTGGGCATTCAACTACGCGGGACAGAAGGACCTGGGCAAGGAAAACTTCACTCAGGCGCCGTACGGCTTTCCCGGAATTCAGGAGCGCCTGTCCGTGTTGTGCTCGGCCGGCGTTCACGGCGGGAGGATTTCGGCGAATCGGCTGGTCGACCTGATATGCACGTCCCCGGCCAAGCTGTTCGGCATTTTCCCGCGCAAGGGGACCCTGGCGGTCGGGAGCGACGCGGACATGGTCGTCTTCGATCCCAAGGTGGAAACGGTGCTTTCGAAAGCCCTGAGCCTTTCCCGCTCGGACTACACGCCTTACGAAGGGATGAGAGTGCGCGGCGCCACTTGGCTTGTGCTCCAGCGCGGAAGAGTCATTGCCCGCGAGAGCAGGGTCATGGGACGCCCGGGAAGCGGCGAATTCCTGCCTCGGGCCCGGTTCAGCATGCCCTAGGCGATGCTGCGCCGGAACGGAGACGGAGGAGCGAGGTTCCGGCCTATTCGGTTTTGGACTGCCGCGATCGGTTCGCTGCGTTGTTGAACCTGGTGCGGTGTGCTATGGTGCTACTCTGATGAGAGAGTGTCCGCAGTGCCATAATGCTTATCCCGAGCCGTTCCACTATTGCCCCGCAGACGGTTCCGAGCTGGGCGAAAACAAGGAGGAGCCGGGACTCAAGGTCTCGCCGCGCGAGCCCGCCACCATAAGGGTTCGAACTCTCATGCTGGCATTCGGGGTCCTCGTGCTTTCCTTCCTCGTGGCCCTTGGCATTGCCTTTTTCTACCAGGATTTGAAGCCCAAATATGGGACTCTGACCATAAAAACCACACCGCCCGGGGCGATGATCTGGGTGGATGGGAAGCAAAGGGGCGTTTCCCCCATAACGATCCAGGATTTGCGCAGCGGCCGGCATTCCCTGAAGGGGGCTAAAGAGGGATACAAGGAAAGGATCCAGGAGATTCCCGTTCAGCCCTATGAATCCCAAAGCGTGCACTGGGATCTGGAGCCGATTGTTCCGCAGCTAAGCAACGAACAACTGGCTGAAGTCGAGTTTCTGAAAAAGAAGCTGGAGAGCGCACAGAAAGAGAACATACTTTTTCCGCCTCCCGAAGACTACAACGTCCTTTTTTTCGCCAACAAAATCCTCTCCATCGATCCCAAAAACAGTTCTGCGCTCGAGGCCAAAGAAAAAATGGCGGCGATGATTCGCCGGGATGCGGAATCCGCCTATGCCCGCGAGGACTGGCTGGAGTCGGAAAAACAATACAAAAACCTTGCTCTGCTCTTGCCGGACGACATCTCGATCGGGGAACGCCTCACAGATGTTGCCGCAAAGCTCGACGCAAGCGTAAAGGACCGCGAGCAGCAGATTCAGGACTGGACGGCGAAAGCGGATGCCGCGCTGAAAGTGGGAAGCCTGCTCCCGCCGGACAAGGATAATGCCTACGACGCCATACGGAGCATCCAGCGCCTGGACAGAAACAACAGCTATGCCCGCGAGGCTACCGCTCATCTCAAGGAGCTGCTCCAGAACCGGGGAGACACCAAGATCGCCGCTTCCGAATGGCAGGGCGCCCGCAGCGATTTCAGGCTGATGCTGCAGTATTTTCCCGAGGACAATTACAGCAAAGCCCGTCTGGCCTTTGTCGAATCCAGGATCGCGGAAATTTCTCAGTTGGAGCAGCAGCGGGCAATCCGCACAGCCGAGGAGCAGCAGTCCAGGCAGAAAACCTCAGCCCTGCGCCAATCAGCGCTCAGCTCGTTTCGCGCCGGCCTTTATCAAAAGTCTATTTCCGAGTGGCAGGAATACCTGAAGATCGAACCCAACAGCGACGAAGCTTATTTTTACCTGGGGGCAAGTTATCAGGATTTGAAACAGCTGGATACCGCCATTCTGAATTTTGAAAAGTGCCTTTCCATAAACCCCAATAATGCCCTGGCTCATCTGAATCTGGGACTGCTCTACGATTATCATCGCGACAGCCTCAAGAAGGCGGAGGAGCATCTCAGAAAAGCGAAGGATCTCGGCGGGGCCGAGAAATACAGTCCCGACCGGCTTCAGGCCATGATCCAGGATCTGCAGGACCGGGCTCAGGCAATCTCCGTGGTAAAAAAGCCCTTCGCCGTCGAACACCGGCATGCCTTTTCCAGCTGCCGGGGGAGTCTCTATCTTGCGGACGAAGGCATCGAGTACAGAACGACGGAAACGGATCACAGCTTCTACGAACCCTACAAAGAACTGCGGAGCTTGTCTCTGGATGGCAACGAGCTCTCCATCCGGACACGGAATAACAAGAGATACAACTTCCACCTGCTCAACGCGGGAGATGCAGCCCGAATCCGCGCATGGCACCTGTCTTCGCGACAGATCCAGATCAACGGACGGGCCGAGTAGGACGCACATCTTCCAAGAGGTTTCCACAAACAGGGTTTTCGCCTGCATAGGCCGAGGGAATCAGCAACGGAACAGCGCCGCTACCTGTCATCAAACGCAGGCATGCCGCCTGAGCCGCCGGGGCAGGAAAGCCGCGGGAAATGCGGGCTACAGCTTTGTGCGTCCCGTGCTTGAATGGGAATCCGGCGGATGCGCCGAATCCCGCTTCTCGGGGGCATGAGTCTTCTTGGAGCGCCTGAAGACTCCGACGATGCCGAAAAGCATAAATCCTATGATGGCCCCGACGGCCAGCGGGACAGGGTGAAGGTACCCTCGCAGCTGACGGACTGCATTTGAGGAATTCACCGTGTGCTGCTGCTGCAACAGCCCGATCTCATCGGAATTCCTGTTGATCAGCCGGGCTGTGAGGACGAGTTCGGCGTCCTGAGTTCCCTGATTGCGTATGCTCCAGCGCCAGGAGGAGCGGTCGCGCTCCCCGATCTCGTGGACCGATTCGCCCTGTTCCGGCCTGACGAGCATGGTGGCGGAACCGGAGACCAGATCCACTCGCATTTTCAGCCGCTCTCCCAAGGTGCTCAGGATATGCCTTTCCTCGGGCGTAACGCGCACAAAGTCGATGGATTCGGCTGAGAAATTGACGATGCCGCTTTTATCGGCATTGTGATTCAGGTTGGCCGGGAAGCTCCAGTCCAAGGTGCCCAGCAGCGTGTTTTTTAAATAAACCTGGGATTTGCCCCGGCGGACCCCTCCCTCCGTCTTTTCCTCCACCACGCGTGTGCGGAGCGACCGGACGGACTGGGCGTAATCATCAAGCTTCTCCTTGGCTTTTTTGAGATCGAGGTACTGTTTGGCGAGCGAGTCCTCCTTGGATGTCAGGGTGCTGATTGTGCTCTGCATCTGGCGATTGCTCGATTTTATCTCTTCGTTGTCGCTCACAAGGCGCGCATTGGCAGCCCGCTGGGCGTTGAGGTCCGTTTGCAGCGCGCCTGCCTGAGCTTCCAGGCCCTCGTTGTCCTTTTGCAGTTTCCTCATGGCCTGGCCCAGCTCCGCAATCTGCATCGTGAGGTCGCGGCCCGCGTCCACTTTGAGATTCAGCGAACGCTGGAGATTCGCCAACTCCCTCTGGTAGCCCCGCGCGGTTCCCCTGGCGTCGCGGAGCTCATCCCCCAGTTTGGTGACCTGGGATTCCGAGCTGTCGATCTTCTCCTGCAGCGCCGCATGAGAGCTCTTCAGGCGGGAATACTCCGATTGAAGGCTTTTTAGTTCGGCGTCCCGCTTGCGGTTCTCGGATTGAGACTGGCTAAGCTGTGCGGAAATGTCCTGCAGCCTGTTCTTGAGGGTATCAATTTCACGCTGCGCTTCCTGAAACGCGGGCACATTGGGCGCGATATTCTTGAGGACGGATTCACGGCTGATGGATGCGGAAACGGCGATCTCGCGCACGGACCGCTCAAACTGCTCCTTGACAAAATCCTGCTTTGCGTCCTCGATATCCGTGTACTTCAGGCCTTCGGTAAAGGTGGACTGGAGCGACCTGTCAAAGATGTCCCGGTTTGGAAACGACTCCTGCAGATCGGCGTCGAACCTGAATCCGATCTCGACGAAGCCCGAAGCGGCAATCGCGCCCAGCCTGAACTTGACCTCATTGCTTCCGAAATCCACGAGAAGAATCCGGAGCTGGTCTCCGACTTTAAAGCGAGGTTCCCCGCTGCCCGGCTCCACCCGATAGGTCTGCCCGCTAATGGTGACGACCTGTTTCAGACCGTAGACCGGGATTTTCAGAAAAATGGCCTTATTTTCATAATCCCGCTTGTATTGTTCCTGGATGGAGCGTGAGACGCCGGCGAAACTGCCCGCTATGCCTGCAAGCATGAACAGCATCAGACAGGAAATCCTAAAAGGGTATTTCTGGCTGGATTGCATGGCTATCCTCGATCTATCAAGATCCCGATTGTGCAATACCGTTGTGCAATGCTCACAACAGGAAAATCCATGATAACACAGAGCTACAGCTTTGAGACTCGGAGCCTTTGAGGTTCGCCCGCTTATCCGCCACGGCTCCGGGGCATGAGGAATTTTCCCGCTTCGGCACCGAATGCGGCTCTCCATGGATTTTTTTATGTTAATAGTTACGATCCAGGATGCAGAAGAGTATCATGGCGCTTATCCCTTGAAGATTTCCGGGATCGTGCTTCCCTGCTCTCCGGATTTCGTCTGTGAAGGGTGATGAACCGAGCCTGTGAATAGGAGCCTTTAATTGCGTATCGAATACGGCATTCGGAGTGATCAGGGGAGAGTCCGGGCTTCCAACGAGGATGCGTGTGTCGCCAGCATCGGCAGCAGAGTTTTTCTTGTGGCCGACGGCATGGGCGGTCACGCTGCCGGGGAAATTGCCAGCCAGATTGCAGCATCGACGGTCGAGGAAATTATCGCAGGCAGCACCCTCGACCCCGATATGGAAAGCCTGCTGCAACGGTCGGCAAGGGCAGCGAATGCCCGTGTCTATGAAACCCAGAAACTCCGGCCCGATTACAGGGGGATGGGAAGCACCCTCACCGTGCTGGCGATCCGGGACGACCATTTCTATGTCGCGCAGGTGGGGGATTCCAGGGCGTACCTTTTGCGGGACGGAGTCCTGGATCAAATTACGCGCGACCATTCCCTGGTTTGGCCGTTGTATGAAAGCGGCGTAATTTCAAAAGATGATATTTCCCGGCATCCTCAAAAGAATCTCATTACAAGGTCCATCGGGACGCACGCCGAAGTGGAGGCCGACCTGCACAGCGGCGCTGCGCTCGCGGGCGATGTTTTTCTACTGTGCTCGGATGGTCTGACGGACGTGCTGTCCGAGCGGGAAATCCTGCAAATCCTGTCGCTCGAGGGCCGTAACCCCCAGGATTTGTGCGATGCTCTGGTTCAAGCGGCAAACGCAGGCGGCGGCCCGGATAATGTGACAACCATTGTCGTGCGCCTTCTGCCAGATTAACCATAACATAACGCTGATTTACGCCGAACGGACGCCGACGCACGCTGAAATAATATATGTATTCAGCGTGCCGCGCCGTTTTTCATACGCCGCAGCAATCCTTCAAAAATCGCCGGCGGATAATTTTCCACAGGCGGGCCCAATTCTGTGAATTATTGGGTTAAGCCTATTGTTTGCAAAGATAAGAGCAAACTGCCACTCTGCATTATCCACAGGTTTTCCACAGTTGGTCCCCATTAGCGCGTGGCATCGAAGCTGCTGCGTGGCGGCTATTGGAGAACAGCTCTCCGCGGCCGCATACACAACGGCTAACCGGTTTTTTGAGTTATACTTACGCGATGATGAAAATCGCTGAGGGAGAGGCCTCGGATTTGCAGAACCTTTTCTCTCGATTTGGAGCCCGAGAGGATCTGCAGATTGGCTCTGGAAATGCCAAGCAATCCGGAAAAGAATTCGATGATGCCACGGTTTGCGGCATCATCCACCGGTGGAGCGGTTACTCTGACCTTGAGGGCTCCATTGAATGTGCCCGCTATTTCACAGCGTTTGGCGCGCGGAAGAACGTGGAGTCGAACCTCCAGCCCGGAGCCGGTTTCCCGGATCTGCAAGGCAGCATCATGCATATTGACGAGCTCCGAAGATTGCTGTCCCCACCCTGACGATGGTTGCCCCTTCCGTTATGGCTGCCTCGAAGTCATGACTCATTCCCATGGAGAGATGCCGCCGCCCGAGGCAGCCCGGCTGCTCCGACTCCAGGGACTCGCTGATTTGCCGCAGCCGGGCAAAATAAGGACGGGCTTTGTCCGGATCATCAAAAAAGGGCGGAATGGCCATAAGCCCGTCAAGGCGCAGATGCTTGAGATTCGATACAGCCTCGGCCACGTCTCTAATTTGATGGATTGGAGCGCCGAACTTGGTATCTTCTCCTCCCAGATCAACCTGGATCAGGACGGAAAGCACCTGGCCTGATTCCATGCAGGCCTGATCAAGCCTTTCAGCCAGCCTGGGGCTGTCGACCGAATGAATCAGATGGAATAAACCGGCGGCGCGTCGTGTTTTGTTGGATTGAAGGTGCCCGACCAGATGCCACTCCAGTTCCGGGCCGGCGCGAAAGTGAAGGATCTTGCCTTCCGCTTCCTGTACGCGGTTTTCGCCGAAGCGGCGAATGCCCGCGGCTATCGCCTGGGAGATGGACTCCTCGGGAACAGTTTTGGTGATGGCCAGGAGCGTAATCTCCGCCTCTGAACGGCCGCAGCCGGTTGCGGCTTTCGCAATTCTCTCTCTGACCGAATGTATGTTTTTTCCTATATTGCTCAAGGGAACCACCCGTCTGGTTTTTCCGCCGCCAGGCCGGCTGCGAGCGCCCCCGGCCTGATTTCGCGGCAATGCCCGGCTTTTTCCGCGTTGAGTTGCGGATCATGCTTTGATACTCTGAAACCTGCCCGGGAGCAAGCGGCTCATGCGCGCCGATCTCAGGGCAATTCTAAAGGTCTTCGTCGAAACTGGCAAGGATCCAGCGTGTTTATAACGTTTGAGGGGATTGAGGGTTCGGGCAAAAGCCTGCAGCTGGCCCGCTGCCTGATCTATCTCGAGCAAAACGGCGTGGACTGCCTGGGGACGCGGGAGCCTGGCGGAACCGATTTCGGTCTTGCCCTGCGCAAAGTGCTTCTGGGGACGGACGGCTGCCGCAGGGAATCCCTTTGCGAGCTTTTGCTTTATCTTGCGGACAGATACCAGCATCTGAAGGAAGTCATCGAACCGGCCCTGCGGCGCGGCCAGTGGGTTCTCTCGGACCGGTATCAGGACGCGACCCGTGCATACCAGGGAGCTGCCCGCGGCATTCCGGACAGCGAGATCGAAAAACTGAGCCGGATGCTGGGAATCATTGAGCCCGACAGGACAATCCTTCTGGATCTGGATCCTGAAGAAGGCCTTTCACGAGCCAGGCTGCGCAACACCGAATCCCCATCCGCAGCCGCAGAGGGGAGGTTTGAAGCGGAAGATATTTCATTCCACCGGAGAGTCAGGGCGGCATATCTGGATCTTGCTCGCCGGTTTCCTCAGAGAATCCATGTGGTCCCGGCTTCGGGATCACCGGACGAAGTTTTCTCCAGGATTGCGCGCCTCCTTGACGGATGGATTCCCCCGGGTCGCTGATCCTATGAAAACGCCCTTAAATCTGAACACATTTATCGGCAATGCCCGCGCAGTGGAAATATTGAAGCGCGCCATTCAGCGGGACCGTCTGCCGCATGCGATGATTTTCGCCGGCCCTGCAGGCATCGGCAAATGCACCCTCGCGCTCCTTGTCGCCCAATCCATCAATTGCCTCTCCCCTGTCCAAAGCATGGCCTGCGGCGATTGTTCCGCCTGCCGGAGAATTATGGCCGTAATCGAAAGCCGGCATCTCGAGTGCCTTTCCCTGAAGGGCGAAGGACATTGCGGCACCTGTGAAAACTGCAAAACCATGACCCGCCGGCACCCGGATATCTGGCTGGTCGAGCCGGAAAAGACCGTCATTAGCATTGATCAGGTCCGGGACCTCATCAATGAAATTGCCTTCCAGCCCCTGGAAGCACGCTATCGCGTGGTGATCCTGGACCCGGCGGAGCAGATGAAGATCGAGGCGCACAACAGTCTGCTCAAAACCCTCGAGGAGCCTCCCAGCCGCACCGTCATTATCCTGGTCACCACCAATCCCTTCATGCTGCTGCAAACTATCCGTTCCCGGTCGCGACTGCTGCAATTTGGGGCGATACCCCAGGAGCAGATCGAAAAGCACCTCGTTGTGAATGAGGGAAGAAAGCCGGAAGAAGCGCGGATTGCCGCCACGCTCAGCGGAGGAGGCCTGGCGACCGCCTTGAGCTTCGACACGAAGGAGTACCACGAGGTTCGCAGGCAGGCGCTGCAGTTCGTGGGCCTGGTTTTGACACGGGGGAAGTTTGCCGACATAAGCGCCCTGGTCGCCCGAGCAACGAAAGACAAGCAGCTTTTTCAGCCCTGGCTCGAGTGCGTAATGACAATGCTGCAGGATGTCTACTATGCCGGGATTGCGGCGGAGCGTGTCGGTCAGCGTGACCTGCTTGAAGAGCTTGTCCGACTGGCTCGAACCGTTCCAAGACCATTGCTGGTTTCATTCATTGAAGCGATCGGCAAGTTCAAAAACGACCTCAAACTGAACGTGAACCGCCAGGTCGCTCTCGAGGCCATGTTTCTGTCGCTGACCCAGCCCAGGCAAGGCTAAGCCCCATCGGAAGTAACAGCTTTTGAGTCCCTCAAAATATAGAGAGGCTTCGTTCCCTTCCACACCCTGGATTGGCTTGTCGGAAGCTGGAAGGCAAACCATAACCGGGAAAGATACGCTCAAATAGGAACTCTTCCGGAAAATTCCGCGAGAAGTTCAGGTTCGCCGGCAATCAGGCTGCTTCCTGGAAGGCTGGAGGAGAAATGCAGGCTAGGGCTTCTTTTCGAGTTTGGCGAGCTTGTTGCGAAAGTCGGAGATTTTTGGCGACTCCGGATTCTTTTCGATTAATTCCTTATAGGCGGCGATCGCTTTGGTGACCTCGCCGCTTTTTTCATAAGCCCGTGCGAGCGCTTCGTAAGCGGTGATGGAATTCGGCTGGTATTCCAGCGCATCGAGGTATCGCTGAATGGCCGCGCTGTAATTCTTCTTTTTCAGGTAGAAATTGCCGATATTAATATTTTGCTCGGCCAGTAGGGGATTGGGTTCCTTGGGCGTTTGAACATCAGCGGCGTCCGCAGTCTCTTCGGATGCTTCCGTGTCCCGAATCAGCTCGGGTCTTCTGGAATTTTCCGTTTGGGCAAAAACGGAGATGCCGGACCAAAAAAGCAGCAGCAGCGTACTTTTTAAAAAAATCTGAACCCTTTGTACGGTAGGCTTATCAAAAGCCTTTGTTGTTTTTAAGCCCATTTATACCAAATTTAGCCGATCAGAATTCACTTGTCAAAGGCGGATCCAGAGGCTATAATTGATTTTAGGCCGGCAATTCTACATCACGCTAGAGTTAAATTCATCATCAATGTGTTAATTGCCAATATTCAAATTGATTCAGTCTCACCTCACCTGGAGGGTTTTTAATGGTGAACCGCAAACTGATCCGTCCGAGCCTGTCAGAGATCAAGGATCAAATGCCCCGCTACGGAACTATCCCCAGGAAACGAGTTCCTCCTGAGGTAACGAACGCTGAAAATTATTATTATATCAAGCAGATGGCCGCGAAAACCCCGATGATCGTCAAGCTCACGGACGGGGAAGAAATTCGAGGAGTCATTGAGTGGTATGATAAGAACTGCATCAAAGTCCATCGAAGCGACGGACCCAACCTCCTCATTCTTAAACATGTGATTAAATACATGTATAAACAGAATGAGGACCAGGAACCCGATGAGGTAGACCTGGACCAGGTGGAATAGATCGTTTCCAGGGCAGGCTGGGAAGGCAAAGGCCGCGTCCGAGTGCGCTTCAATGCCTATGTCCCCGGCCTGCGGGCGGAACCGCACTTGCCAGATTCGCTTGAAGCAACCCTACCCAGGCTCGGCATCACGACCGGCGACCCGGCCGGCATAGGACCTGAGATATCCTTGCGGGCAGCCCGGGAGGATTGTTTCCGCGGTGTATGCCATAAGATACTCTTCGGAAGCTGGGATGTCCTGCGTTCCCGAGCCGCAGTTCTGGGTTTGCCCTTCGATTTTGTCAAACTTCCTATCACAGCCCTGGATTCCGGGGATCGCCTTCCGGAATGCAGCATCGTCGATATTCCCGCTGAAGAGGTACGCCCCGGCGTCGGTTCCATAAAGACGGGTGCCGCCGCCGCGAAGAATATTGTCGAATGCGCCGAAGCCTGCCGCAGACAGCTTCTCGACGCGATGGTCACGGCGCCCCTGAACAAGAAGTTTTTCCAGGAAGCAGGGTATGCCTTTCCCGGGCATACCGAATTCCTGGCTCATCTGGCAGGCGTGCGGGAATTTGCGATGGGATTCCTGACCGATCGTCTCAGGGTTGTCCTGGCTACCATACACATCCCTTTGAGCGCTGTCGTCCGGGAGATTACGCCCGGGCTGGTATACGAAAAACTACGAATCATTGTTAGCGAATTCCCCCGAATGAGACTGGCTTGCGGCAGAATCGCCGTCGCGGGGATCAATCCGCATGCGGGAGAATCCGGCATCCTGGGTCATGAAGAGATGGAACTCGTGGAGCCTGCCATTCGACGAGCCCGTATGGATTTTCCCGGCACAAGCATCGACGGGCCGCTTCCGGCCGACACTCTTTTCTGGCGCGCCTACAATGGCGAATTCGACGTCGTTCTGGCCATGTACCACGACCAGGGTTTGGGGCCCATCAAGCTGATTGGCTTCGGCGAGGCGGTGAACGTTACCCTGGGACTTCCCTTCATACGCACATCCGTGGATCACGGCACCGCTTTCGATATCGCGGGCAAAGGCATTGCCCGGCCTGACAGCATGATGACGGCGATCCGCTGGGCTCTGCGCCTGCTGCCCGCCCGGTAACATCCGTCGCAAAATACGCCGATTTAAGCTGACAATGGCTGACGAACGTCGAAAAACATATATAAATATTTTTTTACAGCGCACATCGGGTTTTGTCGGCGTTGGTCAGCGTTTAAAAGAGCGGCGAATTGTGACCTGGGACAGATGGGAAAGCGCTATTCCAGGAGATGCACCAGGGTCCGCACGCCGAAACCTGTCGCACCCTTGCAGGCAAAAGGCTTGCCGTCATGGTCGAGATCCATGCCCGCGATATCCAGGTGGACCCATGGCGTGTTTTCCGTGAATTCCTGCAGGAACTTTGCGGCGGTGATGGCTCCCGCCCAGCGGTCTCCGACATTCTTGATGTCGGCGATTTCGCTGCGGATCGCCTTCCGGTACTCGTCATCCAGAGGAAGCTGCCACAAGCCTTCGCCGGTTACCCTGCAGTTGGAGCGAAGGCGGCCGATGGTAGTTTGATCGGTGCCGAGCATGCCCGCGTTCACGTGACCCAGCGCAACCACGCAGGCGCCCGTCAAAGTGGCGATATCGATGATGTTTGTGGCTCCCAGGGTCCGGGCGTATGCCAGGGCATCGGCAAGGATCAGGCGCCCTTCGGCGTCCGTGTTCACAATCTCGACAGTTTTTCCCAGGTATGATTTGACCACATCCCCGGGTTTGGTTGCCTTGCCGCTGGGCAAATTTTCCACCGCGGGTATCAATCCGATCACCGGAACCCGCGGGCGCAGTTGGGCCAGGGCGGTCATGGCACCGAATACTGCGGCGCCGCCGGCCATGTCGGCCTTCATTTCATCCATTTTCTCGGCGGGCTTGATCGATATGCCCCCGCTGTCGAATGTCACACCCTTTCCCACCAGGGCGAAAAGAGGCCCGCGGCTCCGCTTCCGAGGCTTCTGCTCAGCGATCCTGAGAATAATCAGCTTGGGCGGCTCCTCGCTGCCGCGGCCAACCGCGAGCAGCGCATTCATCCCCAGCTTTTCCATTTCCTCGCGTTCCAGGATCTGCGCGCTCAGGCCCGCCCGGGCCCCTTCCGACGATGCCCGGACGGCGAATTGGGACGGAGTCAGGATATTGGACGGTTCATTTGCCAGAGTGCGGGCCAGGTTGGTGGCATCGCCCACGATCACGCCGCGCCGGATTGCTTCACGCAGAGCCTCATGGGAACCCTTTTTGTCGAACAACAGCCAGAAATTCTCCACATCGCGGGGCTCTCTGTCGCCGGTCTTATAAATGTCGGATTCATAGTTCGCATAGACCGCACCTTCGGCTGAAACCCGTGCGGATAAATCCGCCGGATGGCTGCCGCGGCAGAAGAAGGCAACCTTCCTGGCGGAGCTCGACCGGGCGACGCGCACCGCGACACCGGCAATTTCGCGCAATCGGGCAGGTTCGAACTGAGATTTTTTGCCCGCACCCAGCAGAAGCAGGCAGCGTGCCTTCAAGCCCGCGGGCTGATAGACCTTGCAGAATTGATGCAGTTCCGGCTTGAACTCCCGGGAAGACAGGACCGATCGGACAATTCCGCGCGTGGCCTTGTCCAGGGACTCCAGGGATGAAAAGTCCTTGTTTTCCTCCTCAAAGACGGGGAAAGCCAGGATGTCGCACTCGATACTCCTGAAATCCCCGGGTCGAAACTCTATCTGCATGGATTTCCTCCAGCTCTGGGAATATTGTGCGAATCTGCTGCCTGGAAGCGGCGTGCCGGAAGCAGGAAACAGAAATATTTATCGTTTCTCTGCAGCGGCCCTCAATTCATCGGCCATGAATCTTCATATCGACGTTAAATGTTTTTAACACAATTTTTCCGGCCACAAAATTCCGCACCGAAACCTATCGGCGGTGTTTCATGGCCGCTCTGGCTTCCCGGTCCGCTTCCTTTCGGCGCTCTGTTTCCCGCTTGTCGATCAGCTTTTTGCCTCTGGCCACGCCGAGCTCAACCTTTATTCTTCCGCGCTTGAGATAAACCCGCAAGGGGACCACCGTCAACCCTTTTTCCTGTGTTTTGCCTATAAGTTTCCGGATTTCTTTCGTGTGCAGCAGCAGTTTCCGTGATCGAGTCGGATCGTGATTTTCCCGGTTACCGTGCGAGTATGGGCTTATGTGGCAGTTGAAGAGAAACGCCTCCCCGGCCTGAACCATTGCGTAACTGTCCTTAAGGTTCAGCCGGCCTTCCCGGATGGCCTTGACCTCCGTGCCGAGCAGGGCGATGCCAGCCTCGATCTTTTCGAGGATAAAATAGTCGTGGAAAGCCTTCTTGTTTGTGGCCACCACTTTTTCGCCGGAAGTTTTCCTGTCTGCCATATATTCCGCTGCCGGATAAGCGCAGCCCGCAGGCGCGCCTGAAAGCGCTGATTATACTATAAAGCGTATGAGTTGCTAGGTTTAGATCATTGAAGACCTAATCCGGAATGTAGTTTTTCAGGAGATGGCGCTCGATGTATTCGCGGACTGCGCCTTGCCAGGGCCGCAACGGAGGCACTCCGTCCCGTTCCAGGCGGGAATTGGCGAGAACCGAATTGGCCGGGCGCAGCGCCGGGCGCGGAAACTCGCGCGTCGATACCGGCGTGACCGGCACGCCCTCTATTCCCATGAATTCCAAAGCCTTAACCGCCAGATCATACCACGTGCAGAATCCGCTGTTTGTGAGGTGGTAGGTGGACCTGCAGCCTGCTTCTACCATCCGCAAGGTGTGCGACGCCACGTCCTCGGAAAACGAGGGGCTGCCCCTCTGATCGTTGACCACGCGCAGGGGCGTCCCCTTCCAGGCCAGATCCACGATAGTTCGGATGAAATTGGGACCATTCCGGCCAAAAAGCCAGGACGTGCGCAGTATCAAGTGGTCCGCACACTGGCGGCGCACAAGCTCCTCGCCCCGGAGTTTGGATTTTCCGTATACGCTTTGCGGATTCGGGGCATCCCCCTCCAGGTATGCTCCCACCTTCTGTCCGTCGAAGACGTAATCGGTGCTGTAATGCACCAATAAAGCGCCGCATTCGGCTGCTGCCTTGGCCAGATTGCCGGCCCCTTCGCCGTTTACAAGGAACGCTTCCCTCTCGTTGGATTCGCAATAGTCCACCTTGGTGAGAGCCGCGGCGTTGATCACGGCAGCCGGCCTGAAGTCCTGAATCTGCTCAAGACATTGCTCCGGACGGGTGATATCCATCTCCTGCTGGTCAACGCCTCGGACTTGATGGCACGATCCGAACCGTGCCATCAGGTCCGAGCCGAGCATTCCCAGGCACCCGACGATCAGAACTTTCATATTGAGCCGTTTGGCTATAAACAGGATGCCATGCACCCATTCGGTGAGGACGGCTCTCCGGAGATCGTCTTCACCGGAAGTAGGCGGCCTTGCGCAGGATGGAGCGGATCAGCGCTCGGATAGAGTCTGACGGCGCTGCCGGTACATCCGGTCGTAATACGTCAGGTATTCTCCGCTGCGCACATGTTCCACCCAAACAGAGTTCCGGCAATACCAGTCGATGGTTTCCTCGAGCCCGGCTTCGAACCGGATCTGGGCGCGCCAGTTCAATTGCTTTTCCAGCCTGGAGGGATCCATGGCGTAGCGCCGGTCGTGCCCCGGGCGGTCCTCCACAAATGTCAGCAGGTTTTCGTCCTTTTTTAATAGCCGGAGGATGCGGCGCGCAACCTCGAGATTGGGGAGCTCTTGCCTCGATCCGATGTTGTATACCTCCCCGGGCTCCCCCTGGTGCAGGACCGCATCGATGGCCGCGCAGTGGTCCCGGACGTGGATCCAGTCGCGCACATTCAGGCCGTCTCCGTATAGGGGCAGGGGAATTCCCGAAAGGGCGTTGCTGATCAGCAGCGGGATCAGCTTTTCAGGGAACTGGTACGGTCCGTAGTTGTTGGAGCACCGGGTAATGATCGCAGGAAAGCCGTGAGTGCGATGATAGCTTCGGACCAGCAAATCCGCCGAAGCTTTGCTGGCTGCGTATGGGCTGTTTGGCTGTATGGCGCTGAGTTCCGTGAATGCACCCGATGAACCGAGACTGCCGTAAACCTCGTCCGTGGAAATCTGCACGAAACGCCCGGTTTTGTTTTTGCGGCATAACTCCAGGAGGTTGTGCGTCCCGATGATGTTGGTGCGGATGAACTCCGACGATTGAAGAATGCTGCGGTCCACGTGGGATTCAGCTGCAAAATTGACAATGGCATCCACACCGCCGGCAAGAATCCGGCCAACCGCGTCCGCGTCGCAAATGTCCCCCTGGATGAATTGATGGCGCGAATCCTTTTCCAGGCCGGAGAGGTTTTCGAGATTGCCGGCGTAGGTGAGCTTGTCGAGGTTCAGCACCCGGTAACCCGGGTGCTTATCGAGCGTGTAACGCACGAAATTGGACCCAATAAAACCGGCGCCTCCGGTTATTAAAATCCTCATCTAGCTCTCCTGATTCCGGATCGATTGCTCGACCTTTCCCTTTTCCTTCGCCGCGTTCCGGCAGACCAGGTTGGACGCATGCAGAAGCGATTCGAAAGTCCCGGCATCCGTCCACCAGCCGTCCAGTATGTCGAAATGCATACTGTTGTGGTTTATATAGGCGTTGTTCACGTCGGTGATCTCGAGCTCCCCCCGTTTCGACGGTTTCAGCGTTTTGATGATCTCGAAGACTTCCGAATCGTACATATAGATGCCTGTTACGGCGTATTTGGAGGCCGGCTTATCCGGCTTTTCATCGATCCGCACAATCTGGCTTCCCCGTATCTCCGGGACGCCGAACCGCTGGGGATCCGGGACCTCCTTCAGAAGAATGCGGGCGCCGGAATTCTGTTTGCGGAAATTCTCGACATAGGGCGAAATCGAGCTTTCCACGATGTTGTCCCCCAGGATGACACAGATAGGATTCTTGTCCGCGAAAAACTCCGCCAGGGACAATGCGGCTGCAATACCCCCTTCGCCTTCCTGGTAGGCGTAATTGATATGGTTCAGGCCGAATTCCCTGCCGTTTCCCAGAAGGCGCAGAAAGTCCCCGGCATTCTTCCCCCCGGTGACGATCAGAATGTCACGAATGCCTGCCTCCACCATCCTTTCGATGGGATAGTAGATCATCGGTCTGTCGTAAATCGGCAGCAGATGCTTGTTGGTTACCTTCGTGAGCGGGTAAAGCCTCGTCCCCAGCCCTCCCGCCAGCACAATTCCTTTCATGAGCTGAACCTCGTGTCCTTTACGTATTCCGGATCAAGCTGCAGCTCGTCCGAATAATGCCGCTACTATATCACAACGCCCCGGATGGCCGTTTTGCGGGATCGGGCATATCCTTTCCACCGCTCTATCGGCTCTTGATGCGCAATTCATGGAGTTTGGCATATTTGAAAAAAACCGAAACCGCACCCATGACGGCCACCGTGAAGCCCGGCATTCCGTCCATGAATCCGCGCTTCAGCAGGTAAGCCTTTATAAATGCGGCTGCCGTATTCCCTGTCAGGTTCAGAAAAGTGGCCGTCTTTCCCTTTTGCTCATAATCCAGCGCCGCCAGCGTCGAGTAGGTCTCCAGGCGTTTCAGATAATCGGACAGGCTGCGGTAGGTGTAATGATAGATTTCCCCGTTCAGGATTTCCGGCTTTCCTCTCATCCTGAATGATTCGTGCACGCGGCCGCCTTCCCATTTGCCGAACCTGCGGTCGAACAGCCGCAGCTGGTAATCCGGATACCAGTCGCCGTGACGAATCCAGCGTCCCATGAAAAATGCGACGCGCGGAATTTTATATCCCCGCCCGGAGAATCCCCTGCGGACCAGGTCCTGGATTTCGGTGCGAAGCTCCGGGCTGGATCTTTCATCGGCATCAAGCGAAAAGACCCAGTCGTTTGCGGCCTTCTCAACGGCGAAATTTTTCTGATCGGCATATCCGGTCCAGTCCCTGTGGTAAATCCTGTCTGTGAATTGCCCGCAGATTTCCAGAGTGGAGTCGCTGCTTCCGCTGTCCACTACCACGATTTCGTCCGCCCAGGAGACGGATTCCAGCGCTGCGGCGATGTTGCGCTCTTCGTTAAAGGTGATCAGGGTGGCCGAAATAGCCTGCATGGAGCCCGATTTTATCATGGGATAAGGGATTTTCCTGATTTCAATATAAATCGTGCAAATGAAGATCTCACGCGGAGGCGCGGAGCTCATGGAGCACAATAATCCAAACCCCCGCGAGCTCCGCGTCTCCGCGTGATACTGTATTACGCCGCAGCTATCCCACGCCGGGACATCTGTTGCGTTTTTTCCAATAATGTCGGAGGGCTCTCGAGAACCGTTGCCGCAGGTCAGGAATCGCGGGGAGCGATGGGCGCCGTATTGTAGAAGTGCTCCAGCAGGCGGAGCAACTCGCGGTCGGAACGCACGGCGGTCCGGCGGTTTTCCCTTCGCTTGCGGATTACGGCCGGAAGGTTTGCCAGACCGGTGAAGACAGCCCAGTAGAAGGGCCAGTCCAAGCACATCCAGCTCATGAGCATCCGCCCTGCCAGAGAGGCCAGGTGCGAGCCGAACATGCCCTTGTCGTGGAGCAGAAGCCAGTGCATCACGATGCGGCTTCGGCGCGAAAGGCGTTCCAGGGATCGGCGTTTGTAGCGCCGCTTCATCGTCTGGCTGGCATCATGATAGGCGATACTGCGCGGTTCATATTGGATGAGCCAGCCGCGTTTCCAGCCCCGGTAGGAAATTTCAATGTCCTCATACATCGCGGTCAAAGGCTCGAATCCGCCGATCTCGAGGAACTTTTCCCGGTCGTAGGTTGAAAAAGCGGCAATTGCTGCGAAGGAAAGAAACGAAGACCCGCCTCCGTTTTGAGGCGAGCAGTCATAATTCCGGTAATTGCTCCACATGCCGCGGCGGAAACGGGCGATCTTGCCCCCGTTGCAGAAGACATCCCCCTTCTGGTTGAACATCTTCCCGGTTACGGCAAAAACAGCCGGATCCTTGAAATGGCCGGCCATGGGAGCAATGCAGTCCGCCTCGAGCCGGACGTCGTTGTTGAGCAGGAGGACTATGGGAAAGCGGGCATGAACAAAGCCCGTCTGGCATGCCGCGCAGAATCCCTGGTTTTGATCATGCTCCACCGCCCGCACTTTCCCGGCATAATTCGATTGCAGCCATTGCACGGTGCCATCGCCGCCTGCGTCTTCGACGACAATTATCTCGGTTTCCGCTCCCTGGGCGCTCCGGTAAAGGTCCGAGGCGGCGATCACCGAGGGAAGGTAGTCCTCCAGCAAATGCCTGCCGCGCCACGTCGGTATGACAATGGATACATTCATATCAGCCGGGGATGGGACTCCTTTGCCGGCCCCGCCGGTGAAAAGCCGCCGGAAAGGCGGGACCGCTTAGGGAGTTACAGCGGAGATTGCCGGAACCGGCTCCTTGACCCTGAAATCCGTCAGGGTCGAGATCGTGCGGTTCGCGATTTTATCCTGGATCTTTACTTCCAGAGTGTATTTGCCCGGCGAGATCACGGGTTTCAGCGGGATCTTTCCCAGCAATACCACACGCTGTCCGTAGAAAAACTGGGCCGAATTGTCCGCCTGGCCCTTGAACTCCTCCACCACCTTTCCGTCATTCTTGACAATGAACGTTACATCCAGCGACGGCTTTTGGCTGGTCTGATCCACGGCCATGTTGTAAATCTGCAAATACGGGATCAGATTCTGGCCGGTCTCAAATTCGGACTTCACGTTGGGCAGGACCTTAAGGTCTCCGATGACGTACTGCTCCAGTTGATCGGAGCTGGCAAGGGCCTGCGTGATGGAATTGGCGAGAATGATGGTGCTGGACTGCAAGGCCCCATCTTCATACTTCGGTACCGTAAGCCCGAGGCTCATGGGCCCCATATTCTTGCTGTTGGTGTCCTTGAGCACCAGGTCCAGCTTGTACCGCTGCCCGGGCGGCAGGGCGACGATCTTCTGATATATGGAACGGTTATCCTTCCCCTGCTCGAAATACTGGTCCATATACTCGGTCGTAATGACGTCCTCGAACTCGGACAGGATGCGTCCCGTAAGGCCAGTCACAATTCCGTAGACATTGACCTCGGCGCGGTTGAAGTCCAGTTCCTTCTTGAACTCCAGGTTCCGGTTGCTGAGTTCAATCGTAATCGGCACCAGGACTTTGTCGGCCGAAAGCTTGATGTAGTCGATACGGACCGTGTAGGGCAGCGTGTTATAGGTGATGCGCGTGGTGACGGCGGCCTTCAGGTCCTCAAACTTGATCTGGGGCGGACGCTGCAGATTGAAGTACTGCTCCATGCGCGAGAAAGGCTGGTCTTTGGCACGCATAAACATGTTCTGGGGATTGCCGGGATCGTTATAGGCGCTGGGATTATAGTAGGCGCGCTGTGACTTGTCGGACAACCCCATCTCCTCCGCCAGCGTCAGACCGGCGTTCGGGACGTTGAGCAATGCATCCTTTTCGTCCGGCGTCATCGCCATACGGTACTCGCCCGTCATGGACGGATCGACAAACTCGATCTCGATGTCGTCTCCGATCCCCTCAATGTGCCGGTACCACCATTTCTCGAAGGGATATGTCGTGGTTGTGCCGCCGCCTTCGTTGAATGGCCTGTTGTATGCGCCACCCGTCGGGTGCTCTTCCTTTTCATCCGGCGGACCGTACATGATGTAAATGCGTCCCCGGTCGGTTTTCCAGCCGGGAATGCCCGAAGTGAAGCGTTCGTTGGCGTAGGCGATGCGTCGATAATGCTCTTCTTTGAAGGAATTGTCGGCGGAGCGGGGATCGGGATCCCTGCGCGCCCAGAACTGCTCGATGAAAGCCTCGCGTTCCTCGTCGTTCTTGAGGTCCTTGAAGACTTTCCTTTCTTCCTCGGAAATAACGTAAAGAACGTCCTCATTGACCCATTTTTTGTAATATGGCGCCCGGTCGCTATCTTGGCTGGCGGTCTTCTTTTTTGGCCTGTTCTGAGCCGAAGCCGATGGAAAACCGGCGGCACTCAATCCCAGGCCCAGAGCAACCAGAAACAAAAAAAACCTCGAGAAACGCATGGGGAGACCTCCCTATATTACACTTCCGTAAGGAGATTATAGGTTTTTTAGGCCATTGAGTCAATCTGCGGCCGCCGTTCCCCATTCCCTCAAGCCGGTCCGGTCGCTTTCTGGAATCTCGAATCGCGGCGTGATCCATATTGAAAATCGGTGCCTGGAATGCGACTATGGACGGCTGCCGGCATGTGCGAACCTGTGTGCATTTCCCGGCCTGTTATGGATTTTCAAATTATTGGTGAAAGATGACTTATGATGAATCCGCCTGAAAGAATGATCATCGTTTCCGGAATCCAGCCCTCGGGCAATCTGCATCTGGGCAATTATTTCGGCGCTGTACAGCAATTCATCCAGCTTATCGAGGAAGGCCATACCTGCTATTACTTCCTGGCGAACTATCATGCCCTTACCACCATGCGCGATGGAGCAAGGCTGCGAGAACTCACGCGCAGTACGGCTGCCGATTATCTGGCGCTCGGCCTGGATCCCGCTCGCTGTGCTATCTACCTCCAGAGCGATATGCCGGAAGTGTGCGAGCTTCAATGGTTTCTGACCTGCCAAACCCCGATGGGGCTGCTGGAACGCTGTCATGCATATAAGGATAAAATCCAGCAGGGAATCCCGGCCGATCACGGGCTGTTCGCCTACCCGGTGCTGATGGCCGCCGATATATTGATCGTGCGCGCCAACCGCGTTCCTGTCGGACAGGACCAGAAGCAGCACGTGGAGGTGACGCGGGATATTGCAGGGTACTTCAACAATTGCTACGGGGAGCTGTTCACAATTCCGGAACCGTATATCCCGGAAAGCGTTGCCACCGTTCCCGGGCGCGACGGGCGAAAGATGTCCAAGTCCTACAACAATACAATCGAGCTTTTCGCAAAGGAAGAGGACGTCCGGCAACAGATTTTCTCCATCGTCACCGACTCCGCCTCCGTAGCAGAGCCGAAGGATCCCGACTGCAGCGTGCTTTACTCGATTCTGAAACTGTTCTGTGACGCAGACGGTTGCGCCTATTGGGCCGACCGATTCCGCAGCGGAGGATTGGGCTACCGTGAGGTGAAGCAGGCCATATTTGACCGCTACATGGAGCGTTTCGGGCCCGCCCGCGAACGCCGCAAGCAGCTCGAAAGCCGGCCGGATTACATGGATGAGGTGCTCAGGAGAGGCGTGGAACAGGCGCGCAAGGCAGCCCAGCCGCTGATGAAACAGGTCCGTGACGCCGTCGGAGTGCCGAATTACGAATGACGAAATACGAATTACGAATTAAAACATACAGTGATTAAGGCCTTACTCGTCGGCCGGATAGGCAGGGCAAATTGTCCGGATGCAATACCAGATATGACGCAGCGATAGAAAAAGCTATATGAAGGACAAGCATCGGATAAATCGAGGCGGCGCCCCTATTGAGTGATTTGGTTCAATTCGTCATTCGTAATTCGTCATTCGTCATTCGCAATTTGGCAGGCTGCTTCGACTTCCCGGATCGTCTTCGGAATGCCGGGGCCCAGGACGCGCGTCCCGGTTGCGGTCACCAGCACATCATCCTCGATCCGGATCCCTCCGAAACTGCAATAACTGTTTACCTTGTCGTAGTTGATAAATTCCTTGTGCTGGCCCTCGCCCTGCCAACGGTCGATCAGGGCAGGTATAAAATATATTCCCGGTTCAACGGTTAATACAAAACCGGTCTCCAGCGGCCGGCTGAGACGCAGGTAATTCAAACCGAACTGGTTGCTGCGTGGTTCCTTTTTACGGTAGCCGACGATGTCTCCCAGGTCCTCCATGTCGTGAACGTCCAGGCCCATCATGTGGCCGATCCCGTGCGGAAAGAAGAGTGCATGGGCTCCCGCTTCAACGGCATCCGATGGATTGCCTTTCATCAATCCCATGGAGCTCAGGTCTTCGGCCAGAATCCTGCAGGCGCCCAGGTGTACCTCCCGGTACGAAATGCCGGGCCTTATCGCATCGATGGTGCCGAGCTGCATGCGCAGGACGATCTGGTACACCTCGGCCTGGACGGCGCTGAAGCGCCCGCCGACAGGGCACGTCCTCGTGATATCGGATGCATAATACCGCGGAGACTCAGCCCCGGAATCGTTCAGCAGAAGCTGTCCGTCTTCAAGAATGCCTTCGCACGAATGGTTGTGGAGCACCTCGCCGTGTACCGTCACGATGGGGTGGAAAGCCTGCTCCCGGCCGCGGGACAGGGCAACGCCCTGAATCATGCCCGCAATTTCACCCTCCCGCCTGCCGGCCCGGGCTGCTGCCATACACGCCCGGTGCATTTTATCCGTGATGCCCAGCGCGTCCTCCATCTCCTCAATCTCGACGTCCTCTTTGACGCTCCTCTGCCCGGCAACCTGCTCCATCAGAATTTGAGAGGAGTTGGCGGCAATTTCTTCCGGGGTTCCGTGCAGCAGCCGGGAGAGCTGGAACATGGCGGAGGTCCGGTAGGGAGGCAGATACCGTATCTGCATTTCCTGAATTCGGGCTTTGTCGAGATAATCCTGGAGCCGCTCCAGATCCTCCACAATATCGATCCCCGCATCTCGGGCCAGGTCCTCGCGCGAGCGCACCGGCCCGCTCCAGACGATGTCGTCGATGCTTGCGGACCTGGCGAAAAGAACATCGTGATCGGCGTCGGGGAAGGACAGCACCGCAAAATCGGGCTGTGAGATGCCGGTGTAATACAGGAAATGGGAATTCTGCCGGAAAGGGTAGGTGTTATCCGCGTAATTGCGCGGCTCCTGGGCATGCCCCAGCCAGAGGATGACTCCGTCACCGATCTCCAGGCGAATCCTGTTGCGGCGCTGTCTGTAGATCTCTGTCCAATTTGCCTGTTGTGAATTTGCGCTCATTTCACCTCCCAGTGCTTTATGTGCACCCGCCATTATAGCGCCTGATCTGCAGGGCATGGGTCTGCCGGCTATAAACTGAAATATAGGCCGGTCCTGCTGCCATCCCGTATGACCTTGGCGTTTCTCACAGTGCTCCCCGTTGTGCTTTAAGCTTTGCCCGCACGTCTTTGGATGAGGCGGATTGCAGATATGCGAGCGTGCAAGGCGGCAGGTATTCCAGGACGGGCGTCAGGTTGTCTTCGCTGAGAGCCCGGCGGATTTTGGTCGCGCTTATGAAATTGGGTTTGCCGTCCGCGCCGGTTCCCTGCGACTTCCGCTCGATCTCGATGATTTCCACCCCGCAAGGAGTCAATATCTTCTTCATGGCGGCGTTGTAGGCCTGGGTTGTCGGCGAGTAGGGTTCTGTGCCCACGTAACGCCGCGTGATCCCCAGTGCCGGGACAATATGCAGGGCGAATATCTCAATATCCAGCTCGGCCTGTTTTTGAGTCACCAGATCCGGTTCTTCATTTTCCAAAAAGTACCTGGGGAATGTGGCGCCTGTGATCACATAGGGACCTCCTTTGAGCATCACGACTTTGTCCAGATGTCGGGTGCCCTCCTCGATCAGTTTCCAGCGGTCCTTAAATGGAAACACGGACCGGTCTTCCTCGACGACAAAGAGGTAAACAACCGTACTCTGCGAGGCGGCGGTTTCAATCAGGTATTTGTGCCCATTGGAGAAGGGATTGCAGTTCACCACAATGGCGGAAATCGGGTGCGCGGCGCGGCCCACCTTCCGTGAGAAAAGGTAATCCTGATAGTCCTGGATCGATCGATAGCCAAACTCCAATAGCGTAAAGAGAGGTTCAGCGGTGGCCACCTTGTTGAAGCCGAGCCGCTCGAACTTGTCGGCATTGCCTGGCCGTGTGAAAGCAAAAATCTGCGGATGCTTTTTGATCAGGATACGGATGAGATGTGTCACAATCGTGGAGAACGCATTGGTCGCGCGATGCGCGGGCGCCACTACGACATATTTTATGACCTGTCCCTGGCAGGATCCGGTGCCGGCAATCCTGCCCTTCGCATCGTGAAGGACCATCGTGTAATCGACGGTCCGCGGGTCGAAATGAAACCCGAGAGGCGTCAGGAATGCATGGATCTGCTTCAGCGCATACGGATTGCGGAGATTCAGAATCTTTTCCTGGAAGGCTGGCATTCTGTCTAGTCCGTTTGTACCGGCTCCGAAGGAGATGAAAAAGCGCGCTCGACAAAATATGTAAAAAGCGTTACGGCAAGCAGGTCCGCAGATCCCCCCGGAGAAATGTATTCCTGCCGACAATAGGTCCGCAGCCGCGCATACCTCTCCGCTTCATCCTTTCCATCCCCGGCATCAAGGACGTATTGCGCCATGCGCTGGACTGTTTTCAGCGTCTCCATATCCTTGCGATAGAGGATGTTTGTATCGTTGGCCACGGTCATAAGCCGCAGCAGCGTCCGGATCAGGCCCCTGTTTATCTGTGCTGTGCTCGACTCCGCACCGTTCGCAAGCGCAGATTTCAATTCCGGCAGCCCGTGTTCAAACACCGACTGCATTCCGCTTTCCGCTTCTCTGCGGATTCCCGCACCATCCAATCCGTATCGCTGGAAACAGGTCTGTCCATGCGTCCGGCCATTGCCCGTCGCCGTTGCCAGTTCGTTCTGCACGAGATTGGCGCAGACTGCGGCGATCACCTCCCGACAGCGCGCCCCATCAAATCTGCGATCGCGGGCGATTACATAGCCGGAAGAAAACAGAGCGAGCCCGATCAGAAAGATGAGCCCCTTCTGGGTGTTTACGCCGTCAGTAGCCGAAAACATGGAAGCTTCCATTTTCAGTCCGACCGTGCGAACCAGCGGCAGAGCTTCGCGGAGATCGTCCCTTTGATACGCGTAGCCTGCCAGCGCCAGTTCTTCAAAATACCCGGCGAGGACGGATGTGGAGGAGAGGAAAGTAAAATAGTTCATGTCGCGGTGCGAACCGGTCTCGAAGCGCCCGACCAAACCCGGCTTCGGTGATACGGAGATCTCGTACAGGATTGCTTTCAAGGCAAGCGCGGCGAGATGCCTGCAGGTCTGCCGCTTAGCCTTATCTGCCAGATAGCCGCGAATTCCACGAACAAGGCTCTCCTGCAATTCTTCATAGCTGTGCGTCGCTTCCCGCATACAGACGATAGCCGGTTGTTTACACAACAGGCACCGCTTCAGCTTGCCTGAGGAGAGCGGCCGGCATTGCGGATCTGCAAGGTCGATGTCAATAATCCGCCCTAAGGGATGACACTCTTCGAAGGCTTCGGCTAAGGTTTTTATGTCGGCGAGCCGGCGCCCGTTCGGCAACGGTGCGAGATAGAAATTTCCGGCTTCGTCGACATTCTTTATTTCATGGGCTCTATCTATTGCGATTCCGTGAGCCTGCAGAAAACCCATGCATTCCGAAAGAACATCGTCGAAAAACGCGGAAATCAGAGGCATGCTTTTCGGATATCCCGGTATGTTGAGGGAAAGGCTGAGCGAATTTCTTATGGATCGGGAGCACTGCTGCCTCAGGAGTGCTCGTTTCTCCCTCGCGATCAGGATCTTGTTTCGTATTTCATCAACGTTCATAACGGATCCGGCCGGGCGTTCTGATAGAGATGCCACTTCAGGACATTCCTGCCTTTGGGAGCATGCCTCACAAGATTATGGGAATACGCGACTCCTCGACCCCTCTTCATCACAGAATTCCTGCTGCTGCGGCCAATCCCGGAATGCAGGTTCACTTTGCAGGTCACAAGCGCAATCGCATAAGGCTGTTTTGCTAGTGCTTGATTTCATGTATTACGTCAATGGTTGTTCCGTCGCGGTATTCTATGACAGCTACGATGCGGTCGTTGTAGCTGATAGCATCCGGCACCCCGACAATGGCGTCCACCTCATCGTGAAGATCCTGTATCCTTCGGGTGGGCAGCCCGGCTGTTCTCAGACGATCTTCGAGATGAGGGTGAATGGGGTTGACACAAATGCCACGTTCCGTCACGACCACATCCACCGATTCCCCCGGTGTGACGACGTGCTGAACCTTGCGCTTGATGGAGGGAATCCGGCTGCGGAACGACGGGCACACAACGACAGCCAGCTTCGTGCCGGCCGCCGTATCGCAATGCCCGCCGGAAGCGCCCATGATGGTTCCCTCCGAGGACGTGATCACATTCACATTAAAATTCACATCAACTTCCAGCGCTCCCAACACTACGATATCCAGTTTGTTGACCATGCTTCCGCAGTTGAAAGGATTCGCGTACATGTCCGACGATATCTCGATGTGATTGCGATCGCTGAACAAGGATGAACTGACAGCCGCATCAAAGGACTGGACGTCGAAAACGCTCTGAAACAACCCATGCTGCATAAGCTCGACCACGTAGGAGGTTACACCACCCAGAAGAAAGCTGCCTTTGATGCCGCGCTTTTTCATGATCTCATTGACATACTTCGCGGTCGCCAGCGAAGCTCCTCCCGCGCCGACCTGGAAGGAAAAGCCGTTGGCCATGAATTCGGAATGCTCGATGACTTGGGCGGCCAGTCGGGCTATGCGCAAATCCAGAGGCGCTTTCGTGATGCGCGTCGTTCCCGACGCGATTTCGCCCACGTCTCCCAGTTGATCGACCTTCACGACATAGTCAACATCCGTCTGTTCAATGGAAATGGGAATGCAGGGATAGGGAACGATATTGTCCGTTACCACGATCACCTGTTTGGCATACCGGGCATCCATGATGGCGTAACCCATCGAGCCGAATGCCGACGGGCCGCAGCATCCGGTCGCATTTCCCTCCTCGTCGGCGGCCGAGGCGGCCAGAACCGCCAGATCGATACTCAATTCGCCGGTGTGAATCGCGCGGGCGCGTCCGCCGTGGGAGTGAATCACGGCACGGTAGGCGAGCTTACCGGCGGAAACCGCCTTGCCCAGTTCGCCGCGCATGCCGGAGGTCCATATTTCGGTGATGGTTCCGTTCTCCAGATAGGGTATCAAATGCGCATGGACGGCCGACAGCGAGGAGGCAGCAAGGGTGATATTCTGGATCCCCAGTTCAGCCAGGATGTCCATCGTCCGGTTGACGAGCGCGTCGCCGTTGCGCAGATGATGGTGAAAGGAAACGGTCATTCCGTCGCGAGGATTTGCTTTCTCGATGGCGGTCCTTAAATCCTTCTCCATTTTGCTGGCATGGGGCATCTTGGCTTTCGTCGGCAGCGAAACGGTCGGTTCATCCATCCACCCCTTCCGGAGCCTCGTCCATGCTCCCTCGAAAGGCTTCAGTTTTCCACGGCCTTTCTTTTTTTCTATGAACTCCGGAATTTCCGTTCCAATGCTTGTTTTCACGGCTGCCTCTCCTCACAGAGTATCCGGTTCGATGTCCGCCAGGTTCAGGATACGCAGCGCCCGCGCAACCACCGGCGCATCCACCATTTTCCCCTGGAGCGCGA
This sequence comes from uncultured Acidobacteriota bacterium, assembly GCA_963809485.1. Taxonomy (GTDB): domain Bacteria; phylum Acidobacteriota; class UBA6911; order UBA6911; family UBA6911; genus UBA6911. The sequence continues at coordinate 545,452 of CAWEJX010000007.1, forward strand.
ATACCCCTACGCCCGCGGCGTTATGTCGTTTATAGGCCGAGACAATGTCGATCGCATCCGCAATTTCGCTCTCGTTTGGCGAAAACACCTCATTGATGATGTCGATCTGACGAGGATTGATGGCGGCTTTTCCGGTAAAGCCGAGATGTCTGGCACGCCGGGCGGATGCGCGCAGACCATCCTCGTCGTCAATATCCACAAATACCGTGTCCATCACATCGATATGCGCCGCCTTCGCCGCCATGACGATCCGCTGACTGGCGTATTCGAGGCTGCTGATGCTGTTTTCCAGAGTAATGCCCATGTCGGCTGCCAGATCCTGGCCGCCGATGGCAACGGCGGTGACCCTGGGAGAGGAATGGGCAATTTCCAGGGCATTTTCCACCCCGACGGCGGTTTCAATCATGGCTTCGACGGTCAGCCTGTCGTGAGGCAGATGATGCTCGTCCTCGATTTTTTCGATCAGCCGGATGACGTGCAAGACTTCAGCGGCCGATTCGATTTTTGGCAGCCGCAACCCGTCGGGCTGAATCGGCACGATCTCCCGGAGATCATCGTATCCGAAGGGAGTGTCCTGATGATTGATTCGCACGACAACTTCCGCACCGTAAAAGTCCACGGCCGGGATGGCATGTTTCAGCAAAATCCTCGCTGCGTCTTTTTCTGCGGGAGAGATGGAATCCTCAAGATCCAGCAGGACGCAATCCGCCCCGAACACTCCGCCTTGCTGGATCATGGCCGCATTGTTGCCCGGGATATACAGCATGCTCCGCCGTTTTTTGGTGTGCCTCAGCATAGCGCGCCTCTCATGCGGCCCGGATCGATCGGCGAACAGCCGTTTCAACGCGAGCCTGCAGGGTGGCATCCAGGGCGCCTTTATCTTTGACCAGAATCCGCACATCCGAAACGGATAGCTTTTCCAGGGTCAGTATCACCTGCTGCCGGATGCGCCGGCCGTATTGCATCATCACATTCGATTCCAGTTCGATCTGTCTGCCCGAGCCGGTGGCGACAGGTTCAACCATAACGAGTGCATCGCTGGATTCAAGCGTGCCGGACTGGGCTGGTACTTTTGGCTGCATAGCCTTTTCTCCTCCCCGCCTAAAACAGCAATATTACCCCGTCCGGATCGGGCGAAGCAATGCGTCCCGTAGGGTTTCCTCTGGCGGGGCAGCCGGGGGCAAACAGAACTATACGAAATTTGAATCTGCTCTTGAGCCGTTCGTGTCTTTTACGGCAGTCAGACCTTTCCCGGTGTTTGCCCGAAAGCCGATTTTTCAAGCATCGACGAAGGCGGCGGACCTCTTCCCGAAGCTTTTTTTCCCGCGAGCGGATCGAGAAGAGATAGACCGCCAGCAGGATCCAGATGGCCATGTATGCGGCAAACAGAAAATGCATGGTATCCATAGCGATTCCTTTTCAGCGTAAAACATCCGACTGGCGCTCCAGCCGTTCGACCTCGGTCCGCATCGATTCCAGGTAAAACCGCCGGCGGAGAAGGTAGATCAGAAGGATCTGAAAGGCAGCCACGCACACCCAAAAAGCGGGGCGCATCGATGGCGACAATCCGCCGGTTTCCAGCATCGGCGACGGATGAATGTCGCGCCACCAGCGGATCGAAAACCAAACCAGGGGCGCGTCCACAAAAGCAATAATTCCGAAAACCGACGAAACCAGGGCTTTGCGCTCCGGATCCTCGATGTAATTGCGAATCAGCAGGTATGCCATATACAGCAGGCACAAGATGAGCGACGAAGTCAGGCGCGGCGACCAGGTCCACCAGATGAACCAGACGGGCTTGGCCCAGATCGGGCCGGTTACGAGCACGATGCCCAGAAACAAAACTCCTACCTCTGCCGCCGACAGGGCCAGGTTGTCCCACCAGCGGTTTTTTCGGATCAGATACATCAGCGAAGCCGCGAAATTGACCGCGAACGCTGTGAGGCCGTTGATCGCCGAGGGAACGTGAAAGTAAAAGATCCGCTGGAGGTCTCCCATGGTCCTCTCCCGCGGCGCCCCGATCAGAGCCATGTAGAGCGCGAAGGCCATGCTGAGGAAAAGGGCGACCTCCAGAGCGGTGTCCAGGCGGGACTGAAGCCTTTCACTCATCGCTAGTCCTCCAGTACGTACTCAAACAGCAGATAGGATATCGTTCCGAACACGAGGGTGAACACCGACATTATGGTGAGCGGAAGCTTCAATTGCCCGTAATCCGCGGAATTCAGAATGATGCTGGTCGCTTCCGCGGCGTTGATCAATACCGGCAGTATGACCGGGAACAATATCAGCGGCAGCAGAACTTCCCTCATTTTGGTGTTGACGGTGACCGCGGACAGCAGGGTTCCCACCGCTGTAAAGCCGAGAGTCCCGACCGCGAACACGAGGATGAGGTAAGGAATCTCCGGCCATACGGTGAGGTTGAAAAATACCAGGCTGAAGATGAAGATCACAAGCTCGGCGATCAGCATGAAAACGGTGGCTGCGAGCATTTTGCCGAGATAAATGACTCCGCGGTCGACGGGGACCATCAGCAGGCCCTGAAGGCAGCTGTTTTCCTTTTCCGCGGCGAAAACGCGGTTGAGGCCGAGTGTGCCTGAAAAGGCGAAGGCTACCCAAAGGATGCCGGGCGCCGCCGAGCGCATGGAGTCGTGCAACGATCCCAGGGCGAAGTTGAAGATTACTAGGACGACCACGCCGAAAAACAGCATGGAGTTGAGCGAGTCTTTTGTCCTGAACTCGATCCGCATGTCCTTCCGGAATATCGCCCAGATTTTCTTCATGATGCTTCAGGCATTCTCCCCGTATCACCGCCCGCCGAAATAAGCGAAAGAGCTTCCTGGAATTCTGAAAAACTCACATCCGGTCTGGCAACGTCCAGGGCTGCAACGCCCTTCTCGATGGCCACAAGCCGGTCTGCCAGCTCATAACCCAGCTGCGCGTCGTGAATCGCCATAATGCAGGTTTTGCCCTGGGCATGAGCACTGTGCAGGTAGCCCCTCAGAAAGCTCGAACCGGCCTGATCCAGGCCGGTGAAGGGCTCGTCGAGAAGAAGAATGGAGGGATTGTGCAGAAAAGCCCTGGCGATAGCCAGACGCTGCTGCATGCCCCTCGAATAGTTCCGCACGGGATCCCTCTCGCGTCCGGCTAATCCGACCTGACCGATTTTCCTCTCCAGGGTCCCGGTATCCGCGGGCACTCCCATAAGCTGCGCGTAGAAACGCAGGTTTTCAAGGGCCGTCAGATCGAGGTAGAGGGAAGTGTTGTGCGAAAGGTAGCCGATGGCGCTGCGCGCAGGCCCGGAGCCGTCCGGCTGAATCCTGAAGCTGCCGGAAGAAGGCCGGGACAATCCGGCGAGGATTCTCAGGAAAGTGGTCTTTCCCGCGCCGTTTCTTCCGAACAGTGCGACGAATTCACCGGCGCCCACGGTCAGGTTGAGGCCGCGCAGGGCGGAAAACCTGCCAAAATGTTTAGCCAGTCCGCGGACTTCGATCATATTCATAAAGAGCCGAGGGGCCGCCGCCGGCGCCCGGGTCACCGTTTTTTGGTCAGCAGGGTAATGCGGCGCAGCCGGCGCTTGAGTTCTTCACGCTGCCTCAGGTACTCCGGACGGCCCAGGGCTTTGGATTCATACGTTTGATCCAGGGCGGCAATCTGGCCCAGCAGTTCTTCCCGCCGCTCCCTTACTTGACGCGCGCGGGCATCCCCGGATTTGGGCGGCCCGGCTTTGGCGCGGTTGAAGCCATACCACAACACGGTGATGAAACCCATCAGGAGCAGCGGGCCGATCACGAGGACATTCCGGCCGATAATGCCGGGTCTGGCTTCCACCGCAGATTCACCGGCCGCTTCGGAGGACGCCGCTTCCGGCGGGGCAGTACCGCCGGACAGGGTCCATGCATATTCCGATCCGGCTTTTATGGCGGCACTCCGGTAAACGGCGAAATTGCCTTGGGCGTCTTCCTGGATTTTCGACAAATCCTGTCCCGTCAAAACCATATCTTTGGGGATCGCGCCGATGTCGACGGGGCCGGCATCAAGGTAGAACTTTTTTCGATAGGTGTAGCTTCGGTTCGTGTAAGGAAGCGATTGCTGGACCTCAAAGGTGGTAACGCCGGGACGCAGGGGATACTGGCTGTAGTAGCTTTTGCCATCGGGGCTCTCCAACGCCGCCTGGACCACGGGCATCGAGGAACCCGGCGCGGTAACCCTGATCATGGGAGTTTCCAGGATTCCCGGAGCCTTCGAGAACCGGAAGCTCCCCTCGGGGCTCGAAAAAGTCCTGGGCGGCCTGGTTTTGTTGTTGAACGTAATCGACTCCAGCGACTTCACCTGATCGCCGGCCATCTGGAAAGCCATCCGGATTCCCTCAACCTCTATATCCTTCATCGAGGTCACAGGCTCATAGACCTCTATCTTTGCCCGGGCTCTGCCTTCTGCATCAAAACTCACTGGAGCATAGTAATAGGCAGTCTTATAGTTTGCCCGTATCATCAGGCGCTGATCCTGAGGGAGCTCCTCGATGCGGAATTTGCCAGCGGAATCGGTTTTGGCGGATTTGAGGATGCTCATGCCCTGGCCTAATTCGACCACATCCAGTTCAACGGCGCCCGCGACGATCGATGGATCCGTCAGGTTGACCAGATTTCCTTCCACGGTCCCGCCGGCCTGCGGGTACGCCGCGGTCAGTGAGACAAGCCAGAGCCAGGCGATGGTAATGCGCATTGTTCTCATTTTCTATAACGAATGCCCGCAATCGGCACAGAACTTTTTGCCCGGAACAACCTCGGCGCCGCAGGCAGGGCATTTGAGCGAGTCCTGAACACGCCTCTTGCCGGCGGCCGGCCTCGGCGCCTTGCGCGAGGCGATGTCCTTTTCGATCAGGTCGTCAAGGTTTTCGGATGCATCCATCTGATCCAGTTTTTGAAGGATCAGCGCCGCTTCGTTTTTGTAGCCGGCGCCCAGCTGCTCAAAATCCGCATCGGACAGACGGCCCATCTTGTACTCGAGCTCCAGGTCTTTGAGATTCCTGTAGACGACCGCTTTGCGATCCAGAAGTCGGTCCAGTTCCGTCTCGGCCAGCAGTTCAATGTCCAGGGTGTCCTTCGTTTCCCTGAACAGCGGGGCCAGGATGTAAACTGCCGCCAGCACCACAACCCCCGTGCACGCTACCCAAAGCATCTGAATCACTCCCCTGCGAACCGCCCAACCACTAACCGCTAACTAGTTTATGTCGCGAAACTGTTTTGTGCCGCGTAGCGGCACTATGATTTTAGCCCGGCCTTTCAAGGCCGGGAACCATGGTACAGCGAGCAGCGCGTCGCGTAGCGACGCCTGAGATTCAGCCGTCGCTACGCGACGGAAAACTTAACTCCTTACGATCCAGGCCTTAAAAGGCCTGGCTAAATTCAGCTGGCCGCTACGCGGCCTGACTCCAATTATCGGCTTCTATGTAATATCAAATATCCTATTGACGGTTGAAAAATTTGGCTTTTTCACAAAACCCGAGTTTCGCGACAGAAACTAACTACTAACCGCTAACCGCTAACCGCTAATCTATCCGGCAACAAAGCAACAATAGCTCCAATCACCATTACGGCCGATCCGAACCATACCCAGAACACCAGAGGGTTCAAGTGCGCCGCTATTTCATACTTCGAGTCCCGGGTCGTTCCGGCGAAAACCACATATAAGTCTTCCCTGGGCGTGCTGTGAAGCGCGACCGTCGTGGTCGACTGTTGATCGGCGGTTTTGAAGACCCGTTTTTCGGGCTTCAGCGTCCGGACCAGCTTCCCATCCCGGTATGCCTGCAGGATGACTCTCCCGAATTGATAATTCGGAGTCTGCCCTTCTTCAAATCCGGCCACCTTTATTGCGTAATCCCCTATTTTCAGCTCTTCGCCGGCCGAGAGCTGACGCGTGTCTTCGCGGTTGAAGGCATTGCCGGTGAGGCCCGCAAAAATCAATATCATCGAGAAATGCACGATATATCCGCCGTAGCGCCGCCTGTTTTTAAGCGTCAGATTCAAAAGCGCCGCAGGGAAGCTTTCACCTCTGCTCTTCGAGCGGATGCGCGCGCCCCTGTAAAATTCCTCGATGATGGTCACAAGCACGAAAGCACACAAGCTCAGGCAGACAACCGTGTAAAAATTCCGAATTCCCCCGGCAAGAAGCCCGATGCATGTGGCGGCGGCGAACACAACAGGCCAGAGGAACGCCTTTTTAAGGCTCGCCGGAGACGTCCTGCGCCACGCGAACAGCGGACCCACGCCGGTCAGGAAGAGAAGCAGAAGGCCGATGGGTATGTTGATGTTGTTGAAAAAAGGAGGCCCGACCGTGATCTGCGTCCCCTTGATCCATCGCGAAAGCACGGGAAACATTGTTCCCCAGAAAACCGCGAAGCAGGACACAATCAGGACCAGGTTGTTGAACAGGAATGCGCTTTCCCTCGAGAGGAAGGAATCGAGGCGCCGCTCGCTTTTCAGATACGCACGCCGGACGATGATGAGGCAAAGGCTCCCAAGCAGGACAAAGGTCATGTAGCCGATGAAAAATTTTCCCAGGTTCGAGCCAGCGAAGGCGTGGACGGAACTGACGATCCCGCTGCGGGTAATGAATGTGCCGAAGATGCCCAGCAGATACGTGAAGACAACCAGGATCATGTTCCAGATTTTCAGCATCCCTCTTCGCTCCTGCACCACCACCGAATGCAGGAATGCCGTTCCCGCAAGCCAGGGCATCAGCGATGAGTTTTCGACCGGATCCCATGCCCAGTACCCCCCCCAGCCCAGTACGACATAAGCCCACTTTCCTCCCAGGACGATCCCGATCCCCAGCAGGAGCCACGTCAGGAGAGTCCAGCGGCGCGTGGTCCGTATCCAGGTATCCCCAAGCTGCCGGGTGATGAGCGCGGCGATAGCAAATGCGAAGGGAACCACAAAACCGATGAATCCGAGATACAGGATCGGCGGGTGGATCACCATCGCCCAGTATTGAAGCAGCGGATTCAGCCCCCTGCCGTCGGCGGGAACATAAGGCTGAAGAGTGCCGTCGGCAAAAACCTGCATCAGCTGGTCAAAAGGATTCGAGAGAAAAAGATTGAGACAGAGAAAGAAGGAAAGGTTGACCATCAGGACGGCCAGAACGTAGGGCATCATGTCCCGGTACCTGGACCGGTTCTGATATAGAACCAGTGCGCAGAAGCAGGCAGTAAAAAAAACCCACAGGAGCATCGACCCGTCGTGACCGCCCCAGACCGCGGCAATTTTGTAAAAGATGGGCAGTTCTCGGCTGCTGTTATTGGCTGCATGGGAAACGGAAAAGTCATCTGCAAGCAGAACGTAAACCAATGCGAAAAGAGCGAGGGCAATGCTGCCCGCGGAGGCATAAGCCGCGCGCTCGGCGCTTCGCACCATGCGGTCCTGCTTTTGGGACGCTCCCAGGAGGGCGGCGAACAGCGCAAATAACGACAGACACAACGCGAAAAGTAGACAAAAGTCGCCAAAATTGGCCATGAACCCTACCTGCAGCTGAATTTTGGATCGGTATTTTCAGACTTCACGCCGAGCAAGCATCCATGGGCTGCTATTGTTGTGAGGAGCCTTTCTTTACGAATTCCGCTTCGTATTTGGATGCGCACTTCGCCTCGATTTGACGGGCCTGGAACACTCCGTCGGGTGCGACGTCCCCTTGCACCAGCGCTTTGGCGCCGTCCTTGAACGTGTCGGGAATCACATCTTTTCCTACATAGCGGACCCGGATGCTCTCTTTCTGGTCGCCAAGGGTGAACTCCATCTGGGGCTTGCCCCGGTCAATGGAGCCGTGTACCACCTCTCCGGCAATTTTTATGGTCTTTCCCTCGAGGTCCCCCTGCATGGTTCGGAATTCGTTGATGGTTATGTAGTAGGCTTTGCTTTCCTGAAATCCCACGAACCCCAGCCAAGCCAGGGCCGCAACAACCACCAGTCCGCCCACTATGAATTTCATCCGAGTGACCATTCATCCCCCTGGGTTTACCCTCCCGGGCGCCCTCCGGAGTATACCATCGGGGGATGGATTCGGCAAAAGAGGCAATCCCGCTTTTCGAATATGGTTTCTGTGTTTTTGTCAGCGTTCATCAAAGGTCTTACCGGCGTGCTTCGGCGCTATGACTTGCAGAGCCGCCAATAATATGCTTGCAACCAGATCCCATAAATGGCACAAAAGGCGGTATCCAAAAGAGAACAGGCTGGATTTTTTAACGATTCGGGGGACATCAGAATGTCACAAGCGCCTCATCAGGCAGCGAATTCTCCATACACCAAGAAGCAGGTCTGGATGGCGCTGGCGGCCGTCATACTGGCCTATTTTCTCTACAGCTACATCCTTCAAACCTGGAATGTCGCTGCGCCCAAGATAGCCGCCGACCTGAATGGCATGGCGCTGTATTCCTGGAGCGTTTCCATCCCTTCGCTGGGTCTGGCAATGGGAACGCTGCTGGCCGGCAAGTTTTCAGACATATTCGGGCGCCGGGCCATATTGATCGCATCCACAATAATCTCTCTGCTGAGTACGGTTTTGTGCGCAATCAGCCCGACTTTCCTGGCTTTGATCGCCGCCCGCACACTCTTATGCCTGGGTATGGGTGCAATCGCTCCGCTCTGTTTCGCGGTGGTGGGCGATTTGTTCGTGGGAGGAGAACGGAGCAAATGGGTGGGATTGCTCAACATTCCATTTGCCATCCCTTCTCTGTTCGGCCCCACTCTGAGCGGATGGATCGTGGATAAGCTGACCTGGCACCATATCTTCTGGTGGATCCTGCCGCTGATCTTTCTTTGCATCCTCATCGCCTACGGCATGCCCGCGCTGATCATGAGCCGGGACCACAAAATCGACATTCTCGGCATCATCCTGGTTACGGTCGCCTCGTCCACGCTGATCTTCGGCCTCTCCTTTGCCGGAACAACCTATCCATGGGGATCCGTACAGGTTCTCAGCCTGTTGGCCTTGTCTCTGATCACATGGATTTTCTTTTTGAGATACGAATCCAAAACGGAGGGGCCCATCCTGGATCCCGAAGTATTCAAGAACCGAACTTTTCTTACAGCTTCCGCCGCGGGATTCTTTTCCTTCTTCGGGATGATGGGAGTGACTCTTTATTACCCCCTTTTGATGCAGGGTATTCAGGGCCTCAGCGCGATGACAAGCGGCCAGATCATCACGCCTTTTTCGGCGCTGATGGCTTTGGTAGGGATTCCCACAGGCTACATACTTGCACGGACGAAATCCTATAAATGGATGTATGTCGCCGGGTATGGCATGCTGACGGTCGTGATGGGGAGCATGATCTTTTTCGGCGCGAACACGCCCATTTTATGGGGAGTTATCGTCTCCATCCTGGGCGGCATTGGACAAGGCACCATCCCAACCCTGAATACTGTGGTGATACAGGCCGCTGTCCCCAGAAGGTTGCTGGGCATAGCCACCGGGGCGCTCTTTTTCAGCATCGCGATGGGCATGGCTATCGCGCCGGCTATACTCGGGTCGGCCATGAATACCAGGTACAACAGCGCGCTCCAGGCCACGCTTCCTTCCGAATTAAGCCGGATTGCGGATGAGGCCACCATGACGTCCCTGGGCAATCCGCGGGTTCTGCTATCCGAACCGGCAATGAAATCCCTTCAGGAGATCCTTCTCAAGAAAGACAACGGGGCGGCGCTTCTGGACCAGACCATTCGGGCTATCCGCACTTCCATGGAAGCGGGATTGAGGATGGTATTTTTAATCGCCGCGCTGACCATGCTGCTGGCATTCCTTCTGATCGTGACGATACCTAAAGTCTCTCTGGATCCCGGCGAGGAATAAACACCGGCGCCCGGGTTCCATAACCTGTAACGCTGACATACGCCGACAAAAATCTATATATATCTTTGTCAGTTTGTCAGCGTTGATTATTAAAGGTATGTCTGGCCGGGAGGTGGGCCGCAGCTACAGGGCACGCATATATTCAGGCCGCAGCAGATCGGGATCCTTCCTCTGGAGGACCTCCCGGATCAGTTGAAGAGCTTTTTCCTTTTCCCGTGGCATCCGAATTCGAAGGGGCAAGTAATTGGAGGCGTGGTTCGACGCGAAGAAGCAGTTGGTGAACTGGCAGTTGTCAATCATGGTTCCCAACTCCCGTATCAGCTCGAAAGGCGTCGGAAGAACAAGCTTTCCGGTTCGCAGTTCTTCATGAATCGGCGTCCCGGGAACCACCATAAGCGAGAGCGCGCCGACGTATTCAGGATCCATTTGGGAAAGCACTTTTCCCGTATCCTCGGCATGGGCCTGACTTAGCTCAACTCCCCCGATTCCCAGAAGCACGGTCACCGAGAGCAGGATTCCTGCCTCCCTGACCCGCTTTGCCGCCCGGATCATCTGCCCGGCGGTGGCGTTCTTTTTGATTCTCTTGAGAACCTCCGGATTGCCGGACTCAAGTCCCAGGTAAATGATTCCCAATCCTAGACTTTTCAGCTCTTTCAATTCCTCCGTGCTTTTCTTGAGGATATCCCCCGCATTTGCATAAATGCCGACCCGTTCAATTCCCCGGATCTTCAGTTTGAGATAGTTCAAAATCCGGACCAGATCCGGCTGGGGTATGATCAGCGCATCTCCATCCGCCAGGAAAACGCGTGGAATCGTCCCATAGCCGGATGCTTCGTCAATGTCTTCCTTGATTTCATCGAAAGACTTGATGCGAAAAGACTTCCCCTGGAAGGAATGACAAAAGGTGCATCGATTATATGAACATCCCACCGCCACCTGAAGAATCAGGCTGTCGGCTTCACTGGGCGGCCTGTAAATCATTCCCTCGTACTTCATGAGAATCTCCTTTGCGCAGTCTGCTGATCCTCAATAAAAATAGCACACGGTTCAATGGGGCAGGCAGGGAATCTATGCTAACCTTCCTGAAGGGTCCTAACAATGGATTTGCCTAAAGGTTTCACCCTCCAATTACGATAACCAGAATGCGACCTAATAGTGAGATAAGCTGTTCTGGCATCAGACTTTGGACTTCCAAAGGCCGCCTTCCGGAAGCATCGGGAAACCCGGTCCAGAGCCTGGCCCGCAGTGCAGGGGTAAATGGATACTGAAGGCAAGCCCAAGAAGGTACTTGCAGAGGAATTGGAGTCTTTGCGTGAGGATATTGCGCACCTCCAGAGCCTGATCCTCCAGCATCCCGCAGAGGAAAAGCCTGCCGCAATTTCACCCGCTTCTCTTCAAATGGAAGGGAGTCATCTGCCGCCGAACCTGTTTGATGATTCGCCTCTCGGGATGGCTCTGGTGGACAGCCGGTTCCGAATCATGAAGGCCAACAGATCCTTTTGTCATATCCTGGACTGCACGGAGAGCGAGATCACTTCTTTGCATATCCCTGACATAGCCCGGGAACAGAATGCCTGCAGGCAGATGATCGGGCAGGTTCTCGATGGAGTTCTTCCCATCTCCAGGCTGGACGGAGAATTTCGAAAAAGAAACGGGGTAGATTTTTGGGTTCGCATTACGGCATCTGCTGTTCCCGGCAAAAACTGCTGCCTCATAACCCTGGAAGACATCAGCGCGCGAAAGTGGGCCGAGTCGGCGCTGCAGGCTGAGAAACAGCTGCTGGAGAGGCTCATCAACAGCAGCGTGGACGGCATCCTGGCATTTGACCGCAACCTGGTCTTCACCATCTGGAATCCAGGCATGGAGAGGATTTTTGGCGTCAGTTCCAGTCAGACGCTGGGGAGGCCTGTTTTTAAAGCTTGCCCGTTTCTGCTGGAACTCGGCGAGGAAGCAAACTTTGCCGCTGCGCTCGGCGGTCAAAAAGTCATCTCGAGGGACAAGCGCTACCAGATTCCCGGAACCGGCAGGCAGGGATATTTCGAGGGCTACTATGGCCCCATGTATGACACGGGCGGCGGAGCAGTGATCGGCGGGCTGGCGATCATTCGCGATGTCACGGAAAGGAGACTGGCGGAAGAGGGCAAGCGCATCAGCGAGGAGCGTTACAGGGAATTGTTCGAAAACGCCTATGACATGGTGTACACCCACGACCTCTCCGGGAAGATCACTTCCATAAACAAAGCCGCGGAGCGAATCACGGGGTATACACGGGCCGAAGCGCTCCAGATGCGCTTCACCCAGTTCGTCGCTCCGGAGTTCCGGCAGGCAGCGCACAGGATGATCGACCTTCAGCTTTCAGACCAGGCGCCGCTAACCCAGGAACTGGATATCCTCGCAAAGGACGGCAGCCGGCTGACGCTGGAGGTCAGCAACCGCCTGATTTTCCAGGAAGGGAAGCCGGTCGGGATCCAGGGCCTGGGCAGAGACATCACGGAGCGTAAAGGGACCGAAGAAGCTTTGCAGCAGGCCAACAAAAAGCTGGAAGCCTGGGTTCACGAACTCGAGCAGCGCACGCGTGAAATGACCCTGCTCAGCGAAATGGGCGATATCCTGCGGGCCTGTCTTACCACGAAGGAAGTCTACGAGGTCATCGTCAGGGTTGCCCAGGAAATCTTTCCGCTCCAGGGGGGCGCGCTGTTTGTGCTTGGCCCGCTGCGGAATATCGTGGAAGCTGTCGCGGAGTGGGGCGACACTTCAAGAGTGGAACTCACGTTTTCGCCCGATGAGTGCTGGGCATTGCGCAGAGGCAGGGTCCATTGGGTGGAAGATACCCGCACCGGCCTGCTCTGCAAGCACCTTCACGCCCAGCCGCCTGCGGGATATTTGTGCGTTCCCATGATGGCGCAAAGCGAAGCCGTTGGCATCCTGCACCTGATTCAGCCGGATAATTCCCCGATGCCGGAGGCCAAGCTGCGCCTGGCCGTGGCCATGTCGGAACACGTTGCCATGGCGCTGTCCAATCTCAGGCTGCACGAGACGTTGCGCAACCAGTCCATCCGGGACCAGCTGACGGGACTGTTCAACCGGAGCTTCATGGAGGAATCCCTGGAGCTTGAACTGCGGCGCGCCGCCCGCAGTCAGCACCCCATCAGCGTGATCATGATGTCGTTGGACAACTTCCAGATGCTGAGCGACAGTTTCGGCCTGGACATAGCGGATTCCGTCCTGCGCAGGACAGGGATGCTGCTGCAGGCCAATGTCCGCAAAGGAGACATCGCCTGCAGGTACAGCGGCCAGACCTATGTCGTGGTTCTTCCCAACAGCAATTGCGAAGTCAGCTTCAAAAGGGCGGAGATGCTGCGGGATCTGGCCCGGACTCTTGAGGTCAAATATCAGAGCGAACAGGTCGGTCACATTACGGCGTCGATCGGGTTAGCGGTTTTTCCGGACCACGGGCAGACCGTGGAAGCATTGCTCCGGTCGGCGGAGTCTGCCCTCAGCCGGGCCAAAGGCAGCGGAGGAGACTGCGCAATAGTCGCCATATGACACATGTTTCCGGTCCTGAGGGCCAAACAAATTGCTCCTTTAATGCTATAGCCCAAAGCCCAAAGAAGCTCGCGCGGAGACGCGGAGCCGGGACGGAATTGATGCCCGGCCTCCGCGAACTCCGCGGCTCCGAGTGCCACTTCGGCCATATGAACTTTTTGCTTGCGTTTTCGGGGATAAGGTCCAGAATTCTTGTTCGGGTATACCAGCGTCCCCCTTACCCAATACTTTTTTGCATCGGCTCCGCTTGAGAGGGGAAAGGTGTATTTCCCAGGCGATCGGCTGTCCTTGATGGATTTGTGTCGAAATGGAAAGAAGACGGATCGACGACCAGTTCGGGCCTCTTTGGGACAAGCTGGCTGATCTGAAGCGTATGGAGGCCGATCTGTCGGTCGCGGACGCTCCCGCTTCTCCGCCTGCCTCCCTGCAGCTTAAGGCTGAAATCGAAAATCGGCTCGGATTCTTTCCGCCTCTTTTTGCGCCGGCGCTCGATATACCGGCGCTGCTCGAGAGCTTCTGGCGCCAGCAGGCCGCTGCCTATTTCGATAATCCGCTCCCCGCGCGTTTCAAAGAGAAACTCTCTCTCAGGCTTGGCCGTTACTGCACGTTCCCGTATTTTGTCGTAACCCATGCATGCACGCTGCATCAGCTCGGACTGACGCCGCACGAAGTGAGGGACCTGGTGGAAAGGCCTGCCCTGACCTCCGCCGGCCTCGAGCAGTCTTTCGAAGTTCTTGGCCGGCTGCCGCAACCTCTGGACTCCTGGCCGGAAGACGACACGGCTTTCGAAGAAAGCCTCATAACCTGCGGTCTCGCAATTTTCCTTGGCCTGCCGGAATCGGGCCGATGCACCGCCCGCCTGAAGGATTTGCTCGGGTCTCCAAGGTACCAGTATCTTGCGGCCCTTCTTGCCGGTATCAAAGCATCCCATTTGTGGATCGAGGCTCATCCCGAGATAAATTGCCAGGACCACCCGGCGGTGCGCGAATGCTTCCTGCCCCTGGTCCAGGCCGAGCCCCTACTGGTGGATAGATTCCGCAACCGCAGCGAAATTGCCGGCCGGAGCCTTGGCGAAACGAACGTCCAAGAGGGGGGTTCGGAAGGCGAAGAGCGCTACCGGGAGCTGTTCGAAAATGCCAGCGATATCATATACTCGCACGACTTCGAAGGAAATTTGATATCGATCAACCGGGCCGTCGAACGGATCGCCGGATACACGCGGGCTGAGGCTCTCCAGATGAAGATTATGGATCCCATTGCGCCCGAATACGAGCACCTGGGCCGGAAAATGATTGATCCGCAGATAGCCGGCGAAGTCCCCTTCAGCTGCGAACTTGAGATATTTACCAAGGACAGGAACCGCGTGGCGCTGGGCATCAGCACGCGGCCCATGTTCCGCGGCGGAAAAGCCGTGGCGGTGCAGGGCATCGCGCGCGACATCACCCGGCGGAAAAAAACCGAGGCTGCGCTTCAGGAGGCCAATCAGAAACTTGAGGCCTGGGTGGACGAGCTCGAGCAGCGCACGCGCGAAATGACACTGCTCAATGAAATGGGAGACATTCTACGCGCCTGTCTGACCATGGAAGAAGCCTACGGCGTCATCGTCCGGGTGGCGCAGCAGATTTTCCCCGTCCAGGTCGGCGCCCTTTACGTCATCGCCCCTTCGCGCAATCTCGTTGAAGCCGTTGCGGTATGGGGGGATTCTTCACTGGCGGAGCATTCCTTCCCGCCTCATGAATGCTGGGGATTGCGCCGGGGCCGCACCCATTGGGTGGACAACTCGCAGTCCGGCCTGATCTGCCGGCATATCCATCATCCGTCGGAAGCCGGCTACCTGTGCATCCCCATGATGGCGCAAAGCGAAGCCCTCGGGGTTCTCCACCTCATGCAGCCCGACGGCATCAGGATGACTGAGACCAAACAGCGCATGGCCGTCACCATGTCCGAGCATATAGCGATGGCCCTTTCAAACCTGAGGCTGCACGAAACACTCCGCAGCCAGTCCATCCGCGATCCTTTGACGGGACTCTTCAACCGCAGGTTCATGGAGGAATCCCTGGAACTGGAGATACGAAGGGCTGCGCGCAACCAGCGGCCTCTGGGAATGATCATGATCGACCTCGATTACTTCAAATACTTCAACGATAACTTCGGCCATGAAGCCGGCGATCAGCTGCTGAAGGAACTCGGAGCCCTGCTCAAGGGGAATATACGGGGCGAGGATATTGCCTGCCGCTACGGCGGGGAAGAGTTCACCTTGATTCTGCCGGAAGGCACGGGCGCCGTCACCCTGCAGCGCGCCGAATTTTTCAGGGACTCCATCCAGCGCCTCGACGTCCATCACCGCGGCCATCCGCTCGGCAAAATTACCGCTTCCATGGGAGTCGCCGTATTTCCGGATCACGGCCGGACCGCCGAAGCCCTGATCGAGGCGGCCGACAAAGCCCTGTACCGCAGCAAAGCCGCCGGCCGCGACTGCGTGACCCTCGCCGAGTAATCAAAATTACGAATTACGAATGACGAATTACGAATGAGAACATACACCGGAGAGGGGGAATTGCCGGTCCGGTTGCGGCGATTGGAGCATAAAGCTGAAATTATAGACAGTCAAATGAGCGCATATCGTGCGCGTCTGCTGACAAAATTACGAATTACGAATGACGAATTACGAATGAAAACATACACCGTAGAGGGGGAATTGCCGGTCCGGTTGCGGCGATTGGAGCATAAAGCTGAAATTATAGACAGTCGAATGAACGCGTATCGTGCGCGTCTGCTGACAAAATTACGAATTACGAATGACGAATTACGAATGAAAACATACACCGTAGAGGGGGAATTGCCGGTCCGGTTGCGGCGATTGGAGCATAAAGCTGAAATTATAGACAGTCGAATGAGCGCGTATCGTGCGCGTCTGCTGACAAAATTACGAATTACGTATGACGAATTACGAATGAGAACATACACCGGAGAGGGGGGAATTGCCGGTATGGTTGCGGCGGTTGGAGCATAAAGCTGAAATTATAGACAGTCAAATGAGCGCGTATCGTGCGCGTCTGCTGACAAAATTACGAATTACGAATGACGAATTACGAATGAAAACATACACCGTAGAGGGGGAATTGCCGGTCCGGTTGCGGCGGTTGGAGCATAAAGCTGAAATTATAGACAGTCAAATGAGCGCGTATCGTGCGCGTCTGCTGACAAAATTGCGAATTACGAATGACGAATGAAAACATAAACAGTGGAAGGCGGAAATATACGCCCTATTGCTGCGGTTTGATGGCGGAGCTGCCCCGCTGACAGTTGAGGTGGCCTATATCGTGTGCGTATGTTTCAATTCGTCATTCGTAATTCGTCATTCGTAATTCTTCTCTATAGTTTTCCGGTATCTTTAAAAATCTCACTTTGCTTTCCGCGCTGAGCCTCACTTCGCCTGTTCGCGAATCATAGTCGTAAGGCGTGCCCAGCGGGTCGGCCAGCGAGTACTTGCGCGCTTTCCCGCGCACGAGTTCCTGCAGGTTGCGGGGGAAGGATCCGTGTTCCAGCTGGTATTTTTCCAGCAAAAATTCCAGCGTCCAGAGATCTTTGGCAACCTGGATGCTCAGGAGATGATTGCGCGCATTTTCCCTGATGTTTGCCCGGCCCGACTCCCGGTATTGACGCTCCCACAACGACACCGCTATATCCATGGCGCCGCCTTTTGTGAGCGATGCGGCGGCAAGTCCCTCCATCCAGTGAGGCGCTTCAGGCAGGCGGCTCGCAGCCAGCCATGTGTCCCCGGCGGCCTTGTAGTCTTTTAAAAACCAATAGTAGATGAATCCTTTGTCATACATCAGCCGCCACTCCTGCGGGTGAGTCCGCAGTCCCTTGTCCAGAAGTTTCAGCGCTTCGCCGGGCTGGCCCGCCCCTATGGGATCCGCTTCGGCAAGAAAGGAACTGCCCGAGCGGTAGGCATCCAAAAGATCGGGATTCAGAGTCGTGGTGATTTCCAGAAGCTTGGGCAGGTTTTTGTACCGCACCACCCTCCGGTCGGCTTCATCGCGCCGCCCGTAGTATTGTATGGTCCTCATCCAATAGAAATCAGCAAGCAGGCAGTCATAGCCCAGCGCCATCCTTTTCACGGCTGCCGGGGAGCGGAAATAAAGCAGGTCGGGATCCAGGCCGGGATCGCCCACGCGCGCGTCCATCCGGTCCTGTACGGGCTTTACGAGCGCAGCACAGACCAGGAACACAAGGCAAATCCATGCGATCCGTGTATCCCCCAAAATCCCGCTTGCTCTCATTTGAAATCCCGGCGCATGAAAATACAGACTGTGAGGGAAAGAACAAGGGCACAGTAGAGCACGCAGTAAAGCGTGGCCCAGGATATGGCCCAGGGATCGATGGGCCGGGAATAGGATGCGCTTTGAATAATGTGGAGGCTGTCTATCAGCGTGAAATTGGAGAAATTGGGCAGGACGTAATACACCGCCCGGCAGATCCACTTCACGGCAGCCGATTTGGTGATCTCTCCAAAACGGATCAGGTCTGTCCCGAAGTGCCCCGCAACCCAAAGGAAAAAAGTGAATATGGCGGAGAGCGCGGGCGTCGAGAATGTGGAAAAAAGCAGGGCCAGGGATGTGACCAGCGCCAGCGAGAGAAGAATCATGTAGGCGGCCGGCAATAGCCGCAGGTGGGCGCCCAGACCGGCCCGGCTGACGTACAGGAGTGCCAGCTCCAGGCCCGCGGTCATGATGGCCAGGTTCACCAGGAGGGTGAAGAGCAGCCCGGCGTATTTGCCCAGTATAAGCTCGTGCCGGTGGACCGGCTTGGCCAGCAGGGCGTAAACCGTCCTCTTCTCGATCTCCTTGTAGACAAGGCTTATCCCGATAAAGATGGCAATCAGCATCCCGAAAATGGAAATGGATGCCAGGCCCAGGTCGAGAATCACCTTGTCTTCGTTGCCCAGGGTCAGCTGGCCCAGCGCCAGCGAACTGAGAATCATCATGAGCGCGAAAAGGATCAGGTTGTACAGAATCTTGTCGCGTATGTTCTCCCGGAATGTGTTGTGAGCGATTGCCAGAATGCGCTTCATGAGTTCCTCGATACTCCGGCTGCCGCTTTCCCGCGCACACTCGCCGGCTCCTTCCGGTCCACCGCCGACCGGAAATAATCCTCCAGGGAGGAACGGATCGGGTTTACCGAAATCAGTTCCAGCTTGCGGGCGAAGGCAAAGGCAAGCAGATCCTCCAGCTGCCGGGAATTGTCGACCCGCAGGTGCAGACGATCCCCCATGAGCCTCAACTCCTTGCAGAATCTCCTGGCGGAATCCATTGTTTCATCCGTCCCGCCCGCCAGGATGACCTCGTGCCCTTCAATCCCCGCTTTCAGAATTTCATCCAGGACCCCAACCTCCTGGAGCTTTCCTCCGCTCAGTATGGCGACGCGGTCGCAGATTGCCTCCACGTCAGGCAGGATGTGAGAACTGAAAAAGACAGTCACGCCGCGGGCTTTGAGCGATGTGATGATGCGGCGCACTTCCATGCGCCCCAGGGGATCCAGGCCCGACATGGGCTCATCCAGGAAGACAACCTCCGGGTCGTTGATGATTGCCTGGGCGATCCCTATCCGCTGGACCATGCCCTTGGAGAACTTGCGCAGCTGAAGCTTGCGCGCTTCCGCGAGGCCCACGCTCTCGAGCAATGCGTCGACTTTCCGGGACAAGGCAGGCTGCCGGAATCCGAACAGCCGTCCCATGTAGGTCAGAAGCTCCTCGGGCGTGAGGTAATCATAGAAATACGGATTTTCCGGCAGGTATCCGATGCTCTGGTGCATCGCCACCGAATTGATGGGTCTGTCCAGGATACGAGCCTCGCCCGACGTCGGGTGCAGCAGATGCATCAATATCTTCAGCGTAGTGCTTTTGCCTGCCCCGTTCGGCCCGAGAAAACCGAATATTTCCCCCTTCTGCACCTGCAGGGAGAGGCTATCCAGCGCCCGGACCGGACGCTTTTTCCAGAAGCCAATGTTAAAATCCTTAGTGAGGTGATCGATTTCGACTACGGGCATTATTTATAACCTTGGTGGGTAACAGGCGGCTGACCGGTCCGAGAGATTCGGGATTACTCCTTTTTCTGCATGATTCGCTGGCGAAGAACCTCGTATAGAGCAATGCCGGCTGCCACGCTGACATTATACGATCCCACATTTCCACATATCGGCAGCGAGACGACAAAATCACACTTTTCCCTGACGAGCCGGTGAAGCCCCTTTCCTTCATTCCCGAGGACCAGCGCCAGGGGCACGGTGAGATCGATTTCCCAAATGGATGTATCGGCGCCGGCATCCAGACCTGCAGTCCAGTACCCCCTTTCTTTAAGTGACTCGAGCAGCTGCGCGACATTCGGGATGCGCGCCACCTTGACGTGGGACGCCGCACCTGCACTGGCTTTGACCACGGCCGCACCGAGGCTCGAACTGCGGTGCTGCGGCAGAAAAACGCCGTCGACGCATGCGGCTTCTGCCGAGCGAAGAATCGCACCGACGTTGTGAGGGTCCTCGATTCCATCCAGGACCACCAGGAATCCCGGGGACTTTGCCTGCTGCAGGATTTCCTCGCTGTCCAACGTGGCCATCTCGGCCGCATAGCAGAGGATTCCCTGGTGGCGGGCGCCGCCCGCCTTGCGGTCCAGCCAGGACCTCTCTTCAAGAGATACGCGGACATTGTTCCTCCGCGCCAGTTCCAGGATTTCCCGGATGCGTGGATTTTTCTGCCCGCGCTCGACCGATATCCGCTCGATTTTATCCGGCGCCGCCTTCAACGCCTCTGCAACCGCATGTATCCCGTAAAGAATCGACATATACAACCGGTTCCTGCTGCGGAATCCTGAAGACTTTGCGGCCTGGAGGTTGATCCTTTAGACCGCCGGGACTCCAAGGCTCGGACCCTTCCAGCTATATCGCGCTGAGGACCGCGCGGAGGCGTTCGCGGCAGGACATCACCTTGCGGGGCAGTATCAGCCGAATTCCTTCCTCGTATAACGGGATCAGCTTCTCAAGCTCCGGGCCGGAACCCCGTCCCGTCAAGGCCGCACGAATCGGGTGATACAGGTTACGTCCCTTCTGGTTCGTGGCCGCCTTCACCTGAGCGACGATGTCGCGATAAATCTCCGGCGTCAATACCTCATGCTCCTCAACCCTGTGCGCAAACTCCTGCGCCACGGCCTTTGCATCATTGCCAGTCAGCGTTTCGCGGGCCGAGGCCTCGATTTCCGGGGGATTCGCGCAGAATCCGTAAACAACGGCGCTTTCCGCGGGAAGCTGGTCGAGATGGTCGACGCGCGTTTTTACCAGGTCTATCACGCGGGCCAGCCAGGAAAGCGTCGGTTGATCGGGCTCTGCCGGCACCAGGTCGGATTCGGCGAAAAAGCCTTTGGCTGTTTCGACGAGCGCTTCCCCGGGCGCTTTATTGATGTAGCTCCGGTTTATCCAGTCCAGCTTCTGCTTATCGAAAATCGCCGGGCTTTTTAAAACTCTCGAAAGATCGTACAGGCCGGTGATCTCCTCGAGGGACATGATCTCCTGCCCTTCGTTGGGCGGCGACCAGCCGAGCAGGGCAAGATAGTTGGCAAGAGCTTCCGGAAGATATCCCTGGCGCTGAAATTCCTCCACCGAAGTTGCGCCGTGACGCTTGCTCAGTTTCTGGCCGTCCGGACCGAGGATCGTGGACAGGTGGGCGAACTGAGGGATGGGCGCGCCCAGGGCCTCATAGATCAGGATCTGGCGGTGAGTGTTCGACAGGTGCCCGTCGCCCCGTATGACGTGGGAAATTTTCATCAGGCAGTCGTCGATCACGCAACAGAAATTGTAGGTCGGGCTTTTATCGCTGCGCAGGAGCACCGGATCGCTGATCTGGGCGGTCTCGATATCGATTCTGCCGAAGACCAGATCGGAAAACCCCACCGTGCCCGGTCTCACTCTCAGGCGCAGCGTGAAAGGCGCTCCCGATTTGAGGCGGGCCTCGATTTCAGAATGCGAAAGGTGCCTGCATTTGCCCGAGTAATGAGCGGTGACTTTGTGCGCCAGCTGGGTCTGGCGAACTTTTTCCAGCTCCTCCTCGGAACAGAAGCACCGGAAGGCTTTGTCCTGTTCAATCAATTGCCGGGCGTATTTCTGATAGATTTCAAATCTGTCGCTCTGCCGGTAGGGCCCGAAATTGCCTTCCCGGCCGACGCCCTCGTCCCAGTCAAGCCCCAGCCACCGTAGATCGTCCAGCAGCTGCTTTTCGTATTTTTGCCTGCTTCTCTCGGCGTCGGTGTCTTCGATCCTTATAATGAAGACTCCTTTGTGATGCCGTGCAAAAAGCCAGTTAAACAGGGCAGTCCGGACGTTGCCTACATGGAGGTACCCTGTCGGACTGGGGGCGAAGCGCACCCGAACCGGTTTGGCAATGCTAGCTGACGCAGTCATCTGTGCACCCGGATGATGGCGGCCGCCGGGGGGTCTCATCACCGGCAGCCTCGTTGATTCTAATGGCTATCTTCCATATATCAGAGCGATCGCCTGGGCGGAAATTCCCTCTCCGCGTCCTTCCGCGTTCATTCCCTCGGTGGTTGTGGCTTTGATATTGACGCAGGCCATGTTCAGGCCGAGAGCTTGCGCGATATTCTGTTTCATGCCGGCCGCATATGGGGCTACCCTGGGCCGCTGCAAAAGGAGGGTCGCATCCACGTTGCCGATCGCCCACCCCGCCTGCTCGATTTTCCCGCGCACTTCCCTTAAAAATTCCAGGCTGGAGCGGTTTCGGTTGCACGCGTCGGTGTCCGGGAAATGCATGCCGATGTCCCCAAATCCGGCGGCGCCCAGCAGGGCGTCGCAAACGGCATGGGCGAGAGCGTCGGCATCGGAGTGGCCCTCCAGCCCCCGGTCGAAAGGTATTTCCACGCCTCCCAGGATCAGCTTGCGCCCTTCCACAAGACGATGATAATCGATCCCATGCCCGATGCGAAGCGCGTATTCGCTCCTTGCAATCCTGTTCAGGCTCCCGGACTTTTCCGAAATCAGCGCTTCAGCAATATGGAGGTCCAGGGGCCGCGTAATTTTAATGTTGTCCGGGGAACCCGGGACGACCGTAACCGGACGCCCCGCCCAGCGTACGATAGAGGATTCGTCGGTCCCCAGAAAGCCGGCCTCGTGCGCCCGGTCCAGGGCGTATCTGAGAATGCCGGCATGGAATCCCTGGGGCGTTTGTATGGCATAAAGCTCCTGGCGCGGCGGAGTCGCCAGCACACGCCCCCTGCGGGAGACGCGCTGGATGGTCTCTGTTGCCGCAAGGCCGGGCACGGCGGCCCCGTCCTTCCAGGCCGCCTCCAGGACACGCATCATCGTGCCGCGGTCGCACAATGGACGGACGGCGTCGTGCACAAGAATGACATCCGCTCCGGCGCGCACCTGCGCGACACCGCGCCGCACCGACTCCTGCCGGTTTTCCCCTCCGGCAACCAGCTCGGTCTCCAGCCGGAATGCTTTCCTGCCCAGGATTGCACGCGCAGCCGGCATGTGTTCCGCGGGCAGAGCAACGACGATTTGAGCTAATTCCTCGAGGGAAAGAAGACTCTCGATGGTATGAAGCAGGATAGGCTTGCCGGCAATCTCCAAAAACTGTTTCGGGACAGCCGAATTCATTCGTGTCCCGGTCCCGCCGGCTGCGACGACAGCCGCAACCGCCGGCCTCGGCGAGCGGCTTGATGATCTTGAGGATTCCTTGCCGCCAGGATCGAGGCGTGCGCCCGGGGTTCCCATGCTTCAAACCGTATTTGATAATTCTATTGGTAAATCCCCGGCTCTGCCGGGGACTCATAGAGTTTGACAGTTCCGTATTTTGAAACGCTGAGATACGCTGACCAAAGCGCTGACAAACGCCGATTTGTTCGGCGAGGGTCGGCGAGCAAAAGCCGATGAGGCGCTTCCGATGGAGTTTTCTGCGGCGGCACTGTGGCAAGCGCCGTGCGGCAAGGAGATGGAGGTTATGAGAAACAGGGCGTTTGCCACAGTGCCGCTGCAGAAAACTGTCCAGCGCGGAGCGCTGGCCCCTGCGGGGATCGGAAGCGCCTCATCGGCTTTTGCCCGCGTAAGTCAGCGTTCAAGACCAGCGTAATGCCTCCAACCGATTTGAGCGGTTCCAATCTTTCAAGCCTCCGGCTTTGTCGGAGGCGCCTGACTGATGCCTGAGAGCTACCGTCCCTTGATGCGTTCCCTATCATCCTCGGGGTTGATACGGTTATTGATGAGAGGCTTCTCGTAGAGGCGTCGGTCCTGTTTGGGCGTCTGCATGCCGGCTGCCGGTTCCGTCTCCTCCGGGAAGCGCCCGAAAATCATTTTTCCTGCCGTGGTCTGAAGCACCGATGTGACCTGCGTGGCGATGGTTTTGCCGATCATGCGGCGGGCATTGTCGACGACGACCATTGTGCCGTCATCCAGGTACGCCACTCCCTGGTTGTATTCCTTGCCTTCCTTGAGAATGAAGACCTTCATCGTCTCCCCGGGGAGCACCACGGGCTTGAGTGCGTTTGCCAGCTCGTTGATATTGAGGACATCCACGCCGCGCAGCTGGGAAACCTTGTTGAGGTTGAAATCATTGGTGACGATCTTGGCGCCCATCTCCTTTGCGAGTTCGATCAGCTTGAGATCCACCTCTTTGACATCGGGGTAGTCTTTTTCCACGATCTGCACCGATACGCCCGGAACTGATTTGATCTTTTCCAGGACATCCAGGCCGCGGCGGCCGCGGTTGCGTTTGGCTGAGTCCGCGCTGTCGGCAATCTGCTGAAGCTCACGGAGCACGAAATGAGGGACCACCAGGGTTCCTTCCAGAAAGCCGGTCTTACAGATGTCGGCTACGCGGCCGTCGATGATGACGCTGGTATCGAGCACCTTGGACGTCTTCCGAATGGTGCTGTCGCTGAATAGTCCCCCGAACACGGTCAGATCCAGGTACTCGCCCTTGTGGGCGCCGGAAATCAGCCCCAGGTAAGTCATCAGGATCAGTATCAGCAGCTGAAGATAAGTCTCGGTCTGAGGATTCACGAAATTCATGCGCGCTATGACCAGACTGATCAGGCTGGCGCCAATGATCCCAAGGACGGATCCTATGGCCGCACCCAGAAGCGTCTTGATCGAAAGCCTGCGAATCCTCAGCTCGGCCAGGAGTATGATGACCCCCAGCGCGACGCTAATCGAAACCGTGAGAGGGAGATTGGGCCCAAACGGGCGGACGAAGTATCCGCCTACCAGGATAGCCGCGAATAAAAGTGCACGTATGATCCAGAGATCCATGGATGGACTCCTTCGGCATGATCCACTTGATATCAATGGAATAGATTATTAATTGCCAGATGACCAGAAAGAACTGAAACCCAAATCCACCAAAGCTCCAATCGATATAAGGAAGACGCCCTGTTATCATGGTCGCAGCCTCTCAAGGTTCATCCGGCGGCTGTGAAAAAAACCGGTCAGGATAATGCCCGGCGGACAAAAACCTAAAGCGTTGCCATCAATCTATCACACCCGCATAATTTTTGATAAGCCTTTCTGTATTTATGGTTGCAGGTCGAAATTACACGAATGGATACCATGGGACTTCGGTCCGCCGACGGCCTCTGAAAACCGCCTGAATCCTTCAACGTGCAACCGTTACGAGAAAAGCAGTTCTGCTGCCTGCGCAACCGTTTTGACGGGCGCCAGCTCGATGCCCGCGATCGGATCGGCCATGGGCAGGTTGCCTGCGGGCAGTATGCATTTCCGGAAACCCATTGCGGCAGCTTCTCTTACACGAAGATGGGCCTGGCTGATGGGGCGGGCGTCGCCCGAGAGACTGAGTTCGCCCAGCAGGACCGTATGAGGAGGCAGGGGGCGGTTGCGAAAACTGCTGAGAATGGCGGCAAATATGCCAAGATCGGATCCCGGTTCGTTGATTTCGATCCCGCCGGCTGTATTTACGTAAATATCGCAAGCCGCCATTTGAATGCCTAACCGCTTTTCGAGCATCGCCACGAGAACGGATAAACGGTTGTAGTCGATCCCGGCTGCAACGCGGCGTGCTGTGCCGTATTGTGTTGAGACCACAAGAGCCTGGACCTCGACAAGCAGCGGCCGGGTTCCCTCGAGAGCGCACACGACCGCGCTTCCGGCCGAAATATTTTCCCTCTCCATCAGGAACAGGCTGGATGGATTTCCCGACGGGATCAATCCCCGGGAAGTCATCTCGAAAATGCCGATCTCGTTCGCGGCGCCGAAACGGTTCTT
This sequence comes from uncultured Acidobacteriota bacterium, assembly GCA_963809485.1. Taxonomy (GTDB): domain Bacteria; phylum Acidobacteriota; class UBA6911; order UBA6911; family UBA6911; genus UBA6911. Next base: position 571,123 of record CAWEJX010000007.1, read on the forward strand.
GACCGCGCGGATGATCCGGTGGTTCTGATGGCGCTCCCCTTCGAAATACAGCACCACATCCACGATGTGCTCCAGCGCCTTGGGACCCGCGATGCTCCCATCCTTGGTTACATGCCCGATCAGGAAGACGGGAATCTCCCGTGTTTTCGACAAGCCGAGAAATTGCATGGCGACGTGACGCACCTGGCTGACGCTGCCCGGCGCCGAATCGAGCGCTTCGGAAAACGTGGTCTGGATCGAATCCACGACGATGGCTGCGGGCTGAATTTCTTCCGCCGACGAGAGGATGTGCTCGACGCTCGATTCCGCCAGAATATAAATGTCGTCGGCCTCCGCTGCGCCGCCCCGGGAGTCTTCGAGCCGGTCTGCCCGTATCTTGATTTGTTGAACCGATTCCTCGCCCGAGGCATAGAGAATGCGCCGTCCCTGCTGCTGAAGGCTGCGCGCGATTTGAAGCAGCAGGGTTGATTTTCCGGCGCCCGGTTCGCCTCCGACCAGGACAAGAGCGCCCGGCACGATGCCGCCTCCCAGCACGCGGTCAAATTCAGGATTGCCGGTGCCGATGCGCGGAGATGCCTCCACCGAAACCTCCGTCAGTTTTGTGGCCCTGGAGCTTCCCGGGCGCGCCGGAACCGCGGCAGCCGGCCCGGGCCGGAGCTCTTCCATGAAAGAGTTCCAGCTGCCGCAATCGGGGCATCGGCCAAGCCATTTTGCAGATGCATAGCCGCAGTTCTGGCACTCGAATACCGAAGGCGATTTGGTCATGAACGCCCGCCTTTCCGGGGATGATGCCTATGTCCATTGATTAGATCAACCGTCATTATTGATGTCAAGCGCATGCGGCCTTTCGCTTGCGGGTTTGGGGAACCGACGACCTGTTCCGACGATCGGCAAATCTGGATTTTGCCTGCTCCGGTAAACTGTTTTTGATAAGCTATGATTTCGAATTTGCCAGAGGAACGCAAGTGATCATTGATGCTCATACGCATATCTATCCCGAATTCGTCGCGAAGAAGGCTCTGAATACTGTCGTGACCAATATCGGGAACCGGCTGACTCCCTTCACCGACGGGACCTGTGAAAGCCTGACCGCCTCTATGGATGCCGCGGGAGTCGACCTTTCGATCGTCCTCATGATTGCCACCAGTCCAGGACATGGGAGCCGGATCCTGCAGTGGATCAAAGCGATCATGCCGGATGCGCCGCGCATGATTTTTTTTGGCTCCGTGCATCCCTATGATCCCAACTATCGCGAGCTAATCCGGGAAATGGCCGAGGCCGGTCTCCAGGGGATAAAGTTCCATCCGCCCTACCAGCAGGTTCCGGTGGATGCCAAAGAAGCCTATGCGATTTATGAAGAAGCGGCGAAACGCGACCTCGTGATGTATTTTCATGCCGGGCCCGATCCCAGCGTGCCCGGATGCGACTATTCCTCGGTGGAACGATTCTCGGTTTTCCTGAAGGACTTCGAAGGGGCAAAGATTGTGCTGGCGCATGGAGGCGGATACGGCGAATGGGATAAGGTTTTGGATCTGCTGGGCGGCAGGACATGCTACTTCGATGTCGCGTTCGTGCTCGAAAACATGAGGCGCCGCAACGATGCGCGCGAACTCTTCCGGCAGAAGGAAGACTATTTCCTGTTCGGCACGGACAGCCCGTGGCGCGAGCAGAAGAGGTACGTCGAGCTGATACGCACGTCGAATACGCTCACGCGGATTCAAAAAGAGAAGATGTTTTGCACAAACATCCGGAAACTCGTAAAGGTTTGAACTCTGCCCCGCTCATTTCAGTGAGGACCGCTTTCCGAAGCCGCCCGGGTGATACCGATTCAGCCAAGTATCACGAGCGAGTCGCGGTATTTTTCAAGCAGCGGTTTCCAGTCCGCTTCTCCACCGGACTCCCGCAGTTCGCGAAAGATCGATCGGTCGAAAAGCACCGGGTTGCCGAATTTTCCTTCAAAACCAAACGCGCAGGCCGGCGCGAACGATCGCCGGTGCGCACGGACGAGATCGCGAACCGTTTCCGCGGCGGCAACAGGCTGACCGGCGGCCAGAATGACGGCGGCGCCCGTCCGGGCGGGGAGCGCCTCAATCGCCATGCGAACGGAAGAGTTCCCGCCCGCTTTAAAATCCATATGTACAATTGTACATATCGGCATGCCCGCGAACGCCTGCGCCGTCTCTTCGGACCTGCTGTTCGAGCACTACAACGACCGGATCAAGCCCGGCCTCCAGCGCAACGCGGGCGGCGCCGACCGCAAGGGATCGGTACTTCGGGGGCCAAAGATGATCCATGGACCACGGCCCATGGATTGCCCGTCGGCCAGGATCACTCCGGCCGCCGGCGACCATGTTTCGCGCACAGGCGGCTCGCCGCGCATCACGCTGATGATGACGGAGTCCACGACGGCCGATTTCAACAGCTTCGCGGCAATTTCGCGGGCACGCGGAACGGCGGTTTCATCGTCGGCCCGGTTCAGTACCGGCACCAGCCGTGCGCCGGCCGGCAGCTGTTTGGCGCCGCCTTGAGGATGAGAGAGCACACGGGCAACCGTATCCCCTGTGACAATGCTCCCAGGCTGCTGTTGCGCAAGGGAAGCGATGATTTCCGGGCGATGCACATGGGCGTCATCGAGAGGCTCTCCCAGCGCGTCGAGCCCGGCAATCGGCACAAGGATCGTGGTAATGTCAGGTACAACAGGCTCGTGAGTACCGGGCGCCTTGAAAGGGAGCGACCGGCTGCCGTCGGCCTCGACCACGATGATGTCCACATCGGACCGTTCCTTGAGGCGGGCAATCAGTTCGGGCAGGACGCCGTGGACCCTGCCCTTGCCGTCCGGCGGGCCGGCAATGAGGCAGTGACCGAACCGGTCCAGGCGCTCTGTCAGAAGATCCAGCCTTTCCGGCACGATGAAGGAAGGCGCGAACTGGACCTGATCCTCGCTGATGTGTGTTGTGGTCGTCGTAACGACACGCATTCCTGCCGCGCCCAACTCGGAAGCCAGCCTGAACATGGAGGTGGTTTTGCCTCCGCCTCCGACAAGTGAAACCACGTCGCCGCGTCGGACTCGCAACGCTTTCGCAAGCGGCATACCCGTTGTTCGCAATTCCGGCATACGCGGGAATTATATAATGGAATGACGTACCGTATGTTCAGTATCCAACGAAGACCGTCGAAGGCAAAATATTGTCGCGCAAAATCCCTGTCGCCGCAACGGCGGTTTCGGCAGTGTCTTGATGGGCCTTGACTTTCATCAATTAAATAGAGATAAAGGGCTATTTTGAAAAACAGGGGTTGGCGGACAAATTCAATGAAATCGAAAAAATCCTCAGAACTCCATGAACTGGACCGCGACCTGCCGACCGGCCCGGCGGACATTACCGCGCTCAGGCGGGCCCGCCGGGACACAATCAGAGATTTAAAACTCTATTTTGAATTTCTTGCAAGCCTCCCGGCTCCGCCCGCGCGTGAGTTGATCTCCAGGAAAGGTCCTGCCGGCCCCACCCCCTTCGAATTATAGAATTGGGGTCGGACCAGGATAAATTGTTGCCATGATACCTGTTACATCGGTTTTATGCCGTAAAAAACGGCCTTAGAACCCTTTTTGGGCGCCACCAAATTGCGTTTAATGCTTGTCTTAGATTTTCGTTTGAAAGCTATTCGTTAGAGCCCCAAAATGCCCCCCCAAAAAAATGACGGCATAAAAAAATGCCCGCGCGCCCGGTCTGCGGCATGAAGGCCGAGAGATTCGGGATCTTATACCTCCGCTTGCCGCACAGGATTCGAGGTATCCTTGCCCAACTCACCTTTGATTCGGGTGGCCGCGACCTCTTCGGGAGTTGCCGTTCCGGCATTGATTTTGCCGATGAGCGTCAGGATCCTGGCGGCGATCGCGCTTCTTTTTCTATGCTTGCCGATCGCGATTTTGCTACATTAGCCGCATCTGACTAATCCGAATTTCTCTGCATTGAAAGCGACTGTCGACGTGTAGGAGGCGCTCCCTATGATCGGCAGAACGCTCGGCCATTATCGAATAACCAGTCAGCTCGGCAAAGGCGGCATGGGAGAAGTCTATGTCGCCGACGACTCAACGAATCGCAAGGTTGCCTAAGGTCTCCTGATGTCTTCGCAGGCGATCCCGAAAGAATGGCGCGATTCGAGCGAGAAGCAAAAGTGCTGGCGTCGCTTAATCATCCAACATCGCTCGATTTACGGCTCGAACAGGCCGAAGGGAAACGCTTCATCGTGATGGAGCTTGTCGAAGGCGAAACGCTGGCGCAAAGGATCAGCAAAGGAGCGTTGCCGGTGGACGAAGCCCTGGCAATATGCCGCCAGATCGCCGAGGGGTTGGAGGCCGCGCATGAAAAAGGAGTGATCCATCGCGACCTTAAGCCCGCCAACGTGATGATCTCCGAAGGAGGACAAGGTCAAGATACTGGACTTCGGCCTGGCAAAAGCTCTCTCGGACGAAACGCAAGATATCGATTCATCACAATCACCCACTCTCACAGAAGCGATGACGCGGCCCGGCGTCATTCTGGGGACCGCTGCCTACATGAGCCCGGAGCAGGCTAAAGGCAAATCGGTCGACAAGCGCGCCGACATCTGGGCGTTCGGCTGCATCCTGTACGAATGCCTGAGCGGCAAGAGGACATTCGAAGGCGAAACGGTCACGGAGACTCTGGCATCTGTGTTGACGAAAGATCCCGAGTGGGAAAAGGCTCCGGCGAGAGTCCGCCCCTTGCTGCGCCGGTGCCTGGAAAGAGACCCGAAAAAGCGGCTGCGGGATATCGGCGAAGCACTGGTCGGATTGAGAACGCGCCGGTATCGGCCCCCGCCAAACGACCATGGCTCGCATGGGCTGTCGCGGTTCCGGCTGTTCTGACCGCAATGCGCTTGCTTTAGTCCACTTCCGCCAGGAACCATCGGGATTCTGAATTGATGCGACTGCAAATTGCGCTGCCCGACAAAGTTACAGCGACACCGACAGGAGCTTTTGCAGTTTCGCCTGATGGCCGATATCTGGCTTTTCAGGAGTAGGTTCCGATGGCGCCACACGTTTGTGGCTGCGTGCCATGAGCGCTCTCGAAGCCAAGCCTTTGCCAGGCACAGAGCATAGCATTCTCGCTTCAATCTTCTGGTCTCCCGACAGCCGTTTCATAGCGTTTGATGCAGGAGGAAAGCTGAAGAAAGTCAACATTTCCGGCGAGCCTCCGGAAATAATATGTGATCTTTCGCGGCCAGCGCTCGGCGGGTCATGGAATCGCGATGGCGTGATTATTTTCGGCGCATCATTTGAACCTCTGATGAGCGTATCCGACAAAGGGGGAAAGGCATCGCCGCTGACGAAGATCGATCGGGCGCTTGGTGAATCGCAGCACGCAAGCCGAGGTTTCTGCCGGGGGCGGCATTTCCGTACCACCGCGGTGGAGAAGCGACGGCAAGGAACTTTATTATCGCCTCTGGATGGAAAAATGATGGCCGTGGAAATGGGGAAGCGGCAAAAATCGAGCCGGGCATTCCGCGTGTCCTGTTCGATACCGGACTCGAATGTCGATCCCTTCAACGACCAGTATGACGTGACTTCTGACGGCAGGCGTTTTCCTCTGTTTGCCCCGTGGAGGAGCGTCGCCAACGCCGATAACGGTCGTTACCAACTGGCCTTCTCTATTGAAGCAATGACCCTCGCACCCGGCACAAAACTCGGCCCATATGAAATCCTCTCACCGATCGGCGCGGGAGGGCGAGGTATGGAAGGCGCTGGACACGCGCCTGGGCCGCGTCGTGGCGATCAAAAAAGTCAGCGAGCAGCGCCATCTGTGTATTGCTTCGGTCCAGTCCTCGAGTGCCCGCGCTTGCCAGGCTGATGAACCTCCCCGAGGGGATTCAACAAAAACTTATAGGAACGGCTTTTCAACTCCATGAAACCGCCCTATGAAGATTCTCCCTCCCACAACGCCTGAAGAAAGCGCCTATACGGCAGAATTTTGACGCGAGCGCGTTTAAATCCAAATGTCTTTTCAGGGTTGAATAATGGTGACAATTGTTGCTTGTAGGGCTGATTCTCATGATAAATAGCGGAATATCTGTCAAGTATTTTCACCGCGCGAAGCGCGATTTCAATCCGATTGTTGAAGACGGCGACGCGCGGTGAAGCTCCCGGGGACGTAAGCGGCATGGGCCACCGATATGCCTTTATACGACAGTACGATCGAGCCATCGAGCAGTTCCGCAGCACTCTTGAGCTGAACCCGCAATATCACTGGGCATATCTGATGCTTGGCTGGAGCCACATCTAGGCACGAAGGCTCGATGAAGCGATTAGGGCATGCGAAACCACGATGCAAATTCCGGGGCTCGGCTCAATGAGCACCGGAATTCTTGGCGCCGTATACGCGCTGGCGGGCCGGATCGGGGAAGCCCGGAAGCTATTGGATGAACTGAGGAATCTATCCCTCCAAATATACGTGCCGCCCATGGCATTTGCCTGGATCTGTGGAGCTCTTGGGGAAACGGACAGTGTTCTGGACTGTCTGGAGTAGGCGTTCGATGAACATGACGGCCTGATTGTGCTTTTGCCGATCCACCCCATTTTTTATTTTCTCCGCTCCCATCCCAGCTACAATGTCCTGCTGCGCAACCGGTTGGAGCCTGCCCATAATCAGTCGAATCGGGGGGTGCCGAAGAGTTTGAAGCAAAGAGCGTCCAATGAGCCGAGCCAGCTGGCCAAAGGCAAAATCTCAACATTGCCGCGCTGCAGCGGGCGGTCCATTTCCTTTACGAGCTGAAAGGCACGGGCGTTGCCGAGCTTGTGCGCAAGAAAGGCGAGCGGCTGATGCAGCGTGTCTCCGGATTGCTTCACCTCGACAATGGCATGAACCCGGATCCCTTCCGCAAGTAGAAAATCCACTTCGTGGCCGTCGCGGTCGCGGAAATAGCAGAGTCGGATCTTCCGCCCGGTAGTGTCCTCTGTCCAGTCGCAGAATTTCTGGAGGGCGCAGGCGACCAGGTTTTCAAGCGCCGCCCCGGCGTTTTGCGCAGCCGACCAATCGAAGAAATACAGCTTGGGCTGCTTGCGCAAGCTTCTTGCAAGCCCCCGCGAGTGAGGATAGATGCGAAATACCAGATACAACTGCTCCAACAGATCGATCCAGGTTTTCACTGTCGGAGCAGACACTCCGACATCTGCAGCCAGATGCTGGTAGTTCAAGCCGCTGCCGACACGGTCTCGCAAAAGCTCGATCAGCAATTCCAAAGCGCGTATTTCGCAAATTCTGGTCAGGTCACGAACATCCCCCCGTACGACAGTATCGAGCCGATCATTAAGGAGGCGGGCGGCATTCTTGGGCTTGAGAAAGGACTCGGGAAAACCTCCGGCTGTCAGCAGCCGTTCCAGACGTTTGTCCTCCGTCATGTTGGGGAGAAACGTCCGGGTCTCGATGAGATCGAGAGGGTGAAGGTGATAATGAAAGGTCCGGCCGGTAAGAGCCTCGCCGCCTTTGCGGAATGTTGCCAGCCGCGCGCTGCCGGTGACGAGGATCGGCGGCTTGTTTTGCTGATCGTCGATAATACCCTTGAGAAAACTCTTCCAGCGTGCACGCTTATGCAGTTCGTCGAGCACGACAATCGGTGCTGAGCGGGGCCACGCGATGCTGTTTATGATCTTGGCATCCGACCGGACATCGCTGTTGAGATAAACGCCGTCCGCGCCGGCTAATTCTTTTGCCAGGTAAGTTTTGCCGACCTGACGCGGTCCGCTGAGAAGCACCGCTTTTTCACGAAGGTCGACCCGCAGCCTTTTTCCGAGATACCGCATACGGCAGCAATATATATCACTTTATTCCTGCCGCGGCAAGAATAAACAATCCTTTATTCCTGCCGTAGCTCAAGGTCCGTCGTCCGGAAACAATCGTCCGCCGTTATTATGGAGCCGATATCGGCGAATGACTGCATTATAATGATCGCGCAGGTGGGTATCCCGCGTTGGAGAGTCCCATGTCCGAAATCGGCCAAACCGTATCGCACTACAGGATCGTCGAGAAAATCGGCGGCGGGGGGATGGGTGTCGTCTACAGGGCCGAGGACACGACACTGGGCCGCAATGTCGCTCTGAAATTCCTTTCCGCCGAGGCACTCGACAATCCTTCCGCCAGGGAGCGCTTCCTGCGCGAGGCGCGGACGGCTGCCGCATTGAACCATCCGAACATATGCGTCGTGCACGAGATCGGCATGCACGAAGGGCGGCACTTCATCACCATGGAACTGCTCGAAGGCGAGACTCTCAGGCAGCGCATCGCGCGGGGCATGCTCAAGACGGAAGAACTGCTCGACCTGGCGATTCAGATCGCCGGCGCTTTAAATGCCGCGCATGCGAAAGGCATCATCCATGTTGGGGCTAATGGGGTCGGACCACGTTAAATCATTCATAATAAAGTGGAAACCTGCAGTTTTGCAGGCTCAAATGGGCGCCCAAACAGAATTTCGAGGGTATTTTGGGCAGATAGAAATCAGGGGGTTCTCCAATCAAAATGAAATCCATAAACGCAAGAAATGCCACCCCCAATTGCAGCCAAGCCCTTTTATAGGCCCTGAAAACTGTGTTAAAAATAATCCTGCGAAGGTTTTATCGTGGTGCGACCCCACCTCCCATATGGCGGATTTCGATTGGCTTGGATTGATTAGAAAACAGGAGCCTCCGCCGGTATTGGGGACAGCATAACCAGGTACGGGTTCATCGCTTGATGGCGGCTGTAACGGCTTCCACAACGCGGCGAGAACCCGCGCGCGCTGTCTCGGCATCCGGTTTCTGATAAAAGTCGGATGGCGTCAAGTCTTCGCTCCCATAGAACGCCAGCTCCCGATCGCGCCGGAGAGACCGCGAAATTGCCACGAGTTCCTCAATCTGAGGGCGAATCATTTCGGGTAGCCTTTCGATCTCGGAGCGCAAAATCTCACTGACATCGTGAATGCGCGGGACCTCGATAGAGGAATGGCGCAATAGAGACTTCAGCGCCAGTTCCACCACTTCCTGTGACTCCCGTACGACATCAGCCCAGCTCTCCCGGTCGAACAGCACGTCCAGCGCGGCAAGCCTGTGGGTTGCGCGCTTGAGGTAATCATCCGCCAATGTCCTATTATGCATCGCGTTCCTCAGAATTCCTTGATCCAGTAAGGACTTCCATGCGCCATCCGGCGTATGATCTTGCCATGACCCATGGCCGCGCGCACGGATGCCAGAAATCGGGATACCCGGCGGTCGCTCTCCCATAAAACAATTCCTTCAATCGCCGTTTCATACCAAAGACCCCCGGCCTTCTGGACGCTTCCCGGCAGACTGACGAAATGAGGCGAGATCCTGACAGATTCCTGGGCGTCGCTGTGCTTTCCGCAAAAATCTTCCCACTGCCGGTAGAGGCAGCGGGAGATTTTCACTTCCGGCCGCATAACCAGCAGCAGGTCGACATCGGAATCTTCGGTGGCATCCCCACGTGCTGCCGATCCAAATAGAATTACGCCAATAAGCTCTTCTGCCCACCGGTGGATGACTGCGTCCAGAAAATCCGGAGCCGCTGGATATGCTGTCGCGCTTTTTGTGCTGAAGCCGGCAAGAGGAGGTTCGTTTCCCTGCAACCTCGCGATACACACCTGGTTCAAGGATTGCCCCGCGCTCATCGCCTCACGCTTCAACCGGGCATGCAGAGTCCCGGGAATTCGAATGACAAATTTTCCAGAAAGCTTTTTCACTTCATTATAGTATTATAGTACTATATCAAAATGCAACTACTTCATGCATGTCTCGTCCGCCGGACATAACCAGCTGTCCTTGACGAAAACATCGAAAACATGTCGAAAACATGGACACCCACTTTATGCACCCACTTTATGCAACAACTGGCCGAATGGGGTCTCTAAGCCTAATGGGGTCGGACCACGTTAAATCACGCATATTAAAGTGGAAAGGTGCAATTTTGCAGGCTCAAATGGGCCCCAAAACAGAATTTCTGGGGGAGGATTTGGGACTGCTAGAAATCAGGGATTTCTCCAAATAAAATAAAAATCTATAAACGCAAAAAATGCCTCCCCAACTTGCAGCTAAGCCTTGTTATAGGTGCTGAAAATTGTGTTATCAATAATCCTGCGAAGGTTTTATCGTGGTCCGACCCCGACTTTCCCCGACTTTGACCCCGACTTTAAAATATTTTCGCTCAAAACACCATGCCTTCATCTATAGTTTCTGAGCGATGGCGGAAAATATCGAAGCGGTTTTGCATAAATACTGGGGATTCGACAGGTTCCTTCCTCTGCAGAGGGAGGCCATGGAATGTGTCTGCGGGGGGCGCGACTCCATCGTTGTCCTGCCCACCGGTGGAGGGAAATCCTTGTGCTTTCAGGCACCCGCCCTGCTCCTGCCGCACCTGACGCTTGTCGTTTCGCCGCTGATTTCGCTGATGAAGGACCAGATCGACTCCCTGCTGGAGTGCGGCGTTTCCGCCGGCCGGCTGGACAGCACGATGTCCAATCCGGAAAGGAATGAGGTCTTCGAAAGACTGCGCGCGCGCAGGCTGAAACTTCTCTACGTGTCGCCGGAACGGCTCCTGATGCCGGGATTCCTGGATTTCCTGAAGGGCCATGGGATCTCTTCCGTGGCCATCGACGAAGCCCATTGCGTCAGCATGTGGGGGCACGATTTCCGTCCGGAATACCGCCAGCTCAGCATTTTGCGCGAGGCGCTGCCCGGGATCCCGATCGGCGCCTATACGGCCACGGCGACCGAGCAGGTCCGGCGCGATATCGCCGGGCAACTGCGGCTGGATCATCCGGAAATCCTGGTCGGCGGGTTCGACCGCCCGAATCTGATATACAGAGTGCGACGCCGCACGAATGCCCTGAAGCAGATACGCGATGTGCTGGATCGTCACCGGGGAGAATCGGGGATCATTTACTGCATCCGGCGGGCGGATGTCGATGAAATGACCCAGGCGCTGTCGAGTCACGGCTACCGCGTCGCCCCGTATCACGCCGGCATGACGGACGACGACAGGAAAAAAAGCCAGGACGCTTTCATCGACGAAGAAGTGGATATCATCGCTGCGACGGTGGCTTTCGGCATGGGCATCGACAAATCCAATGTCCGGTACGTGGTCCACGCGGCGATGCCGAAATCGCTCGAGCACTATCAGCAGGAAAGCGGACGCGCGGGACGCGACAGCCTGGAAGCCGAATGCCATCTTTTCTATTCCGGGGCCGACTACCTGATCTGGAAACGCATCCTCGAAGAATCCGAAGAGCAGGGCGCCGAAATAGGCGTTGCCAAGCTGGGGCAGATGTACCGCTATTGCAGCGGCGTCACCTGCCGGCACAAGGCGATCCTCGGCTACTTTGGCCAGCAGCCGGCCAGCGAAAACTGCCGGGCATGCGATATCTGCCTCGGCGAAGTGGAAGGCGTGGCGGATGCTCTGACAGTGGCGCAAAAAATACTCTCCAGCGTGATACGCCAGGGCGAACGCTTCGGCGCGGACTATACGGCCGGCGTGCTGATCGGCTCGCGCGAAGACCGCATCCTGGCCAACCATCACGATCAGCTGAGCACCTACGGCCTGCTGAAAGATTCGTCGCGCTCCACCGTGCGGGACTGGATCGAGCAGCTTACGGAGCAGGAGTGCGTGGAGAGAGTCGGCGAATACGGAGTGCTGAGGGTCACCGACAAAGGCCGCCGCATGCTGAAAGGCCGGGAGCAGCCGCTGCTGCTGGAAGCGGCAAAGAAGAAGCCGCCGAAACCCGTGATCGAGAAAGAATCGTGGGAAGGCGTCGACCGGGCGCTTTTCGAGCAACTGCGCCGCCTGCGCCGCAAGCTTGCGCAGCAGCACTCCGTGCCTGCCTATATCGTGTTCAGCGATGCCACGCTGCGCGACCTGGCGAGGAAACGCCCCTTGACTCCGGCCGCCTTATTGGGAGTTTCCGGCATCGGCATGAAAAAACTGGAACAGTACGGGGAAGAGGTGTTATCAGAAATAAGGCGGTATTGCGGCGCAAAAGCGGATGAAATTTGAAAGCGTGCCGCCTCTCGCCGCAATGACGCCGCCGGTTTGCCGGGGGAGGTCAGCATGAACGTAATCGCGGATCTTTGCGTGGTGCCGATCGGGGTGGGTGTGAGCCTGGGATCCTACATCGCTGAATGCGAGAAAGTCCTGCTCAAGGCCGGATTGAAGATCCGGCTGCATGGCTACGGCACCAACATCGAGGGAGAATGGGACCAGGTGATGCAGGCAATCAGGGAATGCCACGAGACGCTCCATCGCATGGGGGCTCCGCGGATCAGCAGCACGGTCCGGCTGGGCACGAGGATCGACCGGGACCAGACGATAGAGGACAAAATCCGCAGCGTGGAAGAAAAGCTCCAGCCGAATTAGCCGCCACGCGCAAAGACGGTGGCATGAGGAAGCCCCCAAATGGGGGCAGCGCCCCGTTTTTCGTAAAGGCGAAAGTGTATTCCGTTGTTGAAGAGGAACAGATCATACCCGGTACTCAGGCTGACGCCGGAATGCACTATGACGATGGATTTGTCCGTGGCACTCCATTAAAAATTGACGATGGACGATTGAAAATTTGGGCTATGTCGGTATTTCGAATCTTCCATTTTCATTTTTTATTTTTTGAATCCATTGCACTTTGTTTTGATATGTAAATTGGAAAATAGTCTGTCATGATGGAGGATGGAGGTGCCTATGAAGGACAACAAGGACCTCAGTGTGTTCTTTCAGCCGAAAAGCGTGGCCATCGTCGGAGCGTCCTCCGATCCGAAGAAACCCGGGAATACTGCACTTAAGAATCTCGTCTCTATGGGCTATCAGGGCAAAGTATTTCCGGTCAATCCCCGTGAGGATTCCATCCTGGGCTTCCGCTGCTACAGGAACATGCTGGAAATTCCTGAGCCCGTCGATATTTGCGTTCTTCTGGTCTCTGCAGACTTTACTATGCAGGTTTCCAAGGAACTGGTGCAGAGGAAGAGCCGGTATCACGATGTAGCCGGGGCCGTCTGCATGTCGGCCGGATTTAGAGAACTGAATACCAGCGAAGCCACGCAGCGCGAGCAGGAGCTGGTTGAGACCTTGAGATCGGCTTCAATCCGGCTGGTCGGCCCGAACTGCCTGGGGATCATCGATGCCTACAGCGGATTCAATACCAACTTCGATATCCCAAGCTATCCGAAGGGCGGGGTGAGCATTCTGACGCAAAGCGGCGCATTCGCGAATTCGTTTCTCTTCTGGGCGGAGGGCCTGCGTTTGACCGGCCTGAGCAAATTTGCCTCCATCGGCAACATGGCGGATGTGAACATGGGTGAACTGCTCACGCTACTAAAGGATGACGAGTCCACACGAGTCATCGGCATCTACCTGGAGGGCCTGACGAATCCCGGGGAGTTTTTCAAAATTGCCGGTGAGGTCAGCGCCGTAAAGCCTATCGTGGTCATGAAGACCGGGAAGAGCGATGTCGGTTCCACCGCCGCGCTGTCGCATACGGGTTCCGTTGCAGGCGACGATGCGGTCTATGACGCCGCTTTCAAACAGTCCGGCATGATACGCGCTGAGACCGTCCTGGAATTCTTTGACACACTGAGAGCCTTTGAGCGGCAGCCGATTCCGGAAGGGAACCGGGTCTGCGTGCTCACGCATATGGGAGGGCCGGGGACAATCTGCATCGACGAGATCGCGGCAGGCGCGAATTTGCAGCTGGCCAAATTTTCGGCCGAAACCCGAGACGCTCTCAGGAAAATATGCGCCCCAATGGCCAATATCGGCCATCCCGACGGATATATTGATTTGACGGCGGCTCATCATGAGAAACTTCACAACCAGGTGTTGCAGATTCTTTTCGCGGAGCCGAATGTGGATCTGGTCCTGCAGATATTGGCTCCGAGCGCATTCATCGATCAAAGGCTGATTGTTGAAGAGATTGCCAAAGCGTACCAAGCGCAGCAGGGCAGGAAAAAGCCATTTTTGAATGCAGTGACCTTTGGGCGTTTCGCGCTGGAAGTCAGGCAGGGCCTGGAGGGTGCCGGCCTGCCCACGTTTGAATATCCCGATATGCTTGCCCGGGTCGCAGGGAATATGGGAGCTTACGCGGCATTCCGCAAAAAATAGCCGGAAAAGACCCGAGGAATAATTTCTGCGACCCCAAACTGCGGAAGTCTGGCTAAGCCGCAGGACCAGGCGTCCCAAAAGATGTAAACCAAGGCTCCATAATTCCAATAACTGTTTCGCGCCGGGGCTTCGCTTCATTCCATTATGTCTGAAAACGAAAGGGAGCGGGGCCGCACAGACAAAGGAGCCGCGCGGCTCCGCCCGTTGAGTCACGCGAGCAATTTGGCAGCCTCCTCATCATCCACTGCGGGGTAGATCTCTATGGACAGGAGATCGGTCCATCGATGGGCCCATTTCGCCAATGCCATGGGATCATCGCGTCCTTCGCTATGCCCCTGATTTGAGCATCCAGCCGGCCGAGCCAAAGCCGGCAAAATAGGGGCAGCGAAACAGGGGGATAGGTGCTGCAGCCACGCAGGCACTCGGATCAGCGACGCCGAAGGGCCGGCATCCTCTCATCGCCGGGGTCGATTTGGACGCCGATGGCGTTGAGCGCCATCGCGTTAGCCCGATAGTTGGCAGCGCTGGTTGTGGCGTCGATCAACAGGGTCGTGCCGAAGCGCTCGGCCATCGAATTCCAGGTGCGATCAGAGATCATGGAGTCCCGATACAGTTCATCGGCGGCATTCAATAACACGACCTCGAAGGGATCCCAACCGGGTGCGGCCGGCCCGGCGGCAATTTTCAGCGGGTCCAGGCCCATCTCGCGCGCGCGTCCGATCTTCCCCACGTGCTGCACCCACTCGTACTCCGATTGGCAGTTCCATCCGGTGCGGAGGATGAGCAATTCCCGATGCCGCGGGTCGAGCTTCGATTGCTGTTTGGAGTGGTAGAAGTCCTTGCCGCCCAGCAGCTCGGTGCGTTTCTGCCCGAACGTGCGGCCGAATGCTATGCCCGGTCCCTCGAGAGGCAGGATACGTGCGACCGTGAGCGGCGGCTCACGCTCAGGAACCACCATGAGATAGGGAATCTCCGTAGGCATATGCTCCGTCAGAGCCGCGTCGGGCTGAATACCTAGGGTGTTCAATAAGAGCGACACCGTCGTGAAGTGAGCTACGGTCAGGACGGCGTCCATCAGGTGGTCGATGTCATAATTCGCAGCCAGCGCCTTCCACGTTTCGTCGGTCACGGATGAATTCCGAAACAGCTGGTCTGCGAGGCGAAGTAGTGTAGCCTCGAAGGGATCCCAGCCGCGCCGGTCCGGTCCCTGCGCAATCCGTTGAAGTTCGCCCGATGTCATACCCAGTGTCCGGGCAATGGGCGCATGCTCGCTCCACACGCAGTCGTTGTTGAGGAGCCAGGCCGTGCGCAGTATTAAAATTTCGCGATGACGCGGGGAAAGGCTTGAGTCGCGCGCGATGTAATTCTGCATCGGCATCATGCCGTCCACTAACTCCGGGACGTTGAGGAGCGTCTTGATGGCGTTACCCGCGCGCCCATCGGCCAGATGCTTCGCGACCAGCTTCCGGTGCACGTCCGTCCATTGCGACTCCGGCAGCGGGAGTATCCGGGGCTTCAGTAAGCGGACAGGCCGCACATGACCCGGGCGGTCCGGAACGGCCAGGCCGCCGTCCCGGGTCTGGAGCGCCATGCGGATGGGCGCCATGACCGGGAGAGCTATGCCCAAGAATAGCAACAGCGGCTGCCTTATCAGACGCATCTCAGCCCTCCATCGGTTCACAGCTTGAGGCCACTCGGAGTGAGTCCCGTCGGTCCGGTGGACGCACTGCAAACAGCCCCACAGGCTCCGGCCAAAAATGTTACCTGATGCCCGCGTTCAGCCCGGGCGTTGCAGTCATGGTAGTGACGGTGTCCACCACCGATTTTGGAATCATCCTGCGCCAGCCCAAATGGCGTCACAATCAAGCCGACGCTGCTGATCCGGTTTCACTCTGCCTGGCCAGGGCGATGCGTGCGCCTCATAAGCAACCATAGTCCCGCCACCAGGAGACGAAAGCAGGAGCATATGGCGAATTGGCCGCGATTATATATCTTGTGCCCCGATACTTCCCAACGATTTGTTCCGCTGCTTGTTATTGGGAAGCACCCTGCAGTGTGCAACCTGCACGGCACTCGAACCATGAACAGATCGATTCATAGACAGCATTGGAGTAATTTCCCCGGCCGGCGGCGAAATGAAATGCGCTGCCTGAGCGCGCAAACCGTAGCCGTTTGAGAGGCCGAAGAAATGGCACAGGTGCAAGTCAGTTTCCGCCGTAACGGTGCATTTGATGCTGAAATTTGGCTTCAGGTGGCCCGGAAAACAAAAAGGCTGCCCCAAAAGGGCAGCCCCTTTCAACTATGCGAGAAGGCTGAAAAGGCTATTTCCTTCTATGCCATGCCGCCAAGCCTCCGGAACGCCTGCCCCACGAGGCAGGCAAAAACCCTGGAACCGGACGTTGATTTTCTCGCCCGGGAGGCTGCCTCGCGGCTATTTGACGGCATCGACCGACCCCACAAATTCCGCTCCAACGGCTGCGGTTGTTGAAGGATCCAAACGTT
Source organism: uncultured Acidobacteriota bacterium (assembly GCA_963809485.1). GTDB lineage: Bacteria > Acidobacteriota > UBA6911 > UBA6911 > UBA6911 > UBA6911. The sequence continues at coordinate 587,766 of CAWEJX010000007.1, forward strand.
TGTATATTTGAGCAAGATCTCGGAGGAGCGATGAAGCTTCAAGTCGTCATTCATGAGGCGGAAGAAGGCGGATATTGGGCAGAGGTTCCGGCGATCCCGGGTTGCGCGACACAGGGTGAGACGATCGAGGAATTGCTGCAGAATATCTATGAAGCAGTTGAGGGCTGCCTGGCGGTTCCGCTGAAAAAAATCAAGATGGCAAAGAAAGGTAGGATTCTGGAGATTGCGGTATGAAGTCCGTGTCGGGCACGGATTGCATGAAGAAATTCATTCTGCGGCAATCCGTGCCAATTCGCGGCCTGCTTTTTGTTGCCGGAACTATCGGATAAACCCAGGCTATGGTCAAACACAAGTCAAGGGGTCGGGGGCAGGAAACCCAGTTGCCGCATCACAACCGCAGAATCGGAATAGGAAGCGACGTGGCTGATTTTGTCCCCGCTCAGCGTTTTCACAGCCGCATACCGGCATGAAAACCTCTTGCCGGTTGCCGGCATACCCATGAAGTCCCCTGTGTGCTTGCCGCTTAGGATATATTCTTCGCACTCGTGATTGCCGGAGCAGAAAAACGCGGTCCGTTCCGCTTTCATGTCGGAAATTGCCGAGAAGGAATTTTTGAAATAGTTGCGAACCTCTTCCTTGCCGCGAAGGACGGTTCCGTCTGACATAGTCACCACTACATCGTCCGTATGGAAGGAAAGAAATCCTTCCAGGTCGTGTGCATTGAGCACCGCAAAAAGGTTTTGGGACTGCTTATCAAGATCTGTCGCCATTTCAGTGTGTCTCCTTTCAAAGTTTATCGTTGGATTTTCTGCATCAAAAATAATGATTCCCTGCGCCGGAGCTCATAGGGTCTGGCGATCAAATCGGAATGCCCGATTTAAGCAGCCGTGCCGGAAGCTATTGCTTGTCCCAGATTTCCACAAAATCAACAGATTGGCCCTTATCCCCGATGTATTGGATCCTCTGGGTCATTGTTTTTCCGTCTCTGCTTACGGTGTTATGGTGCATTTGGGCCTGCTTGCCATTCTGAATGAACGTGGTAAGGGTTTCGCCTGAAGCAAGCACCGTAAGGATGGCCGTAAGGTTTTCAGGCAAACCGCTGACAATGCCTCCCTGCCGGGGGTGTGTCATTTTCATTGAAAGGGGAGAGCCATCCGCGTTCACGCCCGTGATGGCCAGCTCCATCTGGTCCGTGCCCAGTTCGCGTTTCACCAGCGTCTGCTCCCGCGGGGCTTGCTCGGTCGGCGGGAATTTGGATTTCGCAATATTGAGCTTCCAGGTTCCTACGCTCGGGTCGGCCGACCACAACGCGCCTGCCAATCCAAAAACAGCCATCAAAAGCATTGCCTTACGCATGGAATTTTTCCTCCGTTTTGCATTTTTAATGTTGCGCGGATCCGGCAGAACCGCAGCAAAGAGTGTCCCTATTGTTTTTTTGAGTCTGTTGTCGTGATGCAATATACGTATACCCATCCACGGCCAGAGTCAACGGCTCTCATCGGGAAGATCGCGCAAAAAGCAATGGCGGGATTGAAATAGGCTTCGGAAGATAGCAGGGAGGATCGATGCCAAGGCACTGCATGCGTTGATCGAACTGGAAGATGGGTCGCACATGGGTGTCAACGTTCAGTGGGAGCCGATCAGGCGGAAATGACACCGGTTTCTTTTTCTATCTGGCTCTTCGAAGGCCGCCCCGAGAGGCGGCCTTCTTCAGCATCAACCATGGGATATTTCTTTCGCGGTTATTCCGGATCAGGCAAACCTGCTTTTGCGAAAGTAGTTCTCCTGTTGGCTCCCCGGAGATATCTGCTGATCACCATTGATCCGATGTTTTCATAGAAGGATTTTATGCGCCCGGCTGTTTCGATAAATTGTGGGGTGACATTGTTTTTCTGCCTTCGGCCTGTCCTGATATCGTTCAGTGCTTCGCCCTTCTGGAGACTCCATGGGCTCCAGACAGCGGCGGCATGCTTTTGGTCCCGCCTTACCTGGTCTCTTCGATGAGCTGCGCCATACGCCTCCTCATCTTCTTAATCACATCGGCGGACTTGGGATCAAGAGCGAGATTCTTCATTTCATAGGGATCGTTCCTGAGATCATAGAGCTCATCAATATCATGGATCCCCGGGTATGTAATATATTTCCACTCCTTCGTGCGGACCGCCATATTTTCAGGAGTCAGCAATGGGCCAGGGTCCAGGTTTTTAAACATCTTCTCGAAACCTGCTTTTTGCTCAGGGGACATTTTGGATAGATCGAACTCAAGATAGTAATGGTATAAAAAGTCCTCGCGCCACTTGATGTTTTTGCCCTGAAGCAGAGGTTTGAACGACTTGCCTTGCATATAAGAGGGAACCGGCACACCCGCGAGATCGAGCAGCGTGGGGGCCATGTCTATATTCAATACCATCTCGTCGCGGACTGTGCCGGGCTTTACCGTTCCCGGGAAGTAAACGACAAAGGGGATGCGTATGGATTCCTCATATGCAAAGCGCTTGTCCCATTGCCCATGCTCGCCCAGGAGATACCCGTTGTCGCCCGCAAAGATAAGGACCGTATTCTTGAGCTGATCCGTTTCGCCTAACGTCTTCAGAATCTGCCCGATGCCATCATCGACAGCTCCCAGGCAGCGGTAGTATCGACGGGTATCTTCCTGCCACTTCTCAGGGTCCGGGGGAAAAGTCTGCCCTTTGGACAGAACCGATTTCTCGCGCACGCAGTTGGGTTTTCCCTCCATGTTGTATTTGGCGCTTGGCGGTAGAGGATATGTCTCGTTTGCATACAATTCAGCGTGGCGAGGAGCGGGTTCGCGCGGGTCGTGGACTGCTTTGTGTGCGAGATACAGGCAGAAAGGCTTTTCTCTTTTTCGCTTCAAAAACTCAAGAGCATAATCATTGAGAAGGTCGGTGATGTAACCCGGCCTTTTGATGTCCTTGCCGTCAACATTCAGGACCGGGTCGTTATACACTCCCTGCCCCACGAAGCTGACCCATCGATCAAAACCCGGCTGAGGCTGATTTTGCCGCCCCATGTGCCATTTGCCGATGAAGGCGGTCTCATACCCCGCAGTGTGAAGCAGGCGCGAGAAGGTGACATTTTCAGGCGGGAATGACACCTCATTATCACGGACTCCCGTTCGTGTCGCATATTTGCCTGTGAGAAAGCTGGCCCGACTGGGGGCACACAGCGACATGGGGCAAAAAGTATTCTTGAATAGCAGGCCTTCCTTCACCAGCCGGTCCATGTTCGGCGTCTTCAGCCACGGCGGATTGCCCAGGCACCCAATTGCGTCATATCGCTGGTCGTCGGTCAGAATGAAAATGATATTGGGACGCTGGTTAGGTGCCGCCGGAGCGTTGCCTGCTCCTGAAAGCGTGAAGTAAGCTCCCGCTGCTCCCATTTCAGCATCGACCAAAAATTTTCGTCTGCTCAGAAGTTTTTTATGGGGATCGGAATCCATCGTCAGCTCCCTTTGATTGAGGTTAAAAAGGCAATCGGAGGATGAGCCATTCCTCTTTCATTTGGAGGCGGGCAAACATTCCGTCCGCGAGCAGGCAATTCGCAGGGGAATTACGGATCCATGAATATCCAATCTCTGCGCATCCGGTCGTTTGCGCTCCATTCTCCATAATGCATCACAAATTCAGCCAGATATCGATATGGCATGCGATTCTATCCCTCCCGATACGCAGCATCAACATCATTGTCTTTAAAAAAAGACAATGGTCTGCTGTAAATCTGCGGACAGCAAACCATTCACGGTCGCTTGAGGAATTGCTGTTCAAGGAATCTTTTCAGAGCTGCAGACGAAATTGGCGGCATCGTCGGTGCTTCCCGTACCCTTGTATTTTGCAGCTTGAGGATAGGGGCACAATGGTCGCGAACGATCCACTTTCCCATTGGTCGAGTGCGTTGCGACAATCCGGTCGGGCGCGTTCCCCTTTTCCACCCACTGCTCCAATGATGTGAGCGCATCGAACGTATTCGGGCCCGGCCCGCCGCTGCAGTGCGCCATTCCCGGCGCCATAAAGAGCCGAATGAAGTCCTCAGTTTTTCCGGCTCCTCCCATTTTTTTCTGAACGTTTTCAAAATAACGGACTGTATTTCTCGGCGAGATATTCTGATCCAGCCAACCGTGATACAGGATCAGTTTGCCCCCGCGCTTTTTAAAGGGTGCAAGATCCGGATTGGTGGAATCGAGAACCGGCCCGAGTCTTTTGGAGGCATTTTCCATAAGAACGAAACTCTTCGGATCGGAGAATGAAAGGCTCTTCCAGTCCCAATTGGGGTTTTTCAGCACCATATACTTGAAATAAGAAATTGGCGTGTTAAAGGGATCGTTGATGTGGCCCGGCCAGAAGGTTTCGCTGCTTTTTTCGTAGCCGTACCAGAAGCGTTTTCCGGTTGAAGGGTCCTTCAATCCTTCGTAAATCTTTCGAACCGAATCCGCCTGTGACGCAGTGAGGCAATTCGGGCCATCGGGTCCGGAACACTGGATTTTTGCCGGATCAAATCCGCATCGCTGAGGATCCCCGATGACATCGTCCTTAACTCCATCCATCGCGTCGCAGGCTGCCAAGGCAGCGTTGGCGATCAACGGCAGCTTTTCATTCGGGATTCTGCTTGCCTCGTCCCTGTGCGTTACCCAGGCTGCATACAGTTCTCCCGGCCAGAGGTGTGTGGGGAAATTCGCCGGAGCCCCGGCGACGATGCCGTTGTAGTCCGCAGGATAGCGTTGAGCCTCCGACAACGCCTGGCCGCCTCCTCCCGAACAGCCGGTAAAATAGGAATACTGTGGATCCTGATTGTAATACGCCCGGATGATGGCTTTTGCGGCAACAGCCGTCATGTGGATGGAGCGCGATGCAAAGTCAACGAGCAGTTTTTCATCCAGCGCCCAGGAATCATCGTTAAATTTGTCAACGTGCCCTGTATCCGTGCTGGCAGTAGCGTAGCCTCGCACGAGCGATTGCATCATGGCATCATAGGCGATGAACCCTGCCAGCCCTCCGTTACCGACGCCATTGAATTTCCCGTTCCAGCGTTTATCTCCGGAAGCCGGCGGCAACCAGACCTCAAAGTTGATTGACGGCTGCACCACTCCAACCACACGGCAGAAGGCGGGCAGATCCTTTGTCGTTTCCATCGGGCCCCGGCCCATCTCAGGCTTCAGGCCCCGTCCTGCATCCTGCGGTCCTCCGAAGGGAGGCTGCCCGCCCCCCATCGCCATACCTCGGCCCGGGGGAGTGAATTCGCCTGCCGCCATCCATTGGGCGGAAGAGATGGTCGTCTCCGGAATTGGGAGGCTTTTCAAATTTTCACAGGATCCCCCGGCAGAAGACTGAGCGAACGCGGTGGCTCCCGATGAAACCAACGCGAGGCTCAAGCCTGCAAGCGCGTAAAACAAAATGCGAGCCTTCATCATAATTCCTTTCATAAAAATGCGTCGGCCCAGCCGGCGCATTTTGCTCTTCAGACCTAAGCTAGTAATGCAGCCGCAATGCGAACTGAAGAATTCGCGGCCGGTTGGCCTGGCTCGTGACAATTCCAAAGGTTGTCCCATTTATATCAGTTGAAGGAGCCGCAAACTGAACCCGGTTGAACAGGTTGAAAGCTTCCATGCGGAATTCCACGTTGACGTCTTCTTTAATTTGCGTCTTCTTGAAGATCGCCAGGTCCCAGTTGTTAATTCCCGCTGCCCGCAGCTTCGGATCAACGCGGGCTTCGTTGCCGAATTCCCATTCGCCTGACTTTGCGAAGCATTTCGTGTCAAACCAGCCGTTCAGTCTCGATTGAGCTGACCCGGAAGCTTCCGCGTTGCAACCGGCAACGACGTTGGGACGCTTGGGGCCTCCGCCAAAGTAGAAGGCATAGGCACCGTCTGCTACAGAGTTAACGGATTGGCCGAATTTCAATGGGAACCCGGATTGGAAAGTGGTTTGACCGTTGAGGCCCCACCCCGAAACCAGCTTGTTCACCACGCCGGTAGTTTGTGCCAGGAATTTCTGGCCGTGGCCGAACGGCAGGTCATAGGTATAACTCACTTGAAAACGGTGCGTAACGTCAAAGCTCGCGAGCGAACGATCGGCCCTGCGGTCATAGGCATTCTGGCCGCTGCTGCCAACGCCGCCGTTGTCTTCCAGGAAACCATTCAGGGTGTCGGTATCGGAAACCAGCTTGGCCCAGGTGTAAGAGCCCATGATCATCCCGCCGGACTTGAACCGTTTTTCCAGCTTGATCTGCAGGGAATTGTAGCTGGAACTGCCCATGTAAGGAGCGTTTATGGAAACGCCTGTGTTCCCCTGAAGGAAATTTCCGAATGGATCCGAGCCCCCGAAGCCCCATTGCGGATAGGGCCGCTGCAACTGGCCGATCATGATGGTTGGCGAGAAGCCGAGGACGCCGGTGTTCGCTTGCCCGAAGAATGGATTTGGCACCAGGTGCAGCGGACCTTCGCCTGGGTACGCCACAAAATCAGCTTTGACAATCTCGGGGGAGAGTTGGTTGAGGGTCACGCCTTCCGAGGGAGACAGCTGGCTGATGCTCCCGCTCTGCACGGGAAGATGAGTCCCCTTCGATCCGGCATAGCTCGCTTCCAGCATCAGGCCGTTCCCGAATTCATGCCCGATCGTTAAATTCCACTGCTGAGCAACCGGATATTTCTGGTCAGGCAAAACCCCATTGATGCTTGTTCCTGCCAATCCAGCCATGAAATTGGGGTCATGACCTGCCGGTTGGAGGATGCCATTCGGCCAGGGATTGGTCACATCTCCCGACCATTGGTTCGTGGTGGCTGACATAACCGGCGAGTTGATCCCTTGCAGATCGCTGGGCAGATAGGACAGGCCCGCACCCATCCGGATGACGGTCTTCTCGGTCAGGCGGTATGCCAAACCAATCCGTGGAGAAAACAGCGCCCAGCGCAGCTTGTTCTGCTGGCGGTCCGGATACGCGGCCGAGTTTGTTAACAGAAGCTGCCCCTTCAAAGAGGAGAAATAGGCGTTGGGCGCAAATTGGGTGAGATTGTCTGCCGCATAGGGATCCAGGATGGTATTCCGATCATACATTTCCGTGTAGGATCCCGGCTGTTCCCAACGCAAGCCCATATTCAACGTCAGTTTTCTGCTGACCTGCCAGGTGTCTGCTGCATACATCGCGTAATACCAGGACCTGGCGCCGGTGGTCAGCGCGGTTTGAATCGCGCCGGCAATCGGTTGGCCAAAAATGATGTTGGTGTAGGGATCGAACGTCGGCGGGTTTGGAACATAGGTGAACTGCCCCGAGGCGTTGTTGTTGGCGAAGCTGCGTCTATAGGCTTGGCGAAGCTCCCCGCCAAATTTCAGCGTATGTGTATTTTTGGTTTTCGTGACGCTGCCGGAAGCGCCGATATGATCTTCCCAGGTTGTGCTGGATACATTCTGGAACAGGAAGAAGACCGGTCCTCCAAATGGAGGAGGAACGATGGGTGTCGGGTTATAAACCACTGACATCTGAGGCGCAAGGTCTTCCCATGCAGGACCATATTTCGACAGATCCTCCTTGTTCGTTCGGGGGGACATGGAATCAAACCGGAAATAGGTGAAGTATACCCGCCCATCCAGGATGGTGGTTGGACTCAATGTATAGGTATCGTTGATCACAACCTGCTGGGTGGTGTGGTCTTCACCCGGTTTGCCATAGCCGTTTTGGAAATAATCCGTGGCCATGGTATCGCCGCCCCACCAGGTATAGCGTACAAAGAGCCGTTGTTTGTCGCTGATACTATGATCCACACGCCCCGTCGCCTGATTGCCGTTAGATCCGGAGGGGCCGTTGGCGGAAAAGTTAAATCCGGTCACCGGGTCTGCAGGAACATTGGGCAGGGCATACATATTGTAGAACGCTTTTGCGGTCTGGCTGCAATTTGCGTCGCATTGAGCGCGCATTTCCAATGTAGGCACCCGCGCATAAATGGGGTCGCCCAGGCGGAGATTCCAGCCTTCCCAACTGCCATAGAAAAATGTCTTGTCTTTACGGATTGGCCCGCCTAAAGCCGCGCCATACTGGTTTTGATTCCACTGGGGACGCGGTGTTCCGTTTTTGTTGTCGAAGAAGTTGTTGGCGTTGAAAACCTTGTTGCGCAGGAATTCGTACGCGGTCCCGTGGAACCTGTTTTCCCCTGATTTGGTAGCCATGTTCACAACGCCGCCGGCAAAACGTCCAAACTCCGGACTGACGTTGCTCGTGGAAACGCGGAACTCTTGAACAGCATCCTGGGTCGGCACCAGCACGATCCCGTTGTTCAAACTGGCATTCATCGGCACACCATCGAGGAACTGAGCGCTTTGGCCAGCGGCTCCACCGCCGATCTGGTAGTTGCCCCAACCGGCCGGATTGCTGTAGGTGGCCCCGTGCTGGTTGCCGAGTGCGCTGCCGCTCGAGGAACCCTGTGGAATCACCCCGGGAGTCAGCGCGATCAGGTTCATCACATTGCGGCCGTTCAAAGGCATCTCGGTGACGGTACGCGATTCCACAACCTGGCTGAGCGTGCCGCTTTCGGTTTGAAGCAGCGGAGAAGCGGAAGAGACTTCAACTAATTCGCTGATCTGGCCGATTTGCATGGGAACATCAATCCGGACTATAGATCCCACCTCCACCAGGATGTTGTCGCGGGTGAAGTGCTTGAAACCCGTCTTCTCCACATCAACCCGATAGCGCCCGGGCGCCAAATCAACGAAACGATAGCTGCCGACGGCCTCCGTTTTGGCGTTCCTCTTCTCTCCCGTCCCGATATTCGTAATTGTGACGGAGGCATCGGGAATTATTCCTCCGGACGAATCGTTGATGGTTCCGACCAGCGAGCCATTGGCCGTCTGTGCGTGCAGAAAAATACCTGGCAAAGTCATCATGCACGCAAGGCATAGCGCAAAAAAACACGCAAATCTGGAATTGCTTATTTTTGGACTGATATCCATGTGTGTATCTCCCCACAGAAGAAATTCCCGGCGACGGTGTCGCCGGTTCCCGCACCCCGATTCTCCTTTGTATCTGTCAAGAAATTGTCAAGATTTTCTGGAAATTTTCTGAAGTTTTTATGCGAACATTGAGAATCCTGAAAGCCGGCCGTAGGATGCTAAGCGGAGGTTGACCATGGCCCAAAGGATTCTGGTGGTCGATGATGACAAATCCATTGTTAAGGTGCTGGCGGGATATCTGGAGCAAGCGGGATTTGCTATCCTTGTGGCCTACGACGGGGAAACCGCGCTGCACATGCTGCGCCGGGAACGCCCCGATCTGGTTATCCTTGATTTAATGATGCCCAAACGCGACGGATGGGAAGTTACGCGGATCGTAAGAACCGACAAGGATCTGGCGTCTACACCGATTATCATGCTCACCGCCCGATTCGAAGACACGGATAAAATCGCGGGCCTGGAACTCGGTGCCGACGATTACGTAACAAAGCCGTTCAATGCGCGCGAAGTTGTCACACGCGTGAAAGCACTGCTGCGCCGGCAGAAACTGGACCAGATGCCGACCGCCGGCCCCAGGATCCTTGTCAGCGGCGGACTCCGTTTAGATGTTGATCATCACACGCTCACAGTCAATGCACAGAGAGTCGAACTCACTCGCACGGAGTTCAATCTGCTGGAGATACTGCTCGCAAATCCGGGTTACACCATCACACGGGATGAATTGCTGGAGAAGGCGCTCGGGTATGCATATGAAGGGCTGGGACGCGCCCTGGATACCCATATCAGGAATCTGCGCCGCAAAATCGAGCCGGATCCGGACAACCCCCGGTATATCCAAACCATCCATGGGGTGGGATATCGCCTGGCAGGAGACCGCATATGAAACGTCTATGGGTGCGCCTGTTTCTGATGATCAGCGGCGTGCTGTTTTTGGTCTTTTTTCTGCAGTTTCTCGAGATCAAAATTAGCGGCCCTTCAGAAGGTACATTTCAAAGACCATCCAATACCGAGATTGCGCATCGGCTCTATCGATTCATGGGATTTTCATTATTGGTTGGGCTCGCAGGCGGTTTCGCTATCGGACACGTTGTGAGCGCACCCATTACAGCTCTCGCGAGCGCCGCGCATCAGCTGGAAAGCGGGAAATTGCATGTACGCGTACCGGTGCACGGCAGCCTGGAATTCCACAAACTGGCGGCCGCCTTCAACAAAATGGCTGCCGCTCTGCAGCAAGCGGAAACGGCACGCAATAATCTCATGGCCGATGTTTCCCATGAATTGCGGACACCGCTCACCGTGCTGGAAGGCAATCTGCGGGCCGCATTGGACCGTGTACAGACACTCGACGAAGCCGGCATCGCCAACCTGTATGCTCAAACGCGCCACCTGATTCGGCTGGTCAACGACCTTCGGGAAATCGCGCTGGCAGAAACGGGACAGCTGATCCTGGAAAGAACACCTACGGATATACGAACGGTGGCAAATGAAACCTTGCAGGCACTGGAACCGCTTGCCAACGAAAAAAAAGTGCAAATGAAGGTAGACATTCAGGGCTTGCCGCCGGCAAATGTCGATCCTGTGCGTATACGGCAAGTGCTTTTTAACTTGCTGTCGAATGCTTTACAACACACGCCTGGAGGCGGCGTAATTCGCATATCCGGCGAACACAGGCAGTCGAGCCTTATGCTTGCTGTCGAGGACTCGGGTGAAGGGTTGGAGCCCGACGACCTGGCTTCCATTTTCAATCGCTTCTATCGTGTCGATAAATCGCGCAGTCGCGAAACAGGCGGCACTGGGCTGGGGTTATCGATTACCAAAGCAATCATTGAGGCGCATGGGGGCTCCATTACGGCCTGCAGCGGGGGGAAGAACCAGGGAACCCGCTTTACAATAGCGCTGCCGCAATAGGTGTATTGTCCAACATACATTCCCCTGCGTGGATTCGGCATGTTTGGGCAGCTCTGGGACTCCATCCCTGTATCGGGCCAGGGGTGAAAGAGCTCATTTTCGGGTTCCGGCGGTCATTCCGGAGGGCGGGAGGGGCGGCGCTGGAGGTCTATTTCCTTTAATTTCTGCAATTCATCACTGAGCCTTTTTATCTTTTCATCACGATCTTTGATGTCGGATCGGAGTTTTTCGATCTGAGTGCCAAGTCCGAGAATAAATTCGGCTGGGTCCCGGTACTGGCTGTTGGGGTGTTCGGACAGCAGCCGTTTCAGTGCGGCTTCAGCCTGGCGCGGATCCCGATCCGGGCCGTCGGCCAGGAAGCGGGAAAAGCCGAGGTAATACAATGCTCTGTCTCGGCTTCCCGACTTGGGATTTTCCTGGAGAAATGTCTCGAGCAAACGGATTGCCTGTGAATAATTGCCCACCTGAAAGTTCATCTCTCCCAGGTCCAGGTTGGTGGGAGCGGTGACGGTTTTTGCCAGCGGAGCCGGTTCGAGCGGAGCCGGTTTGGGCGGGATTGTCGCGGGCCGAGTCACCGCCGGCGGCGGCGCGCTGCGTGTCGGAACAGGCACCGGAGCGGACGGCTTCTTGTGGCAGCCCCACGGAAGAAGCAGTAACAGGATGACGAATAACGAAGGACGAAGGACGAATTTAAGCATACTCACCAATTTCCAGCACAATTTTCTGCTTCCTGCGCAAAAAAAACCAGCTAAACATTCAGCCGTATGCTGTTTTTAATTCGTCATTCGTAATTCGTATTTCGTAATTTGTTATATGGGTGTGGATGCGCCCATAACCGCTTTCTCTCCGGGCGTTCCGGGACGCAGCAGAAGGAAAAAGCGGCTCCCTCCGCCGGGATTGTCGTCCGCCCAGATTGCGCCCCGGTGCGCCTGAACGATAGTGCGGGAAATAGCCAGGCCCAGCCCGGCTCCTTGTCCCGGCAGCTTGCTTCCCTGTTTGACCTGGTGAAACTTTTCAAAGATCCTTTCCTTATCCGAATCCGGGATTCCCGGCCCTGAGTCCGAAATTGTCACCAGCCCGAAATATCCGTCCTTCCCGGCGTCGCCGATCAGGCGCCGCCATAGTTCGGGCATTTTCTCCGGATAGTTTTGCACCGCCTCCACTTGAACGCGGACAATCCCCGCCTTCGGGGTGAACTTGATCGCATTGCCGATGAGGTTCACGAGCACCTGGACGATCCGGTCGCCGTCGCAAATCACCGGCAGGGGCTCTTCCGTTAACGCGGATTCGATCTGAACCTGTTTTTCATGAGCCTGGACTTCGAGTTCATCGATGGCGGTGCGCACCAGCGGAGCCAGGTCCAGGCTTTTCAGCTCGTATTCCATGACCCCGGCTTCAGTTCTGGCCAGATCCAGGAGATTGCCGATCATCGAGGTGAGGCGCCGGCCGCTTTGACGGTTCAGCTCGAGCAGCCGCCTCTGTTTCTCGTTCAGGGGGCCGGGGATCTGGTCGAGCATGAGCTGGAGGGTCTCCTGCATGGAAGCGAGCGGGGATTTCAGCTCGTGCGACACGTGGGAGACAAAATCTTTTTTCAGCTTGTCCAGCTCATTCAACCGGAGAGTCATGGTGTTGAAATCCCGGGCAAGCTCCGAAAATTCGTCGTTGCGCGACGTGTCGAGCCGGTAGAAGAACTTGCCCTCGGCTATGGCCCGGGTTCCTTCCGTAAGATGCCCCAGCGGTTTGGAGATGGACCGGACAATGAGAAAGGAAACCAGGATGCTGATCGCCAATGCGAGAAGGGTGGCGCTCATCAGCACCAATTCCGCGGTTTTGAGGGTTTGGGTGGATTTATCCAATTTCCTCTGCATCGAACTCACGCTCTTGTCAAAAATGGAGATGGTGCAGGTTCGCATCTGATCCAGCTCTTCCTGAAGTTTTTGCAGCAGGCCGGCATCGCGCTGGTACAGCTGACCCATATCGGCGACATAGGAATTCCAGAGCTCGGAGAGCTGCCGAATGTCTTCAAGATCTTCTCCCAGGTTGGCGGTGTGTTTGAGCTTCATCAGGCTTTCTTCAAAATCCTTCTGAACCTCTTTGAGCTGTTTCCTATAGCCTGTGTCGTCTGACACAAAAACCTTCCGGGTATAAAACTCAACCTCGTACAGGTTATTCCTCGCGTCCAGGCTATTGCGCGCATATTGGAAATTGACCTCCGCCAGGGTTTTGTTGATACGCTGCAGGTGTCCGACCGTGACGGACTGGTATATTGCCAGTGCCGCCAGGATGAAGATTAAGAGGCCGTAACCGGAAACAATGCGTGTGGTTATTTTCATGAAATTATTTTGCCTGCTATCAGGCGCCGAAAGCTTCGGAGAACAGTCCGCCTGATATCCTCCCAAACAATTTGCCGGGCGAACAACCGGGTCAACCTATGCCATAGGTTTTCAGTTTGTTCCGGATCGTTTTCACGTCCAGTCCCAGCTGGCGCGCAGCCTCGGCTTTATTGTTCCCCGTCTGCCGCAGGGTCCGCAGGATGAGTTCCCTTTCGGCTTCGGCGGCGGTCGCCCCCGCGGGCAGCACGATCTTCACGGGCGAGCTCTGCACATAGGCGGGCAGGTGGGAAGGCTCTATCCACGATCCCTTCGCCAGGATGACGGCTCTTTCCATGATGTTTCTCAGCTCGCGGATGTTGCCCGGCCACGAATATGCTTTCAGCAGTTCCAGCGTTTCGCTCTTGCAGGATTCGACCTGCAGTTTGTGCTTGGCGTTGAACTCGCTGATGAAAGCCTGCACCAGGAGGGGGATATCCGTTTTGTGTTCCCGAAGCGGCGGAAGAGCAACCGTGAACACATTCAACCGGTAGAAAAGATCCTCGCGCAGTCTTCCGACTTCGACAGCGGCCCTCGGGTCCCGGTTGGTTGCGGCAAGGACGCGGACGTCCACGAGAAATTCCTGGCTGCCTCCCACCCGCCGGACGCGCTGGTCTTCCACGACACGCAACAGCTTGGGCTGCAGCGCCAGCGGCATTTCCGCGATTTCATCGAGGAAAAGGGTGCCGCGGTTCGCGAGTTCGAAGCAGCCGGTCCGCACTCCGGTGGCGCCGGTGAAAGATCCTCGCTCGTGGCCGAATATCTCGCTTTCCATGAGGTTTTCGGGGATAGCGGCGGCGTTGATGGCGATAAAGGGCCCTTTGGAGCGCTGGCTCAGATCGTGAATCGTGCGCGCGGCCAGTTCCTTCCCGGTCCCGCTTTCTCCGGTAATGATGGCGAAAGCGTCGCTGTGGCTGATGCTCGCGATCAGCTCGTAAACTTCGCGCATCAATTTGCTGGTTCCGATGAAATCGCCGAAGCCAGCGCCGTGTTCGAGCTGAGAGACCAGCCGGCGCGATTCCCTGCGCAGATCGACCTCCTTCTCCGCCTGGTCGAGGATCATTTTCAACTTGCCGTAATCGATAGGCTTGGTGACAAAGTCCTGAGCGCCCTGTTTCATCGCGTCCACCGCCAGGTCGATGCTGGCCTGGGCCGTCACAAGGATGATCGGACGATGAGGACCACCGGCTTTGAGCAGACGCAGCAGTTCCATGCCTGAGACCTGAGGCATGACGACGTCGGATATGACGATGTCCGGGTCAAAGGATTCCGCCAACTGCTCTCCTTCCCGCCCATCCGTAGCCAGGCAGACCTCGAATCCCCACTCCTGCAGCCGCATCTCGAGGACTTCCCTCATGGCTGCCTCGTCATCGACCACCAATATTTTCGTGCTGCGGTTTTTCACGTTTTTTCGCCCTCCGCTTCATCGAAGGCCGTTTCCCAACAGGGAGGCAGGTGATTCGAAAACATCTGCCTACTAAGTATAGCGGGAACAGAGCGCGGTGGGGAAATTTTCCCTGCTGTTTTTGGCCATAAACGCATGCCATGCTTTTTTTATTTTCGAAGCAGTTTATAATAGGCGGGCAATGAAGATGATGGCGCTGACCGAGCAGGCAATCAGTCTTATCCGTAAATCGGGCAACATTGTGGCGCTTTCCGGCGCCGGCATCAGCACCGAGGCGGGGATCCCGGACTTTCGCGGACCCGGCGGCATGTGGGAAGAACCCGGCCTCATGGATCAGCTTTCGGTCAGCGGGTTCCGCAACAGTCCGGAAACTTTCTACCGGACCAGCGTGAGGCTCTTCTCAACCATCGCGCGCGCCGAACCGACATCGGCGCACCGGCTGCTGGTGCGGCTGGAGCAGTTGAACAAGCTCAAAGCCGTCATCACGCAGAACATCGACGGCCTGCACACAGCCGCCGGCTCCACCAACGTCTTTGAGCTCCACGGAACCTATCGCACAGGCCACTGCCCGCAATGCGGCGCTGAATTCGAGATGGCGGAGTTTTATGCGGAGATCGAGCGCGGGAATTTGCGCGTGCCGCTTTGTTCCGCATGTGCGGTTCCCATCAAGCCGGATATCGTGCTCTTTGAGGATCTGCTCCCCGTGAATGCGTGGGATGGTGCGGTGCAGGCGGCCACCACATGCGATCTCATGCTGATTTTCGGATCGTCGCTCATGGTGTATCCGGCGGCCGAACTGCCCATGATCGCTTATGAGCATGGTGCCCGGCTGGTCATCGTCAACCTGGGCGAAACCAGCTACGACAATATGGCTGCAGTTACCATCAAGAGCAGGATCGGCGATTTCGCGAAAACCGCCCTCGCCACCTTCATGGAGTAGCCCCGGGACCAGCAAAAGTATCAGCTACCCCATAATCCCCAGCCGTCCATGTTACACGGTGAACGTGTGAACGTTCTAACGTTCAACGATCCGATGCTTTCCCTTCAATTTTCTTCATTGCCTTCATATAGAGCAGCACGGTCCCGACGCCTGCGACCAGCATCGTGATGCACGTCCAGGCCATGGATAGTGGAGTTCCCCAGATCAGCGGAACGAGAGCCGAGACGACCGAGTTGGCAGCAAGGCCAATAAATCCCTGGCAGGATGCGGCCAAACCTTTCTGTTGGGGAAACAGGTCGAGCGTCAGCAGGGTGAGGCTGGGCATGGCGATGGACATCCCGGCCACGTATACGAACAGAGGAACGATGCTCCAGGGAAGCATGGGAGGAAATATCAGGCTGTACAGAAGATTGCCGATGGACGCGATCGTCATGACGATGTATCCGGTAAAAATAGTCCGGTTGCCGGATATTTTTCCGGCGCAGTAGCCCGATATCCAGGCGCCGATCACCATCGCGGCGGACATGGGTCCGAACAGCCATAGAAATTGGGTCTCCCGGAGATGCAGGTGTTTCATCAGGAACGTAGGAGCTCCCAGTATATAAATGAAGAATCCCGCGTTGGTGAACGCCATCGAGCCGCACGCCATCAGGAATGCCGGCTCCGTCATCACTTTCCAATAGGAACGCGCGAGGTATCTGGTTTCCAGACGCTGCCGCTGCTCGCGCGGCAGCGTTTCGGGCAGGAAGCGCCAGGCGCTGAACAAAATGAACGCCGAGAGGAATACCAGGAAGTAGAAAATCGATCTCCAGCCGAACCAGATCTGCAGCCAGCCGCCGATCACGGGCGCCAGAATCGGCGCAATGGTGAATATGGTCGACACATGAGCCATCAGCCGCTGGGCGTCCGGCCCTTCGAAAAGGTCGCGCACGACCGCCCGGCCCACAATCATGCCGGCGCCTGCCGTCGCTCCCTGCAGGGCGCGGAAGAACAAAAGCATATGAATATTGACGGCAAAAGCGCAGCCGGCGGAAGCGGCCAGGAAAACACCCAGTGCGATGAGCGTCAGCCGCCGCCGTCCGTAGGCATCCGAAATGGCGCCGTGCCATAGGGACATGACGGCGAAGGAGAGAAGGAAGGCCGTCATGGTCTGCTGGACCTCGGCGGCCGAGGCGTGGAGGCCCATCCCGATGGACGGAAGCGAAGGCAGATAGGTGTCGATCGAAAACGGCCCGATCCAGGAAAGCGCCGCGAGCACAAACGTCACGCCGCCGATCGTGAACCCTGCGGGCAGGTGCCGTTCTTTGATTTCAGGTAAAGCTACAGTAGCCATAAATATACTTTATGATCCCATATTGAAGCGCTGTTGTTTCGTACGCAGGGAAGCACGCGGCTGGCGGAAGCGCCACGCGGCTCAGCCAAGCGAGGAGGGATTTAGCGCCGAAGCCGGCGTTACATGCCGGGAATTGTTATGTGTACCTGCCGTACTCCTTTGCAGCTTCCATCATTGCGCGCAGGTTGTCGGGATTCCCCTGATCAACGTGGGCGCCGCCGGTCAGGATAAATCCGCCGCCCGGAGCGCAGACTTCGATGAGTTTCCGGCAATATTCCTTAACTTCCTTGGAGGTGCCCGTGACCATCAGAGAGGACGGCACGTTGCCCGAGATGCAGCAATTGCTGCCGAGTATTTTCTTGGCCGCGGCCATGTCCGTCCGGTCGAAAAGCCAGGAAACCTCGCCCTTGGGAAATTCGTTGACCGTCTCGAGCCGCGAGGTGTAGGTTCCCTCCGCGAAAAGCTCGGGGCGGATCCCCTCTTTGATCAGGGCCTCGCAGACCTTCTTGAGCGACGGCCAGTAGAATTTCTCGAACTGTTTCGGAGACATGAATCCGTCGGCTCCCTTGTGCAGGGGGAACATAGCCATATAGGCTTTGGAGGCGTTTGCAGAGGCGATGGTTTGGCGGATTGTGAAATCGGTCACCGCGTCGATGGCTTCCAGGAGAACCTCGGGGCGCCGGTACATGTCCTTGACGATGCCCTTGGTGCCTCTCAAGGTGTCGCCGATGGTGTCGAACGGGGCTTTGGCAAAAGCCATGCGCGTGGCCGGGTAGCCCGATTGCTGGGCCCACTGCCCGAATTCGGCGATGACTTTCGACCATACGGCAAGCTCGTTGCCGACATCGATCAGCGTCTGAGCTGCCTTCTGCATTTTAGGATTCATGTAGGGCATGAACCAGGAGGCTGGCGCTTCGATGATGCTGGTAAAGGGCGACAGTGTTTTCCACGGTTCGAAGGCGCCGAAAACACGGGGGATGTAGGTCCGCATCCAGAAATCCGAGGGATCCTTGATGAGGAGGTCGTACTCGTCCTCGTGCATGTATTCGCCTTCGACGAACTGGATCCCCGTGGCGTTCATGGGAAGGCCGTGTCCCGGCCAGGAGTAGAGTTTGTAATCCAGGAGTTCGTAAACTCTGCCGGGAAGCACCATCCCGGGGCTGACGGCGAGGTCGGTCTCAAAATGGTCGTAAAATTGTTTCCAGGCCGAGCGGAGCTTGTCGTAGTCGTAAATGACGGTGTGCAGGTCGGTGCCGGCTATGTAAGCAGGCCAGTTGCCCACGGGAAGGGTAAAGGGCACTCTGTCCGGCTTTTCGACCTTGTAGGCGCGGATGAACCTTTGCGCCCTTTCGCGGTATTTTTCTCTGGCTTCGGGGCTCGAAAATTTGATGTCGGCATTCAGCCACCCATCGTATCTCTGTGCCTGTTTTTCGGCCGGCGACAGTTCCGCCCATTTCTTTTCCGCATCCATATCAGCTCCTGGTTAGCAAATTGCAGCCAAATATAATAGCACAATATTCGCGGCTTGGAGGCTTTGTGTCTTTGAGTTTTGCAGGCTGTGTTAGAATCGGGCGTAAACGGAGGGATCCTAGCCATGCAACCCGAATCCAGACGGACTTTTCTGAAACAAGCGTCCATAGCCGGAGCCGCCTTCGCCGCCGGCCGCCGGCTGAACGGACTCGCAGCGGAATCTTCCCCGGCGCGCGTCTATGTCGATCCCGCGCAGAAGATCGCGCCCCTGGACCGCAAAGTTTTCGGCTCATTCATCGAACATCTGGGACGTTCGGTCTACGGGGGCATCTACGAACCCGGCTCGAAGCTTGCCGATGCGAACGGATTTCGAAAAGACGTACTGGATGAAATCAAAGCGATGGGCGTTCCCATCATCCGGTATCCGGGAGGAAACTTCGTATCCGGCTACAACTGGCTCGACGGGGTGGGCCCGAAGGACAAACGGCCGGTCGTGCTGGACAAAGCCTGGAACACGCTCGAGCCCAACCAGTTCGGCACCAACGAATTCATGGCCTGGTGCAAGGCTGTGGGCACGGAACCGCTGATGGGCCTGAACCTGGGGACCGGCACCGCGGAAATGGCGGCGGCGCTGGTGGAATACTGCAATCTGGAAAAGGGCACGAAATGGAGCGATCTGCGGCGCCAGCACGGAATCGAGCAGCCTCACAATGTGAAATACTGGTGTCTGGGGAACGAAATGGACGGACCCTGGCAGATCGGCCACATGCCTGCGCGCGAATATGGTCTGAAGGCGCGGGACAGCGCGAACCAGATGCGCATGGTGGATCCGTCGCTTCAGCTGATCGCGTGCGGATCCAGCGGCCCGGGCATGGCCACTTATCTCGAATGGGACCGGCAGGTGCTCGAGGAGTGCTATGACATGGTCGACGGCATTTCGTTGCACTGCTACTACCGGAACGATGCGATGGAGACGGGCGCCGCGGGCGACACTTCGAAATTCCTGTCCTTCAATCTCCAGATGGAAGAGCAGATCGATGAAATCATCGGCGTCTGCGATTACGTCCGCCGCCGCAAGCGTTCCCGCAAGCAGCTCTGGCTGTCGTTCGACGAGTGGAACGTCTGGTATCGCGCGCGGGGCGGAGACGGAGGCGGCCAACTGGCGCCGCACCTGCTGGAGGAAGTCTACAACCTCGAAGACGCGCTGCTGGTGGGCGGCTTCCTCAATTCGCTGATGCGCCATGCCGGCCGCGTACGCGTGGCTTGCCTCGCCCAGCTGGTAAACGTCATTGCGCCGATCACGACCAATCCCGACGGCTTCTTCCGTCACACGATCTACTATCCGTATCTATGGGCGCTCCGGTGTGCGCGCGGCGAGGTGCTCGACCTGGCGGTGGAGTCCGCGGCATACGAGGTGCAGGGTGCCGGTCAGGTGCCCTATATAGATGTGGCGGGCACCCGGGAAAAGGACACGGTGAGCCTTTTCATAATGAACCGGGATCTGGAGAAGGCGCGGGATGTGGAAGTGGTCTGGCGCGAAGCGCCGCCGCAGCGCGTGCTCTTCTCGCAGGTGCTGACCGGATCCGACCTTAAGGCCTTCAACAGCTTTGAAAACCCGAACCGGGTAGCGCCTCAGCCCTTCGATGCGCCGAAGTCGGCTTCGCGCATGGCATTACAGGTCCCCGCCCGCTCCTACACCGTCATCCAGTGGGGATAATCAACATCAAATGCTGAAAAAATAGTATTTATTGTTTTTCAGCGTATGTCAGCGTTTATCGGCGTTCGTCGGCGTCAAAATTTGGGGACAAGCCCCCAGAGTCGGTCTCAAAACGACTGTCCCGAGATCCTCGCCGGCAGTTTTGCGACAGTCCCTCCAGATCCGTTCGGCGGGTCTTCTTACCTGTATTTGCCGTATTCCTTGGTGAAATCAATCATTGTCTTCAGGTTCTCGGGCTTGACTTCGTCGAGCGCCGAGGCGGGCGCCATGATGTAGCCCCCGTCCTTGCCCGCGACGTCGATAAGCCGCTTGCAGATATTTTTCACGTCGTCGATGGTGCCCACCTGAAGCACCGAAACCGGCATATTGCCCGCGATACACACCTTGCCGCCCAGGATCTGCTTTGCCCGCACCATGTCGATCTGATCGAAGCGCGCTATGACTTTGCCTTTCGGCATCTCCGCAAGGTGTTCCAGCCGCGAATTGTAGTCGCCTTCGAAGAAGATATCCGGTGTGTATCCTGCATCCACGAGGGCCTGGATGACTTTTTTCAGGTAAGGCCAGTAGAAAATCTCGAACTGTTTCAGCGACATGAACCCATGCGCTCCGCGGTGCAGAGCCATGAAAGCGGGGGTGAATTGAGTTGCTTTGGGCAGCTGTGCGATCCGCTCGAGCTGAATGCGATTTATCATTTCGATAGCCTGCAGAAGCTTTTCGGGGCGGCGGTACATATCCAGCATTGTGCCGCGCATGCCGCGCAGGAAATCGGAGATGCTGTCGAACGGCGCTCCTGCCATGGCGGGCGCAGCCCGGCAGAACAAACCATGTTCCGTCAGATCGCGCATGAGGGAAGCGGTTTCGGTCTGCCACTCGACCGCCTCGCGCGATATCTGGATCAGCTTTTCCAGCATGCCGGAAAACTCGGGAGTGGCGATTGCGTTGAAGGGGAGGCCCGTCATAAGAGCGTTCAAGGGAGGAAGCTTGCCGGCCGGCGCCAGGATGCCGTAAACGCGGGGGAGGTAGCGGCGGACCAGGAAGTCGGAGGTGTCGTTGAGAAGGAGGTCGTACTCGTCCTCGAGCATGTACTCGCCTTCGACGAACTGGTGCGTGTGGTAGCGGGAGACTCCGTGGCCGGGCCAGCGCAGCTGTTTGGAATCCAGGGCTTCCAGGACGTTGCCCGACTGGTTCAGGACGACGAGGAGCCTGTCGGGCCCGTAGTAGCGGGCGGCTTTGATGTAAGCCTCCTTCCAGGCCGGCCAGTCGTAGTAAGCGGCCCAGGTGGTTGTGCCGGTGAATTTGGCCGGGAAGTAATTCAGCCCGATCGAAATCGGCACGCGGTCCGGCGTTTTGAGCTGCACCGCGTCCATGAGCCTTTGTTCTCTCTCTCTGAATGCCTTTTCCGCTGCTTGATCCATGGTTTTCTCCTTTTGAGTCTTCAAGTCCTGGAGTTTTCGAGTATAGCAAAAATCCGGCAAACCGTGCCTGACGCTCATTGTTGCCGCGCTTTGCCCTTTTGAGTCAGTCGTCAAACCGGGAGTCGTCCGATTATACACGGCGCGACATGCCTGCGCCCAAGCCAAAAGAGCGCTATCAAGCTATCATTTTTGTGACAACGGCTTACCAGAGGCTGTCCGATTCACACAAAAAAGCTATGAAACGGCGGGTGACATTCTGGGGGAGACCGGATAAACTGCAGACAGATTTTGTGCCGGGGTGGCGGAACTGGCAGACGCACAGGACTTAAAATCCTGGGCCTGGCAACGGGCGTGCGGGTTCGATTCCCGCCCTCGGCACTCAAAACAAAGCACTTGCGCCATTTCAAAAACCTCCGCAAAACCCGAAAAAGGGCCCTGTTGTACTTGAATTGTACTTATTGCACTAAAAAACGCCTATAGGAAATTAGATAAGCAGCTTATCAAGGGATGAACTGCTTATCTTGCACCGAGATACGGGCGCTGCTGCATAACTAAAGGGAGGCGATTGGCAAAATGCCTGGCGACATATCTTTCGAAAAAAACCTGCCCCAGAGCGTCGATTCGGAAAAGGCTGTGCTTGGGGCGATCCTCCTGCATGAGAAGGCGATCTTCGCCGCGTCCGAAGTCTTGGTCGCCGACGATTTCTATCTCGAAGCCCACCGCGAGATATTCAAGGCGATGCGCTCCCTGGTCGAGGAGGAGGCCTCGATAGATCTCTTCACGCTCAGGGAGGAACTGCGCCGCCGGAACAAGGAGGAGGCCGCGGGAGGACCCGCCTACCTGGCGGCGCTGACCGACGGACTGCCTCGAGCACTCAACATCGGTCACTACGCCAGGACCGTCCGGGAAAAGGCGGCTTCCCGGCAGCTGATCGGCTTGGCCAACGAAATGACCGCCCGCTGCTACCGTGGAGAGGAACGCCCCGCCGAAATCCTCGAGCGGGTGGAATCGCAGATCTTCAGCATAGCCGCGCGAGATGTCAGGGGAGGATTCCAGCCGGCGCTGGAACTCGCCGGGGCCGCCTATAGGGAAATCGAGGAGTCTTCGAGAAACAAGGGGATCGTGCAGGGGCTGGACACGGGCTTCGCAGACCTCAATAGGATGACGGGAGGGCTGCACGGGCAGAACCTGGTGGTGGTCGCGGCAAGACCCGGGCTCGGCAAGACCTCCTTCTGCCTCAACATCGCCTGTCACTCGGCGCTCGCCCACGGGAAACGTGTCGGCATCCTCAGCCTCGAAATGTCCAAGTCGGAGATCATGAAGCGCATGATCTCCTCGGTTGCCGGGGTCGACGCCAACCGCATCCAGTCGGGATACCTCGCGAGGGACGACTGGGACAGGATCAACCGGGCCACCGACGACCTTTCCGCCGCTCCCATCTATATAGATGATACGGCAAACCTGACCTTACTCCAGGTGAGGGCGAAAGCTCAGCGCCTCGCCCTGGAGCACGGAGTCGATCTCTTGATCGTCGACTACCTGCAATTGGTATCGGGGTCCGGTCGCAGGTACGAGAACCGAACCCAGGAAGTGACCGAGATCAGCCGCGGTCTGAAGCATCTCGCGAAGGAACTGAACGTGCCCGTCATCGCCGTTTCCCAGCTGAACAGGGAGGTGGAGAAAAGGGCCGGAAGCAGGAAGCCGCAGCTCAGCGACCTGAGGGAAAGCGGCGCCATCGAGGCGGACGCGGATCTCGTGCTTTTCATCTCAAGGGAAGAGGACGCCAGCCCGGACGGCGACGACACGGCGGAAATCCTGATCGGAAAGCAGAGGAACGGAAGCACGGGAAGCTTCAGGCTGACGTTCCAGAAACGGATTACGAGGTTTTTTGACCTTTGCGAAAGAGATGTGCAAGTTGGCAACAAGTAGAAAAGATATTTCCAGAATGACGCGCTTCGAGGTATTCAAGCGTGACAACTTCAAGTGCCAGTACTGCGGTCGCCCGTCTCCCGAGGCGATCCTCCATGTCGACCACATCAAGCCGATTGCCGCCAATGGAGACAATGCTATCTCCAACCTGATCACTTCCTGCAAGGAGTGCAACCTCGGCAAGGGACCGCGCGAGTTGTCAGACCGCTCCACAGTTGAAAAACAGCGGATGCAACTCGAAGAGCTGAATGAAAGGCGGTTGCAGCTGGAGATGATGATCGAATGGAGAGAGGGGCTGAGCCGGCTTGAGGATCAGAAAATCGACGCGCTCACAAAAGTGATCCAACAGACTGCCAAATGCGAAGTGACAGGGACCGGGAAGCAGAGCATCCAAAAGTGGCTCAAGCGTTTCACCCTGGAAGATCTGCTCCTCGCGGCCGAGGAAGCGAGATTTTATCTCGATTATGAAGAAGATTCGATCACTGAAGATTCCAGGTGCAAATACTTTGAGTTCATCCCGAGGATAGCTGCCGTGAAAAAACGGGAGCGGGATAAGCCGTACCTAAAGGATATCTATTATATCCGGGGAATCCTGCGCAAGAGGCTCAGCTATGTGGACGACTTTCTATCCATCAGGCTCATGGAAGCGGCCGTGGAAGCGGGGGTTGATATCGAGTTGATCAAAGAAATTGCCCTTACGGCTCGCAGCTGGAACAAGTTTCAGTATGAAGTCGAGAGGTTGATCGACCAGGAGGAGGAGTAAATGGCGAGGATCAGGCAGATCAAACCGGAGTTTTACCTGGATGACGAGCTTGCCCAATGCAGCATGGAGGCCAGGCTTCTCTTCCCCGGTCTATGGATGCTGGCCGATCGTGCCGGCAGACTGGAAAACAGGCCTGCGAAGATCAAGGCTCAGATCTTTCCATATGACAGCGACATCGACGCTACGAAAACAGCCGAACTGCTGGCGCAGCTGGATGCTCACCGGTTCATTCTGATCTATGAGGTCAACGGCAAGTCGTACATCCAGATTCGGACGTTTGAAAAGCACCAGCACTGCCACCGGAACGAGCAGCCGTCGCAGATTCCCGCTCCGAATCAAGATAGGCACAACGAGAAATGTGCCGAAGCGGCGCCGGCATCGGAGCGGAACGATTCGGATCCGCAGGAACTCGGGGCAGATTCCGAGCGCTCGGGAAAAATCCCGAGCACTCGGGATACTTATACATATACTTCTACTAATACTTCTACAGACACTTCTACTTCCGCGGCTGACGCCGCCGTGTCGAAGAATCCGGAGGTCCTGGTAGAAATCTATAAATCGGAAAACAAAGTCCTGCCCCAGGTGATGGAGTTCACCCAGGAGCGCAGAAAGCAGTGCCGGACCAGGCTGGCGAGGGAGCCGGCGAAATTCATAGACCGCTTCACGAGGGCGGTGATCAAGGCGCAGGAGACTCCTTTCCTCCGGGGGGAGGGGCCGACAGGCTGGAAGGCCGATTTCGACTGGTTTATCGCAAACGACCGCAACGTCGTAAAAGTGCTCGAGGGCAAATACGACACTCATTCCCGGGCGGGTCCGGGCCCGGATCGCGGAAACGTGTTCCAGAAACTGAGGCAAAACGAGAAAGGAGGCAATCATGGATCTGATCGCGTGGCTTGAAGACCTGGCATCGGCCTACAGGATCGAGCCCTCGGAGCAGACCGCCAGGCGATACCTGCGGTCGCTGAGGCAATGGCGCCTGGAGCGTGCGCAGTGGGAGCAACTGTCGGACCGCGCGGTGCTGCGGTACTCCAGGTTCCCGAGCATCTCGGAGCTCTTTGAAATAGCTGGCGAACTCAGGCGCGAGGCCGAGCTCCGCAGGAACACGGAAAGGATGGATAGCATGCGGCAGGACTGGGAGCGGAAGGCGGGCGGAGCGGAGGGAAAGGTCAGCGAATTCAGGTCACGCACAAAACTTTCATGATGATCAATGAACACCGGGGGATACGGCTCAAAGACGTTAATAATCCCTTCTCTTTCGGGGGGTGAACGGAACGGAAAACGGAAAGCCAAAAAAGTCTACGGCCGATGACTGCCACCAGGACATGATCCGGGGCTGCGTGGGAGGAAATCAGAGCATGAAAGAATTCAGCTGAATCTTCGTTCGATTTCGGAAAACGTGGTTTTCACTGCCAGGCAAATGGCCGAGTTTTTGGACATATATTTTTCCTGCGGAGATTGTTACTCTTTGTCCGGCAGGCTAACTCATCGGAGGTGTTCCCATGAAGATTGGAATTGTTTGGCTATCGATATTGTTGCTCATTGGTACCATCGTCCTTGCCCAGAACGCTATGCCGCCTCGGGGCAAGACAACCATCGACAAACTGGCCTCCATCGACTACGGGCGTCCTTCACTGAAGGGCCGAAGCATCGATGACATGTTCCAAAAGCTGCCGGCCGATCGCGTCTGGCGCGCCGGCCAGAACCAGGTCACAATTCTCACGGCAGACCAGGATCTTCTGGTTGGAAAAACAAAGATCCCAGCGGGCAAATACAGCGTTTATGTACACATAGGCGAAAGCGGCGAATGGTCACTCATCCTCAGTAGAGATCTGGGGAATGATCTCGTCAACATTTTCCCCAAGGCTCCGCCGCAAATGGCTCACGAAAAATGGCCCTATTACACCAACTACACCGAGAAAATCGCAGGCCAAGAAGTGGCTAGGGTCCCGATGCGGTCCGAAAAGCTTTCTGTCCCGGTGGACATGTTCACCATTGAGCTGATTCCGGATAAAAACGGCGGTATCCTCAAAATGTCGTGGGGAGATCGCGCAGCATCAATCGCCATCACGCCGGCAAAATAGCGGCCGGCGGAGATCCTCACATGGGGCGTTTATCATGCACCACTGTCTAGCCACAAGGAGCGAGCGCATGAAACTACCGCTTATTATGAAGAGGGATACCGCCGGAAAACTTTCCGCGGAATATTCCATCCGCTTCACCCCCCCCTTTAGGGGGTGAACGGAACGGAAAACGGAAAACCAAAAACTGTCTGTGGGCCGATGCAAAATTCTGGCGAGGTGGATCAGTGAGCCATGGTGATTAGAAGCCGGCAGCTTTCAATTGTGTTCGATATCGAGTCCGTGAGTTGAAGAACTCCTACGTCAGTTCCACGAGCAACTCATGAATCTCTATGATACGACCTTGGCGAACCTTGAAGAACGCAGCAACTTCGAGGCGTATGAGGCCGCCCTTTGGATAACCTGCTATGTCCTGGCTTGTGATAGCTGACCACGTATAGTGCATGGCGCCCGCGGAACCATTTGCAACGACTTGCTGAAGAACCACGCGCCGATTTAAAAGGACCGATTGGCCAGCGGCAAGCGCTGGTCTTATTTGCGCCAGCGAACCCTTTCTTCCTTGCGGGTACATTTTCGTAGGCGACTCAGTCCAGACACAGTCTTCATCATAAAGCTGGAGGAACCGATCCGAGCCGTAGAAAGTTGGTGTTCCGTCGTTGTAGAGTTCGACCCACCGTCGCGCAACGGCCGCAGCATCCTCGTTTTCCGCTGCATGGCGGCAACTGACCGAAAGCAGTGATGCGCTCATCCAGAGCAACGCTATAAATCTCGACTTCATGGCAAACCTCCGCATAGGGCTTTGCTGATTGACGAAAGATCAAGCCTCCAGGTTCATTTTGCGCAGCAGGGCGTGGCGGCGCGCATGGTCAGCAAGTGCCATGATTTTATTCAGACCATCCTGTTAGGAGCATTTTACTGAATTCGGTAAACCACGTTAGCCTTGTCACCGCCGACATAGATCGCGCCGGACGGGCCGACAGCCACGCCGTCAAATGTTCCAAATGGAATACCCATCAGCTGCGGAGAGCCGAGTTCAAGATTCTCCGCCACCGAACTTACAGCTCCGCTCTGTGGATCAATCCGCGAAAGCCTGCCTGCCGAGCTTTCAACAACCAGCAAGTTGCCGTCTGCCTCAATAGCAATCCCCTCCGGCCCCTTCAGGTTGCTAATTGCGGGAGAGGCTTTTGAGCCAATGATTCATCAGCCGCCTCCTTCTTTCGATCACGCTGAAGGTTTTCTGATCACGGCAGGATCGCAGCAGGCAACGCCCGCTTTCCCAATAATATGGGCCTGAATTTGGCTTATCCGGTGTCGCCCAGAATCCGTCTGAGGCTGAAGCAGGCACGATATCCCCAGGCTCCAATCCTGCCCGCGCCGCCGCTGAACCGGGCTGCACGGTCTTGATCAACACTCCAACGGGCAATCCTTTTTTGTCTGTAATAGCTTGCCAGCTCATACCATGAGATCAGTTCATGGGCGATGCCGCAGAGAGTGTCCGATGATGGTTTCAGCGCCATCCGCGTTTCATAATGCATTTTATGCGTGCCTTGAGTTCATGGTTCAATATGGCGGAGCGCTGGTTTGGCGATATCAGCGGCAAGTGTTTACGGTGCGGAAGCTTCTCCAATGCTCTATCTTTTATCAACGCAATCAATGATTATTTTGGCAACCGCAACCATAGCCCCCGAGCGTTCGTTCGGACTGCAAATCCGGCAACGATTCTGGAGAAGATCGCATAAGCAAGGAAGCTCTTGTTACGTTACGCCGGCACTGAAATTTCCACAAAGCTGCCGCCCCCGGGAACTGTGGGCAGTCCCCTGGGCTTGGCAACTCCGAGCAGGTATTCGTCCCGATACAGGATTGCAAAGCACCGGGGAACATCAGGCTCGACCCAGGGCGGACGAACCCAACGCAGATCGCTGCCCGGCCGCAGAATTGTGTCTGGATTTACCGGGGTTCCATCCAGGAGGACACGGCCGGATTCAATCCGAGCCAGCCACTCTTGCCGTGTGAATCCCGAATAGTGCACGGACAGGTACTCAATCGCCGTGATGCCGGCGACATCCGCCCCGAGATGCTTTCTGTATTCGAAACCATGGTTCCATAGAGCCATTTGCCGGTGTCCTTGAAGCAGAAGTCTGATATTTCCGGGAGCGTTATTCACGCCTTTTTATGCGCGATCCGGCGTCATCCGCTTTCCTGTGCCGCCGGGTTATCAGACCCGATGGGATAGTTTGGATTAAGCCACGTGATAACAACTGCGGGCGGGGGCGCAAACCCAGGCCGCAATCGTTTTATCGCGGTATGTGAACATTTGGCGGTACGGCTCTGGAGAGCCTGCGCCACATGTGAGTTCGGAAAAGGAGGAAAAACCGGAGGAGCTGTTGTTGAAATCCGGAGGAATCAAGTATGATTGCACGACTCAAAGCAACCAGATCTCCGGGCTGACCCGGAGCGATTCGGAGGAGAGGTGCTCATGAATATTCCTATGCATCGATTCAAGTATTCGAAGCTGACACCACAGCAGATTGGGGAAAAACTCAAGGCTACCGACGCCGGACCGAAATCCGTGTCGGCATTATCGGATGTCCTTGCCGGCAAGTCCTACAAAATCGTGACGGATAGTGGACCGGTTTTAAACTATGAGTTCACCGGCAGGAATCAGTTGACGCTGTCTGAAAACAACGGCGCCAAAGTCAAGGCTGCCTATGGCGCCCTGACATTGAAGCAAATTGTCTTTTTCTCCCACATGATCCCCGGAACTTTCAGGGGCTTCAACGTATTCGTGGATCTCCAGACAAATCTTGCCACAGTGTTTGAAATTTGGCTCTGCAGTGACAAGAAGCAAATTACTATGTCAAAAAAGGAAATCGTCCTGGATCCTCGAGAAGTACAGCGCCAGATCTATTTCGGTTACGTTGAAATCTCCGGGAAAGAGCCTCCCGAAACACGCCACAACCTTACCAACAGGATTGAAGGGAAGGGAATACATTGGACGCAGGACAACGGCGTCGAAACCCTGGAACTGTACACCTCGGTTGTTTCCTCAAATTTCGTAGAACTGACGCGGCACGTGGATGATCTCGGCTATTGCGCACCGTCGGATTATGTCCTGATCAACGACACCATGTTCATCTATTCCCGGACTGAATGCGAATTTTCCGGAATCTTCACGCTCTTTGTCGCAGACCTTTTCTCTGAGACCCAGGCAGGTGTACGCCTCGGCTTCAATGAAAAGGATGAACTGGAATACTACATGTTCCGCGGAACCGGCAAAATCGTGGGCCAGATTGCCTACCTGGAACCGTTCGATGAGCATGGCAAAAAGGGCATGGTGGCTCAGGCAAAAACCGATTCGAAAACTCCGGAGAAGGGGCAGCGAATGGTTTACCGTCCTGTGAGAGACTTCCCGTATATGACCGATGAAGAAATGCACCAGGCAGCGATGAATAGCACCAAAGCCTTTGCCGGCGGAGCTGTGGCGGCGGCTCAGGCGAATGTCACCAGGAATAATATGGCCTTTACCGATATGCTGGTCGGCAAAGAATTCACGCTCCGGTATGATAACGGCGGACCTTGTTGGCAATACAAGTTCACAGAAAAATTCAAGCTCCAATATAAGGAAGAAAAGGAAACTCGGTGGCATGAAGTTGAATATCGAGCCTATGAAGGAGATGAAAAACTGGCGTTTTTTGCGCATATTCTCGAGGACAGCAAGCCGCGTTCGAGCGTGAAAATCGCCGTCGATTTTTTAAACGGGTTGACCACCTGCATCTACTCCCATATGGGAACCAAGTATTATGGAAATGAAACGACCTATCGCCCACTTTTCGGAGTGGCGGAAGGAAAAGGATTCGAAGCGCCGCAACATATGCGCCACGAATGTACCGATGAGCTGGTAGGTCATGCCTTCTCATGGTCGTATAGTGACAAGATGACCTCGCTGCACGTGTATACCTCCCCTCACTCCATGACCTGGACCATTTTCACCGACAACCAGACCATGGGCGCGCAGTGGGCGTCACCCTGCATCTTTGTCAAACTCCGGGATGGAGTTTATATCTTTACTCAGAATGAAGAGGCCTGCAACGGCAACGAGATGATCGAGTTGATCAATACGAAGATATCGCATGACTGCGGCTTCAATTATTCGGGTAGCGCAAAGGGTGTGAATCTCGGCGTGACGGGCGCTATCGGGCGTCACATCGGATATTTCGACATCAAGAAATTCTACGGCCCCAAAGTTCACGGGAAAGGAGCCTAGGATGGAAAAATCTTTATCCAAACCGAATACCGGACGGCGCTCCTTTCTGTGGAAAGCGGGCGCAGCGATGACGGCGGCAGCCGCGGCCGTGGTTCCCGGCGTGGCAAAAAGCAGTGCCGGCAACGACACTGAGGCGGAGGCGCTGGCTCGCAAGTTGGGAATGCTTGAAGACGAAAAGGTCATCCGGGCACTGCATCAGACGTATGAAGCACTTCTCGACAGCGGCAACTATGAACGGGTAGCCGGTCTGTTCAGTGAGGATGCTGCCGTTGTATTCAACGGCGGAGTCTTCAAAGGCGTGAACAGCGTTGCCCGGCTGTATCGGGACCACTTCGGCGCGGGTATGAGCGGAAAAAAGCTCGGTCCGGTGCCGGGCGTCGAAGCTGCGTCGGAGACCGTTACCGTGGCTGAAAATCGCCAGTTCGCCAAAGCCCGGTTCCCCTATTCCATCCAGGTTGGCGCTCCCATACAGTCCGATTCATCACTGGTGCAAATGGCGCGCCTGCAGGGCGAAGGAATCATGAAATGGTGCGAATGCGGAACCTATGAAATATCCTATGCCAGGTGCGGGAAGGAGGGAAACTGGAAGATAACAAAGCTCGAGTATCGGGTTTCGTCGAAGACCGACTACAGGCCCGGCAGAGCTTATGCCGACCCGATTACCGTTCCTCAATTCGAAAAAACCTATCCTGCAGAGGCCACGGGTCCGGACAGCCTGATTTCTCAGGGTTGAACTCATTCCCATTCCTCCCCCGGATCACCAAGTTCCCGTATTCCGGGAGTTGGTGATCCGGGGGAGATATTCGAGATTGCGCAGGTTAAAGCATCGGCGGATATGCTGGCTAGTAAGCCGCCGATCGGCGTCTCTACGGATGCGAGTTCGACGCCTCGCAAACAAAAAGAGAATGCAATGTTGTGCTATGATGGGCCAAATTTCCTTGAGGTGACCAGATGGCGGCACAGACGGCAGGCAAATCGATTTATGAGCCGGGACGTGAGATAAAGGTTTTGAAAGAGGCCGATGTAGTCGTGGTGGGCGGCGGACCGGGCGGGTTCGCTTCCGCGATATCCGCGGCCAGATCCGGCGCCAAAACGGTCCTGCTCGAGAGATATGGTCATCTCGGTGGAATGGCCAGCGGAGGGCTGGTCAACATCTTTCCGAATCTCAGCGACATCAGCGGGAAGCAACGCATCTTCGGGCTCAACCAGGAAATCATCGAACGGATGAAGGCCAGGAATGCCGCTTTCAGCCCAAACAGCGAAGACTGGGGAACCACTGACAGCAAGGTGATCGAGTATTATCTGAACGCTAATATGGGATGGTTCTATGTGCGCAAGGATCCCAACATCGGAGGACGGGAGAGGCTGCTCTATAGCGCTGTCCTGGATCCTGAGGTGCTCAAAGCCGAGCTCAACGAGATGATGGCGGAAGCGGGGGTCCACCTGCTGCTCCATTCCTGGGGAACGCGCCCGATAATGGAGGGGAACACGGTCAAAGGAGTTTTCTTCGAAAGCAAGTCGGGCCGGCAGGCGATACTCGCAAAAGTCGTCATCGATTCCACTGGGGACGGGGACATGTTTGTCGCGGCGGGGGCGGAGTTTGACGACGAACTCCCGAGCACCATCCGGACTGCTCTTGCTTTCCCGTTCTGGATCGCCAATGTCGATGCAAACAGGCTGCAGGATTTCCGTAAAACGCATCCGTCGAAATACGCCCAACTGATGCAGGATCTCAAGGAGAAGGGTGGCCATTCCTTCTTTTTCCATGGGCTTCTGAAGAACCAGGAGGGAGTGCTCTGGTTCCACCCGATGTTTGTTCAGGAGACGGCTTCGGATGCCATGGATGTCGAGGAACTTACGCGCATCGACAGGATCGGCCGCAAAAAAGCGCTGATTACCTATGAGTTCCTGCGAAAAAGCGTTCCCGGCTGTGAGAAGTGTTTCATCATGCAGGCGGCGCCTCAACTGGGAACCCAGGGCGGCCGGCGCGTTATCGGAGAGTATATTCTCAGCCCCAGGGACATGGAATCGGACGAAATATTCGAAGATACGATCGTGGTTTTGGCCAATAACGACAACGGTGAGATATCCGCAAAACATCCTTCCATCTGCATTCCATACCGATGCCTGGTGCCGGTCAAGGTTGACGGGCTTCTGGTTGCATGCCGTGCATTCTCGTCGAAAGCCAGCGTCAACCAGTGGTTCAATATCATCCCGCCCTGCATTTGCTATGGACAGGCCGCCGGAACGGCTGCGGCGCTCGCGGTTCAGGCGGGGATTCAGCCGCGCAGGGTCGATTACAAAGAGCTGCAGGCAAACCTGAGGAAGCAGGGGGTCCATCTGCCGAACTGAAAAAAAGCCGACCACGTCTACGTCAACGAAAAACCGTGGATCAAGCTGGTCTCTGGGTGCTATGGGAGAGATCTCAGGATTCCCGTAACCGCCGAAATCGGTACATCTGTTTCCTGTCCCCATTGAGTTGCCGTGAAGGTTCCGGGCGAATTACTCGGCAAGATGTACCAGACTCCGGTGCCCGGTCTCCAAACAGCGATATCCAGCTTCCCATCACCATCGAAATCACCTGGAGTAGGGATATCCCCCGAGTTCCCCCAATAGGCGCCCTGATACGTTCCCGGGGCGCTCGTCGGCAGGATGTACCACATCCCGGTCGACGGGCACAGGGATGTCGGAAGGCAGACCCCTAATCTGCAGGGAGATCCCCCGGGTGCTTCCGTCGTTGAGTGTTGTTGGGATTAACCTAAAGCTTTTTAGCACAGAATATTATAGCCGGTTTTGAGCCCACCGATTCTGACCTCGCGTTAAAACGAACATAAGTGCTTTGCTCAGAATTGGATAAAGACAAACCGCCAACAGCAGATTGCGGAAGCACCCCTATATCGCTATCGATCCTCCTCCGGCAGATTCATCAGCTTAGCCAACTCTGACCATCGATGGCTGGACCGAAGGGACATTAACGCCATCTGACCGGCGCTTGGATGGCGTCGCTCAATTAGTGTCTCAAAGCAATCCGCGACTTTGTCAATTTCTCCGCAAAGGTAGTAATAGCCGGCCAGTCCATTGGGAGAGTCATATCCAGCGCCAGGCATGAGTTCATGAATCAGAGCTTCAGCCCTAGCTGTTTCTCCCATACATTTGAGAATGCCTGCCTTCCATCCAATTATCCAAGGGAAAACAGGTGATGCTTTTTCGACAACAGAGTATGCCTCCTTCCACCTCTTTTGGCGTGCATATGACCCAGCCAGAAGCCAGGACGCCCATGGATGACCTTCCTGTAATTCCAAAATCTTCTCCGCTTCCAGCTGTGTATCCTCTACCCTCCCAGAGCAATAAAGAGACATGGCTAGTGTTACGCGGGTCAAAACATTCAACGGATCTTCTTTGAGTCCCATCTTTTGTTGTTCAATTGCCTCCTCTATCCGGCCTGTAAGCAACAAATAAAAGAAGCCATACCAGGCGCGCACTCGAGGTGGCACAGGATCCTGAGCCATTGCCAGACGAAATCGCCGGCCCGCCTCTTTCCAGTCGTAGTCATAGGCAGCAGCAACAATGCCCAATATGGCCTGCGCCTCAGATAACGAGGGATCCGTTTCCAGGGCTTTCCGGGCTTCTTCGCGCACGATTGGCATTGCCTCACGCGCCGGAACGTACTGCGCTTCTATTATTTCCAAAAAGTGATCCGCGAGTCCGCAATGTGCCAGTGCATAGTTCGGATCCAGTGAAATCGCCTGCTCCAGATATTTTTTTGCTTGCGCCACAGCCTCCGGGTTGAGGTTCCCCCAGAGATATCGAGCCTTAAGGTAGGCTTCGTGAGCTGCAGCATTAGGTTTATAGTGCCGTCTCATCAAGGTCGCTGAGAGCTTTACTTCAAGAGCGCCCGCAATTGCTGCTGCAATTTCATCCTGAATCGCAAATACGTCTGTCAAGTCGCGGTCATAGCGCTCCGACCATAGATGGCTTCCATCGGCGGCGGTGATCAATTGTGCTGTGACGCGGATCCGATTCCCGGCTTTTCGCACGCTCCCTTCGAGGATGTTGCGTCACGCTGAGCGCCTCGGCGATCTTGCGGATGTCTTGCTCTTTGCCGCGAAAGGCAAACGCCGAGGTCCGCGCGATCACCTTCAGAGCCGGGAATCTGCGCCAGAGCATTGATGATCTCTTCCGCCAGCCCATCGCTGAAGTATTCCTGCTCCTTGTCGCCGCTCATGTTGACGAACGGAAGCACGGCAATCGAGGGCTGCGGTTCGGCGGCGCTGACGTGTCGCCTTCTCCGCCGAAGACCTGTTCCAATGCCGTCTTGACCTCCGACATCGTCTGATAGCGCCCCGAGGGCTGCTTCGCCAGGCACCGCCGCACGATCTTTTCCAGCGAGGGAGATGCCTGCAGTGGAGGAGGCTCATCCTTCAACAATGCCGCCATGATTGCAGGAGTGCTGTCGCCGGAGAACGCTCTCCTCCCGCTCAGCATTTCGTACAGCACCAGCCCGAAAGAGAAGATGTCCGAGCGCGCATCCGCCGGCTGGCCTTGCGCCTGCTCGGGCGACATGTAGGCGACGGTTCCGAGAACAGCTCCCGCCTGCGTTGCCGGGAAATCCGCCGTCGGCGATGTGGAACTTGATGCATCCTGCTCGTAGAGCTTCGCCAGGCCGAAGTCGAGCAGCTTCACCGAACCCTCGTCGGTGACCATGATGTTTGCCGGCTTCAGATCGCGGTGGATGATGCCTTTCTTGTGCGCCGCTTCGAGCGCGGTGGCGATTTGAATTGCCAGGCGCACGGCTTCCTTTTCAGGCAGAGGGCTTGAGAGAGGTTTGCCCTCGACATATTCCAGGACGAGGTAATCCGGACCTATGTCGTACAGCTGGCAAATATACGGATGGTTCAGCGCCGCAATGGATCTCGCTTCCTGCTTGAATCTCTCGCTGTGCTGCTCCTTGACCTTCTTGATCGCCACGATGCGGCCCAGGCGCGTGTCCCGCGCCTTCCACACTTCTCCCATCCCTCCCGCGCCGATGGGCGCGAGGATTTCGTAAGGGCCGAGTTTGGTGCCGGGTGCGAGTGTCATTTCTTCAGCAGGGAGGTCCAGTTAGAGATGACGTTGAGTTGAGAAGGGGAATCATAGAACTGCTGCAGCACAAAACGCTGACCGTCGGCGCTCACATCGTAGAGCGTACATTCTCGAACGGAATTGAAGATCTTCGCATCGAACAAGGCAACGGGAGTCCCGAACGAGCACTCTTCCCCCAGTTTGGAAGGAACTGCCATCATTTTTCCGTCGGCCCCAACATAGAACAACTCTTGTCCGTTGCGCCGCCACCTGGGATCCGAGCCTCCGCTCATGCTGACTTTCCGCCGCCCGCTGCGAGAAGGAAATGCCTGTACGTAGATCTCCGGCTGCCCGGATTCGTCCGAGCTATAGGCAATCCAACGCCCATCGGGCGAAACCTTCCCCTGTGCCTCGCTGAACTCCGAGTCGGCGACCGGAAACGGCTTGCGGTCTCCAAAAAGGGGCAGCGCCCAGAGGTCCATGTTCGTACGCGAATCATCGTGCCTGTATATAATGAAGCGGCCGTCCGCTGACCAGTCCGTGGGCCTGGCTTGCATATCAAGCAACTTCTCCTCGCGTCTGCCGTCCATGGAAATCTGAAACAGCCCCGAACGTGAGAACGCGATTCGCTTGCCGTCCGGTGACCAGACTGGATGTTGATCCCATTCGGGATGGCGCGTCAGCGGTTCGTCAATTCCCCGGGATGTATCAATCAACCAGATATCTGTGCTGGCAAATTCCTCTTGATAGTATGTAGCTGCAATCAGGCTGCCATCCGGCGAAACCGCTGGCTGACTAGATGCGGCATACGCAGCGCTGATCTGCCTTCCATCGCGACCCACCCAGATCAGGGGGGTACTAGAAAATCCGATGCCGCTGCGATACACGAGAAGATTCGTTCTCGAAACTGCGAAAGCAGCAATTCCTGAGCGAATACTATAAACCCCTTGGCGTACGATGGTAACCGGATCGCCTTCGGCCTTCAACCGGTCCGGATTGAAGTGCTGGACGAGCAGGTCTCCAGCGCGTGAAAACACCAACCATCCAGGGTCTGCGAATACTGCGTTCAGGAGCCCTCCGACCACCCGAATCCGTACGTCCGAATCAAGCGCCCCAATGTAGACACCGGTATTTTCGGGACGCGTGCTGTTGGTGGTAAACAGAAAATGTTTTCCGTCGGGCAGGAAAGAGGGGAGTACATGAGATGTTTCCTGTCTATTTTTGTCGATCGCAGTGACGGCAACGGGTCTCCCGCCGGAGGCTGGGATTCGATGCAACGGGCCGCTAGCGTATGCAAAAAGAAGAACGTCGTCTGAATTCCAGGTGCCACCCCGGAAGAGCAGAGTGCCCGGAAGATCACACAAGGTTTCGGGATATCCTCCGGAAACGCTTACCTTCTTTACTTTGCCTCCCGCGCCAAATCCGATGAATTGGCTGTCGGGCGACCAGAATGGATATAAAGCGTCCTCCGTGCCCTGAAGCGGACGGCTCTCCAAACCATCGAGCGGTCTCACAAATAGGAGGTACTTCCCTTCGCTTTTGCCAACAAACGCTATATAGCGCCCATCGGGTGAGACACAGGGCAAGGCTTGGGGCGTCATCTCCGGAGTATCCACCCGGAACCACATTCTCCGGTCATCCTCGGCGGCGGGGCGGCTGCGAACAAGCAGAGTTACCGCTGTGGCCAATGCGATAACCAGCAGCGCGGCAATCGCGGCCCAAGTTCGAAGGAATCGTGGCTTCCGCGCGGGCACAGATTCCGGCGGGCTCTCGACCCAAACCATCGCTTCCCCTATGTCCCTTAGCCGCTTCTTTGGATCTTTCTCCAGGCAACGGTGAAGCAGGGGACGCACTTTCGCCGGAACCGTAGCCAATTCCAGCTCTTTTGTCAGCACCGCCGCCAGCGTTTCCGTGACCGTCTCGCCCTCAAAGGCTCTCTTTCCGGTCAGGCATTCGTAAAGGATGCAACCGAACGCCCAGATGTCGGCGCGCTTGTCGACGGTTTTGCCTTTAGCTTGCTCCGGGCTCATGTAAGCGGCGGTGCCGAGGATGACGCCCGGACGCGTCATTGCCTCGGTGAGCGTTGGCGATTGCGAGGAATCGATGCTCTGCCTTTCGTCCGAGAGCGCTTTCGCCAGGCCGAAGTCCAGGATCTTGACCTTGTCTCCTTCGGAGATCATCGCATTGGCGGGCTTCAGGTCCCGATGGATTACGCCCTTTTCATGCGCGGCTTCCAGCCCTTCAGCTATCTGGCGGCATATTCCCAGCGCATCTTCAACGGGCAATGGTCCTTTGCTCAGCGTCTGCGCCAGCGTTTCGCCTTCGACAAGCTCCATCACGATGAAGCGTTTTCCTTCTGCCTGTTCGAGCCCGTAGATCGCAGCGATGTTGGGGTGATTGAGCGACGCCAGGAGCTTGGCCTCGCGCTCGAAGCGGGCCATTCGCTCGGGATCATCGGCGAACGCATCGGGCAGGAACTTCAGCGCGACCTTGCGGTCAAGAGACAAATCATCGGCCACGTAGACCTCCCCCATACCGCCCTTGCCGAGCTGGCTGGTAATCTCATAATGTGCGAGTGTTTTCCCGATCATGGACATGAAGTCCCTCCGGGCAAAGATTGACCTGATATGCTGACTGGTGATTCGTTGGGCTGATTATAAGCTGCTAATGCGGATGTCGATAGGGAAATCCTAGACAACAAAAAGGCCGCCCCGGAGAGCGGCCCTTTCCTGATCGAGCCTGCAACTTTGTCGGGGGTTCTGACTCTCAAGTCTGTTGTTGATTATTCCGGCAGGGCCTTAGTGGCCTTGTTGACCTCATCAATCGTCATTATCTCTTTGGTTGTGAATTTGACAAAAGGAACCCATCCTGCGGTAATGGCGTGGAGACCCACGGCCTTTCCTTCAGTAATTATATATCCGGTCATCTCCCCGGCGAATGCGCCCCATTCCTTGACGATGCCCTCCTTGAGCTGTTTCTTGACCAATTCCTGAAAGCCCAAGAGTAGGGCTTTCTTCGTCTTGGGATCCTCCGGGATTCTGCTTGCATCAACTTCCCAAAGCACCATATATCTGGCCATTGTCTTACTCTCCTTCACTGCAAATGATTGGTTTGTTTTTACAGCCAACTCATGCTTCCTGTTTAGGCCACTTCCATGCGTACCAGACGATCAGGAGGATCACAACAAATGCGAACACGATGTCGATCAGACGGATTGTTGGTAGTCCTGCAGCGGCATATCCGATAAATTGGACGATAAAATAAACGGCAAAGAGTATGCCCAAGACCAGATTTGTCCAGCGATTTGCCGGATCCTTCAGGGTCAGGGACAACCAAGCCATGATGAAGGGAATGAAGAAGAGGACTGCGATAATCGGCCTCGTTCCCGTATCGGCCTGTGTTTCCAATAGTTCCTTAATTGTTCCCGGGCTAAGTAGGCCTAAGAAAATATAGGCCGAAAAATTCACTGTCAAAATCAACCACAACACCGCAATTCTTGTCTTCCATCTCAGTAATTCCATAATCAGCCTCCTTGTTATGGCTATTGTTCCCGGTTCGTTGCTTTCGTGAATTTTGCATTCGCACACTACCACTCGACCACAGAGATGCCTCCAGACGCTTTTGAGGAGCTGCTGCCTGTTATAGTGATTGTGTATTTGTTGCAATATTCCTATACCCATCTGCAGCCATAGTCAACAAAACTCTCCCAACCTATAGCCTCGCGGAAAGGCTAGCCAAATATTTGCACTGCATTTATAGGGAGATGTCTGCCACAGAGAGATGGGAGGGGAAGGATGGGACTATTGTGGAAGGGTAATCCTGTTATAACAAAATTGCGCTGACAGCCTTTTTTGTCGCACTCTCGCTGAAAATGTACAGCCAATGCAGGTGATAATTGAGAAGATGGAGGCTCCGTCTAATCGGAGCCTCCCTGGATCCCTTGTCGCCTAAAGCTTTTTTACATTCTGAGCCTGCAACCCTTTTTCGCCTTTGGTCACATCAAATTCAACGCTATCGCCCTCATTGAGTGATTTGAAGCCCTCCCCCTGAATGGCGCTGTGATGGACAAAAACGTCATCCCCAGAATTGCGACTGATGAAACCATAGCCTTTATCGTTATTAAACCACTTCACTGTTCCTTGTTCTCTCATTTGTTTTCCTAAAGTAATTCCTCCCTGCGGAGAAGGAAGGATGTGTTGGGTGTGCCTCTCCTAATTTCAGTAGCCGCAGGCTTTGGGGGGCAAGAATAAAGCTGCATTCCCGTTCAGAAATTTGCAGCTTATTTAAACAACAAAACTCTCACAAAACCTGAAGAGCTAATATTATAAACCGCCTTGGATTATTTAGTCACTTCGGTGGATAGGTTTGATCCCCTTGGTTTGTTTCTTGGATTGGGGCCGATTGGTACTTGGTGTGATTTTGGTACCTTCGCCTGCCCGGGAAATGAACAAACTCAGCCCTGTCCCATTGGAAGCCGGACAAGAATTCGTGGTATCGGATTTCATTGGCAACCCAATGCCAATAATTTGAGAATCCCGCATACCGCCAGTTGCCGCACGCGGAATACGGGCTAAAAAAATTGTGATTGTGCATATGTTGATTGGGACCCTGGAATCAGGCCCTACCCTGGCAAGAGCTCGGACCTCCGGGGGGGGTATTGACCGTGCCCGTGACTTTGCCTATGGCGGTCAAAAAATACCCTATTTCACCCCGCTCCACCCAACTTTGTGTATCGGGAATCTATTTGATAAATCAAGCATTTACAGCAACTTGGGGTAGTGCCGGATCGGACTTAAAATCCTGGGCCTGGCAGCGGGCGTGGGGGTTCGATTCCCCCCCTCGGCACCAACGAAACCCGCGTTGGACAAGCGTTTGCAGGCACTCGACCTCTTCTGCCATATCCTAGAAATACCCTCAAAATGCCCTAGTTGTGTCCGAAGCTGTGCCCGCGAGAATCTCGGCGTAACCAACTGCAACCAACTGAAGCCAAAATAGAGATAGATTTCATGTAACATATCATCACCGGCATCCGTCGTTAAGCTCTTCAAACCAGTTCAAGACGATGTTGAATTTCCGTAATTGCAGATCTTGGCAGGTGCGGATAGTTGACATATCATTCCCTATTAGAAGCAGGAGAAGGAATCGTATCGGAGAACTAGTCGAAGCTGCGGCTTATACTTCTATGCACTGTACGCGGGCGCAAACGTGGGAACTAATCGATTGTTCGGCCGCGACCCATTTGCCCGCTCGATGCCCCGCCAGGCCGTGTCTGTCGCTGCACGGGGAATGCGGAAGAACCGATTTGAGTCCAACAAACTCGACGCAGTCTGCGATCTAAGTGCTGGAAACGGGCTCCGAACGTCGCAGGACGTAACCATGGCAGGAGGTGCCGTCACGGAATCCTCTCGGGATGGTGGTGAGTTGCCGCTGATCCGCACTCTGACGCGAGACACGCGCTGGATCTTCGGCGAGGCTCGGCGGGGAGCCTTGCGCCGCGCAGTCGCGCGGACGTTCGAGGATCTGAAAGGCTTCTATCTCTCCGAGGAAAGGCAGCATCGGCTCGCCGGCATGGGCCGGGTCCGGCGCTGGCTGTACCTCGGCGCCTGGCTGCTCAAGAGCCTTTTTATGAACCTCA
Source organism: uncultured Acidobacteriota bacterium (assembly GCA_963809485.1). Classification (GTDB taxonomy): domain Bacteria; phylum Acidobacteriota; class UBA6911; order UBA6911; family UBA6911; genus UBA6911. Next base: position 629,007 of record CAWEJX010000007.1, read on the forward strand.
CCCCCGGGCGGCGGGTGCTGCTAGCGCTAGTGGTGCTCCTGCTCTTTGTCCGCGCACGGTGGGGCGGCCGCGGGCTCTCGCTGCAGATTGACTTCGGCGGCCTCGCGGTCGGCTTGCTGCTATTGCTGCTCATGCTCGAGCTGAAGGACAAGTTGGTGGCCAGGAGCGAGCTGCAGGCGGGCCGTATCATGCAACAGGCGCTGCTGCCCAAGGAGGCACCGCGGGTCGCGGGCTGGGACGTTTGGATCTCGACCCAACCCGCGAATGAGGTGGGCGGCGACCTGATCGACTTCGTAACCCACGAGGACGGCCGCGTAGGGCTCGTGTTGGCTGACGTGTGCGGCAAGGGACTGCCGGCGGCCCTGCTGATGGCTCGGCTCCAGGCGACACTTCTGGCCTTCGTCCCGGAACTGCCCTCCCTCTCGGAGCTCGCCTCCAAGCTGCACAAGGTGTTCCCCAAGCTGGGCCTGGAGAACCGCTTTGCGACCCTCGTTTACCTGGTAATCGAGCCGGGATCGTCGCGGATCCGTTTAGTGAACGCTGGGCACATGCCTCCGCTGGTCGTCGGACCGGGTCAGGTCCAGCCGCTCCCTGCAGGCGGCCCTGCGCTCGGAATCCCTACGGCGGCGATGTACGAGGAGCAATCGGTCGATCTGGGTGCGGACCAGACCATGGTGGTGTACTCGGACGGCGTGACCGAGGCTCTGAACGAGGGCGACGCGTTCTTCGGCGACGAGCGGCTGCTGGCCAGCCTCTGCAAGACTGCCGGGCGCCCCGCCGCGGAGGTTGCGCACCAGCTCCTCGGGGCGGTCGAGGACTTCGTCGGCGAGGCACGCCGGCACGACGATGTCTCGCTCGTGGTCGTGAGACGCGCGGGCTGAAAATCTCTATCTCCGAAGACAGCTTGCCCTCTTTGCGGAACGGGAGGTAAAGGCGCGACGTGCCGATGACGGTACTCGTCTCACCTTGGTGCTCCTTTCCCGGTTTTTTGCCTGGAAGGATGCTTTGGTCATTGTAAATCCGGAAACCCTGATTAGCTGGCATCGGAAAGGATTCCGTCTCTTTTGGCGTTGGAAGAGCAAAAGACGAGGCCGGCCACGGCTACCGATTGAACTTCAGCAGCTTATCTCTCAAATGGCTGAACACAATGCAACGTGGGGTGAAGAGCGCATCGCCGATGAGCTTCTATTGAAACTTGGAATCCATGTGTCACCGCGTACGGTAAGGCGATATATGCCTAATGGCACAGGGCCTGGAAATCGGCTTTCCTCTCAACGGTGGACAACCTTTGTCCATAACTATGCAAAATCTATTCTGGCTTCCGAATTTTTATTAACAGTAACGGCAAGCTTCCGAATCCTATATGTCTTTGTGATTATGGAAATAGCGACACGGAAGATTGTGCATTTCAATGTTACAGATCATCCCACTGCGGAATGGATGCTGCAGCAGTTCCGCGAGGTTATCCAAGAGAAGGAAGTGCCACGCTTTTTGATCCATGACCGGGATAGCATTTATTCTACGGAACTGGATCTAGCCATCCAATCGATGGGCTTCAAGATTCTGAAAACGCCCGTGCGGTCACCAACAGCGAACGCTTATTGTGAAAGATTAATCGGCACTATCCGGAGGGAATGCTTGGATTTCATGATTCCGCTGAATGAAAGGCATTTACGACGGCTTCTTTCAGAATGGGTGGTTCACTACAACCAGGGCCGCCCACACTCGAGTCTAGGCCCAGGGATTCCCGATGCTTCCGATGTCTTGCCGGTTGAAGAGCCTTCCAGACATGAGATTTCGTATGATCATCGAGTGATTGCCAAATCTGTCTTGGGCGGGCTGTATCATGAATATCGACTTGAAAAGCTTGCAGCTTGAGAATTGGGCAGTATGAGATCTATATCATTCGCTATTTTTTACGGATGACACCTACCAGGAGCAGTCCGGTAGCTGAAATGCTGCATCAGGTTGCCCTTCCTTACATGAGCGGATACCCTACGGGCACAATGGCGCATGATCTCATTGTCGACAAACGGGCTTTTTGCTAAGTTTAGTGCAGGTTCTTTGATCCCAAGATAGCGTTGGTATTTCGCTTGGAGAGATATTGATGGAAGGCAAGCTCGTCCTGGAACGCCGCGATCTCGACAGTGTATTCCTGTCTTTGCATTCGAACGGATATGCAGTCATCGGTCCAAGTATTGTCGACGATGCGGTCGTATACACGAGCTTGAATTCTCCAAACGAGCTGCCCGCGGGCTGGACCGATGAGCAGAACGGCGGAACATATCGGCTAAAGCGAAGAGATGACGAAGCGCTATTCGGTTATTCGGCCGCGCCTCAATCATGGAAGAAATTTCTCTTTCCTCCAACCCTCTGTCTCTGGAAATCATGTCAAACCGAGGAGAGCTTGCAGTTTTCAGCTCCGCAAGAGCCTCGGCAAAAAATGGCCTTTTTCGGTATACGAGCCTGCGAACTCAAAGCCATTGCCATACAGGATGGAATTTTCCTTCATGGGCCGTATGCCGACCCTTCCTACTCCCTGCTTCGAGGCAATACTCTGATCATTGCAGTCCAATGTTGCACGGCAGGCGGCACCTGCTTCTGTGCCTCGATGGGGGCCGGACCCAGAGTGACCCACGGATTTGATTTGTCGCTCACGGAAATCATCGAACCCGGCCGACACTATTTTCTTATTGAAGCAGGAAGCGAGAGCGGCGCGCGGATACTCGAGCCGATTCCCTGTCAGCCTGCGCGCGCTGATGAGATCGAAAAGTCAGAGCGCCTCCTGGCCGGAACCGAGTCAAGAATGGGCCGCGTTCTGGACACATCGGATATCCAAGGACTGTTGTATCGCAATTACGAACACCCGCGCTGGATGGAAGTTTCGCGGCGCTGTCTCACCTGCACAAACTGTACGATTGTTTGCCCCACTTGCTTTTGCGCCGGCGTGGAGGATAGGACCGATTTAACGGGCCATAACGCCGAGCGTTGGAGAAGGTGGGATTCCTGCTTTACTATGGACCATTCCTACATCCATGGCGGAAGCGTTCGTTCCTCCGGGACCTCGCGCTACCGCCAATGGATGACACATAAGCTTGCGACATGGATTGACCAGTTTGGCGGCTCCGGTTGCGTCGGTTGTGGACGTTGCATCACTTGGTGCCCCGTCGGAATTGACATTACCGAGGAAGCAGCTGCAATCCGCTTGAGTGGTAATTTCGGCAGATCACTTTTTGGCAAAAGAGGAGAATAGCCATGCAAACTCTTGAGCCTATTTTGGCACAACAGCCGTTTTTGCAGAACCTCGACTCGGAGCACTTGCAGCTCCTGGTCGGATGCGCTTCCAACGTTCGCTATGAAGCCGGGCAATTTCTGCTCCGCGAGGGGGAGGAGGCCAATGAGTTTTTCATCATCCGGAGCGGCAAAGTCGCTATTGAGATTTACTCTCCGGAACGCGGCCCGATCAACATCGAGACCCTTGGAGAGGGCGATGTGCTCGGCTGGTCCTGGCTGGTGTCTCCTTACCTGTGGCGTTTTGATGCGCGGGCGATAGAGCTGACCCGTGCCCTGGTTTTAGATGGCAAATGCTTGCGCGGTAAATGTGAAAGCGACCACCATCTGGGATACGCACTGCTGAACCGATTCGCGCATATTATCGATCGCAGGTTGCAGGCAACCCGAATCCAACTACTCGATATCTACCGTGCATGAGGAAAAGCTTAGGATGAAAGACCGGGCGCCGGAGCCGATGCTACCCGAACCTTTTCGCATCGAGCGAATACTGAAAGAAACCGGAGACACTTTTACCTTTGAACTGGAACCCGCAAACGGTGCCGCGGGCGCTGCTTTTTCCGCCGGGCAATTCAATATGCTCTATATATTCGGGATTGGGGAGGTCCCTATCTCGATAAGCGGGGATCCGGGCAAATCCGGCCGTATGGTTCACACCATAAGAGCCGTCGGCGCCGTAACCAAAGTAATGCGGGCATTGAAACGCGGCAGCGTGATTGGCCTGCGCGGGCCTTACGGTAAAGGATGGCCAATTGAAGAGTCACGCGGCAACGACATCATAATCATTGGAGGCGGCATTGGGCTTGCCCCGCTGAGGCCGGCTTTGTACCGACTGATTTCCGAAAGGGAAAAGTACGGCCGCGTCATCCTGCTTTATGGCACGCGCACGCCCGCGGACATACTTTTTCACAACGAGTTGGAGCGCTGGCGCGGGCGTCTCGATCTTGATGTTGAGGTAACCGTTGACCGGGCAAACATATCCTGGCGCGGACACGTGGGAGTCGTCACGACTCTTATTCCCAAAGCTTCCTTTGATCCTCTGCAAACGACCGCTTTTATCTGCGGCCCCGAGATAATGATGCGCTTTACCGTGTTGGAACTCGAAAGGAGAGGAATCCCTTCGGAGAATATCTATTTATCGCTGGAGCGCAGTATGAAGTGCGGCATTGGACTCTGCGGGCACTGCCAGTTGGGACCCTACTTCATCTGCAAGGATGGCCCGGTGTTCTGTTATAACAAGGTCAAGAGCTTAATCGCATTGCGGGAAATCTAGCATGCCTCGAGCAAAAAAACCCAAGCTGGCCTTCTGGAAATTTGCATCCTGTGACGGCTGCCAGATGACGCTTCTCGATTGTGAAGACGAGTTGCTTGCTGTTGCGAGTGAAATTGAAATCGCTAATTTTGCCGAAGCCACGAGCACCTTTATAAAGGGGCCCTACGACATTTCAATTGTCGAGGGATCCATTACCACACCCCAAGAGGAGGAGCGTATACACCGCATTCGCCGCTCATCCAAGTTCCTGGTGACCATTGGGGCATGCGCCTCCAGCGGAGGGATACAGTCTCTGCGCAATTTTAAAAACGTCCAGGAGTTTGTTTCTATAGTCTATGCGACCCCGGCATACATTGAGACGCTCAACAAATCCACGCCGATGAAAGATCATATTCCTGTGGATTTCGAGCTACAGGGGTGTCCTCCGAACAAATATCAGCTTCTGGAAGTGCTATCGGCATACCTGCATGGGCGGAAGCCGATCACTCCTCCCTATAGCCTGTGTCTCGATTGCAAGAGCCAAGGTATTGTCTGCGTCATGGTTGCCAACGGTATTCCTTGTATGGGCCCGGTAACCCATGCGGGCTGCGGCGCCCTATGCCCCTCGTATCGCCGCGGATGCTATAGTTGTTTCGGACCTAAGGAAACACCCAACACGGGCTCGCTGAGCGCATGGTTCAGCTCGCTGGGAAGGTCGAACCAGGATATTATCCGGTCTTTCCGCAGCTACTATGGGTGGACTGAACCTTTTAGAAAAGAGAGTGAAGCGCTTGAGAAATAGGCAGACGGGCGTGAATATGAGGCGCGCGACAAAGTGCAACACTGCACGGGCGACCGGCCGCTCGCCCGTCGCAGTAGAAGGCTTGTGAGCAGTGCGCTTTTAAAGGCAAATTGCATGAAAACCGTTAGCATCAAGATAGATTACCTTACGCGGGTGGAAGGTGAAGGCGCACTGCGCGTCAAGATAAAGGAAGGCGCAGTGGAGGATGTGCAGTTACGGATCTTCGAGCCGCCGCGCATGTTCGAAGCATTTATGCGCGGCCGCCACGCCTTTGAAGCTCCCGACCTTGCAGCGCGGATCTGCGGCATCTGCCCGATCGCCTATCAAATGAGCGCAGTCCATGCCGTGGAAGACGCTTTTGGACTGAAGATCGACGGCCCAATCCGCAATTTGCGCCGGCTGATTTACTGCGGGGAGTGGATTGAAAGCCATGCGCTGAGTATTTATATGCTACACGCGCCCGACTTTCTGGGTTATCCCGGCGCTTTGGAAATGGCTGGGAAATATCCCGAGGCTCTGAATCGCGGCTTGCAGCTGAAAAAAACAGGAAACGAAATCGTCGCGCTCCTGGGCGGACGCGAAATCCACCCCATTAATGTCCGCGTTGGAGGTTTTTATCGGTCACCGGCCAAGCGCGATCTAGCAAAGCTCGCCGAACGCCTTAAATGGGCTCGAGAAGCAGCGCTTGAAACCAGCCGCTGGGTTTCAGCCTTTGAGTTTCCGGATTGCGAGCGAGATTACGAGTTCGTTGCGCTCTCACATCCGAGCGAATACCCGCTGAATGAGGGGCGCATGGTCTCTAATAAAGGTCTGGATATTGAGGCGTCCCGATTCGACGACTACTTTGCAGAGGAGCACGTAAAACACTCTACGGCACTTCACTCGGCGATTATCCAGCGAGGGTCCTATTTCGTAGGTCCGCTGGCCCGTTTCAATCTCAATTTTGACAAGCTGTCCCCTCTTGCGCGCGAGGCCGCCGAGGCTGCCGGAATGAAGCCTCCCTGCCACAATCCTTTCCGCAGCATTATCGCGCGCGCTGTTGAAATTCTACACAGCTGCGATGAAGCGCTGCGCTTGATCGAAAACTTTGAAATGCCGGAAAAGCCCGCGGCGGAAGTTCAGATTCGAGAAGGCATAGGATACGCCTGCACCGAAGCCCCCCGCGGCGTTTTGTATCACCGCTACCGCATCGACAACGAGGGCAACCTTCTCGACGCCAGGATAGTGCCGCCAACCTCGCAAAATCAGAAGTCCATCGAAGAAGATCTGCGGCAGTTCATCCCCAGGTATTCGAATCTGCCAAAAGAGAAGATCACGGCATTTTGCGAGCATGCAATACGTAACTATGATCCGTGCATCTCCTGCTCCACGCACGTGATCAAAATCTGGAATTCCATATGATTCGAGATCGAGAATTTTCAGCTTGAGCCGCAGAAACTATCTGCTTTCAGCAGAAGTGTGGGGAAATTCCCGTATGGTGAATATTCTTCGCCGTGGATCAAATGCGCTATTTCCGCAGGTTGTCATCAGAATGGCGGGACCTGTTCGGCCGATCTCAATAGACTGACGGACGAATTCTGGATACTGGGGAGGAAAAGGACCGGATTAACCATTTGGTTCCTCGGCCATGCATGGACGGCTGTGCACACGATCAGGCTGCTCCCGAACGGCTTCCGTGATGAATCGACCGAGGTCATGCAGCTTCGCGGAAATAGTAACGCTGCAGTCCACCGAGCCGTTGCCGGCACACGACCTCACCGGCCCTCTCGCCGACTTCCCTCCCAGGAATCAGCAGCCGGTTGCCCACCCCCTGATGGTTGCGCTCCGTAAGAAAATGATCCACATAGCTTACTGTGGCGGCATGGAGCGATTTCTCTCCGAAGAAGATCATGCGCTCCAGGCACTCCTCCTTCAGGCTTCGCATGAACCGCTCAATGTGCGCACTGGAAAAAGCCATCAACTGCGAAGTATTCGACAGAACCGCAACGATTTTTCACAGTAACGCATCCCTTCCATCCTCTTCATAACCGCCGGTTCGAGCTGGTTGCTTGTAGGCCAGCCTGGGGTGAGTCCAGAGTGTACTTCTACAACGAAGAGAATTGCCTTATAGCGATACCAACTGCATGGACCGATGCGGCAGCGCCGGATCCGTTCGTAGCCATTGCAGCGGGCAGGGCCTGCTTCCGCACGGAAGATCTCATTCAGCTCGCAGAGCTGGTGACGTTCTGTAAAAGCAAAATGCCCAAGAAAAGAGTCCGCGCAACATCTGTAAAGGAAAAGACGCCGCATGTGTAAGAGTAATATCGCCGCATATCCGTTGTGCGCATCTGCAAACATTATTGATGGTATGCGCATGATATGCTTGATAACGGCTAGCGTACGGTTGATGTCAACACGATTATCCTTGACATGCGGAGAGGAATAAGGCGTATATATTATTACAATGAAAAAACAATTGCGCACAGCCGACCCAAAGATAAAAGCACTGAAACAGCAAGGAACCCTGAATCCTCATCCCGAACGGGTAACCGATTCACTCTTCCTCGAAAGCGAATTCTTCAATGCACGTGACGTAGTTCAGGTCAAGTACGAGATGCTGCGGCGGGTCGAAGCCGAGGGGAAGTCGGTGACTGCCGCTGCTGCCGCCTTCGGCCTCTCACGGCCAGCATTTTACCAAGCTCAGTCAATCCTGCGGCAAGATGGCCTTCCCGGGCTCATCCCCAAAAAACGGGGTCCCCGAAGTGGTCATAAGCTTAGCGAAGAAGTCGTCGATTACATTGAGGCGGCCCGGGCTGCAAGCCAATCACCAACTGTTTCGGAGTTGATTTCCCTGGTCACCGAGCGCTTTGGCATTAAAGTTCACCGTCGCACCGTTGAGCGCGCCCTGCGCCGGCGGGAAAAAAAACAGCTATGAAAGCCAGAAGGCAAGTTGATCAGGGACCTGATGCACTGATGCGGATCAAAACGGCATACGAAAAACTGCGCAAACAGGCAATCGATCAAAGTTGTTGCACTCAAGGAGAACTTGGACTTGCCGTCTTGAAGTATCAAGGATTGGCGGCATGGATCGATGCGTGGTGGACCTATGCGAGCCCGGTTGTCCCTGAAGGCGCCGACAGCAAAATGGCTGACGACTTCCTTCCTGCGGGATTACAGGGCGACATCGTAATGGTACTGTCGAGTATGGTTTTCCATGCGGCATCCACAGAGGTGAGCTATGGCGAGTGAGGGGAATCAGAAGATCCGGCCGATCCACGTTCAACGGAATGCCTATTTGTACATACGGCAATCGACGCTCCGACAGGTTTTGGAAAATACTGAAAGTACAAAACGCCAGTATGCCTTGAAGCAGCGCGCAGTTGCGTTGGGATGGCCCCAGGAGCGTATCATTGTGCTGGATACGGATCTGGGCCAATCAGGCGCAGCCGCTGCAGACCGCGAGGGTTTCCAAAAATTGGTGACCGAAGTTGGGTTAGGGCATGCAGGCTTGGTGATGGGTTTAGAGGTTTCTCGCCTTGCACGAAATTCGGCCGACTGGCATCGGCTGCTCGAAATGTGTGCACTGAGCGATACACTCATACTGGACGAGGATGGTATTTACGATCCGGCGCACTTTAATGACCGCCTGCTGCTCGGTCTCAAAGGTACGATGAGTGAAGCCGAACTGCACATGCTTCGGGCTCGGCTTTTGGGCGGTATCGTGAATAAGGCACGGCGAGGTGAACTAGAGTGCCCACTTCCCATTGGTTTCATCTACGATGCAACAGGCAAAGTCGTGATTGATCCCGACCGGCAGGTTCAGGAGAGCATCCGCATGTTCTTCCGGACTTTTCGTCGTACGGGGTCTGCAACAGCAACAGTGAAAGCGTTTCGAAACAAGGGCCTGCTCTTTCCACGACGAGCCGATAATCATCAGAAGGGAGACTTGGCGTGGGGCCCCCTTTTACTCCATCGCGCCTTATGGCTGCTGCACAATCCACGCTTTGCGGGAGCATTTTTCTTTGGGCGTACTCGACAGCGCAAGTATGGCTCTAATGTTAGCAGTAGGAAATTACCGCGGGAGGAATGGATTGCGTTTATTCCCAATGCGCATCCGGGCTACATTTCTTGGGACGAATTCGAACAGAACCAGAAATGCCTGACCGAAAACTCGGCGGCCCACGGCACCGACCGCCGCAAGAGCCCGCCAAGAGAAGGTCCTGCTTTGTTACAGGGGTTGGTGATCTGTGGAGTATGCGGCCGGCGTATGACGGTTCGTTATCATGGTAGGAGACAAGGACTTCAGCCTGACTATGTGTGCCAGCGCGAAGGGATAGAACGCGGAGAGAGGATTTGCCAGCATATCCCGGGAGCGAATATCGACGAGGCTGTAGGAGCTCTTCTGGTTGAGGCTGTGAGTCCCATGGCTCTAGAAGTGACGCTGGCAGTGCAGCAGGAATTGCAGACACGTCTGAGTGAAGCAGACGCACTGCGAAAAAAACACGTCGAGCGAGCTCAGTATGAGGCGGATCTTGCCCGGCGGCGTTTTCTCCGTGTAGATCCAGAGAACCGGCTTGTAGCTGCCTCACTTGAGGCTGAGTGGAACGAGAAACTCCGAGTGCTCGATGAGCGACAGCAAGAGTATCAGCGGGAATGCGAAAGGGATCGGAAGCTCCTTGATGAAAAGACAAGCACGCAGGTTCTTACTCTTGCAAGTGATTTTCCCAAACTCTGGCAAGATCAGCGGACAGAGGACCGCGATCGAAAGCGAATGTTGCGGCTCTTGATCGAAGATGTGACTCTTATTAGGAACAAAGAAATCAGCGCCAGTGTCCGCTTCCGAGGGGGAGCCACCAGGATACTGACACTGCCTCTTCCGCCTCCGGCATGGAAGATCCGGCAGACCAGTCCTGAAGTGCTCGCCGAGATCGACCGGCTGCTCGACAACCATACGGACTCGGAGATTTCCGTGATTCTCACCGAACGCGGATATCGCTCAGGCGAGGGAAAGTCCATTAATCACGCAATGGTCTACCGTCTTTGCCGCGAGTATGCAATGAAAACACGATATCAACGACTCCGCGATCTTGGGATGATGACAGTTAATGAGACAGCAGCCAGACTCGATATCAATCCCGGAACGGTCAAGAAGTGGAAACGTGGAGGTTATCTACACGCCCACTGGTACAATGACCATTCTTATCTCATCGAACGTCCTGGAAACAATAGGCCGCTTAAGCACAAGAGAAAACCGGGATGCTATCGATCAAAGGCAGAAAGAGCGACCCAAATTACGCATGAGGTGCAGTATGAAGCATAAGCACTCAAATTCGGGGATCGTGCCGGCAGGCGGAGCGGCTTCACTCCGACATCCTCAAACGTGCCCCGGAACGCTTCCGAGAATTTCGTGTCTCGGTCCATCAGCAAGTATCGATTGCCACGAAGGAATCCGTCATCGGCGTCAGTCACATTCCTGGCAACCTGAAGCAGCCAGGCTTCATCTGGATTGGTGGTGAGACCAGCAAAATGAATCCGTCGGGTTGCAATCTCCATGAAGAACAGCAGATAGTATGTAACCAATCCCTTCTTCGTCCAAATCCCGATCGCTGTGAAATCAACCGAGGCAAGCATATCCCAGTGTGTGTTGAGGAATTCCTTCCAGCTGCCCTGTCTCTTTCGATCCGGGGCCGGGTCTATCGCATGGGCCCTCAGAATGTTTGCGACTGCCGTATCCGAAATCACGCTTCCGAGATTCGCGACTGCGCCCTGGATGCGCTTGTAGCCCCAGCGTCGGATTTTCCTTAGCCAATTTGCAGAACGAGTTCACGATCTCCTGCGCAATCGGCGGCCGTCCGGCGCTCTGTCGTCGCTGGCTGTAGTCCCAGTGTCGTGCGACCAATTCACGATGCCAGCGAAGAATCGTTTCCGGAGTTACAATCCCAGCGACCTGCTCGAGCATCTTCCGACCGAGGATCTTGCCTTTGACGGCAAGGCGGCGCCGCTGTTCTTCATTCAGCAGGATTCGTCTTTTCCCCAGCTTCTGCCGCAACACACGATTTTCAACCAGAAGGTATTCGATCACATCCTGCTGCCGACGATTGACCCAGCCAGCGAGAACCAAAAGCAATAACTGCCAGGGGTGCAAAAGTACCTTCACATTCTCCTCCGGAATTGCAGTGAGAATCTGCAGCATCCGGCAACACCGACTGCCTGTCAAGCCTCGTAGTGGACGCAACTGGCTTGCTCGGCAAGCGGTTCTATTTGCAGGCATTTACGGCACGACTGAGTTTTTTCACCCTACGCCATGGTGAGAGAATGAAGCGCTGTTGGGCTTCTAAAAGGGTCAAGAGCACCAAGCCAGCTTCCATCCGCGGATCTCGGTGGAACCGGGCAGCGCGATCCGGCTCGGCGGCGACCTGACGTTGTAGCCGACCTCGCGCCTCGGGATCGGGATCGGCGGCCCCCCCGACCAGCCCGCGAACTTCGGCCGGATCGTGCTCTCGGTCGGGACCGTCCAACCGGCCGGCACGTTCGCGATCGACGTGTTCGACGAGTACGACCCGGCCGTCACGGATACGTACCCGGTCATCACCTGCCAGGCGTCGAACTGCAACGGCTTCGGTTCGTTCAGCACCGTCGACACCTTCGTCGGCGCCGCCCGGTTCGACCTGGTCCGTTCGTTCGACGGCTGGACGCTGCAGGTCATCGAGGACAAGCACGTCGCCGACGAGTCCGGCAACATCGGCCACGGCTTCGCGATCGACGTCGACTGGGGAGTCGTCGGCGAAACCGTCGCCGCACCGGGATCCCCGGGCTTACATAACGGAATTTTATCGGAAGCTCGGGAGTCCGCCGGGGAGCCCGAGGGTTCATGGATGGGAACGCCTATTTTGAGAAAGGGCCCTTATTTCACCTAGCGCGGCCCGGGGCCGCAACCAAATACTCGACACTGGCGATGGCCGCGCGCTTTCAGCTGTCAGCTTTCAGCGCTCAGCTTCCAAATATAAGTGCCAGAGTGCTTGATTCTAAAAGGGAAGTAAAACTTCTTTGCAAAACGCAAAGAAGTCATAGATATAGACTCTATCCGCAATCGCAATCAAGCCGATCGGCATCGTCCGTTCGCGAAGGAGGGCCGCGGGTTTCGGACTGCAGGAAGTAAACCGGATTCAATTTCCGGGGGGGCTTGCTGCGGCTTTGCCTGAGCCCAACAATTACTTCCCGTCAATAGATGTCTCGGCAGAAAACTCGATTCGCTGGCAATCGGGTCTTTGAATCTCCGGATCTCTCGAAGTCTCAAAGACCCGCTAAAGCATTTTTGATCGCAGTGTTAGGCCTTCGGCTTGGATCTGCCAGGTGCGCCTTTGAATTCCATATATCCCATGGTCTGGTAAACTCCGTTGAAGTAGGGCGCCAAATGAAGTGCGCTCCACAATATCGGCTTAGTGACTCTCTTGAAATCAAGAGGGTTATGTTCCAGTCCCCTGGGGATATAAAGGACAGTGGCTTGGGTGATGGTGTGTTTTTCATACTCTGTGCCGATAAAGAGCTCAACCTCCGCATCAAAAGACCCCACGACGTCGGGCAGCGTTGCACCCAGGAGAATAAAATATTCATCAACGTCGTGATGATGGGATTCCAATTCCATTGTGTAGGGCTTCGTAATCAACTGCCACCCCATGTTCATCCCTGCGCCGGGAAGCACACTCTCGCCCCGAAAATATGCCTGAGGCCCTGGGACCACATCGGGGATGTTGCTGGGCTCTTTTATCTGTGTGCAGAACAGATGATCATATTTATTGCCTATGGTCCCCTTTGGCCATGGCGGAGGATTCTTGAAAAATTTGGCGGCCGTAGCCTTCTTAGGCGCCGCGTCCTGGGCGGCCATGACCGGAGCGCCCAATTGCGCGAAAGCGGTTGCGACGGCTATTCCCGCTGTGCTTGCCGTCACATCCTGAAAAAACGACCTTCGAGTCGTGCCTTCCTTCTTTGTAGAACTCATCGGTATCTCCTATCTTGGGTGGTTGAGGTAATTGGTTATATCGAATTTGCCGGAGATCGGCAACGGGAATGAATGTTCTTATTACCGCCGGCAATTGTCTGGCCATTTAAGGGCTCCCGGATAGTCTTAGGCGAAACAACTCACTCATACACGCGGTGTCACCCGGAATTCCTTTTGTTTCGGATTTTATTGCAATTGAAAACCGGATTACCCCCCTCGCAACGGCAGTCGAACTGCATCCCTTTTCAAGAATCACATGCATAAGCAAACTTGAGTGTTCGACAATTATCTTATCGAGCGTATACAAGTGCAATGAGATTTGTTCTCTGTGGATGGCAGGGTTATTTTCGGTAGCCGACAGCGAGGAGATCTAAAAATACTACCTTCCTGTACGACCGGGTTGAAGAAACCCACGTCCGAACAAACAATGGTCCGGAACCCCCCAGCTGAGAAATGATTTTTTCATGATCCGATAGCTTACTTCCAGGCAAGAAAAACGTCATTGGTGAGGACAACGGACGCAGCACTTTTTTTGATCATATCGAACTCATATTTTATTGAATCAAATATTCTATTTCAGGAAGTTGCTGCGGTGGTTCCTGCTGCCACTTCTGTGAAAAAATCCCTTCGCGTGATGTCGGCTCTGTCAGATCTGTCATCGGAAGGATGGATTATCGATGGGCCGCACGGGAAGCAACCCACGATGAAGCACGACGCCGACCGGCATATTTACGGGTATGCGCTGATGCGGACGGTGCATTGAGCAGGACAAAATCGGCTGGCCTTCGTGTCTTCAGGGTCAGCGCTTGTTTGCATCGCCCTTTGGGGCGAGTTTCTTCTGAGGAGCCGATGATTTCTTCGCCTTTTCTTCTTTCACACCGCCCGCTGGTGTCGGTTTGGGCTCGGAAGCCGGTTTGGTGCTCTTGACCCTTTTCGAAGCCCAATACCGCTTCATTCTCTCGCTGTGGGCCTTCCGTTCGGCAGGAGTTTTTCTCCTGCTGCGGGGGCCGGCTGATGGAACGGATCTACTTTCCCGGGCGGCCGATCCGGTGCCTTTTAGTTCAGCCTCTAATGTCTCGATTTCAGCCTCGATTCCCGCCTTGCGGCGCGGAAGCTCTTCCAGTGCCAGTTCCAACAAACGGTTGCGATCCATGGTCCCTCTCTTGCCATTGAGATAGCAAAGGCGTCAATATAGAAGCGTGTGTAGCTGAATAGCAAGCAGGATCGAAAAGTCGGCGAGGTGTACAATTGGGCGTTATTTCCTCGATCGCGATTTCGTGGGAATAACCGGTCGAAGCTCACGGCGGGAAGTTTATATCCCATCCGGAACTATGGCATTCAGACCACATCTTGGATTACAATCGCCATATGATTACGCTTAGCGTGGAGCTCGAGCAGGAAGAGGACGGCAGGTGGATTGCCGAGGTCACTGAACTTCCGGGCGTTGTCGCCTATGGTGACACCCCCCCGGGATGCGCTGTCGGTCTAACGGGGTCGGTCTAACGGGGGGTCTAACGGGGTCGGGTCTAACGGGGTCGGACCACGATAAGTCCTTCATGCAATTATTGATAGCCTAAATAAGAAGAGGGAAAACATGTCCTAGGCGCAATTTTGGGACCCATTTATTGCGCGCAAGCATATAGCTATTCGCATCAGAATTCCGTCTATTTCTGAAAGTCAAAACATACCCCTCGAATTCCTTGTCCAAGGCCTTTGTAGATATATAAAATTGCATCTATCCATTTGGATGCCCATAATTTATCGTGGTCCGACCCCGATCCCCGGAGCGGACCAATCCCAATTCATGCATTACAACCGTGTGATCCGGAGAGATTTGTTGTGTCTGTTTTGCGTCCTGGCAGCAACCCCTTGTTGGCCCAAAATGTCGGAAATCCTTACAGAATAGCTAAAGATTGTAAGAATCTTTTACATGAAAGGCTCTCAACAAAGCACGCGCTTCAAATGCGGCCATGATTTTGTAGATCGCACTATTTCATTGATCCAGTTATGCTTAGACCAGACAAGCGACCATTCGCGGTTTGTTTCGCCAATTATGGCATCCTAATTGCTTGATTCAATCCAAAATCAATGAGCCGAGGTGCGCTATGAGGACAATAACTCCAAGTCTTACACTTGTGCTTTTTTGCCTTGTGCTTAATCCTGTTGTGTTTGCTGATCCGCTTACCAACGGGGGGTTCGAAACAGGACTGGCCCCGTGGACTTCCATCGGCACTGCAGGATCCACCGGGTCGGTGACGGCTGGCTCGCTGACACTCGATCCCTTTGATGGTGCCGCCCAGGGATTTGCTCAATCCGGATATGGCCTAAGCGCTGTCCCCTTATACACAGATGGGGCGGGCGGTGATCTATTCAGCTTCGCCGGTTTGACGGATCCCAGCATTTTGCCGCCGGACTACGCGAGCTTTAGCGGTTCTGCAATTAGGCAGACATTCACGGCAAATGCGGGTGATGTACTTTCCATGCAATACAATGTTGCAACCAACAGCGGTGAAGGCTCTCAGGGGGATCCTGCGGCACTCATTATTCTTGCGAGTGATGGATTGCTTGATCTTTTTATCAATGATGCCGACTTTGGCGTAACCGATTGGAATGAATTGGGGTACCTGCCGTACACGTACACGTTTTTGGAAGGAGGAAATTTTGCCTTAACCGTGTTAACCGTCGATGAAAATGATAGCCCTGTCAGTACTTACCTATTCGTCGACAATGCAGAGATCACAGCGATTCCTGAACCCGCCTCCTTCCTGCTCCTGGGCACGGGATTGGGTGTAGTGAGCCTGATTGTTTATAGGAAAAAAAGGAAATAACAGCCTCACCCACACCAGTAACACCTGCTAAGTGAGGCCGCCCTGAGCGGCGGCCCTCTTTGCGCAGGATCAATACATTTTGCTTACAGACTAACGGGGTCGACTAACGGGGTCGGACCACGATAAGTCCTTCATGGAATTATTGATAGCCTAAATATGAAGAGGTAAACATGTCTTAGGCGCAATTTTGGGACCCCTTTATTGTATTGCGCGCAAGCATATAGCTATTCGCATCAGAATTCCGTCTATTGCTGAAAGTCAAAACATACCCCTCGAATTCCTTGTCCAAGGCCTTTGTAGATATATAAAATTGCATCTATCCATTTGGATGCCCATAATTTATCGTGGTCCGACCCCGATCCCCGGAAAGCTCTGCCGGATTAATCCCCCAGGGGCCGTGCATAGGAACGCTTGGTTAAGACACGTATTGAATGAGCGAATTGCATTTAACGAAATTTTTCGTCTCTGGCGGTCAGCAAAGGGCCGTTCTTGGTAGCGGCCTTTTGCCGCCATGGATATGCTTTCCAGCCTCAGCCTTGACCGCATTTAATCGGCTTCACAGATACTCAAGCAAAGCGAAACAGAATGATTTCCTGCGACGGGGAAGACGCCGGCCAAAATCGGAGCATCACTCTCGCAGTCATCCAGGGGAGAGGACGTAAAATGAAAAAATCAAAATATGAAAAATATATCGTCAGGAAAGGAGTGGGCCATCCTGCAGGCGCCCAGGTGATCTTCTCCAGCGACCTCGTTGCCGACGCCAAAACAAAGATCGAATATATCTATATTAATAATGACGTTGCAGTTGGGACGGGCAAAGATTTCCCTCCGCACAAACACGACTACGAGGAGATATTTCTTTTCCTGAGCACAGATCCCAAGGACACAACCACGCTTGGAGCAAAAGTCGAGTTTTGGCTTGGCCAAGGCAGCGATGCGGAAAAATTGGTTTTCACCACTCCATCCGCCATATACGTTGCTCCTGGAGTAGTCCATTTCCCTCAAATATGGAAAAACGTACGACGTCCCGTACTGCTGATTGTAGTAATGCCCACTACCGGTGAAAGCAAGATTGAACCAGCGCCGAGTCGCAGGACGGCGACGATGCGCCGAGTTGTCCGGGTTGCACAGCGAAGGAAGGGACCGGGGCAGGCGGGGAAAGAGGCAGGAGAATCCGGGCAAAAGGAGCGCAAATGACATTGCGGATGGTCCGGAAATGCCAGCGCCGAAATTTAATCTAATGGGGTAATCTAATGGGGTCTAATGGGGTCGGACCACGATAAGTCCTTCATGGAATTATTGACTTCTTTGCGTTTTGCAAAGAAGTTTTTCTTCCCTTCTAGAATCAGGCACTTTTGCGCCTATATTTGGAAGCTGACCGCTGAAAGCTGGCAGCTGATAGCGCGCGGCCATCGTCAACGTTTCATTTTGGTTGCGACCTCGGGCCGCACTAGGCGGAATTACCTGCAATTTCCACTAATCCCCAATAGCATTAGCACCTCCACATCTGATAGGAAGCCTTATGGGAAACAGGCTACTTAATGCAAACTGCAAGAACGGCAAAGAAGGAAGTGAGCTTTGTCAGCTTATCGACGCTTGGTTTTTTGACGATATTCTTTGGTGAGATCTATGATTTTGCCATCTTTGATGACATAGACCGGCGTGCCGGTCTGGAGCCCTATTGCCAGCGCCTTTTTAGCCGCCCTCCGGAGAGCTTTCTCTGAAGCAATGATATCGGGATCCTTCGAACCCATCGCTTTTATTTTCTTCATATGTTATCTCCAGCGGCAAACAATCTTGGCACCGATCCGGAATTGTCGTATAAAACCCAACTGTTTACCAGGTTACGATAAATGGTTTCGAAGTTTCTCAACCCCGCATCAAATCGTCTTCGGATTACGTCCTCCGGTACCGAATGTCCTCCTTGGGCAACACGAGATGACACCCTTGCCGCCGCCAAATCGGGTGTCGGCAAACTGAGAAAGAGAGGTTTCACATAGTATCCCTCTTTGCGCCAGTCCGGGATGAGCCGAGCATAATGACGGCCGGACAATGTTGTTTCGAACGCAAAGCTCTCTCCACTGCGAATTCGTCTCTGAATCTCCAAAATCATCAATCGGCCGGCTCTGAGGGACGCCCGTTCAGGATCAAAAGGCGACAGCCCTGCCGCTATCAGGTCAACATTGACAAAATCCGGACAGTCCGCCTCCTTTGGAAGGAACTCCCTGGCGAAGGTGGTTTTCCCCGCGCCATTGGGGCCGGCTATTATAAAAATCTTCTTGCCAGAACTCATGGGTTGGTGCCCTGTCTTGTCCGTTCAGCAATCATTAGTTGCAGATTATCTTGTCAAAGGCAAGCCGCATTTGTATGCCGAACAAGACCGCTCAGATGCTCAGGACACGCTCTCCGCATCCGCTTCTTTCAGTCCGGAAACCAAAACCATCAGATGTTTGCTCCAGGATTCCAGCGCTTGGCGCTTTTCCTTATCATAGGAATGACGATCATAAACCGCAGTAACTCCCGGTTCGACATGATTCAGAATTTTCTGAACTGTCAGCCTTTGGATTCCCATGCCGGTCATCATGCTCGCTGCAGTGCGACGCAGATCATGGCCTCTGAAGGATATCCCAGTGGTTTCAGGTCCGACTAGCGGGGTCGGACCACGATAAGTCCTTCATGGAATTATTGATAGCTTAAATATGAAGAGGGAAAACATGTCCCAGGCGCAATTTTAGGACCCATTTATTGCGCGCAAGCATATAGCTATTCGCATCAGAATCCCGTCTATTTCTTAAAGTCAAAATATACCCCTCGAATTCTCTGTTTAAAGCCTTCGTGGATATACAAAATCGCATCTTTCCATTTTGATGCCCATAATTTATCGTGGTCCGACCCCGATACCCCGATTCCTGCAGCCACCGGTCCCTCGAAAACAGGAGCCAAGGCCGCGTCTTCTGAGGCGGATTTCTCGTCCCGGCAAATCATGGCGATGGAGTCCCCGTCGTTCGTCTGAGCGATGCCGTGGACGGGTAGAACCAAAAGCCCTTTCCACGATTGTGAGAAAAGCAGGAATGCGATAAAGGTCCGGCTCTTGTTTTCGGGATTCGCTGTTTAAACGGCGAGCCTGATACAGCCTGGTAATATGTATCTTATAGGGTACAGTATTGGCGTGCGCTGCTTTACGGCCAACAGGAATTCCTGAACTGAAAAACAAACGTCAGACTGCCTGAAAGGCCGAAGCTTGCCCGTCGGGCCAAATTCTTCCGCGAAAATCCATGCAATCCGTGGCGTTGTTTCAGATCTTGCCGAGGGCTTTTAGCGCCCGTTGCGGTGTCAGCGGATAGTCGAGAGCCCATTTGCCGGTGGCGTTGAAGAATGCCCCGGCGGTAATTCCCGACATGGACGCGCCGGAAGCTTCGCCGACGCCGCAGGCGCCGTACGACGAGTAGCCCATGTGGCTCTCATTGAGGATGCACTTTACCTCGGGGTAGTCGTTCATCGTGCCGATGTGGTAGCCGATGTTGTCGAAGTTCAGGCCGACGCCGGTGCGCGGGCAGTAGACCTTTTCTTCGGTTGCGCTTCTCCCCAGGCCCATGATCGCGCCGCCATATTGCTGCGCCTCCGCGCCGCGGCGGCTGAAAAGATGTCCCACATCATTGACGCAAACCACGTTGGTAACGATAATTTCGCCGGTCTCGGTATCCACTTCCACCTCGATGAAATGCGCCTGGCGGCTCATGATGTACATCGCCGGATGCGGTTTCCCGTCTAAGGTCAAGCTTGTTATGGCCGGCGCAATCGGGTGGGTAATGGCCGGATCCTCTCCCCAGAAAGCATTCGCAACTTCTTTGACGCTTTTTCTGTTGCCGGGATTTGCTTTTTCGAAAATGTAGCTATCCCTGATATCCAGCTCTTCAACCGTTTTCCCGGGAAACATCGGTTGAGGCGTGGCCTTCATCGGCATCATCATCCCCCCCGGACGCGACCGCACGGCGAAGCTGAGGATTTTCTTCTTCATCTCTCTCGCAGCCAGTACGAGCTGCGGCGTGGAATTTCCGATCCCCATAGCTCCACCGGGGACCCAGAACTGATAAGCGTGCGCGTCGGATCGCTGCACATGTATCACCGTGTCCTCGTATCGCACTCCCGCTTCCGATGCCACGCATTTCCGGAATGATGATTCCGTATCCATCCCGAAATCCGCCCGTTCTCCAATAATGTGGATCTTTCCTTCGCGCAGAATCAGGCAGCCGAAATGCCGTCCCGCCATCCAGCTCCACTCGTTAATGTGGACGAAACCCAGTCCGTGCATTCTCCCGTTCGGCAGTCTCACGGCTCCCGGGGCATGCCGTTTCCTGTCCCAGTCGATTGCCTTTTTCCCAAGCTCAATAACTTCCTTCAGACTTTGCCGCTGAGGGAAGCTGTTTTCCTTCTGGTAATTTGTGACCCAATCCCAGTCGTGTCCCTGGCAACCGTCATTTTTGAGGGCAACTTCTGTCGGGTCGAGGCCGAATTCTGCAGCGACTTTGTCGAACATTACGTTGTGTGGTACGCAGCAGTGGGCGCCGTGTCTGAAGCAGATGTGATGGCCTGTGTTGATAAGAGCCCATTCCTGCGTGTTCCGCAGGCTGGGAATGGCGGTGGACTCGTGGGTTTTGTCAATGTGCAGCTCCCCGAAAGGTCCGATGACGTGCCAGTCGCAAGCCGTAATCGTCCCGTCCTTTTTTGCGCCGACCTTGCATCTGTAGACAGCCGTGTCGTCGCCATTCGCATAAAAATTGCTCTCGTCATACAGCACCTTCACCGGACGGTTCTTGGCTCTTTTGGCCAAGATTGCCGCCATGCGTATGAAAGCCACGGAATAGGCGAGCCACGCGAGGCCGCCGTACCACGCGCCCTGGTACGGAGTGTTCACGGTAATCTTGTTGTAATCGCAGATGGCGGGAATCGGATCTGTCCGGTCCTTGGGCGGAGATTTAACTTCGAGAGAAGAGGGGCTGTATCCAAGTGCGGTATTGGCCAAAGAGAATGAGGGCGAAACGGCACTGGCCAGAATGGGCTGCATGTGGGCCGTGTGGTGCGGCCATATATCGAGGCAATCATCTCTCCACTGGACGACGCAGGCCATAGCTTCGACGCCCGCGACAGTATTGGTCGCCCTCGTCAGCGCGTATTCGATAACCTTGTCCGCTTCTGCAAAGCCCTTCTGGATATCGCCGATCTCGGTCGTCTTCGTCACAAGGGTGTTGGGCGGCTTCGCTTTGGGATTATTGCGCAGCACTTCGGGCATTATCTTTGGAGCGTCCGGTTTCATCGATTCTTCCATGTCCAGGATGAACGGCTGCTCTTCCCATTGAATCTCAATCAGCCGGAGCGCGCGGTCGCAAATTTCTTCGCTTTCTGCCACTACGACGACGCCCATCGGGTGCTGATAAAAGTCGCTGGTGCGGGGAAGCGTGAGGATGTTGTACTGACTGGAACAATATCCACCGGTGCAATTTTCCAGCGCGATGTCCGGATCGTCGAATCTCAATATATCGCGGACTCCCGCGAGCGCTTCGGCTTTGCGGGTGTCCATGCTCACGATTCTGGCGTGCGCGTATGGCGAAGTAAGAATCTTGGCATACAGCATGCCGGGAAAGTTCAAATCCCTTGTATAAAGCCCTTGGCCCGACAATTTATCGTGCGCGTCATGCCGCGGGGTGCTGTATTCAACCGGCGTGAAACCTTCGGGAATTTTCCATGTCCAGGGCCTATATTCTTCCGGCATCTGAGTCCTCCTTCTCCAACAATAGCAACAACTATAACTCATCGGGGTCGGAATCGGGGTCGAAATTAATCCAGAAAAAGCCGACCCTGATTCCGAATCATAATCGTTTTATCTTTCCCCAATGCGTTGAGTCAAACGCGGCCAGATGCCGAGGCTGCCTTATGGACAAAACAGCCGCGAATTTCGCCTGTTCTGATGCCAATATTGGTGAAATTCGTGGCTGTTTTGGGGAAATGCGAAGGAGAGAAAAATGAGCTTTAAGGAATATGTTGATTTTGCCAATGTGAACAAGACCTGTTACCTGCCGACCGTCGAGGGGGATCAGCCGAGAGTGCTTTTGCATGTCTGGCGCGCCGGTGACAATAAGGGCCGGCATTGCGCTCAAGTGCCTTTTCAACGCGTTCATCATGTGGCGTGGATTCGGCTGGGGATCGGTTGCCGAAATGTCGAAGAAGTACCCAGAGGCGGGGGCGCTGCAGCAAGTGACAGAAGTAGGAGCGCTCACGTCGCCGGCGTTTGTATTAACCATCAAGAATCCGGATCGTTTCCAGAAGAACCGCGATGTGGGTCCTTACTTGGGGCTGGCGCCGAAGCAGGATGAATCGGGGGAGAGCTCGCCGCAATTGAGAATCACCGAGACAGGAGTTCTGAATTTCGGAGCAAAGGCTTTTTTTAACCGCCGATTAGCTGTAGATTAGGCGGTATAAATGGTTCGTGTTTGCCACGGTGTGGCGGGATGTCAAGCCGGACAAGGCCCGGCCCAACCTTTCTGCATGAAAAAGGGAGGAGAATAGAGATGGCTAACGGGTACGCAGGAAGGATACTGAGCGTCAATCTGACGACCAAGGAAACCGGCACCATCGACACCGCCAAGTACGAGGAATTTGGGGGCGGCTACGGAATGGGAACGGCCCTCTTCTGGGATCTGGCGGTAGCTCCGGGTACATGGGATTTGAAGGATGCTTACGATCCCCGGAATGTCCTTTCTTTTATGGCCGGTCCTTTGGCTGCCACGGGCGTTCCGGGCGCGGGAAGAACAAGCATTTGCGGGCTGTCTCCGGAGACGTTTCCAACCTGCGAATTCTGGCGGGGCAATTTCGGCGGCCAGTTTGGAACCATGATGAAACTTGCGGGTTGGGACGGAGTTGTGGTGGAAGGCAAGGCCGAAAAGCCGGTGTGGATCAACATCATTAACGACCAGGTCAAGATTGAAGATGCCAAAGAGCTTTGGGGCCTGGATACCTGGGAGACGCAGAACCGAATTACGTCGATGGTGGGCGGGAAAACCCGTTTTGGCGAAGAATGGCAACAGATCGGGGAATCCTATACCACCGCCCGACCGCAGATCGTCTGCATCGGTCCGGTGGGCGAGGCCAGGTCAAGACTCGCCGCCCTGATTTCCGGCAGCGGGATCAATGCGCGGATCGGCGGCTACGGTGCGGTTTTCGGGGCCAAGTATTTGAAAGCTGTCAGCGTAGTCGGAACCGGCGGCGTGCAGATGTCGGACCCCGCGGGTGTCCTGGAAGCCAGACTCCGCCAGATGCAGTCAGGGAGAGTTTTTCCGCGCCGGACCGGGGCGGCGTCCTGTTCTCCCTGCCTGAACGGAGATCGGCGTAGAAGCAATTATTACGGCGGCGAAACCATGTGCGCCTGTCAGGGCTGGCTCGGTGGCGGTAAGAGCCCGACGGATCAGGACCGGGCTTCCGAAGCGTTGATAAAATACGGCCTCAGCAGTTGGTCGGCCCATTGGAGCAGGGACACTTATGAGTATGCCGGCGCGCCGGAGTTTTTCCATGGGAAAGTGCCGTCAGACTGCGGCCTTGGCGATTATCTTCGGTACCTCTACGAGCAGGGGCTGCTAGGCCCGGGAAAGCAGATCGATTCGGCGCCGTTGCCCATGGATCAATTTGACGGGCTTGGTTTTCGCCTGGCTTTCCTGGACGCGATTTCCCGGCGCGTTGGGATTGGCGATGCCCTGGCCGAGGGCTGCTGCCGGGCCGCTCAGAAATGGGGACGGCTGGAAACCGACAGGGATAGCGGCGCCCTGCGCCTTCCCGCCTGGGGAGCTACAAGCCACTGGCATATGCCCTGTGTGGAATGGGCCTATGCGTACATGCTCGGAGCGGGCGATCCTGCCTGGCATGGATTCATGGCTGCTACCGGCCCTTCCCGCGACGGTACCCCCTTGGAAAAATCTCTGGAGAATTTATCGAGGAAGACCATCCCGTATACGGACGACATCTTCATGTTCAATTATGCATGGAAGGGCGAAGAGGCCTGGAAGACCGGCATCTATTCCCCGCATAAAGCCAAGCAAGTGGCCTGGAGCCGTCACTATTCTTCATTCTGGCATGAGTCCATGGCCTTTTGCGAGATGCTCCATGGCGGAATAGGCAACAATAGTCCGGAGATGGAAATCAGTTACTTCAAAGCCGTTACCGGGAAAAAGGACTCCTTTGCCGATACGATGCGAATCGGTCAAAAAATCTGGACCCTGGAGCGCGCCATCCGCGTTATGCACGGGAGAAGCCGGCAAACGGAAGACTTCTTTCCGTTCATGTACAAGCCGGGAGCATCGGGCAAGGCTAAGTACGGCGGAGTGCCTATCTACGAGAACGGCAAATGGCGCTACGATGCAGCCCCGGATATGTACCTCGACCGGAAGGGTGTGGACGATTTCAAAAGCCACTTCTATGACCTGGAAGGCTGGGACAAAGAACACGGCTGGCCAACCCGAAAAACATTGGAAGACTTTGGCCTGAAGAGAGTCGCCGATACGATGGCGGCCAAGGGAAGGCTGGGAGCTTCCTAAAGCGGCAATTTGGCGCCCAAAGCCCACAACGCGGTCAGACGGCCCTTCCCCCGCCAGCGGCAGCGGGGATCCGTCAATCTGAGGGACGGTCCGCCGACGCCAAAGTATTGGCCCAATGTGGATCCGGAACAATATCCACTCCCCGGCCAGATCATAGTTCCTCCACCGTCATTCAGCGGCAATTCCGGGCGGCCGGTTTTTATGCCGAACGGCAGTGTTAAAAGCATGGCCTGAAAAAGCCAAAAACAGACCGCTTCGGGCAGAAAGAAGGGACGCGCGGGATGAGCGTTTTTCTTGGATGTCCCAAAAGAATGGAGCGAAATTTTCACAGGATTGGATCGATTGAGAAAGGCTGTGAAACGATCGAAGCATTGAGGAACGCGTCACTGAATATTGGGAATCCTGCTTCCAGTAATTGCAGCATATGCCGTAAAGAGCTTTTGGTATTCAATATTCTCTGCAAACCATTTGTTTCAAACCTGAAGGAGGTTATATGAAAACCAAACCATCGCGCAGGACGTTTTTGCAGGCAGGACTGATTCTGCCCTCAGTCGGAATAGTTATTCCTCCCCTAAACCTGGAAGCGGCCTTTCAGGCGCCCGATGCAAAGACACCCCCCAAACAGCAGCAGCCCGCAGGCTACACAGACAGCGGCAAGTATGGGAAATATGTAATAAAGGAGCCTTATGTGAAGCATCATCAGCTGGAAGATATTACCGTAGGTTCGCAGCAGCTTATGGCGGACTGCATTATGACGCACCAGGTGTTTTTTAAACAGGAAATGATTGTTGGAGTGCCTATGGCGCACGATTTTGTGCAGATCATCGGTTTCATTGGAACAAATCCGATGAATTGCCGGGAGTTTGATGCAGAAATCGAATTTTGCCTGGGCGAGGAATTGGAAAAACACACCATAAACGTGCCCACCGTGGTGTCTATCGCAAAGGATTTATTCCACGGTCCAATCGAGATTAAGAAAATCAACAAGCCCTTCATCTTTCTCGAGATTATGCTGACGTCCAGCTACGGCAAGCCGAAAATGCTGCCCAAGCCTTCTGCCTAAGACAAAGACCGGACGCCTGAAGATTTGGTATCATCCTGAGCCCGTGTCGCTGTTAGCGCCGTCTCTGGAAGAGGCTCATGGATAGTGGGGAATTTGCGTCCTTTTTATTGCTGATTGGGCGGGCGCAAATGCAAACACCTTAGGGCAAGGACTGCGCTCATAGGCCCGCCCACGGCATACGGAAAGGACGCGGAGCCCTCCGGCAAGTTTGTGGTCCGGGAGGACGGCAGGTTCCACAGCTGCATCGAAAATCTACAGCCCTGGAACCATCAGGGAAGAAATCATCTTCCATGCTGTCGGCGCCCATGTCCCGTATCCGCTTCTGACAGCTGCAGGAAAACCCGAAAGAAATACCGGAGCCCTGCAAGAAGGGAATCCGTGGATTACGAAGCCGGCTTCATTTTCAGGGAACCGAGGCCGCGGTTTAGCCAGGCCCGCGATACTCGCCAGTCCGGGCGGCGCCTTTTCCCGAATGATTTTTAGCGTATGCCTGTTTTTATGTGGAGCCGATACTCCATCCAGCCCCCACATAAAACAGGCTCGGATGAGCAGTTTGGCCCCTATGCTTCCCCTGTCACAGCACTTGTTCGAAGTGCGGCCAAATCACAAATCATAAATGAGCTTACATCCGATCTGTGATACGATCCCTGCGTTATGAAGAATCGAAAATTGGAGGAGTGCATGAAGTGCTTACTGAATGGGATCGCGTTATTGTTTCTCGTTAGCCCCAGTCTGATTGCGGCTCCGGCCTGTGACCGCCAGTGCCTTGCCGGGTTTGTGACCCAGTATTTGGATGCCATGGTAGCGCGCAAGCCGGGAAGCCTGCCGGTCGCTGCAAACCTGAAGTACACGGAAGACTGCAAGCAGATCAAGCCGGGCGAAGGAGAATGGACCAAAATCTCCGGGCTGACTGCATACCGGAGAGACATCCTGGATGTTCGTGAGGGAGTCGCTGTCTCCTTTCTCGTGATCGAAGAAGACAAGTCTCCCGTGTTGTATGCGCTGCGGCTCAAAATCGCGGACAAAAAGATAACCGAAATCGAGTCGATGGCGGTTCATGGTCAGAAGGAGGGGATGATCCTCGACACATCCAATCTTCAAACCGTCAGCAAAATGATGGTGTCGTTTCCGGATAAAACACAGCTGGGTACGCGGGAAGAGATGATCAAGGCGGCCTTGACCTACCCGGCGGGCCTGAAAATCGGCAGCTTTGTTAAAGTCGACTCGCCGATGGCGACCGATGCCTACCGCTTCGAGAACGGGAAGCTGATGGCCGGCCCCGGATGCACATTTTTCCCGACCTGCGATGTTATGAAGACTCAGAAAATCCCCGTTTTATCCGGGATCACGCAGCGGGTTATCGCCGTGGATGAAGAGCTTGGAGTTGTAGCTCTGAGGATGAACTTTGGCCCGGGTTCTCTTTTTAGCGGAAAGGGCGAGTTGGATGTCTGGCATTCGTTCAAGATCACCGGCGGCCTGATTCGCGCGGCGGAAGCCTTCTGCAAACAGATGCCTCCCGCCACGAAATCCGGCTGGGAATAAAAAACGAACCGCAGAACTTCGAATGGCGGATATAGAACCCGAAATTGGAAATTCTGCGGTTTGCTTTTTCCAGCAAGGGCGGGGTCGGACCGGAAGAAGCTGAAGAAATACAAGGGCATCCGCTGAAAAGCCGCCCAATTTTTGCCCGCGCATTTTTCAGCAAAAATCCTGATCAAAACCGTTCAAGACGGTCCTGTGCTGTTTGGCATGGGACCAGGCCGTGCGACGCCGATTGATTCGACCTGCAGAATCCGCATTTTCGATTATCCCCAGTATTCTCTCCTAGAACATGCCGTTCGGGTTTGACCGCCTTCACCGGGACGTCCTGAATCGCATCCCAGTGTTCCACGACTTTGCCGTGTTCATCAAACCGGAAACAGTCGAAAATCGCGCGGCCCGGGGTGTTGGGTGTCCGGATGGAATGCACATGAATAATCACGTAATTTCCATCAGCAAAAACGCGTTTCACTTCACTGTGCGCCTGGGGAAAGTCCCTTTTCAGCATGGCAAGAAACTCCCTGAAGCCTTCCTTACCGTCTCCTACCAGCGGATTATGCTGTTTATAATCGGCGCCGAGGTATTTGGATGCTGCTTCGTAGTCCTTTTTATTGATTGCAAAATCGTAGAACTCAAGCGCCGCTTTCTTGTTCCTCTCCATGACGTCTCTTGAAACCGGCGCCGGTGAGAATGGGGCATTTTTTGCCTGAGGAGGCGCCGCGCCTGAAACTCCCAGAACCACAGGAATCAACACAACCGAAAGCAAAAAATATTTCAACATTTTCAACCTCCTGATAGTGGGTTACACGGAAATGCAGCCGATGCTACTGCGCATCAGGCTAAAACCCCGCTTTATGGTAACTTTCCCGAATCGTCATCAAACCTTCGAAAGCGATTATGCTACAAGCTGAAAATGACGGCCATGGATTTTCCGCATCGCTTTCTTCTCTTACTTGATCAGGTATGCGTCGTAGAGTACTGCATGCACAGCCGCATGCCGGCGCCGATTCCTATGGCACGATTCAGCCTGCACCATAGGTGTATTTATGATCTCTATCTAAAACCTACAACCTATTGTAAAATCAAGCCGTTACAAACAAATCGGCAAGGGCGGATGCCCGAAAGCTACATAATACCTCTGAGCAGAAACAGTGTAGAAGGCATCCGGGAAGCGGAATAGACGCCTGCCAGGCAAAGCGGCAGCTTGAACTTCCTGGCGCGGCCCGAGGCCGCAAGCAAAATATCCGACATTGGCGATGGCCGCCGGCAACGCCAAACGATCGGCAGCGTTTTTTGTTTGCACAAGGACGGCATTCCGCTATAAAATCCGGATTCTGATCTCGACGGCTGGACAGGGTTTGCTGGTTTCAAGGCAGCGTCCTGTTCTCAAGTCCTAATTCCTAACCTTTGAGGGAAAATGATGTTTGATGAAAAAGCGAAAAAGCAGGTTAGCCGGCGCAGATTCCTGAAAGGAGCTGCCGTTGCCGCTCCGGGCGTGGCCGCCGCAAGCGTTCTGAATGCGCTGCCGCAGGCATCTGCCGCAATTCCAAAGAAGTGGGACAAAGAAACAGACGTGGTCGTCATCGGTACAGGATTTGGCGGTCTATCGGCCGCTATTACCGTGAAAGACGCGGGAGCGAAAGTTTTGATCCTGGAGAAAATGGAACAGAAATATGAGGGCGGCAACAGCAAAGTATCAGGGAACATGTGGTGGACGCCGACCAATCTGCCGGAGGCGCTCACCTATATGGAAGCGCTCAACTATGGCCTCACAGACAAAGAAAGCGCGCAAGCCCTTGCCGAAGAAATGATGAAGCTGAACGATTGGCTTGCGAAGCTGGGAATCAATCCCAAACCGCTCGGGATGTTCCAGCCGGAGCATCCCGAGCTTCCGGGTTCGAGCTGCGTGCGCACATGGAACAACGGTGGAGTCGTGGGTGAGGGCAAGCTATGGATTCCTATCCGCGAACAGGTCGAGAAACGCGGGATCGAGATACTCTATGAAACGCCGGCAAAGGATTTGGTCCAGTCGCCGACAACGCGCGAGATCATCGGCGTTATGGCAACCAGCAAAGGCAAACCAATCTCGGTTAAGGCGCGAAAAGGAGTTATCCTGGCCTGCGGCGGCTTTGAGTTCGATTTCGAGATGCAGAAGCAGTTTCTTCCCGGCTGGCCCACGTACGGCATGGGAACTCCCGGCAACACCGGAGATGGGATCCGAATGGCTCAAAAAGCGGGGGCAGCCCTTTGGCACATGAATAATTCGCTTGCAGGGATAGGCTGCCTGATGGTGCCTGAGTATGCCCCTTTGATGATCTCAGCCGCATTGCCCACCCGCGCATATTTATATGTGGACAAAACCGGCAAACGCTTCATGAACGAGTTGCGGACAAGCCGCCACGGATTTGGACACAAAGAAAATCTGCTGTATTTCGATGGAATCGTTGGGGATTTCACACGGATTCCCACTTACGCCATATTCGACGAAACCACGCGAACCAAGGGCCCGATTATATCCACCTCCAAATGGAAATTCGGCTGGGCCGGCTGGCATATCCGCTACCAGTCAAGCAGTGACAACTCCAAAGAGATTGAGAAAGGGTGGATCGTGAAGGGAGACACTCTCGCTGATCTCGCAGGCAAACTTGGAATCAAGCCGGCCGACCTGGAAGAGACGGTGGCCAGGTACAACGGATATTGCAAAAACCAGGTCGACACCGAATTTGGGAGGCCCAAAGCAAGCCTGGTGGCGCTTGAAAAACCGCCATTCTATTGCATCAAACTCTACCCGTCCACGTTCAATACCCAGGGCGGACCCCGGCGGAACGGCAAATGCCAGGTGGTGGACCCCGATAACCAGCCGGTCCCGAGATTGTATAGCGCGGGCGAGCTGGGTTCCTTCTGGGGTTGGATGTATAACGGCGGCGGAAACAACGCGGAGGCCCTTTGCACAGGCCAAATTGCAGGAAGGAATGTGGTCGCGGCCAAGCCCCGGTAAACTCCCGGCTCTGCCGGGGGACTCAAAGAGTTTGACAGCTCCGTATTTTGAAACGCTGAGGTACGCTGATAAAAGCGCTGACAAACGCCGATTTGTTCGGCGAGGGTCGGCGAGCAAAAGCCGATGAGGCGCTTCCGATGGAGTTTTCTGCGGCGGCACTGTGGCAAACGCCCGGTTTCTCATACCCTTCGTCTGCTTGCCGCACGGCGCTTGCCACAGTGCCGCCGCAGAAAACTGCCCAGCGCGGAGCGCTGGCCCCTGCGGGAATCGGAAGCGCCTCATCGGTTTTTGCCCGCGTAAGTCAGCGTTCAAGACCGGCGTAACTCTTCCAACCGCTTTGAGCGGTACAAATCTTTCAAGCCTCGGGCTTTGCCGGAGGTACCTGACTTCCGCCAAGACTCCGAATCAGACCCGGAAGATTTCGCCGGTTGCCTTGCGCTTATAGAATCCTTTCTGCTGGAGCGGCCAGTTAAACTTGATGGCGCCGAGATTTAGACGAGGACACTCATTCACACAACAGCCGCAATACCAGCACTCTTCGGGATGGAGCGTAATTGGAGGTTGGCCTTTTTCCGGACTTGGCACGTATACGTCCACCTGGCACACATCAACACACGTGTTGCAGCCGTTGCAGATTTCAGGATTTCGAATGACCGGACTGTTCGGCGTAGCCACGTTGGGAAGCAGGTATACCTTTTCAGTATTGTCTTCCGCACTCTTGAGGATATCGCTGGCGCCCTCAAGAGTTACTGCGGCACCGGCCGCGCCGGCTACCGCACTCGCCTTCAGGAAATCCCTGCGTTTCATTGTCGAGCGTTTCTTTTCCTTCTTCATAGCCTTTCCTATCATTTATGGGTTTAGGCGAAATTGGAGCTTCTCCGCGACCCTGCTTAGCCGGCGTAAACCCCCTTGTAGTCCCTGTTGTGGGCTTCGTAGTTTTCTTTGAGAGTGCCCCAATAAGCCTGGGGCAGCTCTCCCACCTTCAGTTTGCCGTTCTCCTGCTTAAGAGTGATGAACTTCTTCCATTCGGGCGGATCCATTTGCGGATAGTCTATCCGTTGGAAGCCCAAATACCGGCTGCTGGCTTTACGCGCCAGTGAGCCTTGGATAATGAGCTGAGAGAAGGCAAGAATGCTCAAATCCTCAAGACTGCGCATCAGCTTGTGCGGGTCCAGGGCATATAGCTTCGGCACCCAGTTTTGTTCAATGTCCTTGAGCGCACTCAGTCCCATGTTAAGAAGCTTTTCGGTTTTATATTCGCTGCAGAAGTATTGCATTGTCCGCGCAATTCCGGCGTGCAGCTCTTTCCACTCCATGCCTTCCTTCCTTTTGATCGGGGCATAGATGCGTGTCTTTTCACGCGCGATCTGCTCCGTTGATATTGCCGGCCGGCTTGCCTGCGAGGCATAGGCAGCCGCTTTTCTGCCGGCATACCTGCCGGTGGAAGCTGCGTAGCTATGATCCCCTGGGGAATACATCTGCTCTCCGGCAGCATACAGCCCCTCCAGAGTTGTCTTCAAATCCCAGTCGACCACAACGCCGCCGCGGGCAGTCATGCTGTCGGGAGAGCGGAAATGGGCGGGGCTGGCGCCCTCAATCAAAGTGTGGTTCATCATCATATCCTTCTTGGGATCATATCCGGCGTCCTCAAAACACCGTCGCATTGCCAGTGCCGTTGACTCTTCCCTGTACCCCAAATCCCAATTGATCTTCCTCCAGCCTTCCGACATAGCGGGGAAATCCCCCCAGAAAGGCAGGGCATATTCTCCTTTCAGCACAGCCTCCCGATTCGCCTCCCCGCTCTTTAATGGTTTGCCGTTGTCATCGACGGATGGAACCATTTCGAAAACAGGATCGTTGCCGCCTGAATCGATCTTGTGCTTATAGCCGGTTCCCAGGACCAGAAGCCCGGACTTCTCCATCGCGGTAAGCTCGGCGCCGGCCCTATAGGCCATAACCGTGCCGTCGCCTGCCGCGTTGCGGGACCTGAAGGTTGAAATACCCGCCAGTTCCGTGTTGAAAACCCAGATGGATCCCACTCCTGCCGTGGCCAGGATGATCGCTTTGGCTTTAAAAATCATGAATTCGCCGGTTCTGGTATTGACTCCGGTGGCGCCTGCCGCCCTTGCGCCCTGGATGCCCTTTTCGTTCAGCAGGCTGGTGACCATAATCCTGTCGTAGATCGTGACTCCCAAACGCTGGCATTCCTTCCTTAATTTTGGCTTAAGCGTCGATCCCCAAAAGCGAAAAGCTGCATTAAGCGGGTCGTATCGGGCGGCGACTATGATTTTGGTTTTATCATCGCGGCCCGGGGCGCCCACGTACTCATCATCCGTATCCCGGACTTTGCAGCCAAGCTTCTCCATTTCCAGAAACGTGTCGTAGCTTTCCCGGCATTGTATTTCGCGTCCAATGCCGCAGGCGTATCCGCCCTCATTGTCGATGATGCTCTGGCATCGTTTTTCAGGGTCCATCTTGGATAGAGGGCTCGTCATGGGATTTTCCCAGTGATCGCCTCCCGGTCCTCCAGCTCCGCTTCTTATCGTTGCCCCTTTTTCGGCCAGGGCAACCCTGACGCCTTTGTTTCTGGCGGCGCTGATGGCCGCCCAGCATCCGGAAATGCCGCCGCCGATAACCAGGATATCCGTGTCAATTTCCTGTTCCTGTTTGTAATGTATCGGGTACGGCCATTCAGGCACGCCTTTACCTTTTCGCATGAGCTCATGCCACGAAGAAGTCATGTTCCAGCCTCCATCCGGGCGCGGATGCGCCTGTTCTAACCAGCAAGTTGTTGTTTGCAAACACAGAGATTATGGCGACCATGCTTTTGGGGAGCAACTCTTTTCTCGGAGCAATCGATGACATTGAGGACTGAAATGGAGGACGGCCACCTTCTTTCGCTCCTCCCGCTCCGAGTAGAAATTCAGGTTGCAGGTCGAGATACAGCCGAGCGCAGGAGTCGTTGACCCCGATGGCGGCACGCCGCCGGATATCGGCGAGAAAGCGAGCTCATGCTCGATTATTTCACTGAAAGGCTTGTTTGCATGAAGTGATTCGATGAAATGTGCCGGGGTGCAAGCCCACCGATCAGCGGAATTCACAACCCGTGCAACCCGTTACTTGCCTTTCCTTTCTTAACTATCTATCTCTTGGACCAGTATTGGACCTCGTATTTGGAAGTGAGCGCCACTGCCATACACAGAAAGGGCTGCTGTATTTTTAAGGTATACGTTGGGTTGTGCCACACCCCTTTAGGAATGACGACAACGGTGGGAGTCGAAAATATGTGGTCCTCCATCCCACCATCCCCCGGGCCGATCTGAAAGTTCACCTCTGCTCCGAGCTCGATGCTTTTTGGATCGGACCCTATGAAATACATGGCTTCATCGTGATCATGGATGTGGGGCTCTGTCGATCTGCCCAACAGTCCGGTCTTGGTTCCGAACGCCCAAATGATATTGCAGGGGAATCCATTGAGTTTTTCGGCACCGGTTGAAAACATACAGGTCTCGGCCATCTTTCTGATGGGTAGTGGAACAATGCACCTTCCGTACTTGCTCTTGCCATCGGAGGTCTCTTGGGAAACGACACCCTGCAGAAGCGGGCTCGCATTGACAGTCCAACCAAGCATAGCGCCTGCAGCGGCAACAGCGGCGCTGCCGACCGTCACCTCCTTCACGAATCCCCTTCGGGATGTGCCGTCATTCTTCCTATGAATTGAACCCATCGCTGTTTCTCCTTTTACAGAAATTTGTGAATGCCTCCGCGAATGCTTCCCTGAGCCCGTTCATTTATCCGGAAGATATGCCCCATTGTGCCGTTTCCCAATGGACCGCGCTGTTGTCTGTAGTCGGTGCCGTACGCTGCTCCGGTCCTGAACTGGCCGGGAGCGGGATCGGGCCAGACTAATCAGCAATCCGCGCGTCATCGTCCTGTCTCTCGATTGTTTCAATCAGCGCTCTATCGCCCGGACCTTGGGAACCCACAGAGCCACCGCGAAAAGCACGACCAACAGTTAGTAAGCGAGCCATGAAAATCTGATGCGCAGTCAGAACTCATCCCCTGGAACATGACACCAGCCCACAAATGCACCATCAGCATGTATCGACGAATCCGCCGCAGCCATTCCCGCAATCGGAAGTAACGGGAAACGGATGAATCCATCATGATAATCCTATATTATAGCGAATCGGGTCGATAAGCCCATCCATATGGGTTATCTTGCGAAAGAAGTTATACGATGTTCCTGAGGGAAATAAGATGCAGTTCTGGGATTACGGAATCGCCTGTCATAGGCTGGGAAAACCCCTGTTGAGGTAGAAACGAGGGAAAATGACAATGGGTTGCGGGAAGAAGGAGGGAAAAATGGCTGCGCTCAGGAAATGCCTCAAATACATAGCCGCAGGTGTTATGGGTCTGGCTGTTTCGGGTTCATCCGGCTGTTCGGAACCAACGCCATCCATCAAAGACCTGGGAAGGAGAGTTCAGGTTTTGGAGGATCTCGAGGAAATCAAGAAACTGCATCAGAAGTATATCAACCTCATGGATAACCTTCGCTATGATCAAGTGCTGGAGCTTTTCACGGAAGATGCGATTGTGGAAATCCGAAATTACGGAATCAGGAGGGGCCGGAAGGAAATATCGGAGGTCTATATAGGGACATTGGCCAAAAATCGGGGCGATAAGCGGTACGACGGACATATGGCGGTTGAGCCCGACATCCGGGTTAACGGAAACACCGCAAGCGGCTCCTGGCTGATTTATATGCTTTTCTCCAAACCCTCCATCCAATGGGTGCAGGGGATGAATGAATGCGAGTACAGAAAAGAGCGCGGCGAATGGAGGATCAGCCGGCTCAAGTTTACCCGCACACTGGCTTCAGATCCGGCGTTGTATCCCTAGCGAAAATGCAAGATGCCGGCTTTGCCGGAGGTGCCCGACTGCAAAAACGGGCCGGACTTCCATGATGTTGATTTCTACACACCGGCTTCCTGAACTTGAATATTTCCTGCAACGGTGAGGGTATCCAGGATCCCGCTACTCCAGTCGTTTGAACCGGTACTTCACGGCCATGTCGCCATAGCCCATTTTCCCATCCGCTGAAGGCTTGATGCCCTCCATTCCCGGCATTTTCATTTTGTCGTATTGCGGTTCCAGGATAAGAATATTGTCCCCTTCCATGGAACATTTGAACGTCATCGATCCCAAAACGGGGAATGCGGATGCCATATGATGAACAACCAGCTCTTTCCCGTCAAATTCATAGGTCCCGGCATCCGCTGCTTTGGAATTGGCGGTGCTTGATTTTTCCGCCAAATCGCGAATAGCACTGTAATATTTCTCCGTAATGAAAATCATGAACGCCTTTGGAACGATCGTTTTCCTGTTTTGAACGGTTCCCGTGTCCATCGTCTCGATCGACCATACACCTCGAATTTTTTTCGCGTCAACCGAGGCCGGCTCTTTAGGTTCCGCATGACAAACCGTTAAAAGCAACACGGCAATAACGATACAGGTGGAAAATGAAGCATACTTCATAAAACGTCTCCTT
This sequence comes from uncultured Acidobacteriota bacterium, assembly GCA_963809485.1. Classification (GTDB taxonomy): domain Bacteria; phylum Acidobacteriota; class UBA6911; order UBA6911; family UBA6911; genus UBA6911. Next base: position 664,891 of record CAWEJX010000007.1, read on the forward strand.
TTGGGGGGGCGGATTCGGGAAACAACAAACATCAGATAAACCCTGTTTATACAGGTTGCACTGCCGTTCGGAAAAACGATCGCTTTCCTCAGCGAATTGATGTTTGTCGGAGAGATCATTTGAATAGAGGCCCGGCCCAGCCATCCCCTAATCCATAGGGTACCTGGACCCCGACAGCAAAGGTGTCGCGAATCTTGCCGCTCTTTATCTTAAACATCTCGGATATCGGCATGCTGTTCGGCCTCCGTTCGTAGGAATTACGTGTGCTTCCGTCCCTCATCTGGACTGTGAGCACACCCCGGTGGTTGAAATTGTACACACCCCAGGTAGTACCCCTTTCTTCATCAACTACCGCAACGCGCCGCGGGCGAATGCTATAGATGGTTTTGAGAATTCCCGAACTCAATCCATCTCGGCATGTAGAACCGCTTGGTATGGCGCTCGGCGCGTCTGCCGGAGTTGCGGCAGGGGCAGCCGGTGCATTGGCAGGGCTAGGGCTGGCCCTCAGCATGCCGTTTTCAAGGCGGTAACATTCCGGATCCCAGGGAACGATATCGCCATCGGTCTTTTCGATCCCGTCGAAATAGAGGTTGGAGATCCTAATGAGCTCTTGGCGTGACACCCGCTCTGAGGGAGGAAGGGGCTCGGAAAACGCAGGCGGCGGGGTTTTTAAATTCACAAGGCTTTTTTCGCTCACGTTGCGGACCACTATCGATTCAGCCTCTGTGATCTGCCTGTTCACAACCTTGAGACGCAATGAAAGAAGAACAGGCGAATCGTGTTCCTTGACGATGCCGACGTATCCGACCTGCCCTGCCTGGGGATCAGAGACGTAGAATTTGTAGTCGCCAAGGCCCGTGGCTGTAAACCAAAGGCCCTCTGTGGGAGGAAGCTTTACGGCGTTCTCCGTAAATTTGAAGGTTTTGGCGAATGGCGCTTTGGAAGCATCGTGCGCCGTCATGGCCGCAAGATACTGGTTAACCGTGCCCTCCAAGCAAGCACGATCGCACGAACCGGATTTTTTGCCTTGAGCGGCCAGAGTTCCCACCGCCAAAATCACCATAATCACAATCACGAAACACTTCCGCATAGTATCCCTCCGTCGATACATCTATGTTTGAAACTGCCCTAAGGAATGGCGCAAAGCTGCGCTATGCTTGCCACATGAACCTGCCGCCGGCCGCTGATTGAAAATATTGCCACCATGAAACAGGCGGGCACGATCTCTTGATAGAAAATTTGTTTTCCCATGACGCGCGCGGCGCCGGGTTCGGTTCACAGGACAAGGACCGGTAGAAATTTATCTATCCGCTGCCGAACTCAGCACCAGGCACATTCTATGCGCTTGGCATCTGCGATTCCAACAGAAATCAAGGCTCGTCGCGCAGGCCTGCCTTTCGCAAAAGGGCGCAAAAGGCGCCTGCCCCAGGCGATTTACCTGATCATCCCCTCGGAGCGGCTGAGAAATTGGCAAACGGGGGTTGACGTCCCCGATTTCCAATCGACATTTTGGTAAGTTCCAGCCACGACCTCGATCACGGGACACGTCAGCGGTCCCTGCAATCAATGTTTCTGCGGGGGCGCATTAAGGGATGCCCATTGCGTTGCGCGCACTCAGGCTTCTCGACGTACTGCTATGATTATGGCGAAGTCATGTTTGAGTGTCCCATTTGCGATCCATTGATCCTCCACGTCGAACAAATGCTGAAGGTACTCCATCGCCTCCGGATCCTTTTCATCAAAATTTCCAGCGATCTGATCCAACAAGAGATGCAGTAGGCTCCCTCCGCAACCTTTCATATCGACGACATCGAAGAACTTGGAAACCAACGGTAGAATCTCGGACGATCGAATTGCCTCTGAAGGATCGAACAAGTTAATCTCTTGAAGGCATAATCGCGTTACGGGGTTTTTGAGGATCCCCGGGGAGTTTATGCACCGTTTGAAACGTTCGGGAAGCACCGCAATTTGAGCATTGATTGCTGCAAGTTGCGAATCGGGCCATTGAAATTGAGAGGGCCCAATAAACTCATCCAGGAAAAAGTACCCTCCAGGCTTGAGACTCCTCGAGACCTGTTTGAAGAGGCGCTCAAGAGCAGCTACGTGATGAATAGAACCAATGCCGAAAATGACGTCGTAATATTTTGGGGGCAGTCGGATATAATTAAGATCACCGACACGATACATGAGATTATTGAAACCAGCTTCTTTCGCCAATCGGGCGGCCTCGGCAACGGCCCCGTCAGAAATGTCCACGCCCTCATGCCGCAACGCAAAACCGTATTGCGATAAGCCCCTTTCGAGTTCGCCGTGCCCGCATCCCAATGTGAGCGCCCGCTCCACTGGCATTCTGTCTTGAAGGTAATGCTCCATGAAATAGTTAAAGCGATTTTTGAACCGGTCTCCGCTGGTCAGCAGGTTCAATCGCTCTTGCACCTTCGAATGCTGTGTCCAATGTATGCATTCGGCGCCTCGCCAAGCTGTGGCGGCCGCTCCTTTCCCCCATACGTCCTTTACTTTTTTTATTTTGATTTTATCTAAAAATCGCATCCTGTATTGTTTCTGTGTCCATTCAGTTGTACATCGCATGCCATTATAATGCAGCGTAGTGGAATGTGTCTTGTATTCGTCTTCTGCTTGCACGATCGAGCCGGTTTTCGCGCAAGAGAGGATTGGCAAAAAGCGCACAAAGGTCATCCGAGGTGTCAGGTGCCTCCGGCAAAGCCGCAGGCTTTAAAGATTTGAACCGCTCAAAGCGGTTGGAGGAGTTAGGCCGGTCTTGAACGCTGACTTCCGCCGAACCTCGCCGAACAAATCGGCGTTTGTCAGCGTTTCAAAATACGGAGCTGTCAAACTCTTTGAGTCCCCCGGCCGAGCCGGGGATTTGCCCCGGAATAGACGCCTGCCACCGCAAAACGGCAGCTTGAACTTCGTGTTCCCTGATATAATGCGCTTCCATTCTTTGATGTGCAGCATTCTTTGACGTGCAGTTAGGAAGAAGTTTCTCCACGGGCCCGCAAGGGAAAGGAAACAGGCGGCTATCTCATCGGAGGTTTTATGAAAGCCAAGTCATCACGCAGGACGTTTTTGCAGGCAGGATTAGGTTTGCCCGCAGCTGGGTTTGTTATCAATCCAATTAGCCTGCAGGCGGCTTTTCAGCAGTCCACAGGACAGCGGCAGCCCGCAATTTACACGGGAGGGAGCCAAAAGAGTCAATCAAAATTTGAACAGTACATTGTAAGAGACTTGTGGCATAAATCGTACCCTCAGGACTTCCATGTCGAGGTTACAAAACCAGTTCTCGGTCTGAGGATGAAAAAGGAGGAAGGTACCACCTATTCTCCCTTCGCGTTATCCTGGGTGCCGATAACGAAAGAGTTTTTAATGGCACCGGAACCTCACATCCATGACTGGGACGAGTTTCTCATGTTCATCGGCGGAGATACGACCAACCTGTTAAACCTGGGGGGTGAGGTCGAATTTTCTTTAGGGGACGATCCGAATAATATGGAAAAGTTTGTCTTTACCTCTCCTGCGGTCGTTCATCTGACCAAAGGATTGTGGCATTGCCCACTCAATTTCAAGCGAGTCGATGATCCTTCCAAGCCGGTCCTTTTCACGAACCTGATGTTTTCAACCGATTACACGGCGAGAAAAGCACCCAAACAATAAAATGGCGACGGAATCGCAAGTGATCTCTTAGGGGCCGCGATAAAGACAGCAGAAAAGACGATCCGGTTAGAGTTTTGCCTTTCTGAGAAGCTCAGACATTTTATCGCCTGGGACCGATGCTATTCCATGCATTGCCCCGAGTGTAGGATGTCGCTGTCTCCGCCTGATTTGCCCAATACAAGTAATATCAAGCCTACAGATATCTGCCAATTACCGCTGACTCATTGCTTCCTTTAGCCGCAGCTCCTTTACCAAACCGGCGCAACGGTGGAACGAGGTTGCATGAAGGCGAGATCAGTGCTTGTATGGAAAAGGCGTTAAGGGTCCAGAAAACTCCGTACAGCACTGGAAGAAGCCGATAGCTTGTTTATTGACTTAAATCCATCCCCCTCGGTCCGGAAATTTGCCAATTTGCTCGTAGAAGCGGTTTGAAATAGCCTGGTTTTTTGGCGGTTTGTGCTTTGGCGCCGATCTCTAAACGACCTATAATCCTTTGCGATGCAATCATTTCTCTATTGCATCACGCTCAATATTCAAAGAGGAGATGCGTGATGACGGAACGAGTCCATCGGCTGAAGAGCAAAATAATCACCAGCGGCCAGCATATTGGCATCGAAAAAATCAAGATCATCGTCCATTCTGAAAAACAATGCACCGGCTATCCGCCTATCCTCCGGCGGGGCATTACCCTGAAAAACGTTCTCGAGCAGATGCCCATTATTATCCAGCCTGATGAGCTGATTGTCGGGAATCCGGCCAGCCACCCATACGGGCTTGAAATTGAGGCCGGACTCGGCAAATGGGATAAGGACGAAGTCGATGCGCTCAGAGCCGACGGGTATAAGTTCGATGAGAAGGACGAGATCGAGATGCTGTCCATGAACGAGCAGTTCAAGCCCTTCGGAATGTATGATGGGGCAAACCTCATTATAGCCGCCGACGACAGGCTTGATGTTTTCGCGCGCTGCGGCATGATGCTCGCCCCCTGGAAAAAAGACAAAACGCTCGGGAATCGAGTCGGAGGCGGGGCCGCATGCTCAGGCCTGGGCAATGGGCCCGGCTGGAATCTTCTTTGTATCAACTTCTCCATCCCGCTCACGAGAGGCCTGAATGCCCTGATCGAGGAGTGCAGGGCCGAACTGAAAAAGAACCGCTATTTTGACAGGCTCTCTTACGAAAGAGGAATTGCTCTGCAGGCAATGATCGTTTCGCTGGAGGGGCTGGTCCATTACGCTTCGCGTTTTGCCAGGCTCGCCGATGACATGGCTTGCATGGAAGAGAACGCGCAGAGGAAAAAAGAGCTGATGGAGATTGCCGGGATTTGCAGGCGAGTGCCGGCCTATCCCGCGCGAACATTTAAGGAAGCCCTGCAATGCTTCTGGTTTGTCTTCCTGCTAATGAATCCCTCGCCGACTCCCGCGATGGGACGCTTTGACCAGTACATGTATCCGTATTACAAGGCAGACATTGAGGCGGGCAGAATAACCAGGGATGAGGTGCTGGAATACCTGTGCTGCCTGCGTATCCGCTGCATGGAACTGAATCAGCAGTCAGGGAAAGAAATCCGCAAGCGCACCTCCGCAGGAGCGCGTTGGATCAATATGACCATCGGCGGGGTGAAGCCCGATGGCAGCGATGCAACCAACGAATTGACTCACTTGATTCTGGACGCACTGATGGAGTGTCCGACAACTCACCATACCATCACGCTCCGCGTCGCCGACTCTACGCCGGATTCCATCATGCTGAAAGCTGTTACAGCTCAGGCAAAGGGAATGAGCATGCCGGCTTTTGTCGGAGATAAATCCTATATCAACTATTTCAACAGGCCAGACGATCCTGACGATGGGCTTGACATTGAAATTGCCAGAGACTACTGCATGACCGGCTGTATCGACGGCAACATCGCCGGGCGCACACGCACGATGGGAATCACCATGTTTGTCGTGCCGAAGGTTCTCGATCTGTTCCTGCACGACGGTTGGGACGCAAAAATCGAAGAGCAGGTCGGGCATAAAATCGGCGATCTGAGCAGGTTTGCTACATACGAGGAATTTCTTGAGGAATTCAAAAAAGAATTCGCTTACTTTATCCGGCTTTCGGCGGAAAAGCTCAATATCGAGAGCATCGTTTTTCAAAACATGTTTCCCGATCCGTTCCGCGCAGCCCTCATGGACGGCGGCATACAGTCCGGGCTTGACTGCTATGCTCAACCGTATGGTTTCGAAAACAATCAACTCCTTAATCCGGTTGGGATGGTCAATCTTGCCCAATCGCTCTATGCAGTCAAGAAGCTTGTTTTTGAAGAAAGGACCGTCAATTTCACGGAGCTGTTGAGGGCATTGGACGCCAATTGGCAAGGCTATGAAACGCTGCGGGCGAAGTGCCTTGCACTGAGCCACTACGGAAACGGCGTCGATGAGGTTGATGAGATCGTCGGCGACTGTTACTCATTCTGGGCTGATGTCGCCGACACGATCCCATCCATCCTGGGCGGGCATTTCAGATGCTCTGCAATCTCAATCACGTCCCACCAGCCGGGTGGCGCACTCGTTGGAGCCACGCCGGACGGGCGTCACGCCGGGGAGATCCTCGCCGACGCCTGCGCATCTCCGATGAGGGGCACCGATACCAAGGGCCCGCTTGCTGTTTTCCGAAGTGCTCTTCATATTCCTCAGGACCGTTTCCAGGCCATGCTCATGAATATGAAAATCCATCCGTCGGCCCTTGAATCGGATAGCAGCAAGCTAAAGCTGGCAAGCGCCATAAGGACGTATTTCGCCAATGGCGGCAAGCATGTGCAATTTATTGTGTGCGATGCGAAGACGCTTGAGGACGCGAAGATCCACCCCGAGGACCACCGCGATCTCATGGTACGTGTTGCGGGTTATAGCGCCTATTTTGTCCAGCTCACGCCTGGACTGCAGGATGAAGTAATCGCGCGCACGGCTCACAAGCTGTGTGAATCCTGATTCCATTGGTAAACCCCCGGCTCTGCCGGGGGATTCAAAGAGTTTGACAGCTCCGTATTTTGAAACGCTGACAAACGCCGATTTGTTCGGCGAGGATCGGAAGCGCCTCATCGGCTTTTGCCCGCGTAAGTCAGCGTTCAAGACCGGCGTAACTGGTCCAACCGCTTTGAGCGGTTCAAATCTTTCAAGCCTCCGGCTTTGCCGGAGGTACCTGACTCTTTGCCTGTGTGTGTCGCCAAAATCCTGTAACGCCATAGCTTCAACAGCCTGACGGCGCCCTCTTCCTGATATACATCCAACCCATGACTCCCCTTATCTCCGTATTTTGGCATTCAGGTTCGAGCTTTGCTCGGAATGCAGCTGCCTATATAATACGTTGAAAAACGAAACCGGTGTTCAGGAGGCAAATTATGCGAGTCATTCCAAGGCGTCGATTCCTTACCAACATAACCTGCGCGGCCGGCGGGATCACCGCCTATTCCCTGGGGGGGCTTTCCGGCATTGCAGCCTGGGCTGTGAACAGCCCGGTAGTGGAAACAACCTCCGGCAAAGTGCGCGGATTCCTCAACGACGGCATTTGCTCCTTCCGGGGAGTGCGGTACGGCGCTTCCACGGAGGGGAAGAACCGTTTCATGCCGCCTCAGAAGCCCATGCCCTGGGCGGGCATACGTGATGCAACTTCCTACGGGTACAGCGCTCCTCAAACAAATCCATCCCCGCGCGGCGCGGCCGGCCCGGAAAGCGAAATGAGTCAAATTTTGCTGGCTTCAGACGGATACAGGGTCCCTCCTGCCGAGAGCGAGGACTGCCTCTTTCTGAACGTCTGGACGCCTGGCATTGGGGCGGCCAAAAAGCGCCCGGTCATGGTCTGGCTGCATGGGGGAGGATACAGCTCCGGGACGGCATCCAGCCTGATGTATGATGGGACCAATCTCGCGCAACGCGGCGACATTGTCATGGTCGGGCTTAATCATCGTCTGAATGTTTTCGGCTATACGCACTTTGGGGATATTGGCGGGCCGGAGTATGCGCATTCGGGAAATGCGGGGCAGCTGGACATTATCGCCGCTTTGGAGTGGATCCGGGACAACATCGAGTTTTTCGGCGGCGATCCCAAACGCGTCATGATTTTCGGTGAATCGGGCGGTGGATCGAAGGTCTCGATGCTGCTGGGAAGCCCGCCGGCAAAAGGATTGTTCCACAGGGCCGTCATAGAAAGCGGGCCGGGAGTGAGGATGGCGGAACGAGAGACGGCGACCAGGGCTGCTGAGACGCTGCTGTCTGAACTGGGATTGGATGCAAAACGCCTGCCGGAAATTCAGAAGTTATCGACGGAAAAGATCCTGGCCGCATATTTCTCTGCCACGGCGGTATTGTCCAAGCGAGGAACCGGGGGAGGAATGGGCGGCGGCGGTTTTAGCCCTGTCCTCGATCCGCAGGTGCTCCCGGCTCATCCGTTTCATCCTGAAGCGACGCGCATCTCGGAAGATGTGCCGGTGATGGTGGGCTGGAACAAGACCGAATCGACAGTCTTTTCCATGGGCGATCCTTCCCTTTTCTCACTCGACGACGCAGGGCTGAGAAAACGCATCGAAGGCCTGGCCGGCAACGATGCGGACGAACTTATAAAAGCGTATAGGAATGAATATCCGAAGCTGTCTCCCTCGGGAATCTATTTCTACATTTCGAGCTATTCCATGATGGGTTCCGGCTCCGTCACGATCGCAGAACGGAAAGCCGCCCTGGGCCGGGCTCCGGCGTATTTATATCGTTTCGATTGGGAGACTCCGGTATTCAATGGGAAATACATCAGTCCGCACGGGCTGGAAATGCCGATGGTTTTCGACAATGTCGAGGGGGGCGGTTTGATCTGGACGGATGGAACGGCTGAAGCAAAAAAAATGGCCGTAAAAATGAGCGAATCCTGGATAGCATTCGCCGCCACTGGAAATCCGAATTCCAGGAAAAGCGGGTTGCCTCAATGGCCGGCCTACGATTCGGAGAAACGGGCGATGATGATTTTTGACAACGAAAGCAGGATAGCCTACGATCCGCTCAAATTGCAGCGAGTCATTTTCAGCCGGAACCAGAAATAATTCTAGTGGTAAACCCACGGCTCTGCCGGGGGACTCATAGAGTTTGACAGCTCTGCATTTTGAAACGCTGAGATACGCTGACAAAAGCGCTGACAAACGCCGATTTGTTCGGCGAGGGTCGGCTTTTGCCCGCGTAAGTCAGCGTTCAAGACCGGCGTAACCCCTCCAACCGCTTTGAGCGATTCCAATCTTTCAAGCCTCCGACTTTGCCGGAGGTGCCTGACTAACGCCGCGGATTCCACAGATTTGCACAAACCAAGGGCCTTTCGGGTCAACGCCACTTGTCGATCGATATCTGGATCTCGGCCACCGCGTCCCAGCCGTGTATATGCTGTACCTGACCTTGAGCGCCTACGACGATCACGCGAATAAACTGGCGAGGATAGACCGACACGACGGTGTCCTCAGAGAGGTCCTTATAGCCAGGGTGGCTAGGCTCGACGAGGTACCAGAAATTCCAGTTCTTGCGCAGGTCTCCGAGCCGGGCGGTCGAGTTCTTGTAGAGGAAGTCCGCTAACTTCTCCTTGGACATGCCTTCTTTTTCAGCCAGATAATGCGCATTATCTGGGCTGACCAGGGCGATCATTCCCGAGGGGAATTCGTAGTGTGCCACTGTCTGGGCCAGTCTTCTGACATGCTTGAGTCCAGTTCCCCAGTAGTTGCCGACCTCGGCGTTCCACAACACAAAGAAGGTCAGGACGCTGTCTTTCCTGTTGTAGCCGCCGAATTGTTGCGCCGTGCCGTCGCTGGCGCGATATCCAACAATTTCGGCCGTAGCCTTTCCGCGCTTCTTAGCCTCGTCAGCCCCTATGACACCAGCATCCGCGCTCGTGATGGTGCCGTCGGGCAGCACCGGCGCCAGGGGCTTGCTGACGTGCAGCGGTTCCCACGGACTCCCCTCTTCGTTCTCGGCAAAGCACACGCCACCACGAAGCGTGTTGTTGCCCATGGTAGGATTCATGCTGATGCCGGAAATGCAGCCGCCGATATTGCGGATGAAGAGTTGAAAAGCGCGTCCAATGGTTGAGTTGGGCCGGTACCCAGGGCCGAGTGCGCCTCGACCGGAGTTCATTCCGATCTCTTTGGCGTACGGACCGTTGATCACATGCATGTATCCGAAGCCGTTCGTTGACACGACGAAAGCCGGGAACTGCCCGCCGAAGCTGCGGCCCTGAATCAAGTCAGCCGCCTGAACCGTCGCCAGGAGGACCGGCATGTACTCGGGCTTCGCGCCGGCCATCACCGCGTTGATCGCAACGGACTCAACCGTCGCGCCCCAACCTTCGCAGCCCCAGTTTGCCGCGATCACCTCGTTGCGGGGGTGACTCGTCCCCTTCAGCATCTCCGCCACGGCTTCTTTTGTGGGCGGGATAATCGGAAGGCCATCGGTCCAATGCTGCTTATGGAAGTGCTCCTGGATCTCCGCGAGCGTGCCCACGAGCGCAACCTTTCCCGGGGGATCTGGTTTGATGATATCGTTCCGTCGTTCCTCCTTGGTTAGTTCCCGCGTCAGTCCATCAATGACGGCGTCGACAATGCCGCCCATCTCCTTGTCGGTGATCCGGTCTTTGGGACAGGTGGTGGAGACGATGCGGATGGGCACGCCGGTGGCGCCGGCCTTCCAATCGGCGACATGCTTCATGTCTTCGCACGCAATGTGAACTCCCGGCACGCCACGCTTTTCGAACTTGATGGCCGAATACGCAGCCCCCTGCGATCCGCTGGACCCGCCCGAGCCTCCGAAGACAAAGGCATCGGACTGCGCCGCGATTTTCTCGACAAACGCATCATCGATGCCAAAAGAGCTGCTGGTGGTCGATACCTTTACTCCCGGATATCGCTTTTCGAGCTCGGCCTTCAGCGGTCCGTAAATCAGCCCAACCCCGTCCTTTGTGTCAATGAGGCTGACCCTGCTCCTGCTGATGTCCTTCGGGCGTGGCGACAGCGCAATCCGCTGGATAGACGGACGCATACCGCGCGGATCCAGGACAGTGATCTTGCCTTGAGCATCTGTTGCCGGCTTCAGAGCCAAAACTGCAATACCGGCCGTGACGAGCAATACAGCCAGTGCTACAGGGAGCCACACTCGCGCCAATCTAGAGATGCCGGATACTCGTGTTTCCATGTTCCCTCCTTAGTGTCGCTTTTTCGGGCTATGCACTGCGGTCCACGGCGATGTTGCCGCCTGCAGCGGATAAGACCTCTGATAAACCCAGGTTATGTAAGCTGTCGCGATTTCCTTTGGATCTTTCAGGGCGGATTCTACTTCAAGACGGAAGGGAAAAACCATAAATTTGCAGTGGTTTTCATTTCAGCCAGCTTTGGCCAGCATGCAGAGCGGAAGCTCCACGGTGGCCCTGTTCTGACAGCCAACAAGCCCGTTCGTTCCGGAGATTGCGGTTGATCCGAATTCGTGATGGTCCGACAATGGGAAATGACCAGGAAGCAATAGCGTTGATCTGCCGGGACTATAAAGAGGTGAAAAGGATTTGAGCATGGATCGACATACGGAGCACACAATACTGAATGGAATCTCCCGCAGGAGATTCCTCAAATGCACGGCAATATCCGCAGGAAGCGCCGGAGTGTTGGGGCTAGCCGGCTGTTCTCCTCGGCGCCCTGGCGAAAAGCAGGCCGACAGCGATAGCCAATTCGGCAAAAGTTCGGATGGCGCAGCAACACTTTCCTTCCTGCCCAGGCCGGCGCCAATCGCGGAGGACGATATTAGGGAAACGAAAACATTTGATGCCGTCATCGTCGGCGCCGGGGCATCCGGAGTTCCTGCAGCTTTGTCGGCGGCCGAACATGGCGCCAAAGTCGCTGTGCTTCAGAAGGAAAACATCATCGTCTCGCAAGGCAATGCAGGCGCGGGCATCGACCTGTCAGCGAGCGATCCTGCCGGCATTGAAGCTCTTGTCGCGCTTTTAATGAAGGATAATGCGCATCGGTGCAATCCCAAGCTTCTTCAGCAATGGGCATATAATTCGGGGGAAGCGGTAACCTGGGTTATGGATCGCGCAAAGCAATCAGGCGCTCAGGTAATCGATCAAGGAAACCTGCCCCAGAGCACCATCGTCAGGATCAATGGCTATATGCTGAATTACCATACATCCTATTTCGGGCCCAAGCCTTACACCAATGGAGAGGGGATGCGCGCATTGGGCAAAACCGCTGAAAAGGCCGGCGTCCAATTTTTCTTCAGCACTCCCGGCATCCAACTGGTGCAGGATTCTTCCGGAGAAGTCACCGGAGTCATCGGCAAGCGGCCGGATGGCGGCTATACACGGTTTTTGGCGCACAAGGGCGTAATCCTGGCTACGGGCGATTACCAGAACAACAAAGCAATGTGCGATTACTTCATTCCTGATGCGAAAAATTTTGGTCGCAAGCAGGTTGACAGAACCGGCGATGGGCACATCATGGGGTACTGGGCCGGGGGAGTCATCGAGCCGATAGGCCATACCAAAATGCTGCATGATTTTGACTCCGGACCCGCCGGCATGTGCGACATGCCGTTCCTGGCCGTTGACCAAAAGGGAAAGCGGTTTGTAAACGAAATGGTTGTAATGTCGGAGCTCAATAATTATCTCCGCCAGCAAGACTGCGCCGGGCAATATTCTCAGATATTCGATTCCAACTACATGAAGCAGGCGGCAAACTGGCCAGGCAGACTTGTTCCTCCGGAAGGGCTCCGGGACTATATGCCCGAGGAATCGAGTCCCCATCCTGGCGTATTTGAGACATTCATCGATACACACAAGGCGAATACGCTTGAGGAGCTTGCCGCCAAAATCAGGGTTCATCCCGCAACATTGGTCGAAACCGTCAGGCGCTATAATGAAATCGTTGCTTCCGGCAGGGATTCCGACTTCGGCAAGCCTGCCAGCCAGTTGCAGCCGATTGACGCGCCGCCCTTCTACGGGATCCACCGCACAATACGGATATCCGCCATCTGTTCAGGCTTGCTCGTCAACGAGAATCATCAATGTCTCGATGCCTATGGCAATCCCATCAAAGGTTTGTATGCCGTCGGCAATCTCGGCGGCGGATTTTACGGCAGCGCCGATTATCCTCTCACGGTTTTCGGTCTTTCACTGGGCCGCTGCTATACCTTTGGATATCTTGCAGGAAAACATGTCGCGCAAATAGGATGAAGCGGCGCAGGACTGTGCGAACCGTCTGCCGCAGGACGCGGCTCATAGGAGAGAACAGAATACGGATCGAGTTGAATTGAGGAAGGAATGGGTGGCATGACTGAACAGAATACTGAAAAGCCGACGAAGGCGTTCCGACGAATAGGGCTCTTTGGGGGCATAAGCGTGCTGGTAGTGATCGCGTTGACTGCCGCCGGATTAGCATGGCATCGACAACCGGGTTTTTGCGGCATCTGTCATACGCCGATGGCGAGCTACGTTCAAGGCTACAATGACGGGGATGACATGCTTATGATCACTCCTCACGTAAAGGGAGAAAATGCGGTGCGCTGCCTGGACTGCCACAAGCAGACGCTTAAACAGGAAGTTACCGAAGCCGTTTATTGGTTTACCGGCAATTATGATTATCCGCTAAAAAAGCGCGAATTCGGAACGCGCGAGTTCTGCCTGACATCGGGCTGTCATGACGAAGGAGAAATCCTGAAGGCAACCAAGGAGAACAAGATGTCCAGGGCGATAAATACAATTGGAGACGCTGTGGAATACAACCAGCACGATCCTCGCCATGGGAAACAAGCTTGTTTTCGATGCCATTCGGTGCATGGCAAGTCGGTATTGCTATGCAACCAATGCCACAAACTCAAGGAGCCCAAAGGATGGACATCGCCTGAGCCCAATGGCGTCGTCGCCGCTCAGGAAATCTTTGCGCCGGCTAATCCAATGGGAAATCCACCGGTTCTTCCGGTGAGGCAGCCTCAGTTTGACAAATACTGAAGCATGCCTTTCCGAATATTGAATGTCGAACCGCAGAAGTTAGGCCCGACTTCAAAATTCAAAAATTTCATTATAAATCGAGAGCGCGCAGATTATGAATCGTGCGTTTGGTGCGAAAATGCCGTGCGAGACAATACAGACAACATAACCTTTTCCTTGATATTCGGCTAAAACGGACAGCGGGGGTGCGGCCCTGCTTCCTTGTGTGCTAAGCTGGCTTCAGCCATGCCTGTATGCATGAGGCAATATCATCTTTTCGAGCAATGAAGGCATATCAAGGAGAATCGATCATGTGCACCCTAAAGTCAGCGCCCCAGGGATTAACACGAAGGAATTTTGTCGCAGGCGCGGCCGCTGCCGCTGTTGCAGGATCTACGGGTTTTGCGGGTATCGCACACGCCGCAGCCGCGCAACCGCCGGATCAACCCGCAACTCCCGTGGAGACGATGAACACCTACGGTTCCGATCTCCTGAATATGCTGGTGCTGAGAACCTATCCGATCGCAATAAAAATGCTGAAGAATGAAAGCGAAATCCCGAAGGGCGCCGTAAGGCCCAAAAAAGACCTCGGAACGCACTATGCCGCCTGCCAGGCCTTTGGCATCGTGAGACGGCGCGGCACCATGCTGGCAATGTTCATAGAAGACCACTGGTGTTTCGAGCCGATTATTGCTTACGGACTGGTGGAGCCTCCCAAGGATTTTCTGGAAGGATCGGGAAGCGCCTTCTTTGTTCAAAGCAAGGAAGGGGCGAAGGAACGCAGCAGCAAAATAGCCCTTCTGCCTCGAGGCAAATACGCCGGGATGGTGCTGGCGCCGCTTCACAAAGCAAGCTTTTCGCCGGACCTGACCATGATTTACTGCAATCCTTCGCAGCTGCGGCACATGCTGTTCGCATACATGCTTAAAAATGGACAGCGGGTTACCTCCACCCTCGATCCGATCTGGTCCTGCGTGCACTCCATCGTGCCGTCTCTATTGAATGGCACCTGTGAAGTGACCGTGCCCGATCCCGGGGATTTCGAGAGAGCGGCCGTCGGGGATGACGAGATGATTTTCACGGTCCCTGCCGGCAACATGAAGGAATTCATGGACGGGGTGTATCAATACGAGAAAACGGGAAGGGGATATCGAAGCTACGGCCGCGAGCTGCAGGGCGATTTCCAGCAACCGCCTTTCTATCAGCAGTATTTTAAAGAATGGGGCCTGGACGCGCCGAAATAGATAATCTGCGGACACATGCATCGGCATACCAGTCCATCCCTGACCTTCTCCCCGTGGCTTCAAAAATTGAAGAGCCAGCAGGCACACCGATATTGACTGCCGATTCCGTTGGGTATAGGAATATTACCCAGTCGCATACCATGCCGGGAATAGGCTGTTTGACTCCGAAGGCTTTGTTGCAGGGAGTTTTACGCCCACAATATTCGGCAACACTGCTGCACGCTGACAAAAGCGCTGCGGAACGCCGATAATTTGCTGCCCGAAGCTCCGGCTTCGAATCAGGCTACGGACCTTTTCCCGGCACGCGCCTTAATTCGAAGACATTGACTACTTCGCAATCGGGGCAGGACACTGTCATGACATTCGGGTCGCTCTGCCAGGGAAACGAGCCGCCGTGCTTGAGCACGAGAGCGAAAGGGAAGATGGAATTATAGGCCGCCCAGCAGATGCCCCCGGGCGTTTTGTCCCCCAGAATCCATTCATCGCCGATTTGGTGCCCGTTGTGGCAGGGTTGCCGGTTGCCGATCAACTTGATGGATATATCATAAATTTCAGCCATGGCGTCTCCCTCTGGAATAGCCGAATTATACAGGCAAACAAAACTCTTGATCGTGGATTATTAGTTTATGAGGCAAAGACGGGCAGTCGCAGTGGGGGTAATAAAGACCTAAATTCCTTTGCCGTTTCTAAGCAAATGCGCTTCATGCCAGGCCGTGAGGTTGAGTTCCACCAGAAGCCTGTGATCGGAATCGATAAGGTCCTGCATAATCCGGTGCAGTTGCTCGTCGGAATAATGCGCTATAGGGCTATTGCCAAATATCTTCTCAAGCAATGGTTCGCTTGAATCAATCGGTCGCGCTTTTTTCATGCTTCCCCCTTCCCGCCGAATCCCAAAAGGAATGGATGCCTGGGGAATGATAAAAAAATGCGCCCAGCTTTCGATGTGACTGTCGTCACGGGAATTTTTCCCTGATATAAACGTGAAAGCGCCGGGTGCCTGCGTGGCTGCAGCCTCGATGACCGCGATTGCGCGCCGGATACTCCTGTCTATTAACATATTCTAATTCTTATTTTCCACCATTGCATCCTCCGGCAAAGTTTTCTGATATAATGCGGGCGTTCGTGATTTTAAGCGTTTGTGTAAGGTATGGCCATGGATTATACCCAGGCGCTCATCGATCAAACGAGACGAAAAGCAAAATACTATCCCTTCAACCGTCCCAGATTCTGGCTCAAATTGTGGTTTGGCTCGATCGTCCTTATTCTGTCCGCCTACGCGGTTTCCTATGCGGCGCGATTTGTGCTCACTCACCGGGCGGAGTTCTACGAAATCCTGTCCCGCCTTTAGGGCTGCATACAAGCCCTGCTTGCGCCTGATCCAGCGGGAGGTCCACCGGTTCTACCGGTGAGGCACAAAGCTATCACCGCATGTAACAGGCACCCCGAGTACCACAAAAGGGAAGCCTCAATAATTTCAATACAAGCGCGATTGGGCCTGATGTATTGTAGCGCCGATATGCGCTGACGCATGCGGGCTTCAGCGTTCGTCGGCGTTATTGTCAGCGTAGGTCAGCGTTTGAAATCCTGGAGGAATGCTTAAATGAAACAAACAATCCCCGTGCTGATAATGTTTGTGGTTTCCGTTTCAGCGTCATCGATGGTTTTGAGTGAAGACCGGGTAAAGGCGGGCACGCCCTTCAATGCCTACCTGGCGATAGTGGAACAGCGGGGAATGGTTGAAAAGCCGGCAGCCCGACGCGGAGCATCCAGGCTTGGCAGGGTCCGCGCAACGGCCCAGACCGCCGGCAAGGAGTTGACGAATCTCCGGGCCAGCGTTTCGGGCCTGGAAGTCGGCCTGGGCAATGAAACGGGCACGAACACCTGGTACGGTGAATATGCCGGCAGCGCCGGCGGCGGGAGCTATAATTCCTACTTTGGCCAGTACTCCGGCTATAGCAACACCGGCAACAGCAATTCCTTTTTTGGCAACAGTGCGGGCTACAACACCACCACAGGCCAGTACAATACTTTCGTCGGCGATTACGCCGGGGCTATGAATGTTGTCGGCAATGACAATGTGTTTGCAGGCTTCTCCTCCGGCTCCAACAGCACTGTAAGCGGCAATACATTTGTCGGTTCGGAAAGCGGCATCAATAACACTACCGGAGAATATCTTGCGTTTTTCGGATACCAGGCAGGCTACGCCAACATAACCGCAAGCGACAACACCTTCTTCGGATATCAGGCAGGATCGGCCACGACGGAAAGCTACAACGCGTTTGTCGGAAGCAGGGCCGGGGACGAAAACACCATCGGATCATTTAACAACTTTTTCGGAGCGGATGCCGGCGACCACAACACGGAAGGCTACGACAACTCGTTTTTTGGCGATTGGGCCGGCCTGTCCAACACAACAGGTTACGAAAACTCCTTTTTCGGATCAGGAACCGGGGCCAGCAACACTACGGAATACGGCAACAGCCTTTTTGGCGCCTACAGCGACACATCCCCGGGAATCACAAACGCCACCGCGATCGGATATTGCTCCAGTGTGACTCAAAGCAACAGCCTCGTGCTCGGGGGCGTCAACGGCCAGAACTGCTCCGAAGCAGAAACCATGGTCGGGATCGGTGTCACGAACCCGGACCGGCAGTTGACGGTTGAGGGCACCCAGGCAATAGGAAGATTTCGGAGGTATTATGGAACGGAGGATACCTTCAGCCGAACGTTTGCGCCGGCGTTTCTGTTCGAACGTGCCCGCCCGACCCAGGCCTCGCCAACCGATATTCAGGGAGGGGACTACCTCGGCAAAGTACAGTTCCGGGGATTGGTGGGCGGCGCCCCCAGGGAATATGGCGCGATGGCCTTCATTGCCGGCGACACGAGCCAGAACGGGCGCTTTGCTTTTCTGGACCGCGATATCACCACGGAAAGAGTCAGCATCCTGAATACCGGGAACGTCGGCATCGGCACGACCGCGCCCGAAGAGCGTCTGCACGTCGTCGGGAACATCCGGCTGACCGGGGACATCACCTCCAGCGCCCTGGACCACGATGTCCCCGACTATGTCTTCGAGCCGGATTACGCACTGATGCAATTCGACGAGCTGGAGAAGTTCATTGCCCGGGAGAAACACCTGCCCAATATCCCCTCTGCCGCAGAGATCAGAGACAAGGGGCTGAACCTGAGCGAATTCCAGCTGAAGCTGCTCGAAAAGATTGAGGAACTGACGCTCTACACGATGCAGCAGGCCAAAACCATTCAGAAAAGCCAGGCCGTCATTGAGCGGAACAACGCCGCGCTCGAGCATCACAGGGAGATGCTGGAGCAGAAAGATTTCAGTATCAGGCTTCTTCAGTCCCGCCTGGCTTTACTGGAGGGAACAATGGAGAAGCTGCTGAACGAAAAACGCTAATTATGGCCCCAGGTATCGGCGTGCGTCGGCGTTTGGGTCAGCGTATGTCCGCGTTCAAAAAATCCGGGGACAAGGCCGCCTAAAAGCCGTGCCAGGTAGCGATGCTTTCGAGCGGCTCCCTTTCCGTCCGGAACTGGTTGATCGGATTGTCCCAGTCCGGATAGCCGATCGCAATGCCCAGGAGTGCAATCTTCGATTCGGGTATCCCGAGCACCTCCCGCAATATGTCCGGGTATACTACTGCCTGAGCCTGGGCAACGGTTCCCAATCCGTATTGGGTCGCCAGCAGCATGATGTTCTCGGCTACCGCCCCGCAGTCGTATAAAGCCCACACATTCAGGCCCTTTGTCTGATAATAAAATTCCCGCCGGGTGAGGAGATAGATCACCGCCGGCGCTCCATAGTGCGTGAAATTCTGGACTCGCCGCGAATCCCAGTCCTTTGGTGTTACCAGCCGGTTTTGTTTGTCCAAAACACGAATTCGGGCGGCATAGCGCTCGGGGAACTCCGGGGGGCGCGGCACATCCGGTGCGGCGCTGGTCATGAGTTTTGCCAGAAAGCGGGACCTGATTTCGTCCAGTGGTTTGCCGGCTGCAACGGCAAATTCCCACGGCTGCGTGTTGGCCCAGGAAGGCGCCCGCAGGGCTTCCTCCAGTATCTTTTTCAAGGTGTCCCGGGAGACCGCGTCCGGTTTGAAGGCGCGGATGCTTTTTCGCTGCTGGATCGCTTCGGAAATTTCCATGACATTTGCCCCCTGACATGATAATTCCCATTCAGATTATGCGCACAGGCATCCTAAAATCAAAGAAAACATGCTTCCATTCATCGCCGGCCGTCGAGCTTGTGCCTTGCCGGGAAGCCGGATATACTCCTCGCCATGGAAACACACATCCCGACACGGCAGGAAGCTTTGGATATTCTCAACCGGTACAATTCCAACGAGAGCCTTATCAGGCACGCGCTCGCGGTCGAAGCGGTCATGCGCTACATGGCGCGCAAGAACGGCGAAGACGAAGAAAAATGGGGCGTCATCGGGCTCGTCCACGACCTGGATTACGAGCGGTTCCCGGAAGAGCATTGCCGGAAAAGCCCGGAATTGCTTCGTGAAGCCGGATGGCCCGACGAATACATACGCGCCGTCGTGAGCCACGGCTGGGGACTATGCTCGGACGTAGAGCCGGTGAGCGTCGTGGAAAAAACCTTGTACGCGATCGACGAACTCACGGGACTGGTGACAACGGCCGCGCTGGTAAGACCCTCCAAAAGCGTTTTGGACATGGAAGCCGGATCCGTGAAGAGGAAATGGAAAGATAAACGATTCGCCGCAGGCGTGAACCGCGAGGTGATAGAAAAGGGGGCCGCGCTTCTCGGCGCAGATCTTACCCAACTCATCACCGATACCATCCTGGGAATGCGGACCGTGGCCCGTGAAATCGGGCTCGAGGGAACGCTCTAGAATCGACGGTTGAGATTCAGGGGGACAATAACTTGAGACTGCTTCGATCTGCCATGGCTGCGGTACCTGTGCTTCTAATCTGCGCCACGATCGCCAACGCTCAACGCGCCGATTTCTATTTCGCAATGGGAACGGCGCGCGACGATGCGATCGAGGATTTCATCGACCCTGTCCCCGGCTTTGCTCCGGGCGAGATGGACGGCCTTTTCGGAACCATCGGCGGCGGCTATATGTTCAACGACACCCTGGGCCTGGGCGGGGAAGCCTCGTTTCGCTTTGCGCAGGGAGACTACGCAGGTTTTGGCTACCGGCCCGTTTTTTACGATTTCAACGGGATCCTGACCCCGACGCTCGGCTCGGACCGCGTGATGGCGGAATTCCAGGGCGGCATCGGAGGCCTCAGTTTAAGGGTCTACGGCGGGGAGGAGTACTGCGATTATTACACGGGCCAGTGCACCAATTATCTCGGCAGCGTCAACCATTTCCAGGTTCACGCCAGCGCGGGGCTGCGCATCTACGTGACGGACAGCATCTTTATCCGCCCCCAGTTCGACTACCGATACGTGCCGAACCTCAACGAAGAGTTCAAGAGCAACTCGGTTTTCCAGTACACCGTCGCCATCGGCTTCAGCAGCTTCCGGTAGCCCGCGCGGCTGCGGCGGATGACGGCACAGCATTACCCGCAGCCGCTGTGTCGAGTTTTAACAGGAGCCTCGCGGAAGTCAGGTACCTCCGGCAAAGCCGGAGGCTTGAAGGATTTGAACCGCTCAAAGCGGTTAGAGGAGTTATGCCGGTCTTGAACGCTGACTTACGCGGGCAAAAGCCGATGAGGCGCTTCCGATCCCCGCAGGGGCCAGCGCTCCGCGCTGGACAGTTTTCTGCGGCGGCACTGTGGCAAGCGCCGTGCGGCAAGGAGATGAAGGGTATGAGAAACCGGGCGTTTGCCACAGTGCCGCCGCAGAAAACTCCATTGGAAGCGCCTCATCGGCTTTTGCTCGCCGACCCTCGCCGAACAAATCGGCGTTTGTCAGCGCTTTTATCAGCGTCTCTCAGCGTTTCAAAATACGGATCTGTCAAACTCTTTGAGTCCCTCGGCAGAGCCGGGGATTTGCCAAAGTAATTACGGATTGGGCGGCGCATGAACAAATGCCGGCCTCTAAGGATGCGGTAGAGCAGGGTTTGGATATTTGTGCCTCGAGGGACGTTTGCCATGCCGTTACCAGTCTTCACCTATCATGGGCAGGATTGACGCGATCCTCAAATTAACCAGCGTGTCAATCCGGTGGGAGAGCTGGAAAAACTGAAACACCCGCCGGGGAGACAGGACCTCGATGAACTTCTTATAATATTTCCTGTTCAGGGCGCCTTTCTGTTCGCTGATTTCAAAAACTTTCTCCGCCAGCTCTTTCGCCTTCGCGTCACTCAGGTTTTTTACGTTCGCCTGGTAGTCCTTAATAAGCGCAATGCTCCGGTCGGTAATCGCGCCCCATTCCCTGTCGTACTCTTTATACAGCGGCCAAAACACCTTACCTTCCGCCTCAGTGAAATTCATGGAACCGCTGATGATTTCCTGGGTCTTGGCGCGCAGTTGCGGCGCTCCAAGATCCAGGAAGGCTTTGAGATTGTCGCCGGGGCCCTGCGCCGGCGTTGTCGAAGGCAGGGCGAACAAAAAAACCGTGAAGAGTCCCATGCAGATTACCATCATCTTTTTGAAGAGGTCCCGTTTCATGCTCTCAATCCTCCCGTTCATAGATAGGATCGCCGGCAATCATATCCGGCATATAGGCGAAATCGCCGGTTGTTTCCCTGGGAATATGCGCTTCTGTTCGTCTGGACGCTATCCCGTTTTTCAATTATTATACAGCGCATCGATCATTTTGACCGGAGGGATCCCATGGCCTTACGACTTCGCATCTGCATAACCGCTTCCCTTGCGTTGCTCCTGTCGGATTTCATCGCCATCCCAGTCATGGCGCAGGACGTCAGTACCCAAGTGACTCCCGGCCAGGATTTTTCGAAATTCCGCAGGTACAGCTGGAAGGAGAACATGATTGCTCCAAGTGCGCTTCCCGAGGAAAGGAAAGAAGTGGAGAAGAAAATCGTGGATATTGTCACCCGGGAACTCGCCAAAAAAGGCTACACAGAAGATTCCCAAAATCCGGATTTCTACATAGAAATCAGAGCCGCCTCAATGCCCACCGAATTGACCACTTCCGCAAATCTCGCCAGGAGGGTTCCGGAAGGCTCCGACGTTTTCAGTTCCACCTATCCCAATGGACCGGGAGTCAATATCCTTCTGACGATGACGGCAGGCGCCCGCATCACGGTCACCGACAGCACGTCTAACGCGACGGCGTGGGAAACACTGGTATCCAAGAAATACAAGGACCTGGACAAGGCGAAAAGGAACCTGGACAAGGAACTCGATCGCATGTTCACGAAAGCGTTCAAGAGCTTCCCGGTCAGGAAGAGCCAATCATAAAAATACGATTTGTCGGGATCCTCCGGCAGAGCCGGTACGGGCGGATGAGTGGTTTCCGCCTGATCGGATGGGTCTGGGGAGACCGTCTCAAAACTGCCGGCGAGCATCTTGCGACAGTCGTTTTGGGACCGGCTATGGAGGCCCGTAAATAAATTTTCACGCTGACGCACGCCGATAAATGCTGACGCACGCTGAAAAATAATAAATAAATACTATTTTCCCGGCAGCCAATCTTGATTGGGTGAGGACGTCTCTCCAGAGACTGTCTCAAAACTGCCGGCGAGGATCTCATGGCCGTCGTTTTAAGACAGTCTCTGGAGGCCCGTCCTCAGAAAAATATACGGGTCCGGAGACCCGGACTGCCTTGCAGTCTGCGTCTAGCGGTAGGTGCTCCCGGGAGCCTTGTAGGCGCTTGCGAGCGAGATCTCCAGGAAGACGATGGGCTTGGTGACTTTCCTGATGTTCAACGGGCAATGGGGCACGTTCGATGGAATCGTGATGCACGAGGTTTGAGTGATTACGTGCTTTTCATGTTCTGCGCCCATCTCAACTTCCACCTCGGCTCCGAAGTCGGTGATATCGCGCGGGTTGCCGCCTATGAAACACAGGACTTCCTCATTGGGATGCGAGTGCGTCTCCTTGAAAAGAATCGGCTTCGTGACGCAATGATACCCCATGCTGACGTTGGCTTTCAGCTCGCCGTTGTGCGAAAGCAGGGAAGTGCCGGTGTACTCTTCCGGGATTACTCTATAGATATCTTTTGAGAGGATATATTTCCCGTACTTCGATGTATCGGATTTGCCGGCCCCCTGTGAAAATGCACCGGCAAGGCTCAAGGCCAGCAATCCCGCAAAAAGAAATCCCAACATCAATCCTGTCATCAGCTTTTTCATGATCTTCCTCCTTAACCGGACCGGTAAAGAGCCCGGTATCGTTTCCGACATTATGGGGCTCATGTCCGCATTATGGGTACAGAAAAAAAACTGAATGCCGACGGGCGCCGGCAAGGGCGCCGGGGGACGCCGATTACGGATCCACGGGTGCCGCGAGGATTGTTTCCAGATCCGAGATCGCCTCCTGAAGCGGCGACGGCGCAGGGTCCAGGGCGGCGGCGCTCTTCAGGTATTCCAGAAATGGCAAGCCCGTATCGGAGGGGATCGTCAATCGCTCGCCTCGATGAAGGGCAAAAGCTTTGTCACCCTCGATCGCCAGGCAGGCTAAGCGCGATCCATAGGAGGCCGAAAGCCCCACATCGATGAGAAGCACCTTCCCTCCGAACCGCGGCATGATGGCCCCTGCAGTCGTCGTGTGGCCGATGACGATGCGGCGCGCCCCGTGCAGATCCAAAAACTGCCGGACATGTTCCGCGAGAGCCGCTTCCTCTCCGTTTGCGAGACCCCGGTACCAGAGCGGTCCCTCGTCGTCCTGGATCAGTCCGCCTTTGAGGGTGCTCAAATCGTTCATCTCGTCCCGGATCTTGCTATTGATCAATTCGAAGGGAATGTCACCGTATTTGGGGCTGATGCCTCCGTGGACAAAAATCGTGTCGTTGATTTGAATTACCGTATTGTGCGTTCGGATCCACTTGCCGTATTTGCCGTTCGGTCCATACTGGAAGCGGTGTTCGAAGTAGCCCAGGGGGTGCCTATCCTCCCACGCCTTCCGGTAAGCGTCATCGGGTTTCGCGGCCTGCGCATTGGCCGGATCGGCGGCGAGTTCCTTGAGGTGCGCCTCATACATTGCCTGGCGCACCTTTACCGAGTTGGCATCGCGGAAGGCGGCGAATTCCTCCGGTGTGACATAGCGCAGATCCCCGTAAATATTCAGCGCCTCATGATTGCCAAGCAAGGCGTGCACGGCGCCGCCGGAACGGCGCGCCTGCTGCTCGAGGTTCATCAGGAGATCCATGATCTTGCGGCTGTCGGGACCGCGGTCCATAAGATCGCCCGTCTGCACCAGGTGCGTTTTCCCGCCGCTCCATTTGTTCCGCTCATTCATTACGCCGGCGGAGCGAAGGGCAACCACCAGCTGCCCGTAGTCGCCGTGAACGTCGCCGACGGCAACAATCCGGGGCACGCCTTCCCAGGAACTATCGGCCCTGGCCGAGGCGGCGGAAATTAGCAGGCATAAAATAATTACAGTGCGACGCAATAGGTCTGTCTCGCTTTCCGGTGCGAACAGGATCCCGAAGGATCCGTTCCTTCGTTAGTAAAGAACGGCATTCTCACCTTGTTTTTCTATAAGTTCTTCAAAATAGGTTACGATGCTGTCGCGCCGCTTCATAACCGCCCCGACCTCAGCACTATTGAGGCAATCCTTCGTTCTTTCTGCCAGTTCCTGCCCATCAAGAGCCTGAAGCCTTTCGAGCAGGCTGCGGCTGCAGCGGACCAGGTCTTTGGGATTCTTGAGCTTGGGATTGAGCCGGAAGGCGCGTGTGAAATCAATCATATACACCTTCCAGTCGTTGCCAATAAGTATATTGGTGGCGTTGCGGTCCGTGTCGTAGATCAGCTGGCTGAACACCCGCAACTCGTATATGGATTTGTTCCATGATTCGGGGTCGGGCGCAGGAATTTTCTTTTGCAGCCTGTCGGCTTCGTCCATCTGGACATCGAGCCACCAGGCCAGCGAACCCGTTTTCCCGTTCCACCGCCGTAAAACCGTTACAGGCAGCATGTGATCCAGGCCCAGAAGCTTTGAGAGTTCATAGGCTGCAACGTTATAGAGATAGGAATCCACAAAGTTGATCTCGCTGGTCCCGGTGGCGAACTGCTTGAAGTTGCGCCGCTCATCGATGGATTGAAAAAGCGCATCATGAGTGATTTTGCCATCTGTAAGAGTCAGGCGATATGGGGAAGTAGTTCCCTTGCTCGTTCTTTTGGACTGGATCACCTTCGCATTGAGAAGAAACTCGCGCTTTTGCTCCGCCGTCAGCTGCTGTGCTGTCTGCGCAAGGCACAGGGTTGAGAACAACACCAGGGCAATTACGGGCAGCCGCTTGAGGCGCAATCGATGGATCTGCATGTTAAACCCTTTCAAACCAGGTGCTGTTTTTAGTTTACTACCCGCTCGATCCGTGAGGCAATCGGCGAGTTCCATGGCCCTGCGTAAGGACGACGCTCCGGAACGGGCCGGATAACGCCCGGGGGCTCTTCCGGGCGGCCCCGGCAAACCGTCTTTGCCCGAACCCAATTTGTTGATGATGGCACGGCGGCTTTTGTATTAAGCTTCGCCGCTGAGGGCGGACATACCCGCGAGAGGATTATGCAAGATTCTTCTGCCTTGAGCGCATTCTTCAGACCGAACAGCGTTGCAGTTCTCGGAGCTTCCTCCGACCCGAAAAAGCTTGGCCACACGGTGCTTAAAAATCTCATTTCGATGGGTTACCGGGGCAAGATATTCCCGGTCAATCCGCACGAGGAATCGATCCTTGGCCTGCGCTGCTGCCGGAGCCTCCTGGAGGTTCCGGAACCGGTCGAGATTTGCGCCTTGATCGTTGCGGCCGACCGCACCCTGCAGGTTGCCGCGGAGATGGCGGAAAGGAAAAAACGATGCAACGATATCCTGGGCGCAATCTGCATGTCTGCCGGCTTTGCAGAACTCCCAGCCGGCGAAGCCCGGCAGAGGGAACTGGTCGATATCTTGAGATCCGCCTCCATCAGGCTCATTGGCCCCAACTGCCTGGGCATCATCGATACCTGCAGCGGATTCAATACCAACTTCGATATCTCAACCTATCCCAGGGGCGGCCTGAGCATCCTCACCCAAAGCGGCGCTTTCGGGAATTCGTTTTTGCTCTGGGCCCGGGAGATGCGCCTGGTCGGCTTGAGCAAGTACGCCTCCATCGGCAACATGGCCGACGTCCATATGGCCGAACTGCTCAGGTTTTTAAAGGACGACACCTCGACGCGTGTGATCGGCGTCTACCTTGAAGGGCTTTCCGATCCGGAAGAATTCTTCGATGCCGCCCGCGAAGTCACACCGGCCAAGCCCGTTGTCGTCATCAAAGCGGGCAGAAGCGCCCAGGGCGCAGCCGCCGCCCGCTATCATACCGGTTCTCTTGCCGGCGCCGACGCGGTTTATGACAGCGGCTTCAAACAGGCGGGCATCCTGCGCGCCGGAACCGTCGCCGAGTTTTTCGACACGATGCGGGCTTTTGAAAGGCAGCCGGTTCCCGACGGGGGCCGCGTCTGCATCGTCACTCACATGGGAGGGCCCGGGACAATCTGTGTCGATGAAATCTCCGCGATCCCGGATATCGAGCTTGCGCGGCTGTCGCCCGAAACCCGTGACGCCCTCAAGAGCGTCTGCCCTCCGATGGCCAACATCGGCCACCCCGACGGCTACGTGGATCTCACGGGAGCCCATACCGAAAAACTGTACGGCCGGGTGCTCAATATTATTTTCCGGGAAAAAAATGCCGACCTTTATCTGCAGCTCATCGGCCCGAGCGTCTACCTGGACCAGAAGCAGATGGTTGAGGAAATAATCGGCGCCTATGAGGCTCAGCCGGTCAAAAAGCCGTTCCTGAATGCGGTGACCTTCGGACACTCTGCCCGGGAGACCCGGCAGGGACTCGAAGACGCAGGCATCCTCACCATAGAGCATCCCGACATGCTTGCCAGGATTGCCGGGAACATGATTGCCTACGGCAAGTTCCGGCGTAAAGCGGCAACGCGGACGAACGCGTAACGCTGACAAACACGGATAGATACGTAACACGGAAGGACGCACATACAAAAAAGGCCGCTCCGAAGAGCGGCCTGATTCGCGGAGTATGATATGAAAGGTTGTAGATGAAGCCTTTTATGCCTGAATAATAATGCAAGAAGAGTGCCAACTGATGGATCCCCTTCCGAAAGAGCGCCAAACGAGCCTCCAATTGTCATGAAATCATAGGATTAGATCCGATCTGCGGCCCGGCCGGCGGCTGCGGAGGATCTGCCGCGCCTGCGGAAAATGTAAAATTGTTTGACACTCCAGTGCCCGGCCGCCGCAAAATAAAACAGGCGGCCCGCTGTAAATAACTGTGTCGCTTGCCATTACGCAAAAGCCGGGCTCTGTAAAGCTTTTCGACGAACCTCCCTTTTCCCGGACAGGAAAAGGAACAAATATTGTTTCCCGCGATATCTGTGATTATGATGGAGTTCTGATGCAATAGGGAGACCGGGTGTGCCGGTTGAGCCGAAATCGAGTGGCAGCATTGCATGGATGACACGGAGTGCGCATGAATCCTGAAAGAGAAGGGGGCGGACCTCCGCCCGTTGCCGTCAAAGATGAACCTCCGCCCTTTCTGCGCACATGGAACCGGCTGTATGCGGCCATCGTGGTTTATACCTGCGCCCTGATTCTGGCTTTGTACCTCATGACCGTCACTCTTAACCGCTAGCTGCTCATGCACATCGTCGACTGGATCGTCATCGTTGTCTATTTTGGCTATGTCATCGCGGAAGGATTCCGCCATGGCAGAAAGAACAAAAACCTCGATGACTATTTCCGTGGAAAACGGTCCCTGCGCTGGTGGGCTGTGGGCCTCTCGGTGATGGCCACGCAGGCCAGCGCCATTACGTATATCGGCACCACCGGCCAGGCGCACGACGCCGGGATGTCTTTCATCCAGGTCTACCTGCCTCAACCCCTGGTCATGGCGGTCCTCTGCATGACCTTTGTCCCGTTCTTTTATCGGGCCAACATTTTCACGGCCTACGAATATCTTGAAAGACGCTTCGATTCCAGGACGCGCAGCCTGACCAGCTTTCTGTTCCTTATGTCCCGCGGCCTCGCCGTGAGTCTTGTCTTATATGCGCCCTCGATTATCCTGGCCGTCATGTTCGGCTGGAGCGAAGCGGCCACCATCCTGGTGATGGGCGCGTCGACGGTGCTGTATACCGCCGTGGGCGGCAACAAGGCCGTAATCATGATCGACGCGAAACAGATGATGCTCATGTTTGCCGGCATCTTCGTGGGCATTGCGCTCTTTGCAGCCCAGTTCCCGTCCGGCTATTCCGTTACGGACGCAGTCCGGCTGGCCGGCCTGCACGGAAAGTGGAACTGCATCGACCTCTCGCTTGATCTCAAAAACTCCTACACCCTGCTCTCGGGAATGCTGGGCGGCTTTTTCCTGGCTCTATCCTACTTCGGCTGCGACCAGAGCCAGGTGCAGCGTTACCTGACCGGAAAATCGCTTACCGAAAGCCGGCTGAGCCTCGTGTTCAACGCCTTCCTCAAGGTCCCCATGCAATTTCTTATCCTGGCCATGGGGGTCCTGATGTTCGTGTCCTACCATTTCGTCAAACCGCCGCTGAACTTCAACGCCGCCTACCAGGACCTGCTGGTGCGCAATGCCGGCGCCGAGTATGCCGGGCTGGAGAAGAGGTACGACGCTGTCTTTCAGCTGAGAAAAGAGGCGGCCCTGGCCCTGAGAGACGCCCAAAGGGCCAACGACCCTGTCCGGCTGGATGCCGCCGAAAGGCGCACCTTCGAGGTCGAGGCCGCGTACATGGAAGTGCGGAAGGAAAACCGCGACCTGCTCAAATCCGTCCTGGGATCCGAGCCCTCGAGCGAGGTCAATTACATATTCCCGTCCTTCCTGATCCGGCACGCCCCCGCGGGCATCCTGGGAATCATGCTGGCCGTCATTTTCGCGGCCGCCATGTCCACTTTCTCGTCGGAGATCAACTCGCTGGCCAGCGCCACGATCATTGATTTTTACCGGCGGTACTTTCGCAGAACGGCCAGCGACGCGCACTACCTTTGGGCTTCCCGTGGAGCCACCCTTTTCTGGGGCGTGTTCGCCACCGCGGTTGCCTGCTTCGCGGGAAGGCTCGGATCGCTGATAGAGGCCGTGAACAAGGTGGGGTCCTATTTTTACGGGCCGATTCTGGGGGTTTTCCTGCTTGCCTTCATGGTGCGCCGCTGCCGGGGGACAGGGGCGTTTTGGGGGCTTATTGCGGGCGAGGTTGCCGTTCTGGCGGTGGCCTATTACTCCTCGATTTCTTGGCTCTACTACAACGTCGTAGGCGTCGCCGTCGTTCTGGCTGTGGGGACGCTGATCAGTCTTTTCCGGAAAAATGACAGCGGCCCTTACTCGGACGGATCTGCGAACTTGTCCACGAATTTTAACGCTGACGCACGCCGATAGACGCTGACGCACGCTGAAAAAATATTTATAAATATTATTTTCTCAGCATTTTATTTTAATTGGGTGAGGACGTCTATGCAGAGACGTCCTCACTAAAAATCAATGGAGAGGTGTCCTCGCCTAAAACTAAAGCTAAATCTTGATCGGCTGGCAGAGGTTCTTCGCATTTTTGGCCGACCTGCCGCAGAGAAAACATATGTACTGCGCATCCTTGGCCAGCTTGGCGGCCGTACCCATATTCCTGAGTGAAATAATGTGGCACAGGTGATGCTCGTGATTGGGGTGTGCGTCGGCAAGCAAGGGCTGCATCACTTCAACGTCAGTCAATACAACATCCTGTTTCTTCTTGGCGGCCATTGAGGTCTCCTTTCGTCCTATAAAACGCCGGTTATTACTCCAAACCTTGACTATATATAACGTCCCGCCGGCACCCTGGCAATATCGCGAACCACGATTTTTGCGGCGCTAAGCTTTCAGGTCGTCGCTGCCGCATGCCGGAACGCTGCCGAGGGCTATGGTCCATTGCCGGGCTGCCTGCCTTGGGATATGGAGCTGTCCGGCGGAACACTCCGGGTGAGCCAGACGTTCCCGCCGACCACCGAGCGGGCTCCCACGGTGATGCGTCCGAGAATGGTCGCGCCCGCATAGATCACGACATCGTCCTCGATCACGGGATGCCGGTCGATTCCTTTGATGAGGTTGCCGTGCTCGTCCATCGGGAAGCTCTTGGCGCCGAGCGTGACCCCCTGGTAGATGCGGACCCGGTCGCCGATAATTGTCGTTTCCCCGATCACGACTCCGGTCCCGTG
This sequence comes from uncultured Acidobacteriota bacterium, assembly GCA_963809485.1. Lineage (GTDB taxonomy): Bacteria > Acidobacteriota > UBA6911 > UBA6911 > UBA6911 > UBA6911. The sequence continues at coordinate 695,085 of CAWEJX010000007.1, forward strand.
ATCGATAAAAAACTTTTTGCCGATTCTCGCCCCGGGGTGTATGTCGATGCCCGTCACGCTGTGGGCGTTCTCGCTGAGTATTCTCGGGATCAGGGGCACGCCGAGCGCGTACAGTTCATGGGCGACTCGGTGATTGGTGATTGCGAAAATCCCCGGGTAGCAGAATATTGTCTCGCCCGGACTCTTGGCTGCCGGATCGCCTTCGTACGCGGCCTGGACGTCCTCCCCGAGATAGCCCATCACATCAGGAAGCCTGGCGATAAAAGTGCGCGTAATGGCCTCCGCCTTTTCCAGGCACTGCTGCGTGCTGCCGTCGCCCGTGCAACCGAAACAGAAGCCGCGGCGGATCTGTTCCTGCAGATTGATGGATACCCGGTCGAGAATTGCGCCGACATGAAACGCCATGCCCTCTTCGCTGAATTCGGAGAGCTGGAAATAGCCCGGGAAAAGGACGGAGCGCAGCTGGTGCATGATCTCGACGCAACTGGCCCGCGATGGGAGCTCGACCTTGCAGTTTTTGGGCCCTCGAGGATGAAAGGAAAGCTGCTGGCATGCCGCCACCAGGCGGTTGGCCACCGATGTCAATGAAGTGTTGTCGCTATCGCTCATCTCCTGAATCCCCCATTACTCCAATAATAGCATTATCAGAACGTTCAACGTTCAACGTTCAACGTGGAATGTCAGATCGATCCCTTCTTAATTATGCCTTCCATCACGTCGGCGAAATAGTCGATTTCCCGCACCGACAGGGACACGTTCACGACCGCACGAATCCCGTCGATCCATCCGTCCTGGTGTTTCACGGGCGTGACGATGATGCCCCACTTGTCGAGCAGGTGCCCCATGAGTTTCGCCATTTCCATGCCTTCAACCTTGAAGGCAGCCACTCCACAGGATTCGGACGGGTCCAGGCTCGAGTAGAAATGCACCTTCGGAAACGCGCGGAGGCGGTTTGCCCAGCGCTCCTTGAGATAGCGTATGCGGGCCGATTTGCGCTCGACGCCAATTCCCTCGTTAAAGGTGACCGCCTCCGCGATCGCCACGCGGTTGGCCGGCGTGCGCGTCCCGACATCTTCAAAGCGGCGTATGTCGTTCGGATCGTCGACTCCCGGGGGCGTCAGCGGCCAGATTTTGGAAATGCGGTTTTTGGGGATGCGCACGAAACCGTTTCCGGGCGGCGCCATCAGCCACTTGTGCAGGCTCGCGGTGTAGTAGTCGCAGCCGAGGTCCGCGAGCTTGAACGGCACATGCATGAAACCGTGGGCGCCGTCGACAAGCACCTCAATCCCTTTCGCATGCGCCATGTCGGAGATCCTGCGCACCGGAGCCATCTGGCCCGACCAGTGCGTCATGTGGCACACCATAATGATCCTGGTCCGCGGCGTCACCTGCTCCTCCACCATCTGGTAGAACTTGTCCAGCGGAACCGGGGGAGGCGGAAGCGCAACTATTTTCAGCACGATGCCATCGCGCTTCTCCCGCTGCTTCCAGGAGTTGATCAGCTTGGGGTAGTCCTGACTCGTCGTGATCACCTCGTCGCCGGGCTTCAGGTCGTATCCCATGATGGGAATCTGGCCCGCCTCCGTGCCGCCGCGGCAAATGACGAGCTCTTCGGAATCGCAGCCCAAATGGGACGCCAGCCTTCGGCGGCAGCTCTCGATTTCATTCGCGAGAGCGAACATGGAATGCGCGGCCGCGTTGCCCGTATATTCGTTGTGCCTCCGCACGGCATCCTGGACGATGCGAAGACCGTTTTGAATGGTGCCGTTGTTCAGGTTGATCAGGTTGCGGTCTTCGGTGAAAGCCTGCTGGACCTGGAACCAGAAGTCCTCGTTGCCCGCAACCTGCTCGGGGCTCTGTCCGGCCGTGTCGCGCCCGGCGGCCAGGATTTGTTCATGAATGCTGCCGAAAGCGCCGCTCGCAACGCCGGCCCCTGCTACACAGCTTTTCAGGAAATTGCGTCTGTTCCACATAGCGTCTCCTTTGCATGCCGAACCATCTATAGGCTTTTTTGTAGTGAAACGCCAGTCCAAAACTGGTCGCAGGCAGTAGAAAGGACGGCTCTCCAGAGACTGTCTCAAAACTGCCCGCGAGCATCTCGCGACAGTCGTTTTGGGACCGACTCTGGGGGCCCGTCCATAAATTTAACGCGGACGAACGCCGATAAACGCTGACGTACGCTGAAAAATTTATAATAAATATTATTTTCCCAGTATTTTATATTGATTGGGTGAGGACGGCCCTCCGGAAACTTTCTCAAAACTGCCCGCGAGGATCTCATGACAGTCGTTTTGAGACAGTCTCTGGAGATCCGTCCTCACTAAAATAAAGGTCTCTGGGGAGCCGTCTTCACTGGACTCGGAGGCTGGGAATTCAACGGGAGTGGCGGAGGCCGAGGCGGGGGCACTGGAGCGCCACGGGGCATCTGCTGCACCAGGGGGATACCGGCACGCACAGGTTCTGGCCGAAAGTCACAAGAATGTCGTTGTAGGTTTTCCAGTGCCGCCGGGGAAGCTTGCTGCGCAGCGCGAATTCGGTTTGCTCCGGAGTTTTGGTCGCGACATACCCCCAGATGTTGGAAATCCTGTGCACGTGCGTATCCACGCAAATTCCGTAATCCCCGAAGCCGAGAGTCAAAACCAGGTTGGCTGTTTTCCGGCCCACCCCGGGAAGCTTCAGGAGTTCATCCATGGAACGGGGAACTTTGCCGCGGTGGCCGTCGAGGATGCGCCGGCAGGTTTCTTTCAGGTTTGCTGCCTTGGTCCGGTAAAAACCGACCGGGTAGATCAGCCGCTCGAGTTCCCGGACCGGCAGGGAGGAAATGGCCTGCGGCGTGGGGGCACGCTCCAGCAGCCTGCGCGACGCGGCTTCGGTCACCTTGTCCTTGGTGCGCAGCGACAGGATAGTGCTCACGAGTGTTTCGAAAGGACGGTCTGCGGAATCGTCCGCGATTACGCCCACGGCGGGCACTTTCCATTTCCGGATTTCTCTTTTCAGAGTGCGCAGGATGGCGTTGAGCGTCGGCGTATCCATCGGCAACGGATGCATCAGGCGGTTTCGAACGGGAAGGAGTAGGGAAGCCCGAGTTCGTCGCGCATGACGCAGAGCTCTTTCTGGATCACCGGATCCACGGGGATGCCCTTGGCGGCGCGTTCCAGGCCGGCGAAATACTCCTTCTCGCCGCACGTGTAGATTCGCTCCGCCCCCGGGACCTTCCTGGCGGCGCGCAAAGCCCGTAGAATGTCCCCGGTGGTTTTTTTGAAAGCGTCGATATCCGTGAAGCACTCGATATCGATGGCCATGAAAAAGTGTCCCAGGGCATGGGGAATGGCCTTCCCCTGATCGTCGAAGCCGCTGAGCTGTTTCAGGAACGATCCCTGCTGCAGCGCCGCCGACAGAATTTCCACGACGGTGGCGAAGCCGTAGCCTTTGTAGCCGCCCGTTTCCTCGCCGAGGCCGCCGAGCGGGGTGAGAGCGCTGCGTCCCTTTATCAGGTCCTCCAGGATCTTGTTCGGATCGGTTTCCGTCCGGCCCTCGCAGTCGATCACCAGGCCTTCCGGGCAGATCAGTCCTTCCCGGGCATACTGCTCGATTTTCCCGCGCTGGATGATGGAGGTGGCGTAATCGTTGGTGAATGCGAAAGGTTCGTCGGTGGGTATGGCGAAAACGAGAGGATTCGTCCCCAGCATGTTTTCCGTTGAGTGTGTCGGGGCGATGGAGGGGCGCGCATTGGTTCCGGTCACTCCGATCATGCCCGCCCGGGCGGCCATGAGCGCATAGTGCGCCGCATAGCCGTAATGGGTGGAATTCCGGGCCGCCACCATGCCGATGCCGTGGACGCGGGCTTTTTCCATGGCCATTTCCATGCAGCGTTTGGCGATAACCATGCCCATGCCGTGGTGGCCGTCCACCACGGCTGCGGCTTTGCAGTCGCGGACAATCTCGAATTGGGTTACGGGTTTCTGTATTTTGCTTTTGGCGATGCGGTCGTAATAGATCAGCTTCATACGTCCGACTCCGTGCGAGTCGATGCCGCGCCGGTCTGCGGCTATCAGGACGTCCGCGCACACCCTGGCATCGGCGTCCGGCACACCCACTCCTTTGAATACGTCTACGATGAAGTCCTCCAACAAATCACAGGGTATCCACGATGTAGCACCGGTCACTTTGCGCTCCTCACTGTTTCATCAGTCCCGCGAGGGAAGGAAGCTAGTATAAAAGCGGAAAAGCATCCCCGGTGCAAGCAAAAGCTTCGGCGGCAAAAAATGCAACCCCGATGCAGACCGGAGCTGACGGGCCCCGGATTGAGTCGGAATCAGGCGGCGGGACGCCGCGGACTCATTAAATGCTTGCAAATACTGATCCATGCATGGCACAAAGGCCAACACGTTGCTTCGATTCAGGACGGGTCCGAATAAAGGGGAGGGTCAATGGAAAAAGCAGGGCAACAAAAAGCGGAACCTGCCTATACGAAGAGGCAGATTTTCATGGCGCTGGCAACCGTGTTCCTGGTGCAACTCGTCTACAGCTACTATATCCAGACCCCCGGCATCGCTGCGCCCAAAATGGCTGCAGATCTGGATGGGATGGCCCTCTACTCCTGGAGCGTTTCCATCCCCGGTCTGGGGCTGGCATTCGGGACGATTCTGGTAGGGAAGCTCTCGGATATTTACGGCCGGCGGTCTATGCTGCTTGTCTGCCTGATTATTTTCACCCTGGGCGCGGCACTCAGCGCGATCAGCCCGACATATATTTTTCTGATTGCCGCCCGGACTATTCTTTGCCTGGGCCAGGGAGCGCTTTCCCCGCTGGTCTTTTCGGTCCTGGGCGACATGTTCCCGCCGTCCGAACGAAGCCGTCTGGTGGGGCTGCTCAACATACCTATGGGAATCTTTGCCGTATTCGGTCCTACGCTGGGCGGATGGCTGACCGACACCATGAGCTGGCGCCACATCTTCTGGTGGGGAGTGCCGCTTCTGCTCCTCTGCTTTGTATTCCTCTTCGGGATGCCCGCGCTGGTACAGGGCGCTGCCCGCAAAATTGATATCCGCGGATGCCTCTGGATGACATTTGCCTCCTCCGCCCTGATCTTCGGTCTTTCATTTGCCGGCACGACCTATCCCTGGGCCTCCGTCCAGGTTATCGGGCTGCTCGCATTATCATTAATCTTCTCGTTCTTCTTCATACGGGCCGAAGCAAAAGCAGCGGAGCCCATCCTGGATCTCCAGGTGCTGCGCAACCGCTCTTTCATCACCGTGTCGGGAGCCGGCCTTTTGTCCTTTTTCGGATCGATAGGCATCATGCTCTACTACCCGCTCCTCATGCAGGGCATCCAGGGCGTGAGCGCCATGAGAAGCGGGCAGATCCTGACTCCCTACGGAGTGCTTTCTTCCTTCATCGGGGTGCCGACCGGGTTTTTGCTTGCCCGTACGAAGCACTACAAATGGATGTATGTAATCGGTTACGCCATCATGGCCGCCGCCATGTGCGGCATGATCTTTTTCGATTCGGATACCTCCATTCTCTGGGGCCTGCTGGTGTGCACCCTCTCCGGTGTAGGACTGGGCGCCATCCCGACCATCAATACGCTCGTTGTTCAGTACGCCGTCCCCAAGCGGCTGCTGGGCGTAGCCATGGGCGCGCTCTTTTTCAGCATCTCCATGGGAGTCGCAGTCGCGCCCGCCATACTGGGTTCGGCGATGAACATGCAATACAACAGCACGCTCAAAGCCTCCCTTCCTGCCGAATTGACCCGGATCGCCGACGATGCAACCATGACCTCCCTGGGCAATCCCAGGGTGCTCCTTTCCGAACCGGCGATGAAGGCGCTTCAGGAAATGCTCGGGAAAAGGGAAGGGGGGCAGCGGCTGTTCGAGCAGACCGTTCAGGCGATACGCGTGTCCATGGAAGCCGGGCTGAAAGCCGTCTTTATCATCGGCGCATTGACCATGGTGCTGGCCTTCCTACTGATTTGCACAGTGCCCGAGATCCCGATGGAAGACAAGAGCTGAGTGGAACGTGGAAGGTGGAACGTTTCACGTTTAAACGTTCCAACGTTCCAACGTTTAACGTTCCACGTTCCACCTTCCACAGCTATTGGCGTTCGGCGATCGGCACGTAGTGATTCTCCTGAGGGCCGTTGTAGACCTGGCGCGGACGGTAAATGCGGCCTCCGGCGCTCTCCATGATTTCCCTGAAGTTCGCGATCCAGCCCGGCAGCCGCCCGATAGCGAACATCACCGTGTACATGTTCAGCGGAATCCCTATCGCCCGCATGATGATGCCGCTGTAGAAATCGACATTGGGATAAAGCTTCCGCTCAATGTAATAAGGATCGCTCAGCGCCGCCTCTTCCAGCCGCTTGGCTATGTCCAGAAGCGGATCCTTTTTCTTGAGCACGGCGAGCAGTTCGTCGCACTTCCTTTTGATGATCCGGGCGCGCGGGTCGTAATTTTTATAGACGCGGTGCCCGAAACCCATCAGCCGTTTGCCCTGGCTTTTGTCTTTTGCCTGCTCGATGAATTTCGAGCCGTTGTCGCCGGACTGGTGGATTTCGTTGAGCATTTCCAGCACGGCCTGGTTGGCGCCCCCGTGCAGGGGGCCCCAGAGGGCGCAGACGCCGGCAGCCGTGCTCGCGAAAAGATTCGCCTCGCTCGAAGCCACCATGCGGACGGTGGAAGTCGAACAGTTCTGCTCGTGGTCGGCGTGCAGGAGAAAAATCAAATCCAGCGCTTGAACGATCTCCGGGCGCAATTCGTAGTCCTGGTAAGGCTGCGAAAACATCATATGCAGGAGATTGGCCGTATACCTGTAGGTGGGCTTCGGGTAGATGATCGGCAGCCCGAGGGACTTGCGGTACGAAAACGCCGCTATGGTCCGCACTTGTGCAATGATGCGTGCAGCCTGGACCGTGAACAACTCATGCTCCGGCTCCTCCAGCACCTGGGGGAAGAAACACCCCGCCGCGTTGATCATGGCCGAGAGTATGGCCATGGGATGCGCCTGCGCGGGGAAACCCTCGAAGTGAACCCTCATGTCCTCGTGCAGCATCTCGTTCCGGGTGAGGAGGGCCGAAAAATCGTTGAGCTCCCGGCTGGTGGGCAGCTTTCCCCAGATCAGCAGATAGGCGGCCTCTATGAAGGTGGACCGTTCCGCCAGTTCCTCTATCGGGATGCCCCGGTAGCGAAGAACGCCTCTTTCTCCGTCGATGAATGTGATGTTGCTGACGCAGGAGCCGGTATTCCCATAGCCGTCGTCCAGCGTAATATACCCGGTTTTATTGCGCAGCGTTGCGATGTCGATCGCATGCTCTCCTTCGGATCCAACGACCACCGGAAACTCGTATTCTTTCCCGTCCAGCTGCAATTTGGCTGTTGCCATGTGGCGCCTCCCCAGGAATAGGTTTTGTTTACCGCCTTTGAACAAGATACCAATAACGCCGGCCCGCGCAAAGAGCATCCGTCAGCCTGACATAAAGCCATAACGACTGCTTGCAATATATGCGGTCATCGTTCTCTACGCCTTCCGCACCTCGCTCGGCGGCCGCCCGCTCATCGCTGCACACCAACTCGACGATTGATGCCTCCGATATGACTTTCTAGCGGCATTGTGGCTATTTAGTCTAGACTTTCTAACGGCCTGGCATTAAAATGACCGCATGGAACGGATGCTGGCCGAACTCCTCGAAAAGGAGCACTTCGCGGCGCCGGCAGCAAGAATGGCCTTCGTGACAGGCCCCCGGCAATGCGGGAAGACCACACTCGCAAGAATGATGCAGGAGAAACGGGGCAGCGGGGACCTGTATCGAAATTGGGATGATCTGTCGTTCCGCAAGGAACTGACTGCAGATCCCTATGGATTCATGGATGCCTATCGGCCGTTGCATCCGAAGCGGCCTCTTGCAGTGCTGGACGAAATCCACAAGTTTCCCCGCTGGAAGATTTATCTCAAAGGGCTGTGGGACACCCGAAAAGACCGGGCGGATGTTCTGGTAACCGGAAGCGGAAGACTCGACATCTATCAGCGGGGCGGCGACAGCCTGCTGGGCCGATATCATCAATACCGCCTCCACCCGTTGTCGCTGTCTGAAATCCTGGGCAAGAGGTTTTCACCCGATCGCGATACATGGAGCCGGATCATGGAGCGCTTGACGAAATCTGCCGACGCGCCGAGCCGCGAAGCGCAGGAAGCGTTTGCGGCGCTTTTTCGCTTTGGCGGTTTCCCGGAGCCTTTTCTGGCCCAGAATCAGCGCCGGCATCGCCTGTGGTTGCGGGAGAAGCGGGAACTGCTTACGCGCCAGGATTTGCGCGACCTGACCCGGATACAGTTGCTTTCCTCTGTCGAGCAGATGGTGGAATTGCTGATCCCTCGTGCCGGAAGCCTGCTGTCGCTCAATAATCTGCGCGCGGATTTAGGCGTCACTCTTGATTCTGTCCGGCTATGGATGGTTCAGCTCGAGAGACTCCATTACTGCTATCGCGTTTCTCCCTATGCAGGAAAGCTGGCGCGGTCGCTGCGCCGCGAACCCAAACTTTTCCTTCACGACTGGTCGGAGATCCCTGATGAGGGGAAACGTTTTGAGAATATGATGGCATCGGCACTTTTGCGCTGGCGCGATTTTGCCCAGGATTGGGGGCAGGAGAAACTGGGCCTGCATTTTGTCCGGGATAAGGAAAAGCGAGAGGTCGATTTTCTTTTGACTCTTGACGGCAAGCCCCGGCTCCTGGTGGAAGCCAAGCTCAGCCACCTCCAGCCGTCTGCGGCCCTGCAATATTTCGCGCACCAGCTGGGAGGAATACCAAAGCTTATGGTTGTCGCTCATGCAAGCAATCCCGGAACTTCCGCCGGAGTGCTTGTCCTGCCGGCTTCCGTTTTCCTATCAGAAATTCCATAGCCATAGCCATGATTCATGGCCATTCGTCTGCGGCCTGTGCATAAACGTGCTTTGCTTCCCGCAGGCAATCGCATATAGCGGAAGCGTGCGCGTAGCATGGAATCGGGGAAGTTGCCGGGGTGGTTCAACCAGGACGCGATACAGATCCTGAAGCAACAGGGACGTTTGACCCGGAGGGGATATTCCTTGGGGAGATGTGAGGCTGCCCCACCAAATCCTGCATCCCCCACCGTGCCTTATAAAGACAATCTTCGAGCGAATGGCCCACGCCTGTGAATCCCTCCAAATCCGGAGAATAAAACGCGAAGAATTCAGGATCCTGCGTAGCTTCAATAACCAGGGAATACGGAATGTCGATCATCTTTACTCTCCATCTCCCAATCCGGCGGCTTTCAAGATCGCATGGCAAGTTCCGGTTGGAACTTCTTTGGCGCCGTGAAAATCGACTCGAATCAAGCGCTGATGTCCAGGCTTGGCATAATAGCAAATCGACCCCTACTCCTTTATAAGCCGAGATCCGTTCTGTTCGAGAAACCTTACCAAATCGCTGCATGATGAAGGCTGAGCTTGACGGTATCGGCGAAATCGGTATAGTTGAGTTTACGACCCAATCCTAATTTTTATGAGGAATGCATCGATGACCGCCCCAACCAAACATGCCGGGCTTCTGGCCTGGATCGATGAAATCGCCCGCATGACTCAACCGGATTCGCTCGTCTGGTGCAACGGCACCAAAGCGGAATATGACTCTCTGACCGGCATCATGGTGGAGAGCGGATTGGCCACTCCCCTCCCCAAGCGCCCCAACTCATTCCTGTTCCGGTCGGATGCTTCCGACGTGGCCCGTGTGGAGAACCGCACCTATATCGCTTCCAGATCGAAAGAAGATGCGGGCCCGACCAACAACTGGATCGATCCTTCCGAGCTGCAGGCCACGATGACGAAACTCTATACCGGCTGCATGAGGGGCCGTACGATGTACGTGATCCCTTTCTCGATGGGCCCGGTGGGATCGCCGATCGCCAAAATCGGCGTCCAGGTCACGGATTCTCCCTATGTCGTGGCCAACATGCACATCGTGACCCGTGTCGGGAACCGTGTGCTCGATGTTTTGGGGGATTCGGGAGAGTTTGTTCCCTGTCTTCACAGCATCGGCAAACCCCTGCTTTCCTGTCAGGATGATCTGGGCCTGTGGCCCTGCGCGCCCCTTGAAAAGAAATACATCGCGCACTTTCCCGAAACCAAGACCATCTGGTCCTATGGCTCGGGTTACGGCGGGAACGCTCTGCTGGGGAAAAAATGCCTGGCCCTGCGCATCGCCTCGGTCATTGCCAGAGATGAAGGGTGGCTCGCCGAGCATATGCTGATCCTCAAGATCACGAACCCGGCAGGGAAGTCCAAATACATCGCGGCAGCGTTTCCTTCCGCCTGCGGCAAGACCAACCTCGCCATGCTGGTGCCCACCGTCCCGGGCTGGAAAGTTGAAACCGTCGGCGATGACATCGCCTGGATGAAACCCGGTAAGGACGGCAGGCTTTATGCCATCAATCCGGAAGCAGGATTTTTCGGGGTAGCGCCGGGCACCTCCATGAGTTCCAACCCGAACGCCATGCGGACAATCGAGAAGAACTCGATCTTTACCAATGTCGCGCTGACCGAAGACGGAGACGTCTGGTGGGAGGGCATCGGTTACGACGCCCCCGGAAGGCTTATCGACTGGACGGGCAAGCCGTGGGTCCGGGACAAAGCCGATAAGGCTCAGCCTCCGGCGGCCCACCCCAACTCGCGTTTCACCACGCCGGCCGCGCAGTGCCCCTCCATCGCTGAGGAATGGGAAGATCCCGCGGGAGTACCGATCGACGCCATCCTTTTCGGAGGCCGGCGCGCGTCCACGGTTCCCCTCGTGAGCCAGGCCTTTTCCTGGAACCAGGGCGTTTTCATGGGCTCCATCGTGGGTTCCGAAATCACCGCCGCCGCTCTGGACCTCAAAGTCGGCTCGGTGCGCCGCGACCCGTTTGCCATGCTGCCTTTCTGCGGCTACAACATGGGCGACTATTTCGGGCACTGGCTACGGATGGGTGAGAAGACGCCGCCTGCCGCACAGCCGAAATTTTTCTTCGTCAACTGGTTCCGCAAAACCAGGGAGGGCCGGTGGCTCTGGCCGGGATATGGGGAGAACAGCCGCGTGCTGAAGTGGATATTCGAGCAATGCGACGGGCAAGGGAAAGCAGTCGAAACCCCCATCGGCATTATGCCCGCAGCCGATGCCATTGAGTTTCCGGATGGCGTCACGGCCGAGGATATGAAAGAGCTGCTTGAAGTGGATGCGGCCGGGTGGAAAGCCGAGCTTGACGACGTCAAGGCTTCGCTTTATCCCAAATTCGGATCGAGGCTTCCCGATGAGCTGAACCGCCAGCTCGATGCGCTCGCCGAGCGGCTGGAGGAACGGTAACGCTGTAACGCTGACGAACGCCGTAACGCTGACGAACGCTGACAAAGGCGCTGACGAACGCTGTAACGCCGACAAAGGCACTGAAAGTATGGAGAGAATAATATGACAGCCCTGAATCCGCTGGCCGAAGAGTCCAATCGAGACCTTCAAAACGGCGCTCCGCAGATCTTGAACGTGTTGTCCGCGCGGGGCAAAGCGATTTATTTCCCTTTCAAGGGTATCCTCGGGCAAAGCGCGGAAGCCAAAAGCGCGAAAATCAACGCGACCATAGGCACGGCGTTCGAAGACGACAATTCGCCGCTGACCCTCGAATGCCTGGAATCCATGGTCAACATACCCTCCGAGTCTTTTCTCTACGCGCCCAGCTTCGGCATGCCCAGGCTGCGGGAGGAATGGGGCAAGCTCCTTGCGGTCAAGAATCCCGGATTGAAGGGTAAGATTTACAGCCTGCCCGTGACGACGGCCGCCCTTACCCACGGGCTGTCCGTCGCCGGATACCTGTTCGTCGACGCCGGGGATGAGGTCCTGATACCCGATCTCTATTGGGACAACTACGAGCTCGTGTTCAGCGAAGCCTACGGTGCAAAGCTGGTTTTATACAATACTTTTGTAAACGGCGGATTCGATGTGGCCGCATTCTCCAGAGCGCTCAATGCGGGCAAAAAAGGCAAGAAAATCGTTCTCCTGAATTTCCCCAACAATCCGGCCGGCTATACTCCGACTGAAACCGAGTACACGGCGCTGGTTGAGGAAATCCGCAAGTCCGCCGAGGCGGGGAACCAGATCGTCGTGGTGCTCGATGACGCCTACTTCGGGCTCGTTTATGAAGAGGGCGTCGCCAAAGAATCCCTTTTTGTATCGCTGACGGACCTTCACCCGAACGTCCTGGGAGTGAAGCTGGACGGCCCGACCAAGGAGGACTACGTGTGGGGTTTCCGCGTGGGTTTCATGACCTTCGGTTTCAAAGGGGCGACCGGCGCTCAACTCAAGGCCCTGGAGAACAAGGCGGCCGGCGCCGTGCGCGGCACCATCTCCAACGTTTCATGTCTCGGCCAGTCGCTCCTGCTCAAAGCGTATACCGACCCCAAATACGCCGGGCAGAAAAAGCAGAAATACGAAATCCTCGCACGGCGCGCCCGCAAGATCCGCGAAATTGCCCAAAGCCATCCCGAATACGCGCAGAGTTTTGAAATGATGCCGTTCAACTCCGGATATTTCATGTGCGTCAAACCCCTGGGGGTCGACCCGGAGGCGCTGCGCAAGGAGTTGCTGGCGAATTACAGCACCGGCGTAATCGTGTTGTCCGGATTGATACGCATCGCCTTTTCGTCCGTGCCTTTCGACCTGATCGAAACCCTCTTCGCCAACCTGCACGACGCGATCCGGAAGCTAAACGGGGACAGTCACCAGCGTCCCCGTTGAGAGATACCGTTGAAGGCCTCCATCAGAATTGCTTGCCCAACGGGGACACGGGTGATTGTCCCCGTTTAAAAAATTAAGTTTCTTTTATTTATTCTCGCACCGTCTCTCCGTTACAATGTCGCGGAGCCCTGTAAACTGTGTTGTCAGCGCGCATTTTCAGCAAAGGTTGTGCAGCGAAACAGTCCGGCAGTGTCGCCGCAGAAAGCTCACAGGGGACGAGGATTTTTGGGCAGCCCCGCCTTTTCAAGACACACACCTAGAACTTGTTCAGGAGACGCAAGACAATGACTGCAAAAAGAGTCGCAAAAGCTGCCGCAAAAAAAGCCGCGGCGCCGGTCGCAAAATCGTACAATCCTTTCCTTGTTGCCCAGGAACAGTTTGACCGCATCGCGGACATGCTGGATCTGGACCAGGCGACAAGGGATCTGCTTCGCAATCCGTTGAGAGAGTATCACTTCAGTATTCCCATCCGCATGGACCACGGCGGGATCCAGATTTTTCGCGGCTTCAGAGTTCAGCATAACGACGCCCGGGGCCCCTGCAAGGGCGGCATTCGATTTCATCCCATGGAAACCATCGATACCGATCCGGGCGCTCTCCATGTGGATGACGTGGAAGTGCTCCGTTGTGGACATACCGCTGGGCGGGAGCAAAGGCGGGATCATATGCGATCCGCACAATCTCAGCTAACACGAGATCGAGCAGCTCTGCCGCGGCTGGGTGCGGCAAATCGCCCGGGATGTCGGCCCCTACTCGACGTGCCTGCGCCGGACGTCATGACGAATCCGCAGGACATGCTTTGGATGCTGGATGAGTTTGAAAAAATCCATGGCGGCAAATTCCCCGGATTCATTACCGGCAAGCCGATCAGCATCGGAGGATCGAAGGGACGCACCGAAGCGACCGGATACATGGTGGTCCTCACGGTTCGCGAAGCTCTCAAAGAACTGAATCTGAAGCCGGAAAATACCACGGCGAGCATCCAGGGATTCGGCAACGTTGCCCAATACTGCCGTCGAGCTCTACCACAAGATCGGCGGACATGGTGATCTGCGTGTCAAGCTGGGATCCGACGGACAATAAAACATTCTGCTGCAGGAAAAAGTCCGGAATTCTGTTCGACGAGCTCAAGTCGATCAGCGATCCGTTCGGCACCATCGACCGCGTCAAGGCGCAGCAGATCTGGGATATGAAATTCTTCCCGGCGAGGCGTGGCTGGAACAGGATGTCGACATTCTGATTCCGGCGGCGGTTGAAAACCAGATCACGGCGGATAACGTGTCCAGAAGATCAATCCCAGGGTTAAACTGATCGCGGAAGGCGCCAACGGGCCCACGACACCCGAAGCGGATGTCATGCTCGAGAAACGCGGGACTTTCCTGATTCCGGACATTCTCTGCAACGCCGGCGGCGTCACCTGCAGCTACTTCGAACAGGTGCAGGGCAACATGAATTATTATTGGGACGAGAAAGAGGTTTTCGACAAGCTGGATTCCAAAATGACCTCCGCGTTCCAGGCGGTCCGGGAAACAGCCAAGCGTCGCAGGCTCCGCAACAGAGACGCCGCCTATGTCCTCGCGGTGAATCGCGTGGCGCGGGCCTGCAAGGATCGGGGATGGGTTTAGCCGCCGCCATCCCTGATTTTGGTTTCGGCTGCAGATCGCATTATGTTTAATACATCGATAATCCAGCTTTTCGGGGGGGACTCACAGGATTGGACAGCTCCAGCATCAAATAACGCCGAAATACGCTGACAAAAACGCTGATGAACGCTGATCCTTTAGCCTGTTATGTTCCGCCTGAAGAGCTGGAAAGTCCGTAGTCCCGGCAGGAAGTCGCGAGGAATCGATGGAAAACAAATCTGTCGACAAACTCATTGATCGATCTCAAAGAGCGCGCGAAGGAACTCAACTGTCTTTACGAAGTTGAGGAGATCATGAGCAAGCCGAATCTTCCGCTGGAGGAGGTTTTCCGCAAGATCGTCGATACGCTTCCGGCCGGCTGGCAGTATCCCGATACCTGCCAGGCAAGGATCACCTATGGCGACTTTGACGCCCAGACGGAGGGCTTTCGGGAATCTCCCTGGGTGCAGCACGCGGATATCCTGGTTCAGGACGAGGTCGTGGGCCGGATCAGCGTTTGCTACACGGAGGAACGCCCCGCCGCCGACGAAGGGCCCTTTCTCAAAGAAGAGCGGAAGCTGATCAACACCATTGCGGACCGACTCAAGCACCGAATCCTGCACGACGAATCTCAAGACGGTTTTTGAAAGGCAGAAGCTGAAGCGGGGAGGCTTCCGAGGAATGGGCCGTCATTCTGGACCTGCTGCGAAGAACCGATCCCAAGCTGCTCACCCGCATTCCAAGAAAGATGCTGAATCATCTCACCTGGGCCGGTTACGATCAAGGCGCATCAAATTCTTGAGCAGGGTCAGCCCGGTTCTGAAAGGCGATGGCGCCGACGCCGACCAGGACGAGAACCGGCCGCTGCGCATTCCGACGATCCCAGGATCTGCTCTCTGCCAGCGAGCGATATTTTCAAGCTCGCCGGAGAAGCATCTGCGGGAAAATGAGATCCTCGCTTTATCCAGAAATGGATCAGGAGGACCGTTCGGGATTTCTGATAAAGTCCTGGAAAATCCCAACTCCTCGCTGGTCGAAATCGCCGGCGCCATCGAGCGGTATCGCCATCTGATTCCGCAGGGCGTGGAGCTGTCGTCGCCCAGGGAGCGGGCGTTCCGCGTTTCGCTCATCCAGCGCCTCCTGAACGACGATCCGCAGTTCGTGCAGGTGGCCAAACAATTCATCAGCGTCAACGATTTCCACGATCTTCTCGAACAGACGATCTATCCGCCGGGAAGCCACGGGAGGCTTGGCGGCAAGGGCGCCGGCCTGTTTGTCGCGTCGCAGATCCTGAAAAAAATGTCGGCGGACAACGAGCTCCTCGGCAGCGTCAAGACTCCGAAAACATGGCACTCACTTCGGACGGCCTTCTCAATTTCATCAACTACAACGACCTGGACGAGATCGTCGGAACACAAATACAAAGATATCGGCCAGGTGCGGCAGGAGTATCCCTCCATCATTCAGGTATTCAAAAGCTCCTCTTTCCCGCCGGAGATCGTCAACGGGCTTGTCCATCGCGCTGGATGATTTTGCGGAGGTCCCGTCTGATTGTGCGCAGTTCCAGCCTGCTCGAGGACAGCAAGGGGACCTCGTTTGCCGGCAAATACAAGAGCCTGTTCATCGCGAATCAGGGAAGCAAGCAAGAGCGCATCGCCGCCCTCATGGATGCCATTGCGGAAGTGTACGCCTCCACCTTCGGCCCGGATCCGATCGGGTATCGCATGGAGCGGGGATTGATCGATTTCCACGAGGAGATGGGAATCATGATCCAGGAAGTGGTGGGCACCAGGATCGGCCGCTATTACATGCCGGCTTTTGCGGGAGTTGCCTTCAGCCGCAACGAATTTCAATGGTCCCGCCGCATCCGCCGCGAAGACGGCCTGCTCCGCATGGTGCCCGGACTGGGCACGCGGGCGGTCGACCGCGTGCTGGATGACTACCCGATCCTCGATTTCGCCGGGCCAGCCGTCGCTGCGCGTCAATGTGACCGTCGAGGAGAAAGATCCGCTATTCTCCCAAGCGCATCGATGTGATCAATCTTGGAATCCGGTTTGTTCGAGACGGTCGACCTGAAAGAGCTCCTGAGCGAATACGCCGACGACTATCCGATGATTCACCAAACTCGTCTCCATTCTGCAGGACGACAGGCTCATCCAGCCCTGGAACCTCGGCATCGACAGGGAAAGGGACTCGCTGGTCGTAACATTTGACGGCCTGCTCAGCCGCACGCCCTTCATCGAGCAGGCGTCGGCGATGCTGAAAACGCTCCAGTCCGAATTCCGGATGCCCATGGATATGGAGTTTGCGCACGACGGCACCGATCTGTACATCCTGCAATGCCGCCTCCAGAGCTACGGGGCCTGTCCGCAGCCGGCCGTCCTGCCTCGCGAAACGCCTGCGAAAGACCGAATCTTTTTTTCCGCCAACCGCTACGTCACCAACGGGACCATTCCCGGAATCACCCACATCGTTTACGTCGATCCGGATCAATATGCGGAGTTGCCAGCCGCACGGATCTTGTCGCGGTCGGCCAGGCCGTGAGCTGCGCTGAATCAGTTGCTGCCGAAGCGGCAGTTCATACTCATAGGGCCCGGACGCTGGGGCAGCCGCGGCGATATCAAACTCGGCGTGAGCGTCACCTACTCGGATATCAACAACACGGCGATGCTGATTGAAATCGCCGGAAAGCAAAAGATTACGTTCCCGAGCCATCCTTCGGCACCCATTTCTTCCAGGACCTGGTCGAGGCGTCCATCCGGTATCTTCCCGCTCTATCCCGGCGATTGGGGAACCACTCTTCAATGAATCTTTTTTCAAGGATTCCCGCAACTGGCTGCCGGACCTTCTGCCCGATTTCGCCTACCTTGCCGGCACGGTGCGCGTCATCGATGTCGCGAACACGGCGCCGGGGATGGTGCTTCAGATCCTGATGAACGGGGAACTGGACGAGGCGCTGGCAGTTTTGCCGGAACCGTCCCCGGAGCCGTCTGGAAACGCAGCCGATCGCAGCGGATACCCGCCCTGCCGGAATCCCGCCGCGAATACGCACTGGCGGTGGCGCCTGCAGAGCGTGGAACGCATGGCGGAGCTCATGGATCCGGCCCGCTTCGGAGTGAAGGCGATGTATCTGTTCGGAAGCACGAAGAATGCAACGGCCGGCCCCCAGAGCGACATCGATCTGCTGATCCACTTCAACGGGACCCAGGCTCAGGAGAAAGGAACTGCTGACCTGGCTCGAGGGCTGGAGCCTGTGCCTGAGCCCATCTGAATTATTTGAGGACCGGATACAAGTCCGACGGTCTGCTGGACGTCCACCTGGTCACGGATGAAGACATCAAAAAGCGCACGAGCTATGCGGTGAAGATCGGCGCCGCCACCGACGCCGCCCGCCCCATCCCCCTCGGCCGCCAGCCCCGGAAATAATTAACGCTGATACACGCTGACAAACACTGACCTACGCCGATTCCAAAATTTATATGAATTTTTTCAGCGTAAGTCAGCGCTTTTTTCGGCGTAAGTCAGCGTTACGCGAATTTCAGATCTCGAATCTCTTGCCGAGCACATCCGATTGTAGTAAAAGAAACCCCGGTTTTTAGTATTCGCGTAATCGTGAGGGAGGACACCTGCGAACATGACGGAAAAGACCTGGGAAAACTACAAGCAGAATAAGCCGCTCAAGCCATCGCCTCTGAAGGATATCAAGGTCCTCGAAGTCTGCACCATGCTGCTGGGCCCCATGGGCCCGGCGTTGCTGGCGCAGCTGGGCGCCGAGGTGATACGCTGTGAAATCCCCCCGATGGGCGATTCCACCCGCTCGCTGAACCCGTTCGGATGGTTCCTGAAGGATCAAAGCCCCCTGCTTCTGCATATCAACCAGAACAAGTATTGGCTGGGACTCGACCTGCACAAGCGGGAGGCGCGCCGGATCTTCTGCGAGCTTGCCGCCAAGTGCGATATCGTCGAAAACAATTTCCGGCCGGGAGTCATGGAAGAGTGGGAAATCGGCTACCGGCAGATCCGTGCCATCAATCCGGGGATCATCTTCCTGTCCAAGAGCGGCTACGGCCAGTGGGGCCAGTATGCCAGGGAGAACCGCCCGTCGAATGACGGCGCTTCCCAGGCCCTTTCCGGATACTCGTGGATGTCCCGCTTCCCCGGCCAGACGCCCCTGAAGATGCGCGCATACATCGGCGACAATTACGGCGCCATGAGCGCCGAGGTCGCCGTACTGGCTGCTCTCCATTACCGGGACAGGACCGGAAAGGGACAGTTCATCGAATTCTCGCAGACGGAAAATATCTTGAGGACCATGTCCTGGACCTGGCCCTATATCCAGCTCTCCGGCAGAAAGGCGGAGCCGGCCGGCAACCGGGATGTCTCCGTATGCCCCGCGGACACCTTCCGCTGCATCGACGACACTTTTGTCGCCCTCGCAGCGGCTGCCCCCGAGGAGTTCAAAGGCTTGTGCAAAGCCATGGACAAGCCGCAGCTGGCGGAAGACCCGAGGTTCAGAGACCACATCACACGGCTTAAAGAGGAGAACGCGACCGCCGTGTTGAAGATCATCGCCGATTGGGCACGGACGAAGCGGCCGGAAGAAATCGAGGCTCTGGCCGAACAGCACGGCTTTGCTGCGAGCCACCTCTTTACGGCCAGGGACCTGGTCGAGAACGAGCACTTTCGCGCGAGAGATTTCTGGACGGAAATCGATGATGCGCTGATCGGCAAGTACCACAATTACGAATTTCCGGTAAAAATGTCGGGCACGCCGCCTCAGACCAGGTGGTCCGTGAGGCCGGTCGGTTTCGACAACGAGTTCATTCTGAAGAGCCTGCTGGGCAAGAACGACGAGCAAATCCGGCAACTGTACGAGGCCGGAGCCCTGGGCAAGTGGGCGGACGCTCAGGGCCGCCGCCCGCCGCCGGATTGGGACGGCAAAGCGGGACTCAACGTGGCAAAAAGCTGATAACGGACCGGAAGCAACGAGGATATCAAAATGGCCAGCAAGGCACGGCGCGATTGGTCGGAGTGGGCGGATTGGATCCGGGAAAGAGACGATCCCAAAATTGCACATACAAAACCTGAAGCACTGGACGACATCATAGTGCTGGACCTGAGTTCCAAAAACTTTGGCGGATGCGCCTGCTCCACGGCGCTGTCCGAATTCGGCGCAAAAGTTTTGAGGATTGAACCCCCGGAGGGCGATTTCATCCGGACCTGCACGCCCTACGGATTCCTGCACCAGGGCGAAGGATTGAATTACCTGACCGAGGGCAGGAACAAACTGCACATCACCCTGGACCTGGAAAAGCCGCAGGCAAGGGAGATGCTCAAGGAGCTTGTGTACAAGGCGGATGTCCTCATCGAAACCTACAAACCCGGAACGATGGAGGCATGGGGCCTGGGATATGAGCAGCTGAAAACGGTCAACCCGGGGCTTATCTATGCCTCCCTTACCGGCTACGGAGTGTTCGGCCCCATGAGCCGGAGCCGCATGCCCGACTACGACAATGTCGCCCAGGCCAGGTCCGGATTCCAGTACGACACCGGTGAGCGGCTGCCGGCCGGCAAAACCATAGACGACTGCCCCTGGGCGATCCCCACAAAGTCCGGTCCCTGGATCGCCTGGTGCATGTCGGGAACATTCATGGCTATGGGGATCCTGGCTGCACTGCACTGGAAGTTCCGCACGGGCGAGGGACAAGCTCTGGAAATCGCCACCGCGGAAGCCTACGCCCGTATCGACGATTTCGTCGCGCTCTGGTACGAGCACGAAGGCCGCATCAACGAACGTTTCGGCAACCTGGACACCGCCATCTGGCTTTACTGCTTTGCGCCCACGCGGGACGGAGCCGTCTTTTTAGGCGGCCTGAGGCTGGAGATGTGGCAGGCTTTCGCGGATATGATCGGCAAGTGGGACGAATGGGGAGCCGCCGGCTGGACCAGCATCGCGCCATTCACCCGCGAGGAAGAACAGCTCAAATGGTCCGCCATGATCTTCGAGGAAACGCGCAAGTACACCAGCGACGAGCTTCTGAACATGTCCCTGGAATATTCCAAACACGGACGCCTGGCGCCGATAACGTGCGTGGTGGCGGCCGTACTGCCTCCCGAAGAAGCCATCAAGGATCCCAACTGGCTCGACCGCGGCATCTTCACGCCCGTTCAGGATCCGGTCTACGGAGAGATCGTTGCCGCGCAGGCGCAATATAAATTGACCGAAACCCCAATCCGGGTCCGTTGGGTGTGCCGCCCTGTCGGCTACGACAACGAGTCTGTCTACTCGCAATACCTGGGGCTCGATGCTTCCCGGATTATGGATTTAAAAAGGGAAGGTGTAATTTAGAGCTATAACGCTGACGGACGCTGAAAAAACGCTGACATACGCTGACACAAAAAAATTTATAGATATATTTTTTCAGCGTATGTCAGCGTTTCCGTCGGCGTAGGTCAGCGTATAATAGCGGAGCGGCCTTCATTAAAGCCTTGGATGTTGCCGAACTTCATGGCATTTCGCGCCCGTTGATGAATCACCCGTTTTCTTTGAAGTGCTTCCGGATAATTTTACCCACATCAGGCGGATATTCCGCTTTTCCGACACTGACGGACGCTGAGAGAAGCGCTGACAAACGCTGACTCAAAAAAATTTATAGATATATTTTTTCAGCGTATGTCAGCGTTCCGTCGGCGTAGGTCAGCGTATAATAGCGGAGCGGCCTTCATTAAAGCCTTGGATGTTGCCGAACTTCATGGCATTTCGCGCCCGTTGATGAATCACCCGTTTTCTTTGAAGTGCTTCCGGATAATTTTACCCACATCAGGCGGATATTCCGCTTTTCCGACACTGACGGACGCTGAGAGAAGCGCTGACAAACGCTGACTCAAAAAAATTTATAGATATATTTTTTCAGCGTATGTCAGCGTTTCTGTCGGCGTCCGTCAGCGTTCAATAGCGGAGCGGCCTTCATTAAAGGCCTGGATGTTGATCTCGTGCAGCCGGGCGGGCAGCATCTCCCTGATGGCTTCGATCCACTGCCCGGCGTTCAGCTCGGGGAAGAATCCCGATACGGCGCCGAGGATGACAACGTTCGCTACCTGGATGTTGCCGAGCTTCCTGGCGATTTCCCGCCCGTTGACGACCCACACGTTTTCTTTGAAGTGCTTCCGGAAAATTTTCTCCACATCCGGCGGATACTCCGCTTTGCCGAGGCTGACGGTCGGGGGAAGGATCTTCTGGTTGTTGAGGATCACTTTGCCGTCGGGCTTCAGCCAGTTCAGGTAGCGCAAGGCCTCCAGAAGCTCGAAGGAGATGAGGTAATCCGCGTCCCCCTGCTTGATGAGGGGCGAGTGCACCTTCCGGCCGAAGCGGAAGTGCGTCGTGACGTCGCCGCCGCGCTGGGCCATGCCGTGGACTTCCGCCTTCTTCACGTCATAGCCGGCATTGAGCAAAACCTGGCCGAGGATATTGCTCGCGAGGATGGTGCCCTGTCCTCCCACGCCTGAAAGAAATATGTTTCTGGTCCTGCCGTCATTGGACATAGTCTCCTCCTCACTCTTCACGCGGCATGATGCTTTCAAATTCGCAGACCTGCGTGCACACGCCGCAGCCGACGCACTGGTCCTCATTGATGAAGGCCGTGCCCTTTCTCTTGCGGCCGCTGCGGGTAACCCCCTCACCCGCCTGGAAGCTTATGGACGGGCAGTTGATGTCCAGGCACAGTTTGCACCCCATGCAGTTATCCTCGTTGATCCTGTAGGACCGGTGGCTGAAGCGCTCGAGCGGCCGGGCCCTGCGCAGCAGCATGCAGGGGCTGTTTTGAGTGATGATGACGGACGCGGCGTCCCGGTTCACTTCCTCGCGGATCACCTCCATGGTTTCCTTGATATTGTAAGGGTCCACCATCCTCACGTGCTGGACCCCGACTGCCTTCGCCAGCTGCTCGTAGTCGACCGTCGTCGCCGGGTCGCCCTTGATGGTGTGCCCTGTACCCGGGTGCTCCTGCTGCCCCGTCATCGCCGTAATGCGGTTGTCCAGGATGATCGTAGTGGAGTAGCCGCCGTTATAAACGGCATCCATGAGCGGGCCGATGCCGCCGTGCAGGAAAGTCGAATCGCCCAGAACGGCGCACAGTTTGCCCAGTCCCTCGCTCCCCAGCGCCTTGCCCGCGCCATAGGCTCCGCCTATGCCGGCGCCCATGCAGGTGGAGGCGTGCATGGCGGAAAGCGGCGGCGCGACAGCCAGGCCGTAGCAGCCGATGTCGCCGAAGACGAAGAGGCGCAGTTTTTTCAGCGCGTAAAACAGCGGCCGGTGAGAGCACCCGGCACACAGGTTCGGCGGCCTCTGAGGCAGGTCCTGAGTCTGTATGCGCGGTTTGGCGGGCTTGTAGCTTTTGCGCGTCACGGGCTTCGACAGCGATTTTTCCAGAATGCCCGGCGTCAGTTCGCCGATGGCCGGGATGAGATCCTTCCCGTGCCACACCTTGTATCCCATTGCGCGGATCTCTGTTTCAAAGAAAGTATCCAGCTCCTCGACTATAATCACTTTTTTGACTTTGCTGAAAAACTCCGCAATCAGCTTGCGCGGCATGGGCCACACCATGCCGAGCTTCAGGAAGGAATACCGGGGAAAGAGCTCTTTGGCATACAGGCAGGACACGCCCGCGGAAATGAACCCGATGGACGGATCGTTGATCTCCATCGTGTTGCAGGGGAACTCCTCGTCCGCGTAGGCTGCCAGCTTGCCGATGCGCTCCTCGACGAAAACCCGCCGGACCCTTGCGTACATGGGCACCATGACATTTTTGGGCGTAAGGCTTCGGTCGAGCCCCCTGGGCATGGCCGACTCCTTCCTCTCTTCCAGCTCGACCGGGGAGTCGCAGTGCGAGACCCGGGTCTCGGTCCGCACCAGTACCGGCGTGTCGAACCGTTCGCTGATGTCAAAGGCGATCTTCGTGAACTCCTTGCACTCCTGCGAGTCGGCGGGTTCGAGCATGGGCACTTTGCCGAAGCGCGTCCAGTGCCTGCTGTCCTGCTCGTTCTGGGAGCTGTGCTGCCCGGGATCGTCCGCCACGACGATGACGAAGCCTCCCCGGACGCCGGTGTAGGAGATGGTCATGAGCGGATCGGCCGCAACATTCAGGCCGACATGTTTCATGCAGGCGATCGCGCGGCCCCCCGCGAGCGAAGCGCCGTGCGCCACTTCCACCGCTACTTTTTCGTTGGGAGACCATTCCGTATAAACTTCTTTGTATCCCGCCAGTTCGGCCATGATTTCGCTGCTGGGAGTCCCGGGATAGGCGCACCCGACGGCGGCGCCCGCCTCCCACGCTCCCCTGGCAATAGCCGCATTGCCCTGAAGTATCTTCTTCATGCTGCCTCCTGAATTCCTTCCTGACCCGCTCACAAAAAGCAGAAGTATATATCATCTCCGCCCGCTGTTTGATGGGGAAACTTCGATTACATTGGTAAACCCCCGGCTCTGCCGGGAGACTCAAAGAGTTTGGCAGCTCCGTATTTTGAAACGCTGAGAAACGCTGATAAAAGCGCTGACAAACGCGGATTTATTCGGCGAGGGTCGGCGAGCAAAAGCCGATGAGGCGCTTCCGATGGAGTTTTCTGCGGCGGCACTGTGGCAAACGCCCGGTTTCTCATACCCTTCATCTCCTTGCCGCACGGCGCTTGCCACAGTGCCGCCGCAGAAAACTGTCCAGCGCGGAGCGCTGGCCTCTGCGGGAATCGGAAGCGCCTCATCGGCTTTTGCCCGCGTAAGTCAGCGTTCAAGACCGGCGTAACTAGTCCAACCGCTTTGAGCGGTTCAAATCTTTCAAGCCTCCGGCTTTGCCGGAGGTACCGGACTCTTTGGGGCCGAATTGTTCAGGCGCGAACTTTCAAAGGAAAGCATTTCTGTGCTTGGAAGCGCGGGCTGCAGGGTAGTAAGCTAGGGCTCAAACGACCCTTACACAAAATGTCCGAAGAACGACTTGGGAAGGGAGGATGTATGAAGCAGAATCCGTCAAGGAGGAAGTTTATACAGGCGGGACTGATGCTGCCTGCAACCAGCCTGATTTCCTCGCGCATCCCGGAACCATTCCTATCGCCGCCGCCTGGAGTGGTTTACCGGACCCTGGGAAAAACCGGAATAAAAGTGTCGGGCGTCGGCTGCGGCGCCGGCGGAGTCCCCGATCCGGATATCCTGGCGCGCGCCTACGACCTGGGCGTCAACTACTTCGACACGGCGCGGATTTACGGGCAAGGGAAGAGCGAACAGATTTTGGGCAGGTTCCTCAAAGGGAAAAGAGACAAAGTCATACTGGCAAGCAAGACCTATTCGAACACCAAAGAGACAATTCTGGCGGACATCGAAACCAGCCTGACAACCCTCGGGACGGATTATCTGGATATCTATCACCAGCACTCCAGGCACACGCCCAAGGAAATCACCGACGAAATGATCGAAACCATGGTGCTGGTCAAGAAGCAGGGCAAAGCACGCTTCATCGGTGTCAGCACCCACGATCCGAACGCCATGGTGGATTTTATCCTCAATACCGGCAAATTCGACGCGGTTCAGACCACCTACAGCTATGCCATTGGTGCGCCTTACAGGGACGCCGCGATTGCAAAACTTCACGACGCCGGCCTCGGAGTCATAGCCATGAAGGTCGTGATAGCGACGGCCACACCCAAGGGAGACAAGGGCAACCACCTGACCAACGAGGGCGGCCTCGCAGCCATCAAGTGGGTCCTGCGCAATCCGGCAATTTCCACCACCGTGCCCTGGGCGGAAACTATCGAGGAAGTCGAGATGAACTTCCGGGCCATGTCGGAGACCTTCACCCCCGAGGATGAGAAGATACTGTTTACGCGCAGCGAACAGATACGCGAGCTTTACTGCCGCATGTGCTTTGAGTGCAAGGGGAAGTGCCCCAAGGGCGTGCCGGTCGCCGATGAGCTGCGCATGCTGGCTTACAACGACTTTGCCGGCCACTTCCACCAGGCCCGGGAGAGCTTCTGGGATCTGCCGAGGGAGGTACGCAACGTGCGCTGCAGCGACTGCGCCGAATGCGTTATTCAATGCCCGAACGGCGTCAAGGTCCGCGACCGGCTGATCCGCGCGCAGGAGCTTCTGGCCTAGCATTAACGCTGATAGACGCCGACAGAACGCTGACATACGCTGAAAAAAATATTGATTCTCAGCGTAAGTCAGCGCTTTTGTCGGCGTTCGTCAGCGTTACAGGATCATTGAGCCACTCCCAAGGTTTTTCTGGACGCCCGATGCAAGGCGATCACCAGCGCTCCCAGGCCGATGAGGATCAGCAGGAAATTGAGAATACCTCCGATATAGGGCAGGTTTACGGCAACAAGAACGGCGGCGAGCCCCACCAGAAGGGCAAGCACCGTACCCCATTTCTCTCCTTCTTTGGTTCCCATAATCACGCTGCCAACGCATTTGGCGACTACAATCTTAGCAAGATACAGGCATAGCAGCCAGAGCACAAAGGCGACGACGGCAACGGGAATTCCGATGACCGTAATCGCCAGTATGATCGCGGCTACGGGCACCGCGACCAGGGCCAGGAACCCGATGCCGCCGGAAACCGAGACATCGCGCACGGTGGAGAGCGGGACGCGGCCGAGGTTGGGGAACAGCAGGATCAGCACAATGCCCGTAACGAACATGGCGCCGAGCCGAAGCAGTTGCCTCATGTAGAAACGAAAAGTCCGGTACCGGCTCGGCTTTGGTTCGGCGATTTTTGTTGTCTTCTTGCCTCCGATGGTCACAGCCGGATCGATCTGGACATTCTTTTCGGCCTTTACCTCTACGTTCAGGTCGCGGCCTATGGCTGAAGGCGTGCGGACCAGAAGCCTTCCTCCACGGAAACTGAGGTCGCGCCCGATCCTGCTCCCGACATCCAAGCCTCCGGCGAAAACCAGGAGATCGCGGCCGATATCGCTGCTGACATCGGCTTCACTGCCGAAAAGCACGGCATCCTTATCCAGCCTGGCGCCGGAGCCGACGAGCAGGGTCTGGCCAAATCCCCACAGATTGCCGCCGACATGCCCGTTTGCCTGGACCGTCTGGCCGAAGGCGAAAATGTCTCCCTGCACGTTTCCGGTGACGTCGACTCTGGTGCCGAAGCCGATAAGGTTTCCCTGCACGGTCCCCTGCACGTTGACCTGACGCGCGAACGCGATCACGTCACCGGTCACCGTTCCGCGGATGTTGACAAATTGGCCCGCAACCACCAGCGTATCGTCGACGACCTCGCCGGGTCCCACGGTGATGCTTCCCATGTCCTTTTTTGCATTGCGGATTTCGACGGCGTAGCCCGGCAGGGCGAGAACCAGCATCAGCGACACCAGGCTGAAAACACCGGTTGCGCCTATTTTCCGGCGGGCCAGAGCAATCATGCCGAAGACCGCAAGCAGGCCGAGGACCGCAGCCCCTGCCTGGTTCACGAGAGACGTAATCATGGAACCTCCTTCATCGATCAGATAAAACAAGCCGTTGCCAACCCAATTCAACTGCGCCGGCATCGTCAGCGGATGCAGCCAGTCCAGTCCAAGCGGCAATTCCATGCCCTGCATCAGTCCGTACCCCGCGCGCAGCAGGACGGCTGCGCTCGCCAATGCGGCGGCCACTCGGCTCATGCCGCAAAGATCGCGCACCTCCGGCCGGATGGACTCCTGCGCCACCGGTTCGAGATCGAGCCCCTGCAGGCTCTCGACCAGCGCGCGATTCTCGGCCTTCAAAGCCGCCGCCAGTTCCCGGCAGCGGGCGCACGATTCCAGGTGCAGGACCACTTCCCGCGTCCCGGCTTCGGGCAGCTCGCCGTCGGCGTATTGGGCCAGGATGAATTCATCAGGGCACTTCATGGTATTTCTCCTTGTGGAGTTTCTCTCTCATAAGCTGCTTGCCGCGGAACAGCAGCGTGGCTACCGTATTTCTCGGGAGCTGCAGGGCGGCCGCAATTTCGTCGTAGCTGAACTCGTTGTAATAAGCCAGGACGAGAGGGATGCGGAACTTGTCCGGCAGGGAAGCCAGGGCGCGCCGGACCGCTTCACCCTGTTCAAAGGAAAGGACTGCGCTCAGCGGGCCCGGCCGGTCGGACGAGGGCTCCGGCAGCGCCGGCCCATCCTCCCCGGGGCCGCCCTGGAGAGCCGTTGACACAAACAGCTGCCGCTCCTTCGCGCGCCGCCTCAACAGGTCCACACAGTGGTTGCTCGCGACCTTCAGGATCCAGTTCGAGAAGGGAAACGCCGGATCATAGGAATCCATTTTGCGGCGCACACGCAAAAACACTTCGTGGGCCGCATCCTGTGCGGCGTCGCGCGAATTCAACAGGTATGCGCAAAGGTTGTACACCCTGCGGTGATGCTCCCGGTAAATCGTCTCGAATTCAGGTTCCGCCGTCATCAGCGTTTCCGCAATCCCTTACGTTCCTACGAACGGCCCTTGCATTGAGTTTCAGGAAATGTCGGTCGGCATGACCATAATAGAGGGAAGGGCAGACTAATGGTAGCGTGTCAGGTGGAAGGTGGAACGTGGAACGTTAGAACGTTGGAACGTTTTCACGTTGCACGTTCCACGTTTTCAGTTAGGGCGCTGCTTTTCGGGGCGGGCGGGCTCTTCGGTCTCCCTGCGGCGCTTCGGGCGGTCTTCCTTGCGCGGCGTTTTCAAGGCGGCTTTCTCTTCATTGCTGATCCCGTCCGCAAACGGGCGGATGGCATCCGGACCGGCTTCCCGACTTATGTGCCGGTGCTGAGTTTTGGTTTTGGCCACCAGTTCGGCAAACAGCAAAAAAACCACCGCAAGCCCGAGAAGGATCATTCCTCCGCCCAGCAGAATATACGTGAGCCAGTTCATGCCGCTTCCCCCTTCGGATTTCTCAGGATCTGGAATAATGGAATTCGAGAAACCTAATCAGCTATTCCAAAATTACCAAAGGGTTTGCGCGGCGGTTGTCAAATCTCTGTCAACAATTGTCAAACTCGATCCGGAGCCTTACGGCTCCTGCCATCTGCGATGCTGTCCATTGGGCCAAAAGGCATGAGACAGGGAACCGGCATCTGGTACTATATTGCCGCGATGAAAATACCCAAGCCCATCCAGGCCGATCTTGCCCTGATACTGATCACATTTGTCTGGGGCAGCACCTTCACGGTTGTCAAAATAGGCATCGAGCAGGTTTCACCGGTACTTTTCGTGGCGCTGCGGTTCTGGATAGCGGCGGCAATCGTTGCCGCCCTGATGCCGGGTCAAATAAAAAAGATCTCCCGCAGATCCTTCCGTCACGGGCTCGTGCTTTCATTGATGCTGGTCGGCGGTTTTGTTTTTCAGACCCTGGGCCTGCGCAGCACCGGCCCGTCTCAATCGGCCTTCATCACGAGCCTGAGCGTCGTTCTTGTCCCCCTGCTGGGATTTTTGATTTTTCGTCACCGGCCGAGGATGCAGACGCTGGCGGGCGTCATCCTGGCGACGGCAGGATTGTTCCTGCTGCTCGTCCACCTGGCCGACCTGGATTTTCGTCCGGGGGACGTGCTGACATTGATCTGTGCTGTCATGTTTGGATTTCAAATACTGCTGCTCGGGCGCTTCCTGTCGGTGACGGACCACCGCCAGCTGATGCTGCTGCAGATGACATGCACGGCGGTGATCTGCACCCTGCTCGTGCCTGTGATCGAGAAGCCCTTTATCGCATGGAATTCAACCGTAGCCCTGTGTCTCTTTATCACAGGTGTTCTGGCCACGGCTTTTGCCTTGTACGTGCAAACCTGGGCGCAGAGATACACGACACCCAATCACGCGGCATTAATATTCAGCCTGGAACCTTTCTTCGCCGTGCTCTTCGCGTATTGGATCCTGGGCCACGTCCTGACCTCCAGGGAATGGCTCGGCGGCCTGCTGGTCCTGGCCGGCATACTGGTATCAGAGTTGCGGATTAGGCCGGAAAATAATGCCTCTCAGTGATGTAACGCTGATACACGCTGACAAAAGCGCTGACGCACGCGGATAAAACTAAAAATTTGTCCGCGTAGGTCAGCTTCCGTCAGCGTTTGTCAGCGTTCAGGGAGTGGCAGTATGCCAGTAGACCAGTGCCGACCTTACTTCCGGCGGCCATATATACTGCTCGTCCTTCCAGACCAGCCTGCGGCGCAGCAGGTCCATCAGGTAGGCGTCCTGTTCGCCGGTTTCCTCGAGATCCATGAAACGTTTCATGTCGCGCAATGCGTCTTCGAGGCTCGGACTGGTGCGCGGTTTCCACAGGCCGGTGTTTTCCAGCTGCACGTTGGCGTAAATGCCGATCTGCAGCAGGACGTTGTAGGCGACGGTGAAATTCGGGCTGTCCATCGGCTGGCCCCAGATGTGGCGCGCCGCTTCGGCCCGTACCCCGTCGATCGAGGGCGCACGCAGGAGCAGAAAACAGGTTCGCCGCGTGCGTGCATCCAACTGCCGCAGGAAAGACGCCAGATCCAGGCAGGCATACATCGCATGGGAGCATAGCGAAAAATCATGCGGCTCCACCGACACCTCCGGCCAGGCGCCCTGGACAATCGCGACATTGGCAATAGACTGCGCGGCCAGGTCCCCGCGCATGACTTCAATCATCGCGGCGGAAGGCTCCACCGCGGTGACGCGCTTCGCCTTGCGCGCCAGCAAAGCGGACCACGCACCCGTGCCCGCGCCGATATCCAGTACGGTCGAATCCCCGTCCAACTGCGAGAGGATGAAATCCCGGCTGGAGTCGGGCCGTACCCAGCGCCGCTGAACGCCTTCCTTAAACTCCAACGCCCTGCCGGCCCAGATATCCGATCCCTTTTTCGAGTCCGATTTTCTTTGATGATTGCGTTCTTTTATTTCAACCAGTTCCCGCCAGAGAGCGTTCCAATCCGTGATCTTTTCCATGCGCCTCACTCATTAATTCTATTGGTAAACCCACGGCTCTGCCGGGGGACTCATAGAGTTTGACAGCTCCGTATTTTGAAACGCTGAGATACGCTGACAAAAGCGCTGACAAACGCCGATTTGTTCGGCGAGGGTCGGCGGGCGGCTTCCCCGCACTCCGGAATTATACTTGCCCGGCGCCGGGCAGGCCATGGAATACGCGGGTGGACAGCAGATTACGGCCCCCATCGAGCGGACTGATGGGAAGAGAATGCCTAAAAAAGCCTGTGCGCGGCGGAAAC
This sequence comes from uncultured Acidobacteriota bacterium, assembly GCA_963809485.1. GTDB lineage: Bacteria > Acidobacteriota > UBA6911 > UBA6911 > UBA6911 > UBA6911. The sequence goes on from CAWEJX010000007.1 coordinate 725,665, forward strand.
CAGCCAGCCGGCAAGCGCGCCCCCCAGCACGAGCCATGCGGAATTGATCCGATAGCGGATCAGAAGCACGGCGCTCGCGGCCAGCAATACAACCGCTGGGACGTCGACCAGGGCCGCCCTGGCGAGCTGCCAGGTCACGACCGCCATGATGGAGAGCGACGTTACGACGACGCCGTCGAGAAAGGCTCCCGCAAGCGCGGACCGCCGGAGTCGGGGGACAAGCGGGCCGCTGACGGCCACGAAGACGAAGGCGGGGAGGAAAATCCCAAGCGTTGCGACCAGGGCGCCTGAAGGGCCGCCGAGCAAATATCCTATGAAAGTTGCGGTTGTGAAAACCGGACCCGGCGTGACCTGCCCAACCGCAACGGCATCCAGCAGCTGTCCTTCGTTGAGCCAGTGCCAGTGTGTGACGAGATCGGCCCTGAGAAAAGCCAGGAGCACATATCCGCTGCCGAAAAGCACCGATCCGACCTTCAGGAAAAAAAGGAAAAGAGGCATCAAGCCGAACGGCACGGCCCGGGCGCCGGCGGCCGCGGCCAGTGGTGCTGCCGCGGCGAGCAGCGCCGCCTGAAACGCATGCATCGTCCCGCCTCTTTGCCGCGCATGCCTGCGCAGCCATGTGACGGATGCAACCGCCAATCCTCCCCCGAACAGAATGGCCAGTTCGTCGATTCCATAAAAACTCAGCAGGACTCCCGCGATCCCGGCAATTGCCAGAGTTTTGCTCTTGACGGCGGAACCCGCAAATCCCCAGAGCGCCTGCAGGACGACGGCCAGCACCACCGGCTTCACGCCGTAAAGAGCGGCATTCGCCTGCGGAAGGGATCCGTAGCGCACGTAAGCCCAGGCGATGACGCCAACCATGAATGCCGCCGGCAGGATGAAGCAGAGCCCGGCCGCCACAAGCCCCGCCCCGCCCGCCCGGCGATGACCGATATGAATCGCTATCTCGGTGGAGTTCGGGCCGGGAATCAAATGGGTTGCCGCCAGCAGATCCAGGAACTCTTGACGCGAAAGCCAGCCTCTGCGCCGGACGACCTCATCCTCCATCATGGCGATATGCGCAGCCGGCCCGCCGAAACCCAGCGTGCCCAGCTTCAGGAACAGCAAAACCAGATCCTTCACGGGCCGGTGCGATGTGTCCTTCCGAATGAGGTCGCTCATGGCGAATCCTTTGACTTGGGGGTATCGTCATTCTAGCATAATGGTAAGAGAGAGACCCGGAGCGGCGTTTAGCGCCGGGATAGACGGCTGTATGTGGAAGGTGGAACGTGAAACGTGGAAAATTCGTTCAAACGTTCAACGTTCAAACGTTTCCACGTTCACGGATGCGATTATGGCTACGCTGGGGGAAGTGCTTCAGCAATACACAGTCCTGGGGGACTTATTCGAAACGCTGGACGGCGGGCGGGTGCGGTGCTTTGCCTGCGCGCACCGCTGCACCATCGCGAACGGGGAGACGGGATTCTGCCGTCTGCGCGTCAACCGCGCAGGCAAGCTCTACGTGCCTTTCGGGTACGTGTCGGGCGCTCAATGCGACCCGGTGGAGAAAAAACCTTTCTTTCACGTGCGTCCCGGCGCTGCCGCTTACAGCTTCGGCATGCTGGGATGCAATTTCCACTGCAGTTTCTGCCAGAACTGGGTGACCTCGCAGGCGTTGCGCGAATCCATCGCGGTCTCCCCTCCCTTCCGGACGACGCCCGACGAGCTTGTCCGGTCGGCTCTCGATCACGGGGCGGAGATCGTCGTCAGCACCTATAACGAACCGCTGATCACCAGCGAGTGGGCTGTGGCGGTGTTCCGGAAAGCCCGGGCCGCCGGTCTGTTGACGGCTTATGTTTCCAACGGATATGCAACCCGGGAATCGCTCGAATACCTGCGTCCCTGGCTGGACCTTTATAAAGTCGACCTGAAGAGTTTCGACGAAGGCCGTTACCGGCGCCTGGGAGGACAGCTGCAGCCGATCCTCGAAACCATTCGCAGCCTTTACGAGATGGGATTATGGGTGGAGATCGTTACCCTGCTCATACCGGGATTCAACGATTCCGAGGAAGAACTGATCCGCCTGACGGAGTTTATCGGCGGAGTCTCTCCCGATATCCCGTGGCACGTTACCGCCTTCCACAAGGACTACAAAATGACCGGTCCGGAAAACACCGTTCCCGGAGACCTTGCCCGAGCCGCCGCAATCGGACGGAAAAGCGGGCTGCGGTATATTTATGCTGGAAACCTGCCCGGAAGATCGGGGACCTCGGAGAACACCTACTGTCCCGGGTGCAGCCAACTGCTGGTGGAGCGCTACGGATACCGCATCCTCAAGAACCGGCTGACCCCCGAAGGCGTCTGTCCCTCGTGCAGCCTGGCTATCCCCGGCAGGTGGGCGGACCGCTCCGCTACTCGATGAGATAAAAAATATCCACGCCGTCCCGGCATCCCTCGAGCGCACTGTTCAGCATGGAAATCAGGTCGCCGTCCGCGCCCTTTTCCTTCAGATGTTCCAGCGTGTCGGAGCTGAGAAAGTATTCCTCGTCCTCGTCAAACTCTTCCTCGAGGTTGTCGATCAGGAAGTCCAGTTGCTGTTCCGTTATCTTTCCCAGAACCTCACGCTCATAGGTGTCGCAGTCCTGCTTATAAAGCCGTATCGTGTCCATCCTGTTTCCCCAAAAATGAATCCACAATATCTATATATTTCCCCATAGTAGAAATCAATGCTGTAACGCCGACGGACGCTGACAAAAAATAAATATATATGTTGTCGGCGTGCGTCGGCGTTTTTGTCGGCGTATGTCAGCGTTCAGACCGATTTGCCCATGCAGCATTTCTTATATTTGAGGCCGCTGCCGCAGGGGCAGGGATCGTTGCGGCCCGGTGTTGCCGCGCGCGCCGGGCTGCGGGCCCGCGCGAGCCCGGCGACTTTGTCGAAGAACGGGCGGCTGTAGGTGAAGAATCTCTTGTAGCCCCGGCAGAGGTAATTCAGTCCCGGTTCCCCGTCCGGTGTGAGCAGGAAACGGTCCTTGGGGCAGCCGCCATTGCACATATCCAGGACCTCGCACTCTCGGCAAAAGCGCGGCAGCGCATCCCGTTTGGCCGCGCCGAAGGATTTCTGCTCCGGGCTCTCGAGCATTTCCGTCAACAGCTTCTCCCGTATATTGCCGAGGCGGTGCTTTTCGTCCACATAGTGATCGCAGGAATAGAAATCCCCGTTGCGCTCGACCACCGGGATGTCGCCGCAGGTTTCGCGGAAAATGCAAAGGGAATGATCCTGCCCCTGGGACGGCCGGGCCGCCTCCTCGAATATCTGAACGGCGACGCGGCCGATGTCGCGTTGAGTCCATTCGCCGAAAATCGCGCACAGGAACTCCCCGTAAGCATCCGCCGGCACATTATAATCGGGCGAGCCTGAGGTATTTCCCTGCGGCCGGTTGACAATGGGAAGGAAGCTCAAATACGTTGCGCCGGCCTCTTTGAAATATCGATAGACTTCGAGCGGATGTCCCACGTTCCTGTCATGCACGGCGCACAGGATGTCGCAGGGGACGCCGCGCACTTTCAGGTTTTCAAACGCGCGCACAGCCGCCGCGTGTGTGGGCCCGCCGCCGCGTGTGACGCGGCAGCAGTCGTGCAGTTCCGGCGGGCCGTCCAGGCTCAGGCCCACGCTGAATTTTTCCGCGGCCAGGAAACGGCACCACTCGTCGTCGAGCAGGGTGCCGTTGGTCTGAATGCCGTTGAAAATGCGCTTGTTGCGCGGCAGGTGCCGGCGTTGCAGAGCCACGAGGCCGCGAAAATAATCCAGACCCGCGAGGGTTGGCTCGCCGCCATGCCAGGAGAAGGAGATTACGGGGCCGGGCGACGCCTGGATATGCCGGATGACGTAATCCTCCAGGATCGCCTGGGGCATGCGGAATCCTTCATCCGCTCCTCCACCAGGCTGTTTGCCGATGTAGTAGCAGTAACGGCAGTCCAGGTTGCAGAGCGGGCCCACGGGTTTGGCGAAAACCTGGAATTCACGGGATGCCGAGAATTTCCCGGAGCTCGCCTTCGATCCCCGGGGCGCAGACGATGCAGTGCTTAGCGTCAATTCGGTTGTCTCCCCCTTTTGTCAGAAACCGCGCCCCGCATTCCTGCGCGACGACCTGGACGGGGGCGTAGTCCCACTCCATGCCGCGTCCGCTCAACCAGATATCCGCCTTGCCTCTCGCCAGCATGATGACGTCGTAACAGCCGCCGTAACAGCGGACGGTCCAGCATTTTTGCGTGAGCAGGCGAACGGCTTCCGGCGGCCAGGAGTTCCATGCCTCTTTGAACCCGCTCACCATGAGGACGGATTTGTCCACTCTTGATATGCGGGACGCGCTCACACGCCCGCCATTCCAGAAACAGCCCTTGCCGTCGGCCGCGTGCAGCGTTTCATCCAGGCAGGGACAATGAATCACACCCAGGACGACCTGCGAACCGGCCTGCAGCGCCAGCTGCACCGACCAGAACGCGTTGCGGCGGACGAAATCCCGAGTGCCGTCAATCGGGTCGATGATCCAGCGGCGGCCGGACCGGGAAGGCACGCGCGCACCCTCTTCGCCCAGGATTCCGTCGTCGGGGAATTGTTCGTTCAGGGCGCCGCAGATGAGTTTTTCGCACTCACGGTCCGCCACGGTCACAGGCGAAGCGTCGGATTTTTCTTCAGCCGGCACCGACCGGTCAAAGTAATACATCGCCTTCTCGCCGGCTTTGCGCGCAATTTGAATCGCCGTCTCAAGTTCGCCGTCGTATGTCATAGAAGCCCCGACCAATATGCCACAACAGGCTGCAGGTGTCCAAGTCGACGCATCCTGGTCGACGCACGCTGACAAAAAAATTAAATATATAAATTGTCGGCGTGCGTCGGCGTTTTGTCAGCGTCTGTCAGCGTTTAATTTTTATCCTGCGCTATTTTTTCATTTCGACAAGAGTGGAGCCGCCGCTGCCCTGGCCGGGCGGCGCGAGGCTGAAGCGCTCCACCTGGGGGTGGCCGGACAGGAACTGCGCAATCGCTTTGCGCAGGATGCCTTTGCCGTGCCCGTGAATAATGCGCACATTTTCAGTGCCGGCAAGAAAAGCCTGGTCCAAAAACTTGTCGACCCGCTCGATCGCTTCGTCCGCCGTCAGGCCGATCACTTTGAGTTCGGAAACAGCCGGCTCATTCAGGTCGTCGTCCGCCGGCAAAGGACGCGCCGGCGGGGAAGGCACGGCCGCTGCACCGCGGATTTTGGCCAGGTCGTCGCGGCCGGCACGGTAGCGCAAGGCGCCGACGATCACGACGTAGGTGCTGTCGCGGATGGTTTCCACCGTGCCATCCCGATCCAGGGACCGTATCCGGACCCGGTCCCCTTCCAGGATCTCTTCCGTGCCCGTGTCGGCGGCAGCCTCTTCACGCCCGGAATCCGGAAAATTGGCAGTCCGGCGCAGTGCCGCGGATTTCCTGCGCAGCTCGGCTGCCTGGTTTTCGGCGCTCCTTTTGATCCTGGCGGCCTCGATCCTGTCTTTGACCGAACGCACCGCGCGTTCACTTTCGGTTTTGAACTCGGCGACCACGCGGGCAAGCGCCGCGTCGAACTCCGCACGGCGAGCCTGCTCGCGGTCGGCGAATTCGGCATCCAGCTTCGAATATTTTTCGGCGACGGCCGCACGCTCCTCTTCCAGCGAAGCCCGGAGGTTTTCCATCCCGTCCAGGGTCTCTTTCAGCCTGAGCAGGTATTCGCGCGCCTGGGCGTGGCTCGGCTCCACGAGCGCGGCCGCTGCCGCCAGAATCTCTTCGGTCACATTCATCCTTCTCGCGATTTCCAGCCCGGAGGAGGCCCCGGCGATTCCGAGTATCAGCCGGTAGGTGGGCCGGAGCGTCCGTTCGTCAAACTCGACGGAAGCGTTCCTTACCCCTTCCGTCTGCGAAGCCCACATCTTCAGCCCCGGGTAATGCGTGGAGGCGACGGTCATGGCGCCGGTCCGGCGGAAATAGTCCACGATCGCAACCGCCAGGGCGGCTCCCTCGTCGGGATCCGTTCCGGTCCCCACTTCGTCGAGCAGTATGAGCGCCGCGGGCCGCACGCTCTGCGCCATCCCGCCGATGTTGCGCATGTGCGCCGTGAAGGTGGAGAGGTTGGCGGCGATGGACTGCTGGTCGCCTATGTCGGCGAATACCTGGTCGAAGACCGGCAGGACCGCTTCACGGGCGGGCACGTGAAACCCCATCTGCGCCATGAGCGAAACGAGCCCGAGCGTTTTGAGCACGACCGTTTTCCCGCCTGCGTTGGGCCCGCTGATGACCAGCACCCTGCAGTTCCCGTCCAGCTCGAGCGAAATCGGCACCGCGCTCCCGCCCGAGGCGCGCAACGAGTGCTCGAGCAGGATGTGCCGGGCATCGCGCAGCATCAATTCCTTCCCGCCCGAAATCTGCGGCGCCGTGCACTGGAATTCCATTGCGAAGCCGGCCCTGGCCTGCACGACGTCCAGTTCCGTCAGGACCTCGATCGTCACGCGGATCGCGTCGAGGTGCTCCCTCAGGGATTGCGTGATCGAAAGTAGAATCCGGGACACCTCGATCTCTTCCTGCTCCCGCAGCCGCACGAGATCGTTGTTCTGGTTGATGACCGTCATCGGTTCGACAAAGGTTGTCTGGCCGCTCGACGAGAGTCCGTGCACGACGCCGGGCACCTGGCCGCGCGAATCGGTCCGCACCGGGATGACGAAACGGCCGTTGCGGAACGTGATGAGGTCTTCCTGGACCGCCTGCGCCTGTGCCCGCAGGATGGATTCCAGCGCGCGGTGTATGCGCATCCTGCGGCTGGTGAGATCGCGGCGCAGATCGCGGAGCTCGGGGCTGGCGTTGTCGTCGATTTCCCCGTTGGGAAGTATTTTGCCGTGGATGGCCGCCAGCAGGAGTTTCAGGTCCGGGATGCGGGAAGCCGCGCCCAGCAGATGCGCATAGAGCCCCCCGGATGCGGCGGCCCGGATCTGCTCGCGCACCTCCCTGCCGACGAAGAGAATGCGCTCGAGCGCAAGGATCTGTTTGGGTTCCAGCGCGGACCCTTCTATGTGCAGCTGGGCCAGGATCGGCGCCGGATCCTCGATGCCCGACAGGCCGAACCGCCCCTGCGTGGACAGGTAGGAGATGCATTCACCCGTTGTTTCAAGCTCGCGCAGAATGTCGGGGCGGGAGGCGGAAGGTCGCAGGTTCATCATCCGCATGCGCCCCGGCTCCGTCTGCACGTGCCGCGCCGCCAGCGCGATAAGGCCCTTAAGCTCCAGAGTGTCGAATGTGCGCTCATCCATAAAAAGCCCTTTTAAAGCCTGTAACCTGCAACCTGTAACCTTCAACCGGAATTATTGCATGAGCGCGAGGAGGATGGCTTTCTGGGCGTGGAGACGGTTCTCCGCCTGCCGGAAAACGACCGAATGCTCCGAGTCCATGACGGACGCCGAGACTTCCTCGCCCCGATGTGCGGGGAGACAGTGCATGAAGACGTAGTCGGGCTTGGCGCGCCGGGCAACGGCGTCGTTCACCTGGAAGGAACGGAAAATTTTCTTCCTTTTGGCCGCCTCGGATTCCAGGCCCATGCTTGCCCAGACATCCGTGTAAAGCACGTCCGCCCCGTCCGCCGCGGCCAAAGGATCGTGCAGAATTTCGAGTTTGCACCCGCTATCGGATGCGTTGTTCCGGGCCCATTCCACCACCCCGGCGTCGGGTTCGTACCCTCTGGGAGTGGCGACGGCCAGGCGCGATCCGAAGCGGGCGGCCGCATAAATCAGCGAGTGGGCAACATTGTTCCCGTCGCCGATGTAGGCAATCTTCACTTTCCGCAGATTCCCCTTTTCTTCGAAGATCGTCATATAGTCGGCCATCGCCTGGCAGGGATGGCTGAAATCGGTGAGCCCGTTGATGACCGGAATCCCGGCGGCTTCGGCCATCTCTTTCACATTATCGTGGCTGAAAGTGCGGATCATGATCCCCTGGACCATGCGCTCGAGGTTTTTCGCCACGTCGCTCACGGCTTCCCGCTTGCCGAGGCTGATTTCGGCCTGGCCCAGGTGCACGCTGAATCCGCCCAGCTGATGGATCCCGACATCGAAGGAAACCCGCGTCCGCAGGGAAGGCTTTTCAAAAATCATGGCGAGAGCCTTGCCGGCGAGCTTTTTGGCGTATTTGGCCGGATCGGCCTTGACCGCAAGCGCCGTGGAGAGCAGTTTGTTCAAATCATGGGCCGGCCAGTCCCGGATGGAAATAAAATCTTTGTTCTTCATGTGTTTCACCTGTCAAAGGTCGAAACCACATAGTTTATCGAAAAACCTGTGCCCAAGCCACATTTACCGTCCGTCAAATTTAACGCTGACGCACGCCGATAGACGCTGACGCACGCTGAAAAACTATCAAATAAGTCTGTCAGCGTCTGTCGGCGTTTGGTCCTCGTATGTCGGCGTTACATCGTTTCAAGCAGGACCTTGCCGGCGGTCTTCCTGGACTCCAGGGCTTCCTGGGCCTGCGCGGCTTTGCTGAGGGGATAAACGTGGTGGATGCGGATCTTCAGGCTTCCCTCGGCAATCCATCTCAGCACGTCGCCGGCACGCCACAACAGCTCTTCGCGCGTGGCAGTGTAGTGGCCCATGCTGGGGCGGGTCAGGTACAACGACCCCCTGGGATTCAGGATATTCGGATCCAGGGGCGGGACGGGGCCGCTGGACTGCCCGAAAAGGACCATCATCCCCCTCCGCCTCAGGCAGTTCAGGCTCCTGTCGAACGTGGCCCTGGCGACCGAGTCATAAACCACATCGACGCCCGCGCCGGCGGTGATCCTCTTCACCTCCTGCTCAAAATCGATCTGGCTGTAAAGAATCACGTGATGGGCCCCGGCGTTGCGCGCAAGCTCGGCTTTTTCCTCCGTGGACACCGTGCCGATGACGGTGGCGCCGATATTGCGGGCCATCTGCGTCAGCAGAAGGCCGACTCCCCCGGCCGCCGCGTGCAGCAGCACCGTTTCGCCGGCCTTCAGCGGATAGGTCGAGTGTGTCAGATAATGAGCCGTCATGCCCTGCAGCATCGCGGCTGCCGCCTTCTGAAAACTGATCCCGTCGGGCAATTTCACCAGCTGCCCGGCGTCGACCAGGGAGTATTGGGCGTAGGATCCCATTACGCCGGCATACGCGACCCTGTCGCCCGGCTTGAGTTCCGTCACGTCCGGGCCCACGGACTCGACGATGCCGGCCGCCTCGTTCCCGGGAGTGAAGGGCAGAGCGGTTTTATACAGTCCCGTCCGGAAATAGATGTCGATGAAATTGAGCCCGGCGGCATGGACCTTTACCAGCGCCTGGCCCGGTCCCGGCCTGGGGAGCGAAATCTCCTCATAGACCAGCTTTTCAAGACCCCCGGTTTCATGGATTCGAATGGCCTTCATAGGATTTGCCCCTCTCCTGTTTTTATTCACCTCTGTAATGTAGATTAACCCGCATCGGTGCGAAGAGTAAAGCGACGGCCTCGCGGATTCGGGGCAAAGCGGTGTCATTTGCTGCATCCTCTTCACACGGGCGGTATCGCAGGCGTAGAATGCCGGAAGTCGGAAACAGGCCAAAACAGTTCACAGCGGGAGGAAAAGACATGAAGCGGCGATCGATTAGGGGATTGTTGATGGCGGCCTTGCTGGCGGCCGCGATCCCGGTTTTGCGGGCGGAGGTAAAAACCGAGGAGAAAAGCCAGATGAAGATGGAAGGGATGATGGGCAGCATGATGGGCATGTTTGGCGGCAAGGCAGCCAAGGAAGGCCTGGTAAACACGGTCGCCGTCAAGGGCAACCGCAAAATGACGGTCAGTGAAGAAAACGGCGAGATCATCGACCTTGACGAGCAGAAGGTCTACAGCCTGAACATGAAAAAGAAAAACTACGAGGTGGTCACGTTCGACGAAATGCGCCGGCGCCTCGAGGAAGCGCGGAAAAAGGCTGCTGAGTCCTCCGGGAAGGATGCCGGGGAGGAATCCGAGCAGCAGATGGAATTCGATTTTTCCCTGAAAGAATCCGGCCAGACCCGATCGATCAACGGCTACGATTGCCGCGAGGTAATCATGGCAATCACGGGTCACCAGAAGGGGAAGACGCTGGAAGAGGCCGGCGGCATGGTAATCACGTCCCACATGTGGCTCGGGCCGGAGATCCACGCAATGAAGGAAATCGCCGATTTCGATCAGCGCTATGCAAGGGCCCTGAACATGATCGGCGGCATGGTGGGAGGGGCGGACCAGATGGCGATGGCCATGGCGCTGTACCCCGGGATGAAAAGCATGATCGGCAAGATGGAGGCGGAAAACGTCAATTTGAAGGGCGCCCAGATTCTTACGGAAATGGTCATGGAGGCGGTGCAGAACCCGTCTCAGGCGTCGGAGAAGCCCAAGGAGGAATCCGGGGGCTCGGGCGGGATGTCATCCATCGGGGGACTGGGAGGCATGCTGGGCCGCAGGATGTCTGGCAAGAAAGATAAGCAGGGGGAGGCAGCCCAGGCGACCGGGCGCGCGACCATCATGACCGTCAATCATGAACTGCTGAAAATCTACGAGAGCGTCTCGCCCTCGGACCTTGAAATCCCCGCCGGCTTTAAAGAGAAGAAGTAGCTTCACGGCTCGGAAACGCTGACATACGCTGAAAGGACGCCGATGAAGGCCGACAAAAAATATAAAAAATCAGCGTAGGTCGGCGTTTTGTCGGCGTATGTCAGCGTTCATACGCTTCAGGATAACCCGCTGCCGTAGACTTCCAGGGTTTTCTGCGCCGCAAGATCCCACGTCATCCGGGCGGCGCGCTCCAGGCCGCGTATGCGCAGTCCGGCGCGCAGTCCTTCGTCCTCGAGGACGCTCTCCAAAACCGCAGAAATGGACGCCGTGCTGGACGCGTCGAAAAACAGCGCGGCGTCCCCGGCAACCTCGCGCAGGCTCGGGATGTCGGAACACGCCACGGGTGTGCGGCACGCCATCGCTTCCAGCGGCGGCAGGCCGAAGCCTTCGTAAGCGCTGGGAAAAACAAATGCGCGCGCGTTGCCGTAAAGGAAGGGCAGGTCGGCTTCCGGGATGGTCCCCAGGAAGCGCACGCGGCCGCGCAAGGCCGAGCATCTCGACGCGGTGGCGCGCCTCCGGGTAGCGCGGATCCTTCGCTCCCGCCAGCAATAGCGACGGCGCGCCGCGCAGGCGGGCGTAAGCGTCGATGAGCGCGGGAAGGTTTTTGTGCGGCTTGTTGCTGCCCACATAGAGAAGATAGTTTTTCGGCAACGCATACTTTGCGCGCACATATGCGGACTCTTCCTCCGTGCATGGCCGGAAGGTCCTCCCGACGCCTTCGTGGATGACGGAAACACGGGCGCGCATGCCCGGGAAGGCGGCTTTCAGGTCGGATTGGGTCGCTTCCGACACGCAGATCACGCAGGCTGCGGCGCGCAATGCAAACGCGAGCGAAATGCGGTACCAGGCTCGCTGCCAGGGTGTGAAATATTGGGGAAGGCGCAGGGGAATGATGTCGTGGACCGTCAGCACGAAGGGGCGCGGCGACGCATAGGGCACGTTCCAGTGAAGGAAATGTGTCCGCTCAGGCGCCAGCCGCCGCAGGCTGCGGGGCAGGTGCACCTGCTCGCGCACCGAGAAGGGAGTCGCAGACGTGTGCACCAGCCGGACATTTTCTTCCGACGCAATCGCGGCGAGATTGTAGCGCGTGTTCGCCAGTCCCGGATTGTGCACCAGCACCAGTTCGCCCCGGTTTTTCTGGCGCGCCAGCGCGCTCACCAGGTGATAGGCATAGCGCCCGATGCCCGGGAAATGGTCGCTGATGGTGCGCACATCAATGACGGTCCGCATGTCTCGCCTTCAACGATTGAAGGTTGAACGTTAGCACGTTTACACGTTGAACGTTTGAACGTTGAACGTTAAAACGATTAGAGATTCCAACGTTCCAACGTTGAAACGTTCAAACGTTCAACGTTCAGCGTTCTTCCAATACTGTACCAGATCCCGCACCGTAATGGACCGGCATGCCAGCAGGGCGGTGCCGTAGAGAATCAGCAGAAGGGCTTTCAGCCCGAGGTCCCGCATCAGGGATCCCGTATGCACATGGGGCGCCAGGATCACCACGGCGGCGGCGATCAGCACCGTTGCTGTCAGCTTCATGCGCTCGTAGGGAATCGGCAGAATGCGCTGCGAAAGCGCATACAGTCCCAGAAGGGCCGCCAGGTGCCCGAGGCCCGTGGCCACCGCCGCTCCCACGATTCCGTAAGGGGGAATCAGCAGGAAATTGAGCAACGTGTTCAGGGCGGCCGCCGCGCACATCGTGAAGGCAATCACCCCCGTCCGCCGGGCAATGTATATGCCTGTCTGCACCACGAAATACATCGAGCTGAACAGCGTGCCCATCGCCAGCGGGCCTATGCAGGGCGCGGCCCCGGACCAGTTCTTGTGCGTATAGGCATTGATAACCAGAAGCGCCTCGGGCGCAAACAGCGTCCCGGCAACCGCGATGGCGGCGGCAACGGCTGTGAACAACGTCAGCGTGCGTCCGTAAATTTTTTCCGATCCCTCCCTCCCGATGATGGAAAAGGCGAACGGCTGCCAGGCGTTCCGGAACGCCCCGATGAGAAGAGCCATCATGCCGACCGCGCCACTCGCGATTGCATACAGGCCGATGTCGTCCGCCGAAACCCAGTGCACGAGAATCGGCCGGTTGACAAAGCCGATCAGCCACAGGGCCGAACCGGAAACGACCAGCGGCAGCCCTATGCCCAGCAGTTCCCGCAGCCTGGCCCAGTCGGGAAGGGCGAATGTCTCCCTCCGGTTCAGGACCATGCCCGCAACGGCCGTGGCCAGGTTTCCCGCGATGAACCCGGTCAGCATGCCCGCGGCCCCCAACCTGAATACCAGGATCGCGGCGATGCCTATAAGCGATGCCGCCACCAGGTTGCCGATCATGAGCAGGTTGAAGGCGTGCACGCGCCGCTCCAGGCGCAGCACCACCATCTGCACCCCGTTGGCCATCATGCAGGGCATCGCGACCAGCGCCAGCCGCAGGTAGAGGACGTAGCGGGGATCCTGGTAGAGCCACAGGGCCAGGGGGCTCGAAACGGCCAGCAGGATGGCGACCGCGGCCAGCGTGAAAATCATTATCGCGGCAAAAACCGTCGCCACCAGGCGCCTGCGCTGCGCCGCGTTTTCATGTTCGTAGTAGAAGCGCGCTAAGGCCGTGTCGAGGCCGATGAAGAACACGACCGCAAGCAGGCTGGTTACGCTGAAGATGACGTCGAGCCGGCCGTACTCATCCTTGCTGAGAAGAATCGGATAGATCAGGGCAACGATGATGCCGAGGACACGGTTCACCGCGGCGCCTACGCCGTAGCCGACCACCTCGTTCACAAGGGTCCTCAGGCTGATCTGCGACATCCATCCCCCGTCGATCCGCCGGCAATTGTACCCGATCCCATGCGCTGCCCAAAGCTGTAACGCTGACGGACGCTGACAAAACCGCTGACGGACGCTGATAATTTTTATATTTATTTTTCAGGTCAGCGTAGTCAGCGTTACCAAAAGGGTTGATCTGATTTGAGCGAACCTTTATTCTCAAGGCTCGCTTATGAGAGTGGTGCACGTTTTTAAAGACTGTTATCCGCCGACTACGGGGGGGATTGAGCAGCACATGAGCCTGCTGTGCCGCAGGCTTGCGCGGACCGTGGACGCGAGGATCCTGGCGCCCAGCCGCTCCCGGCGCCGGGTGGAAGAGGATATCGACGGCGTCCGCATCGTCCGCATCCCCGAGTTCGGGCGTTACGCTTCCGTGCCGCTCTGTCCCACGGCGCCCCTGGAATTGCGCCGCCTGCACCCGGACATCGTCCACCTGCATTTCCCGAACCCGATGGGGGATCTGTCCTACCTTGCCTCCGCACCGGGGAAACCTCTGGTTGTGACCTATCACGCAGACATCATCAAGCAGAAAGCCTTCCTCCCGCTCTATCGCCCGGTGTTGAACCTGATCTTTAAGAAAGCTCGCAAAATTATCTTCAGCGCAGAGGAAAATATTCCGCTTTCCTCCGTACCGCCCGCGTGCCGGCACAAGTGCGCGGTGATTCCGTTCGGCATCGAGCCGGAAGCTTTTTTGCTGCGCGGCGGGGAAGGTGCCGAAGCCGAGGCGCTGCGCCAACAATGCGCCGGGCCGATTGTGCTCTTTGTCGGCGCCGCAAGGTATTACAAGGGACTCGATGTTCTGCTGAGGGCGATGGTCCCGTTGAAGGGCCGCCTGATCCTGGCGGGGCGCGACACCCAGAGCGGGTCTCTCGCCAGCCTGGCAGCCGGGCTGGGCGTTCAGGACAAGGTCGTTGCCTGCGGGGAAGTGTCCGAATCGCGCCTGCGCGTCCTGCTCAATGCGGCGGATATTTTTGTATTGCCTTCAATTGACCGCTGTGAGACATTCGGAATCGGTCAGCTCGAGGCTATGGCTTGCGCCAAGCCGGTGGTTTCCACGGACCTGCCCACCGGAGTCCGATCCGTGAACCGGCATGGAGTGACCGGCCTGGTGGTGCCTCCTGCTGATGCCGATGCGCTGTCGGGCGCCCTGAACCTGCTGCTGTCCGATCCCGGCCTCCGTGCCGAATTCGGCCGGAACGCACGCAGCCGGGTTGAGCTCGAGTTCAGCGCCGGGCGCATGGTGTCGAAAACGCTTGAGGTTTATGGTGAAGTCCTCCACAGATAGCCAGAAATTCCGGCCGGACGGCGGGGAATTTCTCAAACGCTGCTTCGACGTTCTCCTATCCGGGTTCGGTCTGATTGCGTCCTCCCCCCTCTGGGCGCTGATAAGCGCCGCCATCGTCCTCGAGGACGGGCTGCCGGTCTTTTTCCGTCAGAGCCGCTGGGGAAAAGGCGGGAGCCATTTCCCCGCGCTCAAGTTCCGCACCATGTGGAAGGGCTCCGAAAAGGAGCGCTCGGTGCAGGCGGGACATTCCGATCCCCGCATAACCCGCGTCGGGCGAGTGCTGCGCGCGTGCGCCATGGATGAGCTTCCCCAGCTGTGGAACATCTTCCGGGGCGACATGAGTTTCGTCGGGCCGCGCGCCCTGCCGATCAACGAAATACAGTCCGCCGAAGCAGGCGGCGATTTGCCGGACGAGGCGATTGCGGGTTTCAAGGAACGTCTCGCAGTCCGTCCCGGTTTGACGGGGATTGCGCAGATTTATGCGGACCGCGACACGACGCGCGCCCGCAAGTTCCGTTACGACCTGTTTTACATAAGCCGCCGCAATTTCTGGCTGGACCTCCGGCTCATCCTCCTCTCCTTTTATATAAGTTTCAGGGGCAGGTGGGAGGTGAGGGGGGAGAAACTGAAATAAACGTTGAACGTTGAACGTGGAACGTTGAACGTTGAACGTTGAACGTTGAAAAACACGGCCGGGTTGGCGGGGATGTTCGGGTTGGGTGTCAATGGAAGTGGAACGTTGAACGTTTGAACGTTGAACGTTGAACGTTGAAAAACAGGGCCGGGTTGACGGGGATGTTCGGGTTGGGTGTCAATGGAAGTGGAACGTTGAACGTTTGAACGTTGAACGTTGAAAAACACGGCCGGGTTGGCGGGGATGTGCGGATTGGGTGTCAATGGACGTGAAACGTTGAACGTGTAAACGTGTAAACGTTCCAACGTGTAAACGTGCAAACGTTCAACGTCTTTGGAGAGTGATTTGAGAGACGTAATCGTTATCGGGGGCGGACCGGCGGGGCTGCACGCAGCCCGTTGCCTCGCAGCCAACGGCTATGATGTCGAAGTGCTCGAGGAGCACATGTCGGCCGGTGTGCCCGTGCATTGCACCGGCATCATCGCTCCGGAAGTCTTCGATGAATTTGCCGTCCCCCGGTCTTCCATCCTCAACGATCTGCGCCGGGTGCGCATCCACTCGCCCGGAGGGCAGGTCGTTCAGTATCTCACCGAGCGGGTGGAAGCCGTCGTCGTCGACCGCCGCCTGTTTGACCGCAGCCTCCGCGACCTGGCCGCAGCGTCGGGCGCACAGATTTCCATGGGCAGCAGGGTGACGGGAGTCGAAACCGGGGAAAAGTTCGCGGCCGTGCGCTGCGCCGGGGGAGAGGAGCGTAAGGCCCGCGTCTGCGTGCTTGCCACAGGGGCTGCCTACGCGCTGCACCGCGACCTGGGCCTGGGATTCCCGCCGCTGTTTCTCAATTGCGCGCAGGCCGAATTGCCCGCCGATCTCACACCGGATGTCGAAATCCACACCGGCCAGGCGATCGCGCCCAAAGGCTTCGCCTGGCTTGTTCCTGTGCGGAGAAACGCGGGACAGCACTCCCGCGTGGGATTGATGTGCGAAGGGAATGCCGGCGCATATTTCGAACAGCTCCTGCTCCGCTTGAAGCGTCTCGATCCCCAAGCAGCCCGCGACGTAAAGCCGCGCTTGGGCATGCTTCCCCTGGCTCCCATACGCAAAACCTACGGAAACCGCTTTCTGGTCGCCGGCGACGCTGCCGGACTGGTGAAGCCCACCACCGGTGGAGGCATTTTCTACGGCATGATCAGCGCCGATATCGCCGCCGCAGTCCTGTCCGAGGCGCTGCGCCTCGACCGTCTCGACGACAACCGGCTCTCGCGCTACCAGGACCTGTGGAAAAGCCGCCTCATGGAAGAGATCGAAGCGCAACTGACGCTGCGCCTGCTCATGCAGAAATTGACCGACAGCGAAATGGAGGACATCTTCGACCTGTGGGCGACCGACGGTCTGATGCCCCTCATCCGCAAAACCGTCACCTTCAACCATTACCGCAAAGTCATCGCTGCGGTGACCAGGTATCCGGCGATGCGGAAGATACTATTTCATTAACGTAACGCGGACATACGCTGACAGGACGCCGACGAACGCCGAAAAAACATATATAAAAATTTTGTTCAGCGTGGGTCGGCGTTCAACCTACATATGCACTCGAAACTGGGGATGTGGTGCGGGGCGTTGATGGAGGCGGCGTGGCTCGCTGCGGCTGCCGCCACACCCCTGTTTTTCAATATCTCCTCAAGCCAGGTCTTTGAGCCGGACAAAATGCTCGTGCTCAAGTTCTTCGCCATCCTCTCCGGCGCCGCCTGCGTTGTGAAAATAGCGGACTCGGCCCGGCAGCGCCGCGTCGAGGAAGAAATGCCCCACGGCCGGATTTTATCCAATCCCATCGCGATCGCCGTGATCTGCCTCGCCGCAGTCTGGACCCTGAGCTCAATCTTCTCCATCCTGCCGGCGCGCAGCTGGCAGGGTTCTTTTGAGCGCGCCCAGGGGACTTTCGCCCTCTATGCCTACGTCATTCTATTTCTTGTCGTGCTGTTCGAACTGCGGTCCGCGGCGCAGCTGAGACGTCTGCAATTTGCTTTTATTTTACCTGCTTTCCCTATCAGTGCTTATGCAATACTTCAATATTTAGGATCCGATCCGATGCCCTGGAGCAATCCGGTCGCAGGCCGGTCTTCGGCAAGCATGGGGAATCCGATTTTCCTCGGCGCGTACCTGATCCTGGTGATTCCCCTGACCGTCAGCGCAATCGCGGATGCGGCCGGCATGATACGGTCAGGCGGCAAAAAGCCCGGGAAAATCTTTACGCTTTGCTGCAGCGCGGGCCTGGCGCTCCAGCTCATTGCGCTTCTGTGCACCCAGAGCCGGGGACCGGTGATGGGTCTGGCGGCCGCCGCTTATCTGTGCCTTTTCGTTCTCCTTGCCATGAAACGCAATGCACGCAAGGCGCCTTCGCTGAAATGGACCGGAGCCGCCGCCCTGGCAACCGCCGCGCCTGTGCTCGTGTTGGCCGCAGCATGGTTTATGGGAGGAACGAAGGCGATTTCCTCTCTCGGCCGCGAGGCCCAGGAGGCCGAGGCGACGGTCAGCGTGCGCGTTTGCCTGTGGCAGACGGCGGTCAGCGCGCTGCGCTCCCCTTTTTCATCCTCCTCTCCGTCCGGCGTCGCGCCGCCTCCATTTCACTCCCTGCGGCCCGTAATCGGTTACGGTCCCGAATGCATCGTATATCCGGCCAGCCTGAATGCTGTGCCCGGGCTGGTGAAACTTCACGCGGGCCAAACCGTTGACCGCTTGCACAATGAAATATTCGACAGCCTGATATCAACCGGGCTCTTGGGCGCAATTGCGATCCTCTTCCTGTTCGCGGCTGCTTTTTACTGTGCGCTTCGGTACCTGGGTTTTCCCTGCAGCGGCGCCCGCAGGTTTTTATTTCCGGTTTTCGCCGTTGCCGGCATTGTCGCCGGGGTTGTGTTGCCCTGGGCGTTGGGCGCGCCTCATTTTGCGGGCATAGGAACCCAGGTGGGGCTGCTGGCCGGTGTGTTTGCGTTTGCAGCCTGGAGCTCATTCCGCAACCTGATCACGGGTTCAGCCGGCAGCCGCAGGACTCTGGTGCTCTGCCTGCTGGCCGCCCTCACGGCTCATTTCGTTGAAACCGGCGTGGGCATCGCGGTCACTCCGACCCGCACCTGCCTTTTCCTGGCGCTCGCCGTTCTGGCTGTCCTGACGTCCCGCGAGCTTAAGGGCGATGAGGCGGTGAAACGCCGGGCTTCCAGGGCGGCGCGCTGGTCCCGGAATCCTTTGCTGCCGATGGCGGCCGCGGCCTGCATTGTCCTTCTGCTCGAAGCCTGGTGCTTCGTCATAAACACCGGGGACGAGCAGAGCGCCCTGTCGCTGTTTCTGCAGACGTGGTTCAGCCGTCCTCCCGGGAGCAGATTCCTTCTTCCCGGCACTCTGACTCTGCTGGTGCTTACGGTCTTCGGCAGTCTCGGCCTGATGGCCGGTGAAAACCCGCGCCTCGAAGCGCTGCGCCTCAAATTCCGGCAGGCTGCGGTCGCGCCCACACTCTCCATGATTTTCACCTGGCTGGCCGGCGGCCTGCTTGCGGCAGTCTTCTGGACGGCTCTGGATGCGGACGCCGCCACGCCGCTGCACGTGTCCGCGCGCGCGGAAGCGCGCATGACCTATTTGCTCTGCGCCCTTCTGCTGCTGTGGATTGGGGCCGCGCTCAGCCTGATCGCCGCAGCTGCGGACGACTCGCGCAATCCCGCGTCCTCCGCCGGCGGCATGCGCAGGCTGTGGCCCGCACTGCTGCTGGCCATTTGCGCCCTGGCTGCAATCTCCGAACTGATCCTCCGGCCCGCCCGGTCGGACATCGCGCGGCGCATCGCCTCGATTTGTGAAGCTTCCGGAAATTACCCCGGCGCGGCTCAGGTCTACGAAAGAGCGGTTGAATTGTCGCCGCGCACGGTTGCGAATCACCTGTCGCTCGGGCTCGCCCGGAGCCGGGCTGCAATGGCCGAAACAGGCCGGGGCAGGGATGCGCATTATGATGCCGCCGCGCAATCCTACGCCCGGGCGCTGGAGCTCAATCCGCTGGATCCGGCTGCGCATAGGGCCGCGGGATCTTTTTACGCCCAGACGGGCGAAAGCCTGCCCGACCCATCGGAAAGGGCCGCGCGGATTCGCAGAGCCCTGCCGTACTTTGAACAGGCCACGCGCCTGGCGCCCGGTTATCCCGACGCCTATGCAGAATTGGGCCGCTGCCATTTTCTGCTCGGGGAAGAGGCTAAGGCCGGGGAGCTATACAACAAGGCCCTCCAGCTGAACCCGCTGTTTTCACGCACCCACATGTTCATTGGGGAGATGCATTACCGGCGCAAAAACTACCGGCAGGCCCTGGATAGTTTCCTGCAGGCATCGCAGAATGACTTGCAGAATCTCGATGCGAGCAAGAGTGCCGCAGCCATGCTGGTGCTGCTCGGCCGCAGGCAGGAAGCGGTTGAGATTTATCTGAAAGCGCTGGCAATATGGCCGAAGGACCCGGACCTCCTGAGGCGGCTGGCTTCGCTTTACTTCAGCCTGGACGACTACAGCTCCGGCGTCACCTATGCCCGCCGCGCCCACGCCGCCCTCCCGCCCAACGCCGCCGGCAGCTTCGACTCTTTTATCGAGCAGCTTCGTAACGCGGACCTACGCTGAAAAAATATAAATAAATGATCAGCGTGCGTCGGCGTTTTATCAGCGTAAGTCAGCGTTAAAGTCTATTTAGCTTCTTTCGGGGCCTGCACATTGTCGGGAGGGATGTCGGCGTGGACGACGCGGCGCAGGAATTTCCAGCGGCCGTTTTCCTTCACGAAAGTATCCTCGTAGTGCCCGAGGTAGACGGGTTGCGGGCGCCCGCCTTCGCCCTGCACCACGAACATCCACTTCGTCGTCCCCGAAGCCCGGTCCCCGTCAAGGTCGAAAATCTGGTTGGTGAATACGTGGAAGTTGGGCGGCCCGGGTTTCCCCGTGTCCCTGCCGATCGAATCTTCCATCAGCTTGCGTATGGCCTGCGGGCCTTTGGCGCTGCCCATGCCCCCGACCCATTCGCCATCCTTCTCGGCGTAAAGCGCGGAAAAGGCCACCCAGTCCCTCTTGTCCAGATAGCGTCCGTAATCCATCGTCAACTGCCGTATCTCCTCGCGGTCCTCCAGGGCCTGGATGCGCTTGCCGGCGGCGTCCTGCGCTTCTGTGGAAGGGGCCCGGTTGCAGCCCGAGACCATAGTGAACGCGAGGGCTGCGGCGATGCAGCCTGCCAATGCTCTCAGTAGCATACGTTTTTGCATATGGGTCAACCTCGCTATGGATGCCCGAGTATACCACTTCACGCTGACGTACGCGGGCAAAACGCTGACTTACGCTGACAAAAAAATATATATATATTTTTTTAGTCGGCGTGAGTCGGCGTCCTGTCAGCGTACGTCAGCGTTAATCTTATGTCGGTGGCGAGCATGCCGGCTTTGCGGGCGGCTTCGAGGCCGAGGTCGCCGTCTTCGAACACCTGGCATAATTCCGGGGCGACGCCGATTTGCCGGGCGGCTTCCAGGAAAATTTCGGGCGAGGGCTTGGGCTGAATGTCGTCGTCGGCCGTCACGATAGCCTGGAAGCAGTCCTGAATGCCCAGGGCCCGTAGCTCGAGATCGACGTTGTCCCGTACGCCTCCCGATGCGACGGCCATGGGGAGGATGCCGCGGTACCTCCTCACGACATCTATTACGTGCGGGATGGGTTCGAATCCGCCGGGGTGCGCGCGAAAAAAGGCGTGCTTGGCCCTCACGACTTCAGCAGGATCGAGCGAAACTCCGTAGTGCCTGTTGTAATGGCCGACGATCACCTCCTCCGGCATCCCTTTTTTGGGAATAAAAAATTCCGGATCCCACTTTCCCCCGTGCGACGTAATGGTGTGTTCCCACGCGCTCATGTGAAGCGGCATGGAATCCACCAGCGTCCCGTCGCAGTCGAAGATGAGCCCCCTAATGTATTCCGGCACTGCAATTCTGCACATGATTTTTGTTCTCTCAACTGGAAACTGGGAACTGGAAACTGGGAACTCTATTCAAAACGGATTCTCGCTCGGGTATAACATTTTCCTCGAACGATTATGATGAACGTCGTCCACGCCGAGCATTCTGCAGGCGGCGAAAAGCGTTTTGCCGGCATGCTTGAATGCTATGGCCGTATGATGCGGAAAGCGTTTCTCGATCAGGACGTGCCGATAAAAACGCCCCATTTCCTTCACGGCGAAAACGCCGATGGATCCGAAGGACCTTGGATTGATTTCGAGCACCTCCCCGTTCGCCACGTAGGCCTGGATGCGCGCTTCGGGCGTCGACTGGATGCGGAAGATGGAGATCGGCCCGGACTTGATCCGTCCTTCCAGCGTTCCTCGCGTGATATCGGGATCGCGGCCCGGTTCCTGCAGGCGGTGCATGATCAGCTGATACTGCATGGACGGATTCATCAGGCAGGCGGACGATGTGTTGCCGCAATGAAAGCCCATCCACAGGTCGCTGAGCGCGTAGTCGCCCACCTGCCTTTTTGCATTCTTCGTACATGTCCTTGGGAACGGAGTTGTTGATGTCCAGGATGGCGGGCGGCAATTCCGTCGCGCAGACGGACATGTATTCGCTCAGCGCTCCGTAGATATCGGCTTCGCAGGCCACGGGGATGCCTTTCGCCGCCAGCCGCGAGTTCATGTAGCAGGGAACATGGCCGAAATATTTCTCGAATGCCGGCCAGCACTTATTGGCAAACGCCACGTACCGGGAAGCTCCCAGGTTCGCCTGCATGAACTTCTCGAGGGCGCATTCGTACTGGGCCATTTTCTCCAGCAGATCCGGATAGGTATTGCCCTTGCCCAGTTCCTGCGCTATCTTCCGGCGGCGCGTTTCACTTCGGGCTCGCCCTTTTCGGCCTGCACCAGGTCCAGAAAGATCCAGTTCGCTGTTTTCCATGATCTCGACACCCAGGTCGAACAGCGGCTGAATCGGCGCGTGGCAGGTCAAAAAATCAAACGGCCGCGGACCGAAGGAAATGATCTTCAGATTGCGGACGCCGAGGACAGTGCGCGCCACCGGCAAAAACTCCGCCAGCATCGCGGCGATATCTTCCGGATCTCCGATGGGGTATTCCGGAATGTACGGCCGGAGGCGCCGCAGTCCGATGTTGTAGGATGCGCTGAGCAGTCCGCAATAGGCGTCGCCGCGGCCATTGATCAGGTCTTTGCCGCTATCTTCCGCGGCCGCCACGAACATGACCGGGCCGGCAAATCTCTGGGCCAGCAGCGTCGTGGGCCCTTCCGGGCCGAAATTGCCCAGGTAGATCGCCAGCGCGTTGATGCCTTTCTGCTTCATCTCGTCCAGGGCTTTGAGCACATCCTGCTCATTCTCGATGATCGTTTCGATCTCGATGACCGGCACGTGGAGCTCCCTGCAGGCGGCAACCACGTTGCTCCGGCGCTTGCGGCGAAAGCTCGATCGGGAAACAGTCCCGGCTGACGGCAACGATACCAAGTTTGACATCAGGTATGTTTTGCATGAATGTTCATCCTTGTTTTTTCTGGCCGTAATAGGCATTCGGCCCGTGTTTTCGTTGATAATGCTTCTCCTGAATATGCGCGGGCAGCGCGGAAATCGCGGGATTCAGCTGGAGGGATCCGAGAGCCATCTGGGCGATCTTCTCCAGGATAAGCCGTTTCTGTACGGCATCCGCGCAATTCTTCCCCCAGACAAAGGGAGCATGTCCGGCCACCAGCACGCCCGGGGTGGCCAGCGGATCCAGGCCGGCAAAACGCTCGATGATGACGGTCCCCGTCGCGCGCTCATACCCTTCGCGACTTCCTCTGCGGTAAGGAAGCGTGTCACGGCACGGGCCCGTTGAAGTGATCGGCGTGGGTCGTTCCGAGGCACGGAATCTCACGGCACGCCTGCGCAAACATGGTCGCATACTCGCTGTGCGTGTGGACGATGCCGCCGATGGCGGGGAAAGCCTTGTAAAGCTCGAGGTGCGTCGGCGTATCCGAAGAGGGACGAAGATGTCCGTCAACGACATTGCCCTCCAGGTCCACGACGATCATGTCTCCAGCAGTCATGGATTCGTATTCGACGCCGCTGGGCTTGATTACGACGCGCCGGTCCGAGCGGCTGATGCCGCTGACATTTCCCCACGTCAGCGTCACCAGGCCCATAGCGCACCAGGTCCATATTGGCCTGAAAAACCTCTTCCTTAAGCTGGTCTCGAACATCAGTCAGTGCTCTCCGCACCTCGTCCCGGATATCCAGCAGGTCTTTCATGACGTTGAACATGCGTCCCGACCACTGCCGGGTGCCAAAAGCATCATGCAACTGGCGGTAGAGCGCGTACAGCTTTCGATAAATCACGATGGTGTTCGCGGCGGGCCGGTATTCCCTGCCGATTCCGACCATGGCCTTCTGCGCGTCCGCAGCCGAGTCGTATCCTCCCGCTGCCGCGCCCGCAGCGACGGCCGCAAAAACGGCGGCCCCCAGGGCCGGCGTCTGTTCGCTGCGCGAGATCTTCATGGGACGGCCGGTGATGTCGGCGTAGATCTGCATCATCAGCGGGCATTTTCGCAGGCCAGGCCGCCGCAGTTGACCACATCTTGATCGGCACGCCGTATTCCTCGATCCGATCGATGATGACCAGTGCTCCGAATCCGGTCGCTTCGAGCAGCGCCCGGTAAATCTCATGCGGCTGCGTGTGCAGCGTCTGGCCGATCAGCAGGCCCGAAAGCCGCACATCGACCAGGATGGTGCGGTTCCCGTTGTTCCAGTCGAGCGCGAGCAGCCCGCTCTCGCCGGGCTCGAGCGCCGCCGCGGCCTTCTCGAGATTCGCAAACTGTTCGTCCTGGGTCCTGCCGTACTTCGCCGGGACCAGCGTGTTCACGAACCAGAGAAAAATGTCGCCGACGGCCGACTGTCCCGCTTCGATGCCGTAGTACCCGGCCATGACGGATCCGTCCACGATGCCGCAGACGCCCGGGAATATCCTGCAGCGGCTCATCGTTCGGGTGGATCATGATATCGCACGTGCTCGTCCCGATGATTTTCACCAGCGTTCCCGGGGAAATCCCGGCGCCCACCGCGCCCATGTGCGCGTCGAAGGCACCCACGGCGATCGCGACGGAAGGAGAGAGCCCGAGCTGCCGCGGCCCATTCGGCGCGAAAGCGTGCCGGCGCGATGATCGGCAGTATATGCCGTGTCGTACAGTCGCGGGCGCGAGCGATCCGAGTCCCGGGGAGAAGCTGGTCGAGAAATTCGCTGTCCGGCAAGTCCGTGCCAGTGCCGGATTGAAGATGCGCCTTGTGCCCGGCCGCGCAGACGCTGCGCTTCATGCGTTCTGCGGCGACAAGCTCGCCGGTCAGGACGGCGGGAATCCAGTCGCAGATTTCAACCCAGCTGGCGGCGGCATCGAATACATCCTTCGCGACGTTTTTGCAGTGCAGGATTTTGCTCCACCACCACTCGGACGAGTAGGTGCCGCCGATTTTCGAGAGGTACTGCGGGCGCATTTCCGACGCCAGTCTGCGTGAATCTGCGCGGCTTCTTTGTAGCTCGGTGTGATCCTTCCAGAGCCACACCATTGCGGCGGGATTGTCTTTGGAATCTCTCCTGGAAACAAAGAGCCTGCCCCTCTTCATCCACCGGCATCGGACTGCTTCCGGTGGTGTCGACTCCGATGCCGATGATGTCGGCCGGACTGAAAATCCGGATCGGCTCCTTCCCTTTTTGAATGAGCGCCCTTGATCGTTGCCTCGATGCCGAGGAGATAATCCGCCGGATTTTGCCTGGCCAGATTGGGATCCGAAGCATCGAGTAATGACGCCGTCGCTTCCCGAAGGGTACGGGAAGACATGGCTGGCCAGTCTTCCTGTGCCCGAAGTCACGTCCACCAGCAAGCGAACGGCAGGAATTCGTGCCGAAATCCGACGAACGCCAATGATCAGCGTAGTCGCGGACAGTGTGCGTCAGCGTTAATTCTATCCGACAAAATACAGGTACGCAGCCAGATCAGCGCGACGACCACGACAGACAGAATCACATCGATCGCTTTCCAGCTCTCCCGGGAAATCCGCTTGTCTTCCGCTCGCTCGTGTCGCGTAGGTCAATCCGCCGATTTTTGCATAATCAGGCGCAGCGCGTCATGTGGCTGACAATAATCATTACGGCTGCGGAAATCACCAGGATCACTCCGCTGTAGTACTGGAAGAAAATGTTATTCACAATCCACAGGAACGAGCCCTGCTCATACTGAAATCCCTGCATCAACTTGACCGGAGTATCGATCGCCAGGCGAGCGATGCCCAGGGCAAATCCGATAATCAGCGCCCAGAGGCAGCCCTTGGCGTTCATTCTCTTGAAGAATACGCCCAGGAAGAAGACGACAAAGATCGGCGGCGCCAGATATCCCTGCATGCCCTGCAGGTAGTCATACAGGCCGCGCCCGCCGCGGATCACAGGAATCCAGCAGATGCCGATCAGGACCATGACCGCGGTGGCGATTCTGCCCACCCATACCAGCCGTTCCTGGGACACGCCGCGGCGCAGGCGTCCGTAGAAGTCGATGGTGAACAGCGTGGCGCTGGCATTGAATGCGCCTGCCAGCGAACTCATCAGCGCGGCGAGCAGGCCGGCGACCACGATGCCGCGGACCCCGACGGGAAGAACATGCGCGACCATGAGCGGAAACGCCTGTTGCGCATTGTCGCGGATGATCTTGCCGTCCGGCCCGATCAGGAGATTGTGGAAACCGGGCATCTTGCCCGAAATCGCCAGCGCGTAGCAGATGATGCCGGGGATGATAAAAATGAACACGGGGAGGAGCTTGAAAAACGCCGCCGCGATGGATCCGCGCCGGGCTTCGGTCTCGTTGGGCGCGGTCAGAGCGTGCGCTGCACGATGTACTGATCCGTGCACCAGTACCAGAGACCGATCACGGGCGCGCAGATGATCATTCCGAGCCAGGGATAGTTGTCGTTGAAGTACCAGGCCATCTGGTGCGCATCTCTTGACCGGAGCCCAGGTGCTCTCGAGGCCCGCCGGGACCATCGGCTTCCACAAATTGAACATGTCCGATGGAACGATGGCTCTCAGTTCCGACCATCCGCCGAGCGCGTGCAGGCCGAAAATCGTTACCAGCGCCGACCCGATGATCAGCACAATCGTCTGCATCGCTTCCGTATAGGCCACGGCACTCATGCCGCCCACGATGGTATATAAGCCAGTGATCACGACGACAAGAAGAGAGCCGATCCAGAAACTGTCCAATCCCCAGAGATTGATTTCGGGCAGCAGCACCGCAAAAACCACTCCGCCGGCGAAAATGCCCACGGCTATTTTTGTTAGGATGTAGGCAACCAGGGAGATGACGGAGAGGACCGTGCGGGCCATCGGGGAGAACCGCCGTTCGAGAAACTCCGGCATGGTGAACACTTTCGACCGCATATAGAAAGGAACCATCACCCATGCCAGGACCAGCAGGCACCAGGCGTGGAGTTCGTAGTGCGCCATGGCCACGCCGTCCGTTGCTCCGGAAGCCGCCAATCCCACCAGGTGCTCCGAGCCGATATTCGAAGCGAAGATCGACGCGCCGATGACGAACCATCCCAGTTCTCTTCCGGCCAGAAAATAGCTGTCGGAGGTCTTTCTTCTGCTTCTTGGCAACCCATACAACAATTCCCGCAATCAAAGCGAAATAGGCAAGGATAACGATCCAGTCAACAGGTTGCAGGATGCTCATGCAATGTTCTCCTCTTACAAGCTATTTGGTCGAAAATTGATAGATGGTAGTCTGACGATACATTTGTCCCGGCCTCAGCGTCACAGACGGGAATTGCGGCTTGTTCGGCGAATCGGGAAAAGCCTGGGTTTCCAGGCAGAGCCCGCTTCTGTGCTGATAGGCGACGCCGTTTTTCCCTTTCGCCGATCCGTCAAGGAAGTTGCCGGAGTAGAACTGAAGCCCCGGCTGATCGGTGAAGACGGTCATCATGCGCCCGCTGCCGACTTCATACAGCTCCGCGACCTTGCGCACACTGCCGGCGCTGCCTTTCAGGACCCAGTTGTGATCGTAGCCCTTGCCAAACGCCAGCTGCTCATTCGGCGTCGTTGATGTGCGCTCCGATCGCCATGGGAGTGCGGAAATCCATCGGCGTGTTCGCCACATTCATCAATCTGCCCGGTCGGAATGAGTCCCTTGTCCACCGGAGTGATAGCCGTCCGCCTCGATCATCAACAGGTGATCGAGAATCGTGTTGTCGAACGAGCCGGAGAGATTGAAATAGGAATGCTGCGTCGGATTCAGTATCGTGGGCTGGTCCGTCGTTCCTTCGTAGTCGATGCGCAGTTCGTTTTTGTCCGTCAGCGTATAGGTGACTTTCAGCGTCACCGTCCCGGGATATCCTTCTTCCCCGTCCCGGCTGACATATTGCAGCTCGAGCGACGGTTCGGCGGAATCGCTCAGAATCTTTGCATCCCATAGGACTTTGTTGAAACCGGTTTTCCCGCCGTGGAGGTGGTTCTCGCCGTCGTTGACCGTCAGCTGGTATTGCTTTCCCGTCCAGCTGGAACTGCCCTTTGCCGATGCGGTTGCCGTAGCGTCCCACGATGGCCCCGAAATAGGCGGTGCCTTCGACGTATCCCTCCAGGGAATCGTAGCCGAGGACCACGTCCTCCATCTTGCCGTTCCGGTCGGGGACGATGAGCGACGTGACCGTCGCGCCATAGTTGATGATCCCTGCCGTGAGACCGGAGCGGTTTTTAAGCGTGTATTGGTGCACCTCGCGTCCGTCAGGGAGTTTGCCGAAGACCGATTGCGTCATGGAGGCCGGCTCCTTTCGCTCTGTTTTCGTGGTTTCTTTGCGGCACGATGCCGCGCAAAAAATCGGGATGATGGCAAGGCAGAGAAGCGGGATACTCTTCATAGTCCATGCTCCGCGAATGGCGTTTTTTCGTTATAGGGTGAATGCGCAGTTTCGCATAACATCCGGCAGAGGGCAAATCCTAAAAAACGTTGAACGTTTGAACGTTTGAACGTTCAACGTTCCAACGTTCCAACGTTCCACCTTCCACGTTTTATATGGTGGAAGCGAGGATTGAAGGATGGAATAATAGGAAAACGAAAATCGACATCTGATAAAGGAGGCAGCAGAAATGGCAAGAACCAAAGAATTTGCTCATCTTATGAAACCGATCCTCATTCAAAATCCTCCTGCAGGACTTTACCCCGAACCGCGCATGTGGATGGAGGCGAAGGACCTCGAGGGATTCGACGCACACTTCAGTTACGGGTTTATCCAGAAACCGTCCGTGATGCACCCGCTGGAAGGCTCGCTCATTCATCCTTATGACGAACTATTGGTTTTCGTCGGCTACAAAGACGGCGATATCATGAAACTGGGTGCGGAAATATCGGTGGAGCTCGGCGAAGAGCGTGAAGAGCACGTGTTCGACAAGCCTTCGGTGATCCTGGTCCCGAAAGGCACCCCGCACGGACCGGTTACCGTCCGGAAACTCGATAATCCCATCGTTCATTACAGCATCGGCCTGGGCCCCGAATACAAGGCTTCCGCCTTGCCGAAAAAGGCCAAAACTTCCGGGACCAAACACGCCCATCTCATCAAGAGAATGCTGACCTACAAGGATCCCAACGACACATCGGGATTCGCAAGAGTTACCGACGAAAAAGGCATCATGCACCCCGCCGAACTGGGAGTCGGGCCGGGCAACGGCGACCAGATCGTGTGGCTCTACGGCCGCGACCTCGAGGGGATGAACGTAAACTTCACCTGGGGCCTTTACAGCAGGTGTGGCAAATGGCACCGCGGAGGCGAAGCCCATACCCATCCCGAAGCCGAGATCCTCTGCTTTGTCGGCCTCGACCCCAGCGACCTCAACTACCTTGGCGCCGAACTCGAGCTGGGCATGGGCCCGGATTACGAACGGCACGTTTTCAACAAGCCGACCGTAGCCATCTGCCCGCAGGCCTTCCCCCATCTGCCGCTCATTACGCGGTGGGTCGACAAGCCCTACGGCTTCATGGTGATCTGCCTCAGCGGCGAACACGATTCGCCCTGGGTCGAGGCGTAGCGTGGAAGGTGGAACGTGGAAGGCTGAATGCATTATGGCCAACCACCGCCTCTGGCGCCGCGACTCAAAGAGTTTGACAGCTCCGTATTTTGAAACGCTGACGTACGCTGACATGACGCTGACGTACGCTGAAAAAATATATAAATTTTTTTCGGCGTGGGTCGGCGTCCGTTCAGCGTAAGTCAGCGTTCAAGACCGGCGTAACTAGTCCAACCGTTTTGAGCGGTTCAAATCCTTCAAGCCTCCGGCTTTGCCGGAGGTACCTGACTGAGGCCAGTATTGCAATATCGTAAATTCGGCAGGCTTGATTGGGAAGCATCTGCGCTGGGTCTGGGCTGCGGGATGCTTCCCGATGATGCCGGCGAATCGATCGCGCTGATACGTTGCGCCATCGACAGTGGCGTGAATTACCTGGATCTGGGGCATCCCTATGATCTCGGACGCCACCAACGCGCAGCCGTGGCTGTCGGCGCCGCGCTTGCGGACGGGTACCGCAAAAAAGTCAAAGTCGCCCTGACGCTGCCCGTCCATCTCATCCATTCGAAAGCGGACCTGGAGGCGGAATTCTCCCGGCAGCTCAGCCTGATGGGCGCCGAGCGGGTGGACTTCTGCCTGTTCGGGAGTCTGAACCGCGAGAACTGGCCCGTCCTGCGTGGGCTGGGCGCGCTGGAATGGATGGAAGCCGCCCTGAAGGACGGCAGGGCCGGCTATGCCGGCTTCGCCTTCCATGACCATTATCAGCCGCTCAAGAGCATCGTGGAATCCTGGGACCGATGGTCGCTTTGCCGGTTTCAGTTCAGCTACATGGATGTCGCCCACGATCCCGGCATCACCGGCATACGGTACGCGGCCCGGAAGGGACTCGCCGCGGTCGTGACGGAGCCCATGAAAGGGAGCCGGCTGGAACACCTGCCCGGGCCGGCTGCCGGCATGCTGGCCGGCGTGGAGAACCGCAGCCCCGCAGAATGGGCTCTGCGCTTTGTCTGGAATTTCGGGGAAATATCGACCGTCGTCCTCGACGCGAATTCCGTTGCGGGGCTGAAGAAGGCTGTGGAGCTTGCCGGCCGTTGCGGGCCGGACAGCCTGACGGTTCAGGAAGAGGTGCTGATCGGCAAAGTAAGGGATGCGCTCATGGCCCTGCGCGACATCCCGTGCCCCTCATGCCGGGCCTGCATGCCCTGTCCCGTGGAAATCGACGTGCCGCGCATATTCGAGCTGTACAACGACGCATTCATGTACGGCGACGTGGAGAGCGCGCGTCTTATTTACCAGGATGAAGGGCACCAGCCCGGCCTGTGCACGGAATGCGGCTACTGCGAAAAAAACTGCGCCAAACGCCTCCCCGTCCTCGACCTCCTCAAGAAAGCCGTCCGTATTTTGAAACGCTGACGTACGCTGACATGACGCTGACGTACGCTGAAAAAATATATAAATTTTTTTCGGCGTGGGTCGGCGTCCGTTCAGCGTAAGTCAGCGTTCAAGACCGGCGTAACCCCTCCAACCGCTTTGACTTTCCACCAAATAGCGGTTCAGCCAGTCGAGGACTGTGCGGTAAAACAACTCCGCGTTGAGCGGCTTCAGCACCCAGTGCCCTTCGTCGGGGAAGGATAGGAGTTTTGATTCGACTCCGCGCCTCTGCAGGGCGGTGAACATGGCCAGGCCTTCCGAGATCGGGACCCTGTAATCGAGCTCGCCGTGCGTCACCAGCTGCGGTGTTTTGAAATTTTTGACGTATCGGCTGGGGGAGAGGGCATCGTGCAGCGGCTGGTTTTCGTAGGGCGGGCCGCCCATTTCCCACTCGGGGAACCACAGTTCTTCGGTGACGTAGTAGCTGCTGGACTGGTCGAAATCACCCGCATGCCCGACCAGCGCTTTGAACCGGTCCGTGTGCCCCTGGAACCAGTTGATCATGAAGCCGCCGAAGGAGGCTCCCGCGGCGCCCATCCTATTGCCGTCGACATAGGGAAGCTTCGCAACGTAATCCGCGGCCAGCATCAGGTCGCGGAAGCAGCGGCCGCCCCAGTCGCGGTTGATTTCGTCGATGAACTGCTGCCCGTAGCCCGTGGACCCGCGCGGATCGGGCATGAAGACGACGTAGCCCGCGGCGGCGTACATCTGCGGATTCCAGCGATAGCCCCAG
This sequence comes from uncultured Acidobacteriota bacterium, assembly GCA_963809485.1. Classification (GTDB taxonomy): domain Bacteria; phylum Acidobacteriota; class UBA6911; order UBA6911; family UBA6911; genus UBA6911. Next base: position 757,253 of record CAWEJX010000007.1, read on the forward strand.
TTGTCCCCCCACGAGCCCTGCGGCCCGCCGTGAACGAGCATGAGCGCAGGATATTTTTTAGACGGATCAAAGCGCGGCGGTTTGAGAATCCACATGTGGGCTTTGGGGATGTCGAGAGCCTTTTGCGCCGGCATCGCGGCCTCCAGCTGGACGGGGTCGATGAATCCCGCCACCGCGGCCGGATCGGTCTTCGGCCCGCCCGACGAGGGAGACGCGTCGTGCCAGTATTCCTCCGCGCGGTTCATGTCGAGTCCGGCCAGCAGAGCGTCGTTGTGGTGCGTCAGCGCCGTTGCCTGGGATCCGTCCGTTCGGACGGAATAAACTTCCGCGGGCTGATGCATCGACGACCGGGTGAAGACCAGCGTTCGCCCGTCCGGCGTCACTCCGATGTCGCCGGAGGAGTTTTCGGCGTAGATGCGCCGGATCGCGCCTCCCGCAACCGGGACCTCAAATATCGGGGTGCGGCCGCGGTCTTCGGCCAGAAAATATATCCTGCTCGAATCCGGCGCCCAGGCGAAAGAGTCGACCCAGCGGTCGAGTGCATCCGTCAGGCTGCGGCGCCTTCCCGTGGAGCGGTCGTAGATCATCAGCCGCAGGCGGTCGCTCTCGTATCCGGGGCGGGCCTGGGCGCGGTAGGCGATGTAGCGAGCGTCGGGCGAATACAGGGGAGACCCGTCGTAAGCGGGGTTTTCGGTGATTTTTTTTGTTTCACCCGTGGCGGTTGACCGTAAACAGGTCCGAGTTTGTCGACCGGGCTTCGTCGCGGTCGTGCTTCGAGGCGTAGCAGACTTCCTTGCCGTCGGGCGAGAAGGCGTAGTCGTCGGGGCCGCCCAGGGAAAACGGGGGGACGTCGTAATCGCCGGGCGTCAGGTCGCGCGGCGGCTGCGAGCCGTCCTTAGGGACGAGGAAAAGGTGGGACCGCCGGCCGTCGCTCCAGCTGCTCCAGTGGCGGAACAGCAGGCGGGTGGCGACGTGCGCCTTGACCCTGGCGTTGTCGGCCGCACTCTTCCGGCCGGCGTTGCACTCCATCGCCTTTTGCCCATCGGCGTCCGAGCATTCCGGGTAAACGTCCGACGTGAAGAGCAGGTGCTTCCCGTCGGGGCTGTAGAGCACGCCGCCGGCTTCCGTCGCGACGGATGTGACCTGGACCGCCTCGCCTCCCTCGAGAGGCAGGATGTAGACCTGGGCCCCGTCCCTCGCGGAGACAAATGCAATTTCCCTGCTGTCCGGCGACCAGCGCGGGCGCGCGTCGCTCTGTGCGGAGCGGGTGAGGCGGCGCGCCTCCCCGCCTGAAACGGGCAGGAGCCAGATGTCGGTGTTGCTGCGGTTCTTCTCTTTGTCGACCGCGGTGACCGTGTAGGCGATCCATTTGCCGTCCGGCGAGATCTGCGGGTCGCCGACGCGCTGCATCTTCATTAAATCATCGAACCCGAGCGGCCGCTTTTCCGCGGCATCCAGGCAGATGCCCATGCTCAGGACAGTGGCGAGCAGGGCGTGAACGAAATGACGCATGTTGCCTCCATAATTATGGGCGACTATTCTATCACTATAACGCTGACGTACGCCGAAGGACGCTGATGAACGCTGAAAAAATATATATATAAATTGTTTCGGCGTGTGTCAGCGTTTTGTCAGCGTAAGTCAGCGGATAAATTCATGAATGGGCTTTCGCCGGGATTGGTGTAATAATGCTTCGTTTTTGCGCGTTCTGTTGATGCCGAAGGTTGAACGATGAATATATCTGCGATTTTTATCAAACGCCCCGTCATGACCACGCTGGTGATGCTCGGGATTGTAATTTTCGGGATTGTCGGCTACCGCACTCTTCCGGTCAGCGATCTTCCCAACGTGGATTTTCCGACCATACAGGTGAGCGCCGGCCTCCCCGGCGCCAGCCCCGAGCTGATGGCGGCCTCGGTGGCGACCCCGCTCGAGAAGCAGTTCTCCACTATTTCGGGCGTCGATTCCATGACCTCCTCCAGCTCTCTCGGCCAGACCAGCATCACCCTTCAATTTTCGCTGGACCGCGATCTCGACGCGGCCGCCCAGGACGTTCAGATCGCAATTGCCTCTGCGCAGCGTCTGCTGCCGCCGGGCATGCCGACTCCGCCCAACTTCCGCAAGGTCAACCCGGCCGACCAGCCCATCCTGATTTTGTCGCTGAATTCGCCGACCCTGCCGCTGTCCACGCTCGACAGCTACGCCGAAAACATGATCGCGCAGCGCATCTCGATGATATCCGGCGTGGCGCTGGTCAATGTCTGGGGCTCGACCAAATATGCCGTGCGGGCTCAGGTCGATCCGAACCTCCTGGCCGCCCGGGGAATTGCCCTGAGCGAAATCGAGGCGGCCATCGATCAGCACAACGTCAACATGCCGAGCGGCACGCTCTGGGGGGCGCGGCAGGCCTACACGGTCAAGTCGACGGGGCAACTCACGGACGCGGAGCAGTACGGCAACATTGTGGTTACCTATCGCAACGGCTCGCCTGTTCGCCTGCGCGAGCTGGGGCGCGTCATCGACAGCATACAGAACGACAAGACCGCGGCGTGGTTCAACAACGGCGGGTCGGATATCCGCTCCATCATTCTTGCGGTCCAGAAACAGCCGGGCACCAACACGGTGCAGGTCGTCGACTCCATCAAGGACCAGCTGCGCACTCTCCGCGAGCTGCTTCCGCCCTCGGTGAACCTGGGCCTCCTGATCGACCGCTCCCAAACCATCCGCGAATCGGTGAATGACGTGAAATTCACCCTGTTGCTGACGGTCATGCTGGTGGTCCTGGTCATCTTCATTTTTCTGCGCAATGTCTCGGCCACCATCATTCCCAGCCTGGCGTTGCCCATGTCGATCGTCGGCACGTTTGCGGCCATGTCTCTGCTCGGCTACACGATGGATAACCTCTCGCTCATGGCGCTCACGCTTTCCGTGGCCTTCGTCGTGGACGACGCCATCGTCATGCTCGAAAACATCGTCCGCCACATGGAAATGGGGCAGTCGCGCATGGAGGCGGCGTTCACCGGCGCGAAGGAAATCGGTTTTACCATTCTGTCCATGACCATCTCGCTGACCGCAGTGTTCATTCCCGTGCTGTTCATGGGCGGGATCATGGGCCGGCTGTTTCACGAATTCGCCGTGGTGATCATGGTCGCCATCCTGATATCGGGCGTGGTGGCCCTGAGCCTCACGCCGATGCTCTCGAGCCGCATGCTGAATCCGCAGACGGAGGATCCGCACACTTTCTACCGCGTGACGGAAAAAGGCTTCCAGGCGGCGCGCAATTTCTACGGCTGGACTTTGAGGGGAGTGCTGCGTCACCGGTTTATCACGCTCCTGTTCGCCTTCGGCACCCTGGCCGCCACGGTCTATCTGTACGGCTTTGTGCCCAAGGGCTTCGTCCCCAGCCAGGATCAGGGCATGCTCTCAGGCTCAACGGAAGGGCCGCAGGATGTTTCCTTCGAGGCGATGGCCCAAATGCAGCAGCAAATGAACAAGGTGCTCCGTTCCAGTCCCCACATCGACGCCTTTATGTCCTTTGCTCAGGGCGGCAATGCCGGCCGCTTCATGATCCGGCTGAAACCGCGGAGCGAGCGCAAACTGACTCCCGAAGAAATCATTGAGACCCTTCGGCCAAAACTGAACGCCCTCCCGTCGATCCGGACCTATCTGCAGAACCCTCCCCTGATACGGATTGGCGGCATGCAGACCCGGAGCCAGTATCAGTTCACGCTGCAAAGCCCCGATCTCGAGCAGCTGTACCGTGTGGGGGCGGATTTCCAAACTCGCATGCGGGACATCCCCGAGCTGGTGGATGTGACCAGCGATCTCCAGCTCAACAATCCCGAGGTAACGGTCAGGATCGACCGCGATATGGCCTCCTCTTTGAATGTCGCGCCGGACCTGATCGAAAGCACTCTTTTCGCCGCCTACGGGTCCAAACAGGTCTCCATGATCTATACCTCCACCGACAACTATTACGTCATCCTGGAGGTGTTGCCCCAGTTTCAGCGCGACCCCAATGCGCTGAGCCTGCTTTACGTGAAATCGCGGGCAGGGAAGCTGGTGCCACTGAGCCAGCTCGCCAGCCTGGAAACCGGCATTGGGCCCCTGTCGGTGGCCCATTACGGCCAGTTCCCGGCTGTGACCCTGTCTTTCAACATGCAGCCCGGCGTTTCGCTCGGGCAGGCGGTCGAGTCCATTCAGGAAGTGGCGCGCACCAGCCTGCCGGCCGGAATCACGACCATGTTCCAGGGCATGGCCGCTGCCTACGAGGCGTCATTGAAAGGCATGGGCATGCTGCTGATCCTGGCGATTCTCGTGATTTACATGGTCCTGGGAATTCTCTACGAGAGCTTCATCCATCCCATCACGATTCTTTCCGGATTGCCCTCGGCCGGCCTCGGGGCTCTGGCTACGCTCCTCGTGTTCCGGCAGGAGCTGAATATTTATTCCTTTGTGGGCATCATCATGCTGGTTGGGATCGTGAAAAAGAACGGGATCATGATGATCGATTTTGCGATCGAGGCCCAGCGGACGCAGGGCCTTTCTCCGGCGGACGCCATCCACCAGGCCTGCCTGGTGCGCTTCCGCCCCATCATGATGACGACGATGGCGGCGCTGGTGGGGACTCTGCCGATCGCCCTCGGGATGGGAGCCGGGTCGGAGGCGCGCCGGCCGCTCGGCCTGGCGGTGGAAGGCGGGCTGCTGGTTTCCCAGCTGCTCACGTTATACATTACGCCGGTGATTTATGTTTACCTGGAGAAAGCGCGCCATCTTGTGCATAGGGAACGCTGACGTACGAGTGAGGGACGGCTCCCCGGAGACCGTCCTGTAAGAAGAAGAATCGTGAGGACGGCTCTCCAGAGCCGTCCGATGGGGGAATATCAAGCAATAGCTTAATCGGACGGGTCTGGAGACCCGTCCTCACGAAAATAGATGGATGCTGGGAGGGGAATTATGTTGAGGGCCGGCAATAAGTGCGGATTGGCCCGTCATTTTACCTGGGCTATTTTGCTGTGTATCTCATTCTCTCTGGCGGCGCAGGGATGCAGGGGCCGTTCTGAATCGCAGGAGACTCCGTCCAAAGGAGGGATGCGCGGCGGTGCGGTTACGGTTGTTGCCGCCATAGCCGTCCAGAAAGACGTGCCGATCAACATCCAGGCTGTCGGCCGCATCGAGAGCTCTGCCACGGTCACCCTGAAATCCCAGATGAGCGGGGAACTGATGCAGGTGCTTTTCCGCGAAGGAGATTTTGTCAAACAGGGGCAGGAGCTTTTCAGGGTCGATTCGCGCACCTACGAGGCGCAACTGACCCAGGCGCAGGCCAACCTGTCGAAGGATGAAGCCGCACTCGCCCAGATGGAGGCGAACCTGGCGCGCGATCTTGCCCAGCAGAAATACGCGGAATCGCAGGCCGCACGCGACCGCAGCCTCCTGGGGAAAAATCTCGTTTCGAAGGAGCAGGCGGAGCAGTCGGCCGCCAGCGCGGAAGCGGCTGCCGCGACGGTCCGGGCCGACCAGGCGGCGGTCCTGAGCGCCCGCGCCTCGATCGAAGCCACTAAAGCCGAGATCGCCAACGCCCGCATCCTGCTCGGCTACGCCAGCATCCGCTCGCCCATCAGCGGCCGGACCGGGAGCCTCCTCATCCAGCAGGGCAACCTGGTCGGCCCCAACACGGAGCTCATGACCATAAACCAGATCGAGCCGGTTTACGCCGCCTTCTCCGTGCCCGAAAATCAGCTGCCTTCCGTGAAGAAGGGGCAGGCCGTATCGATTTCGAAAGACGCGGGCCCGTCAACGTTTGAGGACGGCAAGCTTTTCTTTATCGATAACGCCGTGGATGAATCGACGGGAACCATCCTCGTCAAAGCCGCCTTTGCAAACCGCAGCCACCAGCTTTGGCCGGGCGAGTTTGTCCGCGTGGTCCTGAGGCTTGGAACCCGGGCGGGCGCTCTGGTAGTGCCCGGCCAGGCCGTGCAGGCGGGCCAGGAAGGATCGTTCGTGTTCGTCGTGAAGCCGGACCAGACCGTCGAATCGCGCCCCGTCGTCCCCGGGATGCACGTCGATGGGCAAATTGTGATAGAAAAAGGCCTGGAACCCGGCGAAACGGTTGTCACCGAAGGCCAGCTCCGTCTCACGGCCGGCAGCAAGGTTCAGGTAACGCTGACAAACGCCGACAAAAACGCTGACGTACGCTGATATTTTTAGTAACGCCGACTTACGCTGACAAAACCGCGGACGAACGCCGACAGATAGGATACGGGTCAGCGTATATCGGCGGCTAAGATTGCTGGAGCTTAAAAAAGCACTGTGGATGTTTCATAATTGATGGGTGCGGCCAAGGTCGGCTTCATCCCATTCCCGCAGCAAGGACTGTTCTTCCGGATTCGCTGCCAGGAATTCCTCATAGGATACCGCCGCCCGTGAGAGCCTTCGCCGGGCCAGGTCCTTTCGCAGGACATCCCGGATATACGCGGAAATACTCATAGCTTCCGGCTTCACCGCCTCCAACTCATTGAGCAGTTCCCCTTCTATCTTTACAGTAGTAGCCTTCATTCCAATATTCTACTTTATCCGCAGTATGAACTCAACCTTCCACGTTCCACGTTCCACGTTCAAACGTTCAAACGTTCAAAACGTTCAACGTTCAAACGTTCGAACGTTCCAGGTTCCACGTTTCAGTTTGAACAGGTATAATCAGTCCGGGGTAACTGGTGAAACGGAAACTGCTGCTTGCGCTCTGTGTGCTGATCGTCATAGGATATTTGATTGTCGGCCTGTGGCCCTTCGAGTTCAATCCCGACAACCGGGTGGCGTGGTCCTTAGACGGCCAGGGGATCGCCCTGAGCCATCCGTCGATCCTGTACAGTGAGAAGCCTGTCGATTTGAGAAACAGCGGGGGAAACGTCAGCGTCGAAGTGTGTCTGCAGCCGGCAGAGGAGCCCGCCTGGGGATTCACCAAAATCCTGTCCCTGTCCGAAGAAAGTGTGCGCAGGAACCTGTTTGTGGCGCAGCGGGAAAAAAATCTTTGGCTGCAGCTTCCGATATGGGACAAAGGCAGATGGAATGCCTACGACCAGGTATGGGTCAAGGGAGTGCTGCAGCGGGGCGTGCGGCGCTTTGTGGCGGTGACTGCCGGAACCGAGGGAACGGATTTTTACGTGGATGGAGTGCTGGCGCGGAGCTATCCGAAACTGAAGCCGAGGCCCAATGTGCTGCGCGGCTATGTGGTGCTGGGGGGAATCGGGAGCGGGAACCGAAACTGGGAAGGGCGGCTGTACGGCGCCGCGATATTCGACCGGACGCTTTCGGCGTCGGACATCGCGCGCCACTACAGCCTGTGGAGCGGCGCTGAACGGCGGAAAATTGCGGAAGAGGACGGACTATCGGCGCTTTATTTTTTTGATGAAAAAGGCGGGAGCGTCGTCCGGGACCACGGACCGGCGGGTGCGACGATGCGGATCGGCGCCAAGTACCAACTGCGGGACCGCAGCGTGTTTCCGGCGTTTTGGAGGGGCGGGTACAGCCGCGTCGACATCGCCATCAACCTGCTCGGTTTCGTCCCGTTCGGCTTGTGCTATTTCCTATACAGGAAGCGGACACATCCGGGGCGGCTTTGGGGCAATATTTTCGTAACGCTCATTATTGCCGCGGCCGTCAGCGCCACGATCGAAACGCTCCAAATCTGGCTTCCGGTCCGATCCCCGTCCTACCTGGATCTCATCTGCAACATTTCGGGGGCTGCGGCAGGGTTGATTTTAACGCTGACGTACGCTGACAGAACGCCGACCCACGCTGAAAAACAAAAAATATACTGAAATATTTGAGCCGGTAGCGAAACAATTCCGGTATGGAACTGAAATATTCCGAAACTACCGGGCCATTGATCGACCTTTTTTTCGACGTATACAAAACGCTAGGATATGGATTTCTGGAACGGGTTTATGGAAAAGCCATGACGGTAGCGGGACCGAAGTATGGGCTCATAATCAAGCCGGAAGTCAAAATTAGGGTGTTTTTTGAAGGCATAGAGGTTGGCAAATACGAGCCGGATCTGATTGTGAATGATGCCGTGATTGTGGAGCTGAAAACATGCCAGGCGATCCTCAAAGAACATGAGGCTCAGCTGTTGAACTACCTCAAGGCCACGAAGTACGAAGTCGGCTTTCTGTTTAACTTTGGCCCCATCGCGCGATATAAGCGCATGGTTTTTGAAAACGCGCGCAAGGGCACTCTTTCATGGATCCAGCCGCAGCCCGATCCGGCAACATTGCCATAGCAGGCTGGATTTTTTCAGCGTGTGTCGGCGTCCGGTCAGCGTGCGTCAGCGTTATTCAGATACCACCGGTAAGTGGCCTCTATGCCCTGGCGCAACGGGATTTTGGGTTGCCAGCCGAGATAGCGGAGGCGCGAGACGTCCATGAGCTTGCGCGGCGTGCCGTCGGGCATCGCCGGATCGAACTCGATGTCACCCTCATACCCCACCACCTCGCGCACCATCTCGCACAGCTCGCGTATCGTCAGGTCCTCGCCCGTCCCCACGTTGATGATCTCTTCCTGATCGTAGCGCTCCATCAGGAATACCAACGCGTCGGCGAGGTCGTCGACGTGCAGGAACTCCCGCCTCGGCGTCCCCGTCCCCCACACCTTGACGCTCGGCGTGCCCGCCGCTTTGGCGTCGTGGAATTTCCGCAGCAGCGCAGGAAGCACGTGCGACGTCTGCAAATCGAAGTTGTCCCCCGGCCCGTACAGGTTGGTCGGCATGGCGCTGATGGCGGCAAACCCGTACTGGCGGCGGTAGGCCTGGCAAAGCTTGATGCCGGCGATCTTGGCGATGGCGTACCACTCGTTGGTCGGCTCGAGCGGCCCGGTCAGCAGGTGCTCTTCGCGCAGCGGCTGCGGCGCCAGTTTCGGGTAAATGCACGACGAGCCCGTAAAGAGCAGCTTCTTGACTCCGCAGCGCCACGCTGCGTGGATGACGTTCGCCTCGATCATCAGGTTCTGGTAAATGAATTCCGCCGGGTAAGCATTGTTGGCCTGTATCCCGCCGACGCGCGCCGCGACCAGGTACACCTGCTCCGGCCGCTCTTTTTCGAAGAAAGCGTTTGCAGCCCGCTGGTCCATCAGGTCCAGTTCATCGATCGTCCGGACCAGCAGCCCCTCAGGTCCGCCCAGCCGCCGCACAATCGCGGAACCTACGAGACCCGTGTGGCCCGCAACATAGATCTTCGTCATAGATTCGCCTTTCTTCAAACTCCTCGCCTCACCGAAACCTTATGCCCGGCATTGCGCAGCGTGCATTCCTGTTTGGCCAGTTCCATGTCATGGTCGACCATCATGCGCACGAGCTCCTTGAAGCTCACCTTGGGCTTCCAGCCGAGTCTGGCCCGCGCTTTGGAGCTGTCGCCTTCCAGATGATCGACTTCCGTCGGACGGAAGTAGCGCGTATCCTTTTCGACCAACACTTTCCAGTCGACGCCGGCATAGCCGGCGGCTTCATCCAGAAATTCCCGCACCGTGTGCGTCTCGCCCGTGGCGATGACGTAGTCGTCGGGGGCGGGCTGCTGCAGCATGAGCCACATGGCCTCGACGTAGTCGCCGGCGAATCCCCAGTCGCGCTTCGCCTCGAGGTTGCCGAGGTAGAGCTTCGTCTGCAGGCCTTGCTTGATGCGCCCGAGTGCGCGGGTGATCTTGCGCGTGACGAAAGTCTCGCCGCGCTGCGGCGATTCGTGGTTGAAGAGGATGCCGTTGCAGATGAAAAGCCCGTAAGCTTCGCGGTAGTTCACGGCGTACCAGTGGGCGGCCACTTTGCTCACTCCGTAGGGGCTGCGCGGATAGAAGGGCGTCGTCTCGCTCTGCGGCGGCGCGGCCTTGCCGAACATTTCCGAGGAGCCGGCCTGATAGAAGCGTATGGGTTCGTGCGAGCCGGCGCCGTAATCGTGTATGGCTTCGAGCATGCGCAGAGTGCCGGTCGCCACGGCGTCGGCGGTGTATTCCGGCTGGTCGAACGACACGCGCACGTGCGACTGCGCCCCGAGGTTGTAGACTTCGTCCGGGGCCGTCTTTTCCAGGATGCGCCTCAGGCTGGTCGCGTCCGTCAGGTCGCCGTAATGCAGAAAAATGCGGCTGCCCGATTCATGCGGGTCGAGGTAAATGTCGTCGATGCGGTCGGTGTTGAAGGTGCTCGTCCTGCGCATGATGCCGTGGACTTCGTAACCCTTCGACAGCAATAGCCGGGCCAGGTAGGATCCGTCCTGGCCCGTCACCCCCGTAATCAACGCTTTCTTCATGGTTCGTCCTTCCTGAAAATCATTGAACGCTGACACACGCTGACAAAACGCTGACGCACGCCGAAATTTTATATATTTTTTTCAGCGTGTGTCGGCGTTTTGTCAGCGTACGTCAGCGTTATGCTTTGCCATGCTTTCGCGTACTTGCCGTTTTTTGCGACTAGCTCTGCGTGCGTACCCGTTTCGACAATTCTACCCTGGTCCATAACATATATTACATCCGCATGACGCGCCGTGGTGAATCTGTGAGTTATGAGGATCGTCGTTCTGCCGGAGACGGCGGAACGGAAGCGGGTCAGCCAGGCGGCTTCAGCCCACGGGTCCATGGCGCTGGTCGGCTCGTCGAGTATGATGACGGGCGCGGGCCGCAGGAACGCACGGGCCAGGCCCAGGCGCTGCCACTCGCCGGCGCTGAGATCGGTCCCGTCTTCGAACCAGGTGCCGAGGATGGAGTCGTATCCCGAAGGCAGCCGGCTGATGACTTCGTCCGCGCCGGAGCTTTTGGCGGCTTTCTGCAGACGCGCTGCGCCGGGCGCCGACGCGTGATCGCCGAGGGCGATATTTTCGGCCGCGGTGGCGTTATAGGGCACGGCGGGCTGGAAGAGGGCCGTGATGTGCCGGCGCAGGTCTTCGGCGGCGAGAGCGCGCAGGTCGGTCCCGCCCAGCTCGATGCGTCCCGACTGGGGATCGTAGAAACGGCAGAGCAGCTTCACCAGGGTGCTCTTGCCGGCGCCGTTGGTCCCGACCACCGCAACGATTTTCCCCGCGGGAATGGACAGGCTGACGCGGTCCAGCACCAGCCGCCGGCTGCCGGGGTAGTGGAACGTGACGTCGCGGAATTCGATGCCGAGCGGTCCTTGGCCAGCTTCCGGCAGCAGCGCAGGTTTTTCAGGATCTTTGATCCCCGGCTGAAGGGCGAGGAACTGGAACAGGTCGCCGAGGAAGAGGCTGTTGCTGTAAATCTGCCCGGCGTTTTCCAGCAGCGAGCGCATGAGCCCCTGGCCCTGGCTGAAGGCCTGGTAAAAGAGCGCGAGGTCGCCCAGAGTTGCCTGTCTCTGCAGGGCGCGCCAGCCGATCCACGCCATGGCCGCGCCGGCCACGGCAAGGGCTGCGGCGCCGGCGGCCAGCTGGGCGAGCGCCTGTTTGCGGGCCATGTCGAGGCGTTCGCCGCGCAGGCGGCTGCGCAGCGCCTGGTAGGCGCCGCGGAAACGGCCTCCGAGGTCGAACAGGCGCAGTTCGGCCGCGCATTCGCGCGCGGTGACAAGCCAGTCATAGTACCAGGTGCGCCGCTCGTCGGCGGTGGTGCGCAGGCGCCAGGCGTGCTGCAGCAGCGTGTAGCGCACGACGACGTAGAGCGCCGGCATCGTGCCGGCCAGCAGCGCAATCGGCAGCCACAGGCCGTACGGGGCAAGGATCACCAGCATGGCAGCCAGCGTGATGCCGTTCTGCAGCATGCTGCCGATGCTTTCGAGCAGCGCGATCGGCCGGTAGCCGGCTTCGCTGCGCGCGCGGTGCAGATGGTCGAAATATTCCGGCAGGTCGTAGAACGCGAGGTCGACTTCCACCGACTTGCGGTGGATCAGGGAATTGATGTGGTCCTGGACCAGTTCGGACTGCACGGCGCGTATCCAGCCGATCGCGCCGCGCAGCAGTTCGCCGAGCAGGAGGATGGCCGCCATCGCCGCGGCCAGCATGACGGACAGGCGGATGTCGCGCGCCACCAGCGCATTCACGAGCGCGCGTGTCAGGTAGACCGTAGCGGCCGGCAGCAGTCCCTGCACGACAAGCAGAATCCCCCACGCCACCGTCCAGCCCCGCGCCCCGTCCCAGACGAGGCCCAGGGCTCTGGGCAAATGAGGAATAGTCCGACGAATTCTATCGCTAACTTCAGTCATGGGTCAAAACGTTGAACGTTAGCACGTTAAACGTTGAACGTTCTAACGTTTAAACGTTCCAACGTTCAACGTTCAACGTTCAACAAGTGCATCACATTGTCGCCGCCCGCGGCAACTTCGGAGGCGATGATGCCGTCCCGGTCGACGACAACGGCGGATGGTGTGCCGCTGACGCCAAATGCATGCGCGGTGGCGAATTCGGCGTCCAGGACCACAGGCGATCGGAAACCCTGCGCGCGGTTTTCATCGGCGCTTCCGGTGGAAACAATCAGCAGTTTGGGCGCATCGCGGTTTTCGGATTCCCACGCGCGGACTCGATCGAGCACCTGTTGGCAGTAGCCGCAGTTGGGATTCCAGAAGAGGATGGCGGTCGGGCTGCCGCGAAAGGACGCCAGATCGACGGTCTTGCCGTCCAGGCCGGGCAGGCGCACTTCGGGCGCGCGGTCGCCCTTCTTCGCCGCCGGGGGCAGGGCAGCCTGGCGCACAAGTTCGCGTATACGGTCGGATCCGGCGGCCACGGCGCTCGCGATCGTGCCGTCGGCGTTTATGAGCACGGCTCCCGGCGTGCCGCCGTACTGGTACGCTTCGGCGACGGGGTGTGTGGCGCCCGTTTCGCTGATGACCTGGATGGTCAGGCGGCCGGCGTGGCGCGTCAGCCAATCTTGTATTTCGGGCTGCAGCGCCTGGCACGGCGTGCAGTCGGGCTCGACAAAGATCAGCAGCACAGGCTTGTTCGCAGCGAGCAGGCTTTTCAGCGTCACGTTTTCGTGCGTGAAATCGGGCGCCGGCGAGCCCTGCGGCAGTCCGAGGGGAGGCGGGGCCGGGGCTTCGATGCCGAGCTTCGATTCGAGAGTTTCGATGCGCAGCATCAGGCGGCCGTTCTGCCGCAGCAGGTAGATCAAAATCCACAGGTTCAGCGCCGCCAGGGCTGCGATGGCCGGCCACCAGCCGATTTCGGGCTGCGGGTAGGCGGGTCCGCGCCACAGTATGAAAAGAGCGGCCGCGGCCAGCGCGTAATTGCGCGCCAATGTTTTCCAGCCGATGGGCGACGAGTGGATCTGCCCGAAGCAGTGGCAATCGGGCTTGCGGCCGAGTGCGAGGTTGAGGGAAATGCCCGCGATAAAGACCAGCAGCAGCGCGAGAGCCAGCGCCGCGCCATACCAGCCCGTGCGGCCGGGAACAAGCGCCGCCGCCGCAATCAGCTCGACAACAGGCACGGCGAGCCCGAAGAATCCCGCCAGGATCTTCGGGACCCCGAAGTCCCGCATCGACTTGCGCGAGCCCGCACGGTCCGCCAGCTTCGCAATCCCCGCCACCGCAAATACAGCACTTACGATTACTCTCAGCAAGACAATGAATGCATTTATATATTCCATTTTTTTTCAGCGTGTGTCGGCGTTCTGTCAGCGTACGTCAGCGTTCAAAGTTTTTCCCGCCATTATCGATGCAATCATGGTTGCGCAAAGCGCGTTTGCCGGCGCATAGAAATTGAAATTATACGTGCAATGGATCAGAAATGCCGCAAATCCTCCGATGCAGGCGATGGCCAGGGCGCCCTCTTCCGACGCGGGATCCTTCAGCGCGCGGCGAAATGCCGGGCGCAGAACGGCTGTCACAAGAACGACGCCGATAAGAAATCCCACGATCCCCAGTTCCACGAGCAGCTGCAGGTAATCGTTGTGCGCGTAGTCGATCAGCCGGTCATGCATGATGTCGCTCGTGCGGTAAAGCGCGGATTCAAAGCCGCCCAGCCCGCAGCCGAAGAAGGAGTAGTAGGGAAAAGCTTTGAGCGTCTCGCCCCAGAGCGCCGGACGCGATCCTTCGCCGAGCCGGGATTCCCCGGCAAACCGCTCGACCACCGGGTCGGGCGGAATCAGCATAAACCCCATGATCGTCAGGGCAAGGACGGCGACGGCCGCTGCCCAGCGCCATCCGGGCCTCACCCTGCGGCTCATAAGCAGGATGCCCATGAAGCAGAGCGACGCCAGGCAGGAGATGAAGCCTCCGCCGGAGAGCGAAAAGGTGATGGCAAGGAAAATGGCCGCAGCCGCGGCGAGCAGGACGATGCCGGCGAAGGTTGATCCGCGGGTGGATTCGGAGCGTTTTTCGCGGCGCGCGAAGGTGACGGCATACATGATGGCGAAGGGGAGCGCCATGCCCAGCAGGTCGGCGTAGTGGCTGTGATTGGGGTAGGTTCCCTGGGCCATGCGGGTTCCGCCGGTGCCTTCCCAGTATTGCAGCAGGCCGAGGACGGCCTCGAGGGTGGCGACGACGAGGATGGGGATGGCCGCGCCCCAGCCTTTGATGCGGCGCATGGTCAGGAAGACGAGCGTATAGGCGATGACGCGGAACAGGTGTCCCAGGGTCGCGCCGGGCAGGACGCTGATCGATGCCCAGTTCATGGGCGGCAATAGATTGCCCAGGGCGTCCACGTGCTCGGCCCGCACCGGCGACAACACACGCAGGGCGGCGACGGGGACGGGCACGGTCTGCAGGATGATGTAGCAGGGAAGCAGGACCAGCGGCCAGAAAATCCAGCGGTCCAGCGGGAGCGCGTCTTTGCGGGCGAAGCGCCCAGTAAACGAGCGAAAGCAGCCCGATCGCGAGCAGGCTGTAGTTCAGCTCCCGCTCGAGAAATCCCCCATGCGCATACGCCGTGTACCCCAGCACCAGCGTCATCCCGCCCAGGTAGATGCCCCTTAATCGAGACGAATAGTCCATATTGTTTCTTTAACGCTGACGTACGCCGACAAAACGCTGACACACGCCGAAAAAATTTATATATATATATTTTTTCAGCGTAAGTCAGCGTCCTTCAGCGTAAGTCAGCGTTATATCATCGAGCCACACGCGCCCCTTAATCAGGTTATCGAATTTCTCGGACTTGTCGCGGACGACTTCGATGCGCACTCTCTCGGTATCTTCCCCGACCACCAATTGCGCACCCAATTCGGTCCAGCCGTTGGTTCCCGTCAGCTGTTCGGTACGGTAATTCAGGCGGCCGGGCGAATCGGCGTCGTAGATACGCAGCGCGATGCCCTTGTCGGTCGAGATATCTTCCGTGCGCACGAAGGCGCGGAAGCGGTAAGCTCCCATGCCGAGCAGGGTATCCTGGGCCACGTGGCGGAAGGCGACGTTGGTGTCGCCGGAAAATTCGATGCGCAGCGAATATTTGCCTGAATGAGCGGTGTCGATATCGCGGGCGGCTTCCACTCCTTTGGCGCGGCTGATTCTCCAGTCGAAGAGGGAGCCGGACGGCTCGTCCTCGAATCCTCCGTTGTAGATAAACTCCGTTGACAGGTAATTGCCGCGCTGAGTGCCCAGGGTGGCAAGCCGCAGTTCGCGCGCCTGGCCGTAATCCTGAATCCTTACGAGGTAATCGATGTAGAGGTCGGTCAGTTCGCGGTCGGGAATATTGCGTTCGGAGAGCCATGTCCAGGCCTGGCGGATCGTCTCGGGTTCGTTGCTCCGCAGGAGAATGCGGAAATAGGCACACGCGATAGGGGGATCGTCGGGCAGGCCGTAGTTGAGGGTGTCGATCAGCCGGTAACTGCTCGAGGTATAGGATTCGAGGATGCTCTGGGCGTAGGAGGGGGCGAGGTGGAGGATGCGGGCGGAGCATTTCAATGATTCGGTGCGTTCCCCGATGCGGTCGTAGAAGCGCGAGACTAGGGACAAATTGGAAACGAGGTTCGGCCCCAGGACCAGGGCGCGTTCGAAGCACGTCCGGGCGTCTTCGACGTAGCCGTTATCGAGCAGGGCGGCGCCCAGTTCGCACCAGCGGAAGGGCGACGCGGGATTGCGCGCAAGCGCCTGCGGCAGAAGTTCGGGGCGTTCCGAGGCCATTTCGGCCAGACGTTCGTCCGACCAGCTGACGGCGCTGATCCTCGGCGGCTCGAGTATGCGGGCGAGGGCGAACCCAGAGAGGACCGCTGCCAGGAAAATGCAGGTTGCTTTAAAGATCATTCTGTCCCGAAACATTTTCCGGTGCCAAGATTGGCCCCAAAATTTTTTAACGCAGAATATGTTTTCCATCGATAAGGAGGTTCAGGAGGAAAACCATGTCCGACCGCTTTCTCGATGACATTTCGCGCATCCTGGCAAGCCCGATGCCCAGGCGCCGCATGGTGAAGCTGATTGCGGGAGGATTCGGGGCTGCTGCCGCCGCCATCGTCGGGGGCAGGGAAGCCAGGGCTGCATGCAAGCCGATTGAGGCCAACTGCGGCAACCTGTGCTGCAAGAAGAGCGAAATGTGCGTCACGGAAAAGGGCGTAAAGGTCTGCAGGCCCAAAGGCCTCACATGGAATTTCGCGTCCACTGCCGGAACCGTGGGAGCGTCCGGCGGCGCGGTTTTCGGCGCCGTGGCGGGAGGGCAAGGCTGCAAGAAGAACGAGGTTGTTTGCGGCCAGATCTGCTGTCCGCACGGGCACGTGTGCACAAGCCCTGGAAACTGCTGCCCGCCCGGGCATGTTTGCGGCAATCTCTGCTGCCCGACGGGGAACAGCTGCGTTTATGAAAACGGTGCGTATCGCTGCGAGCCCAAGCATCCCTCAGCCTCGAAATAATAACGAATTGCGAATTGGATTTTTCGCAAATTATTTGTAATACAAACTGCATACAAAAATCTCACTTCAGCGATAAATAATGCTGTGTCTGCCGGCTCCAATTTCATAGAATATCAACATATAGATTTGCCATTTGGAGGCAAGACATGGCCGCCGACAGACTGCTCGATACCATTTCGCGTACCCTTGCTTCGCCGATTCCGCGCCGGAGCGCGGTGAAACTGATTGCGGGGGGCATAGGGGCTGCGGCCGCGGCATTTTTCAGCGGCAGGGAAGCGCGCGCGGAGTGCAAGAAGAACGAGATCGTTTGCGGCCAGAGCTGCTGCCCGCACGGGCATGTTTGTACGAGCCCTGGGGTCTGCTGTCCGCCGGGGCACGTATGCGGCAACCTGTGCTGCCCGACGGGAAACAGCTGCGTCGAGGAAAACGGCCGGTATCACTGCCGGTCGAAAAAACCCTCGAAGAGCGACCGATAAAACGTTGAACGTTTGAACGTTTGCACGTTATAACGTTCCAACGTTCCAACCTTTCACGTTTCACGTTTCACGTTCCACATTATTTCATACGCCCGGAGCACCTCCATATCGGGCCGGCAATCTCTTTTTGTGATGAGGATATCTGAGGCTTTTTCCGCCGACATGGAATAGGTCTTCATAAGGTAAGCGGCGGCGACGGTGGGGCTGCGGATGATGCCTGCGGAGCAGTGCAGGTAGAGTCTGGCCCAGGCGGGGGCGAGGGCGGCTTCGACGACGGAGACGCAGGTCGGCAGCTGGAGCGTGAGGTCTGCGCGGTTGAACTCCTCGACGGGCACCCATCGGATATCGATGCTGACGTCTTCGAGGGCGCGTACGAGCTTGTCCTGGGATATGCCGTATCGTTTAAGGTCGGCCTCGGTCTGGAGGCTGACGACGATGGTGATGCCCATGCGCTGCAGCTGCCGGGCGTCGCCCGGCCGCGCCACGCACCCCACCCACAGCCTCCCGTCGATGATCTGGTTGTAGTCAGCAAGCATGATGGTTCCAGGTTACAGGTTGAACGTCGAACGTGGAATCCCCGACGCAACCCCTGCGGCGCAGATTTTTTGTTCGGATCCCGTACTCCAGGCCTGTCCGGCTTTCTCTGAATCTTACACTCGCAACGTTCAAGGGTACCAACGTTCAGTATATGCAGGCGTCAAGAACGGCGAGAACTTCGTCCA
Source organism: uncultured Acidobacteriota bacterium (assembly GCA_963809485.1). Taxonomy (GTDB): domain Bacteria; phylum Acidobacteriota; class UBA6911; order UBA6911; family UBA6911; genus UBA6911. The sequence goes on from CAWEJX010000007.1 coordinate 775,200, forward strand.
TCATGCCATGAGAAGCTGTGCCTATAGGACTGGCTTGGCGGGCTCGAAAATCGATGGACTTGACCTGTTCAACCATTACAAATCCGGTTACTTTGGATTTGTCTTCTATGGGGATATGGAAGGGGAAACGGCGGTTGGAGCCTGTTATGGGGCAAACGATCGCGAGGCCGGTGCGTTCGTTGAACAGCGTGTTGCTCACGACCAGCGCGGGCCGACGGCCCTTCTGTTCATGGCCGGACTGAGGATCCAGGGTGACGGCGATGAAGTCTCCTTTTTGCGGGACATAGCGGGACATTTACCAGACCTCGCCCCCGACCGGCTTTCCCCAGTCGATTTCATCCGCTTTATAGCTCTTGGGGATGCGGGACACCAGGTTTTGCAGGCTTTGCTTGCCCCGCACCCTGCGGAGGGGCGCGATGACGATCATGCCCTCGCGGGCGGTCACGTCAACCTCGTCGCCAACCAGGATGCGCGCACCCTCAAGCACCTGTTTGGCGATGCAGAGCCCCTGACTGTTCCCCCATTTCCTGATTTTAGTCACCATCGGCGCTCCTCCTAAGTCTATACAATGTATAGACCAAATTCTGAATTCGGTCAACTCGCCTCTACTGTTTCGCCGCCGACCCTTTTATTTCACCGGAATTGCGGATAAGTTTTGGTGAGGACGGGTTTCCAGCACCGTCCTTCCTGGGGCAGTGGATTTTTCCCGCAAGCGAGTCTTGACGAGCAGGTCTCCTGTTCGCTTAGTGGGGGAGAAAAGCGCCAAAGAAGCCTGTAACGCTGACCTACGCCGACAAAACGCCGACGTACGCTGAAAAGGCATTTAAATATTTTTTTGTCAGCGTCTGTCAGCGTTCATTCCACGTTTCACGCTTCTGAAGGGAATCTCCAAAACTCCCACTCGCCTCCTGCTAAAAATCGCCTGACCCTCGCTCCCGAAACCTCCGACCATTTTTTCGGCTGCAAACGTTTTTATCTTGGAGCTGCTATATAATACGCAAAGGAGGTTTTAACCATGCGACTCATCCCCTACACGAGCGAACTGTTTGAGGAAGACGGACAGGTTGTGGCGCTATGTCCGGAACTGAATGTATCGAGTTATGGCGACACTTCAGTGGAAGCGCTCAATTCGCTAAAGGAGGCGGTGGAGCTTTTTCTGGAGGAATGTCGGAGAATGGGCACGCTGGATATAGTTTTGGAAGAGGCCGGGTACCGTCGTGAACCGGGCAACAGTGATCGGTATTTTGAGTTGCTTGACCAGATAAAATAGTGCCCTGACCCTATCAGCTAATCCCGAGCCCGTCTATTTACAGCTTTTCAGCGCCCTCTATTATTTCGCAACCATCAGGCAAGGTCAGCGGGAGACGCAAAATCGAGCACCCGTTTATTGGGGAAGCGGATTTCTCCCGGAAGCGAGTCTTGACGAGCAGGTCTCCTGTTCGCTTTGCGGCGAGAAATGCGCCCAAAAAGCCCGTAACGCTGACGCACGCTGACAAAACACCGACGAACGCTGAAAAAAACTATATATATTTTGGGTCGGCGTGCGTCCGCGTTTTGTCAGCGTATGTCAGCGTTCTTTCCACGTTCAACGCTTTTTATTGTTGCGCAGCCATCAGGCCAGGGGGCTTGCAGATGCGTTGATAGAGCTGATGTTTTTTGTTTACCATACCGTCATTTTACGCCGTTTTTCGACGTCAAACCATGCATCCTTCCCAGCCTCCGACTTTTTAGAGCGTCAACCTGCCGATGTGTAATGCAAAACGCCGTAAGAATTAGAATCGTGAGGACGGCTCTCCAGAGCCGTCCGATGGGCGAATGACTGGTAGTCGCCTAATCGGACGGGTCTGGAGACCCGTCCTCACGAAAAACTTACCAAGCTATTTTGCCCAATTCCCGATTTTCAGATCCGGCACGCGACGGAACTCTTTTTCATTGTTGGTGACGAGCGTGCAAGGGATTGAGAGCGCGTGAGCGGCGATCAGCATATCGAGTGAGCCCATGGGCGTACTCTGTTTTTCCAGATGGGCTCTCAGATCGCCGTAGCATAGAGCGGCTTCATCGTCATAGGGCGCGATCTCCAGCGGCGCAACAAACTGGGTCAAGGCCATCAGGTTCTGTTGAGGCCTGGAGCTCTTTGAAACACCGTAATAGAGCTCGCTCAGGGTAATGGACGAAATGCCGATTTGCGAAATTGCAGATCGTTTAAAGCGTCTTATCACATCCGGGGGAGCGCCCTTGATGATGTATATACAGGTGTTTGTATCAAGCATGAACTCCATCAGAATCGCTCGCGGGGATGCTGATGGGGTTGATTTCTGTTTTCCAGGTAGTCGTCGGTAAACTGGTCAAGGCTATGGATGAGTGGGGACCAGGGATCGTCTGCCGGAAGGAGGACGACCATCCTGCCGATTTTTTTTACATAGACATCTTTCCCGGAAAACCTGAGATCTTTCGGCAACCTTACCGCCTGGCTGCGGCCATTCGTGAATATCCTAGCCGTCCGCATGACCATTCTCCGTTTCCATGATATATACCAAAGTATATATCAAATCCTGAGCTTTGTCAAAACCGGTTGCCTGTGCCCCTAACGCTGACATACGCTGACAAAACGCTGACATACGCTGAAAAGGCATTTAAATATTTTTTTGTCGGCGTGTGTCGGCGTTTTGTCAGCGTACGTCAGCGTTCATTCCACGTTCCACATTTCAGACCATCGAAGTATTTCAGGCTATTGCTGATACGGCCCCTTCATAAATCCTGAGCCATTCTCCTATCTTTTGACCTTTTTTAGCACAATCGTAAAATGGTCAAGACCATTTTACGATACCGGCTATTTTCGTTGGCTCAACCTTCTGACCGCGCTGATTTGATTCTGTAACGCTGACATACGCCGAAAAAACGCCGACGTACGCTGAAAAGGAATTTATATATTTTTTTGTCGGCGTGTGTCGGCGTTTTGTCAGCGTACGTCAGCGTTACGGGGATTTCTTCCAGTTGATATTCCATGATGAGGCGGCGCCGGCCATCCGGGAGAGTGAAGTTATTGGAAATCTTCGCTCCCTGCAGGCGGTGTGTTATGACAACCTTCCTGTTGTCCTCATCGACCTCCAGACGGAGTTGCTTTGCCCCGAGCCGGCGCATCAAAGAGATAAACGCCTGAAGCAGGACGATGGAGGCCGAAGGATGCCGTCTTTGAGGATGCCAGCACCAATATTCAATCCGGTTCCCGGATTGCACGATATAGCCGTTCTCGATCCCTGCGACTGAAAGGGCTCTCCATCTTAAAAGGAGATCCTGCAGCAGCTTTGGATGGAAGACCAATGAAGTGGTTGTCCCCGCCAGCAAGTATAAAAAATGCCGCTTGAGGTTCGCCATATGCTCGGCAGTATCCTGCGATCCCGAAATAAAGCCAAGAATGTTGCCGCTGTTATCTTCGGCACATAAGACAATGCTGTTCTTCTCGTTCAGCAGCAATTTGTAGTAGCGGGTGAGGAATGAAACGCCGAGACTCTGAAAAAGGCTTTGGGCATTGTTTACACCGCAGAGATGGTGAAGCTCTGCGATCTGCCTGGCATCCCGGGGTTTCGCCAGACGGATACGCAAGCCTGTCCCTTTTGGCTCTTGCCTGATCGCCGGGTCCTTATTCTCCGGGCGAAAACCCACGAGCGCTTCGCTCCTATGCCACAATTGCTCTGCGTTCGCTTCCACGTACGAAATCTCCGACGAGCGAATTTCCCTGCACTGGTAGAAATATTTGCCCGTGATCCCTTCCACGCTCGGTGAGGTCGCAAGGAAGGTAATCGTTTTCGCGCCCTCTTCGGGACTGAGCATGCTGCGCACCAGCAGGTTGCGCAGCCTTGTTTTGAGCCAATTCACATTGCTGCCGATGTTCGTGGCAACCGCGCCGGGGTGAAGCGCGTTAACCGTAATGCGCGTGCCTTGCAGGCGGCGCGCAAGCGCATAGGTGAAAAGCAGGTTTGCGAGTTTGGATTGCCCATAGGCCCGGAGGCGGTCGTAGTCGTGTTCGGACTGGAGATCGTCGAAATTGACGGTGGAATTTCTGTGAGCCTCGGAGGAGACCACAACGATCCTTGCGGAGGCGCTTTTGTTCAGTTGATCCAGGAGCAGGCTGGTCAGCAGAAAATAGCTCAAATGGTTGAGGGCAAGGTTCATTTCGAGCCCGTCGACGCTGACCTCCCGCTTTCCAAAATAGGCTCCGGCATTGTTGATCAACACATCGAGCCGTGCATAGCGCGCTGCAAACTCTCCCGCGAGGCGCCGTATCTGTTGTTGGGATGAAAGGTCGGCAACCACATAATCCAGACGCGCATTGGGAGCGGTCCGTCTGATCGCATCGATCCGGCGAACGCATTTGCGGGCGTTGCGGCCCACAATCACCACGGTGCCTCCGAACGATGCCAGCTGTTGTGCAGCAGCCGCACCGATGCCGGAAGTGCCTCCGGTAATCAAATAAATCCTATCGGCGATTTCGGTCATCTGGCTTTGTCCGCTCCATAACTCAAATACTCCGCCGCCTCCGGGGGCGCGTGCTCACCGGCCGATGATGGGCCTGGCGCCAAGCGGCGGACCCGGAGCTTCGGAACCCTTACCCATTGACTCATTCCGGGGGAGGTGCTATGTCTATGAGCAAGATACCTATGGAGTTTACCAAAGACGTTCTAAAAATCGACTGCGAATCCGAGGCCGAAAGGATATCCGCGTTCATCAAAGACCAGATGCGTTCCATGCATCGGGAAGGGATCGTCATCGGTCTGAGCGGCGGCGTGGATTCGGCCCTGGCGGCAGCTTTGTCGGTTAAGGCAATCGGCAGGGAGAAGGTCCTGGGTCTGCTGCTTCCTGATAAGGAATCGAGCCCTCAGAGCGCTGAATTTGCCCTGAAGCAGGCTGCGCAACTCGGCATAGGGACACAATTGTCCGACATCACCCCGGTCCTGGAGGCATTCGGGAGCTACGGGAAGCGGGATGCCGTAGCGAGGTCGATCTACCCCGAATTTGCCGAAGGGCATAAGCTGAAGATCACCCTGCCCTCGGACCTCCTGAACAGGGAAAGCCTCAACTACTTTACCCTGACGGTCGTCGCTCCCGACGGGAGCACGCGAAGCACGCGCCTCGACAGCGAGCACGCGCGGGGCATCATCGCCGCAACCTGCACCAAGCACAGGACGCGGATGATGACCCAGTACTATTTCGCCGAAACGATGAACTACCTGGTCTGCGGCACGACGAACCGGAGCGAAGCCGCGCAGGGGCTGTTCGTCAAATATGGCGACGGGGGAGTGGATATCGAGCCCATCGTCCATCTTTACAAGAACCAGGTATTTCAACTGGCGGAGCATCTGGGCGTCATCCGCGAAATACTCGAACGCGCCCCGTCCCCGGATACCTACAGCGCGCCCACTACGGACGAAGAATGGTATTTCCGCATGCCCTTCGCGAAGCTCGATCTATTGCTCTATGCCTGGGAGAACCAGGTCGAAATTTCCGAGATCTGCCGGGTCATGGAGCTGACCGAGCAGCAGGTGAAGAGGGTTTTCAGGGATTTCGCCAACAAACATAACGCAACCAGGCATCTTCGCGGCATGCCGCCGGCCCTGGAGTAGCGGAGGCCGGTCGTGGGCGGGTCGGTTGGCGCCTGCTCCCCGTGTTCATTCCTTTTCCCGTTCGGCATTCAGTCCGTAGATCTCCGGAACCTCCCTGGCCAGAATGGGAGCGAGGTGCAGGTATCGTGTCGCCGCGCGCTTTTTCTCGATATCCCTGTAGATGGAGCCGACGCGTTCCGGCGAAAGGCCTGTGCGCCGCCCGACATCCTCCGGGCTGAGGCCGTGGTTTTTCCCGTAAAGGCAGACGTCCAGGACCTCATAGGGAACGGAAAAGTAGAACTCGTCCTGGCTCTGCGGCAGGGAATACGTATCTGTCGTCGGAGCTCTCCGGATGATGGCTTCCGGCAGACCCATATGCCGGGCCAGCTGGTAGACCTGGGTTTTATACAGGTGGGCGATAGGCTTGACGTCGGCCGCCCCGTCGCCCAGCTTGACGAAGAACCCCTGGTCGTATTCCAGGCGGTTTTGTGTGCCGGCGACGGCATAGTTGTTCAAGTCGGCGTAATAATACTCGAGCATCTTCCTGGTCCGCTGCTTGAAATTGGTCGCCGCGACGATGGCCAGGTAGGACTTCAGATCCAGCCGCTGCTTCACCACCCGGCCGTCCGGCGGCGAGGCTACGATGGAGAACAGGGAGTAGGGGCGGTCCTCGGATATATCCGGCAGCACAATCTTGGATCGCCAATCCCGGCCGTAGCCGGGGATGACGGCCCGGACGGCCTCATCGTATTTTTCGTAATATCCGGCCGCTTCGAGCATGGCGGTGATGTCCAGGTGGACGGTCTGGATCCCGAGATGCCCGGCGATCATGGAGCTGAGCTCCGCCGTGTCGTTCGCCGATTGCCTTTCGGGCATCTGGAGGCCGAGGACCCGGTCCTTGCCGACGGCCGCGGCGCACAGCGCGGCCGTGACGCTGCTGTCGATGCCTCCCGAGATGCCCAGCACCAGGCCCCGTTTATGAAGCAGGTCTCTCAGCGCCTGTCTTACCGACTGCGATATCGCCGCGGCTTCGGCCGCGCAATCGATCTCGAGCAGGCCGGGCGCGACGGAGCGCTCATTGCCCATGTTTCTTCCTCAGAAACGCGCAGATGCTGGAGATCGAGTCGAGGTTCTCCGGAAGCAGCTCATCGTCATTCACTTTGATGTGGTAGGTGTTTTCGAGAAAGGAAATGAGCTCGAGGACGCCGGTGGAGTCCATGGTCCCCGTGCCCATCATCGAATCATCGGGCTTAAGTCTGGTGTCGTCACCGAGCAGGAACTTGTCCACGATAAATTTCCGGATTTCGGTTTCATATTGCATAGTGGTTGCCTTTGATCTGCAGATGCCTGCGCATAATCCTATTCATGCACTTCGTGCATATATATTTGGATAGCCCTTTTTCGGTCCGGTTTCCCGCTGGTCATCTTGGGGATGGCTTCGACGAGTTTCAGGCTGTCGGGGACCTTGTGCCTGGGAAGCCTGGCTGCGCAGAACTTGAGGATGGCCGCCAGCGTATCCCGGGACGGGCGGACAGGGACGGCCAGTCCGGCCAGCCGTTGTTCCTTTAACGGATCAGGAACCCCGAAAATCAGGCACTCGGCGGCCAGGCCGGATTCGATGATCTTATCCTCGATCTCCTGGGGATCGACCCGGTGCCCGGCGATCTTGAGTTGATCGTCCTTGCGGCCCGTAATGAAAAAGTAATTGTCATTGTCCCGATAGCCCAGGTCTCCCGTATGGTAGCCGTGGGAACCGAGAGCCTTTTTGGTCGCATGCCCGTCTTTGAAGTATCCGAGCATTATGTTATCGCCCCGCGCGACCAGTTCGCCTGTTTCGCCGGGGCCCAGGATTTTTCCATCGGGCGAGATTACGCTCAAGGTGACCCCGGCTATGGGGATGCCGATCGAATCGATCTTGTAGGTGAGGCGCTCCGGCGGGACGTAGGTCAGCCGGGCGGAGGCTTCCGTCGCTCCATACATGACGAAGAGGCGTGTATGGGGCGGCAGGATCTTCAGGAGCTCGAGTTTGATGTGCGTGGGCATGTGGCCGCCCGCCTGGGAGACATACCGGAGTTTGGGCAGCTTGTCACGATAGGCGGCAAGGGGCGACCGGAATAAAAGGTGGGCGTAGGTGGAGGGGACTCCGGAGAATCCTGTGACGCCTTCCTCGGCCATCTGTCTCAAAACGGCGGCGGTGTAGGCGAATGCGTTATTGATGACGATGGATCCGCCGGCCGCGAAGTGGGTATTGAGGAGGGACCGGCCCATGACATAAAAGAATGGCAGAACGACCATCTGGACATCATCGGGCGTGAGGCTCAGGTATTCGACGATAGAGCGGGTATTGGCCTCGATATTGGCGTGGGAGAGCATGACGCCCTTCGGCTTGCCCTGCGATCCGGACGTGTAGATGATTTCGCTGCAGGATTGCGGGCTGATATCCACGCCGGGATTGCTGTCGGTTTGGGCGGCCAGCTCCTCCTGGAAGGACGAGGCGGATCCGGATGCCGCTGCCGGGGGATTTTGGCTCAGGGCCAACAGGCGGCAGTGCCGAAAGAGCGACGGGTCGAGCGCCTGAACGGTCTTTTCCAATTGGGGCGAAGCGATCAGGGCTTTGGGCTCCAGCTCCTTCAGCAGAATTGCCAGGCCTTCGGGTTTGATATCCGTGTCGAGGGCGACGGCCGTTGCGCCGGATTTGAGTATGCCGTAGTAGCAGAAGACGTGTTCGATGCTGTTCTCGCATAGGAGGACGATGCGGTCTTCCGGGCGGACGCCTGCCGCAATGAGGACCCGGGCCAGGCGGTTGGCCCATCCGTTGATCCAGGCAAAATCCACCCTGCGCTTCGCCTGGACGACGGCGATCTTCCGGGGGAAGAGTTCGGCGCTCCGTTCAAGAAAATGGTGTACAAGGCGCGGTGTGGGTTTCATGCCTGTTTCGGCCAAATTTATGATTAACGCTGACGTACGCCGACAAAACGCCGACCTACGCCGAAAAAGAATTTATATATTTTTTTGTCGGCGTACGTCGGCGTCTTGTCAGCGTAAGTCAGCGTTAATATCATCCGTAACGTTCCGCGTTCAACTCAGTATGTGCGCGCCGATCCGTTGTATGGCGCGGAAGCGCTGATCATAGGTAATGACGGTGGCCCCTTCTCTTGCCGCGACGGAAGCGATCCATATGTCGTTGGTGGGCAGGGGCGTGCCGGCCCGGCGAAGCGCCACGATTATTTCGGAATAAATGCGGGAGGCGGCATCATCCACGTCGAGGACCCGGACCAGCGGATGGCCGAGGAACCGGCTCAATTCGTCTTCATTTTCCTGTGCGCGCCCTCCGAGGAGAAAGCCCGTCCTCAGTTCTCCCAATACAACCGAAGGGATACCCACCCATTTTGCGGCTGCGATGATGGAAACGGCGGAGGAGTCTCCGCGCATGAAGTGGCTATAGGCGGATGTGTCCAGGCAAACGCGGTTCATTGCCAATGTTCTTCGTCGATGCGTTCGAAAACGGCTGTTGCCTTCTCAAAGTCGTCGAATTCCTTCTGATTCCAGGAGCCGGCAAGTTTTTCGAGGCCATTTCCGCCTTTTGAGGACCATCCCAGATTCAAAGCTTGTTTCAGCAATTCGATCACGGTTTGATTCATGGACTTACCGCGGCGGTTCTTTTCCTCCTGCAGCGCCTTGGCCACTTCCTCCGGCAGCTCTCGAATTGTCAGGTAGCTCATATATGGTGTCACCCGCCCAATGCATTCAACATATGCATTCTATGACTACATATAATTGTAGTCAACAATAATTTTTTAACGCTGACCTACGCCGACAAAACGCCGACGTACGCGGCGAGCAGCGTGATGAGCAGGGCGGGTTTGGGTTTGCGCCAGGAGGCATTGCCGAAGCGTATTTTCTCGGACCAGTCATCCGCGGGCAATCCCAGCATTCTTCTGCTCCTGTCGGACGCGTAGGTGCCGTCGCGCAGGAGGGCGGCCCAGTGGGAGCCCGGGAAAGCTCCCGGGTCCTCGTACAGTCCGGAGAGAGCGGCGCTGAAGGGCAGGAGAAAGTTTTCCGGGACGTTGGCTTCGCGCGCCCGGACCAGGGCGTTGATGTGCCGCAGCGTTTTGAAGCTCTCGCCGCGCAGCATCTTCCCGTGCTTCCGAACCAGCTCAACAATAATCTCGCCCTGTAGGGTGGTGATCATAGAAGCTCATTGAACGTTTGAACGTGTGAACGTTCAACGTTCCAACGTTCCAGCGCTGATTTGTGCTGGGAAACGCAGAATAGCGCTTATCACGAATGTGGTTTTGTCGGCGTTTGTCAGCAGGGGTCAGCGTTCGTCAGCGTTAAATTATTTCCTTCCCGAATGCCACCATGCCACTTCCACGAAACATCCCGAGCGCCGTGCAACGTTCCAACGTTCAACGTTTCTTGGTTTCTCTCATCCACTGCGTGAGGTCATCGATCGAGGAGAAATCGAGCAGCGCTTCTGCGAGGCCTTCGAGTTTCCGGGTGGAGAGTTTGCGGACCGCTTTCTCCTGTGAAGTGGACAAGGCCCCCAGTCGCCGGGCAAGTTGTCTTATTACAATCTCCGCTTCACCTTCCCGCCGACCTTGCCGCAGACCCTCATACTTTCCCATTTCAATAAACGGATTTGTCAGATTCATAACCGCCTCTCTTGCGGAATCTGGTTTAACTTTACCGAGTTTGCGCCTTAATTGCAAAGTTTGCTGAGGGGTCAACGTTTGGTACTTCGCAAAAAAATTGGTTACAAGTTTCTGATCCTCTTCTTCGATGGGTGTCTCTGCCAGGCTTACGATAAAGTCACGAGTCAAGCGAACGGACTCCTGGGGATTGCTCTTCATTCTGGCGGCAAGCGCGAGGGCGGCCGGATTATGCATCTGCACAAACGATCCGGCATCCATTTTTGGCAGGTCGATCACATCATAGTCGAATTGCAGCACTCGTTTATTGGGGAAGCGGATTTCCAGCGGAGCATCTAAGCCGGCAACGGATTGTTTATGGCTTAAAACGGCAATTGGGTATACCGGCAGGTCATATTCCCGCCAGTCAAGCAGCCAATACTCCAGCATTCTTCGGGCAAGATCGGGATCGGGTTGTGCCTGGTGTTCAAAATGGATGAGAAATCCGGCCGTTTCTCCCCGAAAGCAGGCTTTGGCGAGCAGATCTCCGGTTCTTTTCCTGCCGTCGGCTGTTATTCGCTCTTTGTCAACGAATTCCAGGCTGCCAAAATCAATAAATTCGCCAACTTGCGGCAAAAACGCGTCAAAGAAGCCTTTAAAAATTGCCGGCCGCTTGAGCAGTGTCTTAAAAAGCGCATCGTGGTTCATGGCAACACTCCGATGCACTTACTGTTTCGCCGCCGCCTCTCCTATTTTACTCAAAACAACCAATAGGTTTAGTGAGGGCGGGTCTCCAGACCCGTCCGGTAAACGCTAACCAGCCATTCCCCCATCGGACGGCTCTGGAGAACTGTCCTTCACATGAAATGGCGGGAGCTGCTCCGTTCAACGTTCAAATCTGTCTGTGTTAGGGCAAGAGTTCAATCAGTTTGTCTCCTGCCGCCAGCCTTTGCAGGATAGAATCAAGGGCAGATGAAAAGGTGATCAGCAATGTGGATTTTCGACAATTTCCCAGACGAACCCAAATTATGGGAGGCGCGCATAACCCCAAAGCAGCCAGGACTCCAAAATCCGCATCCTTGGTGATGATCACAAATTTGTTTTGGTCGGCGTGATCAACAATGGCTTGATCGGGGGCCTGATCAAGGTTGAGATCCGATACATGACGCGCCTCAAAACCGCTCTCCTCGAGGAATGCTCTGAGGGCAATGGGAAGTTGTTGGTCTATGAGGAACTTCATCCTACCTTCAGGAGTGTATGATTGGATTGAGCGGCGGCATAGGCGAGGGCAGCTCGAATATCATCCGCTTCCAGGAACTCGTAGTCCGCGAGTATCTCCTCTTCGGTCGCACCGGATGCCAGCAACTCGAGCACATCACTTACGCGCATGCGCATTCCCCGAATGCATGGTCGTCCCCCACATTTGCCGGGCTCTATAGTAATTCTGTCCAAAAGTCTTTCTGAATCCTTCATTGGCATATTATACCCCACTCCGAACAATGGGATCGTGCGGATTATGCTTGCTATAAATACATAAAGTTACGAATTGAAAAATAATCGGCGGCCTTTTTAGGCGTCTTTTCTACGTGGCAACATCCATAACTTTTACTTCCCGAGCTTTTTCCAATCCGCCCCATCAGCACATCCCGAGCGCCGTGCAACGTTCAAACATGCCAACGTTCAACGTTTCCTGTTGTCTCTCATCCACTGCGTGAGGTCATCGATCGAGGAGAAATCGAGCAGCGCTTCTGCGAGGCCTTCGAGTTTCCGGATGGAGAGTTTGCGGACCGCTTTCTCCTGTGAAGTGGACAAAGCCCCCAGTCGCCGGGCGAGCAGTTTTATAACAATCTCCGCTTCACCTTCCCGCCGACCCTCATACTTTCCCATTTCAATAAACGGATTTGTCAGATTCATAACCGCCTCTCTTGCGGAATCTGGTTTTACTTTACCGAGTTTGCGCTTTAATTGCAAAGTCTGCTGTGGGGTCAACGTTTGGTACTTCGCAAAAAAATTGGTTACAAGTTTCTGATCCTCTTCTTCGATGGGTGTCCCTGCCAGGCTTACGATAAAGTCACGAGTCAAGCGAACGGACTCCTGGGGATTAATCTTCATTCTGGCGGCAAGCGCGAGGGCGGCCGGGTTATGCATCTGCACAAACGATCCGGCATCCATTTTTGGCAGGTCGATCACATCATAGTCGAATTGCAGCACTCGTTTATTGGGGAAGCGGATTTCCAGTGGAGCAGCTAAACCGGGAACGGATCGTTTATGGCTTAAAACGGCAATTGGGTATACCGGCAGGTCATATTCCCGCCAGTCAAGCAGCCAATATTCCAGCATTCTTCGGGCAAGATCGGGATCGGGTTGTGCCTGGTGTTCAAAATGGATGAGAAATCCGGCCGTTTCTCCCCGAAAGCAGGTTTTGGCGAGCAGATCCCCGGTTCTTTTTCTGCCGTCGGCTGTTATTCGTTCTTTGTCAACGAATTCCAGGCTGTTAAAATCAATAAATTCGCCAACTTGCGGCAAAAACGCGTCAAAGAAGCCTTTAAAAATTGCAGGACGCTTGAGCAGTGTTTTAAAAAGCGCATCGTGGTTCACGGCAACACTCCGATGCACTTACTGTTTCGCCACCGCCTATCTTATTTCACCAAAACAACTAATAAGTTTAGTGAGGACGGGTCTCCAGACCCGTCCTCCTCCTGTGGCTAATAAATCCGGCATCGTGGCCCCGACAAAGGTGCTTGATTAGCAGGGCGAGCATGGAGGCAGTCGTTAAACATGAAGCATTGACAGCTCTGGAGACCCTGTCTTAAAAATCGAAAGGGAATCGATCTGAGGGCCGAATGCCCGGCACTTAATGCGTGTGCCGCCCTCACCAGGAATGGCGCAAACCGCTCCGTGCAACGTTCAACGTTTCTTGGTTTCTCTCATCCACTGCGTGAGGTCATCGATCGAGGAGAAATCGAGCAGCGCTTCTGCGAGGCTTTCGAGTTTCCGGGTGGAGAGTTTGCGGACCGCTTTCTCCTGTGAAGTGGACAAAGCCCCCAGTCGCCGGGCGAGCAGTTTTATAACAATCTCCGCTTCACCTTCCCGCCGACCTTGCCGCAGACCCTCATACTTTCCCATTTCAATAAACGGATTTGTCAGATTCATAACCGCCTCTCTTGCGGAATCTGGACTCAAATTTGCTTCGTGGGAGACCGGACTGCCGGATTATGGATAGAAGTGTTCCCAATCGAAGCTCAGCATGGTCGGGCACGGGAACGGTGACTGTTGTATCGGGAAGAGCTTTTTGCATTACGATGTGAATGCCTCGCCTGCGCACTTCCGTGAACCCATGGTGTGCGAGGATCAAACCTGCATCCCTGAGAGGATGCGCAGCTTACCCAACGGCTACCTCCAGGCGTGTGATGTAAATCCCCTCGTGCAGTCGCTGGTTGATCTCTTGAGGTGAGGCGGACTCGAAAAAGAGCTCGACAGCTTCGCGAAGATTGTCGCGCGCAGACTGGATTGTGTCTCCCTGACTGGCAATGTCCAATTCCGGACAATGGGCAACGTATCCGTTTCCTTCGCGTTCTATGATAGCTGTAAGTTCCTTGGTCACTTAAAACGCCTCCCTTCGGCATTGCTGTAGACTGAAGTGCGGCGGGATGTCACGACTCGATGATAACTTTAGCATGAAATGCTGCTGATTTACGCTGAGAAACGCGGAATAACGCTCATCAGGAATTTGTTTTTGTCGGCGTTTGTCGGCGGCGTTCAGCGTTCGTCAGCGTTAAATTATTTCCTTCCCGACCGCCACCATGCCACCCCTACGAAACATCCCGAGCGCCGTGCAACGTTCAAACGTTCCAACGTTCAACCTCTTCTCACGCCACTTCAAATTGCATCTGCTTGAGGCTGGCCAATGGGATGCGGTTTTTAACGCGGAGGACTTCAACGCCGACGACTTCATTCTGCTTATTGAAATCGAGGATAATGCCCGGGTGCACTTCCTCGGATTCCACCACCTCGGACTCATCGAACCTGAGGTAGATTGCGTCGGCCTTCTCGTCGAACTGGACTCTCATAATATCCTGCCGGCTTTGCGATCAAAGAATGCGGTAATTACGGCCCACGGCTTCACGGTTTCATTATAAACCACCCGAAGTATCCTGTCAGCCCGTTCCGGAATGCGTCCAAGGGCGTGGCATAAATCCGGATCTTCCCGATCCTTCTCTATTCGCAGAGGATGTTCAAGCACTCGACGGATCCAGGATGTCGATATGCCCCGTTCGACTATCATTTTTTGAGCGTGTGCCGTAAGATGGAAACCTGCGCTACCGTTATTGGTGTTTCTCACACCAACATTGTTTCATCCGGCCTCGTTTTATCTCACCGAAATGAAGAATATTTTAGTGAGGCCGGGTCTCCAGCCCCGTCCTGTAAGAAAATGAATAGTGAGGACGGGTCTCCAGATCCGTCCGGTAAACGCTAACCAGCCATTCCCCCATCGGACGGCTCTGGAGAACTGTCCTTCACATGAAATGGCGGGAGCTGCTCCGTTCAACGTTCAAATCTGTCTGTGTTAGGGCAAGAGTTCAATCAGTTTGTCTCCTGCCGCCAGCCTTTGCAGGATAGAATCAAGGGCAGATGAAAAGGTGATCAGCAATGGCTTGATCGGGGGCCTGATCAAGGTTGAGATCCGATACATGACGCGCCTCAAAACCGCTCTCCTCGAGGAATGCTCTGAGGGCAATGGGAAGTTGTTGGTCTATGAGGAACTTCATCCTACCTTCAGGAGTGTATGATTGGATTGAGCGGCGGCATAGGCGAGGGCAGCTCGAATATCATCCGCTTCCAGGAACTCGTAGTCCGCGAGTATCTCCTCTTCGGTCGCACCGGATGCCAGCAACTCGAGCACATCACTTACGCGCATGCGCATTCCCCGAATGCATGGTCGTCCCCCACATTTGCCGGGCTCTATAGTAATTCTGTCCAAAAGTCTTTCTGAATCCTTCATTGGCATATTATACCCCACTCCGAACAATGGGATCGTGCGGATCATGCTTGCTATAAATACATAAAGTTACGAATTGAAAAATAATCGGCGGCCTTTTTAGGCGTCTTTTCTACGTGGCAACATCCATAACTTTTACTTCCCGAGCTTTTTCCAATCCGCCCCATCAGCACATCCCGAGCGCCGTGCAACGTTCAAACATGCCAACGTTCAACGTTTCCTGTTGTCTCTCATCCACTGCGT
>CAWEJX010000008.1:0-673698 GCA_963809485.1 uncultured Acidobacteriota bacterium
CGAATCCCGTTGGGGACGCCATACTCCGTAAAACCCTCCAATCTCTTGGTATAGAAATCCATCGTGGGATATAATCTTTGCTTAGGCATTCCGGATGCGTTTTTAGAAGGCTTTTTGAGATAAAACTGTTCGAGGGCTATGCCGCGAAAAATAGGGGAGCTAATTCGGGACCTAAAGGCAGCTGGCTTTGCGGATCGCGGAGGAAAGGGAAGTCATCGAAATTTTGTGCACCCGAAAGTCTCCCGACCGATAACAATTTCTGGGAAACCTGGCGATGATGCGCACGCATACCAGGAAACCGCAGTTCGTTTGGCAATTGAGGAATCGAAAAAATGAAGGAAAGTTCCAAGTATGCAAAGATAGTGGAATGGTCCGAAGAAGACCAATGTTTCGTCGGAAGTTGCCCGGGTCTCATTTATGGCGGCTGCCACGGCGACGATGAAAAACAGGTCTTTGAGGAATTGTGCTCGATCGTGGAGGAAGTCATCGAGATCTACAAAAGAGACAACAAGCCTCTGCCTCCGCCTACCTCAGGGAAGGACTACGCGAATAAGATGTTGGATGTTGCTTAGCCCAATGAGCATTCCGAACCCCTCGGTTCTGATACAAGGATCTCCCGCCCAGTTGCGAAAACCGTCCACCAGGGGACGCCATTCGTTCAATCCGTACGGCTTCTCACTCAATAGAGGCAATCAATTCGGGATTATTTGAAGGAAAAAATCAGTAAATTTCTCCATTGATGCACTACTTTTTGGGGCAGCAGGCATATGGCACTTTTTACAATCTGCCACGACCCCCCGATGTCGACTGGGAATCTGGTATCGGCCCTAAGAAAAAGCCAGTCCGGGGAGCGGATCCTGTGACATGCAAGAATGCCATCATCAGGGACGAGCCTCTACTGTTGCAGCATGCCTGCATCAGATAGAATGGAGGCATCCCGAAAATATCCCATGCATGAGCACTTTTTGCGGGAGGTTACTTATGCAAAGCAATTGGCAGGCGATGCAGAGTTTTTGGGAGGGATTCGACTACCAATTACTTGTATGTTTTTTCAGGCAAACGATAAATGCATTTATAGGCATGAGATTTGCTCGAACCGGCCCGATCACAATTCCTGACCCCAAACTTTCGAGTCATCAAAGCGTCTTCCTTTACTGCTGCCCTGACAGGCCCATCGGAATAGGTATCTGAGAAACACCGGCCCGTATATGAGCAGCAGGACCAGAGCAACCGCCTCCCACGTGTGCTTTTCGAGGACTACATTCAGTCTCCCCAGGACAATGCTCAACTCCCCCATTTACCCCCCTCGTGATGTGACCGTCTGGCTAAGTGCCGAAATCCCATGTGCCGCAGGATTGTCAACGTGTGCCATCACCTCCATCATGTCCTGTCTTCCGTGTCACCAATTCCAAACAAATCCTCCGCGATCAGCGCGCCGCATTTCATAGCCGTTGCCCGGAATGCTCTCGCGCTTTTCGACCGTATAGCTTATCATATCGGTAAACGGGAGTTAAACGATTGTCAAACTTAGGTCAATCATTGTAAAAGCTGTTTAAGCCCAATACTGTTCACTTAATGAGTCGGATATGATTCTCAACCACTATCCACTTCGTTCTCGCTCGCTTACGCGGCCGCAGCGGATAATTGCTCATCTTTCGTTTGAGGCCGCGAGGATTGCTCCGCGATCGGCTAGATACGACGCGCTCTTGCAGGATCTCCATCAATACCGCCTCATGGAATGCTTTCCTGTCCCGAGGGGGGAATTGACGCGAACCGCGCGATTTTCCTGCGGACCACGCGGACCGCGTGCAGGAATGAAAGTGTATCCGGATCTTCGTTGGCCTTCAACGCCGCCTCGTGCATCAGTCCGCGGATGGCGAAGTGCGCCATCATCAATCCGTAAAATTCTTGCTGCACCAGATCTGGGGTTTTGCTTCGTAAGACAATCCGGGAGCCGCGCAAATGCGTCTTGAGTTCGTCCAAGGCCGTTTCGATTTCCCATCGTTCATGATAAAGCGCCGCCAACTCAATCGCCGGGGCGGCCTCGTGATCCAAAATCGTTGTCAGCAGCCGGTAGATAGGTTCGGCTCCGGGAATCCCCTCCAGCCTATATTCGACAACGCGAACAGTCACTCCATTCTGACCATGCCGCTGATCCTTGGGCGACTCATAAATCCTGCTCAGGTACGAGCCGTCGGGCAGACGTTTCTCGCACGGAAGGCGCAGATTCTTTTTTACCCTCCAGAGCAGGTCTGCGCCGGTCGAACGTGCCTGATTCCACAACGCAAATCCAAAGAAGTTTCGGTCGGCAAGACACAGCATCCCTTTGGCCAAAGAAGACAATACTTGTTTGGCCAGGGTAATCTCTCCCGTGTCTACTCCTCCCATCCGGGTTCCAAACAACACGTGAGTTCCATTTTCAACCAGGGATACGAAGCGAATCTGGGGAAACGCACTCTTGCCTCGGCTGGCGGAAGGCCGGCCAAACGACTTTGCATTATCTTTTTCGTCTGCGGTATCCAAAGTGCTGCCATCTATGCTGACCAGACGCCACCTGCGATACCATGCCCCTTGGGTCGACTCGACAGCAATAGGTTTCACAATCCTGTCGTGCAATCGCTGGAGTGGTTCCCATCCCAGACGTGTACGCGCCTGAGAAATACCGGACTTGCCCGTCACCTTGACAGTGGCCCCCGGTCCCAGAAGCCACTGGATGCCTTCAAAAAGGCAGCGCAGCACCTCGCGGTAGGAGGACTGCATGTACAAGGCCAATGCGATTACATAGTAGACAACCACGTGAGCGGGCAGATCCCTTTGTCTTACGCTGGCTTTGCCCGTACCGCGGAGCACAGCCTGGATTGCAGCGGGCGGAAACGTCTTTGTCAGTACCCCCAGGCTGATGAAATCGGTTATACGTGTGCCGCTGGGGAGTTCAGCAATAGTTCGTGCCATAAGTGGTCCTCCTGTCAAATTTATTGACAGGATACCACAGATTACACTGTTAAGTGAACAGTATTGTGTTTAAGCCGGGAAAACGCTTACAATGACAGCCGATGAATCCGATCCTGCCGCAAACTCACCGGGGCTGAAAATGCCATGTATGCAATAAGATATAGCCAAAAGGAGTCGGCGGCAGAAAATCGCGGCCCTCTGACGGGAGCCAAAAAGAAAATCACTGCCACATATTGAATGTCGAATCTTGAACCGCAAAAGTCAGGATTGGACTTCGAAATTCATCATTCTGCGGTTCAAAGGCTGTGAGGATGGATTGCGAGTCAGGCCTGAAAGATTGGAACCGCTCAAAGCGGTTGGAGGAGTTACGCTGGTCTTGCTCGCCGACCCTCGTCGAACAAATCGGCGTTTGTCAGCGCTTTTGTCAGCGTATCTCAGCGTTTCAAAATAAGGAGCTGTCAAACTCTATAAGTCCCCCGGCAGAGCCGGGGATTTACCAATAGAATTAATCGCGCGTTCACGCCAATACCTCGAAGCTTCAAGTTTTCTTTGAGAAGCAGGGCCGTAGCTCTGATTTTTTCCCGTATAGAATGCCGCAATTGCCTGCTACAGGGGTTTGAACCGGCTCTTGGGAACTTTGCAGATCGGGCAAACCCAATTGTCGGGTATTTTGTCGAACGGCGTGCCGGGAGGAATTCCGCCGGCAGGATCGCCCTTCGCGGGATCATAGACATACCGGCAGACCGAACAGATATATTTTTCCTGCACAGGTTCCTTTGCAGGCGCCTGTTGGGGCGTTTCAGCGGGCCGGCTGATGCGGTCTCGAACGGCATCGGCAAGAGCGTCCAGAGCGGCATATGTTTCCGCCCTGGGCAAGCCTTTTGCCAGGACCGGCGGAAGGAATTCAAGCTTCAGGCCCGAGAGCAACGACTGTAGTGTCTCAGTCAGCCTCCCTCCCCAGCCGAACGATCCGATCACCGAGGCAAATTTCGCCTTGGGATTCAGCGCGTTGGCCAGCAGTGCGGCGTAGGCGGCCTTGGGGTGCGGGCCGGCCAGGACCATCGGGGAGCCGATCACAATCCCTGCCGCATCCACAAGCATCATAGCCAGCTTTCCCGTGTCCGCCTCGGCCAGGTCGAGCTGCTCGGCCAAAACTCCGCGCTCGGCGCAGGCCTCGACAAAGTAGCGCACCATAAGGCGCGTGCTTTCATGCATGGAGACGTAGGGCACAACCACAGTCTTCTTCGCGGGACCGAAAATCCACTCCCGGTGGGCATCCACGATCAGCGCCGGGCGCTTGTGGATCGGGCCGTGGCTGGGCGCGATGGTCTGCGCACCAAGCTTTTCCGCTTTGCTGAAATTTTTCGCGATTACCTCCCGGAAGGGCATCATGATCTCGGCGTAATATCTCTTGGCGGACTGAAGGAGCGCCCCTTCGTCGGACACGTACAGGTCGGCGCTCGCCAGGTGGGAACCGAACAGGTCGCAGGAAAACAGAATTTTCTGCTCGGGCAGCCATGTGAGGATGGTCTCGGGCCAGTGAACCCATGGGAAACTGATGAACTGCAGCGTCTTGCCTCCGAGGTCGACGGTGTCCCCGTCTTTGACCGTAACGATGCGGTCCTCAGGCACGGCCAGCAAGTCCATCAGGAGCTGCTTGCCTCTATCGCTCGTCACCGCTTTGGCCATGGGATAGGCTGAAAGCACATCGGGAATGGCGCCGGAATGGTCCTGCTCGGCATGATTCGCGACCACATAGTCGATCGCCGAAACCTTCAGATCCTTCAAGCGCGCGAAAAGCACGTCTTTCATTGCCGGATCGACTGCGTCAATAAGCGCCGTTTTTTTCGTACCCTGGACAAAGTATGCGTTGTAGCTTGTCCCGTCGGGAAGCGGAATAAGGCTGTCAAAAAGCTTCCGATCCCAATCCACGGCTCCGACCCACCAGATCCCTTCGCTTATTTTGCGTGCTTTCATCTTCAACCAATCCTTTCGAGTAGTGGAACTATACCAGGGATGATTTTAGACGAATCTGGGGAATAAACAAAACAGAAGTAGTGGGCAGCAGGCAGCAGGAATCAAGAAGCCCGAATTTGGGATTTTTCTTTTGGGGAAAGAATACAGGAATTGGGTAGTTTGGGTCCGCGCTTTTCCGGCCTCCGGCTTCTTTCCTCGAGGTATTCTACTTGCCGATTTTTCCTATCAGGCGGGCCGGGAGCGTGATTATCGAGCGAATCAGCTCCAGCACTCCTCCTACGGCTATGCCGAGAATTCGGAAAGGAAGCAGTATCAACCAAACCAGCGGATACAGGACCAGCGCGAGGAGCGCAAGCGGCCAGCACAGAATGAACAAAATGCACCAGAGCAGAAATTTCAGCATAGGTGGCCTCAAAAAGAGCAATCGTTGGTTTTTATTGAGGAAATGCCGTTCGAAATCTTCTTCACCCTTCTTTTTGTTTTTGCGCAAGTTCTCCGAGGATAGCGCCGAATTCATCCAGGTAATCTCTCTTGCTTCTGTGTGAGGGCAGGTGCCAGGTCATTTCCTGGAGGTTCCGCGTCATGGTCGGTATCCAGGGATAGGGGATGGAGATCAGCAGAGTCTCTTTGGCGAAAAGCTCCCTGCCTTTCATGCCGTGCACCATTTCGGGGACGATGAAGTTCACGTGGCCGCTCTTGAACGGATAGATAAAGATCCAGGAGCACCCCATGACAGGCGTGGTTTTTGAGGTGTACAACTCGCCCGTGGAATAGGTCATGGATCGCATCACGATCTCCGCTCGGCCGGGATCGGCCGCGATGATGAGCAAATCGGGCTCGAACACCAGCTTATCGATCGGGGAGAAGGCCACATAATTCACCACATTCTTTTCGAATTTCGGGACGTGCTGGTAAAAAGCGTAATTCGCCCGCGCTTCCTGAAAGACCTGCAGTTTTTCCCCTATTTGACCACTCTCGGCAAACGGCTCCATATCCTGCATGCCCAGCAGGATTTTGCCGACGCAGGTTTCGTTGTGCTCCTTTCCGAAGTAGAAGGGCTTTCGCGTTTTTTGCGCCTCCGCCAGCAGTTCACACAAGGAAAGGTTTTTTTCGGCCGTCAACGCATCCATGCCCTCAGGTTTGAAGAACTGGAACTTGATACCGATAGGCGGAATTTCAAGGTCGAGCTTAGAATATATGGACAGATCTGTTTGGAGCGGTTTCATCGTTTTACCTCCCGAGGGTGCCTTTGGCGAATTGTAAATCTCTTTTATCACAAGCCGGGCAGACAGAGCAATTCCGATGCGTCCGGGGCCGCCCGCAAGGCCGCAGGAGGCCCTAATCCCGGGATCTGCCTGTGCTCTGCCGTAATCTTTCATTTCTTGTGTCCCGGTGGGGAATGTGCTAAAACACGCCATGTTTGGAGATAAACCGAAGCAGAGGCAGGATGAAGCCGGGCATGGGCGCAGGCTCCGCATATTTCCGAAGTCATAGGGCTATGTTAACGATATACAAATAGGAGATAAGGATATGAGACTTGATGGAAAGACGGCACTTATTACAGGCGGAGGCAGGGGCATCGGCGCTGCCATCGCGAAAAGGTTTGTGGATGATGGAGCTAAGATCGTCATCAGCGATGTCCGCAAAGACCTGCTGGAGGAAGCGGCAAAGTCCTTTAATTCCAAGAATGTGGAAATATGTGCGGGCGATGTGACAAATTTTGAAGATGTTCAAAAGATGGTTGCCGCAACCGTGAAGTTCGGCGGCAAAATCGATGTTCTGGTCAACAATGCCGGTATCGATCCCGGCGGGTCGATTGTCGACATCGATATCGCGCTTTGGAAAAAGATTCTCGATGTGAATCTCAACGGCCCGTTTTTTTGTATGAGGGCCGCGATTCCTGAGATGATCAAGCAGGGCGGGGGATCCATAGTAAACATCGCATCGCTGGCCGGTGTGCGCTGCCTGCCTTCCATGCCGGCCTATTGCGCTTCCAAGGGCGGACTCATACAGCTGGCGCTGCAGTGCGCGCTGGAATATGGCCCCCAGAAGATCCGCAGCAACGTTGTTGCTCCAGGCGCTACCAAAACCGAGATGCTCATCAATGCAATGAGCAGCCTGACCAAGGCGATCAAGAGGGACGCGTTCGAAGTGCTTGCGGAAAGCGTGCCCTTGCGCCGCGCCGCCACACCGGACGAAATCACCGGTGCCTGCTCTTTCCTGGCCAGCGACGACTCCGCGTTTATTACCGGAGCTGTGCTCATGGTAGACGGCGGCGCCGCCATCGTCGATGTTTCCGGCGCATCCGTAGCCCGCGCAGGTGTTGGTTGGGGAGTGTAGGAATTGACGATTGACGATTGACGAGGGAAATAAGCTTGCCTCGTCAATCGTCAAGATGTTAGAAACCGCTAAATCCTGATTTTTGCCTGAGCCTGGCTATTTGCTGGGTATCATGGGGTATTTCAGCTCAACCCACCGCAGTGATCCTCCGCTCAGGATTTTGATCTTGTCCCGATCGTAACCCAAATCGTACAGCTCCTTGGCGATATTGGCGCTGCTGGCATCGTCCGTGCAGTCGCAGTAGGTCACGATCAGCTTGTTCATGGGAAGCGCCATCAGCATCATCTGCCGGTTCATCGGATCCGATGTGGGATCATAGTAGATATTGACGGCACCCTTGATATGCCCGGCGGAATAGCTGCCGCTGTCCCGTGTGTCTACGACTACCAGATCCCCGCCTTTGTCGATCATCTGCTTGAGCTCTTCCACCTTCACTCGAGGCAGGTTGGGCAGGACCACTTCCTCTGCGTAGGAATATGCGGCAAAACCGGCGATCAGCAAAAACAAGGGGATTAGGAGCATCGCTGCCATAGAAATGTTAATCTTCATTGTTCCTCTCTATTCGTGTTGAAATATATCTTGCATGACAAGTTTATCCTGCCATCGTCATTCGTCAAAATACAATAACAAATGACGGTTTGAGAAGCCGCAAGTTTCATCTGTTCGGGCAAAAAAAGCGCTGCCGAATTCGGCAGCCGGCCAATGAGCTATTTCCCGCACAAAGCTCGAAATCCCGGCCATTTCCTCCTGTCTCTGCCCATTCCGGCCCCTGTCTCCGGCAGCCAAATCTGTGCTTGTGTCGCAATCCGGAATGGCCTATAAGTAGATTCACCGCAAAGACGATACGGCGCGGAACAGTTCGCAATCCTGCATCATCTCAAAGAGGTGCGGCAACAGATATTAATCATCCCAGGAGGTTTACAATGAAAATCAAAGCTGCCGTGGTGCGTGAAAAAGGAGGCCCTTTTCTAATCGAGGAAATTGAGCTGGATGAGCCCAGGGCCGATGAAGTCTTGGTGAAAATTGCCAGCTCGGGGCTTTGTCATACGGACCTGGTTGCCCGTAACCAATATATGCCGATACCGCTGCCGGGCGTCTTCGGGCACGAAGGAGCCGGGGTTGTTGAAAAAGTGGGTGCGCAGGTCACCAAAGTAAAACCCGGAGACCACGTGGCCACCAGTTTCATGTCCTGCGGCACCTGCGTGCCCTGCAAGAAAGGCATCCCGGGTTGGTGCACCGAGTTCAGAAGACTGAATTTTGGCGGAAGGCGCGCCGACGGTTCTGCAACCATGAAGAAGGGAAGCGAGACCGTATACGGCTCGTTTTTTGGGCAATCGACCTTCGCAAATTACGCTGTTATGTCTGAACGCAGCATCGCGAAAGTTCCGTCGGATGTACCATTGGAGATACTCAGTCCCCTCGGGTGCGGCATTCAGACCGGCGCAGGCGGCGTCATCAACACCCTGAAGGCACGGCCCGGCTCCGAAATCGCGGTCTTCGGCATCGGATCGGTCGGCCTGAGCGCCATCATGGCAGCCGTTGTATCCGGCTGCACAAAGATTATCGGAATTGACGTTGTGCCCGAACGGCTGAAGCTGGCCAAGGAGTTCGGGGCCACCGACATCATCGATTCCAGCAAGGCCAATGCAGTTGAGGAAATCCGGAACCTCACCGGCGGAGGGATTGAGTTCACCCTCGAATGCACCGGCATACCGAAGGTGTTCCGCCAGGCTGTGGATTCGCTCATGATGGGCGGCACCTGCGGCCTGATCGGTGTCGCGCCGGTCGGGGTGGAAGCAAGTCTCGAGATGCAGGTGATCCTCGACGGGCGAACCATCAAGGGTATCGTCGAAGGCGACTGCATACCGGAAATTTTCATACCTCAGCTGATTCAGTTCTATAAACAGGGACGATTCCCGTTTGACCGCCTGATAAAGTTCTATACTCTCGAACAGATCAACGAAGCCGCCGAGGATTCCGAAAAGGGGAAAACCCTCAAGGCCGTCCTGCGGCCGTAACGGCTGCGTTTTGCTTTGGATTTTGGGCATAAATTTTAACGCTGACCTGCGCCGATAAACGCTGACGTACGCTGAAAAAATATAAAGAGTATTATTTTCCCAGCGTTTAATGTTAATTGGGTACGGGTCTCCAGAGACTTTCGCAAAACTGCCGGAGATCCGTCCTCATTAAACTTTGCATTAAAACAGCTTGTTTGGGACCGGCTGCAATCCCAAAGCCTCGCGGACCGGGGCAAAGCTTTTCCTGTGAATAGGCACGGGTCCGAGTTTTTTCAGCGCGTGCAAATGCTCGAGGGTCGGATAGCCCTTGTGAGCAGCGAAGCCATAGCCGGGATATATGCGATCCTGCTCGATCATGTAGGTGTCCCGCGTCGTTTTGGCAATAAGGGAGGCGGCGGCAATGCTCGCAGATAGGGCGTCGCCATGAATGATGCCGTTTTGAGGACAGGGGCAGCCGGGTATTTTGCGTGCATCCACCAGCGCGAAATCGGGCTGCGGGTTGAGTCCGCATACGGCACGGCGCATCGCCAGGAGGCCGGCGCGGTAGATGTTCAGCCGGTCGATCTCCCCGACTTCGGCACGGCCCGCGGACCAGCAGACTGCATTTTTTTTGATCTCCGCAGCCAGCGCATCCCTTTTCCGTTCGTCCGTGATTTTTTTTGAATCGTCCAGACCGCGCAGGCGGTAATTGTCCGGAAGAATGGCGGCGCCGGCGATCACCGGTCCCGCCAGCGGCGCCATGCCGGCCTCGTCGACTCCCGCTATGAGTTTGTATCCCTGTACCGCCAGTGCATTCTCAAATCGGAAGAGCTCGTCGAGCCGCTGTTTTTCGCTCAAATCGATCTGACGGCGCTTGCGTATTTCCAATGCCAGCTTTCGGGCCCCGCTCCTGACATCCTTTTCAAGCGCTTCGAGAAGCTGGTCGGATATCGGCTGGTCCGCGGCCAGGATGAATTCTCTCAATCTCCCCAACGGTTGCGCGATGAATGAGTCGACGGAGGTGTCCGGGATTAGCTTCCTGACAGACATATAAACTCCCGTTTCCACTGCCCGATACATACCGAATGAAGCGAAGACGATGGGCGGCGCCTATGGAGAGGCAGCCGGCTTTATTTCGCGCCGGCCTCCCCGGGCGAGCGTTAGTTTAAGGCTGTTAAGGTACGGGTCGGATCCCTTAAAAATATTATCCGGGAACCTGTAGTAGCACAGGATGCTTTGGAAGATCCTGGTGCCCAGGTAGGAATTCAGCCACATCCCGGACAGGTACTGCAGACGCAGATTTTTGTCCCGGTTGATTTGAGCTTTCTGCGTCCAATCCCCCAAATCGGAAGCTTGCCCGGCGAAGGTAGCAAACAAATCAACCACAATACTGTATTCCTGATCCTCAGGGCGGCCAAATCCCACTTCCTCCAAGGACTGCCTCACCGGTTGATACTCGGGACGGTTCAGCAGCTGCTGCGTCCTGTCCAGATCAATTTGAGCCGGTGAGGCGCGCCCCAGGAGCATGGCATCGTACCCCTCCAGTTGCTCATCGTTGCTGAAAATCATTCCGTCCTTAAAGACGCGAAAGAACGTGGCAATCATGCTTTTCGACGAAGCCATGCTGCTTTCGTACAGGGGAATCCAGAGGCTCATTACACCACCGGGCGTCAGGTGCTTCTTGCACATCTCATAAAACTCGATGGTGTTGAGCGCTGCGCTTCCTTTGACCCACGGATCCACGGGATCCGAGGTGATCACGTCAAACTTAACGTCATCCGGAAGAGTGCGGACATAATGGCGCCCGTCGTCATAGACTACCGTTACTTCCTTGCCGTTTACGACTCGTGGATTTTGCCTTGGAGACGCCGTCAGCCACATGGTAGTTTTCCTTGCCGAACATGGGGGCCACGACCTGGGGCACCAGCGGTTCGATGTCGCAGATCACGATTCGCTTGACGCCGGGATAAAGCACAAAGGTTCCGGCTGTGACACCGGCTCCGCAGGCGATGACAAGGACATTTTCGACCTTGTTCCGGATTCCTGCAAGTCAGCGCGGAAAGATGACCGAGCATACGCTGAAGACGCATGTCCCGGGGCTGGCTGGAGGCCTGGACTTTGCCGGCGCCGTGGAAAAAGCGTGCGCCCGCGGCCGACTTGGTGACAGCCACCGAAACATTCATGCCTTCGCCGAGATAGGTGCAATATAATCGTGAAGCGCTTTGCACATCCGGTTTAAGGGCGTTTTCACTGATCAATTCCGGCTCGGCCTGGGCTATATGGGTTGCGCTGAACCGCCCCCACGCAATCATCACCCAGGGTATGCTGGAAACCGTGTGAACCAGAAAGGTAATTACCAAAAGCGCAACAATCGTCCAGGCAAGCCCGGAATGCGAAATTATGGCCCGGGAGGATTTTCCCGTTTCCCGACCGGAATGCCTGAAAGAGACTGTGGATGCCAGCATGAGGATTCCGGAGACCGCCGCCGCAAGGATCAGTATCCGCTGGGCCCATTGAGACCCGAACTGCGGGACCACAAACATGCTGAATGCCAGCGAGCCCAGGATGGCGCCTGCCGTATTGGCGGCGCATACAGCGCCAACCATACGGCCCGGGTCCCGGTCCGAGGCGGCCGTAGCTGCAATAGCAAGCGGGAAGCTGGCTCCCCAGAGCATGGCGGCGGGCAAAACCATCCAGGCCGTGCGGAGAATATCAAGCTGAAACAGAAACCATGGCCCCCCGTCGCCGGTAAAGATGCCCGGATTGACCGGCCAGTAGGGAAGGGATTTTGAAATGACAAACGCCGCCCAGGCGATGGCTCCCGTCAGCAGCAATTGGCAGACGCCCAGCAATATTCGCGGGTTCCGGGATACGCGTGACATCAATGAGCCGGCAGCGCTGCCTATTCCCATTCCCAACAAAAACACCGCCAGAATTATTGAAAAGGTATAGACGGTGGCGCCCAGCAGCAACGACAAAAGCCTTGTCCAGACAACTTCGGCCCCCAGGGCGCTCAGCCCGGAAAGCGCTATGGCAAGATATACAAATAAGGCGCCGGAAAATTGCGGGGCTGAGGCCGGTTTTGCATCGCTGGAGTTTCGCGGGGTGGAGGATTTTCGTGACAGCATCATGGCGAATGCGGCGACCAAGAGGTTGAGGCTTGCCGCGGCACAGGTGGCAACCGGCATGTCGAAGATCCGGAGCAGCACGAAACCTGACAGGAAGCATCCGGCAACGGCGCCGGCGATATTGGCGCCATAAAAAAATCCCATCCAGGAAACGCCTTCGGGAGTCGATCTCACAAACCGGGCGGCGGCAGGAAGCGTAGCGCCCATGAGCACCGTCGGGGGAATCAGGCATATCGCGGCCACCAGCGCGCGGGCAAAAACACCATGCCCATAGAAACTCTCATAGAGGCGAGCCAAAGGCGGCAATCCGAACAGAACAATTATCGCGCAAAGCCCGATGCCTACCTCCAGCAGGGCATAAACCTTTAAAGGGTGAGCGGATTGGGAAATGCGGCGCGGCAGCAGCAGGCTTCCCAGGCACATTCCACCCATGAATGTTCCCAGCAATATTCCCAGAGATACGCCCGAGGAGCCTATCACGAGTTCCAGCAGCTGAAGCCAGACCACTTCGTAGACAAGCGCCGCAAATCCGCTGCCGAAAAATAAAAGCAGAAGCCAGGGCAGCAAACGACGGCGCCCGTAATCACACTCAGCCGGATTGATCTGCATCGCCTGCACAGAGCCTTGCAATATCACGAGCCTGAATCCTCAACGAGGCCGGCTCTCCAGAGCCGCCCGATCGGTGCTTCGACCTGCATCAAACGGGTTTGGAGGGCTGTCCTCACTCAACCTGGCGAGGGCTGTCAGTCACGCCAGATTTTCCCTGGAATGAAAGGCAGACTAACATAGATCGGCCGGCATGTGCTAGTCTGGCTCCGGGAACAGGCTCAATGCCATTGAGGAGACGCCATGAGAAGCGACGCCATCAAAAAGGGAATCGAACGCGCGCCCCAGAGAGCTGCGCTTTATGCGGTCGGCTGTGGCAAGGCGGATCTGGAAAAGCCCTTCATCGGAGTCATCAGCAGCTCGAGTGAAATCTTCCCCGGGCACTTGCAGCTGGATACCGTGGCTCAATGGGTGAAGGCGGGAATCCGCAGCGCCGGCGGGGTGCCCTTCGAAATGGGCACCATCTCCATGGGCGAATGCATCAACGAAGGGCAGCCGGGGATGCGATACAACCTGCCCAGCAGGGAATTCATCGCCGATTCCATCGAAATACTGGCGCAGGGATACGCTCTGGACGGCCTGGTTCTGATCCCCAATTGCGACAAGATCGTGCCCGGGATGCTCATGGGCGCTGTCCGGGTTAACATTCCGTCGATTTTCGTCAGCGGCGGGCCCATGCTGGCCGGAAAGATCCTTGAAGGCGGTGAAACGAAGCTGATCGACATCTCAAAGGTCAATGAGGGCATGGGGCGTACGCTGAGGGGTGAAATCAGCGAGGCCGACCTGGAGGCGCTGGAGGAATCCGCCTGTCCCACCTGCGGCAGCTGCGCGGGAATGTTCACTGCCAACAGCATGAACTGCCTGACGGAAGCCTTGGGCATGGCGCTCGCCGGCAACGGCACAATTCCGGCAGTGAATACGCGCAGAATCCATCTGGCCAAGGATGCGGGCGAGACCATTATGGAACTGGTCAAGCGGCAGCTTTGCCCGCGGGATATTGTCACTGGCGGCGCGATTGAAAATGCCTTTACGGTTGCTATGGCAATCGGGGCCAGCACCAATATCGTATTGCACCTGCCCGCCATCGCACACGAGGCGGGGATTGAATTTCCTATTACCAAAATCAACGAAATCAGCCGGCGCACGCCTCTGCTCTGCAAGTTCAGCCCCGCCGCCGATTTCTGGCTGGAGCACCTGGACATGGCCGGCGGCATTCCGGGCGTCATGAAGGAACTCCGGCCGCTGCTCAACCTGGAGTCGAAGACCGTCAGCGGAAGATCGTTGGGCGAAATGCTGGAGGCGGCCCAGGTCAGAGACAGGAAGGTGATCCGATCGGCTTCAAATCCCTATGAGACTTCCGGAGGCATCACGGTGCTTTTTGGGAACCTTGCGCCGGAAGGCGCGGTTATCAAAAGCAGCGCTTCCGGCGTCCGCAGACACCGCGGGCCGGCAAGGATTTTTGATTCCGAACACGAAGCCACAGACGCCATCATGAAAAGAAATTTCCGCAGCGGAGATGTTCTGGTAATCCGCTACGAAGGGCCGAAAGGAAGTCCCGGCATGGTGGAAATGCTCTGGCCCACTTCTCTTCTGTGCGGAATGGGCGCAGACAAGGATGTAGCCCTGGTCACCGATGGACGGTTTTCCGGCGCCACC
Organism: uncultured Acidobacteriota bacterium; assembly: GCA_963809485.1. Classification (GTDB taxonomy): domain Bacteria; phylum Acidobacteriota; class UBA6911; order UBA6911; family UBA6911; genus UBA6911. The sequence goes on from CAWEJX010000008.1 coordinate 14,657, forward strand.
CGCGGGATAGCGGTCGGCCATATCTCCCCGGAAGCGGCTTCCGGAGGCCTTCTTGCTGCGGTCCGGGATGGCGATATAATTGAGGTCGACATTTCCGAGCAAAAGATAGGCGTCGAATTGCCGGACTCGGAGATAAACGAGCGTTTAAGCGGACTGGCGCCTTTTGTGCCCAAAGTGAAATCCGGCTATCTTAAGAGGTATATGGAGAAGGTTACTTCGGCGAGCCAGGGAGCGGTGCTTCAGGAATAGACCTTTTCCTGGCTGTATTGCCGTCTATGTCGCCTGAATGAGCTGGATCTGCAGTTTGTGTGATTTTCAAGGGGGGATCGGGTGTGGGGACTTAAGGGAGCCATTGCCGCGCTTACTGCCGGATTTCTTTCTACAGCGGCATCGCCCGCAATCGCAAGCGAGCCGATCCGTGAGGAACCTCAGGTTTTTTCAGTTTCGAGCGCCGCTCAGAGCGGTGGGATTTCTGCTGTCGAAAGCGAAACAACCGCTCATTTCCCGGGCATGATTGCCACGGCCGCCGCAGTACAGCCCAAACCGTTGACGGGCAAGGAAAAATTCCGGTTATACCTTAGAGACTATGCCAGCCCGGAAGCATTGGCTTTCAACGTTACGGGCGCCGGAATAGCTCAAGCGAGAGATTCCGTACCGGAATGGGGCCAGGGGATGGAAGGCTACAGCAAACGCCTGGGCTCCCGACTGGCAGGACGTGTGATCAAACATTCCATTCACGATGGCCTGGGCGCTCTTCTGCGGGAGGATCCCCGCTACTTCCATTCCGATAAAGCCGGAGTCTGGCGGAGAACACTATACGCCACCGGCCAGACTTTTGTGGTCCACAAGGATTCGGGCGATACGCGGCCGGCATTTTCTCGCTTCATAGCAATATCCAGCGCTACTTATATATCCAGGCAATGGCATCCACAGGCGGACCGCACCATTGGCAAATATTTTTCAGCGGGCGCAATCTGGCTCGGTATCGATGTGTCTCGAAACGTTTTCGAGGAGTTCTGGCCCGAGATAAAGAGAAAACTCCAGCGCTGAATCCTCTCATCTCGACTCCCGACTGGGATGGAATCAGCCGCCGATAACCGGGAGTTTTGCATTATGAAGCTGATAAACTCGATTCTGATCCACGAAGCAGACAATGTCGCCACTGCCATCGTCGATCTCAACAAGGGAGAAGTCGGCCGGTACTCCTGCAAGGGAGGGATCGTTGAAGTGGTGGTTACGGAAAAAATTCCCCAATTCCACAAGTTTTCCGTGCACGACGTGCCCAGGGACGGTTTGGTCCGCAAATACGGCGAGGTCATAGGACAGGCGACGCGTGATATCGTCAAGGGTGCGCATGTTCATGTGCACAACATCACCAGCCCGGAGAAGTGACTGAAAATGAAATTTCACGGATATCGAAGACCAGATGGACTGGCGGGAATACGGAATCATGTCCTCATCCTGCCTACGGTAGGCTGCGCTTCGGAAACATGCCGCATCATTGCCGGCCTGGCAGACGGCGCGGTGAGCCTGGCAAATCAGAACGGCTGCGGCGAGGTTGAAGGCAACAGACGGCTGACGCAGACAGTCCTGGCGGGACTGGCGGCAAATCCAAATGTTTACGGCACGATCCTGGTTGGCCTCGGATGCGAACTGAATCCGGTTGATGATATGGCCGCCATCATCCAATCCAAAACCAGCAAACCGCTGGTCAAGATCGTCATCCAGGACGAAGGCGGCACCGTAAACACCATTCGCAAAGCGGTAAAGCTGGCCGAGCAGCTTGCGGCGGAAACAGCGAGCTGCCGGCCTGAGGAGATGGATATATCCGAGCTGTTTTTGGGAATTGAATGCGGCGGTTCCGATGCGACCTCCGGATTGGCGGCAAACCCCGTGATGGGCTATGTCAGTGATTGCCTGGTCGACCTCGGGGCAACCACCGTTTTCAGTGAAACCCCCGAAATTATCGGGGCGGAGCATATCCTTGCGCGGCGCTGCCAAACGGCTGCCATGGGAGACAGAATACTGGAAATGTGCAGGGACCTGGAGGAAGGCCTGAAAAAAATTAACGAGGATTTGAGGTCCGGCCAGCCTTCTCCGGGGAACAGGGAAGGCGGGATCACGACCCTTGAAGAGAAATCCCTCGGCTGCATCCACAAGGGAGGCACGCGCCCCATAGCGGAAGTCGTGGAATGCGCTCAGCGGCCGGCGCAGAAGGGGCTTATTTACATGGATACGCCAGGCTACGACCTGCTTTCTGTAACGGCCAAGGTTGCCGCGGGCTGCCAGCTGATTGCTTTCACCACAGGGAGAGGGAACCCGATCGGCAACCCGGTTGCCCCCGTGTTGAAGGTGACGGCAAACCGCGATACGTACTGCAGGATGAACGATAATATGGATATGGACCTGAGTCCGGTCCTCGCGGGTGAGATGACGATTGAACAGATGGGCCGCAGGGTCCTCGATGAAATCCTCAGGATCGCCGATGGCAAAAAAACCAAGGCGGAGATCCACGGATTCGGGTTCAGTGAAGTGGTCGTTCGGAGAATGTGCGACTACGTCTGAACGCAAATTATCTCCGCCCCAATTACATCGGTAAATCCCCGGCTCTGCCGGGGGACTCAAAGAGTTTGACAGCTCCGTATTTTCAAACGCTTATAAAAGCGCCGACAAACGTCGATTTGTTCGGCGAGGGTCGGAAGCGCCTCATCGGCTTTTGCCCGCGTATGTCAGCGTTCAAGACCGGCGTAACTAGCCCAACCGCTTTGAGCGGTTCAAATCTTTCAAGCCTCCGGCTTTGTCGGAGGTACCTGACGTATTCCCATCTTCGCTTCACCATCATGAAAGTGGTGGCGATAACGAAAACAGTTTCGAAAATTTGTGACATCTGTCACAGCATCTTATAATGTTGTACAGATAGTGTGAGAGTATATGGGGGTTCGAGCATCTAAATAGGTTCAAAGGAGATGATGCTATGTCACGCTTAAAATACGCCCTTTTGGGGCTGATATTAGTTGCTTTTGCCGGATGCAAACCTGCAAGTCAGGATCAAGCGGCCCAGCAGCCGCCGGCACAGCCTGCAGTGCAGCAGCCTGAAGCCCAGCAGGCGCCGGAGCCGACTCAGGTACCGCCCGCACAACAGTCTCCGGTGCAAGCAGCCCGTCAGACCGGAACTGTCAGACAGCCGGCGCAGAAAGCGGCGGCCCCTGCCCAGCAGACTCCGGCTGTACCGGTTCAGTCGGCTTCCAATGTCGCTCCGACTGCAGTCGCTCCTGCAGCCGCACCGGAACCCGTAAAGCCGCCGGAACCGAAATTTGTCACATTGCCCAGCGGCACTCCGATAAATGTCCGGCTTGATTCAGCTTTGAGCACCGGCGTGAATAAAACAGGCGAGACCTTCCGAGCTATAGTGGACAAAGATGTAGCCGTGGGCGGAAAAGTCATTGCCCCGCGTGGAACCATCGTCGAGGGCAAACTGACAAATGTCGAGCGGTCCGGACGTGTCGAGGGACGTGCGGCAATGTCTCTCCAATTGTCCAATCTGCTTTTGGAGGACCAAGCCTACGCTCTGCAGACCGACACTCTTTCCTTTGAAGCCGAATCGACCAAGAAGAAGGATGCCACCAAGGTTGGAGTCGGCGCCGGGATAGGAGCCGTTATTGGAGCCATTGCGGGAGGCGGCAAGGGAGCAGCTATAGGTGCGGCTGTTGGCGGAGGAGCCGGAACCGCCGCCGTTGTGGCGACACGCGGGAAAGAAGTGGTGCTGGACGCGGAACATCAGCTGAGTTTCGAACTCAGGCGCGATGTCAGCGTCAAGCTTCAATAAGCGCGACAGCGTCAGCCGGTTCCTTTTCACTGAAGAAGAGTTGAGGCCTGGAGGCTATTGGGATTCGCCCGCAGGTCTCCAGGTCTCGAACGCTGATGCAAGATTGACGCTCGAGCCTTATCCCCGGTCCAATATTCTCCTGTAGTATGCCTCGTAGGCTGGAATAATCTTTTGGGAACAGAAACGCGCTTGAGCTGTGCTCCTGGCGCGCTTTCCCATCTCTTCGCGGCAGGAATCCCTGGCAAGGATAGAGAGAGACCGTTCCGCCATTGTATCAACGTCTTTAGGCTCTACAAGGAATCCTTCCACCCCGTCCGTGACGACCTCGGGCAATCCGCCGACTTTCGAAGCCACAACCGGAACTTCGCAGGCCATGGCTTCCAGGGCCACCAGACCGAAAGATTCGGTTTCGCTGGGCAGCAGAAGGAGGTCGGAAATGCCTATCAACTCTTCAATGTTGTCCTGCTTGCCCATGAAATGCACTTTCGCATCGACGCCGTTGTTGCGCGCCGCCCATTCCGCATTGCTGCGCTCGGGGCCGTCTCCAACCATGAGCAGCACCGACGGGATCTCCCGCTGAACACGCGCGAAAATATCCACAACATCCGTGGGCCGCTTGACGGCTCTGAAGTTGGAAACGTGGATCAGGATTTTTTCATCCGGAGAGGCGAACTGATTCCTCAACTCCGCATTCAAGGAAGGTTTGTACTTGTCGCAGTTGACAAAGTTATAGATCACTTCAATTTCGTTTTTGGCGCCGATGATTGATGGTCGCTTCTTTCAGAAAACGCGACACGGCCGTCACTCCGTCGGACTGATCGATGGAAAAGCGCGTGATCGGCAGATAGGAACGGTCGGAGCCGACCAGGGTGATATCCGTTCCATGAAGCGTCGTAACGACGGGAAGCCTGCGCGGGTGCAGCATGGATTTTGCCAGAAACGCGCTGACGGAATGCGGGATGGCATAGTGACAATGCAGCAGATCGAGACTCTGCGATTCGGCGATTTCCGCCATTTTGGTGGCCAGCAGCCAGAGTATAGGGAGGATGGTCGAAAAGCGGGTAGGCGGGGACTTCCACTTCGTGAAAATGAATGTTATCAACTTCCCGGTTCAGGCGCATCGGGAAGCTCATAGCTGATGAAGTGAATCTCATGTCCGCGGTCGGCCAGTTCCATTCCCAATTCGGTGGCGACGATGCCGCTTCCGCCGTAGGTCGGGTAGCAGGTAATTCCAATCTTCAAGATTCCCTCCGAAATGCGCTAAATGCCGTCCGCGGATAAATGTCACTCCAATGCTGCGCTTATCAGGGTGTCCTGCTCCAAACGGAACTTCTTGAACGAACCGGACGCGGGACTCGCTCTTTCGGGCCGCCCGATGTAGCGAAAATCACGCGCAAAAGGAAGAGCGGGCGTGATGTGCCTGTGCACGTAATGCAAGGCTCCCATGTTTTGGGGCTCCTCCTGAACCCAGCAGATTTCGTCCAGGCCGGGATAGGTTCCGAGAATCCTGGACAGGTTCCATTCCGGGAAGGGATAGAGCTGCTCAATTCGTATCAGGGCAATTTCGGCGGTTTTGCGCTTTTCCCGTTCTGCAAGAAGATCGTAGTACACCTTTCCGGCGCAAAGTAGCACGCGTCGAACGGACTGCTTGTCGGCAATGCCCGGATCGTCCAGCACCAGCTCGAAGTGGCCGTCGGCAAGTTCCTGCGGGTCGGAGACCGCTGCCGGATGGCGCAGAATGCTTTTGGGCGTCATGACGACCAGGGGGATCCGTTTGGCGTCGCGCATCTGCCTGCGCAGCAGATGAAAATATTGGGAAGGGGAGGTCGGGAAGCAGACCCGCATGTTGTCCTCGGCACAAAGGGTGAGGAATCGCTCCAGGCGGGCGCTGGAATGCTCGGGACCCTGTCCTTCAAATCCATGGGGCAGCAGGAGAACAAGATCGCAGGGTTGCTCGCCATTTGACTTCGGAGCTGGCGATGAAGTTGTCGATAATGACCTGAGCCGCATTGGCAAAATCTCCAAATTGGGCTTCCCAAAGGACAAGTGCCAGCGGATCGGCCACGCTATAGCCGAACTCGAAACCGAGCACCGCAGCTTCGGAAAGCGAACTGTCGAATACCTCGAAAGAGGCCTGGTCGCCGCTTATGTTCTTCAGGGGAATATACTGCGCGCCGGTTTCCAGATCGAAGAGGACCGCGTGCCGCTGGCTGAAGGTGCCGCGCGCACAATCCTGCCCGCTCAGACGCACAGGAGTTCCCTCGTAGACGAGCGTGCCGAATGCCAGCGCTTCGGCAAAACTCCAGTCGATGGGCGGAGAACCGTCCACAAGTTCCCGCCGCTTGGCCATGAAACTTGCAAGCTTCGGGTGCAGACGGAAGTCTTCAGGAACAGTCGACAGCCCGCGGGCTACTGTCTTCAGCATCTCCATTCCTACGCTGGTTTCCTCGGAAGGCTGAAATTCCCGAAGCTCCTCTTCCGAAACCGCAAGCGGTACATCGGGCTCGAAATGCTGATCTCCCTTCTGGCTCGCCTGATAGGCCGCTTCCAGGCGCATTTTGACCTGCCTGCGCAGCAGGTCGACGGCCTCGAAGGTCACAATCCCCTGGCGTTCAAGCTTTTCGGAATAGAGAGTCAGAACGGACGGCCTCTCGCTGATTTTTTTATAGAGCAGCGGTTGCGTATAGCTGGGTTCATCCGCTTCGTTGTGGCCGTGGCGCCGATAGCAGAAGATATCTATCACGACATCTTTTTTAAAGCGGTGACGATAAGCGATGGCCAGAAGTGCCACCCGGATCGCGGAATCAGGATCATCGCCATTGACATGAAAAATCGGCGCCTGCACGGCCCGCGCAAGATCGGTAGGATAGGGGGAGGAACGCGCTTCCACGGCGGCGTCGTAAACCCTATCTGGTTGTTGATAATGATGTGAATGGTGCCGCCGGTCCGGTACCCGTAGAGCTGCGAAAGGTTGATGGTTTCCCATACGACGCCCTGGCCGGCAAAAGCTGCATCTCCATGGATAAGAATCGGGAGGACCTGTTCGCGCATCGCATCGCCGCGCCGCTCCTGTTTGGCGCGCACGATTCCTTCAATTACCGGATTCACCCATTCGAGATGGCTGGGATTGGGAGCGACGGAAACTGAAATTTCTGCACCTTCCGGCGACCGGAATTTGCCGACGGCACCGAGGTGATATTTGACGTCGCCGGAACCCTGGGTCGTCAAAGGATCTGCTATTTCCTCAAATTCAGAAAGAATTTTGGCCAGCGGGATGCCGATGATGTTGGCAAGCACATTCAATCGTCCCCGGTGCGCCATTCCGATGACGGCCTCCGCGGTGTGCGATGCGGCGAAACCGGAAAGTATGGTCGCCAGAACGGGAATCAGGGTCTCCGCTCCTTCGAGGCTGAATCGCTTGTGTCCGATGAATCTGGTGTGAAGGTATTTTTCAAATCCTTCGGCTGCCGCAAGGTTTTTCAGTATCTGCAGCCGCAGTTCAGGATCCGGAGGGTTGCCGGCAACCGGAGCTCCACGCGCTCCTGGATCCAGGTCTTTTCCTCCGGATCCTGTATGTGCCGGTATTCCACCCCGATCCTGTGGCAATAGGCTTCGCGAAGAGCGGCAAGAATCTGGCGCAGAGTTCCGCGCTCCATGCCTCCCAAACCGCCGGTGGCAAATTCGCGATCCAGATCCCACATCGTCAGCCCGAAATTGGCAGGATCCAGTTCGGGATGATAAAGCTGAGACACTCCGAGCGGATCGAGATTCGCGATCAGGTGTCCGCGCACCCGGTATAGATTGATCAGGCGCAAGACGCCGATCTGCTTTTCCAGGTCCTCCCGTGCGGAGCCCATTCCCAGCAGCGACGGATGCTGGTCGCGCGCCCACTTGATCGGGGCTGCGGGAAGCTGCAGGTCCTCAAAAATCTGTTCATAAAAGGAATCCTGACCCAGAAGCAGATCCTTGATGCGCCCGAGAAATTCCCCGGATTCCGCTCCCTGAATGATCCGGTGATCATAGGTGCAGCTGATCGTCATGACCTTGCTCAGTCCCAGGCTCGAAAGCGCTCGCGGTGACCAGGCGTGGTATTCCGGCGGGTATCCGATGTTTCCGGTGCCAATGACGGCGCCCTGGCCCTTCATAAGACGCGGGACCGAAGACGCCGTTCCCACGGTGCCGGGATTGGTCAGAGTGATCGTGGTGTCCTGAAAATCTTCGGGCACCAGCACTCCCTTGCGGACGCGGTTGATAATGGAATCATAGGATTGCATAAATTCCTGGAAAGACAATTTGTCCGCGTTCTTGATATTGGGCACAAGCAGAGTGCGGGTCCCGTCCTTCCGCGTGCTGTCGACGGCTATTCCCAGATTGATCGCCGGCTTGACTCTCCGGTGTGGCTCTCCCTCGATGACATCAAAGGAAGCGTTGATTGCGGGGAAGCTGCGGAGCGCTCGCACGATAGCCCAGGCGATAATGTGCGTAAAGGAAACCTTGCCGCGATCGCCGGACTCGAGATGCTCGTTGATGATCCTGCGGTTTTCCTCGAGAAGCTTGACGGCAATGGTCCGATAGGATGTGGCAGTGGGTATGCCGAGGCTGGCCTCCATGTTTTCCACCACGCGCGCGCTTCCGCCACGCATTATTTCGGCGCGGCTCTCAGGTCTTTCTTCGGGTGCCAAGGACGATTCTCCTGCGTGATCTGGATTAGGGCCCGGATCGCAACCGGCGCGAATCCCCTGCACCCTATATAGCATAAAGAGGCGCATGCTCCTAGACCGCATTTGGCGCCGCATTTCCCATAGCCGCCGCTCGGACAGGCATGGATATTGCCGGTTCCTGGTTGCGGATTGCAGGTTTCAAAAACTGCTCGCCGCCCCTCGCCGAACAAATCGGCGTTTGTCATCGCTTTTGTCAGCGTATCTCAGCGTTTCAAAATACGGAGCTGTCAAACTCTTTGAGTCCCCCGGCAGAGCCGGGGTTTACCCATAGAATTATGGAATCGGACTGCATCTTTGCTGATTGAGATGGATTATGTCATCATGCAGGGCATGTCTATATTTCGCATATTGGGGATTCCATCGGATGGTCCCGGAAAATCGAGCCCGGAAACGGAGGCCGTCCGCAAAATAACCCGCGCACTGGACCAACTCGAGCCGGCGCGCGCCAAATTCATTGCGGCCTTCGCATATCTGCTCAGCCGCGCGGCCCGCGCCGATTTGAATATCAGCCCCGCAGAAACCCGGACCATCGAACGGATCGTAATGGAGCACGGCCATTTGCCGGAAGAGCAGGCGGTGATCGTCGCGCAGATGGCAAAAACGCAGACGGTCCTTTTCGGCGGAACCGAAAACTATCTGGTGAGCCGCGAGTTCAATGCCGCCGCCACGCATGGCGAGAAAATGGCCCTGCTGGATTGCCTCTTCGCAGTGGCGGCTTCGGAAGACGCCATCTCCACCATCGAAGACAACGAAATCAGCCAGATTGCCGACGAATTGAGAATCGAGCACCGCGATTTCATATCCGTCCGGTCGCGGTACCGCGATCATCTCGCCGTGCTGAAAAAAAATCAGCATCGATGAGCGCAGGCGGCTTGGATTGACATCGATCTTCGGCGGAGTCATACTGCTGCAGGATTCAAAAAGCGGCATGTCCGGCGCTTTCCCGACGTGGAATTCGCAGCTCGCGAAAATGTAACAATGAAGCTTGAGCCGGAGATTTAAGACCGGGATGCACAGCTTCCAGAGTGATATGCGATGAGGGAACCAAGAACGCATCGACCGATAGACCGCAACCGCAAAAAGAGAGCGGTTCCGCTTTCTTTTTTGCGCACCTCAGAAGCGGTCAAAACCGTGGTCAACCACCCGCGCCGGCTCGAGGAGCTGATGCGGATGCTCGAGGACAAAGATCGGGCAGTCCGGGGACGGGCCGCAACGACACTGGCGCGCCTTTCGGAATCGCACCCCGCCCGTTTGCTTCGAATCGTTGAACGGCTCAGGGAAGGGCTGAGGGATGACTCCGCGTATGTTCGATGGCACCTCATCTATGCTTTGGGCGAATTGGGATCGCGCTTCCCGTCGCAGTTGCAGGGTTTTTTAAATGACATCGCAGGCCGCCTCGATGATGACGACCGCGTCGTTCGCGTTCTTGCATGCCGGACTCTGAGCCGCGTCGCTGCTGCCAAGCCGGGAATTATCGGGGAGCTGTTCAAAGGTCTCAAGCGTGAACCGCCGCCTGCTATCGCAAAAGCGCTCGGGCGTGCCGGATCCAAATCCCGCGGCGCCTGAAAATCCTCTCCGTTTCTGCCCGCCCGCCACCATCGAAATAGCTAATCCAAAAGGAGATCCACCGGTGCTGCCGGTGATGCAGTATAGGTTTGACACATACAGAAGAATGAATATCGAATTTCCAATGTCGAATGTCGAACCGCAGAAGTCTTCGAGATTTGTTATTCCGTATTCTGCATTCTGCGGTTCAAAAAGCTGCAAGGATGTTTATTGGGGGTGGAACCGGTTTAATCTTTTGTCGTTTGCGATCAGGCTCCTGCGATGGGCCGGCAACCGCCGCATCAAGAAGGACTCTCTGGAAAGGGCATGCTAGCGCCTGCGGAGGAGAACGTAAACGGCTCCGACGCCGCCGTCCTTTAAAGGGGCGGAGGCATAGGCCACCACATGACGCGACATCCTTCGGGTCGAGAGCAGACGCTGCAAAGCTTCCTTGAGAGTCGCTCTGTCAGTGGGGGAATTGATGCCTCGGCCGTGAATGATCTTTATACAGCAAGGCCGCAGAAGGGACATCCTGACAATGTAATCTTCCACTGCAGTCTGCGCCTCGGCCCGGTTCAGGCCGTGCAAATCGATTTGCCCCTGAATCGAGTAAAGGCCGTTCCTCAAATTTGGCAAATATCTTTTCCCCGCCACGCCGATCCATCCTTCAATGTACTCGGGATGGTCCAGGATGCTCAGCGGTGAATCCCCGTCCATGGCTTCCTGCATGAGCCGCCGCTCTTCTTCGGCGGGATCCGCGCCGTGCTCCGGTGCGGGTTTGCGCAAGGGGGATGGGTCGTGGCGCCAGCAGACCCGCTCTACTCCATTCATAGCTTCCTTGAAAATTTCCTCGTCGCTGCGCTGCGGCTCGGCTTCCGGAGCGTCAGCCCGTGGAGTATCGACTTTGGGGGGATTCGGAGGCACCGGGACGGGAGAGGGTTGAGGAGCCTTCAGTTGAAGCCCCGCCCTGTTTACGAGGTCGGAAAGCTGTCCCAGGGATTCACCGGTGGAAGAGTTTTTTTTGCTTGCCATGGCTGGTCCGTGCCGGGCTTGAGCTGCAGCCAGGCGAATGCCGCAGCCTTGCCTGATATTCATAATAAGGTCCCCGGAGTCAAAAAACCACCCGGGAATCGACTGCGGGGCAGGAGGCCGCAGCATCCAAGGCCGGATGGGTTGCGGGCTTGCATTTGTCGAAGGGTTCCCATAATCTGATTTCTGCCTTAAATGGATTCTGGAATCGTCCAGGCGCGGCGCACAAGCCTCAAAGGAGAAGGAATGATCGAATTAACGCCTGTTGCCATTGACAAGGTCAAGTCAATCCTTGCGCAACGGAAAGAAGAATCGGGCCTCAGGATTATGGTCAACGCCGGAGGGTGTTCCGGGTTCAGCTATCAGATGACTCTGGAACAGCAGCCCCAGGCCGACGATGAAGTTATCGAAATGGATGGATTGAAGGTCTTCGTCGATTTGCAGTCGTTTGCATTGCTGGACGGGGCAAAAGTGGATTACGTGGAAGGACCGGATGGGTCCGGGTTCAAATTCGATAATCCCAATGAGGCATCTTCCTGCGATTGCGGTGAGTGCTTCGAAGCCTGATCCGCTTCAGTTCGCCGGAGATCGTCGCCGGAGCAACCATGACAGGCAAAGCGAGGACAGACGGCATCAGGCTTGCCGGGGTTAAACTGCGGCCCCGCATCGGCACAACTGCCGAGGAGCGGAAAATGCCTCAGGAGTGCGAAGCCGATCTGACGCTCTGGGGAGACTTTGAGGCGGCAGCCGCGACAGACAGCCTGGAAAGAGGCATCGATTACTGCAGGGTCCTTACGGCCATGCAGGAGACGGCCGTTGAACGCGAATACAGCCTGCTGGAAACGCTTGCCTATAAAATAGCCCGCACTGTGCTGCGCGGCTTTCCCGTAAATCGGGTGCATCTGAAGCTGCGCAAACGCCCTGCCGTCCTGCTCGGCCAGCTGGATTACGTCGAGGTGGATGTGGAAGCGCCCTAATTCTATTGGTAAACCCCCGGCTCTGCCGGGACTCATAGAGTCTGACAGCTCCGTATTTTGAAACGCTGACGTACGCTGACATGACGCTGACGTACGCTGAAAAAAATTTAATTTTTGTCGGCGTAAATCGGCGTCCGTTCAGCGTGCGTCAGCGTTTATGCCTCTGAAAACAAATCCATAGGCCTGGGGCCGGATTCCTCTGTACGGGAGCCCTCAATTTTGGATATATTGGACAGCTGAAACAGGTGCCCCTGAGGGAGAAATGATATGGAAATTGAATCGGGAGAAGGTCCAGGATTCCTTACCACGAACCTGGAACGGGCAGTAGCCTGGGCGCGCAAATATTCCATTTTCGTTTATCCTTTTGTTACCGCTTGCTGCGGCATGGAATATATGTCGACGGCATCCGGGCACTATGACATGGATCGCTTCGGCGCAGGGCTGCCCCGTTTTTCGCCAAGGCAGGCGGATGTTCTTCTGGTTGTAGGCACCATCAGCCATAAGATCGCACCCATCCTGCGGCGCGTTTACGACCAGATGTGCGAGCCGAAATGGGTTGTGGCATTTGGTGTGTGCACCTGCACGGGCGGATTCTACGACAACTATGCGACGGTGCAGGGGATTGACACTATTCTGCCGGTCGACATCTATATCCCCGGATGTCCGCCGCGCCCGGAAGCGGTGCTGGATGGCCTGATGAAGCTGCAGACCAAGATAGAAAACCAGAAACAGGTGCTTTAGAGGCGACTATGACCCCTACAGATACCAGCAAGGAAACCAGGAGCATGCTCCTGAACATCGGGCCTTCGCATCCCGCCATGCATGGAGTTATCCGCCTGATCACGGAACTGGAGGGAGAGAATGTAATCAAGGTGGAGGCCGAGATCGGTTACCTGCACCGGGCGTTCGAAAAAAGCTGTGAAAACTCGAGCTGGACCCAGGCCATTCCTTACACGGACCGACTCAATTACGTTTCCCCCCTCATCAACAACTTCGGATACTGTGCAGCGGTCGAAAAACTTCTGGGAATTGAAATCACCGAACGCTGCAAGTACATCCGGGTGATCATGAGCGAGATCTCGCGCATCACGGATCACCTGACCTGCATTGCCGCTTCCGCGATGGAATTGGGGGCCATGACGGCCTTCCTGTACCTGATGAAAGCCAGGGAGTATCTCTACGACATTATCGAGGAGGTGACCGGCGGGCGCCTAACGATTTCCTACGGGCGGATCGGCGGCGTCAAGGGCGATTTGCCTGCGGATATAGGCCCGCAGATAGAATCGGCGCTCGTGAAAACCGAAAAGGAAATTTCCGAAGTGGACAAACTCTTGACGCGCAACCGGATTTTTGTCGACAGGACCCGGGATGTGGGCATTCTCACTCGCGAGAATGCTGTCCGCTATTCGGTTACCGGGCCCATGGGCCGCGCCTCCGGCATCAACTACGATGTGCGCAGGGCATTTCCGTATTTGGTTTACGACCGGATGGATTTCGATATTCCTTTGGGGGAACGTGGAGACAATTACGACCGATACCTGGTGCGCATGGAAGAGATGAGGCAAAGCATCCGAATCATCCGCCAGGCTATGCAGGAAATTCCGGATGGGGAAGTGCAGGTCGATCCGCATTTCAAGACCATGAAATCCTTCGATCTGGTCGACGAAGCCAAAATGGGACGGACAGCAGGACTGGTAAACGTCATCAGCGAAGTGGAACCGACGCTGGAGGGCATGGAGCGGCCCTTTCACGACCGCGTCATGCCAAAAGACAAGAGAGTTGTTCTGCCCAACAAAGGCGACACTTACGGCAACATCGAAGGCCTGATGAACCATTTCAAACTCGTAATGGACAACCACGGTATCTGCCCGCCGCCGGGAGAGACCTATTTTGCGGTGGAAGGGGCCAACGGCGAGCTGGGCTTTTTTGTCGCCAGCGATGGGAAGGATCGGCCTTACCGGGTTCGTGTCCGTCCTCCCTGTTTCTTCGGTATGGCGGCCCTGCACACCATGCTCGAGGGTTACATGGTTGCGGATATCGTGGCCACCTTCGGGTCCATCAACATGATCGCGGGCGAGTTGGACCGCTAGCCGGAACGTCTCACTGCGTTGCCCGGCACAACGGCGGGGTCAGGCTGGATCCGGAGGTTCCGCAATAGCAGACACCGCACAAATTTTCTCAAGGATCTATGGTTAATCTCAAATCGAAGCGTGAAATCGAGGTCATGCGCGATGCGGGACGCATTGTCGCATCGGTGCTCGAGGAGCTGCGGGGGCTTTGCAAAGCCGGGGTATTAACCAAAGAACTGGACCGCCGCGCCGAGGTAAAAACCTCGAGGTACGGGGCCGAGTGTGCCTTCAAGGGATACAGGGGCTACCCGCGTGCACTCTGCGCTTCGATCAATCACCAGGTGGTGCATGGCATTCCCGGAGACATCGAATTGAAGGACGGCGATATTGTTGGCCTTGATTTCGGTGTGCTCTATAAAGGCTATTTCGGGGACGCGGCTATCACAGTGCCGATAGGCCAGATACCCGCTACAACGAAAGAACTCCTGCGAGTGACGGAGGAATGCCTTTACCTGGGCATCGAACAGATGGTCCCGGGAAACCATTTGGCAGACCTTTCCCGCGCGATTCAATCGAACGCCGAATCGCACGGCTTTTCCCTGGTAAAGGAGTTCGGCGGCCATGGGATCGGCAAACACATGCATGAGGACCCCATGGTGTTGAACTATGTCACGGATGGGCGAGGCATCAGGTTCCGGCCCGGGATCGTGCTGGCGATTGAGCCGATGGTTAATATGGGCACGGACCGCGTGCAGATTCTTGCGGACGGCTGGACGGTTGTCACTCTGGATGGGAAGCCGTCCGCTCATTTCGAGCACACGGTAGCCATCACCGACAACGGCCCGGAGATCCTTACCAGGCTGTCCTGATGAAAACACCTATGCTTAATAAAATCCTTCCCTTTTTGCGTTGCGTCCGCTGTATGGGAGTCGGGCTGAATCCGGATGACAGCGGCCTCTCCTGCCCGTCCTGCCATGCGCATTATGCGCTGCAGGATGGCATCCCGGACATGGCGGGGGAGGATTCACGGGAGGTTATCACTCCGTTTCAGCGCCTGATGCAAACTCCGGCCATCGTGTCCATCTATGAAAAAATCTGGCGACAGGTTGGATATTACATTGCCAGCTCGCGCTTTTTTGGCGAGGAGATGAAAACGGTTCTTCGGCTTGCGAGCGGGCGGCAGGGCGGCCGTGCGCTCGATCTGGCGTGTGGAACCGGCGTTTTCACGCGCCCGCTTTCCAGTCTTGGCAGCGAGTGCATGGTGGGCCTGGATCTGTCGTGGCCGATGCTGCGCCAGGCCCGGCGCATGGTAAAGAAGGAAAACATTCAGAATATTCTGCTTTTGCGCGGAACTGCATTTTGCCTTCCGTTCATCGATGAGACTTTTCCCTTTGTGAACTGCTGCGGCGCTCTGCACCTGTTCGACCGGCCGGACGATGCATTGAAGGAAATCCGGCGGGTACTTGTCCGCGGAGGCCGTCTCTGCGTTCAGACCACCATCCGCCCGACACGTTCGGCGGGCATGGCCTACTTTCTCGAGCGATTCATACGGTTCGGCTTTTTCGACGAAGCCGGACTGCTGAAAAAGCTGGAGCTTAAAGGTTTCCGCCTTATCGAAAGCGAGCGCCATCGCATCAGCTTCACATTCCTGGCGGAGCGTCTCGAATAGGCTTCGCCCGGATGACTCATAAAGTTTGACTGCTCCCGGATCAAATAATGCGGCTTTATGCCGGCAAGAACGCTGATAAGCGCCGGCGATCGTATTCAGCTGTGGGTTAGCCGCCAACGCCGATGGGGCGCCTATAGCGTCCGCTTTGCCCGTCTCGCAAAGTACTTTTGTGTGAAACAGGTTGGGCATGTGAGCCTGTCTATGATATATTTCAGCCACTTTGCATTCGAGAATGCAGGACTCCAGGCATTGCGAAACGCATACTCAATGCCCCAGGTGACCGGCTTTGAATCCCTGAGAGAATGCAGGTTAAATCTTTGTTGAAGATCATTTGCATAATAAATGTTATGATTTGGAGGCCGTCCGGAAGGAGTTAGAACATGTCTACCAGAAAATTAAAGGAAGAAACCGAACTATTTTATTCCTACTTGCGCCAGAACGGCTTGAAGAAGACCTATCAGAAGGACTTGATCCTGGAAACGTTTCTCAACACCGAGGGGCATTTGAGCGTCGAGGATATTTATGCTCTGGTAAAGAAACGCGACAAAAAGGTCGGGGTGGTTACGGTCTTTCGTACTTTGAAGTCTTTGACGGCCTGCGGTATTGCCAGGGAAATTTCTCTGGGAGACGGTCTGACCCGATTCGAGCACAGCTATCATCATCCGCATCATCATCACATAGTGTGCACCGAGTGCCACAAAGCCATTGAGTTCATCTGCCCGGAGCTGGAAACAATCCAGGACGGGATTATTCAAAAATATCACTTTCAGCCGAGCCATCATCGGTTTCAAACATACGGCGTATGCGAAGATTGCCGCGAACACAAGCCTGCCGCGGACACTCAGAAGCACGACACGGAACGGATCTTTGCCCGCGACGCCATAAAAATGGTGCTCTGCATGGAGAACCGTTGCCTGGAGTTCTTCAGGGATCTGGCAAAGCGAAATCAGGACAGTGGCGGCAAGGATGTCCTGGATTGGCTGACCCGCGAAGAGGAATCTCATATGGCAAGCCTGAATGCAAAACTCGACGAAATTATCCATCAGGAGAAGGACCTGGCCCAGGCTCCGGTCTTTCTGCACTTCGATCCTGATGAACTGGATGACGTGATCCCGGACCTTGCCGGCTATGAAAAGGCCGGCGAAGTCCGCCTGGACAGCCGGACTTCCCTGGAGGTGGCTTCAACCCTGAACCGCGGCACCGCCAATTTTTTCAGGCAATTTGCCGACCGGTTTTCTGACACGCAGGGGAAACAGATACTCCTTCAATATGCCGCTCAGGAAGGCAGTCACAGTGACCTGGTGCGGCAGCGCATTAAGGAAATGCCCTCCTGATTTCCGGCAGAGCAGACAGCGGCCGTATCATGGGCCGGGACAAGGACGCAGCGAAAGGGAGTCGGGATAAAACCCGAAGCAACGGCTGCCGGCGGCGGGCCGGCAGTGGCAGTGTTGCGAAGGCATTGGGAATAACGGCAACGGATACCGGCTATGATCCAGCGACCTCTGAATCCCATCGAAAAAATCTACCTGATTGAAATAATCCGCGGCCTGGCTCTTACCGCGAAACACTTCGCCGTCAATTTCCCCCGGCATGTCATCCGCGGTCTGGGCTTCAAGATCGGCAAAGGCGAAACCGTCACCATAGAATACCCGGAAGAGCGCCGGCCCTACGCAGGAAGGCTGCGGACGCGGCATCGGCTAACGCGACGGCAGGATGGCTCCCCGAGGTGCGTTGCATGCATGATGTGCGAAACGATTTGCCCGGCGCACTGCATTCATATAGTCGCGGCTGAAAATCCGGATCCGAATATCGAAAAAATGCCCGGGACTTTCGATATTGATATCGGGGTCTGCGTGTTCTGCGGCTTTTGTGTGGAGGCCTGTCCGGAAGACGCCATCCGGATGGACACGGGAGTCGTGGAACTGGCCGCGTACACCCGTGAAGGAATGATTTACAGGATGGACCAGCTGCTCGGCTGAATCGGCAACTTCCGGAAAAACTGCGCGACTGACTGCGGACCTCCCCAATCTGTTGGATGCGTTCCGCTCGCTTCAGCCTCTGACAAAAATATCGAATGTCGAATTTCGAATGTCGAGCCGCAGAAGTCAGGATCGGACTTCGAAATTCATTGTTCTGAATTCGACATTCTGCGGTTCAATTAACTGCAAAGGCCTTTAAAGCTCAGGAAACTTCCTTTATCTTTGGTTGGCCGCGGTCAAGCTTCCTTTGGGGGCAGCAGCCGCAAAGCCTCCGGCTCTGCGGAGGATCCTCACCGGCCCGATGGAACCCGGGACTGGTATCCTTGACTCCCTTTGCTGACCGAGGTACTATGGAATTGCTGTAAATGGGTGTCCTAAAGCAACTTGTGAGGAATCGGGGCGTGGCCCGATTCAGGCTGGAAATTGTCTCATAGCAATTGGGGCGGCCCGGCTGCCACACGTGCCTCGGTTCAAACCGGCACAGGGTTCATGCTTAACCACTGAATCAAAACGTCCTATCCGGAAGAGGTGACCTTGAGCACAGAGGATATTTCCTATGATGTTGCGGTTATCGGCAGCGGCCCAGGCGGTTATGTCGCGGCCATCAAGGGCGCCCAGCTTGGGCTGAAAGTGGCGCTGATTGAAAAATATTCAAGGCTGGGAGGGACCTGCCTCAATTGGGGCTGCATTCCCACAAAGTCGCTCCTGATGAACGCGGATCTCTATGAAAAGGTCATGCAGGGCAAGGAATTCGGCATCATCTGCCAGGACATCAGCCTTGATTTCCGACTGATAAAAGCGCGCAAGGACAAAATCGTCAAGAAGCTGGTCGCGGGCGTGGATTTTCTCATGAAGAAGAACAAAATCGACGTCCTGCGCGGCAGGGGAAAGCTCATCGCCCCGGGTACAATCCAGGTAGAAGGGGATGCTACGACGGAAGTGCATGCCCGGAACATAGTGATTGCATCCGGTTCCGAGTCAAAACTGCTGCCCGGCCTTGACCTTGACGGCCGCACCATCCTGACCAACAAGGAGATTCTGGATCTGGAGAGTGTGCCGAAATCGCTCCTGATCATTGGATCGGGCGCTCTGGGCATCGAATTCGCCTCGATTTTCTCGCGTTTTGGTTCCGACGTTACGGTCGTGGAGATGCTTCCGCGCGTTCTTCCGCTCGAGGATGCCGATATCTCCGAAGAAGCGCGCAGGTTGTTGACGAAGAAGCGCATCAAATTTCTTACGGATGCGCGTCTGGAGGAAATCGTTGTCCGGGACGGCAACGTGCATGCAACGGTTTCATTGCCGAAGGGAGAGACGGCGGCCATCGTGGCGGAAAAAGCCCTGATTGCCGTAGGGCGTAAGCCGGTGACCGAAGATTTGGGCCTGGAGAAGCTCCATGTATCCACTTCGCGCGGTTTCATAACGGTGGATAAAGGCATGCAGACAAACATCCCCGGCATCTACGCAATCGGCGATGTCGTGCCGACACAGGCTCTGGCTCATCTTGCCTCGCATGAGGGGATGCTTGCCATGGAAACGATCGCGGGCAGAGCCGCGACGCCCATCAACTACGACCTGGTTCCAAGTTGTGTCTTCTGCCATCCCGAGGTTGCGAGCATCGGGCTCAGCGAAGCCACGGCGCGTGAAAGGGGATTCGAGGTCGTAACGGCCAGGTTTCCTTTTGCCGCCGTGAGCAAGGCCGCGATTCTCGGGGCCAACGAAGGATTTGTAAAGATTGTCAGCGAAAAGAAATATAAGCAGATCCTGGGTGTCCACATGATCGGGCCGCAGGTGACCGAGCTGGTTACGGAAGGGGCGGCCTTGATAGGACTCGAAGCCACCGCGGCCGACCTGTCTCATCTGATCCATCCACACCCCACAGTATCGGAGGGAATCATGGAGGCGGCGCACGCGCTTTATAGCGGGGCTGCCATCCATATTTAACAGACGCGTGACCGCTACCAAAAGCTGCCTGAGGCTCTGGCTGGGAGCCGTTTCGTATCCTGAGGCGCTCGATCTGCAGATGAAGATCTGCGCGGCGAAACGATGCGGCTTTGAAAGCGACGTGCTCCTGCTGCTGGAGCATCCGCCGACGATTACGCTGGGACGAAGCGCCAGGCAGAACCATCTCCTGGTATCGGAGGATGAACTGAAGTCCCGGAGCGTAGGCCTGTGGACCGCGGACCGCGGAGGGGATGTCACCTTCCATGGACCGGGGCAGCTGGTCGGCTATCCCATTCTGACGCTCGGCGCCGGAGAACGGGATGTGCACGGATACATGAGAAACCTGGAGGAATCCCTTATACGCCTCCTTGCAGGCTATGGCATCGAAGGGGCGCGCGACGCGAAATTTACGGGCGTGTGGACCCGGCAGGGAAAAATCGGCGCCATGGGAGTCCACATCAGCCGTTGGGTAACGCGCCATGGATTTGCCTTGAACGTCAATACGGATTTGTCCTTCTATAATCTGATTGTGCCGTGCGGGATCGTGGGCCGGGGAGTAACGTCGATGCAAGTCCTGTTGTCCCGCACTTTCGATATGGCGGAGGTTGCGGAGAGATTTGCCGGAGAATTCGGACGCGTTTTTAGCCGGGAATTGATCCCCATAAACGAAAACGCGCTGCATGAGGAGCTTAAGCGTTTCAGGCAGGATGAAGCGGGGAAGGATGCGTCCGACGCATTGCTCAGGACTTCAACCGTCTAGCCCTGCCTGAAAATCCTGCCTGCCGCATTGCTCAGGCGGGCATGGATAATCCAGATTGAAGGTTACCGGTTGTGTAATTTGAACGCACATGTTCCAATACACGTTCCGGCAGGAAGTCAGGCACCTCCGGAAAAGCCGGAAGCTTGAAAGATTGGAACCGCTCAAAGCGGTTGGAGGAGTTACGCTGGTCTTGAACGCTGACTTACGCCGACACTCGCCGAACAAATCGGCGTTTGTCAGCGCTTTTGTCAGCGTATCTCAGCGTTTCAAAATACGGAGCCGTCAAACTCTATGAGTGCCCCGGCAGAGCCGGGGGGTTACCAATTATTTGCGAGGTCAGGGCCTGCAAGCTGCAGGATTTGGGCGAATGGCGCAGGGTCCGTACGGACACCGGATGACAAATTCAGGAGGTGCGACATCCCATGGCGATTAAGGTATTGATGCCCCAAATGGGCGAATCCGTTTTCGAGGGCACGCTGACGAAGTGGCTGAAAAAGCCGGGCGATGCGGTGGTCCGCGATGAACCGCTATTTGAGATATCCACCGACAAGGTGGATTCGGAAATCCCCTCTCCAGCATCCGGAATTTTAAGCGAAATTCTGGTCGGTGAAGGCAAAACCATCCAGATCAATACCATCTTGGCCATTATCACGGAAGCGGGCGAACAGGAAAAGGCGCCATCGGACTCCGGTGTCACGGCGGAGGCTGCCAAGGCTGCTCCCGCTGCGGAGCCTGAGAATCTTCCTGAACCGAAAGAAGCCGCGGTTGAGCCCGTGCCTCCCTCGCCGCCCGCAGCCGCGGGCCCGCAATCCGCAGGGCCTGCAATCAGGGTCCAGGACATCCGGACCTCACCCCTGGTTCGAAAGCTCGCGCGCGAACACAGCCTTGATCTGAGCCAGATCCGCGGAACGGGCCAGGAGGGACGCATCACGAAGGACGACGTGCTTCAATATCTGTCCCGAAAAGAGCCGGT
The DNA here is from genome assembly GCA_963809485.1 of uncultured Acidobacteriota bacterium. Classification (GTDB taxonomy): domain Bacteria; phylum Acidobacteriota; class UBA6911; order UBA6911; family UBA6911; genus UBA6911. The sequence continues at coordinate 36,146 of CAWEJX010000008.1, forward strand.
ACCCGCAGCGGCAGCACTCGAAGTGATACCGCCGCCGGCACAACCTGAGAGCGCGCTGTCCGGGACGCCCTCCCTGGCCTCTGACGGCATCCCTGCCCCGGAGCCGGAAGCAAAGGCTGCTCCGCCTGCACCTGAGCTGATGCGGTTCATGGGCGAGTCGCAGACCGAAGCCATGACGCCGATGCGGAAGGCCATCGCCGATCACATGGTTCTGAGCAAGCGAACTTCCGCGCACGTGAACACTTTTTTCGAGGTGGACATGAGCGCGATCGTGCAGCTGCGCGAGAGCCACAAAGTGGATTTCATGAGACGGGAAGGAATCCCCCTGACCTTCTCTCCGTTTTTCGCAAAGGCTCTAGTCGATATTGTCCGTGAATTCCCAGTATTCAATGCCTCGGTGTCGGGCGACACCATCCTATACAAAAAACCTGTAAATCTCGGGATTGCCGTGGCGCTGGATACGGGGCTGATTGTGCCGGTTGTGAAGAACGCTCATCTTAAAAGCTTCACCGGGCTTTCGCTTGCCATGTTCGATCTGGCCGAGCGGGCCCGAAGCAAAAGACTCAAACCGGATGACGTGCAGAACGGCACCATCAGCATGACCAATCCCGGAAGTTTTGGCGGCCTTTTCAATACGCCCATCATCAGCCAGCCCCAGGTCGCCATCCTGGGGATCGGGGGGATCGAGAAACGTCCCGTGGTGATTCAGGATGCTATCGCCATCCGTTCCATGGTCTACCTGTCCCTCACTTTTGACCACCGCATCATCGATGGGGCCGTTGCGGACCGGTTCATGGCCAGGCTCAAGGAGAGGCTGCAATCCTGGACGCAATGGATTGACTGACCGGTGTGACTGCAAAGCCCGGGATCTCAGGCCGGACGATGCTCCATTGAAACACGCGGACAGGGTCGCTTAAATTCAAAAGTGAAGGCGAGTCCGGCAGCTCCGGCAAAGCCGGAGGCTTGAAAGATTTAAACCGCTCAAAGCGGTTGGGCTAGTTGCGCCGGTCTTGAACGCTGACTTACGCGGGCAAAAGCCGATGAGGCGCTTCCGATCCCCGCAGGGCCCAGCGCTCCGCGCTGGACAGTTTTCTGCGGCGGCACTGTGGCAAGAGCGCCGTGCGGCAAGCAGATGAAGGGTATGAGAAACCGGGCGTTTGCCACAGTGCCGCCGCAGAAAACTGCATCGGAAGCGCCTCATCGGCTTTTGCTCGCCGACCCTCGCCGAACAAATCGGCGTTTGTCCGCGCATTTATCAGCGTTTCAAAATATGGAGCTGTCAAACTCTTTGAGTCCCCCGGCAGAGCCGGGGATTTACAAATGTAATCACTGCTTTCGCGGGTTGCCGTATCTGCGATGAAATCCGGCGCCGCATTGCGCGGCGGCCGGGAGGTTCAATTTTCCGAGGAATTTCTTGAAAAACCGGGCACCGGCAGATATGGTAGCCGTCAAAAAGCAATCAACGGTTTGGCCGCTCCGCGGTTTCGGAGACGAACTATGCTATTGAGCTTTGCAGGCGTTCTGGTTTTCCTGGTGGTGGGTTTTATCATCCTGGCGCTCGTGCTTTGGTTTTCGCGCCTCATCCAGCCTAAAGGCACGTCCGGGCCCGATAAATACATTCCCTACGAATGCGGCGAAATCCCGGAAGGTTCCGCCTGGATACAGTTCAACATCCGCTTTTATGTTTTCGCTTTGATATTCATCATCTTTGACGTGGAGATCATCTGCCTTCTGCCCTGGGCAGTGGTTTTCCGCAAACTTGGGAGTCTCGCCTTCATCGAGGGGCTTATTTTCATCGGCATCCTTGCCGTGGGGCTGGCGTATGTCTGGAAGAAGGGCGATCTGGAATGGATTAAGGCCGGAGATCTCGAATCGCTGCGGAAATAGGTTTTTGGAAATACGGCATTCGCGTTTGATGGGGAAGGGAAACCGGAATGGGTGTCATCGAGGGCAAATTTGAAGAAAATGTGGTGATCACGTCCCTGGACTGGATTTTCAACTGGGCCCGCTCCAATTCGCCCTGGCCCCTGTCCTTCGGCCTGGCCTGCTGCGCCATCGAGATGATGGCGACAGGCGCAGCGAGGTACGATCTGGCGCGATTCGGGGCGGAGGTATTCCGCGGCTCCCCGCGCCAGGCGGATATAATGATCGTGGCCGGGACGGTATCCCTGAAGATGGCGTCGAGGCTTAAAAGGCTTTACGACCAGATGGCTTCGCCGAAATACGTTATCTCCATGGGCAGCTGCGCCAACAAAGGAGGCCCGTACTGGAAGTACGGATATCATGTCCTGAAAGGCGTGGATTTGGTGGTGCCGGTGGACGTGTATGTGCCGGGGTGCCCGCCGCGGCCCGAATCCTTGATAGAAGGGATCCTTAAACTGCAGCAAAAAATCAGAAACGAAACGATCGCCAAAAAAGGCAAGGAAGGTACTGCATGATCCCGCAGGAAATCGCTGCGCTGCTGGCCGAATCTTTCGGCGGCAAGGTGCTGGAATCCAATCCGGATGCCCTCATGGCCTGGAGCGCGGTGGAGCCGTCTTCGCTGTTCGAGGTTTGCCGGTTTTTTCGCACGGACAGCCGTCTCGATATGGACCACCTTGAGCTGCTGGGCGGGGCCGATTACAAGGACCGCATCGAGGTGGTGTATATCCTTTATTCCATGAAGCACCACCACCGCTACACGATAAAATGCCGCCTTCCCCGGCAGGCTCCCGCCGTGCAGACCGTCGAATCGTTGTGGAGCGTCGCCAACTGGCACGAGCGGGAGGCCTACGATATGTTCGGAATTGTGTTTGAAGGGCACAGCGATCTGCGCAGGATCCTTTGCCCGGACGATTGGGAAGGGTACCCGCTGCGCAAAGATTATGTGCTCCCCACAAGCTATCACGACATGCCGGTTTAGGAGAGGATAGATGGACGCATCATATAGCGGCGAGGTCATGACGCTGAACATGGGGCCGCAGCACCCTTCGACGCACGGAGTCCTGCGTCTCGAGCTGAAAACGGACGGCGAAATCGTCGCCGATGCCATTCCGCACATCGGGTATCTCCACCGTTGTTTTGAAAAACACGCGGAGAATATTGAATACCCCGGGATTATTCCCTTCACGGACAGGATGGACTACTGTGCGGCTATGAATATGGAGCTCGGGTACGTCCTTGCGATCGAGAAGCTCATGGATATACGGATCAACAACCGGGTGCGTTGCCTGCGGATTATCATGGCCGAACTGGGGCGTATCGCCAGCCACCTGATTGCGGCCGGCACTTACGGCAACGACATCGGATCTTTTACTCCATTCATGTGGTGCTTCCGGGACCGCGAAACGATTCTGGATCTGTTCGAGGAAACCTGTGGCGCGCGCCTGCTTTACAACTACAACTGGATTGGCGGCTTGATGTACGACGTCAATCCCGGATTCGAAAAAAAGGTGCTCGAGTTCCTGGATTATTTCGAGCCCCAGGTCGACAACCTCAACCGGTTGCTTTCCGATAACGTCATATTTATCCGCCGCACGGCGCACGTGGGTATTCTTCCTCCCGAGCTGGCCATCAGCTACGGAGTAACGGGACCCAACCTTCGCGGCAGCGGAGTCGCTTTCGACGTGCGCAGGGACGAGCCGTACCTCGGCTATGAAGATTTCGATTTCGATGTGGCTGTGGGCAAAGCGGATTACGGGCCGATGGGATCCTGTTGGGACCGCTACATGGTCCGCATCCGCGAGGTCAAGGAAAGCTGCAAGATAGTGCGCCAGGCTATCGCCAGGCTGACGCCCGGTGACGTCCACGAATCCGTGCCCAAGCGCGTGAAACCTCCCGCTGGAGAGATCTATATGCGCACGGAATGCCCCCGCGGGGAGCTGGGCTACTATATTGTCAGCGACGGCAGCACCAAACCCTACCGGGTCAAGGTGAAATCTCCTTGCTTCACGGTAATGAGCGCCTTCAGGGAAGTGAGCAGGGGAGCCATGATTGCCGACATCATCGCAATCCTCGGCAGTTTTGACATCGTGCTGGGTGAAATCGACCGCTAGCAGAGGAAGCCTGATGGAATCTGTTGTCCGGATTTTGCAGTGGATACCGAAATACGATCATCTCCCGGAGCTTGCGCGCGTCGCGATTCCCCTCCTGATAAGCTGCCTGCTCGTGTTCGCGCTGCTGGCCCTGATGGTTCTTTTCCTGGTGTGGCTCGAGAGAAAGGTTTCGGCGCATGTACAGGACCGCCTGGGGCCGATGGTGGTGGGAGGATGGCATGGCTGGGCGCAAACGATTGCCGACGCGCTTAAGCTCCTGCTGAAGGAGGATATCGTCCCGGCGTCCACGGACAGGATGCTGTTCAAGACGGCGCCTTTCGTCGTGTTCCTCGGCGCCTTCACCGCCTATGTGGTCGTGCCGTTCGGCGCCTCGTCGTTTGTCACCGATTTGAACATCGGGATTCTCTATATCGTCGCGGCCTCCAGCCTTTCCGTCGTGGGCATCATCATGGCGGGGTGGGCATCCAACAACAAGTATTCGCTTTACGGAGGCATGCGCGCGGCGGCCCAGATCATCAGCTATGAAATTCCTGCCGCCATGGCCATTATGACGGTGGTCATCTATGCGGGAAGCCTGTCGATGGTGGATATCGTGAACGCCCAGAAGGGCGGAATCCAGAACTGGTTCATTTTCCGCAATCCCTTTGTCTTTCTGGGATTCATAATTTATTTCATCGCGTCTCTGGCCGAAGTCAACCGCACCCCTTTTGACATTCCCGAGGCCGAGTCGGAGCTTGTGGCCGGATTCCACACCGAATACTCCGGGATGCGTTTCGCGTTTTTCTTCCTGGCCGAATATGCCAATATGTATCTCGTTGCGGCCGTCGCCACCGCGCTTTTTCTGGGCGGGTGGACCCAGGTCCTGCCGGCGTCTGTGGCTCCGCAACTTCTGCCGGGACCGATTTTATTCCTGCTGAAATCGCTAGCGCTCATATTTCTTCAGATGTGGGTGCGCTGGTCGCTGCCGCGTCTGCGGGTCGACCAACTGATGTATCTGAGCTGGAAAATATTGTTGCCCATTTCGCTGGTGCTGATACTGGGCGTCGGATGGCTGGCCGTATAAAGACTGGAGTCTCAGGGGACTTTTATGTGGACGTACTTCAAGGATCTCGGTCTTGGCATTATGACCGTCCTGAATTCTATGGCGGTTGCCTGCCGCCATTTTTTCACTCCAGCCGTCACCCTTCAGTACCCAGCGGTCAAATGGACGATGCCCGAGCGATCCAGGGCGAGGCTTTTCAACAGGATCGAGGACTGCATCGGCTGCAGCCAATGCGCGCGGGTCTGTCCGACCAGCTGCATCACGATAAAAACTGAAAAGCGCGGCAGGGACGAACCCGAATTATTCGCGTCCAACGGAATGGCGATCAAGATGCGCACCTTTCTGTACGACATCGACACTTCGCTCTGCTGTTACTGCGGGCTGTGCACGTTCGCCTGCCCGACGCATTGCCTGGTTATGACGACCGATTATGAGAACTCCGTCTACGACAAGAACGAGCATATCTTCCACTTTGCCAAAGAAAAGCCGGCCGCCGGCGGCGCACTCAAAGATGCGCCTGCGGTTCAGGCCTGAAACCGCCTATGGAAAATAGTCTGATTGTCCCGATTGTTTTTTATTTTTTCGCCGCCATAACCATCGGCTCGGCCATGATTGTGGTTTTTGCGCGGAACCTCATACATTCCGCGTTCGCGCTGCTGTTTACGTTCGGCGGCGTCGCTGCGCTTTATGCTTTCATAGGCGCCGATTTTCTCGCAGCGACCCAGATGGTGATTTATGTCGGCGGGATTCTGGTGCTGTTGCTGTTCGGCGTCATGCTCACCCATAAGCTGTACGACCTGAATCTTAAAGCGGAGACCTACCAGGTCTGGCCGGGCACCGCAGCCGTGCTGGTGGTGTTTGCTTTGCTGGTGACCTTCATGCTGCGGACCCGCTGGTTCAGCGGCGGAAGGGGCGGGGATGATCCGACGACGGCCGCTATCGGAGAACTCTTCATGCAGGACTACATACTCCCATTCGAGGTTGCGTCGATTCTTCTGCTGATCGCTTTGATCGGCGCGGCCATGATTGTCAGGAGAAGACCCGAATGATTGGACTCAGCCATTTCCTCATTGTCAGCGCAACGCTCTTCTGCCTGGGGCTTCTGGCGGTTTTTACGCGCAAAAATGCGGTGAACGTCCTTATGGGGGTCGAGCTGATTCTGAATTCCGCCAACCTCAATCTGATCGCCTTTTCCAAATACTCCGCGGCAAAGATCGACGGCCAGGTTTTCGCCGCCTTCGTCATAGTGGTGGCCGCAGCCGAGGTGGCGGTCGCTTTGGCCATCGTGCTGACCATGTACCGGATTATCAAATCGGTCAATCTGGATCGGGCGGATACCTTGAAGGGGTAGTCATGAATCCACAGATTCTCATGGATCTCAAAAAATTCTATCCCGAGCTGGCATTGAGCGTCGCGCTCCTTTGTGTCGTGATCGGCGATCTGGCCTTCCCGCGTTTTCATAAAAAAATCACATTCCTCATCGCGGCGCTGGGCCTGGTGCTGGCTTTCCTCGCGAGCCTTCCGCTTTTCCAGGAACCTTCGGGCACCCTGTTTTTCGGCGTCCTGGCGCTGGACCCGGCGGCTGTTTTTTTCAAATGTTTCCTGATCCTCACTTCGTTCCTGATTCTCCTGGCGACTCCGGGATCCGTGGAACTCGGACAGAGGCGACTGGGCGAATTTTACTCCCTCCTGCTTGGAGTCACGCTCGGCCTTCTCCTGCTGGCCGCCAGCGAAGATATGCTGATGCTGTATCTGTCGCTGGAAATGGTTTCAATCGGAAGCTACATCATGGTCGGCTATCTGAAAAATGACCGGCAATCCAACGAAGCCGCGTTGAAGTACCTGCTGTTCGGCGCCGTATCTTCCGGCTGCATGCTTTATGGATTCACGCTGTTCTACGGTCTGACAGGCACTACCAAGCTCATGGGCATGCGCGAGGTCCTGACCTCGGGCGGTGCGGCCGGGGACAACGCCGTGATGCTCCTGATCGCCTCGACGGCAGTGCTCGCCGGATTCGGCTTTAAAACAGCGGCCGTGCCCTTTCATTTCTGGTGCCCGGATGTTTACACGGGCGCGCCGACCCCGGTGACGGCGTTTTTAAGCGTCGCCCCCAAGGCGGCCGGATTCGCCATCCTGGTGAGATTTTTCTTCACCGGCCTGGCGCTCCCATCGGCCGATACAGGCTCCTGGACCCCGCTGAGCTCCATCGACTGGCGGCTTCTCGTTCTGGTGTTGTCGATCCTGACAATGACGCTCGGCAACATTGCCGCACTGCGCCAGGAAAATATGAAACGCCTGCTGGCTTATTCATCCATTGCGCATGCCGGATATATCCTGATGGGAGTGGCGGTGCTGACCTCCCAGGGCATACAGTCGATCCTGATTTACCTGATCACCTACCTCTTCATGAATCTGGGGGCATTCCTGGTCGTCATCGAAATCTACAACCGAACCGGAAGCTTCGACCTCAAGGATTACCGGGGGCTTTACAGGCGCTCTCCGTTCCTGTCCATTGCCATGACAATTTTCATGCTTTCGCTGATGGGGATTCCGCCTCTGGCCGGGTTTTTCGGCAAATTATACGTATTCGGCGCAGCCGTCAATGCGAACCTTGCGTGGTTCGCGGTTGTAGGGGCTTTAAACAGCGTTATTGCCGTCTATTATTACGCGCGGGTGATCAAAACCATGATCATCGAAGCCCAGGAAGACATGACCAGGATTGTCACACCCTGGACGGGTCTCGTCCTGGTCTGGTTCATGTTGCTCCCGACGGTAGGGCTCATGCTGTTCTGGAGTCAGATCCAGCAGCTGACCCTGACATCCATGAAGTTGTTCCTCGGGAATTGATTTTATGGGAGGTCCGCCGTCTCTGCCGGCGAGGCAATCTCGGTTTGACAAATGGCGGAGCATGCCTTTTCGCCGGCGTTCTGAATATCGAATTTCGAATGTCGAACCGCAGAAGCTATGGCAGGACCTCGAAATTCATTATTCTGCATTCGACATTCTGTGGTTCAAATAGCTTTCAGGACGGTTATTGCGGGTGAAACCGGCTTAATCCTTTATCGGTCGCGATCAGGCCCCTTTGAGGGGCCAGCAGCCGTTAAGCCCTGAGCTCTGCCGGAGGATACCTGGCTTGAATCTCGAATCAATCAGAGATATAGCGGCCTGTGTGCAGGTAATTCATTACGACGGTAGTTCCCAGGGCTGCAAGGGATGCCAGACTGCAGCCTTCCGCCTCCGGAGCCAGGGATAGCCCCAATTCGCGGCTACGGAGGAAAAATCGTCCAATCACAGGGGCAACAACTTTTTCGCGGGCGCCTGTCCAGCGGGAGATGGTCTCGACAAGAAAATGCCGGTTTTTCCTTATGAGGTCCTTGGCAAGAACGGTTCTCCTGTGGCCGTTGGATGCCGAAGAAAATATCCGGCTCAAATCGTCATCATAAAGCCCCAATGCTTTGTCCTTGAACTGATCCAGGGTTTCTCCGTAATACTCGATCAACGTATAGGTCTTCGAGTGGTAGGGGGAGTCTAGAGCTCCGGCGGTCACGCGAGGCCGCTTGTCTCTCAAACTGACCATGAGCCGGTCGACGTACTCCAGCTTTTTCAGCGACGGCCATTTTTTGTAAGTATTGCGCCAATTCGAACGCGGCGTCAGCCAGACGGCAAAAGTTTCCGCAAAATCCTCATCCGGATGAGCCTGCGCATAATACTTCGGTTCTCCCTGGCTCTTTACGTAACTCCGGCTGAAGGGATTAAACTTAAACTTGAAGTTTGTCGGGTATGTAGCGTAAAAATCACCAAAATACTCGCGCCATTCAGGCTCATTATAAAGCATGTAGGCATAGTTTATGGCGTGGCCTGTTTCGTGGCGGAGCAGGATCATGAGATCGCGCTTGTCGTAGGTTGCATATCCCATCTCCCGCTCTATCCTGATCAGTCTGTTATCAGCCAGGTGGAATGGAATGCCGATAATGGGAACTCGGTCCGGACACCCCCATTCGTCGCCGGCACAGGCGAAATAATAAGCAGGCTTGAACGAGAGTTTCTTGGATTCAAGTTCCGAATAAAGCTTTTGGATACAACGGAATAGCAGGGTCTGTTCGAATTCGAGAGGCAGGTCGCACACCCGCGTGTTCAGCAGTGTGTACCTTTCTGTCTCCCAGTTTAATTCAAGTTGAAGCTTCGTGGCCATCGCAATGACTGCACTGAAAAGTCCTTTGATCCCGGTTAGGGAATCCTCGGCTGTCAAGCGGTGCCTGCATCATGCTGACCCCGCGCCGGACCGGCAAAAGGATTATATTCGATAGAATGGCCCTCGTGAAGAGGGTTTTATATAAATATATATTTGGCTATCCCATTGAAAACAAACGTGATAGATATCAATGAAAACAGCCGAAGCTATTTGGGCTTGTCGGACGCAGAAATGCTGATTTCAGTTGCCGATCCGTCAATCGGAATGCCGTTGCGGCTTCCTTTGCCAAGCTCCAGCTTTACCTGGATAATGGAGAAGGCTTTAAGGTCCTTGAATTCCGCCGCTTTCCCATCGATCGTAATCTTGGCCGAGGAGGCATCCAGCAGATATTTGGTTTTGCCCGGAATCTGGGAGACAAGTATCAGCTTCTCCGAAGCGGATATGGAGAGCAGCCGGTATGCGCCGGTTTCCACTGCCAGGCAAAGCGAAATCAAACCAAGCAGACACAAAGCCACGCCAATTTTTCGGGTTGTGAGAATCGCGACATCGGCCCTACCGAACATCCTATGCCAGCTCCGCGAAAGTAAATTACACTGATTGGAGTGTCATTCGCACTGTAAGGTTCAAAAATCCGGCGCACGTCCTCCGCTGGAACCTATTATAGCCATAATCCGTTTTTCTCATAATTCTATTGGTAAACCCATGGCTCTGCCGTGGGACTCATAGAGTTTGACAGCTGCGTATTTTGAAACGCTGAGATACGCTGACAAAAGCGCTGACAAACGATTTGTTCGGCGAGGGTCGGCGAGCAAAAGCCGATGAGGCGCTTCCGATGGAGTTTTCTGCGGCGGCACTGTGGCAAGCGCCGTGCGGCAAGGAGATGGAGGGTATGTGAAAGCGGGCGTTTGCCACAGTGCCGCCGCAGAAAACTGTCCAGCGCGGAGCGCTGGCCCCTGCGGGGATCGGAAGCGCCTCATCGGCTTTTGCCCGCGTAAGTCAGCGTTCAAGACCAGCGTAACTCCTCCAACCGCTTTGAGCGGCTCCAATCTTTCAATCCTCGAGCTTTGCCGGAGGCACCTGACATTCTTGCTGTTGTTCATTGAATCCTGCACTCCGTTTTTGTGTATGCCATCGTATGCTGCGGCATGCGCCCATCGATCTGCAACTCATACAGACGTTCCGGTTCACCGCAACGGCAGGCGTATTTGCTTTACGGGTTGCGAGTTATGCGCCGGCGTGCTATCCATTGCAGAACGGGAGACGGCGAAGTGGGAAAAAGTGCAGCCCTAATGCTTTTATTGTTTTTATCCTGCGCCCCATCCGTCTTATCCCAGGACCTGAAGAAGTCAATAGTGTTTCCCCTCGAGATCCCATCTCAAGCGCAAAAGCTTGAGTGGCTGAGTGAAGGGATTGCCCTCTCTATTTCCGGGCAGCTTGAAGGCGGCGCCGTGAAGGCAGTGGACCGCAACGACAGGATTGAGGTGGTTGAAAAAATGGATCTGCCTCCGGGCGCGCAGCTCAGCCGGGCGAGCATGATCCGGGCAGCGCAACAGTCTGGCGTCGATCTTCTGATAATGGGCGTGATTGCGGGTACGGAATCCAGTCTTAAAATCCTTGTCCGGGCGCTCGATATCCAGTCCATGAAACTCAGCGGCGACATGGTGGCCAACGGCCCCCTGTCGGCGCTCCAGCAAATGGAAAACGAGCTAGCCTGGATGATCCTGAACAACACGGGTCTGAAAAGCGATGTTTCGAGAGAAGCCTTCGCATCGAGGACACGCAAGGAGCCCAACTCCGCATATTCTCTATTTATTCAGAGCCTCAGCACCGCCAGCGAAAAAGAGCAGCTTCGGCTGCTGTCCAAGGCAGTCGCCGAATACCGGGATTTCCCTCAGGCCCAGTTCCTGATCGGCCGCCTCTATTATCGCCGGGGCGAATGCGACAAAGCGTTGCCGCACCTCATGCTGGGCCGCGGGGAAGGCTGGCAGACGGAGGAAAACGAATTCATGTGCGGAACCTGCTATCTGCAGCAGAGTCTGCCCGACCTGGCGATTCAGACGCTCTCGAGCTTACCGTCCGCCTCCAGCTCCCATGAAGTGCTGAACAACCTTGGGGCGGCTTATCTGCTCAAAGGGGATGATGAGGGAGCTCGTCGCTGCCTCGAGGAAGCCCTGAAAATCGCCCATGCAGATTCGACAGCTTCCCTGAATTATGCAATCGTCCGGCATCTGCAGGGAAATGACGCGGAGGCCCGCAGGGTGCTGGAGGAAGCTTCAAAGGCGCACCCGAAGAGCGGAATGATTCATTTTCTCCTGAGCATTTTGCTCAAAGATGCGGGAGAGGTTGAAAGTGCCGCCCCCGCCGCAGAGAGGGCCAGGAACCTCGGCATTAACGTGGAAAAGCTTCAGTCGGAAAATCCCCGGTCATGGTCCCGCGTCATCACCTCCTGGGAATAGATGTGCAGCCCTAATCCAATGAAAGATCCACCGGCTCTGCCGGAGGATAATACTTCGCGCTGGAATCCATGGATCGGCAATCCTCCTTCTTCAGCCGATGTTGCCGGTTTTTCCTGCCTGTGTTCACCAATTGCCGACGATTTGGGAACGACCTGGCAAAAACCGGGAGAGCAAACATATTCCGGCAAACTTGACAAGGTTTCTCGTCCCACATAAGATAGCCTAAATGGTTGCGCCGAAGTGGCGGAATTGGCAGACGCGCTAGGTTCAGGGTCTAGTGGGCTTAAGCTCGTGGGGGTTCGAGTCCCCCCTTCGGCACCATACCTTCCATCCCGGATAGCTCAAAGCGCTGAAAGATTCAATCATCCGTTGGCAGAGTCTGCAGGAAGGCACCGTCTCGAGCACCGGACTCGTGAGGATATCCCTCGGCCTTGGTCGGCGTGGATTTTCTATCCCAGTGAGATAGGGACCGGAATGAACGAGAGGATCAAAATAGCCGCAGCGAGCAGACCCAGGAATATTCTTCCGGGTCCCAGTTCCTCCTCATCGCGCAGAGTTGAGGGATGGTAGAAGCGAACGCGCAATCCTATAACCAGAAGAAGCAGCGCAAAAAGCAGATACGATGGCGTCGGCCATCCCAGGAAGCTCAGAAGCACCAGGGCGATGCCAGCGCCAATCGAGATTCTTCTCTGCGCCGAACGTCCGAAAACCGCATAGGCTATATGGCCGCCGTCCAGTTGCCATATGGGCAACAGGTTCAGGCTGGTGGCCAGAAGGCCGAACCATGCAGCCATCGCGATGGGATGCACAAGCAGATCCTGGCTGGCCGGGGCATATCCCAGTATAAGGCGCGCAGACAACCGGAGGATCAGCGGCTCTCCAAAACTCAACCCTCCGGAGATGCTGCCCTTAGGAACAATCCGGGACAGGGCGAGCCCAATCCAGAGGGCTGGAAGCACAAAGGCGAATCCTGCCAATGGCCCTGCAATCCCTATATCGAATAGTGCGCGCTTGTGCCGGAACGGGGATTTGATCTTGATGAACGCGCCCAGGGTCCCGGCAATGGAGATGGGCGCCGGCACAAAATAGGGCGGAGTGCAATGGACACCGTAGTAACGGCAGGCCATAAAATGCCCCATCTCATGAGCCAGCAGGATTACGATCAATGGGACGGAAAACGCCAGTCCCTGCAAAATCAGGCCAGGCCTCGACAATGTCAGCCGGGTGGCCGAAAAAAAACCGATATCTCCAAAGAAATAAAACAATCCCGCAAAGGAGGTGCTTAGAAGTGTTACACCGAAGAGTACCGCCGCAAGGATCCACTCGCGCCGGGCCGGGCTGGGTGCCTTGAATCGCGTTTCCACGCCGGGCGGACTCGTGCTCCACGGCGAAGTCACGGGCGGAAATTCCGGAAGATTACTGCTCACAACAATATGGAGCCTTATGCTGACGTGATGGACAAGGTATCACTCGGAAACACCGCTCGCTATCTTGTCGGCGCGTATTTCTTTACCAGGCTTAAAACGAATGGTCTTGCCCGGAGGAATGGCAACCTCTTCTCCTGTGCGAGGATTGCGTCCAACACCGCTTTTTCTGGGCTTGACGATGAATACCCCAAATCCCCGCAGCTCAATTCTTTCACCACGCTTCAGCGCATTCTTGAGCGAATTGAAGACAGATTCCACCGCAATTTCCGCTTTCACTTTGGTGATGTTCAACTGCTCAGCAACACGGTTTACGATGTCCTGCTTTATCACGCTGAACCTCCCTTAAGTTAGTGAGGGCATTTTACTTGTGGCAAAATTTGCTGTCAAGCCATTTCTATTTACAGAAATTCCAGTCAATGATACAGTGGCGCGCCGCCGCCCCGATCGCCGGGAAAATATATCTGCAGTGGACCGGAAGCGTACACTGCAAATTTTGAGGAGACCGCCCATGCCTGTACTGCCTGATCAATGGATCCGCGATATGGCTAGAAAGTCCCACATGATTGAGCCTTACGCTGATTTGCGCAAACGCAGCCGAAAGATATCCTACGGAGCCTCTTCCTACGGCTACGACTACCGTCTCTCCGATGAATACAAAATTCCGGATTTCGGAGATGAAGATAGACTGGACCCGAAAAAGATGGATAAGGCGCGATTTAAGGACTACAAGGGGCGATATTGCTGGATCCCCCCGAATTCCTACATCCTGGCCCGATCGCTGGAGTACTTTCGCATTCCCCGGGATGTCCTCGCAATCTGTCAGGGCAAATCCACTTACGCGCGCAGCGGCGTGATTGTGAACGTGACGCCTCTCGAACCTGAATGGGAAGGCTACATCACCATGGCGCTGGTCAATGCAGCACCGGTCCCCGCTAAAGTCTACTCGAGAGAGGGTATTGGTCAGATTGTGTTCCTTCGTGCGGAAGATCAGTGCAAAGTTTCATATGCGGACCGAAAAGGCAAATACCAGGCGCAACAAAGGATCCGCCTGTCCCGCGTCTGATTCCGGGATCGGGCCTGAATGGCAATACCCAATGCCCTGAGTCATGAAGGTTGACAGGCATCGTTTTGGATGTATTTATTAAAGCAGGCACATCTTCAAGGCATGGGAAAGGAACTGATGACCGGAAAAAACCGCAGGGTATTTCATCCTTGCCGCTTCGCGACAATAGCGCTGATCGGCATGCTTCTTTGCGGAGGATGCGGCTATCGGGTGCGCAGCTCGGCCGGCACACTCCCATCCGGCATGCAATCTCTCGGCATACCGACATTTATCAATCGCACGGGCCAGTATAAAATCGAACAAATAATATCCGCCGCAGTATTGAAAGAGTTTTCGCTCCGCACGAAAGCGAAAATCAACTCAAGCGGCTCCGGTGTGGATTCCGTGCTTCTGGGCGAAATCCGCGGTTTGAGCGCCGTGCCGGTGACATTTGGCAACCAGACCTCCGGGTCGCAGACCTTTGGATCCGCTTTTCTGGTTACCGTCCAGATAAGCGCAAAATTGAAGCGGCTGCAGGATTCCGCCGTGCTCTGGCAAAACGACAATTTTTTGTTCCGCGAAAGATATACGATGAACAGCAGCGTGCGGGATTTCTTTTCGGAAGAAAACCCGGCGCTGGAAAGGCTTTCCCGAAATTTTGCCGAAAGCCTCGCCGGCGCCATACTGGATCGGTCCAAACCTTGATCATTTACAGCCTGGAAGAACTGGAAAACGATCTTCGTAGCCATGGTTTTCGGCCGCTTTACATGGTATTGGGCCCGGAGCAGTATCAGTGCCGGCTTGCCATAAGGCTGCTGAAAGAACAGGTCCTGACTCCCGATTCCGTTGCCTTCGATTACGCCGAATTTGCCGGGGCTGAAGCGGCCGCCTCGGAGATTATCGAAGCGGCCGGCACGTTCCCGATGCTCTCCAAGCGCCGACTGGTGCTTGTCAGGGACGCCGACAAACTGCGGGAATCCGAACAGGAAATTCTCATGAATTCCCTCGGCAGGCTTTCGCCGCGCAGTATGCTGATCCTTTCTGCCGAAGACCTGGACCGGCGGAAGAGGTTTTACAAAACGCTGCTGGACAAAAGCTGCGTTGCGGAGTTTCAAAAGCTGAAAGATGCCGCCCTTGAGCGTTGGGCCGCTTCATTCGTGGCACGGGAAGGGTATCGCATCGGAACCGCATCGCTCAAAAAAGTGATCGATCTGGTCGGATCCGATCTGCAGGCGCTGGCTACGGAATTTGAGAAGCTTTTCTTATACGCGGGAGAACAAACAAACATTTCCGATTCCGCAATCGACGATTTGGTCCGCAGCAGCCGGCAGCATGGAATCTTCGAGCTCATTAATTCTATCGCTACCCACGATCGCGCCGGCTCTCTCAGGAAGCTTGCGGCATTGCTTGAAGCAGGAGAGCAGGCAATCGGCGTCGCGGCCATGATGGCCCGGCACTGCAGGCAGGTGCTCATTGCCAAGGAATGCCTTCTGAACCGAAGCAGCACAAGGGAGATAGGGAGCTTGCTGCAGATCAAGCCCTATTTTTTGGATCAGTTCCTGCGCCAGGCTCGTGTCGCGGATGTCGTCGTCGTCCGGCAGATGCTCATCAGTCTGGCCGAAATTGATCGGAAACTCAAATCGTCATCCGGCCAGGAACGCGCTCTCCTGGAAAAGCTCATCTGTGCGCTCGTGTAAGCGCTCCGGGATGGCGGATCTCCTGTGCCGGCCGTGGCTCGATTTACCAGTGGAACTGCGGGGCACAGATCGCAAGGTCAAAGTCGCAGGTCCCTGATCCGGCAGCCGAAATCCGCAATATATAGGCGGATCCCATCAAGAGGCCGAATCGATAATCCGCATGCATCAGCGCTTTTTTCAGCCTCTGCCAGCGTCTGCAGGGCATGGCTGATTACATTGGTAAATCCCCGGCTCTGCCGGGGAACTCAAAGAGTTTGACAGCTCCGGATTTTGAAACGCTGATAAAAGCGCTGACAAACGCCGATTTGTTCGGCGGGGATCGGAAGCGCCTCATCGGCTTTTGCCCGCGTAGGTCAGCGTTCAAGACCGGCGTAACTCATCCAACCGCTTTGAGCGGTTCAAATCTTTCAAGCCTCCGGCTTTGCCGGAGGCACCTGACTAATCTGAGACCTGCGGCCTGCATTCGGGCGAATATGGGTGGATTATGCCTGCTTGGATGCGGACAAAGCCGTGTTCAAACGCCTGGTTAAGCGGGATTTTTGGCGCGCTGCGGCATTTTTGCTGATGGCTTTCTTGTGCCGGGACTTGTCGATTGCGGCATAGAGGCCAGACAACGAATTCTGCGCTTCTTCGGCCTTTCCGGCTTCCACTCGTTCCGTGAATTGTTTCAGGGTGGTACGCAAGCTGCTTTTGTTGTGTCGATTTGTGCTCCGGTGTTTCAGGTTTTGTCTGTGCGCCTTCAGGGCCGATGCATGATTGGCCATTCTTTTAAAACTCCTTAAAGTAAAGTACCTTCTGCCCGTCTCCTAAAAACCCTTTACTTTACAAGTATTTAACATGCATGTCAAATCAAATTTTCCGATTGACTTCGATGAACGCCAGACCTAAAATCCTCTCTAGACATGCGAGTGAGAGTCACGATCGGTTATTTCCCCATCGATTTCTGGAAATGTCTTTTACCCAAAATCATTCCCAACAGCGAGGTCGGGCCGGATTTATAGATGAGAAAAGTTCTGCTTTCGGATCGAAGTCTGCAACTGCTTTTCGGGCCCCTCGATGAAAACGTGAGATTCCTGGAAAACCTGTTCGGAGTTGCCATCCAGGCGCGGGATTCTTCTCTGACCATTGATGGAGAAGAGGAAGATGTCGCGGCCTTGGAAAAAATCCTTCTGGATTTTTCAACTCTTGTCGACAAGGGTCATTTGATCTCGAACGGGGATCTCAAAGCTGCCTTCAAGCAAATCGCCGAGGACACGGCGCTTTCTCTGCATGATTTTTTTCCCAAGATGCAGCTGCTCCCCGGGGGAAAGCGCCAGGTCACGCCCAAAAGCCCGAACCAGCGGCGCTATGTGGAGGCAATTAAAAACAACGACGTGGTTTTCGGGATTGGGCCCGGAGGCACCGGCAAGACCTTTCTGGCTGTTGCGATGGCCCTCACCTACCTGCTTGAAAAGAGCGTATCGAGAATCGTGCTCACCCGGCCTGCCGTCGAAGCGGGAGAGAAACTCGGATTCCTCCCGGGCGACATCGAAGAGAAAATCAATCCGTACCTGCGGCCCCTCTACGATGCGCTTTACATTCTCATGGACGGCGAAAAAATCCAGCGCTACATGGAAGACGGAATCATCGAAATCGCGCCGCTCGCCTTTATGAGAGGACGCACGCTGAGCGATGCATTTATAATTCTGGATGAGGCACAAAACACCACCTCCGAGCAAATGAAGATGTTCCTGACGCGGATCGGCATGCGCTCCAAGGCCGTCATTACCGGCGATATCACGCAGATCGATCTTCCCTTCGGCCGGAACTCGGGATTGATTGAAGCCAGGAGCATCCTGGGCGAAGTGCAGGGGCTCGCTTTCTGCTACTTCAACGAAAACGACGTTGTGCGGCACCATCTGGTGCGCTTGATTATCAAAGCCTATCAAAAACACGCCGAGAATGAGATGCGCGCGGAAGGAAACGGGAATAATGGCAAAGGATTCAAAGATTAGGCTGGGAATCGTCTTCGGGGGACGCTCCGGTGAACATGAAGTCTCGCTCACATCCGCCGCTTCCGTGATCAGCGCCCTGGATCCCGACGAGTTCGAGATCACGGCCATCGGGATCACCAAGACGGGCAAACTGGCAAGCGTCTCCGAAGTGCGCGCAATGCTGCCGCCCTCGCTGCTGCCGCGTGTTCAAATCAGCGAGGTGTTGCAGGGGGACGGTCCGGGATTACGGGTGGCATCGCGAACGCCTGAAAAACAGGAAGATTCCCGCAGGAATCCGCAGATCTTTTTCCCTTTGCTGCATGGCCCCTACGGCGAGGATGGAACCATCCAGGGTTTGCTCGAAATGGCCGGATTGCCCTTTGTCGGTTGCGGAGTGCTGGCTTCAGCCGTCGGCATGGACAAGGATGTCATGAAGCGGCTTTTCCTGCAGGCCGGTCTCCCGTCTACGCCCCACAGGACCGTGATGGCGCGGGATATAGCACAGGGAGTGGACTCCATACGAAAATCCGCTGCCCGGGAATTCGGCTATCCGATGTTTTCCAAGCCGGCGAATTTGGGATCGTCCGTGGGCATATGCAAGATACATTCCGAGAGGGAGTTTGAAAAGTCGATCCGGTATTCGGCCCGCTTCGACCGCAAAATCCTGATCGAAAAGGGTATTGACGGAAGGGAACTGGAATGCGCAATTCTGGGGAACGATACGCCGCAGGCTTCCGTAGTAGGCGAGGTGGTATCGGCCCATGAGTTTTACGACTACGAAGCCAAATACATGAGCCCGGCAAGCCGGCTGGAGATACCCGCGCGCATCGAAGATAAAAAAAAGGAGGAAATCCGCGATCTGGCCCTGCGTTCGTTCAGGGCCATCGATGGTTCGGGCCTGGCCCGGGTTGATTTTTTCCTGGAGCGCGCCACAAACAAAGTCTGGATCAACGAAATCAACACCATGCCCGGATTCACCCCCATCAGCATGTACGCCAAACTTTGGGCCGCAACCGGTGTGGCGTTCGACGAACTGGTGCGCCGGCTGGTCGGGTTTGGCATGGAGCGGTTTCATGAGAAACTCCGGCTGCAGATTTCGGGCGAGTGACCCCGGGGATGCAGAAGCGGCGATTTGCGGCAAGGGCATCGGACAGATGACCTTCGGATGTTTGCTGGATCATGAAAGGACGATTCGGTTTGTCAGCATATACAAAATTTTTATATAACGGGCCTGACAGCTACAATGAGACAGGCAGGAGGAAACGCCCATGAGCGATCTATTGCATGAGGAACAACTCCGGCAGCAATTATTGCGGGAAAACGCGGAATTCCGGCGGCTCGCAGCGGAACATCAAGCATACAGCGATCAGCTGGAAGGATTATCGAACAAACACTTTCTGAGCGAAGAAGAGGAACTGCAGGAAAAGACGCTGAAAAAAAAGAAACTGATGCTGAAGGACCAGATGTATACCATGGTCCAGAAAGCTCGCAAACAAAGGGAGAATGGATCCCGCTAATCCCTGGGGGAGATTTCCCGGCTCCGCAGACAAGGCCGCATCAGGCTATAAAAATACCGGAGCATGCCTTTCCCCGGTGTTCTGACAGCAGCCCGGAGCCTCAGCACTGTAAAATACTGAATATCGAGATTCGAATGTCGAACCGCAGAAAAGCCTCGAAATTCAATATCCGGTATTCTGCGGCTCAAAAAGCTTCAGTGAAATCTATGGCGCATGAAACTTCCTTTATCTTTCATCGTTTGCGATCGGGCCCTTTAGAGGCGCTGGCAACCGCAAAGCCGCCGGCGTTGCGGGAGGCTGCTCGTTCTGCGGGGCAAGGGTGCGCGCGCAGGCGCGCGGGTGGGAAGGGATGCCTATGGTGAAGGAGGGTTACCGGTTTATCATCCCATGTCTTATCGCGGGCATCCTGTGCGCGCTCCTGCACTTTGCCTATCCGGCGTTTCTGTTTTTTGTTCTTGCTGTTTTCATGGGCTTCTTTTTTCGCAACCCGACGAGAGAAATTCCGGATACCCCAAACCTGATCGTTTCTCCCGCGGACGGCAAGGTCGTAAGAATTTCCCAGACAGCCGGCGGCGAACAGACCCTCAGCATTTTTCTCAATATCTTTAACGTGCATGTCAACCGCTCCCCGATCGCGGGGGAATTGCAGAGCCTCGATTACCAGCGTGGAAAGTTTAAGGCGGCTTTTGACGATGAGGCTTCACGGGTGAACGAACAAAACATCCTGACTATCGCATGCGAAGGGACACCCGTCGTCGTGCGCCAGATCGCTGGGCTGATTGCGAGGCGTGTGGTATGCTGGAAGAAGCCCGGCGACAGGCTTGAGCGGGGAGAGCTCATTGGCCTGATCCGTTTTGGTTCCAGGGTGGATGTTACCGTTCCCGAGCATGCCAGGATACGCGTCAAGGTAGGAGATAAGGTTCAGGGGGGCAGTTCCGTCCTCGGAGAATTGGCATGAACACGCGCGCAGAGCCCAATGAATTGAGCCCGCAGGGAACCCGCCGCAAGCGGCTGGGCCGGGGAGTGTTCGTTCTTCCCAGCTTGTTTACCGTCGGCAATATTTTCTGCGGCTATTATGCGGTCCTGTCGACCATGCACGGGAATTATGGTCAGGCTGCCTACGCGATCGGTCTGGCTATTATACTGGACATGCTCGACGGCCGGATCGCGCGGCTGACCAACTCCAGCACCGACTTCGGGTTGCAGCTCGACTCCCTGGCGGATGTGATTTCGTTCGGCGTCGCGCCTTCTGTCCTCGCGCTGGTCTGGGGATTATCGACCGTGGATTTCCGGCTGGCGTGGACGGCGGCCTTTACCTTCACGATCTGCGGTGCAATGCGGCTTGCCCGCTTTAACGTCCAGGCAGCGAACCTGAAGCATTTTGTGGGCCTTCCGATTCCGGCAGGCGGAGGAATCATCGCAGCCATCGTACACTTTTTCCAGGAGCCCATAAAAAATCCTTTGGGCGCCAATTTGATGGTCGCGTGCGTTTTTTTTACGGCGTTTCTGATGATCAGCACGATTCGTTACAGCAGCCTGAAGCACCTTACCCTGGGGAAAAAATCACACCTGGCGATTCTGGTGATGGCTTTGCTGGTTGCCCTGATTTTTAATTATTCCCGGCCGACGCTTCTCGCCCTTGCAGTGGTTTACCTTCTGTCCGGTCCGGCCCACAAGCTGTATGCATTGGCAAGGCGCAGGAAACCGGGAGAAGAACTCACTCTCGCAGATTCCGTTCAGCACCGATAGCGCGGAAGATCCCGGAAGGGCGGGCGGCATCGATTGGACCCGTTTCCGGTCGGCGCGAAAGCCGGGAACGCGGGTCGATAAATCGATCTCAATAATTCCTTTCCTTCAATATTGCTATGCCGGTCTACGAGGCTGAAGCCATTGTGCTGCGCCAATACTCGCTGGGCGATTCCGATCGAATCGTTGTCTGTATCACAAGGGAATTCGGAAAGATCAGGGCAGCCGCCCAGGGGGCCAAGAAACCCAAAAGCCGCTTTTCCGGTGCTCTGGAGCCCCTGAATCACGTGCGCCTGGAGTTTTATATCCGGGAAGGGCGCGACCTGGGCCAGGTCCGGCAGGTCGAACTCATTCATTCATTCCTCGGCAAAAACCCTTCCTTAAAACAGGTTTACGCCTTCAGTTATTTCGCAGAAATAGTCCATGAGATCATTCAGGATAATCAACCGAACCCCTCGTTGTTCAGGCTATTATTGGCATCCCTCAAAGCGGGCGAGGGACGGGTTCCCGATCCGTCGCTGGCGCGATATTTCGAAATCTGGTCCCTGAAGCTGAGCGGCCTGCTGCCCAATTATGCCTATTGCTCGAATTGTGGTAAGTGTGTTAAAGATGATGGGTTTTTTACATGGGTTGGCTCCGGGAATGTCTTTTGTCCGGAATGTGCGCGCGGGCGCGGACTGCGCATCGGGCCTGCGGCGGCAAGCGCGCTGCAGGATATGAACCGTTTTCCGCCCGAAATGTTTATGTCCCGGCCCCTTGCGGAAGATGCAGCGGCAGATCTCGAGCGGCTGACACAGAGGCTTTTGGAATTGCATTTGGAAAAACAGCTGAAATCCTACCGGATTTTGCGGGAAGCGCTTACGGGCCAGTGAATCGCAATGCAACCGAAAAACTTTCAGGAAATAATTCTAACCCTTGAACGGTACTGGAATCGCCGCGGCTGCGTTCTTCAACAGCCTTACGATGTGGAGGTAGGAGCCGGTACCATGGCGCCGGAGACCTTCCTTCGCGTGCTGGGCCCGGAGCCTTATCGGGTAGCGTACGTCATGCCCTCCCGACGCCCGGCGGACGGCCGGTACGGAGACAATCCGAACCGCGTTCAAAAACATCACCAATATCAGGTCATTCTGAAGCCTTCTCCTCGAAATGTGCAGGACCTGTACCTTCAGAGCCTGTCGGCGCTGGGCATCGATCTCAGGGAGCACGACCTGCGCTTTGAGGAGGACAACTGGGAAGCCCCGACACTGGGGGCGTGGGGAATAGGATGGCAGGTCCTGCTCGACGGACTTGAAATTACCCAGTTCACATATTTTCAGCAGGCCGGGGGGCTCGACCTGGATCCCATAAGCGCCGAGATAACCTACGGGCTTGAGCGCATCGCCACATTCATTGCCCAGGTCGACAGCATTTATGATCTGAAATGGTCGGACGATTACACCTACCGGGATATCCGGCACCGGGAAGAGGTCGAATTTTCCACCTATAATTTCGAAACTGCAGACATCGACATGCTGTTCAAGCTGTTTTCCCAGTATGAGGGGGAAAGCAAGCGCCTGCTGGGTCTGGGACTGGCGCTTCCTGCTTATGATTATTGCCTCAAATGCTCCCATACGTTCAATCTCCTGGACTCCAGGGGAGCCATCAGTGTAACCGAGAGAGTTGGAATCATTGCACGAGTGAGGCAGCTCGCCTGCGAGGTCGCGCGGCGCTACCTCGCAAGCCGCGAGAGCCAGGAATTCCCGCTTCTGCAATCCCGCGAAGCCGTGCAGGCCCCGTAACCGGATATGGAAAAATCAGAGCTTGTCGTCGAATTAGGTGTGGAAGAAATACCGGCCTCCATGATTGAGGAGGCGGCCCGTCAATTCTCGGAAATGCTCGTGGACTCGCTTCGGGAGCAGCGCCTCAGTGCGGGAGAGGGAATCGTGTGGCATACGCCCCGCAGAATCATTGCAGGCATCCGCGATATCCCCGTGCGCCAGGAGGATCTGACCGAGGCGGTCACCGGCCCGCCCCGAAGCGTCGCTTTCGATGCCGCGGGCGCGCCCACCCGGGCTGCCATCGCGTTTGCTCAAAAAAATGGCGCCGCGCTGGAACAGATGAAGATCGTTCAGACTGCCAAAGGCGAGTACCTGACCATCGAGCGCGTGATGCGCGGCGCGAAAACGCACGAGATCCTGCAAAGCCTGATTCCGGCCTGCATTCGAAAAATCCAGTTTCCCAAAACCATGCACTGGAGCCCGGACCACTTTCGCTTTGCGCGCCCGCTTCGCTGGATTGTCGCGCTCTTCGGGGGGAAAATCGTCCGTTTCAGCCTGGCGGATGTGACCTCTTCAAAATATACCGCCGGACATCGCTTCCTCGGGAAATGCAGAATTCCGGTATCCTCTCTGGAATCTCTGCAGCAGCAGTTGCGCAACAATGCGGTGATTGCGGACGGCGGTGAACGCCTGGCGCGCATCCAGGAGGGACTGCGCCGCGAAACGGAAGCCTGCGGCGGGCGACTGCTGGAAGATTCCGAACTGCTGAAGATGGTTGTGAACCTGAACGAGGCGCCTTCCGTTGTGAGGGGGTCTTTCGAAAATCGTTTTCTTGCCCTGCCGCAGGAAATACTGATCACCGTAATGCGGGAGCACCAGAAATATTTTTCAATTCTGGACGGCGAGGGGCGGCTGATGCCGGAGTTCCTGACCGTGGTGAACCTTCCATCGGACCGGGCGGATATCATACGCGCCGGGCATGAACGGGTCTTGCGGGCCAGGCTCGCCGATGCGGATTTCTTCTGGGAGACCGACAGGAAATCGAAACTTGGGGACCGGGAGCCATCCCTCAAGGGTGTGCTCTTCCAGGAAAAACTGGGGTCCTATTATGATAAAACCCGGCGGGTGCTCACGCTGCTCCCCGAGATCGCAAAGGCAGTGAAACGGACCGACCTTCTGGCGGATCTCGAGACCGCGGGGCATCTATTCAAGTGCGATCTTGTCACCGAAATGGTCAAGGAGTTCCCGGATCTGCAGGGAATTGTCGGCGGTCTCTACGCCAGGGCCGAAGGATACCCGGAAAATGTCTGGAGAGCCGTCTACGAGCAGTATCTTCCGAAGTCCACGAAGTCCCCTTCGCCATCTTCGGATACCGGAGCAATCCTGGCCCTGGCCGACCGTCTCGATACCGTGTGCGGCTGCTTCTCCGTCGGTCTGATTCCATCCGGGTCCGGGGACCCGTTTGCCGTGCGCCGTCACGGGAACGGCATTCTCAAAATTATTTTCGACAACCGGTGGAGCATTTCCCTGAACCGGCTCCTGCAGCACAGCCTGGAGGCTTACTCGCTCGCCGCGAATGCTGCGTTGGACGCGCTTAAAGAATTTTTCGAAGGTCGCATGCGATTCCTTTTCGACGAGATGGGATATTCCTACGATTGCGTCCATGCGGCGATGGCGGCGGGCTTCGATGATCCGCTCGATACGCTGGAGCGCCTGCGCGCCCTTGAGGAAATGCGCGAGGAGGCCGACTTTCTTTCGCTGGCCTCCAATTTCAAGCGTATAGTAAATATTCTGTCACAGGCAGGGGAACCGGCCGCTTCACTGGAGGAGTCCGGACTCAAGGATCCCGCTGAGCTTGCCCTGTGGCAATGCTACCTGCGCGTGCGGCCTGACGTGGAGGCGGCGCGACAGAGCCACGACTATGGGGCGGCGCTGCGATCTCTGGCTTCGATGCGCGGCGCCGTGGATGCGTTTTTCAAAGAAGTCATGGTGATGGCCGAGGATCCGGCGGTCCGAGCGAATCGCCTGTCGCTGCTGCGCTGCGTTTCGCAGCTGTTCCGAAGCATCGCGGATATTTCCAGGATCGTCCTTGAAAAAGGCGCCTGATGAAGTCTCCATGGAACCGTGGCTGCACAATACTTTGAGATTCTTCGAGCTCTTCGCGGTCCTTGAGAAGAGCTGCAAAAATCTCAAAGCTTTTATGTCCGGGGAAAGAGAGGGGATTTCCCCCAAGGTAATTCATTACATATACCGGATAACGCCCCGGAAGCAGCGGCAAGCTGCCATCATTTTTCCGGGACGCGTTGTCTCAAGTGAGGAATGCAAAGATGATCTCCAAAGGAACTGAAATTGCGCCTGCAACCGGAAAGCTGGGCGTCGTGCTTCCCGGGATGGGGGCCGTTAGCTCGACATTCATCGCGGGCGTGGAAGCGATAAAAAAAGGCCTTGCCAAACCCGTCGGCTCATTGACGCAGATGGGCACCATCCGCCTGGGAAAACGCACGGAAAACCGTGTTCCCAAAATCAAGGATTTCGTGCCTTTGGCTTCCCTGGATGACCTCGTCTTTGGAGGCTGGGACATTTTTTCCGACAACATCTATCAGGCGGGAGTCAAGGCAGGAGTGCTGGAGCGCAACCTGTTGGATCAAATCAGGCCGTCGCTGGAAAATATAAGCCCGTGGCCGGCCGTTTTTGACAAATCCTATGTGAGGCGGCTCGACGGGACACACGTCAAAAAGGGCGTCAACAAGATGGACCTGGCCGAACAGCTTCAGGCCGATATCAGGAATTTTCAAAAGCAGAACAACCTCAGCCGCACCGTCATGATCTGGTGCGGGAGCACGGAGGTATTTTTAAAGCCGGAGGCTGTCCACCAATCGGTTGAGAGTTTCGAGCAGGGATTGGTCCATAACGATCCGGCCATCGCCCCCAGCATGATCTATGCTTATGCGGCCATTAAGGCGGGGATTGCCTACGCGAACGGAGCGCCCAACCTGTCGGCCGACATACCGGCGCTTGTCCGGCTGGCCAAGGACCGCAACATACCGATCGGCGGCAAGGACTTCAAGACAGGGCAGACGCTCATGAAGACTATCCTGGCCCCCGGGCTGAAATCCAGGCTTCTCGGCCTCAACGGATGGTTCTCCACCAATATACTCGGAAACCGGGACGGGGAGGTCCTGGACGATCCCGCCGCTTTCAAAACCAAAGAGGAGAGCAAGCTTTCGGTTCTAGAGCATATCCTGCAGCCCGAGGTTTACCCGGACCTTTACTCCAACTACACCCACAAGGTCCGCATCAACTACTATCCGCCCCGGGGCGATAACAAAGAAGGCTGGGACAACATAGACATATTCGGCTGGCTGGGATACCCCATGCAGATCAAAGTCGATTTTCTCTGCAGGGATTCGATTCTGGCGGCTCCCCTGGTGCTGGATCTGGTCCTCTTCCTGGACCTCGCACAGCGCTGCAAGATGAGCGGCATTCAGGAATGGCTTTCGTTCTATTTCAAGAGCCCCATGTGCGCGCCCGAGCTTTATCCCGAACACGATCTGTTCATCCAGCTCATGAAGCTCAAGAACACTCTGCGGTACCTGCGGGGTGAAGATTTGATCACGCACCTGGGCCTGGAGTATTACGATTGATGATTGACGCATTGGACGTTGGAACGTTGGAACGTTCACACGCTTAAACGTTCCAACGTTTCGTCAATTTGATCAGGCTGTGTGGGAAATGTTCTGAGCGGACCCCAGCGCCGCCTGCGCCGCAGCCAGCCGGGCGATAGGCACCCGGTAAGGCGAGCAGGAAACGTAGTTCATACCCACCCGGTGACAGAATTGCACGGAGGACGGCTCCCCTCCGTGTTCTCCGCAAATCCCGACTTTCAGGTCCGGCCTCGTTTTTCTGCCCCTCTCCGTGCCGAGCTGGACAAGCTGCCCGACTCCCGTCTGGTCCAGGATCTGGAATGGATCGTCGGCAAAAATGCGGTTTTCGATATAGAACGGCAGGAATTTTCCGGAATCGTCGCGTGAAATGCCGTAAGTGGTCTGCGTCAGATCATTAGTGCCGAAAGAGAAAAATTCCGCAACCTGAGCCACCTGGTCCGCGGTCAGGGCAGCCCGCGGCAGCTCAATCATGGTTCCGACCAGATAGTCGATCTTCTGTCCGGCCTTCCTAAAAACCTCATCCGCAACCCGGCGGACCACATCGGCCTGCAACTTGAGTTCGTTGACGTCGGCGACCAGAGGGATCATGACTTCGGGGATTACGCGAATTCCTTTTTTCCGGACACTCACGGCAGCCTGGAAAATTGCGCGTGCCTGCATTTCCGTAATCTCCGGGAAAACGACACCCAGGCGGCATCCGCGGTGCCCCAGCATGGGATTGGCCTCGTGAAGGGACTGCACGCTATCCCAGAGGATGCGCGCGCTGACCTTCAGTTTTCGCGCCAGCTTCTGAGTTTCCTTTTCCGTATGAGGCAGAAACTCGTGCAGAGGCGGGTCGAGCGTCCGGATCGTGACCGGCAGCCCGTTCATGGCACGGAAGATTCCCTCAAAATCCCTTCGCTGCAATTTCAGGAGCCGATCCAGCCCGCCTTTGTAAAGCCGTTTGGGGACCTCGATTGTTTTTTTGAGGCGTTTGCGGGCCTCCTGGATTTCCTTGCGCTTTTTGGGCGAGCCGCCCCTGTTCAGTTCGGCTTCCAGGACATTCAGCTCCCGCTCCAGCTGCTTGTAGTCGAGCGACCCGAGAATCATCTCGCGCACGTAGTCGATGCGGTCACCGGCAAAAAACATGTGCTCGGTCCGGCACAAACCGATGCCTTCCGCGCCAAACTTCCTTGCAACCGCCGCATCGGCGGGAGTATCGGCATTGGTACGCACCTTGAGCCTGCGCACTTCGTCGGCCCAATCCATCAACTGTCCGAAATCCTCTCCCAATTCGGGATCGATCAGCGGCGCCTGGCCGAGGATCACATGGCCGCTGGTCCCATCCACGGTGATCCAGTCGCCGCGGCGTACGTGCGTTCCATTCACCACGAACTCGTTCCGGGCATAATCGATGGCCACCTCGCCGGCCCCCACGATGCAGGGCTTGCCCCAGCCGCGAGCCACGACCGCCGCGTGGCTGGTCGGCCCGCCCGTCGATGTCAGGAGGGCATGAGCCGCGTCCATGCCGCGTACATCCTCGGGGGATGTTTCGCGGCGAACAAGAACGACACGTTCCCCTTTTCCCTTCCATTGTTCAGCCTCTTTCGGCGTGAAGACTACCCGGCCCGCAGCAGCGCCCGGGCTGGCATTGATCCCTTTTGTCAAAATATTGACTTTGGCTTTAAGATCGACCATTTTGTGGAGGAGCTGGTCCAAATCCGCAGCAGGCACGCGCAAAATGGCCGTATGCCTGTCGATCAGCCCTTCCTTCGCCATTTCCACCGCGATGCGCACACCGGCCGGCCCGGTCCGTTTCCCGTTTCGGGTCTGCAGCATCCAGAGTTTGCCGCGTTCCACGGTAAATTCGAGATCCTGCATGTCGCGGTAGTGCCGCTCCAGTTTTTCCGCAACCTCCACAAACTGCCGGTAAATGGCCGGCATATCTTCCTTGAGTTCGCTGATGTGCTTCGGCGTTCGAATGCCGGCCACGACATCTTCACCCTGCGCGTTGGAAAGGTAATCTCCAAAAAGCTTCTTTTCGCCTGTGGCCGGATCCCGGGTGAAGGCCACTCCCGTTCCGGAATCCTCCCCCATGTTGCCGAAAACCATGGTGACGACGTTGACCGCGGTGCCCAAATCATCCGGAATTTTCTCGCGCCGGCGATAGGCCTTCGCGCGGTCCCCGTTCCACGAGCGGAAAACGGCTTTGATCGACTCTTCAAGCTGCTGGTAAGGGTCGGTTGGAAACTCGGCTCCCGTTTCGCGGCGCACGATTTTTTTAAATTGCGCGCAAACCTCCGCGAGGTGTTCGGCTTTGAGATCCGTGTCCATAGGGGCGCGCACGGTACGCTTGATTTTGCTCAAAGCCTGTTCAAACAATTCCCCGTCCACGCCCAGCACGATCTTGCTGAACATCTGTATTAGCCGTCGATAGGCATCCAGGGCAAACCTTTCATTTGCGGTCAGTCGGGCCAGGCCTTGAAGCGTCTCGTCATTGAGTCCCAGGTTCAGCACGGTATCCATCATGCCCGGCATAGAAAACTTCGCTCCGGATCTGACGGAAACCAGGAGCGGGTTCATGGAATTGCCGAATTCCTTGCCGGTGGTGGATTCCACCTTCTTCATCGCCGATAGGACCTGGTTCCACATCCCGTCGGGAAAGCGTTCTCCCGATCCATAGTAGGCATTGCAGGCCTGAGTGGTGATGGTGAAGCCGGGGGGTACGGGCAACCCGGCATGGGTCATCTCCGCCAAACCGGCACCCTTGCCTCCGAGCAGATCTTTCATTTCACCGTTTCCATCGGATTCGCCATTGGCAAAAAGATAGACATATTTGATGGACATGTGTGATCCCTCGCAAAAGACGGTTTGAATCGGCAAAGACCGGATGAATTAGAACACTATATTTTACAGCAGAATGCGACGATGCGCAAAATTCATGTGCCCGGTTGGAGGAGTCACGCTGGTTTTGCTCGCCGACCCTCGCCGAACAAATCGTTTGTCAGCGCTTTTGTCAGCGTATCTCAGCGTTTCAAAATACGGAGCCGTCAAACTCTATGAGTCCCCCGGCAGAGCCGATGGATCGCCACAGGATAATATCTGACGATTTGAGGCTTGGATGAAAATGCGGTTTTTGGGCTTTTCCCCAGCTTGAGGCCGCCGCCCCGGCAAGCCGGAACCAGCGGGTCTCAAGCTGAGTTTAGCTTCTCGAATAGCCTGATTTTCATATCGGCAGCACCTATCTTCAGGCTGAGGATATTTTATATCGGAGGCAGGAAGGCCGAAATATGACAACAGAGGCACGGACGAACTCTAATCCAGCCCAAAAATCCGACGTACGTCAGCGCTTTGTCAGCGTGAATCAGCGTTGTATTTTTCCAGGCGTCGGGGCTAGCCGGGATTCTTCGAGCGGAGCTCGTTCTTGAGTTGCTCTATTTCCTTTTCCAGGTCGCGCACCCGGCGCAGCAACGCAGGCAGCTTCGGAAATGCGGCTGTGGCCCGCAGCCACGTGATGTTGTCGAATGCCGGAGAACCCGACATGACCGCTCCGGGCCGAATGTCGTGAGAGGTGCCGCTTTGAGCCGTAATAACGGCTTTGTCGCCAACCTCCAGGTGGCCTGCGAAGCCGGCTTGTCCGCCGACCCAGACTCCGCGGCCCAGACGCGTGGAGCCTGCGAGGCCGACTTGAGCCGCCAAAACCGAATCCTGGCCGACCTGCGCGCCGTGCCCGATTTGCACAAGGTTGTCCAGTTTGGCGCCGCGCCCTATGACCGTGTCGCCGACGGCGGCCCGGTCGATGGTTGTGTTGGCGCCGATTTCCACGTCATCCTCTATCAACACCCGTCCGGTCTGGCAAATTTTGTAAAACGAACCGTCCCTGGTGGGCGCGAATCCGAAACCGTCGCTGCCAATGACGACACCGTTTTGGAGCACCACGCGATTCCCGATTTGGCAATTCTCCCGGACTATCACATGCGAGTGTAGCACGGACCCGTCGCCCACGAAAACGCCCGGGTACAGAACCACATGCGGATAGATCACGACGTCCGCCCCGATTTTGCAGTCCCTGTCGATGACGGCATAGGCTCCGATGCAGGGATTCGGGCCGATCCGGGCGCCTTGCGCGATCACTGCCGACGGATGCACTCCTGCGTCCGGACGAAGGGGGACAAAGAAAATCTCGAGCGCACGCGCAAAGGCGAGATAGGGATCGTCTGTTCTCAGGCTGGGGATTTCGACCGGCGGAATATCGTTGCCCAGGATAATCGCGGAGGCGCGCGTATTCCTGATGTGGCTGATATATTTTCGATTGGAGACGAAAGTCAGGTCGCCCGGCCCGGCCTCATCGATTCCCGTAACGCGAACTATTTCCACATCCTCATCGCCGGTCCTGCGGCATTCTATTTTGCGTGCAATTTGAGAAAGCTTCATGGCGGGTGTGACCGGATCCTTTTCAGGGCAGCGGGTTTTTCGCTTCTCCTTCATGTACCAGGCAGCTGTTGCGTGAGCGATCGGGTACCCCGGGAACCGAAGCCGCGCAAGCCGTGGCGACTCAAAATGTTGTCGCAACACAACGGTATGGTAGTATTGTGCACCCGCATCCGTCAAGGAGAGGCAGCGTTGGAATTTGCGAAGCGAACGAAATCATGCGCATGCTGAGCATGCCCGGAACAAGCCGATGAATCGGGATTTG
The DNA here is from genome assembly GCA_963809485.1 of uncultured Acidobacteriota bacterium. GTDB lineage: Bacteria > Acidobacteriota > UBA6911 > UBA6911 > UBA6911 > UBA6911. The sequence continues at coordinate 67,369 of CAWEJX010000008.1, forward strand.
CTGGCGGAATTCGAAACCTTCCTGCGAGTGGAAAAAGGTCTTTCCCCCAACACGGTGAGCGCCTATTCACGGGACCTGCAGAAGCTGGCCGGGTTTTCCAGGGATTTGGGGTTGCCGCTCGATGGACTCGGGCAGGAAAATATTCTCGCGTGGGGCCGGGATCTGCTGCGCCGGGGGCTTTCTCCGCGGTCTTCCGGCCGGGCGCTGAATGCGGCACGCAGCTTCTACAGGTTTCTTGTAGGAGACCGGATCATCAAATCCGATCCGACCGAGCATCTCGAAATTCCGAGAACGCTGAAGCCGCTTCCCAGATTCCTCAATAAAGACGAGGTGGCGGACCTGCTGAACTCCCCGGATACGAATACTGCGCTGGGAAGCAGGGACCGCGCCATGCTGGAGATCCTTTACGCCTCCGGACTTCGCGTAACGGAGCTGGTCACGCTGGGGCTGGCGCAGGTGGACCTCAACCTGGGAATCCTGTCGTGCATGGGGAAGGGAAGCAAGCAGCGCGTGGTCCCGATCGGGGCTATGGCGCGCGACAGGGTAGCGGAGTATGTAAAAAAACATCGCGGCGAGTTACTTGGGAACAAAAAGTGCAATTACCTTTTCGTTACCCGGCGCGGGTCCTGCATGAGCCGGCAGGCTTTCTGGAAAATCCTTCGGGTTTACGGACGGAAGGCTAATATCCGCAAGTCCCTGACCCCGCATATGCTGCGTCACAGCTTTGCCACCCACCTCCTGGAAAATGGCGCCGACCTTCGCTCGGTTCAGCTCATGCTCGGCCATTCGGACATTTCGACAACACAGATTTACACGCACATCACCCGTGAACGACTCAAACAGGTCTACCGGAAATATCACCCCCGCGCGTAATCGCGTAATGACGAATTAAGAATGACGAATGACGAATTGAAACATGCAGATGAGTCAGCGATGCATTGTTGGCATAGGGCTCAGCAGGTCGGCCGATATTTGCATCGCTTTCCCGTTAGGCTACAGGTTTTTGTGCACTCATTTTGGGCTGTCCATAAACCAATCCGAGCCAGACTTCCAAATGTCGCTTATCGCGCATTTGTATGGGGAAATTCGTCATTCGTAATTCGTAATTCGTAATTTGTTCAGGTGCGTATGTTCAGGAGCAGGACGAGGCCGGCGGCCCCGAACAGGAGATTGGGCGCCCATGCGGCCAGGACAGGGACGAGCAGACCATAGGCTCCCATGGCTTCGAATACACTGGAAATGCCCCAATAGGACATGGCGATGGCAATGCTGATCCCGATTCCGAAAAACGCCCCCTTTTTGCCGGTGGAGAAGGAAAAAGGCACCCCCAGCAATGCCATGATCAGGCAGCTTAGCGGCAGGGAAATTTTCTTATTCAGCTCCACCTGCAGTTCCGTCGCGTTGTAGCCGGACTTCCGGAGATAGCTGATGTAATTTTTGAGCTCCATATAGGTCAGTTTCGAGGATTCCTTGGGCTGAAAAATCTCTTTCTCGAAATACCCCGCCTTCTCGGGAAAACTGAAGGTTTCCGAGTTTATCAACCTGAAGTCCGATTGCGCGGGCTGATAGTTGCGGATCCATCCGTCCTCGAGAGTCCACGCACCATCTCGCTCGATCCGGGCTCGAGCGGCGTGAACGCGCCGCAGGATGCGGACGGAGTTCAAATCCACATCGTAAACGTTCAGATCGACGAATGAATCCTGGTTGCCGTCAAAATACTCGTAATTGTATATGCGCCCGGATTCCCCGAAAATCCATTTTCGCTGAAGGCGCGTGGTGGTCTGGGGCGGGCGGCCCTTTATCGTGTTGCGCAGGCTGTCCTGGCGCACATTCGCATAGGGCAGAACATAGTCCTGCATCAAAAACAGGCCGATGCAGAAGGCGCACCCCATGAGCAACACCGGTATGGAGATCCGGTGAAGGCTCCAGCCGCCGGCTTTGATTGCCGTGATCTCGGAATTTTTCTCCAGGATGCCAAAATTGATCAGGATTGCCAGCAGGATCGACATGGGGATGACGAGCATGAAGATCTGGGGGGTCAGGAAGGTGAAGTAATCCAGCACAACGATGACGGGTATCCGGTTTCGGATTATGTCGTCGAGCAGGTCAAACAGGGTGAGCAAAACAAACAGAGTGCCGCAAGTGATAAAGGACCAGAAAAAGTAAACCAGAAATCCGCGCGATATATAAAGATCGAACACCTTGGGAAACAGGAGCCGCTCCAGCCTGTTGGTTGAGCGAACAAGGGCTTTGTCGGCTTTAGCGATCGGGCGCAATGCTTTTTCAAGCTTTATCCTCCGCGTGAGAGCGTTGTATCGGATATTCCGCATAAGAGCCGATAGACGGGGGCTCAGCCTGAAACTCCACTCCAATCTGGCCAGGAGAAAAATCCCGGCTGCTGCCAGCAGGATATTTGCGCCCCAGGCACCAATCCATGGACTGACCTTTCCTACCGAGGCCAGTCGTATCCCGTTAAAAAACAAAATGTAAAAAACCAGAACCGTAACCAGGCTCAGCGCAAAACCTGCCGTACGCCCGCCTTTGGGAGTCCCGGAGCCCAGGGTCAATCCCAGAAGAGCAAATGGAATTATTGTTAAGGGAAGAGCGAATCGACGATTTATTTCAACTAGTTGCTGAAGTTTTTCGGCTTTCTCGGACTTTGCATAGTTTTGCAGCAGATAACCGGTGCTTTGTTCTACGACTTTCCTGGGTCGTTGTTTAAGTTCATCGGGGGAATCGAAAACCTTGTTAAGCCTTATTGGTATATCTGTTGAAATAAATAGACTTACAGTATCTTTGCTCGGATCCGAAGGGTCCACGGAGTAGCTCGCTCCTTGTTCCAGGTGGAGCTGCAGCCGCTGGTTGGCCGGATCCGATAGCCACGTTCCTGAGCGCGCCAGAACGGTGCGCGGAGCCTTGGGATCGGAATTATCCGCCAGGAAGATACGGGCCCAGTTCTGTCGGTCCACTGCCAGATCATCGAGGTAGAAGACGATATTGGGAAAATCTTCGTTGAAAACCCGCGGCCGTATTTGGGAAGTAGCCTGAGTGAGGCTTATGCGGGCTTTTATAAGGGCCAGAATGTCGTTGGTGCGCGGGAGAATGGCAGTCGAGAACAAAGCCGTGATCAGGCCCACGAGGCTGCCCAGCAGCAGGATGAAGCGCAGAAGTGTTCTCAGGGGAACTCCGCAGGCACGCAAGGCGGTGATTTGACTTTCTCCCGAAAGACCGCTCAGGCCGATCAATATTCCGATCAGGTAGGAAAGCGGCAGGGAAAAAATGAGGATGCCTGGAAGTATGGCGCCGGCTATCAGAAGAATAGTGCTGAGCGACGCATTTCGGGTAATGAGAAGTTCGGAGAGGTTGCCCAGGTCATGAATGAAGACAACAAAAGTCAAAACAGCCAGGGTGATCAGGAACGGGGGCATAGTTGCGTGGTACAGCATTTTATCGATCTTGCGCATGACAGCCAAAGATTAGCACATGCAGGCGTGATATTATACAAGCTCATGCAAACAAAGGTGTTTTTGGCCAAGCGGAGGGACATTTTCACCCCTGCGGGCTCCATATATTCAACTTCTGATAAGATATCTTATGTAAACTAGCAGTTATATGGAAATCGCCCGGAACCTTCACTTGCGTTTTGTTTTTGCCTTTAGGAGAAAACGGACTCTTCCCTGTTTCAGCGTTGAACGTTGAACGTTCAACATCTACGGGGTTACATCTTGTATTTGCCCAGATCTTCCGGATTCAGGTTTTCAAGCCACTTTCTGATATCCTCGGGCGAACTGCGCTCTGCGGATAAAGTGCCGGAAGATGTGCTGGCAGATTTGGCGAGGACATCGTCGGTCACATAAATGGGAGAATCGGTTCGAAGAGCTAAAGCGATTGCGTCCGAGGGCCGGGAATCGACGGTGATCACCTTCCCTCCGGCGTTCAGAAAAATGAGGGCATAGAACGTATTGTCCTTGAGCTCGGTCACCACGATCTTGGTTACTTTGACATCGAGATGGTTCAGCAGTCCCTTGATCAGGTCGTGCGTCATGGGCCGGGGAGTATCTACTTTTTCGATCTGCAAGGCTATGGCGTTGGCCTCGAAGATACCCACCCATATGGGAAGAAGCGTGTCGCTGGATGACTCCTGAAGCACAACAATCGGAGCATTCGTGAGTGGGTCCATCATCAAGCCTTTGATCTTAAATTCGATTTCCTTCATGGTCCCTCCGGCCCGGTTCAATAAATCAGGGGCAGTCAATTTGTGCTCTCCGTGCATCCGACGAGATCGGGGACGGGATTGACTTCCCCATCCGTCTCCGGCCGGATCCAAATTCCCTTCAGGCTGTTCGGGCTGAATCCGGTTATTCCCGCCTGAACGATCCGGCCTATCAAATCCTCCGGACCGTCGAAATTGACGATCCTGTTGTTTCGCATGCGTCCCATAAGACGTACGCGGCTTCGAGCCCTGTCCTCAACCAGAACCTCGACAGTGCGTCCCACGTATTCAGCGTTCTTTCCCGACTGAATGTGCTTCTGGCGATCCTGCAGGGTCTCGAGTCTTCGGCTCTTTTCCTCCTCGGGGACATCGTCGGGCAAGCCGAACGCCGCGGTATCGGGCCGCGGCGAATACTTGAAGGAAAAGGCACTGTCATATTGTACCTCATCGAGCAAGCTGAGCGTACTCTGAAAGTCCTCCGCGCTTTCACCCGGATAGCCGACAATGATATCGGTGGATATGCAGATATCGCCCGGCGCACTGCGGATCTTGCGAATGGTGTCCAAATAATGCTCGCGCGTATAGCCCCTGCGCATCGCCCGCAGAATCCTGTCGGAGCCTGATTGAACCGGCAAATGGATGTGATTGCATACCTGCGGACACGAAACCATAACCTCCAGGAGCTCGTCGGAAAAATCGCGCGGATGAGGAGACATGAAGCGTATGCGCTTCAGGCCGTCGATTTTGGATATGCGCTGAAGCAATCCGGCGAAGGTCAGGTTGCCCGCCTTCCTGTCCTTATAAGAATTGACGGTCTGGCCCAGAAGCAGAATCTCGATACATCCCCCGGCCGCCAGGCTTTCAATCTCTTTGATGATCGCGGCGCTTTCCCTGACTCTCTCTTTTCCGCGTGTCAGGGGCACCACACAAAAAGCGCACTGCCGATCGCAGCCCTCGCTGATGGTAACTCTTGCGCGCCACGGGCTGCTGCGCAGAACATAGGGAGTCTCGAGAGGCTCGGGATCGTCATCTCTTCGCAGGTCGACGGCGGCCGTGTGCGTGGTCCGGTTCCGCGTCACAAGCTCGCTCATGACGTGCCCCTTCTGAGGTCCGGCCAGGACACCCAGGTACGGCGCCTTTTTGAAGATTCTTTCCGCCTCCAGCTGGGCCATGCAGCCGACGACTCCGACCAAGAGCTGCGGTTTCCCGGCTTTGAGCCGCTTGAGTTCGCCCAGGCGCGCATAAACTTTCTGAACCGCCTTTTCACGCACCGCGCAGGTATTGAGGATTACGAGGTCTGCGTTCGAAGGATCATCCGCCGGCTCCATTCCGCCGTGCTGCAGGTTCCCCGCTATTTTTTCGGAATCCAGATCGTTCATCTGGCAGCCGAAGGTTTCGATGTAATATCTCATTGCCATGATCTACTGTGAACGCTTCGGTTTTGCCGTCTGCCGGTTCGACCGATCGAGCATCTCCGCAGCGTAGCGCCGGGTCGCTTCCGTGACCGTTTCGCCGCCCAGCATTCTGGAAATCTCCCGAATCCGTTCGGGTTCGTTCAGAGCCCTTACGCCCGTTTCCGTCCTGCCGCCGGTCACCTCTTTGCTTACGCTGTAGTGGTTGCGGGCGAAGGCGGCAATCTGCGGCAGGTGCGTCACGCACAAAACCTGGTTTGCCTCCGAAATCTCCCGCAGGCGTTTCCCGACAGCCTCCGCAACCCGGCCGCCGATCCCCGTATCCACTTCATCAAAGACCAGCGTCTTGTCTCCCTCCTCATCTCCGCACAGGGACTTGATCGAAAGCATCAGACGGGACAGTTCCCCGCCCGATGCGATTTTGGCCAGAGGCCGTATCTCTTCGCCCTTGTTCGGAGCTATTAAAAACTCTACATGGTCGATGCCGTGGAGTCCATAGCCGGCCGGGAGGCGCCCTTTGGGCCCCTCTACTTTGATTTCACCAAAGCGTACCTGCATCTGCATGCGTTCCATGGCCAGCGCCGCAAATTCCTTGCGTATTTCGCGTTCCAGTCTTTCCGCATCCTGCCGGCGCTTGCGCGAAAGCCGGCCCGCGCACTCAAGGTACTTCGCCGATTCCTCCTCGAACTGGGCTGAAAGCCGGGCGGTCGAATCCGCGTGAGAGAGCAATTCCTCGAGTTCCTGCGAACACTGCCGGACATATTCCAGAATGTCTTTCACCGAAGCCCCATATTTTTTAGTCAGCTTTTCCAGCGCATAAAGCCGCTGATGCACCTGTTCCAGCCGCTCCGGGCTGAAATCGTTGCGGCCGGCATAATCCCTGGCGGCATAGGCAATGTCCTCGAGCCTGTAACGGCTCTCCCGCAGCGCTTCCCTGTGCGGAAGCCAGCTTTTGTCAAAATGCTCCAACGCTTCCAGCTGCCTTTCCAGTTGACTCAGCTGCCGGAGAACCGAGGACTCGTTCTCATAGAGAATGCCGTAAGATTCCGTTGCCAGCGCCAGGATCCTTTCGCGGTTCGAGAGGAGGGTTTTCTCGTTTTCCAGCGCTTCCTTTTCATCGGGCTGCGGATCCACCTTCCGGATTTCGTCGATCTGAAACTGCAAAACGTCGATGCGCCGGAAGCGTTCCTGCTCGTCGGTCTGCCTCGCATCCAGTTGCCCGGCGATGGCCCGGAGCTCCCGGCATCTTTCCTGGACTTCCGCGAGCAGATCGGCATTGCCCCCGAAATAATCCAGCCAGACGAGGTGTGTGGAAAGGTCGAGAAGGGATTTCTGGTCCTGCTGGCCGTGGATGTCACCCAGTTTTTCGCCCATCGCCTTCAGAAGCGACAGGCTTGCCAGGTGACTGTTGACGAAGATCCGGTTGCGGCCCGACGAGGAAATCTCGCGCCGTACCACCAGGGCATCCTCCTCCCCTTCGAATCCGGATTCGGCCAGCATCTGAAACAACGATCCCCCGGGCCGGATCTCGAACAGTCCTTCAACGACCGCGGTATCGCAATCGGAGCGTATCATTTCCTGGGAAGATCTTGCACCCAGCAGCAACCCGAAAGCGTCCACCAGGATGGATTTGCCCGAGCCGGTTTCTCCGGTTAAAAGATTCAGTCCCTGATCAAACTCGATTTCCAGCTCCCGGATCAGAGCCAGGTTCCGGATTCTTAGCAGACGCAGCATTTGGGAGTCCCTGAAGAATGAATGCCGGTTTTGAGTCTAGCATAGGAAGTTGTGGGAGCAACAGGGGCAAAGGACTCGGAGATCAGGACATTCAGGGGATGCAGAAAGAATTGTGTACGGGTTTTTTCCGCATTTATCCGTGGATCTGCGTTTAATCGTTTGACTTTGCCCATGAGCTCTGGTATTTCGACTTTTCATGGTGACTATCTCACGGAGGAAATAAAAACAGAGTGCTGACACTTGTTATGCTTCAGGTCACACCCGCTGCTGCCGCAAGGGGTTCCCTAATCGGCCTGCTTGCGCAAACGGGCGGTTTTGCTTTGATCATCCTGCTTCTGCTGCTGCTGTTCTCGCTTTTTTCCTGGACCATCATTTTCAGGAAGTGGCTGATGTTCCGCAACATCCGCCAGAAGAGCCGCGGGTTTGTCGAGCTGTTCCGGAAGAGCTCCCGCTTGAGCGAGGTCGGCTCCGCCTGTGAACTTTTTCGCGGCACTCCGCTGTCCGGTATTTTCACTGCCGGCTACCAGGAACTGAACGCTCAAATTCAAACGCTGAAATCCCCCAATCCGGGGCACCCCGTGCTTGCGGAAAGGAATGTCATGGGCATTCAGCGCGCGCTCCAGCGGGCTTCGGCCGCCGAGCTGTCGGTGCTTGAAAAGAGCATGAGTTGGCTGGCTACAACCGGCGCCGTCACGCCCTTCATCGGGCTGCTGGGAACGGTTGTGGGAATTATCAATGCTTTTGAAGGGCTCGGCATGGAAAAAACGGCGTCCATTCAAGCCGTAGCGCCGGGGATTGCGGAAGCGCTGATCGCGACCGCCGCGGGATTGTTCGCGGCCATTCCGGCCGTGATCGCCTACAACCAGTTCATAAGCAGCATCAAAAACATCGCGACCGAAATGGACGACTTTTCGTCGGAGTTTTTAAACCTGGTCGAACGGAGCTTCAGCTGATGGCCTTCACGACACCGCAGGGCCGAACCTCCACTTCCCTTTCGGAAATCAACGTCACTCCTCTGGTGGACGTCATGCTGGTCCTCCTCGTCATCTTCATGGTGACGGCGCCGATGCTTCAAACCGGAATCGATGTGGAGCTGCCTGAAACCAGGAACGTGCAGGAGACGGATCCCGAGGAGCGGATCGTCATTTCCATCAGCCGCGAAGGTTTGATCTACTACGGCTCGGACGCCATAAATTTTTCCACCATAGCGAGCCGCCTGAAAAAAGATGCCAGGACCCCCAAGGACTCCATTTTCCTGAGGGCGGACAAGGATGTCAAATGGAGCTCGATGGTTTCGGTGATCGACGCCGTACGCGGGGCAGGCTTCGAGGAAATCAAGCTTGTAACAAAGCCTTTCAAGGAGCCGCGGAAACCTTAGAAAGGCGGCGAGTCGTACAACCATGACTCCTGATACCAACCACGCGCCGCTTTTGAACATTCCATTGGTTCATGAAAAATCCGCCTTGCCGCTGCTGGCCTCTCTGGGAATCCACGGGTTCGCTCTGCTCCTGGTTTTTTGGGGAGGGTACATCCTTCCATCAACGGCTATTCAGATTGGGGGGCCCGGCGGAGGTCTGGGCGGCGACACTTATACCGTAGGCGTGGTCGACGAGCTTGCGGGGGGAGCGGGAATGGTGAAGCCCGCTGTGGTGCCCAAACCGCCGGCTCTTTTCGAGGAGGCTCCCGCCCCTAAAGCATCCAAGGCTGTTCCGATACCCCAGACGGTGGAGCCGAAGAAGAAGAAGGCCAGTGAGCGCGAGCTGAAAGAGGCCGCCAAACTCAAACAGTCGGCCTCGAATGTAATTCCGACAGCTCCGGAGCCCGGGGCCGGCGGGACCGGGGGGATCAGCGGAGGGAGCGGCGGGGGGCGCGGAGGCGGAACCGGTGTTTCCATTGGTACGGGATCCGGGGGATTCGGCGATTCGTGGTATGCGCGTGCGGTTGAAGCCCGCATCAGTTCGAACTGGATACGTCCTCCGCAGGGGATACAGGTCGACATGACATACAGCTTTTACATCCTGTCCGACGGCAGTATCGGCGGAATTAAAAAAGAAAAATCTTCCGGAAATCCGGAAATGGATTTGACGGCCGAACGTGCCATTCGCGCCTCGAATCCCCTGGCCCCGCCGCCTCCGGAGTTCCGCGGAAGGCCGATTCAGTTTGTCGCTCAGTTTGTCTATCCCCCGAAACCCTAGCGTTTTTCAGGGGGACTGTTGCAGGACCGCGAAAGGCCGTCGAAAACACAGTCCCGCGGGCTTGTATTCGCCCGCGCCAGCAGACATTCTGTGAAACAGCCGGCATGCAGGCCCTTTCGGCCAAAGGAGCGTAATGTATAAGAGGACGCTATTGCTACTGCTGATCCTGGGCAGCACCCTGCCCTCTATTCACACTCAGGATACGCCGCCCGTGATGATACGGCCGCGGCCCGCCGAGGAGATTATACTGGCAGTCGCCCCGGTGCAGCCGGCTTCTGCGGATAAAACCGGGGAGCTTGCCGAATCGCTCAAAATCTTCAATCAGGTGCTCTGGGACGATCTCTCGTTTTCGGGGTTTTTCGTTATGGCCGGGAAGAGCTTCTATCCTCCGCAGCCCATCATCAGGCCTGAGGATGTAAACTATGACGCATGGAGCACCCTTCCCTTCTCGGTGAGTTTCCTCACGGCAGGGACACTGGATCAATCCGGGGGAGTTCTGCGGGCGGAATTGCGCATCTTCGACATGAAGCAGCGCTCCATGAGCTTTGGACAGCGTATCGCGGGAGACGCCGAACAGATACGCGTGATTGCGCACCGCTGGGCGGACGAGATCGTCTACAAGCTGACGGCAGGGGCTTCGCGGGGCATTGCCTCGACCAAAATCGCCTATTCCTCAAGAAGAGGAAATGCCAAAGAGATTTATGTTATGGACTATGACGGTTACGGCCAGCATGCCTTCACGCACAACAACTCCAACAACCTGTTCCCGAATTGGGCGCCGGACGGTTCGAAGCTGGCCTTCGTGAGCTACCGGACCGGGAAACCGGAGATCAATATTTATTCCTACCTGGACGGTTCCCGTCTGGCGTTCCCCATGTACAACACTTTCGCCTCGACTCCTGCTGTTTCGCCGGACGGGACGCAGGTGGTGTTCTGCTTAAGAACGCCGCGCGGCGACGCGGATCTTTTCATCTCGAGGCTGGACGGTTCCGACCGCCGGAATATTTCCAACAACCCGGCCATCGACACATCCCCGACATGGTCGCCCTCGGGCCGGCAGATCGCCTTTACCTCCAGCCGGTCCGGAGGTGTCAACCAGATTTTCATTTGCGACACCGATGGCGCCAATGTCCGCGGAATCATCAAGGAAGGCGGGGATGCCGATTCGCCGTCCTGGTCGCCGGACGGCCGATGGATCGCATTCCATTGGAAGCCCCACCTGAGCAGCAGTTACAACCTGTTCATAGCCGAGGTCGCTTCCGGCAGGATCAATCAGCTGACAAGCAACGGCGGAAGCAATGAAAATCCCTCGTGGGCGCCCGATGGACGCCATATCGCGTTCCAATCGAACCGGAGCGGAAGCCCCCAGATTTATATTATGCTGCTCGACGGCTCGGAGCTCCGCATGATAACCAGTCAGGGCAGCAACAGCAGTCCCGCCTGGGGCGGATATCCGCGCAGGGAAACCGGCGGCCGCTGAACGTCAAAGCCCGCTGCGCTCCGGGAAGGAAAACTCGCGCGCCGGTGCGGGTGCATGACCGGCAGGCGAAGGACATGCTATACTTTTTAGATGGGGTATCAGTAAGGAATAAGGGCCAAAACAATAACCAGAAAAATCACCAAGGAGATATGCCAATGACACGATCGTCCTACACGGCCATGGCCTTAACCGGCCTCCTGCTGGCACTGGTTCTTTCGGGAACCGGCTGCGCAAAAAAGGTTGCTACGGCGCCCGCCGCAGCTCCGGCGACGGCAGAACCCTCGCCGGCGCCCGCGCCGCCTTCTTCCACACCGACAATTTCTCTCAGCGCGTCCCCATCGGCAATCGAGAGAGGTCAGTCGACAACACTCACGTGGAAATCCGAAAATGCGACGGGAGTGACCATCGATAGCGGGATAGGAACCGTGGAGGCGTCTGGAAGCCGGACTGTCAGCCCATCGGCCTCGGCAACCTACGTGGCGAGGGCTACGGGACCCGGCGGCAGTGCCGTGGCTGAGGCGCGCGTGACGGTCACTTCACCCGCGGCCGTAACCCCTCCCCCCCTGCCGGCGCTCAGTGACGCCGAGTTTTTTTCCACCAACATTAAGGATGCCTTTTTTGACCTGGATTCTTACATCATCCGCTCAGACGCGCAGGATGCATTGCGCGAAAGCTCACGCGCTCTTCGCGAACGATCCGGCATTCGCATTACGGTTGAAGGCCATTGCGATGAGCGCGGGTCGGAAAAGTACAATCTGGCCCTGGGCGACATGCGCGCCAACGCCGCCAGGGAATTTCTCGTCGGACAGGGAGTCAACAGCAGCCGCGTCGACACCATCAGCTACGGCAAGGAAAGGCCTTTCTGTGAGGAACACAACGAGGACTGCTGGCAGCTGAACCGGCGCGCGCACCTGGTCATGCGTTAGCCCGCAATTTCCCTGGACTCGGCCGAAGGGCGCCGCAGACCGGCATGCATGCCGAGCGGGCATGATTCGCGGGGTGGCGTGCAGACCCGCCCGCTCTTCACGGCCCCGTCAGTCCGGGAGAATTGCTCCCGCAAACATGGCGGACCGGCGGCAGCGAAACAGATCTCCGGGAAGAGAGCGGTCGTGCATCCGTCAGGCCCTGCTGTTGTAGCTTTCCCGATGCTGTGAAACAATGCGGTTTTCGGTATAGGAGAAAATGCATGAATCGAAAAATTTGTTTCTGCCTCCTGATGGCATTTATGGCTGCGCTGCCCGCGGCCCAGGCGGGCACGAAAGAGGAGTTGATGAGGCTTCAGAGCGATGTTCTCGCGCTCCAGAACCAGATTCGTGAATTTGAAAAGACCTTTAACCTTCGAACCGACGGTATCAAGAGCCTCGTAGAGCAACTGAACGATCAGGTGGCAAAATCCAATCTGATTCTGGGCAGGATTTCGACTACGCTCGAAACCCAGGCCGCAGGCACGCAATCGGCCGATCAGGCGCTTCTCCAGGAAATCAAGGCTCTCACGGCCAAGACCGACGATTCGAACACGCGCATCTCCGTCCTGGCACAACAGTTGGCCGAGCTCAAAGTTCAATCCAAAGCCATCAGCGCGCCGTTGCCGGTTGAAGCGCCCAGAACCGGGGATTCCGTTTACAACCAGGCTTTCACCGATCTTGTTCAGGGAAACTTTGACCTCGCCGTCCAGGGATTCACAACCTATCTGAACAGCTTTCCCGGGGGAGAAATGGCCGCCCCGGCACAGTACAACATCGGGGAGGCCTATTACAGCCAGAACCGGCTGCCGCAGGCCAGTGCCGCGTTTACGGAAGTGCTGAAAAACTATCCCGGCTCCGACAAAGAAGCCAGCGCGCTTTTCAAAAGGGCCAAAATCGCCCTGGCCATGCAGAAAACCCCCAATGCCATAGCAGATTTCAAAGATGTTGTTGCCAGGTTCCCGGACAGTCCTGAATCCGGCCTGGCCAAATCGGAACTGCAGAAACTGGGCGTCAGCTTGACAAAGCCCGCGCCTGCAAAGGACACGCGCCGCAAAACACGCTGAATCAGGCCATCCAAACGAGGAATAACCGCTATGAGCTCACTCAACAAGATATTGCTTATCGGGCATCTGGGCAGAGATCCGGAAATCCGCTATACGCCCGAGGGAACGCCTGTGGCCAGTTTCAGCTTGGCTACCAGCGATAACTGGACCGACAAGAGCGGCAGCCGGCAGGAGCGTACCGAATGGCACAACATTGTGGTCTGGAACCGCCAGGCCGATCTGTGCAAACGCTTTCTTGCCAAAGGACGCCAGGTCTACGTCGAAGGCAAATTGCGAACCAGGGAATGGACTGACCGGGACGGGAACAAGCGCCACAGCACAGAAGTGATCGCCTCGCAGATAGTTTTTCTGGGCAGCCGGCCCCAAGGCGCGGACGCGGGCGTTCAGCCCATGGAAACGTCCAGCCATTCGACGGCCGAGCCCGATCAGGCCTTTGGTGACGCCGGTATTACGGACAGCGACATTCCCTTCTAAAGCGTCCTGCGCAGAACCGCTGACATGCAGCGACTGACATGGGGAGAAACCTGTGACAACGGAACCTCAAAAACGAAGGCTGACGGAATCCAGCAGCGCGGCCGGTTGAGCCAGCAAAATGAGTCCGGCGGCGCTGGACAGGATTTTATCTAAGCTTCCGCGGCAGGAAGATCCCCGTCTGCTCGTGGGCTTCAGCAACAAAGATGATGCGGGTGTCTTTCTGCTCGAGGACGGTTTGGCGCTGGTTCAGACGACCGACTTTTTCACCCCGATCGTCGATGATCCTTACCAGTACGGCCAGATAGCGGCGGCAAATTCCCTGTCGGACATTTACGCGATGAACGGGCGGCCGTTGACCGCGCTCTCCATCGTGTGTTACCCGGAGGACGGGGATCTGGATGCGCTGCAGCAGATTCTGGTCGGCGGCCTGGAAAAGATGATCGAGGCCAACTGCGTTGTGGTGGGCGGCCATATGGTGCGCGACCGGGAGATAAAATTCGGCTATGCCGTTACGGGAACTGCGGCCCCGAACCGTGTATGGACAAACGCCGGAGCCGTGCCCGGAGACCAGCTGATATTGACCAAGCCGCTCGGCACGGGCCTCATCGCCACGGCCCTTCGAGCCGCCAAAGCAGAACCCGCCTGGATCGATGCCGCGGTGCGCGTCATGAGCCGGCTTAACAGCGATGCGGCCGTCGCCCTGAACACTTTATCCGAAGCCGTTCATTCGGTGACGGATATCACGGGATTCGGTTTCCTCGGACATGCATGGGAGGTGGCGACGGCCAGCGGAGTCAGCCTGCGTCTGCAAAGCCGGAATATTCAGGCTTTGGAGGGCGCCCTGGAATGCGCCCGCAACGGCTTCATCGCGGGCGGCCTCAAAAAAAACCGGGAGTTCGTCGGAAGCTGCGCCGAATTCGCTGCCGGCGTCGGGCCGGATTTGCAGTGTCTTCTCTTTGATCCGCAAACCTCCGGAGGATTGCTCGCCTCGGTCGATCCGGGATTTGCGGAAAAAGCCTGTACGCTTCTTGCGGCGGCAGGCTGCCCCGCCATGCGGGTTGGCGAGGTTATTCATAAAGCCTCCCCGCCGATCAGGATTATATAGAAGGCTCCGATAGGCCGATTCCCAACATGAGCGGCGGTCAAAAGCGGTATTTGGCCTTTTTTACTTCCTGCCGAAAATCCACCCCGTGAATTTCAATCTCCCGGCACATCTCGTAAAGCCGGGAGCGCAACCGTATTCCTATTCTGTCGGTCAAGGTTTCCTCTCCCGATTTTGCCGGCGCATCGAGATAGTTGGAGGTAAACAGGGTGACTTTCTTGTCGTTGTAGCGGTAGTTGATGATATGCGCGATGGTGTCGCGCACCCATTCCGTCGGCTTGTTGGCGCCCAGCTCGTCCAGAACGAGGATTCTGGCTTCCAGAACGGGCCGCAGAACATCCAGTTCGGAGGTCTGGGACACAGAGTTCCAGCTCGCCTGGATCTCTCGCAGGAGATCGCGGAAGTCATAAAAAAGGCCCCCATCGCCTTTTTCGACAATGACCTGTTTCAGGAGTGCCACAGCCAGGTGAGTTTTTCCCACGCCGCAGGTGCCCAGGAAAAGGAGGCCGACATCGATTTGAGGATATTTCTCCAGGAAACGCTGCACGTAGATTTTTGCTTTCTTCTGGGACTCATCATTGGGTTTGTAGGAATCGAGGTCGCAGTGTTCGTAACGCTTCGGGATCCGCGCTTGCGCAAGGAGCCTCCCGACCCGCGCGCCCTCGATGCAGCTGCACCGGCGAACCTTCCCTGCACTTTCATCCGGTTCCCATCCGGAGCCGCTGCAGCGGGGGCAGACCTGGGATTCTGAAATCGGCGTATTCATGGAGCGTTCAGCCTAGCATAAGTGTATGAATTGTTGGCCGGCTTTTCTCCGCAATGCCGGGAGCATGCCGGTGGATTACTTTCCTTTGACTTTTGTTTTCGAAGCTTCGCTCTTCGGCCCGGCTTCAGCCTCAAGGGCTTTGAGTTCGGCATACATCTTCTGGACATTGGCGGGAAACAGGTTCTGGAACCGGTAGGCAGAGTATTTCGCGGGCAGCTGCACTGCCTGGATTGCTTGCTCCAGAGGGTCTCCGCGCGCGACCGCAGGTTCGACCATGCTTTTGAGTTCATGGAAATAGGCCAGAAATTTTTCCACGGCCTTACGGTCTCCCACAGCGCCGTGGCCTGGAACAAAGGTTTCCGCCTCCAGCTTCAGCACGTTTCCGAGCGTATCCATCCAGTTTAGAATGTTCGCGTCCTGGACATTCGGGATCGCCTCATTGAAAAACAGGTCTCCAAGAAAAGCGATTTTGGCAGCAGGCAGGAAAAGCACGATATCCCCATTGGTGTGGCCTTCGCCGAGGAATACCAGCCGGACTTCCTGATTCCCTTCTTTCAGGGTCAGTCGTTCCTCCAGCGTTACGGAGGGAGCCTGAATGCGCAGACGGGATAAATTGGCCAGATATTGCTGGCGGCTTTCGATCTGCTCGCGGTAGCGCTGCGCCTGAGCGCGATTCCCTTCCCCCTCCATCTCGCGGCGCAGCTTTAGTATTTGCGATCCGGCGATTGCCATGGTCCGTTCGAGCGACGGGATATCCATTTCCAGCACGCCATTGCGGGCATTCAGGCTGCTGATCAGCTGGGCACCTTCAAACGCCTGGTTGCCGTGTGTGTGGTCCGCATGCGCGTGGCTGTTGACGACATAGCGTACCGGTTTGGGCGATATAGAGCGCACCTGATCCAGTAGTGCCTGGCCCGCCTCAGGAGTGAAATGAGTATCGAACACCAGCACGGAACGGTCCAGAACCAATATCCCCGTGTTGCCTACGGCATTTCCGTCCGGATTCGAGATGCTTGCATAGACCTGATCGGTGATCTTCACCAGGTCCGCATTTTCTTTGGCCGATCCGGCCGGGCTATTAAGCCAGGTGAAGACTGTCAAAAACAGAAGAACCGCCGCTGATCCATTCGCAGCCATCAACACCTCGCGATTGTTCCAGGCTCCCCGGCGCCTGTCGCGGAAAACACTCTGGGACCGTCCAGCTTATGTTAGCAGCTCAGCGGAATGCCTTACAGATCGGTGTGATAATTACATTGATAAATCCCCGGCTCTGCCGGGGGACTCAAAGAGTTTGACAGCTCCGTATTTTAAAACGCTGAGAAACGCCGATTTGTTCGGCGAGGTTCGGCGAGCAAAAGCCGATGAGGCACTTCGCGCTGGCCCCTGCGGGGATCGGAAGCGCCTCATCGGCTTTTGCCCGCGTAAGTCAGCGTTCAAGACCGGGGCAACTCCTCCAACCGCTTTGAGCGGTTCAAATCTTGCCTCCGGCTTTGCCGGAGGTATCTGACTTCCGGGCGCAAGCCGCAATTACCAGGTTTACGCTCCAGGACTCGAGACCTGCAACCTCTGCCTGTTCGTCGGCCATCATCCCGGGCGATGCCTTCCGGAGGCTCGGCCAGGGTTCTCGCACCCTATATGCTGGCAGTGTGCAATGAGGATTGGTTCTTGGACAGAAGTGCCGCCTGGTCCCGTTATTCCCGGAACAACCGGGGAGCAAAGCCCGATTCGCGCTGCCGGGGAGCCTCCACCAGACTGACTGATTTCTGCATCCTGGATCGTCCCCGGTAGAGCGTAACCTTGACACTGTCTCCGGGACGTTTTTTCTCCAGAAGCAATCGTAGCTCATCCAGCGAGGACACCTGCTGGCCGTCAACCTCCGTGATGATATCCCCCCCGATAAGGATGCGCTCGTTATATAGGAGCGCGATCTGATTCGCCCCCTGAATTCCGGCGTTATCTGCGGAACTCCCGCGATGAACCCGGGCCACCAGGATGCCGGTCTCGACCGGGAGATTCAAATCGCCCGCGAGATCTTCATTCAGGGAGTAGCCTTCCACGCCGAACCAGGGACGAAGCACCCGTCCCTCCCTTATCAATTCGGTTGCAACGCGGCGGATTGTGTTTATGGGGATGGCGAAGCCGATGCCTATGTTTCCTCCGCCGATGGTAAAAATCGAGGTGTTAACTCCTATCATCTCGCCGCTGGTATTCAGCAGAGGCCCCCCGGAATTTCCGGGGTTGATCGCGGCATCTGTCTGGATGACGTTGTCCACAAGGTCGCCGCCCTCTGTCCGGATCCTCCTGCCCACGGAGCTGACGATGCCGACCGTCAGTGTATTCTGCAGGCCGAGGGGATTCCCGATGGCCAGCACTTTCTGCCCGACTTTCAAGGCATCCGAATTTCCGAAGGGAATGGGATACAGACGTTCCTTGGGAGCTCCGATCAGGCGAATGACGGCAAGGTCGTTCTGCTGGTCGACTCCGACAACCTTGGCATGATATTTGGTCCGGTCGGGAAGCGCGACCTCCAGGCTTTCCGCGGATTCTATTACGTGATAATTCGTCAGAATGTGCCCGTCCCGATCCAAAACGCATCCGCTGCCCGTCCCCTCGCGGGCGACCGGTGTGAAGAAAAATTCATACTCCACGACCGTTCGGGTAATATTGACCACACCCGGACTGACGTTGCTGTAAACCCTGATGTTGGTTTCTTCATCCGTGCTCAGCGCCGCCTGCTCTGCAGGAACTGCTGCAAGAGCGGGTGCCGGCGTTTCCCTGGCGGGGTGCCCGGGAATCCAGTTCCACCGCAACCCAATAAACGTCGCGGCGCTCGCCAGGAGCGCCGCGATAATGCACAACCTTACGGGATGATTTCTCATACGGCCCACCCGCATTTCCCCGGGGCTTTGATATATCAGCCCCGGATGGATCGCTGACTGCGGCTACCGAAGGGTGATCGCAATCCCGCTTGAAGATATGTTCATATTCATCGCGAGAGAGCTCTTGGGAAGGTCGGGGACCGTCACCGTCGTCGTCATCTTGAAAATGCTCATGGCAAGCTTGTAATCCCCGGTAGGGACCGGTTGCGAGAAGCGGCAATTGCCTTTATTGCCTTCGGTCAGGATGGGCGTCGACTGATAGGATCCGGATGGTCCCTGAAGAACCAGCACAAACCCGTCCAGCCGGTCCATGCTGAACGCTCCACTCAGCCTGGTAATGGAAACAGAAATGGATTTGGGCGCCTTCTTGAGCGCCTCTTCCTTGGCGTCCTTCTGCCGTTGCTGCTCGGCTTCCTCCTGCACATTCCCGAACCATCTCGATCGCATGGCCTCCAGATCGCCGGAGGTTTTCAGCCTGTCGATGGTCTCGTTGATTTTCGCAAGAAGCTCCGTTTCAGCCTTGCGCACAACCACGGCGTACTGATACTTGTTGACCAGGTCGGGCAGCGTAGTCGTGTTGGGATAGCTCTTGTATCCGCTGTAAGTCAGGATGGGCTTGTCACCCACGACCGCATCGATTTCAGCCCGGTTCAGAGCGCCCAGAGCGTCGTCCATGGTCGAAAACCTTGAAATGGCAACGCCCGCCGCTGTCTTCTGGGAGGACATGAAGCTGTCGCCCGGGCGTCCGGTGCAAACACCGACCTTCTTGCCGGCAAGACTGGCGAGCCCCTTGATCTCGAAGTTATCCCGCCGGTGAGCAATGGCATCCCCGCTGTCGTAGTAAGGCTTTGAGAAGGCGAAATCCTCGCCCCGTTTGGGATCGATCGCTATGGCGGAGATGATGATTTCCGCTTCTCCGTTCTTGAGCAATTCAAACAGATGGTCGTAGCCGGAAACCTTGACCCATTTGATTTCGATGCCCAGATCCTTCCCTATCTCGGTGCCGAGATCGACATCCATTCCCTGAACACCGGTCCCAGACCCAAACTCCAGGGGTGCATTCACAGCGTCAATGATGATGCGCACCAACTTGTTCTTCTTCATGCTTTCCGCGGCGCTTGGAATTTCTTTTTCCTTCTGACCGCATCCCGCAAGGGTTATCACAAGGCTGATAATCAATAGAGTGCATTTTGCGATTCGCAATTCTTACCTCCTAAGGGGAAATAGCAGCCAACTGCACAGTTCGATGGCCGGCAGGTGGTATTCTAGCCAAATTGGAACAGCTACCAAAGCTTTTTTCGATAATACTTTGAAAAGTCCCAGCCTGATAAAACCAGCCTTCGCAATTTCGGTTAAAGCCTCCGGTCTCTCAATGTTAAAAGGATACTGCCTGCAGCCAGCAAATTCGAGATGGCCCCCAGCACGCAAACCGCCGTGTAGCCCCTCCATTCGAACAGGATGCCGGAGAGCAGGCCGGCCAGGCCGATCCCGAGCTGCGAAAAGGAATTCTTCAGGGCGACAAACGTGCCGCGCAGATCCGAAGGCGCGATTTCCGTGAGCACCGCCTCCATAGGACCCTGTCGGAAGGCTGCCGATACGCTGATAGTGCCGAAAACCGCGAATAGGGCCCATCCCC
This sequence comes from uncultured Acidobacteriota bacterium, assembly GCA_963809485.1. GTDB lineage: Bacteria > Acidobacteriota > UBA6911 > UBA6911 > UBA6911 > UBA6911. The sequence goes on from CAWEJX010000008.1 coordinate 87,289, forward strand.
AGTGCATGCCCGGAAGGATGAAGAGGAACAATGCCAGAAACAGGCTGCTGAGAATAAACTGGAGTCTTTTGCCAATTCTATCGGCGATCGATCCGGCAAAAGGGGACGCCAGAAGGGCTGCGATCCCCGAAACCAGAAATACAAATCCGACCCTGCTGCCCGAAATGCCGAACGAGTCCTTTAGCCATACCCCAAGGAACGCAAGAAAGCCCATGGTCCCGGCTGATGCGAAAAAGGAGCTCATCAATGCCCCGACCGAGATCTTTTCCGTTAAAAAGCCTCTATATTGCTTCCAACACTTCGCCAACGGCATGGCCGGGCTGCTGCCGACCTTTCGGGACAGCGCTGGCAATATAAAATACACGGCAGAAAGCGCCCCAAGCGACAATCCCGCCATGGCAGCGAAGACGGTATTCCAGCCGAAGCGTTCGCCCATCCACGATCCCAGCGGCACTCCCAGTATCAAGGCAGCAAAATAGGACGAGAAAATGCACCCCATAGCCCAACCGCGGTTTTGATAGGGGAAGAAATCGGCCGCATAAGACAGGGTGTTGAGGCTGAGCATGCTTGCACCCATTCCGGTAACGATCCGTCCGGTGAAAAGACCGGCAAAATCCGCAGACATGCTCGAGAGCACCGAACCGGCCCCGAAGATCATCAATCCGAGGCACAAGCCCTGCCTGCGTCCGAAAACATCCGACAGCGGCCCCCAGATGAGGACAGCCAATCCGGCGCAAAATGAATATCCGGTAAAAAGCAGACCCATATCGGGGGCAGATGCCCTGAATTGAGCGCGGATGAAGGGAAGCAGCGGGCTGAGTATTTGGTTGTCGGCTACCCCGACGAAAAGAATACTGAAGAGACAGGCGAGGACTCTCCATTCATCCTTGGGTCGGGAGGTCATGCGAGCGTTATTCGAAGTGCTTGATTTGCAGATGCTCGGCCGCAATGTCGGTCAAATCGACGACAGACGCTGCCGCCACGCCCATTGCGATGGCAATGGCTTCACTGATTTCCTCGCGGGTGGCGCCGAATTTCTTCGCCTTTTTGATGTGCCCGTTCAGGCAACCCTGACACCTGAATCCCAGCGATGCGGCAATAGCAATAAGTTCTTTCGTTTTGCGATCGATCCTGGATTTTTTGTACGTCTCCTGGTAGAAGTCGAAATAAATCTTCTTCATCCGGTCTTCAACCATCGTATACGAAGGCCATCCTGCCTTGGGTTCCGGAGTCATCGCATTCTGGTTCGTGGCATCCAGCGGATCTTTCATAATGCCGGATTTCTCCTTTCTTAAGCGGGGCTAGATTAGGAAGCTGGAAAACTTAAGGATCGTATCACTAATGATACGATCTTCACAACGCCGTAAGACCTACATTTAACTAGTTTCTGCTCCGAAAATAGCGAAGCTGATGAATCAGTTACACCCTTCATTCACCAAATTGAGCGTCGGCGAAGCCGATTTTCATGCGCTTGGGTGCGCCCCGGGCGCATGGAGGACTGTCGCGAAACTGGTTTGCGTCGCGTAGCGACGCTTGAGATTCAGCCGTCGCTACGCGACGGAAAACCTAACTCCTTTAGGCCCAGGCCTTAAAAGGCCTGGCTAAATTCAGCTGGCCGCTGCGCGGCCTGCCTCTCATTTCCGGCTTCCATGTAATATCAAATATCCTATCGGCTGTTATAAGATCCGGTTTCCTCGCAAAACCCGGGTTTCGCTGCAGAAACTAATTAGCAATGACAAACGCTGAAATCAACCTATATCCATATTTGAGGTCCACACAAAACCGATCGACCTGGCTGCAGCAGAAATATCAGCTTACAGAGAGCGCTGCATGATCCAGGCGTCTTCGACGGGATCCGTATAATAATTCAGACGGGTTCCCATAATCCGGAAATCATGGTTGTAGTAAAACTGTATTGCATTCTGGTTGGATTTTCGCACTTCGAGAAAACACCGGCTGCAGCCGCGCTGCATCCCTTCCGCATAGGCTGTTTCCATCAACTGAGTGCCGATTCCCTGGCGCTGCCACCCGGGGAAAACTCCAAGCTTAAGGATTTCCAGATCCTCGCAGATCGAGCGGGCAAGCACGAATCCGACCAAAATCTGCCGGCCGGGATCTTCCATCCATACAGCTTTGCAGCCAAAATATTCCGGGGACTCTTCGAGGAAGCGGCGATAGTTGTCCTTTCCCCAAAAAGCCAGCTGCACCTGATCCTCGAGAGGCCTGAGCGCCGGGACGTCATCCACAGTAAGGCGGGCAAGAAAACAATTCGATCCCATTTCAGCGCACCCGCTCTTTTTTTCTGACAGCATCCGGAGGCCTTATGTACAGGGGCTCGGAAACCAGGTACTCTCCCGAGCGCCATGCCCTTTTTCGAGATAATGCGAGCCGGCCGATATCTGCGGCCAGGAAAAGATCCGTGGACAGGATGCGGGGCCAGCCCGAATCCTTCGTACTGCCGAATCCGCAAACCTGCGTCTCTCCCGCTATGAATAAATGTCTGCCCGCAATACGCTGCGCTAATTCCGTCGCATCCAGCAGCGCAGGCTTTCGAGCGATGCGGCAACGGCCTTCCCGACAGAGAAACTCGGCATAATAAACCTGAGACCTGTGCGCATCCAGAACTACCCCGACGGTTCCGCTGGCCTTCATTAAGGATGCGGCCTGATGAGCCAGTGCGTCAAGCCCCGAGATCCCGGCGAAGGGAATCGAAAGAGACTGCGCGATTCCGAGCGCGGTAGCCATGCCGATTCGAATGCCGGTGAATGAACCCGGACCGATCCCTATGGCCACAAGGCTAAGGTCGGCCAGTTTCCATCCCAGCCGCTCCAGCAGAAAATTTATCGAACTGAGCAGGATGGTCGAGTGGCTTTGCGGCGCATGCAGCCGCAGTTCGGCAAGCACTTCCCGCCCTTCGAGCAGAACGACACTTCCCCGCACAGATGAGGTGTCGAAGGCCAAGATCCTGGAAGCCCGTTTCAAAGGTATCATCATTGACAATAGCAGGAGCCGAATTATATACTGCAGGTTCTTTATATACAAGCACTTGTGCCCCGAATCGGCGTTTCCCGGGGGGGCCATGTCCCCGAAGGGTTTTCCATCGCAGCTGGTCCGGGCACCGTGTCGGACCGGAACGGAAAACCACCCGGGCCCGACAATTCCATGAAGGACGGCGGGAGGGCAACTCCCCGGATCGTCAGGCTGCAAAAAATGCCCGGCGGTATAAGAAAAGAGCGCAATGGAAGACCTCACACCAATGATGAAGCAATACCATGAGGTCAAAAGGCGCTTTCCGGGCAAGCTTGTCTTCTTCCGTCTGGGCGATTTCTACGAGATGTTTTACGAGGATGCAGTTCTGGCGTCCCGGGAACTGGAAATCACCCTCACTTCCCGCAACAAAGATAAGGGCGGGGCCCCAATTCCCATGTGCGGAGTTCCCTATCATTCTGTCGACGGGTATATCGCCCGCCTGATGAAAAAGGGACACAAAATCGCGATTTGCGAACAGGTGGAAGATCCCAAGACGGCAAAGAAGCTGGTTCATCGCGAGGTTACGCGGGTTCTGACGCCGGGAACCGTGGTCGAGGAAATGCTCCTGGAACCCAAGGACCACAACTACCTGGCCAGCCTGTGCATCAGGGAAAATGCAGCCGGTTTGGCATTCATGGACCTTTCGACCGCTGATTTCCTGTCTACTGAATTTCTGGGAGATGGGTTTTGGCAGAAGGCCGTGGATGAGCTGACCCGCTTTTCTCCGCGCGAGATTGTCCTTGCCGATCAATCCAGCCGGGAGATACAGCAAAGCCTCATCCGGGACTGGTCCGAGGATTGGGTTCCCAGCCCATTGGAGGATTGGGCCTTCAACCTGGATTATGCGCAGCGTGTTCTCCTGGAGCACTTCAATCTCGCCAGCCTTGACGGTCTCGGCGCCGCCGGCCGGTCGCTGTCCCTGTGCGCCGCCGGAGCCCTGATCCACTACCTCAGGGACTCTCAGCTCGCCCAGCTGGGTAAAGTAGCGACTCTTCATTTCTTCGAGCCGACAGAGTTCATGAAGCTGGACGCCTCGACCGTGACGAACCTGGAGCTGGTCCATGCCCTGGACGGATCGAAAAAGGGATCGCTTCTGTTTTTTCTCGATCAGACAAAAACGGGAATGGGAGCGAGGCTGCTCAAGTCCTGGCTCCTGCTGCCGTTGCTGGCCCTGGATGAGCTCCACCGGCGGCAGGATGCGGTCCAGGCCCTGACCGCCGGCGTTCAGGCCCATGGCCGGCTTGCGAATAAACTGGCGGAAATTCACGACCTGGAACGGCTCATAAGCCGCGTGCTGGTGGGAGTCGCCGGACCGCGCGAACTGCTTGCGCTGCGCGATTCCCTCCGAACCATTCCCTCGGTGCAAAGCCTGCTGGAGGTTTTCCATGCACCGCGCCTAAGCGAGATTCGGGGGCAGCTGGATACCCTGGACGAGGCTGTCAGCCTGATCGAGGCAGCGATCGCCGAGGATCCGCCCGCTTCTGCGAGCGATCCGGGCATTATCCGGGCCGGCTACTCCCGGGAACTGGATGAGCTGCGCTCGATACGTCACAGCGGAAAAGGCTACATCGCTTCCCTGGAGGCTCGGGAGAGGCAGAAAACCGGGATTCAATCTCTCAAGGTCAAATTCAACCAGGTATTCGGTTATTTCATCGAAGTCACGAACTCCAACCTTGCTCTGGTGCCCCCGCACTACATCCGCAAACAGACGCTGGTGAACTGCGAGCGTTTTGTGACACAGGAGCTGCAGGAGTACGAAGAAAAAGTCCTGGGGGCGGAAGAACGTATCGCGGCGCTGGAAAAGGAGCTTTTTTCAGAGGTGCGCCGGGCTGTCGGCATACAGGGCACACGCGTTCAGGCCACGGCCCGACTTCTGGGGGAACTGGACACCTATGCGGCGCTGGCCGAAATTGCCATAAAAAATGACTATGTGCGCCCCCAATTGACAGACGGCGATGAAATATACATCCGCCAGGGGCGCCATCCTGTGGTTGAATTGCAGAGCCGCCCGTTCATTCCCAATGACCTGTACATGAACTCAACCACGGACCAGCTCATCATCCTGACCGGGCCCAATATGGGCGGCAAGTCGACTTATCTGCGGCAAACGGCGCTTATCGTGATCCTGGCGCAAATGGGTTCCTTTGTCCCGGCAAAAGAGGCGCGCCTGGGTTGCGTGGACCGGATCTATACGCGGGTCGGCGCCTCGGACAACCTTGCCCGCGGACGATCCACTTTCATGGTCGAAATGATCGAGACCGCCAACATCCTCAATACCGCCACCCACCGCAGCCTGATTCTTCTGGATGAAGTGGGCCGCGGGACAGCAACTTTTGACGGCCTCTCTCTGGCATGGGCCATCGCGGAATACCTCGTTCAGAATCCGTCCCATCGCGCCAAAACTCTATTTGCCACGCACTACCACGAGCTGACCAAAATGTCTCAAGTCCACTCCGGAGTGAAGAATTACTGCATGGCCATTCAGGAAGCCGGCAAGGAGATCGTTTTTCTCAGAAAAGTCACTCCGGGAGCGGCGGACAAGAGCTACGGCATCGAGGTGGCACGCCTGGCCGGGATGCCCCGGGAGGTTGTCGCAAGAGCCAATGAAATTCTGGAGCGCCTGGAAAAGAAAGAAATCGATCTTACAGGGCGTTCGCGCAGGCGTCCGGCCGATGAAGTCCTCGATGAAATGCAGCGATCGCTCTTTTGATTCCCAGGCGGCCCTGCGCTTCACGGCTTTGGAGTTCAGGGCGGAAGCATAGGTGCACTGAAGCGGCGGCAGGAACGCAAACCGGCAAAACCGGAGGCTTGAAAGATTTGAACCGCTCAAAGCGGTTGGACTAGTTACGCCGGTCTTGAACGCTGACTTACGCGGGCAAAAGCCGATGAGGCGCTTCCGATCACCGCAGGGGCCAGCGCTCCGCGCTGGACAGTTTTCTGCGGCGGCACTGTGGCAAGCGCCGTACGGCAAGGAGATGAAGGGTATGAGAAACCGGGCGTTTGCCACAGTGCCGCCGCAGAAAACTCCATCGGAAGCGCCTCATCGGCTTTTGCTCGCCGACCCTCGCCGAACAAATCGGCGTTTGTCAGCGCTTTTATCAGCGTTTCTCAGCGTTTCAAAATACGGAGCTGTCAAACTCTTTGAGTCTTCCGGCAGAGCCGGGGGTTTACCAATGTAATTATGAAGAGTCCGGCGTGACGGACCGGGCGCATCCATGACCTTGAGAAACTATTCGAAGCTGCAATCACCTCTCGCGCACGCGCTCGTGCTGCTCGCGATTTCCCTACCCTATTTCATAAATCTGGGGAAATCCTCCATCTGGGACGCCAACGAAGCTTTTTACGCGGAGACGCCCCGCGAGATGCTGGTCACCGGGGACTACCTCGCGCCTCAATTTAATTTTCAGCCTCGTGCACAGAAGCCTCCTCTCACCTACTGGATTGTCCTGGCTTCGTACAAGGTTTTCGGGGTCAGCGAATTTGCGGTCCGGTTGCCCTCGGCTCTTGCCGCTGCGGGCACGATTCTTTTTTCTTATGCAACCGCGCGGATGCTCTTCAATCCGCATGCTGCTCTCATGGCCGCCCTGGTCATCGCCGCAACCCCGCGCATTTTCATACTGGCGCGCAGACTGCCCATTGATGTCCTGCTGTTGTTTTTTCTGTCTGGAGCGCTGTTTTTCCTGGTGCGCTCCGTTCAACAAAACAGGACAAGCGCCTGGGCACTTGCGTACTTGTTTGCCGGCCTGGGCTTTCTAACCAAAGGCCCCATAGCCCTCGTCATACCCGCAGGCTCCTATCTGGTATGGGCGTTCTGGGGACGCCGGCTCCGATGGTCGGACGTGCATTTCTGGATGGGCTCGGCGATTTTGCTGGCGGTGGTGCTGCCCTGGTACGTGTGGATTTATCGAGCACACGGCTGGATGTACATTTCCCCCTTCTTCCTGAGAGATAATCTCGGGCGGTTTGCATCCCAGTCTCTCGGACCCTCCAGGGGACCGCTGTACTATACAACCGTCTATATTGCAGACTTTTTCCCCTGGTCGCTGATGGCGCTGGTCGCCGTGTGGCTGTTATTTTCAAGCCGCAAAACGGAACAACCGATGAAAAGCCTTTCCTGGGGATTGCCGCTGGCATGGTGCGGGCTGATATTTGTTCTGTTTTCGCTGTCGAAAAACAAGCAGGAATATTATATCGCTCCCATGTATCCCCTGGCGGCGATCATACTTTCCGGCATTCTGGACAAAAGCCTGTATCGGACGATTCGAGAGGGCGCCTTGCATGCTCCGGCTGCACCGGAACCGATGAAGGCCCAAGCTGCTGCCTTGCGCTGCTGGCGCTGGCTGTACGCTCTGCTATGCGTGCTTTTTATTGCGTTGTCCGCCATCCTGGCGTTTGCGCTGCGGGCATTCATGCCCAACCTGCCGCCCGTGCTGCGCTATATCCCATCGCTCGTTTTCGGGGCGGCAGGCATTCTGACAGCCTGGAGCCTTGTCCGCGGCAAAATCGGGCGGTGTTTTCCTATCCTTGCCGTATCACTGGTAACGGCCTACTGGATATGTCCCTGGTTTTACCTGCCGGCGGCGGAAGCTTTCCGCCCGGTCAAGGATTTTTGCCGGATTATCGAATCGCATTCGCGTGCGGACGACGAAGCGGGCTATTATGGGACGGCGCTGCCCAGCATGGTTTTTTACCTGCGGCGGCCTGTTTTCGAGGAAAACCATGCGGAAGGCATGCGGCGCAGGTTTGAATCGGGCCGGCGGGTTTTTTGCATATTGAGCGGGAAGGATTACGCGCTTTTCGCGCGTCGCGGAGCTGCGGCCCTATACATATTGGACCGCCGCCCCCGTTTGGCCTTGCGCATGCGCTCGCTGCTGAGTTCCGGCGGGTCCCCTGGAGAGGAAATGCTGCTGGTGTCCAACCGCCCGGACTCGGCGCTGGCATTCAATAGGGATCGCCCGACATCATGAAATCCAGAATATTTGTCCTAGTGAAGCTGGCGGTCACCACTCTGATGTTCGTCTACCTTTTCCGGAAGATCGAATTCCGTCAATTTGGCGACATTCTTCAGAATGCACAGCTGGGTATCCTGATGGCCGGATTCCTCGTGATATGGATGGCCCATTTTATAGTCATTTTTCGCTGGCGCCTGCTCATGCGCCCGCTGATGGCGGTGCCTTCGGTTGCGATTCTCTTTGGCATTTATTGTATCGGCCTTTTTTTCAATCTGACCTTCCCGACCGTGGTAGGAGGCGATGTCGTCAAGATCTATTACGCAGGCAGGCCCACCCGATCCTATGCGCAGAGTTTTGCCTCCACATTCCTGGACCGCGACGCGGGAATGCTGGCCATGATGATCATCGCCTGCGTCGCCATTCTCATTCACCCGGTTCATGTCCCCGGTGTTCCGGTGCCACTTATCATCTGGGGCGTTTTCGCGCTTTTCATCTTCGGCAATATCGCCCTATTCGCGCCATATTTCCACCGGCTGCTGACCGGTTTGCTGCGCCGTATGCGCCTGACGAAAATTGCCGCGAAAATCGATACCATTTCCAGCGCATTTCAGATCATGGGCCGCCAGCCGGGCGTACTCCTGGGGGCTCTGTCCATCTCATTCGTCAACCAGCTGCTGGTCATCTCCGTGACCTGGATCCTGGCGATGGGACTTCACCTTCATTTGCCATTTCCGTATTTTCTGGTTTTCGTTCCGGTCATAACCCTGATCTCGATGATTCCCATCAGCCTGAACGGCATGGGATTGAGGGAATATTCCTTCATGAGCCTGTTCGGGGCGGTCGGCGTGCCGCCGGAGTCCTGCATCGCCCTGGGACTGGCTTCCTCCCTTGTTTTGATCCTTTCCTCCATCCCGGGGGGAATCGTCTATCTGTTTTTCAGGAACCGGGCCGATATGCAGCAACTGTCCGAAATGGAAAACGAATTCTCATGAGCGAAAAGATCTCGATTATCGTTCCTGTGTACAACGAACGGGAAAACCTGGATGCGCTTGTTCGCGGCCTTCATGAGGCAATGGAGCCAACCGGAGAGGACTACGAAGTTCTGCTCATCGACGACGGCAGCACCGACGGAAGCGCAGCGTATATGGAATCGCTGCCACAAAAATACCCCCGGGTGCGCGTGATACGATTTCGAAGAAACTTCGGTCAGACGGCGGCCATGGCAGCGGGTTTCGACTACGCCGCCGGCAGTATCCTGGTTCCTATCGACGCGGATCTGCAGAACGATCCGCGGGACATACCCTCGATCCTCGCCAGGCTGCGGGAGGGATACGACGTCGTCAGCTGCTGGCGCCAGGACCGGCAGGATCCATGGCTGACGCGCCGGCTGCCCTCGAAATTCGCCAATATGCTCATCTCCCGCATCGGGGGAGTCTCCCTTCACGACTACGGGTGCACGCTGAAGGGATATCGCCGTGAAGTTGTCGAACACATAAGGCTTTACGGGGAAATGCATCGCTTTATACCCATCTATGCTTCCTGGGCGGGAGCCAGCGTCACCGAAATCCCGGTACGGCACCATGCACGCAAATTCGGCGCCAGCAAGTACGGGCTGTCGCGCACCTTCAAAGTCCTATTGGACCTGATTACGCTTAAAATGCTCGGAAGCTATTCCACCAAGCCGATGTATTTTTTCGGAGGTGTCGGATTGCTTTCCTGCAGCGGCGGTTTCTTTTTTGCTGCCTGGACTCTGTTGGACAAATATGTCAACAGTGTCAAAGCCCATAACAATCCTCTGCTGCTGCTCGCGGTTTTTCTTTTTCTCGTCGGCATTCAGTTTATTTTGATGGGGCTGGTCGCAGAGCTCGTGATTCGTACCTATTTTGAATCTCAGGGGAAGCCGCCGTACATCGTCCGGTATATACGGGAACGCAAGATTACGCCCGAAGCGGCGCACGGCCCGGACAGAACTTCGGATCCATAATCGGGGTCCGGTCATGGGATTCGGGGGAAAAGAGAAAATGCACCGATACGGGTTTACAATCGCGCGTCTCCGCTTTCCAATCCGCGGCTTGCGGCTGTCCAACGACCCTGTCGCTGCCGGGAGCTGTGAGGAACGGGATTCAGGATTTTGATATGACGGACACTCAATTGTTTTTGGAGCAGTTTGCGTTTCAGTCGCATGCGCTGGTCAATTTTGTCGGGGGCGGCGGGAAGACGGCCCTGATACACAGGCTGATGCAGGAATGCTCCGCCTCCGGGACGGTTCTCTGCACGACCACCACCAGAATCCATCCCCCGGGACCCGGCGAAGGATTGGTCCTGATCTCCACCGACAACCTTCCTCTTCTGAAGATAATGGCGGAACGCGTCGGCCGCGACCAAACGGAAAAACCCTACAAGCTTATTGTCACCCGCGGCTTCATGAGCCCAAACCTCCTGCGGGGCGTCCCCGCCGATTTCGGCGACGCGCTGGACCGCAGTTTGTTCCCCATAATGCTCAACGAAGCGGACGGCGCCGCGAGCTTTTCCGTCAAACTGCCCCGTGAGGGGGAACCTGTTCTGATGAACAACGCCGAATACCTGGTTCCTGTCCTGGGCATGGATTGCCTGAATCAACCGATCGGGCCGACGGTCGTTTTCCGCTTCCGCGCTTTGGGAAAGCTCTTCTCTCTGCGGGAAGGATATCCGCTTACTCCCCAGACGGTGGCAAACATACTGATGCACCGTCAGGGAGTGTGCAAAGGCTGGCAGGAGGGCATGACCCTCATCCCCTTTATCAACAAGGTGGATGATGCATCGCAGGATGGCGTCGCAAGGGATCTGGCCCTGCGCATCCTGCACAACAGCAACTTTCCCGTGAAGCGGGTGCTGTTCGGCAGCGTGCTTCATGGAAAAATCGACTCGATTTCCGCTTCCTGACAACCATGAAAGCCTCCCGGATCGAAAGCAGAGACAATCCGCTGATTAAGACCATCCGTCGCGTGGCAGGAGCCTCACGACAGGCTCCGGAAGAACTGGTGATTGCCGAAGGCATGCGCGTGCTGGAGGAAGTTGAGCGCGCCGGTTGTGAAATAGAGGCTGCGGTATTTTCGGAGAACTTCGGGCGTTCCCCAAGGGAGCGAAGACTGCTACAGGTATGGAGTTCGCGGGCCATTCGCGCTTGCAGGGTCCCGGAAAGCCTCTTCGAATATATCTCGGGCGTCCAGACACCCCAGGGCTCCCTGGCCCTGGTGCGCATCCCCATTCTGTCCCTTTCGAATGTCCGCCCCTCCCCGGAATGCCTCATCCTTTTTGCCTGCGGGATCCAGGATCCCGGCAATCTCGGCACGCTGATCCGTACAGCCGCCGCAGCCGGTGCAAGTCTGGTTTGCACCGCCCCGGGCACGGTTTCAGCCAGAAATCCCAAAGTGATCCGCGCCAGCGCCGGCACATTTTTTCGCCTCCCTGTGGCTGAAAATATCGGGCTTTCGGACTTCCGGCAATATTGCGAGCATAACGCCATACGGCTATACCGGACCGATACGCGGGAGGGGACGGTCTATACCAAAGCGGAATTGCAGTCGTCCTGCGCCATTCTGCTGGGCAACGAAGGCGGCGGCCTGTCGGAAAAGGAATCTGCCGGAATTGCGGCAATACGAATCCCCATGGCAAAGGGAGTAGAATCACTTAATGTGGCCATGGCAGGATCGATCATACTTTTTGAGGCTGCCAGACAGCGCATGAAGTTTTAGAGAACATTCATGCTCAGGCGCCGTGGAGTCCAGGATGCCCCGGACACTTTTTCCCGAATCTGACCAACCGCCGGTAACGGGCGAAACGCCCCTGGCTGAGCGCCTGCGCCCGCGCAGCCTGGATGAGATCCTCGGCCAGGAACACCTCATAGGAAAGGGCAAGGTCCTGCGGGTGATGGTGGAACAGGACCAGCTTACGTCCATTATTCTCTGGGGCCCTCCGGGAACCGGGAAGACCACGCTGGCCCGTATCATGGCCAAACAGACCCGCTCGCCCTTTGTTGCCTACAGCGCCGTTCTCTCCGGTATCAAAGAGATCAAGACCGTCATGGCCGAAGCCGAAACCTACTTCCGCCGGGCTCAGGGAAAAACGGTCGTATTCGTTGATGAAATCCATCGTTTTAACAAAGCCCAGCAGGATGCATTCCTGCCCTATGTGGAATCGGGCGTCATCGTGCTCATCGGAGCGACAACCGAAAATCCCTCATTTGAAGTGATCGGCCCGCTGCTATCGCGCTGCAAAGTTTATGTTCTTAATCCCCTGCAGCCGGACGAAATTGAAGCGATCCTGCGCCGCGCCCTAACCGACGGCGAGCGGGGGCTGGGCCAGCTTTCCGTTACCGCGCCGGACGAAGTGCTGCACCAGCTGGCTGTATATGCCAACGGCGATGCCCGCATCGCGCTCAATATTTTTGAGCTTGCCGTTTCCCTGGTACAGGGGCGCAACCCGGGCGCGCCGCCTGTTGTGACCACAGCCGACCTGGAATCTGCGTTGCAGCGCAAAATCCTTCAGTACGACAAGGCGGGAGAGGAACACTACAACCTCATTTCTGCACTGCACAAATCGATGCGCAACAGCGATCCCGACGCTTCCCTGTACTGGCTCGGCCGCATGCTGGAGGCAGGGGAAGATCCTGTTTATATCGCGCGCCGTATGGTGAGGTTCGCCTCCGAAGACGTAGGACTGGCCGATGTCCGGGCATTGAGTGTCGCGTTGAATGCAACCGACGCCGTTCGCCTGGTCGGATTGCCCGAATGCAAACTTGCGCTTGCCCAGGCTGCCGTCTACTTGTCCATCGCCCCGAAATCAAACGCCCTCTATACGGGCTATTCCGCGGTGGTTTCCGATGTCCAGAGCAGTTTCAACGAGCCTCCCCCCCTGCATATCCGAAACGCACCCACGAACCTGATGAAGGAGTTGGGATACGGCAAAGGATATCAATATGCCCACGATACCACGGAAAAGGTCGCCGACATGGAGTGCCTGCCGGAATCGTTGCGCGGCCGGCGCTATTATCATCCGACAGACCAGGGTATGGAACGGCGCATCGGAGAAATTCTGGCCGATATAAGGGAAAGAAAGAAGCGAACCTCAGCCAAAAGCTGACACTGCGGCGAGATCACTTATACTGGTTCGCTTTTGTAGCCCAGCCGGAGGAAACCGGTGCTAAAATTGATATCTTATGTAATAGATTAACACTACCAAGGCAAGTATCCATCGATAAATGATAAATGGGAACAAACTTTTGGTCTGCAAATAGCGCAGGAAATAGCGGATGCATAGGAAACCGGTGATAGCGGCGCAAAGCGTTCCGGTTGCCATTGCCAATACAGCCCAGCCCGCAACTGCCGTGTCGGCCGCCGGGTAGCGGGCAGCCTCCACCATGCGCAAGCTTGACAGGATCCCGGCTCCGATGATTACGGGTGTGGACAAAAGGAAGGAAAATCTTGCGGCGCTTTGGCGGTCGCTGTCACGAAACATGGCGGCCGTGATGGTTACTCCGCTTCGCGATACTCCAGGAATCAGGGCGATTGCCTGGCACAAGCCGATCCAGATGCCATCGGCCCAGCTGAATTGCTCGATGGTGCGGTTCTGACGACCTTTTCGCTCCGCCCACAGCAACAAAGCCCCAAATAGGACCAGCGTAAAAACCGTAATCAGTGGAGATCGAAGCTGCGTCTCAACCGCTTTTTCCAGCGCAAGTCCCATGACCATAGCGGGCAGTGTGCCAACGACCAGGAGCCAGAAAAGCCTTTGAGACGGATTAGCCAGAAGGTTTCCCTGCCTGAATCCGCCGATCACCTCCCTTCCCAGCCGAATCCAGTCGGACCAGAAATAGGCCAGGACAGCGATAGCGGTGCCGACATGCAGGGAAACGTCAAAGACAATGCCCTCAGGACTCCAGCCCAAAAACCACGGGACGAGAATCAGGTGTGCCGAACTGCTTATGGGTAAAAACTCCGTGAGTCCCTGGATAATGCCGAGAATTGCAGCCGAAAAAATCTCCATCCAACCTCCGCGCCGCTAAAGCAGTGAATATTCTCCGGCATTGCCGGGCCTTACGGTTGCTGGTTCTTCAAAGGCGCCTGATCGCATCCGGCAAAAGATGAAAGAGGTCCCAACCGCCATAGATGCTTTGGAACCGCAGAATGTCGAATATCGAATGATGAATTTCGAAGTGTGGCTCTTGGCTCTGCGGTTCGATATTCGAAATTCGACATTCGATATTCCAGCGTTTATTTCTTTGGTTATTGTTCGGACCTGGGAACAAAAAATCCAGGATTTGTCAAACTCGTACTGTCTCCGGCAAAGCCGGGGGAATTCCCAACGGATTGGTGTCGGGATTATACTGTTCTTCCAAAGATGCGCGAAATAGAAAGTCAGCAGCCAGAAGCAGGAATCCGGAAGGTGGAATTATTTGTTGGAGGAAATGTGCCAACGGCCAATTTGTTCTGGCTCCTGTCTTCCTTTTTCTTGCATCCTATCTTCCGGCTCATGGCTCCGTGAAGACCGTCTCGATTCTTTCCAGGGCCCAGTCGATTTCATCTTTTCCGATGATCAGCGGAGGCGCGAACCTTACCGTGTCCTCGTGAGTCTCTTTGCACAGCATGCCCAGGGTCATGAGCTTTTCACAGTAGCGCCTTGCCCCTCCCGCTTCAGGCATCAGCTCTACGCCAATCATCAGGCCTTTGCCTCGAACCTCACGGATAACCGGGCTCTTTATTTGTTTCAGCTGCCCCATGAAGTATTGGCCCATTTTCGCCGCGTTTTCGATCATGCCTTCTTCGATCAGCACTTTCAGCGCGGTTCGCGCGACAGCGCAGGCCAGCGGATTGCCGCCGAAGGTGCTGCCGTGTTCTCCCGGACGCAGCACGCCCAGTACTTCGGTGCTGGAAAGCACCGCCGACACAGGGTAAAAGCCGCCCGAGAGCGCTTTGCCGATAATGGTCAAATCGGCTTCGACGTGATCGTGCTCTTCGGCCAGAAGCTTGCCGGTCCGCCCGAGACCGGTCTGGATTTCGTCAAGAACAAACAGGACACGGTTCCTCGCACAGATCTTTTGGGCTTCGGCCAGGTATCCGGCAGGCGGCACCAGGACTCCCGCCTCACCCTGGATCGGCTCGACCAGGAACCCGGCCGTATTGGGTGTGATGGCCTTTTCCAGGGCCGCCGCGTCACCGAAAGGAACTACTTTGAATCCGGGCGTAAACGGTCCGAAACCTTCGCGGTAGTGCTCGTCGGTGCTGAAGCCGACAATCGTGATGGTGCGGCCGTGAAAATTATTGGCGCAAACGACGATTTCCGCCGCGTTGCGCGGCACACCCTTGACCTGATACGCCCACTTCCGCACGGCCTTGATAACGGTTTCTACAGCCTCCGCTCCGCTGTTCATGGGAAGGACTTTATGAGACCGGGTGAGATCGCAGAGCTCCTTGTAGAAAAGTCCCAGCTGATCGTTGCGGAACGCGCGGGAGGTCAGCGTGATTTTTTGCGCCTGCTCCTGAAGCGTGGCCAAAATCCTTGGATGGCAGTGTCCCTGGTTGACGGCCGAGTAAGCGGACAGGCAATCCATGTACTTGTTGCCATCCACATCCCACACCCATATTCCCTGGCCTCGCGTCAGGACAACATCCAGTGGTTTGTAGTTATGCGCGCCATAGGTTTCTTCCAGCTGTATGTAGCCCTTGGTGTCCATAAATCCTCCTGCCGGGTATCATAGAAATAGCATAGAGTCCCCTGGTCAGGCAACGCGCTGTTTTCCCGCAGCCTGCTGAAATCCCGGGATTCCGCCGTCCTCTTCGCCATCGGAGCCGGCCTTGCCGGCTGTCCGGTTTGAGGAGAAAATCTCCAAATTCCGGTTTCGGAACTTGAATCCGGTGGAATTCTTCGGGCGCCGGTATTATTCTTTCGCGTTTAGACATTGAGGGACGAGGAGCGTACATGCCGACCGCAAAAAAAATTCTCAAGATGGGGATGCCCAAAGGGAGTCTTCAGGAATCGACGATGGAACTGTTTCGCAAGGCGGGCATCCGCATCAGTTCCAGCGACCGTTCCTATTTCCCATACTGCGACGACGAGCAGATTGAAGTCATGCTCATCCGCTCCCAGGAAATGGGGAAATACGTTCAGGACGGGCTGTTCGATGCCGGAATCACCGGACAGGACTGGATTCTGGAAACCGGCGCCAAGGTCAAGCAGATCTGTGAGCTAGTGTACGGGAAATCCGGATTCAAACCCGTGCGGTGGGTATTGGCTGTGCCCGAAAACTCAAAAATACGCTCCGTGGAGGATCTCCAGGGCAAAACCGTAGCAACAGAAATCGTCCATTATGTAAAAAAATATCTGGCCAAAAGGAAAATAAAGGCCAGGGTGGAATATTCCTGGGGTGCCACGGAGGCCAAAGCCGGAATTCTGGTGGATGCCATCGTGGAACTCACCGAAACGGGCAGGTCCCTCAAGGCCAATCAGCTTCGCATCGTGGAGGACGTCCTTTCCTCCACCACCCGCTTCATCGCCAACAGGAAAGCTTGGGAGGATCCCTGGAAAAGGGAAAAGATGGAGAACATCGCGATTCTGCTCAAAGGCGCTCTGGCGGCTGAAGGCATGGTCGGATTGAAAATGAACCTGAAAGAGAGCGATTTGCCCAGGGTCATGGATCTTCTTCCATCGCTCAAGCGCCCTACGATCAGTCCGCTTACGATCCCGGGATGGATGGCGCTTGAAGTGGTCGTGGACGAAAATGTGGTGAAACGCATGATTCCCGATCTCAAGCGGGCCGGCGCCCAAGGCATCATCGAATACCCGCTCAACAAGCTCATCGTGTAGTGGCCGCCTGGTCACTCATTCGCTGTATTGCAGGACCTTCGCTTTGAAGGCTTCCAGCGTCAACCTGCCGGCTTTATAATCCGTGATCCAGGATTTCTGCGCGCAAAGAACATCGTGGCGTGTGCGCGGGTTCGCCGGATCCGAAATATTCAGAGGGCCGAAATCACCCACCGCCAGCACCAGGTTGATGTATTCGGCTGGCTTGACGGTCGTCATCGAGTCCCCATAATTAGCCAGGGTCTCAATTAAATAATCTTTTATTTGAGGCAGCCTTTCCAAATATTGTTCACGTTTTGCCTTAAGATTCTCGGCGTTCTGCTTTGCCTTTTTCTGGAATTCATCGATTTTTTGGCGAAGAGCTTCGTTTTTGGCCGGTGGTGCGGGAGGAGCGGGTGACGCCGGAGGCGCTTCGTAGGGCTTGCCTTTCTCCTGATTTGCCCGTTTGACATTTTCTCGAGCCAGTTCGGCTGCCTGCAGCGCCACCTCGCGGGCATTTGCTTCAACCTCTTGGGTTATATTTTCAATATCCTGATAAAACTCAGGATCGAGATTAACATCAACATCGACGAATCCGGACTGGTTAAAATTCCTCAGACCGGATCGGGGTATTACAAATACCGCTCCCTGGCCCGCGAGGTAAAAGGCATTGATGTTTGAGAACCGCCACGACGAGGAAGCACGCGGCGCGGAGTCCTGTGCAGCGAAAGAAAGCGCCGTGCCGAGAATGCCCTTCATGATTGCAAGCTCTTCCTGCGCTTTCCTGAGGTCAAAGGGAGTTTTCGTCCCTTGCGCCCAGCAGAGTGTTGCCGCGCCAATAAACATGAGCATTCCTGCAAATTGCTTTTTCATTTCTGATCTCCATTTTGATTGAGCTTCAATTCCGCGACCTCGAGCAGCGTGCCCAGGATTTCGCTGGTCTGGCGCGACTTGATGGCGCTGTTGGCGCTGATAGCATCGAGGCGCAGATTCATGATTGCCAGATCCTGTGCCCGCTGATGGGATACTGTCTGATAGGCTGCGAAAACAATCTCCCTGGTATCCGCTCTCATGTGGTCTTCGGTTTGAGCAATTCGGCCTTTAAATCGGGAATCCAGGCTTGTCAGTTCGCCTGCCAGCAGGTCTCGCTGCTGCCGCATTGCCAGAGCATTCGATGTATCGATTCGTGTTTGAACTTCCAGCATCCGGGTATCGAGGATCTCGCGGTTCCGCGCTTCGGCGGCTTTCAGAATCTCTTCCTTGAGCTCCGGAATGTTTACCCTGTCGCCAAAACTCAAAGCCCATCCATCCGAACCGGACCGTATCTGCAGGCGGGAAAATGCTGCCGCGCAAACCAGGAGAGCCAGGGCCATTGCGGCAGTGCCGAGCACCTGCCACGCCGGCCTCATCCGGCGAAAGAGCTGCCATGGAGTCAGTGTTCGTTCTTCCGGCTGCACGAAAAAGTGATGCGGGACCGGTTCGTCGCCTGCCGACTTCAGCTGTTCGAGCGCCTCGGCGTAGCTTGCCCGTTCTGTCCGGCAGTTTGCGCATTCGGCCAGATGCTCCTCGAGTCCCCGTCTTTCGTCTGCATCCATGTCTCCGAGGAAGAACCGCGCGATTTGTTTTTGATATTCGGTGCATTCGGATTTCATGGTTTGGATCTCCAGCCGGTCAATTGCCGGCACCAAGCCTGATTTTCAGCATTTCCAGGCCTGCATATAACCGTGATTTGATGGTGCTGATTGGGGTCTCGAGGACCGCGGCAATATCCTCGAAAGTGAGTTCCTGAAAAAATTTCAGCTCGACGACCGAGCGTTGATCCGGCGGCAGATGCGAAAGCGCATCGAGCACTTTAGTTCGCCTCTCCGCCCGGATCAGTTCCCTGCTCTGCGTCTCAGGAAACCGCAGCTGCTCCGCGGCGTTGATGCCGGAATCGGCGTCATCCAGGGAAAAATGAGCCCCGGGAGGCCGATGCCGGGCCCGGTTCACGCATTGGTTCAGCGCGATCCGATACAACCAGGTGGAAAATTTCGAGTCCTTGCGGAAGCGCCTGATGTTTTTGAATGCGAGAAGAAAAGCCTCTTGGGTCGCCTCCGCGGCCTCCTCCCTGTCCCGAAGCATTCTCAAGGCAACGTTGTAGACGGTCCGCTCCCATTTCAATACCAGGCGGTTGAACGCCAGCGCATCTCCCTTTTGGCTTGCAGCAACCCACGAGGATTCCTGCTCTGGCGAAACAGATGAGATTCCGGCATGTACTGTCATCGAATCCGCGGTCCCGGTCATCGGCCTTTTGCGCTCCGTCATCGTCCTATTAGTTGGACATTGGAATGCGGAAAATAGTCGAACAATATTTTTGCCCCGGCACAAAATGCTGCTTGGTTTAGCTGCAATTTTATACGAGCGTCACCCGATCCCGGGAAAGCCAAAATTCCATGAATCGACCGGCGGGAAAATCCAGACCCCCTGGTTCGTGACCGACTTCAGACTGGGCCGGGGCGTGCTGGTGGATGAGTGGAAGTAACAAAGGGATGATAGCCTGCCCTTTGGAGTCTTCGGGCCTTTTGGGTCGACCCTGAAGGACCAACCTCAAAGGTCCGAAGACTCGATGAACCGTATATGCCCGTTGACAGATGTGGCGCAATCGGTCAACCTTTTAATTTTGCGGCACTTTGCCGGGGCAAACCGATAACCAAACTATAGGGACCGTAAAAGAATGCCAGGCACAGCGGAAAACAGATATTTCTTCCGGGACGATAATTTGGACGTTGATCCAATCAGCAGGGAGAAGCCGATAAAACTGAAATTTTATGCCGGCGGACAATGGATCCAGTCCGGAGCGGGCAAATATATGCCCTGCTACAATCCATCTACTGGCGCCGTCATCGCGTACGCTCCCCAATGTTCAGCCGAAGAGGTCGATCAGACCATACGGGCGGCCGTCGAAGCCTACCCGGCCTGGTCCAACACGCCGGTGAGCAAGCGCGTCCAGGTGCTTTTCAATCTGAAAGCCTTGATGGATAAGCACCTGGAAGAACTGACGTTCCTGCTGGCAAAAGAAATGGGCAAAAAGTGGGACGAAGCGATGGGCGACGTCCTCAAAGTCACCGAAGTTGTGGAGTACGCATGTGGCGCGCCCCACATCATGAAGGGTGATGCCCTGATGAATGTCTCGACCGGATACGACACGACCCGTTACAACCATCCCATCGGTGTGTTCGCCGGCATCGCGCCGTGGAACTTCCCCGCCATGATTCCTCAGGGCTGGATGGCGCCCATATGCATCGCGACGGGCAACTGCATGGTTCTTAAGGCGGCCAGTTTCGTCCCGCAATCCGCCATGCGCATTGCCGAACTGTGGGAGGAAGCGGGTCTTCCCCCCGGCGTGCTCAACATCATCACTGCCGGACGCAACGAAGCGGAAATTTTCCTGCGCCACCCGGACATCAAGGGCGTCTCCTTCGTGGGATCGACGAGCGTCGGGTTGCACATTTATTCCACGGCGGCGGCCAACGGGAAAAGGGTGCAGGCACTAACGGAGGCAAAAAATCACGCCCTGGTCCTGCGCGACTGCAAACTGGACCGGACGGCACAGGGAATCATCAACGCCTTCTGCGGATGCGCCGGAGAACGCTGCATGGCCTTGCCGGTGGTGGTTGTAGAAAATGCCATCGCCGATCCGCTGGTGGCGCTGCTGAAAAAATATGCGTCGGAGATGAAGATCGGTCCGGCATACGAGAAATCCACCGACATGGGACCGCTTGTTAACCAGGGACACCTGGACTCTGTGCTCCGATGGATCGATACCGGCATCAAGGAAGGAGCCGAACTGGTGCTGGACGGACGCAACTTCAAGGCCCCGGCCGGCCATGAAAAAGGCTTTTACCTGGGCCCGACCATCTTCGACAGAGTTACGGAAGAGATGTCGATCGGGCGGGAGGAGATTTTCGGCCCCGTAGTCTGCATCAAGCGTGTCGAGGGATTCGAAGAAGGCTTGAAAATCATGAATTCCAGCCGGTTTGCCAACGGCTCGGTCATCTATACACAAAACGGCTACTATGCGCGCACATTCGCCAAGGAAACGCACGGCGGGATGGTCGGCATCAACGTAGGCATTCCGGTTCCCCTGGGAATTTTCGGCTTTACCGGACAGAAACAGTCTTTCTTCGGCGACCTCCACATGATGGGCCGCGACGGATTTATCTTCTATACGGAAAGCAAGAATGTCACCCAGACCTATTTCCCGGAGGATAAAGAGCAGATCGGCAAAGTAGACACCTGGGACGGCACCATTACGTCCATGCCCAAATCCTAACGTGGAACGTTTGAACGCTCGAACGTTGAACGCTGAGTTCTGCAGTATGGCGTTTGGTATCGCCCAAAGGGGGTGCTCATTAACGTTCAACGTTCAAACGTTCCACGTTCAAACCACTATCCTGAGGGCGGCCGGTTGTTGGGCGGAGGCGGATTTTTCATCCCCAGGCGAAACAGTTCGCCGGTGCTCTTTCGTTTCCAGTTGACCGAGATCCTCTGGCTTGTGGGATGGAGCATGGCAATCGCGCCGGGCGCGGGACACTCCTCGACGCACCCCCCGCAGTACCAGCACTCCTCGGGATAGAGAACAATCGGCGGTTGGCCTGCTTTGGGATTCGGCATCAGGACGTCCGTCGGGCACACCTCCACGCAGGAATAGCAGCCCGTGCACACATCCGCATCGAAAGCCACCGCCTTGTTGGGACTGGGCGGATTGGGCACCATATAGATTTTATCGCTCATCTTCGTCTCTCCTTTTCAAACCCGCGGCTCGCGATCGCCGCAATGCGCCCTGTAATTCTCTTCGTAAGTGGGGGCAAAAGGCGTTTTGAGAAAATAATCCAGCGGCAGTTCCCGCGCTGAAGCTTCTCCCTGCACCTGCTTCACGGCCAGCAGCTTGTTCCATTCCGGCGGATCCATTTCGGCATAATCCAGCCTGTGGAAGTCCAGGATGCCGCTGCTCGCCTTGCGCGCCAGCGAGGCGTGCATCATGGCCTCTCCAAAGTCCACCAGCGAAGAGCATTCCATCAGGCGTCCAAGTTCATGCGGATTTGAAGAAAAGGCGTCGGCCAATTCCTTCTGGCGAAGCTCTCCAAGCAGCCTCAATCCCGATTTCAAGGTCCGTTCATTTTTGTATTTGCCGCAGTAGTCCTGCATGACGCGGGCGATGGCCATATTGATTTCCTTCCAGCCAATGCCGTCCCGGTTCCGGCGCACCGAGGCATACACCCGAGCCCTTTCCGCTTCCACCTGATGGGGATCCACGATGGCCCCGGGGGCAGTCCTGGTATATTGCGCAGCTTTCCTGCCCGCATAGCGTCCCGTGGTATGGGATTCCCCATGGCATCCCCCGCCATAAGCCGCGCTGCCGGACCCTGCATACAATCCCTCCAGCGAGGTCCGGAGATCCCAGTCCACCATGTAGCTTCCGCCGCCGGACCGTATGTGAGGCGGCGTGTTCATACCCGCCGCCCAGAAGCATGAGTTGGCATAGGCCTCGAGCGTCATAACCGGCGCCTGGAGCAGGTCCTGATCGGGATCGAAGCCGGCCTTGGTGAAAGTGTCGTAAATGGGGATTCTGGTCTTCCCTTCGCTGCCAACCATAAGGCCCCACAGAACACGACGCTCGTGTTCCGACATGCGGGTCAGATCGATGTACAGCGGCAAAACAAACTCGCCCTTGCGGATTCGTTCGGGCAGATCGAACACCGGATTGTTCTGGCGGTACTGGGGAAGATAGGCCGAAATTCCGATGCCGATGCCCAGTTGAAATTTCTGTCCCGGGCCGCAGGCAAAGCGCTGGTGTTGAGTCTGAATCGGCTGGCCGAAAGCGTCAACCCAGGGTACTTCCTTGCCGTTGGCATCCACGATGGGTGCGCCGTGATAAGTGTTGCTGGCGTTTCCCATGCTGTAGGGCGCATAGCCGAAGCCGCTCAGCGTATTGGGCCCGGTTTTCTCCATCAGGACAAGCTCTGCCCCCGCCTTCCAGCCAATGGCATGGCCGACGCCGGCCGACGTCATGTCCGACATGGAAGCGGAAGCCGTCAGCTCCGGCAGGCACTGGAACAGGCGGCCGGCCCCGCCGGTTGCCACGACGGTAGCCTTGGCCTTGAACACATAGAACTCGCCGGTGCGCGTGTTGATGCCCGTAGCGCCGACAACCCTGCCACCCTGCCTGCCTCCCTCCGTCAGCAGGCTGGTTGCGCAGATGCGGTTCTGAATATTGACGCCGAGGCGCTTCATCTCGTTGTAGATCACGGGCTTTATGTTCCATCCCCAGACACGCAGGATGTGCCGGTTATCGTAATCGTAGGCAAACAGGAGTTTTGTTTTTTCGTCTCTGAACTCGGCTCCCTTGAACTCGTCCCGCACATCGCGGATCTGCAATCCCCAGGTTTCGCATTCCATCAGCGAATCCCAGCTCTCGTTCGTGATGATGTAACGGACATGCGCGCCGGTATAGCCCTGCATGCTGTCGTAACAGCCTTTCGTGTACTCCTCGGGAGTCACTTTGGAACAAGGATTTGTGCAAGCGCCGTGCCAGTGGTCGACACCGGCGCCGCCCGATCCGCTTCTCTTGGCGTGTCCCGCATCGGCCAGAACGACGGATGCGCCGGTCTGCGCCGCGCTGATGGCTGCGCGAACGCCGGCAACACCCCCGCCTATCACGAGCACATCCGAAGAGATTTCATTCACTTTCCCGTAGTTGACAGGATAGGGCCATTCAGGCACCTGCCCCTCACGCTGAACATACTCATGCCAGATGCTCATCGCATGTCCTCCTTCCGATTCATACCTGCGTTTGTTTCCTCTTCAATGTCAGGAGACTAACACCGGGCGGCGCCGAGTTTCAACCGGCAAAAGCGACCGGATTTACCCGTGAGGCAGCAGCAGTCCTGCAAAGGCTGAATCCAATGGGCGATCCACCGGCTCTGTCGGTGAGGCAGTTTCAGTTTGGCCAATATTGTGTTTTAAATATCGAATGTCGAATATCGAACCGCAGAATATGTGGCCGGACTTCGATATTCATCATTCGTAATTCGACATTCTGCGGTTCAAAAAGCTGTAAAGGTTTTTATTGCGCGCCAAACCGGTTTTGTCTTTTATCGGTTGCGATCAGGTCCGTTTGACGAACAGGACCCAAAGTTTCAGCGGTTAGGGCTGATGAATGGGATTGATGGCTTTTGGCTGAAGCCCTATTTGGAGCCGGGGGCCAGCAGGACCGTTTCTCCCTTATGGCTCAGCACGGCTCCGTCCGGCGTAATGCTTTCGATAAGATAAAGGCCGTTTATCGAATCCCCCTCAACATATTTCCTGCCGTCGATGAAAACCAGCCGCCCTGTTTTGGCCTCATCATAAACCAGTATGCTGAGATTCATTTTTTCGGCAGCCTCGCGAAGTGTCGCTGGTTTTGCAGCGGAAACGGCACCCGCATCCGGCACCTCGTCCTCGGCAGGTTGATCCTCTGCGTCCGGAACGGGCTGAATCTGCGCACGCGCCTTTTCGACAAGGCCTGCCTGCGGCTTCTCTCTATCAGGAACTGCGGCCGTTTCCCGGCTGGAAAGCCTGGTTCCGCGACGGCCTGAAGCGGCCTGTTGCAACGCTGCAGTATCCGCCGTTGGCGAAGTGAAAGGATCGCCGGCCGGGGCGGGAAAAACCTCGACGGGCGCCGCTTCGGGTTTAGGGGATTTGATGTTTCGTACCACGCCGGCCTGCATGGGAGCCGCCGGTTCGGAGACCGGTTTTAGGTAGCGAAAGGCAAGCACGGCCGCTATCGCAATGCCTATCACCAACGAGGCTGCAAGGATCCATGGACGGAGCTTTCGCATATTTGGGAAATCATGCACTGTCGTGAGCGTCGGCACCCGCGCGATGCCTCGCTCTCTTTCCGCCTTTTTCAACGCGTCCAGGATATACGACATAGCTTCCGCCTGCTCCCCTTCACGGGGAATTCCGGGCGATCGAGGGCCCTTTGGGTTCCGCGGCGGCTGTGGTCATTCGAACGAGAGTTTCCGTGCTAACCAGCCCGCTTTGAGCCAGCGACCGCGCGCCTTGAAACTTTATGACGCGCTTCCGCAGGTCCTCATCGTAAAGGTCCGAAGCCGAAGGATCCGCTAGCTTCCCCTCCCATTGATCCAAGGCCTGGCGCACCCATCGAACTTCCTCGCCCCGGCTTCCGGGGGAGAGATTACGCGCTGCAAAAGGGGGCTTCCAGATCATAATTATCGAGCCGTCCCACAACTCATTGATCTCCGAGAGCCGGCAGGCGTATGTCCGGTCCCCGATCGAAATCTTCGCCGTTTCCGTTCCCAATCCCAGAAGTGTTACGCGGTGCCGCGTTCCGTCGGGCAATTCCAGTTCCAGTATTGCGGGCAGATCGTATCGGCGGAGCTTTGCCCAATTGCCCGCCAGGAAGAGGCATTCGAATCCATGGGCGCGCGCCACCCTGCATCCATAATCCGAAGGACCCAGGGAAATTTCCGCCCCCCAGCGTGCGAACAGGCTGGTAAAGCTGTCTCGCGCTTTGCCGCGCAAAGCCGGATTGCCGAGAACTTCGGCCAGGCTTGGACCGGCGGGCGGCGCAGGCTTGGGAGGCGCAGCCGCAGGCGGAAGCGCAACAATATCCGGTTTCAGGTTTTCCGCCGCAGCCGACGGGAGAACGGGCACGGGCGCGATCGCGGGGGATATTGCGCTGCCGGAATTTTCGGACTTCACTGCTGCCGCTGGACGTTGGCCCCGATAGCCGGGTGATTTCAGGAAAACCATGATTCCAGCCAGGACCAAAGCCAGCGCCAGGATTCCTGCCACCCATTCAGGCTGGATCTTACGATACCAGGGGATGATTCCCTGCGTTTCACGGGCAGCGCGGCGGACGATACCCGCGCTGACCGCCTTTTTGTCCGAAGCGTAGGTGCCGAGCAGAGCCCGGTCGCAGATAATGTTTATCAGGCGCGGGCTGCCTCGGGAAAGCCGATATACCCGGCGCATTGCCCGGGACGCAAAGAGCGGTTCCCGCCCGCCTGCAACTGCCAAACGGTGTTGGATATAGGCATAGGTTTCACGCCGGGATAGAGCTTCCAGGTGATACCGGGCCGTGATCCGCTGGGTCAGCTGCCGAAGCCCTTTGCGTTTCAGAATGGACAACAGTTCCGGCTGGCCGAGCAGGATTATCTGGAGGAGTTTCTCCCGTGAGGTTTCCAGGTTTGTCAGAAGCCGGATCTGCTCCAGAACATCCATGTCGAGATTTTGAGCTTCATCGATAATAAGCACCGTGCGGCGACGACGGGAATGGGACTCGAGCAGATGCCGGTTCAGCGCATCGATAAGAAGTTTGATGCTCGCCTTTTCCGCCGGGTGGGGCATCCCAAGCTCGTCGCAGACGGTCTCGAGCAGTTCGGACGCCGTAAGGCGGGGATTCAGGATAAGGGCGACGTCCGTGTCGGGAGGCATCTGTTTGACAAGGCAGCGGCACAATGTGGTTTTTCCGGCCCCTATTTCCCCCGTAAGCTGAACGAAGCCGCCCGAAGCCTGCACTCCATAAAAAAGGTGTGCAAGCCCCTCCCGGTGCCGCTCGCTCATATAGAGAAACCGCGGATCGGGAGTCAGCGAAAAGGGAGGCTCATTCAGCTTGAAATATTCGAGATACATGCATGTGTTACTGGACGCCGTTGCCATTGAGTGCCGTATAGCTTTCCGCTTCCTGAAGACAATGCCGGCGATGCAGCCGGCTTTCCCCACGGTCTTGCGCAGAATATACCAAAGAGAAGCATACTTCGTAAAACATTGATTTGGGCTCCTCTTATGCAAAAAACAGCGCAAACTGCGCGAAACACGACTCAATCCGTAAAGCCGGCAACCGCCCTGAATCCGTGCCGGATCGCCCGCGTTGTTCTGCGCACTTTCCAGAGTCTGCGGGCATTCGCTGATCCTGAGAGGACAAATCCCGCGGGTTTCCTGCAAAGTGATAGGAATAGGGACGAAAACATG
Organism: uncultured Acidobacteriota bacterium; assembly: GCA_963809485.1. Classification (GTDB taxonomy): domain Bacteria; phylum Acidobacteriota; class UBA6911; order UBA6911; family UBA6911; genus UBA6911. The sequence continues at coordinate 114,105 of CAWEJX010000008.1, forward strand.
AAAGTATCCATGACCGGCCAGGTGCGAGATTCAGTTTGGAAAATGGAGGCATTCGTGCTAATTGATGAACAGCGGTTAAATCCATTCGGGAGAGGAGCCGGAAAAATGAATCTTGAAAATGCAATACAGATGGCCCTGAAATATGAAGGCGGTGTCCACCGGATATACCTCGAGGCGATGAAAAAAACCTCCGACAATTCCGCCAAGCGCATTTTCGAGCAATTGTGCCGGGAGGAAAGGAGTCACCTGGCTTATTTACGGGAACGCCTGGACGAGTGGCATAAAGAGGGAAAAATCCACGTGAAGAAGCTGGGGACATCAATCCCTGCGCGTGCGGTAATAGAAAAAAGCCTGAAGGACCTGGGCAAAACCGTAAAGCCGAAGCCTACCCGGCGGCTGCTGGAACTCAAATTGCTGAGACAGGCGCTGGCCGCGGAGGTCAAAACCTCCACCTTCTTTAAAAAAATGGTCCAGACGCTTGATGCCGAGGGGCAGAAGATGTTCCAGCGCTTCGTGGAGATAGAGGAAGGCCATGAAGCCATCGTTCAGGCTGAAATAGACAGCATGACCAATTTGGGGTTCTGGTTCGACACACCCGAATTCCGTCTGGAGATGGAATAGCGCGCTGCCGGAGGAGCGACGGAGCCTCCCCACAACCGGCCTGATTCGCGTGACGTTATCCTGAGGCAACGATAAGGTGAAATGCGGCGCCCTTCCCGCGCGCGGTCTCGATTTCCATCCGCCCCCCGATCAAGTCCAGCCTCTCCCGTATGCTGAATAATCCAAATCCGCCGCCCCCGGGAACTGGCGAAGGGATCGGAGGGGGATCAAACCCGCATCCCTGATCCGCTACCGTCACACGCATTTCCCCATCCCTGCAGGCTACCTGTATCTTCGCCGACTTCACTCCCGAATGCTTGACCACGTTAAAAAGCAGCTCCCGCACGGCCTCGAATAGAAGTATCCGCACTTCATCTCTGACACCACCGATTTCTCCGGATGCATCGACTTTTACAGAAAGGCTGTGTTTCTGCTTTGCCCATCGGCCGAGCCATTCCAGCGCAGGCACCAGTCCTGCGCCCTGGAGGATGGGCGGGCTGAGTTCAGCGGTCAACGATCTGGAAGCCTCGATACAGTCGTTTAAAATCTTGTCCAGATCGGAGGCAGCCTGGTTCAGCCGTTCACCCGACAGCTTTCCCAGGCTGGCAACGCGAAATTTGGCACCCACAAGGAGCTGTTGCATATGGTCATGGAGAATTTTTGCCAGCCGCTGCCTTTCCCGCTGCTCCGTCTGAGTTAATTCTATGGCAAGCGCCCGCAACTGAGCGGTACGCTGCTCCAGGTTCGCCGTACGCTCCCTAACCCGATCCTCCAGCTTCTCGTTGACGGACAGAAGCTTTTCGTTGGCGCGATGCAACGCAGCCTCGCTTTTGCGCAGCGCCTCCTCCGCCTGCCGGCGCTCCAGTTCGCCGGCAGCCCGGACGGCCACTACCTGCAGGATAGATGCAGCGAGTTGCGGATCCGCCAGCGGCTTCCGCCCGATGACGGCAATGAGCCCGATCGGTTTCCCCTGGGAACCCCACAGAGTTGTCCCGACATAGCTCTCAGCCGGAATTTCCTGCAGCACCGCGTCCTTCGGGAACAGATTTCGAACATTGGAGGCAAAACAGCAAACCGTTTTTCCGACAACGTCTCCACAGGGAGTATCCCTCAAGGTGTAAGAGACATTGTTTTCGAGTTTTCCGTCATAGCATACGGCGACAGTTTCGGCGGCTAAGAGGTCATCCTTAAGCCGGTCGATACAGACATAATCCATGCTCAGGCTGTCTGCCAGGTAACGCGCCAGGGCCTGGAAAAAATCCTCACGGCTCCGGCCGACGCCGCAATCCACAAGGAATCTGAGCGCGTCGTCCACGCGCTTGTGCTCGGTAATGTCCATCGCCGCTCCACTGATACCCAGGATTTCACCCTGCCCGCTGCGCCATGGCTCAACGGTGATATCCCACCAGCTGGGCAAACCGTTGATAGGCGTGTTCACCTCCTTACGCGCGCCGACGCCGCTTTCCATGACACGCTGCTTTAATTCCGTTAAGGGTCCGGCGTATTCGGACGGCATCAGGTCGGCGTCCGTTTTGCCCACGATCATCTCCGGACTGTATTCGGGGTGCGGATTGTGGATCCATGTATACCGCAAATCCCGGTCCTGCTGGAACACGGCAATCGGCTTATTCAGCAGCGCAAGGCGGAACCGGGCTTCACTTTCACGCAGGGCTTCATCTGCCCGTCGTCTTGCATCGGCCAGTTTAGCCTGGATTTCAGCCTTGGCAGCGCGGACTTTGGCGCGGTGCATGGCCTCACAAACCCATGTGATCATGGCTCCACCAGCAACAAAGACCGCGACAGCCAGCCAGTCCGACGGGTCATGGACAAAGATAAAGCGGTTCTCGGGATTATGCCAGAATACGGGAGTTGCCGCGGCTGCCAGAGCGGTGGCCAGGATGCCCGGGATGACACCGCCATAAAGCGCCGCAAAAATCACCGCAGGATAAAAGGTCACGTAGGGAGCGCGTGTGTCCAGGGAGCCCAACAAAGTGATTCGCAGGAATACGCCAGCAGCCACCAGTAGAAATGCAACCACGCAGCCCAGCCATATTTTGGGGCGCGAATCAGCCATCTCGTGCTCATCGGTTTGGACCTGCCCAACCGAAGATTCCGGGGGAGCATTCGTGCTATCAGGTTTCTTGTCAATCATGCCCCCCCCATTTATTCATAGAAAAGGCCTTGGCAGACCGGCCTGGCCTGCCTATCCATGGCAATCCAGGCAGCAGTAAAGAAGGCCGCAGCTCCCGGGAATCCTGCAAATCCAATCCTATCTCAAAGGTCCTGCCCTTTCCCGGTTCCTATGATTTTACAGACTTGGGATCGCACGGTGCAATCCCCTAATCCCGGCCTCAAATCCTGAAGGATGGTAGTCAGGCTTGAAAGATTGGAACCGCTCAAAGCGGTTGGAGGAGTTACGCCGGTTTTGAATGCTGACTTACGCCGAACAAATCGGCGTATGTCAGCGCTTTTATCAGCGTTTCTCAGCGTCTCAAAATAAGGAGCTGTCAAACTCTTTGAGCCTCCCGGCAGAGCCGGGGGGTTACCAGTGTAATTAGGCTGCCGTCGATGAATACTTGGGTTCCGGAATGCCAGTGTTTTGGTTTAGAATTAAAGCGAATTCTACCAGTATCCAGGAGGCATCATGAAAATATTGCTGAGGCTTGCAATCGCCGTTGGGTTGATTTTGTTTGTGATGGGAGCAGGATTTTCCCAGCAACAGTCTGCAATCACTGCCGAGAAAATTGCGGAAAACATATACATCGTCAGGGGCGGAGTGGCAAACACGGGGTTTATCGTCGGCGAAAAGGAAGTGGCTGCCATCGATGCCCAGATGACGGCTGACGCTGCGCAAAAGATGCTCGACGAGATCCGGAGAGTTACTTCAAAGCAGCTCACGAAGGTGATTCTGACGCACAGCGATGGGGATCACGTCAACGGCCTGACAGGCTTTCCCCGCGGCCTTGAGATTCTGTCCAGCGTTCAGGCCAAAAATGAAATGGCGGAATCGATCAAGGAACCAAACTCGCAGGCGCTCGAACCATATCTGCCTACTCGCACCTTTGCGCAAAAAATGGATTTCGACATCGCGCCCGTACACGTGCAATTGCTCTATTTCGGGCCGGCGCACACCAGCGGCGACATCGTCGTTTTTTTCCCGGGCAGCAAACTGGCGTTCGTCGGCGACCTCGTTTTTATCGGGCGCGATCCCTTGATCCACCGTTCGAAGGGCGGCACATCCGGCGGCCTGATCAAGACGCTGAAATCGATCCTGGAACTCGAAGCCGACAAATATGTCCCGGGACACGGCAACCTATTGACCAAAATCGATATCGAGACCTGCCTGAAAAACCTTGAGGAGAAGCACGACAAAGTCCAATCCCTGGTGAAGGAAGGAAAGTCGCTGGCCGAGGTCAAAAAGGCATTCGGAATTCCTGATGCGCCGGCCAAGCCCGGCGGCATGAGTTTCCCAAGCCTCGTCGAGGTGATGTATCTCGAGATGTCGGCGAAATAGGCCGCCGGTCGATAGACACGCCGGGCTCTCCACCTAATTGGTTTCTTTCGCGAAACTCGGGGTTTGCAGGGAAACCGGATTTTATAGCATCGATTGGATATTTGATATTACATAGAAGCCGGAAATTGGCGCCGGGCCGCATAGCGGCCAGTTGAATTTAGCCAGGCCTTTTAAGGCCTGGGTCTAGAAGGATTAGGTTTTCCGTTGCGTAGCGACGGCTGAATCTCAGGCGTCGCTACGCAGCGCAAACCGGTTTCGCGACAGAAACTATTTAGAGGTTACACACCTTTGGAAAGGCAAATTACCGGGAAGGTCTACGATATACAGGGATTTTCATTGCAGGACGGGCCCGGGATAAGGACAACGGTTTTTTTAAAAGGATGCCCCCTGCGCTGTCCCTGGTGTCACAGCCCCGAGTCTCAGCAGTTTTACGCGCAGCTGAGCTGGATTGCGATGCGGTGCGTCGGCATGGCCAAGTGCGGGAAGTGTCTCCCCGCATGCACCAAAGGAGCGATTTCCCGCGGCAAGGTGACCCGGCACGCGGCGACTCAGGAGGAAATCCAGCACATTCGCATCGATCGATCCCTCTGCAATAATTGCGGCGATTGCGCATCGGTCTGTTATCCGAAATCGCTCTATATCTGCGGAACGGATTATACCGTCGAAGATCTGGTCAGCCGCGTGAGCAAAGACATGTCATTCTACGAAAACTCCGGCGGCGGAGTTACGGTTTCCGGCGGAGAACCCCTGTGCCAGCCCGAGTTCACTCTCGGGCTGCTCAAACGCCTGAAGGAGCGCGGAATTCACACCGCGCTGGACACGACCGGCTTCGGCAAATACGAAGTGATTGAGCCCATGCTGCCCTACACGGATTTGTTCCTGTACGACCTGAAGCACATGGACAGCCATCAACACAAGGCGGCGACAGGCGTTGGCAACGAGCTGATCCTGGAAAATGCGCGCAAAATTGCGCAAGCAGGGGCCAAAATGCAGGTCCGAATACCTGTCATCCCGGATTTCAACGATTCGGAAGAGAGCATCCGGGAGATAGGAATGTTTTGCAAATCGCTCGGAAATGCGGTTGATGTCATACAGCTTCTTCCCTATCACAATCTGGGGGTTATGAAGTACCAGAGGATCGATGAAAGCGGAATCGTTCTGGAAGCCGATCCCCCCTCCGATGAAACAATCGGCCGGTTGAAGAAGCTTCTGGAAGACCTGGATCTGCCCGTCACTGTTCATTGATCCGCAACCGGGCGGGGATACAATCACCAGAGTCCCCCTTTCCCCAACGCTGACTTCCAAAACGAGGACGAGGCAAGGAATTTGGGCCCTTTATTTAATGAAGCCAATAATTAGCCATTGTCATTATCTCTCATATTTCATCTTGAATTTGCCTTGTTTTAGGCCGAAAATTACCAATTTTATCCAAACCAAGTTTAATGTCTGTGTAGATCGGGATTGCTGCTTTTCCTGGAATTTTCTCCGCGCTTCAAGGAGAAAATACCCAGACTTCACTCGTTGAGGACAGACCGGACATGCCCAAGATTATCGACATCACCGAACTTATTCTACGCGATGCGCATCAGAGTGTAATGGCTACGCGCATGGCGACCGAAGACATGGCCCCCGCGTGCGCGGATATTGACCAGGCAGGCTTCTGGTCCGTCGAGTGTTGGGGCGGCGCGACGTTTGACTCCTGCATACGGTTTCTCAATGAGGATCCGTGGGAACGCCTGCGCACCTTTCGCAAGCTCATGCCCAATACGCGCCTGCAAATGCTGCTGCGCGGGCAGAACCTGCTCGGCTACCGCCACTATGAAGATACGGTGGTGGACCGCTTCGTCGAGAAGGCGGCGGAAAACGGCATCGACGTGTTCCGCATTTTCGACGCCTTGAACGACATTCGCAATGTCCAGCGCGCCATCGCGGCCGTAAAGCGGACCGGCAAACATGCCCAGGGCGCGATCTCCTATACCGTCAGCCCGCTGCACACCATCCGGGGTTTCGTGGAAATGGCGGAGAAACTCGCGGGGCTTGGCTGCGATTCCATCTGCATCAAGGACATGGCGGCCCTGCTCAAGCCCCAGCCGGCCTACGATCTCGTCAAGGCCATCAAGGAAGCCTGCGGCAAATCCATGCGCGTTCAGGTCCACGTGCACGCCACTACCGGTGTGACCATGGTCAGCCTGATGAAGGCGATCGAGGCCGGCGCAGACGGCGTGGACACCGCAATCAGCTCGCTCAGCCTCGGCCCCGGCCACAATCCCACGGAAAGCCTGGTGGAAATGCTCGAAGGAACAGGCTTCGACACACGCATCGACAAAAAGCGTCTACTGAAGATCAAGAAACATTTCAACACCATCGGCCCCCGCTACAGGGAATTCCTCTCCAACATCACCGGCGTGGATACTGAAATTTTCGAAAGCCAGATTCCGGGCGGTATGCTCTCCAACATGGAAAGCCAGCTGAAGCAGCAGAAAGCCGCCGATCGCATGGACGAGGTGCTGGCCGAAGTGCCGAAAGTGCGCAAAATATCGGGATTCCCGCCGCTGGTCACACCTACGAGCCAGATCGTGGGAACCCAGGCAGTCTTCAATGTGCTGATGGGGCCTTACAAGGTGATGACGGGGGAGTTCGCCGACCTGATGCTGGGCTACTACGGCGAAACCATCGGGCCCCGGGACCCGGAAGTGATCGAGCTTGCAAACAAACAGACCGGCAAGCCCCCGATCACGTGCCGGCCTGCGGATCTCCTCAAGCCGGAGTGGCAAGACCTGCGTGAAGCGGCGCTGGAATTGCCGGGCTGTAACGGCTCCGACGAGGACGTGCTCACCTTCGCCATGTTCCCGCAGGTGGCACCCAAATTCTTTTCTACCCGCAGCGAGGGTCCGAAAAACCTGGGCAAGGATCCCAACGCGCAGCCGGCCCCGTCTCAGAGTGCGCCCGGCTCATCCCAGGACAGCGGCAAGGGTCCCGTTCGCGCAACGATTACGTACGACGTCAAACTGGGCGGAAATACTCACAGGGTAACGGTTTCGCCGGCATAGGTCAGGAGTTGAGAAGATGGCTATTCATAGCATGAAGGAAAAGATCAACGAGTTGCGCAAGCGGCGCGAACGCGCCATGCAGGGAGGCGGCGCCGACAAGCTGGAAAAACAGCGCGGCCAGGGAAAGCTGACAGCCAGGGAGCGCATCGAAGTGATGGTCGACCCGGGCAGTTTCGAAGAAACCGGCTTGTTTGCCGAACATCGCGCCACGCTCTTCGGCATGGCCGGAAAAAACTTTCCGGCGGAGGGTGTGGTAACGGGCGCCGCATCCGTAGCCGGCCGTCTGGTGCATCTGGCCAGCCAGGACTTCACGGTTGCAGGCGGTTCAGCCGGAGAGGTCCATTCCATCAAGGTGGCCGAAATCATGGAGCAGTCCCTGAAGACGGGATCGCCCTTCATCTTCATCAATGATTCCGGCGGCGCGCGCGTTCAGGAAGGCATCGACTCGCTTTCCGGCTACGGCAAGGTTTTCTATACCAACGTGATGCTCTCGGGCGCGGTTCCCCAGGTCTCCCTTATCTGCGGCCCCTGCGCCGGCGGCGCTGCTTACAGCCCCGCCCTGACGGATTTTATTATCCAGACACGCCAGGCGCAGATGTTCATCACGGGCCCCCAGGTGATCAAGAGCGTAACCGGCGAGAATGTAACCCAGGAGCAATTGGGCGGTCCCGAGCCTCACATGACCAAGTCGGGCGTAATTCACTTTATCGCCGAAGACGACCCTCACGCCGTCGCGCTGTGCCAGAAACTGCTGAGCTTCCTGCCGTCCAACAATCTGGAAGATCCGCCCCAGGTGGAGCCCGATCCAAATTACGAGGCCAATCCGGAGCTGGACGGCGTGGTGCCCACGGACACCAAGAAGGGTTATGATGTGCGCGATGTAATCCTGCGGGTGGTCGATTTTGCCGATTTCCTGGAAGTGCAATCCGGCTATGCAACCAATATCGTCGTCGGCTTCGGACGAATCGCCGGACGGACCCTGGGCATCATCGCCAACCAGCCGTCGGTGCAGGCGGGCGTTCTCGACATCAACGCCTCCAACAAGGCTTCCCGCTTCGTCCGCTTCTGCAACGCATTCAATGTGCCGTTGCTCACCTTCGTCGACGTGCCGGGTTTTCTGCCCGGAGTCCAGCAGGAACACAACGGCATCATCCGTCACGGCGCGAAACTGCTGTTTGCCTATTCCGCCGCCACCGTTCCCAAAATCACGGTGATCCTGCGCAAGAGCTACGGCGGCGCCTACCTGGCCATGTGCGGCAAGGACCTGGGCGCCGACCGCGTCTATGCCTGGCCGACGGCTGAGGTAGCCGTTATGGGAGCGGAGGGCGCCGCCGAGATTGTTTTCCGCAAGGAAATCGATGAAACGAAAGACAAGGCGGCCAAGCGAAAAGAGCTAATCGAAAAGTACCGCGAGGCTTTCTCGAATCCGTATGTGGCCGCCGGCCGCCGTCTGGTGGACGCCATCATCGAGCCCTCCATGACCCGGCACCACATCGCCCAAGCCCTGGAATATCTGCATACCAAACGCGAGTTGCGGCCGGCCAAGAAACACGGCTTGATTCCGCTATAGAGCGGAGGTGAAACCATGCCAAGAACGACAATGAAGGAGCTGGCGGAAATCCTGGAACGGATTCAGGCGCAGATTGCAGCCCTATCGGAACGAGTGGAGAAACTGGAAACGGCATCGATTCCTTCACCGGCTGTCGAAAGCGCCCTCACCGGCGCCCCGGCGCCCGAACCGGAAAAGGCGAGCGAACCCGCGCAGCCCGAAATTACGGAAGAGGAGCTGATCGCCATTTCGGCGGCGCTGGGTGCGTACCTGGGCGTGCGCATTCGTATCAAACAGATTCGCTTGCTCAGCTCGCATGCCTGGGCACAGCAGGGGCGTGTGTCCATTCAGGCGTCCCACAACCTGCACAATTAGGAGTCGCCGTGAAACTGAACATTACCATTAATCAAAAAACATACGAGGTGGATGTCGAAGCGGTTGAACCCACGGCTGCCTCCCCGCTGATGCGGGGGTTACCAATGGGATCCGCGCCGGTGCGAGTTCCCGCCGCTCCTGCCCCCAGCCAGCCCGCCGGCGAGGATAAGCCGGTGAACGAAAGCAAGGTTTGCCGCAGCCCGGTTTCCGGGATCGTAATACGTGTTGCGGCCCAGGTGGGGCAGAGCCTGCAGACCGGCGACGTACTGCTGGTGCTGGAGGCAATGAAGATGGAAACCAATATTACGGCACCCGGTCCTGGTAAGATAGCTGCCATCCCGGTGAACGAAGGTGACAGTGTTCAGTCGGGCCAGGTGGTGGTGGAGCTTGAATGATGACTTCACAACTGGAAAAGGTACCCGGATTTCTTTTTTTTGATCACGTGGCCATTTCGGTTAAACCCGGAGAACTGGAAGCGCACGTCAAGGCCTACCGGGCCATGGGTTTTAGTGAAATGCACCGCGAAGATGTTCTCGGCACCGACCAGGTGCGGGAAGTTCTGCTCCAGATCGGCGACGGCCCGAACCTGATTCAGCTGATAGAGCCGCTGACGCCGGAATCGCCGGTGGCGAAACAGATTGAGAAGAATGGCGGGCGTGGCGGGCTGGCGCACGTAGCGCTGCGCGTAGCCGACATTCAAAAGGCGTTCGATTACCTGGGCCAAAACGGATTCAAGCTGATCGACAAATCGCCGCGCAAGGGATCCCGGGGTACGATGGTCTTCTTCATCCACCCCAAGGCCACCGAGACGGCTGCATTCGGCTACCTGATAGAAGTGGTGCAGGAGGGATCGCATGCCTGATCTGCACGCAAAGCCTGAATCCCTGAACCTGGCCCGGGAATTCCCTGCCGTGCCAACGGACGCATGGGAAGCGGCAATCGAAAAGGATCTCAGGGGCGCCGATTACGCCAAAAGACTGGTCTGGCGCACCGAGGAGGGGCTGTCCGCACGGCCTTATTACCGGCAGGGAGATCTCGCCGGGCTGGAATCCCAGCTCTCATTGCGCCGGATCAGCCGGGGATGGGAAACGGCCCCGGATGAGGCACCGAGCGCCGGCGCCATCCGCGCGGACCTTCTTCACGAGGCCGGTGCGCACAGCATCCAGGAACTTGGCTACGCCATCGCCATGGGAGTGGAGCGCCTGGCTGCGCTCATCACCTCTCAGCCCGTTGATTCCGCCGCTGGCCAGATCGAGTTTGTCCTGGCAGTCGGACCGGGCTTTTTTATCGAAATTGCCAAACTGCGCGCCGCCCGCTTGCTGTGGGCCCAGGCCGTGGCAGCCTTCGAACCGAAAGACGCCGGGGCCTGCGCCATGCGCCTGTATGTGCGCACACCGCGTCGAAATAAAAGCATTTACGACCGGTACACCAACCTGCTGCGCTCCACCACGGAAGCCCTCTCGGCCGTCATCGGCGGATGCGATCATCTTACCGTCGAGAGTTTCGGCTTCGATGCCCACCTCGCCCTCAACATTCAGCGGATCCTGCGCGAAGAAGCGCACATGGACGCCGTGGCGGATCCTGCCGGCGGGTCTTATTACATCGAAGCTCTCACCGATTCGATCGCGCGCGAAGCCTGGAAGATCTTCCAGCAAGTGGAAGCCGAGGGAGGATATGCGCAGGCGCTGGCTTCAGGCTCGGTCGCCAAGGCCCTCGCCGCATCACGCGCCGCCCGCGATAACGCCGTGTCGAGCCGCAGGCGCGTTTTGGTGGGCGTAAACAACTATCCCAACCTGACGGAAAAGAGGCCTGAGGCGGAGGCTCCTGCCCCGCCGGACAGTCCTCTGCCCCAAAATCGCATCGCGGAGCCTTTTGAAAAGATCAGGCAGCGAACCATAGATTGCGCGCTCGCCAGCGGACGATATCCCAAAGTGCTGCTGCTTACGCGCGGTGACGTGAAAATGAGAGGCGCCCGATCGAACTTTTGCCTGAATTTCTTCGGTTGCGCGGGCTTCGACATGGTTGTTTCCGAGGAATATAACGGCACGGATGCCGACCTGATCATCTTGTGCAGCTCAGATCCCGAGTACCTTGCGTTTGCGCAGGATGTTTGCCCGAAAGTGAAAGTCCCGGTGCTGGTGGCCGGCAACCCGAAGGAAAATATTGAGGCGCTGAAGTCGGCCGGGATTCAAGGATTCGTTCACGTTCTCAGTGATGCGATCGAGACTTTGACCGAATGGCAGAACAGGCTTGGCATGAGGAGCGGGCAATGAAACCGGACTTCACCAAAATCGATTATGCGCTTCGCCCTCAAACAAAGGCAGCTGCGGCTCAAAGCAGCGCCGCCGCGTGGATGACGGCCGAAGGCATTCCCGTCAAGCCGCTGTACACGGCCGAAGATCTGCTCGGCATGGAGCACCTCGAATACGCTGCCGGCGTCCCTCCATTTCTGCGAGGACCGTACTCCACCATGTATTGCATGCAGCCGTGGACAATCCGGCAATATGCGGGTTTTTCCACGGCGGAGGAATCGAACGCGTTCTACCGGCGCAACCTCGCTGCCGGGCAAAAGGGTCTCTCCGTTGCGTTCGATCTGGCCACCCACCGCGGCTACGACTCGGATAACGAGCGCGTCGTGGGCGACGTCGGCAAGGCCGGCGTGGCTATTGATTCGGTTGAAGACATGAAGATCCTGTTCGACCAGATCCCGCTCGGGCAGATGTCGGTGTCGATGACCATGAACGGCGCGGTTCTGCCGGTTATGGCTTTCTACATCGTCGCTGCCCAGGAACAAGGGGTTGGCACACAGGAGTTGAACGGCACCATTCAAAATGACATCCTGAAAGAATTCATGGTGCGCAATACCTATATCTATCCTCCCCAGCCTTCGATGCGCATCATAGGCGACATCTTCCACTATTGCGCAGCCAACATGCCGAAGTTCAACTGTATTTCCATCAGCGGGTATCACATCCAGGAAGCCGGGGCCACAGCCGACATTGAGCTGGGCTATACCCTCGCGGACGGGCTCGAATACATTCGCACAGGCATTCAGGCCGGCCTGGACATCGATAGTTTTGCGCCGCGGCTGAGCTTCTTCTGGGGAATCGGGATGAATCACTTTATGGAAATCGCCAAGTTGCGCGCCGCGCGCGTGCTTTGGGCGAAGATCATCAAGGGGTTCCATCCGAAAAATCCGAAATCCATGGCGCTGCGCACGCACTCGCAGACTTCCGGCTGGAGCCTGGCGGCGCAGGATGTCTTCAACAATGTTACCCGCACATGCGTGGAAGCGCTCGCCGCCGTTCTCGGTCATACCCAGTCCTTGCACACCAACGCCCTGGATGAAGCTATCGCTTTGCCCACCGATTTTTCGGCGCGCATCGCGCGCAACACGCAGATTTACCTTCAGGAAGAAACCGACATCACCAAAGCCGTGGATCCGTGGGCCGGCAGTTACTACGTCGAATCCCTTACGCGGGATTTGATGCACAAGGCGTGGCACCACATCCAGGAAATTGAGGCGCTGGGCGGAATGGCCAAAGCCATCGAAACGGGCATCCCCAAGATGCGCATCGAGGAGGCGGCCGCACGCCGCCAGGCGCAAATCGACTCCGGCCGGGAAACCATTGTCGGGGTCAACAAGTACCGGCTTACGGAGGAGAATTCCATCGACGTCCTGGTTGTGGACAACCAGGCGGTGCGCGAATCGCAACTGCGGCGCCTGGCCGAGACAAAGGCTGCGCGGGACCCGCTGGCGGTAAATGCCGCGCTGACAGCCCTGACGCGGTGCGCGGAAACCGGAGAGGGCAATTTGCTGGAACTCTCTATTCACGCCGCACGCCGGCGGGCGACCCTGGGAGAAATATCCTCCGCCCTCGAACAGGTTTTTGGAAGATACCAGGCGGTGAACCGCACCATTTCCGGCGTTTATTCTTCCGAAAGCCGCGAAGATCCGGAATTCCAGAGAGCGCTTGCCCTGGCCGAGGAGTTTGCCCGGGCTGAAGGGCGGCGTCCCCGTATATTGATCGCCAAGATGGGGCAGGACGGTCACGACCGCGGGGCGAAAGTGATCGCCACGGCATTTGCCGACCTGGGTTTTGATGTCGATGTCGGTCCCCTGTTCCAGACTCCGCGCGAGGCCGCCCGAATGGCCATAGAAAACGACGTTCACGTGCTGGGAGTATCCAGCCTGGCAGGCGGCCACTCCACTCTTGTGCCGGAAGTCATCGCCGAGCTGAAGAAGCTTGATCGTGAGGATATCCTGGTGTACGTTGGCGGTGTTATTCCGCCGCAGGCTTACGAAGCGCTGTTCCAGGCGGGCGTGTCGGACGTATTCGGCCCGGGCTCGGTAATTCCTCTTTGTGCGCAAAAAATCCTGGCGGCCTTGCTCGGGAGAGTACGTGCTTAGTCCTCAAGGTATCGCGAATGCGCCTGGAACGCAGGTTAGGCCTGCTCTTGGAGACCGTCGTTCAGCATACGATTGTGAACGACCTGGCAAACTGTGAGCGACCCTATCAAACACGGCAGGAGCATTCGCTCAGCGGCGCGCAAACGCCTGCCGCTGGAGCGATACATAAATGGCGTCCTGAGCGGGGACCGCATGGTCCTGGCGCGCGCCATCACCGTGATTGAAAGCGACCTTCCTTCCGATGGCGAACTCGCGGCGCATCTGCTCGACCGGGTGCTGCCTCATTCCGGCAAATCACTGAGAGTGGGGATCACGGGTGTTCCAGGCGTGGGAAAAAGCACGTTCATTGACGCTCTTGGCATGCACCTTATTCGCGACTGCGGCGAAAACGTCGCTGTTCTGAGCGTCGACCCATCGAGCCCGATTTCGGGCGGCAGCATCCTTGGCGACAAGACACGCATGGAGCGTCTTGCGGTCGAGGAGCGGGCCTTCATCCGTCCGTCGCCCTCCCGCGGCCATCTCGGCGGCGTGGCGCGGCGCACGCGGGAAACCATTCTGCTATGCGAGGCGGCCGGCTACCGCAACATTCTCGTGGAAACCGTGGGAGTCGGGCAGTCGGAAACCGCCGTCCGATCGATGACAGATTTTTTTCTGCTTCTGATGCTGGCAGGGGCGGGGGACGAGCTTCAGGGCATGAAGCGTGGAATCATCGAGATGCTGGACGGCATGGCGATCAACAAGGCCGACGGCGACAACAAGCCAAAGGCCGAGCGCGCGCGCATCGAGTATTCTCATGCGCTGCACCTGTTCCCTGCTTCCACCGACGGGTGGACACCTTCCGTGGTGACCTGCTCCTCGCTTACCGGCGAGGGGATCCCGGAACTCTGGCAGAGGGTGCTTGATCACCGGCGGCTTCTGGAAAGCAACGGCTTTCTGGACGCGCGACGAAGCCTGCAGGCACTGGAGTGGATGAATGAACTGCTGAAGCTTGGGCTCGAGGAATCGTTCCGGGCCGATCGTACGGTGGCCGCACGCCTTCCGGTGCTGCAGGACGAGGTCCGCCGCGGCCGGATGACCCCGTTCGCGGCCAGCCGCGACCTGCTGCGCATGTTCCGGTCCCACCCGCCAACATAGGACATCAATGTTGCCTGGCCTGAACCGCTGATATACGCCGACCTGTGCCTTATTGGTCAGCGTATGTCGGCGTTACCTCATTTCATAGCTGTTTGACCCTGTGACTCCTTCATCTCATTCTACTCCACCCAGTGAAGCACATTGCGGATTACGGACCAGCGCGGTTCTTTGGGAGCCGCGTTACGGCCGAGGATCCAGTAATCGTAGAGAGCTGCAATCGTTCCGTCCCGCTTTTTCAGCTCGATCCATGTATTTACCAGGTTGGCAAGCGGCTGGTCATGACGGGCTATCAAATAGGCCAGCGGCATTTTGCTGACTCCCGGTTGCGGCACGACCACACAGTACTGCGGATAAAGAAGAGTCCAGACCGATCCCCGCTCCGCCGGAAGCATTATGCCATCGAATTTCCCGGACTGGTCGCCGAACAAATCGGGAGCTTTGCGAAATGTGACTATCTCCGCGTCCGGGAGCATTGCTTTGAGTTTCTCGACGAAGGACGAAACCGCCGGGACAGCAATCCTGACATTCTTCAGGCTGCGGATCTTTTCCCATTGCTCGAAATCCCGGCGACGGTAGTCGGGAACGATAAAAGCCATGGTTTCATCAAGGTAGGAAGTTGAAAATACAGCCTCGCTTGCACGCGCAGCCGTAATCACGACACCCGACATGATCAGATCGCAGTACGTGCCATCAATTTGCCCATAAATTTTCACAGGATCCCGGCTCACCGGGACAAACTCGAGCCGTACACCCAGTTCGCGTGCCAAGGCATGGGCCATTTCCACATCGAAGCCGACCAGGTCGCCCGACCCGTTGAAGTAAGCATAGGGCAGACTATCTTCCAGGTAGCCTACACGCAGGACTTTGCTTTCGCGGATCAGATCGAGCTGGGATTTCGCGGGATCGAAGCCTGGCCTGCTTGTTGTTGGTTCCTGGTACACAACCGCCGGTCCGCTTTCCCGCAGCAGCTGCATGGATGCCACGACGCGGTCCTTGTCGTATTTCTGCGCCGTTGTTGCGCTGAAGAAAATCCGCATGCCTCCGAGCACCAGGAGGGTGAGCAAAACGGAAACCACCGCATATCGAATGATTCTTCGTGCGTTAAAGGCCAGGGTTCCCATGACTGCGCAGGCGCCAAGCAGGCTGAGGACGACCGTATGAACGGCCGCGACCAGTGTGCCGAACCGGGAATTGATCACGCCGGTGGCAAGAAACAGCTGAAAAGTGTCTGCCGGTATGCGGAAAAGATCCAGGAGATAGGGCACGGCGGCATTCAGGCTGCCGAAGAAGCTTAGGAGCCCCACAAGCGCCAGCTTGGGGTATTCGCCAATTCCCAAATCCGCATTTGCGAACCATCCGGCAAAAAGGATGAAACTGATGCTGAGGAGTTTGCCGGAATGAGGGAAATTAAACGACGCCGGGACAATAATGTCGGGCAGGGACGCAGCATCGGGCCTCCCGGCAAAATGGTCCTCGAGAAGCTTGCGGCTGTTCTCTATGAGCATGGGCAGCACAATAAAAAGATCGCCGATGAAAAACGCCGTAATCAATGCATCCCGCGTGGCAGACAAAACCTGCCTGTATCCGATCGGCGTGAAAGCTGCGACGAGCCCCGGCAGAATCCATAAGGAAAGCAGCAATCCCATGGCCGCATAGGCTATGAAGTAGACCTGAAGCCGCTGAACCTGCCCAACATCCAGGGTCCCTGCGGCTGAGGCGGAAATCGCAAACAGGCCGATCGGGGTCAGCTTTGATATGAGACGGGCCACGCGTCCGAGAGCGTCGCCCGCCACGGTCAGGACTTCAATCAGGCGCTGCTTCTGTCCCATGCCGATCAGGGCGATCCCGAGGATTATGCTGAACAGCACAACGGCCGGCACGACGCTATTGGCCAACGAGTGAAAGGGATTCGAAGGGATGTAGAGCCCGATGAAGTCAAATTGCGGCTCCGGCTCCACCATCGAAGTGCTGAAAAACGACGCGGTCTGAAACGAAGGGAAGGCCAGAGGTATGAGAAGCGCCATTACCAGCGCGATCGTCCACAGCAAGGCGAGGATCAGGCCGATCTTGAGCCCGAGAGTTTTGGCCTGATCGAGCCGAAGGCTCCCGATCCCCGTAATCAGCGACACGGTGACGTAAGGCAGGACCGTCATCTGCAAAAGCCGGACATAGCCGTCGGCTATGTAACGCAGGAAGGATGCGCGCTCGCCCAGGAAAATGCCCAGCAGGATGCCCAGACCAATTGCAACCAGGATCTTTCGGGAACTGCTCATTCAGCCTCGATTATTTAGGACTAATAGCCCTCGCCCCAAAGGAACAACAATTCGCAAGAGAATCTAATTGAGCCCTTCAGTTTGGGACATCATCAACCAGCGCCCGCGCTTCATCATCAACGCATTCCTGCAAGGAGAAATTGCCCGAGTAGAGCATTGTAAACCGAAAAGGCTGCAATCCGTATTGATTTGCTGCAAACAAAAACGGGGCACGGACATTCGCTCAAAGCGGCAGGACGAGCTTCACGGACTTTTGTACGCTGATCCTCACCTTAGTGGTTAGCGTTCGTCTGTTTCTTTTTCAGCGTGTGTCCGCGTTATCTTATCTTGGATTTGTCAAACCTTGTGAGTCGCCCATCCGAGCTGGGGATTACCGATGAATTCAATCCTGACAGACGCGGGAAGCCCTGCCTCTTCAGCTATTGTTTCATACATCCGCAAAGATCCCGGCTGCTTTCGCAGGCCTTCAGACGGATTCCTCCCGCCAGGCTTTAAGGGAAAACGAAAATGTTGCGCCCTCACCCGGATTGTTGTCTCCCCGGATATGGCCCCCATGTTCCCTGATGATCGATTGGCAAATGGGCAAACCGAAGCCCAAACCGTCCTTTTTCGTCGTGAAAAATTGATCGAACAACTTCGACTGTGAAGCCGCGGGGATGCCCGGTCCTGTATCGCTAATGCATACAGTGACCAGGTCAGGACCATTCATTGTGGTTTGGATCGTCAATATTCTGAAGGGTGACTCTTTCATTGCGTCCAGGGCGTTCGTCACCAGGTTGAGCAGGACCTGCTGCAAACGAATGCGGTCCCCCTTTACGAGCGCGCGGTCCGGCATGAGGTCCAGGCGAAGCGTAACGTCGTTCAAAACGAAATTGTTGCGCAGGATCTGCAGGGATTCGTCAATCAGTGAGTTGATGGACAGGTCTTCAAACTGTGCATCGCCTTTGGTCAGGACGCTTCGGACTTTGCGGACAACCTCGCCCGCCCTCCTGGCATCCTGGATGATATCATCGATGATCTCAGGAATGGATTCCTGATTGTCCCGGGTCTGGGATAGCAGGATTCTGGCTGCTTCGGCATTGTTCAGGATCGCCCCCAGAGGCTGGTTCATCTCGTGGGCCAGTGAGGCGGAGATCTCGTTCACTGTCAGGACGCGCGCCAGATGGTTCAATTCGAGGCGCAATTCGGCCATCTCGCGTTCCTTCTGTTTGAGCGCGCTGATGTCCTGGATAAAGCCATAGATTCTGCGGCCGTCAAAATCGGCTACCCCAATGGTCCGGACTTGCCTGTGATTCCCCTTTGCGGTGATCAGCTCAAGCTCCAGATCAAAGGACTCGCCATGTTCGACGGCCTGCCGCACAGCCTTTTCAATGACCGACTTGCAGGCTGGTGTATAGAAATCGATCCCTTTTTCCACGGACGGTTCATATGCGGAATCCACTTCGTGGATGGAATAGGTCTCTTCCGTCCATATCATTTTCCCCGTATTGAGGTCCACTTCCCAGCCGCCGACCTTCCCGATCCTTGCGGTTTCAGCCAGAAACCGCGCACTTTTCTTCAGGACCTCCTGAGCCCGGAGGCGTTCATCGATATCCTCCACGAAACCATCGAAGTAAAGAACCTGTTCATCCCGGCCTCGCACGGGACTGGTTTTAAGAGACACCCAGACGAGTGTTCCGTCCTTTCGTCTGAATTGGCATTCATGTCCCCGGACCAACTCCCCCTTTTCAATCTGCCCGATCAGGTACGGGCGTTCCTCCGGATTCGCCCAGACCTGCCGCCTCGTGTCCGTAATGGACCGCATGACGTCCTCCGCCGAATCGTATCCCAGAATCCGTGCAAGGGCGGGATTGGCATACAGCACTTTTCCATCAAATGAAACCCTGTAAATGCCTTCAAGGGCCCCTTCGAAGATATTTCGATAGCGGGCCTCGCTCTCGAGCAGGTCTTTTGCCAATTGTCCGGCCCGCAACACATCGCGGGTAACTTCGTACCCCATGATTGCGACGACGCCCGTATAAAAGATGCTATTCATCACAGGTGCAGCGATAATTTGCCAAAAGACCAGTGCCGAATGAATAAGCGAGGCAAGCACAAAAAACAACACGCTACCGCCCACTGTAACTGCCGATCTCTTGTCTCCGCGCCGCCATGCACACGCCGCGGTGTCCGCTATGAAAAGCACCAATAGAGCTGTGCTAAGCTGAGCGCAAAGCATCAACGGATTCGGCACACCCTCCGCGATGGAAACAGATTCACCAAGAAATGGCATATGCCACAAACCGGTGATTTCGCGATAATTGAGGTTAGGTGCAACCAGAAAGTTGAGGATGAGGGCCAATGCTCTCAACAGGCAGAGTGTCCAGGCAAGCCATGTCCGTTGCGCCTGCAGTCGGAGACGCATGAAAATCACAATCGCCACAATTGCAGTAAAAACCGGAACATGGGCCCAGCGGAGTGCCGTCGCAAATTGCTCGGGCGTTCCGGATCGCATCATCCACAGCTCGCTCCCCGCCATGAAAGCCGTGGATACGGCCATTAGGGAAAAGGCCAGGCTGGCCCATGCAGTTCTCTCCCTTAACCAGACCACAAAATGTATCGCCGCCAGCGTCAGGCACGCGGAGGCGAACATGGACCAGAGTATGTTGACCCAGCTCATATCGGGACAGACCCTCCCCATAGAAGAAGAGTGACCGGGATTTTTGTCATTGGGAGCCTATGCATGCAAAAAATGATGTCCGCACTTTTCCGCCGGATCAGTGACCATGAGTCAAATCCGGCTGGAAACAAAACCTAAAGTATATATGAAACCGCCCAATTTGGAATCAAATTGCCTGACTTTGCCACATGAAGAGGTTAACATCATCCGGCAGAGCCGGAGGCTTGATGGCAGGCCGCTCAAAGCGGTTGGATGAGCTCCAGTCGCCTCAGCCTCTGACATAACTTTCACCCTATTTTTCAGCGTTGGTCAGCGCTCTTGTCCGCGTATATCAGCGTTACCTCATCCTGGATCCGTCAAAATCAATGGGTCCCCTGCAAAGCTGGGGGATTACCGATTTAAGGTCTGGCTGGTAGAATATTTAAGTCTACGGTTTGCGTCTGGGGCGGCCTGGCGCGAAAGCCTTTTAATCATATTCCATGGGAACACCGAGATGAACTCACAGAACTCTGTCAAACAGGATATTACCCGCATAACGCTTGCGGTTCTGTTCATCGGGATGCTTATCACAGCGAGCTTTTGGATCCTCCGGCCATTCCTCACATCGATTATCTGGGCCACGATCATCGTGGTGGCGACCTGGCCCATCCTCCTCAAGCTTCAGAAAGTTTTCCGGGGCAGGCGCGGGTATGCTGTGACGGTCATGACCGGGGTGCTGTTTATAATCATAGTGCTTCCCATATTTGTGGCCGTAACCGCCATCGCCGTGAAATCCGATGACATAGCATCCTGGGTCCGGTCGCTGGCCGGACTCAGCATTCCCCAACCGCCCGAGTGGGTGAAGAGCATCCCCTTCGCGGGAAGCAAACTGGCTGAGCAATGGATGCATTACGCATCCCTTACCCCGGAAGAGCTTGCGTCTCAGCTCACCCCCTATGCCAGCGCTATCCTTCTCTGGTTCATGAGCCACGCCGGTAGTATGGCCGGAGTTCTGTTCCAGTTCCTTCTGACGGTCATCCTTTCGGCCATCCTCTACTGTTCCGGCGAAGGCGCTGCCGCCGGCGTGCTCGCCTTCGGGAAGCGCCTGGCCGGAAAGCGGGGAGAAGAGGTGATGATTCTGGCCGCCAAGGCAACGCGGAGCGTCGCCCTTGGAATTGTGGTGACGGCCTTGATCCAGACAGCCCTGAGCGGCGTCGGGCTTTTAATATCAGGCATCCCCGCAGCGCCTGTTTTGACGGCGGTGGTTTTCGTGCTCTGTCTTGCGCAGCTGGGACCCGTTCTGGTGATGCTGCCATCGGTCGTGTGGCTTTACTGGAAAGGCGACCCGCTTTGGGGAACCATCCTGCTAATCTTCGCGGTCTTAGCCATGACCTGCGACAATTTCCTCCGCCCCATCTTCATCAAAAAAGGGGTGGACCTTCCCCTGATCATGATTTTCGCCGGGGTCATCGGTGGTTTGGTCGCCCTGGGTGTCGTCGGGCTCTTCATCGGCCCTGTAATTCTTGCGGTCACACAGACGCTTCTCAAATCCTGGGTATACTCTGACGGCGATTCAGAGCCGCAGCCCGAGGCCGATTGGGCATAGGACACAGGTTCTCACGGTTGAGCGAATGCGCTTCAGGTATTATCTGCGGGCATCAGTTTCAGCAAGCCCAAAAAACATTCCGTTTCCGATTTATGAAAAGCTTGCTGTAAAATATCGCCAAAGGCTTGTAAATCTCACTGTAAGAATTGACAGTTCTAAAATTGCGGCATAGTTACTAGCCTATTTCATGCATCAGACCGGGGCAGCGGTTTTGCGGGAGGTAAAAGGCAGGGATTGCTGGAGATAAAGCGAGTCAGTCCCTGGTATAGATGCATGAAAGAGTGGGAAAAAATGAAGACGCGATTTTTGATCCTATTTGCACTGCTTATCCTTTGCGGCTTGTATGGATGCCAGGGGATATTCAGTGAAGCAAGGGATGCCCGCCCCAGTCGAACTCTGATGATTGATCGCGACCAAACAAACCGGTCCGGCTAGGCAGCCTGCGATGGATAAGGACTCTATTGACATACTGGAGGTAGCATGAAAATCAAGAACGCTTTTGCTGATTCGAGCACGCCGGCCCGGCGCGTTGCAATAATGTGCTTTTTGCTCATCATTTCGCTGGTTCTTGCGAGTTGCGGCGGGACCAAGGAGGAAAAAGCGGGTGCCGGCGCCGCGGCGCCGGTCCCTGTGATCGTTGCCCCTGTCATTCAGAAAACGGTTCCGATCATCACCGAATTCGCGGCGCGAGCCGACGCCAGGGACACCGTTGAGCTTCGGGCCCGTGTTGAAGCTTTCCTGGAGGGAATCCACTTCGAGGAAGGCCGTCCGGTAAAAAAGGGGCAGGTGTTGTTCACGCTCGACAAGCGCAAGTATGAAGCCGAACTCCAGACTGCCAATGCACAACTCGCCAAAGCAAAGGCGGACCTCGAATTTGCCAAGGAAAAAGTGACGGTCGAATCAGCACGGGCTACCCTGGAGCAGGCCAAAGGCAGAGCTGGGCAAAGCCGATCTGGACGTGAACCGTCTTGCGCCGCTGGCAAAGGAAAATGCCGTTCCTCAACAGGACCTGGATAATGCCCTGGTCCAGCAGAGGGTGGCAAAATCCAATGTCGATGCCAGCCAAGGCCAATTATGAAACTGTTGTTCTCAATCAGAAGGTGACCATCGACCAGGCAACGGCAGCTGTTCAGGCCGGCGAAGCCGCGAGTCAAGAATGCGGAACTCGATCTGAGCTATTGCACGATCACGGCCCCCATGGACGGACTGATTGGTCAACGACTGGTTTCTCCCGGGAACCTGGTCGGCCGGGGCGAACCGACATTACTGGCCACGATTTCTGCCCTGGATCCTCTTCGCGTGTCTTTCGCCTTGAGCGAAGCCGAATATCTCAAGCTAGCCGAACGGATGGGCTAGCGCAGTCAAAAGGCCACTGGCTCTTGATTTGATCCTGGCGGATGGGAGCGTGTTCCCTCACAAAGGAAGGGCTGTGATCGCGGAGCGGGCCGTAGATGAGAAAACGGGGACGTTGACAATTGTTGCCGAGTTCGCCAATCCGGAGGGGTTGATACGACCGGGACAATTCGGAAGGATCCGCGGGGCCATCGATACCGTCCAAAATGCGGTTCTTATCCCGCAGCAGGCTGTGATGGAGGAACAGAGCTCCAGGACGGTTTATGTCGTGGATGCCGACAACAAAGTGGCTCTCCGCACCGTGGTTCTCGGGGAACGCTATGAGGATCTGGTCATCGTCAAAGAGGGAGTCAAGCCTGGTGAACGCGTTATTATCGAAGGGTTGCAGAAAGTGCGGCCTGGAATGGTTGTGGCCCCTGCCGAGAAACCTCTCGCGGCGGAAAAATAAAACAGGAAAGGATCCCATATGGCACAATTTTTTATCCAGCGACCAATCGTCGCAATCGTCATATCCATCCTGACCGTCTTGTTCGGGACCATAATCATCAGCAGGCTGTCGATTGAGCAGTACCCCTTTCTCGCCCCCCCGAACATCCGTGTGACCGCCACCTATCCCGGCGCATCCGCCGAGGCAGTCGAACAGTCGGTGGCAACCCCGATCGAGCAGGAGGTCAACGGCGTCGATCGACTCATTTACATGAAGTCCTCGAACACGAGCGACGGCCGAATGCTCCTGGACGTCAACTTTGAGGTGGGCACCGACCAGGATATGGCGAATGTCCTCACCCAGAACCGCGTTTCGGCAGCACAGGCACGCCTGCCCCAGGAGGTTACTCAGCAGGGGGTTACGGTCAAGAAGCAGAGCCCCAGTATCCTGATGGTTGTCTCGCTCTTTTCGCCCAATGACTCCTACGACGCCAACTTTCTCATTAACTACTGCGGCATCAACCTGCGCGACCAGTTGCTCCGGATTCCCGGAATTGCTCAGGTGGATCTTTTCGGCGGGACCGACTATGGCATGCGGATCTGGATCCGGCCGGACAGGTTGGCCAAGCTCGGCTTGACCCCGTCGGACGTCATTTCGGCCATCAAAGAGCAGAATCTGCAGGCGCCCACCGGAAAGGTCGGCGCAGCGCCGACGCCCAAGGACCAGATGTTCACCCAAACCGTCAGCGCTCCGGGCCGCCTCGTCACCACCGAGGAGTTCGAGAACATCATCGTGCGCCAGAGTCCGGATGGCGAAGTCGTCCGGATCAGGGATGTCGGACGGGCCGAACTCGGCTCGCAGGACTACAACTCTTTCGGGCGTCTGAATGGCAAGCCGGGCGGCGCGATGGCCGTCTACCTCTTGCCCGGCGCTGACCAGCTCAAAGCCGCCGAAACGATATACAAGACGATGGAGGATGCGAAAGCACTCTTCCCGCAGGACATGGATTACAAGATTGTTTACGACACCACGCCGGCGGTTGAGGCATCGATCCACGAAATCCTGAAGACGTTTGTCGAGGCTCTGATTCTTGTGACGCTGGTGGTATTCATCTTCCTGCAGAATATCCGGGCGACCATCATCCCACTGCTCACTATTCCGGTTTCGCTCGTCGGCACTTTCATTTTTTTCCCCGTGCTCGGCTTTTCAGTCAACACCCTTTCGATGTTCGGCTTGGTACTGGCCATCGGCATTGTGGTGGATGACGCCATTGTGGTCGTGGAGGCGGTCATCCACCATATTGAGCACGGAAAGTCACCCAAGGAGGCAACCGTTAAGGCCATGGAGGAAGTTTCGGGCCCGGTCATCGGGATTGCCCTGATCCTCTCGGCTGTGTTTGTCCCCGTCGCCCTCCTTGGCGGGCTGGTCGGCAGCATGTACAAGCAGTTCGCTCTGACCATCGCGATCTCGGTGCTGCTCTCGGCCTTCAACGCGCTGTCGCTGACGCCCGCGCTCTGCTGCATGCTTCTCAAAAAGCCGCGTCCCATGCGCGGGCCGCTGGGCGTTTTCTTCCGTGGCTTCAACAAGGTCTTTGATGTCACCACCAACGGCTATGTGAGTATGTCTCGCCTGCTTGTGCGCCGGGGGATTCTCACGATCGGGATCGTCGCCGTCGTAATCGTCGGCGCCGGTCTTCTTTGCGGGCAAGCTCCCGGCCGGATTTATCCCGGATGAGGACCAGGGGATTTTCGGAGTCAATGTCCAGCTTCCGCCCGGTGCTTCGCTCGAGCGCACCAGCTTGACGCTGAAGAAGGTCGAGGACATCCTCTCGAAAATACGAAGAGATCGACTCCTTCCAGACTATCGGCGGGTACGGAGTGGTCACCAATACCTATCAACCGAACTACGGCTCCATTTTTGCGCGGCTGAAGCCATGGGAGGAAAGGCAGGAAGAGGCGCAGAAAGTGAAAGGAATCATGGCGCAGCTGCAGCGGGAATTCGCGCCCATCCCGGAGGCGACCATCTTCCCATTTAACATCCCGACCCTCTCCGGTTTTGGCGCCGCCTCAGGATTCAACTTCCTCATCCAGGATCGCAGCGGCTCCATGAGCATCCAGGAGATGGGCCAGGCCACGCAGAAGTTCCTCGCGGCAGGAAGGCAGCGGCCGGAACTGGGGAACCTCTTCACCTCCTTTGACCCAAGGTACCCCCAGGTCAAGGTGGAGCTGGATCGGGAAAAGGCGCGCACGGTAGGCGTCCCGATCAACGAGGTTTTTCAGGCCATGGCCACCGTCATGGGAGGAAGCTACGTCAACGACTTCAACCGTTTCGGACGGCTCTATCGGGTTTACGTGCAGGCTGACGCGTCGGCCCGATTGAAGGCCGAGGATATCGGCAAGGTCTATGTCCGGTCGAAGTCAACCGAACAGATGATCCCTCTCTCCACGCTGGTCACCGTCAAGGATATCTCGGGAACTGAGTTGACAACCCGGTTCAACCTGCTGCGTTCCGTGGAAATCCAGGGGGCGCCCGCCCGCGGTTACACCTCCGGACAGGCTTTGGCTGCGCTGGAGCAAGTCTTCGCAGAGACCTTGCCCAAAGGAAATGAGCTTTGCCTATTCCTCGTTGTCCTACCAGGAGAAGGTAGCCCCGCCTGCCGCGCCCACTTTCATCATGGCCATCCTGTGTGTGTTTCTGCTGCTGGCCGCGATGTACGAAAGCTGGCGGCTGCCCTGGGCAGTGCTCCTGGGATCGCCGCTGGTGGCGTTGGGCGCCTTCCTCGGCGTCTGGCTGATGGGGTATGACAACAACGTTTACGTGCAGGTCGGACTGGTCATGCTGATCGGCCTGGCGGCCAAAAACGCTATCCTGATCGTGGAGTTCGCCAAGGCAAAGCATGAGCAAGGTTCTTCCCTCGAAGAGTCGGCGCTCGAATCGGCGCGCTTGCGTTTCCGCCCGATTCTGATGACGGCCTTCGCCTTCATCCTTGGGGTCGTGCCGCTGATGCTTGCGAACGGCGCCGGGTCGGGCGCTCAGAATGTGATGGGCACTGCGGTGTTTTGGGGCATGCTGATCGCAACGGCGCTTGGCGTTTTCATCATTCCCGGCAACTTCACCTTCGTTGAGGGGCTTGGCCGGAAACGATCCGGGACCGCAGATACGGTGGATATGCCGGGAAAGCAGCCCGTGGAGGAGACACACTTATGAACTGGAAAGCATATAGAGCATTTCTCGCTTCGCTAGGCTTGTTACTGCTCTTCGCGGGCTGCGCGGTTGGGCCCAAATATACGCGGCCGGAATATCCCGTCCCGGCTGAACATCGCTCCGAGACGGCTTTGCCTGCAGCCGCTCCTGCGGCCGCAGCGCCGACTCTTGGGGATGTGAAATGGTTTGATCTGTTTCGCGATGAAAAGCTGCAGGAATTGATCCGGACAGCCCTGAAGGATAACTACGACATTCGGATCGCCGCACAGCGGGTTCTTGCCGCCCAGGCTTTCATCACGGTTGAGAAGTCTGCGCTGTATCCTTCTTTAAACGCAGAAGTCAGTGCGGACCAGCAACGAGGCGTCAACAGGGGCCTAAGCTCAGTGTTCGGCGGCGGAACGGGTCTTTTGGGAGCTGGACATATGGGGCAAAATTCGCCGCCAGACCGAGGCGGCCCGGGCGCAGTATCTGGCACAGGAGGCCGTTCAGCAGGCCGTGATTCAGAGCCTGGTGACCGGAGTGGCCAGCAGTTACTTTCAATTGCTGGAGTTGGATCAGGAACTGGAAGTTGCGCAGCGGTCTCTCGCTTCCCGCCGTGGTTCCCTTCGGTTGGTGCAGGCGCGAATGACAGGGCGGAATCGCAAACCAGTTGGAGGTCGATCAAGCCATGAGCCTGGTGGCATCCGCAGCGGCAACGATTGCCGATGTGGAACGCAGGCGCGAGCAGGCGGAAAATTTCCTCAGCACCCTGCTAGGCAGCAATCCGGGACCCGTGGAGCGCACCAAAAAGCTGGGTGATCAGAAGCTGGCGCCGGAAGTGCCCGCCGGATTGCCTTCGGCGTTGCTGGATCGGAGACCTGATATTCGCCAGGCTGAGCAGTTGCTCGTGGCCGCCAATGCCCGCGTCGGAGTGGCTAAATCCCTGTTCTTCCCGTCCATCAGCCTCACCGGGTCAGGAGGCTATCAGAACTTTGACATCCGCAATCTGTTCTACACCAGATGGACTGGCATATAGCTACGGCGGCAGCATCACACTGCCCCTTTTTAACGCAGGCAAGCTTTGGGCAAACTATAAAGCATCGAAAGCCCAGCGTGAAGCGGCGATCCTGAGCTACCAGAAGAGCATCCAGGAGGCGTTCAGGGACGTGGCCGACTCGCTGGTCGGTTATCAGAAAGCCAAGGAATATCGAGCTCAGCGCGAACTTTTCGCTCACCACGCTGCGAGACCAATTGCGCCTCGCGGATATGCGCTATCGCGGGGGCGTCTCCAGCTATCTGGAAGTGCTGGATACCGAGCGGCAGGCATTGGATGCAGAACTGTCGTATGCCCAGGCTTATCTGGGCGAGTTGAATTCAGTCATCTACGTGTACAAAGCGCTGGGAGGCGGCTGGATGCCATAAATAGCAGTTGCCCGGCTTTTCACTCCGCAGCAAAGGAAGCGGGCACCGGTTTTCGACGGATTTCGCACGCGATGAGATCTTTTGTAGCAGAGCAGCCTGAAAATCCTGCGAGGGGATTTCGCAATGAGCAATATTGTAACCAGTCTGGCGGCCAGGACCGATGCGGTTGCGGATGCCTATATCCGGAAACGGTATGCTGTCCTTTTCTACTCGCTTCTGCTTTACCTTTGCAGCTTCTCCGCTGCTGGCGGCTCTGCAATGGAAATCAACCTTCATCGAGTTGCTGCTGGCTGCGACCCTTCTGATAGCCGTGCTTCCGCTCCGAACCGTCAGCGTGCGGTGGACTCTCTGGATCTTGTGGCGCTGGCCGTGGCCGGACGGCTGTTCTCTGCATCCTTTGGCCTAAACTTCTCATCGTTGAATCTGGGAATATTCACGCTGGTGGGTTTGCTGGCCGCGGTCAATGCGCTGCGTTTCACCTTGCGGGCCACCTCTATCGATAGTGCACACATTTACGCCGCGCTCAGCGCGTATCTGCTGGCCGGCATTTCCTTTGGCATCCTGTATTGGGTGGTGGAGCACGCCTGGCCGGGTTCTATGTATTATGGAGGTGCAAATGTTGGCGGCTTCACCACAGCGGACGGCCTCTATTTCAGTTTTGTGACTCTGGCGACGCTCGGCTACGGAGACTTCGTGCCTAAAACCGAAGTAGCGCGGGGTCTTGCGATCCTCGAGGCGGTTGCAGGACAGTTATATCTTGCGGTGATGGTGGCGCGGCTTGTCAGCCTTTATGTATCGGGAAGCTCCTCTAAAAAAGAATCTGAATCCTGAGGCATGGCGGGCCGAAACCGGAAATGCACAACCGCCGCGGAATCCAAACGCCAACGGCAAAAACATATCCGTTCTGATACAAAAACGCTACGATCTCGCTGGAGACGTCAAGGTCCGGCTGCCTCACGCCTATTTACCTTTCAGCGTTCATCCGCGCAGTTGTCAGCGCATGTCAGCATTGGAAACCCCCTGTCAGACTTGACAGGTGCTCGTTTCAATTCTGCGCATCATATTCTTCCGAGGAAAAGGAGGCATTCATGCTCCATCCCAAAAACCTGCGTATTTTCGCAGTTCTGGCGAGTGCCTTGGTTTTCGCATGGGCCGGGTTTGCCCCCCCGACTGCGCAAACGGCTGCCATCGGGGAAGATGGCTATCTGGTCCACGATGGCCACGTCCATCTGACCAACTACATCCAGGAAGGTCCGAGTGTCAGCGACTTTCTAAAAGTCATGGGCACGAAGGTGGGGCGCGCGGTGCTGTTCGGCCTTCCCTTGCAGCAGATGTGGTCGTATGCCAACACGGGCGACTATGCGCCGACCTATTACCTGCAGACGGACGCCCCGCTCTATTACTATTCCTTTACCGATGCTTTCATCGCCATGGCGTACAAATCGCTGCCCCGGGAACAGCAGGAGCGTCTGGACCCGATGATCACCGGCTTCAATCCTGCGGACATGTATGCGGTGGACCACATCCGGCGGGTGCTGAAGACTTTCCCCGGCGTTTTCTCGGGGATCGGCGAGTTCACAATCCATAAGGAGTTCGTATCCGCCAAGATCGCCGGTGAGACGGCCAGTCTGAAGAATCCCGCCCTCGACAGAGTGTTTGAATTCGCCGGCGAGGCGGGACTTGTGGTAATATTGCACAACGATGCGGACGTGCCATTTCCGAAGCCGGACCAGGAGCCGTATCAGATCCTGCAGCTGAGGGACTTATTCCAGCGGCACCCGAAAACCACAATTATCTGGGCGCACATCGGATTGGGGCGCATCGTCCGTCCAATGAAGGATCAGCTCTCCATTGTTGAGCGGGCGCTTAAAAATCCCGCGTTGAGTCATGTATACTTCGATATCTCGTGGGATGAAACGGCGAAGTACCTGGTCGCGACCCCCGAGACGACCCGGGCAGTAGCCGACCTCATCAACCGCTTCCCGGACCGTTTCCTTTTCGGAACGGACGAAGTCGGCCCGACCGATCAGGCCAAGTACTTGAAGGTTTACGATCTGTACGCTCCTCTCTTCGCCAGGCTCATCCCCGAGGCGAGCGAGAAGGTCAGGAAAGGCAATTATGAGCGCATCTTCGACGAGGCTCGCCGCCGGGTCCGAGCCTGGGAGCAAACCAATCTCAAAAGTGCAGAGTAAGTATCCTCCGGCAGAGCCGGAGGCTTTACGGATGCTGGCCCCTCAAAGGGGCCTGATCGCAACCGATAAAAGATGCAACCGGTTTCATGCGCAATAAACATCTTTAAAGCTTTTTGAACCGCAGAATGCCGAATAAAGAATGATGAATTTCGAGGTCTTAACTTCTGCGGTTCGACATTCGATATTCAGTATTTCGCGGGGCTTATGCTCTTGGTTGCTGTCAGAAAACCGGGGAAAAGGCATGCTTCAGCATTTGTCAAACTGATGCTGCCCCATCGGCAGAGCCGGGGGATCTCCCAATGGATGAGGGCTTTTGAGTTGTATACACGAACGCTGAAAGGCTCCAAGCACCGAAGGATCCTTCGCTGTCAAAACTGACAGTGGCAGAGAAAATGAGGGCAACCCATCATATCGATGTCAGGAACTGTCCACGAAGTGTCAAGCCATCATCTATTATCGGATCTTTATGACGGGGGAAGGATTGGAGGAACCATGGCTAAACAGGAAATTATCGACGTAACGGAACAAAAGCGGTTGAATGAGGCACGAGAAAAGGGGATCCCGTGGAAAAAATGGGGGCCCTACCTCAGCGAGAGGCAGTGGGGCACGGTCCGCGAGGATTATAGCGAGGACGGCAACGCGTGGGATTATTTCACCCATGACCAGTCGCGCTCCCGGGCTTACCGGTGGGGCGAGGACGGGCTCGGGGGGATCTGCGACGACAGGCAGCGGCTGTGCTTCGCGCTTGCGTTGTGGAACGAGCGCGACCCCATCCTGAAAGAGCGCATGTACGGACTCACAAACAGCGAGGCAAACCATGGGGAGGACGTGAAGGAGTACTACTTCTACATCGACAGCACTCCCACGCACTCCTATATGAAGTATCTGTATAAGTATCCGCAGCGCGAGTATCCCTACCGGGATCTTATCGAGACGAACCGGAGACGGTCGCGGGAGGAATTCGAGTACGAACTGCTCGATACGGGCGTGTTTGACGACGACCGGTACTTTGACGTGTTTGTGGAGTACGCCAAGGAAGGTCCGGAAGACGTTCTCGTCCGCATCACCGTTCACAATCGGGGGCCGGAAGCGGCCCGGCTTCGGCTTTTACCGACGCTGTGGTTCCGAAACACATGGTCCTGGGGCGAGGATAATCGAAAGCCTTCTCTGCGCCAGGCTGCGCCCGGCGCCATTCAAGTCTCCCATCATGAATTGGGCGAGTACTGGCTCTATTGCGATGGCGCGCCGGAGCTGCTCTTTACGGAAAATGAGAGCAATGCCGACCGTCTCTGGGGCCAGCCCAATGCTTCTCCCTACGTCAAGGATGGGTTTCACTCATATCTCATATCGGGACAGGGCGAGGCGGTGAATCCTGCCAAGGCGGGGACCAAGGCCGCAGCCCACTACGCGCTCGAAGTGCCTGCGGGTGGCAGCAAAACGGTCCGCCTGCGGCTGGCAGCCGCCCCTTCGAAGGACGCCTTCCGCAGTTTCGATGGGACGTTTAAGAGCCGCATCGGAGACGCGGACGAATTCTACCAGAGGATCACGCCGCGTTCGCTCAGCGAAGATGAGCGCCGGGTGCACCGACAGGCGCTGGCCGGAATGCTATGGAGCAAGCAGTTCTATCACTTCGACCTGGCGACATGGCTGCGCGAGCACAACAGTCATCCGCTGCTTGAATCCACCCGCCAAAATGTACGTAACACGGAATGGTTCCATATGCTGAATGCCGACGTGATTTCGATGCCGGACAAGTGGGAGTATCCGTGGTATGCGGCCTGGGACCTGGCGTTCCACACGATCGCCCTCTCGCTGGTGGATTTCGATTTTGCCAAAGAGCAGTTGCTGCTGATGCTTCGCAACCTGTACTTCCACCCGAGCGGCCAGATTCCTGCCTACGAGTGGAACTTCAGCGACGTGAATCCCCCGGTGCACGCCTGGGCTACGCTCTGGCTGTATAAATACGAGAAGCAGCTGGGCCGGGCGGACCTGCGGTTTCTGGAACGGTCGTTCCAGGGCTTGATGCAGAATTTTAACTGGTGGGTGAACCGCAAGGACCCGTCCGGGCGCAACGTGTTCGCGGGAGGATTTCTGGGATTGGACAACATCGGCATATTCGACCGGAGCGCGCAGCTTCCAACGGGCGGATCGCTGGAACAGGCCGACGGCACCGCCTGGATGGCGTTCTACAGCCAGTGCATGGCGGAAATGGCCCTGATTCTGTGCGATTACGACTCGATGTATGAAGAGGTCGCCTTCAAGTTCTTCCAGCATTTTATGCAGATTTCCTATGCCATGGACCGCATCGGCGTTCACCACGACGAGATGTGGGATGAGGAAGAAGGATTCTTCTATGATCTGCTGCGGCTCCCCAACGGCCAAGCCACGCGTTTGAAGGTGCGGTCTCTGGTTGGACTGCTGCCGTTGTGCTCCTCAACCGTGCTCGAGGCGGATGACTTGACGCGACATCCGAAACTCATGGAGATGATCGCCCTGTACCGGAAACGTCATCCGGAACTGGTTTCGCAGGTCGCCCCGACTGACGAGGGTTTCATCGGCTACAAAGGACGCCGTCTGATGTCGATTCTCAACAAGAAGAAGTTGGAGCGGGTGCTCGGTTACATGCTCGACGAAAACGAGTTTCTCGGGCCGCACGGAATCCGTTCTGTTTCGCGCTACCATCTGGATCACCCGTTCTCCTTCTGGGTGGGTCACGAGGAGTACAAGGTCCAGTACCTGCCGGCTGAATCAAATACGGGAATGTTCGGCGGCAACTCAAACTGGCGCGGTCCGGTGTGGATGCCCGTCAACGCGCTGATTGTCCGGGCGCTGGCGAACCTGTACACCTTTTATGGCGACGAATTCAAGGTTCAATGCCCGACCGGTTCAGGACAGTACAAGACGCTGTTCGAAGTGGCGCAGGAGCTTGTCCGCCGGCTGGCGGGCACATTCCTGCGTGACACCAACGGAAAGCGGCCGGTCCATGGTGGAACGGCCAAGTTCCAGGAGGATCCGCATTGGCGCGATCTGATCCTTTTTTATGAATATTTCCATGGCGACAACGGAGCGGGTCTCGGGGCCAGCCACCAGACGGGGTGGACCGGCGTGATCGCCCCCCTGATAGACCTGTTCGGGCGTATCGATGCTAAGACCTTGCTCGAGACCGAACGCGGGCGCGTGTTTGCCAGGGTTATATCGGAGCAGGTGGGCGGTGAACGGATGAGCGGGAAATAGGGAGGGAATATGCCGGATCTTCGCTATCCTTCACTGTATCAAATCAACACGCGCGTCCTGCTGACGGAACTATCCCGGAAGTTGGGCCGGGCAGCGACACTGGATGACGTTCCCGATACCGAATTGGATCGTCTGGCGGAGGCAGGATTTGACTGGGTCTGGTTCCTGAGCGTTTGGCAGACGGGTCCCGCCGGACAGCAGGTTTCGCGCGCCAACACCGAGTGGCGCAAGGAATTTCAGGAGACGCTGCCGGACTTGCGGGAAGAGGACATCGCCGGTTCCGGTTTTGCGATCACTGCCTATGCCGTCCCGGCTGAACTCGGAGGCGATGGCGCCCTGGCTCGCTTGCGCCACCGGCTTGCGAATCGCCATTTAAAGTTGATGCTCGATTTTGTCCCGAATCACATGGCGCTGGATCACCCGTGGGTTGAGAATCACCCGGAGTATTTTGTCGCGGGGACAGAGGACCTGCTGGCGCGGGAGCCGCAGAACTATATCCGGGTCAAACGGAAAAAGGGAGACTTGATCCTGGCTTATGGCAGGGATCCATATTTTTCCGGCTGGCCCGATACCCTGCAGCTCAATTACGCCAATCCACAGCTGCAGGAGGCGATGATCCATGAATTGCTGAAAATCTCCGGCCAATGCGACGGCGTCCGATGCGATATGGCGATGCTCCTTTTGCCCGAGGTTTTTGAGCGGACGTGGGGGCGC
The DNA here is from genome assembly GCA_963809485.1 of uncultured Acidobacteriota bacterium. Lineage (GTDB taxonomy): Bacteria > Acidobacteriota > UBA6911 > UBA6911 > UBA6911 > UBA6911. The sequence goes on from CAWEJX010000008.1 coordinate 147,780, forward strand.
CGGCCGGAGCTATTCTGGCCGAAAGCCACACAAAAAATACGGGACCAGCACCCGGATTTTTGCTTTATGGCCGAGGTCTATTGGGATTTGGAATGGACCCTCCAGCAGCAGGGATTCGACTACACCTATGACAAGCGCCTCTATGACCGCCTGCGCGAGGGTCACGCCCGGCCGGTGCGCGAGCATCTTCACGCGGAGCTTGATTATCAGACGAAGCTCGCGCGTTTTCTGGAAAATCACGACGAACCTCGCGCCTCTGCCACTTTTGATCCCCTCGTTCACCGGGCCGCCGCCGTGATCACCTATTTCATACCCGGCCTGCGTTTCTTCCATCAGGGGCAGTTCGAAGGCCGGAAGAAACGCATTTCACCGCATCTCGTTCGGGCACCCCAGGAATCTCTGGACAAGGAGCTTGAGGAATTCTATGACCATTTGCTCGCCATCCTGCGGAAGCCTGTCGTGAAAAGCGGGCGAATGGCAGCCGCTGCCTTGTCTGGCGGCCTGGGACGGAAACGGATCATGGGATGCATTCGTCGCCCATTCCTGGCTGGGATCCGGCGGGGAACGGATGCTGATCGCTGTGAATTACGCGCCCCATCCCAGTCAGTGCTATCTCAACCTGCCGTTTTCTGAAATCAAGAACCGTTCGGTCCGGCTGAAGGATTCACTCGGCTCCGCATGCTATATCCGTGATGGGAATGAATTGCTCGAGCACGGACTTTACCTCGATCTGCAGCCCTGGTCGTATCATGTTTTTGACGTGGAGACTATCCAGTAAGAGCGGTTGCACTGGAAACAATGAAGCAATGATTCGTCGTGAAGTCAGGCTTGAAAGATTGGAACCGCTCAAAGCGGTTGGAGGAGTTACGCTGGTCTTGAACGCTGACTTACGCCGACCCTCGCCGAACAAATCTGCGTTTGTCAGCGCTTGGTCAGCGTATCTCAGCGTTTCAAAATACGGAGCTGTCAAACTCTCTGAGTCCCCCGGCAGAGCCGGGGATTTACCAATGGAATAAGTGTTTTAACCGCTTTTAAAGCTGGTGTAGAGTGGCTAAAACATCCTTCATAAAAAGTCGCCGCACCACCCTCGTTCTCGCGGGCCTCACTCTGCTCGCGCTCCTGCTGTCGGTGCCCGGTTCCCTGCGTGATGCCTTCAACAGGGGCGGGATTTACCTGTTTTCCAGTGCGTTCTTCGAGGACATTCCAAAGCGGCTCGCCGGCCCGGGCCGATTCCGCTTTATTCTGCAACCTTTGATGGCTATCATTCTCGGGGTTCTCAATGGATTAGAAGATGCGCGCGCAGGGAGACCGCCGTATCTTTACGGAATGCTTTTCCGCCGGGGCCTTCGGCGCGATCTGGTGAAGACGGGCTTTTTGACGATTGTAAATCTTCTGCTGATGGGCATCCTTTTGGACGCTGTTTTTCAGCGTATCATTCTGGGAACCGCGCATCCTTTCGCCGCGCTAATTATAGGACCGGTTCTGATTGTCACGCCTTACGCGATTGCGCGCGCTCTGGCGAATCGCGTGGCGCGGCGGTCGAAGAAACAAGCCACAAAGAACCGGGAGAACCAGTGACCTCCGTGGCTGCTTTACTTTGGAGAACACCCGATGCCGACCGATAACAAGTTGCTCTCGGATTCCGCCTTTCTGGCCTTGCGGTTCACCCTGGCCATGCTCTTAATGTCGGGTCTTCTGCTCGCCATCCGGCAGGCAATCCTGGTGTTCACAGGCCAGCGCAGCCGGCGCCTGGGTCGAAAGAAGTATGCCTTGATGGCGGGCAACGCACTCATTCTTGCGCTTTCTCTTCTGCTGCGCGAACCCATCGCCAGTTTGCTTGGAAAGCTGGGATGGGAAATCGGCCGGATTGTGCCTGTAATCACGGACGTTTGGGTGAGCGGCGTATTGGTCGCAATATTCTATACGCTTGCTTCTCTGCTTTCTCTGGTACTGCTGATCCAGATCGTCGGCATGGTGTATTGGTTCTTCGAGGGACGTATGGCAGCTCATGCCGCCGGCGAGGGCCTTGCCCATAAAACAGGATTAGCGCTAAGCACCTACGTTCTTAAAATACTTTCCTATGCAAATCGGGCTTTCCGTGCGACTGCTCTCGCGCTCTTGATTGGTGCCTTTGTTTTCCAGGTCTTTCACCTTTTTAAGGGCACGAAGCCTGTGGTGGATGCGTTCATGGAAAGCCTCGGCACACCCGGCCGAACCGTAATCCAGGCAATCCTGAACTATCTTCCCGAACTCGGCTATCTGGCTGTGATAGGCTTTCTGGGATGGGTTTTGCTGAAAATCATCCGGTATACCCTTTATGCGATCCGTGACGGAACGCTCAGCGTTCCCGGGTTCCAGCCGGAATGGGCTTCGCCGACCTACAAGCTGATTCGAGTCGTGGTTCTGCTGTTTCTCTTGATGGTAAGCTTTCCCTATCTGCCGGGCGCAGGCTCGCAGTTCTTCCAGGGCTTTTCGGTCTTCGTCGGCGCGCTTGTCACCTTCGGCTCGTCGGGCGCAATCAACAACATCATGTCAGGCATTACGCTGACCTATACCAGCGCGTTCCGGCCCGGGGATTTCGTTCGTATCGGCGATACCGTCGGCTTTGTGCGCGAGAGAAGCCTTTTGGTGACCCGAATCGTCACCGTGCAGAACGAGGCGGTCACGATTCCCAACAGCGCCATCCTTTCGACATCCATTCTCAACTATACGTATCTCGCCGCTTCGAAGGGACTCGTGCTTGCCGTGAACGCGGGGATCGGTTACGACGTGGACTGGCGCACCGTCCACCGCCTCATGATCGAGGGCGCCCGCAGAACCGAACACATACTGTCGGATCCGCCCCCATGTGTGTGGCAGACCGAGCTGGGAGATTATGCAGTCTCCTATCAATTGCGCGCCTGGAGCGACAGGGCGGATTTGATGTTCGAAACCCACTCCGACCTTCGGGCGAATGTGCTGGATGAGTTTAACCGCGCGGGCGTTGAAATCATGACTCCCAGCATTTTTGCCCACCGCGACGCCAGCGGCCTTGCAATTCCTCAGCAGCAGTTCCCGGATCGCCCGACACCGCGCGGCATAGCTGTGGATGTCCAAACGATCCCGCCAGAAGGCGATTCTTCGATCCAACGCTCCTAATTTTGAAACGCTGAAATACGCTGACAAAAGCGCTGACAAACGCCGATTTGTTCGGCGAGGGTCGGCGTAAGTCAGCGTTCAAGACCGGCGTAACTCCTCCAACCGCTTTGACCGGTTCACAACTTCAAGTTTACGGATCTGCCAAAGGTCGCCGATTCTCTGTGTATGCACGAGAATTCTCTTCCCTATTTTCCAAATCGCTGTTTTCGGGAATGGGTCCTGGATGAAATATATTGTTTTCCTATGGCAACCATTTCAATTGCGGGCACAAGTTCAAAATAAAGATCCAATTTGTCAATGAATGACAATGTATTTTGCTCGATGAGTGCGGGTTCCGAGGTAACAAAAAGAAATGGGATCCTGCATCCTCGCGCGCTTAATTCCTGCATAGCCTGCAGCCCCGTAAGCCGCGGCATCGATATATCGCTGACAATCACATCCGGAAGCAGCGAGACTCGCTTCGTCGACAAGATCTTTGCCGTCATGCACGGCCCCGATGATTTCAAAATATCTGCTCAGAAAGGAAATTATCGCCTGGCGCATGAATGGATGGTCTTCCGCAACCATCACCCGCAATTTGTCCACTCCTGTTCACCTCCGGATGTGAAAATCGTTGTCCACCATAGACTATCCGATGGTTCGATCGTCGTCGTTGCGCTGGAGCAATAAAACGGAGGCAAACAGCAAGAACAAATCGCCGAGGCCTTAGTCTCCGGCAAAACGCTTCCGTAATGCGCAGTTCGCATCCGCTACGGCACCGTTGGACCGGGTGAGTAACGGCCTGTCAATATTGTCAGTATCCATTGCCGTTCTGATAATGTTACATGTGAGGAACCGGAGGAATTCTTCATGATCGATATCGCCTCGGTGCGACTCTTTGCGGGGCTGGGAAAGGATGAGGTCAAACTGATTCTGGCCGCCGCAACGAAACGAATCTTCAAAGCGTCCGAAACAATTGTAAGAGCGGAAGAACCTGCGACCTGCTTGGTGCTGGTGAGGACAGGCTTTGTGAATTTTTACGTCGTCACTGAAAGGGGACAACAGATCCTGGTGCGCCGGTTCGGCCCGGGGAATGCCTTCGGGATAGCCTCCTTCCTATCCGAACCTATCGGATATCTGGGGACTGCCTCAGCGGTTCATGAGGTGGATGTCTTCACATGGGGGCACCGGAGCGTCCTTCAACTCGCCCGCGCATACCCGCGTTTTCCACAAAACGCTTTCCGGCTTGCGTTGCACTATCTTGCGATATACGCGCAACGCCATGTAAGGCTTGTGTCGGATACGGCCCAGGAACGGCTGGCCTATGCACTGACGGATGTGGCCTCCCGGACCGGACAAGTGCTTACGGCCGGGGTGAAAGTTGACATCAGAAACGAAGATCTGGCCTCCCTTGCCGATGTGAGCTTTTTTACTGTCAGCAGGCTGCTGAAAAAGTGGGATCGCGCCGGAGCCGTCGAGAAAAGCCGCGGCAGAGTTGTCATCCGGTGTCCTGAAAAGCTGCTTGCCGAAGAGAGTCGAGCTTTTTCAAATGAGCGCGTTGCGGTATAGGTCTATCAACACATACAACCGCGAATCTGCACGAATCTATGGGTAACAACGCGCGGGCCGGAAGCCCGAAAATTGCTCGTGCGCAAATCACAGGCTGGCCCGAATAAGTGTAATGATGGGGGGGGAAACTATGAATGAAGTGGATTTAGGCTCATCCGAGGCTCTCAGGCAGGCGCGGCTTCAAAGCGACCGGACCCGTATCACTGCAATACTCACGGTCCTTTGTTTGTTGTTCGTGAGCACACTGTTGCGCGGAATGATCTTTGAGGGCAAGACGGGCAAAGGCATTCTGCCGGTTTTAATAGCTTATTTCGGCATCATGATCGGGTTTGAGTTCATTATGCTCGGCTGGGTGGGGCGGGTGATGCGGCGGAAAACCGATCTGAGCCGCGCCGATCTTATTCTCAGTGCTTTCGTGGAGACGCTGTTCCCGACCGCCGGCGTTATCCTGTTGATCTTGACGGGTATTACCAATCCCTACACAGCCTTGGTTGCGCCGATCGTCCTGACCTATTTTCTGTTCATTGTCTTGTCGACGTTGCGACTCAGCCCTATGCTGGCGCGCCTTTCAGGAGTTTTCTGCGCAGCAGAGTACGCGCTGGTCTGTGCCTATGTCTTTATCTGGTATCCGGCCCCGGTTGTTCGCCAGACAATGCAGCCGGTCGAATATTACGTCGGCAACGCCATCATTATGCTCGCGGCCGGATTCCTTGCGGGCGAAATCGCGCGCCAGATCCGATCCCATGTGGGAGCCACCTTGCGCGAAGCACGAACGGTGGAACGCCTCAACGGAGAACTGGAAAGCGCGCGCTTCGTGCAGCAGTCCCTGCTGCCCCGTGAAACGCCCGAATTGGGCGACTACGACCTCGCCGGGTGGAACAAGCCCGCCGATCAGACAGGCGGCGACTACTACGGCTGGCGCCAACTGGCCGACGGGAAAACCGTTTTTATGCTCGCGGATGTAACGGGGCACGGGATCAGTTCGGCGCTGATGGCCTCGGCATGCCACGCCTATGTGCAGGCGAGCATCGCGCAGGATTCCGACCTGGATGCGATCGTCACCCGCATCAACAGGCTGCTCTGCGCCGACCTATCTCCAGGAAAACTCATCACCTTCGTTGCCGGAGTCCTGGATCCCGGCACGGGCTCCGTCGATCTCCTCTCCGCGGGACACGCCCCACTGCTCCTCTATTCCGCCGCCGAGGATAAGGTACACAGTTTTGAGGCGCACGGCGTGCCCTTTGGCATTTTCCGTTCTATGGCCTATGGCCCGGCTCAGAAAATCCGTCTCGCTCCTGGAGACATGCTGGTACTGATCACGGATGGTTTTTTTGAGTGGACGAATGCAGCGGAAGAAGACTTCGGATTCGAGCGTCTGCACGCCGCAATTAGGAATGCCCGGGGCTTCCGCGCGGCCGACGTCATTTCCGCGCTCCATTCGGCGGCTGCCGGTTTCGCAAACGGCACTGCGCAACAGGACGATTTGACCGCCGTCGTGCTCAAGCGATTACGATAAGGCGATTTCCTGCAGCCTGACCCTCACACTTTGAATGTCTGCGTTTATCAGCGCTTTTGTCAGCGTATGTCAGCGTTACGAAATCAGGCGTGGCGACGCCGCTTTACGCGCAACTGAACCAGGGATCGAACCAGAGACGCGTTGACCGAGGCAACTTCTTCGTCGGATATTTTGTCCAGCAGCCGTGCTGCGGCCCGTTGACGCGCCTCTTCCACCTTGGCTTCGTCGATTTTGTCAGCGGCAATCGCCATGTCGGTGATAACCGATACATGCGTGCCGGTAACGACCACGAGCCCCTCTCCGACAGCCAGAAGCTCTTCCTTACCCCCCCGAGTCACGATCATTTCACCCGGAACGAGTTGCGTCATAAGCCGGGTGTGAAAAGGAAGAATCCCAATCTGGCCCTCCACCGCCTCCATGGTGACCATCTCCACATCCTGGGAATAAGCTGTTCCGTCCGGAGTAACGATTTCCAATTTTAGCGTATCTGCCATGTTTGCCTGCGCGCTGCGCGCCGAATGAGAGCCTTCCGGCCTTAGTCCATCGACGCTCGATTTCTACTGTGCGACCTCTTCAATGGCGCCCTTCATATAGAAGTTACCTTCCGGCACCTGATCGTGTTTGCCTTCCAGAATCTCTTTGAAACCCCGAACAGTCTCCGCGACCGGGACCTGTTTGCCTTCGCGGCCTGTGAACACCTGGGCCACGCTGAACGGTTGGCTCAGAAAGCGCTGGATCTTGCGCGCGCGGTACACTGTCGTTTTGTCTTCCGGCGAAAGCTCGTCCATACCCAGAATTGCAATGATGTCCTGCAGGTCTTTGAAGCGCTGAAGCACCTTCTGCACTCCGCGCGCGACGCCGTAATGCTCCTGGCCGACGATCTCGGGCGCCAGCGCCCGCGAGGTTGAGGCCAGGGGATCGACCGCAGGATAGATGCCCAATTCGGAAATCGCCCGATCCAGAACGATGGTGGCATCCAGATGCGCAAAGGTGGTCGCCGGGGCGGGATCCGTCAGGTCGTCGGCCGGCACATATACGGCCTGGAAAGACGTGATCGAGCCCTTCTTGGTGGAGGTGATGCGCTCCTGCAAGATGCCCATCTCCGCGGCAAGGGTTGGCTGGTAGCCGACAGCACTCGCGGTGCGGCCGAGCAGTGCTGAGACTTCGGAGCCGGCCTGGGAAAAACGGAAAATGTTGTCGATGAAAAGCAGCACGTCCTGGTTTTTCTCATCGCGGAAATATTCGGTGATGGCGAGCCCGGATAAAGCCACACGAAGACGGGCTCCCGGCGGTTCGTTCATCTGGCCGTAAACCAGCGCGATTTTGGATGCGCCCAGGTCGTCCTGCCTGATGACACCGGCTTCCGACATTTCGCGGTAGAGGTCGTTCCCCTCACGGGTGCGTTCCCCGACGCCGGCGAATACCGAGACTCCTCCGTGGAGCTTGGCGATATTATTGATCAGCTCCATGATAACTACGGTTTTGCCTACGCCGGCTCCGCCAAACGCACCCACTTTCCCACCCTTTAGAAAGGGGCAGATCAAGTCGATCACTTTGATACCCGTGGGAAGTACTTGCGGGGACGTGGATTGATCCACAAGCGGCGGCGGGTCGCGATGAATCGGATAGTATTTCTCCGCTACTACCGGGCCGCGCTCATCCACAGGATTCCCGGTCACATCGAACACCCGGCCCATCACGCCCATGCCGACGGGCATGGATATCGGCTTTCCGGTGTCCAGAACCTCAAAGCCGCGTTTGAGACCCTCGGTGCCGGACATCGAGATGGTCCGGACCCACTTGTCCCCGAGGTGCTGCTGGACTTCGAGCGTCAACTTGACGGGCTGGCCGCCAACTTTGTATTCCACAGTCAACGCGCTAAAAATATCGGGGAGCGCCGTAGGAAACTCGACGTCCACCACCGGGCCGACGACTTGAACGATTTTTCCTGTATTCATATCCATCCCTGGTTTCGGTTGTCTGTCACCAAAATGTCTTTTCTCAACCGGCTTGGCCGCCGGCGATTTCCAGCAACTCTTGCGTGATATTGCCCTGGCGCAGCTTGTTGTATTCGAGTGTCAGGTCCCTGATGAGTCCCTCCGCGCTGTCCGTGGCGCTTTTCATCGACACCATGCGGGCGCTTTGCTCACTCGCCTTGGCATTGAGCAGCACTTGATAAATGTAGATGTTCAGGTAGCGCGGAAGGAGATATTCCAGAAGGTGCTGCGGGCTAGGTTCAAATAGGATTTCGGTTGTGTCGGAAGCCAGTTTCTCTTCGGACTCCACTCCGGGGACCTTTATTCCCTTGAGAAGCTCGCCGATCGGAAGAAAGTCGAGGCATAGAGGCTGCAGGGTCAGAGTGTTGACGAATCGTGTCGCGATTACTTTGACTTGATCGACCTCTTTCTTCAGGAACAGGTCGGAGGCGAGGGCCGCAATTGCCCTGGCTTCCGGGAAACGCGGCGTGTCGCCGTAACTGAATTCCGCAACCAGCTGACGGCGCGAGCGGCTGACGAACTGCGCTGCTCTGCGTCCGGCGGCGATGAAGACCGTGGATTGCGGATCGAACTGGGCTGCCAGGCGGAACACGTTGCTGTTGAGCGCTCCGCAGAGGCCCTTATCCGCAGCTACGAGGATGACTCCGAGCTTGCGAACCTCGCGCACTTCCAGCAGTGGATGGCTGAAACTGCGGAGCCGGCCTGCGGTTTCGCGCTGGATGCGATACAAGAGCCGCACGAAAGGACGGCCCGCGAGGGCAGCCTGTTGAGCTTTGCGCATTTTGGACGCCGCCACCATCTGCATCGCTTTGGTTATCTGCGCCGTGCTGCTGATCGACCGGATCCGCCGGCGTATTTCGCGTGTGCTTTGCATACGATCACTTCCAGGTCTGTTTGAACTGATCCGTCGCAGCCTTCAACTCGTCCTTCAAGGCGTCGCTGATTGCTTTTTCATGGGCGATTTTCCGAAGCAACTCGGATTTACGTGTGCTCATGAAATCGGTCAGCTGAGACTGAAACTCTTTGATCCGGTCCACGGGGACATCGTCCACATAGCCGTTCTGGACTGCCCAGATCACCGCTACCTGTACCTCGACGGGAATCGGGCTATACTGCGGCTGCTTGAAAAGCTCGATAATACGCTTGCCCCGGTCAATCTGCGCCTGTGTTTTGGAATCAAGCTCCGAGCCGAACTGCGCAAACGCCGCCAGTTCCCGAAATTGGGCAAGGTCACCCTTGAGCTGCCCGGCAACCTGCTTCATCGCTTTGAGCTGTGCCGCCGATCCGACACGGGAAACCGAGAGGCCGACCGAAATGGCTGGACGGATTCCCTGGTAGAACAAGTCCGTTTCCAGATAAATCTGTCCGTCCGTGATCGAAATAACATTTGTGGGGATGTAAGCGGAAACGTCGCCGGCCTGCGTTTCAATGATGGGTAAAGCCGTGAGCGAACCATTGCCGTACTGCTCCCCGACGCGTGCCGCCCGTTCGAGCAACCGGCTGTGCAGGTAAAATACGTCACCGGGATACGCTTCACGGCCCGACGGCCGCTTCAGCACGAGCGAGATCTGCCGGTAGGCGACCGCGTGTTTGGAAAGATCGTCATAGATGATCAGGGCATCCATCCCGTGGTCCATAAACCATTCGCCCATGGCCGCCCCGGCAAAGGGCGCCAGGTACTGGTTGGCAGCGGAATCGGCAGCAGGAGATGCAAGGATGATGGTATAAGGCATTGCACCGGCTGCTTCGAGAACGGAAATGATACGGGCGACGGTTGATTGCTTCTGTCCGATGGCAACGTAAATACAGTATAGCGGCCGGAAATCCTTGTCGCCGGCACCTTCGGCCTCTTTGTTGATACGTGCCTGGTTGATGATGGTGTCGATGCAAATGGTCGTCTTGCCGGTTGCACGGTCCCCGATGATCAATTCACGCTGTCCGCGGCCGATAGGAATCATTGCGTCAATGGGCATGATGCCGGTCTGTACCGGCTGGCGGACGGGATTGCGCCGGATGATGCCGGGAGCGATTTTCTCGACGGGATAGGCAACGTCGCTCTGGATGGGGCCCTTCCCGTCCACCGGATCCCCGAGGGTGTTTACCACGCGCCCCAGCAATCCCATGCCAACAGGAACCTGAAGCAGCTTACCCGTCGTGCGCGCTTCATCCCCTTCGTGGAGCTTTGTGTAGTCGCCAAGGATGATCACTCCGACTTCCGTCTCGTCGAGGTTCAACGCCAGCCCCGTAATTCCATGGCCGAGATCGATCATCTCGTTGAGCATCGCGTCGTCGAGCCCTTCAATCTTAGCCACGCCGTCTGCGAGCTCGCGGATAATACCGACATTCTGTCTGGCTGTGGTTGCCCTCGCTCCCGTTATCTGAGCCTCGATTTCCTGCAGTAAGTCAGCCATGTGTCTTTCACCTCGATTTATTTGCCGCCAGGACTAAAGTCCAATCCGTATGGAAACTCTGCCGATTCCAGTGGCGAAACTGGAACTAAAAACTTTTTTCCAGCTCGTCCAATCCGGCTCTCACGCTGCGGTCATACACATCACTGCCGACTTTGATGCGCATTCCCCCGATCAGCGCCGGGTTGAGTGCGAAGGACGCGCTTATTCCCGGACCGTATCGCCGCGCCAGGTCGGCCTGGATTCTTGCACGCAATTCGTCCGGCAATGCGTGTGACGCTCTCGACTTCGGCGGAGTGCCGGACCAGGTCCAGTTTCACCAGGTAGAGAAAGTGATGCAGGAGTGCCTGGCTGCCTCGCCGCCTGGCCTCCAATAATTCTATGGGCCACCTGCCGGACACGGGACGCATCCAACAATCCGTCTACGAAGCACAAACGGAACAGCCGCTTGGCATCACGCTTTGTTTGCTTGGCAGTTTTCATACTGTATTACTTTCACATTGTCACTGAACCGTCAGCTGCTCTGGCTGTTTCTTCAGCGAGCCTTTTTTGGTCTTCCGGAGTCAGTATCTTGCCGGTGACCCTGGTGGTGGTTTGCACAACCAACCGCCCAATCTCACGCTTGAGGTCCGCGAGCATCTGTGCGTAATCCTGCGCCGCCGCCTCGCGCGCTTTCGCCAGGATTTGCTCGGCGGCCGCAATGGCCTTTTGGGATTCCTGTTCCTGGAGGCGCACAGCCACAGCGCGAGCTTCCTCGATGAGCCGGGTTGCCTCGGCATTGGCCTGCATCATCAATTCCCGCCGTTGGGCTTCGGTCCGCGCCAGCTCGACTTTGATTTTCTCAGTGTCGGCCAGGCTTTGCGCAATCTGCCGACGCCTCTCGTCCAGCATTTTGAGGATTGGCCGATAGGCAAACCGGTAAAGGATAAAGCAAACAATACAGAAACTGATGATCTGAGCGATCAAATTGGGCCAGTCCACCCCGAAAGTCGTAACAATCCGCTCGGGGCGTTCGGTGCTAATTTGCGCCGCCAACAATAGAACGTTCATGCTCATACACTCGCATTCTGCGGGCACTGCATCATCAACAGCTGCGCCCAGCGAAGTTCCACTTTATCGAACCAGGAACAATGCATAAAACACGATCGCTTCAGCGAAGGCAATGGCCAGAATCGACTGGATCAGAATCTTTGTTGAGGCGCTGGGATTGCGTCCCACCGCTTCCGAAGCCTTCATACCGATCAGACCAACCGCCAAAGCCGCGCCTAGTGCTGCCAAAGCAATGTGTAAGCTTCCGCTCATAGAATCACCTTTCTTTCCCGCCGGCTCCCGCGACTGAACACGGTCAAGCCGCTGAAAAATCCTCATTCAACGTGTGCGGTCGTGTGTCCTTCTCCTTCATGCTGGCAAATCAGCAGAGTGAAGACGGCCGTTAACAACATAAAAACCATCGCCTGAACCAAACCCATCAGCAATTCCAGGAAATAAAAAGGAATCGGCACCAACCATCCCAATCCGGGAACGAGCCTGGCCATGGCTTCCAACATGTTCTCGCCGGCAAAGATGTTGCCATAGAGACGAAAACTGAGGGAGATGGGCCGGAACAAAATCGAAACCAATTCCAATAGGCCGGCCGCGAAGAAAACGACCACCAGAAGCACTTTTAGCAGTCCTTCCGATTCCCCCTTTGGGCGCAAACAGCTCTTTTACAAAGCCGATCGGGCCAATTTCCTGGAGAGCCCAGACGATCCAGCAGGCAAAAAATACCAAAGCCATGGCAAAAGTCAGATTCACATCGGCGTTGGCCCCACGGAAAAATGGCTGGTCGATCTTGAAACCATGAGCGGTTTGATGCCCCCACCCGATGGTTCCCACTCCGGGAATTAGGCCCGCCCAATTAGTCGCAAGAATAAAAATGAAAATAGTCGCAAAAAACCAGAAGGTCTTCCGGACCAGATGCGGTCCGAGGATTCCCTCCAGAAAACCGTAGAGGCCTTCCACAAGCCATTCCAGGAAATTCTGCGCTCCTTCGGGAACCTGCTTCATCTTCCGCGTAGCGTACTGGGCAAAAAGGATCAGGAACAAAGCCACGATCCATGAAACGACCATGGAATTTGTAATAGGAAAGCCCAAAGGGCGCGCAATCTCCACCGCCGCTTGCGGCAGGCCATGCTCCTCCTCCGCCGCGGCACTCGCGGATGTTTCGGATCCAGCCTCCGTGGCCGCACTCGCTGCGAACATCGAGCCGGCGCTCAGTCCTATAAAAAAGAGGATGGCAAGGAGCAGTAGCGCCAGCCCGGGGCTCACGCTGAGCCGTATCCCGCAGCCGGCTATTTTCGGCAAAGCTCGTCGCAGACCAATCCCGCAATCCCGGATTTCCAGAGCATCGCCCGCGATGGCGGTTACGGCTGGTGCCGCACACCCGCTCGCGCAATCGCGTCAGCATCAGGTTATCATCTGACTTCGCCCTTCCATCTGCCCTGAATCCTTGAATTGTCACTGCGGTTGGTTTCATCTTCGTTTCTCAGGCTGTAAAGAAAAGACCGGTTTTCTTCAAGTTATCGATTTTTGACTTGAACGGCATCAAGAATTACATTCGCTGACGATCAAGTCACCTGTCATTTTTAACAGTCCAACACCCGGCGCCGAGAAGATACAATTTTCAGGCGGTGCACCGGAAGGCATACATTATTTATATAGATGGGATCTGCGCATCAGGAGGTGGCAGCATGAAAGTCAAACAAATAGTGTCGTCAGGGCTACGGATGATCCTTGCGGCTTTATTGCTGTTTCCGCCGGGTTCCCTTCAAGCGCAGCAGGACAAAATCGCTGCCTTCAAACAAGAGTTGGCCCAGAACAAGAAGCGGCTGGCCCAGTACGAATGGACTGAAACCACGATTATCAGTATGAAGGGTGAAGAAAAGTCCCGGGTTCAGAAACATTGCTACTATGGTCCGGACGGGAAAATTCAGAAACAGCAGATCAGCGCACCCGCTCAGCAAAAATCTCCGGGCGGACTCAAAGGAAAGGCTGCCGCCAAAAAGAAGGGGGAGATCACTGAGTATATGCAACAGGCAGCCGCCCTGATCCATAGCTATGTGCCGCCGGAGGCCGACCGCGTTCAGGCTGCCCGGGATTCGGGAAAGCTCTCTTTCGTTCCGATGGGCCAGGGTTCGGTCCGGCTGGATTTTCATGATTTTATGAAGCCGGGCGACAGCATGGCCTTCACTATCGATAAGCAAAAGTATGCAATCCAGAACATCAATGTGAAATCCTACCTGGATGACAAGGAGGACGCGGTCACTTTGGATGTCGGTTTCGCGGCCCTCAATGATGGCACCAGCTATGTGTCGAAGGCTGTGGTCAACGCGCCAGCAAAAAAAATCCAGGTTGTGGTCCAGAACTCCAATTACCAGAGGATGGCTGCCGTTGAAGTGGGGCAGCCACCACCCCAGCAACCGCAAGTCCAAGCAGGCGCGCCGCAGCAGGGGCAGACACTGACGCCGCAACAGATCGACACTTTGACGGCACCCATTGCCCTTTACCCGGATGCACTCCTGGCTCAGATCTTTACCGCATCGGTCAACTTTATCGAGCTGCAATCGTTCGCGGATTGGATGGGGAAGAACTCCAATCTGACCGGCAGCTCGCTTCAGGACGCTGCGCAGAAAGCGGGGTACGATGCTTGTCTCGTGGCGCTCGCCCCATTCCCCCAGGTTGTCCAGATGATGATTCAGAAGCCGGACTGGACCCAGCAGATCGGCAAGGCATTTGCGGCAAACCGCAGCGCCGTCTTCGATTCCATTCAGCGGCTGCGGGCACAAGCGCAAGCCAAGGGCAATTTGCAAACCACGGAACAGCAGGAAGTCAAGACTCAAACGACTTCCGGCGGGCAGGAGGTAATCGTTATTCAACCTGCGAATCCCCAGGTGATTTATGTGCCCCAATACAATCCGCAGGTCGTATATGTCCAGTCTGCTCCCCCTCCTTCTGCCGCTTCATCGGCGGCCGGCGCAGCCCTGGTAGGATTCACCGCCGGCATCATCATTGGGGCTGCAGCCAGCAATAACTATTATCACGGACCCTATGGCTGGCATGGCGCTTCCATGTACAACGAATTTTGGGAAGATCGTTATGATGCTGCGGAAGATCTCCAGGAGAACCGGCAGGAGTATATGAATGAGCGCCAGGAGAATTACCAGCAGAATTCAGCCGATCGACAGTCCTCGGCGCAAGCCAATCAGGCTAACCGGCAGGCCGGCGCCCAAAGTGCCCAGCCCAGTGCGCAAGCCGGCCAGGCGCAGCGCCAGTCCTCGGCTCAAGCCACCCAGACCAGCCAGGCTAATCGTCAGACCAGCGCGCAAACGGGTCAGACGCAGCGACAGACCGGCGCCGGCGCAACACAGAGCAGCCGACAGGCACAGGCAGTTCAATCTCAGAGCGCCGCAAGCGCTTCGAGCCGGACCAGCGGACAATCTGCATCGCAGCGAAGCGGCATGAGCTCGGGTGGCTTTTCAGGCTATCAAAGCGGCTCAGCCACGGCATCGCAAAGCAAACGAGGAAACAGCAGCCTTTCCTCCAGCCGGAGCAGCCGAAGCAGCGGAGGCGGCCGCAGTCGGGGCAGTCGCAATAGATGAGATCAGATAGGTCCGTAAATAATTCTATTGGTAAACCCCCGGCTGTGCCGGGGGACTCATATAGTTTGACAGCTCCGTATTTTGAAACGCTGAGATACGCTGACAAAAGCGCTGACAAACGCCGATTTGTTCGGCGAGGGTCGGCGAGCAAAAGCCGATGAGGCGCTTCCGATGGAGTTTTCTGCGGCGGCACTGTGGCAAGCGCCGTGCGGCAAGGAGATGGGGATTATGAGAAACCGGGCGTTTGCCACAGTGCCGCCGCAGAAAACTGTCCAGCGCAGAGCGCTGGCCCCTGCGGGGATCGGAAGCGCCTCATCGGCTTTTGCCCGCGTATGTCAGCGTTCAAGACCGGCGTATCTTGTCCAACCGCTTTGAGCGGTTCGAATCTTGCCTCCGGCTTTGCCGGAGGTATCTGACTCAGACTTTTGACAGATCGGAGAACCGATATGCGCATTCTATTCTGTCGTACCCTTGCATTGTTCCTGGGACTGACCCTTTTGGGGTGGAAGGCAAATGCACAGGTTCCGGAACAGACAGCTTTCGCCACTCCGGACGAGGCTGCAACCGCGCTTCTCGAAGCGCTGAAATCAGACGACCTCGACAAACTACGGTCGATCTTTGGTCCTGATGCGCAACAGGCCCTTTCGTCGGGTGACCTGCTATTGGACCGTCATGACCGTACCGTCATCGCCCTCGCAATACAGCAGTCCTGGCAGTGGGTGAAGCGCGATTCCAAGAACAGGACGCTCGTGATTGGAGAGGAACGCTGGCCGTTTCCGGTTCCGCTTGCGAAGAAAGCCAATGGCTGGCAATTTGACACCCAAGCCGGAAAAGACGAGGTTTTGGCACGGCGCATTGGGCGAAATGAGATCTTTATTATCGACCTGTGCAGGGCTTATGCCAATATGCAGCAGAGGTACTCAAGTCAACCGCACGACGGTAAGCCGGCTGGATTGTATGCGCAAAAGATTCGGAGCACTCCCGGCCGTCAGGACGGCCTGTATTGGAGTGTGAAGCCGGGAGAGCGGCCTAGTCCCTTGGGCGATCTCGCGGCCGAGGCGGCCGCGGAAGGATACAATCCTGAGAATAATCAGCCCACCCCGTTTTGGGGCTATTACTTCCGAATTCTCACTGCCCAGGGGAAGTCGGCGCCTGGAGGCCCCAAGAGCTATATCGTCGACGGCAACATGTCGGAAGGATTCGCTCTTATCGCCTATCCTGCCAGGTACGGGTACAGCGGAGTCATGACCTTCATCGTCAACCAAAGCGGTGTTGTATACGAGAAGGATCTGGGTCCGGAGACGCCCAAAATCGCGGGCAGCCTGAATGAGTACGATCCTGACAGGTCATGGAAAGTTGTGAGAGAGATCGTCCCGTAGACGTCTCAATTCATAAGGAGGCAGCAGCATGACAAGCCATGATCCGCACATACCGGTCAGCGCGCAGGAAGGCTCTCAGACGCCTGATCGACGGAAATGAGCGGTTCCTGAACGGACAGCGCCCGCTTCCCCACCCATCAGAAAGAAGTCCTGGCCTCCCTGGTACGCGAACAGCGCCCCTACGCAACCATTCTCGGTTGCAGTGACTCACGCGTGCCACCGGAGCTCATCTTCGACGCCAATTTTGGGGAATTGTTCGTCATCCGTGTCGCCGGCAACGTGCTATCGCCCGAAGTAGCCGGCTCGATGCAATACGCGGGGATGCATCTGAAGACGCCCTTGTTCGTTGTGCTCGGCCACGAAAACTGCGGCGCTGTCCACGCGGCGCTCGACATGAAGTTCCGCAATGCCGTACAACCGTCACGCATAGAACTTCTCATTCGAAATATCCTGCCCTCGCTGGAAAATATCGACGAGCATGCCGATCCGGCGGCTCAGATGGCGTCTGCGGTAGAAGCCAATGTCCGCTGGAGCATGCGGCAGATAGCCGAATCGCCTGAGGGACGCGCTCGAGCGGCGGAAGGAACTTATATGCTCGTGGGGGCCATCTTCGAAATTGCGACCGGCCGGGTGAGGTTTCTGGAGCCGGTCTGAATCAGTCTGACTCAATCGGCAAGCCGCCGGCTCTGCCGGGTGACTGATGGAGTATGGCAGTCGCGGATTTTGAAACGCTGACATACGCTGACAAAAACGCTGATACACGCCGATGCATTTGGCGAGGATCCGCGTTATGGCTATGGAACTCGTCCAGCCGCTTTGAGCGGTCACAACTGAAAGCCGCCGGCTTTGCCGGAGGTAAATGCCTGTTTTAATAATCGCGCACGGATGCCCACGGAAATTAATCCACGAAAATCCCTCAAATCCGTGTCCTCTTCTTTGGGTTGGGCCGAGTGGCTGTCAGCCCAGTCCCTCCCCGGACTGGTAAAATTGACAGTTTATCGCCGGCAGGCAACTGAATAACCTTCCCTCGAATCTCCAAAATATGCCCCATACCAGACAGGAGGCAGAGTCCGTCGCGATTCGGAGAAAGACACAATGCTCATTTGGATGGAATTGGCAGTATTGCTGGCTGCAATCGTTCTGGGAGCCCGAATGGGCGGGATCGGCCTCGGGCCGATGGGCGGCCTTGGGCTACTGGTGTTCGTTTTTGTATTCCACCTGCCCCCGGGCAGCCCGCCCGGCAACGTCCTGGGGATGATCCTGGCTGTGATTACGGCCCTGTCGCTCATGCAGGCAGCGGGAGGATTGGACTACGTCATTCAGCTCGCCGAGAAAGTCCTGCGCCGGAACCCTCGCCGCATCACGATCCTTGCCCCGCTGGTCACCTATCTTCTGATCCTGGCCTCCGGCACGCAGCATGTGATTTATGCCCTGCTTCCAGTGATCGCGGAGGTGGCGCGCAAAGCCGGGATCCGGCCTGAGCGTCCGCTATCGATGAGCGTGATCGCTTCGCAGCATGGGCTCGTGGCCTCGCCTGTCTCCGCGGCAACGGTCGCACTCATCGCGGGATTGACAGCGTCGGGTGTGGGATTGCCTCAGGTCATGATGATCACAATCCCGGCCACCCTGCTCGGCGTAATCGCCGGCATTTTCTCGGTTGCCTTCCGAGGGCGCGAACTGGCGGAGGATCCCGAATATAAGCTGCGGCTCGCTCAGGGGAAAGTGACGCCTCCCGCAGAACGGACCGAACTTGCCGGCGCCGAACGAAAAAAAGCCATGGGATCCTGCATGGTTTTCCTGGCTGCAATTCTCGCAGTGGTCTTAATCGGACTTTTTCCGGCGCTTCGGCCGGTTTATGAAAAAGTCGCAGAAGGTGTGACCGAAACGGGGCAGGTGGAAATGGGCCGTGCCGTGATGATTGTCATGTTGGCGGCAGCTGCCCTGTTGCTGCTGGTCTTCCGGGCTGATCCCGAGAAGGCCGTGAAGGGGAGCATCATGAAGGGCGGCCTCACCGCCATCATCTGCATCCTGGGAGTTTCATGGATGGGATCATCCTTTTTCGAGGGAAACCAGCCCGCGATCGTGGGCGCCATCTCGTCCGTGATTCAGACACAGCCCTGGATTTTCGCCGCAGGCCTTTTTGTTCTTTCGATTCTGCTTTTCAGTCAGGCCGCAACGGTCACAATCCTTGTCCCTGTGGCTCTGGCCCTGGGCTTGCCCGTCCCGCTTATCGTCGGCGCCTATCCGGCCGTAAATGGCAACTTCTTCCTTCCCACTTACGGTACTGTGCTGGCCGCCGTTTCCTTTGATCAAACCGGTACAACACGCATCGGGAGGTATTTGCTCAATCACAGTTTCATGCTGCCGGGGCTGGTGACGACAGTGACTGCCGCAATAGCGGCTTCCATCCTGGCCCAGTGGCTTCTTTAGCAACCTGGAGGTATTTATGAGACGCCTTATTCCTGTATTTCTTTCCTTACTTATTGTCCTGACTGCAATCCAGGGCGCTTCTGCTCAGCAGAAGTTCCGTTTGGAAAAGGATCTGCTGGGTGAAAAACAGATCCCTGCGGACGCCTACTACGGTGTTCAGACCGCCCGGGCCCTCGAAAATTTTCCTATCTCTGGATTTTTGATCAATCACTATCCCGGTTTCGTTGAGGCGAATGCAATGGTCAAGCTGGCTGCAGCGAGAGCCAACACGGATGTCGGCGCCATGAAACCGGAGACATTGGCCGCTATCGAAAAGGCCTGCCAGGCTGTGATCGACGGCAAGTATCACGACCAGTTTTTGGTTGACTGGTACCAGGGCGGCGCCGGCACGTCCACCAACATGAACGTTAACGAAGTGCTTGCCAATATCGCGCTTGAACTGACCGGACACAAAAAGGGCGAGTACCAGTTCGTCGATCCACATGACCATCTGAACATGTCACAATCAACCAACGATACCTACCCGACCGCGATCAAGGTTGCCTTTCTCCTGCGAAATGAATACCTGATCAAAGAAATGGAGAGTCTCGCAACTTCCTTTAGGTTCAAGGGGAATGCTTTTCTGAAAATGGTCAAGATGGGGCGAACTGAGATGCAGGATGCCGTGCCCATGACCGTTGGTCAGGAATTCCATGCCTTTGCGGCTGCGCTGGAAGTCGAAATCCAGTTGCTGCGGGACGCCGAGAAGTATTTATACCCCGTCAACATGGGCGCGACCGCAATCGGCACCGGAATTAACGTGCCCAAAGGCTACCCGGAAAAATGCGCGGCGCATCTGGCCAAGTTGACCGGCAAGCCTATTGTTCCGGCCTCGGACATGCTGGCAGCAACCTGGGATCAGCAGGGATTTGTCGCCTATTCCGCGGCGCTCAAAAGCCTGGCCATAAAGCTGTCGAAGATCGCGAGCGACTTGATCCTGCTCGCCTCCGGACCGCGCGCGGGACTGTTCGAGATCAACCTGCCGCCGCTTCAACCCGGCTCCTCCATAATGCCCGGCAAAGTTAATCCGGTCATGCCGGAAGTGATGAATATTGTCGCTTTTCGCGTTATGGGCAACGATCAAAGCGTAGGCCTTGCGGCGCACCATGGGCAGCTGCAGCTTAATGCCTATGAACCGCTCGCCGGTCTGGCCGTGATTGAGTCTCAGGCCCTGCTATTCCGCACCTCCAATCTCTTTCGCACAAAGTGTATCGACGGCATCACAGTGAACGAGAAGACCCTGCAACGATACATGGAAACCACCGTCGGAATCGTCACGGCGCTCAATCCGGTTCTCGGCTATGAAAAGGCAACCGAGCTGGCCGCTGAAGCTTACAAGAGCGGCAAAGGAATTATTGAAATCATCCGGGAAAAGAAAGTCCTTACCGAACAGCAGATTCAGGAGTTGCTGGACCCGGCCAAGCTGACCGGGCTCGATATATCCAAGTATGCGGATAAATAAACTCAATGATCCAGGAGGTAACTGTCATGAAGTGCAAGATCCAGGTTTTGTGGTTGGGGATTCTGGTCGCCGCCTTTTTGGCCGTCTCTATGGCCATGGCCGCCGATCTCCCGAACATCGTGGTTCTCGCAACAGGTGGCACCATTGCCGGTGCGGCAGCCAGCGATGTTCAGGCCGGCTACACATCCGGCCAGGTAGGAGTCGATCAGCTCCTCGCCGCCGTGCCCCAGGCTAAGAAGCTGGCAGTTTTGCGCGGCGAACAGATCTCGAACATCGGCTCGCAGGATATGAACGATGAGGTCTGGCTGAAGCTGGCCCGCCGCATCAACGAGCTGACGGCGATGTCGAACGTTGATGGCGTGGTCATCACCCATGGCACGGACACTATCGAGGAAACGGGATATTTCCTGAACCTGGTTGTCAAATCAAAGAAACCTGTCGTGCTGACAGCCGCCATGCGCCCGTCGACGGCGCTTTCCGCCGACGGCCCGCTCAACTTTTTCAATGCAGTGGCGGTGGCGGCCAACAAGGACGCCGCTGGCCGCGGAGTGCTGGTTGTCGTTAACGACTGGATCCACGGGGCATCCTCACTAACCAAAGCCAGCACTACGGCGGTGCAGACCTTTCTTTCGCCATTGCGCGGTTTGATCGGCACAGTCGCCTACGGTGAAGCCGAATTCTATCGCGGGCCCGTTGGCCGAAACACAACCGAATCGGAGTTTTTTTTGGACGGTGTCACACTCCTGCCCCGCGTGGACATAATCATGGCTCACGAGAACATGGACGGGAAACTCATTGATGCGGCAGTAGCGGCAGGTGCAAAGGGCATTGTGATCGCCGGAGTCGGAAACGGCAATATGACAAAGGACGCCCTCGACGCTCTTGCAGCACAAGCCAAGAAGGGCATTATTTGTGTCCGTTCTTCGCGTGTAGCCACGGGCCTGGTGGGCCGCAATGTTGAAGTGGACGACGACAAATTGAGTCTGGTCGCCTCACTTGGATTGAATCCCCAGAAATCGCGTGTGCTCCTCCGGCTGGCCCTGTTGAAGTCGCGCACCCTGGCGGATATCCAGCGAATTTTCGAGGAGTACTGAGAGGCTAACAAATAAAGGACACGGGTTTTCCCGGATCTTCACTGATGTAAATCCGTAAAACCAGCGTAGATTCATGTCCTTTTCTTCAGCACGAAATCAGTCCAATTC
The DNA here is from genome assembly GCA_963809485.1 of uncultured Acidobacteriota bacterium. GTDB lineage: Bacteria > Acidobacteriota > UBA6911 > UBA6911 > UBA6911 > UBA6911. The sequence goes on from CAWEJX010000008.1 coordinate 169,536, forward strand.
ATATGGAGGTCATGCCTCATGAACAGAACCGTTGAGAACATACTGAAAAGCCTGTTCTTGTTTTTATTTATTGCAGCCGGCAGCCAGCTGGTTTGCGCGCAGACAGGCGAGCAAGCCAAGCCTTTCTTGGACATTTATGGCTTTGCCATGATGGATGCCGGATACGATTTTAAGCAGGTGCACCCCGACTGGTTTGACGTCGTGCGGCCAACCAAGCTTCCCTCCTTTGAAAATGAGTTTGGCGCCGACGGCAATACCTACTTCAGCGCCCGCCAGACCCGGTTCGGCGTCAAATCCGAAGTGCCAACAAGCATGGGCACCCTCAAGACCATCTTCGAATTTGAACTGTTCGGAACAGGCGTGGACGCTGGTCAGACCACATTCCGTTTGCGCCACGCCTATGGCGAACTGGGGCAGGTCGGAGCGGGTCAATACTGGAGCCCATTCATGGATATCGATGTATTCCCCAACACGGTGGAGTATTGGGGTCCGACTGGAATGGTGTTCTTCCGCAATGTGCAGTTCCGCTGGATGCCTCTTAAGGGCGACTCCCGCATCACGATTGCCTTGGAGCGGCCGGGCGCCAGTGCAGACCAGGGAGTGTACAGCAATAGGATCGAATTGGAGGATGTCCATGCACATTTCCCGATGCCGGACATCTCGGGAGAAGCGCGCCTTGGCCGCAAGTGGGGCTATGTGGAGGCCGCCGGGATCCTGCGCCGCATCGAATGGGAGGATTTAGGCACCGACCAGTACGATCTCACCGGAGAAGCCTGGGGATGGGGCGTCAACCTCAGTTCCAACCTGAAAGTCGGAAAGAAGGACGTGATCAAACTTCAGTTCGTTTACGGCGAAGGGATCCAGAACTACATGAACGACGCGCCGCAGGATGTCGGGATAGCGTCCAATCCAGGCAACACCACTGCTCCCGTTAAAGGTGAAGCGCTGCCCCTGATCGGCATTGTCGCATTTTACGACCACTATTGGAGCGACAAGTTCAGCAGCAGCTTCGGGTATTCCCGCCTGGACATTGATAACAGTGCCGGGCAGGCTGACGATGCCTTTAAGACCGGTCAATACGCTGTTGCCAACCTTCTCTACTACCCGGTGAAGGATGCCATGGTAGGTGGCGAGTTCCAATGGGGTCATCGTGAAAATTTCCGGGATGGATGGAGCGTACCGGACTACAGGATTCAGTTTTCATTCAAATACAACTTTTCGTTCCGAGTTTTGGGGAACTAACGCAATCAACCGGATTTGAAAGGAGAAGGCATAATGGAGAAGTCATTAAAGGATTTTCAGAGCATACCGGGCGCCTGTGGCAGCGGCGAATGCGGGAGCTGTGGATCGGAGACAAAAAATGGCGGTCTTAGCCGCCGCGACTTTGGATGTGCTGCTCTTACTGCCGTCGCAGCATCGGTCCTCACCGGCTGTTCCACCGCACAGAAACAGACCGTGCAGAAAGCTGAGCCTGCAGCGCCGGCCCTGCCTGCCATGTCTCAGGACCTGGAAGTGGTCAAGAAATCCAAAGGGCCGATTATGACGACCCTCGAGGAGTTCTATAAGATGGGCCCGGGTCCCTCGAGCTCCCACACCATGGGAGTTATGCGGTGTACCTATGATTTCTTCCAGAGGGTCAGCAAGCTTCCCGAGGATCAGCTGAAGAGAGCCACGGCGCTCCAGGTTCATCTGTTTGGAAGTCTCAGCGCGACCGGGAAAGGTCACGGCACGGAACGGGCTGCGCTGGCGGGCCTGCTCGGCAAGGCTCCTGCCGATTGTCCTCCTCAATTCCTGGACGGCATGGCGGCCAAACCGGAGGAAGTGCATAAGGTCGCCATAGGCCCCGCCACTTTCAGCTTGACCTTGAAAAACATCATTTACGATGCTACCAAGGGAGACTTTCCGCATCCCAACACGTTGATCGCCAAACTCCTTGCCGGCAATGAAACCATTCTCGAGCAGGAATATTATTCGGTCGGCGGAGGCTTCATCGAATGGAAAGGCTACAAGCCGCCGGATAAGGGCCAACCCAAATATCCATTCTCCTGGGCGAAGGATCTAAAGAAATTCCTCCTCGATGACAAGATTCCGCTGGCGAGGGTACTGCTTGAAAATGAAATGGCCATCTCAGGCAGGAGTGAGAAGCAGATCTGGGAATTCCTCGACCAGGTGGCGAGTGTCATGGCTCGAGGGGTGGAGACGGGATTGTCTGTGGAAGGCGTTCTTCCGGGCCCCATCCAATTGCACAGCAAGGCGGCTGCCATTTATCGCAGTCTGAAGGACACAAACAAAGGACCGGGCGGCCGGGCTATAAGCACGGTGGCGGCTTATGCTTTCGCCATGGGTGAGGAAAACGCCCGCGGACATGTTATCGTGACTGCGCCCACAGGAGGGTCCGCAGGTATTATGCCGGCTGTGCTCCGGTCGCTGCGCGACATTAACACACCTGCCCAAAAAATCCGGGAAGGATTCCTGGCAGCGGCGGCTATCGGCTACATCTGCAAACACAATGCCACGCTGGCGGGCGCCGAAGGAGGTTGCCAAGCGGAGGTCGGAGTTGGTTCTTCGATGGCTGCCGCGATGATTGCCCAGGCTTTAGGTGCTCCCCCCAAAGTTGTCTCCAATGCCGCCGAATCAGCTCTCGAACACCACCTTGGCATGACCTGCGATCCGGTGGCCGGTTTTGTTCAGATCCCTTGTATCGAGCGGTGCGCCTATGGGGCAGTGAAGGCCTGGACGGGCTATTGCATTGCCAGTGAAGAGATTCCGGAACAGCGCCGGGTAGATCTCGATACGACAATCGCGGCGATGGCCATGACGGCCAAGGACATGAACGCCAAATATAAGGAGACGTCTGAAGCAGGTTTGGCCGCTCTTGTGCTCTGTTAGGATCGCGAATGGATAAAAGCCACGGATTTCAGGCTTTGTGTCAAGTGCCTCCGGCTTTGCCGGAGGCTTGAAAGATTTGAACCACTCAAAGCGCTTGGAGGAGTTACGCCGGTCTTGAACGCTGACTTACGCGGGCAAAAGCCGATCCTCGACGAACAAATCGGCGTTTGTCAGCGCTTTTGTCAGCGTATCTCAGCGTTTCAAAATACGGAGCTGTCAAACTCTATGAGTCCCCCGGCAGCGCCGGGGGTTTACCAATGGAATTAATCAATGAAATCCATGGCGTTTTTTGTCCGGGGTGCCCTTATGCGGATGCCGGATTGGATGATCCAGTATCGGAAAGAGTGGCTGCGCCCTGATGTGGTTGCCGGGGTGACGGCTGCGGCCGTAGTTATTCCGAAGGCAATGGCCTACGCCACGATTGCCGGATTGCCCGTGCAGGTCGGGCTTTACACCATATTCCTCCCCATGCTGATCTACGCCGTGATGGGGACCTCCCGGCCGCTCAGCGTCAGCACCACAACCACGCTGGCCATTCTGACCGGTGCGGAGTTCGCCGAGGTCGCCGTGAAAGGCGATCCCGCATCCTTGTTGCCCGCCTCGGCTATGCTAACGCTGCTGGTGGGAGGCATTCTTGTCCTGGCAGGAATTCTGCGCCTGGGCTTTGTCGCCAACTTCATCTCCGAACCCGTATTGATCGGGTTCAAGGCAGGAATCGGGATCGTCATCGTCGTGGATCAGATTCCGAAGCTCCTGGGCGTTCACTTTGACAAAGGACCATTTTTCTTCCGAAACCTGGTTGCGCTGGCCAAAAGCATCCCTGAAACGTCGATGATCACTTTGGCGGTCTCGGTCGTCATGATCGCGGTACTTGTGGCGATGGAGCACTATACTCCACGAGCACCCGCGCCGCTGATCGCGGTGGCCATCGGCATCATCGGCGTAAGCGTGCTGGGATTGCAGGGCTTTGGGGTGCAAACGGTGGGTCACGTTCCAAAGGGGCTGCCTTCCTTCGCTCAGCCGGACTTCGCCCTTGCAATGCAGCTCTGGCCGGGAGCTTTGGGAATTGCGCTGATGAGTTTTACCGAAACGATTGCGGCCGGGCGCGCCTTCGCCGTGAGCGGCGAGCCGTCGCCTCGTCCCAATCAGGAGCTGCTGGCGACAGGGCTCGCCAATGCGGGCGGAGCTTTCCTGGGAGCAATGCCGGCGGGCGGAGGCACTACTCAGACCGCGGTGAACCGCCTCGCGGGCGCGCGCACTCAAATGGCGGAGTTGACAACGGCCGGTGCAGCGCTTATTACGATGCTTTTCCTTGCCCCGCTCATTGCCCTGATGCCGCAGGCCACGCTGGCGGCGATAGTCATTGTATACTCGATCGGATTGATCAAGCCGGCGGAGTTTCGCGCCGTTCGAAAGGTCAGACGGATGGAATTCCGCTGGGCGGTGGCTGCCCTTCTGGGGGTTGTCCTCCTGGGAACGCTGAAGGGGATTCTGGTTGCGATCATCGTATCGCTGGCGGGCCTTGCCTACCAGGTTGCGGACCCGCCCGTGCAAGTATTAGGGCGCAAGCGGGGGACCAACGTCTTCAGGTCCCTGTCGAAGGATCATCCGGATGATGAGACATTTCCTGGTCTGCTGCTGATGCGGCTGGAGGGAAGGATTTTCTTTGCCAATGCCGCGCGTATCGGACAAAAAATTAGGGGCTTCATCGATGCCGAGAAGCCGAGGGTTATTGCAGTGGACCTCAGCGGCGTCATAGATCTCGAATACACCGCACTCAAGAATTTGATCGAGGCCGAGCGCAAGGAACGCGAGCATGGTGTTCTGATGTGGCTGGTGGGGCTCAACCAGGAGGTGTTGGATATGGTGATGCGTTCGGAACTGGGAAAAACCCTTGGGCGCGAAAGAATGTTTTTCAATCTGGAATTGGCAGTCGCAAAGTACCTCTCATTACCGGCAACCGACCGTCAGCTCTGATTTTAACTTTTAGACCCACGGCCCTGCCGGGGAACTCAAAGAGTTTGACAGCCCCGTATTTTGAAACGCTGACATACGCTGACAAAAGCGCTGACCTACGCCGAACAAATCGGCGTAGGTCAGCGCTTAAAACTATGGAACTCATCCAACCGCCTTGGGCGGTTTACAACGGCAAGCCTCCGGCAAAGCCGGAGGTAATTGATTGTTAGATTCAGGAAAGGACCGACCGGGATCCGGCTTTCATAATGAAAGGGAAATGGTATGGAACCAAAACACGTAAGATACGAGCAGCTGATTAAGCGCTGCAAGAAGCTGCCCGCAGCATCGACAGCTGTGGCACATCCGTGTGACGAGAGTTCGCTGCAGGGAGCTGTTGATGCGGCCAGGGCCGGTCTGATTGCGCCCATTCTGGTCGGCCCGGCAGCCCGCATCCGGGAAATCGCATCGAAAGCCGGCATCAATATAGCCGGCTACCCGATCGTGGAGGCCGCATTCAGCCAGGAATCGGCCGAGATAGCCGTAAAGCAGGTACGCGACGGCAAGGCGGAGGCTTTGATGAAAGGCAGCCTGCACACCGACGAGCTGATGGGTGCAGTAGTGAAACGTGATACGGGACTGCGCACGGCCCGGCGCATCAGTCACTGCTTCGTCATGGACGTGCCCGGCTATCCCTATGCCCTCATCATCACGGACGCTGCTGTGAATATCGCGCCTTCGCTCAAGGAGAAAGTCGATATCGTGCAGAATGCGATCGATCTCGCGCACGACCTCGGCGCCGCCGAGGTTCGCGTGGCCATACTCTCCGCGATGGAAACGGTCAACCCGGACGTGCCCTCGACGCTGGAAGCGGCCGCCCTTTGCAAGATGGCGGACCGTAAACAAATCACCGGCGCCCTGATCGACGGCCCGCTCGCGCTCGACAACGCGATCAGCCCCGAAGCCGCCAAGATTAAGAAGATCGACTCGCCGGTCGCCGGGCGAGCCAACGTGCTGATAGTGCCAGACCTCGAGGCGGGAAATATGCTTGCCAAGAGCCTGAGCTTCCTCGCCGGGGCGGACGCTGCGGGCATAGTGCTTGGCGCGCGCGTGCCGATCATATTGACCAGCCGCGCGGATTCCCTGATCGCGCGGCTCGCTTCGTGCGCAGTGGCTTCTCTCGTGGCCGCCGCGCGCCGCGCGAGCGCCGGTAAGGCTGTGAGGTGATGCCATGACCGACGCCATTCTGGTACTCAACGCCGGCTCGTCCAGCATCAAGTTCTCCCTTTTCCTTGCGCAGACGGATCAGCTTCAGCTCAGGCTGCGCGGACAGATCGAGGGGCTTTACACCGCGCCACGCTTCATCGCCAAGGACGTGGCGGGGGCCACCCTTAGGGAATACAGGTGGAATGAAGGCACGCGCCTTGGCCATGACGGCGCGATCGACTATCTGATCGCCTTTCTGATGGAATATCGCCAGGAACTCCGACTGATCGCCGTCGGCCACCGGGTCGTGCACGGCGGGATCAAGTTTTCGGAGCCCACTCTGGTCAACGCGGAGGTGTTGGACAGCCTCGAGAAGCTGATTCCGCTTGCCCCGCTGCACCAGCCGCACAACCTGGCACCCATCCGGGTGGTTGCCCAGCGAAGGCCGGAATTGCCGCAGGTAGCCTGTTTTGACACGGCCTTCCACCGGGCGCAACCGGAACTTGCGCAGGTATTTGCCTTGCCGTATGCCGTCACGGAACGCGGCGTGCGGCGATACGGATTTCACGGCCTGTCGTACGAATATATCGCCGGTGTATTGGCGCGCTACGATGCCAGGGCTGCCGCTGGACGCGTTGTCGTCGCGCATCTCGGCAATGGGGCCAGCATGTGCGCCATCCATGCCGGCCGGAGCGTGGCGACCACGATGGGATTTACGGCTGTGGATGGTCTGCCAATGGGCACGCGCTGCGGCTCCATCGATCCGGGCGTCATGCTGTACCTGATGGACGAGCTGAAGATGGATGCGCGCGCCATCGAGAAGCTCATTTACCAGCAATCGGGGCTGCTCGGTGTTTCAGGGATTTCAAGCGACATGCGCGCGCTATTGGAAAGCAGCGAACCAAGAGCCCGTCTCGCAGTGGATCTATTCACCTATCGCATCGGGCGCGAGCTTGGCTCCCTTTCGGCGGCCCTCGGCGGGCTTGACGCCCTGGTTTTCACAGGCGGAATCGGTGAGCACGCCGTGGCGATCCGGGAGCGCGTGTGCCGCGAAGCATCCTGGCTGGGGATTGAACTCGATCTCGCCGCCAACAGCGCAGGAGGCCCGCGCATCAGCAAGGAAGGCTGTCCTGCATCGGCGTGGACCATCCCGACAGATGAAGAGCTGATGATCGCCCGGCATACGCGGCGCCTGATTGGCAAGATCACCTAGGGCTCAAGGGAATGGGTTTTTGCAGAGGCGAGCGGCAGCTCGCCCTTATCGGACATATAAATTTGGATCAGCGGGCGGCCTTCCGGCTGCCCGTGGCGCTTTATATTTTTGGCAAAATGAAAGAGAGAAGGAAACATGGCAGCCCAATCGAAAACTGGTGATGAACAGCATGAAATCGCGTGGCATGGATTCGCGCCCGGCAAGTGGCAAAGCCAAGTCAACGTCCGTGAATTCATCCAGCGCAATTACACGCCCTATGAAGGCGACAGCTCCTTTCTCCAGGGCGCTACCCAGCGAACGCTGGACGTCTGGGAGAAACTGCAGCCGCTGCTCGCGGAAGAACGCGAAAAAGGAATCCTGGACGTGTCGCAGATTCCTTCCAGCATTGTCTCGCACGAGCCGGGCTACATCGACAAGGAGCACGAGATCATCGTGGGCCTGCAGACCGATGCGCCGCTCAAACGAGCGATTATGCCGTTCGGCGGCTGGCGCGTGGTTGAGGCGAGCCTCAAGTCCTACGGCTACGAACCGGATGAGCGCGTCGGCGAAATCTTCACAAAGTACCGCAAAACGCACAATGACGGTGTTTTCGATGCCTATACGTCCGAGATCCGGAAAGCACGGTCCGCGCACCTGATCACCGGCCTGCCGGATGGATACGGCCGGGGTCGCATCATTGGCGACTATCGCCGGGTAGCGCTCTACGGGGTGGATTTTCTCATCACCGACAAAGAACGCGAAAAGAACGAACTGGATGACCGGTATTCAACGGAGGACGTCATACGCCTGCGGGAAGAGCTTGCCGAACAGATCCGTTCGCTTATAGAACTGAAGCAAATGGCGTCGATGTATGGTTATGACATATCCAGGCCGGCCGTCAACGCGCGGGAGGCGGTGCAGTGGACTTACTTCGGCTATCTCGCCGCTCTCAAGCAGCAGAACGGGGCGGCGATGTCTGCCGGGCGTTTATCTACGTTCTGGGATATATACTTTGAGCGCGACCTGCGCGAGGGCTTGCTGACAGAGTCGCAAGCCCAGGAAATCATCGACGACCTGGTGATCAAGTGGCGTCTCGTTCGCTTTTTGCGCGCGCCCGAGTATACCCAGCTTTTTTCCGGCGACCCGGTCTGGGTCACGGAATCGGTAGGCGGGATGGGCGAAGACGGGCGCACGCTGGTAACCAAAACCGCGTTCCGCATGCTGCATACGCTCAACAACCTCGGACCGGCGCCGGAGCCCAATCTCACCGTATTCTGGTCCCCGAGGCTGCCTGAGGGCTTCAAACGCTTTGCCATCAAGGCTTCGATCGACACCAGCTCGATTCAGTACGAGTCCGACGATCTCATGCGGCCGAAGTGGGGGGACGACTGCGCGATTGCCTGCTGCGTTTCGGCGATGCGGGTCGGCAAACAGATGCAGTTCTTCGGTGCGCGCGTAAATCTGGCTAAGACGCTGCTGTATGCGTTGAATGGAGGTCGCGACGAGCTGAGCGGCAAGCAGGTCGGGCCGAAACTGGCGCCGATCACGTCGGAGGTGCTGGATTTCGACGAAGTCATGGGCCGGTTCGACCCGATGATGGACTGGCTTGCGAAGACCTATGTCAACGCGCTCAATATCATCCACTTCATGCATGACAAATATTGCTACGAGTCGATCGAGATGGCGTTGCACGACCGCGACGTTTTGCGCACGCTCGCCTGCGGAATCGCGGGCCTTTCGCACACGGCCGACAGCCTTTCCGCGATCAAGTACGCCAGGGTGAGACCGGTGCGCGATGAGCGCGGCATCATGGTCGACTTTGAGACGGAGGGGGAATTTCCCTTTTATGGCAACAACGACGATCGCGCGGACGACATTGCCCGGATGCTGGTGTCCATGATTATGAACAAGATCCGGATGTACCCAAGTTACCGCAACGCTGTTCACACCCAGGGAGTACTCACCATCACCTCCAACATCGTTTACGGCAGGGCGACAGGCACCACGCCCGACGGTCGCAAAAAGGGCGAGGCTTTTGCGCCCGGCGGGAATCCGTCGAACGGACGCGATACCCACGGTGCACTGGCGGCCCTGATGTCGGTAGCCAAAATTCCCTATGACGACGCCGAGGACGGCATCTCGCTCACTTTAACAGTTGTGCCCTCCGCACTCGGAAGCGAAAACGACCGGCTCACGCGCGGGGTTGGTGCACTGGACGCTTACTTTGCAAGCGGCGGCTTCCACGTCAATATCAACGTGTTGAACCGCGAGACGCTTCATGACGCAATGAAGCATCCGGAGAAATATCCGCAGCTCACGGTCCGCGTATCCGGGTACGCAGTGAACTTTGTCAAGCTGACCAGGGAACAACAGCTCGACATAATCAACCGCACGTTCCACGGCGCTATGTAGGAGGGGAAACCTATGAGTCAGCCACTTATCGGGAGCCGTTATGACATCCATGTCGCCCGCACAGGGGCTCAGGAAAGTCAGGCGGAGCACGACTACAAGGCAATATATCCGAGTGATATAGAGGAAGTCGAGGGAATAGAAGATCTCATCGGCTACGTACACTCGTATGAGGTGGGCAGTACGGTGGATGGTCCCGGCATTCGCTTTGTGGCTTTTCTGACGGGCTGCCCGCTTCGCTGCCAGTACTGTCATAACCCGGATACCTGGCACAAGCACAACGGCCAGCCCGTGTCCGTTTCGCGCTCGATGCGGCAGATCGGGAAGTATGCGCAAGTTCTCAAGATCAGCAAAGGAGGCATCACGCTCTCAGGGGGTGAGCCTGTGCTGCAGCGGAAGTACATGACCCGGATCTTCCGCCGCTGCAAGGAACTTGGCCTGCATACCTGTCTGGACACCTGCGGCCGCCTCGGCGACCTGCTAACCGACCAGGATTTGATGGACATCGACCTCAACCTGCTTGATATCAAGTCGGGGGATCCGGTCATTTATGAGAAAGTGACGCACCAGCCCCTGCAGCCGACGCTCGATTACGCGCGCCGGCTATCGGCGCTGGGGCGGCCGATGTGGGTACGGTTTGTTCTTGTGCCAGGCCTGACCGACGGCTACGACAATGTGGAAAAAGTCGCCAACATCTGTGCGGAACTCAAGTCCCTGGAGCGGGTGGAAATTTTGCGTTTTCATCAAATGGGCCGGGATAAGTGGAGCAAGCTCGGACTCGAGTACACGCTGGCAGATGTCGAACCTCCAAGCGCAGAGCTGGCGGAGCGCGTTCGCGGCCAGTTCCGAAGCCGCGGCTTGATGGTCTACTAACATATGCTGCAACCCGATAGGCGAGTGGCTTCGAAATGCCCGAAGAGGAGGACGCCGGGAATTGGCCTGCGAAAACATCACAGCCCGTACTCCTCAGCGACACAGGTCGGAACGGCAGAGTTTTTTTGGAATTCGCGGCTGGAGGCGGTGACTTATCATAAGGAGAGTTAGGGAGAACACATGGAGGCAATTAGGACACTGCTCGAACAGCAGCAGATGTTGGCGCTGTTTCTCACGGTCGCAATCGGGTACCTGGTCGGAGAGATCAACCTCAAAGGATTTTCGCTTGGCGTAGGGGCGGTTCTTTTCGTCGCACTGGCTGCCGGTTGGTTCGCCCCGGGGTCGGCGCCGGCCCCGATGCTTGGGACACTGGGCTTGGCGCTCTTCCTCTATGCCGTGGGTATTCAATATGGCAGGCAGTTTTTCACCGGCTTGAAAAGCGCCGGCGGCCGCAGAGCAAATCTGATGGCCCTAACCGGCGTCCTGCTGGCAGGCGCTGTTAGCATTGTGTTCGTCAAGACCATGGGCATCAATCTCGGTTACGCTTTCGGATTATTTGCAGGATCCGGGACCAGCACGCCGACGCTCCAGGCAGCCATCACGGCGCTCGGCAATGACGATGCCGCGATAGGCTATTCGGTTTCTTATCCGTTCGGCGTGGCCGGACCCATCCTGATCCTGTACTTCACCTTTTTGGTCCTCAAACCCAGGATCGAGTTGCCCAAAGGAACCGGGCTCGAAATGCTCGAAATCTCGGTGCATAACCCGGAAATGTGCGGCAAAACGATCGGCGAGTTGATGACGGTACTGCCCACCGGGGTGCAGATCGTTGCCGTGCGCAGAACGCAGCGCAACGAGCCGGCTTCTCCCAATTTCATGATCGCCGAGAATGATGCCCTGCTCGCCGTCGCCCCCACTAAAGCGGTTCTCGATCAGGCCGGCGAGATTATCGGCCAGGCGGCACATGGCCGGATCATCAAGGATCGCCGGGATATCGATTATGTCCGTGTGTTTGCTTCACGCCCCGCCGTCGTGGGCAGAGCGGTTGGCGATCTCGATCTGCCGGGCGAGAAGGGCTCGGTCGTCATGCAGGTTCGCCGCGGCGATACGGACCTCCTGGCGCAACCGGACCTCGTGCTCGAGTTCGGTGACCGTATCGGGATTCTCGCCAATCGAGGAGATTTCCCGGCGTTGCGCAAATACTTCGGCGATTCGATCAAAGGCACAGCCGAGTTCAGCTACATCTCCGTCGGTCTCGGCATGGCGCTCGGCTTTCTGCTTGGTGTGATCCAGATCCCTCTTCCCGGCATCGGGAAACTCGCGCTGGGACTGGCGGGCGTGCTGATCGTGGCGTTGGTTCTTGGCAACCTGCGCCGCACGGGCGGGCTGAATTGGACCATCCCGTTGTCGGCCAACCTTGTCCTCCGTAACCTCGGGCTCACAATCTTTCTTGCTCAGGTCGGGATGGCTTCAGGCCCCAAGTTCGCCGCAACCGTTTCCGAAACCGGCTTTCTGATGCTGGGCTTGGGGGCGCTCGTCCTGATCGCGCTCGTCCTCCCGATCGTGATCCTCGGATTCGGGATATACCGGATGCCGTACGACGAAGTGGCAGGCATCGTTGCGGGGGCTTGCGGCAATCCGGCGATCCTGGCCTTTTCAACCAAACTCGCACCAACGGACAAGCCCGATCTCGGCTATGCGATGATCCAACCGAGCATGACCATCGTTAAGATTCTTTTTGTGAACATCGCGGCGTCGCTCCTGCAAAGCTGATCCCCGATGGAGACATAATCCAAAAACACCACGGGCATAATTCTATTGGTAAATCCCCGGCTCTGCCGGGGGACTCATAGCGTTTGACAGTTCCGTATTTTGAAACGCTGAGATACGCTGACAAAGGCGCTGACAAACGCCGATTTGTTCGGCGAGGGTCGGCGTAAGTCAGCGGTTAAGACCGGTGAAACTCCTCCAACCGCTTTGATCGGTTCAAATCTTTCAAGCCTCCGGCTTTGCCGGAGGTGCCTGACATATCTTTGAAATCCGTGGCTGTTTTGTCGCAATGGGGGGCCAGACCATGATTTGGCTCGAATTGCTTGTCGTTCCGGCGTGCACATTTCTTGCGGGTATATGGGCAAAGGAATCTCAGGTTTGATTCAGGGGAAGGCGGCTAAAACCGGGATCGGTTTGTGCTTCCTGAGCGCCTGCATTGCTGCGTCGTCAATGCAGAGGTTCGGCCGCGAATCGATTTCGTTGCCGACCGACTCTGAGCTTCTTGCCAAGCCCGGCGTGGTTCAAATCTGGGCAGAGCGCCTGCTGGCGGACAGCCAGAAGGTCCGGGCACAAGCCGCTTCGGAGTTGATACAGGGCGGCGCAAAATCCCTGCCTCTTCTTCGTCGCTTTCTGTTCGGCAGCAATGCAGCGTTGCGCCGCGAATCTTTCGAGATCACCCGCCGCATCGGCGCGGATGCCATTCCCCTGCTTACCGGGTTGCTGGAATCGAATGAGATACCCACCAGGAGGCAGGCCATAAGCGTGTTGGTCGATCTTGCGCCCGATACTCAAACGGTACAACCCGCGCTGATCCGCGCGCTTTATGACGCAGACCTGCCGGTGGCGCGCGATGCAGCCCGGGCATTAGGTGCGTTGGGCGTACGGGCCAGCCCGTCGCTCCCACACCTGGTGAAGTCGCTTTCTCACCAGGATCCGCAGGTACGCCTTTATGCCGCGGAGGCACTGGCGTCTATTGGCCCCTATGCGGCCGCAGCGACACCCGATTTGGCACAGGCCCTTCGCGACCCCATTCCCGGCGTGCGCTGGGCCGCATGCGAAGCCCTGGCAGCCATCGGGCCGCCCGCAGCCTCCTCGGTGCCGGCCTTGATAGAAGCCCTGAAGGATGAGTTTCTTTACGTACGCATTTGCGCAGCCGGCGCCCTGGGTAGCATTGGATCGAAAACGGAAAGGGTGCTTGCGGCGCTGAAACATGCTGCAAACGATCCGGCGATGCATGCAGAAGTGGAGTGGGCGCTGCATCAAATTTCGGAAACATCGCCAGGCGCGAGTCCAGCTCCTTCCGATCAGCCTGTGGAAGGTGCCGTGCAGGAAGCAGCGGCTTTACCGGGACAGTCAAGGGGTGCTTCGGAGGCGGTTGCTGATGACCGAGGGTATCCGCCGGACATTTGGAACATAGAAAGCGGCCGGAATATCGTCTGGACTGTTCCCTTGGGAGATCAGACGTTTGGCCGGCCTGTGGTGGCCGGCGATGTGGTTTACGTGGGAACCGACAACGGGCGGAAGATGAACCGGGCCGGTCCAGAAGAGTGCGGCGTGCTTCTTGCGTTCAGGGCAAAAGACGGTGCTTTTCTCTGGCAGGATGCGGCACCGCAAGTAAAGCAGAGAGGACTGGATGGATTCCTGCTTTCCTCGACCACCAGCACTCCGCATGTTGAGGGGGATCGCTTGTATTATGTCACTGCCGAGTGCCAGCTCCGCTGTCTGGACACCCAGGGCTTCCGGGATGGCAAGAACGACGGTCCTTTTCAAAATGAGACTATCCGGGACGAAAATGCCGCTGATATCGTCTGGGAACTGGACATGTGCGAAAAGCTGGGTGTCTTCCCCCATGAAGCTACCAACAGCGATGTGACAGCATCGGGCAATATGCTGTTCGTCTCAACATCCAACGGTCGAAACGAAGGACACACGCGTGTGCCGTCCCCGCGAGCGCCGAGTCTGATCGCGGTCGACAAGCGTTCCGGCGAAGTGGTTTGGAGGGCGGTCGGGGCCGGCGCAGACGTGCTGCACGGGCAGTGGTGCAGTCCTTCGGTTGCGAATGTAAACGCGCGCGTTCAGGTGCTTTTTGGAGGAGGAGATGGATGGCTTCGTGCCTACGATGCGGATTCGGGGAGTGAGCTCTGGCGGTTTGCAGGGAATCCTCCGGAGGCATATTGGCGACCGCGGCCCGGGGCTTTTTCACGCAGCTCGATCATCGCTGCTCCGGTTTACAGTGATGGCCGCGTTTTTATCGCCATGGGCCAGGATCCTTCGCATGGAAACGGACCTTCCCTGCTTCATGCGGTCAGTCCCAATGGGCATGGAGACGTTACGAACAGCAGAGGCCTCTGGACCTGTTCCAAGGTCGGCCGCGTGCTGGGGACGCCGATAGTAAAGGAGGGGCTGCTTTATGTGGGAGATCTGGGCGGCGTGGTGCACTGCCTGGATGCCGCGACGGGTGCTGTCGTCTGGACACACGACACAATGGCCCCCATCTGGGGCTGCCTGATGACGGCCAAAGACCGGCTGTATGTGGGCAACACCGACGGGGTCATGACCATCCTGCGGACAGGACGCCGGAGGAAGGAACTGGCACGGATTGAAATGGACGCACCGCTCTATTCGCGCCCGGCGCTGGTATACGGAACCCTTTATCTTGCCACCGCAAAGCATTTGTACCGTATCGGGGAAAAGCCGTGATGCGGGTGCGCCATGTTTTATATGCCTGGAGCGCCGCGGAGGATAACCGGTTTTTGACGGGCATATTCAAGCAGGTGGCGCGCCTGCGCAACCTTTTCAGCCAGAGGGCCTGATTCGGAATAGCCGGCGGCGAAGATGATGATCGAGCTTTCGGTTTCCTCTACCTTTAGGGAGGGGATGGTTTGTGTGCTGTCGCGGGAAAGGACACGCGCCAACCGCAGGATGCCGCACAACTCTATCGCATGCTGCCTCTGTCCTTCGGACAGACCGGAATAGGGCTCCCCATCGGGGCCCCGAAACATTCCGCGTTGGCCCTGAACAATCATCGCGACGACGGCTAAAGACTCGGGCGGGAAACCCAGCGTGCAGGGGAGTCCGAAATGCAGGGCAGCGGATTCCGCATCGAGGTCTTCCCTGCTCATTTTGCGCCTGAATTCCTGAAGGATTGCCGCAAGGCGCAAAATATTCCGCTCGCCGGCAATTTCCGAGCGCCTTCCAGACCGCAAGCCATTCAGCATCTGCAGCGCCAGGTGCCGGATATGGCGCGCGCGGCTTAGACTGATTCCCCGATAAAAAGCCCATTTATCGATCATTTTCATGGTTGCAGAAGGCAGCTGGTTCTGCGCCGGGAGGGCGAGCCGCCAGGCTCTCCAAAGTGAATCCCTTCCCGCCATTTTTGCCCGGTAGCGCCCGATGCGCTCTGCTTTCTCTCCGGCCAGCAGAGCCCGCCATCGTTCCTTGCTCTCCTTATCAGGAAATACGCCAAACCGGAGTGCAGTCTGCCAGAATAGGGAGAGGTCGTGCGCCTCCCCGAGACAGTCCTGTATCTCCCGGAGATCCTTGGCCCATGCATCGTGCAATAGCGGGAGGAAATTTTCGACCGTGTATCGGAATCTCTTGATGCCGATGCGAAGCCTGTGATAGGCCGCATCGCTCCGGTTGCGCAATGCCTGCTTATGGAGTGCATGGGCCTCATTCCATGCCTGCAGGGCGCTCAGCTGGAATATCGTGCCTCCGGACGGCAGATGGCGGGCTCGGGTCTGCAGCCGGCCGATCAAACTGCGCCACCGGTCCCGTTTGAAGGTATGCAAAGCATCCATGGCGGCATGTTTTAGCTTCCTCTCCCTTTGAGCGAGATGAAACAACATTGCCATCGACACTATATCTTCCGGCACACCGAGACGGCCTACCCACTCCTCCATGATTTGTGTATCCCTCAGTGCGCCAAGCCGCCTGAATAGCTGTCTCCCTTCCTTGAGCAGGCTCTTCCATCTTTTGTCGGGATCGGTCGCCATGATCCCCTCAGCCATGGACCTGCAGCGGCGCAGGGCGACCCGCAGATCATGAACCCGGTCCGGATCCAAATCACGGCTTGCGCCGTCGAGCTCGGCTAAAACTCGCTCCATCCAATAAGACAATCCGAATGGCGTGCTCTTTTCAGCGTTCATCAGCGGTTTTTTCAGCGTCTGTCAGCGTCACCTGATCCTGGTGCTGTCCGGGGATCAGTATTTCGCCGGCACCATGCGTCTGCCTTTGAGCGCCACGCTGTCGTCGTATTTCCCCTTGTTGGACCGGTCCCCCAGTTTCACCTTCTGCTTGGGAACTTTCTCATAGGGGATCAGACGCAGAATATGTTCAATGCAATTCAGCCGGGCCTTTTTCTTGTCGTTGGAATCCAGAATATACCAGGGGCACTGCTTTGTGTCGGTTGCTTCCAGCATCAGGTCCCGTGCGCGGGAATAGTCATACCATCGGCGGTACGATTCCAGTGTCCATAGGGCTGAGCTTCCATTGGCGCAGCGGATCGACTATACGCGCTTCAAACCGGCGTTGCTGTTCCTTCATGCCGACCTCAAGCCAGATCTTGATGAGGATAATGCCGCCAGTCCACATATATTTCTCAAATACAGGGCAGTGCTTGAGGAAACCATCATGCTGCGCCTTCGTGCAAAATCCCATGACGTATTCCACGCCCGCGCGGTTGTACCAGCTGCGGTCAAAAATCACCATTTCGCCCGCGGCGGGGAAATGTTGAAGATAGCGTTGCATATACATCTGAGTTTTCTCACGGTCGGATGGGGCGGGCAAGGCGACGGACCGGAAGACCCTGGGACTCGTGCGCTCCGTGATCGCGCGAATGGTGCCGCCCTTGCCCTGCCGCATCGCGCCCTTCAAAAACGACGATCACTCTCAAACCCTTGTACTTAATCCAGTCCTGCAGTTTGCAGAGCTCGGCCTGGAGCCGGCGCAGTTCCTTCATGTATTTCTTGCCCTTCAATTTTCCCTGCTCTTCTTCCTTCTCTTTTTTAGCCATGATTCCATTGCTCCCCTATTTGACAATCGGCCCCGTTTCAAATCCACGAAATGCAGCACATCGCTTTGCCAGGCGATAAACTGAATCTTAGGTCTTACAGTCAGATTGATACACTGGCATTTTTACCAGGGTATAGCGGAGATTGACGGAGCCTGTTTTTGTTTCACTATTTCATGCTATTCCTCAAATCGACCAGTACCTGATCCATGTAGTCCACCCGGATAAATCCAAGGCGCGGATACTCGAGGTCGAGAACGACGTAAATCGCTGCAGCCATGGCGAGCGAAAAACACAGCATGTGAATCCACGTGCGCCCTTTCCCCTCCGCCATGGCGTGGCCGGCCAGCAGGGAACTGGCCAACGCGAGAACAAAAAGCAAAATGAAGATGATGCGTGGCGGATGCATCTGACTCGCCATCGTTCGCGTTGTCGTGATATCGATCATCGCATTCAGAGCCGGAAGAAGCAGTTTGGCCGCATCAGGGTGGGCATCGGGCAGACGGGATGCCGCTATAGACTGCCGCCAGATCTCGCCCTGGAGTTTTGCCGATCGCGCCAATTCCTTGTTGACTGCCGCCATGTCCGGCACGAGCCGATAGGTCTCCAAACGGGAATCCAGGTACTGGCGGAACAACTCCCGCAGCTGCCGGCTGAGAGGCGCCTGGCAGCAGGTCAACCCGCAAATATGCGGTTCCGATATCGTTGCTCTCCTCCACAATCAATTGCCGCCTGCCATCGAATCTCGACATTGCACCGGAAAATGTGAATGCGATGAGCAACCCCAACAGAGCAAGCACTGCGCCCTCCAGTGTGCTGACTCCGGTCTTGCGGACTTCCGGATTCTGAGCCAGGCGATGCACGCCGACGCGCCGGCCTATTTCCAGAAATACCATCATCGCAACCAGCATTCCACCTGTGATCAGCAAAATAGTAAAAACGAAATTCATATCAGGTTCTCCAATGAAGGAAACGGTCTCCCGGCAAAAGCGGTCTCCTCGCGGATGCTCACGAGTCTCTTTTCGCTTGTCCATTTCCAGCAAAGCTCTTCTGCACCATAGTTTTATTTTATCCATAATACTACTTGCTTGTATCCTGTTTTCTCGCTTGGCGGGATCACTAATGGACGGCCGATCGCCCGCATGATATATGCCGGCTCAAGATCTAACTCGATCAGTTTCCGGAAGGCGATCATGTACTTGGAGGAGTGCCTGAAAAACTTTTTATATCCGGCGCAAAGGTAATGAAGCCCCGGCTCCGCGTGTGGAGATTGGATAAAACGGTGCTTCGGACAGCCTCCCCAGCAGGCCTGCAACACGTCACATTCCCGGCAGCAGCGCGGCAGGGTGTGCTCCTTATGCGGGCCAAAACCGCCGGTCTACTGAGGACTGAACCATGCTGCGCGAGATTCATCGTTTCGAAGATTGCCCAGGAGGTATTCCGGATAGACATAATGATCGCAGGCGTATACGTCGCCATTGTGCTCGACCGCCACCGCGCGGCCGCACTGCCGTGCGAAAACACAGATCGGAGAGCCATTGCCGACTGCGGCATTAAGCGCCCATTCAAAATTCATGACAAACACCTTGCCTACATCCTGACGCACCCATTCATCAAAAATGGCAATCAAAAAATCGCCGTATTTTTCCGGTTCTACCGTCCAGGATGTAACTTGGGTATTCGTCTCTTTGGTGTCGAGGGCTGCAGGCATGGCAAGCCGCAATCCGTATCCTGCCGCTTTCTGATCCGCAATTCGTTCGACGACAGGTGTAAATTGGATAAAGGCAGCGCCCTGCTCCTTGAAAAAATGATAGACGTCAAGCGGCCGATAAGCCGTCTCCCTGGCCACGGAGGCAAGCACATTGAATTCCACTCCCCACTTCTTTAACAATCTCATGCCCCGCATCACTTCATTAAAGGTGGGTTGACCTGCGCGATTGCGCCGGTACCGGTCGTGGATATCCGCCGGCCCGTCCAAACTCAATCCGACCAGGAAGCCGTTTTGCTTAAAAAATTCACACCATTCGTCCGTTAAAAGCGTCCCATTGGTCTGAATGGAGTTTCTAATCGTTTTGGAAGCCAGGTATGGTTTCTGGCACATCACTACTCTTCGATAGAAATCGATCCCGCGCAATGTCGGTTCCCCCCCCTGCCAGACAAACTCTACTTCCGGCGTCGGTTGGGACTGAACATAGCTTTTGATGTATGCCTTCATCACCCCATCCGGCATTCCAAGATTTTCTTTTGCGGGGTAGAGATTCTCCTTTTCCAGATAAAAACAATAATCACATTTGAGATTGCAGGTAGAACCCATGGGCTTAGCGAGCGCATGAATCCCTTGAGGAATTTCCAGTTGAGGTTTATCCATCGTATACCCAGAAGGGGACAGTCACCAGTGTCCCCGTTTCCCGACCTGGAACTATGAGCAGCCGGCGCATCGGTGCCAGGTTCCTACCACAGGGACACTGGTGACTGTCCCCCTTTTCTCCTCGCAGACATTAGAATCCTCTTCTCCGAAAATCCTATCGGTGTGTCCCTCACACGCTCTTCAGTAGTGCCGATTCGCAGCAAGCTATACGGGCGCGCGTGAAAAAGCTCAGAAACGATACAGCAAAGTTGCCGAGTAGAAGCCAAATCCACCGGCAACGAACGTTTTTTCAAGAAAGGCGCCTGCAATAAATCGAGTGATGGCGCCCTGGAACATCACATGTCTTGTAACCTGCCAGACGCCGACAACGCCGGGATTGGTGCCCACGTATCTTCCCTGGCCGACGGCGGCACGCAAAAGAAGTTTCAGGTCCGTAGTGTACACCCCGTCGGCCGTCGAGGTGCGCCAATAGCTGGGAGCCTCGAAACTCATAAAAGCGTTCTCCTTCAGGATGAATGTGACCGCAGGAGTAAAGTCGATGAGATTTGTCGGCCCGAAGAATCCCACTTGTCCGGAGTAGCTGTTGCCGGGAAATAGCGGATTGAATGATTGAAGTCTCGGATCGTTGCGGTCTTGATCTCCAGATGCAATATCGGTGCGGACCGAAAGCCGCGGTTTGCCGGGAGCCCGGGCGAAGCGGTATCCGGTCTCGGTGGAGAATGCCCAAGCCCGCACAGCCGATCCCTCAAAAGATCCCCACTGCCAGATCAGATCGTAGTTCAGGTCCAGCCGGGTTCCCGTTCCGGTCCATTTCACCCCTATGGTATGACGCAGATCGCGCCCCTGACCCTGGTCGTAGACAGCATGAGCGCGATCGACATTCAAGTAATAGAAACCCAATTCCCCCTTTTCGAATCGTGGTGACTTTCTGCTGACTGAAACGCCCCAGAATGTCTGTTCGTGATCCGGCCGGTCATCAAACGCGCCCGGATCGACGGAAACAAGCTTCGCAAAGGTGCCGGCAATGCGCCATGCGTCGCTGCGGTAGTAGAAAAGAGCCCCATCGAAGCTTCTCTTCACGTTCAGCCCGGGGCTGGCTGAGATCAGCCGACTGCTTCCGATCGACATCTCCTGGCGCCCGGCCTTCAACCCGAAAACGCTGTTTCCCTTAAGCGGCTGTTGCCACTCCAAAAAAGCCTGGTGAAAGTCTGCAATATTCTGATCCTTCGGTCGGGGCGACCTCAACTGTCCGTTGACGATGCCGCTCTGGAATTCGGCAAACAGCCGGAAACGAGGTCCCAGATGCAGATCAGCCCCGACAAGATAGCGCTGGAGCAAATAATTGTCCTGCGTCGACAGAGTCGAGGTGTCGCCTCGAAGATGAAATCCTTCCGCCCGGTACCGGATTTCGCTGCTCAGTGTCAGATAACGGCCCTCCCGGCCCAGGGAGATGTATTTTAGCGGATCCCAGAAATCATTTCTCTTGGAGCGCTCGATGAGGAAACTCCAGTCCTCATCGGCCGCATTGGGAGCATAACTCCGGACGACCGGTTGCTGCGCGTGGAGGTTTCCGGCCAGGCAAGTGAATAAAATCAGTCGGGCAGTGAACAAGATCCGTGCGGTGACCCACGTTCCCTTTTTCGGACACCGCTCCATCTCCACTGCGCGCTCCTGATTCTCAATTGATTGGTCCCATAAAAGTTGGAAGCAGTTATTCATACAACTCGTGGCCTACCTAGAGACGCAGAGGGGGACAGTCACCAGTGTCCCCGTCTTTTAGCCGGTAATTCTATTGGTAAACCCTCGGCTCTGCCGGGAGACTCATAGAGTTTGACAGCTCCGTATTTTAAAACGCTGAGATACGCTGACAAAAGCGCTGACAAGCGCCGATTTGTTCGGCGAGGGTTGGCGAGCAAAAGCCGATGAGGCGCTTTCGATGGAGTTTTCTGCGGCGGCACTGTGGCAAGCGCCGTGCGGCAAGGAGATGGGGGTTATGAGAAACATGGCGTTTGCCACAGTGCCGCCGCAGAAAACTTTCCAGCGCGGAGCGCTGGCCCCTGCGGGGATCGGAAGCGCCTCATCGGCTTTTGCCCGCGTAAGTCAGCGTTCAAGACCAGCATAACTCCTCCAACCGCTTTGAGCGGTTCCAATCTTTCAAGCCTCCGGCTTTGCCGGAGGTTTCTAACTGTGTCAAACTGCTCAAGCAAAGCCGGAGGGCGCCAACAATAGCAGTATTGGCGAGTCACGGCTGGAGCTCAACGGCCGCATTTCGCAAAATCAACATCCTCATTCCATCTCTCCTGCTTTCTTGGTGCTGATAGTTTCTTTTATTCCAGTAGCCTCGGCGTGAACTCAGCCAACGGCGCCAGACGACATAAACCTCTGGGGCCAGTATCATCAAAGCGTCACATAGCAACCAGGAAGGAAAGGGCGCGAGGCTCTTTCCTTCCGATGCGCGTGCATATCGCTCAATCTGCCATCGCCTTCTTATGGGCGACTTCCGCGCGGAGTTTGTTCTCCTGCGCTTTTTCGGCCGTTTTTGTTTCTTTCAGGTCGATGGTGACCTTGACGATCTTGCCGTTGAACTTATTGTCGTACGCCTTGTAGTCTTCCGTTACGGGCGTCGCGTCGTCCTCCCCGACGTCAGCTGTTTCGTCGGCGGAGAAAATTATCGACTGCGTGCGCTCGATCCGTCCCTCGGCAACTTTCTTGTCGTTCACGTAGATCGTGCCCACGCCGCCTTTGCCTAGGCCGCCTCCGTCATAGGCGAATTCGAAGCGGATCGTCGCCTTGCCTGCAGGCACTGCCTGCGCCGAACCGACATTGAACCGCTGAAGGCCCAGGAAATTATAGGTGTAGAACGGTTTTCCATTCTTGAAATAGAGGCTCCAGCCTCCGAAACGTCCGCCCTGAGCAAGGATCACGCCGTTGGCGCTACCCTGCGGAATTTCAACGATGGCGTTTATGGTTAGAGAGCGGTTCTTTACATTGATAAACACATTCTCCGACATTCCCTTCATGCCCGGGTAAAGTGCAAGCGACATGCGGCCTCCCATGAGGTCCGGCCGGCCGGCCAGTTCAGCATTGACGCGTTCGACGACCCGGTCGTCGATGGGGAGCACACGATATTTCACCGCCTCTTTCATGAAAAGGTCCTGCAATTCCTTCAGCTTCGTTGGATTCTGAGCTGCCAGATCGTTGGCCTGGCTGAAGTCGACTCGCGTGTCGTAAAGCTCCCACTTGTCGTCAAGAAGCGCCACGCGGGGCTTCATCTCCCACGGGGCTCTGTGGAGGGTTCCCGCAAACCACCCGTCGGCGTAAATGGCGCGGTTGCCGAACATCTCAAAGTACTGGATCTTGTGGCGGCTGTCCGCCTTGGCATCATCGAAGGTATACATTATGCTCACGCCCTCGATCGGCGTCTGCGGCGTGCCGTTGACGATCTTGGGCTCAGGCAGGCCTGCCGCTTCCAGCACCGTGGGCGCAACATCGATGACGTGGTGGAACTGTGAGCGAATTTCGCCCTTGGCTGTGACTCGCTTCGGCCACTGGACTATCATCCCGTTCCGCGTTCCGCCGAAATTCGACGCGACCTGTTTGGTCCATGTGAACGGCGTATCGCCTGCAACCGCCCAGCCCGCAGCCATGTGCGGATACGACATCGGCCCGCCCAGATCGTCATAGTGCTTCAGGATGTCCGCCACGTTTTCCTGAACGCCATTGAAATAGGTCATCTCACTGAACATGCCGCTCATGCCGCCTTCGGCACTCGTGCCGTTGTCGCCGAGGATGTAGAACACCAGCGTGTTTTCAAGTTGGCCAATTTCCTGGACTGCGTCTACAAGCCGGCCGATCTCAGTATCGGCGTATTCGCCAAAACCCGCGAAGATTTCCATCTGGCGCGTGAAGAGCTTCTTTTCGTCCGCGGAAAGCGTGTTCCAGTCTTTAATCGCTTCAGGCTTTGGTGCGAGCTTCGTCCCCGGCGGCACGACGCCCAGCTTGATCTGGCGCGCAAGGACCTCTTCGCGCATCACGTCCCAACCCTGGTTAAACTTGCCTTTGTACTTGGCGATCCATTCCTTCGGCACGTGGTGCGGGGCGTGCGTTGCGCCCGGGGCGAAGTACATAAAAAACGGTTTGTCCGGCGTCAGAGACTTCTGGAACCGCATCCAATCAACGGCTTTGTTTGTCATGTCGGTCATGAAGTGGTAGTTCGGGTCCTTTGGGATTTCGACCGGATTCATTCCGTGGTAGAGGAACGGCGCCCACTGGTTGGTCTCGCCGCCGAAGAAGCCATAGAACTCGTCGAAGCCGGACCGTGTCGGCCAGCGGTTGGTGGGACCGGAGGGGCTGACTTCCCAGGGCGCGGTCTCGTGGTTTTTGCCGAAGAAGCCCGTGCTGTAGCCGTTCAGCCGCAGCATCTCCGCAAGCGGCGCCACGTTGTTCGGGCGCTGCCCCGTGTTCCCCGGGAACGCGGTGGCCGTCTCGGTGATCCCGCCCATGTTGTTCATGTGGTGGTTGCGGCCGCTAAGCAGCGCCACCCGCGTCGGCGAACTCACCGCGGTTGTGTGGAAGTGGTTATAGCGCAGCCCGGCCTGAGCCATGCGCTCGGCGGTCGGCATGTGGATCGGTCCGCCGAAAGCGCTCGGCATGCCGAATCCCATGTCATCGATGAGCACAATGAGCACGTTCGGCGCACCGGCGGGAGGCTTTACCTCGAAGCGCGCCGGCGGTGTGGCCTTCCGGGCATCGAGTTCGGTTTCGTGCGCGTAATCGGGCTCCGCTATGGGCAGCACCGTCCGGTCGAGCGAATCGGTCTGGTGTTTCGTCCCCGGTGCGGTGGTTGATTGCTGCCGGTTCTGACAGGCCCATGTGCCGGTCAACCCGACAGCCATCATCCCGAGCACTATCGGTTTCTTTCCTCGTTTCATGTCTTTCTCCTGGTATTAGGATTTGTATTTCCGTGTTCACTCAAATACGGGTTTAGATTTTGGAGACCGCCGCTCGGACGATATTTGCTCTTGCTTAACCCAAACATTCCAAAGACCTTAATTGAGATCTTCGACGTCCTTGCGGGCTGGATCCTTCCGGCGTCCTAAAATTTAAAAGCCGCCCCAAGAACAATGGCTTGGGTAATGACATCGTACTTGAACTGTTGGCCTTCGCTCCCGGTGGCGTAATCCAAACTCAGGATTCGATAGCCAATCCCGAGCGTGGCGCGCTTGCCCACATCGACGCCGATTACGGGCCATAGCTGCCATGCGAAATCTGAGCCGGCACCGAATCCGCCGATGTCTCCCTCAAATGTGAAACTCCATGGGCCACCAAGGCGCTGCTTCAGCTTCAGACCGACGATGGGATCGACCCACTGCTTGGTTGCCTCAAAAACGCCCTGAAGAGGCGGTTCCTTGAAATCGAGCTTGCCCTGAAGGACGTTCCAGCGTGCACCGAAAATTAGGTCGACCTTCTCGTTCAGCTGGCGCAGTCCCATGAACGTATATGCCCCCTGGTTGAAATCCAGGTTTGCAGAAGGCTGGTCCACGTCCGTACCCAACGCCATGTAAACCGCATCTGCCCCTATGCCCCATTGGGCTTTGCGCGCCTCGAAGTAACCCATCCCCCCGAACTGGAGATTCTTGAAAATATCGATCGCCGATATGTCCACCTCGATCTCATTGCCTCTGATTGCCGTCTTGCCGTCCATCCGGGCGAACAGAAGGTAGGGGGCCAACGTAAATTTCCATTCATCAGAGCTTGTCCCGCTGCTGCTTGGAGACTGGGCAAACGCAGGAGATGGGATGACTGACATAAGCACGAGGGTTGCCAGGATAGCACCCATGATAAACCGGAGTTGCCGCTTTTGGTTCAACACTGTATCCACTGTTTGTCGACCTCCTTTTTTTCTGCGCAGAGCAGGCGATGCTCAACGCTAGCCCGCAAGGACCGAGGCTTCCAAAGGATCTGGCTGGCTAGGCCCCGCTGCTGGTACGTAACTGCCGGATTAGGTCCAGGCCCTGAGTATCAGAAACCCGGTGAAACCGGATCTCCGGAGCCTTTCTCGAAAGCTCGGCGGCGGAAAGAATGCGAAGATAGAGACCCGAACGAATATGCTCATAAAGTGCAGCTTCGCTTTCCCACTGCTCGGAAAACAAAACGGAGCCGCCCATGCCGATTTCAGTGTAAATCTCGCAAGACAGGCATCCAGGTTGAGCCCTAACCCGCCCTTGGATCGATTCTAACATTTCGAGCACCTCAGGACGCTGCTTCGCAAGAGGCGCAATTTTGAAAGTTGAGATGATCACGGATAGAATCTAAGGCAATAACTGTACCAGCCAATTTTCTGGCAGGCAGAGCAATCCCTATGTCCTTGTCGCGTAAGTTAAAAGAGAAAATCGGGTGGGAATGGGTAAGAAATCAGGACCTGCAAGAAAAAGACGGAATGCCGCCCTTAAGTTGGGATGCCGTCTTTATTGTCCTGAAAACAAAAAAGTGACTCAGAGACACAGGGATTGACCTGAGGTTATTGCTTAAGACTCGTTTTCCTTCTGTCGGCGGCCGGGGATGCCCAGTTTCTGCATTCGTGTATAGAGTGTCGAGGGTTTGACTCCAAGTATATCAGCCGCGCCTTTCGAACCCTTGATGCGCCAATCGGTTCTCTCGAGCGTCCTGATAATGTGCTCGTACTCGATTTCTGCAAGGCTTTGACCTGGCATGGTGGTTCCCGTGGCAGTATCGTCCACCATCGGCACGATCAGCGTATGACCGGTGGTGAGAATGGCGCCGTGTTCGATCACGTTCCGCAACTGGCGCACGTTACCCGGCCAGGGATGACGCTGCAGGGCTTCCATTGTCTTGCGTGAAACCTGGGTTATCTTCTTCCCCATTCGTGAGCAGAATTCATCGAGGAAAGCCCAGACCAGTAACGGAATGTCTTCGGCCCGCTCGCGCAGAGCCGGCACTCGTATGGGAAAGACATTGAGGCGATAGTAGAGGTCTTCCCGGAAGCGTCCCTTTCGCATATCTTCGGACAGGTCGCGATTTGTGGCCGCAATCAAGCGGACATTGACTTTGATGGTTTTGGGACTCCCAAGCCGCTCGAACTGTCCTTCCTGCAACACTTGCAGCAGCTTCGATTGCACTTCGAGCGACAGCTCGCCGACCTCATCGAGAAAGATAGTGGAGCCGTCTGCGACCTCGAAGCGTCCGACCTGGCGCGTCAATGCCCCGGTGAAGGCGCCTTTTTCGCGGCCGAACAGTTCGCTTTCCACCAGGCCGGACGGCAGAGCGGCGCAGTTGACCTTGACCATCACGCGGCTTTTGCGAGGCCCAAGCCGGTGAATGGCCTGGGCAATGAGTTCCTTGCCGGTGCCGGTTTCGCCGCAGATGAGCACCGAGGAATCCGTCGGCGCGACCTGTTCCACCTGGCGCAGCACTTTCTTTATGGCTGCGCTCTGCCCGATAATCTGGTCGTGGGCTATTGTCTGTCTGATCTCGGCTTTGAGGTAGTCGCTTTCCGCCTGTAACCGGTCTTTCAATCGCTCGATTTCGGCATACGACTGTCGTAGTGCCTCCACGGCCTTCCTGTTCTCAGTGATGTCGCGGATAACTCCGATCAGGTGGACTGCCTTTCCGCCGGCGTCGCGAATGTCGATGCGAGCCAGGTGATGCAGCCACCTTAGGCCAAGATCCGGATGCATATAGCGATACTCCATCGAGATCCGGTCCGTACGCCCATCTTCCAATTGGAGACGCGCATCCAGGATACCCTGGCGGTCGTCGGGGTGCAGGTGCTCCGTCCAAAATTCAATGAGCTGGGCGCCGTGGCCGGTTCCCGGAGGCATGCCAAGAAGGGTGCGGGCCCGTCCGTCCATGTAAGTAATGCCTTTGCCATAGACTATTTCCAGAAAACCCAGACCGGCCAGGTCGACTCCCGAAGCGAGGCGGGCCTCGCTTGCCCGGGATGCCTCTTCCGTATGTTTGCGATCCGTGATGTCTATGGTGACCCCCATCAGACGCTCCGGCTCACCATCGGCCTTGAAGTAAGGCCGCCCGCGGGAATGGACCCAGCGTACGCATCCGTCACCCCTTAGAATCCGGTATTGGGCGTTCACCATTTCAGGTTGATTCCTGGACCGTTCGATGGTTTGTTGAACGAGTTCCAGATCCTCCGGCAGGACAGAGGCTTCGAATCGTTCCATATCGATGGCCTCTTCCGGGCCATACCCGAAGATCGCCCTGGTCCTGTCCGTAACCCAGAAAGCGCGCGCGCTCCAATCAAGGACCCAAAGTCCCGCCTCGGCGGAATCGGCGGCCAGGGCCAGGCGAGCCTCGCTCTCGCGCAAGACCTCCTCCGAGCGTTTGCGGCCAAGCGCGTTGGCAAACACCTTTGCCGCCAGTTGAAGCCGATCCACTATCTCCGCCGGCCAGGTGTGTTCCTCCAGCATGCTGTGGAAGGAAACAAGTCCAAAAGGCGGCCCTGTTCCAACCCAGAGCGGAAAGTTAGCAAGGCTCTTGATCCCAAAGTATTCAAGGGATTCCCGGTCCCGGGCTGCCTCGGCGGGCAACTCTGCAGTGGTAGAAAGAGCCACGACTTTCCCTGCCAGCAACTGGTTCATGAGCCACGGGAAATAGTCCGAGGCGTTCATCGGATCCGGCACCGGAGGATCTTCAAAGCGCCGAAAAAGGTGGGTAAGCGTCAAAAAACCCTTGTTCTCGGTCGACCACTGCCAGAGCGCAGACAGGTCCAATCCGAGCTGATCGCAGATCCGGCGCAGAGCCTCTTGGATTTCCCGGTCCACATCCCCCAGATCGAGACCAGTGAATCGCGACGAGATATCGGCCAGTAGCATTTCGAGCTGCATCCGCGCTTCAAAACCTTCGCGCCTGCCGGTTTTTTGCGGGGTCATCAAATTCCTCCGGGATTCTGCATGATTTTATCACAGGGAACCCGCAATCCGGATGAGCCCTGAGACTCTGTTTCCCGCGATCGTTTCTTGGCCCCAAAATCCGCCAAATCACATCTGGATGAATCCCATAGATCACGACGACTCAGAATCGTTTTGAGCTGAACGATTCAAGCTTACGCGTGTCAACCTCATTCCCGCCAAAACCCAACTTCACCAAAGTGCAGTATCCTTAGGCCGGCAGATCTGCAATATTTCAATTTTCGGCGGTAGCGCGACAACCGGTCCAATTGCCGCCGGGATCCCAAAACGAAGGAGGTCATTTCATGAAGGCAATCACAGTAGAACCAAAGTAGCCAGGATCCGCATGTCTTGAAGATATCCCGGAGCCTGACATAGATAACGGCTCCGTGCTGGTTCAAGCCAATAGAATTGGACACGGATTTTAACGGATTATCATGGATACAAATCCGTGAGGATCAGTGAAAGCCTGTAGCCAAATCGCTTTTCGGAATCTCAGCGTAAATTATACCGCCCAACAACTCCGGGCTGATTATTTCCGGGTCAGAAGTAAAGGTTGACCACTGCTCCCACGGCATTCACCGTCCGGTTCGGACTCCCGCCAGAGTCATTCTGATGCTCAAAATACCCCTCGAGTTCGACATGTTTGGTTATGGGAAAAGCCGAACCGCAGATCAGCGACGTCCGGCTCACTTTGTCATGCCTGCTGTCATAGTAGATTTCACCCCGGGCGTAGGGATTGAACCTGAACTGCTTGATCGTGAACTCCTTTTCGACAGTCAGCCTATTGCGATAGCGCCAGGAGAATTCTCCTTCAATGGACCGCAAATCCATGCGATGTCGATCAGAGACGAGTACTCCAAGCGCCAAAGGGTGGCGAGTCGTTGCCTCCAGCACTCCACGGTGCTCAACGGAAGCGTCACCCGTGTACGGCCGTATAAAACGGTACCCGATCCTCAGCATCAGTAGCCGGTTCTTGGATTCATCCAGGGAGAACATGCCCCACCTTTTCGCCTTCCGCAGCGGCTTGAGGTAGAAATCAAAATTCGGGCCGTATTCTCCTTCCGTAGAATCGGTATCTTCTTTGACGGTCGTTGCCAGGAAGTAGAAGCGCATCTGATCCGTCAGCTTTACGAACGTGCTGACCTCAGGCCAGACCTGGTTGCTTTGCGCCCGGGCAGGAATCTCCAAGAGCAGGATCAGTAGCGCAACCCGTATCGGCCAGCGCCAAGCTACCGTGATTGCCGCCGCAGACAGCCCATCCCTGCGAAGAGCTGCGCGGCTGATGCCGTTCGCCATAAATTCGCTCGAACTCATCGTAACCTGAAGTCCGCTCCCGAAGGACGATGTCTATGCGCCCAGCGGCGCTACACCGTAGGTTCGTGCCAGGTCGTTAATGGCGCTGCGAAGCACTCCCCAGTAGCGCTCAGCTTGCGTTCCATAATTGCCTCGGACCATGACTTGATTGATGCGTCGGCCATCCTCCACCACCTGTTCTACCTGGACTTTGGTCTCCATCCACTTGTCGGTGGCGTCGAATTTGCGCCGCAACCGGTTGGTGGAGCGGTTCATATCATCCAGCGCGTCCTCAAGATCATCCTTTGTATCCTTAGCTTGATCCTTGCGTGCTTCTGTATTGGATGGATTCGTGCGCGTACGGCGCGTTGTTTTGCCACTGCTTTGAGCCGATTCCGCGCGGCTCTTCGCGTCCTCTCCGCGCTTTTTTGCCCAATCCCGGAACTCGTCCAAACCATCTTCGACTTTGCGGATACGGTCGGCGACATACACCTTGGTAAAGGTGCCTTGTCCCAGAACGGGCCATGCAAACGACACTGCAAATACAAGTAAGGCCAGACTTATTTTTGTAATGCGACTCATACTTTTTCCCCCCTCAAGTAGGAGTATAGCTTTTTCCCTTCCCGCATGGATGTCAGAAACAATCCCGTGGGCATAGACGTGGATGTAGACATATTCGGATTATGTCTTTGCCATCCATTCCGTCTGAAAAGGCCGTCCACGTTCACAACTATGTCAACGTCTCCCTCTACGCTCTAGGAACAAGGACCATAGTTCCGGGCGTCCTAAAAATTAAAGGACAGCCCAAAAACCATGGCTTGAGTGATGACATCGTACTTGAAGTACTGGTTGTCGCTCCCGGTGTCATAATCCTCACTCAGGACCCGGTAGCCGACCTTGACCGCCGTTCGCTTGCCTATGTCAATGCCGATTGTCGGAAACAGATTCCATGCGAAGTCTGAGCCGGCGCCGAATCCGCCGATGTCTCCCTCAAATGCGAAGCTACATGGTCCGCCGAGGCGCTGCTTGAGCTTCAGGCCGACGATGGGATTGACCCACTGCTTGGTTGCTTCGAATTTGCCCGTAAGCGGCGGTTCCTTGAAATCGAGCTTTCCCTGAAGTATATTCCATCGCGCCCCGAAGACGAGGTCAACCTTCTCGTTCAGCTGGCGCAGCCCCAGGAACGTGTATGCATGCTGGTTGAAATCAACGTTTGCGGAAGGTCTGTCTAAATCGGTGCCCAACGCCATATAGACCGCATCCACGCCTATCCCCCATTGGGCCTTGCGCGCTTCAAAATATCCCATCGCACCGAACTGGAGATTTTCGAAAATCTTGCTTGGCGGAACGTCTACTTCATGTTGAAGGCCTCTAACTGCAACCTTGCCGTCCATCCAGGGAACCAGAACGTAGGGAGCCGCCGTAAACTTCCATTCATCCGGGCTCGTCCCGCTGTTTGTCGACTGGGCAAGTGCGGGAGCTGGGATGACTGGCAGAAGCACAAGAATTGTCAGGATGACGCCCAGAATGAACTGGAATCGCCGATATGGATTCAACGCAATATTCATTTTCTTTTGATCACCTTTCTTTATGGGTTGAAACTAGACTCTCTGTGTTTCCAGCGTGCTCTGGGCAAGAGCGGGATTGATGCTGTACACGGCATCATATTGAGCAAGATGGACCCCACCGGTTAGCTCTTCGAGAAGGTGCGACCGTTTCAGACGGTCCATGACCGGGACCTTCACCTCGGACAGGTGCAGCGTGAACCCCCCTTCCTTGAGCCGCTGATTGATGGCGCCGAAGCCTCGAGCTTGGCATCAGGCGCCTCCTTCATCACGCCTTCCTCCCCCAATTGCGTCGGGCTCCGCGGCCGCGCTCTCTGGAGACTGGCGAAAGGCTTGAGCCGCGTGCCGGTTGGTCGGGTAGAATCGGCCCGGGTCGATCAGTTCCATCAGACTCGTACCTCTCGAGCCACGAGCGGAAGGACCGGTCGGCGCGGCTGACGGCGAAGGTGATGTTCTCGCTTCGTCAGCAGGGTGATCGCCTGACGCAGGACCTCCGCACCGGTCGTGTCGACGTCGACCATCGCCTCGCGCATCCAGCACGAACCCAGCGGACAGGGGTGGGCGCCTGCGTGACCAGCCGCTCGACGTCGTCGAGGAACAGGGTCGCATTGGCGAAGTAGAGCGGGGCGCCGAAGCGGTACACCATCAGGCCCGAAGAACCGGAGACCTGCCCGGCGTCCCCGGGGACGAAGTGACTGCCGTCGGGCGCTTCCACGAGCGCCGAGGTGTCCGGACGGGACGCCCGGCGGATGACATCGATGGTCGACATGAGAAAGGCGATGAGGACGGCGCGCAGCGGGCCCAGGGCCAGCACGCTCAGCAGGCAGACCGCGGCGATCCAGAACTCCGAACGGCGCATCCGCCACAGCTCGCGGAACTCGTGGACCTCGATCAGCGAAAGCACCGCGTTGGCGACGATCCCGGCCAGGGCCGCATTCGGCAGATACGCCAGGAGGTTGGTGAAGAAAAGCATCACCAGTGTGATCGTCCCGGCCGCCACCAGGCTGGGCAACTGGCTGCGCGCGCCCGCGGCATCCATCGCCGCCGAGCGGGACGGGCTGTTGCCCGTGACGATGGACCCGGTGAAGGCTGCTGCCAGGTTGGCCGCACCGTAGGCGAACAACATCTGGTCGCCGTCGGCCTTGTAGCCGTACTTGTTGCTGTAGCTGCGGACCACCAGCAGACCTTCGCACAGGAGAATGGCCACGATGGCCAGGGCGCCCGGCAGGAGCCGCAGGTAGTCGGCCAGAGGGATCGTGGGCAGGGTCAACGCCGGGAATCCCGAGGGGATCGTGTTGCCGAGCACGGCGACGCCTTTCGCCGGGAGGTCGAGCATTGCGACGAGGGTCGTCAGCAGCACCAGGGCCACCAGCGCCCCGGGGACTTTGGGCGCATACCGTTTCATCAGCCGGATGATCAGGAAGGCGCTCACCCCGACCGCCACCGAGTAGAGGTTAGCGAGCGGAATGGAGTGGATCAGGGCCAGGACCTCCACGAAGTAGCCCTCGGTGCTGCACCGAGGTCGCCAAGGTCTCCTTGAGGTGCTCCGCCGCTGCCAGCAGGCCCGACGTGGCTTCGCCCACATGGGGAGCGGCGAGGATCTTCCTGACCTGGTTGGTGAACACCTCGACGCCGAGCCCGGTGATGAAGCCCGCCATCACGGCGCGCGAGAGGAAGTTGGCGAGGAACGCCAGCCGGAAGATCCAGAAGA
This sequence comes from uncultured Acidobacteriota bacterium, assembly GCA_963809485.1. Classification (GTDB taxonomy): domain Bacteria; phylum Acidobacteriota; class UBA6911; order UBA6911; family UBA6911; genus UBA6911. Next base: position 202,703 of record CAWEJX010000008.1, read on the forward strand.
TGAAGAACAGCAACGCGCAGACCACGGCCAGGGCCAGGGCGTACTGCATGCGAAGCGGATCCCCGGGCGCGGCGAAGGCGACGAGGGCGGCCCCGACCAGGGTGGCCATGGAAGCGTCGGGGCTCGTCACCAGGTGGCGCGAGCTGGCCGAGCAGGGCAAAGACCACCAGCGGGATGATGGCCGCGTAGAGACCGGCCGCGGGGGGCAGGCCGGCCACCTGCGCGTAACCGATGTTCAGCGGGATCATCAGGGCGGCCAGCGTGACGCCCGCCGAGACCTCCCGCGGGACGTCGGCCAGCGTGATCCCCCGCAGGCCCGCGAACGGGCGGGGCCAGCGGATCTTGGCGAGAATGGATTTATTGCCTCCCCGCGCCGGAAGTCATGCCGCCCCTCCTGCATCGATCAGGCCGGCCTGCTTGGCGAATATTTTGGCTCCAATGGCCGCGAGGACAACCGACCACAACGTCCACATGATGGTCATCACCACGATGCGCGGGTCCGCGTTCGGAATGGCAAGAGCCGCCGCCAACACCGCTGCGACGTTACGCGTGCCCATCCCGAGCGCCATGACGCTTCGCTGATTCTGTTTCATGCCGAAGCCGAAGCGATACGTGATCAGGCCCATCCCGACCATGAACAGGGTCATTGAAAGGAGGGCAAGTTCGCCCGCCGTGTTGAGCATCCCCCGGCCGTAGATCACAAGGCACCACACGATCGTCAGCAATGTGGAGAGTAGGGCCAATCCCTTGACCGCCGGGAAGATCTTGGTTGCCCCAGTTCCGGCGTAATGCCGGATCGCCGCTCCGATCATCAGCGGCAGGAGTATGGTCAGGAGGAGCGGTTTCGCGAGCGACCAGGTGCTGATCGTCACCCCCTTGATCAGCAGGGGTGCCATCAATGGCATCAACACCACCGTGCCGACCGCCACCAGCGGTATGAGGGCTCCCGCGAAGCCCATGTCTCCGCGGGCTTTTCCCACCATCTGCTGGAGGAACGGCGCGCAGGGCGCCAGGCTGGCGAGGAGCACCACGACTACGTAGGGCTCCGCCAGCGGAAGAACCCTGGTGATCAGATAGCCGAACGCCGGCCCCAACACCCAGCCCCACACGAAGATCAGCGCCAGGGATTTCTTATTCCGCAACGCCACGACAACCTCGGGCATCTTCACTTGGAGGCCCATGGCCGCCAGGTTCGACACGGTGAAGATGAACACCAATGGGCCGAATGTGGTCTGAAGAAACTGCATGACACTCGTTCATAGTCTGTTTCCTTTCAAGCAAACCGGTGTTGTTGTCAGAGCTGTTGACATAAGGAGTTCTCCGTCATTTCGATTCCGCGATCGAGCGCATCGCGCGGCGACAGCATGCCGCCGGAGATGTTTTTCGCCTTGAACCCGTTCTGCAGACAGGATGCGCGTCGCGTAGTAGGCGCGCTGGGCGGAACGGCAGATGACGTGGATCTCGCGGTCGCGGGGAAGTTCGCCCAGGCGGCTGCGGAGTTGCGGCAGCGGAATGTTGACCGCGCCCGGCACGCTCTCCACGACCAGTTCGACCGGCTCGCGCACGTCGAGCAGGAACGCGCCGTCCAGCGAATCCCAGTGACTGAGCGGCATGTCGCCGCGCAGGACATTCGCGGCCATCATCCCGGCGAAGTTGACCGGATCCTTGGCGCTGCCGAACTGGGGCGCATAGCACAGCTCGGATTCTTCCAGGTCGTAGATCGTCGCGCCCATCTGGATGGCCATGGCCAGGGCGCTGATCCGCTTGTCCACCGCCGGGCCATCCTCGCCCAGCGCCTGCGCGCCGAGGACTTTTCCGTTGGATTTGCGGAAGATGAATTTCAACCCGAGCATCTTGGCGCCCGGGTAGTATCCGGCGTGCGAATTCGGGAACAGGTAGATCTTCTCGTAGTCCGTGTCTCCGAGCTTCTTGAGCGTTTTCTCGCTGACGCCGGTCCAGGCGGCGGCGCCCCCGAACAGCCCGATGATCGAGGTGCCCTGCGTGCCGCGGTAACGGGAATCGCGCCCGCAAATCACATCGGCCGCGATCCGGCCCTGCCGGTTCGCCGGCCCGGCCAGCGCAATCAGGCTCCACTGGCCGGTCCCGAAGTCCTTGACTTCGATGGCATCGCCGACGGCGAAGATGTCCGGGTCGCTCGTGCGCATGTGCTCGTCCACGCGGATGCCGCCGCGCTCGCCGATCGCGAGGCCGGCCGACTTGGCCAGGGTGGTGTCCGGCTTCACGCCAATCGCGAGGATGACGATGTCCGCCGGAAACGTTTTGCCGGAGCTGGTCAGGACCTCGATCGCGCCGCCGTCCAACTGCTTGAATCCGACCACGCCGTCATTGGCGACAACCTGGACGCCATGTCTTGTCATGTGGCCCTGGACGAGGCACGCGATCTCCGGGTCCAGCGGGGACAGGACGTGATCGGGCTTCTGGATGAGGGTCACATCGAACCCGAGATGGACCAGGTTCTCCGCCGTCTCCAGACCGATGAATCCGCCGCCGACGACCACCGCGCGCGGTCACTGGCTTGACCATCTGAATCCCCGAGTAGCTGAACATCCCCGCGAGAAACGTCGTGCCTTTTTCAATCCACTCGCGGATCGTCCTCGCGTCGGGCACGGTTCGCACATGGAAGATCCCCGGCAGATCAATGCCCGGCAGGGGCGGATGAACCGAGGCCGCCCCGGGCGACAGCACGAGCTTGTCGTAGGACTCGGTCGTGACCTCGCCGGTCTTGACATTGCGCAGATTCACGGTTTTCTTCTTCGGATCAATCGCGATCGCCTCGCAGTTCGTGCGCGCATCGATCGCGAACATGGCGCGAAACATCTGTTCGGTCCCCACCAGGAGGCTCGATTCCTTTTCAATCACGCCGCCGACGTGGTAGGGCAGTCCGCAGTTCGCGTACGAAACGTACGGTCCGCGTTCGACCATGAGGATTTCGGCCTTTTCATCCAGCCTGCGCAGGCGCGCCGCACACGACGCTCCGCCGGCAACTCCGCCAACGATGATGACTTTCATCTGTGAACCCCCTGTCCGACTAATAAGCTGCTGTTTCGCCGCAGGTCCAGCGTCCCAATAAACCTCCTCATTGCCTTGGAGTTTCCAGTTTCCAGTTTGAAGGGCTTTAACTGGGAACGCTAAACGGGTAAAGGCGTCAGCAAGCTGCCGCACTCCAAAGCATGTGCGCCAAAAAGCTCACTTACCTGTCCTCCTCGAATTCAGCTTCGACTTTGCCGGCCCGGATGGCGCGCTTCAGCGCCGCGTGGTCCTTCTCGTTCTGGTCCGCGTAGGCGACGGAAAAGGATGCGAGCGCCCGGTCGAAAGTGTCGCTCGTCCCCATATACCCGCTGAGCTGGACCGACAATCCCGCGCGCGCGTGGGAGAGCGCGAGCGCCCTGCCGCACCAGGTGGCGTAGAGTTCCATCTCGGAGGAGCCGAAGGTCTCGACGCGGATGCTGATTTTGATGTCCCTCAATTGGCGGACGAAGTAGTGGCGCTTGTCGTATTGCCCATGGTCCAGCCGAGGAACATGTCGCTGGCGGGCTGCATGCGCCGGTAGCCATCCACGACGCGCTGGCCGTGGTTGGGAAAGACGCTCGCGCCGGCGTACGGCTCCAGCACCGAGGCGCGCGCCTCCTTGACCTGAAGGAAGAGTGGATCCCCTTCGCCAGCCAGAAGAGCATCACCCAGCAGAGGTCCCGACGCTTCCGATTCCAACTACTTTGATGGCGGCATCCTTAATCTCGTATCGGTCCAGCAGAGACCGGTAGGAGGACGGCAAGGTGTCGCGGTACCGTGCGAATGCGTCCATGAGATTTTTTGGATTATGCCCGGAGGGTGGCCTTCGCGCGTGAAAGATTGTCGGGAGTTGTCCTTGATGAGGGGCATTTCCCCTTTGTGCTCCACCAGCTTCGGAAAGATGTCCTCGGCAATGCTGCGCGCACGCTCCTTCTGGAGACGCATCAGGGCTCGCTTACGGAGCCTGGGATTCTTGATGCTCGCCACCAGGTCGTCCGCATCCAGCGCCAGGTACCACAGCTCCAGCGTATTCATCTGGCTGAACTCGGCCATGGACTCGCGGTAAGTGCGAACGCAAGTCATAACCACATCCTTCGCCACAGCATTCGCTCAGGCCGTTGTCCCGGCAGGCCACCACGAAGCTTGCGGCGAGGCGCTTGACGTCCCACTCCCATGGCCCCGGGAGCGTCTCGTCGAGGTCGTTGATGGAGAAGATGACCCGCCTCTCCGGCGTGGCGAATCCGCCGAAGTTGCACAGGTGTGCGTCCCCGCAGCACTGGACACGGATGCCCGAGACCGGCGTGGACGCGAGGTCCGAGGCCATGGTGAGCGCCGCGCCCCTGTAAAAGGTGAACGGCGATCGCGCCATGCGCCCGTGGCGCAAGGGAAGCAGTTCGGGCAATCGCCCCTTCTCCGCCTTAAGGACCAGCTGGACCGCATCGGGACGGTCTTTGGGCGCCTTCCAGATGGCGTGGGAGCTCCTCGGGCAGGCATCCCGCAATCGCTTACCGAGGGCGCGGGCCTCGTCACTGCGAAAGCCCCTTCGCTGAGGCTGGATTCCGCGCGGGGGGTGGGGCTGCACTTTGCGTTTCTCTCTTGGGTTTCGTGGTCCATGACGACCTGTCCCTTCATTGTTGCGCTCCCTGACGTAGTGAGGACGGCTCTCCAGAGCCGTCCAGGCAACGTCTATCGGACGGGTCTGCGAGACCCGTCCTCACAGGCTTGCTATCCCTCGCTACAAAACGTGGAAGCCTCCAATTCGTTCATCAGCTCAGCTACAGGGCCTTAGGAAGTATCATCCGTTCGGGAGTGAGGTTGTAGGTCCACGGACAGCCCGAGTTCTTCCAGCCGTTCTTCAACCGCTGGCCCTGAAAAACGCTGCCAGGATCCTCGACCGTATCGCCTTCCATGCCATCGGTGATGTTGTAAGCATGCTTGAATCCCGCCTGGGCGAGCAGGTTGACAGCGATGGCGCTGCGGCCGCCGGACCGGCACATCACCAGGATCGTGTCGTCGGGCTTGGCCACTTCCTTCACGCGGGATACGAAATCCAGGAGGAGCTTCATGGGGAACTTCCCCTTTTCAGCGTCCCACTCGTACACCTGAGCAGCGATAGGAATTTTCCAGGCCATGGCCGGATGGCCTACAAAGAGAAATTCCTCAGGGGTTCGGACGTCGAGAATTTTCACCTTTTCAGGATCGGCCTTCCACTTCTCGTAGGCCTCCTTCGACGTCACATAGAGTCCCAGCACCGTCTGCTTTTCTTTGGGGATTTTATTGGGTTCAGTCATATTCAGTTCCTCTTTTCAATTCCTCGGTCTTCACTGTTTGTCGCGCTTGATTTTGCCTTGTGTGGCTGACGGCGCCCTCCGGCTTAGAGGGCGCCGTCGGAAATTCCTGCTCTGGATGCCGATGCATAGATTCTTTGCCGCGAAATACCAGGAAGAGCACACTCGCAAGGCTTTAATTGCCTTTCCTTCCGGCTAGCCAATCCGTTGGCCTGACTTCAGCAGCTCAGTCGCATCGGGAAGCTTTGCCGTGGTGACCTTCTTCCATTGTTGCTCGAGCAGTTCCTTAGCTGCCTGTTCCAGGAATTCCGGCGCGGCCCACTTCTGCACATCGAAGTCGTGCTTGATGTAGCCGTGGCTCAGCATGAAGTCCTTGCCTATCTCAACAGAAACAAGGTTCTGGGGCGACAGGTTGGGAACCATATCGATGTGCTCTATGCCCCTGAAAGTATGGTCGACGTCGAGGTAGAAGGTTTGCTTATCAAGGATAGCTGCAGCAGCACGCTTGTGTTCATTGGCCCAGCGCCCTACTTTGATCATACCTTTCATGAATGTTACGGCGAGCTCAGGATGCTTCTCAGCCATCACGTCGGAGCAGGTGATGGCGGCAGGGATGTTGGCCACCTGCAGCGTCCAGTCGGGATACCTCGACAGGTCTTCGATAGCCTTGAACTTGCCGGTTGCTTCAGAAAGCTGCTGCAGCGGGCCGGTCTGCATATACATCGCATCTATGACGCCCTTCTCCAGCGCCGTCTCCAGCGGACGGAAAGCCAGGTCGTGCTTGTGGTCACGCCTCAGCCACAATTCTGACGGATTTTCCATGAGCGGACCCATCATTTCGGGCTTATCGTACCAGTCGTCGGGGTAGGGGAATTCCACGATTTTTACATCCTTGCGGGTCATGCCGTTCAGCCTCAGCATCAGCTCTATGCCCTGTTCCTCCTGAATGCCCCACCAGTCGGTCTTGATGTTATTCTGGCTTCTTGAAAGCCCGATCTTCTTGCCTTTCAGATCGGCCATCCGGTAGATATCGTCCCTGGAGCGAACCAGCATGACGCCGCCTTCGCGCGGTGCATGTGTTACACCCAATAATCGTGTCCTGCGTATATCCGCCTGAACATGAATGGGTGGGAAAAGACCGCCAAAGCGGATGAGGTTGTCGAGGTTGTGAACGTAGTGCGGGTACCAGTCGTTCTCGGCACGGCAGCGGAGATAAAGGTAATTTACACCCATCTTCTTATACTCTTCCTTGGTCCAACCCAGTTCCTGGTCGACATTGCTGGCGGACACGAGGGGACAATTGGTGTAGTAGACCTCTTTCCAGTTCAACGGAACCGTGCTGAGTTTTTTAGCTTCCTTAGTCATGACTGTGTTCCTTTCGTTTTTTACGCATTCCGCGGACAGCGGTAATGGCAAGTTGTTTTAAACCAGGCCCGGCTTTGTGCCTGGATTGTTGAGTTGTCTCTGATTCCTATCTTGTCTCTGTGTCATTGTTTTTTTGCGCCGGATATGGTTTCGGAGATGGCGGACAGCAGGACATCGCGATCCACTGGTTTCCTCAGACATACGGAGGCTCCAAGCGCAAGCACCCGCTCGGCCGTGCCGGGTTCGTCATGAGCGGTGATGACGACGACCGGCACGGGCATCTGTTGGAAGCGGAAATCCCCCAGCAAATCAAAGCCATTGAGATCCGGCATGTGCAGGTCCAGCAACAGGCAATCCGGCGCATGTAAGCCCAGTGCAGCGAGGAACTCCTCACCGCCCGCATACTCCTCGACACGGAAGCCGCAGCAGGAAAGCAATCGTCGAAGCGCCTTCCGCATTTCCGGCTCGTTGTCCAGCACGGCAATCACTGGTTGTGTCATTTGCGTCTTTGGCATCGCAGCAAAAGCCTATAGGAAATCGGTAATGCTATGCTACTAGACCTTAGTGTAGTCCCCTATTTCAGGGGCCTAACCCGGCGGACGTGGACGTAATCGGCTTATTTTTTCGCAGTCCACGGAATCCAAACCATGCCCAGGCGTGCGAAAATTTTGAGTCAGACTTTTCGGCATCGCGTGTCCCACTCAAAGACTCGGCTAGGGAACCTTAGGAAGTATCATCCGGTCGGGAGTGAGGTTGTAGGTCCAGGGACAACCCGAATTTTTCCAGCCATTCTTCAGCCGCTGGCCCTGGAAAACGCTGCCCGGTTCCTCGACCGTATCTCCCTCCATGCCATCGGTAATGTTGTAAGCATTCCTGAATCCGGCTTGGGCGAGCATATTGACGGCTATAGCGCTGCGGCCGCCGGACCGGCACATGATCAGGATCGTGTCGTCGGGTTTGGCCACTTCTTTCACCCTCGAGACGAAATCCGGCAAGGGTTTAATCGGGAAAGCCTTCTTTTCGGCGTCCCATTCATACAGCTGAACGGCGATGGGAATTTTCCATGCCATCGCCGGATGGCCGACGAAGAGAAATTCCTCGGGTGTGCGGACGTCGAGGATCATGACCTTTTCGGGATCGGCCTTCCACTTCTCGTAGGCCTCCTTCGACGTAACATAAAGTCCAAGCACCGTCTGCTTTTCTTTAATAAGAGTTTCATTCGATTCAGTCATATTATGTCCCTCCGTTAATCGTTCTTACCCTTGTCCGACAGCGCAGCGGCCTCACCCCGTATGGATGCCCGCTCCCACGGCAGGACGATCGGCCCGTCGGCGCGCGCACGACGGGCAGAGCTCGCGGTCTAGAAGAGCCGCCATATGATCCGGCAGGCGCAGCCGGACGAAATCCCGGTGTGCAGGAGTCTGGGTCGGCGCTCCACATTCGCTGCAAACCAGCAGCGGCTGTTCGCGCACAACGGTTCCCGTGATAATCGTGCGCCGCACTCCATCCCGATCCTCAATTCGGATCGCGCCCGTCGGGCAGACCTGCGTGCAGGCGCCGCAGCCGATGCATAGCTCCGCAGGCCGCGTGAAGTCGAAGTAGGCAAGCCGGCCGGCCGGCGTGTCGGCCATGCGCAGCGCCTCGACCCCCATCTCGCTGCAGGCGGCCATACACAGGCCGCAGCCGATGCACAGGTCGCAGCGCAGGCAGCGGCGGGCCTCGTCATGAGCCATCGCGTCGGTCAGGCCCTCCTCGATCCGGACGTAGTTGCCCTCGCCGAGAACTTCTTCGACACTCCTCTCGGGCATCGCGGCACGGCGCAGGCTGTGTGCGATGGCCGGCCGCGATGTCCAGGGGCGACACCTCGGCGCGGCGCACCGGCTTGCCGGTGGCGGCGTCCATAACCGACCCGCGCAGCCAGGCGTCGATGGAAGCCGCGGCGATCTTTCCGGAGCGGATAGCCTCAACGGCCGTCCGCGGGCCGTGCTCCACGTCGCCGCCGGCGAAGACGCCCGGGACCTTTGTCATCAGGGTCTTCCGGTCCGTGACAAGGAAGCCGCGGTTGGTCTCGACCCCGCTGCCTTCAACGATCGTCAAGTCCGTGCCCTGGCCGACGGCGAGGAGCACGTGATCGGCCTCGAGCGTCAGCAGGCGTCTGGAGTCGAACTTCGGGTCGAAGCGGCCGCTCGCGTCCTTGACCTGCTCGCAGAGCTGGAAGACGACGGCGCCGTCCTCCCCGACGCTGACCGGGCCCCAGCCGGGATGCAGGTTTACCCCTTGCGCCACGGCGGTCTCTATCTCGCCCGGGCTGGCCGGCATCTCGCGGCGTTTCTCCAGGCAGACCATGTCCACATGCTTCGCGCCCTCCCGCAATGCCGTCAAGGCGACGTCGATGGCGACGTTGCCGCCGCCGATGACCACGGCCCGCGGCCCGACCCGCACGGTTTCGCCGCTGCGCACGGCGCGCAGGAAGTCGATGCCGCCGAGCACGAAGGGTTGATGGACGCCTTCGATCGGGATGTGGCGTGAGCGCTGAATGCCGAGGCCGAGAAACACCGCGTCGTAGCCCTTGCGGAAAGCCTCGATGCTCTCCACCTTGGAGTTGGTGTGAATTTGAACTCCCAGCAGCCCGGATCTGGTCGAGTTCCTTCTCGAGCAGATCGGGCGGCATGCGGTACGCCGGGATGCCGTAGCGCAGCATACCGCCGGCCTTCTCCTGCGCCTCGAAGACTTCGACCTGGTGACCGAGGGTGCGCAGGAAATAGGCCGCCGTGAGACCGGCTGGGCCGGAGCCGATGATGCCGATCCGCTTGCCCGTATCGGGCGCCAGTTCGGGTTTTGGGTAGCCGTCCTCGGCGAGGCAGTGCTCGGCCGCCTTGGCCTTCATCGGCCGGATGAAGACGGCACCGTCGCTGCCGCCGCGCACGCAGGCTGATTCGCACGGCGCCGGGCAGACCAGGCCACAGGTCAGCGGCAGCGGATTATCCCGCCTGATGACCTCGATGGTGGAACGATAATCCCCATGACCGAGGTGGGCCAGGAAACTCGGGATATCGATGTTAGCCGGACAGGTGCGGTGGCAGGGCGCCGGATTGAGCTCCAGGCAGAGCCCTTCCGGGCAGGACTCACGCCGGACATGACGTTCCCACTGCTCTCGGTAGTAGCGCAGCGAACTGCCGAGCGGCCAGGCGGCCGCCAGCCCTTGCGTGGCCATCTCGAGCGCCACGCCGTCGAGTGCGGCCAGGTGGGACTGCTTCACCTCGGCCGAGGGTGATCTCGGCCACGAGACGCGCGCCGCGCGCCAGCAAACCGCGCACCGGCGCCTCTTCGCCTTCGGCCAGCTGCCAGTGGCGATAGAGTGCGCGCCGGGTCTGTTTGACGACGCACACGCCCTCGGCCATCACCATAAGGCTGGATGGCACAGGGACGATGCCCATGGATGCAAATGAGTGTGGCTCGCATGAAACGTTCGTCCTGGAGAACGGCAGGAAGCCACCCAGACCGTCGTCGAAAACGAGCACGGCGTCCTGGCCTTCCACTTCGACGCCGCCCCCCCAGTTGCTCGATCTGGCTTCGCAGATTCCCGGAACGCCCAAGCTCGACCAGGCCGCGCTGCTTCATGCCGCGCCGGAGCGTCAGCAGCGACCCATCGAGGTCCGCCGCGCCAGCGAACAAAAGGGCAATCCGGCACCAGGTTTCCGGCGTGTGGATCAGCCGTGACCGGTCGGCGGCATTTGCTTCCGCCCAGCAACTGCGCCGGCAATTGCGCTGTACCTCCACCTGCATACGGGGAGTGGTGATTTGGGCGAGCGAACGGATGGCATCGACCGTATTTAGGAAGGCGGCTTCCCGGCCGGTCAGCTCCGCCGGCAGAAGCAGCTCGACCTTGCGGCTGTCGCGCAGCCCGGCAGCGATCAGGACGCCCTCGGCCAGCTGCCAGGGAGCTCCATCGAGAACGGCGGCCGTGCCGCGTTCCTGCGCGTCGAAAGTGGTCGCGTCGATCACCAGCACCGACGGCCCGTGGCCGCGCAGGAATTGCCGCCAGGCAATATGGATCGGTTCACCCGCGGCGCCACATTCGGCCATGCCGGATTCCCGCAGTCGCTGCAACCGCTGCAGGGGCGCCAACGCCCGGGCCAGGGCCAAACCGGGCAGAGCGCTGTCAAGAGTCGGCGCCGGCGGGACGTCACCCGCAAGGGCAGCCCCCCCCGCATCGAGCCAGGCCGGCAGCATCTGGAGTTCGCTCATGCCCCCTCCTTAGCGACACCCGGAGGCTCGGCGATGAGATAACGGGCGTAACGCTCGCGACGCGGGTCCGGCGCGTCGGTGGCGAGACCAAAGGATAGGCAACCGGTCACGCACTTGGTGACGCAGGCCGGCTGGAGCCCGCCATCGAGCCGATCCATGCAATAGTCGCACTTGATCACTTTTTGGGTTGCCGGATTCCACTGGGGCGTGCCCCAGGGGCACGCAGCCATGCAGCTCTTGCAGCCGACACACACACTGGACTGGACGAAGACGATGCTGTCCTTCTCGCGCCGCTGCATGGCGCCGGTCGGGCAGGCTTTCATGCACCACGCCTCCTCGCAGTGGAAGCAGGGCATGAAGACGAAACGCATGCGCGGATGCCCGTCGACATTAAGCGGGCCGAAGGTGACGATTTTGCACGGGGCCGGGCCGGCGCCGAGATCCTTGTTGGACTTGCAGTGAACCTCGCAAGCCTGGCAGGCGATGCAGTTGGCCTCATCGTGGCGCAGGATGTAATTGCTCATTGTTGCCCTCCCCCCGTCTGCGCGGGCTTGATTCGGACGATGGTCTCGGTCAGGGCACAACCGCCGCCGGCCGGGTCGAATTCGTAGAGCTTGCCGTGCTGAAGGCGCTGGTCGGCGACACCGACGCCGTGGGCGCGTGTGGCGAGCGGCACGGTGGCGCCATAGCCGTGAAGCATGAAGACCGCCTCGGGATGGATCCACGGCGTCACCCTGGCCTTGATGCGGCCGGAATAGCTTCCGCCGCCGTTGATCTCCACCTCATCGCCGTCGGCTATGCCGAGCGGCCTGGCACGGTCGGGGTGAACCCACAGTTCCTGTTTCGGCGCGATCTCATTCAGGATCGGATTGTTGAGGGACTGGCCGTGCGCCAGCGTCGCCGGGCGTCCGAACAGCAGGTGGAAGCGGTCGCCTGTCGGCGCCGCTTTTGGCTCGTAGGGCGGCAGGCTGGGCAACCCGGCCTTCTTCAGCACCTCGCTCTCGATCTCGATCTTGCCGGAGGGCGTTGGGAATCTGAGCTTCTCGCGCGGCGTCAGCGTCGCCGCGTCGGCCAGGCTGACGATCCCCGCCTCGCGCATCTCGGCGACCGTGACGCCGGTGCCCTCGAGCTGGTAGTTCCAGAGCTCCTCGATCGTTTCAAAGTCCAGGGCCTGCTTGATGCCCATGCGGCGCAGGATCTCGCGGAAGATCCACCAGGCCGGGCGGCTGTCGAAGCGCGGCGCGATTGCCTGGTCGCGCATGGCAAAGACCGGAATCGGGCCGTTCATCTGGCACAGGATGTTGGCGCGCTCAAGGTAGGACGACTCGGGGAGTATGACGTCAGAGAACCAGCCGGTCTCCGAGTAGCGGACGTCGATGGAGACGAGCAGCTTCAGTTTGTCCAGCGCACGTTGCATTGCCTCCGGATCGGGCATGCTGGTGAGCGGATCGTGGCGGTAGGCGAAGTAGGCGCCGATCCCGTACGGCTGCGCCGTCTCCATGGCGGCGAACAGTTGATGCAGCATGCCGATGGCCGGATCCCACTGCGGTCTGTCGGTGCCGGCGCCGTCCACCCGCGGTTCCCCAACCTTGGGCACACGGCCGGTCAGCGGCTTCAAGCCCTTGCGGCCGTAGTATTCCGGTGACTTCCCCAGCGCGCAACCGCCCGGGATTTCGATGTTGCCCATCAGCGCATTCAGGATCAGCGCCGTGCGGCTGACATAGAATGACTGCTTGTGTCGCGCCGTCATCCAGCCCGGATGGAAGATCACGTGCGGCGCGTCGGCGGCGATCTCCTTGACGAAAGCGCGAATCTGCCCGGCGGGAAGGCCGGTGTGGCTCTCCTGCCATTCCGGCGTCGTGTCTCTGACTGCCTTACGCAGGTAGTCCATGCCGGAAACGAAGCCGGCGACGAAGTCTTTGTCATAGGCTTCCTGCTTCAGGACTTCGTGGATGATGGCAAGGTTCAGCGCATAATCGCTGTTCGGGCGCACTTGCCAGTAACGGGTGGCCTTGCATGCGGTGATGCTGGCGCGCGGATCGATGTAGGTGCAGCGCATCCCGTTTGCCATCGCACCCATGAACGCCTTGGCCTCCTTCACCATGAGCGATTCGACGATGTTGCGGCCATAAAGCACGAGGTGTTTTGTGTTCTTCAGATCGAGGATTAGTCCGGCGTGGCTGAAACCGTAGATCGTGCGCGCGGCGTTGTGGACGTTGCCGCCGCAGGTGGCGTCGTGGTTGAAGTAGTTCGGAGAGCCGAGCGCCTGCACAAAGGTCCGGGTCAGGTCGGTGAAGAAGCCGCCGCGATCGGAAAGCGCGATGCCGCGCCCGCCGAAGGAGTCGATTGTCTCGTGCAGCTTGTCGGCGACGTAATCCAGGGCCTCGTCCCAGGACGCCCGCCGCCAACGGCCTCCGCCACGCGGGCCCATGCGGATCAGCGGCGTCTGCGGCCGCTGGTCGTCGCCGTACTGGAACGACAGGCCGGCCGAACCCTTCGCGCACAGGCTGGCGCCGATCGCCTGGTCGTGCGGATTTCCCTGCAGCCAGACAACCCGGCCGTCCTCAACCGTCACCTCGATGGGGCAGCGCACCGCGCACATGCCGCACATGCTGTAGACCGTTCGCCGGCCCGGGACGCCCACGCCGCGCACGTTTGGTGCCATGACAGAACTCATTACAATCTCCTTCCCTCCGATCGCTCAGCCCCAACGATTACACCTCGGAAAACTGAATGACGACCTTGATATCATCGGGCTCTCGCGCCAACGCCTGCTCGAAATTCTCCGGTTTTTCACGCCGTGTAATGAGGCCCTTCAGCCACGTTCGATCCGCGTGGGCCAGGGCTTCACCGGCCTTGTACCAGTGCCGCTTGTTGGCATTCACACTGCCGACCAGCACCAGGTTTCTCAGGACTATTGCTGCCGAGGCGTCTGCTACGGACATTCGGCTGGTAATACCGCCGCTTCCAACCCCCGTGAGGCAGAGGACCCCGCCCGCTCTGAGCTTCTGCATCGAATCGCCGATCACCGCTCCGACACCGGTACACTCGATGATGACTTCCGGCTCGAATCCGAGATCAGTAGCCCTCCCGGAGTGATACGTCGCACCGAGCGCTCTTCACCAGATCCGGCTTGGGACCCGAAGTGACGCGGTCCAGCACGTGGACGTCCAATCCGCGCTGCACACCCAGGAGGGCGGCGAGAAGGCCGATCGGCCCGGCACCGGTCACCAGCACGCTCCGCGGTTCCCAGAACGAGCGCTGGCCAACCGCCATCACCATCTCCCAGGCTTTGGTCACGACTGTCGTCGGCTCGAGCAGCACGCCCAGGATTCCCAGTGTGGAATCCACTTTGATCGTGTATTCGGGCTCAATCCGCCATCGCTCCGACATGTACCCGTCAATCTGTTTGATGCCGCGTTCGGTATACTGACCGTTGTGGCACATGTCCCACTCCCCCACCGCACAGCTGGAACACGGAACCGGGTCAGGGCGGCGAACGATGCCGACGACGAGATCGCCCGGCCTCAAACCCTTGACCGGACCCGGGTCGATCACTCGGCCGAGAGATTCGTGCCCCAACACGAGCCGTGATTTGCCCTCGGGCGCCCAGCCGTATTTGCCTTCGACAATTTCGACGTCGGTTCCACACACCCCGACGGCGATAGCCTCCACGAGCACCGAGCCGTTCTGCGGATCCGGTTCCGGGATATCTTCCCACCGTGCGGTTCCCGGTTTCTTTGGTTCTACAGTGATGGCTTTCATTTGAGTTCCTCCTTCGGTTGACTCAGTAAAGCGACGAATAGAGAGGTGTCGTCATCGGATATGCCCGCCAGCCCATCTTCGCCCCAGCGATATGCCCGCGAGCGGGCGTGGTCATGCGTGAAGTAATTCCAGGCATCTCCGCTTTCGCTGTAGTCTTCGCGTACGGTTCCCCATTGCCGCTCGCTCAGGTAGGGCCCCCATTTTTTCCAGGGAGCTAGTTTCGTCCGGGCTTCTTCAAGTCTTGTCGCTTCAGCGTTCATAAAGAGTTCCTCTAAAAAGCGGGGGGAATCCGGGGACACTGGTGACTGTCCCTTTCCATACCTACTTCGTTGATGCCCGATTCTGCAGACGCATCTCTTCCCATTCCACCATGCTGGAAGGAACGTGGAACCATTCTTCTTCCGATACGGGCACCATCACGATCGCCTCGGTTGCGCATCCAATCACGCACACGCCGCAACCGATGCACTTGGCTCGTTCTACCTTCGCCTTGCCATTCTCATCCTCAGCGATGGCGTCCACCGGGCAACGCTCGATGCAGGCGCCGCAGGCAATGCACTCTTCCGGATCGATGACGGCGCGGTAGTTCGATCTCTGCGGCCCTTCCGCCAGACCGGCGAGCTGTCTTGGCCGTGTAAATATCCCACAGCAGCAGGCGCAGCAGTTGCACGTGCCGACGAACTGAGGCGTCTCCGCGCACATGGTGAAGCCATAGAACGCGAGGTGGACGTGCCCCATCTGCTCGAGCTTACCAAGGAGCTTCGACGCCTCCTCCCGGCCAATGACGGTTTCGCCGAGCGGGGTCTGAGGCGGCAGCCCGACGAATCCGCAACGCTTCATGGGCAGATTGCAGCTGTAGTCCGTGCAGTAACTCCCTCTCCCTTTTGCACACGCAGGGAATCACGAGAAAACGCTCGTGCCGTTTGAAGTGGGCGTCGATGTCAAGGTGGGGTTCGCGCTGCGATATACTCGGGCTTGAGTGATCCTCGCACCGGAACGACGCCCAGCAACCCGGGCCGCGGGCGAAAGGATCCGCTCGCCGCCGCCCTCGATCACGTATTGCTCGAAGAGCTCGGCGAACTCCTTGTCCAGCAGCCGCATGTTGGCTTCATACCAGCCGACCATGAACGGGCCCAGCCGGTACCTCTTCTCGCCTTCGACCTCAGGCTTCAGACCGGGTGCCGCCATGCCGGGAGAGTCGAGGCGAACCAGACGCCGCGGTATCAGGCTCTCGAGCGTCGCCGTGACCTCGCCGACATCGCGGCCCACCCGTTTCGCAATCTCGGCACGCGGTTTCGGGAAAGCGGGTCAATTGGCCGGCCAGCCAGACCTCCTCTGGTGTGAACGACTTCTTGATAAGGTTTATTTCCACCCCGGAGGGCGTCCGGGGAAAGCCATGCGGGAGCGCCTCCAGCGCAGCCGCCAGTCGTTCGTAAATGTCTTCTGGATTTGTCAGAATTGCTCATTGATAATCTCCTTTTTGCAGCTGCTTGGCCTGCCTTAAAAGGCGAACGGCAAAGACCTCAAAGATCGCCAAGCACAAGGTTCTTTGCGGTCTTGGCGATCTCTGCGGTTTATATTTCCACTGGCCGGTTTCCATCCGACATACTCTTGGACAACCGGCTGAACATGTACCTCATTTCAAACCCGGGGCTGTTTGGCCACCGCGGCCAAAAGCTTCGTCGATGATGGATTGCAGGTACTGGACCAGTTCATCGGACGGTGTTTTATAATCGTCCAGTTCGTACACAACACCCAGGTGTTCGTACTTGCCCAGGCCAAAGCGGTGATACGGTAACAGCTCATAATCAATCACGTTCTTGTGCGGGCGAATGAACGCCAGGACCGCCCGGATGTGCTCTTCGTCGGCATTGATGCCGGGAATCAGCGGCGTGCGCGCGATAAAGTCGATGTCCGGGAACGTCTCGTACGCTCGCTTGAAGTTCGCCAGGATCCGCTCGTTGCTCACACCGGTCCACTTCTTGTGCCGCTCCGGGATCGAGAGCTTATGATCGTGAAGCATCGTATCCACATGAGGCAATACCTTTTCCACGAAAGCCCAGGGCACATTGCACGCCGTTTCGATGGCTGTATTGAAGCCGCGCTCGTGGGCTTCCTCGAGCAGCGCGGCGCTGAAATCCGGCTGCAGCAAGCACTCGCCGCCGCTCAGGGTAATGCCGCCGCCGGTCGAGCGATAGAAGGAGGCGTCCTTTTCCACCTCGTCCAGCACCTCGTTTAAGGTCATCTTCTTGCCGTACATGGAGAGCGCTTTCGGCGGGCAGAGAGAAACTAACGCCTCGTCGCAGTCGCCGGCCAGGTCCCAGTTGACGCGGACCTTGTCATCGTCGGCGCCCTCCACTACGAAGAACGCCCCTTCCGGGAAGGGAGGCTTGAGGCACACGCCGCATGCCTTCTTTCCGGTGCACAACTTGGGGTCGTAGGCCAATTCCGATTTGAAGCGGATGCTTTCGGGATTGCCGCACCATTTGCAGCGCAGCGAGCAGCCTTTGAGGAAAACCGTTGTACGGATGCCAGGACCGTCGTGGCTGCAATAGCGCTGGATATTCAAAACGATTCCGCTTGGGGCGGATGTGTCGGCTGACTGGTTCTTCATAGTTCCCTCCCCAGGCAAATGCCAAGTGACCGCGCGATCTGCATGAATTCGCTGTTCGCGGGCACAGTTCTGACTTTGTTGATCGCTTCCGCCAGCGGCACGAAGGTGATGTCCGGCGGGACGAATGCCATCATCACGCCATATTTGCCGGCTTGAATTGCACGTATGGCGCCGGCCCCGTAACCCAATCCCAGTTGACGATCAACCGCAGAGGGGGTGCCGCCCCGAACCCAGGGGCCCAGGACCATTGGAAAAGTCTCCTCGGCGATCAGCAACTGCAGCCTGGTCGCCACAGACTCGGCTGCCTGACCGGATTTCTGGATGACAAATTCACTCGCATCACCGGTTGCCAGCGGAGACAGAGATGCTTTGAACGTGGATTCTTTTGCCTGTGGTTGCGGACCGTCCGTAAATCTTGCTCCTTCGGCCACCACCACCAGCCCGTAAGGCCGCCGGGGGCTAACCTTGTCCTTCAACCTCGCAGCTATCACCCGCAGATCGCAGGGGATCTCCGGGATCAGGACCGCATCGGCACACACGGCGATGCCGGCCTGAAGAGCCAGCCAGCCGGCCTGCGCGCCCAGGACCTCGACCACGCCAATCTTCCGGGCTGACTGGGCAGCCTGGCGGGCCTTGTCGAGCATTTCAATGGTGAAGCTGAGGGCGCTGTTGAACCCGAAGGAGACCGCGGTGGCGGCGATGTCGTTCTCGATCGTGCGGGGGATACAGACAGCATTGAGCCCTTTGCGGTGGAGTCTATGGAAAATGCTCATCCCCCGGCCGCCAACAACCGCAATCAGGCCATCAATTCGTTCCGCCTGTAGTCTTTTCAGAAGTTCATCGGACATGTCCACTTCCTCGACCATGCCGTCTTCATTCACCGTGCGCACATGAAACGGGTCCACCCGGGCCGATTGGCCGAGGATCCCCCCGGCGGCCGGATCCAGGTTCTCGGCCAACTGGGGACTGAGTGGCACCAACCCGCCATCGGGGTATCGATCGGGGTGAAGCAACCCGTCAAACCCATCCCGGATGCCGAGTATCTCCCATCCCAGTCTTCCTGCCGCCAGAGCCGCACCCTTGACCACGGAATTCATCCCTGGAACGTAGCCGGCCCCTACCACAATGGCAATGCGTCTAAGAAAACCGGCATGACCTACTTCAATACTCATGACGTACCTCCTCTATTAAAGCGTCGCGTGTCAGACTTCATAGCGTTCCATCTTCCTGCCTCGTGATGCGGGCAAGGAGCGGCCGGTGCGGCGTGGCGGAGCGCCACGCGCACCGGCGCCACCTTTCCTCAGCACTAGCCGAAACTCTGCTCCGTGCGTGCGATGATTTCGTTCTGAACGCCAGGATGCAGCCTTGTGAAGAAAGCGCTGAAACCGGCTACCCGAACCACGAGGTCAGGGTACTTTTCCGGGTGTTTCTGCGCGTCCCTCAGGATGTTGGTGTCCAGCACATTGAACTGAATGTGATAGCCGTCGTGGTCCATGTAGGTCTTGACGAGGTTCAGGACATTCTCCCGGCCCTTGCGGGTTTTGAGCTGATTGGGGGGGAGCTTCAAGTTCATGTGCGTCGCGGTGAACTTGATCGCGTCCGCACCCTTCGCTGCGGACATGACCAGCGCGGTCGGCCCGGTGACGTCGGTTCCGGGCATGGCCGACAGGCTGCCATCGGTGAGCGCCACGCCGGCCTTTTTGCCGGTGGGCAGGGCCCCGGTCATCAGACCCATCAGGTTGTGGATGCTCTTAGTGTAGGAGTCAGGCGCCGATCTGATGTCCCGGCTGATGTAATTGCCGCCCCCCTCCACGTTCTGGAAGGCTTGGAAGATGGTCTCGTACACCCGGTGGACGAGCTTGTTGACCTCGGGGATGTCGTTTCCATGCTTGGGCGCTTCGAAGCACATCTTCCCGACGCGCTCGTATTCCCCCTCGAAGTTGGCCGCCAGGGCCTTCTTGAGCTCGGCCATGGTCAACTTCTTCGTGTCGTACACGAGGTGCTTCACCGCCATAAGCCCGTTGGCGGCGTCGACGCCGCCAACCGTGATCTGGGCGACCGTGTAGTAGTTGGCTCCACCGTTCCAGACCTCGGTGCCGGTTTCGATGCAGCCCCCGGTGAGGATGGAGCGCCAAGTGACCGGCAGATACTCGGCACACAGAATGCTCGCGATCCACGCCTCGCGGCGGAGCGTGTCCTCGCAGAACTGGAGCTGCTTCTCGAAGGCCGCGTACAGCTCCTCGAAGTCCTTGAAGGACTCTGGATCGCCGGTCTTAGGTCCGATCTGCTGCTTGGTGCGAGGGTCAAACCCGTTGTTCAGGGTGAGCTCGAGGACCTTCCCCAGGTTGGGCTGCCCCTCCACGGGATGCCCCGTCTCGTAAGGGATGTAGCTTCCCACGCACGCCCCGATGCAGGTCCGTCGTGCCTTCTCGAGGGTGAGCCCCTTTTTGCTGTTCGCGAAGAGGTTCAAGGCTCGCTTGATCATCACGTCGCCGTTGACGAACTGCGGCATGCCGACCCCGGTATCGATGACGTCGAGGACCTTTTCGAGGAACTTGCCGCTCATCTTCTCGGTGTAGCAGCAGGACAGCGGCGGCTGGGGCAGCTTCAGGTACTTGGCGGCATCGAGGATCAGGTAGTCCATCTCCGCCGTGGCGTCGTCTCCATCCTCGGTGAAGCCTCCGAGGGTGATGCTCTGGCCGAGGTCCGCGGAGTTCTGGATCTTGACATACTCACCGTAGTAATAACCGATCTCGTTCAGCTTGATGAACAGGTGCTTCAGCAGGGTGGTGGCTTCCTCCGGACCGATCCGGCCGGCCGCCTTGTCACTCTGATAGAACGGCTCGAGGTTCTGGCCCAGGTAGGCCTCCGAGTAGCCGCATCCGACCTGCTCGATCTCCGCGCAGATGTGGCACAGGAAGTGGCACTGAAGGGCCTCCCGCAGCGTCCGGGCAGGATGCTCGGGCACGTGTTCGCAGACCTCGGCGATGTCGAGCAGCTCCTGCTTCCGCTCGCCGTTCTTTTCCTTCGCCGCCATCTCCCGGGCCAGCTCGGCGTACCGGTTGGCCAGTCGGATGATGGCCCTCATCGTGATCAGACAGGCCTCGTAGAAGTAGAACTTGGAAGCATTCGGCAGCCGCATGTCGAGGGCCTTCTGCCGCTCCTCGACTTCCTTGATCATGCTGGCCAGGCCTTCTCTGTAGACGCGGGGGTAGTTCAGGTTGCCTCCGCCGCCCGGCCACGACATGAACTCGGCGATGAGGCCGGACTTGTAGACCGGGTCCGGATCGAAGCCGTACTTCTTGATGAAGATCTCATCGGCCCGCGGCCGCAGCGCCCACTTGTCCCAGTACTCGAGCGCCCACTGGTTCGCCTTCCGGTCCTCCGGGGTCTTCGAGTTCTCGACCGTCTTCTCCTGCTTCATCCACTCCACGTTCCATTCCGGATACGTGTAGACTGCATTGACGCTGCTCGCCATGCTGCCCACGATGAGGTTGTCATCGATGTACAGCTTCTTCCTCTCAATCAACTGTTCGAAGAACTTTGCCCGGCGGATGATTTGCTGATAGCCGGCTGTGCCCTCGTAGACCTCCGCCATGATGCGGACCCGCTCGTTGTCGATCTCCTGGGGCGTGTTTATGAGCTGAGCCTTCAGCCGATCGATCCGCGCGTCATCGGCTTTAATCTTACCGGTGGATTGCTTGCTGGTTTCCGTTTTCATTGTGTTGTCTCCTATCGCTGAATTTTGAAGTAGCTTGTTTGGGTATTGTTGCTCATTATGTGACCGGCGATGATGGCTGTTTCCCATTGAATGCAGGACCGGCCTCCTGCATAAACTGCGCCGAGGTTTATTGAAACCGCTTGCCAACGATTCGATCCTCTGTTACGAAATAGCATGTTTGTTTCCATGGTCATTTACTCCTGTCGTGGGATGTGGCTGCCGCAATGGCAAGTAGCAGGGCATCCCGATCGACCGGTTTCTTCATGTAAGCCGAAGCGCCGAGTACCCGCGCCCGCTCTGCCGCACCGAGCTCGTCATGAGCGGTGATGACAATGACTGGCACATTGATGTGGCTTGAGTTGAAAGCCTCCAGCACGTCGAAACCACTAACCTGCGGCATCTGCAGGTCCAGCAGCAATAGATCGAGTGAGTGTGAATCCAGGGACGGCAAGGAGAGTTCGCCCCCTCATACTCCTCGACATGAAAATCCCGGCCGGTCAGCAATCGGCGAAGGGCCTTTCGCATTTCCGGCTCGTTGTCCGGAACCGCAATAACTGGTGGTGTAGTTTGCGCCTTTGGCATTGCAGCAAAAGCCTATAGGAAATCGGTAATGCCATGCTACTAGACCTTAGTATAGTCCCCTATTTCAGGCTCTTTCACCCGCTGGACGAATCCATCCGCTGGACGTAATCCATCCGCTGGACGTAATCGGCTCTTTTTGCAGCCCACGGAATCCGAAATCGCCGACCCCGTGCACGGCAACGGCTGCGTCCATGGGGCTCATCCGGTATTTCCGGCTTAAAGGCCAAGGTAGTACAGCCACATATCCATTCTCAACATGATGCGGCCGATTATGTGAAACGAGGTGACGTACTTTGTTAAAATGACCATCTCGCCGGTCGCGCCCAGATTGAGCGGCAGCGCTTTCCGGGACTCCTCATCCAGTGCCACCTTCACCGCAAAAAGCTGCAGGTCGGACTCGCTCGGCGTCACCGGAGTCACCATCCCATTGATCGGAAGTTGGCCCTGGCCGACAGCCCGGACGACGTGCTCCACCTTGCCTCGGAAGACGCGGCCCGGATAGAACCGGAAGATCATCTCGACCTGATCCCCAGCCTCGACCAACCCCAGCTTGCTCTGTTCGAACAGCCCGTAAATCCACCAATCGTCCGTGCTTACCAGGCTCAGAACCGGCTGGTTCAATCCCGCAATGTACCCTTCCTTCAATTGCACGTCGGGGATGAAACCATTGGCGGGCGCGTAGACTATGGACTCCTTCATTTTCCACTCGGCGCCGGCGAGGTTCGCTTTAACCTGGACGACACTGGAATGCTCTCCCTCAATTGTCGAATTGACGTTGAGCGCCGCGATGTCCTGCTGATTCTTAGCCTGACGAATCGCCTGTTCGGAGAGCGTTACCTTTTCAAGGGACTGTTTGAGGCCCTGTTCGGCCATCTCCTTGTTCCGGATCGCCTGTTGCATGTTCAGCTCAGCCACAGCCTGCTGGCCGATCGCCTGGTTGAGCGCCTCCTGGCTGATATCGCGCTTGGCTTTGGCGCTGTCCAGGTCCTGGGCCGCGACGGCCCCCTCCTCGAATGACTTTTGCATCCGTTCCAGCGTAGACCGGGCGAGCGCCAGGTCTACCTCGCGCTGCTTTACGCCCAAGCGGGCCACCTCGACATTCTTCTCGCTCTGCTCGATGGCGGCCTGGGCTTGGGCGACGTCCTTTTCGGCCTGGCTCGCGGCCAGTTCGGCAACCGCCAGATCCTTCTGCCGCTGAATCACGGCGGATCTGGCCGAATCGAGGGTTGGGGTTAGCTGCCGCGCTTTCTGCTGCGTATCTACCAGCGCACCTTTCAACGATTCGACATCGTACCGGTACGGATCGGAGTCGACCTCAAACAGCTTATCGCCCATTTTCACAGCTTGCGACCCTTTGACGTAGACCTTGGTGACGCGTCCGCCGGACCGCGATCCGAGCGGAATGACGTAGGTGGTGACCCGCAGGTTGCTGGTCATCGGCGATGTACGCTGAATGGTGAACCAGATAGCCAGTATCGCAATCAGGCCGATGCACAGCGACAATGATCTGGCGGGTCCTCGTGAACTCCATCAATTTCAGTTTGTAGAAGGCCAACCAGACAAAGCCGGCGTAAATCAGGGCTAGCATGATCAGCATTGTCGAGTTCCTCCATGGGCGTATGCGGCGGCGTTATCACGCCGCTGGCTTCAATTGGCCTCGGCCGATTCCGGCTCCTCGGGCGGCGAAGCAATCGGTGCAGGCCTGGGCCTGATGTAGGCCCAGACCAATGCCACGGCCCACACGATTCCACCCGTCAACAGTCCCAGCCATCCCATTACCCTGATGGCATCCGCCTGCCGATGTTGGCGCTGCCTGGCAATCCGGCCCGGCAAACCCCCGAGGCGGACGAGCACATAAATCACAGACACGGTGACAAAGAGCAGAACGAGCAATGCCATGATGTTCAGCGCCATAACGCCCTCTTTATCCGGATGATCGAAGCAAATATCTTCAAGGCTATATCGAACTTCATTGCTTGAAACTAAAAACCTCCGCCCAAAGCCTTGTAAAGCTGGGTCACAGCCACGACCTGGGCTAACCTGATGCGCGCCTCGCCGAGTTGAGCGCTATAAAGCTCCCGCTGAGAGTCGAGCACGGGGAGGAAGCTCGACAAGCCGCTGCGGAAACGAGACTCCGCAACCTGGCTGGCCCGGCGGAAGGCGGCCACATAGGCCTCCTGCTGAAGGAGCGATTCCCGCGCCTTACGGTGGGCCACCAGCGAATCCTCCACCTCCCGGAATGCCTGCTGGATCACCTGCTCGTACTGGATCAGCGACTGTTGCCGCAGCGCCTCAGCCGCCTTCACGGACGATTTGATCGCCCCGCCTGCGAAGAGGGGCTGGGCAATCTTGAGGGGAAATTGGTAAAAACCGCTTCCGCCGGTGAACAGGCCTGACAATTGCGAACTCTCCGTTCCCAGCGGCCCGGTCAGGCTGATCGCGGGGAAATAGGCCGCCTTAGCCACGCCGATCTGCGCATTGCTCGCAACCAGGATCTGTTCTGCTGAGCGGATATCGGGGCGCCGCTCGATCAATGACGAGGGCAAACCCGCCGGCACATCGGGCGGCACGGTGAAATCCTTCAGCTCGAAGCCGCGCCCGATGGGGCCGGGATACTGTCCGACCAGGATGCTGAGCGCGTTTTCGGTCTGGGAAATCGCGCGCTCGAGATCGGGAAGCGCGGCGGCGGTCGCAGCTACTGCGCCTTCGGCCTGCCGCAGATCCAGCTCGTTGGTAAGACCATTGCCATAGAGCACTCCCACGATCCGGGCCGTCTCCTGCCGGGTGGCGAGCGTGTTTCGGGTGATCTGCAGTTCGAGATCGAGTTCGCGCAGCTGGAGATAGGTCTGCGCAACGCTGCTCACCAGCGATATCGCGACCGCCTGGCGCACCTCTTCCGTCGCAAGCAATTCGCGCCCGAGCCGCCTCGGTCGCCCGGCGGTATTTGCCCCATAGATCTATCTCCCAGGCAAAGGTGAACCCGACCCGGTACAACTGGGTCCTGCGGTCTTCTCCTTCCGGGACCGGACGGCCGCCGGTCTCGCTGCCGAGAGTGCCCGTGGCGCTGGCAGCCGCGCCGACCTGCGGATATCGGCCCGCGCCCACGATGCCCAATTGCGCGCGGGCCGCGTCAACTCGCGCGACAGCCAGCCTCAGGTCTTTGTTCTGATCAAGCGCAAGGCGAATCAGTACTTGCAGTTGCGGGTCCTTGAAGAGGTCCCACCATTTCATGTCAACCAGCGGCGCCTGGTCTTTCGCAATCGTCGCCGCGCGGTAATCGGCGGGGATTTCCACCTTGGGACGCTTATAGTTGGGTCCGACCAAACAGCCGTTTTGCACAAGCATCAGAACCAGAAACGCTGCGCACAGTCTCTTTCCATCGATCCGTGCAATTACGCCCTCTAAACATGCCCCGACACGCTTCTTTGCCCCATAGTTCATCGCTGCGATCATTGGTGGTGTTGTTTGCATCGCGTCAGAAGCCTATAGGAAATCGGTAATGCAATGCTACTAGACCTTAGTGTAGTCCCCTATTTCAGTCTCTCTCATCCAGCAGACGTGGACGTTGACGTGGTCTTGGGCGTAACCGGTTTATTGTTTCGCAGTCCATTGAACCCAAACCACGGTCCCCGTCTACGGCAACGCGCACGCCCACCTCCAGGAGATCAGGCACGGATTTTAAGAGAATACCCTCGAGGTAGTTCGGTCAAAATCACAGCCACTTGTGCGAGAAAGGGAGCAAAAGGATCGGCGATTTAGGCAGCTTCAACAGGCGAGGCGCTGGGATTCCTATCCAGGGATGACATCAGGTCTGCCGGGAAAATGACGACGAGCCAACGATCCCCCGCAATTCTCCCGTCATTCATTTCTCATTTAATAAACAACATCTCGGACAGGAAATCGCGGGTCAGAAGGGCTGCGTCCTGCGGCCGATCCAGGAATGGACGGACATCGGCCGCGACGGCCTTCATATCGAGCGATGCCAATTTGTCTTCCACCAGCTGCCGCCATTCGTGGGCTTTGCATTTGCCGGCCCCATAAGTTTGGTTCAAGGCTTTCTGAAGCAATTTCACGTTCACCTCGATTGGCGGACGCTGCGTCAGGTACCACATGAGATCGTACCAGTCTCGCCCCTTGGCGTATTTTCGGGTGATGACTGCATGGATCTTACCGGCCAGCATGGACGGCAGGTCGTAATATTGCAGCAGGAAGGTCACATTGCGCGTGATAATCCGTCGTTCGCAATGCGCCCCCGCCGGCGGACGCGTATCGATTTCCAATTTGATGGCCAGCTTTTGCTCCGGCATTGCGGATAGCCCGGCCTCGTAAAGGAGGCCGGCCAGCCGGATCCACCCTGTATGGACGGCCTTGCGGTCATTCCAGGTTACCAGCGGATCGAATCCTGCCAGCGACATATCGCGCTTCACCTTCGCCATCCATTCCATTCCCGAGTAGCCTTTTGCTGAAACCATCGAGAAATCCAGATCTTCTGAAAACCGTGGCAGGCCGTGCAGGAAACGCAAAGCCGTGCCTCCGACAAATGCCAAAGGTCGAAAGGCTTCGCACTCATGTAACGATCTCAATGCAAGCGTTTGCAGATACTCCCTCAAGAGGTTGAGAGCCTGTCCGGGGTCCCTGGCCGTGCGTGCTAATGCCAGCGCCTGCTCCTTCATACTGTTACCGTTCCCTTCTCCTCTTCGGCTGCTAATAGGATCCATCGCTCAACCGTCCGGCAAAGGCGGGGACTTTGAAAACGGTCTGCGTAAGCTCTGAGTTTGTCTTCGCATACCTGTTGACAATTCTGGTATCGCATTTCCTCAAGACGCTCTTGAGTCCACTCTCCAGGAGTGAGATGCCAGTGATCCAATAATGCCTTTTCCGGTTCCGCCACCAGAACCTCCTTCCCGCTATATTGAACCGTTACGTATCCGAAAAAAACCTTCTGTTTAATGCTGCGGTAATCGAAAGTCCCGAACGGATTTTCAAAACGTCGCGGGACGCGCGGCGTCGCACTCGTCAACCACACCACACGCTCAGGAATCAGGTCATAGTAACCCAGAGCCCACAAGCCGCTCAGGTATGACGGGCGATACAGCTGATTTGCCAGCCTCGCCGGAACAAGCGATGCCCGGCGATAGGTGTCGGACAGCGTGTATATTCCGCGCCGTAAGCCGATGACCTTGCCATCCTTCATCCAGCGGGACAGTTGCACCCGGATTCCCTCGCGTGGTCCCTTAAATCCCTGAACCAGCAACGGCAAATCGAAGCATTCCATCGCTCCCACGAGTTCCACAAGCGCTTCGTATTTCATATGTAAAAGATAACATATATGTTATTTATTGTATATAAATAATCAGAGGGTTTGAGCCTGATACCGTCAACATCTTCAGGGATTGCGCCACAATAAATAACTGAAAGCAATACCGATAGATACAATATTATATGCAAAAATCCCGGACGTGGACGTAGTCGGATTTTTGTTTTGCAGTCCCTTTAGCCCGAAACGGCCGTCCACGTCTACGTTCACGTGCACGTCAACGTCCACGTTCACGAAATCTGGCCTGCCGCGTCCCATCAGATCCTCATCATTTTGGATAGCATCGAGACGATTCGTTCGAGGAGATCGTGGCCTTTATCCAGAATTTCGGCATTGGCTGGACCGTGCAGGCATCTTGGGCGATATTTTCTTTGTGTGGACGTGGTCGTGGACGTGGACGTAATCGGATTTTTGTCCCGCAGCCCTTTGGGCCCGAAACGGCCGTCCACGTCCACGTGCACGACCACGTCTACGTCCACGAACCTGCGAAACTTTGTGGGAAATTCGATGGGAACTGGGCTGGAAGGTGCGGCTATTTTCCGATGCCGAGTCGCTCGGCAACGCGCACAAGATCCGCGAGCGAGTCGACTCCCATCTTCCTCATGATCTGAGCGCGGTGCAGCTTGATATTCTGTTCTCCGGTTCCGAGGTCGAAAGCAATTTGCTTATTGAGTTGCCCGGCGACGACATGCTTCATGACTTCGCGCTGCCGTGGCGTGAGGCTGGCCAGTCTGGCCGCCAATGCCGCGGTTTCAGCGGCCGCCTGACGCCGGGTCTCGGCCATCTGCAGGGCTGCGCGCACAGCCTGGACCAGTGCGGCCGCGTCGACCGGCTTGGTCAGAAACTCCGTCGCGCCGGCCTTGATCGCGCGCACGCTCATGGGAATGTCACCGTGACCGGTGAGAAATATGATGGGTATGAGAATGCCCTGGTGTGTGAGACGCCGCTGCAACTCCAATCCGTCCAACTCCGGCATCGACACGTCCAGCACAAGACAAGCGTTGTTCCCCGGGCGGCACGTTTCCAGGAATGCGCTCACGGATGTAAAACCAAGCGTCTCGAATCGCCTCGCCCGCAGCAAGCGCATAAGCGCCTTGACCATTTCAGGCTCGTCGTCGAGAACATATACCACACCGTCTGGAGTGCTCATGGCTTCTCCGAGGACCCGGCGACGGGCAGTTCAAAGTGGAAAACGGCGCCGCCCTCCGGGTGTGGCTCCGCCCAAAGGCGGCCGTGATGCGCGTCCACGATGGAGCGGCAGATGGTCAAGCCTATGCCCAGTCCCTGGGTTTTGGTGGTGTAGAACGGCTGGAAGATCCGCTCCACGTCCCCGGGTAATCCGGCGCCCTCATCTCGCACGGAGGCACGAACGCGGTCCTGAAGCAGCATCGTTTGAAGATGGAGCCGGCGCGTGCCGGGCGGATTGCCGGCCATGGCATCGGCCCCGTTGAGGATGAGGTTGAGCACGAGTTGCTGCAGTTGCACGCGATCGCCGGCGATCTGCGGCAAACCGGGAGCCAGTTCGCGAATAACTTTGACGCCGCGCTCGATGAGATCGGTATTGGTGAGGCGCAGCACCTCCTCGATGACGTCGTTGAGCGGGAGCGGTTGCAGGGACAAATGGCCGCGCTTGAGCAACGCACGCAGCCGCTGGATGACCTCGCCTGCGCGGTGGTCCGCCGCTACGATGTCCGAGAGGATGGACTGCACTTCGGCTACATCCGGCGGTTCCTGGAGGAGCAGTTCCTGCGCGGCCTGGGCATTGCTGAGGATGATGCTCAGCGGTTGGTTCAACTCATGAGCCAGCGAGCCGGACAGCACGCTCATTGTGTTCACGCGCGTCAGGTGCGTCAGGTTGTCACGCAGTTCCTGGGTTTCCCTCTCTGCCCGTTTGGCTTCGGTGATGTCTCTCGTGACTTGAACTGCACCATGGATGTTCCCGGCAGGATCCCGAATGGGGTCCGTCGAGATTGACAGCCATTTGCCGCTGCCGGCGTGTAACAACTCGAGTTTCGAGCTCAGCCCTGTCTGAAAGGTCTTCTGACAGGGGCATCCATCCATCGGGCCACTGGCTCCGTGCAGCACGGAATAGCATGCGCTTCCAACAATCCGCTCCATGGGTAGGCCAAGGAACCGCGTAGTCGCAGCGTTGAACCGGGTGATGCGATACTCAGGATCGACGATCATGACTGAATCCTGGATGGAATCGAAAGTTGCCTGCCATTCTTCGGCGGCGGATTGGAGCCGTTCCGATAATAACTTCCTGTCGGTGATATCGCGAATCACGCCGAACGTTCTGACGCCACTTCCGTTCGCCGTTCGGCTTGCGAGCCGGGCGAGGTGATGAACCCACTTCTGCCCCTGAGCCGGATGCAGATAGCGATACTCTTCCGAGATGCGTTCAACCTTTCCGTCGTGCAGCTTCTGTCGTTCGTCCAACAATCGTTGTCGGTCGTCGGGATGGACATGCTCCAACCAGAAATTAGCCGGCTCAAGCTCCTGCCGCAGTTCGGGGGGGACACCGCAAATTTCCCGAAACCGCTCGTCCATGAAGCAGTTGCGTTCACCGTAGTCCACTTCATAATACCCGAGGCCGGCCAGATCCGTTCCCGCCGCTAAGCGAGCCTGGCTCATATGGAACGCCTCTTCGGCACTCTTGCGGTCGGTGATGTCAAGGGAAACGCCCATGATGCGCTCCACTTCACCGTCCGGCGTGAAATAGGGCAGCCCACGGGATGCGATCCAGCGCATGCTGTCATCACTCAACCGAATGCGGTATTCCACATTCACGGGTTCACCTGCCCGCACGGATCGATCGAGGATCCCCTGAACGAGATGCAGATCGTCGGGATGAACCGAGGCTTCGAAACGCCTCATGCTGATGATTTCGTCCGGCGAATACCCGAAGATCGCCCGAGCCTTCTCAGTAGCCCAAAAGATACCGGTGCGGCAATCCAACTCCCAGAGCCCCACTTCTGCGGAGGACGTCGCAAGGATCAGGCGCTGTTCGCTTTCGCGCAAGGACTGGTCCGCGTGTTTCCGGGCAAGCGCATTGGTGATGATTTGGGCCACCAGTTGCAGGCGTTTCACCAGGGCGTCCGGCCAATCGCGCTCCGCACGCATGGTATTCAGGCAAAAAGCGCCAATAGGAGGCTCGCCTCCCACCGAGAGCGGAAGGCTCAGATTTGACTTGATGCCCAATTGGCTGGAAGTTTCCCGGTCGCGGGCGGCCTCCGTCGGCAGACACTCCAGCGAATCAACGACAACCATACGGCCGGCCGCTAATTGCTGTCCGACCCAAGGAAAATCTTCCTGGCTTATCTGTCTGGCAGACAGCGGACCTTGCTGGGCGCTGTAAAGGTGGGTAAGCATGAAGGAACCCGGGGTTGCGTCCGACCATTGCCAAAGTGCCAGGAGATCGAGGTCAAGGAACTCGCATATGCGGCGCAGGGCATCCATGATTTCACGGTCGACCTCGCCGGCGGGCAGATTGACGAATTTCGATGAAAGATCGGCAATCAGCGTCTCAAAGCGCAGCCGTTCTTCAAGTTCCGCATTCGGGTCGATCTTTCCCATTTCCATCCTATCACCACTTCGCCGGGGGTGACCCTATTGCCTCACTCCCCATTGCGCGAGCTGGTTTCATTCGCAAAAAAAACTTAAGCAGTTCACCAGCCAGAGTCGGCTAATTGTGACAAGCCAATATCGAAAAGCTTTAAGCTCCTGCCAGGCTAACCCTTTATACTACTCAGATTAGCGGCGTTGGTCAATGATTAGGGAGGGGGTCATTAGAGGGGGACAGAATTGAGCGTTCACTGGGTGGACTCACATTCGAAGTCAGGCGACTCCGGCAAAGCCGGAGGCTTGAAAGATTGGAACCGCTCAAAGCGGTTGGAGGAGTTACGGTGGTCTTGAACGCTGACTTACGCGGGCAAAAGCCGATGAGGCGCTTCCGATCCCCCGCAGGGGCCAGCGCTCCGCCGCTGGACAGTTTTCTGCGGCGGCACTGTGGCAAACGCCCGCTTTCTCATACCCTACGTCTCCTTGCCGCACGGCGCTTGCCACAGTGCCGCCGCAGAAAACTCCATCGGAAGCACCTCATCGGCTTTTGCTCGCCGACCCTCGCTGAACAAAACGGCGTTTGTCAGCGCTTTTGTCAGCGTATCTCAGCGTTTCAAAATGCGGAGCTGTTAAACTCTATGAGTCCCCCTGGCTCTGCCGGGCTTTACCAATAGAATCAAAGAAAGAACCTCTGTATCGCATCCCGAACGCTTCTTCGTTCTTTCTCGCAGAGACGGCCGATCCTCTTCACGATAATTTCCTGATCGATCGTGGCGAACTTCATGCGAAGGAGCGAGGCTTTGGGCAATCCCGACTCCTGCCAGAATCGGATCCGATAGTCACCCAAACCTGGAGAGACGTCCAATCGACTGGTGAGAAAGACGATGACGACATCCTGCCCCGACTTGTTATAGCTGCCCGGTGAAATGACAAGTGCGGGCCGCTTCTTGACCGTAGTCAGGTCCGTGAATGGGAAGGGAACAATAACAATGTCCCACTTCCTATAGGGTGTCATACACCTCGTCCTCCTCGTTGTCCCATTCATCAAAAGACGATTCCGAAAGCTTCATCGCAGCCCAGGTCTCGGCAGACTTGCCCGATCGGATCAGTTGCGCTTGCCGCTTCCGGACGTACTCGCCCAGAAGCTCGGAGACAACCTCGGTCATTGTGCGCCCCTCCAGCGAGGCAAGAGCCTTTAGGAGTTTCCGCTCCTCATCCTTGATCCTGATACTCATCACTGCCATAAGGCATGCTCCTACATTCCTACATATCATAATGTAGGATATCTGGCTAATCCTGTCAACATGAACCCTTCTCTGATATTGGAGCCTGCGTTTATGATAGATCAGAAAGCTCTGTTTCAGCTGTCTGCTTTATGGCCCTATCAATTTCGCATTTTTCCAGCTTCGAGCTGGTAATGGTTGCCGCCTGTGCAAAGTGTGTGTTCCGGCATTCTGCCTTTCGATTCTGTTGACCGGCCACTGCCTACTGTTCAATCAGAATGCCTCGGCGATCCCCATGCTGAATGTGTGGCCGACTCTTCCAATTCCATAGTCGACCCGGAAGTTGACCCGCTCCTTGTTCGTCAGCCTGAAACGGATGCCGCCTCCGCCGGCCGGCAGTAAATCTCCCCAACCGATCTCGGAGTATTTGGCGCCTACTCCGCCGAATCCGCCGAAGAAGACGAGGCCGAACCTGTCGAGGATTTTCTTGGGCGGCATGTTCAGGCGATATTCCGCTTGAGTCGCGAACATCCGCCGATCCTGGTAGCGCCCCCCGGTGTAACCGCGCAAATCGGCGCCGGTTCCAAACAGGCACAGGTCATAAATGGGAACGTGGTCTCCCGTAGCCAGACACGCCATGCCTCGAAAAGCAAAGACGTCGCGCTTACGCACTGTCTGGTATCTGTTAATTGCGATTTTCGTGTACTGATAAGTCCACCTGCTCCCAATGCCTTCCCCGAACAAGTCAATTCCTGAATCCAGATAAAATCCCCGCAACGGGTAGTAGTTGTTGTCGCGCGTGTCCCACTGGAAGCGAGGCCCGAGCGATACCGTCCGCTGTTTAAAAAAATCCGCAATTTCGTTTTTGATTTCCTCTAATCCCGGCGGCAGCTCGACGCCGCCTTCCGGAAGATCCAATTCCTCTTTATTCAGCGACAGAGTCAGATCGCGATATTGGAACCGGGCACCGAGATAGAATCCTTTTCTTAAACGGAAGAAAAGCGGCTCAAAGAATGACGCCGATCCATCAATTGTTAATGGCAGATAAAGCCCCCGGTCGCCGGCGCCTTTGCCGACTCCGTAAATGTCTGCGTTGATCTTCGCCCTCCCGCCCGCCACGGTAAGCCGATACTTGTCATCCTTGAAGTACAGCCGCCCACCCGCTCCCAGGGCACGGCTCCCATTGTTTGTGAACAGTCCCCCGACGCCCACAACTGACTTCGACGTGACCTTGTCCTCCTTGTTGAGGCGGAAAAGGTATCCCACCGCCCACTCCAGGCCGGAACCGATCGCAGGGCTGGAAACCGGGATTGGCGCCGCAACCCATTCCGAATCTTTCTCTTTCTTCTCCTTCTTTTCCTCCTGATTCTGTTGCCGTGAACCCGCGGGGGCCGCCTCAGGCGATGACTCCTGCATTCCGCCGAATAAGGGAAAAGTGAAGGCAACGGCTGCGAAGAGGGGCAGGATCAGGCTGGTTTGAAATCGGCGTCGACCGCCGGCCGGATTGTCCGCCGTCCGGTCCCGGCGCTGCCTCTCACCTGTCCATGATGCGGCCATTAGAATTCCCTCCATGTGTCAGTCTGGAACCAGCGGTTCATCAAACGCTTATATCATGGCTGTTGATTATAGTCATGCCGGCAACGAAATCCCATTGAAAATCCGGAAGTCAGGCGGCTCCGGCAAAGCCGGAGGCTTGAAAGAGTGGAACCGCTCAAAGCGGTTGGAGGAGTTACGCTGGTCTTGAACGCTGACTTACGCGGGCAAAAGCCGACCCTCGCCGAACAAATCGGCGTATGTCAGCGCTTTTATCAGCGTATCTCAGCGTTTCAAAATACGGAGCTGTCAAACTCTATGAGTCCACCGGCAGAGCCGGGGATTTACCAATAGAATCATCGCGGCCGCCCTGCAGGCGAAAAGGTACCCGCTGCATTCGTTTTGAAAACCTTGCAGCTGATCCGGCCGAAGGAGATGAAGCCGATGTTCGCTTCCAGGCCAGGCGGAGCAAGGATTTTGGGGACACTGATGATTGTCCTCTTCAACCCCTATGTCGATGGGGTCTGCGCCGAAGTCCCGAAGGATCGCCCAGCCACGTGCTTGAGGAATTCCCATCGCCGCTTCACATCCTCCTCGGTCCGTGTCAGAAGGCGGGCCGCCAAATCCGGATCGGCCGTGCGGAGCATGCGGTAGCGATTCTCGCCGTAGATATATTCGGCCACGGGGATCGAGGGCTCCTTGCTGTCGATGACCAGGGGATTCTTGCCCTGCGTACGGAGGTCCGGATTATATCGATACAGGGGCCAATGGCCGCAGGCGACCGCCTTTTTCTGGGCTTCAATTCCCCGGCTCATATCGATGCCGTGTCCCACACAGGTGGAGTAGGCCACCACCAGGGAAGGTCCGCCATAGGCCTCCGCCTCGAGAAAAGCCTTCACCGCCTGGGCCGGATTGGCGCCGAAGGCGATCTGTGCAACGTAGATGTTTCCGTATGTGGCCATGATCATCCCGATGTACTTCTTGGGGGTGATTTTCCCGCCTGCCGCAAACTTCGCCACCGCTCCCAGGGGCGTGGCTTTCGACATTTGCCCCCCGGTGTTGGAGTAGACTTCGGTGTCGAGGACCAGAACGTTGATGTTCTTCCCCGACGCCAGCGCCTGGTCCACACCCCCGTAGCCGATATCATAGGCCCATCCATCTCCTCCCACCGCCCAAACCGACTTCGGCGTCAGGTAGTCGGCGAGGGATAGAAGCCGGTCCTTCAGCGGCCAGGCCGAGCGGCTGAGCCATTCTTTCAGTTCCTCGACCTTCTCCCTCTGAGCCTCGAGGTTCTGCGATGCTGACTGGAATGGCATCAAGAAGCGCCCCTAATTCCTCGGCTGCCGGGTCCTTCTTCAAACGGTCGATTAGTCCCGCAGCTTGCTTATGGAACGTCATCGACCGTAAGTCTCATGCCGAGGGCGAACTCCGCGGCGTCTTCGAAGAGCGAGTTCGACCAGGCCGGCCCGCGCCCGCTGCCTTTTTCGTGTAGGGAGTAGTGGGCAGGTTTCCGCCATAGATGGAGGAGCAGCCCGTGGCGTTGCCGATGAAGAGGCGGTCTCCGAAGAGTTGGGTCAGGAGCTTGATATACGGGGTTTCTCCACAGCCGGCACAGGCCCCGCTGTATTCGAAAAGAGGCCGGACGAACTGACTTCCTTTGACGTGAAGCAATATTGTAGCGGGTCGGATCAGTTTCGGGCAGATCCAAGGAAGAACCGGTAATTCTCCGCCTCCTTCGCGCGGAGTGACAGCTGCGGCCGCATATTGATGGCCTTGAATCCTTCTCTCTTCTTGCCCTGAGCATCCCTTCCAGTTGCAGGGCAGGCAAAGACGCATGAAGCGCAGCCGGTGCAGTCTTCGGGGGCGACCTGAAGCGTGAACTTGAGCCCTTGCAGTTCTTTACCCTTGGCATCCGATGGCCTTGAAACCCTTCGGAGCGTCTTTCAGTAGGACCGGGTCGTAGGCCTTCATCCGGATTGTCGCGTGGGGGCAGACAAAAGAACACTGGCCGCACTGAATGCAGATATCCGGCTCCCAAACCGGAATATGCACCGCGATGTTTCTCTTCTCGTACTGGGTGGTGCCGGTCGGCCAGGTGCCGTCTTCCGGTATCGCGGAAACAGGCAGGGAATCTCCCTTGCCCGGAAATGATCCTGGCCGTCACCTGCCTGACGAACTCAGGGGCATCCGCGGGAACCGCCGGCTGTCTTTTTTTTGTGCTGGTCACTTTTCCAGGGACGGGCACTTCGACGATGTTCTGCAGGGCCCGGTCCACCGCGGCCTTGTTCATCTTGAACCAGCTTCTCTCCCTTCTTGCCGTAAGTCTTCTCAATCTGCATTTCTTGATCGCCCGGATCGCTTCATCCTTGGGGAGGATCCCCGATATGACGAAGAAAGCGGTCTGCATGATCATGTTGATCCTCGATCCAAGGCCGATTTCCTCGGCCAGGGAAATCGCATCGATGACAAAGAATCTCATCTTCTTTTTGATGAGCTGCTCTTGCATCTCTGCCGGCAGGGTATCCCAGACGGCCTCTTTGGGGTGAGGGGTGGTGAGCAGGAAGGTAGCTCCTTCCTCTGCGGATGAGAGCATGATCATACTTTTCAACGAATGAAGGATTGTGACAGGCAATGAAGTTGGCCGACGAGATCAGGTAGGGACTATTCAATGCTTCAGGTCCGAAGCGCACATGGGAGGTCGTTATCGAACCTGATTTCTTCGAGTCATAGACGAAATAGCCCTGGGCGAAGCTGTCCGTTTCTGCACCAATGATCTTGAGGGTGTTCTTGTTGGCGCCCACGGTGCCGTCGGATCCGAGCCCAAAAAAAAGAGCCCGGAAAACATTCTTCCCCTCCACCTGGAAGGAATCGTCGTAGGAGAGGCTGGTGTGGGTTACATCGTCCTGAATGCCGATCGTAAAATGGTTCTTCGGTGTCGATGAGAGAGGTTTTCAAAGACGGCCTTGGCCATAGCCGGAGTGAACTCCTTGGATCCCAGGCCGTATCGTCCTCCGGATATCTTCAGACGCTCCGGGAATCTGGAGATCCCCTCAGCCAGGGCTTCATCGAATGCCGCACGCACGTCGAGGTAGAGAGGCTCACCGATCGCTCCCGGTTCTTTGGTGCGGTCGAGCACTGCAATGGCCTTGACGCTATGGGGAACTGCATCGAGGAAGGCGCTTGCGGAGAATGGCCGGAACAGTCTTACCTGAACCAGCCCGAGCTTTTCTCCACGGGCGTTCAGCACATCCACGGCCTTGGCGACCGTGTCTCCTGCTGACCCCATGACCACGATAACACGCTCTGCTTCCGGATCGCCATAATAGTCAAAAAGCCGGTATTGCCTTCCCACCAGACCCGCGAACTTGTTCATGGCATCCTGCACAATCCGGGGGATGGCTTCGTAGAAGCGGTTGACCGTTTCCCTCCCCTGGAAATAGACATCCGGGTTCTGGGACGTGCCGCGGAGGGCGGGCCGGTCCGGCGTGAGACCGCGGCGGCGGTGGGCGAGGACCTTGTCTTCGGGTATCATGGCACGCATGTCGTCCATGGTGAGTTCCTCGATCTTCTGAACCTCGTGGGATGTTCGGAAGCCATCGAAGAAGTGCAGGAACGGTACCCGTGATTCCAGGGTGGCAGCCTGAGAGATCAGCGCGAAATCCATGGCCTCCTGAACGCTCTTCGAAGAAAGCAAGGCAAATCCGGTAGCTCGCGCAGCCATGACATCGGAATGGTCGCCGAAGATATTGAGGCCCTGCATGGAAAGGGCTCGAGCGGTCACATGGAAGACGGTGGCGGTGAGCTCTCCCGCGATCCTGTACATGTTCGGGATCATGAGCAAAAGCCCTTGCGATGCCGTGAAGGTAGTGGTCAACGCGCCGGTGGTGAGGGAGCCGTGGACCGCCCCCGCCGCTCCCGCTTCGGACTGCATCTGGCAGACATTGGGCACATTCTCCCAGAGATTCAGCCTGCCCGCGGCCGCCATGGCATCGCAGGTCTCGGCAATAGGAGAGGAGGGCGTTATAGGATAGATCGTTATCAGCTCATTGGTGGCATAAGCAACCAGGGCACAGGCCGTGCAGCCATCCACCGTGATCTTCCTTCTCTTCATGGCTCTCTCCTTCAAGGCGAGGTCTTTTGGGGAGGGGCGCAAATGCACCGGCCCCTCCAGCCTCTGTCTATGTGTGGGTCGGTGAAGGTTATTCCAGCGGCTCCGTTACGCTCCACTCCGCATCCTCTAATCCCTGCTGAGGTTCCAGAATGAAGTTGATGAGGTGCTCGAGCGAAAATTGGTGTTTCCGCTGTTCTTCGGCAACCTCCAGGAATGCCTGCTTGAGTCGAGGATCTTTTACCCGTGCGGCTCTTTTCCTGTAGAAGTCCTCACATTCCCTGTCCAACTCTTGACCGCTCCGATAAAGCTCAGCGGGCGGAAGATTCTCGTTTACCTTTTCCTCGCGGTCCAACCGCTTCAGCCTTCGGGAGAAGGGATTAAGGGCTCCAGCCAGGTTCTTGGCGTCCGGAAGCATCCTCCCCTCTGCCTTCTTCATCTTCTCAAAGTCGCGGCGGTGGGTCGCCTGGTCGTCGGCAAGCAAGACCATGATCTTGCGCAGGCCGGGTTTCTTCACCTTTTTGGCAAGGCCATGGAAAAACTTCTCTCCGTCGCGACTCATCTGAACGGCAAAGTCATAAGGGTTCATCCCTCTTCCTCCCTTTGGGAGGGGGACAGTCACCAGTGTCCCCCGTTTACGGGCCCGGATCTTTGAGAGCCCTCGCGGAGCGGAGGTATGGGCGACACGCCGCTGCTTCGGGGACACTGGTGACTGTCCCCCTCACCTCATTGTACTTGGGGCGGCAACAGGTAAAGCGTCATGGCGAAGATCAAATACACCATCAGCACCAACACTCCGACGAACCATGCCGAGCGCCCGCTGTTGGTCACGAATGTTGCTGTAACCGTCGCAAGGAGCATCATCACCACAGCTCCCGGCCAGAACTGCAGG
Organism: uncultured Acidobacteriota bacterium; assembly: GCA_963809485.1. Taxonomy (GTDB): domain Bacteria; phylum Acidobacteriota; class UBA6911; order UBA6911; family UBA6911; genus UBA6911. The sequence goes on from CAWEJX010000008.1 coordinate 240,950, forward strand.
TTCATCGGCGTCGGACCCAGGACGTAGCTGCACAGCACAAGCACCGGCGCAACGAAGAGGGCAATTTGAGACGCGCTCCCCAGGGCGATGCCCACGCTCAGGTCCAGCCGGTTCTTTCGCGCGCCGGAGAAAGCCGAAGCCATCTCCGCAGCCCCGCCGACTAGCGCCACGACGATGAAGCCCACGAACGCGGGGGTCATCCCGAACGCCTCCGCCGCCTTTTGAACTGACTCGACGAACACTTCGCTCACCAATGCTACCAGCACCGTCACTCCGGCCAGGGTGGACAGGGCCAGGCCTATGGGCCACGGCACCTCGCCTTCTTCCGCGTGCTCGGCGGTGCCGAACAATTCGCGATGCGTTTTGAGCGAGAACACCAAACCGAGCGCGTACGCAATGATGAGCAGCACGGCCAGGCCTACGCTTAAAGTGTTTGTGAACTCCACCTCCGTCCCAGAGCTTTTTTCGGCAACCGCCGAAGGAATCAGGATCGCAACCGTAGCAAGGAAGAGCATCCCCGCCTGGGTGCGGGCGCCGACACGGTTGAATTCCTGCACATGGTGTTTGAGGCCGCCGAGCAGGAACGACGCGCCCAACATGAACAGCGTGTTGGTGACAATCGCGCCGGCGATGGAAGCCTTCACCAGCATGTATTGCCCCGCCCGCAAAGCGGCGAGCGCGATGACGAGTTCGGTCAGGTTTCCCAGCGTGGCGTTGAGCAAGCCCCCAACCGCATCGCCCGTCTTGGCCGACACCGATTCGGTCGCGTGACTGAGCAGCGTCGCCAGCGGCACGATGGCCAGCACAGACAGCACAAACAGCATTGTGTGCGCTTCGGGCTTGAGCATTTCGCTTACGAACAGCGCAGGCACGAATACCAGTAGCCACAACAGCGGATTGTGACGGATTGCGGAAAGCAGCAGTTTCATGAGCGTTTCCCCTTTCCCGGCGGATTGTTCCAGCGTCAGTTTGGTCGCCCCAGCCATGAATATTGCCACGCCACGCTGAGGTTGTGATAATCGCCGCCGAACCTGATGTAAGTGCCCCTGTTGTAACTCATCTTGATGGAATGGTTGCGGGTCAGCGGAATCGAGCCGGTCACTCCAAGACGCGAATTTTTCTGCAGCGTTGCAGGGTTTTCAACACCGTTCAGGCTGGTCCGGCCGCCGTACCAGAAGTTTCCGTCCAGCGAAACCCAGAACCGCGGTTTCACATCGTAACTCAGGTGCCCCTCAAGGGCCACGATGGGTTCCTGGGTTTGAGACTGGACGTAAGGAACGTATTCGTTCTGCGAAAAAAACTCCGGATTGCGGGTATAGAGCCAGACACCGCAGTACCCGTCCAGGATCCAGTGGCCCATTCTCCGCGAGTAGCCGAACTCCGGTTTGAATGCCCAGCGGTTGGCCCCATAGTTGATCAGCTTCCTGGGATCATACTGACCGGTTGGAGCGACTACTTTCAGACTGGCTCCGAGTACCGTCTTCTGCTGGTACTTCCTGAACTCGCCGATGTCCATCGCCGGCCCGCCCTTCAGGTTCACGGCGAAGCGGAACATCGTATCGAACAGGCCGGAGCGGTAGACGTTGGTCTCCTTGCCGAGGACGTTGCCCTCGAAGTTGCCGACCCCATAGGGCAGTGAGGCGGTGATATTGGCGGATCGGCCAAACAGGTTTAGCGAATGATACAGACTGAATATGGGCACGTTGACATCCGCAGTCGCATCGGTGATGGGCACCGTACCGTTGAACGCCAAATTGCCGGAAAAGAAGGAGTTCGTCAGGACGACCGCATTGGAGTGGATCGGGGTGATCACATAGGCCCGCGGCGAGAGGTCCTGCCCCTGGCAGACCAAGCAGGCCATAAAAGCACCAAAGAGGCAGCAGGCCAATCTCATTCCCAAGTGTTTTTTCATTTTCCTTCCTGTTTGAACATGATACGCAGCTGTGCCCATGTTCTAACACATTTTCTGATTGCCTGAAACCCGGCTCTGGATTCCGAATCGAGCATCAGCCAAGACTACGCTGTCGGTGGAACACCCGGAGGACAATATTTTCTGTTTCTCGCCTCCCCCGACACAACTGTAAATATGTACAGTATCGGGAAATCATTGGAAATACGGTTTTTCACGGATCTCCACAGATTTGTATCCGTGAAGATCCGCGCGAATCTATGGCCGATTCCCATTGCAGCTCAGCCCGATCCGTGCGGCACGTTGTCCGGGATTGGTTAACACGTATAATGTAATGCGCGTTCGACTTCACATAGAAAAATGCTATATAGTCAATTGTTGGCTGATCGGTATCCTCGGTGCAACAACAAACTAATGAGTCGGGAAGCGACGCTATGTTCTTAGACCACTCTCAGAATCCCAAACGCCTCCTGGATCCTATGGATCGCGTATCGGAAGTGCTGTTTGGGCTGATCATGGTGCTTACGTTCACCGGTTCGTTCAGCGCCGCCCAGGCGGGCCGTGCCGATATCCGCGAATTGCTGATCGGGGCGCTGGGCTGCAATCTTGCCTGGGGAATTATTGACGCCATCATGTATCTGATGGCTTGTCTCAGCGAACGCGGACAGGGAATCCTCACTTTGCGCGCGGTACGCGGCGCCGGAATGGCTGCGGAAGCTCATCGCGCGATTGTCAGCGCGCTGCCCGAGGGCGTCGCGAGTGTACTTCAACCAACGGAACTGGAAACGATCCGCCAGAGGTTGAACCAACTGCCCGAACCCCCGGCGCGCCCGCGTCTGCAAAAGGATGACTGGCTTGGCGCTTTTGCGGTGTTCCTGTGGGTGTTTGCCTTCACCTTTCCTGTGGTCATCCCGTTTATATTCATGCACGATGCCCTGTTCGCTCTTCGGATCTCAAACATCATTGCCGTAGCGATGCTGTTTCTGACGGGGCACGCCTTCGGGCGTTGCGTTGGCTACCGCCCGTTAGTACTTGGATTCTCCATGGTCTTGCTTGGCATAGTGCTGGCAGGATTAGCCATCGCCCTTGGAGGATAAGATTCAGGGGTTGTGTCCGGACATAATCCCTTCAGGGTAGTGATACAGCATGCCCGAATCCATTGGGCCACCGGCTCTGCCGGTGACAGTTTGACAAATACCGGAGCATGCCTTTTACCCGGTTTTCTGACAGCAACCGGAAGATAAGCAACGCAAACACTGAATATCGAATATCGAATGTCGAACCGCAGAAGTAATGACCTCGAAATTCATCCTTCGTTATTCGACATTCGATATTCAGTATTTCTGTCCAGTATTTGTCAAACGGATACTGCCTCACCGGCAGAGCCGAGGGATCTCCCGATGGATTAGCGCCGGCGACGGCTCATCCCGCCTCCCGAAAAATTGCGGTTAGAGGTTGTCCGCGTCTGTCCCATGGACCGGGCATCCCACTGGCGATTCAGGTTCTGGATTTCCTGACTACCAAGCATTTGCTGGGACTGCATTTGCGCCGCTTGGCGATTCTGTTGGGTCCCGCGCTGCGCGGCAGCGTCCCGTGCCGCCCCGGTTCTGCTCTGCGCGTCGGCGCCGGCCGCGGACCTGTCCACTGAATTCCAGCCGCTTCCGGAGTTTTGCTCCCAACCGTCCGCCCCTTTTCGGTAGACGGTGCCGTCTTTTGCCGCATATACGCTGTCGCCAACCCTGGCAACAGCGCCGTTTTCACCGCGAAGGTAGGCGGCGCTGCCGCTCTCGCCCGAATCCGCGTTGCCCATGGTGATGCGGCCGCCTGTAACTGTATTTCCCGTGGCGCCGCTCGTGACCGAACCCCTGCTTCCATAGGCATAGTTGTCTGTATAGACGTTGTAAACGCCGGCACGCTGACCCGCGGCGATGTTGCCGTTTCTCGAGTTATAGGACATCCCCACCTGATTCGCCCACTGGTTTCCGGTCCAGGCATTGAAGCCCTGTGAGGTGCGCGTGACCGCGCCCGTATCGCCGTAACGGTGGTAGACGTTCCCTGTGGTCGCGGCAAAACCGCCGGGTCCCCATGCTACTGCCCCTCCGGGCCCCCACGCTACCCCGCCGTAAACGGGCACATAGTACGGGTAGGGGTAGTAGTATCCCCAACCTACCGGTCCCCACCAGGGGTATGGTCCCCAGCCCCAGCCCATCGGATACATGGGATAACCCCAAGACCAGCCGAAGCCGTAGCTGACCGCCCAACCGTTCCAGGGCGTGTAGGTGATGCTGCTTCCGCAGCCATAGGTAACCGGAGGCCCGAACCAGGTCGCACCCACCCATGGGGTATATGTGTAGCCCGTTCCGTACACCACGACGTATCCGGAACCCTGGGTCACTACGGTTCCGTAATATCCGGGCGTATAGCCGACATCCACTGTGGTCGTAGTGGAGCCGTAAACTTTCACATATGTGACATAATGCAGCGGCGCACTTGGCGGAATCTCATAAATCACGCCTGGAACGGAATCCGCGACAATCCAGGGACCTTTGACGGATTCCGCCTTGAACCAGACGCCATTCTCAACGGCGTAGAACGTTTTGGCATCTACCCGGATTATGGGGGTGGCCGTATTGGCCGCATATTGGAGGGGGGTGTCTTCCAACGGCTTGAGCTGAGGCTCGCCGTCGAATTGCGGCGGATTGAGCTTGACATCGCTGCGGCTGACTGTGGCGGTTTGCGGGATATGAGCCGCTATCACCGCCTCCAACGCCTGCTGTGTGCCGGGAATGCTCGCCTTTACGTTTTCCTTCGGGCTGTCATCGGGAATTTTCAAAAAATCCGCCGGAAGCTTTCCCCCGGGAACAAATTCCCATGATCCCTTGCCGGAATCCGAGCGGAACCATCGTCCCGAGATTAAGGCATAGAGCTTGCTTTCCTGGTTGTCCCTGAAGAGGTGACCCGTGGTATTTTCTGCATAGGTCAGGTTGGTTCCAGGTATGGATACGAATTTCGGCGCTCCTTCGGTGACGATCAGTTCGGTCGGCGTGGTGGCCATGTAAACCACGGGAACGGGCTTCTTGGAAAGCGACGGCGGCGGCAGCTTGCTCTCCGGATCCGCTTTTCCTTCGAGGAGATCGACCTGGCCGGCCGCAATCGCTTCCTTCATGACCGCTGCAAGTACCTCCGGGGGCTTTTTGCACACTTTCCACGGACCCCCGAAAGCCTTCGATTCCATCCATCCGTCAAAAAGATGGAAATAGAATTTCCCGACCGTGTCCTTCAGGATCAGCGGGCGCGCGTTGACTACTCGAGTCAATGCCAGGTTCCCTACCGGGCGGTATGCCGGCGGACCATCCACATAGACGAGAATGGCCGGGACTTCAGAGTGAATGATCGCGGGCGGATCATTTTTCAAGGGGTATGCTTTGAATTTGTGCTCCGCTTCCATGACTGTGAGCGCAGTCTCGAAGCGGTCGAGCGAGATCTGCCGGACTTTCGGTATCACGTTGCTTTGCAGGATCCCAAGGTAGGATTCCTCACTATCAGGGCTGGAGGGGAAAATTGCCTTAACGATTTTCACATCCACGAACTCGACCATGCGGGTTGATTTGTCAATGCTGGCACCGGCCGTCGCCCGCACTGCGCCATACAGCGTCTTGTCGCGTCCCTCGACCTTAACCTCGACGGCGGACAGCACCTCGACATTGCGGCCATCCCATGAATCTAACTGCGGCTGATGGACTATAAACGTTGCATCGCCGCTTTTGATTTCCCGCGGCCAGGTGTCTTCGTCCGGAACCTGATCGGCCGGTTGCTGGGCTTTTGCCGCGCCGTTGACCTGAGAGGCTCCGTGTATCCATTCCCAGTTGAAAGCGCCAAGGAGCAAACTTCCTGTTGCCAGCATGATGAGAGCGAAACGCGGATGATTTAACATGCATACCTCCCGATGAGGGTAGAACTATATCAGTTTTACAGGAATAGGGATCCTTCACATTTCAATCCTCTGCGCTTACAGTTTTTGAGGATCGGGCGGGGCCTCAGGTTCGGTGTAAAACTCGTGGTCCGGCAGTTTGTCTTCTTCACGCCACTTGCGCACCTTCATTGCAGCCTCGTCAGCCTTCCCGGAATCGAGCGGCTCATCTCTGGTAACGTAAGTGGTTTGGGACGGGAAAGCGATGCTCGTTCCGCTCTTAGCTATTATGTCCATAATCCGAAACAGAAGGTCTTCCTGGACTGCGAGGAACTCGGGCACTCCGGCCGCCTTGATATAGGCGAAGATTTCAAGATCCAGAGAAGAGCTGCTCAACCCGACGAACCGGATCCTGGCATCATCCGGATCCACCTTCGAATGCCCGCGGAGCATTGTGCGAACCTCGCCAAGCACATATCGCAGCTGGTCCGCCGAGGTTTCATATCGGAGCCCGATCATGTGACGGAACCAGAATTTATCCCGCATGGAATAGTTCTCGATATTCATTACGGCCAATTGACCATTCGGGATTGCGACAACCGTACGCGAGGGCGTACGGATGCGCGTGGACCGAATGCCGATGTCCTCAACGGTTCCCAGTTGATCCCCAATCCTGCAGAAGTCGCCCACGCGTATGGGTTCGTCGGAGATGATCATCATGCCGCCGAACAGGTTCTCGAGCGTCTTTTGGGCCCCCAATGCAACCGCAATACCTCCGACGCCGAGCCCGGTCAGGACTGCGGTCAGGTTTGCGCCCGCGCTATGCAAAAGAAGGAGGCCTGCCATTACGACTACGGCTGCCTTCAGCAGCCGGCCTAAAAGAGCCCACATTGCGATCTTGCCCTGCATCTGCCGCATCACCAGGTGCCTTGCGTGCAACGCCGACAGGATTCCTATAAGCTTGATCGCCAGCCATGCCGTACCGACCAGGGCTACCGTGCCGCCCGCGTTTCTCCAGAATTGGCGCATATAGAGCGTCGCGGACAGGTTTGAAAAAAGAAAAATGACAACGGAGATGAGCACCACACGTATCGGGGCTTTTATGGATGCAAGCCCGCGTTCATCTTCCTCCCCCGTCAGGCGTCGAAGCGCACGGCGAAGCAACGGGGAAAGCGCACGTGTAACCATCGAGCCGATGGCAATAGCAATGACGAGCGCCAGTACAAAGGCGATCCAGCGATAGAGGGGAATCGAAAACAGCTTTGTCTGCACCAGCGACTGTGGAATATGTTTCTCAATCGCCCAATGTGTTGGTCTCTTCGGCCGCTCCGGGGATGAGGGCCAATGTTTCAGACGCAAACAGCCATATTGCGCCCTGCCCTTCACGTTCCACCCGATCCAGGAGGATATCCAGTTTGCCGGAACTTGTGTCGATGGTCCCGACCCGTTCCTGCGCATTTTCAAGTCCGTCTGCAAGTTCTCCCTCGGGTTTTCTGCTGAGCCTGGCAAGATCAACCTTCAAATGCCAATCCAGGACGGTCTGGAGCTGTTGCGCGAGTTTCTGCGCCTGCTCGCCTTTCTTTCGTGTGTGCAGGTATTGCGCGGCCTGAACGTAGTCGCCGAGTTCGGCGGATCGGACGAAACCCTTCACCGCGCCGTAGGGCGTGGACCGGCCCAGGAGATCCTCGCCCGCCTTCTGCTTGGAGGCATCGGGCTGGATCCCAAGTGTCTTTGAAAGCTGTGCAGGGACAGGCCGGACCAGAATCGCGCTCATAACAATTATGAACACCGGCGCGAAAATCCATAACCGTTTCATATCTGCCTCATTTATTGTTTTTATAAGCTTACTGCAATGTCTTGCCAATTCGTCCGTGTTCCTCAGCGCTTTTGTCAGCGTAGGTCAGCGTTGCTGATTTGCTGGAGCTATTACGCTTCATCAATCCCGCATAATGTGCTCCGGCATATTTGCCCTCTCTGCACCGATCTGAATCTTCTGCATTGGCCCCTATTTTGCCTGCTCTTTAAAGAATCGACGTTGGTCACTTTCAAAATGATAGAGTTTCGCTACCTCGATTCGCTTGGCCAGGAAGCTGCAGCATAGGATACCAGCCAACATACCCAGTAGTGGACCCGCCCAATAGATCCACCATCCTTGCCACTGCCCCGAGATTACGGCCGGACCGAAGCTGCGGGCCGGATTTGTGCTTGTCCCTGAAATAGACGCCTCCAAAGGCACCATGACGGCATAAAGGACTGGCATCATCAGGGGCGTGAACGGACGAATTACTCTGAAACCAAGAAAAAGACACAAGGTGACTATCAACGCCATCGTTGTGACAGCCTCGCCCATCAGCACCGTAACTGTGCCGTAGCCCTGGCCGGGCAGCGTGGCACCGAACGCAACACTCCTTCCCATGGAGCCCCAGATCATCAGCGGCAGGCAGCCGATAAACGCTCCTGCCAGTTGCACTATGATATAGGCCAGAGTGGTACGCAAGTTAAGCTTGCCCATAAGACGGAATGCGAGAGTGACGGCCGGATTAATATGAGCACCGCTGACTTTGCCGATAGGGGATATGGCAATCGACGCCCCGATACATCCAAACAGGAAACCGGTGATCATCTGCCTGACTTTAATATTCGGGATGATTTGGGCTGCAAGGCTGCCCTCGCCAAACATAATTATTACCAGCGAAAGCCCAAAAAACAGCAGGAGCGCTGTGCCGACAAACTCAGCCAGATATTCTCGCCAATGCAAGGTCCAGTTCGTCATATATGTCACCCGGTTGACGGTCCAGTGAACGACGGAACCAGCAATCATCCGTCTATTTTGAATTTTTTCAGCAGGTGAAAATCGGCTGCCGGCCGCATTCACAGGGGTTTCCTTCCCGCGCCCTTTGTCCGCCGTTGTGGACTTTCACCTGCCTTATATTATCCGATCATTTCCAGGGCGACGAACTGTAACTTATGACAGTAGCTTTATGACCCTGCCAGGATTTATCAAGATGCCGTGGCAAGCGGAGATATCGGCAGCGCATGATGCGCCCTGAATTGCACTCATTGGAGCGTCAATCGGCTGGTGATGCAAACGAAGCCCGGGCGCGATCAGCAGTGAAACGAGCCGGATGCAATAGGAACAGTCTCGCGAATACGGATCTCCATGGATTTCGAACCGTGAAAATCCGTGCAAATCTGTGTCCTGAAAATCGATACTAAAGCGGAATTCCATGAAAAAAGTCTGGACACATCTTTTCCTGTTGATGTTGGTGGGGAGCTCCGCGGTTCTGGCGGAGGATTTCAAACGATTCGAATTCCAGCCTTTTGGCGGATACACCGTCAGCGGAAGCATCCCTCTGATGGGCGATGACGATGTTCAGCACGGATCCATCCATGTGAATAGTTCGTATAATGCCGGCGCAGCCTTTGCCATCAATCTCAATGCGCTGGATGCGGTGGAATTGTTCTGGCAAAGACAATTTACGGAAGGCCGGCTGCCGGCGGAAATAATTGTCCCTGTTTCATCGGGAGACCCCGCCGCGTTCAATCTGAAAATCGACCAGTATCACTGCAATTTCCTGCATCACTATGAAATTTCCGTTCCCAATGCGCTGCCTTATGTCATGGCGGGCGTGGGGATAACCACCTACTATGCCCATCGCAGCGTGCAGAGCGGTTCAAGGTCATATTTCTCTTTTTCCCTGGGAGGGGGGATAAAATACTTTGTCACCCGCCATATCGGATTTCGCGGCGAAGCCCGCTGGAGCCCGACGCTGGTGTCGGCCTCGGACAGCAGCTTTTGGTGCAGTATCGGCGGTGCGGGCGGCGCCTGCGTGATTCATCTGAAAACCGCTATGCAGGACCAACTGGATGTGACGGGAGGCATTATATTTCGGTTCTAGCGGGTCCAACGTGTCGTCCACGCCGTAACGGCCGCGCAATTGCGGTGACAGGTGTCTCCCGGTCCACATCGACAATGGAGAGGCCTGTAAATCTTGACAGTACGCAGTTTCACACCTAACCACTAGGATATGGAATTGATTTGTGATAGGTTTGGAGCTACTCCTTTAGCCATAAATGGAAAATGGTGATTGAGTTTTAGTAAAAGCAGCAAAATTATGCCAGAAGGCTTTGGAGCCTGCGTGCCACAGCCTGAAGCATCGATCAAACGCAGGACGGCAGTCGGGCGTCAGCGCCGACAAAATCATCCGGTGCGAAGCGATCCAAGGCGGAGCAAATTACCTATGAAACTATTTAGACCGATATGGATGGCACTTGCCATGATTGGAGCCGTGCATGTTCTCCTGTGGACTCCGGTGGGGAGGGCTCAGGAGAGTCGCGCGAATTCCATAGCAAAACAGCAGGAAGACAAATCCAAGCAACTCCAGCCCGAGGTGCAGGATCGGGTCGAGCTGTTCATAAAAAAGTTGACGGAGGGTGGGTGGTTCTTCAGCGCGACTCCTCGGGGCTTATACCCGTATTTCGACAGCGTCTACTCGGGCGGCGGCTTCACCCTGGGCGCGGGTTACCGGAAATATGTCGGGGATTACGCGTTCACGGAGGCGCGCGGCTTATACTCCTTCAAAAACTACAAGAGGATCGAGTTGCGGGCAGTATCGCCGAATCATGCGGCGGGGCTTCTCGACCTTGAAGCCACAGGCGGATGGATGGATGCCACGCAGATTCCTTACTACGGGCTGGGAATCGATTCGAGCAAAGACGCCGCGTCCAACTTCCGATTGCAGCAGACTTACATGAAAGGGGGGGTCACCCTGAAGCCGGCCCAGTGGTTTCACTTCCGGGCGACGACGGGCTATGACAAGTATTCGGAGAAGGAAGGCACGGGCGAATCTCCCACTGTTGGGGATCTTTACGGGCCCGCGACGGCGCCTGCCTTTAACGCCGATCCTTCGTACGTTCACACGGAAGCATCCGCATCCATTGTAACGGCGCCAGCAGAAGGGTATGCGCGCCGAGGCGGCGTTTACCGGTTCACATTGCACGATTACAGGAATGTGGCGGGGGAGCTTGATAGCTTCCAGGTGACGCGCGCAGAGGCGGTGCAGCACATCCCGATTCTGCGGGAAACATGGGTTCTCTCGTTTCGTGGCCGGCTGGAATCGGCGCATGGGCCTTACGAGGACATGCCTTATTACTTGTTGCCGTGGATTGGCAGCGGATCGACCCTGCGCGGCTATGGCACGGGCCGGTTTCGCGACAAGCACAGCCTGCTGATGTCGGGTGAATGGAGGTGGATCCCGAACCGCTTCGCGGTGGACATGGCTCTGTTCTGCGATGCGGGAATGGTTGCTCCCCGTTTCAAGGACCTTCACTTCAGCGATCTGAAATACGACTACGGCGTCGGCATTCGATTTCACGGCCCGGCCATGACTCCGTTGAGATTCGACATTGCACACGGCGACGAGGGATTTCACTTCGTTATCTCTTCCTCAGCCCCTTTCTAAGGACAACCGGGAGATCTATATATGAATACTCAAACATTTATGAAACATGGAAGGCTGACACAGGCTGCAGCAATTATGCTGCTTGTGCTTGCCTCGCTGGCGAGCCCGGTTGGTGCGCAGCAGCCTAAATTCTACGATGATGACCCGATCGCGACGGAACCCAACATGTTCGACGCCTCCGGCGCTCTGGATCGCGACATTGACCTCATGTACGATCTGGCCAGGAACCTTTTTGCGGTGCCGCGAAATCCCACCCTGGTTCGGGCCAAGAACATCAATTCCATCGACGAAGTGCCCGATTCCGAATGGTTCACCAACCGTATCCTGGCCAGGCCGGTGAGTATTGATGAAGCGGTGAAAGGTCCCGACACCAGCCAGGGCCCGGCGCCTGGTAAATTGATTGTTACACGTGCCAAGCGCTCCGGTGTAACCCCGGGATTCACGGTTAAAGACAGCGCCGGCGAGACATGGTTTATTCAGTTCGATGCTCCAGGACAGTCGGAGGCCGCAAGCGGCGCAACCGTCGTCGCTACAAAGCTATTTCATGCCCTGGGCTACTTCCAATCGGAAAACTACATCGGCTATCTCGATCCGTCCAACCTGGAAATCGACGCGAAGGCCAAGGTCGATACGCCCTCGGGGCGAGTGCGGGCCATGAAGATGGATGACATTAGCAAGGTCCTCTCTCGAGCGGATAAACGGCCGGATGGCACGTACCGCATGCTTGCCAGCCGCAGCATTCCTGGCAGGATTATAGGCGGGTTCAAGTATGCAGGGACGCGGAAGGACGATCCCAACGACATCGTGCCGCATGAGCACAGGCGCGAGTTGCGCGCTCTCAAGGTGTTTGGGGCGTGGACGAACCTTGTGGATATGAAGGCCGGCAATACTCTGGATACGGTGCTGACGCAAAACGGGCGCGGCATTATCCGGCATTATCTGCAGGACGTCGGTTCCACGTTTGGTACCGGTGCCCTCGCTCCTCGCGAATGGGACGAGGGGTATGAGTATATCTCTGAAAGTGACAAGGCAATAAAGCGCCTCTATACTTTAGGCTTCTATCTCCAGCCCTGGCAGACCATCCCATACACGGAATACAAGTCCATTGGCCGCTTCGAGGGTGACTACTTCAAGCCGGAGGAGTGGAAGTCGCGCATACCTACGGCAGCCGCGCTCAACGCGCGCGCGGACGATAATTTCTGGGCTGCCCGCCGTGTGATGGCATTCACCGACGAAATGATCCGGGCTATTGTCAAGACGGGCCAATACAGCGATCCCGCTGCCGAGAAACACCTGGCGGATGTCCTGATAAAGCGTCGTGACAAAATTGGACAAGCCTACCTGCCGGCCGTGAATCCTCTGGTGAATTTCCGGCTGGATGAATCGGGTGTTCTGACGTTCGAAAATGCCGCTGTAAGCGCCGGATTTGTGACCGCCCCGCGCGGAGGATACGAAGCACGCTGGTACCGTTTCGATAACAATACGGGTGCGACCACTCCCATCAGCTCGACCACGGCGCCGCAAGGTTTAAAAATGCAGGCTCCTGCCGCTCTTCCCTCGGGCAACACCGAGTTCGTCAAGGTTGAAGTGGCCGCAATAGATCCACCCAACAGCTCATGGACTGTTCCCGTGCAAGCTTATTTCCGTAGGCTCGCAGCCGGGTGGAAACTTGTCGGCCTGCAGCGCCTGCCGGATTAGGATTCGGAAACACGGACCTTCATGGAGACAAATCCGTGAAGGTCCGTGTTCCATCTCAGTTTTTGGCCTGAGCCAATCGACCCAAAATCCTTTGAAAAGCTGTAATGTATGATATTCATGCCGCGCTTCGCGGCGTCCAGGTTCGTTTCAGCGATTAGGCAGGGCGGCTATGCCGGCGTGCCTCGCCGGAAAAATCTGCATTAATCTGCGCTTTTTTCTCTTTGCCATTTCCCAAAAACCTTCGCTTCCCTATAAGTCTTAACGAGTTCCGAAGGTCCCGCACAGCAGTTTGCGGATTACAGCAGGGACCGGATCTGCTATATTTGCGACCACCCGGGCTTTTTAAGGGCATGAACTTTGGGAGGAAAACCGATGAAGCGGCATGCAGCATTACCGGCCTTTCTAGTCACATCTCTGCTTCTGTTGGCAGCAGCCTGCACGAAAGATTCCACAGAACCGGCCGCCACGCCCCAAAAGGCAGAGAAACCGCCGGCCGCGGTCCCGAGCGAAACCCCGAGCGGGACGGAGGAAAGCGGCGCTGCGCTGCAAAGGCTAACTGCGCGCGAGCGTATCCTCAACAAGTGGACGGGCGACCTGGACGGAATGATCCAGCGGCGCATCATTCGCGTCCTTACAACCTACTCTAAGACGCAATACTTTGTCGACCAGGGCACCCAGCGCGGACTCGTCTTCGATACCGCCACCCAGTTCGAGGAAAACCTGAACAAAAAGCTCAAACAAAAGAACATCCGGGTGCACGTAATGATGCTTCCGGTCTCGCACGATGACCTCATTCCGGCATTGCTCGAAGGGCGGGGGGACATCGTGGCGGCCGGCACGATGATCACGGACCCGCGCAAGGAAAAGGTCGACTTCACCAATCCGACCAGAACCGGTGTTTCGGCTATTGTCGTCACCGCACCCGATGCTCCCCCCGTTGCCAAAGTGGAAGACCTCGCGGGCAGGGAGGTGTACCTCCAGCTGTCCATGGTCTCCTCTCAGGGAATCAAACGCTTCAACGACCAGCTCGCCGGTAAAGGCCTGGCGCCCGTTAAGATCAAACCTGCACCCGAAGTTCTTGCCGAAGAGGACATTCTCGAGATGGTCAACGCCGGCCTCGTCAAAACAACCATCGCGTTCGACTACATCGCCGAGTTCTGGCAGCAGATATTCCCGAAGCTTGTCCTAAACAAGGGTGCAGCCGTCAAAACGGACGGCCAGATCGCCATGATGATTCGAAAGAACAGCCCTAAGCTCAAAACCGAATTGAACGAGTTTATCGCCCTTTTCCCCGAAGGCTCCGCCCAACGCAACATGCTGCTTCAAAGGTATCTGAAGAGTGTCAAGTACGCGAAGGCCGCAACAGCCCGAACGGAGGCAGCCAAGCTTGAGCGCACTCTCGCTTTCTTCCGCAAATACGGTGACAAATATGCCCTCGATTACCTGTTGATGATGGCACAGGGATACCAGGAATCGCAGCTCGACCAGAATGCAAAGAGCCACGTAGGGGCGATCGGCGTGATGCAGGTTATGCCCGAAACCGGAAATGAATTGAAGGTCGGAGACATTACGAAACTTGAACCCAATATCCATGCCGGAGTAAAGTACATCCGCTTCATGATGGACAAGTATTATGCGAACGAGCCCATGGATCGTCTTAACAAGGGATTGTTCACCTTCGCATCCTACAATGCGGGCCCGGCGCGAATCAGCAAGCTGCGCACACAGGCGGCTGAACGCGGCTTCGATCCCAACAAATGGTTCAACAATGTGGAAGTCCTGGCAGCGGAATCCATCGGGCGCGAGACGGTGCAATACGTCGCCAGCATATATAAATACTATCTAGCCTACCAGATGTACGCGGAAGAGCAGGAACGCCGGCTTAAGGCGAAGCAGTAAAGATTATCGTTCGTCCGTGCCTTTTTCAGCGTATGGATGGGTTCGTTGGCCGGAGGAATGCAATCTCCGCCCTAATCTTCGGTGCGGGTCCAGGTCTTGTCGGGATTGTATCTCTCGATCTGCTTGGCGATGTTGACAGAATCCGGACCCAGGTCCTTCTGGTAGACGATGCCGTTGTGACTGACGATGAATGTCTGTATGCCCGTCACTCCGTATTCGGCGGGCACGGCGATGAGCGCGAACCCGCCAATCATCATTCCTTTGATAATGTAGTCAAGTTCACCCATGGGCGCCGCGGAGCCCTGGCCCTTCAGAAGCCGGAAATAGTAGCCGCTGTAGGCCGATCCCGGACTCAGCGAGTAGCCTTCCTCGATCGCTTTCGCTACACTCTTTGCTGATCGGACCGCCCGGCGTGCCGTCGGCATTCTCCCAATACAAACCATCCTGCTTGCCGGGAGCGCTGATGAGCTTTTGCGCATACTGATTAATTCCGGAATTGTCATGAATTGTCGATGCATATTCCAGTTCCGCTTCCACGAATCCACGGCATACCTCGATCGCATTCAGCTCGTTGGCCCCAATGCGCCGGTAGAGTATCTCGTCATGGCCGGCCTTGGAGTCGAAGTACCATTTGCCCTCCCGCTTGACAATCGGAATTGGCATCGGCCAATCCAGCTTTCCTACCGAGAGAATTTAGCGGTTCTTGTCCGAAGGATCTTTTGCAGGGACTGCTTTTCGCGAGCCGCTCTCCGCGAATGCCGTTGCGTTGTTCTTATCCAGAACAGGATCTTCCGTGCTCACCAGGCTCTTGCCATCGGGCCCGAGAATTTCCAGCAGCGCAGGCAAATCATAGCTCTCCGCCGCTTTAATCAGCGCTTCGGCTGCTTCCTTCGGCTTGGCAAATCCCTTCTGCGCAACCGCTGCCGGTTCGCTTGACTGCTGCGGCTGCGCCTGACAGGATTGCCGGAAGACAGAACAGCGCAGCCATGAGTACGGCAAGAACAAGTTTATTTTCTATATGGATCGATGATTTTGATTTCATATCTTTTCCCTCAGTCATGGCTCACTTACCTCCGTCCACCGCCGCCGCCGCGGCCCCCTCCACCGCCTCCGCAGCTTCGGCACCGCCTCCGAAGCTGGAAGAGCCTCTGCTGCTGCTGGATCGAGCGGAACTTCCGCTGGTGCGATTCGAGGCGCCGCCGAATGCGCTGCTGCTTCGGCTGCTGGAAGAGGGAGAGACACTCCGATTTCCGACGCGGTCTCCTCCTGAACTGCCGACGGCTTCTATCCATGGAGCCGGCGCTGGCTCCACTCCGGCTGCCGCCATAGTTTCCTGAGCCGCGATCCATCGTGCCGGACTGATACCCTGCCCCCCTGTTGGCCGATGCTCTGGCGTGCACTTGCCTGGCGCGTTGCGACTGGAATCACCGCGGGCGGAGCCACCATATTTATTTGCCGTGGCGCGATCCGAGTAAGGCGCAGCACCGCGATGTTGCGAATTGTGCTGCCACTTGCTATTGCCGCTGCCCACGTTCGTCCTGTTGCCGCTGCCGCTGTTGATGGTATTATCGCCCCTGTTGATATTGGTGTTCCGGTTGAAATCATTGTTGATATCTATGTCGATATCATTGTGGCCCCAGCCGCAACCCCAGCCCCAGCCTCCGCCCCAGGCGGCCCCCATCGCGATGCCGACACCGAAGGAAATCGCCATCCCTGCAGCGTAATAGCCCGCCGGAGGATAATAAATTGGAGGGTACGGGTAAATGGGCGGGCCATAGACATATACGGGATCGTAGCTGGGAACATAGACGACCTGGGGATTAGCCTGTTCCACCACGATTACGGTTTTGGTTTCTACCACCTTGGTCTCAACCTTTTGCTGCTCGGTGGTTTTCAGGTTTCCCTTATCCGCGGCCTTCTTTGCGCATGCGTTGCACCGCATCCATAACATCGGCTTGTTGCGCCAGAAAGGCATTGCCCGAGATCGGTAGTCCACCGTATGTCATCCGCCAGCCGCTTGACCACGTCGGGAAGCGCAGCCATGGCCTGGATGCTTGGGTCCCAGTTCTGCTTCTTGACAGCATCCGCCAGGGCCTGGTCCTTCAAATCCTTATTCTTCGCCAGCCATTGCTGAAGCTGGATGATTTCCAGCGGATAGGTCGAAGCGGCAAGCACCTGCGCCAGAAGAGGATCCGGATAAAGCGCGATCGGCGCTACCAGAGAGTCCAACTGGTCTGCAGGAATCTTGACGGCGGTCTCCGGAGCAGGCGTCGTTGGCGTTGTTTGTGTTGTTGCCTGCTGCGCCGCCCAGGATAGTGAATTCCCGG
This sequence comes from uncultured Acidobacteriota bacterium, assembly GCA_963809485.1. Classification (GTDB taxonomy): domain Bacteria; phylum Acidobacteriota; class UBA6911; order UBA6911; family UBA6911; genus UBA6911. Next base: position 258,155 of record CAWEJX010000008.1, read on the forward strand.
GAACGAGCAATGCGGCGCATAATAGCGCCACAAGACAGCGGGAAGCATGATTCATGAAGCAGAGTCGAACACTTTTGGGATTCATGGTGTACTCCTGTCTAATCGATGATCAATGAACCCGTCCCATCAGGCAACTGTAAGTTTTTACAGACGGATTCCAAGCCTTCTGCAGACCCGGTTTCCGCAATTTCTCCCGGATGCCTATTGGATGATCATACCCAATCGAGGCTCTATTCCAGAGAATACCGTGTCGCCCCTTTGGTCATGTTTATCAAGCTAAGGGCCAGATTCCGGCCGCGGAGCGGCCGCCTGAATTTAGGCCGTCCTTTCAAGGCCGGCACATAGTCGGAGGAGAAATCGAGTCGCGTTAGCGACCCCTGAATTCAGTCGTCGCTGGTGCGACGGACCCTGTCCCTCCTTGCTGCATGGGCCTTAAAAGGCCCGGCTACATTCAACTTGCCGCTACGCGGCAATAAATCCTCATCGCTTGATGCGCATGCCCTTTGGGGCTGAGAGTTGAGAGTTTATCAGCATATTGCTTGATTATGAATAGCGCCTTCCACCTTCCACATGAAAGCTGCTCGAGATCCAGGGAAATAGGCTTACTTGCTGACGAGGCCGGCTTTCTGCAATTCTTTGCCGGCTGCCTTTATCAGTTCTTGCACAAACTTATGAATGTCCTTCGGATTGGTGGATTCGCTTTGTCCGGCCCAGATCAGCTCGTCCTTGTCGATAGAATATATCAGGGTTTCCAGCGTGATAACCTTATCGGTCCATGTATATCCCGAGGTGTAGACCGCCGACCATCCGTAGCCCCAATAGTTATAGAAACCCTGATAGTATGGTTGCGAGTACCACACGGTCGTGGCAGCGGATGAGGTGGTCCTTTCCTCATCTCCAATCAAGCGCACCATGACAACGCCGCTGATTCCGGCTTTTTCAAGGAACTGCTTTGATTTTTCCCTGTCCCGGACCAAAGGTCCGGGCAGGATCATGTATCCCGCGATGCAATCAACGCCCCGATTGCGCAGTTCGGCTGCCAGCGTCTCCTCGCGGCCTTCGCGGAATTCCTCGGCGGGTATGATCACAAATGCCGCCACTTTTTTCCCCCTGAGCTCGGTCAGGCCGGCGCGGGGACTTCGGAAAACTGAAACATACTTGGTCGATCCCGCCCACAACAAAGTGCAAGTTTGAATAACGACAAAGAACACCCAAAAGCATTTTTTGATCCGCATCATTTGCATAGGATCCATCCGCAGTTTATAGGGGCGGCTCCGGCATTCAGTGTGCGCGATGCCGCTCCAGGATTACTTGATCCAGGCTCTGGCTACATCTATTTCGGAAGGAGCAAAGAACCGGATATCCATCGATCGCAGGCCCTTCCCCACGAACACCTCGGCCATTTCCTGCCATCTCTTTTCGCCGACCATGGCGATCTTTTCTATCTGCTCGTCGTATTGCGATTGGAAAGACACATCCCCCCAATTGCCCTTGTTATCCCACCCCTGAAAGCTCTCAATGATTATGAGGATTCTTACTTTGCCTGCCGATCCCATAGCCTCAATCGCGACTTTTTCCGCCTGCGCAATCTCCGCTCTCTTCAGCAGGCCGCTGATCTTAAGAGTGATGAGGCCTTCCCTGTTCTCCAGGACTTCGCATGGCATATATTCCCCCTTTAGTGAGGCTCTGCGCACGATAAAGATAAAATCTTTTGCCTATGCCGGGGACTGTCAGTTTTGACAGTAAGTATAAGTTCCCGGGGGGCTTTAGTCAAAGGAAGCAACAAGCAATGTCCTGAATGGGTGCTTGACAGAGAAAGCTTTGTTGGGAGAATATTTTGGGTTGCCCCGGTCGGGGGAGGCACTGCTGATATGGATCCAATTGAAGTCTGTTTGCGGTCACTTTTCGCCCACGCGTCGATTGCCGTAAGTGTCAGTCGCGATGGCGCGATCCTCTATGTCAATAATGCATATCTGAAAATGTTTGGATTCGATCGCCCGGACGAAATCGAAAGCATGCCGGCTGCCGGTCGCTGGTCCCCCGGATATCAGGCATTTATGCGTGAAGACGCTCAGCAAAATTCGAGAGGAAATCCCGCTCCTTCCGAATACGAAGCTCTCGCCTCGAGCAGAGAAGGTTCACAGTTCCCCGTGCACGTCATCGTGACGACGTTGGATCTTGCAGATGGGCCGGCAATAGTGGAGTTCATCACCGATCTCACCCGGCGCAAACAGGCAGAGCAGGCACTGCGGTGGAAGAACCAGAATATTGAGACCATCCCGGATGAAGCACCCATCGGCTTTGCGGTGCACACGATTGATGATGGCGTGGGCCGGATTGTCAGTGCCCGATTCGAGGAAATTTATGGCGTTCCCCGCGGCACGATAGATTCCCATAGCACTTTTTTTGACAAGGTGTGGCCCTACCATCCGGATTTTCGAGAGCAGATCCGCAAGCGCGTGGTAGCTGACATGACTTCAGGCGACGTCTCCCGGATGCACTGGGAAAATGTTCCGGTCTGGGACGCCAAAGGCGTAGTCCGCTACATCAACGCAATGAACATTCCTTTGCTGGATCAGAACTTGATGGTTTCCACTGTCCAGGATGCCACGGAACATGTTCGCGCACAGGAGGCGCTGCGGAAAAGCGAGGAGCGATTCCGCGGCATCTTTGAAAGTTCCATCGAAGGCATCTATTCGAGCTCGTTGGAGGGGAACGTCCTGGCGATGAATCCTGCCATGGCGAAGATGCTCGGATATGACTCCCCGCAGGCAGCGATCCGAAACATTCGAGATTTGGGCCAACAAATCTGGACAAATCCCCAAGAGCGCTCCTACTATCTCCAACGACTCGATGAGCAGGGCGCGGTCCGGGGTTACGAGTGTCAGTTCAGGCGCAAGGACGATACACGGATATGGGTGTCGCTCAATGGCCGCTCCATTCGCGGTCCCGATGGACAGGTTGCCCACTATTTAATGTCTGCATCAGATGTCACCGAGCGAAAAAACGCGGAGCAGGCCCTGGAAAAGAACCGGAATCTGCTCATGCAGATTGAAAGGATCGGAAGGGTCGGCGCGTGGGAGATTGATCTGGCCACGATGAAACTGACATGGACGACCGAGGTCTACGCCATCCATGAGGTTGATTCCGCCTACGAACCGACGGTGGAAAAGGCGATCCAGTTCTATACGCCCGCTTCCAGGTCGGTGATTCAGCGGCTGTTGCGCTGGGCTACAGAACAGGGCGAGCCGTACGATACAGAACTGGAGATTGTTACCGCAAAGGGCAATATCCGCAGCGTTCATGCTATAGGAAAAGCGGACCTGCAGGAGCGCAGGGTTTATGGTTTCTTCCAGGACATCACCAAGTCGAAGGAGAACGAGCGTGAGATGTCCCAGTTGCGCTTTGAGCTAACGCATCTGGCCCGAGTCCTGACGCTGAACGAGATTTCAGGCGCCCTGGCCCACGAAATCAATCAGCCGCTGGGGGCAATCCTGAATAACGCCGAGGCGGCGAGGCTGCTGCTGACCCAAAATCAGGACAATTGGGTGGAAATGCCCGAAATTGTGGAGGAAATCATTCAAGCCTCCCGGCGGGCAGGGGATGTAGTCCGCAAACTTCGGACCTTGGTAAAAAAAGGCGATACGGCGTTCGAGCCTTTGGCCATCAATGTCCTCATCGAGGAAGTCCTGGTTCTGTTGCATAGCACCGTCACCATAAATAATGTTACGCTTCAGCTGGATCTGAAGCCGGATCTCGCTAATGTCAGAGGAGACCGTATCCGCTTGCAGCAGGTTCTGTTGAACCTCGTAACGAACGCCATCGAGGCCATGAAGGAAGCATCCTCAAGGGTATTAGCGGTCCGCTCCGCTATGCGGGATACGAATGTGGTTGTTGTCAGCGTAAGCGATTCCGGACCGGGAATCGCCGAGGCCCGGCGAGCGGTACTTTACAAGCCATTCTTTACAACAAAAAGGGATGGTCTGGGGCTCGGTTTATCCATCTGCAAATCGATTATAGAGGAACATGGGGGATGGATGTGTGAGGAGAACAATCCGGCCGGGGGCGCAACATTTTCGTTTTCCCTGAAAGCCTCGCCGCAGTGATCCGCGCAAGTGTCTGCAAAATGCCCACGGGTAAAGGCGCCGGGGCTTCCGTGCTGATGCAGATATCTCTTCGGCAACGATGGCCGGCCAGGCAGAACACCTAAATAAAAAGAAACTCAGGGTTGGGGATCGGACTCCTCCATTTCTTCCTTGCGAACCAATTCCAGCAGAGAGTCCCCCGAAAACGGCTTCTGAAGAAATCCCACCACGCCGCTTTGTATGGCCCGCTCTCTCGCATCGGCTTCCATGTATCCCGTCATGAATATCACAGGCATGCTATAGTGCAGATCACGCATTTTCTTTAATAAATCAAAGCCATCACAACCAGGCATGCGAATATCAATGACGGCGTAGCCTGGCTGTTCCGGAGGCACAGAATCGATGAAGGATTGGGCCGAGCCGAAGTACTCGGCGCGAAATCCTCTGCAGCTCAGCATCCGCCTGAGCGACCTGCCGAACGGCAGATCGTCGTCGATAATCCAAAAACAAACGGAGGATTTACCCATTTTATTTCTCTGATAGAACCCTGCATGCCGCGCAAAGGTTGTTTAAGCAATCATAATTTGTACAAGGGCATTGTCGAATACGGATATACAGGCGAATGATGCATCCAAAGACCGAAAAGCGTCCAAAGCAGCAACTCTGCCTGCGTCAGTTTATGGAGTGCCGTCCGGCCAGGCATCATTTCCGGAATCAAAATCTGACTGGCATGTCGTGCGGGTACCCCTTGCCCGTACCCGCACGACACCAACCGCCTTTTTTTCGGCACAGGCCGCTTGTCTGCACTTACATACCGGCACCGAACACTTGTTACTCAACTAAAACTTGATGACTGCACCCAGCTGGTAGCGTAAGTTATGAAACATTCCGGGGGCGCCGCCGGCGCTTGTCAAATCCTGGATGTCCGAATCAATCAACACGTAATCAAACTGTGCCGGACGCAGGGCAAAATTCTTGCCCAGGTTGATATCCACGCCTCCGCCAACAGCCATGGCGTATTGCCACGCAGTATACGAGTTGTAGTTGAATTGGCCGATGTCATCGTCCAGTTTTGTGGTGCCTGCACCCAGCAGGACGTGGCCGAATATTGTGACGGGCTTGGTGCGGTAGGAAACCCGCGGCCCAAACAGGATCGTCTGGATCCTCGTATCAAGCTTCGGAATAGAATAAACTCGCCCGTCCTGTTGAAAACTATGGGGCCCCGATTCCCCGTGAGTCGCGTTCCACTCCCCGACCAGGCCGAAATACTTATTGACGTTATACTGCGCGCCGATCCCGTATCCCCACATGGTCTCATTGTCAAGTATATCAACATCAGCAACCAGCATGGACGCCATCCCTGAAAGCTCGAACTTGGGATAGTCATCCTGAGCATAGACAGAAACAGACGCAATAAACAGCATAGCGACAACTACAAAAACTTTCTTCATCCAATTCTCCTTTCTAATTTGTAATGACCTCGATAATATGGGCACGATCAGAGCTGAGAAACTGTCAGAACTGACAGGGGTGCTCCCGTTCATGCCTGAACCGGCTGCGATCACCGGGTACAAACCGCAATAAATGGAGTTCACCAGCGCTTTTGTCCCCTGTATGCCTGCATTGTCAAATAATGAATCTGCCAATGGTTTAGGTCCCGCAATAATTCGGGTGGAGGGCTGCTGAATCAACAGCACCCTTTAGTATTTCAATCCTACGGAGCGCGGCGAATACAGGTTGAAGTCGAGGGCGTCGGCAAAGTACTCAATGACCTTCTGAGCCTTTACGCTATTCCCCGCTTCATCAAGCGGCGGAGCAAAAACCGCCATAGCTCCCTTGCCCGGGACGATGGCAACAATTCCGCCACCGACTCCGCTCTTGGCCGGAAGGCCGACATGCCATGCCCAGCTGCCCGAACCGTCATACAATCCCGCCATCATCATGGTTGAAAGAATGTATGGGACATTTTCCGCCTTGATGATCTGCTCGCCGGATGCAGGATTCTTGCCGCTGTTCGCCAGCGTTGCCCCCATGCGAGCCAGTTGGGCCACGTTCACGCCAACGGAGCACTGCTTGGTGTAGACATCGACTGATTCAAACGGATCGGCGTAGATGCGTTCATATTTCGCCAGCAGCATTGCCAGCGCCTTATTTCCGGTGTTGGTCGCGGCTTCCGACTTGTAGACCTCGTCGATCAGTTTCAGCTTTGCGCCCGCACACCGGCTGTAATAGTCCAGGATCTTGTTCCACTTCTCATCCGCCGTCTTTGCGGAAATCAAACTGACGGTAGCGATCGCACCGGCGTTTACAAACGGGTTACCCGTGTGCGTCGGCATGTCCGCAACCGCAAAAACCGAATTAAAAGCCCGTCCGGTGGGCTCGGATCCGATTTTCTCGAAAACCCTTGCGGCGCCCAATTCGTCCATTGCCATCGCCATGGAGAACACCTTAGAGATCGACTGAATCGAAAACGAGTAGTCGATATCACCCATTGTCAGGACCTGGTTGTCGGTCGTTACTATCGCAATGCCAAAGAGGTTTGAGGGAACTTTGGCCAGGTAGGGAATGTAGTCCGCGTTTTTGCCTCCCGGGTCCTTCTTGAATTTGTCGTACGCCTCCCGAACGGCCGCCTCCGCCCTGGCCCTGTTGGGTGCAACCGGGCTGGACTTCTGAGCAAGGACCGGCAGAGGCGATGACGCAAAAGTCATGACAATAAAAAGTGCGACAAGCATCCGTGTTTGAATTTTTTCCCTCAACATGGAATTTCCTCCTCCAATATCGACCGATGCGGTTTGGTTGCCTGGCCGATTATTTCATCCGAGCAACTTGGTTTTCGAAACTGTCAAAACTTACAGATAAAGTCCATTGAGCAGTTCAAGGCATGTCTGGAGATATTAGATCAATTGCTTCAAGGAGATCAGCGGAGGATCGGAAGGCAAGAAAACGGCAAAGAAGGTTGTGGGGGGGCGGCAGACCAGGCGCCATTGCCGGAGGAATCGCGGGCGGATGCAGGGGAAACTGCTAAAGAACCGACTGTAATAAATGACAGTTTCGCGCTACGTACCGTTGACCTTAATCTGTGCTTTATGGAATGAGCCAGCCTGTAAAAACCGGTTGGCCGCGGTGCAATTGGGATGCTTGGATAACGGGAAAAGACAGTGCAAACCATATTCATCCGCATTTATCACATGGCATTGATTTGGAGGCGGAATCCCAGCTGTTCTTCGTGGCATTTCGTGCCTGCCTCCCATGGTTGGCTAAGTCGGCGGCTACGACTGCCGGTTCTTAAAATTGCAAAATCCGAAAAGGGATTCGCATTGGGGATCGGCAGATCCCGCCGCGCAGCAATAATTGCGAGGGCGATGGAGAACGTGCAATAATTCCGACAATATTATATTTTGTGCTTCGAACAGGTAACAATAGCTTTCAAATATGGCAAGGAGAATATAAAAATGACCAACAGGAGGATGACGCTATTGGCCTTTTTGGGATTGGGCTTCGTGCTCTGTTTCTGCGCGCTTCTACAGGCGCAGGATGTCAAATACAACTATGATCCGGGCACGGACTTTTCAAAATTCAAAACCTACAAGTGGGTCGATGTCCCGGATGCCCGGTACCCCGATCAATTGACTTCCAATATGATTAAACAGGCCATCGATGGACAGCTGGTGTCGAAAGGGCTAACCAAGACTGAGGACGACAAAGCCGATTTGTATGTCGCCTATCAGATAGCTGTTAGTGAAGAGACGCAGTGGTATGCGACAGGATATGGCGGCCGCTATCGTACGATGGGTGGCATGGGAACGGCAACCAGTTCGACTATCAAAATCGGCACGCTGGTTTTGGACATGTACGACGTGACGGACAAAAAGCAGGTCTGGCACGGAGATGCCACCAAGACCCTGGACCCAAGCAAGGATCCCAAAAAGAACCAGGAGAAAATGGAAAAAGTTGCCAAGAAGCTTCTGAAGAACTATCCGCCTCCGGTCAAGAAATAGAGGACGTCAGCATGTACGCCTGAGTCTGGCAGCATGACGGCAGCCGAAAAGGCTCGAGGTTTTTCAGCCTGGCTGTCAGTCATAACTGTCATGGAAAAGGCTCCTTACTGCAGATGGGCACAGAGCTCGGGCTTTCTCTCTAAAGCCTGCGCTTCGCCTCCGCGAAGTTTGGTGTTCTCCGCGCATCTGCAGCTCGCCCTAATGTGGGAAAAAGGTTCATGCATACTGCCCGTTTGAATCCACTCTGTTTCTACGTTTTGCTAACCGTCACTTGCGTCATCCTGCCGGTGTCCGCGCGCGAGAAGACAGACGTGGTTATCCTGAAAAACGGAGACCATATCTTCGGTGAGATCAAGAGCCTGGAGAGGGGCATGCTCAACGTCAAGACCGATTCGATGAGCACCGTCTCGATCAAATGGCAGGACGTCAAAAGCGTCACAAGCAATTTTCTCTACACAATTCAGGACACCCAGGGCCTGATCTATGTCGGAAGCCTGCAGCCTGCCGCTGACGAGCGGCATATGAACATCGAAGGTTTGCAGGGGGAGTGGGTCGCATACCTGGACCCCATTTCCATTGTGCAAATCCAGGAACTGGGGATCAGCCGGTGGAAGCGCTTTTCGGGCTCCGCCGATCTCGGCTACACTTTCACAAAAGCCAGTGATCGCACCCAATTTAACTTTTCGGGAGATGTCACCTACCGCACCCAGCATTACTCAAGCCAGCTGTACTACAGTTCCATATTTGGCACCTCGCAGGGAGAAACTGACGCAGATCGGAAACTCCTAACTCTCAACGGCACGCGGGAGTTTACAGGGAAATGGCTGGCATATGGGCAGGCGGGCTTTGAACACAACCTGGAGCTTCAACTGGACCGTCGATATTCATTTCTCGGAGGGCCGGGTTACAGGATTGCGCAAAGCAACAGGTCACTGGTTACGGCGATCGCGGCCGCTGCTTTCACTCGTGAAAGTTACTATGGCGAGGTTTCCATGAAAAACGCCGAGGGCTTCTTCGGAATCGACGCACAATTCTTCAAGCTCTATTCGCCGAAGTTCGACATCGTCAATCAACTTGTGTTTCTGCCCAATTTCACAACCAGGGGCCGACGCCGTTTGGAGTATAACGCGAAGGTCCGTCTGGAGGTCTTCAGGGACTTTTTCGTCACGCTGACCTTCTACGACAGTTACGACAGCAAGCCTCCATCGGCAAATGCTTCCCAAAACGATTACGGCTTTACCACCGGCCTCAGCTGGTCCTTCCGACGATAGGCAATTCAGATCACAAACCCTTGCAGATCTCGGCCGATGCAGTCAGGCACCTCCGGCAAAGCCGGAGGCTTGAAAGATTTGAACCGCTCAAAGCGGTTGGACTAGTTTCGCCGGTCTTGAACGCTGACTTACGCGGGCAAAAGCCGATGAGGCGCTTCCGATCCCCGCAGGGGCCAGCGCTCCGCGCTGGACAGTTTTCTGCGGCGGCACTGTGGCAAGCGCCGTGCGGCAAGCAGATGAAGGGTATGAGAAACCGGGCGTTTGCCACAGTGCCGCCGCAGAAAACTCCATCGGAAGCGCCTCATCGGCTTTTGCTCGCCGACCCTCGCCGAACAAATCGGCGTTTGTCAGCGCTTTTATCAGCGTTTCTCAGCGTTTCAAATTACGGAACTGTCAAACTCTTTGAGTCCCCCGGCAGAGCCGATGGTTTACCAATGTAATTATGACAACCCGTGAAAACCCGTGAACGATCGAGAAGCGGATGCGATAGTCTGCCTGAGGATGATCCGGATGGAAAACCGGAAAGGCAGACAACAACATCCAGCAAAGCAGTGGGAGTACCGATGTATTTATATGTCCTGCCCGGAATCCAGCGCGGCGCGGCATACTGTCACAACTGCCAGTTGTCCATTACCGTCCGCCGGCAGTATCACTCTGCAAAAAATTTCGATTACCGCATGGAGGAGAGATGATTTGGTTGAGCATCGGTGAATCAATTCGAGGCTGTGGCGCCGTAACCCTGTCGATACTCTTGTTGACGGCTCTTTGGATTTGTCCCTGTCTTGCCGCCAATCTTGAGGAAACAAGTACTGTACCGGAAGATAGAGGAACCGATGCTGCAAAGCAGGTTGAATCGGCTTCGCTGAATACCCCGATCTCCGACCAGTTGGCCAGACCTGAAAGCAGTCTTCCAGCCCTGAATACAATGGCAGCCAGTACAAACGCAATTGAAGCCGTGGAGGCTCCGCGCCGCCATATAGACTGGTCGGGGCTCATCAACCAGTCCGCCCTTTTCCTATCCATCGAACAGGGTTTCCGTTTGGGAACCCAGCCGGGCACAAGGGAAGCTTTGAAAGGTCCCTTCTTCGATGACTGGTTTACCAGCGTCAAGTCGACGAAAGGGTGGGGGGATGCGGATGATTTCCTGGCCAATTACATCGGCCACCCGATGCAGGGTTCCGTAACCGGCCATATATTTGTGCAAAACGATCCCGGCGGCCGCTATCAGACCTTCAACTGGTCTTCCGCCTACTGGAACAGCCGGCTCAAGGCCACGCTGTGGAGCGCAATATACAGCACACAATTCGAGCTCGGACCGATCAGCGAAGCATCCATAGGCAATGTCGGCTATCCCGGATCATCGTTGAGCGGGGCCGTGGATCTGGTCATGACGCCTCTGGGTGGGCTCGGTTGGCAGGTCGGCGAAGATGCTCTCGACAAGTATCTTGTCATGAGGATCGAAACCTGGACCAGCAACCCCGTTATACTGATGTTGGCTCGCGGATTTCTGAATCCTACCCGGTCCTTCGCCAACGTCATGCGCTTGAAGGTTCCCTGGCACCGCGACACTCGCCCGGGAATATGGAACACCTCCGTTGACAATCGTTAATCCGTTGGGAGATCCCCCGGCTCTGCCGGGAGGCAGTATGAGCTTGACAAATCCTGGATATTTTTTGTTCCCGGGTCCGGACAATAATCCAGAGGGTAAACACTGGAATATCGAATGTCGAATTTCGAATATTGAACCGCAGAAGTTGGCGCCACACTTCGAGATTCATCGTTCGCTATTCGACATTCTGCGGTTCCAAAACATCTATAGTGTATGGAACCTCTTTCATCTTTTGTCGGATGCAATCCGGCCCCTTTGAGGGCCTGGCCACCGTAAAGCCTTCGGCTCTGCCAGAGGATACTTACTTTGAAGATTCGTGTCCGGAGTATTTCTGTTTGGGTCATAAAAATCGACTTGGGGAAATCCTCAGGGGAAATGAGGCCTAGCGACGGATACCGGAACTGACGTACCCTTCCCCTCGAAGGACGGTCTTCGCCGCCTGCAAAAGCTCGATTCCGACGTCCACCTTGAGAACGTAGCCCAGCGCTCCGGCCCTGAGCGCCGCACCGACAAAGTCCGGGGAATCATGCTGGGTGAGGAAAAGTATTTTCGCATCGGGGGCAACGGTGCGTATCCTGGAGGCCGCTTCCAATCCGTGGACCAATGGAAGGCCGATATCCAGCAGTACCAGGTCGGGTTTCAGTTCCGCCGCCTTTTGGACCGCTTCCGCCCCGTCCGCAGCCTCGGCCAGGAGTTTCAATTCAGGCAGTTCTTTCAATATTGTGGAGACAGCCTTGCGGAATGCCTGCCTGTCATCGGCAACGAGTATCGTTATCCCCTGCGACTGTTGCCCGGCTTCGCTCTTGAAATCCCGATGTTCCGCAATCTCAAGCGCCGGCTGGAAAGCTCTTTCCAAAGGCAAAGCCACGTGAAATGCAGCGCCACGGTCGGCATTATTTTCAGCCCATATCCTTCCGTTGTGTCCAAGCACAATGGAACGGCTCAGAAAAAGCCCCATGCCCAACCGGTCCGGTTTGGTTGTGACGAATACTTTGAAGATCGAGTCAAGACTCTCTTCAGGGATTCCGGCGCCCGTGTCCACCACATCCAGGATAGCTTCCCTTTCGGTTGCCCGGGTTTTCAGGACCATCTTCCGGGGCTGGTCGGCAGATTCCATCGCTTCAAACGCGTTGACAATGAGACTCAGGATTACCTGCTGCAACTGGATGCGGTCCCCGGCAATCGAGGGAATGGATGCGCCGAAATCCAGATCGACGGCAATTTTCCGGATAAGGAAATCATTGCGCAGGATCGACAGGACTTCCTCAATCAGTTCATTGAACCCAAGCGGCCGGCGCTCAGTCCCAGCAGGCTTAAGCATGGATCTCAAGCCACGAACCACTTCCGCAGCCCGCCGGTCATCGGCAACAATATCCTCGACGATTTCCTCCAATTCCTTTTTGTCCGCTGCTCCGCTTCCCATCAATAGCTGCGCCGCTTCCGCATTGCCCAGAATGGCCGCCAGCGGTTGGTTGATCTCGTGCGCCAGCGAGGATAAAAGCTCCCGCACCGCGGCGACACGCGAGAAACCTGCAAGTTCGCGGCGCAGCCGCTCCTGGCTTGCGCGAATCAATCCTTCCTTGCGTCGCCGTCCGGCAGATTTTACCAGCAAAGCGACAATGAGTATTGTCTCGATCAGGAGCAGCAATGCGATACCGGCAAGCCACCATTGGTACGATTGCCAGAATGTCGCAGCGCTGCGATCAGATTCGACAATTGACGTGGCTGCCCGTAATCCTGGTGCGGCTTGACCGGCAATGGAAATCAGCCACACGAGTTTAATCGATCGTGCCACGTTATTGCGAGCATTGGGCATTACGGGTGAATATGTCACGGGTCATCTATTGCGTCAAGCAACAAACAGTTACCCGATGGATCCAAATTCCTTGAGTCCTGGAGGCTTGGAAGTTAACAATAATGCGGATTCTCCCACGCCGGAGTTCCTTCAAGGCATTGACACCCGCTATTGCCTGTGGTTTGCTGGAAGGCAGGGCGGTGAACGAGGGATATACTATATGGAAGAAAAGACAAACCAGTTTTGCGCCACGACGGATGAGCTGCCGGCCATGATCTGGGCGTCAGGCCCGGATGGGCTCCGGATATACTTCAACAGGCGTTGGCTTGATTTCACCGGGCGGCCCATTCAATTGGAACTCCATGGCCGGTGGACCGAAGGTGTTCACCCGGATGACCTCACGCGCTGCCTGGGTCTCTATTCCAGAATCCTTGATCTACGGCAGGAATTTCGGGTCGAATACAGATTGCGCCGCTTTGACGGGCAATATCGCTGGGTGCTTGAAACCGGCGCCCCTTGCCTTGACACAGACGGATCGTTGACCGGCTACAGCGCGGTCTGCTTCGACATCACGGAAAGCAAGGCTGACGCCGAAGCACTCTCGCGAGCCACCCGGCGTCTTATTGAGGCACTGGACCAGGAACGCATTCGAATCGCAGGAGAGCTTCACGAAGACATCGGTTCCTCACTGTCAATCCTGGGCATTGAGCTGATGAGAGCCGGCCAGCCGGTTGAGGGCTCATCCGGGGTAAAATATCCGGACATGCAGGAGATCTATCAAAAGCTGCAGGAAATTGGATCAAAGGTTAGCCGCCTTTCCAATCAATTGCAGCCCTCGATACTGAAGTACTTCGGGCTGGCAAAAGCGGCCGAAAGCGAATGCCGGGAGTTTTCCAAAATGCACCAGGTACCTGTATCTTGTTCCTGCAACAGTATCCCCGCCAGGCTGGATCCTGATGTTGCGCTCAATTTCTACAGAGTTTTGCAGGAAGCACTCAGCAATGCGGCCAGACATGGCCACGCCATCGGCATAGCCGTGGATTTGACCGGAACCTCCGATGAACTCCATCTCGTGGTGTCGGATGACGGGATTGGCTTCGATGCGGGGCATGAATGCTTTCCGGGTGGGCTTGGCCTGATCAGCATGCGGGAGAGAATGCGACGGGTCGGCGGCCAATTGGAAATATCTTCCCGGCCGGGCCGGGGGGCAAAAATATCGTGCCGCGCACCACTGGCTCCATCCATATAGCCGCCAGAGCGTTACAGCAGGCACTGCGCGGTATAAAGCTTGAGGGAGTTTTTCCTTCGCCCTCCTCCTGCGGCAAGCTTTTCCAGGCTTAACCAAAGTATAAATTGAAAAACTCGCCAAAATCTGCAAAATTGACTTCTGGACGCAAGAGAATATTGGCCAAGCGGCAGGCAGAGGGCTCTCTGTTGATCTCCATGGGAGAAAAATAGCAGTGGCAAAATTCCGCGTAGTGCTTGCGGATGACCACAAATTGGTGTTGCAGGCGTGCGCCAAGATGCTGGAATCCGAATTCGATGTTCCCGCAGTCTTTACGGATGGACGGGCTCTGCTCAAGGCCGTGCCTGCGCTCAAGCCGGATGCCATCGTACTCGATATCGGCATGCCTCTCTTGAACGGATTGGATGCCGGCAGACAGTTGAAAACGCTGCTGCCATCGGTGAAGCTGATCTTTCTTACGATGCATGAGGATCCCGGCCTTGCCCACGAAGCGATCCAGGCCGGAGCCTCGGCCTTTTTGCTCAAGACATCCGCCGCCGCAGAACTCTCCAAAGCTATCCGCGAAGCACTCAAGGGACGCGTGTACGTGACGCCGGCCATAGCCAGGAAGATGGAGGAATCGTTTATCCGCAATCCGGAGGCCAAGCATGCCTCAAGGGAATTAACCCCGCGCCAGCGCGAGGTCCTGCAGTTGCTGGCCGAAGGCCGCCCGATGAAAGAAGCAGCTTACATACTGAAGGTGAGCACCCGAACCATCGCGTTCCACAAGTATCGAATGATGGAACAACTGGGATTGAAAAGCTCTGCAGAGCTCATCCAGTTCGCCGTCAGCCAGCATCTTGTATCCCGGCAGCCTGACCTGACGCTGGATTGATTGGCTGAATCAAGGCTGGCAAGGAGATTGGGTTCTGCCATATCCGCGTTTGCTTAATGCCTGGCCTGTTCGTGTCCGCAGACCTGGCCAAACCCATCCGTGGAAAGCCCCGGGCCTGGAAATCAGTAAATTCTGGAGTCTTTGAGGCAGAGGCCGGGCAAACCACTGTCATTGTTTACAGTCCCTCCGGGATTCGTGCCCTGGGTTGCCGCCCCGGTTGCGTCCGCACTTCATACGCTGCCGATCGACTGTAACAATTGACAGTTCGCAAGAGCCGGTAAAATAGTGAAAAATCCCCCTGCATGAAGCGCCTCGGAAACTTTCGAGGATACGTAGTTAGTTTACGGATGTCACCTAATCATGGAGGAAAGCTATGAGACATCGCGGAGTCATGTTGATGCTTGTTGCCGCCGCATGTTTGTTCACCGGAACCGGATGGGCACAGACTGCCAGCGAGGATGGGGTTCAAACCTACCTCGATCTGATGCGCAAAGACATGCGCAAGGAAAAACAGTCGATCGTGGATCAGGCTATGGAGCTCGAGGCCGCCCAAAAATCTCAATTCTGGGCAATTTACAAGGACTACCAGGCCGCGCTTGATGCGATCTGGGACCAGCGAATCGCCAACATCAAGATGTACGCGGACAACGCCGAAAAAATGACGGACGCGGTTGCCGATCAACTCGCGGCCAAAATGGTGGATCTCGAAACCCAGAGGACAGCACTCAGGAAGAAATATTATGACGTGTACAAACAGAAAATGGGATCGCGCATAGCTGCGCGTTTCCTTCAGGTCGAATTTTCGCTCGCATGCCTCATCGACCTTCAGCTTGCATCGGAGATACCGCTGCTGCAGTAGGGCTTATGCCCTTGCCGGGGAATCCTGAGATCTTTCGCTCCTTGGCTTCCCGGCGCTTTAATGAACCTGAGTTGCAGGACCGAGGATATTGCACATGCCATACATGATTCTGCCCGGTATTAGAAACATCCGATGTCGGAGAAAAGGAGCTATATAGATGTGCCTTTCGCCTGAAATGTTCTGCTGCGGGTGTCTGATGGAATCCTTCGGGCAGTTACTCCGATATCCCGTTGAAGAGATTGAAAATGGGTTAAGGCTGTGCTCCAAGCATAAGCTGGAATATCTTGCAAAGACGCTGACGCTGAATTTCCCGGCCGTTGGCGGCGGGGGCATTGCAGTGCCTCCGTCGCAATCGGCTTTGCCGTCGTCCTCGTCATTTATCCGGATATAGCGGAAAAACCGGCGAGTCAAAGGACCTTCGCGGGATTCTACCCGCCAAGAAGGGAGGCTGAATCGTGAAATGCAGTTTTGAGAGCTTGTGCGCATATCTCAACGACCAATTGAACGAGCGACGCAACCATGAGGTATTCGCACATCTCCAGGAATGTGAAATATGCCTGGAGGCCGTGGTTACAATGCTCCAGGACCGTGATTTCGCCAAATGCTCCGCGAGCGTCCCTGAAATCCATAGCCCGGAACCGACAGGCCTACCCATGACCCGCCAGGTATCGCTATAGACGCCTTCGGCCGCAGTCCAATATTGCCGATTCCAGCATATTCGACCTTTCTCACCATATTTATGCAAAGGAAATCGGCAACCTCCGGTAAAGCCAAATACTTGATGGCAGGCCCCTTAAAGCGGTCGCATGAGCTTCACTAGCCGTAAGTATCCTCCGTCAGAGCCGGAGGCAAGACTTGAACCGCTCAAAGCGGTTGGAGGAGTTACGCCGACCCTCGCCGAACAAATCGGCCTTTGTCAGCGCTTTTGTCAGCGTATCTCAGCGTTTCAAAATACGTCAGACTCTGTGAGCCCCAGCAAAGCCGGGTGATTTCCGATGCACTCAGGATGGGTTTACATCCATCCTACCTAGTTTCTGTCGCGAAACTGGTTTGTGCCGCGTAGCGGCACTATGATTTTAGCCCGGCCTTTCAAGGCCGGGAACCATGGTACAGCGAGCAGCGCGTCGCGTAGCGACGCCTGAGATTCAGCCGTCGCTACGCGACGGAAAACTTAACTCCTTTCGACCCAGGCCTTAAAAGGCCTGGCTAAATTCAGCTGGCCGCTACGCGGCCTGACTCCAATTATCGGCTTCTATGTAATATCAAATATCCTATTGACGGTTGAAAAATCTGGCTTTTTCACAAAACCCGAGTTTCGCGACGAAAACTACCTGGGAGTCGTTTTCTTTTTTTTCAGGATTACGCGGCAGGGGCCGGCATCTCCCTTTTCTATCCGCAGCGGCAAACATATAAGCTCGTATCTCCCCGGCTTGACTCCGGCCAGATTCAGCGCTTCGAGGATATAGATGCCGTTGCCTAAAAAGGCCTTGTGGACATCGCCGACATTTTCCATCGGATCCGCGCTGGCGACAGAAATATAGTCGATCCCAACCAGCCGTATCTTTTTTTCCGCCAGGTATCGGGCAGCCTCGAGCGAGATCGTGACGAACTTTCCGGCATATTGCCTTGTAGCCCAGACTCCAGGTGAATTTTTCGTCTTGAACAGGATGCGTTCACCGGCCCTGATTTTATAGGGTTTGAGTTCCTTCACCGTAACCGATTGATCATTCTTGATTCCGATAACCCGGCAAGGACCGATTGTGGTGTCCAGGGGCATCGCGTCGATCGTCGTACCGCCCGGGATAAAGTGCAGGGGAGCATCGATGTGGGTGCCGTCATGCGATGTCATTTCGATGCGCGACATTGTCACCTTGTCGCCTTTGTCCACATCGAAAAAGCGGTACACCGTCGCCAGCGGGACGCTGACTTCAGGAGGCGGCGGCTGCCCGGGCTGCGGTGGCATTGCCGGCGGGATAGGAATTTCCTTATTCAGAGGAAGGGTAATGTCGAACCATTCTGTTTTTGCCATTTTATATACCCCCAAGATTGAAGAATGTGAAAAGCGGGTGCCGGGTAATGAACCGTCCTGGTTCACGGCGTTACTTTGCTCTCCAGGACAACGATGCTCCGCGCATCCACCCGGTAGTGCCCAAGGCGGACAACCGGCTGCCGTGTCTTTTCGACAATGTCCGCCTGGGAAGGCTGCGACGTGTCAACAGCCCGGTACCATTGCAAGCCGGGTACGGCCGGCACCTCCATCTCGACCGCTTTGTCGGACATATTCAGCATGATATGCAGGTCCTCCTCGGCTTCCGTCAATCGGCCAAGCGTATACGCAAGGACATGCGCATTGCAGTCGTTCCAGCACGGCTCATGAAGCCGCCGGCCATGCCAGGTCACATCGGGAAGCCTTCCGGCTGCCGGCTGCCCCGTCAGGAATGACGTCCTTGCAAGACACGGATGCCGCCCGCGAAAAGCGATCATCTCCGTTACAAAACGGAGCATATCGCTGTTCTCCTCCGTCAATTTCCAATCGAGCCAGCTCAATTCGTTGTCCTGGCAGTATCCGTTGTTGTTGCCGCGCTGGGTTCCAAAAACCTCGTCGCCGGACCGGAGCATGGGGATTCCATGGCTCAGGAAAAGCAGGGCAATGAAATTCTTCGCCTGGCGCTTTCTCAGCCTCCTGATTTCGGGATCATTGGTTTCCCCTTCCGCGCCGCAGTTCCAGCTCGCATTGTCATTGCAGCCGTCTCTGTTGCCCTCGCCGTTTTCTTCATTATGCTTGCTGCTGTAAGTGACAAGATCCCTGAGCGTGAATCCGTCGTGGCACGTTACGAAATTGATGCTGTTAATCGGGAGCCTCCCATCCGGCTCATACAGATCGCTGCTGCCCGAAAGACGTGTTGCGACCTCGCCGATCAAACCCGGATCGCCGCGCACGAAGCGCCGCATGACATCCCTGTACCGCCCGTTCCACTCCGCCCACCGTAATCCCGGAAACCCTCCGACCTGGTAGAGGCCGCCGGCGTCCCACGCTTCCGCGATGAGCCTCGCATTGCCGAGGACGTGGGAAAGCTCGATGTACCAGGGCATGGGCGCATACTGCAGCGGGGCGCCGTCCGTCCCCCTGACGAGAACGCTGGCCAGATCGAACCGGAAGCCGTCCACGTGCATCTCGCGCACCCAATATTCCAGGCAATCCATCAAAAAAACCGTCACTATGGGAAAGTTGCAGTTGATGGTATTGCCGCAGCCCGTGTAGTCCCGGTAGACGGAGAGATCGTTGGGATCCAGGTGATAAAAATTCCGGTTGCCAAGCCCCTTAAAATTGATTGTGGCCCCGTCGGCGCCTCCCTCCGCCGTATGATTCAGGACGACATCCAGAATCACCGCGATGCCTGCTTTGTGCAGAGCCTTAACCATATCCCGGAATTCGAGCACATGGGTTCCCTTCTCCGCCGACACGCAGTAGCCGGGATGAGGCGAGAAAAAACTGTGGGTGCTGTAACCCCAGTAGTTAGTCAGTCCCCTTGCTGCAACAGCTTTGGGAACATCCTGCTCGTCGAAAGCCATGACGGGCATCAACTCCAAATCCGTAACCCCAAGCGATTTCAGATAGGGGATTTTCTCGACAACCCCGGAAAAGGTGCCTGGATGCCTAACCCCGGACGAGGCATGGCGCGTAAAGCCCCCAACGTGCATTTCATAAATGATGGACTGCTCCGCAGGCCGATGAACCGGCTGATCCCCTTCCCAATCATATCCGTCGTCGCAGACTACAATGCCACGTATCGACGCGTCGGTGTTGTCCCCGATCCTGCCGGCGCGCTGCCGGTCCCATAAAAGATCGCAGACGGCGCGCGCCCGCGGATCCACGAGAGCCTTTTGCCTGTCAAAACGATATCCCGACCGCCCGTTCTGCGGGCCGCCGATTCTCCAGGCATAGAACACACCGGGGGGCAATCCGTAAAGATACACATGCCAGAATGAATAGGTCCGGTTCTTGACCGGATCAAGAGTTACGATCTGGAAAGGCTCCCGGCTGTCGGCGCACTCGAAAAGCAATAGTTCCGCACTTGTCGACCGCGTGCCCCACAGAGTGAAATTTGTTCCTTCGGCATCCGTCGTTACGCCGAATGGAGAGCGGCTTCCCGGACCTACAGGGTATTGCTTCATGTTTTTCCTATCTCACCACCTCGATTTTAATCAGATTCGTGGTGCCCGGACGGTTTATGGGAATCCCCGCCGTAATAACCACCGTCTGCCCCTTCTTGATGAGGCCCGTTTCCAGTGCGGATCTCAATGCAGCGTCAACAATTTTGTCACTGCCTGCTATCTCCGCTCCCAGAACCGGAAGAACGCCCCTGCATAGAGCCAGTTGCCGCCTTGTTTTCTCCACCGGCGTGTGGGCCAGAATGAGCTCATCCGGCCGGCAGCGGGAAACAAGTCGGGCGGTGCTTCCAGACTGGGTTATGGTAATTATGGCGGCCGCCCCGATGCTGGCCGCAAGATTTGCCGCCGCGCATGCAACTGCGCTCGGGAGCGAACCGGGGATCGGATCGATACATACGAATCGGGACCCGGCACCCGGTGCCATTTCGGCTTCCCGGGCGATGCGGGACATCATCGCTACAGCCTCGACCGGATATTTTCCCATGGCGGTTTCCTCGGACAGCATTACCGCATCGGTACCGTCCAAAATGGCATTCGCCACATCGGTCACTTCCGCGCGCGTCGGCCGCGGACTTTCGACCATGGAGCGCAGCATCTGAGTAGCGGTAATAACGGGTTTGCCCGCAGCCAGGGACTTTCGTATGATGGCCTTCTGGACCTGAGGGATCTTCTCGAGCGGCGTTTCCACCCCCAGATCCCCGCGGGCGACCATAAGACCGTCTGCGGCATCGATAATTGCATCCATGTTCTCCAAAGCTTCGTGTTTCTCGATTTTCGCAATCACAGGGGCTGCCCCCCCGCAGCGCCTGATGTGGCGCCGGACGGCTGCAATGTCGCCCACACTCCGCACGAAGGACATGGCGACATAGTCGACGTCATTTTCAAGCCCGAACCGCAAGTCATCCCTGTCCTTGGCCGTCAGGCAGGGCGCTCGAAGGGTTCCGGTCGGAAGATTGATTCCCTTGAAGGAACTCAGCGGGCCCCCGATGACGACCTTGCAGCGGATGTCCTTGCCGCTTACGGAAGCGACCTCGAGCTCGAGCGCCCCGTCGCTCAGCAGGAGGGTGTCGCCCTTGCCGACGTCGGCAGCCATGGCCGGGTAGCTTATCGAGGCGGTCCGCGCGTCTCCGGGCACCTTTCGGCCCGTCAAGGTAAAGATGGCTCCCGGTTCGAGGACAACGGGGCCGTTGGCTATCCGGCCAATCCGTATCTTGGGCCCCGCCAGATCCTGCAGTACGGCGACCGGCTTATTCAAGCGGCGGGATATGCGCCTTATGAGCGCGATGACCCGGGCGTGTTCAGCCTGGGTGCCGTGCGAAAAATTCAGCCGGGCCACGTTCATTCCGGCCCGTATCAGCCGCTCCAGAACGTCGGCAGAGTTCGATGCAGGGCCGATGGTACATACGATCTTTGTTTTGTTCAATTCCGCACCTCCCGGATGGGTCTTCCTCCAGTCAGATACCTCCGGCAAAAGCCGGAGGATTGAAAGATTTGAACCGCTCAAAGCGGTTGGAGGAGCTACGCCGGTCTTGAACGCTGACTTACGCGGGCAAAAGCCGATGAGGCGCTTCCGATCCCCTCAGAGGCCAGCGCTCCGCGCTGGACAGTTTTCTGCGGCGGCACTGTGGCAAGCGCCGTGCGGCACGGAGATGAAGGGTATGAGAAACCGGGCGTTTGCCACAGTGCCGCCGCAGAAAACTCCATCGGAAGCGCCTCATCGGCTTTTGCTCGCCGACCCTCGCCGAACAAATCCGCGTTTGTCAGCGCTTTTATCAGCGTTTATCAGCGTCTCAAAATACGGAGCAGTCAAATTCTTTGAGTCCCCCGGCAGAGCCGAAGTTTACCGTATAATTATAGGGCAAAACCGGAGTGAGGTTTTCGGAATTTGTTTAACACAAAATACGCAAGGTCCCCAGTCTCCGGCTGTGCCGGAGGATTCCTGCTGCCTAAACTTTCATCATTGGGGTCAGGAGACCGGTCCGCACCATAATCTGGAGGAGGGAAATTGATGCCGCCTTGACGTGTGCTTGCGGATACAGTTAATTTATATGTAAATTGATGCATGATTTGAAATTCCCTTTATCCCAACGGCCGCCATCGGGAGGAAGTGACGATTGGAAAACCATCAAAAAGTCCTGTTTGTAGAGCCGGCGAGCGGCTTCTACCGGATGAGACGTTACGCAATCGGGGACTATTTCGGTCCCGTCGACCTCGGGCTCCACATTTCCGGCCGGACACAAAGCCTCAACATCGGCGTCGGATTGTTCGCCGGATCGATCATCCCGGGATCAAACAGGCTGTTTGTGACCGGTTATTCCCCCTGCTGGCGCGGATTCTACGTGTCCTCCATGGGCGGCGCGGGGCTTATCTTCGACAATTTGGGGATTAACATGGTCAGCCTGGTCGGAAAGGCGCCCGTCCCTTCCGTGCTCTACCTCAACCGGAGCCACGGGGAAGAAATCGAGGTCGAGGTCGAACCGGTCGACGTGAATGCTGTCTGGGCTACCGGCCGCGGCGGCGTTTACACTCTCCTGGAATACGTTCAGGCAAAATACGCCTCCCGCTACGAGAACGATCCGCGCATCCTGGCGGTCGGACCGGCTGCGCAGTCCACCGATTTCGGCGCGATAGTTTCTGTTCCGATGGCCCATGGGAAGCTGAGCTTCGTCGACACCTGGGCGGGCCGCGGGGGACTTGGATCCAAAATGCTCCAGGACCACGGTATTGCCGCGGTCATCTACGGCGGAACCTACCTTGACGAGGATTTCCGCGATCGCAAGGTAGCCGATGAATGGTTCGACGTGAAATACAAGCAGAGACTCGCCATCAAGGATTTCGAGGGCACGACCAAGTACCGCTTCGACCCGAAATTCGATACGGGCGGCACATTTGGCGTCAATTATGCAACGATGGGGGGACGCATTATGGCGTTCAACTACCGGACCATCCATTGGTCCGAAGAAGAACGTCTGAAGCTGCACGAGCAGTTCATCGTGGCGCACTACCTCAAGCAGTTCAACGAAGAGACGATTCGCACCAAACAGCAGACCAACTGCGGCGAGCCCTGCGCGGCTGTCTGCAAAAAACTGAACGGCGAATATAAAAAGGACTATGAGCCTTATCAGACGCTGGGACCGCTCTGCGGAATCTTCGATCAGCGCGCGGCCGAAAAACTCAACCACTGCGGCGACGCTTCCGGATTCGACGCGATCAGCCTGGGAGGTGTGCTTGCCTGGCTGATGGATTGCCTGGACCGTGGGCTTGTTTCCACGGAGGAACTGGGAGTGACGAAGCTGCCCCGATGGGATCACGCCCGCCTCGATCCTGTCGCGGATTCCATGCATAACGCGGAACTGGGCGTCGAGCTTGTGCATTCAATCCTTCAGAAGCGCGGGATACTCGATTTGTCCGAGGGGATCAGGAAATGGGGGAGAAGTTACCGGAAGCGGAAAGGGATCGACATCCTGGATCATTGCCTTTACAGCGCGTTCGGCCGCAAGGGCTGGATGGTTCCGAATCAATACTGGACGCCGGGCGTTCTCGTCCCCATGGCCATAATGGGGAAATATTACATGCATTACGGCACTGACTTTCTGCCTCCCCGCGAACTGGGACGATATTGCGCAGTCCGGCTGCGCAAGGAACTCAACATGGATAATGCGGGGATCTGCCGCTTCCACCGGGCGTGGGCCGAAGAGATGATGCCCGATGTCATTGAATCCCTGTACGGGCTCAAAGCACAATTTCTCCAGGCCAATGCCATCTGCGCGAGCCGCATTAACAGCCGGAATGCCGGGGTTTTCTGGGAGAGCGAGCTCAATGTCGACTTCGTTCTGGCCTTCCTTAAGAGAAAACGCGACATCGACGGGGAGGTTCATCCGGACCTTGCCCATTGGATCGAGCGCTTCGAGAGGGACAGGAAAGACGCATCGCTGGATTACTGGTTTGAGATCCGCAAAGGCATCGACGAATCGCTGCGTGATTTCAACTGACCTTACAGAATCCGAGAAAAAAAGGATTGGATTCGGAGGGCTTGGCAAGTCGCACGGGAGATTCAGATCCGGAATAAAAGGCGCCGATTAGCCAGGATATGAGGATCGCTCTGCGGCGGCGAATCCAGGCATGCCTGTCCGCATCCTTAATCCAGGAGGGCAGGTGACAACAGGTCCCACTGGAAAACCCGCGAGCTGGAATCAATAAATGCCCATTTACGCCGCCGCGCCGCGAACTCCCGTAAAAAATCCGGTCTAGTGCATGAGGGTTCCGCCGGTCACATTGATGGCCTGGCCCGTCATATATTGTGACAGGTCGCTGACCAGGAAATAAACCACATCGGCGATATCCTCGACTTTGCCCATGCGCTTGAGGGGAACCGTGGCGGTAAGCGCCTTGTATTCATCTTCACGGAATTTTTCTATCGTGATGCCTGCCTTCTGGCTCCTCATCGTTGCATCATCGTCGCGCAGGTTGGTCGCGAAGAAACCCGGATTAATGGCATTGACCCGGATTTTGTAAGGAGCCAGCTCCAGAGCCAGAGCTTGCGTGATGCCGATAACGGCCCATTTGGAGGCCGCATAGGCGGCGCTGCCCGGGCAGGCCAGTTTTCCCGCTGCGGAAGCAATGTGGACGATATTGCCTCCTTCGTTCCTGCGGATCATATCTTTGGCAACCGCCTTGGACACGATCATGGTGCCCAGCGTGTTCACGTCAAACAGCAGCCGCCAGTCTTTTTCATCGCCGTCCGCAATATTCACACCCACCGGGCCGCGTGTCCCAGCCAGGTTGACCACGATGTCGATCTTGCCGAACGTGTCCAGAGTTTTCTTCACGGCAGCCTCGACTTCTTTTGAGTTTTCCACGCCGGCCACCGCATAGGCCGCTTTGCGGCCTAAAGCTTCGATCTCTTTGACAACATCCTCCAAACCCCTCCAGCCTTCGTCTCCGGCCCACGCGCTTTTGGGAGCGGCGAACTTATCGGTCACCATCACATCGGCTCCTTCTTTCGCCAACCGCAACGCGACCGCCCGCCCCATACCCCGTTTTGCCGCTGCGCCCGTGATAAATGCAACTTTTCCGCTTAACGCATTGCCCATAGGACTGCCTCCTTGTTTTGTCTCAAAGCACCTTATGTTAGAAGACGTATCATTTCCCGGATATCCTCCAGCCGCTCGAGCTGGCCGACCCGTTGTATGATTCCTTCAATCCGCCCGGCCTCCAGGCTCCTGGCGCAATCTCTGAATTTCCGTGCGCAATCCTCGAAGGACATCGGCCGCTCGAGGCTGCCCAGGGGATTCTCCACCACCTTTGCAAACTCCTTCCCGTCGTTCGTAATTACCTTCACGCGCGTGGGCTCCGGGCCGGGTTTGTGAAGCGTGTTGTCCACCTCCACGCGCATCTTTTGAGTAACCTCCAGCACTTCCCGATTCCTGATGGCGTTTTCCGTAAAGTCATCCAGGCCGACGCGCCTGCCGACGATGGCCGAGGCCACTCCCCAGGGAATGCTGAACTGCGCGTCTACGGGGCTTCTCGGCGTCCGCTTGGATTCCAGAGGCTGGCAAAGCAGCGAAAGATGCGCGTCGGTGACCGAAAGCACGATCTCCTTTATGTCTTTGCTCCGGATATTCTGCTCGGTTGCCAGAGCCAAAGCGGCGTCAATGGCCGGATGGATGCCCCGGCAGCACGGATAGGGCTTGATCGCGACGTTGACACCCTCGAAACGTTTGCCAAGCTCGGCCGTAAGTATTTCCCGACTGTAATCCCCGTGCATGTATTGCCTATAGAAACCCCACTCGCCTTCCAGGCTGTTTTGGGCGCCCGTGACACCGGCCTTAGCCAAGAGCGCGGCCGTGATGCCTCCCTTTACGGCGAATCCGGGTCCAAGCCTCTTGGTTAACGCGCCATCCTTGACACACTGGCCGTTGCCCCCGCACTGGTGATAACCGATGCCGATGGCATCGACCGTCTTCTCTTCGCCTAAGCCCATGATCCTGGCAGCCGTCGCGGCAGAACCCATAAAGCCGAACAAGGATGTCAGGTGCCATCCCAGCTCGACCGGGCTCCTGCCCGGGGTAGTTGCCAAAGCCAGCCGGCACATCATATCGACGCCCAGCGCCGTGCTGGTAATGAATTCCCTGCCGCTCAAGTTTCCCTGCGCTTCCGCCACAGCCATAGCGACAGGTATGGATGCTATTCCCGGATGCATGACAGCCGCTTCGTGGACATCATCAAAGTCCAGGGCATGAGCCATCGTGGCGTTGGCCTGCGCGGCATTGGGCGCGGGCACCTTCTGCCGGCTGCCGATGAGACTGCTCTCTTCCTTGCCGCCCCAGTCCTTTACGAGTTGGCATACATGCGTCGCGCCCGGCTGAGAGGCGCCGCCCAGTGCAACTCCCAATAAATCCAGGATCTCCTTTTTTGTAGCCTCCACCACTTCCGACGTAAGATCCTCGAACTTCGTGTTTGCGAAGTTCCTGGCGAATAAAAAGGCAGCGTCCATATCTTTCCCCAGTCTCCAGTCTCCAGTTTCCAGTTGCCAGTTTTGAGATTTGTTTTTAACTGAAAACTGGGAACTCTGAACTGGAAACTCGATTCCTATTTGTCGAAATCATCCAGCACTTTGAAATAATCGTGTTTTTCGTGGGCGGCTTCCCGGACCCCTTTGTCCCTTCGCAGTTTGAAAAAGTTGAGTTCGCCTTCGTCGAGCACTTTATTGGTCTGAAAGCTGTGCATGATGTAGTGCTCCACCAGGCCCCGGTCGATTCCCATGGTGTGATAAATCAATTCCCGGGTAGCTTTGCCCAATGCAATACCGTCTTTGGGATGGAGGCAGAGCCCATGAGCCAGGTTCCGGACTTCCTCATCGAGTTTGTCGGCCGGCACGGCTTTGTTGATCAGATTGTATTGCGCCGCCTTGATGCCGTTGAATCTGCGTCCGGTGAGGCAAAGCTCCATCGCTCGCGTCAGGCCGCACCGCAGGATCATCATGGGCGTAAGCGTCATGCCGCCCTGGCCCAGACGTTCCTCGACATGCCCCATCTGGCAGTCTTCGCTGGCGATGATCAGGTCGCAGAAACTCACGAGATTGAATGCGACGCCCAGACAATAGGTGTGCAGCTGCGCGATCGTGATCTTCTTGCAGTAAAGTATTCTCCTGTGGAAATCCACAAAAAGGTTCCTGTCGAATTCCAGCTTAACCCGCTGCGGAATGCGCTGCTTGCCCTTTTCGCCGGGTTTCGGCTCCCTCATGCCGTAAACAAATCCCACGCCGGTTAAATCGGCGCCGGCGCTGAAGGCGCGTCCTGCGCCTTTGAAAACGACGACTTTCACGTCATCATCCCGTTCCGCTTCGTTTAATGCCGCCGTCCAATCCCGGAAAATTTCGGGGCCGATGGCGTTGAGCCGGTCCGGCCGGTTCAGGGTGATAAATGCTACCTGTTTGTCTTTTTCGTATTTTATAAACTCCAGTTCCATGATGAGACCTCCGTTATTTATTCAAGCACCCCTGAGGCAAGAAGCTCGACGAACTCCTCATCTGTCTTGCCCAGGATCTTCGTTAAGACATATTCGTTGTGCTCGCCCATGCAAGGGCTTGGCGTCGATGCCTGTGCCGGCGTCTTTGACAGAACCATGCTCGATCCCAGATGAGTGAACACGCCCATCTCACTGTGTTCCATGGGCCAGAAAAGTCCGCGCGCCCGCAACTGCGGATCTTCGAACAGGTCCGCCGAGTTTTCGACGATGCCCGCAGGAACGCCTGCCGCCTGCAAAGCCGCCATTGCCTCCTCCGCTGTCCGGCCGGCCGTCCATGCATCAATCAAAGCATCCAGGGCCGCTTCATTTTCTTTCCTGTGCTGCAGGGTGTCGAACTGGGGATCCTCAGCCAAATCCGGACGGCCCATGGTTTTGCATAGTGCAGACCACTGGCGGTCGTCGCTCACAGCAATTGTGCACCACCGTTCCTTTCCCTTGCAGGGATACACATTGTGCGGTGCGCCATGCGGTACCGCGTTGCCCTTCCGGACCGGCTCCCTTCCGTTGACCGCCGCATCGAGGAGTCCGGGCAGCAGAAAGTAGAGCGCAGTTTCAAATTGCGCCAGATCGATGAGCTGGCCCTTTCCCGTTTTATCGCGATATTCCAGGGCCGCAATAAGGGCGGCCGAGGCGAAACGCGGACTGATACAGTCGGTGTAGGCGCCTACGCCAATCGGAAGCGGTCCCCTGTCCGGCCACCCGATGTAATTGGGAATGCCCGCAATGGCCGCCAGAATCATTCCGAAAGCTGCCAGATTTTTGTAGGGGCCTTCTGTCCCGAACCCGTTCTGCCGTACCATAATGATGTCCGGCTTGATCTTCGTCAGGGCCTCGTACCCAAGCCCCCATTTGTCCATGACGCCCGGCGTGAAGTTTTCCATCACAACGTCGGCCCAGAAGATAAGGTCTTTGGCAACGCCGACCCCCTGAGGGCTGTTCATATTGAGCGAAAGGCTCATCATGTTAGCGCTGAAATGATTGAAGTAGCCGCTTCTGTTGAGACCGGGGACATTATCCTTGAAAGGCGCCGACGTCCTTGTGACACAAGGGCGATGACTGGTTTCCACCCGGACGACGGTTGCCCCGTAATCTGCAAAAAATTTCAGCGTCAGCGGCCCCACCATCGCCCAGTTAAACGCCGCTATCTTCAGATTGTCGAATACTTGATTGTTCATCCACTCCTCGCCGTTTCGCGTTTCCCGTTTCCGGTTTCCCGTTAAAGCCTTCCATTCCAAACGCGGAACCGGAAACGGGAAACGTGAAACGTTTTTTTATATTTCACGGGCTGTGCGGAGGCCGGTGCCGATTGCATCCGCAATCAGCAGGGGATCTTTGCAGTCGCCGATGGCATAGACTTCAGGCACTTTGCGCTTGAGGCTTTCGAGCAGATCGTTGTTTGGCGTCAGAGGCAAAGCCGTCACGATGCTGTCGGCCTCGATCGTCTGTCTCTTGCCGTCACCCGCAATAATGGTCAAGCCTCTATCGGTGACTTCCACGTACTCCTTGACTCCGCTTATCAAAGTCACTCCCTTTTTCCTGAACCAGATTAGGAGATAGGCCTGAAGTGCATCCACCATGCCATCGCCGATCGTCGGCTTGGTCTCCACGACGGTTACTTTTCGGCCCCGTTTGGTGAGAAATTCGGCAAGTTCGGCGCCCTGGATGGCTCCGCCGATTACGACAACCCTTTTCCCGACCGGCATGTAAAACCGGGTCAGGTCCCGTATGGTCTCGGGTTTAAAAAACTTCAAGTAAAACTTTAACTTTTGATGCAAAGCCACGCCGCTGACTACAATCGGCTTATCGATGCCCGGGATTTTCGGGATTGTAGACGTAGCGCCGGTGGCCAGGAAAACCACGTCGGGTTTAAGCCTGTCGACCACGGAGAGATCCGCCTCCTGCCCGAGCTCGATTTTCACGCCAAGCTTGGCAAGCTGACGTGAAAAATAATTGATGATGAGCGACAGGTCTTCCGGATGGGTTCCCTTCACAATCGACGCTATGGGAAGCAATCCCCCGAGCGCGCTTGACTTTTCGTGAAGCGTTACATCGTGGCCCCTCAGAGCGGAGACCCTGGCTGCCGACATCCCTGCGGGCCCGCCGCCGATCACGAGGACTTTTTTCCTTTTCTCCGCTTTTTCAATGGTGTTATAGGGGGTGCCCAACAAGCCGTTTATTCTGCATCTTCGGCTTCCGAGACAGTTGTCGCAGCCGGTGCACGGCTGGATGTCCTCCAGCCTTCCCTCCGCGATCTTTTTGGGATAATCCGGGTCGGCCAGAAGGCGCCGGGTCATCGCGATGAAATCAACCTTGCCCTCGCGGAGCAATCCTTCGCCGATGTCGGCATCGAGTTTGGCTACAACCGTAACAGGTATGGATACGGCGCTTTTGATCCCTGCGGCCGCGTAAATATTCGCGGCCACGCCTTGCTGGCTGGCATTATAGGCCTTTGGAAAAGCTTCGACCGGGATAGGAGGCTCCGGGTAGAAGAGGGCATCCGTGAGATAGGCGCCCACGTGATAGCCCAGGAAGTGGCTTCGGACCTGCAGGGCGTCGGCGCCCGCAGCCTGGAGGCATTTGGCGATTTCCCTTGCGTCCTCATGAGTGAGGCACTGGCTGTCAGGAACGCCGATTCCCTGTCCCATCTCGATGCCGTTTATGATCATGGAAACGGGGAAGTCCCTCCCCAGGCGCTTTTTGATCTCCCGAATTACTTCCATCGCGAAGCGGGCCCGGTTTTCGATGCTGCCGCCATACGCATCGGTGCGCTTGTTCCAGAAGGGAGAGAAGAAGTTGTGCAGAAGGTGGCTGCTGGCTGCGTTGATGTCCACGCCGTCGAATCCCGCTTTCTGAGCCCGGACTGCTGCGCTGGCGAACTTGTCCACAATCTCCTGGATCTGCTCCACAGTGAGCGCCCGGGGCACTTCGGCGTGAAAATCCCCATCGGACTGGAAGCTGACGGGCGACGCTCCTATGGGCGGCCCGTCGTACATCGGCTGCGGCGCGAAGGGGAGCTTGACCTGCCAGGGGCCGTCGTGATTCATCTGCATGAAAGTCGGGCAGTCATGTTTGTGAATGATTTTGACCAGTTCGCTGAGGCCCTGGATGTATTTGTCATCGTCGATGCGGTACCTTTCTTTCCAGCGCACGCCCAGCGGGTAATCGATGGTGGGCGATTCAACAATCAACAGCCCCACACCGCCTCTGGCGATGCCTTCGTAAAATGCCAGGACTTCTTCCTGCATGTGCAGGTCGTCCTCGTGCCACATGAGCATGCCGGCGCCTGATTTGACGATTCGGTTTCTGGTTTTTACCGACCCTATGCGGCCGGGTTCGAGGAGCTTTTGGTATTTCGAAAAAGTACTCATTCGTTTCACCTTTTTGAGAGGTTTCCCGTTTTCAGGTTCCCGGTTTCCCGTTCTGATTTCTTGAATTTGAACGGGAAAGAACGGGGAACCTGAATTCTAGATAACTCCAGATTCTCTCATGAATGCGATTTGGTTCTCTGTCAATCCCAGTTCGCGGTAGACTTCGGCATTATGCTCGCCGACCATGGGCGCACGGCATTTGACGGACGTCTCATTTTCCGAAGATCGCGCGAACTGCTTTGGATACGGGATCGTCGATTGTAGTTCCGGATGCTCCATTTGCGTCCAGAAACCTCTGGCGGCGAGGTTGGGGTCGCCGAGCAGGTCCTTCATACCCATAAGCGGGCAAATCGAGATGCCTCTCGTCGTCGCCGCTTCGAGCGCTTCAGTTTTTGTGCGTGTCATGAAAAACTCTGCGATAGGCTGCGATATCCTGTCTATCAATTCCTGCGTTGCGGTGGCCATGTCGAAACTTTCCCATTCGTAGGACAGAAGGAATTCGTTGGCCATGCCCTTTTCATTCATCCATTGCACCAGCTGGCGGCAGGTCTTGGCTCCCTGCTGCCCGCCGATCATGAAGAAAAATATGAAGCCGTCTTTGCACGGCCAAACCTGCCGCTGCAGGGTCCCCCGGCTGCTGGTGCGAAAGGTCCCCACCCGGCCGAGAATCAGTTTCTCGAGCTCCCAGTGCGGTATCGTTTGAGCCAGGAACCAGGCAGCGCTGTGCTGCATGGAAACGTCCACATGCTGCCCATCCCCCGTCTTTCTCCTGAAATGATGTGCGAGCATGGAACCTACGGCAGCGTCCGCTCCGGCGTGAAGGCATGCCTGCGGCATGCTTATGTTCACTGGCCGTCGGTCCGAATCGCCGGTCAGAAAAAGCTCTCCGGCCATCCCCATGAGGACAAGGTCGGAAGCCTGATAGTGACGGTACGGCCCTGTCTGGCCAAAGGGCGTAATCGACGTCAGGATGATATCCTTCCGGATACGGCACAACTCGGGGTAGCCGAAGCCAAGCCTGTCCATCTCGCCCGGCGCAAAAGATTCAATGACAAAGTCCGCGGTTTTAGCCAGGTCGCGGAAAATGCGCCTGCCTTCCTCTGTCCCCAGATTGAGCGTGATTGCGCGCTTGCTGCTGTTATAGGCAAACCAGTAAAGGCTTTTTTCGGGATCCGTCTGATCGTGCCAGAAAGGACCGATTTTGCGTGAGGGATCTCCTCCGGGCCTCTCAACCTTTATGACATCCACGCCCAGTTCGGCCAGGATCTTCCCGCACAGAAATCCTTTTTCGTCGGTCAGATCCAGGGCTCGATACCCTTCCAGCATTCTGGTCCGCGGCATAATTTTATGCTTTCCCCCTGGCTTTCAGATCGGACCAGAGATCCGCAATGGCTGCCTTCACATCCGACGCGGGCGGGTATACACGGTCAAATCCCAGCTTCTTGAACTTTATCTCGTCGTCCTTGAAGTCGTGCTTCCCCACACCCAGGTTCCCGCCGATATAGAGAAGCACATCGTTCAGTCCGGCCTTGAGGCAGTTTTCCTTGAATCCCTGGACATCATTCTCGCCCATCCCATAAAGAGAACTCATCAGGATGGCATCCGCCTTGTTTTCCAGAGCGGCTTTGATGAACTCCTCCGGAGGCGTCAGGATTCCCAGCTCTATAACGTTGAACCCGCCTTCTCGGAGCGCCCGCGACAATATCTTTGTACCGATCACGTGGGCGTCCTTGCCCACCGTCCCCGTCACTACAGTTGGATTAGCCATAATTGCG
Source organism: uncultured Acidobacteriota bacterium (assembly GCA_963809485.1). Classification (GTDB taxonomy): domain Bacteria; phylum Acidobacteriota; class UBA6911; order UBA6911; family UBA6911; genus UBA6911. Next base: position 290,738 of record CAWEJX010000008.1, read on the forward strand.
TTTCTCCTTACACCGCGATTGACGATCTTTCAGAAGGAGTTTCCAGTTCCCAGGTAAAAGGCTTCAGTCTTAAAACTGGCAACTGGAAACTTGGAACTGGGAACTCTTTTACGGTTTGCCGGTCAGCTGGCCTTTGCTGAAGGCCCAGAAATCCTGAACCAGGGCGTCATAATCCATCTGCCGGCCTTCCGCCTTTTCCCTTTCCGCTACTTTGGCGCGATGGAATTTCTTGACCTCTTCGGGGAATGGCAGATTGCCAAACTCCTTCCAACGTATGGCGCCGCGAACGTCCTTAATGCCCTGCACCAGGTCTTTCACTTGCCTGTTGGGGCTGAAACTTGAATCGAGGAATCCCTCTTCCACCGATATCAGGCATCCAAGGACGACATCTCCGTCGCCCACTTCCAGGATTTTATTCATGAGCGCACGGATTTCGAGTTCGGCCATTGCCGCTTCTTCATCGATTTCCTTCATTTTCAGGTCGATCTTCTGCCCGCGTATGACGTTCAGGAGCCAGTTGGTCGATTCGTAGCTTTGCGCGTGGGATTCTTCCGTGGGGATGCCCAGGGCTTCATCGATAGTTCTTATGGATACGGCCTCGACATTCCCGAGGGCGGCAACCATGGCTGTGTAATTGGGAAAAGCGAAGGCGGCTCCTACTCCCTGAGGCATGGGGAACAGCGGTGTATGCTGTGCGAAAACGCCTGCTATTTCCACGTCTTTGTAGCCAAATCTGTCCAGATACTCCCTCATCAGCCGGGGAGTCACCCGGATCCAGGCCAGGTCCTGCGCGAGATTGCCCATCAGATGAACGACGGAGGTTATGCTCTTGCCCCCCTGTTCGGCCACCATGAGCGCGTCTACGATGGTGGTAGCCAGATTCACGGTCATCGGCTGCATGCCCGTAAGGATCCACCCATGATTGTCCGTGGAAATAATCACTCCCCGGTCGGCATAATAGCCGATCAGCCGCTGGACATACTGGCTTGCGGCCATGGATTGCTCCAGGGTTGCATACTTCTCGTAGGCTGCCCATGAGATAAAGGAAGATGCGGCGATTGCCGTCATGCCCGCAGCGAAAGCAATTTCGGTTGCCAGGGGATAGGATTTAAGGGAAAGCCTGGGATTAAAGGCTCCGCGATCGACGCTCTCGATGATTCTGCGCGTCTGCTTCACTCCGTAGTTGATGATCGGATATCCGTTCAGCAGGTTTTTGCCCGTCCTCCTCATCTCTGCCAGGAGGCTTTCCACTTTTTCGAAATCGAGCTGGCGCGTATAGCTGTCCGAGGTCACCGGGATGAAAGGCACTCCTGATTCAACCAGCTTTTTGGAGAGACTGATCTCGTCTTCAATCAATCCGGTGCCCGCCCTGGGAAATATGGCGGTTTTTCCCTCGTCGTGCAGCCTCCGGGCAACCTTATGCCAGTTCTTGGAGTCCGGCAGTTTCTTCTGATACTCGACCGCCTCAACAAGATCCACCTCACGGCCTGTCGGCCAGAGGGCAAGAACCGGTCCGCGCATTTTTAGAAAATCATTTTCATCAAGCCGCTTGTTTCTCAACTTGGTTTCCATCTATTCCCCCAGTTCCCAGTTCCCAGTTCCCAGTTTCCGGTTTCCCTGTTTTGATTTCAACTCGAAACTCGAAACTGGGAACTTGGAACTATTTAGATCACTTCCTCATCCTTGAGCTGTTGTATCTTGTCCCAGTCGTAGCCGCAGACATCCATCAGGACTTCTTCCGTATTCTGACCGAAACAGGGCGCAAAGCCGTCCACCGTCACCGGAGTTCCGCTGAAATTGACCGGATTTCCAACCATCTTGATGGCGCCCAGGGACGGATGATTGATTTCCGCGATGTAGCCATTCTGCAGCGCCTGTTCGTCATTGGCCAGATCCGTCGGTCTCAGGACAGGGGAATAGGCGATTCCTTCGCCCTTCTCATCCAGAATTTTCATCCATTCCTGGCGTGTTTTGGTCTTGAAAACCCCTTCTATGATAACCAGCAGTTCCCTGAAATTTTCGCGCCGTCGGGCGGCATCGGAATATTTGTCATCCTTCTCGAGGTGCTGAATGCCCAGGGCATCGCAGAAAGCCGGCCAGAACCTGTCGGCCTGCGGCTCCGAAAGCAGCAGCCACTCCCCGTCGGCGCACTCGAAATGGTTTGCCATCGGGTTTTTCAGGGATCGCCTCGAGGGTCTGGGAATCTGGCGGCCTCTGAGGAGCGCCGTATTGAGGTTATAGGCCTGCAAATGTATCCCCGATCCAAGAAGCGAAACTTCTACCTGCTGGCCTGTTCCCTGTCTGTCCCTCGCGACCAGTGCGGCCAGTATTCCATAAACCAGAAGGGTGCCGGTCATCTGGTCGAACACGGGTCCGCCAATCTGCGCGGGAGGCGTGTCCGGCTCTCCACCGAGCGCATACATGATCCCCGATCGCGCCTGTGCCACGCTGTCAAAAGCGCGCCGGTTGCTTTCCGGCCCAGCAAGTCCATAGCCGGTCGCAAGCCCATAAACAAGCTTTGGATTGTATTTCTTCAGGGTCTCGAAGTCGATCTTAAGTTTTGCAATCGCCGACTGCGTGAAGTTGGTGCAGAAAACATCGGCTTTGGATACCAGCTCATAAAGCAGCTGCCTGCCTTTTTCTTTCTTCAGGTCCAGCGTGATGCTCTTTTTATTGCGGTTTGCGGTTTCGAACAGTATGTTTTCGCCATTGGGCAGCGTCATGGAGGAACCAAAAACCGCGGACGTGCCCCGCGATGGATCGCCCTTCTCGCGGTCCTCTATCTTAATGATTTCGGCTCCCAAATCGCCCAGCATGTAGCATGCCGTGGGCGCGCTGAGATAGCCCCCACATTCGACGACCCGTATGCCCTGCAATGGTCCACCACTCATATCATCTCCCATCTCAAAATTACGAATTACGAATTACGAATGACGAATTTAAACAATCTACTTGGCTATCTATCATAAAATGCAAACTGCAGATGTTGATTCAATTCGTCATTCGTAATTCGTAATTCGCAATTACGTTGTGAGCCAGCGGAGCATCTGAAGCTCCTCCGGACTCGGTCTCGGCACTTCTTCGACGACGGGTGCAGTCTTCAGATCCCACCCGCAGTTATTTTTTATTTCTTTGATCCGTTCTTCCAGTTTTCGAGCCTGCGGATCCGGGAAGCATGCCACCAGATACAGCTCGTCCTCCGGGTCCGGTTTCCTGAAGATGCCCATAGTCGAAACCACCGTTGTTACGGCATGCCCGCGGCCGGTCACGTATGCAAGCTGGTCCACGAACCGATCCCTGGACTGATCCAGGCATAGGATGGCCTCGCGGGCGTTGAGCGCATCGTTGACTCCTCCCGAGCCGACGAGGAATTTCCCCTTGGAGGTTTTTGTGGAATTGATGTTCCCGAACCGGTCCATCTGGCCTGCGCCGAGGATGCTCAGACAGCGGCTGTTCTCGCCCCCGACAAAAACACCCTGCATCATGACAGTATCCGTCAGGATTTTTGAACTGCGGACCCCGGCTTCGCTGGCCAGGATGGATTCCCCGGGAACGGGCGTATAGCCGATCTGACCGTTTCCGGTTCCCAATTCAAATCCCGCCGACTTCAGCTGATAATAGGCCAGAAATGCGGCCGTCGCGGCTGCGCCCGCTCCGGCGAGCACCATTTTGTGCCCTTTGCTGTCCACGCTGTTGCGGATTTCCCGGGCCAACGCAATAAGCATCATCTCCTTGGGCTGGAATTCCGTGTCCTGTTGAGGCGACGGGACAAACTCGAATCCCGTTGTCACCCGCCGGGACTTCTCTTTAAGCTCGTCGATTCGCTGCTTTCCAAGCTTGCTCAAATAGTGTTCGTGATCCAGACAATCAAGGATCCATTCCCTGATCCAATCATCCAGTGCGGGGCCGCTTGCGGAAGCTTCATAGAGAGCATTGAGAAAATCTACATCCTTTTCGTAGGGATCGATATCGCTGATGCCTGGATTGGCCAGGGAGAAAGGATGAAGTCCCAGAGGCGCAGGCGCCACAGCCTGAACGGCATAGGCAGGGATTTTGACCAGCGCCGCATATTTTTTTATGAATTCTGCAGGCACGATCTTCTCAACCGTTACGACCACTCCCCCTTTGCTGGCAAGGGAGCCCCAAACGTCTTCGCCGTAGGGAGCAGGCAGAATCGTGTTGCCATCGAGGTCCGCAGCACAGCCGTGGACAATGGAGATATCGGGCAGAAGAGCGCTCGCCAGGCCGACTTGGACTCCGGATCCAAACGGATCGTCCATTGTCGTAAACGCTGTCGCGTTATCCTCGGCAATGCTGCTACCGAGAACGGATCGGGTGGGCATGAACGGAACGCCGAAAGCACCCGCCATAAGCCGCTGCTGGAGAGAGTTCAGCGACCAGTTTTCCATCTCGATCTGGCCGCTTTCGTAAGCGTTCTGAATAACCTTACTCGGGCGTCCGGTGCCGGAAATATTGGCACACACCGAACAGATGAGCTTCTTCACCAGTCTGCAGTGAACCAGATTGAGCGCATGTCCCGTTACGGTGCTTTGGATCAGCGTGAATTCGGGATTTTTTCCATGATATTGCCGGATTATGTCGCAAATGGCGGCGCTGGCTCCCCCGATGCCCGAGGCGATATGCAGCTTCATCCCGGGCTTCACGAAGCGTTTTACAGCTTCGCGCAACTCCAGCAGTTTCCCCTGTTCCTTAAGCGCAGTCATATCAAAACCTTCATTTTAAAAAATTCAGCTTACTTTAGTTTGGGAAATTTCGCACCCATATGATTGGAGTTCCCAGTTTCGAGTTCCCAGTTTCCAGTTGGATATAAATTGCTTTTGAATGGAGATTTTGAACCGGGATTAAGCCTTACAGGATTTACTGCATGGGGGTGATGCCAGTTCCCAGTTTCCAATCCAAACTGGGAACTGGAAACTGGGAACTGGAAACTCAAAAGGTCTAACCGAGCTTGCCTTGCCAGGGGCTGGCCGGTGTTCCGACCAGGTCGATCCAAACGTTCTTCATCATGCTGTATTCATCGAGGACCATGATGGAATTTTCCTTGCTGTGCCCCGACTCTTTGCATCCGCCCCAGGGGCATTCAAAAACAATGGACAGGTGCTGGTTCAGCCACACGGTGCCCACTTTGAGCTGCTTGGTCATGACCAGGCCCAGCCGTATATCCTTGGTCCAGATCGATGCGCACAAACCGAAACGGGAGTCGTTGGCGATAGCCACAGCCTCTTCAGGAGTCCTGAATTTTGCCAGGGCAACCACCGGGCCGAAGACTTCCTCCTGCATGATCTCCGATTTGGGATCGCAGTCGCCAAAAATCGTGGGGGGAACGAAATATCCATCTTTCGTTTCCGGCGTATTGGGACGTTCACCGCCCAGCAGCAGTTTTGCGCCGGATCTCCTGGCACGCTCAACGAAGCGCTCGATGTTGTCCCTGTGGCCTTTGTAAGCGACAGGCCCGATCATAGTCTCAGGATTCAGAGGATCCCCCACACGCAGCAGCTTCGCGGCAGCAACAAATTTTTCGGCGAATTCGTCGTACACCGACTCGTGAACAAGGTACCGGCTCGAGGCGCCGCAGTTCTGGCCGGAATTAAAGAAACCGCCCCAGATGGCCCCTTCGACGGTGGCCTTCATATCCGCGTCGGGAAGCACGATGAATGGATTTTTGCCCCCCAGCTCGCAAGCGACCGGTTTCACTGCAGCGCTGGCCAGAGCCAGGATCCGTTTCCCGGTTTCCGAATCGCCGGTAAAATTGATTTTGGCAATATAGGGGTGTTTGACCATGGCTTCTCCAACGGTAGATCCGGGACCAGACACGATATTAAGCACGCCCGGCGGGAATCCGGCCTTGGCGGCAAGCTCGCCAAGCTTCAGAACCGTAAGGGGAGCGCAGGAAGCAGGCTTCACCACGGCGGTGTTCCCCATCATCAACGCCGGGGTAATTTTGGATATTGCCGTAACAAGAGGGAAATTCCATGGCGTGATCAAACCCACAACCCCCAAAGGCTGGCGGATAGTAAAGGACATCGCCTGCGGGCCGACGGGCAGCGTTTTACCTGTTACCGCCCTTGCGACGCCGGCCATGAATTCGAAATGCTGCGCATCAAAGGTCATATCGAAATTGGTTGTTTTGAAAATTGGCCCGCCGTATTGCATGGTTTCCAATTTGGCCCACTCGTCCCGTTGAGCCCGGAGCAGCTCTGCCATCTTGAAGAAAATGGCAGCCTTATCGGTCGGGGATGTTTCCGCCCAGGCAGGCGCAGCCTTCCAGGCCGCCTCAGCCGCCCGGTCGACCTCTACCGAACTGCATTTGGGAGCGAGGCCTACGACCTTGCCATTTGCAGGATTGATCACTTCCATCGTTTCCTTGGTAGATGCTTCGCAAAGCTCCCCATTGATTAACACCCGGTAATCTGAATTCATGACCGCCCCCATATCTTGAGTTTCCAGTTCCCAGTTTCAAGTTCCCAGTTACCTGCCGGTTCATTTTAGACTGGACACTGGTAATCTACGGTTTTTGTTTATATGTCAGAAGATATTTTATAAAACCCCGAATTGCTGCGCGGGTTTCGCCCGCATGATTGTAGACATCCTGAAAGTCGGCTTTCGAAATGTATTTCTGATCCAAGGCCACGTAAAGCTCGCTCTGTACCTCAGAGCATGAGCGTTTGGCATATCGAAGGAAGCGAAGGAATTCAGCATTAGTCTCCGAATCGAATCCTTCCGCAATATTATGCATAGCCGAACCAGCAGCGCTTTGAATCTGTCTTCTTAAGGCCAAAATCCCGGGCAAACTTGTCCTTATTTGTTAGGCCATAGATTTTACTGGTTAGCTCTCGAGCCAGCTGCCATGCCTTGATTTCCTCAAAACGCTGAATTTTCATGTTAGATACAGTTACTGGTTCGAAGTAGCCGGCTTCCATCAGAGCTATACCAAACTGGAAACTGGAAACTGGGAACTCGGAACTCGTTTAATCGGCGACGATGCCTCCATCCACGGGCAGCGCGGCGCCCGTAATGTAAGAGGCTTCATCCGAGCACAGGAACATGGCTGCGGCGGCTACCTCTTCAGGTTCGCCTATCCTTCCCATGGGAACTTTCTGGTCCATTGCCTTGACCATTTCCGGATTCGCGGCTACCAGGCTTTCATTCATGCCCGTCCGGATGGGGCCCGGGCAGACACAGTTAACCCGAATGCCTTTTCGCGCAAACTCCAGCGCGGTCGATTTCGTGATTCCCACAACTCCGTGCTTGCTGGCCGGATAGGCCGGATTGCTCGGCGCTCCAACCAGTCCCGCGGCCGAAGACGTGTTCACAATGGCGCCTTTCCCTAGCTTGAGCATTTGCGGGATCTCATATTTCATGCACAGCCATACGCTCTTGAGATTCACATTGATCATCTCTTCCCAGTCCGCGGCTGTGAAATCGGCCATGGAAGCAAATACCTTATGAATCCCGGCATTGTTGAAAGCGCAGTCAAGCTTCCCGTAAGTTTCGACCGTTTTCTCTACTAAAGCTTTAACATCTGCCTCCGAAGATACGTCCGTTTTTACAAAAAATGCGTCGCCACCGGCATCCTTGATCCGGCGTAGAGTTTCTTCTCCCCGCTTGACATCGACGTCGGCGATTGCCACCTTTGCTCCTCTTTGAGCAAAGCCTATTGCGGCCGCTCTGCCGATGCCATAAGCCCCCCCAGTCACGATCACAACCTTGTTTCGATACTCGTTTGGCATTTCTCTATCTCCTCTTTTCGGGGTCTCTATTTCCGGTTCCCGCTCCTCGCCGGCAATCTTGGTTGTCCTCAATGGAAAAGCGGAAACGGGAAACCTGGAATGTCTATTCTTAGGGATGTCTTCAGCATTAGTCAACAACCGAAGAGCCCGTCTAATACTTCCCGGGTAGATAAGTTGCCATCTCCGGGAAAACAAAGAGCAGGATGAGGCAGAGGACAAGCGTAATCAGGAACGGCAGGACTCCTTTGTATATTCGGCCGATGGATTCCTGCGTGATGTTTTTTACAACAAAAGCCGCTACGGCCACAGGAGGCGTGATCACCCCGATCATCATCGTCACCCCAAGGACGATGGAAAACCAGATGGGGTCATATCCGAGCTTGACGGCCACAGGGAAAAAAATAGGCGTTGCTAAAATCATGAATGCGATGTCGTCGACGAAGGATCCGCCCAAAAGATAGATGAGAAGGATGACCACAAGGACCAGATGGGAGGGCAGAGGCAGGCTGAGCGTCCAGGAAGCCACGACGCCCGGTATTTTGGAAATGACGATGAAGTGGCCGAGCACCGCAGATCCCCCGATCAGCATAAGAACCATGCAACCCATGCGCAGCGATTCGCGTACGGATTTTGCGAACCCCCGGCAATCCAGGTCCCGCTTTAAAAGGGCAAGCAGGAGAACGGCAATAGCGCCGACGCTGCCCGCTTCCGTTGGCGTAAAATAGCCCGCCAGCATGCCTCCCACCGTAACGACAAAAATCAGCAGCGGTCCGAAAATTTGAGGCACCGACCGGGCGCGTTCTCTCCATCCCGCAGCCTCTGCCCTGGGGGCCAACGAGGGATTCATACGGCACCACAGGGCGATCGTCACAAGGAATAATGCGGCGATCAACAGACCGGGGACGATGCCCGCAAGAAACAATTTCCCGATCGATTGATCCGTGATCATGGCAAGGATTATGAGAGTTCCGCTCGGAGGCAGGAGGAAGCCCAGAGTCCCCACACTTGCGACTACACCGGTGGATAATTTCCTGCTGTAGCCGTATTTGTCCATCTCGGGAATGGCAACGCTGGAAAAGGTCGCTGTGGTTGCCAGCGAAGATCCTGAAATAGCCTTGAAAATTGTCGCGCCGACGACCGTCGCCATGGCCAGCCCTCCGGGCACATGGCCCACGAATTTCCGGGATGTCCCGTACATCTTTTCCGCAATCCCGGAATTGAAGGCCACCTGACCCATAAGGACAAAGAGCGGGATCACCACAAAAGCATAGGAGGCAAAGGCATCATAAAAGTCTTTAGCCAAAAGGTCGACGGCGGCAGGAAAGGACCTCAGGATGCCGAATCCGACGAACCCGACAAAAGTCATGGCGAAAGCCAGTTCAATCCCCGTCAGGAAGAGCGCCAGCAGCAGGCCGAGACCGATACATCCAATCAGCACCTCGTTCATAGCAGGATTCACCGTTCGCGTTTTTGTATCGTTCCCAGCAATTCGGAAAACAGGACCAGGGTTTGTATCAGGAAGGCGCCGCCTACGGCATAGGCCACGTAGTAAAAAGGAAAAGCCAAGACAGCCGTTACCTCGCCCGAAATCTTCAGACGGACGCCCATTTGTATCGTGCCATAGCCGGCAAGAAGAAATATCCCGATGCCCATGCCTCGAGTAATCACCGCAAGCAAAAGATTGGACTTTGCCGAGAGTTTTGCCGTTAAAAGATCCGTGCTGACGTGCCCTTTCGCCATGGAAGTTGCCGGAAGAGCCAAACCGATGATCAATCCACCCGCGAGGGAGACAATCTCATAGGTCCCCGGGACCGGGTGGCCGAAAAGCCTCCCGACAATGTCCGCTCCTATCAGCAGCATCACACCGATGAGGGCTGCCCCCGCGACAAATTCCATCCATGCGCTCAAATGGCCGGAGGCCTGGCTGAAAGACAATCGCATCATTCTCTCTCCCCGCGACTCGATCGCGGTTTTCTTAGCCTGAAGACATGTCAACCCGAAAGCCTGATTCCACAGTCTATAGGATTCATAAATTGCCGATACAAATCATCGCTGCATGTTTTGCTGCACCCAGTCTTTGCAGAACTGCAATGCCTCCATCGCCGGCAAACCTCTGGCGGATTTCTCCTGTACCAAAGCTTCGTAGAGAGGCAATACGGCCCTCTCCCATCTTTTCTCTTCTTCGCTGCTTAGATAAATGGAGACGTGATCTTTTGCCGACCACTTTCTTATGGTGTTCTGATCCTTCTCGTCCCAGATCCGGCTTAGCTTTTCCGCGTATTCATCGGACATTTGGTTGATTATGTCCTGCATTTCGACGGGAAGGCTGTTCCACTTGGCTTTGTTCATAAAAACGAGACCGGGGGCGCCCACAGAGGCATAGCGACTCACGGTGGTGTAATGCAGGATTTCGCCCCATTTAAGGGTCTCCAGCGAATCCCAGGCCGCCACCACGCCATCCACGATCCCTTTACGCAACGCATCGTAGGTATCGCTGGTCGGGATAACGATCGAGACAGCGCCCAGAGCTTCCAGGACCTTCGCTGCGTTGCCCCCCAGGCACCGAATCTTCATGCCCGATAAATCTTCAAGTTTCCTCACCGGTCTCTGGGTATGGAGCAGGCCGGGACTGGCGCTCAGGAAAAAAAGCACTTTCACCTGCTCCAGTTCCATGGGCTTGAAAGCACGAAAAAAGCCGTTGGACAACCGCGTCATCATAAAGGAGCTTCCGATGCCCAGAGGCTGTTCCATGACTTCAGTCAGCGGGAAACGGCCGGGGGTCAAGCCCATAGGCCCAAATCCGATGTCCGCGATGCCCGTAGTCACGGAATCGTAGATTTGGGTTGCAGGAGTGAGAATTCCTCCAGGGTAATAGGTAGCCTGGATGCTCCCTCCGCTCCTTCGGCCCAGATCCCTGCACCATTCTTCCAGCACCTGGCTGAGTTTGTCGTGGGCAGGCAGGATGCCGGAAAATTCGAGTTTGGTTATAGGTTTCTCCGGCCGGCAGGCTTGTCCGGCAAGCAGCGCAACGCAACAAAGCACCCGCAGGATATGTCTCATGCTCATAGCATCAATAAGTCAGCCATCATCATCGATTTTGTCAAAATAAGTCGGCGCCACACAATCCTGCAGCGGTCGAACTCCGTGATCCGCCCAAAAAATTCAGATTTTTCAGGCAATCCTCCATCGGCGAACTATCCTGCCCAAAAGCCGGAACGATCTTTCCTATATTAAGCCGAAGCCGTTTTTTTTTAGAGAAAATATCAAAGCGCTCCCATTTCTGCCCATTGGATGACATGCTAAAATCATCGGCATGTCGACACAAGAAACTGTAAAGCCGGTAGAAATCAGTCCGCTTCGGCCGAAGTACGCCGAAAAAACGCCACCCTGTGTCTCTCACTGCCCGAATGAAGCCGATATCCGGGGCTGGATCACCACGATAGCACAGGCTGAAGCTTACGGGAGAACTGACGAGCAAGCCCTCGAGCTGGCATGGCGAAAAATCACCGATCTCAATCCCTTCCCCGCTATTTGCGGCCGTGTCTGCCCGCACCCATGCGAGGCGCAATGCAACCGCAAGGACAAGGATGGCCCTGTAGCCATCAACGCATTGGAGCGGTTTGTCGGCGATTACGGCATCGCCCGGGGATTAGGGCTTGAACGGCTTTCAGAAGACAAACGCCAGGACAAGGTTGCGGTCATAGGATCAGGTCCGGCAGGCCTTTCCTGCGCCTATCAGCTGGCTCGCCGCGGATATCCGGTCACGATTTATGAGGCCTTCAGCCAACCCGGCGGCATGCTGCGCTACGGCATTCCCCAATACCGGTTACCCAGGGAGATATTGGACGCGGAAATTCACCGGATCCTGGATCTCGGGGTCGAGCTGAAGTGCGGCGTGATCGTTGGAAAGGATATCTCCCTTGCGCAGCTGCGGCAGGAGTGCAAGGCAATTTTCGTCGGCATCGGCGCGCACAAGGGGCAGAGGCTCGGCATACCGGGTGAAGATGCCGGTAACGTTTTAACCGGCGTTGAATTTCTCAATCAGGTCAATAGCGGCCATCCCATGAACCTGGGCAGTTGCGTCCTTGTCGTCGGCGGCGGGGATACTGCCATCGACGCAGCTAGAATCTGCAGGCGCCTGGGCGCCGAAGTCACAATACTCTATCGCCGGACCCGAGTCCGAGATGCCCGCAATCGCAAGGGAAATCGACGCCGCTATGGAAGAAGGAGTGGCCATTGAATTCCTGGCTGCGCCGACGGAAGTGCTTCGTGAAAATGGCACGGCGGTTGGATTGAAGTGCATCCGTATGGAGCTTGGAGCGCCCGATGCTTCCGGACGCTCCCGGCCGATGCCGATAGCCGGATCCGAGTTCGAAATAAAAGCCTCAACGATTATTGTCGCCGTCAGCCAGGAACCTGAATTGACCGCTCTTGCCGATTTGCAGGAAAACATGGAACGGATCCGGACCGATGAATGGGGAGCCACCGGCATCGCGGGTATTTATGCCGGCGGCGATGACCTCGAATTAGCCCTTGGTGGCCACAGCCGTATACCAGGGCCGATTGGCTGCCCAGGCGATCGATTCCCATTTCGCGGGGATAGATCCTGACAAAACCGGAGACACATCCTCCGGCTACCAAGGTGATCGCGGACTGGCATATGGAAGCGGAACGTCATGAACGGCAGCGTCTTCCGGTCGAGCAGCGCGATATGGACGCTGAAATCGAGCAGGGCATGTCTCAGGAAGAAGCCCTCGAGGAAGCAAAACGCTGCATGTCGTGCGGCATGTGCATGGATTGCGAAAGCTGCTGGATGTACTGCACCAACAACTGCTTTGTCAGGCTTCCGAAGGGGGAGCACTACAGCATCAAGATGGATCTGTGCAACGGCTGCAAAAAATGCGCCGATGGCTGCCCCACCGGCTATCTCGAACTCGTTTAGTTTCCAGTTCCCAGTTTCCAGTTCCCAGTTGGAAAAAGGATTGGAAATCATCAAAGGCATCGGAATTTGGCCATGCAGCGCATGAGAGACATATAGGCAGAGTCACCCCCAACAGCTATTCGAGCTCTTCCACTTTTGTGTTTTCCAGTCTTGGGTGGATGGTTTTGAACTGGGAACTGGGAACTGGAAACTTGAAACTCATCAAGCTAGATCCTGAAGGTCCAACTCCTGTAGCCTCTCTTTGCGAAACTTGCCGGCCTCAAAGTCGAAGCCCATGGCTTCGAAGTATTGATGTTTTAGTCCTTCAAATTCGAGCGTAACACCCTTGGTCGGACCCGCAGTAAGCGGCGGGTTTCCACGTGCCCTTTCCGGCATGGTAGAAATCCCGAAGCTTGAATCCTTCTCTGAGATTGAAAAGATGAAGCATGGTGCCGATGCGCTGGCCCGTCTGTTTCAGATTTTCCACATTCAGGTCCCAGCCGGTGATCGCCCTCATCAGTTCTATCCACCGGAAATTCAGGCCGTCGGCGGCAAAAATGCAGACGCCCGAAGTATTCATCAGATGCTGCCAGCCCGACATAATCACCTGGTACTTTCCTTTACCTTCCGGATTGTACTTATCCATCTGGGTTGGGACTCCCAGCGGTTCATAGATATCCGGATTCGCCATGCCGGTTTCCGGGAACTGGGTCCCTCCCCGGGTATGGATTGCAGGAGAGGCTTCCGAGATGTAGGTTGCGCCCCATCCGGCGGCCCGTCTCGGATCGTGCATCGGAATCAGTTGCCCGCCGACATGAATGGCTAATTGTTCAGCCCCTTTGCCGAACTTTTCCGCGGCGATTTTGGCTCCTTCGCGCCAGAGATATCGCCAATCCCTTCGCGCCGGGCTATTTTGTGAATGAGCTCGATGATCGCGTCGGCATTCCCCCACTTCAGTTCCAAACCATCGGTATCCTTGTTGGTGAGAATGCCGTTCTCGTAGCAATCGATGGCAAAGGCAATCGTTCCTCCCACACCGATCGTGTCCATCCCATAAAGGTTGCACAATTCATTGGCATAGATCAGGGATTCCGTGTTGTCGTTCAGGAGATTGGGGCCAAAGGCCGCCAGCGATTCGTATTCGGGCTTATGCGCTCGCTTGACCGCATACTTGCCTTCGTCGACCTGCATCCAGCCGCCGCAGGCAATCTGGCAATCCACGCAGGCATATCGGTCTACGGAGTATTTCTCCAGCGATTCCCATCCGACTTTTTCCCACTTCTCCCTCGGGAAAATCCTCAATATTGTTTCCCGCCCAATTCCTGATGGGAACATCGTGATCCATAAAATGCGGCATCATCGCGCTGGCGGTTCCGCCGTGGAACAGCACCGCCATCATGGGCCCGGGATTGTTCTGCATCTCACTCGTAATGCTGGTTACAAGGTCTCTTTACCTTGTCTTTGTCAAAAATCCCGGGCCGCTGGAAACCGAAACAGGCGACGGCCTTCAGATTCTTCGATCCCATGACCGCGCCCAGGCCCGATTTCGTGCGGCGGCTCTTCCCTTGTCATTGATTACGGCGGCAAGCGCACGCACTTTTCCCCGGCATGCCCGATGCTGACGATTTTATAGTCTCTGCCCGGATTTTCTTCGCCAGGATCATCTCTTCCGTCCGGGTCGTATCCTTGCCCCACAGATGGCGCGCGTCTTTGATCTCCGCCTTCCCGTTGGTGACCAGCAGGTACACCGGATGCTCAGCCTTGCCTTCAAAAAAGATAAAATCGTAACCCGGACGCCCTGAGCGCGATCGCAAAATTTCCCCCGCTGTTGGCGTCTCCCCAGTAGCCGGTCAGCGGGGACTTTGCCCATGACGGTGTACCGGCAGGTGGAGACAGTTCCGGCGAGCGTCAGCGGCCCGGTGCCCAATGGCGAAAATGTTGTCCGGCCCCAGCGGATCGACTCCGGGCTTCATGCGCTCATACATAATCCTCGAACCGATGCCGTAGCCGCCGATGAATTTTTTCGCCAGATCCTCGGAAAGCTCCTCAGTGCGGGTTTTCCCATCACTCAAATTCACGAAGAGCATCCTGCCCACATACCCATATTTTGCTTTCATGAATATCTCCCTACAAATCGGGGACAGTGCGTTGACTGTCCCCGTTTTTTGACTCGCCCTTCAGATCAGGGATCAGTCGAGTCCAATCCCAGATTCTTCAAAGTTTCCGGCAAAGGTTTGCCGGTTTCCGGGTCCCAGCCCATCTGTTCGTAGTAGTTCCTGTCGCAAAGCTTCCCACTGAGCGGAGATGGATTTGCCTTGCGCCGGGCCGTCCACAGGGGTGGAGCCATAGCGAACGGACGGCGCCTCCATTTCTTTCGTCAATCCGTGCCGGAAATTAAACGCCCGGAATTGATTGACTATACGCCGCCCTGCATTCATAGCCTCCGGGATGTCAAAGCTCCAGCCTGTTATGATGTTCAGAGTCTCTATCGGCGATTTGAAATCCGGCATGCAAAAACGGCAGAGTGGCAGACTGTCCAGAAATTGCCCTTTGCCATTGAGCTTGGCATTCATGGTCGAGACTTCAATCGGATTGAAGGGATCTTTGACCGGGTCCAATCCCAATTCGTCCGGTTTGGGAGCGCCGCCCGTCACCTCGATGGTGCCCGTATTGGACAGGCAGGTGTCGATCAGTTCCGGCCAGTTGGCGCGGTGGTCGTGCGTGCGCGGCGAAGCGCCTTTCATTGTGTACACGGCGCAGTTTGCGGCCTCTCCACCGATTTTTTCGGAAGCCCGCTTGACTCCTTCGGCCAGCATATTGCCGCATCCCTGACGGTGCGCGATTTTTTTCAGCATCTCCAGCACAGCCCCGCCGTTCCCCCACGTCATCTCCACGCCGTCAAGATCGTTCTTCTTCAAATACCCTTTCTCATAGCATTCCATGAGCCAGGCGATGACATAGCCGCTTTCGTTGATATCCATGCCGAGCCGGTCTACCTGATTGCACAGAAAGATGGTTGTCGCAGGATCCGTCTGGCCGATCAAAGATCCCATGGCAGCCACTCCTTCATAATCGGGCTCCTCCCCCTTAAAACCGGCATAGGGTCCTTCATCAATCTGAATAGCGCAGGTGTGGCCCTTGCGGCACGCCCAGCATGGCGTAGCTTTGGTTTTAAAATTTGCACGAATGGATTGACCGGTGAATCTTTCAAATTCCGGGAAATTACTGGTGGTGTAATTTCTGACCGGAAGCCAGCCCAGTTTCTTTGCCAGCCCGACCAGGTCGGCTGTGCCGTATTGAAAAAGCGGATTTTGAGATTCATGGAAATTTTTGACGAATTCCTTGACCGCTTCCGCATGGCGCGCCGGATCGGCGACCTCGATGGTCTGGTGTCCACGCTCTGCGGCAATGGCTTTCAGCTTCTTGGATCCCATGACCGCGCCCAGCCCGTTGTGGGCTGCAACATGCCCATGGTCGCCAAAAATGGCGGCATAGCGCACCAGGTTTTCTCCCGAGGGCCCTATGCCATAAACGCTGCACTGCTTGCCCAATCGGGCCCGGACTGCATCTTCGGTCTCCAGGGTATCCTTTCCGACTAAGTCCCGGGCATCGCACAGTTCGGCAGTGCCGTCATGAATATGCAGATAGCACCACTCCTTGGCCGCGCCCTGGACGACCACCCCGTCGAATCCGGAAAATTTCAGATAGGTGCCGAAAAAGCCGTTCGCCTGGGACGATCCGGCCATATTGGTCATCGCTCCCTTGCTGACGACCGATATCATTCCCGATCCCGCATAGCGCGTGCCGCCGAACGGACCGGAAAAAAACAGCAGCCGGTTTTCCGGGTCCGACCATCCCACACCCGGAGGCACTTCATCATAGAGATACCTGGCTCCCAGGCCCGCGCCCCCGATGAATTTTCGCAAAATGGATTCGTCCAGCGACTCTTCCGTGATCTTTTTGCGGCTGAGGTCCACGCGCAGGACCCGCCCCAGATAACCCAACGTACTCTTCGCCATTGTATAGCCCCCGAAAATCCTGCAATTGGCTGCCTAAATGCTAAAAGCCGATTGGCTCTGAATATGGATCGAATTGCGACCAAATCCGATCCAACGATGCAACGATTTGATGCCTAAAACTTGACCCTGGGGATCTTGTCTTCTTTCATGCTGTCCGCCATCGTCCAAAAGTAGGCTTCACCGGTGTATATCTTGAAAACGGCAAGCAGCGGATTGTCCGGCTCGGTTATGCCGAAGTTTTTTAAGAAGGGTCGCTCCTGGATGCATTTGGCCCTTACTTCAGGATCGTCGATAAACTTGATTTTCCCTGATACCCTCATGACCTTGCTGAAATCCTTGGCGTTGAAATAGACCTCAACGTTAGGATTCTTTTGCAGTTGTTTGCACATGGCCTTGACGGATTGCGCCTGAAAATAAAATCCCGTCTCATCCGCATACCACATGCCCAGGCATCGGACTCGTGGCTGGTCTCCGTCAACCGTGGCCAGGTAACAAGCCTTGTTTTCATTGGCAAATTCCGCGTATTCCTTCAGGCTCATATTTTACTCCTTCCCGAATAATGGGCAGAAAGCATTGACCGCAGCCTTGCGCAATCTTCCTGCACGATATTAGGATTATCATACAAAATTGCGTCTATACATCAATATTTGGGGATGTTTCAAGGCTTGGAGTCTTTGCGGATACCGGCCGATCCCAAAGCTTTCAATCCTCAGGATGTCCGGAAGCGCAATGAACCGGCCACCGGATCTGTCGCCGCAATATTCAGGAAAACCGGATCAGGCTTTGCCGAGAGCTTTGAGAATCCCGCATGGGGTAACGGGGTAATTCTCCACCCATACGCCTGTTGCGTTGTGAACGGCGGGGGCCAGCAGCGACGGCACAACGGTTGCGATATCTTCGGCGATCCCGATGGCTCCGTAGGGGCCATAACCCATTCCCGTTTCTACCAGCAGGGTATCGACAGAGCCAATGTCCTCAATGGTGGCTATTTTGTAATCGAGGAGATTGCCATTCAACAGGACGCCTGTGGCCGGGTCGTGGACAACTTCTTCGCTCCGGCTCCTTCCCACCGCCATATAGGATCCTCCGTACTGCTGCCCTTCGCATCCCTCCCAGCTTATGACCTTGCCGACATCATTGACGTTTACGACTCTGGTGACTTCCACTTCGCCCGTCTCGGTATCCACTTCCACTTCCATAAAATGAGCCTGACGGCACATCCGCAGGCGAACGCTCGCATACGCCCCCTGCTGTACCTGCCAGCCGCAGGCGAACAACGGCTCTGTGAAATTGCTGCGCTGGGCGCCTTTTCCCATCTCCGGCACGCTGCACAGCGGGCCCTCCCCGCCGGCGGGTCCGACGAGATCGGCAATAGACATCCGCACGGATGGATCATGCTTGGCAAAGATGATGCTGTCTTTTATGTCCAGATCCTCCGGCTTCATCCCGGGGAATGCCGCCGGGAAGCTGCCTCGCGAGGTTTCGCCGCGGGGTTTCGTCGCAACCTCGAGGATCTGCCGCTTCAGCAGTCTGGCCGCATTCCGTATCGCATAGCCGTTCACCGACAGATTGGTCGATGAATCCGGAGTCATGGTAAAGAAGCCCGGATCGATGTGCGGCCGGTAAAAGACATCCTCGATCTTCATGCCCAGTTCGTCAGCGGCAATCTGGCAATAGGTCGTTTCGGAATTAAGGCCTATGTCACACCGCATTCCCAGGACGTTTGCCGTGCCGTCCCTGCGCTCAATCCGGATGGCGAGTTCGCTGGATCCGGAAGAATCCTCCCACTCGTGGGTCCAGGCGAAAGCCATTCCGTGCATCCTGCCGTTCGGCAGCCGTCGGGCTCCCGGCGGATGATATTTCTTGTCCCATCCGATCGCCGCCTTGCCCTTATCGATGCACTCCCGCAGGCTGTCCCGTACCGGGAAACCCAATTCGGCCTTGCGCTGATTGAGCCATTCCATGCCGCGGCCTTCGGCGCCGTCGTTCTTGAGCGCTACATCGATCGGGTCCATGCCCAACGCGGCCGCAACATGCGCGCAAATCAGCGTGAGAGTCAGGGCATTGGAATTCTGTTCGCAGCGCACGGGAACTGTGGGACCTTTGTTGACCAGAATCGCGTCCAGCTTGCAGTCAAAGTTGGGGATTCTGGTGTTCTCTCCCATGTGATGAAACGCGCCGAATACGGGGAACCACTGGTTGACGACCTGCGCCCTCCCCTGCACCGCCGTGATGGTTCCATCCTTTTGGGCTCCTACCTTGACATGATAGGTTCCTTCATCCATCTCCCCGCCGTAGAAGTCCTCCCTGCGGTCGAAAATCCATTTCACAGGCTTGCCCGTCCTCTTCGCCACAAGCGCCGCGCAATAGTAAGGCCCCATCATCCAGGAACAATGGCTCCAGCCGCCGAAACTTGCACCCTGGTACGGGCAGTGAAGCTGGATCCTGTTCATGGGAATGCCGCCGAACCAGGAAGCAATGACGTTTTTGCTGACCAGGGGATGCTGTTGCTTCAGCCAGACTTCCGGGTATTCGCCGTTCCAGCGGACGATGCCGCAGGGACGCTCGGGCCCCATCCAGGTATTGGCGGTTCTTCTGGCCTTGAATTCGATGATGGTGTCCGCTTCGGCGAATCCATGATGGACATCCCCGTGCTGTTCGACATCAAAAAAGCCTTCATTATAAATATTGCTTTGCGGATACATTTCCGGATTTGCCAGAGGCGCCCCATCTTTGGCTGCTTCCTCGTGGTCCAGAACGAAGGGAAGCTCCTCCCATTCCACCTCGATCAGTTTCAGAGCTTCATCGGCGATGCTTTCGGAATCCGCTGCAACGAACGCCCCGACCTCCTCCCCCTGAAAATAGGCGATACCGGGGAACACGGTAACCGAGTTTGGAACATGGCCTCCCAGGTTCGCCAGAGCCGGGATCTCGGGATCGTCATATCGGAGCACTGCCCTGACACCGGGATATGCCTCTGCTTTTGCCGTATTCATGCCCCTGATTCTGGCATGCGGATAGGGTGATGTAAGGAATTTGGCAAAAAGCATCCCGTGAAGCTGCAAATCGAGAGTGTAGATGGCGCGCCCGCTCGCCTTTTCATATCCGTCCAGCCGGCGGACCCCGCGCTTTCCTATCGAGTTGTATCGGCTCAGCGGGTATTTGTCAGATCTCAGGTTGTCCAGCAGTTCCAAGATTTTTTGCATTTCTTCGCTCATAGAATCACCCTCTCCCATGGAACCGACCACCCGGGCAGGCCAATGATGAGTTTTTCACAACTGGCTGTCAATTGGAGATTCTTCCGTGCCTGGGGTGAGGCCGAAGGATACGTCGGGAGCGTCTCCTTGGCTCTTGCACGCCGACCGTCGTTCTGTTGATCAGTGTTCGTCAGCGTTTGGTCCTTGTATGCCGGCGTTAAGCGATCCTGGAAATGTCAAACTCTATGAGTTCCCCGGCAGAGCCGGGGATGACGGGTTTATTTACTCGGACACCGGCGCCGATGGTTTGCCGCGAGGGCGCCGCATGAGATAGCAGACCGGCACGAACGTGACCATAATGAATCCCATGAGGCGAAAGATATCGTTAAAGGTCAGGATCGAAGCCTGCTGTTGAACCGCCATCCATAGAGTACCCTGGGCACGCTGGAGGGCCGTTACCGGGTCTGCACCCTGGGTCGTGAATGCTCCCTGAAGCTGGCGCAATCTTTCCTGCGTAAGCGGATCGTAGGGGGAAACATGAGCACCGAGGATGTTGGTATGGCGTTGCCGGCCGCGGGCCATCATGGTCTGGGTGGACGCGATACCGACGCTGCCGCCGATATTCCTCATGAGGTTAAAGATACTGGTGGCGTTCCCCATATTCTCGTTGGAAATTGGATCCATGGTCGCCGTGGTGATAGGAACGAAGAGCAGGTTGAAGCTGGCGCCCTGTATTACCTGCGGCCAGAAAAAATCCCAGTAACCGGCCGTCATGTCCAACAACGAAAACCAGTATAGAGTCACAGCCCCGGCGGCGAATCCGGAAGCCATAAGCAGCCGGGCATCCACCCGTCCAATCAGTATTGCCACGACCGGCGTCATCAGCAGCATTCCCAGTCCGCGGGGAACCATGGCGATGCCTGCCTGCAACGGGGGGTATTGCAGGAGCATCTGAAGCAGAATCGGAAAGATAACCATGCTGCCATAAAGCACGAATCCCGTCATCGTCATGAGAAACACACCCGTCGTATAGGTGGGCTCTCTGAAAATCCGCAGGTCGATGACAGGAGCGCGCGCGAACAGTTCGCGGATCAGTAAACCCACGAGCGAGATGCCTGCCAGGACCAACATTGACGTAATCCAGTTGGATGCCAGCCAATCCTCTTCCTGCCCCTGGTCCAAAGCAACCTGCAGGGCCCCGATTCCCACAACCATCAAGACGATGCCCCAATAGTCTATTCGTGCGGTTCCCCGGCGGATGTAGGATAGGGTCGTAAACAAATCGCCGGATCATCATCAGTGCAGCTATGCCAATCGGGATATTAATGTAGAAAATCCATCTCCAGGAGTAGCTGTCTGTTAGCCAGCCGCCGAGCACCGGACCAAATATGGGAGCGACGACGATGCCAACACTCCAAACGGCCATGGCACGGCCTCTTTCGTGCGGCGGAAAGGATTCCAGCATGATTGCCTGAGAGAGCGGCTGCATGACTCCACCCGACACGCCCTGGATGACCCGGAAGGCGATCAGCATGGGGAGGCTTAAGGCGAAGCCGCAGAAGAATGAAGCCACAGTAAAACCTACCACGGCGATCTGCAGCAGCCGGCGGCGGCCGAAGTAGTTTGCCAGCCATCCCGTAATGGGTATGATGATCGCGTTGGCCGCCAGATAGGTCGTCAGCACCCAGGTTGCTTCTTCGACGGTCGCAGAGAGGTTCCCGGCAATATAGGGCAGGGAAACGTTGACGACGGTGGAATCGAGAATCACCATGAAGGTGCCCGCAAGCACCGAGATCCCTACGAGCCAGGGATTGACGTTATGTTCTGCAGTAACTTCAGGGTCCGCCATCAGGTTTTCCCGCAATCATTGAAAGGGAGCGCTCGGCGAATGCAAGCGCTCGAGGATTACTTTTGGATCTATTTCCGTGCTGAAGTCCCCGTGTTCATCAACACTTTTGTCAGCGTTATAAAATCCCGGAGCTTTCAGACTACAGAGGCTCTCCGCAAATCAGGGGAAGTATCAATAAATTTCTCAAACAGGCAGCTATGGTTATTTTGCCCCGATCCTCTTCAGCTCGGCTTGACTCAGAGCTATTCTTGCGGCGGCCAGCCTTGCATAATACTTTCGGATTTTCTCCGTGTTCCCTGCCGCGACCGCCTTCACCAGATCGCCTTCCAATTCGGCGACCTCCAAAAGCCTGTAATAATCCAGTGATTCCTTGAAATGAGCCAGCACTATGAGCCCGGTGAGGATGGGATGGTTGTTGGTCACGTTGGCATCCTTGAAGCGAATGCCATGTTCCAGTTCCACCTCCAAACCTGCACGAAAATCCTCCGGGGCGATCTTCATCTTTGAGGTATTCACCTTCGCCAGGACCGTTTTCCCCTCCCGGGGAAGCACTTTGGCCGCAGCCAGTTTGGTCCAGTCCCTGATCTTGAGTTCCTTGCAGATCCGTTTTACTTCTTCAGCTGTTACATATTGTTGAATTTTCACTTCCGTAGATCCCTTTCTTTGAGCGGATCGGAACGGTTCGCTTCCAGGTTCCCTGCTACTTTGCCTCTGCTCCGTTTATTTATCCACGAAGACATCCAAATGGATTCATCCTCATGCACGCTCGTCATATTAGCCGCATTGCCGCATCAGAGCAACACCGGTTGATTCTCTTAAAACACACTCCAACGGAACCGTGTTCGCCCGCGCCTCATGAATCGAGGGAAAGAGCCATCCCGAAAACACGATTTTCGCTGCCATAAGTCCGCAGTTAATATGGTATACATCCATCCCTCCGTGAATGCCATGCGAGGAATCGAGTCCTTTGCTCATGCGGCATCCGGAGTGGCGGAGGGCGACGGTGCTTTTCACGCGTCTGTAATCCGTCCATGTTTTTGTAAAAATGCTGTCTGCCTGAAATGCAGGTGCGGAAGAGGCGTATTATATTTATCAGGGAAATAGAGGCTGTGGAATCCCGGGAGGGGCTAAATCCCGATGCCTTCATTGAAAAAAAGCGATGTGGGCTAAAATTCCCCTGAACCTGATAGATATTGAAGGCACTGATTATCGATGAGGCCAGGTAATTTTCTTGAATCGGCCAACAAAAAACTGCTGGCTTTTATTACAGCGGGGCTTACACCTGAACGGCTTGCCCTTTGCATTGCTTTGGGCATTGCTCTGGGAACAGTGCCTGCACTGGGGACAACAACGCTCTTGTGCACCCTTGCTGCTTTCCTCTTTCGGCTGAACCTGCCGGCCGTCCAGCTCGCAAACTTCATGGTTTACCCGCTTCAGCTTGCGTTGCTGATCCCCTTTATCCGCGCAGGCGAATGGCTGTTCGGCGCCAAACCCCTGGACCTGTCCCTGGGACTGATCCAGCGCATGATGGAGGCCGATTTCCAGGCAACGGCCACTCATTTATGGATGGCCACCTTGCGGGCGTTGCTGGTCTGGGTAATGCTCGCTCCGTTGGTGATGGGCCTAGTCTATCTATCTGTGGTTCCGATCCTGCGAAAGCTGAAGATGCAGCGGCTCGATGCCCGGCCGTAAGGACAGGCAAGTTATTAGCTTAACCACCTTCACGCTGGCATACACTGATAAAACCCCGATAAACGCCTGGCAATAATTATGGACCAGCACTTCGCGAGACCGGCTAGCGTAGGAAAACGAGGGAGTCATCCGCGACCTTAACCGGAGATCTCCTTCGGTGGCCCTTGAATACATCTATCGCCGCAAGGATGCCATTTTCGACAATCAGAATTTCACTGTCATTTATCCATCCCACCAGGGTTGCATGACGGAGCAGCGCGATCGTTTTGGAGGGAGCGTCCGCACGAACAACTTCGACCGCAGGCAGGTCCGCAATCGATTTCTGTATCCGCGCCAGTTCGTCGGGGTTTGGCTTGCCTTCGTCCGCCAGCCGGATCTCATTCCCAGGCATTGCTGTGGAAAGGATTGTCATTGCAATCGATCTCAAATCAGGTGAGAACCTTGAATTTGACGTGAAAAAGCTGACGTCGTAGTTGGGATTCCGATATCGCCTCAACTCGTCGAAAAGGACGGTTTCTCTTCCATCAGAGTACAGGATCGTCTGGTCATCACCGGCATTGTCCCATCCGCAACAGGCTCCGTCGAGAGCGCGATATATGATGCTGGCTCCTCCGCGCGCCGCATCCTCAACCTTTTCCAGCGCCCTGGGCAGTTTGTGCTCGGACCACACGGAGCCCCGTCTTCGAAAGAGCGAGCTGGATTCATAAGTTGCGCCGATCTGCCCGGGTATCCATCGGGTAACCAGGAAAAAATCATCCACTCCTTCATCGGGAAACCAGAAAGATGCTTCGGGACAGGTTTCGGAACAATCCCCCGTGGCGCACTTGCACTCAGGGAATGCAGACCCGGCGATCTGCACCCGGTTTTCGTCCGCCAAACCGGATCGATATGCACGCCAGGTTGCAGAGACTGACGACACATCCGCGTCGCCTTGATTCTTCCGCATCCGGAATTCGTTCTCGAACCAATATATAGCCCCGCCATCAGCCGAAAGAGCGCATCGTTGCCTGCGTTCCACCATCGTCTCTCCGCTGGCTCCCGCCATGGAAGAAGGTCTAGGGATCGCAGCATGATCGATGGAAACAGCCTTCCGGCCGTTCCAGAACCAGGTTTTTGCAGCAGGGGCATTTTGCAGCATGCCGATTGGGACTGCTTCCTGAGCCGGGCCAAACAGCATCTGTGCGTGTCTGTTGACTGCAAAGCCTTGAGGATCGCGGGACATTTCTGAAGGAAGATTTATTAAACTCCTTACAGCCCATGTTGAGGGATCGATTTCCGCAATTTCTCCAGAACGGCTCAATACCCATAAACGTTTCCCGGATTGCGTTGCCGCTGCAGGATTGAAGGCTATCAGGCTGAAAAAGATAAGTGCGGCAATTCCTGCTTTAGGATTCATGAACCCACCTTGCGCGGCAGTCTGGTTCTTGTCTATCTATATTATCATCGTCCTTAAACGACAGACACCTTTGGGCAAGGGTATTAAGTGGTTGGCAGCTCCAGGAAGAACAGCGTCAAAAGGCGAAGGAAGCAGGGATTCGTACCGCAGTTTCCTGCGGAAACATAGGATTAAAACCCCGAGGGGGGCTTTGGGAACCCTGGAGATCAAGCCCCAAAACTCCAGGATCCCGTAGATTCCGATCAAGATGCTTTAAGCCAGAAGCTCCTGTGCGCGGATCAGGCGATCCTGCACATGCACCCCATTGGGGCATTGGATGGCGCAGGTGGAGCAATCACTGCACCGCACATCGCGGATTTCCTTAGCCAGACCTTTGAAGCTCATCGCGGCCTGGTGATAGTTGCCGCAGAAGTCGTGATATGCCAGGAATCGAAGCACATCCGCCACAGGAATGCCCTGAGGACACTTTCCTTCGCAGTCGTAGCACATGCGGCAATAATCCGGCCGGATTCGCTCGTTCAGCACGAACAGCAACTGCTCATCCGCAGCGGTATAAGTCTCCGACATTGCCCGGAAATTCATCTCGAGTTCCTGAATCGTCTTCATGTGAGGAACGGTTGTTCCTATCCCGGGATTTGTCAGGACCCACTTAATGCCGGAAAGCGCACCTTCACCCGTCGTCTTGGGCTTTCCGCCGAAGTCGGCCAGGTTGAGCCCGCTTACGGCCACCACTACCTTCATGGCTATGACGCCAATGCCCGCTTCACGAAGCTTGTCGACTGCCGCATTCCTGAGGCGCCCGCCGATGGGGTAGCTGTAAGTCATTTGCATGACGTCGAATGTCTTGGTTTTTATGATGAAATCGACCATCGCATACGGTTTGTGGCAGCTGAAGCCGAGGTAGCGCGCTTTGCCTGACTTCTTGGCCATCTGCATGGCCTCCAGGGCCCCATCCGGGATCGATGCCGGTGTGTCCCTGGCGTGCAGATGCCAGATATCGACATAATCGGTGCCAAGTTCCTTGAGGCTGGTATCCAGGTCCTGCAATATTCGCTCTTTTTTATAGGAGGGAGACTTGGTAGCAATAATGATCTTGTCTCTCTGCCTTCCCTTAATGACGCCGCCGAAAATCCTTTCGCTGTCCTTATAATCTCGGGCAGTGTCGAAATAATTGACACCCATATCAAGGGACCGTGCCACAACATCGGTGTATGGCACGTATCCTATTCCGTAACCGACACCCGAGGGTTTAAGATCCGTTTTACCCAGAGTTCGGTATACAACCTTAGGAGGTTCCTTGGTTTTGGGAGCCTCCTGGAAAGTTGATTCCAGTGCGCCTGTGGATACGAGCCCGGCCGCCGGCAAGGCCACACCGGCTTGCAGAAACTGCCTTCTTGATGGATTTGAACTCACAAATCCTCCTTTGATGTCTCTTCCTGGATCAAATATTTGGATTCCCCACCCTGTTTTCAGGAAACCTTGATTCTCATTTTCATCTCAAATGATGATAATATGCAACTCCTAAATCGCGATGGCGTAGATTCGCGGATTATCTTTCCGACTTTTTTTTGCCCGGAGCAGGCTCGATCCGTGGCAATTGCGAGGCATTTTTACATGGGTGTCCCCAGACCCTCCCCAGACCCCAACCCCATATCCCATAACCAGGAGACGCAAAGGATGCAGAATCGAGACATTTGGAAAGCCGCTCTTTTTTTCGCCAGCATTGCCTGTATTTTGCCGGGAGCGATTGCGGCTTTTGTCACTGCTGAGGAAAAAAAGGAAATTCCCGACCACTCCAGCTTCCAATCCTGTCATACCTGCCATGCCGAAAAACAGAACATGTGGAGGGCCTCCAACCATAGCGGCGCAGTCGGGCTGACTGCCTCCAATAATCCGGCGGCGGCCGGCTGCAGCGGCTGCCATTCCCCCAGGAAGCCTGAAGGGGGCGTACCACAGGCGATAGCCGTCAGCGCACCAAAAGAAAGTTTCCACAAGGCGCCCTGCCTGGCCTGCCATAGCCTCCAGAAGACCGAATTTGACCATAGAGTGGTTATGCAACCTGAAAAGCTATGCGATACATGCCATACTCAAAGACCCATATTTCTTGGTCTAGGCGCCAAGGGAATCGAGGATTCAAGGAATTTCCACTCCGGCGTACCCTGCATTTCATGCCACATGACCGAGGGAAATCACGCGATGAGGGTTCTTCGACCCGATGATCCCGGCTTAACGGAAAAGAGGCTGGACACGTGCACGGCTTGTCACAAGGACAACAACCGGGAAGCCCGGGTCGAACAAATACAGGAATGGCAGTCAACCTATGATGAAAGCATGGCTCCTTTGCTGGCAGATGTTAAGGCAATTGAGGAAGCCCTGAAGAAAAAGCCTGAGCTTTTGGATGCCTCTCTAAAACCGAGGTTTGAAGGTGTGAAAGCGAATCTCGCACTCCTGGAAAATGACGGTTCCCGAGGCTTTCACAATTTCGTTTTTCTTTTGGAGATCACGTCGCTGGCTTCCGGCGATCTTAAGGAGATCAAGGCTGCAATCAAATAGAAACGGCGGCCTCCGGAAACATCAATAATCTCTGCCCAAAAAAAAACAAAAGAAAATCGTGCCACGGACAGGACCTGTTATGGGCATGCATAGGGGACCCTGTCCGCGTTTGTTTCGTTGGCCTCGGAGATGATCCCTGACCTAATTAGTTTCTGTCGCGAAATTCGGTTTTTGCGAAGAAACCGGATTTTTATGCAGTCGGTAGGATATTTGATATTACGTAGAAGCCGGAAATTAGAGACGGGCCGCGTAGCGGCCGGTCGAATTTAGCCAGGCCTTTTAAGGCCTGGATCTAAAGGGATTAGGTTTTCCGTCGCGTAGCGACGGCTGAATCTCAGGCGTCGCTACGCGACGCGCTGTTCCCAATTCCATGCCTCCCGGCCTTGAAAGGCCGGGCTAAAATCATAGTGCCGCTACGCGGCGCAAACCGGTTTCACGACAGAAACTAATTACACTGCTTGTCTTCCTCCGACTGTTTCGCTTCGTAATCCGTTTCGAGATCAAATTCGAGGTATTTGACGCCCTTGGATTTGTACATCATACAAAGGCGGCATTTCTGTCCGCTGGTTGTTTGGGCCAGGATATAAAATGTCGGGCTGCCTTTTAGTTCTTCGGGGACGTCGAATTCCGGAGGATTGCCCGGCGCCCATGATCTCCAAAAACCATAGGAACTGCTGGTTGCCCCGGCGTAGTACGCCATCCTGGGAGGTTCCGGATTTGGGGCAATCACCTTAATCCACCAGCCGTCTTTTTTTGCTTCCTGGACCTTCGCCCCCTGGGCGAACGCTCTACCTCCAAAAAGGAACACCAAAACAGCTACAATCAGCAGGTTGTGTCGCATTTTATTCCTCCGGATAATGCCCCGATGCTGGCCGCATCATAGTTTGCCGGTTCCGTTTGCGTTTGTTTGGAATAGCCTGGGATATAAGAACAGAGTTTGAACCGCCGAGTCAATGACCATCTGCAAGTCAGGCACCTCCGGCACAGCCGGAGGCTTGAAAGATTTGAACCGCTCAAAGCGGTTGGAGGAGTTACGCCGGTCTTTAACGCTGACTTACGCGGGCAAAAGCCGATGAGGCGCTTCCGATCCCCGCAGGGGCCAGCGCTCCGCGCTGGACAGTTTTCTGCGGCGGCACTGTGGCAAGCGCCGTGCGGCAAGGAGATGAAGGGTATGAGAATCCGGGCGTTTGCCAAAGTGCCGCCGCAGAAAACTCCATCGGAAGCGCCTCATCGGCTTTTGCTCGCCGACCCTCGCCGAACAAATCGTTTGTCATCGCTTTTGTCAGCGTTACCTTTTTAAAAGGCTCTATGTCTTGGCCCGAGTATCTGCTTCACACCTTCCTTAACCTTCTGTATTACCTGCATCTTGCGCATTTCAGCAGAATCCTCCAAGCATACTTCAAGCAAAGTAACTCCCGACATTTGCAGGCAATTCCTGAGGATTTCTTCAGGATGGCTCTCCAGCTTGAAATAATTCGCTCCAACAGCTCTGGCAAGCATTGAAAAATCAGGATTTTGCAGTTGGGTGGCGAAGCTGTGCCCCCCTCCCCCCATCTGGGCCAGGCGTATGAGTCCGAGATGGCCGTCTTTAAA
This sequence comes from uncultured Acidobacteriota bacterium, assembly GCA_963809485.1. Classification (GTDB taxonomy): domain Bacteria; phylum Acidobacteriota; class UBA6911; order UBA6911; family UBA6911; genus UBA6911. Next base: position 319,709 of record CAWEJX010000008.1, read on the forward strand.
GACAATGACCAGCAGCTGCAACCCTTCTCTTATCGCGGTGAGAACTTCCATCCCTGACATTGCAAAGCCGCCATCACCCATTAGAACAACCACCGTTTCTTCCGGGCGAGCCAGTTTGGCACCAATTGCCGCGGGCAATCCGAAGCCCATGGACTGGAAGTCAGACGGGACGATAAGTCCTCGAGGCGCCAGCACCGTAAAGTATTTCCGAGCCAAAAACTGATGCTCTCCGCTATCGGTTACCAGACAGGATTGCTGAGGCATGGCTTTCCTCAGAATCCCGAAAAAGGCGGACGGTGTTGGAGGATTTACTCCTGAAATTTTCGGTTCGGCTCCCGCCTGAAGATGGTTTTTTTGAATTCTTTCTCGCCAGGTTTGCAGCTCCTGATCCTTCCAGGCAGAAGCTCTGCTTCTGAATAGTTCATCGCGCTGAAGAAGCAAGTCCAGAAAAGCCTTTATGTCACCCGCGATCTGGAGGTCGGCGGGATAATTGACTCCCAGGACTTCAGGCGAACGATCCACATGAATCAGCTTATTCGCCGGCACGCGAAGCCCGAAACCATGACTCCCGTTTTGTGAGAATTTGCATCCCATGGCTATCAGGAGGTCACAGGATTCAATCAACTGATTAATAAGCTCCGCGCCTCCGGAGCCGGAATCTGAAACAAACGCCAGTCTGTTGCTTTCAGGGACAATGCCACGCCCCGATGTGGTAGACAGTACGGGCGATCCCAATCGTTCCGCCAGATCGCATACCCGCGCCGCTGCGCCGATGCAGCCGGCCCCCACATAAAGGATCGCTTTCCTGGACGCTTTTATAATTTCGGCCGCCCGGTCCATGGATACGGATTCCGGGCATGATGAGACCGCCGCCTTAACCGGAATGTTTGCCAATGAAAGGGGCGCTACCTGAGTAAGCAATGAGTTGCTTACTTCAACCAGAACGGGGCCCGGTTCTCCGGCACCTGCAGCGCTATAGGCTTCGTCGATAGTCAAGGAGAGGTCGGCGATCTCGTCAACGGAATAAACCTCCTTGACAAGCGGACGTGCTATGGACTTTTGATCGATACTCTGCGTTCTAAAACGCTTTTCGGTTGTATCAGCAGATTTGCCTGCTATCCATAAGACAGCCGCCGAATCAAGAAATGCCTCCCCTATTCCTGTAAGGGCATAGGTAAAACCAGGCCCGGGAATGGTGACAACCACACCGGCCTTGCCGCAGGATCTGAAATAGCCGCACGCCATGAAAGCGGCGGCGAGTTCGCTGGTTGCGAGGATTGTCCTGATCGAGGATCTTCGCAACGCCTCGTAGAGCGCCACATTTTGGGAGCCCGGGAGCCCAAAAATATACTCGACACCCAGGCGCTTGAGGGTTGAGCAAATCAGCTGGCTTCCATTCATTACCATCGCCCTATACTTGATTGCGGCTTGGGTTCATCCTTTGGAGTTTACGAATACCTCGCTGTCCCAGACGCAGAATGCTCCGGCCCGTCCTGTAAAATCGGTCCAAAATCGACTCAGGAGCCGTCAGCACCAGACACATTGCAAGATCTCCCCCTAACTGGCTTTTAAAATGTGTCACGGGTCCCAGTGCCGCATCCGTGAGATCGTTTGCTGTATATCCCATAGCTGACAGCGACTCGAAGACCTTCCAGCGCAGAAAGGCGTTCGCGCCCATCTGCTGGAATTCCCTGTCTGCTGCCGCGCTGACAGTATGCGCACAGAAGTGCGGTCCCAGCAAGACGAGCTGGGAGGCAATCGAACGTCCATCCGGCAGTCTTGCATGAAAAAGCCGGCAGAGTTTCTGAGATCTCAGGCTTTCGAAATACCGTCGAAAAGAATCCTGGGGAAGATACAGAGATGCACCCTTTCTTTCCACGGTCTGCACATGCATAGCATAGAAACTGCTGAAATCATCATCCTCCGTGAACTGGATTTCCTCCTGCCGACATCGATTGATCAGGCGCCTCAGGTTCTGCTCAAGACGGTTCCAGAGCGCATCCAGGTCGGCTAATGGAACCACATAGGTGTATGTAGGCCGGACGGACCACCCTCGATTCAGAAACAGGCGTGCATCTGCGAAGGCGCCTTGATTTTTCAGCACAACCCTCGTGTACCCAAAACTGCCGATTTCCCGCTCTATTGCCTCCATAGTTTCCAGGGAGCGCGCGGTTCGCTGGGATGGGTATTTGGTCTGATACTCGCGAAGAACAAGGCCGTTGTAGTAAAGGAGAAGCCGTGTCGAGACATAGGTTCCAGAAGTGGTTTTGACTTCATAAAGCCCTACCCCTCCCGCCAGTTCATCGCCCCTTCGCACGGCAAGAATCCTGAAGGTCGCGCCGGTCACGGAACACAATATTTTCAGGTAGCCGGATGAGCTGTAAATGCTGCCGAGCGGTGAGGTGGAGACGAACCTGTCCCATTCCTCAAACTCGGATTCAGCCAGAATATGTGTCGATAATCGAGTGCCCAATTCTCACCGCCTGATGCATCCAAAAGCCCTATAAACGTTCATCGGCATCACAGAGTAACTATGTCAGCATTCATCGCCGCTTGAATCAGCTCACAACTGCACTGTTAAATCCATGGACTGTCACCCCCGATACTTTCCTCCCAAATTTGAGGTATCGCCGGTGAAACAGGCATGACAGCGGAGTAGCACCTGCAGGTTACAGGTCTCAAATCGCCAATAGGGACATATTTACATGCTTTTCCGAAGCTGCCCTGGAAAACCACCGGTCGTTGCAGAACTCCAGGAGAGAGCTCCTAGAACATCGGCTGGGATCCATCACCGGCACTGAAAAAATGCCGGGTATATACCCGGCAGATTCCTACTTCCACATCGGAATCAGCACCGTATCTCTTTAGTTCCGAACGTGATCCTGGGCACGATGGGCAATCAAAACTGAACGAATCTGGCGGCGTAATCCTCCCGCCTCAGTCAGCGGCTTTGATCTGGTCCCAGATCCTGTTGTACTTGGCCGTGTCCTGTCCCAGATCGTCGATCACCTCACATTTGGCCTTTACCTCGGGAGCCAGGAATACGGCAGGGTTGTTGCGCAACGCGGAGTCCACCTTGGGGTAACTCGACTGGTTGGGGCACACATAGGAAAGGAAATTGGTATTTTCGGCTGCCACGTCCGGGTCATGAATGAAGTTTATGAAAGCATGGGCCAGCCGCGATTCCTTCGAATCCTTCATGATGACCAGGTCGTCACATGAAATGGAGGTGCCTTCCATGGGGATTACGAAATCGACATCGGGGTTTTCCTTTTGCACCTGCAGAAGATCCCCGCTGTATCCGTGCACCAGTAAAAACTCTCCCGTGGCGACCCCGCTCTTGTATTGTTCGGATTCAAATTTTGCCAGGTTCTTTTTCCATCCAATCACCACATCGCGGGCGGCCTCCAGTTCCTTATCATTGCGGGAATTCAAACTGTAACCCAGGAATTTCAATGCAGCGCCGACCGTCTCCCGCATGTCGTTGAGCATGGTCATACGGCCCTTGAGGTTTGCCCGGTTAAACATCTTCCAGGACGGAATGAAGTCCTGAACCTTGCCCTTTTGGAAGGCGATGCCGGAATTGGTCAGCATATAGGGCACGCTATGCTGCATTTGAGGATCCATGGCAATCTGCAGATAGTCGGCGTCGACATGCTTCAGATTCGGCAATTGGGCCCGGTCCAGAGTCAGCAGATAGCCCTGATCGAACATGATCTTAACAAAATAGCTGCTCGGGGTCAGAAGGTCGTAGCCGGTGGCTCCCGCCTTGATCTTGGCGTACATCGATTCATTGGATTCGAATGTGTCGATGATGATCCGGCATTGGTGTTCTTTCTCGAAGCGCTCGAGCAGCTCCGGCTTGAAATAATCCGCCCAGGTGTAGATCTTCAATTCCGGAGTCTTGCGCCGGCAGCCCGCCGGCATCCAGCAAAGAACAATCATGCATAAAATCAGGGACCGGATTTTCATGGGACCTCCTTGGTTAACCTTTGGCTGAAAAAGACAGCCAGAAAAGTGACCAGCAAAAGGATAGAGGAAAGGGCGTTGATCAATGGCGGCGATCCGTGCTTGATCATGCTGTAAATGCGTATGGGCAGGGTTGTGGAACCGGGGCCGGCCACAAAGAAGGTGATTACAAAATCGTCAATGGAGAGAGTGAAGGCCAAAAGCCCTCCCGCCACGATGCCGGGCATCAGCAGCGGCAACAGGACGCGCCACAGCGTTGTCCACCAGCCGGCCCCCAAATCCTGTGCAGCTTCGACGATGGCATAATCGAAATCCTGAAGGCGTCCCAGCACAACCATGGCGACGTAGCTGATGCAAAAGGTGACATGAGCCAGAAAAATGGTGAAAAGGCCCAGCTCCAGCTGCAGCGCGGCGAAGAAGAGCAGCAGGCTGATACCCATCAGGATTTCAGGAACCACCAGAGGGGTATAAATCAGGATGTAATGAAATTTTTGCAGGCGCGAGGAAAACCGGTGCAGGGCGATGGCTGCAGTGGTCCCCAACACGAGGGATACGGCTGTTGCCGAGAACGCGATCACCAGGCTGTTGGTCAGGGCATGCCATATCTCCCGCTCCCGGCAGAGTTGCCGGTACCAGTGCAGCGACCAGCCATTCCAGGAACCGCCGAAGCGGGAGCTGTTAAAGGAATAGAGGACCAGGATGAAAATCGGCAGGTAGAAGAAGAGCAGCAGGATCCAGGTGACGATCAGCGGGAACCGGCTGCGCTTCATGCATCCTCCTCGATCAGCGGGGCAGCCTCCCCCTTTTTCCTCTGCAACACCAGGACCGCCAGCAAGGGAAGCAGTACGGCCAGGATGAGGAGGGCTGAAAGGCCGCTGGCATGCGGCAGATTGCGATCGACAAAAACCCTCTGGGCGATTTTATTGCCGAGCATTTCCCCGCCCGGTCCGCCGACAATGTCGGGGATGACATAAGATCCCAGAGCGGGGATGAAGACCACCAGGATAGCGGTCCATAAACCTCGCCGGATCCCAGGCAGGAAAATAAAGAGCCAGGACTGCCATCGGCGAGCGCCCAAATCCTGCGCCGCCTCAAGCAGCCGGAATTCGAATTTCTCCGCGGCGGCATAAATCGGCAGGATGGCAAAAGGCAAAAATGTGTACACCATTACCAGCCAGACTGCCCAGGCGTTGTATAGCAATGAAGCTTCCGGCTGAACCAGATGCAGGAACACCATCCCTTTCTTGACCAGGCCCTCGGGGTGGAGAAGGATTTTCCAGGCGAAAATACGGATCAGGAAGCTCGTCCAGAAGGGGATGATCACCAAAAGGAGCAGGATCTGCCGCCAGCGCCGGTCGGTCCGCGCCAGGCAGTAACCGGCCGGGATTGCCAGAAGGATGCAGGCGGCCGTCGTCAGCAGGCTGAGGTACAGAGTGCGCCAAATGATGACGGCGTAATCCGCCTTGCACAGGCTGCGCAGGGTTTCCATCGTCCAGCTCGCCCCGATCCCTCCGTAAAGGTCCGGCGGTTTGAAGGCGATGGCAAACACAATGAGCGTGGGAATCAGGAAAAGGAAGATAAGCCAGAGCAGGGATGGAGCCGTCACCAGCCATTCTTGCACCTTTTTTTTCCCCGCCGCATTCATGGCTAATGACCTATGTAAAACCGGTTCAGGATTCGCCCTGCGTTTCGTCCGCCAAACCGCTTTCTCCCACCTTCTGCGGAGGCAGGTTTGTGAGCTTTTCATCCGATTCGCTGTAACGCTCGAGCATGAAGCCGTCATCCGCATGCCAGCTGATCCAGACATCCTCATGCCAGCGTATTGGAGTTTCATCCAGAAGGAAACGGCTGTGCTGACGAAAAACCGCCAGCCTGTAATCCTGGATCCGCACCCAGTATTTGGTGTGCGTCCCCAGATAAATGACATCTTCCACGTGCGCCCGCATTTTATTGTGGCGGCCATCCACAGCCGGCTCCTCGCGGGAGATGTTGAATTTTTCCGGCCGGATGCTCAAATAGACAGGATTGCCTTTGCCGATCTGCTTGTCGTTGAAACAGAGTACGTCAGGGAAGCCCTCAATTTTAAGACGGCTGTAATCACTTTCCGGCATGTCGGCCACTTCCCCCTCGAAGAAATTGGTGTCCCCGATGAAGGCCGCCACAAAGCTGCTCCGGGGGGCCTCATAGATTTCCGCCGGCATGCCCACCTGCTCGATCCGGCCCTGGTTCATGACGGCGATGCGATCGCTCAGGCTCATGGCTTCCCCCTGGTCATGCGTCACATAGAGGAACGTAATGCCAACCTGGTCGTGGATCAGGTCCAGTTCGATCAGCATGCGTTGCCTGAGCTTCAAGTCCAGCGCCGCGAGAGGCTCGTCCAGCAGAAGCACCTGCGGGCGGTTGATCAGCGCCCGGGCAACCGCCACTCGTTGCTTCTGCCCTCCGCTGATCTGTTCAGGGCGCTTGTGGGCCTGGTCCTCCATCTGTATGAGATGAAGCATGCGGCCCACTTCCTCTTCCATTTCTCTTTTGGGGATCTTGGAAATCCGCAGGCCGAAGGCGATATTTTCCCAAACCGTAAGATGAGGGAAGAGGGCGTAATTCTGGAAGATGGTGTTGACTTTGCGCTTGTGAGGAGGCAAGGACGTAATGTCCTCGCCGTCCAGCAGAACCCTGCCGCTGTCGGGCTGTTCGAAACCTGCCAGGATGCGAAGCAAAGTCGTTTTGCCGCAGCCGCTGGGGCCTAAAAGAGAAAAGAATTCTCCTTTTCGAATGGAGAGCGAGACATTGTCCGCAGCCCGCGTTGACCCGAAACGCTTGGAGAGGTTTTCAAAAACAAGGAAATCCGCCACCTCCATCCTCCCCTTCAGAGGTGAAATCTGTAAAAACGCCGCTGCATGCTCCTGCAGCCTCCGGATATCGGCTTATTCCAAACTGAAAGTGAGGGTCGCTCCGCCATATAAGGTATCTCCATGCGGACTCACACTTGCACTGATGATGGCCTGCCGCGCATTCCGGCTCAGTGAGGTTGAATAGCCGAGCAGCGGTTCCAGGGAAAAACGCTTTCCCAGAGGGATTGTCAAGGATGTCTGGAAATCCGCATTGTAGAAATTGGAGAATTCCCTTCCCTCATCGTTCAGCCCCATATAAGAGTTTTTCAGCACGTATCCTGCGAAGGCTCTGATGTTCAGAGAAATATCCTTGCCCAGCGGGATTGAGGGCTCCAGACCTGCTTGAAGATAGGCCCCTTTGCCGGCGTTGACGTCAAAAAATGCCTTGAACGACGGGTTGAGGACATTGGAATGCCCTACGCTGCCATAGATCTCGTCGCTGTCCAGATCCTCCAGCACTGCATAGTGGATAAATCCGATCTCATAATTGATGTTCCCGTTTTCACCTGAATAGGCGCCGGTGAAATCAACTTCAGTCCAGCGGTTGGGATCAAACTGGTAATTGGCCCAAAGGTTGGCGGAAAAACCTTTGCCGCCAACCGTCAGGGAGGGCTGGAAGACTCCATCTTCGCTCAGGTGAATTCCGCGCCACATATAGTGCGAGAAAACCGATCCCGAAGCTTCGTACTCCAAATCGCCTGCCGTCAGGGCATGTGGAATCCATAGGAGAACCAGGAGGAGTAAAAAAAGCGCTTGGCCTTTCATATCTGAACCTCAATGTGTATGGAAAGGAAAGCGAAAGGAGCCCAACCCTTTCAGAAGGCCGGAGTCTATGAGGTATACCCAGGGATGTCAAGCCGCTTTTGCCGGCTTGAAAAAGCCACATTCCCATAGTTCTATTGGTAAACCCCCGGCTCTGCCGGGGGACTCATAGAGTTTGACAGCTCCGTATTTTGAAACGCTGAGATACGCTGACAAAAGCACTGACAAACGCCGATTTGTTCGGCGAGGGTCGGCGAGCAAGACCAGCGTACCTCCTCCAACCGCTTTGAGCGGTTCCAATCTTTCAAGCCTCCGGCTTTGCCGGAGGTGCCTGACATTCTTTGCGCACTTTCAGCGTAGATCAGCGCAGTCAAACACCGGTGCAGCATGACTGCATGATTTCCCCCGCTAATTCGTTGCGCGCTTTTTCTTCCGCACAAATATTACGGACATTTTGCATTCTTCACAGTCGAATTTCAGCAGATATTCATGATGCCCGTCGCTGATCCGCAACGGCTCCTTGAAGCCGGCGCGTTGACCGGCCGGACTTAAGGCAGGCGTCCAGCTCATGGCGGAGACAGTACCTGGTTCTCATGACCTCTTTCCCTGCTCATTTCCGAAAGGATCTCAAAGGCGGGTTCCAAAACCTCGGCACCGTGGCGGTGATAAAATTGCCGGGCATGCTCATTAAGCACATTGGCACGATAATCCAGCTGTTTTTCAGGATAGGGAATGCTGTTGGGCGTGAACGCCGCCGTTTCACGCGGATACTTTTCAATCCTGATCCTTGACAAGTTCCGCCAGGACATCCCGTTTGATTCTGTTTAAAAAGCTTATAGGTAAAAATCCGTCGCGGCCGGCAGATATTTATCTTTGTTGCCTTAAACGGAGTGTTGCCCGTGCTGGAAAGGTGTTTTTCAATCTGTTCCCGCGCCGCGGACGGATCCCTGGCTTCCTCATAAGGGATATCAACTACCAATTCCGAGCTATTACCGTCTTCGTCTCTCGCCGAAAGACGAACCGTATCTCCGTCGTGCCGGAAATCCATCTCCACAGCGGACCTGTCTTCGACTGGAGATCCTATTCAGTAGGCGGGTCAGCGCGATGTCGTGGTTGCGATACAAGGAGGAGGCCCACGCCAAGATCCTTCATGGTATTGGGAAATACCTTTGAGTTCTCGACACGCTCAACGCGGAATCCCGAAAGCTCACTCTCCTTGGTGAAGAAGCAGAGCCCATCTCCGTTTTCAAGGTCTGTGCAATCCGTTCTGAAGAATCCCTTCCCCAGGCTGGTAACGGTCCCAACAGGTTGGCCGATGGACTTCGGGGTATCCATGGAAGCAATCTTCTCTCTCCGGCCGGAGATGAAGTATCCCGTGTAATCCCCGGTTAAATGTCTTCGCCGGATCCGGCAAAAATGTCGGTTCGCTCCTGCCGGAACTGCGGCGGCGATAATCCGGATGAGTGCGTATGAAGTCATCCAGCGTCCGGCTATAGGCAGCCGTGACATTTTTCACATAATCGATCTCTTTGTATCTTCCTTCAATCTTGAAAGATGTGATTCCGGCGGCAATCAGATCCGGGATGTCGTTCATCAGGTTCAGATCCTTCAGGGAGAGCAGGAACTTGTCGGAAAGAATCGTGTTGCCGTCACCGTCCGTAAGCGTGTACCGCGACCGGCAGGGCTGGGCGCAGACACCGCGGTTTCCGCTGCGCCCTGTGACAGCCTGGCTCATGTAGCATTGCCCGCTGTAGGAGACGCACAGCGCGCCGTGAACAAAGCATTCCAGTTCAATGCGGGTCCCTTGACGGATGGCGGCAATCTCTTCAAGGGAAAGCTCCCTTGCCAGGATGACCCGTTTGAAACCCACGTCCTCGAGGAAGCGGATCTTTTCCGGCGTATCGTTGTGCATCTGAGTGCTGGCGATGAGGGGAATGGGGGGAAGATCCATTTCCAGGAGGCCCGGATCCTGAATAATCAGTCCGTCCGCGCCCAAATCATGGATTTCCCGGATGACATCCAGAGCTTCAGGAATTTCCTCGTCGGTGAGGATGGTATTGAGAGCGACATAGACCCTGGCATAGTAGAGATGCGCATGCCGTATCAATCGGGCGATCTCCTCCGTCTCCACACCTGCATCGGCCCTGGCGCTGAATCGCGGGGCTCCGACATATACGGCGTCCGCTCCGTGATCGATGGCGGCAATGCCGATATCCGCGTTGCCCGCTGGCGCTAAAAGCTCAAGATTTATTTTCATATGTCCTAACTTGCCGATGGATCCGCCATTAAAATTCGTTTCCCGTTTCCGGTTTCCCGTTTAAAAAAGTGTCTCATTGGGGAAAATGTACAATAAAGCAGATACTCTTTCCGGATTTTTTTGGCTTATGTTCTCAGGGGGTATTGCACAGAAAGCGCAAATCTCGGGTCTGTATCAAACAATTGCGATTGATTGAGGCAAAAGGCTGGGCGGCGAAATCCACACCTTTGGCTCAGTCGCCCATACCCCAGTCAGGATGGGGATCTTCTTTGACGTGGCGCCTGAAATGGCAACGGCAAGTGGCCTATAGCGAAGCTCGTCAGAACCGAGTAAGACCTGCTTTGGAACAGGGCACATCCGTCAGTTCCGGCAGCGAGTCAGGCACCTCCGGCAAAGCCGGAGGCTTGTAAGATTGGAACCGCTCAAATCGGTTGGAGCAGTTACGCTGGTCTTGAACACTGACTTACGCGAGCAAAAGCCTCATCGGCTTTTGCTCGCCGACCCTCGCCGAACAAATCAGCGTTCGTCGGCGCTTCCTTCAGCGTGTGTCGGCGTTATTTGATCCTGGAGCAGACAGGCACCCCGGATTTTTCATCAAATTCCCGAAACAACCACGTCTCTGAAAACCAGGCTCGGGACTCTCGAAGCAGAATACGGATACGGATCATCGGCCGCCTCGATGAAGCGCGTCCAGAGCTTCAGGTGATTGTCGGCAATATTCATTTCCGCCACCGCCTGGACCGGGATGCCATTCTCGAACAGCTGTCCCACAATCCCCACCGACATGTCCCCTGTGGTCGAGTTCGAATTGCCCCCAATGAATCCCGTAATCAGGATGCCGCGGCCAAGATCTTTCATGATTTCCGAGACGGAGCGTTTCCCCGGCGGAACGATAAGATTGGATGAACCTCCGGTGGTTGGCTCCCAACCCAACTTACGGCTGTAATACCAGTCGACATAAAATTCCTTTAAAACCCCTGCATCAATCATGACCCTCTTTCTGGCGGCAAAACCATCCCCATCGAAAGGTTTGCTTGCCAACCCTCTTTTAAGCAGGGGATCGTCCATCAGGGTCAGGAGGTCGCTCGCGATCTTCTGGCCCTTTTTTTCCGCAAGGAAAGACTGCTTCTGCTGGATGGCCCGGCCGGACATGGCGTCGATCAATCCACCTCCAATGCGTTCGACGACCCGGTTTTCAATGATGATCGGAAGCGTCTCGGTCTTTACTTTTTTCCCGCCGAGAAGGGCTAGAGTTCTGCGGGCGGCTTCCTCGCCAATTGCCTCCGGTTTTACCATGTCTTTCCGGTGCAGAGCCACTGCCGTGCCATATTCCGCAGGCCGTCGATCTCCCTGGTCTTTGGCCGTCATGGAAGCGCTGCCGACGAAATAGGTGGCTTCGGAATATCCGTCAAAGCCGTTGCTGGCCATGAGCAGCGATTCGTTGTGGCCGTCGGTAGTTTCGGCTGTGACCGATATCACCTTATCTCCGCCTTTGGCCAGGCAGGAATCCTCGATCGCCTTGACGAACGCGTGCCGGGACTCCGGGTTCCAGGCGCCGTACTCGGGATCGACCATCTCGAGATCCAGATTCTGGCGGCCCTGATAATATTTCGGATCAGGAAGGGTCCGGAATGGATCTTCGGCCAGGAGCCTGGTTTGAGCCACGGCACGGCGGATGAACTCCTTCAGCGCCGGCTTCCTCAAATCCGACGTGGACATGCTTGAATAGCGGCCGCTGACGAATACCTCCAAAGACAGTGATTTCGTCGACGCCTCCTTGATGTTCTCCGGTTTGCGCTCCCGGTAGCCGATCTCGACAGTGCGCGCCGAGTTGATGTTAATCCGGCAGCCGGCTGCGCCGGCGCCCTTTGCCGTGTCAATTCCCCATGCAGCAAGATCATAAAGCTCTTTTTTCATACTCCGTCTCCTTCTCTCAGCTCCGGGTTCCGCCCACAGTTAATGATTTGACCAGAACGGTAGGCTGGCCGAATCCAACAGGCGCGGTCTGGCCGTTCTTGCCGCATGAGCCTCCCCCACCCTGATAGAATTGGAAGTCGTTTGCGAGCATGATCATGTTCGCCAGCATCTTGGGCCCATTTCCCATGATGTTCACATCCTTGATCGGAGCCCCCAGCTTGCCACCCTCGATCATTCTCCCCTGAGAAACGAAAAAGGCGAAGTCGCCCTCGCCGATCTTGACCTGCCCATTGCTGACATCCTGGACATAGATGCCGTTTCCTGCAGCCTTAATGACGTCTTCCGGGGTCGCGGGCCCTGCCGGCATGTATGTGTTCCTCATGCGCGGCATCGGATAATTCTGGTAGTCCTGACGGCGGCCGTTTCCCGTGGGCTGGACTCCATAGAATTTGGCGGAAATTCTGTCATGGAGATAGCTGGTTAAAATACCGTTTTCGACAAGAACCGTCTTCTGCCCGGGTATGCCCTCATCGTCGACGTTGATCGAGCCGGTCAAATTGGGATTGGTTCCGTCGTCGATGATCGTTACAAACGGTTCGGCGACTTTCTTACCCACCATCGTGCTGTAGGTCGAAATTTTCTTTCGGTTGAAGTCCGCTTCCATGCCGTGCCCGATTGCCTCGTGCAGGAGGATTCCGGTAAGGCCGGGGCCCAGCACGACGGGCATCTCGCCAGCCGGCGGCTGAACGGCATCAAACAAGGTAAGGGTGCGGTTGACGGCAATCCGGGCGGTATCTTCAACAATAGCCGGGGTGAAATAGTCGAAATTCTTTCGCCCGCCGTAATTCCAGCCGGATCGTTCACGGCGGCCATTCTTCTCGGCTACAACGTTTGCATTCAAAAAGATCCTTGGCTGCAGGTCCTCCGCCTTCGTGCCGTCGCTGGTAACTACCATGATGCGCTTCTGCTGATCCAGGTAAGCAGCGTTGACTTTAATGACAAGCGGAGAAAGATCAAAACATCGGTCGTTAACGGATTGCACAATGTTGAGTTTCGGTTCGAGCGGGATATCACTGAACAGTGTTTTTAAAGGATAATGATCCTCTATTTTGAGCCGCGTAAAACTCTGGGGCGCAATTTTTGTTGCGCCTGCGGCAATCGTTGCCGCAGTGTCCGCTGCCGCCGCCATGGATTTTTCTTCCAGCTCCTGCGTGAAACCATAGCCGACCTGGTCGCCTTTGATGGTGCGGATCCCAATGCCCAAAGCCACGTTGCTGAAGGCCTGGTTGACCTTGCCGTCCTCGAGGATCAGATAATTGCTGATCGTGTGCTCGAAATACAGGTCTGCGTAATCGCCCCCCTTGGCCAAAGCTTTGGCAAGAACCCTGCGGCAGACTGCGTCCGTTACGGCAAACTCGCGCTCGAAATAGCCCGAGGCTTCCGCTCCGGCCAGAGCGAACCAGGTGTTGTTGAAAACAGGAGCCGCAATTGAGATAGTGGCAGTCGCTGCCCCTGCCTTCAGGAAAGATCGCCGGTTAATGATTTTCATGAATCCCTCCCAAGATTCGATAGAAATAGGCTTCGGCATATATAAGTCCAGGCGGAAAAAATATACATTTCTTTAGCGCTATATACGCAAGACAAACGAAAAACGTTCACCGAAAGATCAATAAAAACGCTGACATACGCCGACAAGAGCGCTGATGAACGCTGACCCCAAGTACAACTGCAGCAAGCATCACCCCAGCGGGCGGATCCGTTACTGCCTTGCGCCATTGAACCTGTTGTGGCAGGATGCTGCCCAACATAGAAACAATATTTATTTCTATCCCATAGTGGAATTTGGGGAACGCTTATGCGATTGATGATGATCCACGCCGATCGGTTTTCCTATAAGGTGACCGACAAGACCAGCGTAGCCGGTTTTGCCGACGAGCTTTCTCCGGGCGAGGAGCAGGATCACGTTGAGGAAGTGCTCGTTGCCTTCCTTGCCGTGGAAAATGGGGACGAAGCCGGTGCGCAGGAAGCTGCCCGGAAGGCGGCCGGTCAAATCCGTGCCACGGCCGGGAAGGTGAATGCCACCCGCGTTATGGTTTACCCCTATGCGCACCTCTCCAGCGATCTGGCAAAACCTCGAATTGCCACGCGCATCATTGACCAGGTCGTGGAGTTGCTGCGCGCGGGACCGGACCTGGAAATCCATCGGGCACCCTTCGGATATTACAAAGCCTTCGAAATCAGCTGCAAGGGACACCCGCTCTCCGAGCTGGCGATGACACTGGTTCCAGGCGATGGAGACGGCAAAGCGTCGCGGAAAGAAGACGCGGCGGAATCAAAAGCTCTGGCCGCTGAAAAAACCCTGCGCTCCGAGTGGCGCGTCTATCATCCGGACGGTTCCTTTGTTTCTGCGGACAGGTTTAATTTTGATGCACATCAGGGATTGAAAGACCTCTTTCTGTACGAGCGCGAAGGAACGCGCCAGGCCGAAGAAGCGCCGCCCCACATCAGGCTGATGCGAGAGCAGGAGCTCGTCGACTATGAACCGGCTTCCGATTCGGGCAACCTGCGCTGGTATCCCAAGGGTCTTCTCGTAAAGCGGCTCCTGGAACTGCACGTCACGCGCATGGCCGTGGACTATGGCGCCATGCAGGTTGAGACGCCCATCATGTACGATTATGGGCATCCTGCGCTTTCAAAATACCTGCACCGCTTCCCTGCCCGTCAATATGTGGTCAAAAGCGACGAAAAGGAGTTTTTCCTTCGCTTCGCAGCCTGCTTCGGCCAGTACATGATCCAGCACGATATGGTCACTTCATATCGCCATCTTCCCGTGCGCCTTTACGAGCTCACCCATTTCTCCTTCAGGCGCGAACAAAGCGGCGAAGTGGCCGGACTCCGGCGCCTGCGCGCCTTCACCATGCCCGATATGCATACGCTTGTCCGGGACATGAAGATGGCAAAGGAAGAGTTTGTGCGCCAGGTTTCGCTTTGCCTGCGTTGGCTGGACGACCTCGGCCTCGAATGCGTTCCGGCCATCCGCTTCGTGCGTTCATTCCTGGACGAGAATCCCGGGTTCGTAGAGGAATTGATGAGAATCCTCGACCGTCCGGCTCTGGTTGAGGTCTGGGACCAGCGCTTTTTCTATTTCGTCGCCAAGTTTGAGATGAACTTTGTCGATATGGCCAAAAAGGCCGCATGCCTCTCCACCGTGCAAATCGACGTGGAAAATTCCGAACGGTTCAATATCAATTACATAGAAGAGGATGGCACGAAGCATCACCCCCTGCTCATGCACGCATCCCTCTCGGGATCGGTGGACCGGAATCTGTTTGCCATTTTGGAAAACCAGGCGATGCGCATGGAGCAGGGCCAAAAAGCCTTTTACCCGATCTGGCTTGCGCCGATTCAGGTACGCCTGCTGCCGGTCTCGCAGGCGCATATTGAGGGAGCGCTGCGGCTGGCGGGCCGGATCCCCTACCGGGTCGACCTAGACGATCGCGACCTGAAGGTTGGCAAGAAAATTCGTGAAATGGAAAAGGAGTGGATCCCCTACGGGCTGGTGATAGGCGAGAAGGAGCTTTCGGGCGGTACTCTTACGGTACGCCCCCGGTTCGGAGAGCAACTGGAAATGACGCTCGACAGCTTCCTCGAGAGACTCGCCGCAGAGACGGCCGGAAAACCAGCGCTTCCGGCCAACACTCCGCTCCTCCTGTCGCGGCGTCCGGTCTTTGTGGGATAGGTGATCTACCGAATAGACGTTCGTCACGATCGGGCTTGATTCAGCCGTGCATTCTCCATCCGCCCGGGATCTAACCTAACGGGAGATCCACCGCTTCTGCAGGTGTGAGTTTGAATTTTAAATGTAGAATATCGAATGTCGAACCGCAGAAGTAGGGCGCGACTTCGAAATTTATCATTCATTATTCGACATTCTGCGCTTCAAAATCCTTACAGAAGTTTATTGCGCGTGAAACCGGTTATATGTTTTATCGGTTGCGATCAAGCCTCTTTGAGGGGCCGGCAGTCAGGTACCTCCGGCAAAGCCGGAGGCTTGAAAGATTTGAACCGCTCAAAGCGGTTGGAGGAGTTGCGCCGGTCTTGAACGCTGACTTACGCGGGCAAAAGCCGATGAGGCGCTTCCGATCCCCGCAGGGGCCAGCGCTCCGCGCTGGACAGTTTTCTGCGGCGGCACTGTGGCAAGCGCCGTGCGGCAAGCAGATGAAGGGTATGAGAAACCGGGCGTTTGCCACAGTGCCGCCGCAGAAAACTCCATCGGAAGCGCCTCATCGGCTTTTGCTCGCCGACCCTCGCCGAACAAATCGGCGTTTGTCAGCGCTTTTATCAGCGTTTCTCAGCGTTTCAAAATACGGAGCTGTCAAACTCTTTGAGTCCCCCGGCAGAGCCGGGGGTTTACCAATGTAATTACGCCTACGGCTCTGCCGGATGATACCTGCTCAGTGTTTTTTCAGCGCAGGCCGGCGTTATGGATCCCGAAGCCGTCAAATCCAGCAAGCCTCACCGCAGATCTTTGAATTGCCCATGCATTCATAATTGTGTGCGGTCGTCGCTGCATATGTCGCGAACCAGGGTGCCGCTGTGAAAAATCCCCTTACGCTATCCTTACGGTTTCCTCACGGCAAGCTCAACCGAATTAGGCGATAAATCAATACAAATGTCCGAAAAGCCCTTTCACCAGATTGGTTAGGTTGTTTTACGTAATACGGGGCTACGAATGATGCACAAGGCCCATTTGGGTCAGGGCTTGGAGGACAGAACCTGGCGAAACCTTAGGAGGACTATGCATTCGAGAAAATATGTCGGACTGGTTTTTTGCCTGATCGCCGCAACAGTATTCATTGCGGGAACCTGTCAGCCGTTGGCCGGCCAGACGACAGGCGGCACCCTGCGTGGGGTGGTCAAAGACGGCACGGGCGGAGTGATCCCCGATGCAATCGTCACGGCAACGAATGAGGCAACGGGGGCAAAGTTCGAAACGGCTGCAAGCAGCGCCGGACTCTTTTCTTTCACCAACCTGCTGGTCGGCAATTATTCTGTTTCAGTGGAGCATACGGGATTTAAGAGTTTTGTTCGAAAGAACGTCCCCGTGTCCGCCAACCAGATCACCGATTCCGATGCCATACTGGAGGTCGGAGCGGTGACCACAATCGTCGAAGTGGAAGGAGGAGCGGAAATGGTGTCCACTTCGACTTCCCAATTGGGAGCTACCCTCGAGGAGAGAGCCGTTTTGGATCTCCCCAATTCTGTTCTTGGCGGAAGCCCTCTGAATCTCGCGATCCTGCTTCCGAACACGACCACGCAGGCAGGCGGCGTTTCGGGAGAAGGCGGCTCGATCGGCGGCAACCGGCCGCGCAACAACAATTTCACCATTGACGGCGTTGACAACAACGACGTCTCCATAACCGGCTCTCTGCAGCCTGTGATCCAGGACGCCGTGGCCGAATTCAACCTGATCAGCAACCAGTTCAGCGCCGAATACGGCCATTCCACGGCCGGGCAATTCAACATCATCACCAAGTCCGGAACCAACGACTTTCACGGGAGCGCCTTCTATTACGGCCAGAATCGCAGCCTGAACGCCATGGACAACCTGAACAAGGCGGCCCTCGAGGCCGGCGACATCGATAAAAAGCCTCGCTTTGACTATACCCGCCTCGGCGGCACGTTCGGGGGTCCGATCAGAAAAGACAAGCTCTTTTTTTTCGGCGCCTATGAATACCGCACACGCGGAGAGGCAGCCACGGGAGTCACAGTTCTCAGTCCCACCCAGTCCGGGATGTCTCTTTTGAACAACCTCGCCGCAAATTCCGAGGTGAAGGATATATTGCAGCAGTTCCCGTTGGCGTCGACGGCTTCCGATTCGGTCACGGTGAGCGGCCAGGAAATTCCGGTCGGAAACGTGCAGTATTTTGCGCCCGATTACGACACACAGCACGATTTTCAGACCAACCTGGATTACAATCTCGCCCGGCACCAGCTGCGCGGAAGGTTTTTGTATGACCGATTGCGCCAGCCAAACCTGAATCCGGCGCTGCCGCTGCCACAATTTACCGGCGCCTATTACCGGGATGCCCGCAAAGTGGCCTTCACCGACATCTGGGCGATCTCTTCCAGGCTGGCGAACGATTTTCGCCTTTCCTATTCCCGCAATAACCTGGGATGGAGTATCCCCGAAGATTTTGCCAACTTCCCCACGGTCAAAATCGACGAACTGGGCCTGAACATCGGCCCCGAGGAAAATTCGCCCCAAAGCAGCATACAGAACAGCTATCAGGCGCTCAACAACCTGAGCTATGTAGTCGGACGCCACCAGATCAAGGCCGGCATTGAATATCGCAACATAATTTCGCCCGGAGATCTCCTGCCGCGAAGCCGCGGCGAGTGGGATTACGCGGACATGAGCGAGTTCATCAATGACCTGGTCCCCAACGGCTACAATGGCGCACTGCGCGGGGCGGGATCCGGTTTTTTTGCCGGCAACCAGCAATCTCTGTACTGGTTCTTCCAGGATGACTTGAAGGCCACCCGGAATCTTACGCTCAATCTTGGAATTCGCTATGAATTCACGACCAATCCGCGCGATGCAGACCTTCAGACTCTAAACGCCATCGCAACTCTCCCGGGCGTATTCGAGTTCCGGAATCCTACCACCGACAAGAACAACTTCGGGCCGCGGTTCGGCTTTGCCTATTCACCCGATTTTGACGGTGGTTTTCTGAGAAAGCTGTTCGGCCCCCAAGGCACGTCGTCCATACGAGGCGGATTCGCTCTCGCCTATGATGTCAATTTTCAGAACCTGGTGCTTCTGCAGCTGCCTCCGCAGGTTCAGACGGAACAAAATCCGACCATAACCTGCACCTACGCCACTCCACCCGCCTGGTGTGCCACAGGCACGGGATTCCTGGCAGGGGGCGGCTTGCTCCAGGTCAACGTCCCGCCTGTTACCCAGGAGGAAGCCCGCGCTGCGACGGGCTCCCTGATCGTGGACCAGGTGGCGCCCAAAACCTACACATGGACCTTGAGCATGCAGCGCGAGTTTGCCAAAAACTACGTCCTGGAGCTTCGCTACCTCGGCACCCGGGGCCAAAATCTGCCACTGCAGGCCCGCCTGAATGCTATTACAGTTTTTGAGCATCATCCGGAGCTTGCCCTGCCCACCTATTTTGCCGACGCGGAAGTGCCATCCCTTGTTTCACTGGCGGCACCCAGCCTCCTGGATTTCTATAGCGCTCAGGATCTGCGCTATTCCTCGGACGGGTTCTACAGCCTGGTCACGGCGTTCCCGGCCGTAGGTAATTCGATCTACCACGCCGGATCCGTTGAGATTCGCCGCCGATTTTCCCGCGGCCTTTTCATGCTTGCGAATTATACCTGGAGCCGCACCATCGATGATTCCACCAACGAGCTTTACTCGAGCCTCGTGAATCCCCGCCGCCCGCAGGACCCTTACAATCTGAGGAATGAACGAGGGCTCTCGGCTCTTGATATGCCTCACAAATTCTCGGTCTCCTGGACCTATGAACTGCCGAGATTCTTTCCCGGCAACGCTCTCGCCGGACGGTTTCTGGGCGGGTGGCAATTCAACGGCAGCTATCTGGCTCAGAGCGGTCAGCCGGTCACGGCGCTTGCCGGCCAGGATGCAAATGGCGATTACGACGCCGCCGGAGACCGGGCCTTGCTGAATCCCAATGGCAACGGCCTTACAGGCACCCGCGTGAATTATGTACTGAGAGATCCTTCTACGGGAGCGACGTCCATCGTCACGGGGATCGACGATTACGGGAGTCAGGATTCCCAGGTCGTAGGGTATGTGGCGGCCGATCCGAAAGCCCGGTTTGTGGTAGCCATGCCTGGAACGGTCGATGACGGGAGACGCGCTGGCCGGAATACCATTCGATCCCTGGGATTGAACAACTGGAATTTCTCGATTTTCAAGGCGTTCAGACTTGATGAAGCCAGGCAATTCCAGCTTCGTGCCGAGTTTTTCAATGCGCTGAACCACCGCCAATACAGCCTGGGACTGCCTTCGTACGAGCAGTCGACAGACAATGCCTTGAGCAGCACCTATGCCAACGTCTCCGCTCTTCAGTTCCTGGATGCCAGCCAGTTCAGCGGCGGCAGCCGGACGGTCCAGATGAGCCTGAAGTTCATCTTTTAGCGCCAGGTCGCAAGGCTCCACCGGTAGCCCTCCGGAAACCTTTGCAGACAAAGTGCAGGATGGACAAAAAGGGGGAAGGCGGTCCTGAAGGCGCCTTCCCCCTTTTGGAAATCTCGAATAGTTTTTTCCGCAACTCAAGGACTATTGCTGTGTCAAATGGCTTGCGAGGCCCTGGCTTTTGCTCTCCTCTCCAATACAATGGGAGCGCTCTCTTTATAGAATAATGCTACAACCAAAGCCACCGCCATGGAGATGGCGCAACCCCAGATCGCCGCGTGCAATCCATATTTATCGGCAAGAATTCCCAACAATATGGCGCCGCCGGATGCGCCCAGCAGTTCGCCGGTCAACTGGTTCGCTCCAATAATTGTCGCGACAAATCTCGGATCGCCGGACTCGGCCGGAATTGTGGATTGCATAAGAGCGCAGACCCCAACGCCACCCCAACCCACAAATGCAACCAGCATCAGCAGAAAGAGATTGGAGGGAGCATACAGGATTCCGATGGAGGCAAACACCCCCAATGCGGCGGCAATGAGGACCATGGGCTTACGCCCGACCTTATCGGACAATCCGGGAACCACAATGCCCCAGAAGATTGCGCCCAGGCCAAAGGCACTCATTACGTAGCTCATATAGGAAGGATCCAGGCCCTTCACGTTTACCAGATATCCGGGCGTATAGGTCAGCATGCAGATATACCAGCAGAGCAGGAAAATGGTCCCGATAATGGAAAGTATGATATTTCTTTTGCCCAGCACTTCGGAAATCTTCGCCTTCTCCCTGGCTTTGCCTTCAGCCAGGGCGCGACGCTCGGCCTCTTCCCGCGTCTCGGGATTGATGAGAATCTTGGCAATCATGATGGAAATAATGATTCCGGGGACGATCGTCACCACAAACGTCCATCTCCAGCCGATGGATTTGGCCAGCGCCACCTGGATAATGGGGCCCAGCATGCTGGATATGAGACCCACGGCCACTACCTGCATCAATCCCATATTCAAGCCTCTTCGGCTGGGCGTGGATTGAGGGATGATGAAGCTCTGCGACACGGGCATGACGGGACCTTCGGAGGCGCCCATGATCAAGCGGATAAAAACCAGCATGACAAATCCGGTGGCAAGGCCCGTCAGCAGGGAGCAAATCGAAAACACCAGAACGATTCCCGCCAACAAAGCCTTTCTGGAACCCTTGCTGTCCGCAAACCAGCTTCCGAACAAACCGACGATGGCCCAGCTGAAAGCAAATGCGGAGGTCGCCATGCCGAGTTGTGCGTTGTTCATTTTAAGATCGGGCAACACATAAACGGACAGGTTTGCCAACGCGAACCGGTCGAACATGACGAATCCGAATGCCAGGCACAGAGTCAGGACCATCCTATTTTCATAAGTCCAGAATCCTTTCGTCTTGCCATCCATTTAGCTTGTCTCCTTCCATTCCATGGGAAATAGCAATAGCCAACTATCAAGAACCACTAGGTGTATTTCGAATTTTCCGCGGCGGCATAGTATCACCCAATTGGGGGGACAGGCTACCTGATTCCGGAGTCGGGCACCTCCGGCAAAGCCGGAGGCTTGTAAGATTTGAACCGCTCAAAGCGGTTGGAGGAGTTACGCCGGTCTTGAACGCTGACTTACGCGGGCAAAAGCCGATGAGGCGCTTCCGATCCCCGCAGGGGCCAGCGCTCCGCGCTGGACAGTTTTCTGCGGCGGCACTGTGGCAAGCGCCGTGCGGCAAGGAGATGAAGGGTATGAGAAACCGGGCGTTTGCCACAGTGCCGCCGCAGAAAACTCCATCGGAAGCGCCCCATCGGTTTTTGCACGCCGATCCTCGCCGAACAAATCAGCGTTTGTCAGCGCTTTTATCAGCGTTTCTCAGCGTTTCAAAATACGGAGCTGTCAAACTCTTTGAGTCCCCCGGCAGAGCCGTGGGTTTACCAATGTAATCATTAGGTTCGCCCGGGGCAAGCCAGACCGTTGTTTCGGACCCAGCCCTTTCCGCAGCAGCTTCCTGCAGGCTATTTCTTTCAGGCGACAAACAAATTCCTTGTTCCCGAATTGTGGAATCCCGTAGCCTGTCCCTGTATCCGTGAGATAAAATGGCCTCGATTGAAGGTTGGTGTTGCTGAACTCCAAGCCGATGCAGCTGGGCAATCATGGTTTTGTTGTCTTCATAAACATACATTTTTCATGAGGTGATCAGCCAATGACATCCCGGACTGAATTAAAAAAATTCCAGGCGGAAAACCTGCTTCTCAAAAAGCAGATTGAGGAAAAGGCCGGCAAAACGGTCGACCAGCTCTATGCCGAAAGAGCCAAACGGGTGAGGGACGTAATCGAGTTGAGGGTGCCGGACCGGGTACCTTTCTCGTTCTTCGTCGAACCCCACACCTACTGCGGAATCCCCAATTCGGCCGCCTATTACGACCCACTCACCTTCAAGCGGGCGACGCGGAAAATAGCCGTGGATCTGGAACCTGACATGTGCGAGGGCGGACTGCCGCGCTCCGGAGATGCGATGACGGAGATGGATGTCAAAACCATGGTCTGGCCTGGCGGCCCGAAACCGCCTGACTTTGAGTACCAGTTCATCGAAGGGGAGTACATGAAGGAAGACGAGTACGATATGTTCCTGAATGACCCTTCGGGTTTTATGATCCGGCGCTATCTTCCCCGCATCTACGGAGCCCTGGAACCTTTGAGCAAACTGCCTCCGCTGGACAGCATGTACATGGGATTTGACGCACTGACGCCGCTCTTTATCACCCCGGAGTTCATCCAAATGGCTAAACGCCTGGCCAAAGCCGGAAAGCACGCCATAAAGTTCCGCAAAAACATCGGGGATGCTTATGAGGAGATGGCCCAGCTGGGATTCCCTCCATTCGCCCGGTTTCTGCCCGGCGGGGTGGGCGGAGCGCCTTTCGACACTGTTTCGAGCTTCCTGCGAGGCATGAAAGGCTCCATGCTCGATATGTATCGGCGGCCCGAGAAACTGCTCGCCGCCTGTGATGCGATCCTGGAAAGGCGTATCGCGCATGCCATTCCGGCCGACCGCAACGACAAAGACTTTCCTCAGAGAGTCGGAATGCCGCTCTGGAGAGGCGACCCGACGTTCATGTCCGAGGCTCAATTCAAGAGGTTTTACTGGCCCGGACTGAAAAAATCTCTGCAAACCCACGTGGATCTGGGTTATGTGCCCGTGCCGTTCTTTGAAGCTCCTTTTGGCGACCGGCTGGAGTGCCTGTCGGAGCTCCCCAAGGGGAAAGTATTGCCCGCGATAGAATCGGCGGATGCGGTCCGGGCGAAGGAGATGCTGGGAAACCACAGCGCCCTGTTAGTGCATTGCCCGAACATGTTCAAGCTATGGTCGCTCCGGGACGTTGAATCGTTCGTCAAAGATCTCATTGACAAATGCGGCAAAAATGGCGGCCTCATTATTGCTATCCGGATACCGGACAAAGCCGAGACCCAAGACATCCAGGCCATGCTGAAATCACTGCGGGAATACAGCCGATATTGATGCAAACTGTATGAGAGGACATGAATCAGGGGGACAGGCTGCATGATTCCGTAGTTGCCAGTTGCCAACGGGAGACTCCCATTGAACGGTCTATGGAACTGCTGAGTCCATAAGCCTGTCCCTGTGTTGCCATCTGCGTAGGTCGGCGTTACCAAAATGCCATACAAATCATATTAATGCGATAGATCCCAAAATAGGGTAAGCTGATTTTAAGAGACGCATTTAATGCGCTCAATTTCGGGCTAGAGAGCAATAGAAGTTTCTGTAAGGAGAACTATCCAATGGCAGTCCCTTATGAAATAGGCGGATATGTAGGCAAAATACTGCGCGTCGATCTTACGAGCGAGCGCATAAGTGAAGAAATCCTCGACATCGAAATTCTGCGAAAGTACGTCGGCGGCACGGCGTTGGGCGCCAAATATCTATATGAAGAGGTTCCTCCGGGCGTCGAGTGGTCGGATCCTGAGAACCGGATGATGTTCTTCACCGGGCCCTTGACCGGAACGAAGGTCGGATCGGGGATCTTCTCCGTTATCAGCAAGGGGGCGACAACGGGATTGGCCGGGAGTTCCCAGGCAAACGGATTCTTCGGGGCCTTTCTGAAATTCGCCGGTTACGACGGCATCATCGTCCAGGGCCGGGCAAAGCAATGGTCCTATCTTTACATCCACGACAACACGGCCGAGATCCGAAACGCGGAAGACCTCGTGGGCAAGGACACATGGGAGACCGAGGATGCCATCAAGAAGGGATTGAAGCGGCAGAGCAGCGTTTATTCCATAGGCCCTGCCGGTGAAAACCTGGTCCGTTTCGCATGCATCGTCGGCGACCATGGTCATGTTGTTGCCCACAGCGGCCTGGGCGCGGTCATGGGATCGAAGCGGTTGAAGGCGGTTGTAGCCGAACGGATGCAGCGGAGCATCCCGGTTGTCGACCCGGGACGACTGAACGAGGTTGCGAAGTCCATGTACGAAGCGGCACAGAAGGCCATGCCCACTCTCTCTTCAGGAGGTACGGCTTCCGGATATCCCATCCTCTACCGGATCGGTCAGGTGCCCGTAAGGAACTACACGACGAATATCTTCCCGGAACACGAAAAATTCGGCCCGGACTATCTTCGTACCCGCTTCAATAACACACCGACCAGCTGCTGGGCGTGCCGCTTTGCTCATTGCCGGCAAACCGAGGTCACCGAAGGCCCCTACAAAGGCTATCGGGGTGAAGAGCCCGAGTACGAGGTGTTGGCCGGGATGAGTGCGGCGATTGGCATAACCGACCCCGGCGCGACGGTTATGCTTGGGAACGAAATCGACCGGATGGGGCTGGAGGGGAACGAATCGAGCTACACGATTGCCTGGATGATGGAATGTTATGAGAACGGGTTCTTGAGCAAGGGAGACTTTGACGGACTCGAGATGACGTGGGGAAATGCCGAATCGACGCTTGCCATGCTGAAGAAGATCGCCTATCGGGAGGGCTGTGGCAATATTTATGCGGAAGGCCTGAAGAGAGTGGCGGAGAGGTTTGGCGGCGAGGCACAGAATTGCGCCGTCTATACCCTGAAGGCTGCAACTCCCCGCGGGCACGACCACCGGGCTCGCTGGACGGAGCTGGTCGACACCTGCACATCGAATACCGGCACGATCGAGATTGGCCCCGGAGTTCCCTTCATCAAGGAGCTGGGACAGACGCCGCCCAAGGATCCCTTTGATGCGATGGATGTCTCGACCATGAACGCCGTCGTAAACGGGCGGCGTGTTTTTGAGGATTCCCTGGCTGTCTGCATCCTCACCAGCCACGATTTTCAGATGGAGGTTGAAGCCCTCAACGCCGTAACCGGCCTGGATTATGGCTTGCAGGAGGCGTTTGACGTTGGACGGCGCGCCGTTAATCAGCTTCGGGTTTTCAACTTCCGCCACGGGCTGACAAAAGAAATGGAGGCTCCCTCTGTCCGTTATGCCTCGGTGCCGGTGGATGGCCCGCAGGCGGGCAAGGCCATCATGCCCCACTGGGAAGCGCTGCGGAGCAACTACTACCAAAAAATGGGATGGGATCCCGAAACGGGCAAGCCGCTGCCTGAGACTCTGGAAAAGCTCGGGCTTGGACACCTCATTCCCGACCTTGGTAATTCCTGAGAAAAGCCTTAACCGCCAAAGGCAAGAGCCGTGGCGAATGATCAATGAGCTACAGGTTTATTTTCAAGCAGGAATGCGGCACTTTTGATGCGGAATTGCCGGCGCGAATCTTTGTATCATTATGTGGCACCAATGTCGTAATAGTGACAGGGCGGGGTGAGTTGAGTCGTGCTGCGAGAGAATCGGGACAAGATCTGGAGCAATCTGACGAACGTCTGTAAGGAAATCCGACGATGCGAAATTTTTGCCCAAAGCCTATATTTTTTCTGCTTTGACAATCCAGTTTGAGAAGAACTGTTGTTCCCCATTGTGATCCCAATACCCTTCGCTTTTGCTGCGCGAAACAGCGCGAAATCCTTCGAGGAATTCATCCAGATCCGCTTCGTCCGCAAAATAGTGAATTTCTCCGGGTGTAATGGATTTGGCGCACCGATAGGTATGCGGAGCCACCATTTCGCCAAAACCATATTTGCCATCCATCCGGCTGGGACAGGTGAAGAAAAAGATCCCCTTCTGATGGAGCAGTTTGTGAACGTGTCGCATTGCCTGCATGAATTGGGCGCGCAATCCATGGTAGAGAACATTGTAGCTGAGCACCACGTCAAAAAAATTAGATGGCAAGGTCTGCATCCATGGCGTCGCAAACGCGCGTATCGATGGCCAACTGGAGAAGGTTTGCCCAGTCCCGAAGGTGTTGAATAGCGGTTGGCGAAGGGTCGGTAGCCGTTACGGAAAAACCCGCAGCGGCAAAGGCAATGGCGTGGCGCCCGAGACCGCAGCCCAAGTCCAGGATCCTGGGCATATCCACTGGCGAAAGGGAGGCAATGAGATCCGTAACCTCCGGCGCAGGAGTTTTCCACCAGGCATGGTTCTCGGTATCGGACCAAAAGGCTTCCCAAACGCTCTCAGCCATGGATTTATTCTCTGTTTGAATAGACATAACTGATTGGTTCCAGTATTGCGGCCGGCGTGGAGCATTTTCCAGCCAGGCACGGCTAAAGAGCGGCCGACCGCGAAATCTTTTCTCGACACAAGAATGATCCGGCCTATGATAATCTCAAACAGCGCATCAGTCTTTCAAAATTCACAATAAGGATCAGCGGGTAACAGCTTCCATCCGGGTCTTACCGTGAACTCGATGGTCACCATATATGTTGCTTCACCTCAGCATTCGATTCTGAAGTTTGTCCAAGCAGTTTTCACCAGCATCTTCTTTTCGAGAGGAGAGTATCGATGAGCAGCAAGAAAAGCACAACCCGAAGGGCGTTCGTCCAGGATGTGTCAGCAGGCACCGCGGGGATGGCCTTCGTCGGCGCTTTAGCCCAACTGAATGCTTCCGCCTCGGCTCAGGAAGCCGGGAAGGAGGCCAGCAAAATGGTAAGCCTGGAACAACTAAAAAACGTCCTGCATGGATCAAACATCGTGGAACTAAAGCCGTGGAGATCCATCCACAAGAGCATCACAATGCCGATGATAACGGCTCTGGGTGAGAAAGACATCCCGGGCTCCAAACTGGCGATTGGTTTTGCGTACGTCGAAAAGCCGGACTTGTTGGGAGTGGAAACCCACAAGCACAATAAGCGCGACCAGTGGATATTCCTTTTCGGCGCCAGGAACTTTGTGGATTTCGATGCCGATGTTGAATTCGTGATAAATAATCAGGTCAACAAAATCAACTACCCCTTCTACGCCTATATCCCGGCAGGCATGTACCATATGCCGCTAAACGTAACCCGTGTCGGCAAACCCCTTATCTTCATTGACGCCAGGATAGCCGGCGACGATGATCCCCCGGTGTTCCTTGACAAGAACATTCCCAATAAAGGCCCCATGATACCTGCCAAGAAGAAATCCTGACCTCAGGTCTATTGTGGAGAGCCAGCGTGGGATTAGCTTTCATCAGATCGGACAGTATCCAGTTTAAAAATGGAAGACTGCAAACCCGGAGGCACCATTCCTACTTTCAATCCGAAATATGCGTCTCTTCCGGTAGCAGGAGATTTGCCCGGACAGACTGCGGCTTCTTGCAGAGCTCTTCCCTTCCGTGCATCCGATCAGATTTCGCAGTGATCAGCGGCGCAGCCGGAAGGGTTCCGAGATTCGCGCGCAATTCTCCGAGTCGATGAGGGTTTGCCCTGCCCAGCGCTGGAAAATCGTTGCCAGGTTTGTGTATGAAAACAAACTCAGCGATTTGGGCAGGGCATTTACAGATAAAGATATCAGAACCTGATTACTTTAGGTTCTCCTCCAAAACTGTAAAAAGTTGCTGTGGCATTTTTGAGATATAAAACCTGGTTATTGCCGTCATCAGCCGAATACATAGACTTCAGTTGCGGGTATGCATCCAGCATCTTCTGTCTGACTTCAGTCCTGTCATCCTCAACAGCAACACCCTCGACGCGGACCCATTTGTCACCCGACATGCCGCAAATTTCTATCTTGGGATTTTTCATGATCTGTTTGGCGACATTCTTGGCTTTTGCGGTCTGGATATAAAGCCTATTCTCAGAGATCAGCACTGTACCGAATGGCCGCACTCTAGGCTGGTCTCCATCGATCGTCGCGATATAGTAGGTGCCGCACTTTTTAAGAAACTCATAGACTTCTTGCATGGATCGTTCCTCCGTTTTTCAGAAATTGAATTTTCCCCAACAAAAAAAGTGAATATCAAGCTCAATGATTTCAGCCATTCAGGTCACAATTTTACTGTGTCTCGGCTTTGCAGCTTCCAGAAAACACCCCTTTTGCTGGCAGATATTTTGTGCGCATTCGTGACCTCAACCTTCTTCAGGCTATGCGAGCATAACGTTTCAGGGCTTTTCCACGTTGTTCCAGTGTATTGAATCCCGTTTCAGGATTCCGCCAGTCCCGCATCGCCTAACAGGAGCGAAGACAATCATTTCCCGTCAGGGTGTCAGGTTATTTCCCGGAGAAGCATGCTATTGGAATTTGAGGACAAACTCAAGGTTGTTCAAAAACTGGCACCGCGATTCGGAAAAACTGGAAAGACAGAAAGACTCAAAAGACTGGACACCCATTTCCTTTCCAAGAAGGGAATGACATACCAGGATATAGATGATCAAAGGATGGACACCCATGTCCGGACTGCACCCATTTCCTTTCCACCTATTTCCAATTCATCAGTCGGATTTTTTGGCACATACCATGGATTCACCATTAGATGTATCGAAAGGAGTGAACCATGACTATGCCACGAAGCAAATATGTCCAGGAAGGACAAGATGGCGTCTATCACTGCTTCAGCCGCTGCGTCCGCCGCGCGTTTCTATATGGATTCGATCCACACTCCGGCCGCGACTTCTCCCACCGCAAAGCATGGTTGGTCGACAGGTTACGGTTTCTCTCCGCCATTTTTGCCATCGATGTCTGTGCTTTCGCCGTCATGCAAAACCACTTCCACGTCATTCTTCGTATCTGCCTCGAAATCGCCGCCGCCTGGTCCGATCGCGAGGTGGCCATCCGATGGCTTACCCTCTTCCCTATACGGCACGCACCCCCTTCTGAAGCCCAGATCTGCGCCCTGGCCGATTGCCCCGAACGTATCGCCGTATTGCGCAAACGACTCTGCAGCCTCAGCTGGTTTATGGGCCGCCTCAACGAATTTATCGCCCGAGCCGCTAATAAAGAAGATAACGTCAAGGGCCGATTCTGGGAATCCCGATTCAAATGTCAGGCCCTGCTCGACGAAGCTGCCATTGCCGCCTGTATGGTTTATGTGGATCTGAATCCCATCCGTGCCGGCCTGGCCCCAACTCCCGAAGAAAGCGACTTCACCAGCATTCAGGAACGGATTCGCGCCTGGCAGAACGAAATGACCAGCAAAGCTCTGATAACCAGCGAGTTAACTCAGCACAAACCGGACGATTCTTCCGCGGAGAACATGCCAACGTCGGAAGACATAACGGGCATTCCCGGTTCAATTACCGAAGCTATCCCTGTCGGCACTCTCAACCCCTCATCCCTTTGGCTGTGTCCCATTCAATCAGATACCCACCGTCGCGGCATCTTGCAGATGACTGAAGCCGATTACTTCAATCTGGTAGATCGGTCGGGGCGCCTATTGCGGGCTGACAAACGCGGAGCCATTGATCCCCAGCTTGCACCTATTCTGCTGCGCATTGGAGCCAATCCCCAAGCCTGGATAGATACAATTTCCCGTTTCGGTCCGAAATTCCGTCTCGCGGCAGGCCAAATTTCCAGCCTGGGCGGATCCTGCTGCAGGTCAGATAGGGACCGCAGCTGCATACTTTAACGATTACAGATACCGGCGCCGTCCGGTGGAGAATATGTCCCTGGGCCGGATCTTCCGGCTGATGGAAGGGGTCAGCCTCAATATCAGGGCGGAGTTTACCAACATCTTCAATCGCATACAGCCGAACGATCCCTCCTCGGGCAATGCTTTGTCGACGCAGGTCAAAGACCCGGTGACAGGCAAACCGCTGGGCGGCTTCGGTTACATCGACACCGCAAGCGCCGGAGCTCCCCGTGGGGGCATGATCGTCGCGCGGCTACAATTTTAGATAGCAGCTCCAAACGCCTCGTCGCCGCCTTGCGGCGGCGAGGCACTCCAATATCACCGTTCCCTCGATATCAAATGTTTTATGGGGTAAATCCAATGAAACTCCTGCCCCGGATCGGGGGCAGCTCCGCCATTGCAGGGCGCACCCTTTGCATGGCCGGGTTGTTCAACGTAAGGGCTGCTACCCTCGCGGCAGGGAGCCTTAATGGCCGGCGCCCGGGCTCCTTACGCAATGCTACCGCCGGCGCCGCGACAGGTGGTAGGATACGCTAAGTCTATCCAACAAGAGCAAGGAGGGTTCCATGGCAAAATCCACAAGGCTCATGTGCCTGGTGGCACTCGTACTACTGTCTCCCGGTCTGGCCGGTTTGGCTTTTTCAGGATCTCCGGCGGTCAAAGCCGAAGATTACCCGTCGCTGTCGGCAAAGGAATTGGGCCACGTTCAATTCCTGGTCCAGGTTGCCCAACAGCCGCCCGGAGACTGGTCCTTTATGGGGGGCCGGGAGGAAGGACAGGAAGGGATGGAAGCCTACCGATACCAGCTCGGATATATGGCCTATGCGCTGGCGCTCGCCCAGTATCACAAAACGCCCGCCTACCGGGAGTTGTATCAGAAAGCGCTGGACAATCTCATTCAGAAGATGATTCGCAAAGATGTCTGGTACTACTGGCAGAATACGAGCAAGGGTTTTACAACGGCAGATCCGCCGCAAAGGGGGCGAGGGTTGGGCTGGCTCGATCCGGTCGTAGAGAAAAACATCATGTATAGCGGCCACCTGATCAACATGGTGGAGCTCTATCACATGCTCTATCGCGATGACAGGTACGACAAACCCAAATCCATCACCTTCCGCTGGAATTTGTTCGAGAAAGTCAAAGACATTTTTGAGTACGACGGCAACAAGCTTGCAGAGCGAATGAATCGGCAGTTCCTGGAAAATCCCCTTCATATGATTGAATGCGAGATTGGCCTGGTTTTTCCGGTTTGCAACCAGCACCCGCTTCTCGGGCTGATCCTTTATGATCACAATCACGGAACCAGCCTGGCTGGGCCCGTCAAAGACCTCATGATGAAGACCTTTACGGAAAAGGGTCTGCTGGATCCGGCCACCCAGTATTGGCAGCAGTTCTATATGATCGATCAGGGTAAAGTGGTTGGGCCGCCTTCGCCCGTAAACAACGCATTCGTCGGAATGCCTATGCATGTGTGGAAGACGGAGCTGATCGAAAAACTCTATCCGGTTCATGCAAAGCAGGTCCAGTTTGAGAGTGACGGCACCGCCAAGGTGGAGGGTGATGCCGGTTTCGGAACAACTTCCGTGCCCGGATTTGCAGGTTATGCGAGGGAAATGGGCGATGAGAAAACGGCCGGGAGCCTGATTGCCTGGATGGAGAAAAACTGCGCGCCCCAGTGGATGGGCAGCAAATATTTCTATCCGCGCAATGATGAGAAAAAAATCTCCACGATATTCAAAGTCCATGCAGCGGTTGCCGAACTCAATGTCAAAAATGGGATCTGGTCGATGTATAACCGGCCATGGAATGGCGGGTATTTCAATCAGCCCTTCATTTCCGGCGTCGAGCATCCCAAGGCGATTGTCAGGCAAGCCTATTATGACAGCGCCAAGGACGTTCTCGCGATAACACTCCTGCCGGGAGAACCGAGCGGAACCCATACCTCCTTTGCCGTCAATCAGCTGAATAAGGCAAAAGTTTATTCGATAAAGCAAAACGGCAAGCTTGTGGGCCGTCTCAAGAAAGGCACTGTCGAATCGGGTGCGAAAGGGATCGAGTGCACAAAGGAAGGGATCCTCAAAATTTCAACCGGCCTCGATAAGGCACAGACATTTCTGATTCAGGCAGAAATCTGATGGTATGTCAGCGCGAAAAGCCCGGGAACTTAAAAGGTTGCCGGGCTTTTAGGCATTTTTTTTGCTTTGCGTTTCTCGGCGTTTTTTGCGCCTTCGCATCCGGCTGCACAACCGGAAGACCGGTTGCCGAGAGATGCGGGCAATGCGGGATGGACCTTTCGCGGTATGGGCGGACAGCGTTTGAAATCCGCTGGACAGACGGCAGCGTTACAAAAACCTGCGGAGTTCAGTGCGGCCTGACACAACATCTGCTGCACCGCGACAAGTACAAATCCTCCTTGGCAAAGGACTATTATACCGGCAGGCTTTTTGACGCATCCGTTGGATATTATATATTTGGCAGCAAGGTTGTGCCCGATATGGCCCCAGGTTTCATTGCATTCAGGCAACGCTCAGACGCTGAAAAATTCCGGATGGAATCCGGCGGCCAAATCATGAGCTTCGATGAATCCCTGTCCGCATGGGCGGAAAGAAAGGCGCGTCATTGAAAGGATCGCTGGCATCCAGCGGCTTTAAGCTGACAATTGCTGCAGCAGCAGCCGCATGTCTTGCGGCTGTGCTTATTGCGCTCGATAGCAGTAAAAATGGCAATTTTTCTGATACGAGCGCAATGAGATTGTTTCAGCGCACGGTCGGTGGTCTGGGAATGGGCTCTGCGGCCACTCCCGCATGGAATCTGCTTCACTATGACCCGCGCCTTCAATCTGTCGATGATTCGAATATGTGGCCCGTTGCGGGAGGCTACCCCTATAGCCCATCGGCTGTGTCCACAGCAGCCGGCATCCGGGAACTGCCCCGCGAGGATCTGAAAATAATCAGGTTAGGCCCATGACGATGCGGCGGCTGCCTTCCAATCTGAAGCATATCAATTTGATCCTTGCTGCCGGCGGCAATCTTGTCGGAAGATATCCGCTCCGCACCCTCGTGTTGATATTTTCTTTGGCTGCGATTCTCTTCCCTTTCCTCACGGCGCTGTCAATCTCGGAAGGCATCAAGCTTCAGTCGAAGATATCCGTGGATGAGGGCGCCGATTTTTATGTTTCCGGAGACTCCGCGGGAAGCGCTTCGCCGTTGCCTCTTTCCAGTGTCGATCGATTTCGAGGGATCGCCGAAATAGACCGGATCGTGCCCCGGGTTGTTGGAAGAGCTTACCTCCAAGAGCGCACGGTCGCGATTGTCGGAATGCCCGGCGGGGCTGTACCCGAATCCATCCTGATTGCAGGCGGTCGGATTATCCAAAACAAGGGAGAGGTTATAGTCGGATCCACCCTCAGCCGCCGATATGGTCTCCATCCCGGTGCGAAGTTCTATATGCCTATCAACCGATGGAAGCATTTTACGGTGGTGGGGGTCTTTTCGAGCCGCTGCTCGATCTGGAGTTCCAGCCTCATTTATATGTCCCTGGATGATGCCGGCGAACTCTTCAGAATGAAGGGGATGGCAACCGATTTTCTTATCTATGCGAAGCCGAGGCAAAGCCCGGTGGTCAGCGTCTATCTTCAAAACGAGAATCAGAAGGATCCCCCCTTCCGAATTCAAAGCCGGGATCTGGTGAACAGTTTTTTTCAGAAGGGATTTGAATCAAGAGCCGGTGTCTTCACCGTCTTTTACCTCGCTGCCTTCGCCCTTGCCATTCCCCTCATTTTCATTTTGACCGGACTCGGCTGGACGGAGCGACGCAGAGAGATCGGCACGCTCAAGGCTGTCGGCTGGCAGACTCTCGATGTCATGCAGGTCGCCCTCTGGGAGAACGTCTATGTAAGTGTCCTCTCGGCCTGTTTGGCCCTCGCGGCGGCCTATGTTTGGATCCATGCATTGAACGGTTTTATGATCGCCCAGTTTTTTGTTGCCGATCCCGGGCTTATGCCCAATTTCCCCGTGCCTGCGCGCTTTGTTCCGGTTCCGGCATTTCTCGCCTTCCTATTGGCGCTTGCCCTGACTATGACCGGAAGTCTTTACAATACCTGGAGGATGGCGGCAACGCTGCCCGCCGAGACCATGCGATAACCATGGGAAGAGACAACTCTGCAATGGTGAAAGCCGAGAACGTGTCCAAGACCTATCGCCTGTCAAAGCAAAACAGGGTGGAAGCCTTGCGCAATGTAACCATCAGCGTAGCCAAAGGACAAAGCGTAATCATCCGTGGTGCTTCAGGTTCGGGAAAAAGTACCCTGCTCAGGCTCCTCGGTTTCCTCGACCGCCCGTCCGCGGGCCGCATATTCCATGATGGAGAGGACGTTACAGGTTTCAGCGAGGAGGAGCTTTGCCGCATCCGAAGAGAACGGACCGGCTTTGTTTTTCAGGATTTTCGCCTGCTTCCCCGCATGGCCGCCTGGGAGAATGTCTCCGTCAGCCTTGTGCCCCTGGGAGTGCGTGAGAAGGAGCGCCTCCGGCGCGCCTCCGCGCTTCTCGACCAGCTGGGGCTTCACGATCGCATCTATCACAGGCCTGAGGAAATGAGCGGCGGAGAACAGCAGCGCCTCGCAATGGCGCGCGCCCTGATCCGCAATCCTGAACTGCTCCTGGCAGACGAACCCACCTCCAATATCGATGCGGATTCGGCCCGGAAAGCGCTTGAGATTCTTGCCGGTCTGAGATCGAAGGGCTGTACCATTATTGTGGCGACTCACGACGTGGATCTGTTCCATCCCTTTGAGGCGGACGCCGTGTATTGCCTGGCCAATGGAATGATTGAGCCCGTGTAACAGCCGGGTTACAGGTTGCGGGTCCCAGGCCGGAAGGAACCCGTCACGGATTGAAGCCCTGGCGCGGGAAATGTGGATAGCATGATTCTCAACCCATTTGCATTGACGGCTCTTTTCGTCGGCACGATCTCTCTTGCCTTAACGGCGGCGTCCGTTTTCTCGGCGCTCTATTTCTTCCGCCAATGGAAACGATGCGAAGGCGCCGACGAGAAGGCACGCATGGAGATCCGCATCCATTTGTCCCTGTTGCTTCTCCTCACAGCCTTTCTCCTTCGACTGGCTTCCTGGCCTCTCTTCTACATTCTGCTGCAGAGCTACATTCCGATCGTTACAGGCGCCATGTGCATCTTCGGGGTAACGAGGGTGATGCCCGCATTCGTCGCATTTTTGCAGATTCTGAAACCACTCGCCTTTTTTCTGGTTGGAGGGTGGTTGATTTTTTACAGCCTTGATCTTTCGTTGAAAACCCATTTTCCTGCAAGAAAAGGCATCCGTTTCCTTACAATCGCCTCCGCAGTCACCGCGACCGATTGCGCGGCAGAGCTTCTTTTTGTATTTTTATTCACGCCTCCGGGTGTGGCCGTCTCCTGCTGCACAGCCCTTGCGGATCTCGTCATACCTGCGACGCCCCTCCTTCCAAGAGCCCTCTTCAGCTCTCAATATCACCAAACCCTCATTGCCGCGTATCACGGCAGCCATTTGGCCTTGCTGGGGCTTCTGGGCGCTTTGATATGGAGGAAAGGCGCGAAGCGTCCTCTATTGACGCTGCTGGCCTTCCTGGGGTTGATAAACGGCGCAATTTCCTATGGCGCATTCAAGGAGTATCTGGGTCCCCGTCTCATGCATCTTCCCGATCATCACTGCCTTTATTGCCTGCTTCAGTACCGGCCTGTTTCAATCGCTATTCTCGGCCTACTTATCCTGGGGTCCTTCCTGGCCATGTGGCCTCGGTTGCTATGGCACTTCGCGACCGATGAAGCGCGGGAAAAGCTAAGCCTTCTCGTCACGAGTCTTCTTAAATATTCTGCCGGATGCATTCTTGTTTCGTGGCTGATAACAACGATTCTTTCATAGCCAGCGTGTTCCGCAGAGTTTAATTCAGAGACCAGGCAGGAGCTTTTATCGGCAGATTACGGGATAACGACTGCCGGCAGCTCAGTTTCGGCTGTCGACTGCCGTATATTGATCTTTCGGGAAGAGATAAAGTTGAGCAGCGCGACCACGGCGCCGCCCAGGAAAACATATTTATATCCGCCGGGCCCGCTCCTGGACCAGGCCAGTCCGCCAAGGATGGGGAGGAAAATCGTAACCATATGGTCAACGCTTGTTCCCAGCGAGAGGCTGGGAGAGACATCCTCGGGTCTGAGGGCGATCTTCCTCATGTAAGTAGTGCGGGCCATATAAACGGAGTCGAGCGTAAAATCCGTAACATAGCAGATGTAGATCACCAGAATTGCTATGGATGGACGGAATAAATCTTCTGCAAAGGCGTAGCCGAGACATGTGAGGAAAAAAAGGAATGCTTCCGTGCTCAGGACGACTTTCTCTCCAACCTTGTCGATGAGATGCCCCACCCATGGTTTTACGAATATCCCGATCACGGCAACGATGAAAAAGAGCAGCGACATGGTGGCAACCGGCTGCCGGAACACCTCGACCAAAACCCAGGGTCCGAACGTGATGAAAATCTGTTTGCGGGCGCCGTACAGCATGCACAGCCAATAGTACAGACCATACTCTTTCCGGAAGATGAATCGCTTCCTGACATGCACGGTCTGAGTCGGCTTAATGAAGAACATTAGAATCGCCGCTATCACAAAGGCAGTAGCGCCGATCGTAAAGGCCGTGGAAAAGCTGATATGCGCAAATTTGTATAGCGCCCACAGGGTTGCGGAGCTCAGAACGACGGCGATGTTGCCGACGGAACTCAGTTTTCCCAGTACCTTCCCCATCTCGCCGGGCCTGGCAAAACTCATTCCGATGCTTCCGCTCAAGGGCATAAAAATGTGCTGGCCCATGCTGTATATGAAAACGACGAGGA
This sequence comes from uncultured Acidobacteriota bacterium, assembly GCA_963809485.1. Lineage (GTDB taxonomy): Bacteria > Acidobacteriota > UBA6911 > UBA6911 > UBA6911 > UBA6911. The sequence continues at coordinate 356,492 of CAWEJX010000008.1, forward strand.
TGACGATTGTGTAATGAGGCGGAATGATTCCGAGGGAAAACATGCCGATGGCGGCCAGCAGGTTTGCCACGACGGAAATGCGTACATCCCCGCCCAGAAACGACAGGGCGCCGATCACGAGGAACACGAGCAGACCGGGTATTTCCCTGGGGAATTCCAGAGCCGAGCGCTGCAAAATCATCATGCCGATATGTTCTTTGAGATAATTCGTAATCGTGGAGCCGTCCACGCTCTGAGCGATTCCCAGGAAAACGCCCGCAATCAGGAACAGGCGAAAATCCTTTTCAGCTCCCCCCACCACTCCCTTAATCGACTTCATCATGCCCGGACACTCCCGCCGACGTGATTCCATACGCAAATTGAACGCAACCCCGGCCTTATAGGGCATCGCCCGCATCCGACGCAAGCAGAAAATGCTCGGACAGGCTACGCAATATTTCTCCCTAATTGGTTTTTGTTGCGAAACTCGGGTTTTGCGAAAAAGCCAAATTTTTCAACCGTCAATAGGATATTTGATATTACATAGAAGCCGATAATTGGAGTCAGGCCGCGTAGCGGCCAGCTGAATTTAGCCAGGCCTTTTAAGGCCTGGATCGAAAGGAGTTAAGTTTTCCGTCGCGTAGCGACGGCTGAATCTCAGGCGTCGCTACGCGACGCGCTGCTCGCTGTACCATGGTTCCCGGCCTTGAAAGGCCGGGCTAAAATCATAGTGCCGCTACGCGGCACAAACCAGTTTCGCGACAGTCCTCCATGCGCCCGGGGCGCACCCAAGTGCATGAAAATCGGCTTCGCCGACGCTCAGTTGGGTGAATGAATGGTGTAATTGATTCATCGCGGCCGCTATTTTCGGAGCAGAAACCAATTGCCTGATCCAGACCCCTCCTGAATTTGTATTTCATGAGGACGGCTCTCCAGATCCGTCGGACGCAGGGATAGCGGATTAAAAGCTTAGCCAGACGGGTCTCTATGCTCTTGTTTGCTGTCCAAACAAGAGGGAAAAGACATGCTCGGCCATTTGTCGAACGGATGCCGCCCTGCCGGCTGAGCCGGCGGATCTCCCGCTATATCAGTTCAGGAACTTCGCGTAACCCGATATCATGATGGGATCAAAGCCCTGACCCATAACACAGCCGACCGTCATCATGTGGTCATAGTCCTGAAGCATAATAACGCGGTTTGTGAAGAATGGGGCGCAAACGCCCTGATGGACGCGGCCCTTAATATCGACGAGGTAAATGGGACCTTTGATACTGGTTGCCTGGCAGGGCTGTTCAAAGGGCTCATTTTCTCTAGGCGACCAGGCCACGCGGCACTTGCCCGCCTCAAAGAAGTCCTGTGCCGTAAAACGGCCGCAGCCCAAAATCCAGGCCACATTGGTCCCGACCATAGCGTCGCCGGCGGAGCCATGGAGGGCCTGCGAACCGTCGGTCTTTGACTTTTGATCCGGGTCCCCGATGGCGCCATGGACATAATCATCGCCAAGAACCAGCGTTACGAGGGACTGCTCAAGTTCCATGACCGCAACATTGAGGCCGAAACGGACAAAATAGGTATTCAGCTCCAGTTTCAGGCACTCGTAGGCATATTCCTTGCCCTCGAATACGGCATTCTTTTTACACTTGAACGCCAGCTTATATTCCTTGTCCCCTGCGATAAGGGTGAAATCCTTGCCCGCGAGTTCGTAGTTATGCGCGAATCTGTACTGGCCGATGCCATGCTTCTCGCCGGAGTTGGCAAGATTCTTTATATATACGCCGCCATCGTCATAAACGTAATTCATTTATGGTTGCTCCTTTCTTTTCGATGAGATCGACCGCTCAGACTGTGTATGGATTCTCGGCGTTCAGGAACTCGTCATTGAGCTTCACAGGGTTGCCAAATGCGCCGAACAGTGTGCGGCAAGGCCCTAGGACGCCGTCCCTCTGGATGGTGCCGAAAGTACGGCCGACATGATACATGCGGTCGTAGTTCTGCAGGAAATTCATGTTGTTTGAGCGGAACAGGCACTTGTCGCCGACGATGCGCTCCATCATCTCCTCTGTGAGACTGAAGAGGTACATATTCTCTTTGATCTTGATGTACTGGGCGACCTCGTCCGAGGCGGGCATCAACTCAAAGGGATCGCCGATTTTTTCAACGGCAGTGCTGATCCTGGGCCAGGTGATACGGTAATAAGAGGTGCAATAATAGTCATGCTGGGTAAACATTGAGGTGTTCCAGTGCCACTCAACCCTGGTGCCGACCATCTGGGTGGTGAAGCAGTGGCGTTTCATGGGCAACTCCATCCCCTCGACCTCGATGGCGCCGAAGTCGTACTCGCTTTTGACGAGATAGGGGAGCTTTGGATTGCCTCCCATGGAGCAAACTGCCCTCGTGACGAGGCGCTGCTCCAGATCAATAATGAAAAAATGGTTCACCTTGTTTGGCTTGTCAAGGAACTCCACAAGATCGTAGTCCACGAGGTATGTCGTGTCGTCGCCCTTGAGGCACTCGTATCTGGCTGCTTTCGGCTTATCGCCGGCAATATTCCATTCGCAGGCATCTTTGCCGGTGAATTTCAGTTCGAAATCATAACCGTTGTCCATAATGAAGCGAAAACTCCTACCTTCCAGCTCAGAGCAGTGGGGCTGCGTGAACTGATCGATGGCATAATCCCTGCGTGGATAGTTTTTGAGATTCAATTTGCTCACCTCCCGTTCATAAAATATTCAAGCGATTCCAGCAATACATTCGTTTCGCCGGCAATTTCTGGCTGATAGGCATAATCAGCCGCCCTCCAGGGGATGGCCAGGATGGACAAGCTGTCTTTTTGCATGGCCAACACGCCGCCGGAAAACCTTTCCCAATCTTGACGCTCATGCCACTCAGTGCCTGCCGCCGCCCGCATGTGGTATTTCATGCATGTACCGTTGTGAATTGCCAAAATATGCTTCCTATGGAATGCACGATATGAGCGCTGGAAATCCCATTAAGCCGTTGATTTCGACACTGATTGCAATTTTATCCCATATTGGGACAATATATCCTGGAATTTTTACAGGTCTGAACTTATCAGCCGGATTTTGGACTCAACGGAGGAAAGTCATAATTCCATGCATGCTGAACTGGGAAATTAGTTAGCCTGATCCTGGATTTGGACACTATGGGGCTGTTTAAGACATAATTCTCTAATGGGGACTTCAAAACTAATTATCATGGAGGAATCGCGCATGAAATTGCGTATCGCGGTCCTTGCAGTTTTGTGCATAGGCCTTGTTTGCAGTGTTTCAATGCAGAGCAATCAGACCTATGCGCAAGGGAAGAAATCAGCCTCGGCCAATGGACCGGTGGTCATGCCGAAAATAACGGTGCTCAATCCGATGGGAACGCCGCCGCCGATCACGTTGATCCCTCAGGCGCCGCGCCCGAACACGCTGGACGGCAAGACTCTCTACTTTATTAATACCGGCTATATAGGGACCGATCGTCTTATGGCAGTAATGTCCGATTGGTTTAAGGCCAACTATCCCAAAACCAACATCGTATATAAAGACTATAAAAGCGGGGCCGGATTGGCCGAGCTGAGCAAAGAATTGTGGGCTGAGGTTGCTGAAAAAGGAGACGCCGCAATCGTCGGGCTGGGCCATTGAAGTCTCTGTGCGCCAGCGGCGGTTCGCCTCTCTTTTGATATCGAATCCAAAATGAAAAAGCCCGCAGTGCCCCTCATCCTGACCGATTTTGAAAAACAGGAAAAAGAGGTGGCTTATAACCTCGGAATGCCCAATCTGCGGATCCAATTTTTCCGCGGCCCGGTCTGGGGTAAAACGAACGAGCAACTCAAGAAGCAGATTGTGGAAGGAAACAATCCGATTACGGGGAAACCGGTGATGCCGGAGCTGGTGGAAAAACTGACCAAACCCCTGACGGCTGAAGAACAAAAAACCGGAGAAGTGAAGCAGAATCTGGGACCGAAGACTTATACAGGAACGCCCGACGAACTCCAGAAGTTATTTCTCGAAAAAAGATACACGGACTTCCTGCCCGTGGTATTGCCCACCGAAGATAAAGTCGCCGAAATGCTGAAGTTCACCAGCCACGAACCCACCAAGGTGCTCGGCAAAATGAATCCCGGGTCCGAGGCCGGCGAAAGCTGGACCTATACGGTAAAGGATGCAGCCGTGAGCGCAGTCATGGCGGGCGCCAAACCGGAATATTTCCCGGTCATTCTGGCATTGGGCTCAACCGGCATGACGGCCGTCAACGTTTCCGATAACGGCTTCATGGCGGGTGCCGTAATCAATGGCAAGATCCGCGACGAAATCGGGCTTAATTACGAAGAGGGCGCCGTAGGCCCCTATGCCCACGCCAATACGACCATTGGCAGAGCCTGGAGCCTGCTGTCCATCAATGGCGGAAACTGCGGCAAAGTCGGAACAACCTATATGGGCACGATCGGAAATCCAATGAACCTGATCGGGATCATCATGGCCGAAAATGAAGGGAAATCTCCCTTCAAGCCGCTGTCTGTGAGGCGCGGATTTAAAGAAGGTGAAAACATCGTCACTCTATTCATGGGATGGGGCATTCTTTCCGCCAAGAACTGGGCCGCAACTATTTGGGGGCCCAACATGAACTATCCCGAGATTATCAAGGAGATCTACAGTACGCAGGACGGACACTTGTTTGGAACTTGCGCCGTTCTGAGTCCGCCGATCGCCAATTTCGTCAAGGACGCCGGATACGATACCGTGGAAAAGTTTACGGAATGGGTAACGGGCCAGCCGATTGGAGCCAAGCCCGCCGCTCCCCGCGGAGCGGAGATCAACATGGGCGTTCGCAAAGCCGGAGGGATGTTCACCGTCATCGTCACCGGCGGATCCAACAACAACTACTTCAGCATGGGCGGCATGGTGCCGGCCCAGTCAGTCCAGATTGATAAGTGGCGGTAGTTAACATTGGGAAATAAGGGACAGGCGGGGCAATGAAAAAGGCAGTTCCTGCCTGCGACGATTTCGAACGTTGCCCAGCCTGTCTCCTTATATCCCAACTCCATTACAGGGGGCATGGTCGACGCGACGGAATCCTCTTCCCTCCTTCGGATCCGTCCTGGAAAGGTCTGGGAGAAATTCAGTTTGACGCTACGCGGCAGCGAAAATCCTATTGCGTGACTTGCATGCTCATCAGGGCGCCTGCCATACCACGGTGTCATCTTTTCCCAGGAACGTCAGCGATGCGGCCGACCTGGCGAGGCCCTTACTTTTGCCCGAAGTTTTCCCTTGATCCGTATGGCCCAGAATAGCTTTGTATTTATCCTCATCCCTTATTTTCATCGAACTGGAAGTCAGCAGTGTATCGGCTTCCCCTTTCTGCAGGAAAATATGTTCCGGACGCATGGACAACATCGATCTGTCATTCATTAAGGCAAGGATTGACTCATCGAGCATTGACCCCATGAGCCCCGCCGCGTTCTTAAAGGCGATCGAGGCTCCTATTTCGCGCACCACAAGGTCAAACCGTTGCACGCCGTCCCTGCTGCATATTATTCCTTCCGGCCTGATCACGGTAGAATACCTGCCGCCCAAAGAAAATTCGGATGCGGCAATTGTGGCCTTTTCAGCCTCACGCCCCGATTTGGCGCTGAAGATAAGCGACTGGGGAGTGAGTTTGGCGCTCATATCTCCATCGCTCAATACTATTTCCCGCGCTTCTATCCGTTCCATTCTGCTTTCGGTTTTTTGCGGGAAGGACATATCCCATCGTTAAAAGTGCCCCCAGGCACAGGCACAGGCCCGACAGTGTCACCCTCATTCGCTTGTTTTGCCTCTCGAGGTTCTCGATTCTTTTAAGCAATTGATCGGTCATGATGCCCTCCTGCACATATGGCTATGAATCAACGTATGGCATGCTAAGGTTGGAATACAATTCGTTTTGATAAACGATAGGATTGCGGATTGCGGAAGTAATCCGCAATCCGCAATCTGCGGCTCTACGCCAGAAGGTCTTGCGCCCTGATCAGTCTGTTTCGGACCTCGACCCCATTGGGGCACCGAATAGCGCAGGCGGAGCAATCGCTGCAACGAACGGCGCGGATTTCATCCGGCAGACGCATAAAATTATTGCGTGCCTGCCTGAAGTCGCCGGCGAAATCGTTATAGGCCAGGTACCGCAATTCATCGGTGACCGGTATCCCCTTCGGGCATTTGCCTTTGCACTCATAGCACATGCGGCAGTAGAGCGGACGGATCTCCTCGTTTCGCGCAAACAGCATTTTCTCGTCCTGAGGAGTATACGGCTCCGTCATTGCCCGGAAGTTCATCTCAACCTCGCTATGTTTTCTGCATAAGGCACGGTGGTCGATATGTCGGGATTCATTAAAACCCACTTGACGGCCGCCAGCGGCCCCTCGTTTGTCAGCACCCTCTTCCTTTTGGGGGAGGCCCGAATCCGGCCATGGCCATCGCGACAATCACTTTCATCGCCACGACGCCGATTCCCGCTTCATGCAGCTTGTGCAGGGCCGCATTGCGGTCGGAGCCTATCGGGTAGCTGTAGGTGGTTTGCACGACATCGTGTTTTCCGAGTTTTATGATTTTGTCCACGACAGCATTGATATCGTGCGTGCTGATTCCGATGAAACGCGTCTTGCCCTGCTTTTTCAGCATTTCCTGGGCTTCGACCGCCTCGTCGGTTATCGAATCCGGCGTGTCTCTGGCGTGCAGATGCCAGATGTCGACATGATCCGTCCGCAGCGCCTTGAGACTCTCGTCCATTTCCTTGAAGACTTCCGCTTTGGTCATTCCATCGGTTTTGCTGGCCAGAATGATTTTGTTTCTCCTGGCACTTGAGAGCGGCCCCGGTGATTTCTTCGCTTTTGCCCTTTTCGTACGTGCGGGCAGTGTCGAAGTAGTTGACACCCAAATCTGCGGCACGAACGAGGACCGCGGGATCGGGAATAAGGCCGACGCCGCAGCCGACACCGGATACTTTCAGGCCGGTCTTGCCGAGTACCCGGTAGCCCACTACGCCTGTGGACTGGCCAAAGGATTCCGGAGAATGAGAAGCGACAAGTCCCGCAACGGGCAAAGCAAGTCCGGTTTGGAGGAATTTCCTGCGCGATGAATCGAACTCCATGAAGCGCTCCTTTCACAAAAAGGTCTGAAATCCCTGAGCCACGGTATCAGGCTCAAAGACCCAAACACTCCTGATGCGTCCAAAATTGCTGAAAAAGTTTTTTGATTGCTGCGCCGATGGCTATAAATCCCGGTTAAGGCCTCCATGGGCGGCACAGTGAGGTCCATACGCGATGGCGCCGTATGCGCCGCACCGGATGTCAAAGATGTGTCCAGCATATCATGAAAAGGGCTCGGATCCTGCAAAATGATTCTATTGCCGGGAACAAGCATCCGTAAGGGGCCATGCGGCCATGGTCGGGATATCCGGTTGAGACAGCTGCACATCGGCCGTGAGCCGAAATTGCAGAACGCTGGAACAGAACTTTCAGATTCCCACTGTCGGAGGCGCGGCATCCAATATCATCCAATATGCCCAGGGACACGATTTCCAGTACACCAACGGCTCGCCCATTCGATATATATCCTTTCCCTTCCCAGTGGCCGGGCAACCTCAATCAGTCCACCATCTCAAAGGCATCTATCTGAGCCTCGTCTGCCACATAAATCGGCCTGCCTCGGTGATAATTTCGTTTTGAAATACGCTGTTCATCTCCCGTAGTTTTATCAAGTCCACGCGGCGTCCGCGGTTTGAAAATTCCGGTCTATGCTGTTTTCCCTGTTCTCTGCGTTTTCTGGCGATGCTTATCTGGTGTCCGGGCACGGAGGCCGCGGGCGATCAGCTCGACGGTGCCGATCTCCCAGATCGCGGACAGCACTCCGCGATCTGGATGCATACCGAAATCCAACGGTTCTCCGAAATCCCGGATTTACCTCACTTCTTTTCGCGCCTCTTGCGCGCCACGATCACGATGATGATGATGATCAGCAAGACGATTAGCCCTACTCGCAGCAGCTGGCTCATCCTCATCCCCCCGGTTTCCGCCGCTGCTGGCTCAGGAGCAGCCGGCGTGGCGGGTTCTGTCACTGCTGACTCAGGAGTGGCCGGCGGCGGAGAGGCCGAGGCCCGCAATGTCGGCGCCGGGGCATGACCCACGACCGAGGTGTCCGTGGTGATCTCCACGTCCGGCTCTTCGACGATCTTCTCGGCCGAGACCACCATACCCTTCCTGAGCTCGAAAACGGTTGCCGAGCGGCCATCGACGGTGAACCGGATGGGGTCATCACGTTTCACCACGTATTGCTTGTTCTCGCCGTTCGCCAAGGTCAGGATAACGGTGGGCGGCGCGATATACCACACACGGCCGCTCAGGACGGATTTGGTCCGGACGGTTACGGGAGTGGTGGTCGTTTTCACCGTGGCGGTGAGCGTTGTGCCCGGCTGCAGATCGTGCACCGATAGTTCCTTGCCGTCCACGACGAATCTCCTGCTTTCCGGCACCCTGAACGTCCTGAATTCGCCGGTCGTAAGCTTGACAACGAGGTCGTTGCCCTCTACCTGCACGACCTCGCCTGTTAATTGCGAGGTGCTGACGGTCGCGCTGCCCCTCGCTGTACCTGACGTCGCATTCTGTGCCTGGACCGCGACAGCCGCCGCGAAAAGCAGCGACGCGCAGAACACCGCGCACAGGGTGATCGAGAGCTTCGGTCTTGAGAACATGCTAATCCTCCTCTTGCTCTTCTTTATGAAGTTAGGTGCTATCCCACGACTGCATGTGATGATGCTCACTATGGCAATATTTGAATCAACGAACCGCTCCTGAGGCGGATACCACACGTAGCGTCGGGCTGCCGCATCGCTGGACCGATCGCCGACGGGAGTCAGACTTGGACAACCGATGTCTTGCCGGCATGATGGGTCTTGTGGAGGGAGCTAACAGCAAACCTGTAACATGCTGAAGCTCTCGTTTTCAGCCTTCGGCAGTGCACTGCCGAAGGCTTCACGCCTCTCGTTGCTGCCAGGTTTCCAAATTCGTAAATTGCTTTTATTTTTCTTTAGCATGTTGAGAGATCAAGATAAAGCTTCGGTTTGGCCCCAAATCGCCTATCTGTTAATACTAACAGTGGTCGGCAACGGAGGACATGCCCAAAATTGAGAAGTAAGGAATGGTCGCGGGTACTGTCGAATATTGGAGGGATTTGATTGCCTTCCGGCCGGATCCTTTGTATCTAAGACATATCCAGAAAGGAAAAACGAAAATGAATAATAAACGGCCAAGGAAAGCGATTCTTATAGCAACGGTCGCGGTTTCCTCTATCCTGCTGCTATCGGCAGTCATTTTGGGCTTTGCACAGGGCAAGCCGGAGGTCATCGAATGCACCGCCATGGGCACATCAACACAAATGGGACGAAGCTTTACGCTGAAGATCATTATCGACGAGTACAGCACAGAGGAAGACAGAAACACCGTGATCCAGGCTTTTGAAAAGGGAAAGAACAAGGGCCTCTATGACGCTCTGCGCAAATTGCCGACCAGGGGACGGATACAGACTCCGGCTACAGTGGGTTTCGAACTGAAATTCATTAGACTCATGCCGAACAGCCCCACGGGCACCCGCAAAATCAATATTATGTCGGATCGCCCAATCAACATCGGCGAAACATACTCACAAAGCCGCTCGCTGGATTACACACTGTCTGCCGTTCAACTCGATTTGAATGAGGATAGCAAAAAAAGCACCGGCGTCCTTCTTCCGCTTTGCGAGTTTAAACTCAATAAAAAAACCAAAGAGCTCGAAATCGAGGTCCGCAAGAATCCCTTTAAATTGCTCAATTTCTTCAGCCAGGAGAAATAGTACGAGTGGCCTGCAGTATTTGGGCCGCACGAGGACAGTCACCCAGTATCCCCAAACCGGCGGACGAGCCGCTCCGGCTCGTCCAGTACTATATTGCCCCGCCAGGGCGATAGACGGCCTCCTTGCGGAGCCCCTCGTCGATCGCGCTCACCAGCCCCTTCTCCATTACCCCGGCGTTCAAAAACGCCCGGAGTCGGTGTATATTCAGCTGGACAGCTCCTGAAGCAGCTCATTGGGTATAGCGAGGTAATGGCTACGCAATACCGGATACCCGGGAGCGCGTTTGGGCGAACCTGACTCCGACGAGAAGGAGAGATTCTCATGAAACATAGATTTACGTTGCTTGTGCTTCTCCTTGCATTGACGTTCGTTCATGCGCAACAGGCCGTCATCTCGCCCGGCGACAATCTGGTCCTTGACGGCATCCCTCCGATTCCGCAGTCCGTTGCCGATTCTGTTGCGCGCTACACCGAATTCCGCAGCGCTGCGCTTGCCGGCTGGCGCCCGACCAGGATCGAGATGCTCATCGGTACGAGGTTCGCGGATGTCAACCAGATTCACCACGTCAAAATGCCCAGCGGGGCGAGGACACAACTCACTTTCTTACCTGAAAGAATCGCTGAGGCTTCCTTTAATCCCGTCAATCCCGAATACTTCGTATTTAGCAAAGATATCGGAGGCGGGGAATGGTTCCAGAATTTTCGATACGACATGAGCAATGGATCGTCCACGCTGCTGACTGACGGCAAGTCGCGCAACACTCTCGGGGTTTGGGCCAGGGACGGCAGCAGAATGGCATACGGTTCGACCCGGCGCAACGGTAAGGACGTCGACCTATATGTCATCGACCCCGCAAATCCTTCGTCAGACCGCCTCCTCGCCGAAAACCAGAGCAGCGGCTGGTCTCCCGTAGATTGGGCGCCGGACGGTAAACGCATTGTGGTCCTCGAGTATGTTTCCATTAATGAAAGCTACCTCTGGATATTTGACTCCAACACCGGCGCCAAAACGCTGGTCACTCCGAAGGATGAGAACAATCAGATCTTCTACGGCGATGCTCAATTCAGTCACGACGGCAAGGGGCTCTTTGTCACGACGGATCGGGAGTCCGAATACCGCCGCCTGGCGTATCTGGATCTGGAGACGAAGAAGCATACCTTTCTTGGCGGCAAGATCTCCTGGGATGTTGACGAATTCAGGCTGTCCCCGGACGGGAAAACAGTCGTGTTTGTTGTCAATGAGGACGGGGTCGGCGTTCTCCACCTGATGAATATCACGGGGAAGGAACTGCCTGTCCCGGCCCTCCCTACAGGATTGATCTCGGGCATTGGATGGCACCCATCGGGAACCCACCTCGGATTCAATCAGAGCTCGGCGCGATCGCCCAGCGACGTTTACTCTCTGGAGATCGCGACGCGCAAGGTCGAGCGGTGGACGTTCAGTGAGACCGGCGGGCTCAATACCGCAATCTTCCCGCAGGCCGAACTGATCAAGTGGACTTCATTCGACGGGCGGACGATTTCAGGATTCCTCTACCGTCCGCCGTCATCGTTTACCGGAAAGCGGCCCGTGATCATAAACATCCACGGCGGTCCGGAAGGACAGGCCCGGCCGGGCTTTCTCGGCGGAAGCAACTTCTTTCTCAACGAGTTGGGAATTGCCGTTATCGCCCCCAATATTCGCGGCTCGTCGGGATACGGGAAGACATTCCTCAAACTCGACAACGGATTCAAACGCAAAGATTCGTATCAGGATATTGCAGCCCTGCTCGACTGGATCAAGACGCAACCCGGCCTCGACGGGGAGCGCATCATGGTGATGGGCGGAAGTTACGGAGGGCACGCGACGCTCGCGGTTTCGACTCAATACAGCGACAAAATCCGGTGCGCCGTGGATATCGTTGGAATGTCGAATCTGGTAACGTTCCTCGAGCGAACCGAAAGCTATCGAAGGGATCTGCGAAGGGCGGAATACGGCGACGAGCGGGATCCTGAAATGCGGGCCTTCATGGAAAAGATCGCACCGATGAACAATCTGGACAGGCTGACCAGGCCTCTGCTCGTTATCCAGGGCAAAAACGATCCCCGAGTGCCGGCGGCCGAATCGGAACAGATCGTTGCCGCCCTGAAGAAGAGAAACACCCCGGTGTGGTATCTCATGGCCATCGACGAGGGACACGGGTTTGCCAAAAAGAAGAACCAGGACTTCATGTTCTATGCCATCGTGATGTTCGTGAAGCAACACCTGCTTTGAAAGCAGGATTTGCCAGTTCCGAGTTCCTGTTGCTTTTGGAATTCGTTTTGGGGGTTTTTCGGCTCCAACCTCAATCCCGTTTTATTTGCTCACCAGTACCTTTTGCTTGAGCTCTTCGAACCAGTTCGTGACAACGATGATTTTGCGGCGAGTTGCCGCGGCGGATGCTTCCTTTTGCGATCCATCATAGGCATTCGATGATTTCTTCATCATCAGAAAGAGCTTGCCGTCCGGGCTGATGCGCCACGGCGTGGTATAATGCAGCGTATGGCTGTCGAACAAACGGTGAAATCAAGAGCGAAAGATGCCTCCAATAAGGTAAAGGCGGGCGATATCGCTCGAGCAGCACGACCGGTTTTCGAACGCCACAACATAGAGCGGGCGATTCTCTTTGGATCTTTTGCCACAGGGCGACAGAGCCGAAAGAGTGACGTGGATCTGATTCTGGTCAAGAAAACCACCCAGCGTTATTTCGAGCGATTCGAGACACTGCTGGAAGATCTTTACCGGGCGCTTCCGGGCTGCGAAATTGATTGCTTTATCTATACTCCCCAAGAGCTCGCGTCGATTTCTCACAGGATTTTCGTCCGGAGGGCTCTGGACGAAGGAATAGTTATTTATGAGCGTGGATAAGGAACGTTATGAAGCGGGCCGTTGGGTGGATACTGCCAGGGAAGATCTGGACGCCGCCCGCAGCCTGTTGGAATCGGGGAAGTTTTCACACTCATGTTTTTTCAGCCAGCAGGCAGGGGAAAAGGCGGTCAAGGCACTGTGGTACTTGCTCGGAGAAGATCCCTGGGGACATTCGATTCAGAAGCTGATCGCGGAGCTTCCCAATCCGGCTGCATTCAAACGATTGCAGCTGCTCATCCAGGATGGAGCCTTGTTGGACCGCTACTACATCCCTACCCGATACCCCAACGGACTTCCCGACCTGACTCCGGGGCAAGCATATTTCCGGCGGGATGCGGAACTCTGCCTCGAATCATCCCACCGTCTGCTATCGGCGGTTGCAGGATTTGCAGACGAAGCCGGCAATCCCAAGTGACCGCTCAACTGCAGAGAATTGGCGATTGAGATTAGAGATTTAAGGGGGAAAAGCATCGGATAGCTGTGTCCGAGGAAGCTTACTCTAGTTCCCCCGCTGTGCAAATGAAGTGTTTCCCTGCCCTTGAACATTGCCGACACCTTTTCGACATCCTTCAGGTCGCCGAGCAGCCTTTCCCCATCATATGGTTCGGGATTGAACAGATCCAGATTCCCCGATAGGGATCGAACCGCGCTTCTGCTGATCCGCCAGCCTCTCCCCTTCCACCAGTTCGAGGACGAGAAAATTTGTTCCGCCGGATTTCCTCAGGTCGTAAATAGCACACACGATTTGGGGGGTAAGTATCCAATAATCCTTTATCCGATAAATTTTGGGATTTGACGCAACGCCGGTTGGAAGTACTATACCCATCCATGACTACACCTCATTCAAATCAGCGACGCTAGACGATATCGGAGGACGATGATGCTCCACGCCGGCCGGATGCTTTTTCTGACCTCAATTGCGACGCTGATACTTGTCGCTGCAATTCACGGGCAGGATCAAAGAGGCGGGCCTGGCAAACCGCAAAGTGGATCTGTAGCAGGAGCCTGCGGCGGGCAGGGATTCGGAGCTATACCCACGCATCCTCCCCCTAAGTCGCTCTTTCCCAATGCAAAAACAGATGGGAGGTCCGGAAAAGACCTCGCAGTTCATTCGGTTGTTCATGGCGCCCGGAGTCGGTCATTGCGGCGGCGGCAATGGGCCGTCCCCTTCCGGGCAGCAGGAAGCGCTTCTGGAATGGGTGGAGAAAGGCACGGCACCGGAGACTTTGCCGGCTACGAGCCGGGATCGGTCACGGCCGCTGTGCCGGTATCCGCTCGTTGCAAAATACAAAGGAACCGGCAGTACGGATGACGCAGCGAATTTTGTGTGCAGCAAAGGATTTTAGGGATTCCGGCGGATACTGTTTGATAGCCGCTAAAAGGGAGACACAACGATGAGGTTCGAATACAAAACGAAAATCAAAATTGCCCTGGTTGCATTGTGCCTGCAGATCAGCCTGGCCCAGGCTCAATTCGCGCCGGCTCAGGAACCTGCGCCACAGCCCAAACCCAAGACGGATCAACGCGGCTTGAAGCAGATACGCGTGGATCCTCGTGTCCAAACGCGGTCGTACCTCTTCAAGGACACGGGCGAGAACCTGGAATATGCCCTGTTCATTTCCTCGAAGGTAAGCGAAGACAGGAAAAATCCGCTCATTGTCACCTTACACGGTCTGGGTGCCGGCCCGGCAATTATGCTTACAAAAGAGGCTGTGGATCTTGCGGAGGAAGGCGGCTACATCCTCGTGGGGCCTATGGGTTATAACGTCCGGGGATGGTACGGCATCCCGATGGGGCCGCCTCCCGATTTCTCCAAGTTTCCACCCCCAAAGGCCAATGCGGACGGAAAGGTTCAACCGGATAGCAAAACATCAGCCAAACCAAAGGCCTCCCCTCCCAATGATCCGCCAAATCTGCGCGAGCTGAGCGAAAAAGATGTCATGAATGTTCTGGGCATCGTCCGCAAGGAGTTCAACGTCGATGAACGACGGATATATCTGATGGGCCACTCCATGGGCGGAGCCGGAACGCTTTATCTCGGCGTCAAGTATGCCTCCATTTGGGCGGCTCTGGCCCCGGTTGCGCCTGCAGCTTTTGGCCTCAACCCCGACAGCCTGGCGGAAATCAAAAGCATGCCGGTTATATTTGTTCACGGCGATGCCGACGAGGTGGTTCCCGTTGCCATTACCCGGCAGTGGGTCGATAAGCTAAAACAACTGAACATGACTTACGAATACAAGGAGATGCCTGGGGTAAGCCATGGCCCCGTGATCACGGCCAGCCTGCCGAGCATTTATGAGTTTTTCGGCAAACACTCGAAACCGTTGATCCATTGAGGCACGCCTGTCTCAGCAGACCTGAAAATCAAACGCAGGATGCCGTCGATTCCTCAGCATTGACATTGCGTTTGCGGTGATGATATGAACAACAGCAACGAAAGCGCCTCAAGTTTAGGAGACGGCAATGTCTCTGGAAGAGAAGCTGGAGGAACTGCGCCGGAAGAATGCTCTCGCCATAGAGGGCGGGGGCAGCAAACGGATCGATACTCAACATGCCCAGGGAAAGCTGACGGCGAGGGAACGGATAGAATTGCTTCTCGATCCGAATACCTTTGTAGAACTGGACCGCTTTGTGCAACACCGATGCTCCGACTTCGAACTGGAGAAGTATCTTGGAGACGGCGTCATCACGGGCTACGGGCAAATCAACGGGCGATTGGTTTACGTTTTTGCCCAGGACTTCACGATTTTCGGCGGTTCTTTATCCGAAGCCTACGCTTCGAAGATCTGCAAAATCATGGATCATGCCGCCCGCAACGGGGCTCCCGTCATCGGATTGAATGACTCGGGAGGCGCTCGCATTCAGGAGGGCGTCCAGAGCCTCGCAGGGTACGCAGACATCTTTCTCCGCAACACGCTCTGCTCGGGTGTCGTTCCCCAGATCTCAGCCATCATGGGGCCCTGCGCCGGCGGAGCCGTCTATTCTCCGGCAATTACCGACTTCATCCTGATGGTAAAAGACACGGCCTATATGTTCGTTACCGGACCCGATGTGATCAAGACGGTCACCCACGAGGAGGTCACCAAGGAGGACCTCGGCGGCGCGATGACGCACAACGAGCGCAGCGGCGTTGCGCACTTTGCGGCCGACGATGAGCAGGAGTGTCTACGGTTGATCCGGGAACTCCTCGCCTTCGTCCCCCAGAATAATATGGAGGATCCGCCGGCCATTTCTCCGAAGGATTCTCCCAGCCGCACTGACGAAACGTTAAACATCATAGTCCCCGACATTCCGACCAAGCCGTACGATATGCGGGATGTTTTCAAGCGAGTGGTCGATTCCGGAGAGTTTTTCGAAATCCAGGAGCATTACGCAAAGAACATCGTCATCGGCTTTGCCCGGATGAACGGCCGTGCGATAGGAATCGTGGCCAACCAGCCGGCGGTTCTCGCCGGTTGTCTTGATATCAATTCTTCGGTCAAGGGAGCGCGTTTCGTCCGATTCTGTGACGCCTTCAACATCCCGATTCTGACCTTCGTCGATGTTCCGGGTTTCCTTCCGGGAACGAATCAGGAATATGGAGGCATCATCAAGCACGGAGCAAAGCTTCTTTACGCTTACGCCGAAGCCACCGTCCCCAAGGTTACAGTGATCACCCGGAAGGCCTATGGCGGGGCCTATGACGTCATGGCGTCCAAACATATTCGTGCCGACATCAACTTCGCTTTCCCGACTGCAGAGATCGCGGTTATGGGACCCGACGGGGCCGTCAATATCATCTTCCGCAAGGAGCTCAATAAATCCGAAGATCCGGACCGCACCAAATCCGAACTGGTGGCCGATTACAGGTCGCGGTTTGCTACACCCTATAAGGCTGCAGAACTCGGATATATCGATGAGGTCATCCTGCCTCAAGATACGCGCCCAAAGGTTATTCAGGCATTCGAGATGTTGAAGAACAAGCGCGACAGCAATCCGCCGCGCAAGCACGGCAACATTCCTCTCTAGGAGGATGGCAGTGTTTCAGAAAATCCTGATTGCCAACCGCGGCGAAATTGCGGTCCGTGTGCTGCGCGCCTGCAGGGAGATGGGGATTTCTTCGGTGGCGATATTCTCCGAAGCGGATCGCGCTGCGCTCCACACACGATACTCGGACGAAGCCTATTGCATTGGAGCCCCGCCCGCGCGGGAGTCCTACCTGGGAATCGATAAAATAATCGACGCTGCAAAAAAGAGCGGGGCTCAGGCGATCCATCCGGGATACGGATTCCTGGCGGAGAATCCGCTGTTCGCGGAACGCTGCGAAAAGGAAAGCATTAAGCTCATCGGCCCTTCTTCCTATGCAATCCGGACCATGGGCTCAAAAACCCTGGCGCGAAAAACCGTTCAAGCCGCGGGGGTCCCGGTGGTACCCGGGACCCTGGAGCCTGTCTCAACAGAGGATGAGGCTCTCAAAATCGCATCGGGGATCGGATTCCCTGTGTTATTAAAAGCCACTGCCGGAGGGGGAGGAAAGGGATTGCGTTTGGTGACCAATGCGGCGGGACTCCGATCATCGCTTCGAATGGCAAAATCCGAGGCGAAATCCGCCTTTGACGACGATTCGGTATATATTGAAAAGTATATCGAGGACACACGCCACATTGAGATTCAGATCCTCGGGGATCAATATGGAAATTACATTCACCTGTGCGAACGCGAATGCTCCATTCAGCGGCGCCATCAGAAGGTGATCGAAGAAACCCCCTCCATGATCGTTACGCCGGAAATGCGCGAGGCGATGGGGAATGTAGCGATCGAGGCCGCGCGCGCTGTGCGCTACGAAGGAGCCGGAACATGCGAATTTCTGGTCGATAAAAACCGGAATTTTTTCTTTCTCGAGATGAATACGCGGCTTCAGGTGGAGCATCCGGTTACAGAAATGGTAACGGGAGTTGACATTGTAAAAGAGCAAATCCGGCTGGCGGCGGGGGAAAAGCTCACCATCAGGCAGAAGGATGTAAAGCAGACGGGACACGCTATCGAGTGCCGGATTTACGCGGAAGATCCCGACCGGAATTTTATCCCGTGCCCGGGTTTGATCACTTCCCTGCGCGTTCCCGGAGGCCCCGGCGTGCGGGACGACTCAGGAGTATATGCAGGATTTGAAATCCCCATCCATTACGACCCAATCATTTCCAAGCTGATTGCCTGGGGCAGAGATCGGAGCGAGGCAATCGCGCGCATGAAGCGAGCCCTGTCGGTCTATGTGGTTACCGGGATTAAAACCACGCTTCCCTTCCACATTCGGGTAATGAACAATCGCCATTTCATCGAGGGGGACTTCGATACAAACTTCATCGATAAGGCCTTTTTCCGTCAAGAAGCGGAGCGCAAGTTCGGAGGTGAGGAAATTGCCATCATCGCCGCGGCGATCCACGTTTACACGGATGAGCAGAAGTGCGCCGTAAACCACGCCCAGGAAGGTTCGTCCGGGCCGGTTTCCATGTGGAAGTACTCCACGCGGCCGGGTATTCACAAGATAGGACGGGCACGGTAATGAACTACACGGCAACAATCGGCGAAAAAGAAGTGAAGGTGGCCGTGGAAGGGATCGGGGGATCAAACTATAGGGTTAGTGTTGATGGGACCAGCTACATTGTAGACGCGCTTCAGGTGGCTAGCCATTTATGGTCGATCCTCCTCGGCAACAAATCCATTGAGGTGGACATAACGCCGCTGCCGGGAGAGGAATTCGAGATCCTGATCAATGGCGATTGCCATAAATTTTCGCTGGTGAACGAGCAGCGCAAAACGATGATCCGGTCGGGCGGCAAGGGGATTACAGCCAAAGCGATCCTCGTTTCCCCAATGCCGGGAAAGGTTGTAAAGCTTCTCGTCGGAGTTGGAGAAGAGGTGAAGGCGGATCATGGATTGATAGTTATGGAAGCCATGAAAATGGAGAATGAACTCAAATCCTCCGGTCCCGGAAAGATCAAGGGGATATTCGTAAAAGAAGGGGATGTGGTTGAAGCAGGAGCCAGGCTGCTTCTTATGGAATAAGGACTTTGCCGACAACCCGACCATGCCGTTGTTGGGCCCATGGAAGGGACCTTGTCACGGGACCCGGTTTAACCTCAAACCCAAAGTTGAAGCGCCGGGAGCGTCCCGCCTGCAGGAAATTGCCGAACACCACAGATAGAACTTTCAAAAAAACGATGTCCGGAGGATGGATTCCTGCCTTCTGGATGAACTCGGGATTGACCCTCAGGTGATGGCGGATCAGATGGGGCACGGCGTAAACGTAAACCAACACCAATATACCCGATCGTTACTTAAGCGCAGGGCAAATGCTTTTAACGTGATCGAGAAAACTTTCAGGCGGTGTTTATAGTCTTTCAGAACACCTGGGAAAATTCGTGATCCAGTATTTGTCAAACTGAGGCTGCCTCACCGGCAGAGCCGGTGGATGTCTCATTGGATTAGGGCAACACACAATTGGTTCATATCCGATACATTAAGCCTTGCCGCGCACCTGTAGCAGGATTATTATCGAAAATTCAGGGCGAAAAAACCAAATCGTGAGGGGAGATAGCTATGGCTGATATGCCTATCATAAAGAACATAAAGCGCGAACAAACTGTATATGAATTGAAACCCTGGAAATCAATTCACGACACCATTAAAAAACCGATGGTCACCGGTCTGGGCCCGGCGGAAATCCCGGAATCCGCTCTGGGGATGGGATTCGCTCACATCACGGAACCCGACATACTGGGTAGCCCTACGCATATTCATCCGTTCGACCAATGGATTTACCTTATCGGAGCTGAGGTTTTTTCCGATTTTGATGCGGATATTGAGTTTACCTTCGGCGAAGAGGTTCTGAAGATCAACTATCCATGCTATATCTTTGTCCCAAAAGGTACCAAGCATTGCCCGTTGGATATTAAGCGCGTCGGGAAGCCACTGATCTTCATCGATGCCAGTATTACCCAGGAGGCGTCCGTTCGTCCGGAAAAAATCGCGAGTGTCGAGCGCCCGATTTATCAGGCGTTAAAAAATAAAAAGTAAATCGGTTTGGGACCACGGACCTTCTCGATACAAGCCGGATTTCGAAAGAGCTCTCATCATTGAAGGAAAAAGCTGTGCATATTGGCGTGCTCCGAGCTTGAAAAGGCACGCGGCTTTTCCCGATAGGATGAGGACTATCAAGGGTTGCGTTTGTTCTCCCTGGGGCTTGAGGCAGGGACAGTTCCATTTCCTTAGGCTTTTGCTCGCCGACCCTCGCCGGACAAATCGGCGTTTGTCAGCGCTTTTATCAGCGTTTCTCAGCCTTTCAAAATACGGAGCGGTCAAACACTTTGAGTCCCCCGGCAGAGCCGGGGTTTATCGATGTAATTAGTTTCTGTCGCGAAACTCGGGTTTTGTGAAAAAGCCAAATTTTTCAACCGTCAATAGGATATTTGATATTACATGGAAGCCGATAATTGGGGTCAGGCCGCGTAGCGGCCAGCTGAATTTAGCCAGGCCTTTTAAGGCCTGGATCGAAAGGCGTTAAGTTTTCCGTCGCGTAGCGACGGCTGAATCTCAGGCGTCGCTACGCGACGCGCTGCTCGCTGTACCATGGTTCCCGGCCTTGAAAGGCCGGGCTAAAATCATAGTGCCGCTACGCGGCACAAACCAGTTTCCCGACAGAAATAATTAGCGGTTCATGGGAGATAATTGAGCTGCCGCTTTGGCGCATCTCTTACCATAGAGCTGCATTTTTTCTTTTGTCATCCTGAATGCGGGCCCCACTATTGACAAAGCCCCCATTACCCGCTCTTCCGAATCAAACAATGGTGCCGAAACCGCACTGATTCCTTCCTGGAACTCTTCAGTATCGGCAGCATAGCCTTGTTCGCGGACAATCGCCAGTTCGTTTCGATAAAGCTTCACGCCTGTAATGGAGTTCTTGGTTCTAGCAGGAAGCCCCTCCCTTCTGATGATTGTGTTGACCCGGCTTTCAGGAAGCCAGGCGAGCACGGCCTTACCATTGGATTTGTTTAGGACTGAATCCATTGTTCCAATAGGCGGAGACACACGGAGCTCGACCGGGGATTCCACCGATTCCACTATGACCATTTTGGTTCCACTCAAAACGGCCAGGTTGGCAGTTTCCCCGCTATATTCAGCCAGATCTTTTAAAAATGCTTTTGTTGAACGATTGATATGTAAATTGTTCAATGCAGCCTGGCCACACTGCACCAGCGCAAGCCCAAGAGTGTACGCCTTGGTCGTTTCATTGCGGTTTAGGAATCCGAGGTGACTCAATGTCACAAGGATTTTGTGCACACTGCTTTTATGATATCCGGTAATAGAGGCTATTTCGGCGAGGGTCATTTCTCGTGTTCTGCTTCCAATCATCAGCATGATACGAGCTGCTCTGTCTACCGCTGGGACATTGTATGCGGAAATATCATCTTCCACGGAAGGATCTTTTGAGTTCCGTTTCATGACTTTTTCCTTTGAATCAAGGGTGAAGCTTGGCATGATCAGGAATCACCAGCAGGCACGACATTGATCTCAATTCCATATTCACCAGCGCATCGGCAATGCCCTGGGTGCTCGTCTGCGCGGGAATTAACAGCGAATAGCTGTTGGGGAAACACTGTCAGGGTGTTGTCCTCTTTCTTGAAGCCCCGTGAAACATGCAAGGGTTCCCAGGGACTATCTTCCCCATGCATATGCGTCCGTATCTAATGGAGCTTTAAAGGAAACGTGTACTACCATGATGGAGATCATCCTCATGGCAAAAATCAGCACAATCCTTCGTATTCTGCCCTCCCTCCATATCCAGGACATTGTTTATTTGATGGCAATCGCGTCAGGTCCGATGGAGTGCGCAAACTGCTTTTAACGCATCACTACTTTTCTATCGGGTACCCCGCATCCTTCCAGCCCTTAATGGCTGGATCCGCCAATACCTTTACATTTTCAAGGCCCATTTGAAGCAACTGAGACGCAACATCCGCGCTGTCCGATTCTCCCGGTCCGCAGTCGCAATAAACGATAATGGGATTGTTTTTCGGCAGACTGAACACCGCATCGACCGGGATCTGCGCCTTCCACGGAAGAGAGACAGCTCCTTTAATGTGGCCCTCTTGATAAACATCCTTCGGCTGAACATCCACGATGGTAACCGGCTTGCCATCATCCATCATCTTCTTCAGTTCCTGAATGCTTATTCGGGGCACATCCTGCGCCGCCGCATAGGCCGCGCCAAAAAGGAAACAAACAATCAAAACGCCGGACAAAACACACAAGTTCTTGTTCTTCATATTCTCCTTTGCCCGGCAGCCCATGTGTGGACCGCCGTCTGCAGTGCATCCTGATTTCCTATACGATATAGCATATTATATAGGATTCTAAAATGCCCTAACCAGGCAGTCAAGCGAATTGTTGGGCGCCATCGGCCAGTTTTGTGACTCGAGAACCGCCGTATTTGCCCTCCCGCCCGGACTAGAAAATGATGAGTTTCCCGAGCTGCCGATATGGCAGGCTGAGCCATCAGACCGCAGGGGTCGGTCAGGACCTTCCGAATGCCCACCGTCACTTCTAAGATGTTGCAGTATAGGTGCGCGGGCGCGCGCCGATGCGCCCAAAATCCCTTTCAAAAGCCATAATTTCAGGTTAGGATGCCACCGAATTCGACAAAGGGGGCAATTTATAACCCCGAAATTTACATAAGGCATACTTATCGGAAGTTTATGAGGCGGCCTGCCGCCGGGCGAATTCATAAATGGCCGGCAGCTTATGCTATCCCCCCAAGAATACATCGAGAAAAGGGGCATGACATGGCAGCGTTCAAATCCAGGGAAGAACTCATCGCCGCTGAAAAGGGTCTTAAAGAAGCCATCGAAAGGAAACACGGCAAAACCGCCGAGGAGCTTTGCCTGGAGCGGGAAAAAAGGATTGACGCTGCGATGCGGCTGAAAGAGCCGGACCGTGTGCCGGTGGTTTTCTGGGATGTTCCTTTGCTCGCCTGCCGCTATGCCGGGCTGCCCTATTCTGCCGCCTATTACGACGCCCCCGCCTGGAAGGCAGCCTTCAAAACGATGCTAGCCGACCTTGAACCCGACGGCTGGGCGGTAGCCGGCCGCGAATCGGGCGCGGCGCTGGAAGCCACCGGCACCAATTTCACCCGCTGGCCAGGCGGCAATCTGCCCCCCGACGTCGGCAACCAGGTAGCCGAACAGGAATTCATGAAAGAGGACGAATACGACCATTTCCTGGCCGACCCTTCCGACTTTATCGTGCGGGTCTGGCTGCCGCGGGCCTACAGCTCGCTTCAGCCGCTGGCCAAACTGCCGCCGCTGATGGACATGGGGACGGGCGTGGCTGCGATGGGCAGGATGTTCGCCGCGGGACAATTCGAGCAGCTTATCGGGGCGATGAAGGCTGCCGGCGCAGCGGCGGCGAAATGGGAAAGCGAGATGGGGCGCATGGATGTGGAGATGGCCTCCCTGGGTCTTCCGGCAGCGCCGCTGTCCTTCGGCGGCGTAACCCCGCCTTTTTCGAGCTTCAGCAACAATTTCCGCACCTTCCGGGGGGTGGCGCTCGATATGTTCCGCCGCCCGGAGAAGCTCAAGGCTGCCCTGAACAAGCTACTGGAATACCGGATCGCCACTGCTGCACCCCCTGTGAAAAAGGAGGGAAAACTGGCCGTGGGCAGCGCCAGCGAACCCCACCGGGTTTCCGACGAATTTCTTTCGCTGAAACAATTCGAGGAATTCGTCTGGCCTTTCTGGAAACGGTCCATCGAGGCCACGCTTAAACTCGGGTATGATGTCAACTGGATGTTTTTCGAGGGGCGCCGCGATAAACAGCTCGAGTATTTCGCCGATTTCCCGAAAGGCAGTCTGATGATTTTGTTCGAGAGAACGGATATTTTCCGGGCCAAGGAAATCCTCGGAGACCGCGTCTGCCTGATGGGCAATGTTCCTCTTTCCCTCCTCCAGCTCGGTTCGCCTCAGGAAGTCGAGGATTACGGCAAGAACCTAATCAAGGTTTGCGGCAAGGGCGGCGGGTTTATCCTGGCCAACGGCGGCGGTATCTATGACGCCAAACCGGAGAATATGCGCGCTATGGTTGAAACCGTCCGGAAACACGGATGGTACTAATGGCGCCGGCGCTGCAACCCCGCGGTGCTTGTCGCTTGAAGCCCACTATTTTCACTGGCGGCGATCCATCGACTAGAAGTTTTTGTCGTAAGCCAGGTCCCTTTTCAGTGTTCTGGCAGCCAGCAGAAAATGTATGGCCGCCCATAGGGTTGCGACAATGACAACCATCAGAATCGCATATCTCAGCGAATCATTGCCATACCGCGGCTGCATGGAATCACTTAATGCGCCGACGACCAGCGGCCCCACGCCCATGGAAATCAGGTTTACAAAAAAGGCATAGATCGCGGACGCCACGGCACGCCGGGCCGATCCCGCAATACCGAGCAGCATGGACATCGTCGGGCCAAGATACATGTGTCCGAGAAGAGTCGGGAGGATCAGGAAAAGCAGGGCCGGTATGGGAGCGGGCCAGAGATATACCAGGAAAACGACAGGGACAGCGACCAGGATTCCGGCGCTGGAAATCCACATATACCAGCGTGGATCCTGAGTTTTCCGGAACATGCGATCGCCCATTGCACCTCCGAGGAATGCGCCGCAGGCTCCGGAGATCCCGAAGACGAAGGCAAGCCAGGTTCCCGTTTCGCCGCTTGTCATTCCGTGCGAGCGCATGAAAAATGAAGGCTGCCATATTCCCGCTCCCCAGCCGGAAAGGCCATAGAGAGCCGCGGCGAAAATTAGATGAAGGGAGGCAGGCCTCTCCCACAAGTAGCGCAATGTAGTCAACACAGGGGGTGCCGGAGCTTGCGGCTGCAAAGTATCGTGGAATCCGCGCGGCGGTTCACGCACAGTGAGCCTGAGAAGTATCGCGACCGCGATACCCGGCAATCCAACGACCATGAAAGCCGCGCGCCAGCCGAAAAACTGATTGACCCAGCCGCCAACCAGGAATCCCGTTAGTACCCCCAGCGGCACCCCCATACCCTGCACGGCCAACGCCGTGCCTCGCCTTTCCGCAGGGTAATAATCCGCTAAAATCGAATTCGACGCCGGCGAGCTTCCGGCTTCACCGATCCCGACACCGACGCGTGCCAGAAAAAGCGATATGAATCCGGTAGCCAGGCCGCACACAGCCGTCATACCGCTCCACAGGCAGAGAGTCACGGCAATTATATTTCTTCTATTAACTCTATCCGCAAGAGAAGCGATAGGAATTCCCACAATAGAATAGAATACCGCAAAGGCCAATCCTCCCAGCATTCCGAGCTGAGTGTCCGTAAAGCCGAACTCCAGTTTGATCGCCTCCAGCAATACGGCCATTATCTGTCGGTCCACGAAGTTGAGAACTGAAATAATCAGCAGCAGTACTACAACATACCTGCGCTCCATTTCTGTGATTCTGAAGGCGGGCAGGTTCCCTGCTCTGAGAGTTTCCCTTGCGGCTGCAGCATCCACAATCATTCTGCCCTCCTGCGAATACGTTTCCGACCAACATGAGATCTATACGTGGCCCGTCAACTGGAAGACAAATACATTTTTCATTGCCTGAGCGATCTTCACGAGGCAGTTCGGAGTTCGCCACACTGTGGGACGCCGCCTTCTTTATGTCAAGTCTGAATGTGAGATTATCCGTGTAGGGCAAATGGCTCCCAATCATCTCAGCGGGTGGCGTCCTAAATGAATCTATGTTTGAAAATGCCTTAACGAATGGCGCGAAGCTTCTCGGCTCGCGTCCTGTTAATCAGGTACCTACGGCAAAGCCGGAGGCTTAAAAGGTTTGAACCGCTCAAAGCGGTTGGAGGAGTTACGCCGGTCTTGAACGCTGACATACGCTGAACGAACGCCGACCCACGCCGACAAAAATTTATATATTTTTTCAGCGTACGTCAGCGTCATGTCAGCGTACGTCAGCGTTTCAAAATAGGAGCTGTCAATCTCTTTGAGTCCCCCGGCAGAGCCGGGGGTTTACCAAATAAATTATCGCCCGGCCTTGGTCATGGTCGCGCCCGTGATCTTTTTTGTGACATGGGCAACCGTCTCGTAGCTCCACAACAGGGAATAGCCCGGCACACCGCCGGCCACGGTAATGGAAAAATTCTTTTCCGGTATGCCGGTCTTTTGAGCAAACCAAGCCTGTACATCCTTGCTGGTTTTATAACCCATTTTTGCTAAACCTTGAGCACATTCCGGGTGAAACCATACCAGATAGCCCCCTCTGCCTTTGCCGATCGATTTAATCATACCGTCCAAAATCCCCTGCTCCGTCCAGATAGCGACCGCTCCACCTCCAAACATATTGGCCCCAGATCCACCATAAGAGCCGACCTTGGTCACCGTCACTGTACTGTCTCCCTTGGCAAAACCCTGGCTTACCTGATAGGGGTCCCAGGGGCTCATCTCTTCATTTTCGGCAAAGGTGTAAAAGGTATGCGGCGACGTCCGCCCGGTCAGGGCCATGTCGTTCTCCGCCGGCCACGTGTGACCAATATTGCGCGTCGCTAATCGAACGGACCGTCCAATGGTATTATTGGCGCGCCAGCAATCGCCCAGGTAACCAATCCCCGAATTCATGTTGATTTCCTTAGCTATTGGACCGTTCACCTGAATGGCAAGAGTAAAGGCACCCGCCGATCCCATCATGTGCCAGAATCCCATCCCGGTGTACCCTGGCGCCACAAATGCCTCCATCGCCGCGATTACCACTGGAAAGTACTCCGGCTTTGCTCCCGCCATCACCGCGTTGATCGCAATCTTTTCAATAGTGGCCGTGCCGGATTTCATGGGGATTTTGCCTATCACTTCGCTCGGGGAACGACTCGTCCCTTTGAGCATCCGGGCAACGGCTTCCCTGGTCGGGGGCACCAGAGGCAATCCATCGCCCATCTTGTTTTCGAGAAACGACGCGTTGAACTTTTCCACCGCGTCCTCATAACTATCGCCCGTAATGCGAACGGGCGGGTATTCGACTGCGGATCTTGTCTGAGGCTTCGCCTCCTCTGCTGTCAGAGGCTTCGTCAGTGCATCCACAATGGGATTAAAAGCGGCTTCAACGAGGGGTCTTAACTCTTGTACCGTTCCCCGAAGCCTGTACCATTTTTCGGAAGGAAATGTTACCATCCGCATGTTGGGCATCAACCAATCAGCAGCGGCTGATTTTGCGTCCTTCAGGAAATTCGAGCTGACCAGAAGTACTCCAGGCGCTCCATACTTTTCCATCTGCATTGTGCGGCGGGAACCCCACCACGTGCAGGTCCCTCAGTCTCCCATCGCATATACAAATGCATCGCATCCCTTCGCGATCGACTGAAAATGCTCTTCCTGTGCCTGTGCCTGTATTCCCGGGTTAAATCCTCGCTGAATAGTTACGCCCGGATACTTCTGCTTCAGCATTTCTTCCAGTATGTCAAATAGCTGCGGCACACCCGGTTTGATGTTATGCACCAGAGCAATCTTCTTACCAGAGTAATCCGAAAGACGAGGCCTCAGTGCTAAAAATGGCTCAGGCTCAATCACGCCCATGGGATTGAGCAGCTCCAAAGTAACCTTTTCGTTCGCCGGCCCGGCCTTCGACCACCCGCCAAAAAATAAACCGGCGGTCAGCAGCAAAAAAGCCGCTAAGATTTTATTTCTCATTCTTGTCTCCTTATTGGTTATCGCTAAATACGGGTTATCTCCCGTTTATTTCATCACTTACTGATAAGCACGGTCATCATTTGTTGAACTAACATCCTATGGTACTTCAGAATACAAACTTAAGGATTAAGCGCAGGCCAGTATCGCTTTCTTTACCATCCCCGCGGCTACCTGAATCTTCCACTTGTTCAGCGTCAGCGCCCTCGCTCCCGTGACCGCAGCCGTGCCGGCCGCCTGCGCGCTCGCCACATCGATCGTCTTGCCCGCTATGGATTCCTCCGCCTTAGTTGCCCGGTAGGGTTTGTTATATACCGCATTGAGGCATATCCTGGCCGTTCCGCCGCCAATGGCAGCCGCACAATTCACAATGGGAAAGTCTATCGACGATCTCAGCGCGAACTTTACAAAGGCGCTTTTGACGCCGGAAGCCGGCGCGGGAACCTGAATCTCCTTTACGATTTCGTCGTTCTCGAGCACCGTGGAACGAGGGATCTTTACCGCCCAGAACTCCTCGGCGTTGATCGTTCTCTTCGATGTCACTATCCTGGCATTTAAGGCGACCAGCGCCGGCGCCGTATCGCTTGGATTCACAGCCATGCAGGCTGAAACACCCCCGAATATCGAGTGGTATCGATTCTCGCCGGCCATGGCGAAGCACGTTTTGCCGCCTTTCCTGATACAGAAAAACCTGTTGTCGTGGAGCCGGAAATACCAGCAGCGGTTGAGCTGGCAGATGTTGCCGCCGATCGTGCCCATTTCCCGGATGTGCGGCGAAGCGGTTTTGTGGGCCGCCTCCGACAGCGCTGCCCACTTGCTTTTGACGACACTGCTCTTCGCTATATCCTCCAGCCTGGTCAGGGCGCCTATCCGCAGCATGCCCTTTTCTTCTTTGATGTAATCCAGGCTGGGCGTTATGGTCTTGAGGTTTACCAGAATCTGAGGATACATGGTATCCGGGAGTACCTCAAACCTCATGGTTCCCACAAGATCGGTGCCCCCGGCAAGTGCCCAGGCATTGGCTGTACGCAGGGCCGACACCGCCTCTTCCACCGTCTTGGCATTCATTCGGGTGAATTTCCTTACGGTCTTCATTTTTGTCTAAGCTCCTATCCTTTGCCCAGCGCTTTTAGGATCCTGTCCGGGGTGATCGGTTCAATGTCCACATACTTGCCTATGGCGTTGTATACGGCCGTAGGTATGATCGTGTGGTTGCACGCGCCGCCGTCTTCCCCAATGCCGCAGCTCCCATAAGGGGCATACGCCAGACCCGTTTCCACATAGGCGCACTCAATCGACGCGACGTCATTCATCACATTCACCGGGTACCCTATCAGGTTGTCGTTCAGTACCACTCCTGTTTTTGGATCGTGATACACCGTCTCTTTGCTGGATCTCCCGAGCCCCATATAAGCGCCGCCGTACTGCTGGCCGTTAAACGCGTCCGGGTTTATTACTTTGCCTCCGTCATTGACGCTAACCTGTTTTTTTATTTCTATCCCTCCCGTATCGGGGTCTACCTCTATTTCCAAGAAATGCGCTTGCCGGACCATGCTGTACTCATGTCCCACACCGCCACGCCCTGTGTGACCGGGAGTATAGTCCCATACATACAAGTCATAGGTGGATGCGGCCGCCACTTGCGCCAGTGTCTTTTTATTTTCCGGGTTCGCCTTTTCAAAAACCACGCTGTCCTTGATGTCCAGTTCTTCAACCTTTTTATTCGGGAAAAATGCAGGCATTTCCCGTGACAGATTTCCCAATGTCCTGCGCCGGGACGGTGGCACAACTACTTTTTCAAGGATCAACTGCTTCATCTTCCGCGCGGCTCTTGCCGCTGCCAGATTACTTCCGCTCATCCCCTGGGATCCGCCCCCCGGCTCCGATACAAGACCGTCGCGGCCTTCGAAGGGTCTTATCCGAACGTCTTTATAATTGGCTCCCATTTCATCGGCCACGACCTGGCAGTAGGCGGTCTGTCCAACAACGCCTCCATCACATTGCGTTGCCAGGATATTAACCGTTCCATCGGCGTTCACTCTGATGCCTATGCCGGCAGTCCCCACCGTATGCGCCCACTCGACGGTCGAGACATAGCCCATCCCGTGATAATTCCCATTGGGCAGAATTTTGGTCCCGGGCAAGTGCCATTTTTTATCCCACTCCATAATTTTCTTACCCAGTTCATTCACCTCTTTGAAACTGTCTCTGTCCGTGTTAAATCCCTGCGGCTTCCGGACGTGTTCGTTGGCATACGCCCAGTCGTGGCCTTCGCAGCCCTCATTGATCTGGGCGATCTTGCTTGGATCCATCCCCAGTTCGCCGGCTACGTGCTCCCATACCTGGGTTACCACTCTGACGCTCGAGGAACCATGCTTGAAGCACTGAATGGGCGGCTTTGTATGAGCCGCCACATCGCACGTAATGTATATATTGGGAATCCTGGTGCCTTTGTGTATTTTAACGGTACTGGCTTCTGTGACCCAGGCTTCGTAGCATTTCAGCTGTACGGCCGTGATGCGGCCATCCAGTTTGAATCCCACTTTAAAATAGTAGCGCGACCGGGCGTCCTCGTCACAGCCCTCGAAGTGACTGTCATCGTCCAGAACTTTTACCGGGCACCCCGTTCGCCTGGCAGCGATTACAGCCACCTGAGCTGTTTGGGGGGCCGCGCGCATATTACTCGAACCTCCAAAAAATGCTCCATTATAGGGTAGGTACAGATGGATCTTGTGCACAGGGCTGTATTGTCGCAGAGCATCCATCGCGTACAACCAGTTCTGGCCGTGATGCCAAACATCCAGATAGTCTCCCCTGCATTCCGCCACTCCGACATGTGCCTCTACCCCGGCCCACACGTCCTGATCATCACCCGCTACCCATTCGACTACTTTGTCGGCCTCGGCAAACCCTTTTTCAACATCCCCAAACTTGACAGGAGGCTGCCTCGTCTTATTGTTCGACTTGGGATTTGTGTCCGGGCGCATTATTGGAGCGCCCGGCTTCAACGCTTCCTCAGGGTCCAGGATCACCGGCAGCTCTTCCATCTCGAGTTCTATCAGTCGCAATGCCCGGTCGACTATCGCCTCGCTTTCGCCTACCACCACAGCTCCCACCATCCCCCGATACCAGTGGTTCGTGTCGGAGACAAGCGGTTTGCCCTCATACTTAGGCCAGGTTATCCCGGGATCATCATATCGAAGTACCGCTCTTACTCCGGGAAAAGCCTCGGCCTTGCTGGTATCCAGGCGTTTGATCTTAGCGTGACCGTAGGGGGATCGATAGAAACTTCGCATACAGCATCCCCGGACGGTATATGTCCCTGGTATACACGGCACTTCCGCTCGCTTTTTCATAACCATCCAGACGCCGTACGCGGCGTTTCCCGATCACGCCGCCTTCCGGCACCGGCCAAAGCCAAGGATATAAGGGTTCTCCCTCTTTCAGACCGTACATTTTCTCAGCCCTCCTCTAGGCGCTCCCAATGACTTCCTTAACGGCTATTATGTGTTGTGTGTATGTGCCGCACCGGCATATGTTGCCCCCCAGCGCGTCCCTTATATCTTCCTCCGTCGGCCTGGGGATACGATCCAGCAACGCCTTGGCGGTTACCACAAATCCCGGCGTGCAGTAGCCGCACTGCATGCAATGGTTCAGAACGTAAGCCTCGATGAGTTGCGGAGTGTTGATGGCAACACCTTCCGCCGTCTCTATTGCCGCGCCGTCACAATCCGCCGCAAACGTCATGCAGGAAAGCACCGGCCGCCCGTTCATAATCACCGTGCAGGACCCGCAGGCTCCGTAACCGTTGCACATATCCTTGATGGACAAAAAGCCCAGCTGATCGCGAAGCACATCGCGCAGCATCCACTCCGGCTCAACCCGAAGCTCATACCTATGCTTGTTCACCGTGAAATTTATCGTTTGGGCAGCTGCCGAGGAGGCCAGTGCGAGGACGCCCGCCGGAGCGGCTCCGGCCCGTTTCGCTGCCTGGGGACCAGCGGCAACCACATTGGCGCCCGCCCCTGTACCGAGGATGGCTACGGAGCTGACAGCAAATTCCCGGCGCGATATCGGTCCCAATCCTGTTCTGTCACTTTCCCGGGTTTTCTTTTTTTCTTCCTCTTTCGACATTGCACTCCTCCCTTTCCTGCCCTTTTTGTCTCCCAAAACCGAATCTATCTCGGCGTGCCCGCCTTATGCGTCGTGCCTGCCGGAACTCGATATGTCTATGGGGCAGTCTCCGGTGTACGTGCGAGCATTTTATCACTCTGCTATGCTAAATGGTCTCTGCCGCGAAACTGCTTTGCGCTGCGCGAAATGTGGCGCCTCTTGTTTTATTGTTCGACATCCTAAAAATGAATCCGGGCAACTATTATGCCGTCCTCTTGATGAATTCAGCTTAACCAAGCCCCATTCGGAATCTCGATGAACGGTAATTCCTGGGGAGCCTTTGTTCAAATCCCGCAATTGTAATCAACGTCTGACCTTATATCGGCTCGCACTTCCCTCGCACTTTCAAAGATCTCGTCGTTCACAATAGCACGTTTGAAAGCATAGTTTCCTAATTAGCTGTTTAGGTTTAGCTGTTTAGGTTTAGTTTTGTCAAGATAAATGTTGCATTGCATGCAACATTTATCTTGACAATGCAAAAGGCAACCTGCTAAATGCTTTTCGATCATGCAGGCTTTTTCATTGCGCACGATTTTAAGGTTCTAATTGCTGGAGGCTTATTTTGGGGAGGTTACATCGCATGCGGTCAATGATCATTGCAGTTTGCTGTTTGCTCGCGGTTGCCGGAGCGGCGTTTGCCCAAGGCGATCGGGGCACCATTACGGGAACCATAACCGATCAGGCAGGCGCGGTCATACCCACTGCCGCAATTGAAATAAAAAACATCAGTACCGGCGCCGTGTATCAAGCGCAAAGCTCTTCGACGGGCAATTACACAGTCGGCCAATTGCCTGCCGGCACGTACCAGATGTCATCTTCGGTGCCCGGATTCAAGCAGTTCGTAAGAACGGGCATCACGGTTTTAGTGGCGCAAACCTTGCGCATCGACATTTCACTCCAGGTGGGCGCCATCAGCGAGACTGTCACCGTCAACGCCGATGCTCCCCTGTTGAGGACGGAAAGCGGCGAGTTGGCGCACAATGTCGCCGGAGATACTCTGAATGAGCTTCCCATTCTGGGATTTACGGGATATTTGCGCGATCCCTTCGCCGTGGCGACTTTGGTCCCGGGCGCGCTTTATGAGTCGAGCATGGTAAACAACATACGCATGAATGGGGCTCCCTCGAACACGCAGGGGTTCCGGATCGAGGGCCAGGACTCAACCAACGGATTGTTTTCAACGTACACGTCGTGGAGCCAACCGTCCGTGGATGCGGTCGAGGAGTTCGCGATTCAGACCAGCAACTTTGCCGCCGAATACGGGCAGGCGGGGGGCGGTTTGTTCAATGTAACCATGAAATCCGGCACCAATGCGTTGCACGGAAGCGCGTACGATTATTGGTACAATGAAGCATTCAACGCCAGTTCGCCCTACGGCCAAAAGGACCGTCAGCGCCGGCACGACTACGGTTTCACGCTGGGAGGTCCCATTTATATTCCCAAAGTGTACAATGGGCGCGACAAGACGTTTTTCTTTTTCAACTTTGAGCAGTTCCGGGAGAAGAGTGTTGACAACACCACCCTGTTCACGGTTCCCACAATGCGCATGCGCCAGGGAGATTTCAGCGAGGTGTTGACCGATGCAACCGTGAAAACCGCTGATGGAGTTACTACTATCCACGAAAACCAGCTCTACAGACCCGGGACAGAACGTACGTATGTCGGGCTTGACGGAAAGAGTTACCTGATGAGAGATCCGTACCCGGGCAATGTGATTACGGACCCGCTTAACAGCAGTGCGCTGGCAATCCAGGAGCTGATTCCCGAACCTGCGGGCCCCTACAAGGACGACTTGACGGGCAACTATGTTGTTCCGTGGGAAAAATACAATTATAGGACCATTCCGAGTGTGAAGATCGACCACAACTTCGGTACCCGCTCAAAGCTTTCAGGCTATTGGAATCAAGCGCGCTACGACACCAACTCTGTAAACTGCGACAGCCTTTACTTGATCAGTCCCACTACTGCCTGCACGATTTCTACTACCCGCACCAACATGGTGCGTTTGAACTACAGCTTAACCCTGACGCCGACAGTGCTGCTGTATCTCGGCGCCGGCCTCCAGTTCACGGATTTTTGGAACTCTACCCCCTTTCAAAATTTCGATCAGCAAAAGGAACTCGGCATACCGCAGCCGAAGGGGGCTGAGGGCAAAATCTTCCCCAACCTTAGAGGGCTTTCCACGACTTACGGCGGATTTTATACAAACCCCAGCGGCCAGGGCCCGGGGATCGATCAGCACCGGAATTTGACCAAGCCGACCGCGAATGCCAGCTTAACTTGGGTCAAAACCAACCACACCTACAAATTCGGCGCGGAATTGCGCCTCGAGGGATATCCGACCGATCTGGTGCACCCCTCCTACGGCCACTATACATTTTCCAACACGCAAACCGCGATTCCCGATTCTGCGTACGTCAAAACCCTTTCAGTGGGTTTCCCATACGCGAGTTTCCTGTTGGGACAAATGAGTAGCGTCTCCATTGGAGCCCCCGCCGATCCCCGCGTAGGAAAGTCGTCATGGGCTTTGTTCGCTCAGGACAGCTGGAAGGTAACCCGCAAATTCACTCTGGATTACGGATTGCGCTGGGATTACCAGGGCTATTTGAAAGAGACTTACGGCCGGGTTGCCAATTTCTCTCCCACCACTCTGAATCCCAACGTCGGCAATCTGCCGGGGGGCATGATTTTTGAAAGAGACGAGGTGAAATTCGCGGACGTTTACGCCTTCGCGTTCGGTCCGAGGTTGGGAGCGGCTTATCAGATCACGCCCAAGACGGTGCTCCGCGCAGGATGGGGCATCAGCTACGGGCAGACCGCCACCGATAACGGGACAATGGTAACTGCTGGCGGCGCCGCTGTAGGATATTCAGCTCCCTCCTATGGTGCGGTATGGAGGACGCTGGACCAGGGAGCGCCGGAATCGTCAACGGGAATGTACGTATGGCCCATTGTGGACCCCGGCTATTTAAATACTTCACCCACACCCGTAACAGCAAGCCCTGCCGCGTTCGATAGAAATGCGGGCCGGCCGCCGAGGCAGATCATGTGGAGCATTAGCCTCCAGCGGGAGATTACCAAGAACCTGATGGTGGAAGCCTCATACGTCGGCAACCGCGGCGCCTGGTGGGAGGGCAACGAACTCATCCGCGTGAATTCGATATCGGCGGAGCGGCTTGCCTCCTTTGGGCTCAGCCTTGACAATTCCAACGATAGATCCCTTTTAGCCGGCACAATGAATTCCGCGGCGGCAAAGAGCCGCATAAATCCGGTCACAAATCTTCCATTCAGCACTCCGCCTTACACCGGCTTCCCAACCAACCAAACCGTCGCCCAATCGCTGCGGCCGTTCCCGCATTTCGGAACCATCAATTATAGATGGTCGCCGCTCGGCAGGACCTGGTATGACTCGCTGCAGATCAAAGTGACCAAGCGGTATTCCCACGGGCTTGACCTGACCAGTGTGTTTACCTGGCAGAAAGAACTGGTCATGGGGTCGGAATCAACAGGCTCACAAGGAGGAACAACCGGCGGAATCGTAAACAACGTGTTCGACCGCCATGTCAACAAGTACATGTCGAGCTATTCCCGGCCCATCGTATGGACCACCTCGCTGAGCTACACGTTGCCGAAACTGGATACAAACAAGGCGCTGTCGTGGGCGATTCGCGATTGGAATATCGGCCTTGTTTTGAATTACACCAGCGGCAGAATGATTCAAGTTCCAGCAGCTTCATCAACCAGCGTGACCTCCCTCTACACCTTCCAAAACACCTTCGCGAATCGGGTTGAGGGTCAACCGTTGTTTATACGGACTGTGAAAAACGCTGATGGGACCCAATCCACGATGCCCCTCAGCGGCCTCAATGAAAGAAGCGCATTTGACCCGCTCACGGATTTTGTATTGAATCCGGCGGCCTGGAAAGATCCGATCCCGGGCCAGTACAGCTACTCGCCGGCATTTTATAGCGACTACCGGTACCCGCGTCAGCCTGAGGAAAAGGTGAGCATAGGGCGGACCTTCCGGCTCAGGGAAGGGATGAGACTGTCTATTCGGGCCGACTTCAATAACATATTAAACCGCATGGTATTGAGTAACAGCCTCTTAACGAGTACCAGTGCAATAGCCCCCCAGACTTGGTCGAGCTCAGGCAGGACATCCTCCGGCTTTGGACGCTACAACGCGGCTAACGCCAACTCGCAGCGCAGGGGCTTTATAGTCGCCCGTTTTCAATTTTGATCTTCAGTCTGACGAATTGCGCTTCGCCGATCCTTTCCAGGCCCTAGCCGCCGTATTTGTGAGGCAGGGCCTGGAACCTCAAATCAATGTCCTGGTCAATTAGAAGATCTCATACAGGGTGAGGAGACAGCTCGGCAGGCTGGCCGGACCGCAAAGAAGAATTGGTGGTATTACTCCCTCCCAGCTATACCCGGCACGGAGCTGTCAAACTCCATGAGTCCCCCGGCAGAGCCGGGAGTTTACCAATAGAATTATCCCGGATTCCGAAGTTGGTAATAAAAAAAGGCAGCGGCCAAGCAGCCGTTTACGCTTTTTAATTGCTGGAAGATGTTTGGAACACGCTCCGGAACATCAGAACTCCCACGACACACATCGCAACCGGGATAACCAGCATCCCAAGCACTGCGAATGGTGCGACCTGCATTTGGATGATCCATCCGCCTATCATCGGACTGAGAATAGCCCCGATGCGCCCAACGCTGGCCGCCCACCCGATGCCTGTCGCGCGAATGAGCGGGGGGTAGTAGATTGCGGAAAGAGCATTGAGAACAAACTGGCTTCCGGAAATGCCGCCGCCGACCACGAGAAGCAGCACCCACCAGGATGGGCCGCTCGACGGCAGCAGGGCGAAGAGTCCAAGTGCTACGGCCGTAATAATGTATGCCGTAAGCATAGCCATCACTGTTTTCCCTTTGTCTACGCACCAGGATAGAATCAGTCCTCCGACCACGCCGCCCGCCTGGATCATTACGGCACCTTTAGGCGCCTGCGATGCGGTCCAGCCCTGCGTTGTCAGGAGCGTCGGCAACCAGTTGACCAGCAGATAAAGGACGAACATATTGAAGATGAAAACCATCCATAGCAGAAGTGTCCCCCTGCGATAGGTCTCGTTCAGCAGTTCTGTAATAGATTGTTTATGGATTTCAGGTCTTTTTGCATAGACTGTCTGCGGATCGGTTCCCGGTGCCAGCCGGGCGAGGATTTTTGTGATGCGCGGATCGTTCGGCCGGCTCGCCAGCAGGAGTTTGATCGATTCCGGAATGGCGGCTGCCAGAAGGACACAGAGCAGAAGGGGAATTACACCACCGATGGTGAACATACCTTTCCAGCCGAATCTTTCAATGATGATGGGAGCCACGAATCCCGAGGTAAAGGCTCCAATGGGCACTCCGGAAAACATCAGTGTCACCAGGGCAGCCCGCCGCTTGTTCGGAAGATAATCCGAAGTCAGCGCCGTTGCGTTTGTCAGGCTTGCGCCGAGCGCCAGGCCGGTCAGGAATCGCCAGACCAGAAGTTGCGTTGTGTTGCTGGCGAAACTTGTGGCGATGGACGCCAGCCCGAGGAAAGCCATGGAGGAGATCAGCAATATTCGCCGGCCGAATCGATCGCCCAGCGGAGCCAGAAAGGCTCCCCCGATTGCGATACCAAAAAGTGCCGAAGCAAGCACCAGGCTGAAATCAGAGGATTTAATGGACCATTGAGCGGAGAGCGCCGGTACAATAAGCGCCATGCTCTGAATGTGGTAGCCGTCGAGCCAGACCACCAGCGCGCTCAGGATCATTACGGTTATTTGAAGCGAGGACAGGTTTCTTTGATCGATCAGCTGACCGATCTCTATTTTATGGGCGCGATTCGATTCCACAATGGCACCTTTCAAATTAGCTTGGGTACACACGCACAGCTCAACCTGAATCGAGGGGATTATACTTTGAACAGCCTGCTTCGCCGCAACAAATCCACAATCGGGGACGTCCCTGATTCACTACCGGAATGCTTCTTCCACTCTTTTCTGTCAGCTGTTTTGCCAACGGAACTGGATCATCGATGTACGGACTGGGTTTTTGCCCGGCGCCCTAATCTGCCTTTTTCAGGACTTGTATGGCTTTGACGTCTCCCGTGGGACAACAAACTTCACAGGCGCCGCAGCCATTGCATTTCAGAGGATCTACAACGGGATAGGACTCATAGGCCTCTTTATCCCAGGTAACTTTAATGGCATCGAAAGGGCAGGCGTTCACACAAGCATTACAGTCAGAAATACCAAATAGACACAGCGCCCTGTCCAAATGAGCCGAGCCGATGACGTATTTGTTTTTCTGTTCCAGATTTAGGGGCTGCAAAGCCGTGCTGGGGCATACCTTCGTG
This sequence comes from uncultured Acidobacteriota bacterium, assembly GCA_963809485.1. Taxonomy (GTDB): domain Bacteria; phylum Acidobacteriota; class UBA6911; order UBA6911; family UBA6911; genus UBA6911. The sequence goes on from CAWEJX010000008.1 coordinate 394,498, forward strand.
CAGGCATTGCATTCTTCATTGCAGTAATCCGTTTCATATCGGACCATGGGCGACAGGAATCCCAAAATTCCGGATTGTCCCGTATCGGGATGAATAATTTTGGATGGACAGGCCCGCATGCAGTTGCCGCATCGCATGCATAGCCCTGTAAAAACGCGCTCTTGGGTCGCGCCCGGCGGCCTCAATGGTGCATTTTTAGATCTTGCCTGCCCAATTTTTTGCGCCCACAAACTGAATCCCAAGCCGGCCGCGACAGCAATAAACTTTCTCCTTGTTCCGGGCAACGCAATTCCAGGCGCAATTGCCTTTTGAGCATCCGTTCTGCTCGGCTTCCTGATATTTCTGAAGAAAGATCCGACACTTTGCAGGAGATCCTGGGTTGCTCCCAACGGGCATATGCGGGCGCACCATAGGTCTCCCGAAGTCAAGGCGGTTAACAACACGATAACGATGCCAGACAAGGACAATATGGCCGAAAGGACATTTTTTGAGGCGAAAACCGAAAATGCGTTGTTTAATAATGCCAGCGGATCCATCCACAAGAAAAGCGGATAACCGATGATTGCCCCCGCGATGGTTATTAACACGATGTAATTGCCTAAGGGAGGACAGCCTCTCCACCACATCTTAATCGGCAATTTCATGCCTGAAACCCCATCAAGGAGCAGGCCGACCGGGCATACATAGCGGCAGAACCATCTTTTTCGCACCAGCGCTATTGCAGAAAAAACCAGACCCAGGATTGACTGCACCGGGAATGCTCGCCCTGCCAGGATTGTGCATATTGCGATAAACGAGCTTGCCTGAACAAATACTCTGGCGATGCCAGTCCAGAAAGGGAGCGGAAGCAGCAAAAGAATCGCAAGCAAAAGGCAACCCAATCTTACATACAGGCGCAGCGTACGCCTCTCATTTAGCATCCCGGAAAATCTCCATGTTTGGGAGGTTGATTTTGAATTCAGGCTTTGTCTTTCGAAGCCCGCATTCGTTTTTATAACCGACGCGGCGACATGGCATGTAAATGGATAGAGTCATAGATCCCAATATTGTCGGATTTTTGCTTAAGAAGAGAACTCCTTTAAATGACCGTCACTCGTTTGTTGCGGATATATTCCTTTATTGCAAAGAATTGCCTTTTTACAACTCGGCCACTCAGCAGAGCCTTCATTGGGGCGGGGAGGATAGGCGGATGCAAGGCTTGCGGCCGAGGGCGCTCCGGTGTACCTGGCTGTACGCCGGAGCATCCTCGGTCGCAATACGCAGCAGATGTGCCCGCTGGCGCCGCCGCGGCCAGGGCCCCATGAATGATCCGGGCCAATTTAGCCGGGCAGAATTGCACCCTGCTTTTTAAGGCTTGCCTGTAACGCCCGGACATTGATTTTTCTCAGATCCACGCCGCTGCTTATCGCTTGCGCCGCCGCAATCCCCGCTGCCTCTCCAAGGGCGATACAATGCGGTATAAGGTTGAAAAAGTTATTGACAGCGGCATTTGAGGAAAATGCGCGACAGGCAACAAGCATATTGTTCACCTTTCGAGGTATCAGGCACCGATACGGCATGTAGGTATTAGGATATTTTATCGAATCCTGACCGCGATCGACATCCGGGAATATGGCAACGGTGTCATCAAAGGGAACGCTCGTATTCATATCCTTATCCGTAAGCAGGTATTCTCCGACAATTCTTCTGGCACCTCGAGTGCCGAGCTGCGGGTTGGTCAGCACGATGTAGCTTTTTTCGAAACCGGGAATATTCTTCTTGTAATAGTCGTGGCTTATCAACATCTCTTGCCGGCCTAAAAACTCCACCCGCGTTAGTTCCTCAACATCCACCTGGCTGGAATTCGCGTAGCGGGGAAAAACCCAAACCAGATCGTCCTGGTCTTTTAAGTTGCTGGTGATAAACCCGGCGTGCCCTCCGCGTTTTCTGATCTCACGCATTTTTTCGGCGAATGCCTTGCCTTGGGCCTTTCTGTAATCCTGATATTTTTTCAGATCGACGCCTGCTATCCAGTAGGAAAAGGACAGGTTCGAAATCCTCATAGAGGGGTCGATATCACTCTTAAATTCGGCCCCTGAATAGGGCAACAAGTCCCCATCGCCGGTGGCATCAATGACTACTTTGGCCAGCACCGCCTGCCTGCCTGACTTGCTCTCGAAGATGACGCCTTTTGCCGTATTGCCCTCCATGATAGGCTCCGTGCCCCATGAATGAAGATACGTCTTAACGCCGGCTTCTTTCATCATTTCCTGCAGGATGCATTTTGATATCTCGGCATCAATGTGCACGGAGTAAATAACCGTTTTCTCGCGAACGTTAAAAAAAGAACGGCTCTCGTAATAGGCAACCAGCTTGGGGTCCTTTGAGCCCCAATGCTCCTTCTTCGGGTGATCCGCCGCATCCCTGCGTTTCAGCCGATCTATCCACTCCTGGTTGATGCCGGCTATCTGTTGCTTGCCGCTAAAGTCGCTCAAGTTGGGGATAATGGTCACCAGCCCGCCGGTGGCCATACCCCCCAGGTGTTCATACCTTTCAATAAGAACCGTATCCGCGCCGCTCCGTGCCGCCGTCAGGGCTGCGCCGATACCGCCTGGTCCGCCGCCCACAACCACAACATCGGCTGTCCGGCAGACGCGCGTCCGCCGAGCAGCTTCGCTGATTGTCTTGCCCGATGTTTGGGGGGGCGACTTTTTTGACTGGGCGGACAGCGGCAGCGCCAAACCGCCGGTGCCGACAGCAAAGGCCGCGGCCCCTTTCATAGCCGTATTCTGGAAAAACTTCCTGCGAGTTATTACGGTTTCCACTTCTTCTGACAATTTCATTGCGGATTCTCCTTCCCCTTGATCATTAGTGCTAAGTGCCATAACAGGATATTGCTAAATATGCCAGTGCTTGGTGTAAATGTCTTCCGTAACTATGGTTTTATGAGCCTTTCAATCCTGGGATGCAAGCTGGAAGGCGCGAACCGTTCAGAAAACCGACATAATCGACGGAACCGTGAACTGAAGATTGAGAAAAACTTATGCGATCTGGAGGTCTTCACGGCATCCCCTTTGTGCGGAACGCGCCAGGCGATGGAATCAATGCGGCCTCCCGCCGCCAGATGCCGGCATCCGCATCTGTCGGCATAAAATCCATGCGTTACAGCGCCATGCTGCTCTCGATCTATTTCAAAATCGTCTATCCGCAAATTGCAGGAGGCTCAAAGCCGCCAAAAATCCAAGGCGATTCAAACCTCGCTTCCGGAATTGTCAACCCTATGCTTCATCCCGCAGATCTGGAGGATCACTCAATGGAATATCAGCAGAATGGGAACGCATAGCTCCAGACGTCAAACTATCCGACTTATTAATCCATTGTCAAGAATTTTGTCACAGATATGTGACAACCAGGTACCGGAGTCTTGACTTCAGATTCAGGCATGCGGTTGGTTCAAAGCGCTTCCCAAGTCGCAGCAAGTGCATTTTCCCTGCCGACTGCAGACTTCAGCCAAAACGCCAAACACTCGAAATCGGCGATCGCTTGATACGATCCTTTGATGAACCGCGGATTTTCGAAGATCCTCGCGGATAGATCCGTGCAGACTGCGGGGGCGCCTTAGCTCTATCTTTGTGAAACTATCGGGAGCTGTAGATAGGAGTCATATTGGGAGCCCGTGTGAATTATATGCGTACCCTTGTTCGTGGCCAGCGCGGTGCCCTTCAATTTGTTCCCTGCCACCGTCAGTAGCAGTTGCTCACCCGCCCGCCATAACAAACCCGTGGGCAGAATCGCGATATCGACCGGAACAATCTGGCCGGAAGCAAGGAATTGGTTTCTCCGGAATTTATGAACAGGCTGGAAGTCCGTAGACAGCACGGGATCGAGTTCACGAAGCGAGACCCGCAGCCTGCCGTCGGGCCACGGAACCCGGTCTTTGCTGCCGGCTTTCTGCACCGTGACAAAAAGATCCATATCGTTGGCGCCGCCAGCTTCAACCCAAAGGCGCAACTTCGGGTAACCCACAATCCTGGTCTCTTCCGCAAACGTGACTGTAAAAACAGCTTGACCGGTTTCAGCGTCGTACTTTGCATAAGACGCATTAGGGACCGGCTTGAGATCGAGTTTGCCGCTGCGCGCATCAAGGTGGAACTTCCGGTATTCCGTGCCGGCCGGGGGCCAACGGGTCTCAGGGCGGTTGACTTCATCGGCTCCGCCCGGGTTCATCACCGTCAACCTCACTGTGGGAGTCTTCTCCCAGCCGTTTTGAATGCCTTTCAGATATCGGTCGAAAAAGAGCAGCAGGTCCTTTTGATTTACAGGGTCGTACTGATCATTCCATTCCCCCTTGTTTTCTATGCGAAGCCACTTCTCTTTTGAAGCGACATCCAGAAAGCCCTGGAGATCCCGGCCGTAGGCGCCAACAGAGTAGACAGGTATCCGAATCTTTTTCACGTCGGCAATCTTGTCTTCCCAATAGGGGTGCATCAGGGGGTATTTGACAATCATTTTGTAAGGCGCCTCCGCGCGGTTTCCCGCCCCCGTCATGCCGCTGGTAATGTATTCGTCGAAACGGGCATCCGGAATGCCTCCCCGGCAGAGGTCCCATCGATACACGTCGTAAAAATGGGCCCCCCAGGGAGAGATCGCCGCGAGGTGCGGCGGCTGCAGGGCGGCGATATACCATTGTGCAATTCCCAGCCACGAGGTGCCGTTCAGCGCGATCTTGCCGCTGCACCAATGCTGGCGTGCCGCCCACTCCACGACCTCGTACCCATCCGCCGCATCCACGCTTCCCCAGTGGTAAATGTCGCCTTGCGATTTGAAAGCGCCGCGCGTGTCGACGTTAAGGACCGCATAGCCATGGTTGCACCAGAACGCGGGGTCAGGACCTTCAAACCTGGTCAGGCTCGAGACCCAACTGGCCGGTACGGTCTTATTGAAGTGCGCCACCGGGTCGGCAGGCAATGATTTGCCATAAGGCGCCCAGGCAATCAGGGCCGGCAACCTGGCGGCGGTCTTGGCCGGACGAAAGATGTCGGCGTAGATCGTTACGCCATCGCGGAGTTTAATGGCGACATCACGATCCCAGATGATGTCGCAAGGGAGGGCCATCGTACCGGGAAGCAAGACGGTTCCCTTCGCGAGGATTTTGGTCCCCGGACTGAATCCCAGATAGGTCTGATATGAAAACTGGTTGGCCGGTTCGGTTAACGCTCGTGTGGGCTGAAAAATGACGCCCCATTCCGCCGGATATGCCGATGGGAATGCCTTCTCTTTTTGTTGCGGATATCCGTTTGCCAGCAAAAGGAGACAAAACGCAGGGATAAGCGTGGCTTGCAGAAAGGCTCTGTCGAGCATAATTCCCCCTCCAGGCATTGCTAGTCGCGAGCGGAATCTTGATCGAGCGGGTCTTGAGAGACTGTCTCAAAACTGCCGGCGAGGATCTCGCCACAGTCGTTTTGAGGCCGATTCTGGAGGCCCGTCCATAAATTATAACGCTGACGTACGCCGATAAACGCTGACGTACGCTGAAAAATTATAAATATGTTCTTTCCAGCTATTCGGACTTCAAATTTGCCAGCCTCTCGCCAAGCATATAGCCCTCGGTCATTGCCATGCCGAGGCTTATGCCTGCAATGGGACTCTGATACACCACGATATATCGATTCCCGGCATTATTGCCCGCAGCATAGAGGCCTTGGATGGGCTTGAACTCCTTGTTGAGCACGCGTCCATCCGCATCGGTGTCGAGGCCGGTGGTCGCACAGAGGCCGGGGCTTATGGCCGAGAGCATTCCGGAACCATCATTCTTACTCACGCTGCCATAGAACGGTGGATCTTTAAGCGCAGTCACCTTCATAATGCGCGGATCTTTGCCGTAGTCTTCATCAACACCTTTTTCGCACAGTTGATTGTATCGTTCGATCTCGGCCAGCGCTTTTTTCCTGGCTTCGCCTTTGTAGCAACCCATATATTCGAGAAGCTCCTCGATCGTATTGGCGCAGTACATATTGGCTATCGACTTTTCCAACTCCGCATCCGGATTTTGCATTATTGATGCCAAATCTCTTGCCGCAGTCTGCTTTCCAGGGGCGGGGGGACCGGGCTTTAAAGCGGCCATCAGCTTGAGTCTTGCCGGATATTTAAGAGTATGGGCAGTATCCACAGCCCCGTGGCGGGGCGGCATCATCTCGATGATTTTTTGATAATTTGCATCGTGTATAGTGACGGTAAAGCCCCCCTTCGGCACAGGAATGGTAGTGCCGGCGGCTTCGTCGCAGAAGCGTTCACCGTTGCTGTCGAGCTGCAAATACCACTCCCCTGCACCCGGATCGCCGGCACCCATGGTGGAACGGGGCCCAATTTCAATGTGCCCCCCTGCCCAGATGCCCAGTTTGATGCTGGATCCGTCGCGGGGGATCATCGCCATCATATCCGTCTGCACCAGGTTTACATCGCCTTGCGCCTCAGCGCTGTGGCGAAGCAGATCCAGGATATCGATGACCATCTGTTTGTTGCCGGCGAAATCGCCGGCGCAGAGAGCAACGGCCTTTGAGGCGTGGAAGCGAAAATACCTGCCGTCGGATGTTTTGGCAATCACGCCAGTCACCGCGCCGGAACGATCGACCTCGCATATTTCGGCATGGTGATCGAAAAACCACCTGGCGCCCTCCGCTACGGATTTCCTTTGATGGGTCTTCATCACGTCCGTCCATCTCCATACCGGCGTGGGGTCGGTCATTTTTCGGAAGATGGTGGTTCCGTAATAGAATTTCCAGCCGGATACTTCCATGAGAACATTTGGCTTGGGAGGCAAGCTCATCAGGTGCGAGTTTTCGGCCATCCATTCCGGGTTCATATCCTTGATGACCCAGTCGAAGATCCTGCCGCTGTTTTTCACGAAATAACTTGCCCTCTTGGGGCTGTGGCGGATTACGTTGCGGCAGGCCCATTCTCTGAGGAAATCCTGCTCATCGATCTCCGGGGCACCGTGATCACGCGCCCATTGTGAATTGACAGTTCCGACCTCACCTCCGATATGCCTGTATTTCGCCTCCGACTGAGCTTCGATGACAGCCACGGAAGCGCCGTTCATGGCAGCGACGCGGGCGCAAAGCACACCGGCGGTGCCGGCGCCCACAACAACGATATCGAATTTGCCTGCATCGGCAATCAGCTTCTCGTCAATGGGATCCGGCCTGTCCATCCATGATTTAGGCTTCGTGGTTTGTGTCTGCGAATTGGACTGTCCGGGTGCCAGGACGGCGAAGGCGCCGGTTGCGCCGGCTCCTTTAAGGAAACTGCGCCGATCGAGGTTTGCTTTAGAGTTCTTATTATTCTCAGGCATACCTTGGTCTCCTTAGATTACTGGCCCCCCTTGACAGAGCACTTCGTTCGCTGGCTAATCGGTGTGTACTTGATGTTTCGGAACCTTTATCTGCGGTTTCAGGTATTTGCCATAGGCGTTGTACTGCCTGATCTTTTGCTGGGTCTCCGGCATGGCGGTCTGAGGTTCTTCTTCAGTACGATGCCTCATAATCCATTCCAGATGGTGGCGTTGTTTGGAGGCGGAGAACCGGGGATTTTGAATATCCTCTGCGTTCCAGGCAACTTGATAGGTATTCCCGTTGCAGGACACCTGGCCGTGTATCTGGCAGGTGGGGCAGGCGATGTCCGGAAGACCTTTCTCAAGATAAAAGATATTGCAATGGCAAACGGGGCAGGAAATGGGCGATTCTTCGCCCGCATATCGAACCTTCTCAAAAGGCAGTTTCATGGACATTGTCAGGTTATGCCCGAGTTTCCGGCTTCTATCAATCGCCCACTGGTTATCCGGTGTCAGAGCAGCACCCAAGTCCGCGCAGTGGTTTATCTGGACCTGGTCCACGATGGTTGAGAAATGCTGAAGGAACAAATGAACGGTGGGCAAGCCAAGACTGGTCCAACCGTCATAGCCGGAACCGCCCACCGATATGGCAGCCGACAGTTTTTTGCGATCATGTACATAGGGATTCTTCATGAAGACGTGGTTCAGTTTATCGCTGACACATATCAGAGCAGCCGAGGTTCTGATATGGTATACCGGAGCAGCCACAATTAGGGCCGTATTCCCCAACATGGTGTTTTCAAGAATCCAATCGGTGTCATCATGGGGACATTTTGCATTTTTAAAACAGGCGCCGCAGCTCTTGCAGGGCACAATTTTGAGCTCAATGGCCCGGATTATGTCCGATTCTATGCCATCCTCTTCAGCAGCCATTAACGCTGCCTTTAAAAATGCCTCACAATTTCCATTTTTTCTTCCAAAAGACAGCCCGATTATCCTTTCCATTTGGCTCCCCCCTGAATGATTGGGTCTGCAGCCGGAAGCGGATGGATTGAACAAGCCTATACCGGCATCTCGGAAACATCCGCTGGAACAATAAGGCTCGCCTCCGTTGCTGCAATTACATTTTCTATGCTTACACCAGGCGCCGTCTCCCTGAGGGCCAAGCCCTCCTCGGTTGGCTCAATCACCGCCATTTCCGTCACAATCAGGTTGACTCGCCGTACCGAGGTTAAGGGAAGAGTGCAATGCTTCAGTATTTTCGGTTTGCCTCTCGCAGTATGGGACATGGCGACAATAACCCGCTTGGCTCCGGTCACCAGATCCATGGCGCCGCCCATTCCCGGCAGCATCTTGCCCGGCACCATCCAGTTCGCCAGCCGACCCTGTGCATCTACTTCCAGGCCGCCGAGAATGGTCAAATCCAGATGGCCGCCGCGGATCAAGCCGAATGAAAGGCAACTATCAATACTGGCGGCGCCTGGAATGGCACCGACGAAGCCACCCCCGGCATCGGTGAGCGACGGCTCTTCCATTCCAACCCCCGGAACCGGCGTCATGCCGATGATGCCGTTTTCGGATTGGAAGTAGACTTCTATCCCGGGAGGCAAATACCTGGGAACCATTGTAGGCAGTCCGATACCAAGATTCACCAGACTCCCATTCCTCAATTCGCGCGCAACCCGCTTCGCAATCAGAGCCTTATCGTCCATTTTTTTAGCCCCTCCCGATGATGTGATGAACGCAGACAAACGGGGTCGCTACCGCATCCGGGGGGATGACCCCGGTCGGGACGATGTGTTCCGGCTCGGCGATAACCGTCCTGCCGGCTGTAGCCATAACGACATTGAAATTGCGTGCGGTCAAAGAATATTCGAGGTTGCCTCGATAATCTGAACGATGAGCAGCAATCAGCGCAAAATCGGCTGTCAACGGCTTTTCCAGCAGGTATTGTTTCCCGTCCACCTCAATCACCTGCTTCCCCTCCGCAACCACGGTCCCGATGCCGGTCGGGGTGAGAATGCCGCCAAGCCCGAAACCTCCCGCGCGAATCCGCTCTGCCAGCGTGCCCTGCGGGCAAAGCTCTGCTTCCGTTTCGCCGGCGATCACTTGCCGCTGGGCTTCGGGATTCAAACCGATGTGAGAGGCGACAAGTTTGCGAATCATCCGGGCCGCCACCAATAGGCCGATCCCGAAATTCGGCGTGCCGGTATCATTGGCGATGACCGTGAGATCTTTCCGACCCTGGCGAACCATTTCGGCAATCATGCGATGCGGCGACCCAACCCCCATGAACCCGCCGATCATGATCGAGGCCCCATCCGGGATCATTTCTACAGCTTCGCTACAGCTAATGAATTTGTCCATCCGCATCGCGCCTCTTTAGAACCCGACCGCTCCCGCGCCCTTCAGTCCCAGCATTTGTCTCATGTCTTCCGGGGTAGCAATCTCCCGGTCGAATTCGCGCGCCAGACGCACGATTTTTTCGACAAGTTGTGCGTTGGTGCAGAGCTTCCCTTTGCCGATGAAAATGTTATCCTCGAGCCCAACGCGCACGTGCCCACCCATCATAATTGCCATGGCGGCAAGATTGATCTCGGCGGGAAAGCCAACGCCGATAACCGACCACTGGTAATTCTCGCTGCCGAAAAGCCGGTCGGCGGTTTGCTTCATCACGATCAAGTCTTCTATATTCGCCGCCAGCCCGCCCAGCACTCCCAGAACAAACTGAATCCAAAAGGGAGGTTTCACGATGCCGCTCTTCATCATGAAGCGGAGATTGTACAGGTGACCTACGTCATAGGCTTCGAATTCAGGACGCACATTGTTTTCGGCAAAAGTGCTGGCATAGGTCTCCATATCGCCGAATGTATTTCGAAATATGAAATCCTTCGTCCCTTCGGCATACGACTGTTCCCAATCGTACTTGTAGTCCCCGGCCTTGTATCTCCTCGCCACCGGATGAATGGAAAAATTGATGCTTCCGAGGTTGAACGATGCCAATTCGGGGCGATAGCGTGGAATGACGCGCAGCCTGTCCTGAGGCGACATGCCCATGCCTCCCCCGGTTGTAACCCCGACCACGACGTTGCTGCCGGCCTTGATTCCCTTCAGGATCGGCCCGAAGAGATCGGGATCGGAAAGCGGGCGCCCGTTCACAGGGTCGCGCGCATGCACGTGAACTGCGGCAGCGCCCGCTTGACCGCATGCGATCGCATCCGCGATGAGGTGCTCCGGCGTGAACGGCAAGTGAGGCGTCTGGGTTGGAATTGTGATTGCGCCCGTTAGTGCGGACGTGATGATTAGCTTGTCGGCCATGGCTGCTCCTCTAATCTAAGCAATCTGTTTGTCTGCCGAGAAATCTTTCCGGACGGATCTTGGAAGCTGTAAAGCTATTTTGCGCGCTTTGCGATGAACTCCTCTGCTCCATAGCTGCCCACCTGTCGGGAGCCATGGATCTCATCACCCGAAACTTTGCCCTTGTACTCGGCTCTGAGCTCTTGGCCCTGCACTTTCAATGTTTCGACAAATGATATTTGATCACCCTTCACAGAACCTTCGGTTATAGCGGATTCACTGGACCCGCCTTGCATCGACATCACGGCCTTTCCTGTGAGCTTTTCTCCCTCGACCATAAATTCGAAGGTGTAGTTCATCACACCAATCCCGGTCTGTATCGCGGTGGTCCATTTGCCCGAAATATCGGCGGCAAAGGCCGGAACCAGACAGAGAAGCGCAACAGAGACAAACAGCAGAACTTTTGCCCATTTCATCATAGGGTCTCCTTTTTAAGGGTAGTGCCAATACCACGATATGGTATTTAAATACCATATCGTGGTACACTGCGGCAACAACAAAGGAGGCCCTAATGAAAAAGGTGGAATTGCAGGACGCAAAACCCTATGCCCCACCCAAGCATTTCAACATGACGGCCTTGAGGCTGCATGGAAAGGAGGAGACCGGAACCCAGCAGTACTGGATGGGGCTCTCTCATTTTCTTCCCAATGGAGGCGCGGAGATGGACGCGACTCCAACGGAAAAACTTTATTTTGTGCTCGAAGGAGAGGTCACGGTCACCGCTCCGGACAAGCAAACATACGTGCTGAAGCCCTGGGACTCCCTTTATGTCGGCCCTAATGAAGCCAGGGCGATCATCAACAATACGAACAAACCGGCAAGCATGCTTGTGATTATCACATACACGTAATCGGGATGGATCCCGCGAAAGGCGGTGCATCAATGGAATCACGCGTTGATTTGAACTATGTCCGAAACATGTTCAGTCTCGCAGGCAAAGTGGCGATCGTGACCGGCGGAGCGGGAGCCCTGGGACAGGCGATCGCGCAAGGTTTGGCGGTATATGGAGCTGACGTTATAGTCACCGGCCGCACCTTGAAGACGCTGGAGCCGGTTGTAAAAGACATCGAGGCTGCCGGCCGAAAAGCCTTGGCTCTGAGCTGCGACGTCGCTGTTGAAAAAGATGTCGAAGCCCTGATGAGGGAGACTTTGAAAGCATTCGGTACGGTGGATATCCTGGTCACGGTTGCCGGGATTGCGAAGCGCTTCCCCGCCGAGGAATTTCCGATCGATGACTGGCAGCAGGTCATGGACATCAATGTCCGAGGGACCTTCCTCTGCTGTAAACACGCAGCGAAAACTTTCAAAGAGAAGAAAAAAGGCAAAATTATCACCATCTCATCCGTGCGCGCTTTTGCAGGCCATCCCGGCGGGTATGCCGCCTATGGCACCAGCAAAGGTGCCGTGAATCTCCTGACAAAGCAGCTGGCGACGGAGTGGGCAAAATACAATATCAATGTTAACTCGATTGCTCCCTGCATCTTCTGGACGCCTCTCACGCAGGAAGTTCTGGAGAACGAGCAGCTATACAAGGTTTTTATGTCCAGGATTCCCATGGGGAGGGCGGCGCTGACTCAGGATTCTGTTGGTGCAGCCGTTTATCTTGCGTCCCCGGCCTCGGATTTCGTCACCGGGCAAGTCCTCTATGTGGACGGCGGCACAGTCGCAGGATAGAAACCATTTAAGATTGGAGACCCTGAAATGAGCAACATGAAATTGGTGGACCTCAGTCATCCCTTTGGCCCTGGCTGTCCCCTGTGGCCATACTTCGAGGACGTCAAGGTTGAGCGAATGCATTATCACGCCAAATCCGGCGTTCTCTCGCAGAAGATCACTACCGTGATGCACTGCACGACACACGCCGACTCGCCGGGACACGTGGTCGAGGGGCTCCGATTCACGCATGAATTGCCGTTGGATCTCTACTACGGGACGGGCGTTGTAGTGGATATTCCGAAAAAAAAATGGGAATTGATTACGGCCGAAGACCTGGAAAAGGCAACGCCCAAGATTGAGAAGGGCGATATCGTCATTGTCCACACCGGCTGGAATAAATATTGGGGAGACAATAAGGAGTACTTCTGCTACTCCCCCGGTCTGGGACGCGAAGCGGGTGAATGGTTTGTCGCCAAGGGAGTGAAAGCCGTAGGTGTAGACCAGCAGGCTTTGGATCATCCCCTGCATACAGCGATTGGTCCGCACGGACCCGGTCCCATCATGCCGTCACTCAGTGAAGAATACAAACAGATGACAGGACGCGACGTGCTGGCGGATTTCCCCGAATGGGAACCCTGTCACAACCTTCTCCTTAGAAATGGCATTATGGGTTGGGAGAACGTAGGCGGCGATATCGCGATGGTTGTCGGGAAACGCGTCACGATCATGGGACTTCCGTTGCGATGGTATATGGGAGACGGATCCATAGTCCGGATGGCGGCGTTGATCGACGAGAAGGACATCAATCCCGTTCCTCCCAGAGTCTATAAATACGGCGTGGTATAGGACAGGAGATGCTGGAATATATGGAAAAAATTGCGGTGATCGGCGCCGGGCTGATGGGACACGGCATCGCGCAGGTTTTTGCGGTGATTGGGCACGAGGTCGCCATCCACGATCCTTTCCCGGAAGTGCTGGCACGAGTTCCCGAGCGGGTGCGTGCAAACCTGGAAAGCCTTGGCCTCGATCAATCCAGTGTCGAGAGAATATCGCTGCACGGCACAATCAAATCCGCGATAGAAAAAGCCGACATTGTTTTCGAGGCTGCGCCCGAGAACCTTGCAGTGAAGCAGGATCTCTTCGCAAAGTTATCGGCCTCCACACAGGCCGGCTGCATCCTGGCCAGCAATACCTCGGTCATTCCAATTGGAGAGATCGCTGCCCGTGCTGGAGACCCGGGACGCATCCTGGGCACGCACTGGTGGAATCCTCCGTATTTGATACCGCTGGTCGAAGTCGTCCAGGCTCCTCGCACGGAATCGGTCTATATAGAAAAGTGCATCAATCTGCTAAGGCGGGCGGGAAAGATCGCGGTCCACGTCAAACGCGATGTGCCGGGCTTTGTCGGCAACCGTCTGCAGCACGCGCTTTGGAGAGAAGCCATTTCCATCGTGGAAACCGGAATTTGCGATGCCGAGACGGTCGATCTCGTGGTGAAAAACAGCTTTGGGATGCGGTTGCCCGTGTTGGGACCTTTGGAGAATGCGGATCTCGTGGGGCTGGACTTGACTCTGGCCATTCACGATGTAATCCTTCGCCATTTGGAAGCCTCGCCTGAACCCAGCCCGTTGTTGGCACGCTATGCAGGGCAACATCGACTGGGAATGAAAACGGGTCGAGGATTCTACGAATGGACGCCAGAGACGGCGCAGGGTGTCCGTGATCGTCTGATGCGGTACCTGCGAGGGGTGATACAAAAGGAAAAGTAAGTTGGTGATCAAGCGTTCGAAAAGAAATCCGGGAATTCGGGAGCGGAACGGGATTCAGGTAGTCGCTCGCGCTGCGGAAATCCTGCGGGCTCTCGAAGGAAGCGATGGCATGAGTCTCGGCCAGCTTGCCGGACGGGTCGGCTTGCCCAAATCGACGGTGCAACGGATCATCGCTGCGCTTGATTTCGAGAATTTTGTAGTCTCAGTGTTTCCTGACAAGCGCCTGCGGCTTGGCCCGGGATTGGTCAGGATTGCCCGTTCCATCCGTTTTCCTATCGCCGAAACCGCCCGGCCCTATCTTCGGGAGCTTTCCGAGAAAACGGGAGAGACCGTCGACCTCGCAGTTCTGGATGGGGATAAGGCAGTTTTTGTGGATCAAATCCCGGGGACGCACCGCCTTCGCGCCGTGTCCGCCATTGGAGTCTCATTCCCGTTGCATTGCACGGCAAACGGTAAGGCAATGTTGGCCGCGCTTGATGATGAGGGATTAGGCCGGCTGAAAAAGCGCATTCGTCTGACTGCTTTCACTGAGAACTCCATTCAATCCTGGGAAAAGCTTAAGCGTGAACTTCTCGAAATCCGGGAAACCGGATTCGCCTACGACAGGGAGGAACACTCGATCGGGATCTCGGCCGTTGGAACTGCCGTCATCGGCTTTGACGGAGATCTTGCCGCAATCACGATTCCGACACCGACGGTGAGGTTTTTGAAAAAGGCGCCCGAATTGGCAAAAGCACTTAAGTTTTGCCGTGATAAGGTTGATAGAATTCTGGGCGGGCATCATCGATAGAGTAGAAGAGCCGAGGCCCCCCGGGACCTTTTCAGAATCTTTGCCTTGAAGGCACAAAAACTCCTGTGACCCAATTTTCGAATACCGATCGCGCTTTTACAATTCGTTTCTGTATCAATTTTGCATCATCGGCAAGCAATCCATGCACGGACGAAGGAGAACTGACGAATGGCAACAGCGCAACAGCAGATAGTTGAATCAGCCGGCGGCCAAAAACGGATCCTGTGGGGGCTGGTTGCCGTATTCCTGACCTACTTTGCTCACGGCTACTTCATCCAAATCCTGATGCCTGCCTTGCCCAAAATAGCGGCCGACCTGGATGGGATGCCCTGGTACTCCTGGGGCATCTCGATACCACATCTGGGACAGGCCTTTGCGATGCTTCTGGTGGGCAAACTGTCCGACATGTATGGACGGCGCGCCCTGTTGCTGGTATCCCTGGCCATCTGCCTGTTGGGTACGGTCTGGAGTGCCCTCAGCGCGACATTCATGATTTTTATTATCGCCCGTACGGTTCTCTGCATCGGGCAGGGGGCGTTGGCGCCGCTGGTTTTCTCGGTGCTGGGCGATATGTTCGAGCCGGTGGAGCGAAGCAAATGGGCCGGTCTTCTCAATATCCCGGCCGGTATCTTCGCTTTTATCGGCCCCACCCTGGGCGGATGGTTTGTGGACAATCTCAGCTGGCGCTATATCTTCTGGTGTGGAGCGCCGCTGCTGATTATCTGCCTGGCGGCGGTGCTGTTCGGCCTGACCGGACGGACCCTGCATTCGGCTCCCAAAATAGATTCCCGCGGTGCCCTATCCGCCGCCATCGCTTCATCGGCCATGATCCTTGCATTTTCATTGGCCGGGACATTGTATCCCTGGCTATCGATCCAGGTGATCGGATTGTTGGTCGGATCCATTGTTTTTTGGGTGCTTTTCATAAAAACTGAGGCCGGCGCGGAGCAACCGATCCTGGATCTCGAGGTGCTCAAGAACAGGTCGGTTGTCACTGTGTCGTCCGCGTGTGTGCTATCCGCCATCGGGATGATAGGGATAGGGATTTATTTCCCGCTCATGATGCAGGGCGTTCAAGGCATCAGCGCAACACTGACCGGAAAAATAATAACTCCCGGCGGTATTCTCATGGGTTTTCTCGGCGTTCCCGCGGGTTTCATACTCGCGCGCACGAAACGCTATAAATGGATGTATATCCTGGGCTACGGCCTCGCGACGGCTGCAGCGTGCCTTCTGGTCTTCTTCAATGCAGCGACTCCCGTGTTTGCGGCAGTGGTCGTCAATGTTGTCAGCGGCTTCGGAATAGGAGCCATACCGACTCTCAATTCGCTTGTTGTTCAATATGCGGTGCCCAGAAGGCTCCTGGGCGTGGCAACCAGTGCTCTGTTCTTCTTCGTGATGATTGGACAGTCGATTGCCCCTGCAATTCTCGGCTCGGCTATGAATACCCGCTACAACAGTGTGCTAAAGGAGACGCTCCCGGCTGAATTGTCTCAACTGACGACTGAGGCGACCATGACTTCCCTGGGCAACCCTCGCGTGCTTCTGTCGCAACCGGCAATGGAGGCGCTCCGGAAGACTCTCGATAACAGGCGGGAAGTTATGGATCAAACGGTTTCCGCCATCCGGACATCTATGGAATCCAGCCTGAGGTTTGTTTTTATCATCGGGTCCGTATGCATGCTGCTCGCATTTCTGACCATATGCACCATTCCGGAAATTTCCATCGATGCCAAGGTGGAGGAAAAGAAACCTGTTTGAGCGACAGCAACCGCGTGGCGATGTGCGTCAGCCCGACGCCGGACACAAGCCCAATGCCGAACGCAGAGTTGCTCAGGGGCCTCAATGCCCTATCGAATGGCGTCGGACGCCGGAAGTGGAAGCCCGGTAAACAGAGGTTAATGGATCGGCAACAACAAGGACGGTCTGATTGCCAGGCCACCCCGCCTGACGTGCACATTCTTTGTTACAGCGCCCTTAATCCCAAATTCGCATCATTTTTCTAAGGCAATTCAACCCCTTGAGCAATGAGCCTTTTCTGAAGGGCCTTGGTATCAACTTTCCGCAGCGGCACGCTGTTCCTGACAGCCAGAGCGGCGGCTGTCCCCGCGGCCTGACCCATCTGGATGCAGTGTGGAATGACGTTGAACATGGTATTGGCAGCTTGATCGGATGAAAAACAGCGTCCGGCAGCGAGAAGTCCATCCAGCTTGACTGGCACAAGGCAACGGTACGGCATTCCGACGTTCTTGGGCTCGCTGCCTCCGGGCCAGCTAAGCGGAACGCCCTGCGGGAACATCAACACGGTGTCATCGAATTTCTTGCCAGAACGCGCTTCCTCGCCGGTTAACACATATTCGCCGACCAGACGACGGCTGCCGCGGGTTCCAGTCTGCGATGCACTATCGTATAGATAGCTGCTTTCGAAGCCGGGCACATTCTTCTTATAGTAGGAATAAACCGGTAGCATTGCCTTACGCACATTAACGTCGACCCAGGTAAGGTCCTCAACGTTGATACAGCTCTTGCCGGGTATAAAGCTGTTAACCCAGAAAACATCTTTACGCTGGGCGGCTACCGGCACCAAAGGGAATCCGGCTAGTTTGAACGCTTCGTTTCTCATTTCTTCCCACTTCCCCGGCTGCGCCGCGCGGAAATCGGCAAATTTATCAAAATCAATTCCCCCGATTCGGAAAACCATGGCCAGATCGGATGATCGGTATCTTTTGTCCAGTGAAGCATCAAATTCCGCGCCGGAGAAAGCGAACACATCTCCATCACCGGTGGCATCAATGATAACTTTTCCCAGGATTGCCTGACGCCCGGACTTACTTTCGAAAATAACGCCTTTGACGGTGTTCTCTTCAACAATTGCCGCCGTGCTCCAGGAATGAAGAAGCTGCTTTACGCCGGCATCGAGAGCCATATCGTTCAGGATGCACTTCAGGAGCTCGGGGTCGACCATGAGGGCACGTCTTAAAACCCCTGGCTCTTTGGTTTTAGAGAGATCGTGCGCGCCGCCCACTTCATTCAGCCGGTCCAACCATTCCTGACATTGGCCTGCAGGGTACTGGTTAATCATCAGAACCAAACCACCCGTGGCCATGCCGCCAAGGCAGCCATACCTTTCCATCAAAATCGTGTCCGCGCCTTCGCGCGCCGCCGCAATAGCCGCAGTAACACCTGCCGGTCCAGCTCCCACCACGACAACGTCCGCCTCTGCAAAGACATTCGTTTCCCGCGCAGCTTCGAAAATTGTTTTTAAATTGGCCATCGGTCTCCTTCCCTTCTGATGAGCTTTCTGACTCTCGGGATATTAGCGAAGTCAGGCTTGTGGGGATCTGGTTCATCAACCACATCTTCACCCACAGAGCGGAATTTGTATTCGAGTCCCTTTCACAGAATGTAAAAAAAGCCCGTCTCGCTCAGGATGGCCAAAGTATCATTCGCGAGACTAATCTGTACAATGAATGTTTGCTATCTATCCCGATTTAATTTTTAAATGGATATGGATACCAGGATTCCATATTGCCGTCATAGGGTAGGATTGATCGATGAAAGCTGTGCCCTCTAACAAAATCAGAACTCCGGACATACTCCTATGAAAATATGTCGGCCTTTCTGCGAAACGTTCAACACCGCTTCAGGACGCACCCCGGAACGGTAGAGAGTTTTCGAGTCACGCCGCCATAGGCGCCGGTTTACCCTAATGCGAATTAGCCCGGGATTTCGCTGGCTTCCCTGGTCACTTCCAGGATGCAGCGCGTCGTGGCGGCGGGCAGACTATTCGGTTCCACCGCCACGCCGGCTCTTCTGTCCGAATTTCGTCAGTGCCTGATTCCCATATCTGCATTCCCATGATTTCCTTCCGTCGTGAGGTCTTCGGTTGCGACCCCGGATTTTCTGGCCTTTCGCGCGGCGAGCGATTATATTCTTAACTCGTTTCTTTCGCGAAACACCCCTAATGGTGCGGACGGGCATCCAGGCTCTTCCGATGCTGCCGTGAATGCCCGTCGGATGGCTTCGGAGAGCCGTCTGCACAAGCCTGTAGACGTCCGCTCCGCGCACTTTGTTGCGATCGCAAATCGAGGGAACTGCTTATGGCAGAACGGTTGAACAAATTGATTCTGTACACCTACGGGGTCGCGGAGTTCAGCTTCAACCTGATGATCAGCATGGAGGTTTATATTTTCACGGCGTTCCTCACCGACTACGCGCAGTTCCCCCTTATCCTTGCCGGACAGATCCTGACACTCACCAGCTCCGTGGACATCGTGTGTGCCCTTGTGGGCGGCCTGATCCTTCAGAAAGTGACCCTGAAACACTTCGGGAAATACCGCGCCTGGTTTCTGGTCGGTCCTCCCCTCGTCGCCCCGTTTTTCATCCTTCAGTTCACGAAAATCGGCGCCGATTGGACGGCGGCCGCGATTGTCATGACCGGCTTCATTGTGAGCCACCTGCTGTTCAACGTCGTGGTATCGGCCAACGGCGCAATGCTGGGACGGCTGAGCCAACGGCCGGACGAAAGGACCATACTGTCCTCCAGCAGGGCCCAGGGCATGTCCGCGTCGGGGCTTGTCTTTTCCGCCACCGCAATGCCCATGATTCTCTTTTTCGGCGGCCTCACGAATAAAGTGGCCGGAGTCACGATAACCGCGGCGATCTATACAATCACGATGATTCTGGGCCACTGGTACATATTCAAAATCACCGCAGGCAGAGATCCCTACGACGAAGTCTTCGTGGACGCCAACGCCAAAAAATCCAGCCAATCCGTGAAGGAAATTGTCGCTCTCGTGTTCCAAAACCATCCCCTGCTGGTTTTGATTCTGGCGCAGGTTTTCAGCAGCACCGGCTTTTTTGTCCTGACCGCCCTCGCCATCTATTTTTTCACCTATGTCGCCGGCAGGCCAACCTTCCTTTCTCTTTTTATTCTTGCCATCAGCATCGCGCGTTTGGCCGGCACGTTTGCCGCACCGTGGATCGGTATCCGTCTGGGAAAACGCAAATCCTATTGCGTGTTCCTGGCGCTGGGGGCCGTCGGATTCGCGGCCGCGTGGCTTTTCGAAGCATCCCCATGGAAATTCACGCTGATTTGTTGCGTTTCGGTCATGCTGGCTTCCGTTGCCGCCTCCATGAGCTCCGCGCTATTCGCGGACGCTGCGGTCTATGGAGAGTGGAAAACCGGCAGAAACATCCGCGCTTTCACGATGGCGCTGATGAACTTTCCGATCAAGGTGGGCGTGCTCATCCGCAGCGCGGTCGTGAGCGCAGGCCTGATGGCGATAGGGTTCGTGGCGAACGCGACTCCGACGCCGCGCGTGGTCGACGGTATCCGCTCCATGATGACGCTCACGCCCGCCGCTGGCTACGCCATTGCCGCCCTCATCTTTTATTTCGGCTACAAAATGGAGGAATCGCACGTCCTGCGGATGCAGGATGAAATCGCCGAAAGAAAAGCCATTACCTAAAACTGCTTATTCCTGGATCCCGGCCGCGAGCTGCCGCTTTCTTTAGGGATCCTCCGGCCCAGCCCGCAGGTTTTGAGGTCGCCGGCCACTCCGAGGACGGTGATCGCACCCAGTAAGGTCTTTGCAGCATCAATGTTGCGGCCGCGAATTGCGGAATTTTGAATGGCAAAATCTGAATTCCGATTGGATAGACCGATTATTCGCGAGTTCTTTACTTTGCTGCAAGATAAATGAGGCGGTGGCGAACAACCAGCGTCGCTTCGCTCCGATGGGTGGACAACTCTAGTGGACAACTTCACCGGAATACGCAATCAGATAGATGAATTGAAGCCTGAAAACCGGAAACCTCCTACCTCAGCTGCGGCCTAAAAGCACTTCCTTTTCTTGAAGCAACAATCTTGTGAGAATGTTCCGGTAATCTCTGCGACTATGCCGAAGATGTAGCTCGCTTACCGGTTACGCTTAATCAAAAGTAATGTCACTCATGAATTCGTACTTAAGAACGTGCGTTGTCAAATCCGGAAAATCTGCCCCGTTGCTTTCCGTTTGAAATGTACTCTCTGCTGCAACGGGAAATTGAATTTAATCGCCCCGGCACTCAGCTGAGGACACTCGTTCACACAACACCCGCAATACCAGCATTCGTCAGGATGAAGGGTAATTGGGGGCTTTCCTTTTACGGGATTAGGTATATATACGTCCACCTGGCACACATCTACGCACGTGTTGCAGCCGATACATGCCTTTGGGTCTCGAATAACAGGTCTATTGGGCGTCGTCACATTAGGCATAACATATATCTTTTTCCCTTGAGCCCCCTTGAGAATGCCGCCGGCCCCCTCGAGAGAAACGGCAGCGCTGGCAGCTCCAGCGACCGCACTTGCTTTGAGGAAATCTCTGCGTTTAATTGTCCGGCTTTTCTTTTGTTTCTTCATGTCCTTTCTCCCATTTTATCTATCTGCCGTTCTATATTTTGCTTGCGTTCACCAACATGCGAAAAACGATTGACTGTCAATGATCGAGCTCGCCGGTTCGGGTTCGCCGAGGCTATCCCTTGTAGGTGCCGACATAACCCTTGTTATGGTCTTCGTAATTTCCCTTGAGATTGCCCCAGTAATCCAAGGGCAGTTCCCCCACCTTCAATTTGCCATTTTCCATTTTTAGAGTAATCCACTTGTTCCACTCGGGCGGGTCCATTTGAGGGTAATCTATCCTTTGGAAGTTTAAATGCCTGCTGCTTGCCTTCCGAGCCAGAGATGCATGGAGAATAATTTGCGAAAAGGAGAGTAGGCTTAGATCCTCCAGACTGCGTATCAGCTTGTGTGGATCCAGTGCATAGAGCTTAGGTACCCAGTTTTTCTCAATATCCTGAAGTGCATCCAGCCCCATTGAGAGGAGCTTTTCATTTTTGAATTCGCTGCAGAAGTACTGCATATTCCGGGATATTCCGGCGTGCAGTTCTTTCCATTCTATGCCTTGGCTTTTCTTAATCGGGGCATAGACGCGAGCTTTCTCAAGCGCGATTTGGTCCTTTGATACGACCGGTTCATGCGATTTCAAGACATATTCGGCCGCTTTTCTGCCGGCATACCTGCCCGTGGCTTCAGCATAGCTATGGTCGGCAGGACCAAACATCTGTTCCCCGGCAGCGAACAATCCATCCAGTGTAGTCATCAAATCCCAGTCGACGACAACCCCACCCCGAGTATTCATACTGTCGGGAGATCGGAAATGAGCGGGGGACGTTCCCTCTAGCAATGTATAACTCGGGAACAGGTCCGTAGCCGGGTCATAGCCGGCTTCCAGGAACTTTCTTCGAATGGCTTTTGTGGTCGACTCCTCCACGTACATCAAGTCCCAGTTTATCTTTCGCCAACCCTCCGATAGGGAAGGCATATCACCCCAGAAAGGCAGCGCCAATTCCCCCTTGAGCACGGCCTCGCGGAGATTCGCCCTTTGCGGGAGCGGTTTGCCGTTGTCGTCGATTTGCGAGAGATGCTCGTAGCTGGCATCGATTCCCGCATACCATTTGTGTTTATAACCGGTGCCCAGACTCAGAAGCCCGGACTTCTCCATCTGAGTAACCGCAGCGCCGGCTCTAAACGCCATCACGGTGCCGTCGCCTGCATTGTTGCGGGACCTGAATGTGGTGATGCCTGCCAGCTCGGTGTTGAAAACCCAAATGGATCCTATTCCCGCTGTTGCGAGCACAATCGCTTTGGCTTTAAATATCATGAATTCGCCAGTTCGAGTATTCACTCCCGTGGCGCCTACCACCTTAGCCCCCTGGACGCCCTTTTCGTTGAGCAGGCTGGTGCCCATGACCCTATCGTAGATTTTGACACCTAAACGCTCGCACTCCTTTTTCAGTACCGGTTTAAGCGTAGATCCCCAAAAGCGCAGACATGCGTTGGTCTGTGAATACCTTTCGGCTATTATCATCTTGGTTTTGTCATCCCTGCCCGGGCAACCTACGTACTCATCCTCCGTGTCTCTGATCTTGCCGCCCATCGGCTCCAACTCCAGGAATGCATCATAGCTTTCACGACACTGGATATAGCGGCCAATTCCGCAGCAGTATCCGCCGTACTCGTCAATGATTTCCTGGCACCTCTGTTCGGGGGTCATTTTAGCCAGAGGAAAGGTCATTGCTTCCTCCCAGTGGTCGCCGCCCGGCCCACCAGCGCCGCTCCGCACCGTTGCCGCCTTTTCGACCATCGCAACTCTGACGCCTTTCTTCCGGGCTGCGCTTATGGCAGCTCTGCATCCGGCAATACCGCCGCCGATCACCAGGACATCGGTTTCGACGGTTTGTTCCTGCTCATATCGTATCGGATACGGCCATTCGGGCGCGCACCCCTCTTGTTCAATCAGCTCATGCCATGAGGTCATGTTCTAGCCTCCTTTTAAGCACTTGGGTGCTGGTCATATGACATTTCGATCGTTTGCTGCTCGATATTTGAAAACCGCCTTTTTGCAGGAGCATTTTCCTTTCAGCAAAGCTCCGAAAACATCCAAGATTCGTCGTTCGGCGGGGCGCTCTCTTGAATAGCCTGATTCTTGCACTGAATCGTGTTTTCCAGGGGCCATGCCGCGGCGAGAAACGCACTAAAAATTAAGTCGGATGACAATGATGCCATTCCGCGGCCCCATACCAGTTCCTGTCGACTGTTCCGTAGCTCCCCGTGATGTGTCAATGTATCCGAAACCGGAAACTGGCTTACCATTCGAATCGACCGTCTGCGTTAGCTTAGCATTTGTCGACGAGGGATTACTAAGAAATGTCCGGTTAAATATGTTTTGAAAATCAGCAACAATTGAACTTCGCGCGATGGTAGGCCTGGCCCGGTTGTGGCAGAAACAAAACCGTCACTCAGAAGCAAGGCAGCGGTTAGCGGAAGTCTTCGACTCGCTTCACGGAAGGCCACAACACTTCCGATCTAAGGGACGCTTACGAGCTGCTTCAGCAGTTGTCTTGCGGATATATGGACTGATTGTGTGGCCCCGCGCTATTGGACCCCTCCAACGACAAGCACCTCTACATCACGGAGCCGTCGCAGGATAGATCAGGCTTCTCCGAGATAGCCCAAAAGAAATAGTAGCCTTGGGATGGCTGTGCCTCCGGCGACCCTCGCAAGCAAATTGTATCGGTTCGGATTTCAGAAGCGGTCAATTTGCAGGTCGATAGGCCGCACGAGCGAGATTTATTCTATCCTCTGGGATAGCGCAACCCGATCCCTCCTCTGATAACTTCCATTATGTAGCTTTCGGACATCCGCCGTTGCCGATTTATTTATAACAGGTTGATTTCACAATGGGTTGGAGGTTTTGGATAGAGATTTTAATAAACCTATGGTGCCATGCAGATCAGCTGCCGGCGGCAAGTTCCAGCGGCAAGCTCAATCCAGATGCGGTCATAATCACCTCTTATTTAACGTAAATTATTTTCGAACCCTGTTTCTTTATTTTCAGGGAAGCCTGTCTGTTGATAGCCGGGTCGGTAACAATCTGCCATATTCCCCAGAGGGCCGGCAGGAAAGCCTTGAATGTACTGACCTCGGCGATGTTGTGTGTTTTCCATCCGCCGCCGGTCGGTTTCTTTCCGCTCGGGTGCGGCGGCAACGGTCCAAGCGGTGCACCGTGGGGAGGCCCATTGCGGGGAGGCCCGCCGGGAATGCCGTGCATGCAGGAACGCATTTTGCAGCCGCCGGGGATAGCCTCCCATTGGTGGGAAAGCACTACGGACATTTTCCCGGTACGGGGGTCGGTCGGCCCCGCGGCAGTAAGAAGGTGTTCGTAAGTCCAGAACTTTTTCTGTTCGTCGGTACCAAGGTTGGGGTCCACCCACTCGATACGGAGATGCATGACCGGGCCGTAATCGATACTCTCGGTAGCTATCTGCACCGCGCCGATATGCCCGCCCAGCGGCGGTGTAACGTCCCATTTGAATCCCTTGTGCTCGTCAGGGCACCATAGTTCGTAGCCTTTTTCCATATTTACCCACCACCAATCGATCATTTCTTCGGTCACGCCGGGAACAATATGATCGACAACGGCCCAACTTTCAGGAAATTTTTCTTCGCCCATGGGATTGCCTTTTCTCCTTAATGTTTACTTGGTTGTGTACAAGCAAATTATATGTGATATCACTCTTGTCCAAAACAGGTTTTGTAAATTTGATCAGCAAAAAATCGCAAATGGATAGAAAATGAAAAGTGCACAGCGAGCCCTAACTTGGGTCAGATTGATTTTGGCTAAAAAGTCGATTTACCAAGGAAATCCGACCGTGCAGAGATTTTCCAGCATCTTCTCCCAATTGCTGCAACTCTTTCCCCGTCTCGAATTCGACCAAGCAGTGAAAAAGAATAAACTCAGCTGCTTCTAAAGCAAGCTGAGTTTTTTAAATTATTTATTTCGCTTAAAAATATTATGCTTTATTTTCTGCTGCGATTGCCCTGCTCGCGAATGTCAGCGCGGCGCCTACAACAAGCATGCAGATGATTATCACGAATGTCAGGCCGTTCGATCCTGCTTTGTCAAGGATCATGCCGTTTACTCTCGGCATAACAAGCCCGCCGACTCCCCACGCAGTGAAGACAATACCGTAATTGAGCCCGTAGCTTTTCAGGCCGAAATAGTCTTTTGTCACTGCCGGAAAGATCGCTAAATTCGCTCCGTAATTTGCGCCAATGAAAAGAACGATAAGCATGATGAGCATCCATCCGCCGCCGGCCTGCATGTAGTACAGGCACGCGATTACGGCAGCCTGGAACAGGAAGCAGATAAAAAGAGTCCACTGGCGCCCGATCTTGTCCGATATCATTCCCGCGATGATGCGGCCTCCGGCGTTCCCGACTGCGAGAATTGCTACCGCGATAAATGCGAGTTCGCCCAGAGATCTTTTGCCCAGGTCCTGGGCAACGCTGATGAATGTGAGGCCTGCAGAAGCTCCGATAAAATACATCAGCCAAAGAATATAGAACTGCGTTCCGCTCATCATTTGTTTCCATGTCATTTCAACGTGAGGCTGGCTGCTCCCGCCTGTCTTCGAGGCAGGAACCGCTGAGAAACCGGCCGGAGGATTTTTCAATAACTGTGATAGTATCGTAACGATTATCAGGAAGCCGATACCGAATGTGATCATTGTGCTCGATACGCCTTTTTCAACGATCTCTTTGCCTGTGGCCGCGTCGATTGCTCCTGTGGCTTTTGCGAAGAATGACAGCATCCATGTGCCGAGAGGCGCGATATACACTGAAGCGAGGCCGAATCCGGCCACCACAAGCCCCGCGATCATTCCTGTCTTCTGCGGAGGAAACCATTTGACGGCTGGCGGGGTCGCCGAGGCGTAGCCGAAGCCGATCCCAATTCCCGCGAGTATTCCGAACCCGATGACAAATCCCGCGAGCGATGAGCCTGAAAAGCCGGCAATAATGCAGCCGGCGCCTGTGAGAATGCCGCCGATCGTGGCAACCCAGCGCGGGCCAATTACATCCTGCAGCTTGCCAGCGGGCACCATGGCGCAAGCGAACACGATACACGCTACAGCGTAGGGAAGAGCTTTATCAGCGTTGTTCCATCCCCATGACTCGGGAATTCCGCCTTTAATGACGCTCCAAGCGTACAGAATACCGAGCGCCAAATTGATCCCAAGGCCGGCGAACGTGACAGCCCAGCCTTTGTTCTTTACTGATTCTGACATAATAGGCTCCATATTTTTCTTTTTATAAGATACACGTTTTGCCTGGCAGGCGTCTATTCCGGTCCCCGGATGTCTTCTACACTGTTTCTGATAAAAGGCATTAGTAGCTATCGGACATCCGCCGTTGCCGATTTATTTGTAACAGTTTGATTTTACAATAGGTTGGAGGTTTTGGATAGTGCAGGCTCGCCGCCGCCGCTCTTGGCGGGCGGCAGCGGCGAGGCGAGGTGCAAGTCCTCGATCAGTCTCAGCCTAGAAACTGATTCGGGCCACAATTATCCCACTGCGTGGCGAGAGGCCCGTGTTTGTGTTGATGTCGCCAAAGCCGCCTGATGTTTCGCGAGAGCTCGTCCAACTCTGTGTGGTTTGGGCATTAGTCGCTGTTGGATTGCCATAACTCAGGCGGTTGAATATGTTTTGGAAATCAGCGCGAATATTCAGGGCAACTCCCTCCTTGATCCGGAAATTCCGTCCGATGCTCATAGCTTCCGTTGGATGGCGCTGGTATCGGTAGTCCCCGAAATAGGCGGGCGAGTACCCGAATTTTCCCACAGGTGGATCTGTCCAGGCTGCCGGATTCAATACGAAATCCGTATAGGGGTCATAGGAGCTTCTGTCATTCATATCCATAGGGCTCTTGGTGATAGCGCCGCTAGCGTCTTTACGAGTCCTCAAAAAAAACGGTTGGCCCGGAACCCGATTAGCGAAAGTGTTCCGGAAGAGATACGAGCTGAGCTTGCTTTGCGCGGCTGGGGATTGAATCGGGAAGCCGCTTGCGATCTCCAGAACGACGCCGAACGTCCAATCGCGGATCGCCCACGACAGCGCCTTGTTTGTTCCCAACTTGGGCAATGTATAGTTCAGAGACGTAATCCATACAACGGGGCGGGAATACCGCGAAATGTACTTGTTCACCTTACGGTCGAACACGTCGTTTACGGCCGCCAGGCCCGTGTTAATGAAGTCTTCCCCCCCATCGTCAGTTCTTTCTGCCAGCTAAATGCGCTGGTGAAATCGAGCCCATGGGAAAACCGTTTGGTGGCCTTTATCTGCAGCCCGTCATACCAGGTTCTGCCGAGCGGAGCATAGCGATAATCGATCTGTGTGAACTGTGGAAACGGGCGTAAGGATTGAGCGACCGTATTCTTCAGCGGGAAGCTCCCGTAGGGCGGAGTGCTGTACGTATTTCCCGTTATGGGATCTATTCGGGTTGCTGCCCCTGAGGTTTTGGAATCCATAGCAGATGACAGCAGCAGCCGATCGGCCGCATTGTTGATGTCGAGGCCGTGGGAAGAAATCATCTGCTCAGTTAACGCATTTACATTTATGAGCGAGTTTCCCTCCCACCAAGCGCCGCGGTTGCCGACGTAAGAGATTTCTATCGACAGGTTCCGGAATATCTCGTGCTGAATGCTGAGGCTCCACTGGATCTGTCTCGGCGGCCGGCCGGCGTTGTGATCGATTGCAATCGGAACCGTGCCGGGCACGCCGCGAATCGGATATTGGCCGGCATCCAAACTGGGCCAAGGACCTGCCGCCGGCGCGCCTTCGCTCAGGAGTCTCGCTGGATCACCGAAGGAGGGCCGCTCATACGGATTTGTCGAGGCGAAGCTCTGCGAGGTTCGGTTCTCGCTGGCTGTTTGCCCGTAAGAGATGCCGGCGCCAGCGCGGATCACCGTCTTTGGGGTGATCTGATAAGCAATCCCCAGACGCGGGCCGAACGCGTAGTGATAGACCTTCGCAAAGTCGCAATTGCACTGGCCCGGTCCGGAGCCTTCAAAGATCACGGCCCCCAGCAGGCCTCCTGCAGTAGGGTTCGGAGTGGTAGGCGAGAAATTGGCAACCCGGCCCCACCTCTCCCGCAAGTAGTCCTGATAATCCCACCGCAATCCATAATCGAGGGTGAATTTGCGCGTCATTTTCCAGCTATCCTGGGCAAATATACCCCAGGCCGATTTCCCCAGCTTGGGACTGCTGATAACTCCAATGTCGCCGTTGTTGACGAGTCCCAAAAGGAAACTCGCGTACGGGAACCCGATGCGGAGACCTTGAGTGTTCAATCCTTCAATGGCGAGTCCGGTCTGTTGCTCGTTAAAGACATAGGTGCCATAGGCAGGCGATTCCAAGGTGGCCGGGTATCCCTCGAGGCGCATTTCGCCGCCAAACTTATAGCTGTGATTGGACCTGATCCACGTGAGGCTGGCATTCGCAGTGGTTCTAAGCATGCGCGTGAGGGACTGCTGAAGGGGGCCCATCTGCTTCATGCCGCCGCGGCCGGGCACTGTCATATCCAGAATGTAGGGGAAGTATTCGGCGTTCGCTCCCGGAAGGCCAAGTTCTTTTAGTTGGTCGAAGCCTTTATAGGGATTGGGGTCGCCAAAGCTCATTGTCATGGTGCCAACACCCAAATGAACAAGAGAAGTTGGCGTAAGGTTATGGTCAAAGCCGAGACGCGCCGTATCCGCACTCACGTCCGTGTTCCTGGTAATCGTAACAGCCGTAGGGATGCCATCGGCAAAGGCATAGGAATTCGGATTCCACGTCTTGGTTCTCGACCAGAAGAATGTCAGCTTGTCTTTGGAACTTAGGTTGTGATCGATCTTGAACGAGGGAACAGTCCGGTGATTAACGCTTTCCCATGGGTTGATGTAGTTGGAGCTTAGGTCATTCATGCTGGGGCCCTGTGGCGCTGGAATCAGGGCTTGAATATTGACCGAGACCGGATCGAACCGATCTTTCGGGATCGTATTTTCGGGAAACGGATCCCGAACACGCTGGCCGTTTGGAGCGATGCGGTCCGTTTCCGGATCATAAATCGTGCCCTCATATATATCGCGGCCGAGAGGATCTTTGGTAATGGCTTTCTTTCCGGTCAATGCCTGCTGGAAATTGCCCTCGCGATAGGCGGGCGTGGGAACAGTAAGTTTAGTGGAATTGTAGTTTGTCGTCTCGCGATACTGCTCCCAATTAAAGAAGAAGAATGTTTTGTTGTGACCGTCGTAAACCTTGGGAACATACACGGGACCGCCCAGGGTGAGACCGTAGTTATGTCTGCGCACCTTGTCCTTATTGTTAAGAAAAGGTTTATTGGCGTTAAGCGCCTCATTGCTCCAATAATCATAGGCGCTGCCATGCAACGAGTTGGTGCCGGACTTCATAGTAACGTTGAAGAAGCCGCCCCCCGATTGTCCATACTCGGCAGAATAGTTGCTCGTCTGGATGGCTACCTCTTCGACCGCATCCAGGCTTTGTTGCGCCATTGACGTGCTGTTCAGCAGGATTCCGTTGGCCGCATCCTGGCCTTCTACGCGAATGGACTGAGAGTTGTTGGGAGCTCCATTAACCCGCACATATCCTCTGTTCATATATGCCGAACCCGGTATCAACTGCGTCGCGGCATAGGGATCGCGAATTGTCGGCTGGAATCCCAATACTGGAAGAGCGTCTATTTTCTCCGTTGTAACAACGTGACTCAAATCGCCGCTTTCTGTCTTCAGCAGCGGAGCGTCGGCATTGACGACGACGGTTTCGGCAATATTACCCACATCGAGCTTGATGTCGATGCGCAAGGTCTGCGCTACCAACACCGTAATGCCTGTCTGTAAGAATTGTCTGAATCCGGGCACCGAGGCAGATAGCTGGTATTTGCCTGAAGGCAACTGGGCTATCGTGTAATTGCCCGTTGTCGTGCTCACCGCCTGATACACGGCACCGGTATTGAGGTTTTTAGCTTCAATCGGTGCTTTGGGGATAATGGCGCCCGCCGAATCGGTGACGGCACCGGTGATCGTACCACGGTCGCTCTGGGCAAATACCGCCCCAGCGGCCAGAAGCACACAACAAACCGCTGAAATGATGAATCGCATGAGACATTCCTCCTCGATAGTTGGTTGGCCACAACCGCCACGACCCGGAAACTCCGGAATGAGAAATCTCAAGCACGCATGTCATCAACAACAAACCTGTTTCATCCTGTTTATTGCGCGGCCGCGCGGCTCCCAATTTGTCGAGTAGAACCTTGAAATGACTTCTGAATTTACTGGGCTGCGCTGGCGAGTCTTGCCTCTTGGCCGCTACGGGATCAGACTAACTATGCCATCAATCGCGTATTTGATTTCAGTATACGAGTGGCCCTCGGGGCACACAAGAGGAAAGTTGCGTCAGAAGCATCCGGCAATTTCAGGGGGCAGACTCAATAGGAGCTGCCGGTATCGTCGGCGCCTCGCCGGCTATTTGCAGTGTGGCTGACTTTTTTGAGGATCTAAAGGCTGGTTCGCACGCCCGGATGGTCTGGAATACGAGAAGAAATTGAGACTCGACCTCGGCCTGCGGCACTTCAGTTCCTGGTAAACTCGACATCTGTCTGAGCGGTGGTCGATTGAGAGGTCCCAGTTTCAGAAACTTCAATCAAAAGCTTGTACTTGCCCGGCGCCACGTCGCGAAAAGGAATATCGACCGCGACCGTGGCTTCCGAATTCCCGGTCTGTGAAATGCGCCCCTCCAACGGAATGGTGGCTAGCATCAACTCTTCGCCATTCGCGCCGAGCAACCTGGCTCTCGCCTCCAGTTTCCAGGTGCCGGAGCCGGTGGGAAGATTGTAGATCTTCAATAAGACGGTCATCGGGAGATTCACCGGCAATTTGTTTTCAATGCTGGGCGAAATTTGCATCCCGGAATAAACAAAAGGATCGCTGTCATCCAGCAGTTTCGAATGCAGAGTTCGAATCAAATCAGGAAGTGGCGATAGCTTATCGACAATCACCAGGCTGCTCGCTGCCAGACCATTCTCAGTGAGGGCAGGCAAAACCAGAGACTGCTCCATCGACCCCACATGACCCTCCTCGTCCGACACAGCCAGCTTCAGACGGTACTTCCCAGGGCGCAGCCTGAACTGGTTCTGATAGGCCAAATTTGTCTTGCGGAATTCCGACTCCTGCTCTTTCGCGAAAGTCAGATTCAGAGGCTCACTAAAACGGGCGGCAACGGTACCATCTTCGCCATATGCGGCACCCATGATGTTCAGGACGCAGCGGTATTGCTCTTGAGTTTTTCTGAGCTTCAGTTTTTCCGTACGGATTTTTGTCGAGATTATCACCTTTGCCGACTTGGGCGAGACATAAAAGTAACTGGCGCGAAATGTTATTGGGATCTCTCCGTTTGAAACATTGGAACTCATGGCATTCAGGAGAGATTTTTCCTGCCGGGAATTTGCCAGACTGTCGAGCGGGCGCCGGTCCCTATAAAAGTTTTGGTAGCGCAGCCTGACATTCCTCACATCTGTCTTGACCTCTAGTTTGTGATAGGCTCCGTCCCGTTTCGGATTGCCGGATTGAAAGCCCAGCACATAATAGTGGCCCAGCTGTTTGACCCATTTCCCAAGCTCCCGTTCAAAATCGTGTCGGGGCTCGGCAAAATAAAACCAAATATTGTCCCTGATCCATGCATTTGTGCCACCAGTGTAACCAGTGTAAACGAGGACACATTTCTGACCTCTGAGGTGTCCTAGCGTGGATGCCAATTTGTCCAGACTGGCCCCGATTCTAGGGGTGGAAAGCCTCCGTGGCATCTCCGGCAAAGCGTTTTTCTCCGGCAAAGCGTTTTCCGGGGCGTTCAATCGCCCCGACGGCCACCCTGCAGGATTTTCATACATAGGATTGGTATTGGCTACCGAAACTGCCGACTGGCCGGCTGCGGCCATAACCTTTTCCCGATCGTTGGTGAAATTCTGAAGAACTCTTGAAGCGGACATGCCAAAAGAAGCCACAGCGAACTGATCCTGCACGCCCATGTGCTCCTTTACGAACTTTACAGCTGAGTCGCGCGCTGGCTTGATCTCATAGGAAAGCAGCCCACCGTCATCAAAAATGATCAGCACGGTTTTCGCCTGAGCTGTACCGTCGGCAGTATCGGACACCTCCTCGAAATTCGAGATCTCCTGTTCTTTGCCATCCTCATAGAGCCGGAAGTTGTCCTTCGCAAGATTTCGAATCGGATTGCCTGCCCGGTCGACTACAGTAACTTCAGTTGTTACGAGTTCAACGTCAACACGCAGTTGGACCGAGCTCCCGGATTGAGCGGCCCAGGAATGAGCGGAGGGAAAAAGTAGTCCGAAAAAGCACAAAACCTGGAAATTGCGCATAGGACCTCTCTGCGGGCTATGGGACTTCAATCATCCTGGTAAGAGAACCCATCCTGCCTTGGACTCCTTCACGCACCACGGTTTTGATTCTGTATCGGCCGAATGTAAGTTTGAATGTGACTTTTGTCCTCAACCCATCACTGCGAAGATTCTGATAGCTCTCGTCCGATAATCTGAAATCAATGGATTTCTCCAGCCCGTCGATATAGTGGCCATTCTCATCGAAAGCGACCACGACCAGATTGATCACATTCCTGTGCCTGGAATCCTCGTTTAGGAAGTGCAGATGGCGGATGTCCGCAGTCGCCAGAAACGACACATCGTAGTGGGAGTCGTCATCCGGATCACAGTTGTACCCGAGCGCGATCGGGATTTCGTTAAAATTGCCGGGCGTCTGAATTGCTTCCAGAATATCTTCCCTTTTCCTGCGCTGAAACGTCAGTTCCTCCTTCGGAGTGAAATAGCCGTTTCGATACGTCAGTTTCAAACCCGGGCGTGAGACCTCGAGCTTTATATGATGATACCGGTCGTCTGGTTTATGAAGAGCAGTCGCGTAGGTCAGGTAATAGACAGCTTTTGGGATAGCAACCTTCTGTAATCCTCGATGCAGATCGTTATCATTATGATAAAAAATCCCGCCTGTCTCGTCAGCCAGCCTGCTCAAAGGCGCAGCTTTCGCATCCGCGCGATCAACGGCTGCACGCAGTGCATTTGCCTCCCCTTCTGCAGGATGATCCTTTAGAAGAGTCAGTCCTGATAATGACTGTATTTCGGGAGGTATGAAATACGGGTTATAAAGGCCGCGTGCGTCGATCGTGTTCAAGACTACTCCCGCTCGCAGTGCTTGGTCGATAACCTCCTGAAGTTCTTGGCGCATCATACCGTCGGGATCCTCCAAATAACCGGCGGAGAAAAATACGACGTCCTTTGCCGCTTCAAAATGCTTTAGGGATCGAATGTGCCGATCTAATACTTTAAATAGTAAACTGCTCCGGTAATTGTTTTCCTCATTTTGCTGAAGGGTCTCCTGAACAGCAGCACTGTCCGGCGTCCCGCTAGAGTTTAAGGTTCCGAGAAGAGCGCGGGTTTGCTCCAGAAGAACCTGTTTATCATTTGAAAATGGGTACCGAACACGCCCGGACACTGAAATTATCTCGATCTGATCCTCAGGCCCCATGTCTGTCTCGATGAATTTGGCTATGGCATTTGTCACACTGAGGAAATGATCATCCGGGATTGAGAGAACATCGTCGATGTATATGGAAATCATGTGCGGACGCCGATTGTTCGTGTCTGGCGACTCCGAACCCCTGGAGACAGGATTCGAAGGCGTCGCCGAACTTGATAGGACCGGCGCGTAGCATTCCAGAGAGAACGTCTGGATAGCTTGCTGTTTCCCGTCCTCAAAAATCTTGAAATCGCGCTGCGTGAGGTCGGTTACCGGATTGCCGTCTTTGTCCGTGACAACGGCGGAAACAACGACGATGTCAACCGGGAGTTTGAATGTGAGCTCATCCTTGTCCGCAGGCTGTTGCGTGGAGTTAGTACTTTGCGCCCACAGAGAGTGGCATGGGAATAGGAATATAATCAGCGGGATAATCCAAGCTCGATTATATTTCATTGTAAGTGCTCGTTGTTTCTATTATACATTAAAAAGTACTTATTCAAGTAGTAGACAATCTCAAAAATCTAATTGTTCGGGTAAACCGCCGCCTCTGGCGGCGAGACTCGAAAAGGCTCTGCAATGCGGGATGCGTCGCATAGGGACGCTATGAATTTTGTGTGTCTAAATATTTTATCCGCCTCGGACGCCAGCGCACGGCTGCCGTTAATTGTCTTCATTCACGGAGTCGGGAATACGCGCGGCGCCGCCTCGGAAAATCAGTATGACGGGGCTACCTGGTGCTCTGGCCGTACGGCTCTGGAGAGCCGGCGCCACAAAACCGCACCGACGGATCATTTGAACAACAGGGGGGCCATGTCGGCCAGCGAGTATCGCCAGACCCTCCACTCATGGTCGCCCGGGAAGCCCTTGAACACAAGGTTGATGCCTTTGCTGCGCAAATTCCCGGCCATCTTCTGCTGGAACGGCATCCGCGGGTCTTCCGTGCCGCAGGCGAAATATAGGACCTTGAGCTTCCTGTTTGTGGCTGCCGGATCCTTGAGGAAACCCGGAGAGACCTTCTCGAATGTCGAACTCAGGATAGGCGCCTGCCGCGACTCCTCCGAAGATGCCCGCACTGAACTCTCCGACATTGGCGAACATGTCCAGCCGCTTCAACCCGACATTGATCGCAATGCCGCCTCCCATCGAGAGACCGGTGATCGCGCGGTTCTCCCTTCCGGGCAGCGTACGATAGGCCTTCTCGACAAACGGGATGATGTCACCAACGATCTCCTGCTCGGCCCTGTCATAATTTATTCCGCCGGCGGGCGGGAGCCCGCCCGCCCCGGGGACGGCCGTGCTGGCGCGCACGCCGCCGAAATCCAGCGCGGCAATGTCATTCCAGTTTGCATTCGGCATGATGATGATCATCGGCTTCGCCCTGCGTTGTGCGATCAGGTTGTCCAGGATCACATTCGCGGCGCCCATCTCCCGCCACTGATCTTCATCGCTGCTGCCGCCGTGGATCAGGTACAACACCGGGTATCTGGCGGCAGATGTTTCGTACCCTGGGGGCAGGTAGACCGCCATGCGCCTGTCGGTTTTCAGTCCGGTGGAGGCATACCACACGTCTGCGACTGTGCCGTGCGGAACCCTGGACACTTTAATGAACTCGGATTCGGGGCCGGAAACCAGAAGCAGGTTCTGGTAACGAGTAATGTCCCTGGCTACCTGGCTGTTGAGCGGGTCGAGCGCCGTGACGCCGTCCACTGTAAAGGTGTACACCCAGCTCTCCGGCTTAAGCGGCTCCGTCGTGACGCTCCAATTTCCCGATGCGTCCTTAATCATCTTCATGCCGCGCCCGCCGGGCCAATTCCCGTTTAGAAGGACCTCGCCGGCATTCGGTGCGTGCAACCGGAAAGTAACCCGGCCGTCGGGAGCTATTTCGACCGAACGCATCCCGGCTTCCTGACCTCCTCTTCCGCCACGCTTGGCCTGCAGCGCCCCGGTTGGCGGTTGGGCTATGGCACTCGCCGTAAAAACGGCAAACCACAGTATCGTCTGAGCCAGTTTCATAGGAACCTCCACTGCCGCGAAACATCGAGCCTCGTCGCGCGCATTCCTTCCATTTCGCATGAATTCCTTTGACAGATCAGCAGCAAATCAAATACTGCAGGCCAAAAGAAGTTGGATAAACAAATAAATAGCATATTATTCGTCGTGTAGTGAAGACCTATGCGTTTGCAGTCATGTGCCTTTCATCGACAATGGCTGCATGTTCTTGCGAATGATCGCGCGCAATTCTGCGAACTCGCCCAAGCCCCGCATCCGCGAACCGAAGTCAGGCACCTCCGGCAAAGCCGGAGGCTTGAAAGATTTGAACCGCTCAAAGCGGTTGGAGGAGTTATGCCGGTCTTGAACGCCGACTTACGCGGGCAAAAGCCGATGAGGCGCTTCCGATCCCCGCTGGGGCCAGCGCTCCGCGCTGGACAGTTTTCTGCGGCGGCACTGTGGAAAGCGCCGTGCGGCAAGCAGATGAAGGGTATGAGAAACCGGGCGTTTGCCACAGTGCCGCCGCAGAAAACTCCATCGGAAGCGCCTCATCGGCTTTTGCTCGCCGACCCTCGCCGAACAAATCGGCGTTTGTCAGCGCTTTTATCAGCGTTTCTCAGCGTTTCAAAATACGGAGCGGTCAAACTCCTTGAGTCCCCCGGCAGAGCCGGGGGTTTACCAATGTAATTAGTGGGATTTCTTTGCCTGCGGCTTATCAAGTATGTAATTGGCTTCGACTGAAAACAGCCGGAAATCGGAATATTTGTGCTGGTTTTTGCACATAAAAGCCGGGAAGCTCCATGTGATTGTTACTTCTTTGGGCAGCCAGAACGACTGCGACATCTTTTCAAAGTGCGTTTCTTGATAGTAAATATCGGTGGTTTGGTTCATTAAGGCGCTGTTGGGAACGAGCATATGGGTTTTCATGCGGGTAATCTGGCGACTTTCCGAATCCAGCCACACGAATCCCTGCACCAGATGCACCAGAAACTGCATCTCGGCGCCGGAAACTTTATTAACAAAACCGGTCAGATAGTCTCCCGCTTCCGGTTTCTGAGCAAAGGCCAATACATAGGCGCCTTTTTTGTCGCGTCCGAGACAACGGAAAACAGAGCCCTTCTGATGATCAGGGTGAAGGTAGACGCACGTGTAGGCATATCCTTTGCTGATGCAAAACCTCGGATCGTTTTGGACAGGACGGCCGTTCTTGTCCACCCGGTCCTCTGTCCAGGGAAATCCCGCCTGGCGGGGCAATATGAGATAGTAAAACTCTCGATGCGATTCCTTGGTCGAAGCTGATTTTTTCCGAGCGGTGATTCGACAATGCACCTTTTCTTTACATGAGATATTAGCCAAATTGCGAAAGAAAATTTCAATGTTTTCGCCGGCATTCTTCAAAAGCAAATCGAGGCTTCCCTGATCCGCGTTGAATCGTAGAGTTGAAAGCTCCGAATAGCGTCGCTTCAGTTCCTCGGCGGTCATTTCAACTACTGTTTTAGAGGTTTTGGGTTGGATGCTTTCAATCGTAACGAGCTGAGATGCGCCCGTATTCATCATCCATGCGCCCCATAGACATCCGGACATGAGAAATCGGATAGCTCCGCTTTTCATACCCGCATCCTTCCCCGGATTGCTCTCAGATTCATAGAAAATATTATTCCTCTGAGTTCTCTTCATCCTCCGTCGCAGGTTCAGGGGGGCGATCCTGAACGGTGAAATCGATGGCTTGAACAGCGGCGCGCCTGTTTTTATCAGGCTTCCTGTCCCGTATCACGAACTGCATTACATAATCTCCGGGCGCCATATCTTCATCAAGGGTCAGCCTTTTCACTATCGGGACCATGCCGAAATCATCCGCCGGCGGAATGGGGACGGCCTCGATTTCGCTTCGAAAGCACTCCTGCGCGTCCTTCAGCAAAGGTATCTGCGATTCTAATTGAGAGCGATAGGAAGTTCAATCTCCCGCTCCGGCCACGGCATAAAAGCCTTCTGGAAGGATAGGGAAAAATTGCTTGGGGGATCAGCCTCTCGGTCAGATATCGACATCCTCGATGCGGATGCCGCGCCCGGCCTTGAGACTGGATCGCGCTGCCTCAATTCGGGCAAGAAATCCGGGATCATGCTCCAGCCGGTAGTCGAACCAGTCGTCTTCAGACTCGAAACCGATCAGAATTCCGGCCGGCCGGCCATGCCTCGTGATCACGACCTCCTCCTTTTCCGCAATTCGCAGAAACTTTGAGAGATCGTCTTTAACTACAGAAAGTGCAGCCTTCTTCATAAGGGTTCACCCGCCTGCTTCAACCACGCTTCGGCCCGGGATTTCGCGATGATGGCGAGCACCTCGACTGAGGAACGCGTGACGTCATAGTAAACGCGTATTTCGCCGACGCGAAGGCGATACTGCGGTCTGGAAAATCCGCGGAGACGCTTGATGCGGCTCCGGCCGGTTTTCATGGGCCCATGACGCAAATGCCTTTCGATGGCATCCTTGACCTCCGCCCGATAGTGGGCGTCAAGATGCTTCAGGTCATCGGCCGCCTCGGGAGCGAAAATTATCGCATATCGCATTCTGGCCAGATTATAGCCATATTTTATCGGCAGATCAAGCAATCAAAAAGGCCTGGTCGGATCGTTGCTCACCTGTCGGGGGCGGAAAGGGCCAACCGCATACAAAAAGTCGCGGTGGAGAAATCCAGATTAGGCATTCCCCTCATTTTCGGACTGGACGTGATTCACGGCTTCCGGACCATCTTCCCCATCTCCCTGGCGGAAGCCGCCAGCTGGGACCCGGAGCTGGTGGAAAAGTCGGCCCACATCGCCGCGGAGTGGTCCGCGCAATTGCTCGTCTCCGCGGATGAACGTCCGTGCGCTGCCGCCAGCCATTATGGACTGAATGTGGAGGCATTGCCTGCCGGTTAGAAGGTTCCGGCGGCGAGACCGTTTTTATCTCATCGCGAACAGCCTGCTTCTCCCGCGCCCCGCCTCAAAAACTGAATTGTTCCTGAAATCTCCGGTTTGTTGACGGCAGTACCTGTTGACAACGAATTCACTTTATGTATAACTATTATTAAAAAGGGAGAATTATAGAATGGCTGTTCTACAAATGTCTCAAAAGGGACAAATTCTCATTCCGAGGAAACTTCGTGAGAGGGCAGGCCTCAAGCCCGGAGCTCTGGTGCAGGTGATCGAGGAACCGAACCGGCTCGTTCTCAAGGCGGTGCCTTCCGACCCGATTGCGGCGGCCACGGGATTTCTGGGAATAAAATCATCTCTGACGCGAGACCTGTTGCGGGAACACAGGGAGGAAGCCCGGCGTGAACGAAAGAATCGTTCTTGATAGTTTTGCGTTGATCAGCCTTTTCAACAAAGAACCGGGCTGGCCGATAGTCCAGGAGTGCCTTTACGAGCTTCAAGCAAAGGGCGGCAGAGCCCTGCTCTGCTGGATCAATTGGGGCGAGGTTTATTACGTGATCGCGCGCAGGGCGGGGCGGGCCAAAGCCGTGGAGACGATGCATCTGCTCGAGCAGCTTCCTGTCGAACTTGAGAACGTGGACCCGGAACTGGTACGGAGCGCGGCGGAGGTTAAATGCGATTATGCCGTATCCTACGCCGACGCGTTTTGCGTGGCCACAGCTTTGCGCCACCAGGGAGTCATTTTGACGAGCGATCCTGAATTTGCCGCGGTCTCCGAACGGGTCCAGATCCGCTGGCTGCGTTAGTGCCCAGTTTCCCGCCACCCAGAAGGGGGACAGTCACCAGTGTCCCCACCCTATACGGCTGGGGAAGGAGCCTCATTGGTGGGGACACTGGTGACTGTCCCCTTTTTTGCACTTCCACTGGCATAGCTTCATGCGCTCTTTCAGCTGCCGCCGGAAGGAGGCTGTAAATGCCTTGGAAAGGGCTCTGGACGCCTAATGGACTCTATCGGACTTTGTCTCGGATGGGGTTGGCTGTAAGTTATAGGATTCAGCTCGCCTTCGCTAAAGCTACGGCGAGCAAGCCAGCCGAAGCCATGGCGGAGGCTGGAGCGGGAGACGGGGATCGAACCCGCGACGTCCAGCTTGGGAAATTGACTCAACATTGACAATAAAGAACATAGGGTCCACGGCGTTGATTCTCGATGATATAAAACGCCTTGTTTTCGCGGGTCCGGGAAAAAGCGTGTCTTAATGGAGTACAAATGGAGTACGGTGACTTTTAACGTCCCCAAAAGATACCGGCAATCAGCGATTGCCAGCGGAATTTTCTGACTGATCGTAAAATGGCAATCATCTAGAGGCGAACGGAGTTTGCCCTGTAATCACCTTGGACTACCGGATGGAGTACATTGGGAGTACACATCTGATTCGCGTCGATCAGCTCAGATAAACATTTTGGATATTAGAGAGACGAACTCACGAGCATCAGAAACGCGCCCCTGAGCGGTCTCTCGATCAGCATGCCAGAAGACGTCGTAGTCCGCCTTTTGCCGCCATTCAAAATCCTCGATGAGCATCTGGTGATATCGCGGCTCCATTTTACCTGTTTTGGCATACTCTCGCCCGAACGCGGCAACAACGGCGGAGTGTTTGGATCCGGCAATCACTCCGTCACGAATCAGCAGAGCTTTTGCCGCGTAGAACATCGCATAATAAGCCCGAGATATCGCATCATCGAAAAGCTCCTCCGAAACCAGAGCTTCCGAAGCGCTCACGGCGTTGTTTGCCTTCTTTAGCCAATGCTTGCCTTCGTCCCGCTTATCGGCCACAGCGATTTGCCCTCGCGCAGGATATTCCCCAGGTAGCTGGATCCTGCTTCACTTAACAGCAGATAGTGTTCATGGTCGATGATATTCAGAGAAATCAGCGGCTGGAATTCGCGATCCCACATCAGTTGGTATGCAATACGATGAATCTTTTCACTCTCGCTTCGGCTCGAATCTCGTACCACGACCAGTACGTCCAGATCGGAATCCGGCTCTTCATCTCCTCTGGCTCGAGAACCATAAAGGATGACCTGTTCCAGATTACGCCCCAAAGCCATTCCGAGTTTATCTCGGAGTAGTTGAAGCAGGTCTTCGATATCCTGTTTCATCGTTTTGCTCCAAATTTACAGGCATTGTAACATGCTGAAGCTCTAACCCTGATAGTGATATTATGCCGTCAATTCAGCTTCGAAACCGAATGTGAGCCGGCCGGCGCTCAGAACTTGGCAGTAAAATTCAAGCCAATCGCATTGCCCTGGAAACGGTCCACGGCGGAAAACTCATGAAACCAATGGAAGTTTACTATTATCATCCGCTTCACGGAAGTCACCCCTGCCTGTACCCCTGCCGCATGCACGCGGTCATGCACAGGGGGATTTCCGACATCCGCGCCGCTGTCATCCGAAATCTGAAAGCTGCTGTAGCCGGCGGGACCGACTTCAAGCAGGACCGTTTTGTCCTTCTTCAGCGGGAGATACTGGCTTACGCCCCAATTCCATGTGAGGTCCTGACCCGGTGTCAGATCGAAGCCCCTTTTCTTCCGGTGGATCTCCCAGGTTAATGCGTTCTCGACAGCCATCCGCCGATCGGCCCAGGGGTACAAGTAAAGCGCTCCCTGGTTCTGGTTTGTCCAGAAGCCCAGCCCGATATTGTCGGCTGCTTCGGCCTTGACAGGACCGACTACCGGCAGGGTCACGGTCGTGGTCTTGTATTTTCCGGAGGGAATATAAAATCCATAGCCATAGGAAACGTCATATCTCTTCCCGGTCCAGCCCAGCCAGAGCGGTTGTACAAAGATATCCCCGATATTAAACTGGCCGGTGCTGGCACTTCGGCCGACTCCGCTCACACTGGAGAGCTCTCCGTTGATACTGTTGTTTGAAAATGTAGGGGAAAAATACGCGCCATAATGCCCCCCAAGCGTTTTCCTGTTGGCCACCCAGATGAAGGCGGGAGCCAGAGCATAGGCAGAAATGTCCACATCAATTCCTATCGCTCGGCCTCCGATTGTAACGGAACTGATCATGTTGCCGTTTGCGTCATTGACGCGGGTTGTCCCATAGCCGTAGTTGTAGATCACCCCGTAGAAGCCTGGAGCGGGAACGGCCAAATCGCGAATACTGGGAACGCCGGCAACAAAATGGCCGATTTCACTGGCGGATGCCGTCACTGCTGTAACCGCGACAATAAGGATCATGGATCCCAGCGCGAGTATCTTGCGTTTCATAGAGACTCCGTCTGATTTGAGTACGTGCAGCTGTTGTTGTGCAATACATGTCCTCGCCGGTAACCGATGATTTGTAACAGGCAGCAAGTCTGACCTGGAACGGGACTGGATCCTCTTACCCGTGGTGCGCGGCCCGCAGGAACCTGCCCAACGATCGGCAAATGCCCTCGTCATCATCCATGAACTGCAACCTGGATGCTCCGGGCCGCTGCTCACAGGTAAAAATAGCCGCCGGCGCGCTGGGCTGACTACTGCCCTTTGGGGCAGGTGGCATTGGGAAGGGGTTAGTGATCAGTTATCGGGTCTTCCCGAGGTTTTTCCACTACTTACTTGCTGAGGCGGAGTATGCAGGCTGCGGCATTGAAGCGCACCGTCTCGTTCTCGTCGCTCAGCCGCGGCACGACGGCCTTGAGAAGCGCAGCATCGCCGCGCCGCCCGATGGCATCGATCGCGGCCGCCCGCACCATCCACTTCTCGTCGCCCGCAGCCTTGGCCAGGGCCGCAGCGGACTTCGGATCGGGATCGCGCGCGAGCCTCAGCGCTGCCGCGGCCCGGACGGGGCTCTCGTCATCCTTGCTTATTGCTTTGAACGCGCCGTAGCCAATGCCCGCGAAGGGTATAAAACTGATCCCCTGCTCGAAGCCGAGCTTCGCAAGTGCCTTGGGGTCTTTCAGCATTTTCATCTGGGAGTCGACCAGACCTGTCCCGCTTTTCATCTCACGCGTGAGAGCCGCAAAATAGATTTCATAGGCGGCAGCGTCGTTCAGCTTGTAGAGGGAGCCGGCAGCTGCAAACACCACTTCCGCTGTGCCGGCGTGCAGAGCTTGCTTCAGCGCCGGAATTGCATTCTTCGAACCGACTTCACCCAGGCAACCGGCAGCTGCGGCCCGCACTTCGGGCTTTTCATCTCCAAGAGCGGCGAGCGCCATCTTTTCTGCCGTCGGGTTCCGCGAAATCAGGCCCATGGCCTGCATGGCCCGGACCCGCGATTCGGCAGACTTGTTCGCAGCGCCGGCCTTTAGTACTTCCCATGCTTTGTCGCTCGATCCCTGAGAATAGACTGGGACCATCATAGCCAGGGAAAACTGCAGCGCTAAGACCATCGCCCCTGCTGCGGCACGGGATCTTACTCGTGAATTCTGATCTTTGAATCTCATAAAGCTCCTTTTCTCTGCGGTTTCTTTCGGCAGGATCCTACACTCTGACAGCGATGAGATGCACGAGGCGGGCCTCCTGGTTTAAAAGGAAAGGTTGATCACGCCTCCCACGGTATTCATGACTTCAGCCTTCTCCTGCTCCCTTTTACTTCCCATGACACTTTTTGAACCTCACTCCGCTCCCACTCCGTGCGCTCCGACCTCCACTCCGCGTTTGGGGATAAAACTCAACCGAGCTGTAGGCACTTATTCATCCGCATGTAACTCGCTCCTATGTTATGTTAACTGGGAACGGTTCTCCCGATGATTCAAACACCCGCAAAAGCCTGCAATATTATTACGAGACTAGGTTTGCCGGCCCCGTCGTCGAGGCTTTGACTGGGCGTGGTTTTCATGTTCGGCCCACCTTGATCGCCCGGACCTCCGCGGCGCGGCCATCTACCGGGATCACGGGC
This sequence comes from uncultured Acidobacteriota bacterium, assembly GCA_963809485.1. GTDB lineage: Bacteria > Acidobacteriota > UBA6911 > UBA6911 > UBA6911 > UBA6911. Next base: position 438,151 of record CAWEJX010000008.1, read on the forward strand.
GGTTCGCCCTTATCCTTGACCGGCAAGTTGCGCAGGTGATCCATGATCGCCTGCCACTCCTTGATCTCGCGGCCGGCCTCTTTCCCTGTTCCGTGGTCGACACTGGCCGAATCCGTCGTCCCAGGCGGCGGCAGCAGGTAGGGCGTGCCGCCGCGTGGATCCTCAAGCGCCTCTACTTTCGACGTGAGCGGCTTCCCCTTCTTGTTCTTGGGCACCAGGGCCAGTTTCCCCTTGGTGTACTTAGGGATGGCCACGATGATCGGGGCGACCATCAACGGACAGGTCAGGCTGTACAAGCGCTCGTCCTTGCCACTGATGTCGATGGCCTTGTAACCGCGATCCAGGTCGCCCAATTCGATCGCCGTCACCGCGTCAAACTTCGGGCGCGACGGGTCGTAGCGAAATCTCACGCCGGATGTGCGCGGAAAATATTCGCCGGGGTGCGCGGGGCTGTCCACGAGAAAGAACTCGAGCAAATTCTTCAGGTCCTGTCCGGTGAAATAACCGGTCACAAGCGAGCTGCCAGGCGTCGGGTCAACCACCCCGGAGCCGAGTGGCGCTACGGCGAATACATCGTAGACGGTCTGCACCCCCGTCTTTCCGCGCGAAAGACCGGCGCGCATCATGCCATTGGCGGTAAACCCGATGTCGGCCTTCGTCGCTCCGCGAAACGAGTCGGTGACAAGGTTGGCCAGGAGTGTTCCGGCGGCGATGTCCGTGTACGTATTGGGCAAATCGCGCGGCGCGATGGCCAGAGGTTGGTCGATGCGATAGCCCCGCGACGCGAACGCGGCTGCGGTGACTGACTTCTTTAGCACTTCGATCTCGGCAGCAACGGCCCGGTCGCCGGCGATGGTGTCGTCGATCGAATGGAGCCGGTACGAATCCACCGTCAGTTTGTCGCCGTCCACCGTGATGACCAGTTCACCGAGATTGCGACTCTCCTTCCCGGTTTGGACGACGGGCGCGTGGCCATTGACGATGATCGCGTCTTGGCAGCTCGGTGTGGCTGTGGCCGCCGATCACCACGTCGATACCCGGAACGTCCTTGGCCAGACGCACGTCCTCGCCGTCGGTGTAGCGCCCTCCATCCCCTTTCACCACGCCGCCGTGACTGAGCGCGATGACCAGGTTCACCTTCTCCTTCTCGCGCAGGATCTTCACCATCTCCCTGGCGGACTCGGTGGGGTCGGCGAAGGTAGTGGCTCCGCCGCTGGTGTAGATCATGGCCTCCTTGCCCAGCGTTCCGAAGACTCCGAACCGGATGCCGCCGCGCTCAATCACCACGTAACGGCGAATAACCCCCTCTTTAGCCAAGCGCTGGAGGTCGGCCAACGTCGTGTCGCTACCGGTGAAACTGGCATTCGTGGCGAGCACCGCCGGGATGCGGCCGGCCTTGACGGCCATGCCGATGGACTTGCCCAGGCCGGCCGGCCCGAGATCGAATTCATGATTGCCGAAGGTCGTGGCGTCATATCCCATCAAGCCCATCATGTGCAGCTCGCCACCGGTCTCGCGCGTCGCGGCGCTGAACGCTGTGCCCATACTGTAGTCGCCCGCGTCGAGCACTAACACCGGACCTTGGCCTTTGCGCGCCTCCTTCCGCTTCGCGATCAAGCCGGCCAGGCGCGCATATCCGCCCATGGTCGTGTCGTCGTTGAGCGTGAACGGCGTGTAATCCGAAGCCGGACCCATGCCGATGAAGCTCGCGTGCATGTCGTTGGTGTGCAGGATGGTGAAGGTCTTCTTCCCATCCGCTGCCGCGGCCAATTCTCCGGGTAGTATGAACGTCACGCCGACGGCTGCAGCACCCGCCAGGAAGTCGCGCCGGGTGAGCGTCTCGCGGGACAGGACGGCGATGGTCTCATCCCCGTCTTCTGCCGCGGTCGGCTTACTGTCTGTTGTTTGCATTGCCGTCTCCTTGATTTTTCAGAATCCCGATTATTTTTGACCGAAACACATCCGGATAGGACGGGTGCGGCCCGGTGGGTTGAGTCAGTGTTTCATACAGTGCGATTCTTGTCGCCCGCGCCTTTCATTACGCTGTAGAGCACCTGAATGAAGATTCCGATTGTGACTGGCAGCAATCTCGAACCTGTTTTCAAAGCAGCTTATTCGGACTATAAACCTCATTTCAGGTGCGCAGCAGGGACCAGAGCCCGTAGAGTCCGAGAACCGCAATAAATAGGGCGATGGTAATGCTCAAAGGCCATTGGGATATGGAGACTTGCTCTCCTCGGCGCAATCTGCGCAATGTCATCCAGTGGGAAAGGGCAGCCAGCGTGGTTGCGACCAGTCCGAGAACAACCAGCGCAACTCCCATGTGGATTGCCGCCTGGTGCAAACGCGTCGTCTGTTCGCTCTGTGTTGCCTGCCGCACGGCCCGGAAAAACCCAATCATCCCGAAACCAAAGGTGGCGAAGGTTAATGCGGTGCGAATCCAGGCCAAGGTGGTTCGGTCAAGTGCGAGTGAAACACGGAACTTTGCGAGATTGGTACGTTCACCGGCCAATGCGGTTCTCGGATCATCCTCTGGAATCTCGGCCATGCTGTCCCCTCCGTCAGACTGAAGCGCAGATTCTCCGAAGCCAGCGGCTTTACGAATCCTTCATATCGGAACCAAGCCTGTCAAGTTGCCGACGCGCCTTGATTGAATGGGCCGGGTGTCCATTTACAGGCCCCCTATCATGCCTCCAAATTGCGGAACGTGACACACACATGACTGGGGTGCCGCATACGTTCCCTTTCGCGGATTTTGCGGCTGAAGAAGACATCTGCCTTCTAACTCCCCTCGTCCAACTGAACGTCGGCTTCGGTTTCCCCCCGCTTGATGGAAGCCAGCAGTGTGGCGTGGTCCTGCTCTGTTTGATCTCCGTAACTCTCGGCCCACTCCGCCAGAGCTTCATCCAGGACCGTGGATTTACCGCAGTAGCCGGCGATTCGGGCTGAGTCTCCCGTCCGGGCGTGCGCTCGGGCGAGAATTGCGCCACACAGCCAGGCGTAGAAGTTGAACGAGGCGCCGGTCAGCCACTCGACTGGAATAGATGCTTTCAGGTTCTTCATCTGTCGCACCATGTAATCTCGCCCGTCCATTTCGGCGTGACCCAGCAATGGATCGGAAGAGGCCTGCAGCGAACGTTGTCCAAACACCACCCGCTTCCCCTGGTGGTGAAACTCCTCCGGGAGGGGCGGAAGGTAGGGAGCATGAGCCGCCCGAGCGGACTCCTTCACCTGCAGAAACAGGGGATCGGCCTCTCCGTTTCCAAACAGCAGGGCAAGGTACGCACGGGTTCCCACCGATCCGACACCCACCACCCGGTGGGCGACATCGACAAGTTGATAGCGGCTTAGCATAAACCGCCGTTCGCGCGACAGACTGTTTGAATAGCGGTTCAAGCAATCAAGCACCGCTGCCTTGGTGGAATCATTGACCCGCGTCAACACCGGCGGATCGTCGCGAAACTTCCAGGACCCGTTCTTCCCGCGCTCGGCGACCTTAGGCAGAAGCGTTCGGTTGTCCGTCTGCAGGGCTTTGGCCAGCGTCTTGGAGAAAACCGCTCTCGACTTGGGATCGATTTTGGCTAAGGGATTCTCGCGCCCGGGATACGCATGCAGGTACCAGACATCCAGCACACCCATGTTCTGCAGACGGTTGGCATTGAATCGATAGCCCTCCACAGCCCGCATCACTCCCGCAGCCCGCTCGCGCCGGTTCAGGCCATTCTGGCGCCCGGAAACATTTACGCTCGCCACCAGTCGCTTCAGGTCCCATTCCCAGGGACCGGCGACCGCTTCATCAAAATCGTTCAGGTCAAAAACCACTTCCCTTTGCGGCGTGCCGTAGAAACCGAAGTTGTTCATGTGTGCGTCGCCATCCATTACCACGGGGATTCCGCTGATGGGTGACGTTGAGAGATCCGCCGCCATGACGCACGCCGCGCCCCGCAGGAATGTGAACGGCGAAGCCGCCATTCGGCCCAGGCGCAGCGGAACCAGGTGCTTCTGCCTTCCTTTGTTGCTTGCGGCGAGTAGTTTCAGCGGATCAGGCCGGTTCTTCCCCGGCTTCCACTCCGCATGTGACTCGCGCGGGACCGCCCGGCGAAGCGCCTTGCCATTGGCGCGGCGTTGCTCCCACGAGGCCAGCTTGATCCCCAAATCGAACTTCGGTAGTGGTTCAATCTTCGCTATTGCCATGTTGCCTCCTATAAGTCCACTCTGCCCCGCCATTGGCGTAGAAGATCGCTTCTTTCCCGATCACGCCGAAGAGGCCGAAGCGAATCCCATTTCGTTCGATCACGAGGGAACGGCGGATCACTCCATCACTGGAAAGTCGCTGGAGATCGGCAAGTGTTGCATCTTGTTTCGCAAAGCTGGTATTTGTGGCAAGCACCGCAGGAACCCGGCCCGCTTTCGCGGCCACGCCGATGGACTGGCCCAGGCCTTCAGGCCCGTAGTCGAATTCATGGTTGCCGAAGGTGGTGGCGTCGTATCCCATGCGGGACATGAGCTTCAGTTCGCCGCCGATCTCGCGGGTGGCGGCGCGGAACGCGGTCCCCATGCTGTAGTCGCCCGCGTCAAGCACGAGCACGGGACCCTGACCTTTGCGCGCTTCCTTTCTATTTGCGATCAGTGCGGCCAGACGCGCATACCCGCCTCGGGTCTTGTCGTCGTTGAGCGTGAATGGCGTGTAATCCCTTGCTGGGCCCATCCCGATGAAGGCCGAGTGCACGTCATTGGTGTGCAGAATTGTGAAAGTCTTCTTTCCTTCTTGCGCTGCGAACAGGGCTCCGGGCAGGGGCAGCCTCGCGCCGGCTGCCGCTGAGCCGGCAAGGAACTCGCGACGTGAGATTGCATCGCTTGACACAAGGGTAATGGTCTCCTTCCCGTCCGCTTCTGTCGCCCGGTCATTGTCTCTGTTTTTCATAGTTGTATCCCTTAAGTTGCTGATTGGTTTGCTCACTTCACCCTTTCGACGCCCGGCAATACCCACGAGCGGTCTAAGAAAGGTTTCAGCGGGCTGTTGGCGCGGAAATACATGAACCACATCTTGCACGGGATCCCCTGTTGAAAGCCCATCTCGCCGACGCGGGTTTGGACGGTTTCCTGGGCGCTGGCAAACGTGGCGCTTACGGCAAATGATAGCGCGGCGGCGATGAGGTTTTGTGTGCGCGAGGTTTTCATGGTTGTGCTCCTTCGTCAGACAAGAATCTTGACCAGCCGCGTGACCAGATCCTCAAGCGAAAAGACCGTCAGCAGCAGCGGCAAAAGGGGCAAGGCCGACGCAACCACAAGCGGCGTCACATCTTTTATTCCAAATGGGACCACGCGCATCTCTTGAACGATTGAGTAACTGTTTCCGAGATCAGCCAGCGACTGAATATCGCCGCTGCCCAAAAGCTCTTCGCCCTTCGGTGCGCCTCCGCGAATCCACTTCCCGTCAAACTCCTGCACGTAGCGACTGGCCAGCGTGCCGTATTCACCCAAGCCTTTTCTCTTTGCGCGCAAGAGCTGGGGCATGAACATGCCGAGGGGGCAGAGGATCACCAGCACAAAGAAAGCCACGAACCCTGCAATTTCCACCTTGAAGGACAGCAGGCTCTTCCCCTCAAACAGAATCTGGGTGGCAATGATTCCGGAGAGCAATGCGCCCTGGGCAAAGAGGATCGGACTGAAGGCGTAAGCGGTTTTGCCCAGAAAGCCTAGCCCGCCTGCGCGATCTGGGTGTGTGGGAATGAGGTCGAGGTTCAGCCGCGCGACCTGCCATAGAAACCGAAACCAAATCAAGAGCCGCAAGTACCACCGACCCAAGATGAATTGGAAAAGCGGAACACTGGCAAAGGCGTACCAGTAGCCGGCGAGTGTAAGATGCAATTGGGTATCCTGCGGCGTCGCGTACCAGGTTGCTGCACCGATGGCAAGCTGGCTCCGCCAGATCCAGTGCCCAAGCGTATAGACCAGGACGAGGATCCCCACCTCCAGGCCGGTCGAGTTACGCAGGCGCATGGCGGAGTCGATGGCCGCCTGAAACTTTGGCATCTCTTCGGGGACGACAATGCTCCGCTCCACGAACTTTAGCACCGCCGGCCGGATGCGAAGGTGGACGATCAGTTCGGCAGCGACCAGCGCGGGTAGCGCAACCAGGAAGCGAGCGTGCGCCTCGATGTCGTGCAAAAACGGGATTTTGATGGCACCGCCCAGCGCATGCCCGCCAATCAACGACAAGAGCAATAGCGGGAGCCACGCCAAGAGCGGTATGAAAAAAATGCGGCGGTGGAGCAACTCCAGTGCGTCTCCGGAGAGATGTGACCTCCGGAACAATTGATACAGAGGACCGCCCAAGACCAGCGAAAAGTCGGGCGATTCTTGGAGAGGCGTGGTTTTTTTCATAGTGCACAATCCTCAAAACTCACGTTCCGGCGGCGGCAGGTTGCCTTGCGCGGTAATCTTCCCCGATAACTGCCATGTCCATCCAGTGGTCGATTGGTTTTCCGGGCCGCACCCGGTTGGAACAGGTGCGGCCCGGTGAATTGACTCAGAGCCGCGTTAGTGCGCCTTCGACAACTCTTCGATCTGCTTCTGCATCTTCGACAGGTTGAATGACCCTGCCGTCGCGCTGGGCGGATAATCGATCATGGTCTTGAGGAACTTGCCGGCCATCTCGGTGAGCGGCACAATGACGAACGGACGGTCGAGGAACCAGTCGTTGTAGGTATTCGAGTTGTGCTGGGACTTCTCGAACGGATCGCGACGCAGGTTGAAGAGCAGCGGGATGCGCAGCTCAACAAACGGCTCGCGCCAGACACCGAAGGCTTCACCCCGGTTTTCCAGCCACACGAGCTTCCAGTCCTGATAACGCGCCGCGACGAGTTCGCCGTCGTCGTTCACATACCAGAACTCATTGCGGGGCGACTCCTTCACCTTGCCGCTGAGGTAGTCGAGCTGGTTGTAGCCGTCGATGTAGTTGCGATAATGGCGGCCGTTGATGTCGGCGCCCTTGAGGAGTTGCTCCTTGATGTCAGGATTCCCGGCCGCTGCGGCAAACGTCGGAAGCCAGTCCTCGTGCGAAACGATTCCGTTCAAGGTCGTTCCGGCGGGGAAATGCCCGGGCCAGCGGACGAAGCAAGGCACGCGGTACGCGCCTTCCCAGTTCGAGTTTTTCTCGCCGCGGAACGGCGTGGTGCCGGCATCCGGCCAGGTGTTGTAGTGCGGACCGTTGTCCGTGGAATACTGGACGATGGTGTCGTTGGCGAGGCCGAGGTCATCGATGAGCTTGAGCAATTCACCCACGTGCATGTCGTGTTCGACCATGCCGTCGCTGTATTCATCCTGTCCGGAAATGCCGCGATGTTCCGCCTTCACGTGCGTGCGGAAGTGCATGCGGGTGCCGTTCCACCAGACAAAGAACGGCGTGCCAGCCTTGACCGAGCGTTGGATGAAGTCCTTGGCCGCAGCGATGGCTTCGTCGTCAACCGTCTCCATGCGCTTCTTGGTGAGCGGGCCGGTGTTCTCGATTTTCTGTCCGCCCTTGCCATCCGCCCAGGTATGGAGCACGCCGCGGGGACCATACTTCTTGCGGAACTCCGGGTTCTTGGGGTAATCCAAATTCTCCGGCTCTTCTTCGGAGTTGAGATGGTAGAGGCTGCCGAGGAACTCGTCGAAGCCGTGCATGGTGGGCAGATGCTCGTCCAGGTCGCCCTGATGGTTCTTGCCGAACTGGCCGGTGGCATAGCCCTGGCTCTTAAGGACCGTGGCCATTGTCACGTCCACTTTTTTCCAGCCTTCCTTCGCGCCCGGGAGACCGACTTTGGTCATGCCGTTGCGGACGGGGACTGAGCCACTGATGAAGGCGGAGCGCCCGGCCGTGCAGCTCTGCTGCGCGTAGTAGTCGGTGAAGGCCACGCCTTCCTTGGCGATGCGATCAATGTTCGGCGTCTTGTAGCCCATCATGCCACGGCTGTTGTGGCTGATGTTCCAAGTGCCGATGTCGTCGCCCCAGATGACGAGGATATTGGGTTTCTTGCTTTGCCCCGCTCTAGCTGCTGTGGAGGCTTGGTTCGCTGCCTGTGCGCACAACGGCATAGCCGCAAGCGCGATTCCGCCTGCGATGCCCAGCGTTGTCAGGAACCGCTTCGTGCCGCTGCCTTCCCCGAGGATGCTCCTCATGGGGAGTTCATTTGCTGCTCTCATTATCTTCCTCCTGCGTGTTGGGTTGACTGCTTTCCGTTCTCGTTGTCGCTTTTCTTTGCTTCTGTGATATTCCGTTGATGTCCTTTACCGCGGAATTTTTAGACGCCCACCGCTCTCTCTTTCTGCACGCGGCGCAGAATCTCCGGCATGTCCTTCTGGATATGGGCATAAAACCTTTTCAAGCCCGGGCACAGATAGTTCAACCCCGCCTCCCCATCCGGCGTGCGCACCAGCCGGTTCTTCGGGCATTCTCCCCAGCAGAGCTTAAGATGCTCACACTGGCGGCAATGCTGCGGCAGCGCGTTGCGCTTGGCAAAGCCGAATTGTTTCTGCAGCTCGGAGTAGGCCATCGTTCCCCAATGCGTCTTGGAGATGTTTCCGACCCTATACTCGGGATAGACGTAGTGGTCGCACGCAAACACGTCGCCGTTGTGTTCGATCACCATGCCTTTGCCGCAGAATTCACCAGTAATGCACCGCTGCGACGGTTCGCCCAACGATTGTGCGACCGCGGTCTCGAAGAGATCCACGTGCACCTTGCCGAAATGGCCCCGCCGGTACCAGTCGTCCCAGACCTTGCACAGGAACGCGCCCCAGTCATCCGGGTCCACCGACCAGTCGGTCACGACTGAGTCCGGCGCTCCCGGCCTGGCCTGCGGCGTGCCGACGACCGGCATGCTTGCCGCGTCCCACCGCTGCGGCGCTACATCGCGAAAGACTTTCGGTTCGACGCACGAGATCAGCTGCACCCGGTGTACGCCCAACTCGCGAATCAGGAACCGGTACACGTCGAGCGGATATTTGGCATTCTCGCGGTTGACCACGCACAGCGCGTTGAACGGCACGCCGTGCTTGTGCAGCAGACGGGCCGCAGCCATGACTTTGTCATGGGTCGGCTCGCCGCCCTTGGTGACCCGGTAATGGTCATGCAACCGCTTCGGGCCGTCGCAGCTCAGGCCTACGAGGAAATTGTGCTGCTTGAGGAAGGCTGCCCACTCGGCATTGACCAGAACGCCGTTGGTCTGCAGATCATTCTCAACACGCTGGTGAGGCTTCTTGTAGCGGGCCTCCAGCTTCACGACTTTGCTGAAGAAGTCAAGGCCAAGCAGTGTCGGCTCGCCACCCTGCCAGGAGAACACCACCTCGTCACCCGTCTGTGCCTCGATGTATTGGCGGATGTGGCGCTCCAGCATTTCATCCGACATCCGCGGCGCACCCGGCTGATCGAGCAGCCGCTCCTTGTGGAGGTAATAGCAGTACGTGCAGTTGAGGTTGCACAGTGAGCCAACAGGCTTGACCATCGCGTGAAAACGATGCTTCATGCCGGCTGGCTGCGGCAGAAGGGTCACTTTGGGCTCAGCGAGGTTGTTCATGGCTGCAGCCTTATGAAATAAACATCAAATGTCTGTTTTATGGCTGCCTGGAAGTAGATGCCCGCGAGGCTGTCATTCGCCGGGTCGTAGGTCAGGTTATAGGTCGAACCGGGGTAGTTCACGTCGCGCAGTTCGATGAAGACACTGACCGTCCCGCCACCCTGCCAGGCCTCTGCTTTCGCCACATTGATGGGCCGGGGGTTGAAATAGGCCGCGTTCATCCTACCGTCAGGCTCAACACTTCGGATCTCGATGATGTACCCGCCGTCAGGTCTCTGCCATCGGCCTGTCAGCTTCTCCAATGCTGCCTTGGGTGTCGCCGCGGCCTTCGGGACGACCGCCGGCGGTGTGTCGGCTAGACGGCCTTTGCTCCACCAAAAGCCAACTGCAGCCACCACGGCGACCGCCATCACCAAAAAAGCGAAACCATGTATTCGCCGCCCGACTGCCACTGATGCGGGCGGCTTGGCGCTTCTTTTTTTGTTCCGTGATTGGCTCATTTCACAAACCCGACCTCACCCGATCAGTCATCTTCGATTTTATTTACCAATTCAAGCAGCCGTTCGGCGCTGGCGCTCGCTACAGTCAGGATTGCTGGAATGAACGAACCTTAGCACGCGTATCACTTTTTGCCTGCTTTCTTCTCGGCTTCCAGCCTTCTCAGATTCGTATCACCTGCCAAACGGTACGCTATATAGTACTTGTATACATTCGCCACATACTGGGTTGTTTCCCGGCCGATCTACTTTTGCCACGGCGACTTCGACATTGTTGAACCATTTGTTCGGATCATAGCCCATATTCTTGGCCATAGTCCGACAACGGGCGATCTTCGCCGGACCAGCATTGTAGGAAGCAATGGCAAATAACATGCGGTTTATCAGGTCCAATCCTGGTTCGTTGAAGTTATCCTCGATCAGGAAATGCATCAGGCGCATACCCGCATGAATATTGTTCTCCTCGATTTCGATATTCGAGACCTTCACTGGCGCGCCAGCCGCTGTGGATGGCATCACCTGCATGATTCCCACGGCACCAACCGGGCTCTTCACACTCTGGTCCAACCGTGATTCCTGGTAACCCTGCGCCGCCATCAAGAGGTAGTCAAGATTGTACTGTGTGGAATATTTTTTGAAGTACGGCACAGTAGCTTGAAACTTCTTCATCTCACTTTCTTCTGTGGCGTTCCTTACGTACTTGGCGCCTTTCAAGTACCTCCGCATCACCGTGTTGCCGAAAGACGTTCCTACGCCGTGTGTCTTGATAAATTCATCGAGAAACGCTTTCATCTGCGGCGTCCCTTTCTGGATCGCCCATCCCAGTTGCACATCCTCCGCTAATGCCAGATCATTGCGGGGCTTTACCTTGTCAAAAACCTGAGCCCAAAACTCCGCCTGGAAGCTTTGCATCAATGCAATCTGATATACGCCCGCATTTACCAGTTCCAGTACGTCGCCCGGTTCCAGCACCGGATCGGTCTCGCGCGTCTTCGCAGGAGCTTTCCCCTTGGATTTCAGCCTGGCATTCAGGTCTTCGAGGTCTTTCTTCATGCGCGTTTGGGGCATCACCCACACTTCTTTGCCGCTCAAATCCTCGACGCTTTTAAGTTCGGGAGCGCCCGGCCCTGTCACTGCAATGATTTTCATCCCGGTTCTTGTCGGAACGGTGAAGTCCGCGATGGCCTTATGCGCTTCCGTGATCGAAATGCTTCCCGCCGCAATGTCACCATAACCGCCTTCCATCCGGTTTCGCATCCGGTCCATAGGAGTCGGCAACAGTACAACGACAATCCTGTTTGCTGCAGTCGTCTTGTACTTCGTATTCAGAACCTTTTCGATCTCCTGGAAGGCCTCCTGGAGGATCCCTACCGGACGCCCTTCCATGTAGAAGAACTCCGGACGCCGGAACGGCACCAGCACGCGGAGGGCGCGCCGCTTGGCAATTGCATCCAGATCGCCTTTCCACGGCAGTTTGACGACCGGAGGGAGGTCCACATCCCCCGATGCGGCCGGTTGGGCAGCGGCGCTCTTCGGCGTCGGGGGGGCTTGCGGCTGACCGACGCTGATTCCACTCGAACCGACCAAGATGCAAATGGTAAGCACCACGAATAGTTTTGCAGCGTCCGGTAACCTCCGGAAAGCGCTACGAGGTCTTGGGGCATGGCAACCATCTGTAGCAAGAGATAGCAGTTGTGGCGAGTCGATCCTCATGTATTTTCTCCTCTTTCGCGATGCTCGCAGGACAGAGCCGGCGCGCATCTTCATAAACATTCATCCGAAGCATCTTAGGGTGACATCGGCTGCCTCGGCCAATACTGAGCCCAACTGCAAAGCCGTGCGATCCCCCAACCAGTTGGCGCACCCATCATGACCATCGCACCGTTCGGACGCTTCGGCGGAAGGATACGTAATCGGATTAAGGTGCTCAGCCCGTAGAGTAGGAACCAGTTCAACGATCGGCAAATGCTCTCGATGCTCGGGCTGCTGCTCATGAAACAAGGGTAGCAGCCAGCGCGCTGAGATGGCTACTGCCCTTTGGGGTAGGTGGCATTGGAATGGGACTAGTGATCAAGTGACCGGTGAATAGTATTCAGTGGTCTATGAGCTGGGGACCGTGTGCTGTGAGCAATGAATAGTCGGAAAGGTTCAAACGGCTTTACTGATCACCATCACTCATCGCCGACTATTGATCACTGGTCACCAATCACCTTCGGCATGACTTCCCCCCCAAACCATGTTATTTATTTGAGTTGGATACTAGCTAATTACAGTCTGTCGGCCGGTTTCAAGCGCCAAGTTCAAGGCTGGTCATGAGTTGGGTTACCGTCATCTGGTCCATGGTCGCGTCCGCGTGTCTCACGCTGGCGGCGATGCATTTGCTGATCTGGTGCAAGAAGCGCACGGCGTGGGCCAATCTGCTCTTTTCCCTGACGGCGGTGGCGACGGCCGGCCTTGGCGGGCTGTGAGTTGTGGATGATGCGGGCGGAGACGCCCGGACAGTTCGGAACGGCGCTGCGCTGGGTGCATGTTCCGGTCTTCGCGCTCATCGTTGGGCTGGTTGGTTTCGTGCAGACTTATCTGGGGGCCGGTCGGCGGTGGCTCGCCTGGACCACGTGCGCGGTGCGGGCGTTCTCGCTGCTGCTCAATTTCCTGATGGAGCCGAATGTCAACTACCGCGAGATCACCCGTCTGCGGCACATCCCATTCCTGGGCGATTCCGTCTCTGTCTGTGAGGGCGTCCCAAGTCCGTGGAACCTCGTCGGCCATCTGAGCCTGCTGTTGCTTGTGATCTTCGTCGCGGACGCCGGGATCACCGTCTGGCGACGCGGCGACCGGCGGCAGGCAGTGGTAGTGGGTGGTAGCATCGTGTTCTTCGTGCTGGCAGCGACAGTGCAGACTATGCTGACGCGCTGGGAAGTTTTCCACTGGCCGGAAACCGCGAGCTTATTCTTCCTGGGCATCGTCGCGGCGATGGGTTACGAAATGAGCATTGAGGCGCGCCGGGCCGCGGACTTGTCGGACGAACTGCGCCAAAGCAAAGAGTGGGTAAACCTTGCTACGGATTCAGCAGGCGTGGGGATATGGTTATGGGATTTTAAATCCGGCGTCATATGGGCTACAGAAAAAGCCCGTACACTATACGGTTTTTTATCGGACGAACTGATACCCTTTGAGAAATTTCTTTCCAAGGTGCACCCCGACGATATTGATTGGGTCGTCCAGGCCTCACAGAAGTGCCTACAGGAAGGCGCTGATTTCCGCGATGACTACAGGATTGTGATGCCTGATGGAAGCACCCGATGGGTCAGGGTTCTGGCCAAAGCGTTCGTAACGCCCTCTGGAAAGCCAGAGCGTATGACGGGCGTATCTCTTGATATTACCGAGAACAAAAGGGCGGAGGAAGCGCTGGTACGAAGCCAGCATTTACTCAGAGAGACCGGAAGGTTGGGGAAGGTTGGCGGCTGGGAATTTAATATCGACACGGCGAAACAGACATGGACGGAAGAGACTTACAATATCCACGAAGTGGACCTCACCTACGAACCGACAGTAGAAAGAGGACTCGATTTCTATACCACTGATTCCAAGCCAATAATTGAACGCGCTGTGCAGAGAGCCATCGAGCACGGCGAGCCGTTTGATTTGGAGCTGGAAATCATCACGGCCAAAGGCAATCTTCGGAGCGTAAATGCCATTGGGAATGCGGATCTGAAACACCGCAGAGTTTATGGTTTCTTCCAAGACATTACCGAGCGCAAGCGGTCGGAGTTTGAGGCTTTGAATCAGCGCAACCAATTAGCTCACGTCGCGCGTATCTCTACGATGGGCGAACTGGCTACGTCGTTGGCGCACGAATTAAGTCAACCGCTGGGCGCCATCCTCCGCAATGCCGAGGCGGCGGAGCTTTTTCTGCAGGCCACCTCACCGAACCTTGAGGAAGTGCGCGACATCCTGGCGGATATCCAGAAGGACGATCAGCGTGCAGGCGCGGTGATCGACCGGATGCGCTCGCTGCTGAAGCGGCGCGACGTTGAACACAGCCTGCTTGATTTGAACCTGCTCGCAAACGAAGTCATCAGCCTTATACGCCCGGAGGCCGGAGCTCGCAAAATCGGGCTGGAGCTTGTCCCCGATTCACCGCTTCCGCCGGTGCGCGGCGACCGGGTTCAATTGCAGCAGGTTTTGCTCAATCTTCTGCTCAACGCGATGGACGCGATGAATGACTCCGCGCCTGATGACCGCCGGGTCACCGTGCGCATCCAGGCTGCGCGCGCGCAGGTCGAGGTCGCCGTGAGCGACACCGGCCAAGGCATTCCGGCGGACAAGCTCGCTAACGTCTTCGAGCCGTTCTTCACCACCAAGCCGAACGGCCTGGGCGTGGGCTTGCCGATCTCCCGAAATATCATCGAAGCGCACGGAGGGAGCATCCGGGCGGAAAACGCTTCGGACGGCGGGGCCACCTTCTGCTTCACGCTGCCGGTGGCGAAAGAGGGAGGCACCGCATGAACGACGCCGCGCCCATTGTGCACGTGGTGGACGACGACACGTCGTTTTTGACGGCGGTCGCACGTATGTTGCGCGCATCCGGTTTCTCGGTGAAGACCTTTGGCTCGCCGGCAGAGTTCCTGGCCTGCCGGGAACTCAACGTCCATGGGTGTGTCCTTGCGGACTTGCGGATGCCCGGCTTGAACGGGCTGGAATTGCAGGAGGCACTCGCGAAGGAGGGGCACAGGATGCCGGTTATCTTTCTCAGTGGACATGGAGATATTCCGACCACCGTGCAAGCGATGCGGCGGGGCGCGGAAGATTTTCTTACGAAGCGCGCGCCGAAGGAGGACTTAATTAATGCCGTGAAACGCGCGCTCGAACGCGATGCTCGTGAGCGCGCGGAGCGGACGCGTCTGGAAGCGTTGCATGCTCGTTTCGCCGCGCTCACGCCGCGCGAGCTTGAAGTGCTGAAGCACGTCGTGCAGGGAAAACTGAACAAGCAGATCGCATACGACCTCGGCATCCACGAACGAACGGTGAAACTCCATCGCACCGCCATAACGACCAAGCTGGGTGTTCACTCCACCCCCGAGCTGACGAAACTGTGGTTAGAAGCAGGCGAGAGGCGGTGATCGGTAATCAGTGATTAGTAATCAGTAGGAATATTACTAAAGCCGCCGCCTGACAATTGTTACCGTTTTAATGGTTACCGCACATTGATGGTCTATCACTGGTCATCGATCAGCGCTCCTTGACCCCTCGTCCAACCTACCCCTAAGGGCAGTAGTCAGCCCAGTGTGCCGGCTGCTATCCTTGTTTTATGAGCAGCAGCCCGAACATCTATGTCGCGGTTATTGATGATGACGAGAGCATTTGCCAATCGGTGAGCCGGTTCCTGCGGGCCGCTCACATTAATCCGATCACCTATCCATCCGCAGAAGCGTTCCTCGAGGACGCGAAGCATCCGAAGTTTGATTGTCTGGTACTCGACATTCAACTCGAAGGGATGTCCGGGCTGGATCTGAGCCGGAGACTCTCTTCCGTCCAGGATGCCACTCCAGTCATCTTCATCACGGCACACGATGAACCTAAGGTGCGTGCGCAGGCGGAGGCATGCGGTTGTGCCGGCTACTTCCGCAAGACGGAATCCGGCGCTGACGTCCTCACTGCCATCCGTCGCGCCATCGGCCTGAAAGATTCTGAATCCGGGTGCAAGCAGAGAGACCCGTAGCGTAAAGAAACTCAACCCGAAATGACGCCTCTTTATCGATCTCAACCCCCATCCCAGCATCGGATCGGGTTCAATATAATCGACCAAACGATTGCATCCTTCCCGCCGGAGCAATCCAGACAGTTTTATGGTGAGTAACCGAAAACTTGAAAATCCGTCGCGGATCTCGTAAATCTCTGCTTCATTCCACCCAAGAATCGATCCCTATCACACCCTTACGTTTCGCTCTTATTCAGTTTGGACGGGAGGTGGAGAGGCTTGCTTGGATCATAGTGGAACAACTGCGATCCAGTTTCGGTCGGTGCCGGCCGGCGTTTAAGATCTGCTATCCGCCTTTGGATCTCATCTGCAACTGATTCCGTTTCAGCTGGTATCTTCGTTTTGGGCAACAAGGCAGAATTCTCAGATCGAGTCTTTGGCTCAAGCGATCCGCACTTTTGTGAATTCCGTGTTTTCTTCAAGCGAGCGCGTACGAAATCGTTAACGGTGCTACGCGACGCCTGAACATCACAACGTTCGGACAATATTCGCGAAATTTCCCGATATGTGCGACCGCGCCGACGTAGTTCGTGGATCAACTCGGCGTATGGTTCCAAGCGAGAGCGTGACGGCCTAGGGGGAATAGTTTCAAGAATGGCTCGAAATGCATCATCCTGTATCATGATTCGCACGACCGGACAAGAGGCTGACAAGTGCCGAACAAGTGGCGGTCAAAGGCCGGACAAGACCCGGATAGGGAGCGCGGAGAGCAGGTCCGCGCAATCCTACGCCGAAGGCTTAGGGATGGTGTCTTCTTAAAAGAAATCAGCAATGGCCAAATGAAATCCATTTTCGATGGCCTCCTCATGCCTGATCCGGCTCGATTTTCTCAACCGAGATTTCGCGGATGAATGGACAGGTTCCGGTAGAAAATCTATCCGGTCTCACGGGTTCCTGGATCAGCGCCAATCCATAAGCAGAGATGATGGCGAGCAGTGCGTTAAGATTTCTGCCCTTTACCCGAGCATCGTGGGTTGCGAAGGTAAGGCGCACCTCGTCAGTGCCGCCCTCTGCATAGAGGAACTGGCTCCAGGGCAAAACATAGGTGCGCTTCAGCAAAACTACCTGCAGGGTAAGTGAATGAGCCTGCGCGTCCATGTGCCGGGTCCGATCATCGGCTGATACCATGGTCATGGTCTCTTTCCATTCCGGGTTGTTTCTCCAAATGTTCCAGATGCAGCTCTCTCCTCATTATCAAGGACATATACAGGGCCGCGCGTTTCACCATCTGGTGCGCAGCTGCCAGGCCACGCTGGACGCCTCGGCCACATCCCGGCTTCGTTTTCCTGGCCAACTCGGAAGCAGACTGCCTTGCTGCAGATCGTGCAACCGATTCGCGCAGCAATTGTTTGTCTCCGGTAAAAACCAGCACGCTTTTTCTTCCTCGGGAAGCCGCAACATAAAACAACTCCTTCCGCATGCCATCGGCTGAAATGATGACCGAATCAACCGACTTCCCCTGACTGCGATGCGCCGTTACCGCATATCCATGAGTGCATTGTCTGAAGTGGCGAGGAAGGATACGGCCATCCTCAAGGTGAATCCTACCCTTGGAATCAACCTTCCAAACGGTGACGATTTCGCCGTTAGTGCTGCGGAATTCTTCCGTCCGGAAATTTGCATTCAGGACAAGCTTGTCGCCGGATGCGACCTCGATGTCCTTGCGCTCGAACACATCGAAGCTGTTTGCTTGCCTAGCCGTAAGGATTCGAGTCTGGCCAAGCTCATTGCGAACTGTCAGGCGTTTATCCTCAACCTGAATCACATCAACGGTTTCATTCTTTCTAATGCCTTTGGCTGCACGATGAAATATCAGCAACTGACCAGGACGGAAATTTTTCATTTCGCTCTTTTGGGCGTTGGTCCAATTCAGAGAAACATCTCTGTTCAGCTGGACACTCTTACCGAGTTGGCCGGCTTTCTTCCGGGCTGAGCGGATTGCTCCCGTAAAACGGTCAATTTCTTCGTGGGTTGCACAAACCACCAATGCATTCTGTGGCTTTGCCTCTATATAAGCCTTTGCTATTGCCTGGGGGCGATCCAGGAAGGCGATTTCACGAACCGCTCCAATCTCATCCAGTTTTTTGAAACCGCTTTCAGGATTTCGCCTCAGCTCCTGAATTGCTTCGCGATAGCCGATTGCCGTCTGGCGATGTGCGGTCGGCGCTCTGTCTTTGCCGCAAAAACTCGCCTGTTTTCGGATGACAGGCTTGCCGCAGGAACTCAAATTCCGTACCTTTAACTTCCCCGCTGAGTCCCAGCAGTTCTGCTCCACGTCCGCGCCATTGACCCATGACACGTTCACCCTCCGCATAGTAGTCGCTATGCTCGAGGTGTTTTGACGAATACCCTTGTCCATCGGACATGGCACGGAATGTAAGCATGTAGGTCAATGTTTCTTCGGAATATGGATTGTCGGTCTGACCGGGGGGCTCACAAGTTGGATCGCACTCTCCGCCTTTGGAGGCCGATCGAGCCATTGCTGGAACAGCATGCCAATTCCGATCCCCAGAATCAGCGCAAGACAGGACAATGCATAAAGGGACCATCGGTACTCCTGACGAAACGAGCAGGAAAGTTCTTGTGCGGCAAAGCTGGCCGTCTCCGCTGCATGGCGAATAGAGGATGTGATCTCACTAATTGATCGATCAGCCTGTGCTACTACGCCTCGGTAAGAATCGCTGAGATGGTCTGCCGTACGCCCGAACTCGGCCGTTGTTTGTTTCATCTGTTCTGCAGCCAGGGTCAGGTCTTCAGCCGTTTGCGGGATAGTGGATCTGACAAACTGTTGCCTCAGGCTTTCATTGATATTGCCGGCGATAACGTCCGGACTGATCCCTTGTTTGATTTGATCAGGGAGGCAGCTCAAGCGCTCGTCTAATAGCTTCTGATACGTCAGGGAGGACCGGAGATTCTCCTCGATCTTCTGCATTGCAGAAGCAAACAAGTGTTCCAGTCTTTCCCGCTCCGCAACCACATCGGCAGGCACTTGAATCATCAGAATCGTGAGAAACTGAATTACCCTCATAACGCGAAGCATTTCATCATTTTCCGGAAGCGACCGTCAGTGCCCTAATTCCCGATAATAGTCGGAACGCACGCTTTCCGGCAGAGCATTAGCAATGCGATCTATGAGATCAGGCTCAACCGAGTCGCCCAGTACTTTTTCTTTCATGGCAGGAGCAGTTCCTTTACTTTTTCAAATTCGTCAAACATTCTGCGCCGGTAACTCTGAGCACGCATCACAAGGGAGGACTTTTGCAGCTCGGGCACGCGGTTGGCTCTCGTGGCGATATCTCCCAAGGTGAGTCCGTGATTACGCGCGCCATTTTCGAGTTCCGGCAGCCGGTAATCCATGTGAATTACGGCCGGCTTAAATACCTCCCTAAACTGCCGGGCTTGTTCGCTTTCGTTCCAGTAGATAAAGTCGGCATGCTCAGTGATGCTGTTTTCCACGATCAGGTACGTCACCTTGTTCTGGAGGCGCGCTGCCCAGGTAAGTAGGCTTTCAACACTTGCCGGATCGGCCGTCACCACGCCAATGGCAGTAAACGCTATTCCGACCTCGGAGACATCCGGGTACATGCGATCAAACCACTCGTACGTGATCTGGCCGGCGCCGGCTCCCATATCTGCCAGAATAACCGGCACTCCATTGGAGAGATGATCGATGAAAGCGTCGAGACCTGCCGGCGTGTGGATGTTTATTTTAGGAACGCGTCCACCGAAAAAGTGGGTCAGCGATCCTCGCGCTTTATTTTCGGTATCGAGATCCAACAGTTGCACTGGGATTTGGTTGGAGTCAAGCCACTCCGCCAGCCCTGTCATTATGCTCGTCTTCCCTACTCCGCCTTTCCCTCCCATGGAGAGAATGACTCTCTTTTCGGAATTCATGAATAGGACCTCCTTCTACAATCCGACTTGCAGCTTCATACGCACGGTTCTCCGATGGGTTCAGGCAAATCTCAACTTATGAGATTTTTTTTGAAGTAACCGCGCATTTATTCTCAGACCATTTGCTGAGGGCTACCCAAATGAGTTGGTCTGGAGCTGCACGGTACTACTAGAGAGCGAAGAAATACCCAGAAACTTACCTCTCACTCTGAAAGAGTGAGCCCTTCGATTTTAGGGTAAGAAGTCGCACCTTTTTTGACTCTATGGGGGAGGAAGACCTGCCACTGCAGAAAAAAATGGCCTTCGGAGAGAATCAGTGACGGATTAGTTCAAAAATTCTTTTGGTCGCTATTGACAGCTGCCAGGCGGCAATCTCATCTTGAACATTGATGGTAAGTGCCAATGGTTGAAAGCATATTTTCTACAAGGAATCTTATGCTGCCGAATGATGGCATTCTGACCGTTTCTGATGTTGCCACGGAATTGCGCTGCTCAAAGGCTCACGTTCATAATGCAATTAAAGGAAAAGTCGCCGGAGTATCCCAACTGCCGGCAATCCATATGGGCCGTCGGAAACTGATCCGGCGAAGTGCACTGGAGCAATGGAAAACTGCCAATGAGAGGCATTCATTTGATGGTATGATGCCAAAATCATCGGAAATTGACGCCGCGTGACCATGAGAGGAGACCTCATGCGTAAGCGGCATCAAAAAGGCAGTTTGAAAATCAGAAACGGAAACTGGATCGCCCAGTGGTGGCAGGAAGGACACCGTCGAAACAAAGTGCTCGGCAAAATCCGGAAGATAAGCAAATCGGAAGCTGAGGACAAGTTGGCGGACATTCTTGCGCCCATCAACGGCGACCAGGATTTACCATCCAGCAAAACGAGCTTCGACGATTTCGTGAAGCAAGTCTACTTACCCTTCTATCGCCGGAAATGGAAGAAGTCCACGGCAGGAACCAATGTGGACCGATTGGATCATCATCTTCTGTCCATTTTCACTGGACAGCCCCTCGCGGCTTTTGTCCGAGATGATTTGCAGAACTTCCTGGACAAGAAAGCGGCCGAAGGTCTGTCCTTCAGTACCATCGATCATCTTCGATGGGACCTAAAGCAGATATTCGAGATGGCAGTGCACGAGGAATACCTAAGGAGGAATCCTGCGGCACTGTTATTTACGCCAAGGCAGGTCAGTTCCAGCCCAAAGGCGGTCATGACTTGGGGTGATGTGAAGTTATTGTTTTTAACACTCGAGTCCAGAGAGCTTCTAGTTTGCATGCTTGCTACCACAGCCGGAATGCGTCCGGGAGAAATCTTTGGAATGAAGTGGAAGAATATTGAACCAGATTCCATCGGCATTGAACAGCGGATCTACCGGGGGCGGCTGGATTCTCCAAAAACCGGCCGACGGAATGTCGCTCTTTCGGAACGGCTACAGGCGACTGTGGCACAATGGAGAGAACAATCCGGGTATCCCGGACCTGAAGAATGGGTATTCCCTTCCGAAAACCGGAAGACTCCCCTGGCAAAAGACAATTGCTGGCATCGGGTGATCAAACCGAAGCTCAAGAAAGTCAACCTCGACTGGGTAAACTTCCAGGTTATGCGACGCACCCACGCTTCCCTGATGCGCGAACTGGACGTAGATCCCAAGATCGTGGCGGACCAACTTGGCCATTCTGTTGATGTGAATCTCAACGTCTATACCAAAACTGGCTTGGGTCTTCGGAAAAAGGCTATGGATGCGATGGAAACGGCGCTTTCAGGGGCTTAATGGAGTATATCGGAGTACGGATTTAAGTGGCTGGCTGTAAGTTGTTGATTTTATGGAGCGGGAGACCGGGATCGAACCGGCGACGTCCAGCTTGGGAAGCTGGCATTCTACCGCTGAATTACTCCCGCTCATATTACTACATGATTTAAAATAGCTTACAGCGCGAACTGATATTTTGTGCCACAGTACGTGCAACAAATCGGATTCAGAGCATCTCGGATGCCTTCGATAATTGCTGCACAACTGTTGCACGCCAGTTTCGCATGTCGCTCAATTTAGCTTTACTTGCAGCTTTTTGCAAGGGGCAAACCAAATGAGTTCGCCAAGGGGCCCAATAAATTTCTTCCCCGGCTGGATTACTTGAGTTCATCTCTGCCCAAATCCTCCCGGGATCGCAGGCTTTATGATCCTATCAAAAAAACATTATCAAGCTTAAGCCGCAAAATAATCGCAGCTTTAAAAAATACTTCCTGTATCAGGCCGTCGTTTGTGTCTGATATAAAGCATAATGAAATCAATTCTTGATTTTCAGGCGGCAGGCGGTGGGCGCGCGGCATATCGCGGCAAATACTTCCGTCGAACCCTTTCGCGGGTTGGGACGCAAGCACCTGCATGGATGCTGACTTGTCAGCCGAAGCCATGGCGAAGGCTGAAGCCTTCGATTTGGGTACACCGCTCGGGAATATTGCCACGCGCTATCGTGCGCTTCTAAATGAATATTCCCGAACGGTAAAATAGTGTTTGACGGATCGCCAAGAACGTGAGATATTACCGCTCGGGAACTATGAAGATGAAAAACACAGAACAGCTCGGAACGGCGATCCGAATGCGGCGGAAGCAGCTGAAGATCACCCAGAAAGAACTGGCCATGACCTGCGGAACGGGGCTGCGATTCATCGTCGATCTGGAGAAGGGAAAGCCCACCTGCCAGATAGGCAAGACACTACAAGTCCTGCAAGCGCTGGGGCTTGCCATCGAAACGACGATTCTCGGCAGCGATGAGACGGGAGGCAAGAGGTCATGAAACGGCTGATTGTCTATTTGAATGGCGAACGGGCGGGCATCCTGGATGAGGATGACAGTGGACTTCTCGAGTTTCGATATGCCCCGGAATGGACAGGCAGGCCGGATGCCATACCTCTATCTCGGTCGCTGCCGCTGCAGGACGAACCGTTCCGGGGAAAACATGCGCGTCCCTTCTTCGCCGGTATTCTCCCCGATGAGGGACCAAGGCAGCAGATCGCGGCCATTCTAGGAATTAGCGAGCGCAACGATTTCGCCATGCTGGAACGTATCGGCGGCGAATGCGCGGGTGCCGTCAGCCTGCTGCCGGAAGACGCGCCCCCTCCTCCCGTGGGCGAAACGCGTGTTCGGGAACTGAGCGAGAAAGAGTTGGGAAACATCGTCGCGGAACTGCCACGCCGCCCGCTGATGGCGGGGTGCGATGGACTGAGGCTTTCGCTGGCCGGATCGCAGTCGAAGCTGCCGGTCTTGATTTGGGATGCTGCCATCGCGCTGCCTCTCGGCAACACTCCAAGCACGCATATCATCAAACCGGAACCCGTGCGATTCCCCGGATTGGTGGCCACCGAGGTTCTCTGTATGACGCTGGCCGGAGCGGTCGGTTTGAATGTTCCTCCGGTATCCATTCGCCCAGTCTGCAACCAGCCGTGCATCGTCGTCCAGCGATACGACCGCAACATCGGCGCGAACCGCTCCGTCACGCGCGTTCATCAGGAGGACTTCTGCCAGGCACTTGGATTCCCCCCCGAGCGCAAGTACCAACAGGAAGGTGGCCCGCTGCTTCGCGACTGCATAGGCCTGCTCCGCGAGTGGTCCACCGTCGCGGCCCTGGATATCCGGGATTTCCTTGATGGCCTGATCTTCAATGTGCTGATCGGGAATGCTGATGCGCACGGTAAGAACTACTCGATCCTCTATCGCAGGACCGAACGAAGGCTTGCGCCCTTCTACGATCTGGTTTGCACGCTGGCTTGGCCGGAATTGTCCAAGACTCCAGCCATGAAGATCGGGAAGAGCGACTCCATCGAGAGAATCACGCCCGCGCACTGGCAGAAGATGGCCCAGGAATGCCGTGTGGGTTGGCCCATGCTGCGCGAACGGATCGCCGACCTGTGCGGCAAGGTCGTCGATGGACTGCAGAACAAAGACCTTCTAGCCGCCACCGGCGATCTCACAATGGCCGAACGCGTGGCCGGCATCATCCAGGAGCGGGCAGCATCGCTTCTACGGAGCCTGAAATAAACACTGCTGCATCGCCGGTAGTAAAAGGTCGGATCACCAGCCTTTTGGTTCGTATCATTAATTTCTCCGAAATATATTGAATCTCATGGCATAACATCACGGCTAAGGCGCACGGTTTGACGCATCGCCTCCAGCCGATTGTCGGCAATTCCCTTCCCCTTCATGGTCCGCACAACCTTCATCCCGAGCTCACGGCAAGCCGTCAGGACTTCCGGCATCTCTGTCACCTTGCCTTTCTGATAGACAGACGCACGCACATCACCAAGGTATGTTCCCTGCAAAACCTCTACCGTGAGCTTCATCGGCTCAATCACCCAGTCGCCGTGTCGTGTTTCCGGGCGACCATACGCACAGAGGACAACGTGGCCCTTCCCTCGGAACCGATCTCGGTAGTCCGGATGGTTAAAATAGGATGACATGCGGTCGAGGAAGCATTTCATCTGGGCCGATGCGCCCTGCCAATACACTGGAGTGGACCACACCACGATATCAGCGATCAGGAAGCGCTCAAGAAGCGCCGGGAAATCATCATCTTTCCGGGGATCATCCCTCGTCCGGGTGTTGTCAGCTACATCGCCAACAGGGCGAATCCAATGATCGTCCAAGTATATCTTGTCGACGGTAGCCCCGATCGACCTGGCTCCTTCCAGCACCTCGTCGGCCATGATATCCGTATTCCCCTTCTTCAGGAACCAGAATGAATCAAGCCTGTGCGGGTGCTTTACAATATCCGTTCAGGCTGCGTATAGTGTGAAATCAGGAGCCGGACGGAAGGATTCGTGATCTGAAAGGCAATTTATCCCGCCTATCCCCAGGTAGGAAAAAGCCCGCAAATCCGGAACAACCTGCAGCTTCACAAAATGGCCGATTGACTCCTGTTTTGGGCAAACTATCCTATAATGGGCATTACAATGATCCGGAGGAAGATCTGCCATGAAACCAGCTTACACATTTACCGTTATTCCCAGGCTCCCCGCTTCCCTGGAACGCCTGCGCGAACTCGCCCATAACATCCGCTGGGCCTGGAACCACGACACGATTGCCCTGTTCCGCCGACTCGACAGCGATCTCTGGGAAACAAGCGGACACAATCCCGTGCGCATGCTGGGGACCGTCGACCAGAAACGCCTGGAGGAATCGGCAGCCGATGAGTCGTTCATGGCTCATTTCGAGCGCGTCCTGGAAGACTTCGACGCCTACCTCAAGAACGAATCCAACTGGTTCCGCAAAACTCACAGCGAGGCCGGCAACGCATTGGTAGCCTACTTCTCCGCGGAGTTCGGCTTGACCGAATGCCTGTCCATTTTTGCCGGCGGCCTGGGAATCCTGGCCGGCGATCACCTGAAATCCGCCAGCGACCTGGGAATTCCGCTGGTCGGGGTCGGCCTCCTTTATCAGCAAGGCTACTTCCGCCAGTACCTGAATGCGGCCGGATGGCAGCAGGAGGACTACGAGGACAACGACTTCCATACCATACCCACGGCTCTGGTGCGCAAACCCGATGGCTCTCCGCTGACCATTGAGATCGCCTACCCCGATGGAAAGGTTGTCGCGCAGATCTGGCGCATCGTGGCGGGCCGCGTTTCACTCTATCTCCTGGATACCAACCTTCCGCTAAATGCCCGCAGCGAAGACCGCGACATTACGGACCAGCTTTACGGTGGAAATCTCAACAACCGCATACGCCAGGAGATCCTGCTGGGTATCGGCGGATGCCGGGCGCTTGAAGCCCTGAATATCCACCCCACCGCCTATCACATGAATGAGGGACATTCCGCTTTTCTTTCGCTCGAGTTAACGCGACGTCTGATGGAAAAGCATTCCATCTCGTTTGCCGAAGCCAGGCAGCTGGCATCTGCGGCGCTGGTCTTTACCACCCACACGCCCGTGGCGGCCGGACATGACTATTTCTCCCCGGAGCTTATGGACCGGCATTTCTCCGATTACATCACGAGGCTTCGCATCAGCCGCAGCGAATTCCTGGCGCTGGGCCGCCTGAACCCTGCCAACGAAACCGAAGATTTCTGCATGACCATACTGGCTCTGCGCATGGCCGCCTTCAGCAACGGGGTCAGCCGCCTGCACGGACAGGTCAGCCGCCGCCTGTGGCGTGATATCTGGCCGAATGTGCCCGATGTCGAGGTCCCCATCCTGCACGTCACCAATGCCGTCCATTTCCAGTCCTGGATCTCGCAGGAGATGAACCAGCTCTATGAGCGCTACCTTGGCCCCAGCTGGCGGGAGCAACCGGCCGAGCAGAGCGTGTGGCGGCGGGTCGAGTCCATGGCGGCCGAGGAGCTGTGGCATACCCACGAGCGAAGGCGCGAAAGGCTCGTCTCGTTTGCCCGCAAGCGCCTGCGCGACCAGCTGCAGCGGCGCAGCGCGTCCCAATCGGACATCGAGGCCGCCGAAGACGCCCTCGATCCCGAAACTCTGACCATAGGATTCGCGCGCCGCTTCGCGACTTACAAACGAGGCACTCTGCTTCTGCGTGATAAGAACCGTCTGGCAAACCTTCTCAACGATCCCAAGCGGCCGGTACAGATCATCTACGCCGGGAAAGCGCACCCCCGCGACGATGCCGGCAAGGAGCTGATCCAGCAGATTGCGTCGCTGGCGCGCGAGCCCAGGTTTCGCCGCCGTATGGTGTTTTTGGAAGACTACGACCTGAGCGTCGCCCGGTACCTCGTCCAGGGAGTTGATGTCTGGCTGAACACCCCTCTTAGGCCCAATGAAGCCAGCGGCACGAGCGGGATGAAGGCCCTCGCCAACGGCGTCCTCAACCTGAGCACCCTCGATGGCTGGTGGGATGAGGCCTATCTTGCAGGCAGTAAGGATGGATCCCTTATCGGTTGGGCAATCGGCAAAGGCGAATCCTACGCCGACCGCAATTATCAGGACCAGGTTGAAATGGAAGCCCTGTACGACATCCTCGAACGCGACGTGATCCCTGCCTTCTACGAGCGGCGGGCGGACGGCCTTCCCCGCCGGTGGATTTCGCATATGAAGGCCTCCATCGCGCATTTATGCCCCACCTTCAACACCAACCGGATGCTCCGCGAATATACCGAGCGGTTCTACCTCGAGGCGCACGCCGACCATCAGCGTCTCGCAGCCGACGGCGCAGCGCTGGCCAAAGCCCTGGCCGCATCTATGGCGCGGATACGCGCCGCCTGGAGCCAGGTCCGCATCACAATGCTGGACTCGGAACTACCCGCGGAAATCCAGATGGGAGAAGGCGTCCGCTTCCGGGCCCTGGTCCAGCCCGGATTGCTGGCGCCTGAGGATCTCAGGGTGGAACTCTATGCAGGCCGCCTGGATGCGGACGGCGAAATCGTTGAGCCCGTGGTCACCGAGATGAAGGCAGCAAGCCGCGAAAAGGGTGGCTACCTGTACGAAGCCCAGGCGATCCCCTGCTGCGGGAGCGGACGCCATGGCTACACCGCGCGCGTGCTGCCGCGGCATGCCGATCTGAAGAATCCTTTCGTGCCGGGATTGATAACCTGGGCGAACTGACAAAACGATGCGGTTGGAAATAAAGGTGAGTTCAAAGGATTTGCACGCGGAGACGCGGGGCCCACGGAGTCAGTCAGGTGCTTCCGGCAAAGCCGGAGGCTGGAAAGATTTGAACCGCTCAAAGCGGTTGGAGGAGTTACGCCGGTCTTGAACGCTGACTTACGCGGGCAAAAGCCGATGAGGCGCTTCCGATCCCCGCCGAACAAATCGGCGTTTGTCAGCGCTTTTATCAGCGTTTCTCAGCGTTTTAAAATGCGGAGCTGTCAAACTCTTTGAGTCTCCCGGAAGAGCCGAGGGTTTACCAATGTAATTACCCTGCTTGCTGGCCAGGACGGTTCTCCGGAACCGTCCGGCCCAGTTAAAACATTTCGGTGCGCCACAAATCGTGGACGTGCACGACGCCGATCACGATTCTTTCCGGATCAACCACGACCAGGCTGGTGATTTTCATCTTTTCCATTTTCGCCAGCGCGACGGTCGCCAGTTCATGCTCCCCGATCGTCTTCGGTTCCTTCGTCATAGCCTGCCCCGCCAGCAGCTTCAGCGGGTCCGGAGACTTCTGAAGCAGCCGTCTCAGGTCTCCATCGGAGATCACCCCCGCTAAAACGCCGCGATCATCGGTGACGGCCGTCATTCCCAGGCTCTTGCGGGACATTTCATAAATGACATCCGGCATGGGAGTGGACTCCAGGACACGAGGAATGGATTCCCCACGGTGCATCAGCTCGCCCACCCGAAGGAGCTTTTTGCCGATGCTCCCAGCCGGGTGAACGGACGCAAAATCCTCCCTGCCGAATCCCTTCCGCTCCATCAGGGTGATCGCCAGCGCATCGCCCATCGCCAGCGCCGCAGCGGTGCTGGTAGTCGGAGCCAGGCCGAAAGGACACGCTTCTTCGGCAACACTCACATCCAGGAAAACATCCGCATCCCGCGCGAGGGTGGATTCCCTCTCGCCCGTCATTGCGATCACCGGCAGTTCCAGGCGTTTCGCCACATTCAGGACCTGAAGAAGCTCGAAGGTCTCGCCGCTCTTGGAAATGGCCAGAATGACATCGTCCCGGCGAAGCAGCCCTACGTCGCCGTGGAGGGCATCGGCCGCATGAAGGAAGATCGCCGGCGAACCGGTGCTGCTGAGGGTCGCCGCAATTTTCTTGCATATGATTCCCGATTTGCCCAGTCCGGTGACGGCGATTTTGCCGCTGCAGGCCGCAGCAATATCCAGGGCGCGCAGGAAAGGAGCGCCAATGCGTCCCGTGAGGTTTCGGATGGCTTCCGCTTCGGTCTCAAGAACCCGTATCGCGGTTTCCACGGCGGATGAACCGTTCATGAGATCCTCCGAAGCGAGCTGCGGATCTTGAGGATGTCTTCGACCAGTTGCGGAAACATTTTCAGGTTGAGCGCATTGGGCCCGTCCGAAAGGGCCTTCGACGGATCGTCATGCACCTCGAAAAAAAAACCGTCCACCCCGGCCGCGGCGCCGGCGCGCGCCAGGTATGGGATGAAACGGGCATCGCCCCCGGACCGGTCGCCCTGCCCACCCGGCGCCTGCACGCTGTGCGTCACATCGAAAACCACAGGCTGCCCGAACGATCGCATAATCACGAACGACCGGAAGTCGACCACAAGATTGTTGTATCCGAAGGAAGCTCCCCTCTCCGTAAGCAGGAGGTTGCGGTTGCCCGTTGCCCGGGCCTTTTCCAGCACCTTGCTCATCTCCTGGGGAGAGAGAAACTGCCCCTTCTTCAGGTTCACACAGAGGCCTGTCGCTGCCGCCGCCTGCACCAGATCAGTCTGGCGGCAGAGAAATGCGGGGATCTGAATCGCGTCCAGGACGTCCGCCGCCGAAGGAACCTGGGATTTCTCATGAACGTCGCTCAGGACCGGAAGACCGCTTGCCTCGCGGGCTTTTTCGAGAATGCGCAGGCCCTCCTC
Organism: uncultured Acidobacteriota bacterium; assembly: GCA_963809485.1. GTDB lineage: Bacteria > Acidobacteriota > UBA6911 > UBA6911 > UBA6911 > UBA6911. Next base: position 467,351 of record CAWEJX010000008.1, read on the forward strand.
CAGCCCCGGCCCCCGGAAGGACCCGGCGGAAGTCCGGTTGGCCTTGTCGTACGAGGCTTTGAATATCAAATCGATCTTCAGCCGCGACGCAACGCCGGCCAGCCGCTCGGCCATCTTGAGACAATGTCTTTCACTTTCGATGACGCACGGGCCGGCGATGAAAAAAGGCCGGGAGCGGTTACCGATCCTGTAGGATCCAACTTTCACCGATTGCATGCTTCCCTTCTCCTGCCCGATCCGCCCAATCGCGGTTTGTCAGGCATCTCCGGCAAAGCCGGAGGCTTGAAGGATTGGAACCGCTCAAAGCGGTTGGAGGAGTTACGCCAATCTTGAACGCTGACTTGCGCGGGCAAGAGCCGATGAGGTGCTTCCGATTGGCCTTTGCTCGCCGACCCTCGCCGACCAAATCGGCGTTTGTCGGCGCTTTGGTCAGCGTATCTCAGCGTTTCAAAATATCGAGCCGTCAAACTCTATGAGTCCCCCGGAAGAGCCGGGGGTTTACCAATAGAATTATAAACCCGGTCAAAAAAAACGCCACGAATTCCACGGATCGAAAATCGATATCCCGACCCGCGGAATTCGTGGCGTTTGGGGAGTGGACCGGAATCCCGCAGCGACTAGAAATTGATCAGCTCGATCTCGCGCGTATCCTTCACGTATTGCTGGTTGGTTTGCGGATAGCAATACTGCTTGCCTTCGAAGTTGCGCAGGATAATCTCCTTTTCGTCGAAATGCACAACGTAATCCGGCATGAGCGGTATTTTCCCCCCTCCGCCCGGAGCGTCGATCACGAATTGAGGCACGGCGAACCCTGTCGTATAACCGCGCAGCGCCTGCATGATCTCCAGGCCCGTCTCCACCCGCGTCCGGAAGTGATTGGTCCCCCTCGTGAGATCCGCCTGGTACAGGTAGTAGGGGCGCACGCGCATCATGAGCAGCTTGTGCATCAGTTCCTTCAGAACGGCCGGGTCGTCGTTGACGCCCTTCATGAGAACCGTCTGGCAGCCGAGCGGTATCCCGGCGTTTGCCAGGCGTTCGCAGGCTTCCTTCGACTGGGCCGTGACTTCGCGCGGATGGTTGAAATGCGTGTTGATGAAAATAGGATGATACTTCTTGAGCATAGTGCACAGGGAGTCCGTGATGCGGCTCGGCAGCACGCAGGGGAACCTTGTCCCTATGCGAATGATCTCCACATGGCGGATGGCGCGCAGGCTGGAGATAATGCGCTCGAGTTTGCGGTCGCTCACCATCAGCGGGTCACCGCCCGACAGCAGGACATCCCGTATTTCCGTGTGGCTCCGGATGTAGTCGATTCCCATGGCGATGGTCTTTTCGGAAATCGCGCTGGTCTGGCCCACCATTCGCTTGCGGGTGCAGAACCGGCAATACATCGGGCAGCGATCGGTGATCAGCAGCAGAACGCGATCGGGGTACCGATGCGTCAGCCGCGGAACCGGGCTGTCTTCTTCCTCGTGCAGCGGATCCTCGGGAGAGCTCTTGTCCATCAGTTCGTTTACGGACGCGACCGACTGCATCCAGATCGGGTCCCCCTTCTCCCGGATCAGGCTGTAATAGTACCGGGGAATTCTCATCGGGTACACGCTGCATACCGCGTCGATTTCCCCGGGGTCCGCCGCGTAATCCCCGGCGATCACTTCGCCCTGCGTCACGCTGTTTCGCAAATCAATCGTCCACTGCTCCATTCGTTCCATGTGCGGACTTGTCTCCTTGTCAGGATAGCCTCTTCACTAATGTAAGCTTATCGTCCCCGACCTCGTAGAAATCTCCTGTTCTGTAAATTTCCCCATAGCCGAGACGGCGATAAAACTCAACGGTACTTGCGTAGGATAATTTGGAGGAAGTCTCCACGGCCAGAAGCGGGAGTTTCTGCTCCAGCGCTTTGCCTTCCACGTAAGCCATCAACGCGCGCCCGGAACCCTGCCCTCTCGAGCCCGGGTGCGTCGCGATCCAGTAGAGATCGAAAGCTCCGCGTGTCAGCGGCACAGGCCCCCAGCACGCGTAGGCATGCACCTCAGACGCGCGATCCAGCGCCACGGCAACACGGTAATCCGTCTGCCTTTCGTCCGTGAGATAAATATCCGCCCGTTCCAGGGCGCACTCGATTTCCGTTTGGCTGAAGTTTCCCGCGGACACGACGATATCGGCGACCGCGGCGCGGTCGGCCGGGATCATAGGCCGGATGAACACGGATGGGGGGTCGTCAGATTGCATAAACGGCGGCGACTACCTTTGCGCCACGCTCCATGGCCGCTTGACTGATCCGCAGAATAATGTCGGCATAGGAATATCCGGCGGCGTTTGCGGCCCTTGCGAATCCAGCCCTGGGAGAAATGTCCGGATTCGGGTTGACTTCGAGTACATGAATACATCCGCGAGAGTCGGTACGCATATCGACGCGAGCGTAGTCCCGGCAACCGATACACTGATGGCTTCGAATGGCAATGTCCCTGATCCGCTTCTCGAGCCGTCTGGTGATATTCGCGGGACAGATCGGGACGGTGCAGCGGTACAGGGGGCTTTCTTCGTCCCACTTGGCGCGATAGCTCACAATTTTCGGCTCATCCTCCGGCAGACCGGAAAAATCTATTTCGGAAATGGCCAGCACTTCGGGATTCTGATGACCCACGACCGAAACGTTGAATTCCCTGCCGTCCAGGTATTCCTCGACGAGGGCCTCCTGCTCGTAGATATCGTGGATGTACCGGATCTGTTTCTGGAGCTGCTCCGGATTGCGGCAGACAGAGTGGCTGTTGATTCCCAGGCTGGCGTCCTGGCGCGAAGGCTTGACGATCATGGGGAAGCGCATGCCGCGCGGGATCGTGAGCTTCTGCCCCGGATAGCGCACATACCCGCGGGGCGTCGGGATCCCGGCAGACCTCAGAATCTGCTTGACGTGAAATTTGTTCAGGGCAAGCCCCAAGGCAAAGGGATCCGAACCCGTGTACGGGATGCCCATCAATTCCAGAAGGCCCGCCATGCACATCTCCAGCTCGCATTTTCCATTGAGCTCTTCGCAGAGATTGAAGACAAACTTGGGCGCGATTTCTTTGAGAGTCTCGATCAGTTCCCTGGAGAAGCAATCGACGGACAGAACGTAGGGACGGAATCCGCGGCCTCTCAGACTCTCCTCGATAGCCCCCACTTCCTCGCGCAGGATGTTGGCGGGATAGATAATCTCCTCGCAGGCATTGCGATCCGAGATGATAGCCGCGTTGTAGAGAACGACACAGTCGTAGGATTCCATCACGCCAACCCGTGTCGCCTGCAGGCGATGTCCAAGACCGAGTTGATCAGCCGGTTGTAGCTCATACCCGCCGCGCGGGCGGCTTTCGGAAAACAGGAGTTGTCCTCCGGGCGCGGAAGGATGCCCGGCAGAGGGTTCAGTTCCATGATATGCGGCCGCCCCGCCGCGTCCAGGCGGACATCGACGCGGCACCAGTCGCGGCACCTCAAGATCGAGTAGGCGCGCAGGGAGGCGTCTTCTATTTCGGCCCGCAGCCCGTCGCTCAGGCGGGCCGGGCACTCGAATATCTTCAGGGGATTGGCGCTCTGATCCCAAATCCACTTGGCTTCGTACGAATAAATGGGATGGACGCCCGCCGGAAGAGAGTCGAATAGAATCTCCACGATCGGAAGAACGCGCACTTCGCTTCCGTTTCCCAGGATGGCGACCGTGAATTCCCGGCCCGGAAGGAATTCCTCGACAAGAGCGGGTTCATGATAATTGTCGAGCAGCCACAGGACGCGCTCCTGCATCTCCCGCCGCGTATTCACGAGCGAGTTGTCGCGGATCCCCATGCTGGAGCCTTCGTACAACGGCTTCACCATCAACGGGTAGTGAAGGCTGTTGAAGGACACATCGCGGTCTCTCACAACCCGGAAGCGCGATGTCGGGATGCCGTAATAGGAGAGGATTTCCTTGGTCCTGGATTTGTCCAGGCAGATGTTCAGGGTGAGGGGATCGCTGGCGGTATAGGGAATCCCGAGATGCTCCAGTATGGACGGGATATATCCTTCCCTGCAAGGGCCGGAAGAACCTTCCGCAATATTAAACACGATATCAGGCCGGGTCTTCTCCAGGAGGTCGTAGGCATCGTCGGCGGCGTCGATCCGGATGACCTCGTGCCGCTCTTCCAACGCGCTTTGAACCGCAAAAATGGTTTCCGGGGCATCCCACTCCGCCTGAACGTCCGACCGGCCGCTACTCGGGGGCTCCGATGAATCTTCGGCGTCACCCCTTTTCATATTAAAAGTTAGCCCAACTCTCATCGAACCCGACCTTTCGCAACCTGATATAAGGGAATCGCAATTCCTTGTCAAGAATTTTTTCAAATTTTATACAAGATAATGGGGCAAAATCTTCTTTGAATACAAAATCTAGGGGGTAACTTGTGACACATAATCCGCTTTCCGCCCACAAGCAAGAATCAGGCCAATCCCCTCCCGGAGCCGCGCAAAACGGCCGTTTGGCATAATTCGAGGCTCGAAAGTTAAGATTCGAAATTGGTTTTCATAATTAATCAAACGCCGGCTGGGGGGCAAAAACACTAGGGCGCGTGCCGGACGAGCCGACCGCGCTGTCTGCAAAATGGTTTAGGAAATTGGATCAATTACGAAAGGGCTCGCGGGAAGGCGCAGCATTTCAAAGATTCTAAAATCGAAATTGGACATTCGAAATTTGATAAAGAAATTCCGGCCTGAGGGATTCCATGGCGTCCCTCCCCCCATTAAAATTTTTTTTTGCGGAACCTGAATTTCGAAGCCCGGGCCCCGTTCCTCAGGTATAATGACGCACCACATATGCGGGACTTGAGGAGTTTTGAAAGATGATGGCCCCGGAACACGGCAGCGGAATTTATGCGCGCTTCCTGCTGGCCGCAGCGTGGGGCATCCTCTGCCTGTCCTTCACGGCCGCGCCGGTCCTTGCAGCGCATGCCTTCGATAGGACCGCGGCGGTCCTTTACCTTTTCTTTTCCTTTATCTGCCATCAGATTCCGGAACGCTCGTTCCTGGTTTGCGGACACACGCTGGCCGTATGCCATCGATGTTCCGGCATCTATCTCGGTCTTTTCCTGGCAGCGCCTATCGATCTTTCCTTTATCCATAAATCACCGCGCGTCCGGAGGTGTTGGGTTCTGGCCGCGACGGTTCCGCTCGTGCTCGATGCGCTTCTGCCCTGCGTCGGGCTCTGGCACAGCGGCGATCTCAGCCGCTTTCTGACGGGCATGCTGTTCGGGACCGCGGCCGCGCCGCTGCTGGTGCGCGGCGTGACGGAGCTTTTGCAGGAAGCCCCATGGCGGCGCTTCCCGCTCCGCAACCTGTCTTTCAAGGGAGGCCTTTCATGAACGACGCAGGAATGCTCAAGCCGGCCTTAATCGGCGGAGTTCTCCTTGGTATCCTTTCCGCTCTGCCCGTTATCAGTCTCTTCAATTGCCTCTGCTGCGCCTGGGTCATCGGGGGCGGGATACTCGCGGCCTATCTCTACGTGAAAGACTCTCCCGTCGCCGTGACGCTGGGACGCGGGGTGGCCCTCGGCCTGATGACGGGCATCATCGGCACGATCGTCAGCGGGCTGTTCATGGTGCCCCTGTTCATGCTCTGGAACCGGGGAGGCGTCGGCATCATGGAACAGGTCCGGGAAGCTCTCGAACGGATTCCCAACCTCCCGCCCGAGGCAGAAGAATCAATCCGTGCCTTGTCGGAAAGGGGAGGCATGGACGTCTTCTTTTTCGCCACCAGCCTGATTTTCATGCTGGGGACCTATTGCCTGGTAGCCATGCTGGGAGGCGCGATAGGAGTGGCGATCTTTGAGAGGCGAAAATCGAATTCAGCGCCGGGCCATGGGACCCCGCCGCCGTCGGAACCCCCGGTAAATATTCCCCCTCCCCCGCCGCCGGATGTATAAAAGATACTCCGAAATCCTGATTTTCGTGAGGACGGGTCCGTAAAGACTGTCTCAAAACTGCCGACGAGAATCTCGCTATAGTCGTTTTGGGACCGACTCTGGGGGTCCGCCCATAAATTTTAACGCTGAGAAACGCTGATAAAAGCGCTGATAAACGCCGATTTGTCGGCGAAGGTCGGCGTAACTCCTCCAACCGCTTTGAGCGGTACAAATCCTTCAAGCCTCCAGCTTTGCCGGAGGCACCTGAAATAAATATTATTTTCCCGGCATTTTTTATTGGTTGGGTAAGGACGGCCCTCCGGAAACTTTCTCAAAACTGCCCGCGAGGATCACACGACAGTCGTTTGAGACGGTCTCTGAAGACCCGTCCTCACGAAACATTATTCCTATCGGGCGGATCAGGAGAGCCGTGCTCACTAAAAGAACTCCTAAAAGATGTTCCTGAAATTCGGGCTCTTTATTCGCAGGGCAGTGGCGCATCCGACCCGGGATTCTGCCGGCGGCCCGCCCAATTTTCATATTCAATCTGGATCGTCGTGTGCGCAAAGCGGTATTTCTCCCTCATGATACGGCTCAACTCGGCCAGGGCCGGTCCTGCATCCACTCCTTCCTTCAGCACGACGTGGCAGCTCATCGCGGTTGTTTCCGGCGTAATGGACCAAACGTGAAGGTCGTGAACCGAAACCACTCCGTGCATGGAACCGAGGTCTCTCAAAATGTGCTGAATTTTCATGTGGCGCGGCGTGCCCTCGAGCAGGACGTCCACGCTCTCTCTCACCAGTTCCCAGGAACTGTACAGCACCAGCATTCCCACCAGGGTCGACACGACCGGGTCCGCCAGATACCATTGCCGCAGCAGCATCATGAGTCCGGCGATGATCACCCCGATGGACCCCAGGGTGTCTCCCAGCACATGAAGAAAGGCGCCTCTCAGATTCAGGCTCTCCAGCCGGCTGCCGTATAGCAGCCGCGCCGTAACCAGGTTGGCCAGAAGGCCGGCGACCGCCACAGCCAGCATCGGGCCGCTCTTCACCTCCGGCGGCGCCAGGAAGCGCCGGTAAGATTCATAGAAAATGTAAAGCCCGATCAGTATGAGGAATATTCCATTGGCGAGGGCGGCCAGAATCTCCGCGCGCAGCCACCCGTAAGTCTTTTCATGCGTCGCCGGACGCGCGGAAATCTTGAGGGCAAAAAGGCTCAGACCGAGCGCGGCAAGGTCCGTCAGCATATGCGCAGCGTCGGCCAGCAAGGCCAGACTGTTCGCATAAATCCCCCCCGCCAGCTCGATGATGAACCAGGTTCCGGTGATGGCCAGCGCCTGCACCAGCCGCCTTTGTCCATTATGTTTCTGTTCGATATGCGAACTATGATGGCTCATGTCCATGCAAGGGAGCGGAGAAAATTACGAATTACGAATGACGAATTACGAATGAAAACAAGCATCGAATGTTTCAATTCGTCATTCGTAATTCGTATTTCGTAATTCATTTGGCGGCTTGTTTACGGGCGAATTCGCCGATAAACGGGATCATGTAGCGTTCCCTGCTATAGGCTTTATACATCAGGAACAGCCAATAACAGAAAATCGCCAGGCTGATCAATTTGCTGATCATGTTAAGGATCGGCCAGAGAAATCCGAAGGGGAAGAATATGCCCCAGATGACGCTGTTCCAGATCGCCCAGAAAACCATTGCGACAATAGTGAAGAAGATGGACTGAAACGCGTGAAAACGCACAAACGAATCACGCTTGTAGGGCTCCATCGCCAGAAAAAGGATCCCGGTGATGAGCCACAGCAGATAGCACAGCGCCGCAGCCACGTGGGAGGTCATGCCGGCCCCGGAAGCCGGTTCGCGGCCGCCGGCAGCCGAAACGGGAGATCCGCAAACGGTGCAAAAGACAGCGCCCTCCGCAAGAACCGAACCGCATTTCGTGCAAGCCGCCATTCTATTCCCTCCTGATATCGTGTTTGACAATGCAATAGCACACTCGCCCCTGTGAACTCAATGAATAAGAAAATTCATCATTCGGGATTCGTCATTCCCCGATGGAACGAGTCAGGTACCTCCGGCAAAGATGGAAGCTTTGCGGTTGCCGGCCTCTCGAGGCGGTCTGATCTCAACCGATAAAGGATTAAACCGATTCCAACCGCAAAAAACATCTGAAAAGCCTTTTGAACCGCAGAATGTCGAATAATGAATGATGAATTTCGAGGTCATAACTTCTGCGGTTTGATATTCGACATTCGATATTCGATATTCAAAGCTGATACTGCCTCACCAGCAGAGCCGGTGGATCGCCCATTGGATTCAACAATTCCCGACAGAACGAACTAAAGCAGGGAGAGGGGATCAACGTCGACGTGGATTCTGGAGGAGGAAACCTTGTGGCGGGCAAGATCTTCAAAGCATCCCTGGAGCAACGCCGTAGCGTTTGAATCGGAAAACCATTTCACCAATATCTGCACCCTATGGTTGCCGCGCAGTTTTTCCAGGGGCGCCGGCGCCGGACCCAGCACGCGCGGCCTCGATCCTTCCGCGCAACCGCGAAAATGTTCTTTCAAACTGCCCGCGACTTTTTCGGCTGTCCGGTTCGCCCTGGATGAGTCAGGATCCGCGATCAGTATCTGTATCAGGTTCCGGAATGGGGGATATCCCATCAACCGCCTGAATTCTATCTCCTGGCTGTAGAACCCTGCGTAATCCTGTTTCCTGGCGAAACGCAGCGCGTAATTTTCCGGATAAAACGACTGCAAAATCACCCTGCCCGGCGCCGATCCCCTGCCTGCCCTGCCCGCAACCTGGGTCAGCAGTTGAAACGTTCGTTCCGCCGAACGGAAATCGGGAAAAGCGAGCCCGGAGTCCGCTGCAACGACACCAACCAGGGTGACGTCGGGAAAGTCATGCCCTTTGGCCAGAATCTGGGTCCCGACCAGTAGGTCCAGTTTTCGCCGGGCGAAGTCGAGCAGGGTTGTCCGTAACGCCCCGCGCCGGCGCGATATGTCCCGGTCCAGGCGCGCGATGCGCGCCGCAGGCAGCAGCGAACGAAGGATGCTTTCGAGCTGCTCCGTGCCCACGCCCGCATAGTATATGTAGGGACCGCCGCAGTTGGTGCAAAGGGACGGCACCTCCCGCTCCTGTCCGCAGTAGTGACAGGTCAGCGTGTTCTCCTGCTGATGATAGGTCATGCTGACGCTGCAGTCCGTGCAGGTATAAACGTGCCCGCAGCTGCGGCACAGCAGGGTCCGCGAATAACCCCGCCGGTTCAGCAGAACAATCGCCTGCTCGCCGCGCCGCATGCAGCTGTGCAGCTCCTCCTCCAGCGTGTGCGACAGAACGGTGTTTTTGCCGTGCCGCTGGAACTCGACGCTCATATCCACGATGGTCACCTGCGGCAAGGGCTTCGCGTCGATCCGCTCCGGCAGCGAGAAATATTTTATGTCGTTTTTTCCTACGGCCGAGTAATAGGTCTCAACCGAAGGCGTCGCCGAGCCCATCAGCAATACCCCGTTCGTCTGCTGCAGGCGGTGCCACGCCACTTCGCGAGCGTTGTAGCAGGGCGACTCGTCCTGCTTGTAGGACCCGTCCTGCTCTTCGTCGATAACGACGAGGCGCAAATTCTCCAGCGGCGCGAAAACCGCGGACCGCGTACCGACCACAACGCTCGACGCTCCTTCGCGAATCCTGCGCCACTGATCGAATCGCTCTCCCGACGACATGCCGCTGTGCAGCAGGGACACCCGGCCGGGAAAGCGGGACACGACCAGCCGGCTTAGCAGGGGCGTCAGCCCAATTTCCGGCACGAGGAACAATGCGGTCTCTTCCCGCTTCACGACCTCGGCGATCAGCCTGAGGTATATCTCGGTTTTTCCGCTTCCCGTAATCCCGTGAATCAGGCAGCGCTCCGCTCTGCGTTGCAGGATAATTTCCAGAATTTTTTCCACCAGCTCCTTTTGGGAAGGCGTAAGCGTCAAGTGAGCGGCTGCTTCAACCTCGGCCAGATCGGCCGGCACACGATCGATCCTCGCCGGTCCAATGGCAACAAGGCCCTTCCGTTCCAGGGACCGTGCCGTACTGAGATTGGTTTGGGCAGCTCGCACAGCCTCCTGAAGCAGAATGGGATCGCGAGCGGATTCGAGAATGGATAATAGCCTTTTCTGCCCGGGAGCCAATCCTTCAAGGATTTCCGGTCCGGCGGGGAGCGCACGAATTCCAAGCTGCTCTTTTGCTTTTACCCTCGGCTGATCCGGAAGCGTTTCCACTTGAATCCAGCCGCCGGCCAGCAGGGATTCAATCCATCTGTTGGCATTGCGCATTCCGGAATGGTCCGCCAGTTCTCTGGCGGTCATGGTTGTTGCCTGCGCCAGGATATCGAGCAGTTCATTCTCCTGAGGACGCAATCCCGGCGGCCGCAGCCCGCCGCCCAGAAGCGTCGCCGCCTTTGCCGTAAGAGCAATCCTTCGGGCCCCCGTAATCTCTGTCCCCGCCGGGAACAGCGCCCTGAAGACTTCTCCGGGAGGCGCAAAATAGTAGCGCGCAACCCACAGCGCCGTATCCACCAGCGAAACGGGGATTGCGGGTTTGATATCAAGCAGCTGCCTGACGTTGCGCAGTTTCAGGCTGCCCACCTGGGACGGATCTGGAATTCCGACAACATACCCGGTCACAAGTTTGCGGCCAAAAGGAGCCAGCACGCGCATGCCTGCCGAGACCGGGCCCAGCTCCCGCGGCACATTATAAGTAAAGGTCTTGCGCACTCCGACCGGCACAGCTACATCGACAATGGTGGACATAGGAATTTACAATTGACGATTGACGATTGGAAACAAACCGTGGAGGATTTTCAATTGTCAATCGTCAATTGTCAGTTGAGTCAGGGTTTGTTCCGGGTCCGCAGGGAAAGCAAATAGTCGCGGACGATCTGCACGTCCTCCCAGACTTTGCGCTTTTCGTTTGGATTTCTCAACAGATAGGCGGGATGGAAGGTTGCCATCAGTTTGATGCCCCTGTAATCCAACAGCCGCCCGCGGAGCCTGCCGATAGGTTCTTTCGTGCGCAGGAGCGTTTGAGACCCGAATAATCCCAGGGCGCAAATCACCTTCGGTTTCACCGCAGCAATCTGACGAAACAGGAAGGGCTCGCACGCCCCGATCTCGTCCAGCTCGGGATTGCGGTTTTCGGGAGGACGGCATTTGAGAATATTACAGATATAGACTTCCTCCCTGCTCATTCCCATTGCCTCGATGATCCGGGTGAGCAAATGTCCCGCTCTGCCGACAAACGGCAGGCCCTGCTCGTCTTCATCCGCTCCCGGTGCTTCCCCGACAAACATGAGCTCCGCATGCGGATTTCCGGATCCGAAAACGATGTTCTGGCGGGTCGGGCAAAGCTTGCAGCGGCGGCAATCGTTCAGATCGGCTCGTATGGCCTCCAGCGATTCCTCCGCCGTTGAAATTGAATCCACCACGGAAATGCCCGCCATCGTTTTTTGCGTGGCGGCCGGCATCGCCGGTTTTCGCGCAGGCACCGGGGGGATAGCGGTTTGGGGAACAGGCGCAACCGAGGCCGAGGGCGTGACAGGCTTGCCTGCTGCCGGCCGCTTCCTCGGTTCCTGCTTCCCAACCCATTGAACGCCCAGGCTACGGTAAAGCTTGAGATGGCCCAGGATCTGTTCCTCGAGTTGACTCTTATGGCTCATGTACCTAGCTCCAGCTCATCGAGTATGGCATCGTTGTTGCGCCAGTTCGGGGCTGTGCGGACCTGGAGCCCAAGATATACCTTGCAATCCAGCAATTGCTCCAGTTCCTGCCTGCGCGGCAATCCCCAGGTCGCGCAGCTGAGAGGCGCCGGCGCCCACGACGATACCCTGCTGGGATTTTTTTTCAACCAGTATGTCCGCCTCGATAACAACCAGTTTGTTTTCGTCCCTGCGGCTTTCGTCGAACTTCCTGATAAGCACTGCCGAGGTGTACGGCATCTCTTCGCGCATGCGCTCCAGAAGCTTTTCCCGTATAAATTCGGCCGCCAGAAATCTCTCACTGCGGTCGGTGATCAGCTCCGACTCGTAAAGCGGCTCTCCCTCGGGCAGGTATTCAAAAATCCGGTTGCGCAGCAACTGCAGGTTATCACCGGTCCGGGCAGAGATGGGGATGATCTCCAGGAAATTGCACGCGTCCCCGTACCGCTGCATGATGGGAAGCAACCGTGATTTCACAATCGCATCTATTTTGTTGAGCAACAGCAGCGCCGGCGTTCCGGCTTTCTTCACAGTCTCCAGCACAAAGCTTTCGCCGTGCCCGAATGATATCGAAGCATCCACAACCAGAAGCGCCAGGTCGACGCATCTCAGCCCGTCATACACCGTGTGCAGCATGCGCCGGTTCATCCCGTAAGCCGGCTTGTGGATTCCCGGCGTGTCCATGAAAACTATTTGCCCGCGCTCCTCGGTCACGATCCCGAGGATCCGGTGACGGGTTGTCTGAGGCTTTTCGGAGACGATCGATATTTTCTGCCCCACGAATGCATTCAAAAGCGTGGATTTGCCCGAATTGGGGCGCCCGATGATGACAACAGTGCCGCTTTTCATATCAAAAGGTGGAAAGTGGAAGGTGGAACGTGAAACGTGGAACGTGAGAAATGGAAAGTGGATTTACACTCTCCACTTTGCACTTTTCACTTTCCACCTTCCACATTTCACTTTCCACTTTTCGAGTGCACGGGCTTGTTTGCATTCTGCTTTTTGAGCGCCAGGGCCATATCCAGGATTTTGCCGGCGATGGCTCGCTTGGACTGATCACTGAGCGTCACTGCTTCACCGGACCGGCTCAAAATGTGGACCGTGGACATATCCGATCCGAAAACACCCGCCGAGACGTCATTGGCCACCAGCAGATCCAGGTTCTTGCGTTCCAGCTTTCTTTTGGCTGAATCAAGCAGGCGCTCGGTTTCCGCGGCAAATCCAATCAGGACCTGATTCTTCTTTTTCATCCCGAGCTGCGCCAGTATGTCCTCAGTCCGGGTAAGACGAAGCATTAGATCGTCGCCGCTTTTTTTGATCTTCTGCGGGGCAGCTGCTTCAGGACGGTAGTCCGCGACGGCGGCGGCCTTTATAACGATGTCCACCTTGGGGAAGATCCGCATCACCGCATCCTTCATATCCGCCGCAGACCGGACCTGTACCGTGCACGCGCCCGCAGGAGGCGTCAAGGCAGTCGGACCTGAAACCAGGTAAACCTCCGCTCCCCTGTGCAGCGCAGACTCGGCTACCGCATATCCCATCTTTCCCGAGCTGCGGTTCGACAGAAACCTTACCGGATCGATATCCTCAACAGTCGGCCCTGCTGTAACCAGCACCTTCAGGCCTGCAAGGGATTTATCTCCTTCGAGCAGATCGAGAATGCGCCTGACGATCACATCTACGGACGCCAGCTTGCCATCCCCCTCCATTCCGCAGGCCAGAACACCGGGTTCCGGGTCGACAAAGTAATGACCCCTTGCCTTCAGGATTTCGACATTGGCCTGCACCGCCGGGTGATGCCACATCTCAACATTCATGGCCGGAGCGATCAGCACCGGCGACGGAGTGGAAAGGTAAAGCGTGGAGAGGAAATCGTCGGCGACGCCGTGCGCGAATTTGCCGAGTATGTTCGCGGTCGCAGGCACTACCGCCAGCATCTGTATCGATTGGGCTACACTGATATGATGGATGTCGCGGTTTTGTCCCGGCTGAAACATATCCGTAATGACGTTCTGAGTGGATAGGGACTCGAAGGTCAGAGGCGTGACAAATTCGGCGGCAGACCGCGTCAGCACAACCTGCACCGATACTCCGGCCTTCTGCAGACCCCGCATCACCTCGATAGACTTGTAAGCGGCAATACAACCCGTAACACCCAGCGCGATTTTCACGGCGTTCATCCTAAGTCTGGCTCGGCGGCTCGACCGGCGGCGGCATCTCGAAGCTTATCAGGTCAGCCTCCAGTTCCTTCATCGCGATGAACGCCGGCTTCGTGGATTTGGTTTTTATTTTGGGCTTCGCGTTGTTCTGCAGCTGCTTCGCCCGCTCTGCCGCGAGAATGATGAAGCGATACTTGGACCCTATTTTTTCAGGGATTTTCTGCATCCATTCCTCCAAACGTAGCTAATACCGACCCGGCGGACTCCATCCTGGCCGCTGTCCGGCAGCGGGCGCTCAGAATGATGAAACCGAGCTCCTTCACGGAGGCGCCGAGGTCTTCGTTGATGATCAGATAATCGTAATCCTTATAATGGCTGATTTCCTGGCAGGCCTTTTTAAGTCTCTGCTCGATCACGAAACCGGCGTCGAGGCTCCTGCGCTGGAGCCTTTCGCGGAGCACCTGAAACGAGGGCGGCATGATGAATATCGCCACTGCGTCCTGGCGCTTCCGGCGGATTATTTGCGCGCCCTGTACGTCGATATCCAGGAGCACATCGTCGCCTGCCTTCAGGATGTTGTCCACAAAGCTCCGGGATGTCCCGTAATAGTTGTCGTGGACCTCCGCCCACTCCAGCAGCTCGTCCCCGCGAATCAGGGACTGGAATTCCTGGCTGCTGATGAAGAAATATTCCACACCGTGACGCTCGTCACCACGCGGCACCCGCGTGGTATAGGATACGGAAAATTTCAAACGGGGCACCGATTGCAGGACCCCTCCCGCCAAAGCGGACTTCCCGGCGCCGGAGGGCCCGGAAACAATAATCAGGTTGCCTCTGCCGTTCCTGTTACTCAACGTTCTGAACCTGTTCGCGAAGCTTCTCGATATCCGTCTTGATGGCAAGCGCGTGGCGCGAAATATCCAGGTTGCCCGATTTTGACAGTATGGTATTGGCCTCGCGCTGCAGCTCCTGCAGGAGGAAATCCAGTTTCTTGCCCGCTTTTTCCTTCGCGTCCACCAACTCTCGATACTGCTCAATATGGCTTTCCAGCCGGGCGATTTCTTCCGAGATATCGGATTTGTCCGCGATTAGAGCGGCTTCCTGGGCCAGCCGCTGAGGATCGATGCCGCCCTGGGGTAAAAGCTGTGAGAGCCTTTCCCGGAGTTTGAGCAGATACTCGCCGGCCAGGTTTACACTCAGCTCGCGAATGTGCCGGGCGCTTTCCTCGATGCGTCCGAGGTTGCTCAACATGTCCGCACGCAGAGCGTCCCCTTCCTGCCGCCGCATCTGCAAAACGCCGTCGAGCGCTGTGCGCACGCTCCGGTTCATCAGCTCGGACAGGGTGCCCGCAGTCTCAGGCTGAACCACCTCCCGGTTCTGAATGACGCCCGGCAGACTGAGGACCGTCTTCAAATCCGGCGTTTCCTGAAGGTTGAACTCTTCCTTCAGCTTTGCCGCCGCTTCCAGATAGCCTTTGACAAGGCCGGAATTGACCAGGAACGCCGAGGAGCCGGCGCTTTGAATAGTTGCGTTGACTTCAACCCGCCCGCGGTCAAGGGCGCTTCGAATCAGCGGCTGGATCTCCGCTTCCAGGAACAGGTATTCCCTGGAAAGACGGACATGGAGATCCAGAAAACGGTGATTTACAGTCCTGATTTCCACAGATACAGAGGTATCCTCTTTCTGAGCGGCGCCCGTTCCATACCCCGTCATGCTCAGAATCATTCCTCGCTCCGTTGCAATACCTAAAACTTATTATTATATTGTCTTCAGAACGGTTCGTCAAGGCTTAACCTTTGATATTCCATATCTTATGGTCTTGGGGAGGCTGTAAGGATTTAAGGATCAGAGGATCAGAGGATCAGAGGATCAGAGGATCAAAGGGAAAAAACACAACCAAATTGCCGATGGGGGTCTATTTAGGTAATTGCGTCTCCTGTCTCTACCCTCTAATCCTTTGTTCCTTGAATCCTCTATTCCCTGAACCCCTTTGATCCTTTGATCCTTTGATCCTTGACTCCTTTGATCCTTCTACCCCCCCAACCTTCATCGCCACATACACTATCACTCCCGATTCCCCTGACCCTCCGTAGAGGACTCCTCAGTTTGAAGTCGGAAAAAGCGGCGGTAGGGGCCATCGTTCGCCATAAGGCTATCGTGGCTCCCGGACTCCACGATTCTGCCCCGGTCAAGCACGAGGATCAGATCGGCGTTGCGTATGGTGGACAGGCGATGCGCGATTACGAACGTCGTGCGGTCTCGTATAAGATTGGTCAGAGCCTGCTGAACGAGTTTCTCGGATTCCGAATCCAGCGCCGAAGTCGCTTCGTCCAAAATCAGGATCGGCGCATTTTTAAGAAGGGCGCGCGCGATCGAGATGCGCTGCCGTTCGCCGCCGGAAAGCCTTTGGCCCCTCTCGCCGATCAAGGTGTCGTACTTCATTGGAAAGCCATTGATGAAATCATCCGCCAGGGCGGCGCGCGCTGCCGCGAAAATATTCTCCTCCGGCGCGTTCACATCCCCGTAAGCGATGTTGTTCCGAACCGTATCATTGAACAGAAAGGTCTCCTGCGTCACGATGGCGATCTGTTTCCGCAGAGAACTCTGCGTGTATTCGCGGATATCGGTGCCGTCGATGCGCACAGTACCGGCGGTAGGGTCATAAAAGCGCGGTAATAACCCGACCAGCGTGGTTTTACCCGATCCGCTGCTGCCCACGATCGCAATCACCTGGTTCCGTTTGACCTCGAGATGAATGTCTCTCAGGACTTGAGTGGCGCCATTCTGGTCGACGTAATCGAAGGAAACGTTTTGAAATTGGATCGAGCCGCGAAATCCGTCCAGAGCCCGGGCATCACCCCGGTCCTGGATTTCCTTGTGCGTATCCAGCAATTCCACTATCCGGGACGCTGAAGCAAGAGCCCGTTGTATCTGAACATGTATCCGGCTCAGTTTCCGGATCGGGTCGTACATGCGAAAGAGAGCAAACAGCGATCCCCCGAACATCCCCAGCGTCAGGGTCCCTTCCGCGATGCGCGTGTGGGCATAATACAAAAGCGGAATGAACGCCACCACGCCCAGCAGTTCCATGACAGGGGAATTGACAAAAAGAATGGCGGCGGCTTTCATATTGCTTCGAAACAGCTTGGCTGCGGTTTTCCGGAATCCGTTTTCCTCGTGCTGTTCCATGCCGAACGCCTTGATGATGCGCATTCCCGTAATCGACTGCTGGAGCTGGTCGTTCAGATCGGCGGCGTCCTCGCGGCCTTTCCGGCTGACGTGCCGTATGCGTTTGCCCATGCCGAGAGTCAACAGGAGAGCCAATGGCGCGATGAGCAGGGACAGCAGCGCCAGCTTCCAGTCGATGCAGAAGACCAGGATAATCAGGGAAGCCAGCAGAACGGTCTCCCGGAACAATTCCGCCAGGATGGTTGAAACCGCCTCCTGAACCTGCTCGACATCGCCGCTCATCCTGGACATGAGACGGCCGGTCGAGTTCAGGGAGAAAAAACCCATGGATTGGCCCAGGACGTGGTGGAAAAGCTCATTCCGCAGATCCATCACGACGCTTTGGCCGACATGGCTCATGGAATAATTGGAGTAATACAGGCATACGCCCTTGAGGAGGGTCAGAATCAGGAGCGCAAGCGAAAGCTGGGTAATCACGCTGCCGGGCATCAGCGAGAGAATAAGCGAGACATACCTTTCAACGAAACTCAGCCTCTGGCCGGCCGGGCCGGCTTCAATCGATCCTGTGGCAAGAACCTTATCAAAAAGCGGGATTGACAGGGTTGTAGTAGTGGATTCAAAAATGCCGACAAAAAGAAGGAGCAGCAGAGAAAGAGCCAGTCCGCCCCGGTGAGGCCGTATGAAAGGAAAGAGTCTTCGAAAATCGGTCATGGAACCGCCAGCTCCGCACCCCGAATTAGCTTCTACCGCGATCCAGAGACTAGCATGCCCCTAACAAAGCTGCCACGAATTTCACGAATTGCTGCTTTGTTTTTCATTCGTGGAATTCGTGGCCTTTGTTTGATATCGAATTTCGAATCTCGAATCTTGTCAGGTACCTCCGGCAAAGCCGGAGGCTTGAAAGATTGGAACCGCTCAAAGCGGTTGGAGGAGTTACGCCGGTCTTGAACGCTGACTTACGCGGGCAAAAGCCGATGCGGCGCTTCCGACCCTCGCCGAACAAATCGGCGTTTGTCAGCGCTTTTATCAGCGTTTCTCAGCGTTTCAAAATACGGAGCTGTCAAACTCTTTGAGTCTCCCGGCAGAGCCGGGGGTTTACCAATGCAATTAGCGGTTCCTGCTGGGGCGTGACACTCCGCCGGGCCTCCCGCCGGCGGCAGGGCCGGAGTTCCCTCCGCTCCTGCCCGCGGAAGGAGCAGGCATCGATCGGGCCCCACTGCTGCGTCCGGCGCCAGAAAATGAGCTGGACCGCTGGGGTGCGCTGTATATCGTCATGCGCCGGGACTCAGGCGCTCGCGCGCCCGCACCCGGATTGTTCCAGCCGCCGCCACCGTTTGAACGCGGAATGACGGGGTTGTTTTGCGGCCGGACTTCAGCAGGCGCCGCCGGCGCGACCGGAGCGTTGTAGGTTCGCGGCTGCTCCTGCACCGCGCGTTCGGAGCGCCACGTGTATGATCTCCCCTGAGTGGAGCGATCCGTCGCCTGGGGGCGGGCAACAGGATCGGTGATCGTCCGCGCGCCGGCATCCGGCACCGTTGAATAGGACCTCCGGGCGGCAGGCGCAGAGGTTTGAGGCCGCGCGGCCGGCTCGGTCGCAGTCCGCGCTTCCCTGGCTGTTGGGATCGGCCTTGTGGCCGGGCCTGTATTCCGGATGGTGCGTCCTACGCCCGGGACATCCACCACCTGGATATTGGATTGCGTTCTGCGGCCTTCATCGCCCGCTATCCCTGTATTTATGACCTGCCGGGGCGCAGCGCCGTTTGAGCGTATCTGCGGATTGCTTATTGCCGTGAGTCTATTTCGGTCGCCGTTGATGGTTCGGGGCATATTACGGACCACCGCAGGCAAGGATGCGTTTTCATTCGGCCGGACAGCGGGACGGTCGGGCGCGGCCGGTCTGTAACTGGTTGCCGTGGGCTGAACGGCAGGCCGATCCCCGGACCATGAACCCTGTCTCCACGGCTGATCGACATTGGGAAAAGGCGTTCTGCGGTCCCTGTTTTCGAACCTGCCATTCCTGAAGTGCTCGATCCCCGTGGTGTGGAAGGCTCCGTGAACATTTCTATTGAAAGGATCGCCGGGCCGCCGGGTGTGCAGATTGCCCAATTGACTCAGCTGGTAGCTGTAAATGCCCCTGTTGTAGCGGTAGTGGTTAATGCCGTAATAATCTCCGGGGCCCAGCGGGCACCAGGAGACCCAGCCTGGGCCGCTGTAAAAACTTACCAGGCCGGGAGACCAGAAATTAAACGAGAACCCCGGGCCCGGGAGCCAGCACCATCCGTGATGAGAATGGCGATACCACCGGCCGTAATGGTACGGCAACCATCCCCAAGGCTCATAGGAAATCCATGTCCAGCCCGATAGCGGGCGATAGCACCAGCGTCCGAGAGAATATGGAGACCAGTAGGAATCCACATAATATGGGACCCAGGCGCTGCCATAGTAGTCAACGTCCACCCATTGTCCATACCGGTCCAGTTCAGACACTCCCATGTAAAGGCTGTCGGGCAGATATTGCCTGCTCTTATAGGCATTGCGGTCCACATTGCGCCGGTCCTGCCATTCGTCCCATTCGTCCCGCTTGTTATATTTGGAAAGTAATGCTTCCCTGCCTCTCCCGGGACTGACACGAAGCATCTCCCCGGAATCGATGGTGCGCGAAAATTCGTTGCTGGCAACCTCAAGTTCGCCTTTTCGGACAATGGCCTCGGTATCCCCGTTTTCCGCGACACTGAAACGATATACGCCCTTGCGCCGGGCATTGAAAGCCGCCGCCGGGGTGTTGATCTCGAAATCCAGGCCGCTGGATACATTCAGGGTGGATAAACCGATGAGTATGCGCAGCTGGATCCGTTTCTCGTCGAGGCTAAGAACTTCTATATCGGTGTTTTCAGCCAGCCGATAAACCGAACCGTCGTCGAGCTCAATTTCGGCTCTTCCATCCGGCCCGGTGTATATGCGGTCTCCCGGTTCCAGCGGCAGATTGATGCTTGCCGCCGACCAGTCCGCATCCGAGGCATGCTGAAAACTGACATGCCCGACAAGGTAGGATAGGCGTGCAAGACGCACATAATCGTCGTTATCGGATTCTGCCTGAGAAGCAGAAACGGCCAGAAATGAAGTTGTCAGGAATGCTGTTACGAGGACATACGACAATCGGCGGGATCATGGCGGATACCCTCCCGGAGGTCATCCCTCCATCTTTACAACATATCAGATGCATCCCCGCGCGGAAAGTATCAATAAAAATGCCTTATTTTGATTTTAATGAGACATTTCCCGCCCTCAAAGGGCGTCGTCTCAAAGTCCAGGAGTGACCCCGATTTTTTCGGCCTGCCCTGGGTATGCGATTTGGCTAGCCCCTGGAATTAATGCCGCGCGGAATTCGTGGCTCTTCCGCTACTCGGAGCTGCTGTTGGGCGCGAGGATCTCCTTGGCATAGGAAGCGAGATCCATCTTGACCAGTTTCGCCACGGCATCCGTCAAATACTCGCAAGTCTCCCGGGCGGTGGCGAACGACAGCGTCCGTACCGCTATCTTGCGGCAGGATGCCACGGAAACCTCCTGCAAAACCCTGCGGATCGTCGGTATGGACAGAGGATTCATGCTGAGCTGCGTGAATCCCATGCCGAGCAGCAGAACCGCATAGAACGGATTGGACGATATTTCCCCGCAGATCCTGGCCGGTATCTTCGATTTCCCTGCCACATGGGCTATACGGGAAAGGCAATGCAGCACCGAAGGATGGAGCGGCTGGTAGAGATACGCGACGTGGGGATTTCCGCGGTCTACGGCCAGCATATATTGGATCAGGTCATTGGTGCCTACGCAAAGGAAGTCTACCTCCCTGGCCAGCACTTCCAGCGCGAGCACCGCAGCGGGCACCTCGATCATGACCCCGATAGGCACCGGTTTCAGTTCGACTTTAGGCGTTTTAAGGAGCTTGGACCGGACCTGGCCGATCAGCGCCTTCGCCTGCCGGATCTCCTCCACCGTGGAAACCATCGGCAAGACCATTTCTATATTGCCTTCGCTGCTCGCTCGGAGGATCGCCTCCAGCTGCGTGCAGAACGCCTCCCTGAGATGCAGGCTCAGGCGTATGCCACGAAGCCCCATGCTCGGATTCACCTGGCTCGCCAGGTCTTGCGCCTCGAAGATGCTTTCCGATCCGGCGTCCAGGGTTCGAATCGCCACGGGATAGGGACTCATCTCTCTTGCAAGCGTCCGGTAGGCGGAAAGCTGCTCTTCCATGCCCGGCATTCCGCCGCGATGCCTGAAATACAGGAACTCCGAGCGGAACATCCCAATTCCTTCAGCGCCGCTCTTCTTTGCAGCTCTCAATTCGTGCGGCAGTTCCGTATTGGCGCGCAAGGAAACTGCCTTGCCGTCCCGTGTCAGGGTCCCCGGGCCTGCCTGTGCGGGCGCTGCTTCGGCCGCGGCGCCGAAGGCCTCGATGCGCCGGCGCTGGCTCTGAATGCGTTTCTGTGAAGGATTAACGACCACCTGGCCATCGTCTCCGTTCAGCAAAAGGGTATCTCCGCTGACGATGGAGGTCAGAAAGTCCTGAATGCCCATTACGGCCGGAAGGCGCAAACCTCTGCTGATGATTGCCGTGTGAGAGTTGCGTCCGCCCGATTCCAGCACAAGGCCGCGAACCTTCTGCAGGTCCATGGAAGCGAAATTGGACGGATTGAAATCGTGCGATACGATAATCAGGTCCCCGGGCAGGGCCTCCCAACTGACCGGGCGCCCCCCCGAAAGATTGATCAGGATGCGTTCCACGACATCTTCGATGTCGCTGTGGCGCTCCCGGAAGTATTCGTCTTCCAGCGACTCATAGGCATGCACCAGACGGTCGGCAGCCTGAGTGACGGCCCACTCGGCGTTGGCGTGGCTGTCGCGGACCGTGGAAAGGATTTCGGCGTTCAGAGACTTGTCCTCCAGCATCAGGATATGAGCATCCAGAATAATGCTGTGCTCCCGCCCCACCTTCTCTTCCAGGCGGGATTTCAGAGCCGCCAGTTGTTCCTTGGAGGCCTCGATCGCACGCAGGTACCTGCGCACTTCCTCCTCGACGTCGTCGACGCGGATCCTCAGGATCACACGGTTGTGGCTGTCCAGCTTGAGCGCCTGTCCCAAAACAATGCCGCCTGAAACACCGTTACCCTGGAAAACCCTCTCCCGTTTGCGGACCATCAGTTTTCTTCTCCAAATTTCCCTTCGAACAGCTGTTTGATCGCCTCTCCGGCTTCAGACTCGTCCCGGCCTTCTATGGAAATCACCAGCCGTGTGCCTTTCGAGGCAGCCAGCATGAGAATTCCAAGGATGCTCTTCGAATCGATCTGCTGATTCGCGTCTTCGCGCGAGATATGAATCTCGCTGGAAAAACGGGACGCAAGCCGCACCAGTTTGGCCGCGGCGCGTGCATGCAAACCCAGCCTGTTTGATACTGTAATGGGTTGACGGATCATGCCGTAAGAAAATCACTGGCCATGGCGATGCTCGAACGCCCCTGGTCGCGCACAATACGGGCCAGTGAAGCCAAGGTTTCTCCCTCTTTCTGGCTGGCAATCTTGATAATCATAGGCAGGTTAACCCCTGTCACCACGTCCACTTTCCCGGGATCATGAAATGAGAGCGCGATGTTCGACGGCGTGCCTCCGAACATATCGGTCAATATGAGTACGCCGCTCCCATCCTCGACCTCCAGGATATGCTTCTCTATGTCGTTGTGTGCGTCATTCACATCATCATGCCAGCCGATGGAAACGGATTTTATATGGGAAATATCCCCAACAATCATTTCCGCCGCAGCCACCAGTTCCTGGCCAAGGTGTCCGTGGGTTACCACCAAAGCGCCGATCATAAAGGTAAGTCCGTTTCTTCAGAGGTTCACGTCACGATGGCGGACGTGGATCTCCCGTTTATGGCTTTTCAGATGCCTGGCTAGCTCCTCTGCAACAAAAACCGAGCGGTGCCGCCCTCCGGTACAACCGACCGCTATCGTGAGATAACTTTTGCCTTCGCGAACGTAAGAGGGCAAAAGGTATTTTAAGAGATTTCCGACCTTTTTGACAAACTCCATCGTTTCGGGAAACGATCGCAGGTACTGTATCACCTTGCGGTCCTTCCCGCTTAAATCCTTGATCCGCGGCACAAAATGGGGATTGGGAAGGAACCGCGTGTCGAACACCAGGTCCGCCTCAAGCGGTAATCCATGCTTATAGCCGAAGCTCATCAGCTGGATATTGAGGCCGCTGAATGTCGGGCGCTTCCGAAAACGCTCCGTGATCAGAGCCTTCGCCTGGTGCACCGTGTAATCGGAAGTATCGATGATGACGTCCGCGAGCGCGGCCACCCGGCGCAGCCTCCTGCGCTCCATCCGGATCGCCTCCAGCAGCGGCCTTTCCGCCGACAGGGGATGCGGCCGGCGCGTCTCGCTGTAACGGCGCACCAGCACATGATCCCTGGCCTCGAGGTAAATCACCAGTACGCGGGCGATGGATTTCCTGAGGTCCCCGATAATTTTCCCCAGGTCATCCAGCCTTTCGCCGGCGCGTATGTCTATGACGAGGGCCACGTCTTTTATTTCCGCCCCCTTGTCCCTCATCCCTTCACTGAATCTATGAATCAGATTTACCGGGAGGTTGTCGACACAGATATACCCGAGGTCTTCAAAGGCCTTTAAAACGGTTCCCTTCCCGGAACCGCTCATGCCCGTTACGATGACGAGGTGGCGCAAAGACATATCAATTTATGATTTACGAATTACGAATGACGAATTACGAATTTAAACACACGGTGATGATTTCCGGTAAGCTGTTTGTTGTACCGGAAGTCTATTTTCTTTACGGTGCTCGGGACTGGGGCCTTCATGGGATTCACCCGTTGCGCGCCGGTTTCAGATTGGCAACTCTTATCTAATTCCATTGGTAAACCGGCTCTGCCGGGAGACTCAAAGAGTTTGACAGCTCCGTAATTTGAAACGCTGACGTACGCTGAAAAAATATAAATTTTTTTCGGCGTGGGTCGGCGTCCGTTCAGCGTGCGTCGGCGTTCAAGACCGGCCTAACGCCTCCAACCGCTTTGAGCGGTTCAAATCTTTCAAGCCTCCGGCTTTGCCGAGGTACCTGACTGCCATTGAAGATTGCATTCTGACTATCGACTGAATAAAAAATGATCGCAAAACATCACCGCGCTTTTTAATTCGTCATTCGTCATTCGTCATTCGTAATTCGCAATTCGTGAGGGGTTATAGCCGCGCTGGCGCAGAAGCTGAATCCGCGCGGCTACCTCCACCAGTGTCGCTATATTCCTTCCCGGGCCTACAGGCATCTCGATGACAGGAACGGTTATGCCGAGGAATTCAATGGTCGACGGATCGAGTCCCAGCCGGTCGTACTCGGCGTCCGGCTTCCACCGCTCCAGCCGCACTGCAAAATCGATATTCTGCCGCCCGCCGGTGGCGGAAACCCCGAACAGCTCCTTGATGTCTATGATCCCGAGCCCGCGCAGTTCAATATGGTGTTTGAGCACCTTTCCGCCCGTTCCGGAAAGTTTGTCGATCCCATGCCGTGTGATTTCCACGTAATCATCCGTAATCAGGCGATGCCCCTTGACGATCAGCTCCAGCGCACACTCGCTTTTGCCGATTCCCGATGGCCCCAGAATCAGGACGCCCAGCCCGAAAACTTCCAGCAGAACTCCGTGGATCGTCATCCGCGGCGCCAGCCGCTCCTCCAGGTAGCTGCTGATTCTTGCGATGCACATCGAACTGAGCGAGGCGCTACGAAAAACCGGGATCCCTTCGTCGCTCGAGACCTTGAGGAGCTCTTCCGGGATTTCCAGGCCTTTGGTGACCACGATGCAGCAGATTTTGTTGTTCTTCAGGCGATGGATCGCCGCCGTGCGACCTTCCGGCTCGAGGGTTCGCAGGAAGTGCATCTCGCTGCTGCCGAAAATATGAACCCGGTCCAGGTGGATGCATCCGCTGAATCCGGCAAGTATCATCCCCAGCTTCTGGACCCTGGGGGACCGGATTTGATTCTCCATGCCCTGCCCGCTCTGCAAAGACTCCAGTTTTAAAACAGGGGCCAAAGCAGCGAGTAATTCCCCTGCAGAGACGCTGTCTGCTTTCCCTTTGACATCGTCGATTATGATTCCATGGCCTTCGGGCATAGCCGGTTCCCCATCCCAGTATACGGCTTTGTCTTATGAGGCGAAGGCAGAAAACCAGCAGGATATTAAGCGTTCGCCGCGATGCAGTGCACGCAGATCCTCCCCTGGTTTAGCAGCGTTCCTCAGAGCTTTTGCCAGCCTATGCCGGCGTTACCGGATCAGTCGTGAATCAGGACAAGAGTGCCGTCTTTGCGGCGGTAAAGCACGCTGACAGTGCCGGAATCTGCATTCCGGAAGACGACAAACGGGTAATCCGAATGATTGAGTTCAAGCAGCGCTTCCTCAACCACCATGGGTTTTCTTTGTACTTCTTCTTCCTGGATTCCGTCGCTCTTTCGAGCCAGAACTCGAGCCGCTCGCTCTCCACCTCCGGTCGATACGGCAACCGTCTTTGCTTTGGCACGCTGGCGTTTTCCTTCGATAAGCTTGCTTTTCTGCTTTAAAGCCTGGCGCTCAAGCTTCTCGATGGCCCGCACGATCGAGCTGTACATGTCGTCCGTCTGACCCTTTCCCGTCAGATCCAGTATCTTCGATTTGAGCAGGATTTCGGCCGTTTGACGCTCCTTTTCCACGTCAATAATCACGTGGAAATTGATGTCATCACCGAGGATTTTTACAAACTTGCGCAACCTTTTAAGCACATAGGCGCGTATTGCAGGGGTAATGACGACGTGTCTGCCGGTTATTTCCACATTCATATCGAGTTTCCCTTCCAGGTAGAAAAAACAAACGGGTTCTTGCAGCACTCAACACCGGGATAACAGGAAAGCCTCATCAGGGAGCCAAACGCAGCAGCGGTCAGAAGAGGTATCCGATCTTCCGCTCTCGAGAACCGGGAACCTGCATCTGCTCGCGGTATTTGGCCACCGTGCGGCGTGTGATAAAAATATTGTCCCGGCGCAACAACTGTCCAATCTGATTGTCCGAATAAGGTTTTTTTTTGTTTTCGCCCTCGATCCACTGCTTGATTTTTAATTTGACCTGAACGATTGAAAACTCTTCGCCGTCGGAGTTTTCAACGCCCATCGTGAAGAACTTCCTCAGCTCCATCACTCCCTGCGGCGTATCGACATATTTGTTGGTGACGACTCGGCTTATGGTCGAGCTGTGGACCCCCAGTTCGCTGGCAACATCCTTAATTAGCATCGGCCGCAGGCGCGAAGGGCCGTTATCCAGGAAATCCTTCTGGCGGTTTACGATGCACACACAGACGCGGTAGATCGTCTGCTTCCTCTGATTGACGCTCCTGAGCAGATCCACCGCCGAACGGAATTTTTCCCTGAGAAAGGCCTTGGTCTCACCGCTGACACCGTTGCTTTTCAGAAGATCCCTGTAGCCGGCATTCAGCCGCAGTTGCGGCATGCCTTCGTCGTTCAGGATAATGACGAACTCGTCGTCCACCTTGCTGATGGTCACTTCCGGCTGCACATAGGTCGCTTCCTGATTGCCGTATTTCTGCCCGGGCTTCGGGATCAGGTGCTTGATGCAATCCACCGCTTGGAGCACCTCCTCGAAATTCGCGCCCGTGTGGCTGGCAATTTCCTTGAACCTGTGGCCTTCGAGCGAAGGCAGATGATCCTGGATGATCCTGTAGGCAAGACTTTCCTTGAGATCCAGGCTTTCCAGCTGCAGCGAAAGGCACTCGCGCAGATCCCGCGCCCCGACTCCCACGGGATCCATGGCCTGCACAACTTCCAGGGCCTCAACCGCTTCCTCCATGGTGCAATTTGCCACCTGACACAGTTCTTCAAGGCTGATCAGCAGATACCCGTCTTCGTTGAGATTGCCGATGATCTGGCCTGCAATCTCCGCAATGCGAGGCTTTGCGTCCGACAGGCCAAGCTGCCAGTTAAGGTGCTCTTCGAGCGAAGGGGGCCGGGTTAGAAAGGTTTCAAACGAAGGTTTTTCGGAATCCTCGGTTTCACGGTTTTTATAGCCCGTATCGAGATATTCGTCGAAGAAATAGCGAAAATCAATCTCGTCAAAGGAATCCGTTTCCTTGGGGCCGGGCGCGCTTTCGGCGGACACAGGCTCGTCTGTCGCCCCGGCATTCTGAATCGCTTCCTGAGGAGAATCCTGCTCGGTAACCTCTTCCAGGATCGGATTTTCAACCAGCTCCTGGTTGAGCATTTCCTGGAGTTCGAGCTTATTGAGCTGAAGTAATTCAATTTTTTGAAGCAGCGAAGGAGTAAGGGCTAATCTCTGGCTGAGACGCAAATCCAAAGTCTGCCGAAGATATGGTTTTCGATTCATGATTGCCTATCTGAGCCTGAAATTCTCGCCCAGGTACACCTTTTTTACTTCAGCATCGTTCGTCAGCTGCTCGGGTGAGCCTTCACGCAGAATCCGTCCCTCATTTATTATATAGGCACGGTCCGTTATATTCAAAGTCTCCCGCACATTGTGATCGGTTATCAGCACCCCGATCCCGCGTTCCTTCAAACGGCCGATAATTCGCTGGATATCCAGCACGGCCAGGGGGTCGATGCCCGCAAAAGGCTCATCCAGCAGGATAAACCGCGGCGTCAAAACAAGCGCACGGGCTATTTCCAAACGGCGCCTCTCACCGCCCGAAAGCGTGTAAGCCCCTTGATTGCGAAGGTGCTCAATGCCGAACTCCTCCAAAAGACCCTCCGTCAGCTCGTCCCGTTTCTCCGATGAAATATCCAATGTCTCGGCAATGCTACGCAGGTTTTCCTCTACGGACAGTTTACGAAAAACGGATGGCTCCTGCGGAAGGTAGCTGATTCCCGAACGCGCTCTCTGATACATAGGGAGACGGGTGATTTCCTCATCTCCAAGCCGGACCTGCCCGGCTTCCGGCGGGATCAGGCCCACAATAATATAGAAAGTCGTCGTTTTCCCTGCCCCGTTGGGACCGAGCAGCCCCACAATCTCTCCGCAGCGCAGCCTGAGGCTGACATCGTTGACGACTTTCCGGCCTCCATAGGATTTGCATAAAGAGGAGGCTACCAGCAGGCCGTTATTCATACGTAAATAATTGATAATTAATAACTTAAATACTAACTACTGATCCTCGATCAGAATCCTATCATCCGTGGTGAAGGATGTCAATCGGCGGGCAAAGGATCGTCCCTTGCCTGGGTCATAGATTTCGGCAGGTTCTCCGGTCACCACGAATTTGCCGGGGTCCAGGTAGTAGTCCGCGGTTTCCCCCTTGCATTCCCTGGCGCCCTGCCGGATAGCTACCTTCCCTTTCGCTGTCGCCCGCTCGATTCTTTTGCCCTGCTTGTCCAGAACGGCATCCAGGCTGGCTGACGAAAGGTTGACATCCCGGGAGCGCAGAGTGACATTTCCAGTGTAAGTTATTGAATTTTTTTCCTTTAAATACCGTAATCGGGAACTCTTGATTATCATCGGCACATTTTCTGAGTTCCTTGCCTTTTTCGCTTCCGTCTGTGGCGGCCTGGTCTCCGTGGCCCCGGAAGCTTCCGAGATTGGCACAAGGTGCACGATATCCCCCCGGGCTTCAACCTGGTTTCCTGCGCCAAAAATCTCGAGCTCTCTGGATTGAAGCTGCCCGTTTTCCGACAGCAACTGAACGCTTCCCGAGTACCGTGCGCGTTGGTTTTCCATCCAGTATTGCAGTTCATCGGCCGTAATGATGCTGGGGGAGGTATTAGAAGCGCCGAAAAACGCGCCTCCATTCGCGGCCAGTTTCGACCGGACCCGCTTATGGACAAGAAGCAGTTTTTGCCGCTGGTCGTATTCCACGAGCTCCCCGGATGTAGAGCCCGTTTCCCGGGACACGATGAGGGGCGATTCGCTCAGAACAAGGATAGCCTTATGCGCGTCATAATCGCAGCGTCCCGCCGTTGCGGTCCTGGAATCATCCCGATAACGGAAATTACCCCATTGAGAGACGCTGCGCACTGCGCTTTCGCGGTCCTTGAGCTCGAATGCCGCCTGCATATTTTCGCTCTCGGTGTGATATTTCTCGAGGGATGAACCGGCAGTCCGGACCGGCTTCTTTTCGTAGTCCACTCGAACGTGCCCCCGGGCATCCAGGCTTTTGAGCTGATTGTTTTCCGGGAAAAAGCGGAATTGGGCATCGTCGGCCTGCAGGCGCCGGATTTGCGGACGGGCTGCTCCATCGGCGGACGTTTCGGTCATTATGACCTTGCCGGCTGCGTGGCCCGACTCGAGAAAGTCTCCCAGGGGGGAGTAAATCATTTCCAGCCGTGACGTCTCGAGCGTCCTCGCCGGATCACGCCGTGCGGATGGATTTTTCCGCGGCGGCTTCAGTGTCCACCGCGCTGCGCCTTCGGCATCAAGTCTTTCGATCCCGGTTTGACCTTCCCGCTTGCGGAAAGAAAGGCGGATTTCATCCGCTTCGAGTTCCTGGCTTGCGGCATCCGCAGAGCCCTGAGCAGACATTCTGGCATGCTTGCCGACCGTGAGGTTTTCGACATTATTGCTCCCGGCAGCAAATTTTGCCGTGATCTGATCCCCTGAGATGAATGTCTCTTCCGGTCCTTTTTTCATCCTGAGACTGGCGCCGTTGCGGCTCAGGACATCGCGCGGCAGATTCCTTGCCACATCAAACTCGATATAGATCTCCGCGCCATTCAGAGTCTGCTCCGCAGAGGGCGATGCCAACGAAAATTTCGCGTCGCCCAGCACAGCCATTCTTTCCAATGCGCCGCTGGTTTCGCCCATTCCGAAGATGATGCGCTGGCCGCTCAACTGTCTTTCGCCGCCGGGATCCCCGGAGCGGTAGACAGCGTCCTGGCTCGCCGTCAAATAGGTAAGCTTTTTCTCGTCGCTGCTGAAAATAGCCTCAACCTTTTCACCCGAGAGAGTGGAAGTCCCGGAATCCAGCCGCACATTGCCCTCGAGCAGAATGTGCCGCGCCCCCTCGGAGGCGCGCGCCCGGTTGGAAGTGGCGTGAAGCTTCTCGGTTTCAACACGCCCTCCCTCAACCGTCCTCTTTGGCATGACCACCAGTTCGACCTCGCTCTTGAGTTCCAGCAATTTGCTTTTCTGGTCGAAATGCAGGCCGCGGGCTTTGCCGCTGGCTTCCTGCGAATAGAATTGAAGAGGATCGGAGCTCTCGCCAATACCCGAGTTCAAATCGTAGTGCAGGGACTCGGTACGCATTTCAATCCCATCGCCGAAAAACACGCGGACATCCCCGGAAAAATCGGCCAGATTCCGGTCGCGGTCGTATTTGGCCCTCTTGCTGCGAATTTCATTGCGAATGCTCCCATCCGGATTGAAATCGCGAGCTTCGATCCCTTCGAGCAGGCTTTTGCCGAGGTTCGTTTCAAGCAGTTTCTCGGCATGAATCCTGAACCGCAGTTTTCCGTTCTGGTGGTCGGAATAGTCAAGGCCTTCGGCCGATCGCACCATTTCCGAGCCGAGGACCTGGGGCGTTTTCTGGACATTCTGCGTGCGGTTATACCGGGTAAACAGGTAGTTGATCAATACGGAGAGGGAAACGGCCACAATGATGCCGATCATCAACCGGCTAAGGATTTTAATGGCCGACGCTCTCATTGAATTGAGTATAGAAGCGCCTGCAGGGGGCGTCAATGATATGGGTATTTATTTATAGTTTTTCAGCGTGCGTCAGCGTTTATCGGCGTGCGTCAGCGTTAAAATATAAGGATGGGCCTCCAGAGTCGGTCTCAAAACGACCGTCGCGAGATCCTCGCCGGCAGTTATGAGACAGTCTCATGGAGAGCCGTCCTGACTGGAACCCAGGATTATGGGGATTCGGGAGGCTAGTTTTTTTTAAGCCTGTCGGCGAAGACCTGGCGGAACTTTTCAATCTTGGGCATGATCACCACGCGGCAATAACTTTTGTCGGGATTTTTTTCGTAATAGTTCTGATGATAATCCTCCGCCGGCCAGAATTTCTCAAAGGGAACGATTTCGGTCACTATAGGCTTCTTCCAGATCCCCGCTGCGTCGAGAGTGGCTTTGTATTCCGCGGCGAGCCGTTTCTGTTCGCTATTGTGGTAAAAAATCACGGACCGGTATTGCGTCCCGATATCGTTCCCCTGGCGATTCCTGGTCGTCGGATCGTGGGTCTTCCAAAAGACCTCCAGCAGCTGCTCATAGGAGATGCGCGACGGATCGTACGTAATCTGGGTTACTTCGGCGTGCCCGGTCTTCCCCGTGTAGACAGCCTGGTAGCTCGGACTATCCACGAATCCGCCGGAATATCCGGACACTACGATAACCACTCCCGCGAGACGCCGGAATATGGCCTCGACGCACCAGAAGCAGCCTGCGCCGAATGTGGCGAGCTGGAGATTGTCCATAAAATTTCCCCCATCAGTCGATAGACCGCGCGTTGTAGCTGAGCGGTGTCACCTGCTTGGTATCGAGATTCACCTGCCATATGTAATCGACATCCGGATTCCCGTCCGACGCGAACCGGACACGCACCCAATAAATGCTGTTTCCTCTGACCGCCGCGTCCCAGGATTTGAATTGCAGTGAAGGATTGCTTCCCTGAATCATGCCCGCGATTGCTTTGTTTGACTCCTGCAGCATGTCATAGGCTTCCTGCTCAATTTTGCCTGTTTTATATACCGGCCCCGTATCTGCATCAGGTTCCGCGCCCGCAACGGATTCCGCATCCGTTAAAGCAGCCGCTGCCGGCTCTTCCGACGGCGGCGGGGATTTTATAATCCTTTCAATTCTGATGGTCCGAGGCTGGGATGGAGTGGACGGCACGACAACGCCGCCGGGTTTCACGGCGTATACCTGATCGCTTTCAGGGACAGGCAAGCTGAACGTGACCCGGCATCTGATGCGCCGGCCGCTCGAATTCCTCGGGAAACGGTTCGAGGTTCTCACCCACCTTAAGGTTTACCGGCCGGACTTCGCCCGCCACCGCTGCCCTCAAAGTCATCATCCGCTCCGACAAACGGTTTCGAAGGGAGGGGACCGCTATCATCGGTAATCCTGCAGCCACCACAAATAAAAGCATCGCGCCATAAACGATCGTGCGTTTTTTGTAGAAAGCCGCCGGCCCCGAAAACCTCACTTTACCCCTCCTGATTCAATTATAGGACCGCCTTTTATGTTTCGCCGGCACCAAAAAGACTCGGGAATCCTGCACTTTTATGCAGGGTCGGACTTCCGGCCGCCCCTACGCATATTCTGAACAGGGTTTACGCGCGATTGCGGACGCCTCTGTAGACAAGGTATTTGTAGATGAAGTCCTCGATATCCCCGTCCAGGACGCGGTCCGCGTTGGAGGTTTCATACTTCGTCCTGTGATCCTTCACCAGCCGGTACGGATGAAGAACATAGGACCGTATCTGACTTCCCCAGCCGATATCCAGCTTCAAATCCTCAACCGCCTGAAGTTCCTGCCTCTTCTTGGACAACTCCAGTTCGTAAAGCCGCGCCCGCAGGACCTGCCGGGCCATTTCACGGTTCCTTATCTGCGACCGTTCATTCTGGCAGGAAACCACGATTCCGGTCGGAATGTGAGTGATGCGAACGGCGGAGTCGGTGACGTTGACGTGCTGTCCGCCGGCGCCCGATGACCTGTAGGTATCGATGCGAAGGTCCTTCTCGTCGATCTGAATGTCGATTGTTTCGTCCAGTTGCGGATACACGAACACGGAAGCGAAGCTGGTCTGGCGTTTACCCATGGCGCCGAACGGCGAGATGCGCACGAGACGATGCACTCCGCTCTCGGAGGAAAGGTAGCCGTAGACATAATCCCCTTCCACGAGAAAAGTCGCCGACTTTATGCCCGCTTCTTCTCCCGGCTGATAGTCGAGCATCTTGGTGACATAGCCGGAACGTTCGCTCCATCTCAGGTACATGCGGACCAGCATCTCGGCCCAGTCTTGCGACTCGACTCCGCCGGCGCCCGGATGGACCGTGACGATGGCATTCGACGCGTCGTGCTCGCCGGAGAGAAGCATGCGAATCTCCGTGTGCTGAGCCTCCTGCTCGAGCTTCTCGACCTCGCTCGTGAGTTCGGCGATCACATCCTCGCCCTCCTCCGCAAGTTCGGCGAGCGCCCTGAGGTCGCCGGCATCGGATGCCAATTGGGAATCTAACTGGATATCCCGATCCAGGCGGCTGCGCGTTTGCAGCACCGTCTGTGCTTCTTCCTGATTGCTCCAAAAATCCGGTTTGGCTGCTTTCTTTTCCAGCTCGAGAACTTGTGCGCGCTTGTTGTCCGCATCAAAGATAACCTCGAATCTGCCGTATCTTTTCTTCGATCGCGTTTACCCTGTCATGAAGTTCCTCGAGCATTCAAATCCTCCCTTGGTTATGGAATATATTTAGGTCCCAATGTCTCTGGCAGAGCCGCGCATTCCGGCAATTGCCGCTAAAACAGTAATGATAGCACACAGGAAAATGAAAACGTCGCCATAACGGGTGTAGGGTGTTTGATCCGCAATAAATGCAAAACCGCCCCGGCAAACGGCTTCCTTTAGAATGCCTGTGGGTGATTGGATCTTTCCCGTAGGCTCGATTACGGCGGTGATCCCGGAATTCGCGGCCCGGAGCAGATACCTGCGGTTTTCAATTGCCCTCCAGCGCGCAATGGCAAGATGCTGATACGGGGCGGAGCTGTTCCCGTACCAGCGGTCATTGGTTAAATTCACGATCAGCCGGCTGCCTTCCCTGACGAAACGCCGCACCAGGCCCGGGAAGGCCGCCTCAAAACAGATGATGGCATTAGCAGGATATTGCCCGACATGCACGATGCGATAGTCACTCCCGGGAGCAAAACTGCCGACATCTTTGGAAATGGTTTCCACGAAGGAAAACATCTTTTTAAGCGGGATGTACTCCCCAAAAGGCACCAGGTGGATCTTGTCGTAGATGCCTGCCAGATTTCCCTTTGCATCCAGAAAATAGGCGCTGTTGAAGTATCGCTCCTGGCCCTGCACCACCCTGTAGCTGATGTTGTTGAAAACCAGTCCCAGCGAGTAACGTTTCGCCAGGCTCTCGAGCATTTCGCGATAGGCCGGATCATTTTCAAAAGACACCGGGGACGGAGACTCGGGCAGAACCAGCAGATCAGGCGCCGGAGGTCCCAGGCTGTCCGCCATGCGCACATAGCCCCGCTGGAATTTATCCATCAGGACCTGTTGATCATCATCGATATCCAGGTTCCCCTGGAGCATGGCGGCCTGAAAGGCCGGCCTGAACTTTCCCCAATGCCGCAGGGACATTTCGCCGTACGCCAGGCACCCGAAGACCATAATCCCGGCTCCAACCAGGGGCGCCCAGACCGCAGGCCTGCGTGTCTTCCGCAAACAGGGCCAGGCTGCGGCGGTATTCACAGACGCTATCAGGAAAGAAATCCCATAAACTCCCGCGAGGTCCGCAACCTGGATGAGACCCAGCCAGCCGGACTGTGAGTAACCCGTAAGCAGCCAGGGGAATCCGCCGAACGGTGAAACGCTCTGAGCGTATTCCGAAACCGCCCAAACGAGCGGGAATAAGAGAAAACACGATTCTCCGCAACGCTTCATCAGG
Organism: uncultured Acidobacteriota bacterium; assembly: GCA_963809485.1. Taxonomy (GTDB): domain Bacteria; phylum Acidobacteriota; class UBA6911; order UBA6911; family UBA6911; genus UBA6911. The sequence goes on from CAWEJX010000008.1 coordinate 502,028, forward strand.
AACTTCACCGCGGCACAAACCGCTGCCGGATAGCATGCGAGCATTGCAGCGGTCAGCGAATATGCAATCCAGGCCAACGCTTCGGGCAGGCCGCCGTAGCCGGCGAGAACCGTGGGCATCCAGATCAGCAAAGGGAAAAGCTGCAGGATTCCCGCCAGAAATCCGCCCGCCAAAGCCTGCGCCACGGATTTTGCGCGGAAAACAAATAGGAGCAGCGGGATGAAAGCTACCCATGCCAGATAGCCTTGGTTGAACTGCGGGAAGGATGCCGCCAGGAGAAGCCCGGTCAGCGCCGGCAGAAGCAGCTGCATGGCATGGTTCTTCAATTGGTTTTTATGAAGGACGTGAATCCGCTCTTCTTCAGCCGGAGCTGCATGGCTACCGCATCGGCCCGGGATTTGAAATTTCCTACCTTGACAAGATACAGCTGGCCGGCCGAGCCGGGAGGCTCCACCCTGCAGTCGAACCCCTTGGCCTTCAGCATGCGTGCCTTGACATCCGACTCGGATTTTTGACGGAAAGCGCCGACCTGCACCGAGTAGCCGATCGGCCCGGCAGCTGCCGCAGCCGGCTTGGGGGCGGTCCCGGCAGCAGTTTCAATACTTGGCTCATCCACGGTCTTCGCAATGGTTGAAGCGGTGCCTGAAGCCGTTGTTGTTTTCTGTTTGGCGGCGGCATCCGCTGTGGCGACGGGGGTTCCCTTTTTGGGCGGCGCCGGCATTATTTTTTGGGTGTTGTCGGGCTCCCCTTCTTTCCGGTTTACGGTCTTATACCAGTCCAGCGGCTGCTCCTCCGTTCCCTCCTTCGGAGTCTCCGCAACAGGGCTCGAGTCGGCCGGCTGCGTCGCTTGGGCCTGAGTGCTGTCGGAATCCCCACTGGGCATGGACTCCGCGGCTGCCTGAATTCCTTCCTGGTATCCCTGGCGCTTACCCTCGACGAATCCCACCACAAAAGAGCATCCGAGAATCGCAACGAGCAAAACAAACGCGATTATGAGCTTACGATTGTCCAGCACAACTTCTATCCCGGCTTCCGAAGCATTCTCCGCCATCACGACTCTCTCCTCGCTGAACGTTGAACGTTTGAACGTTAGAACGTTAAACGTTAAAAACAAATCACGTCTTCTGACATGAACGTTTCAATCATCAATCTTTTTTTAAGGTGCAAACCTTGCAACGTGAAAACGTTTGAACGTTTGAACGTTGAACGTTAAAAACAAATGTGTTTTTCCCAGAATTTGCCGTATCAATGGATACTGCTTTATAAACGTGCAAACGTTTAAACGTTCTAACGTGCCAACGTTCCAACGTTCTAGCGTTCAACGTCTTTTTTGGGCACTAACCAGTCTTTTATGATGTCGATGGGCACGGGGAAAACAACGGTCGTATTCTTCTCCACGCCGATCTCGGTTAATGTTTGCAGATATCGCAGCTGCAGTGCAACAGGTTCTTTATTTATGACGCCGGCCGCCTCCGCGAGCTTGGCTGCAGCCTGGAATTCGCCATCGGCGTGAATGATTTTTGCGCGCTTCTCGCGCTCCGCCTCAGCCTGCTTGGCCATGGCCCGCTGCATCACCTCGGGCAGGTCCACCTGCTTGACCTCGACAAGGCCGACCTTGATACCCCAGGCGTCCGTGTGCTGATCGAGTATTTCCTGAAGCTTGACGTTCAGCTTCTCCCGGCGGCTCAGAAGGTCATCCAGTTCGACTTCGCCCAACACCGAACGCAGCGTGGTCTGGGCAAGCTGAGAAGTTGCGTACATATAATTCTCAACCTCAACAATTGCCCGCGGGGCGTTCATCACACGGAAATAGACGATCGCATTGACCTTCACCGACACGTTGTCGCGTGTGATGATGTCCTGGGGCGGGACTTCAAGCACGATCGTCCGCAGGCTGACGCGCACCAGCTTGTAGATCGGCCAGAGGACAAATACCAGGCCGGGGCCCATAGCCTTCGGCAGAAGACGGCCCAGCCGGAACACGACTCCCCTTTCATACTCCCTAAGAATATGGATCGTGCTCCACAGGTACAGCAGAACGATAACAATGCCTACCAGCAGCGTTGATTCCATGAGAGCCTCCCTGAAAAGTGCGGCTTATTGCCCGACCTCCTCAACTTTCAGCATAAGGTTTTCAACGTCCACAACTCTTACGCTCTTCCCTGCAGGTATGGGAGAGGCGGAGCGCGCAGTCCAATATTCTCCACGGACCTTGACGCGTCCGCTCTGGTGAACGTCGCTGTCGGCAATCCCTATCAGGCCGATCATCCCCTGGTCGCCGGTTGCGGCCTTCTGCCTGAAGGACTTGAACAGAGCGATCAGCAGGATAAGGAAGATGGCGGCAAACGGCAGAGCCAGCGCAAGCGCCGTGTAGAGGCCGATCCGGACCGCCGGATCGGGCGAATCGATAAGGATCAGCATCCCCATAACCATAGCCACTAATCCTCCTATGCCGAGCACACCGAATCCCCCGACCTTGACCTCGGCCACAAACAATCCTAAAGCCAGAATTATCAAAAGAACGCCCACGTAATTGATCGGCAGGAAGGAAAGCCCAAGCACCGACAGCAGCACGCAGATGCCCCCGATCACTCCCGGCGCGATGAGCCCGGGATGAGTGAACTCGAAGTACAGCAGGAGAAGCCCGAAAATTCCCAACAGCAGCGCCAGGTTCGGTTGTGAAACTGCCGCCAGCAGCTTCTCTCGCGCCGTCATGCGGTATTCGACAATTTTCCGGCCCTGCAGGTCGAGAACGCGCTCCTCTCCCGAAAAGGACCGCACCTTATACCCCTGCAGTTTGCCCAGAAGCTCCGGCTCGTTCCCGGCAACAAAGTCTATGAGATGGGCCGCGAGAGCTTCCGCTTCGGTGAAGGATTTGCTCTCCAATACACCCTTCTCCGCTTCCGCCACATTGCGGTTGCGTTTGCCGGCAATGCTGCGCAAATATGCTGTCGAATTGCTGGTGATTTTTTCCGTCAGGGTTTTGCCGGCCTGGCCGCCGTCGACGGGAAACCCGCCAATGGCCATAAGCGGATGGGCTGCGCCGGTATTGGTGCCCGGAGCCATGACCGCCACATCAGCCGCCAAAAGGATAAAAAAGCCCGCCGAAGCCGCTTTGGCGCCGCTCGGAGCAACGTAAACCACGACGGGCACCTTGCTTCTCAGAATCCGCCCGATGATCTCCTCCATGGAAGACCCAAATCCGCCGGGAGTCTGAAGACGCATCAGGAAAATTTCAGCCCGCTCCGCCTCGGCCCGGTCGATGCTGCGGACCACGAAACCCGCGGTCACGGGATCGATGGCGCCGTCAACCTCGATGCGCGCAATATCGCCCCGCGCAGGAAGAGCGACAAAGAGAAGCAATAAGGTTAACGATAATATTCGTGACATGGCGTTTGGTCTTATTGTAGCACGATGGAGGTTAAACGTTGAACGTTTGAACGTTTTAACGTTGAACGTTTGCACGTTTGAACGCTAAAAACTATACAAGTTATGGGGATCTCTGTGATCCTCGCGTTTGCTTTTAACGTTTAACGTTTAACGTTCAACGTTTTGTTCGTGCGCGTGGTACGAGGAACGCACGAGCGGCCCCGAAGCGACGTGCCGGAAACCCATGGAATACGCCAAATCGCGGAATTCCCTGAACTCGTCCGGTGTGTAGAATTTCTCCACGGGCAGGCTTTCGCGGGTCGGCTGCAGATATTGACCCAGCGTCACGATATCCACGTCGGCCTCGCGCAGATCCCTTAATACATCCAGGATCTCATCGCGGCTTTCACCCAGGCCAAGCATGATGCCGGACTTTGTCGTTACCCGGATGCCGAAGGATTTGGCGTTTGCGAGATGACTGAGGGACCGTTGATAGCGCGATCCTGCCCGCGCCAGCGGATAAAGCCGCGGAACCGTTTCGACATTGTGGCCCAGAACGTCCGGCACGGCCTCGACAACCGCGCGCAGCGCCTCCGTGCTCCCCTGGAAATCGGGAATCAGAACCTCGATTCGTATGCCTGGGCAGGAGTCCCGCGTCTTGCGGATTGTCTCGGCAAAAATAGAGGCGCCGCCGTCCTTTAGATCGTCCCGGTCCACCGAGGTTATGACGGCATATTTCAGACCCAGTTTCCGGATTGCCTCCGCAATCCGGCGGGGTTCGTCCCGATCGAATGCCGGAGGCATGCCGGTCTTCACGGCGCAGAACTTGCACGCCCGTGTGCACACCTCTCCCAGGATCATGAAAGTGGCTGTGCCCGCTCCCCAGCATTCGCCAATGTTGGGGCAGCGCGCGTCCTCGCAAACCGTATTCAGTTTGTGCTCGTGAACCAGCCCCTTGACCCTGGAATACCCTGCCCCGCCGGGCAGCCTCACCTTCAGCCATTCCGGCCGGCGCCGATGATTTTCCTGCAGCATTGCTTCCTCTCAAAAATATTACACTACACCCATTCAATCCCGATTTTTAGCCAATCTCTCCTCCCCCATCTTTTAACGTTCAACGTTCAAACGTTAGAACGTTTAAACGTTCCAACGTTCAACGCAACAACGAGTATTCCCGAAATGCCATCGTAAAATGTATAATAGTAGGTTTATGTCGCCATTGGAATTGCTGGGACGGGACGTCAGCCAGAAAATAAAAAACCGCGGCAGGGACTATTTCGAGATGAATGCCGTCCGTATCCTGTTCGCAGACAAGGAGTTCGTGTCTGCGCGGGTCTCCGGGTCACGCGCTTACGAAGTGGATCTGGAGCGGGACGGGAAGGCCCTCATTTATTCCTGTGATTGCCCCTATTTTGAAGACCGTTTGGAAGTCTGCAAGCATGTCTGGGCAACCATTCTGGCGGCTGAAAAAAAGGGACTCCTCGGAAATTTGACAGGCGGCGGCAACCTGGAACTCCTTCCCACGGGTCTTCATGGCGACCTGGATGACGAGGAGCTTGAGGAACTGGACTTTGAAGAAGCCGAAGACTTTCCCGCCTCAATCGAGTATGAAAGAGCACTTCAGGCTCCAGGGAAACGCCGGGATCCGGCACGCCCCGGCTCCTGGCAGCAGATTCTCAATAAAATTACGCAACAGGAGCCGCCCGATCCAAGGGTGCCGGCCTGGCCCCCGGACCGGGAAATTCTATATGTCATCGATTACGGCGGCCGGTATTACGGCGCCAACCTGGCGATTCAGGTCGATGTGCGCGAGCGCAAAAAAAACCGGGACTGGAAAAAGTCGAAACCCCTGTCGCTTTCGCATGACATGCTTTCCATGATTCCCGATCCGGCCGACCGGGAGATTCTTACCCGCCTCATCGGCGTAAAGCGCGAAACCTGGTACCAGGGGCCCTATGAATCCATCTACCGTTTTCAGCCTGCAAAACTTGAGCTGGCTGCGCTTTTGCCCGTGATTTCCCGCACCGGCCGCCTGTTTTTCCGCACGCCCGAACATGAAACTCCGCTTTCCGTCCACCTCGATGAGGGCGCTCCCTGGGCTTTGCGGATTGAAGTGCGGGCGGATGAAGATGGACAGCGGTATGAAGTCTGCAGCGCGCTCCGCCGGGACGGCCAGCGCCTCAGCCTTTCCCACCCCGAGCACATATTCCGCCAGGGCTTTTTAATCGCCGGCGAAACCATCGCTTTCTTCGAAGGATCTTTCGATTGGATTTCGTTCTTTCGGAGTGAGGGATCCTTTTTCGTCCCCAGAGAAGAGGCTGTTTCATGGCTGGAAACCATGCTGTCGATTCCGGCCCTTCCCCCGATGGATTTGCCCGACGAATTACGGCTCGAGCAGGTGGAAGCCACACCCTGCCCGATCGTGCGCGTGAGCACGCGAAAGGAAACCTGGGGCTCCTCCTATCTGCATGCGGAGATGTTCTTCGACTACCAGGGCAATTTCGTGACGGAAACGGCGCCGGCAACAGGGATTCCCCTTGTTTCGGAGCGGCGGATGATTTTGCGCAACATGGGTTTTGAACGCCTGGCGGCGCAGAAATTCGAGGAGACCGGCTTCCGGCGCCAGCAAGCCTATGGCGGCAGCCGCTTCTGGACGATCTCCCAATCCCGGCTGCCTTCGGCCGTGCGGGATCTGGTATCGGCCGGATGGCATGTGGAAGCCGAGGGGAAGCTATTCCGCAATCCGGATTCTTTTAAGCTTCAAATCCATTCCGGCATCGACTGGTTCGAGTTGCACGGCACGGTTGAGTTCGGCGATGCCCGCGTCGCCATCCCGCGTCTGCTTGCGGCCCTGAAGCGCCGCGAGAACACTATCCGGCTCGACGACGGCAGTTACGGCATGCTGCCCGAGGAGTGGCTGCAAAAGTACGGGATGCTCGCGAGCCTGGGCACCGCCCAGGCGGATCACGTCCGGTTCAGCCGCAATCAGGCCGGTCTTCTGGACGCTCTTCTGGCTTCCCAGCCCGATGTGAGCTGCGACCAGCTTTTCGAAAAGCTGCGCGGCGAACTGCATTCCTTTGGCGGGGTTGAGCCCGCGGACCCCCCGCCGGGATTTTGCGGGACGCTGCGCCCTTACCAGCGCGAAGGACTGGGCTGGCTGCATTTCCTCGAGCAGTTCGGATTCGGCGGCTGCCTCGCCGACGACATGGGACTGGGCAAAACGATCCAGGTCCTGGCGCTGATCGAAGAGCGCCGTGCCCTGCGCGGCGCAAACGGTTCCGCAGACCGCCCGCCTCCATCTCTGGTGGTGATGCCGCGGTCGCTGGTTTTCAACTGGCGGCGGGAAGCCGAACGGTTTACGCCCAACCTGCGCATCCTGGAACACACCGGGGTCGAGCGCGTACGCAGCCACGAACACTTCGACGACTACGATGCGATTTTCACCACTTACGGAACGCTCCGCAGGGATGCGCCGTTCTTCAGGGAGAAGATGTTCGACTACGTAATCCTGGACGAGGCGCAGGCCATCAAGAATGCATCGACCGAATCGGCCAAAGCGGCCCGCCTGCTGCGCGGCCAGCATCGCCTGGCCTTGAGCGGCACGCCGATCGAAAATCATCTGGGCGAACTCTGGAGCCTGTTCGAGTTCCTGAATCCGGGCATGCTCGGATCCGCTTCCGTGTTCAAGCTGGGCAAAGGATCCATGAGCAAGCTCGACGAGGCTCAACGGGAGCTTCTGGCCCAGGCGCTGCGGCCGTTTATCCTCCGCCGCACCAAGGCGCAGGTAGCCAAAGACCTTCCAGCCAAAGTGGAACAGACCCTGTTCTGCCAGCTCGAAGCGGCGCAGCGCGCGCTTTACGACGAACTGCGCGATCACTACCGGCGCACCCTTCTGGACCGCATCGAAACCGAAGGCCTGGAAAAATCCAAGATTCACATCCTGGAAGCGCTCCTCAGGCTGCGCCAGGCGGCGATTCACCCCGGGCTCATCGACCGCTCGCGCGCCGGCCATGCAAGCGCAAAGCTGGATATGCTGATGCCTCAGCTTGCCGAAGTGCTGGATGAGGGACACAAGGCCCTCGTCTTCTCACAATTCACCTCCATGCTCGCCATCCTGCGCGAGAGGCTTGACAAAGAAAATATCCGCTACGAATATCTGGATGGACAGACGCGCGACCGGGAATCGCCGGTCGAGCGGTTCCAGAACGATCCGGATTCGAGACTGTTCCTCATAAGCCTGAAGGCGGGAGGATTGGGACTGAACCTTACCGCGGCGGAATATGTGTTTCTACTTGATCCCTGGTGGAATCCGGCCGTCGAGGCGCAGGCAGTGGACCGGACGCACCGAATCGGGCAGATGCGGTCGGTTTTTGCCTACCGCCTGATCGCCAAAGATACGGTGGAGGAAAAAGTGCTCGCTTTGCAGAATACAAAGCGCGAAATTGCCGATGCAATCATCAACCAGGACAACAGCCTGATGCGAAACCTCCGCCCGGAGGACCTCGCGGTTCTGTTAAGCTGAAAAAAACACCAGAGATTTTGGCAATTATGAAAAGGGGGCCCGCTCATGCACAGAAATTGTATTGTTCCACCCTACATGCTGCGCGCTATCCCCCGGAACGGGGACTCCAGGCAGCAGGCGCTGGCCTGGTCCACGTTGACAGATTCCGAGCAGTTTCGCGGTGAACGCCGGGTGATGACGGTCCTGGCTCCGCTGGCGGCGACCTCGCCGGGGCGCAAGCGCCGCACGGTTTATGATGCGCGCCACAAATACGACCTGCCCGGCAGGCTGGTCCGATCGGAAGGCGATCCCAAATCAAGGGACCCGCGGGTCAACGAAGCCTATGACGGCGCCGGGTTCACCTATGACATGTTCAAAAAGGCGTTTTCCCGCAATTCGATTGACGACCGCGGCATGCGCATCGATTCGACGGTCCATTACGGGGATTGCTACGACAACGCTTTCTGGAACGGCCGGCAGATGGTCTACGGCGACGGGGACGGCCGGATTTTCGCCCCGTTCACCAAAGCCCTCGATGTCATCGGCCACGAATTGACCCACGGCATCACACAATGCGAAGCCGGGCTGAATTACCGCGGCCAGCCGGGCGCCTTGAACGAATCGTTTTCGGACGTCTTCGGAAGCCTGGTCAAACAGTACAGGCGACGCCAGACCGCCAAGGAAGCCGACTGGCTGATCGGCGCGGACCTGTTTCTTCCGGGCGTAAAGGCCAAAGCCATCCGGTCCATGAGAGAGCCCGGCACGGCCTACAACGATCCCGTGCTGGGCAAGGATCCTCAGCCCGGCCACATGGACGATTACATTGTCACCGAAGAGGACAACGGCGGCGTGCACCTGAACTCCGGAATCCCCAACCGGGCTTTCTACGAGCTGGCGATGCGCCTGAAAGGGTACGCCTGGGAGAAAGCGGGCGCTATCTGGTACCTGACCTTGACCGAAAAATTGCGCCCCGGATCGAAATTCCGCGACGCCATGACGATGACGCTCACGGCTGCCGCCGAGCTTTACGGCATCAACAGCCGCGAGCAGAAAGCCGTGCGGGAAGCCTGGTCCGAAGTCGGACTATAAAAAACGCCACGGATTCCACGGATAAATCCTGTTTTTTATTTCTATTGGTAAACCCACGGCTCTGCCGGGGGACTCATAGAGTTTGACAGCTCCGTATTTTGAAACGCTGAGATACGCTGACAAAAGCGCTGACAAACGCCGATTTGTTCGGCGAGGGTCGGCGAGCAAAAGCCGATGAGGCGCTTCCGATGGAGTTTTCTGCGGCGGCACTGTGGCAAACGCCCGGTTTCTCATACCCTTCATCTCCTTGCCGCACGGCGCTTGCCACAGTGCCGCCGCAGAAAACTGTCCAGCGCAGAGCGCTGGCCCCTGCGGGGATCGGAAGCGCCTCATCGGCTTTTGCCCGCGTAAGTCAGCGTTCAAGACCGGCGTAACTCCTCCAACCGCTTTGAGCGGTTCAAATCTATCAAGCCTCCGGCTTTGCCGGAGGTACCTGACATTTAATCTGTGGAATCCGTGGCGTTTTTATACCTGTTCGAGGATTGGTTCCATTTTGGCTGGATCAAAGCCTGCAGTAATAGTGCGGATGTTGTCCGCTATCGGTTCCGGTTTCGCTTCTCCCCCGGGATCTATCACCATGAGGCACATGCCAAGGCGTGGATTCATCGCGTTGAAGTGCCGCCGGACATCATCCAGCGCGGTTTGACTTTCGAACTCATCCGCGGTCAGAAACTCGATCATCATATCGGGGCTTACGAGCTTGCGGTCGTAGATTTCGGCAACGATCGGAATTTCATCCGGCGTGGGCAGGAAAGTCAGAAGCATCACGCGCGAATCGAGGCCATAGGACGTGTCCCCGGTCTTCTTCTTCGGCCGGACCGGAGGCGTGAAGCGAACGACGAATGTGTCTATCTCTCTTGCCGGCCCCATTTTAACCGTCACATATTTGTCCACTTTGCGCGAATGGAGCACGAACTCAGGAATGCGCAGGGTCGGATGATGGGCCTGGCGTCCAAAGGCGATTTCCTTCAGATCGGTCAGATACGGCTTGTAATCATCGTCCAGGTCGACGAAATAGCCCTTGTCCGGATCGAGTAGCCTGATGAAAGCCAGCGCCGCCCACATTTCGTACCCCAGCCGATACAGGTCCGCTGCAGCCGTCCGTATATCGTTCGCGCCGGCCGTTTCAAACTCCTCAAACGTCGTCTTGCCCTGCAGCAGGTCAAAAAGCCTGTTGTACATCACCCGGATCAGCCCCTCCCCGGGGCCGTGCAGAAAGCTGTAGAGATCGACGGGGACGGCGATGCGCTCGATGTTGAGAGTCTCAATGATTTCCCTCTCGACCCGGATGTAGTTGTCGGAGAGCGTCTGCACATCCACAGGAAGCGAGGCATACTGCTCCTTGACAAAAGCCCTGCGCACATCGTCAAAGCGCCGGTAAAATTCCCCCCGTAGCTCTTGTGGTATAGAGATTTCGCTTTTATTTATGATTATTTCCGGATGATTCTTAATAAAATTATTTAACGAATCAATCTCTAGTCGCATCATCCCAACTTTTACCTTTCATGTGATACGTGGAACGTGGAAAGTGGAACGTGAAACGCGCTACCTTCTACCTTCTACCTTCCACATGAAACGTGCCAACGTTCAACGTTCAAACGTTCAACGTCGTTACAGCGCCATCTTGAACATCTCGATCGCGTTGCCGCTGAAAATCAGCTCCTTTTCCGCATCCGTGATCGGCATCCGCTCGATCGATTGTATGGTTCCCTCGATCATTCCCCAGCGCGGACCCAGCGGCGCATCTGTGCCGAAAAGCATGTGCCCGGCTCCATAGTATTCGTAGGCGCATTGCAGCGCGGGAGTATGTCCATAGAGCGCCGTGTCGACGTAAAAATTGCGCATCTGCTCGTAAATCTTCGGATCGTTCTGGCTGAAGAGCTTAGTGGCTCGAGCGAACCATTTGAGGCGTTCGGCGAAAAACGGCACCATGGCGCCTGCGTGGTGCACGATGAACTTCAGATCGGGGTACTCGTAAAAGATTCCGCACTGCACCAGGCGCAGCATGGCGGCCGTGGTTTCATAGGGCCAGCTGAAAATTCCCCGGTCCATGTCCAGCGCCGTGTTGGTTTCCGGATGAAGCCAGATGGGAAGGTGGTATCCGGCCATTTTCGCATACAGCGGTTTGAATTTGGCTGAATCCAGCGGCTCGCCCGCGATGCGGCTGTATATCTGGACTCCCTGCAGGCCAAGTTTCCCGATCGCGCGGTCGGCTTCCTCGAGAGCGGCATCGACATCGTTCATGGGCAGGCAGGCGGCGGCGCCGAAAAACTTATTCGGGTATTTGACCAGAAGTTCCGCGAGTTCGTCGTTGGCGATCCGGGCCAGTTCGACGGCATCTTTCGGTCCCACGAATTTCTCCAGCGGCACCTTTGCCACCGTCAGCACCTGGAGGACGTCCGGGTATCGGTCCATGAGCCCCAGGCGCATTTGGAGATCGACGACCGGCCGCGTATAGACCTCGATCTCGTTGTCGATTGCCGGGACCTTTTTGCGGTATTCCGACAAATACCTTTCCGTCATGATATGAGAAAAAATGTCGATCTTCATTGGCGCCTCCTCGCGTCCCATGGATTCCGAACCGATGCTATCAAAAAAAGGGGACAGTCACCAGTGTCCCAACGGGGACACTGGTGACTGTCCCCTTTTGATGATATATTTCTGGGACGTTTCTGTGGAGGAATCATGGTTAAGAGACTGCTAATTGCATGCTTGATTGCGTTGCCCGTAATTCAGGTTTCAGGACAGGAGAAGGCACGGCCTAATAAGCAGGAAATCATCAATCTAATGGTCCAGGGCCGGCAGATGGCCGCTGCCGATCGAGACAGCGCTCTGGCGAACTGGCAGGACCCGTCCGCAAGCAAGGCAATCCGCGCCGATTTCATGAAATGCACGGGCCTTGCCTACCTCGGCAACTACAAAGCCCAGGCTTATGTGGCAGCCAGCTATGAAAAAGCAATAGGGATTGTCGAGGATCAGTTGGAGTCTTATGTGTGGTACGCCGTCGCGCTTGAAAACGCCGACGCCGACAAGGCCGCTAAAGAAAAGATCCAGGCCTCCCGCGCGCGCGTCTATGAAAAGCTGCATTCGGTCTACCCTGCCCCGAGCGACGAGGACCTGGAAGATCTGGTAAAGGTCCAGAAAAACCGGATCGCGCAATACCATGAAGAGGCCAACAAAACAAAGTAAGAGGAGAAAGGATTCACGATGCGCTACCGCAAAATGGGTAAAACGAATGTCGACGTTTCGATTCTGGGATTTGGCGCCATGCGGCTGCCGATGGTGGGCAACCCGACAGGGATGGCCGGATTCGACCCGAACGTGCCGATCGACGAAGTCCATGCCACAAAAATGGTCGAACACGCGCTGGAAAGCGGCGTCAATTATTTCGACACCGCCTACGGGTATCACGGCGGCCAGAGCGAAAAATTCATGGGGAAAGTCCTGAAGAGCTATCGCTCCAAGGTGATGATCGCCACCAAACTGCCCCCCTTCATGGTTGAAAAGCCCGAGGACATGGAGAGGATCTTCAACGAGCAGCTCGGCAAGCTGCAAACCGATTATCTGGACTTCTATCTTCTTCACGGCATCGACAGCGTTTCCTGGAACAAGATGAAGGAAATGGGGGCCCTGGAATTCCTGGATCAGCTGCGCTCGAGCGGCCGCATACGCTTTGCGGCTTTCTCGTTCCACGACGAAATCAAAGCCTTCAAACAGATCGTCGACGCCTACAGCTGGGACATGTGCCAGGTCCAGTTCAATTTCTACGACCAGATATACCAGGCCGGAAAGGAAGGCATTGCCTACGCCGCTTCGCGCGGCCTCGGAGTCGTGGTCATGGAGCCGTTGCGCGGCGGAAGGCTCACCGACAGGATTCCGGCCGAGGTTCAGGCGCTGTGGGACAGTGCAAAAGTGAAAAGAACGCCGGTGGACTGGGCTATGAACTGGGTCTGGAATCACCCGGAAGTTTCTCTCGCGCTCACGGGCTCAAGCACCCTCGAACAGCTCAAGGAAAACGTGCGCGTCGCCAAGAATGGCGCGGCGGGTCCCTTCACGCCCGAGGAATTCGCTCTGGTGGACCGGGCGCGCGCGGAATACCGCAAAGGGCTCAAGGTGGACTGCACCGGCTGCGGATATTGCATGCCCTGCCCGAACGGCGTGAACATCCCGCAAAACTTCTCGCTTTACAACGATGCATTTCTGTTCCACAGCATGGAACAGAGCAAGTTCTTCTACAACCGATTCCTGAAGCCCGACCAGAGGGCTTCGGGCTGCTTCGAGTGCAAGATTTGTGAAGACAAGTGCACGCAGAAGATACCCATCATCAAGGAGCTCAAAGAGGTCCACAAGGCTCTTGGAGAAGAACAGCCCGCCGGAGGCAAAAAATGACCGATCAAAAAACCATCGACACCGTGGTGAAAGCTCTCAGGGCCAACAATTTCAAGCCCGTCGAATATGTGGAAAAAGCCAAGGACGCCGTTCCCCTGATCCTGGATATGATTCCGGCCGACGCCAGCATCGAGATGGCGGGCTCCGTGTCCATCTCGCAGCTCGGCCTCCTGGACATGCTCAGGCAGCGCGGAAACAAGGGCCTGGATTTTCCCAAGCCCGGAGAGTCCATGCTTGATTTAAGCAAGCCGCGCAAGGATGTCCTGCTCGTCAGCACGAACGCGGTCACCATGGACGGGAAGCTGGTCAACACCGACGGCATGGGAAACCGCGTAACCGGGATGGTCTGGGGAGTGAAAAAAGTCATCCTGCTGGTTGGGGCCAATAAGATCGTGAGAGACGTGAATGAAGCTATGGACCGCGTTCAAAACACGATTTCGCCCTACCACGCCAAGCACATCGGGCTCAACACTCCCTGCGCCTTGACGGAGGCCTGCAGCGACTGCGACTCGCCCTTCCGCATCTGCAACATCACGACCATCATCACCAAGAAGCCGCCCGCAGTCGATTTCGCCATCGTCCTCGCAGGGGAGGACCTCGGATTGGGATGGGATCCTGACTGGCCGGAAGAGCGCATCGAAAAGATCAAGGCGGCGTATCAGACAGAAATGGAAAAGTTCCGGGCGTCCATGCCCCCGCCTCCGAGAAGATAAAAAAACGCCACGGATTTGGCGAAGCAATACTCGTTTTATGAATATTTTTTGGCAGTGTAATCCGTGGCGTTATTATTTTCGCGAGGAGAAAGATCCCAGGTCGATGAGGCCGTTCAGCACGAACTGGACCGCGATCGCCGTGAGGACAAGTCCCATCAGTCGCATCATGATGCGTATGCCCGTTTCTCCCAGGTACCTGCGCACCTGGTTGGCTCCCGCAAGAATGTAATAGGAAGCCAGCGCCGTAATCGCGACCGCCGAAAGCACGGGGATAACCTGCCACCAGTTCCTCGATTGTCCCATCAGCACCATAACGGTGGACATGGCGCCGGGACCGGCCAGCATCGGCACGCCCATGGGAGTCACGCCGACTTCATCTTTCTGTGCTCCCTCCAACCGCTCCTCTGTCACCTCCTGGGTTCCCGACCGGCGGGCCTGGAGCATATCGTAAGCGACGACAAACAATACGAGGCCGCCGGCAATTTTGAAGGCGGGAAGCGTGATGCCGAACAGTTTAAATATCAAGCCACCGGCAAGCGAAAAAGCGGCAAGAACCACGAAGCAGGTCCACGCGGCCTGTCGCGCCGCCCTGCGGCGTTTTTCCTCGCTGTCCTCGGCCGTCATGACGAGGAACGACGGGATCGCGGCCAGGGGGTCCACGATAAAGAATATGGAGCTCAAGGCCACAAATGAGAATTGGAGAATTTCTTTAACCTCTGCGTTCATATCGGCTGCGCAAGAATACCGCGAAACCTGCCGCCAGTACAACCGCAGATATGCGATTCAAATTTACTAAAACGCCTGAATTGAATATGATCACAATTTCGAAGGAGGCATGAGACATGGCAATCAAGAAAGAATCGCACGTCGTGTTGGCCGTCCATGTAACAGACCGGGTGCACAAAGTGCCGATGGTCCAGGAAACGCTGTCGAAATTCGGCGACTCAATCCGGACTCGCCTCGGCCTTCACCAGGTAGGCAAGGATTATTCTTCCCCCGGCGGCGTGCTGATTCTCGACGTCGTGACCGAACCCAAAGCCCGCCAGCTTCAGAAGGCCCTGAACAAAATCCGCGGACTGGAAACCAGGTTAATCGTCTTCAAACACTAGCCCGGGTCAGCATTCGGGATTTCAGTGGGCGTCCCTCGGCGTAGGTCGGCGTTACGAAAGTAAATGCCATCCCTTCCAATTCCCGCTATGATAGGCGGCAACCGGCCTGCGCCGGCTCACAAATCCATAAATAAGGGGAAAATAGCATGCGGAAAACAACCTTTGTCGCATTGAGCTTTATCGCAGCTTTGCTTCTGACATTTATTATTGGCTGCACGCCTCCGGCCACCGAAACGGCCAAAACCCCCGAGGCCAAGCCTTCCAGCTATGCCGAGGACCGCGCCCTCATTGAAGACCTGCAGGCGCGCTATATGTTTGCTCTGGACTTCCATGATGTCGATAGCTACCTGGCCACCTTCACCGAAGACGGCATACTCGACATCGGCACAGGCGAGATCAAGGGGCACGAAGCAATCCGCAAAATCATCTCCGGGATGCCTGCCAGCCAGGCGCCCAAGGAAGATCCCAAGCTATATCCCGCCACCGGACGCCACAACATCACCAACATCGTCATCAAAGTCGACGGCGACAAAGCCTCGGGAGTCGCCTACTGGTTCCACTACGGGAACAATAATCCAAAACGGACGGCCCAGTTTGATTCCTATGGCCACTATGTGGACGAGTTGGCCAAAGTGAACGGCAAATGGCTATTCACCAAGAGACGCATTTACAATGAGCAGGTTGCCGAATGGATTGCGCCCAAAGCCAATCCATCTTGGTAACGCTGACTCACGCTGACAAGAGCGCGGACGAAGGCTGACATTCTTTCATTCAAAGAAGGACAGCTATGAGTCGCCTGAATCCTGGAAATCAGGGATCGACAAGCCCTTAAGAATGCCCGATTGCCCTCCCTTGGGCCCTAAGCTTTCGCATTGCCCCGGTCATAATCCGTGCCGCCCGCGGATGCTATTTTTGCACCCCTCCGGATGGCTTTGGTCATTCTGTGGGAAACGCGGAAAAATGGCGTTCGTATATTGCACTTAGGAGTTCCAAGTTGGACGAAATTGTGTATGCTTACAGAGCTTAAAAGGAGGAGGGTTTATGAAATATTGTGCACTTACACTTGTGGCGGGATTGTTGTTTGTAACGGGGATGGCTTTTGGCGCTGACATCGACGGAAAATGGGTAGGCGAAATCGACGGCATGGACGGCAACAAAATGCAGATTTCCTACACGTTCAAGGCCGAGGGGGCGACACTGACGGGCACAACCGCGGCTCCTGGCCCGGAGGGCGGCCAGAAGCCGATACCTATCAAGGACGGCAAGATCGACGGTAATAACATTTCTTTTTCCGTCACGATTGATTTCGGCGGACAAGAGATGAAGATGGAATACAAAGGCGTCCTTTCCGGCGACACCCTCAAGTTGACGATGGATATGATGGGACAGCCGATGGACTTCATGCTCAAGAGAGCCAAGTAGGCAGAATTTTGATGCAGGCGGCTGATTCCGGGCGGTGAGGATAGGCTTTGGGCCTCAGGTCTTCGAGGCCCGGTAGCCTAATCCTGTTGCGCCTGCCCGCACTTTGCCTACGAGGTCCAGGGTTTTTCTGCAGCGGCATTCTCGCCTGCAATGCAGCCGAATGCGATAGCTTCGGCTATGTTGCTGCCCCCCGGATACATCAGGCCGAAAAATGAGCCGAGTTCGCCGGCGCTGTACAGTCTCGGAATTGGCTTGTCTTCTTTATCCAAAGTCTGAGCCATGCTGTTGTGTTTAGGTCCTCCCTGAGTGTTGGTAACGGTGAGCCCCAGTTCGGCTGCGTAGTAGGGAGGAGTTTTTACCGGAAGAAGATTGCGACGGCCAAACTCGGGATCCTTCCCGGCTGCGCAATAGTTATTGTATGCGGCAGCCGTTTTTTCCAGCTCCGCCGCATCGATTCCCATCCTGGCGCCTAATTCTTTGAGGTTATCCGCTTTCAAAATCCAACCTTTTTCAATCTCCGCCTGGTTGTCTTCGCTCCATTCGACCAACTTGTGGATCCCATTCCAACCCATTGTCCTCTTCGGTGCCAGAGGGCCTTTCCGCCGGTGAGCCTCATCAAAGACGACATAGAAAGGCGCGTTCGGATATTCAGCGTTCTGATGGTCAAAACGCGTGAGCGCCAAAGTATCCTTTGTATGGGGCAGGGCTTTAGTATCATCCATGAATCTCTTTCCATATTTGTTCACAATGATGAAATTGCCTTGCGCGCCACCTAGCGCAAGGAGACCGGTATGAACTGAGACTCCGCATTGTTCGCTGGGTATCTTTACACATACAGAATCCCACTCGAGATTGGCCATGTGCCACAGAGGCGCTCCGATTTCCGACACCATTTTTATGCCGTCTCCTGTATTGTAGGGCGTGCCCCACGGATGGATTTTCAAACCCGGGTAGTTGAAGTAGCCCTGCATTTCAAAATTGGCCGAATAGCCTCCGCAAGCCAATACCACCGCTTTCTTTCCCTTAACATAGATCTTTTTGCCCTTTTGTTCCGCGACCACTCCCAAAATGGCTTTGGTTTCCGGATCCTGTATCAGCTTGTTAACGCGAGTCTCGTACAACACCGGGATATTTCTTTTTTGTACACACTGCTTGTGCGCCAGAAACAGCTGATTTCCGGTTCCCATGTGTGGAACTTTCACTTCATCGGAAACGACTGCATATAGGGATGCGGATCTGGATCCCGCAAGACGACTCAGCCCGGTGGCCGGACCCGGCGCGGGACGGGTTGCCGGCCGTGCGGGTGGCGTCGCACCTGCAGGTGGTCTTGCACCTGCGGGGGGCGCCATGCCCATGCGGATAGGCTCCACGGTGACGCCCGCCTTTTTCAGCGTCTCTGGAACTTTGGCCATGACCTCGCCCATAGTAGTACACAGGCTATCGGGAACGGTCCCGAAACAGAGTGTGCGGTAGTATTCAATCGCCTCCGGCACGTTCGTGGGAATCCGTAGCCCGCCCCCGGAAACGCTGGAGTTACCTCCTGCGAACTCTTCCGGCGCCTTTTCCAATATTAGCGCTTTGGAGCCGGCATCAGTGCTTGCGATGGCCGCGTTGCAGCCTGCATAGCCCATTCCCACAACCACAACATCGGTTTCATAATCCCATCTTTCGGGAAGCCACGGCTTTGTTTTAGATAACATCAGGCCCGTACCTGATCCAACCACGAGTCCTGCGACTCCCCCAACGGCTGATCCCTTGAAAAACTGTCTTCGCGTCACTTTCTTCTCGTCGCTATCGGTTGCGATCATGATGTCCTCCTTGTCGGGTTAATAAAATGTAGGATTGCACCCCTCCCTCTCTCAGATCCGATAAAAGCAAAGATTTGTCGCATCTTAACACGAAACATAAATTGATTGTCTGATTTTGAAAATACTATGCCGTCCTCAGTCGATCATGGGCCAGGGGCAGCGATCTCTATCATCTTGTGGGGCACCTTACGGAACACGCCTGGGCGGCTCCGAACCTCGAGCTTCTGAATGCTGCTTTGGAACAAACGAGTTGGGATGGGCCCCGCCTAACAAAAGCCGTTTGGCGGAAACAGCTAAGGAATCGAGTCAGGCATCTCCTGCAAAGCCGGAGGCTTGAATGACTGGAACTGCTCAAAGCGGTTGGAGGAGTTACGCCGGTCTTGAACGCTGACTTACGCCGACCCTCGCCGAACAAATCGGCGTTTGTCAGCGTATCTCAGCGTTTCAAAATACGGAGCTGTCAAACTCTATGAGTCCCCCGGCAGAGCCTTTTCGAGTCACGCCGCCGTAGACGGCGGTTTGCCTTAAGGCGAATCGATTCCCTTGACTGGGAGAAAGCCCGAGCTGATGTTAAACCGTTCCTGGAACGCGATCGGGACCTGGATTTAGTGTAGAACGACGTCCTTATCGGTCTCCTGAAATGATTTGGCTCTCATTTTCCTCTCCGCATTTGTACCGTCCCCGATGGCCACTCTCCCAATATTCTTCAAATCGGCCGTTACAATGGCGGAACGGCGGGCAAACTCCTTCCGTGCTCTCCGGCCCCCCTGCTATCGCTATGCCTTGGGCTCCTTCGGCGGCTGCCCTATTCGGGAATAGGTACTTGTCAGCATGATCTCCAGGAAAATGAAAGGCTTATTGATTTTGGTGATCGTGATCGGGCCATGACTCAGAGCCTTAGCTACTGATATGACGGTAGGTACGTTAATGATATGCTTTTCCTGTTCCTCGCCGAGGCAGACTTCAATTTCCGCGTCAAATTCCCGGCAGTTCATAGGATCGGTACTAAGGAAACCCAGGACCTGTCCGAAATCGTGTGCGTGCGCCGGCCCGGGAACGACAAATCCCGGCTTGTAGAACACCTGGTGAATCATGATGCAATCAGCCATGAGCTGTTGGGAATTCACTGAGATAGATTCCATTTGAGCGCGCTTCACGTAGGGTTCTTTGATTACGTATTTTCCGTACTTGCCGCTATCCGTATAGCCTGCGGGTGGTTGGCTTTTGGGAACCGGACTGCTTCCGGGCTGCTGAAAAGCCGCCTCCAGATTGACCGGAGGAATAACGATTCCAGCTGCGGGGAGAATAAGTCCTGACTGCAGAAATGCCCTGCGCGATGATCTGTTTTTCATAATACCTCCTGTTTTCGAGCTGTCACAAAGAACGCTGGCTTCTGACTTCCGCATGCGATTTGGGGCGGGAGATCCAGGGCGCAGCCCTTACCTGGGTGTTTATCCGAAACTCAACACCCAGCAACCATTGAGAGGGCAGCCACAGGACACTCGCCCTTACAGCATTGTCCCTTCCAGATTCAGCAATCGGGTGGCCTCCACGATTGAGGGCTGCTTCTTTTGTACCTCCGTCATTGCGCCGACACAAGATAAATCGTTGGCGGATGGTGGGATGTGATAGCCCTCCGCATAATTCAACGAATCTGTGCAGCGCGCCGCGTCCAAGCGAGAATAGCTTCTCGAAGCGCCGCATGCAGACTCAATCCCTTTTCCTTAGCCCGTTCTTCCAACAATGCCCAAATAGCTGGAGGGAAACGAACCGACCGTGGAACCGTTCCGCCGGTTTCAAGCACTTTCTTCGGACGCCCCCGTCCAACTTGAACCGTAATTCCTTCAGCTGAGATCCGTTTCGCGTAGGGATTTGGCCGCACATGAGCTTTTGAGAAATCAATCTCAGGCATTGCTTGAAGCGATGCCTTTGATGGCTCTCTTTGATGTTTTTTAGCTGCCTTCTTCATATTGTTTCCTTTCATGGGCTGTGGCGCGACGAGCGCTAATAATTCGGATATCATGACCGTCAATCTCTATGAAAACAACCAGGAGCACCCGTTGTTTGATGGACTCGCCGATCAATATTGCGCGGTCGCTGTGAATATCATCTGTTACCATCAGCGCTAATGGATCCCAAAAGACTGTAACCGCTTCTTCGAAGGCGATGCAATGTTTGCGCAAGTTAGCGATGGCCTTGTTCGGATCCCATGTAAAATGCATGAATTAAGTGTAATACACTAATGGATTATTTTTCAAGCGTGGAAGGTAGACTCAGTATCATCGGCTTTATTGACAATCCTAAGGGAGGTTAAATGGTACGCCTGGCAGGGTTCGAACCTGCGACCTTCGGTTCCGGAGACCGACGCTCTAGTCCAGCTGAGCTACAGGCGCACTTTCAGACTGCTTATAATTACACGGCTACTTGCCTTCTTGCAAGCCGCCTGAAATAAAAAACGCCACGGACATCACGGATTAAAAAATGTATAATCCGTTCAATCCGTGGCGTTTTGCTTATGGGGAGGAGTATTTATGGAAAACAGCAGCCGAAGGAAATTCGTTAAAGACATTACGGCAATGGCCGCTGTCGGCGCATTGTCCTGCCTGGAAACAGCCCGGCCGGCCGAAAAAGGAAACACTGAAGCGATGGTCGCGCCGTGCGGGCTTTATTGCGGAGCCTGCCCCATGTACCTTGCGACGCGGGACAACGACCAGCAGAGAATCGATGCCATGCTGAAAATGTTCAACGAGAGGGATCCGAAGCTGACCATGGCCGACGTGAAATGCGACGGCTGCATCGCCGGGGGCCGCGTCGCCTGGTATTGCCGGCAGTGCGGCATGCGTGAGTGCGCCGAAAGCAAACCGAATGTCACCCGCTGCCCCGATTGTTCCGAATTTCCCTGTTCCAAAGTCACCAATTTCAACAACGACGGCATGCTGCACCATGCAGAGGTGCTGGAAAATTGCCGCCGCCTGCGGCAGGTTGGAATCAAGGAGTGGGCGAAACTCGAGGCGGAAAGATGGAGCTGCCCTAAGTGCCACGCGAGCATCGCCTGGTACGACGCTTCCTGCCCAAAGTGCAGCGCGCCGCGCTCCGAGCGCCTTTTCGCCCTAAAAAAGGCCTAGCCAGGGGGCTTCGCCCCCTGATATCCCCCCGCGCGCGACACCCGATGGAATTCGAAGCCATCAAAACGCTCTCTGGGTATTGGAAGCCAATGGTCAGAGTAAATTTTTAACTGGGAACTCTGAACTGGAAACTGGGAACTGATTTTCCCAATAGAAAGCCGCGGATTCCGGAAAATACAAAACATCCTGCTAATTACATTGGAAAAACCCCCGGCTCTGCCGGGGGACTCAGAGAGTTTGACAGCTCCGTATTTTGAAACGCTGACGTACGCTGACATGACGCCGACGTACGCTGAAAAAATATATAAATTTTTTTCGGCGTGGGTTGGCGTCCGTTCAGCGTGCGTCGGCGATCAAGACCGGCGTAACTAGTCCAACCGCTTTGAGCGGTTCAAATCTTTCAAGCCTCCGGCTTTGCCGGAGGCACCTGATATCGGCAAATTTCGGTTTTTGGCATCCGCGGCTCCCTTTCATTCTCTCCTAAGATCCCTCTAATCAGACTCCGATAGACAAAAATCCCTGTTTGGCTTAGGATGCTTGCACGGCATAATAAATTTTTTGTGCCCTACCCCCCTTGAAATACAAAAGCAAAGATGCGCGAAGACTGCAATGGCACTGTCGTCGATTTGAGCCGAACACGCACAATATGGAGGCAATTGTTCTATGAACCGGATTCGTTTCATCGCCTGCGCCGCAATTTTACTATTGGGGCTCATCGCTTTTTCCCTGCGCCTTCAGGCCGTCGACGGCAGCTGGACACTGCTGGCCTGGAATAATCTCGGCATGCACTGCATGGACTCGGATTATTCCATCTTTTCCATTCTTCCTCCCTATAACGTCGTCAATGCCCAATTGATCGATGCAAACGGCAAGCTCCTTCGAAATCCCGCAGGGGTCACCGTGACCTATGAAGCGGTCCTGGATCCCGACGGTTCGATCAATTCAACATCGGCAGGCAAGACCAACTTCTGGAACTACGTCGCCAGCTTTTTCGGTATTTCGCTGCCGGTCGACGCCGGCCTTGCCGGATTCAACATGCCCGGCTTGCAGAACGTTCCGCAAGCCATGGCCTATGATCCGGCCATTGGCGGATTCACGGCCGACGGCGTTCCCGTAACCCCCTTTGACAACGCCGGCGTAAAGAACTTTTATCCCCTGTTCCATCTGGTTGCCCGCAACACCTCCGGAAGCATACTGGCGACAACGGATGTCGTGCTTCCAGTTTCCGATGAAATGGACTGCCGCTCCTGTCACGCCTCCGACTCCTCTGCCGCTGCCCGTCCGTCTGCCGGCTGGATCCATAATCCGGATGCGGAACGGGATTACCGGCTGAACATCCTGCTCAAGCATGACGAGCATATTGGCAATTCTGCTTTATACCGGAACGCCCTCGATACCGCCGGTTATCGCCAGGATGGATTGTATGCAACGGTCACACAGGGCGGCACGCCAATCCTTTGCGCCCGTTGTCACCGCTCCAACGCGCTGCCCGGAACAGGACTCAGCGGCATCGCGCCTCTGACGCAGGTGGTTCATTCGCTGCACGCCACCGTCACGGATCCGACCAACGGTCAGACGTTGAACAGCAGTTCCAACCGGACGGCATGCTATCGATGCCACCCCGGCTCCGAGACTCGCTGCCTGCGCGGTGCCATGGGGATGTCGGTGGACTCCGGCGGGTCCCTGGCCATCCAGTGCCAGAATTGTCATGGATTGATGAGCGCGGTCGGTTCTGCAAGCCGTGAAGGTTGGCTCCATGAGCCGGCATGTCAGAGCTGCCATACCGGAACTGCAACCCAGAACAGCGGCCAGATCCGCTATACATCGGCATTGGACTCCAACGGGATCCCGCGCATAGCCGCCAATAACACTTTTGCCACGAATGCGAATACTCCTGCCGCCGGGCTTTCGTTATATCGTTTCTCCAAGGGTCATGGGAGTCTGCAGTGCTCGGCTTGCCACAACTCCACCCATGCGGAGTTGCCGTCAACCGTCCGCAATGACAACATCCAGAGCCTGCAGATCCAGGGGCACACGGGCACAATTTCCGATTGCATCAACTGTCACAACACCCAGCCGCGCACCGTGACCGGTGGGCCGCACGGGATGCATCCCGTCGACCAGCAGTGGGCCAATGGTCATGAAGATGTGGTCGAAAATAGCGGATCGTCCCAATGCCGGACCTGCCACGGCACGGACTACCGCGGCACAGTGCTGTCACGATCGCTTGGGGACCGCGATATTTCAACCGAATTCGGGGTAAAGAAGTTCTGGCGCGGCTTCCAGACCGGCTGCTATACCTGTCACAATGGCCCGGACAGCGACGATGCCAACCGGAACCGTGCGCCGGTTGCCGCCAATACATCCGCGTCCACCACATCCGGAGTTCCCGTCAATATCTCGCTCAATGTCTCGGATGCGGACAACAACGCCCTGCAGTTGCGCATCGTGTCCCAGCCCGCGCATGGAACGGTGGCGCTCAACAACAGGACAGCCACCTTCATACCCAATGCCGGCTATGCCGGGACCGACAGCTTCACCTACGCCGCCTGGGACGGATCAACCCAGTCCAATCTTGGAACCGTCGCCCTGAACGTCGCCAGCGAATTTTTCGTCCCTCTGTATCTTGGCGATGCTAATTCCTTCACGGGTTTTGCCGTATCGAATTTCGGGGCTGTGGGAGCCGAGGTGCAGTTCACCGCCTATGCTGCCAACGGCACAAAGCTTCCCTTCCCCGGCAACCCGTCTTCTTACATGATTGCGCCTCGGGCGCAACTTGCGCTCCTCGGCCATGAAATCTTTGGCATTCCCTTCACGACTCCCCAAAACGGATGGGTCAGGATTTCCGGCAGCGTTCCGGACGTCGGCGGCTTGTATCAAATCGGCGATTATGCGGGCCGCCTGCTCGACGGCGCGGCTGCGGATACCCAAACGGCGCGCGTTTTGAGGTTCACCAGGGTGTATGAAGGAGCGGGCGCATTTCGAGGCCAAAGCGCAAGCACATTTCTGAGCATTGCCAACCCGAATTCTGCTTCGGTCACCATAAATCTTAACCTGCGCGGGCCTCAGTCGAATCAGGCGCTCGCCCCGCAACAGACGGTGTCCCTCCCCGGTAACGGAGTTCTCTCGGGCACTGTGGCCGAGATCTTCAATCCGACGCTGCCGGTAACGAACGGTTGGGTGGATGTCCAGGTAACTGCCGGGGACGGGGTGGCAGGTTTTGAAATGGTCCGATTCCCCGATGTGGGAACCGTGGTCGGTCTTGCCGGAAACAGCGGCGACGCGCCCAATCAGTCCTATTCGGCCCAATTGGCGGTCACCCCCGACTATTTCACCCATCTGAAACTCATCAACACGAGTAACCTTGCCCGTACGGTCAACCTGCACGCCGTTGCCGAGAACGGCGCGGATCTCGTGGCGCCTGTGGCCGTCCATCTCGAATCGGGACAGTCTCTCGAACAAAGCGCAGATCAGCTCTTAGGCCTGGTTTCACCCGCTGTGGGTTCTCTGAAGGTTGATGCGGATGGTCCTGGAATCATCGGCGATGTTCTGTTCGGTGACCCGACGACGCTCACCTTTGCCGCTTCCTGCGCATTGGAGAGCCGGAAATTCAGAGCGGCCGTATTCAGCCACGTAGCCAACGATTCTTATTATTTCACCGGACTGGCCGTGCTCAATCCGACCAGCAGGACTGCTTCAATTACCCTGGATGTCTATACCGTATCGGGGCAGAAGACCGGATCGGTTGTGATGCAGCTCGGGCCGGGACAGCGCTTTTCGAAGCTGCTTACTGAGCTCCTGCCCGTTTCTGCAGGACAGATGAAAGGCTTCATTTCGCTCACGTCGGATCAGCCTATACTTGCGCAGGAGCTCTTCGGCGACAAGAGCCTGAGTTTCCTTTCGGCTGTTCCGCCCAAAATTGTCCGATGATACAGGCAGCTACGGCTGCAAACCGGCCAGGAAACGCCGGAAATTCCGCGAACGATAGTATTGCTACATCACATTGGTAAATCCCCGGCTCTGCCGGGAGACCCAAAGAGTTTGACAGTTCCGTATTTTGAAACGCTGAGAAACGCTGATAAAAGCGCTGACAAACGCCGATTTGTTCGGCGAGGGTCGGCGAGCAAAAGCCGATGAGGCGCTTCCGATGGCGTTTTCCTTTTCACCCGCAGCAGGATCGAGGCCTCGCATTTTGGACATCACATCCAGGCGCATACGTTCCGCACCCGGAGCCATACACCGAAAATGGACGGCATGACCGCGCTGGAGATAGCTCGCGTCGAATGGAGGGACTCCGATTGGCTCAGCCTTCAGGTCTGCCAGGGCCTTTTGCAGACAGGCCAGGTTTCGTGGATCGGCCAGGATCGCCAGATCGATGTCGCGGCTAAATTCGGCTACGCCGTATAATACGCATGCCTGGCCTCCCATAAGGAGGGCATATACCCGGTGCCTTCGGATCGAAGAAAGGACTTTGCGTATCGGATTCGGGATCAAGCGATCCTCCCAATGTCAGGAAGGAATGCCACAGTTTCGCGGTTTCACGCCAACGTGGGACAGGGGTTAATCGATACCATTCCGACCACTCTTCTCCGACCAACTCCTCTGCCGATACCATGGACTGCAATGATGCCCAAACGGTGCCGGGAGCTCAAGTGAAGAATCATCCTATCCAGCCACGTATACTCTTGCTTCCAGTGAGGCCGGCTCAGGAGTGCACCTTAAATTGGTTGCAGTCGCCGGTAACGCTATTGCTCAGCGTCATTGCCCTCACCGGTTCTGTGGTTACTTAGCCCGAATTGCCTGAATTTGGGGAGGCCGTCATGATATTGGGATCCGCCCCACACAGCTCGCCCAGGCCAATTGTGGGATTATTGCAGACGATAGGGGTCGGCCTGCCTTACCAGGCCCTTTTTACAAGCAAATCGGGCATAGGATAATGCTTTTTATTCAGGCAATAAATTTGACCGCCTGACTGAATTGCAGTGGCCGCCAGAATGGCATCATTGATATCGAGCCCATGGCTCGGATGCCATCGTCTGTAAAGAGATGCCGCCTGGTCGATGACGCCTTGATCCACCACGGCAGTTTTGAATTGCGACAGGAATAGGAGTGTAGCATCCTCCTCTTCCGGGCGCATGAAGAAGACGACCTGTGCGCTGCATTGCACTTGTCCATCATTACATTCGCCCTGTCGTCGCGAACCCGTTTCAGAAAATCCAGAGCCTGCACATCTCCCCTCAGGTGACAAATGAGAACATCCGCATCGATGTAGGCCCTCATTTCCGGCGCCTCTCCATCGACTTGCGAAAAGTTTTCCGCGCTTCCTCCACAATTTGGCCCGCCGACTCCTTCCTGCGCCACACGCCGCAGGTCTGTTCGAAGATGTCGAACTTCTCCTCCCGGTCGATCTTGTCGGCGTAGTTTTGAATGGCGTCTTCGATGATGCGCTTTTTGGAAGTGCGCAGCCGTCTGGCTAGTGAACCTATGCGCTGGATCACAGATTCCTCCAATCGTGCTGAAAGTATCTTATCCATCTCCCGTCTCCTATTCTTACGTAAGTAATATAACGTAAGATCAACTTAAAGGCAAATATTCAAATCGGGAATCCTTGTCTGGAGGAAACCGAGCAGGAGGTCACTCTTTAGGGAAATACGCGACCATTCGTCGTTGGTTTTTTTGCATTGCTACCCGATTTCAAGATTCAGGAATTGCATAACGGGGAAGCCCGCATCCTGCCGCGCGGCCAGGTGGAAACCTATCAGACCGCGGAATTCCTCCCCGATGGCCGCCGTATTGTGTTCGTCGGCGCCGAGCATGGGCATCCGCAGCGCATATGGATTCAGGAGCTTCCGGCCGGCGCGCTGATCGCCACCTTCTTTGTTACACGCGACATGCGCAGTTATGCATACGGCTACTTCCGCATTCTCGACGACCTCTACCTCGTGGAAGGGCTAAGATAGAAAGGCGGGGAACGCCGTCCCGGCGCCGCTTTCGGCCCTTGGCCGCGAGCTTTGGACAGTAGATCTGATCGGATTAACGAATCCAATAAATAATTCAGCGTTCGTCGGCGTTTCCCTCAGCGTGAGTCAGCGTTACCAAAGCTGATGAATCCCTGGATGCGTCTCTGCCAAGAGCGCATATCTGGCGGGTCCGGACCTATGTTAGCGACCGAAACCAACCCTACAAGGTCTACGACTATACTCCGACCCTGAGTCGCGACGATCCTGATGCCTACATGAAAGACTTTCACGGCTATCTGCAGGTGGATGCCTATTCCGGCTACGACGAGCTATTCCGGGACCGGAACCGTGACATCCCTGAGGTCGCCCTTGGGGCTCCTGCGAGCCGGCATTATTTTGAAGCGCAATTCTCGGACCTGATGCATTTGACCGTGATATTGGCCCACATACGTCTGCCGTATAACGTCGCGCGAGAAGCCCGAACCATGGGACTGACCGGCGAGGCCAGAAAAGCCCTGCGCCAGGCCAAATCCATACCAATACTTGAGGACATTGGGGTCCGATATCCAGCGTGAACAGATCGCGGTCTTACCCAAAAGTCCTGAGGGCATGGCTATCTCATACACGTTATCAAACTGGTACGCACTGGTGCGCTACTGCAACAATGGCAACCTGGAGATCGATAACCTTGGTTCCGAGCTCAGCCTGCGGGGTGTCGCAGCGGGGAGAAAAAACTGGAATTTTTACGGAAGCGATAGGGGAGGAAGAACTACCGCGGTATTTGCGAGTATCACAGCCATAGGCAAACGCCTGCGCATGGATCCATTTCAATGCCTGCGCGACGTCTTCCAAAGTATCAGCACATATCCTCAAAACGATCTCGAAGAGTTACAGCCCGACAGGTGGAGAGCCGCACGGGCGGTCGCAAACACGCATTCCTAATCCAGCACAGTTTGCGGGTTGCCAATTCCACGAAACGCAGACAATGCCAGGTTTGTGTTCACCGAGCGCATACGTACGGTGACGTTGTTGTGGATCAATTACAATTAGAGATGTATATATGCGCATCCTCCTCTAATGTGTGATGTATTCTACATTTAACTTGGGCGCGCTGCTAGGATTCGTATCGAAGGGGATTGCTGATCGAAGTCCAGTCCCCGTGATGATGATCGCCAAAGAATTGCCACTTACCCAACCAGGTCGATTCACAATTTCCTGAATGATCAAAGATATATCGGGAGTTTTCTCTCTGGGACCCGTTTCTCCTTTGGCTGTCCATGCTTCAGGAGACCAAGGAATGGCTGTTGAAGTCCTTGTTCTGGAAGATATATTCCTTGCAGGAGAGGCAAAGACAAGTGCGTTATCTGTGTTTTGACCCTCAATTATGAGAGATGTAACCGCAGAGGCTTTTCCTACTGCACTGAATTGTATATAGGCATTGACGATCGTTGCTCCAGTGGGAATATTCACGCCGTTGAACCGAATGCCTATGGTTTGGTTACCCGTTGCCTTCTGAACCATTTCAAGATCTGTGCTTGTGAGATTCATTACCCCACTATAACTCTCTTCTGCGTCATCTGCGCGGGCTGCAACAGGTATGAGCAAGACTCGGACATCAGGTGCATTGATTGCAAAAGTCTGGGCATTCGAGGTCCCCCCTCCCGGGACAGGATTGAATACGGTTACGCTCGCGGTCTCTGCGCTGGCGATGTCCGAGGCAGAGACCGAGGCCGTCAGCTGCGTCCCACTTACATAGGTCGTCGCCCGGTCTGCTCCATTCCAGCGCACTACGGAACTCGAGATGAAGCTGCTGCCGTTGACGGTGAGAGCAAAGGCCGGACCGCCGGCTGTGGCCGAAGCGGGGCTCAGGCTCGTCGTTGCGGGCACCGGATTGTCGGCAGCAGTTGATCGTGAAGGTCTGCGCGTTCGAGGTTCCGCCGCCCGGGACAGGATTGAATACGGTCACACTCGCCGCTCCCAACACCGGCTATGTCAGAGGCCAGGATCGAGGCCGTAAGCTGCGTCGCATTCACATAGGCCGTCGTCCGGTCCGCTCCATTCCAGCGCACTATCGAACCGGAGATGAAATTCGCTGCCGTTAACCGTAATCGTAAAGGCTGGACCGCCAGCCGTGGCCGAAGCGGGGCTCAGGCTCGTCGTTGCGGGCACCGGATTGTCGAAAGCGTTGATCGTGAAGGTCTGCGCGTTCGAGGTCCCGCCTCCCGGGGCAGGATTGAATACGGTCACACTCGCCGTTCCCGCACCGGCTATGTCAGAGGCCGGGATCGAGGCCGTAAGCTGCGTCGCATTCACATAGGCCGTCACCCGGTCCGCTCCATTCCAGCGCACTATCGAACTCGAGATGAAGTTGCTGCCGTTAATTGTGAGAGTAAAAGCCGGACCCCCAGCTGTGGCCGAAGCGGGGCTCAGGCTCGTCGTTGTCGGGCACCGGATTGTCGGCAGCGTTGAGCGTGAAGGTCTGCGCGTTCGAGGTTCCGCCGCCCGGGACAGGATTGAATACGGTCACATTCGCCGTTCCCGTGCCGGCTATATCAGAGGCCGGGATCGAGGCCGTAAGCTGCGTCGCATTCACATAGGCCGTCACCCGGTCCGCCCCATTCCAGCGCACTATAGAACTCGAGATGAAGTTGCTGCCGTTAATGGTGAGAGTAAAATCTGGGCCGCCGGCTGTGGCCGAAGCGGGGCTCAGGCTCGTCGTTGCGGGCACTGGATTGTCAGCAGTGTTGATCGTGAAGGTCTGCGCGTTCGAAGTCCCGCCTCCCGGCGTGGGATTAAAGACTGTCACGCTCGCGGTCCCTGAATTGGCTATGTCAGAGGCAGAGATCGAGGCCGTCAGCTGCGTCGCACTTAAATAGGTCGTAGCCCGGTCCGCCCCGTTCCAGCGCACTATAGAACTCGAGCTGAAGCTGCTGCCGTTAACGGTAAGAGTAAAATCAGGGCCGCCGGCTGTGGCCGAAGCGGGGCTCAGGCTCGTCGTCGCGGGCACTGGATTGTCGGCAGCGTTGATCGTGAAGGTCTGTGCGTTCGAAGTCCCGCCTCCCGGCGTGGGATTAAAGACTGTCACGCTCGCGGTCCCTGAATTGGCTATGTCAGAGGCAGAGATCGAGGCCGTCAGCTGCGTCGCACTCACTAGGTCGTCACCCGGTCCGCTCCGTTCCAGCGCACTACAGAACTCGAGATGAAGCTGCTGCCGTTAACGGTGAGAGTAAAAGTCAGACCGCCGGCTGTGGCCGAAGCGGGACTCAGGCTCGTCGTCGCGGGCACCGGATTGTCGGCAGCGCTGATCGTAAAGGTCTGCGCGTTCGAGGTCCCCCCTCCCGGCGCGGGATTAAAGACGGTCACGCTCGCAGTCCCTGCACTGGCGATGTCCGAGGCAGAGATCGAGGCCGTCAGCTGCGTCGCACTCAAATAGGTCGTCGCCCGGTCCGCTCCGTTCCAGCGCACTACAGAACTCGAGGTGAAGCTGCTGCCGTCGACGGTGAGAGTAAAAGCCAGACCGCCGGCTGTGGCCGAAGCGGGACTCAGACTCGTCGTCGCAGGCACCGGATTGTCGGCAGCGTTGATCGTGAAGGTCTGTGCGTTCGAAGTCCCGCCTCCCGGGACAGGACTGAATACCGTCACACTCGCGGTCCCTGCACTGGCTATGTCCGAGGCTGGGATCGAGGCCGTCAGCTGCGTCGCACTCAAACAGGTCGTCGCCCGGTCCGCTCCGTTCCAGCGCACCATGGAAACGGACACAAAACTCGCACCATTAACCGTAAGCGTGAAGCCTGATCCGCCGGCTGTGGCCGAAGCGGGACTCAGGTTCGTCGTTTCCGGCACCGGATTGTCGGCGGCGTTGATCGTAAAGGTCTGCGCGTTCGAGGTTCCCCCTCCTGGAGCAGGACTGAATACGGTCACACTCGCGGTCCCTGCTACTTCTATATCCGAAGCCAGGATCACTGCGGTTAATTGCGTCGAAGAATCAACTGTCGTAACTCTATCCGCCCGGTTCCAGCGTACTATTGAGCCAGATACAAAGCCGGTGCCATTAACCACAAGATTGAATGTCGCGTCCCTTGCTGTTGCCGCTGCGGGACTCAGGCTCGTCGTTGCAGGCACCGGATTGTCGGCAGCGTCGATCATGAATGTCTGTGCGCTTGAGGTCCCGCCTCCCGGGGCAGGATTAAATACGGTCACATTCGCTGTCCCTGAATTGGCTATGTCAGCTGCAGGAATAGAGGCTGTAAGCTGCGTTGGACTCAAATAGGTCGTTGCCCGGTCCGCTCCGTTCCATCGAACTACAGAGCTCAAGATGAAGTTGCTGCCGTTGACGGTGAGAGTAAAAGCCGGACCTCCGGCCCTGGCCGAAGCGGGGTTTAGGCTTGTAGCTGAAGGCATCGGATTGTCGAGCGGGGGAAACGAAATTTCATATAACTTGCCATCATTCTCCAAGGGATTTTGGCCGTTATCAACACCGCGAGCCACAATGTAGAGATTCTTCTGTGTGGGATTTTTGCTCGCCGGAGCATAAACCATGCCGCCGCCTGCACCCAATGACACCACGCGGGAAGCATCGATATAGCGGAGAAGCGTCCCATCAATCGTTGTCTCGGCAATTTTTCTTTTATAGCTCATGACGTATAAGTGACCATTTTCCGAATTGAACGCGATGCCTTCCGGGTCCAATATTCCAAGGGCACTCGTATCAAAGTGCGTAACGACATCATCTCCAGCGGGTGGTATTCCGTCGAACACACCATTGAGACCTGGCGAGATGTCATAAACTTCGGTGCCCTCACCGTCGGCAATGAGCAAATGACCTCTCGAAGCATCGAAAGTGATATCCTCCGGATCATCACTTCCAAAAGACCTGGTGCTAAAATACGTAACAACATCATCTGCCGTGTTGTAGGCTGCATCCTGCCCCGGATTTAGAATGAATACTCTCCCCCAATTGTCGTCCGCAAAAAATAGAAACCTGCTCACCGGATCGAAGCTGACGCCCGTCGGCTCATGCGAAAAGGGTATCGTTGTAAGAGTGCCAACCAGCTGACCTGATAATGTCACATCAAACAGGTTGACGCCCGCAAAGTATGGCGGCATTTCATCAACTTCACTGTCGCATATCAACAGCCTATCGGAATCGGGGATGTAGGTCAGGCCAGCCGGATCAGGGCTTGGTGGGGAAAAAGCCGAAGTCTCAATGATGCGTTCCAATGTTGCTTGAACAACGGGAGTCTGTGCAGAAACAGGAAGGGCTAATAGGGAACCGTGCATTAGAAATATCAAGAGTAAATTCTGGATTATTTTGTTTTTTCTTAAAAACCTGTGATGAGACAAGGCGTCCTCCTGTCTGGCTTGTTTTTTTCGCTCGCTTCCCACGTCTTCAAGCAGTTTTTGCATGCCTCTTACACTGCCTTTTCTTATTCATACCCCTTCGAAGAGATTCCGGATTACTTCTTCGCTCCCGCCCGTCTAAGAACATTTTCAATTTCGCGTTGGTTTTTTCGAACAGCGTGCGTCAATGCTGTCGACCCATCGTATGCATCCTTAGCATTGACGTCGGCCCCTTGGGCCAAGAGTTCTCTGACAATGCTAAGGTGACCGTTCCTTGAAGCACAAATCAATGCTGTTACGCCATATCTCTTCTTGGCGTTGATGTCGGCGCCTTGAGCCAGGAGCTCCCGGACGACATCAAGGTGACCTTCCTTGGAGGCATAGATTAATGCGGACCAGCCATATTCGTCCGTGGCATTAACACTGGCCCCTTTGGCAAGGAGTAGTTTTACGGTATGAAGGTCGCCGCATGTTGCGGCTTTAAGCAAGTCCTCATCTATTCCAGCGGTGGCAAAAGCTGTCCATAGCATTACTATGGATATGATGATCATTTTTGCGCTTATCCTGCGGGCTTTCAGCTCCATCGTCTTACCTGATACCATGTTGGACCCCCTTTTCGCGTCTTCTATGGAAGTGCCCCTCTCGCTTACGAATGCCGCTCTCCTCATTCCCTAAAAGATGGAAGAAGCGCTGTCGTCAGGTTTCGAATACGGTATTTGCTTTCAAACTCTGCATGAGAAAGAACTAATGATTGAGCCCGTCTCTGAAGGTCATCTTCCTCCTGAAAACGCCCCCCTTCCTCGGCAATAATGCGTTAAAAATTTATGCCTGCCAGATAGGCCCCTATCGCATCGATGGCATTCGATCACTCGATTGTTCTCCGCATGATAACTACGGATTTTTCAGTATGGCTGCTTCCTCATGGCGTACGTCATGGGTGAGGCAATCAGGACTCTCAAGAGGGTACAGTGATGAAAGGAGGTATCACCAGCATCACCACCTGCTCGGTTTTCCTATTGTGTTTGACTATATCATCCAATTTCCATTTACCCCAAACGCATTGGGATTAACGCATTTTAATTATCGCATGATAATTTGGTGCAAGGATCAGGCCCAGCCGTGTCGGCAGTAGTACTCAAATGTGGCCCCTGGCATCCATCGGCGGGTCGAATGGCCGCTAGGCAAGGCCCAGCATCCAAATCCTATGTTCCTCAACTCCGCGAATCCTGTCTAACACACAAGTGTTACCAACATATTTCCTCAGGCTAATGATGTCTATGGCACTATGGTAGAGTCCTTAATTAGCCCTTTGGTACCATAAGGGCAGGAACCAAAACCTTTATCCGAGACTTTTTGGCATAATTCAGAGAAGATTTGTCTAAATCCCTGTTACCGTCATATCCTGAAACAGGCTGATTCCTGAAAAGAAGGTCAGGCGTCAAACTGTTCAAAATGCAACAGCGATGATGCTCTCATCGCAGCGGCATCGTCCGCTGGGATCTCAAAGCCGGGGCTAAGCGCATGGGATTCGGCCTTGCGCAGAATTGCACCTTGGCCCATGGCAGGCACAACGAGCTAATCGCCGATGGCAAGCCCTCCCATGGCCGGCCACCTCGCGAAGGCAGGATATCTGCTCGCAACACACGATATCGACCGCGCAAAAGCAAATGCCCAAGCGGCGCAACTGGTCTTCATGGTGGGCGGAGAAAAGGAGCCCGTCAACAGGGTGATGCCGCTGCTCGAGCTCATGGGGAAGAAGGCATTCCACCTCGGTCCCATAGGAGCTGGGCATGCCATGAAATGCATAAATAACCTAATCACGGCGATCACGTTTATGGCGACCACAGAAGGTTTGATCGTGGGTAAGGAATTCGGCCTTGATCCGGATGTAATGACCGACGTGCTGAGCGTCTCCACCGGAATGCCCTGGATCAGCCAGACTCAATTCAAACAGCGCATCATGATCAGGAAATTCGACGATCCCTTCCGGCTCGAGCAAATGACCCAAACGGAAATAACCTCGGTCCCATCGGATCAACGACCCCTAGAAAAAATTCAGCGTTCGTCGGCGTTTCCCTCAGCGTGAGTCAGCGTTATCAAAGCTGAGGAATTCCCGATGAATTAGCTTTCAATAAATTCGTGAGAATTCATTGCCTTTGTTGTTCTATACTACCGCCAGCCATCGCATCGAAATATCTGAGGCTCTGGAATTTATAGGAGATTTGACCTTGCCAGAAAAATACCGGCCGTGGACCTGGAAGATACCCGAGGGCAGTTCCGAAGCAAAACGCAGCATGACGCGCCAGGATGGTTTCGAGCGCGTCAGCGGAACCGCGGTCTA
This sequence comes from uncultured Acidobacteriota bacterium, assembly GCA_963809485.1. Taxonomy (GTDB): domain Bacteria; phylum Acidobacteriota; class UBA6911; order UBA6911; family UBA6911; genus UBA6911. Next base: position 537,194 of record CAWEJX010000008.1, read on the forward strand.
CACCAGGGACATCCATCTTCCAGGGATGCTCTATGCGAAGACCTACACGTCTCCCTACGCTCATGCCAAAATCCTAAGCATGGACACAAGCGCCGCCCGGGCGCTGGAGGGCGTGCGCGACATCCTCCGCTTTGACGATCCCGAAGTCGTGGAGGAGAATGTTACCGGAACCGACGCCCACTACAACATCCTCACCCTGCCCGGCATCAGCGACTTTTATCAGCATCCCATGGGCATGGTGGTCGTGGCGGACAGCGAAGAGATATGCGACCAGGCGCTGAAGCTCATAAAAATTGAATGGGAAGAGCGGCCGTTCGTCCTGGATTTCGAGGAAGCCCTGAAGCCGGACGCTCCAAAAATCTGGAGCGAGGTGGAGCGCCTCAGGCGTACGGCCAAAGAGCCCAACACCATTATTACGGAAAGCGTCGAAATCGGGGATGTCGAAAAAGGCTTCGCCGAGGCAGACAAGATCATCGAATACAAGATAACGAGGGCTACAAATTCGACCGCGGGCGTCGAAGCCATGGCCTGCGTGGCGCAATGGCGAGGGGAGTTCCTGGATCTCTGGGTGCATCATCAATATAACCAGGTGCCCTATATCACCAGCGAAACCAATCCTCAGATGCAGTTCGACGGGGATGATATGGATTTTCCCGCCCAGATGCCGAGCAATTTCGGCCGCATGCCCAGCAAAAGAAAACGTCTGCCTCCGCTCGTTCACTGGTCCAAACTGACGCTGACCTATCCCTTCCAGGGATCCTGGTTTGGAGGGGTGACATGGCTGGCATATTCCGCGGGATTTATCCGGCTGGCCGTCATCCTGGCCAGGAGGGCGGGCGGCAGGCCGGTGAAGATGCTTTACGACGAAAGCCAGTTTTACATCAACGGCGACGAAGCCGGCACCTACACGTGTAAAATCGGCGCAAAAAAGGACGGGACGGTCACTGCCTACGACTGGCACACGGTGGGGATGAGAAATCCCGGCATCGACAAAACACCCGAATGCACAAAAATACACAACATACGGGGCCGGGAGTCCTGGGCGTTCACTAATCAGGGCCACCATCAGTGTTACAGGCATGGGGCTGCAGCGTGCATTCCTCACAATTTGATGTTCGCCCGCGTGGCGGCCGAATTCGGGCTCGATCCCACAGAGGTTGCGCTGAAGAACGACGGCTGCGGCGGCCATTCTTGGGATTGGGTCACCGAATACCAGAAGGAAAATGGTTTTCCGCAAAGGCACAGTCTTAAAGAGGTGATCGATCTCGGCAAAAAGGCCATCGGCTGGGATGAAAAGTGGCATCCTCCCGGGGCGCGGAAACTCCCCAACGGTAGAATGCACGGGCTGGGATTCATGTCCATCCACGAATGGCAGGTGGGCATCTTTTCCGGGCCTGCGCCGCCGCTGGCCTGCCTTATATTACGCGATGGTAAGGTCGCGATTATCGCGACACGCTGCGATATGGGAATCGATTCGGAATCCGGATACCGCATGTGCGTAGCTTCCGAATCGGGAATGAAGTACGAAGATACTGTTATACAGGTGCGCCGCTCCGATAATAACGCCTATGTCTTTCCAGGTCCCGGCGGCTCCTTCGGCACAACAGGCACGACGCCTCAACTCGTGCTGGCCGCCCGGGAACTGAAACGAAAAATCCTCCAGTATGCCGTAATGCCGAGATCGACAATGAAGGGTCCCGGGGAGCCCTTCTTCGCCGGCAGGAAGCTTGAGGATCTCGACATCCGGGATAGTTATATATTCGAGAAGGCAAATCCGGAAAACAGGAAATCTGTTACAGAGGTAGCCAATCCATTCTGGAATGCCGACCCGGCAATCGTCCATCCTGCAGCGGGTTCATTGGGGGAATTGAAGTCGGAGGGCAAGCCGGATGGCCAGCTTCACTTTATGGCCAGGCAGGCCCACTTCGTGGAGGTGGAGGTGGACACGGAGACCGGCCTGGTGGATGTAACCAATATGGTGTGCGTCAACGACGTGGGACATGTGTTCAATCCACAGGGCGCCATGGGCCAGCAGTACGGGGGCGCAATTATGGGCCTGGGCAGGTCCGCAACCGAGGAGAAGGTCTACTGTCCGAGGACCGGCGTCGGACTGAACTGGGATCATATAGGATATGCTTTGCCGAGCATGAGCGACTATCCGCCCGTCGAGTGCATCCTCAACGAGAGCCATCTGGGATATTCCACCTACGGAGCATGCGGAATCGGCGAGAACGTCGGCGCGAGTGTTTCGGCCATCACGTCCCCTGCCCTATACAACGCAACAGGCAAATGGATCCTAGACTTCCCCATCACGCCCGAAAAAGTCCTTAAGGCCCTTGGAAAAATATAAGCGATCCGTTTTTGATAGGGGCGGTCTGCAGACCGCCCGTCAGGCAATAACCAGATTACGCCTTTCGAGCTGCTCTGTAGAGCCATCCTCACCCAATCAACACTAACTGCGCGAAAATCGTATTTTTTAATATTTTTTCAGCGTGCGTCAGCGTTTATCGGCGTGCGTCAGCGTTAAGATCTATAAACGGGCATCCCAAATCTGGCAAATGGAGGCGTGGGGATGATGATTGAAAAGACATTGGCCAAGATTGTCGGATCGGGCAACGTCATCCGTAATCAGGCGGCGCTGGATGATTATCTTGCCATCAGGGATTCCCTGCCCGCCTGGGTGCTTTTCTACAACCTCGCGGCCTATGAATATCTGCCGGAGGAAAGAATCAGCGGCCAGGTTCAGGATGCAATAGATCTTGCGCAACGGATAGGAGTAGATCAGGTAAAAGCGATAGGCAAAACATCATGCGCAGGAGACCGTGAGGCGCCGAGCAAGGTCGTGCGGATACGAGGCTGCCAAGAACTCTGACCCGCACTGGAGCCGACAGGAGGTGCGTCACAATATTCGAGGCAATACGCGTGGGGCTGGAGCGATCGTCTGCGGATTTGCAGGCATGATAGGCTCAGCCCTTGCATCGAAATACGGGATGCCATGAGCCGCCGGAGGACTTAAGCTCTGGTGCCCGTTCATCATAGAACGTTCCACTGATTCATTTGTGTTGGACGTCGAAGTCGTCGGGAGCCTGCCGGATGAGGCAACGATGCCCAAATGGTTGTTCTGGCTGTAACTTGCCTGAGCGTATGGCAATCAAAATGCATCCATCCATCGACGCTCTTCTTCCTCATCCGGTTCATGCATAGAATCGTTCTCGGCATTTGCATTCTTGAGAGATTCGGTAATGGGCAGTCGGATTCTTCAGCCATATCGAATACCCAAGCTAGCGGATTTATAAGTGTCTTCTGAATTTCAGAAAAGCTTCCTGCGTGGCTATTCTGAGGAGGGCGTTATGGGACTTGCGGATTATCGGAGGGAGATGGAGCTTTGCCACGCTGTTCAGCCTGCAAATTCATGCCCCTGGAGAAAGTCGAGAAATTCGAGCACGTAAACGTCTGCCCCAGCATTTCCAGATACAATTTTCACGCCTAATCAGGCGGCGGACGCATGGTTTTCGGCGTGGCGATGCTGGAGAACCGGATCGACTATTCGGACAAGCTGCTCGAAATTGTCTACAACTGCCAGATGTGCGGCGCCTGCGACGTCTCCTGCAAGTATTCCCTGGACATGGAGGTGCTGGAGCCGCTCAATGCAATGCGGATTCAATGTGTGGAAGACGGCCACACATTCCTCCCCTTGACGCCACTGTCAACAGCCTGCGGAAGCAAGGCTCGATGGTTCCTGGCCCGAAAGCCAAGAAAAGCCAATGGGCCGATGGACTGAAGGTTAAGGACACCACAAAACAGAAGGCCAAAGTGCTTTATCACACTGGCTGCCGGACCAATTATGATAGGGATATGTGGCCGGCGGCCCAAGCCGCTGTTTCGCTGCTCCAGAAGGCGGGCGTTGACCCTGGAATCCGCGGGGACAGCGAACTCTGCTGCGGCGGCCGCGCCTACCAGATGGGATACCAGGCGGATTTCCTCAAAACAGCCCAAAAGAACATCGAGCTGATGGGCTTCAACGTCGCCATGATGGCAGCCAACGTCTCAACCAGCAATGAAGAGGCCGTGAACATATTCAGACGTTCACCGACTCCGTTCAGGGACCGGGATTGATGCTCATGATCGCGGGGACATCTGCAAGGGACTTTGAATATAAAAAGAAGGTGCTGTAGAAGATCATGGAGGAAACCGGCGCGTGGTCTCTGAAACCGGTTGAGGATCCTGAACTGGGCGCGGATTTTTGTGGCGGTTTATCCGGACGGTGGGATCGATTCGGGAGACTGCGCGAGCTTCGGGAACTGTAGCCCCCGTGGTTGGAGGCACGGATATCTTCCCCTTGATGACGCGGTATATCCTCGATAACTTCCGACGTCAAGCAAGACTTGATCAAGAAAGGCCTGTCGCTGGATGAAAGCGTCTATCCGTTCATCCAGTCATTGAGCATGGACATACGGGCACGGAGAAATACTTGTCGGTATGCTCCTCAAGTCCGGATTCAATACCCGACGTGCCTGGGACGCGATGCGCGAGGCCAACAGGAGAAACAGCCATGAGTTCCATCAACAGAGCGGATAGAGACGCAACTCGAAGGCATTCATCTTCGAATTTTCCATGGGCGCCGCCAGGCTGGCTGAAGGCTCGATTATGGTGAACTGCTCCTGGGTATGGGCGGGAGAGGATCCGGGCAGGATGGATGCTCATGCGCATCCCTATGCGGAGGTCATAGGATTTGCGGGGGGCGATCCCAGGCAGGCGGATGATCTTGGTGCGGAAGCCGAGATGTGGATGGATGACGAGAAGTATATTCTGGATAAAAGCTTCCTGGTCTTTATCCCTCAGGGGCTAAAACACTGCCCCTTGATTCTCCGGAACATCAGGAAGGACATCTTTCATTTTGACATCCAGGTCACGCAAGGCGAATTCCGCGCCGTGCCGTTTAAAAAATAAGGTGGAACGTGGAACGTGGAACGGACGATTTTGGCTTCCTATAGCCCATTTCCCTGCCGATATGAATATTTGCAGTTTTTCAGCGTACGTCAGCGTTTATCGGCGTACGTCAGCGTTAAATTTATGGACGGGCCGCCAGCGCCGGTCTCAAAACGACTGTTCCGAAATTCTCGCCGCCAATTTTGAGACAGACTCTGAAGAGCCATCCTCACCAAAACCGGTTGGAGGCTCAATTCCGTCACTCTATGTGTCGTTGCGATTTTAGATAATTTGTTGTTTAATAATCGCTCTATGTCCATCCGAATCCTGATCGCCGACCGTCAAAAAATGTTCCGTGAGGTGCTGTGCCGCCTGCTGGAATCGGAACGGGAGTTTGCCGTAGTCGGCGAAACGGATGATGGCCGGGAATTGCCGCAGCTTGCGGCCAGTTTGAATCCCGACATTCTACTGATGAATAAGGAGTTGCGCCGCCGCCCGGGCCTCGAAGCGCTCCGTGAGGTCACTGCCCGGACCGCAACACGGTCCATCCTTCTGGTGGATGGGATCACCAATGGTGAAATCATACAGGCCTTGATTTGGGGCGCGCGCGGAATAGTGCGCAAGAACGATGCCACTTCCCTGCTACTTAAGTCCATCCGCACCGTGAATGCAGGCGAGTACTGGATAAACCATGCGGGGATCTCCGAACTGGTAAGCGCCCTCTGCTCGCTTTCCACTCGCGTCGAGCAGCAGGCCCAGCAGCAGACGCACTCTCTTTCAATCCAGCAGTTGCAGATTGTCGAGGCGATTGTCAACGGATGCTCCAACAAGGAGATCGCCCGCGACCTGCGCCTGAGCGAACGCACCGTGAAATATCACCTGACACGCATTTTCAACAAGTTCGGGGTGTCCGGCCGCATGGAACTGGCGCGCTACTCGCTCAAGAACGAGGTCACCCGTCAAGCATAGTTATATAGCACCAAAGTACAGTGTTATTCCCTACCAATGTGCCATTCCAAGCTATTACTAAGAAGCATAGCGTATTAATCCACCAACCTTTCGTGCATCAAGAGAAGTCCATGGAAAGTAACGTACGGCCCCATGTATCTCGTGCCCAGCGTTTCCCGATGCATATTCCATTGCATTATCGATTGAGTGGCATGCCGGCCTGGCATGATGCGCGGACGGTGAACATCAGTAGGACAGGAATCCTGATTCAAAGTGATGAATTGCCACAGCCAGATACCAGGCTGGACATCCGCCTCGATTTCCCATTGAAGGTGACCGTTTCCTGCGAGGGATCGTTCGTACGTTCGGAAGAAAAGGCCTTTGCCGTACGCATCCATCGCTACCGCCTCCACCGCATATAAAAACGCCACGGTTTCCACTGATTTAAATCCGCGAGAATCCGTGGCGTTTTTTCGATTGCACGGCTTGTACTGTATATACATATAGTATATACTACATCCCATGAAGACAACGAGGGTATTCAAGAGCGGCAACTCCCAGGCGGTGCGTTTGCCCAAGGAGTTTCAGTTTGATGCAGACGAGGTCCTTATTTACCGGCGTGGCGATGAGGTTGTGCTGCGCAAACGAAGCGGAAGCATGGTTCGGGCCTTCGAATTATTGACAAGCCTCCCTGCAGATTTTTTGGAGCAAGGCCGGGAAGATTTGCCACCGCAGCCGCGGGAGTGCTTCTGATGGCTTTGCGCTATCTGCTGGACACAAACATTTGCATTTACATTGCCAGGCATCGCCCTTCGGAGGTATTGGAGCGTTTCAGGAAGCTGCAGCCGGGCGACGTGGGCATGTCGTCGGTCACCTACGGTGAACTCTGTTATGGCGCCTGCAAAAGCCGCCATCGGGACGACGCCCGGAGCATTCTCAAAGAACTGGCGCAGGAGATACCGGTTTTGGCGCTTGGGCCTGAAGCCGGTGACCGGTATGGCGAAATTCGCGCCGAATTGGAAAGGCTTGGGCGTGTTATTGGAAATAATGACCTGTGGATTGCCGCGCATGCCCTTGCGCTCCAGGTGGTGCTGGTGACAAACAACGAAGGGGAATTCGTTCGCGTCCCAGGCTTGAGAGTGCAGAATTGGGTTAAAAAAAGCGGTCCCTCTCAAGTTCACGAAAAGGAAAAGCGCTACAGCAAAAACGCCACGGATTCCACTGATCTAAACCCATGATAATCCGTGGCGTTTTTTTAATTGCTCTTCAAAGATGCCAGAGCCTTTTTTACCGCATTTGCATCTACGAGCCTGTCTGTGCTGAATTTATAGAGAACGCTTGAGATCAGCGTCTGATAGGGGAGTCCCTCATCTGCTGCTTTCCGCTTTAACGCCTGCAGCACATTTTCACTGATTCGCAGGCTGATGGTTCTGGTCTTAGCCGCAAGCTGTAAAATTTGCCTCTGTTCCTCAGAAGGAACCGGCAAATACTCTTCCAGGGATTCTTCGACAGCCTGTTCGTAAGCATCAAGCTCATTGTTCTTCTTTTTTCTCTGCCATAACTCCTCAATTTCCTCGAATCCTATCTCCCCCTCTCTTGTAACAGTTTTGTGTTCTTGTCTTCATCCCAGATGATCACTTATAAGCATTATCTCAATGTATATACGATGTCAACGGCAACCGCAATGCACGCGGAGCCGCAGAGTTCGCGCGGATCTGTCATTTTATTCTCGGCGACCTCCGCGGCTCCGCGTGAGAAGGTTTTTTCAGATCCTCATGGAGACTAAAAATTCCTTGCGCTGAAACGGACGCCTGGGCTGGACAGCTTTTGGGAACCTTCACTGCCGGCACAAAGGTCAAATGGATCGTCAGAAAAGTGAATTACGTGATTGTTATCACGAATTTAGAGCATGCAAAAATTCTTTATTTCATAGTGTTTTTGTGACTGCCAGCACAGCATCATTTTTGCGCATCGCCGAGAATATGGTTCATGAAACCATATATATTTGTGCTGGCTGTGCTGCTTGCTTTTATACAGGTCTCAACCGCAGCTGATGTAAAGCTCGCATGGGATCCTAATACTCAACCCGAGCTCGCAGGTTATGAGCTCTCCTACGGTAACTCCTCGGGCAACTATGGTACGACACTCGATGTCGGCAATGTGACAACGCGTACCGTATCGGGCCTGGCCTCGGGGACATACTATTTTGCGGTCAGAGTCTATGGCACTGGAGGGGAAAGAAGCGCGTATTCGAATGAAGTCACCGCGACGGTCTCCCCTTCGGACACCACGCCGCCCACTATCTCTTCGGTCTCTGCTTCAGGCATTACCACGTCCAGCGCGACGATCACGTGGACGACCAATGAAGCCTCGGACAGCCAGGTACAATACGGCACGACCACCAGCTATGGTTCTAACGCATCTAATACCACAAAGGTAACAGCACATTCAGTCGCGCTCTCCGGGCTCATCTCGGCCGCCACCTATCATTATAAAGTGTGTTCTACGGACGCTGCCGGCAACACTGGATGCTCCGGCGACTTCACATTCACTACCTCGGCTCCGGCCGACACCACAAAGCCCACGGTGACGGCCTTCACCATTCCATCGACGGCGACCACCCTGACCGTGTCCATCAGCAGCTTCACGGCGACCGATAACGTTGCGGTGACCGGCTACATGGTCAATGAATCGTCCACCGCCCCTTCGGCAGGAACCAGCGGATGGTCGGCAACAGCCCCGACTTCTTACACATTCGCATCAGAAGGCGCGAAAACCCTGTACGCCTGGGCTAAGGACGCTGCCGGAAACATGTCGGCGAGCAGAAGCGATTCTGTTACAATCACGCTCCCCGACACCACAAAGCCCACAGTAACGGCCTTCAGCATCCCGTCAGCTGCATCCAGCCTGACGGTGTCCATCACCAGCCTCACGGCAACCGATAACCTGGCGGTGACCGGTTACATGGTCACCGAATCATCCACCGCTCCTTCGGCAGGAGCCAGCGGATGGTCGGCAACAGCCCCGACTTCTTATACCTTCGCATCAGAAGGCGCGAAGACACTGTACGCCTGGGCCAAGGACGCTGCCGGAAATGTGTCGGCGAGCAGGAGCGCTTCCGTTACCATTACGCTCCCCGACACCACAAAGCCCACAGTAACCGCCTTCAGCATCCCGTCAGCTGCCTCCAGCCTGACGGTGTCCATCACCAGCCTCACGGCGACCGATAACCTCGCGGTGACCGGCTACATGGTCACCGAATCCATCCACCGCCCCTTCGGCAGGAGCCGGCGGATGGTCGGCATCAGCCCCGGCTTCTTATACATTCGCATCAGAAGGCGCGAAGACCCTGTACGCCTGGGCTAAGGACGCAGCCGGAAACGTGTCGGCAGGCAGGAGCGCTTCCGTTACCATTACGCTCCCCGACACCACAAAGCCCACAGTAACGGCCTTCAGCATCCCGTCAGCTGCATCCAGCCTGACGGTGTCCATCACCAGCTTCACGGCGACCGATAACCTGGCGGTGACCGGTTACATGGTCAATGAATCATCCACCGCTCCTTCGGCAGGAGCCGGCGGATGGTCGGCAACAGCCCCGGCTTCTTATTCATTCGCATCAGAAGGCGTGAAAACCCTGTACGCCTGGGCGAAGGACGCTGCCGGCAATGTGTCGGCCAGCAGAAGTGCTTCCGTAACCATTACCCTTTCTGACACAACACCGCCGGAAATCTCTTCTGTGACCAGCACCGGCATCACGACCTCCGGGGCGACCATTACATGGAGAACCAATGAGGAAGCTGATTCGCAGGTTTCCTATAAAATAACTTCCCAGACGGTCGAATCCACCGCGAAAAGCACCACAATGGTTACGACGCATTCGCTGTCTCTGACTGGCCTGACGGCTGGAACCAGGTATTACTACAGCGTCATATCCAAGGATGCCTCCGGGAATGAAGCCACATCATCAGGATACTCATTTACCACAACCGCCTCAGCGGATATAGCTTCGGGGCTGGTTGCAGCCTACGGCTTTAACGAAGGAGCCGGCAATACCAGTGCGGATCTTTCCGGCAGTGGGAACACGGCAACGATCTATTCAGCCAGCTGGACAACCGGCAAATACGGCAAGGCTTTGTATTTCAATGGGAAGAAAAGCTATGTGTCGGCCGGCACTAACGGGCTTCCCGGCGTGAATGAGACTAAGACGGTTGTCGCCTGGATTTATCAGAACACCCTGACTTCGGCAAGTCAATCGGTCGTTTCGCTTGGCAACCCGGCGGCTCGTTCGGGTCTGGAGCACGGCTTTAAAGCGTATAAGACCGGAGTACTCGATTATGATGACACATGGCTTGTTACCGCCAATTCCCCAAGAGAGAAGCAATGGCATCATTTTGCTTATGTCTTTGACGGCTCACAGAACCGCCTGTATATAGACGGAAACCAAGCCGGCAGCTCGACAATCATGCCGGAGGTTTCTTCCACAACAGTATTTCAAATCGGGCGCTGGTTCACAGGCTCGGAGTATTTCAAAGGCAGCATCGATGAACTGAGAGTTTACAACCGTGCGCTGAGCCAGGATGAAATTAGGGCGGCGATGGCTACACCGGTTGCGCAGAGCGCGGCAGCGGCCCAGACGACTGCCAGTTCGGAAACCTCTCAGGAAGTCGCTGCTTTGGCGGCCACTGAAGAAGTGGCTGTGGAGGAAGGGCTTGCTGCGGAAACGGTTACGGCGGAAACGGCAGTAGTGCAGGATCCCGGACTGCCGACGGTGTCCGATGTTTCCGTCAACGCCCATCTGGAGCGCCAGACTTACAGGCCGGGCCAAACAGTTAAAGCTGATTCTTTCTGGATCAGCAACCCGTCGCAGCAGAAGCTGAAGGTCGAGCTTAAGACCTGGTTGGAACTCCCAGGGATTTCGCCAATATCTATTGGCAATGTGAGCACAGATGAAGTGATTGCCCTTGGGCCTGAATTCAGCCAGGAATACGGCGAGATCCAGCTCTTTAAAGTTGCCAAGACTTCTCCATCCGGCGCCTGCGAGTTTAATGCCCGGCTGCTTGATCCCGCAACGGGAGATATCCTATCCGAGGATGTTAACTCCTTCTCCATAAGGGGCAGCGCAAGCTCCAAAACGCCAGGCACGGTTCCAAATCCCAACGTAGTACTTGAGGTTTCAGCGGCCGAATCCGGATATCAGTACATTATTACGAACAAAGGCACGGAAACGGCCACGGTGGAGCTGAAGGTGTGGATTGAGGCATCAGAAGGCAACCGGATTCCCGTGTATTCGCTAGGCGCCAACGGTTCGCTCGTTCTGCCCGCCGGAGCCGACGTAACCTTGGATCCTCTGTCCTCCTTCCAGATATCCTCGGGCACCTATGTGGTGAAATCGAGGGTCCTGGACCAGGTTACGGGACAGGTTTTGTTCGAGGGGGAGAACGACCTGATATTGCCGTAAAGCGCCACGAGATCCGAGGTAGCAACAGCTTGATCTAAAAGAAGTTTGCTCGGAGAGGTATATAATTCTCGCGGTCAGAATCGGTTTCCTCCGTGATCTCCGCGTCTTTGTGTGCCATTTTTTTGAGCAATGGCTTGATTTAGATTCTTACTAATCCTAAGATGGCACCATGGGTTTGGAAAAACCGCTAAAGCGGTGCCGCCTCCCACAGTAGCAAAAACCCTGGCTAGATAAATGCTTTACCTTCTGTATTGGGTGTGTGCAGAAATTATGCAAGAAAAATGTGAAGTCTCGCTATATGTGAAATTATGGTGCCCTTGGACACTAAAAGCTCATTTCGTATCAGCATAATCATACCGACCTGGAATCGTCCTGCAGCGCTGGCCAGGTGTCTACGATCCATAATGAATCAGACATACGCTCCTGCTGAAGTTATAATTGTCGACGCTTCTGAAACAAGGCAAAGCTCCGACCTTGTGGAGTCCATCATCAAAGAGAATCTCTCATTTGAGCTGAAATATACCTCAATAGCGCACGAACTTCGCGGAATTCCCAAGCAGCGCAATATTGGCATCCGGCTTTCGAGATGTGAAATTGTTGGCTTTCTGGACGACGACGTCGAACTTTTTCCCTCCTATCTTGAAAACATCCGGGGCATATTCGAAGCTGATACGACCCGACAGATTGGTGGCGTTGAAGGCAGGATTGTTAATCTTAAACCCCTTAAACTGCGGATCCGGCATCGAATTGAAAAACACCTTGGGCTTTTTGATGTAGGCAAAATTTTTCGGTTGGACAGGATTATGCCAATATTGCCCGAAGGCGACTCTCCTATGGACGTCGAATGGTTGCACGGCTGCAATTGTTTTTTCCGGAGGGAAGTGTTTTATAAAAACGGCTTCGAGGAAGAGTTCAAGAGATATGCGATAGGTGAGGATTTCGTTTTTTCCTTTGTTGTGGAGAAAAGCTGGAGGCTAGCCTACCAGCCGAAAGCGAAGCTCAATCATTATCTTGATCCTTCGGGTAGACCATCATCCTACGAACTGGCTAGAATGAGAGTAAGGCATCAATATTACATTTATCGATATTTGCTCCGCGGCAAAACACTTGGGGATTTTTTAATATTCTGGCTTTATATGGCATATGTGGTTACATTGCAGCTATTGCGAATATTGAAGAGATCGCGTGACGGGAGTTTTGCAGCATTACATGGGCTAATGGTGGGAATATTGGACGTCTCAATGGGCAAATATCCTCGCCGGTCCAAAAGCGTTGAAGGCGTTCTCCTTCCTAGGACAATTGACCATTCCCTCTCGACTACTGAAAGGTCATGAGCCGCATTCTCTTACCCGTAAAGCACGCTGGCGGGGATAGTTTCGATGAATCAACCAGTGAAAAAATACCCGGGTTATCCGAGCGACCTCTTGTCACTGTCGTAATGCCTTCCTACAACGCAAAACGATTCATTGGGGCGGCTATTGAATCGGTTATTGCTCAATCGTATAAAAACCTCGAAATCATTTTAGTCGACGACGGTTCTACAGACGGTACCACTGCAGTTGTAGAGCAATATTGCCGGAAGGATTCACGAATTCAGTTGCTCAGGCAGCAGAATGAAGGCGTTGCCTCAGCCCGTAATCGTGGGATCCAGAGCGGACGCGGAGAATACATTGCGCCCATTGATAGCGACGACATTTGGCACCCTTCAAAAATTGAGGCCCAGGTACTCGCCTTGTCACAAGCTGGCGAATCGGTAGGGCTGGTCTATTCATGGATTTCTTTGATCGATGAAAAAGGCAGGGTAGTCGGTTTGAGCCGCCGCAGTTTTGAAGGGAACGTATTTGTAGATCTTTTATATTCCAATTTCGTTGGAACGGCAAGCTCGCCTATGATTCCCCGCCGCGTCTTTGATGAAGTTGGAGGCTACGATGTAACGCATCGACAGAAAGAGGCGCAAGGCAGCGAGGACTGGGACCTTTACCTTAAAATTGCACAGCGCCATGATTTCCGCCTGATACCTCAAGCCCTCGTAGGATACCGTATTCATCCAAACGCCATGTCCACGGATTATGTATCCATGGAACGGTCTTGGCATCTGGCCGTCGGCCGACGGGGCGATACGCTTCCGCAGAGCTTCAATTCCCTAATTCGGTGGTCCAGGAGCAATTATCTCTACTACCTGTTTGGCAAGGCGTCTCAACAGGGCAGAAGCGAGGAAGCTCTGGCCTATCTGTTCCGTTCAGTTGCGAAAGATCCTGTAAGGCTTCTCACTACAGGGTTTCACAAAAGCTTTGCCAGAGAAGTTCTAAAATGCAGTCTGGGGGCACAAAGGTCTAAAGCGCTTGTGGCCTGGGGAAAGTCAATTTTGGAGAACACAAGGGTTCAAGGGAGCACAGGAACGGAATCATTATCAGGTGCGAATCTTCAGGTGCCCCGGCCTTGTCTTTTTGACATAATCCACAGCCGCAGGATGAAAAAAGCCAGGGATCTGTGGATTTCATACATTTCTGAATCCAAAACGGGCAATTTTGCGGTTCGTTCATGAAAGTGATTCAACCGATAATTTGTGGTTAGCATGTTCAGCCTGCAACTTGCCGATGATCCAATTACAGGCTGAACAGCCTGTCATTAGCCGCCAAGCCAGCTGAAATTATTAGCTTTTTGGATATAGCAACGATAACGGATATAGCCCCGAGGAGCGAAAAGATAACATCCCCGGGCATCAGCCCTGAATGCGGGCACACTTGAGACTGCGGGCAAGCTGGCTTTAATTCCGGATGAGACCAGGTTCAAGCAGCCTGCCGGCTATGGTTTGCTTGCCACATTCTACGCCTAAGGCGTTACGTCCCAGAGCCCAGGGTTGACCGCAAAAAGCGCGGTCAACCCTGGGCTTTGGGACTCAGCCCCGTTGGGGCAGAATGCAATAGGGAAGGAGGAAGGAAGTTTGGGACACGGCCTCAGTGTCAGGTGTGGGTAACAGTCCGGGCATGAGCCCGGGATTAGGAATAGCGAGAAAAAGAAGCCCAAAAGGCGACACATCAATCTTTGATAAACAGTAATTGTGACATCTGATCAAAATAGAGCTGCGAAGATTTGATTTATATGCGCCAGGAAATGCACATTGTCCGCAGGCTGATATCCATTCTCGGTTGGTATCCCTGGGCAATATCTTTAGTTATTGCGCTCGGCTTGTTCTCATCGCTCACCCAGGGTTTCGGAATTGGGCTATTTATTCCACTCATCAACAGTTTTGACAAAACTGCCGGTGATTCTGCGACCGGCCGGTGGATTGTCGATTTGCTTTCCCGGATATTCCACGATATCCCGCCAGCCAACCGGTTTCTTGTCATCACCAGCTTGATTATTCTCTCCGCCGTAATCCGCACAATTGCTTCTTATCTCAACGCGATTATCACTGCATGGCTGAATTCACAGGTTGGACATCGGCTGCGGTCCGGCATTTTCGAGCAACTTTTGACAATAAGTTACAGCTACCTTGAACGAAGGCAGACCGGGACGTTGCTCAATACTCTTGCCTCGGAAACCTGGCGTACCTGTCAGGCACTTTCGGTCCTGATTGGAGCTATCACCGCCTGCTGCATGTTGATCACCTACATGGCGTTCCTCTTTCTAATATCATGGCAGCTTACAATTGTTGTCGGAGTTGGAATGATATCTATCTCTCTCGTCAATCGGACTTTGTCGCGGCAGGTCAAAGACCTTGGAGATCGTGCGACGCGAGCAAACTCCAGGCTGGCTGATAGAATGCTGGAGGGCTTTGGGGGCATGAAACTGATCCGTGCTTTCGGGCGCGAACAATATGAAAAAGATCGCTTTGACCGTGCATCGGAAGAAGTAAGTCGTACCTTCTTTAAGCTTGGAGTTATCGGAGGAGCCGTCAATCCCATCTATGAAATCCTGTCCATTGCGCTTTTGGCCGGGGTATTGCTGTACGTTCAACCTCAAACCACAGGCAACCTGGCACCAATTCTTGTATTCGTCTTCCTGCTATACCGGCTTCAGCCTATAGTAAAGGCTATCGATGGATCCCGGCTTCAACTGCTTTCGCTTTCGGCCGGAGTGGAAGCCGTAACGTCCTTTATGGATCGCTCTGACAAACCATATCCCCTCTCCGGCAAGGCGAGTTTCGGTGGCCTGGACAAGGGCATCGAGCTCTCATCCGTAACATTTCGTTATGATACTGATGCGCCTCCGGCCCTGAAAGATGTTTCGCTGGTAATTCCGGCCCGCAAGACTACAGCGCTTGTGGGGCCGTCTGGCGCCGGAAAGTCTACATTGATAAACCTGCTGTTTCGTTTTTATGAGGCTGATGAGGGCAATATCCTTATCGATGAGAGGCCATTGCACCAAATTGATATCGCCTCCTGGCGGCAACGCCTGGCGCTGGTGAGTCAGGATGCCTATATGCTCAATGCCACAGTGCGTGAGAATATTGCTTACGGTAAGTTGGATGCAACCATGGATGAAATTATTAATGCTGCAAAAAAAGCCCAGGCCCATGATTTCATTATGAAGCTGCCGGCAGCATACGAGAGTCAGGTTGGAAATCGCGGGGTGTTTCTATCGGGCGGTCAACAGCAACGGATCACCCTGGCGCGAGCTATTATTCGCGATCCGGACATCCTTATCCTTGATGAAGCCACCAACCAGCTCGATAGCATTGCAGAACACCTGGTTCAGGAAGCATTGGAGAGCTTCAGTGGGCAAAAAACCGTTATCATCATTGCCCATAGACTTTCAACAGTGGATCGGGCGGATCATATAGCCGTCCTGGATAATGGTGAGCTTTGTGAGCAGGGCAGGCTTGAGAATCTGCTTGACCTCAATGGCCTTTTTGCCAAACTTTACAGACTGCAATATCGCGACGTCCTCAAATGAGAAAGCCTGACAGGCCGCCATGGAGTATCCGATTTTCGACATTGAAATAACGGATCCCCTTCCCGATATCCCGCTCTCCAGGCTTGAGCAAGGCTGTGCTCTTTTGATCCGGAGAAAGGGTAAACCTCTTGGATTTCTGCTGCCGGATGTCGCCAGGATCGTGAAGGACAAGACCGATTCTTTATCACAGATAATCGCGGCACACGCGGGAAAACAAATCCTTGAAAACGCTATCCAGGATGAGCTTCAGAGTCGTGTATCCGAACCTGTGGTTGACCTTCCCAGTGTAACGGCCGTCCTCTGTACTCATGGGCGTCCTGCCTATGCGGCCCGGTGCCTGGATTCCCTCCAAAAGATTACGTTCCCTCCCGGTTTTTCACCAACTAAGCTGGAGGTACTGCTAGTCGATAACGCGCCGGCGAATAGTCAAACCAGAGAACTCGTGAAGAAATTTCCCGGGATTCATTACATTTGCGAGAAGAAGCCGGGGTTGGATTTTGCCCGCAACCGGGCGTGGTCCGAGGCAACAGGCGCCATCGTCGCTTATATTGATGATGATGTCGTTGTAGACCGGGGATGGCTCCACGGTCTCCTGGAAGCCTATCGTGCGTATCCAGCGGCAGGCGGTTTTACCGGGCTTGTCCTTCCTTTTGAGCTTGCTACCCAGGCACAGTTCCTTTTCGAAAAGCGAGGCGGCTTCCGAAAAGGATTTAGGCGCATCGTGTACGGCAATAGCCTGCCCCGTAATCCGTTGTATCCCGCCGGTATCGGGATAATCGGTACCGGAGCAAACATGGCTTTCAGGAGGGATTTGCTGGAACAAATCGGTGGATTTGACGAGGCTCTTGACACTGGGGCTTCCCTGCCAGGTGGCGGGGATCTTGACATGTTTTACAGAATAATCCGATCGGGAATTAGCATAGTCTATGAGCCTCGCTACATGGTCTTCCATCAGCATCGGAGAGCGATATCAGCTCTGCGCGGTCAATATAGCAGCTGGGGCCTCGGCATGATGGCTTTCGTGGCAAAGACCTATCGCACCGATATGGATGAACGGAGGAAATTGCGTCGTCTCGTCGCCTGGTGGCTACCTTATCAGTTGCGCTTGCTGATTCGCGGATTGAAGGGGCGGAAAGAATATCGTGCGGATTTTGTTCTTGCGGAGCTTATGGGCGGCTTATTCGGGCTGTGCGGCGAATACGACAGGTCGCTGCGTCGAATCCAGAGGATCCGGAGGAGTCTCGGATGAAACCCTTTACTCCCTGGACGATTATGCACTGGGATCTCACACAAGGCGTTCCCCTGCTCGAATGCCGGGAATGCCGGGGCCCAATTATGCTTTTCCTCTGGCACTCTCAGATCCCGCTTGGCCACCTCGAGATCGCGCCGGACCTGCTGCCTCTTTCTTCCGACGAACTCACATTCCTGATTGGGAGGGCGATTGCACCAGCCGTTGGGACTCGCGTTTTGAAGAAAGGTTTTCGCCATCCCCTGCCCGGGCCTGCGGCCGCATCTCAAAACCTTCCGGATCTTGCGGAACTGGCATTTTTGCGCAATCCCCTGGAAATGCTGAGCATGCAGCCGTCTACGGCAAGCGGAAAGGGAATCGGAATTTCTGTTATTGTCTGCACATGCGACCGCCCGGATCAACTGCGGCGTTGTCTTGCTGGATTGAAGAACCTTGAAACCTGCTCTGAGGAGATAATTGTTGTGGACAATGGGCAATTGACAGAAGCGACGCGCCACGTTGTTTCTGCCTTCCCCGGAATCCGCTATATTCAAGAGGCAAAACGCGGTCTGAGCGCTGCAAGAAACGCAGGCATACACGCAAGCTCCCATGAAATTCTGGCGTTCACTGATGATGATGCCGTCGCACATCCGCAGTGGCTGATCAGAATCGCCGCAGCTTTTGAAAATGAGCAAACGCTGGCGGTTACTGGCCTTGTTCTACCAGCAGAGCTGAAAACCGAGGCCCAGGTAAAGTTTCAAAAGCTGATGGGAGCCGCCCATTGGGATTACCGCGCGGTTAGCTACGGCCGTGACTTTTTTGAGCGGTGGAAAAACCGTGGCACACCCGTCTGGAATATCGGCGCGGGGGCCAATATGGCTTTCAGGAGGAAGGCGTTTGATCTGGTGGGTTACTTTGATGAGCGTCTCGGAGCCGGCACCTCAGGATGCAGTGAGGACTCTGAGATGTGGCACAGAATACTTGCGGAAGGGTGGGAATGCAGGTATGAGCCGGCTGCCGTTGTATATCACAACCATCGGCAGGAGATGGAGGAGCTAAAAAAACAGCTTTTTGCCTACATGCGCGGGCATGTTGTAGCGTTGTTGGTGCAGTTCGAGAAGTACCGGCATTGGGGAAATCTTGTCCGGCTTGTGATCATACTGCCATGGACCTATATGAAAGCCTTGCTTTCCTGGCGGCGTGATGGATTTGGCCCAAGGCAGCCAATGCTGCTTCGCCAGGTGGCTGGATGTCTCGCAGGTTGTCTTTATTACCTCCGCCACCGCAAGCGAGTCTAGATTCCAGTTTCTGAGGCATACCGTTGGATGCCTCAATGAGCCAATACGCAGCCCTGACGAGCCGGAGCCAAAAAGGTTTCAGCGTGCCTTCGGCGCGGAATTCAAAAAGAACAAAACAAGAATTGCAAAACCCTGAAACCCAATCCACGGAACAATTCCCACGAAACCGGTGCATAAAATCCATACAGGCACCAAGGTTGCACCTCCGAATAGGAAAGCATGGACCTACTGACGGATCGGTATACCGAGAAGATTTCCGGGATTTTCAAAGGACTCGATCGCATCATCCTCCAAGGAATGCTCCCAAGCTCTACCATCTGGACCGAATGACCGGCTGAGGCACCTGGAGCCAATCTGCGAACCATGTGATTTGAGTCACAGCTGTTCCCAATATTCTGGATTAAAGTATTAGCTGGCGACAAGTGTATGGCTTTGCAGCTGATGAATGGGTAATCATCTCACCGATTCTGTGGGCATTTGTAAAGGAACAGAGCGCGATGAAGATGTGGCTTTCGTCATCGGCTGCGGGGACTATGGTTATTTTCTGTTCCCCTGCATGGAGGCAGCCACTGCACCTATTACATTGCACCCAACGGCAGCGACTCCAACCCTTGAACCAAAAGCAGTCCCTGCGGCACGATCCAGAAGGCCGCCAAGACGCTCCGCGCAGGGGACACAGTGCTGATCCTGCAGGGTGTTTACGCCAAGAGGGCGGTTCCGGGCTCAAAATAACGCACAGCGGGTGATTAGAATCACAGCATAGCTCGTTGAGAAGCATTATGCTATCGATGGTTGAACTGTCTCGAGAGCCTACGAACGTATTTGGCGATTTGCTAGAACATGTTCCACCAGCTATTATATCCAAAAACGAGTCCCGGACACGTGTTTGGCTATCGTCGCAGAAATTGGGAGGTAAAACCATGGACGGCGGACTTCGATCGAAATTTTCACTGTACCTGATTCTCTATTTTGTTTTTTTTCAGGCGACGCTGTTTGCAGCCAACGGATTTCCAGAAGCTGAAGGCTTCGGAGCCGTTACCCTCGGGGGAAGAGGCGGAAAGATCTATCGGATAACGAACCTGAACGACTCCGGCTCCGGAAGCTTGCGCGAGTGCGTGAATGCAAGCGGCGCCCGGATTTGTGTCTTTGCCGTCGGTGGTATCATTACGGTCAATACCTCGCTCGTCATCAGCAATCCTTACATCACCATCGCCGGCCAGACTGCGCCTGGTGGCGGCATCACTCTCCGAACCGCCTCGGGAGGGGACGTGTTCTCCACACGAACCCACGACGTCGTCATGCGTTACATCACGGCAAGACCGGGACCCGGCGGCGAGAACCATGCGAATCAGATCGCGGTGAACGGCGTCGAGCTTTACAATATCCTGATCGACCACTGCACATTCAGCTGGGGGGTAGATTCAAATATCGAAACCTGGTACCGTGTGAAGAATGCCACGATACAGTGGTCGATTATTTCCGAAGGCCTCGACTGCAGTACTCATTCGAAGGGATGTCACAGCAAGGGCTTAATGATCGGGGGGTATGCCGGTAGTGAAAGCCACAACAGCCTGGGTTCCGAGAACATCTCGATCCACCACAACCTCATGGCGCACAATGGTGAAAGAAATCCGCTGATGCAGCTCTGCGGCCCGGCCCAGGTTGTCAACAACATCACGTACAACCCCTATTGGACTTTTTCCCACCAGCAGGACAACTGCATTCTCCCGTCGAACAACACCATTAACTGGATCGGCAACTATCACAAGAAAGGTCCGGACAGCACTTCCAGCAGCGATCTGAAAGTGATCGCAGGGGATTCAGGCTTTGCCGGGAACGCGAAGGTCTATGTGAAGGGGAACATCGGCCCCAGCAGGACCAGCGACACGCTTCCGGACAGCAACTGGGTTGATTCCGGCAGCAGAAGCTTCATCGTATCAACCCCGGTTGCGGCCCCGTCAATTACCACCTCAAGCGCCTTCGCCGCGTTCGATGAAGTCCTGGCAGACGCCGGAAACAACCGGGGTCTGAGCTGCGACGGCAGCTGGTTTTTGCGTCGCGACTCGATCGACACGCGGGTTGTCAATGACGTCAAGAACGGCACCGGGCACATCATCGATTCGCCTTCCGAGGTCGGTGGCTGGATTACGCCCGCATCGGGTACAGCCTGTGCGGATTCCGATCGCGACGGAATGCCGGATGCCTGGGAAACTCTGCATGGCCTGGCGCCCGGGGATGTTGCCGACGCTCTCCGCGACGACGACGCGGACGGGTACACTAACATCGAGGAATTCCTGAACGGGACCGACCCGAAACCGGTGGCAGATAGCCTTGCGGCGCCCACCGGGCTGCGGATCCTCTGATCGGGGCGAGACTCCTACGGCGCATTCAGATGACGGAGATACCCGAAGATTCTCGGTACCGATATCCGCGATTCAGACACTGGCGGCGGTCCCCCGCCGCTTATTGATCGCCTCCCGATTGATTTTTTCCACAGGGTTTCTTGACAGAGAACAATTCGAGCGCATGGCGGGTCTCCGCACTATGAACTGCTGATTCGAAAGAGGATCAGGATGGAGGAAGTCTACTATCGGGCGATCACCCTCCCTGGCAGGCTCATCGTCCTGAAAGCAGATCCCGAAGTCGCGGAACGAAAAAAGATGAAAAAGGCTCAACGTCGGTGATGGCCCGATCCGGTTAGATTGGGGATCCGATTGGAGGCCGCTTGAGTGATAGACGCGAACAGGGCCCGCGCTGGAGTCTTCTCCAACATCAGCACGCTTGTTTGGTCAAAACTCTGAAAGACGACACGGGAAGGCGTGTAAAATTGAAGAGGGAGCGCAGAAAGCGTGGTAAAGGGCAGCCCAGGGCGAAGGCCGTGAAGCGAGCCGAAGCCCCGAGGTAAGATGGCAGGAACTCAAGCCCTGTATAGATGGAGCACTGGTCTGTTTGGCCCATACAGGACTCACTTCTGAATTTGTCCGGGACCCAGGATTCCGGAGCATAGCGGCAGGCGCTCCTTCAAATCGGGTTGTCCTCTGCCGCACTCCGGTGCTCGGTGAGAAATAATCAGCTCCGCATGCTCCAGAGCTGTGAAGACCGGCAGACTGCTCATGACACTGCCGATCCGAGGCGCATACGGGATCAGGCGAGCGTATTCCTGATAATCGCCACGACCGGCGATGCGTAGTCGGACACGGGAGTCGCGGCAAAAATTTGCTTTTGCCGCGGCAAGTCCGCGAGAACTTCTCGGATCGAGTTCAGGAATGACTCAGGCTCTCCATTCGTGAACAGGACGCTGGGTTCGGGCCGCGGTGTGGCGTTGCTCGCAACGACCGGTACCCCGAGCCAGATTGCCTCGCGTATCGAGGAGCTGTCCCCTTCGCTGCGCGTCGGCCGCAAAAAGACATCCGTGTACTTCAGCATCGGCCAGAACACGTGCTGTTCCGATCGCAGGAAGACTGCATCAGCAGGTCCGGCGTTCTCGATACATTGCCGCAGGTTCCGGACCTTACCTGGATTGATCTCAGAGTCGTAGGTGCTCAGCATCAGACCGACCCGAGGATACTGCTCCCGGATTCTAGGCAGCACCGAGAGCAGCAGGTCCAGACCGTACATGTTTCCACGTTCGCCCAGCCACAATTGGCCATTTGCGGCAAGTACCGGCGTGTGACTGCGGGCGAATTCAATTACCTCATCGGGCGGCTCTTCGCTCCTGTCTGCGGGGAGTATGAATCCGGGAATCAGATGGACCTTTGCAGGATCGATCCCCTGTTGCACGATGGAGTCGGCAAGGTGGGGAGAAACAGGCATGATATATTCCGCGTTGCGTAGCGCAACCAGGGTCATCCACCTGGCAAGCGAACGGCTCCGTTCGAAAGTGCGCAGGATATGTTCCTCGCCGATGCGGAGGATGTAGCGTTTACCCCTAAATACCTTCAGCAGGTAGGCAAGAAACCGGACGCCGGGCCGGCCGGTAAAGACGTAGAGGCTCCTTTCGGGAGCCCAGAGGGCGAACTTGATAAACCACAGTATCTGGTTTCGGCGAATGGATACAGCACGCGGCGGATCCTGCCCATCGCTGACACGGTTGTACACCCGCGCCCTTATGCCCTCCTGCTGCAGACAATCCAACAGGCGAACGATATGAGTAGCCATTCCCCCATAGGGCGGTGGGTAGATACCCCAGATTGCCACATCCCAGGAACGCTTGCTCATGCGGTCCTCCTCAGGAAGATTGTTCTGCCGAAGCGGCTGCGCACCATCACTGTTCCAGCAACTGATTCAATCGATAGAATGGCAGAGGCAACCTCGACCGTCGCGTTAAGGCGTCGATCACGGTCAGGTTCCCCTCTTTCGCAAACGTGTGGCACGCCAGTATGCGTGAGTCCAATTCGGGCCGCACCGATCGCACGGTCTGCTCCCGGTAATCGGTCTCGTTCAGGACCTCCACCTCGTTGATGTCGAATCCGTATCCGTACGTGCTGCCTCCATTCTGCGATGGCCGGAAGATCTTTCCGCCCTCGAAAAACACCCTGCCTGCCGGCCTCGCCCGCTGAATATCCGTAACAACGGGATTGCGAGGATGAGGATTCCAGGTGCCGGCAAATAGATCATCCGCGTAGTAGAGGAAGAGCTCCACCTGCGGATGTGCCCCAGGATGCTCCGCCATCGCCGTGAAGAGCCACCATCGGTCGGCGTGACGAAAGAGAGTGGTGTCGACGGCTGTGACGTCCTTCATGAGACACGTCTTCAAACGCCAGACAAACGGGAATGATTCGCATTCATACAGGTCGATTCTCCTGCTCTGGGCCGATTCGGGGATCATGTAATACGTGTCTTCCCAGCAGAACACAAAGGGATAGGACAGGTGAACCGGTCTCTTCAGGACGGATACCGGAGGTTTCCAGCGGCCTTCGTCGTCCATCTCGATCACCGAGATGTGTCCCTTGCCGGTCGTGTACAGGAGTTCCTCGATGAAGATGTAGTACTTGCCATCCCGTCGTATAATTATCGGATCCGCCCAGAACCTGTCTCCGGGCGGCATCATGACACTAAATCCCTTGAAGGATAGATCACCGTGCCCGCTCGGCCCATACAGGAGATACCATGTATCCCGACAGCCTATCCGCCGAACCAGCATCCCCGCCAACCTGGTAAAAATCCTGCTGAAGTGCAGAGCAGACGTGAAATTTGAGGGCACACCATAAGACGCAGGCGCTGAAAGCGTCGCGTTGCGATTGTTCTCGGCCACCTCACGGAAAAATTCCACTTCGCCTAGCCGCCGCAGCAATTCGAGTTGTCTCGGGAGAAACGCAGCGGAAACCCAGAAGTAGTAGCTTCGATTCCGACCTGGAGAGAAAGGGTATGTGAAATGGGAGGAACGATAGAGGACCATCTCCCGCCCCAGTTCGCCTCCCGCGGCGTGCAGTGACGATCCTGTCGTCGGGTGATTCCGTACCACTTCCCAGAATCCCGGCAGATCATCCGAGAGGACGGTCGCGTCTGAATGATTGTAATACCAAGTGCCGAAGCGGCACGCGCGCAGGTCCGCGACATTGAGGCCGGAAAATCCCAGCTGTACCAGCACATCGAGATTAAATAGCCGGATACGGGAGACGGTATTGGCGTCCAATGTGAGGCAGTCTTTCCCTCGTATCGGCTTGACACACAGCGCCGGAGCTCCCGGACAAAGCGGGCCGATGTCCCTCGGTTCCATGGGATCCGGTTTCCTGGCGAACAGCACGTCATCGATCCAGTTCAGAATGCGGTACATCAACGGCAAAGCCGCCGGCAACGCCTGGACGGAACTCTGTGGACGACCGGGCGGCGTTGCATTGATAACCAGCAACTCTATCCGGGCGCACCCGGAACCTACGGCTCGCTCGAGAGCGTAATGCGCCCATGCAGGGATCTGGCGACCATCGAGGAGCAACCCGAGTTTAATCTCCGGCCTGGAAGTGGTCATTTTTGCTGCAGGTTCCCGTCGGCACTCGTAGATACCAGAAATTCAACGCTTTTATTGGATCCCTTCAGTGAAATCGTGATCATCACCCCTCCCGGTCGCGAAGGTCTGGCAGGTTTGCGCTGATGACGACGAGCCCCAGAACAAGCCAGGTGCATTTCCTGAACTCCCAGGTCAATACCGAGGCGCCGATGAACCAGATCGCGAGAACGGCAAGCCAGAGTTGCGACAGCACCTTCGGTTGAACAGCTGCCTGGCGCAGGACAATTGTCAGGACGCAGGCAAAAATCAGAAAGCCGGGCAGACCGAGTTCTGCGCTCACGGACAGGAGTGTGTTGTGGGGAACGGGGCCGATGCCAGCAGGAGGATGGAGAACTCCGCTGCCGACGCCTAAAACCGGATGTTCGGCAAACAATTGCAGCGTCTGAATCCATATCGCGCCGCGACCCCCAAGATCCAAGGAGGCTACCGAATGATGCGTAGTAGACAGCCGCTTGATCACAGACTCGGGTATGTATGGCACCGCGAGAATGCCTGCTGTCAGCAGAAAAAAGAGATACAGCACGCGCGAGGACAACCGGTTTTTGCTGCTCGCCCATACCAGGTAAACCACGAAAGGAAAGATGGTGAACAGAAATGTACGACTCCCTGTCAGCGTCATCCCAAAGATGGCGGCAGGTATGTAAACGTAGTTCAAAATCCTGAGAACTCGATTTCTGATGCCCGTTCCCGACGAGGTCGCCAGGTGCCATGCGAACGGAAGCCCGATAGCCAGAACGAGAACGAGATCTACTGCATTGATGTCTGCTCCGGCGTAGCGCCCCCCCGAGTATTCGGATATTTCGATGCCCGCACTGTAGTTGTATATTGTGGCCCCGATAGCCACGTACGCGCCGAGGATATAGGCCTGCAGTGCAGCTGCCAGCGCTTTGGGACCCGTGCAGAGGTCCCAGAGAATCCACATGAACAGGGCAAGCTGGGCATACGTCTTGACGTGCTGGATCGTCTGATCAACCGCCAGAGACCAGAACAGACTGGCTGCATTCCACAAGACGAAACAAAATATCGCAAAATGGAAGGCGCGAAGCCTGCGCAGTGACAGTCTGCTCAGCAGGGAAAATGACCAGACGGCTGCCGTCAGGATCCCAAGAATCCTCGACATGGTCCCCCATTCGCCGATTGTGACGGCATTCTCCCAGGGAACGGTGAATATCACAAGCAACGACAAGACGAATGCCAGTTTTCGCATCACATCAAACCTACTATTATCTCCGCCACCGGGACTTTCGGCGTCTCGCCGCCCGGGAGCAGGACCCGACTGGGAGCGCCGGCGTCCCGCCGGCCGTTACGAAGGGGCGCTGGCTGATCGCAAAGGAATTGCTTGACTCAAACCGAAGATCAAGAATATAAGCTCCTTTCGGGATCCACGCGAATGAACACACCTTTTCACTCTTCGAAACAGACTACTCTCCTAGGCTCTATCGTGCTTGCCGGGATTTTCCTATTCCTCTTCCGCACCCAATTTTTGTTGTTCCTTGGCAACCACCTTATTATTGAAGACCGTCTGCATCCTGCGGATGTCATTCATGTCATCGCCGGCGAAGATTATCGGACCGATTACGCCATCCGACTCTATAAAGCGGGTCACGCCAAAATCCTTTTTTTTACCGGCGGCTGGTGCAGACAGCACTCCTACTATCACGGCGATCACGCTAGGGCTCGATCCCTGGCGCAGGGCGTCTCCGCAAATGCGATAGTTTTAGATAATTCAAACGTCATCAGCACATATCAGGAAGCCGAAAGGCTGAAAGAATGGATGGGCCGCAGCCGGACAGTTGTCCATTCGGTGACGGTCGTCAGCGACCCATTTCACATGCGCCGGGTTCGCTGGACCTATGAGAGATTGCTCGGAAAGTCTGTTGCCGTGCAGATGGCCCCGGTTCCTTTTGAACTGACGCCTTACCAGCGTAATTGGTGGGCCGATGGATTGAGCCGCGGCTATGTTAAAGATGAGTATAAGAAGCTTGTTTATTATGTGCTTCGATATCAAATCAGCACAGGGAAATTCCAGGAATGGCTTGCTTCCAGGGATCAGGAATGATGCCTATCCACCTACCGTATCTTAGTCTGCAACATCCCGATTGTTATTGCTGAAAAATGGAGATTCGCAGGTTGGGTTGCGTTCGGGTGTACTGTTTCAGCCAATTCGTTTATTTCAAATTGGCCCCCTTATTTTAAACGAATTGGCAAGATTGCTTTAAACCGACGAAGGACATCTGTTTTCTGCTTCCCGGACAGGCCGATGAAAAAAGCAAGGGCAAGAGCGGTGCAGAGTGTCGGTCCGGCCGCAACTATCAAGGCAGCCCACGCGACTGGTGAATGCCATTCCCCAGTCGTGAGAATACTGTCAACGAGGGATGCTGCAGCAAAAAGAGCCGCTGTGGTCATGGCAGGACGGATGATTGACTTTATCTGCGACATCATCTCGATATGTAGCATGCGGCCGATCAAAAATGGGTATTGCATACTGAGAATCGCTCGACCTAAAATAAGCCCAAGACAGATTCCAATAATGCCCATCTTGAAGAAATGAACAAGGATTCCGGCGGCTATCAGGGACAATGAGACGGATATCGCTCCAATACTCACCTTTCGGGCAAGGTTGAGTGTTAGATCAATGACGTTCGCGTCATTACGAATAAACACAAACTGCGCAACCACCAGGACTATAAAAAGGTTTGGACCGGTACCGACCCAGTGATTTCCTCCGACCCACAAGGTAACGAAGGTTCGATTCCAAAGTAGCATTCCTGTCCCCAAGGCTGTAACAATCAGCCATGTGAAGGTCATGATTTCGCCGCGTACTCTGGCCGCCCTCTCCAAATCGCCGGAACCAATGATTCCTCCAAGCCCGGGCAGGATTCCAAAAACCATGATGGCTACAAGGGCAATTGCGGTTTCCGGGCCATATTTTGCGAGAGTGTAATTGGTGACAGACTCTACAGAATTCAGCAGAGCCAGCACGACTACGTCCGATGCGATCATCAGGTTCATGATAAGGTTCCATGCAAGGAACCACCAGCTCAGACCGAAAAATTCCCGAAGTGCGGTCCTTTTGGGTTTCTCAATACCGAACCATGGCGCATAGGTCTTCACGATCTTCAGGTAAAAAAGGCCTGACAAAATGGATGAAGCCAGAGTTGCAGCGGCTACGCCGACAATGCCTGCCTTGAAATATAATGCCAGCCAAACCAATCCCCCACCCAGCAAAACGAGGAAAGCTGAAACGCCCATGCGCTTATATCCCTTGTTTTCTCCCTCCAAGACGGATTGTGGCACGCTGACAAGGCTGCTTGTAATCAGGGCCGCGACAAGAAGTGCACATGCGACACGGATAGGCATAAAAGATTCAGCAGGCGTCTTAATCCAATAAGGTACAAACCAGACTAGCAGCCCTCCAAGCAGGGACAAAATCGGCAAAAAGAAGCTGAATACTATCAGCGTGCTACCTACAAATGAGCGCTTTAGATTATAGTCGTCGGAATTTTGCACTTGTGCGAGGGCGAACTTCAACGTCTGGGTCGGGCGCCCGCTTGCAGGAGTAATATAGCCGGTCAGGCGATTAAGTACCTGCCAGGCGCCGAAATAGAAGTCACCCAGGCCAAACACCATAAGTGGTGTTACAAGAAATGCTACGGTGATTCTGGCTGCATAATCCAGGACAGAAGCTAATGCATTCAAGGAAGCTTTATTGGTGAGACTGCTCTCGGGAAAAAGGCGGGGAATTTTATCTGGCGCATGCACGGATTTCAGATTTATTACCTTGGCGAACATGAGAGCCTCGATGATGTGAGGATCAGATTGCGAAATCTCGGTCTTTCCTTTTGGCAATCTCAGCGGTGATGTCGTTCACAAGCTCGTCGGGTAAATGTATGCCGGAATCATAGCGAAGCACCTGAACATGGCTATTGCATAACTCAATGCGCTCGATCACCCGGTCATACGCTGACCGATACCTGTTCAAGAAATCAATCAGAACCTGATCGGATTGGTCTTTGAAGATATGATCCTCTGCTCTGGAACGAATCCGTTTCATTAGAATCTCGTTGGCCGCATCCAGATAGATGAGGAGGTCCAAAGTATTGGCCCACATGGCGTTTATCTTTGTCCACCATTTGCGAGCACCAGGGCCCCGAAGGTGCAGCGGGCCGAACTCAAGTAGTGTCGAAATCAGGAAGACCGGCCCCTGATCCAGCAGAAGATCCTTTCTGTGCTTGATCACAGCCTTACTCAAAAGACCGGGCCAGCCGTTCAACATCGCCATCCAGGCCAAATGACGCCGAGAAAGCCCTATATCCTCCTTTCCATCAAAGGGCCGGCGAACAATTATGGGAATGACATAGAGGATGTGCTTAACAAAAAACAGGCTGTTCTGAATAGCGTGCACGTCAGGGAGCGACGAGGCGCGGATATCTGGGATGGATTTCAGAATAGCCGCAAAAAGTGTCGTCTTCCCTGCGCCTGCCGGACCGACTACCTCGATGATCCACGGCCGATTTCGGCTCGGTTCTCGGCAGGGCGGTAAACCGATCAGAGGCGTGACCATATCGCCCTTTTTATTTCCGACAATACCTCTTCCTTCGAGCGACTTGCATCAATCAGATCGACCGATGATTGGCTCCAGTCGATTTCCCAAACCTCGCCGGAGCGAGCGCGCACCGATTCTTCGCTCTCGTCGAATTTGCGTCCGACAGCGATCTCGGGGTCGACGCGAAGAACAATCATTATCTCTGGCGGCATTATTCTCCGGTAATATCGATTTTCCATTCTGCCCAGACACCTAGTGAACCAGTTATTGGGTCCATTAACGGTCATGCGATCAATCTGTGGACCGTCCATTAATGTGATTTGTGGCAAAGGGAAACGATCCAAAAGGACCATCTTTCCTTTCATAGCGCGCCGGCGGGCCCTTTTGAAAACTGTATAGCGGTCCCGCGCCGTGCAGACTTCACGGATCATCCATGGATATCCTGGGAATGTAAGCAGATATGATTCCTTTGTGTAACGGATTTCAGCCCGGATGAAAGGATAAATTCCAAAGGTTCGGCCGATTTTCAGCATTCCGCGAATGACGATGGTTAGGAGGGACCACTTCGGTTTGCCCAGATGGTAGCGGCACGCCTGAAATTCCTGCGAAAGCCAACCGAAGATGGCTTCCACGGCGCTCGTTTTGCCTGCCCCGTCCCCACCTGCAATGGCAACAACCTTTCCCCCGCTGTTCAGAACCTTGCGATGCATTCTTCCCAAAATACGCCACTCCAGCGGCCAAGCGACCCGACGCCAGAACTTCAGCCCGACATCGATCCATCGAGGTTGGCGGCCGAATGCCGCAATGGAATTCAATAGCTTCTGGCCGGTTCTCAGATGCGACCAGAATGAGCCGTTCCCGCGGAGCGTATCAATACACGATCGAAAGAGCGCAGGTTCCATATACGGCAAATGGAGTCCGAGGATCTGATCCACATAGGGCAGAGATGCCCGCTTCAGCAGGAAATCCAGCTCATTCGACTCTGCAGATGAGAGTTGACCTTGACCCAAAAGCACAGTATCCCAGGTAAAATGTTTGATCATCAGCCGAATCACCAAGAGTATCAGTTCAAATTCAGGATCCGGTACCTTAAAGAGGTTTTTCTTGGCCGAAGCAGCTAGATATGCTTCTTCGAGTGGGATGCGATAGTTCTTGGTTGCATCATGGCCAAGAACAAGCTGGTAATGGGCATGCACATGAACCAACCGGCCGGTCTCACGGTCATGACCATAGTAGTCATCAATCCCGTGAATACGTCGCGATGGCGCATCAAATGCTTGCTTATAATCCAATCGGTTAAGGATTTCTGTAAAACGCTGCGCATCCGCCCGACTGATCAACAAATCCAGATCGCTTTCACCAGCTGCCGCACGGTCCAGCATGGCGTTGCTTTTCCAATGACAGTAGCGGATGTTGTTAGAGGCTAGTTCGCCGCACAATCGGCGAACAAGAGTCAAAGCCAGGGTGCTGTCCATTCAATTCCGATCTGCCATAAGCTCTGAAAATTCCGCCGAGCAAGTCGCCAGCTTGCAGGTTCGCGGTCTTCAGAAAGCTCTCCAGACACAATGCTTATCTTGTTTCAGCGAACTTCCTGTCTTCCTTGAAACCAGTTGTTTATAGGCTTGTTCGCTTGTATCCGCTACATCTTCTGATCCAGATTCTTACACCTTTCTCTGTGCTTCAATTCAGGAACAACAATTCCTATGGCTTCCACCATCTTTTCCTTCTGCCAGAAAGGCGCCTCTTTGAGGCGCTCAAATTCATACAATGCCTGATCAATTTTCTCGCGTGCCGACCATGCAAGCTGGCTGATTACGCCTACTCGTCTGTAGCGATCCAAATCTACCGGGTCATCCATTCTATAAAACTCTTCAACAGCCTTTTCGCCGGTTGTATCGCTTGGAGAGAACCAGCAAGGCCATTCCTTGGAGTCTACAGTCAGGCGGCCAGCCAATATTTTAGCCTCCTCTTCGGAATCACAGATAGCTGGCCGGTATCCCCCGGCTTCCAGCACCATAAGCGCAATTTCGGGAAACGACAGAAGATCTTTGTTCCGATCCAGTTTAGGAAAATATACCTCGCGATTTTTACCCAGGAAACAGGACAGAAGACACAATTGTCCAGCCTCCTCATGGGAGATGAAATATCGTTTGACATCGTTTGGCGCAGATAAAGGCTGGCGCTTGGCCAGCCTTTGCATAAAACCGTACAGCAGGCTGCCGTCAGAAAAGGCTACGTTTGCAAAGCGAGCGGTGGAAAAGGGGACGCGATCGGCAAAGGATAGCAAAATCCGCTCCATAAAACTTTTTGTCGCGCCCATGATATTTTCGGGGTTTGTTGCCTTGTCAGAAGAGACCGAAAAGTGTTTCCTGATTTTTGTATCCACAAGCGCATCGAGTAATTGCTTGACATAATATACATTTGTATTGTACATCCGCATCAAACTGTAAGGATCCTTTTCGGAACGCACATGCTTTAAAGCAGAGAAATTGGCCACATAATCATAATCCTCCTCTGCCTGAAGCAGCCGGTTGAACTCTTCCGATCCTATGGAGATTGCAAACGTCTTAAAATCGTCGGGCAGAGCGATCAATGAAGAGCGAAGATCCCTCACCACCTCCACCAGGTTGTTTTCGCTGATATCCACCAGGTGAAGCGCCTCTGGTTCATACGGGATCAGTTGTCTTAAAAAAATGCTGCCGATTGATCCCGCCGCCCCTATGATCATGATTCGGGCACCGCGAATGACATTCCCAATTTGCATATGGTGATCGGCAATATCATCAGCGAAAATCGATCTGGATCTTTTAAGAATTCTGTTGACCAAGTCATTGTCTATCATTGCGGTTTCCAAACGAGTTATTCAATTTACTCAAGGAAGCTCTTTGCCACTCCAATGCTCAATCCGATATCCTGTTGAGATACGCTGCAAATTGGGCTAAGAATGGGTTGCTTTTGTCAGAAGTCCTTCAAACTGTTCAGCAGCCGCCTGTTTCGAGTGATGGCACTCCACCCAGTGACGGCCGTTCTTGCCAAGACGGTCGCAAAGACGTGGTTCGCCTTTCAGATTCAGGATAGCTCGGGCCAACTCAGGAGGATTTTCCGGGGCTACGCATAAACCGGCCCCTGCACGCATGATTAAGTTCCAGGCTTCACTCCCTTCATCCACCGACGCTATGACAGGTCGGCCACTGGCAAGTATAGAGAAAATCTTGGAAGGTAACGAGTCTGCTGTAACACCTTTTCGCAGTAAAACTAATGAAACATCCGAAGTAGCCAGCACTTCAGGTAGTCGGTCGCGCGGTTGGAATGGCAAAAATAGTACATTCGTTAAGCCGCGTGTCGCTGATTGACGCATCAACTCCTCCTTGCCAATACCATCGCCGATCACAACGAAACGAATATCACCGACTCCGCCCAGAAGCTCGGATGCGGCCAGGATGCTTTCAAGTCCTTGAGAAAGCCCCAGATTTCCTGCATACAGCACAACAAATGAATCTATGAGGCCGTGTTCCTTGGCAAAAGGCGTCATGCGTGGCATGGGCCTGATGAATTCGGTATCGACCCATATGTTAGTTAAAATCATCTTTTCATCGGGAACCCCTAAGGCCCGCAATTCTGGCCGGAATGACTCGGAGAGAATACCGATGATGCCCGAGTTCTCAAGACAAAACCTTTCAAGGCGGCCAACTGCCGAAATGACACTGGTGTTCCGGAAGACACCCAGGGTTATCCCAATATGTGGAAAGACATCAAACACCGAGAACACCGCAGGTTTCTTCTTTCGCCGAACCAACCAGGCAAACGGGAACCATACCCACAGGGCCGGATTTGCAACAAATGCAACATCGAATGAAATGCCCGTGCCAGCCCACGCTGCCCCAATCTGATAAGATGCAAACTGAAGAATTCGCAAACTCAGCCTGGACCTGTTGACTGAAGGAAGGGGAATTCTCAATACATCCACCCCATTTTCATTGGACTGGCGAACTCGCAATCCACGAAATGCCTTTTGAACATAACCCGAAGGATAATGCGGTACCGTAGTGATCACGCTAACCTTGTGACCCCGTTTTGCCAGTTCCGTGCCAAGCAACGTGAACATCGGTGCACCCGGCCCAAGGTCCGGTTCATAGTGAGGGACAAGCATTAGAATATGCATAGTTTTGGCAACAATAGGCTTTTCCGTGCCTAATGAGTTTTGAGGGGGAAGTCATCCTCGCGAGCAACTAACACGAGATGGGGTATTAGTTTGAGCACTGCTAATATTTCGTGCTGAGGCGTAGTGCCAGTTTCAGTCGGCTTCTCGTTTGGGAAACAACGCATTGATATGCCGGAGCGTCAGCCAATTCATATATCATTTGCTCCTACCGGAAGCATCCACACACTGGGGTAGATTTAATACTCTACCTGTGAGCAGCAAAGGACAGGTACATTTGGAACGAAATGCCCATTTATATGTAACGTCACTAATAATTGCACATAAAAACGCCTTGTGATATTTTGGTATCATGAAACCAATAACGATGGAGGATGCCAAAGGCGCTATTTTATAACTGCAGAATGAGATCCGGCGGTCCAAGGAATCCCGATGTGATCACCGTCTGCACGGCGTTCTTTGGGTGGCTCAGCGAATGAGCTGCCGCCATGTATTGGAAATACTTGTCAATTCACTTTGAATTGTTGCTTACTGAGTGCAACGATTTGAACGCAAGGCACTAATCGGTTTGACTGAGGAAGAACGGCCTTAACGACATGGATATCTGTGCAAAGAACAGATACGCAGCATAAATGAGGCTTGGCGCAGGCAGCCTGTCGATTTTGGATTTGCGCGGAACCTGTAGGATGGCGAGATCCTTTCAATATACCCGAAACACGAATTGGATGTGCGCCTGGGCCTGCGACAATGCCAACGCATGTTCCGGTAGTTCATGTTCCGTTTTCGCAAGGCGAGGCCCCTAATCGCCAATGCCTGTCCTTAGAATCAGCGCCAGGTAACATTATATATATTTGCATATTTGCCGGTTGCCGAAAAGAGAAGACATCGATCTCTGGTCGATGGATGATTTCCACTCCCAGCAGCACGGTTCTTTAATCCGGACGTGGGATTCCGCCGGAGACCAAAGACCCGGTGCGGCTACATCACCCGGCTCAGATGTGTGTCGGCTACTTTGGCCCTGTCCGGCTGCGAGACGGCAAACTGGTATATAGGCCCTAGACCACTCGTTTTAATGCCGAGATTTGCTTTCATTTTCCTCGGCATCTCTGGAATATTAGTTCTCGTTCCGTCCGGAGAGTCATTGCGATTTCAAATAACGCGCGATGCCATGCAAGGACTGGAGGAGGGCAGCGGAACCTTGGTTTAGTCTCGAAAATCCTCCGCCGTATAGCCCAGAACTCAACGCGATTGATTGAGCATGGGAGTTGATTCTCCGCCTCGCAACACCCAATCAGTAATTTCCAGCGCTTGAGGGTGCATTCATGGATGTTGGCACATATTCGAATTCTGACTCAATAGCAGTCATGCGTTTAGGGCATGATGCGCAATTATTTAGGACGTTATGCATAGGTATGGGATGCCGATATGGTTTGATAAAAACCTAGGATAGCCCTACCTATTTGTTCAGGCGAACAATAATTCAGTACATAATTCCTGCCAGCAGTTCCCATTTTTTCTGCAAGAAGCGGGTGCTCGAGTAATCCACAGATTGCATCAGCTAATTCATCTGGATTATCTGGCCGAACCAACATTCCGGTCTTTTTATTCTGGATAAGGTCAAGAATACCATCCACCGATGAGGCAACCACTGGCCTGCCAGCCACCATAGCTTCAATCACGGCACGAGGCATCATCTCAGCACGGGTAGGGAATGCAAAAATATCGCAATTAACCAACCATTTTTTTACATCGCAAAACGGAATTTCCCCAACCAAACGAAATCGATCACCGATATCATACCTGCGAATAAGTTCGCGAACTTTATCCGCATAGGCTTGATGAGCGGGATCTATCCTGCCCACCCAGTCAAAATAAGCATCAGGATATTTTTTTATAATCAGCGCAGCAGCATGTACCAATAAATCAACTCCTTTGCGTTCACTAACATGTGCAATAGTTAGAATATACGCTTTCCTCTTTGCATGATCTGCCAATTTGATATTCTTGGGTCTGACCTGAGAAACATTGTCCATTTCATCATATGGATTTGGGATTACAGTCAATTTTTTAGCAGGTACACCAAGACGAATAAGTTGATCCTTATGAGTAGTGGCTAACGCGATAAAACCATCAGCGAAAAGACGGATAAATTTGGCCGAAAGCCATGATGTTAGTGGATTTTGCCATGTTTGAGGGTTTCGCGACATCGCTATGATGGCAGGCTTTTTTTTGCCTAAAGCGGCTAATTGGACAGCGATAAAGGAAAATAGCAAATCTCGTAAGGCATTAACATGAACAATATCTGGATGGCCAGCCAATATTAGTTTTATAAGATCCCGAATTATTTGAGTACCATTCGTAATAAAATTGGCTTTCTCACGTTGAAAATCCCTCGGTATGATCTTCAGTTGATCGCCCAGCACTTCAGAGGTCAGATGATGGGTCTGGTCTATAATGCCATACGCCGTTATATAAATATCCTGTGTAGCCACGGCCTTGACCATCTTCGAATGTAACCTAACAACAAGGATTTTTTCTATAGAAGGAGTCATCTATCAGCGCCGTTAAAAATGCATTTCCCCATTTAAATCCTATCGGATAACAGCCAGCTTATTTTCAAGAGCTTTGACATACAATTCGCCATACTGCCTGGCCATTTCGCGCACATGAAAGCGCTTTTTTACTATTTCCCGGCTTTTTTCACCCATTTGCGAAACCTTTTCAGGAGACTGGAGTAACCAAAGCATGGCAGATACGAGCTGCGGACAGTTTCCTGGCGGAAAAAGAACTCCATTCTCACCAGGCAAAACAAGTTCGCGAATACCTCCAACAGATGTTGCGATAATCGGCTTGCCCACTGCCATCGCTTCCAAAATGCTAATTGGCAACCCCTCCCAATCTGATGGCAATATAAAACAATCCCCCGCGTTTAAAATGGCTACTACATCATTCCTGACACCGGTGAAAATTACGTTATTGGAAATCCCCAAATCCCGTACAAAGTGAATTGTTTCCAGTTGCAACTGTCCATCTCCAACCAAAATCAGCACACAATTGGGGTAATATTTCAAAACATCTTTAAATCCATCCACAAGCATTCGTTGATTCTTTTTAGGGCTAAAGCTTGCTACATTTACAAACACGAATGATTTTTCATGAATGCCCAATAGCTCCCGCATCTTTCTCCGCTGGATTATGGACGGAACAAATTTTTCTGCATCAATTCCGTTATAGATAACCGGTGTATCTATCTGCCCATAAATTTCGTATACGGTTTTCTGAATCTCCGCGGAAATAGAAACCGGAATAACCCCCATTCTGTTAAATGCAAGCATTTGAATAAATCTGTGCAAACCCCGAGACTCCTTATCCGCAATATTATGAATTGTATGGATCCTAACAGGTGTCTTGCACATCACCAATGATGGCAACAATACATATAGCGCATGCAGGTGATTATGAACAACGTGCGGCCGGAATTTGGAGAAAACCCGATATATCTCGCCAAAAATCCCAAAATCAAGGCCTACATGTTTTGTTAAATAATGAACATTACGCTCCAAATTATCTACATACATCTCAAATATCTTGCCGCCAGACGGTGATAGGCTGACAAGCTCCGCATCAAACTGCTGATGGTCCAAATGTTCCAGCAAATCTATTGCCACCCGTTGTCCCCCTCCGGTGACGAGGCTGGGAATAACTTGTAGCACCTTCACCCGATCTGATTTAATCATGACATCTTAAGTAATTGTGCATAATCGTCTCAGAGCCTGACTGCCTTTGAATCAGGATTCGAAGGTATACCCACCACGATGATTACATCCTTGATCGCGGGAATTACCTTTTGGAGGTGGTGAGACAGCGTCTCAGTCGCCCAAGCTGTTTTTCCTCAGTTAGACCAGTTAGTCTCTCGCGTTCGAATCATCGCACCCAGCAAGCAACCGTTCGCGGTGCATCGCCAAGTAATTCCGATACCCAGCGGCAGCTCATCCCCTGAGCTACCCAAAGAACGCCGTGCAGGCGGTGATCATATCGGGATTCCTCGGACCGCCGGATCTCATCCTGCAGCCCCAAAACTGCGCTTCCTGCATCCTCCATTGTTGGTGGCTTCATGCCAGCAGAACATCATGAAGCGCCTCTATGCGCAATTAATTATGACGTTAGCCAAGAACAAATAGGAGCCGGCAGAATATCCTGTTCTGTCACAGTGGCTGCCCGATTTTGTCCAAACAATCTGGCACCCGCTGTTTGTGGAGAGGGAGCTTGCCCTCCAGATAGAAACGAAGTATGCCTTCCGCTTTGGCAAAACGATAGTTGGAATGATATTTTCGATGCATTTCTTCTAGAATGCGGTGGGAAAATTTGTTTGCCAATGGCCGAAGATTAGAATGGAACACAACCCGCTGCCGGACGGGTTTTGCCGTGTAGCCCATGCGAAACTTGAAATCATCCACACTTGGAGGCGCATCGAGCGACTGGATACCCAAAAAAACAATCGAAATTTCCGGATTTTTGAATGCTTCACGGGTTATGGAATAAAATAGCGCGTTATTTGCACGAGATTCTAGATGGGCGGAAGAACTCTGCGCATAGGGTATAATATACGAATCATCGCACCTGAAACCCAGAACTGAGGCTATCAATTCGCCATGGCGAGTAGCTCCATAACACTCAAATCCTGGCAGATCCAGAGCGCTCATACATAAACGATCCCACCATTTCTGGGTTTCGGCGCCGGACCTGCCCTGGCGTGCCAAGGTATCCTGCCGAAGAGGCCAGCCTTCCTTGGCAAGTCTGGAAACTGGAATTTGTTCAATTTTGGCATAGGCAAGACCTCTATTGATGTTTTGGCGGGCCTGGCGCGGAAGCGATGAGAGATCAAAACCGGGATCTTCACAGACCACGTGATAGCTCGCCATCCCTTCCGGAGCATCCAGCATCACCGAGTATCTGAGGGCAATAGCACGGCTTCTCCGCAGCAGCTGTTCCAGTTCTTCCTCAGAAGGCTGGATCAGCCAGTGAAAGGGGAAGGCCTGGAAAACCCTCAGACCGGCATCGTACCAGTAGCTGCTTGCAGTATGAACCACCGCGTAGCCCTGCCGCCGGAACCATTCCGCCATAACCTCAGCATTCATGAAAGCCTATTGTTCCAGAAAAGGGGTGAATACTCTCAGGATTTGGCTGGCTTCGTCGCCGCAGCTTTACCTACAAATCCAACTCGGACGCGTTTTCCAGTAATGAATCCGCACCTGTAGCGTGTGGCTTTGAAAAATGCCGCCCATAGGGGGGCCACCAAGTTTGTGCCAATTTGAGATATTGTCATGATAAATTCAGAGCAACCGATCGATGCTTCCTCATTTGCTGCGATGTTGCGGCACAACTCAAAGTGAGCGACAACAGCGGGCGGCCTCGGGCCATACCCATCCGGGACCGGCATAGCCAGTCCTCGTAA
Organism: uncultured Acidobacteriota bacterium; assembly: GCA_963809485.1. Lineage (GTDB taxonomy): Bacteria > Acidobacteriota > UBA6911 > UBA6911 > UBA6911 > UBA6911. The sequence goes on from CAWEJX010000008.1 coordinate 576,121, forward strand.
CCCCACCCATAAGGCGGGGGCTTCTAATTCGCACTAAAACATTTTTGATCAATGTTTTGTTGAGAATATGCACATAATCATGCGGCTTAAATGCTAAAGTTCCAATATCCTTAAAGACTATCCGGCTTTGTTCGCATATTCCTCAAAACCGTATTCAACCAACGATGATAAATCCCGTTGATCTGTCAAAGCCCGAATCCTGGTTTTCCCAGCCAATCGAAGCTCCTTTCCGAAAACCGGGATCGGCTCCGACATCAATTGATTGATTCTCTTTTTGATTGCTTTTGCTTTGTCTTCATCAGCGATATTTTCGAGGATCAGCACGAATTCACGCGAGTTGAAGCGACCCAATGTGTCGCTTTCCCGTTTAATTTTGATCAACCGTCTGGCCAGGGATCTCATCAATTCATCCGTGGTTACCTGACCATAGACATCACGAAGACTGTCAAGGTCATGCAATTCTATGATAAGAACCGCTGAGTTTGTGTTATAGCGCCTTGAATAGGAAAGCGCGTGCTTCAAACGATCTCTGTAATAAGTAACCCTTCGGAAGTCCAGTAAGAGGATCGTACATCAACTGAGAGTGAATGTATTCCTGTAACGTCCCGGCAAACTCCGATGATTTTACCGGTTCATCCAGATGGGCCTTGACTATCCCAATAAGGTTGTCTAGAAACATCAGCCGGACACGCGAGGTTTTGCAGAGGTCGAAGAGAATATCTCTGGCCTTGGAATCGGCATTTGAGACAGCGCACATAATCAGGCCTACATCATAGCGTTGAACCAATCCGGGAAGGTCGCTGATCCCACCCCGCACCCAGCAACCGTTTATTCGCATGCCCTGGTTTTTCGGATCGTCCGTGGAAACCATTCCAACAATGGTAAAGATATGGCGGAACATTCTGCGCCTGAGCAGCCAGTTTGCCATCTGGCAACCTTCACCGCCGCCTACGATCAGCACCCTTTCGCCGATCCCCTTCATATTACCTCGACGGGTTAGCCAGAATTCGGAAATGCCCATCAGGATTCTCAGGTGGTACCGGGTGCACAAAAAGCCGATCTGAGCCAATAGTCCTATTGTGACGATTAAAACGGGCGGCAAAGCAGGATATGGCAATATCTCGTAGAGATACTGCAAATGGTTAAGCATTAATACCCAAAAGGCCACAAATCCGCTTGAAACCAGCAAGCCGAAGGCGTCCGCCGCCGTTGCCTCAGCCCATAAAATCCTGTTAAAACCTGCAAGCGAATTGACGCCGCCAAACAGCAGAGCCAGTAACAAAACCAAGCCCAGGAGCGGGATGGGGCCCCAATCAAAGGGTCCCTGGGTACGCCACAATAGCGCGGAGCTAACCGCGGCTGTGAACAATGTTAGAAAATCGATTAAGAACCAGGACACATATCTATGAACGAAACGGGAAAGCGGACCAAAAAGCAGAAGCGTTTCTGGAATACCTGCTTCCGAAATGGGTGGGATGAAAAGCGCCAGGGTCAGGAAAATTACGTCCAAATCTGTTGAAAACGATCGATTGCGGACATAAAGGCGGTCAAGACGTATCTTATTAGGCAAGATGTCATTGAAATACATCCTCATAAGTTCAATCTTGGAGAGAAGATTTTCTTCGCTGTGATAGAAAACACTCGCCGGACTCGTAACGCCCGGCCTGACAGAGAGAATTTCTTCACGCGCATCTTCAGGCCAACCCATCATCAATTCCGGATCCTCGGGGCGAGGGCCTACCATGCTCATATCGCCGACCAACACATTCCATAGTTGCGGCAATTCATTCAGCTTCGTTCTACGAAGCCAGCGTCCCAGCGCCGTAATACGGTCATCTTCCGAAGACGTCAACCGAGGCCCATCATAGCTTTCCGGACTATCATACATTGTCCGGAATTTAAGAATCTGAAATACTCGCCCATTGCGACCCACACGCGGTCCACGATAAAAAACCGGGCCCGGAGAATCCCGTTTGATAACGATCCAAGCTATAAAGAAAAGAGGCGAAAGAAGGATCAGACCGATGATAGAGGACACAATGTCAAAGGCGCGTTTAGTTACGAGGCTCCAGCGGTCCAACAAAGATGGAGCGTTTGCCTGGACCGGATGCACGATTCTTCAGCAATTCTGAAAGATAACGGAAGCTGATCATTTCTATATAGCCGCTTGGATTTCTTCGGTTTTTTGAGAAGGCTACAGTGACCGCTATGATTTCAAGGCTCGAAGAGCCTGATGTGAGGCTTTCCACTACATAATTAACATGGTCTTCGGTCATTGCAGGATAAAGAGGCAGCGTAAGCAAACTATATTTGAGGCTTTCCGTTACAGGAAGGTTATATGGTGTTGCAGAAACATATGCGGTAAATGTATGAATGGGCCTATAGTGGACGCTTGACTGAATACCATTCTCTCTCAGCGATGATGCAATCGTGCTCCTGTCGGCCCCTTCAGGAAGAACAATCGGGAAAATATGGCAGGCAGAAACTGAAGATTCACCGGCATTTTTGAACGGCACTACAATACTCGAATCTTGATATAAAAGTGCCCGATATTTCTCAACGATTTTCATGCGGGCGATGTTTTTGCCCCCAAGCCTTTTGAGCTGCACCCTGCCCATAGCCGCGTTGATTTCGCCGGATCGATAATTGAATCCCTTCTCCATCACATCATAGGACATGGAATGCCCTTTGTGTCTATCCAATGTATTGGTGGTCATCCCATGGGATCGCAGCAATTTTATTCTTTGGGCAAGATCATCCCGGTTGGTGACGACCATTCCGCCTTCGCCGGTGGAGAGGTTTTTGTTCGAGAAAAAGCTGAAGCAGCCGACGTCCCCGAATGTGCCGGTCATTTTGCCTTTTAGAGAGGCTCCTGGAGAGTGTGCGCAGTCTTCAACCACATATAAATGATTTTCCCCGGCAATCTTCATTATCTCATCCATGAGGCAAGGGTATCCGGCATAGTGCATCACCGCTATTCCTTTGGTCCGCGGACTTATCTTTCGGGAAATATCCTCCGGAGATATGGTCAAAGTCTCTTTCGAAATTATATCTGCTAAAACAGGTGAAGCGCCGGTTTGGGCAATTGCGCTGGCTGTAGCGACAAAGGTCAAAGAAGGACAAATCACCTCATCCCCGGGGCCCGCCCCGAGAACATGATGAGCCAGGTGCAGCGCCGCTGTGCAACTGGATACCATAAAGGCATATTTCACGTTGAGAAAGTTCGCAAATTCCCTCTCGAAGGCGTTGATTTCCTCGCCCATGGTAAGCCAACCGGACTTGAGAACACGCAGCACGGCGTCCTGCTCGTCCTGACCAAAATCGGTGTCAAAAAGTGGGACTTTCCAATTCATTCCGCATGCCTATTGCAAAAAGTGATCTCTCTTCTGATCAAATTCATTGATCGCGCGTTCGTAGTCGTCGTTGCGGCCTATATCAAGCCAGTAACCGTCGAAAGGATAGGATGCTACCTTCTCCCCATTCTTAATCAGAACTCGTACGAGGTCCGGAAAATCGAAATAGGTATCAGGCTTTATGAACTGCAAAACCTGGGGCGAAAATACGTAAATGCCCATGCTGACCCGATATTTAAATGATGGCTTTTCGATGTAATCGGCCAGCAGGTTGGATCCGTTAGTTTCAATTACGCCGAAGTCAATATTGACAGTGCGCTGGTAAGTAGCAATTGTTGCCACTGCCTGCTGTTTCATATGGAAGCTATAGAGGTCGGCGTATCGCAAGTCTGTCAGGATATCCCCATTCATTACGAGGAACGGTTCATCGAGGCCCTTGACCAGCGCGAGAGGACCGGCGGTCCCCAGCGGCTTGCTTTCCACGGAATAATTGATCCGAATACCGAGCTTGCTTCCGTTGTTAAAATAGGCCCGCAGGAGTTCCGCGAGATGGCCAACCGCAAGCGTAACTTCATCACAGCCGGAGGATTTAAGCTGATGCAGAATCACCTCCAGGATGGGCATATCGCCGACAGGCATAAGCGGCTTTGGGAATACGGTTGTGTAAGGTGCCAACCTTCTTCCCTTTCCGCCTGCGAGAATGATGGCTTTCATATTTTCACTCCGACTTTCGGGCTGACGATGAGCATATGATAATGATGCCAGGTGATTCGGATAGATGGCATCGCTTCCCGCTTGTACGAAATTTGGAACCCTCTACCACTGATGCAATCCACACTCATCCGGGCACAATCGGACGGTCTCTGGCGCCTCGTCCGTAAATTTTAACGCTGACGCACGCTGAAAAATTATAAATAAATACTATTTTCTCAGCAGTTTATGGCCGTGGCTTCAGGTGCGTCGATTAGCTAAATTCTGCGATAGAGGGCTGGGGGAATGGGATATGTACGTTTATTCAGGACGGCGCCAAAAAGCTTGATATTGGCTGCCTCGATATCATCTTTGGCTTTACGGGCTGTATCCCGGCGCGTGGAATGCGCCTCAAGCACCAGAACCATTCCATCCGACAATTGCCCCAAAAATAGAGAATCCAAAGACCTGCTTATGGGCGGTGCGTCGACCAGGATAAAAGCAAACTCCGAACGCAATTCCGTAAGACGAATCTTCAGACGGTCGCGATTCATTACACTCGCACCGTTGCTCGGCAATGCACTCCCCGACATAAGCCATAAATTGCTATTGTGGATTGCCTGCACGAAGTTGTGAACGGGACCCTCCTGTAAGATGGCATTCGCAAGCCCGCTTCCTCCATTTACACCAAAATATTGATGAAGCATTGGAGATTGCAGATTGGCATCAACAAGGCAGACTCTTCCCTCACCAAGAGCAGCCAGCGCTTCTCCGGCCCGAGCGCAAATCCAGCTGCAGCCGTTGCCCTGCTCGACCGCAGAGAAGACTACCATCTGTGGGGCGCCCTGAACATTTGCAAGGAATACCCGCTGAACAAGCTGAAGGATTTCCTCCCGGACGTGGTCACCGCGACGGAGATGTCCATTTCCCCTGATTACGGCGGGATGGCTCTTTTTTTCTCCCGTACTGGCCAAAAGATCCGTGCGGAAAAGCTCCAGGTCCTTTTCTGCACTGCGAAGAAGCTCATAATTTTTGCTCACAACTATCTCCCAAACGAATATTTATGGGTGCACAGCAGGCTTCGTTGACCCAGAGGTCGGCTTTTCCAAGGCTCGTTTATCGGGATTTGCCGGCAAGCGCAATGTCATGCCAGAACTGATCCAGTTCAGATCCTTGATTGCTTCGTTCAATTTTAGAATCTCTTCGCTCAAATCTTTATCCAGTTCGCGACCGAGATATTTCACGCTTATGGATCCGAGCGTGTCGCCCTCGCCAACAGTCACCGTCAGGTATTGAGGCTGTATGACCGCAGGGACCGGAACCGGCGCCGGCGCAACCGGCCGGTATGAAAAAGAAAGAGATCCAGCAAGAATAAGCAGTACGGCAGATGCTGCCACGCGAGGAGGCGATATATGCCCCACCGGCCTGAAATATTCCTCAATCGAGGGTTCCCGCGGGTTCACGTCAGAGGACACTGCACGGGTTGCAGAAGCCGCCGAATGAGAGGGTGACAGGGAACTTGCAGGTTTTTTATTTTCATCAATAGACGGACGGTGCATATCCAGGTCGGATATTACTTCGCGGACAATCGATGTATTCACCTTCCTGGAACGCTTGGCATAGCCAAGCGACAGCGCATTGAAGCAAAGATTGTTGATTGTTCGAGGTATGCCTTGCGAGGCTGTAACTATCATTTCCAGCGCATCTTTCTTGAAGGGCAAAGATCCCTGATTGCCGGCAATCCTGAGCCGATGATCAATATATTCGTTTACCTCCGAAGGGCTGAGAGGTTCCAACTGGCTCATGATTGAAATGCGCTGGCGCAATTGCGTCATTTCGTGACGCGCCAGTTTCGACGCCAGCTGAGGCTGCCCTGCCAGCACAATTTGCATCAATTTCCGGCTCGGCGTTTCGAAGTCGGAAAGCAGGCGAATGGTCTCCAGAACCGGCTCATCCAGGTTCTGAGCCTCATCGATGAAAAGGACAAAACGCCTCCCGTTGCGCGCTTCCTCAATGAGGATTTCATTCAGCTTTCCGTGAAGGCTCACCGCATCCTGATCGCCGGGATCGCACCCGAGGTCGGCCATAATATAGCGAAGAAGCTCTTGTGAATTGCACTGCGTTTGAAACAGGAAGGCGGTCCGCGACGATTCCCGCATGCGCTCAAGCAGTTGAAAGAGAAGCGTGGTCTTACCCAAGCCGGGCGGGGCGATCAAAGTCACGAATCCCCGGTCCGATTCAATTGCATAATAGATCGACGCCAGAGCTTCGCGGTGCGATTCGCTCCAGAAAATATATTTCGGATCGGGGGTTAGGCCGAAGGGTTGTTCCCGCAGCCCATAGAAATCTAGGAACATTTCAGGAATCCCATGAATGAAGGAATTCTATTCAATTACGCGGCAAAGAGGCAATCACAGGGACTGCCAGAACATGTTCAACCTCACCCGGCGTCCTGAAGGTCGGGTCAATGTAATCGGCAGCGATTGCCAGTCCTATGCTCGTCAAAAGCGCAAGAGTAAAGCCCAGAGTCAGATTCAAAGGCCAATTGGGGCCGGTCGGCATGGCCGGAACCGTCGCAGCCTCGACCATCGCGACATTGACAATATGCTTGCGATCCAGTGCATCCGATATGCGTGCTTCCTCCTGCTTGCGCAAATATAAGAGATAGTTCTCTTCGGCGGTTTTAGCTTGCCGTTCAAGGTCGGTGAGCGGAATCTCCCTGCTGCTGATCTGACGTGCGCTCCTGCGATAGGAATCCAGGCTCATTTGAATCTGTGTTTCACGCGCACCAAGCGCTGCCCTTTCAGCCCGTGCCTTGGCTAGTTCTTCGTCCAGCCATTGGCGTGTCCTATCGAGGTCCGTAGATTCCTCACGAATGGGATTTTTCTCGGCCTTGTCCAAAGCATCACGAGCCTGGGAGATCTGTCCATCAATTTCCTTCACCGTACGGTATTCGGGATCATATTTGGTGAGCAGATCCGCGCGCTTCATCTCAAGATCCAGCAGCTTGGATCTGATTTGCTGAAGTAAGCTGGAATTGTCCATAGTTCGCACCTGTGTGACAATCCGCTCGGGAGTCGCCGCTGCCTGTGCCTCCAGCAATTTGATGCGCTGCTCAAGCGCTGCTCGAGCCGCTTGCGTTTCGCGCAGCTGCGACTCCGTGTCGCTAAGCTTTCGCAGCGTTATATCCTTTTCAATCTCCACTGAGACAACACCTTCGCTCCTGTTGAACTCGGCCAGATGCTTTTCGGCTGCCGCAAGCCCCTTTTTGTACTGTTCTGTTTGCTGCTCGAAAAAGTCCAGGGTGCCCGGCGGGCGGTGTACAGCCAGATGCTTCTCCAGGTAAAGCTCCGAAAGCGTCTGCAGGACCCTGGCAGTCAACTTTGGATCCTGCGAAGCATAATTGACCTGTATCATCTTTGATTTTTCTATGGGCCAGGCGATCAGGTTCTTTTCCAGCGCGAGCACAGCATTGGGGATTTGGGAATCCGGACTGGATTCCGCCTTTTCGCCAAGTGGCAAGTATTTTAGAATACGGCTTAGGAAGGATTCGTTTTTATGCAGATGCAATCCGCAAGAAACAACCACCTTTTCGAGAAGGTCCCGGCTTCTCAGCAATTCGACCTCTGAGTTGAGATCCTCAAGCGTAACATCCCTGACGACAAGCGATTGAACATTCGAAGAAGGGGTCACAACAGGATCGACTCGTTCCCGCTTGATCAGGATCTTCATGCTGGTTTCATACTTTGTTGGCAGCATCCATGTCCCAAGAATTACGCCAAGGAATATTGCCAGAAAGGATGATACGAGCAGAGTCTTGTGCCGGAAAATTACACCAATGATGTCGCGCAACGTCGAGAACCTAATCCGATCGGCTGCCGGGGCCAGTGAAATAGATTCCTCACCCAGCCTTTTCAAAGCTTCAGCGTGCTCGGAGACTGCCGGAGGACGCGCCGCACTTGGGATTGTAACATTTGAAGTTGGTTCTTCCATAGCTTCTCCTGTGATCTACCAGGGAGTATAGACGCCGATAGACGTTTTGGGTATGAAGTCCTTGATTTTGGACAATGTATTTTTGGGAACATATATCATATCGCCAGGACGCAGATGAAGATCCTCGCTCAGATCCGCAGTGGCAAGCATCTCTTTCATATCCAATTTTTTGACCGAGACCCACTGATCCGATATCTGACGGAAAAGCAGCACCTGCGAATGCTTGGCTTTCTCGTTAATCCCGCCCGCTATCCCGATCGCTTGCAGGACCGTTGTGTCTCCCCGAAGCTCGTATTTTCCGGGCTTTCCCAGTTCTCCCTGGGCAATGAAATATGGCTTCTCAAATTCCTTCAACACAACATCTATGACCGGGTCTTTGAGGATGCCGGAATATTTTTTTTGCAGCATTTGCGCTAATTCGGGAGTCGTCTTTCCGGCAACATGTAAATCCGCCAGTTCGCGAAGGCTAATGTAACCGTCAGGCTGTATCGTTAGGATTTGATTGAATTCCGGCGTAAATCGAAAATTAATTTCAATTATATCCCCCACACGAAGCAAGTAACGTGGATTGGGAGTTTGCAGCACGGGTTCATTGGCTCGCTTTGTCGCCTGTTCGATGGTGTTTGGGTCAACGCCTGATTCCGAAATCGGCTTTTGCTGGAAACCCGCCGCTGAAGTTGCCAGGACCAGCATCAGGACAATTGCCGGAATTGAGATGTGTCGAAAAAACATTGTCTTCCTCCCTTCCTAACTCAGATCAGAGAGAATCAAGCCTTCTATTGTTGATCTTATATTTATGGCGATTTTACATAAAGCGCCGATGTTTCGCCCTTCGGGGCGGGGAGCTGCATTTCTGATCCTATGCCATCTGATTTCCCTCAAACCAATGCGGCTTTTAGATCGCGCGATTGGCAACAACGAAAATTGGTTGGGAAAAAAGGCTGACCGACCTCCTCATGAATTGTGATCACCGGTTTTTGGATTCGCTTCATGCTTTCCCTTTAATTCCTCAGCCAGCATCTGGATGCTGTGATCCAGCATCTCCATTCTTTCATTTAATGCGCGCAGCGATTCCTCGAGCTTATCCACTCCATCGCCATTAGGGGTAGCATTCATGTTACAGGCGACAGAGCGCGTAAACTCGGAAACGCTTCGGGCACCGCACGTCGCACTCACACTTTTGAGCGACCTATATTCTTCGTCGGAGAGACGGAAGCTTACCGTCCGAGATCGTTTTTTCAGCATATGTTTAACCAGGAGGGTTGAGGATCTGCGCTACCGCCAATTCAGTCACAGATCCCTGTTTTGGGAAGGAATGCTGTCTGACATCTGAATTGCATAAATCCAGTGCTGATTTTTAACAACTTCTGAGCATTACTTATGTAATACAATGCTGTTTTTAACAATGGCTCGACGGTATGGGATGGATTAGCCCTAAGGTGCTATATGAATATCACTAATTGCTCAATGAGTAGTATTCGCGCCGTTTTAGGATTAGAATATGCCCAAAATGCCACCGAACGGCTATAAAAACCGATGCTGCGAGCAATTCTAGCCAGGGGATTGTTCTATTGGCTGCGCGCCCCCAGGAATTATGCCGATTTAAGGCATGACGAATGGGCGCTCGCAAGAGCCAGAATTGTGCTCAGCGCAGCCTGCCTGGGCGCCGTATTGTGGGTGGCAAAAACCCGCAATCTCGAGCTCAACTGGAAACTGCCACTAGCATACCTCATATATAGCCTGCTTGTTCTGCTTGCGCTCCGTTTCTATCCTCGATGGAATCCTAAGTATCACATTGCGGTTCACTGCGCAGATATATTCTGGGCAGCTCAATTGACGATCCTGACCGGATGGCCTTCCATATTTTTCGCCCTTATGATTTTTGTGATGGCCAGCAGCGGTGCCCGCTGGGGTTTATGGGAAGCTTTGCTGACTGCATTTTTGCTATGGTCTGCAGTGTTTTTGATGCAATTCATATACGATCCGGTTGTCTCGAATTTCATCGAGTTAATAGCCAACCTTGAATTCTTCCCCGCAGGATTTCTCAGTCTGGCGCTGGTTCTCGCATATGGCTTTTTGGGCGAGACCAGGGCTGCCCGATCCGAAAGCAACTCTATTGCACGAATTATCCAGGGAATTCGCCTCGAAAGTGGATTTGAAAAAGCATTTCATAAAATATCTTTGGATAGCATACCGCTCTTCGGCGCTGTCCAAATTCTGGCTGCATTCGACGACAGTAACTCCGGCGAATGCGTGATATATAAGGCCATTGGCCCTCAGGCATTTGTCGAATCCGAAAGTATACCCGCCTCACGGCATGAGCAATACTTTTTCCACGCCCCCGCTCCCATCTGGAGCATGGGGCTTTCCCGCATGGCCCAGCGACCGCATTTCCGATGTCTCAAATTGGAGGCCGGCAAAGTAACCAGGGATAAATCCGGCTTTAGAGTGCCTGACACCTTTGTAGCAGCCCATCCCTTCCGAGCGCTGTTGGTGGTTTCCGCCTCTTTGAAGGATGGACGGTCGGCTCGCATTTTTATTGTGGATCCATTGACGTATTTCGGCAGCGCAGCCGCTCTCCGATTTCTGGAAGGCGCTGTTCGACAATTGGCGCCGACTATTGGCGATTTGTTTGCATTGGATCGAATAAGAACCAGGGCTGAAATTGAGGCCGTCGGCCGGATGGCCCGCGAAATCCACGATGGGGCGATTCAGTCGCTCGCTGCAATCAATTTGCAGCTGCAAATGCTGCGTCAGCAGATAGCATCCGTCAATTCGGAGGAGGCTGAATCCCTTGCTGTCATCCAGGAAAATATCCGGGCAGAGATTGCATCCCTTCGGGAGTTAACCCAGCAGATGCGATCGCTGGAAATTAATGCCGGCCAATTGCCAGGCTTTTTAGCCAACCTGGCTGCCAAATTCCAATTCGAGCATGGAATTGTCACAAAGTTTGTGGCGGAAGTGGATGAAATCCGGCTGAGGCCGGAAGTCTGCACCGAATTGGCGCGAATTGCACAGGAAGCGCTGGTCAACATAAGGAAGCACTCAAAGGCTAGTGAAGTCTATCTGCGGCTCAGCCGTGTTAACGGGAATTACGTGCTCGGCATCTTCGACAACGGGACTGGATTCGGATTTTCCGGAAGATACTCGCATAAGGACCTGCAGATTTCGGGCAAAGGGCCGGCCGTCATCATGGAACGCGCACAAAGGATCCGTGCCGAGGTTACCATCGAATCGGTTCAGGGCATCGGTTCATCCCTTGAAGTAACCCTTCCCGATGGATCCTCAGAGGGCTGAGGTCCCGGCCATGCTCTGCTCATGGGTGGCAAAATACACAGTCGCGACCTTCTCCAAATTAAGGCAGTCGATGACGTGTTCGCGGAGATTCCGCCACCAACGCTCAATCTTGTCTCTCGTCGGCCCGTCGCCGGGACGGCTGTGCACAATGTGGATGTCGAGTTTGGCAAATAGGACCCGCAGATCATGGCTGCTGAAACTTTTATGATTATCCAGCAGCAGCCTGCGTGGTTATCAGCAGGACCCGATTATGTGAAGGAGAGCAGTCGGAACCCGCGATAACGCCGCAAAGTTTTTGGCTTTTCCTTCACATAATCTTGCCGGATTTACAGCGATTCGAGCCAAGCTAGCAACTCAGCATCCCGTTTCCATCGGGGAGGTTTTGCCGGGCGCATTGCTGTATCGAGTTGATCAAGGGCTTTGCGCTTTGTTTCCAGATTGGCCTGAGCATAGATATTTGTTGTGTCCAGGTGCGCATGCCCGAGCCAACTGCTGATCACTGTGATGTCAACGCCCGCAGCCAATAGGTGGACGGCAGCGGCATGGCGCAAATTATGCGTGGGCCGATACGGCCGGCAACGGGCTTGAGCCCAGCCCGGCGAAGCACCTTGACGAGAAGTACTGCTAAAGGCCCTTGTGAGTAACCGCGGCGTCCCCTTTCGTGCCAAAAGAGAGAAGCATCCGAATGGTCTGGGGCACCGGAACAGCTGCGAGCGTCGAGGTATTCACGCAAAACCGCTATGACACTGGGTTGGAGTGGCAAGCGGCGGTATTTGAAGAACTTCGTCTCGCGGATGTCGATTGTTTCCTCTCGGAGATCGACATCGCCGACGGTCAAACGAACAATCTCGCCAAATCTCAAGCCCACACAATAGGCAAGAACCACCACGGTGTAGAGGGTGAGAGGCCGTAATGGGGCATGTGGTGACGGAAAACGGCGGGCCGTGACCATCACCCGTTTTAGAATGGCGCACTCGTATGCATTCGCCTCGCCAATCCAAGTCATCCAGGCTTAAAGCGACTAATTCCCCCGCGCGCAATCCGTACGTGGACAAGACCATCAGAATCGCATAGTCGCGTCGGCCAAGAGGAGTGTGGTCCTTTTTAGCAGTTTCCAGGATCGCCGTCACCTCCCAGCTCTGAAAAGCTGACGGAATGCCCTCGAACGCATACAACGACGGGCTTTTGACAGCATGGGAGAGGTCATGTTTCATCAGCCCTTCTCTGTGGGGAAGGCACGGCACATTGGGATGGAGGAATCCGCCGGAGATCCTCCTTGCAGAAAGTGCCGTAAAGGCCTGGCTTTTTTGCGAATGTGGATCCGCTCGCACAGAGTGGCCCAAACTGCCTTAAAGCATGAGATTGCGGGGCGAATGGTAAGTCCTGCTTCGGCAAACAGACGTTCGATATGAATCCTTGCTCGGTATGGTCGACTGCGCTGTGACACCGAGTCGGAAGCCCAGCCACCGTCACAAGGTGGCGATATCGACAGCTGCCTGCCCATCGGCGGAGGTTTTACCATTCAGGGCTTCCAGAATCGCGGCCAAAAGGCATGCCGATCTCATTGGCCGATTCCTGCAAAATGCAGTGCCGGTACAAAGCCTCAATAATCACTTCGGCCGCATACCAGCGCCAGGGGTGAAGCCAATCCGGAAGCAGACTCATCGTGTGTCCGCAACCCAGGCAGAGGAATCGCCGTACCCAAATGACAATCCAGCCGGTTTCTGCCAGGCCGCAAACCTGCCGGCTGTAAATTCCATGCCCGACAATCTGTAGCCCACCTACGGCATTCCAAGAGGCTTGCCCGCAGCAGACACAAAATCAGGAGCGCAGGGTTTCCAAAGAGGGGGATTCTATATCTCGTGCGCACAGTTGCTCGACACATTTTGCCAGGCTGTGTAGAATGACCAATGTTGTATGGGCGGCGGTAGTCGGCACGCAATCCGCTCAAGAAAGCTGCCGGCCACTGTTTGCCTCCTTTCCTACAGTCGATCATCCTAATCAATTGTTTTGGAAATCCAAAGTGCTTGCCGATTGATACAGCACGATCAGGCAGGATTCTGCAGAGAAAATTGCGGGATTTCCCACGGGTCAGGAAGCCGCGCAACCATCCGATCCCCATGAACTAATTCGCTGCGCAACAGCGGAAGTAATGGTCGCGGTAGGAACCGCCCTTGCGAGCGGCCCCCCCGCACAGATTCGTACGGGCGCGGCTAGCGTATACGGCTCTTACCTTGGTTAAAGACGGCGAAGCACTGTTCAGGCCAAGGGTGAAGAATACAGGCGGGAGGCAGCCAAGCTTCTGCGAGTTCCTTCATACGATCCCATGTGAGACGGCTCTTCTGGCTGAGACGGCGCAGGGTCTTGTACCACAGCCGCGTGCATTGAATTCGGAAGGAACCCAGTGCGGCCCAGTTGCCCGTGATGGCATGGTAGGCAAAATACCCCCGGATCACCGAAATGAGCCAGTCACGCTGCTCGACAATGGGTTGATGCATCCGCTCGCGAAGTTCCGCTTTCACCGCATGCAGCTTTGCGGTTAGGCGCTTCTTCTGTGTAATGCGACCGACCATAAATTTTCCCTTGAGATTCACACCACAATCAATGTGTGAACCCAAGAAAGTTAAAGGTTTCGGGTTTGCTCCTTTCGTCGAAGCGATTACAATCCCGGCGCGCAAATCGGCCGAAACGGATCAATCGAGTCTTCTCGGGATGGAACTCCAGCGAAAACTTTTGCAGTCTGTCTCGCAGAGCCTCCTTGAATCGTGATGCCTCATCCTCGTATTGAAAGCCCATAACAAAATCATCGGCCCAGCGAACGATGGTCACATCGCCTCGTGCATGGCGTCGCCTCCACTGCTGCACCCAAAGGTCGCGCACATATCTTCCAAAGTGTCTCAAAAGGTCTGATATTCCTGCAGCGCAAGGCAGAAGCAAGGCTGCCCTTATCTCTTTTGGAGGGCATGTTTAGTTCCGTGTTGGTTTGCAGTGTGTTCATCCAATCTTCCCGATACTGCCAGGATCCAGATCGATCATGTATTCGTTCATCTCCCGTCCTCCGAGTATTGTATAGTGCTGCACCAGAGAGAATCCCAACTCCAGGTAGAACTGGTTAATGGTATCATTACCATCGCGGTCAGTGGTCAGATTGACCCGTCGCACATTACTGGCAGCCACCTTGTGAAGGAAAGCTTTTACCAATTTTTTCCCAATACCCTTCCCCTGAGCTTGCGGGTGGACGGCGATAGACAACAGGGTGGCACATCCCGCATGCACGTCCTTTTCTGCGCCGCGTGAGAAGGCACGCAGCAAGCGCGGGATGCGTCCCGGCTGGCGCAAGGAGGGCATGAGGGCCGCCCATGCGAAACGCCACCATCGATTTATCAACAGACGCCGGTAAAAGCCCTCAGGATCGGTGGTCCCGGCAATGGCCCCCATCACCCGATCATTCGTCACATACACCAAGGCGATGCCGCTTTTATCCTGCAGGATCCCTTGATATAACTCGCATAGAAAACGATACCCCAAATAAGTCAGGAAAAAACCGGTGAAGGCTTCCAGGTGAATGGCGGACACCTGGCACACATCCGCATCAACCATGGGGCGCAGATCACCTTCCATGGGCCACTCCGGTATGCTCAAGCAGTTGCATTATGCGCGGTAAATTCACTCGGCTGGTTTGCAGTTGGAGGGTATATTGCCTGCCTGCATTGCCACGCGACCTCAACTCCTCCCGGCTGAGGCTGGCAATACACCGCAGTTCGCGCAGCAAAGCCGCCGGATCATCCGGTGTGATGACCCAGCCGCAGCCTGAATCAGTGATGATCCGCGCCAGGTCCGAACCGGGTTGCGCCAAGGCAAGCACCGCGCGTCCCGATAGCATGTATGCCAGCAGCTTTGATGGCAGCGAGACCAGTGACTGCCTGCCGCGGGTGGGCAGCAGGAGCAGGTCCGCCGCCAGGAGCACCTGGCTGGTTTCTACATCCAGCCAGGGAGTGTGGAAACACACTCGGTTAGCGCAGGCTTCCGCCTGGCAACAAAGCGCTTCCAGACTGCTCCCGGACCCGGCGATCAACAGGCGCAAGGGTTCGCTGGAGGGGACATCCTTCCAGGCTTGCACCAGGGTCTCAACACCGGCAGCCATACCCACGTTCCCCGCATACACTGCCAGAAAATCTCCAGCATTGATCCCATGCTGCCGGCGGATGGCGGTACCATTGGCATTTACATCCACTTTCTGCTCATCGATCCAGTTGGGGATGACATGAACATTCCAGGCCGGGATGCCGCGCTCTTCCACATACGCCCGGCGGAAGGAATCCGAGATCACCACCAAGGCGACAGCGCGGCGGGCATTGTGTCTGTCTATTGCACGTATCAATCGGAAGGGCCAGGATGCGCCCGCCTTTATTCGTCCCTGCGAGACGAGCGACTCAGGGTACAGGTCCTGGACGCTCAATACCAGCGGGATGCCGCGCAGGCGGCAGATCTCCGCCAGCATGCCCTGGGCGAAGAGTGGCCAGGTGTTGGCATAGATTACATCCGGTCTGTGGATGAAGAGCACTACCAGAGCGGAGAAGAAGCCGAAGGAGAGATTCTCGAGCAGTCGGGTGAGGAGGCTCGATTCACGTGACAGGATGTTGAAGCAGCGCAGCAGGGGAATGCCCTCCAGCACATCCCTGCGGTACAAGCCCCGGTGCGTGCTTAGATACAGCCTGCCCGCAGGACGGTTGGGGAAATTGGTTATCACGCGCACTGCATGTCCCTGCGCCGCGCAAGCCCGGGCAATCTCTGCGCTGGTGGAGGCGGAGACGATCGGCTCCGGCGGGAAGACACAGGAGACGATGGTGATCTTCATACATGCACCAGGCTTGTATACAGGTCATAGAGCCTTTTGACCCGCAACTGGATATCAAATCGCTCATTGGCTGTGTTGCTCGCCCGGGCAGCCATCTCCCTGCGTAGGGCGGCGTTGTTGATCAGTGAGCTCAACGCCTTCGCCAGGCGCGGCGCATCACCCCAGGGCACCAGCAGTCCATTCTGCCCATCATCCACAATGTCGGAGATGCCGCCCACGCGCGTGGCGATCAATGGGAGTCCCGATACCAGCGCCTCGATGACCGAGATCGGCATGCCTTCGGAGTGGGAGGGCAAGAGATAGATATCCGCATCATAAAGGCGCCGCAACTTGGCTTTAGCGAACTCAGGCGGATTGATGTACGCCTTGGCATCCAGACCATGGGCATGCACCTGTTCCACCAATCGCTGGCGGTCGCCGGGATGAATCTCCTCGCCCAGGATATTGACTCGATAAGGATGGCGAATGTCATTTTCGGCTATACGCAACGCACCGGCGAGATCATAGCTGCCTTTTTCCTGACCATTATGACCCAGGTAAAGCAGCTTCATTTCCTCCCGCCCCGCAAAACGATCCAGGGGCATGGATAGGAACGGCGTCAGGTCAATACCGTCCGGGATATACACCACCCTGCCGGGCGGCAGCATCCCCTCTAGCGGCATCCATTCACGAGAGATGACGATCACTCGCTGACATTGGCGCAGGATGAACAGCACATAGCGCTGCCACCTGCCCGCCTCCACCAGCAACGCCCGGTAGCCGCAGTGTAGCATAATGACTACCTTGCGTCGCCACAGGCGGCTGAGCAGCACCATCAGGCTGTGCTTCATGAACGAGCCCGCATGCGCGCTGCCGATGTTCACCACGTCTGGCAGGTTCCGCAGGAGGGCCCACTTGAATTGCAGCATCATCGTCAGCGCCGAAATGATGTTTTCCAGGCTCCAGTACCCCGCCCGCGTGAAAGGGCGCCAAGCGGAGGTCTCCACGAAACGCCGGTCCACCATCTCCCGCAGGCTGGAACGGGGCAGGTTCTCGGAATTCGTGGAGACGCCTCCCAAGGATTTCCCCGTATGGGCGGCGATCAACACTTTCAGCTTGCGCGTACGGGTCATTGTCACATCATTGTCATAGTCCATAAGGAAGAAAAAAAAGTTGACCAACCGCCCGGCATGGGCGAGGAGATCAAATCGCTGTATTGCCTGTTCCCTGCCGCGCCTTCCAAAGGCGGCAGCCACCTGCGGATTATCCTTTACTAGGCGGATCTTTCCGGCAATGCTGGCAGTATCTGATCAGCGACAGTTATTTTTTTCGAACCCATAAAAATGGCTGACGCTAGACAAGGATCACCAAAAGCAGCGATTAAGGCCTGCCTCCCGCAGTATAGCAAGACTATTTCGACTAAACGACCCTCACCTGGAAGGTGAGGGGTTTGTAAAATGTCGGCTTGAAGCCGACTGAAGCACCAGCGGCCAAAGGCAACAATCATTTTGCGATTCCAAAATTGCTCAATCAGTAGTCTCGATAATCAAAAGCTTTGCTCGTCGACATTCGTCGACTTCGCAATCCTTTTCTTCGCCTGAAGGCGAGGGATTTCAACCATCCCCGATGGGGACCACTAATAGGATACCCTTTAATCAAGCATCCGGTTGAAAAAAGGGGATCTCTGCAAAATTCCAGGTTTCTTGCATCGATCTGACCCATATGGTAGTAAAATTGCCGCCTGAGAATCAAGAATAGTTTATGTAAAACCACTGCTGTCCCAACGTTTGCGAGGGCGGAAGTCGGGCTAAGCTGATCGGTTAGCCGGAAGGGCGATCACTTCTTTGTTACGTTCACAACGACGTCGTCACTCGCCGAGAACTAGCCGTCGGAGGCCGTCAATCGACGAGTATAGATCCCGGTCTCTGAAAACTTTGCCGTAATAGAGAGAAGGCGCGCATTGCCAAAAGTGGCGCATCCCGGGCCACTGACCTTGCGACCGTTTCCCCGCCTTGAATTCGTACAGGCGGTGAAATAACACCGCTCCGACTACGCTTCCAAAGGATTTACGAGCTGGGGCCAGTTTGTCGCCATGCTCTTCCGTCAGTTTGGCCGGGCTCACAGCCTGCGGGAGATCTGCGGAGGACTGCCCAGTTCCGAGAGCAAGCCTAAGCACTTGGGCGTTCCCGTTTCCCCGAAACGCTCCACTCTCGCATATGCCAATGCCAACGGTCCCTGGTCGCTCTACCAGACCGTGTTTGAGCAACTCCTGGCAAAATGTCAGCTGAGTGTGGCAGGCCGCCGCACAGGAAAAAAGCTCCGGTTCAGGAACAAGCTTGTGAGTCTGGATTCCAGCGTCATCAATCTGTCCCTTTCCTTGTTCGACTGGGCTCAGTTCCGAAGGACCAAGGGCGCCGTCAAGCTCCACCTACTCCTGCTCCTGGACCATGATTGCTACCTGCCTTTGTTCGCCGTGGTTACCAACGGAAAGACCAGTGATATCAAGGCGGCTCGGAGGCTCGGATTTGAACGAGGCACAACTAATGTAGCCTTCATGATGATCCTGAATCAAGACTGTCCAGTCTTCCTGTCGAGGCCTTTTCGAGCGTACTGCCCGTTTACGGCCATCTTCGATGCGTATCGTTGTTTTGCTCTGGCCATAGGCATACACACCCGCGTACAGGGGATTTCTCAACAGGCTCAGAAGGCTATGGTAGCGTGGTGGCTTCCACACGATCGGCAGCGGACTTCCGGCGCTGGCAATGACTGGCACTTTTATTTGCTGATTACAGAGCCAGAAATACAACTGTCGCACGCTGCCTAACTCGGTAAACTTTCGAAAGAGAATCTCAATCGAGGCACGGATGCGTTCATCGGGATCCTTCTCAACCCGGTCATCGGAGGTCCGTACATAGCTGATGGGCACTCGTCGAAACAATTCGCCTCGCATGGCCTTTTGCGCGAGAGCAGCGTGCGCCCTCTGGCGGAAGGTTGCAAGTTCCATCTCGCTGATGGTGCCCTTCATTCCCAACAAAAGTCTGTCGTTGATTTCTGCGGGATCGTAGACGCCGTCGGCGTCGATCAACAGCGCGCCAACAACGCTGCAGAACTCCAACAGCGTGTGCCAATCGCGGCCATTGCGCGCCAAACGTGAAGCTTCTATGCTAAATACCGCGCCGACCACTCCCTCGCAAAGAGCTCGTAGTAAACGCTCGAAACCCGGACGGCGCGTGCCTGAGCCCGAGATTCCCAAGTCGTCGTCAATGACCGTGATGTCCTTCCAACCCAGTACCCGGGCATGCTCGGCCAAGGCATATTGACGGCGCTGGCTTTCCAGGTTGTTCTGAACTTGATCCGCTGTGGACTGGCGAATATATATGCAAGCCATACGGGACAGATGCTCAGCGCTGATCTTTGTCATTTTTCGCCTCCGCATCGATGGTTTTCGCCAGAGCCTGCATCCACTCTGTCAGCAGGAACATTACCGCGCGTTTTTCCTCCTCCTGGAGCGAGGGGAGAGGAATCCGGACGCACTCTTCGAATAACGTCCTTTGTTGTCTCGCTCGTCGCGTCATCATGGCCTCCTTCATTCGTACTGGAATGCATGGAGGATAATGCGTTCGTCGTCAAACGGCGAAGCTCAAGCAAGGCGACAATGGATAAATGCACTTCATCGACGATCTTGACATCAGCCAATGTAAGCTCAGTCATCCAGGCCGGAAATGAGAGCGTTGTTCCGTCTGATTGCCGTACCACATAAGATGGTTCCTCATGAACCATGTGCAATCGGATGACTGGAAAACGCTCGCTGCGAAACGGGTGAAAATGGTATTGGATTGTGACTTCGTGAGAATCGTGTTTATGGGCAGTATGTCGTTCAATTGTTTATGGCGATCAAACAAAATCTGAAAATCAAAACCTTCTTTGGAACGAACGCCAATGCAGTCAAGACGCAGATTTGGACGGCGCTAATCGCAATGCCGGTCTTTCGCTACCTGCAGCTGATGTCGACATTCGGCTGGTCGCTTTCGAATCTGTCTGCCTTGCTGCGGCATCAATTGTTTGTCTACCGCGATCTTTTTGCGTGGTTGAATGCACGCTTGAAGGCCCGCCGCAGTTGGCGGAACCTTCCAAAGCCCAACTGTCTTTGGGGATTATACCGTAGTTGGACAGCAGAATTGATGACAATAGTTACAAAATCAACGGACGGGAACCTTAACCCGACTTTGACAACTGGAGGGGTGGAGCACCCGTAAATAGTTGAAATCATTAGACGGCATTCGCAAAGCTGCATGATCATTTATCACGTGGTTTTCGAAGTCACCATGCCTTGGGGACACTGGGCGCTAAATCGCGCGTCAGCATTTCCCATGGCTTGCATTGTTGCTCTATTGAGTGTATTTCTTTTAAGGAGATGGCAAAAGACGACGGAATCCTGCCGCAGGATACCATAGATCCCAAATGGCAAGAAAAGATCATGCGTAAGGCAGAACGGACGCGCATCTTCCGTTCGACCGACGGTCTGCCGGACTTGGGAGCGAGGAGTGCAATCGTTGATGGAGAATTGGCGGCCGCTGTAATCACTGCGCGCATTCATAACGTATGGAACATCCTTTTTGGCTGGAGCCACCGACTTTTTTTAAGCAAATATGTCAACCATGCCCTATTTTTTGCGATGGGCTGTGACATTCTTTCGCAATCTACCGTTGAGACAATCTTCTGTAGCGTTCAGTCGCCGGATTCAAGTGAAAACGTTGATGAGTTCAACTTACCAATGAACTTTATAGCAAATCCTTTTCGACTGTGCGTGGCTCCTAATCCTTTAATGACAATCTTTGTCAATTATTTTTCATGCAAGGTGTTCTTAAAACTGCATTGCCGCTATCCGGCCGGCTATCCCTTAACCACAACGGCAGGCATTCCTGCTTTCTATCTGCAAGCAATATGTCCACCTAGAGATCAATCCCAGCCTGAATGTATGGTCGATCGAAATACCACACTGTTGCAGAAACCGAATTTTGGCGTGGAAAACATAATACTGAGGGCGTTATTTAACGCCTTTCGCCTCTATTTGAAAGAAGATAATTATGGCTGTGCGAGTTCGCCATGCTTAGCATACGAAATCTAGCGTTAGAAGATCTATCTGTTATCGCCAAATTACATATGGATCATATGCCGTTGACTTTTCCGCCCTGCCGGCCTTACTTCAATTTGATGAAGCTGATCTATTCTTCTTTTTTAGTCACTAAAGAGGGCATTTGCCACGTAGCGACAATAGATGATAGCATTATTGGCTATGTGTGTTTCCATAAATGTTCAAAACATATTTATATCAGTGCATTTAAAAATTGCCCCGTCGGGTTTTGCTGGAATGCTATGGTGCTGTTTTTCCGGTTTCCTGTTTTTTTCCTAAAAGGCGTGCCTCGCGTACTTGGAACACTATCATTATCAAGAACAAGCGAGCAACCGGCGACGCCGGATTCTGATTTATGGAAAGGGCTTTATGAGTTGCGCCCTATAGTAGTCAGAAAGGACAAACAAGGAACTTCAGTAGCCGATAGATTGATATCCTGCGGGGAAAATAGTCTGATCAACAGCGGGGAAAACAAATACTTCCTGCGCGTCAGAAAGGATAACGCCAGAGCAATCGCCTTTTACAATAAAATGGGTTTCATAACAGTGCGAGATGAAGGAGTTCGAATTGTTATGGTCAAGGACATTAAAGGACATTAGAGGATAATTTTGTGATCCCCCTTGAACCATGGTTTGCGAGACTGTAAGGGGTATCGCGAGAACGCATGTATTGATTCGTGATAAGACATAGGTCTTATTAGTGCGGATATGTCAGCGGAAGGGGAGGTATGTAGCGGTGGGCAATGAAAAAAGATGTGTTACCTGCATATTGCCGGAGCCATTTCCGGGAATAACCTTGAATGAAAATGGCATATGTAATTACTGCTCATCTTATGAAAAAATCATCCCGTTGGGAGATAACGAATTGCTGGATGTTTTGGATAGGCAAAAAAGTAAAAGCTATGATTGTGTTATTCCTTTAAGTGGGGGCAAGGATAGCACCTATGTTTTATATTATGCCGTGAAGAAGTTGGGATTAAAGGTTATCTGCGTTAATTACGATTCTGGTTTCCAATCGAAAATAGCAATCAGAAATATGAAACGCGCTTGTGAGATATTGGATGTGCCGCTGGTGATTTATGAAGCAGACTTCCATAAAAGAGCCAGAATTGTGAAGAGAATTTTAAGCATAGCCCCGACTGTTGGAATACCTATCGGTATTTGTGCGAATTGCCATAACGGCATACGAAGTGCATCCATGCGTGTGGCGAAGCTTCATGGTATAAAGACTGTAATTTCAGGGACAACACAATTTGAGCGCTTCGGAGCCAACCCTATAACAGGAAGCAACTATTCGGTGAGAAGATTGGCAAAGTGTAGCTTACCCAAGATTCTGCCTAGCTTAATGCGAGTATCTGTACTAATTGGCATTGAACGGATTCGGCTTAGCATGCCGCTTTGGGATAGGAAATATTTTTTCGGAGATAAGTCGAATGTGAAAACCGTTCATCTTTACGATTATATTCCTTGGGCTTGCATGCATAAAGACATCGTGGGCTTGTTAGCAAACGAGGTAGGTTGGGAGCATTCCAAAGAGCGAGTAGATAGGTTCGACTGCATGCTGCATCCTTTTCTAAATTACAAATGGTTTAAGGAAACGGGGATTTCCCTGGATGGCTACCTATATTGCGATATGGTAAGGATGGGAGCTATGTCCAGAGAGGATGCATTAAGCCGTGAGCAAACAATAGAAAAGAGACTGCAGGAAGATTGTTTTGAACTGGTTAAGCTTCCTGAATTCAATAACGTAGCGCTGGATTGGTTACGACCTTAGGTTTTCCCCAATTTGTATTTTATGGGGATCAAACCCCATTCTTCAACAAGATATTGCACTCACCCCGCTTTACCAAAAAGGAGAATTCGTTGGAATATCGCACATTGGGTAGGACTGGACTTGACGTGAGTGTAATTGGTTTAGGTGGGGCACACTATATGCAAATATTGCCACAAAAATCAGTTTTTTCGATTGTTCAAGAAGCCTTGGACAACGGAATCAACTATATTGATCTTTATTCCGCTAATCCCTATGTCCGTGACAAAATTGGGTTAGCCCTAAAGGGCAAACGCGAAAATGCAATAGTTGCGGCCCATCTGGGTGTGTCAGAGAAACATGGACAATATTGTAGAACAAGAGACGAAGGAGAGTGCCGCAAATTCTTCATTGACTTCCTATCTCGATTGCGCACCGATTGGGTGGAAATTCTAATGTTGCATTTTATCGATCTGGAAAATGATTATGAAAATGTCTTCAATGGGGGCATGCTGCAATTAGCGCAGAAATATAAAAGCGAGGGGAAAGCTCGCTTTATAGGAATGAGCAGCCATAACCTGGACGTTTCTTTGAAAGCTGTAAAGAGTGGGCAGATCGATGTCCTTATGTATCCAATCAACATTACAAATCACACTATGCCGGATCGGCAAAAGCTTCTTAATACCTGCATCACTGAAGGGGTCGGGTTGGTCGCAATGAAACCCTTTGCAGGGGGAACTCTTCTTCAGCGAAGCGCAAGTGTTTTCACCGACACCCTCAGTTCAGGTTGGAGGAGTTTTCATAGAAACCAAGCCATTTCAGGAACCCCAATACAGTGTATCAGCTATGTACTGTCCCAAGCAGGAGTATCCACAGTTGTGCCCGGAATAAAAAGCGCTGCGGAATTGCAGGCAGCTCTTCGCTTCTTAAACGCCAGTTCCGAAGAGAAAAGCTTTGACTCGCTCGTAAAAACTCTTGACCTTTACATGGAAGGTGGATGCGTATACTGCAATCACTGTTTGCCATGTCCCTCTTCTATAGATATCGCCGGAGTTATTCGACTTGTAGAGACATCAAAGCACGCCTTTACGAGGAATCTATACTCTGAGTATAACGAACTTCCAGCAAAGGGTTCTGACTGTATAGAATGTGAAGCATGTATGGAGCGTTGTCCTTTCAGTGTGGATATAATTTTCAAGATGAAAGAAGCCAAGCGATTATTCGAAGGCAGCATGTACCAGGCTTGGATCCGATCGCTATATTGGCGTCTTTATAAGTTTCAATTATTCTGGCCCATTTTAAGAGCTTCAAGGAAGCTCAAGACGAATCTTCAAAATTTACTGCTTCAGCAAAAGTGGGACAAATAGATCGTAAAAACAAGAGACACTTGGCACCGTGTCCTTTCGGCACGCTTGTCGAGCTATAAGAGTTCTCCTCAGCTGAATGCATTCCCAAGGTATTGCATTAAGCTTTTGAAGTATACAATTTTTCAGAACAGCGAGTATTGGACAATGAAGTCTGATGATACACAACTCAAATGTCAAATCCCTGGTTTGCAGGGGATGTCAGAGGGTCCTGCCGAAGCTCCGCCCGATTCTCTAATTGAACGTTTAAAGCTGATGATCAGGAGACGATTAGGCCCAAGCACTGAGAGAAAAATAAAAATTTTCACAAATGATCTCATGAACCGGTTTTACAGGTTGACAGGCAGGATCCCGAAACCATCCGTTTCGCCAGGAAATAACTTCTCGGCAGGTTTGCAGGCAGGCGATTGGGTGAGAGTGCGCCCGTTGAACGACATTGAGGCTACACTGAACCACTGGAGACAACTCAAAGGTTGCGCATTTATGCCAGAAATGGCTGAATACTGTGGCACAACTCAGCGGGTTTTCAGGACGGTGAAGAGGTTTGTGGACGAACGTGATCTTCGGATAAAAAAGTCAAGAGGCATCGTACTGCTCGAAGGCGTTTTTTGTCAGCTCACGGCGGAACCCAGAGGCTGCGACCGTTCCTGTTTTCTCTTCTGGAGAGAGGAATGGCTGGAAAAGATTGATCCGTCTGACCGAATTTCCATTGAATGACTTGGACGTAGTGATCGGCGAAGATCCCTTTCGTTTCTGTGGGGAAGGACATTATGGCGATCGGATTTCGAGGAATGGCTATATTGATGGAGCAATTAGCACTGTTTTCGACGGTGTAAATTGATTGTAAAATTGTAAGAGATTTCTTATATTTTTAAAGGCGATTAGCCAGGAAGCTTTTGCCAAAAAGGTTCAATTCAGTTCCGGCCATACCCTATGACTCGTTCTGAGCCTGAAATACGGATCCTGATCGCGGATGATCATGCTATTTTTCGCGATGGATTGAAGACGATGATCACCGGCGAGCGGGGATTTCATGTAGTTGGAGAAGCAAGCGACGGCGATGAAGCCATTCGGCTGGTCGAGATATTGAATCCGGATGTGCTACTGCTCGATCTACTCATGCCGAAAGTATCGGGACTGGAAGTGTTGAAATCGCTTGCAGATAAGCGCAAGAAAGTTCGGTCCATCATATTATCTGGCGCGGCGGATGGAGCAGATATTTCCCGTGCTTTCGAACTGGGGGCACAGGGGCTGGTATTGAAGGAGTCTGCAACCACTCTCCTGTTCAAGAGCATCACTGCGGTGATGGCAGGGAAATACTGGATTGGGCAGACCAGCGTCGCTACTCTGGCCCAGTCCCTCAATCATTACAGGGATTCAGCCAAAAGCAACAAAAAGAAAAACTTCGGGCTTACAGAGCGGGAAATGGAAATCGTCGGGGCGGTCGTATCGGGATATCCCAACAAGGAGATTGCCGGCCGATATGGAATCAGTGAGCAGACGGTCAAACACCACATCACAAATATCTTCGACAAACTGGGCGTATACAACCGCCTGGAACTTACTTTATTTGTCTTTCACCACAACCTGATCGAAAAATAAAGGCGCCACGGATTCCGCGATATGATACGGCTTTATAAACTGGTGGGATTCGTGCCGTTTTTGGGTTTTTCCGGCATGCCTTTATAGGTTGCTGGCACTATAGATTAAGTTTGTCGAGCAACTGTTCCAAGGTCATGGAATGATGATGGGCTATGCTTTTGAGGATTTGCTGCAGTGTTCCAACTTTTATAGGATTATGGCTTGGTATAACTTCGTGATGCTCCCCATCCAGATTTGTTGTTAATCGCATATGGGAGCCTTTTTGCCGAGTGACAGTGTATCCAAGGCTGGTTAGCTAACGAACTAATCGCCCAGCCGATATATCACGAGGGGTTCTCAAGGGGCCAAAACCTCATCACGTACAAAATGAAGGCGAATCATTCCCACAGGATCCATAGACTCGTCAAAATAGCATGCTACGGCTTCACGAATGCGCTCCCGCAACTCGAAAAGAGAATCCGCCTCGGTGTGTATGCCATAACCGATTGCCGAGGCTGAATATCCACCGTCAATCTCATCCTCGGTCACTTCGAAAATAATCTCCTTCATGTTTCACCTGCCAACTGAATTTTACCAAAAACCACAGGGATTAATACGGATTCACGGATTTTCCATCCGGGATTTGATCTTTTCCCAGGAACCGGTGATCAGAAAGCTCTCGTCCATGTCGGCGACCATGCGCTCGAATTTTGCCACCGGGACAGCGAATGTCAGAGTGTTGGGATCGACGCCGGGACGGGCCGAAACATCGAACATTCCCAGGATAGCGCGCGGGCGGTCCGAGGCGCACTCCTGCAGCGGGTATTGGACGATGGTCGCGCACCCGGCCCCCATAGGGCAGAAGACGGCGTTGTTCGTGGGCTCGTCGTAGTTGGCTAGCGTGTAAAGGCCAGAAAGCACATCCGGCGGGGAGTAGAAAATCACGACCTGCGGGTTGTCCGCCGTATCCAGCGTGTCCCAGCGCTTGAAGACGATGTATTTGGCAGGCGCCGGCAGGACGGGGTTGTTCTTGAGCAATTCTATGACAAGTTCCGGAGATTTTTTGTATCGTTCGCCTTCGAGCTTTCCGGGAATGCCGCAGGAGAGAAAGTACTCGAAATTCGGCATCACGCCCTGAGTGAAGCCCAGGTAGCGCTTCCCTCCCGGGCAGATGACGGTCTTCGCGTCGAAGCGCAGGGAGTGGCCTTGCCGCACGGCAGCCAAGTCATCGACAAAACAATGCCGACCTTCCACTGTGCCAGGGGGAGGCACATTTCCCGGCTCGTCCGTGTAGTAGAAAGTGATTGGCAGTCCCGCGCCGGGGAAATATTTGTTCCATCTTTCAAGAAATTTCTCTTTCAGTTCTTTTTTCATAGTTTTCTCAATATGCGATCCTTCGCAAGATTTTTGCCAATGCAGCTTAAAACATCAATCGCACGGCTCTGGAGAGCCGTGCTCACTAGAACCTGATGAGGGGACAGTCTGAGTATTCCTATCATTTGTGGCCATCGGCCACGCCAGGCAATTCACATCTAATGATAAGATAAAACCCTGAGACCGGCCATTGGAAATATGGGGGGAGACAGTCAGCCTTAAGAGGCTCTACCCGAACCACTGAGGTAGGAAAGCACATGGGTGTCCATGCTGGGCAGGACTGCTTCTGAGCCGAATTGATCGCTGTTGATCTCGGCAATCAGGCTGCGGAGCTGGCTGGAAAAGACCTGTTCAAAGTATAGGCCGTAGAGCCTTTTGGTGATTAAGCCTCGTTGAAATGCCTTCTTCATCAATCGTGCAAACCGCAGTCCGGTTGTTTCACCCTTAAGGTGCGCGCTATAGTGTTTTAATGCGATTTCAGTGGCAACCTTTATTGGGGACTGGCTTCGCTCCTGAGTTCTCTTAAGCAGGCTAACAACAACATCCCGATATAATGTCGTGCTCAAAGCCTTTATTCGGCCGATTTCAACGCCGCAGTCCAATAGAGATGTTCCAAAAGCCCCTCCACAGTTGGAGACAAATCCAGGCAAACAGGTGATGCCGCGCTGGCGCAGCCGCTCGGCCGCGCTTTCCGTATAAGGAGCATTCGCCGCGGGCACAATGAAACGGGCGTGGATCGCTTCGGCGTCGTCGTCGCGAATCGACAGCACCCTGGCCGATGGAACAAAAATATCGGCATCGCTGTAGGCGATATGCTGTCTGTCGACAGGGCGGGCATTCTCCAGGTGCGAGACCATATCATCCCCATAGATGCGCCGAGCTTTGATGAGCTCCTCAGAAGCGAATCCGGTTTGCCTCTCGACTCCACCGCATTCGGTTGATAAAGCAACTATGCGGAATCGGGATGGATCCAGTCTTTGGGCGAGATGTGCGGCTACCCGCCCGAATCCCTCGATGGCTATCGTGCAGGGCTGCTTGACTCCGGTCGCGATTTCACTGCAGGCTATAATTGAGTTTTCAACCGAAAGCGCCGTGAAATAGGAACTGTCCGTCGTCTTCCGAAGATTGATGCCCGCCCCGCGATAGACCGCGCGAAGGTCTTTTTCGCTGCAGTTCATATCCATGGCCGGATAATAAATTGCGCTATGGATGAGGGCAGCTGTTCTTCGTCCGAATTCTTCAAGTATGAGACGCCTCTCTGCGGGTTCCGTATTCCGGGGAATGCGAACTCCACTCTTGGCGCCGCCTCTCGGGAGACCCATGAAGCTAAATTTCAGGGTCATTTCACGTGAGAGAAGCCGCACTTCCGAGGCATCAATATCGTGGGCGATCCGGAGACCTCCCGAACTGGTGCCGTTAATCAGGGAATCAATAGCTATATATCCTGACCAATTGGTTCCTTCGGTGACAATCATGAAATTGGGCGGCAAGGCGACACTCCTTTGGTTCAGCAATGCCCTGGACACACGAACACTTCCAGGCTATCCGATATCCTCTGGAAGCTCTGTTGAGCTATGTCCTTCTCATCGGACGAATTGGCAAATGTAATTACGATTCAAATAGGGGGACGGTCACCAGTGTCCCCCTATTTTTTCTGAAATAAAACCATCCCGGGCGAAGCTTTATATGTCAGGCACCTCCGGTAAAGCCGGAGGCTTGAAAGATTGGAACCGCTCAAAGCGGTTGGAGGAGTTACGCCGGTCTTGAACGCTGACTTACGCGTATCTCAGCGTTTCAAAATACGGAGCCGTCAAACTCTATGAGTCCCCCGGCAGAGCCGGGATTTACCAATAGAATTATGGAACGCAAAGCTCGTGTGGTCATCCCCGGGTGGCCCCATCATGTCACCCAGCAGTCGGTCCTAACTGGTTTCTGTCGCGAAACTCGGGTTTTGTGAAAAAGCCAAATTTTTCAACCGTCAATAGGATATTTGATATTACATGGAAGCCGATAATTGGAGTCAGGCCGCGTAGCGGCCAGCTGAATTTAGCCAGGCCTTTTAAGGCCTGGATCGAAAGGAGTTAAGTTTTCCGTCGCGTAGCGACGGCTGAATCTCAGGCGTCGCTACGCGACGCGCTGCTCGCTGTACCATGGTTCCCGGCCTTGAAAGGCCGGGCTAAAATCATAGTGCCGCTACGCGGCACAAACCAGTTTCGCGACAGAAACAACGCTAAAATCATAGTGCCGCTACGCGGCACAAACCAGTTTCGCGACAGAAACCCACTAAGTCGGATTCCCAAAGCGGCAGCACCAAAATTGTCCGCTCCAGGAAAAAATCAAAGAAAGAAATGAACACCCAAGAAGCCTGGAGCCTGGAATCTGGGAAATAAATGGGTGTCCCCAAGAGACCTGCAAAAGCCCTGGACTGATGGGTGTCCTAAAGGTCAAGAGGTCTCCTGAGGGTGTCAGATTAGGGTGGAAAGTGAAAGGTTAAGGCTGTTCCGGAACGAAGGGGGTAAGGAGGAGCTCGCGGTAGATCCTTTCGACCTGGTCGCGGGTCTGCTTCATCGTGCCGTTGGTGTCGATGACGTAATGCGCAAACTTGAGCTTCTCCTCGACCGGCATCTGCGACTCCATCCGCGCCCGGGCCTCCTTTTCCGTCATCCCGTCGCGGCCCATGAGCCGCGCCACCTGCAATGCGGGATCGCACCTGACAATAATCAGCCGGTCGTACATCTTGTAGCCGCCGGTTTCAATCATCAGGGCGGCATCCACAATGACGACGCCTCCCGATCCCGACTGTTCGAGCACCACAATCCGCCGCAGTATCTCCCGCCCGACATCCGGGTGCACCAGGCTGTTGAGCAGCGTTCTTTTGTCTTCATCGGAGAAGACGATGCGCCCCAGTTCCCTGCGGTCGATCTCCCCGTCAGGGCCGACAATCGCCGGACCAAACGCATCGACGATCCTTTGAAAAGTCCGGGAGGTGGAAGCCAGCAGTTCATGCGCCACCGAATCCGCGTCGATGACGTGCGCCCCGAGTTCGGCAAACATGCGGGCGGCACTGCTCTTGCCCGATGCGATGTTCCCCGTCAAGCCTGCGTGCAGCATAGGGGCGCCATTGTATCACAGAGGGGCGGCGTTGACTCCCCAGGCGACTTGAGATACCTTGATCCCGCCACACCCTCGGTTCCCCCTAAGCAAGAAGGAGATTTATGCGCGTTTTGATAACCGGCGGCGCAGGATTCATCGCCTATCACCTGGCAGCCGCATTGATCGCCAGGCGGGACGAAGTCATCCTGCTGGATAATTTCAACGACTTCTACGATCCCGAACTCAAGCGGAAGAACGTGCGCGATCTCCAGGCGATGAGAGACGTGCCCGTTTACGCCGTCGATATCCTGGACCGCAACAGCCTCCGCCGCGTGTTTGAGGAAACCCGTCCCGAAACAGTCGTGCACCTGGCCGCATGGGCGGGCGTGCGGCCGTCCCTGGAAAAACCCGAGCTGTACTCCGCCGTCAATGTGACCGGAACCGTCCATATGCTGGAAATGGCGAAGGAGTTCGCAGTCCAGTGCTTCATTTTCGGATCCTCTTCGTCCGTCTACGGCGGCAGCACACGCGTGCCCTTCGCCGAGGACGACCCGGTCGACCGGCCGGTCTCCCCTTACGCAGCCACCAAGCGGGCGGGCGAACTCCTGTGCCACACCTACGCGAAAAACTTTTCCCTGCGCACCACCTGCCTGCGCTTCTTCACCGTCTATGGCCCGCGCCAGCGTCCCGAAATGGCCATCCACAAATTCGCCCGCCTGATGTCCGAAGGCCGCGAAATCCCCATTTTCGGCCAGGGCGATTCACGCCGGGACTACACCTACGTGGAAGATATCGTCTCCGGCATACTCGCCGCCATCGAGGTGAATCCGCAGTTCGAGATCGTAAACCTGGGCGAGTCGCAGACCATCACGCTGCTCGGACTCGTCGAACACCTGGAGCAGGCCCTGGGCAAAAAAGCCGCCCTGCGCTTTCTGCCCAATCAGCCCGGAGACATGGAGGTCACCTACGCGGATATTACCCACGCGCGCCGGCTGCTCGGATACAATCCGCAGGTGCCTATCCGGCAAGGGATACGGTTGTTTGCGGAATGGTATAAAAGCAGGGATTAGGGATTAGGGATTAGGGATTAGGGGGGTGTTGCAGGAGTTGGGTGCTGTTTTAGGGTTTGCCCTGTGGTTTTGTTAACGCCGAATTACGCTGACAAAAGCTGACATACGCTGACAAAAAAATATATATTTCAGCGTGTGTCGGCGTTGGTTCCGCGTCCGTCAGCGTTAAAAACGGAAAGGGCGTATGACCGCGCAAACAAAAAAGCTCGCGCTATCAGAGCTGAACAAACAATTCCGATGTAGAGAGTTTTCCGGATACGGCAGCCGGCGGTTGCCGTTCGCGAAGCCGGTTTGCGGCTGGAATAAGGCCTTTTAACCTGACACGGGAGCGATCCCGGTCCCGGCCTGCAGAGGGGATAGTTTATGCTTCCCGTTTGCCGGACCCGGACCAATGCCAAGGGGAAGACTATGGCGCCAAAATTGCTGGGTAAGGATGGATTCTACGGCTGGGTCAATCTGGTTGTGATGTTTTTCTTCAATGCTGCCCTGATGCCGATGATGATGGCTTTTTCCTTCTTTCTTCCCTTCTGGATCAAAGAATTCGGCTGGAGCAGAGGATTGGCCTCCGGCGCTCAGACCGTATCCACCATAATCATGGGACTCGCCGCCCCGCTGGTTGCCATCTACATCATGAAACGGGGAACGAAAGAGGCAATTGTTGTGGGCAACCTTTTGAGCGTCGCCGGCCTGGTGCTGCTGGCCTACCAGAATCACATCTGGCAGCTGTATCTGGGAATCGGCGTTCTGCTTGGATTGGGCGTCAGCATCGGCGGGATGCTGGCTATGATGACGGTGCTCAACAACTGGTTTGTGGTCAAAAGACCCCTGGCCATAAGCCTCTCCATGGCCTCGATGGGATTTTCCGGCGTTTTCGTCAATCCCGCCATGATGGCCCTGATCGAGGCCGTGGGATGGAGGACCACTTACCTGATCCTGGCAGCCGTCGGCCTCGTCTTCTGCGTGATTTTGCCCGGGTTGTTTATCAAGAACAAACCTGAGGATATCGGCCAGGTTCCGGACGGGCCGGTTTCGGCAAAAATTGAAACGGCAAAAGCCGGCAGACCGGTTCCCAAAAATCTATATAAAACCCCTGTTGATTTTACAGCCAGGGAGGCCTTGCTGACTGCGACCCTGTGGCTGCTGGTGGCGTATGGCGCACTGCGGTTTTTTGTCATGATGGGGACCTCGGCCCACATCATAGCCTTCCAGTTCGATATCGGCATCTCCGCCACCACCGCCGGGATGATCGGAGGAGTCTTCTCGGCCGTGATGGGCATCAGCCAGCTGGGGATAGGTTTCCTCGGGCTCCGGTTTAAAATGCAAACCCTGGTCGTTATTGCAGCAATTTTCGGAGTGTGCGGGTTTTCCTTCCTGCTGTTCGCGAATTCCGTGCCGCACATGCTTGCATACTCCATCTTCTACGGCATAAGCGCCGGCATCGGATCCGTGGCCGTAGGAAACCTGTATCCGGATTATTTCGGCAGAAGCGAATTTCCGAAGGTCATGGGATACACCATGCCCTTCAATACCTTTATCAGCGGTCTCGGAGCGCCTGTCACCGGGTACATCCGGGACGTGACCGGAAGCTATGTGCCTGCTTTCAAAATATTTTTTGCTCTGCTTGTGCTGGCCTTTTTCTGCATTCTTTTTGCCAAGCCTCCCCTGCACCCATCGCTGAAAGGCCGGGTGCAGGAAAAAGGGTAAATCTCAGGCGTCGCTACGCGACGCGCTGCTCCCAATACCATGGCTCCCGGCCTTGAAAGGCCGGGCTAAAATCATGGTGCCGCTACGCGGCACAAACCCAGCTTCGCGACAGAAAATAATTCTATTGGTAAACCCTCGGCTCTGCCGGGGGGACTCATAGAGTTTGACAGCTCCGTATTTTGAAACGCTGAGATACGCTGACAAAAGCGCTGACAAACGCCGATTTGTTCGGCGAGGGTCGGCGAGCAAAAGCCGATGAGGCGCTTCCGATGGAGTTTTCTGCGGCGGCGCTGTGGCAAGCGCCGTACGGCAAGGAGATGGAGGTTATGAGAAACCGGGCGTTTGCCACAGTGCCGCCGCAGAAAACTGTCCAGCGCGGAGCGCTGGCCCCTGCGGGGATCGGAAGCGCCTCATCGGCTTTTGCCCGCGTAGGTCAGCGTTCAAGACCAGCGTAACTCCTCCAACCGCTTTGAGCGGATGCAATCTTTCAAGCCTCCGGCTTTGCCGGAGGTGCCTGACTAATGATTTGTTCCGCTATTGTCGCGTGCCAGTAATCCTAATCCCTAATCAATCCGGGCGACGACGATGGAGTTGGAGAGCTCATTGACGATATAGGCGGTGCGGTTGTCGGGACCAATTTTGATGTCGGTCGGCCCGCGGTCCACTTCGAATGTCTCAAAAACCAGGCTTTGCAGGTCCGCAGGCAGAAACGCCACATTGCGCGAAGCGTTGTTGACCACGAAGACCCGCTTCCCGTCCGGACTCACCGTGACGCCGAAAGGCATCTTCCCGATCGGGACCGTGATCATCACCTTCATCAACTGCGTGTCGATCACCGAGAGATCGTTCGTGCGGCTGTTGGCGACAAATACGCGTTTGCCGTCCGGCGTGATGGCCATGCCGTCCGGAGCTTCCCCGACGGCGATCTTATGCTCCACGGTTTTTCTGTTGGGGTCTACCACCCAGACTTCATTGTTTCCCCCAATCACCACAAAGACCATCTCCGTCACCGGCGAAACCACAACCCCGAAGGGCGAGATCCCGACCTTCATCGTCGCGGTCACCGTGTGATCGCGCAGATCGATGATGTGAAGCTGACCTTCGCGCGTCCGCCCGTAGTTGGTCACATAACCGCGGTATCCCCGCGGATCCACCGCCACCGAATTCGGATAGCCTCCGACCTTGATATCCTCGAGCACCCGGAATTTCACCAGGTCGACCACCGCAACCGTGCCGGAATCCTTGCAGGCCACCAGGGCTGTCCTTCCCTGGTCCGCGATCGCCAGGCCCAGCGGCGAGGAACCCACTTTGACGCTCTGGACAACGATTCTCTTGTCCAGGTCCACGGCCAGAAGCTCGTCCGAGCCGTAGGAAGTCACGTAGAGCGTTTTCCCATCCGGGCTCAAGGCGATGAAGTTGGGAGACTTGCCGACCTTTTTGATCCGGTAGGCTTCGACCGGGCCGCTGATACCAGGCAGCAGAAGAAACAATGACATCAGCAAAAGGATGACGGATTGCCTTCTCCTCATAGTTTCTTCCTCACTTTGTGGCCGCGATCAGGCTGAAAACCCCCGAATGCGGCGACTCCGGGACCTTCAGGCCCTGGATGATGACCTGGCGAAAACCGGCTCTGAAAAACAGCTCGATGATCTCATCCCGATCATAGTATACCGCAAGGGCTTCCGTGGGATTCTTTTGCACATATCTGAGGTGCATCTTTTTCAGAAAAGAGGAAACGGAATTCCTGGCCGACTTCGGCTCCAGCATTTCGGCAAGGATCAGGTAACCGTTAGGGGAGAGAATCCTCAAAACTTCCGCCAGATATTGCTCGGCGGGATGGCGGTGAAAATCGAAGATGGAAACCGCCAGATCGCCGTAGCCGTCCTGCAGCGGCAGGCGAGGCTCCTGGAACTGCCTGAACTCGATCGATGGACTCAGGTTCAGATGGGAGGCTCTCTGCTTGGCGCGCTCCAGCAGCGTGATGTTGGTATCGAAGGAATAAATGCGTCCGGGAAACGTCTTCCGCCCCGCCAGCCTCAGCGCGAACGTCGCCGTGTCGGCTAGCATGTCGATGACGCGCAAACGCCCGGTGTCGACCACGAAGTCCACGATCTGATCGATGGTCAGGTAGTAGTCCAGCCCCGTCCTCCAGCGGAAAAACCGCGCGACACCTTCCTCGTACGTGTCGATCCTTGCCGGGAGATTTGCCAGAAACGGCCGCGGCTGGGGCGGCGAAAAATCGAATTTTTTTTGCTGACTCTGCGGGGGATTTTCCCTTTTCACATGCCCTGATCCTGGTTCGAGATTCGAAATTCGAGATTATCAGAAAATCCCCAGCTTGGGAATGCTTGCCTGCATTTTAACGCTGACATACGCTGACAGGACGCTGACATACGCTGACAAAAAAATTATATAAATATTTTTATCGGCGTATGTCAGCGTTCCGTCGGCGTATGTCAGCGTTAATATTTATTCAGCCGGTAGAGGGAAAAGTAGTCGGTTTTCAGTGCCAGGGTGTATGCGTTGGCCAGGCCGGGATCCATGCGCAGGCGCTCCGAAACCGCATCGCCGGTTTCCGCGAACAGCCAGCCCACGGACCGCTGCGGATCGCGAAGCGCCGCATGCCAGAACACGCCTCTGCCCTCATTATAGATAAACTCCTTCACCGGCAAACCCGAGTCATAAACCAAAGGCGCCTGCCGTCCCATATCGATCAGGATTTTTTTGCCGTCGTAGTTCCCGCGCAGGTATTCCATCACCGCCCGCCTCTCCGGCTCAATAAAATCGTGCTCGAGAGTTTCCACCATCATGGGGCGGTTCTCCCTCTCCAAAGGCGGCACCTGCACACCCAGCACGCACAGAACCAGAAGCGGCCACCGGTAGCAGTTTCGGGACCGGGCAATCATATAAAGCACCAGCGCCGCGGCCGGGACGAGGAGAAAACCCGGGCCGGGCGCAAGCCTTTCGCGCGGGTTGATCTGGGGAAGGTACCAGCTTATCCAGGGCAGCGCCATGACGGCCAGGGCGAGCAGCAGCATCGTGCGCTTCCGGGCCGCGTCTGAAGCAAGGACCAGGCTTCCAAAAATGGCGACGGCAGGTAGAAGAAGTACCGAGTAGCGCAGCCGGTAAATCAGCCCCCAGTAAAGAGCGGAAATATTGATAAGCGAAGGGATCCAGAGCAGCAGGAGCGGCGCGCGCGCCTTCCATTCCCGGCGCTGTGCTGCGAACAACAGGAGGCCGGCTGCAGCCGCCAGCAGCGGCAGGATCGCCGCCATCTGGGACACCTCTCCGAGGTGATAGAGCGCGGAAAGAAAAGGGCGCTTGTACGTCATGTAGGGAGACGGGTTCCCTTCGGCGACCCGCAGAAAGAAATTGTCCCCCAGCCGCCACAGGATGTAGCCGAAATGCGCGATGGCGGGCAGGGCAAAAATTCCCAGATACACCGCGCCGGCCTTTACAATCCTTTGACGCGGCAGCAGCTGCGTCCCGTAATCGATGGCCAGCAGCAGCATCACGCCGGCCAGAAAATACCAGCCTTCGTAGCGGCAGAAAGCGCCCAGGCTCGCCCAGACCGCTGGCATCCAGGGCAAACCGGATCCGCCGCCGGCGCGCCACGCCGCCAGGCTGTCCACGGCCAGCAGGAAGAGCATCATGTAGACCGGCTCGGTCAGCGGGCAGCTTTGCAGATACTCAAGGTTGGGATTGGCCAGCAAAACGATTGCGGCGAATGCGCCCGCGGCCTGCGACCCGGTAAAGCGCAGGGAAATTCTGTAAGCCAGAAAAACCGAAACCGCAAAAGAAAATACCGAAATCAGGCTGGGCAGGAAGCCGGACCGGTACTGCGATTCAAAAATCACGAACGGCAGATAGAGCAGGTGAATCAGGGGCAGCCAATGCACGCCCATCTGGCTGTAGCCCGGCTCCAGCGAATCCACGAGGCGCCGCGCCACGAGCAGGTGCGCCTTCGCGTCGTAGTGCGCCGTCGTCAACCCGTGCGCGTAGTAATAAACAAAGCAGACTGCGCCAGCGGCCAGGCCGGCCAGAAAAATCAGCCGCCCGATCTTCCGGTCCTGCACCGGATCGTTTTCATTCAGAAATTGCATCAGGGGTAAATCCTGTAGAGCGTGCGCGGGAAGGCAATCGTTTCGCGCAGGTGGCCCAGCTTGCAGAGCCACGACACCATTCTTTCAATCCCCATCCCGAAGCCCGAGTGCGGAACCGTTCCGTATTTGCGCAGGTCCAGGTACCACTGGAAAGGTTCTATGGAGAGGTTGTGTTCCTTGAGGCGCCTCATCAGCAAATCGTAATCGTGGATGCGCTGCCCCCCGCCGATGATTTCCCCGTATCCCTCGGGCGCCAGCACGTCCACGCACAGGGCGACTTCCGGCCGATCCGGATCGGGCTGCATGTAAAAAGCCTTAACCTCGGAAGGGTAGCGGTGCACCATGACCGGGGACGAGTACTGCTCGGAAACGATGGTTTCGTCCGTCCCTCCGAAATCCCCACCCCACCGGATCTCCGATCCCGCAGCCTGCATTTTTTTGACAGCCTCGTCGTAGCTCAGGCGCGGAAAGGGCTTCCTGATTTTTTCCAGGACGGAAATGTCCCGCTCCAGCACCTCGAGCTGCGCGCGCCGCTTCGTCAGCACACGCTCGACGATGAAACAGATGAGGCCTTCCGCAAGCTCCATCGTGTCTTCCAGAGTCGCATAGGCGACTTCGGGCTCCACCATCCAGAATTCCATCAGGTGCCTGCGCGTCTTGGATTTTTCCGCCCGGAAGGTGGGTCCGAAGCAATAGACCTTCCCGAACGCCGCGGCCGTCGCCTCGTTGTACAGCTGCCCGCTCTGCGTCAGATAGGCCATTTGATCGAAATACTGCGTCTCAAAAAGCGTCGTGGTCCCCTCGCACGCGTTGGGAGTGAAAATCGGCGTGTCCACGAGCGTGAAACCCCGGTCGTCGAAGTAGTCCCGGCACGCCTTGATGATTTCGTGGCGTATCTTCAGGATCGCGTGCTGGCGCGAACTGCGCAGCCACAGGTGCCGGTTCTCCATCAGAAACGCCGTCCCGTGCTCCTTGGGGGTTATGGGGTAGTTTTCCGCCAGCTGCAGGACACGGAACGCGCTGACGTCCATCTCATACCCGCCGGGCGATCGCGAATCCTTGCGCACCTTCCCGTCGATCTCGAGGCTCGATTCCTGCGTCAGCTTGTCGAGCGCCTCGAACTGCTCCGGCGCGAAATTGCCCTTGAAGGCCACGCACTGCATAATCCCGGTTCCGTCGCGGAGCAGAATGAACTGCAGCTTCCCGCTGCTGCGCTTGTTGTACACCCATCCCCGCAGCGTTACTTCATTCCCCTCATGCGCACCCACATTTTCGATGTAAACAACTTCCATGTCGATCCTCTAAATTTAACGCTGACGTACGCTGACTCAACGCCGACACACGCTGAAAAAGAGTTCTATAAATATTTTTTCAGCCTTCGTCAGCGTTACTCAAAGGCTCAGCTTCAAAAACCATGTGGCGGGGAGTGATGCCCCGGCCCCGGCAATAGTCCAGGTACAGGGCATAATAGCTGGATTTGATGAACTGCGACGGGCCGAAACCCATTTTGGCCGCGAGCGACCGGATCTGTTCCTCCGATCCCTCGAATTCGACGTAGTTGCCCGCCGGAGTCTCATCCACGGCTACCACGACGCCATCGACCTCGAACTCCCTCCGATATTTCTGATAGCGGAACCACAGGCGCAGCCCGATGCGGGCCAGGATGCAATCCATCAACGATCCGTCTTCCAGGCGCGTTTCCAGCTCTTCGCGCGACTTGAAAATCCCCTCCCTGCGCGGCGGCCCCTTATAGGTGAGCAGGGATTCACCCCGGGCAAAACGTATGCGCACAAGGCACTGCGAGCTGCGGAGCCTCCCGTCGGGAAAGTCGAGCAGGTGGTTGTCCTCAAAATGCCTGGGCGACAAAATTTTCGCATCCCGGGCGTCCAGCCTGCGGCAGAACTCATCCGGATTGTCGATCTGGATTTTGATCTCGGTTTCAGTGCTCAATGCCCCCGCCCCAGTCTTGAGTTTCGTGTCCTGTTCACACCCGGTGCCGGCGCAAAACGACGCCGCACTCGCGCAACAGCTCCAGCGACGGCTGATTCATCGGATAGTCCTGGTTGTAGACGACTTCAACGATGCCGCTGTTGATGATCATCTTGGTGCATTGCAGGCAGGGGGCCAGGGTGGTGTAAAGGGTCGACCCTTTCAGGCGCGTCCCGTAATAAGCCGCCTGGGTGATGGCGTTCTCCTCGCCGTGGCTGCAGAGGCATTCGTCCAGGGCCGTGCCGCTTTCGGCCATGCTGTTGCAGCGGGGGCATCCGCCTTCGTTGCAGTTTTTGGCGCCACGGGGCGTGCCGTTATAGCCGGTCGATATAATCCTTCTTTCGTTCACGATGATGGCCGCGACCTTCCGCTTCATGCAGTTGCTGCGCGTCGCGACCACTTTGGCGATGCTCATGAAGTAGTCGTCCCAGGAAGGGCGGTCGAAGCCCCTCATCAGCGAAGGTATCATGGAATCCAGTTGGCGGTGCAGGCCGTCCAGCATGCCGTTGTTGTCCACGACCAGGTCCGCTTCCCGCCGCGTGGCATCGAGTTGCTGGCTAGCCGGATCGCCCGACTCGAGTTCGCGGGCCTCTTCGGCGGCAAACTGATCGAGAGTCCCGGCCGCGTTCTCCCTCCCCCGCTCGCGGCTGCGCTCGAAGCGAACCGCCTGGTCCGCCTCCAGGGCCATCAGCGTGAAATCCTTGCGGCGCCTCAATACCGCGACTTCCTGAGGATTGCGGATCGAGTCGACGACGTAGTTGCGCTCGTTTCCCAGCTTGCTCAGAATCCTCTCCGCCAGCACCCCGGGACCGAACTGGCGCCTCAGCTCGTTGCCGGTTTGGATGAGCACATCGCGGCTCATCTCGAGCCCTCTGCTGCGCACTTCCTCGCGTATCTCGTCCGAGAGAGAATAGTACTCGAATCCGCGGCTTTTCAGGTATTCCGCAACCGCCGTCTTCCCGGAGCCGTTCTTTCCCGTCAGTCCGATGATCATAGGGACAGAATGTTAGCATAAATAGGGTAATCGGGGAAAAAAGGTTGAAGGCAAGGTGGAACGTTGCACGTTTGCACGTTTGAACGTTAGAACGTTCAACGTTCAACGTTCTAACGTTCAACGTTTTTTCAATAGATCAGGTATTGGGCGCGCTGCCGCAGAAACCCGTTGACGTCCTCCTGCCAGCTTTGCCTGATTTGGGAGAGCGGCGCCTGCTGCTCGATCATTTGAGCGATTCCCTTCCCGCCGGACAAAATGTCGAACGGCAGTTTTTCGTATTCGTACTCGTAGGGCGGCTCGCGCCATTGGAAGGAATCCGGGTAAAGGGCGCGCGCGGCCGAAATCACCGCGATGCCGGTCAGATACGGCTCGAACTTCTCCCGGTCGGTGACGTGTATCTGGATCCCCCCGCACATCTGCCCGGCCCATTTTTGAAACGTGGGCTGAAAATACGCCGCCCGGAACCATACGCCGGGAAGGCCCTGCGCATTCAGTCGCCCGGCAAAGGCGCGGCTGTCGATAAATGGAGCGCCGATCAGCTCAAATGGCCGCGTCGTGCCGCGGCCCTCGGACAGACCGGTCCCTTCAACCAAAACCGTTCCGGGATAGACGGTAGCGGAATCCAGCGTGGGCAGATTGGGCGAGGGCTGAACCCATGGAAGCCCTGTTTGGTCGAACCAGTGATCTCTCTTCCACCCCTGCATTTCGATCACGGTCAGGCTGCAGCCTATTCCGTATTCCGCATTGAAAAGACGGGCCAGTTCGCCCGCCGTCATCCCGTGGCGCATAGGCAGCGGGTAGCGCCCGACAAAGGAACGGAATTCCGGGTCGAGCAGATTCCCTTCCACATCCCTTCCGTTGACGGGATTGGGCCGGTCGAGCACCACCATCTCTTTCCCGGACCGCGCGCAGGCCTCCATGCAGTAGGCCATCGTATATATAAAGGTATAGACACGCGTGCCAACGTCCTGGAGGTCGTACAGGAGCACGTCAAGCCCCTGGAGCATTTCCTCCGTCGGCCAGCGTGTCTCGCCGTAGAGGCTGTGTACGGGCAGGCCCGTATGAGGGTCCCGGTAAAACTCCGACTCGACCATGTTGTCCTGCTTTTCGCCCCTGGCGCCGTGTTGCGGGCCGAAAAGTGACGCCAGCCGGAACTCCCCGCACTCTATCAGGGCATCCGCCGTATGCCTGAAGTCCGGAAGCACCGAGGCCGGGTGGACCACCGCACCCACTCGCGCCCCGCGTATCCGATCCCTGCGATCATTCAGAAGAACCTCGATACCCGGCTTCACCGCCATCGCCTCACCTCGTTCCTGGTCATATCTGATGAGCACGGGGCTCATCGGCACATTTATAACGCTGACCCACGCCGATCGGACGCCGACGAACGCTGAAAAATTCTATATTTTTCCCGGCGTGGGTCAGCGTTAATTTTTTCCGATTGGGCTACTACTTTATTTTCACCCATCGAACGGGTCCGGAGACCCATCCTCTCATTGCGCTTGACTTGAAAAAACCGTTATATTTCAATTATCAGTACTCGCGCTATGGAACATACGCTGGTTTTGAATGCGACCTATGAACCCATCAACATCGTGTCCTGGAAACGCGCGCTCAGACTGCTCTACCAGGGCAAGGTCGAGGTGTTGGCCGAATACGACCAGGAGATCCGGAGCATCAGCTTCACCATCAAAATGCCCAGCGTCCTGCGCCTCCTGCGCTATGTCAAGATCCGGAAGCGTTATCAGCACGTGAAGTTCTGCAGGGCGAACATCTACGCGCGCGATCACAATACCTGCCAGTATTGCGGGAAAAAGTGCTCCACGGACGACCTCACCTTCGACCATGTTATCCCCGTCGTCAAGGAAGGCGAGAAAACCTGGGAGAACATCGTCACCTGCTGCATAGACTGCAACCATAAAAAAGGAGGACGCACGCCGGAAGAAGCCGGTATGCGCCTGATACGGCATCCCAAAGAACCGGAGTGGGTCCCCACCATGCTGCACGTCACCATCGGGTTCCGCAGCGCCCCGGAAACATGGCGCGATTACCTCTATTGGAACGTCGAGCTCGAATCCGATTTGAACGCTGACTCACGCTGACAGGACGCCGACGAACGCTGAAAAAAAATAAACTTTTCAGACTCGGTTGGCGCTGCCCTGGTGAAATTTGGCATCAGCAATCAGATTTCGGGAAATAAATGGCCTGCTTGCGAAACAATAATACCGGCGGATTATATGTCGGAAGACCCAACACTTCACGATTTGGAACGTCGAGCTCGAATCCGATTTGAACGCTGACTCACGCTGACAAGACGCCGACGAACGCTGAAAAAAATTAAACTTTTCAGACTCGGGTGGCGCTGCCCTGGTGAAATTTGGCATCAGCAATCAGATTTCGGGAAATAAATGGCCTGCTTGCGAAACAATAATACCGGCGGATTATATGTCGGAAGACCCAACACTTCACAATCTCGAATCCTTAACAAAGTCCGCCATCGAGGTCACGCTGCTGCCGGGCGTGGGCTACCTCGCGCAAAACCGCATCTGGAAGGCGTTTCCGGATATTTCCGAGTTTTTTTCGGCGGACGAGCCCTCCCTGGCCGCGCTTGGTATCTCTTCCGAGACGCTCCCGGTGCTACGCTCCAGGGCCTGCCGGGCCATCGCCGCGGAGATTTTCGACTGGTGCGCCCGCGAGGATTGCCGGCTGCTGGTCCGCGGACAGCCCGGATACCCTTCCCTGCTGGATGAAATATACGATCCGCCGCTGGTCCTGTATGCGCGCGGCTGCCTGGAGATTCCGGCAAATCCCTGCATCGCGATTGTGGGAACACGCAAGCCGACAATTTACGGGCTGCAAATGGCGCAGGGGATCGCGTCAGACCTGGCCGGCAGAGGCCTTTGCATCGCCAGCGGCCTGGCCCGCGGCATCGATGCCGCCGCGCACCGCGGCTGCCTGGATGCGAACGGCAAGACCATCGCGGTGCTCGGCTGCGGCATCGACGTCGTCTACCCGAAGGAGCACCGCCAGCTCGTCCGCAAAATTGCGCAAAACGGATTGCTGCTTTCGGAATTCGTTCCCGGCACCCCGCCTTCGCCGCAGAATTTCCCGGTGCGCAACCGCATCATCAGCGGCCTGGCTCTGGGCACCCTCATCGTCGAAGCCAGCGAATACAGCGGATCGCTGATCACCGCCAGGCTGGCCATGGAGCAGAACCGGGAAGTGTTCGCCTTGCCGGGCAACCTGACGTCGCCGCAAAGCTTCGGGCCCAATTTTCTGATCAAACAGGGCGCGAAGCTCGTCCAATCCTGGCGCGATGTGGTGGAAGAGCTGCCCTCGGAGCTTCGGCGCGAAATATTGATCAGGGAAGATACACCTTGCCCAAAACCGGGCCTGGGACTGTTGTCCAGGGACGAAGAAAGCGTCCTGGGCCTTCTGAAAGCGGACGAGGCAGTGCAATTCGATAAAATATACCGCGCCAGCGGCCTCGGCATCCCCCAGTTGAGCGGATTGATGCTGAGTCTAGAGATGCAGGGGTATATTCGCCAGCTGCCGGGGAATCTTTATGTGCGGATCGTTAAACGTTGAACGTTTAAACGTTTGAACGTTGAACGTTGGAACGTGCAAACGTGTTAACGTTCCAACGTGCGATCCCTGGGCAAAATCTGGAGGTTATGATAATTTTGCTTGGAATTTTCTTAGGGTTAGTATAGCTTGCGCGCTTCTATGGATAAGTCACTCGTAGTCGTTGAATCGCCGGCCAAGGCAAAAACCATCGGCA
Source organism: uncultured Acidobacteriota bacterium (assembly GCA_963809485.1). Lineage (GTDB taxonomy): Bacteria > Acidobacteriota > UBA6911 > UBA6911 > UBA6911 > UBA6911. The sequence continues at coordinate 620,227 of CAWEJX010000008.1, forward strand.
AATACCTTGGCAAAAACTATGTCGTCAAGGCCTCTGTCGGCCACATCAAGGATCTGCCCAAGAGCAAGCTGGGCGTTGACGTGGAAGACGATTTCACTCCCCACTACGCCGTAATTCCCGCCAAAGCTAAGGTGGTCAAGGAATTACGCGCAGCGGCCAAAGGCATTAAAGACATCTACCTCGCGGCCGACCCGGACCGCGAGGGAGAAGCCATCTGCCAGCACCTGTCCGAGGAACTGTCCTCAAAGTCCCGCAACATCTATCGCGTCCTTTTCCACGAGATCACCAAAAACGCCATCCAGGAGGCGTTCAAGAGGCCCGGCCGCATCAACCAGCACAAGGTGGACGCGCAGCTGACGCGGCGCATCCTGGACCGGCTGGTCGGATACAAAATCAGCCCCCTGCTGTGGGACAAGGTGAGGCGCGGCCTCTCCGCCGGCAGGGTTCAAACCGTGGCCCTGCGCCTGATCGTCGAGCGGGAACAGGAGATACGCGCTTTCAAATCCGAGGAATACTGGACCCTCGCAGCCAGGCTGGCGGGAAAAGCGCCTCCCGAATTTAAGGCCTGGGCGCGCCTGATCGACGGGAAGAAATGGGAAGTCGGCGACGGCGAAACCGCCAGGGGCATCGCGAGCGAACTCGAGAGCGTGCCCTTTGTGGTCCGCGAGATTCACCGGCGGGAAAAGAAAAAATATCCCGTGCCGCCCTTCATCACAAGCAAGCTTCAGCAGGAAGCGGCCAGGAAACTCAACTTTTCGGTCAAACGGACTATGCTCCTGGCGCAGAGGCTTTACGAAGGGATTGAAATAGGCCGGGAGGGCTCGGTCGGCCTGATCACCTATATGCGCACCGACAGCAGCCGCGTGGCCGAGAGCGCCCTCGAGGAAGTGCGCAACCTGATCAAGCGCGATTTCGGCGAGGCCTATCTTCCCCACCATCCCATTTACTACAAATCCAAAAAAACGGCCCAGGAAGCGCACGAGGCCATCCGGCCCACCTCCGTCGAGCGGACGCCCGAAAGCCTCCGCAACGACCTGGAACCGGACCTCTGGAAGCTGTACGCGCTGATCTGGACGCGCTTCGTCGCTTCCCAGATGAATCCGGCGGTCTTCGACCAGACCAACGTCAAAATCGACGCCGGAAGAGTGGAGTTCCGGGCCACGGGTTCCGTCGTCAAGTTCAGCGGGTTTCTCGCCATCTACCAGGAGGCCAGGCCGGATGAAAAGCCGGCCGGCCAGGAAGCGGTCGAGGAAGAGGAAGTCCTGCCGGAAATGACCGAGGGCGAAACGCTCGCGCTCAAAGAGCTCCTGCCCGACCAGCATTTCACTCAGCCGCCGCCGCGCTACAACGAAGCCAGCCTGGTCAAGGCCCTCGAAGCCAAAGGGATCGGGCGGCCAAGCACCTATGCCTCAATTTTGAGCACGCTGCAGGACCGCGAGTACGCCGACAAGCAGGACGGCAAGTTCTACCCGACCGAGATCGGCGAGGTGGTCCTCGGGCTTCTTGTCGCCAGCTTCCAGGAGATCTTCGATTACGAGTACACCGCGCGCATGGAGGATCACCTCGACCGCATTGAATCGGGCCGCGAGCCCTGGAAACAGGCGCTGCGCGATTTCTACGACCGTTTCGCCAAAAAACTGAAGGTGGCGCAAAAGGAGATGCGCGACGTCAAGGCCGAGGCCGTTGAGACCGACGTCGTCTGCGAGAAATGCGGCAGCAAAATGGTGATCAAATGGGGCAAGTTCGGGCGCTTCCTGGCCTGCTCGGCATACCCCGAATGCCGCAACACGCGCGAAATCTCAAAGGAGCCGAACGGAGCGGAACCGGCGCCGGCCCTGCCCGAAGATATCGAGTGCGACAAATGCGGCAGGCCGATGGTGCTCAAGCGCGGACGCTTCGGCGAGTTCCTGGCCTGTTCCGGATACCCCGAATGCCGCAACACGAAGAAGATCGTGAAATCGGCCCAAGATGTCACCGTAAAACACGACATACCCCTGAATGAAGATTGCCCCGTGTGCGGCAAAAAACTGGCGATCAAGCACGGCCGTTACGGGGAATACACCGCCTGCAGCGATTACCCGGACTGCAAGTACATCAAGCTGAAATCCACCGGCGTGCCCTGCGGCAGAGCCGGTTGCGGCGGGGAGATTGTCGAAAGGAAATCCCGCCGGGGCAAAACTTTCTACGGCTGCTCCAATTACCCGGACTGCGATTTCGTGCTTTGGAACAAGCCTTTGCCCGATCCCTGCCCGCTGTGCCAGGCGCCGTTTACGCTCCTTAAAACCACCAAGCGCTCCGGCGCGGTCCGCATCTGTAATACCGACGGATGCAAATTCAATGAGCCCCTGGAGAGCGATTGATTAACGCTGACGTACGCCGACAAAACGCTGACTTACGCTGAAAAAAAATATATAAATATATTTTTACAGCGTATGTCGGCGTTTTTGTCAGCGTGAGTCGGCGTTAAACTGGAGGGGAGATGCGCATTGCTCTGGCGGTCCTGGGAATTGTTGTGGTGTCGGCATGGGCCTGCGGGCAGTCGCCCAGAGCGTCTTCATCGATTTCCGCTCTCAGCGGGGAGCGGGCGATGGATTACGTCCGGGCGCAGGTGGCTTTCGGCCCGCGCCCCCCGGGTTCGCCGCAGCTTGAGAAATGCAGGCAATTCATCGAAAAAGAGCTGCGCAGTTTCGGGTACAGCGTCGAGGACGACGCGTTTACGGCCGAAACGCCCTACGGCCCGATCCGCATGCACAACCTGATCGCGCGCAAAGGCGACGGCGCCCGCGGAGTGATCGCGCTGGCGAGCCACTACGATACCAAGCTGATGGAGGGGAAAAACTTCGTCGGCGCCAACGACGCCGGCAGCAGCACCGGCCTGCTGCTGGAACTGGCGAGAGTCCTGGCCGCAAGCAGGGATCCGGTGGACTACTGGTTCCTGTTCCTTGACGGCGAGGAGGCTTTCGTGGAGTGGAGCACCTTCGACAGCACCTACGGCAGCCGGCACCTTGCGCGCCGCTGGCAGAAGGAAGGGACCGCGAAAAAAATACGCGCCCTGATCCTGCTCGACATGATCGGGGACAAGGACCTGGACATATTTTATGAAACCAACTCCACGCGCTGGCTGATGGACCTGGTCTGGGAGACGGCGCAAAAGGCCGGCTTGAAGGACATCCTTTCCCCAATACGGACGGCCGTGGAGGACGATCATCTGCCCTTCCTCGATGCCGGCATCCCGTCGGTCGACATCATCGACCTCAATTTCGGCCCGCAGAATTCCTACCACCACACACTGGCCGACACGCTGGACAAAGTCAGCCCCGAAAGCATGGAGAAGACCGGCAAGCTCGTCCTCGCGCTGCTAAACGCCTTAAATAACGCTGACGCACGCTGACGAAACGCCGACATACGCTGAAAAATAGATATATATAAATTTTATCTCAGCGTGCGTCGGCGTTATGTCAGCGTATGTCAGCGTTACTGAATTGCGGGTTGCGACTCGCTATGATAGTATTCCGTTTTTTTGGTTTCACGCCATGATCATCCCCTCCCGAAAGGAGCTTTTATGAGGGTTTTTGAGAGCGATTCCATCCGAAATATCTGCCTCGTCGGTCACGGCGCATCGGGAAAGACCTCGCTGACCTCTGCGATGCTGTTCGACGCCGGAGCCGTCAACCGGCTGGCACGGGTCGAGGACGGCAATACGGTCACCGACTGGGAAGAGGAGGAAATCGAACGCAAGATCAGCATCAGCTGCGCGCTAGCACACTGCGAGTGGAACAAGAAAAAGGTCAACATCCTGGACACTCCCGGCTACCGGCCCTTCCTGGCCGAAACACAGCTGGCGATGCGCGCCGCGGATGCGGCGGTCGTGGTGGTCGATGCGGTCGCCGGCGTGGAAGTGCAGACGGAGAAGGTGTGGGAATTCTGCGACGAGTACTCCCTTCCCCGCATCATCGTGATCAACAAGCTCGACCGGGACAACGCCAGCAGCGAGCGCAGCCTGTCGTCGCTGGAGGAGACATTCGGACGCGGCGCGGTTGCCGTCGAGATTCCGATGGGCCTCGAGCGCGATTTCGACGGGGTCATCAGCATCGTGACCAACAAGGCATACCGTTACGCGCGCGACGGTTCGGGAAAGTTCCAGGAGGAAGAAGTCCCCGCGGAGTTCAAAGACGAAGCCGCCGAAAAGCGCGAGAAGCTGATCGAGATGGTGGCCGAATCGAGCGACACCCTGATGGAAAAGTTCTTCGCCGAGGGCACGCTGGACCAGGCCGATCTCATGGAAGGCCTGAAAAACGCCGTCCTGCAGCGAAGCGTCTACCCGGTTTTCTATGCCAGCGCAACGCTCTCAATATCGGAATCGCCCAGATCCTGGATGCCATCGCGGATCTGCTCCCTTCGCCGGCAACGGTCGGCAAAGTCAAGCGGGATCGATCCCAAAACCAATCAGCCGGTTGAGCGCGCCATTTCGAGCAAGGAACCTTACGCCGCCTATGTTTTCAAAACGATCGCCGATCCGTTTGCGGGCCGCATCAGCCTCATCAAGCTTTATTCCGGGGTCATGCGCTCCGACAGCACCTACAATAACCAGACCAAGGGCAAAAGCGAAAAGCTCGGCCCGCTGCAGATCCCGCAGGGCAAGACCATGATTCCGGTCGGCGAGGTCCACGCGGGAGACTTTTTCGCCGTCACCAAACTCAGGGAAACCACTACGGGAGATACCCTGTGCGATCCGGCCCACGCCATCGTATTTGCGAGCGTGGAAGTGCCGGAACCTTCCATCACGTTCGCCATCGAGCCCAAGAGCCGCGGCGATGAAGACAAGATCAGCAATGCTCTGGCGCGCATCGCTCGAGGAAGATGCGGCGATCAAATACACCCGCGATCCCCAAACGAAACAGCTGCTGCTTTCCGGTTCCGGCCAGCTTGCACGTGGAAGTCACGGTGGCCAAATTGCGGAAGCGCTATGGCGTTGAAGTTATTCTCAAAACGCCCAAGGTCCCCTATCGCGAAACCATTCGGGGCAAAGCGGACGTGCAGGGCCGCCACAAGAAGCAGACCGGCGGCCACGGCCAGTTTGGAGACTGCTGGATCAAAATGGAACCGCTGCCTCGCGGCGGCGAGTTTTGAGTTTGTCGACGAGATTTTCGGCGGATCCATCCCGCGCAACTTCATCCCCGCCGTTGAAAAAGGGAATTGTCGATGCGGCTGCGCGAGGATTTCTCGCCGGATACCCTGTGGTCGACTTCAGGGTGATCCTTTACGACGGCAGCTATCACCCGGTCGATTCTTCCGAAATGGCCTTCAAGATCGCCGGCAGCCTTGCATTCAAAAAGGCGATGGAGGAAGCCAATCCCGTTCTTCTGGAGCCTATCATGAACGTCGAGATTTATGCTCCGCAGGAATACGCCGGAGCCCTCACGGGCGATCTCAGCAGCAGGCGCGGCAGGCTGCAGGGGATGGACATCAAGCGGGACATCCAGATCATCAAGGCGCAGGTTCCCATGTCGGAAATGGTTTCCTATGCTCCGGTTCTCACTTCGGTGACCGGCGGTCGAGGAACCTATCACATGGAATTTTCGCACTACGACGAGGTCCCGGCGCATATCAGCCCAGAAGATCATCGAGGAAGCCAACAAGGATAAAAAGCAAGAGGAAGAATAGCCCCTGATGTACCCTAAGATACTGGATTTGGGTCCCGTAACGATTCACACCTATGGCCTGTTGCTGGCCGCTGGCTTTCATCGCGGGCATCTGGATGACGAGCCGGAACGCCAGAGAAGCAGGGGATCGATCCGGATTCAATCTGGAACATGGGGCTGATCGTCATCTTTGCGGCTCTCGTGGGCGCGAAGGTTATTTTGCTTTTTTCCAATTCCGATATTACTCCCAGAATTTCCGGGAAATCTTTTCCCTCTCCACCCTTCGTTCCCCGGGGGTCTATTACGGAGGCCTGCTGCTCGCCCTGGGCGCCGCGGCCTGGTACATGGCGAAGAAAAAGACTCCCCGGCTGGACCGTCGCCGATCTTGCGGCGCCGGGCATCGCGTTGGGACAGGCGATTGGACGCTTCGGGCTGCCTGTCGGCAGGCTGCTGCTACGGCAAGCCTACTTCGCTGCCGTGGGGCATCACCTTCAGCAATCCATATTCCTACGACAATGTGGGCGTTCCGCTCAATGTGGCGCTTCACCCGACGCAGATCTATGAATCCATCGGCACCTTGTGCCTTTATCTTTACCTGACGTGGCGTCTCTCCAGGAAACACATGACGGGACAGATCATGCTGGAGTACCTGGCTCTTTACGCCTGCTTCGCTTTATCCTCGAGTTCTTCCGCGACGATGACCGCGGCTTTGTGCTTTACGGGCTTCTTTCGACATCGCAGTTTATCGCTATTCTGACCGTCCTCGGTGCGGGCGTCCTCTACTGGTTTCTCGTCCGCCGTCTCGGGGAAGTTCAGCAAAATTGAGCAACCGAACCGAGTCATGGATTGTGCCGCCCGGCGACGAACGGATCCGCCTGGATCAGTATCTGGCGCGCAAAATCCCCGGAGAAAGCCGTTCCCAGATTCAGACTTGGATTCGCAACGGGTACATCCGCGTCAACGGGCAAGAGGTAAAAACCGGGCACCTGACGCGGATCGATGACCTCATCGCCCTCGAAGCGCCCGAACCTCAGCCTCTGTCGGTTTTTCCCGAAGCCATCCCACTCGACATCCTGTACGAGGACTCCGATCTGGCCGTCATCAACAAACCGGCCGGGCTTGTATGCCATACCGGCGCCGGCGTGCGTTCCGGAACGCTGGTGAATGCCCTGCTGTACCGTTTGGGGCCGCTGGATACCGGAGATCCTTCGAGGCCCGGCATCGTTCATCGCCTGGATAAGTTCACCAGCGGCGTCATGCTGGTCGCGAAAAACAGACCGTCTCACCGCCAGCTTTCGCAGCAGTTCAAGAACCGGGAGGTGAAAAAGGAATACGTGGCTTGCGTTTACGGCAAGCCGTCCCCTGCATCCGGAACCATCGACCTGCCCCTGGGGCGCGATCCCAAAGACAGGAAAAAAATTTCGACGCGGGCGCACCGGACGCGAACGGCCGTCACTCATTACAGCGTGCGCGAGAGCCTGGGGCCGCTTTCGCTGCTGGCCGTGCGGATCGAGACAGGCAGGACGCACCAGATACGCGTCCACCTGGCGCACAAGGGGCATCCGGTGGTCGGCGATGCTTTATACGGCGCCAACCGCAGCCGCAACCTTGCGCCCGAACTGCAGGCTGCCGTAAGGGAACTGCAGAGGCCGTTCCTTCACTCCTTCCGGCTGCAATTCCAGCATCCCCGGACCGGACAGCCCCTTGCATTCGAATGTCCGCTGCCGGCGGAGCTGGAGGATTTCCGGAGCAAACTGGTGGATAACGCTGACTTACGCTGACAGGACGCCGACCTACGCCGAAAAAGAATATTTATATAGTTCTTTTGTCAGCGTGCGTCAGCGTCACGTCAGTCTCCTCTGCCGCCGGAGCTGGAGGATTTCCGGAGGAAACTGGGGGATAACGCTGACTTACGCTGACAGGACGCCGACCTACGCCGAAAAAGAATATTTATATAGTTCTTTTGTCAGCGTGCGTCAGCGTCTGTCAGTCTCCTCTGCCGCCGGAGCTGGAGGATTTCCGGAGCAAACTGGTGGATAACGCTGACTTACGCTGACAGGACGCCGACCTACGCCGAAAAAGAATATTTATATAGTTCTTTTGTCAGCGTGCGTCAGCGTCACGTCAGTCTCCTCTGCCGGCGGAGCTGGAGGATTTCCGGAGGAAACTGGGGGATAACGCTGACTTACGCTGACAGGACGCCGACCTACGCCGAAAAAGAATATTTATATAGTTCTTTTGTCAGCGTGCGTCAGCGTTCTGTCAGTCTCCTCTGCCGGCGGAGCTGGAGGATTTCCGGAGCAAACTGGTGGATAACGCTGACTTACGCTGACAGGACGCCGACCTACGCCGAAAAAGAATATTTATATAGTTCTTTTGTCAGCGTGCGTCAGCGTTCTGTCGGCGTACGTCGGCGTTATACCGCGGCTTGACTCGATTTGCGGGGCTATCTATAATCGAGGGGATGGTTTATAAACTCATTTAAGTAAAGGAATTGAAATGGCTTACGTACGTTCCTTTGCGGTGCTGCTTGCCGGGTTGATTTTTTGCTCGGGCCTCGGCCTGCAGGATGGTTTGCCGGGCCAGGATGCTGCCAGGAAAACGGCTGCGGGGGATACCAAGCTTCCCGAGAGGATCTCCGACCAGACCTACCGTGTCAGCGTCGACCTGGTGAACATCCTGTGTTCCGTTTTCGATAGAAACACCAAGTCCTTCATCACTACCCTGACGCGCGAAGACTTCACTATCTACGAAGACCAGCAGCCGCAGCAAATCCGGAATTTCGCCCGTGAAACCAACCTGCCGCTCACGATTGCCCTGTTGATCGACACCAGCCAGAGCGTGGCGCCCAAGCTCCGGTTCGAACAGGAAGCCGCCATCAATTTCGTCCAGAGCGTCATGCGCGAAAAAGACCGCGCCCTGCTCGTGGAATTCAGCTCCGGCGTGACTTTGCTGCAGGATTTCACCGACGACGCAAACAAGATGACCCGGGAAATACGGAAGCTGACGGCAGCCGGCGGAACGGCCCTCTACGACGCCATCTATATGACGTGCGACGAAAAGCTGATCCGCGAAGCCGGACGCAAAGCCATTGTCATCGTGTCGGACGGTGAAGACGAGTCGAGCAAAGTCACACGCAACCAGGCCGTTGAAGTGGCCCTGCGGGCGGAAGCCACCATCTTCGCGCTCAGCGTCAGCAAAGGCGGATTTTTCGGCGTCGGAGGAGCCACGGAAGGCGACGCCATCCTGAAGGACCTCACGGCGGAAACCGGCGGACGCCTGTTTTCCCCCTTCAAGATCGACGATCTGGATGAATCCTTCCGGCAGATCAACCAGGAACTCAGGAGCCAATACAACATCGGCTTCATCTCGAGCAACCCGGCGCGCGACGGAAGATACCGGACCATCGACATAAGAGTCAGCGAAAAAGGGCTGAAGCTCAATCACCGCAAAGGCTACTACGCACCAGGCCGATAGTAACGTTGAACGTTTGAACGTTGAACGTTGAAACGTGTAAACGTTCGAACGTTCAACATCCCGATATGCCGCCAAAATTCAAAAAACCCCATCCCAGATAGGCGCCGATTCCTTAATGTAATACATTACCATTTTTGCGAAAATTAGCTATATCGATAACTTTTATCAGGCGACTCGATTTTGATTTTTGGGGTGACCGTTGAGCAGGTGATCGAGGAGCTTTTCGGGGCTGCCGTCGAAAAAGCGGGAAAGGGTGTCGTTCACCTGGTTCTGAGTCGCCTGCTGGCGGGAAAGCATCGGCCGGTAGGTATAGGCGCGTCCGGAGCGTACATGGCTAAGGGCGCCCTTGTCCTCCAGGATGCTCATGAGAGTCAGGACGGTTGTATAGGCGCTTGGTTTGCTTGCAGACAGGGTGCTGCACACATCCCTGACGGTCGCGGCGCCGCGGTCCCAGACGACCTTCATGATCCGAAGCTCCTGCCGCGTGAGGATGATTGAGTCTAGATCTTTTTTCATGGCCTTCTAAAATATCAATACGTCTCAATTTCGCAGGAGTTACTAAAAATACTAAAAAAATCCAGGACGGACTTGCGCTGACATGCGGGCGCTTATGGGTTAAGATAGCAGCCGTGAAACAGGCTATTCTCGCTCATTATCACGAAATCAATCTCAAGGGCAACAACCGCGGCTGGTTCGAGGCGCACCTGGAGAAAAACGCCCTCTCGATCCTCAAGGGGCTGCCGCACGACGGAGTGCGGCGTTTCGCGGGGCGTCTGCGCATCGGGCTTTTGCCGGATTCGCCGGTGGATGAAATCGCGCGCCGCCTGCAGATGGTTTTCGGAATTGCCAACCTGGTGATTGCCCGGGAAGTCGAGGCGGGCATGGATGCGATCCAGGCTGCCCTGTCGGAAATGGTCTCGGCCGCGGATTTCAAGTCCTTCAAAATCGACGCCCGCCGCGGGAGCAAAAACTTCCCTCTCGATTCCATGGAAATCAACCGCCAGCTGGGCGCGTTCGTGCAGCAGCTCACGGGCGCCGCGGTCCGCATGGAACATCCCGACGCAACCTTTTTCGTGGAGATAGCCGGAGGCCGCGCGTTCCTTTACACCGCCAAAATCCGGGGCGCCGGCGGCCTGCCCTCGGGCACAGGCGGAAAAGTTCTCTGCCTCCTCTCCGGGGGCATCGACTCGCCGGTCGCGGCCTTCCGGCTCATGAGGCGCGGGTGCCGCGTCCTGCACGTTCATTTCCACAGCTTCCCGCACACCACGACTGAAGCCCAGGAGAAAGTCCGCCGCATCCTCGGGATCCTGTCGCGCTACCAGGAGGAATCGATCCTGTATCTCATCCCCTTCGCCGAGGTCCAGCACGAGATCGTGGCCTATGCCCCGGCTCCGCTACGCGTGATTCTCTACCGCCGGTTCATGATGCGCATCGCGCAAGCGGTGGCTCAAAAAGGAAAACGCTTCGGCGCTGGTAACCGGCGACAGCCTCGGGCAGGTCGCCAGCCAGACGCTGGAAAACCTGCGCACCGTCTCCGGCGCGACCACTCTCCCCATCTTCCGGCCGCTGATCGGCGACGACAAGGAAGAGATCATGCAGCTCGCGCGGGCGATCGGGACCTATGACCTCAGCATCCAGCCGGACCAGGATTGCTGTTCTCTCTTCGTCCCCAAACATCCGGAAACAATGTCCAATCCGGAGCAGGTGGCGCGGGCCGAAGAAGGCATGGATATCCCGCGGCTGATCGAGTCGGCCATGAACGAAGCCTCCCGTGAACTCATTGCAGCCGATTTTTCTTTCACAGGAGAAAAATCCCATGGAGCAGAACGACAGGATTGAAGTAGTCCAGGGCGACATCACGGACCAGAAGGTCGACGCGATCGTGAATGCCGCCAACAGCAGCCTGCTCGGCGGAGGGGGAGTGGACGGCGCCATTCACAGGGCCGCCGGGCCTGCCCTGCTCGAGGAATGCCGCGGGCTCGGAGGCTGCCCGACCGGGGCCGCCAAAATGACCCGGGGATACAACCTGCCCGCAAAGCACGTCATCCACACAGTCGGCCCCGTGTGGCGGGGCGGCAGCCACGACGAGGACCGCCTGCTGGCCGAGTGCTACCGCAACAGCCTCCGGCTGGCCCGGGACAGCGGGCTTCGCTCGATCGCCTTCCCTTCCATCAGCACCGGCGTCTACGCCTTCCCGGTGGAGCGGGCCTCGAAAATCGCCCTGCACGAAATCCGGGAATTCCTCGCCCAAAACGCGCTCCCCGAAAAGGTCGTCATCGTCTGTTTCGACAAGTTCACTTATCAGTCTTACGCCGACTTACGCTGATAAAAACGCTGACGCACGCGGAAAAAATATATACATATTTTTTTGTCAGCGTATGTCGGCGTCCTGTCAGCGTAAGTCAGCGTTAAGGTAGATTGAATTTCGCTTGCCGGAATCCCATAATAGGAGTGGCCTGCGCAGCAGTATGTGTCGATGGAGAAGGTGGAATAAGGTTTGATATGAAGGTTTACTCGCTATCCAGCAGCCTCAATGGCTCCCCGCAAATCAGAGACCCTAAAGAAAATCCGGTTGGCCGTGCGCCCCGCAAGCCGCTTCCGCGATGGGCGAAGCGCACCCTGGTGACGCTGCTGATCGTGGTCCCCATCCTTTATGAAGTGCGGACGTCGGCGGTGCAATCGTGGATACTGTCGAGCTTCGCCCGGAAGATGTCCTACCGCGTCGAACCCGGCCCGAGTTCGAGCATCGTTTTCCCGAAATACGGCCCTTTCAACATCCGCGCCGGCTACGCCCTGATACCCGAGTTCGTGCGGCGATTGCGCGAAGCCGGCTTCGACATCAGCGCCCAGGCTCGATTTTCGCCCGTTCTCAGGCGCGCGGTGCGCTGGGGCATCCTCCCACCCTACCCGGAACCGGCCTCGACCCGGTTGAACATCTACGGCGTGGACAACCAGGCGCTTTTCAGGGCTCCCGTGGTCGGCGAATACTTCAACAGCTTTCAGGACATTCCCCCGCTCGCGGTCCGGAGCCTGCTGGTGATCGAAAACCGGGAACTGGAAGAGCCCTCCGATTACCGGACCAACCCGGTGGTGGACTGGGAGCGGCTGGCCAAGGCCGCCATCTTTTATGCAGGCAACAAGCTGGGCCTGCCTCTGCCGGTCCAGGGGGGAAGCACGCTGGCCACCCAAATGGAAAAATACCGGCACTCCTCCGAGGGCCGCACCGACACGGTTCTGGCCAAACTGCGCCAGATGACCGACGCAAGCCTCAAGGTCTATCAGAAGGGCCCGGACACGCGCGAGGAGCGCCGCCAGATCGTCCTGGACTACTTCAACACCATCCCGCTGGCGGCAGCGCCCGGCTACGGCGAACTGCACGGCCTGGGCAACGGCCTGAACGCCTGGTTCGGGCTCACTCTTCACGACGTGCAGAAAAGCCTCGCCCTGCCCGACGGCAATCCTGAGAAAACCAGGGCGCTCAAGTGCGTGCTGGCCCTGCTGTGCTCGGTCAAGGCGCCGACCTATTACCTCACCCACAACCGCGAGGCGCTCGACGAGCGTGTGAACTTTTTTGTGCGCCTGCTGGCCAAGATCCAGGTCCTTCACCCGGAATTCGCCGGACAGATCGAAGCGCAGCCCATAGTCTTTTCCGTCCGCCCGCCCCGGATCGTCGTCACCCCATACGCGGAGCGCAAGGCAGTCAACGAAATACGGTCCAAGCTCGTGCATCTCCTGGGACTGCCCAGCCTGTACGAACTCGACCGGCTGCACCTGGACGTTGAAAGCACGATCCACCGGGAAACGCAGAACAGCGCCATCAGCCTTTTCAACCGGCTGCATGACCCGAAGTTCCTCGACACCGCCGGATTCCGCGGCCCGAGGCTGCTGGAATCGGGCGATCCCGAAAAAGTGATTTACGGGATGATCCTGTTCGAAAAAACGCCCCGGGGCAACATGCTGCGGGTGGTCACGGACAATCTCAACGCGCCCTTCGACATCAACACGGGCATGAAGATGCAGCTGGGCAGCACCGCCAAACTGCGCGTGCTGGTCCACTACATGGACATCGTCTCTTCCCTGCACGCCCGCCTCTACGGGCTGGACGCCGAGGAGCTGCGCCGCCAGGCTGAAGCGGCCCGCGACCCGATCACGCGCTGGGCCGCCGAAACGCTGAGCCAAAACAAAACGGACCTGAGCGCCTTCCTCGGGCTGGCCCTGGACCGGAAATATTCCGCCAATCCCGCCGAGGGATTTTTCACCGGCGGCGGCATGCACTATTTCGATAATTTCGACCCCAAGCACGCCGGGCGCATCATGACCCTGCGCGAGGCGACCCAGTTTTCGGTCAACCTCGTGTACATCCGCCTGATGCGCGACATCGTGCGCTACTACGAGGCCCTCCTCCCCTACGACACCCACTCCATCCTTTCGGATATCAATAATCCTATCCGGCTGAAGATGCTGAGGGAGATCGCCGACGGGGAATCCAGGTATTTCCTCAGCCAGGCTTACAGGGAGATGCGGAAACGCCCGGCGCAGGAAATCATCGCGAAAGTGCTGGGCCGCAATGCCCGGTCCGACCGGCACCTCTCCATCCTTTTCTATGCCTGGAACGCGGGAGGCAGCGAGGATGCGCTCGGGCGCTATCTGCAAAAATACCTGGGCGCGGCCACGCCCGAGCAGATAAGCAAAATGGCGAAAGCCTACGGCAATCCCAATCTGAACCTGTCCGATTACGGGTACCTGCTCGGGATTCACCCGCTCAGGGTCTGGTGCGCCGGGCGGCTGGCAAAGGATCCCGCGGCGGCCTGGGGTAAGATCTGGAACGACAGCACAGGGGCCAGGCGCATTTCCGACGCGTGGCTGTTCAAGACGCGCAACCGCGCCGCGCAGGATTTGCGCCTGCACACGCGCTTCGAGCAGGACGCTTTCACGCTCATCACTCCCGAATGGAAGAAATTCGGGTTCCCCTTCGACAAGCTGGTCCCCTCGCTCGCGACCGCGATCGGAAGCTCCGGGGACCGGCCCGAAGCTCTCGCGCAGCTGATGGGCATGCTCGTGAATGAGGGCGAGATGAAACCGACGGTCCGCATCACGCGGCTGCACTTTGCCGGCAACACGCCTTACGAGACCACTCTGGAGCCCCCGGTGGCGAAGTCCACGAGGGTGCTGGCGCCGGAAGCGGCCCGCGCCATTCTGCCCGCCCTGGCAAAAGTGGTCGAGGGCGGCACCGCCGCGCGGCTCGCCGGAGCATTCAAGGTCGGCGACAAGGTCCTGACCGTCGGGGGCAAGACCGGGTCCGGCGACAACCGCCGCGAACAGTACGGCCGGCGGGGCCAGGTGATAGCGTCCCGTCCGACGGACCGGACGGCCGTATTTGTTTTTTACATCGCGGACAGGTATTACGGGGTGATGACGGTTTTTGTCCCGGGCGAAGAAGCCGGCGATTACACGTTCACCAGCTCATTGCCCGTCGCCATTCTGAGGAGCCTCGCCCCCGACATCCTGCACCTCTGGCCCCAGCCCCCCAAGGCTCCATCCAAAGACGTCGCACAGGTAATAATTAACGCTGACGCACGCTGACAGGACGCCGACGTACGCTGAAAAAATTTATATAAATATTTTTTTATCCGCGTATGTCAGCGTTAATAATAATTTCACTGTTATTACAACCTTCTCGCGTATACAATACGCCCGCTTTTACTGAAACAAGGAGGTGCGGCAATGTCGAATGGCACCGGCCGCTACGCTAAAAGAACCTGAACCTTAGTCCCGGCTCGCGGGGCTGCGAGCCAACCTTCAGGATCCCCGGAGCGTCAGCGGTTTTTGGAAATCAATTCACCCTCGATGTAACCCCCTTCCGAATCTCCCGTTGCCCTCCGGATCCCGAAACTAATTCATTCGCCCGCCGCGCGGACGTGTGTTTGCGCGCGCTGTGCGAACCGGAGGAAATGCAATGGAAGCAAAAAACTACAATGAAATGTGGAAGAGCCTTGGAATGGACCTCAAAGCCCATGAGGGGCTTTTGGGCGTTCTCGGCAAGGCTTACTCGGATACTTTCCTGTCCCAGAAAAACCGTCCCGCCGGCATGGGGTACCTTGATTTCGTCATGAGCGAGATCCACGGCCTGCGCATCGAGGAGCTGGTCGAAGCCAGGAAGCGGGGGCGCAAAGTGATCGGCACTTTCTGCCTGTACGTTCCGGAAGAGATCATCCTCGCGGCGGACGCCATTTCCGTCGGCCTGTGCGCCGGCGCCGACTTCGGAACAGACCTGGCCGAACAGGTCCTGCCGCGCAACACCTGCGCCCTGATCAAATCCTTCGTCGGCTTCAAACTGGCCGGCGTGTGCCCCTACGTCGAGGCCTGCGACCTCGTCATCGGCGAAACCACCTGCGACGGCAAGACCAAAGCCTATGAGGTCTTCAGCCGGTATGCGCCCACTTTTGTGCTTGAAGTCCCGCACATGAAAAATCCGCAGGACGCCGTGCTCTGGCGCAGCGAAATCTCGAGGCTGACCGGCAAGATCGAGGAGATCACCGGCAAGAAGATAACCGCCGAGTCGCTCAAAACCGCCGTTGGGACCGTCAACGCCAAGCGCAAAGCGCTGCACCGTCTGAACCGGCTGCGCGCGGCCGACCCGGCGCCCATCTCGGGGCTGGACAGCCTGCTCATCAACCAGGTTCAGTTCTACGACGACCCCGTGCGCTTCACGCAAAAAATCAACGAACTCTGCGCCGAACTGGAAGACCGCGTGGCGCGCAAAGCGGGCGTGGCGCCGGCCGGAACGCCGCGCATTCTCGTCAGCGGCTGCCCGATGGCGGCCCCGAACTGGAAGGTGCCGAACATCATCGAAAAGAGCGGCGCCGTGATCGTAGGCGAGGAATCGTGCGTCGGCGAGCGGGGCACGCGCGGCCTGGTCGATATCGAGGGCGCCGCGACTCGCGACGAAATCCTCGACCGCATCGCCCAGCGTTATCTGGGGATCGACTGCGCCATTTTCACCCCCAACAGCGAACGCATCGGCCACATAACGGAAATGGTGGAGAAATACCGGGCCGACGGCGTGGTGCACTACGAGATACAGTTCTGCACGCCCTACACGATGGAGTCGCTCGGAGTCCGCAACGCCATGAGCGACAAAAACATCAATTTCCTGCGCCTGGAAACCGATTACGGGCTGGAAGACGCCGCCCAGTTGCGGACGCGCGTCCAGGCCTTTCTCGAGCTGATCAAGTAAATATTTATATGCGTACCGCAGGACTGGACATAGGCTCCCGGAGCATCGAGCTTGTCGTGGTGGAGAATCCCGCCGGGGAAATCGTGGCCGCGCAGGAAACGGAAACCACGCCCGAAATGGAAATCGTCTGCCGCGACATGCTCGCCGGGGTTTCGTTCGACCGCCTCATGGTGACGGGCTATGGCCGGACGATGGCCGAGGTCGCTTTCGGATTCCCCTCGGTCACCGAAATCAAGGCTTACGCCCGCGGCGCCCAGGCCCTGGTTCCCGGCTGCCGCACGGTGCTCGATATCGGGGGGCAGGACACCAAGGTCATCGCACTGGACGGCGCCGGCCGCGTGCTCAATTTCGAAATGAACGACCGGTGCGCGGCCGGCACCGGGCGTTTCCTGGAGATGATCGCCAGGGCTCTCAACTACGGGATTGGGAACCTGGGGGCCGGGGCTCTGTCCGGCGACGACGGTGTGCAGATCAGCAGCATGTGCGCCGTCTTCGCCGAATCGGAGGTGGTCGGGCTGCTGGCGCGCGGCGCCCGCCGGCAGGATATCGCCCTGGCGGTTCACCGAGCCATTGCGGCGCGTGCCGGCAGCATGCTGGCAAGGCTGGGCGTCCAGCTCCCGGTGGTTTTTGCCGGGGGAGCGGCCCGGAACCGCTGCCTCAAGAAGCTGATAGGAAATTTGGTCGGCGGGAACGTAGTGGTCCCGGGCCAGCCCCAGATGCTGGGTGCCCTCGGCGCCGCGCTCATTGCCGGGGATTAAGGCTGACGTACGCTGACAGAACGCTGACATACGCCGATAAAAAAATATATATATAAATTTTTTTCGGCGTGAGTCAGCGTTATGTCAGCGTACGTCAGCGTTAAAAAGCGGGACGTATGTCGCCTTCGGCCGTCTTCCAGTGCGGCAGCCAGACCAGCGCGACCAGGCGGACGGCGACGTCGGATTTCTTCGGCGTCTGCGTACTCACATCAATCTTCTGCGCCGACGGATCGGCGGACGCTTCCAGGGCTTTCGTCTCCTCCGCAAACTCCGCCTCCAGCTGCGCGCGCTGCCGGCGCAGCACATCCAGGTTTTCCGAAGCCGATTCGATCTCGGCGCGCTCCTTGGCCGTCTGCATGCCCCGGCGCACGGCGGTCCCGGCGCGCCCGATGTTTCCGGTAGAAAGCGTCTTCCTTCCCAGGAAAGCCCCGAGCAGCGTGGCGCCGATGGACACAGCGGTCTGAACGCCCGCCTGGCGCATGTCCGCCTTTTCCTTGTCCACGCGCTGTTCGGCGCGGCGTATGCGGTCGTCCAAAGCCGAGATTTTCGTCGAGTATTTCGCCCTCAACGCATCGACCGCCTTGTCGCGCTTCTCGCGCGCCGACTGGCTGACGCGCACCCGGAAATCGCCCTCGGATTCCCCCGGGTTCGAGGTCAGCCTGAACTCCGGGCTGCGGTACTGGTCCACCTGCGTCGTGCGATAGAGGAAATCCGCGAAATCCCTGGCCCAGGCTTTGTAGTTCTCCGGCTTGAACGCCGGCGCGGCCGGCGGGGAGAATTCCGCCGGCGAGACCGGCTCCTTCTCCAGGCGCGTGTCGTCGAAAGCGCCGGCCTGCGCTTCATCCCAGTTGACCGAGACGGCCGCGTCGGCGATTTCAGCAACGAGGATCCTGTGCAGGTCCTGGCCGGCGCCGAAATGCACGTCGCCCACGCCGCAGGCGGCGGGCTTGTACATGGCTTTTGCCCCGGACGGTTTGATTCCACGCAGCGGCACGAAGAATTCGGGCACCTGGGGCGGCAGACCGGGCCGTTCGGACGACAGGTTCGCCGCCGGCACCGGCCGCAGCCGGATACTGCCGCAGGCGCCGGTCCGGCCGGGGCGCTCAAGTTGCTTGATCTGCGCCAGAGTCAGCGGCCCGCGCAGGTACGAAAGGCACCAGCGCGTCTGAAAGATTTCGGGAGCGTCTTCGTGGATGTTCTTCATCAGGAAAACGCGTTTGCCGAGCGCGGAAAGCGACTTGCGCAAATCAAAGTCCTGGCCGGCGGCGCCGGAGCCTATTCCCTGCACCAGGCGGTCGATGTCCTGGGCGGTCTGCAGGCGGCCGATGAACCAGGTCCCGGCATTGGAGAGCGCCTTGTAATCCAGGTCCACGGGATTCTGGGTGGCGAGCAGCACGCCGACGCCGAAGGCGCGCGCCTGCTTGAACAGCAGCATCAAAGGCTTCTTCGAAGGCGGGTTGGCGACCGGCGGAAGATAGCCGGCCACCTCATCCATGTAAACCAGCGCCCGCAGGCTGGTCGTGCCGGGCTGCGAGCGCATCCAGGCCACGACGTTATTGAGCAGCAGCGTCACGAAAAACATCCGCTCGGTGTCCGAAAGATGCGCGATGCTGAAAATGGAGACGCGCGGCTTTCCCTCGGGCGTGTACAGCAGGCGGCCGACATCCATCGGCTCCCCTTCCATCCAGGGCGCGAACCCGGGCGCGGCCAGCAGGTTGTTCAAAGCCATGGCGAGCTCGAAGCGGTCTTTGACGGGGAAAAACGAATCGGTATCGAAAGCCCCGACGCGCTGAAAGGGCGGCGTTTGAATAGAGCGTATGAGCGAGGCAATGTCCACGTCCTGGCTTTGACCCCAGTGGTATTGAATGATGTTGGAGATCAGGATGTGCTCGCGGCTCCTGATCGGATCGCCCTCAATGCCGATCAGGCTCAGCAGCGCCGTGGCCGTCGACGTGATGAGGTCCGCCGTCGCCTCCCGGTCCTCGAGCGCAGCCGCGGACGGGCAGGCGAAGCTGTTGAGCACCGAAATGGATCTCCCGGAAGTGCTGCCGGGAGTGTAAATGGAAAACTCCGCCGATTCCTTCAGCTTGAGGATGCGCTGCCCGTCCTGTCCCCATTGCTCCAGGCCTTTCTTCCACATCTCCGCCTGGCCGGCGGCGTACTGCTCCGGCGGCTGGCCGGCGCGCGCGGCGTCGTCGGCGTTTATCCAGGGCAGGAATTCGGCGGCGCTGAGGCCGGGGAAGCCGAGCAGCAGGTTCCCCATGTCGCCTTTCGGATCGATGACGAGCGCCGGGATCCGGTCGATGGCGGCTTCCTCGAGCAAATCGATGCACAGCCCGGTCTTGCCGCTGCCCGTCATGCCCACGCACACGCCGTGGGTCACCAGGTCCTTGGAGTCGTACAGGACCAGGTCTTCCGCCGGCTTGCCCGATGCCAGGTCGAAGCGGCGCCCCAGGTAAAACTGTCCCAGCTTTTCGAAGTCTTCCATCGCATCCCCCTAATTAACGCTGACGTACGCTGACATAACGCTGACATACGCTGAAAAAAATATATATAAATTTTTTTATCAGCGTAAGTCGGCGTCAGGTCGGCGTACGTCAGCGTTATCTGGCAAACATATACGTAAGCTTCAGGATCACCGCGCGGTCTATCAGATCGCCGGAAACGGAATTTCGCCGATCACTGACATACGCTGAAAAAATATATATAAATTTTTTTTGTCAGCGTAAGTCGGCGTCAGGTCGGCGTACGTCAGCGTTATCTGGCAAACATATACGTAACCTTCAGGATCACCGCGCGGTCCATCAGATCGCCGGAAACGGAATTTCGCCGATCACTGACATACGCTGAAAAAATATATATAAATTTTTTTTGTCAGCGTATGTCAGCGTCAGGTCGGCGTACGTCAGCGTTATCTGGCAAACATATACGTAAGCTTCAGGATCACCGCGCGGTCTATCAGATCGCCGGAAACGGAATTTCGCCGATCACTGACATACGCTGAAAAAATATATATAAATTTTTTTTGTCAGCGTACGTCGGCGTCAGGTCGGCGTACGTCAGCGTTATCTGGCAAACATATACGTAAGCTTCAGGATCACGGCGCGGTCTATCAGATCGCCGGAAACGGAATTTCGCCGATCACTGACACACGCTGAAAAAATATATATAAATTTTTTTGTCAGCGTAAGTCGGCGTCAGGTCAGCGTACGTCAGCGTTATCTGGCAAACATATACGTAACCTTCAGGATCACCGCGCGGTCCATCAGATCGCCGGAAACGGAATTTCGCCGATCACTGACATACGCTGAAAAAATATATATAAATTTTTTTTGTCAGCGTATGTCAGCGTCAGGTCAGCGTACGTCAGCGTTATCTGGCAAACATATACGTAAGCTTCAGGATCACCGCGCGGTCTATCAGGTCGCCGGAAACGGAATTTCGCCGTTCGTTGTAAACAACGAACAGGTCGCTCAAAGGCCGATGGATGATATTGAACCGTACATTGGAATTCCACTCGCGCGCGTCGCTGTTGTACTGCACCAGCGCATTCAGGAAAACCGTGGTCGAGAACGAATAATTAAAGCGCATGGCCAGAAGGTTGTTTTTGAAGTGCCCATCGGGCTGCGGCAGAGAAATATTGTCGTGCATATAGTTGAGCGAGGCATTCATCTTGTAGCTCGCCCGATAGTTGATCCCCATCTGGTAGGAATGCCTGTACCCGCCGTAAAACTTGCCCAGGCCATAGCGTCCGTTGCCGGAAACGCTTTTGGAACTGTCGGTCATTCCCAGGATGAAATATTCCTCGTTTTTGTACCAGCCTGCGGGAACCTGGATCTGGTGCGCATTGGAAATGGTAAAGGGATATGGAATCAGCTCGAGGCCTTGTTCTACGCCGGGCTCGAGAAACGCGCCGTCCTGGAAACGGATGGCATAGTGATAGTTGATTTGCCGCGTGTCGGTTTTGCCATCCGCATTCAGTATGTAGTCGAAATGCACGTGCGGGCTCATGCTCCGTATCCACTTGCTGACCGACTCGGGGCGCCACGTGTACTCCGGGTAGCCGGTGAATTTTTTAATTCCCGTTCTGGGGACAAAGCCCATTTCGTCCGTGAAGTTTTCCTGGATATCCAGGTAGGATGCGCGCAGGTTGTAGGTCCGGTCCTTATATTCGAAACCGGCGCGCGCGGCGAGGTTGTCGTGGTCCATGCCTTCCAGCGGGCTGAAGGACTTCACCGCGTAAGCGTTCAGGGTCACGGCCTGCCCCAACCGGAAATTGGCGTCGGCGCCGAAGGTGCGGTTGTAATGCGGCCCCGACTCTTCCTTGTTGGTCATCATGACGCCGATATCGGAATTGGCAAAAATGTTCCGGCGCACGCGGCCCACGGCAAAGTTTGTGGTGCCGATGTCCTCGTAGGCCTGCTGCTGCATATCGAGCAGGCCGAATTCCCATCCGGATGCGCGGCCTGTAAGGCGCGTTCCACCATAGATGGGGATGGCGGCGCCGCCATCGGACAGCCCGATACGGCGGCTGAAAAAGAGTATGAGGTCGTTTTCCATCATGCCGCCCATCGAGGCGCCGCCGGGAGGAGGTCCCAGGTCCATAAAATTCATGGAATTATCCCCCGGCCCGAACTGGAAAATGCCCGAGTTCTCGAGGAAGAAATCGCGCTTTTCCGGGAAGAAGAGGTCGAACCGGGTCAGGTTGATCTGCTGCTGGTCGGCTTCGACCTGGGAAAAGTCCGTGTTGTAGGTGAAATCCCACGTGGTGCCGCTGGTCAGGCCGTATTTCACGTCGAACCCGACATCCCCGTCCTCGTCGTAGGGCTCCTCCCCGGTCTTGGCAAGGCTGCCCGAGACGTAGGGCTTTATCTTCAGATTCACCCCCGGCTTGATGCCTTCCAGTTCTTCAACCGTGCCCGCCAGCGACACGCGGTTCAGGTTGTAGATGCGCGGCAAGGGCGACCAGAAACTGTCTTCGTTGCGCCCGCTGCTTCGCAGGTTGCGGTGGACATTGATGCCCCAGGTCTGAACGTCCGCGGAGCGGAACTTGAGCGTCTTGAGCGGAATGGATATCTCGGCGATCCACCCGGCGTCGGTGCGGGAAGTCTTCACGTACCAGACGCCGTCCCAGCTGCTGTTGATCTCGCGGCCCTCGTTGATCATCTGGGCATCGTACTTGGCTCCCTTCGCGTTGGTCGCAAAGATGTAGCCGTTGCGCTCGTCGTGGAACGTATCAAGGATGATTTCCACGGCGTCCCCGGCGTTGGTGCCGAAGTCCTTTTTCAGCTCGTTGGTCACGATCGCTTCCGGCAGGCTGTCATGCATGAAAAGGCCGAGATAGATATTGCCGCTGTCATACAGCATCTGCACTTCCGTTTGTTCCGACGCGGGCTCGTTCGGGTGCGGCTCATTCTGGATAAAGCCGGTGGCAACGGGGGCTTTGGCCCAGACCGCTTCGTCGAGCTTGCCGTCGATGTCGATCTTGTCGCTGATCCGGACCGCTTTCAGCTTGTGTTCGAGCCGCGCGCTTTCGTAGTCGATTTCGTTTGTGGACGGGACCCGTCCGAACATTAGCAGCAGAGATAGCAATAGATACATTCAGCACCTGCACCTGGTTATGGAAAGGGGTGATTTTACCATGAATTTTAACGCCGACGAACGCTGATAAACGCTGACGTACGCTGAAAAATTATATATAAATATGTTTTTTTCGGCGTTCGTCAGCGTTATGTCGGCGTAGGTCAGCGTTAAATGTATATAAAGAAGCAGCTTGAGCGGCATCCGGTCGCGTACCTCGTGGCCTTGTACGTTTTCCTGGCTCGCCGTCTACCTTGCGACCGTCCCCATGGCGCGCGTGGACGGCCAGCTGACGGGGTCGGACGGATCCTTTTATTACGCGTACCTGCCCACGCTGCTGCTGGACCACGACCTGGATTTCAGGGACGAATACGCCGGCCTGCTTCCGGTAGACGCTTTAAAAGATCAGCCGGTCTCTCCTTCGGGCCATTATTCCAACAAATATGCGATCGGCTGCGCCATCCTCTGGGCGCCCTTTTTTCTTGCCGGCCACGTCCTGGCCCTGTCACTCCGGGCGCTGGGACACGATGTCGCCCTCGACGGAATAGGCTACATCTATCAGGTACCCACGATGCTCGGCAGCCTCACCTGCGGATTTGCCGGCGTCCTGCTCGTCTACGGCTCCTGCCGGCGGTTTTTCGGCAGGCCGGCGAGCGCCGCCGCGGCCGCGCTGGCGTGGCTGGGCACGAACGTGGTCTACTACATGGTCGTCGAGCCCTCCATGTCGCACGCCTGCTCGTTTTTCGCCGTCTCCCTTATGTTGTACCTCTGGCTCAAGTACCGGCCCGAGCCCTCGCTCGCCGGGTGGGTTTGTCTCGGGGCCGCCGCCGGGCTGATTGCCCTCGTGCGCCTGCCGGATGCGATGTGGGCGGCGCTGCCGGTGCTGGACGCTTTGCTCGCTCTGCGCACGCGCGCAGTTGCGGCCATCGTCCGCTATTTTAAAGGGCTTGCGGCTTTCGGTTTGACCGCCGCGATAGTTTTTACGCCGCAGATCGCCGTGTGGCGGGCCCTGCGGGAAATCCATGCCAAAGGGATCTATCCCAACGCCGGGGGTAATTTCGACTGGTTCTCGCCGGATCTGTTCAATATTCTTTTTTCGCTCAAGCACGGCTTTTTTCTCTGGCACCCGCTGCTACTGTTTGCCGCCGGCGGGCTTTTCCTGCTGTATCGCCGTAACAGGATCGTCGCCTGCCTGCCGGGCCTGATTTTCGTTTGCCAGCTTTATGTCCTCGGGTCCTGGTGGGGATGGACGGGCGGCGACGCGTTCGGCGGCAGGCTCCTCATCAGCTCGATCCCGGCGCTTACGCTGGGGCTGGCGGCCCTCATCGACCGGGCGGACAGCCGCGGAGCCTGGCGCATGGTCTGCCTCGCGGCCGCCTGCATTCTTGCGTGGAACGCGCTCTTCGCCGCGCAATATTCGCTGGGCTACATTCCCAAAGCGAAGGCGATCACGTGGAACCAGATGACCGTGGGCAAGATTTCGATGATGAAGAGCATTTTAACGCCGACGAACGCCGACACCGACGCCGACGAACGCTGAAAAATATGAAAGATCCGATGGATATATTGCTGAGTGTCGTTGTGCCGGCGCACCGGGCGGATGAGTCCCTGCACCAATGCCTGTCGAGCATTGCGCATACCTCGCCTTCCCCGGATGAGGTCGTCGTGGTTGCGGACGGGGCGGCGGAGGGCATCGGCCGGCTGGCGGAGGAATTCGGGTTCCGGCTGATCCGCAATCCCGTTGCCGGCGGACCGGCCCGGGCCAGGAACATCGGGGCCCGCGAGGCCCGGGGCGATCTTCTGTTCTTCGTCGATTCGGATGTCACGATTGCGCCGGACACAATCGCCCGCATCAAGGACGAGTTCGTCCGGGACCCGGGATTGTCCGCGGTCTTCGGATCCTACGACGACCGGCCCGCGGCCGCGAATTTTCTCTCGCAGTACCGGAACCTCTTCCATCATTACGTCCACCAGACCTCCAGCGAAGACGCGTCGACCTTCTGGGGCGCGTGCGGGGCTGTGCGCCGAGAGGTTTTCGCGGACCTGGGGGGATTTAACGAAGTCTACCGGCGTCCCTGCATCGAGGACATCGAGTTCGGCTACAGGATGAAGCGGGCGGGACACAGGATACGTCTGATAAAAACGCTCCAGTGCAAACATCTGAAAAGCTGGAAAGCCCTGTCGCTGCTCAAATCGGACATTTTCGACCGGGCGCTTCCCTGGACGGAACTGATCCTGCGCGACCGAAGCCTGATCAACGATCTGAACCTCAGACATTCGAACCGGCTGAGTACCGTGCTGGTTTTCGCCTTCGTCCTCCTCATCTTCCTTTTCGCCGTTTTCCCCCGGCCGGATGTTCTCTGGGCCGCGGCGGCCGTTTTCGCCGCCTTTTTTGCGCTGAATTTCAGCCTTTACCGGTTCCTGTTTCACAGGCGCGGATTTTGGTTTATGATGATGGCCGTTCCATGGCATTGTATTTATTACGTGTGTTGTGGAGCGGCGTTTGCAGTAGGGCTTGTCCGCACTGTGCTTGTCCAATCCCCTGCGATGCCCGGGAAGTAAACCAAGCACCACAATCTGGCGCAGGAAGAGTTGGTAATGGCAGCGGAATCCCAATCACCGGTCGTGATCATCGGCGCAGGCCCGGCGGGCTTGACGGCGGCGTATGAGTCCGTGAAACGCAACCTGAGCCCGGTCCTGATCGAAAAGGCCGACAAGGTGGGCGGGATCGCGCGCACGGAATTCTACCGCGGCTACCGCTTCGACATCGGCGGACACCGGTTCTTCACGCATTTCGAGGACATCCAGCGCACCTGGGAGGAGATGCTGGCGCGCGATTTTATCGAGGTGCCGCGGATTTCGCGCATTTACTACAAGAAGCGCTTCTACCACTATCCGCTCAATTTCTTCAACGCGATCTCCAATCTCGGCGTCTGGGAAAGCCTGATGATCATGGCCAGCTACGTCCGGGCGAAACTGCGGCCCCACGAGCAGGAGGAAAACTTCGAGCAGTGGGTCACCAACCGTTTCGGATGGCGCCTCTACGAGACCTTTTTCAAGACCTACACGGAAAAGGTCTGGGGAATCTCCTGCCGGGAGATCCAGGCCGACTGGGCGGCCCAGCGCATCAAGGGACTGGACCTCAAGAGCGTGTTGCGCGACGCCATTCTGGGAGAAAGCAGGCAGAAGGTGAAAACCCTGGTCCGCCAGTTCCATTACCCCGTCGAAGGCCCCGGCATGATGTGGGAAAGCATGCAGAAGCAGGTTGAACGGCGCGGCGGCCGCGTCCTGCTGAACTCCGAAGCGGTACGCATCCGGCACGACGCCCACGCAGTGGACGCCCTTTCCGTGCGCAATTGCGAGAAGGAGTTCAACCTGGCCGGCTCGAGTTTCATTTCGAGCATCCCGCTGGACGAGCTTGTCTTCCTGCTGGATCCCCCTCCCCCGGAGCAAGTCCTGGACGCGGCGCGCAACCTCACCTACCGCGAGTTCATCCTGGTCGGGCTGATCGTGAACAAGCCGAACCTGTTCCCCGACAACTGGATTTACGTGCACAGCTCCGATGTGAAGGTGGGGCGCGTCCAGAACTTCAAAAACTGGAGCGCGGCCATGGTGCCCGACCCGAGCCGCACCAGCCTGGGCATGGAGTATTTCTGCTCGGAAGGCGACGAGATCTGGAATTTGCCCGACGCCGAGCTGATCTCCATCGCGAAGAAAGAGCTCGAGATGCTGGGCCTGGGCCGGGCGTCGGCGGTGGAAGACGGAGTCGTGTACCGGCAGCCCAAAGCGTACCCGGTGTATAACAACGGCTACCGCCGGCATGTTCAGACCATCCGCGAATACCTCGGGACCTTCGTCAACCTGCAGACGATCGGGCGCAACGGCCTGCACCGTTACAACAACCAGGACCACTCGATGCTCACCGCCGCGATGGCCGTCGGCAACCTCGCCGGCGAGAAGAACGACCTCTGGTCCGTCAATACCGAGCCAAGTTACTACGAATAATAACGCTGACGTACGCTGACCTAACGCTGACATACGCTGAAAAAATATTTATATATTTTTTTTGTCAGCGTACGTCAGCGTTATTCCTCCGCGAAACTCGGTTTTCGCGAGGAAGCCGGATTTTTTACCAGTCTATAGGATATTTGACATCACAAAGAAGCCGGAAATGGAACCGGGCCGCGTAGCGGCCAGATGAATTTAGCCAGCCTTTAAGGCCTGGATCTAAAGGGGTTAGGTTTTCCGTCGCGTAGCGACGGCTGAATCTCAGGCGTCGGCGTCACGTCGGCGTAAGTCAGCGTTATTCCTCTCAGGCTCCGCCCCCGATTGCGCTATATTGTAATTAGCATTACTGAGCGCAGTGAGGTGCGGCCATGCATCCGACAACACTCATCCACAGATCCCCCAATCCCAAAATCGTGGATATGGTCAAAGAACTTGGCGCATCGCGTTCCGAGGTCGTCAAAATTCTGCGAGCCTTGCAGGCGGAGCACGGCCGCCTGACATCGCCCCTGATCGCCGACGTCGCCCGCGAACTGCGCATGCCCGAGTCGCAGGTCCACGGGATTGCCACCTTCTATTCCATGCTGACCACGCCGGCGCCGCAGGAAAGGACCATCCGGGTATGCGACGGCCCCTACTGCATGATGAGGGGCGCAGGGGACCTGCTCTGCCAGATTCAGGCTGAACTGGGAGCCAGCTGGACGATCACGCGCACAAGTTGCCTCGGGCTCTGCGACCGGGCGCCGGCGGCGCTCGTGCGCGACAGCCAGGTAGGCCCGCTTCAGATCGAGCACATCGACCGGTACCAGATCGGCTGGTGCGGTGAGGTTTCCGACTATCGGGAACCGCGTCCTGCCGAGGTCCGGGCCGTGCTGCCCGACCCGTCGAAAGCCCGGGAGCCGGTTGAAATGGAATTTGCCAAAGGTCAGTTCCCTGCTCTTAAAAAGGCCCTGCAGATGTCACCCGATAAGATCCTGCGCGAGATGGAGGATTCAAAGCTGCGGGGCCGCGGCGGCGCCGGCTTCCCCGCGGCCCGCAAATGGGGTTTTGTCGCCGCACAGCCGCGCAAGCCCAAATATGTTGTCTGCAATGCCGACGAGTCCGAGCCCCTGAGCTTCAAGGACCGCGTGCTGCTCGAACTCTGTCCGCAGCTGGTGCTCGAAGGGATGGCCGTCGTTGCCTGTGCCGTGGGTGCAGAAGCCGGGTACGTTTATATCCGCGGCGAATACAGCAGTCAGGTGAGCCGCCTTCTGGGAGCCATTGCGGAGGCCGAAGAGCGCGGCTGGCTGGGCTCGCGCATCGCCGGGAGCGGATTCTCGTTTTCGGTGCATGTGCATCAGGGAGCCGGAGCGTACATTTGCGGCGAGGAGACGGCGCTGCTGGAATCGCTGGAAGGGAAACGAGGCGAACCCCGCACCCGGCCGCCGTTCCCGGTTGAGCACGGCTATCACGGCCACCCGACCGTCGTCAGCAATGTCGAAACGCTTGCCGCCGTGCCCAAGATCCTTGCTTACGGAGCCGACTGGTACCGCTCGCTCGGCGATCCAAACGCTCCCGGCACCAAGCTCTACACCCTGCTGGGCGAAGTCAACCGGCCGGGACTCTTCGAGGCCCCGTTCGGTCTGACGCTGAGGCACATCATCGACACTTACGGCGGCGGCATGCGCGATGGGTCCACCTTCCGGTTTGCGCTCACGGGAGGCGCGGCAGGAACCATCGTGCCGCCTTCACTCCTGGACGTGCCGATGAATTTTGATTCCGGCGCTCAGGGTGTTTCCCTGGGAGGCGGCGGGATGCTGATCTGCGACCAGACGGTATCCCCTTTGCGGATGCTGCGCGAACTGCTGCGCTTCTTTGAACTCGAATCCTGCGGCAAGTGCACCCCCTGCCGTATCGGCACCTACGAATCCAGAAAAATTCTCGACCGGATGCTCGCGGGCGCGGCCTCGCCCGGAGACACCGGGCGCCTGGCAGACCTGGTGACGCTGATGCGGGAAGCCTCGCTCTGCGGCCTGGGAATGTCCGTGTGCAAGCCCGTTTTATCGGCCCTCAAATATTTCCCGGAGTGCTTTTCCTCTGACAGCAGCGCCTTGAAACGAGGAGCGGGACAATGACATTCAAGGTGACGATCAACGGCCGTACCATGGAGGCGCAGGAGGGCATGACGGTCGTTCAAGCGGCTGAAGCCTGCGGCATTGTCATCCCCACCCTCTGCCATCACCGGGACCTGCGGCCGGCCGGTTCCTGCAGGCTGTGTCTGGTGGAGATTTCGCCGCCTGCCGGCCTGGCAACGGCCTGCACGCTCGAGGTGCGCGAGGGCCTCACGGTGCAGACCGAAACGCCGCGGCTCGCGGAGATGCGCCGCTCGATCCTGAGACTGCTCCTGGAAGACTACGCGGATGCGGGCTATGCGGCAGGAGACGGCGAGGATACCGAATTCGAAAGATGGCTCAAATTCTACGGCGTTCAGCGGCGGCCGGGGCAGCCGCCCCGTCTGCGCTATCCGGTCAACGCCGATCCCAACCCCGTGCTCTGGGTGGATATGAACAAGTGCATCCTGTGCACGCGGTGCGTCCGCGCGTGCGCGGAAATACAGGGCAGGTTCGTGTGGGGAGTCGGCGAACGGGGCCATCGCGCGCGCATCCTGGCCGGCACCGACACCAGCCTGCTGGAAGCCCGCTGCGAGTCCTGCGGCACCTGTGTCGCCTACTGCCCGACCGGCGCCCTGGACGACAGGATGTCCGTCGGGTCCGGCCGGCCCGACAAAACGGTCGAGACCATCTGCAGCTACTGCGGCGTAGGCTGTCACCTGGACCTGAATGTACGCAAGGAACGCATCACCCGCGTTACGACGCGCCCGCAGTTTCCGGTCAATGGGCTGCAGCTTTGCGTCAAAGGCCGTTACGGCTTCGATTTTGTGAATCACCCCGACCGGCTGCTGCGGCCTCAGGTGCGCCGCTATCTTCTTGAAAATCGCGAAAGACCGGCAGGGGGGCGGGATGAATTTGTTCCGGTCGACTGGGAGACGGCTCTGGACCTGATCGCGTCGAAGCTCTGCCGGATCAAGGCAGATGCGGGACCGGACGCCATCGCGGTGCTCGCCTCGGCCAAGTGCACCAACGAAGAAAATTATCTGATCCAGAAGTTCACCCGGCAGGTGATCGGCACCAACAACATCGACCACTGCGCGCGCCTCTGCCACTCATCCACCGTCGACGGCCTGGCGCTCTGCTATGGTTCGGGCGCCATGAGCAACACCATGGAGGACGTGGCGCAACACGCACAGGCGCTGTTCATCATCGGCTCAAACACGACCGAGCAGCACCCGGTTTTCGGCACAATGCTCAGGCAGGCTGTCCTGCGCCGCGGGATTCCGCTGGTGGTCGCGGACCCGCGCCGTATCGACATCACCGAGTTCGCCGCGCTTCATCTGAAACAGCGCCCGGGAACGGATGTCGCCCTGATCAATGGCATTATGCAGATCGTGCTGGCCAACGGCTGGCAGGACCAGTCTTTTATCGACCGGCGCTGCGAAGGATTCGAGCAGTTCCGCGCTGCCGTGGAGTCCTACACGCCGGAGCGCGTGGCGGAAATAACCGGAGTCCCGGCCGGACAGCTGCGCCAGGCGGCTGAAATTCTTTCCCGGCATCATCCGATGGCCACCCTGTGGTCCATGGGCATCACCCAACATACCACCGGCGTGCTGAACGTGCTCGCGCTGGGCAACCTGCAGATGCTTTTGGGAAACATGGGGATCCCGGGCGGCGGGGTGAATCCGCTGCGCGGGCAAAACAACGTGCAGGGGGCCTGCGACATGGGAGCCCTGCCCAATGTCTTTCCCGGCTATCAACCGGTGACCAGTCCGGAGGCGAGCTCCAAATTCGCCGAAGCGTGGCAGCTGGAAGCATCGGACTGGAAACCGGAAGAGCCGTCATCGTTTCGGATGAGTGGCACTCCCGGGCTGACGGTGACGGAAATGATTGCGCAGGCCGGCGCCGGAAAAATCAAAGGCCTGTATATCGTGGGCGAGAATCCCGCCATGACCGA
Source organism: uncultured Acidobacteriota bacterium (assembly GCA_963809485.1). GTDB lineage: Bacteria > Acidobacteriota > UBA6911 > UBA6911 > UBA6911 > UBA6911. The sequence goes on from CAWEJX010000008.1 coordinate 650,973, forward strand.
TCCGGACGTCACTCATGCGCAGAAATGCCTGGCCGCCTGCGAGTTTGTCGTCCTGCAGGAGATATTCCCTTCCGAAACGGCGGTGATAGCGGACGTGCTGCTGCCCGGAACTTCATGGGCGGAGAAAGAGGGGACGTACACCAACACCGAGCGCCGCATTCAGCTCGGACGCCGGGCGATTCAGCCATTGGGCGAAGCCCGGCCGGACTGGATCATCATGGCGGACCTGGCACGCCGCGTCATGGATCGGGAAAAGCGGGTTCCCGTGGGGTCCATGGCTGCCTGGCAGTACGGCTCTCCGTCGCAGATCATGGAAGAGATCGCCGCGCTGACGCCGGACTACGGAGGCGTCCGCCACCAGCGGCTGGAGCGCGGGGAACAGCTGCACTGGCCCGTCCCGACCGTCGATCACCCGGGCACGCCGATACTGCACGTCGGGACAGTTCGCACGCGGCAAGGGCAGGTTTCATGTGGTGGAGCATCTGCCGCCGCAGGAAATGACGGACAGCGAATATCCGCTGGTGCTGACGACGGGCCGCGTCCTCTACCACTGGCATGGAGCGGAGATGACGCGCCGGGCGCAGGCGCTGCGGGACCTGTATCCGGAGACGGTGGTGGAAATCAGCCCGGAAGATGCGGCAAAGATCGGGCTGAACGGGCGCAAGACAGTGCGCATCCGGTCGCGCCGCGGTGAAATGATTGCGCAGGCTTTGATAACGGATCGCGTCTGCGCGGGCCTGGTCTTCGGCAACTTTCACTTCCCCGGCCTGCAGAACGTCAATAACCTCACGATCGCCGCGCTGGACCCCGTCTCGAAAATACCGGAATACAAAGTCTGCGCCGTCCGCCTCGAGCCGGTCTAAGACATCGCCTCCTCCGGGATTCCGGGGGGTCCATCAAGCCAGGTGGAATCAAGAGAGTTTGGCTAGCGTCTTTTTGCATGCGACACCCTTCTGCGGACTGCGTATAATATGATCGTGGCAACGGATGCAGCCGCTGCCTAATGACAGGCGAATACGACATGGATCCAGGAGTGGTTGAGTTCCGAGTTCATGCTCTCAAACGAATGTTTCAGCGCCGGATAAGCACCGCAGCGGTCTTGCAGGCGCTGGAAACAGGGGCTACGATTGAGCGCTATCCAGACGATTTTCCATACCCAAGCAGGCTTGTCCTCGGCTGGTGGGAATCGCAACCAATCCACGTGGTGGTTGCAGATAATATCGAGGAAGGAATTAGAATTGTCGTTACAGCATATCAGCCCGATTTGGAAGAATGGGAGCCTGGCTTCACAAGGAGAAGGAAACCATGAAATGCGTGATCTGCAAGATGGGTGAGACGCAATCGGGGAAAGCCACAGTGACCCTGGAGCGGGATGGCACGACTCTCGTGATCAAAAATGTTCCCGCGGAAATCTGTGCCAACTGCGGCGAAGAATATGTCAATTCCAAGACGACCGAGCTTCTACTCGTGATTGCAGAGGAATCCGTACGTTCAGGTATCCAGGTCTCTATCCGCGATTATGCCGCCGCGTAATCTCTATGCATGAACCCCTGGCGGAGAAGAAATCCTGCCCGGTTCCTCAGGGTTCGAAGTATTTGGGAAAGGACTCAATCCAACCCTTAACGATTTGCCGCGGCAAGAAATCCACTTAATATAGTTTCTGTCGCGAAACTCGGGCTATGTGCGGAAACCGGATTTGTTAACAGTCGATAGGATATTTGATATTACATAGAAGCCGGAAATTGGAGCCGGGCCGCGTAGCGGCCAGCTGAATTTAGCCAGGCCTTTTAAGGCCTGGATCTAAAGATATTAGTTTTTCCGTCGCGTAGCGACGGTTGAATCTCAGGCGTCGCTACGCGACGCGCTGTTCCCAATACCACGGCCCCCGGCCTTGAAAGGCCGGGCTAAAATCATAGCGCCGCTACGCGGCTCAAACCAGTTTCGCGACAGAAACTAAAACAGGTGTTTCGCTATTTGGCGGGCTTTTGCCAGTTCTGCTTCGTTATTGATATTGAAGAAACTGTAACGCTGCGGATCCGACGCCAATAGTTCCTCCGGAGTCAGATACCTGGTTTTCACCAGGCCGGCGATCTCGATGATGCGCACGTTGTCCCGGCCCATCAGTTCCAGGATAGCGTCCATGCATGCTTTCGAGTAGACCGCGTGCAGCGGTTCGAACCGTTCTCCTTCACGATAAGCAACGAGGTCCGAACCTTCGGCAATATCGAGCATAAATCGAATCAGGCCGGCATTTAAAAACGGCATGTCGGAAGCGGATACGAAATTATAAACCGATTCCGAAGCCGCCAGCCCAGCATATATCCCCCCCAGCAGACCCTTATTTTGCGTAAAATCGGCCACGACCCTGGTCCGGGCATACATGGAAATATCAGGCAGGCTGGAAGGTCTTGAAGTGACGATGATGGTCTCGCGTCCAAGAGGCGACAGCACATCCAGGACCCGGTGCAAAAGGATCTTCCCGCCGACAGTCTCGGCAAGTTTATTCCTTCCCAAACGGGTGCTTTTACCGCCGGCAAGCGTGATGCAGCTGACGTCCAATGCCACCCCGGGCTCCTCAAAGTGTTGGTTTTCTAGAGAAAAAATTTTATTTCGGCGTATGTCGGCGTTTTGTCGGCGTAAGTCCGCGTTATCTCCTGTCAGCTTCGCCCGCGCGGAAGCCGGCGGCCGCGTAAGGCAGGATCTGCACGAGAGTGGCTTCCAGGTCGCGCGGGTCGCATTTTCCGCGGGAGAGCCCAAGCAGCGAATTGGGCGCGCGCACGCCGAAGGCGATCGCGCCCACGATGAAATGCAGGCGCCACATCAGGGTTTCTTTGGAAAGATGAGGCAGGCGGGAGCGCAGAGCTTTGATGAACGCGTAGTGCGTGCGCTGCAGGTAGGGGGAGCCTTTTTTCAGCCTCTCCCATCTCTCCACGGACAGGTTGGCCGTCAGCCGGAGCTGCAGCGCCCTGTCCTTCGGATTCGATCCCGGCTGCAGCCAGGGAAGGATCCAAGCTTTCAAAATTTCTTCCAGGGACGGCCTGTTCCCGTTGCGCATCGCGGCAGAAAGCATTTTCATGCGCTCCCGCGCGAGCGGGATAGTGTGTATGCGGTAGACCTGGTTGAACAGCTGCTGTTTGCTTCGGAAGTAATACGCGACCAGCGCGGAATTCACTCCGGCGTGCGACGCAATCTCGCGCACCGACACTTCCCGGTACCCTTTCGAAGCGAACAGCGCTTCCGCCGATCTTAGAAGCTTTTCTCGTGAACTTATATTCTGCCTTTTCACCTGTCTCGTCCTCTTTTGAATTGGAAATGACACCGACAAAAAATATATATTTTTTATCAGCGTATGTCAGCGATTTTATCAGCGTATGTCAGCGTTACAGGAGGAAAACATGGAAATCGGGTATCTGCAAATCTTTATTCTTATTCCGCTTCTTTCATGGATGGCCGGCCCGGGGCAGGCGGAACGCTTCGATCCTCCCAAGCCCGAACTGGAATTCCTGGCGCGCTTCGAAGGATTGCTGGAATCCCCGGTGCTGGAAGTGGGCAAGGTGCCGGGCGTGGGAAACCGGCGCATCATTCCGATCACGGGCGGCAAGTTCGAGGGCCCGCGCCTGAAGGGGCAGATTCTCAATAACGGCGCCGACTGGCAGGTGATCCAGGAGGACGGCGTGGCCCGGCTGGATACAAGGTACGCGCTGAAGACGGATGACGGGGCGCTGATATACATCCAGACGCGCGGATTCCGTTACGGGCCCGACGACGTGATTGCGCAGGTAGCCCGCGGGGAAGCGGTAGACCCGAACAAATATTTCTTCCGGATCTTCATTCAATTTGAAACCGGGGATCCCAGGTACGCGTGGCTGAACCGCGCCATGGCCATCGGCGCCGCCATGCGCCTGCGCAATTCGGTTATCTACGACGCTTACCTGATTAAATAACGCTGACGTACGCTGACAGGACGCCGACGCACGCTGAAAAAAATATATATATAAATTTTTTCAGCGTGAGTCAGCGGTTTTTTCGGCGTTCGTCGGCGTTTGACACGTGAAATTGCCGTCGGTCGCTTGTTTCGCATAGGCGGGATACGGGCACAGGGGGCGGGTGATGCCGGGGTAACCGGCGCCGGTGGCGGGCAACTGGGCGGGCGCCTCTCCTTTCTCCACCCAATTCACGATCGCCGTCAATGCATCGAAATTGTCCAGGCCGCCGCCCGCGCAATGCGTCATGCCGGGGACGAGGAAGAGCCTCGCCCATTCCGGTCCCGGCCGGACGTCGGCATTGTCTTTCACCAGGGCGTTGTAATAGCGGACCGTGTCGTTGGCCGAGAAAAACGGGTCGGCCATCCCGTGGTACAGGATCAGCTTCCCTCCCCTTTCGATGAAGGTCGACAGTTGGGTCCCCGTCGGGTCCTGCAGCGCGGCGGTTTCCTCGACGCGCGCCGGATCGCGGTCGAAATCGTATTTCATCGGATCGAAGTCCGGGTCATACGGAGTCATGAAGTAGCCCTTCAGTCCGCTGAGCATCAGCGTGACTCCGGCGGAGTCGGGCACGGCGGTCTTCGATGTCCCCAGCTTGAGCATCCTCCATCCCGCCGAGGCGATGCCGGGGTCCCAGGGCCAGTCGGAATAAAGCTCTTCCCCTTTGGAATTCCTCGGCCCGTCGAACACCATTTTGAGGATGGCGACCTGCGCCGGCGTAAGGCAGGCGGGGGTCTTATCGCCGCCGCACGAGAGCCCGACCGGATCGAAATTGCATGCGGCGGTGTTCATCACCAGCCCGTCTTTGGCGCCGTCGAACCCGTCGCACTGTTTGAGAATGGCGTCGGCGACCAGCTTGAGGTCGGCGTCGGAATATGCCCGGCTCAGTATGGGTTTGCCTTCGGCGTCGGTCGGGGCGATGCGCGAAAACAGGATGGTCTCCCAGGCGTTGCCGATAGCGGCGCGGGTGACGCGGAAAGCCGGCGCGCCCGAGACGACGCCGTCGAAGTCCCTCGGGAAGCGCTGGGCCGCCATCAGTCCCTGGCGGCCGCCGTTGGAGCATCCGGCGATGTAGGAGTGCTTCCACGCCTGGCCGTAAAACTGCCGGGCCAGTTCTTTGGACACTTCGGTGACGCGCTCGATCGAGCGGTAGGCGTTGTCGATGCGCGCCTGCTGGTCGCGTCCGAAGCTTGCGTCGGCCATCGGATTGGGGCCGGAGCCCTGGTGGCCGGCGTCGGTGGCGGCCACGGCGAAGCCGCGCGCGAGTCCGGGAGTCTTGTCGGCGCCTGAGGAGGAGCCCAGCGCCGGGCGGATCATGCCGTCCATGCCCCCGCCTCCCTGGAAGAGGAAGCGCTGCTCCCACTTTTCGGGCATGCGCAGCTCGAAGCCGATGCCGTAGGGGCGGCCGTCGCGCCCGGTCCGTTTTTCGATGGTGCCGCGCACCATGCAGTGGGCGGGCAGCCCGTCGGCCGAGGCCGGGTTCATGGTCGACTCGGTGATGGCGACATCGGCGATGCCGGCCTTCGCGAGGCCGGCGCACTTCGTCTCCACCGACTGCGCGCAGAGCATCCCCGGCACAACCAGCGCAAAAAACACCACGCAACTCTTCATATTCTTCTCCTCACCTAACTCAACTCATCATACAATAGCGCCTTTTTAACGCTGACGTACGCTGACATTCGCTGACGAACGCTGAAAAAATAAATATATATATTTTTTTATCGGCGTTCATCAGCGATTGTCAGCGTAGGTCAGCGTTAAGAGGAGTGTATGAAAATCAGGACCCTGGCTGTTATTTACATATGTTTCTTCGGCGCTGGCTGGCTGGGCACAGGAAGTAACGCTCACGCCCAAGGCTTACGAGATACGCAAGCTGGCCGCCGGCGATTCGATCAAGCTGGACGGGCAGCTGTCGGAGCCGGCCTGGGCTGCGGCGGAAGTGGCCACGGACTTCCTTCAGCAGGTGCCGGACGAAGGAAAGCTGGCCACGCAAAAGACCGAGGTGCGGCTGCTTTACGACGACAAGAACCTGTACGTAGGCTTCCACTGCTGGCAGACGGATAAAATCGTCGTGACCGACCTGCACCGCGACTTTTCGGTGCTCGACAACGACATCGTCGAAATCGTTTTCGACACTTTCAAAGATCACCGCAACGCCTTCGCCTTCATGACCAACCCGATGGGCGCCCTGAACGACCTGCAGTTCAGCACGGACGGCCGGGACTCCAACATCAACTGGAACGCCGTCTGGGACGTCAAGACACGCATCCATCCCGGCTACTGGACGGCGGAGCTCGTCATCCCGTTCAAATCGCTGCGCTTCACGCGGGCGGAGATCCAGGACTGGGGCATCAACATCATGCGGCGGGCGCGCTACATCAACGAAGGCAGCTGCTGGTCGTTCGTGCCGCGCCGGTTCAAGCTCGGGATGGTGTCGCTGGCGGGGACGATGTCGGGACTGGAGGATGTGAAGCCCGGCCGCAATCTGAAAGTCAAACCGTTCGTGCTGGGCAGCGCGAACGAAATCCCCTCCCGGCCCGGCGACACGGATTATTACCTGGGCAAGATCGGTTTGGATCTCAAATACGGCTTGACCCCGGGCCTGACGCTCGACTTCACGGCCAACACGGATTTCAGCCAGGTGGAAGCCGACGTGCAGCAGATCAACCTCACCCGCTACAACCTGTTTTATCCCGAAAAGCGCGAGTTCTTCCTGGAGAACAGCAATCTCTTCCATTTGGGAGAGGTGCTGGAGAACGGCAGCAGCGACGTGATGCTTTTTTACAGCCGCCGCATCGGCCTGGACGACAAGGGCAATCAGATCCCTCTGCTGGGCGGGGTGAGATTGAGCGGGCACGCGGACAGATACGAACTGGGCTTGCTGAACATGCAGGCCAAGGAATTCGGCGACACGCCCGCGAACAACTTCACGGTCGCGCGCTTACGCCGCAGCATCGGGAAAAATTCGGATATCGGGGCGATATTCGTCGACCGCGAAGCGACGAGCGAAGACAACAATTACAACCGGGTCGTGGGCGCGGACGCGAACCTGCGTTTCACCCAGGACCTGGTCTTCAACAGCTACATTGCCAAAAGCCAGACGCCGGGCACTTCCGGCAAGGACTGGGCGGGCGGCGCCTACCTCGGCCTGACGAAGAGGCGCTACATGCTCATCGGAAAGTATCGGGAGGTTCAGCCGAACTTCAACGCCGAGGTCGGCTTTGTCCGGCGCACGGATGTCCGCCTGTTCAGCGGCGGCGGCGCGCTTAATTTTTACCCGGAGGACTTCTGGAGCATCCGGGAAATCCGGATGATGATGAGGATGGACACTTTCCTGACCACGGACAACGACCTGGACACGCGCAAATACATGCCGGGGTTCAGCATGGAGTTCGACTCAGGCGCAATGTTCGAAGTGTTTGGGAATCACACGCGCGAGATTTTGAAGGAAGAATTCGTGCCCTTCCCCGGCCGGCCCATTCCGGCGGGGGATTACAGCTACGGGACCTATCATTTGGAATACACGCACAACACGAGCGCGGTTATTTCGCCGTTCGCGTCGTTTGAACAGGGCGGCTATTACGACGGGCACCGCAGGATGTGGGGCGGAGGGCTGCTTATCCATCCCAATGCGAAGCTGAGCTTCAAAGCCAGCATCGAGCGCAACGACGTGGACATCGAGTCCGGGACGTACGGGATGAACCTGATGCTGTTTCGGATAAACTACAGTTTCACGACGCGGATGTTTTTGGATGCGCTGGTGCAGTACAACAGCGTGACGGGGCTGGTGAGTTCGAACATACGGTTCAACCTGATCCACCGCCCGCTCAGCGATTTATTCGTTGTCTACAACGACAACCACGATTACCGCAACGGCAATCTGGTCAACCGCGTCTTCAGCGTAAAATTCACGCGAATGTTCGATTTTTAGGATTCACAATTTATAAATATTTTTTTCAGCGTGTGTCGGCGTCCTGTCGGCGTGAGTCAGCGTTAAAATTTATGGACGGGCCTCCAGAGCCGGTCTCGAAACGAATTGTGGGCGCTATTTTTTCGCGCGGCGGACCGCCAATGCCATTCCGGCCAATCCGGCGGCAAGGAGGAGCAAGGAAGCAGGTTCAGGCACGATGGACTCAGGCGTCCGATAGGCCCAGATACCCATATCTATCGACCCTGGATACTCGAAGTTTTGGATTATGCCGGCATCTGCGACATCATAGGCAAAACTCCACTCGGTATCTGCATCAAGAGCCCATGCCCATCCATAATAGTTGTCGTTGCCATCGTCGAACATACCCCAGATCAAATCCCTGGGAATGCCGGATCCCATGATGTAGGCGTAATAAAACCACTTGCTGCCGGTCAATGGCAAACTGTTCAGAAGGGGATATACGTCATCGTAAGTCGCAAAAGTAAATCCGGCGCCATTGGCGGCCGCAATCATATCGTATCCGCTTGTCCCGACCGTTGAATCATCATTGAAGAAACTGTCGACCTTCAGCCAGATCCGCCCGGTGTTGGTATCCTGGAATGTGGCAAATCCGGCTATATCCGCGAATTCGATAACGTTTGCGTTTGCGGCTGAAACACTGAATAGGCACAAAACAAAGCCCAGCAGCCCAAGAAGCTGGATTTTTCTCATTGCATGGCCTCCCGGCATTGTAGCTGATATGAGATACAATGACGCTTATAATTCAGAAAGCAACTTGAATACCATTTCGGTTCATAGCCTTGCTTCCTGCGCTCATTAATAAATAAATCATTGATTCTATTGAGGATAAAATTTTCGCATAAGAACCGCGCGATAGAATACACCGGACTCCCATAATCATTGCGGTGCGAAATCTGTAAGAAAATCCGACATCCGATTGTAAGCATTTCCGACATACTCTCCAGGCCAGCCCGATTAGGCTATTAATTTGCATTCACTTTTCCAACGCTGACCCACGCCGACCGGACGCCGACGAACGCCGAAAAATCTATATATATTTTTTTGTCGGCGTTCGTCGGCGTTTTTGTCGGCGTAGGTCGCAGCTTCCGGTTCTATAGGGCCGGAGGCCCGGCAGAAATCAGCCAGAGGTGGAGCGAACCCCTGGTAATCTGGCCTTCACCAGGCCCGATGGTCCTGCAAATTATTATGGTTCCGGATAATTGTCAGGAGCGGGAAGTGATTTGAGCAATGGCACGGCCTCAGAGAGGTGACGGGACGTATAGGAGTTTGCGATTGGACCTTCCAACTGGTAATCAGGCAGACCGTCCCCATCCAAATCTAGAAACAAGTACATGCTGACATTTAGCTTCATTGTTTTGGCATCAATAATTATCCCTTTCCCTCTGCTGATCAATATGTAAGCAATAGATCCATCAATGTACTTAACTCGCTGCATCTGTACATTCTCGAGCTTTCCGGGCCCGGTCATCCTACCTTCGCCGTATGCCAGTTCCTGTACGGGCGCAATGTTTCGAAAAAATCCACCTATAGACCAATCAATGCCGCCACTCTCACCAACCATATTCCATGTACGACTATTGGGGTTAGTATAGAACGCCGTTGATATGACTATCTGTCCCGAAGCATCGGTGGTTATCCAGGTGCCGGCCTCCGGCGTCCCCGCAAAATGGCCTGAATCTCCGGATTCCCTGTTTTTTTCTCCAGCAACAAGAGTTGATGGAATACTTAATGCCAATGCCAGCACACAAACAAAGCTGAAGAGTGTAATGGTCCTTTTACTTCTCATGGTCTCCTCCTCAAATGGAATGCTTTCTATTTCCTTAATGCGCGAAACTGGGGTCAAAAGCTTAAGACAATCTTGGAAAAGCTATCGGAGGTTTTTCGCTGTGGTAGGGGGTATCTTCAAAAGACCAAATGGAACCAGGCAAACCTAGTCTCCGACCTACAATGCAAATATGCTATTGCCGGTCCTCCATTTACACTTCTGATTGTTAATACTTTCCACTACTTATTGACAAGATGTAAATAGCACTTTGGTACGGCCGGAGGTTACCCTTCGGTATCGATCTGGGAAGCAGCATGATTCTTCCAATCCGCTTCAAGATCCGATTGCAAGCATTTCCGACATACTCTCCGGGCCCGCCCGATTAGGCTATTAATTTACATTCACTCTCCCAACGCTGACTCACGCCGACCGGACGCCGACCAACGCTGAACAAATTTATATATATTTTTTTGTCGGCGTTTGTCCGCGTAAGTCAGCGTTTAAAATTCAACGTGCCAATCTTCATCCGATCTGTTTTATTGCCCTTGTTTCAAAGCCTTGTCTGTGTTATTGGATTTCAACAGCATTTACCAATTTACCAATGCAAGCCTAAAAACGCAGCGAGGTGAGACCATGCCATTTTGCGGAAAGTGCGGGGCAAGTTTAAGCGAAGGAACGACTTTTTGCGGCAATTGCGGCGCACCGGTCACGTCTTCCCCGGGAGTTGTACAGACCCGGAGTACGGGGACGTCTCTGGCACCCAATATTGCGGGGCTGCTGAGCTATGTGCTGGGTTTCATAACCGGGATTATTTTCCTTGTATTGGAACCTTACAAGAATGATAAATTCGTCCGATTTCATGCCTTCCAATCCATCTTCTTCAGCGTTGCCCTCACGGCCTTCTGGATTCTCTGGAACGGCATTCTTGGCGCATTGTTTTGGAACGTGTCTTTTCTCTTGCTCATCCTGGGCCCGATCAGCGCTTTAGTCTCACTTGCCGCATTTTTGCTTTGGATTTTCCTGATGTACAAGGCCTATAACAATGAAAGATTCATGATTCCTATCATCGGAGAATTCGCAGCCAAGCAGGCAGCCGGCTAACGGCGGAGCATGAACGCGCGCTGAAACGCTCTGTGCAGCGTCGGCGCACATGGCTTGCTGTGCTTGCGTCTGCTCCGGGCCTGACGCGTTGAACTGAGTTACGGCTCAAGGACCCCGTCAAACTCATTGATGAATTTTGAGCGGTTCCCGATAACACAGCCTCAAGGAGGTTCCTATGGCTTTTTGTAAGAGTTGTGGCGCCCCTGTCGAGGGCACTTTTTGCACGAAGTGCGGAACTCAGGTTAGCTCTCCCGGAATATCGAGCGCTCAAGCTGAGCAATCCGCAACGCCCATTTCTCCTCCCCCTCAGCCTTCCCCTGTTGCTCCGGCGTCCAAAAAGCGAAGCCCACTTTTTTGGATTCTCGCAGGTGGTCTCGGGCTTATGGTGGTTGCGGGTATCATTGCTTTCTCCACCGGTGTCTTTGTTGCCCGTAAGGCAGGATTGGATCCCGCGCTTATGAAGCAGAATCCCGGGCTTGCCGTTGCGAAAATGATGGCGACTATGAATCCGGATGTGGAAGTCCTCTCGGTTGACGAAGACCGTGGCATCATCCAAGTGCGAGAAAAGAAGACCGGCAAGATAATGACGATGAATCTTAAAGATGCCCAAAAGGGCAAAATCGTCTTTACGGATGACCAGAACAAGAACGTGGAAATTCAATCTCAAGGGGAAGGAGAAAAAGCCTCCGTGGAGATCCGTTCATCGGAGGGGACCATGCGGATGGGCGCGAGCGCCGCAGGACAGCTGCCGGACTGGCTGCCCACCTATCCCGGCGCTGAAAGTGCAGGAACGTTTGGCTTCAGCGCTGAGAATGGCAAGTCCGGATCCTGCGCCTTCAAGACCGGAGATTCTGTGGAGAATGTGGCTTCGTTCTATGAAGGCGCTCTGAAAAATGCGGGATTCGTAGTCCAAAAAACCACGACTCAAATTCCCGGAAAAGGATCCTTCATCATGCTCATGGCTGAGGATGGCAATACTCAGCGCAATGCTCATGTGACAGTCGCGAGCTCAGAGGAAGGCACGACCATCAACCTGGTGTTCGAAATAAAAAAATAACATGGGATGAGACGTGAGGAAATCCGCAGCAGGAATGTTTCCAAATCCCGTCCTATGAAAGCGGATGTCAAGCCTAAAAGGCTTATCGCAAAATTGCAGATTGGGACCAATCATTTCCGGGAATTGGGCATTTTTTTGCAGCGTCCGTCAGCGCTTTTGTCAGCGTAAGTCAGCTTTTAATATTCAACGTGCCAATCTTCAGCCGTTGACGGCAAGCAGCTTTTCTTGTTCGCCGCCCTCCCCTGGCAGCAAGCCCAAGTTTTCATCAGCGTGCGGCCGGATTACAAAAACTTCCGGAAAACCTGGATTGACAGACCTGCATCCTTGACGATCCCGGCCATCGTAAAAGCATTGACCGGGTTTTCCCGGGGAATAGTAAGAAATCGGCTGCCGTTTGACATTACGATGTGTTTGCCCTCTCGGACGATACGGAAGCCGGCTTTCTCCAATGCGCGCACCGCGCGCAGGTGGGAAATACCGGGGATACGGTTCATGGGCTATGCGGTTATCTCGACCTCGCGCACATCTGCGCCCTTAAGGGTATCGTTCACGGCGGCGAGGTATTCAATAATGGCGGAGCGGATATTATCGATTGCTTCCGCTTCCGTTTCCCCCTGCGACCAGCAGCCGGGCAGGCCGGGACAGGAAGCGCTATATCCTTCAGCCGTTTGATTCAGTACTACCTTATATTTCATGTTCCTAATTTGTCCCGATTGATGAAATTGTAGCATAAGGTTCTCCTCTTTGGTTAGTCTTTGAACCGCAATCGCTCCTCAAAAACAATGTTTCCCGAATCCCGCTTTTATTTCAAAAAATCGTAAGATTAATGCGTCGCGTCAGCGACGGCTGAATACAGGCGGCGCTGACGCGACGCAGCTACCCTCCGGCCCCTAAACGGATTCCTGCCGCAACTTTTGTCACAACAAAATCCTGCAACCGATTTTCTGAAATAAAAACAGAAGTTGTGAAACATTACACATGGGACTTATGCAAGTTGTCTTGACCACAGCCGGTTCTTTGATAAGCTGATACTATGAAAGTCAGAAGCCGCAGCAACCCAGGAAGCATAGTGGTTCCCAGCAGAATCGGTCAGCGGCGACAGCATGACGTCGCAATCGTCAAGACCGGCAAACTGGCAGATCTTGATGATGTTTTGACTCCCGGTGAAGCAGAACAGGTGCGTGAAGGCGAAGCCCAGCTTCGGCAGGGGCTGTATGTCACCCTCGAACGGCTCGAACAAAACCTGGAACGTAAGGCTCGCAAAGCAAGCCGTAAAGCAGTTTAAGAGGCTCTCTCCCGACCGCCAAGAACTCATCCTCACCCATCTGCACAAGATGCGCTCAGATCCCTTTCAATTGGGCATTCTTTGTCAGCGTTCGTCCGCGCTTTGTCAGCGTTCGTCCGCGTTACATCCTTACAATTGATGTTTGGGCTTTTCTCGCACACCAGGAAGCCTGCTCTGCATTTCATGGCCGGGCTGTAAAGATCCCCGGGCATACGGGAATCGCTTTTCGCCATGGAAGGGCTCAAGTAAACTGGAGCGGAGCCCGAAGAGAACTATTGTTATGGGAGTGTATATGCAGATTCTTCACGTGGTTGGGGCGCGGCCGAATTTCATGAAAGTGGCGCCGGTCTGTGCGTGGCCGCAAGGCCGCCCGTTGGTGAATATAAAGAATTTCGCGGGCGGCCTTCCGGCCGCTCCAGCCGGCCACCTCAATCGCCGTTCAACGTTCCAACATTCCAACGTTCAACGTTTTTCTTGATCATACTCCATATTCGGCGTACATTTATGGAGTATGATCCAGCGATTAGTTCATCCGTTGAAGACCAGCAGCTTTTTCCTGTTCGGCGCACGGGGCACGGGAAAGTCCACATTTCTCAAAGCCTTTTTCCCGTCGGACAAATCGGTCCTGTGGGTGGATCTTCTGAATCCGGAGGAAGAGGATCGTTTTTCCAGAAACCCGCGGGAGCTCGAGGAACGATTGGACGCGATGGAGAAGATCCGATGGGTGGTTCTGGATGAAATCCAGAAGGTCCCGAAGCTGCTGGACGTAGTTCACGGAAGGATCGAGCAGCACGGGACAAAGTTTGCCATGACCGGCTCCAGCGCCAGAAAACTGAAACGTGAGGGCACGAACCTGTTGGCGGGCCGGGCGTTCGTTTACAACCTGTTCCCCTTTACGCACCGTGAGCTTGGATCGGCGTTCGATCTCAACTCGGCGCTGATGTACGGGACGCTGCCGGGATTGCTGAAATTTGAAAGCCGCGAAGAAAAGTCGGCTTTTCTGCGGGCCTATGCACTGACCTATCTCAAGGAGGAGGTCTGGAGCGAGCACCTGGTGCGCAAACTGGATCCCTTCCGGAAGTTCATGGAGATTGCGGCCCAATGCAGCGGCGAAATCGTCAATTTTGCGAACATAGCGAGGGATGTGGGCGCGGATATCAAGACGGTGCAGTCTTATTTTGAAATCCTGGAAGACACGCTGCTCGGATTTCTTCTGGAACCTTTTCATATGTCCGTTCGCAAACGGCAGCGCCAGGCGCCGAAGTTTTACCTGTTTGATCCGGGAGTGCGGCGGGCGCTGGACCGGACTCTGACCGTTGATTTGAGGCCCGGGACCTATGCATACGGCCGGGCGTTTGAACACCTGGTGATCGTGGAAGCTCTGCGTTTGAGTGCTTACAGCGGGAACGATTTTCGTTTTTCCTATTTGCGCACGAAGGATGACGCGGAGATCGATCTGATTGTCGAACGCCCGGGTGCGCCGGCAGCGCTGGTGGAAATCAAGTCGTCGGACCGCGTGGACGAACGGGACGTGAAATCTCTGGAAAGATTTGCTGCGGACATGCCGAAGGCGGAATCTTTCTTCTTTCGCGCGATCCAGTGCCGAAAAGGATCGGTCGGGTGCTCGCTCCTCCCTGGCAGCAGGGCCTGACCGAAATCGGCATTTAAACCGTTAAAACGCTGACCCACGCCGACCGGACGCCGACGAACGCTGAACAAATTTATATTTTTTTGTCAGCGTTCGTCGGCGTTTTGTCGGCGTAAGTCAGCGTTAAATATTCAACGTGGCAACCTGCATCCGTTGCGCGTGATGAAGAGAGTGTCTTGCGTGCAGCACGATGCTCTCGTCACCGATTCACGTCGATTGCCGGATGGACCTACAGGATGTCTCCCCGCCAGAGCGCGGGTCATTCACAGTCACAATTAACGCTGACATACGCTGACCCAACGCTGACCCACGCTGAAAAAATCTGTCTATTTTTTTCGGCGTGCGTCGGCGTTATTTTTTTAACATTTCATTAACACTCACCCTAATGGGAGCTCTCTTGATAGGCCAATGTGTAAAGGACTTTTAGACATAATGGGGGTAGAATAGAAACAGCCGGAGGCGAAAATGGTCAGGAAGTTTAGCGTAATCATCGAGCGTGACGCTGAGGGATACTATGTTGGCACAATACCTGAATTAAGAGGTTGTCATTCGCAGGCCCGTTCCTTGGACGACCTTATGATCAGGATTCGTGAAGCGGCCGAACTGTGCCTGGAAACCCAGATGGACGGGTCACGGTCATTGCTGTTCATTCAGGCGAAATTATAGGTCCTGGTCTTATGGCCAAAATTCTTCTCGATTGCGACCTAAGCCGCCAGGAATTCCAGAAACTCCTCTAATCCAGCTAACTCGGACATACGCTGACCCGACGCCGACCCGGATCGTGTCCCCTTCGCCGGGCGTATTGGCAATCGCTGCGCCGCTGCCGCCAAGATAGGTGGAGTATAAAAGGGCGCTGCCTGACGCATTCAGCTTCGCCACAAAAGCCTCACCGCCGCCCCCTGAAGCCGGCTGGAGGGAATCCACCTTGAGACCGGTTTTGCCCTCAACCGCGAACCTGATAGCCCCAGGGTCGGCGCCGGGACTCACGATCCAGTCATACTCCAGTTGCCGCCGGTTGCCGTAGTAGACCAGGTCAATTCCGGGATAAACATCCTCGATCTTTACCTTCGCGTAAGAGGAGACATTCGTGCGCCACTTCGCCGGATCATTTCCGATGAAGTAGCTGCTTTTGCCCGGATGTTCATCAGCGCCAATAAAACGCTGACCTACGCTGACCGGACGCTGACCTACGCTGAAAAAATCCATAGTTTTTTCAGCGTGGGTCGGCGCTTTGTCGGCGTACGTCCGCGTTAATTTTTTACAATTGTTGACATTTAGTTGCTTGACATTTGTCTGACAATACGCGAGATAGTAGTGGCTCTACTTCTCTGCGATAGCCCTCAAATGGATGTTTTCATTTCAAGGTTATGCGAGGCGGTCTGATGGGCTATATCTGTGACTGAATTGGCGGTAGCATATCTACACGCACATGAAGGAAATATATGGCAATTCTCCCCTGGTATGCACTTCGAGTCCGCCCGCGTTTCGAAAAAATGGTAGCCTCGACGCTTCTCTCGAAAGGCTACGAAGGCTTCCTGCCTCTCTACCGCCACAGGAGCAAATGGTCGGACCGCGTCAAGGAAGTGGATCTGCCGCTTTTTTCCGGGTATCTCTTCTGCCGTATCGACCTGAACAACCGTCTTCCCTTGCTGATCACTCCCGGTGTCATACAAATCGTAGGCATCGGCAAAACCCCGCACCCCGTGGACGAAGCGGAGGTCGCGGCGCTTCAGTCGATCGTGTTATCGGGCCTGCAGGCCAATCCCCGGTCGTATCTGAACGTCGGCGAGCGGGTGCGCATCGAGGTGGGTCCGCTGGCGGGTCTGGAAGGGATACTGGTGGCGATGAAGGGATCCAGCCGCCTGGTGGTTTCGGTGAGCCTGCTGCAGCGATCAGTCGCGGTGGAAATCGACGAATCCTGGGTAGTCCCGGTCAAGCCGAAGTATCCCATCTCCTGAAGCAAATTTTCCCTGAAATAATTTGTATGGTCTTTGTCATACCTGCCGATACATACACGGGCATTGAAGACAGTGTGACTGAATTGGCGGTAGCATGCCAACGTATGACATCCCCAAAATCCCGTAACTATCTGAACCTAATTCCTTAAACTCTCCACTCCCATCCTCGTGTCATACGCTATGTCAATCCAGTAAACCCCTATCGCGACTCTGCGTTTTACAAAAATTCGTAATTCGTAATTCGTCAATCGTAATTTGAGAAGGGTATGAACCATGCCAGTACTAAAGCGTAGATCAAGAATGGTCAGTTTCCGTCTCTCGGAGCAGGAATACGAGGCCATGATGGCGGGCTGCATCAACGAAGGAGCGCGCAGCCTGTCGGACTTCGCGCGTTCGGCCGCGTGCGAGCGCGCCATGGGCGCCCGGGACCCGGCGATACAGACCCTGAAGGACCGCGTCGAGGAAATGGAGCGCAAGTTCCGCGACCTGGTCCTGCAGGTCGCCGAATCCGACCGCGGCAACGGCAAGACATCATCCGGCGAGCGTTCAGGCCCGGTAGCGGCATCGCTGGCCGCCATGTACAGGAAGGAGGGGTAATGCGTCCCATCCTTCATACAGTCTTCTGGCTGCTGCTCAGCGCCGGAATGGCGGTGGCGCAGCAGCCGGCGCCGGAGGTTGCGCCTCTGCCCCTGACGATGGACTTCGCAATCGGCGTCGCCGACCTGCTGGAGGTCAACGTCCTGGGCGTAGCGGACTTCACGCGCGAGCTGCGTGTCAGCGGCAACGGGACGATACGCATGCCGTTCCTTGGAGACCTGCAGGTCGAGGGTCTGACGTGCCGCCAGCTGGAGGACAGGCTGGCGAACCTCCTGGACCCGGAGTATGTGAAGGACCCGCAGGTATCGGTAAACATCAAGGAGCCGCGCAGCCGCATGTTTTCGCTGATGGGCGCGGTGATGAAGCCGGGCCAGTACCAGATCCTGGAGCAGGTGACGCTGGTCTCGGCGATCGCGGGCGCCGGCGGGCTGGACTTCGCCAGGGCGGGCGACAAAGCCACGATCCAGCGCAGCTACGGGGTAAAACCCGTCCAGTCTGCAACCGCCCAGGTCACGGCGGACGACACGAAGCCGGCGTCGACCTATCAGATTGAGGTAGATCTCAAGAAGCTCCTCATGGCCGGCGACATGTCACTGGACGTCCCGATCATGCCCGGAGACGTGATTGCCATCCCTCAGCGCGACAAAAAGGCGGTCTATGTAATCGGCGACGTCACCCGGCCGGGGGCGTTCGACTACCCGCCTGACGGGGGCATAAGTCTCTCGCGCACCGTAGCGCTTGCCGGCGGCCCGACAAAAACCTCGAAACAAAGCAAGTCGATACTGGTCCGCCAGTCCCCCGACGGTTCCGTCGAGCGCATTGCCGTGAACCTGGGAAAGATCCTGAAAGGCGAGGACCCCGACATGCAGCTGCGTCCCGAAGACATGCTTTATGTCCCCGGCAGCGTAGGAAAAAGCATGGCCTGGAGCTTCATCAATTACACCCCCACCATGCTAGGCTGGGCCCTGATCTATTAAATCCAATCTTTCAGCGTACGTCAGCGTCATTCAGCGTTCGTCAGCGTTCAAAGTCATTTCGTGCTTAATGCCATGCATCGGCTTCGGAGAATGCTATTGACGGCGTTTGGTATCCCTTGCGCCCAGCGAGGCAGCAAGTCCGGTAGACCGGGATGGTCAGCGCATATTACGGGCTGATAGATCTTGCCCACAACACGCTCCGGCCACGGCATGCACGTCCATGGATGCCGAAGCTCGACGATCTTGTCGCTGAGATTCCGGAGTTGTCTAGACTTCGCAGCCGTGGTGAATCAGCCTGCCCGTGGATTTTCCACTCCGGGGTGTATTTGCGCGCTGAGATAATCTGACGATGCCTTCGCGCTTCGTCTTCGTGGTAAGTATGGGCTACAAGCAGAATAACGAGCCGGATCCAGGCCAAGGGTACGCCAAACGGGATCTGCATCTTCGGTTCCGCGTCAGGCCAGCTTACGGCGTGCGGATCGTTGAACACCAGTTTGTGGCAATGCATCGTGGCTGACATTACGCTCGGCAACACTGCGTCGGATTTATCTTCAGCCGGCAAAATACGCATTCGAAGCTACATTCAGAGGCATTTACAGCCGATCCACGTCAATGGCTATGTTGTTGCACTTTTCCTCAGACAATATTTCCCAACCCCCGTTTTTATTTCAGATATTTTTCCGCGTTCGTCAGCGTCATTCCGCGTTCGTCAGCGTTCAACCTTCCAGGTTCGGCGTTCAATATTGCATGATTTCTCCAGCCTGTCTTATTGTCAGCTTGCGGCAGGTTTTTTGAATTAGTAGAATATTGGAATGAGCAAGATTGAGGCGGTTCATGAAGCGGCAGGGGGCCTGGTGGTGAGTGACCAGAGAATTATGGGAGGCACGCCGGTCTTTAAGGGAACTCGGGTTCCCGCTTCCTCACTATTTGAATATCTCTCAGATGGGCTTTCCTTGGATTATTTCCTCGAAACCTTTCCATCGGTCAGTCGAGAACAGGCCATAGGAGTGCTGCGTTACGGTCAGCATCGTATCGAGGAAGAGCTGGCAGCATGAGGATCCTCCTCGAAAATCCGAATCCTGGCAAGAGTTGAAGCCTCTCCATCCAGCTATAGTCTTGAAAACGAGTTTCACTCTTTTGTTTCCCAACTCCGCCTTTTATTTCATATTTTTTTCAGCGTAAGTCAGCGTCATTCAGCGTTCGTCAGCGTTAAACATTCACCTTAACTAATCCCATAAAGTAACGTTATGTCAGACACAAACGGCAACAACGGCAACAACGGTGCTTTAATCCGTCCCAATAACGGTCAAGACGGTCAGCCTCGCGTAGTGCCCTACGAGACCTACGACCCGTACGCCTATCCGGCGGAATACGTCTTCCCCGGCACTCACGCAAAGCACCTGCGTGACTACTGGCGCGTCATCATGCGCCGGAAATGGATCGTCCTCGCCATCGTAGTGGCGGCAGTAGCCTGCGCGGCAATCTACACGATGCGCCAGACCCCGCTCTACCAGGCCACCGCCCAGCTCGAGATCGACCAGGCGTCGGACAATGTGCTCCCGTATCAGCAGGTAACCGGCCAGAACGATTACAGCTACTACTACGAAGAGTACCTGCAGACGCAGATCAAGCACCTGACCAGCCGCAGTCTGGCAAGCAGAGTTGCAGTAGCCGCCGGTCTCGACAAAGAGGACGCGTCAAATCCCGTAGGCGCAAACGAAAAATCCGGACTGCTTTCCCGCTGGGCATGGCTGACAAGCCCCAAAAAGCCCAACGTACCCGCTCGCCCGCTGACCAAAGAGGAGAGACTCGATCAAGGCATCGGCCTGGTGCTCGGAGGCCTCAGTGTTACGCCAATCAAGAACTCGCGCGTAGTGGATGTCAGCTACAGCTCCCCGGACCCGGCGCTGGCAGCCAGGATAGTGAATGTGATCTGCCAGGAGTACATCGAGTACAACTTCCAGGCCAAATTTGACGCTACTTCGCGTGCAACCGATTTCCTGCAGAAGCAGCTGGTGGATTTGAAAGCAAAGGTGGAGAAGTCCGACAACGACCTGATCGATTATGCCCGGACGCACAGCATCACGACCGTTGGTGAAAAAGAGGACGTCGTATCGCAGACGCTCACCGACATCAACGGCAAGCTCACGGAAGCGAAGGCTGCGCGCATGGAGAAGGAGTCGGTGTACCGCACGCTGTCGCTGGCCACGCCGGAGGACTTCCCCCAGGCTCTTCGTACGCCCTTAATCACAACAATCGAAACCAACCTGCTGAACGACGAGCAGGAAATGGCCAAACTCACGTCGCAGTTCGGTCCGGGAATGCCCCAGGTGAAGCAGCTGGAAAGCCGTGTGCGCCGGGCGAAGGAGCAGTTAAAGCGCGAACGCCAGCTGGCGATCGACAATGCCCGCATGGAATTTGAAACCGCGACGGCAAGGGAAAAGCTCCTGGCGCAGGCTTTCGACAAGCAGAAGGGCCTTGCGAACCAGTTAAACGAGTCGAACATCCACTACAACATCCTGAAGCGCGAAGTGGAAACCAACAAGCAGCTCTATGACGGATTGCTGCAGCGCATGAAGGAAGCGGGCGTGGCGGCGGGATTGAAATCCAGCAACATAAGGATTGTTGACAAGGCAGAGGTGCCGGGTGGTCCGTACAGCCCGGATTTGCGCAAAAATCTCGCGATGGGATTGCTTGTAGGGCTGATGGGCGGCTTGGGTCTCGCATTTTTCCTGAATTACCTGGACAACACGGTGAAAACCCCGGAGGACGTCGAGGAAATGATCGGCCTGCCGTCTTTGGGTCTGATTCCCAGCCTGCAGTCTTCGCATGGCAGCTACGGTTACAGGTATAGCAAAAGCGGGCGGAAGCACAGAGCCGGAGCGGAAGCTCTGGCCAAGCAGGGAGTGGAACTGGCTTCGCTGACGGCGAGCAGTTCGCTGATCGCGGAGGCGTACCGCGGCGTACGGACGGCGCTGCTGCTTTCGACGCCGGAGAATCCCCCCAAGGTCATCATGGTTACGTCCTCGAAAGCCGCGGAGGGCAAGACAACGACGGTATGCAACACGGCCCTGAGCCTGGCGCAAACCGGGAAGAGCGTGCTGATCCTGGACTGCGACATGCGCCGTCCCAAGATCCGCAAGATTTTCAGCGGAAATGGGAATGCGGGCCTGAGCGAGTATCTGACCGGCCAGGTGGATTTTGCGGATGTTGTGCAGGAAAGCACCATCCCAAATCTTTACATCGCGCATTCCGGCACGATCCCGCCCAATCCGGGCGAACTGCTCGGCTCGCTGAAAATGGAGGAGGCCATTGACGCCGCCGCCGCCACTTTCGACTTCATCCTGATCGACACGCCGCCGTTGATGTCGGTAACGGATCCGCTGATTATCGCGCCAATGACGGACGGGGTTATTCTGGTGACTAAGGGCGGCGGCAGTCCGCCGGAAGTATTGCGGAAAGCGAAGAAAAGCCTGGAACTGGTCCACGCCCGCATTCTGGGAGTGCTATGCAACAGCGTCGACCTCCACTCCACCGCCTATCATTATTACTACCACCAATATTACGACTATCATTCCTACGTATCCAACGAAGACAAAATCCCCCCAGTTCCCCCAGCTAACCAAAGGGGCTTCCCAACCTTCAACGGAAACGAGCCCCTGAGCGACGACCAGAGCAAAGGACTGACCAAATTGGCTTGGATAGCAGATAAAAAGATAACAGGCGTTGATATCATGTAGCTTGCCATCGCCAGATATTCAATGGAGAAATCAGGAAGCCTGTCCCGCCCTTGAAAGCAGCACAAAATAGCACGCAGCTAATGAGCTGTTCCCTATAGAAGAAGTCCCGGCAGGGGCGAAAGGTTTTTGCCTTATCGAACCATTATGTAGATTTCAACCTGAAACCTTCAAACATTCAGCGGTTTTACTGAATTTGGAATTGCATCCACAGATTTGCCGTGAAAACTAAAACCAAAAGAATATCGTTCATATTCGGTACCCGCCCGGAAGCGATAAAGCTTTGTCCGCTAATACTCTCAACGAAAAAACGGCGAGGCTTCTCAGCCAAAATATGTGTGACAGCCCAGCATCGATCGATGCTCGATCAAGTTCTTAATGTTTTTGGAGTAATCCCCGACGTAGATCTGAATCTGATGGAGGAAGGCCAAACGCTGGGTAGATTTGCCTCCCGAGCCTTGGCTGCGATTGATGCTTATCTCGCGGAAACCAAACCTGACATGGTGATTGTTCAGGGAGACACAACGACCGTATTTTGTGCTGCATTGGCCGCGTTTTATCGGCGAATTCCTGTCGGACATGTTGAGGCAGGCCTGCGGACGTGGAACAAATACCTACCCTACCCAGAGGAAGTCAACCGGGTTTTGACAACCCGTTTAGGCGACC
>CAWEJX010000009.1:0-153442 GCA_963809485.1 uncultured Acidobacteriota bacterium
ACGAATTTGGGCTTTGGCTGTTGTTGTTCGGCCTTGGATTGAATTGCAGCCAAGGGCTTCTTCACGGTGAGTTCCCGCTTAAAGAAATAGACCTTTCGACCTTTGGCTCTTACTTTAACGAACTTGCCGATGGCGGCTCGTCGAATACTTAGGCCATACTTCTGCCGTAGAAAATCAGCGATCCGTGCATAGGAGAGAGGCGGTTTTTGACTCCTTAGAGCGACGATCTCACTTTGATACGGGATCAGACATGATTGAAATGGTTTTCCTGGCATTGGATCCTCAACCATTTGTCCAATCCTCCTTGCTGGATCCCTGTATATCCCTGGCTGGCCTGCACGACCAAAGCGCTGTACTTTACAATCACGTCATAAGGCCACCTCGGATCCGCCAACTGTCTGGCAAATCAACACTTGGGAAATAGCTAAGTTGTTCTTTACAATCTCATCCAATCCCGGCCCGGTCATCCAAACCCTTGCAGTGAGCCGCTTTACATCGATAGCCAAGTTGTTCTTTACAATCAGGGAGAGCTTTCGTTTCTGGTTTCGCCCCTGCTGCTTCTGCCGGTTTTGTTCGCAGTATTCCTCATGTGTCGAACGGTAGAGTTGCTGGTACCCAGGATTGTTTTCCCGCCATTTCCCCCGGCTGTCGGCACACACCTGTCGGTAATCCGAATCTGTAGCGATTTTATTGCGATGGTAATCGCTTCGGCGGTGGCGCTGGCATTCTGGGGAAAGACAAACGCCCTGTTTGGGATGGAAAGGAGAAAGGTCGAACGGCTTGTGGCAGTAGAGACAAACAGGTTTCCTGACTTTCATTCACTCGGGCTCCGGCCTGGATTGGCTCGGTTATTCTTTGTCAGGAATAATCAAAACAGGAATGGAAATAGGCAGCGGCTCTATATATAGAAACTTCTATAGAGTTATCTTACCGCGTCCTCGCAGATCTATATCGGAATGCTGGTGGAGGCATTCTATTCCGGCGAAAATGGCGGCCTTATAAACAGGCGCGCACAGTTCAAGGCTATCCGCTACAGCATTTTGGATGGACCTAATCATGGCCTCCAAGATCCGTCAGCCCTCAGGGTATGTCAAGTTCCAAATGCAAGAGATAAAGGGATAAACGGAATCAGGATTTGCAGGCGGCCCTGATCGCAGCGATGAGGTCGTCTGAAGGGCCGCCTTTTGTCAGGTAGGCAACCGCGCCGGCATCGTGCATGGCGCGTGCCAGTTTTTCATCTGCATGCATGGACAGCCCGATAATCCTCGTATTCGGGATCCTGGCAAGGATACATTTCGTGGCCTCCACACCGTTCATTCCGGGAAGGTTCACATCCATAATGACGAGGTCGGGCTGAAGCTGTTCTGCGAGCTCGATAGCCTGAGGACCATCGCCTGCCTGGCCTACTATTTCAATGTCCGGCTCAAACTGCATGAGACCGACCAGCCCTTCGCGCATAATCCTGTGGTCATCAACAACCAGGACGCGGTAAACGAATGTTTTTTCGCGCACATGAAAACTGTCGGCCAGCGCTATCTGTCCTGCAGCTCGATCCTTCTCCTCCTCTAGCGGGATCGGTTTGACGTCGGGGATGATTACGCTAATGCTCGTCCCTCTGCCGGGGGCGGTTAATATTTCCATCTCGCCGCCGATATGAGCCAGCCGCTGTTGGATGCTGAAGAGACCGAATGTGACTTCGTCCGCGCCGCGTTTATTCAGCAGGCCGGGATCGAATCCGTTGCCTTCGTCTCGAATGATCAGTTTGATATGATCGTCTGTTGTTCGCAGAAGTGCGACGTGCGCTTCCGATACTCCGGCGTGCTTAACGGCATTGAACAGAAGTTCGCGCGCGCACTCGAACAGCAGCACCCGCATTTCCTCGCCGGCAGGCTCAGCCCTGGAGTCCGAGCGCAGGTTGACTTTGAACTGGTTTTTCTCCTGCATACGGGACGCCAGCCAGCTCAGGCTTCCGATCAGACCGGCCTCATGAAGCACGGGCGGACTCAGCTCGACCGTTAACGAACGGGATGCATCCAATGCTTCTCCGAGAATGCTGGCCACGCCCTGCGCGATCGACTGCATCCGCTCCGCATTGGTGTCACGCTTCAGCCATTCCACCTGCATACGCGCCGCCACAAGGAGCTGCTGGATATGGTCGTGGAGGATTTTCGACAGTCGCTTGCGCTCTCGCTGCTCCGCCTGCGAAAGATCCACCGCCAGGGCGCGCAGCCGATCGGCGAGCCGCTGAACTTCGGCAGTTTGCACGGCCAGGGCGTTCTCGTCCTGTCTGCGCAGCGTGATGTCCATGCCCACTTCCAGGATCAGATGCGAGTCGTCCACGTCGGTAAAAGGAAAATCATTGATATCGTAAATTCGTCCGTCCGGTCCTGTCCATTCCCATTGGCGCGGAGCGTTGGTTTTGAGCACTTTGAACGTCTCGCAGGTCTCGCACGGCTCATTGCGATTGAACAGATATTCGTAACAGCGCCGGCCTTCGTCTTTGCCGAAACGGCTTTCGAAGAATCGGTTGGCAAAGGAGACGTGATAATCGGATGTTAAAAGGATGACGTAAACCGGCAGCGCATCCAGGACTTCATGGAAGCGTTGCTGTGCGGCGTGTACCTGACTCATGCTCCGCTGCAGGTCCGCTGTTCGTTCGGCCACGCGCTGTTCGAGCGATTCGTTCATCTCACGCAAGGATTCCTCAGCCTGCTTGCGATTGGTGATGTCAAGCGCGTAGAGGTTGAATAGACCCGCCCGGCTGCTCGCCGCCACTGCGAAGGAAAACGTACGACCAACAGCGCACGTCAGATCAAACTCGCGTGTTTCACCCTCCTCCATAATTCGTTGAACCCGATGAAGAATCGTTTCGGGCAGGGCTTGGCCGGCTTGCCATCCCATTGCCTCCAGGAGTTTGATTGCCGGCTGATTGGCGTATTGCACCAGCCCTTCCGCAGAGATGCGCAGTACCGGATTGGGATTCTCTTTAGGGAACTCCGCGAGGCTGCGTATTTCTTCCTCGGCTCGTTTGCGATCGGTGATATCGATATTGACACCCGTCATGCGCAGCGACCGGCCGGAATCGTCCTTGAAAACCTGCCAGCGTCCGGACAGCCAGTGGACGCTTCCGTCCGGCCAGATCACGCGCCATTCGCCCTCCGTCAGCGCGCCCGTTCTTAATGCCTCCTCCACGCAAGCCACAGCAGCAGCGCGGTCGTCAGGGTGTATGAGGTCCTCCCACGCCCGTTGCGTCCCGGCAAAACCGCCGACAGGAAGCCCATACATCGCTTCGAGTTCGGGGGTCCAGGTGTTGACGTTCTCTTGTATGTTCCACTCAAAGGTGCCGATATGAGCGGCTTGCTGGGCCAGACGCAATCGTTCTTCGCTGATCAACAACGCTTCCTGTGCAGCCTTGAGGTCCTGGATGTCTGTATTGGTGCCGAACCAGCGGACCACGTCTCCGTTGGAACTCTGGAGCGGCCATGCGCGGACCAGGAACCATCGATATTCGCCATCTGCGCGGCGGACCCGGATCTCATTCTCGAAAATCGATACGTTGCGAACTGCCTGCTGCCACCTCTCCAGTGTGCGTGGAATGTCATCGGGATGAGCGACAGATTGCCAGCTCCACCCCTTGCCCTCTCCCTGCTTCTGACCGGTATAGTCATACCACCGATGATTGAACCAGTCGACGTCTCCCTCCGCGTCGGCTGTCCAGACGATCTGAGGCAGTGCCTCGGCAAGAGCCTTGAAATGCTCCTCGCTCCGGCGCAGCAAAACCTCCGCGCTCTTGCGTGCGGAAATCTCGGCCGCGAGCGCCTGATTAATTGCGGCCAGCTTTTCCGCGCGCTTCTGCTGTGTAATGTCGATGACTGCGGCGCGGCAGAACTTCTCCTCCCCCTGTTGGTCCTCAGATGCGATGGCCTCAATCAACACCTCGACTTCCTGTCCATCCCTCAGAAGCCTGAATTCGCAGGTTTGCTTGATATCGTTCGCGAGCACCAATTGGCAGAATTCGGGAAATCGTGTTCGGTCTTCCACCACCAGGAACTGTCCGAACCGCTTTTGTACCACACTGCCTCGATCCCGGCCGATAAGAGCTGCGCCGGCCAGATTGACTTCCTGAATCTGCCCCTGGTGATCCCACAGGAAATATCCAACCGGGGCGAAGTCAAATAGACTGAGATACTTTTCCGAGGCTTCCGCCGCCGTTGCCTGAGCGCGCCGGAGTTCCTCATTCTGCATCTCCAGTTCAATCTGATGCACCTGCAACTCGTGGACCAGTGCACGAGCGTCCGCTTCCGATGCAGCTGAAGCCGGAACAGGAACTCGTGTGCGCATTTGCCGCTCTGCTTTCCGGCGCAGCTCGGAGGCTTTGAGCGATCCCGAATCCGTTGTTTTCTTTTTGCCCATGGTTACTCTCCGCGTATGCCTTAAACGGCGGAAGAAGCCGTAATATCTTCCATCGCCATCAGAATCAGATCCGGCCTGCATCCTTCGCTGGCAATGCTGCGGGCATTGAGCAACAGCACCTTATGCCCGATGGCGGGAGAATCGTATTCCACGCGGAAGTCCTCGAAGGGCGTGTTCTTCCGAAGGATGTCCTCCAGTAGTTGCCGCAAGGCAGGAATCTCCCACTGTCTTTGACCAATCTCATTAAAGAGCCGGCCCTCTGTCTCGGCCGGATTCAGTTGAAACGTAGAATAGAAGGAGCGGCTTGCCGAAATGATCCGCAGCTCGCCATCCAGTACCACCAGCGGTTCGCGGATCGTGGCAATGATGCTCTGGGCCAAGTCGCGGGCCTCTTGCAGGCGGATTTCCGTCTGCTTCAGCGCGGTAATGTCGGCAAATGTCATCACCACGCCGTCGATCACGTTGTCCGCAGTCCGGTAGGGCAAGACACGCATGTTGTACCAGCGGCCGTCTCTGGCTTGGACTTGTCCTTCCTTGGGCACAAGCGTGTCCAGCACTTGCCTGGCGTCTTCGACCAGCCGGTCGTATTTCAGATTTGTGGTGAAATGGCCGATCGGCCGTCCCACATCTCCGGCTGCCAGGTTGACGACTCTCGATGCCTGCGCCGTGAACCGCTTGACACAAAGGTCGTTGTCCAGGAAGATCGTGGCGATTTCGGTGCCGTTCAGCAGGTTCTTCATGTCGTTGTTCGACTGCGACAATTCCTCGATCTTCAACTGCAACTCGGCGTTTACCGTCTGCATTTCTTCATTGAGGGACTGCAATTCCTCCTTGGAACTGGTCAATTCCTCGTTGGTGCTCTGCAATTCTTCGTTGTTGGACTGCAATTCCTCATTGGCCGATCGGAGCTCTTCCTGGGCTGTCTGCATTTCCTCGATGGTGGTTTGAAGGCGATCGCGCATGCGATTGAGTTCTTCTTCCATTTCGGTTGCCGGGATATCCGCACGGGAGGGCACCAACCTGTTTTCCTGAACCGCCTCTGAATGATCGTTTCCAGTCTCCTCGAATACGATCAGTAACATGCCTCGCAGTTCAGCCGGCTCGGCAAGCGGCCTGACGGTGAGGTCAATGATTGTCCAGCCGCCATTGGACTTGATCCTCACGCCGGCCCGCGTAACGGTTGTCTTCTGTTTCGCGGCATTGTGAATAGCGATGCACGAGATCTTCGCGCAGCCCCTCGCGGGCCATCGCAAGAACATTGACGTTAGCTTTCCCGGAGGAGGGTTCCAGATAGTTGCCGGTTCGGCCGTTGACATAGATGATGTCACCCTCTGCAGTAACAATCACGGAGGGAGGGCCATAGGTGTCCAATAACACCCGCTGGGCAGCATAGAAAATATCCATGGCCGGTAATTCCCCCTTCTCTGCTGCAGGCGCCGCGATACGCTCGTGATGCATCGCACGGGCCGGCATTTCGATGAAGCTTCTCTCACTCCCCTCGTGCGCTCGAATATCCTTCCACTTCTGGTCCACCGCCGAGAACAGGTGGCCGAAGCCTCCAACGCTCTCGGCCGTACCCAAGATCAGCAGCCCGCCGGGATTCAGGGCGTAGTGCATTAACGCCAGAAGTTTCTTCTGCGTCTCGGCAGTTCAGATAGATCAAAAGGTTCCGGCAACAGACGATGTCCAAACTTGTAAATGGCGGATCGACGAGGATGTTCTGTGGAGCAAAAACCACCAGATCGCGAATATCCTTCTTGATCCGGTAGCTCTCTCCCTCAGGCACAAAGAAGTGCGCCAGGCGCGCAGGGGAGACGTCTGAAGCGATACCGGAGGAATAAATGCCCTGGCGGGCTTTTTCAATGGCATCATGGTCGATGTCGGTGGCAAAAATCTGAATCGCCGGACTATCCGATAGACTCAAGCCCTCGATGCACTCCTTGAGCGCGATAGCAAGCGAGTAGGTCTCCTCTCCGGTCGAGCAACCCGGGATTCCACACTCGCACGGGACTTGCTTCCGGCCGCATCCGGAACAACCGGGGAAATCCTTCTTCACTCAGGAAGTCGAACAAGCCCGGATCGCGGAAGAAGTTGGTCACTCCGATCAGCAGTTCCTTGTTTAGCAAATCGACTTCCTGAGGATTCTCCTGGAGAAAGCGAACGTATCGCGGAAGGCTGTCAAACTGATGAACGCTCATCCGGCGCTCGATCCGCCGGCTGATCGTGCTGTTCTTATAGCAGGAAAAATCGTTGCCGGTTCTTGCCCGTAGAAGAACAAAGATCTTTTGAAGTGCGGCGGATGATCCCTCATCGGCCAAATTATGAACTTCAGCGGATTGTGGGATGTGGTGAATAAACTGGTTCAATTTGGCGGGAAGTTCTTCCGCGGAGGCCACGAAATCCACAAGCCCGGTATTAATGGCGCTTCGGGGCATCCCGTCATACTTTGCCGAGGCGGGATCCTGAACCATCGCCATTCCCAGGTTTTCCTTGATGGCTCTCAGCCCCAGCGTGCCGTCTGTCCCCATACCGGAAAGAATAATGCAGATAGCTTTTTCCTTCTGATCTGCGGCCAATTGCCGGAAGAAAAAATCGATCGGCATCCGCAAGCCCCGAGGCGCGGAAGGTTCAAGCACCTGCAATCGTCCGTGCAGAATGGCAAGGTCCGCATTGGGAGGAATCACGTAGATGTGATTGGGCTGAACATCCATACCGTCTGCCGCTTCAATTACCTTCATTGGGGTCTGCCGTCCGAGGAGTTCGGGCATCATGCCTTTGTGCGACGGATCCAGATGCGGCACGAGAACGAAGCTTAATCCAGTGTCCGGAGTCATGTGCGAGAAGAATTGTCCAAATGCCTCCAGTCCCCCTGCCGAGCCGCCCATGCCGACAATCCGAGAACCAGCCGGATCGCGACCTGGTTTCAGCTTCGGGAATGGGGAAGCAGCAAGGCTTTCCGTGGGTCGACTCGAGCCGGATTTCCTTCGGACTTTTTTCATGCGAAGCCCGCGTATTAAAAAAACATTGCATGGGAGGCTGCATCGAAAAGGCAATTCGGTTCAAAATCAACAATGGTACCCGCAATAATGCGAAGCCCTCTTTGCAGTTCTGCTTCTGAATGAACGTTAAGTAGTTTTTTTATTATACTCTTAAGTCGTCGACCCACCTCCTAATAAATCGGGGTAGAAACAATTATGCATCCGGCAAAACCGGAAGTTTATTCAAAAGCGAATTCGATCATTGAGCATTCATTCGTGCCAGGGCCAAAGGCATGTCTCAGGAGGCGCGCGATGCGGGACTTTCGCGAGTGCGATGCCCGCCGCGGTCAGGTCCGCGTACGTCTCTGTGGATCTATAGGCCCTGGTTGTTCGTCCCGCATCATCCACGCTGCAGTTCACTACGCGTCCCGAGGGACAGCTTAGAGCTTTCAGCGCGTCATTCAGCCACCAGTTGTAACTGAAGGAAAGGTTGCCGAATAATCCACTGACCGTATGAGTGGTGGCCGTTATCTGTCCCAGAGCACTGTAACTATCATAGACCGTTGAAGCCGCAGTGGAAATGACCGACTTTAGCCGGCCGATATTGGGGGCGGAGGAGGAGCCGGCCAAATGATAATCGTACGAAGCTGGGGGGACATTCGTGACTGTCCCCCCTTCCCGTTCAGACGAAATCCACGAGCTCTCGGTAAGAATTCCGCAACCGCGGCTGCATGCCGGCGTTAACGGGAAATAACCCTGGCAAGCAAAGCCGCCGGTATCAGATTGGCCGATCGTTCCAAACAATTTCTGACACTTACCTATCAGCAGTGAAACTCAAATATCCTGGCGCATAATTCCGATAAAGATACCGAAATTTATTCATAGGACAATACGGGAAACATCAGTAAACTGATATCAACATAGGGTCTTATGTAACATAATTCATATCGTATAAAGTATCCAAGAACGGATTGGCACCGACTGCGGTGGGGCTTTTATATTGCAAACAAAATTCGGAACAACAAATCTTAGGAGGCATGGAATCCAATGACAAAAGGCGCAGGCAATCAGGTGCTTTTGGAAGTTTTAAATCCCCGCGCGAGTCTCCCGTCTATTCCCGTGAGCGGCTTGACCGCACCGCGGCTTGACTCTCTCGAAGGCAAACGAATTCTCCTTTCGGGCGGCAAGCCGGATTCCGTCGTTTTCTTTGACGTCCTGGAGAAATTGCTAAAGGGAAGATACCCCACTTTGATTGTAGAACGACGCGCCTTTTTCACCGTCACGGAAGGCAACAAATATGATTTCGACGCATGGGTGGAGGGGGTAAAAACCTCCGGCGCCGGAAGAGTGGACAATGAGGCAAAGCTTGAAAAAATGGGTTTACCAGGGGTAACGGTCGTTGTCGATGACCTTCTCCCTCAGCGGAAACGATTAGCGGAGTGCAACGGCCTTCCGGGTATTCGCATAGTAACAGTCCCGGCCGAAACATATTTTGTCTGCGAATGTAAGCCGGAAAAATTGAGACCGATCGCTGCCTCAGCAATCGATGACATCATTGAAGCTCTGACCTCCCCTTTGACCGAAGAGGAGATAAATCCTAAGCGTTTTGTGTACGATTACGGTCCCATGCATTTCGCGGGTGCCTCTTATGACGAGGCTTATGAGAAATTTCAGCAGTACTGTATAGAAAACGATATGGGGGACGGGCTGCCGCTGACTCCGCCCACAGAAGAAGCGGTAAAAAGGATGATGGCGGGTACAAGCCGCTCGCCCGATGAAGTATTGGGTTTGATGGTTCCCCGCAACGGGAAGGCAACCATAGAAAAAGTGGCGATTAACGCGGTAATGGCCGGAGCCAGGCCGGAATATCTGCCTGTCATTATTGCCGCGGTCGAAGGAATGGCGGATATCCGCTTTAACCTCTACCACATTTCTACCGGAACGCTAAACTCCAGCGCACTGGTTTTTGTAAACGGTCCCATAGCAAAAGAAATAGGAATGAACTCTCGAGATGCCTATTTAGGACCCGGCAATCGTGCCAACAGTTCCATCGGCCGCGCACTCAGCCTGTGTATGATAAACATCGGGTGGAGTTTTTTCAAAACAGAGGGCGGCGGAATTGGGCAGCCGACCCGATATACCCACCTGATATTTGCGGAAAACGAGGCGGAGAGTCCCTGGGAGTCCTTTGCCGTAGAGCATGGGTATGCTCCGGAAGACAGCACCGTTACCCTGGACGAATGCATCTGGTATGACAGGCTCGGCCCGTCGGGATGCATGAATCCCATGCCGATGGAAGCCGATATGGCACGGCTTGCCTCAATGGTCAAAGGTTTTACGGGAGGCATGACCCCCGCCAGAAACGCTCCGGCAGTCCCGATATGGGGATCCCTGGATGCGGAATCGGCGATCAACGGCAATTATTGCACCCTGGTTTTATATCCCGCGCTGGCACGTCAGCTCGCCGCTGCCGGCTACAGCAAGCAGAAGCTGGCTCAATGGCTGTGTGACCAACACCGTTTCCCATGGGACGATTATTCCGACAGTCAGCAGCAAAGCATTCTAAAAGCGGCAAAGGCGGGCGGTATCCCAGGATTAAGGGTAGAGCACTGCAAATCCGGCGGCACGATTCCCAACTTCAACCCGAGACATCTGGCCATCTTGGTTGCAGGGCCTATGGCCGGTCAGGCGATGGGTTTCTACGGCGGCGCAGCTACTCAGCCTAACTTCGATAATATAGGTTCGACTGAAATTGATTATATGATCAAAATAATTCACGGTGCTACCCTGACAGAAGCCGGACGATAATAACGATTTTCTTGCGGCGTTTTCAGGCTTTTTCCCGTTATACAACGAGGATACGAAACTGGGATTAGGCAACACTGGAAACAGGGATATTGCTTCAACTAAGGAGGAGATACAGATGAAAGCTGCCGAATTTGTATTGGAGATATTGGAGCCTCACGGCCAGCTTGCGTTTCCCGAAAGACAGGGATTATGTGCGTCGCGCCTCGGCGATTTGAATGGGAAAAAAATTGCCATTCTGGCGATGGGCCCGGATTCACTGGCGTTTTTCGACACAATAAAGTCCATGCTGAGGAATAAGTATCCTGCAGTTGAGTTTGTTCATTTCAGTTACGGAATCCCGAACGCGCCTGACATTTCTGCCCAAATAGCAGAGGAGTGCGACGGGTGGATTGACGGAGTTAAGGCGGCGGAGACCGGCTCCAGACATGATACCGGCGCCAGACTGGAAAAACGGGGCTGCCCCGGTGTGGCAATCGTGTCCGACGCAATAATAAATGCGAAAAGGCTGCTGGTAGATAATAACGGTATGCCGACCTGCCGCGTTCTTACATTGCCGGCAGTGGATTACCTTGTCGCCAAAACCGACCCCGAATTAATGAAGCCGGTTGCAGAAGCGGCTTTTGAGGGTATCCATAATGCGCTTGTCAAGCCGCTGACAAAAGAAGAACGGGAAGTCGAAAATTTCAGCTATGACTATTCGCCCAAAAAATTCACCGGCTCCGATTATTCCGAGGCAAACGAAATTATTCAGCAGTACTGTGCCGAAAACTTCATGACCGATGGGTTGCCCGTGGTACCGCCGACGAAAGAGGCGGTGGAAAGAATGCTGGCGGGAACGGCCTATCCGCCTGATAAGGAAATAGGGCTTATGTTTCCGAAGCAGGGCAGGGCGACTGTGGAAAAAATCGCCATAAACGCAGTTATGGCAGGTGCGAAACCCGAGTATCTTCCTGTCATTATTGCCATGATAGAGACTATTACGGCCAAAAACTTCAACCAGTATCATATTGTGAACGAGATTCTGCCCATAACCTTTATCAGCGGGCCGATTGTTGAGGAAATCGGGCTTAATAACGAAGGAGGCTATCTGGCTCCGGGCCACAGAGCAAACGCCACTATCGGACGGGCAATGCTTATGTGCATGATTAATATAGGATGGCGCCGCATGGATGTTTATTCGTCGCCTGGAGGCCCCGGTCAGCCTGCCGCATATGCAAATTATGTGATACCGGAAAATCAGAAAGCCAGCCCATGGGAACCCTACGCTGTTTCAAACGGGTTCAAACCCGAAGAAAGCACCGTAACCATATGCGAAGGCATTTTTATTGCACGCGGGCCGTCCGAGACCCTGAGCATGGCCGGTTATAAAGAGAAACTGAGGCAGTTGAGCGGAATGTTCTCCCATTCGGCAGGAGTATTCGGATTTTTTGGAATGCCGCAAAACGGCAGCGACATGCGGCATATGGTTGTGATTCATCCGACATTTGCACGGCAATTGGCAAATGCCGGTTTTACCAGAGAGTCTTTTATTAAATGGCTGCATGACCAAAATTCGATCAGCTGGGAAAAGATGAGCGAGGATGAGCGCAAAGATTTTGGAGAAATGGTGGCTGAGGGTGGAGTTAAAGGAATAAGGACTGAGGACTGCAAACCGGGGCTTTACAGGGAGCCTTTTGCCGACCCGAAGGATGTGGCTGTTATTGTAGCCGGTACAGGTGCGGGCGGAGTGATTGTTTTTCAGACTCCTTGCGGCTCAACCGCCCATGTTGAGGATGTTGAAGTGACAAGGCCATACATGCACAAAGTAATACACGGCGCTACGCTGACCCAATATGGACGATAATGCGAAGATGCCAAAGGGGGACGATGTAAAGATATTGGGTTATTCAAACTCGAACCCTAAAACATAAGCAAGCGACAGGTAATCTGCATCCTATGCCTGGCGCGATAGGATTTTGAGAAAAAAACTGCGCGGATATTTCGACATAATGCGCAAGATTGACAAGTCGCCCCCCTGATTCGTTGACAAAGTCCTTGTCGAAGATCCCGGACTTTGAGAGGATCTCCATCATAACCCTTCTAGAAGGATTAGATTTTGTTTTCAGTCAACGGAAACAAGCGCTCGGACCTTGGCTTCCCACATCCGGCGCATTCGGCGTCATACCAGCTCATAGGTAAACCGCACTGGGGACAACGCCATCGCTCTTCTTCGTATTTAGCCCATTCCTGAACGCCCATCCCACGAATTTTTTCGAGGTTTGGCAGGTATTCTTTACGGTGCAGATAGCCGCCCATATTCATTAAATTCGTAATACGATAGCAGGGCAACTCTTCACAGTCAGAACAACGGGAATCATCCTGTTTGTTCGCTGCGCATTTCCTTATAGCGCAGTTTTGGCAATGGGCAGCAAGCATGCCGCCGCTGATACAGCCGTCGCAAACAAGGCCATCCATCCAACTCGATTCCGGAATCCCCTTCTGTGCCTTCGTCGGTCCGGATGAAAATCCCTTTTGCAGTTTCATTTTTATTTGCTTATCTTCGCTGTGTTTGGCGATGTAAGCCGGGCAGGCTCCGCAATATGTTCCGCATGCGGCTGCCAGATATACCTTGCCTTTGCCGTCTTGCTCTGAATTCTCTACTGAGGCTGCCAAACAATCCAATGAAAAACATGCATAACAAAACGCTGCACCGGCTGCCCCTTTAGCAAACTTTCTTCGAGTTATTTTCTCGTTATTATCGAAATCCATATTGGTTCTCGCTCCTTCAAGAATATTTATCTTAACGCTCTTTTATGATGGCGCCCCCATAATTTTTTTCCAGATCAGGTTCTTCATCTGAGGCTGAAAAACAGGCTCCTGCCACAAGCTCTTCAAAACGATGTCGAAACCGAGGAGTCAGGCACCTCCGGCAAAGCCGGAGGCTTGAAAGATTGGAACCGCTCAAAGCGGTTGGAGGAGTTACGCTGGTCTTGAACGCTGACTTACGCGGGCAAAAGCCGATGAGGCGCTTCCGATCCCCGCAGGGACCAGCGCTCCGCGCT
This sequence comes from uncultured Acidobacteriota bacterium, assembly GCA_963809485.1. Classification (GTDB taxonomy): domain Bacteria; phylum Acidobacteriota; class UBA6911; order UBA6911; family UBA6911; genus UBA6911. The sequence goes on from CAWEJX010000009.1 coordinate 13,241, forward strand.
GCACAGTTTTCTGCGGCGGCACTGTGGCAAACGCCCGGTTTCTCATAACCTCCATCTCCTTGCCGCACGGCGCTTGCCACAGTGCCGCCGCAGAAAACTCCATCGGAAGCGCCTCATCGGCTTTTGCTCGCCGACCCTCGCCGAACAAATCGGCGTTTGTCAGCGCTTTTATCAGCGTTTCTCAGCGTTTCAAAATACGAAGCTGTCAAACTCTTTGAGTCCCCCGGCAGAGCCGGGATTTACCAATAGAATTATGGCTATGGGAAGCCTTTCGTCGAAATAAGGAATTGGATGCTGGTCCTTGGCTATCCGGCTGTTTCACCGAACCCCAAGGAATTGCGAAGCCTTACGGACATGATTCACTATGACAACTGCGGTTCCAACGATTTCCGAACCGATGAGCAGGTCCTCGCCGATGCCCAAAAAACATGGGAGTGGTGCATGGCCGAACACTAATCCGCCGCGTCCGCGAACGCACAGGAGGGCACCCTGCGCAACTGCGATGCAAAACTGCGGAGGGTTCGTGCCATATGCAATAGCGAGGATTGCGACGCTCAAAGGCCGGTGAGCATATCCCCGTCCTGCAGAGCCGAGGTGTGGCCGCACATCGAGACCGGCCGCTGTTAAGACCTCGCACCAGGCGGGCACTTAGATGACCAATCTTTCATAGAAGCCCCGGCCATAATCAACCGCGGCCCAGATTGAGTTGTGGATTCGAAGAAGCTTGTTTGCTTTCTGGAATTTCCACATTTGGTTTTACTACAGCCAAAATGGGCGAGCATGATATCTTTTAGGTTCGCATGCACGTTATCGGATCCGAGCATGGCGGGGTTGGATGAAGCCAAAAATCGTGGCAGGATTTCTCCGGAACTCCTTTCAACAAATTGGCAATCCTTAAAAGCGGAGGTGTGATTTGAAAAGAAAGATATGGCCCGTCTCATTGGTTGTGCTTCTCATCGCTGTAATTTCGACAGCATATTCTGCCGAAAAATTCAGGGTATTGAATCCGACCCCCCCGAATCGAATGGTCGATCGCGTACCCCTTGCACCGCGGCTCGATTCGCTGGAAGGAAAAACAATATTCCTGGTGGATATCGGCTGGGGAGGTGAGAATGCGGCTCCCAGCATTTATGAGGAAATGAAGGCATGGTTTGCCCAGAATATGCCGAGTGTCAAAATTGAGGTCAGAAAGATCAAAGGCTTCTACATGCAGGATCAGCCGGAACTCCTGAAAGAAATCTCCGAAAGGGGCAACGCGGCTATGTTTGGGATAGCCGGTTGAGACAGCTGCACATCGGCCGTGAGCCGAAACTGCAAACAGCTGGAACAGCAATACAGGATTCCCACCGTTGGGGGCGCGGCATCCAATATCATCAAATATGCCCAGGGGCACGATTTCCAGTATACCAACGGATCGCCCATTCGATACATTTCCTTTCCCTTCCCGGTAGCCGGACAGCCTCAATCAGTGCACCATAGATATATTTTTGAGAGCAAGGACGTTGTAAGCGGAAAGCCGATGATGCAGGCGTTCGTCGACGCCCTGACCGTTCCCCTGACCGACCAGGAGAAATACAAAGGCCCGGCGCCTGAACCAGTCGCGGCGGAATCCCGCTTCCTCGGGCCGGACACTGAGGAGAACCTGCAGCGCCTTTTCAAGGACCAGGACTGGACAGATTACCTTCCCATTATCCTTCCGACCGAAGAACGCGTGGCAGACATGCTGAAAGGCACCTCGCATAAACCGGACGAAGTCATCAAGACCCTGGACTGGCCCGGCGGCAAGCGGGAAGTTACGGTAGAAAGAGTGGCGACCTGCGCTGTTATGGCCGGCGCCAAACCGGAACATCTTCCTGTGATTCTGGCCCTGGCCAACCACATACCCTTTGGAAACTCCACATCCTCCATGGCCAACATGATCCTGGTCAACGGACCCATACGCGACGAAATAGGGATGAATTACGGTCACAACGTAATGGGACCGCATAATCTGGCCAATTCGGTTATCGGCCGCAGTTACACGATTATGTCGAAAACCATCGGCGGTCTGCACAGCAAAAAAACCACCTGGAGCAGCCTGGGAAGCACCCTGCAATACAACAATGTCTGCATTGCGGAAAACGAGGAGGCATTGCCTGAGGGATGGAAACCTTTTCATGTCCAGGCGGGATTCAAACCTAATGACAGTGTTTTAACTGTGGCAACCGGATGGTCCTATATTTCCAGCGTAACGGAAGCTAAGACGGGAATACCCGGTAAATATGTGGATGGGCGAGTATATGAAGGCACTTACAATGGGATCGGCCACAGTCATTATGGATCCGAGCGTCGCCAGACTTCTAAAGGACACCTATGGTTTTCAGACCAAAGACCAACTGAGCAAATGGTTTTCGGAAAATGTTGAAAAAACTCAGTACCCTTCAGGACAAAAGGTAAAACCCTTCCAGGAAACCTCAGTAAATATAATTGTTACAGGCGGCGGGGGCCAGACAACATGGTTTGTGACGGATTTCATGCTGAGTCGGAATATGGTTCTGTCGGGAGGGAGTACACGCATTGACGACTGGCGCTAGAAAAGGAATCCTGCGATTAACAAGGCGCTTAGCCATTAAGTACCACCCCGACAAAGCCTGAGCTTTAATTTGTAAGCTGCTCAAAGCGGCTGGCACAGTATTACCGGGGTCGCAATCTGAATCGATACGGATACAGCTATTCGTTTCCCGATTTCGACTGCGACCCCGATTCCGACGCCGATAGCCACAGTGACTAAAGCCTTGATAATTCTATTGGTAAACCCACGGCTCTGCCGGGGGACTCATAGAGTTTGACGGCTCCGTATTTTGAAACGCTGAGATACGCTGACAAAAGCGCTGACAAACACCGATTTGTTCGGCGAGGGTCGGCGAGCAAGACCAGCGTAACTCCTCCAACCGCTTTGGGCGGTTCCAATCTTTCAAGCCTCCGGCTTTGCCGGAGGTGCCTGACTCTTGGATAGGATGCCGTTGAAACACATCGCTCAACAAAACGGTATTATCCTGGCATGGCAGCGAAAGCGCAGTGTCCGGTTTCTTTTTTAATGGGGATCTTCAAAAATCCGGGAGAGAATTTTCCGGGGCATCCGGCACCATGAGAGGAATCGACTGCCCCGCGATATCCCGCCGGGAAAATATAGCAGGAAGGTGGAATCAGCCATGGCACATGGGAATCGCGGTTGGAAGACCGCCCTAATCTGGACGGGTCGAACCCTCAAGCTCATTCAGAACGTAGTGCTCGGAGTGCTGTTCTGGGCCGTCGTCACTGCCGTGATCTTCGCCGCGTTGATAAACCGCGGCCCGCGCGTGCCCGATGGGGCGGCGCTGGTGTTGAATCCCGACGGTGCGGTGGTGGAGCAACTCGGCGGCGATCCTTTGGACCGGCTTCTGAACCAGGCGGAGTCCGAGGTTCTGATTAAGGATCTGCTCGACGCGATCCGGGAAGCCAAAAACGACCGACGCATTCAGGCGCTGGTGCTGGATCTCGACAAACTGGGCAGCGTTGGGATGAGCAAGCTCCTCGATCTGAAGTCGGCGCTCACGGACTTTAAAAAAAGCGGCAAAAAAATCATTGCAGCCGGCGATGAATTCGACGAGCAGGGATATTTTTTGGCCGCGCAGGCGGACGAGGTCTACCTGCATCCCATGGGCGCAATATTGCTCACAGGCTTTAGCCGATATGCCACGTTCTACAAGGAAGGGCTCGACAAACTCGGGCTGGAAGTTCACATTTTCCGGGTCGGAGAATACAAGTCGGCGACGGAGCCGTTCATGAGGGACAGCATGTCCGAGGAAGCCAAACAGGCGAACCTCGCCTACCTGGAGGACCTATGGGGGATCTGGCTCAAGGAAGCTGCCGAGGGACGCAAACTGAAGGTCGGGGAATTGCGGGACTATATCGATCGCTTCAAGGACCGCCTGGCCGAAAACCAGGGATGGGCCGCACAGATGGCTGTAAAAGCCAAACTGGTGGATAAGCTGGCCAACCGAGACGAAATCCGCGAACGGCTGATCCGACTGGTTGGAAAAGATGAAAAAACCCACGACTTCCGCCAAATCAGGTTCGCGGACTACCTGAAAGCAATCGGCGGTGATCGGTACGGGAAAAAGGCCAAAGGGAACCTGGTCGGCGTGGTGGTGGCCCGGGGAGAAATCTTTGATGGAACTCAGCCTCCGGGAACAATCGGCGGCGACTCCACTGCCGCCCTGATCCGCAAAGCGCGCATGGACGACAGCATCAAAGCCGTAGTGCTGCGGGTGGACTCCCCCGGCGGCAGCGCCTTTGCCTCCGAGGTGATACGGCGGGAATGCGCGATCACGCGCAAGGCCGGGAAGCCCGTCATAGTTTCCATGGGCAGCGTAGCTGCGTCGGGCGGATATTGGATATCCACAGCTGCCGACCAGATCTGGGCCAGCCCCGCCACCATCACGGGTTCCATCGGTATTTACGGATTGTTTCCCACATACGATAGGCCTCTAGCCAAATACCTTGGCATGCATGTGGACGGAGTCGGCACCACTCCGCTGGCCGGAGCCCTGCGCATGGATCGGCCCTTTGATCCAAGGGTGGGCGAGATCTATCAGCAAATTATCAATCGAGGCTATGAAGATTTTCTCTATCGGGTGTCGGAAGCCCGAAAGATGGATCGGGACGCGGTGGACAAAATTGCCCGGGGGCGCGTCTGGAGCGGCGAGGACGCTCTCGGGATAGGCCTGATCGACAAGCTCGGAGGCCTGCCCGATGCTATAGCGGCGGCGGCCGCTTTCTCCAAGCTCGGGGCAGGTTATGGCGTACAGTACCTCGAACCGAAAATGACGTGGAAGGAAAAGCTCATGGCGGACCTGTGGGCCCGTGCACTGCAGTTCCGGGGATCCGACAGTTCCCTGATCGCCGACACCATGGGATTCATGCCCCCCGCCCGGATTTTGGCAAAGCAGGTGTCCCTCTTCGCGCGCTTCAATGATCCTAAAGGAGTCTATGCGTATTGCCCCTTCGCCGTTGAATGAATATGTTGCACAGCGGCGCTGGCCCCCGATTGCAGTTGAAAGCTCTGTGGTGCAGGCATTACGTGGCAGCCGGGAAAGACCGGCCATCCAATCCCAAGGTCGTGAACTTGAGGGGTCACGATCGGCTTCAGATAGTCGCAACTGCCCCACTTCCCGAGAAAGGGCGGCTTCGGCTCTCGGCAAGCGCCTCGTGCTTTCGTTCGAATAGGTCGCGCTGCCGTCGCTTTGATTATCTCCAGATAATCGGAGGTTGTTTACGAGTGGGAATCCTTGGGTATTTGAACTTGTTATAGCCCAGCATCATGCATCCGGTAGCCGCGTGCAATTTGCTAATACCCGAGCGATGCCGATTAGTCAATGCGCCCGAGAGGCTACTCTCTCCATTCAGACAGCACTTCGCCCAGGCCCAGCCCGAAGGGCATTTTGCCCTCGATAACGCTCAATTTTGCATCAAGCACCTTAATCGGGCCCAGGAATGTCAGCGGATCATGCGGGCCGTCGAAGAACTGAACCGTCGCAGTTCCCTTTGAATCTTTCGGTCCCGCCGGGGCGACCAAAGGAGCGCTGGCTTGAGGCATATTGCTGCAGCCGACGCATACGATCTGGTTAAAAGAAAGAGACGTTGGCGAGGCGTTGGGGACGCGTCGGACCAGGAGAGTGGGGCCCATGTTCGGCCATTTTACTTCAGGGGAGGATTTGGATACCTTGTATTCGATCTTCATCAGAGGAACGCTCCCCTGGTCTCTCATTTTGTTAGCAATGACCATCCAGCCTGTCGCGGTCTTGGTCCAGGTTATGTCCGCCATCTTCTTGGGCCATCCATAGATTTCCCGCCCGGCGATAAGCCCCATATCGCTGTCGATATATTCGACCAGAGTCGTGTTGCCGACTTTGTCCTTCCATTTGACAGGGGCGTTGATCGCGATCTCATGGACATTGTATCCCTGTTCTTCCACGTCCTGAGTCCAGGCCACTATCATGACAAACAAATCCTCGTCGCCGGCCTGTTCCAGAGGCTGCATAATGGCCCGTTTGAATGCCCCCTTTGGCGCCTGGCATAAAATCTGAATAGTGTAAACGTCACAGAAATGGTGCGGCAGCGGCGGATAGACCGGTGAAAACACCGGAGAGGGGATGAAATCCTTCTTCGCCGGTTTTGCGCCTTTTTCCTGTGCAACCCCCATCAGCACGGCGGCCGCAAAAAATGCACCTATACAAGCAACAGCCATGAATACGGTGCTTCGCTTCATCACTCCGTCCTCCGTTCCTTTCGCAGGTTCAGGCAATTGTTCCAAGGATTGCTTAAAGTTGATCATTCCCGATGATTCTAATCCCGCCTCGGAAGCCACAGAAAAGAATCTTGCTGTTATTTCAATGGCGCCTTCCGTGTGAATGCTTTCAATCTGACTGCAGCACCATATTACGGTAGTATGCCGGTGCTGAATATGGCTTTGGGACACAGGGCTGCCTGATATCCAAAACAAAGGCCCGGAAGACCGAAAATATAACGCCCCTATTGAGTGGCATGGAGGGCTTCGTGGCTTGCCTGCAAAGCCTCGAATTTCCTGCTTGCTCCACAGCAGCTTCACATATAAACTGGTGCGCTTTCACAGGAGGGTACAAGGTGCATAAAATTGCGGTTATGCCAGGCGACGGGACTGGACCAGAGGTTACAGCCGAGGCTGTAAAAGTTCTAAAGGTTGCAGCAGGCAAGTTCGGTTTCAAGGTGGATCTGACCGAATTCGATTTCGGCGGCGAGCGATACAAAAGAACGGGAGAAACGCTGCCGGACAGCGCCATCGACGAACTGCGCAAATTCGACGCGATCCTGCTGGGAGCCATCGGGCACCCCGATGTCGCTCCGGGCATCCTGGAAAAAGGGATCCTGCTCAAGGCTCGCTTCGCGCTCGATCAGTACATCAATCTCCGGCCGGTCAAGCTGTTTCCGGGCGTGGAAACACCGCTGAAAGACAAAGGGCCGGAGGACATCGATTTTGTCGTCGTACGCGAAAATTCAGGGGATCTGTACACCGGCACGGGCGGTTTCACGATGAAGGGAACGCCGCAGAAGTGGCCGTACAGTCGGCCGTTTACAGCCGATTCCAGGTCGACCGCTGCCTGCGATACGCCTTTAATTATACCCGCAAGTACGGGAGAAAGGCGCGCGGCAAGGGAAAGAAGAACACTCTTGGCTTTGGTCGGCAAAACCAACGTGTTGACCTATGTGTACGATCTCTGGGAACGGGCATTTCACGAGATGGGTCAGAAGGAATTTCCGGATATCGAACGCGAATACTACCATGTCGACGCGACCTGCATGTGGTTCGTCAAGAATCCTGAATGGTTCGACGTGATCGTGACCGGCAACATGTTCGGCGACATCATCACCGATCTGGGCGCCATGATCCAGGGCGGCATGGGCATCGCTGCCGGCGGCAATCTGAATCCCGAAGGCGTGAGCATGTTCGAGCCTATCGGCGGAAGCGCTCCGAAATACACCGGCCAGGGAGTCATTAATCCTCTGGCCGCGATTTGCTCCATGCAGATGATGCTGGAAACGCTGGGCGAGCAGAAGGCTGCCGATGCCATCGAACAAGCCGTCGATGTATGTGACGAGCAAGAAGCTTAAATCGCTCGCGGCCGGACGTATGGGCTACTCCACGTCGCAGGTCGGCGACCTGGTAGCCGAGCAGGTCGTGAAATAGCAAAAGCAAGTTTCGGCGCAAACCAACGCCACGGATGACACGGATTTTATAGCGATATATAATCTGTGTACTCTGTGGCGTTTTTATTTTTGCTGAAGGAACTCCATGAATAATGGTTCCGAATCAGCCGTGCTCCTCAATGCAGCAAGCTTAGCCGATGTCAGGCGCGTGCAGACCTTGAATTGGCAAGAACAAAACGTATACGCTTGGGAGGCGGATGTTTTGGTTGATCGACGATTCCAAAGACTCCTCCTCAGCATCCTTGCCGGCGCGTTTCTGATCCTTTGGCTCTGCCCGCAATGCCCGGCTCAGATTCCGCTCCCGACACCGCAGAGTCATCATGAAAGCTATCGAGGTCTCTCGGGTCCGCCGCTATTTACCGCCATTTTAAATGAACTGAACCCGTCCGCCAGGCAGCTCTTCATGAAGCTCGCCGCGTCGACGGGGCTCGTAAAGATTCCATCGATCGTTGATGCCAATTCCGCCGTTCCAAAACCTGCTTTGGATCAAACAGCCGCAGGCGGTTTATCCCGGACCGCCCCGCTCTCAAAACAGCAGGCGATGGATCTCATCAGAAGCACGGAGTGGGCTCCGGTGCGCCGCCAGCTTCTGGAACTCATTGTTCACCAATCCCAGGTATTGGACATGATCCCGCCGGAGTGGGGGTCCATCTGGTATCCGATTGTGCACGACGCGTTGCTCTTTTTTCTGGACCATCTCCCGGAAGACCGTCTTCAGGAAAAGCTGATCGAGCTCGCTTCCCTCCCTCCGGAAAGCCCGCGGGGCGAATACCTCTCGGCTTTCGTTTCCAGGATTCCCAGCCTCCAAAAGGTCGGTCAGGTGCTTGCCAGGAATCAGGCTCTGGCTCCGGATTATCGCTTGGCTTTGCAGCGCCTCGAAAACAGTATCCGCACTTCATCACGGGAGGAGTTGGTCGAATTCATAACCAAAGACGTCGGCGAGGCGGCGATAGAGAAATATCAGATTGAGTTTGCCGACTCAATCCTGGCCGAGGCCAGCGTGGGAGCCGTCATTCGAGCTACCATTGTCCCGCCGGGCGGCTCCCGGCAGGAAGCTGTCTGCAAGGCTATCAAACCTTACGTTCTGACCGCCCTCCCGCAGGACCTTTCCATTCTTGATGGTTTGGCCGCATTCTTCGCTCAGGAACACGATTTTTATCAGCTTGGTACCGTGCCCCTGGTGGAAATGTTCCAGGACATCAAGAAGTCTCTGACTGATGAGATCAACGTTGTAGACGAGCAGCAGAACCTGATTCGGGCCAGAGAGTATTACCGCGATAACAAAAAAATCCGCGTGCCGGAACTGTTCCCCATTTCCACCAAGCAGGTGACCATCATGGAATTTGTCCATGGTGAAAAAATTTCCGACGCATTCCCTGGAAATCCCGGCGAGCGAGCCCTAATGGCACGGCGGCTCAGCGACGCATTGACTTTCGACGTGCTTTTTGCGCCTAATACGGAGGCTCTCTTTCATGGAGATCCCCATGCCGGCAACGTCTTTCATGTTTCGAACAATCCCCAGGATCCCTACCAGATCGCCCTGCTGGATTGGGGATTGTGCGGCGCGTTCCAAAGGCCGGAACGCCTCGCGCTGGTGCAGCTGATTCTCGGGGTGAGGCTGCGGGATGCCAAACGGCTGCGGAATAATGTCGGCGCCTTGCTGGAGGGAGGATTGCCGGATTCCACTGAAAAGCTGGAGCGTATCGACGCCCTGATTGCGGAGGTCTTAAAGCCCAAGGCGCGGAGAAGCAGTTTTGACGCTATTGAAGACCTGCTTTTGGCCCTCATTCAGGAGGGGTACGCAACCCGATTCAACCTGAATCTGTTTGTCAAATCACAGGTCACAATCTCCGGCATTCTCGCCGAACTTGACCCATCCTTCAAACAGGACGATTATGTCGAAAAAAGGATCTCGGGGCTCGTTTGGAGGGAATTTCCCAAACGCCTTCTTTACACTATCTGGTTCCCCGCCTGGAGTTCCCGTAGCTATCGGAGCCTGGTCTCCAACGAGGACATTAAGGATTATATTTTTGGCAAGCCGAAAGGCAAAAAAACAGGATCTGAAAATAGGGGCGTCGAATCATCCTCGCTAGAGCTGCAGTTTTCCACAAACAAATAGGAGGATTGTCCCGCTAGCGCGGCCGCCGGGCTACGTAGCTTCCGATATATGCCCCAAAGACGCCTCCCACCAGGATGTCCGAGAGAAAGTGTTTGTGCGCGGTGTAGCGCGAAATACTGATACCCGTTGCCATGGCATAAGAGGTGATCGCAAGCCACTTCGGGCATCTAGGAGTGCGCGCAACCGCAAACGCTACCGCCCAGCTGTTCATCGAGTGGCCGGAAGGAAAGCTTTGCCCGCCTGCCCAGAAACGACCCTTTCCATCGCCTTCATTGGGCCGCTCCCTCTGGGTGATTGCTTTGAGCGCATAGTTCGTCAGCACGGCATTGACCAGCGCTTCCGCAGAATTGCGCCCGATATGAGAATAATGGGGTTTCCCGGCAACCTTGCCGCCTATCAGCATCCCTCCCGTTATGAATCCCAGAGTGTAGACTCCTCCGAAATTGGAGAATCTTTGAGACCATTTGACCTGGTCGGGAGTATTGGGAAGCCAGGTAGCCGTTCTTGAATCCGTGGCAATAAGCCCGGCCGTAGCAGCTGCCAGCGGCAACGCAATGGTGAAATAGTCGCGGCGGCTCATCCGGACGGGGGTTGTCCAGATTGCTTTCTGATCGGTCCAGATATCGCGGAAGAACTGGCCGGCGGCAGAGGGCTTTTGCCCTCCTGGAACAGGGGTCTGGGGAAAAGCATGAAATTTCTCAGCATCCGGAGCCGCGGCTACGGCTTCGTCCTGGCTGAAGACCGGCTGCCCTGCCAGAACGAGTTGTACCAGGAGAAATCCGGCCAGAAATCGCGAGATTATGATATGTCGCATTCGGGTTCCCTTTCGATGCCCAAAGCCTGATTGGTCCTTCAGCCCGTGACGCCCGAAGACCCTATTGAAGATAAATTCCACTGCAAACGAGCGCGTATTAGGAACGATCTTTTGCCTCTGCCCCGCAGTCAGGCACCTCCGGCAAAGCCGGAGGCTTGAAAGATTGGAACCGCTCAAAGCGGTTGGCGGAGTTACGCTGGTCTTGAACGCTGACTTACGCGGGCAAAAGCCGATGAGGCGCTTCCGATCCCCGCAGGGACCAGCGCTCCGCGATGGACAGTTTTCTGCGGCGGCGCTGTGGCAAACGCCCTGTTTCTCATAACCTCCATCTCCTTGCCGCACGGCGCTTGCCACAGTGCCGCCGCAGAAAACTCCATCGGAAGCGCCTCATCGGCTTTTGCTCGCCGACCCTCGCCGAACAAATCGGCGTTTGTCAGCGCTTTTGTCAGCGTATCTCAGCGTTTCAAAACACGGAGCTGTCAAACTCCATGCGTCCCCCGGCAGAGCCGGGGTTTACCGATAGAATTATATATTCATAAGAGAAAAACCGTGCTTTCCGGCCTGAATCCTCCACGCATCACTTTTCCTGGGCTGGAGGCGAAAAGCTCCACCTTTTGTAACCGCCATGAATCCCATGCAAACACAGGCATTTTATTGAGGCAAAGCAATGGCAACCGGCTAATCGGAGCGCGTCCGTGATGGGAAGAAAACCTGGGCGATTTCTTCCGGCAGCATCACCACCGTATCAAACCTGATGGAAACGGTTTTTGCAACCTTAAGTGCTCCAAAGAAAAGGCTCGGCGGTTTCACGTTATAGTCGAGCATGTTGATTTCTACTGTCCCCACAACTCGCGCACCCAATTCAGGGTAGTGAACAAGTTTTGCTCCAATGCCAACCGGCTTCGTCACTCCGGCAATGGTGAGATCGCCCGATGTCTGTATCGCTTGTCCGTCGTCCACCACAGCATATTTGTTCGCCCTATAGATGATCGCGGGGAATTCTTTCATCTTAAGAGCTTTCCGGAGATGTTTGTTCATCGACGAATCCCCGCATTCTATGTCCGGCACGGCAGCTGTGACTTCAACCATTTGGATGTCGTCGACAGATTTTGGCACCGGACTGCCGGGATCGATATTCACAACAGCATTCCCCCCACAAGTCCAGCTCCCAATTAGGGTTGCGGTTCCGTCGATCCTGATTGGATAATCCTTATCGGCGATTTTGGGCGCCGATGATGGGGGTTGCGACAATCCCATATTGGGCAGGAGCACAAGTATTGCGGTTGCTTTTAGCCATATGCTGGTTCCGGACCGTCTGAAGTTCATGATTCGCGGCAGCATCCAATCCTGAGTTCAGCTCTAAGTGATAACAGCTTTCAGAAGTTTTATAAGATACTGCAGAGATTAATTCAAGAGATCTAAGCGAAAATAGCGATAAAACCGTCGGGCTGTTTGGACGCCGTCTCATCCGAAATCGAGGCTCGCTTGCCCTCAGTGCCCAAAATGTACCCTGGCCAGGGCAGAGCCGGAGGGCTGCCAGTTCATCGATGCGAGCCTTTTTCTGATTCTAACGTGTGGGCCGAGGTGTCCACCCCGACCCACACTTCAAGGCTCCAGGGATTCTCTTACTCGTTGGAACGCTGCTTCCAGCCGCTGTCGCTTCTGTACTTATTGATCACTCCGATGGCCATGATGTCCCGTATTTTCCCGCTCTTTATTTTAAACAGCTCGGAGATAGGCATGCTGTTCGGCTGGCCGGCGAAATATGCAGCCGGCTTGATGCTACCATCCGGCATTTTGACTTCCTTCACGCCCTGATGATTGAAAACGTAGACGCCCCAAACCCTGCGCACGGTGGAAAACCAACGGGAGGAAGAATATCAACAGATCGGCGGGAAAGAAATGGAATTCAACCGGGAAATGCAGGGGTGGTTTCCACTGCCATTTCCCTCTAGGATGAGGGCCGTAATGGAACACCGGGGCTCCGAACTCGCAGGCCACGAGATCCCGAGCGCTGCCCGGGCAAGAAGTGCAGACGTTATCAGCAACAGGGCAAATACACTACATCCCTTCCTTGTCAGGCTCCTCTTCAAGCCCCGGAATATGCACATGGAGCGGTCGATAGGGGAGCTTATCACCGCCGTGCCGGCCCGGACGTAAAATCCCGCCACCTATGCGGGCTTCTGCCGATTGGGGCGGATCCGTTTTGAAGTGCTCATTGACAAAGCATTATCCGGCATTACGATTCAGGTGTAAAATGCCGGGTTGTTTGGCATATGGGCCAATGCTGAAAGATTCTATCTTGGCGGGCGAGTGTGAGCTGAAACAGTTCTTGGCGCACTTTTTATAAATCCAATTTCTACAACTCGATATGAAATTTGCCGCGATCGATATAGGCTCCAATGCCGTCAGGCTTTTGTTCATGCAGGCTTTCGAATTCCAACATGAGGCAGTGTTTAAAAGAGACGCTTTGTTCCGGGTGCCCATGCGTCTGGGTGAAGATGTATTCGTAACGGGCAGGATATCTCCGGAAAAAGCTGAAAGCCTTCTGCAAACGATGCTGGCTTTTCATCATCTGATCAAGGCCTATCGCCCATCTGACTCTATGGCCTGTGCCACTTCAGCGATGCGCGAGGCAAAGAATGGGAAGGAGATTGTCCGGCGCATCAACAGGCAAACAGTATTCAAGATTGAAGTCATCGATGGGCAACGGGAAGCGGCTATCCTTTATTCGAGTCATTTTGCGGATACTCTCAATCCGGCAAAAGCCTACTTATATATCGATGTCGGCGGAGGGAGCACGGAAATTGCATTTATTCGTGGCGGCAAAATCCTGGACGCGCAATCCTTCAATATCGGAACAGTTCGCATGATCAAGAACCTGGTGCCCGAAAAAGCCTGGAGAGAAATGAAGCGCTGGCTGAAACGGAACACCTCGGCGCTTGCTTCCTTCGAAGGCATCGGCTCAGGCGGCAACATCAACACAATATTCGCGTTATCCCGCAAAAAGCGGGGAACGCCAATCTCCTGCAGCAGCCTCATGAAGCTTTACAAATACCTTTGCAGCATGTCCTACGATGAAAGAATACGGAATCTGGGATTAAAGCCGGATCGCGCGGATGTGATAATTCCGGCGGCGCGGATCTATACTTGCATAATGAAGTGGACCGGGATGGAGAAGCTGCATGTCCCCCAGATCGGCCTGGTCGATGGAATTATCCATCTGTTGTACGAAAGACACAGGCGTGAGACGCTAAATTTCTAAATCGAGCAAAAAAACGGAATGGTTTCACTGGAAGGAAAACAGATCCTATGATAGGGAAAAATGGCGCGGGTCTTCTATTACTATTGCTGCTTTTGATAGTGAGTGCGGCAGAAGCATATCCCGAAAAATCCGCCTCTTACGTCGGTTGGAATAAATGTTCCGCCTGTCATTCCGCCGTTGCAAATACATGGCAGAGCACCCGCCATGCCAAAGCCATTGAGAGTCTCAAAAAAACGGGGCAGGAAACGCTGCCGGCATGCGTGAAGTGTCATGTGACCGGATACGAGCAGGACGGAGGTTTCATTGACTACGAATTAACTCCGGAAATGGCCGGCGTACAATGCGAAGTATGCCACGGTCCCGGGGGGGAGCATGTGACAAATCCGGCGGGGAAGGATATGATTAAGGCATCGGGGGCGGCTCTGTGCCGCCAGTGCCACACAGAAGGCCAGGACCCCGGATTCAATTATGAGGTTAAAGTAAAGGATGTGCATGGCAAGTAAACTGTTACAGGCAGCACTCCGGTAATATCCAACGGAAAGGGAAGCGTTTTATGAAAAGCGGAAAAGCCACAGTGGCGGCGAGCAGTCTCCTTGGGGTAGTCGTGCTCCTCATCGGGCTGTTCCTTGCTTACGGCAGTGAGTCAGGAGAATTGCTCAAAGCCACGCCTGATCGATTCGATGCAGGGACTGTTGCAGAAGGGAAAACGGTTGAAGTGACAACCAGCGTTCAAAATGTCGGGAGTGTGTCTGTAGAAATCACCAACGTGAGGACCAGTTGAGCATGCACCGAAGCTATGCTTGGTAAGCATACATTGAGTCCGAATGAAAAGACCGATCTCAAAGTCGTTTATGCAACGGCCGGACGTCCGGGTCCTTTTGAAAAAGAAGTCACTCTCCTAACGAATATTCCAGGGCACGAGAAGATCCAGATTTTTATGATGAAGGGGGAAGTGCAGGAGGCGCCCGGGGCGAAAATCGCGGTTGCGCCGCGAAGGATTGTGCTTGCAGGAGCTGAACGCAGCAGCGGGAAAAAACAGTCCTTTTCGCTTGCCAACGAGGGAACCCTGCCGTTGGTGATCACCGGGATCCGGTCCAAAGACGGTTCGACGGTTTACTATGATGGTTCCAAAGAAGGAAACATCACGGTCGAGCCCGCTCAGAAGAAAACCATCGAGCTTCAGTTGCCCGGCAAAAGCGGGGAGAAAGACGAGAGGGAACTTATACTCATCCTCTCCAACGCCAAAAACGCAGGTGAGTCGGGCCTGTTCATCATGGTCCAGTATGGAGCGCCGTAGATCCGGCGCTCCATGCTTGCGTTCTCCAAATCCGCAGAAGCCGGCCTGAAGCCTTGAATCCGGTCAGGGAAGGAGTTCGGGCTGGAGCCATCTCGGGCTCAAATCGAAATATTGTCTCTATTCAAGAACGATCGCCTGGGTCTTTCCCTTGAATTGAATTTCCTTCAGCACCCGGTTTCCGTTTCCGTCATCCTGAGTGATGATAAGGGTATCTTTGGCTTTAGCGTCTCTCTCAACTGCTTTGCCGCGGGCTTCGGCAACCACCTTGCGTCCCTTCAAAAGCGTCATCACTCCATCGGGACTGTTCGATACCCACCGGATCTGGTAATTCCCTGCATTGACGTGGCTCCCGTTGATGACAATGGGGCCCAACAGACTTACGTCAACTGCATCGTTGGTCAGAGCTGCCACAGACTGAATCAGCAGCAGGCCCAGCATCAGAATAACCGGCAACGTTTTTCTCAAAATCGATTGGTTTCTCATCATTTTTGATACTCCTCATCCTTTATTGGTATCCTTTATTGGTTGATCAAAAATTCTGCGATCTTTCCGACGGCGGCAGATGTTTCGCTTGTCTGGGAGTTTCCAGTTTCGGCTTGAAGTGGGGCGAGCCGGGCTCTAAGATGGTTTGGGGTTAAACAAAGCCGGGCACTGGAAACAGTTCCGTAATCCGGGGACCTCCGCTGCCGGGGCCGCCAAAACCGTGGCAGCGGGAGTCGTTTAGCCCCACTTCCCTTCTGAACCCATTCCGGTTAATTAGTTTCTGTCGCGAAACTGGTTTGTGCCGCGTAGCGGCACTATGATTTTAGCCCGGCCTTTCAAGGCCGGGAACCATGGTACAGCGAGCAGCGCGTCGCGTAGCGACGCCTGAGATTCAGCCGTCGCTACGCGACGGAAAACTTAACTCCTTTCGATCCAGGCCTTAAAAGGCCTGGCTAAATTCAGCTGGCCGCTACGCGGCCTGACTCCAATTATCGGCTTCTATGTAATATCAAATATCCTATTGACGGTTGAAAAATTTGGCTTTTTCACAAAACCCGAGTTTCGCGACAGAAACTAATTAGATGTTACTTGCCCATTTTAAGCCGACCGCACTTCACATCGAATTTTGCCTCCCGACTTTCCGTCTGCAAGGTCATCGATTCTTCATACGAAATACCCATCAAAAAAGTTCCGGGAGGATACCAGACCGGGCACCCAACAGGTATCAGTGAAAGAGCTTCTTCAGCGTCTGTCCGCGTTCTATGATCCCGGGACTGCCGAACTCTGGCAATCTCCCGGCGGAGTTGGGCGATTACGGACAAATCCAGCTTTCCCCATTCGAGGGCTTAACGAAAAAGGCCCAAAGTGAACCCAAAGCCCGTACCTCTTGCATTCCCTACACGGCATGTTACCCTTCAATCAGTTGCCGGGGATATTCACCGGTGCCCCCGGCAAACGGAACCAATTCTTTGCTCCCCTTGATTTACGGGGACACTGGTGGCTGTCCCCATCAAAAAAGGAAGTTCGATGAAGAAGCTATTGCTGATTTTTGGGGTTGTGGTCCTGAGCATGTCCTCTGCCCTGGCAGGCGAGTCGTACACGGCAACCGCAATAGGAAAGGTTGACGGCATCGAAAAGAGGGTCAAAGCCACGATCACCATAGATCGATTGTCGACGCAATCCGAGAAAGATGAGGCACGCGCGGCGCTCAATGCCGGCGGCACAACGAGCCTTGCCGCCAGGCTAAACTTGATGCCCGTCGTGGGCAAATTGATCTTCGAGGATGGGCGGGCTTTCGACCTCAAGCTGACCAACCAGATTGGGACTTTGGGTGGTGGACGCTTCTTGACTGTAATTACGTCCAAGCCGATTTCGTTCCTCGGCGCCGACAAGCCCGGCTCGAAACTGACGGAGGGCTTCGGTGTGGGAGTGATCGATCTCAGCCTCCAGGCGGACGGACATGGCAAAGGCACTGCGGCTCCCGCCGCAAAGGTCAAGATTGGGGATACGGGCGGCTTTCAGGTGGAGGACTACGGATCCAAGACGATCTGGCTCGAAGATGTTAAGAAAATATAGAAAAAATGGGGCTATATCCCCACTGTCCACCTTGATCCCAAATACAGTGGACAGTAAAAAAATCCGATCCTGAAAACCGAAAGGATCAAATTGGCGGGATATGCACATCCTTCATGGCAGAGCGAGCCCCAACAATAATGACAGCAACAGCGATTCCCACTCCAATTCCGACTTTTACTGCGGTGCTCATCCCTTTTGGCTTTACCTTGCGGATATCAAAATACGTCAGTTGCATCGGGATGGCTGCAGCGCCACCTGCCAGGGCAAACCCGTCCCCCGATATATTCGTAACATGGCCGCTGAATTTCCGCCCGTTCTTCGGCGGATTGCGTTGAAACAATACGAGGCTTGAAGCGCAGATGCCCGAAAAAGGAGCAGCTTATATCCCCTTGCCAGTTGCTCCTGTAATCCGATATTCGAAATTCGGGATCCGGCGATATCGGCCGCAAACCTCGAATCTCGAATCTCCAGTCGGAAAGCATCAGTCGATGGTGCCGGGACCGTCATAGGCGGCAAACACCTTTTCGGCGCCATAGACTCCGTTGAAATAGGGTGCAAGCATCAATGCGCTGAACATCATCGGCTTGCGGAGAACCTTAATTTCAAGGGGGCAATGCTGAAGTCCCCTGGGGATATAAAGGATAGTAGCCTTGTTGATGACGTGTTTCTCCAGCTCTTCTCCAAGGAACAACTCGATTTCGCCGTCGAAGGAGCCAATCAGATCCGGCAGCGAGGCGCCCAGAAAGATCAGGTATTCGTCAACGTCGTGTTTGTGAAAAGTCCTTTCCAGCCGCATAGGTCTCACAAACAATTGCCAGCCGATATTGATTCCGGCTCCCGGAAGCTCGCTCTGGCCCCGGAAGTATGCCTGGGGGCCGTCGACCGCCGGCAGATTAGATTTTTCCTTAAATCTTGTGCAGAAGAGTTTGTCATACTTGGTGCCTGTGGTCCCCGTCGGCCAGGGCATCTCGGGAAACGGGCTTTTGGCGGCCGGCTTCTTGCCTTCCTGAGCCAGAGCGGGAGCACCCAATTGGGCTAAAGCGCTGGCCACCGCTATCCCTGCCGTACCTGCCGTCACATCCTGGAAAAACGCCCTTCGAGTTTTACTGTCCTTGCTGCTCATCGGTACTCTCCTTTCGAAAAGAACACGTCTGCAAACTCCATGGATCGGGTTCGGGATTGAGCGTCAAAGTACAAGCATGCAGCCGCAGGCAGGCTCCCATGGCCAGACAGTATCCAGCCGGCATGGAGCCCGCCCCGGCGGATCCGGTAAAATAACACATCCCGCCTCTATGTCTGCCGATGAACGCAATGCGTTTCGGCAGTGCACGTCACTTCACGGCAGGCTTTACTGATGCCACCTAGCCGACCCTGGCATCGATGAAGACGATAGGCTTGCCAACTCGTTTAACGACCAATGGGCAGTGAGGCGTGTTTTTGGGAATATAGAAATAGCAGGAATAGTTGACCTTTCTGACCTTGTCGCCCAGAAACATTTCAGCATCCGCATCGAATTCGAGAAAATTTTTGCCATCGCCCCCGATGAGGAATATCCACTGGTCATGAGTGTGTGAATGAGTATCGCCGCCCAATGTTTCAGGCCTTTCAATATAGGCAAACCCAATCGCCAGGCTGGATCCCGGAACGTCTTTGGCACCCCACGCCGTAATCATGGGGGCCGTAATCGAGGCGTGCATTGATTTCCACGGCTTAAATTCAACGACGTTGGGTTCCCTCAGGACATTTGCAAGTTTGCTCATGTCAAAGGATTCGTAGGTTGGCTTCTGAGGACCCATCATTGCTGAGGCATTCAATGCGGATAAGACACTGGCAAAAGCCACTCCGGCGGCTCCAGCCGATACATCCTGAAAGAAATTCCGTCGGTCCGTTCGCTTCTTATAGGTCATCTGTTTTCTCCCCTGAAGAATTGTTGCCCGATTCATGAAAGATGCTGCGCAGAATCATTGGGCCAGTTTCAGGCACCCATGCTCCTGAGATAACTTCTTTCAATGGTTTTGATTGCCTGGTCACAGAAGGCCTATTATAGGGGGTGGGTGCGGATGACGAAAGCTAAATAAGCAAAAAAATGGGGCCGTGTCTCCACGGTCCACGTCGGACGTCCCCAATGCGAAGTGCATGAGAACACCGATGATTCAGCGGCGGCTGCCTCTATTTTTCGCGAATATCGGGCTGCTGGGAAGCGCCGGATGCAGGTTTTGCCTCCGGTGCCGGATCCGCGCTTCCCTCGGTCTCTTTCTCCAAGACCTCGGGCTTCGCGATCTTTTGCATGGTTTCCACACTAAACAGTTCGAACTCCGAATATAGATGCGTATTACGGAGAACTTTGCCTTCCCATTGGAGGGTAACAATCGCCTGCTTCGGCAACCAGAATTTTTGTGCCGACCGATTCAGCCGGACCTCGTCGAACTCTATCTCCGTCCTTTGTTTTTCCAGCCGGATGAGGGGGAGAGGCTCCAGAAGGTCTGAGACAATGCGCACAATTTGATTCGTCTCCGCGTCAATCCATGCCATCCCCTGTTTGAATATCGTGCCTGTGTTTTGCCGGAGCCTATAGGTTCCAAAAAGCCGGGATTGCGCGGGAATTTGCGCATAACCTACTACAAGGGTATCGCGGCTTCCCAGTTTCTGACGCCCGAGCAGCCGGAAGGAACTTCCCTTTTGATGGGCCGGGTGGAATATCAATGGAGCCGAAATGAATCCTGAGGTCAGCATGTAGCCTTCCTTCGAGCCCGGCGGCGAAATCTCGCGTCCCTTGGCATCCGATCGATATTCGATGAAGGATGGCCCCCATTTTTCGGTCGTGGCTATGCCCAGATAGAGACACTTGAATCTCAGGCTCGAACGGACCTCCCCTTCATGATTTAACTTCTGCAGAAGAACATTCTCCACGACAGAAATATTAAGAAGGTCGGCGAAAAGCCTGGAGACATTCTTCCCTCCGGCAGTGAGGATTTGACTGAGCGGCGCCTGGTCGTCGGACGGTTCAAAGCCCGGCAGATTCTTCGGTGCCTGGTGAATGTAATCGATGGATTGTTCGTCCTGGTCTTCAGCCCATGGATTTGTGTTGGCGACCTCAGGGATGACCGGAATCGCCGGAAGCAAGATAAATAACGCACAGCAGAGAATGAGTCCGTATCCATATCTCATGATGGACGCCTTTTATCTCAAAAGTATCGAGAGGACAGGCCCCCGAAGCCCCGCTTCATCCGGTTATAACAACCTAACCTTTGAATGCTGCCGGAATACCTGGAAAAATCCTGGTTTAATACTGTGCAGCTTCAGCACCAGGGCGCACGCTTAACCTTATGTCGCCAAAAGCGAAGAGTTTTAAAGATCTCCAGGTCAGGTACAGATTCCGGATTTTCCTGGGAACGTGATTTGTATATCGGATCCAAAGTTTATTCCCAACCGGAGCCGCAATCAACATTGGCAATGTTTATGAGTAATTCAACCACCAGCTGCGAAGGCGGCAATCACCGATGTATTTATTTGCGGAGCTGCTTGAGCACCTCTTTTGCGCGGGGGGTCATCGGGCTCTCCGGATTTTCTTTCAGGTAGGTTTCAAGTTCCAGAATGGCCTTGGAAACCTCTCCAGCATTGCTATAAAGATCGGCGAGCAGAAGGCGGACCTTGGGCGAGGCGTTTTTGCGCTCCAGGGCCAGCCTGCCCATGGCGATGCCTTTCTCCCATTGGCCCATCTTGCCGTAGCACATGCCCAGTTCGTAGGGCCACTGCCAGCTTTCCGGATCCTCCCGGAAGGGTTTGAGCAGCAGACGCTCGGCCTCTTCGTAATGCTGCCGGAAGATCAAAAGCTCAGAGAGCGGGTAATAGGGGTCAAAGAATCCTGGATTGATTTCGATGGCCTTGCGCAGTGAAGATTCCCCGTCCGAGGCATTGCCCGTTTTGAGATGGGCCATTCCGAGCATGTAATAGGCTTCGTAGTAGTTTGGAAAAGCATCGATGGCTTTCTGGAAATGGCGGAGGCTTCCCCTGGGATCATTCTTGCTTCCCATCAGATCCAGGCCGGTTTTGAACTCCCTGCGGGCCGCCTCCGGGATGGCCAATAAGCGTGCCGAAATCACTCCACCGGGCGGCTCATCTTTGGCCGGCATTCTCTTCATGCGCACCCAGATTGTCGGAGCTTCCATGGATAAGCGGCTGCGGTCGACCGATTCCTCGTACGGTTGATATCCATTCTTGGTTGCGCGCAACAGAAACAGGTTCTGTTCGACACGCCGGAACTCCACACTGCCGGTGTTGTTTGTAAAAGCCATTTGGGCGATCGTATCCGGGAAGATCACAATCTCAACCCGAGCTTGTTCCAGCTCCGATCCTGTGTCCTGGTCCGAAATGCGAACTATCAGGTCTTGGGCACACGCAATGCCGGAAAGGCCCAGCAATCCAAACCAGAAAATTGCGGCACGCAGGATTTTTGTGGGCATCGGGCCGGTTCGCAATATGCGGCATCCATCAAAAACAGCTCCCATATGCTTCACCCGTCCACACAGTGGATTTGAACTATATTATTTGCCCTGATCCCGTTTTTCGTCAAGGCAGCCCGGAGAGCATCTGTAAAAGGGCCGGATCGCGACAGAAAAAAAGGTGGTTTCATGCGCGATAGGTGTCTTTAAAGCCTTTTGAACAGCAGAATGTCGAATGATGAAGATCCATACGGCAGTGCCTTTTTGCGGCGTTCCTCGGCGACTGTCCGCGCATGTCAGCGTAAATGGATCCATGAAGCCTGCTACGTCACGATTTCCAATTCCCTCCGTCTAGTCAACTCCCGTTCATTCTCCAGCACCTTCCGGCGATCCAGAGGATAAAGGAAAAGAGAAATTCCTTTGCCCACCGCAAGGAATGCCGGGATGACCGAGAACATCAGTAGTATTCCCCACAGAGATTTTTCCGGCTGCGGCTGATTGGCCACAAAGCCGAACCAACTCAGCAGCCGTCCGCCCAGGAGGCCGGCAATCATGGTTCCGGTTTTGAGGGCAAACAAGGAAGCGGAATGGATGAGTCCGGTGGATCGCCGCCCAAACAGGACCTGGCCGTAATCTGCCACATCCCCGTACATCGACCACACCAGCGCCGAGGTCGGGCCTATCATGAACGAGCCCACCGCATTGATGGCCAGCATTAAGCCGTACATGTGGACGGGAATGAAGTAGAACGAAAACCAGCAGACGGCTGTTCCCATCGTCAGAAATACCGACAGGTGCTTCTTGTCGAGAAACCGTATCAGGAATCCGACACACAATACTCCGAGCATCATCATGAACCGGCCCAGACTCAGGAAAAGCGATGTACGGTCCATCCCCAGGAAAATCGCCTCGTTGCCTGCCCTGACCACGTACTTAAAAAAATGCAAGGTAACCGAATCGCGCATGGCGATGAACGTAGTGGAAAAAATCGAAGCAAAGAACAGTATTATCCATGGACGATTTTGTATCAATTCCTTGAGTTCTTCTTTAATATTTTGCCGCTGCCCCGCCGGAGGCTGGACGCGCTCCTTTGTCGTAAGGAACGTAATCCAGAAGAGTATTACGGACGCCAGCGCAAACAAACCCATGGTGTACTGAAATCCCCGCAGCTCGTTCCCGGCGCCCAGCTTTTCCACCAGGGCGCGAACAAACATCGATATCAGCAGCCCTCCTCCGTAGGCGCCCACGAAGCGGAAATGCGAAGCGATGGTCCGGGCATAGGACGACGGACTCAAGACTCCCATCAGGGACGAATAGGGGACATTGATGGCGGTATACGCCATCATCATCATCGTGTAGGTGAAGTAGGCGTAAACGATCCTGGAGGTGCCCTCCAGGTCGGGATTGGCAAAAATCAGGTAGCCGAATACCCCATATGGGACTGCCATCCAGAGCAGGTACGGCCGGTATTTGCCCCACCTCGTTTTCGTCCGGTCGCAAATGATGCCCATGATGGGATCATTGATCGCGTCCCAAAGGCGCGTAAGGAAGAACATTGTTCCTGCAACGGCTGCGTCGATTCCGAAAACGTCCGTGTAGTAGTAGAGCAGGAAGATATTGAAGGTTTGGAAAAAGAAGTTTGAGGCCGTGTCGCCGAGTCCGAATCCTACGTTTTCAAGGAACGACAGCCTCCGGTGCGGGCCGGATTTACCGGGATTTTCGGGCATGCAGGCACTCCGCCATTCAGGCTCGAGACAACAAGCGGATATTGAAAGAGCGCGATCCTACTATCGCATGAACAGAGCGTCAACGGATGCAAGGGTCCACCAGAGAACCCGGAGCTTTTTGTCAACCGGCAGCTGCCTACAATTGCTTTAGCAATTGCTGGGCCGCGATATGAATGGGGTCCCACGCCGGGCTGAAAGGAGGCGCATAGGCAAAATCCAGATAGGCGATCTCATCAAGCCGCATACCGGTCCAGAGGGCGCAGGAAAGGGTATTGATCCTTTCTACGGCGCCTCTGGCGCCGACAGCCTGGGCCCCCAGGAGCATCCCTGTCGCCCGGTCGGCCACCATCTTGATGCCCAGCCTTTTTTCCCCGGGAAACGAACGGGCGATCGCGTCTCCCCAGATAATCGTGCTCACGGGGTGGTATCCGCATTCCTTCGCTTCGCGTTCATCGATGCCGACGGCAGCCACTCCGAGGTCGAATACCTTAAAGGACTGCGCACCCACGACTCCCGGGAATATCATGGATCCGCCCCCTACATTGATCCCTGCCACGCGTCCCTGCTTATTGGCGACATCTCCCAGGGGGATGTGCGTCCACTGCCTGCTCACGCGATGGTACACCTCGCAGCAGTCCCCCACCGCGTATATGTTTTCATCCGAAGTTTTCTGGGAAAAATTAACCAGGATTGCCCCTGATTTGCCCATCCGCAGGCCGGCGTCGACTGCCAGTTTGGTATTCGGTCTGATACCGATGGCGATGAGAACCAGATCCGCCTCCATGAAACCGTTGTTTGTATTCAGGCGAAGACGGTAGTCCTTAGCTGCCTCAATCGAAGACATGCCCGTATTGGGAGAGAAGCCCACCTCGTGGCGGACCATCTCTTCATGAATTATTTTTGAAAACTCGGGGTCCCATCTCCTCGCGGGGCGCCCAGCAAGATCCATGACCTCCGTGGCGACATTCAGGCCTCTCAATGCCTCGCACATCTCGAGCCCGATGAAACCGGCCCCGACGATCAGCGCCTTCCTGCATTGCTTTTCCCTTAAATAGTTCTTGATAGCAATGGCATCGGGAAGCGTTTTGAGCACAAAAACACCTTCCATTCCCACGCCGGGAACAATCGGGACAAATGCGGTCGTTCCCGTTCCCAGAACAAGGCTGTCGTAAGGTACCATGGCTCCATCGGACAGCCGCACGGCTTGTTTCTCCCTGTCGACCTCTTCGGCCCGGACGTCCAGCCGCACGTCCACCCCTGTTTCCCTGAATTTTTCAGGCGTCCTTGCGATAAGATTTTTGGAATCTTTTATTACATCACCGATGTAATAGGGCATGGGTCAAGCCGCGGTGGATACATTTTTCCCCTGCTCTATCATTATTACCGAAAGGGCCGGGTTGCGCCGTTTCGCTTCAGCCGCAACCGAAGCCCCGCCGGCGCCGCCTCCGATGATGACAAGATTCCCGCTCATGGCAGCCTCCTGGTTTCCGGATCCTCCAGCAATTCCATAATAACAGTCAAGCCCCTCCGGCAAAGCCGGAGGCTTGAAAGATTGGAACCGCTCAAAGCGGTTGGCGGAGTTACGCTGGTCTTGAACGCTGACTTACGCGGGCAAAAGCCGATGAGGCGCTTCCGATCCCCGCAGGGGCCAGCGCTCCGCGCTGGACAGTTTTCTGCGGCGGCACTGTGGCAAACGCCCGGTTTCTCGTAACCTCCATCTCCTTGCCGCACGGCGCTTGCCACAGTGCCGCCGCAGAAAACTCCATCGGAAGCGCCTCATCGGCTTTTGCTCGCCGACCCTCGCCGAACGAATCGGCGTTTGTCAGCCCTTTTGTCAGCGTATCTCAGCGTTTCAAAATACGGAGCTGTCAAACTCAATAAGTCCCCCGGCAGAGCCGGGCGTTTACCAATAAAATCACCGACCCGGGCTGTTCTCGCATCCATTGGCCGGCGTTCACCCATTTTTTTATCAGCGCATTTCAACACTCTTTGAGCCGATGGTTCCATAGCACGACTATGACATGAACACGCCCTGCCGCGCAATGCAAGCAGACGTTTGTGTGAGACCTCCGGATGCTTTATGATGAAGGCCAGTTATTTGCCGCAAACGCTCCAAATCATCCGGGGAGGTTAGTCGAAATGGCCGAATCAAAATTTGAAAAATATGTAGTAAGGAAACCGGCGGTCGTCGTCCGCGTTGGGGACGACTATATCGATCAGATCCCGAAAACCGATGAAATCCCCGCACTCAACGCTGTGAATACCGGTCCGAGAGTAATTTTCTCCAACGACCTCATCGCCAACGCGAAAACAAAAGTCGAATACGGCTATATTACGGGAGACACATCCGTCGGAAACGGCGAAGATTTCGTGCCTCACAAACATGACTACGAAGAAATTTTTCTTTTCCTGGGCACCGATCCGAAAGACACGGGGAAGCTGGGAGCCGAAGTCGAGTTCTGGCTGGGGGAAGGCAAGGACCTTGAAAAGGTGGTTTTTACCACTTCATCCGCCGTATATGTGGCTCCCGGGGTGGCCCATTTCCCGCAAATATGGAAAAACGTGAAGCGCCCGGTGATGACGATGGTAATCATGCCGACGACGGGTGAGCGCCACCTGGAGCCGGTACCTATGAAAGATCGTAAAACATAAGCCGCATCCACCCATATCGAGGTGATCGATGAGCCAGAACTGGCAGAGTCCCGTGGAAACCAGGATTGTCCCAAATGAAACCATTCCTGCGCAGCTGTTCGCGTGCTTCGCGGACGTCAGTCCGGAGGCCGGAGCAGCACTGAACCGTTTTTATGAAACCGGCGCAAATCTCCCTAAAGACATGTCGGACCTGCACCGGCAGCATTTGCTGCACAACCACAGCCTGGGTGAGAGCGGATCTATATGGGAAGGAGGACCTTCGGCGGGCTTTAATAGGGCCCTCTGGATCTATTCGACACCGGATCTGGAATCCGCAAAACAACGGTTCCGCGACGATCCCTTTTACAGGGCAGGCATTCTCAAAAATGACTGGTGGATGGGATGGTCGGTCCACACCCCCTACTGGAAGACAAGCCAGGCAATGCGGGATGGTATCGAGGGGCTCATGCGAGGCATCGGCGCGTTGCCGTCCTACCCGCCGGGCGTTAATCCGGCGGTTTCATTAATAACCGTCGAGGTCGTAACCCCGCCGAAGCTTTTCGTATCCCTTGCCAGGGCGGAGGCCACGCGCCTTAAGAAGATCGAGGACGACGACAAAGCCAGAAGGCCGATACCATCATTCCTGGTGCAGCACGCTTTCAACCGGCTTGGCCCGGGGGGCACTACGTCCATGGGGTATGACTGGGAAAGCGGGCCGTCCGCCGATTCGCTTTACGATCTGACGATTTTTTCGGTCGGCTCAATCGAGATGGCCCGGCAGCTGCGGGAAAATGACCCCTTCACGCAGAACGGCCTGTTTTATGATCCGGACTATTTCGAGTGGTTCATTCACACGCCCTTGAGAAAGGCATCTCCGGGTCGGCGTGAACTGCTGCAGCGCCTGCTCCGGCAGTCTTGAAGTGCTCGGGTCCCTGATTCCCAGCGGCACCGGTTAAAACCCTCGGGTAAAGCAGAGAAACTGCTGATTTGACCTCAAACCCTCGATGACTCCAGGGAGAGGCTAAATGGCTCTGGCGACGCGATAGGCGTTTCCTATGGCGTTCATGATGTAGCCGGGCTCCTTGTCATCGATTCCGATGAGATAAGCTTCGGGGACTTTTCCCTTAATGGCGCTCAAAAGCTCCGTTTTGAGCCTCGGGTTTGTGGCCGCTATAATTGTATCGGCCTCAAGGAGACGCCGCTTCCCTTCTTTGGTGGTGACGGCCAGTCCCTGGTCGGTGATTTCCGCATACCGGACTTCAGGCATCGTGATTACCTTTTGCATCAAGGGGAATCTCATCAGCGGATCACCACCCAATATTTTTCCCTCGTCCACCAATGTGACTTCCCTGCAGCGCCCGGCCAGGAAGTCAGCCAGACCGCAGCCCTCTATGGTTCCGCCGATGATGACAACCCTCTTCCCGACGGAATCCCAATATTTGTTCATGCCTCTCATGATCCCGGGCTCGACCAGCTCAAGATCATCCTTCATTTTCAGGTAGAGCTCCTCGATGCCGACTACGTTGCTTCCGTTTATTCCAGGTATCTCCGGATGGACCGGTATTCTTCCCGTAGCCAGTATGACCGCGTCCGGATTTAATTCCCCGATGGCGGATTGATGGAACTCTTTTCCCAGGTTGATGCGGACTCCGAGTTTCGTAATCTGGTTTTTGAGATAATCAGCCAGTATCGTCACGTCGCAGTCGACGTCCAGCCCTCTCACCACGGCAACCCAGGGCAGGAGGCCTCCTAACCGGTTCTCTTTCTCATAGAGAATGACTTCGTGGCCACGGATCGCCGCCACTCGCGCCGCTTCCATTCCCGCGGGCCCGCCGCCCACCACCACAATTTTCTTTTTCCTCGGCGCAGGCGGGATTGCATAAGTTTCATCGCTGCCCAAAGCAGCATTCACTCTGCACCGAATTGGCACAAACTCGCCCCGTAGGATATTGAGGAACAGGGCCCTGGAACAGTCACCGCAGTCGGGGCAATAGGCAACATCCTCAACCCTGCCTGCGGCCAGCTTGTGGGCGATTTCGGGGTCCGCCATGAGGCCTTTGCACATGCCGATAAAGTCCGCCTTGCCCTCCCGCAGAACCTGTTCCCCCACTACGGGGTCCAGTCCCCCTACAGTAATGACGGGTATAGAGACTACCTTTTTCACTGCGGCAGCCAGGGGCGCCATTGCTCCCTTTCCCCCATGGCTCCAGTCGAGCTCCTTCGGCAGCGGTTTGGTATTCTCGGAATGATAGATCCCTTTGGGAGAAGCGTCGATGCTGTCAAAACCATGATAGCCGAAGGCTCTCACATGGATGGCATCCACTCCGGCATTCTGCAGTATCGCGGCGAAGCCCTGGGCTTCGCCAATGGTTATGCCGTTTTCGATGTGGAGCTCCAGTCCGTTAATCAGCGTTGTGACCGGGTAGTCCGGTCCGAGACGTTTTTTGATTTCGCGTATGATTTCAACCAGAAACCTGGCCCGATTTTCAAGGTTTGGGCAACCGTATTTGTCCTGACGTTTGTTCCAGGCACGGGACAGGAAGCTGTTGATCAGGTGCATTCGGGCGGCATTAACCTCGACCCCGTCGAATCCGGCCTGCCGGGCCCGCACGGCCGCACCGGCGAACTTGTCCACGAGATCCTCAATCTCCGCAATTGTCAGCTCTCTGGGGATCATGGACGCCATTAATTCGGATCTTTCTTTTTCAGTAAGGCTGGAAGAGGAAATTGTCTGCAGGCCCTTTTCAAGCATCGCCTGAGGACCGGCATGGAACAGCTGCATAAATGCGGGGCAGTCATGCCGGTGAATTGCGTCGGCTATTTCTTTGAATGCCGGAATATTCGTGTCATCCACGAGGTGTCTGCGGGTGATGGGTATGGTAACGCCCCTGGGGTATTCAACCGCAACGTCCCCCCAGATAATCAGGCCTGCACCGCCGCGGGCAATGGACTCGAGAAAGGCCCTGTTTATGCTGCCGATATCTTCCGCTCCGCCGCAGGTTTTGACGATCCGGTTTTTGGTCCGCACTTTCCCTATCTGGCCTGGCTCCAGCATTTTTTCGAATTTGACTGTTCCGTTCATTGGAAGATCTCCTCATGGTTGGTGCATCGTCTGCGTAGGCGAGCCTGACAGTGCAGCCGGGCGTGTCATGCTATTTGCTTTTGTCGGTCGGATGATTCTAACATTCTCCGCTTGCCCCCGGACAAACGTTTTACCCCAATGCAGTCAGTCCGGATCTATCACGGGTTTTCCGCCGGCACCCCCCATCCCGGCATTTACCGTCATGTTGCGGACCTCAAGCCGCAGACCGCCATGTGCCACCTGGGGCCTGAAATGATAGGATTCGTAACTCCCCCGCCGCGTGTTTCCCTGAGGCATGAGAGCTATCTCCATGCGCCGATTCGCTTCAATCCGAATTTGCACTGGCTTTGGGCGCGCATTGAGTGGAAAATCTGCTTTCCTTTGAACGCCGTCACCGGAAGGCCAGACCGGAGAATCGATATTATGCATTATGCTCTGATACAGGACGTCTTCGTCAACAATCTCCTCCCCGTCCTCCTGTGTGCCGCGGCCGGATTCGTGTTGGGCCGGACTTTGCATCCTGACATCAAGACGGCGTCCTGGATGGCCTTCTACATCTTCAGCCCATGCCTGGTCTTCGTGTCTCTGGTGCAGGTGAAAACATCCGGAGCCGAGTTTGCCGGGCTCGCGCTTTTTACCCTTGCGGTGAGCATCATTATCGGGGGATTGGCTTATCTGACCGGCCGATCCCTGAGAGCCGACCGGCACCTGATCGCCAGCATGGTGGTGGCGTCCATGTTCGTCAACAGCGGGAACTATGGCCTTGCGGCAACCAAGTTCGCCTTTGGCGAGGAAGCATTGGCAAAAGCTTTGGTTTGCTTCGTCTTCGGAACAGTAGTCGTATACACGCTGGGGGTATTGGTTGCCTCGATGGGAAAGCTCTCGGCGGGCCAGGCGGTGCGCCGCTTGCTGATGGTTCCCGCCATCTACGGCCTGGTTGCGGCTGGATTAGTCCGCCAGATGGATTGGCAAATGCCTTTGTTCCTGGATCGATCGGTTTCCCTGCTCGGCGACGCATCCATCCCGCTCATGCTGGTCCTTTTGGGGCTTCAGATTGCGGAAGCCCGGGTATGGCCCCGGGACAGGATGGTGCTGATCGGGGCTTCGGCATTCCTGCAGCTTGTCGTGACCCCATTCATTGCGCTGCTTGTAGCGCACTGGCTGGGATTAGCGGGAACGGCGCGCCAGGCCGGTGTCCTGCAGGCATCCATGCCCGCGGCGGTTGTAACCACCGTCCTTGCCGTTCAGTATGACCTGGATCAAAGGCTCGTAAGCGGCGTCGTCGTCCTGACAACGATCCTGAGCCCGCTGACGCTGACTCCGCTGATTGCCTATCTGCTTAGCTGATCCGCGGCTTCATGAGCTCCATGATTATGGGTCACCGACCCTCATTCTGATTTTTTTATCAGCATTCATCAGCGCTTATGTCAGCGTAGGTCAGCGTTACCGGATCAGGGAGCCTTCCTGTCCTCTACCGGAGCAATGGCTGCATTTTGATGCAGTCATTATCTTATCGCTCCATTCCGGTCGTGATTCCTCGCAGCAGATGGACAGAGTCCTTATCTACGGCTTCTTTGCGTTTTGCAAAGAAGTTTTTCTTCCCTTTTGGAATCAAGCACTTTTGCGCTTCCATTTGGAAGCTGAACGCTGAAAGCTGATAGCGCGCGGCCATCGCCAATGTCGGATATTTTGGCTGCGGCCCCGGGCAGCGCCAGGCTGAAATCTCCCGGAAAAGACATCCAATTTGCACGCTTGTTTAAACGCTGCAAAAAATTGAACGTCGCTATATGGTATTTTTCTGTTACACTTAAGGTTTGGAAGGCCGATTTGTCGGCAGAAGCGTTAATAGGCGGCGATTATGACCTTTATGCAGAGGATCGTGGATTTCTTTACACGGAAATCAACCGTCTCAAAAGGCGGCGGCGAGCAGGCCATCATCAAGCAGAGGGCCGGCGGCAAACTGACCGCACGGGAGCGGATCGCTGCTCTGCTGGATGAGGGTTCCTTCCATGAGTACGACCTGTTCGTCGAACACAACTGTCAGGATTTCGGCATGGACGGCAAGGAGCTTGCCGCTGACGGTGTCATTACCGGCTCGGGAACTATCGACGGCCGCCCGATCTGCATCTATGCGCAGGACTTCACCGTGGCCGGCGGTTCCCTTGGCCTGATGCACGCCCGCAAAATCACCAAGGTGCTGGATCACGCAATAAAGATGGGCATCCCCATTATCGGCATCAACGACTCCGGGGGCGCACGGATCCAGGAAGGCGTCAACTCGCTGGCCGGCTACGGCGAGATTTTCTACCGCAACACCCTGGCTTCCGGCGTCGTACCCCAGATCTCCGTAGTTCTCGGGCCATGCGCCGGCGGTGCCGTCTATTCACCGGCGCTGACCGACTTCGTTTTCGTCGTGAATCAAATTTCCAAAATGTTCATCACCGGGCCGGAAGTCGTCAAGACGGTGCTCGGCGAGGAAATCTCGATGGAAGAGCTCGGCGGGGCGCGTGTCCAGGCCGAGACGGCGGGCAATGCCCACTTTTTTGCCAACAGCGAGCAAGAGTGCTTTGAACAGATCCGCAAACTGATCAGCTTCCTGCCCGACAGCAACAGGCAGAAGGCAGGGACCATCGAGCCGAAGAAGCCCAAGCCGTCCTACAGGATAGAGCACCTGATTCCCAAGGACTCCAAAATCCCGTTCGACGTGCGCGACATTGTGCGCGCGTTGGTCGACGACTCGGAGTTTTTCGAGGTTCAGGAACTGTTCGCCACCAATGCGGTTATCGGCTTCAGCCGGATCAACGGGGAAACCGTCGGCATCATCGGCAACCAGGCAATGGTGCTCGCCGGGGTTCTGGATATCGACGCCTCAGACAAAATCGCCCGCTTCGTCCGGTTCTGCGACAGTTTCAACATTCCTCTGGTCACCCTGGTCGACATCCCCGGCTATCTCCCGGGCTCCGACCAGGAACATAACGGCGTAATCCGCCACGGCGCCAAGGTTCTTTATGCCTACAGCGAAGCGACCGTGCCGAAGATTACGGTGATTTTGCGCAAGGCATACGGCGGCGGTTACATCGCCATGTGCTCCCTTCACCTTCGAGCCGACTTCGTCTTCGCATGGCCCACGGCCGAAATTGCCGTAATGGGGCCCGAAGGAGCCGCAAACATCATCTTCCGCAACGAAATCATGTCGGCGGAAAATCCCGAGGAAATGCGCAAAATCAAGGTCAAAGAATACACCGACAAGTTCGCCAATCCCTATGTCGCGGCTTCCAGCGGTTATGTGGATGCGGTCATCACCCCGGAAGAGACACGCGCCTATGTTGCCCATGCACTGAAAATAGCACACAATAAAGGCGTATCGCTGCCGGCCAGGAAACATGGCATCCCGCCGTTCTAAGTTTTAGACAGGAGACCCACGGTGAGCGAGCAGGAAAAATTCGACCGGATCGAACTGGAAAACGGTGTCTTCGAAACGCGGCTGACCAAAAAGTTTGCCCTTCGCAAACCCTATGAGAGAATGGATCCGCGCGTCATCAAGGCGGTTATTCCCGGCGTCGTGGCCGAAATCGATACCAGGGTCGGAAAAACGGTCAGGCAGGGCGACACAATGATGATCCTCGAGGCCATGAAAATGCTCAACAGGATCAAGGCGCCGCAGGATGGAACCGTCAAAGTCATCCGCGTAGCTGCGGGCGAAAAGGTGGCCAAAGGCCAGGTTCTAATGGAACTTGAATAGTCCTCCGGACGCCCAAAACCGAGCCGCAATAAGCGGCTCATCCAATCTATCGCGCAGCTTCCCGCCTGGATTTTTTTGTCAGCGTTCCCCGGCGCATTCTTCAGCGTGCGTCCGCGCTACCAGGGCGCGAACCTTTTTCCTGATCCGGGAGCCCAGAAGAATTCCCGCGACCACCAGCCCGGCCAGGAAACCATACCAGATGCCTTCCGCTCCCATTTTAAGGGTGAAAGCACAAAAGTAGCTGACAGACAGGCCGACAACCAGGTACGAGAATCCCGCAATGGCCATGGGGGCTCTGACATCGGCAAATCCGCGCAATATGCCCAGGCAGACCACCTGGAGACCGTCGAACAACTGGAACAATGCGGCGATCACCAGTAGCGAAGCCGACATATGAATCACGCGCGCATCATTCGTGAAAATATGGGGCAACTGATGACGGAATATCAGGAATCCCAAACCGCAGAGTCCCATATAGGTCAGCACCAGGTGCATGGCTGAAAAGGAAATCCGCTCCATACTCTCGAAATTGCGTGTCCCCAATTGAAAGCTCACGCGGATAGTCGTTGCCATGGCCACTCCGTTGGCAACCATGAAGGTGAAGCTGGCCAGTCCCATGGCCACCTGATGCGACGCGAGGGGAACGTCGCCCAGCCAGCCCATCATCACGGCGCTGAGAGTAAAAGCTGAGACCTCCAGCACCAGTTGCCCCGAGATGGGCAGCCCCACGCTGAAAATCTTCCGGATCTGATTCGAGGAAGCCTGAACGGTGCGCATCAATACGAAATAATGCCTGATGGACCCGAGGTGCATGAATCCGGCATATAGCAGCAACGGCATGGCGATTCGCGAGATGAGCGTTGCATATCCGGCTCCCAGCAAGCCCAGTTTCGGAAAACCCATTTTCCCGAATATCAGTATATAGTTCAGAACAACATTGAGCAGGTTCGACAGGATTGTGGCCACCATGGCCATAAGCGTATTGCCCAATCCCTCGCCGATCTGCTTCAACAGCGCAAAAAAAAGAAATGGGATAATGGACACGACAAGGGTGAGGTAATAGGGGATCGCCAGACGGGCCACCTCCTCAGGTTGACCCATGTGAGGCATGAGCCAGACCAGCGACCACGAAACGAGCGTGATGACCGGAAGCAGCAATGCCGACAGGGCAAAACCGCTTTTCATGACAGTGGCCACCAGCTGATCGTCGTTGGCGCCGCGGGCGTGTGCGGTCAGGGGAGTTACACCCAGGAAGAGGCCCAATCCGAACAGCATGATCACGATATAGACGCTGTTGGCAAACGATGCGGCCGCCAGCTCCGCTGTCCCGACACGGCCGACCATGGCATTGTCGACCAGCTGCACGGTCATTTGCCCCGCCTGGGTCAACACCAAAGGGATCGCCAGATTCAGGAGCCGAATGTAATGGGGTATGTATTTATGAACCATAAGAGGCCAGGCTTCGGAGCGTCACCCGGAGCAAATGAAACATTTCAACAATCCTTGAGGCCGGAGGCTCGATTGCGAACCGCCCACACCATGCCGATGATCGGCACCGGCCTGAACCGCTGACAGTCGATTGCGGCAGCCGATGAATTTCGCCTCGAGGTTCATCTTTCGTCAGCGCCTCGATCTGCGCAAGTCGGCATTCGTTGATCCTGAAACTGTCAGACTCCGCAAATCCCGCGGCAAAGTCAGGCAATTTCCGATGCATTTATCTAACGGATCCCCGAATGTGTCACGGGAAAAAAATTGTCCCGCGGCAAACCGGCCACTCGATCCCGCTTTGTCCTTGACTCGCCCCTTTTTTCATACAAAATCAAGCAAAGGGAGAAAATACATGTATTCCGGTGGCTATGCAGGCAAAATACTCAGGATTAACCTGACCAACAAAACGTCGAAAGAGGAGCCGCTGCAGGAACAATTGGCCCGGGACTTCATTGGCGGCGCCGGTTTTGCCATTAAATATCTCTTCGACGAGGTAAAAGCCGGGACCGACCCTCTCTGTCCCGACAACAAACTCATCTTCGCCTGCGGTCCTTTCACGGGGGCCGGGGTGCCTTGCTCGAGCAGGATGTCGGTTGCGGGAAAGTCGCCCCTCACCGGCGCTGTCGGCCTGGCCTTGTCCGGCGGACACTTCCCCGTCGAAATGAAATATGCCGGGTGGGACGTAATCATTATAGAAGGCAAGGCGGACAAACCCACCTATGTGGCGATTACGGGGAATGCCGTAAGGTTCCGTGACGCTGCCCGAAGCTGGGGAACCCTCACCTTTGACTGCCAGCAAATCATCAAGGATGAGCTGCAGGACCAGAACGTGCGGGTCTGCTGCATCGGTCCCGCCGGCGAGCGCTTGTGCCGAATCGCCGGCATCATCAACGAACGCCGGGCGCTCGGCCGCAAGGGTTTGGGCGCCGTCATGGGATCCAAGAACCTGAAGGCCATCGCTGTCCGGGGAGTGGAACCCATTCCTATCGCTTCGGAGGAAAAGTACAGGAAGTCCCGCGCCGCCCTGCTCAAGGCCTTCAAAGAGAGCCCTGTCCTCTATCCCGAATTCGCGCAGCATGGCACCCCTATGGTGGTGGAAGTGACAAGCGCCATGGGCATCCTGCCCGCGAAGAACTGGACGGCAACGGGCCAGTTCGTTCCCGAGGGGCTCGGTCTTGAATCGCAAACGACGCGGAAGATCGGCAAGGAACACTGTCATGACTGTCCGGTCGGCTGCAGCCAGATGAAAATGGCAAAGAGAGGCGATTACGCCGGCATCCTTTCGGAAGGCCCGGACTTCGAAACGGTTTACGCTTTCGGAAGCAACAACGGCATCGACGATATCGATAGCGTCATCGCGGCCGACCGGCTCGCCGACGAACTGGGCCTCGATAGTGTTTCTTCGGGAGTCACTATCGGTTTTGCCATGGAGTGTTTTGAGAAGGGCATTCTCACGCTCAAGGACACGGACGGCATCGATTTGCGCTTCGGAAACGACGCAGCCATGATAAAAGTCCTGCGCAAGATGGCTTTCCGCGACGGCATCGGCGATCTCCTCGCAGACGGAAGCCTGGCTGCAGCGAAGAAAATCGGCAGGGGGACGGAAAAGTTCGCTATCCAGGTCAAGGGGCTCGAGCTCGCCGGATATGACGTACGGGGTGCAAAAGCCCACGGCCTGAACTATGCCACTGCCTATACCGGCGCGGACCATTGCAAAGGCTATGCCTTCCAGGAGATCTTCGGCTTGCCCGTACCCCATCAGGTAGACCGCCTTGCCATTGAGGGCAAGGGCAAGCTCACGATGTGGAATCAGGACATCCAGGCAGTCACCTGTGACTGCGCCCCCATGTGCAAATTCCTTCTCGATATGGCTATCCCGCAGATTGCCTGTCAGAACACGGCGGATCTCATGGAGGCGATTACGGGGCTGCCCTTTACTCCCGAAGAAGTGATGAAGGTGGGTGAAAGGCTCACGAACGTGGCGAAAGCCTTCAACGTCCGGGAGGGCTTCACGCGCGCCGATGATACTTTGCCGGAAAGGCTGATGACGGAACCTCTGAAAGCAGGCGCCTCCAAGGGACAGCTGATCAGCAGGAAAGACCTCGATACGATGCTTGATGAATACTATTCCGAGCGGGGATGGGATGTGAAAACAGGGATGCCCACACGCGCAAAGCTCGCAGAGCTGGGGCTGGGATATATCGCGGACGCGCTGAATTTATAGGTTTGGATCTTCATGAAGATTACGCTCCAAACTGTTATGGGACTCAAGCAGGTCGTCGGCCAGAGGCTGATGGAGATTGACCTTCCCCAGGGATCGACGGTTGACGACTTCGTTGCATTAATGAAAGAAAGGTGGGGGGACAAGCTCTCCCCTCATTTTATTGACCCCCACAGCGGCAGCGTTCATCCCCACGTGCGCATCATGGTCAACGGCCAGACGATTCAATTTCTCAAGGGAATGCAGACCATGCTGAATGACGGGGATGAGGTGGTGATCCTGCCGCTGGTCTCCGGCGGATAAATCCAAAGCTCTGAAAAAGACGCCACGGATTGCGCGGAATCAAAAGAATAAATCCTGTGGAATTGGTGGTTTTTTGCATTTGCGCACCTGAAACTTGATTGGAGCGAATTATTGGATATGGCAAATGTGGAATTGGTGGCTACCTACTCGACCCTGGCGGGATCGGCCTGTCCTCACTCGGCTCAGGAATACAGCTCTTTTGATTTCAAGGACAGGGTGGAGGCTGCGGCCAAAGCCGGATTCAAAGGCTTCGGCATCAAGGAGGTCGACCTCGCGCACATACTCGAGAGCCGCAGTCTTAAAGAGATGAAGCGGATTCTCGACGATAATGGCATGAAGCATGTCGAACTGGAATTCATCACCGACTGGTTCATGGACGGCGAAGGGGAATTCGATGTAAAGGGTTTCATTGATTGCATGCTGAAGGCCGGCTATCAAGGGCCCTGGGGAATTGAAGTCCTGAGCCAGGACATCCGGTCCTTGCCCCTGGATGTGCTGGCGACGCGTGCATTCAACACGACTATGGCCCAGTTCCCGGGCGTCGAAAGGAGATGATGTCTTGGACCTCAGCCCAAAAACACTGATCGACCTCTATACGACCATGCTGAAAATCCGGCGTTTCGAGGAGCGGGTGGTCCGGGAGGTCTACGCCGGAAACGTCCCCGGCTTTGTGCATTCCTATATTGGCGAAGAAGCCATCGCCGCCGGAGTCTGCGTCCACCTGGGCAAAGAGGACCGCATCGTCAGCCATCACCGCGGCCACGGCCACTGCATCGCCAAAGGTGCGGACATAAAGAGGATGATGGCCGAAATCTATGGGAAAAAAACCGGATACTGCAAGGGCAAAGGCGGTTCCATGCATATAGCCGATTTCAGCATCGGCATGCTTGGAGCGGATGGCATCGTGGGAGCCGGGCTGCCCATCGCCACCGGCGCGGCTCTCGCAGCTCAGCTTGAAGGCAAAGGGAAAATTGCAGTCATCTTTTTTGGCGACGGGGCGTGCCAGGAAGGCGAATTTCACGAAGCGCTGAACCTGGCTTCCATCTGGAAACTGCCGTTGCTCTTCGTCTGTGAAAACAACCACTACGGGGTGAACACTTCCGCGCAGTATTCGCTGGGCGCCGGAGAGATCACACGGATGCCGGAAGCCTATCACATCGCCAGCAAAGCGATTTATGGGAATGATGTCGAGCTCGTCTACCGGACGGCAAAAGAGGCCATCTCAAGGTTGAGAGAAGGCAAAGGTCCCATTTTCCTGGAATGCCAAACCTACCGCTGGCATAAGCATTATCTTTCGGAGGCGCTGGAGGACTTGCGGCCCACAGAGGAGCTCGAGGCGTGGAAGAAAAAGTGCCCCGTGGCTGCTTTTGAACGCAGTCTGCTGGAACGGGGAGTTCTGACGCCTGCAAAGATCAAAGCCATCAACAGAAGGATCATGGCGCAGGTTGAGGAAGCGCACGACTTCGCCCTTGCAAGTCCCTATCCCCAACCGCAGGACGCCCTGGCAGATATTTATTCGCTGTGAATCGATGAGGCACGCAATGCGAGAAATCACATACGAACAGGCGGCTAACGAAGCCATTGAGGAGGAATTCCGCAGAAACCCGCGAACGATCCATCTATCGACCGACCTGGCCGCCGATTTACAGAAAGAGTTCGGGGCGGATCGAATAAGGGTTACACCCATAGCAGAGAACAATTTCGTGGGAGCGGCGATCGGGCTGGCAGGTTCCGGCTTTCGTACGGTATGCAACCTGCGCATGGCCACTTTCGGTTTCGTGGCCATGGACCAGATGATGAATCATGCTGCCAAAATCACCTATATGTTCGGCGGCCAGGCCAAATTCCCTATTTTGATCCGGATGACCGTAGGCGCAGGTTTCTCCGGCGCCGCCGAGCACTCCATCAGCCCCTATTCCATGTTCATGAATGTGCCGGGGCTGAAAATCCTTCTGCCCACAACTCCCTACGATGTGAAGGGCCTGCTCAAGACCGCGCTGAGGGACAATAATCCGGTGATCTCGTTCGAGAATTTCCTCATCGGCAAAGTCAAAGGCGAAGTGCCGGAAGACGAGTACCTGGTGCCGCTGGGTAAGGCCTGCGTGCGCAGGAAGGGCTCGGACGTGACCGTGGTGGCCCTGGCCAGAATGGTTTACGAGGCCCTGCAGGCTGCTGAAGAACTGTCGAAGGAAGGCATTTCGGTGGAAGTTGTCGATCCCAGAACGCTGGTCCCGCTGGACGGAGAAACAATCATCAAGTCCGTCAGGAAGACCGGACGCCTGGTGGTTGTGGATGAAGCCTGTCAGACCTGCGGCGCTGCAGCGGAGATTATGGCTCTGGCAACGTCCGACAAAGGCGCTTTTAAAAAGCTGAAGTCTGCGCCGGCCAGAGTATGCGGGCTGGACATCCCGATCCCCTTCAGCCCGCCAATGGAAAAATTCGCCATTCCGGACAAGGCAAAAGTCATCAAGGCCATCAGAGCGGCGCTGCGCTAGGAGCGGCTGCGGATTTTGCGGCGTGGCCGGGTGGCCGCGATCCGATGGATGCCGGTTCGCAAAGCGTCCGCGCCGTGACCTGGGAAAAAAAATTGGTCCGAAAATGGCGGGAAGCCGCATTTGTGTGCCACAGAAATCCTTTTTGCCGAAGTGGACGAACGGCAGAAGACCGATCCCAATCCCTGTCAAAAAAAGGAGAAGAGGACTTATGGCCAAAGCATTGGAAGGTGTCAGGGTTTTGGATTTTACACAGTATTTGTCCGGTCCTCATTGCACGTCGGTGCTGAGCGAACTCGGCGCCGAGGTCCTAAAGATAGAAATGCCGGGCAAGGGCGAACCCGAGCGGCTTGCCATGCCCATGACGCCCAAACGGGAATCGTATCAGTTTCTTTCCTATAACCGGGGCAAGAAAAGCATCACCCTGAACCTTAAGAGTTCGAAAGGGCTGGAGATTGCCAGGAAACTGGCAGGCAAGGTGGATGTCCTGGTCGAGAACTTTGCCCCCGGCGGGATGCAACGGCTGGGCCTGAGCTACGAAGAAGTGAGCAAAATCAACCCTCGGATCATTTACGCCTCCATTTCAGGCTTCGGGCAGACCGGCCCACGCCGCAACGACGTCAGCTATGATGTGGTCGCACAGGCAATGGGAGGGCTGATGAGCGTCACCGGCTATGCCGGAGGCGAACCGCTGAAGGCGGGCATCTCGCTCGGCGACTACATGGGGGGATATAACGGCGTCATCGGCATCCTGGCGGCCCTGTATTACCGGACGCTAACGGGTGAGGGACAGTCCATTGACATTTCCATGCAGGACGGCATCTGGGCAATGGTTTTCCCCGACCGCGCCAACTACTTTGACACTCGCATCGTCCCCGGGAGAATCGGCAACAAGCTCAGCAGTTCCGCTCCCTTCGGCGCCTACAATGCCAGGGACGGGCATGTGGTGATTTGCACGATCACGGACCCTCAATGGCAAAAGGTCCTCCAGGCGATGGGGCGGGAGGACCTGAGCGGCGAGCCGCGTTTTGCCACGCGTGAGAGCCGGACCCAAAATATGGAAGAAGTGGACGGCCTGGTCCAGGCGTGGTGCAGGGAAAGGACAGTCGAGGAGGTCCTGGCAATCCTCAAGAAATACGGGGTGCCCTGTTCCCCTCTGCCCACTTTTGACCAGGTCGCCGGCGATCCCCAATTGTTGAGTAGAGATATGATTGTCGAGGTTGAACAGCCCGTTTCGGGAAAGGTAAAGCTCAGCGGTTCGGTCTACAAGATGTCCAAAACGCCAGGCGACCGAAGGAAGCGCATTCCTGCCGTGGGGGAGCACAACGAGGAAATTTACGGCGGGCTCCTGGGGATCGATGAGCAGGAGATTCAGAGGCTCAGGCAGGAGGGCGTCTTCTAGATGCGCTCTGCCATTTTATTGTTTACAAAATTTGCGGTTCGATCTAGAATGTCAGTTTTTTCAAGTGATGCAATGTTTGGATTTGTCCCGCAATGACATTACCGGCTCTTCCAACAAAGCCAGCACTTAATTATTTCTAAAAGTTTGGAGGAAAATCTGTATGCCAGAATTTCTGGATGTGCTTACATCGAGAAAGAGTATCCGAAGATACAAATCCGACCCGATATCGGACGAGATGCTCGACAAGATCCTGGAGGCGGCCCGGTGGGCGCCCACGGGTGAGAACTATCAACCGTGGAGGTTTATCGTTGTCCGGGACCAGGAGACGAGGAACAAGATCGGCGATCTGTCCCGGCAGGGGAGCGGATCGCGCATGACCGCCTGGTACTGCCTCAATGAGCTGCAACAGAGATTTGAGGGGATCGAAGACCCCGTCAAGAGGGCTGAAGTATTGGAGTTTATGTACTCCGGCAGAGTGTCGGAATTCTGCAAGCAGGCGCCGGTGGTCATTGCCGTGATCGGGGATCTGCGGGTGGGAAGTGTCGATGTCCCTTACGACCTCTGCGCCGCCATCGAGAATATGCTCCTGCAGGCCCATTCCATGGGACTCGGCGCATGCTGGGTACACGGACCGGTGGCCAGTACGAGAGATGCCAAACGATTCAAAGAAATATTGGGAATTCCGACCGGCATGGGAGACTATAAAGTCGTTTCTTTCCTCGCCTTCGGGTATCCCAAAGAACAGCGCAAGCATCCAAGGCCCAAACTGCCGCTCAAGGAAATGGTGTACTGGGAAAAATTTGGAAATAAGGAGAGGATCTAATGGATAGCATAAAATACTGCAACGAGTTGCTTTCGAGACTGGAAACTCTCGCCTATCATGAACTCTCCGGAATGATCCACTGGAAATGTGAGTATGTCGGAGTCGACTTCATTCGCGCCAAGCAGATCGAGGGGAAAAATGTAAACGAAATCGTCACGAGCTGCTGCAAAGCGATCACCGAAGGCGGAATCGCCAATCAAATTACCCATAAAGTGGGTCCGGATGGGGTGATGCTCAAACTGAAGATCAAGGGTTGCATCCATCATCCCAAGGAAGTCCAGACGAGGGCGGAAGGCATCGCGCCTTATCTCTGTCCGGTGGCCAACATGGTCCTGGACCAGATCCACGAAAAGCTGAAATACACCACGAGCTATTTAACAAAACTCGCTATCGACAGCGACAATAAGCAGTGTCTCGTGTATATGGCGCTTTACGAGACCGCAAGCAAGATCGGTCAGGTTTCCGATTGGCTCGCGGACGATGAAGATGCGGATTTCGTGAAGAACCAGCCTTCGCAGATCCTGGCCGCAGCCGACAAAAAAAAGGAATAGCTGCATTTTCCCGTTGGCGATCCCGGTTTTTATTCGAAGCCGCGCAACTGGAGTTTATAGCCCCTATTGCGCGGCCTTTTTGTTTTGCCCTCGTGCAACCTAAGCTGCAGTTTCGTATGATACTTCAAAAATCCGGCAGGCTGCCAGGCGCCCGAATCCCTATTGCATGGCACGGACGGTTGTTGTATCTATACGTATGAAAAAAACCGGCCGGTTATTGACGTTTAATAAGCAAAGAAATAAAACGGAGGATATCAATGAAAAAACCCGAGATGCCCTGTGCAATGCATGATGAACATCTGTGTTATCTGGTAAATATGGGCTATGTTGAGAATAGTTTAGGCGACTATAAAGCGCTGGTGAAGGATGCAAAGTTCGTATGCAAGAAATGCGGACGGAGCGCAAATTCGGAAGAAAACCTCTGCCGGCCCGTAAAAATCTAGCGTGCTGTGTCCTGCAGACAGGCATACAAGAATTCGCATGAAATAACCTCAAAAATCATATTTCCTTAAACATGCAGGCGCCCACAGG
This sequence comes from uncultured Acidobacteriota bacterium, assembly GCA_963809485.1. Taxonomy (GTDB): domain Bacteria; phylum Acidobacteriota; class UBA6911; order UBA6911; family UBA6911; genus UBA6911. The sequence continues at coordinate 55,993 of CAWEJX010000009.1, forward strand.
CTCCTGCCATTAAGACGCACCCTGCCTGTTGGGGCGTCTTCGTTGGCGCGATGCCCGGCCGGCCTCGATTTCAGGTTCTGCGCTCCGTCCCCGGAGCATGTCAGGTTTGAGTCTTCAGGGCACTATCCGGCGAAAGCATGGACTCTCGCGGGTTGCGCTTTGCGCCGGGCATTCTCTCCTGCGCAATTCGGTGCGGTGGAATACCTCTCCGCGCCTATCCCATATACATGCGCCCGGGATCGATCACTTCCCGGATTACGCGGAGCTGCTCCCCTGTCGGCGGTTCCGTTACGGAAAACTCCTGCGGGATGAGCGGGCGGAAGCCCATGGTCGAGAGGACATCCTCGAGTGTGTTCCCGGGATGGATGGAAAGCAGCATCATCTGCTTCGTTTCCGGATGGAATCCGAAGATCGCCTTATCGGTGATCACGCGGCTTGGACCGCCGATCAGCCCGGCCTTGCGCCGGCTGTCACCGCCGTCGAGATACCCGGGGCTGGTGACAAAAGAAATCGTTTCCCGGAATTTGCCTTCCTCCTGGCGCATGATCAGAATGGTTTTCTTCGCGCAAGAGGCAATATCGTTGGCGCCGCCGCTGCCGATCATATGGCGGAATTTCCCCTTCGGATCGCCCACGAGCGTCGTATTCAGGTTGCCGAACCGATCCGCTTCGAGCCCTCCCAGAAACCCGACATCGACCCTGCCGCGATGAAGAACGGTTCCCAGTATGTCGATGAAGCTGCTTAGTACTTTGGCCCGGTACCACACCCTGGGATCGGCAAGCCCCACACCCGTATGAATCGGTTCGGGATCGATCACTCCCAGCTCAAACAGGATGGTCATGTTGGGAGCATGGCTTTTTTTCGCCAGGAAAGCCGCCACCATCGGAAGCCCGATCCCAACGGCGACAACATGGCCATCTTGCAGTTCACGGGCTCCCGAAACTGCCATTAACTCCGTTGGAGTAAAGTCCATATCGTTCCCCCTAATATCCCAGTATGGGATCGGCCCGAAGACTCCTGAGATGGCGGAGGCCTCCGACAAGATTGAGATATTCCCAGTGGTCCTTCACACCATAGACATATTTGTCCAGGTATGCCTTCCACAAATCGGATTTCCTGGCAGCCTCGACGTACCTGCGGATCTCGTCGGCGTCGTAGTCGTACTCATGATATAAGGAAGTGGGATGAGCCCCGAAAGGCAATTCCACGACATGAGAGACAAGGAGATTGGGAATCACGCACCGTTCGGGTTCCCCGCGAATGATGTCCGTCGGCACCACATGCTCGGCAATAACGATGGCGCGAGTGCTGGCTTTCACCTGCTCCGGCGAATCCCATTTCGGACCCATAATCCAGGCGTTTCCCTCTTCGTCACAAGTCTGGACCTGTACCACCGCCACATCCGGAAGCAAAGGCTTCAACACAAGCCACCGGTCGCCGGAAAAAGGATCATGGATAAAGGCAATATCGGATCCCGTTTGCTCCTGAATCCGGCTCAGCAGGCCGGACCCGCATAGCGACCGTATGGGAATGAAGGGAAGCCCAAGCGAGCCGGCCAGATAGCGGAAAGCAATCGACAGGCTGCTGTATTCTTCAGCCTGGATCGAGCCGTTATCGATGCCCGCGTTTATGCACCCAAGCCTGCCGAAACGGTCGAGAGACCCTCCCCCGTAAATCACCCGCTCGACCGAACCTCCTCCGGCCAGAAGATCCGTGTCCATAGCCCCGACGCACTGCGATATCGTCAGCTTTTTGATTCCCTGGCGAAGGACCTCACGGGCAAAGGCCATGGCGCATCGCGTAATTGCGAAACCCGATAGTGCCACATGGGACCCCGAGGGGATTGAGGCGACGGCCTCGCTCAGGCTGGATAATTTGTTCATGACGTGCTCCTATGCGTCCGGCCCACGGGCGGGTGCAGGATTATTAGATATGCGCTCCGGCCCCTTCCCCGGTTTGGGCCTGTAGCGGCTCGCCTGAAAATGCGCCATACGTTTTTGCACGAAGCATTTGCAGCTCAATTCTATCGAGCTTTGCGCGGCAGCCGCTGGAAAATGCCCCAGATTCATGGTTAGACGATACATCAAAAATGCAGCGGCCGGCTCCTGAAAATTGCCTCTTTCGACCGCCGTGCGGGTTTGCCATGTGCATCCTCGGCCGCGGGTGCAAACTACCTGCGGCAAAACCAGGTGACAGCCACCGAAGATTCGCGATATCTTTTCAGGCTATGAACGCATCCACAGATATGAATAAAAGAAAGATACTCAGCGAAGTCGCCCTGGGACAGATTGCGCCCGATACGGTCATCCGGAACGGCATGCTGTTCAACGCCTTTACGGGAGAATTTATTGAGCGGCAATCCGTCTGGGTGAAGGATGGGATGATCGCATACGCGGGGATGGACAGCGACCCTCTCATTTCAGAAGGGACCCGGATCCTCGACGCGGACGGCCAGGTGCTGCTGCCCGGCCTGATTGAAGGCCACACACACGTCTTAAGCAGCCGCTACAGCCTGGAGGAGTTCATCCGTTATGCAATCCCCTGCGGCGTGACCACCGTGGTAACGGAAGCCCTGGAATACCTGGTAATCGTCGGGAAGGACGGGCTGGATTACGTGCTGAGGGGATTGAAGCATCAGCCGATCCGCATTTATTGCACATTGCCTCCCTTATGCGGCCTTACGCCGTCGGAAGAAATTCATGCTCTGGCCGATGCCGATGTCCTGCCGTTTCTGGAGGACCCTTCTTGCCTGGGAGTCGGGGAAATCTATTGGAGCAATCTGCTGCTGGAGGGGGCCCAGGGAGAACGCTGCCGGAAACTTGCGGCGCTCGCGCTGGAAAAAGGCAAAACCGTTGAAGGACATACGGCGGGCGCCTCGGGAAAGAAGCTTCAGGCTTACACCTGTTTCGGCATCTCCTCCTGCCATGAGCCCATCGCCGAAGAAGATGTGCTGGAAAGACTGCGGCTCGGCTATTGGGTGATGATCCGCGAGGGGTATGTCAGAAAAGAGCTGGAAGGCGTCAAAGGAATTTTCAAAAGGGATATCGATTTCCGAAGACTGTCGCTTGTCACCGACGGCGTCGATCCCTCGGGATTTCTCGAAAACGGCTATCTGGATGCCGCGGTCAAAAAAGCGATGGAACTCGGGGCGCCGCCGCAGATCGCCTATCAAATGGTTACACTGAATGCGGCCGAGCATTTTCATCTCGACCCGCTGATCGGATCCCTTGCTCCCGGGAAGATGGCCGACATCGTGATCATCCCTGCACCCGAGGACTTCGCGCCGCAATGGGTGATGTGCAACGGAAGGGTCGTGTTTGACGGCGGGAAACGGCTTGCGGAACCCGAAAAGATCTACTTTCCGGAACATATGTACCATACGGTCCGGGTGGGGAAATACGGTCTGCCGCGCCTTCCGGAAAAAGGCAGAGTAAGGGCCATGGACCTGGTAACCCGGCTCGTGACCCGCGAAGAGATCGTGGATCTTGACAATCCCCGGGAGGCCGGGAATTTGAATCTGATTTTTGCATTGGATCGTCTGGGAAGCGGGAAAGGGTTCATGGGCTACCTGAAGGGATTCGGCCTCAGGCAGGGCGCCTACGGAACAACCATGGCCTGGGACACGAGGGACATGATTATGGTGGGATGCGAGGATGCCTCCATGCTCACTGTGATTGAGCGGCTCAGGGAAATCGGGGGCGGCGGTGTTTTTGCCATTGGCGGGGAAATTGTTGCCGAATTCCCTGCCCCCATCTGCGGCGTATCGTCTCCGAAACCGATGGCAACTATCCGGCAGGAAACCCGGAAGCTCGATGAGGTGCTGAGAGAGCATGGCGTCCCCTGGGAGACTCCCATACTGACGGTAGATACCTTTACGACCGGGGCCATCCCCCATTTCCGCATCAATCACAACGGATATGTAAGATTGAAAGACAGGAAGGTACTGCCCGTCGGCATTTAGAGGCGGCATGCCGCGGCTGGCGAATGGGCGACCCCCGCATGCTATTCATAATATTCATAGCGCACAGTAAGCAGGCTGCGGCAGATCCGGAGGCTTTATGGGTGCTGGCCCCTCAAAGGGGCGTTATCACAACCGATAAAAATAAAAGTGGTTTCACGGGCCATAGATATCTTACAAGCTTTTTGGGACCGCAGAATGTCGAATAACGAATGATGAATCTCGAAGTGTGGCGATAGCTTCTGCGGCTCGATATTCGAAATTCGACACTCGATATTCCAGTGTTTATCCTCTTGGTTTTACCGGACCCGGGAATAAAAAAATCCAGGATTTGTCAAACTCGTACTGCCTCCCCGGCATATCCGTGGGATCTCCCAACGCATTATTAGGCGGGATAGCTCCCGCTGGAGAGTCCTATTCCAAGGCATAATCCGGCCTGGGTTTTTTGCTGCGACAGCTCATCGCACGGCCTTGATCCGCGGTCCAGGGCCGTGGCGCTTCAAAACCCAAGGTCGTGGCCGGTGATGTTGAGCTCGGTGCGCAGAGTGCGCAAAGCTCTCTGAAGATTGGGCCCGATTTTCACACCGTCCCGCATCACCTGCAGCTCGTTGTAGTAGGCCTTTTCCCCTGCCGTATAAATTTTCATTTCCACGGAGCCTTTGCCATATCGGCGCAACTCGCGCAGAATGCTTCCGGCCGTTTTACGGAAACGCTCCAGGGGAACGAACTTTTCAATATTAATCGCCATGAAGAAATGCCCGATGCGCGAAGGATGCGGATTCCCGGCATGATCCCTGTCATGCAGCTCGGAAAGAAACGCCCCGTCCTGGAGAGCCGCGCAAAGAATCTCGACTACCGTCGCCAGACCGTAGCCTTTATGCCCTCCCATCAGTTCCCCGATGCCGCCGAGCGGCAGCAGCGCGGCTTTGCCCTTGTTCATTTCCTCGATCAGCTCGTTGCTTTCGGTCGCCAGCGTTCCGTCCGGTTTGATGACCCACCCTTCCGGGATGGGCCTGCCCGTGCGCTCCGCAATTTCGATTTTGCCGCGCGGGGCAATGGAAGTGGCGGCATCGAAGTTGAACGGGAACTCCTCGTCCGTCGGAGCACTGAATGCGATCGGATTGGTGCCCAGCAACGGCTTCACCCCGAAGGTCGGCGCGATGGACGGGTGTGCGTTGGTGAAACTCATCCCGATCATCCCTTCCCTGGCGGCCATCCGCGTGTAATAGCCAGCAATCCCGAAATGACTCGAGTTTCGGACGGCGACGGCTCCCAGTCCGTTTACATGGGCCTTGTCGATTGCGATCTTCATTGCATGGTAGCCCACTACCATCCCCATGCCGTTGGCCCCGTCCATAACGGCGGTCGTGGGAGACTCCTGCGCGAGAGTCCAGCAGGTGGTGGGTTGCTGCAACCCTGCTTTGATGCGCTGATAATACATCTTGAGATGGGCGAGACCGTGCGATCGCACTCCGTAAATGTCGGATGCAAGGATCACATCCGCGGTGATTTCCGCATCGGCGCGCGGCACCCCCATTTTGAGAAGCGCGTCGATCGCAAAATCGGTCAGCTGTTTCACCGGCACATACACGCCAGCATCTGCCATAATCGTCACTCCATGGATTGAAGCTTTTTGTCGCCTTAGTCTTTAAACATTTTGCCCGGGTTCAGGATATTCATCGGGTCCAGCGCCTGCTTGATGCGGCGCTGCACATCCACCGATACCGGCCCGAGCGCCTGCTCAAAATACGGACGTTTGAGGACGCCGACTCCGTGCTCACCCGAAAGAGTCCCGCCCAGGGCGAGCGCGGCGCCGAAGATCTCTTTCACCATCTGCTCGACCTTCTCCCATTCTTCGGGCCTGCGTTTGTCAAACAGGATGTTCGGATGTAGATTCCCATCTCCGGCGTGGCCGAAAATCACGATCGGCAGGCCGTATTTGGCGCTGATCGCCCGCAAACGCTGAACGACCTCGGGGATGGCGCTCCGGGGCACCGTTATGTCTTCTCCCAGCTTGTTCGGCGCCTTGCGCGCCAGCGAGGGGGAAATGGAGCGGCGCGCTTTCCACAGCCCGGCTCGTTCCGCCTCGGTGGCTGCAACCTTGACCGACCTGGCTCCGGTTTCCCTGCAGATACGGCCGGCGGCTTCAATTTCGCGTTGAACGGTCTGCTCGTCCGAGCCGTCCGTTTCGATGATGAGCGACGCTTCCACGTCCGTCGGCAGCCCGAGGTGCATCGCCTCCTCGATGCAGGCGATCGCGGTCTGATCCATCAATTCCAGGGAAGCCGGCACAATGCCTTCCGCGAGGATTGCATTGACCGAGCGCGAAGCATTGGCGAGGGAAGCGAATTCGGCCAGCGCGGTTTTTGTGTAACGCGGCCGCGCGACGAGTCTCAGGAGCGCCTCGGTGATCAGCCCGAGCGTCCCTTCGGATGACGTAAATAGCCCGTTCAGGTTGTAGCCGGTTACATCCTTGATCGGCTTGCCTCCGGTCCTGAGGATCCTGCCGTCGGCGAGCACGACGGTCAGGCCGAGGACATAATTCCCTGTGACGCCATATTTCAGGCAACGCGGCCCGCCCGCATTGCAGGCGATATTGCCCCCGATCGTGGAATGCCGGATGCTGGAAGGATCGGGCGGATAAAAAAGCCCGAGTTTCTCCACCTCGACCTGAAGGTCTGCCGTGACCACACCGGCCTGAGCCCGCACGACCGAGTTTTTCATGTCGATCTCGAGAATGCGGTTCATGCGGGAAAAGGATACGACAATTCCGCCGCTTTGAACCGGGATGGACCCCGCTGCCAGCCCGGATCCCATACCGCGCGCAACCAGTGGAATTTTCGCCGCCGCGGCTATCCGGACTACTGCAGCGGTCTGCTCCGTCGTCTGCGGCAAAACGACGACCTCGGGCGTGCCTTCGGCGAAAGTACCGTCATAGCTGTAAACGGCCAGGTCCTCCGCTGTGCAAAGCACGCCGTCCTTTCCCGCGGCCCGCATAAGATCTTCAAGGATTCTATTTTCCATCGGCGCCCCCGTAAGCTTCATCCAGCAAAGTCACCGGGTGCACCACGCGCACGGGCAACCCGCGCCTTTTCAGTCCCGTATTGAGCTGCATCTGGCAGCCCGGGCATCCGGAAGCGAGGATGCGCGCCTCTGTTTGGGCGACGTTGTCGATTTTCCGGCCCAGGACCCTGGTGGATGTTTCGTAATGAGTGATAAGCTGGCTCCCTGCCGAGCCGCAGCACCAGTCCGCTTCCGGCAGTTCGACAAATTCCAGACCGTCGATCATCGACAGGAGCTTCCTCGGCTCTTTCCACACCTGCTGCCCGCGTCGAAGATGGCACGGATCATGATAGGTGACCCTGGCCTCGATGCGACGGGGAGGCTTGCGCAGCGGGATCTGCGAAAGGAATTCGCTGATGTCCCGCACCTTCCGGCTAAAAGCTTCGGCACGAGCAGCCCATTCCGGATCCTCCTTCAGGAGCGAACCGTATTCCTTCAGCGTGGAACCGCAGGTTGCGCAATCGGTGACGACATAATCCACGTTGCACCGCTCGAAGACCTCTATGTTGTGCCGAGCCTGGCTTTCTACGAGATCCATGCGTCCGTATCCCTTGGCAGGCATGCCGCAGCATTCGATCTCCCTGGGAGTGATCACGGTGCACCCGTTGCGGGCCAGCACGCGCAGCGTGGCGGCGCTTTGGTCCGCGAACAGGAGGCTTTGCGCGCAGCCGAGAAAAAAACCGACCCGGTAGCGAGTCTCGCCGAAGGCTTCCGTTTTTTCGGGAAGGATGCGCCGCAGCGGACGTTGAGGAATGCGCGGGAGCATCGCTTCGAGATCGCGGATGCGCGAGGGCAGGAGCCGGTTTAGTCCCAGCATATAGAAGAGACGACGGATCCCAAGTTTCTCGTATAGACGAAGCGGCAATGTGGCGGCCTCCATGCGTCCTGCATGCGAGATCAGGCCGCCGAACAGCCACTGTTTCCACTTCGCGGGGCGGATCTGCTCCTGTACGTGGCGCATTGACAGCGCAAGGTCCGCCGGGTGAATCCCGACCGGGCAAAGATCGTTGCACGCCATGCAGGCAAAACAGCCGTACATCTGCTCAATGAGGTTCGGGCTGAGTTCCAGTTCACCTTCAAGGCCCTTGCGGGTGAGCGCCACGCGGCCGCGCGGCGATGCGGTTTCCTTCAGATACTCGCGATAGGTCGGGCAGACCGCCAGGCACAATCCGCATCGAATACAACTGTGATAAGAAGACTCCTCAGGCTTTTTCAGTTCCAAAACCAAACTCCAATAAGTTTCACATAACGAAACTCTGTTTCGTACAGCAGAATAGCTTGTTTTGTCCGAGTTGTCAATCCGGGCAACTGCGAAAATAGTCTGCAATTGCTTGAATATTGCGATTTAATTGAAATAGAATAGGAATGCGTAAGGGCAATTTTTGAAACTCATTTCCATAGGTTGGAACCGGCAAGAAATCAGTGCATTTAGAGTGCTTTTCGCGAAGCCATAAGAAGGTTCTGGAGAGTCTGACTGGAACGAAGGAGGAGTATGAGCAGAGGCCTTGTCAAGTACGAAGAGCTGTTGTCCTACACCAAGAGGATCCTGAAAAAGCTGGGATATCCCGACAAGCAGGCGGACGTTACTGCGTGGATTCTTGCGGAGGCGGATGCGCGCGGCGTTAATTCCCACGGAGTCGGGCGGCTGGAATTCTATGAGTCCAATATCAAGAGTGGCTTCAACTTCCCGGAGGTGGAACCTGAGATTGTCCACGAAACGCCTCTGTCTCTAGTCGTCGATGGACACAATGGCGTCGGCTCATATATCGCTCAATTCACCATGGAGCGTGTCGTCGAAAAAGCGAAGAAATCGGGAGCCGGTTTCGGTGCGGTCCGCAACTCCAACCATTTTGGAATGGCGGCGCTCTGGGCGGAAATGGCGCTGGCGGAAGGTTTCATAGGAATGTCTTTCTGCAACACGCGCATATGCTCCATTGTCACCTATGGGAAGGACCGCATTCTGGGCACGAATCCTTTGTGCTTCGCTTTCCCGTCCTCGGGCAAGGTCCCCTTTGTACTGGATATGGCAACGACCACGGTCGCCCATGGAAAGATCGAAGTCTATGAGCGCCTCAATAAAGCCATGCCGCTCGGCTGGGTGGTCGACGAGAACGGGATGGACACCACGGATGTGCATGCCTTCCAGAAAATTTATCGCGAGAAGAAAACCGGCGGGCATCTGTTCCTGGGCGGTGCCGGCGAAGAGCTCGGCGGGCACAAGGGCTACGGGCTCGGACTGTTCGTGGATATCCTGTGCGCCGGGATGTCGATGGGAGCCTGGAGCCGCGACACTTTCGTTAAAAACGGCGGCGCCAGAGTCGCGCACTTCTTCGGGGCCATGCGCACCGACCTTTTCGGGAAACCGTCGGAAATCGAGGCCCATGTCGAATCGATCCTGCAGGGAGTGCGTGAAAGCGCCAAAGCGGAAGACCACGACAGGATTTACATCCACGGGGAAAAAGAGATCGAGAGGCGGGCAAAGTCCATGAAGGAAGGAGTCCTGCTGGACGACGGCGAATGGAAGATGCTCGACGAGTACGCCGAAAAGTTCGGCCTCGAAAAACTGTGTCCCTAGCGATACCGGGGTTTTGGGTTCTCAAGGGTTGAGCGTTGAACGTTCGAACGTTCAACGTTCAACCTGATTATCCCCATCTCCGCGCATCCAGTATTGCCTTTACGATGCCGTCTTCGTGACGTTCGAACATCTCAAAAGCTTTTGCCGCTTCCCGGATGGGCAGCCGGTGAGTCACAAGCCTCGACAGCTCTTCCGCATTCTCCAGGAAAAGGTCGCGCGCTCTTTCAAGATAGACTTTCCAGTCCGGGGTGACGGTCGCCATGAGCTGTGCGTTTTTGCGGAAAAAGACCTCATATTCCAGGGCATACACATCCTGGTCGGGGACTCCAAAAGCGACTACGGTTCCGTATTTTCCCACCAGCATGAGGCAGTCGTTGACCGTCTCCATTTGATGCCCTGCAGCCTCGATGCAGATGTCCGGGAAGATCCACTGGTCCGGATTCAGCCGCGCCTCGTGGACCATTTCAATTCCGCGCCTGCAGAGCGTCCGCGCCGCGCCCAGGGATTCGGCCATACGGCAGCGTCCCGGCACAGGATCGATGCCGACTACGGGGCTGGCGCCCGCCCGCCTCAGCAGCCAGCAGAACAGCAATCCTATGGAACCCAATCCGAGCACCGCAACCGGTCTTGCCCGCAGGTCCCCCAGACGGTCCACGGCGTTCATGACGGTCGAGAGCGGCTGCATGATGCAGGCCGCGCCCGGATCCCCGATATCGGCGCCGAGTGCCGTAGTCCTGGAGATGCGGGCGAGGAAATATTCCGCGAGTCCCTGGTCTCCGTCCGGTATGGCAAGAACCCTGTCTCCGGCTTGAAAAAGGTCCGAAGCGCTTTCCACCACTTCGCCGACGCATTCATGGATCGGGGCTCCGGGAGCCAGAGGATAGGATTTGAGGCGTTTGCTGCCGGTGAAAAACGGGATATCGCTGCCGCACATCGATACAAAGGCAGTCCGCACCAGGATGCAGTCGTGCGCGCCGGACGGCAGCTTGGGGATGGGGACTTCTATCAAATCAAACGACCGGGGATGCGTGACCTGCAAAGCTTTCATGCGCATGGCTATTTCCCCTGGACGACAGGCAGAGTCAAAAGCGCGTGCGGCACGATGAGAACATCACAGGACGCTCCCACTTTTGCAGCCGCCATCCGGACAGCTTCGTCCATGGTCGCGGCAGGAGTCATTTTGCATGCGGCGACGATCTCGGGGCAATCGCTTCCCACGATAATTACGTGGGACTTTTCCAGGACTTTCGCCATCACGAATGCCCGCTGCTGCCCCGGCGGGAATCCGTTCCGGCGCCCGTCATCCAGGATGAAGGGAATGTCCGGAGCATCCCGCATCGCCGACAGGAAACGCTGTTCGCCCACGCCGCTGCCCGCTCCCTCTTCACAACGGGCCGGAATAATAAAAAAGCCGCCGGGCCGCACGACGCACGTCGGGGCGAAAAAAAGATAGGAAGGCGCGCGGCTTGCCTGGTACAGGTTGCAGTCCTTGGGAAATCCCACTCCGCCGATTGCAATATCGTATTGATGGGGGATCGGAACTTCATACACCGAGCGCGCAAATGCGACCAGGTCCTGGAATGCCTCCTCGGGATGCCCCGCCGTCACGCGCAGCAGGCGCTTATCCTCATCAAGGACCACATTGAGGATAAAACGGAGGCCCTCGCGCCGCGCCGCTTCCGTGACGGCCTCGTGAAATGGATTCCCCTCGATCTGTCCCAGACGCGTGCCCGGGTGATCCACGAAAGCAGGGCCGTGAGTGTGGGCAATCAGCGCTTCGCCCGCGGCTCCGACCGCCAGGGTCTTCCGTCCCCCCGAATAGCCGCCGTACTGATGGGGCTCGACGATGCCGGTGGCAATGACCAGGTCGGATTCGACAACTGCCCTGTGCGCAGAAACGGGAACACCGCCCTCGGTGATCCCGAGGTCGACAAGAGCGGCCGTGTTCTGGGGCTCATTGTCGATGACCCGGAAGCGGGCCACGATATCAGCACCAAGCTTTGCGACCTTCTCTTCATGGGTTGAAGGCCGGTGCATGCCGATGCCGCACAACAGGGTGATATCTTCGTCGCGCACGCCGGCCTGCTCCAACTCCGACAGCAGGGGAGGCACGAGCAGCTGGTCCGGGCAGGAGCGCGTGATGTCCGTAAAAACGATACAGGCGCGCATGCCCGGACGCGCCATCTCGCTGAGAGGCGGCGTACCGAGCGGATGAGCCAGGGCAGCCGCCACCGCTGCCTTTTCATCCCCAACAGGGCGGAATGGCTTCGAAACCGCCTGAGTAACTCTCATCGCAGGCGGGAGGGAGAATTGAATTGTCCCTTTACCATAAGGCACTGTGTACATTTAAAGCTCCTTTTATTTATGAGCGGCAGTCGGTCACAGTTCCATGATACGAAATCTGATTCCGCACAGCAGAATAGATCCCATTTTCACGCTTGTCAAGCCTCTCTCCGCCAATCCAATCATGCCTTAAAATTCTTGGATTCACAACACTTCGGCCGCCGCAAAACTGCAACCGGATGCTTCTAATTATTCCGATCTACGAAAATCATTGACATAGAGTGGAATCTGAATTACTATGAAACACGATTCCGCATAATGGAACAAATTGGAGGGTTTCTGATGAGCAAAGTGCCATTTGTCAGGGCAGCCGATGTGGAAGGCGAGTTTCGGACTCCGCCTCGGACATCAAAACTTTTGCTGGCTCCCAAGTTCGGTGGAGTCACCAACGTCTCAATGGGCATGAACATCACTGAGGTCGGAAGCATGATCCCCGACCATGCCCACGACAAATCCGAAGAGGTTTTGTTTTTAATCAGCGGGCGTGCGCGGATTGTTATTGAGGGAGAGGGCTCATGGGAAATCGGCCCGGAGACCGCCTTCTACTCGCCGCTCGGAAAGAAACACAGGGTGGAAAACATCGGCGATGAACCGCTCAGGATCGTCTGGTGTTACTGCCCACCGTTGCCGTCTCATTGCAGCTAATTTCTGTAATTTTCCAAGGAGATGTTTGCCATGATTTTTGATGCAACACGCAAGGCCATGAAAAGGCTTGGGCTCCCGGAAGGCGACGCCTTCGACATGCCCACTTCAACCAAAAGATTCCCCGACGGTGCAGCCTTCCGCATTGAATGCCCGACGGTCAATTCTGCGGAAACCGTTGCCGCCCTTCTGGACACCGCCACGAAGACCGGAGTCACCATCAACCGCATCACCGAAACCTTCGGCATGTTCCGCCACACAGCCGCCGAGATCAAGCAGTACTGCAAACTATGCAATGAGTATGGCTGCGAGCTTCTGCTCTCTACCGGTCCGCGCGCTACCTATGATACCGGCGCAACGGTTCTGTCTCCCCAGGGCGTAAGAGTCAGCTATCGTCTTCGCGGCATGGAACAACTCCTGCGCGCCATCGAAGACATCAAGCGCGGATATGAGCTCGGTTGCCGTGGTTTCCTGATCTATGACGAAGGCATGCTATGGGTGTGCAACGAGATGCGCAAGAATGGCGACCTCCCGAAAGAGATCGTTTTCAAGGTCTCCGCTCATCTAGGCCACTGCAACCCCGCTTCCATCAAGCTCCTGGCCGACCTCGGCGCCGACAGCATCAACCCGATCCGCGATCTGCAGATCCCGATGCATGCAGCCCTGCGCCAGACGATCGACACGCCACTGGATGTCCACACCGACAATCCTCCGGGATCCGGCGGATTCATCCGCGTGTACGAAGCTCCCGAGATCGTTCGTGTGGCAGCTCCTGTGCACTGCAAGACCGGCAACTCCGTCATCGGCGGCCATGGCGAAATGACCACTGCTGCCGAGGGAAAGAGAATGGCGGAACAGGCAACCATCGTTGTCGAAATGATCAACAGATTCGCTCCGGAATTGAAGCAGTCCGGCAAGCGTACCAAAGACATGCGTATCCCTGTTGTCTAAATCCGAAATTTCTTCCGCGGGCAAAATTCCCCGCAGTTGAGGAGGAATCATGGGAAATTGGGAACTGCCGCCGAAGGGTGGACTCATGGAGACCCCCGGCGTGTATCTCCAGACCATGAACATGACGCAAATCAATGAGCGGCTCAAGAAAAACGACCTGATCCTTATCCCGGTCGGAAGCACGGAGTGTCACGGGGCCGCTCAGCCTCTGGGCGAGGACACCTTTCTTGTAACACGCATGGCCGAACAGGTCGCGCAAAAGATGGGGTGCACGATTGCCATGCCGGTTTGGTACGGTTCGCATCCGTATAACCATCTGGGCATGCCGGGAACAGTCGTGGTCCCGGAAGAGACATTTCTGGCCAATCTGCGAGCCATCATTGCTGGCTTGTGGAATATGGGCTTCCGCAAGCAGATTTTCCTGAACGGCCATGGCCAGGAAGAAGTCATCCCCCTCGCGCTTCACCAGTGGGCAAAGAAGTACCAGGTGCCGTGCATGCTGATTTCGCTGCACTGGCCGACAGTGATTCACGACTATCTCAAGGACAAGGCTCACGGAGGCATATTCGATACGCGGTTCCAGCATGCGGACGAAGCGGAAGCCTCCTATTCTCTGGCGCTTTTCCCCGAATTCTGTGACATGAAGCTGGCTGTGGACAACAAGCCGGAGGGTTTCCTCCCTCCGGGTCACGTGGACGGGGGGGGAGAGGTGTATCATTCCCCGATCAAAGGGCATGAACATGTTGGATTGAGCGGCACAGAGGTCCTGGTCTATCCCGAAGGCGTGATCGGGAGTCCGACGCGCGCCAGCGCGGAAAAGGCTGTGAAGGGCCTGGACGTGCTGCTTGATTATATGTGCAAGCTGATCGACGACATCATGACGCGCTTCCCTGCCGGGCAGCTTCCGCCGGCTTCGAAGACAACCATGCGCGATCCCGCAGAGATCGAAGCGCTGCTGAAGGGCCCCTTGAAGGGCGGCAAGCATCTGTACACGATCGCATACCCACCCTAAAAGTCCTTAATTGTCAAACCCAGCAGGGGGGAGCCGTTTCCATGCGATCGGCGCCCCCCCTTTTTAAAAGCGGGATTCGTCAGGACGGCTGTAATTTAGCCATCCACCCTAAGGGAGGATCTGCATTGTCTCAATCCGTACGCGCCGTCGAGAGGGCACTGGATATCCTGCTGTGTTTCACCCATGAAGAGCCCACCCGCTCACTGACGCAGATCGCCGAATCCATCCACATGTCCAAGACGACGGTACACCGTCTGCTGGCGACGCTTGAAAACAAGCGTTTCATCACCCGGGACAAAGCCACAGGCCTCTACCGCCTCGGTTTCCGCTTCATCGAAATGGCATCGCTCGTCCTGCAGGACGTCGATCTTCACCGCTGGGCCAAACCTTACCTGCAGCGTCTTTCGGCGGAGTATGGCGAGACGGTCGACCTGTCGATCCTGGACGGGGCCCATGTCATCTATCTCGATGTCATCGAAAGTCCGCAGCGCGTCAAGCTGGCGGCTGCAGTCGGACAGAGGCTGCCTGCGCTCTACACAGCCTCGGGCAAGGCCCTGCTGGCATATCTGCCGGAAGATCTGGCCAAAAAGATAATCGCCGAGAATCTGTCGGAAGCCTCCAAAAACACCCCGATTTCGGAAATATTGGCTGATCTGCGCACAACCGCCGAACGGGGCTATTCGATAGCGGAACAGGAATATGAGGACGCCATCAACGCCGTAGCCGCGCCCATTTTTGGAGAGGAGAGACAGCCGCTCGCCTCGATCGCCATCGTCGGTCCGTCGTTCCGGCTCACCCGGGACCGTCTCCCGGCGATGGGAGAATCGCTCCGACAGATGACCCAGACGATCTCCAGCGAAATCGGGCTCGTGGCCCTATCCGCAATCGTCAGCAAAACACATACCCGCTAAGGGACAGTTCCCGGACTTCCCGGAAAAAAAATGCCACGGATACACCGGTTCAGGAACCGGTGTATCCGTGGCGTCTTTATTTTGATGCCATACGAAATTAGCCGCCGGAAACGTAGGGGAAAAAGCATAGCCTGGAGTCAACCTGCACGGGATCATCCAGTTCGCTTTGCACGTTGTCCACGGTGACCAGGCCAATTTCCTCAGGGTCCAGCCCAAGAGCGTTCGCGATATCGCGGACTGCGGCTCTGCCTTGTATTTCGAAGGTCAGCCTCCGGGGCTTGCCCGGAAGCAGCTGGCCGAAAATTTCGATATCGACTGCCAAGGGTGCTCCTATAGGGTATCGAAAATCGAGTCCAGATCGGAATCCGGCACGTCAAAGACCGCGTTATGGGGCGGCAAAGGTTCTTCGCGCATGTACTCGGGAATTCTGTAATCGGCCTGGGTGATGCCTGCCCTGCGGTTGAATTCGAGTTCGGTGCGAAGCACATCGCGGTTAAATTTATCGTAATCCTCCAGTTTCCATCCCCAGCCGTAAATCCCGTTGATCATATCGATCATGAGCTGAGGGTTGGCGATGATGGGAGGACGGGCGAAAAGGCACAGCCCCGTGCTGTCGAGCATCGCGGCGATGATCTGCAACCGCAGCGACAGCGCTTTCTGCCCCTCGACACCGAGCGGATTGACTTCTTTGCGCGCGCCGAAGGCGTTCCCTGCCGTGTGATCGGCTCCCTGTGGCGAAGTGGCATAGGTGACGCCGTTGCCTTTGAGGGTGCGCGGATCATAGCCCGGCATTGCCTGTCCGAGCGCGGTAGGAACGCGCCGTATGCCCAGCACACGCCCCGTCGTCACGGCGCCGCATCCGATCATGCGCCCGATGACGGTCCCTTCGCCCACCTGTTTCAATAGTCCTATGATTCCGTCGAAATCGCCGAACTTCGCCAGGCCGGCTTCGATCGCCACTCCCAGCGCCGCCCCGGTCTCGATTGTGTCGAGGCCGAAATCGTTGCACATGTAGTTGATCGCAGCGACATCGTCGAGCTTTCCCAGTCCGAGGTTGGAACCGACAAGCGCGATGGTTTCATATTGAACCGTGCCGACAACCGGCTTTCCGGATTCATCGACGAAGAGATTCCGGCACGCGATCACGCAGCCCGGCATGCAGCGAGTCCCCACCTTGCCTTCACGCGCCAGCATCAGTTCGCGCAGTTTCTCGCCGCGCAAATCGGCCGACTGCTCGAAGGTCCCCTCCGAGAAATTTCGCGTTGGCAGCGATCCCATCTCGTTGACGGCGCCGACGATCGATGCCGTGCCGTACAGATGCTGCGATCCCTTGGTCCCCAGCTTTGGATCGGTAATCAGCTTCTGTGCAAAGGCCTTTGCCGCTGTGCGGAAAAGCTGTTCGTCGTGCATTTTGACCGCTCTGCCGAGCGGTTTGCGAATAACGACGGCTTTGAGCCCTTTGCTCCCCATCACCGCTCCGAGGCCTCCGCGCGCAGCGTGATTGCTTCGCTGATCGCGATCGCCCGTCGTTGCGATTCCTGCGCCCGTCATCAGCTGCTCTCCCGCCTTCCCAATGCTCAGGACGGAGGAATCGGCGCCGAAACGCTCCTGGAGGCGGTCTCCCGTTGCGTAGGTGCCCAATCCCACCAGGTCATCGGCAGGAATCAGTCCGGCTGAGTCCCCGTCAATCACGAGCACGTGAAATTGTTTCGGCTTCCCCTGATCCTCAATGACGACCGCCTTAATCGCCAGTTTACCGAGCGCATCGCCGGCAGTGCCTCCTGCATTGGCTTCCTTGGCACCGCGAGTCAAAGGGCTTTTAGCCCCCACCGACAGCCTGCCGGCAGTTGCAACGGCAGCTCCTCCGAGCAATCCGGGCGTAAAAATCAGTTTGTTGTGCGGTCCAAGCGCATCGCAGGCTGGCGGAATTTCGTGGAGCAGGAGCCTGGCGATGAGAGCTCTGCCTCCAAGTTGTTCATATTCCTCGGGAACGGGTTCCCATCGAACTGCAGACTCCTTTACGTTGACGCGCAATATTTTCACGGGCGACCTCCTAAAAAACATGCAAAAACCATATTAATGCCGTTTCCGCCCTGCGTCAATGATTTTCATTCTGCGGAAACAGATAAAATTGGATGTCCTGCGAATAATTTAGGCCCACCCGGATCTCCTGCTGCTCGAGCCTGGCTGCAAACTGCTTAAAACAGGATCGCCAGCAACGCACGGGCTTTTGCCTCCTTATATATGATTATTGTAATGTCGGTGTTAGTCATCGCTATTTCAGCGTGTTTCAGCGTTCCCCGACCCCGGAGCGGTCCAACTCTGTGAGTGTCTCCCGGCAAAGCCTGAGAGTTGCCGATACATCAGAATTCGCATCCGGCATGGAGACAAATATGGTACAAAGGTATTTCGCAAGCAGGCTGATTAGTCCCCCGCGTTGGAAGACTCGTTGCATGGATAACGGCACGCAGGGGGATTTGTATGCCACATAGGGTATTATCAAGTGGACTCAGAAACCTGCCATGCGGACGGATGGGCATAAAACAAACCGGGTGCTTTCTTTTTATGGAGTAAGGGAGAAGTTCGATGATTGAAACAGAAATGGCCGATGCATCAAAATCTGGCGGATCCAAAGTAATCAGCTGCCGAACAGGCAGCGGCTCTGATTCAGGATGGCGTCACCATCAGTTCGCCCATTATCGGTTTGGCCGGTTGGCCCGAAGAGATCGGGCGGGCGATCGCGAAGCGATATGAGGAAACGGGACATCCGAAGGGACTCACGCTGGTTTGCGGATCCGCGATGGGCAACCACAAGGACAAAGGGCCTCATGTGATCGGCCTCGAAGGATTGATCACAAAGTACATCGGAGCTCATACCCACGGATCTCCAAACATCGGAGCGCTCATCCAGAACAACAAGATGCTCGCCTATTGTTTCCCCCAGGGAGTGGTCGTGCAGCTCTACAGGGAAATCGCCGCAAAACGCGCGGGAATGCTCACCAAAGTCGGACTCGGAACATTCGTCGATCCCCGCATTGAAGGCGGCAAGATGAACGATCTGACCCGGAAGGCGCCCGACCTGAACGAAGTCGTGACCTTCGGCGGCGAGGAATATCTGTGGTATAAGCCGTTTCCCATCCACGTCGGCCTGATCCGCGGGACAAAGGCCGATGAACGGGGCAATATCTCCATGGAAAAAGAGGGCGCCAATCTTGAAGCCCTTCAGGTGGCCCAGGCAGCCAGAAACTCCGGAGGCATCATCATTGCCCAGGTGGAATATCTGGCGAAGGCCGGCACGCTCCATGCCAAGTCGATCCAGGTGCCGGGCGTTCTCGTCGATTATGTCGTCGTTGCCAAGAATCCCCAGGAATTCCACATGCAGAGCGAAGGCATTTACTATCAGCCTGCATTCAGCGGAGATGTCGTCATGCCTCTCGGCGCCCTCCCGAAGCTTCCATTCGACGACAGACTGTTCATCCTGCGCCGCGCCACGCTGGAGCTTACGGAAAAATCCGTGGTCAACCTGGGCATCGGAATACCCGACAGGCTGGCAACCGTCGCGGCGCATGAAGGCGTGACGGACATGCTGACGCTCACGACCGAGGTCGGCGGCGTGGGCGGCGTACCCGCCGGCTGGCCCAATTTCGGGATGACCTACAACGCCGAAGCCTTCGTTTGTCACCCGAACATGTTCGACTGGTATGACGGCGGCGGTATCGACCTGGCTTTCCTGGGAATGGGAGAAGTCGACAAGTTCGGCAACGTGAACGTGAGCAAGTTCAATGGCCGGCCCATCGGATGCGGCGGATTTATCAACATCACGACGTCCTCGAAAAAGGTCGTCTTTTGCGGCACTTTTACAACCGGCGGCCTCAAAGTAACCGCCGAGGATGGGAAAGGTAAAAATCCTGCAGGAAGGCAATCACAAAAAATTTCTCGACCATGTCGAACAGATCACATTCAGCGGCAAGTATGCGGCCAAAGCCCAACAAGCCCATCCTCTATGTCACTGAACGCGCAGTCTTCAGACTGATCGACGGAGAGGTTACGCTGATCGAGATCGCTCCGGGCATCGATCTGGAGAAGGATATCCTGGCGCATATGGACTTCAAGCCCCGCATTGCTCCCGATCTCAAGCTGATGCCGGAAGAGATCTTTTATCCGACATGGGGCAAGCTGAAACAGCATATCGAAGCGAAGAGGAATCAATAGTCCCCGAGTCTTCCAAAAACCCGATCAGACCGGCCCATGCCAAGAAAGGCATCCCCGGCGTCCCGTTAGCCGGGGATGCCTTTTTGCTTTTACCGCGCGACTCCACAGTTGCGGTATCGTGTAAAGCAACTGGGTCGGTAGCGATTTAATAATTCCTATCCGCATGAATGGCAGCCTATGACGGATCCGACACTGCGCTTTTCCAGCCGGGTTGAAAACTACGTCCAGTACCGTCCGCGATATCCGAGGGAAGTGATTGAGACCCTCCAAGAGGAGCGTGCGCTTAATGCTTCCTCGATAGTCGCCGATATCGGTTCCGGAGCCGGCGCCCTGACAGAACTTTTCCTTCAAAACGGGAACCGTGTATATGCCGTCGAGCCCAATCGGGAAATGCGAGAAGCTGCCGAGCTCCTCCTGCGGGATCATCCGGGTTTCCGCAGCGTTGAAGGCAGGGCGGAAGCTACGAACTTGGAACGCCAATGCGTGGATCTTGTCGCGGTAGGTCAGGCGTTCCACTGGTTCGATCCAGGGGAGACGCGCCGTGAGTTTTTGCGCATTCTCCACCCTCCCGCGTGGGTGATGGTGGTTTGGAATGAGCGGGAATTCCAGACGACACAATTCCTTATCGACTACGATCAGCTTCTTCAGCGCTATGCGCCGGACTATGCCCGGGTGGCGCATAAACGTGTTTACGATACCGCCCTGTCCGATTTCTTCGGACCCTCCGGCTTTACCTCAAGAACGTTCAGATATCGTCAGGTGTTGGATTTTGCAGGTGTCCGGGGACGCATGCTTTCGTCATCCTATACGCCCGAGCCCGGTCATCCCAATCACGAGCCGATGATGGCCGAGCTGTCAAGAATCTATAAAACCCATGAAGTAAATGGGCGTGTAACATTCGAGTACATCACCAGGATGTACTACGGCCGGTTGACAGACTAGCCCGCCTTTACCCCGGAAATCCTCTTATGGCTCCGATCCCGGCATGTCCCTCCAAAATGGTTGCAGATCATGGGTCACAGGCTAAAAAGCTGCTCACAGGGCAAGGGGAGCCAAAGAGAGACGTGGAGAAGATCGACTGCGGGGAAAGGTATCAGGCAAAGAGTGGTGTTGTTCAGGCGGTTTCTTCGTACCAGCTGCCATACGGCTCGGATTCGAGCTCTGCGAATGACGCAATCCGGGATAGCTCCAATAAAGGATACGGCGGGATGGCATCAAACTGCAGCGACATGCGATGCTCGCATTCAGAGCAGCCGCGTATAAACAGCCACGCTATCATGAGAAGAAATAGATAAATCCCAAATCCGATAATCCACAACATATCTGCCCGTCCCTGGAAAATTAGGATTGATGACAAATTTCCAACAAGCACTTGCTTTGGATAATGATCATGCAAGCAAAATCCGCGCCAACCCGGAACAACTCGACCTGGTGCCATAACCCTTTGATAATCATCACTTTATTGAATTTATTGGGCGATGCATCGTTTGTCGCAACCAAAGCCACTTCAGGGCATAAACGGACTGCCACAGGGCAATTATTCCACATCTTATTGATAAATAATCATTTATCCCATAGGGGAAAATTTCCCGGATCCCGTTTGTATTTTGCAACCTCAACCGACTCTGCATTGCGGGAAATTCCCTGCCCCGCGTCTATCGCAGGGTGTATACTCGGGTTTCGGAGCGCTGCATGCCTTCGGAATCCCGTGCAGCACAAACATTTCACTTGAGGATGCCAGTCGCAAAGGATTCTGCGCCGGCGGCTGGAAGAGTTGTTTCTAAAGTGCATCACCACGCTGTGAAGTTCTTCCTGATAGATAGGTGTCCGGCGGATGCGGCCCCGGAGAAGAACTGGTGATGGGAGGTAAATCATGGAAAAGCGCCAAAAGTTCTCCGTCTGGTACGTCCTTCTGGGCATATGGGTGGTGCTGATCGTCCAGAGTTACATCGCCTCCATGCTCGCAGCCCAAATGATGCCGTACAGCCGTTTCCTGGACCTCCTTAAGAACGGAAAGATTGTCGAGGTAGCTGTTACGGCCAATCAGATCGAGGGCAAGATGAAAGTGGACGGAGGGGCGCCCGGAGAGACAAAGGCTTTCCACACCGTCCGTGTGGACCCGGAATTGTCCACCCTGCTCGACCAGTACAAGGTTGTTTTCAAAGGGGAAATCGAGTCGACGTTTTTGCGCGACATTTTTTCATGGATTTTTCCCCTGCTGCTGTTTGTGGGCATCTGGTACTTCTTCATAAAGAGGATGGGAGCCCAACAGGCCGGCTTCATGACGCTCGGCAAAAACAAAGCAAAGATTTATGTACAGGATGAATTGAACGTTACATTCAAGGACGTTGCCGGCGTGGATGAAGCCGAGCAGGAATTGGTCGAGGTCGTTGAATTCCTGAAATCCCCGGGGAAATTCACGGAACTGGGCGGGAGGATCCCCAAGGGCATTCTCCTCGTCGGTCCTCCGGGAGCCGGGAAAACCCTCCTGGCTAAAGCTGTGGCTGGGGAGAGCGGCGTCCCCTTCTTCAGTCTGTCCGGGTCGGAGTTCGTCGAAATGTTCGTGGGTCTTGGGGCGGCCCGCGTGCGCGACCTTTTCGCCCAGGCCAAAGAGAAAGCCCCGTGCATCATATTTATCGATGAACTCGATGCCCTGGGAAAGGCCCGGGGAGTTGCTGCCATCGGCGGACACGACGAAAGGGAACAAACCCTCAATCAGCTCCTGGTGGAAATGGACGGCTTCGATCCGAACGCAGGAGTTATTCTCATGGCTGCAACCAACAGGCCGGAGATTCTGGATCCCGCCCTCCTGAGACCGGGCCGGTTCGATCGCCATGTCCTCGTAGACCGTCCGGATAAAGCAGGACGGGTGGAAATCCTCAAGGTGCACCTGAAAAAAATAAAAATGGTTTCGGATCTTGACGTGGAGAAGCTCGCCGGCATGACATCCGGGATGGTAGGGGCGGACCTTGCCAACCTGGTCAATGAAGCCGCGCTACTTGCCGTCCGGCGGAACAGGAAAGAGGTGGGGATGGCGGACTTCGAGGAGGCTGTCGAGCGAATCGTGGCAGGGCTCGAAAAGAAGAACCGCCTGATAAATCCGGAGGAGAGGAAAGTCGTTGCGTATCACGAGATGGGCCACGCCCTGATAGCCCTCTCTTTGCCCGGCACGGATCCCGTGCAAAAAATTTCCATCATTCCGCGCGGCATTGCGGCTTTGGGCTACACCATGCAGGTCCCGACCGAGGATCGCTTCCTGATGAAGAAGACCGAGCTTCTCAACAAGATCGCATCACTGCTGGGAGGCAGGGCTGCGGAGGAGATCATATTCGGGGACATCTCCACCGGCGCTCATAACGATCTGGCCAGAGCTACAGATATAGCGAAAAGCATGATCAAGGAATACGGCATGAGCGACAAATTAGGTCAGGTGTACTTCTCCCGGGAAAAGCGCCAGCAGTTTCTCGACCTGGGCGTGCAGGAAACAGCCGATTACAGCAACGCCACGGCAGAGTCCATAGACCGGGAAATCAGCGCAATCATCAACAGGGAATATGCCCGGGCGATGGAAATTCTCAAAAGCAGGAAAGGCATCCTCGAAAAAGGGGCTGCCCTGCTACTCGAAAAAGAAAAAATCGAGGGGCCGGAACTGCAGGCGCTTGTTGCCGCAAACCTGTGAATGTTCATTCATCCTGGAGCAAACTATCATGAGTTCCAATCCTTTGCAGCGGACATCCGTTATTGCCCAACTCCTGAGGCGTCTGAACCTGCGGTACCCGACGCTATTCCTCCTCATGGGCGGTCTGACGCTGATCGATTTCCTGGTGCCCGACTTCATCCCTTTTGTAGATGAAATCGGGCTCGCGTGTCTCACAATTTTGTTGGGATCATGGAAAGGCCGTAAGGTCCCGCCTCCGAGACGAAGCCTCCTGACACGCGATCGCCGGCTCCTGCAAGCTGACCTGAATAACGAATCCCTGGTTTACCGCGACAGGATTCCGATGTTGCTCATCCTCTAAGCCTTCACGACTTCTTCGAAATCAAAGCGCCCGCGCCGGACTTCCCCGTACTTTTCGAAACTGTCAATCCAGCCCTGAACCCTTTCCTCACCATAGGTTCTTTTGAATGCGGCCACAATTTCCAGTACCGGGATGTCCGCGTAACTGCCGTAAAACTCCACATATTCCATAAATCTTCTGTTGTCGGGGCTGTAAGGCTGAAAAATCGAGTCTTCCCGGCCGTTGAAGTCCAGCGGCTTGACCCCGTGCCGCTCGCACAGTTCCCTGTTGAATGCGGGCGTGGCTTTAATCCATTGGCCGTTCAGGAAAAATTCCGTAAAGGCATGGTAGACGAACAGGTCCGACCCCATGAATTCCAGCAGCTGCCGAGTGGCCAGATGGTTCCGCACCGTAGCGAAACCGATGCGGGACGGGATGCCGACGGCTCTTCCGAGGGCGCACAGGAGCGACGCCTTGGGAATGCAGAATCCCCGCTTCCCTTTTAACACATTGCTGGCGCGGTAACGGTCGGAGCTATGGAATGGATAGTAAGGGTCATACCAGATGCCGTCCCGTACGGCATAGTAGAGACACATGGCCCAGTCGACGGGATTCAGATCGTCCCCGATCTTCTCCCGGGCGAAGGCCCGGATTTCCGCATGATCACTGTCGATGATGGCTGTAGGTTCCAGATAGGGTGCCAACAAATCCATAGTTCCGTTCTCCCTGTATCGCGGGCATTATAAACCATTTGCGAACTCCGCCGCTGCCCCGAAAAATCCCGGATTTGAAAATTGGCGTTGCGGGACCCGTTTATTATATAGTTATGGGCATGGATAATGTTTCGAAGCGTTATCACACGCTGCTCGAAATATCCGAAGCCATCGCTGCCCATTATCAGTTTTCAGATTTTTTTCAGTCTTTGAAAAGCAGCCTTGGGCGGATTATTCGCTTTGACAGCTTCGGTATTTCCCTGTATGACCCGGAGCAGCAGACGAGCCGGCTGTACATGCTCGAACCCGACATGCCCGTGGAATTCCCCGTCGGAAGGATTTTTCGCGCGGATGAAACCCCGAATGCCTCGGTACTCCAAACGCTGCAGCCCTATTACGCCCCGGATGTTGAGCAGGACCATCGCTTTCCTGAAGTCTCCGGCTCCATGCGGCGCCAGGGAATCAGGAGCTGCTGCGTGCTGCCCCTTCACACGGCCCGGCGCAGGCTGGGAGTCCTGTTTTTCGGGGCTGCGGTAAAAAATGCTTATCCCAGCGGGGACATCGAGTTCATGCAGGATGCGGCCCGTCAGATCGGCGTGGCGCTGGAAAACCTGCTGAACCACGAAGCTGCTGCCGCGATGCAGGCAGAACTGGCCAATGAGCGCGACCATCTTCAGCTGCTGCTCGACGTGAGTGATGCGGTGGCTGCCGAACTGGACATCCGGAAGCTTTTCGTCTCCATCTCGACCTGCCTGAGGAAGCTGCTGAAAGCTGAGTTCGCAAGTCTCACCCTCATCGACGAGGACACAGGGCTCCTGCGGCGCCTGTCGCTTGATTTTCCGGGCAGCCGGGGCGTATTTGAAGAAAACGCGCTGCTGCCACGCGAAGGGACTCCAGCAGGCGAAGCGTTATCAAAACGGGCTCCGGCTCTGTGGCTCCGGGAGAAAATGGAAAGCGTCAACCAGCCCTGGGCCAGGAACCTGCTCCGGGAGGGATTGGTCGAGTTCTGCGCAGCCCCTCTTATATCACGGCAGCGAGAACTCGGCACGCTCAACCTTCTCAGCCGGCGCGAGGGCGCTTTCAGCGAATCCCACATCAAGCTGCTCCTGGAAGTTGCGGCGCATTTCGCGATCGCGCTGGACAATGCCCTTGCATACCGCCGCATCGGGGAGCTGAATCAGAAACTGGCCAAGGAAAACCTTTACCTGACGGACGAGATCCGCAGCAATTATTTATTCGAAGAAATTATCGGCGAAAGTAAAAGCCTGCAGAAAGCCCTGAAACAGGTTGATCTCGTAGCCCCTTCGGATTCGACGGTGCTGATATGCGGCGAGACAGGAACCGGCAAGGAACAAATCGCCCGCGCCATCCACAACCTCAGTGAGCGCCGGATGAGCACGTTCGTTAAACTCAACTGCGCAGCCATACCGACCGGGCTGCTCGAAAGCGAAATGTTCGGACATGAAAAGGGAGCATTCACGGGCGCCATCGCTCAGCGCATCGGCCGCTTCGAGCTTGCGCATCGCGGCACGCTGTTCCTGGATGAAATCGGCGACATCCCGCTCGAGCTCCAGTCAAAACTGTTGCGCGTGCTGCAGGAACAGGAATTCGAGCGGCTGGGGAGCGGAAGCACCATTCGGGTGGACGTTCGACTTGTCGCCGCTACCAACCGCAATCTTCCGGAAATGGTGGAAAAGGGAGAATTCCGGAATGACCTGTTTTATCGGCTGAATGTTTTCCCGATTGTTTTGCCGCCGTTGCGGCAGCGCAGCGATGATATTCCGCTGTTGGTCCGGTATTTTGCTCAGCAGGTCGCACGGCGCATGGGAAAGAAGATCCGCACAATCCCCGCAGAGACCATGGATAAGCTGGTTCGGTATCCCTGGCCGGGAAACGTGCGGGAACTGCAGAATCTGATTGAAAGGGCCGTAATCCTCTCTCCCGGGGACGTGCTGCAGGTACCGATCACCGAACTGAAAATTCCTTCCACACCAGCCGGGCACCCCGCGCAGACTCTTGAACAGGCCGAGCGCCTGCACGTCCTTGATGCATTGCGCGAGACCAACTGGGTTGTCAGCGGGCCGCGCGGAGCAGCCGCGCGGCTGGGCTTGAAACGCTCCACCCTTCAATCCCGCATGAAAAAGCTTGGCATCCGCAAGGCATAGACTCCATCCGCGTAAATCATAGACCCATTTTAACCAGTGCTTCCCCGAATTGCCCGTGAATGCCGAAAGCCCGGCATATGCCGATATATCGGCACTGAAAAAGCGGCAATCTGTCCCAATAATTCTCTAAGTCATTCTTCTTCAACAGACAAGCAATTGGCACGCAATTTGCAATAGATAAAATCCGTGGGGGACGAACAAAATGCTAAAAATTACCACCATCGATGCAAACGGTACCAGAAAGCTAAAGCTTGAAGGGAAGCTCAAAGAGGCATGGGTTCTCGAGCTTGAGCAGTGCTGGCGGAGTCTGGATGGGCGAAGGAGGATTGTCGTCGATCTGACGGACGTTGATTTTGTGGACACGGCCGGCAAATATCTGCTGGCTCTTATGTATGGCCGCGGCGCCCGCTTTGTTGCGGACAGCCCGATGATGAAGCAGTACCTGGCCAAGCTTGTGGCCACTTCCAAGCACCTGACAAACAATTGATGTCAGGCTGGCCTCTGGATCAATGAATCTGCGCAATCGAGGCTGCGCTATAGATCCTCTGCTGCGGCTGGATTCCTGAAAGGTGAAAGAATGATCGGCAAAGAACGATGGGTTGAGATCATGCGGGCAGCGGGCATGGACGATCAGGATATGCACAGCTGGCATGAACAATTTGAAAAACTCGAACCCGGCGCGCACCAGGAATTTCTCGAATTCCTGGGTATTGAAACCTCCGAAATCAAAAAAATACGCGAATGGAGCCGCGGCGCCGGCCCATCCCGCTAAAAAATCCGGGAAGACGAAATAACCGGCGCGGCCGGCGCCATAATCTTGATGAAGTAAACTTCTGAGCCGGCCGCGCTGCGCATTCCGTGTTCCTTAAGGACGTAGTCCCCGCTTAGAGACCCCTCCTCCAGGTTTCCCTAAACAAAAAAATTCCTTTCCCCGTCTTCTGGCGTATAGTCGAAGCACTTGGTGATTTCATTGGCAATTCGTGCAAAAGACCTGGCCAAGGGGCTTCGCTTCTTGAAATCCCCTCGCGCGCAACCCTTGATGGAATTCGAAGCGCTCAGGGATTTGGAACTGGAAACTGGAAACTCTGAACTGGGAACTGAATTTTCTAAACTATTTCGATACACAATTTTCTGAGTAAGCGCCTATTCTGCTGTAATGACAGATTCATTGGGTCCTGCATGTTCGCAAAACGGGAGGGAACAAATGAGCCAAAACTGGCGGGAACTCATCAGTCAACCCAAGCACAACATCAAAACCGAGAAGGATGTTTTTGCACCGATGCGGGATGGGACTCGCTTGTGCGTGAATATCTACCGTCCGGAGGCAGCCGGGAGATTTCCTGCGTTACTGGCCATGGGCGGATACGGCAAGGAGTTGCAGGAACTTCTGATCCCGCCGCAGCCGCTTCATAAAAGCGCGGTCTGGGATGGGAACATCGAGGCCGGGGATACACCGGACATAGTGCCCCGCGGATATGTGCATGTGATCGCGGACGCGCGCGGGACGGGCAAATCCGAGGGAGAATTTCCCGGCATGTGGTCTTCGCAGGAAGGCCGGGACGGTCACGACCTGGTCGAGTGGATCGCGCAGCAGCCGTGGTGCGACGGGAACGTGGGAATGATCGGCTACTCTTACTATGGCTGCATCCAGCTGAAAGTGGCGATTGAACAGCCGCCGCATCTGAAGGCAATTTTCGTTTCCCATCTGGTCAACGATTTCTACCGGGACGGCGTATACGGCGGAGGTGTGCTCGGCCTGTTTTACTACGGGATCTGGGACGGCCGGCACGGCACGAGCGGCTTTGCTCCCAAAAACGCTCCCGTACTATCGATGAAGGAATTTTCCGGGGAGGAGTTCGAGCGCAGGCGCCAGGCGCTGTTGAACGATCCGGATATCCGGCACTATCCCAATATCTACCACTTGTTGAACTACCCCCAAAAGAATCCATGGGTCTTCGACATGCTCATGCATCCCTTTGACGGCCCCTTCTGGCAGGACCGGTCCATTTATCCTCATTTTGACAAAATCAGGATTCCCGTGTACGTGGTCGGCAAGGCCGCGCACGGCGCCGGAGCTTTCTGGGATATTTACAGCGGCATTCAATCGGCCAAGAGACTGCTGGTCAAACCTTTCGGGCCGGAGGAGAGGCCGTGGCGCGAGGATACCGAACTCATCATCCGCTGGTACGACCATTGGCTGAAGGGCTTGGACACCGGAATAATGAACGGACCGCCCATTCACATGTTTGTCCAGGGAATCAACCGGTGGCGCGATGAGACGGAGTGGCCCCTCCCGGGAACCGAGTGGGTAAAATGCTACCTCCGCCGATGGGAGAACCTGTCTTTCGCCCCTGAGCGTTATCAGCATCACCCGGACTGCTTCCTTCAGCAACCGCTTTACCTGTCCAACAAGCGAGACTCCGTCAAGTATGTCAGCGCACCCATGCCCGAGAACATAACGGTTATCGGGCCTTCCGCATTCAACTTTTACGCTTCCATCGACACGGACGATACCAACTGGATCGTCAAATTGAGCGATGTGGCCCCGGGCGGCGCGGAGACGCCACTGGCCAAGGGCATCCTGAAAGCCTCGCACCGTGCCCTGGACCGGGAAAAATCGAGGCCCTATGCCCCCTATCACACACACGTCCAATCGGATCCGGTCGTGCCAGACGAAATCAACGAGTACAATGTAAGTCTGGGCAAGATAACCAATGTCTTCAGGGGGGGCCACCGCATTAAACTCGAAATACTGAGTCTGGAGTCTCCCAGGGATCCTGAGATGCAGATTCATTATCACCCGACGCTGCCCAGCAGCAGGACCACTCTGCACAAGATTTACCGCAATAAGGAGTACCCTTCGCACCTTGTGCTCCCTATCGTGGGCAGGAAGGACAGCGTGATGGAATACCTGAGCGACGAGAATATGGTGGGGGCGCTTTAGGAGATTTGATATGAGGGATTTCCGGGCGGCCGCCGGGCCGCCCGCCAAAATCCCCGCGATCTCAGATGCGGTTTCCGGCCAGTCCCTGCCAAGGCGTCCGCATCCTCCAGGTAAGCCCTAGACACCACGGTTGCGGGCCCCTCGAAGGAGCCCGATCGCTACCTATAAAAGATAGGGGCCGTTTCCAGTGCCCTAAATCCCTTTGCAGCTTTTGGAGGCGCAGAATATCGAATCACGAATGATGCATTTCGGAATCCCGCCCAAAATTCTGCGGTTCGACATTCGAAATTCTATATCCGGTATTCTGCCGTACCTATGCTCCCGGTTGCCGCTATAGCACCGGGAAAAAGGCCTGCTTCCGTATTTGCCAAACAGATCCTGCCTCGCCGGCAGAGTCGGTGAACCTCGCGACGGCTCCGAACACCGGATTATTTCGATGGCGGCGGTATCCTCTTGGGCTTGGGTTTTCCCTTTTCCGACGAGCCATCGGAATCGATCCAGATATATTTATTCCTCATGTCCGCCGGTACCATGTCCTTGAAGGAAGTCTCAACATCCTTGGGCGAATACTGGGCTTCTATAAATATGAAGGGTCGCGTGACCTTCGTGACGGTAAAGGGACAATGAATGAACCCGCCGTGGTATGAACACCAGGGACGGCTTCGAAATGACATGCTTTTCCATCTCCGGCCCCATATAGACGAATGTATTCAGCTCCCAGCTCCTGTGGATGTTCGATATCGGTGCCCAGCGCCACCAAAACCTCCGGATCCCTGTGCTTGTGCGGACCATGCCCAGCTATCTTGGTTGCGGACTCGCCCATCAGCATGGCGGAAAAGAAGTGGCATCCCTCGATGATGTCACCGTCGCAAAAGACGAGGAACATATTCTTGGCCGCGCCGATATCCTATTTCCAGTTCCTCAGGCCTCAGCTCGGTCGTGAAGTATTTTCGATACTTCAGTTCCCCCGCCTGCGGGACAGCGGGCTGGACAAGCGGGCCGGGCGCTGCGATCAACTGGCCGCTTGGGGGCTGGAGGGCTGCGCTCAAGGCGCCGGCAAACGCTGCGCCGGCCGCGCCGACAGCCACATCCTTGACAAACCCTCTCCGCGATGTGCTTCTCTTATCAATCCTGATGAGACTCATTGATTTTCTCCTTTACCGATGGATACGTGAGTTCCCTTCCTGGTGTTTCGCGCGAATTCCCTGATGATGACGGCATGATATCCCATCTTCCCGCGCTATTCACCCATTATCGAATTCCGGGATATACAAAAGCTCGCCTCCTTACAGGATACAGAGAGACCAAAGGCAGTAAGCCGGGAGGCATCGGTCCGCTTCGGGTGCCCAAACGGAAAGACTCTTCTATGCTTTGAGACTCTTCCACACCTGAGGCTTTCTCCGGCTTTCAAGGCCGGTTTTGGCTGCCAGGGGCGGCCGCAGGATCGAGCCCGCAGTTTTGCCTGAATCCCGATGGTTTTGCATTGACAACGTTTGCCCGCTAGATTATCAAACTAATACCCGGCGCCATGCGCCCGGATGGCATGACTCACTGTTCATTTCTGGATTGGCTGGGCTTCTGTTGCGGATCATTGATGATTTTCCCAAATTTCAATCATCAGGCATTCAATCAGGCAGGCAGTGTTTGGCAGGAGCCCGTGCAGTCGGGAGGCTCGCGGATTGATTAATTCTGCAATCGCCTCGATCCATGAACCGCGCATCGAGAGCCCCTGCCGGGACAAGGCTCATGGCCTATGCAGCGCTCGGCAGCGGCGCGAGATGGGTCCATCGGGGCCGTCCCATCAATCCCGGATATTTGCCGGATCCGCCGGCGCAAAGCCCGATCGAGGGAGGCGTAGTCCATGTCCATAGCTATTGTCGGAATGCTGGACGAGAGAGAAGAAGCTCTCGGAATCATCAGAGATTGCATTGCGCAGCGCGGCCACAAGCCCCTCTTGATGGATATCAGCGTCGGAACTGGCGCCATTGTCCCCTCGCTCCAGGCGGATGTTCGTTGCGATGAGTTGCTCGAATTGGGCAGAAAAAGCGCAGAGCCGGGTCCAGGGGGCAAAAGCACCGTGACATCTGTCATGGCCCAGGGGCTGGTGGCGAAGATCCTGGAGCTCCAGAGGTCGGGAGAACTGCAGGGCATCATCGCCATCACCGGGATGACGGGCGCGCTCATATCGCTGACCGCAATGAAAGCATTGCCTTTCGGCGTCCCCAAGCTTCTCGTATCCGGCGCCACCGCCCAGCCCGCACACGCAAGCCAGTTCGCCGATTATTTTGCGGTCCGCGATATAACGGTAATGAACACCGTGGTCGACACCGTAGGAATGAATGCGCTGGTCCGGACACTCGCTGTCAACGGAGCCAACGCCATTTCCGGGATGGTGGAAGGGGCCCGGGGCCTCCGGCATGAGAGCCGGCCCTCCATTGCCATCACCGAATTCGGCTTTTGCGAGAAGGGGGCGCATCACATCCGGGCAATTCTGGAGAAGGAATACGATCTGGTCTCATTTCATGCAACGGGTCTGGGCGACAAAGCCGTGATGGATCTGTTGCCCCAGGGGATCTTCCAAGCATTTGTCGATCTTGTCCCGGGGGCTTTCAGCGAACACCTCCTCGGAGGCAACAGAGGCTTCGTGGGACCGAACCGCCTGGATGCGGCTTCCGCTTTGCCTCTGCCTTACATTTTTTGTCCGGGCGGTTTTGACATCATAAGCTGCGGGCCCATGGAAAGGAGGGACAGGAATGATCCGCTCTGGACATCGCGCAGGC
The DNA here is from genome assembly GCA_963809485.1 of uncultured Acidobacteriota bacterium. Taxonomy (GTDB): domain Bacteria; phylum Acidobacteriota; class UBA6911; order UBA6911; family UBA6911; genus UBA6911. Next base: position 88,260 of record CAWEJX010000009.1, read on the forward strand.
TTGCGGAGAGAAAACTGTTCGTGCAGGACCCTCCCAGGGTCCAGGCCAGGATGAATCCCGAAGAAACGGAATATGTAGCCGCAGCCGCCGCAGAAAGGCTGAATCAATACAGCCTCAAGGCAAGGGTCAAGGCCGTAATCCCGCGCAGAGGCTTTTCCTCCATCAGCATGGAAGGGGGCCCGCTTCACGATCCTGCGGCCGACAGGGTTTTTGCGGCCGCTTTCAAAGAGCATCTGGATCGCGAAATAGAAATCATTGAAGTGGACTCGGACATAAACAGCCCCGCTTTCGCAGAGGCCGTGGCGGGGGCGTTGGCGCGCGCCATGACAGGAGAAACCGGAAAGGGAGGTTCATCGCAGCATGGATAAGATCGAATTCGTCGATCAAACCATCCGGGATGCTCAACAGAGCCTCTGGGGCCTGATGATGCGGACCGACCACATAGTCCCGATTGCGGAAACCATGGGCAAAGTGGGATACCGGGCGATCGCGACCGTCGGTTCCCAGGCGTTCACCGTGCAGGTTCGAAAACACAATGAAGATCCGTGGGAGAGGATCCGGACTCTCTCTCAACTTATGCCCCGGACCTGCCTGCGCGGGTCCTACCAGACGGCCAGCCTTTCCGCATTCGACCTCAGCACTCCTCGAAATATCATTGTTCTCTGGATAAAGCGGTCCGTGGCCAACGGCATCAGAAGCTTCTGGATCTGCGACTACCAGGAAAACATGGAGAGGTTCCGATATTTCGCCCACATAGCCCGGAACGAGGGAGCCGAGATCGTCACGGCGCTGATGTACACGCAAAGCCCGGCCCATACCGATGAGCATTGGGCGCAAAAAGTCCGGCTGATAGCGGACTCGAAGGACTGCATCGACCGCATCATGATCGAGGACGCCTCCGGCATCCTGACGCCGGAGCGAACGCGCAAGCTGGTCTCCACGGTTCAGAAAAATTGCGGCGGCATTCCGCTCGAGTTCCACGGTCACTGCAATTCCGGGCTGGCGCCTCTCTGCTACCTGGAAGCCATTGAATCAGGCGTCACGACCGTCCATACCGCGGTTGCGCCTCTTGCCAACGGCACTTCCATGCCTTCGACAGAGAACATATTGAGAAACGCGCGCCGCCTGGGCTATGAATCCGATTTGAACGAGGATGCTCTTTCCGCCGTATCCGCCCATTTCAGGGCGATTGCCCAAAAGGAAGGATTGCCCGTCGGCGCGCCCGTGGAATATGACCTCTTCCATTTTGAGCACCAGGTTCCCGGGGGGATGATGACAAACCTGACGCGGCAGCTCCGGGAGGTGGGAATGGAGCACCGTTTGAGTGAAATCCTTCCCGAGGTCGCAAAAGTGCGCAAGGAATTCGGATATCCCGTGATGGCGACCCCTTATTCCCAGATCGTCGGATCGCAGGCTGTCGAGAACATTGTCTCGGGCGAACGATATAAAAAGATCACGGACGAGACCATTAAATATGCCCTGGGCTACTATGGCCAGCCCGTCGTTCCACTGGATCCGAATCTGATGGACAAAATCCTGAGCTTGCCCAGGACAAGGGAATTTCAGGACTGGGAGCCGGAAGGGTACCACAAATCCATTGAACAGCTGCGCGAGGAAATCGGGCCCGGGCTTTCCGACGACGACCTGCTGCTCCAGGTTCTGATTCCCGGCAAACCGCTTCGGCGCGGCGAGCATAAGGCCCGGGCCCATGCGCCGATCGCGGCCGCTGAAGCAACCGGCGGATCCCCCATCGGATTCAGGAGCGTTGCGGGGAGGTTCAGCGTGGAGGTGGACGGAGAGATATTCAATGTAAAAATCTCGCCCGTCCCGGAAGAATCCGATAAAACCGTTGAAAATGGCCAATCGCGGCCTGCGGAATTGCCCCAAGGATCGGTGGTCTGCGACATCGCGGGACTGGTGCTCTCGATTGAGGTGAAAGTCGGGGACCGCGTGCATGAGGGAGACCCGGTCGCGGTGATCGAGGCGATGAAAATGAGAAGGCAGATTCACTCGCCCCTCGAAGGGGTGGTCCGCGGTATTTTGGCAAGAGAGGGCGAAATCGTCGACATCAACGATGTTCTGATGGTGGTATCCTGAAATGATCAAGAAGATTCTCATAGCCAATCGCGGCGAGATCGCAATCCGTGTTATGAGGGCATGCCGCGAAATGGGAATCCCTTCCGTCGCCGTATTTTCGGAAGCGGACAGGGATGCGCTTTTTACCAGGTACGCGGACGAAGCTTACGGGATCGGCCCGGCGCCGGCATCCCGGAGCTATCTCAATATCCCCAAAATCATCCAAACCGCCAGAGAATGCGGGGCTGATGCAATCCATCCCGGATACGGATTCCTGGCGGAAAATCCGGAATTTGCCCTGGCCTGTGAGAAGGAAGGGATCCGCTTTATCGGGCCATCCAGCGGCGTGCTCAGGCTCCTGGGCGACAAGCTGGCTGCAAGGCGCGAGATGATTAAGGCAAGCATCCCTGTTGTGCCGGGAACGGTTGAGCGCGTGGAGAACTTCGAGCATGCCCGCAGCGCGGCCGGAGCCATCGGATATCCCGTGATGATCAAGCCGTCGGGAGGCGGCGGGGGGATCGGGATGACGGTGGTCGGGAACGAAAGCGAGCTGGCGGATGCGCTGGAATCCGCGAGCGCGATCGCCAGGACGACTTTCGGCCTCGGAGACGTTTACATCGAGAAGTATCTGTTTCACCCGCGCCACATTGAGTTCCAGATACTGGGGGATTCCGGGGGCCATGTCATCCATCTGGGAGAACGGGAATGCTCCATTCAGCGAAGGCATCAAAAGCTGATCGAGGAATCGCCGTCCACGGCGCTCACTCCTGAGCTGCGTGAAGCCATGGGCGCGACCGCGGTGAAAGCCGCCCGGTGTGTCGGGTATGAAGGGGCGGGCACCGTGGAGTTTCTCTTTTCGAATGGAAGCTTCTATTTCCTCGAAGTGAACGCCAGGGTTCAAGTGGAGCATCCGGTTACGGAGATGGTGACCGGCACGGATATCGTGAAGGAACAGATTCGGATTGCCGCGGGACTGCCTCTTCGTTACAGGCAGGAGGACGTGAGGATCAGGGGGAGCGCCATCGAGTGCCGTATCAATGCGGAAGATCCGCTGAATGGCTTTGTCCCGGCACCTGGAAAGATTCAGACCTATCATGCTCCCGGCGGCACAGGCATCCGGGTAGACAGCGGAGTCTGCAGCTCCTGCTCCATCCCGCCTTTCTACGATCCGCTGATATCAAAGCTCATCGTCTGGGGCACGGACAGGGATGAGGCGATCGCAAAAATGCAAAGAGCCCTTTACGAATATGTGATCCTCGGAGTCGCAAGCAACATTCCGTTCCACCAGGCGGTGATGGAGAATCCGCGGTTCAGGGCCGGGGAACTGGAGACTGGATTCATCGACCGGGAAGTTTCACTGAACGCTGACATAAGACGTATTGTGGAGACTGGAGGGCGATTGCAGGATAGATTTCCCCGCCAGGCTGAAAACAGGAAAAAGGTCGTCGCAATGGCGGTTGCCGCCGCTTTGTCCGGTGCGCTCGAACCGAGGCAATGAAGCTGCAGCCCTGTCCGGGGCGCCATGGAATCGATCCATCGGAGTTTGATGCCATTCGGAATCTTCGGAGGTTTTCTATGAGTAGCAAGCCGAAAGTCATGATGATTGTTACGATGGACACCAAAGAGGCTGAGGCCCGCTTTATGCGAAAGTGCCTGGAAGACAATGGCCTCGAGGTTTACCACCTCGACGCCAGCATACTCCGGACGATTGATTGCGGGGCTGCCATCACTCCAGATCAGATCGCTGCGGCGGCCGGCAAAACCATGCCCGAGGTCCGGGCTCTCAACCACGAAGCCAAATGTCTGGCCATTATGATCGAGGGAGCCATCCCGTGCGCCCAAGAGCTCCACCGGCAGGTCGGGCTCAGCGGAATCCTTGCTGCGGGAGGTTCGCTGGGGACTGTTCTCGGCTCGGCGGTTATGCGGACATTCCCGTTCGGCCTTCCCAAGATGATGATCTCGACCATGGCGTCCGGAAATACACTGCCCTACGTCGGCACCCGCGATATCGTCATGGTTCCCTCGATATGCGACATTGCCGGCTTAAACACCGTGACACGATGCGTGTTTCAAAATGCGTCTCGCGCCCTCGCCGGAATGGCTCATGGCTACAAGCCTCTTCCGGCTTCCGACAAACCCCTGATCGCGATTTCAACCCTCAGCACCACCGAAAAATGCTGCACCGCGATTCGCGAAGCTCTGGAGCAGCGAGGCTTTGAAGTGATGGTCTTCCACACGCAGGGGACCGGCGGCGTCGCCATGGATGTAACCGTCCGCGAGCAGGACGTCTCCATCGCCGTGAATCTGTCGCTGATTGAAGTCAGTGACTTTCTGGTCCAGGGCCTGTTCAGCGGAGGCCCCGACAGGTGCAAGGCATCGCTTGAAAAGGGTATCCCGACGATCTTTGTGCCGGGCAACATCGACTTCATGGTTGCAGGCCCGATTGAAGACGCGAAGGTCCGCTTTCCCGGCAGGCGTTATCACGTCCACAACGAAGTGCTGACGGCGGTTCGAGCGGAGGCTGGGGAGTTCAAGCGTGTGGCGGATCATATGGCAGGGCTGATCCGAGAGGCGAAGGGGTCCGTGGCGTTCCTTGTCCCGCTGCTCGGATTTTCCAATCATGACAGTCCGCAAGGCTATTTGTACGATCCGTCCCTTCCTCCTGTTTTCGCCGAATATATACAGCAGGCAATGCCCGAAGGTGTGCCGATGGTGTTTCTCCCCCATCACATCAACGACAAGCCTTTTGCCGAGGCCATTATTCAGCAGGTCCTCGCTTTTCAGAAAAACACTGGATCAGCGGGCTGAGCTGCATGAAAACATAATCGGATTGCGCGTTTCCGCATTGACGCGACCCATGATGGAGTTTCGTCTGGCACGACGGTTCCGGCATGCTCCGGCATTACTCGCAGGCTCTTCGCAAGCGTGCGTAAAGGTCGGGAAGTTCCAAAAATTGAGAAGCCCCTCGCCCATCGTCTTCGTGCAACTATGAGGTTGCAGCGCCATTCGATGAAGGTTTACAATCCGCATCAAGAACGGGGACGTTCATAGATTTCCGAGTGATTCCCCGTCGCGCAAATAACCTGGAAGCCATCGGAGGAGATTTTTATGGGAAAGATAAGAATTGTCTGCGCCCCTGCATTCCTGCTTTTTGCTGTTGCGGCCTTTGGCCAGATCAACCAGCCGAACCATCTGCCGTACAAAGACCTTATTTTCGCTCAGCTCGCCACGGGCGGAATCTGGGAAACACAGATAACGGTTACCAACCGCGGCACTCAGCCATGGGAGGGAGATTTTCATTTCTATACCGGCGAGGGATCGGCGTGGAATCCCTATGTGAACGGCGTCCAATTGATCGGCGGCAGCCTCGCGGTAACGCTTAGTCCCAAAAGAACTGCGACCTATAAAATAACCATGCCCGGCTCCGTGATTGTGCCGGGATTCGTGATGGCCATAGCCGACAACACCGATCTGGACAATTTCATTGAAGGCAATTTGACGTGGTTCGTTAAAGACGCAGACAAGGTCACGGATAGTATCGGAGTACTCCCTTCAAATCCCATCATGGCAACGACCCTTCCATTTGAGAATTTCAACTCGGTCAGCGTGGCATTCGCCAACACCGATGCTCAGGGACGACCCGCCCATTTGAAATTGAAGCTGTATTCGGAATCGGGTAGCCGTGTGGGCGACATTTTTGAGTGGACCCTCGACGCCCGGGAACACCTTCCCCGCTATCTTCGGGAATTATTTACAGGGGTGACGCTCGGCCGGGGCCGTGTCGATATTTCATCCGATGTCCCCATCAGCGGCGTGGCCCTGATCCAGACAGAATCCCAGTTCGCCTCTCTTCCCTTCAATTCCACTGTCCGAACTTATCAGGTCGATGCCTATGGTTCGGAGGTGAACTTCGCGCGGATGACTCTGTGGACCGAGGGCCTTTTCATAAGCGGCTATGTTGCCATGGAACGCGAAAGCGTCCTGAGCCTGTTTGCCATAACCGGAAGCATCAAGGACGGGAAAGCGCTGTTGCATTTTGACGGCGACAACGAGACGACAAGCGACTATGGCGTCTATGGCTTCATCATTCCTAATGAAGTTTTTGATCCCGACAAAACATCTTTCAGCGGCACGTATTCTGTGGCCATCCCATCCGAGTATGAATTCGAAAACGGGTGGTTCGATGCCACTCTGGTTCCGTGACAGATTCTACGGCAGCCTTCCGGCGATGCCGGGAATAGGCATCCTCCGGCAGAGCCGGAAGCTTTATATTCGCCGGCCTCTCAAATAGGCCTGATCGCAACCCATGAAATATCACGGAAGTTTGGTGCGCCGTGGATATCTTTAAGGCTTTTTGAAACGCAGAATGTCGAATGAAGAATTTCGAAGTCCTTCTGCAGTTCGATATTCGAAATTCGATATTCGATATTCAGCATTTCGCGTTTCCCGGGTCCCTGGTCGCTGTCAGAACACCGGAGAAAAGGCATGCTCCGGCATTCCTCAAACGCATGCTTCCTTACCGACAGAGCCGGTGGGGCTCGCATTGGATTCGCATTGCTGAAACTGGCGTTCACGGTGCAAAGCCGCTATGGGGGTCCGCTTTCCTTATAGGAAACTGCGGCGACTCCGCATACTATGAGTCCATGATTTTTTACGCTGGAACCATTTTTGTCAGTGCTTTTCTGCTGTTTCTGGTACAGCCGCTTTTGGCCAAATACATCCTGCCCTGGTTTGGCGGCAGCCCCGGAGTCTGGACAACCTGCCTGTTGTTTTTCCAGGTTCTGCTGCTGGCCGGGTACGGTTTCGCTCATTTCCTAACCCGAAGATTCCGTCCTCGAATGCAGGCAGGAATCATTGTGGCTCTTCTGCTGCTTACTCTGGCCTTCCTGCCCATAACCCCATCCAGGACATGGTTGCCGGAAAACATTTCCGCGCCCGCGTGGCACATCCTCAGGCTTCTTGCAGCAAGCGTCGGCGCATGCTATTTCCTTCTGTCTTCCATGAGCCCTTTGATTCAATCCTGGTTGAGCCGTTCGTTGCCCAACGCTTCCCCCTATCGCCTGTATACGCTTTCGAATCTTGGCTCGCTGATGGCCATCGTCAGTTACCCGTTTCTGATCGAGCCCAACCTGGGTCTGGGATTTCAAACAAAGCTCTGGTCGCTTTCATACGCTTGTTTTGCGGCCCTCTGCATCGGGAGCGCATTCCGGATGTGGAAACTGGGATCCCAATCCGGGGGTTTTCCCATCCCTATGGCCGAAGGAGACCAAGCCGATCGGGAGGTTCCCCCTTCCAGAGCAGATCGGTCCCTGTGGCTGATCTTGACCGCCCTCAGTTCGACCATGCTGCTTGCCACGACCAATCAGATGTGCCTGGATGTAGCGGTGATCCCGCTTTTGTGGCTGCTTCCTATGGCTCTTTACCTGCTCTCGTTCATTCTTTGCTTTGAAAGCGACCGGTGGTATTCGCGCACGGGATTCGGCATGGCCCTGGCGGTGGCGCTGGCGCAGAACTGTTTCGTTCTGTATCGAGGCATTTACATAGGGATTCCGGCTCAAATAGCTTCCTACTGTTTTACTCTTTTCGTCTGCTGCATGGTTTGCCACGGCGAACTGGTGCGTTTGAAACCCCGGCCCCGCCATCTGACGTCCTTCTATCTGATGATTTCGGCAGGAGGAGCTTTGGGTGGAGTTTTTGTGAACCTGATTGCGCCTTATGTTTTCAAGGGCTATTGGGAATTTCATCTTGCGCTCGCAGGAACCGCCCTGGCTTTCCTCATCGTCCTGTTCCATGGCCGCGGAGGGCGCCTCCGCGGCGGCCGGCCTTTCTGGGCATGGGCCCTTCTGGATCTGGCCTTCCTCGCGCTGGTTCTGGCCCTGGGAGCACAGATACACGACACCCTCAAAGACGTCCTCACACTGAAGCGCAATTTTTTCGGGGTGCTTAAGGTGCTGGAAGAGGGTAAACAGGATGCTTCCCAACAGCGCCTGGTCCTTATGCACGGGCGCATCGAGCACGGCTATCAGTTTGCCGATCAGGAGAAGCGCTATTGGCCGACCTCGTACTTCGGCCCGACCAGCGGCGTGGGAATCGCGATACAGTTCCACCCTCGGCGTCTCGATCCCGCCCGGCGGCACCTGAGAATCGGCGTGGTTGGCCTGGGGACAGGCACTCTGGCGGCGTATGGAGAGGAGGGAGATTATTTCCGTTTTTATGAGATCAATCCCGAGGTCCTGCGTTTATGCGAAAACTATTTTACATACCGCAAAGACAGCTCGGCCAGGGTGGATGTCGTTTTGGGGGATGCGCGCATATCGATGGAACGAGAGCGGAGCCTGCATCAGCCGGGAGACTATGACGTCCTCGCGGTGGATGCATTCAGCAGCGATGCCATCCCAATACACCTGCTGACCCGCGAATGCTACCGGAGTTACCGGTATCACCTGAAAAAGGACGGGATTCTTGCCCTGCATGTCAGCAGCCGGTATTTCAATCTCGGGCCCGTGGCCCGCAGCCTGGCGGAACTCGATTCGGGGCGTGGCACGAAAGCGCTGCTCGTTCAGGATGGCGGCAGCAAAATGCAGGGGACGGATGCAACGCGCTGGATTCTGCTGACCTCCAACAAAGCGTTTCTCGAAGACCGCAAGGTCAAGGATGCCGTCAGTCCGTGGGCGCCCGACGATTACCCCTCCCTCCTCTTCACCGACGATTACAGCAACCTCTTCCGCCTCCTCCGAAAAAAAACCTTCTTCTAGCCCGCCGGCCTCACGGGGTTTGGCTGCGCGACCCAAGCCTTGCATATCCGCGCGGAATGCATGTCACCGGCCTCAGGCCACAAATCGCCCTGCGCAGACTGCGCCCCGTTAGCACAAACTGCCTTTGCAGCTATCGATGACTGACAGAAATATTGATCAGGAACCCTTAACGGAACGTATGTTTCAATTCGTCATTCGTCAATACGTTCTACCCCTAAGACTTAATCGGACTGAGGGAAAACCCGCAGAAGAGCGCCCAGTGGAGAGTATGTTTCAATTCGTAATTCGCAATTCGTCATTCGTCAATACGTTGTTACACCCAGGATTTGGCAGGCTGATAATCGTAGGGTTCCATGGAAAAACTGCCGCGCCCCTGGGTGAGCGACCGGACCTGCGTGGAGTAGCCGAACATCTCGGCCAACGGCACATATCCCCGGACCACGGCGACGCCGGCAAGCAATTCCGTGTCATGGATCTCCGCTCTCCGGGAACCCAGATCCTTCATCACAGGGCCGAGGCAATCGTCCGGGGTGCGGACCTCGAGGTTCATGACCGGTTCGAGCACGATGGTCTGGGCTTGCGCGACAGCCTCTCTCAGGGCCAGCGTGAGAGTTCCCATCAATGGAACGGCAATGTCCGGAGGGTCGTTGTGGCGGAATTCAAGGATACGCACTGTGAGATCCACCACGGGGTAGCCATGGGAACCTCCGGAATCACAGCCTCTCAGAAGTATTTCTTCCGCCTCACGCTGGAGGGCAGACGACAGTTGTCTTGAAATGCGGGAAATGTCTACCTCCACGGGCGGCAGACTTCGATCCCCGGGAGTTCTCGGCCGGGGCTGGACTTCTACCGCGGCGCGGCCGCTGACCAGCACATCGCCGATGCGTTTTTCGAATTCTCCCTTGCCGATGCTGCGTGCCGTTATGGTCTCGCGATAGGAAACACGCGGCCGTCCAAAAAAGGCAGCCACGTTGAACTCCCGCTGCATGCGGTTTCGGGTCACCTCCAGGTGCAGTTCGCCCATGCCCGACAGGATCATCTGGCCGGTTTCTTCATCCGTTCCGACACGAAGCGTGGGATCTTCCCGCAACAGCCGGTTCACAATTTCAAACAACCGGTCGCGGTCCGCTGAGGTTTGCGTCTCCACTGCCATGGAGACAACGGTCTGTGGAAAGTGAATCGGTTCGTAAGTGATCGGGTGCTGCGGATCACACAGGGTGTCTCCGGTCACAATATCTTTCAGCCCGTGAACCGCAACAATATCTCCGCAGCGAGCTTCGTCCACAGGCTCCGTCCGGTCCGCATGGAGGCGAAGGATTCGCCGGAGCCGGAGACGGGTCTTCGAGCGAGGATGATAGCAGCGTTCCTCCGTCGTCAAAGAGCCGGAATAAACGCGCAGCCACAGAAAATCCGTGCTCGAGGTCGCCACAACTTTGAAAACCAGGGCGGAAAACGGCGTATCCAGCGTCAGCGGGCGCTCGAGCGGGGCGCTGGTTGCGGGGTCCATGCCCTGAGCCGGTGGGCGGTCCAGAGGGGACGGGAGGTAGTCGCAAATTGCATCCAGAACCGGCTGAACGCCTGTGTCCCGCAATGCGGCGCCGCACAAAACAGGTATCAGGCCGCCGCTTAGGGTAGCTTCCCGTATGGCTCGTCGGAGGTCTTTGGCATCCACGGGCTGGCCGGCCAGATAGATGTCGGCAAGCCAATCCACACAGTTGGCGGCGTTCTCGACAAGATGATTGCGCGCCTCTTCCACAAGGGTCTTGAACTCATCCGGAATTTCCTGGACCTCGAGTTCGCGTCCGTGCGTCATCGCATTGAAAAGGACAAGACGCCGGTCAACAAGATCGATGATTCCGTCCAGTCGGTTCTCGAGGCCGTGCGGGAGGTTGATGAATGCCGCCCGAGTCCGGAGCCGCGATTCAATCTGCTTGAGAACGCGCTCATGATCGGCGCCGGCCCGGTCCAGCTTATTAATGAATGCCAGCCGGGGGACCTGATAACGATCGGCCTGCCGCCAGACGGTTTCGCTCTGCGGTTCCACCCCCTCGACACCGGAAAAGATGACCACGGCACCATCCAGGACTCGCAGGCTGCGCTCCACTTCGGCCGTGAAGTCCACATGCCCGGGGGTATCTATCAGATTGACCTGGTGGCTCCTCCAGGGAAAGGTGGTTGCGGCGGCAGAGATGGTGATCCCTCTCTCCCGTTCGTCCGCCCGGAAATCCATGACGGCCTGGCCATCATGAACCTCTCCCATCTTGTGGGTTTTCCCGGAGTAAAAAAGAAAGCGCTCGGTGACGGTTGTCTTCCCTGCGTCAATGTGCGCGATAATTCCGACATTCCGCACGCGCCCGAGCGGTGTTGAGGCCATCGGGTCCTCCGAACCCGGTTCTTTTCATCCTGGGGCGGCATCACCGGGCTTGCTATCGTTCCGCCCAAAACACAGAAAGCAGTACTTTTGCAGTTAGATGTGATTTCGTCAAGCAAATCGATGAAAAGAGTTTCCAGTTCCCAGTCTCCAGTTCTAGGTTCCCGGGCCTGAGGGATAAAAGCCGGGTCGGGAATGGGAACATAAAATTGGGTTTGCCAGTTTGGCTATTTTCAATGCAAAATCTATAATGTGCGGCAGTTGAGTGAGGTATATGAGAAAAATCATAGAAATTGCAGTACACGAGGTCACGCCGAGCCGCGCCGAGGTCCTGGAAAGCCAGGGAATGGCTGGCCGGGAAAATCTGCCCGCCCGAATCGGCGCGCTCCTCGATTCGGCCCTGGAATTGTTCGGGCAGCTTGCCGAGCCTCGTGGGCTGCTTCAGGATTGGCCGATTGGGGAGTTTCGGTCGATTTACAACGGAAATGGGCTGAATTCGCCGGAAGGCCCGGTTCCGCTCATCGTTCCAAAAGCCGATGGACTGGCTCTTTTTGCAGCGACCCTGGGCGGGGCCCTGATTGCCAAGAGCAGCGAGCTATTCGCGAAGGGAGGCCCTGCGCTTGGTTTTATGCTGGATGCGGTTAATTCCTCCGGGGCTGAAAGGCTGGGGATGCTCATGGGGCAGCGTTTTCTTGAGCTTTTGCCTGAAGAGTTGCGCCGGCCCAGGAAACTGAAGGCCCAATACTACTGCCCTGGCCACTGCGGCTGGCACATCTCGGGGCAGGCGAAGCTGTTCGAGATCCTGCGCCCGGAAGAAATAGGCATCACGCTGAACGCGAGATGGGTCATGCAGCCAACCAAATCAATTTCAGGCATACTTGCTGTTGGAGACATGGAAATACACAGGTTCAGGCCGAATTACCCTTTCTGCAAAGATTGTAAAGAACACAAATGCATTAAAAGGCTGGCGATCCTGGAGAACACCAGTCAGGTACCTCCGGCAAAGCCGGAGGCTTGAAAGATTTGAACCGCTCAAAGCGGTTGGACTAGTTACGCCGGTCTTGAACGCTGACTTACGCGGGCAAAAGCCGATGAGGCGCTTCCGATCCCCGCAGGGGCCAACGCTCCGCGCTGGACAGTTTTCTGCGGCGGCACTGTGGCAAGCGCCGTGCGGCAAGGAGATGAAGGGTATGAGAAACCGGGCGTTTGCCACAGTGCCGCCGCAGAAAACTCCATCGGAAGCGCCTCATCGGCTTTTGCTCGCCGACCCTCGCCGAACAAATCGGCGTTTGTCAGCGCTTTTATCAGCGTTTCTCAGCGTTTCAAAATACGGAGCTGTCAAACTCTTTGAGTCCCCCGGCAGAGCCGTGGGTTTACCAATGTAATTAGCGGGTTCCTCAAAAAATGAGCCGCAAACCAACACGAATCCTTGCGGGCGTGTTCCTTTGTGGCTGAATCGGACGGGGTCTTATGCAAAACATCTTGGAACGTTTGAGCCGGGGCGATGTGATCGTCGGGGACGGTGCGCTCGGCACACAGCTTATGAAGCGCGGCCTGAAACACGGTGATCCCCCGGAATCCTTCAATCTCACAAAACCTCAGGTCCTCGAGGAAATCGCGTCTCTATACCTGGAAGCCGGGGCGGAAATCGTCACGACCAACACCTTCGGAGCCTCCTCCCTGAGGCTGAAACAGTTCTCTTTGGAGAAGGATGTCGAAAGGATCAACCAAGGCGCTGTGCATGCCGCGCGCAGAGCAGTCGGTGGCAAAGCTTATGTTTCCGCTTCGGTAGGCCCTACGGCTCAGATGATCAAGCCTTTCGGCGACACCGAACCCGATACGGTATATTCCAGCTTTCAGCAGCAGGTGCGGGCGCTCCTGGGCGCGGGTGCGGACATGATCTGCATCGAAACCATGTCGGACCTGACTGAGGCCACGCTGGCGATTCAGGCAGTCCGCTCGATCGATCCAAGAGTTCCGATAATGGCGACCATGACCTTCAGCAGGACCGCCCAGGGATTTTTCACATTGATGGGATCCTCGGTCGCGAACGCAGCAGCGGCACTGGAAAAGGCCGGAGCGAATATTGTCGGTTCCAACTGCGGCGACGGGACGGAGAGTATGGTTGGAATTGCCGGAGAGTTCCGTAAACACTCCCGGCTACCCATAGCCATACAGGGCAATGCGGGGCTCCCGACAGCTTCGGACACTGGCCTGGTGTACCCTGAAACGCCCGATTTCGTTGCAGGCAAAGCCGTTGAAATGCTGAATCTGGGCGTCCAGATCATTGGCGGATGTTGCGGTACGGGCCCCGAACACATTCGTGCCATACGTAAGGTTGTGGATAATCAGCGGCAGGCAGCGCCTTGATTGCCGTTTCGAGGAAACAGCTTTCTGCCCGTCAACCCGCCATTCGTCAATCGACGGCAATCATCACATTGGAAGCCTTGATCACCGCATAGGCTTCTTTGCCTGGAGCCAACTGCAGCTTTTCCGCGGATTCTTTTGTGATAATGGAGACAATTTCCACACCCTTCATCACTTCCAAAACCACTTCCGAATTGACGGCGCCTGGTTTGACCTGCTTGACGGTTCCCTTTAGAACATTTCGGGCACTCAGCCTCATACTCTGCCTCCTTGGATAGCAAATTATACCATACCGGCTTCGTCACCCTCGACGATCGTGATAGCATGGACGGCCGGAAAGGAAGGCGAAAAATGGGATCCGGCTTCTTGGGGGAATTCCGCCGGGATCGGGTGGTGGCATCGCGGATCCGGGGCACTGCAGATGATGATGGATTGCCCGAACTCTCGGACTGGAAGAGCGCTGCACCCGTCTGCTTTTGCTCCGATTGGCGGGACGAGAATCAGGATCCGCAGCGCGAAACCGAGGCCCGCCTTTTATGGTCCGCCGATCGGCTGTTCATACGCTTCCGGTGCCGCTACCGGGAAATATTTGATTACGATGAGCATAACCAGCGGCGCGACCGGCTCTGGCTCCGGGACGTGGCCGAGGTGTTTATACGCCCGTGCGGCGATGAACTCCGGCACTACAAAGAATTCGAAATAAGCCCGCATGGAAATTTTCTGGATTTGAAAATAGCCGCGGGAACCAAATCCATACTATCCTGCGACCTTAAGAGCAGGGTTGTTTTGGACCCTGCCGCCCGCGTCTGGATTGCAGAAATGGGTATACCCATGACCTGCCTCACCGCTCGCTTCAATCCTTTGGAAACCTGGCACATCAATCTTTTCCGCATCGAGGGAAAAGAGCCGTACCGTTTTTATTCCGCGTGGCGATCGACGATGACGCCTCAACCGAACTTCCATGTCCCGGAGTTGTTCGGGGAACTGCATTTTTCCTGAAATCAGCGGGTTTCAGTAAGTATCCCCCGGCAGAGCCGTGGGATCTCCCAACGGATTATTTGTCACTCTTGCCTATCGGGAGCGGCGCCCGGCGGAACGGACTCCCCGCCCTCGCTCCAAATACTTCATTTAAAAGTGTCGTAGATCACATCCGCACCCCCTGAAAGCCATAATCAAAAAACCCTCAAAAGCCGAATAGTTCTCCATGTCCCATAAAGAAATCTGGCTATGTTATGGGGCAAAGTAACAAATTCACGATATTGGTCTGCTTTTTCGTATTCACAGCAGAGCATCCGGTTGAAGCGCATTCTCTGCTCCAAAAATCGCGGCAGAGATAACGAGGCACGTCCATGATCCTGGGTCCCGACTCGCTGCTGGTGGTGGACAATGATGATGCAAACCGTGATCATACGGTCCAGTGTTTACTGAAATGCGGAATTGACGCAAAAGCGGCCGCCAATGCCGGAGAGGCATTAGCATGGATCGATTCCCGACGGATCGATCTGGTGCTCCTCAGCCTCTCAACGCCCGGCATGAAGGGGATAGACGTCCTCTCAATCCTCCGCAAAACACATACGCCCGAAAAACTCCCCGTCCTGCTGATCATGGACAAGGCCGGAGCCGAAGAGGAGGCTGCGGTGCTGGCGGCGGGCGCAAACGATTTCATTCCCAGGCCCGTCGTCTTCCCCGTAATGCTTGCCCGCGTGCATGCGCATCTGTCGCGCAAGCGCGCCGAGGATGCGCTGCGTGATAGTACCGAACGCTATTCCCTGGCGGCCCGCGTCGCCAACGACGGCCTCTGGGACTGGGACCTCGTCACGGATAAGATCTATTATTCCACCCGATGGAAGCTGATGCTCGGCTGGGAAGAACATGAAATCAGCACGGATCCCGACGAGTGGTTCCGGCGCATCCATCCCGATGATGTCGACCGGGTCCGGGCGGATATCACGTCGCATCTCGAGGAGCAAACACCCATTTTTGAAAACGAATACCGGGTGCTTCACAGGGATGGGAATTACCTCTGGATGCTCTGCCGTGGGCTTGCCGTCCGAAGCTCCGAGGGGAAACCTTTGAGGATGGCCGGATCTCAGACAGATATTACACGGGGAAAAGTGGTGGACATCCTGACTGGGTTGCCCAACCGCGTCCTCTTTATGGACAGGCTGGGCCGCTCTTTTGAGCGGGCCAAGAGACAGAAGGATAAAACCCTTGCCGTGATCTTCCTGGACCTGGACAGCTTCAAACTGATCAACGACAACCACGGACACCTTATGGGCGATCAGCTGCTTGTCGCTATTGCGGGCCGGCTCGAAGCGACGGTGAGATCCAGCGACAGTGTCGTCCGGTTCGGGCGCAACCACACAATCGCGCGGCTCGGCGGGGACGAATTTACCATACTGCTGGAGGATATCTGGAACGCACAGGACGCGACACAGGTTGCGGAACGCCTTGCCAAAGAACTGTCGATACCGTTTGTTGTCGGCGGCCAGGAACTGTTCCCCACCGCCAGTATGGGTGTTGCCCTATACAGCCCTTCCTACAGCACTCCGGACGAAATGCTGCGCGATGCGGACACGGCCATGTACAGCGCCAAGGCTCTCGGCAAAGGGCGTTACGAAGTTTTCGACGCGGGCATGCGCGCTCACACCATAGCCCGCCAACAGCTGGTCACAGAACTTCGGCGAGCGCTGGAACATAAGGAGTTCGAGCTTCATTATCAATCGCTGGTATCGCTGGAAACAGGCAGGATCTGGGGGGTTGAAGCATTGGTCCGGTGGCGCCATGCCACCCGGGGGCTCGTTTCGCCCAAAGAATTCATACCCGTCGCGGAAGAGAGCGGACTCATAGTCGGGCTTGGCCAGTGGGTCCTCGAAACGGCTTGCCAGCAGATGCGCACCTGGCAGTCGCGTTTCCCAGACGATCCGCCGCTGTTCATCAGCGTCAACCTCTCCGCCAGGCAGTTGCTTCAGACCGACCTTGTTCAACAATGCCGCGCAGTTCTTGAAGAAACCCAACTGATGCGCAACAGCCTCAGCCTGGAGTTCACCGAAAGCGCGATGATGCCGGATCCGGAATCCGCAATCAAATTGATGTGCCAGCTCAAAACTCTGGGCATCAAGATCGCCCTTGATGATTTCGGTACCGGCTATTCATCGCTCGGCTACCTGCATCGCTTCCCGATCGACAGCCTCAAGATCGACTGTTCATTCGTATCCCGGATGATGAAGGATGACGAAACCGTCCGCACCATTATCAGCCTGGGACAAAATCTGGGATTGAGGGTGATCGCCGAGGGAGTTGAAACGGCTGATCAGGCCGCAAAGCTGCGGGAACTGGGATGCGAGCTCGCTCAAGGCTATTACTTCTCGGTACCGGTCAGCGCCCAGGAAGCCACGGATATGCTGGCCGCCAATCGCCATTGGGCCACATCCATCAAATCCGCAAAATTCATGCGCGGTGACCGCCGGCAGGGAACCGTCATCGCGCCGCGCCGCTATGTCCGCTCCGGCTGACCCTATCTACCGGAGATTCGGCAGACCTACCATGGCAGACTGCGCTCTTTAGGATCAGGGCAATAGTCCCGCTCCCTGTAGAAGAAAGCATCAAAATCAGCCGGGCGGCCGCTCCCCGTCATGTCCTGGCAGCACATTCCGATAAAGGATCCCGTAAAATTCGGATTTCCGGGAGGCCCGGCTTCATCGGAAAGAATGCTGGCGTCGAGGGGTCCGGTAAGCCAATTCCATTCCGCGTTTCGGACACGATAAGCAAAATAGAGACGTTCCTTGTCGACCTCAACCCTGAGTGAGACCGGGGAACCGGCCGGGATAGGAACCGGAGGCGTGAAAACGTCCGATTGAGGCTGATCGGGAAGACAGGACATGATCCTGATATGCTTGCCCAATTCCGCGTCATGGGAAATGAACAGGTAATGAAATTTGCTCTCGTTATAGTAGCAGACCAGGCCCGCCGTCTGCTGAAAACACTCCGGCTCGAATTCCATGACGGCGCCGGCGCTGAAACAGTGAGCCTGCTGTCTGCGTGCCACGAGGGCTTGCCGGAACAGGCTGCCCAGCGATTCACAGCCATACAGGCGCAGGTAGCCGGGCCTTTCCGTAAGGCTGAAAAGCTCTCCGGGCCAGGGGGACCGCAGCCACTGAAAACTCAGGGGCAGCTTCGGATCGTCGAAGCTTTCATATGCAGGTTCCTCCGGGAAAACGTGAGGATTCAGCGCGGGAGCATCGACCTCAACGTATGGGACCCCCTCTCCGTCAAAGGTGCGCAGCCAGCCGTCTGCAGACCATTTCATGCGCTGGATGGCTGTTTCACGGCCCAGCGTACAGCGTCCCCGGTTGCGAAGAGGCCTGCCGCAGAGGTGCACCATGTAGGTTTCCCCGGTTTGTGTCTCGACAATATCGGCGTGCCCGGCGCGCTGCAGTCTCATATCGGGACGATCCCGGGAGGTTAAAATATGGACATCGGGGTGGAGTTCGTAAGGCCCGAACAGATGGCGGGCCCTTGCCAGAGTGACGGCATGCCCCCATCCCGTCCCTCCCTCCGCCGTGATCAGATAGTAATATCCGTTGCGCTTGTAGAGGTGCGGCCCTTCGGTGAATCCCAGCTCCGTTCCCTTGAAGATGATGGCCGTGCGGCCGATAAGACGGCATATTTCAGGGGAATATTCCTGCAGCGCAATCCCGGCGAAACGATTGTTCCCCGGGCGATAATCCCAAACCATATTCAGGAGGTATTTCCTGCCGTCTTCATCGTGGAACAGCGAAGGATCAAAACCGATGCTGTTGAGGAATACCGGGTCGGACCATTCTCCCTCAATCGATGGGCTGGTGACGAGATAATTGTGAAAATCCCTGAGTGAGACTCCGGCACTCCCTCCCTGCGTCGTCCGGCCATACCGCTTTACATCGGTGTAAACAAGAAAATAGAGGCCGCCAGCGTAACTGAGACAGGGGGCCCAGATTCCGCACGAATCGGGATTGCCCAGCATGTTGAGCTGGCTCGCCCGGTTCAGCGGGCGGGTCAACAGGCGCCAGTGAATCAGGTCCCGGGAATGATGGATCTGCACCCCCGGGTACCATTCGAAGGTCGAGGTGGCGATGTAATAATCGTCCCCGACCCTCACGATTGAAGGATCGGGATTGAATCCCCTTAAAATCGGATTTTGGATTTTTGCATCACTCCCCGACATACACACCTCCGAGCAACCACGGAAGGAGGCTCAATCAATAGGCCGTCAGACCCCCGTCTACCGGTATGGCGGCGCCGTTGATGAAGGCTGCCTGATCGCTGGCCAGAAAAACGAACACATTCGCCACCTCGGCAGCTGTCGCAAGCCTGCCCAGCGGAACCTCCTGGAAGCGCTCGGCGCGCCGCTCGGGATCCGTCAGCACTGCCTTCAGCATCGGGGTATCCACGGTACTGGGATGGACGGAGACGCAGCGTATGTTTTCTTTGCCGTAGCGCGCAGCCACGGACTTGGTGAGCAGCGTCAAGGCTCCTTTTGTCGTGGTGTAGGCTTCGTTGGTGTACTTGTGACCGACAATGCCGCAGATAGAGGACATGTTGAGAATTATTCCGCCGCCCGCCGCCCGCATAATCGGCAGGGCATGCTTGATGCCCAGAAAAGGGCCTTTGACATTGACGGCAAGCATGGAGTCAAGTCCGTCCTCCGGCATCTCCTCGATATTTTTCCGGATGTTGATGCCCGCATTATTCACCAGAATATCGAGCCGGAGTTTCGCGGCAAGGATAGAGGCGAACGCGGCTTTCCAGCTCTCCTCGGATGTGACATCGAGCCGAAGAAACACGGAGCCTTTAAGCTCAGCGGCGGTTTTTTCCCCGGCTTCCACGTTGATATCCCCAAGAAAAACCGAAGCGCCTTCCTCGTGGAACCTGCGTGCAATCTCCGCTCCCAGTCCCTGGGCTGCTCCGGAAATCAAAGCAATCTTGTCGGGCAAACGCATGATCGGCACTCCTGCTATTTTGCGGCCTGACGGACGGCGGCAGCGATGTGCGCCGGGGTCAGGCCATAGGCTTGAAGCAAATCCTCATAGCTGTGGGCGGATTGACCGAAACGGTCGTTGATCCCTATGGCCCTCACCGGCACGACACGGCCTTGCAGGGCTTCGCGGATCAGCGAGGCCAGGCCCCCTATGAGCGTATGCTCTTCGGCGCAAACGACACCCTTCATACCGTCCGCCAGCGCTGCGAGGGCAGCCATGTCCACCGGCTTCATCGAGCTGACGTTGACGACCCGTGTGGAAATTGCCGCATCCGAAAGGATCCCGGCTGCCTCGAGGGCAAGGCTGACCATCTGGCCGTTGGCAAAAACCACGGCATCGCTTCCCTGCCGGATCAGATATGGCTTGCCGGCCACAAAAGGCTCATCCGCGGGCATCACGTCCGGGACATCGTTCCTGGTAATGCGCATATAGACCGGTCCTGTATACTCTATCAGCGCCCGGGTCATCGAGCGGGTTTCATTGCCGTCGGCCGGCACCAGGACAGTCATGTTGGGGATTGCCCGCATTATGGCGACATCCTCGACGGATTGATGCGTTGAGCCGTCGCCGAAATCGCTCAATCCGCAGCTCGAACCGACAATCCTGACATTGAGTCCGGGTATGCAAATGCCCTGGCGGATTTGATCGAAGGCGCGGCCTGCGGCGAACACTGCAAAAGAATTGGTAAAGGGGATCTTTCCGGTCAGCGCCAGGCCGGCGGCGAATGAGGTCATGTTGGCCTCGGCGATGCCCATTTCAAAGAATCGTTCAGGGAAAGCCTGCTCGAAATAGCAGGACATCGTGGATTTGCCCAGGTCTGCCTCAAGGACCACGACATCACGATTTTCGCTGCCCAACTCAACCAGGGTTCTGCCATAAACTTCCCGCGGATTCTGAATTCTCATCAATCTCCGGTCCTTTCGGAGCCAAGGGCTGCGCAGGCGGCATCAAACTGCTGCTTGTCCAGCAATCCGTTGTGAAATTCGACCCGGTTCTCCGCAAAAGGGATTCCTGCTCCTTTGATCGTCCGGGCAATAATCATCTTGGGCTTTTCCGCAACTCCGTCGGCTTCATCCAGCGCGTCCAGGATTTCACGCATATCATGCCCGTTGATTTCGCGGACATGCCAGCCGAAGGCGCGCCATTTGTCGGCCAGCGGATTCGTGTTGAAGCGCTGTTCCACCGGTCCCATAGCCTGTAGTCCGTTCCGGTCCAGCACCGCCACAAGATGGTCCAGTCTGAAAAACGAGGCGGCCATCGCCGCCTCCCAGATCTGGCCTTCAGCCAGTTCCCCGTCGCCCACAACGCAATAAACGCGGCTTTGGCGTCCTTCAATCCTCAATCCGGCGGCCATTCCACAGGCGATAGAGAGCCCCTGGCCAAGCGAACCGGTATTGGCTTCGATGCCAGGCGTGCTTTTCAAATCGGGATGGCCCTGCAGCATCGATCCGCACTGTTTGACCGTATACAATTCTTCCCTGGGAAAATACCCGCATTCGGCCAGGGCGGCGTACTGAACCAATGCGGCATGCCCCTTGCTGAGCAGAAAACGATCGCGGTCAGGCCAGGATGGGTTGGCAGGATCGTGGCGCAATTTGTAAAAATAGAGGGCGGCAACCACGTCCGCGATCGAGCACGATCCTCCGAGATGGCCCCGCTGGCCAACGCCTATCATATGAACGATATCGAGGCGCATCGCTCGCGCCATGCGTTCAAGTCTTTCAATATCCGGTTGTTCCTTGATTGTTCCCACCTTCGGATCTTTTCTCCATGAAGGTCTATTTCTTTTCCGCGTCAATACCGAAATCGAATCCCCGATCGGCATAACCAAAAACGAGCAGATACTCTCCGGCCTTCAGATCCCGCTCCGGTGTGAGAGAAAAGAAGTCGTCGGAATAGGCAACGGTCGCCGTCTTGGAGATATCCTTCTCTTTGAATCCGCCCTTGTTTCCCGTTGTGGCATCTGCCGAGGACGTTTCGAAATTGCGGCTGCTCTGTTTTTGATCAAGGCGGATGATCATTGCGTCGTCCGGGGAAACGGCGCCCCGTACATAGAAAACCGGACGGCGTTCCGGGATACGAGCGGGGGATTTTGCACCTTTGAGCACGCCTTTCGCTCCCAGGCTTGTATATCCGCCGGTGTCCACGAACAACTCCAGACCCTTCGCCGTCATATCCGCCACGACAGCGGGCTTGAGGCTCATCCACCCGCCGCTGTTTAAACGAAAGTAGACTCCCGGGCCGGCCGGCATGCCCGTTGGAGGCCCAGGCCTGGCAGTCTGCGCCAGTAACAACACAGCCAACGCTATAACACGCATTTTTTAATCCTATCACAATCCTTTTTGGGGAAAAGAATGGAAGCAGCCCCCGGCCTGCAAATGCAGTCCCAACCCCGTTATGTTGGGATCGGCGGTCCGCTGCACACCGCCATATCGGATCCGGTCCATCGGGGGATCCGCCGGCTCCGGCGGGCGATGAAGTATCAATTTGCAGCATACTGGAGCAAGCCCCTACCCCGGCGGTTCTGACCCCAACCAAGAAGAAGTCAGGCACCTCCGGCAAAGCCGGAGGCTTGAAAGATTGGAACCGCTCAAAGCGGTTGGAGGAATTACGCCGGTCTTGAACGCTGACTTACGCGGGCAAAAGCCGATGAGGAGCTTCCGATCTCCGCAGGGGCCAGCGCTCCGCGCTGGACAGTTTTCTGCGGCGGCACTGTGGCAAGCGCCGTGCGGCAAGGACATGAAGAGTATGAGAAACCGGGCGTTTGCCACAGTGCCGCCGCAGAAAACTCCATCGGAAGCGCCTCATCGGCTTTTGCTCGCCGACCCTCGCTGAACAAATCGGCGTTTGTCAGCGCTTTTATCAGCGTTTCTCAGCGTTTCAAAATACGGAGCTGTCAAACGCTTTGAGTCCTCCGGCTCCAGCGAGCATTCCTACTATGCCGTCGTTTTCGGGGGCTGTGCCGGGGGAGGCGGGGGACCGCCGGAAAGCGACCACGATTCGGTCTCGAGCGGCTTGCAGATGATCTCGGCGATGTGGAGTTCATGAAGCCGGTTGGAAGGAGCTGCGACAGCCACCACAGCCGTATCTGCGCCCCGCCCCGTTCCCGTAACCACGACGACTCTTTCACCTGCGGCCACACAGCCGCCATTGGTGGCCATGAGCAGTATTTCATGGACAACTTTCATGCCCTGGCAGAACGTGCGCAGCATCATGGCCAGTATCGAGGGGACCCTCGATCCGTACAGATCGTCCGTATGGAAAAGCATCGTCCCGAAGTACACTCGATGCCCTTGCTGTTCTAGCTCGGGAACAAGTTCTGCCGGGAAACGCTGCCCGTCGCGAAGGAAGCCGTACTGATGCGGGATCACGACCATCTGGATATCCGTACCGGCCAGAAGCCTGGCTGCCAGAAGCGCCGTCGTCCCTCTGGTGGAAGCTATCACAATTTTTCGAATGCCGCGCGCCTTCGCGCGTTCCAGCGCCAGGCTCAGCGTCATCTCGGTATTCTGCTGTCCCGGCTCCTCAAAATAGACGATTTTTTCCTCTATCCATTTCCCTTTTTCCACTGCAGTATCCTCCCGGCCTGTGCGCAAATAGACTCCAGCCGCTTTCGCTTCTCCAGGACGCTCCTAAGCCCGGCTCGACAGTAATTATCCGCTCATTCATTGTCTATTGAAAAGTATCAGTCCTACGTACGCGACTGTGTTTTTTCCATGGTAAATAGGGATGCCGGCGCTTTTCTCCATCGCGATAACGTTCATGCCGTACGCTTCAACGGATGAGACCGCCTGGTCCGGATGGCGGCAAAGCGCTCCGTCGACATAGGCGCATTTTTCACAGATGCTGCAGCACCCGGCATTGAGAGGCAAAATATCTTCCGAAGGATACCGCATGCGTATCCCGGCCACCAAATCCCTGAAGACTTTTTCGTGGATTTTTGCCTTTTCCAGCATCCCTTTCATATCGAAATTGCTGGCGATGGCGTGAACCGTTTGAAACAGCAGGCCGCACTTGTAGCGCGTAGCCCGGTCCATCAGTGCGTGGATCGGACCGATAGCCGGAGGGCCCATCCAGTTGGTATCGTATTTTCCGCAGAAGTTCTTCTCGCAAGCCTTGCGGAAATCCTCATGAAACTGAATTTGGGATGCATCCAGAATCGCCGCATGCGTTGCGTTGGATTCCAGAGCCATTTGCACCAGGTTCTCGCCATCGAGCATAAAAATCGACCCGCTACTCTCAGATTCCAATGTTTTAGTGTACCTTGAAGCTTCGAGGACTCAAAGGGCGAGACCCGCTATTCCTTCCGTTATCCCCCGTTTCAACCACCTCCGGCAGATCCGGAGGCTTGATTGTATGCCGCTCAAAGCGGTTGGAGGAGTTACGCCGGTCCTGAACGCTGACTTACGCGGGCAAAAGCCGATGAGGCGCTTCCGATCCCCGCAGGGGCCAGCGCTCCGCGCTGGACAGTTTTCTGCGGCGGCACTGTGGCAAGCGCCGTGCGGCAAGGACATGAAGAGTATGAGAAACCGGGCGTTTGCCACAGTGCCGCCGCAGAAAACTCCATCGGAAGCGCCTCATCGGCTTTTGCTCGCCGACCCTCGCCGAACAAATCAGCGTTTGTCAGCGCTTTTATCAGCGTTTCTCAGCGTTTCAAAATACGTAACTGTCAAACTCTCTGAGCTCCCCGGCAGAGTCGGGGGTTTACCAATGTAATTATTCCAGAACTGTAAAACTCTGGGAGTCTCCCAGCAGAGCCGGGTTTACCAGTTTGTCTCAGGCAGCCGGCTAGACCGCTGCCTCTTTCGCTGCCGCGGGCTGAGGAGCTTTTTTATCCTGAACCACGGCATCCATCGACACCTCGGGAACGGTGAGGATCAGCAGAAATGCTATCACCATGGTCACGCTGCCCAGGAGAAAAACGCTTCGCAAGCCGGCCATGATGGAAACGCGGATAGCCTCAACGGTCTGCCGGAACAGTTCCGGCCCGCTGCCACCGGCACTGCTGAACGTCTCTTGCAGGCCTTTCATTGCTGTGGGAGATAGGAGCGCTCTGGGGTCGCCCAGCGTTTTCACAGTCGCTTCATCGGCAAACTGACGCAATCCGGCAGGCGCAGAAGCTTCAAGAGATGTGGCATAGGAAGCGTTCATTACCGAGCCGAGGACGGCAGGGGAAATCGCCATGCCCATCGTGATACTGAAAAAGATGGCGCCCATCGCCGATCCGAGCAGCCTTCTGGGCACTGCCCACTGAACGACAAGCGTATTTACGGTGGGGATCGCGCCCAGGCCGAGGCCGGCCAGGGTGACGGCCACAACGCTCCAGATAACCGGGGTTTCCGCATGGAATAACATGATGCCGGTAATGACAGCCGCCATAAGGGCGTAACCCGCGATGTACATCCACTTGTAGCGTTTTGTCCTGGCGAGGATGAATCCGGTGGGCACACCGACAAATGCCATCAGGACGCTGTAGGGAGTTATGATCTGACCGCTGCGCATGACGCTGATTCCCTGAACCCCCTGGAGGAAGATCGGGAAATACATCATGATCGCCATCAAACCGAAATTGGACAGCAGGCCGGCCACGGCGACGGTCAGAAAAGTCCGGTTGCGGAAAACCTGCGGATCCATGATGGGTTCGTCAGCACGCGACTCAGCCCAGAAGAAAAGCACCCAAAAGAGCAGCGCAATCCCCAGCAGGCCGATGATCTGGACTGAAGCCCACGGGTAGGGTGATCCGGCATAGGAAAAGCCAAGGATTGTCGCCGAGGAGGCCACGGCAACCAGCAGGGCCCCTCGTACTATCGAGCTTGCGGCTGACTTTTTTGGTGACTGGCGGCACGCCGATCGGCACCATCACCAGACAAAGTATGAGGAGGGGCACCCCCGCCCAATATAGATGGCGCCAGCTCATGTTATCCACAAACCATCCCCCCAGCGTGGGTCCGAAGAGGGCAAGACAACCTCCGGGAATATTCAGCAGCCCAACCCATTTGCTGCGTTCTGCCGGCGGGAACATATCCCCCAGCACCGCGAAACAAAGAGGCGCCAGAGCCCCCGAGCCCAGACGAGCCAGTGTATTGGCGGCAATCAGGAGCGGAAAAGTCGGGCTGACCGCACTCAGGATCGTGCCCGCCAGGTAGGGAACCATGCAGATGATGAGCATGATACGCCGCCCGTAATTGTCGGACAACTTGCTGAAAAGCAATGTCACGAAGGCAGCTGCCAGGGATGGTATGGAAATCGACCAGGAATATAGGGACATGCCGTTCAGATCGGCCGCCATCCTGGGTCTGGCAATGCCAAGCGTATGCACAAAGAAAAACACTGCAAAATAGATCAGAAAGATCGTGACCAATCCCAGCGTAATCTGCCTCCTGGAGTAATCGCTTCCTGAGGACGGCGGCTGCAGTTGTGCCATAGGGTTCTCCCGGCTAATGTTGGACGTGGTCTTTGTCTCATCAGAAGCACCCGGGATGCAAGCTTTTTATTGCCGTGGGGAGGGAAATCTGTGCGGCGCGCAGGCAGGGGATGGGATTCGGATCTTCGGGACTTGGAGGCATCAAAGCGTCTCTCCAAGTCCCAAAGGCCCTGTTCTTGCAGAAGATTATTTTTTATAGACGCCGTATTCCTTTACGGCGGCCACCATGGCACGCAGATTCTCGAGTTTAGGATTCTCCGCAACCGCGCCGGCGCATAGAAGGTATCCACCTCCCCGGCCGCAGGTTTCTATCAGTTTACGGCAGTATTCCTTTGTGTCTTCCGGAGTGCCGGTAACGAGAAGCGAAGAGGGCACGTTGCCCTGAATGGCGCATTTGGCGCCCAGGATTTTCTTGGCCCTGGCCATATCTGTCTTGTCGAAATACCAGACAACCTGGCCTTTCTCGAATTCGTTGACGGTTTCCAGCCGCGTATTGTAGCCGCCTTCGGCAAACATGCTCTGGATGAGGCCTTCCTTGATAAGGGCGTCCATGACCTTTTTCAGCGAAGGCCAGTAGAAGGTTTCGAACTGCTTCTGGGACATCCATCCGTCCGCCCCTTTATGCAACGGGTAGGTCACCATGAAAATGTTCGCGGCATTGGGAGCACCCAGAAGCGAGCGGATTGTGAAGTCGGCCACCACATCCAGGGCCTCCAAAAGTTTTTCGGGCCGACGATACATATCCTTCAGGATCGGCTGCGTCCCGCGGAGGGTGTCACCAAGAGTATCGAAGGGCGCTTTGCAAAAGGCGCCGAAAGCAACCGGGAATCCCTGTGCAGCCCCCGACGGGCCGGCAGCCATCATCGCCTTCATCATTTTCTGATATTCCTTGCCCACATCCATCAGCTTCTGCAGCAAGGCCTGCATTTCAGGGCTCGCCAGCGGCATGAACTGGCCCAGGTTGACGATTTCCACCATATCGGTGGCGGGCCGGAACATCCGGAGAGGCTCAAACGCTCCAAATACGCGGGGCAGATAAGTCCTGAACCAGAAATCGGACGGGTCCAGAATCAGCGCGTCATACTCCTCCGCCGTCATGTATTCGGCTTCCATGAACTGGACGATACCCGCATCCTCACCCAGTCTGTGCCCGGGCCAGGAATAGAGCTTATAGTCGAGCATATCGAGTATTTTGCCGGGGGTGATCCACGGGCTGGCGAAGTATTCCAGTTCCCCTGAGAAATCCTCATTGAACTTCCTGCACGCCTTCACGGCCAGATCGTAATCATACATGGCTGTGCGCAGGTTGATGCCGTAATGGGTATAAGGGAGATTGCCCACGGGAAGGGTGACGGGAACTCTGTCCGGTTCCCGGACATTGTAGTAGTCCACCAGCCTCTGGGCTCTGATCTTATAGTCATTTTTGGCCTTCTCACTGACGAAAGTCAGGTTGGGCGGATTGAGAAAATTATCCAGCCTGCGCTGACGCTTTTGCGCCGGGGTAAGCTGCGCCCAATCTGCAGGCAGAGCGCCCGTCTGATTCGCTATGCTGCCTAGAATTGTTGCCATAACTTTTTGTCTCCTGTTTGATGTTTGCAACGATTAAGAAATGCCCGGGACGGCGAAGAGCTCCGCGGCCGATACAGAACCCCGCAGATCCATGATTGCCTGATGAGTCAACCCATTGCTATGCCCTAACCATGCTTTTCCGGCTTTCAAATCGGGGACCATCATAGCTTGAGTCCAAAGCCCGGGCAACTGCTCATAATCCATCCACGAGTGCCGCTGCAAAAAAGCATCCCCAATTCGTGCGCAGGCAGGCCTCGCTTCACTGAATGCAATACAGATGTTTGAGCGTGCGCACGAACATCCGGCCCCCGGAAACCGCCGGCGAGGCCATGATCGCCTCCCCGACGGCGTTCTTCGCAAGGAGTTCATATTCCGGCCCGGCTTTGAGGACAAAGACATCTCCGTCTTCGCTCATCAAATAAAGCTTCCCTTCTATAGCTACCGGCGATGCGGAAAAATTGGCGCCGACGTCGATTCTTCTTCGCCCGTAGACTTCCTTTCCCGTTTTCGCCTCGTAGCAGGCGATGAATCCCTGGTCGAGCAGAACAAAAATATAATCCCCATAGGCTGTCGGGGACGGGATGTAAGGCGCCGCTGCCATTTGCCTCCATGCAATGGCATCAGACCGCATCTCTCCCTCCTTGAGAGTGAGGTTTCCGCTAAAGCCCGGACGGAATGCGGTCACCGGGCGCACTTCTTCACGAATAAATCCCGAGGAGACAACGATCAATCCGTGCGTCGAAGTCGGCGTGGGCACCGTAATCGAGGTGGCGGGTCCACGACATTCCCAAAGGAGCTTGCCGGTCTCGGGCTCATAGCTCCGTATGGCGCGCGTTGCATTAACGATCAGTTCAGCTCGCGGCCCGTCAAGATAGAGGTACGGCGTGCTCCAGGACGAGAGTTCGTCGCGGTCCGTCTTCCATACGGTCTTCCCGTTTTTCTTATCCAGGGCGATGATGAACGACTGCCCGGTTTCCTGGTCGCAGGTTTGAATCACAAGGTTTTTGTAGAGCACCGGCGAACTTCCCAAACCCCATCCGTTGCGCATGTTGAAGACACCGAGGTCCCGGCTCCAGATCAGTTTCCCGCTGAAGTCATAGCAGTACATCCCCTGATCCCCGAAGAAGGCGTAGACATAGGCTCCGTCCGTTACCGGAGTCTGGGATGCATAACTGTTTTTAGTATGGCGCGCGGCGGCGGGAAGCTTGCGCACTGCCGTCTGTTGCCAGAGCCGCTTGCCTGTGTCGCGGTCGTAGCAGAGGACCGCCCAGGCAATTTCAGCTTTGTCCGGCTTGCGCTCCCCGGAAAAAAAGCCCTTTTGCCAGTTATCCTCCTTGGGATCGCTGCTGACAGCGGTGGTCACGAATATCCGATTGCCATAGACAATGGGCGACGAGTGGCCCAGGCCCGGCACTTCGACTTTCCACCGGACGTTTTTCGACAAATCCCACTGAGCGGGAATTCCATTTTCAGCCGAAATTCCACGTCCCCCGGGGCCGCGCCATCCGGGCCAATCTTCCGCCTGGGCGGATGCCACAAATAGTGCAATCAACGACGCCATAGCCAGTTTTCTCATCACCGCAACCTCCTGCTCTTATTTGCATCCTAGCATAGGGTGATCTCCCGGTTTTTCCAAGCATTTCCGATAATCGGCCGGAGAAGGCCCTCCGGCTTTTTTTGCGGCAAAATGCCGATTTGTCTTTCGGGAATTCCAATGTATGCTGATGGTTTGCAGGGAGGAGTCCCAATGAGATTTTGTGTTATGGCAGTTGCACTGTGTTTGCTTATGGCCGGGTTGTCTTTGGGCGCCGATGTCGACGGCAAATGGACCGGCACGGTTCAGACCCCCGGTGGAGAGATGCCCGTAACCTTCATGTTCAAAGCCGAAGGAGGCACCCTGACCGGCGCCATGTTGAGCCAGGAGAACAAACAAATCCCGATCAAGGACGGGAAAATAGACGGCAGCAATATATCCTTTGCGGTCTCCATCGAAATGGGCGGGGATTCCATGCAGCTGTCGTATAAAGGCGTTGTTTCCGCCGGCCAGATCAAGCTGACAGGCGAGGCCATGGGCCAGCCTTTTGAATTGGTCGTCAAGAAAGCCCCGTAACGCTGCCCGTCCCTTGAAGCGTAGCCGCACAAACCTCCGGGAACTCCGCGTCCCCGGGGGACCCGACTTTGAGTTGGGGTGCGAAGCGCCGCACTATCGGTGGCGTCTTTGGCGTTGCTGAGATGGGATTCGGAAGCTGCCGGAACCTCCGCCTTTTGAATATGACCACGAGCAGGCAACACAATTACGACGAAGACAAGATCAAATCCCTGTCCTCCCTGGAACATATCCGCAAACGGACCGGGATGTACATCGGCCGTGTAGGAGACGGAGCCGACTACGACGATGGAATCTACATCCTGCTGAAGGAGATCGTGGACAACGCCGTCGACGAATACATCATGGGCTACGGGGACCGCATATGCATCTCACTGGAAGGGTCCCGGGTTACGGTGCGCGATTATGGCCGAGGCATTCCGCTGGGCAAGGTCGTCGAATGCGTCTCGCGCATCAATACGGGCGCCAAATACAGTGACGAGGTTTTTCAGTTCAGCGTCGGATTGAACGGCATCGGCACCAAGGCCGTCAACGCGCTGTCGCGGACATTTACCGTGCGCAGCCACCGGGGCGGCGAGTTCGCGGGAGCTGTTTTCGAAAGAGGGAAGCTGCTCGAGCAACCCAGGGGAAAGATGCTCGACGAACCCGACGGCACCCTGGTCACTTTTGAGCCGGATCCTGAAATCTTCGGCAATGCGGCATTCGCGGCCGATCACGTCGAGCGCCGTCTGCGGCTCTATGCGTTCCTCAACGCAGGATTGCGCATCGAGCATAACAACCAGGTTTTTTTCTCCCGAAACGGTTTGCTGGACCTGCTGCGCGACGAGGTGGCCGATGAAGCCCTCTACCCGCCGCTTTATTACCGGTCCAAAACCCTGGAAATCGCGATGACTCACACGCAGCGTTTCGAAGAGACTTTCCTGTCTTTTGTCAACGGCCAGTTCACCGCTGACGGGGGCACGCATCTGAGCGCATTCCGCGAAGGCCTGGTCAAGGGATTCAACGAATTTTCCAGGAATAAATTGGACGGGGACGACATACGCGAAGGAATGGCGGGAGCCATCGCGGTCCGCCTGAAGGAGCCCGTATTTGAATCCCAGACAAAAAACAAGCTCGGCAACACCGAACTGCGCGGCGAACTGGTTTCACAGGTGCGGGAAATCGTCGCCGACCTGTTGCACCGGAATCCCAAAGCCGCGGAGACCGCCCTCGCCAAGATCGAGGAAACCGTCAAGCTGCGCAAGGAACTGCAGTCCATAAAAAAAATGGCTCGCGAACGCGCCAAAGCCACATCGATCCGGGTCCCGCAACTCAAGGACTGCAAGGTCCACTATCACAAGCGCTCCGGGCGCGGCGCCGACTCGATGATTTTCATCACGGAAGGACAGTCGGCCGCCGGTTCCATCGTCAGCTGCCGCGACGTCAACTACCAGGCGATTTTTACTATGCGCGGCAAGCCGCTGAACGTGTGTGATCTGCAGCGCGATGTAATGTACAAGAATGAGGAATTGTACAACCTGATGCGCAGCCTGGACATCGAGGAATCGTCCGAACACCTGCGCTACAACAAAATAATTCTGGCTACCGACGCCGACGTCGACGGTCTCCATATCCGCAACCTGCTTCTAACTTTCTTCCTGCGGTTTTTCGAGCCCGTTGTTGCGGAAGGCCATGTTCATATACTGGAAACCCCGCTCTTCCGGGTGCGCAATTCAAAAAAAACCGAGTACTGCTATTCGGAAAGCGAGCGCGATGCGGCCGTCAAGGAGCTGCGCGGGTCGGAAGTGACGCGCTTCAAGGGTCTCGGTGAAATTTCGCCCGCGGAATTCAGCCGTTTCATCA
This sequence comes from uncultured Acidobacteriota bacterium, assembly GCA_963809485.1. Lineage (GTDB taxonomy): Bacteria > Acidobacteriota > UBA6911 > UBA6911 > UBA6911 > UBA6911. The sequence continues at coordinate 119,791 of CAWEJX010000009.1, forward strand.
GCCGGGAAATGCGTCTGACGCCCGTGAAGCTGGCAAACCGCCACAGTGTCCCCGCGATTCTGGGCTTCTATATGGGACGCAACACTCCGGAACGCCGGCAGTACATCATGAATCATCTTGTTGTCGAGGCGGCGCCATGACCGACGGGCAGAAAGAATTGCCGCTTTTCGGCGGCCTGCAACCCGAGGGCGAAGCGGAAATTCCCGCTCCGGCGAAGGGCAGCCCCGGCAGCGGGCTTCAGGCTACAGGCGAAGGGCCGCTGAAGCAGCTGATGGATCAGAATTTCCTTCAGTATGCGGCCTACGTCATTCGCGATCGTGCCATCCCGGACCTGGAGGACGGACTGAAACCCGTTCAGCGCAGGATCCTGTTTTCACTTCATGAGAACGACGACGGCAAGTTCATCAAGGTGGCCAACATCGTCGGGTACTGCATGCAGTTCCATCCCCACGGCGACGCCTCGATCGGGGAAGCGCTGGTCACGCTGGCGAACCGGCAGTTTCTAATTGAGCGCCAGGGCAACTTCGGCAATATGCTCACGGGCGATCCGCCTGCCGCCGCACGCTACATTGAATGCCGGCTGACCGAACTGGCCCGGACAGAGCTTTTCAACGACGATCTGACGGAATTCGTCCCGACCTATGACGGAAGGAAAGAGGAGCCGGCCGTTCTGCCGGCCAAAATCCCGCTGCTTCTGATGCTCGGCGCGGAAGGTATCGCGGTCGGCATCTCCACGCGCATCCTCCCGCACAATTTTGCCGAATTGCTGGAGGCGCAGATCGCCATACTAGGCAAAAAGCCCTTCAAGCTGAATCCCGATTTTCCGCACGGCGGACTGATGGATGCAAGGTCATACGAAGACGGCAACGGACACGTGCTCGTGAGGGCGCTCATCGAGAAGAGGGATGCGCGCACCCTGGTCATACGCGAACTGCCGGCCGGCTCGACGACCGATTCGCTGACCGCCTCGATCGAGGAAGCGGCCCGCAGAGGCAAGATCAAAATCAAAAGCATCGACGATTTCACGGCCGAAAAGGCGGAGATTGAAATCCAGCTGCCGCCGGAGCAAGACCTGGACCGCGCAATAGAAGCGCTCTACGCTTTTACCCAATGCCAGGTGCAGATCGCAAGCCGCATCATCGTCATCCGGGACAATAAGCCGGTTGAAATGGATGGTCCTTCCGTCCTGCGGCACAACACGAAGCGCCTGGTGGAGATACTCCGCCGTGAACTGCAGTACAGGCGCCGCCGGCTATTGGAGGAAATTCACCACAAAACGTTGGTTCGGCTGTTTGTGGAGCACCGCATATACAAGCGGATCGAAAGCTGCACGACAGCGCCGGCAGTTCAGGAAGCGGTGATGGAGGGCCTATTGCCCTTCCGTAGCGAGCTCGAGAGGGAGATCACCCACGACGATGTGGAGGAGCTTTTGGGCATCCCCGTCCGCCGCATCTCACTTCTGGACCTGGATAGGAATCGCAGGGACATCGAGCGGCTACGTGTAGAGCTCGTGGAAGTCGAACAGAATCTCTCCGAAATCGTGCCTTATACAATCCGCTACCTGCGGGGGATCCTGCGAAAATACGGGGCGGAATTCCCCCGGCGCACCCGAGTCGCCACATTCGGGGAGATTTCGGAGCGCGAACTGACCGCTACGGAACTTTCGATCCATCAGGACCGGGAAAAAGGCTATATCGGATACAGGATCGGCGGAGATCCGTTGATCTCGTGCTCACCTCTGGACAGGCTTCTGCTCGTCTGGAAAGACGGCCGGTGCAAAGTCGTCCCGCCGCCCGAAAAACTCTTTGTGGATACCACGCTTCTGTATTGTCAAATCCTTGACCGGGAGCGTGTTCTGATGGCCGTATATGAGCTGGATTTTTTTACTTATTACAAGAAGTTTACTCTTGGAGGCCTCATCACTAATAGAGAATCAAGGATTGCTCCCAGGGGTGCTCATCTGCGCTTTTTCGCGGACGACAATCCGTCCGAACTCTATGTGCGTTACGCGGCCGATGCGCGCATAAAGATCCGGCAGCAGAAATTTGCAGTGGAAAGACAGCCGGTTCGCGGGCGCGACGCAAAGGGTCTGGTGATGACGGCAAACACCATTGAGTACATAGGCTCAAAAAAGGCTGCCGACTGGAATGACGCCTTGACCGGCCCGCCGGGCAAATTCATTGACTCTCCCTGATCCGGATCTCACAAACGAATGCCCGGAATCCGGAATAGGGAAGCCGGGCAAATGGAATCCGAAGTCCTCAAAGGTTTTTGCCGAACCGGCGCATTCCCGGTTTTCGCATCATGTCGGAGGTCGCCCTTTGCAGCTTTTGAACCTTCAATCTGTAACCCTCAACGAGTGACGAATCCCCGCTCATATCGCCGCAGCAGGAAGGCCTTGAAAAAACAATTTGGAGTCAAGATTTGACGAAATAAAAAGCCTTCGGGCGAAACAATACGGATGGAGCCAGGCACCTCTGGCAAAGCTGGAAGCTTGAAAGATTTGAACCGCTCAAAGCGGTTGGAGAAGTTACGCCGGTCTTGAACGCTGACTTACGCGGGCAAAAGCCGATGAGGCGCTTCCGATCCCCGCAGGGGCCAGCGCTCTGCGCTGGACAGTTTTCTGCGGCGGCACTTTGGCAAGCGCCGTGCGGCAAGGAGATGAAGGGTATGAGAAACCGGGCGTTTGCCACAGTGCCGCCGCAGAAAACTCCATCGGAAGCGCCTCATCGGCTTTTGCTCGCCGACCCTCGCCGAACAAATCGGCGTTTGTCAGCGCTTTTATCAGCGTTTCTCAGCGTTTCAAAATATGGAGCTGTCAAACTCTTTGAGTCCCCCGGCAGAGCCGGGGGTTTACCAATGGAATTACATCTATCCCCGAAGGAGGAATCCCATGTCCGTCATGGCGCTGAAGGCCGCTGACTATCGACCCAGGTACAGACGCTATCCTTCGCCTGCAGAATTAAGACGTTTTGAAATGCTCGATGGAGTCCTATGCATGATTCCGGTCCCGGACACAAGACACCAGGCGGTTGCGCTGAGAATGGCTTCCGCCTTGTTTGAACGTATTGAAGCCGGAAACCTGGGACTGGTGTTGCAGGCGCCTTACAGCGTCATGCTATCCGGCAATACCGTTGTTCAGCCGGACATTCTATATGTGCGGAAAGAGCGCCGAGGCATGGTCGGCAGGATGAATTTGCATGGCGCGCCTGATCTCGTCATAGAGGTACTATCCGAAGGAACACGGCTAAGAGACCTTACCCTGAAGCGAAAAATATATGCCCGCTTCGAGATACCGGAATACTGGATTGTGGATCCCGAAGCGGAAAACGTTGAGGTGCTGATCTGGAGCGAGTGGGGATACGCCACTGCCGGTGTCCCGGGAAAATCCGGCCGGCTGTCCTCGCCCATGCTTCCCCTTGGCATTCCTCTTTCCGGAATATTCAAAACAGGGTGAAGTCTGCCCAGGACTGCATCCGTCAAAACTTCAGCCAGCCCCCAACAGTCAGGTGCCTCCGGCAAAGCCGGAGGCTTGAAAGATTTGAACCGCTCAAAGCGGTTGGACTAGTTACGCCGGTCTTGAACGCTGACTTACGCGGGCAAAAGCCGATGAGGCGCTTCCCGATCCCCGCCGAACAAATCGGCGTTTGTCAGCGTTTTTATCAGCGTTTATCAGCGTTTCAAAATACGGAGCTGTCAAACTCTTTGAGTCTCCCGGCAGAGCCGGGGGTTTACCAATGTAATTACATACTTTGTATACGGTCGAAGTTGGTCAAAGCCTTTTCCGGCACATCCTGGCGTTCCTCGTTCCCACTCTGCAGGTTCCCCAATAAGGCGGTGAGGATTATGGCCGCCTTTATGCCCCTTGGGAAAATGCGCGATTTCCGTTAAAATACAGTCAGCTTTTGTGGCAATGAAAGCGTGCAGGGCTTACCCGCCTGCGGTATGATCGAACCAGACTATGGATTCCGGGTATCTTCCCTCAAAAGCGGATCCTGTCCGCAATTCTTCGGCCCGGAACCATTCACCAGGAGGAGGGAAAAGCGCTTAGTTTGGTGTAGTGACAGACGTCACAGGTTTCGAGGCCATGGTGACCCGATACTGTAGCCTCGAGAGGAATGTTCCATGGTGCACCGCTTTCAACCATTCCCCTCCGCAATTATTTGCATTTTCATGCTCCTTAATATGTGCAGCGTGGCGCCAGCATCCGACGTCACGCTTGCATGGGATCCAAGCCCTTCGGGAAGTGTCGCCGGCTATAGGCTTTATATGGGAAACACTTCAGGGGTTTACCAAACATCCATCCTCGTGGGGAGCCAGACCTGGTACAAGCTGACGGGTCTGTCATCTGATCCATATTACTTCGTTGTGACCGCGATCGATGCCTATGGAAATGAAAGCAGCTTTTCCAACGAAGTATCCATTAACGCCACCCCGGCCAAGACCTCGCCAAGCGTGTTCCTGCTGCCGCGCTTTCAAGCCGGACCGCATTCTTTCCTGCCCGACGAAGAAACCCGGACTGGAATTGCCATAACGAATACGGGCCTGGGGTCCGCCGACCTCACCTTCACGGCACTGGATTCCGGGGGAAACGCCCTGGCAGGTCCCGACATTGTCAATCCGGCAACCCTCCAGATTTATGGCGGCCATCAGCTCGCAAGACTTGATACGGAGATCTTTGGAACAGGCATTTTGCAGTCCGACCCGAACAGCTGGATCCGGGTGGAAAGCTCCAACCCCGGCATCAGCGGTTTCTACCTCATGCTCAACGATGATGTCACTCTAATGGACGGATCCTATTTTTCCAGCGCACCCCTGGCGGACTTTGTCCTGACCGACATAGAGGACTCGGGCAGCACACGGATAAGCGTTGCCAATGATAATTCTGTGGCCGCCCGGGTTGATTTCGAACTGGTCACAGCCGGCGGATCCGTGTTGAAATCCGTAGTCCGCGACGTAAACGCTCACGGATCGATGGCTGCGGATCTGTTCGGCGATCTATTCACGGGAGCCGCTCCTGATCCCACGAACTACGTCCGTGCATACTCCAATCCGGCCGTCCATGCGTCTGAACTGATGCTGCAGGAAACCGACTCGATCGCGGTCCTTGCGGGTCAGCAGGCGGGCGCCGGCAGTCCGGTGCTTTTCTCGCCCCAGTATGTCGCCGATGAAACCTACCGGACGAGCCTTTCCATTATCAATCTGGACTCTAGAGCCGGGAGCATCCGACTCCGGCTCAGGGGGGACGATGGATCCCAGATCGGGACAGTCCAAACGGCTGCGCTGGCGCCGAACGGGAAGCTTTACATTGAGGATCAGGGATTTTTTCAGGCGGCGCAATCCTCAGGCGGATATGTGGAGATTGCCAGCGACGGCATTAAACTAACGGGGAGCGTCCTGTTCGGCGATATCCATCGCCGTGCTTTTTTATCGGCGCTTCCGCTCGTATCAAGCCTGCAAACATCAGCGGTTTTCAGCCACGTGGCTTCAAACGATCTGTATTTCACGGGTATAGCCATTGTCAATCCGAACGCAACAGAGGCGAGCGTGGAACTGCAGGTTTATTCTGACGAAGGCAACCGGATCGATTCAACCCGGATTCGCATCCCGGCCGGCCAGCGGCGATGCCGTTTGCTGACGGAATTCCTGCCCGCAATGGCCGGGATCAGCCGGTTGAAAGGATACATCAGGCTGAATTCCGATATTCCGGTCGCTTCTTTCTGCCTGTTCGGCACCCATGACCTGTCTATGTTGTCCGCCATACCGGGGCAGGCTCCGCCTTAGGCGGAAAAAGCACTGGCTGTAAGGGGACAGCCTGATCGCGCAATTCCTGAAGGCAGGCTTCAAAAGGGATTCCGGTATTGAGTTCGCGGCAGGAAATCACAGGGATTTTGTTGAAAAGGCACACCGGGCAACGCTTTTGATATGAAGAACCGGACCACATTTTTTTCGGGAAGCTATGTCCTGGTTTCCCTGATTTAGGAGCGGGGCTTAGAAAGCATGGGAATATGTCCGGCATCGACAAGCAGCTTTGCAAAGAAAATCAAACTTTTTTCCGGGCCCAGCACGCGGCGATGGCCCCGCTTCAATATTGACAGCCTTCCCGCATTGAACAGCATTTGTTCCGGTTCCGGGTCGGAGATGCAGATCAGCAATGTTTCCCGTGGAGGCGCGCTGCTGAAAACCAGGGAACGCCTTATGCCCGGCGCAAAAATTCAATTTCGATTTTTTGTCTCCGGAGATGAAATTCGGCTTGCCGGCTTCGTGCTCCGCTCTGCCCTGGCCGTTCCCAGAACCCTGCCGCGATACCAGACCGCAGTGGTTTTCGATCGCCCCTTTCATATCCCCGAGGGCCGGCCCGCTGCAAGGACCTGTGCTGCGCAAACGGTATGGATCGAACCTTCTTCGCCTGCCGCGATTTCCCCGGTTATCGCCGATCCGGCATCCATATCTTCCGAGGAACAGGCGGCTGCTTTGAGCCTGACGATCCTCTCCTATAGTATCTGTAATACACCGTCTCGGGTGTTATACGAGATGCTCAGTAGAAACAGCTGGTAACTCGCAGCCGTCTCCCGGCCGGGACGGAATCCTCGATTCGATCCCGCCTTCATCCGGACCATTCTCCCGCAAACTGCATCTTCGATCCCATTTCACGCCGCAACGCCGCCAGCGGTGGCGGATAGATATTTCAGGCAATCCCGAACAGAGCCGGACTGTTTTTTTGTTTCAGCATCCTGCGTCGACATTTTTCTTGACAAGGCATTTGCGGGGACTAGAATAGTCTCATTAAGGTTATTATAGTCTCTTATAGGAGACTAATACTTGTTTTCGGATAAACGACATCGCGGGGTTCGCAGGCACGGCGGGGGCCCGAGAAAGGGCTCCTCGGGAGGACAGGCCGGTATTGGGAGCAGTCCGTCACTTCCTTCGAAAGACACGCAATGAACCGGTGAATCATCGGGATCAACGGCGGACGATCCACCCGTCCCGAATCCGGCGGCAGAAAGGATGCATCCCGGCACCATGGTTGAAGCTTTTCCCTGCCCGGGCATTCAAGAGCAGCACCCCTGCCGGAATTTTTATCCGGTCATCCGCCGGGTTCCATGCGCGAAGCCATGGGGCGCGGATGCAGCCGTACCCGTTTCGGATGGGCAGAGCTCAGAGAGCCATTTGCATGACGCCGGGCGCCGCAATCCCGACCTTTGTTTACCGAAAGCAGAGCCAATGATTTGAAAGGAGCGGTGCACTATGGGAAGGATCTATCGATATATCGGATGCGCCGTGCTGCTCGCGCTTCTGACCCTTGTTTCCTCATCCCTGCCGGCCGGGCAGGCGGGCGGAGGAAGCCAAGGCGCAGAAAGCAAGTACGGGAAATACCTCTTCTACGATGCTGCACCGTTTCAGATTCCTCCCGAGATGGCGGCAAAAATGAAGGAAGCCCAAAAGAAAGAACCCTCCACCGTCGAGGCAACCCGCCTGATAAACATCGACGGCACGAGGATGCAGGGCGCCCCTTACATGGATTTTGTATGGCTGTGGAAAGGTTCTTCCCAGGGTTATGTCGAGGAGGAGCATATCCACAATTTCGACGAGTTCATCGGGTTCATAGGCACGCGGGGCCAGCAGGATCCCCACGGCCTGGGCGGCGAAATGGAGGTCTGGCTGGGCGGCGAAAAATACCTGATCACCAAAAACTGCCTCATCTATGTGCCCAAGGGCGTCAGGCATTGCCCCATCCGATTCAACCGGATCGACACCCCCTTACTCTTCTTTACCGGATCTTTCAGCAGCCAGGAGGCCAAGTACACCCGCACGCCGACTCAGTTCAGCGATGCCAAGGCTTCGGAGCGGAATTACGCCAAGTACATCTCCTATGGCGTCAATCCCAAAAAAGCTCCTCCCAAGGATGATTCCCCTGAGGCCAAAAAGAAATTCGCCGAAATGCGCGCGAAAAGCGGCTCAACCATAGAGTCCACCCGCATCCTGGATCTCGACCTGGTAGAGGGGGCTCCCTATATAGATTTTGTGTGGATGTACAAAGGGTATGAGAAACAGGTCACCCACCCGGAGCATGCCCATGACTGGGGCGAAATTTTCGGTTACATCGGTTCCGTCGGCCAGCAGGACCCGCACAGCATGGGCGGAGAGGTTGAATTCTGGATCGATGGAGAAAAGCACGTCCTGAACAAAAGCTGCCTGGCATGGATTCCACCGGGGCTTCCCCATTGCCCGGTGAGATTCGCCCGGATCGATAAGCCCATCCTCTGGTTCACGATATCGATAGGAATGACAGGCGGCCAATATACCTTTGCGCCATCGGCGAAAAAACAATAGCCGGAGGCTCAGGCTTTGCCGGCCGGCCAAAGGCCGTTTCGCCCGAAGCGGAGAACTGTCGATATTTTGCTCGTTCCCCAGAGTCTATAACGACCGAGCGGAGTGATATTCGGTTTGCTGGATGTCTATTTTTCACGAACATCGGATTTTTTGTGACGCTGGATCCCCGAAACAGCCAGCAACTTCCAGCCCGCATGGACAGGCTATGAGGCGCCTCTCGGAAATACCTGGTATGACTCACTGCAAATCAAGGTCACCAAGCGCTATTCCCATGGACTCGACCTCACCAGCGGATTCACCTGGCAGAAAGAACCCATGAGGGGTTCGGAAATGGAGTTCATGGCGCCCTGGATCACCGTCGCCGTCAACGACGTGTTCGACCGCGCCATCAACAAATACATCTCCGGCTACTCCCGTCCCTTCACGTTTTTTGCGGCGGCGAACTACACGGTGCCCACACTCCACGGGAACAAGGCGCTTTCCTGGACGCTGCGGGACTGGACCATCGGCGCCGTTTTGCAGTATGTGAGCGGAATGCCGATCCGAGTCCCGATCGCGCAGAACCAGCTCAGCACGCTGCTGTTCAGAAACACTTTCGCAAACCGTGCCCCGGGCGAAGACCTATGGACGACGGATATCAACTGCCACAACTGCCTCGATCCATCCCAGGATTTTGTGCTGAATCCCAAAGCCTGGGCGGATCCGCCGGATTGCCATTTTGGAGTCTCCGCCGCTTATTACACCGACTACCGCCAGATGCGCCGTCCCTCGGAAGCCATGAGCATCGGGAGGATCTTCAGGATCAAGGAAGGCGTTCAGTTCAGTATCCGGGCGGACTTCCAGAACATTTTCAACCGGACTTTCATTGTCAATCCGTCTTCGACCAATGCTAAGCAAACGCAAGTGCGCAATCCCAGCAGCGGCATGCCGGTTTCAGGTTTCGGATACATCGACACTTCCACAGGCACTTCGCCGCGCCAGGGCATTATCGTCGGCCGGATCATGTTTTAGCTGCCGGATCCATCCCGTCCGGCGCCCTCCTATCCGGCAGGAGAGCGCCGGGCGGCAGCCTTTGTGTCAAATAGTAATGCCGGAAATACAGGCTTTAAATAGCTTCACTCCTGAGGCACCCGGGCCGGCGGAAGGGGCCGCCCGGGTGGGATTTCCTTTTTCAAAGCTTACAGGGGATCGCCAGGAATGCCCGGGAGCTTGGATACAACGGGAAATGACATCAGCAATCTGTACTCAGTCAAATGCGCCACCCAATTTCTCCGGGTTCTCGGCTTTGGACGATCCCGTCAAGACCGCAAACAGAGCTTTCAGCGAGACCTGTTCGTGTGAATCGTTTGTTCTAAGTCCTTTTATGCAGCCACTCGATCCCGGGAGATCGGGAGCATGCTGAGTGGCATCCCCGGCGTTCCGGATCTCCTCCTCCCGAATCCGGAACGCCGGGATTCTCCCTACGAAACAATCTGCCAGGAAATCCGCTTCAGACGAGCGTTGAGCTTCCCTTTATTGGCAGGCTTGCCAGTTACGGAATGGCTACAACGGAAGGAGGAAATGTGTCCTGTGACGCAGCTCCGCTCATTCTTATCCATTGATACATCGGGCCCCGATTTCGGCTCCCGGGAGCAGATTGGGTTTTCAGCATGGGCCCGCCAAAGTATATTCCGGCATTCTTCACCCCCCGCTGAGTGTTAAGATGGTTGACATACGGTTCATGGAGCCCAAATCAAAAGAGTTCCAAAATTGGGACTCAGGCATGAGCATTTCCGGGAGGGGGTAAAGGCACCATGCAAGGATGTCTTCCTCAATACGGAGTCGCCGGCAAAATTAAAGCAGCGATTCTGCCCTGCCCAAAAGCAGTCCATTATCAGAGTCCACTTTAGGAAAGGAGGGATGGCAATGGCAGGTTCCCCACGATTTCCATTCCATTTGGCCGGTCTTATGCCGGTTTGCCTGGTCTGGATTTTGCTCTCCCAGGCAACCGCTGCAACCCTGAGAATTGGCGAGCACGGAGCCCATCTGTATTTGAACAAAGACGCTGCAAGCGAAAAGATCGCCACCCTTCAACCGGGAGAGGAAGTAATCCCAATCCTGCAGATAGTCGGACAGGATGCATGGTACCGGGTTAAAACCAGGGAAGGCCGCGTGGGATGGCTAAAAGCCTCCGAAGTAGCGAGAGTTGAGGAGGAAGAAGAAGAAATATCCGTGAATGCCAACGAATCCGTTGTTCGCTTCGCTTCCGGTTCAACCTGGAGTGCCCGCACACGCGACGGCAAATTGTTCGGCGGCACATGGACCGGCGCTATAGATCGCGCAAAGGGCACGGCCTCCGGCAGTTGGACTCTGAAAGACGCAGCGGGCCGGGATATTTTGCGCGGGACCTGGTCCGCCAACAAGCTGGAGCAGGAATGGAAAGGCGCGTGGCGCGCGCTGATCGTTGGGCATGAAGGGGAGCGATCCGGAACCTGGGATGCTGCGATTCAGATCCCCTCCAATGCATCGCTGGCCGAGATGTTCGAGAAGGCGGTGAGTCAGACAGTCAGCGGCCAATGGCAGACTGCCGGTCAGGCGGGCAGCTGGTCCATCATCGCAGTTCGATGAGCCGTTTTGGATCCGGGCGCTTCGGAAACACCATGAACCCCGCCTGCTTCAGCCGCTTGCGTACGCTGAAAGGAGCCGATGACGGGCACCCTTTACTATCAGCGTCTATATGCGCTTTTGTCCGCACATATCGTTGTTCCCGGATTCCGGTGCCATTAAATCCGGTGACATCCCCCAAATATAGGAATTAGCATCTGACGCTTATGGGCATGCTGTTTACACCGGGGATTTGGTGTTGATTTGCCCAGGTCGGGGGATGATAATAGCGCCATCCTCATTCATTTTCTGCATTGGATGGGGGATGGACATCCGCTTCCCAGGCGTTGTGCCTTTTGCACCGATCATTCGCGTTTCAGCGGTTCCGGCTTAAGCAGCTTGGAGCAATAGGCTCATTCCGGGCGGATGAAATAGCCCGGCCGGCGAAATGACCGGGAAATAAAAAATGATCAAATTGGATGAATCCGATGCCTTCCTTGAGAAGTATGGATCGGGTTCCATCGCAGCTTGAAATGCAGGAGGAGAAATGCGTCGAATAATGCTTGCGTTTATTTTGCTCTGTTTCGTCCAGGCATATGCCAAGGACCCCGTTCCGGAGGCGCTTTTGAATGCGAAGACTGCTCTCGTCAAGAATGGAGGAGCTTCGGAGAAAGATTTCAACAAGCTCAACGAATCTCTGAAGAAGTGGGGGCGCTTTGATCTCGTGGAGGACAGGAAGAGCGCCGATATTGTTATCACGCTCAGTACGGGGCTCGGCGTTCGAAACATGGAAAGGCCCGGGGGAAGCGGCGCTGTCCAAAGTCTCCAGGTGCAGGTAAATTACCTCAGCATTACCAGTGCGCGCGATGACAGCAAACTGTGGGACGACGAAACCCCCGGCTATGAGAAAAACCCCGATATTCTTGTCTCCAGCCTCAAACGCAAGCTGAAGAAGAAATAGGTAGTAGCGCGGTGTGCCCCGATACCGCATTCGGGCTGAAGTACAAAGATACGGACCTGCTCCGCGTTTCACCATGGCACGCAGCCGGCCTATGCAGCCATACATCGATGGGTCCGGGCGGATTCCCTATAAGCAATACCGGTTTTAGCCGTCGACGGTCGACTTCGAATTGGCCCGCAGACCACAACCATGAGAGAGGGCGCGATTATTCTGCATTCGCCTATGCAGCCTGAAGAGAGGATAGAAAAATTCAACATTCCTTGCTTCAACCTGTAGTAGTATTGCAGCCAGAGAGTAAGGAAAGCCGGCATCGTGGAACTGATCAGAAGGTGAAACGGCTCGACAGATGGAGGATTTTGGAGAGGGAGCTTTGTTTTGCTTGTCGTGCTGAAACGGATCAGTCAGGCACCTCCGGCCAAGCCGGAGGCTTGAAAGATTTGAACCGCTCAAAGCGGTTGGAGGAGTTATGCCGGTCTTGAACGCTGACTTACGCGGGCAAAAGCCGATGAGGCGCTTCCGATCCCCGCAGGAGCCAGCGCTCCGCGCTGGACAGTTTTCTGCGGCGGCACTGTGGCAAGCGCCGTGCGGCAAGGAGATGAAGGGTATGAGAAACCGGGCGTTTGCCACAGTGCCGCCGCAGAAAACTCCATCGGAAGCGCCTCATCGGCTTTTGCTCGCTGACCCTCGCCGAACAAATCGGCGTTTGTCAGCGCTTTTTTCAGCGTATCTCAGCGTTTCAAAGTACGCAGCTGTCAAACTCTTTGAGTCCCCCGGCAGAGCCGGGGGTTTACCAATGTAATTACAGTCTGGTCCCGTTGTATTGCTATTTTATGCCGTTAATACCGAAGATAACGATCAGGAGGATTCAAAATGGCCAAGAACAAGTACGGGAAGTACATAATCAAGGAACCGTTGGAAAAGGGAAGGGCGCCTTCGCTCCACATATGCGCTGAAAAAGGTTGTCTTGGAGCTCAGTTCCCCGGTTTCCCGGTTGAAGTCCAGCTGCTCACCGTCACCCAACCGATCTCATTTCCCCATCCGACCCACGCCCACGATGGCGACGAAATCTTTTTCATCTTCGGCAGCAATCCCAAGAATTACTACGATTTCGACGCCGAAATCGAGATACATTTGGGCAAGGAGAAGGAAAAACATATTGTAAATTCGACATCTATTGTCTACGTTCCCAAGGGATTAATGCATGCCCCGATTGCCATTAAAAAGGTAAACAAACCTTTTCAGTGGATGCATGTGCTCTTCAGCCCCAAATATGACATGACAGTAGGCGACGTCACGCAGCATCCTTCGCACCCCCGTGCGAAATACACGGCTGCGGAGATAAAGAAGCTGAAGAAAGGCTAGTTCGCGGCAGGGGAGGATTATTTCCAAGATCAGGGTTCATCCGGAAAGGCGTTAGCCTGCCCAAAGTTCCAGGTGCGCCCGCTAGAATTATGAGTTGCTGATTTGCCCTGTCGCAATAACAATTCGAATTTGCTCGGAATGCGTGTATCGCCACAGTCCTGTATTATGAAGCTTTTGCGATGAAGCAGCCCAAATCAATTGCCTTCGGATCCACCAACTCTCCCTTAACAGAGCGGTGGAGGATACCGCTGATCAGTGTTTGATAGGGCATTCCAAGCCGGTCCGTTCCAGACCTCAGATCTGCAAGCACTGTTCCGTCCAGCCGGATGCTGTCGGAATTTTGGCTGCATCCGAGTCCACCTTCACTTTCCCCGGACGTTTTCTGAGCCTGTTGAGGCTATATTCCCTTTTCATAGTCTCTCATCTCTCGAGGGGTCTCCGCCCCGTGCCAGTATCCAGGGTGAATCCCGCCGCATGGAGTAAACTTTCTGCTGCGGGCAAACCATCGATAGCACCTCGAGGTCTATTCCGTTTGTTTTCGTGTGCATGGTTATACTGGGACTGGGCTTCGGCGCCGCGATGGCTTCCACGATGAATATTTCCCTCAACTACTTCGGAATTGCGGGCTATCCCAAAATCATGGGCACCGCCAGGATGTTCCGGGCGTTTGTCGGCGGAGCGGGCGCGCCGCTGGCATGATATGTCCGCGATACGGTCGGCAGCTATCTGCCCGCCTTCCACCTGGCCATCGCGGTAGTCATCATCGGCCTGAATTTCCTCATCTACGCCACACCGCCCCTCCATCCATTGCTTAAGGAGAAATCCGTGCAGGCACAGCCTGCATAGCTGCCCTTATGTTGCCTTCAACGCCGGAAATGTCGTCCGGGCAGCAGCGGATGTCCGCATGGTTGGACCATGGATTCTAAATGGCCGGAAACCAAGGGCACGTTCCCGCCAATTTATGCGGCCATTGGCTTCACCGGATCTTTCCGCAGAGAGGGGTGAACCGGTACACGGGCGAGCAAAAGGGATACGAGGCCGATCACCAGGATAAGAATCGCGACTTTCCAGGCCAGCAGGTAATTGCCCGTAATGTCGCGAATCCATCCGGTGAGGGGCGATCCGAAGCTTCCAACGACGGTGAAGAACGGCATGGCAAATCCCATGATTTTGGGGTAATGCGTTTTGCCGAAATATAAGGGAATGCTGTTCATGACAGCTACCCATGTGGCGCCAAAGCCTATTCCAACAATCGCATTATAAATAAAAACCATCGGCAGGGTTTGGGTCCACAGAATCAGCGCCATGCCGCCAATCAACAGAATCATGGACAGAGTCGCCAGCGTCCGCGTGGAATATCTCAGCCCGAGAAATCCCATTCCCAGTCTGCCGATGACGCTGATCCCGACAAATACGCTGTATGCATTGGCAGCCATGGCGGAAGATATTTTCATATCGAGAAGAAAAGCCAACTGATGCTGCATAAAGCCCTGCATGCCGACCGTAAACGCTGTGCCAAAAATCGTCAGATACCAGAATGCCGGAGTGCGAAGAGCCTCCGCTGCCGTGAAATCCACTGGCGTCGAGTGGAGGTTTGCCGCGGAGGATTTTCGGGCATCCTTGTCCGGGTTCAGGCCGCCGTCGGGCAGCTGTCCCAGGTCCTCAGGCCTGTTCCTGACCCACAGCGCGGGCAGGAGGACGAGCAATAAAGCCGTAAGGCCGGCTATCGCCAGATAGGCATTGCGCCATCCGAAGCGGTTGATCAGCGCCATTATGAAAGGGACCATGACAAGGCCCCCGACGCCTCCTGCTGCCAGGAGAATGCTTAGCGCCAGGGATCTTTTCCTTATAAACCAATTGTTGGCGATGGTGGTCATGGCCAGGATGCCGCCGAGGCAACCACCTAATCCGAAAAATAGGCCGTATGCTAGATAAAGCTGCCACAGGCGCATGTGGAAGCTGGCAAAAACAAAGCATACGATGCATAGAAGGTTTCCGATAACAATGGCCCGTCTGGCCCCATACCGCGCGATGAATGCGCCCGCCAGCGGGCTTGCAATGCCGGCAACCGCCATGGTCAGGGAGTTTGCCCAGGATACGGAAGCCCTGCTCCAGCCGAAGGCCTCGCAGAGAAAAGGAAGAAATACGGGAAACGAGTACAGCAGGAGCCCAGTCATTGCAAAATACATGACTGAGGTAATAGACAGAGCTTTCCAGCCATAAAACTTCACGGGCTCAGCCGATAGGTCGGTCATGGGCATTTCTCCCGCAGCAGAAAGAAATACAGGATTAGGGTGTATGGTTTTTGAATTACCAGCCCTCCCATCATGCACGATTGGCATCGACAGCGCAACGATCCCGGCATGCGATTCTCAATCCGGTCCAATTTTAACAAGCTTGAATCAATGCCGCGTCCCCTGAGGTTCTGCCACTTATCGACCTTTTATCCGCCCTATGGCTTTAGAGGCGATGCAGTCTATATCTATTATCTCGCGAATAGCCTTGCAGCACAGGGACATGAAGTCGATATCATTCATTGCGCGGATTCTTACCGCGTGCTGGCAGGGGAACCCACCAGAGATCCCCTGCCGCATCATCCCGCCGTCACAGAGCATACCCTGCGGAGCCCATTCGGGCCGCTCTCTCCGTTACTGTCACAGCAGACAGGCCGGGCCGTCTCGGCCTGCTATCGCGGCGGCGCTTGCACTACAGATCTTTGCGCAGCCGGCTCTGCAGCGAATCCTTTTGCGCTGCCGCGTATCGATGTACACTATTTGCGCAATATCGCCATTTTCCAGTCTATGTTTACGGCGCGTTTCCGGCTCCATATTCATGCGAGGAGAATCATTCGGAACATGAAAAATCGGATCCGACCGGCGAACTCGATCGGTTGTCTGTAGAAAGTATGGGTTGCCATGAATTGCGAAAGCTCGCATAAAGGCGGCAGATTGAATCCAATGAATCAGCAGGAGCTTAACGAATGAGCAATTCCAATAACGATCCGCCGCGCACAATTCCAGACCTCCTTGCAGCCCGGGCTCAATGCTTTCCCGATGCTTCCGCTGTTCTTGCTCCCGGCAGAGCTAGTCTGACCTATGGTCTGCTGTATGAGACGATTTGCTCCATCCGCAATCAGCTACAAAACATGGGGGCATCCCGCCGCTCCCGCATCGGGATCGTGCTGCCGAATGGTCCCGAGATGGCGGTGGCATTCCTGGCCGTCAGTTCGTGCGCCATTTCAGCACCACTGAATCCGGCCTATAGGAAAAACGAATTCGACTTTTACCTTTCGGACCTCAAGGCAACCGCGTTGATTGTTCCCGCCGGAAGCGATTCACCGGCAGTCGAGGCGGCAGCGTCCCGGGGAATTCCGATATTGGAATTGATCTCGGCTCCTGACGCGCCTGCAGGCTGTTTTTCGCTTTCGGAACAATCGCTGGACGGAGCGGAAAACGCAGGCTCGACGTCGGCCGGCGATACCGCGCTTACTCTGCATACTTCCGGCACAACGTCCCGCCCCAAAATGGTCCCGCTCACGCATCGGAATCTCTGTTTGTCCGCGCTCAATATCGCCCGATGGTTTGCACTTGCCGCATCGGACTGCTGCCTCAATATCATGCCGCTATTTCATATCCACGGTCTCATTGGCGCCGTATTGTCGTCCCTGTCGGCGGGTGCAAGCGTGATCTGCACACCGGGACTTGATGTTACACGATACTTTGATTGGATGGCGCGATTGTGTCCTTCATGGTATACGGCAGTCCCGACCATGCATCAGGCAATTCTCTATCGCGCCGAGCAGCATAAGGACGTCCTGATGAATCATCGTTTAAGGTTCATCCGTTCGTGTTCTTCCCCGCTGGCGCCCAATCTGATGGATGGCCTCGAAGCAGCCTTCCGCGTACCCGTGCTCGAATCGTACGGTATGACGGAAGCCTCGCATCAGATTGCCGGCAATCCCCTTCCCCCGCGAGAGCATAAGGCCAGCTCAGTCGGGCTTGCGGCCGGGCCGGAAGTAGCGATCATGGACGCAGAAGGAAGTTTATTGCAGCCGGGACAAACCGGCGAAATCGTGCTCCGGGGTGAGACAATCATGTCCGGATATGAAGCGAATCCGGAAGCAAACAAAAAGGCGTTCACGAACGGCTGGTTTCGTACGGGGGATGAAGGATATCTCGACGACGAGGGATATCTCTTCATCTCTTCTCGAATCAAGGAAATCATCAATCGCGGCGGTGAAAAGATATCGCCACGCGAGATTGACGAAGTTTTACTGCAATACCCGGGCGTATCTCAAGCCGTCACTTTCGCGGTGCCTCATGTGCAACTCGGTGAGGATGTGGGTGCGGCCGTTGTGCTTAAACCTGGGGCAGATGCCAGTGAATCCGACTTGCGACGATTTGCCGCCGGGCGTTTGGCCTATTTCAAAGTGCCGCGCGTCGTCCGCATTTTGGAGGAAATTCCCAAGGGTGCAACAGGCAAAATCCAGCGCATCGGAATGTCGGAAAGGCTGGGATTAGAACCGCTGGACGATGCGGCAATACCCAAAGCGGCATTTCGGGCGCCTCACACTCCTCTGCAGCACGAGCTGTTGCGGATATGGCTCGAGGTTTTAGCCGCCAGGGATATTGGCGTAGACGACAGCTTCTTCGCAATAGGCGGCGATTCCATTCTCGCAACCACGCTCGTGATCCGGCTTGGGCGCGAAATGGGGGCAAGGCTGTCGCTGACCGACTTCATGGAGACGCCCACGATTGCCGGCGTGGCGGAAAGAATCGAAACCGCAAAATGCCAAAACGCGGCCGCGCCCGGTTCCCGGCTTCTGGTTGCCATCCAGCCCAAGGGATCCCGTCCGCCGCTTCTCTGTGCTCCGGGATTGGAGGGAAATCTGATCGGATTTTGGAACCTATCCCGCCGTCTTGGGGCGGAGCAGCCGATATTTGCTTTTGCGGCTGTCGATACGGAGGTTTCCAATAAGGCTTTATCTATCGAGGGGATGGCAGCAGACTGCATTCAGACTCTGCGCGCAAGCAACTTGCCCGGCCCGTATTTTCTCTTAGGAAATTGCTTCGGAGCATATGTGATGTACGAAATGGCCCGCCGGCTTCTCCACGACGGCGATGAGGTGGCCCTGCTGATCATGCTGGACTGTTACAATCACGCGTGGAGAAGAAACCTGACGCTCCCGCAGCTGTTCGCGCAGAAGGCCCGACATGCGCTCACGCGAACGCGCTTTCACCTTGGCAGACTCGCATCACTGCGAAGCGGGCACCATTACTCCTATCTCCACGAGCACTTCTCAATGCTTAGGGAGAATCTGCGCGATCGCTGCCTGCAATCCGTTTATGATGCCTGTGTCCGCAGGAAATACCCTCTTCCCCGAATTGCAGCAGATGTCCGCTACGCGAATCGGAGAGCGGAACGGCTATACAAGCGAAAGCCGTATCCTGGAACAGCCGCCATCATAAAAACAACGGATCCCGCCGGGGGAATATTGCCGGCGCCGTTGAATGGATGGCAAGACCTGTTGCGAGGATCGGTAGAGGAGTATGATGTGCCCGGCAGCCACCTGAGAATGCTTGCGGAACCGGCGGTCGATTCGGTCGCCCGGATTTTGCGGATCCAGCTTGATACAGCAGCAGCCAAAGAAACGTCCTGAGGCCGCTTATCCTTCCTGCTTTTTCCAAATCTCTCTTCGTGTTTTGGGAGGCTTTCGTAGTTGACACTTCAGGGCAAGTGGGGAGTCTATTTATAAAGAGGAGGGTATGAAGCGAGTTTACCTGAGCCCATTATCGGTGCAGTCATTGTGATTCCCGGGATGCGTCTGGCGTGACTCGAACACGCGGCCCACGGTTTAGGAATCCCTTCTGAGCCCTTTTCGGCAAGTGGCTCGATCTATTCATTTTCAATCCGCACCCTCATAAATATTGGTTATCATAAGGATATTTGATTTGCCCATCGAATCCATAAAATGTCATTTTTGCCGCCCCATTACCCCCGTATGACCCCAAGATTTTTCCGTACTTTTTCTCTTCTGCCGGCTGTGGAAGCGCTTTTCGTTTGGGATTACGAAATTCCAGGCAATGCGAGATAAGCGGGAAAAGCGAGATAAGGGTGCGCACAAAACGACCAGAAAGAACATCATTGCCCAGCCTCGTTCTGGCTCGGAACCACGTCGCTCCCAAAAAACAAATAGTGAAAAATGCCATCGTCATCAAATCTTGCGATAGAGATAATGCTTCAATCTTAGTTTGACAGGATTGTTGGAATTGGCGATGTCTCTGTCCGTATGGCGGCAACCAAAAGATGCGCTATTAGGAGGAGGAGAGTGTGACAGTTCCGGATTGGGAAAAGGCTCAGATCGATCCGGCATAGATTCGAGATTATCTGCTTTCTCCGGCTCATCCTGTTGGCCGATTTAAAGCGCCTTTCTTTGCGACATTTATATACACTCAGAAAGAGCGGCATGTGCTTCAGGCTGATTTGCGGGAAATCATTCGTCAGGGGCAAGCGGTACATGCTGGACGCAACGATTACGGCGAGAAATACACAGTTTTGGCAAGGATCAAAACACCAAGCGGCGTTTCGCGTGATGTCATTACAGTTTGGATTGTTCTTTCGGGCGAAGATGTCCCGCGGTTCATTACGGCCTATCCGAGGGAGGGAAAATGAGATTTAGGATTCTCGACACGGTTGTTTTAAACAGAGATCTTCCCGATCTTGGCCTCCGGAGTGGCGATCTTGGCGCGATTGTGCAAGTCTACCAAGAGGATGGCATTGAGGTCGAGTTTGTCGCCGCCTCAGGACGCACCGAGGTCCTGGTGACGCTCAAAGAATCAGATGTTCGCCCCATCTCAGATACCGACCTTATCGCCGTGAGATCCCTTCATAGGCGATCGGCATAATACCTTTATGTCGTTATCGGCCACTTAAATACTAACTTCCCAGATCGCCGTATCTCGGGATTTTGAATCCGGGTCGATTATCCGTCCCAATGTGTGCACAGAGTGAAGTAACTCTTTACTTCGATTGGAAGTGTGTTGACTGGTCGCATAAGTTTTGCGTTTCTGGTTTTTCCTGCTTTATAGAATTATCGGCCAGGCTCTTTTCCGAAACGCGGACGCATTCCCGTATGGCCTCGATTAAGGTTTCAGACGGTCCGCTCTTGGTTAGATAGTCCACGGCACCGGCTTCGCGCATGGCTGTTCGTTGCTCCCCTTCTTGGAACATGGATAAACCAATAACGCGAACCTCGGGGAGTTCTTTATGAATAATTCGTGTAGCTTGTATGCCATCCATTTTGGGCATGCCGATGTCCATGAGCACAACGTCCGGCCTGAGCTCCCGAATTAGCCCAACAGCTGATTCCCCATCCGACGCCTCACCGGCGATCTCAAAATCCGGTTCCATGCGCAACAATCCAGCCAAACCCTGGCGCATAACCATGTGGTCGTCAACTAGGATGATGCGTATTTTTCTTATTGCGTCGGCCGGCTTGATTTCAAGTTGAGCAGAAACTGCGACGGAAACTTGCGCCTGTTTCTCGGCTGAAGGCCGATCTGTTTCGGCCGTGCCTGAGGAATGAGGGACAATCAGCTTGAATCGACTTCCCTGGCCGGGTGCGCTATCAATTTCCATATGTCCTAGGTTTTATCGGAAGCGCACTCACGGCACAAAATAGCATAGCTCCAGCCACGATTCGCGTGCGCTTTCGATAAAACGACTTGAAGGTTGACGGCGAAGCGGCGGCAGGTGGACCTAAAGCAACTGTGGGTATGTACTTTCAATAGTATGAAAGCTGCCGGAAGGCTGCCGAATTGAATCGTGGCGCTGAGGAAATGAGCGGGAAAAGCTGCTGCTGCGATGTTTTTTCATCTGAAATGTTTCCATAAATGCTGCATAAGAATGATATTTCCTTCTTCAAGGCAGACGAATGCCGTCTCCTGCATTACTGGGGTTTGGATTCGGGTCCCCAAACGAATGAAACTGGCGGCGGCCGCGGACGCCACTTTGGAGCATTGACTCGCAAAACCACGATCATAGGGCCGCCGCATTTCGGACACTTCCAAAGACCTTTTGTATCTTCCGGCTGAGCTTCGTTTGGGAGTGCATTGGGATCAGATCCGAGACACTGGAAACAAAGCGGCAGTAAACGACTCCGGTGCCGACTCGCAAGAAAGCCGAAATTGCGAATGCGTACAAAACCCTTTGGAAGCAGATGGAGCAGAAAGCGACGCAGGAATTGCTCTGCGGGTAATGGCATCTTTTTTTCGATGTTTCCATGCGCGCGGTCCCTCCATGTGAATGTAACCTCTCCATTCTCGAAAGAAACCAGGCGATGGTTGGAAATGGCTACTCGATGAGTGTAGCGGCCGAGATACTTGAGAACCTGCTCCGGCCCGCCGAATGGCCGCTTGCAGTGAACAACCCATTTGTTACGGTGGAGGTCGCGGATGAAGGAATGAAACGTCTTCGGATCTGAAAGATGCTTCAGCTTTCCGTAAAAGCCGATTTCCCCTTTAGCAAAAGCTTCTTCGAGGGCCTCCCTGACCTTTCCCCGAAAAACCTTCCGCAGTGCCCCCTTCGGCAGAAAGAACCGGTAGCGCGGATCCGCAGGAACCCAGCGCTGATGATCAAACGATAATCCACCGGCAGGAACTACGCAGTGAACATGTGGATGATGCTTCAATTGCTGAGTCCAAGTATGAAGCACGCTGAAGAAGCCAATCTCCGCTCCCAGGAATTTGGGATTGCGGGCGACCTCAATCAGCGTTTCAGCGCTGAGCCGAAGCAGCATTGCGTAGATGAGCTTCTTGTTCTGCAATGCGAGTTGCGCCAAAAGAGGGGGCACTGTGAATACAACATGCGCATAAGGAACGGGAAGAAGCTCTTTCTTCCGTCCATTGATCCAACGACGGCGGGCGTTGGCCTGGCATTTAGGACAATGCCTATTGGGACATGAGTTGTACGAGTAGCCGGAATATCCGCATTCCGTATTCGTGCATTCATCCAAGTGATAGCCGAGATCAGCCGTGCGGCAGCGCTCGATCGCTCTCAGAACTTTCAAATGCTGCCCTGTGATCCAGTCGCGGCTATTTTCGACGAAGCTTTTTCCAACGGCGCGGACAATATCGGCCACCTCGATTGGCGGCCGGTCCATTTATTCGTTCGGATTGGTTGTTTTATTTGGAAACAAAGCATCGAGCGGACTAACGGCTGCGCTCAAATGCAGTTTTGATACGTGAAGATAGCGCGCCGTTTGTTCAAGGCTGCTGTGCCCCAGCAATTTCTGAATGGTACGCAAATCCGTACCGGCGTCGAGCAAATGAGTGGCGAAGCAATGCCGTAAAACATGCGGGTGGACCTTCTTTACAAGCCCGCATCGTTTCGCGGCTCGCAGACACGCCTGCCATGGGACTTTAGTCGTGATCGGGGTTGAGGATGTATGATGTCTTCCTCCCGGAAACAGCCACTCCTTTGGTCGGTGTTGTTTCCAATGTTCGCGCAGCGCTTCGTACAACACCTTGCTGAGCATCACCTCGCGATCTTTCAGTCCTTTGCCGCGGACTCTAATGACCATTCTTTTGCTGTCAATGTCGCTGATTCGCATATTTGCCAGCTCAGCACGCCGCACTCCGGTGGCATACAGCGTCATCAGTATTACACGGTGAAACGGGAGATCAGCGGATTCGATCAGAAGACCGACTTCTTCAGGGCTCAATATGTGCGGCAAACTGATCACTCTTTTTGGATAAGGAGTTTCTGCCGTGTTCCATGGCCGATGCAGGGTCTTTACGAAGAAGAAACGCAGGGCAGCAAGGCGCTGGTTGACCGTGTTAGGAGATAGTTTCTTGTCAGTGAACAGGTGTGCTTGGTAGTGCCGGATGTGTTCCAGGCCTAATTTGTCTGGAGGGCAGTTGAAATATAATGCAAAATCTTCGATGCCTCGGATGTAGCATTCACGCGTGGCGTCGGAATAGTTCCGTCGCACGAGTTCTTCGATCGTAATCGTTCTTAAATGAGTCATGGTTTTCTCCTTGTATGACTCACGATATCGTCATTCTTCACCTCCATGTTCGTGTAAAGACGCGAAGCGTCCGCCGCGCAGCGGCTACGTTCAAGTCCGCCTATGTGAAACAGGCGCTCCCTTATGCCCAGCAGGCCAATGCCGCCCGAATGACCCCCTTCGGCACGGAGTTGATTCAGCTCAAATCCTTTCCCTTCATCCTCGATTGTCATCAGAATCTGCCCGTCCGGCTGATCCACGCCGACGCGCGCCGCTTTCACTCCCGCATGCTTCACGACATTGAACAAAAGCTCTCGAGCTGCCTGAAACAGCAGAATTATTATCTCCTCTTTTAGGGGCTCAATCTTTTTGCGAGCCAGCAGGGTCACCTCAAGCTCATGTTTATCGTGCATCCAGCGGGCCAACCACTCCAGCGCCAGGATAAGATCACCATGGAGCAGGATTGGCGGACTGAGTTCGGCCGTAAGTAAGCGTGAGGTTTCAATAGCGTCGTCAATAAGATTTAATACCTCATCTATCGCATGCTGAACGTTCTGACTGCGCGGAACATAAGCAAGTCGGAATTTCGCTGCTACGAGAAGTTGCTGAAGGCCATCGTGCAGAACCTGAGCCAGCCGTTGTCTCTCGCGCTGTTCAGCAAGCATCAATTCCGAAGTTATCCGCCGAAGATTTTCGGAAGCCTGCTTGAGTTCTTCGATATCGGTGCAAGTGCCGAACCATTTCAGAATCTCGCCGTTCGCACCCCGTATGGGCTCGCCGCGGATCAACCACCAGCGATAGACGCCGTCGGCGCGGCGCAGACGGCATTCCAGCGAGTAGAGTGCCTCGTCTTGCGTTGCATGTTTCCAGGCCTCCCAAGCGCGCTGCCGGTCATCAGGGTGGAAAGGAGTGATCCAGCCATGGCCGTAGCTTTCCTCCAGCGTCAGCCCGGTGTAATCCACCCATTTTTGATTGAAATAAATGTTCCACCCATCCGGACGGGTAGCCCAAACGATCTGCGGCACGGCCTCCGCCAGAGTGCGGAACTCCTGCTCGCTCCGGCGCAGCGCCTCCTCGGTGCGGATGCGCTCGGTGATGTCGCGTGCGGCAGCAAAGATGCCGATCACCTGTCCGGCTTCATCCCGGTAGAGCGCGGCGTTATACAACACTGGAATCGTGCGCCCATCTCGGTGGCAGATTTCCAACGGGTAATCCCGGACTGATCCCTCTTTAAATACTTGCAGGTATCCTGTGCGGGCCTTTTCCGGCTCGGTGAAGTATGTGCTGAAATCGGTGCCGATGAGTTCCTGCCGTGTTCTGCCTGTAGCCGTCTCGGTAGCCGCATTTACATCGGCGATTGTGCCGTCCCGGCCGATTGTCACCAGCGGGTCCAGTGACGCCTCGATAAGGCTCCGTGTATAGGCGCTAGTCTGGCGAAGAGTCCGGAGCGCCTCGGTCAACTCGGTCGTCCGCGCCTTAACCCGCTGCTCTAACTCCGCATTCGCCTTGCGCAGGTCTTCTTCGGCCTTCTTCAAATTGCTGATATCCAGGTTGATTCCAGCCCAGTAGGCAATCCGGCCCGTGTCATCTCGTACAGGCACTCCCCGGGCGAGGATGGGGTGCCAATGCCTGTCGACACCACGGTAGCGATGCTCTATATCCCATACCCCTTCAGTCCGGACGCACTCCTTCCAGGCCGCGAGAGTTCTTTCTGCATCCTCTGGGTGCAGCACCTCTCCCCATCCAAAATCGGAACACTGCGCTTGCGTTAATCCCACCAGTTTCAGAAATGAATCGCTGGCGTAAATGTTACGTCCATCGGGAGCACAAACCCATATACCAAAATCTATCGACTCGCCGATGGCGCGGTAACGCCGCTCACTTTCGCGCAAGGCGGCCTCCGCTTGCTTTAGGGCGGTGATATCACGCACGACGGAAACCGATCCGATAATGCCACCAGCGGCATTTCTGACCGGCGTCGAGCTGACCTGGCGATGGCGCAACTCCCCGGTCGCAGGAGTTCTGATAATCTCTTCTTGGTCAATAACTACTTCGCCCCGGAGAGCCCGCAAAGGAGGCGCATCCTCAACGGTGCGAGGCGTGCCATCTGCATTGTACACTTCCAAGGCAAGGGCAAGCTTCTCTACTCCAATATTGTCATTGGCCTCAATGCCGAATGTCCGACGAGCCGATGGATTGGCCAGAGTGAATCGCCCTTCCATGTCGGCAAACCAGATCTCATCGCTGATACTGCCTATCAGGGATGCTAATTTGTCTTTCTCTTCTCGGATCGTTTCGAGCAGCCTCAGGGTCTCCTGCGCCGCTTTGGTCGTCTCCATTAGCGTGATCAACGTGCCGCCGACCGTTCTTTCCTCGGTACGGATGGGGCTGTAAGAAATGGTGAAGTAGGCATCCTCCATATAACCATGGCGGGAGATATGGAAGAGCTGGTTCTCCATGTAGACCGTTTCCCCTCGGGTCATCACCTTATCGAAGATGGGCCTATTGAACTCCCAGACTTCGGACCAGATATCGCGCGTGGAGTGGCCTAGAGCTCGCGGGTGTTTACCCCCGGCGATGATGCGATAGCCATCGTTGTAGATGAGGATCAAATCACTTCCCCAAAGGATGGCCATAGGGAAACTGTTGGCCAGGACTAGATTAATGACAGTGCATAGACTCTGCGGCCAGCCAACACGTGACCCCAACGGCGTAGCAGACCAATCCATCGTCCGGATCAAGTCCGCCAGCTCGCCAGAGGCCTTTAACCAATCCTTGTCTGGCAGCGTTTGAGCCTTTGGTATCTGTCCGGATCCAGGTCCTGGTTTTTTGCGCATGCGCGCCCTCACAAATCCCAATATAAACCGCCAACTTTGGCTTCAGGAGTTTTCAGCAAAAACCTCATGGGAATCAGCTCAAACTAGCCCAAATAGAAAGAACTAGGCAAGTGAAAAGCGAAATCGTGTTGGCTCCCAAGAAGTCCTAGCCCATGTTTGCGGTTTTTCGCGCCCAAAACGCGCGAAAAACCGCAAACATGGGCTAGCGGCCGAGATACTTGAGAACCTGCTCCGGCCCGCCGAATGCCCGCTTGCAGTGAACAACCCATTTGTTACGGTGGAGGTCGCGGATGAAGGAATGAAACATCTTCGGATCTGAAAGATACTTCAGCTTTCCGTAAAAGCCGATTTCCCCTTTAGCAAAAGCTTCTTCGAGGGCCTCCCTGACCTTTCCCCGAAAATCCTTCCGCAGTGCCCCCTTCGGCAGAAAGAACCGGTAGCGCGGATCCGCAGGAACCCAGCGCTGATGATCAAACGATAATCCACCGGCAGGAACTACGCAGTGAACATGTGGATGATGCTTCAATTGCTGGGTCCAAGTATGAAGCACGCTGAAGAAGCCAATCTCCGCTCCCAGGAGTTTGGGATTGCGGGCGACCTCAATCAGCGTTTCAGCGCTGAGCCGAAGCAGCATTGCGTAGATGAGCTTCTTGTTTTGCAGTGCAAGTCCCGATCTCGGAAATTGCGCCAAAAGGATAATTTCGGGCCCCAATGTTGGTTTTTGCCGCTGATTTTGAGGTTTCCCACATTGCCGGGACAACTGCGACTGCTGACGTCTTCTAATTTGCAGAAGTATAAGGCTGTTGGTTTTTTCCACGGCGCCGGAGAACGGCTATCATCTGTTCCGGTCACAGTGCAGAGTCGAAATGATGGAATCAAAGAAGTCAGCCGCCTCCGGTGAGGCACCCTTGTAACGGATCGTCTCGTTGAAAATCCAGAGCGAGCGCCACATCTTTCCGTCCTTTGTCTGGCCTCGAATATCCGATCCTTCAGCATCGCCGCAAACGAGATCGCGGTCAATCGTTTCAAGCGATGAAGCCAGCTGGTCCGGCGATGGCATGCTGAATCCCAATAATGCACCACTGATGACCTTCATCTGTTCATCGTTTTCTATCCCGCGCGTCGCCTGTTCCAAAGGGGTCCATCGTGGATAGGTGATAATTAGCGTCGAAACATCGACATCGTGGTCGTGCCGAACATCTGCCTGGGTTGGAATAGAAATCTTCATCCTGTTGCCCACCGGGTTATCCAGATCCCCGCGGGAATAATCCGGCGGGATCCATTTCGTATGAGCACGCTTTAGAACAACATCAAGTGTCTCCGTTTTGGCATTAATAGCCTTCGTCACTGGCTGATATCCATCGTGGCTGAAACGGAGAACACAGCACAACGGGGGTCCCTTATCCCAGATACTAAGGGCGTAAATCCCCGTACTGACTTTCGTCTGGGCGGTCACATTTCCGGTAATCGCCACGTCTGACAGAGGTTCTCCTGAATCGGATACGATGTTGCAGCGGATACTAAAGGTCTTCAGTTTAACTTGGGCCGAAAGGGTTTCAAGACTTGAAATGATCAAAAGTACATTCAATACGATAAACTTCAGGGAAGCCGTTCTGATCCATGAGATCGCCGATGGGTGTCCATTTCTACATTTCATAAATTCATTCTAATACAGATCTTGCGATGACTCCCCGAGAATTCCCGTTCGAAGAAACGTGCCCGGAACGACTAAAAAGGGCAACCTTTAGGTCTTCTCGACCGGCGCACTCGTTTCATAGGTGCTGGATTTACCGGTAAGACAGGACTCTTCTCCGGGCTCTCATAAAGAACTCGACTCTTGGCGATCTTCAACACGCCGTCACTGCAATCAGTCAATTGTATGATTCTTGAGCGGCCTTTTAAATAGGATCGTACCTGCTGAGCCGCAAAATCGAGTCTATGTACGAAATTTTAAAAACGCTTGCCGTTCAGATCGGCCGCGTTTGCATGCGCCAAAATTATTTCCGAGTACTTCCTGCTATCCGGTTCCTTTGGAACAAGCTCAATCGCGATATCCAAGTCCCCAACGGTTGAGGATCCGGTGAGGAAGCTGCCAAATAGGACCACCTTTCGGACCCGATAAAGAAATCTACCCGCCTCATTTACTTTCCTGACACGATCCATAAATTCGCTCAGTTTTTGCTTGGCTGCTCGCCGGGACACCGGCGCGGAGAAAAGGGCTTTACTGAGCGCTCCTCCCTTAATCGTATTTTTCCATTTCTTATTTGGGTCGGGAGCGAAAGCATTTTTCTCGATAAATCCCTGCCTTTCGAGATCATTCAGCAACTTTGTTGCGCTTCTTTCATTGAGACCTAAAACTTTAGTTGCCTTATCGACAGATAGGGAGAGCGTGCTTTGGCGCAATAACTTTCGAATCTGCTTGGCAGGAAAGCCCGCCATGACATCATCTGGCCGGATTCGCATATCCGCTATATGACACCAGTTATCCGCTTATTTCAATTGTTCCCTCCAAATTGCAGAAGGAATTGACCTTCCTGCCAGGCTTTCTTCGGCTTCAAATTGCCATATCCGCCGACAAAAATGCCAACGGCAAAGGAGGCCGTTGGCTATGGCACAATCCCGGAAAAAGGGTCACGCCCAAAGAAAAGTCCTAAGGATCCCGGATTTTGAGAATTCAAAACATGCGGTGATCAGCTCCCTTCCGGTCAAGGCATCTCAAGTATCCTATGAATGTGCTATTGACGAATTCATTTCCTGGTACTGCTCAGAACCGCGGCTGGCTTTCAATCGCGCCGTTGTGCTCCGATATCGCTTTTCCCTTGAACAGAAAAACCTCGCCCCGTCGACCATCAATGTTTGGCTCGCGGCCGTGCGTCGTCTCGCTCTCGAAGCTTCAGACTCGGGATTGCTGAGCCCAGAATTGGCGGCCGGCATCGCCAGAGTTAAGGGTGCCAAACGGTTGGGGGTTCGGATTGGTAATTGACTGACGGCTGAACAAGAGAAAGCGCTCCTTCAGGGCTCACCCTCGGAGACTCTGCGCGGAAAAAGCGGCCACGCAATCCTGGCTGTACTTCTCGAGTGTGGACTCCGTCGCGCTGTAGCCGTTGGTATCCGCATAGAAGATTTACAGGTTCGAGAGGAACACTGGGTCATCGCCGACCTCGTTGAAAAGGGCAGACATGTTCGGACCGTGCCGATGCCTGGTTGGGTCAAGGATGCCGTGGATGAATGGGCTTCCGCCGCTGGAATTTCGGGGGGAATAATCTTCCGCAGAATCAACAAGGAGGGCAAAGTCTGGGGACCCGGGCTCACATCAAAGGCTGATGCAAATGCCTTGTGGAGTGTTGTATCCTGACCAAATTATATAAGGGAGTTGTTGATTGGAAAACACAGACAAAGTTTATGTCGAGCTTCAAAAGCACCTGGACAAACAGGCAGTGGGGTTTCCTGCCACTAAAACAGGAGTGGAGCTCCGTATCCTTAAAGAGCTTTTCACGCCGGAACAGGCCGGAATGGCGCTCCGCTTAAGCGTCGAACCGAAATCAGTGATACAAGTGCATGAAGAGATGAAGGCGTCCGGCATTACCGTGGAAAAAGTCGCCCAACTGCTCATCGAGATGGTTAAGAACGGTGCTATCACGGCGAAAGAAGAAAAAGGCAATTATTATTTCTTTACCATGCCGCTGCTCGTCGGTATTGCGGAAATGCATGGCGGCCGGGCTACGCCTCAATTCTGGCAAGATTTTTCCAGCTATATGGCAGGGGAATTCGGCAAGGCATATAACAGCACTAAAACATCGCAGATGCGCACCATCCCGGTTGGAAAGAGCATTACTGTCGAGCATCATGTCACCACTTATGACAATATCCGGGACATAATTAATAATACTTGTGACCCTATTGTCATCAATCGATGCATGTGCCGGATGGGAGCAGCGGCGCGAGGCAATCCCTGCAAAAAGACCCACCGTGAAGAAACCTGCATGGCCTTTGGCGAATGGGCTAAGCTGGCGGTAAAAGGGGGTGCCCAGCCCATCTCTAAAGAAGAAGCCTTGGGAATTATGAGCCAGAATGAAGAGGACGGGCTCGTCCTGCAGCCGAACAACTACCAGAATGTGGATTTCGTCTGCGCTTGCTGCGGATGCTGCTGCGGTATTCTGATGCTGCAAAAAGCTTTGCCTGATCCGGCTATAGTCTGGGCGCACAACTATTATGCGGCGGTGGATGCGGGGTCTTGCGTGGGATGCGGCACGTGCGTGGAACGCTGTCAGGTCAACGCTATAAAGATTGACGCAAATAACGGCGCGGCCGTGATAAGTCTGGAGCGGTGCATCGGCTGCGGCAATTGTGTAGTCACCTGCTCCTCAGAAGCCATGAAACTTGTGAAAAAAGCTGAAGAAACCGTACCTCCCGCGGACGCTCCCGCGCTTTACAAGATGCTGGCCGAAAGGATGTAGCTAACGCGTGGACCCTTTGTTTATAAGCCTCGGCGCGTTTTAATGGGTTTAGTTCTTTTCAACTCTTTCGCGAGAATTTTTGCTACCCCGGTGCTGCCCCGATAAATCAGCAGTTGCCTTAGTCGCAGAACCATAAATTTGACTAACTCCCCATCAGGAAGCTTCAAATAACTGAGGAAGTCAGCATTAACGGCTGCAATTGACACTTTGGCGTTATCTCCCAGATCACGATCTGAGGAGTCAGAGTATCTCACTTTACCGGTTCAATAGAATTTTGTTTATTTGAATCATCCGGATTTTCGTTCAAAGGCAGTTTGGGCTTTTTAAGTGCCCTGACAATTAAAAGCACAATGGATGCCAGCCATCCCAGGGGATAAGGCAGCACAAGTATTCCCCACCACCATGACAATGCTCCTTTGCCAAAACCGCCGAACGATGAAAAGAAAAACAGGAAAAAAACGCCAACAACGATCAGGGTAGAAAATGTCAGAAATAGTTTTCTATGCCGGTCACGCCTCAAATATGCTGATATCGTCATAATGATGCTTCCTGCCACTATTACGACGGATCCTTCCAGCGGGTCCAGAGCACCGATGATCAGTGCAACAACACCGATAATGAAAAGAGCCTTGAGAAATGTGAGTTTCCTTTTCATGCTAGCCTCCCGAGCCTGGCGCTGTTACCCCATGATTGAAGCCATGGAAGCTGATCAACGCAGCGTCATTGCTCCTATCTCTAATAGCGATATTTTCTCTGAAGAATTATAGCAAATAGTGTCTTTCGGGGTCGGTTGATCCCCCCCCTGATGGCCATCTCAAGTGCTCCACCTGTGGCCACGTCAAAATACCCCACCCCCAAAAACACTTATGGGGGGATGAAAAAGGGAATAACTATTTGCCACAATGAGTTACTGGCATAGCAAAACCCATAACATAATTTCATGCTGGGGTACCAGCACCTGGCCACAGGTGGGGTATTTGTTAGTGGCCATCCGGGGCAACATCATCGGATCGATTGCACATGCGGTGGTTCAAAGCGATTTACATCCGGCGCGGATTTTTACGGTGATCATCGGCGCATCTTCGAAAGGGAGAAAGGGGATCGCCTGCAGCACTCCAAAAGAAATACTCAGCCGGATTGACAACCACTGGTCGGATCGCAGAGTAAGATCCGGCCTGTCCTCCGGAGAAGGGCTGATATATCACGTCCGAGACCAACTTGTAAAAACAGTTCCGGTCAGGAAAAAGGGAAGGATTTCGATTATGAGGAAGAGCTCGAGGATGCAGGCGAATCCGACAAGCGGCTGCTTTGTATCGAGCCCGAATTCTCGACCATGCTGAAAATCATGGGGAGAGAAGGCAATAGCCTATCAGGCGTTATCCGCCAGGCGTGGAATACAGGGAGTCTTTGCACCTTAACCCGAAACAATCCTCTCCATGCAACCGGCGCGCATGTGTCCATTATCGGGCACACAACAAAGGACGAACTGATACGATCGATTTCGGCTGCCGAACAGGGCAACGGCTTTGCCAATAGATTCCTTTGGCTGCTCGCCCAAAGGTCCAAAGCGCTCCCCACACGGTGCGCCTTTGCCGGAAGAAATATTGCATGAATTAGCCGGCAGACTAGGCAGGGCAACAGCTTTCGGAGGAAATGCCGGCGCGATCTTGAATCGAGCCGAGGCACAGGTGCTTCGGCTAAGCCTGCTCTATGCTCTTTTGGATTGCTCCAGCACAATCCGCGTAGAACATCTCCAGGCGGCCCTGGCTGTTTGGGACTATTGCGAGGTATCGGTGAGATACATTTTCGGAACGAAAGACCGGGAATCCCGTTGCGGATCGCATCATCGAAGCCGTGCGGGAATCTATTTGCGGATATCTCACCGATGACGAAATCGGCAGGCTTTGTGGTGGACACAGGACGCATAAAAAAACCCATGCTCTCCACTTTTTGCATCAAATTGGCTGGTTGATAAAAGAAACCAGGCAGACCAAGGGACACAGCCGGTAACCATTTGGAGAGTTGTTTAGCAGGTAATCAGGACACCTTTTCTCTCTTATCTCGCTTTTCTCGCAACCTGTGGAGTTTTCACATGAGCTTCCTGAAAGGAAAACAGTACCTGTTTCCCGGGAAAACTCCCGACAAGCCGTTTTACGACCTGAAACGGCAGTTTGAAAAGGCGGTTTCTGCCGCAAACCTCGACGGAGTGACGTTTCATGTGCTCCGCCACACTTGCGCGAGCCATCTCGTAATGTCGGGCGTGGATCTGGCAACCGTCAAAGAGATCATGCGCCATAAGACGATCGAGATGACTTTGCGCTATGCCCACCTTTCACCGGAACATAAGAAGTCGGCAATCGCCGCACTCGAATCTGCTCTTACACCGAAAAAGGAGAAGAAAGAGAATAAGGCAAAGATAGCCTGATTACCCCCACCCTACCCCCAAAGGGGATTTGAGCAATGAGAAGCCAGAAGGGATTTCGAGCCGAAAGTCAAACAGGAGAATGAGTTAGCTGGTACGCCTGGCAGGATTCGAACCTGCGACCTACGGTTTAGGAAACCGTTGCTCTATCCCCTGAGCTACAGGCGCACAAATCAAGGCCCCGCTACCTTCATAATCGAAACAGGATCAAATCCTGATTCGAGCGAACGCATCCGCCTTGTGTGGCGGAGAGAGTGTACCACAGCCCCTTCCGGTAATTGAAGCTGTCTTCGGAGTTTTGCATTTTGGCGGTTTCTGGAGGAGACCAGACATGAGCCGGAGCAACACGCCAAAGGTTGCGTCGCCGAAGCTGTTATCAGCGGGCGCCATTGCGCAATGCGAAAGCAGTACCGAATCGAAGTCCCCAGTTGACAGAAAGAAAGACGCGAAGGATATAATTAATGAGTGATGAATAGGACACCCGGCAGCCCTTTTGAATCCTTCCAGTGGTCGCCCCAGCCTGAGGCCTTCAGCTTCCTCCGCCGGCTGGTCCGCGATTTTCTCGAGGCATGCCCCGAAGCGGCGGCGTTTGCTTGCCGGATGAGCGAGGAGACGGGCACCCGCTTTATCGACTGGATCGACCACATCCGTTTGAACCGCGGCGACCGCAGGGTAGCCGAGCTTGAGGGC
>CAWEJX010000010.1:0-86275 GCA_963809485.1 uncultured Acidobacteriota bacterium
TTGGAAGAACCCGCTCCTCGCGAATAAGGAGGGCAAGCCGTTGATCTCGGTCTGGCAGGAACAAGCTGCGCGGCCTGGGCGGCGTGTGGGCACGCGAGAACACCCGCGAGGCGATCTGGGACGCGCTGAAGCGCAAGGAGGTCTACGCCACCACGGGCGACCGGCCGGTCGTGCGCGTGTTCGCGGGTTGGGACTTCGTGCCGGCGGACCTCGGTCGCCCCGACTTCGCGGCAAACGGCTACGCCCATGGCGTGCCGATGGGCGGCAATCTCAGCAAGGCGCCGGCCGGCAAGCGGCCAGTCTTCGTGGTCTACGCGCTGCGCGATCCGGACGGCCCCAACCTCGACCGCATCCAGATCGTCAAGGGCTGGCTCGGCAAGGACGGCAAGACGCAGGAGCGCATCTTCGACGTGGCGGTCTCCGGCGGGCGCAAGATCGGCCCGGACGGCCGCTGCAAGACTCCGGTGGGCAACACGGTGGACGTGGCGAACGCGACCTACACCAACACCATCGGCGCCGCGCTGCTGTCGGCGTACTGGAAGGACCCGACGTTCGACGCCACGCAGCGCGCGTTCTACTACGTGCGCGTCATCCAGATCCCGTCGCCGCGCTGGACCGCCTACGACCAGAAGCGCTTACGGCATCAAGATGGCCGACTACGTGCCGATGACGGTCACCGACCGCGCCTATACGTCGCCCGTCTGGTATTCGCCGGCCAACGTAGGCTTGGCTGACCTCATGAAGAAATTCGCTGCACGAACCGCTGCTGCATTTCCTCCTGCTGGGGGCGGCGATCTTTGCGGCCTACGGCCTGATGACCAAGGGCACCGGCGACGACCGGGGAAAGATCGTCGTCACGCAGGGCCAGATCGCGTCCATGACGGAGAGCTTCATCCGCACCCGGCAACGGCCGCCCACCCGCGAGGAGCTGGAGGGCCTGATCCGGGACCGGGTGCGGGAGGAAGTCTATTACCGCGAGGCGCTGGCGCTGGGCCTGGACAAGGACGACCTCATCATCCGCCGCCGCCTGCAGCAGAAGATGGAATTCGTCTCCGACGGCCTCGCCGCGCCGGCGGAGCCGAGCGATGCGGAACTGCAGGCCTACCTGAAGGCGCATGCCGCCACGTTTGCCACCGAACCGCGATTCTCGTTTCGGCAGGTGTATCTCGATCCGCAACGCCACGGCGCGAACCTGGCGCGCGACGCCGAGCGCTTGCGGGTCGGCTTGAACCAGGCCGGCGCCAAGGCCAATCTCGCTCCGCATCGGCGATCCGATCCTGCTGGAGCACGAGATCAACAATGCTTCGGCCCGCGAGGTGGCGAACCTGTTCGGCGAGAAGTTCGCGGCCGCATTGGGCAAGCTGCCGCCCGGTCAATGGCAGGGACCCGTCGAGTCGGGCTACGGCGCGCATGTCGTGTTTCTCGCCGAGCGCACGGAGGGCGGCGTGCCTGCGCTCGACAGACGTGCGCGAGGCCGTGCGCCGCGAGTGGACCAGACGCGCAGCAGCGTGAGGCGGCCGCCAGGTCCTACCAGGCGCTGCTGCGCAAGTACGCGGTGACCATCGAAGCGCCGTCGGCGGCGACCAACACGCTGGAACTCGGTGGCGGCGCGGTGATGCGACGCCTGCTTCCTGCTGCTGGTGTGCCTGCTTGCCTTTGCGCCCGGCGCGTGGGCGCACGAGGTGCGGCCGGCCTATCTCGAATTGCGTCAGACCGGCCCGGACACCTACGACGTGCTCTGGAAAGTCCCCGCACTCGGCGACGACATGCGGCTCGGTATCTACGTGACGTTGCCGGAAGGCAGCATCAACCTGTCCGAGCCGCGCGGGGTGTTCGTCAATCACGCCTTCATCGAGCGCTGGACGGTGCAACGCGCCGGCGGGCTGACCGGCGGCACGATCCACATCGACGGCCTCGGTGCGACCGCGATCGACGTGCTGGTGCGCGTGGAGCGGCTCGACGGCAGCACGCAGCTCGCCCGGCTCACGCCATCAGCGCCGTCGTTCGTGGTCGAAGCCACGCCCAGCAAGATCGAAGTGGTCCGCAGCTACCTGGCGCTGGGCATCGAACACATCCTGAGCGGCGTCGACCATCTGCTGTTCGTGCTCGCGCTGTTGATCATCACGCGGGGCTCGTGGCGGCTGATCAAGACGGTGACCGCCTTCACCGTCGCGCACAGCATCACGCTCAGTCTCGCGGCGCTCGGCTTCGTCCGCGTGCCGTCCGCGCCGGTCGAGGCCGTCATCGCGTTGAGCATCGTGTTCGTCGCGGCGGAGATCGTGCACAGCCGGCAAGGCCGGCCGGGTCTGACCGAGCGAGCGCCGTGGGTGGTCGCGTTCACGTTCGGCTTGCTGCACGGGTTCGGGTTCGCCGGCGCGTTGTCGGAGATCGGCCTGCCGCAGCTCGACATCCCGCTCGCGCTGTTCAGTTTCAACGTGGGCGTCGAGATCGGGCAATTGCTCTTCATCGCTGTTCATGGCGCCGATGTTCCTCAACATGGCAGGTGCCAACATCGACCAGGAACAGCTCAAGCCGATTCAGAAGGGCTCGCACTGCTGCCGGACCTGGCGAAGATCGTGGGCAAGTTCGACTTCCTGGAAGCGAACGTCACGGTCATCCAAGGCGGCGCTGAACCGGACAGCTACGCGAAACGATCCGTCACCGTGGTGCGTCCCGTCGAGGAGGGAACTGCTGAGGCAAAGGCCACGGACAACAAGTAGTTTGGTCGTACACTTCTGTACTATGATTTGAAGCCCCCGGGCGCCTATCGCTCGGGGGCTTCGCACATGATGGCCCGTCAGATGTCTGTGATCGTTCACGCTGCCGGCGTGAATCAGGCTATTGCCCGGGACCGAAAGGTGCGTCGGGCGGCGGAACTTTCGCGCTGTCATCCGGTTTCTTCTGTTCGAGCCCGTCTTTCTCCAGCTGTCGCAGGGCATCGACGCCGAAGCCTTCCGCGGCGGCCGACTGACTTCTCGGCGATCAAGTCATTGCGGCCGAGGTGGACCTTCTTGTATTCATCTTCGGAGATGATGTAGTACCAGTCGGCGAAGCGCGCGTTCAGTTCCGCGATCTGCGTATTGGCCTTCTTGAGTTTCTCGTCGCGCTCGTCCTGCTTCCGCTGGTTCTCCTTGCGAATGCGCTCGCGCTCCAACTCCAGATCGGTCTTTTCTTCCTTGGGCTTCTTCCTTAGCTGTCTTCCTTCTTGGCCGCCTCGTCCCCGGCGGGTTTCGCTTCTTCCTTGGCGGCCTCCTGGGAGCCTGGTCGTCTCGCCGCCCGGGAGCGGATCGAGCTGCAGCGGCGGGAACTTGGATTCATCCAGCCGCGCGGTGACGAACAGGTAGCGATTGATCTTGCCTTCCTGCCCTTCTTGTGCGACGCTCGCGATCTCGCCAAAGCGCAACACGTACTCGACGCCATCCTTGAGACCGACGAGCACTTCGCCGTTGGCGGCGCGGATTTCCGGCACTCCGCCACCGATGTCCACCAGGTAGAAGCCGCGATTCATGAGCGATGTCTGGCTCTCTTCGTTGTTCATGAAGTCCGCACCGGCTTTGAGATCCGCACCCAGACCGGTCGGCTTGCGCAGCACGCCCACGATCTTCATGTCACCCAGTGCGGTCTTCAGATCGTTGAGCTTCTGCGAGTTGAGTTCTTCCGTCGGCAACAATTCGGTGGGTTTCTTCTCGCCGTTACGGAACTGGACCAGTTCATCGAGCACCCACTTGCTCTGATCGGAGTCCCAGGTGACTTGGGCTTCGAAGCGTTCCTCGATCTTTCCCCGCGGGCCAGCGAGCGTCTGGGTGGTGATGATCGAGTAGTCCTTCAACGTGACGCGATCGATATCCAGCGTGTTGATCTTCAGCAGGTTGCGTTCGATCCACTTCTCAAATTCCGTGGGGAACTTCTCCGGATCAATCTTCACGACGTACACGGGGGGCTGGCCCGGCTTGCGGACGAAATACTGGTCTTCGGTTCCCTTGACCCGCTTGCCGATGATGAGTTTGGCAAGTTCCTTACCCTTGGCGTCCTTGACGGCGACGAGCAGTCCGACGCCTTCCTGGCTGGCTTCCAGTTTCTGTCGGTCCGGCTCAATCACGCCGTAGATCTGGTGGTCCTTGTTGTCGCTCGGAGGCGATGCCGAGCACCTGCAGGTCGATCAAGCTGGTGGCGGCGTCGCGCATCTGAGCTTCGGCGTCCGCCGGGTAGTTCGAGCTGGAGGGGATCGTCCAGAGACCGGACTCGCGTTGCGGACCACTTCGAATTCCGTCAGCTGACCGAGATCCTCGGAGAACTTTGGAGATCGCCAGTTCCGCTGCGGTACCGGGATTGGTGAAGTCCGCAAACATGGGTTTGCCGAGCAAATCGGGTGGCCGATAGTCCTCTTGTTTCGGGTAGGTGAACACGGCAGCCAACACCGCAACCACCGCCACGGCAGCAAAGATGACCGTCTTGACCGTCTCGGACATGCGTATACTCCTCGATAACTTCGAGAATTCGTGTGCTCTTGGTGTGTGGGAATCGCACCCCGCGCGCCCCGGGTCCATTCGCCGAGGCGCGCGGGATGCATTGGCTAACGCAATCGCGACTTCTCAATGCCTTCTCGTTCGCGCAGTCGCCGGCGGACGAAGACGACGAGTCCGACCAGGAACGGCGGAATCCAGGGGATGGCCACGGCCCAGAACTTGTAGAAGAACTGCATCCGTTGGATCTCCAGGTCCACGTCGCGCTGGATCCGCTTGATGTCGCGTTCTCGTTCGCGCTCGAACCGCTGTTTCTGGATCCCCAGGCGGCGTTCGAGCACCTTCCGCTGTTCATCGAGTCGTTGGGCTTTCTCACGCAGTTCGGCCTGGTTGATCTCCTTGCCCTCGCGTCTGTTTGCTTCTGCAGATCGTCCACGATCTGTCTGGAAGTCCTGGATCGTGCGTTCATTCTCCGCTTCCGCTTCCTGCACCGCCTTGTCGTACTTGGCCTGGAACTCCACGCGCTTGGCGAATTCGTTGTCACGTGCTTCCGCCACGCGTGCTTCGACCACCTTGAGCGTCGTGTAGCGCGGCTTGCGCTTGCGGATCGCGATGTAATCGGTTTCCGACGCCAGCACGTCGATGGTATTCAGCAGGAACGTCACGTTCTCGAATTCCCACCGGATGTCCTCCTGCTCATCCGGCCGGGCACGGATGCGCAGGAAGGCGGGAATCATCAGGTCGATGTCCGACACGTAGACCACCTTGATGTGACCGCTGGCGGGCTTGGCCGGGCTTCTGGTTTCTTGTCGGCGCGGCTCGCCGGCTGCGGCTCGTCCGACTTCTTCTGTCGCCTGCGGCCGTCAACCGTCTTTTCTGGGTGCTCGTCCGGTCTCGGTCGGCCGGTCGTTTTCCTCGCTCTCGATCAGGGCCGCCAGCGTCATGCTGCCGCGCCGCTGCTGCAGCGCGCGGAGCATGGCCGGATCGGCCTGGTGCTGCATCATCTGCTCGAAACCAATCGTGCCCGACAGCTCGCGCGTCGTGACCAGTTTGACGAACTTCAAGTCGCTGGCCGGCGGTCGGTCTGATCATGCCGGGGAAGGGGAGGAAGATCTCGTCCAGGCCGGAGGTGATGACGCTGTCCGTGTTAATCAACCCCGCGGGTTCACCGGGTTCTTCCC
Source organism: uncultured Acidobacteriota bacterium (assembly GCA_963809485.1). Lineage (GTDB taxonomy): Bacteria > Acidobacteriota > UBA6911 > UBA6911 > UBA6911 > UBA6911. Next base: position 5,645 of record CAWEJX010000010.1, read on the forward strand.
GCACAAACACCCATTCGTCCGGAATCCCGCTCACCTGCAGCTTGGGGTACGGGTTGTAGCGCTGCCACACCAGATCCGGCGCAAACAATCCCTCTCTCGCCGACCGACCCTTGGGACTCGATGCCGATCACTTCCCACAGTTTCTGGATGTCGGCCTTGGGCATCGGACGCCCTCCCATGCCGAACATGCCGCCGGGCGCTTGCTTGGGTTGGCCGGTGCCGGGCACGCCGACCATGAACGCCGGCAGCGGATCTTCGAAGACGGCGGTGGGAATCCCGCTGCGGATCGCCTGCACGAGGAACTCCATGCCTTCCGGCGGCAGCGACGACGGCTGGACGGCCAACAGCACGTCGTAGCGACCTTCCGCCACGGGCTGGGTGAGGTCGACTTCCTCGACGTCGTACTGCTTCTCGAGTTCTTCAATGATGGCCTGCCGCGGCAGTTGGCGCGGCTGCCCGCCGGCGAACGTGAAGCCGCCGAACAGCTGCGCGTCGGTACGCACGACGCCGATGGTCTTCCGGTCGGTTTGTGAGACCGTATTGATGGAACGAATCAGCTCGTATTCCACCGGGATGCCATAGTCAAAGAAGGGCACGACCACCTTCTGCAGTCCGCAGCGAAACGCGGCGCCCAGGATGATCTCTTCGTCGGAAATCGCTCCCCGCGAGCGGATGCGGATCTGTTCCGGACGAATGCCGTACTGCTCCTCCGCCAGCGCCGCCTGTTCGCTGAAGGGTTCCAGATTGTTGTGGATGTTGACGCGGATCTTGTCGCCTGCCATGGCCTCAAACTCCTTGAGCATCGAGACCAGGTTGAGACGCGTCTTGACGTACTGTTCGGGCACGTCACCGCTGATGAAGGCGTCGATGTAGATCGTCTGTTCCGGCTTCAGCTCGCGGACCAGCCGCTTGGTGTCGGGCGACAACGAACTGATCCCGCCGTCGGTCATGTCGAACCGGATGCGGTCGTGACCCGAGAAAAACGCGGCCACGCTCAGCGCCAGGACCACCATCGCGATCGAGCGGAGAAAATAGTGCCCGAGCAGCGAGTGTCCGTCCCGGCCACCATACCAGTGCCGCGCACCGATCAACAACATGCTCAGGTAGAGCCCCACCAGGATGATCAGCGCGAAATACACGATCGACGATAGACTGATCACGCCGCGGCCAAACGGATCGAACTGCGAGGCAATGCTCCAGTCCGACACCAGCCGCGACAGATTGACGTTGGACAGAAACGGCAGATTCACCTTGCTGGGCAGCACGTCGGCCATCTTCATGAATACCAGGGGCATGTTGAAGATGAGCCCGAGGATGAAGCCGATGGTCAGGTTCTTCGTCAGGAACGAGGCGACCATGCCAATCGAAATCATGGCCAGGCCGGTGAGCCAATATCCCAGGTAAGTCGTGAGAAACAGCCCCAAGTCGACATCGCCCATGGCCAGCGACAAGAGCACCGTGAAGTTGGAAATCTGCGAGAACAGCAACGAAGCGGTGAAGATCGCGGCCGCCGCCAGGTACTTGCCAATCACAATGTCGAAGTCCCCGGCGGGGAGTGTCAGCAGCAATTCGTCGGTGCCTTGGCGGCGTTCCTCCGACCAGATGCTCATCGTAATCGCCGGGATGAAGACCAGCAGGATGCCGGGCAGGTACAAGTTCAACTGGTCGAGATTGGCCAGGTTCGCCGTGAAGAACTCGTGGGGCCAAAACGCGGCAAATGACGAGAGCAGGACGAACAAACAGAGAAACACGTAGCCGGTCGGATTGCTGAAATACCCGACAAAGTTCCGCTTCAGCACGGCGAATGCCGCGTGCTTATAGAGGAGCAGCGGGATCAACGCCAGCAAGAGCACACCGACGAACACAAGGTCAATCAGCAAGAGGAAAAGCAGCTCTTGAAATATTGCCATGACTTCTACCTGGTGGATGGTTTTGATGCCGATGCTCTGACGACGGTCCCCCCCGACTATCCCGCTCGCTTGGTCAAGCGAGCGAAGGCTGCGTCCAGTCCGTGTTTGTCGGGATCAAGATCCTTCACGGCACCGTCGTATTTCAATTTGCCTTCGTCGATCAGGATGACCCGACTCGCCATGGCCTCGACTTCCTGCAGAATGTGGGTCGACAGCAGGACGGTCTTCTTCATGTCCCGCAGACGCTCCATCGTGCGCCGCACTTCGCGAATCTGGTTGGGATCGAGGCCCACGGTCGGTTCGTCCAGGATCAAAACGTCGGGTTCATGGAGCAGCGCCTGGGCCATTCCCGCGCGCTGCCGATAACCCTTCGACAGCTTGCTGATCGGTTTGTGGATCACGTTGCCCAACGCACACAGCTCAATCACCGCTTCAATGCCTCGCTTGCTTGTCGGCACGCGTCATGCCGCGGGCCGCGGCAAAGAACTCCAACAAACTGAAGGGAGTCATGTCGGGGTAGAGCGGACCGTTTTCGGGCAGATAGCCGAGCCGCGCCGAGCCGGCTAACCGATCCTCCTGCATGTGGTGACCCGCAATGCGGGCCGCGCCAGCCGAGGGGGACAAGTAGCCCGTTAACAGTTTCATCGTCGTGCTCTTGCCCGCTCCGTTCGGGCCGAGAAAGGCGACAACTTCGCCCTCGGAGACCTCGAAAGTGACGTCCTTGATGGCGGCAAATGGCCCGTAAAACTTCGACAGGCCAAGGGCTTCGATCATCGGGGTTTTGTTCTTCTGGTCGCTCATCCTGCGTTCTCGTCGGAGTTGCGCTTGGCTACTGAACATCTGCACCATGTGCCGCAAGAGTGCCGGGAGGCAATTTCAACGCGGCACCACTGGGAAGGTATGCGCTCCAGCCACGATGTGTGCGGGAGCGGTTGCGCAGAACCGGTCAAGTATCGATATACGGCGTAGTCGGCCTCCCGGTTCGTCCAATGCGCACCCAGACTGTGTCAATTTAGGCTGCAATGATGCCGCGTTCAACCGAGGGTCCGCAATTTCCCGTTCGTGGACCAGGTGCGTGGCCGCGGCAGCTTGCCGTAGTCGTCCCTACCGCCGCCACCCCGTTGCGGGCGGCATCTCACGACCTGCGCACCCTCACGACCAGAGATCTGGAAGCTGCGGCAAGGTGCCGCGGTCCGCATCAGACCACAGAGCGTCCGAGCCCGGTGCCAGGTTCAAACGACGGAGGTCGCACGCACGCACGCTCAGGTGCCGATTCCACCGTTGGTTGTCCATGTCGCGAAAATCGGTCCGCAGGTGAACGCCGCGCGATTCCTCGCGAGCCAGTGCCGAGCGCACGATGAGGCGGGCCACTGTGAGCATGTTCTGCAGCTCCCATCCGTGCGGTTCGCTGAACTGCCTCACCAGGACATACCGGCACCACCGGTCAATCATTTCCAGGGCCTGGATCATGTGGTCGGCACTGCGGCGCACGCCGACATTCCGCCACATGAGACTGGTCAGCGAATTGCGGATGTCCGCCAGGTCGAGCGATTTTCGGGGCTCATCCACGGGGCTGTTTTCCAGCGGCAGCGCGCGGAAGAGATCGTCCGTCTGCTGGGCGGCCACGGATGCCTCGCGACCCGCGTGAGCGCCGAACACGAGCGCCTCAAGCAGGCTGTTGGAGGCCAGGCGATTGGCTCCGTGCAAGCCACTCGACGTCGCCTCGCCGGCCGCCCACAGCCCGGGGAGCGACGTGCGGCCATCGGCGTCGACCGTGACCCCGCCGAGCATGTAATGAGCTCCCGGACGCACGGGGATGCGGTCGGTGGTGATGTCGATGCCAAACTCTTGACACTTCGCGGCGATCCCCGGGAAACCGGCCCTTGACGAACTGGGGATCCAGGTGCGTCATGTCGAGGTACACGCACGGATGAGCCGTCTTCTCCATCTGGGTGACGATGGCCTGCGCGACGACATCACGGGGAGCCAGCTCCACCCGTGCGTCGTAGTCGGACATGAAGCGATAACCCGACTCGGTCCACGAGGCACGCACCCTCGCCGCGCAATGCCTCGGTCATCAGGCTGCGGCTGCTCCCGGCGATGTACAGCACGGTGGGATGGAACTGCACGAACTCCATGTCCCGCAGTTCCACGCCGGCCCGGTAGGCCATGGCGTGTCCGTCGCCGGTCGCGACCAGCGGATTCGTCGATTCGCGATAGATCTGACCGGTGCCGCCGGTGCACAGGATGGTCTGTTTGGCCCACACCAGGGTCAGGCCGTATTGGTGGTCGTTGACCAGCGCGCCGCAGCAAACACCGTCATGAGTCAGCAGGTCGAGCGTGAACGTGTGCTGGCGAATGTGGACATTCCTCAGCCGGCTGGTCCAGCAGATCATGGCCCGCATGATTTCCCGGCCGGTGGCGTCCCCCATGGCGTGCGCGATCCGACTGCAACCGTGCCCCCCCTCACGCCCCAATTCCAGTTCGCCCGACTGCATATCGAAGTTGGCTCCCCAGCGAATCAGTTCCTGGATGCGGTCGGGAGCTTCGCGCACGACCATGGAGACGATGTCTGCGGCACACAGTTCTCCGCCGGCCGCCAAGGTGTCGGCCACGTGCGCATCGAAAGTGTCCTGGGGATCCAGGACGCCCGCAATGCCGCCTTGCGCATAGCTGCTGGCGGACTCGTCGATGCGGTCCTTGGTAAGGACCAGCACCGACAACCGGGGATCGACGGCAATCGCGGACCGCAAACCGGCCAGTCCCGCGCCAATGATCAAGACGTCTGTGAAGAAGTGGGGAATTTGCTTCGGGTGAAACGGCACCAGATACCGATGTGGTTCATGATTCACGGCCTGTGCGCACCTCCGTCGCCTGGTCCCCGTGCTTTGCCCTTCTTGTAAGCGTTGAATTGTTCCAGAAATTCAGCCGGAGGGATACGCCGCTGGCCCAGATCGCGTTGGCCGCCGGGTCGATCGTTTGTCGAGTTGCCGCTGCGACGCTCGGAGTCCGTCGCGCGCAAACCCAGACTGCGGAGCGCATCCTCGAGATCGGCCTGGGCCGTGGGCCCCTCTTCGCGTGCCGCCCGTTTGAGTTCTTCCCAGCGCGTGACGAACCGCTGCAGTTCTTCCTTGGTCCAACCGAGCGACTTGAGCAGTTCAGGATCGGGATCCTGCTGCTGGTCTTTCAGTCGCTCCAGCACGAGATCGGTTGCCTTGCGCGCGTAATCCAGGTTGGCCTCGTCGGCGCCGGGAAGCAGGCTCGGGCGCAGTCTGCGGCGCGGTCGGGACATCGTCACCGGGCAGTCCGCCACCTTGCGGCGGTCCGCTGCTCGTGCCCCCGCTGCTGTCGTTCTTCTCGGGCTGTGACGGTTGTGCCTGGGGATCTTGCGAGTTCTGACCAGCAGTCGGTTGCGTGCCAGGATTCTGCGGCGGCGCGCCTTGCTGCGTCAGCTCTTGTCCCTGCGAAGTATCCCGCGGTCTGACTGCCTGAACCGGGGCTCCTGACCCGCTGGCCGGTCGCCTCGGAGCCAACTGTTGTCACCGCGCGATCGGCCGTTTCACCTGACCCGATCAGGCGACCCGGCATTCCTTGCTCGGACGACATGTTGCTGCCGGACTATCGCGCCGGCTGATTTGCCGATTGACCCCTCCTGTTCGCCACCGCCACTCTCGTCGCCGCCATTCTCCCTGCGAATCGGATTGGTGCTGCTCATGCTCGGTCTTGCGGCGCCGTATCGTCGGGTTTCGTACCTTGTCGCGGTTCGGTCCTGGTGATTTGTCTCGGTCTCGTTGGCCTTGCGAACTGGGAGTTCCTTCCGCGCTGTCACTCGACTCGCCGCTGCCCGCGGTCCCTTCGTCGCCCATTCCTGCCTGCTTATCGAGAGGCCCCGTATCGGGATTCTGTGTTGCCTCAGATCCTTCCACGTCCTTGGGCGTCTGGGGACCGATCGACTGTTGACCGGAACCGTCGCGCGGATCGCTGTTCTCACCTTGTCCCGCGGCATCTTGAGCCGACTGGCCCGGCCGCTCGACGGTGTCGGCCGTTGCCTTGCTCGGACGACGGCTGCGGCTGATCGGCTGGGTTGGCCGCTGAATCGGCGGGCTGACGCGACTCTGGTGCAGCGGCGTCGGGATTCGGCTTGGCCAACGGATCGCGCGGAGATTGTGTCGCAGCGTTTGTCGACTTCTCGAAATGCTGCATCGCTCGTTGGAAGGCCTCGCCGTCATGCAACGGTTCCGCATTCTTACCGGATGCAGTGCCGTCCTCCTGTCCGCTCTGTCCACCATCAGCGGCCGTATCACTGCCGCCCCTCGCATCCGCACCGGCTTGGGGTGTGCCGGCTCCCGGCGTCGGTTCCTGGGCACCATTGGAAGATGGATTTCGGCGCGCAGTCATCTTTCGGTCGTTGGTGATGTAGAAAAAATACCTCACCTCGTCGAACAACCGGTTCTCACCCTTTTCAACGGTGAGGTTTTTCCGAACGACGACCATCCGGTATGTCTTGCGTGCAATGGATGGGCCGGTAGTCGAATTCGGCGACTTGTTCGCTTTGGAGGCGGATGTTTTTGAACTCTCTTTCTTTGACTACCTTTCCTTAACGTTTTCCGGACGCTCCCGCTCTTCGGTTTTAACCTCATAGCGCGCAGGCCGTTGGAGCGGCTTCCAGAGGCTTTTGGGCAGGGCATCCGCCATCTCGACAAGGTTCGGCTTGGCATCATACCCAAAGACAAATCCGACCCTTTCGTCCCAACGGTCGAAGTTGTGGGTGAGAGAAAAATCGGTATCTCCCCGGAGCCATACCTTTTTGAAAACAGGAGTGACCCGATCGATCGCCAGATCCATCCATTCGGCAGCTCCATCGGAAGAAGGGCGGCTGCCCGGCCGGTTCACGAGATAAAGAACCTCGTTGGTGTTGGCCAGAGTCACGATCAGCGGCGCGTATCCCCAGATCCCGTTATAGGCAATGTCCATCCCCTCCTTGCATTCGCCCGTGGTCCCGGCAATGGTGCCGTCGACATCGATAGATGGCTTCCTTGCGGAAGGAAGAGTCCTGCAACTCCCAGACTTTCGCTCTCGTTTCGTTGATCGTTTCCTGCAGAGCCAAGATCCAGGTCTCATCCTCAAAACGGCGCAGAAAATCTCCGGCCGTTGTCGGATCCGGAATCCTTTCGGCGTCGAGCGCGTTCATGTAGGTTTCATCGTTGCGCAATCGCTCGATGTCTTCCAGAGCAGGTGCCGCCGGTGAGGACGTTGTAGGCGATATTCAGAACATGATCCGATTCCCAGTAAGGCACATGGACCTTCAGCAGCACGATGTTTTTGTTGATCGCCCTGTCCAATCCCAGTTTGCACACCAGTTTGTGCAGGGCGCCGATTCCACCGAAACCGATTGCCCGGGTTCTTTCGGCAATCTGATAGTGGATGTTGGAGTCTTTGAACATGGAATCGGGCTGGTCTTCATACTGCTTTCTCACCAATCGGGTGTCGAGATTTTGCTTGTCACGGAGGTAGATTTTGTGGTCTCTTTTATTCACCTGAAATGTGCTCCTTTTGGTTGTAGTGGTAATATGCTAATTCCTATTATAACCAATAGCGATGCACATTTCAGGGTTATTTTCAAGTTTTCTCAAAAAATCACGCTGGTTTAAGGACTAGGCAACGGTAAGGGATATCGTAAGAGCCCCCGTCTTTAGGGTACACAATGCCTTCATAGGAAATCGTATCTTTTGTCGCCACGTGTTTGGCGCCGGACGAAAAAGAGCTCTTGCCGATAACGTCCTTGAATTTCCTGGCTTCAGCAACGTCCTCCTTACAGAGAATATAGTCCCCGATGATTCTTCGGCTTTCGCGAATTCTCAGTTCGCTGCAGATCCTTGTAAGATAGGCTTTTTCAAATCCGGGCATGTACTTGTTGATGAATTTCAGCGCCATAACCACCTGTTTCCTGCATTCGATTTCACAGAAGGTCAGGTCGGATTAGTTTTGGCAGGATTGCGCTGGTCTTCGCGCTGATCTTCGCATCGGCGCCAATGATTTTTTCCCAGCGTACTCCGCTGAAACCGGGCATGAATTTCTTTTCGCCCCAGCAAGACGTCGAACTGGGACAGAAGGTCGCCCAGGATGCGGAAAATCAGCTGCCCATGCTCAACAACCGGCAGGTGGACGATTATCTGAACAGGCTGGGGAAAAAGCTGGCTGCCAAAGCGCCGGGCGAAAAATTTCCTTATCAGTTCAAATGCGTCAACGATTCCAGCATCAATGCATTCGCCCTGCCCGGAGGTTTCCTCTATATCAACCGCGGGACCATCGAGGCTGCGGATAATGAAGCTGAACTGGCCGGCGTCATCGGCCATGAAATCGGGCACGTCGCTCTCCGGCACGGGACAAATCAGGCCAGCAAGCAATACCTGGCGCAGGCTCCGCTGGCGATCCTCGGCGGATTCCTGGGGAATAATTCCGTGGGCGCAATTCTTGCCCAGATCGGCACCGGCTTTGCCCTCAATTCGGTTCTTCTGAAATATTCCCGGGACGATGAACGGCAAGCGGATTTGATGGGGGCGCAGATTCTTTATGATACGGGGTACAATCCCCGGTATGTGGCCGAATTCTTTGAAAAATTGGGCGGCGGGAGAGGTACGGATTTTTTCAGCAGCCACCCGAATCCGGATAACCGCATACAGAACATCAACGCGGAAATCGGAAGGCTGGGGGTAATTTCAGCCGATGCCTACAACGATTCCAGGGATTTCCGCAACATTCAGCGGCTGGTAAAATCCCTTCCTGCCGCTCCAAAGACAGCTGCCGCGGAGGCTCAAAGGCAGACCACTGGAACAATCAGGCGGCCTGCCAGCCCCTCCAGCCGGTATAAAAACCTCGAGACGGGCAACATGCGGCTGAGTCACCCGGACAACTGGCAATCGTATGTGGAGGAGCAGGCGTTCACGCTGGCTCCCGACGGGGGCATCGTGGATACGGGCGATATGAACGCCCTTGCCTATGGCGCCATGATGGCCGTGTTCACTCCGCAAGGCGGCCGGCGATCGGGATCCATCGGGCTTCAAGAAGCCACGGATCAGCTCATAGAAGTCCTGCAGCGCTCAAATTCAGCCATGCGGAAATACAAGGACAACGGCACCATCCGGGTTGGGGGTCAGTCGGCATTGTCGATCCTCTTCACCAATGATTCTCCGCTGGGCGGACGCGAAGGGGATTGGCTGGTTACGGTTCTGCGCCCTGAGGGATTGGTGTACTTCATCTTTGTGGCTCCGGAGCAGGAATTCGACAATTATCAGCGTGCTTTTGACCAGATACTGGGCTCGGTCCGCTTCCAGTAGGGTTGGCCCCGAAGTTGCCTGCAACGTGTTCGGGGAGTTCCAGGCCCGCCTTGCGCAGAATATCCCGGGCGCGAAGGCCACCGTCAAGAATAAATACGGCTCCTGCGGCCAGGCCGATGCCAGACTGTGGAAGAGAATCGCCGCGAATCCAATAAATGATCCACCGGCGCTGCCGGTGAGGCACATCCGTTTTGAAATTGCCGGAGCATGCCTTGTCCCGGGCGTTCTGACTGCAACCAAGAACATTTTTTCGAAATACTGAATTTCGGAATTCGACATTCTTTATTCGAAATTCTGCGGTTCAAAAAGCTCTAAAGATACGGTTGCGGGTGAAAGCGGTTTTATCTTTTATCGGTTGGGATCAATCCCTTTGAGGGGACAGCAAGCATAAGGCTTCCGGCTTTGCGGAGGGTTTCCCAAAGGGCTCGATATAGCATATTTTGGGGCTCTATTTGGTCAGAACCACAGCCGGACACAACTCCTGGCCGTCGATGCCCAGGAGCCGGAGCGAGAGCTGCTTCGCCGATGCCTCCAGCTCGAGGAAGCCGTTGGCGCCAACAGCGCAGCCTCCGCCCTTGATGCTCACTCGGCGCGGATCCTTTCCGCCTCCGCCGGCAATGATGTACTGAATCCCTTCCATTTCAAGATGCTGCATATCGTGTTCATGCCCGGCGAGGTAGGCGTCCACCTTGTGCATCTTCAGCAGGGGAAGGAGTTTCTCCTTCAGGCGTTTCGAGTCTCCGTGGTGGCCGCTGGAATAAATCGGGTGGTGGCCGTAAACGATCGTCCATTTTGCATCGGTGGGCCTGGCGAGTTCGGCCGCGAGCCAGTCGCGCTGTGCGTCCGACCATGGCCTGGACCGTAATAAGCCGAGGGTTCCCTCATCGGTATCGAGAGCGAAAAATCGTACCGGACCGGCCGTGAACGTGTAATAGCGATCCGGCATGCGCCAGCTCTTGTTGTCGGGGTGGTTCGTATAGTCAACCTGGATCTGAGGATTTCCTTGGTAATCGTGGTTTCCAAGCGTGGGATAAAACAGGATCCCGAGGCGGTCGTAGTGACGGTGCCACTCGTTTTTCCAGTGCGGATCGTCGAAGCTTTTCACGCCGCGGGGGTAGAAATTATCGCCCAGAGTCAGGCCCAGATCCAGCGGCGTGCGCTGGTGCAGGTTGAAGATGGCGTTGGAAACTTCGGGCAGGGCCGAGTTGTGATCATCGTAGCCGAAATCGCCGAACGCAACAGCGCGCAGAGGCCTGTTCTCCGGATGGATGACGCCCAGGTCGCGACTCGTCTCCGCAAAGACGAACAGGCACGAAGCGAGCAGCAGAACCATAAACCGCGAGAGGCGCGCTATGGAGGCATTCCGTAACATTATGGTCCTCCCTGAAATAAACTAACGCTTGGGAAGCGCTAAGGCAAAGAGCGGCAGAATGTTTATTTGCCGCCATGCGGGCTGGCCCAGACGAAAAGGGGGTATCTGCATCGTAATTAATGGAGCTGAGGCTATTAAGGCAGAGGATGCTTTGTATTCGCTTTTTCGGAATTTCTGAACAAGATCCGGCGATTCGAGCCCCTGGGGCGTCGGAAACCAGCCGGGATTTGCGGCGCTCATCCCTGGCTATTGACTATAGCCTTTCATCGGTAAATCCCCGGCTATGCCGGGGGACTCAAAGAGTTTGACAGCTCCGTATTTTGAAACGCTGAGAAACGCTGATAAAAGCGCTGACAAACGCCGATTTGTTCGGCGAGGGTTGGCGATCAAAAGCCGATGGGGCGCTCCTTCCCCATGCCTCCTTGTTGATTTCCATCAGATTTCTTCTTGCCCGTCAGGCTGTTATCCAGGAATTGAAAGCGCTGTTTCTTGAGTCATCCTATTTGCTTCCGTTCATCTGCGGCCTCGGTCCATAAACCGGCGGCCGCTGACCGGCTTCCAACGCCCCAAGGTCCGGTGCCTTGCCTTCAAAGTCATCATTAATATTGGGTAGAATGCAGCCGGCATCCACCGCGACAGAATTCGGGCGCAGGCGGAAATCCAATTCCTCGGGTTTATAGATTCTGATGAGATTAAAGTGATCGGGCTTATTCACCTTCATGAATATATCGTAATCAACAAGTATGCTGTGTTTGTCCTGGCCGGTAGCCTGGCCATATTCAGCGAGACTTTTATATATTCGCCGCACTCCCGGTCTGGAATAGTCTCTCAGGATGTCCAATGAAGGAGAGTTCCAGGCAAAGGAATATTGCGCCGTTGAATCCGCCCGGAATCCGTTATAGTCCGATGAGGTGTAATTGGTGAAAGTATTGACGGAGAAGATGGTCTCCGAGGGCAGCCATCCGAGAATGAGGTTATTCCGAAAATGATAATTGGAGGCATTTCCGGAGGCGTCGGCTTTGGCCGCGAAGGTATTGTGGTAGTAAATCATGCCCGAAGGATGGGCCGCGTGCTTCGTAATATTCGGAACATGATAAACCACGTTTCTTATAAAATACGCCGGACCGCCATACAGGGTTTGTGAACTCAAGCCGTTCATGGTGGCGTTTATGCAATAGTTGCGGAGTATTCGAACGTTATACATGTTTCCGTCGGCTTCGATAAAATCGTCATGCATATTGGTGATGAAGTTGTTGTATATGTCGTTGGATACGAACATCCTGTCCAGCTTCAGCACTTCTTCAACCGGATAAGCTTCGGGATGTCCATAGGCTGGATATCCATCCGGGACGCCATAGGTGGCATGGTCAATTCCGTCATGAAAATTGGCAATATGATTGTGGCATATGACATGGCCGGATCCGGCAACCTTGATGGCGTATTCCGAGAGGCATTCTCCGGCAGGATACGCGCTGACAGTTGTCGGATCACCCCATCGCTCCAGGTTGTGCGGGTTGTGTCTGCCGATAAAGGTGCTGTCGGCTATATAAAAGTTCTTTGATCCCGACCAATCGGTGTGAATGCCTTTGCCGATATTTTCGAAACGGCATCTTTTGATTGTCAATCCACTCGAGCCGATTATCCTTTTTTGGCCTGCCCAAAAAGCAACATCCGTATTCCGAATGGTCAGGCCCTCGAAATAATGATGATTTGCGGCCATTACATTGAAGAGGTTGAAATTTCCATTGCCGTCAAAAATCACTTCCCCATCCCCCGCGGCCTTTATCACAATAGGCTTCTCGGGCGTCCCGCTTTGCGTCAGAAAATATGTTCCTGAGAAATTTGCACCCTGCCCCTGGGGCGTCGCGAATAGATCGCTTCCGTATCGAGTCCAATCCTCTTTATAAATTCCCGCGTGGATGAGGATGATATCGCCCGGTTGAACCCGAGGGGGCGCCAGATTGCCCCAGTCTGCGACGCACCATCCAATGTAATAGGCCGCCATCAGGTTGATAAAGGCCGGTTCCTGTTTCGGACCGCCATAATCCCTTGGATACACATGATAGACTTTTCCGCCGGAGAAAGGCTTCGGCTCGGGACGGGTACGCACCGTCACCAGCTTCAGTGCCTCTCCAAGGACACCATCCGGGTCGACCATCTGAAATCTGCACTCATACTCCGTATCAGATTCCAGATCGAGTATGCTTCCCGCAAACAGATTTGGCGTTACATAGTCAATTCTGTTATTGGTTGCACCGTAGGGAGGGGTAGCCCAGAAACCGTCGGTCACCTTGGTTGGGGCGAAGGCATAGATGCTTTGCTCATTTTGAATTCGAAGCAGCGGCAGAGCTGCCCTCCAAACATTATCGTCTTTTTTGCGGTAGGAGACTTGAACGGCGCCGTTGTGATTGGCATCTCCCTCAATGTACCATTCAAAGCCGAGATTCATAAGCGTTGGTGGCTCAACAACGAACCTCAGGGGCTGGACGGCATTTTTGTCTTCCGCTGCTTTGGCGACTGAACACTGCAGAGCCAAGAGGAATAGCATGCCGAAGGATACCAACAGGCTTTTGATTTTCATGATTGCCTCCTTTCCGGATACCATAACTGCGGATGGATCGCGCGAAGTATACGCATACGACTACCCCATCGGGAGCATTCCATAAGATAAAGCTCGGCACCCTCTTTGGGAGTTCAGCGCAACCGGTGATCCGCGCGGCGGACAATTTGCAGCAATGTGCTGCTTCACGCGGTTTGCTTGTTTTTCAATATTCCGGGATCGAGGTGGCGATGATGAAAGATCCGGATGCGCTTGAATTTGCCTTTTTCATCCAGATCGTAGATAACACACTGATTCAGGACACTGATATCTCCCATTTTCCGCTGGCCGCCCGCGGCGCCTGTCGCAGTGGTTTTTAAAGCGTGGAACTCGGTGATAAGCTCGACGCAGAAATGGCTGCCCTCGGAAAGAAACACCCCCACATTGATAACTTCACGAACGTTTTCGGTAAGTGCCTTATAGTTTTTGATAAATTCATCCGGGCCGTGGAGTGTCCTGGCAGTGGCGCCGTTAGGCAGGGAGCCCATGAAGTTATCAGGATAGTCCAGGGTGACATCCGGGCTGAAATAGCTTGCAACACTTTCAAAATCCTTCTTATTGAAATAATCGATGTACTCCAGAAATTGTTCTCGGGTCATGGCGCGGACGCTGGATTCAGTCTTCGGTTTATCGGTTGCAGGAGCAGGACTGTCGCTGCATGCCAGCGAACCCATCACTGCCGCCCCCGCAACACCGACGGCTGCATTCCTAACAAACTCTCTTCGTGAATTGTTCTTCTCATTTTTATCTGACTTCATGACCGCTTCTCCTTTTGGAATTGATAATGGTTCCAGATGCTGCCAGGTTCATAACCGAAAAGGGATGAATCCCCTGCGAATTGAATCAGGAGCAAATGTTTAACGGACCTATTTCGCCCAATTCATCCTGAGCAAAATCCTGTGGTTGGCCATTGCAGACATCTCCTCAACTGGCAATGATCATAATGAATTGAGAGCGCTTAGGCCTATTATAGGCGGCTGAGGCTATTGTCGGAAAGAAAATCCCAGGCTCCATGAGGCGCCATATTCAGGTCAGACCAATCGGTTTGATGCATCCGGCATCATCGATACAATGGAGCGGCAAGTCCGCTACAGCCAGAATATTGGGAGTAATCCGAGAAGCGCGAGGGCAATCAGAAGCAGAAAGCTCTGGCGGCCGGCACTGCGGCTGCCGAAGGCATACGCGTAGATCCCTTTAGCAAGGTTGTTGCTGGCCGCGGCTACCGCAATGGCGCCCGCGCTCATGCTGAGTTGCGCAGGAGAATCTGTCTCCTGGGTCATGCTCAGGATAAATGGATCCACATCCGTGAAGCCGATCACGGCTCCCAGGGCATACAGGCCCGTACCCCCCATGTAAGAGCGCGCCAGCCTGGTAACTATAAGAACAACCAGGAAAATACCCGCGAAGAAAAAGGCGGTCCGCAGTTCCAGCGGATTTGGGTGCTGAAATTTGCGCTGCAGTTTTTCGGCCGTCCCATCCGGCCGTCTCGACCACAGCCATCCTGTCAGGCCTGCGGCCAGGGCCAGCAGGAGGAAAGGGGCTGCCAGAAGCCGCAGCAGGCTCCAGCTGAATGCGCCTATGAGGATTGTAAGCCGCAGGTACATGAAAGCCGACGCCAGCAGTGTGGCGCCTGCGAACAGGTGAGAATGGTCTTCATTTTTCGACCTCTTGGCGATCGCTACCGTCGTTACTGTCGAAGAATAAATGCCTCCGAGTATCGCCGAAAGCACGATGCCGCTCTCCTTCGTGGCTTGCAAAAGAAGATAGCTTCCATAGGAAACCGTACTTACTGCCACAACCACCAGCCAGGTTTTGAATGGATTGATCTGGAAGCGGCCGAATGCCTGGTTGGGGATAACGGGCAGAATCACCGCCGTGAGCAGCAGGAATTTGGTGAAAGTAAGGATTTCGTGGGGCGCTATGCGTTTGGTCAGGCCTTCGAGCACCTCCTTCAGTTCCAAAAGAAGCATGCTGGCCACCGTCAGCGTAGTCGCTATCCAGAAATAGTCGTGATAGACCAATGAGCCCAGGAGATAGGTGATCAGACCCGTAAACTCCGATGTGACGCCCGGTATGTCCGCAGGATGGTGCGAGTTCAATTTGTGCCAGTAAGAGAGCATCATGAACCCGCTCACGGCGAGAAAGCCCAAAATCTCGGCCAGAAGATACGGGCCGGACAGCAGGGCGATGGCATACCCGGTCAGGGCGATCAGCGGATAAGTGCGCACGCCGCCGAACGAGTAATGCTGGTCGCTTACCTTGTGCTCCTCTCGTTCCAGGCCGATGAGGAACGCCAGGAAGAGGACCAACACAATCTTGATCCCCTCGGTGGGCAGCAGCTGCACGAATTGATCGAATTGAAAGGACATTTTTTTTATTTGAGATCTGAAGCTCGAGATTAATACGAATCGGTGTGCAGGTAAAGAGGCATTGCAGGCAAAATCAGTACCTGCAAGCGAAAGAGCGATGCTCTATGTGTAGGGCCGATCGATGGCTTCGCAGGGGACTCACGGAGCTTGAATACTTTTGGATCAGGCAACGCTGATTTACGCTGACAAAAGCGCCGACAAACCTCGAGCTGACCGTCAGCGTGTGTCCGCGTTTCAACCAAATGGAACTTATTCAGCCCGCCTGCGACGGATCGGTTGCAGTTTCGGACTATGGCCGCACTTTTCCGTCCGCCTTCCATAAATATAGTATGCGGGTGAATCCGCTCTCATCGGCGACGTTCTCGGTCTTGAACGGCTGCCAGTCACCCATTCCGAAAGAGTGGGATACGATCCGTGTCCCCGGTTTCAACTGCCGGGTCAGGATCGGCCGCAGAGTAAGGTTGGACCCGGTGAGCAGATAAAGGGTAACCACAGTGGCAGGAGAGACGTCCACTGTCATGGCATCCTCCAGCTTGAAGCTTACCAGGTCCTCCACCCCCGCAGCTTTTGCATTGGCCCGCGATTCCTCGATGCGGCTCGGGTCGATGTCGACTCCCACGGCATGAGCTCCATACTTCTTTGCGGCTGTGATGACGATACGGCCATCTCCACATCCGAGGTCGTAAAGAACATCTTTGGAAGTGACCTCGGCCAATTCGAGCATCTTCTCCACCACAGGCTGCGGCGTCGGCACGTAAGGGGCCAGCAGTTGCTGCGGCAGCGGGCTGGCAGCAGTCGCTGCAAATGCGGCAAAGGCGAATCCCAAACACACGATCAGAGCTGAATACCTGTTGGTCATCCGTCTCCTCCAAATCGAGTTTCAGGTAATGAAATGCCGCAGCCTGGAGGGCAGAATTCCAAGCTCCCGGCACTTGATTATCAGAATACTCCAGCAGCAGATCCTCTTGCCAGAGTCCAAATTTTCATTCGCTGCAGGAAAGCCTGCAAATGCTGACAAATGGAGGGTGCATCGGCCTGCGTCGGACGAAGGCTCAACGGTTCAGATTTTGCCGAGGGCCTTCAGTACCCGCTCTGGCGTAGCGGGATGGTGCATGATCCATTTGCCGGTCGCATTGAAAATGGCCGATACGGTGATCCCGGACATGGCAGCCCCCACGTTTTCAGCGATCCCGTATGCCCCGAAAGCAGCATACCCGAGATGGCTCTCGTTGATGAGGCAGGTAGACGCGGGGTAATCGTTCATGGTGCCGATGGGGTAATTGATTAGGTCGTAATTGAGGGCTACGCCGGTGCGCGGGCACCACACATGTTCTTCCATGCCGCTCCGGCTCAATCCCATCACGGCGCCTCCGTACTGCTGAGCTTCGGCTCCCTGGGGATTGAAGAGGTGTCCCACGTCATTAACGCAAACGATGCGTGTCACGTCCACCATGCCCGTTTCAGCGTCCACCTCCACCTCGATAAAATGCGCCTGCCTTCCCATCACGTAAAGGTTTGTGTCCGGCTTGCCGTCCATCGTCAATCCGGTCAGGTAATCGACGACCGGATGCGCGATGGCGGGGTCCACATCCCAGAAAATATCCGATACTTCCCGGACTGTCTTCCGGTTGCCGGGATTCGCCTTTTCGAAAACGTAGCCGTCCCGGATATCGAGGCCTTCAGGCTTTTTGCCAGGGAATGCGGGCGGCTGAGCAGTCTTGAAAAAATGACTCGTGTTGTAGGCGGGTGTGGGTCTTACCGCATATTGCAGGATTTTCTTTTTCAGTTCTCGCGCCGCGAGCACCAGCTGGGTCGTTATATAGGGCGTGGAGAAAGAACCTCCGGGCTGCCACATGTAAAAGCTGCTGTTGTCGGACCGGCGCTCCTGGATGACCGTATCCTCGTACCTGAGCCCGAGTTCAGAGGCCACGATGTGGCGGGCGCCGGATTCGCTGTCTACGCCCAGATCGCTTCTGACTCCCACGATCGCGACGATGCCGTTGCGAAGCATCAGGCAGGCGAAAGACATGGCCGGCTCAGGAGCCTGCCATGTCCACTCGTTGATTTGCATAAATCCCATGCCGTGCATCTTGCCGTTGGGAAGGATCCTGGTTCCGGGAGCATGCCATTTTCTATCCCAGTCTATGGCTTTTTTCCCTTTTTCGATGACCTCCCTGAGACTCCATCGCTGCGGGAATCCGTTTTCCTTCTGGTAGCGGGTGATCCATTCCCAGTCATGTCCCTTGCTGCCGTCGTTCTTGAGCGCGACTTCGGTCGGATCCAGGCCGAATTCGGCGGCCACCTTGTCTGTCATGATGTTGTGCGGGACGCAGGCATGCGCACCGTGCCGCACACAGATCACGTGGCCCCTGTTGGTCAGCCCCCACTCGTAAGTGCCCCGTATATTTGGAATTTTTGAGCATTCGTAAGTCTTTTCGACCGCGGAATTCCTGGCCCCGATCGTATGCCAGTGGAAAGCGGTGATGGTCCCGTCCTTTTTTGCTCCCACTTTGCAGGTGAAGGTCCCGCAGTCATCACTCAGCACATAATGATTGCTTTCGTCGAACAGGAGCTTTACCGGCCTCCCTTCGGCCCGCCGGGCGAGTATGACGGCGAGGCGCGTGAAGCATGCGGAATACGCGAGCCAGGAAAATCCGCCAAAGTAAGAGCCCTGATAGGGCATGGTCACCGTAATCCTGGACCAGTCGGCAAGGGCGGTCACATGCTTTTCCCTCGCATCGGAAGGGTAAATCAGGAACCATTGCGGTATGTCCTGGTGGTGAACCCAGAGATCCAGGAATTCGCCCCGCCACTGAGCCACGCAGACGGCCGGCTCGACGCCGGCCGCCGAATTCACTTCTCTTGTTATTGTGTATTCGATGATTTTATCGGCCTCGGCGAAGCCCTTTTCTGCATTGCCATATTCCGTTTCTTCCACCACGACCGTATTCGGTTCCCGGGCCTTTGAATTGGTGCGCTTTACTTCAGACATGATTTTGATAGTGCCGGGCTTTACCGATTCCTCCATGTCCAGGATGAAGGGCCGCTCTTCCCATTCTATCTGCATCAGTCTCAAGGCCCGGTCGCAGACCTCTTCGCTGTCGCCAACCACCGCGACTCCCATCGGATGCTGATAAAAATCGCTGGTCCCGGGGAGGGTGAGAATGTTGTAGTTGCCGGATATTTCGTACCAGGCGCCGGTTGCGCTGTCATACCGTATGTCGGGATCATCGTATTTAAGTATGTCCCTGACTCCCGGGAGGGCTTCGGCCCGGCTTGTATCGATGCTTTTTATCCTGGCATGAGCGTAAGGGGAGGTGAATATTTTGGCATACAACATGCCGGGAAGATAAATGTCCCGGGTGTAAACGGCCTTTCCGCTTGTCCTTTCATGCGCATCCTGACGGGATATTTTTGATTTTGTTTCCTCATAGCCTTCCGGCACTTTCCAGGTCCAGGGCCGATAGTCCATGTTCAATCCCCCCCTCAATTTCAAGGCAACCCGCCCAAGCGGTCCCCGCATTTTGGGCGCCCCAAAATCGGCGGTGCAATTGCCTTTTTCTCATCAGTGAGTCCCGAACAGGATGGCTCCCTGCTTGAGGAGTATGTCCTGCAGTTCGGTTACGTCCTCCTCGAGTTTGCGGGGAGTGATGCCTCTCGGGGCACACAACGCCGCCGCCACTCCGGCGGCCTGCCCGGTCACCATGGTTTCCTGCAGGAACCTGGCGTAAGAATCCCTGTCGGTCGAGATCGCTTTGCCTCCCACCAGAAGGTTTTCGACATCCTTCGGCACAAGGCAACGATAGGGGATATCGTAAGATCCCCCGTCTTTAGGATACACAATGCCTTCATAGGAAATCGTATCTTTTGTCGCCACGTGTTTGGCGCCGGACGAAAAAGAGCTCTTTCCGATAACATCCTTGAATTTTCTGGCTTCAGCAACGTCCTCCTTACAGAGGATATAGTCCCCGATGATTCTTCGGCTTTCGCGAATTCTCAGTTCGCTGCAGATCCTTGTAAGATAGGCTTTTTCAAATCCGGGCATGTACTTGTTGATAAATTTCAGCGCCATAACCACCTGTTTGCGGCATTCGATTTCACAGAAGGTCAGGTCGCGGACGTCCGTGGGATCGGCATTGCCGACCTGGGACGAGTGCTGGAACAGAGCCTGGAATACGCCGTGGTCTCTGGGCATGATGAAAAATCCGACACCGCTGTAAGGGTGCCACTCCCCTTGCGCCAAAGCTTTGTCTCTCAAAGAGTAGAATCCCATGAAATTGCTGATCTCGGTGATGTCTTTCACCTGGCGGATCCGCTCGACGATCTGTTCCCGAGTCCAGTTCAAGTAGGGATGCGTCATGGGATTGAATTCGTATTCGGCAGTGTCCTTCACATACTGCAGAACCTTGTCCCAGTTCACGCCGTCGACCGCAAAGGAAATGGTGTGAGGCTCCAGTTCCTCTTTCGGCACCTGTTCATAAGGAGCGCCCGCCATCGCCGCAACGAAACCCTCGCCGGTGCAGTCGATAACGACCTTGCCCATCACGGCCTGCCTGCCTGAGGGATTTTCCACCACGACGCCTCTCACGGCATTTCCTTCCTTCAAAACCTCGACGGCCAGGGAATGCAAAAGCAGGTGCACTCCGTTCTCGGTCATCATCTCAAAAACCAGCAGCCCCCAGTAATCGGGGTCCACCAGCGAAAAGCTATATCCTATTCGGAAATCGGGTGTGGTATGGGGCAGCGCATGGCCCTCCCTGAGCAGCCTGCTGTGCGTTTCTTCCATGATACCGCCGATTATCTGTTCGCCGCGGGGATTGAACATGTATGCGTAGGCGAAGCCGGGCGGCCCGGAGATATTCATTTGGCCGCCAAGTGCGCCGAGTCGCTCAATCAGGATTGTGCGGGCGCCGGCCCGGGCGGCCGCTATCGCCGCGGCTATCCCTGAAGTCCCTCCGCCGGCAACCACAATATCGTATTCCCCGTAAATTTCCATAATAGGGTTCCCCATTCCTTTACGTTTCCGCTTTATAGGATCCGCCTATCTTCGAAATTCTTCTATACTCCGGGCCGCCGTGCCGTCGGGCAACACGACCGGCCGGACGATTCCCTCACTGTGCAACGCCCAGGGGATGATTACGCCCGAATGCCCGCCCCGGCCGCCGACAACCACGACCTCGATGTCCTGCGGGGTGCGGGTTACGGGCATGGGGTGCCTGTCGGCAAATTCCGCCGGGCGGACGGGAACCAGGCCGCGGTTCCTCACCATGGGCACGTCGTGAACCGCGCGGAGGTGTATGTGTTCCCGGATCATGTCCTTGGTGTAACCGGAGTTTTTGAGCATCATTCCGTGGTCGGGGGTAAGTACCAGCACGAGCGGGCCGGGAATATAGGCATTATTGGATCCCAGGGTGGTGCAACAGTCCGTGATCGTGTCGAGAAGGTCATGACCGTTTAGACTCAGAAAATCGATGATATCGTGCTGAGGTTCGGCCTTCAGAACATAGACTGTTGTGGTTCTTGCGTCATAGCGCTCTTCGTTAATCATCTTCCATTGGGCCAGTGAGGATTCTTCGGCGAAGCAATAGGTGAACTCCGCCTGGGATGCGATGCAATCAAGGTCACAGACGCCTGGCACTGCACGGCAGACATCCAGGATGACCAGATTGACGGCCCGGCCGATAGTTGCATTCGCCGGGTAGCCGGGGCCCAGGCAGCCCTGCTTGCCCGATATGCCGATTTCCTGGGCAATGGGCCCGCTGACCAGGACCATGTTCCCGCCTGGGTGGGATGTAGTGACCGACTGAAGCAGGTTGTATTTGGGGTCCGCCAAGGCCCTGAATACTGCTACCAGGACAGGAATCGCCGTGGGTTTGCAGCCGGCCATCACGGAAGCGATTGCGACGTCCCTTACGGTGATGTCCTTTCCCGTGGGCCCGACTTCACGGCAGATCACCATTTCTGCATCGAACGGGCAATAGGCCAACATCTTTGCCAGGCGGGACTTCGTCGGCGGTATGACCGGAAGCCCATCCCCTATGTGTTCACGGTCGAGGAAATCCATGATTTCTTCCATGTAGCCGCCGGGCTCATAGAGCCTGTCCTCGGAGATTTCGATCGCATTGGTGACGGGCAACAATCCGTTTTTTGCGGGAGGGACCAGGTCCATTTTGAAATCGATGTGGGCGACCCCGCTGATTTTTCCCGGGTGCGCTGTGAGGGAATCAATGATGTAATCCCATTTTTTGTCTATTTCCTGCCGCACCTCTTCCTCCGTGCTGGCCTGGTAGATATCGATTTTGCACAGGCACAGTTGGCCTGCCCGGTACACCGCGACGCCTTCCACCAGGTCGCCGCCCGGGGGCGCCGTGATGTAAACGCTGGGGATGCCCAGTTTTTCCAGGGCAATGGTTACGATGCAGGTAGCCGGCGAGGTGCCCATGTCCCCCAGGGCAACTACTGCTGCGGCCGGTTTTTCCCCTGCCAGCATGGCCGCGTATTTCTCCAGGGCGGCGGTGTCCTTGCCGCGGACAGTTTCCCGGTAATCCACGAAATTGCCGATCCCCATTTCGCGGAAACGCTCCTTGATGCGGACAAATGTCTGGCCGTAGTTGCAGAAGCTCAGTTTGGTATTGTTGTAAAACAGGATTTTACCCTTCTTTAGGTCTTCAATGCTGACTCGGGGTGCCAGGTCTATGATGGGCCGCTCCTGCCATCCGCGCGGGTCCACCAGGGGATCTAATTTTCTATTCATTAGCGATTCACTCCCATCGATCGGAAAACGCTATAAATATTGCCAGATTTGGAGTTGGCAATAAAATAGCCGCGCCTGCGCCGTGTTGTCCCGCAGGTGCGGCCATCCTAAGTTCAGCCGCAGGATTGGTCAAGAAAAATCAAAATGGGAATGGGTCGGACAAATGGGAAATTATGGACACCCACCTATTGAGGGAATTATAGGGAATTATGGACACCCACCAGTGGAACCCACCAGTTGGGCCCCAGTAGAAATTATGGAAATTATGGACACCCACCTATTGCCCCCACCTATTGCCCACCTATTGAGGGTTTCAGATCTCAGGACACCGAATGCAATTGGAGTCCCAGAACTGATACTCTAACAATAGATATGCGGCGCATGCGGCGGCAGAAGAAGCGGGAAGGAGGGGGCTCTGTCCTCCCCGGTATTATTCCACCATTCCCTGAATGGCTCGCTTTACAAGCGTCCTGGCGATTTTCACCTTATAGGAGTTCATGCTGAGCGGCCGCGCTCCGGCAAGCGCCAGTTCTGCAGCATTTGTGGCCGCCGCCTCATCTATGGGTTTGCCCCTGAGAGCAGCCTCGGCGGTTTTAGCCCGGACCGGAGACGGAGCTACCGCGCCCAGCGTTATGCGGGCATCCGAACAGACCCCGTTCTTCAAAGTGATTACAGAAGCGACACTTACGAGGGCAAAATCGATCGGCTTTCTCAATGTAAATTTGGCGTAGGCTTGCCTTGCCCCCTTCGGGGGCTTGGGAACGCGGACCTCCCTGATCAGTTCATCGGTTTCGAGCACCGTGGAACTGGTAGCCGTTGCGGTGAAGAACTCACGAGCCGGGAGAGTTTTCTTTGTCGTAACGATTGTAGCCTCCAGAGCTACGAGAGCTATCGCCAGATCGGAGGGGCCGATTGCCGGGCACCCGCAGTTAATGCACCGCTGCGCTTCGGTCTCGATTTCCGCCGGACTGAAGCCAGGGATATCTTCGCTTGCCAGGCTCCGGATCCGTTCATCGGCCGGCAACTCCAAAGTTTTGACGCGAGCAATGTTTCGGAAAGAGGACTCGGGATATTGCGGCTCAATCTGGACCAGTTTGGCCTGGGACCGGCCGCCCAGCAG
Source organism: uncultured Acidobacteriota bacterium (assembly GCA_963809485.1). Taxonomy (GTDB): domain Bacteria; phylum Acidobacteriota; class UBA6911; order UBA6911; family UBA6911; genus UBA6911. The sequence continues at coordinate 29,106 of CAWEJX010000010.1, forward strand.
CCGCTCGATCTCGCCGGCAATTTTATGTGCGGAAGCCACAGCCTGGATCACTGTGGATGGCCCTTCAACCATATCTCCCCCGGCAAAAACTCCCTCTTCCGGAGCCAGGGGCAAAGGATCGGCCGCTTGCCCGATAGCAACGATAACGCTGTCACCCTGCAGGCTCATGGAAGGGGAATCTGCATCGTACTGCGGATTAAACCTGCCGTCAGGCTCACGTACCGAGATGCACCGAATGGTTTCAATGCCCCTGGTCCTGCTGTTTTCCCGGATGATTTCCCGGATACCCAGGCACGGATGAATGACGATTCCCTCTTCCTCGGCTTCCAGAATTTCCGGATCCAGGGCCGGCATCCTGTCTTTGGAAGCAAGCTCGCGGGTTTCGAGACAGACGAGGTGCACCTCGTCGGCACCGGTTCTTCTGGCAGTCCGGGCCGCGTCGATAGCGACACTCCCTCCGCCGATCACAATCACTTTCCGGCCGAGTGGAACAGTTTCTCGCCGGAATTGATTCTTTTGAGGTATTCGATGCGCATAATGGACGCCCTGGGCATCTTCACCCGGCACTCCCAGTTTCAGGCTCCGCCAGGTTCCGCCGGCAATGAAAACAGCGTCGGAATCCGATCGGATTCTTGGCGGCAAGCTCTCCGCTTATGTGAAGGCCGGTTTCGAAATCGAATGCCCATGCCCTGCATGGCCCGAATTTGTTTCCGGACCACTTCTTTGGGCAGGCGATAGGGAGGGATGCTGTACAGCAAGCATTCCGCCCGGGCTCGGGCAGCTTTTCGTATACGGTCACCTGGTGGCCGGATTTCCTGAGATAGAATGCCGCTGCCAGTCCGGCAGGCCCGGAACCGACAATTGCGACTTTTTTGCCGGATTCGGTCTCAGGCGGAGCGAAATATTCCGCCGCATGGTCCAGGATATAGTCGCCCACTCCGCGCTCGACGCTGTGGATGGCAACGGGATCGTCGTATTCGCTGCGGTTGCAGTGCGGCTCGCAAATATCGGGCAGACCCTTCCGGTGATGGCGGGAAGGGGATTGTAATGCGATCAGCATGCGCGCCGCTTCGGCAATATTGCTTCCCGCGGATCAGCCGCAGGTATCCGGGGATATCGACATGTGCCGGGCAATGGCTGGCGCAACGGCCGGTCGGATGCCGGTGCGGCGCCGAAAATGGAGTGATAGCGGTTATCGCCCAGAAGCGCGCTGCAGGTTTTGCCGCCCTTGCGCAGGCAGACTATCGGGCCCGCCGATCTGCTGCGGATACCGGTAATACCAGCAGCGGACATCCTGTGCGAGGTTGCCGCCGAGCGTGGCCATGTTTCTGAGTATTGGGGCTGCCGACCGAATGTGCGGCTTCGGCGAAGAAGTGTGTAGTCCTGCCTGATCACCGGTGATTTGACGATATCGGCCAGTTTGGCAAGCGCCCCTATTCTTAATCCCTTTATTCCCGGCCTTGATGTAGTCAAGATTCGGAATCGTTTTGATATTGATCAAAACGCTTCGGGTACTCGGCGAGGTCAATGATCCCTCAGCTCGCCGAGAAGATCGGTGCCTCCCGGCATTGACCCTGGCTTTCCCGTTGTATTTTGACAGCAGAGATGCCGCCTGCTTGAGCGATCGGGCATTGTGGTGTTGGAAGGTTTTCATTGTGCGCCTCCTTTCGAGAGGGCCTTGAGGACTCGATCCGGAGTCACAGGATATTGATAGAGCCATGCTCCGATGGCGTTGGATGCTGCCATGCAGCGTGGCGAAGGTCCCGGAGATGTGGTGATTTCGGCAATTCCCACGGCGTGAAACGATGGCTCGGGAAAGGCGTTTCGAGAACAACATTTTGAACGGCCGGCAATTCTGCAAACGTCCGCCATTTGTAGTCGATCAGGTTGGCGTTGACGATGTGCCCGTCCGCCGGTCGATGGATGGTCTCCTCGAAGATGGCGCTGTCGATGCCGGCGGAACCCCAGCAGGCGTTGAGCTGGCCTTCGAGACCCGGCGGATCAATGATCTGTCCGATATCGGTGGCATTGACCACCCGCAACAAGTCCACCTTGCCCGGTTTCGACATCCGACTTCAACCTCGACAAAAGCACATCAGGCAATTGCACATCGTGAAATCGGATTCAAACCGTCCGTAGCCGAGAATGGTCCGGTCGTTGCCCATGACATCGCCACTTGATTCCCTTGTCCGGCTGGCCCTTTCACAAAGATGACTCCGTCCGCCGTATCGAGATCTTCGGGATCCGCGCCAAGTTTCGGCGCCGCCATCTCGAGCAGTTTCCGTTTGGCATCTTCCGCCGCATTGATCACGGCGCTTCCGATAGCATAGGTTCCTCTGGAACCGACCGGACCAAATTCATAAGGAGTTACCAGGGTGTCGGCCGGGGACATTTCAATCCGCTCGGGCGGGATCTGAAGAACTTCTGCGGCCATTTTGATGTAATTGGATTTCTGGCCGGTCCCGAATTCCGCCACGCAGAGGAAAATCGTGGCGGTACCGTTATAGCCGAGCTGCACGTAAGCTTCCGCCGTGTCTTCGCCGATATCGGCATTCCCGTGGATCGCCCACTCCGACACCGCGGCGTTTGGGACCGCTCGACGGCAGTCGGCTTCAGCCAGCCTTTCCATTTGTCTTTCCAGCCGAAAGCTTCGGCGCCCTGATCCATGGCCTTGGAAAAATCCACTCCCCTGATGTCGTACCACTCGCCGTCGCGCCAGTAATAGCCTCCGCCCGGCTTGACGAAGTTTTTCTTCATACACATCGAACGGATCGAGACCGGCTTTTTCCATCGCCAGATTCAGGATGGGGATTAAAGGCACACTCCAGTTCCTGGCCGCCGAATCCCCTGGTTGAACCGGAAGCGTTGCGATTGGTCGCGACGATAGTGTTCTTGAGATCCCAGTTGGGACACTGGACCATGATCATCAGTTCGCCGGCGCCGACAGCCACCTGGCATTGCGTCGTGGAGGAATAATAGCCGGTATCGACGTACCAGGTGCCCTGGATGGCCGTGATGGTTCCGTCCTTTTTCATCCCGACTCTTCGCATGGATGCGGGATCCGATGCGCAGGGTGAAGTTGGCCATGTGCTCTTCTTTGGTAAACATGACTTTGACCGGCCGTCCGCGTGGCCCGGGCCAGGATGATGGCATAGGCTTGAACCTGCCAGCACATGAACTTGGTGCCGAAGCTGCCGCCGACATGATGCCCGATGCTGCGGATTTCCAATTCCCGGTTGAATACGTGAAATAGCGTGACCTTGTCCATATACGGCGCCTGGCTGGTCCCATAAATCGTGGCCCTGTTGGGCGGTTCCCAAAATGCGACGGCGCCGACGGCTTCGGCCGGCAGAGCATTGGGCATGTTTTCGTATCCGAAGGTGCCTTCGGTGATGACGTCGGCTTCGGCAAATCCCTTGTCGACATCGCCGCGAACCACGCCCTGAAGGCAGTTTGGGCCCGTAGATGGGCGTGCCGCCGGGAATGATATTGTTTTTGAGTTCTTCATAAAGAAGCGGAGCATCCGGTTTAAGCGCGGAATCGATGTCGAAGACCGCCGGCAGGACTTCGTATTCCACGTCGATCAGGCTGAAGGCTTCTTCGGCAATCTGCTCCGAAGTCGCCGCGACGAGAGCAACTGACATCTCCCACATACCGGACTTTTTTGTCCAGCACGCGGACAATGCGGGGAGTGCCGCCTCTCCAGTCCGGGATGTCTTCCCACGTAACCACGGCTTTCACGCCCGGCAGCGCTTCCGCTTTGCTCTTGTCGATCTTTTCTGATGATTGGCGTGCGCATGAGGGCTTCGCAAAACTTTGCCGTAGAGCAGGTTCGGGAATTTCAGATCGTCCATGAAACGAGCGGTTCCGGTGACAATTTCGGCGGCATCCCGCCGGGGCAGATGCTTGCCGATGTATCTGTAGTCCTTGCCCATAGCGCTACCTCCCCTTCTCTGCGACCGACAGGACAGCCTTCAACACGTGGTAGTGGCTGACGCAGCGGCAGAAATTGCCCGAGAGGGCTTCCTTGATCTCTTCTTCTGTAGGATGAGGATTTTCATTGAGAAGGGCCTTCGAGGTCATGATCATTCCGGGCGTGCAAAAACCGCACTGAAAGGCGGTGTGGTCGATGAAGGCCTGCTGCAGCGGATCGAGTGTCGCCGGTTTTCGGATCCCTCAAACCCTCGATGGTGTGAATGTTTTTGCCGTCGCATTCGATGGTGAGAATCTTGCAGGAATTGAACCGCCTTGCCATCCATGATGACCGTGCAAGCCCCGCAGGCGCCCTGGCCGCAGGCGGCTTTGGTGCCGGTCAGTCCGAGAGTCTCTCTCAGCGTGTGGACCAGCGTGTGCGCCGGATCGATCTGTCCCGGCCTGCTGCCCACATCGAGTTCTATGCCTGTCCGTTTACCGTCAAATGGATCGGTTTCGTTGCCGCCACTTTCTTCTCCTCAGACACTTGTTGCCATTCAGTTTCTGTCAAAAAAACCGTGAATGAAATATGGGGTCAAGAAAACAGCCACGAATTAAAAGTACAGAATAATTGCAGCCGCCCCCGCATAGGTCAAGCAGTAATAGCTGATTTGCTGAAATTCCCGGTTCGCGGCGGCGCTTTCTATAGGGGATTTGCTGCTCTACAGCCCGCCGGCGGGAGCAGCCACGGCTTTCGCTTTAGGCGCCTCTTTCCCGGGAGCCCCCGGGACGCCATCGGGTTGCGGCGGCGACAGGTCGACATCATATCCGCCTATATCAGTCTGAGAAGGCAATTCGTGAACCAGCTTCAGAGCTCCCATCGGGCAGGTGGTTACACAGGCCTGGTTGCCCGAAGGCCCGCCCTTCTTGCTGAAATAGGGAGAATCAGCACACAAATCGCATTTGGTGGATTTTTTGGATGCGGGATTCCAAACCGTGCGGTGCGGGTTGAACGGGCATGTCCGGAGACAGGTCTGGCAGCCGATGCACTTTTGCGCGTCTATCATTCTCACATTGCCGTTTTCCGCGCTGACGTGACAGGCGCCGGTAGGGCAATTCTTGACGCACATCGGCTCGGGGCACTGGCGGCACACGTTGATCTGGATATCGTAGGGATAGCGGGTAAGAACAGCACGGCTCACCTGAATCCGGGCCAGGGATATACTGGTTTCGCCGTCGTGGACGAGAGAGCAGGCAAGCATGCAGCTCTGGCATCCGGCACAACGCCGGCTGTCGTAAACTATATAGCCGGTGGAAAGAGCATATGGATTCTTTTCGGCGGCCACCGCCGCAGGTCCGGCCAACGAGCCTGCCGGGGTGCATGCGGTGAGCGCTCCGCCTGCCAGAACAGTTCCGCTGCCGACGACGAAATCGCGCCGTGTAAATTTTTTACTTTTGGACTTCCTGGATCCAGCCTTGTCGGCTCCAGCCATGGACGATACCTCCTGTAGCTTTCCTTTATATCAGGTTATCGGAACTATACAATTGCGCTTTGTGTGTCCGGCAACTGCGAATTGTCCTTAAAGCATCCGCTTGCCCGCATGATGCCGACATCTCGCCCGGTCCCTCACATATCTTAAAAATGGAGCCTGCAAGCTTGATATAATATTGCTTTAATTCATTCGCTGCCGTATATCAGGCCGCCTGGCATCCTATACTGAATATGGTCTCATATCTGACGCAATGCCGGCCGGGATTTTCGCTTCGGTCAAGGAATCCTCAGGCGACCGGGAAAGGGCCGTTCATGAACCTGCCCCCGAAATTCGGGGCCCAAAGGGAAATATATAACCAATTCCGGGATGATTAAAGGATATACCTGTAACAGATTGCCGGCGGGGCCGGAGCCATGAGCGCAGACCTCGATTCAGGATTCGAGATACGGGATTCGAGATCAGCCCCTCGAGTCGTGAACCTGCGTTTTTATGAGGAACTTAACGATATTCTGCCTCCGGATAAAAGGAAGCGCCGATTTGCGCATCGGCTCAAGCCTTCGCAATCGGTTCGGGAAATTCTAAAAGACCTTTGCGTGCCATGCGCAGAAGTCGAGATGGTACTCGTCAACGGCGAATCGGTGGACTTCCCGCATCGTCCCGAAGACGGGGATTTTGTCAGCGTCTATCCTGTCTTTGAGTCGATCGATGTGAAGCCGCTTGTGCGGCTGCGTGCGGCGCCTCTGCGCCGTTCGCGTTTCCTCGCGGGCAAGGGCTTGCGCCGCCTTGCGCGCAGTCTGCGCTCGCTGGGGTTTGATACTCTGGATTGCAGCTCCTGGCCGTGGGAGACCATCGTTCGCGTGATTGATGAGGAACGGCGCATTTTGCTGACAAGAGAGTCAATTCAGGGGCGAATCCCGGAGATTTCCCGAGCCTGCGTCGTTCGGCATTCGCAGCCGGGCGAACAGCTGACAGAGGTCCTGTCAAGATTCGATCTATCGATTCCTGTGGATCTTTCAGCCGGCAGTCCCTCTCCCCGCAAAACTGAAAGATGACGAATGACGGCCTAAGAATGTCGATTGAAGCCTTTGCTAATTCGTCCATCGTCCATAATCCATCTTCCATCTATCCTCCGGTTTTTCAGGCTCTCAACGCTCAGCACCTGGCAGCCCTGGGTATTATGGCCTCGCTGGGCGTGGCCATCGCCTGGGCTTCGGCCATATTGCCGCCGGTTCCGCGCAAATGGCTGGGACGGTTCATAGGACTTCTGTTGCTCGGTTATGCCGCGGTTTTTTACATCCAACAGGGGATCGGACATTCTTTGAGCTGGGAATATTCGCTGCCCCTCGAGTTATGCAGTCTGGTGCTGATCGCCTGCATTCTTTGCATGTTCTGGCCTCATCCGTTCACGGCGGAAATCGCGTATTTTTGGGGATTGGGCGGGGTTTTGCAGGCCATCGCCACTCCCGATCTTGCCTTGGGCTTTCCATCATGGGAATTCATCCTGTTTTTCTGGGGCCATGGGGCCACGGTGCTCGCCATTGTTTATTTGATTGCGGGCGGGTCCTTCAGGCCGAGCCGGGTCAGCGTCCTGAGGATGATGTTGGCATTGAATTTATATGGGCTGGCGGTGGGTGCCATAGATGCCGTCATGGGATGGAATTACGGCTTCCTGTGCCGGAAGCCTTCAATGCCTTCGCTGCTTGATTACCTGGGTCCGTGGCCGTGGTACCTGCTGTCCCTGGAGCTGATAGCCCTCGTCAGCTTTTTTCTCCTGGACCTGCCATGGCGTCTTTTAATATTGTTCCGGAAGAAATCGTAAGCGCGGACGGTCGGGAATCGGGCGAAGGATTCCGTTTCGAGGTGATATGGAGAAGAATCGCGAGTTCACTGTTCGAGCCGTGGTGATCGGTCTTGTGCTGAGCCTGGCCATGGCCGCCGCAAACATGTATCTTGGCCTTAAGGTCGGAATCACCATCAGCGCGAATATCCCCTGCAGTGTCATCGCTCTGATCCTTTTCCATACCATCCTGCGGTCCCGCACCATGGCGGAGGTGAACCTATCGCAGGCAACCGGCTCGGTCGGGGAAGGTATGGCTGCCGGCGTGATTTTTGTTTTTCCGGCCCTGGTGCTGTCAGGGGCGTACAAGCCCTCTGCCGAATGGGGGATCCCGGAATATGCGACTGTAACACTGGCGGTTCTTGCCGGGAGCATTCTCGGGGTGGTTCTCACCGGTTTTTTAAGGCGGCCGATGGTGGTGGAATCCCTGGAACTGAAATACCCCGAAGGCGTGGCAACCGCCGAGATCCTGAAAACGGGCATGGCCGCATTTGGGGAAGGGCGCCGGGAAAGCATCGGGCAAGTCGTTGTCGCTTTTTTCGGCGGCCTTGCCGTGAAAGTTTTTTCATCCGGAGTCGCCGTGTTTCAGGAAACCGTCTCGGGCGCATTCCGGCTGGGTAATTCGGCCTTCAGGCTGGGATCGGATGTTTCGGCAGCGCTTGTGGGCGTGGGATTCATCATCGAATTTAACGGCGCAGCGCTTGTGGCTCTGGGAGGCGCTCTCGCGTGGCTGTTTTTCATTCCCCTCTTTACGGCACTGCAGCAAACGGCGGGCCCCGCAGCCGCTGCAGCCTCAACGGTATGGTCCGACCAGGTGCGCTACATAGGGGTGGGAGGAATGACGGTCGGGGGGCTCTGGTCGATCATTCAAATAAGACGCCAGCTGGTGGCCGGTATCCGTTCTGCAATAACAGGTTTGAGCGGGACCCGGGAAGTTGCCGCCGGATCCGCGGATCCGGGGGAAGCGGATTTGAAGCAGGGGACGATCTGGACCCTGATCGTGGCCGGGATATTGATTGCGGCGGGGGTATATTTCTTCAATGTCGGCGCTCTGAGTTCAGGCATCGCGACGTTGTACACAATCCTGGCGGTTTTTTTCTTTGTGGCGATTTCGGTCTATATCGTCGGATTGATCGGGAGCACCAACCAGCCCGTTTCGGGAATCACCATCTGCACGTTTCTGCTCGCGGCGTTGTTTTTGTTCGCCGGGCAGGTCGGCGGAGCCGAGGCAGTCCGCACAATTCTGCTCGTGTCCGGAGTCGTCTGTCTCGCAGCCTGTCTTTCCGGAACGGCATCACAAAACTTCAAAACGGCTCTCATTGTGGGCGGTACTCCCCGGGCGCTCCAGGCGGGGCTCATCATCGCCGTGGTCGCCACGTCTCTGCTGGCGGCGCCGCTGATGGTGTTCCTGGACAAAGCATTCGGAATCGGGTCGGAAAGGTTGCTCGCTCCGCAGGCCAGCATGTTTTCGGCCATGGCAAATGGCCTGTTTATGGAGGGATCCAGCCTGCCCTGGGATATGATTGCCCTGGGCGCCGGATTATCGGTTCTCCTGATTTTGCTTGGAGAGTACCTGCGGAGACGCGGATCGGCTTGCGGCATCAGCCCGATGGCGGTTGCGGTGGGAATTTATCTTCCATTCACAACGACGCTTCCCATCCTGCTCGGCGGTCTGGTCCACCTGCTGGTGACCCGAAAATACCGCTCCCGAAACTTGCTGGAAAAAGCCATCCAGGCTGGAACCGTGCTCTGCGCAGGGTTGGTTGCCGGCGAAGCGCTGACCGGCATTTTCCTGGCTGTCCCGATCGGGCTGGATGTCCAGCTGCCATTACCCGTGATCCACTCCGAACTGGTCCGGAGCATTCTTTCAATCCTATTGCTCATCGCCCTGCCCTGGGCAATTTACCGGTCGATTGCCAAACTGCCCGACGATAGAGGCAGATAGGGATTCCGAAATTGGAGGCTCCCCGCCAGCCGTGATTGACCCTGACCTTCGGCCGCCGTAAAATTATCTATTTGGTCTATTCATGCTAGATAAGATCGTGGTGCGCGGTGCGCGCCAGCACAATCTGAAGAATATCAGTCTCGAAATTCCACGGCACCAATTGACCGTAATAACGGGCCTTTCGGGTTCAGGCAAATCGAGCCTCGCTTTCGACACCATCTATGCCGAGGGGCAGCGGCGCTATATCGAATCGCTGTCCACATACGCGCGCCAGTTCCTGGAAAGGATGGAAAAGCCCGAAGTCGACAGCGCTGAAGGGCTTTCCCCCGCAATCAGCATCGAGCAGAAAACCACAAGCCGCAGTCCCCGCTCCACGGTCGGAACTGTGACGGAAATATATGATTACATGCGACTGCTGTTTGCCTCGATCGGCAAACCGATTTGCCACATCTGCGGCAAACCGATCTCGCACCAGACTGCCGACCAGATTGTCGATCTGATTGCGGCATACCCCGAAAACACCAGGGTCCTCATCATGGCGCCGGTGGTTCGCGACCGCAAGGGAGAGTTCAAAAAGCTCTTTGAAAAGTATACCCAAAAGGGCTACTTGCGGGTACGGGTGGACGGGAAGGTGCGTGATATCGAGGAAGAGATCCGGCTCAGCAAAACCCGCAATCACACCATCGAAATTATTGTGGACCGTATCCTCATCAAACCGGGAATACGCCGCAGGCTGGAACAGTCCGTAAGGGCTGCGACAGAACTGGCCGAGGGATTGGTGACCGTCGCCGCACTGGAAATGGAAGAGAGGCTTTTCTCCGAGCGTCAGGCCTGCATCGATTGCGGCGTAAGCATTCCCACGCTCGAGCCGCGCTCATTTTCTTTCAACTCCCGGCACGGCGCCTGCCCCGAATGCAGCGGCATGGGAACGCGCCTGGTCGTAAATCCGGGCAATGTGATCCTCGATCCTGCCCAGCCTATTTCCTCGCTCAAGTTCCCGATCGAGGACAAATGGATTGGAAATTATCTTCATGAGGCTCTTATCCAGTTGGCCCGAAAGCATAAAATAGATCTCAAAACCCCATTTGAGAAGCTCCCGGCCAGGTTTAAGGAAGTTTATTTTTTCGGAAGCCGCGCGCCGGTTGCCGGCGATGCGGGCGGTCGAAGTCCAGAGGGAACTTTCCCGGGCATAGGCCGGGGGCTCCAGGCAGTTTTGGAGGACCAGGAGAGTTCCCGATTCCACGAGGAGATTACAAAGCTTTTCTCAGCCCAGGACTGTCCCGTGTGCATGGGATCCCGCCTGAGGCCTGAAAGCCGTGCTGTCAGAATAAACAATCTCGGAATCTCAGATTATGCCCGGATGCCCCTGGAAAGTGCGGCCAGAGCATTCAATGAAATAAAGCTGACTCCGAGAGATGCGGAAATAGCCGGCCAGATACTGCGGGAGATTCGGGACCGCATGGATTTTTTGCTGAATGTCGGGGTCGGCTACCTTTCGCTCGACCGGCCTGCTTCATCCCTGTCCGGCGGCGAAGGGCAACGCATACGCCTTGCAACCCAGATCGGATCGAAACTACGCGGTGTTCTGTACGTCCTGGACGAGCCCTCGATCGGCCTTCATCCCAGGGATAACCGCCGGCTGCTGGATACTCTTGCCGGTTTGCGGGATATGGGCAACACCATCCTCGTCGTCGAACACGACGAGGAGACGATGCGCAGCGCAGATCATATTGTTGACCTTGGTCCGGGCGGAGGCCGGGCCGGAGGGCAGGTTGTGGTCACGGGCACGATAGAGGACGTCATGCGCTCACCGGAATCCGTCACGGGCAAGTACCTGACCGGCGAGCTTCGGATCGACTATGCCGACCAACGGCGGAAAGGAAATGGCAAATGCCTTGTGGTGAAGGGAGCACGCCACAATAATCTCAAAAACCTCGACGTGTAATTTCCCGCTCGGATTATTCATTTGTGTGACCGGAGTCTCGGGCGCGGGCAAATCTACGCTGGTCGGGGATATTCTCTATAAATCGCTCTCACGCAAGCTGCACCGGGCTTTGACTGATCCCGGCCTGCACAGCGAAATCCTGGGTGTCGAACACCTGGATAAGGTGATTGAAATCGATCAGTCTCCTATCGGGCGGACGCCGCGGTCCAATCCTGCGACCTATACCGGGCTTTTTACGCCTCTAAGAGAGCTTTTTGCCATGCTGCCTGAGTCCCGCATAAGGGGCTATAAACCCGGCAGGTTCAGTTTTAACGTCAAAGGGGGACGCTGTGAAGACTGCCAGGGGGATGGTCTGCGCCGCATCGAAATGAGTTTCCTGCCCGATGTCCACGTTTTGTGCGAAACATGCCAGGGGAAGCGCTATAACCGTGAAACTCTCGCCGTAAAATACAAAGGATTTTCCATCGCCGATGTGCTCGAAATGAATATCAGCGATGCGTATGTGCTGATGGAAAACATACCCTCGATCGCGCAGAAGCTGCAGACCCTGAACGATGTCGGGCTGGGCTATGTCCAGCTCGGCCAGCAGGCCACGACTCTTTCGGGCGGCGAAGCTCAGCGCGTCAAGCTTTCGAAGGAGCTAAGCCGGCGGGCGACAGGACGAACGCTTTACATACTTGACGAACCGACCACCGGGCTTCATTTCCACGATGTCAAGAAACTCCTGGATATACTGAACAGCCTCGCGGACCGGGGCAACACGGTCATCGTCATCGAGCACAACCTGGATGTTATTAAAATGGCGGACCGGATTATTGATCTCGGCCCCGAGGGGGGAGAGGGCGGCGGAAGAATCGTCGCGCAAGGAACTCCGGAGCAAGTCGCCCGGGCGTCAGGGTCTGAAACCGGCCGTGCCCTGCGTAAAATGCTTGTCAGTTATTAGCTATTAGTTATTAGGGATTAGTTATTAGGGATTAGGGAGATCAGGTAGTTGAGAAGTACCGATAAATTGCTACCTATTGTAATAGCAATACTTTTTCAAAAAAGGCAATCTTTCCTAATCCCTAATCCCTAATCCCTAAGAGGTGCGGGAATGAAGGTCAGCGAGATTTTTTTCAGCATACAGGGGGAGTCGTCATTCGCCGGGCAGCCCTGCGCTTTCGTGCGGATGGCTGGCTGCAATCTCCGTTGCAGCTACTGCGATTCCCGGTACGCTTTTTATGACGGCACGGAAATGTCCGTCCCCGAAATAATGGAAGCCGTCAAACCGCATCCCACGACTCTGGTGCTGGTCACCGGCGGGGAGCCGATGCTTCAGGAATCGGTCCATCACCTTTTCAGGCAATTGCTCGAAAGCGGCTATACGGTTCTGCTTGAAACCGGGGGGCAGGTCCTGCTGTCGCGGGTGGATCCGCGCGTGCACAAAATCATGGATTTCAAGTGTCCTTCCAGCGGGATGTGCGACCATAATGATTACGGCAATGTCGATTGGCTGACGCGCAACGACGAAGTTAAGTTTGTAATCGGCGGCCGCGAGGATTTTGACTGGGCCTGCGATATTGTGCGTCGATACGGTTTGGCCTCCCGGGTGGGCGCCATTCTCTTTGCTCCGGTTTTCGGGAAGCTGCCCTATGCCGATCTGGCTGCCTGGGTTTTGAGCTGCGGACTCCCGATCCGCCTGCAGCTGCAGCTGCACAAGATAATTTGGCCCGATATTCCACGCGGGGTGTAGTCCTCAAAGGACAGGTTGAGATGACGCGCGCGCAAAAGGTTGCCTCATGAATATTTGGGATCTGGCGAGTCCAATAAGGAAGCGGATAAGCGAGGAGATGGGAATCCTGCGCAAGCCGGCTTCTCTTAAAATCGCTCTCTGTCACCCCGCTCCCTACCCGGTGGGAATGAGTTCGCTTGGATTCCAGACAATCTATCGAGAGATTCATCGGCATCCGGGGGCAAGCGCCGAGCGGGCCTTTCTGCCGGACAATATCGGGGAATATAGGAGAAGCCGTACTCCGGTATTCAGCTACGAAGGCGAAGTGCCGCTGTCGGATTTCCCCATCGTGGCCTTTTCCATCGCCTATGAACTGGAGTTGACGGGGCTTCTGGAGATGCTGGACCTCAGCGGCATTCCGCTGCTCAGGCAGGACCGCAACGGAAGGCATCCGCTCGTGATAGCGGGCGGTCCATTGACGGCCTCCAATCCGGCAATATTGGCTCCCTTTGTGGATCTCATAATCCTTGGCGAAGGGGAAGAACTGGTCCACGCCTTTTTGGACGCTGCCGTCGACACTTCCATAAAGGAATTGCCGGCCCGTTTTTCCGGAACGCCCGGCTGCTATGCGCCGGGGTTAACCGCGGAGATGTCCGGATTGGCGAGGATCCGTGATGCCGGCCTTCCTGCCTATTCGCAGATTCTCACAAAGAATTCCGTTCTGGCTTCAATGTTTTTGATAGAACCGGAACGCGGCTGTTCAAGAAACTGCGCTTACTGTGTCATGCGGCGCACTTCAAGTGGCGGGATGCGGCTCGTTTCCCCTGAAAAGGTGATTTCGCTTATCCCGGAAAATGCACGGCGGGTCGGCCTGGTCGGCGCCGCAGTCACGGATCATCCTCATATCGGCGAACTGATCGACAGAATTGTTGCGGGAGGGCGTGAAATAGGCATTTCGAGCCTGCGGGCCGACAGTCTGGATGAAGGACTGGTGCATTCTCTTGCGCGAGGAGGGTATAGAACTCTAACGACGGCTCTGGACGGTGCTTCGCAGAGATTGCGTGATCTCATGAACCGGAGCACGGCTGAAAAACACCTGATTCGTGCGGCCGGGCTGGTGCGTGAAGCCGGGCTGAAGAACATGAAGCTTTATGTAATGCTGGGACTCCCGGGAGAAAAAATGGACGATGTGGATGAACTCATCCGTTTTTCCATTGAACTGGCGAAAATCGCGCCCCTGTCCCTGAGCATCTCGCCTTTTGTGGCAAAACGGAACACTCCTCTGGATGGAGCCGGCTTCGAACCGATACCACTGCTGACGGAAAAGTTGTCAAAAACGCGCCTGGATCTTACAAATAAGGTTGTGGTAAAGGAAAGCTCTGTCCGCTGGGCATGGGTCGAATACATGCTTTCTCAAGGTGGGGAATCTGCCGGATTGGCTGCCATGGATGCATGGCGCGCAGGGGGCAGCTTCGCATCATGGAAAAAGGCTTTTGCCCGCCGTGAAGTCCAGGCATTCCAAAAGCCGCCGCTTTCCGGCGGCGGAAGGAAAGCTCCTGAAACCGATGCATAAATTCCGAGTATTCATAAAATGGCTGCCTGTCAGGAATTTTTGCCGGTCCTGCGCGCGTCTATCCAAACGCGGTCTCTATCCGTTGGGCTTGGCTTTGCTGGCAGGATGCCTGGTGTCTGTCGCGCGCAGCGATGATCAGAAATCTACGCGCGAGGAGGCGCGTTTTGACATATATGTTGCTGGAAAGGAAATCGGCCGGGAGAAATTTGCGGTCCTTGTCTCGGCAGATTCCGCCAGCAGCAGCTCAATCCTGAATTTCAGGGACCCCGGCAAAAAGCATCAGAAAGTGCATATCGAGACCCAACTCGATATGGATCAAGGATTTCTGCCGCGTGCCTATAGTCTGAAGATGGACGTCGACGGACAAAAGGGTGCCATGGACGGGAAATTTGTGCCCGGTCAGGCTATGTTCGAATACGTGGGAACCGGATCCTCACAAAAAAGAGGTCTACTGGTCGGGGACCGATATACCCTTTTAGATTCAAATGTATTCCACCATTTTATTTTTGTTGCGCGGCTTTTCGATCTCTCTTCCAGGAAGGACTCCCAGTCTTTTGAGGTGGTCGTTCCTCAGGAAGTGGACAATGGCACCTTAAGGATCCGAGAGATAGGCATGGAAAAGATAGAGGCACAAGGCAAGAAAAGGGATCTTCATCGCTTGAGGGCCGACTCGGGGCAATTGCAGATCGATCTGTGGATCGATGACCACAATATCCTGTACAAAATCGCCATCCCGAACAAGAAGATAGAGGTGATAAGAAATTAGGGATTAGTTGTTAGCTATTAGGGATTAGTTGTTAGCTATTAGGGATTAGGGATTAGGGATTAGGGATTAGCTTTTTAGATGTTGTTCATAAGCTATAGGGTGAACAAAAACCATCATAGCCCGCTCTAATTACCAATCGCTAATCCCTTACAACTAATCCCTAATAACTGATCACTAAAAACTAAATTGCAACGGGAAGGCGCTGATTGCGTAATATGGGAGGCAAGTGCAATTTTACATTAACGGAGGGATTAAAAATGGCCACACAGCCTAATGAGAGCGGTCATAAAAGCAAAAGGCTTTTGGGTTTCATCATGGTTTTGTTTGTGCTGGGCCTTGGGATAGGGATTGGAACTATGATCTCTTACCGGGTGGATGCCAGGGGGCCGAACGATAGCCAGCTCCAAATGCAGACGGATGGAAAACCGGCGGCCGGAGGCGCATTTATGGCCCTGTCGCAGGCATTCGAGGAAGTTGCCAACCAGATCGAGCCGGCCGTCGTCAATATCAATACGGAGGAAGTGATAACCAGGCGTCAAATGATGCCCGACCAGGACTCCGATGACCCGATGAGCGAGTTATTCCGTCGGTTCGGATTCGGCAGTCCCTTTGGACAAATCCCTGAGCAGCAGATGCGGCGCAGCCTGGGATCGGGTGTTATTGTCGATCCGAAGGGCTATATCATCACCAATAATCACGTCGTTGAAGATGCGACAAAAATCAAGGTCAGCGTGCCCGGAGGAGAGGAATATACGGCAAAGGTGATCGGCACGGACGCCATTTCGGATATTGCCGTGATCAAGATCGAGGGTAAAAAGGACTTCCCCTATGCAAGGATCGGAAATTCCAAGAATATGAAAGTCGGGGATTGGGTCCTTGCCATAGGAAGCCCTTTTGGTCTCGAACAGACCGTCACAGCCGGCATCATCTCGGCCACAGGGCGGACATTTGAGCAGGGAGGAGGTCCGTCCGAGTACTCCATGTTCAACGATTACCTGCAGACGGATGCGGCCATCAACCGTGGGAACAGCGGCGGACCCCTGGTGAATATGAAGGCCGAAATTGTTGGCATCAACAGCTTTATATCAACCCCGTCAGGAGCCAGCGCAGGCGTAGGATTTGCGGTCCCGTCGCATCTTTTCACCAAAGTCTACAACCAGATTCTGCAGACCGGGAAAGTAGCCCGGGGCTGGGTAGGTGTGAACATGAATCCGCTGCCCTTCACCCCGGCCATGGCCAATTTCTTCGGCGTTAAGCAGGGCTCCGGTGTGCTTATCACTCAGCTTAGTGACGAAAAGGGAGAATCGTCAGAAACCGGCCCGGCTGCCAAAGCCGGACTAAAACCGGAGGATGTGGTTATTGCCTATAATGGGAAAAAGATAGCCAGCATGCAGGATTTCCGTCTGGCTGTAGCCGATACGGCTCCGGGGCAAAAGGCCACGGTCCGGGTGGTTCGCCAAGGGCAGGAAAAAGATTTTGAAATAACTGTGGGAGAACGCCAGTTTGAAAACCAGGACAAGGGACGATACAGTTTCGAGGAAAAGGAAGAAAAGCCAAAACCCGAGATCGGCCTTAGTTTTGACGAGGTGCCGCCCAGAGTTTCTCAGTCCATGGGTATTTCCGGAGGAGCTTATGTGCTTTCCGTGAAGCCCGGAAGCCTGGCCGATGATGCCGGATTGGCGGGGCCGGATCAGGGCGGTGGAGATGTGATATTGGCTGCGAATGGAAAGCCGATTAAAGATGCGCAGGAACTGCTCTCGATCGTCAAGAATCTGAGGAGCGAGGAACCGATCGTTATCAAGTTTGTGCGGGCCGCCGGCCGCTTGCAGAACAGCGACCGTGTTGTGACGGCAACCTACTACACAAGCATCGTCAAGCCGTAGCTGAAACGGAAAGCCGGCCTTGCCGGCATAGTCAGGAAACCAGCCACAAATTTCGCGAATCCCTGCGGTTCGTGAAATTTGTGGCTTTTTTGTTCCTGCCGAAGCGGATTGCAAACCATGCCGATATGGTGCCGCCGGTTGTTTGACTTTGAGGTAAGCGATACTATAATCTGTGCTGACAGCTATTTACGCGCAGCCGGCGCGGAAGCCGGATATCGAGCCAAAATAAGGCCGCATGGGTATGCCAGAAACCAACGAGCACATGTTTAACGAGCGGATCCGTGAGATCCTAAATTGTGTGATTGCTACGTTTATCGTTACTGGCAAGCCCGTCGGTTCGCGCCGGATCGCCCGTCACAGCAGGGAGCAGCTCAGCCCGGCAACCGTCCGTAGCATCATGGCTGATCTCGAGAGAATGGGCTATCTGCACCAGCCGCATGCTTCCGCCGGCCGCATACCAACCGACAAAGCCTATCGCTTCTACGTCGACTATCTGCTGAAAAGACGGGATATATCTCCAAGCGACCGCGATATGATCGATCGCGATCTGCGTCTCGACGACAGCGCCGAACACCTCATGGCGCGCACGAGCCAGGTTTTGTCGAGGGTTTCCAACAACATCGGCATTGTCGTTTCGCCGCCGATCAGCCGTGTTGCCCTGAAACACCTTAATTTTGTTAAACTTGCCGACAACCGAATCCTCGTAATTATCGTTTCACGGTCGGGCATCGTCCAAAATCGGATTATTCCATATACAGAGGAGATATCCCAAACTGAGCTCGATCAGGCGGCTCGCTACATAGCCGAAAACTTTAAGGACCGGACTCTGCTGGAAATCAAGGGTCAGATTCTCAACATGATTCAGAAAGAGCAGGCCCTGTACGACAAATTCATGCAGCGCGTCATCACATTAAGCACCCGAACCTTTTCCGACATCGAGAACGAAATGGATGCGGAAGTCTATCTGGATGGAGCATCGAACCTAATAAAAACTCCTGAGTTTTCCGATATTAACAGGATGAAGCTGCTGTTTGAAACCATCGAGCAAAAGTACAGGATTGCGGCGCTGATCTCCCGCTGCATCGAGGGAGATACACAGGAGGTTCGAATAACGATAGGCGCCGAGAATGCCTTGCCGGGCATCGAGGACTGCACCCTCATTGCCTCGCGTTTCGTAGTCGACGAGAGGACCCATGGATCGTTGGGGATCCTGGGACCCACGCGCATGGAATACGCGCGGGCGATTTCCCTCGTAGACTATGTGGCGAGGCTGTTTGGACGGGTGCTGGAAACAGGGAACTAGAAAATGATGTGGAAATCTGACGATCAAGCCTCGGATGCGGCTGAAGACAAGACCGCCCCGAATTCTGAAAACCAGGAAACCGTTGAATCCGTTGCGCCTGTGATGGATCCTCTGACCCAATTGCAGGCCGACCTCAAATCAGCCAAAGCCGAAGCGGCCGAGTGGCAGGATAGATTTTTGCGAAAAGCGGCCGAATTCGAAAACTACCGCAAGAGGATGGAGAAGGAAAAAACAGACTTGATGAATCTGGCCAAGGGCTCCGTCCTGGTGGAGTTTTTGCCCCTTGCCGATGACTGCGAGCGGGCTCTGAGGAGTCTCGGCGAAGCGGAAGAGGATACGAAGTCTCTCCGCCAGTATAGAGAGGGAGTCGAATTGCTGTACAAACAGCTGATGGATATTTTGAGCCGAACGGGAGTAACGCCCCTGGAGGCCGAAGGGAAACCGTTCGATCCGCACTTCCATGATGCCCTGTCCCGGCAGGAATCGGCGGACTGCAAGGAAGACACGGTCATTGATGAATTGCGACGCGGATACATGTTCAAAGAAAAACTTCTCAGGCCGGCTCAGGTAATCGTTGCGGTTCGTCCGAAGACCAAAGACAAAGAGTCCCAATGAGCAAAATTATCGGCATCGATCTGGGCACAACCAACTCGTGTGTCGCCGTTCTGGAAGGCTCGTCCGTACAAATCATCCCCAATGACATCGGCGGCCGAACCACCCCGTCGGTTGTGGCTTTTGCGGAAAAAGGGGACAGGCTTCTGGGACAAATTGCAAAGCGCCAGGCCGTTACAAATGCCGCAAACACCGTGTATGCGGTAAAGAGGCTGATGGGCCGCCGGTTTGATGCTCCCGAAATTCAGAAAATTAAAGCCTATCTCACTTACAGCATCAGTCCTTCGGCCAATGGCGATGTCAGAATCTCTATCAGGGGAAAAGACTACAGCCCGCCCGAAATTTCGGCCATGCTGCTGCAGCACCTGAAGACCACCGCTGAGAATTTTCTGAATGAAGAAGTGACGGAGGCCATCGTTACGGTCCCCGCGTATTTCGACGACTCTCAGCGCCAGGCAACCAAGGACGCTGGCCGGATTGCGGGGCTGGAGGTCCTCCGAATCATCAACGAACCGACTGCGGCCGCGCTTGCCTATGGACTCGGCAAAAAGGACCGGGAGCGAATCGCGATTTATGACCTCGGGGGCGGGACATTCGACATATCGATCCTCGAACTCAATGACGGGGTTTTCGAGGTCGTGTCCACGTGCGGAGACAGTTTCCTGGGAGGAGAGGATTTTGACCAGCGCATTATCGACTGGATGATCGCCGAGTTCAAAGCCGAGAAAGGCATCAATCTCGGCGGCGATGTGCTCGCACGCCAGCGGCTCAAAGAAACGGCCGAAAAGGCCAAGTGCGAGCTTTCCTCCGCCGCACAATCGCACATCAGCCTGCCGTTTATTGCCTCCGACGCCAAAGGCCCGAAGCATTTTGACAAAATCCTGACTCAGGCCAGGTTTGAAGAATTGGTCAAGGATCTGATCGAGAGGACCACCATATTCTGTGAGAAAGCGCTGGCCGACGCCCGTCTGGCTCCTGCCGATATCAATAAAGTAATCCTTGTGGGAGGACAAACGCGCACGCCTGCGGTTCAGCGCCATGTGGAAAAAATCTTCGGAAAAAAACCATCTCTTGAAGTCAACCCCGACGAAGTCGTCGCAGTCGGCGCGGCTCTTCAGGGCGGTGTCCTGGCGGGCGAATTAAGGGAAATCGTCCTGCTGGATGTGCTTCCCTTGTCGCTGGGAGTCGAAACCCAGGGCGGATTGTTTACGCGCCTCATCGATCACAACTCGACGATTCCGCTAAAGAAGACAGCCATTTTTACGACCGTAGCGGATAATCAGACAGTGGTTGAAATCCATGTCCTGCAGGGAGAGAGGGAATTAGCGCAGTACAACCGTTCCCTGGCAAAATTTAACCTGGTGGGGATTGCTCCCGGGCCGAGGGGAGCCCCGCAGATTGAAGTTTCTTTTGACATGGATGCCAACGGAATATTAAGCGTTTCGGCCAAAGACATGCTTTCCGGCAAGGAGCAGGCCATCAAGATCACTCCCTCAACGGGATTGAGCAAGGATGAGATCGACCGGATGACTCTCGAGTCGAGACAGCATGCCGACAGCGATCACAAAGCCAAACAATCCGCGGAAACTCGCAACCGCATCAAGTGGCAGATGGGCGCCCTTGCGCGAAGCTATTCGGAGTTCGGCTGGCTTCTTGACTCTGTCGAACAGGAAATGATAAAAGAATCGATCCAAAAAGCCAGGGGTCTAGCTCCGGGCGAAAGCAGCCTCCCTTTGCTGAAAGAAGTGCTGTCACAACTCGAAGATGGAGCGGCAAAGCTTGCCGCGGCCATGTTCAGCGCCCCGGCGGGCCAGGGCCTGAAGGCTTCGGGATGGTCCGGAGAGAAGAAAGCCGAGGCTGATCTGGATAATTTGCTGAAGTCCGCGCTGGATTCCGTGGAATCGTAGACGCAACAAAACAAGAGAGTGGGGATTTTTTTTGAATAACAAGCGAGACTACTACGAAGTGCTGGGGATCCCCCAGAATGCCTCGGATCAGGAGATCAAGAGCGCCTATAGAAAACTGGCTCTCAAATATCATCCGGATAAAAATCCGAACGACAAAAGCGCCGAGGAAAAATTCAAGGAGGCTGCCGAGGCTTACAGTGTCCTGAGCGACCCCGAAAAGCGGGCGCGCTACGACCGCTACGGCCACAGCGGCCTGCAGGGAGGATTCAGCGGCTTCGATCCCGCCACCTTTGGAGACTTCGGAGACATCCTCGGGGAATTTTTCGGATTCGGCGATATTTTCGGGGGGCGCCGCCGGGGCGGTCCCGAGCGAGGCTCGGACCTGCGCTACGACCTGAAAATCTCATTCCGCGAAGCGGCCTTTGGCCTCAAAACCAAAATCAAAATCCCCCGCCAGGAAACCTGCGGCGCATGCGACGGACGCGGAACCCCCAAGGGCAAAAATCCTGTAGGCTGCCCGACATGCCATGGTTCCGGACAGGTGCGCTACCAGCAGGGTTTCTTTTCCATAAGCAGGACCTGCAGCCAATGCAACGGAACAGGCAGGGTCATCAGCGAGCCCTGTGAAGCCTGCCAGGGCCGCGGACGTGTGCGAAAGGAAAAAGTTCTCGAAGTCAGAATTCCGGCTGGGGTAGACAACGGCGCCAGGCTGCGTATCCAGGGAGAAGGGGAATCCGGAGTCCACGGTGGCGCTTCGGGCGACCTCTATGTCGTCATTTATGTGGAAGAGCATCCCTTTTTCCAAAGACAGGGAAACAACATTTACTGCCAGATCCCAATAGGTATAGCGCAAGCCGTTTTGGGCTCAGAAGTTACTGTCCCAACCCTCGAAGGCGAAGAGAAACTTAGAATTCCCGAAGGCACCCAAAGCGGATCCGTCTTCCGCCTGCGTAACAAGGGCATCGTCAGCCTGGGCGAGAGAGGCCGCGGAGATCAGTTTGTGACCGTGAATGTGGTTATGCCGACCAAGCTCACAAAGGAGCAGCGGCAGATCTTCGAGGCGCTGGCTAAAGTCAGCAAGGACGACGAACTCACACAAGAACGCAACATCTTCGACAAGGTTAAGGATATTTTCGGGTAGCCTGCCGATGCCCCGAAGACGATTCTATGCCCCACCGGATTCCATTCGCGATGGAATCGCCGTGCTTCCTCCCGATCAGGCTCATCATCTGCGAGACGTCCTGAGATTGAGGACGGGTGATCCTGTTGAGATTTTTGACGGCGAGGGAAACGGATATGCCGGGCAGGTTGACTTCCATGGTTCCGAGGTCTGTATCCGGGGCCTGGTAAAGCTTCCCGCCGAGGAGCCGCCTGCAATCCTTATCCTGGCTGCAGCTCTGATCAAGACCGCAAGATTCGAGTGGATGATCCAGAAAGCAACCGAACTGGGCGTTGCCGAAGTCATGCCCCTGTACACGCGCATGAGCGATATAAAGCTATCCCCTGGCAGCGGCGGCCTCCGGCTGGCCCGCTGGGATCGCATCCTGAAGGATGCTGCCAGGCAGTGCGGCCGCTTCTCCGCACCGCGGCTGCACACCCCTCTGGAGTTTTCCGATTTTCTTCGCTGCCAGCAGCTTTCCGCATGCACGAAGCTCCTTTTTTATGAAAAGGCGTCGCAGCCGTGGCGGCCGGAAAAAGTCCTGGCCGGTGAAAAAATTGTCCTGTGCATCGGCCCCGAAGGCGGCTGGGATGTCCATGAGATCGAACAGGCCATGGAAGCCGGGTACAGAACCTTCGGCCTTGGGCCGTGGATCCTGCGAGCCGAGACCGCAGCCATAGCCGCCGCAGCCATCGTCCAGCACCAGATCCGCCTGCTCAGGAAATAAAAAGGCAGCTGCGAACGAACACGAATTATCAAACTTGCGGGATTCGTGATAATTTGTGGCTGCTTTTTTTGTTTCTTTATCGGAAGATGCTGCAAATGTGCATAGGAGGGCTTGTGCGTAAAGGACCTTGGCTGCTGCCATTTTGTCTGGTTATCGCGTGGAACAGCTTCGGGCAGCAGCGTCCCCTCAGGACCGATGATGCTGAAATTCTTAAAACAGGGTGGATTCGAACCGAGGTTGGCCTGGAGTTTTTGCAGGGTCAGCGCTATTCCCTTTCCGGCCTCGAGGGAGATTTGGCGCGGCTGGGTGTCGCCGCCATCCATGTCGGCGTCGGCGAGTATGCCGAGTTCCAGATTTCCGGCGTCGCTCAGGACATCCTGTCGGTCTCCGGCCGCACGGAACCTGTCATCCCGCCCACCTTCAGCGGTGATTCAACCAGCGACTTCGGCGATCTGATACTTGGCACCAAGCTGAAACTTGCGGGAGAAAAGGGCCGCCGTCCGGCCATGGCTTTCAAGTTTGCCGTGGAGCTTCCGAATGCCAAGCACGACAGCGGGCTGGGCACGGATGAGACAGAATTCTTTGCAAGCCTTCTGTTCAAGAAGCATCTCGGTCGCGTCCAGATCCTGGCGGATGCGGGATTCGCAATCCTGGCCTCCCCTGTGCTCCAGGGCAGACAAACAGATCCGCTGACATACGGGATTGCGACCATTATCCCGCTGCACCACAGGGTAAACTTTGTTGCGGAACTCAATGGCCGCCAGGGTCCATCCGGCAGAGTAGGAAACGAAAACAAGTCCCAGGCTCGTGCCGGAATCCAGTTCTGGACTGGCAGGCTGCGGTGGGATGTGGGGGGGATCGCAGGCCTGATGGATTATGACCCGAAATCCGGTATCGCGGTCGGTGTGACCTATGAGTTCCAGGCGTTTCATAAAGGCCCTTCCAGCGTCAAAATAACGAAGCAGCCTTAGCCTCGCGGCGTTGCATCGATCCGGGGACCGGTCGGAGGGAAGCCGGAGGCCAAAGAGGCTTGAAAACAGCCTGGGATTTTTTGAGGATGACGGGAAGCAGGCTCCGGACTGGAGTTTCCTGGATTTTACAGCCTGCTCTATCGTCCTCGAAATAAGGAAGAGCGGGGAGCTTCATGGACAAATCGAAACCCGTAGTCGTTGCAAGAGCGTGGGCGGACGGTGAGGCCTCGGTTATCAAGAGTCTGCTTGAGAGCTACGGCATTCCCTGCCACTATTCACCCGAATTGCCCAACCGCCTTTATCCGGTTCCTGCCGCGGATTTGGGCCAGATAAGGATTTTTGTTCCCGCAAGCCTTGCCCAGGACGCCAGGCGCATATTGGCGGAGCACCGTCGCGACGCTATGAAGCTCCGACTGGTGGACGACTGAAAATTGCCTTTGTCGCTTCTGGAATAACGGAAACGAGCCCGCAGTCTTCGGGTATATATGGAAACACAAATCCGCGAAAAAAGTACTGTCGCGGCCCTCTCGGTCGCGGCGGCCATATTTCTTACCGTCACGAAACTGGTCGTTGGCCTGATGACGGGAAGCCTGGGAATCCTTGCAGAAGCCGCTCATTCGGCCCTGGATCTGGCGGCCGCCGTCATCACTTTTTTTGCCGTGCGGATCAGCGACCGGCCTGCCGATGAGTCGCACCTTTACGGGCACGGCAAGGTGGAAAATCTCAGCGCTTTGGCGGAAACCCTGCTTCTGCTATTAACCTGCCTGTGGATCATCTTTGAAGCTCTTCGCCGCCTTCTTTTCGAGCACGTGGATGTGGATCCAAGCCTGTGGGCCTTCCTGATCATGGCACTGTCGATTGTTATCGATTTTTCGCGTTCCAGGGCTTTGTCGCGAATCGCCAAGAAATACCGCAGCCAGGCGCTGGAGGCAGACGCCCTCCATTTCAGCACCGATATATGGAGTTCCGCCGTTGTAATTGCCGGATTGCTTCTGGTGAAGTACGGGGAATACCGTGGAGGCGACAAAAGCTATTTCGAGCGTGCAGACGCGTTTGCCGCCCTGGTGGTTGCGATCATCGTCGTATACGTCAGCGTCAGACTGGGGCGCCGGGCGACAGACGCATTGCTGGACAGGGCGCCCAAAGGCCTGGCCGACCGCCTGGCGCTGGCGGTCGAAAAAATCGGCGGGATTCAGCGCGTGTCGCGCACCCGGGTGCGCGATGTGGGGAACCGCCTGTTTGTGGACCTCATTGTCGATGTGCCGCGCCATCTTTCATTCGAGGAAAGTCATCGGCTGACGGAGAAAGCACAGGAAACGGTTCATGCCATTGCACCCGATGCGGATGTGGTCGTTCACACCAACCCGATCGCCGAAAGCGAAGGTGTCCTGGAATGCATCCAGGCGACCGCTGCACGGGAACGCCTGGCGGCGCACAATGTGACCACGCACTGGACGGAGCGCGGCCTGTGGATCGATCTGGATCTTGAGGTCGATCCGACACTGAGCCTCGAACACGCGCACGAGCTGGCGACAGACCTTGAAAACACACTGCGGGCGGAACTGGCCCGGTCGAAGGTTTCGACGCCCATAGCGGGGATAAACGCACACATAGAACCGCAGGCCGAGGAACCGGTTGTCGGAGCGCCGTTGCAGGCGATCGAGGCAAGTTCCTACATTGCGCGGGTCCACGCGATTGAACGGGAGTTTTCGCGGACCGGCGGGTGTCACGACATAGAGTTGCACAGGATTAGGGGCAAAATCTATCTCTCGTGCCACCTGTTCATCAACGAGGGCGTGTCCATCGCCGAGGTCCATGAGATTGCGGAGGAAATGGAGAACAGGCTCCGGCGGGAATTCCCGGAACTCGGGCGGGTGGTTATCCACACGGAACCGAGGTCTGCCGGCAGTGCTTGACAGGGCGGCAAAATCCCGGCATTGCCGGAGCGGGTTCGGCATGAGCCCGGGACCTTTTCGCGGGCATTGCCGGATCGATAGAGGATTTTTGTGAAATCACTCCAATCATTATTTGTTTCACATCCGGGCATCATGCTGCTCGCACTCGGCATGCTTGCGGCTGTTTTGCTGCGTGTGCCTTACTATCAGCACTCGCTGATATTTGTGGATGAGGGCATTTATGCAAGCACGGCATCCGAACTGGTTTATGGGAAGACGCTATACCGGGATGTCTGGTGCAACCATATGCCGATGGCCATTTATTTCTGCGCATGGATGTTCTCTGTCTTCGGCGTGAACTCGGCTGCGATTCATGCCGGTTCGCTCCTGCTTGCGCTGCTTGAGTGCCTGCTCCTGTATTTTATCGGGTCCCGTTTCCTATCTCCCAGGGCCGGCGGGCTGGCAGCCCTGGCCTATGCCGTAATCAGCGCAAATTTCTACACCCCGCGAATCATCGGATACACGCCCGAACAGCTTACGGTGGTTTTCTCTACAGCGGCCGTCTATTTATTCCTGCGCGCGCTGGAAATTCGCCGGCCGGGAGGATTTTTCTGGGCAGGATTGCTGTCCGCGGCAGGCGCCTTCTCGAAGCCATCCGCCGCTCCCGAAGTTTTGATGTTCAGCTTTTTCGTGGTGATTTTTATCGGCAGAGAGAACAAGGCCGGAAAAATGCTGTGGCTGCTTTCCGGCACCGCGGCCGGCGTTGCGGTATTTTTAGGTATTTTGCATCTGAATGCAAGCCTGGACGACTGGTGGCTTCAAAGCGTACTTACGCGCGTCCACTATGTGAACCAGGTATCCCTGGCGGATTGGATCCGGATCGGTGGGCGCCAGCCGCTCGGTTTTGGGCTCGTTTATTTGTGGCTGTGGATATGGATCTGGAGCGGGCGGAAAGGAATCGCCGCAGGTGGCACAACGGGATGTTTTCTCTGGGTATGGCTTGCCGCCGCCTTTGCGGGAGTCGCCATCGGCAGGAGGTTTTATGCCAATTACTATATCCAGGTGTTCCCGGCGCTTTCCCTGATGGCAGCGGCCGCGATCGACCGTATGCTCCGGGACGGCATTCGGCGCCGGCACAGGACCGCCGCCTGGGCGGGCGCAGCTCTTCTGGCCGCAACGTTCCTCTGGTTACAGGCCCGCACGCTGGCGCACTGGTATTTTCTTTTTGACCAGGCTGCGCATCAGCAGACCCGCATGTGGGACATGTGCGTGATTGATCGCGGCATGAAGGAGGCCGCAAATCAGATCCGCTCGGTTACCGGGCCGGAGGATCGAATATTTGTCTGGGGGCCGAGCCCGGAGTTTTACTTTTTGAGCGGGCGCCGCATGGCAACCTCCTACCCGTTTTTCAACGTGATGGATGAATCCCAGCCGCCTTACGGTGAAGAGGAGAGCCATACGCTGCGGGCGCTGCTTGAAAAGCCCCCTGCCGTGATTGTAGATCATTTCAAAAACATCAAAATGGCAGACAGGCCGGGATGGAGCGCGCTGCTGTCCAGGCACTACCGTCTCCTTTACGCAAGCAGCGAGGTCCGTCTCTATGTCCGCCAGGAAAAATCAGCAAAAAGCCGGTGAGAAATGCGGGTTGGCAGAGGATGATCGATAATTCTATTGGTAAACCCCGGCTCTGGGCTATAAGTTTGACAGCTCCGTATTTTGAAACGCTGAGATACGCTGACAAACGATTTGTTCGGCGAGGGTCGGCGAGCAAAGCCAATGAGGCGCTTCCGATGGAGTTTTCTGCGGCGGCACTGTGGCAAGCGCCGTGCGGCAAGGAGATGGAGGTTATGGGAAACCGGGCGTTTGCCACAGTGCCGCCGCAGAAACTGTCCAGCGCCGAGCGCTGGCCCGCGGGGATCGGAAGCGCCTCATCGGCTTTTGCCCGCGTAAGTCAGCGTTCAAGACCAGCGTAATTCCTCCAACCGCTTTGAGCGGTTCCAATCTTTCAAGCCTGCGGCTTTGCCCGAGGTGCCTGACTTTTTCGGCATTGGGTACGGTTTTATTGGGGGCTTCCGCCGAACTCGATTCCCCTTTTCTCCCTGCCCAATGCGGCGACAACGGCGCCCAGGATAAAGACAGTCAGCGCAGTTCCCGCCATGGCATTGGCGTAGTTCATACGTTCGGCAAACAGGGCTTCCAGATAGCCTACGCTGCCGGCCAGAAGAACGCCGCATTGATAAGCAAACCCCGGGAAAAATCCCCTGACCGCGTCCGGCGATAATTCCGTAATGTGCGCCGGGATGACGCCCCATGCTCCCTGGACCATAAACTGCATCAGGAAGGCGCCCAGCGCCAGCAAGGCGGTATCCGGGGCGTAAGCCCAAAGAGGGATGATGAGGATGGCAAGAAGCAGGGCGGTCACGATTCCCTTCCGGCGGCCGAATCGGTCGGAGAACAGCCCGCAGCATATGCCGCCTGCCAGAGCGCCCAAGTTGGCGATGATGGTCACTCCCGCGGTTAATTGAACGGAGAAGCCGCGATGCGTCTTCAGGAAAGTCGGGTACATGTCCTGAGTCCCATGGGCGACAAAGTTCATCATGGTCATCAGCGCAACCATATAGAAAAACAGCTTTCGATGGCCTTCGGCCACGCGCCAGGTTACGTCCGCCATGAATGCAATCAGCAGTGCCCCGAAAAAGACAATGCATCCCCGGAATAAGCCCGAGGTTAAATAGCCGGTCAGCAGCGGATTGCCGCTGATCCAGGCCGCCGCTCTCGTGAGCACGAAATCCGAAAGGGCAGCCGCGGCCGCGATCAGGAAATAGGCGTGGATGTGCGAGCGGACCGACGACCAGAGCGAGCTCCAATCCCTTCTGCGGGTCTTTTCCCAAACTGTCGATTCTTTGACCTTCCGCCGGATGAACCATGCCAAAATGGCAGGAGCTCCGCCGATAAAAAACATCGCCCGCCAGCCCAGGTAAGGAAAAACAAAAAAATAGGCCAGCGAAGCCATGATGTACCCGATGGCATACCCTTCCTGAAGGACCCCGGAAAGAATTCCACGCCATCGGGCCGGCACGGCTTCCATGGCCAGAGAGGCTCCAACCCCCCATTCTCCACCCATGCCGATCCCGAAGAGAGCCCGCAGGATTATGAAGGTGGTGTAATTGGGTGCGAGACCGGAAGCAATTTCGATCACTGAATAAAAAACCACATCGATCATCAGAGGGATGCGCCGCCCGTAACGGTCGGCCATCAAGCCAAAAATGAAGGCGCCCACGGGTCTGAATGCCAGAGTGGCGGTCAGGGTTAGGGCCATGTCCGCGTGGCTGCATTTGAAATCCTTGGCGATATCCGTCAGGACCATGACGACGATAAAAAAATCGAACGCGTCCAGCGTCCAGCCAAGGAATGAAGCGACCAGGGCATTCCGCGAATCTTTGAGCTTTTCCGCAGGAGCAGGCTCGGCCGATGCAATTGTGCCCGACATCGGATGCATGCCTCACGATGGTTCGAATGAATTAGCGCGCTTGCTGTGGTGAAACCTATTGTAGTACGGCTTGAGGCTAAAAAGCCACAAAATGGCTAATTTCGAATTTTGGACGCCGCCCTACACAGGCATCGGACCCCCCCCTGATCGGTATGCCGGAAAATTGGGCGCGGGAGTGCGATGCGGTTATAATAGCTCTCCGTCTGATGAATTCATTGGGATGAGGGAATGACTTACGTTGCCTTGACCATCGCCGGCTCTGATCCTTCAGGAGGCGCCGGCATTCAGGCCGACCTTAAAACCTTTCACCAGAGAGGCGTCTACGGGACAAGCGTCCTTACTCTGATAACGGTTCAAAACACCCAGCGGGTGAGTGTTGTGGAATGCCTTTCGCCTCAGATCGTTGCGGCCCAGCTTCAGGCGGTATTGGAAGACATTCCGCCCTTGGCTGCCAAAACGGGGGCACTCGGTGATACCGGAACTATCAAGGCGATAGCCGAGCGCGCGCGGGATTTCAAATTTCCCCTTGTAGTGGACCCCGTGATGGTCAGCAAGCACGGCCATCCGCTTATTACGGGCGAAGCCCGGCAGACGATGGCAGAACTCCTGCTTCCATATGCCTTCCTGGTCACCCCAAATCTCCCCGAAGCCGGCGTATTGGCGCACATGACAGTTTCCGATCCGAGCACTATGAAGGAAGCAGCCCTCAAAATCGCCGCGCTGGGGCCTCAGGCGGTACTGGTCAAAGGCGGTCACCTCAAGGGAGAAGCATTGGACCTACTTTACTGGCAAGGCAAGTTTTTTTATTTTGAATCGCCGCGGATCGAGACTGCGCATACTCACGGGACGGGTTGCACATATTCGGCCTGCATTACGGCCGAACTCGCGAAGGGCCGAGGGCTCGAGCAAGCCGTGCATATTGCCAAACAGTTTATCACCCGGGCAATTGAGACCGGGCCAGGCTTGGGCAAAGGGGCCGGACCAATAAATCATCACGCAACCATAGAAGAGGAGCGATAAGTTTGTAGTTGGCGAAGTTGTGCGGATATCCTGACATCCGAAAGCATAAATGGGGGAATAGAGCCTGTTTTGGAGATATTGGAATGGAACTGAATCGCGTACGCCCGCCCAAAGCCTATGAAGACGCCGAATTCCTGAATGGCGAAGACGCCCGCCTGATCCGGATTCTCAGCGAATATCTGGAGCCCGAGAGCAGGCTGAAAATGCAGCGTGTCAAAGATACCATTGTTTTTTTTGGCTCGGCCCGGATCCTGCCCCGGGATGAGAGTGAAAGGGGGCTTGCCGATCTCAGGAACAGGCTGGTTGGAGAAAGCGTGGCGGACAGACCGTCCGCAGAGGACATCGTTCAGGCGGAACGGGCGGTTCAGTTGTCCCGGTATTACGAAGACGCTTCAACTCTGGCGCAGATGATCGTGCGATGGGCCAGGACCCTGAACGGGGGATTCAAGCGCCTGATGATCTGCTCCGGCGGCGGCCCCGGAATCATGGAAGCCGCCAACCGCGGTGCCCGCGAAGCCGGCGGCCAGTCCATCGGCTTCTCGATCAGCCTTCCGATGGAACAGCAGATCAATCCTTACGTTTCAAAGGAATTGGCTTTTGAGTTCCATTATTTTTTCATGCGCAAATTTTGGTTTGTTTATCCGGCGCTGGCGCTGGTGATTTTCCCGGGAGGATTCGGCACCCTGGACGAGGCTTTTGAGGTGTTGACACTGGTGCAGACGAGGAAATATCCCAAAAGAATGCCGGTGCTGATTTACGGATCCGATTATTGGAAGCAGGTGCTGAATTTTGACGCCATGGTGCGTTGGGGTACAATCTCGCCGGACGATCTGGAGCTGCTTCACTATTCCGACGATCCGCAAAGTGCCTTCGACTACCTGAAGACGGAACTTACGCGGATCTATAGCCTCTGATCTTCACTTCTCCAAGGGTTCCGCAGCCTTGAGCTGTGCGAGGCCGAAGCACAGGAAATTCACTCAAAACCGTGTAATTCGGGATTTTTTTATCTAGAATATCGTATGGACGAATTTCTGCTGCAGCGTCGCTACGAGGAAAGCCCGCCTTCACCCAAGGATCATCGGCATCCTGCGGAAAGGGACCGCGACCGCATCCTGCACAGCGCGGCGTTCCGCCGGCTTCAGGGGAAAACCCAGGTTTTCGGCATCGGACAGGCAGATTTTTATCGCACACGCCTGACTCACAGCATCGAGGTTGCCCAGATTGCCCGGGCCATTTCCCACAACCTCCTCATCGAGCAGCCGCTGCTCGATCGCTGCCTGGTGCCTGAACTGGCTGAGGCGGCGGCTCTCGCGCACGATCTGGGCCATCCGCCATTCGGGCATGCGGGGGAACAGACGCTAGACGCCTGCATGCGGGAGGTAAGCCGCCGGGCGCATCTGAAAGGCAAGCGCGCACTTCGATTTGAAGGTAATGCGCAGACCTTTCATATTTTGGTGTCGGCGGAGCCGAAATCCCCTTCCTATCCGGGACTGAATCTGACGCGGGCGACGCTCGCCGGCGTTCTGAAATACCCCTACGAACAGGATATCGGCAACGACAAATTTATTTTTTCGTCGGAACTTCCCGTAGCCAAATGGGCGCTTCAGCACGGGGCCGCCATTATGCATACGAGCAAAAATTCGGGGAGGCGGCAGCCCAAGACATCCCTTACCTGCCAGATTCTCGATTGGGCGGATGACTGCGCGTATTCGATCCATGATGTGGAGGATGCGCTGCAGGCCCAGTTCCTGCACCCGGGTGAGCTTGAGGATGCCCGGTTCGGCCGGCGAGTTTTTGCCCATTACGAGGAAACCCGTGAAGAGGAGGAAGTTCCCAGGCTGGCTTTCGCGGAGGTGCGGGAGCGGCTCCTGGACCTGGAACGGAGAATCCGCTTTCCGGAGCACGGCGATGAACGGGCTTACCGGAAATCGGCGATGCGAAACATTCTCAACGATCTGATTACGTCCGTTTTGCTTGAAACCTGCGCGGGCGGCCGTCGCTCGGATTTTTCCTGGCGCCTCATCGTCCCGCCTGAAGCGCGGATCCTTTCCGTGCTCTGCAAATCCGTCATATGGGAAGCCGTGATTACGGATCCAAGAGTTGCCGCTATGAGCACCAAGGGGCGGGAAATCCTGAGGGATCTCTTTCATCTGCTCCTCGAAGAGGTCCTTGAGAAAAGGAGCGCTGCCCTTTTCCCCAGATATTACAGGAATATTGTTGAAGGCTGTTTCGGAAAGGGGCAGATGGAGGCGGCCCGTGCAGTGTGCAATTTCCTCGCCCTGCTGACCGATATGGATGCCCTCCGGCTCCATGCCCTTCTTCGTGGATCCAAGTCGTCCTCCATTTTCGATTTCATCTGAGCGGGGGACACAATTGCCGGGAGAATATGCGATGAGAAAAGCAAAACGCATTCTGGTAGGGCTGAAAACATTCGATCATGCCGTTGAGCTGACCGATCTTGCATGCCGCGTGGGCGCGGCCAATGCCTCGCTGATGCTGGCTCATGTTATTGAGCTGCCTGAGCCAACTCCCCTGGACGCGGATGTGCCGGAGATGGACGCGGAAGCAAAGCGTATCCTGGGTGCTGCGGAACGCGTGGCCCGGCGCACCGGGATGAAGATTTCCCGCCAGGTGTTCCGGGCGCACAATGCCGGAGAAGCCTTGCTCGAGGAAATGAAGCAAAAAAAGATAGATCTGGCAGTTCTCGGATACCATCACAAGCGCACGATCGGGGAAATACTTTTGGGCACTACCTCCAAACATCTTTCCCGCCATGCACCCTGCAAGCTGCTGCTCAGCATCCCCGTGCGGAAATAGGTGGCGGTCCGGCATCCCGTATTTCAAGCCTTCGACAAATCCAGCTTCAGGCCGCAAAAAATGCAAGCCAAAAGGTCCGTGGCCCTCAACCTGGGGCGTGCGATCCGTCCGAGCATGGTGCAGTTGACAGGAGACAGGCGGTTGGATAGGCTTTTGCCTTTGGTATTTGCGGAATATTTCTGAGAGGCGGTTAGAAGAATGTCTGAGCTAAAGCTTCCTTCTCGTTCAGAAGACTTTTCGGAATGGTACAATGAGCTGGTTCTTCGAGCGGAGCTGGCCGACTATGCGCCGGTCCGTGGATGCATGATCGTTCGGCCTTACGGTTGGGCGCTGTGGGAGAACATCCAGCAATCGCTCGATCGCCGTTTCAAGGCCACAGGGCACGTCAATGCGGCATTCCCCCTGCTCATCCCGCGGAGCTTTATCGAGAAAGAAAAGCATCATGTGGCCGGCTTCTCGCCTGAGCTGGCGGTAGTTACTCATGGTGGCGGGCAAGAGCTCGAGGAGCCTCTCGTCGTCCGCCCGACCTCGGAAACCATTATCGGCCATTCCTATGCAAAATGGATCCAGTCTTACAGGGACCTGCCGCTGCTGATCAACCAGTGGAATAGCGTCGTGCGCTGGGAGCTGAGGACCAAGCTTTTTCTGCGCACGCTGGAATTTTTCTGGCAGGAAGGCCATACGGCTCATGCCACTCCGGAAGAGGCTGAGGCCGAGACCCGGCAGATGCTCGAGATATACCGGGATTTTGCCGTCAACGAAGCCGCCATACCGGTGATCCCCGGACTCAAATCCGAATCCGAAAGATTTGCAGGCGCCGATCAGACCTATTCGATTGAAGCGATGATGGGGGACGGCAAGGCGCTGCAGTCAGCCACGTCGCACAATCTGGGGCAGAATTTCGCCAAAGCTTTCGAGATCCGGTACCTGGATAAGAACGGTGTGCTTCAGCATTGCTGGACAACCTCCTGGGGCCTGTCCACGCGTTTTATCGGCGCCATCATCATGGTTCACGGCGACGACCAGGGACTGATACTTCCCCCCCGGCTGGCTCCCTATCAGGTAGTCGTGGTCCCCATTTTCAAAAGCGACGAAGAAAAAACCCAGGTCATGGAAGCGGCCCGCAAAATCCGTTCGGAGCTTGCGGCTTCGAACTTCCGTGTTGTCCTGGATGAGCGTGAGGGAACCAGCCCCGGCTTTAAGTTTAATGATTGGGAAATGCGGGGCGTGCCGCTGCGGATTGAAATTGGCCCGAAAGATGTGGCGAAAGGAACGGTCGTGCTTGCACGGCGGGACAAACCGGGGAAGGAAGGCAAGTCGTTTATCCCTCAGACCGGTTTGTCGGCTGCGGCTGCAGGGGCGCTCGACGCGATTCAGAAATCGCTCTACGACCGCGCTTTGAGTTTTCGCGAAGCCCATACCTCCGATCCGGCGGCTTATGGAGACTTCAAGGCAGCGGTAGAGAAAGGCTTCGCCTATTCATTCTGGTGCGGAAGCGCGGACTGCGAACAGCGCATCAAGGACGACACCAAAGCCACACTGCGCAACATACCTCTCGATCAGCCCGAGGATAATGGAAGCTGCATCTGCTGCGGGCAGCCGGCCCGGAGGAGAGCCTATTTCGCCAAAGCGTATTAGTCATTGACGATTGGAAGCATGCGCCGGCAACAATGGATCCGTTTTAGATTTCTTCGTGATGATCCCCTGAAATAATGTGCCTCATCGATTTTTGCCAATGTATTTGAGCGGTAAATTTCCAATGGGAGGCCCATCGGCTCTGCCGGAGAGGCTCTATCAGTTTGTCAAATACGGGAGGATGCGTGTTTGAATATCGGATGTCGAATATCGAATGTCGAACCGCAAAGGTTGGTTCTGGACTACGAAATTCATCATTCGCCATTCGACATTCTGCGGCTCAAAAAAGGGTTGGCAGTCTGTATCGGGACCTGCGGTTTTGGTTTCAATCGTCAATTCACATAAAGCTCATGTCACGCAGAAACCTCTGAACCGAATCGTAGTTCATGTAGGGATTGGTTTCCTTTTGCTCGCCGATTGTGGATTTCGGGCTGCCCCCGTAGTCGTGCCCGGGGTAAACGGCAATATTGTCGTCCAGTCCCCGCAGTTTTTGGTTCAGGCTCCACCACATTTTCTCGGGCTCTCCGCCGGGCAAGTCCACGCGGCCGCATGCGTCGACAAAAAGCGTGTCTCCCGAAAAAAGGCAGTTTTCAGCCAGAAAGCACTGGGATCCCGGACTGTGACCCGGTGTATGCAGGCACTGGATCCGCAGTCCGCCGACATATATAGAATGTCCATCGGAGACTTCCTGGAAATTGCCCGACCGTCGGTTCATGAATTCTGTGGACATCCCGAAGCTGCGGGCAGCTTCACGCATGTATTCCACTTCGTCTTTATGGATGTAAACCCTGGCGTCGGTTGCCTCGAGAAGCGGTTCCAGAGCGTTTACATGATCCGGATGCCCGTGCGTCAAAAGGATATGCTTGATATTCAAATTGGAGGCTTGCGCCATACGCATAATGGCCGGCGCGTCCCAGGCCGGATCCACAACCCCCGCCTCCCTGGTTTCCTGGCATCCGATCAGGTATACAAAGTTCATCATCGGGCCGATCTCGGCCTGTTTAAGAATCATACTTCCCAATTCCGTGTCCCCCTTCACGATAAAGAGTATACAAAAAAAAGGGGACAGGCTACTGTTTCCGAGGAGGCTCTGGGAAGGCGGGAATGACAGGGATAGAATAGCATCCTGTGGAATAACGATTTCGGTTGGGATCTCGGATTAAGACAGGCAATCGGAACAGAGAAATGAGCTCATTTGCCGGACGAAGCCTCAGTCTAATGACCGCCGCATGGATGCTCGCCGGGAGTTTGTTAACAGCTTTCCCCGACGACCGGCCGACCCATGAAACGCCGCGAGAGTTAGCCATAGCGTGGCTGAGCTATCATGAGTCGGATCTTTGCCAGGGGATCGACTCGGTATTTGCCTTTGGCAAGGAAGGATTGGAGGTATGGAGCCTGGTTGAAGATGAAAGAAGTTACGACCGGTTTCGCGGAATGCTGAGCGCTCTGCGCGACAGCCACCGGATCGTGTTGCACGAAACACGCCTGCCTCCCGAGCGCGTTAAGGATGGCGACTTGGACGTTCCTCCCAGCCTGTGGGAAAATTACGAACTGCGGCTTTATCTGGGGGATCCTGTCGCCCGGGTCCAAATCCTTGAGGATTCCGAGGACCGTTCGCGGGCGGATTCCATGAAGCCGGACGAATTTCTTAGGCATCGGCTTTATATGTTTGCCGAACAGACTCTCGACTGGAACAGGAAGATGAAACGATATTCGTCGGATCTTCCCGCGCTGGTTCAAGTGGCGCTGGATGTCTCATTGGCGCCGGATCTGAGATCGCGGGCAGGAGCGGTTGGCAGAAATCACCTGCAAAACATGAACCGGTATATTGAAAAAATCGAAAAAAACCTGTCTGTGGCCATTCCCGGATCCGAGCGCAAAATGAGCACCCCGGGTTCATCGGGTAAACACACTGCAGCGAAAGCTTCAGTGGAGGGCGCCACTCTCATTTCCTCGGCTGCGGAGAAGCTCGCACGCCGCATTGTCTATTTCATATATCCGGAACAGTATACGGTGGACCTCGATGAGCTGCGCCAATCCAGCCTTCTGGAATCCTTGAGGGAATTAAAAACAATGAATGCCGATTTACAGAAAGCCCTGGCGCACCTTCCCCGCAGGATTTCTTAACCGGGATGCAGGGCTCCGGTTCGGGATGAGATCATGGAACTGCAGCACTTCCTGCTCGAAAATTTGCGCGCGCACAGGACAATCGCCGGCCTCCGGGAATCCGCATTTTATGCCGATTACGGGAAGCAGCTTGAGTCCTTCCTGAAAACGCCGCAGCTTTTGGCGTGTCCGGACGCCAGCCCTCGTCTCCGATCATTCCTCCGGGTAGCGCAATGGAATATCGAAAAGGGGAAAAGATTCCATGAAATCCTGGACTGCTTACAGTCTGACGAAATTCTTAAATGGGCCGATGTTTTGATCCTCAACGAAGCGGACTACGGCATGAACCGTTCGCAAAACCGGCATGTGGCGCGGGATCTTGCCGAAGCCCTGGGCATGCATATGGCCTTTGCGCCCGCGCATTTCGAACTGACGCCGGGAACCGGTGAGGATCGTTTACCTCAGGGCGACAACCGGGAAAGCCTCCAGGGAAACGCAATTCTCAGCCGCTACCCTGTTCTGGAGGCGCACACCATTCAGCTTCCTGTAACATTTGAGCCGTATGAGTTTGAGGAAAAGCGATTCGGCCGGCGGAACTGTGTCTGGGCCGGGATCGAGCTGGGGCAATCATTGCTCTGGGTGGGATCCGCACATCTGGAGCTTCGAAACACGCCGGGATGCCGCGCCCGGCAGATGCTGCATATTATGGAGAACCTTCCCGGAAGCGCAAGGGAATCGTATATCCTGGGGGGCGACCTGAACACGAACGGCTTTTCACGTGGGACATTCTGCAGAACCTTGAGATCTGTTTTCAGGCTGATGCTGCATTCGCCCCCTGAGATGAAGAGCCTGCTGCTTCATCCTGAACGCGGAAGCGAACCTTTGTTCGGCGTTTTGGAAAAGCATGGTTTCGCCCGGGATCGTTTTAATTCCAGCGAGGAAACCGCCCGGACCGGTATCGACTCCCTCGAGGAGAACACATTGTTGCCGGTGTTTTTGTCGGAGCGCATCCGGACACGGCTTGAATCCTACCATGGGTATCTGTGCTTTAAGCTGGACTGGTTCCTCGGAAAAAACATGCACGCGTTGACAGGAGGACAGAAGCGAGACATTCAGACGGGCATAATCTCGTCCAATCCATCCTGCGTGAAGTTGGAAAATGCCGGCCCGAAACGCGTGTCCGACCATCGGCCCATTTACGTAGATCTGG
This sequence comes from uncultured Acidobacteriota bacterium, assembly GCA_963809485.1. Lineage (GTDB taxonomy): Bacteria > Acidobacteriota > UBA6911 > UBA6911 > UBA6911 > UBA6911. Next base: position 67,023 of record CAWEJX010000010.1, read on the forward strand.
ATTTGGGGTAGTTTGACTGCGCAGCCGAATGTAAGCCGGGGGCCCCTGCAGGGCCCGGAAAGAACAATTCAATGAGCCGAAAAGACAGATTTCTCAAAGCATGCAGGTTGGAGCCCGCCGATTGCACGCCCGTGTGGTTTATGCGTCAGGCAGGGCGATATATGAAGCAATACCGGGAAGTTCGAGCGAAACACAGCCTGATCGAAATGTTCAAAAATCCGGAGATCGCTGCGGAAATAACTCTTCAACCTGTTCAGGCGTTTTCAGTGGATGCAGCCATCATTTTTGCCGACATATTGCTGCCGCTGGAAGGCATGGGCGCCGCGTTCGAGTTCACCGAGAGGAGCGGTCCTGTGATCCATAAGCCCATGCGCAGCGCTGCCGATGTAAGCGCGCTTCGAGTTGCCGATCCGGAGGAGAGCCTGGACTTTGTGCTGAAAACCATACGCCATGTCCGTTCCGAGCTGAACGGGAAGGTTCCCCTGATAGGGTTTGCCGGAGCTCCTTTCACCCTTGCAGGCTATGCCATTGAGGGCGGCAGCTCGTCCAACTATCTGCTTACAAAAGGATTCATGTACCGGGACCCGGCGGCATGGAACATGCTCATGCAAAAATTGTCCGAAACCATTCTGTCTTTTCTATTGGCCCAGGTTAAAGCCGGAGCGCAGGTCTTGCAGATATTTGATTCATGGGTGGGATGCCTGAGTCCCCAGGACTATGCGCAATATGTCCTGCCCCACAGCCGGAAAATCTTCCAGGAATTGCGCCGAAAAAATATTCCCTGCATCCACTTTGGAACCGGGACGGCCGGTTTGCTGGAACTGATTGGGGAAGCCGGAGGGGACACGATTGGCGTGGACTGGCGCATTCCTCTCCGCAGAGCCTGGGAACAGATCGGTGCCCGAACTGCCATCCAGGGGAACCTGGATCCGGCTGCATTGCTGGCGCCCTGGCCTGTGCTCAATCAAAAAGCTGCCGAGATCCTTGATGAAGCCGGCGGGCGGCCAGGGCATATATTTAACCTCGGACACGGCATCCTTCCATCAACACCGGAGGATTCGGTTAAAGCGCTGGCTGATTTTGTGCATGAATATTCCGTTAGAGGCAAAGCAGCAGACTAGCCGGACGCAGCAATGCTGATGCCCCGATGAGGGCGGCCGGATCCTGAAGCCGGAAGCAAAATGCAAAGAATTTCAGCAGTGGTTTTTCCCGGTTGCCGGCTTCGTGCTTCCTGTTTCGGACTTTACGGAATTCGCGCCTCACGTGGGGCAACCGTCTAATCAAAGACAACTGTCTGCAGAGTTGTGATTTCGATTGTCTTGCCGCAGCGGGGATTTTTGCAGCGCAATTTGTCATCCAGCCTTATGCGATAGTTGCGGGCTTTGGCGAATTTCGCCCTGTCCTGTTCGCTGGCGCCCGGCGGCAGAGACGCCTTCCTGGTTCGGCGACGCCACCTGATGGGATATTCCTGTGTAGTCCTGCACTTCGGACAGTAGATTGAAGCGGGCACGGTCTCGTCCTTTTCGTTGAATAGATCACGTTCTTCCATAGGCGGGCATTATATTCCGGAATCTCCCCTGCGCACCAGCAAGTTGTTGTAAAATGCATTTTGTCGGCTCCGGAGGAGCGTAATCCTCCGGAGCCGATGATCAGGGATGATACAGGAAGCGCAGTCTTATCAGAGGATTAAGGGACGCCAGGACTATGGGTTTCTTTCGCAGGATTTTTGATTTCGAGGCCGGTCCGTCCGAACGGCAAATTCAGCGGGCCATCAAACAGATCACCCAAATACACGGCGAAGCGGGCACACGTGTCGCCGCCATGGAACGTCTCGCATCGTGGCAAACCCCGGAGGCTGCCGCTGCGCTTCTGCGCCGGTTTACGGTTCAGACAGCCCAGGCAAGCATGGATCTTGAGGAGAAGCAATACGCCGTGAAACTGCTGGCGGGGATGGGGAGAGCGGCTATTGAGCCAATCCTGTCTTATCTGCGTGCCGAGCCCGACGTGACCTACCCGGTTCGGGCTTTGCGGGAGATTTATTCTCCGGAGGAGTTTCATAAATCCCTGACGGATATTCTGATGAGCTTATCCACCGGATACACGCGCTGGCCTGAGGCCAAGGCAGTGCTGATTGAGCATCTGCCGGAAGAGGCTTTCCCGCAGGTCGCCGAGACCGTAATCCGCTTTCTCGAAGACGAGGATGATGATGTCTGCATTGCGGCCATCGATTATCTTGCCCACAAAGGAGACGAGACTGTCAGGGAAAAGCTGCTTCAGACATTTTTTGAAGCCGAAGCCCGGCCGAGGGTTCGCGGCCGAATACTGGATCATTTCTGCGAGCGGGAATGGCCGGTTAAGGGATACCGGAAGAAGATGGAGGAGTCCATTTCGCTCCCCTTCTATCTGACTGCCAAGGGAACGGTGAAGCGCAAGTCAGGGTAAAAAAAGCAGCCGGAAGCCAGGAGCCGGAAGCCCCGAAAAGACTCCGTGCCGCATCAATGCTCCCCCAAAAATGCATCCAGAATTTGATTAAATGCCTGGGGCTTGTCCAGGAACATCGCATCCCCTGCTCCCTCCACCACTTCCAGGCCGGACCGCGGTATTTTGGATTTGACTTGCTCCCAGATTGCCCGGTTCTCCGGTGTGGACACGATCAGATTGGGCACCGGAACACGAGCCAGAGCGGGGCGTCTGTCCCCGGTGAACAGATCGAAGTAAAGCGAAGCCGCGGCTCCCATGGGGGTTTTCAGGCTGTTCTCAGCAAGCTCTTTATATAGATATTCCGGTTGACGGGTCTTGAAGAGACTGCGCACATAGCCGGTCTGCCGCCTTTGCTCGGTCGTCCTGGAACGCGAGAAGCTGCGATCTGGCCTTTTGCACTGCCAGGGTTCCGGGGCAATCCTCGATTGTCAAGGCAGTAGGGCTGCCGTCAACAAAGACAATTTTCTCAGGCTTGAGAGTCTCGGGGCTGGTTATATATTCCAGAAGAACCGCTATTCCGGAACCCCAGCCGACCAGGTACGAATGCTCGATTTTGAGAGTCTGCAAAAACGCGTGAAGATCGGCCGCCTGCTGGTGATAGGTGTTCCCAAGCTCCGTCTTTGTAGTCTGACCATGACTGCGCGGGTCGAAAGCAATGACGCGAAAGCCCCTGGCTGCGAAATAGGGAAGCTGCTCTTTCCAGACTTCGGCAGTCATGGCCCAACCTGTTATGAATACCAGTGTCCGATCCCCGTTGCCTGCTTCCAAATAGTGGATTTTTATGTCCCCGACTTCGACAGACAAATCTTTCCACGGGCCCCTATCCTTTGCTGTCGCGTACGCTGCGGTGGAAATCAGTGCAAGGAAAGAAATCATCACAACCACGGTCTTTTGCATAAGTCTCCTCCCTGCAATCAATAGTGAGGTATTGCGGCGCGCCTGACAATACCCATCCTTTTAGGGCCTTAAGGATTTTTAATGACAAAATCCCTAATCTAATGGGAGATCCACCGGCTCTGCCGGTGAGGCAGCATCGGTTTGACAAATACCGGAGCATGCCTTTTCACCGGCGAACAGGGCCGGAGCTTGTGTGATCCGGCTGCATCCATTATAATTAACAGGAGGTTAAAGCATTCTGCCCGAAAATGGGCGCCGTACCCAAGTGGCTAAGGGAGAGGTCTGCAAAACCTCGATGCAGCGGTTCGAGTCCGCTCGGCGCCTCCATCGTTGTGCTTGAGCCCGCACAGTTTTCTCAACTTCAAGCGCCGGAATGTTTCCCATGTAACAAGTGGCTGTAGAACGACGTAATTAAACAGCGACGCGGATTTTAAGTTTTGGCCTGTCTGCGCCGGGCAATTCCCATACGAATGACCGGGCGGAGCAGAAGTGAGTCAGGAATTCATTCAAGGGGATAGGGTAATCCGCTATGGTTCGATCTGTTATAACGGTTCTGGCCCTGATTGCAGCGCTTGGCACCTTGCCGGCGGATGCACAGCAGGCAGGCAGATATAAAAAGTTCACCAAATTCGGGCAGCCCGAGACAGGCATTGATTTTTACGCCTCCAGCCGGCAATTGACCAGCCCGTTTGAGAAGCCGGCGGCTGACGCCGTGGCTAAGCTCAAAACACTCCTCGGACAGAATCTTCCCAAGGGTGCTATTTTCGTCTGCTCGACATTGGAGCAAAAGGACTCTATCTATGAGCCTCAGGTCCTGAAGATGGGCTACGGATGGACGCTGACGGCAACGACCGCAGACATGAGAACCCAGGAAACGCTGGCGCGGATCAAATCGCAAATGGGCGGTGAAATCCCGGCCGAGATCCTCCAACGCATTCGCAACCAGCCACCGGCAATGGCAGCCGATTTCGAAAAGCAGATGGTAAGCTCGACCGTCCAGCAGATCGCTTATGCGGTCCTGCAGTCGGCTTTGGGCAAGAACCTGCAATACCGGTCTTCGCGCCTGGATGACATGGGAAAGAGCCCATTGCCTGATTGGCTGGATATTGGTATCGCTACCTATGCGAGCGGATCCAATCCCAACGTCGGTTTTCTCCAGCAGAACATGGAGCAGACTTTTTCGATCGAGGACATAATTTCCATGTCACGGCCGTTTGTGGCTTCCACGTCAGGGCAGGGCGGCAGCGGGGGAGGCGGAAGATCCGCGGGCGGACCGGGCGGAGGCGGTGGAGGCATGATGAATCCCGGCGGGGGTCAGGGATTACCGCCGGCCGGCATGGGAGGCGCGAGGGGTTCGGGCGGTATTAGCGGCCCGGGCGGCCAGCGCGGGGGGTCGCAGAGAACTCTGTCGAAAGATGAGCAGGACCGGATGCTTTTTGACGCCCAGGCCGGCACTTTCTTTGCATTCCTCCGGGAAAAAGTGGGCATAGAGAAAGTCAGAGAGCTTATCCGTCAGGCAATTGAAGGTAAAGAGAGCAGAGAGTTTATTATGCAACCCGATGTGCTGGGACCTGATTTCGGGAAAATAGAAGAATCCTGGGCCGCCTGGGTCAAAGCTCAGAAGCCCGATAGGCCCGCCGGACCGAGGCCTGAAGCGGGGGCCAATAAGACGAACTAAGAAAGAGACTTGGTGCTATGGGTATACATAAGAAACAGCACGCTAATAGCAGGTTTTGGGCCGTAACCCTCATGGCGGCTTTCCTATTGGTTGCCGCCGGCCTTTTGTTCCGGCCCGCGTCAGCCCAGAATCCCGGTCTGACAAGCAGCAAGACCGAGGTTCCTCTTCCGGAGCCTGCCGCCCAAACCGAGCGCAGCAAAGTGGCCTCCTATACCGTTGCCACAGGCCAGATCATTAAGGAGCTGGTTCTCACCGGTGAATTGAAGGCTGCACGCTCGATCAAGATCAACGCGCCGGAAATACGGAGCAGTTTCTCCAATATGGTCGCCTTTCTGGCGCCTGAGGGGCAACAGGTGAAAAAGGGCGACCGCATCGTGGAATTCGACGACTCGAGTCTATTGAGCAATAAGTCCGAAGCGGAGCGTACTCTGGATGAAGCAAAGCTGAACATCCTGAAGAAAAAGGCGGACCTGGAGGCGGAACGCTGCGATCTGCTCAATTCCGTCGCCCAGGCGGAAGCCAATCTAAAGGTCGACCAATTGTACGGCAAAATAAGCAAGGACCTGTTGCCGGGAAACACCTTCAAGCAATACCAGCTAAACCTGGAAAAATCCCTGATAGCCCTTCAGCAGGCTAAAGAGAAACTGACCAATTTCGAAAGAAGCTATGATTCGCAGATGGCTCTGGTCGAGATCAACCGCTCTCAAGCCGAGCTCAATCTGAAAAAGATCGAAAGCGACATGCAGCTTTTGAAAATCGACGCTCCCCAGGATGGAATCCTGATTTACGGAGACAACTGGGCCAGCAACAGAAAAATCCAGGAAGGAGACAGCCTCTTTCATGGTATGGAAGTTGCCAGCCTGCCGGACCTTTCCAGCATGCAGGTGATCGGCTACGTCTACGACACCGAATACGGTTCCATTTTGCGCGATGCCCGCTGCACCGTGACGCTCGATGCGCTGCCCGGCTACCAGGTTGACGGACGGATCGTTTCGCTGACCAGCGTCGCCAGCCGCAAGGGATTTACGTCCGACAAGAAGTTTTTTCAGACCGTTGTACAGCTGGATAAGGTCGACGTTGAAAGAATGAAGCCCGGAATGACGGCGCGTATCAAAATTCCTATAATTCTTGCGAAGGATGCCCCTGCGGTTCCGCGTGACTACCTGGGCACCGATCCCCAGGGCAGGTACTATGTCGTGAAGGGGAAAGAATCCAAGACGGCCAGCATGCAGATTGTCGAAGTCGGGGCGATAGGAGACCGGCTGGTCCAGATTGCCTCGGGCCTGTCCGCCGGCGACTCGCTGCTTCCGATTCAGAGCCTTGCGGAGGTAAAGAAATGACAACGCGTAATCGACTTCTTCTTGCGGTGCTGATCCTGGCTATCGCGACAGGGGCCTACTGGGTTTTCCGGTCAAAAAGTGTCGCTGCCAGCGCCAGCGACAAGGACTTGATCACGGCGCAGCGCGTCGACTTCCCCTTGATCATCAGCGCGACGGGTATGCTGGAAGCCTCTCGCAGCGTCAGTATAAGCCCTCCCCAGATCGGGCGTGAAAGACGGTTCAAGCTGATGCGGATGGTCGAGGAGGGAACCCGGGTATCCGAGGGAGATTTCCTGCTGGAATTCGACACTTCCGATATTGTCACCCGCTTAAGGGACGAGACGGCCAACTTCCAGCGTGTGCAGGAAGAGCGCCAGAAAAAGCGGTCCGATTCCGATATCCAGCTCCGGAACCTGAAACTGTCGCTGGAACAGGCCAAAACCAACCTCCAAAAACTCGAAGTCAAAATGAATTCCCAGGTTGATCTTGTGAGCGGCATCGAAGTCGAAGAGACCAAGATCCAGCGCGATGCCGCCAAAACCAACGTCGAGTTCCTCGAGAAAAAGGTGAAATATGTGACGGAAAGCGGGCAACTGGATCTTCAGATCTCCCGCAGCAATGAAGCCCACTACCGCGGCCGGATGGAAGATCTCATGGATGCCATGGATTCCTACACGGTCCGGGCGCCGGTTGTAGGTGTGGTGATATACAAGCGCGATTGGAACAACCAGGCGAAAGAGATCGGCAGCAATATCTTCGGCATGGATGCGGTGCTGGAAATACCCGACCTGTCCAGCATACAGGCTCGCGTGCAGATCGATGAAATCGATTCCGGGAAAGTCCAAATCGGGCAGGACGCCAATATTACCGTGGATGCCGTCCAGGGCAAATCTTTCGCCGGCAAGGTTTTCAGCATCGGTACCATATTGAAGCAGGCCAGCTTCGACAGGCCTCAGAAGGTCAACGATGTATATGTTGAGCTGAAGGATGCCGACCGAAGGCAGCTGCGCCCAAGTATGAACCTGAAAGCGCAGATACAGGTTGGCAAATATTCTCAGGTGGTTGTGATACCGCTGTCGAGCATTCAGGAACGCGCCGGCCGGTCCTTCGTCCAGGTATGGAAGCCGGAAACAAAATCCTTCGAGTGGCGCAGAATTCAGTTGCGGACCAACGACGGCCTGACGGCTGTCGTTGAATCCGGCCTGAATGCCAATGAAAAAATCCGGGCCAAACCGAGAGTATGAGGTGCCTATGATACACGGCGACGAAATATTCGTTCATAAATCCAGTCCTTTGAAAAAGAACATGGGTCGGATTGCAGCCCTTGTCTTTCTTGTAGTCGCGGGTGCGCTGCTTTTCTATTACCGGGACTCTCTTTCATCCCGCGTTTCAAAGGTCCTGGCCAGTACGGAAGACGATCCGATCCCGATAACCAAACTGATGAAACAGCCGTTCTCCCTCACCGTTCCCTCCACGGGTGAAATCGTCGGCCTCGAAACCACGCCGGTGCCGACCCCCAGTACCGGTTCGGGCACTCTAAGCCTGGCCTGGCTGATACCTGAGGGCAGTTTTGTGCAAGCTGGAGCCCCCGTGATTCGCTTCGACAGCACCGATGCGAAGCTGAGCCTTGAAAATCAGCAGAATACGCTGGACGCAAACCAGGAAAATACCAAGATTAAAACGTGGAGCCAGGAAACCGACGACAAGGTGCTGACCATGGACCGCACCGACGCCGAGCTGGAATACGAGTACGCCATGACCGTGATGCCGGAGGATGAAACCATTTTTTCCAAATGGGACATCATTACGGCGCAGGCCGATGCGCATTACGCCAAAGAGCGGATGGAGTTTTTAAAAAGCAAGGAAAAGACCCAGAAACGCATTGCCCGTGCGGATCAGCAGATCCTCGCAATCGAGAGGAACAAAGCACAGACCCAGATTTCCGTTATCCGGCAGACCCTGAATTCCCTCGAACTGCGCACTCCCGTCGGTGGATTGGTTTTATACCGCAGGGACCACAGAGAAGATCCCCAGGTCGGAAACCAATCCTATCCGGGGCAGGTCCTCGTCGAAGTGATTAACCTCGATATCCTGCAGGCCCGTATCTACGTGCTTGAAAGGGACGGGGGCAGCCTGGCTAAGGGACAATCTGTTTCCATCAAGCTGGACGCGATCCCGGAAAAAGAGTATCACGGAACCATTCGAACCGTCTCTTCTGTGGCGGGTGCCCTGGAGCGCAACTCGCCTTTGCGTTACTTCACCTGTGACGTCGACATTGTAGATGCAGGCGGAGACCTCAAGCGTATCCGGCCGGGCATGAATTTGCGCGGAGATGTCGTGCTGCAGAAATATGATTCGTGTTTCGTCGTCCCCTCCGGAGCCGTCACCTACCGGGAAAAGGAGAAGGACAATGTCGTTTATGTCAAGAAGGGTGATGCGTTTGTGTCGAAAACGGTGACGACCGGGCTCAGTTCCCATGGAGAGGCAATCATCCTGGGCGGTGTGAATGACGGAGACGTCATCGCGCTGTCTAATCCGTACGAATCCCGCAAGCTTTACCTACCTGATTTCAATGGAGGAGGGGCGCAACAGGGGCCGGGCGGTATGCCGCCTGGCGGTAGAGGTATGGGTAGAGGGGGGGGAGGGGGAGGGGGGCGTTAGCCAGCAGCGCTCGCCCAAATCACCGCCCGGCATGGTGACTCAGGATACTCCGGGCTCGAAATTATTTGAGAATCACAGCGCCATTACAGAAAGACGGAGTGTGTTGCAGGCTGAATGCAACTCTTCGTACACGAGGCCTGATTATATGCTATCGATGGAAACAATGGTGGGCGCACTGGTTAACCTGGGGCGGCACAAACTGCGATCGTTCCTGACGATGCTCGGCATGATATTCGGCGTCGGCGCGGTGATCGCGATGCTGTCAATCGGCGCAGGTGCTGAACAGGAAAGCCTTCGCATTATTGAAAACTTCGGCATCCGCAATATCATCATTCAAGCGAAGGAATTCAAGCAGGAGGAACTGCAGCAGATCCGCACCGAATCCCTGGGAGTCAGCATGCGGGATGTGGAGGCTCTTCAAACGATTCTGAAGCCGAAGCCTCTGATTTCAGCCTCCAGGGTGATAAAAACCTACCAGGTCAATTCGGAGAAAGCGCGCAGTGACAGCCGTGTGCTGGGCGTGAGCAGCACCTATCCGACCATCCAAAACCTCAAGCTCCTGCAGGGTTCGTTCTTTCTTGCTGCCGATGAAGAGGCAAACGCCCAGGTATGTGTGCTCGGGATCGTCGCCAAGCAAAAGCTGTTCGGGTTTGGAGACGTTTTGGGGCAGCAGATCAAAGTCAATGATATCTGGTTCACGGTGATCGGGGTCCTTGCGGACGCCATTGTGGAAAAACAGGAATTCGAGGGAGTGAAGGTTCAAAACCCGAATAACGACATTTATATTCCCATCACCACGGCAATCAGGAAATTCGACGTCGAGGATGTGGAAAACGAGCTGAACGAAATCGTTATTCAGATAGGTCCGGGCGCCGAGATCAAGGATCAGGCCTCGACGATCAACAACCTGATGTCGGTCATGCATCGCTACGTGGACGACTATTCGATCGTGGTCCCCGAAAAACTGCTGGAGCAGAACCAGAAAACCCAGGGCATATTCAACATCGTCATGGGCGCAATTGCCAGCATCTCGCTGCTGGTCGGGGGTATCGGCATCATGAACATCATGCTGGCTTCCGTCCTGGAGCGTACCAACGAAATCGGCCTGCGCCGCGCCATTGGAGCGAAGAAGCTGGATATCCGCATGCAATTCATGGCTGAGGCCATCGCCATCAGCCTTGCCGGTGGTATTATAGGCGTGGCACTGGGTTACGGGATTTCCAGAGCAGTGGCCATTTTCTCGGGATGGAGTACTATCATTACCGCCGGGTCCGTCGGGCTTTCCTTCGGGGTGAGCTCGATCATAGGCCTGATTTTCGGGATATACCCGGCGATTCAGGCATCCAATCTTGATCCGATCGAGTGCCTGCGCTACGAATAAACGGGCAGGATCTGACTTATTCGGCAAGCGGCGAGACCATCCGCCGGAATGGAGGGGGATTTGGCAGCCCGCAGCGCCGGCAGAAAGAGCCTAAAAAAGTATGAAATAACCAACCTCCTGTTTTTTCTAACCCTGATTGTGGCCCTCGGAGTCCTGGTCTCGTTCGTCTTCCGCTTCTATGGAACCAGGAACAAGGAGTCCTCGAACGAAGGGGCCGTGGGAATCGTGTCCGAAGCCCTTGGCCAGGGATCCGATGTAGGGCTTTTCTACCTTGATACTAAGATCTCTGAAACAACCCGCCAGTACCGGAGCCGGCTCGAAATCCCGGCGACAGATGATGGCCTGATCGCGCAATTGTTCGCCTTGCCCGGAGTCGAAGAGATCACGATCGACCAGAAAATGATACTGCTGAAGAAAAACGGATCGGCCCGCTGGGAGAGCATCGGACCGGGTGTGCGCCGCATCGTAAAAAGCCATCTTCACCTGCATTATTGAACGGATAGCGCGGGCATACCCCGACAGAAACGCCGGTTAATGCCGGCCATGGAGGGCACAAGTCGCAATATGCAATCTATGGCCTACCACGGTTTCATACATCATTGCCCTCACCGAATAGCTGCGCAATCAGTGGAAAATGCAGGCTGACACCCCCGGGTTCCGGCCGCTCTATTCTTTCGGCATAAATGCGGTTAGAATAGCGGCTCTGTAAAAATGGAGGAACTGCAATGAAAAGCATGAAGTTTCGGATCGCAACCGCATCCGTTTTCGCTTTGTTCGCAATCGTTCTATCGGCATCGGGGCAGGGAAAAGCGGCCAAATCCAACCCGGTAGTAGTTCTGGATACAACGATGGGGGCTATCAAGGTGGAGCTGTTTACGGCCAAGGCGCCCATAACAGTCAAAAATTTCCTCGAGTACGTCAATTCCGGGTTTTATAACCTCACGATAGTACACCGGGTGGATTTCGTAATCGGGCTGGGAGGATACACGGAAGCCTTGACGGGAAAGCCGACGCGACCCGCTATCAAAAATGAATCCAGAAACGGGCTCAAGAACCTTCGCGGGACGCTGGCCATGGCCCGCTATGATCCTCCCGACAGCGCAACTTCCCAGTTCTTCATCAACCTTAAGGACAATTCCCATCTGGACCCTTCCGGCGGAGGATATGGATACGCTGTTTTCGGCAAGGTGATTGAAGGCATGGATGTGGTGGATGCCATCTCGAAGGTGAAGAAGGGCAACAAAGGCCCATTTTCGAATATCCCGCTGCAAACGATTGTGGTGAAATCGGCTAAAGTTGCTATAAAGTAGATTTACGGCAAAATAGGTGCGCTCAGGGAACAGGTGAAATATCCGGCCATGCGGTTGGTAGCTTTCGACATAGATGGAACACTCATTTCGACCAGAGGCGCAGGTATGCGTGCCTTCTACCGGGCGTTCCAATCGGTTCTCAATATCAGCGTGGATGGCGGTGTTATCCGCCCCGATGGGATGACGGATCCCCTGATCGTCAAAGGGATACTGAAACATTTCGGCATGGCGGACCAGTGGAACGAAAACATTCGTGATGCGCTGTTTTCATCCTATCTATCCTGCCTTGAGGAGGAAATGTCCCGCGCCCGTGAACTCAAATTGATTCGTATTCTGCCTGGGGTGGCGGCCCTGCTGGAGGCGCTGTCCAAACAGCCCGATTTCGCGGTCGGTCTGGTAACCGGAAACCTTGAAAGAGGCGCGCTCATCAAGCTGAAATGCGCGGATCTGGATCGCTTTTTCGGGTTTGGCGGCTTCGGCTCTGATTCGGAGGACCGTACCGAGCTTACGCGGATCGGTTTGCGGAGAGGCTCCCAACTGGCTGGGGAAGATCGCGTGAAAGGAGCCTTCGTTATCGGAGATACGCCCCTCGATATCATTCACGGGCATGCGGCAGGAGCTACCGTAATTGCTGTGGCTAGCGCCGGATACGGGATTGATGATCTTCAGGCTCATAATCCGGATCTGGCCCTTCCGGATTTGACCGAAGTGGACTCCATTATTTCGTTCATGCGGAATTTCCCTCACCGGACCTGAAGGATGGCCAGAGGGACAGGCACCTGTAACTATAAGGCAGGCCGCTCATTTGGGCGGTATTCCGGTTTAAAATAGGTCGCAGGGCTGGTTATCGTACGCTCCCGGCGGCATTTCGAGGCGCGAAAATAAAGCAGGCACCGCAGGGCAATTTCTGTAACAAGCCGGCTTTCTTCCGTAACTGAATAATGAGCATGGCAGATTCGGCAGATTCAGCTCTGATCGAAAACACGCTCAAAGGGGATGAATGGGCTTTTGCCGAGCTTGTTCGCCGTTATCAGGCAGCGGTGTGGGGTACGGTTCACCGGACGCTAGGCAATTCCTCCGAGAATGAAGATGCGGTTCAGGAGATATTCCTCAGGGCCTTTAACTCACTGCACAAGTTCGATCTCAAATACCCATTCGGACCTTGGATTCTGCGGATTGCAACGAATTATTGCATCGATCAGCTGCGGAGGAGGAAGAGCCGGAAGGTCCGGCTCTGGTCGGAGTTGACGGAGTTTGATCAGGAACGCCTGCTCCGGGACTTTTCTCAGGAAGGGGATTGGGATTCCCGGGCTACGGAGGCAAAAGAGGGATACGCCAAAGTCGCGCGGGCCCTCCTGGATGGCCTGAATCCTAAATACCGGGCAGCTTTTATTTTGAGGGAAGTGGAAGACCGGGCTTATGATGAAGTGGCAAAAATCATGGGAACGTCTGAAATAGCGGCACGAGTTCGCGTATCGAGAGCCCGATCGGAGTTGCAGAAAAAGTTTCGCGCCTATCTTTCCGGTTTAAAAAGAAAGGAGCGAAGTTAAAACCTATGAGCCTATGCAACCTGTACGACAAATACCGGGATGGAGAGATGACGCCGTCCCAAAAAGGCGAGTTTGAGTCCCACCTGGCAGCTTGTACATCCTGCCGAGAGAAAACGGCTCTGCTTGACAGCCTTTCCTATTTTGTCAAGCGGGATGTACCGCAGACGGCGGACCTTGCCGGTCAAATCGCGTCGCGGGCCTTCAGGCAGAACAGATCCTGGGATGCCGTTATCCTCTCCTGGATAAGGCCGGGGCCTGTCCTGGCCGCGCTTGCACTGGCGTTTCTTTTCATTTCGCTTGTCTGGATTGTTCCGGAATACCGGCAGCTCAATATTCTCTCGGAATATGAAAGGTTCATGGATGAGGCGGAAACAATCAACCTGAGCACAAGCGCATCGCAAGTGAGCAATGACACTGAACTCGTGCTCTGGCTGCAACAGGAGGGGAATCCACAGTGACTGATCGTCCGCGAGCCCTAATCATTCTTGTTGCCGTATTCCTGCTGGGGTGTATCACCGGCGCAGGCGGATCCTACTTCTGGCTGAAGAAATCCACAATTCCGGCTATGCCGCAAATGGGAAATGCTCCTTCAGGACACGGTCAGGGCCGTCAGCGAATGCCGGAGCTTTTTCAGCTGTCCCCGGAGCAGGAAGCCCGGTTCAGGGAAATCATGGCAGAGTCTCGCAGAAAACTTGCCGAGCTGCAGAATGAGCAGAGGCCAAAGATCGAGTCAATCCGGTCCGAGACGGATCGCAAGCTCCACGACATTCTCAACGAAGAGCAGCGAAAGAAATTCGATTCGTACCTGAAGGAAATGCAGAATCGGAGAGGACGCGAGCCCCGGGGGAGAGGACCCGAACCGCTCCCGCGGTAGATTGTCTGCTCACGAGCAAATGGGAGCCGGCGGAAAATCCCACTCCGGCTCCCTATAATTACATTAGTAACCCACCGGCTCTGCCGGGGGACTCAAAGAGTTTGACGGCTCCGTATTTTGAAACGCTGAGAAACGCTGATAAAAGCGCGGACGAACGCGGATTTGTTCGGCGGGCATCGGAAGCGCCTCATCGGCTTTTGCCCGCGTAAGTCAGCGTTCAAGACCGGCGTAACTCCTCCAACCGCTTTGAGCGGTACAAATCTTTCAAGCCCTCCGGCTTTGCCGGAGGTACCTGACTCCCATCAATCTGCTGCTCCTATCCCTGCATTTTTGAGGATTTTATAATATATCGATGAGATGAGCGCCGATCCGCTTGAAGATGGATCGATCCAGCGGAAGACACCGGAAGCAGGAAAGTGCAGCGTGGTCGATCCTGTTTCCCCCAAAAATCCATAGCAGACAATGCGGCGGTCGGCGATGCTGTGACGAACGGGTGCGCACGCCCCGAGGCGAACTGTTTTGCCAAGCATTTTACTGCACATAAAAGCCGCAACCTCTTCCGGTTTTTCACCCTTCGCTAAAGTCCGCACTGGCAGTCCCCATTTGCCCGGGATATAGCGAATCCTGCTGGACGAAGTCAGAAGAATCTTCCCCTTCCTCTCCAGAACGAGAGCCGCGATGCGTATTCGTTGGACGGGGCGCTTCGCGCGAATCCGGGGGATTGTGTCCTGAATGCCCAGGCGGTGCGCTTCGCAGAAGTCTGCAACTGCGCACCGTATGCAATCCGGAGTGAAAGGCAGGCAAATCACGGCCCCCAGCTCCATCATTGCCTGGGTGAAAGATGCGGCCTGCCGTCGAGGCATCCAGACCGCCATCTGATGATAGAAATAGCTTTCCGGCACCTGTCCTCTGAGACCGTTCAAACGTGCAATAACCCGGCGTATGTTTCCGTCCACGGCCGGTTGCGGCCTGTTATAGGCGATGGAGCAAATCGCCCCCGCTGTATAACGCCCTATGCCGGGCAGCGAAAGAATCTCTTCAATCCCGGAGGGAAAGACTCCGCCCGACCGGGCAATTTGCCGGGCGGTTTTGAGAAGGTTTCGGGCCCGGCTGTAATAGCCAAGGCCGGACCAGAGTGACAGGACTTCCTCCTCCGAAGCCTGCGCCAGAGATTGCAGGTCCGGGAAGCGCCCGAGGAACCGGCGATAATAGGGGATAACGGTTTTGACCTGTGTCTGCTGCAGCATGATCTCGGAGATCCATACTCGATAGGGATTCGGATCGACGCGCCAGGGCAGCATTCTTCGGTGGCGCTTGTACCAGTTCAGGAGTTTTTCACGGAATTCCCGAATAGGCGCAGCGTCCCGCTTTGGCTCTCTTATCATGCAGTCCACACTACCAGAAGAGCCAAGCCTGAATACATTGAAAAGAGGATCCCCGTGCTGCGCGCGGGCCTTGAGACCTGGAGGCTTTGACTGGGTGTGCCCTCCTCCGATGCATCGGGCCTTGAGGAATCTGCAGGGGAGTATTGCTGCGTGCCGATAAACCCGAGGATGAACTCAAAGTGGGCATTGAAATGCCCTCATAAAAAGGCTACGCTTTAAGAAGTAAGTTCCTATCG
Source organism: uncultured Acidobacteriota bacterium (assembly GCA_963809485.1). Lineage (GTDB taxonomy): Bacteria > Acidobacteriota > UBA6911 > UBA6911 > UBA6911 > UBA6911. The sequence goes on from CAWEJX010000010.1 coordinate 82,795, forward strand.
GAAGGACTGCAGATTTTAAATATAAGGAGTCTAGAAATTGCCGCGAACAAAAAAGAACAGCAAAGCAAAAAATATTCGAGTACGTCCCCGATGGACCAAGGAGGAAATCTCCCTTTTGCGGCGCCTCTATCGCACACACAGCAATGCCGAAATTGCCGCGATCCTCAGACGCAAAGTTTCGTCGGTGGTTTTTAAAGGCCATCGCCTGGGTTTGTCCAAAGGCGCGCGAAGACTCAAGGAGATGGGACGGGAGAACATCCGGCGTCGCTGGGAACCTTTGAAGCACAGGTCTTCAAAAAAAGCCCGGGGACGGGCAAAATAGCCGGCATCATTCCTCAAGGACGGTTCGGGATCCTTTGCGCCATGGAACGGGGTGTGAACCATGCCGGAACAGAAAATGTGGGAAACTATCAAGCTTCAGGGGAGCGAACTGCTTGAAAAGGTCAAGCAGATAATCCACGAAGGGAATGCCCGCCGGGTTATTATTAAACAGGGGGACCGCATTGTAGCCGAGTTCCCATTGACTGCAGGTGTAGTGGGTGCTCTGATTGCCCCGGTGCTCGCCGCGATCGGTGCCCTTGTCGCGCTGCTAAAGGACTGCTCCATCGAGGTCGAACGTGCCGTACAGGGATCCGGGAGTGAATCACCCAAGACCGAGAGTCCCATGACGGAAAAGTGATTCCCGAATTGATGAGCCTGGTTTTCCCGATAGATATTTTAGGAAATTCCTGCCTGATTGACGGCTGCCGGTGTGGATCGCGCACTCTTGCGCGCACGGATGTTGGATTCCACGGCCAGAAAAACCGCGGGAACCAGCAGCAGGGAGTCGCGGAAAATGGTTTTCAACGATATGGGGTCGTCAAAACTGAAGCATCCGCAATTGGCCTGGATTCCGCGAAAATAGGTAATAAGAAGAATAGTCGTGAAAAACAGCAGAATCCCCACGGCGCCCAGCGAAAAATAGCGGATTTTCCATCCGATGAGGAGACCGATGCCAAGAATGATTTCCAACCATGGAAAATATGTGGCAATCGGCCAGATCAGACGTTCCGGAACCAGTTGATAGCCCGTGACGGCGGCAGCGAACTGAAGCGGCGCCTGAATCTTTATGTAGCCGGTGTAGAGAAAAACAACTGCCAGAAGGATTCGTGTCAGCCAATGCAGTGATTTAAGGATCATGATTATTTCACAATCGAATCGATAAATTGCTTCATCACCATGTACGTAACCAGGCCTTCAACCCTCTGCTGCTTGCCGATGTAGTAAATGAGTGTGGTGGGGGTGGACCGAACTTCGTGTTTCTCGCCCAGTTCAATCCCTTTTTCGATGGTTGATTTGATGCTGGTGTCCTGCAGGATCTTCTTCAGCTTTTGAAAATCATCGCGGGCCAGAGCCTTGGCCACCGTATCCTCGACGCTGCCATCCTGCGACCATTTTGCCTGATCCGTGTAAAGGGAATCCCGGACCTCCAGCAACTGCTGCGTGCCGATGCGCGCTGCGGCTTCGGAATAATAGGCAGCCACCAAGGCATATTTGTGATAAGACAAAGGATACTCGTGGTAAATGACGCACACTTTATCCCTGCTGGAATATTCCTTCAGGACCGGCCGGATCGTATGGAGATAATACTCACGGCAGGCAGAGCACTGGAAATCGGAAAAGACCTCGATCCTTATGGGCGAATTCATCGAGCCCCCCAGCAGCTGGCCGGAGGATTCGTCCAAAGACCGCGCCGGGACCAGGAAAGCCACAAAAAAGAGAATCAGAAGCGCCAACGGTTTCGTTTTGCCAAGCATACCCCATTCCCATAGGGCCCTGGATTCCCCGAATCCAAAGCCTTCCTTAATTATTGTGTTTATTAGGATAGCAATTTATCCTGGACGGGACAAACCTTTTCGGAATGAAGCGACGCCCCATCGGCAGGTCATGGATTTTTTCTTACTTTGCGCAAACGGAATTGCAGCAGGTGCTCCGGCTTGAACTTGCGCCGGGACCAGCGATATCCTTCTTCGAACTGAACCCCCAGCTGATAGTTCAACCTGTCCATTTTGCAATACTTGACGCGGGCTTTGCAGTGATCGCCGGTAAACTGGAGATCGACAATGGTGTCGGGAGGTATGGGTTCGTCGATTCCCAGGCACGCTCCGGAGGCCGATATGTCATCAAGTATGGCCCACTCACTGTGAATGGGGCCGGATGGGGGCTTCCACTGAACTTTGACAAGGTCAGCACAAAGCTCCCTCTCCTCATGGCGTCCTGGTCGCATGAGTAATTTATCGGCAAACCCATGCAATTGTTTACTTTGCTTTTTGGGATGGTGCATTGCAGCCACAGCTCGAGGCCGCCCCGGCTGAATGCCCGCTTCCTCATCGCCGCGCAGTCGCCCCGTCGTCATAGGCAGTAACAATCCTAACCGGGGATCCCCGTCTTTAGAGCTTCGAGTGCTTTGCCATAATCGGGTTCCTGTGCGATCTCCGGCACCTGCTCTGTGTAAATTACTTTCCCCTGTTCGTCGGCGACCACAATCGCCCGGGAGAGCAAGCCCTCCAGCGGGCCATCCGTGATGCGGACTCCGTAAGCGTCGCTGAAATTGCTATCCCGGTATTCGGAGCCCGTGATGACATGATCCAGCCCTTCCGCCGCACAAAAACGCTTTTGTGCAAATGGAAGATCCCTGGATATGCACAATACAACCGTGTTTTTGAAGTTTGCGGCCTCCACGTTGAATCGTCTTACCGACGCGGCGCAGACCGAGGTGTCTACACTCGGGAATATATTTATCACCACTTTTCTGCCCCTGAATTCGCTCAGCGAGACGGTAGAAAGATCCGCTTTAATGACTTTGAAATCAGGTGCCTGCGAACCGACTTTGGGGAGAGATCCGGCCGTATTTATTGGATTCCCTTTAAAAGCTATTTTTGCCATCGTGTTTTGCCTCCCGGGTACCTACAGCATTGTTTTTGCGAATACCGGAGCATTTTACAGTCTGCAGCCCGACATTAGAAGGAATCTGTAAGCTTCGACCCCTCGCCCGAATAATCCTCACCCGCGGAGCGGCCTGCAATGAAGTCTCCCGTAATCATCTCTTTATAGCCCATGCCCGGCCCGACCATCGGATAAACGCAGGCATCAGGGTCGATCATAACTTCGAGGAAGGCCGGCCCGTCAAACTTGACAAATTTTTCCAGGGTCTCCTTCACCTGATCTTTTTCACTCAGACGCATGGCGAAACCGAATCCATCGGCTTCGGCGGTTTTTACAAAATCTTTCTGCCGGAGGGACTTGTCCGATCCTGAAAAGCGATTGCCGAAGTAAAGCTTCTGCCATTGGCGCACCATGCCGTCTCCGTGGTTATTGAGCAGCAGAACTTTTATGGGCAGGTTGTAGGTTGTGGTGGTTTCCAGTTCGCCCAGGTTCATCCGCATGCTGCCGTCGCCATCGACATCGATCACGAGGCGGTCGGGAAAAGCCATCTGGGCGC
>CAWEJX010000011.1:0-13469 GCA_963809485.1 uncultured Acidobacteriota bacterium
TTACTGTTCTCCGGCTGGTTGACCAACAGTCGCCGATGGAAAGGTCGGCGAAGGGGAACGTTTTGGGAATATCGGCCATGAGCCGTTTTTTCACCTTTGGCCGGACTGTATCCACCGCAAACCCGGAATCAGGTGCTGCCGCTGAAGATCCCGGATCTTTTGTGGGCGGTTTTTCGGGCCTATCGGATTCTGCCGAAGGAGTTCCCGAGCTGAGCATCGCGATGCCGGAATATCTCGGCGAGGCTCCGGCCATTTTGCAGGCGTATTCCAGCCTGTCCGGAGTCAATTGCGCTGCCCGACGCGACTTCCGGCAAAAAGGAATCCAATATTTCGTCCATCAGCTCTTCTCCTCGCTTTTCCAGTCGGCGAAGAGCGACGACGCCGCTACGTCCGGAAAGGACGATCCTCCGAATCCGTTCACGGAAGCCAGGCAGAAGCATGCGGCTTCGGCCGATTCTTCGGCTTCGGGCACAAAAGCGGATACCCCGGCGGATAAAAAGTCAGAGACGCAGTCATCGTCCGAAACCTGCTCTCAAAGGCGGAATCGGCCGATTCCGCAACGGTGCCCTCCGGCCCAGGAACAGCGGCAGCCGCCTGGTTCACCATCATCGGCGACTTCGACGGTTCCGGAACGCTCCAGGCGATTCCGGCCAGGCGCATCAGTGACACGGGATTTATCTCTGAAGACGGGGAGCGCGATTTCAGTCTCCACATAAATCCTGCGGCTGCTCAGCAGCAACGCTCCTTCTATATTGACGACTTGAACGCTGATGAAACTCCTGACCTCCTTGTTACGGGCAGGATATCCTTGTTCGGGGTTGTGCTGCTGGGAGACGGCAAAGGTGGCTATAAACTGGTCGACAGCTTTTTGACAATCGTTGTGTCAAGCGCGGGACCATTTCGAGACGGCTACCGGGATATCCTGACGGTCAACACCCGTACGGGCGTACTGATGACGTGGCATGCCACGGATCGATACCGCTTATCTCAAACGGAGGAACTGTCTTTCGTGCCTGATTACGTGCTGCACCTTGTGGCACAGGATACGGCCGCGGAGTTCCTCATGGCTGCGCGGGTAGGAGGCGAGGAACGGATACTGAGCTGGTCGGATGACAGCCGCCTCCGGGCGACTGCCCAAACGTTGCCGGCGGAAGCCCTTGTTTTCAAAATCGATTTGGGCTCTGATTCGTTGAGGGCCTACCAGGTAGGAGATTACGCCTCGATCGTTCTGACCAGCCAGGGCCAGTCCTTCAACGTCGCCAATCTGCGTTTGTTCCCCCGGGTATTCCTGGTGATCGGCGACCTGCAGCACCGCGGCAAAACCGATGTAGCCGTGGGAAATCTGCAGTCCTTCACCCCATCCGAAACGGCCGCTGATAAAAACCGCTGACGGATCCCTGCGCAATTTATCATTGTCTTTTCTCACGCGGAGACGCGGAGACCGCGGAGGATATAATTGTTTTCTCCGCGGCCTCAGCGTGAGGAAGATATATTCCTGCCTGGCAGCGCATTGTTTTATCCTCAAATTCTGTGATACAAACACCCAGCTTTTTGTTATTTTGGCAAATTTTTTGATCTGCGCGCCTGCGGACGGCTTGAAAAAGCCGTCCGCATAACGGCGCGGCCGTCTTGCGAATTTGCATTTATTTGGTTGCGGCTACCGGGCCGTGCCGCGTAATCTTTTGGCAGGTTTTTTCCTTGCCGAAAAATCCTGAAAAAGGGAATTCATGAGCGTCATAGTCGGATTTAACAAATCTGCTCCATCCAAAGGCCTTCAGCGCGTGCAGGCTACGTACACGGTCCGGGAGATTAGCCGCCAATTCGGCCTCAGCGAGCAGTCGATCCGCCGATGGACGCGCGAGGGTGTGATTCCGGCCGCATCCGCCTCAATGGAAGAGGATCCGCGCTATGATTTTCAGGCTCTTACGGTTTTCCGCCGTGTCCGTGAAATGAGGAGCCGCGGGCTACGGCGCGTCAGATCGAGGCCGAGCTTCACGGACAACTCAGTTTATTCCCTGAAAAGGGGGGGGCGGCTTATTCAGCTGCCCATCCGTTTGAGCCCATTTGAAGAAGCGCTGCTGTTGCACGAGAAGGGGGACAAGAGGGCTACCGAAATGTATGCAAAAGCCATCCTCCGCGGGGAGTGCACGGCGGACGCCTACTGCAACCTCGGCATTCTCGACTATGAGGAGAACAACATACCCGGCGCATTTGATCACTTCACCAACGCGCTCCGGCACGATCCGCGGCACTTCGAGGCGCACTTTAATCTGGCGCATCTTTACTTCGAAGCCGGCGATTTCCGGCTTGCCCGCCTCCATTACGAAATATCCGCAGTCATAGAACCCCGGTCGGCGAGCGTGCATTTCAACCTGGGGCTCGTGCACGCCATCGATGGAAACCTGGTTGCGGCGATTGCATCGCTCGGCAGGGCTAAGGAAAATGCCACAGAAGAGGAGTTGACCCAGGTCAACGAGCTTCTATCCAGCCTGTTGAACGCAAAGGACGATCTAAAGTAAAAGGGAGACAGTCACGAATGTCCCCTTTGAGAGGCACACGGGCGGAGTTCTGCCCTGCTCTCCTGCCCAAAGGGGACACTGGTGACTGTCCGCCTTTTGCTACCTCTGGGCCATGCGAGCTTCTCTTTCGCGCGTCAGATGAGGAACGATCCCGAGGAGGCGCTCGATCAGCATCAGCTGTCCGCGATGGTGCATCTCGTGCTCCTTGACGGAAAGGATCATTTCCAGCCGGCTTTTGTATGCGGGCGTGGCTCCTTCCGGCATGTTGAACCTCTGACCGAGGAATTCATCGGATACCCCGTCGACCCAGCCGGCCCATTTCTCGCCTTCCTTGCGCAATAAATCGATGATCTCGGCTTTGGTTCTGGGTTGCCCCTCCTCCGCCATGACCTGTTTCATCATAGAAGTGAAATCGAGGCCGTCATAGGACGTCCGCTTTTCGACGGCATGCAGCTGATATTGGAAGCGGCTCGCCAAAGCAATATGAGTCAGCAGTTGGGCCACGCTGCGATATTCCGGCACAGGCTTAAAACCATATTTGTCCTCCGGAATATCCTGGGCTATGAGAATACTGTTCCCACGCACGGTCCGGCTGCTTGCAGCAAGTTCCTTCGCACCATAATACACCATACTCAACTCTCCTTTTGAGATACATCACTTACTTGAATGATATTATATCTATCACCTGTAATGGGGATACAATTCGTAATTCGTCATTCGTAATTCGTAATTACAAGGAGGTGCACCATGCCAACCCCTGAAACGATGCACGCCATGGTCCTCGAGGCGCCCGGAAGTTCCCTGGTTTGCCGCGAGATGCCGGTGCCGCAGCCGGGCCCGGATCAGGTTCTGATAAAGGTTCATGCCTGCGGAGTATGCCGGACAGACCTGCACGTAGTGGACGGCGAGTTGCCGGATCCCAAACTGCCGATTGTGCCGGGGCATGAAATCGTCGGAAGCGTCGTGGAAACCGGCGCGAAGGTAAAGTCCATAAAGACCGGCGACAGGATCGGGGTCCCTTGGCTGGGGTATACGTGCGGCAAATGCACCTTTTGCCGGACCGGGCGGGAAAATCTGTGCGACAGTCCGAAATTCACCGGATATACGCTCGACGGCGGCTATGCCGAATACACGGTTGCCGACACACGATACTGCTTCCCGCTGCCGCAGGGTTACAGCGATACGGCCGCAGCGCCTCTGCTGTGCGCCGGATTGATCGGATACCGTTCTTACCGTATGGCAGGAGAGAATGCGCAGCGACTGGGAATCTACGGTTTCGGGGGCGCAGCGCACATCGTCGCCCAGGTTGCCGTTTACCAGCACCGGCACGTCTTTGCTTTCACGCGGCCCGGGGATACCGCCGCGCAGAAATTCGCCCTCCGGTTAGGGGCGGTCTGGGCCGGAGATTCGACCGAAATGCCGCCGGAACCGCTGGATGCCGCAATTATTTTCGCGCCGGTAGGCTCGCTGCTTCCGGCTGCTCTCCGTGCCACTATCAAAGGAGGCACGGTTATTTGCGGGGGCATTCACATGAGCGATATTCCAAGCTTCCCTTACAGCCTGCTCTGGGAAGAGAGAACGGTCCGTTCCGTGGCAAACCTGACGCGCGAAGACGGCGAGGAACTCCTCGCTATCGCTCCGAAGGTTCCCGTAAAAACCGAGGTGGAGGTTTTTCCGCTGACCGAAGCAAACGAAGCCCTGGCCCGTTTGCGCGAAGGCAACCTGCAGGGCGCCGCTGTGCTAATTACAAAATACGAGTGACGAATTACGAATTGAAAAATACGGTGGCGGGGATTCATCATTTGCAGTCTGGTCGTTCTTTCGAATTACGAAATACGAGTGACGAATTGCGAATTGAAAAATACGGTGGCGAGGATTCATCATTTGCAGTCTGGTCGTTCTTTCGAATTACGAATTACGAATGACGAATTACGAATTGAAAAATACGGTGGCGAGGATTCATCATTTGCAGTCTGGTCGTTCTTTTGAATTACGAAATACGAGTGACGAATTGCGAATTGAAAAATACGGTGTGGGGCATTATCTGCGGCCTGGGAGTTCTTTCAAAGCACACCGAAAACAATCATTATGCCCTCATTTCGGGAATCACCGAGGACCCGGACCGTATGATTTCATTCGTAATTCGTCATTCGTATTTCGTAATTCGGTTTACTCTTCCCACGGCAAGCCGGGTTTGCCGAAATGGCCGTAGTTGGTGGTTTGACGGTAGATGGGGCGGAGCAGCTTGAAACGCTCGATGATCGCAGCCGGACGGAAGTCCATCTGCCTTACAAATTCGGCCGCAACCTGGGCGTCCCCGGTTCCGAAGGTATCCACTTTGACCGACAGAGGATGAGCCTCGCCTATGGCGTAGGAGATCTGGATTTCCGCCTTGCTCGCCAGTTTCTGTTTCACCAGTTGTCGCGCGATGTAGCGGCAGAAATACGCCCCGCTGCGGTCCACTTTGGAGGGGTCCTTGCCGCTGAAAGCTCCTCCACCGTGCCGGCCGGCGCCGCCATAGGTATCCACGATGATTTTCCTGCCGGTCACTCCTGCATCGGCAGAGGGGCCGCCGTGGATGAAACTCCCGGTGGGATTGACGTGGAAGCGGATCTTCTTCGTGAACCAGTCGCCGAGCACACGCGGCGCCAGGGATCCGGTCACATATTCAATGATGCCTTCCCTGGAGATTGAAGGAGCATGCTGCGGGGAGACAATAACATTCGTAACCGCAACGGGCCTGTTGTCCTCGTATACAACCGAAACCTGCGTTTTCCCGTCGGGCCGCAGCCAGGGCGCTGTGCCGTTTTTGCGATCTTCGGCTAATCCCCTGGCCAGACGGTGGGCCAGCAGAATCGGCAGAGGCATCAGCTCGGGAGTCTCATCCGTGGCATAGCCGAACATGATTCCCTGATCGCCGGCTCCCTGTTCGTGTTCGACATTCTGCTCGAGGTTCACTCCCTGCGCAATTTCCAGGGATTGCCTGGACACAAACTGGCAGACGTGGACGCCGTCGGCGTTGAATGCAGCGGATGAATCGACATACCCGATTTCACGAATGGCCTGACGGGCAACGGCTTCATGATCCACGATACTGCTGGATGTCATTTCGCCCGCGATGACGACGGAATTTTCTTTGCAGAGCACTTCGCAGGCAACCCGGCTCCTGGGATCCTTCTGCAGATAGGCGTCGAGGATTGAATCCGCGATATAGTCGCAAACCTTGTCCGGGTGCCCCTCGGTCACCGATTCGGAGGTAAATGTGTATTGGCCTGCGGAAGGATTTTCAACAGCACGGGCTTTAGTCATCGATGGTGGCTCCAGATTCTATAATGGTTTCACGGTCCAGGCTTCCACGGACCGCTCCGGGACTGCACTATTGTCTATACTTTAAAGTGCATGTCAAGAATGCCCGATCCGTGACAAACAGCAAAAGATGCCACAGATTGAGCAGATTTTACAGTTAAAATAAGCAAGAGGGCAAAGTGTTCGAATTCAAAGGAAGCCGCCGCAGGCGTCTGATGGAGCAGCCAATGCCGGCTGAGTGGAGCGCCATCGTCCGTCGAAGAGTCCGCTATATTCACCTCCTGCCGGCGGAAAACCAGGAACTGCTCGAGGCGTTCATACGGGTCTTCCTCGACGAGAAATCCTTCGAGGGCTGCGGCGGCCTGGAGATCAGCGACGAGATCCGGCTGACCATCGCCGGCCACGCATGCGTCCTGCTGCTGGGCGGCCAGAGCGATATGTATCCCAAACTCCGCACCATACTCGTGTATCCCCGCGCCTACCTGGCTCCGCATACCAGCCATGGGCCGGGAGGCATCATCAGTGAAGGCCTTCAGGGACGCTCCGGCGAATCCTGGTCGATGGGAAATATCGTGCTGTCCTGGGAGGATGTCCTGAGAGACGCGGGGAATCCCCGAAAAGGGCGGAATGTGGTTTTTCACGAATTCGCCCATCAGCTCGACTATGAGTCGGGTTCTGCCCAGGGCGCACCGGTTTTACCGCGCGGTACCAGCTATTCGGATTGGGCGAGGGTCTTTGAAAGGGAGTACGAAGCACTCATCGATTCCGCGGAGGAAGGCAAGCCGAGTGTGCTGGATAAATACGGCGCCACAAATCCCGCGGAGTTTTTCGCCGTCGCAACCGAGTGCTTTTTTCTAAAACCGGCAGAACTCAAATTGCGCCATCGGGAGCTTTACCATCAGCTGACACTATACTACCGGCAGGACCCTATACGATATTTCCAGCCTGAAGCTGATTCCAATATCTAAATTAGTTGTCAGCGTTCCTCAGCGCTTTTGTCAGCGTATGTCAGCGTTACCAAATCCAGGAGCTGTCAAGCTTTGTTGGTCCTCCCAAAAACCGGGCCAATAATGTGATCTGGAATACAAATCCCTGGACAATATATTCAATATATTGGATCTTCTGGCCTGCACCTCTTCCGATCACTCACTAACAGCATTTGGAAGCATGAATTCCGGATCCGCACAAATCCATTGATTGGGATTCAAAGCACCGTAACTCCCATATGCGATGAGCTTTTCAATAGGATGGCGAAAGAGGATATATCTGCTTTACTGCCTAATGGGATGGCAGTTCTCCAGGACTGTCCGACGGACGTTCACAGTTTAAGCAGAAGGTATCCGAAAAGCATTCCTCCCCCGGCCAATTCTCACATCCCGCTGCAAAGTATTGTGAATAATTCAGATAATCCATTGAAACATTCTCGCTAATGCCTATATCATTATTATCATTCACCGGCGCGTTTCCCGAAAACCTCTACCTGTCGGCCACCAATTTGCTCCTGGCGAAACAGCTGAGTCCGGGGACCTCCCGCCAAAGATGGGAAAGCTGACGGCAAAATCATAATTGAAGTCGTCCGCATACATTCCGATAAGAATATGCTGGGCGGTGATTATTCGCCTTACACGGTGTTTTGTAGCTAAAGAAAGCCCAGAAAGGGAAGGCCATTTGCATTCAGAAATTTGGATATCTCTCAGGAAAAACCGTAAAATCGGCATCCTGAAACAGGATATCAGTGGCCCCAAGAATTCCGATAAAAATTGCTATTCCATTTTTATAGAATAGGTTACAATCAGCTCCGCAAGACAGCAATGAGTTGCTTTTTTTGGCTCAATAATTGCTTTTCAACAGCGGGGTATTTTAGTATCGGATTTTAATGGTACGGAAACATCCGGCACAGGCTCCTTCATGAGCATGAAAAGGGAGCGCTGTCAGCGGAGCGTTTTGGCATTTCAACGCAAGCTATATTTGTTTGCTTTGGCAATAGATAGTCAGCTTTCAAACGATGTGGCTTTTGTTGGAAACCGGAATGCGCACAAACGCAGTCGGGTTTCCAATGAAGTGGATGCATTGAAGATTCCAACAAAGAGCACGAAGGAGGGCTACAGATGATGTTTTTCAGAGTTAGAAATTCCATGAATCCCGTACGGTATGTGCTTGCGGCGTTCATGGTGTTTTTGCTGTGCGGGATGGCGATGGCGCAGCAGGAGACGGGTCAGATTTCTGGAACCGTCAAGGATCCATCCGGTGCGGTAGTTCCGGATGTCGCCGTGCAGGTGCGTAGCCTGGCAACATCAGCAGAACGCACGGCGAGCACGAGCGGTTCTGGGTACTATACCGTCACGAACCTGCAGCCCGGTAACTATTCCGTTACGGTATCCAAGGCCGGATTCAGCACGGCCAAGATGCAGGTCGAGGTCAATGTCGGCGGCAAATCAACCGCGGACTTCACCCTCGCGGTCGGCTCCTCCGCCACAACGATCGAGGTGGTCGGCGGTGCTATCGAGCAGGTCAACGTCGAGTCGCAGACCCTGGTCGGACGTTGTAAATGCCAAACAGGTAGAGACGCTTCCCACCCTTACGCGCAATCCGTATGACCTCGTAAGCATCGGGGGCAATATCTCTCCCGACGAGACACCGCCCGCGGTTCGGGCTATTCCATGAACGGACAGCGCTCGGCCAGCACAAATATGCTTCTGGATGGTTCGGACAACAACGACGCGTTTACGGCAGTTGTCGGCCAGTCTGTACCCTTGGATTCTGTCCAGGAATTCAGCGTCGTAACAAGCGCTTTTACGGCTGAGTATGGGCGCGCCGGCGGCGGCGTCGTCAACGTGGCGACGAAATCGGGAAGCAACATCTTTCACGGATCACTCTACGAGTTCAACCGGGTTTCCGCGCTCGCGTCCAACGGCTTCAATAACAACGCCTACGAGGTCCCCAGACAGACCTTCACGCGCAACCAGTTCGGATACTCGGTGGGCGGCCCGATTGTGAAGGATAAGCTTTTCTTCTTCAACAATACCGAGTGGTTCCGCGTCCGCAGCATGTCGAATATTACCGCCCTGGTACCGACGAATGAGCTGATTGGCGCAGCGGCTGCGCCTACGCAAAACTTCTTCAATACCTATGGCACCCTGAAGAGCGGCATCCTCAAGGGACAGACCTACATGAAGAGCGATATCCCCAACCTCTGCTCCGCAGGCGGCCTGTGCGAAGCCCTGCCCGACTCAATGCCGCTCTGGCAAACCGTCAACTATCAGGTTCCTGCGGATTCCGGCGGTGGAGATCCCAGGAATGAATATCAGACTGTCGCCCGGGTCGACTGGGCCATGAGTCCCAACACGACAATCTATGGCCGTTTTGCGCTCCAGAGCCAGGATATCTTCGTTGGGACCAACGCCGAAAGCCCGTATCAGGGATTTGACAGTGGGACCACCAACTTCAACCAGAACTATCTGCTTTCGATCACCCACACGTTTTCCCCACGGCTGGTTTCACAGTCGAAGGTTGTGTACAACCGCCTGAACAATTTGCAGCCATTCGGCGAGCAGCCGGCCGGCGGGACCCTGTATCTCTCCAGTGCTTCGGCGACTTCCACCATTCTTGGCACCCAGGTGGCCCTTCCGGGATATCTGCCCTACACCCCGGGCAGCGCCATACCCTTTGGAGGCCCGCAGAACCTGGGCCAGATCTTCGAGGATGTGAGTTGGACCAAGGGGAACAACACATTCCGCTTTGGCGGTTCTTACATTTACATCCGGGATAACCGGGCATTCGGCGCCTACTCCTACGCGGTGGAACAGTTGGGGAACAACCTGGCCTCGGGGATGGAAAATTTCCTGAGAGGACAGCTCCGCACATTCCAGTCTGCCGTTGACCCGCAAGGGAAGTATCCGGGAGACACGGTAACGCTGCCGGTCGGGCCACCCGACTTCACCCGCAGCAACCGCTACCACGATTTCGCCCTATACGGGCAGGACACCTGGCGCTTGAGACCCGGGCTAACCGTGAACCTGGGGCTGCGCTGGGAATACTATGGTGTGCAGCACAACAAGGATCCCCAAAAGGATTCCAATTTCTACCTGGGCACCGGCGCCTCGATGGACGAGCGCATCGCGAATGGACAAGTCATGCTGGCTCCCGACAGCCCCTACGGCGCGCTCTGGGCTTCGGATCACAACAACCTCGGCCCGCGCGTCGGCATTGCCTGGGATGTTTTCGGCAACGGCAAGACGAGTCTCCGCGGCGGCTACGGGATCAGCTACGAACGCAACTTCGGCAACGTCACTTTCAACGTGATTCAGAATCCGCCGAACTATGCGGTTCTGTCGATCACTTCCGGCCGATGTGGGGGGAAATCTTCCCATTTATAATGATCCGGCTGGTCCTCTCGGAGGATCCACGGGATCGAAGGTTCTGCCGCCCGTTAGCCTCCGGGCCGTCGACGAGAACATCAAGAACTCCTTCGCACATAACTGGAGCGCGGCCTGGGAACAGGAGATCGCCGCCAACACGATCTTCAGCCTGGAATACAGCGGTTCCAAGGGCGTAGGCCTCTATGGGATCAATAGAGAGAACATGCCTGGCTCATGGAATGCTTACACTAAGACTGTGGGTTCGGTGTGGACCGGAGAGGCATCATACCTGAACGACCAGTACAGCGTTATCAATTACCGTACGGCAGGCGGCTTTTCGCGCTATCACGCCCTGAACGCCGGACTGAGGAGCCGGGACCTTTTCAAGAAGGGCCTTCAGATGGAGATCAATTACACCTGGGCACACTCTATCGACAACCTCAGTACGACCTTCAGCGAATCTGATGGCAACTTCAACCTGGGATTCCTCGATCCGCGCAATCCCCTCCTTGACACGGGCGACGCCGATTTCGACGTCCGCCACCGGTTGGCCATAAGCGCTGTTTGGGACATCCCGTTTGCCCGTAGCCTCGGCGGAGTCGGAAAGCAGGTCCTGGACGGGTGGAGCCTGGCCCCGATCATGCACTTCCGAACCGGGCAACCGTTCACCATCTACGACTGCACGAACGGATACTATATGTGCAACCGGATGCTGATCGTGGATCCGGCGGGAACGCCGACAACGGGTCCCGATAATCCGGCGCCCGTCGGCGACTTGCCCAATTCTTTCAATTACCTCGATATCAGCGCTCAATTGGGTGGTTCCGGGGCTAACGCGTATTATAATCCCTACACCGAAACAGCTGATTTCGGCCCCTATCCTTCCAACATGTCCCGGAGAAATGCCTTCCGGAGGCCAGGGTTTTATAATATCGACCTCGGCATTTACAAGAATTTCAGCATGAAGGAACGCTACACGCTCCAGTTCCGTGCCGAGTTCTACAACCTGTTCAACCACGCCAATCTGTATGTCGATGGATGGTCAGCGGATATTTCCTCGAACGATTTCATCTACGCGATGCGTGGTATCAATAATTTCGGCACCGAGGATCGCAGGAACATCCAGTTCGCTCTGAAGTTCCTCTTCTAGCCTGCTTCAGAGAAGCTTCTTATCAAAGGCCCCGGCGCAAGTCGGGGCCTTTTTTTTGGTGCAATTGCGAAGGCGATGGCCAGGCCGCTTCGCTAGCCGGCGGCAAGCGAAGACGGATCTCCAGACCCCGGATTCATTTTTTAGTGAGGACCGGTCTCCAGGGCCAATTAATTTCGTGAGGACCGGTCTCCAGACCGGTCCGATTAGGCTAATGCTCTATAGTTCCCCAATCGTACGGCTCTGGAGAGCCGTTCTCACTTGTGCATTCGTCATATAAAAGCCACGGCGATGATTTGGAAGTTATCCCTCATCCGGTTTTTGGCAGCAGGTCTGCTGGTTTCGGGAGTTCTGCTCTCGACAGCTGCCCAGTCCCCAAAACAAGAGAACGCCGGCCGGGCCGTATCCATCCCCTTCGAGGAAGCACAGCGTATCGTGAAGGCGTTGGGCGACAGCGCACCTCCCGAGCTTCGCACAAAAGATTCAGGAGCTTCGGCAAAATCCTGGCCGGCCTGGGTCGCCCGGCACAATGCGGCGGTCCGGGAGCGTATGGAGCGCGGAGACGAAGACTTGCTGGGCAATTTTTTGCTTTTCGGAACTTCCTTTACCACTCAGCTCCGCATGACACCCAAGGACCTCGCCCCGATGAGCCAATCCCCGGCCAGCGGCGCTTCTACCGATGTCGGGTCTCTCGCCGGTAAGGTGCTGGATGCGCGGCTGAACGATTTTATCAGAGCCGTGGAAACCCCTGGGACAAATGATCGGCTTACGTATCTGAACCGGTTGATCCGGAAGAAGGGCTACAGTTTTTCCGGCGCCGGCGCACGGGCAAAGCTCAGACAGTACCTTGCCGCAAACCTGCTGAGAGTGCTCGGCGAACAGGAGAGCTTCGCAAAAGCGCGCGCCCAGGCTCTTGGATTGGGAGATTCGACCGCCGAGTTTGCCGCCCGCTCCACCCTGTACCGGTCGCGCGGCCTCTCGGTCGATACCGCGCTTTTCCCGAGCTATGCCATTGAAGAGTCGCTGAAGGCCATGCAGGCGCGCGGGCTGTTGACGGGTGTCATCCGTGCAGCCGTCATCGGGCCGGGTCTGGATTTCGCCGACAAGCAGGGAGGCTACGACTTTTATCCCGAACAGACCATTCAGCCATTCGCCCTGATCGATTCGCTCGCGCGGCTTGGCCTGTTCCGGGCGGAAAAGCTCGAAGTAGCGGCGATCGATATCAGCCCCCAGGTGACCAGCCATCTGTCAGCCGCGCGGCAGCGCGCCCGGCGCGGCGTCCCTTATATATCGCAGTTGCCGCGTGACCTTGACTCCTCGTGGAAACCCGGGACCCTTTCATACTGGGAGCGGTTCGGCAGTCATATCGGGGCGGCGGCAAAACCCAGCCCGCTTCCGCCCGGGATCAAGCGCCTGGAAATGCGCGCGGTGAGCATGCGGCCGGATGTGGTCCTTCGTATCACTCCATGCGAGATGAATATTGTTCTCCAGCGTCTGGATGCGCCGGAGGCCGGGAAATTCGATTTGATCGTGGCCACAAACGTACTGATCTACTACGACGTCTTCGAACAAAGCCTGGCCCTCTCCAATATCGCCCATATGCTCAAGCCGGGTGGTTTCCTGCTTTCCAATAACGCCCTCATGGAATTCCCCGGCTCGCCCCTTCGTTCCGTCGACTATCTCACGGTCGTTTACTCCGACGACCGCCCCGACGACGGCGATCACATCGTCTGGTATCAGCGCCAGCCGTGACAATCAAAACAGCCAGAGACGAGAACAAAACTTGATTAATTTCTGTCGCAAAACTGGTTTGCGCCGCGTAGCGGCACTGTGATTTTAGCCCGGCCTTTCAAGGCCGGGATCCATGGTATTGAGAACAGCGCGTCGCGTAGCGACGCCTGAGATTCAACCGTCGCTACGCGACGGAAAACATAATCCCTTTAGATCCAGGCCTTAAAAGGCCTGGCTAAATTCAACTGGCCGCTACGCGGCCTGGCTCCAATTTGCGGCTTCTATGTAATATCAAATATCCTATCGACTGTAATAAAATCCGGTTTCCTCGCGAAACTGGTTTGTGCCGCGTAGCGGCACTATGATTTTAGCCCGGCCTTTCAAGGCCGGGAACAATGGTACAGCGAG
>CAWEJX010000012.1:0-325284 GCA_963809485.1 uncultured Acidobacteriota bacterium
CAGTAAAATTACGCCTGCGAAGCTTTCGGAGACAGCTTGCCGCCCCTTTCACATAGGGCAGTTTTTAAAAGCGGCAGTTAACAGCCGCACATCTCCGAAAGTCGCCCGGGTGCGACAAAGTATGCGGCATTAAGCGAGAACGCCGGCGCTCCCAGGAGGTCATGGAAATCAACGCTAATATAAATTATTTCGCAGGTGTAGATATCGGGTCGACGATGACCAAGGTGGTCATCGTGGGCGGCACCAAGGAAACTGCTTTGATAGGGCCAACGGGACCGGAGCACCGGAAGCTGGCGAATCGGGTGATGCAGCAAGCCCTGGATCAGGCAGGCATCGCATTCAGCGATGTGACGTACATCGTCGCAACCGGGTACGGCAGAATCAATGTGCCATTTGCCGACCGGCAGGTTACCGAAATCACCTGTCATGCGAAGGGATTGTCCAGCCTCCTTCCTTCCGCCCGCACCGTGGTCGACATCGGGGGGCAGGACAGCAAAGGCATACGGATAGAAAACGGCAAAGTCGTCGATTTCGTCATGAATGACAAATGCGCTGCCGGCACCGGTCGTTTCCTGGAAATTATTGCGGAAGCCCTCGGCGTTCCCCTTGAAAAATTGGGAGAGATCTCTTTGGCAGCGGAGCGGCCGGCGGTGATCGGCAACATGTGCACAGTCTTCGCCGAACAGGAGGTTATCTCGCAGCTTGCCGGCGGAGAACCCGTGCCAAACCTCGTAGCAGGCATCCACCAGGCAATCGCGGGCCGCATATTTGCCCTGGTAAGCAAACTGAAGATCAAGCCGGATGTAGCCATCACCGGCGGAGGAGCGAAAAACATCGGGCTGGTAAAAGCCCTGGAAGCCAAGTTCGGCTGCCCGGTGCTGGTTCCCGCGGAACCGCTCCTCACGGGCGCTCTCGGCGCAGCCCTGGTCGGACGGGAGATGTGTGAGAAAGCCGCAAAGGCCGGGAGCGCACTTGTCACAAAGCCGCGTCAATTGAAAGAGGTTCGCCTTTTCAGCTAGTCGGCAGTCGAGATTTGGAGATTCGGTAGATTGTCGAAATTTGGAGTGCGTTGCATGAAATATTCACTAGGGATCGACGTCGGATCGAGCTTTGCGAAAGCCGTTGTGCTTGGAGACAGGCGTTTTATTGTCTTGGGCGGTCTCGCCTTCGGGCGGCAACTTCGCGGAGGCGGCCCGCAAAGTCGCCCAAGCGGCCATCGAAAAAGCAGTTCTCTCCGATGCAGACATCTCCACAACGATCGCAACAGGCTACGGCGCCGCGGCCGTTGATTTCGCGAACCGGACGGTTGCCGACATCACATGCCACGCAGCGGGAGTTTTTCATCTCGTCCCTTCGGCCAGAACGGTCATGGATATAGGCAGCCAGTTTTGCCGGGCCATAAAACTGGACGGCGACGGCCGCGTATCCAATTTTGTACAGAACGAGAAATGCGCCGGCGGGAGCGGCAAATTCCTTCAGGTCATCGCCCGGATACTTCATATGAAGGTCGAGGACATCGGCGCCCTGTCTTTGGAATCGACAAATCCGGTGGAGTTCACTACGGGATGCGCGGTTTTCGCAGAATCGGAAGCCGTGTCGAGAATCGCGGAAGGAGCGAGCCCCGCGGATATCCTGGCGGGTGTTCACAAGGCGATGTCGGCAAAGATCGCAAACCTGACTGTTCGTCTTGGCCTTGTGCAGGACTGCGTGGTCACGGGCGGAGGCGCCAGGGATATTGGTCTCGTACGAACGCTGGAAGCGGAATTAGGCATGAGAGTGCTGGTCCCGGAAGAACCTCAGATCACCGCCGCCCTCGGCGCCGCCCTCCTCGGACACTAACGGTTTCAGGCAATAAAATACGCCACAGATTTCACAGATTCCACAGACTTTTCTAATCTGCAAAATCTGTGCAATCCGTGGCGTATTGATTTCTCTCGCTTGAAACCGGAATTGGCTTCTTTGTGCCGTCCAGGAATGCTAGCCCGACACCAATATGCAGCTTGTTATCTCTTCGTTTTGGCTTCTTCTCTGAGTTTGGCGTAATAGGCGTCAAACGCCTTGATTTTATCCATGTTTGGATGCGGCCTTGCGCCGGGCGTCTTGTCGAAGAACATCGTCTTCTGTTCTTTTTCATCGAAGGTCGGCCAAGCCGGCAGACCCGGACCATTCGGATCGCCCTTCGTTGCGAAGTTGACCCAGTACGAACTTATCAGCTCGGATAAAGCCTTATCCTCCGGTCCGTTCGATCCGCCCAAAATCTGCTACTCCAGATTGCCGAACACATACCTGATTTCGGAGCCATGATTGGCGCCATCGGGCGACGCGGGCGTGCGATGATCGAAGTAGTAGACAAAGGCTTTGTTTTTGCCATTCCTGGACTGCAATTTGGCCCAGGCCCAGGTCGGCCATGCGAACATGGAATCGCGCATAATGTCTTTTGCGGCCCTTGTTGCCTCGGCATCCGTAGCATGCGGATAGGCTTTTAGAATAGCGTCCGCGCCCGCCCCATACTGGCTGCGGATCATTTTTTCAAATGCCGCGCTTGTGGTTTTTTGCGTCACAAACAATCCGCCTTCGTCGGAATTCGTGCCAACGAGAATGGGCGTATCGTTGAATTTGCCGGCCTCGAACAGCGCGTATTGATTTTCCGCAATAGTCTACACCATCGGCGACCGGCCAGAAGCTGCCCATGCCTTTGGTTTCCTTTTGAATCGTTTCCGCGCTAAGAGCGCGCGCAGCCTTGATGTCATTGGCGCCGAGTTTGCTTAGGTAGGCTTTCCCCTGCTCTTCCGCGACCTTCAGGGATGCGCGAGGCGGCGTCATGGAACCGCCGCTTTCAGAAATGGCGCGATGAAAAAGACCCTTGGCCATAGGAGATGCCGTGAGCATGCTGACGGAAATACCGCCGGCAGATTCGCCGAAGATAGTCACGTTCTTGGGATCGCCGCCTAACTGTGCAATATTCGCCTTCACCCACCTAAGACCGGCAATCTGATCCTGGATGCCGTAGGCACCGGAGCCTTTGCCGCTTTCTTTGCTGAGTTCAGGATGGGCCAGGAAACCCATGGGCCCGACGCGATATGTCACGCTGACCAGGACCACGCCCTTCTTGGCAAGGTTGGTGCCGTCATACGTCGGCGTGCTGGTCATGCCGATGCCGAAGCCGCCGCCATAGATCCACACCATGACAGGCCGCTTTTCGCCGGCCTTCTTCGCACCGGTCCAGACATTAAGGTAAAGGCAATCTTCGCTGATCTTCTGGGGACCGCCCAGCATGGCGCCAAAGGCCGTATCCTGCATCGGGCCGGGCCCGAATTCATTCGCTTTCCTGACGCCCTGCCACGGCTTGACCGGCTGCGGCGATCTCCAGCGCAGATCGCCAACAGGCGGAGCGGCAAAAGGAACACCCTTGAAGGAAGCAATGCCGTCCTTCACAACACCTTCAACAATGCCTCCGGTGACCTTCGCGGTCGAAATCTGGGCCAGAACCGGAATTGCGGCGCATAGGATTATGGCCAGCACCGCGACTAAATACCTGGAATGTTTAAAAGTCATTGGGACTCCTTTATTGGATATTTGTATTCAAATCATCGCAAACCCGACACCATTGAAGGCACAGCATACAATGGAATTCTGCTGGCAGGTCCTGCCAGGCCTTGCTGCCATGGGACTGCCTGAACTCGACCATACTCCATATTTGCCCCCAAATATGAATCATAGTCAATAATAAACGGAAAAGAGGAATGGTTTTAACTATATCCATTGATTATACAATGAAGGCAGAATCCGGTTTGATTGGCATGGCTATTACGTAGTAGAAAGTCTGTAAGAATGCTGGCTAGCTCATGCGC
The DNA here is from genome assembly GCA_963809485.1 of uncultured Acidobacteriota bacterium. Classification (GTDB taxonomy): domain Bacteria; phylum Acidobacteriota; class UBA6911; order UBA6911; family UBA6911; genus UBA6911. The sequence continues at coordinate 3,852 of CAWEJX010000012.1, forward strand.
ACGAGAATAAAGGACAGCGGCATTTGTGAAATCAGTGGGGGGACAAATGAAGGATTCCTATACCAGGGGCAAGCTGGGCATTATGGCGTGTGACTTCCGGCAAGCCATTTGCAGAGAAAGTGATTGCGGAGTTGAAGGAGATAATCCACAAGGAGAATCATGCGACAACCTTTGCGATTATTAAAACCAGGGAGACAAGGTTCAGCAACGGCGAGATCAAGACTGAGATAGATACGAGCATAAGAAACCAGGATGTGTATATCTTCCAGGATGTTGAAAACAAAAGCTCCGGCTTGAATATTAACGATAATGTCATGGCCCTCAAGACAGCCATCCAGGCTGCCAGGATGGCGGATGCGCAGCATATCACCGTGGTAATCCCGGCGTTCCCTTATGCCAGACAGGACAAGCCTAAGACCCGGGAAGGCATCACTGCTGCCATGATTGCCAGGGAACTGGAGGACACTGGGGCGGCGAGCATAATCACTCTTGATATACACAACGACGCAATCGCCGGCTTCTTCAGGAAGGCCAATCTTGAGAATCTGAGAGCTTCAAAGAATTTGGCGGATTATATCCAAGAGAAGATTGGGCTGAAGGACCTTGTTATTGTGGCGCCGGATGCCGGCGGAGCAGCCAGAGCCAATTTCTATCGCCAAAAAGCTGGGGGTGAAGCTGGCGCTAATTCATAAAGAGCGCGATTACTCAAGAGCGAACGCCATTAACAGCATGAGTCTGATAGGAAATGTTAAAGGCAAGGTGGCCTTTGTTGTGGATGACCTGATAGACACCGGGGGTACGGTGGTAAATGCGGCCAGGAAACTCAAGGAATTCGGGGCAAGGAAAATATACTTTGCAGCCAGCCTTGCAATGCTCAACGGCCCCGCTATTGAGCGGTTTGACAAGGCGCACAAAGAAGGCCTTATAACCAAGGTTATTGGCACCAATGTCATTTATCACGGAGAGGATTTGAAGAAAAAGCATAAATGGTATGAAGAAGTCAGCCTGGCCAAATACTTTGCCAGAGTCATATACAACATCAACAGAGGCATAAGCATAAGCCGGCTGCTGGATTGAAATCATAATAGAATTGCATTGGCGCGATTGGTTTTGCGGTGCTTCCCCAATCTACTGTTTGGTGACCCAAGTACGGCATGAGTACGTAGTGTGACCATGACTCGGGGGCGGCCCACGGAAGATGTCTTTAATGCCCAATCAGGGGCGCCGGTCCTCCCAGTCCTCCCAATCCACTCCCCAGGTTTTGAGATAAGTGCTGACGGCTGCGCCCAGTGTGGGGAAAAAGGTTTGCTCGCCCAGGCGAGCAAACAGACCGAATCGTTTCAGCTTGTCCTTAACCGGATCCTTCATTTCGGCAAAGCACAACTCGATTCCAGCCGTATGCAGGGTTTCGTCCAGTTCGGCAACTACGTCCGCGGCGGTAACGTCCACACTCGTGACCGGTTCCGCCGCTACGACCATCCAGCGTACCGGCGTTGGGGAATCGGCCACCGCGTCGAGCACGCGGTCACGGAACAATTCCGCGTTGGCGAAGAACAAGGGGGCATCCCACCGGAACAGAACCAGACCGGGGATACGGCGTGCATCGGGATAGCGCTGCGTGTCGTGGTATCCCTTTACCCCTTCGGCGCGACCAAGAACGGCGGAATGCGGGCGCCAGCCATCCCACAGGAATTCAATCACGGCAATCACGATCGCAAGGCCGATGCCCGGAACCGCGCCGAGCACGGCCACCCCGACCGTACACAAAATCGAGAGCCAGAACTCCCAATGCTGGATGCGGAAGATTCGACGCAGGTCGGTGATTTCGATCAGGCCTATGGCCGATGCGATCACTACGGCAGCAAGCGCGCTGCCGGGAAGATTTCGCAGCAGGTCCGGCGCCCTCATCAGCAGTATGGCCACGCTGAGCGCTCCCACGACACCGGTCAACTGGGATCGGGCACCGGAAGCTTCGGCCACGGGAGTGCGGGTCGAACTGCTGCTGATCGGAAAACCCTGAAATAAACCTGCTGCTAGGTTGGCAACCCCTAGTCCAACCATCTCCTGGTTCGGATCGACATGGGTACGAGTTCGTGCTGCATAAGCGCGAGAAAGCACGCTGGTCTCGGCGAATGAGACCAGGGCGACGGCGAGCCCGCCGAGCAAAACCGAACCAAGGTCGGCGTAGGCGATCCGCGGTGCAGCGAAATCAGGCAAACCCTGAGGGAGAGAACCAAGCACCGACACGGACGCGCGCGTCCCGAGGTCCAGTGCGCCGACAATAGCAGTCGAACCTGCCACGGCGATGAGGATGCCCGGGATGCGTTTGATTCCCTTGAGCAGCAAGATCACCGCCAGCGTGCCCGCACCGATCATGAACGCTGTCCAGTTGGCGCGGCCATCCAACACCGATGTGACAAAGACCCAAAGGTCTTTCACTGGTCCTGTGCCCTCGATCGAGAACCCAAACAGCTTAGGCAGTTGATTGACTAATATCGTCAATGCGATTCCGTTCATATACCCATAGCGGATCGGCTTGGAGAGGAGTTCTGTGATGAATCCCAGACGTGCCAGGCCGCCCAGGATGCACGCTGTCCCCGAGACGACGGCCATCATGCCGGCCAGAGCGACGGCGCGTTTCGGATCGCCGCCGGAATGCGACAGGACAACTGCAAGGATAACAGCAGCCAGGGAGGAGTCGGGGCCCAGCACCAGGATACGGCTGGGGCCGAACATCGCGTATGCCAGCAGAGGAATGATCGTCGCATAAAGACCATAAATGCCGGGCACTCCGGATGCTACCGCGTAGGCAATGCCAACGGGCACCAGCATCGTAGTCAGCACCAACCCGGCGACGATGTCATGCCACAACCAGGAGGCCTGATAGCGCCGCAACATTTGCACGCCCGGCAGCCATCGAATCCAGTCGGTCCGGTCAGAACCGTGCTTGGAACGCGAGCCACGTCCCGTTTCTGAGCCAGGCGTCAAATTGCCGGAATGGCTCATATGCGTTCGCCCGATCGTGAAATGTGTTTCGTCATAAGGGTCCCCCTATGTCTCTAATTTAAAAAGTAGTGCAACAATTCGGGGGTTGGTCACCCTGAAGCTCATCCCGAGCTGTTTCTCTGCTATTACTCCATGTACCAGACGTAGTACGCGCAAGAACGTGAATTACTTGATTTCAGCTTCTGAGACATGGGCTGCAGCGATTCGAGAAACGACATTAAATGTTTGATGCTATTTTATATTGTGTGCAGAAATCAAGCTTTAGATTTCGTATGCATTGTGACGGCATATTCTGCAATCGGGCCGAATCTAAAAGCCGAGACTTGGTTCATCCATGACAGCGGGGTGGCATACCTTGTCTATCTGTCTGTTGTCACTTGCTCGATCATTTCACTTGCACCCGTTGCTTCGGCGGCGCCGGGACATGGAAACTCCATTTACTCCCAATGGTTCTAGTGAGCCGATTGCGGAACTTGAAGTTTATGAGGATAAAGTTTTGAACAATGAAGAAAGTTTCACTGATGCACAATGTGGGGCCCCGGGTACGTATCACCACTGCCACACACCCGGGATTTGTCGGTTTTATGGCTAATATCCAAACCGGCATTTTACCGCTTGCATGTAGGTATGGGGGAGGCAGCATTCACATGGAAAATGCACTGAACCCTGTCCGCAACTATCAGTATACAATGTGGAAACGTTGGCAAGATCATGACGAATTTCATGAAAAACAATTTAGCCCGATCTTTGAGCCATGTACCAGTTGCCTGGGGATGGTGGTTGAAGGCCCATTTGAGCCGGGTTTACGGCATTGTCAAAGCCAAGATGCCACTTGTTCGATCTATGGGGCAAATCGCCGATCTTGGTAGCGATTTTTTAAAGCAAAAAGATTTCATCCGCTTTGCCACCCCACAGCGTTGTATTGCCATCGGCGAACATACGGTGGCTCCGAAGGGAAAAGGCATTTGAAGAAGGCGCAATCAAAACTATGGAAGCCTTGTCTGACTCACTGGTTTTCTCGGGTACATGGTTTTGAAACAAATCGGGGTCTGCGCATTGGGCAGCTGTAATCTGGAAATCAGAGGCCATTTTTCAGGAGCAGGAGTGGCACCCGATCAGCCACATACCGATTCCAGCCAAAGCTAACACCGTGGCGATCTACGCCGCAGCCATGGTTAAGGGTGCATCCATCCGCAGATTGCCAGACAATGGCTTGACTACCTGGTGTCGCCACAGGCACTGAAGATTTTTGAGCGTTATGGGTTCAAATCATACACCGGCGCGAAGTGATCCGGAATGGGCGCAAAACGATTGCACAGGGGACGGCCAGGATAGAGGTTTCTGGCACCCTCTGAAAGAGGAGGCCGTGGATGGCCTCGCTAAAAGGAGTGAATCCATGTCAAACGGCACGGGAATGCAAGGAATGCTCTACCGAACGCTCGGCGGCACGGGAGAGAAAGTCTCGGCGATCGGGATTGGGGGTTGGCATATTGGTTTGAACGGGGTGGATGAGCAATTGAGCATCCGCATCATTCGCACTGCCGTTGATCGCGACATCAACTTCATGGATAACTCTTGGGATTACAGCGAAGGGGCCAGCGAGATCCGCATGGGCAAAGCGCTGCGCGATGGTTACCGGGAGAGGGTATTTCTGATGACGAAGATCGATGGCCGATCAAAGAAAGAAGCAGCGAGGCAGCTCGACCAATCGCTCCGTCGCCTTCAGGCATGATCGATCTCGTCCAGCACCACGAAGTGCTCCGGTACGAAGACCCGCACCGGATCTTTGATGACGAAGGGGCCAATGCAGCGCTCATGGAAGCCCGTAAAGCGGGGAAACTCCGCTATATCGGTTTCACGGGGCACAAGGACCCAAGGATCCATCTGCATATGCTGCACGTGGCGGCAGATTACGGTTTCGCTTTCGATGCTGTCCAGATGCCCCTCAACGTGATGGACGCCCATTATCGTAGTTTTGAAAAAGAGGTGTTGCCGGAGCTGGTACGGCAGAAAACAGGGATCCTTGGGATGAAAAGCATGGCGAACGGGATTCTGCTGAAGTCTAAAACGGTGACACCGATCGAGTGTCTGCATTACGCGCTGAATCTACCCACTTCAGTGGTCATAACCGGTATCGACAGCATGGAGATTCTGGATCAGGCATGCGAAGCAGTGCGGACGTTTCGCCCGATGAGCGCTGAGGAGGTACGCTCCTTGCTGTCAAAAACCGCCACGGCGGCGGCACACGGTGAGTTCGAGCCATTCAAGACCACATCCATATTCGACGGTACCGCCCGGAACCCTCAGTGGTTGGGAGAGGAACCACAACGCCTGCAGCAGCTGATGCCAAGGTAATCCGGGGGACGAAAGTGTCACGAGGGCCGGTTCACTAGACGGGATAAAAGAACGCGAAAACAGAATCTATTTTTCCTAGGAGAAAATATGAAAGCCTTGATTATAAGTGCGGATAATTTTGAAGACTCTGAGCTGCTGATCCCCTACTACCGGCTGAAGGAGACAGGCGTCGAAGTGACGGTGGCCTCCCTGACCCGCGGTAATATCACGGGCAAACACGGCTACGAAGTGACCGTGGACAAAACTCTCGACGAGGTCAACCCTGACGACTATTCACTCTTGGTCTTGCCAGGGGGAAAAGCGCCGGCAGTGGTGAGAAAAGAATTGAAGGCTCTGGAGATCGCTCGGAGTTTTTTTGCTCGCAGAAAACCGGTGGCAGCAATCTGTCACGGACCACAGATCTTGATCAGCGCCGGTCTTTTGCGGGGTCGACGTGCCACCTGCTATATGTCGGTGGCCGATGAGCTGAAAGAGGCTGGGGCGCTCTATGAGGATCGGGAGGTGGTGGTTGACACCAATCTGGTCACGTCCCGGCAACCGGAAGATCTCCCCGCGTTCATGCGCGAAACCATGAAACAGATCGGGCTTTAGCGTTCCTGACGTTAAGTCCGCAAGCAGGCACCACCAATCCCCCATCCTCAGTCGGGTGGCGGGCAATGAAAAGGAATTGGTGGCTGCATTGGAAAAGTCCAAAACCTTCAAAAGCCTCACCTTTATCGAGGTGATCCTGGATCGCACAGATTGCAGCAAGGCACTTGTGGTATGGGGCACGGCCGTGGCAGATTACAATGCGGGCAAGGGTAAAGCCGCTGGCTAAGCTGCTTTTATCTATGGACAATTTCTAAATCATCTCCACATGAAAGGAGAACACACGGCAAATCAATGAATCGCTGCAACGCCTCGATGAGGCACTGCACGCCGAAGGCATGGAGATCGGAAAACAGCTTCGGAAGAGCTGGGATCAGTTTGCGTACACTCCAGTATCGCCTGAAGGAATATGGGATTACCGGCCGAGACTAGCATTAGATAATGAACTAATACCAGTGTAATGAAGAATCTCATTTATCACGAAAGAAGAAAATATGATATTAGCGGAAAGGTATCGCGGCCTGTCTCAGCAGCAGTTGCTGGAGAAAGCCTTCGATCTTGGTGTTTGCTTTGAAAAGTATTCAGGGAGCTGTTCCCAATGCACGGCGGCAGCTCTCAGGGATATTCTTGGCTTCGAGGATGTGGTCGTCAGAGTCGCCACCTCCTCGTGCGGTGGCCAAGCCGGACTTTCGACGGGAGCATGCGGTGGCGTTATCGGGGGAACCATTGTGCTGGACTATTATCTTGGCCGCCCCGCAGATATGGTCTCGGCAACGCAGCCTATTCCGCAAGGCATGGAGGATTTTTCCCGTGCTATGGAGGCGGCCAGATCGTTGTGTGAAAAGTTTATCCGGCAATACGGTTCTATACTTTGCCCCCAGATCCAATCTAAAATTTTTGGCCGATCCTTCAATCATCAGGATCCCGCCGACTGGCAGGCATTTTTAGAAGCTGGCGCTCATACTGATCCGACAAAATGCATGAGCGTGGTGGGAAATGCGGCACGGTGGACACTGGAAACGCTTATCGAAATGCAGGTTGTCACACTATAACAGGCGGTCCCGCAGCAGTCGAATACGTACGTTGAGCACGGCTGACGCGAAGGACGAGGCCGGCCATCAGGTCCTCGTCTCTCGACGCGCGAGGAGGATGCCCGGCACCATGGGCAGCCAGTAGCTGAAGCCGCGAAACAGGAGGGTCGCAGCGAGGCCGGCGGCGATCGGTACTCCCATCAGTTTCAGCGTCGCCACAGACGCTGCCTCGAAGATGCCGAGCCCTCCAGGCACGGGTCCCAGCGTACGCGCCAGCGTCGACAGCATAAAGCTTGCGAAGACCGGTGCCGGGTGAACCGAGAGACCGAGGGCACGGAGCATGATCCAGAGAGTCCCGGCGTCGAGCAGGAAGACCGCAACCTGAAGGCCCATGCAGCGGGAGATGAGCGAGCCGTCATGAGCAATGCCCGGGGTCGCCTCTGCAAGCGTCCGAAGTCCCGACCCGACGATCGGCAGCCGCCGAATCCAGTGCGGCAACCTCCGGCCACGGCTCACTAAAACGAGAACCGTGGGAATGCCCGCCGCCACAGGAGCGAAGATGACCGCCGGCAGGATGATGAACAGCGTGAGACCTCCGTGTACCCAGACGACGCCGAGTGCGACGGCCAACGCCGCAACATACGCGGCATAGTAGCTAACGAGGTCGACGACGACGGCAGCCATGCTGGTACGCCGCGGAATGCCGCGGCGATCCAGCGCGCGGACGACGAGCAAGGTGCCGCTCATACCGCCGCTGGGAACCACTTGATCCATGAAGAGTTTCGCAAGGCCAAGGCCCAGGTAGGACCAGAGCGGTCTTGAGATGCCCGCGCGCGCAATGATTCGTTGCCAGATTCGGGCGTCCGCTATATAGGTACTCATCTGGAGCAGGAGGCCGAGGAACAGCCAGGCGGGCTGAGCGTGAGCCACGAGCCGAGCGAACTCCTGCTCCTCGCTCCGATGTGCTGCGAACAAGGCGACGGCCACCAGGATCGCCAGCCCGAAGAGCCAGGAGATCCAGCGTGCTCCGCCCTTCTTTTTCCGGTTGGTCTTACTCTTTATGTGCACCATGGCAAATAAGCAGTATAAGTACGAGGGCCCCGCAGGTAGAGCGCCAGGAACGCTGCCAACAAGTGCGGATATCCCGACGGCTCACCGAACTCGGGCGTGAGTTCGCGATAGATCTCGCCGGGATCGCGCTCCATCCGCGCCATGATCTCCGCCGCAGGCCTGCTAGCCCCCCAGTTCCTGCACTATACGTAGGAATGTGATGACATCCTCACGGCTCAGCATGCCGACCACCTGGCTGTCGGTCATCACGGGAAGCTGGTTCACTCCGTCGCGATCCATCTGCTGCAGAGCGGTCCACAGCTCCTTATCCGGGCTTATGCGTATCAGCTTGTCCAGCGGGAGCATGGCTTGGGCGGCGCTCGTCGTCTGCCACTCACCCCGCGGCACTTCCCTTATCCGATGCAGCGTCATGAGGCCAACAGTGTCTGATCCACGATTGACAAGGAAACAACGCTGCCCGCCGCTAAGAATGTGCTCGTCCACCAATTGTTGCAGTGTCAATTCTGCAGGAATGGCAATGCAATTACTGCTCATGGCCTGCGCAACCTTGTGCCCGGCCAGCAAACCTTGAAACATCACTTGCTGTATCTGCGCAGCAGCGGCGTGGTCGAGAAACCAGCCGATGAATGCAATCCACAGCCCGCCACCAAAGTCACCCGAGAACATCCGCCACACTCCTGTGAAGATGAACAGGAAACCCCAAAAGCGCCCAAAATTCGCAGCCATGAGCGTGGCGCGCCGCATGTTTTTCGTGACAGCCCAAACGATGGCTCGGAACACGCGGCCACCATCAAGCGGATAACCGGGAATCAGATTGAAGATCACTAGCGCAAAGTTGATGTAAGCCAGGTATTTCACCAGCCCCAACAATGGTTCGATTCCTGTTGTCACAGGTTTCAGCGCGGAAAAGAACAGAGCGAGGGAGAGGCTGACAACCGGCCCGGCGACTGCAATCCAGAACTCAGCAATGGCGCTAGGTGCTTCCGCCCCGATCTGGGCGACTCCGCCAAAAATAAAAAGCGTGATACTGCGCACCGGAATTTTGTACCGTATCGCCACCACTGAGTGCCCCAATTCATGCAGCAGCACGCTTGCAAAGAGCATGATGGCCGTCATTGCGCCCATGAACCAATACAGCAGCGGCGGCCAGTTCTTGAACTCGGCGGGATAGTAACTGCCCCCCAGCATCCAAGTGAGCAGCACGAAGATCAAAAACCAGGAATAATCCAAACCGATGGGAATACCCAGGATCCTGCCCAATGGAACGTTTTGTCGAGTCACGAGTTCTTTCCTTTCTTCTTACGGAGCCCCACCAATTCGGCAGGCAGTGGCTAACTGTGTCCTTGAGCAAGCGGCCCCGTCGCTCATGCCGTTCATAAGCCCCGGCCGGGCGATCTGCGGTTTCCTATTGAGCGGCTAAGTGGCCACCGCCAGAGGAACGCGCCACCTGATCATTGCGACCTTTACGGCGTCGTCCACGACAAGGCAGGAGACCATGACATAAGCCAATATCGTGAGCGGCTGCCATAAGGGCAATGTCAGGCGGCTTGGCGTTTGCCGGATTCGAGAGCGGCCGCTCGGCATCAGATTTATTTAGTGTCGTTTGCATAGTGGCAACCATCCTATGAGTGAACGCGCATTCACGCGAGTCCTCTACACAGCGACGAACGTGCCCCGAATTTCCGCGTGCAGCGGTCGATGCTTGGCGAGGTACGCCCGCATTGCATCAATCGCTCGCTCGGGATGATTCTCACGTTGGCGCCCATATTTGTGTGCGACGCCTTGTTCGGTAACAAAAGCCGCGGGGTAATGGCGGCCCGGTTGCAGCCGTTCATCACCTACAAACACCTGCTGGATGCGCTGTCCGGGTGGATTTTCGATCTTAATGTAGACGTTGAAACCGAGACACCGTTTCACGTACCCACCCATTTGGCCGTACGGATCGCGCGCAAACGTCCGTTCCAGATTCTCCTCCAACATCGCAACAATTTCCTCGCCCGTCAACTCGACCGTTGAGATCGGCGGGTTCATGGGAATGATATTGTAGAGGTCATTCAGCGTGACCGGCCCCGGAATGATCGGCGCACCAAAGCGCCAACCATTCGAGAACGCTAATTGAGCGCCCGTGCTTTCCAGCAGCGCTTGCAGCAGAAAATTGTCCATCGTCGCTTCCAGCATGGTGGCTCGATTGAGCGCAGTCGCCGTTTCACCCACAACCGTTGAGAGTTCATCTTGATAAGGCGCGAGTGCTTGGCGGATGAGGTCATCTACTGCGGGATCGGGGGTGATATTGGCTTCAACCTCAATCAGCTGGTACCGGTAGTCAACGATCTGTGTACCATCAAATTCCAAATCCAAGCGACCCAAGAAGGAACCGTGGCAGCCCGACTGTATTACCAACGTTTTCCCCTGGAGGACCGGTTTATGTAGCCGATTATGGGTGTGCCCGCTCAAGCAAATATCGATACCCTGCACCTCCGACAAAAGCTTCATGTCTTGGGAAAACCCCAGGTGTGAGACGAGAATGATCAGGTCTACCTTCTCCTGAGCGCGCAGAACGTCGATGATCGGAGGGAGTTCATCTCGGCCCAGGGTGAATTCCAGTCCTTCGCTATAGGAGGCTGGCATAGTCTTGTCTACAATATTGGAGGCGATGCCCACAAGACCAATCCGCAAACCGCCGATCTCCTTTACGCTGTACGGCCGGAAAAGCCGATCCTTCGTTGCTTGATCGTAAATATTGATCGCAAGCATCGGATAACCGAGTTCCGCTGCGCGCTGCTTGAAATTCGCGGGACCGTATGCAAATTCCCAATGGGCCGTCATCGCGTCGAGACCCAATGAATTCAAAACAGGGATCAATGCCTGTCCCTGCGTCTTCAGAGCGGGATGGGTACCATGGAGAGTCAGTTGGGCAATCTGCGGTGTCCTATCGAGCGGCTACTTGGCCACCGCCAGAGGAACGCGCCACCTGATCATTGCGACCTTCACGGCGTCGTTCACGACAAGGCAGGAGACCATGGCATAAGCCAATATCGTGAGCATCTGCCACCAAGGCAATGGCATGAGGCCCGGGAGACCCACCAGCGTCAGACCCGTACCCACGAGCGCGTCCAGCGCGAGGGCCGCCATAAGGGTCTTGCTGGGCATCGTCGCCCAGAACCACCGGCGCTCCCTCGCGGACACGATGGAGAACACGGCAAGGTAGAGCAGGGTCAGGAAGCTGAAGGTGTAGAGGGCATTGTCGTTAGTCGCCAGACCGAAACGTGACCAGCCGATGTACAAGAGGAGGAGAGCCTCCGCGACCATTGCCACGCCCAACACTACGGACACCGTGATGAATCCTCCGATGTTCCACGTCTCGGGCTTCCTGGACGATCGAACATGGTCGGTGGCAAGGGCGATCTTCGCGAAATCCGTCAAGAAAACAAGCAGCAGCATCGCAAAGGCGGAGACGACGAACTTGCCGGTTAACACGAATGCGATGGCCACGAAGGCCGCTTTCAGGATCGTCCGGCTTATCTTGTTGATGATCCACGTCAGCACCCGCTGGTATATAGTTCGTCCCTGCTCGACCAACCCAACGATGTTCGTGAGGCCCGGTTCGGTAAGAACGACGCTCGCAGCGCCCTTGGCGACGTCGGTGGCAGTGCTGACGGCGATTCCCACTTCGGCCTGGCGCAAGGCGGGCGCATCATTGACGCCGTCACCTGTCATGCCGGTCACGTGCCCCGCGGCCTGCAGGTGCTGCACCACGATGTACTTGTCCTCCGGGTACACCTCGGCGAAACCATCGGCACCCGCCAACAGGTCAACTGCCTTGTTGCCGGCCTGAGCGCTCGCGGCCTTCAGGTCCGCCACGCGCCGGATGTTGGGCAACCCAACACCGCGCGCGATTTCGCTTGCGACCGCCAGCGCGTCGCCGGTGAGCATCTTCACCGGAACGCCGAGGTCGTGGAGTGTGGCAATGAGTTGCTTGGCGTCCGGTCGAGGCGGATCATACAACGTCACCAATCCGACCAATGCGAGGGCGCCCCCCTCGGGGCCACGCGCCACCGCCAGCGTCCGATATCCTTTGAGAGCGGCTTCGCTGACTCGCGCCTCCAACGCATTCGATCGCCGGGGGCTGAAGTCCACAGGCCTCGGCGACGGTTCGTACGGCGCCTTTCATAACGCGCAGCCGCTGCCCATTCTGTTCGACCACAGCTTCCGTCCGTCGGTTTTTCGCATCAAACGGCGCGAAAGAGACCGGCGTGACCGCAGGCACGGCGTCGAAGATGTGCCGTTCTTTCGCCGCGGCGAGGAACGCCAGGTCAATCGGATCCTGATTGGCTTCTTGAGATGCGAGTGCGCCGGCGAACAGCACGTCGGATTCCGTTGCGTGCTCCAGGGGGATCACGCCGGTGACGGCCAGTTGGTTCATCGTAATCGTGCCCGTCTTGTCCACGCAGAGCACGTCCATCGTTGCGGCATCCTCCGCGGCGCTGAGGCGCGTGACCAGCACGCCTCGCTTCGCCAGCTCTGCCGACCCGACGGCCATGCTGACCGTAAACATAACCGGGAGGGCAACAGGCACCGCGCTCATCAACAAGACCAGCATGAGCGGGATCATCTCGATGAGCGGAGCGCCGCGGATCAGCGACATCACGATCACCACGCCCAGCAGCGCGCCGACGATGACGAAGAGCCAGCGGACAACCTTGCCCACCACCGCTTCGATGTGGAGCTTCGGGCGCGCCATCTGCACGAGTTCCGTGGTGCGGCCGAAGTAGGTCTGCGCCCCCGTCAGCATCACCACGCCGTTGCCTTCCCCCCGGCGAACGACGGACCCCGACGAGAGCACGTCGCCGGGCGCCTTGTCTGCATCCTTCGACTCGCCGGTGAGGGCTGACTGGTCGACGGACAAATCTCCGGCCAAGAGTTTCACGTCGGCGGGGATGATGTCGCCCGGGCGCATGCGTACGATGTCACCGGGGACCAGTTCCCGGGCGGGAATGACCTGCCAGCTCGCATCGCGCAGCACGCGCGCACTGACCTGCAGCCGTCGCCGAAGCGTTTCGACGACGCCGGCGGCCCGATGCTCCTGCGCAAAGCTCAAGATGGCATTGACGATCAAGCAGCGCCACCCACCACGGCGAGATCCGTGTATTTCCTGAGCACGGCCGACAGCACCATGATCAACTCGAGCATCCACGCCGACAAACCCCAGAATTTTCCGAGGAACGTGAGCACCGGATGCCCCTTTTGTTCGACCACTTCATTGTAGCCGTGCTCCTTCCGGCGGCTGTCCACCTCAGCGCGCGTGAGACCGGTCTCGGGATTCACGCGGAGCGCCGCGAGCGTGTCGGGAATTGACGCGGATGCGATGTCGGGCCCCTTGGCGGCGAATGGCATCGAGCCCGAAATCTCTACTCCAGATTTCTTCGCAATCGTTGTCATGGTTTTATTGTGCTCCTTCGATTTGCAACAAAGTTCTCTTATCCATACAATACGTTCATCGTTTGCGGCATCCTCCGCTCAAGACGGGATTAACTGGCATTCAGCTCTGGTCTATTGCTCAGTGCTCGTGCGGCTCTTGAAGTACCGAGGCGGCATGAACCCCCCTCGCCAGTTCGGGGATAATGCCAATCCGCACGTAGATGGGATGCACGAGTTGCCGCAGCTTGGGAAGTTGCGACGAAAACAGCACCGCGCCCAGAATGCACACGCCGCCGCCGATCATCAATGTATAGGGTGCGCCGATGCGGCTGGCGCTGGCGCCGGCAATGAGGCTGCCAAACGGCGCCATACCTTGAAACGCCATCGAATAAAAACTCATGACCCGACCACGCTTCTTATCCTCCACAATGGTTTGCAGGATGGTATTACTGGCGGCCATTTCTTGCATGAAGCTAAAGCCGGTCACTGCTAGCAGCAGCAACGAGAGCCAAAGCTGGCGTGAAGCGGCGAAGATGATCAACGCGCCGCCAAATCCGCCTGCGGTTATCGGGATCACATGTCCCAATCCAAGCACACTCTTCCGGGCAGCCAAGGATATCGCCCCGATCAGGGCACCGACTCCGGAAGCTGCCATCAGGAAGCCCAAGGTGTGCGGTCCACCGTGTAGGATCGAGCCAGCGAAGATCGGCATCAACGTGGTGTATGGCATTCCAACCAGACTGACCAGCGCCAGCAGCAGCAGTATCGACCAGATTGGGCGAAAGCCGCGCACGTAGTTCCAACCGTCACGCAGTTCGGAAAGCACCGCCTCGTGCACACGCTCAGATAATTGCGGGGCGACACTCATCGCCAGCAAGGAAGCGATCACAGCCATGTAGCTGAACCCGTCAAGCAGAAAGCAGTAGCCCTCGCCTACCGAGGCAATCACCAAGCCGGCGACTGAAGGGCCAACCAGGCGAGCGCCGTTGACCAGCGACGAGTTGAGCGCAATGGCATTGCCCAGGTCTTCGCGATACTCTACCATCTCAATCACGAACGCCTGCCGGGCCGGCATGTCAAACGCGTTCACTACACCTTGAAACAGGTTGAGCAGGATAACGTCCAGCACAGTGATGGCACCGGTGAGCGCCAGCAATGCCAGAGCGAAGGATTGCAGCATCGACAGTACTTGCGTTACCACAAGGACCCGGTGGCGATCCCATCGATCCACCCACACTCCCGCTATCGGGCCGAGCACTAGGATGGGTATTTGCCCGGAAAAGCTGACCAAGCCAAGTAGGAACGCTGAGTTGGTAATCCTATAGATGAGCCACCCGGTGGCCACGCGCGTCATCCAGGTGCCGATCAGCGAAATTCCTTGTCCACCATAGAACAGCCGGTAATTTCGGTGTCAGAGCGCCCGGACAACAAAACGCCAGTTCATACCGCGTGGCTCGTGTGGCTCTGTTCTTTGGCCGGGTACTTTGCGCATGCTACTCCGCTTGATGAGCAGGTCCAGCTCGGCAGAATAAATGCTGTCCCGGTCACGGATCAGAAAGCGCGGCACTTCCTTCCCATGGATGACCTCGCGAACATGCTGCAGCGTTCATTCTGCCGTGAGGTGATCTGTAACATTGAAATGAATGGTCCTCCGCGTCCCTATCTCCATAATAACTGGGATATCCAAAATTTGGAAGTTTGCCGTTACTCTTATAAAAAGGAGGAGCAACGATGTATCTCAGGTATCCAAACGTGCAATGCGCAGGATCAAGGTCAAATAGTACCGGAAGCATTATCCACTATGGATTCTATAAGACAAAGTGGGGGAAATGTCGTCGCTATCAATTCCGTACCGCGACTTCCCGGCTGTCCTTATGTGTTCTATAACCCGGAGACGCGAACGCGATGGTGCGAGGTGCGGAAACCATGGGAGAAGGCAAGGACGAAAGCCGGATATCCATGGCTGCGTGTGCGCGATCTGCTGCCTGCATTTGGAATCGCCGCGAGTGAACTCGGCGCTCCGATGCACTACATTCAATCAGTGCTCGGCCACGGCTCCGTCGCTTTTACCGAGAAGTACTATGCCAAGTATGACCCGAAGTCGGCAGCTAAGCAGTTGCTTCGGCTGATCGAGGGGGGCAAAGTCAAAACGGGTACCTGGGGGGAATAATGGCTCAGGATGCTTCGAGGGATTTGCTGCAAGTGATTGATCCTAAATGGTGCGCCCGGCGTGACTCGAACACGCGACCTTTTGATTCGTAGTCAAACGCTCTATCCAACTGAGCTACGGGCGCATCCTTTTAGGATCAATAAGTTACAGCACCGAACCGAAATCCGCAACCCTCAATTTAAGCCCCCCGTGCCAAATATCGTGCCAAATTCTGGTGCTTGCGTCCCGATTCCACTTGAGCCAGAACCGCCTTGGCCGCCGACTCGGGACGGAATTTTGCGTAGTATCGTTCCGTGACCGCGACCGAGCTGTGGCCGAGCACGGACTGGATGAAATGCATGGGTACGCCCATCTCCGAAGCCTCAATGCCGAAGGCCGGTCGCAGGTCGCGCACGCGTAGCCACGGATAGTCCGCGGCCTTGCGCGCCTCCAGCCAGGGCTTCCGGGCATCGCACCAGCGCGTGCCCGTTTCCGGATTGTAAAAGACATAGGGACAGCCCGGAAGAACCGGAACGCTGTCGATTGCCGCAAGCGCCTTGTCGGTAAGCGGCGCGATCGTGCTCTTGCCGTTCTTCGTGCGCTTGGCGAACGTGATGACGCGCCGCTCGCGGTCTACCTGCCAATGCTGCAGGCTCAGAACCTCCCCGCGCCTTGCACCGGTTTCTCGGATCACCGTGAAGACCGGCAGAAAGCGGGGGTCGAGCTTTGCGAAAACGGCTTCGATGATTACGTCGGTCGGGCGCGGCCCCGCCCATTCCTGTTCCTCCAGCCTCTCGACCAGAGCGATAGGATTGTGGTTTACATACCCCCGTTTCATTCCCCACTCGTAGAGATGCCGGAGCGTGGAAATCTCCCGGTTGATGGTGGCGTTGGTCACCCCATCTTCCTTGCGTCTTGCGATGTACTTGTCCACTTGTTGGAGCGTCACGCCCCTGAACGGAAGCCGCCCGAATGCGGCTTTGAACCGCTCCAGGAAGCTTTTCTTGCCCTTGGCCGACCGGTTATGCGTTGCGACGTAGTCCCGGTAATAGAGGTCCGCCACATCGCGAAAAAGTCCGGAAACCATTTTCTCCGGCTCGTCCGGCGTCTCAAGCGAAGCCCGCAGGCTTTGCCACGAGCCGTCCACGATCGCCAGCCGAATACGGAGATCGAGTTCCCGCGCCTTCTCTTCGGATTTCCTCTTGAACCTCGTGCGCAACCCGTCCGGCCACATTGAATCCACCACAAACTTGCCTTTGCGAAATTTCAAACTCATAGATCAGACTCCGTTCGCGGAGTCTGGTGAATCCTCGCTTGGGTGATTTTACCCCTGGGCAGCCGCGAAAGGTAAGAGTCCAGATCCGATTTGAGGTAAATGCGCCGCGTTCTTCCCAGATGACGACGGAACGGGATCACGCCTTCTTCCACCAGCTTTCTGAAATCGTGAATGCCCAGCATTACGTATTTCGCGGCAGCGGTCTCGTACATAACAGCCTGCGTGATCCTTTCGGGACGATCGGCGAGGGGCATTAATACAAGCTTGCTCATGGCTGATCCGGACCGATCTTCTTCCTCGTTTTTAACCAGCATATTGCTTCTCATTGTTTCTTCACTTGGTGAACCTCCCTTCATTAGTTAAGACGACGCAGCAAAGGAGCGTATGACGGCCTGTTGAACCAAAAGGATGTCGCGGACCTAGCGGGGTTCATCACTTCATAGGATATTACCGGAGGCTAGCTGGTGGAGATGTGTCAGTGCTGTTGGTGTCGCCGGGTGACGTATCGAGTTCTTTCTCAGGGGGCTACGTTGGCGATAGATCCAAGATAAACTTGTGCCTCGTTAGCCCACTGTTTGGCGAGCTGATCGTCTGGACGGAGAAGGGTAAGCCCGCGTTGGTATGTATCGTGCGCTTCTTGGAATCGACCGAGTTCTTTGTATGTCCTGCATAAAAGGAAATAAGGGAGTGCATTATTCGGAACGAGACGAATCGCATGAGCATAATTTTCCACTGCCTCATTGCGGCGCCCGAGGATTGTATATGCACTCCCGCGATTGATAAAGAGATTGGCGTCGTTCGGGGTCAGCTTGTTGCCGATCATTTAAAAACGTATTTTTTTGAACACACGCCGGTCAGGCTCGCGTAATCGATTTTCCTCTACTGCTCAGTGACTCCACCTTTTTGCGCAGATAAATCAGATAGTCATTTGGTACAGGGTTGAACAATATTTCTTCAATGACCGGGAGAAAGTAAGCCAGGGAGCGTATAGGCGAAAGGGGAGGCAATTCGGGCGACCTGGCAAGTCTACGTATGGATGCCATGAGCAGAGCGGATTCAATGGTGGTCAAGCTTATTGCACGAGCATAAAGCGTTTCAACCGTTCGCCTGTCGTTTTCGCTTGGCCTCAAGGGCGTTTCCGGAAGTTGCAGATAGAGCCTCAAAGTGGCCTCTGTATATTCGTCAATGTCTGCAACTGGATTTTTACTGATCATTTCTTTTTCCTCCGAGTCGCGGCTTCCATTTCGCTTTCCCGCAGACGATAGCTTTCGCCTTCGATTTTGGTTACGTCCGCGTGATGGGTAAGTCGGTCAACCAGCGTGACAATGCAGGAGGCATTGGGAAACACCTCGTTCCATTCCTTGAAGGCTCGGTTTGTTGTCACAATAAGTGGCCGGCGTTCATAGCGGCGGTTCACAATCTCATAGAGCAGATCCGCGGCATTGTCGTCGTAGGACAAGTAGCCTACTTCATCGATGCAAAGCAAACCGGCATTCCCATAGGTGCGCAGTTTTCTTCTTCGGGCTGTCGCTGATTCGCACTGCAGGTCCTCGATCAAGGCGGACGCCGAGCGGAATAAGACCGAGTGTCCCGCCAGGATCGCGGCATGGCATATGTTTTTGGCAATCATGGATTTACCCAGGCCATTCTGCCCGATCAGGATCAGGTTGCGAGCCTCTCGGATAAAATCCAGGGTGAAGGCCCGTTCAACCGCGTCGCGTTCTATTTTCTTCGGCCAACTCCAGTCAAAGTCAGCCATGGGCTTGAACCTCTGGATTCCGGACAGGCTCAACCGGCGTTCCAGGCTTCGACGGGAACGGTCTTCCATTTCTGTGTCCGCAAGTTTTTCCAGCAGCACGTGCGGGGACCAGCGTCCCGTGGTGGCGTGAGCGACAAAATCATCCAGGGTTTGCGCTATCGCCCGTAATCCGATTTTATTGAGTTTGGAGTTCAGGTCATTGCTCGTCGGGGTCATCATCTTTTGCCAGGTCATCGTAGGTCTCCAGGTCATGAGGAGTAACGGATAGGTTTTCAAGTTCCGGGTGACGCGAGAGGTCTACCGGAAGCGGAGTTGGCTTTTTGTTGGAACGGCGACGTTGATTGACAATAAAGGCAACGGAAGAAGCCCGTGGAGTTTTGCGTTCGAGAGCTTCACAAATGGCAGCCCGAAGCTCTCTGGCTCCATATAGATCCAGAAGAATCAGCAGTTCAGTGGTTTGCCGGCTCGCGGATTCTCCACGCGCAAAGGCCGCTTCAAGCAATGCCCCGCTTTCGGGAACAGCCAGGGAAAGACGGCTGCCGGGCGTTGAACCGAAAGCCTTACGTTTTTCTTTCAGCAACTCTTCCTGGTGTGCCGGATCGAGAACCGCTTGTCGGCGGTCATAGCTGCGGCGATGCCGGGCAATCTCCTGGTTGCCGTCAAGGATGCGGATGGTGGATTCCGAAGCGGCAAGCGTAAGTGGGCGGCCGACGGCGGTCGGTGGAATGGAGTAATCATTCAGATCGAACCGGACGTAAATGGTTTTGCCGGATCGCACAGGGACAAGCAGATCGCTATCGAACCGATGAAGAGGCAGCGGCAGTAGCCGTGGCCTCTCTTCCGCAAAGGCCTCCGCAACTGTGCGATGATCGCCTCCAGGCCAGGCACGGCCGTGCGCTTCGCGGTCCCGCCAGACAAGGGCCTGGCGGTTGAGTTCCTCTACAGTGGTAAACGGCCTCGCGGCGAAGAAGGATTCCCGTATATAACGAATGACTCTCTCAACACGTCCCTTTTGGTTGCCCGCACGCACCTGGCAGGGGCGGGCGGCAAAATGATAATGGGCGCTCAGTTCCAGTAGTCTGGGATGAAAATGGATAGCGTCCCCATGCCGTTCCAGCACGACACTGCGAAGATTGTCGTATAGCAGGACCCTGGGAATCCCATGCCAGTCTTCGAAAGCATGGATATGACCGCGCAGAAAACTCTCCATGCGCTGGTCGAAGAAGAACTCGAGATAAAGCGCCCGGGAATAGGAAAGTGTGATCACAAAACAGGAAAGCCGGCGGCGGGCGCGGCCAACAGGGACTTCCCCAAAATGCGCCCAGTCCACTTGTCCTTGCTCAGCGGGGAAAGTGGTCAGGCGAAGAAACGCTTCCCTGGGAGTTGGACGTATCCGGGCAATAAATCGCCGCAATTGCACGACGCTGCCATTGAAGCCGCGGTCCCGGATCATCTGATAAATCCGGGTTGCCCGTAAATGCGGATGCTTGGTCAGTATTTCTCGAATGAAGTCGGCATAGGGATCTGCCGCATTCCGTGGCGTTTTGGTCCCATTAAACCGATCGGTTTCCACGGCAGCGCTGACTGTTTCAGGATGCAACCCCAACTCACGTGCAATGGTTCCGATTTTCCAGTGTTCTGCATAAAACAAGTGGCGAATCTGTGCGCGCGTTTCCTGGTCTATCATTTAGATCACTTCCTTAGCTGAAAAGGATTCACAAACCGGCCCGGCCGGCCGCAGATAACGCAGCAAGGAACTCCAGGCTCGGTCTTTTTGCCGCTATTTCCGGTGAAAGCTGCCAGATGGAATACCGGCGCGATGATGCTGCCAGCATTCAGAGGCTTCCGGGAACCTTGATCCATAACGGAAAGTGCGGCACGACGCCGGCGGTAGGCTCGCTGCCGGTCTCGTTGATCCAGTCTGCCTTCCTGAGTTTTTCTGTGGCGGAGGTTCGCAGCTCGACGCTGCTCTCGGCGGGCTTTGGTGCGGCAATGCTCGCTGCAATATTGCTGGCCATGATCACAGCGGCGGCAGATCCAGAAGATGGCGTTACATTCTTTCCAGCGGCAAAACCTTTGACGGAGAACAACTTCGGCATCGTGTCGCATTCTCACCCGAAGGCGAGACTGGACAATCCATGCCGATCATGTCAGCTTAATGACGGCTGTTTAGAGCCCTCTCAACCGAGAGGTATTGCCAATGGACCCCGGTCGCGGACACGATCGGGGTCTCCTCTTGCTCAACCTTCCGCAAAACTTTACACGATGATGATGACGGACTGCACGCCTTCGGCGTGGATGATGTTGAGGTGTTTATTCCGGCGGGTGTTTAAATAAATACGTTTTTAGATGATCGATGACATTCCCGAAAAAAACGCTCATAATTAGGTTGCCTGCACAGTTAGGTCATGCCAGCATTCAGAGCACTGAGATCTACACTCAGGCCGATCCGACCGATAAGTTGGGGGCTTTGGAAGCGCTGACGCCACCGAACTTGCGCCGGGGCCGTTTTAAGCCTCCCGACAAGCTGATGGCTCTTCTCAAGAAAGCCTGACATCCATTATGCGGAGCCCGATGTTGTCCTCAGCGCCGTTTGGCGGTGCAAACCAGCACTACTTTGCATAACCTTGGACTCCGCATAAGAGCGGAACACGCAGCCAGGTTCGCTGTACCGGGCATTGCTTTCTTGGGGTGGGTCAAATCTGCCTGGCGGCCCCGGGTCATTTTTGCCGAGCGCCGAAGCTTAAAGCTCTTTGGGTGAGACAAATAGGAAAATGTCGCGTTTTCGGTGGGCAAGTTTAATTATTTTGCGTTCCTATACATGGGAGTATGGGAATCTTTAATCTTAGTAGGCGTCATATGGTTCTGGGGGAGTCATGCTTAAAGAAATGCAGGCACTTGTATATCATCTATTAGGGTACTTACTCCCCGGCATGATCATTCTTTCTGCAATGATTTTATTGTTCTGGACCCTTTTTTGGCCGACGCTGCCCCTTCAGCTGCCGGGAAACATGCAGGTCCTGCCGTTGATTGCTTTGCTTCTCCTGGCTTATCCGGCAGGGTATTTGGGGCAGGCGATGAGCAGTTTTCTGGAAAAGTTCCCGAAACCCAAACAGGTATTTCAGGGAAGCCTCCCCCTTTATCCTGAATTGTATCCGCTCTTTCGTCGCGCGGTGGCTCGACGTTTTGGCGAAAGTACTAAGTTGCTTACGCCCAAAGAGCTCTATGAACTCTGCAACCAGGTCCTAATCATCCATGGTACCGAACGAGGGCGCGAAATTTACATTTGGAGAGAGAGCTTTTATCGAAGCAATGCGGTTGCCTTTTTTCTGCTTACACTATCGTTGACAATCCGGCTAATGGGGGCTGACGTTTTTCTGATATTCGCTAACATGAAAATGGAGATCGGTAAGGGAGGCTTGGCATTGGCAGCCCTTATTACCGCGCTGGGGACATGGGCGGCCTACCGTAGATATGTGACATTCTGTCGATACAGGTTATCAAGCTGTTTCCTGAGATACCTTGCCGTTGTTACTGAGGCGCCGGGCAATAGCGAGGGTAACTCGGCCTCGCTAGGATCCCCGCCTTCCGATATTATGGAAACCTTTTCGACAAATGAAAGGAGAAGATCGGGAAGCCGACGTGTTTCGCTGCCTTGAGCTCCTTTATTCAATTCATAAACCTCATATAGGGTATTAGATCCCTAAAAATCCCAAACCTTTTGCGCACTACAGAAACCTACTTTAGGCTCTATGAGGCAATAGCCCATGGATCTTCTTTGTGGAACCATGTCCAAATTGGCGCCCGCCTCCGCAATATCTGAAGGTAGAAATGAAAAGCAATCTGTTTCATGATCTGCAGAATAGGGACACTGGATGGTTGCTGCCCACGTCCGGCATAGTAGCAAAGAACTCCTTTTTACATACTATTAATGCAGATAGACGGATGTATCTGATTGAGCCCGCAGCAGTTTCTTGAAGATCAGAAAACTTGCCCGGCAATATTCACATTCTGCAAGGTGATCGGCAAAAAGGCTCATAATTTCAGGGCTTAGCCTGTCCCTGTGAGCCTCATAGCACAAAAGGCCCAGCAATACCTCCGTGCAATTCCAAAGGTCGAGGCAATTCATATAAAAATCCTCCAGCCAGCCCATTGTTTTCATAAAGACAAGGCGTAGAAGCCTCTCATGCAAAAGACGAATCCCGGACCTTCCATTGAAAATGCAACTTATGCACGAATACAAAGGCGCAAGGCAACCCCGTCGAGCCTGGCATTTGCACAATCCTTATGCACGCGGCTTGGCGTTCCTTCAGGAATTGACGTTTTCGCGAAATCTCAATGGATCTTTCGGAAAATCAAGTAATGATTGTCCGGAAATCACTTCGTTCTCAAACGCCCGCTGTACACCATACATAAACGCAAATGCGAATCCTTTGCCCACCGAAATCTTTAGCATGACGGTTTCCCCGCGGGCAGAGCGATACATGCCCGTCTCAAGGCAAAGATTCACGGCACAGGCAGGAATGTTTCCATATCGTATCAGGCACCGTAAGCTCTTCTCCCTGATATTCAGTCAATTCGTGCAGGAACCAGCGAGAATATTGCAGATGGCCTGAAAAGAAGCTACCGCAGAAAGCAACTGCCGAAGATTGCACAGACTCATGGTCGTGCAAGTCTTTGGATCGTAGAGTTGAGGAGATAGTGGTTTGGATCCGGAGAGCCCGAACCAGGCAATCCGAGAGGATAAACTTAGGTTTAGGTCTGGAGGGCATTTGGAGCTATGAAACAGCAGACGAAGATATTAGAATCAGGATGGGAATGAAAGGAACGCCCTCCCGTACGATGGATGCGAGAACCATTGACTCCATTACTTTAGCATCTCTCTGCGCCCATAATCCGCAGGATACTGAACTCTGGTCGGAGTTTCTGCGGCGGTTTTCTCCGAGGATCAATTCTTTCATCCAGGCAACGCTTAAACAATACGCGGGATGGGCAAGCAACCTCAGCGATTGCCTCGATTCCGGCCAAGGATCGTCGGATATATTCCAAAATACGCTTTTGCGTTTGGTTCAAAATCAGTGCGCAGCCCTTAAGCGCTTTTCGGGAACAACAGAAACGGACCTCATAGCATACTTTGTAGTCATAGCACGGTCCGCAGTCAGGGATTCCATACGCCGGAAGTCTGCCAAAAGGCGATTCCACTGGTTTGCAGAGTTCCCCTCTGCACGCAGCCCGAAGCATGAAAAAGCAGGCTTTGCCGATGCGTGTGTCATTGAGGATCCTATTGACCGCCACGTTCTTGCAGCTGAGGTTGAGCAGCTTTCCCTGGAAACAATCCGAGCTGAATCCGATGAGCCCGACCGTGATGCACTAATATTCCAGCTTTACTTTATGGACGGGCTTTCTATCGCTCAGATAGCATCCTGCAAAGGGATTGGATTGTCGAAGACAGGTGTGGAAAAAATGTTGAATCGGCTAAAAGAGAAAGTCCGAAATCGAGCGGATATATATGCTGCCGGGGCCCGGTCATGAAAACAAATGAAAAGGATATCTGTCTTGGATGGGAAGAATTCTACAATTATCTGACTGGGGCGCCGGATGACCGGCCAGACTCAAATATCGAAGCCCATCTGTCAGCTTGCCCAAGATGCCGAAAAGAACTTGCAGAGCTCCTACGTCTGTTGAATCCGGAGGCAGATAGGCCCTCTACAATCGCACAAGCCCCATCCCACCAAGAAATTCATAATACTTTGTCCTATATCCAAACTGTTGCCCGGCACGAGTCCAAAGCCAAAAAGATGTATCGCTGGGGCTCCATTGCCGCTGCAATCCTACTCGCAGTGGGGCTTGGTTCCTCTCTATCACTCTTTGTTTATGTCAGGGTGAGATCCCAAATCCTGTGCAATCAAGCTCGATCGTTTGTGCAGGAAGTCTATGAAGCGCGGAGTCCGAGCGATCTTCGTTTGGATCTGCCTTTTAAAGCCGCGGCGACGCGAAGAAACAGTCCGGACTTTGAGGAAGCGTACACAAAAGCTGAAGTGCTTTTCAACCAAGCGTTAGGAGTTCGAAGCAGCATGAGTGAGGCGTTGTTGGGACTGGGCTACATTGATCTGCAGAAAAACAGGTTTCAGAAAGCCGAAAAGCAATTTCAGATGATCCTTAATGTACAACCCAACAATCTCCAAGCCATGCTCGGCCGCGGAGTGAGTCGTTTCGAAGAGGGTTTGGCTTCCGAGGATTATACGGCACGGGATAACTACCTGCGGGGAGCGCTGATGGATTTCGAGAACGTGCTCAAGCGGAATGCCATGTCCGCCGAAGCCCAATATAACAGAATTCAGGTTTTGTATAATACGGGGCGCCAAAAGGAGGCCCTGGAGGAAATTGAAAGATACCTTTCTCGCGATCCCAATTCTATTTGGGCTTTAAAGCTCCGGGATCTCAAACTCCGCATTCAATTAAGCCGTTCGGAATTTCTGAACAGCGAGATCAATCGGGCGGCCATGGCTCGGGATTCTCGAATCCTCGAAAACCTTTTACGCTTTATGGGAGGGAAAGTCACCACCGTCATCATCTCGCTTCTTAGAAGAGCCCTCGCCCTTGAAAATATAGCGGAAGCAGGGATGCCTGATTCAGAGGACCTGCAATGGACCGCTGGAGCACTGGCATCTTTATATCAGACCGTCACCGCAGATTCCTGTGTTGCAAGCGGGTTTAGGTTTTATGCCGGCCTGTCCCCTCCCCAAAGGACCTTCAAAATAAATCTCGATGCCCGCCTTGAAAAGCTTATCCGTGCCTTCGAAATGAACGATTTCCAAACCCCTCTCAGCAAGAGCGAATATCTAATCCAAGATTTTGCAGCCCTTAAAGATCATTGGCAACTGGCAAGGACCTATCAGCTGCGCGGAAACTGCTTTTTCTACGGGGAAACAGATTTCGTCAAAGCAACGGCGGAATTCCAACAAATGATGCGGCATTCTGAACTCGCGCAGGATCCTGATCTTATGGCGAGGTCACTAGGAGCGTTATCTTCCTCCCATATCGAACAACTTCAATACGGAGAAGCCCTACAAAATCTTACAAGAATGAAGGACTTGGCTCAACGATATGCCATGGATTCATGGAACGCATTTGCATGCAACATTATGGGCAACATATATCTCAGACTCGGGCAACTGGAAAAAAGCCAACTTGAATATCTGTCGGGTTTGAAGCTGGCCTATCGACTAATGGATCCCGACATACTCCTGCAAACGATGGAAAATCTGGCTGTTGTCTCGGAGCGTAAAGAGCGGTTCATCGAGGCAAGAGATCTATACAGTCAATCAGAGAAATGGCTGCAGACATCTCTGAGCGAGGGAACGTTGCCCTGGGATTCCAAAACTCAAGCACGCCGCCTAAATCTTCTGTATAAGCAGGGACAGCTTGCCCTGCGGCTGGAAGATGGAGCATTGGCAAAGAAATATTTTCAGGAGGCGCTGGCCGGTCAACCGGGCGGAATGCGAGAATTGGAAGCCAGAAATCGACTCGGACTTGCTCTTGCGCTTATCCGTGAAAAGAATCAAAGCGAAGCCGAAATCGAGTTGCGGGAAGCGCGCATGTTGGCTTTGAAAAATAGCTATCCAGATATTCTGTGGCAGGTTGAATCCATGCAGGGTTTTGTTCTTGAACAGCGCAAAGACGTTGCAGGCGCAATCAGGAGCTATAAGAAAGCGGCGGAAATCCTTGAGAAAATGAAGGATAATGTTCCATCCATAGATCTTCTGCAAACTTTCTTTAGCCACCGCTATGATCCCCATCGAAAAGTAGTATCCCTGCTATACTCGTCGATGAACGATGCTCAGCAGGCCATGGTATATGCAGACCGGGCCAAGGCCATGGCTCTGCGGGAGAGTCTCGCACGGAACCCATACCGTACCAAAGCAGAACAGTTGCCGTCAGCGCCAATATTCCGTCTGGATCCTTTAGAGCCCCTGCCGAAAAATATCGCTATCCTTGAATACTTTTTATCCCTCGATGAAATCATCATTTTTGTGTCCGGATCCGCCCGAACTGATACTGTTTCTGTTCGAATGCCTTTGGACGAGCTGGAGGTCCTTACGCAGCAATATGTGGAAGCCATACGGAATAATACTGATCCTTCCTTTAAAGAATTATCGCGGAAGTTATACCAAATACTAATACGCCCCGTGCTGCCGTGGCTGGAATCCCATGTATTTGACACTCTCGTCGTGCTTCCGGACGGTCCGCTGCACCGGATCCCCTTTCATTGCCTCATGGATTCCAAGGGAAATCATCTGTTGAAGAGCTATGCCGTATCCTATGCTCCTTCACGCAGCATACTGACTTACATTCTCAAAACAAGTCCTGACAGGAGAATCAGCCGCAACAGCTCGATTTTATTGCTCGATGGGAGTTCCAACCTCCCCGGGGCGAGCGGGGAATTAGCAGGCCTCTCCAACCTTTATTCCAGAAATAGGCTATGGAAGCCCGTGAATGCAAATGCCACCGCGCCTGAAATCGGGCACTACGATATGATCCATTTCTCCGGCCATGCCAGCCTCCAGGGGGGCCAACCCCGCCTAGTTTTCAAAACCGCCGAGGGCGAAACTTACCTCGATGCATCCCTCATGCGCAAATGGAATCTTAAGAACAGCCTTTTGGTAACCCTGGCCGGTTGTAATACAGGTATCGGCCCGATTTTCGACGGAGAGACGCCATGGGGTTTGGTCCCTGGGCTCCTAAGCGCTGGATGCCCATCCATCCTGGTGAGCCTATTCCCTGTCGAGGATGCCGCAACAGGCAAATTGACTCTTCGCTTTTATGAGCTGCTGGCACAGGGGTCGCGATCCAAAGCCCAGTGCCTCCGAATAGCCCAGTTGGAACAGCTTGAATCGGCAGCAACCGACAGCTCGCCCATGTCCTGGTGCCCGTTCGTTCTGATAGGCGATCCCCGATAGCTTTGAACTCCTCATGGTTTTTGGGCAGCCATGAGCAGTCGACAAGCAAAGGCTGAAGGCTCTCCTATCGGCATTTTGCACACATGCGGGACGGCGATAAATAGCATCAGGGAGATTGGCAGCGGCAAGTGCGTGCGGATCCGACACCGCAACAGAGATCCCTATAATACGCATCTGGATTCCACATATACTAACAAAAACCTCCGCCCCCGGTGGCTGAATCCCAGGTTTTTGCGTTTTTATAGATGTGCGCACAAGAAACCGTTCCTGACTGAATGACGGTTTCCAAACCTGGGTGTGTCCATCCAAATAATCCATCGGGCGGTCGATCTATTTGCCCGAACAATTTAAAGGAGAAGTTATGAAAAAGCTGGAAGTGTGCTCGATCGCGCTTTTCTTAGTGTTGCTTCTGGTTCCGGCCACCATGACAGCCCAAGACACCACACCTCCCCGATGCTGTCCAAGAACAACGGGGATCATTGAGCCTATTGAAGAAGAGAGTGGTCCTTTGCTCCAGGCCGAATTCACAATATCGGATTCGATGCTCAAATCGCATTATCTCAGTCGGCTTCAGGTAATCGAATGGCTTGCTGAAAGCCTGTTTCCCGGCAAAAACGTTGAGGTAATAGTATCTTCCAGGATCCCGCTTGACGCACCCATCCTGGATACGGTCATAGAAACGGATACTCTAAGTCTGATGGCTGTCGAAACAACCTATTTCTACAGGCTATCGATAAGTGCTATCAGCGCGGAAGACATAGATCAGCTGGACCAGGTCGGACTGACCGACGGTGCCACGTATATCAACATAATATTTGCAGGTACGGAGCCCTAGGAGGCTTGCCAGGCCGCAAAGATCCAGCGCATGCCTCCCGCTCTCCCGCATTCTAAGCCTTTTCTGGGAAAGTCCTGGAGATGCTGCAGCCCGATGTCACAGCCCGGAGCATCAGGTTTGGAAAAGAAGATAAGCAATGGTCTAACGATGGATCAAGGGATATTTCAGGGCAAGGCCCTTTGCGGAGAAAGATTTGTACAGATGAATGGCACCTTGTTGTTTTTGTTGGCCACTTTGCCGGAAATTAATGGAAACGCCGATATGTCTTAAGAGTGCATCGAAGGACTTTATCAAGAAATAGCCAGCCTGGCATTCGTGGGATGAAAATAGCCAGCCTTTGTATTGTCTTTCGCAATTGCAGTGATGTATGCGCCGAGCGCGGCATCCGAGGGGCTGGGGGGATAGAGTCTCTATCTATGACTTCTTTGCATTTTGCAAAGAAGTTTTTCTTCCCTTTTAGGATCACAGAATTGCTGGGATATGATCCACTTCTGGAGCCGGAATCCCTCCCGGAAAGATTGAAAACGTACCGTTTACGGCTTGGCCTGTTGCAGAGGAAATTGGCAATCAAAATAGGAATCGATCCAGGGACGATCGGGGGATGGGAGCAAGGGAAGAAAAAGCCGATGAAGCACTATCGAAAAATCCTGGACCAGCACTTAAATGCTAGAATCCAATAGCTTCGCAGATGTTGGCAAGGAAGAAATTTTTGGGCTGGAAGCCGATAGCCTAACTCCAGCAAACAGAAGCCGTATTCCTCTTCACATAGTCACAGAACCCACGTATTTCATCAATTGTTCCTTTCTGCTCATCCTATGGACGAATCATCAATATATCAGCGAACAGGTTGGCGCGGACATAAGCTTCCGGCGAGAGCGCGTGGCAGAAGCGGGCAAATTGAACTCCGCAAAAGAGCATTGTCGGCATCCAAGGAATGTGTGTGAACTTGGCTGAAAACAACAACTGCAAGTAAGGCACGCTGGCTATGAAATATCCTCGTGCATCGGATTGCATTGGAATCCAAATACGGACACCATAGCCAATCTCTGTGTCATAAATTGTCAATTACACGAAAATGGTGTGGCTTCTTAGAGGCTATCCAATTCTACAACAACAGCTACCAACAATAAACTCTAGCGCAGATGTTCTTCCCATGAATCCCTTTATGACATTTTCGGTGGGCATTTTCAGCTTATTTGCGTTTCTTAATAATGTGAAGCAATTGTCAGGAGGAAAAGCTATGTCGACCGCGGCCAACAGGAGATCATGCCCCAGATTTCGGGTGCCTGGTGCAACGCTTTCTTACAGGGACGAGACATGTGAGGTGGTGAGCCTGAGTAGAGGCGGACTGGCCTTTTTGAGAAACGATCGCCTCAGACCTGGACAAAAGTTATCCGTCCTTCTCACTTTCTCTCCAAACCATGCTCCAATCCAGCTGCACGGGAAATCGATCTACTACATACAGAATCCCAACGAGGGCAATTGCTTTACTATCGGCATTAGTTTTGCACCCTTTTCAAAACGCCCGGGCCACAATTCTCCAGAATCCCTCAGGATTCTCAGACAACTGGAGCGTGCAAACAACCAACAAAGGGCGCATTCAATTCATCGGACCAGTCCCTCAATTCCCGCAGCCAATTCATGAGTTTATCTGGCAAGCTCAGAAATGTCTCAATGCGGGATTTGACATTTTGGGTGCACTTGTAAAGCAGGCTGCATTTTTCAAACGACGGATTAGGGAAACAGCAACCGTGCAGAGGCAATCCAATACGACCGTATCCGGTACACCCTTCGGCACAGAAACCATCGAGGCAATTTGGAATAAAGCCAGGAGAGATGGACGCTTTGCTTACTATAGAAAAGACTGTTGCGGTGCAACGATCCATAAATACGACTATGGCAAGATTTCACCATTTGGCTGGGAGATCGATCACATTAAACCGGTTGCAAAAGGGGGGACTGACGATTCGAGTAATCTGCAGCCACTCCACTGGGAAAACAATCGCCATAAGGATGATAATTGGCCTCAATGGGACTGTAAAAAAAATTGGTAGAGGCGCTTCGTAACCCCAAAAGAAGCTACGCCAATAGCTTTAGAAACAAGCTGCCCTCCTGTCGTGGGGGCTTCCCTCGGCAACCAGCAATAATACTCTCCTAACATGAATATCTATTTGACACCCGCCAGGAGTACCCAATTGTGATGCTCGTAAGTTCATAGGCATGCGATGTGATTACCAGGTCCCCAGGTCTCCGCGCTAAATGGCCTCGACACTACACCGTCGATCATGAGCTTTAGATAAAAGCTGTAGTTTGGCTAGTTGGTCAGATCTACTGCTCTAAACTCCGGCTGAAATTCTCTCTCCAAAATCTCCGCATCCTCCGAACCTACCCGAAAGGAGATGATGGTTCCTGCATTGCCTAATATGGCGTCTCGGATCTGCGGATCAATTTGGGAGAGGTATTGATGACTGAGGATAAGCCCTATCCCGTACTTCCTAAGCTCCGAAAGCATGGTGGCGAGGTCGAGCGTCGTGAAGTTTTGAAACTCATCCAAATAAAGATAAGAATCCCGGCATTCTGCCTCCGGCACTGCGGTCCGGCTCAACGCCGCCAGGGCGATCTTTGATACCAGCATGGCACCGAGGAGCGCGGCATTATCTTCCATGATCTTGCCTTTGGCCAGATTGACGAGCAGCATCTTTCCCTGATCCATCACCTGGCGCAAGTCGAATGTGCTTTGGGCTTGCGTCAGAATATTTCGCAGCGCGGGATTGGCCAAAAAGGCGCCGACCTTGTTTTGAATGGGTGCAATGGCTTCAGCTCGAAACTGTTTGGGATAGCCCTCATATCCGCAGCCAAAATTGCCGCACTTGGGCATTAGCGACACCGCAGGCAACCTGCTTTCGGAAGGCGGCATTATCTAAAAGCCGCAGGACATCAGCTAGAGTCGCCTCATGCCGATCCAGCAATGCCAAGAACGCATTGCGTATGATGTGCTCTAGCCAAGGTCCCCAGGAGTCGGCCCAGATCTTTTTGAACACTTCCAGTGATTCGGATGCGGCCAGGGGTCTTTTGGCTGGAAGCACGGTTTCCAGGGGATTAAAGCCTAGAGCATCCCGGGCAAGATGGTCAGCATCGCTGGATTAAACACCAAGTGGGGCCGAATGCTTTTCATCAACATTGAGGCCAATGGCGATGCTCTGAAGCTCTTTGGCAGCCAGAAACAACTGGGTGATGCCATTATCGCCGCCGGGTATCCGCAACTAGCCAGCCACATCGACGAGAGGGTGGAATTATACATCCCGTGCCGGATTACCACCAAGCAGAGTGAGGACGGCAGGCATCTCAATGTTGATCAGGTCTTTCCCTTCAATGGCGGTAATGGCGAGCGGAGGATGCGATCATGACTAACCACACTCCATATCTCTCGCTTTCCCGAGTGAGCCGCTACCTGCACTGATCCGAGCAGTATCGTCGGTACTACGTAGAAAACCTCAACCCCCGAACTCCATCGGATATCCGTCCCTCCTCCGCGCATATGAGGTGGATTCCTTTTCTGCCAACGAATACACCGTCTCCTCGGGCGAACCTCATCCTGTCCAACCTTCGGCCGGCTCTTCGGCTGCTTTCCAAAGCTTTGGATTCGGGATTTTTCTGTAAAAATGCGAGCGGATATAGAAATTCGCCAAAGCCCAGACAGAATTGGAAACTCAAACCCTTTTCGAGCGGGGCTCTTATTGCCGGCCCACACGGCCAATCCGGTATGCCCGGCCACATGGATTTTTGCCATTGCGGCCGCAAATGAACGTTTGAAGGTTTCGGCGTTTCACGGGGACACGAAACCTGTTTCAATTCGATTGCGCCCCTTTTGCTTTGCCGCATATAGGCAGGCGTCCGCGCACTCGATCAACCGGCTGCTTGACAGCGAGTCGGATGGAATTGTTGTCCCTGCCCCTATACTCAAAGTGACATGGCCGGCGGCCTCAGAAAATGCATGCGGAATATTCGCGTTCTTCACTCGCTCCTGAAGCCGTTTCGCAACCAGCAGGACGCCTTGCGCGTCCGTTTCCGGGAGAAGCAGCGCAAACTCCTCTCCGCCATAGCGAGCCGGGAGATCCGCTGACCGATACCCGATCCCTCTCAGAATCCAGGCTATGCGCTGCAGGCATTCGTCGCCGGCCAGATGTCCGTAGTGATCGTTATACGCTTTGAAGAAATCAATATCCATCATCAGCAGGGAAATCGGGACTAGAGCGCGCCTGGCTCTTCTCCACTCATCTTCGAGGGATTCATTGAACTTGCGCCGGTTAGCGATCCCCGTCAGGCCGTCGAGAGTCGACAGTTCCTTCAGAATATCCCTGTAGCGTTTGAGTACAAGCTGATTGCGGACCCTGGCTCGAACGATGGAAGGCCGGATGGGTTTGGTAATGTAGTCAATGCCTCCGGTGGTTAAACCTCTTGATTCCTCTTCCTCATTATCCATGGCCGTTACGAAAATCACCGGGATATCGCGTGTGGCGGCGTTTGATTTCAACCTGGCGCACACTTCATATCCGTCCATATCGGGCATGACCACATCCAAAAGAATAACGTCCGGAAGTTCGACAGCAGCCAACTCAATCGCATCCTTTCCACTGGTGGCAAAAAGAATTTCGTATTCATTGCCAAGCACGCCATCGAGAACCTCGACATTGGTCGCCACGTCATCCACAATCAACACGGTTTGCATTTTGCTTTTCATGTCATTATCGCTGATCATTGCAGCCCGGCCCTCACTTTAGCGGCGATCTCTTCCAGGACTCTCCTGGCCATCCTAAAATCAAAACAACTCATGTGCTCCTCAAACCGGCCGATGGGTTCGCCCAGTTTCGCCGTGTCGATCGTCTCCTTTAAAGCCGCCCATTTCCCGCGGGCGCGCATGCTGTTTTTCTGCAACAGGGAGAGAAGTTCCAGAATCATGTCTTCAACCATTTCACTATCGCCGGGGGAGACGGCCGGCGCCGGATGCGGAGCGGTATTCGCCTGCGCCGCCTGCGGGCTCAAACCCTCGGCGATAACGCGAAATGCATTTTCCAGCCTGTCGAGTTCCTCCGCAATTGCGGCGGAACGCGGTTGTTGCAGCAGGATGTCCAGGCGCTCCGCAATCGAGAAAATGGTGCCGGCGGAAAGATTACCGGCGACGCCTTTTAGAGTGTGGACCGCACGGCTGGCCGAGACAACATCTCCTCGGTCCAGCAACCGTCGAATTCGCACGGGATCGTTGGAATGACTCGAGACAAAATCATTCACCACCTTCTTTAGCAACGCGCGGTTTCCCATCAACCTGACCATCGCCGCTTTCATATCGATTCCCGGGATGTCATCCTCTGCATCCGCCTCGCGAGCCTCGGGCCGCAAGGTTCCGGCGCCGATTGAAGGGGCCGTCGCGCCCGCCGGTTTTGGCTGGATCCATTTTATAAGCTCATCCCTCAGAGCATCCGGCTCTATCGGTTTGGTGACAACGCCGTTCATCCCCGCCTGCAGGCAGCGCTGCCTTTCGGACTGGAGCGCATGCGCGGTCATGGCCAGGATGGGGAGGGTTTCCTTGCCGGTGTTTGCACGGATTCTGATGGTTGCGGCGAAGCCGTCCATCACCGGCATTTGCAGATCCATCAGAACGGCATGGAACCGTGCTCCGCCCTGATCGATCCTGTCGACGGCCAATTGACCGTTGGCTGCTATTTCGACCGTAGCCCCGAAATTCTCCAGAAGCTCGCGCGCCACCTGCTGGTTGATTTCATTATCTTCAACGACGAGCAGATGAGCCCCGGCCAGAGTCTTTCCTGCCTCCGTCCGGCGCGGCTCCATCGTCCCTTCCTGTGTCTCCTCGCGGCCGAAGGCTTCCGCAAGCGCATCAAACAACATGGAAGAGTTAACCGGTTTTACCAGGAAGGCGTCGAGTCCCATCTGCCGGGCTTGAAGCATGGCTTCCTCGCGGCCGAAAGCCGTGATCATAAAGATCTTTGGAGGGCGTGGAACACGCATGTTGTTTCTGATCCGCCGGGCCGTCTCGAAGCCGTCCAGGTCCGGCATTCTCCAGTCCAGGACGACAAGATCCAGGGCGTTGTCCTCCTGTTCCAGGGCCTGCAATACGGCACGGCCTGACTCCACGGCCGTCACGTCACAGGACAGATCGCGGAGCATCTGCAGCATCACCTCCCGGTCGTGAGAGTTGTCGTCCGCTACCAGCACCTTCAGTCGGCGTTTGTGCAGAAGGTCCCTTTTTGCAGCCAGGGGGATTTCAGTCTGCAGGCCTGCGGCGATGGTAAAAGTGAAGGTGCTGCCTTTCCCGGGGAGGCTTTCCACGCCGATATGGCCGCCCATTCGTTCCAACAGCTGCTTGCTGATGATGAGTCCAAGCCCGGTCCCGCCGTGTTTTCGGGTAATCGAGCTGTCGGCCTGGGCAAAAGGCTGGAAAAGCTTCTGCCGCTGCTCCTCCGTCATCCCGATCCCCGTATCGCGCACAGAAAAACGCAGTATGGCATTTTCCGCATCTTTGGAATCCAGGCTGGTGGACACAACGATCTCTCCGGTCTGGGTGAACTTCAGTGAATTACCGATCAGGTTTGTCAGTATTTGTCCTATTCGCAGCGGATCCCCCCGCAGGTCTTGAGGGACATTCCCATCCGTCTCGAACCGGATCTTGAGCCCCTTCTCCTCGGCCCTCTGGAAAAAGATATTGGCAATGTTGTTCAACATCTGGCTCAGCTTAAAAGGGATCGTCTCGATTTCCAGCTTGCCGGCTTCAATTTTTGAGATATCGAGAATGTCGTTGATGATTCTCATCAACGTATTTGCCGAGGATTGAATCTTGACAAGATAGTCCTGCTGCTTGGGGGGCAGGCTGCCTTTCGCTGCCAGGTGGCTCAGGCCGATAATGGCGTTCATGGGAGTTCTTATCTCATGGCTCATGTGCGCCAGAAATTCGCTTTTGGCTTCGGTCGCGGCTTCAGCGGCCGCCTTGGCTTTGTGCAAGGCAATCTGCATCTCCCTTTTTTCCGTGATGTCCGTGGTGATGACAATATACTGCTGTCCCCCGATCGAATTTTGGGATATCGCCGACAAAGAAACCCAGAAAACGCTGCCATCCTTGCGTTTGGCTTCTATCTCAATGGCCTTTCCTCTGTGTCCCTCGCCGATGAATCGAAGCAGCCGATTCCTGTCGTCCGGATTTCTGAAAAGGTCGCGGACCGAATGCGACCTCATATCTTCTTCCGAATCATAGCCGTACATGTCGACCAGTGTCCTGTTCACATCCAGGATGCGTCCGTCCGGAGTCGACATGGAGATGCCCACGGGAGCGTTCTCGATCAGGGCGCGGAATCTGGCTTCGGAAGCCGTCAGGGATTCCTCCGCCTTTTTGCGCTCCGTAATGTCCACGATATTTCCGAGCGTAGTCTTCCTGCCCTGAAACAAGATCGGGCTGACAGTTTCGAGCACCCAGCGGGTTTCGCCGGTCTTTCTTTGAATACGGAATTCATAGGAATACATCTCTCCCAGATTTCCGTTCTTAAGCATATGGATGGCGCTGGTTCGGACGAAATCCCTGTCATCGGCAAAGACATAACTCAGCGTGTCGCCGCCGATCAATTCGGTTGAATCGTAGCCGGTGATTTCCTCGAATTTGGGATTGACATAAATAAACTTGCCGTTCTGAATCAGGTATATTCCGGTCAACGACTTGTTGGCCAGCGTTTCGAATAGATATTGCGAATCTTTTGGCGTCCTGCCCCTTTTCATACGGGTGCTCCCGAAGCTTTGTCATCATCAAGCACGATGCACCTCCCGTACCGAGGCTGTGCCGGCGCAACAACCCGCATAAGTGCTTTTGGGCAGGCTCGGATTCCTTTTGTGCGATGTGCTATATCTAAAAACGCAAATTGGGGGAATCTGCCTACTGAATATCCAAAATTTATTGGAGGGAAAGGCGCTTAGGGGACTGCATCGACAAAATATTGTCAGGCTGCAATGCCCAAATCGGTAAAAAGCCGTTGCATGTCTATACAAAGAGTTCTGTAGTGCTCGTCAATCGAGCTCCAGTTTCTTGGTTTTCTGCCCATCCTGGGTTTTCGCTGCATTTTGACCGACTAAATAGAGTATCAATGGGGTTTTTGCGGGCTTTTCGGGATTCTTTTTATAGCTCCTATCACTGCTACTGAATTCAAAAACTGAAGTAAGTATTGGACCATTTTTCTACTCTCATGAGTGTGGGCAAGTCTCTTTAACACGCGGTGCTTCAGAAAAGTATGGCAACTGATGCCACCGTAGCACTGTGTGCCACGATAGCGCCTGTATCTACGGCAGCATTCTGCGCCATGGCGCCACATTCTATCGAGACAGCCTTCTATTTCACTTTTATCATTGTCCGGAGCCAAACCATGAAAGCGGAAGAGATTCTTTTGCCAGATCCGATTGAAATCCCGGCCGAAATCATTGCATCGGTTATTACTCGCCTTTCCAGTCTTCAAACGGCATTGGCGGCGCGACTAATCCAAATGCCGACAAGCTCGAGTCGGCAAGATTCCACGCCGGAGCATGAAGATGAACTCCTGACGGCTGCAGATGCGGCAAAGCTGCTTAACGTAAGCGAGGATTGGATCTATCGCCGAGCAGGCCGATTGCCGTTTGTGCGGCGGCTGTCAAAAGAACTCTGAGAATCAGCAAGGCCGGTCTGATGAAATGGCATGCCGCAAGAGTGGGATGATTAAGGACAGAACAAATGAGTGAACGGGGAATGGGCCGTATTTATCAGCCCATGTATAAAAACAAACGTGGCAAATGGCAACGCAGTGCAATCTGGTGGATTGCTTATTATCACAATGGGTACGAATTGCGTGAATCCTCCGGATCAAAGAATAGGGGTGATGCACGCAGGCTTCTCAGGGACAAACTGGCCGCATCGACAACGGGTACCCTAATCACGGGACATGCACAGCGGCTTCAATTTAGTGATCTTGTAGACAAGCTATATCTGGATTATCGACGTAACAGCAGGCGATCGATCGATCGTGTTGAGGATGCGGTCTCACACTTGGAGTATTACTTCAGTGAATTCCGAGCCAGCGATATCTCGGATGAAGCCATAGAACAATATGTGGATCAGAGGCTGGATGTCCATAGTGCTGCGGTTACCACCGTTAAATACGAGCTTGCCTTGCTCAAGCGCATGTTCGCTCTCTCATGCAAACCCCTTCCTGTTCGCCCCGATTTCCCATGTCTCCGTCTCAATAATGTCCGAAAGGGATTTTTTGAAGATTCGGAGTTTTTCAAACTGAAGGAACAAATTGATATGGATTTACGGCCGGTAATGGAATTTGCCTATCTCACCGGATGGAGAATCAAAAGCGAAATTCCTCCATTGAGGTGGGGAGTGAATGTGGACTTTGTAGCTGGTGAAGTTCGATTAGAGCCGGGAACGACCCAAAATGGTGATGGAAGGGTGTTTCCCTTTCATGTGCTACCCGAGCTTGCTGATATGTTGGAGCGACAAAGATCCCACACTCGCGCTCTCGAGATTGATACGCACAAGACTATCCCCTGGGTGTTTCATCGACAAGGGAACAGGATAAAGGACTTTCGTGTAGCGTGGCGCAAAGCTGTTATAGCAGCGGAAATTCCAGAAAAAATTCCGCATGATTTCCGCCGCACAGCTGTGCGGAATCTCGAACGGGCCGGCGTGCCCCGATCAGTAGCGATGAAACTGGTCGGGCACAAAACCGAAAGCGTTTACAGACGGTACGCGATTGTGGCAAAACAGGACTTGATTGACGGCTTGAAACGACTTGCCGAACATCGCACAATGGCAAAGACAGAATCAAAAATTCAAGAGGATGTCGGTGGCTCGGTGCCGAAAAATTCACTTACCGTGAACTACAGCGAATTAGCGCGAAAATGGCGGAAATTGAGGGGGGGGGGAAACCAAAACTAAACTGTTGATAGGCCGCAATAAGCCGCAGTTGTCGCAAAATTCCGATATTTTGAAAAGGACTGAAAATCCTGGGCTGCGCAAGGAGCGCGCGGATTCAATTCCCGCCTTCTCTTCAAATGAAATGCCATGAAACCACGCGCAATAACCTGATCGGGCCGCGTTTCCCAAGTCGGCGCTTTTGTGGCGGGTGAAGGGGGGAGCTGTGCCAAAAACCGTGCCAGAAATTAACCATTTGAGGGGATTTCAGTTAGAGGGTGTTCCGCGAGGACCCACCGAACCCGCTGAAATTGAATTGTTTACGGATTAGTCGCGGATTGGTCCGGCGGAATCTGCGCGATTCGTAGTCAAACGCTCTATCCAACTGAGCTACGGGCGCATCCTGAAATGCGGCAATACTATAGCTGTTTCTGAAACACTCCGCAATGACCGATTTTAGCCCGGTTTGGCCCTAAGCCCGGCCCGGCAATTCCCATGCCTCATCCTACGGCTTTCTTCTCCTGCCTGCGAGCGGCATGCCCGCTCCCAGTCTGTCGAGCCATTGCCTGCACCGGTGATCCCCGAGAGTATTTTGCACTATGCTCCTCCGATACCGATACCGAGTTATGACCCGGCGCAGACTGGAGGAAATGTAGATCGCCGCCGCACTCCGCAGCCTCAATCGCGAATGCCGGCCGCAGATCCCGGATCCGCAACCAGGGATAGCCGGCTGCTTTCCATGATACTCGACAGCCATACCTGTAATTGCAGCAGGATCAAGATGTTTGATACGGTTGTTGGGAACAGCTTTACCTTATTGCAAAAAACGCGCTATGATTCTAATCCTAAGCCGCGTCACCGGCGGACGGCCCTGGCGGTATTTTCATGCTCCGCGGCGATAAGTGTTTCCATGTCTGTCATCCTTTCCGTCAGGCTGGTTCAAACGTTCCGCGACCCAATCAGTGGGACGTTCTCCCAGGTCTATACGGGAAACGCTTGCATGGGGCCCGTGATGAACGCCGTTAAAATGCAGCGAGGCTAGGGAGCGGCTGCACATTTTTGCAGGAGTGTTAGCGCGAAAATAATTCGGCCTGATATATGTTCGCAACACTATCCATACTGATGGTAATACCTGCCACGCTTTCCCTGGCGGGTTTCAGGAATGTCAGACAATTTGAATAACGGGAGATGAATATGGAATACCAAGAAAGCAATGTCATGATCGATGGGACTAAAATCCACTACTACCGTTCCGGCGGGAAGAAACCGCCTATTGTGCTGCTGCACGGCGCAACGGACGACGGGCTTTGCTGGGGGCGGACGGCGCAAGAACTTGCGGAGCGCTATGACGTCATCATGCCGGACGCGCAAGGGCACGGGCTTTCCGATAGACTGGGCCCGGATTTTTCCTTCGAAAACCAAGCGAAACAGGCGGCCGGCCTGGTCAAAGAACTGGGGCTGGAAAAGCCGATCATTATGGGGCATTCCATGGGCGCGGGGACAACCTGTAACGTAGCGATGGAGTTCCCTGATCTGCCTAAAGCCATTATCCTGGAAGATCCCGCCTGGGGCATGTTTCCGCCAAAGCCGGAAAACGCCGAAGCAGCCAGGAAAAACCACGAGGAAATACGGGCTTATCAAACGGAAGTAGCCAAACTGCCGCTGGAAGAAATAAAGGCCAGATGCCGCAAGGACAACCCGACCTGGCCCGAAGATGAAGTCATCACCTGGGCACATTCCAGAAAACTGTGGGACAAAGCCCTTTTTGACAGAATTGGTGTTCCTTCACGCCCCTATGAAGAGATCGTCACAAGAATTCAGTGCCCTACCTTGCTCATCATCGCGGAAAAAGGCATCGTGTCCAGAGAAACGGCGGAAAACGCAGCCAGGCTCTGGAAATCAAAAGCGCCGTTTCAGTGGGTATACATCAAAGGCGCAGGGCACAGCATACGCCGCGAGCAGTACGCAGCTTTCAAAAGCGCATTATTTGACTGGCTGGATACGCTTAAGTAGCCACTCGAACACCGCGCATACGGTTCACCCTGCAGCAACGCAGTCCGGGAGCGGCAGCTTGTCTCATTTTTGTGACATAAGAAAGCGACATCGACCCGACCCCGATGTATAATGCGGCTCTAAGTGAGCGCAGACAGCGAAGTCGATCCTAATCGGCCAAAGGGAGAGCAAGCACGGACGCGCGTCGTCAGCCGGATGTGAAAACTGACGGGCGGTGAGGCAGCTTATAGCTTCCTTCCATCGCGGGCGGAACATCCAGAACTCAATCGTTGCTGCGCTCCTCGATGGCGGTAGAATCGTCCTCATGTTGCGTTAGGGATACAGCTGTGTTGCAGCGAACGGGCCGCGATGTGCCCTGAGAGGAGGCAAAGTGTCCAAATCGAATTCGGGAAACACCACCAGACTCAATCGTCGCGAGGCGCTGCTGCTGTCGGCTACGGCAGGCGTGGCCGTGCTGGCTCAAACAGCGTGCAGCTCGGGCGGCAGCAGGAACGCGCAAACGCCCCAGGCGCCGGCAGCGAGCTGCAGCACGCCACGGACAGCCGTTGCAAACACGCAATACGGAAAGGTGCGCGGCTATGTCGAGGATGGCGTCCTGACATTCAAAGGCGTTCCGTATGGCGCGAACACGGGGGGCGAGAACCGTTGGCTTCCGGCAAAACCTCCCACGCCGTGGGAGGGCGAGTATCCCGCCCTGACCTATGGGGCCAATTGCCCGCAGCGCCTGCATGACTGGTCGAGTGAGCAGACGTTCCTTCAGCAGTGGACCGATGGTTGGCAGAGCGAGGACATGCTCAAAGTTAACATCTGGACGCCCAGCCTGACCGGCAAACGCCCGGTGATGTTTTACATTCATGGCGGCGGCTTCTCCTTCGGCTCGGCCTACGAACTCGCCTCGCAGGACGGAGCGCAAATGGCCCGGCATCACGACGTCGTGTCCGTGACGGTCAATCACCGTCTCAATATCCTCGGATTCTTCGATGTATCCTCGATCGGCGGGCCGGCCTATGCCGATTCGGTGAACGTCGGGATGACCGACCTGGTAGCGGCGCTTCGCTGGGTTCGGGACAACATCGCCAATTTCGGTGGCGATCCGGGACTGCGTCATGATTTACGGCCAATCGGGCGGCGGATCCAAGGTGACCACACTGCTGGGGATGCCCTCGGCAGCGGGACTGATCCATCGCGCGTCGGCGCAATCAGGAGGCGGCGGCAATCCTCCCAGCGGCGAGCAGTCCATGGAGTTCGCTAAACGCGTTTTCGCTGAGCTCGGCGTCAAGGACATCCCAGCGCTCCAAAAGATGGAATGGGCCAGGTTGAATGCGATCGGCGATGCCGTCGCGGCCAAGATGAATCCGCCGATGGGCGTGTGGGGCCCGATCCCGCCGCCGGGCACCGAGAAACCTCGCGTGGGTTGGGGACCGACCGTCGATGGCCGCATCATTACCATGCGGCCCTTCTTCGATGTTGCTCCTGACGATTTCGAAGAACGTGCCGATGCTGATCGGCTCGGTGAGCGAAGAGGGGAATTCCATGCGTTCCCGGCCAACGGAGGCGGAGTGGATGGCCACCCTTGCGAAGAGCTACGGCGAGGCCAAAGCTGCGGCGCTGGTCGCGGCGCTGAAGAAGGCACATCCGGAGAAGAGCATTCGTACGCTGTCCTATATGTGCAGTGGCGGCGGCTTAAACAGTCTCAACATACGCAATCACGTCACGCGCATGGCCACAATGAAATGCAGCCAAAATGGCGCGCCGGTGTTCACGTGGTATTTTAGCTGGCAATCGCCGATGCTGGAAGATGCGGGCGCGTGGCATACGGCAGAGCTTGCCTTCTGCTTCGACAACACGAAGCGCTGCGAACAGGGGACGGGCAACGGCCCGGAAGCGCAGGCACTGGCCAGGAAAATGGCCACCGCCTGGGCCAATTTCGCCCGCACGGGCAATCCCAGCCAGCCCGGGTTGACCTGGGAGCCGTTCGATCCGACGCGGTGCCAGACCATGGTGTTCGACAACAACTGTCGCATGGTCGATGATCCGGAAGGCTGAAGTGCGCAAGATCCTTCTGGCTTAGTTGCAGCAAGGATGCCACGAATTTCACGAACGCGATTCGTGAAATTCGTGGCTTTTACCCTCAATACCTCTCGTAATTCGGTTTGAGATCCTTGTACTTCGCCACCAGCTTGTCCCAATTCTTCGGCAACTCGATCTTTTTGGTGACAAGCGCGTTCTCGAAAAATCCCGGTCCCGCACTCCTCAGCAGCGCTATAAACGAGCCCGGCCCGCCGGCAACCAGAATCATGAGGCTTTTGTCGAGGTCCATTTTCGGTGGACTGGCGGCATTCGTAAGACCGACACTCGATCTGCCGGGGGTGCCGTGTGCCGCCAGGTATTCTCTGACTTTCTGCTTCGTGTATCCTTCACTCGACAATACCTTGGCCCAGGAAGGTATAAGAATCAGACTGGACATGGTGCTGCTAACCATGCCCGAAAGCGTATCCAGAATCCCCTTTGCGTCCGTCCCGCCCGGGACCGTCTGTATGAATGTGTTGGGGAAAAACACGGTGACGGTGCTGTCCTCCTTTTGTGAAGCCCCGCTCGACGCTGAGAGGCTCCCAGGGGCTCGCCTCCTCATCCTCCCC
This sequence comes from uncultured Acidobacteriota bacterium, assembly GCA_963809485.1. Classification (GTDB taxonomy): domain Bacteria; phylum Acidobacteriota; class UBA6911; order UBA6911; family UBA6911; genus UBA6911. The sequence continues at coordinate 46,895 of CAWEJX010000012.1, forward strand.
GATCACCAGGCTGTACTTGCCCGGGTTGCCGATCACCCCCATGTCCTCGATGGCCTTCCTTGCCCCGCCGATGTTCTTGACGATCAGCCCGACGGCCCGGCCGATGGCGGCATTCGCGATATTTCCCGGACTCAAGGCGCCTGAGCTGCAGTTGACGTGGATGTCGTTTCTTATCCGACCGTTGATGGCAAGAAAAGGCGCCCACGAACCCGTGCTCACCTCAAAGGTATCAAACCTGGTTTTCGGATCGGCCAAAGCCTGCACCGTGGCGATCAGAACCGGCATGTAGGTGGGAAGCGCACCGGCCATCACCGCATTAATCGCGATCTTTTCGATCGTGGCCTTTCCTTTTCTCGGGATGATCGTGGCCACAATATGGTCCGGCGGCAGATCCGTCCCCGTCATCATCTCCGCCACGACCTCCTCGGTCGGCGGTATGATCGGCAGACCGTCGGTCCATCCCTTGCTGTAGTAGAACCGGTTTACCTCCTGCAGGCTTCCTTTAAATGCCACTCTCGGGGTCTTGCCCGTTTGCTGCTTCGGAGATTTCTCCTCGGCAGTCAGCGGGCTCGTTAAGGCCTCGACCACATCCTTCATGGCCGCCGCGACACCCTCTTCAATTTCCGCCTTGACGGTGGATTCACATGCCACCGATTCCCCAACGACTCTGATTCCGGGCATTCCCTTGCTCGATGCTGCCGATTGAGCATCGGTAACAAATCCATGATTAGCCAGTAGCACGACCGGCTTGCCAAAGTCCTCGATCGCTATCCCGTTGTAGGCGAGGTACTTTGTGCAGGACCCTCAATCACCGACTACGGCAATGGCCGCGTCTATCCCTTTGGCCCAGGCCGTGAACTTTTCCTTGTTCTTCGTCTCCATCTCATTGACGTTCGCCTGGGTGGAATGGAATTTGATTATCTGAATATCGGGGTACATGGCCTTCAATCGTCTCTCGATTGATTCCGCCATCGGCATTGCCGCCCGCTTGGGATTGACGAATAATCCGATTTTCTTTCCCGCCAGGGTCTGAATCCTCGGGGAAATCCCCCGGAGCGGGATCGGATCAGCGTCCGCCCAGGGACTGAGAACTTCAAATTGAGTGGCTGGCGACTTGGTTTTGGAACTCGCCGCCCCTTGGGCCCTGGATACATCCTGGACCGTCAGTACGGCTAGCATCCCTATGGAAAGCGCCGATAATATTCTACGCATGGCAGACTCCTTCTCCTTTCAAAATGGCTCGGTGCCATCGCGATTATATCCGTAAAACACACAAAAGGCACGCTACACTGGATTCGCGTGGTCGGAGGAGTGCAATCACCTAAAATTGACTATTGCCCGCCGCTTTTCTTCACCTGTTCTCCAAGCCAGGATATGTAGGCGTCGAATACTTTTACCTTATCCAGGTCAGGCAAAGGTCTTGCGCCGGGAGTTGCGTCGAACACCATCACCTTGGGATCGCTCTCTGCAAAGGCCGGCCATTTGGGAAGATCAGGGCCGTTCGGGTCGCCGTTTTTGGCGAAGTTGATCCAATAGGAGCTGATCCTGTCGGATAGTTTCAGGTCTTCCGGTTTGGGCGCCTCTTGCCGTCCGCCAAGGGTCTGGAATGCATACGGCACATCGCTGCCATGCCCGGAACCGACATCCGGCGAAGTGTGGACGTAATCGAAGAGGTATTCGAATGCTTTGCCCTTCCCTTTCCGGGACTGCAGACGAGCCCAGGTCCAGGTGTTCCAGGCGGACGAGCTCTGTCTGACTGCTCTTGACGCCTTCGCAGCCTCGGCATCCGTTGAGTGAGGATACGCGCTCAAAATGGCATCGGCCTGAGGGCCGTATTGCGACCTTATCTGTTTCTCGAATGCCTCCGGCGTGATATTGCCACGCCCGCCCATGGTTGCCGCTTCCTCCGATGTGTTGCCGAGTAAAATGGGCGTGTCGTTAAAACGTCCTGCCTGATATAAAGAATAGAGGTCGCTCGGGACGATATACCCGTCGGCCGCTGGCCGGAATCCGCCGCCTCCCATTCCGCCCTCCAGGCCTTTCTGGATCTCCTCTGCGCTCATCGCCCGGGCCGCCTTGATATCCGCCGCTCCCAGCTTTTTCAGAAATTCTTCGCCTCTCGACTCCGCCAGCTTGAGTGCCGGGACTCCCATGCCTGCGCCCGCCTGATTTGAAGTCTGCAGCGGGGCAAACGATCCTCCGCTCATGCAGATGGCTCGGTGGAAAAGACCTTTTGTGATCGGGGAAGCCGCCAGCATGCTGACCGCCCCGCCGCCGGCCGAGTGGCCGAAGATCGTGACGTTGGAAGAGTCGCCTCCAAACCTGGCAACATTCTCTTTTACCCATTTCAAGCCCGCAATCATGTCCTCCAGCCCATAGGTCCCCGACCCCTTGCCGCTTTCACGGCTGAGTTCCGGGTGCGCGAGGAATCCGAAAGGGCCGACACGATACGCGACGCTGACAAACACTACTCCCTTTTTGGCGAAACCCGTTCCATCATATATGGGGATGCTGGTGGAGCCGCCGCTAAAGCCTCCTCCATAAATCCAGAAGATGACCGGAAGTTTTTCGCCCGGCCTTTTTGCGGGTGTCCAAACATTCAGGTACAGGCAGTCTTCGCCGACCGGCGCGGTATTCCCCATTGAGTTGGCGGCCTGCATGCAGGCGAGCCCATAAGCGTCCGCCTTCCTGATGCCTGTCCAGGCTTGCACCGGCGCGGGCGCCTTCCATCGCAACTCTCCCACCGGTGGCGCCGCAAATGGAATCCCCTTGAATATCGAAATGCCTTCGGCAACAACACCCTGCACTTCGCCTCCGGTCACCTTAGCCGTTTGAATCTGCGAAAATGCGGTCTGGGCAAAAGCACTTGTCAGGAAAGCAACGAATAAAACCTTTTTCATTTCCACCTCCCACCGGAGCACTGATGCTGTCCGATTAAGGCCGAACTAGTCAACAGAGGCAAAACGATTGCATACGGCTTGAGCCCCAATTTGAATCTTTCCGCTCATTCCGAATTTCCGTTTAATCTCAATGCGGATCATCGCGTTTCTATAATCGGCAACGTAACATAGGACCTGTGGCTTGAATCGCGATATATCGCAACCTTCGGCGCGGGATCGAGCTTAGGCGTTGCCCGGTCTGCGAAATTCACCACCAGCCGTATGCGATGGCCGGCCTTAAAAATCATCGATATAGGCAATATATCAAATTGAAGCTCGGCCGGTTGACCGGGCACCAGCGGGGTCACGTCTTTCTGATAGAAGCCATGCCAGGGCAGCCCGAGATTGTTGTAGGGCGCATCTTGCAGCTTTCTCAATGAGGCTCGAAGCCGCCCATGAACGTTATACGATGCAGCCGTACCGTCCGGCCCGACATCCTGAATGGTCGCAACGAAGTCTCCATCCGCTGCGGTTGAGGATATCCACAGGTTGATGGCAGGATGGCCGGTGATCTGAAGGTCCGCGCTGAGCGGAGCCGTCTCGTATACGAGGCCTTTGGTCGTCATGGTATCGGGCGTAAGATCGTACGCGACCGTGGTTTCGTCTTTTTGATCAACTCCCGTCGGCTCCGCAGTGCTCAGCGAACCCTTTCCCAGGTAGTATTGGATCCTTTTTTCATCGGGCAAAGGCCACTGCCTGGCCGATCGCCATTCAGAGCCGGCCGGCGCATTATAGGTATAGTAATATACCCGATCTTCATCCATGACGCTGTTGTCGATGCCCTTGAGCCAATAGTCGAAGAAACGGCGTTCTTCAACGGTGATGTCGAATCCGGTCTGGCTCTGGACGGCGAGCCAGCCGCAGTGTCCGGCGGGGCCCACGATCAGTTTTGCAGGGTTGGCTATGTTGTTGAAGGTAAAGAAGGCGCCGTGCTTGGTGGTCCCTTCGTCCCAGTTGGCGGCCAGATACATAGCGATTTTGGAGGCGTTGATCTTTTCCAAATAAGTATGGGGGCTGCTTTTGATCCACCACGGCTGGGAACCTGGATCCGTGATCGCGTCGGCAATGCTGTCGCGGTATGGCGCGCTTCCCACATTTTCAACCGTGCCCGCGTGCTCCGCAATGGCTTCATTCAACTGGGACCTATCGGTGTCGGCGTCCACCGGCGCCGCCGCCGCATCGCGAGCTTCCTGGGCCGACTGCGCTCCGGTCCGGCCCTTGGCAGGAGCACCCTGGGTCGATTCTATGCCGCCGGGAACGCGAAATGGATAGGCGTCGAATTCGCAACTCATAGGGAATATCGCCTTTAAATGCGGTGGAGCAGTGGTCGCCGCCTGCAGCTGACTTCCGCCAGTGGCCGAACAGCCCCACATGCCGATATTGCCATTGCTCCATGGCTGCCTGGCAAGCCATTCGGTGATATCGTACGCGTCCCGGCGCGCAGCAGTGATCCATTCGCCGCGGTTAAACGCCACGTTATGTCCGTAAGAAGCATAGAGGCCGCGGAAGTCTACGGTGGCGACCACGTACCCGAATTTCACCAGCTTCCCTGCTGTCCCCGGATAGCCTTCGACCGTCAGCTCCTTATTATTACTATATCTGCGATTATAGGGAGTATGCATCCACAGGACAGGAAGCGGAGTGGTAATTACATTTCCGGTGGTTTTATCCTTGGGACGATATAGATCCATGGCGAGCCTGGTACCATCGCTCACCTGGACATACTGAGACGTAATCTCGTATTTGTCGTCGTAAATCGCGTCGCCATAGCCGGCATATTCGCCCGGTCTGGAGATGCGATTAGCCTTGGATGAGTCATTGCTCCCGCATGAGAGTGCAAAAGCACAGATAACCAGGATCGCCAACAAAGCATTTCGTTTCATTGTGCTGCTCCTTTTTGCGGATAAAACGAGGGCGCCTGGGCCGATTACTAATCCCACCACACTCATTGCGTGTCGAAGGAATATGACGTGATACCTGCACTCCTATTACCGGACCAGGCACGAACGGAGAACTCCAGGATGTTTTGCTTTTCCAATAATTCGCGCTATTTAAAACCTGTGGCATGCGGGATCATCGAGGATCGAGCTGTCATCGCGTTCGCTCCTTCATCGAATTTTCCCACGCCCTTTTTAGCCGTCCGGGATTTGATTCCGCTGATTGAGATTACGGGCTCCACTCAGATGCTACCAGGATAGCATGAAATTTGTCACATGTTTGTGACAAATTTCGTGTTAGAGTCTAGGTACCAGGAATACTCTGAGCGTATACGGCTGAACGACTAGGCTACCTGATGGCGTCCAGCTCCATTGCCATACACAGGCGACCTATTCAAGCAGAAGCAAGCTGACAGTCAAGGGAGGCAACCTCAATGAAGAGAGCTTTTCTGATCGCAATATTCGCAATTCTTGCAGCCGGGTTCTGCTTCGCGCAGGCGCCCGCGCCGGTCAAGGTCCAAGGCGGATTGGTGCAGGGGGCCGTCGAGGACGGGTTGACGGTTTACCGAGGCATCCCGTTCGCGGCGCCGCCGGTCGGCGACCTCCGTTGGCGAGCCCCTCAGCCGGTTATGAAATGGGATGGCGTGAAGGAAACCGTCAAGTTCGCTCCTGCATGCATCCAGGGCATGATGATGGGACCCGCAGGCAGCGGCCCAGCGCCGAGCGAGGACTGCCTGTATTTGAACATCTGGACTCCGGCGAAATCGCCGCGCGATCGCGTCCCCGTGTTTGTTTGGATCTATGGTGGCGGATTTGCGGGCGGAGCGACGTCCATTCCCACCTTCAGCGGGGAGAAGCTCGCCAAAAAGGGAGTGGTGCTGGTGAGCATTGCCTATCGCGTGGGGCAAATGGGATTCTTCGTGCATCCGGAATTGAGCGCCGAGACCAGGAACCGCGTATCGGGGAACTATGGCCTGCTGGACATGATCGCCGGTCTCCAGTGGATCCGGAAAAATATTGCCGCATTCGGCGGCGACCCCCGTAAGGTAACCATCTTCGGAGAGTCGGCCGGGGGAATCGCGGTCAGCATGTTGTGCGCGTCGCCGCTGGCCAAAGGATTGTTTCACGGCGCGATTTCGCAGAGCGGCGGATCGTTCGGCCCCCCGAGGCCTGCAACCATGCCCGGGGAGAACATGAGACGGCTGGCCGACGCGGAGCGCTCGGGCGAAGCAATCCTCAAAACGGCCGGCGTGGCATCCATTGCGGAGGCGCGCAAGCTCCCTCCCGATAAGCTTTCCGGCGGTGGCGGCCCTGGTCAAGGCGGGCGCGGTCAGGCTGCTCGTAGCGGTGGCGGCCCGCCCGGCACGAGCTATTGGCCCATTATCGACGGCTGGGTGATTCCGGACGATCAGTACAAGCTCTATGAATCGAAGCGGTACAACGACGTTCCGGTTCTGATTGGCTACAATTCCGATGAGGGCTTGAGCTTTTCTCCTGCGAAGACCGCGGAAGATTACATTGCCAGTGTGAAGTCGCGCTTCGGCCCGTTCGCCGACAAACTCATCGAGGCCTATCCTCCAGGAGCAGGAACTCCGGCCAAGACCGCGCGCGACCTGATGCGCGATGCAGCATTCGGATGGCACACCTGGATTTGGGCGCGGTTGCAGTCGAAGACGGGCAAATCCAAGGTGTTTTACTATTATTTTGACCAGCACCCGGATTATCCGGCCGATTCGCCGCAGGCCGGGCGAGGATCGCCGCACGGTCAGGAAGTGGCTTACGTGTTCCAGCACCTGAACCCGGATCAGAAGCCCACAAAGTCGGACGAGGCGATTTCGGAGGCCATGGCCACCTACTGGACGAACTTCGCCAAATTCGGGGACCCCAACGGCCCGGGACTCCCCAAGTGGCCGGCATTCAGCGACGCCAACCCCCTGCTGATGTACTTCGCCCAGACGCCTCACATCGGGCCGGTTCCCAGCGTCGATGCGCTCAAGGTTATGGATCAGTATTTCGCCTGGCGACGGACTCCGGAAGGGGAATCTTTTGTTAAATAAGTTATACATCTATTTGCAGCCTGGGGCACTGAGGGCCCGGGGGCGCCGCCGATCACGTATTCCGGTGTGCGATTGAGAGTTGTTCTTGTCTGAAATGAATTTGGTGAGAGGCATGCCTTGAGCAGAAATTCAAATAGAAAATCGGTAACCACATCTCGCCCCCGCGGCACTGAATCCGCAATTCGAACTGACTCCAAACCCGGGCAGAAAACCTTGCCGTCCGGAGGCAACGAGGCAATTTTAACTAAGATCGGATATTTGCCTCCTTTAAGTCCGCCGCCTATGCGGAAAAGAAAAGATAGGGTTCCGGATAGGACATTTAATTTTGAAATACCGCCTGATCCAATTCCATCCGGCGATATTAAGAAAAACATGAACGCCGAAGTGGTGGTAGTGGGCGCTGGGATAGCAGGGTTGAGTGCTGCTATTTCTGCAGCAGAGGAAGGAGCCAAGACCATCTTATTGGAAAAGACGGCGACCGTTCAGGCCCGCGGCCACGATAACGCCTTTATCGGCAGCCGGCTTCATGAAAAGCTGGGAATTAAGATTAATAAAGACGAAATTATACTCAACCTGATGAAATATGGAGCCAATAAGCCCGACCAAAGATTAATCAGAATGTGGGCGGAAGGAAGCGGCAAAACTGCGGACTGGCTCATGGATATGACAGATGCGGCCGGTCTTGAGGTATTTATAAACCACTATCCCCCGCCGCCGGCTTTCAATAATGCCAAGGAATACTATCCTCAATACCCGGTTACTCACCATTACCGCAATGAACGCCCCGTGGCAAAATGTTTACTGGATAATGCCTTGAAGAAAGGTGTTGTCACTTATTTTAAAACCCGCGCAAAACAGCTTCTGAGAAAAAAGAACGACCGGGTTACCGGCGTTATTGCTCAAAATGCGGATGGAGAATATCCTGCAATTCAATGCCGCTAAAGCCGTTATACTCTGCACGGGAGATTACAGCAACAACGCTGAAATGATGGCCAAATACTGCCCTCAGTCCTCATATCTCGAATCCATGATACCTACTTCTACCGGAGACGGGCATAGGATGGCAATGTGGATTGGTGCTGTAATGGAGCCCGGACCGCATATACCAATGATACACGGCCCCGCCGGTCCACTTCTTAGTTCGGCCTTCCTGCAAGTAAATCTCATGGGAGAACGCTTTCAAAATGAAGATGTGCCCATTCAAAGCAATGTAAATGCCGTCGAGCGACAGCCTGGCAAGGTAGCCTGGCAGGTATTTGACTCGAAGTATCCGGAGGAACTTCCGTATCATGGGATAGGCCTCGGGAAAATTATTATTGCCACTGAAAAAATCCGGCAAAAAGTGGCCAAAGCAGCAATAATGGCCGACTCTATCGAAGAACTGGCAGTGAAGATGAAAATGCCTGTTGAAGCCTTTAAGGCTACCGTAAGGAGATACAACAAACTGGCACACATGGGGAGAGACCTGGACTTTGGCAAGCGGCCGGATCGATTGTTTCCCATTGATAGGCCACCCTACTATGCTGGCAAAAGCGGTTACTCTTTACTGGCTGTTTTGGGTGGTCTGAATATCAATTGGAAATTGCAGCCTCTGGATAAGGATTGGAAAGTCATTCCGGGAATCTATCTTGCAGGAAATACAATGGGCAACCGTTTTGCCGTAGATTACCCAACGATGTGTCCCGGGCTTAGCCATGGAATGGCGATACACTTTGGCCGCATTGCCGGTTTGAATGCAGCTTCGCAAAAATGACCTAAACCGTAATATAGCAAAGATCCTCAAGTTGATTTCCGATTTGAAAAGCATCGTACGGAAACCACTTCATCGAAGATTCGATAGCCCTTTCAAAGCCCATTGCTAAAAAATACCAAAGAAGAGAACATTACGCGACGCAGAGGCTTTGTCAGGTATCTCCGGCAAAGCTGGAGGCTTGAAAGATTTGAACCGCTCAAAGCGGTTGGACTAGTTACGCTGGTCTTGAACGCTGACTTACGCGGGCAAAAGCCGATGAGGCGCTTCCGATCCCCGCAGAAAACTTCCTCGGAAGCGCCTCATCGGCTTTTGCTCGCCGACCCTCGCCGAACAAAAATGTGATTAAACTCGCCGCCAGCCTGAAAGCGGCTCCCGGGACTGCGGCCTTCATACGTCGGATTCCCCGCTAGGACTCGTATATTTCAATATTTCTACAGAGATATGCCAATTCTTATCGGCTGTATCTTGGCTAAATCAGAATATCCGGACTTGATTTCCAGCGTCTCGGCAATCAAAAGGTATCGGTCTCCAGCCTCATCCCAGGCCGGCCATTCTATAAGCCCCTTCACGCTTGGGTTCCCCGTTCTGGCAAATTGAGTCCATATACTCATCATGGCTTCGGAGATCTTTCTGTCAACGCCTGAAATGGTTGGAGCCGGTGATTGGGCGCCGGAAAGTGCGAAACCGCCATAGTGGGCTTCCCAGGCTTCGGCAACATCCAGAGATCCGAACATATAATGCAATTCCATCCCGTGGGCCGCCACACAACCTTCCTGTCTCCAGTTATCCGGTACGCGGTCGAATACGGCAGCGTACCCTCTTGAGCCGGCTTTGCTCGGCGCCTTAAGCATGGTTCTATAGTCTGCGACCATCTTGTCCGCAATGACCAGACCGGGCCCAGTCAGTTCCCCCATATCGGATACAACCAGATAGGGCACTTCATTCCGCTTGCCGGCCTGGAACATGTTGAATATTGAATCCGGCAGGAACCATCCATCCTGAACCACGCTCCAGGGCCCCATGAATTCATACTCCGGGCCCAAATCTACGTTCAAAGCCTGTTCCGCTTCGACAATTTTTTCCCAGGAGATTGCGCGGGCTGCAGTCAGAGGATCCCTTTCCCCATCGACACCGAGTTTGGCAAAATATTTCCCGCCGAATGCTTCCATATTTTTCAGTTGGGTTGGTTCAAAATCCTTTCCCCCGCTTTGAATGATGGCCCGCTGAAACAGCCCTTTTGCCAGAGGGGAAGCCATCAAGGCGGCCACTTTGAGCCCGCCTCCGGATTGACCAAAGATCGTCACGTTATCCGGGTCGCCACCGAAGGCGGCGATGTTTTTTTTGACCCACTTCAGGGAATCAATCAAGTCCAGAAAAAGATAATTGCCGGAAACCCCCTGGGGGGATTCGCGAGAAATCAATTCGTGTGCGAACAAACCGAATATACCCAGCCGGCTATTGACGGTAACCAGCACCACACCATGGCTGGGCAGTCCGAGACTGTTGCTAATAGGCAGATTGCCGTTCCCATATCGAGTGCCACCTCCATGAAACCAGACCATAACCGGCAATTGATCGCTCGCCTTTTGGGCCGGCGTCATTACGTTGAGATAAAGGCAATCTTCACTCGATGGCAATGCCTGCAGTTTTTCCGATGCATGAACATCCGGATACTGAGCAGCCTGAATGCTGAATTCAGTGCATTCGCGCACACCCGGCCATGAAGCCGCCGGTTGCGCCGGCTTCCAGCGCAAGCCTCCGACGGGCGGAGCGGCATAGGGTATGCCCCTGAATATATGGATCTCCGGACCACTTTGTCTTGCCTTCATGCCGGAGATAGAACCGGTATTCAGCATTATCCGATCCATAGGCTTCTCCCGTTCCCTCTAAGCTCCCTTATTTCCCAATAGAATTTTTGATATTAACATGCTTCGCTATTTCAAGTCCGGAATATCCAAGCCGCGGCAACATATACTGAGCGTCCGAAATAAATGCTCATCCGTGGATTTTCATCAGGCGCAAAGGGCCGGCACAGCAGTGGAGTGCCGCGCCTTTGGCGCTCCTTTTAAATGTAATCCCATCCCGGCCTCACGGCCGGGCTTACTGCCTACCGGCCCATTCGGCCTCACCGGGGATACGCAATTATTCATGTCGTTCTGTATAGATCCAAGGAATAGCCTTCGAGAAGCGATTTGGGGACTCGAAGACTCAAAGGCTCCAGATTTCCAAGAATAGCAATGCGTGAATTTTATGGAATAGGAGCGCCCCGGAGGATGCAGCTACTGGTTTTGTCCTGCATTTTGCTCACTTGAGCGTTTTGGCAACGCGAAAGCCAAGATAGTTGCGGCCACGAGTATCCGGCGCATACACAAACGCCCGATTCGCCGAACGCAGGGTTTTCGAGTTGCTCTCAAATGAATTGGAGCGGAATCCGCGCACGGCGCAATTGCCGCTCTTTACCGCCGAGCCGTCGGTCGGCAACAATGCGATGTCGGTTTCGTAGCAGTCCTCGATCCACTGGTAGATGTTGCCGTACATGTCACACAGGCCGAAAGCATTTGTCGGGAAGGAACATACCGGAGAGGTCGAATTTACCCATACGTCCCGTCCCGCTGCCAGTCCGCCCACATCCGGGCCGCCCTCTATGCCGTAATTGGCGTAATCATGACTGGGTTCGTTCCCCCACCAGTAGACGCTAGTAGTGCCGGCACGTGCCGCATATTCAAATTCCGATTCCGTCAAAAGGCGATATTTCTCCTTGCCGATCTTCCTGTTGAGCCAGCCGACAAACCCCTGTGCATCCCACCAGCTGATGCCAACCACGGGGTGGCTGCCCCTGCCGTGGTCCACATACTCTTGGATCGGTTTCCCTTTGGGGTCCAATCGAAGCGCAGCTTCTAGAGCCTGCCCCTCGCACATGGCGTCGCGCACGCAGGCTTCCCACTGATCCCAGGTGATCGGCCCTTTGCTCACCGCAAAGGAATATGCGATCGTGACCTTGTGCTGCCCCTCGTCTTTATCCCGGGCCTTCTCTGTTTCCGGCGACCCCATGATAAACGTTCCCGGGGGGATGACCACCATTTCCGGACACGTCTCACAATCCTTAAAAGTTCCGGAGGCACCATCCGCAGCATCTGCGAACGTCGCCAATCCTCCCATCATGCTTAACACAGCGGCAGCCAGCGCTGGAATCCCCAAACGCAGTCGTTTCATACCATCCCCTTGGATTAATTGTTTCTGCCTGTGTTCCTTTGCTTTTATGCACGTTCCCAGCGAAAAATACAAGCGAAGAACAAAAGGAGCTGGAAAACTAGCCAGTTTCTGTCGCGAAACTCGGGTTTTGCGAAAAAGCCAAATTTTTCAACCGTCAATAGGATATTTGATATTACATAGAAGCCGATAATTGGAGTCAGGCCGCGTAGCGGCCAGCTGAATTTAGCCAGGCCTTTTAAGGCCTGGATCGAAAGGAGTTAAGTTTTCCGTCGCGTAGCGACGGCTGAATCTCAGGCGTCGCTACGCGACGCGCTGCTCGCTGTACCATGGTTCCCGGCCTTGAAAGGCCGGGCTAAAATCATAGTGCCGCTACGCGGCACAAACCAGTTTCGCGACAGTCCTCCATGCGCCCGGGGCGCACCCAAGCGCATGAAAATCGGCTTCGCCGACGCTCAATTTGGTGAATGAAGGGTGTAACTGATTCATCAGCTTCGCTATTTTCGGAGCAGAAACTAGCCAGTTTCTGTTGCCGCACATGGCGCATCGAGTTTATTCCATTGCATTTTAATTGTATTCTGTATGCATTTTAATTGCATTTTAATATTCAGGATATCTTGATATATTTTCATGGTCAGAATCTCAAATCGCTCTGACAGGAAAGGCAAAAACAGAAGGACTCGGCTTTTTCCTGCTCTGCAGCAGGCATTACTGTGTCATTGGCTATACGTGAAATGATGCTATCATCATTCTGAGGGTATTTAGGCACCTCCGGCAAAGCCAGAGGCTTGAAAGATTTGAACCGCTCAAAGCGGTTGGAGGAGTTACGCCGGTCTTGAACGCTGACTTACGCGGGCAAAAGCCGATGAGGCGCTTCCGCTCGCCGACCCTCGCCGAACAAATCGGCGTTTGTCAGCGCTTTTATCAGCGTTTCCCAGCGTTTCAAACTACGGAGCTGTCAAACTCTTTGAGTCCCCCGGTAGAGCCCGGGTTTACCAATGTAATTAGGCAAGTAAGGCGGGAGGATGTGGTTTATCGGCAGAACTGCAGAGATGGGACAGGAATGAATATCCGGGTTCTTATGCAGATTGGATGCTTCCCTCAATTATCGATAGACTGATGCCATGAGCAATTCGGACTATGGAGTCATATTCAACATCCAAGGCTATTGCATCCACGATGGCCCCGGAATTCGCACTTCGGTATTTCTGAAAGGATGTCCGCTACGCTGCCTCTGGTGCCAGAATCCCGAATCTCATTCTTTCTATCCCGAACTCCTTTTTGCAGAGGAAAAGTGCACCGGTTGCGGGAAGTGCGTCCAGGTTTGCCCGGAAAATGCAATCCGGGTGAACGGGAAAAAGTCCCGAACCGATCGCCAGTTCTGTAAGAGCTCAGGATTGTGCGTAGATGCCTGTCCCAACGAAGCGAGAGCTGCAATCGGACGCAGGGCAACGGCCGACGAGGTTTTCAAAGAGATCGCTGCAGATTCATTGTTCTATCAAGAGTCGGGCGGTGGAGTTACTTTGAGCGGCGGGGAGCCTCTGGCGCAACCTGAGTTCGCGGCCCATATCCTGAAAAAATGCCGGGATGCCGGATTCCACACGGCGCTGGATACATGCGGGTACGCAAGCTGGACAATAATAAAAGAGGTCCTGCGCCATGTAGACCTCGTGCTTTACGATTTCAAGCACATGAATCCGGAATTGCACAGGAAATATACAGGCGTATCCAACGAGCTGATTTTGCAGAATGCAGAGAAAATACATCATGAGATGTCAATACCGATGCGAGCCCGCGTAACAGTCATCCCGGGTTTTAACGACTCTCCTGAAAATATAGAAGCCACAGCCAGATTTATTGCTGATAAACTCTCGAATTCCATTCCTGTTCATATACTTCCCTATCATCGCCTCGGAGAGGCGAAGTGGGAGCGGTTGGACAGGAACAGTGAGACTGCAGCGATCGACACTCCCGGCGAACAGCAGTTAGCGGAGTGCCGGCGGATTTTTGAGTCCTTCGGTCTGACACCGATTGCCGGCGGTTGATTTATTCACAAGTAACCTTTTCCACAGGCTTTCTGTGAAGGGGAAAGGATATGAACACAAGAGTACAAAGACTCAAGGATCGCCTCATGGTCAACCAATATCCGATTTGCGCGGAGAAAGCCCGGTTGATTGTGGAGTCTTTGCGGCAGACGGAAGGAGAACCGCAGATAGTTCGGAGGGCTAAGGCCACTGCCTACTATCTCGACAACAGGACAATTTTCATCGAAGACGACGAACTCATCGTCGGCAATGTTGCCAGCCGTCCCATGGGGATGGAAGCAGGATCCATGGGCCCGGCGTGGCCGGAGGAAGACCTCGAGGATCTCAGAAAAGGCACTCTTTCCCTATCTGATGAAGATGCGGCGATTTTGAGATCGCTGGACGGCTATTGGAAGGAAAAGGGCCGGACCCTCGACGAACGGCAGGGGCAATTTTATGACGATGAGCGGTTGTGGCCGTTCATTCAATCAGGAATCCTCTGCCCGCCTTGGCAGAACAGGATTGAGGGGCGGGGCTCAGGTTCTGCAGGCGCCGGATGGGGATTGGGACTGGGGCTGTGTCTGATCCTGCCCGATTATGCCAAGGTTTTGAATGAAGGACTGGCAAAAATTATCCGCGATGCGGAAGCTGAATTGAAAGCTTTGAAGTATTTGAGCCTCGACGCCATAAAAAAGGCGGATTTTCTAAGATCCGTGTTGATTGTCATCCCTGCAATTATCCGCATTGCTGGCAGATTCTCCGACCTTGCCGCCGAAAAAGCCTCGAAAGAAAAGAATCCGCAGCGCAAAAGAGAACTGGAGAAAATAGCCGCGGCTTGCCGGCATGTGCCCGCAAATCCGCCCCGCACATTTTATGAGGCTATGCAGTCTTTCTGGTTCCTATGGCTGATGGTAGCCGGCGGGACCACGCCGGGAGGCCGCTTCGATCAGTTCATGTATCCGTTCTATCAAAAAGACAGGCAAAACGGTGCTATCCGCGATGATGAAGTTTTGGAATTGCTGGAGCTATTGCGTATCAAAGTTATGCAGCTCAACTTTGTTGGCGGCGGCAAAGGCCAGCGTGAGAAGTGGGCGGGCATGGCCCGATGGAACAACTGGGTGATCGGGGGAGTCACGCCGGATGGCGACGACGCAACCAATGAGCTCTCCTACCTGATTCTGGAAGCGGCGCTTCAATGCCAGACTCCACATCACACTATCACGGTGAGGGTCCACCCAGGCACTCCCGACGCCCTCATGCTGAAAGCCCTGGAACTGGCAAAAACCGGGATTGGGATGCCGGCTTTTATTGGTGATAAATCCTATATCTCCTACCTCGTCGGCCAAGGGGTTCCGTTGCGGGATGCGCGGGACTTTGGATTGGCCGGCTGTATCGACGTCAATCTTCCCGGTAAATCGCGCATCAACGCCTTCGGCATGTTCATCGTGCCGCGTGTTCTCGAAATTGCCATGAACGGCGGCTTGGATCCCCGTAGCGGAAAACAGCTGGGTCCAAGGACCGGGGAGATCGAAAGTTTTGAAACATTCGACGCCTTTTTCAATGCCTTCAGGGAACAACTCGCCTATTTCATGGGGCTTACGGTAGAGGAGCATAACATTTTATTGCAGGCGCAGACGGAGCTTTTCCCGGATGCCGTTCATTCCGTCCTCATGGAGGATTCCCTGAAGGTCGGCAGAGATGTACTGGATCGGCGCCTCCCCTTTGAGAACGGCTCGGCCCTGAATCCGGTAGGAATGATAAACGTCGCCGATTCGCTGGCCGCGATCAAGAAGCTGATCTTTGAAGAGAAGAAAGCAACGGCGCGGGAGCTGAAATCCGCCCTTGCTGCCAACTGGCAGGGGAATGGATATTCTGAGATGCGCTCACTGTTCCAGGCAGCCCCCAAATACGGCAACGGTGATGAGTATGTCGACTCCATAGCCGCGGAGCTTTACAGGTTCTGGGCCGACACAGCGGTTACCTTCCCGAGCATTTGGGGAGGGAACGTAAAACCGACGGGCATATCGATTACGGCGCATGCGCCTGGAGGCGCTTTGACCGGCGCTACGCCCGACGGCAGATATGCCGGCGAAACGCTGGCGGACGGAACCATGTCTCCCGCCCAGGCCCGGGACACGCACGGCCCCACGGCCGTAATCCGGAGCGCTCTGGCAATCAACCAGGCTCCTTATCAGGCTACATTGCTTAACATGAAGTTTCACCCTACGGCCTTAAAAAGCACAGAGGACCTGAAAAAGCTTTCGCATCTGATAAAAGCCTATTTCAATGGGGGCGGCAAGCACATTCAATTCAATGTTGTCGACAGGCAGACGCTGATCAATGCTCAGCAGCACCCCGAACGGCATCGGGACCTTCTGGTAAGGGTGGCAGGCTACAGCGCATATTTCGTGCATCTCACCAAAGCGGTCCAGGATGAGATCATCTTGCGCACTGAAATTGAAAGCCCCGGATAGGGACTCCAAAATTCCTATGGAGCATTTGCATCCCAGGAGCTTTATTCCGGTCTTTGAATTCTGTTTACGGAACTGGGGGTTGTAATGGAAACAGTGGCAGACAAAATACGCAGGAGAGGGTTTCCTTTATGTATAGAGAAGGCCCGCCTGATTACCGAATCCTATCAACAAACAGAGGGCGAGCCATCCATCCTAAGGCACGCAAAAGCTTTCTCCTATATGCTGGAAAATATGCCTGTATTGATAGATAACGATGAGCTTTTCGTTGGTGAAGGAGCCAGCAAACCCTGGGGGGCCGAAATAGACCCATTTCTGGGAGTGTGGAGGGAAGAGGAGATCAAGGCTGCAGCTGAAGAGGGAATCATATCTGTTGACGAAATAGACTGGCCGCTGTTCAGAGAACTTGGCAAATACTGGGAGACTAGATGCTCGGAGTACACTCAATCAAAGCTTTTCGATGAGAGAATATTCAGATACCTGCAGCTCGGCATTACGCTTCCACCGATGAAAAGAAAAGATGAATTTAGAGGTGCCTATGCCGGCAGCGGACTCTGCCTATCCTTTGCCTTTACCGATTGCTATGCGGACTTCTCCAGATGGCTGAACGGATTGAATCCAATAATTCTGGAAGCGGAAGAAGAGCTCCGGAACTTGAGGTTTTTCAATCTGGATGACGTGGAGAAAAAACTATTTTTGGAAGCAGCAATAATGGTGCTTAAGGCCGTCATCCGGCTGGCCGACAGATATGCCGAGGCAGCCGAAGCGCTGGCGGAAAACGAGGGAAATGCCCGGCGGAAAGAAGAGCTAAAGAGAATTGCAGAAGCATGTCGTTGGACGCCGGCCAATCGCCCTGACAGCTTTTACCAGGCGATGCAGTCGCTGTGGTTCAATCAAATCCTGTCCGCTCCCACCTCGACCTATAATCTGGGCAGATTCGATCAGTATATGTATCCGTTTTATAAAAAAGACATTGAGGAAGGCCGGATTAACAATGAGGAAGTTATAAGCCTGTTGTGTGAATTGCGCATCAAATGCATGAGGCCTGAGAATATCAAGCTCTCAAGCGCCAAGCGATCGCAGCATGCAGGCTTTGCTAAATGGCGGAACATGACCATCGGGGGCGTCACAGCTGACGGCAAAGATGCCAGCAATGAATTGACCTATCTGGTCCTGGAGGCGGCCAACAGGCTCAGAACGGCGCATCACACCATTACACTGAGAGTTCACGAAGAAACGCCGGAAGACTTGCTAATAAAGGCTCTGGAGGTTGTCAAAACAGGCATCGGTATGCCGGCCCTGGCACTGGACAAATCCTTTCTTGATTATCTGACCTCCGGAGGCATACCGGTGGAGGATGCCCGTAATTACCACCTTGCCGGGTGTGTGGATCCGGCCATTCCGGGAAAAGCCAGCTTCCTGGCGGGCAGTTTTTTTGTAGTGCCCAAGGTCCTGGAAATCTTCTTGAATGACGGAGTAGATCCGCGCACAGGCCTGGAAGCCTATTCTTTCAAGCGGCCTGTTGAGGAAATTGAAACGTTTGAAGAGTTCTACGAGGCGTTTAAGAGCACCCTGTCCTATTTTATCAGTCTATGGCATGAACACAGCTTCCTTAGTGGACATCCCAAGGACTACTACGATGCGGTCGAGATTCTGGAAACTGTCCTGGTGCAGGATGGAATCAAGATAGGCAAACCCCTATCGAGGAGAAAGCCCGTCCCGCCTTATGACTTCAGGGCGGCGATGGTGCCTGTCGGCGCCATCAATGTGGCGGATTCACTGGCGGCCATCAAGATGCTGATCTTCGACGAAAAGAAATTTTCCATGAAAGCGCTGAGACAAGCATTGTCTGCGAACTGGGAAGGTCACGAAAATATCAGAAAGATGTGTCTGCAGGCGCCCAAATATGGAAATGACATCGACTATGTGGATTCCATAGCCAGGGAACTCTACAGGTTTCTTATAGACGAGGAAGCCAAATATCTGCACATTCGGCCGCCCTGAACATGGAAAAATCCGAGGGATTGGCGGCGCCTCCATCTCATCCATGTTTGCAGGCGGCACCATAGTCGGGGCAACTCCCGACGGGAGATATGCCGGCACAACTTTGGCTGACGGGACAGCCTCTCCTGCCCAGGGACGAGACACACATGGACCTACGGCAATGCTCAGGAGCGCCGCGAAGATCGATCAGTCTTTGTGTGCCTCAACGCTGCTGAACGTGAAGCTTCATCCTTCGTCCTTGGCAGGCCGGGAGGACCTGAAAAAACTGGGAAGTCTCATCAAAGCCTACGCTGCCATGGGAGGCAAATGGATTCAATTCAATGTCGTCGGAAATGATCAGTTGCTCGAAGCCCAGAAGTTTCCTGAAAGGTATCGCGACTTGATTGTAAGAGTGGCAGGATATAGCGCGTATTTTGTGGACCTGAATAAAGGCGTCCAGGATGATATTGTCAGACGAATGGAGGTCAGTATTTAAAGGGTTGAGTATTTTATGCCCCAAGGGTCTATATATGAACCTGTTAGCTGCCGCGTTCATCGCAACCCCCGCAGCCGACCCACGATTCCATAGAGAATGCCTGAGCAGTTTCATCTCGAAATACCTGGATGCCATGCTATCGCGCAATCCGGGCCTGTTGCCGCGCTCTGCCGATGCGCAGCCGCTGGCTATTGAACATGCGGATTGTATTGGATTGCGCCGGCTTTTTGATCGCGGGAATAATGCTTTACGAAATCCCATGCAATCCTGGCATACTCGGGATAGAGCGCGTGAATAAGATGCTCCGTATAGTTTAAAGCGACCATTGGAACTCCGTCGCCATTGTTTAGATACCAGCAATAGTTATCATACTCATTATTGAGTTTGATCTTCTCCAAACGGTCAGCCTTGAAGCCGTTGACTGGATGCGTCGCGAAATCAAATGCATCGATCGCCTTCATGCCGTTGTACCCAAGGAAGAGATTGAGCTGGGTTTGGTAACCGACGGCGATGTTTCCATTTGCTTGATCGAAGGCCCCCGGAAGGTCGAACGATGAAGTTGTGAACATCACCGGCAAATGGGCCTTCCTTAACTGGGCTGCCTGCTCGGCGTTGGCTGTATAGCCGGCGGCAGCCATAGGAACCGCTGCGGCAAATACAAAGGGATCGCCATTGACAGCTTTTAGGGTCGCAGCGCCCCCCATCGAGTACCCCGTAACGTAAACGCGAGAAGGATCCAAGGACGGATATGTTTTGAGAATGTGCTTCACATACTTAGGCAGAATGTTGCACAGCAGGCCTTGAATGGTTGGATCGTTAGTCCTCGCAAAATTAAGATATTGATGCTCCGGCGCGACCATGGCAAAACGCTCGGAGCCTGCCAGATCCAGAAGACCGATTTCATCCACAAACACGCGGGGATCGTCTCCGCCTCCATGCATCGCAAGAATCAGCGGTACGGTTCCGGCAGGCGCCGTACCCTTTAAGACCTCGTCCGGAAGATATTCAAACCAGGTCTGCAGGTATTCGCCATCTTTCGACTTCATGTCACTAAACATTTCTGAGGTTCGGCGGATCACATGGATGCCGTCTCGCGTCGTACCGTTAATCACGGCATTTCTGCGGCATAAGGAATAGGGAGCTTCGTCGAAATTGTATCCCTGGTATGGAGTGGATGCGGAATACAGACCCTGTTTGATGACGGGGACACGCATCGCCTTTATAAACATATTGTAGTATGCGTCTTTTATATATCTAGCCGCGTCGGGGTTTCCAGTTTCCTTGGCAACGACGACTTTCCTGAGCGGGAACGCCTGGTTGAAATATGTCTCGATGCCGCTTGCGTTTATGTAGGCATCGACATCATTCACCTTCTTGTATTTTGCAATAACCGATTCAGGCGCGTTTACCAGATACACGGGAACCAGCGCCGCGACATTGCGGACGTTGTCCATTTTGCCGTTGATCAGCAGCATGCCGGCAATGCGACTGACGTAATCAAATGTTCCCGCAACGTAGTTGTTGAGGAATGTTGCGCCGCCGTCAATGCCCATGACATAGGTGTAGCCGTATCCGCCGAAGTACTCGGCGTCGGAATAGTACGTCGCCGCATTTCCGCTTCTTTCATAAGCCTTTTGGGCAAGCATGGCAGTTTGAAGGGCGTAGTAATATTTCTGGTCGTTAGCGGTAAAACCGGCCTTGGAATCCGATGGAGTGACGAGCACAATGCTGCCGATTGCCTCATCGAGGATCCTGATCAAATCCAGGCTCTTGAGGTACGCAAGCGCGGCATCCTTGCCTGAGAACGATTTCTCAACGAATAGCAGGATATCGGTGTTAAGCCTCGCCGCAGCGCGTCCCCCGAATAAATTAGCGGATCGGTAGACATAGGTGGTGCCCTTGGGATAACCATCCAAAACGGGATGGGACTTGAACGTCTTTCCGTTGTTGGTTTCAAGTTGTGCTACGGCCGCGGGACTGCTTGTGCGGGTCTCTTCCAGGGTCTCGAAAGTGGCAGGATTTCCCTGGCTGCCCGAATAATTCAGCGCAAAAGCGCTGAAGGGAGGCGATAAACTTATTGCAAGCGTCAGGACAATTGTCAAAGACAACTTCTTAACGAACATAGCCCGATCCTCCTGATTCCTCAGCAAAGCCCATGCAAGCGATTCATGTCGAAGCTTTGCATCCGCGCCCCCAGCAACCGCAAATTGGGCGTTGGGAAAAAATGCAGCAGACAACAACGACCGTGAATGGGAAATGAAGCGGCAAATCCCCTTATTTGCAGATTTGTTCGTTCGGCCAGCCCATTGATTTTGATCCGGCGCCAATGACGGCTTGTATCAAATCCACCTTGCCATTCCTCATCCGGAAAATATGGAAATCCGGCAGGTTTCCCGCAAAATGCACATAGGCGACAACCGTTCCTGCTTCCACATCTACCAGGAAGCGCCGGAGGCCGTGGTTTGTAATAACCAAGCCCTTCGGGGAACAGTCATGGGCCGTCATCTTAACGCCGCCCATCGTTCCTCCTCCCTTGGTTGTCTGAAAGCCGTTCTCCCAGCGATCACAAACGCTGGCGAACGGAGTGTGCACCTTGGGATTCTCCGCGAACATATCGTAATAATCATCTGCAGCGGCAATCATGGCCAGCCGGCTGCTCCGCTGTTCCGCAGGAATGATGCTTTCCCAATCCTGGTCTTTGGTTTCCAGCACCTTTGCGCCATTGAACGCAAATTCGGTTTCCCGGGCGACAAACGTTTCCATCTCCGTAATCTGTTGATTTTCAACCTTCAGCCGAACTCCATAGAGAATAGGTCGAATGGTGCCATCGGCAGGCGGTTTCGCCGATAGGCTGGCAAAAGGTGATTTTGAGGCCGGCGCTGGTATCTTGGGGGCTGTGTATTTTTCTTCAATAACGACATTGGAATGCGTGCCGCACTTATAGGTGTCGATCAGATCGCGTTTGAGCAAGGTTTTTCCCGCGGTTTTCCAAAATCCTTCTCCTGCGGGCATCTCGACGCCGTTTTCCGTGAATTTCACCTTGGCAGCAAGCGGAAGACTCGATGGGTTGTGCGCCTCGAGGGCGCTGAAATATTGTCCGATGATTCCCTTAAGGCCGTCGCGTGTGCAGGCCGATTGCGCGTAGGCTGAGACGAGAATGCCGCAGGTCATCATTGCTAAAGCTAAAAGGCATTGTGCCAATCGTTTCATTCCGCATTCCCCCCAAAAAAGGTTTTATAAAGGGCGGTCGAAGATTGAGCGCTTTTCACAAAAGCCGGCCTTCGTGCAATCTGCTCAATCCAGGGCTGCCTAGGAGCTTTTCCGCACATCATTCTTGGCTTTCATTATTGCGGAAGCTACTATATCACAGCAGGAGTTTGGCATAAGGCAAGTATTCCCGGTCTATATGCAGGATCCTTACCGCCAGGCAATCCTCTGTTATCGCGGCAAATTCAGGAGTATGCGGCAAATATTCCTACTTTCCCAGCTCCGCTTTTGGACCTGATAAAATGCGGAGTCAGGTACCTCCGGCAAAGCCGGAGGCTTGAAAGATTTGAACCGCTCAAAGCGGTTGGAGGAGTTACGCCGGTCTTGAACGCTGACTTACGCGGGCAAAAGCCGATGAGGCGCTTCCGACCCTCGCCGAACAAGTCGGCGTTTGTCAGCGCTTTTATCAGCGTTTCTCAGCGTTTCAAAATACGGAGCTGTCAAACTCTGTGAGTCCCCCGGCAGAGCCGGGCGTTTACCAATGTAGTTATGCCCATGAGGCAGGATTAATGTTTCAAGAGCGCCATAAGTCGGCAATCGGACGGAAACCGATATTCCCCTGTTTTCGGAATAGGGCAATGATGGCGCTTGTCGATCTTACCGCAGACCGGAAGGAGAAAAACAATGAAACGTTGTTTGCCCGTACTTGTAATGCTGACTTCTTTGGGGATTGCTCTGTGCTTGGCTCAGACAGACCAGCCCACGATCAAGGAAGACTTTCAGCCCTCGACCCTAAACCAACCCGGCCAGGAGTATCCGCAGGTCAACTCCCAAGGCTACGCTCGATTTCGAATTGTCGCGCCCCAGGCCCAAGGGGTCAGTGTGAATCTGGGCGGCCGTGAGGGAACGCCTCTTAAGAAATCCGATGACGGCGTTTGGACTGGCACCACGGCAGCGCCGCTGGATGAAGGCTTTCACTACTATCATCTCTCGGTCGATGGAGGAACATTCAACGATCCCGGCACCTTGAACTTCTACGGGTCGATCCGCTGGGAAAGCGGCATCGAAATCCCTGCGCACGACCGGGCATTCTATGCCCTCAAAGACGTTCCCCACGGCCGCGTGCAGCAAATTCTCTTCCCCTCGAAGAGCACCCGCACCTCCCGCAGAGCGTTCGTCTACACGCCGCCCGACTACGACAGGAACCCGGCCAACCGATATCCGGTGCTGTACCTGCAGCACGGCTGGGGAGAGGATGAAACCGCATGGAGCAATCAGGGCCACGCAAATCTGATCATGGATAACCTGATAGCCGAAGGCAAGACCAAGCCCTTCCTCATCGTAATGACCTATGGTATGACCAACGATGTCAAGATCGGAGGTCTCGCAGGTTTCAATATTGCGCCATTCGAGACGGTTCTCGTCGACGAGTTGATCCCGTACATCGACGCCAATTTCCGTACACTCTCCGATCAGCCCCATCGCGCCATGGCCGGCCTGTCTATGGGCGGAATGGAGACGAGGACGATTACGCTTAAGCATCTCGACATATTTTCCCATATCGGTCTCTTTAGCGGCGGAACCATCTCCTCGGACGATGTCAACAACACGCCCAGTTTTAAAGAGAAGGTCAAGCTGGTATTCGTCAGCTACGGCAGCCGCGAACTCGGCGGCAACCGGGGCGGCAGTCGTGGAGGCTTTGGCGGTGACCCGAAGGCGAACGCCGACGCGTTGAAGCAAGCTGGCATCAACAGCGTCTTCTACGTTTCGCCAGATACGGCTCATGAGTTCCTTTCCTGGCGCCGCAGCCTGCGCGAGTTGGCACCCTTGCTGTTTAAGGACTGAACACTGCCGGGGCTGTTTCTAAGAAGATTGAAATAACGAATCAAATTGGGATGGCCATTTGGGGATTTGTGCACAAATCCATTTTCCACCGGATTCAGCGCAGGATACATCCGTAAGGAGAATCAACAATGATAGAAGCCAATAATCGTTATCACGCCATGAAATCAATATTTGGAATGCTGGCTATTCTGACCGCTCTGGTATTTGTAGCCGCCTGTTCCAAGGCGCCTGCAGCGCCGCCCCCTGAACTGACAGAGCTGGTGGAGCGCGCCGCTATCGAGGACCTTTTTAACGATTACTATTCGCAGTTCGGGCCGAACGGCCAACATAACTATATGTCCTACTTTACCGCTAACGGCAGACTCGAGGTCAACGGGCTGGTCGCGAATGGCCTCGACGAGATCAAAGCCATGTATGTCCAGGCTGGAGCGGGCAGCCAGGCAAAATCGCCGAAAGCTGAAAGCGCTGTGCCGGAGGGGATATCCGAGATGATGTACACGAATCTGAAGGTTAATAGACAGGGCGATAGAGCTACTGCAACGCTGCTTTGGCATAGCGTCAAGTCTGACCTTTTGACGTCCGCGCCCAAAATTACCGAATACGGGCGGGAACGCACTGAGCTGGTCAAACAGGATGGGCGCTGGCTCATCAGCAAGCGTGTTATCCTGAGCGAGGGCGGCATGCCTGAGGGGCTGCTGAAATCCTATCCGAAGCAATAACCGCATGTCTCACCAGATTTCGTCGCAAGGCGGTACAGACGGGCATGGCTGCGCCGCTTCGCGAACCGGCGCGCGAGGAAAGGACTCCCATAATTCGATAAAGGAGTGGATTGTTGAGTCAGACTTGAAAGATTGGAGCCGCTCAAAGCGGTTGGAGGAGTTACGCTGGTCTTGAACGCTGACTTACGCGGGCAAAAGCCGACTCTCGCCGAATAAATCGGCGTTGGTCAGCGCTTTTGTCAGCGTATCTCAGCGTTTCAAAATAAAGAACCATTAGGAAATGCGAGCTAACCAGGCAGAAGTAACCAAACTGCAGCTGGAAGATATAATAGCCAGATGCCACGAATTTCACGAATCTCGTTCGTGAAATTCGTGGCTTTTGCTTTTAATACCTCTCGTAATTCGGTTTGAGATCCTTGTACTTCGCCACCAGCTTGTCCCAATTCTTCGGCAACTCGATCTTTTTGGTGACAAGCGCGTTCTCGAAAAATCCCGGTCCCGCACTCCTCAGCAGCGCTATAAACGAGCCCGGCCCGCCGGCAACCAGAATCATGAGGCTTTTGTCGAGGTCCATTTTCGGTGGACTGGCGGCATTCGTAAGACCGACACTCGATCTGCCGGGGGTGCCGTGTGCCGCCAGGTATTCTCTGACTTTCTGCTTCGTGTATCCTTCACTCGACAATACCTTGGCCCAGGAAGGTATAAGAATCAGACTGGACATGGTGCTGCTAACCATGCCCGAAAGCGTATCCAGAATCCCCTTTGCGTCCGTCCCGCCCGGGACCGTCTGTATGAATGTGTTGGGGAAAAACACCGTGACGGTGCTGTCCTCCTTTTTGAAGCCCCGCTCGACGCTGAGAGGCTCCCAGGGGCTCGCCTCTTCATCCTCCCCGATCACAAGGCTGTACTTGCCCGGGTTACCGATCACCCCCATGTCCTCGATGGCCTTCCTTGCCCCCCCGATGTTCTTGACGATCAGCCCAACGGCCCGGCCGATGGCGGCATTCGCGATATTTCCCGGACTCAAGGCGCCTGAGCTGCAGTTGACGTGGATGTCGTTTCTTATCCGACCGTTGATGGCAAGAAAAGGCGCCCACGAACCCGTGCTCACCTCAAAGGTATCAAACCTGGTTTTCGGATCGGCCAAAGCCTGCACCGTGGCGATCAGTACCGGCATGTAGGTGGGAAGCGCACCGGCCATCACCGCATTAATCGCGATCTTTTCGATCGTGGCCTTCCCTTTTCTCGGGATGATCGTGGCCACAATATGGTCCGGCGGCAGATCCGTCCCCGTCATCATCTCCGCCACGGCCTCCTCGGTCGGCGGTATGATGGGCAGACCGTCGGTCCATCCCTTGCTGTAGTAGAACCGGTTTACCTCCTGCAGGCTTCCTTTAAATGCGACTCTCGCAGTCTTGCCCGTTTGCTGCTTCGGAGATTTCTCCTCGGCAGTCAGCGGGCTCGTTAAGGCCTCGACCACATCCTTCATGGCCGCCGCGACACCCTCTTCAATTTCCGCCTTGACGGTGGATTCACATGCCACCGATTCCCCAACGACTCTGATTCCGGGCATTCCCTTGCTCGATGCTGCCGATTGAGCATCGGTAACAAATCCATGATTAGCCAGTAGCACGACCGGCTTGCCAAAGTCCTCGATCGCTATCCCGTTGTAGGCGAGGTACTTTGTGCAGGACCCTCAATCACCGACCACGGCAATGGCCGCGTCCAGCCCTTTAGCCCAGGCCGTGAACTTTTCCTTGTTCTTCGTCTCGATCTCATTGACGTTCGGCTGGGTCGAATGGAACCTGATTATCTGAACGTCGGGGTGCATGGCCCTTAACCTTGTTTCGATTGATTCCGCGATCGGCATAGCCGCCCGCTTGGAATTGATGAACAATCCGATTTTCTTTCCCGCCAGGGTATGAATCCTCGGGGAAATCCCCCGGAGCGGGATCGGATCAGCGTCCGCCCAGGGACTGAGAACTTCAAATTGAGTGGCCGGCGACTTGGCTTTGGAACTCGCAGCCCCTTGGGCCCCGGATACATCCTGGACCGTCAGGACGGCTAGCATCCCTATGGAAAGCGCCGATAAAATTCTACGCATAGCAGACTCCTTCTCCTTTCAAAATGGCTTGGTGCCAATGCGATTATATCCGCAAAACACACAAAAGACACATCACAGTATATTCGTGTGGCCGGAGGAGTGATTCATACCCTTCCAGAGTCCCTTGCCTATGAGCCCTAATCAGGGGATCGTTCGCGGGAAACACCCCTGGTTCTATTATTTGCAGCTCAATTTCCTGCCGGACCGGCTCCACGTCCATCACCGGGCCTTCCAACACCAGGCATGCCCAGGCCGCCCATACCAAGGCCTCCGACGAACAATTGGTTATATCCCTGGGCGCCCATACCATTCAGCTGCCTTTTCTGCACGTCCGAGATGTCTTTCGCAATCGGCTTTATGCCTTTTGTATATCGCAACATCGCAATTTTCACCTGGATCGCGGCAACCGCCTCAATCTTCGCATTGACACTTGCCTCAGCCGCATCGTTGGCCAATGCCGACTTTATGGCTTCCCTCTGTGCATCTGCCAGTTGTTTGTTGAGGTCGGCGATATCGGACTGCACCGCATCGGTGATCTTTTGGGTCTGAGCCTGGGTTAAGCCACCCCCCATGCCCGGCATGCCCATGCCAGCGAATCCGCTTACTGGTTCGCCGTTGTATTTCCCGATGGAGGGCGGATGCGTAACCGATCCGACGGGCTTGAACAACGTCTGCGCGAACAGATAAAGATTATTGTTCCACACGGCGACCTCATGCATCCCGCTGTCGACGTACCAGACGTGGTCGATCTTTGCCTTGACCAAGCCCTGGTGGAGATTCCAGCTTCCCGTGATCAGGTTGTCTTTGTCGCCGCAGCCGATCCATAACAGACTCAACTTGTCTTTGGCCCGCTGGATCTTGGCAACCAGGATATCGGGCTGCTGGAGATTGGGCGCTGAGGAGAAGCCGCCAACCCATGCGAATTTGTCGATGTTGTTAATACCGAAATTGAGGCCCTGTCCGCCGCCCATGGACAGGCCTGCAAGCGCACGGTAGTCCCGCTCCGACTTCACTGAATAGCGCGATTCAATGTAGGGCATTAAATCCTGCAGCAAATCCTTCTCAAAGAAGGCATAGTAATTGAAATCCGACATGAAATTGCTCGAAGGGGGATCAGCCGTTGCCCGGCCGTTTGGCATCACAATGATCATGGGCAAGGCTCTTTTGCCGGCGATGAGGTTGTCGAGGACCTTGTTGGCGGCGCAGAGCGTCGTCCAATGAGTCTCATTGCCGCCGATTCCGTGCATCAGATAGAGGACAGGGTATTTCTGATTAGGGTCATAATTCGGAGGGGTGTAGACGACGGCTTTGCGGTCGACGCCGATGCTTTTGGAGTTGTACGTAACGGTCTCAAGCCTGCCTTTCGGAATGTCCGGCCGAACTTGGATGAAGTCGGCGGGCGCGTGATTGGGCAGCACTAAGGTCGCGTCCGCCGTTGCCGGGGCAGTGCCCTGCCCAGCCGGCAGGGCACCGATCGCCATCTGCACCAATGCCGCCCAGAGCAGGCAGCCAGCCCAAAATTGCCAATGTAACTTGTTTGAACGATTCATGAAAAACCTCCGTAAGTAAAATGTCCGTGAAAACACGTGTTGCCACTGCAGATCCGTTGAGCGCACTCAGGACGATGATTTTTGACTAACATCCAAGGCACCGTGTTCGTATACGTACATTATATACGCTCTCGGGCTTTCTATCATTTCATTGCTTGCCATGGTAATTACATTGGTAACCCCCCGGCTCTGCCGGGGGACTCAAAGAGTTTGACAGCTCCGTATTTTGAAACGCTGAGAAACGCTGACAAAAGCGCTGACAAACGCCGATTTGTTCGGCGAGGGTCGGCGGTATCGGAAGTTGGGATTGTAGCCGCAGGCGAGACGGGGAGGAGTCTGAGTGCATGGAGGCTTCCATACCTCCCCGGCCCTTATGGGATTTCTGCAACCCGACGATGGTTGATATTTGGCCTTGCATCCAATAGAATGGCTCACTCTCGAATGATTGCCTCATTTTGCCGGGGATCTGTTAGCTCACTTTGAATGGAGAGGTAATGCATTGGCCAACGCGAGAAATTTGAAAGCACACAAAATGGAAGATAGGGAATACGATTTGTGGATTCTCATTAGTCGCGTATATCATATGGTAGCCAAGCTCAGGAATATGGAAATGAACAAGCAGGGCATTTTGCCCGTTCAAGCCTATATGTTATTTATTATTCAGGCCATGGGCAATGCGACCACCCCGGCGGAACTGTCCCGCTTTGTCTACCAACAAAGAAACTCCGTTTCTGATATTCTCAAACGAATGGAAAAGCAAGGCTTGGTAACCAAGGAAAAAGCGTCGAAAGGGAACGGAAGAATTCTGGTCAAGATAACTGAAAAAGGTAAAAAGGTTCTTCAGCTATCCAAGCAGAGAGAGCACCTTCACAATGTTATGTCTGTTTTGAGCAAGGGAAAAAGAGGACAGCTCGAGTCGCTGTTGGAGTTGCTGAGGGATAGAGCCATTAAGGAACTTTCGATTTATCAGAAGACTGTGCTTCCACCCTCCCAATTATCCAGATATTATCAAGAATAGATCGGGTCGAGATGCGATCGCGGATCCAATATTCATGGATTAGGGCTTGGCTTTCGAACCTATTGAATATAGCTGGACCAACTTCGCCGCCTTGCGCGGGTCACTTTCCAAAAAGACTTTGACCTTTGTTATCTTGATGTCTTTATCAGCGCCAATTTTCAGATTATAGAGGACGTTCATTTTCAGTTCCAAAAGTACTTCGCCGGTTGCTCTTTCAATAGCCTGTGTCTTGAGCAACGCACCCACCTCTTTCTGCCTCTCATCAACAATGAGGTGCTCAACCAGCAATTTGTCCTGAATGGCGGGATGAGCAAGGCATCTTTCATACCATTCAGCGCGGCTTTTCACCACATCGTCATCAAACGTAAGGTCTGGCGCATAAAATTTGTCCATGACATGCTGAGTCTCAGGAAGCTGGCCATATTGGCTGTACGCCAGGACGTACTCTTCCATGAAACGAACTATGTCGCTGTATAGAGATTCCATGTTTTCACCTCAACTTTTCCTTTGTGGCCGCTGTCGAGGCGACCCTGTCTTCTACTCACTCACGATTATGCTATTTAATGGTTGGGCTTTCCCATCCTTTATTTCTTTCCAACAAGTCTCGCCAATTCCCGGGCAACACGATCGGCTTTGTTACAAAATGGGCCGGGCCATATCCAAAGGTGCTGATATAGCTAATCCCATAAGGCCCCGCACCTCCCGTAACGCAGATCTTTATACTACCGGGCCCGGCGAGCAAGGGTATCAGGGCATCAGGGCCTGACTTGCAGCGATTCCCTGATACGTTCTGGCAAGCGACCAAAGGCCGGCATTTCTGCTATATCTCTGCCGTTAAGAAAATCAGAACTCGGTATCTGAATGGCATCATAGAGAGCTTTTTGCAGATCGAGTCTCGAATATCCTTCTCTGCGGATGCAGTCCAGAGTAGCTCCACAAATGACCACAAGGTTATCCATTCCCCAGTTTCCGGCAAGCCTGTCGTGCTTCACCTTTCCTTGTTTAGCGATATACTCCACTATCCGTTTTACGGTCGGCGGTTCCGGTTGCACGATATCGGGCTGCCACGACATGGCCGGCATGACGCTGATTGTGGCCTGATCAAGACCATAGCCTTCTGCCACCCGAAGCGGCTCCCATGCTCCACCCAACGCAGTTTCATTTTCCGCAATCAGAGAAACAGACTTAAACGGGCTGCCCAGCGTTTTCATATCATTCTTGCCCGGCCAGGTATGTCCCAGATTGGTCATTATTAGTCTTACCGCGCGGGCAATCGTGGCATTCGCTCTCCATCCCGGGCTTAGAGTGCCGAAGCTGCAATTGATGTTCAGATCCTGAATCAATCCCGGGCCGCTGACGATTAATAACGGCGCCATATTGCATGAAGTGCATTGAACCTCCCTGAGGTTGAATGCAGGATCGGTGATAGCTTCAATCGCTGCTATAACAACCGGCATGTAATGAGGAAGACACCCCGCCATGGCAGCATTGATTGCAATATCTTTTACTGTGGCCTTTATGCCTCCGGGTTCAACAATCCCGACCACATGGTCCGAAGCGAAGTCAACACCCTCAAGCATTTGGCTCACTGCGCCCGGCGTGGGCGGCACCAGGGGCAGGCCGTCACTCCAACCGTGCCGGAGAAAATATTTCTCCATGCTTTCGCGCGCTGTTTCGTAATCGCTGCCGCTGAAGGTCAGAGTTCTTTCGGCCGTTTCGGTTTCCTCCCCGGGCTGCGGCTTCCATTGTGTCAGCGCCCTGATGACCTCATCCGCAGCCTTCTCCCCGAGTCCCAATTGCTCGATTTCCTCATTTAAGGGCAGAGAGTCCACCGGGACCACGGCGAGAGATATATCCGAGAGACCCTCGCGTCTGGCAATGAATCTGGCGTTAGCCTCGAACGGCCTCGTCACCATAAAGGCGACAGGTTTGCCCAATTTCTCCAGGTCAACCGCCTCACGTGCGGTCCTCGCCGAGCTGGTTCCCGTAAAACCAAGGAGGACGATAATGCCGTCGCTGTACTCGGCGATTTCTTTGGATCTTGCCTCTCTGAGCTCCGGTGCTACGAAGGCGGGCCACTCGCGAAAATCGATTCTGCCGACCCGTTTTTTCAATGCACTTTCAAGCTGCGGGAGCAATGCCTCTGCCAAACCCGCCCCGGTTCCGAACTTCAGCACACCGATCTTTTTTCCGTGCAGGCTTTGCAGACGAGGTGAAGGAGAGACCATGCGGAGAGTTTGAAATTCGCCTCTTGGATTGTATACCGTCAATTCCACTTGTGCTGTTTGGCATAAAAGGCACCCATGCTCATTTGGTATGCAGGATTGATAGGAGCGCTATGAATGGCTGAAACCATATTGCCATCCCGCCATAGTTGCCTTATGAGGTCATTGGACCGAATGCGCCCGCCATCAGGAATCCATCAAATTCGGCTTCTGACATCCCCAAAATCTCAAGGCAAATGTATTCATTGTGTTCGCCCAAAACGGGGGCCTCCCGAAAAAGCTTTGCGGGAGTCATGGATAATCTGGATGGCTGTCCCAAATAGGAGAACTCTCCCAGTTCTTTGTGATTTCCTCTCCAGAAACATTCTCTTTCTCTTAGTTGCACTATCGCTGCAAATATCTTTTGCATCTTGCACGACTCCCGCGGCAACTCCCTCCTGCTGCAGCAGAACCATGATATGTTCAGGCTCGTATTGGGATGTCCATTGCTCCACAAGATGGTTTAGCCTTGCTTCGTGTTTCTTCCTTTCCGGAAGCGTCGAGAATTCAGGGGCTTTTGTCCATTCCGGATTTCCCATGGCTTTACACATGGATTGCCACTCATCGTCCGTAAAGACAGTGATTGCGCACCAACGGTCCTCGCCTTTGCAGCGAAAGACTCCATGCGGGGCGGCATATTCGCAGGAGTTGCCGTTGGCTCTTGCCTCCATGCCGCTTGTTGAATAATCAAGCAGAAGCGGGGCTATGAGCTGCAAGCCGGATTCGAACTGGGATACATCAATCAACTGACCTTTGCCCGTTTTGTTCCTGTGGTCGAGGGCGCTTATCAGGGCGCTTGCTGCAAAATGGGGGACGCAATAATCCGTATAGGCCACCATTGGGGATATCGGTTCTTCGTCCGGAAAGCCTACGAGATTGACGATTCCTCCCAGCCCATTAATGTGGTTTCCCAGGCCGGGCTGAGTCGCCGAAGGCCCTGTCAGGCCCTGATTGGAGCTTCGAATCATGATGATATCCGGCTTGATCCTGCTCAATTCATCATAGCCCAGGCCCCAGCTTTCCAGCACGCCGGGCCTGTGGCTGTCAGCCACAACGTCCGCCCAGGCCACCAGTTTTTTTGCGATTTCTTTCGCGACCGCATTTTTTAGATCGAGGCTGATGCTGTATTTATTGGCTGCAAAATAGCTGAAAAATCCGGCCCGGTTAATGTTTGTTACGCCATCCTTAAAAGGAGCGGAAGTCCGCAGCAGGTCCGGCCTCTCGATGGATTCGATGCAGATAACGGTTGCACCGTAATCGGCCAAATATTTAAGGGTCAGCGGACCGGCAATGGCCCACCCGAAATCAATCACATTAATTCCGGCAAAGACCTTTGGATCCAAGCGAGTTCCTTCCTTTCACCCAAATATCTAGATAATTCCGGATTGCTGCAAGAGCACCAGATCTCTTTTTGAAAAACCCAGTTCCTTTTCATAAATTTCCAGGTTGTGTTCCCCGGGCAAAGGAGCTTTCTTCAAGCCTTGTGAGCGGCGTTTCGGATAATTTTGCGAAGGGTCCGGGATAGGTAATCTGTGCCGGAATTTCCGGATAATCAACTTTTGCCCAGAAGTTCCTGGCATCCAATTGTGTGTTTTCAAATATGTCTCGAGCTGTGGACACAGGGCAAAGCATTATCTTTCTTTTTAAGGCCTGGCCATACAATTCGGCCTTTGTGTATTTCAAAAAAAGCTCCGCGATCGGCGCCTCCATCTGTTCCTGCATTTCCTGTGTCTGTCTGGACATGTCAAACGCAGTCCAATCGAAATTGGCCATAAGCTCCGAGGCCAAACCCTCTTCCTGCAGCCACGCCGCGATGGCGCGATTGGTCTTGAGACCGAAATCACCGCCCAAAATATAAAAAATGACGTATCCGTCCTTGCACCGCCACAATAGCTTCTGCTTTGTGTCCGTCCATCGGCCCGAGAGATAGGATCCTGCGCGCTTGAGAATTTTATGATTCAACTCCCATAGCGGAACGGCATTGGAGAGCTCCCACAGAACACACTCCTGCGCCGACACATCGACATATTGCCCTTGCCCGGTTTTTTCACGATAGAAATAGGCGATAAGGCTCGCAGCCGCCGCATGGGCACTGGCTAACAAAAATGACTGCGGAAAACTTATTCTCACGGGAGGCGCATCCGGTTTCCCTGTTATGTACAACAGTCCACTCATAGCCATGACCACGAGGTCGGATGCCTTGAAGTTCTTGTAGGGCCCCGTTTGTCCAAACGGGCTGATCGAGGTATAGATCATGCGGGGATTGAGTTGATTGAGATTGGCATATCCCAGCCCCAATTCATCCATGTATCCCGGCGGGAAGGACTCGATTAGGAAATCGGCATGGTTCACGAGAGTCTTGAGAATCTGCTGCCCATCCGCAGAATCGAGTTTCAGCGTTATGCCTCGTTTGTTTGCATTGTAGGCCAACCATACAAGGCTTCTTTCCGGCGCCGGAGTTTGGCGATAAAAGGGGCCGATGCGCCTGTCCGGATCGCCTCCAGGCTTTTCAATTTTTATGACGTCTGCTCCCAGGTCCGCCAGAATCCTGCCGCACAGGTAGCCGTTATTGTTAGTTAAATCCAGCACTCGCGGCGATCGAGCCAGACATTTCTTCTCTTCCATCCGATTAGTTTCCTTTAGGGCGTAATCGATTATCCAGCGGGGAGAAATTATTCTTCCTGGACGGCAGAGCCACAATCGCATAGCCGGGCATTACATTTTCATGCCTTTGATTTATCGCGGATCGTTCGATACGAACGCAGGAATCTCCGTCGGCATCCATGAACTTTTCGGTAACCTTGCCCTTGATCCAAACGACGTCCGATAAATATACGAACTTATTGTATTCCGTATAACTTCTCTTCAGCCAGCCATCGTCTCCCATCCAATTGGTGATCAGTTGAACGGCCCAGCAGTGCCTTTGAACGCCGACATCGTAGGAGTGCGGAAGCCCCATGGCATTGGCCGCGGCCCGGTTATAATGAACGGCAAAAATCGGTTCGAGCGCTGAGGTGTTGGGATCCCGGAAAGCCCAGGCCGGATGCTTTTGATAGGATCGCAAAGCCACACCGTGGGCCTGCAATCTCGGGATAGGGACTCCTCCGCCGATAACGTAAGCTATTTCATCCGTGACTCCGAGCGGCCCTTTGACCACCGGTTTAAGCTCATCCCCGATTTCAACGTCTTCCCAATACCGCGGGTTGGAGCCTCGGATTTCCTCGGAAAGAATTTCCTGTTCAATCTGCTGCAATTGTTCCTCGGTCCAGGGATGCGGCAATTCGATGTGAGCGTGCCTTTTTTTCTCGCGGGCCTTAGCCCTGGCAAAATGAACCACCCACCAGCGATACCTGGCGATTAGATCCCCGTTCTGGTTCCAATATTGATTTTGAAAATGATCTATCACGGTTTCGTCAGCATAGCTGCTTTCCTTCGGCCCCTCAAAACTCTTGAATACGCACTCTGCCGATATTTTATCCCCTATATAGATCGGCTTCATGAATTCCACATCGCAGCCCGCATGAAAGCCTCCCAGTCCTCTCCAGCCAAATATTACATGCGCAAAACAGGCCCAGACAAAGGAAGGAGGAGCCACGATGCGGCCATACGGGCTATTTTGGGCATATTCCTTATCACTCCATAGAGGATTCACATCTCCTACGCCCTCGATGAATTTGAGAATCGCCATTCTGGATGCATACTCGTTGTGCGTGCTTTCGTCTATCCGCAGCGAGAGGCCCAGTTTGGCGCGCATTCCCTCTATCATTTCCTTGGTGATTGTCGAATCCGGCATCACCACCTTTTTTTCGGTCATCAGCCACCTCTTCAGCACGATCCGATCGTTCCAGCTGTATGCTTTGGATCTATACCTCGCCAATTCCAATACCAAAATGTTTTCTCAGTTCAGTGACATAATCCGGATCCATGCACCCCGCCTGTTGTTTTTCCAGCAAATCTACTCGTGTGGGCCTTCCGGGTGGGAACTCGGGCGTCCTGGAAATGACCTTCTCCTGCTCCAGATGCGCAAGGTCCTGCTTCGACATGCCCAACAAGGAACAAAGAACGTATTCGTTGTCCTCTCCAAAATGAGGAGCTCGTTTCAGTGCAGATTTCTTGAATCCCCGGAACTTTGCCGGTATCTGGCTGGGTATCGGTCTCTTACCTATGCCCTCCCCGTGGTCGACACACTGAAAGAAGCCTCGCTTCATGAGGTGAGGATTCAGGTTGATTTCTTTCATGTTGAGCGCCGGCCCGGCCGGAATTCTCAACCTCTGCAGGGTATACAATACTTCGAATTTGTCCCGCCGAGCAGTCCATTGCTCAATGAGGCAATCCAATTCAGGTTGCCTTGCAAGCCTGGCCTGCCTGGAGGAGAATGCCGGGTCCCTTAAGGCTTCCGGCTCATGAATCTCCCGGACGAAGCGTTTCCATTGGCTATCGGTTTCTATGGCAATCGCCACCCATTCGTCATCTCCCTTACAGCGGTAACAGCCGTGAGGGGCACATCCCGGATGACGATTGCCCATGCGTTTCCGGTCGCGAGTGTTCAGGATGTAATCGAGAACTATGTCGCCCAGATGACAAATGGTGGCTTCTCTTCCGGAAACATCCACGTACTGTCCCTTGCCGGTTTTCCTCTGATGGAAAAGTGCGGTCATCAGCGCCATGGCGGCATGTGCGCCCGTAACCCAATCCCCGTATGCGAAACCGGACAGAAGCGGGGGCTCATCAGAATTGCCGGTGTTGTGCGTCAAACCACTCATCCCCTCCATGCCCGG
Organism: uncultured Acidobacteriota bacterium; assembly: GCA_963809485.1. Taxonomy (GTDB): domain Bacteria; phylum Acidobacteriota; class UBA6911; order UBA6911; family UBA6911; genus UBA6911. The sequence goes on from CAWEJX010000012.1 coordinate 83,250, forward strand.
CACATACATATAGTAGTCTTTGAGGGGGCCATCGTGTCCCAAACCGCTGATTGAAACCATGATGATTCGAGGATTGATCTTCTTTATGCGTTCGTAGTTCAATCCCCAATTGGTCATGACCCTGGGCGAATAGTTCTCAATGACTGCGTTGCTCACTTTTAGCAGCTGCCTGAAGATATCGCGTCCTTCTTCGGTGGCCATGTTGAGTGAAATGGCCCGTTTGCCTGCATTGAGGGAGTGAAACAGGCAACCGCGGTTCCAGGGATCGGTGCCCGGGTTGTTATCGGGATAGACATTGGCTCGCGTAAATACGTCGGGGCGTTGCCATGATTCTATCTTGATAACTTCAGCCCCCAATTCGGCCAGTATCTTGGTGGCAACGGGACCCGCAAAAACCATGGTCAGATCGATAATCCTGATGCCCTCTAAAATCTTGTATGCCATTCTCGTCCCGATCGTTTATATGATCCCGGCGCTCTGCAATTTTTTGATTTCTCTTTGTGTGTACCCCAATCCCCGATAAAACTCACGATTGTGCTCTCCCAACAGCGGAGCCCTTCCGGGGAGCCACGGTGTTTTGCCCAGTTTGACTGGCGATCCGGGGCTGGCAATTCTGCCCAGATGTGGATGATGCGTCGTATCAAAGAACTTCCTGGCTTTCAATTGCTGGTCCTTGAAGAGTTCTCCGGCGCTCAGGACGGGAGTGAAGGCCAGGCGCAGCTCCTGGGCTTCGGCTGTAATGTCCCATTTGTTGCGGCTCATCAGCCACGGAATGATCAGGGCGTCAAATCCTTCCGGATCGGCCATGCGCGTTCGCGGGTCGGCAAAAAAGCCGCTATTTTGAAGTTCAGGTTCGTTGATCAGAAAAGGAATATTCGGCGCGCCTCCGATGCCGGGCGTGAGGCTGATCCATCCATCTTTACAGGGGACGCTGTAACCTATGGGGTAACCGTGGATGGCAAATGGATTGGTGCGTCTGCTAAATCCCAGGTACGAATATTCCGTAACATGTCCCATTAAAGTGCTGGCAACACACTCCATCATGCCTACATCTATCGATACACCACTATTGTTCTTTGCCCGACCTATCAGAGCCGCTACTGTCCCTATATAGCTCAGCACCCCGGTCGAGAATTCCGCCTGGTATCCTCCTTGTACTGCAGGTCTTGTTTTGGGTTTAGTGCCCGGTCTCATCGGGTACACTGTCCCGCCGAGGGCCGATACCGTGAGATTATTTGCGCGGTAGCGACGGTAGGGCCCGGTTTTGCCAAAAGCTGAAATGGAGGTCACGATCATGCGGGGATTGATGGTCCGCAGTATTTTCCCGGATAAACCCAGTTTTTGGAGAGTGCCCGGAACATAGCTTTCCACAAAAATATCTGTTGTTTTCAAAATCCGCTTTAATATTTCCGTCCCTTTTTTGCTTTGGACGTTTAATGTGATGCTTTTCTTATTCGTATTCAGATAAAAGAAAGTGCCGCTCTTCTCGAGGTCGTACTCATCGTTTGGGAACGGCCCTATTTCCCGGGTGATGTCCCCAAAATTCGGTCTTTCGACCTTAATCACTTCAGCGCCAAAAGAAGCAAACAATTTCGTGCAATAGGGACCTGCGATCCCCTGCGTAAGGTCCAGTATCTTAACGCCGCTGAACACCCGTTCGCTCATAAAATCACGCTGACTTGCCGGCAACAGAGATGTTCGTACCATAATACGTATACGTACATGGCGGCTTTCAACAGGCATCCTGTGGTTCGGTTGAATCGAGTCTGCATATAAATTGGCCGTGCTACTCAGCCGGCAGGATTTTTTCCCAGTTTGCCGGCAATTGGATCCTTTTGCTGACCGGGGGCCCTTGCTCGTGGTTTTGGACATAGCCTCTGCTGCGATTTCGCCCGGAGTCCCCACTGACCACAATCCCAATCCATTCGGGCTTCAAAAATACCGGAACCATTCTTGCCGGATCGTCTGACTCGCAATACAGGTGTGAAATCAGCTTCTCGTCCACCCTTCGGCGCAGGCTGAAGCCGGTAAAACCTCCCTGCCAGGCGAGTCTTTCCATTGAGGCCACAGACACCTTGGAGTGGTCATACAAATACTGCTGCACGTCCTTTTTCTGCAACCCGTCTTTTGCCAGCACGCGTGCTATGCTTGGACTGATTACCAATAAAGGAAAAAATTTCCCCCAATTGACGGCCATGTGGGTCCAGGTCGACATGGCTCCCCCGAACACTTCCACGAATGTGTCCAGGTGGTCCCTGGCTTTATCCCCTCCACTGGCAATCGGCGCTGTTGCGTATACAACACTCTGGACGGTGACGACACTATCGTCGGGTTTAAAGCCGCGAGAAACGCTGAACGATTCCCATCCAAGCTCGGTCAATACATCCTCATTCTCGGCCAGAGCTACCTTGAATGTTTCACCGATCGTCGCCTTATCCGTTGTTCCGGGTGGTATCCGCAAACCGGCCACATTCCTCATGAACAGCCTCAAAAAGCGGCCCATGCTGGTATTGGCCTGGCGGCCAACTCGCATCACCCCGGTTTCATAGTTGATATTCAGGTCTTTTATTATGGGGCCATTGAGAACAATCAGCGGCTCCCAGCCGGGGGTACTGCCGGCATCCTCAATCCGGAATTCAGGATCGGAAACAGCCTCTATAACGGCCAGGAGAACGGGCATATATTCCGGTCTGCACCCTGCCATTACGCCGTTAACAGCGATGTTCCAGACCGTGGCCGCCCGGCTTTCGGGAAGCAAAATCCCGATGACTTCTTCCCGCGACCGGTCCGTAAATTGAAGAAACTTTTCGACTCTGTCGATGGTCGGAGGGATCACCGGGAGACCATCGGTCCATTGTCTCCTGATAAAAAACTCCTGAACTTCATCCAAAGTCCCCCGGAAAATGATTTGGTCCGGTTCCGGTTCTTTTGTTCTGGCCGCCTGCGTTACAGGTTTGGTAAATACCTGAATGATATTGTCGACAAGGGTACCGGTAACCTTTTGGATCAACTCTTCCCGGCTGTCTACGGACACCACGCCTGGATACTCCGCCACGGGCAGATTCTGGACTCCCAGGCTCTGGCCCACTGTCTGGACTTGTTTCAAAAAGCCGGTGGTGATAATCGAGGCTGAAGGAATGCCGGCTTTTTCAGCAACTACGCTTGCCCGCGCAACCGCGGGCGAGCAGCTGCCTCAGCCTCCGACTCCGGATATAACGGCATCACAGCCGATATTGACGAAGTCTGTCTGCCAGGGTGGCAATGATCTCGGCTTCTTGCGGGCCATGCGTATTGCCGAAGGTCTCATATTCAATGAATTTTACACCCGGATATCGCTCGGACAGTGAGGCTCGGATGAGAGGAAAAATTTCTTCCGCCCTGAAACCGTAGTCCGACAACTCACAGATAGTCTTGCCGGATAAATCCGCAATTCGAGGCGCCAGGGTTACCTTTTCAGATATTATTTTCCCAAGAGGCCATACAACTTCGTATCCCGTCTCTTGCATCATCAATCTCCCGATCTCGCCGTGGATACACGGCTTTCAGCATATTCGCCTCAAAAAACCGATCCTCTCTATCCCAATGCAATTGGCGGATACACCTTATTTAATCGTCGGACTTCCCCATCCTCCGTATTTAGAGAGGAGGGAGTGCCAGTTTTGAGGAACGTGTATCGGTTTGGTTACAAAATGCGATGGCCCATATCCCCAGGTCCCTATATAGGCAATCATGTCGGGACCGGGGCCTCCAGCAACGCAGACCTTGAGGCTTTCCGGATTGAGAAGCAGCGGTACCGGGGCATTCGGGTCTTTCTGATGTTTTTCAATAACCCATTTCGGCAGCCTGCAGAATCCCGGGGCTTCCCTTCCGTCGAACACCTCGTTTCCGGGCAACTGGATTCTTTCGTATAGCTTTTCCTGGAGTTTCTTTCTGGAAAAACCTTCCCGACGGATAGCCTCAAATGCAGTCGGCGAAATAAGCACCAGATTGTTGTAGATACAGTTAAGAGCATACCGGTCATATTTCGCTTTTGCCTGGAGGCTAATATGGGAAATGATTCTCTCGACGGAAGGAGGAGTCGGCAATACCAGGTCCGGCTGCCAGGACATGGCCGGCATCACGCTGATTGTCGGCTGATCGTCAGGAAATCCTTCGGCGACTCGCAATGGTTCCCATGCGCCTGAGTATGCCGATTCATTCTCTCCTATCAGGGAGTAATATCTGAAAGGGCTCCCGAAGGCTTTCATGTCATTGATGCCGGGCCAGGTTTGGCCCAGGTTCATCATTATCAGCTTAAGCGCCCGCCCGATCGCTGCATTCGCTTTCCATCCCGGACCCACTGTGCAAAAACTATCATTTATATTGAGTTCATCGATCAGCTTTTTCCCGCTGACAACAAAGAAAGGAGCCACCTGGCCGGATGTGCACTGCACGCCTATGAGGTCAAACAAGGGATCGATGATCGCTTCCACCGCAGCCAGGATGACGGGCATATGCTGCGGCAGGCACCCGGCCATCGCCGCATTGACCGCGATCTTCTCTATGGTCGCGTTCACTCCACTGGGAGGGAACCGGGCTATGACGTGCTCGCGCGGCAAGGATGCCCCTTCAAGCATTCTTGCCACTGCCTCTTCCGTCGGCGGTGCCAGCGGCAAGCCATCGCTCCAGCCATGATTCAGGAAAAAGCGCTCCATTTCCTCCTGAGCTGCAAGGAAATCCTTGCCGCCGAATGCCAGACTCGCTTCATTGACTTCCGGTATCTCAGGAGGCTGCGGGGACCACCGGGTCAAAGATCTGACAACCTCGTCCGCAACCTTCTCGGCTATCTCCAATTTCTCAATTTCCTCTGCAGGCGGTACATAATCCAAAATCAACGGAGCCACTGCCAGGTCTTCCAAACCTTCGCTCCTTGCAAGAAACCTGGCGTTGGATTTAAAACAGTTTGTGACTATGAATGCCACCGGCTTCCCCAATTTCTCAATACGGATGGCATCCGGGGCGGTTCGGGTCGTGCTGCCTCCCGACATTCCCATCGCGACGATCACGGCATCGCTATTGTCGGCAACCTCTCTGAGTTTAGCCGCCCTGGCATCCGCATCCCCCAGCACCGACATTTCCCACGTGCGGAATTCGGCGTCGGGCATTCTGTTTCTCAGGGCCTTGTCCAGGTAAGGATAGAATATCTGGCCCACCGGGACGCGGTTTCTGAGGATGCCGATCTTCACCCCATTCAGGTCCTTCAGACGAGGCGCATTGGGTATTGGAGCAATCTCCGAACTCGCCGTGGGATTCAAAACCCTCAGATGCGTTTGGCCGCTGGTCACGTTGGTATCCTCCCGGAGCAATGCATTATTTCGGCCGGATCCCTTTCGAATAATTCACCCGGCCTACATAGAATTCCTCCTCAGGCTCGCGCGGCGTTACACCTGCCCTTTTCAGGCCTGCCCGCATGGCATCCTTCAAGCGCTGGAACAGGAATGACGTCGGTTTCCTGAACATGCCTCCATTCCCGCCAGTCAGCCACTGCATGTATTTCATTCCCAGCATCCCGCCCTGAAACGCGGCATCCCGGGCGCCCATAATTATCGGAGTCAGCTCCCAGTAGAGTTCCATCCCTTTGGAGAACTCTCCTTGAGCGAACAGATTGAACATCCGGACTATTCTTGGATTCTCCGCTGTCTGGTCGAAGATTACGTAGTCGGCCGGCCCCGCCCACTGTTGTCCGTATTTGGCGACAGTGATCGGCCATTCCGCCATTTCTGCGGCCTGAAGCAGCACTTGATCGCCGACACGATGGTGAACGTCAACCCACTTTCCAAGGCCGTCACTGAGATAGGCCTTTATTGCCACTACGTTGGGTATTTGACAGATTCTCTCGATGAGCGCCGGATTGAACATGCTTGGATGAAATCTTCCGAAATCGTAAAAAGGTTTCGGCCAGAGATCGACAGCGAGGTTGATGGAATCGCATATCTTTTGGGTGACGCGATAGATGTCCTCTTCCGATTTGGCATAAAAGTTGCCCGGCCAGCCCAAAAGAGTGTGGGTTCCGCCCACGCTTTCGAAATAATTCAGCAATTCTATCGATTGATCGGCATCGTCAAGGGCTCCGAACATGGACACAAGAACTTTGCCCTTGGCTTCTTCAGCGACAATTCTTACAAATTGCCTGCGCTCTTCATTGCTCAAAGCGCTGACTTCTAAGGCGCAAAATACGCTGAACATGCCTTTTTCTATGTTGTGCCTGACGTCGTGCCGGATCCCTTCCTCATCCAGCGCCTCGAGGTCCGGAGTGTACGAGGGTTGAATGACTCCATCCAATCCGCGATAGTGCTTTTTGGCCCATGCCTTCGCTTCTGGTTTTGTAAATTCCATAAACAGCTCCTTGCAGTGGTGATAACGCGTTTTATCCGTTATCGCATATACATAGGTGTCTTCTATTTCGTGTCATGCCTCATATTTTTTGAGCCTGTAACCTTTTGCATAATTTACGCGGCCCACATAAAACTCCTCCTCCGGCTCACGCGGAGTAATTCCCAGGGCTTTCATACCGGCCCTGATGGCATCCTTTTGATAATCGTACAGACGGCCTGTAGGCTGCCGGACGGTTCCGCCATTTCCGCCGGCGCACCAGTGAGCGTATTTATCCGATAGAGCGGTCACGATGCCGGTGTGAAAGTAGGAATCCGCCAACGACCCCTGTGCGCCCGGCCGGGACATCCCCCAGAAGATATCCATAGCCTTGTCGATCTCGCCCTTGATTAAATTGTCGAATATCCTCACGATTCGCGGATTCTCAGGAGTCTGCATACAATAAAAAGGCCCTGCGCCGGCCCACTGCTGCCCGTACTTCGGGATAGTGAAAAACCATCTGTCCGGCATCGGATCACTGACCAGGATTCGATCACCGCAAAGATGGAAAGCCTGAATGGTGAGTGCAAGGGAACTGCCGCCGGTGACTTTCATCGCCACGACGTTGGGGATGTCGCAAATTCGGCGCATCACGTCCGGCGGGAAATAACTTGGATGGAAATGCCATGTGTGCAGCCGGCCGGGATAAAACGTTATTGCCAGGTTGGTGGACTCGCACATGAATTTATACATCTGGAAAATGTCTTCTTCCGACCGGGGGTAATATTGCACCGGATGGGCAAGCGTGACATGAGTGCCGCCGACCTTTTCGATATGATGCAGCATCTCGATATCCTGCTCGACCGTGTCCTGCATGACGCTTACGGAACTGTGCATTTTGCCTTTGGCTTCGTCGCAGACTATCTGCACGAATTGCTTCCGTTCCTCGAATGTCATGCCGCAGGCCTCGGGCGCAGCCATTATCGAAGTAAAGCCATTGGCGTAAATCTGGTTGACATCGAAACGGATGCCATCGTCATCCAGCTTTTCAAGGTCGGGAGTGAAAGAAGGGAAAATCGGCACTTCCAGGCCTTTCATATGCTTCTTTGCCCACAATTTAGCTTCTGATTTGGTGTATTCCATATTTGTCTCCCCGGTCCGATTGCAGATTTCCGATTGAATAAGGTCTATTCAATCCGCGACCCGCGGTTATTCAATCACCCTGGTAATAGAGCCATTCCCAAAGGTTGGAATAAAGCATGAATGCTTTCCCGGTCCACCCAAAACCATTACGACAAAGTCATCCTTATGGGCGATCGGCATCCATTCACAGTCTGTAAATTCACCATACTTTTCAGGGAATTTTCTCCTGTACTGGAGATTTTCTTCAGACAAACTCTTTTTAGAGAAGCGAGCATTTTCAAAAAGAAATTCCCTAATCTGCTCCTTTGAAAATCCGTCTTTGGCGATCGCCGCTGCATGTTCCGGGCACAGCATCAAGACAGGTTCGCCGGTGAAAAAAAGCGCATTGTTGCTGCCCGGTTGAGCCATAGTAGCGGCAATGGTCCTCAATAAGTCTTTGCCAAGGACACTGTTATGTTCATTGATATTGTGGGGGCCTTCCGCAGCAAACACAGTGACCGTGCTATCCCCGGCTTTGAAAGCCTCTCTCAACATGGAAAGGCTGCCACGGACTTTCCTCTTCGTTTTCGGCAACGCAGTAGGTGTATTTTCCAGGCTGACCCTGCGTGGACTTGTCGATCTCGCCCGGCATGGCCCCTCCGATGTTGATCAGGATCAACCTGACGGCGCGGCCTATGGTTGCATTGGCTCTGACTCCAGGTCCGAATGCATTGCCTTTGCCGTTCAATCCTATTCTTTGCGCGATGGGACCGTTGACCACGATCAAGGGACTGCAGGGATGCGTTGTTGATTGCACGCCCCGGAGCCCGAATTTCTCATCAGACATCGCCTTCAGGGCAGCGACAATCACCGGCAAATACTCGGGCAGGCATCCAGCCATCACGGCATTGATGGCAGTCTTTTCCAGCGTGGCGGCTCCCATCCTTGGAGGAAGGATCGCCACAACTTCCTGCGGATCCCCATTGCCGATAGCGGACAGCATTCTGCGTACCCGCTCCTCCGTGGGTGCGATGATCGGCAGGCCGTCGCTCCAGCCAAACTTGATGAAGGCGTTGTTTACAGCGTCTTCACAATTCTCAACGCGAACTTTTTTCGATACCAGCCTGCGGACGTTTTCCACCGGAGATCACCTCTGCATGAATCAGGCGCTCAATCCGAGCAGTTTGGCCGGATTTTTCTTGGCCATCAGGGTAATTTCTTCCTCGCCTATGCCATATTTAATCAAAGTGACTATAAACATTCTCATGCCTTCGACAGGCAGCGGGTTCCATATTTGCCCGAGATCCGTCGACATAATGCACTTTTCGGCGCCCACTGCCTTGATTACGTCCACCATCTCGGCGGGATCATGTCTGAACTCGGATGCCTGGAAGGCCAGGAAGGTGCACTCGATAAAAGCGCCGTTCTTTGCCAGCTGAATCAGATCCTGCTTGGTGAAAGCCTCGGAAAAAAACTCGTGATCCAGAGGATGCGTGACCACAAATTTATCGATGCCCAATCTGCGGGCTTCCGCTTCCAGGGCAAACGTCTCGGTCGGCGACATGTGCCCGCTTGCCAGAACCATATCGTGTTTCTTGATGATCGGGAGCATCGGACCGATCTCCGGCACCAGGCGCCCCTTGCTATCCAGGATCGAGTACCCCTCTCCTTTAAGGGGAAGCCCGAGTCCTCTCATTTTGGAAATGGAGTTGGTGGATGAGAATGTCGGCATCCAGACCACGCGCGCCCCTGCTCTCGCGGAATATTCGACCGCATACACATTCAATCCGCCCATTTCATAGTCCAGGCAGACGCTGCCAAATGCGGTGAAATCAGGAACCAGCTGGTTCACCATCATCGCTATTGGAGCGGACGGGTAGAAGTGGTTTTTTATGACGAAGGCTTTCATCCCGGCCTGCTTCGCCTGATTGGCAGCTTCCAGTGCATCCACCCGGCATTTGAAGGCGTCGGGGCCGGGATGAAAATGCATATCGATGGATCCTGACAGCAATTCGTCATAGTCAATGATCTTCATGGCCATGTGTGCTCTCCCTATCGCGTGCCGACAAGCACCGCGACTATGGTATCAACAGCATTTTCAGCCTTTTTTCGCACTTCCTCCGGGGTAACGCCTGCAAGGGGATGCGGAATCGTAACCAGGCGCGGAGCCGATATCCCCCTGGCCATGTGAAACTGATTTGGCCAACGACAGGAATGCATCGCTGCAAATGATGGCCGTCGGAATCCCTCTCTTTTCCAATTCTGTCGAATCGTGGATACTCCACGATGTGCAGGAACCTCAATCGCAGATCCCATAAACAATGGCGTCACATTTGGGCGCAAGCTGCTTCATCTCTTCCGGAGTCAGGGGAACCGTCGCGCCGGTCCCTCCTTTTTTAATGTGGACAATCTCCGCAAATTGAAATTTTTGACGGAGTGCTGCTTCCACATGATCCAAAAAAATATCGAAGTTGGGTTTGCGGTTATCCACCAAGCCGATGACCTTGCCATTCAGGTCATCCAGACACATTGCGATGTGTTCTTGTTTTACAGTCGTGGTTGCAGTCGGATCCAATACTTCGATATATTCTTTCACTCTATTCGCCCTGAAATGTCGGAATTCCAAAAACTCTACAGTTGATCCATCAGCCTTTGTATCGCGATTGCTGCCGTCGCGCCATCTCCTACTGCAGTGACTATCTGTCCCCGGGAATTGCTTCGGATGTCACCCGCCGCGAAAATATTGGGGAGGTTTGTTTGCATCATTTCATTCACCAGAATGCGTCCCTGGTTGTCGAGTGACAGTAGATTTCTGATAAAGCCGGTGTTCGGATCGGTTCCCACGGCGATCAGGACGCCATCGATACTGAGGGTTTCGGTCTTTTGTGTCGCCCTGTCGTAAATCTCAACCGCTTCAACCTTGCCGCTACCTGATATCTTGACCAGCTCTGCGCCGCATCGAAGCTCGATCTTGCTATTGGAACTAATCCTTTCCTTGAGAACCGCGGAAGCGGAAATCGTCCCTTCGACCTCGATCAGATACACTTTGGCTGCGATCCTGGCCAGGTAGAGAGCCTCGGTGACGCCCCTGTCTCCGGCGCCGCATACAACCACTGTCTTATCGTGAAACTGACCGCCGTCACAAAGAGCGCAATCAAATACGCCCTTCTCCTCCAGTTCCCGCTCCCCGGGTATATTCAGTTTCCTGGGACGGCAGCCGCTGGCAATTATCAGCACTTTAGCCGTGAAGTATCTCCCGTCGGTCAGCTGCACGCAGGTCGATTCGGAATACGATTCGATCCCGGCGACCTCGGCCATTTCCATCTGCAGGCCCGAGTTGACGGCCTGGATCGTCATTTCCGAAGCCAGCTGGGGCCCTGCGACGCCGTCACTGAATCCGGGATAATTCTCGATCCAGTCGGCATTCTTAATGCTGCCGCCAAAACCATCCTTATCAACCAGCAGGGTCCGATACTTGCCCCGGCTCAAATAGAGGCCGGCCGTAAGCCCCGCAGGGCCTCCACCAATTATTATGGCATCAAAGTCCCACATCGATTCCTCCTCTCGGTCTTGCGCATGCCGGAGGATGGCCGGACAATTGGAACTCCCAAGTGACGGGAGTATGCCTCAGGCGGAGGAGCTGATCCCTGATCAGGATGCACCCCGCTGAGCCAATCGGATCATTTACCCGAAGCTATTGACAAAAATCATAAACTACTTTATATCTAACCTACATTATGTACGTATACGTACTAGGGTACGAATAATTTTTTCTTATCATACGTAAAGCTTGGTTTAAAATCAAAATAAAAGGAAAATGAAGGTCAGGTCGCGCATCCGCTGAACCAATGATCTTGTTTTCGAGAATGTTTTCCGCAGCCGGGCATCCTGGGAGCCTGGACGGTTTCAATGCATTTATGAATGGAATCAATTCCAAAACCAACAACTGGAAAGATACCGTGATTCTCGACTGGCGGGATAAGGTGGCTGGGGGATGGAACCGATCAATGAAGCCTCCATGGGGATGGCTTCGGTCCCCTGCTTCGATAGCGGGCTGATTTATGCCACGACGGACAAGTACTATCACGGGTGCAACGGCGGTATGCTGAGACAGCCGGTGCCGGGATTGTATGATTATCAGAAACCGAGGATTCGGGCATCTTTAACAGCCGGGGGAATGACTCCGCGATAAGCTCAAGAAGAAAAGTTCTACGTAGGCAGGACCAATTATGCCGGAGGAGCGAGGTAAGGAACCAGGGTTCAATAAAACGTGGAGGGCGGAATAGAGAATGGAATTTTCCAAGCATGATGCCAAGGACTGGGCAAAACAGAATCTGAAAGGACTGGAAGCAGTAATTTTCCCGTCATTTACACCGGATTTGAAAGAACTCGACGAAGAGGGCGTTCGATACGATGTAAATCATCTTATTGCCAACGGTTTTACATCTGCATTGGTCGCGCCGGAAACCTGCGGAATGACTTTTGAAGAGCGAAAAAGGCTTGTCGAAATAGTGTGCGACGAAGCAAAGGGGAAAATACACACGTCGGTCGCTGTGATGCAGGATAGCGTCGAAGAAGATATCGAGATGCTGCAGCATATCGAAAAAGTCGGAGGAACCTTTGCCTTGCTCGGCCACCCGGTACAGTACCATCCCCGGTCGGTCGAGGATATTTTCGGGATGTATAAACACATGTGCGATTCGACAAATATCGCGATAGTGTTTTACGCCGGTCGACTCCATACCAGGAAATTTCATCCGAGCTGTTTTCCTCCCGAGCTCCTGCCACGGATAGCCGATATCCCTAATGTTGTAGCCATGAAAGTCGGCGGAGGGAGTTCGATGGCAATCACGGTGATGTCTTTTCGTCTGTGCGGCGATAAAATCCTGGTCAACGACCCGACGCCCGACAGGTGGTTTGTTACCGTGCCCCAATACGGTCAGCAATGGGCAGGCGCCGCGCCTTTTTACGCAATGCAAACTCCCGAAAGACCGCGTATGGTTAATATGTTTAATCTGCTGGTGAAGGGTGAAATAGATAAAGCAATGGATATTTACTGGGAGGCGGCTTCTCCTGCAGAAGGCGGAGAAGAACCGGCCGGCTCCTATTTTCATTCGGGTGTTGTTACCGCTTTGAGCGATAAATATTCACACTGGTGCAACGGGGGCAACGGCGGTACCGTCCGGCAACCTACAGGCCGGCTCCACGACTACCAGAAAGAGAGGATAAGGGCAGGGCTGAGAGCGCTGGGATTTACTCCTCGTGAACCCGAAGAGGAATTTTACGTCGGCAGGGTTAACTACGCCAAGGGAGCCAGATTGAAAAAATACACTTAATGCTGGTCCGGTTGACTTCGCACCCTATCACATAATGCTCTACGCCACGTCGGAAAAAGATTTTTACCAGGCGACCCCAAAATGCATGCGATGCTTCCAGCGTAACCGTAGACCTCTGGTTTAACCACTATCGGCTAAAGCCGGTAGAATCCTTTGCGACTGAAAGTCGCTGGCGGCGAAAGCCACTTGAGGCCCGAAGGGCCGGCATTGAATTGGCCCGGCCGTCAGGCCGGGAAGAGGATCGAGGCTAACAAGAGCGCCAAAGGCGCGGCACCTTCATTCCCGTTTGTGCCGGCCCTTCGGGCCTCATTGCCCAACAAGTTCAATCCCGAGCTGACGCTCCGGCCTATTTCTTGCCGGCCCTTCGGGCCTGAAAATCAAGCTGAAAGATTACCGCCTGAAAGGCGATGGGCTTGAACCGGGCGATTGAGCTAAAGGCGCAGGTTAAAGTATTGGGCTGCTTCTGCACATTTAACACAGATATATACAGCGTATACATACGGTGATTATCTTATTTCAGGCAACGTATACTCTGCACGGAAACAGGGACAGGATAACGGCGAGGGGGGCAGAAAATGGCGATTGAGTCTGGCAGCAAGTATGCCGAAGAAGTTGGATCATGGCAGGAAATTCTTATACCTGTCCGTTCCGCGCGGGTTGAAAAGGCCAGGGAAAGAGTGCGCAAAGAAGCCGAAATCTGCCTGGAACGCATTCGAGCCGAACTCAAGGCCTATAACCAGTATAAAGACCAGCCTTCCATCATTCAGCGAGCCCGCTTCCTTGAGACTTTCCTGAGGGAGAAAAGTGTGCTTATCCAGGAGGATGAACTCATTATAGGTACCGTGGGAAGTAAGCCTCGCTCCGCTTTTATAACAACGGCGAATATCGCCTCTATCGAAGAAGAGCTGGATGATCCGGTAAAGGACTTCTCAATACGGTCCTATGACAGGATTTTAGTTCATCCTGAGGAGAGAAAAGAACTGAGAGAAGAGATTATTCCGGCCGTTAAAGGCAGTGCCATCTCTCTTTTCGAGTATAATTTTAAAAATGTCGACCGGGATATTCTCGAACATGCCGCTCCCGGAGTCTCATCCTGTCCGCATATACCTATTATCGGTGACGTATCGATGGCAAGAGAAGGCGGCCACATGTTCCTCAACTTTGAAAAGGCCCTTTGTAAAGGGCTTAGAGGAATCAAGGAAGAGGTCAGGGAGAAGTTGGCGGAACTTGACCAGCCATATCGCGGATTTGACCGAAAACAGAGACGAGAATTTTACGAATCCGTGCTCATCACCCTGAATGCCGCTACGGAATATTTCCAGAAATATGCCGGACGCGCGCGTGAGATGGCAGCAAAAGAAACAGATCCGAAACGAAGGACGGAACTGGAACATATTGCCGAGACATGCGACCGGGTGCCGGAAAATCCCGCGCGGGACTGGTGGGAAGCTCTACAGTCCATCTGGTTCCTGTTCACTCTGAGTTGGATGGAACACGCCACTTTTGCAGTACATTTTCTCGGCCGAATCGACCAGATTTTGTATCCCTTCTACAAGAAAACCGTAGAAGATGAGAAGAAAATGACCCGGGAAGAAGCTCTGGAGCTTCTGGAATGCTTCCTGGTGAAATTCAACGAACCAGCCTGGGCACTCAACTACGAGTGGTCGCAATGGGCAACCGGCCAGGGACTTTCCCAGACAATGGTGATCGGCGGACAGACCAGAGAGGGCAAAGATGCCTGCAACGAGGTTACCATGCTTGTACTGGAAGCTATGGAACAATTGCGTCTGAATCAGCCGGAATTCGCCATGAGGATATGGGAAGGGACACCCGATAAATATCTTAAAAAGGCGACCGAGCTTATCCGCCTCGGGCTCGGCTATCCGAAATTCATCGGTGACCGGAAAGGAATTCAGATGGCAGCCAAGGCCTATCCGGACCTGACAATCGAAGACTGGCGCCAGTTCGCTGTTGCCGGATGTTCGGAGATAGGTCTGCCTTATATCACTATGGATAACGGTTATGAAGCAATCGCACTGGCCTCCAAGTGGATAGAGCTGGTCTTGAGTAACGGTAAATGCGCGGTATGCGGCAAGCAGATCGGACTGGAAACCGGCGATCCCAGGAAATTTGAATCTATGGAACAGGTGAAAGAGGCCTACCGCAAACAGGTATTCTACTGGGGCGAGTATATGGCAAAGGCCGAGAAGATTTTCAAGGAAAACCAGAGCGAATGGTATCCTGCTCCATTCTGCTCGGCCTTTACCGAAGGACCCCTTGACAGAGGGCGAGATATTACCAGGGGCGGCGCCTGGTACACCGTGTACGGTTTCCTGCTGGCCAGCATCGCCGACGCAGCGGATTCTCTGGGAGTAATAGACAAGCTTATCTACCGTGATAAAAAGGTTACCTGGGACCAGCTGATTGAAGCGGTGAATGCCAACTGGGAAGGTTATGAAAACATAAGGCAGCTCTGCGTCAACGGTGTCCCAAAATACGGGAATGACGACGATTACGCCGACGGCTGGGCAATCTGGGTAGCCGATGTCTGGGCCGACCTTATAGACTGGCTCAATACCAGAAAAGACCTTATGCCGAGGTGGGGAGGCAGATATCTGGCAGGTGGCCTGGTGGCAATAGCCAGTACCCAGTTCGGAGAATCGATCGGCGCTACACCAAACGGGCGTAAACATCCCATGCCGGTGGCTGATACCTGCTCTCCTGTACAGGGTGTCGACCGGAACGGTCCCAGCGCCGTGGTCAAGTCATTCAGTAAATTGCCTACTCACCGGTGGGCGCTCGGCGGTCTGATAAACATCCGGTTAAATCCGAATCTGTTTACAACCGATGCTGACCTTGAGAGATTTGCGGCTTTTATTCAGAGCATGTGAAGAGTTAGGTCTGTACCATGTTCAGTTCAATATAATTTCTGCGGAACTGCTGCGTAATGCAATGAAAGAACCGGAAAAATACCGGGACCTGCTGGTCCGGGTAGCCAGCTATGTCGCCTACTTTGTTGAGTTGAGTCCGAACCAGCAGATGGACATCATCAACAGAACCGAGCAACAGAGCTGGTAACAGACCAAAAGCGCACCGGGGAGGGGTATCGGCTTGACGAATAAATCGGCTGACCCTGCAAAGAAACGACATGTCCTCAGCATTACCCGGATGACAGTTCATAACGGACCCGGGATACGAACCTTAATACTTCTGAAAGGCTGTCCTTTACGCTGCATCTGGTGTTCCACACCCGAATCCCGGAAAGAGACCCCGGAAATCGCTTTCTACCCGCATCAGTGTATCCTCTGTAACGACTGTATTCCGGTCTGTCCGAAGAACGCGATAGCAACCGGTGATAGAGCGGTGGTCATAGACAGGGAGTTATGTGATAACTGCGGGCGGTGCGTCGATGTATGCAACACGGAAGCCCTGAGGCTCCTGGGACAGCAATATACAGCAGACGAACTCGTCCACGAGGTGATGAAGGACGAAATTGTCCATAAACATTCCGGCGGCGGAGCAACAGTCTCGGGAGGAGAGCCTCTGCTTGAACCTGAGTTTGCCGCCGAATTGCTCCGCTCTCTTAAGGAGAACGGAATTAATACCGGAGCGGATACCTGCGGTTTTGTCCCCCGAAAAAATATCGAGGCCGTCCTCCCCTATGTCGATTTTTTTCTCTGGGATATCAAACACATGGATGATGATACCCACCGCAAACTGACCGGAGTATCCAACCGTCTCATCCTGGACAATCTTTGTTTTGCTTCGGGCAATAATATCCCGGTTTATTTGAAAGTACCCGTGATACCCGGCTGCAATGATTCCGAGGAAAACCTCAGGGCTGTCTGTAATTTCGCCGGAGACCTGCACTCGCTGGTTGAGATAAACCTCCTGCCGTTGCACCATCTGGGCAAGGCCAGATATGCTGCTCTGGGCCTCGATTACCCCATAGACGGGATTCCTTTCATTAAGGATGATGTTCTCACGGAGATGAAACGCCTGGCAGAATCATACGGATTAAAATGCAGCATAATCGGGTAACGGAGAAAAAAGACGCAGAATCCCAATATCGACGAATTGCTCTCCGGCTCAATAGATATGCATCTTCATTCCGGTCCGGACGAGATTCCGGGGCGCGCGGATGCCGGTGAAACCGCCGAACAGGCTGCCGACGTCGGAATGAAAGCCATCGTGCTGAAAACTACAGTTATCCCACCACCCCGGTGGCTATCATCGCCCGGGAGATGGCGCCTGAAGTTGAGGTTTTCGACCCTTACAACTGTTCAAAAGGAATAAAGTGGAAGAAAGGAGAGAAATCATGCGACGTTTTAGAATAGCATTAATCTGTTTATGTGCTCTGGGCATTGTGTTAGCGGTATACGTGGTGACCAAAGGAGGTATAGAGGATGATACCTTAACAAGCAAGAAAGTAACAGTGCTGAACCCGAGAGGTATAGCTCCTCCAATCGAAATGATACCCATGGCACCCAGGCTTGACACCCTGGAGGGCAAAACAATATACCTCGCAGGTATAAATTTCCAACCGTTGCATCAAGGCATGATAGAAATCCACAGAATACTCGCCGAAAAATATCCCAAAACCACCTTTATACTCAAGGTCAAAGAGGGCTCCTACTTGGTTAATGACCAGAAGCTATGGGATGAAATCAAAGAAAAGGGCGACGGAGCGATAGTCGGTATCGGGCAGCTAGACACCAATGCACCGGCGACTGTCATCTTCTCCTCAATACTGGAAAAAATGGGGATACCCACGGCACCTGTTGTCACCGCAGGGTTTCCGAATCTCACAAGAAGCTTCGCGTACAAGAAGGGGATGCCTGAACTGCGATTGACTTTTATTCCCCATCCTTTCTCAGCCAGACCAGTCGAAGTACAACGGGAATATATAAAGGGTAAAGATCCCATAAGCGGCAAACCAATTATTGAACAAATCGTTGAGGCCCTCACCAAACCGCTAACCGATAAAGAACGAAAGACAGGTACCATAGAAAGACCCATACGAAGAATCCTGGGGCCTGATACTCCCGAGAACCTGGCCAAGCTCTTTCTTGAAAACGGATGGACGGACGGTCTTCCGATAATTCTTCCTACGCAAGCAAGGGTAGCCGCGATGCTCAAGGGAACAAGCCACAAGCCTGATGAAGTAATCGGCATGATGCAGCCCACTCCTCCTAACGAGGCATGGGAAGGCTCTTTAAGGCAACTTGGCGGTAGTCAGGCGAAAGGAGGAGCTGAATTACCGGTAACGATGCAGCCTTCGCCTCCCTACGAGTCCTGGCAATATACTGTGGAGCATGTCGCTATCAATGCCGTGATGGCGGGAGCCAGTAAAGAGCATTTTCCTGTTATACTATCTATAGCCTCCACAGGAGTAACCTCATTATTCAGTTCCTGTTCCTCTTTCGCCAGGATGGTTGTCGCCAACGGGCCAATCCGCAAAGAGATAAAGATGAATTCCGGACTGGCCGCGTTGGGCCCCTTCAATCATGCCAATTCCGTCATCGGAAGGGCGTGGACGCTGATATCCAAGAATCTGGGAGGCTCGATACCGGGTGAAACATATCTGGGTGATCTGGGTAATGCCCTCAACTACAACAATTTATGTTTTGCGGAGAATGAAGAGGCACTGCCCGAAGGATGGAGTCCCCTGCATGTGCAGAAAGGCTTCAAACCTGAAGAAAGCGTTGTCAGTATCTTGAGCGGGTGGAGTTTGATTAATTATGGTGCTTTTAAGCCGTACCCGATTCACGAGGTCGCCAGGAAATTGTTTATAAGCTTTGAAACCAGCGGAGCCAGTATGGGTCGCCCTACTCTGTTATTAAGTCCCATAACGGCAACAGATCTAAAGAATGAAGGCTTCGAGAGTAAGGAGAAGTTGAGCCAGTGGCTCAAGGAAAATACCTATATGACCCTCTGGAATTACTGGGCGATGAGGCCTAAGGACTTAGCATCCGCTAAAGCAGGAATCGAGCCATTCGCCTCAATGCTAAAACAGTCCCCGGGGGCATACTCACCGCAAAAATCTCTCGCGCCCAACTCACAGGTTGAGATATTGGTAGTCGGTGGGGGGACCGAGGTATCCTGGCAGGCCGGAGACTTCGGGTACATGGTATCCGCATCGGTGGATAAGTGGAGGTAGAACAGCCGGGAGAGATTGATATGGCAGGGATAGGACTGTCCTCTTCCCGCTAGCTGGCCAAAAAGCTCGCGAGGTCGAGAGCACGGAAAATTTGGTTTTGCTGGCTATCCATGCGAGTAAGAGTACGCTCGGAGCGCGGGCGGCCACCGATATTGAGCTTTTCGGCGGGATGAGCAGGATAATAATTTGTGATTTCCTTGATCCTTTTGAGCTGCTCCTTCATGCGCGACTGCGGCAATTCTGCATGCTCGGGTCTGCGAGGGGGGGCGGTCGTTGATAGGTTAGGGTGTTCCTATTCGGGCACACAGCCGGAAACGTCCGATGCAGACAAGACGACATCTAAAGACCCTATTGTGGCTTCCCCTACTCGGCGGGTCAAGATAGTAGCGTGTATTAGTTACAAAGTCGAACACGAAGAAAGGAGAAAGTGATGTCTGAAGAAAAGAAAATAACGGCAATAACCAATGGCAGATTAATCGATGGTACAGGCGCCGACCCTGTTAATAACGCGACGGTCATTATCGAGGGATCGACAATCAAGAAAGTGGAAAAGCGTCAAGAAATTCCCAAGGGTGCCGCAGTCCTGGATGTTTCCGGGAAGACAGTGATGCCGGGGCTGATAAACGCGCATTTGCACCTGGCGGGAGGCGCTTCCGGGACTGGACCGTCTCCGTACCGCCCCAGAGAAGTCGCAATGTTCAAAGCGGCAGATGATGCCAAGATTATGCTGGCATCGGGATTCACGACTGTGAAGGACTGCGCGGGGAGAAACGCCCCGTTCCTGAAGCAGGCAGTCAAAGAGGGCGTCCTGACAGGGCTTCCTCGCATCGTTGCTGCCTGTTGTGTATTGAGCCAGACAGGTGGTCCGCAGGATCAAGCATCCAAAGGCGGGAAATCTCGTGATGCACGGGAAAATGATGAGGCAGAGTTTCTCATTTGTGACGGCGTGGACGAGTGTGTTAAGGCTTCTCGCTACTCTCTGCGCTTAGGTGCGGACTTCATTAAGGTCTTTGCCAGTCTGAATTATTTCCATCCGAATCACGATTCTCCAAGCGGTGTCACATTCAGTATGGAGGAGATGGAGGCTTTTGTGAAGACAGCCGCCCAGGTTGGCAAGTTCGTCACCGTTCATTCTCAGAATCGCCATAGTTCAAAGCTTGCCATACTTGCCGGGGTAAAGACCATCGACCACGCCAGCGGGTCGGATGACGAAGTCGTGTCATTGGGAAAGACCCACGGTTCTATTTTCGTTTCGACTCTCGCATATCTCAGGGTGATGCTTGATGGAAAACTAGCCTCTCAAGCATCAGCAATGATACAAAAGGAGTGGGATGTTTCCGTTGAGGCGTACAGGAAAATGCACGATGCGGGAGTTGTCCTGGCGGCCGGCACCGATAGCTTCGGAGACACGAGAGAAGGTGCGATGGAAATTGAATTGTTGACGAAATATTGCAGTTTCACCCCGATGGAAGCAATTGTGGCTGCGACCAAACGCGGAGCCGAAGCCTGTTTTATGGGTGATAAGACGGGGACGATAGAGACAGGTAAGTACGCCGATATTATCGTTGTCGACGGCGACCCGCTGTCGAACATCAAGATATTGCAGGATGTCAATAAGATTAAAATAGTGATGTTGGAAGGCGACATCTGTGTCGATCGCGGGCTTTAAGCCCTAAAAATGAGATAAATCGACCTCATAGAGGATTAGCCTGTCGAGAGCATCGAGGTCGGGCGATGGGCTCCCGAGAGCATGCCTGATTTTTGAAGATCTGAGATGTGTCGACATCAGAAAAGCTGGATCTTGGGAGGATGATAAAGATACTCCGGGAAGGTGGAAGACTGGGCACTGTATAAAAAATGTATCCATCCATGGGAGGAACCGCAGATGAAACATTTAAACAGTATGCAAAAACTATTGATATTCATTAGCTATATCCTAATGGTCTGCGGGAGCGCCGCTATCGCGGATGATCGTCCAGACTCCGGGGGTATTACATATCTTCAGGGCCCCAGGAATGCCGAGGATATCCAACCGCTTGGTGATTCTCAGTGGTTGGTTACCTCCGGCTTGAACGGCCAGGCTTCAAAAACGGATGATAACGGCCATATCTACTTGGTCAATCGCAAAGAGAAGACATTCGAAGAATTCTTTCCGGGGGTAACGCCACAATTTAATCACGATAAGGTAATGTTCAATGCCTGCCCAGGCCCGATAAACCCTAATAAATTTTCCGCCCATGGACTGGCCGTGCGGAAACGATCGTCCGGGCTTTATCGCCTGTACGTCGTCAATCATGGAGAAAGAGAAGCCATAGAAGTATTTAATATTGACGCTAAAAGGCAAAAAGCCAGCGATTAGTTGGGCGGGTTGTGTATTATTACCCAAAGAGATCATGGCGAACAGTGTCGCTATTCTTTCAGATGGTGGATTTTTAGACGACCAAGTATTTCGATCCGACTGTGCCGAATTCCATCAAAGAGCTCGTCCGGGGCAAGATCACCGGTGGTGTTTATGAATGGCATCCCGGCGGAACCGTTAAAGCCCTACACGGTACGGAGCTATCCGGCGCAAACGGGATCGCGGTATCTCCGGATGGTGAATGGGTCTATGTGACGGCCTTTGGTACACGCGAGATAGCCCGTTTTAACCGTACAAAAAGTCCTATTACAATGGAGAAAGTTAAGATCGACATCATGCCTGATAACATCCGTTGGGGTGATGATGGCATGCTTTATATCGCGGGTAATAATTATGTACCGCCTGAGCAATGCCCAAAACCACCCTGTCGGACTGGATGGTCCGTATTTAGTATCCACCCTGAAACCTTGGAATTGAAACGAGTAACCGGTGTTGATCAAACGGCAACTTTGCAGAATGCCACCACGGCACTTGCAGTGGGTAATGAGATATGGGTGGGAACCTACTCGGGTGATAGGATTGGTTATTTACCGAAGCCTTAAAGGCAGTTCAATATAATGGGAGGTCTTATGAGTATCAACAGATCAAGGAGGAGCTTTCTAAAGGCTGCGGGTGGGGGATTATTATTGCCTGCCGCCGGATGTGCATCAACAACGGGCCCCAAAGCCGCATCTCAACCGCCTGCAAACGTTGTCAATCACACTTTCGGCAAAGCAGGCCCGAAGGTTTGCGGAGTAGCCTGCGGGCTCGGCTTCGTGCCTCTGACGGAAGAGGCCTCCCGTGCCTTGGAAATGGGGATTAATTACTGCGATGCATCAGGAGATTACGGCGACAGCGAAAGGATCTTATCAGACATGACAAAAGGCCGGAATCGGGTGTACGCCCCGTATTACATGATATATTCGTGAAACCACAGCATATTTCATTACCTGGAAAAGTGCGGAGGCATGGAAGGCCGGCGCCTATTTTCCGGATAAAGCCAAGCAAGTGTGACCTGGAGCCGGCATTATTCGTCCTTCTGGAATGAGTCCATGGCATTATGCGAGATGTTTCTCCCCGAATGGGGAGGAGAGTCCCCAGATAGAATATAAGTACTATCAAGCCGCCACGGGGAAAAACGGTTCTCAATCTTCAGACTGCTTGGAAGGAGGAAGAAATGGCAAAACTTAATGCGGTATGGTTGAGATCAGTAATAGGTGTGTTCTTTGTTTGTTCTATAACCATAGTGCATGCAAATACTTTTGCCGCTGAGCCTGAAGCGAAGGCAGAAGGTTTTTCATTTGAGGTGCTTAATCCGGAGGCCGAGTGGATTATGCCATCCAAAATCTCACTGATTTCTCCACGGCTTAAGGACCTGTCCCAGAAGAAAATCGGATTGCTCTACGCCGGCAAATCGGGTGGCGAGTTTTTTCTGGATGCATTAGAGGTGCTTCTGAAGAAGAAATATCCTTCGGCCACGATCTCAAGATATACCCGATGGGTGGATAATGCAGAGGAAAGGATATTAAGGGAAGAAGATGCCTTTGTTTATGCGGTGGGAGATGCCGGCCAGGCAGCCTGGGACAGCATAACCTGGACAGTAAAACTGGAAAAACTCGGTAAACCCGGTGTTGCTGTTTTTGGTGACCGCGTCTTATATAATGCAAAAGTGGCCGCTTCCCATCTTGGCATGCCGTCGGTTCGTATGGTGCCCCTACCCAGTATGGAATTTTACCCGAACAGGGCAAGCGCAGCGACCATGATGCCCTGTGCCGAAATGGTTCTGGACGATATAATAAATGCGTTAACCCGCCCGATACAGCCTTCAGAGAAGAATGCCGGTTTGATACCGAAAAAGGCGACACCTGAGTTTGTAAGAATTACAGGCGACAGCCTGGAATCCGCCTATGATAAATTCTACCAGCTATTCATGGATAATGACTGGGGCGATGGACTCCCACTGGTCCCTCCCACGCGCTATAACGTCGAACAGATGTTAAAGGCAACCAGCCTTTCACCTGATACAAAACTGGGTACAATACAAGTACATGACGGGAGTTCCGACCTAGTGCATGTCACTGTGGGTAAAGTTGCTGTAAATGCTGTGATGGCCGGCGCTAAACCGGAATATTTCCCGGTTATTATCGCTGCCATGGAGGGGATATCCGATAGGGGATTTTCCAGTCACGTTTTTTCTTCTGACGCCTCCTTTAACCTTTTAATAGCCGTGTCCGGCCCCATTGCGAAAAAAATCAATATGCACTCCGGAACAGGTTTCCTGGGGCACGGGTGGCGGGCCAATAATACCATCGGACGCGCTGTAAGACTGTGCATGAACAATATAGGCCATATAAGACCGGGAAAGCTTGATACGGCATTAACCGGCAGGGCGTCATCCCATACTTTTTATGTGCTGGCTGAAAATGATGTATTAAGTCCCTGGGCTCCATTTCACACTGTGCGAGGCTACCGGGCGGAAGACAGTTATGTTACAGTGTCCGGCATAGGTCTGGGCGGCGATTTCACTATTTACGGCGGCGGAACAGGAGGCGCCTGGAAAATTGATGATGTTCTGAAAAGCATTATTAATAGAATTGCTCCTAACCGCAGTATGTTTGCAGGAACTGGCGTCAGGCCTCTCAACTATATTTTCATACTGAGTCCCGATACGGCACAGGAACTGAAGAAACGGGGCTATACCAGGCAGAGCCTTCAGGACTACATTATAGACAAAACATCCGTACCCTATGAGCAGTTGAGCAAGGCTGAGATCGAGGGGCTCAAAAGGAGGCTTTCGGAAAAGTCCGATGCCTGGGGAGGAACCGGGAATATTCCTGAAGACCGCAAACCCGTGTTCCGGGAAAACCTTAAACCCGGAGGCAAAATACCTGCTGTCGTTTCACCTGACAATCTTAACATTTTTGTATCGGGTGATGTGTCAGGCTATAATCTTGGAGCGGTTTATCTGCTCGGGGGCCACTCGATTAAGCCTGTTCGATAAGGAAGACGGATTATAGAATCAGGTCATAGCATCTCCTCAGTATCCTCCGTATCAAGTCGTTGTAGCTCCGCGTATGACCTTGTGAATGTATGGCCCTGTCACTTCCTCAAAATTGGCGGTTGAGCCGCAGGGAGTCTGAAAAACAATCACTCCGTCCGCGCCTATGCCGGGCGGATAGGCGGAAAAGCTGCATCCAGGGCAAAAGGCCGTTTCCGTGCATAATTCAGGTAATATTATTGTTGACACACAAAGCGCGATATTTTACGGTTGATCATATTTTTGTACGTATACGTACTATGATGCGAATGACGCATCGCCACATCGAAACATGCCTGCAAAGAGAACGGAAAATCAAAGATTTCGTCGCAGGTAAATGTCGGTTTTTTGCAGGACCCTCTTTAGTGTAAGCTGGGCTACTCTGCTCTTGTGAGCGAAAGGGCCAGGAATGACGGCAGCAAATGAAAGTAAAAGGGAAGAGTCAAGGGACAACTGGCTCTGGCTCTGGAGACCCCCTGAAGGCGGCGATATCGGCCGCCGCGGCCTGCGGCCCAGAGAGGCTCCCGAGAAAGTAACGGGCAGAGCCGTTTATACCAATGACGTTTATCTTCCGGGAATGCTGTATGTGAAGGTTTACCGTTCTCCGTATGCCCACGCCAGGATCCGGAAGATGGATACCAGCAAAGCCGAGGCTCTTCCCGGCGTCTGGGCCGTAATCCGATATGATGATCCGGATATCGATTTAAGCGATCCCTATAAACCCGTATTGGGTTTCATGTGGTTTTGGCATCGGAATTCCATTCTCCCGGATACCGCCGATTATCAGGGCGTCCGAGTAGGAGCGCTGGTAGTTGCCGAAAGCGAGGAAATCTGCGATCAGGCTTTGAAATTGATCGGGGAAGGCATCGAGTGGGAGCAATTGCCTTTCATCCTGGACCCGGAAAAGGCGATCCAACCCGATGCGCCTCTTTTGCATCCGGAAATAAATCCCAAAAACAATATCTGGAAAGATGCAGTGATTCTCAACCAGGGTGACGTGGAGAAGGGATTTGCCTCATCCGACCATGTCATCGAGTTCAGCGAGATCAAGAAGGAGGATGATGTCTGGGCCGGCGTGGAGCCCGGATGTATGGTTGTCCAATGGGTTGGCGACAATCTGGAATTCTGGTATCACGGGCAAAGAATCGGGGTAGATGTAAATTTCATATCAGCTCCCGTGTTCAAAAACGATAAAAAGCAGCCGAAAAAAGTGAAAGCGCACACGCCTTTTAACGGCGCCACCTTCGGCGGAAATGCCATGGGTCTTGCCTGCTCATCTGGCCAGGTATGCGGCGATAGCAGCCAGGAAGACCATGCGTCCGGTCAAGGTTGTGGATGATTACGCCATGAGCTGGGAAGGCAACAGTTTTGAGACCGGAATTGCCCATTACAAGGTGGGCTTTAATAATGATGGAACCATTGTCGCCATCAAGATCGAAATCAACCAGAAAAACGGCCTTCCGATAACATCCAAGTTTATCGATACCTTGAAGACGCCGAATGTTTATGTGCATGCGATACATTCTTACTGGAGCAGACCCCATGAGTCCTGCTGGAAGGATGGCGCGGCCAATTGCACCCTTGTCAACCTGATAATCAATAAGGTAGCTGCCTGTTTGAACATGGACCCGATAAAGGTGCAACTGCTCAACGATGGCGCCAGATGGGCATGATATGGCCTGGCTGGACGAACATGTCAAGAAGCCTTACGGAATGCCCCTCAGGGACAGCCTGAAGGAGGTTGTTGAAGCCGGCAAGAAAGCTTTCGATTGGGACCGGAAGTGGCATCCGCCGGGCACGCGCAGGCTCCCCAATGGCCGGATGCATGGTGTCGGTTTTTACGCGGTAGCCTGTTGGCATACCGGCGCCAGAAAGGGCGGCGTCCCAGGCATATCTATGGCGAGAGATGGAACGGCTACCATCTTTTACCGCCGCCCCGATTGCGGCCAGTCTGCCGCTACCACCTATTGCCAGATTGCGGCTGATGAGATCGGGCTGCGCTATGACGACGTTAAAATTGAGTTCATAGACTACTTCTACTTTGATGCTGTTCCTCCCGCAGGTTCCATGGGTTCCAGCCTCAATACTTTCGGCCTTGTGGTCAATGCCCGAAAAATGAAGAGAGCTTCTCCTGGAATATGTTGTGAACCCTCCCATTGGGGCAATACGCGCCTATGGCAATGCAGTTCCACCGGTACTCATCCCTTTCCAGGGCAAAAAGGTTGAGGAACTGGATATCAGGGACGGCGTCATCTTTGAGAAAGCCCATCCGGAAAACAAGCTGCCGGTAAGAAGAGTCACCTCATTGCTGCCGCGCGGATTGGAGGCAGCGGCAGAAGGAGGATCCTTTCTTCGTCGGCGACAAAGCTCCTGAGCTTCCCGAAGTTAAGGAGAAATATACATTGGCCCGGCAATGTGTTTTCGTCGAAGTCGAGGTTGACACCGAAACCGGACAGGTTGAGGTTATCAAGCTGGTCCATCCTTATGATGTAGGCCAGTCGCTGAATCCCGATGTGAATGACCAGCAACTCTACGGCGGTGCCTATCCGGGCGTAGGTGTCTCCGCCACTGAAGCCATCTATTATGATCCGCATACCGGAGTCAGGCTGAATGATAATCTGCTTGGTTATCCTGTTCTGACCATACTGGATGTCGGCGAGATTGAAGCTCCCATTGTAGAAACGCATCTGGGCTGGAGCGCCTATGGACTTTGCGGCTGCAGCGAAGCCGGTAAGGCGGCCACAGCCGCAGCGATACTGGTCCCCGCCGTTTATAACGCCATCGGAAAGTGGATTGAGGAAACCCCGGTTACGCCGGAAAGAGTTCTCAGAGCGCTGGGAAAAGCATAGCAGAAATTGCCTTCTTTGCAGCTGTTGATAAAGGAGCCACAACTTATGCTGGCAGAAAAAATAAAGAAAAGAGCAAAATCCGCCAAGATATCCAGCGGAAAACACCCTAAGGGAACTGCCTCTGCCGGCAAGGGCGTCACCGGCACCGGCACCACAGCCATAACTCCCATCGACGGAATACGAGTTCCTTTGACGATCAAGCCAAGAACGGTGAGGATCAAGGTAAATGGGAGAACATCTAGTCTCCATGTTGAGCCCAATTGGACTCTGCGGGATGTTCTACGGCAAAAGCTGGGATTTACGTCGGTAAAGGATTTTTGTGGCGGCTATGGAGCCTGCGGCTCTTGCTGCGTCATCATGGATGGTCGGCCGGTCCTTTCATGCATGACCCTGGCAGTTGATTGTGACGGGGCTGCAATCGAAACGGCGGAGGGCATCGCCGATGCCAAACATCCTCTGATTGAAGCCTACATTATGAATTGGACGGCTCAGTGCGGCTATTGCACTCCCGGCTTCCTCGTTACCGCCAAGGTACTGCTGGACCATAATCTCAATCCAACCGTGGAGGAGATCAAAGAAGCCCTGGCAGGAAATCTGTGTCGTTGCGGCACCTACCCGGCACACATCAAGGCTATCCAGGATGCGGCCAAAGTGCTGAGGGGGGAGTAATAACATGGCAGAGGAATCAATGGAAAAGCGGCCCTGGCTATGGAGGCCCCCCGAAGGCGGCTATATCGGCCGCAGAGGCTTGCGTCCCAAGGAAGCCCCTGAAAAGGTCTCGGGCAAAGCAGTGTATACAAGTGATGTTTACCTCCCGGGAATGCTGTATTTAAAAGCATTACGTTCCCCCTATGCCCACGCCAGGATCAAGAAGATGGATAGCGGCAAAGCGGAATCCCTCCCGGGCGTCTGGGCTGTGATCCGATACGACGATCCGGATATCGACTTCTCTGATCCCTATGAGCCCGTGATAGGGCGCTCATGGTTTTGGTATCGGAACATTCTCCCGGATATTGCCGACTTTGAAGGTGTAAGGCTGGGAGCGATGGTGGTTGCCGAATCTGAGGAGATCTGCGATCAGGCTTTAAAGCTGATTGGGCGAAGGCATTGAGTGGGAACAATTGCCATTCATTCTGGATCCGGAGGAAGCCGTGAAATCTGGCGCTCCTCTCCTTCACCCGGAAAGAAATCCCAATAGCAATATCTTCGATGATGTGGTGACCTACAATATTGGTGACGTAGAGAAGGGATTTGCCTCATCCGACCATGTCGTCGAGTTCAAGTCGGTCAAAATTGAGGATGACGTCTGGGCCGGCGTAGAGCCCGGAAGCATCGTGGCGTGGCTGAAAGATGAGGAACTGGAAGTCTGGTACCACGGACAAAGAATTCCTGCGGACGTGAATTTTGTTGCAGCGCCCGTATTCAAAAACGATAAAAGCCGGCCCAAAAAAGTGAAGGTTCATACGCCCTATAACGGAGCGACCTTCGGCGGCAATGCAATGGGATTGGTCGCCCAGCTGTGCCGATATGCAGTCATCGCAGCCAGGAAAACAGGGCGGCCGGTCAAGGTAGTGGACGATTATGCCATGAGCTGGGAAGGCACCAGCTATGAGACCGGAACAAATCGTTTCAAGATAGGTTTTAATAACGACGGCACCATCGTTTCGATCAAAATTGACACCCTCCAGATAGCCGGCCATCCTCTGCCCAGCAAATTTGTAGATGCCATCAAAACCCCCAATATCCTGGTTCATGAAGTGCACAGTTATTGGAGCAAAGCCCACGAGTCCTGCTGGAAAGACGGCGCCTCCAATTGCGTTCTTTCGAACCTGGTAATTAATAAAGTGGCGGCCCATCTGAATATGGACCCGATACAAGTGCAGCTGCTCAACGATGGCGCTCACGGGCATGATATGGCCTGGCTGAACGAAAATGTCAAGAAGCCCAACGGAATGCCGCTCAGGGACAGCTTGAAGGAAGTTGTCGAGGCGGGCAAGAAAGCTTTCGATTGGGACCATAAGTGGCATCCTCCGGGCACACGCAGGCTCCCCAATGGCAGGATGCACGGGGTCGGTTTTTATGCCGTGGGCTGCTGGCACACCGGCGCCAGGAAGGGAGGCGTTCCTGGCATATCCCTGGCGAGGGATGGTACGGCCACCATCTACTACCGGCGCACGGATTGCGGCCAGTCCGCTCCTTCTACCTATTGTCAGATTGCGGCTGATGAAATAGGGCTGCGCTATGAAGACGTCAAAATAGAATTCAAGGATTATTTCTATTTTGATGCGGTTCCCCCCATGGGTTCCATGGGCTCCAGTCTCAACACCTATGCTCTGGTGATGAATGCCAGGAGAATGAAGCAGCGCCTTCTGGAATATGCTGTCAAATTTCAAATGGGAGCCACGAACATCAATTACGGCGACAAGGTTCCGGCAACAGTCTCTCCGTTCCTGGGCAAAAATATTGAAGACCTGGATATCAAAGACGGCGTCATTTTTGAGAAAGCCCATCCGGAAAACAGGATGCCGGTCCGAAGAGTCGTCTCTTTTCGGCCTCGAGGCCTGGAATCGAATGCGGAAGTTGGAGAGTTCTTTGTCGGTGAAACTGCAGATGAACCTCCCATGGTGAAGGAACCCTTCAGTATGGGCCGGCAGTGCGTTTTCGTTGAAGTCGAGGTTGACACCGAAACCGGACAGGTTGAAGTGACCCGACTGGTTCATCCTTACGACGTAGGCCAGTCGCTGAATCCCGATGTGAATGACCAGCAACTCCTTGGCGGGGCCTATTCCGGCGTAGGCGTCTCCGCCACGGAAGCCATCTACTATGATCCGCATACCGGGGTCAAGCTGAACGACAACCTGCTCGGCTACCCGATGCTGACCATACTGGATATGGGCCCCATTGAGGCTCCCATCGTGGAAACACACGTGGGATGGAGCGCTTATGGACTTTACGGCTGCAGCGAAGCCGGCAAGGCGGCTACAGCCGCAGCCATACTGGTCCCGGCCGTTTATAACGCGATCGGCAAGTGGATTGAGGAAACCCCGGTTACGCCGGAAAGAGTCCTTAGAGCGTTGGGAAAAGCATAAGAGGTGATTCAAATGAAGAGCCTAATGAAATTTGAGCATATCAATGCCGCCAGCCTGGATGATGCGGTCTCAATTCTGCGTCAATACGGGGATAAAGCCTGGGTCCTCGCCGGCGGAACTGATCTGGTGGGCACCATGCGGTTTGAGGTGCTGCACGACTATCCTGAAGTTTTGGTCAATCTGAAGACCATTCCGGGACTGGACTATATTAAGGAAGAGAACGGCACTCTCAAGATAGGCGCATTGACCCGGCTGGAGGACATCGCCGCTCATTCCATCGTCCGGAGCCGCTATGCAGCTCTTGCTGAGGCAGCTCACCGGACAGCTTCGCCCCATGTTCGTGCCATGGGCACCATCGGCGGCAATCTCTGCCAGCTTATTCGTTGCTGGTATTTCCGGAAGGAGGAGAACCGATTTGACTGTATCCGGAAGGGTGGCGCCATGTGCCACGCCGTTATCGGAGACAATCGATACCACTCCATCTTCGGAGCTGCGAGGGTCGCGCCTCCTCCCTGCTCCTCAAATTGTCCGGCCGGAAACGACATTCCCTCTTATCTGAGCAGCATCCGGGACGACAACCTTGCGGAAGCGGCTCAAATACTGCTGAGTTCAAACCCGATGCCCGCTATCACGGGCAGAATCTGTCCCCATGCCTGTGAACAAAACTGCAATCGAAGAGATTTGGATGAAGCCCTCTCGATATGCTCTGTCGAACGTTTCGTGGGGGATTACATCCTCGATCACGCCGACCGGCTGTATCAGGCTCCCCGGAGAGAAAGCAAAAAGGGCGTGGCCGTTATAGGGTCCGGGCCAGCCGGTCTTTCCGCTGCCTATTACCTCAGGAAACTCGGCTACCGCGTGACCATTTTTGAAGCCAGGGAAAAAGCAGGCGGCGTCCTTACTTACGGCATCCCGCCTTACAGATTAGCCAAGGATGTGGTAAGCAGGCAGATTCAAGCCATTGAAAACACCGGGGTGCAGTTTAAGTATGGCGCTAAGGTCGGGAAGGACATCACTCTCGATGATCTTCAGAAAAGATATAGTGCTGTCTTCTGCGCCACAGGTGCCTGGAAGTCTTCCGTTCTGGGACTACCGAACGAAGGGTTGCTGAACCGTGGTCTGGATTTCCTGGAGAAGATCAATAGCGGATTAAGAAAGATAAGCGCCAAAAAAATATTGGTGATAGGCGGAGGCAGTGTCGCCATGGATGTTGCGAC
Organism: uncultured Acidobacteriota bacterium; assembly: GCA_963809485.1. Lineage (GTDB taxonomy): Bacteria > Acidobacteriota > UBA6911 > UBA6911 > UBA6911 > UBA6911. The sequence goes on from CAWEJX010000012.1 coordinate 114,809, forward strand.
GTCCGCTCTCCGCGCGGGGGCTCAAGAAGTTCTTGTGGCTTGTCTGGAATCCCGAGATGAGATGCCTGCCTTGCCCGGAGAAGTGGAGCAGGCAGTTAAAGAAGGCATAAAGCTGATGCCTTCATGGGGGCCTTCGCGTATCTTAAAAACCAAAGGCAAGCTCTCCGGGATGGAATTGGTCCGATGCACTTCGGTCTATGACAGCGAGCATCGATTTGCTCCCGCCTATGATCGGGCGACCAAGAATACCGTGGAGGCCGACCAGATCATTCTGGCCGCCGGGCAAAGACCCAATTTGTCGTATGCCACATCGAGCTTGAATATGGACAGGGGCTTGATTGTTGTCGATCCCGACACCCAGGCCACCAGCATCGACAAAGTGTTCGCCGGTGGAGATGCCACAATTTCCGGTCCCCTTTCCGTGGTGGCCGCCCTGGCGTCGGGACGACGGGCCGCAGAGGCGATCAATCATTTTCTTGGAAGCGGGCGTACTTTGGAGATTGAGAAGAAAGTGGAACATCTGACCCGCTGCGATGGCGAGTGCCTGGAAAAGTCCATCCGGGTTAAGGCACCGGAGCAACCTCCATCCGACTATTGCCTGGATAAAGAGGATGTTCTGGGACTGGATATAAAAGCCGTTGAGACGGAAGCCAAGAGATGTTTCAACTGCGGATGTGACGGAGTCAATCCGTCCGATATTGCACCTGCACTGATTGCTTTGGATGCCACGATTGTCACCTCCAAGAGAAAGGTAAAGGCGGACGAGTTCTGGGTTGCGGATAAAGGACTGAAGCCGACTATCCTGGATAACGATGAAATAATAACTGAGATCCGGATACCCCGGCCGGCTGCCAACGTGAAGAGCTCATTCCTCAAGTTCGCCATGAGGAAATCTATCGACTTTCCTATCGTAAATTGCGCAGCCGCCATAGAGAGCAAGGACGGAGTCGTTAAATCAGCCCGGATCTGCTTGAATGCGGTATACAGCAATCCTTACCGTGTGACGAAAGCCGAAGATGCGATCATAGGAAAAACCATTGATGAGGCTATGGCCGAAGATGCTGGGGCAGGCGCGGTCTCTGATGCCATACCGCTGCCGTATAACAGGTTTAAAATCCAAATAGCCAAAACATTAGTCAAGCGAGCAATACTGGCCTGCAACAACGTTCAGGGCCACGCATAAAAAAAGGATACCAGACCCAGATGCCCAAGCTATTGGTCAAAGTCTTTGGAGATCCCGGGGAGGACACATACGACCTGGAGGATGTGAGATACCTCTTTAATTTTGCCGACCAGATTGTTGTGGTTGATGGGCAGAACGTACGCTCCTATGACGAGCTTGCAAAAATCGTTTCCCAGGAAAAATACAGAGATCAGGAGTTTATTGAGGTAGTGCAGATACCGGCAACTACAGGCGGTTAGTTTTCCGCATCCTTCCAGAAGGTGAGCAAATAATGACAACCCCTGCTGAGATTGAGAAATATCAGGAAGAGAATTTGGCACTCAAGAGGCAGATTGAGGAACGGACTGGCCAAACCGTGGAACAGCTTTATGCGGAAAGAGCCCGGCGCGTCAGGGACTCCATTGAATTAAGAGTGCCGGACCGCGTGCCCTTTTCAGTTTTGATCGAGCCCCACGCCTATTCCGGAATTCCCAATTCGGCCGCCTACTACGATCCCATCACGCTTAAGCGGACCATGCGACAAATGGCCGTGGATCTGGAGCCCGATATGGCTGAAGGTGGATTCCCGTCATCCGGCGCCGCCATGACCGAGATGGATATCAAAAACGTCGTATGGCCCGGCGGACCGAAACCGGATGACTACAACTACCAATTCATCGAAGGGGAATACATGAAGGAAGATGAGTATGACATCTTCCTGAACGACCCTACGGGTTTTATGATCCGCTGCTACCTCCCCCGCGTATACGGGGCTTTAAAGCCTCTTGCCAAATTGCCCCCCCTGGACAGCATGTTCATGGGTTTTGAGGCCCTCACGCCTCTCTTGGCCAGCCCGGAGTTTTTCGAAATGGCCAAGCATCTGGCTGCGGCCGGAAAACATGCAGGGGAATTCTTTAAGACTGTCGGCAATACTCAGGAAGAGTTGGCCCAACTGGGATTTCCTCCATTCGCCAGTTTTGTGCGCGGCGGTGTGGGCGGAGCGCCCTTTGATACCGTCACGAGTTTCCTGCGCGGAATGAAAGGATCGATGCTCGACATGTATCGTCGGCCCGAGAAGCTGCTCAAAGCCTGTGAGGTGATACTGGAACGGCGCATCGCACAGGCCATCCTGGCCGATCGCAACCATCGGGACTATCCTCAAAGGATTGCGATGCCGCTCTGGAGAGGGGATCTGGCCTTCATGTCCGATGCCCAGTTTAAGAAGTTTTATTGGCCGGGATTGAAGAAGTCTTTGCAGACACATGTAGACCTCGGCTATGTACCTGTGCCCTTTTTCGAATCCAAATTCGGCGACAGGCTGGAATGCATGCTGGAGCTACCCAAAGGGAAGATACTGGCTTCGATAGAAGCCGTGGATGCGGTCCGGGCAAAGGAAATTCTGGGAGGCCATACCTGTTTGTTAATCCGCGCTCCGAATACCAGCAAACTGTGGTCGCTCAGCCAATTGGAATCCTTCATCAAAGATCTTATTGACAAATGCGGCAAAAACGGCGGACTTATCCTCGTCATCAAAATGCCGGATAAGGCTCGAGTTGAAGACATGCAGGCTATGCTGAAATCAATTAAAGAGTATGGCCGGAATCAGGTGCCTCCGGCAAAGCCGGAGGCTTGAAAGATTTGAACCGCTCAAAGCGGTTGGACTAGCTACGCCGGTCTTGAACGCTGACTTACGCGGGCAAAAGCCGATGAGGCGCTTCCGATCCCCGCAGGGGCCAGCGCTCCGCGCTGGACAGTTTTCTGCGGCGGCACTGTGGCAAGCGCCGTGCGGCAAGGAGATGAAGGGTATGAGAAACCGGGCGTTTGCCACAGTGCCGCCGCAGAAAACTCCATCGGAAGCGCCTCATCGGCTTTTGCTCGCCGACCCTCGCCGAACAAATCGGCGTTTGTCAGCGCTTTTATCAGCGTTTCTCAGCGTTTCAAAATACGGAGCTGTCAAACTCTTTGAGTCCCCCGGCAGAGCCGGGGGGTTACCAATGTAATTACAATGGCAAAGGAGGAAAATGCCGCTATTTGAAGAAACTCCGGAACAGAAGGATTTTAGACAGGCATTCCGCAAATTTGTTGCTGCTGAAATTACTCCCCACCGGGAGGAATGGGAGAAGAAACGGGCAGTTCCTCGTGCTCTGTGGATAAAGATGGGGGAAATGGGATTCCTCTGTCCATGGCTGCCGGAGGAATATGGCGGATTGAACCTCGACTTTAGATATTCAGCCATAATAAATGAAGAGCTTGCCCGCGGCGAAGGATTCGGAGTTGGCGTCCCTCTCCATAGCGATGTTGCGACTCCCTATCTTTTTCACTACGGCACAGAAGAGCTGAAGAGAAGGCTGTTGCCAAAAACCACAACAGGAGAGGCTATCTGTGCCATCGCTTTTACCGAACCCAACGCGGGATCGGATCTGGCCGCGATCCGGACAAAAGCCGTGCGGGATGCGGATCACTACATCATCAACGGTCAAAAGACCTTCATTACAAACGGCATATTTGCGGACATTATCATCACAGCCTGCAAAACCGGCCCATCGGAGAATAACAGATCCATTACCCTGATCGCGGTAGAGGCAGACAGCCCCGGATTCCACCGTGGACGTCAGCTCGACAAAATGGGCCGCCATATGCAGGATACGGCCGAGCTGTTTTACGAAGATTGCCGCGTTCCGGCAGGAAATTTGCTCGGCGAGGAGGGGAAGGGTTTCAACTACATGATGGAATGTCTTGACCGCGAGAGGCTCGAGGTGTGTGTCAAGTGCCAGGCGATGGCGGAGGAGTGCTTCAAAGAAGGCCTGAACTACGCCAAGACTCGGAAGGCCTTCGGGCGCCCGGTGGCTGAATTCCAGCATAATGCTTTCAAACTTGCAGAAATGGCAACGGAGGTTGAATTGGGCCGCACTTTCCTTAACGTACTCATTGAGGAATTCAACAGGGGAGAGAATATCAATGTAAAGGTCTCGATGGCGAAGGCATGGCTTGGCGAGATGGTTAACAGAGTTGCGTATCAGGCTCTCCAGCTGCATGGAGGATATGGCTACAGCGAGGAATACCGCATCTGCCGCCTTTACCGTGACGTCCGCATTCTGTCGATCTTTGCCGGCACAACCGAAATCATGAAGCTCATCATCGCCAGGAGCCTTGGCCTGAAAGGACTGTAATCGCTCCTCAGGATTACGATCTCAAATCACCTGAGGTAAAAGAGGCGGTGCGTCTCTTTATTCTCAAGGGCGACACCTATCTGGAGTGTGAGATTTTGCTTAGACAGAATTGAAGCTGCCCGCAGGCTTGCAGGAGAATGCCGTATCTTCCAAAGTTGGAGAGTGAAGCGCATCCGGAGTTGCTGCATTCTGCGGGACGCCCGTTTTCAACATGGAATTGCTCAGAAATCATCAGGAGAACGAGGAGGCATGGCTATGAAGAAGGGAATAAAGAGGTCACTATTGGGAGCATGCCTGATAGCAAGCATGTTTGGGATCAGATCAGGTTTTGCTCAGGTGACATTGGAGGTCATAAGTCCGCGGGCGGAAATTCCGCCTCCGCCGTCAATTCTTCACCCCGCACCTCGGCTTGCGGATCTGGCGGGCAAAAGAATTGGATTGATTGCCAATAACAAACCCGGTGCCGAGCTCTTTTTAACGAAGATCGAAGAATTGCTCAAGCAGAAGGTCCCTGATGCAAACATCGTGCGCCTTAAGATGATGAAGGTTTCGGCTGAACAAGCCAAGAAGCTGGCATCTCAAATCGACACCTTCATCCACAGCACAGGGGACTGAGGGGGATGTACGTGGCTGGTTAGCCGCGATACTATCGAACTGGAAAAGCTTGGCAAACCCGGCGTAGGCGTTGTCACTTCTACTTTTCTCAGTGATGCTCTTTCGGCGGCTCAAGACTCCGCTATGCCTACGGTGCGTCTTGTAGCGGTGCCTGCCAAAAATTACTATACGGCGCGGACTCAGGAACCGTTGATGAAGGACGTTGCGGCCGCGATTATTGATAAAGTCCTCGATGCATTAAAGCGTCCTTTGACCCCGGAAGAAACAGGTGCGGCTGAAGCCTCGAAGAAGGCGAAGAAGGACGAGGAAATACTAAAGTTCACCGGAGCGACCTATAACGAAGCAGCTGAGGCGCTTTACAAAGGATTTCTCGAGCGCCACTGGGCCGATGGATTGCCCATAATGCCTCCCACAAAAGAGGCTGTCGATTGGATGCTTACAGGAACGAACCGCTCTCCGGAGGAAGTAATCGGCATTGTCGCCACAAAAGGCGGGAAGGCAACAATAAGAAAGATTGCCGCGAACGCTGTAATGGCGGGGGCAAGGCCGGAGTATTTGCCGGTGATCATTGCGGCTATGGAGGCCATCACAGGAGAAGGATTAAGCGCCCTGCATCTGCAGGCCTCCGCGGGATGCGTAAGCCCGCTCATTTTGGTCAACGGGCCGATCGCTCAAGAATTGGAGATAAATTCCGGGGCCGCCTATATGGGCCATGGATTCCGGGCGAATAACTCCATTGGACGTGCCGTCAGGCTGAGCATGATCAATTGCGGGCACATGTGGCCGCAACAAAACGATATGTGCTTGCTTGGACGGCAGGATGCGTTTGGGAATACGACTTTTGCGGAAAATGAGCAAGAGAGCCCATGGAAGCCGTACCACGTTGACTTGGGATTCAAACCGGAAGACAGCACCGTTACGGTAGTGAATTATATGCACCACAAACGCGGTCCCGGCGGGCCGGTCGTGCCTGCAACTCCGTATGAGAGCCTGTTTGACCTGGCGAAAACAGTAGAGATCGTAAACACGCCTTTGGGATCGGCATCCAATGAGGTCATAATAGCCATCGATCCGACTTTCGCCCACCAACTGTCCACGGTGGGGTTTAGCAAAGAGGATATTAAATGGTGGATCTTTTTGAATGCGCGCACTCCGTACTCGGAACTAAGAAAAGAAGAGAAAGAAAACCTTCGAAAGTCCATCGAAAGCGGGAAAACGCCCGCCTATCTTTGGACCTGGGGCGAACAAGGGCAAGAGAAAAAAATTGAAAACATAGCGGATGTACCCTGCCTCCAGAAACCGGACCGGATTCACATTGCCGTGGTGGGTGGTTCGCCGGGATATTCGTATGTCTGGGAGTCACCGACGGGGCAGGCCACTAAACTGATACGCGGCGCCGCGCTCACTAAAGCAGGGCGTTAGTCCGCCCGGGATTTGTGCTCGGTTCGCAGCACGCCACGCGTGCTCTTTCAAGGAGCATCGTCCGGACGCAAAGAGCATGCAGCGCTGGCCAAAAGCGGCATGCGAATCGGCCACGGCTTCCAGCCGTGGCCTTGGCCTGTCCCCGCAAAGCGGGGCGAACGGGTGTTATTCCTGTTTTGCGGAGCATACAGAGAAAAGAAACTTTACAGAGCAGCTTTCGCATGCTCCGCGTGACACTTCCCTTTTGCTGGTGGCCGCTTGCTGGAAGGACTCAGCCTGTGAGGGCGCATGGCCCGAAGCCCGTGGCTTTATGGGCACTGAGGTCACTGAAAGAACATCAGCGTGTGCCTTTTTTATCTTCTTTGCCAAATGGGATATCCTGCTTGCCGGCCCCAGTCAGGACCTCTTCCCAATTGGCGGGCAGCTTCACCTCTCTGCTCACTGCTTTGGAACCGCCCCACACGGGAACGATCATGTTTTTCTCTCCCGGAGGGCCTCCTGCAACCAATATGAGCAGTTGATCGATGGAAGGCGTAGGGATCATCGCCTTCGACGCGTCGGTTGCCCCGGGAATGGAGTCAGACGCTCCAGGCGCTTCGCCGGACGGACGGTTGAACCTTTTTTTGAACTCGGCTGCGGGCGTCACGGCATGTTCGGCGATGTACTTTTTAAGTCCGTCCTTCGTCCATCCGTCACCCGCCAGTATGTCGACCGTGTCGTAATTGAGAATCAACAGCAACACGCCCATGCGGGCGCTGTGCAATCCTACCAGTCGGTCCGCCAAGAGGCTCAGGAACTGCTCGGAGGTCAGACCCAATCCCACAATCGCCTGATAGGATTCCGCCGTGACGACCGTAACGAGATTCGAGTCTTTTGAGTGGCCCAAATCGACGCGCAAAGGCTTCCAGGGATTCCCCTCTTCGATTTCAGCAACACAATTCGCGAACTCGCCCGGTTGACCTAAAGTAGACATGTCGTTGACACCCGGCCAACTTCCGCCGATGTTGTTGATGATCATGTGCAGGGCCCGGCCGATTGTCGCATTTGACCGCCAGCCGCGTCCCAGGGCGTTTGACCCTGAATTGATGTCCAGTTGCCTGGCGATCGGGCCGCTGACGATGATCAAGGGGGAGTCATTGCTTGTAGTGGTCGCCACCTGCGACAGGTTGAACTCCGGGTCGGACACGGCCTCGACAGCCGCAATGAGCACCGGCATGTACTCCGGCCGGCACCCCGCCATCACTGCATTGACGGCAATTTTCTCCACTGTGGCCTGCCCCCCCTTGGGCGGCACGGAGGCGATCACCTTTTCGGCGGGCATATCAACGCCGCGCAGCATCTCCCTTACGAGTTCGGGCGTTGGAGGCACGATCGGCAAACCGTCGCCCCACCCGCGCCTGTAAAACAGATCGTTGACCTCCGCGAAAGCATCCTTGACGATCGTAATTTTCTCGGTTCTCCCCTCGACAAATTCTCCCGCCAAAGAGGGCCGCGTCTTGCCGGTAGCCGCCATGACAGTTTTGAGAAGTTTGTCGATATAGGCTCCATCTTCGCGTATGCCGGCCGGGTTATAGACTTCGATCACCTGATTGGCCGCAGCGAAAACGGAGGATGCCAGAACAGCATTGAGGATGAGGGCACGCACGATGGTACGCTGAGAAGTTGTCGGCATCCCATAGCTCCTGTTTCGAAATGTGTGGGCGCGCATCGTTACCCCGGAGGTCCATCGGCCGTCGCGAGGTCCGTGAGAATGGATGTGATACAAGGGCGACACAGGCATTGCGGCCGCATTTCGCAGCCGATTGTCCCGCAGGTTCCCGGGCTTTTGACTCGTTGGAACGAGTATCGCGCCCTAAACCATTCTAACGGCCGGCATGGGTCCATGCCCTTTGACATTTGGCTACGACAAAATCATGTGCGGACGGCTCTCCAAAGACTTTCTCAAAACCACTGGCATGAGATCCTCGCCGGCAGTTTTGAGAAAGTCTCTGGAGAGCGGTTTTCACCCCATCAACAGCAACGGCTGAGTAAATGGCACTTATATATGATTTTTCAGCGTGCGTCAGCGTTTATCGGCGTTAGTCAGCGTTAAAATTTATGCACGGGCTTCCAGAATCGGTATCAAAACGACTGTCGCGAGATCCTCGCCCCCAGTTTTGACACAGTTTCTCCAGGGCCGTCCGGTAAGACTGAATCGCGTCCGCTTATAGATTCAGGTTTTTTCGCGCTTCGCATCGGGTTGATCCCAATGGCCATAGGTAAAGATCTGTTGGATGCACTGCGCTAGTAAATCTCGTAGTTGGGAACAAGAGCTTTATATTTTGCTACAAGCTTGTCCCAATTGCGGGGAAACTCGATCTTTTTGGTGACGAAGCTGTTTTCGAAACCGCCCGAGCTCTTAAGTGCCGCCATCCAGACGCCAGACCCGCCCGAGACGACCACTATGAAATCCTCTTCTTTGAGCGGCGATCGAAATTCGCCCCGAGGCGCGTTTTTCAAAATGAACTCCCTGAGCCTCTTCTTCGACCACCCTTCGCTTGAAAGAATGCGAGCATGATCGGGGATGACCACCAGGCAGGACAGCGCGTTAGGACCAAAGCTCGCGAGTCTTTCGGCAATTCCCTGAGCCGTCGTCTGACTGGGGATGGTTTGGGTAAAGCTATTCGGAAAAAGTACAGTCAGCGCGCTGTCCTCTTTTTTCAGGCCGAAGTTGACATGCAGGGGTTCCCATGGGCTTTCTTCTTCATTCTCCCCGAGCACAAGGGTGTATTTTTGGGGATTGCCCATGACCCCCATGTCCTCGATACCCTTTCTCACCCCAGCGATGTTCTTGACCATTAGGCCGACGGCGCGCCCAATGGCGGCGTTGGCCATGTTCCCGGGACTGAAAACGCCCGAGCCGCAATTTATATTGAGATCATTGCGCACCCCGCCGTTGATGATGAAGAAAGGCGCCCACGAACCCGTGCTTGTTTGAAAGACATCGAATCTGGTTTTCGGATCCGCCAGAGCTTGCACCGCCGCTATCAGCACCGGCATGTAAGTAGGAAGGGCGCCGGCCATGACCGCGTTTACTGCAATTTTCTCAACAGTAGCCTTGCCTAACTTCGGTACCATCTTGGCCACCACCTGATCGGGCGGCAGGTCCGTCCCGGTCATCATTTCCGCCACCGCCTTTTCGGTTGGCGGCACAACCGGCAGGCCATCGGTCCAGCCCTTACTGTAGAAGAAATGGGTTACCTCCTGTTGGGTTCCCTTGAAAATGATCCGGGGAGCCTTCGCCGCTTTCGGCTTCGGCGATTTCTCTTCGGGCGTCAGCGGTTTAGTCAGTGCGGCAATAATTTCCGGCAGAACGGCAGTGATGCCGCCCTCGATATCTGCGGCAACAGTGGATTCACAAGCGATATTTTCAGCCAGGATTCTGACTCCCGGCATTCCTTTGACAGATGCTGCTGCCTGGGCATCCTTAACGAAACCATAATTCGCCAGTACCACGACCGGCGTGCCAAAGTCCTCGACGGATACTCCGTTGTACGCGAGGTACTTTGTGCAGGACCCTCAGTCACCGACCATGGCAATGACAGCGTCCATACTCTTTACCCAGGCGGCAAATTCATTGCCGTCTTTCTGTTCTGCCACGATGATGGTCGTCAAACGGGGTTCAAAGAAGCTGAACTCAGCAGTAGTATATTTTTCTTTCAGTTGCTTCGCAATCGCCTCTGCCATAGGCTTGGCGGCGCGCTTCCTGTTGGTAAACAGCCCGATTTTCTTGCCGGCCAAAGTATCCAGCCGGGGCGCGAGTCCCCTCGGCGGCACTGCATCCGCTTCCGCCCACGGGCTAAGGACCTCGTATTGATTGTCCGGTGCGGGGCTGGCGAACGGCGTTGGTGAAGGGGCCGTTACTACCAACGTGCAGAGGACAGTGGTGATCAAAACCGACGCAATTTTATGCATAAGCACTCTCTCTTCTCCTCAGATATTGTGTGCTGAATTGCCATTCAGTTTTTCAGAATACCAACTGAATGGCAAATTGTATTTTCTGCAAAGACTAAGCGCAGGCCAGTATCGCTTTCTTTACCATCCCCGCGGCGACCTGAATCTTCCACTTGTTCAGCGCCAGAGCCCTCGCTTCCGTGACCGCAACCGTGCCGGCCGCCTGCGCGCTCGCCACATCGATCGTCTTGCCCGCTATGGATTCCTCCGCTTTGGTCGCCCGGTAGGGTTTGTTATATACCGCATTGAGACATATCCGGGCCGTTCCGCCCCCAATGGCCGCCGCACAATTCACGATGGGAAAGTCTATCGACGACCTCAGGGCAAACTTTACAAAGGCGCTTTTGACGCCGGAAGCCGGCGCGGGAACCTGAATCTCCTTTACGATTTCATCGTTCTCCAGCACCGTGGAACGAGGGATCTTTACCGCCCAGAACTCCTCGGCGTTGAGGGTTCTCTTCGACGTCACGATCCTGGCATTTAAAGCGACCAGCGCCGGCGCCGTGTCGCTTGGATTCACAGCCATGCAGGCTGAAACACCCCCGAATATCGAGTGATATCGATTCTCCCCGGCCATGGCAAAGCACGCTTTGCCGCCTTTCCTGATACAGAAAAACCTGTTGTCGTGAAGCCGGAAATACCAGCATCGATTCAGCTGGCAGATGTTGCCGCCGATCGTCCCCATTTCCCGGATGTGCGGCGAAGCGGTCTTATGGGCCGCCTCCGACAGCGCCGTCCATTTGCTTTTGACCACACTGCTCTTCGCAATGTCCTCGAGCCGGGCCAATGCGCCAATCCGCAGCATGCCCTTTTCTTCTTTGATGTAATCCAGGCTTGGCGTAATGGTCTTGAGGTTTACCAGAATCTGAGGATACATGGCATCCGGGAGTACCTCAAACCTCATGGTTCCCACAAGATCGGTGCCCCCGGCAAGTGCCCAGGCATTGGCTGCACGCAGGGCCGACACCGCCTCTTCTACCGTCTTGGCATTGACACGGGTGAATTTCTTTACGGTCTTCATTTTTGTCTAAGCTCCTATGCTTTGCCCAATGCTTTAAGGATCCTGTCCGGGGTGACCGGTTCAATGTCCACATACTTGCCTATGGCGTTGTATACGGCCGTAGGCATGATGGTGTGGTTGCAGGCGCCGCCGGATTCCCCGATGCCGCAGCTTCCGTAAGGGGCATACGCCAGACCCGTTTCCACATAGGCGCAGTCAATGGATGCGACGTCATTCATCACATTCACCGGGTAACCTATCAGGTTATCGTTGAGTACCACTCCTGTTTTTGGATCGTGATATACCGTCTCTTTGCTGGATCTCCCGAGCCCCATATAAGCGCCGCCGTACTGCTGGCCGTTAAACGCGTCCGGGTTTATTACTCTGCCTCCGTCATTGACACTAACCTGTTTTAGTATTTCTATCCCTCCCGTATCGGGGTCTACCTCTATTTCCACGAAGTGCGCTTGCCGGACCATGTTGTACTCATGTCCCACACCGCCACGCCCTGTGTGACCGGGAGTATAGTCCCATACATACAAATAATAAGTCAGGGCTGCTGCGATTTGCGCCAGTGTCTTTTTGTTTTCCGGGTGTGCCTTTTCAAAAATTACGCTGTCCTTGATGTCCAATTCCTCAGGCTTTTTATTCGGAAAGAACGCAGGCCTTGAAGGCATCAGATTTCCCAGTGTTCTGCGCAGGGGGGTTGGCTGGGTTACCATTTCAAGGATCAACTGCTTCATCTTCCGCGCGGCTCTTGCCGCTGCGAGATTACTTCCGCTCATCCCCTGGGATCCGCCGCCCGGCTCCGATACGAGACCGTCGCGGCCTTCGAACGGTCTTATCCGAACGTCTTTATAATCGGCTCCCATTTCATCCGCCACCACCTGGGAGTAGGAGGTCTGTCCACACAACCCTACATCACATTGCGTAGCCAGGATATCAACCGTTCCATCGGCATTCACTCGGATGCCCATGCCGGCAGTCCCCACCGTATGCGCCCACCCGACGGTGGAGACATAGCCCATCCCGTGATAATTCCCATTGGGCAGAATTTTTGTCCCGGGCAAGTGCCATTTCTTATCCCACTCCATAATCTTCTTACCCAGTTCGTTCACCTCTTTGAAACTGTCTCTGTCCGTGTTAAATCCCTGCGGCTTCCTGATGTGTTCGTTGGCATAGGCCCAGTCGTGGCCTTCGCAGCCCTCATTGATCTGGGCGACCTTGCTTGGATCCATCCCCAGTTCGCCGGCTACGTGCTCCCATACCTGGGTTACAACTCTGGTGGCCGAGCAACCATGCTTGAAGCACTGGATGGGCGGCTTTGTATGAGCCGCCACATCGCACGTAATGTATATATTGGGGATCGTGGTGCCTTCGTGTATTTTGTTGGTACTGGTTTGTGTAACCCAAGCTTCGTAGCATTTCAGTTGCATGGCGGTGATGCGGCCATCCAGTTTGAATCCTACTTTGAAGTAATAGCGCGACCGGGCGTCCTCGTCACAGCCCTCGAAGTGACTGTCATCGTCCAGGACCTTTACCGGACACCCCGTTCGCCTGGCTGCTATCACAGCAACCACTGCTGTATGGGGGTTCGAGCGTAAATTTCCCGTACCTCCAAAAATAGCTCCATTATAGGGCAGGTAAAGATGGATCTTGTGCACAGGGCTGTATTGCCGCAGAGCGTCCATCGCGTACAACCAGTTCTGGCCGTGATGCCAAACATCCAGATAGTCTCCCCGGCATTCGGCCACTCCGACATGGCCCTCTACCCCGGCCCACACGTCCTGATCATCACCCGCTACCCATTCGACCACTTTGTCGGCCTCGGCAAATCCTTTTTCAATATCCCCAAACTTGATAGGAGGCTGCCTCGTCTTATTGTTCGACTTGGGATTTGTGTCCGGGCGCATTATTGGAGCGCCCGGCTTCAACGCTTCCTCAGGGTCCAGGATGACCGGCAGTTCTTCTATCTCGAGTTCTATCAGCCGCAATGCCCGGTCTACTATCGCCTCGCTTTCGCCTACCACCACAGCTCCCATCATCCCCGGATACCAGTGGTTCGTGTCGGAGACAAGCGCTTGGCCTTGATACTTAGGCCAGGTTATCGTGGGGTCATCATATCGGAGTACCGCTCGGACTCCGGGGAAAGCCTCGGCCTTGCTGGTATCCAGGCGTTTGATCTTAGCGTGGCCGTGGGGGGATCTAAGAAACTTCGCATATAGCATCCCCGGACGGTATATATCCCGGGTATACACTGCGCTTCCGCTCGCTTTTTCGTAACCATCCAGACGGCGTATGCGGCGTTTCCCGATCACACCGCCTTCCGGCACCGGCCAAAGCCACGGATATAAGGGTTCTCCCTCTTTTAGACCGTACATTTTCTCCTCCTCTAGGCGTTCCCGATGACTTCCTTAATCGCTATGATGTGTTGTGTATAGGTGCCGCACCGGCATATGTTGCCCCCCAGCGCGTCCCTCATATCCGCTTCAGTCGGCTTGGGAATACGGTCCAGCAGCGCCTTGGCCGTTACCACAAATCCCGGCGTGCAGTAGCCGCACTGCATGCAATGGTTCAGAACGTAAGCCTCGATGAGTTGCGGATTGTTAATGGCAACACCTTCTGCCGTCTCTATGGCCATGCCGTCACAATCCGCCGCAAACGTCATGCAGGAAAGCACCGGCCGCCCGTTCATAATCACCGTGCACGATCCGCAGGCCCCGTAACCGTTGCACATATCTTTGATGGATATAAAGCCCAGCTGATCGCGAAGCACATCGCGCAGCATCCATTCCGGCTCGACCCGGAGCTCATACTTATGCTTGTTCACGGTGAATTTTATCGTTTGGGCAGCTGCCGAGGCGGCCGGCGCGACGGTGCCCGCCGGAGCGGCACCGGCTCGACTCGCCGCCTGGGGATCAGCGGCAACCACAGTGGCGCCGGCTCCGGTACCGAGGATGGCTACAGAGCTGACAGCAAATTCCCGGCGCGACATCGGTCCCAACCCTGTTCTTTCACATTCTTCGCTTTTCTTTTTTTCTTCCTCTTTCGACATTGCGCACTCTCCCTGATAATTCCTGCCTTTTTATCCCCCCAAACCGAAGCTATTGCCAGGGATCCTTTGTCTAAATTCAGCAGTTGTAATCAACGCCTGATCTCGCATCGGCTCGCATTCCCCGTAACAGTGCGAAGGCACTCCATGATTCCATTCCGATTATTTGCACTTGACGATGAACAATTGTAAGGCGGGCGGACAAACGCGATAGATGCACACATCACCTGGCCTCAAAATCCATTTGAAAATATCGGCCGTCTATAATGGCACGCCTGAAAGCACAAAGTGGTTCTCTATTACCTGTTTAGCCGTGGCATTGTCAAGATAATTGTTTTATAAAATGCAACATTCCCCTTGATAACGGAAAAGTTGAACCGCCATAAGGTTTCAAGTCAGGCACCTCCGGCAAAGCCGGCTTGAAAGATTGGAACCGCTCAAAGCGGTTGGACTAGTTACGCTGGTCTTGAACGCTGGCTTAGGCGGGCAAAAGCCGATGAGGCGCTTCCGATCCCCCGCCGAACAAATCGGCGTTTGTCAGCGCTTCTGTCGGCGTATCTCAGCGTTTCAAAATGCGGAAGCGCGCCTGCCGGATAAAATCCCATTCCGCGCTCTCCGGCTGCACGGATCCGCGCATAGCAAAACGCCAGTCTTTTACTACTCCCAGCCGCTTGGCGAGTTGTATGGTGCGACAACGCCTATGGCCTCGATTTCATGAATCTGGCCACCCCAGATTTTGAAGATATGCATCGCCAGCGTATCAAAGGGATTGTAGGATCTATCGACCGTCTCACGCCCCGGATCATTAAGTATTCTAAATTGTTTTTTCTCCATCGCGTGACGAAAGTCGGAAAAGCCGAGCGCCAGCCCAGTCTTTTCATCGGCGATCTCGACTCGGCGACTGACAATCTCGGTGATGTATTCGAACGTTTGCATGTCGATTTGGCTCCTGCAATCGATCATTCCCGAGAGCCCGATCGGCCGTTGGACTGCGCCGGGAATGTCGGGTCCGCTCAACGGACCGCCGGACGGCGCGGTGCGCAACCCATTCTCGTGACGATCGCAATCAGAGGCGAAGGGCGCAAGCGAACCGTTGTTCAGATCCACTGCATCGTAATAGGACTTGGCGATGTGAATCAGCCGGCCGCGCGAGTCGGCATATTCATAGGGTATTTCCATCGGGATGGCAGGACGAACCTTGTTCAATGTCGCCGGAAGCTCGCCGCCGCGCGGGATGGCAATCAAGTGTTCGGCTTCGATGATCATGCCGTCAGCCAACTTCAGCCGGAAACCAACCTGCGCAGGTTTCCCTTCGGACTGCATGATGACCATGCCGCCGACTTGCTGCGATAGGGGATCTGGTACGACAATTTTGAACTCCGTCGGACCGGCCGATGCCGTTTTCCAGAGACCTTCTCCCGGCCGGATACGCTTTGCGTTTTCAACCATCCTGACACCGCTGCTCAAGGGCGCATTCTGGGGATCGTGTGCCGCCAGCGCAGCTATGTATTTATCCGCCAGCGCCATCAGGCACGTACGGTCGCAATCGGCCGCATATGCGGTTGCCATACTGAAAATCAACAGTGCGGCTCTTCCCAGTACTGAATATACGAATCGCATAGCATCCTCCAAGCCTTCGGGTTATCCGCAGCTTTCTATGACGCTCTCAATGTCGAACGCTTTCTGCGCAAAAGGTTCTGTAAGATCAGCCTCAAAAGACGGTGATCGTCTTAAGCCCAGGGCTTCTCGGCAACAACGCGTTCGCCCGCAATGCGTCCGAAAGCGACACACTCACCAAAGTTGCCCGTCCCCTGGTAGCCGAAGCTGAATATGGAGCCAAGCTCCCCGGCGGAGTACAGTCTTGGGATGGGCTTACGATTCGTATCCAACACTTGAGCGCGACCGTTGTGTCGCGGCCCCCCCAAAGTGTTAACGAAGGCGGGCACCAGCTCCATGGCATAATAGGGTGGAGTTTGTATCGGGATCAGTCGTTCCTTCGGCCTGCCGAATTCCGAGTCGCTACCTGCCGCACAAGACCGATTCCATGTAGCCAGAGTCTTTTCCAGAATGTCCGGATTTTTCCCCATTTTTGAGGCCAGCTCGCGTATGGTATCGCCCTTGAGAATCCAGCCCTTCTGCAATTCCACGCTGCTGTCGGCGCTCCATTTATATTTTTCAATCACTCCGTGCCAGCACCAAAATTCATCAGCCCGGTAAAGCGGGCCACTATTTCTCCCGACCTCATCAAAAACCGCGTGTACTGGCAAGGGCGGGGGAAGATGAACGTAGGTACCGTGGTAGGCTACCTTGCCGTGTTTGCCAGGTTGGTTTTCGTTGACGAACCTTGTTGCGTCACTGGCAGCAAAAATGTATCCCCCGGCAGACAGGGTGAATCCGGCGCCAAAGGCCCATTCACAGCCTGGAGCTTTAAAACTAAGAACTGTACCGCACATATTAGCCATGTGCCAAAGGTCGGCGCCCACGGCCTGAGCCATTCTTATACCGTCACCGGTGTTATAGGGGCTGCCAAATGGGTATGCGTACGGCAGCAGAAGGTAGTCACGGATCATCTCCTGATTGTTTTCGTACCCGCCGGTACACAGGATCACACCCTTTTTCGCTTTAACATATACCTTTTTACCTTGTCTTTCCGCGATTACACCATGGATTTCCCTGCTCTTATAATCCTGGACCAATTCAATTCCAGGCGTTTCATACATGATCTTTACTTGCCTCTTGTCGACGGCTTCTTTGAGCATCTTCCAGAGCCTGGAGTATCCCCACCCCTCTGCGGAGCCGCACATATAGCCGCTTCCGGATCCAGGCAACTCAGGAAATTCTGCCTGGGCCGTTCCGGAAGTGCGCTGACTGATTTTTCCGCTGCATGTTTTTTTCAGCCATTCGAAGCTCTTTGTGGTGTATTCATGATAGGCCTGAAATACTTCATCGGGGACTGGATATCGGCCATTGAGCGCCTTTTGATAAGTAAGGGCTTCATCGAGGTTGGGCGGACACCAAACACCCTGCATGCTTACCCTGCTGTTGCCTCCCGCGTGAGCTTCGGATGCCTTCTCGAGGATCAGCACGTCGGCGCCCAGATCACGGGCAGCTATGGCTGAACTAAGGCCGGCTCCCCCTATTCCCAGCACAACGACCTCCGTCTCATGGTCCCATTTCGAAACCTGACTTTGCTGGGCCGCCGCTGCTTCTCTCGAACCGGCGCCGGCCAGAGCGGCCGAGCCTGCGCTGACTGCTGCTGTTTGTATAAAATTCCTCCTTGTGAGACGATTTCTTTTCCTTTCAGCTTTCATAAGCTTTTCTCCCATTGGAAGTCTCCTGTGGCAATCGGGCTGTTATGCTGTCTATTATGTGTGTATTACAAATGGAATGATAGGAAATTGTTTTTGACGGTGTTGGGAAAACATCCGCGAATTATCACAGATTGGGGAGGGGAGGCTGTTGCTGCGTATGGGATAATGTGTCCGCAGGAATTGAACCTGCACTAAGGCAGCGATGGGGCAGGCAATATATTGAATTTACTGCTTTGAGACTCCCCTATTATGTGGCAAAAATAGGAAATCTCAAGAGGTGGGAGGCTGCATGCGAAAATGGTTAACCCGACCCTCAATGCATGTTTTGGCGGCAGTTGTATTTGCAGGCTGTCTTTGGGCGAACTGGCCGCAGTGGCGTGGGCCCGAATCGAACGGCACGGCGCCGAAAGCCCACGACCTTCCCGTAACATGGTCCGATTCCCGAAACATCCTGTGGCGGACAAAGCTGCCAGGCTGGAGCGCAGCCACGCCCGCTGTCTGGCAGGATAGGATCTTCGTAACCTCCGCCGAGGAAGGATCTCCGCGCCTGCGCAGCGAAAACCCCGGGGATGCAGCACGCGACAAAATTTTCCTGATTGCGATAAACCGGAAAGATGGTTCTATTCGATGGCAGTGTCAGATCGACTCCGGCAATAGGCTCTTCCGGAAACAGAATTCTGCCTCACCTTCTCCGATAACGGATGGCAGCCGGGTTTGGATTATGACGGGCAACGGCAAGCTCATCTGTCTCACGCTGGATGGGAAGGAGATCTGGAAACGTGATATCCAGGCTGAGTATGGTAAATTCGGTCTCAATCATGGGTACGCCTCGACGCCGCTGCTCCACGGCGGGCGGCTCTACGTCCAGGTTTTGCACGGGATGCTTACTGACGACCCGTCCTATGTATTTGCTGTGGATAAAAATACAGGCAAGACGCTATGGAAGTCGAACCGTCCCACTGACGCCAGTAAGGAGTCCCCCGACAATTATGCGACTCCGCAGATGGCGAAGGTGGAAGGGAAACTGCAACTCGTGATCTCCGGCGCCGATTATGTGACCGGCCACGATCCGGATACTGGAAAAGAGCTATGGCGGATCGGCGGCTTCAATCCAGCAAACAATCCCGCCAATCGTACCGTCGCATCCTCTCTTGTGATCGGAGAGAACGTGTTTACGCCAAGCACGAGAGGCCGTCCGTTCATTGCCTTCCGCGCCGGAGGTTCAGGCAACATCACCGGGAAGAGTGAACTCTGGACCAACAACCTGGCGGCTGACGTGCCGACGCCGACCACCGACGGCAAATACATTTATGCCCTCGGGGACAACGGGATCATGAACTGCATCGAAGCAGCAACCGGCAGCGTCGTTTATCAGGGGAAGCGTATCGAGAATGGAACCTACAGCGCGTCTCCTCTCCTGGCGGACGGCAAGATCTATTGTGTTAGCGAAGACGGCACGACTACTGTCGTGAGGGCCGGGCTTGCGTTTGAGATCTTGGGTGTGAACAAGTTGGACGGCCTGACGCTAGCCAGCCCGGTGGCTGTGGACAATCAGATCTTCATTCGAACCGCCGACTATCTCTACTGTATTCAACAAATATAGCGGGGCGCGCACCTATGGAGGATGTTCGTGACGCGCAGCATCGATCGGTATGCACTGCATGGCGGGTAAGCCTGCAGATGCAAGGAGCTCTTGCCGACGGCTTCCGATCCATCTTTCAGCAATTCCATTCTGCCATGGACTTAAAGGGCTCGTGCGTTTGGGGTTTATGCCACTTGACTCCAGCAATTCCATTGCTATCCAAAACCTGTAACATATTGTAAAATCAAACTGTTATAAACAGATCGGCAACGGTGGATGTCAGAAAGCTACATAATGCCTTATCAGAAACAGTGTAGAAGGCATCCGCGGACCGGAATAGCCGCCTGCCAGGCGAAACGGCAGCTTGAACTTCCTATCTCTCTTTGGCCAAAGGAAAGCCGGGAGATAAGGTCTACGATCTGATAAGGAAGATCAATTTCCTGCGTTCTCGTGGAACGGTTCCATTCGGTATCCCGCCGCAAACGCAGTCCCCTCAAAACCACGATTGACGGGGACGTTGCATTCCGGCGATTCGGCGGAGAGATGGATTGTCGTCCTTGTGGCACGTAACGATACAAAACCATTCACGGCATTTCGGGCGGATGTCCGCCTTTTCAGTCGTAGCGGAATCGGTCCTTCTTTTCGACTTTACTGACCAGCGAGGTTTGGTATGCGTTTCGGAAAATTTCTGATATTGTGCTTCCTCGAATTGAGTCTATTTCCACTGCATGCTCAGGAACCCAAAGTTACTGTAATGAACCCGCTGGGAACTCCCCCTCCGATCCGGCTGGTTCCCATGGCGCCGCGACTCGATACGCTCGACGGCAAGACCGTGTATTTTGTCGATTCGCGCTATGTGGGAGGAGATATCTTCCTGAAGGAGATGATGTCCTGGTTTTCCGTGAACATGCCCAAAGTTAAGCTTGAATTCAGGCAGAAGGCCGGCGCCTACGCGGAAAGCGATCCCCAGTTGTGGGACGAGATCCGGCAAAAAGGGGATGCTGTAATTATGGCGATCGGGCATTGAAGTACCTGCACGCCGGCGGTCGTCGGCCATTGTCTCGAGCTCGAGAAACTCGGCAAGCCCACTGCGCCTGTTGTTACGAACAGCTTTGTGGCGTTGGCAAGAGGCAATGCCCATAAGCGCGGCATGCCGGGAGAACGTTTCACCTTTGTTCCGCACCCTGTCTTCGGGAAGACGCCGCAGGAAATGCGGCGCGATATTGAAGGGAAGGATCCGGTCACGGGAAGACCGGTCATGCAGGAAATCGTGGAAGCCCTGACCAAGCCGCTGACTGCGGAAGAAAGGAAGGATGGATTCCTGCAGAGGCCGCCAAATCCCCGGTTCCTTCCCCCCGATACTGCGGACAACCTGCAGCGATATTTTCACGAACATGGAATGACGGACTATCTCCCGGTCATTCTTCCTACCGGGGAAAAGGTAGCCGCCATGCTCAAGGGAACCAGTCATGACCGCAACGAGGTGGTTGGAAAAATGGCGGGAGGCGCGTTCGACCCCTGGGAATACACGGTGGAACAGGTGGCCGTGAATGCCGTCATGGCCGGTGCGCGGCCGGAATACTTGCCGGTTATCCTCGCACTGGCATCTAGCGGGCAGGCATCGCTGTACAGTTCCACAAACTCATTCGCATATTCCGTGGTGGTCAACGGGACGATTCGCGACGAGATAAAAATGCACTACAGGGTCGGAGCGATGGGGCCGTTCAGCCAGGCGAACGCAACGATTGGAAGAGCATGGACTTTGATGTCGAGAAACCTGGCAAACGGAGGCATCGTCGGAGAGACATACCTTGGGTCCACCGGGAACAATCTGAATTACAACAATCTCGTTGTCGCCGAGAATGAAGCGGACAGTCCGTGGAATTCACTGAGTGTGCAATTAGGATACAAACCGGGGGAGAGCGTCATCAGCATCTTTACCGGTTTGGGAATGCAGCCGGGACAATTTGCGAAGGGGGGCGGCATTTCGGTAAAGCCTCGGTATGACGAACAGTTTCTGAGCGTAATAAGCAATTTCACTACGCTGTTTGGAGCTTTGGTAGTCTGTGATCCCCTCATTGCCAAGGCTCTCAAGGAACAGGGCTACGATACAAAAGAAAAGCTGATTGACTGGCTTTATAAAAATGCCGTCCATACGGTGCGGGAATATAAGGACGCCAGTTTTGTGCTGACATTTGATCTTCCTCGAGCTCAGAAGGGCGTTGAGCCCTTCGCCTCGTGGTTCAAGCTGCCGGATGACGCAAAAATTCCAATCTTTATAAAGCCGTCGGATCTCTCGATTGTGGTGGCAGGCGGCCAGACGCAGGCCAGGTTCCAAGCGGGGAATCTACGCTATACGGCGAGTTTTTCTGTTGACAAATGGAGATAAGTGTCCTGAGGAGCTTTGTTCAGACGCATTCTCACGGCCAGGTCCATGGTTTGATTGGGGCCGCATTTCTGCCGGCTATGCGCCCGAATGCGCTCGCGTCCCAAACGTTGCCATCGGTGACGCTATAGGTTCTGCCGCAGATTGAACCTATAGCGCCGGCTAAGAACTGTCGTAGGACAGGGGTCAGATCAGGATTCAATACCTCGGATCTGGGGCAGAACGAGGCGGACCGCCGTGGGTGCAGACGCCACCCGGTCCCGGTGCTTTGGCAAAGGTGTAATAGGGCGGAGCGTTCCCCAGAAGCAGACTCGACGCCGGCCGTTTGTGTTCCCAAGGCATTGCTCCAGGCACAGCCCTATGGTTTGGCCGGGCAACGGCAGCCGGAGAAAAAATTCTATGAAGCGGCCGTGAAGGTTTCTACAGCAAAGCTGCGGCAGCAACTGTTCACCGTTGGGAATTTTTCTTCCTTACATGCCCTCAGGAGAATTTGGGCAGTTTTCCGACTAGCCCTATGCTATCCTGCTCCCATCACACAAAAAGCAAATTACTATCTCCAGGAGGTCAGGTATGAAAAGCAAAAGCAATTTGCTGGCGATGATTTCACTGATCTTTGTGTTTCTTCTGGGTCTGGCGAGCTTCGCTACTGGCGTCGCGCCTGCAAATCATGGAAATAAGGTAAAGCCGGGACAGTTTGTCATCGGAGATCCAACTCTTATTTGCCTTGGATTTGAATGGAACATTGAGGGCGATGATAACCGTAATGCGGCGGTTGCGGTCCAATACCGCAAAAAAGCGACGACCGCCTGGAAAGAAGGGTTGCCCCTTCTGCGCCTCCAAAATGAGGAAGCGGGCGGGAGCTTTATTCGCGATTTTGTAGGTCCCAACATGTTTGCGGGAAGCATACTGGATTTGGAACCTGATACGGAGTATGAGTGCAAATTTCAGATGTCCGATCCGGACGGCGTGGATGGAACCAAGCAAAAAATGGTCACGGTGCGAACACGTCCGGAACCGAAACCTTTCGCGGGCGGACGGATCCTGCACGCGTACCCCATGAATTACAAAGGCGCCAAAGATAAGCAGGTCTTTTCGGGCCTGGTATCGGCTTACGGGGCGGCTGAACCCGGCGATACTATCCTGATACATGCCGGCGTCTATCAGAGTGATCGCGCCAGCTATAATTCCCGAATGAGAAGCGGAGTCGGATCAGACGGATTTGGAACGACCAGGCTTACCAAGAGCGGCACGGCTGAGAAGCCTATTGTGATAAAGGGCGCAGGGGATGGCGAGGTCATTTTCGACGGTGGCGGCTGTTCTATTCTCTTCGATGTGATGGGAGCAGATTATTTGTACTTCGAGGGTCTCACCTTCCGCAATGCCGATGTGGCTATTTACACGGGTGTAAAGAACGTGATTGGCAGCAGCGGATTGACAGTCCGAAAATGCCGCTTTGAGAACGTATGCATGGCCATCTGGGGAACATACCAGGCATCAAAAAATTATTACATCGCTGACAACGTGCTCATCGGCCGATTCAATCCGAAGGCACTGATGGGGGAGTTTGGGGGTGACTTTATTCCGTATAAAACACTGCCCGGCTGGCCCATGAAAATAAACGGCCCCAATGGCTCCTACTACGCGGTCACGGTGGCGGGGCAGGGGCACGTCCTGTGCTACAACCGTGTTGAGAACTTCTGGGATGGGACGTGCGTCGATCAGGGAGGAAGCCTTTCGTTCCCGGGAAAGCCGGGGGGGCCGCATGCCAATATCGACTTCTACAATAACTACTATTGCAATATTTACGACAATCCTGTCGAAGTCGACACCGGCACTCACAACATCCGCTTTATGCGCAACCTTTGCCTCAATAGCGGACATGCCGCCTTGAGCGCACAGCCTATTTATGGCGGACCGGCGTACTTTATACGGAATATCGTTTACCATGCCCCGGACCGGGGAGCTATAAAGATGTATGACCGGCCGGCAGGCGTGATTATGTATCACAACACATACTGTGCCGAAGTTTACGCTGGGCAACCCTCCGCCAATTTAAACGGCCGCGAAGGCGCTTCGAACTTGCATTTCCGTAACAACCTCATGCTGGGAGAAAGCCCCATTTCAATGAGGAATTACCGTACCAACAGGGAATTTGGCGGTATTTACTTTATGGATACTTACACTTCCTATACAACCTCTGACTATAACGGGTTCCGTCCCAATGAAGGGTATGAGGCCCAATTCATGTGGCTTTCCCCTGCCGGTGGCGCAGTGCGCGACTATAAAAATCCCAGGGAGGTGCATTCCTTTAAAACTCTCCAGGAGCTCTGCAAGACACTAGGGCAGGAGTGCCATGGGATAATGGTAGACTACGATATATTTGAGAACGTGAAAAAGGCGGATTTAAAGGAATTTTCAAGGGTATATACACGCGATGAACTGGATTTCCGGCTTAAGCCGAATGCCGTCGCTGTTGATGCGGGGTGCGTCCTTCCCGGCGTTAACGATGGCTTTGCCGGGAAGGCTCCTGATCTTGGGGCATTGGAGGTTGGGCTGCCCCTGCCAATATGGGGACCACGGCCGTAATCAGCCCGAAAGGAATTGCGAGCTCTTGGATCGAACGAGCGGTTCATCGATGATCCGGCGAATTGCGGAGGCACTGAGTGGGACCGATATCCTCGAAGGGAGTGTGCGCAAGGTAGGAAACAGGAATCGAGTCAGGTGCCTCCGGCAAAGCCGGAGGCTTGAAAGATTTGAACCGCTCAAAGCGGTTGGAGGAGTTACTCCGGTCTTGAACGCTGACTTACGCGGGCAAAAGCCGATGAGGCGCTTCCGACCCTCGCCGAACAAATCGGCGTTTGTCAGCGCTTTTGTCAGCGTATCTCAGCGTTTCAAAATGCGGAACTGTCAAACTCTATGAGTCCCCCGGCAGAGCCGTGGGTTTACCAACAGAATTGCTGCTGCGGATGGAAGCCATCTTTGGGCTGAGCGCTATGATCGAGAGATGAGAGACGTATGCACGATCGAGGAGATCCAGGAGCCTTTCCATAAGCAGCATCGGACTGATGGCCTTCCGGTCATCCCACCCAAAAAGGAAGCCGTGGCGGAGATGTTGAAGGGAACGGGCTTCACGGCTAAGACAGACGTCAGAAACACAGCCCGGCTCAAAAAGTGACCGATTTGCTGAGGAACCGGTCTTGGCGTCTGAGCGGTACGCCGTCAATATCTCCCGTATTCTTTTGTGAATTCAATCATGGCCTTCAAGTTCTCCGGCTTTACCTCATCCGTGGAACTCCTTGGCCCCAGAATGTATCCGCCGCCCTTGCCCACCGTGTCAATGAGGTTCTTGCAGTAGTCTTTGACTTCCTGAACCGACCCCATCTGCAGAAGTGAAGACGGCACATTCCCTTCTATGCACACATGATCTTTAAGAATCTCTTTCGCCTTGACTATGTCGGTGCGGTCGAACCGGGCCAGTATCTTGCCCTTGGGAAACTCGAGCAGATACTCCAAACGCGACGTGAATGTCCCCTCAAAAAAAATGCAGGGCGTTGCTCCACGATCGACGAGAGTCATGACAAGCTTCTTGAATGTCGGCCAGTAAAAAGTCTGGAACTGCTTCATCGACATGAAGTCGTCGGACCCCCTCGTATTGGTCATGAAAATCCTGATGTTGCCGAATTCATTAGGCTTCGGTAGCGGTCTTGCCAGCGTTTTCTCCAGCAGGAATTCACACATCGCGATGAGTTTGTGCGGCTTTCGATACATGTCCAGCATCGTGCCCTTCATGCCGCGAATACTGTTGGAGATCACATCAAATGGCGGCATTGCCGCCCCCTGAAACAACTGGGGGATGCCGTAGTCAAGCAACATCTGGTTGAACTCGTCGATTTTGTGCTGCCACCTCCTGAATTCCCGCCCTGCCTTCTGGAGGTTTTCGATCATGGATTCGAACTTGGGTTCGGTAAAGATCATCGCCAGCGTTTGCGCGGCCATAGGCTCGATCCAACTCATGCTGTTCGAGCTCCGGAAGCATCGACAGCCCTTCCAGGCTTTCATACGTCCTCGGCAGATGATGCCGTATCATGAAATCGGCCGGCTTGTCTAAAAAGCAGTCGTGTTCGTCATCCCGCAAGCTTTCAATTTCAATGGCCTGGTGCCCATGGTTGGGAGCAACGCCGTAGCCGGGCCATTTCCGAAACCTTGGATTCAGGTATTCCATTGCGGTTCCGGGAGAGAAAGGCTGGGTGAATGACATGTCCGGCTGATAGTCGCCAAGTGTTTTTCGGTATGCCGCCAGCCAGGCGTCAGGATCATAATACGCAGCCGAGCATGGTATGCCGGCATAGCGGGCGACGAAGTAGCCAAGCGAACAGATTACCGGGACCCTGTCCGTAGGTCTGAGACGGATGGCGTTCGTGACCCGCAGTTCTCTTTCACGGCGCAATTCCTCGGAAGTTTTTCCATGTTCAAGTGTTGTTGTCATTCCCGTCTGTCCCTTGCTGCAGCTCTACGGTGAACCGTTCTCAAACTCTCATTGGATGAACAGCTTGCCGATCCCTATAGCGGAACCTGATCCAGGGACAGGCCGGTGGTGGACATGCGCCAAATGAATGGCAAATTGTATTTTCCAAAAAACTAAGCGCAGGCCAGTATCGCTTTCTTTACCATCCCCGCGGCGACCTGAATCTTCCACTTGTTCAGCGCCAGAGCCCTCGCTTCCGTGACCGCAGCCGTGCCGGCCGCCTGCGCGCTCGCCACATCGATCGTCTTGCCCGCTATGGATTCCTCCGCTTTGGTCGCCCGGTAGGGTTTGTTATATACCGCATTGAGACATATCCGGGCCGTTCCGCCCCCAATGGCCGCCGCACAATTCACGATGGGAAAGTCTATCGACGACCTCAGGGCAAACTTTACAAAGGCGCTTTTGACGCCGGAAGCCGGCGCGGGAACCTGAATCTCCTTTACGATTTCATCGTTCTCCAGCACCGTGGAACGAGGGATCTTTACCGCCCAGAACTCCTCGGCGTTGAGGGTTCTCTTCGACGTCACGATCCTGGCATTTAAAGCGACCAGCGCCGGCGCCGTGTCGCTTGGATTCACAGCCATGCAGGCTGAAACACCCCCGAATATCGAGTGATATCGATTCTCCCCGGCCATGGCAAAGCACGCTTTGCCGCCTTTCCTGATACAGAAAAACCTGTTGTCGTGAAGCCGGAAATACCAGCAGCGATTGAGCTGGCAGACGTTGCCGCCGATCGTCCCCATTTCCCGGATGTGCGGCGAAGCGGTCTTATGGGCCGCCTCCGACAGCGCCGCCCATTTGCTTTTGACCACACTGCTCTTCGCAATGTCCTCGAGCCGGGCCAATGCGCCAATCCGCAGCATGCCCTTTTCTTCTTTGATGTAATCCAGGCTTGGCGTAATGGTCTTGAGGTTTACCAGAATCTGAGGATACATGGCATCCGGGAGTACCTCAAACCTCATGGTTCCCACAAGATCGGTGCCCCCGGCAAGTGCCCAGGCATTGGCTGCACGCAGGGCCGACACCGCCTCTTCTACCGTCTTGGCATTGACACGGGTGAATTTCTTTACGGTCTTCATTTTTGTCTAAGCTCCTATGCTTTGCCCAATGCTTTAAGGATTTTGTCCGGGGTGACCGGTTCCGAGTCCACATATTTGCCTATGGCGTTGTATACGGCCGTAGGCATGATCGTGTGGTTGCAGGCGCCGCCGTCTTCCCCAACGCCGCAACTCCCATAAGGAGCATAACCCAGACCAGTTTCCACAATGGCGCACTCAATGGACGCGACGTCATTCATCACATTCACCGGGTAACCTATAAGGTTGTCGTTGAGTGCGAGTCCTGTTTTTGGGTCGAAATATAGCGTCTCTTTGGTGGACCTACTGAGCCCCATATACGCTCCGCCATATTGCTGGCCGTTAAACGCGTCCGGGTTTATTACTTTGCCGCCGTCATTCACGCTCACCTGTTTTAGTATCTCGATCCCTCCTGTGTCGGGATCCACTTCTATTTCCACGAAGTGGGCTTGCCGGACCATGCTGTACTCTTCCTGAACGCCGCCGCGCCCCGTGTGACCGGGAGTATAGTCCCATACAAACAAATAATAAGTCAGGGCCGCTGCGATTTGCGCCAGTGTCTTTTTGTTTTCCGGGTTTGCCTTTTCAAAAATTACGCTGTCCTTGATGTCCAATTCTTCAGGCTTTTTATTGGGAAAGAACGCAGGCCTTGAAGGCATCAGATTTCCCAGTGTTCTGCGCAGGGGGGTTGGCTGAGTTACCATTTCAAGGATCAGCTGCTTCATTTTCCGCGAGGCTCTTCCTGTTGTGAGACTACTTCCGCTCAGCCCCTGGGAACCGCCCCCCGGCTCCGTTACAAAACCGTCGCGCCCCTCGAATGGCCTTATCCGGATATCTTTAAAGCTGACTCCCATTTCATCTGCCGCAATCTGGGAGAAGGCGGTCTGTCCGGCCCAGCCTCCATCACATTGCGTAGCCAGAAGGTCAACCGTTCCATCGGCGTTCACTCTTATGCCCATGCCGGCAGTCCCCACTGTATGCGCCCACTCGACGGTCGAGACATAGCCCATCCCGTGATATTTCCCATTGGGCAGAATTTTGGTTCCGGGCAAGTGCCACTTTTTGTCCCACTCCATAATTTTCTTGCCCAATTCATTCACCTCTTTGCTGCTGTCCCTGGCAAGGTCAAACCCCTGTGGTTTTTTGATGTGCTCGTTCACGTATGCCCATTCGTGGCCTTCGACACCATCATTTATCTGGGCAATCTTGCTTGGATCCACCCCCAATTCGCCGGCTACGTGCTCCCATACCTGGGTCGTCACTCTGACTGTCGAGCAACCATGCTTGAAGCACTGGTCGAACGGTTTTGTATAGGCCGCAGAATCGCACGTAATGAGTATGTTGGGAATATTTGTGCCTTTGTGTATTTTATTGGTACTGAGTTCTGTAACCCAGGCTTCGTAGCATCTCAGTTGCATGGCCGTGATGCGGCCATCCAGTTTGAATCCTACTTTAAAGTAGTAACGGGACCGGGCGTCCTCGTCACCGCCGACGAAGTGACTTTCATCGTCCAGAACCTTCACAGGACAACCCGTTCGCCTGGAAGCTATCACCGCTACCTCAGCTGTATGATGGGACGCGATAAGACTCGAACCTCCAAAAAACGCTCCGTTGTAGGGCAGATACAGATGGATTTTGTTGAGAGGTGAGTATGGTCGCAGACCCGTCATCATAGTTAACCAGTTCTGACCGTGATGCCAGACATCCAGATAATCTCCCCTACTTTCGGCCACACCGACATGTGCCTCTACTCCGGCCCACACGTCGTGCTCCGTAATCGCTTTCCACTCGATTATTTTGTCGGCTTCGGCAAAGCCTTTTTCAATATCCCCAAACTTATATTCGGGACCAAATCTGGGCCTGCGGTTGGACTTGGGATCCACATCCGGGCGCATTATCGGAGCGCCCGGCTTCAACGCTTCCTCGACGTCCAGGATGATCGGCAGCTCTTCCATCTCGAGTTCTATCAGTCGCAATGCCCGGTCGACGATCGCCTCGCTTTCGCCTACCACGACAGCTCCCACCATCCCCTCATACCAGTGGTTCGTGTCGGAGACAAGAGCTTGGCTTACAAGCTTAGGCCAGATTATCGTGGGATCATCATATCGGAGTACCGCCCTTACACCTTGAAGAGCCTCGGCTTTGCTGGTATCCAGGCGTTTGATCTTGGCGTGAGCGTGGGGGGATCTAAGAAACTTCGCATAGAGCATCCCCGGACGGTATATGTCCCTGGTATACACTGCACTTCCGCTCGCTTTTTCGTAACCATCAACACGGTATATGCGGCGTTTTCCAATCATTGTAGCGTTTTCCGGTACCGGCCAAAGCCACGGATATAGTGGTTCTCCCTCTTTTAGACCGTACATTTTCTCAGCCCTCCTCTAAGCGTTCCCGATGACTTCCTTAACCGCTATTATGTGTTGTGTGTAGGTCCCGCACCGGCATATGTTGCCCCCCAGCGCGTCCCTTATATCCGCTTCAGTCGGCTTGGGAATACGATCCAGCAGCGCCTTGGCGGTTACCACGAATCCCGGCGTGCAGTAGCCGCACTGCATGCAATGGTTCAGAACGTAAGCCTCGATGAGTTGCGGATTGTTAATGGCAACACCTTCTGCCGTCTCTATGGCCATGCCGTCACAATCCGCCGCAAACGTCATGCAGGAAAGCACCGGCCGCCCGTTCATAATCACGGTGCATGATCCGCAGGCCCCGTAACCGTTGCACATATCTTTGATGGATATAAAGCCCAGCTGATCGCGAAGCACATCGCGCAGCATCCACTCCGGCTCAACCCGAAGCTCATACTTATGCTTGTTCACGGTGAATTTTATCGTTTGGGCAGCTGCCGAGGCGGCCGGCGCGACGGTGCCCGCCGGAGCGGCACCGGCTCGTTTCGCCGCCTGGGGATCAGCGGCAACCACAGTGGCGCCGGCGCCTGTACCGAGGATGGCTACAGAGCTGACAGCAAATTCCCGGCGGGATATCGGTCCCAACCCTGTTCTTTCACTTTCTTCGGTTCTCTTTTTTTCTTCCTCTTTCGACATTGCGCACTCTCCCTGATAATTCCTGCCTTTTTTATCTGATCACGGGCGCGGTCCGTAGTGAGGAACCGGGGAGCCCGCTTCGTACGCTCCGAGGTCCGGAGCCCGTCCGGTGAAATCGTCGTTAATATTGGGAAGTCGAGTCCCGGCGTCCACCGCCGCCGAGCCGGAACGCAGTCGGAAGTCAAAGTCAGCCGGATTGTAAAGCTTGGTGGGATTGGCCGGATCCGGCGGGGATACCTTCTCAAAAACGTTGTAGTCAACCAAAACGCTGTGCTTGTCCTGGCCGGTAGCCGCGCTGAACTCCTGAAGGGTCTTGAATTTTCGCATCTCCGGTTTGGCGTTGTAGTCCACGCGAGTTGAAAACGGAGGCGAATCCCATTCGAAAGAGCTTTCGGCATCTTCGTTCGGGCGGAAACCGTTGTAATCGGAGCTGGAGTAATTCGTGAATGTCTGGACGGTGAACAAATCCGGAACTTCGCTCCGGCCAAGAATCAGGTTATTTCGGAAGTGGAGGTTGGATACGGGCGCAAGCATCCAGCGTGCAGCAGCGATCAAGGTGTTGTGGTAGAAGAGAATTCCCGACGATCCAAAGCAGAACTTCAGCGCGCCTCCTTCCGGGGCGTGGTACACGATGTTGCGCACGAAGTACACCGGGCCGCCGAACACCGGTTGAGTGCTCAAAGCCCTGTGCGCGTGGTTGAAGCAGCGATTCCGGAAAACCCGGATGTTGTGCGTAGCGCCGTCCGCCTCGATGCAATTGTCGTCGATGTTGGTGATATCGTTGTTGTAAAAGTCGATGGAAACCGGCAGGCGATCCCGGATCGGGTTCGGGGTGCCGTCGGGGTCGCCGTAAGTAGCGTGGTCGATTCCGTCGTGGAAGTTGGCTACGTAATTATGGGCGACAACGTGCCCCGAGCCGTATACCTTGACCGCATATTCCGACAGCAACTTGTTGGGAAAACCAGGCAGCTTTTGCCATGTGGCGCCGATCCAGCCCATAAGGATGTCCGATCGGTTCCTGCCGATGAAAACGTTGTCGGCGATGTAGAAATCCTTCGAGCCCGACCAATCGGTGGAGATACCTCGGCCGATATTCTCGAACCGGCATTTTTTGACAGTGAGGCCGCGCGAACCGGCAATGTTCTTCAGGCCTGCCAGAAAAGCCACATCGGTGTTGCGAATCGTCAGACCTTCAAAGTAATTGTCATTGGCGGCCATCACATTGAAGAGGTTATAGGCTCCGTCGCCATCGAAAATCACCTCTCCGTCGCCGGCCGCCTTGATGACGATCGGCTTGTCGGGAGTCCCGCTTTGAGTCAGGTAATACGTCCCGCCGGAAGGGTCCGTCCCTGCCCCGGGCTGAGCGTACCGCGTGCGGTCATCCCGGTATGTGCCGGCATGCACAAGGATCATGTCTCCCGCCTGCACCCGGGGAGGGTATGTATTGAAGTTGTCCGTACGCGAGGCGCCCATAAAATAAGCGCCGGCAAGGCCCGTGAACGCCGGCGTCTGCTTCTCTCCCTTGTAGCCCGGTGGATAAACGTGATAGACACGGCCGCCGGCAAAGGGTTGCGGCTCGAAACGCGTCCGCACCGTCACGAGGTTTTCCGATTTCCCCTCGATGCCGTCCGGATCCGCCAGAACAAACCGGCACTCGTATTCGGTGCCGGCTTCCAGGTCAAAAATGCTTCCCGCGAACATGTTGGGCGCGCTGTAGTGGAAGGCGCCGGAGTAGGTCTGCTCGCGTTGCAGTCTCAGAAGGGGCAGCCCCCCTTTCCAGGCTTGCTCCCCCTTCTTTCTGTACTGAACCGAAACCTCGGCATTCCGGTTGTCATCGCCGTCTATATGCCACTCAAACCCCAGGGAGATCAGGGTCGGAGGCTCCACAACAAAATCTTTGGAAACGGTCCTGTCCAAGGCCGCGAGCGTGCCGGGCAGGAGGGAGAGGAACAGAACCAAGGAAACAATTCGCTGCGCCGCGAATTTGCACATGCTCGAAATCTCCTTAATCGTCACTTACGATATATGAAAATCTGCAGATAAAGCAATCCGCTCACAGTCCAATCGTGCGATCGCCCGTTCGCGTGCTTCCTGCGCGGCACACATCTCCGTTACACTGCTTTTCGGCCTCAATCAAGGCGCTGGGATGACAGCCCCTGAAGGGTCACACACGGTGCCCGTTATGGTGCCGCGGTCGCCCCCGGCAGGGGCGGCCGCCGGTATAGCCGTCAAGACGCACAGGCATGCCACGACTGGACGAGCGAGACACTTCAGAGAGACTATCATGTCGGCCCCTTGTCGCCTGAGGACTTCAGGAACTTCCCTCCGGAAATGAGTTACCTAAGTCACTTGGAACCGAGCTGTTAGCTATCTAAGATGCAACATTTGATGCTTGTCAAGGGGAGTATTACCTTTTGTTTCTTTTTTTGCAACTTTATTTCCTCCAAATTTTTTGATCATTCCAATAAATCACATTCAGAATCTCACACTTTGTCGGTTTAGGAGCGCTGTACCCTGTTGCTGCCATCCGGATGTGGCGGGGCATCCTATCGCGGTAGCAATCGGGAAAAGTGATCTTCAAGAAGCTCAGTTTTGATGGGGCGGGGATCCGTCACAACCCGCCATCCCTTTGATTCTCAGACGCACTCACAGGCTTTTGAACTTCCTTTGGCCATCGATTTAATGTTGCATTTCTGTGACATTTATCTTGACAACAAAATTGTTAGTATGAATAATCCCGTCCATCGATAGCACAATGCCTTGAAAGCTTTCGCAAAACCAACGGACCCAAAAACAGATTTTGGGAATTCCGAATGACGAATTCAAAGACTCCCGAAATCGTTAGCGATCAAAATAGGCCCGTGCCTTTCCGTTGCCGAAAGCAACACCCTATTTCAAAATCGGGGATTTGCTCAGATAAAACCGCACTCTAAGCGTCGGCTTGCAGGGGAGTACGTCTCCCCATATCAACACCAGTATAGGAGGCGAAAGGAGATCAGGCATGAAGAATAAAAAGAGCATCGTCATTTCAGGTGTCCTTATATTTCTCCTGGGCTTATCCTCCTTTGTCGCCGGTACGGTACCCGAAACATACGGGAACAAAGTAAAGGCGGGAGAGTTTGTCGTCGAGCCTCCAACGCTCATTTGCCTGGGGTTTGAATGGCATATCGACGGCGATGATAACCGTAATGCCACCGTGGATGTCCATTATCGTAAAAAGGGAGATACGGCCTGGAAACAGGCACAGCCGCTTTTGCGCCTCCAACGTGAGCAGGCAGGCGGGGACGCAACAATTCAAGATTATGTGATTCCAAACATGTTTGCCGGAAGCATATTGGATCTGGAACCTGATACCGAGTATGAATGCAAGTTTCAGCATGAACGATCCGGACGGCGTAATTGGAACCAGGCAGAAAATCGTGTCTGTACGCACACGTCCCGAACCGAAACCTTTTGCGGGCGGAAAGACCTTGCACGTGTATCCTGCCGAGTATAAAGGTTCCAAAGAAAAGCCGGCCTTTGTAGGATTGAAATCGGCGTATGAAGAGGCTGAGCCAGGCGATATTATCCTGGTGCATGCCGGCCTTTACCAAAGCGACCGCACCAAATATCTGGACTATCTGAGAAAGGGGGTCGGATCAGACGTATTTGGAACATCCAGGCTTACGAAGAGCGGAACAGCCGAAAAGCCCATTGCGATCAAGGGTGCAGGGGATGGCGAGGCCATTTTCGATGGCAATGCCTGCTCTCTCTTTTTCGATGTCATGGGCGCGAATTATCTATACTTCGAGGGGCTTACCTTCCGCAACGCCGATGTCGCTTTCCTCACGGGTTTGAAGAACGTGGCTGGCTGCAGCGGATTGACAATTAAGAAATGCCGTTTTGAGAATGTGGCCGAGGCCATCAGGGGAACCTATCAAGGGTCAAAAAACTATTACATTGCCGATAACGTGATCATCGGCCGGAACAACCCAACAAGGCTGCTTGGCATGATCAGCAGAGAGGTTCGATATGACACTCAACCCGGCTTCCCCCCCTCGGTAGGCGGCCCGAACGGATCCAACAATGCAATCACCGTCGCAGGGCAGGGCCACGTTGTATGTTACAACTATGTTGCAAATTTCTTCGACGGAATAGACACGAATCAATCATCCGGTGCACCGGCGGAAGGACAGGTATTGTTGCCGCCTATCGCGATCGACTTCTACAACAATTATATTTCCAATATGTCCGACAATTGTTTCGAAACGGATTGCTCTACGCACAACGTCCGCGTGATGCGCAACATGTGCATCAACAACGCCCATGGCACCTTGAGCTCACAGCCCGTCTATGGTGGACCGGTATACTGGATACGCAATATCGTTTACCATGCTCCCGATCGAGGAGCTCTAAAGATGTATGCAAGACCGGCAGGTGTGATCTTCTATCACAATACGTTCTGTGCCGAAGCCATTGTTGGGCAACCCTCTGGATTGGGAGCTTCGAACATACACTTCCGCAACAACCTCATTCTTGGAGAGAATCCCGAATCCATGGTTAACTATCTTCCCAAGGATTTCAGGGGAATTTTCCTTATGGACACCTATACTTCCTATTCCACTGCCGATTATGACGGATTTCGTCCAAATGAGGGGCACGACATGCAGTTCGCCTGGAACTCACCGGCCGGCGGTGCACGGATCGATTACAAAAATCCACGGGAGGTGCATGTATTTAAAACTCTTAAAGAGCTTTGCGCAGCCACGGGCCAGGAATGTCATGGGATATTAGTGGATTACGATATATTCCAGAATGTAAAAAAAGCGGATATGGCCAACTTCAGCAAAATTTACGATGCTAAAGACATGGATTTTCGCCTTAAGCCCGGATTCTGTAGCGGTTGACGCCGGATGCATCCTCCCCAACATCAACGACGGTTTTACCGGAAAAGCTCCGGACCTCGGGGCATTGGAAGTCGGGCAGCCCGTGCCTATCTATGGGCCGCGGCCGTGATGTTCTGAACCAACAACTGTGAAAGATTGATCCGAATCCATTGGAAGGCTTCCGCGAAAGCAAATAGAGAGGAGGAATCTATGAAAGCCAAAAAACAAAAACGGAATCTCACAAGGAGAGATTTTCTGACAACGGCAGCCGTCAGTGCAGGCGCAACCGCCCTGGTTGGGGTCGGTCCGGAAGAAGCCGGAGCCGTCCAACAAAGCGATGTCCGAAAATGGGACTACGAGGCGGGGATCGTTATCCTGGGCATGGGCGGAGCGGGCCTTACCTCAGCTATAACGGCTCACGATCAGGGAGCCGACGTGCTCATGCTCGAGAAGGCGTCGGAAGCTCACGCCGGAGGCAACACCAGGGTATCCATGCAGGGGGTTTGGTGTCCCCCAAACCTGGAGGAAGCCCTTACCTATCACAGAGCGCTCAATGGCCGATATCCGGTTCCCGATGAAGTGTTTCATTCCTATCATGAATACACTACAAAGAGCTTCGAATGGCTGAAAAAAATCGCCGACGGCAAGGTCAACCAGCAACTCAGCACCGGCAAGGGAGAGTACCCCGAGTTCCCTGGAGCAATGAGCAGCTACATCTGTTCGTCCAAAGAAGGATATGGATACCAGAGGCTTTGGAAGGTGCTCAAGGGCAACGTCGACAAGAGAAAAATAAAGATCCTGTATGAAACGCCCGGAGTTGATCTGGTCCAGGATTCCAGGACCCGGGAAATCCGCGGTGTAGTCGCGCAGAGGCAGGGCAAAAAGATCTATGTCAAAGCCAAAAAGGCTGTGATCCTGTGCACCGGCGGGTTCGAAAACAATCAGGAGATGATCCGTGATTACCTTCTGCTGCCCTGCGGATATCCGCTTGGCAGCCCATACAACACCGGAGACGGGATAAGGATGAGCCAAGCCGTAGGCGCCGATCTGTGGCACATGGCTAACATGTGTGGGGTTTCACTCAGCTTTAGAGCCCCGGGTAACGGCTGGGCCTTTGGCGCCGGATTTTCCATGCCCTCCGGCGGATATATCTTTGTTGCCAGTGACGCGACGAGGTTTGTGAACGAAAACCAACCCTCCAGGCACGGCAAGGTGGCCTACCACGGCACCTATGTTCATCTTCCCCTGCCTTTGCCCATACACGCAGTCTTTGATGAAAATGGGAGAAAGGGCGGCCCGCTTTATCAGACTGAGGAATACTGGTGTTGGTATGCCGTGATTGAAAAGTATAAGTGGAGCGCGGACAGCAGCGCTGAATTGGAAAAGGGCTGGATCCTTAAGGGCGATACCATAAGGGAGTTGGCCGCAAAAATGGGCAAGGACCCGGATACTTTGGAAAAGACTGTAGCCAAATGGAATCAGTCTTGCGCGGCAGGGAGCGATTCAGAATTCGGCCGGCCGGCTAAAAGAATGGCTCCCATCAAAAATCCGCCCTACTATGCCATGGAACTGGTGCCCGCCTTCACCAATACATTGGGAGGCCCCCGGCACAATCAGCATGCTCAGGTGTTGGACACAAACCGGAAGCCAATCCCGAGACTGTACTCTGCCGGAGAACTGGGTTCCATATTCAGTTATCACTACCAGGGAGCCGGAAACTTTGGGGAGTGTGTGGCTTTCGGACGAATCGCCGGTGAACGCGCTTCTGCTGAGAAGCCATGGTCTTAGCCTTGCCGCGCTCTGTGGCGCTTAAGTGCTATTTACCGGCAGAATGACCCTGCGGTATTGGAAGCGAAGAATCTTTTTGGGAGAACGAAATGGCAGAAAACTATCAGCCATGGACTTGGCAAATACCCGAATCCGACGAGAGTATTCAAAAGCAACATGATCCCCCGCCAGGATGCCTATGAGAGGGTGAGCGGCCATGCCGTTTACACAAGAGACGTTTATCTTCCCGGAATGCTTTACGCGAAGATCCTCACGTCGCCTTACGCTCATGCAAAAATTGTAAGCATGGATACAAGCAGAGCCGAGGCGCTCATCGGGGTACGGGATATACTCAAATACGAAGACCCGGACGTTGCGAATGAAAATAATACCGGGACCAGTCCAAGCAATGTTCTTGCTCTTCCCGGCATCAGTGACTTTTACAACCATCCCATGGGAGTTGCGGTGGTCGCTGACACTGAGGAACTGTGCGACCGGGCGCTGCGGCTGATCAAGATGGAATGGGAGGAGCGGCCGTTCATCCTGGATATGGAGGAATCACTGAAACCGGATGCTCCAAAGATTTGGAGCGAGGTAGTGCGCGTACGGGAAACGGCAAAGGGACCTAACGGCCTCGGAACTCGTGAGGAGGAAATCGGTGACGTGCAGAAGGGTTTCGCCGAGGCAGACAAAATCGTGGAGTACACCATTAAAAGGGCGGCGAATTCGCCGGCGGGTGTCGAGGCCATGGCTTGTGTGGCCCAATGGAGGGGAGAATTCCTGGATATTTGGGTGCATCACCAGAATAACCCGCAATCGAGTCTCAGTTCTTCCCCCGGCGGGAGGTCTGGCGCTGTTAGAGGAAGGAAGCCGAATCCTGGCTTTACGCACTGGTCCAAGATAACAGTCACATTACCCTACCAGGGCTCCTGGTTCGGGGGGCTGTCCTGGATCGGTTATTCCGATTTGTTTGTCCGCCTCGCCGTCATACTGGCGAAGAGGGCGGCCGGGAAACCGGTGAAGCTGCTGTATGACGAAAGTCAGTTCTATCTCAACGGCGAAGAAACCGGCAGCTATAGATGCAAAGTGGGCGCCAAAAAGGATGGCACCATCACGGCCTGCCATTGGCACATGATCGGGACGAGGAATCCCGGCGTTGATAAGACTCCTGAGTGCACGGGTATACCCAATATCCGAGGCACCATGGAGGCGGCGTGCACCAATATGGGCCACATCAGTTGTTTCCGGGATGGTACTTCAGCAAGCATCGGCCACCAGGTTATGTTTGATCGGGTGGCTGCTGAGTTCGGCCTCGATCCGACCGAGGTGGCGCTGAAGAACGATGGTTGCCACGGACACTACTGGGATTGGGTCACGCAATACCAGAAAGACAATGGTTTCCCCCAAAGGTGGAGCCTTAAAGAGGTCCTTGAAAAGGGCAAGAAGGCCATTGACTGGGACCGGAAATGGCACGCGCCCGGAACCAAAAGGCTTGCCAATGGGAAGATGCACGGTATGGGATTCATGTCCATTAATGAATGGGCATGCAATGCAGGCAGCAGGCTGGCGTGTTTGATGCTTCGCGACGGCAAAGTCGCCATCGTAGGGATGCGATGCGATCCGGGAATTGACTCGATATCCGGTTTCCGCCAGTGCGTGGCCGCGGCGATGGGACTGAAATATGAAGATACGGTTGTTCACCAACATCGATCCGACAACAGCATGTACCGCTTTTCCAATCCAGGCGGTTCCCAGGGCACGATCACGACCGTTCCTCAATTGATAATTGCCGCCAGGGAGCTAAAACAAAGGATCCTGCAAGCTGCCATAACGCCTCGGCCCGGCTTCATGATGCGTCCTGCGCAGCCCGCTATGTTCCCGGGCAAAAAGACCGAGGACCTCGATATCAAAGACAGCATGGTATTCGAGAAAGCAAATCCAAGTAACAAGAAGCCGGTGATCGAGGTGATGGGCCCCTCATCCGACAGCGACAATTCGGGCATCGTTCATCCCGTTGCCGGCACGGTATCGGGATTGACTTCAGACGGGAAGCCGGATCCGACGAACTACATCATGAGCCGGCAAGCCCACTTCATAGAGGTAGAAGTGGATACCGAAACCGGGCAGGTTGAGATCACCAATGCGGTCTGCGTCAACGACATTGGCCATTGCTTTAATCCTGCAGGCGCCATGGGACAACAGTATGGCGGCGCCGTCATGGCCTTTGGCCGAAGCGCAACCGAAGAGAAGGTGTTCTGCCCGAACTCCGGAGTGGGGCTTAACTATGATCATATGAACTACCACATTGGAACCATGAATGACTTTGCGCCCGTCCAATGCATCCTAAACGAGAGTCATCTGGGATATTCTGCGTACGGCGCGTACGGGATTGGGGAAAACATCGGCGCCAGCCTTTCCGGAATCACTTCTTCCGCCATATACAACGCAATAGGCAAATGGGTCCTTGACTTTCCAACGACTCCGGAAAAAGTGCTCAAAGCCCTGGGCAAAATATAATAGAAGAAGCTCTGGGAAAACCTGGAAGAAACTTGTGACCGCGGGGCGAGGTTTCGCGACAGAAACTAGTCAGGCACCTCCGGCAAAGCCGGAGGTTTGAAAGATTGGGACCGATCAAAGCGGTTGGAGGAATTACGCTGGTCTTGAACGCTGACTTACGCGGGCAAAAGCCGATGAGGCGCTCGCCGACCCTCGCCGAACAAATCGACGTTTGTCAGCGCTTTTGTCAGCGTATCTCAGCGTTTCAAAATACGGAGCTGTCAAACTCTATGAGTCCCCCGGCAGAGCCGTGAGTTTTACAATAGAATTATCTCCCGGCCTTGGTCAGGGTCGCGCCCGTTATCTTTTTCGTAACATGGGCACCTTCTCCGTAATCCCATATCATGGAATACCCCGGCACACCGCCGGTCACGGCGATGGAAATATTCTTCTCCGGTACTCCGGTTTTTTGGGCAAACCAAGCCTGCAAATCCTTTCTGTTGGTAAAGGATGTTTTCAGCCCTTGGGCGGCTTCCGGATGAAACCAAAGCCAATAACTGTTGTAAATAGCACCACTGGTATGAGTCATTTCTTTAACCATACCATCCAAAATTGACTGCTCTGTCCAGGTATCAACTGCTCCACCCCCAACCTTTTGGCCCGAAGCTCCAATGTAGGAGCCGACCTTGGTCACCGTCACAGCGCTGTCTCCCTTCGCAAAACCCTGGCTCATACTATACGGCTCCCACGGGTTCATCTCCTCATTTTCGGCAAAGGTGTAAAAGGTATGCGCCGACGGCCGGCCGGTCAGGGCCATGTCGTTCACTACCGGCCAAGTGTGGCCGATATTGCGTGTTGCCAATCGAACGGATCGCCCAATCGTACTATTGGCTCGCCAGCAATCGCCCAAAAAACCAATCCCGGAATTCATGTTGATTTCCTTAGCTATGGGACCGTTCACCATAATGATGAGAGTAAAACCACCCGAAGAACCCATCATGTGCCAGAATCCCATGCTCCACTGTCCTCCCGCCGAAATAGCCTCCATGGCCGCGATGATCACTGGAAGGTACTCCGGCTTCGCCCCTGCCATCACCGCATTGATAGCAATCTTTTCAATAGTGGCGATGCCAAATTTCATGGGAATTTTTCCTATTACTTCGCTGGGAGAACGGCTCGTTCCTTTGAGCATCTTGGCAACAGCCTCTCTGGTAGGGGGTACCAGAGGCAGTCCATCGCTCATCTGGTTATCGAGAAACGACTGGTTGAATTTTTCCTCAGCGTCCGCATAATTGGCGCCAGTAATGCGGATAGGGGGGTAGTCGACTGCGGTTTTTTGCTGAGGCTTGGCCTCCTCTTGTGTTAGGGGGGTCGTCAGAGCCTTAACAATGGGATCCAAAGCGGCTTCAGCAAGCGGTCTTACCTCTTTTACAGTTCCCCGATTCCGGTACCATTTATCGGAAGGTATTGTTACTATCCGGATGTTGGGCATCGACCAATCAGCAGCAGCTGATTTGGCATCTGCAAGGAATTGCGAGCTGACCAGAAATACTCCAGGCGCTCCATACTTTTCCATCTGCATAGTGCGGCGGGAACCCCACCACGTGCAGGTCCCTCAGTCTCCTATGGCAAAAATAAAAGCATCACACTCCTTTGCTATCTTTTGAAACTCTTCTTCCCTTGGATCTGCTGTTGATCCCGCCTTATATTGCGTTAAAATAGTTGCGGTTGGGTATTTCTGCTTCAGCAGTTCTTCCAGTGCGGTAATTAGATTTCTCACACCAGATTTGCCGTTATTCAGCAAAGCAACCTTCTTACCGGCCAGATCAGGAATACGAGGCGTCAGTCCTATGGTTTTCGCCGGCTCAATCACGCCCATGGGGTTGAGCAACTCCAAAGAGACCTTTTCGCTCGCCGGTCTGGCCGAACGCCCGCCCAGAAATAAACCGGCGGCAAGCAGCAAAGAAACCGACAGCAGTTTATTTTTCATTCTCTGATCTCCCAATTTTGTTAAGGTTGGATTCCAATTCTCCAAATTATTTATTCGGGATAGGTGCACACTTAGGCTAGCGCAGGCAGGACATCAGCCGGCTTTGGATGCTTCACCGCAGCTCCAGCCAACTCGCAGCGCCGTGGCCTTATAGTCGCCCTTAATCGTCGGCCTGACAGATCGCGCCTCGCCGTTCCATTCCGGGACAAAGAGCGGCGAGGCCGCGATTGAGTGTCCCGCTATCGGCACATCTATGCTCGAAATTATCGCCCGGCTTTAGTCATGGTTGCGCCCGTGATCTTTTTTGTGACATGGGCAACCGTCTCGTAGCTCCACAACAGGGAATAACCCGGCACACCGCCGGCCACGGTAATGGAAAAATTCTTTTCCGGTATGCCGGTCTTTTGAGCAAACCAACCCTGTACATCCTTGCTGGTTTTATAGCCCATTTTTGCTAAACCTTGAGCACATTCCGGATGAAACCATACCAGATAGCTTCCTCTGCCTTTGCCGATCGATTTAACCATACCGTCCAAAATCCCCTGCTCCGTCCAGATAGCGACCGCTCCACCTCCAAACATATTGGCTCCGGATCCACCATAGGAGCCGACCTTGGTCACCGTCACTGTACTGTCCCCCTTGGCAAAACCCTGGCTTACCTGATAGGGGTCCCAGGGGCTCATCTCTTCATTTTCGGCAAAGGTGTAAAAGGTATGCGGCGACGTCCGCCCGGTCAGGGCCATGTCGTTCTCCGCCGGCCACGTGTGGCCGATATTGCGCGTCGCCAATCGAACGGACCGTCCAATGGTATTGTTGGCACGCCAGCAATCGCCCAGGTAACCAATCCCGGAATTCATGTTGATTTCCTTGGCTATAGGACCGTTCACCTGAATGGCAAGAGTAAAGGCACCCGCCGATCCCATCATGTGCCAGAATCCCATCCCGGTATACCCTGGCGCCACAAATGCCTCCATCGCCGCGATTACCACCGGAAGGTACTCCGGCTTTGCTCCGGCCATCACCGCGTTGATCGCAATCTTTTCAATAGTGGCCGTGCCGGATTTCATGGGGATTTTGCCTATCACTTCGCCCGGAGAACGACTCGTCCCTTTGAGCATCCGGGCAACGGCTTCCCTGGTCGGGGGCACCAGAGGCAATCCATCGCCCATCTTGTTTTCCAGAAACGACGCGTTGAACTTTTCCACCGCGTCCTCATAACTATCGCCCGTAATGCGAACGGGCGGGTATTCGACTGCGGATCTTGTCTGAGGCTTGGCCTCCTCAGCCGTAAGAGGCTTCGTCAGTGCGTCCACAATGGGATTAAAAGCGTCTTCAACGAGGGGTCTTAACTCTTGTACCGTTCCCCGAAGCCTGTACCACTTTTCGGAAGGAAATGTTACCATCCGCATGTTGGGCATCAACCAATCAACAGCGGCTGATTTTGCGTCCTTCAGGAAATTCGAGCTGACCAGAAGTACTCCAGGCGCTCCATACTTTTCCATCTGCATTGTGCGGCGGGCACCCCACCACGTGCAGGTCCCTCAGTCTCCCATCGCATATACAAAGGCATCGCATCCCTTCGCGATCGACTGAAAATGTTCTTCCTGTGCCTGTGCCTGTATTCCCGGGTTAAATCCTCGCTGAATAGTTACGCCCGGATACTTCTGCTTCAGCATTTCTTCCAGTATGTCGAATAGCTGGGGCACACCCGGTTTGATGTTATGCACCAGAGCAATCTTCTTACCAGAATAATCCGAAAGACGAGGCCTCAGTGCTAAATATGGCTCAGGCTCAATCATGCCCATGGGATTGAGCAGCTCCAAAGTAACCTTTTCGTTCGCCGGTTTGGCCGTCGAAAATCCGCAAAAAACCAAAGCGGCAGCTAGCAATAAAGAAATCGCTACCAGTTTATTTTTCATTCTTTGATCTCCCAATTCGTTTTGATGTTGATTCCGCTTTCGAACAAATGCTGACTCCGATTAATTACATTGGTAAATCCCCGGCTCTGCCGGGGGACTCAAAGAGTTTGACAGCTCCGTATTTTGAAACGCTGAGAAACGCTGATAAAAGCGCTGACAAACGCCGATTTGTTCGGCGAGGGTCGGCGAGCAAAAGCCGATGAGGCGCTCCGCGCTGGCCCCAGCGGGGATCGGAAGCGCCTCATCGGCTTTTGTCCGCGTAAGTCAGCGTTCAAGACCGGCATAACTCCTCCAACCGTTTTGAGCGGTTCCAATCTTTCAAGCCTCCGTCTATGCCGGAGGTACCTGACTCGCTCCTTCCATTAAGGACGCTTTTTCTCTTGCTCCATCCTCAAGCTATGGGTTAAGGCTCCTATCTTGAGAATGCCCTTTTCTTCTTTCGAATTTCTTTACGGTCTTCATTTTGTCCAAGCTGCTATGCTTTGCCCAGCGCTTCAAGGATTTTGTCAGGGGTGACCGGTTCCGAGTCTACGTATTTGCCTATTGCGTTGTATACGGCGGACGGTATGATACAGTGGTTCACAGCACCGCCGCTTTCACCGATGCCGCAAGTCCCATAAGGAGCATAGCCCAGGCCGGTCTCCACAAAACGGCAGTCAATGGACGCCACGTCATTCATCACATTCACCGGGTACCCTATCAGGTTCTCGTTAAGCGCCACCCCTGTTTGTGGATCGTGATACACCGTTTCTTTGCTGGACCTCCCGAGACCCATATAAGCCCCGCCGTACTGCTGGCCGTTAAAGGCATCGGGATTTATTACCTTGCCTCCGTCGTTCACGCTAACCTGTTTTTTTATTTCAATACCCCCTGTATCAGGATCCACTTCTATTTCCACGAAGTGGGCTTGCCGGACCATGCAGTACTCCTCCTCTACACCTCCACGCCCGGTGTGCGCGGGCGGAACGTCCCATACGAACAGATCACGGCTCCACAATGCCGCGACCTGTGCCAGTGTTTTTTTATTCGCTGGCTTTGCCTTTTCAAAAACGATGCTATCTTTGAGGTCCAATTCTTCAGGCCTTTGATTCGGGAAAAGTGCTGATCTTTGGGGCGGCAGGCCCAAAGACCGGCTCCGGGGCGGCGGCTGAACCGCTTTTTCAAGAATCAGCTGCTTCATTTTCCGGGCGGCTCTTATCATGGATGGAGTCGTTCCATTCATACCCGCGGATCCGCCGCCGGGCGCCGACGCAAAACCGCCCCGGTCATCGTAGGCTCTTATGCGAACATCTTTATAAACGACTCCCAATTCATCGGCCGCAACCTGACAGTAAGTGGTCTGTGGACACCAGCCTCCATCCTGTTGCGCAGCCAGGATATTAACGGTTCCATCGGAGTTTATCCTTATGGCTGCGCTGGAATTGCCCATCGTATGAGCCCAACCGATCGTGGAGACATAGCCA
Organism: uncultured Acidobacteriota bacterium; assembly: GCA_963809485.1. Classification (GTDB taxonomy): domain Bacteria; phylum Acidobacteriota; class UBA6911; order UBA6911; family UBA6911; genus UBA6911. The sequence continues at coordinate 159,647 of CAWEJX010000012.1, forward strand.
ATGCCATGATAATTCCCGTTGGGCAGAATTTTGGTTCCTGGCAAGTGCCACTTATTATCCCAATCGATTGCAGCCTTCCCCAACTCGTGGACCTCCTTCAAGCTGTCCCTGTCCGAATCAAATCCCTGCGGTTTCTTCACGTGTTCGCTGATGTATGCCATGTCCTGCCCGTCGCAGCCGTCATTGATCTCGGCAACCTTGGTTGGATCCATTCCCAGTTCACCGGCGACGTGCTCCCAAACCTGGGCGACAACCCGGACCGTGGAACTACCATGCTTGAAGCAGTAACTGGGCGGCCTTGTAAAGGCTGCAAAGTCGCCCGAAATGTATAGGTTGGGAATCCTGGTGCCTTCGCGTATTTTAAGAGAACGGGCTTCTGTAACCCAGGTTTCGTAGGCTTGTAGTTTTACGGCGGTGATGGTTCCATCCCATTTGAATCCTACTTTAAAATAGTACCGTGACCGGGCGTCCTCGCAACAACCATCGGCGAAATGGCTTTCATCATCCAGAAACTTCACCGGACAGTCTGTCTGTTTGGCGGCTATCACAGCGACCTGACTCGCATACCTATCCACGCCTAAATAGGTGGTACCTCCAAACTGAGCCCCGTTATAGGGCAGATACAGATGGATCTTGTGCACGGGCGCATAGGCGCGCAGAGCATTCATCATGCCGGATGCATTCTGGCCGTGTTGCCAAACCTCCAGGTACTCTCCTTTCCATTCGGCCACACCGCACATTGCCTCTACGCCGGCCCACACGTCCTGCTCTGTCGTCGCTTTCCACTCGATTATTTTGTCGGCTTGAGCAAAACCCGCCTCAACGTCCCCATGCTTGAGGACGGTCTCAAAACGGGTCCTGCGGTTTGTTTTAGAGTTCTGGTCCGGGCGCATTATTGGGGCCTCGGGCTTCAGCGCATCCTCCACGTCCATAATGACGGGGAGTTCTTCCATATCGATTTCTATTAATTTTAGCGCCTCGTCGACCGCCGCCTCACTTTCGCCAACGACCACAGCGCCCACGACTCCGGGATGCCAGTGATTTGTGCCGGAAACGAGCGGCTGGCCCTGAAATTCGGGCCAGACTATATTCGGATCATCATATCGAAGCACTGCTCTTATTCGGGGAAGAGCCTCAGCTTTGCTGGTATCCAGGCGTTTGATCTTGGCGTGTGCGTATCGGGAACGGAGATACTTCGCGTACAGCATCCCGGGACGGTATATATCCCTGCAGTAAATTGCCTTCCCGCTCGCTTTTTCGTAACCGTCAAGACGGCGGACACGGCGTTTCCCAATCCCGCCGTTTCCCGGCATTGGCCACATCCATGGATAGTATCCCTCTCCTTCTTTCAGGCCATACATCCTTGCTTATCCTCCGCGGCAAATCGGTTTCGTCCTCGTGAAGCGCAAGGACGTAAAAGCGCAGTTTCCATTGGATATTTCGATACGTATTCCGATCGAGTGTTCCAACGCTGCGCCGATTCTCCAATCGCGAAAGTTCAGGAAGCCTCCCCGGTGTATTTCCAGCCTGGGCAAAGGTGCAAGTACCCAATGAGGAGCCTTGGCATGACCGCAGCGATCCTGCCGATGCCGTTCATGAAGAACATCCGGAATTCTCACAATCTGCGCAAAGATCCCGTCGTTCATAATTGCACGTTTGAAAGCGTGAAGTGGCTTTCTATTACCTGTTCAGCCGTGACATTGTCAAGATAATTGTTACGTAAGATACAACATTTCGCTTGACAATGCATCGGCGGAACTGCTAAAAACTTTTCACAACGCTCGATTTTTATTCATGCTCAATTTTTTGTTGCGCTCTATTTTTCTTCACGCAGATTTTCGTATCGCACTTGGATTGCGAAAGGCCAACTCTAGGGAGGATATCTCGCATGCGTTCAACAATCATCGCGATTTTTTGTTTGCTCGTGGTTGCCGGAGCAGCGGCGTTTGCCCAAAGCGATCGGGGCACCATTACGGGAACCGTAACCGATCAGGCAGGCGCAGTCATACCCAATGCCGCGATTGAAGTACAAAACATCAATACCGCTGCCGTGTATCAGTCGCAAAGTTCGTCGACGGGCAATTACACGTTCAGCCAATTGCCTGCCGGCAAGTACCAGATGTCGTCCTCGGTGCCCGGCTTCAAGCAGTTCGTAAGAACGGGCATCACGGTTATGGTGGCGCAAATCTTGCGCATCGACATTTCACTTGAGGTGGGCAACATCAGCGAGACCGTCACCGTCAGCGCCGATGCTCCCCTATTGAGGATGGATAGCGGCGAGCTGGCGACCAATGTCGGCTCAAAAAGTCTGAATGAACTCCCCATTCTGGGATTTGCAGGATATATTCGGGATCCCTTTGCCATGACAACGTTGATCCCAGGCGCGCTCTATTCCCAGCAATTCGGGAGCCTCGTGCGCATCAATGGGGCTCCCTCGAACACGCAGAGTGTTCGAATCGAGGGCCAGGATGCAACCAACGGAATATGGACCTCCTATACGACGTTTACCCAACCCAGCGTGGATTCGGTTGAGGAAGTTGCGGTTCAGACCAGCAACTTTGCCGCCGAATTCGGGCAGGCGGGGGGCGGACTGTTCAATATGACCATGAAATCCGGCACCAATAAGCTGCACGGAAGCGCGTACGATTATTGGTACAACGAGGCACTCAACGCCAGTTCGCCGTACGGAAAAAAAGACCGTCAACGCCGGAACGACTACGGTTTCACCGTAGGGGGACCCGTTTATATTCCCAAAGTGTACGACGGGCGCGAAAAGACATTTTTCTTCTTCAACTGGGAGCAGTTCCGTGAGAAGAGTACGGACTCCACCACCTCGTACACGGTTCCCACCCTGAAAATGCGCAAGGGAGATTTCAGCGAGGTGTTGACCCCGGCTACCGTGACTACCGCTGATGGAGTTAAGACTATCCACCAAAACCAGCTCTATCGGCCTGGAACGGAATATACGTACGTCGGGCTTGACGGAAAGAGTTACCTGATGAGAGATCAGTACGCGGGCAATGTGATCACGGACCCGCTGAACAGCAGTGCGCTGGCAATCCAAAACAAGTATATTCCCGAACCTGCGGGACCCTATAAGAACGACCTGACCAACAATTATCTGGTTCCGTGGCAGAAATACAACTACAGGACTATTCCAAGTGTAAAAATCGATCACAACTTCGGTACGCGCTCAAAGCTTTCAGGCTATTGGTCGAATACGCGTATCACAGCCAACACGATGTGCGACGGTTTTACCGATATTAGTCCCATTACGGCATGCCAGCTTTCGTACATCCGCACGATGAATGTGCGTTTGAACTACGACTTCTCCATGACCCCGACAAAACTGTTGCATCTCGGCGCCGGCCTTCAAAAAAGTATTTTTTCGAACCACACCCCATGGCAAGATTTCGATCAGCAAACGGAACTCGGCATGGCGCAACCGGCGGGAGCGGACACGGACCTTTTCCCCAGCATTCGAGGGCTTTCCTCGACTTTCGGCGGGCTTAATATAGGGTTGTTTGGCATCGGCCCTCCCAACCAGGCCCCGATGAAAAACTATAAGCCGACCGCAAATGCAAGCCTGACGTGGGTCAAATCCAACCATACCTACAAATTCGGCGCCGAATTGCGCATCGAGTCATTTCTGACGCGACGTGATCAAATCCCTCCTACGGCTTCTTTACCTTTACCGCCAGGCAAAGCGGAATCCCCGATTCTGCGTATGTCAAGACCCTTTCGGTGGGATTCCCGTACGCGAGTTTCCTGTTGGGACAAATGGATTCCGGCTCCATTGGAGCCCGCGCCTACTCGCACGTGGGGAAGAATGCCTGGGCTTTCTTCGCTCAGGACAGCTGGAAGGCAACCCGCAAATTGACGCTGGATTACGGATTGCGCTGGGATATCCAGGGCTATTTGACAGAGACGTACGGCCGGTATCCGAATTTCTCGCCTACCACTCCCAATCCCCGCGTAGGCAATCTGCCGGGCGCATTGATTTTTGAAAGAGAGGGCGTGGAGTTCGCGAAAGTTTATCCCTATGCGTTCGGTCCGAGGCTGGGAGCAGCGTATCAGATCACGCCCAAGACGGTGCTTCGCGCCGGATTCGGCATCAGCTACGGGCAAACCGCCACCAATAACGGAATGTCGCAGGTTTCTTCCGGCAGTAACGGATTCGCGGGTCCCTCTTATGGTGCGGCGTGGAGGACGCTGGACCAGGGGGCGCCGGAATCGCCGGCGGGATCCTGGTATTGGCCCAATTTGGATCCCGGTCAATTGAATATGTCCCCCGTACCTTATACATCAGGAAGTCCCGGCGCGTTCGATACAGGCGCGGGCCGGCCCCCGAGGCAGTTTCAGTGGAGCATCGGCCTCCAGCGGGAGCTTACCAAGGACCTGATGGTGGAAGCCTCATACGTCGGCAACCGCGGCGTCTGGTGGGAAGGCGACGAACTCATCAACGTAAATGCGATATCGGCGGAGCGGCTTGCCGCCTTTGGACTTAGCCTTAACAGTTCCGACGATAGAACCCTGTTAGCCGGCACATTGAATGCCACGGCGGCAAAAAACCGTATAAATCCGGTCACAAAGCTTCCCTTCAGCACCCCGCCGTACACTGGCTTCCCGACGACCCAAACCGTCGCCCAATCGTTGCGGCCGTTCCCGCATTTCGGAACCATCAATTATAGATGGGCGCCGCTCGGCAAGACCTGGTATGACTCGCTGCAGGCGAAAGTGACCAAGCGGTTTTCCCACGGGCTTGACATGACCAGTACCTTTACCTGGCAGCAGGAACTGGTCATGGGGTCGGAGACAACGGGCACAACAAGCGGATCAACCGGCGGAATCATAAACAACCCGTTCGACCGCCATGTCAACAAGTACCTCTCGACCTATTCGCGGCCGATTGTATGGACCACTGCGATCAACTACCTGCTGCCGACGCTGGATATAAACAAGGCGCTGTCCTGGGCGATTCGCGATTGGAGGTTCGGCTTCGTCTTGAATTACACCAGCGGCAGACCGATTCAAGTTCCGGCGGCATCGTCGACCAGCGTGATCAACCTCTATACCTTCACAAACACCTTCGCGAACCGGGTTGAGGATCAACCGTTGTTTCTGCGGACTGTGAAAAACGCTGATGGGACCAAAACCACGATGCCCCTCAGCGACCTCAATGAGAGAAGCGCCTTTGACCCGCTCACGGATTTTGTATTGAATCCGGCGGCCTGGAAAGATCCGGTCCCGGGCCAGTACAGCTACTCGACGGGTTTTATCGGCGACTACCGATACCCGCGTCATCCTGAGGAAAAACTGAGCATAGGGCGGGTTTTCCGACTCAGGGAGGAGATGTCCCTAAGCGTTCGGGCAGACTTCGACAATATGTTGAACCGGTACGTTCTGGGTGACACCCTCTTAACGAGCACCAATGCGATAGCCACTCAGACCTGGAACAAGTCGGGCACTACATTATCCGGCTTTGGACGCTACAACGCGACTGCCGCCAACTCGCAGCGCCGCGGCCTCATAGTCGTCCGTTTTCAATTTTAGCCGTTAGCCTGACAAATCGCGCCTCGCCGCTCCTTTTCGCAGCAGCGAAAGGAGCGGCGAGGCCGATCGTTTCTGAGATCCGAGGGCGCCGAAGGCGCGCCACGGGATATCATGGGTATCACCAAACAGGCGAGCCTGTAGACCTTCGCTACCCTGGCGCAACAGGCCACTGTTTCCATGAAACCAATAGATTCTGGACTCCGCTTTGTCCCTAGGTTGTTCCATCCTTCAGCTTTCCTGCCGCATTGCAGGAGGATATATCCATGATAGGGTTTATCCAGACATGGATCGCTTCCTCAGAAGGGAGTGGACGTCATGGAATTTTCTATCGAGCAGCACAGTCTCATTCCTGTGATCAAACAGATTCAAGAACAGGTTAAGCTTGCTGTCTGGATGGGAACGATTCACAGCGGCGACAGCTTGCCCTCCATCCGCGAAGTCGAGAGGAAGACGGGGATCAACCGCGCTCAAGTATATAGAGCCTACAAGGCCCTGGGGCAGTCCGGGGTGCTGGTCCTGAATCGAGGGCGCGGCAAGGGAGCCGTCGTGTCGACCGCTGCCGCATCCCGGGACTCGATAAACTCAAAATGCAGCACATTGACCAGGAATATTGCTGCCCAGGTCCGCCGGCTCGGCATTTCCCCAACCGCATACGCCAGATATCTAAGCCAGCAAATGCAGGAACTCGAGCGCCGGGCTCCACTCATTGCATATGTGGATCCCCTGAAGACTTTTGCTGTGAGCCAGGCCGCCAAGCTGTCGCAGCTATGGCAGGTGCCGGTCGTCGGCCTGACGGTTCAGGAGTTGGAAAGCGCCGTACGAAATAAAACACATCTGCGAAAAGCCATTACAAACCACATCATGCGCGATCTCGTCCAATCCTCTCTTCCCGGCAAAACGATCGAGGTAATTCCCGTTGAAGTACGCTACAGCGACCAGATGATTGCAGAGCTGGACCGGATCAAGCCACACTCGTCCGTGCTGCGTGTGATCCCGCCAGCCTTTTTGCCGTACGCGGATTTCATCGGCGTTCAAATGCGGAAACGGATCAAGGCTCCAGACGTGGAAATCTCCCTGGTCTCAGTGGCCGACAGATCGTTTGAGATGTTGCTGAAGGGTTCCCAATATGACCTTATTATCGTTGACCCTACTCTTCTAAGCGAAATCCCTCACGAAGTGCAGAAGAGCTGTAAAATTCTAAGGGTGCAGATGCAGCTCGATCAAAAATCCCTGGAAGCCGTAAGGATCCGCGCCGGCGTAATTGTCTGAGTGTCCCATCCAAGGAGGAGTGTCAGGCACCTCCGGCAAAACCGGAGGCTTGAAAGATTGGAACCGTTCAAAGCGGTTGGAGGAGTTGCGCTGGTCTTGAACGCTGACTTACGCGGGCAAAAGCCGACCCTCGCCGAACAAATCGGCGTTTGTCAGCTCTTTTGTCAGCGTATCTCAGCGTTTCAAAATACGGAGCTGTCAAACTCCATGAGTCCGGCAGAGCCGGGGGTTTACCAATAGAATTAGAGTAAAATGCCAGCCATGGACGTGGAAAGTACCGGAATCCAGTCTTGTGGATTGGCAGGCACATTCCCAAAAGACGGCCATGAACCCGGCTAGGACCAGGGCTTTTCAGCGGCAGCGTGCTCGCCCGCAATGCGTCCAAAAGCGAGACACTCCGCAAAGTCTCCGGCTCCCTGGTAGTTCCAGCTCCATAGGGAACCCAGTTCTCCAGCCGAGTAAAGCCTCGGGATAGGCTTGCCGTATGGATCCAATATTTGAGCATTCTTGTTGCGGCGGGGTCCGCCCTGCGTGTTTGTGAACGTAGGAACAAGCTCCAAGGCATAGTAGGGCGGGGTTTGAATTGGGGCTATTCGATCGCTTGGCCTGCCGAACTCCGAATCGTTGCCCGCCGCGCAGGATTTGTTCCAGGTAGCCAGGGTTTTTTCCAGCGTGTCCGGGTTTTTCCCTATTTTCGCCGCCAGCTCCCGTATGGTGTCTGCCTTGATGATCCAGCCCTTCGCAAGTTCTACGCTGTTGTCATCACTCCACTTGTAGCGCTCAATCATTGCATTCCAACCCATGTTGCCGCCGAGTGTAAAGAGGGGTCCGCTCTTTCTCCCCGCCTCGTCAAAAATCGAATGTATCGGCAGGGGGGTAGGAAGCTGAATGTATGTGCCATGGTAAGCTATCTTGCCGTGTTTGCTGGGCGTGTTTTCGTTGATGAAGCGTGTTCCGTCCTTGGCAACCCAGATAAATCCCCGATTACGCGGAGCGCCTCCGCCGCCCAATGCAAAATCAAAATCCGGCGGTTTGAAGCTGAGAGTGGGGCCTGCTTGACTGTCCATATGCCACAGGTCGGCCCCCACCGCCATCGCCATTCTTATGCCGTCTCCCGTGTTATACGGAGTGCCAAATGGGTATCCGCACGGCATCGAAAGATAGTCCCGAATCATGCCCTGGTTGTTCTCAAATCCTCCGGTACACAAAACCAAAGCTTTCTTGGCCTTGACGTATATCCTTTTACCCTGCCTCTCGGCGACCACTCCGCGGATTTCCCTCGTTTTGCAATCCTGGATCAATTCAATCCCGGGCGTTTCATACATGATTGTGACTTGCCTCTTCACAGCGCTGTCCCGGAGCATCGTCCAGAGCCTTTGGAACCCTGACCCCGCCTGTCCTTTCCCGTTGTCGAGAAAGCACACAGCCGCGCTTTCAGCGCCGGGGAACTCCGGGTACGAGGCCCTGCTTGCGTTACCGCTTGCGGGCTGTATGACTTGGGCGCCAATTTTTCTAAGCCAGTCGGGGTTCTTTGTCGTGTATTGGTGATAGGCTTCAATCACCTCATCCGGTACCGGAAATCCGTCATTGAGCGCCCTTTGATGGATCACGGCCTGATTATAGTCTGGCGGACACCAGAAGCCCTGCATCGAGACTCGGGAGTTGCCGCCGGCGTGAGATTCCTTTGCCTTCTCGAGCATGAGGACATCGGTTCCCAGATCGCGGGCAACTATGGCTGTGGCCAGACCCGCCCCGCCTATTCCCAGGACGACGATTCCCGCCTCATAGTCCCATTTCCGAACCTCGCCGAATTGCACGGCTCCCGCTTCGCTCGCGCCAAATCCGGCCAAAGCGGCCCCTCCTGCACCTGCGGTCGCTGTTTTGAGAAAATCTCTTCTTGCAAGATGCGCATTTTGCTTCCTGGCTTCCACGAACCTTTCTCTCATTTTGGATCCCCTCCTGCAATGCGATCGTACCCGCGCTGTGCCGACAATCCCAAGCATCTAGGAAATTCAAGCAGAATCGGTAATAGAGTCCAACGGACCGGCCGATGATATCCGGTGCAAATCGATGTCGGTAACAGTTGTGAGTGCAATGATATTTGGAAGCATTTGTGGCCGCTGACGCAGTTTGCCAGCGGCCACCTCAAGTTGACAATGCCATCCGGGGCTCAGCCCGAAGCTCCTAAGGCCGTGGTCCCCATATTGGCAGGGGCTGCCCAACCTCCAATGCCCCGAGATCCGGAGCCTTACCATTAAAATCCTCGTTAATGTTGGGAAGCGGGCACCCCGCATCAACGGCGACGGCATTCGGCTTAAGCCGGAAATCCAGTTCGTCGCGCGTAAAAACCCTTGAAAAGTCTTTTAGATCCGCCTTTTTCACATTCTGAAATATGTCGTAGTCTACCATTATCCCATGGCACTCCTGTCCCAGTGCCTTGCAGAGTTCCTGGAGGGTTTTGAAGGAATGCATCTCCCTGGGATTTTTGAAGTCGCGGACCGCACCGCCGGCAGGGGAGAGCCACATAAATTGGGCCTCAAACCCTTCATTGGGACGGAACCCGTTGTAGTCAGAGGTTGTATAGGAAGTGTAGGTATCCATAAAGTAAATACCGCCAAAATCCTTGGTACGGTAATTCCTCATCGAATCGGGGTTTTCTCCCAGCATGAGGTTGTTGCGGAAATGCAAGTTCGCAGCGCCTTCGCGGCCGTTTAGATTGGCGGAGGGCTGCCCAATGTACACTTCGCTGCAGAACGTATTCTGATACATAATCACGCCTGCCGGTCTGTCATACATCTTTATAGCTCCCCGGTCCGGGGCATGGTACACGATATTCCGTATAAAGTACGCCGGTCCGCCATAAATAGGCTGTGCGCTCAAGACAGCATGTCCGCTATTGAGGCAAAGGTTGCGCATAAAACGGATGTTGTGCGTGCCGGTATCGACTTCGGCAGGATTGTCGTAAATATTACAATAGTAGTTATTGTAGAAGTCGATATTGGCATGCGACCCCTCCGGATCGTCAACTCTGCCTGCTTGATTGACGCATGTCCCATCCCAGAAATTTTCAATACGGTTATAGCAAATAACGTGGCCCTGCCCTGCCACCGTGATCGCATAGTAGGAGCCATTGGGGCCGTTTATCTTCAGGGGAAAGCCGGGCAGCTTTTTGAACGGAACAACGTCACTGCCAATATTTCCCATCAGCACCTTAGGATCGAATCGGCCGATGAACACGTTATCGGCAATGTAACAATTTTTTGAGCCTTGATATGTGCCCCAGATGGCCATGCACACGTTCTCAAAGCGGCATTTTCTAACTGTATAACCGCTGCTGCCGACCACGTCCTTTACGCCCGTTTTAATGGCCACATCAGCGTTACGGAAGGTAAGGCCCTCGAAATGTATGTAATTGGCCCCCATGATATCAAATAGGATGGCACAGCCACCGCCGTCGAAAATGGCCTCGCCATCCCCTGCACCCTTGATCACAATGGGTTTCTCGGGGGTGCCGCTTTTGGTAAGAAAGGTCGTTCCAAACCCGTCTGACCCGACCCCGCTTCGCATACTGGAATTGTATGCGGTACGATCACTCTGATAGACGCCGGCATGCACGAGGATAGTATCGCCAGGTTCAATAGCCGTCCTGAAGGCCGATACCAGTCCCATAAAGGAATCCTTTTCCTTAGCGCCTTTGTAATTGGCCGGGTACGCGTGCAGGATCCGTCCGCCCGCGAAAGGTTTCGGTTCCGGACGTGTTCGCACCGTTACCATTTTTTGCTTGATTCCATCCACACCGTCCGGATCGGACATCTGAAATTTGCACTCATACTCCGTATCGGGTTCCAAGTCCAGTATGCTTCCCGCAAACATGTTGGGAACCACATAAGCGGGAGTTAAACTCCCGCCGGCTTCCTCATTTTGAAGGCGCAGAAGCGGCAACCCCTCTTTCCATGCGGTCGTCCCTTTTTTGCGGTACTGGACCGCCACAGCCGCATTACGGTTATCATCGCCCTCAATGCTCCATTCAAATCCAAGGCAAATAAGAGTTGGGTCTCCAATTACAAACTTTCCCGCTTTTACCTTATTTCCACTTTTTGCAGGTACGAGGCCAGGCGCAAAGCTCGCCAAGCATAGGAAAAATAGAAAGACCATTGAAATCATCGGAAAAACACTTCTTCTGCTTTTCATACCGGACCTCCTCAATTTCCATTAACGATCATCGCTCGCTCGAATGTTGTGCATAAAAACTGACGCCGTAGGAGGCGGCAGTTTTCGCATCCGGAACACTCGGTGCAGCTATCTTCCTGCGCTCTTGGTTGCCTCCCGCGCGGCCAGGGCCAGGTCTCTCCGCAATTGTCCAGTAAGGCCGGGCTTCAACCCAGACCCAGCGGCTGAAGCCCGGGCCCACATGAAAGCGGTCCGCCCGCATTACGAGGCAAACTTAGGCCCGCAAGAAGCCAGCCTATTGGCCGCCGGGAATCCCTCGAAGCGTGTTTCCGCGCCGAATAACTGGGTGTGGCTGCTTTTAACACAAGCAAGACTGGCGTTGCCAGTGACCTCGGGATTGCGCTCTGTGTACACGCATTGCACACCCACATACTCCATCCCGCCGTAATACATGCTGAGCCCTGTTAAATGTCGGCCGCCAAAATTGTTAATGCCGGCTAGCTATTTGAAGCATGCGGAATTCTTAAAATCCAATTGGGGATCCCGTCATTTATGATAGCATGCGTAAAAATATGCGATGGTAACGTATCCTATCCGCCCCACTGCAATATTGTCAAGCTATATGTTACATATATTGCAACTTTAATCCACTCTCATTTCGGCATGTCTTTCCCTCGCAGGGGGAGGGCACCCATGATAGGATCTATGCACAGCATAAGGGAGGACCTCCGTGGAATTTCTTATCGAAAAACACGCTTTTGTTCCGGTGATCAAACAGATTCAAGAACAGGTTAAGCTTGCTGTGTGGATGGGAACTGTTCGCAGCGGCGACAGTTTGCCATCCATCCGTGAAGTCGAGAGGAAGACGGGAGTCAACCGCGCTCAAGTCTATAGAGCCTACAAGGCCCTGGCGCAGTCCGGGGTGCTTGTCTTGAAGCGAGGGCGCGGCAAGGGAGCTGTCGTGTCGCCGGCTGCTGCAGCTCCGGATTCGATAAACTCAAAATGCAGCACATTGACCAGGAATATTGCTGCCAAGGTCCGCCAGCTCGGCATTTCCCCAACCGCATACGCCAGATATCTGAGCCAGCACATGCAGGAACTCGAGCGCCGGGTTCCATTCATTGCGTATGTGGATCCTCAAAAGACTTTTGCTTTGAGCAAGGCGGCGGAGCTGTCGCAATTATGGCAAGTGCCGGTGATCGGCCTGACGGTTCCGGAGTTGAAACGCGCCGCGCGTAAAGGGACACAACTGCGAAAAGCCCTAACAAACCACCTCATACGCGATATCGTCCGATCCTCGCTTCCCGGAAGAAAGATCGAGGTAATTCCCGTTGAAGTACGCTACAGCGACCAGATGATTCAGGAGCTGGACCGGATCAAGTCCCACTCGTCCGTGCTGCGCGTTCTCCCGCCGCAATTCCTGCCGTACGCCGGCTTCATTCGTGCTCAAATGCAGAAACGGATAAAGGCTCCAGACGTGGAAATCTCCATGGTCTCAGCGGCCGACAGGTCCTTGGGGAAGTTGCTGAAGGGCTCGAATTATGACCACATTATCGTAGATGCTGCTCTCCTGGGCAGAATCCCTCACGAAGTGCAGAAGAGCCGGCACATTCTGATGGTGCGACTGCAGCTCGATCTGGAATCCCTGGAAAGCGCAAGAATCCGCGCCGGAGTAATTATCTGAGTGCGGCACTCTTAATGTTGCAAATATTACAACAATTATCTTGACAATAAAAAACCAAACGGATACCCTGCTAGCCTAGAAGCGGTATTTGTATTCACGATGTTACAATTCCGGTGTTTATCTTTGGGTTTCTAAGGGCAGAATTAGCTGCATGGCCTGATTCAAGGCTCTTTTTGCGGATCTGCGATCGTGTATTCGATGAACTGATGATAGAGCCGATAAAGCGCGAGGATCAACGAATAAGCAGGGCGCATGATCCCGCGTTTTATATCTCCGATCAAAGGGTAAGGGGGACAACATGCCGAATGAAGAGAAGAAATCCGCGGAAGAGAGCGAAAAAGACGGATTAGGGTTCATATCCCGGAGAGTGTTCCTGAAGGATGCCGGGTTCGTGGTTGGTGCTCCCGGTATTGGATCCCTCGCAACGTCCGCGCTGGCCGCAACCCCAGTCGCCGCGGCGGGAGCTGCTGCTACAAGCCAGCGGGTGGGAGAATCGGACGCAACGGAGGCCATCGAGCTTACGGTAAATGGGGGCAAATACCGGTTCAATGTCGAACCGGACTGTAGTCTCCGCTCACTTCTGCGCGATCAGATGGGCCTTACCTCTCCAAAGGACTGGTGCGGCGGGCAAGGCGCCTGTGGTTCGTGCACCGTCATCGTGAACGGGAGGCCTGTCCTGTCGTGCCTGACGCTGGCCAGCGAGTGCAATGGAGCCAAGATTGAGACCGCAGAAGGCATTGCCAAGGTCAAACACCCGATTGTCCAGGCTTATATAAACAACAATGCTTTCCAGTGCGGTTACTGCACGCCGGGTTTTGTATGCACAGCCAAGGCGCTGCTGGATAGGAATGGCAAACCTACCGAAGCTGAGGCAAGAGATGCCCTTGGCGGCAATCTTTGCCGTTGCGGCACCTATCAGCGGCATCCTATTGCGGTATTGGAAGCCGCGAAGAACCTCTAAAAAAAGGAGGAATATGGCAGATAACCAGCCGTGGACTTGGGAGATACCGGAATCGGATGAGAGCATCAAACGCAACATGTTTCCCCGACAGGACGGATATGACAGGGTGAGCGGCAAGGCCGTGTTCACCAGAGATGTCTACCTTCCGGGAATGGTGTATGCGAAAATTCTCACCTCGCCTTATGCTCATGCAAAAATCGTAAAAATGGATACAAGCCAGGCAGAGGCGCTCATAGGTGTACGGGATATCGTCAAATATGACGACCCGGACGTTGTGGATGAAAACGATACTCAGGTGCAGCAGTACAATAGTCTCACCCTTCCCGGCATCAGCGACTTTTACAATCATCCCATGGGAGTTGTGGTGATTGCCGACAGCGAGGAGATATGCGACCGGGCGCTGCGGCTGATCAAGATAGAATGGGAGGAGCGGCCGGTCATCCTGAGTATGGAGGAATCCCTGAAGCCGGATGCTCCAAAGATTTGGACCGAGGCGCTGCGCTTTCAGCCTACGGCCAAGGAGCCTAACAGGTACATAACGCGTGAGGAGGAAGTTGGTGACGTCCAGAAGGGTTTTGCCGAAGCCGATAAGGTGCTGGAGTACACCATAAAGCGGGCTCCGAACACAACGGCAGGTGTCGAAGCCATAGTCTGTGTGGCCCATTGGAGGGGAGAGTTTCTTGACATTTGGGTGCACCACCAGGGCATCCTGCAATCGAATCTCAGTTCTCCCAACAATGCAAGAGGTATCGCCGGCAAGCGAAAAGCAAACCCTCCCTTAACCCATTATTCTAAGATCACGCTTACGATGCCTTATCAGGGTTCATGGTTTGGCGGAATAAACCATATCGCTTGTTCCGTTTCGCTTATCCGCCTCGGCGCCATCCTGGCCAGGCGGGTCGGGAAACCATTGAAACTGCTGTATGACGAAAGTCAGTTCTATATCAACGGCGAAGAAACCGGCATGTTTAAATGCAAGGTGGGAGCCAAAAAGGATGGCACCATCACCGCCTGTTACTGGCACATGATGGGATCGAGGAATCCGGTATTCGAGAGGACGTATGAATGCACCCGTATACCCAATATCCGCGGCACCCAGGAGACGGCATTCACCAATATGGGCCACATCGTTTGTTTCCGGGACGGCACTTCAGGATGCATCCCCCATCAGGTTATGATTGACCGGGTAGCGGCTGAGTTCGGCCTCGATCCGACCGAAGTGGCACTGAAGAACGATGGCTGTCGCGGACACGACTGGGATTGGGTCACCCAATACCAGAAAGACAATGGTTTCCCCCAAAGGTGGAGCCTCAAAGAGGTCCTTGAAAAGGGCAAGAAGGCCATTGACTGGGACCGGAAATGGCACGCGCCCGGAACCAAAAGGCTTGCCAATGGGAAGATGCACGGCATGGGATTCATGTCCGTTAATCAATGGGCATGCACTTCAAGCGGCAGGCTGGCGGCTTTGATGCTTCGTGACGGCAAAGTCGCTATCGTGGGTTTGCGGTGCGATCCGGGAGTTGATTCGGTATCCGGTTTCCGCCAGTGCGTGGCCGCCGCAGCGGGACTGAAATACGAAGATACGGTTATACACGAGCATCGATCCGACAACAGCGTGTTCCGTTTTGCCGTGCCGGGCGGTTCCCTGGGCACCATCACTACCGTTCCTCAATTGGTAATTGCCGCCAAAGAGCTGAAACAGAAGATCCTGCAGGCTGCCATAACGCCTCGGCCCGGCTTCATGATGCGTCCTGCGCAGCCCGCCATCTTCCCGGGCAAGAAGACCGAGGACCTCGACATCAAAGACAGCATGGTATTCGAGAAAGCGAATCCAGCTAATAGGAAGTCGGTGGTCGAGGTGTTGGGCCCTTCGTCCGAAAGCGACAATACGGGCATCGCTCATCCCGTTGCCCCCCCGGTATCGGGACTGACTGCCAATGGAAAGCCGGATCCGACTTACTACATTATGAGCCGGCAAGCCCACTTCATAGAGGTGGAAGTGGACACCGAAACCGGGCAGGTTGACATAACCAATACCGTTTGCGTCAACGACGTGGGCCACTGCTTTAATCCTGAAGGCGTCATGGGACAACAGTATGGCGGCGCCGTGATGGCCTTCGGCCGAAGCGCAACCGAAGAGAAGGTGTTCTGCCCGAATAGCGGAGTGGCGCTCAATTATGATCACATAAACTACCACATTGGAACAATGAATGACTATGCACCCGTCCAAAGCATCATTAACGAGAGTCATTTGGGATATTCGGCATATGGCGCTTTAGGCATGGGCGAAAACGTCGGCGCGAGCCTTTCCGGAATCACCTCTTCCGCCATATACAACGCAATAGGCAAATGGGTCCTTGACTTTCCCACCACTCCGGACAAAGTCCTCAAAGCTCTGGGAAAGATATAAGAGGAGCACTATGAAAACATGGAAGAAATTTGCGCATGTAAATGCCAGGACACTCGATGAGGCGGCCGCACTTATGCAGAAAGGAAATGCCGCCATAATTGCAGGCGGCACCGATCTGCTGGGCACATTAAGGTTTGAGATTCTCCCTGCCCACCCTGAAGTTGTGGTTAACCTCAAAAGCATTCCCGGGCTGGACTACATCAAGGAAGAAGGAGGTCTGCTGAAAATAGGCGCTCTGACGCGGCTGGAAGATATCGCCAAAAGCCCTGTCATCCGGGCCAAGTACCAGGCGCTGGCAGAGGCGGCTCACCGGACAGCCTCTCCCCATATCCGGGAAATGGGGACCCTCGGCGGCAATATCTGCCAGCTCAACCGCTGCTGGTACTTCCGCAATCCCGACAATCGCTTCTACTGCATCCGCAAAGGAGGCAAGACATGCTTTGCCCTGAGTGGCGAGAACCGATACCACTCGATCTTCGGCGCTGTTAAGATGTGTGTAGCGGTAAATCCCAGCGACACTGCGCCTGCGCTTGTAGCGCTGAACGCTAAGATAAAGACCAACCGGCGGACTCTCGCTTCCGAACAGTTCTGGGACCTGGCCGTGCCGGGATCAACCGTCCTGGCAGCCGGTGAGATCGTCACGGAAATTCAGGTGCCCGCGCCGGCCGCAGGGGTCAAGAGCGCCTTTATAAAGTTTGCCATTCGCAAATCCATAGATTTCCCCGTTGTCAACTGTGCCGCAGCCATAGGTGGAGAAAATGTTCGGGTATGCCTGAACGCCGTTCATAACAAGCCATACCGGGTAATAAAAGCCGAGGAAGCCATTAAGGGCAAAAACATCAGTGAGGCAAATGCCGAAGCCGCCGGCGAGGCCGCCCTATCCGGCGCCAAGTCGCTTCCCGGTGACAGAAACAAGTGGAAGATTCAGATCGCCAAGGTAATGGTCAAGAGGGCGATCCTGGCGTGCGCGTGACCGATCAAAACCGAATTCGTTAATTCTATTGGTAAACCCACGGCTCTGCCGGGGGACTCATAGAGTTTGACAGCTCCGTATTTTGAAACGCTGAGATACGCTGACAAACGCGCTGACAAACGCCGATTTGTTCGGCGGGGGTCGGCGAGCAAGACCAGCGTAACTCCTCCAACCGGGTTCTTGCTTAGAAGCTACCTACCTCGCGTCTGCGGAACTCTCAGCTCCTTCAGCCCTCTTCCCGACATGTTGGGTTTAATGGGACCTGCCAGAGGGATCGTAAAAGCCAGCAGTTATTGCGGTCTCAACTCTTACCTGGATCCGATTCTGCGGGTTGACAGGGAAAGAAGAGGATCCGGCCGCTGCAACTCTCTTTTCTTACCCTTCGCTGGGCTGCGAGGTGTTGAAGATAGGCAAAAGTGTGTCGCGTGTGGATGAACCTCCTGATGAGTGGCAACCTGTCGAAGGGATCCCGATCGGGGAGCAGCCCATCCAATGCAAGCGTCACTTCATAAGCGTCTTTCCCTTCTTTCCCCAGAGCGCCGTAGGCGGCCTCCGACCGCTCCTGATGATGGGCCAGCAGCTGGTCGATCCTTTTCCTGTGATTCTTAAACGGGGAACCATGGCCTGGAAGCGAGAGCTTCACATCCATCTCCCTGAGTCGGGCAAGGCTCTGCAAATGGTCGGCTAACGGGTTAATCCGGTCCAGTAGAAACTGAATGCCTGCGGTGATCTGGTCCCCCGAGATCAGAACACTATGCTCCGGTTCATAGAGGCAGCTGTGACCGATAGTGTGGCCTGAGGTTATCAGGCAGGTGAAGCCGTGGCCGCCCCGCACAATGACCTCACCATCGACAACGCAGTGAAAGGGCCAGGGGCTTCGTCGCCGGTACTCGTCGCTATAAAACTGGGAAACCACATTCCTCGAATTCTTCTCGGGAAATCCCAGCATTTCGAGGAAGACTCCCGTCTCCGCTTCCACTTCTCCCGAGGCAACCCGCTCGATGAATACGGCTTCAGGCGTGCTTATATAGATGCGGGATGTCCGGCTGAGGAATCTGGAAACAGAGCTGAAGTGATCGAGATGGTGATGCGTGATGAAGAAATCGGTACATCCCAGGTCCAGGCCAAGTTCCGTAATCGCGTTCTCCATTATTTCATAGCAGGCAGGATGGGCCATTCCCGGATCGATTATGAGATTCCGGTCATGGTCGACAATCACATAGGAGTTCATGAATCCGACCTCGGGGATTGGTATCTGGACCACAACCCTGAAAATCCCCGGAACGACTTCGCTGATCGTTTGGGCTAAACCTGGCATGGAATTTCTCGATTTCCCAAATAGCAGACTGGGGACTATCCCCGGGCTTTGACGAGTCCTTGCGCCAGGCTTGAGGGAACCCGTTGAATCAGTTCATCCACCGTCCAGACGCCCTCTTTGTAAAGGCCTTTGATCTCAGTTGGATTGGAATAGAGCGCGATCCGACCTCCGGAAGCCCCGAACACATGGCCGTTGATATCGGCTGCGTTTTCCGTACAGAGATACAGAATGATGGGCGGGATATGTTCGGGATGGGGCGGGTCGGAGGAGTCCTCGCAAATCTCCCGTGTTATGAGACCCGCCTGGTAGAGCTTCTGCCAGTATTCGGCCGCCTTAGGTCCGGGATTGATGCGGGTGGCGGCAATCGGCGAGATGGCGTTGCAGGTAATTTTGTGGCCCTCAAAAATCATCTGCTGCGCCATCCCCAGCGTCAGACTGACGACGCCCCCCTTGCCTGCCGTGTAGCCATCCGGCATCATGCCCAGCCAGGCAGGCGAAGTAAAATTTACAATTCGTCCCCAGTTTTGTTTCACCATGTAACCCAGGGCATGCCGGCAGGTATTAAAGGTACCCTTCAGGTTAAGGGCTATTGAGCCGTCCCAAGCTTCTTCGGACGATTCCCAGAAGGGCACCAGTTTTTCGGGTTTGCCTGTCCCGGCGATCCCCGCCCCCCCGGCGCAATTGACCAGAATATCGATTCTGCCGAAGCTGTGGACGCAACTTTCTATGATTCTCCGGGCGGCATTGAAATCCGTGACCGTATCGTAGCTGGCTACAGCGTTTCCTCCCAGTCCTCTAAGCTCCTCAACAACCTGGTCCGCCGGGCCGTGGTCCAGACTGATTGTATCAGCGCCTCCGCCAATATCGTTCACCACCACCTTGGCCCCCTGGCGGACCATGCCCAGGCAAATTTCCCGGCCGATTCCGCGTCCGCCACCGGTCACGACGGCGCATCTTCCTTCCAGACATTGGGTCATATCATTGCTCTCCTCGCCAAGTCAGTTCGCGGAGCGGATCCGTTTATCTAGAGGATCGCGGCCATCGCCATATCGGAGATCCGCTGGTATTTGGCTGTATCATTTAAATGCTCGAGCAGCCCTGACCGCAGGAACACGAAGGTAACGTCTCGCTCCGGATCAACCCAGAAACCCGTCCCACCCAGCCCGAACTTACCGTAAGTGCCGGGCGAGGTGAGATTGCCCATGGAATTGGGACCGACGCCTACGCCGCGAATTTGAAAATCCAGGCCGATATTGGCCGGCGGCAGTTTTATTCCATGTTCCTCCATTACCGGGGCAAAATACTGGTTAGCCAGGGTCCCGGTCTGAATCGTGGTGGCTTGCTTTACGGATGCCGGGGATAGAATTCGTGCTCCCTCCAGTTCGCCTCCGCGCCGCAGCATTTCGGCAAAGCGGAACAGGTCATAGGCCGTAGAAACGCAGCCCATCCAGGGTATTTCGGCATCCTCGGTAATGAACTGATTATGTTCCTCCACATCTTTCGCCGACATATTGCCGAAAGACGGATCGTGCGCCACAATCGGGACGATGCGCGCGCTCAGGTCTTTGCGCCTGCCCATGGCCGTGTCTTTCATTTTCAGAGGACCGAACAGCTCATCCTGGAAAATTTCGCGCAGGGCTCTCTTTCTGCCGTCAAGCCGGCGGATGAGTTCTCCAAGCAACGCATGGCCCCACAATGGGCTGTAGCATACCGATTTGCCCGGGATAGCGATCAGTTCAAGCGGGCAAATCGCCTTGATAACCGCATCGAGGCTGCCCATCCGTTCCGCTCTCACCGGGAACAAAATCTGGGGAGAACCGGCAGTGTGAGTTAAAAGGTTAAAGACCGTTACTGTCTCCCTGGCGCTCGCATTAAGCTCCGGAATAATCTCGCCAATCCGCGTCGTTAATGCCAATTCGCCGCGCTCGACTAAAGACAGAATTATCACGTCGGTGAAAGCCTTGGAAACGGACAGAATATGGAACACGTCGTTGATACGCAGGGGACGGTTGGCGGCTCGATGGGCAAATCCTGCCGCCTCCTGTAAACCAATGACGCCATGACGCGCCACAATTACCGCCGCGCCATCATATAAATCAGCCTCTACGTCCCGGTGTATGGTTTCGGAAAGCCGATTCAACTGATCCATGTTGAGCCCGGCTTTTTTGAGACCTTCTCTGGTTCGAGACGCATTTCTCGTACGGCCTCCTAATCGTTGCGAGTTGCTTTGAGGTTTGGACTTCGGCGTCTTTTTCACGTCAATTCCTCCAATCTCCAGAGCGGATACTCTGCGTTTGTATTATTCGATGTTGCTTCGCGATGGCAGGGGCAAGTCACCTCGCACGATTATTTCGCGGAATCAACGGCCTCTGTGGAACAGACTTTGTTTTGATCCGGATCTTTATACGATCACGCCCGCGCGAATTCTGGCGATTTCCAGATCCTCCGAATCCAACTCCATCTGCAACAAAAGCATGCGCGGATTGCGATGAAATTTAACGGGCACTTTGCTCCGTGCGCCCGGCGAAACCAGAATGTGATCATAGCGCGAGTCTTTCAGCAAATGCCCGAAATCTGCCGCTTCATCGACGGACATCCAGGAGACTTTTGCATCTTTGCATTTCATCCATTTGTGCAACTGCTCCACCATGAAGCGAGCGCTGGATAGGGCATGCTTTGGAAGGAGAACGAGCACAGAAGACGCTCGGATCTTTTCCAGCGCCTGGATCGTTTGTTCCGTGTAGCATATTTCGATGGGGACAATTTCAATTTTTCTCCCCCGAGGCATGCGTCGAATACTATCGGCAATGAGATGGTTGACGAGCACCTTTCGGAGCTTGCTGCCGCGATGAAGGGCCAGTTTGAATTCGGCTACCGACAGTCCCGCCACCGATGCGTGCCAGGAGCGGGACACCTGTTCCGCCCTTCGGATGGCTATTTCTTTATCCGGATCAACATAAGCGATAAACGGATATCGACGCTCGTCTTCCTGTGTAGTCCGGCTGAGATACCTGGAAAATGCGATTGGGGATACCCCTATTTTCCGGATCCGCTTGATGATGTCCCTGGACAATTCCTGACACTGTTGATTGACAGAGTCCGGCGCCGCAGCGGATACGGCAACTGCGGTTCTCTTGTCAGGAGCTGGAGAAAGCAGGCCGGACTGACGCAACGCCAGGTATGCGCGGTGAATTTGGCCCCGATTGATGCCCGTCTGCTTTTCCACCTCGCGAATCGGCGGAAGAATATCGCCTCTCTTGAGTACCCCCATTGCAATGGAAAGCTTGATCTGCTCCTGAATCTGTTTGATGGCGGGGACAGGGCTGTTCTTTTCGATTTGGAATTCCATAATGTTCATCAAAGTACCAAATGTGGGTGGCCTGCACGACACAAGTCTATTTGCACACATACCTCCGGCCGGCGGGGCATGCGCACCACGGAGGCAATTTCCCGCCGCAACTACCTTCGGGAATAAGCACGGCGCGCATGCTGGCACAGACGCGATTTGGAAGGTCAATCTGAGGCATGCGCAAAAGCCTCGAGACTCCCGCCTGCTTCTCTACCGAGATGAAAGCATTGTTGCCAAAAGCATTCTAGCATATGTCATATATTTGTGACATATTGTCCCGGGAGTCTGACTAAAGTCTGACAGCCTTTTTTATGCATATGCAGCCCCGCCTATAACAATGGGAATACTCTTTATGGAAGAGACATAAACTCTGCATCCGCAACTTTGAGAAAGCAGATGGGAGTGGCACGAATCTCGAACCGGATGCGCACACAAAAGAGATCGAGGAGGGACCCAATGAGTTCCAGCACAGGCAAAAGGACTCAAACCCGCAGGGCATTTTTTAGCGATGTAACAGCCTCCACCGCGCTGGCCGCAGTGGCAATGGCCCAATTAGGCTCGCAGACGGCGGCAATGGCGCAAGAGAAAAAGGAGCCCCTGGAGGGTTTGAGGATGCCCAAAAACCTTCCGCCCTGGCCCAAAGGAACTACCGGCAACAGATACGACCATCTGTTCTGCACCAGGCTGAAGGAGAAGCCGCTAACGGACACCATACTCTCTCCAACGATCAGTTTCCGCGGCAACAGCGACCTTCCGGGCGCCGGCATCAATCTTGGCTTCCGCTATTATGTCAAACCGTTCAAGATGGAGCTGCAATCGCATCACCATGATGTCGACGAATATCTCTTCTTCCTGGGCGCCCAACTGCCGGATCTGACGGCCAACTTCGATGCGGAAATCGAAATTTTCCTGGGGCCGGAATACGAAAGGCACATTATCACCAAGCCCTGTATCCTCTATATTCCCAGAGGATTCGAGCACAATCCGATGGACATAAAGAGGGTGGGCAAACCGTTGCTTTTCATGCCGCTGCTTCTGGCGCCCTATTTCAACGGGTACTACCAGACGGGCTACATGCAAATGCTTGGGCATGAAAAAATCGATTAGAGCTATTTGGAGGCAAACATGAGGAAGAGTCTTATCGCAGGAATCTTTGTAGTGGCCGTGCTCTCGGTCGCTCCTTTCGCGCTCTCGCAGATACAGAATGTCAAGTCGACCGGCGGCCAATTACAGGGAGTTGTTGCGGACGGCGTGGCTTCGTTTAAGGGTATTCCATTTGCAGCGCCTCCGGTGGGCGATCTGCGCTGGAAATCCCCACAGCCCGCGAAGGCGTGGACCGGCATCCGGAAAGCCGATGCTTACGCATCCGGCTGCATGCAGGATCCCGGCATGGTCAAGATGATGGGAGCCTCGGCGAATGTCAGCGAGGACTGTTTATACCTGAACGTATGGACAGCCGCAAAGACCGCCGGAGAAAAGCGGCCCGTGATGGTGTGGATTCACGGCGGCGCATTCGTTGGCGGGATGACGGGCACCCCGATGTTCGATGGAACGAAATTCGCACAAAAAGGCGTGGTGCTGGTAAGCATTGCCTATCGACTTGGTGTTTTCGGCTTCATGGCGCACCCGGAACTCAGCCGTGAAAGCGGCAAGGGATCGGGCACCTATGGAATTCAGGATATGATCGCCGGCCTCCAATGGGTAAAGAACAACATTGCACAATTCGGGGGCGATCCTTCGTGTGTAACGATTTTCGGCGAGTCTGCAGGAGGGATCGCAGTCGGCATGCTTTCCGCGGCCCCGGCAGCCAAGGGTCTTTTCCAACGCGCCATTTCCGAAAGCGGCGGCTCGTTTGCGCCGCCACGGATTGCGAATGAAGCAGGCCAGAATGTTCCGACACTGAAACTGGCCGAATCAACCGGCGAAAGCTTTTTGAAGAAACTCGGCGCCGCCGATATTAAGGCCGCGCGGGCGTTGCCTGCCGAACAGATCCAGAAAGCCGTTGGAGGCGGAATGGGAGGCGGCAGCAGTTTTGGCCCGTTGCCGATGGATATGTATTGCCGGGAGATCCCTACGAACTTTACGAAAAGGGCCGTTTCAACGACACTCCCATCCTGATCGGGACCAATTCCAATGAAGGCGGATTGTTCATGCGCGGGCCGGTCACGGCGGCGGCATTTGAAAAGCAGATTCGATCGGGCTATGGAGAACGGGCAGACGTCATTTTGAGCGCTTATCCGCATTCGACGGATGCAGAAGCATCCCGATCGTCCGCGGATGTTGTTTCGCGAATTTGCCTTTGCCTGGCCCACGTGGGCCTGGGCGCGCATGCAATCCCAGAAGGGGAAAGGGAAAGCATTCGTATACTACTTCGATCATCGCACGCCTCAATCGCCGAATGGCGCCGAATCATGGAGCCGAAGTCACCTATGTATTCCAAAATTTCGGCGGTCCCGGCGGCGCTCTCCCAGTCCGGAGGATCTTGGCTCTTTCCGACCTGATCCGCTCCTATTGGATCAATTTCGCCAGCAACCGGAGATCCGAACGGATCCGGCTTACCGCAGTGGCCTGCGTTTGCGGAGAAAGACCAGAAGGTTATGTTCTTTGACTCCGCCGCAAGCGCCAAGCCGATACCAAATCTGGAAAAGCTGAAGGCATTTGATTCCTACTACTCCTGGCGCAGAGAGCAGGCAAAGAGATGAGCTTGCGATTGACCTTTGACGATTGAGAAACGAGGAAAGAGAAGAGGTGTTTTTCAATCGTCAATCGTCAATCGTCAATCATAAATCTATTGCCGCCTGCAGCGATCGAAGAAATGGTGGGTACGGACCCTGCCTACGACTCCCCCAACTGTTCGCTATGGCCTGCCACTCTGCTGGAGCCTACCCCCACACTTTCAGGGCGGCTGCGTGCTCTCCGGCGATGCGGCCGAACGAATGAGCTTCAGGTATGTTTGTTCCGCCGGTGTAGCATAGGCTGAAGAATGAGCCCAGTTCGCCCACGCTGTACAGCCTTGGTATGGGTTTGCCCTCTTTGTTCAACGTTTGGCCTTTGCTGTTATGCTGCGGCCCACCCATTGTATTGATGAGGCTCAGAGCCATCTCCATGCCGTAAAAGGGCGGACTTTCGATAGGCAGCAAGGTCGTATTGCCGAACAGCTGGTCCTTTTTTATCCTGCTGGCCTCATTTACCTGCTCCACAGTGCGTTGCAGCCCCTCAGGGTTTATCTTAAGCATCGCGGCTAATTCCGCGATAGTATTCGCCTGCTTCACCCAGCCTTTGGATATTTCGGCGCTGTTATCTTTGCTCCAGTCATAAAGTTTCTTAACGTGCGCGAACTTTGTATCCGTGTTAGGCCTTAACGGGGTTACAAACGGGCCTTTCTTCCGGTATGTTTCATCGCAGACAAGGAAGTAAGGCATATTCGGATAGCCGCCCATGCCATGCCACAAGCCCGGGCGGACATCTATTCCGCTTTTGAAATCGGTAGGTTCTATGTTCGGCCGCCGATGCGTGAAACTGATGGTTTCATTCACGAACCTATCACCGGCCCGATTCACATAGATATGACCTCTTTGAAGGCTGCACTCGATTGCGCATCCAAATTCCCTGCTCGCAGGAGCACAACAGCCGGCTTCCCATTCCTTCAAGAACATGTGCCACAGGGGAGCTCCCACCTCACTGGACATCAGAATGCCGTCGCCGGTATTGTATGGCGTGCCTCCGGTGAATACTTCCATGCCCGGGTAATTAAAATAGGACCACATTTGCAGATTTCCCTCGTAGCCGCCGCAAGCAAGGATCACTCCTCTCTTTGCTTTTACGTAAACCTTCCTTCCCCCTTCTCCATGGAAGCCCTTGGCCCCTTCATAGGCCACGACGCCCAGGATCTCCTTTGTTATAGGGTCCTGAACCAGTTCTTTGGCCGGGGTCTCGTACATGATCCGGATGTTTCGTTTTTCCACTTGAGCTTGAATAGCCCGATACAGGTGACTGCCATTAGATCCTCCGGTTTCACTATTGGCAATAAACCAGGTCTTCTTGGTGTTCTGTCCGCCCGCTTTCATTTCGATCCCCAACTTCTTAAGCCAGCCCAGGACGTTCTGGCCCCCGCCCATTGCCAACGTGTCCACCATGGTCCGCACCAACTCATCCGGCACATCGCAGCCGGCGTGCCGAAGGTCCGTGTAGCACTCCTTGGGGTCATCCCAAACAGAATTGCCTCCAACCGCGCAACAGGAGTTGCCACCGGAAAGCTCCTTTGTCGCCTTCTCCAGCACGATAACTTTTGCTCCGGCGTCATGCGCAGCAATAGCCGCGCTCTGGCCGGCATATCCTATCCCCGCGACCACCACATCCGCTTCATAATCCCATCTTTTCGGCAGCCAGGGCTTCTGTTCATTGGTACCCTGGGCTGTTGACGGCGCTGACAGGGCTGAAGAAGCAGAAGCGCCAAGGGCTCCTGTGGCAAAGGCGGCGCCAGTGCCCAAAAACTCTCTTCTTGGAAACCGCTTTTTCGCTTTCCTATCCTCGATCATGAAAATACCTCCTTATGGGATTTCTTCACTTATCCGCTTTTCGCGCTGCTAATTTCTTCCCGGTCAAAAACCGCTTTGAGTTCTTCGACGGCTAATCGGTTACGACCACGGCTTCAGTGAGGCGGCATTGTCTCCGGCGATGCGGCCAAAAGCAATCGCCTCCGGTATGTTGCTGCCGCCGGGATACAGGAATCCGAAGAATGATCCGAATTCCCCTGGACTATAGAGTCTGGGAATGGGTTTATCGTCCTGGTCGAGCGTCTGAGCCTTTGTATTGTGCTTGGGCCCGCCCTGGGTATTGATAAGGGTAAGGGCCAGCTCCACGCCGTAATAGGGTGGAGTCGTTAGTGGGGATAGCGAGTTGTCTCTTCTGCTGAAGTCGGGATCCTTTTTCCCACTGCAAAATTGATTGTACTTGGTGACAGTCTCCTGCAGCCCCTCCGGCTCGATCCTCATTTTGGCGGCCAGATCTCTGAGGGTATCTGCCCTGGATACCCAGCCCTTCTCGATTTCGGCGCTGCTGCCTTCACTCCATTGATACAGACCGTGAACCGCATTCCAGGTCATTCCGCTCTGCCGTCCGAGCCGCTGTTTGGAACGCACACTCTCATCGAAGATGGCGTAAAATGGCTGATTGGGGTACTCCACACGGTCGTGATGAAAATACGTCAGCTCCAGGGATTCCTTGGTGTGAACCATGGATTTCAGTTCGTTCATGAATCGCTTGCCATATTTGTTTACATAGATATAACTGCCGGTAAGAGTTACCTGAACCGAAACACCGGCTTGTTCACTCGCCGTCTTTACGGAATGCCCCGCCCACTCAAGGCTGAACGTATGCCATAGAGGCGCCCCCACCTCCGACACCATTTTTAGGCCATCGCCGGTATTGTAGGGTGACCCCCAGGGGTAGATTCGTATCCCCGGATAATTAAAGTAGGACATCATCTCGGGATTGTTCTCGTACCCTCCGCACGCCAGAACCACTCCCCTTTTGGCTTTTATGTAAATCTTCCTCCCCTGTTTTTCCGCTATTACGCCGACAATCTCCTTGGTCGCCGGATCCTGCATCAGGTGTTTTGCCCGGGTCTCGTATTGAATGGGAATCCCTCTGCTTTTCACGCACTGGTCGAGCGCCATGTACAACTGTTTGCCAGCCCCGTAGTTCGGCGGCGCATCTTTTACGGGCTTGATGGAAAAAATCTTGCCATTATTCGCTCCCGGAAGGGTGCGCAGCCCTATCATGGCTTCCGGGGCCGTCTTCGCATAGTCGCGTGTGACTATGGTTTCAATCCCAAGTTTCCTAAGCTGCTCCGGAACTTGGGCTAAAGCCTCGGCCATAAAGTCGCACAATTCCTTCGGCGATGTCCCAAAGGAGAGTGCATGATAATAGGGAGCTCCTTCCTTTGCGCCGTTGGGCACTGTCATGCCGCCGCCGGAACAGGAGGAGTTCCCCCCTGCATATTTTTCCGGCGCTTTTTCGATAATCAGCGTTTTTGCCCGGGCGTCATGACTGGCGATAGCGGCATTCTGGCCCGCATAGCCCATTCCTACCACCACTACGTCCGCTTCGTAATCCCATTTATCGGGCAACCAGCCTTTGGACGCACCCAATAGCGTTTCGCCCCCTGGCCCGAGCAACAATCCGGCGGCTCCTGCGGTTGCCGATCCCTTGAAAAACTGTCTGCGTGTGATTTCCTTTTTCTTCACGTCATCCGAACGCATATGCGTCTCCTTTCAATACCGCGATTACGAACCTTCTGGATTTCAATTTGCAGATCGGAGGCAGAATGTCGCCTCCTCGATGTACTTCGGCTGCAATGGAAATATCGATCTGCCGCTCAAATTGACTGAGATCCGAATGGGGTCGCGTTTTCCGATATGAAATTCCACAGTGTCCCCACCTCCGTCAAGGCAGGAAGGCATTGGCGAAATATAAAGGCTGCATGACGGCCACAACCCCGGTCCGCGGCCGAGTTCGACCGACGGACATCACATTGTTCCCCGCTTTAGAGGCTGTTTCAGAGGTTGTCACAACAATGTGACACGCATCTTGGCACACACGTCCGCACAAAGTCAATCGCTGATTGCTGCAGGATGGCTGTCTGGATGGGTGTTTATTTCTACAGATTCCAAGCAAAAATATCTTTATGGTGCCGACATCCGCACCATGCCGGACGCGGTCACCCTTCTTCAAGGACCGTGTGGGGAAGCCGGAGAGGGCGTTTCGAGCTGCAAACCGGCCGGAACAGCGCCAGACAGATTTTGCATTGGATGGGAAGGTTTGTCAGGATGGTCCGCAAGCGGCGATCCTGTCTTATGGCTCAGGCGGATAGTATGAGCCAATCTAGGAAATTGCATATATGGATGCATCGAGAGTATCGCAGCCGCCCACAAATATTTGTGTCACATATCTGTGACAAAATGCTTGACACCGCCTCAACAAATTGGGTAGTTTAATAATCGCCAAGATGCGACACATTTCTTCATCCTGATTCTCACCGGCAAAGACGCGGTCGCAGTTGGGAACGATATATTCAGACAACCAGAGAATCTCCGGAGAAGCATGACAGCTTCATTGCGGTTCCGGAGCATAAGTGCCAGGAGGGCGCCAGGGTGATCGCACCCTGGGAAGCGTGCCCCGCCGAGCGGCGGCGATCATGGGACGGATTTGGCGCCAGCGCCAAAACTCCGGGGTGTCGCTGTGCGTTTGTAATATTACAGGCGATAGGAGGGTGCATCCAATGCGTTCCAATGCATGCTTGGTTGTAATTGCTTGTCTGATCCTTTCGGTAACGCCAGCTTCGGCTCAAAGCGACCGAGGTGCCATAACCGGCACCGTTTCCGATCCTGCGGGAGCCGTAATTTCCTCAGGTTCCATCGAAGCAAAGAATGTGAACACCGGAGCGGTGTATAAGGCCGCAACTACATCAACCGGCAATTACACTCTAACGCAACTGCCGGCGGGCTCATACCAGTTGTCGGCCTCAGTCCAAGGCTTCAAACAGTACGTCCGGACCGGTATTACGGTCCTGGTGGCTCAAACGTTGCGCATCGACATAATGCTCGAAGTGGGCAGCATTACCGAAACCATCACGGTGAATGCCGATGCTCCCCTTCTGAAGACGGAAAGCGGAGAGCTGAGCCATAATGTCAGTTCCGAAACTCTCGGCAGCCTGCCAATACTTGGATTCTCGTCCTCTATCCGCGATCCCTATGCCACGACTCAGCTAATTCCAGGCGCTCTCTTCCAGGAAAGAACTTATGTACGAATCAACGGCGCCCCCGCCAACACGCAGGGCTTCCGGGTCGAGGGCCAGGATGCCAGCAATTCCATGCGCATGACTCAGACGGCGCAGAACCAGCCCAGCGTAGATGCGGTGGAAGAGTTTGCAGTTCAGACCAGCAACTATGCCGCCGAGTACGGCCAGGCTGGAGGCGGTTTCTTCAATATCACGATGAAATCAGGCAGCAACCGCTTCCATGGAAGTGCGTACGACTATTGGATTAATGAAGCACTGAACGCGAGCACGCCTTTCCTGAACACCAAGAACAGGCAGCGTCGGAACAACTACGGATTTACTCTGGGCGGACCCGTATGGATTCCCAAGGTGTACGACGGTCACGAAAAGACCTTTTTCTTTTTCAACTTCGAGCAGTTTCGTGAAAACGTCACATACAGTAATAGCCCCTATACGATTCCAACGCTCGCCTATCGCGCGGGGGATTTCCGCCAGGCCCTGACCGGAAGAAAACTCGGAACCGATCCTCTCGGCCGCGATATCATGGAAGGCACAATATACGATCCGGCGACCGACCGTCTTGCGCCCAACGGGCAGCGTGTCCGGGATCCGTTTCAATACCAGGGAATTCCGAATACCATTGATCCTGCCCGGTTTGATCCGGTTGCGGTCAAGATCCAGGACCTGATTCCCAAACCCACCAACTCAAACCTCACCAACAACTATCTTGTCCCTTGGCCCAGCTCCAATATCCGGACTATCCCGTCCATAAAGGTCGATCACAATTTTGGCCCGCGCTCCAAGCTGTCCGTCTATTGGTCCATGACGAGGCTGACTGCGTTGGACCAGACCCCCTTCTGCGACGGAATCCAGAGTCCTGTTACGGGTTGCAGAAACTCCTATGGCAACTCGCATACATTCCGTCTGAACTTCGACCAGACGCTGACGCCCACCACCGTCCTGCATTTCGGAGCTGGTCTGCACACGCTGGGATGGAAGGATGACACGAATTTTACCGATTTCGATCAGCTCAAGGAACTGGGTCTGCCAGGCGCTAGCGTCACTCTTTTCCCATACATTACTTTCCCGACCAGTCAGCCCCGAGGCGGCATGAAAAACATGGGCCCGCTTATGCAGAGCCATGAAGACATGGAAAAGCCGACTGCAAATGCCAGCTTGACATGGGCCAAATCCAGCCACACCTATAAATTCGGGGCTGAAATGCGCCTGGAAGGATATCCGACGCAGGTCTTTAATCCTGCCTATGGCACTTACAACTTTGCTCTCAGCCAAACCGGACTTGCCATTTCCGGTCTGAACCTCTCCGGCGGAACCATAGGATTCGCCTATGCAAATCTTCTCCTGGGGTTTGTTGACAACGGCAATATAGGGGTCGTCAGCAGTCCCCGCATGGGCAAATCCGCGTGGGCTTTGTATGCTCAGGACAGCTGGAAGGTAACCCGCCGGTTCACTCTGGACTATGGATTGCGATGGGACTACCAGGGCTACTTAAGGGATACCTATGGCCGGATTGCGAATTTCTCCCCTACCACGCCGAACCCCTCCACCGGGGGTCTCCCCGGTGCGGTGATCTTTGAAGGCTCGGGGCCGGGTCGCTGCAATTGCGATTTCGCGCAGGTCTATCCCTATTCTTTCGGACCGCGGTTGGGAGCGGCCTATCAGATCTCGGCCAAGACAGTGCTGCGCGCCGGATTGGGTGTCATGTACGGGCAAACCGCAACCGAGAACAGGATTTCCACGAGCATTGCATCGAATAATCTGTTCTCCACCTCATCCTATGGAGATCCGAGTATATTGCTGAAAGACGGCCCACCAACCCCTGGTCCGTGGCCCAACCTGGACCCCGGCCAGTATCCGCGTCCAGGGCAGACCACTGCGCCTCCGACCGCATTTGACAATAATGCGGGGCGGCCACCGAGGATGATTCAGTGGAGCTTGAGCATTCAAAGGGAAATTTTTAAGAACCTGGTGGTTGAGATTTCCTATATCGGCAACCGGGGCGCCTGGTGGGAAGGGAACGAGCTCATCAACGTAAACGCATTGACACCGGAGCGGCTCAACACATTCGGGCTCAATATAAACAGCCCTGCCGACCAGGCGCTGCTGAAGGCCCGAATGGATTCTTCCACGGCAAAGCTGCGCGGATTCGACACACCGCCCTACTCAGGTTTTCCCATGTCATCCACCGTTGCCCAATCTTTGCGGCCCTTCCCGCAGTTCGGCACGATCAACTACCTCTGGGCTCCGCTCGGCAGAACCTGGTACGACTCGATGCAGATTAAGGTGACAAAGCGGTTTTCCCGCGGGCTGGATTTTACCAGTTCGTTCAGCTGGCAGAAGGAACTCATGATGGGTGCAGAGGTGTCCAACGCACTGCTGACCGTTCCTGCGGCCGTTAACGATGTATTTAATCGTCCAACGAATAAGTACATCTCGAGGCTGTCACGGCCGTTCGTTTCCGTTACGGCAGTGAACTACACGTTCCCCAAGCTGGATGTGAATAAGGTCCTGTCGTGGGCGATCCGCGACTGGACATTTGGCGCCGTCCTGCAGTATGCCAGCGGTATGCCCATCAAGGTTCCGACCGCAAACAGCCAGCTCATGTCATTGCTCTTCCGGGACACCTTTGCCAACCGAATCGAGGGCCAGCCGCTTTGGAAGCAAGGGGTGGACATCAACGACAGGAGCACTTACGATCCATACACGGATTTCGTTCTGAATCCGAAAGCATGGACGGATCCGCCTGCCGGTCAGTTCAGTTACTCACCAGGCTATTACAGCGACTATCGTTATATGCGCCGCCCTTCTGAAGCCATGAGCATCGGGCGGATTTTCCGTGTCAAAGAAGGGGTTTCCCTGAATATCCGGGCCGATTTCCAGAACATATTCAACCGGCTGGTCATTCCGGATCCAACGGCAACCAATGCCGCAGCGACCCAGAACGTTAATCCCGCCACGGGCCAGACCCAGTCCGGATTCGGATATATTGCAACAAACGGGACCGGAACAGCGCCTCGTAGCGGTATAATAGTTGCCCGAATTCAGTTCTAGGCCGCGCTGCAAAAATTATCTCTCGCTGTGGCGGCCGAGGAACGTTTCTCGAGGGAGAGCAAGTTCACTGAATGGATCGTCTTATTGGGACCGGCCAATAAAGTTACACGGCCAATACCCAAGCCCCGGAGGGGCGTAACATGACAGCGCCCCGGGCGCAAGCCCGGGGTTAAGTGGATGGGAGAACGAAGCCCGGCAGGGGCGTCACATGGTTTTTGGGTAGTGTCCCCTGTGATTTGCGGGACCCAATAATTAGCGCCTCAATCCTTCCGAAATGGTGTGCGTATTCACTCCGAATCAGAAAGAACAAAGGACATGGACGATAACCGGGAAGGGATCTACGGGCCTGCCAAGGAGAAAAAAATGAAGGGAATGGGTCGAAGTGCGAGAGGTGTTTTGTGGATAGCCGCCTTTATTTTCAGTTCCACGCTGCTGGCGCAAGAGGCAAAATTTGCGGTACTGAACCCGAGGGGCACACAACCGCCGATACGACTTGTCCCGATGGCGCCACGGTTGGATACACTGGACGGCAAGACGATATACATCGTCAATGTGGGCTTTGGGGATACATTCCTGCCCGAAACACTGAAGGTGCTCGCGCAGCGATACCCCAAAACCAATTGGGTTCTCAAAAGGAAAATCGGAAGCTATTTTGACGATGATCCGAAACTATGGGCCGAAATCAA
This sequence comes from uncultured Acidobacteriota bacterium, assembly GCA_963809485.1. GTDB lineage: Bacteria > Acidobacteriota > UBA6911 > UBA6911 > UBA6911 > UBA6911. The sequence continues at coordinate 192,872 of CAWEJX010000012.1, forward strand.
GGAAAAAGGGCATGGAATGATAATGGGAGTCGGGCATTGAAGCACCTGTTCGCCGGCGGTCGTCGGCCATTGCCTGACAGTGGAAAGACTCGGTCTACCTACGGCTCCCGTGATCACGCAACGGTTCGAAGAACTGGTCAAGACCATTGCCTACAAAAAGGGGATGCCAAACCAACGATTTGTTTTTGTCCCCCATCCTGTCGCCGGCAGATCTCCCGAATTATGCCATCGGTATATGGAAGGCAATGATCCGGTGACGAAAAAGCCTATCGTGGAGGAGTTTTTGGCGGCTCTGACAAAACCGCTGAATCCTGAGGAGAAAAAGACGGGATTTTTGCAGAGACCTCCTCGACCGAGGCTCATCGAACCGGATACAGCCGAAAACCTGCAGCGTCTCTTTGCAAAGAATGGGTGGACCGACGGTATTCCCATAGTCCTTCCGACCGAAGAAAGAGTGGCTTTGATGCTGAAGAACACGAGCCGCAAACCGGACGAGGTTGTCGGTACCATGCGCCCGTCGCCTCCCCATGAGGCCTGGGAGTTCACCGTCGAAATGGTTGCCACGAATGCCGTAATGGCCGGTGCTAAACCGGAATATATTCCGGTGATTCTAGCCCTGGCTTCGACCGGAGTGACTTCACTTTTCAGTTCAACCACGTCTTTTGCGCGCATGGTTGTCGTCAATGGCCCTATCCGAGAACAGATCAGTATGAATTCGGGACTTGGCGCTATGGGGCCTTTCAATGAGGCCAATGCCACGATTGGACGAGCTTGGACCCTGATATCCAAAAATCTCGGTGGCGGAGGTACGCCGGGAGAAACCTACCTCGGCAGTCAAGGGAACAATCTTAATTACAACAATATTTGCTTTGCCGAAAGGGAGGACGCGCTTCCCGCCGGCTGGAATCCCGTTCACGTTCAAAAGGGCCATAAGGCTGGAGAGAGCTACGTCAGCACCTTCACCGGCTGGAGCCTCATCAACTATGGCGGTTTTGCACTCCCGCACCATCAGTTTATCAAACGAATGCTGACCGGTTTGCTGGCCAGCGGGACCGGCTCCGGCAGCCAGGCCACTCTGTTGCTTGATCCGATTACGGCACGGGACCTCAGGAATGATGAGGGCTTCGACACAAAGGAAAAGCTAAGTGACTGGCTGATGAAGAATGGAACATCGCCCGCGCAGCAGTACTGGGCACGCCACTCCGATGAGCTGAAGAAAGGCAAAGAGGGGATCGAGCCCTTTGCGTCATGGCTGAAGTACCCAGAGGACGCCTTCATACCCGTTTCAAACTTCAGGCCGGAGACGCCGATCGAGATTATCGTTGTGGGGGGGAAACGAATGCTTTTCTGATGGCGGGGGATTTTCGTTATGTCTCGGGCGCCTCTGTGGATAAGTGGAGGTAAGGCTCGATTCGTTTGCGAACCAAATTGTAATTGCGATCACGACTTCTCGGTGCAGATTTCATGGGGTCGCCTGCTTTTGACCGGGTAACGAGGTAGGAAACTGTTTATCAGCAAAGCAGCTGGATACGGAAGACACGGAGCAAGCGCGATCCACGGATAAAAACCCTGGCTTTTATCCGCGTTCTTCTGTGTCCTTCCGTATCCCTGCTTTTTCGCGATGGAGGCTTTCGTTGAATAATAAACAACTCTACTGCTTTTGGGCAGCTTCGATAATAGTTGCAGCCAGTCTAAGCCCGTTAGGCGCTCAAACCCCCGGTTCCTCACCGGCGGCCCCCGCGTCGACAGGCGTTACGATTACGGGAATCGTCGAATGCGGGCAGGGCTACACTTCCCACGAACTGTATGACATGAAAATTACCGTGACGGATGTGGTGCGCGGTGAAGCAGCATGGATGCGGATCAAGGAAGCGAGTCCATCAAACAAAGCTGCGGAGGCGGGATTCGAGTATGTCCTGGCCCGCGTGAAATTTGAATATTATGCGAGAGGAACACCCGGCCTGTGTATCCATCAACTCAATCCACAGCAATTCAGCGCTGTTTCTTTGGAAGGCCAGGATTATCAGATTGCCCAGGTAGTGCTTCCGAAACCGGACTTGCGCAAAGCCATGAAGTCGGGTGAGACAGTCGAAGGTTGGATTGCGTTTTCTGTGTCTCAGCAGGACAAAGGTCCTCTCATGACATATTCTGCCGATCAGGGTGGGGCGATCGAGCACGGCGGAGCGAAGTGGTTTTTGCTTCGTTGAGTTTGGGCCTGTGATAAGGCATGCTGGGCAGGATGACAGCTTGGAAGTCTCAAGGCAGCCGAAGGCGTCGACCTGAGGTGAATGGAATGCGGCCATTTTGGGGAGAGCGGATTTGTCCTGCTCCTATCCATGCGAGAGCGAGACCAATGGCGTAGCTAACAAAATCCTGAAGCACTCAACAATTCGTTATATGCTGATTTAAGGAGGACTAGAGCAATGAAAAGCCGAATTTGTTGTTTTTTGGCCGGAATGTTTTTAGCAGCCATTTTTCTGGTCGGGAATGCCATTGGCTGCGGAGAAGCCAAGGTCACGGTAGTAAATCCCTCGAGGCACACCTCCCCCGATACGCCTGGTGCCGATGGCGCCTCGTTTGGATACCCTGGACGGCAAAACGATCTATGTCATTAACATCGGGTTCGGGGATACATTCCTGCCTGAAGTGCAGAAGGTGATGGCCGAGAAATATCCCAAGACGACCTGGATATTCAGGAGAAAGGCGGGAAGGGACTATTTCGACGACGATCCGAAGCTTTGGGCCGAAATAAAGGAAAAAGGCCACGGAATGATTATGGGCGTGGGCCATTGAAGCACGTGCTCGCCGGCGGTCGTCGGCCACTGTGTAACGGTAGAAAGATTGGGTGTGCCTACTGCGCCAGTTGTTACTCAGAGATTTCAAGAACTGGTGAAGAACTATTTCCTGGAAAAAGGGAATGCCGAAGCAGCGGTTTACCTTTATTCCGCATCCTGTCGCCGGCAGGCCCCCTGAGTTGTGTAATCAATATGTAAGGGGCAAGGATCCGTTGACTGGAAAACCGATCGTTGAGGAGTTTGTCGCTGCGCTGACAAACCCGCTGACTGCGGAGGAAAAGAAAACCGGATTCCTGATGAGGGATCCGCAACCACGGCTGTTAGAGCCAAACACTCCAACGGCCCTGACAGATCTCTTTGAGAAAAACGGCTGGACCGACGGGCTTCCTATAATACTTCCCACCGAAGAGAGAGTCGCCAATATGCTTAAAGGCACCAGCCATAGGCCGGATGAGATTGTGGGCACCATGCGTCCCTCTCCGCCCCATGAGGCCTGGGAATTCAACGTGGAGATGGTTGCCGCCAATGCCGTGATGGCTGGAGCAAAACCGGAGTATCTTCCCGTTATCCTTGCATTGTCATCGACAGGCGTAACCTCGCTTTTCAGTTCTACAACATCTTTCGCGAGGATGGCGGTTGTCAATGGGCCTATCATTACGGAAATCGATATGAATGGCGGGATAGGAGCCATGAGTCCCCTGAACAAGGCCAATGCCACGATCGGAAGAGCGTGGACATTGTTATCGAGAAATCTTGGGGGAGGAGCCATTCCCGGGCAGACTTACCTGGGGAGCCAGGGAAACAATCTCAACTACAACAATGTTTGTTTCCCTGAAAAAGAAGACAAATTGCCTGCGGGATGGAAACCCTTATCCGAGCAGAAAGGGTTCAAGCACGGGGAAAGTGCTGTCAGCACGTTTACCGGATGGGAAATCGTTCATGGGGCCCTCGGGATGGGGGGTAACAAAGAAGGGCTTGCCCGGGCAGTAGCCCGATATTCCACGGGTGCGTATCGGCAGGTTACCTTGTTGCTGGATCCAATCGTGGCCAGTGATTATAAAGAGCTTCGACGGATTCCAAACCAAGGAAGCGCTCAGCGAATGGCTCCTGAAAAACACTCCTTCACCCGCTCAGGGGTACTTGCAGAGATCACCCCGATGAGGTGAAACAGGCCAAATCGGGTGTTGAGCCCTTTGCGACATGGTTGAAATATCCGGAAGGAGCACTCATCCCGGTATCAAGCCTTCGGCCTGAGGTTCCTGTCGAGATAATCGTGGTGGGAGGTGAGACAAATGCCTTCATGCAGATGGGGGATTTCAGGCACGTATCGACCGCCTCAGTGGACAAGTGGAGATAGAGGCAAATAGTCATGACCGGGAAAGAGGCAGACAATGCCTCTTTCCCATTTCATACAAAAGGAGAGGTTAATATGAAACACAGGATTTCTGCTCTATTAGCTTGTTTGATTTTGGCGGCCTTTGCTCGGGTTGGATACCGCAGCAGCACAAGGTCTGTCTCCCTCCAATGCGGCGCCGATCGGCACGTCGATAAAAACTCAGGTGGAATGCGGGGAGCGAGCAGGTTCCATGGAGCCCTACGATGCAAAGATTGCTGTTCTCCAGGTTTTGCGCGGCAAGGAGGCATTGGATCGCATAAAGGCGGCAAACCCCTCCAGTCAGCCTCCGAAGGCCGGCTTTGATTATGTTGCTGCGCGCGTGGCGTTTCAGATGAATGCGATTCTGGCGCCGGGAAACAAGACTTTTGAATTGGCAAGAAAGATGCAGTTTGTTGCGCTCACGGCAGATGGGAACGAGCAGGAGCCTCCTTCGGTGAGTCCACCTTCGCCGGAGCTTCATCGGACAGTGCGCTCAGGTGAGTCTGCGGAAGGCTGGATTGTTCTGTTGGTGGAACAGTCGAATAAGAAACCCGTGATGTTCTTTGATCCTGCGGCTGGCGGTGCCATGGGAGGCGGTAAAGTCCTGTTCTTCCAGCTTTACTGAGTACCGGGGTTCGGTCTGCAAATCCATCGAGGCTCTTAGGAGAGATCCGGTCCAATCCGACAGGATGTCCTCCAACGCAATGCTCCTCTGTTTCTGGATATTTTCCAGCGAAATGACATTCGTTTCCGGCATGACCGTCCATACCTACACTCGCTGTCCGATCATGGCGGCGGTTTTATGTCTCAGAGATGTTGCATTTCCTGAGTCAGGCACCTCCGGTAAAGCCGGAGGCTTGAAAGATTGGAACCGCTCAAAGCGGTTGGAGGAGTTCCGCCGGTCTTGAACGCTGACTTACGCGGGCAAAAGCCGATGAGGCGCTCCGCGCTGGCCCCTGCGGGGATCGGAAGCGCCTCATCGGCTTTTGCTCGCCGACCCTCGCCGAACAAATCGGCGTGTGTCAGCGCTTTTATCAGCGTTTCTCAGCGTTTCAAAATACCGAGCTGTCAAACTCTTTGAGTCTCCCGGCAGAGCCGGGGGGTTACCAATGTAATTATTTCGGAAAAATGCCGCTGCCTGAATTTTTTTGGCAGAAAAGCAAAGAAGTCCTGGATATAGGATTTATCCACGAAATAGGATATCAGTTGTCCGCTCATGGCAGAACAGGCTGGTCAGGGAGGATGCGATGAAAGCAAGAAAAGGTATTTTATTGTTTCTTTCGGGTGTGAGCACATTGGTATTCATCCTGCTTGCCTCTAAAGCAGCACAGGCAGAAAACATCCGGGCGCTCGATCCTCGCGGCATCCCGCCGACTGTGGAGAGGATTCCGCTGAGTCCGCGTCTGGCCGGCATCAAGGGCGCCAGGATCTACATTGTGATGTCCTGGCCGACCAATTCCGCTTTCGATAGTGTCGTCAAAGATCTGGTGCTGCTCCTGAAGGAGCGTGGCGCCAAAGAAGTAACCATCAAGCAGCGCAATGCCCGCTATTCCGAGGACGATCCGAAACTATGGGATGAGATGAAGCAGATGTGCGATGCATTTATGTATGTCGCGGCACCGTCCTCTTCGACTACGTCCTATGCTTTTCAATGGAGCGCCAAACTTGAAAAGATGGGCCTGCCTGGCACCGTTGTGAATTTCGACGATCTGAACAGCGTCGGCGACACTACAAGCAGCCGATGGGGAGCGATGCTGCGCCGTTCGTCCTTCGTTTATCCACCCGAAACCATGAATAAGCAGGCTTATCCTGAGGCATTATCCCGTGCGATCGATAATCTGACCAGGCCCTTGACTCCGGAGGAAAAGGCCACCGGCGTAATGCAACCCAAGCCGCGGCCGGAAATTTACGTCTCCGGTGATTTTGATCAAATTCAAAAATCGTATTACGACGCCGGGATGACGGATGGGTTGCCGATCATTCCGCCAACAGCCGAACGCGTGGCTGCGATGCTGAAAGGCACAGGCCATAAGCCCGACGAAGTTGTTGCCCAGGCATTGATGCCTGAAGGGCTGGGCGTTACCGTTAAACACGTGGCGATCAATGGCGTAATGGCCGGATGCCTGCCGGAGCAAATGCCGGTTTTGCTTGCGACTATTGAAGCGTATCAAAAGAACAATTTGAATTCGGTTTTGCGGTCAACAAACCCTTTTTCCTTCATGCAGGTCGTGAACGGACCGATCGCCCAGCAGCTGAAGATGAATAGCGGCACTGGCGCGCTCAGCCCCGGCAATCAGGCAAACGCCTCAATGGGGCGCGCTCTGCGGCTGTTCATCCTCAATCTCGGGGGCGGCGTGCCCGGAGTCAACCTGATGGCCGTAATAGGCAATGTCTCGAGTTATTCCTTTATGTTTGCGGAGAACGAAAAGGAAAGCCCATGGGAACCGCTCAGCGTCAGTCTCGGGTACCAGAAGAACGATAGCACTCTCACATTTTTTTTGGGAGGCTGGGCGCACTCCGGTAATTACGGACCTGGCTTTGCCGGTGAGGTTGCGCTTGATAGCGTTGCGCAGGACATGTCACCGTATCAAATGACCTCCGGCGCGACTGTGATTATTTCTCCCAAGTTCGCGCAAGATCTCCAGAGACGTGGAATGACCAAAGCTGACGTTGAAAGCTATTTACAGAAGCATTCCACACGCGCGCCGCGCAAAGGCCGGCCAGCCGAAGCCGCTCAAAGCGGGCCGGTGCCGGTGTTTCCGGAAGGCACCGTCAAGATCATTGTGGCCGGCGGAGATGCCAGTTCTATGATGCAGGCGTGGAGCATGTATCGCCCGATAATCGTATCGATCGACAAATGGCGGTAGCGGCAAGAATATCTTGAATGTTGTCAGCCCGGAAGCAGAGAAGGCTTGCAAAATCAGGGCAGACGGCACAATGTATGCCCTCCAAGGGTAGGCCGCACAAAGCGCGGCCAACCCTTTGCTGTGGCGCCCCGTTGGGGCCCTGCCCCCACCCTGGGGGACTTATCCGCCCTTAACCGCTCGAAGCCAACCTCGCCGCAAAGGCGCAAGCAGGCTTACGCACTCCAAAGACAGCTTCACCGCCATTTATCGATAGAGGCGCTGGCAACATGGCTGAAATCCATGGCCATCCAGTAGGGATTGGTTCCCCCTCCGACCACAATCACATTGATGGGCGGATTCCCTCCCTTCCGCCTGACAAAGGGAGATACGGGCAAAGCAGCGCTCTGCGGTAGCTTCAGCCACGATGCAAACGGTTCAACACCGGCTTGAGCCTTTTTAAGATCGTCAGGACGGCTGGCCCAATAGTGCCACGCGGGCCAGGTTGCGTTTTTCTCGAGCCACTCGGCCAGCTTCTCTTTGGTATCGAAGCCTTCGACTTCCTTCATATCTCTCGCGGTCACTGGGTCGATCAGCACGGTCGCCGTACTTCCCCACCCGCCTCCGCTCATGAAGAAACTCATCAGCGCATTCTTCATGATCTCATGATGCTGTACCGGAAGGTATGCGCCGTAATCGAGAACGCTCCAGCCGCTGAATGCGCTGACGACGCTCTCTTGCGGCTTGAAGCCTTTCTGAACATGCAAGGGCTGCCAGCCTGCGGGCAGATCCTCTTCCGTTTCCGGGAAACAGATATTATTGTAATTCATGCTGTTGCCCTGGCTTCCGAGATACGTCTCGCCAGGAATGCCGCCTCCTCCGAGATTCTTTGAAATCAGCGTCCACGCTCTGCCTATGGTTGAGTTTGCTTCATTAAACGGGCCCATGGCCCCGATCCCCGAGTTCATCTTTATCTGCTGCGCGACAGGCCCGTTTACAACGACCATCCTCGCGAAAGAGGTGGTCGAGGTGAACAGGGAGGTGACTCCCGTCGAGGAAAGAGCCAGGATAACGGGAAAGTACTCGGGTTTTGCACCTGCCATGACCGCATTTGCGGCGACCATCTCAACTGTGAATTCCCACGCTTCGTGTGGAGGGGACGGCCTCATCGTGCCGACTGTTTCATCGGGCTTATGACTCGTTCCCTTCATCATCTCAGCGACCCTTTCCTCGGTGGGCAGCTCTATGGGCAGTCCGTCTGTCCACCCGTTGTCGTTGAAAAGCTTCTTCAGGTTGTCCGGAGTGTCGGGCGAAAGCAATCGCGAACGAGCACCGCGCGACACAAACCCGGTTTTCTTGTCGTCGCCGGACAAAGGCTGGGTAAGGCCTGCAATGAACTCCTGAATCAGCGGCTTGCCCGTTACCGGATCGTTACCTTCGAGATATTTACGGCAGACCTCGGCAGGTCTTGCGGAGATGGGGTGTGGGACGAAAGCGAATCGCATCCCGGGCATCCCTTTTTTGAATGCGATGGTTCTTACCAGATCGGTGAATCGCTGAGTGATGATAGGCACGGTGGGGATTCCGAGCCTCTCTACCGACAGGCAATGGCCGGCGACCGCCGGCGAGCATGTGCTTCAATGACCTATGGCCATGATCATGCCGTGCCCCTTTTCTTTTATCTCTTGCCAGAGTTTGGGGTCGTCGTCGAAATAACTGCCGATCTTTTTCTTATAAACCCAGTTTGTTTTCGGGTAATGCGCAGCCATGACCTTCTGGATTTCCTGGACAAAGGGTTCCGTCAAAGGATAATTCGTGTCAACGATGTAGATTGTTTTTCCATCCAGGCTGTCCAGGCGCGGGGCCATGGGGATCAGGCGAATCGGAGGCTGTATGCCTCGCGGATTCAGCACTGAAATTTTTTGAGCATCTGCTGCAAATGAAGCGCAGGCGATGAGAATCGCCAGAAAAGGCATGTGCATTTTCATAGGAACCTCCGAACCCCATTTTCGCACAAAACAGTAAAGCAGCCATGCAGATTTCACAGATTTTACGAAAGACCCCGGAAAACAAGGCCCGCTTGCTTCATAGGGGCAATCTGTGAATTCTGCGGTTGTCTTTAGCTTTTGGAAAAATCAGGGGATTTGGGCCGGCCCGGCACTAGTATGTGGGTAGGCTGCAAATTTCTATATCGATAGTGCATTTTCATAGTAAAATGGGGCTCGCGCAAAATGCAGCGACACCCGCAGGGCATTATTGTGTCCTTTGCGAAAATCACCTGAAACAGACCCAGTCGGGAATTGAACCTTTCGTGTCCTACTTGAAAGCCGGGAACATGGCATCACAGCCGGTATCGTGTTTCATTCGCAGACCTCCATCAGGCGCCCCCGCGTCAGCGCGGCATATGGCCGCCGGTATGGAATGGCGGAGCAGGATTCGGGCTTGTGTAATAGGAAATCTGATTTACGGATCAGTGTCTGATCTGCACGAATGGTCGAAAGGGACGTAAACAATTCATCATGAAAGGAGAACCGGCATGGACCCTGCCGAGAATGAAAAGAAGAGCACGAGTAGAAGAGCATTTTTCAAGGGCATAGCCGCCGGCGCCGCAGGTGCAAGTTTGTTGAGTCCGTTTGCCCGGGAAGCCGCGCCCAGTTCCAGTCCGCAGAAAGCAAAGGAGGAGTTGATTACGGTTTTTAACCCTCTCGGACAACCTCCTCCCCTGGCTTTACTGCCTTTGGCGCCTCGCCTCGATACCCTAAAAGGCAAAACAATCTATGTCGTGGATACTAAATTCCCGGCCAGCAAGACCTTTTATGAAGAATTCGTCAGAATTCTCAAGGAGAAATATCCCGATACGACCTGGATTCCGAGAGATAAGATAGGAAGTTATTTTGACGATGATCCAAAACTGTGGGCCGAAATCAAGGAAAAGGGCCACGGAATGATCATAATGGTAGGTCACTGAAGCACCTGTGCGCCGGCGGTCGCCGGTCATGCGCTAACCGTGGAAAAGCTGAAAGTGCCCGCAGTGCCCATAATCACCCAGACTTTTAACCGATCTGTCAAGAATGCTGTTTACGTCAAGGGAATGCCCCTCATCCGATTTGCCTTTGTCCGCCACCCCGTCGCATATACGCCGCTCGCTGACTGCAGGGCGGCCATATTGGGCAAGGATCCTGTGACCGGCAAACAGGTTCTTGATGAAGTTGTTGCGGGGCTGACCAGTCCTTTGACTGCGGAGGAAAAGAAGACGGGTTTCATAGAAAGGCCGCGGGACAGGTTTGTAAAGCCCGACACGGCCGACAACCTGCAGAACCTGTTTCGCGACAGCGGATGGACGGACTACCTGCCGATCATTCTTCCGACGGAACAGAAAGTGGCCGAGATGCTCAAAGGCACCAGCCACATGCCCGATGAACCGGTAGGCGAGATGCGCCCATCTTCTCCTCACGAAGCGTGGTCCTTCGACGTACGGAAAGTTGCAATCAATGCGGTGATGGCGGGCGCAAAACCGGAATTTCTCCCGGTAATTCTGGCGATTGCATCCTCGGGGGTCACCTCGCTCTTCACTTCTACAAATTCCTTCACCTCCATGGTGGCCGTAAATGGACCCATACGCAAAGAGATAAACATGAACATGGAGATAGGCGCGTTGGGTCCCTTTAATCACGCTAATGCAACCATTGGAAGAGCCTGGACACTGATGTCGAAGAATCTGGGCAATGGAGGTGTTCCCGGGCAGAACTACATGGGCAGTCAAGGGCAAGGCCATAGCTACACCAATCTCTGCCTTGGAGAAAAAGAAGAGCGTTTGCCGCCAGGGTGGAAACCCTTTCATGTACAGAAGGGATTCAAGCCGGAAGAGAGTGTTGTAAGCATGTTCGACGGCTGGAACTGGTCCAACGTTGGGGGATTTGAGAGTACTAAGGATCGATCCATCAAACGGTTTTTCGAAAATAATACGCAATGTTGCGGCGCCACCCTGGTTTTAGACCCACTCGTGGCCGACATGCTCTACAAGGAACTCGGGTACAAAACCAAGGAGCAGTTTCAGGACTGGCTGAACAAGAGCGTTGGAACGGTCAAAGATGATTATTGGGGGGCGATCTCCGGCCAGGGCGGAGCTGAAGGACCCGGCGGCCGTCGAGCGAAAGAGTATGAACAGGCCAAAGCAGGGGTTGAGCCCTTCGCAACATGGCTGAAATATCCTGAAGGAGCCGTACTCCCGGTGTCCAGAAATGTGCAGGTCAATATACTCGTGACTGGAGGAGAGACGAATCCCTATTGGCAGGGTGGGAGTCTCAGATACATCGCAAGTGCATCCGTCGACAAATGGAGGTAGGCGGGATGTGCAGGGGGGGCACGGCTCCCCCTGGTTTCCTGAGGGGGAGATCCCATGAGAACAAAGATGATTTTGGGTATGCTGGCAGCGCTGGCTGCCTCGATGCCCGCTATGCGGGCACAGTCACGAGAACCCGGTTTCTCTCCATTGAATCCCGCGCAGGTTGGAACCCGCCTGGGAACTGTTATCGAATGCGGCTTCGGCTATAGTCCCCATGAAAAATATGACGTCAAATTGACTCTTCTGGAAGTTCTGCGCGGAGATAAGGCATCGGAGCGGATTAAAGCAGCAAGCGCATCCAATCAACCTCCGAAGGCTGGGCTCGAGTATATTCTTGCCCGCGTCAAGTTTGAGTTTTTTGCCAAAGGGGCGCCGGGGAATTGTGTTCATGAACTGAGACGGGAAGAATTTGCGGCCTTCTCCGCCGATGGGCAAGAATACGAGGCCGCCATGATTGCACCTCCCCAGCCGGGGCTCAGCGCGAAGCTCAATTCAGGCGATTCCTTCGAGGGCTGGCTTGCCTTCCAGGCGCCGCAAGGCGGGAACAAGGCATTGCTGAGGTTTGTCGCCAGCGTCGGAAGCGCCGTCGAACAGGGAGGGCAAGTGTGGTTTCAGCTTTATTGAATGGGCCCTAGCTAGTTTCTGTCGCGAAACTCGGTTCTTGCGAGGAAACCGGATTTTTCAACAGTCGATAGGATATTTGATATTATGTAGAAGCCGGGAATTGGAGCCAGGCCGCGTAGCGGTCAGCTGAGTTTAGCCAGGCCTTTTAAGGCTTGGATCTAAAGGAGTTAGGTTTTCCGTCGCCTAGCAACGGTTGAATCTCAGGCGGCGCTACGCGACGCGCTATTCTCAATACCATGATTCCCGGCCTTGAAAGGCCGGGCTAAAATCATAGTGCCGCTATGCGGCGCAAACCAGTTTCGCGACAGAAACTAGCTATGGAAACCCAATCCAAAGCAAGGAGAAACAACCGTGAAGCTCAGAAGAACACTCGCATGGCTTGTTCTGGCATACCTGGTTACAGCTCCTGCCTTACTGCAGTCGCAAATACCAGGCTACTCCCCGCTCAGCCCGGCAGCCGTCGGCGCCCGGGTGGAGACCGTGATCCAATGCGGCGGAGAGCCTTGTGATGTGAGAATCTTCCTTCTCGAGGTTGTGCGCGGCGAGAAGGCCTGGCAACGTATCCAAGCGACAAATTCGTCCAATACTCCGCCGGAAGGCGACCTAGAATATGTCCTTGCGCGTATGAGGTTCGAGATGTCTTCGAGGACTCCGGGAAGCAAGAGCTACCCGATAAGATCGGGACAGACAGGGCAGTTTTTCGCTTTCTCGGCAGAGGGCCAACCCTATGAGACGCCTGCTCTGGTGTTGCCCAAACCGGAACTGGAGGGCTTGCTCCGTTCCGGCGAATCGATTGAGGGCTGGATTGCTTTCCGTGTACTCAAGAGCGAAGCCAAGCCGCTGATGAGCTTTGATCCGGCATCCGGGGCGGCTAAAAGCCAAGGCAAGCTCATATGGTTCCGGCTCCAATAAATAGCGGTTCCGGCAAGTCAACGAAAGATGAAATGATTCGGCGGCCGGTGAGGACTTTCAATTCGCATCAAGAGGAAAAACACTGAAAAGGCGAAGTGGAAGAAAAGCCTGCACGGCGAGAAAGGCAATCGAATGGGATGTCCGCTCGTTGCGGGGCGCGGATGCACATCCTCTGCGCGATAAATCCTCCCTGGCGCCATTCGGAAAATTTTGAATTGCCTGGGATTGCCTTCCAAACCGCCGCCTGTTTTCCGGGTTCTGACATCACCTTAATGCCGGCTGTGTCGCCCGGCTGAAGCGAAGCAGATGAAAAGAGACCTATGGATGAGTGCATGGAATTTATCGGATTCACCAACAGATTTCGCAATGGAAAGGAGAAATAACGATGAGTTCCGCTGCGAATGAGGAAAGGAAACTAACACGAAGGGAGTTCTTCAAAGGATCGGCTGCGGGAGGAGCGGCTGGATTGATTGTGGGCGCCGGAGGCGCTGCACTGATGAGTGGCAGCTCAAAGCCATGGCTGCCCAAGACGTGGGACTATGAGGCAGATGTGGTCGTCGTGGGAACGGGATATGCGGGTCAGAATGCAGCCATTGCCAGCCACGATGCCGGAGCGAGTGTGCTTGTATTGGAAAAGGCGCCGGAACGTTTTGCAGGTGGGAATTCCAGCGTTTCAGGAGGCGGCATGACGGTTCCGTTAAACGTGTCCGAGGCGATAAAATATTACCGCGCGTTATGCTTCGGAACGGTCCCCGATGACCTGTGTGTTGTAATGGCCGAGGTCATGGCTAAGGTTCCGGAACAGCTTAAGAAGATAGATATTGAAACTTCTACCAGGCAATTCGCTACTGGCGCAGCGCCGGCGGCTCCATCGGGCCGCGCTCCGGCGGCTCGTCCACGGACCGGGCTATCCCTTCTTCCTGGTACCGGAAACTTTAAAATCTACTATATTGTTCCTTCGGGCGATGCCGATCGGCGCACGGGGGCCGGCACGCTACTATACCTTGCGCTCAAGAAGTGCTCGGTAGACAGGGGGGTCAAATTTTTATACGAGACTCCGGCGAAAAGTCTGATCCAGGACCCTGAAACAAAGGCAATTCTGGGCGTCGTTGCATACGCACAGGGCAAAAACGTCTATGTTAAGGCAAAAAGAGGCGTGGTCCTGGCCTGCGGCGGATATCAGACAAACCGTGAAATGCTGGGATATTTCAATTATCCGGGATTGAGGATTTACCAGTGGGGTACACCCTACAATAGCGGGGACGGCATAAAAATGGCGGCGGAAACAGGTGCGGCCCTATGGCATATGTTCAGCATTGAGTGGATCACTCCCAGTATAAAAGCGCCAAGTGAGCAATATGGTGTTTCTGTTCAAGTAAGCACCGGATATGGGGCAGCCAGCGGTTTTATTTTTGCAAACAAATACGGCAAGAGATTCATGAATGAATTGAAGAATCTGGGTCACAACAAGGAGAGTTTGGAACTGACCTACTTTAGTCAAGATCGAGTGGAGTATCCCAATAATCCTTTTTATCTAATCTTTGATGAGAATCTCAAGACCAAGCAGCCGCTTTCAAGCACCGGAATGGGTATGGGTGGGCGTATGACTTGGAATGTCGTTCATGGCGTTTACAAATGGAGTACCGATAACAATGCAGAAATAGAGAAGGGGTGGATCATCAAGGCAGATACCCTCAAAGAATTGGCTGCCAAAATCTCAATGGATGCTGCAGGATTGGAAAGTACCATTGCCAAATACAATGAATACTGCAGAAACAGAAAGGATGCCGAATTTGACCGGCGGAAGGAATCTCTTCAGCCTATTAAAACTCCGCCGTACTATGCAACGGAGCTGGCACTTACCTGCATCAACACGCAGGGCGGTCCGAAACATAATGGCAAATCCCAAACACTCGATAAAGAGGATAAGCCAATCCCGCGACTTTATTCTGCAGGCGAGCTTGGTTCGTTCTTTGGTTTCCTATATCCGGGCGGAAGCAACATACCTGAGGCCATAGCCTTTGGCCGCATCGCGGGCGAGAATGCGGCCGCTGAGAAGGCGTGGTCGTGAAGCGAATTCTCGGGCAGATAAGTCCGCTAGGCCAGCCTTAGGCGAAAGACCGATGTGGCAATGATCCGGCTGGCGCAAGCAAAACAGGTCCCGTCCAGCAGGCGGGACCTCGGAGCCTGTCCGAGAATTGGGAGGGGCCACGTTCCTGGCTTGGCGGGGGCAGATGTAGGGCGGCGCAGCGGCCCAGCCCCATACGCGCGATCCCTCCTCATTCTCGGGCAGGTTCCCGGTGCCGGATATAATCCTGATGATGGGAGAATACCGATGCGCATGCGAAAAACCAAACTCTGGATTATCACGTCACTTTTCCTGGGCGCGTTCACCGCTGCGCTTGGCACAGCTCGCGCAGCGGATACGAATTGCAGTCGCGAGTGTCTGCAGAGTTTCATCGCGAAATACCTGGATGCCATGCGGGCCCATGATCCCGGCTTGCTGCCCTGTTCCGCGGGGCTGAAGTTTACCGAGGATTCCGAGCCGATGAAACTGGGCGACGGGCTGTGGAAGAGCGTGTCCGGCATTCGGCCATACCGCCGTGACGTTCTGGATGTCGCTCGGGGAATCGCCGCGTCCAAAGTTGTTGTTGAGGAAGCGGGCTCTCCGGTTCTTCTGCAGCTTAGACTGAAAGTCGTCAATCAAAAAATCACCGAAGTCGAAACAATGACGGTTCGCAACCAGAAAGAGGGAGGGCTCTTCAATCCGGCCGCGCTGCAGACTTCGAGCCAGGGGATGTCATTCGTTCCCGGGCGGGCGCAAATCGCCTCCCGTGAGGAAATGGTCAAGATAGCCGAAATCTACCCCGCCGGTCTGAAGATCGGGAGCTTCGTGACAGTGGACGCACCCTTCGGTCCGGAGGCATACCGCATCGAGAACGGAGTAATTACGGCCGGCTCCGGCTGCACGCGGCCGGGATGCGAGAACATCAAGACGCAGGTCAATATCAAACACCCCGGGATCACCTACCATGTAGCGGCCGTGGATGAGGATCTCGGCATTGTTTTGATGCGTCTGGATTTCGGCGAAACAAGCGCGTATGGACCCGGCATATCGCGGGTCTTGTGGGAGGAGTTCAAAATATACGGCGGCATGATCCACGCAGTCGAAGCATTTATGCGCTATATACCTGCCAGCAAGGGCTCCGGCTGGGACTGAGAGTCCCGGGGGCTATTGCCAGATGCAGCTTTGTGTCAGGCACCTCCGGCAAACCGGAGGCTTGAAAGATTTAAACCGCTCAAAGCGGTTGAAGGAGTTACGCTGGTCTTGAACGCTGACTTACGCGGGCAAAAGCCGATGAGGCGCTTCCGATCCCCGCAGGGGCCAGCGCTCCGCGCTGGACAGTTTTCTGCGGCGGCACTGTGGCAAACGCCCTGATTCTCATAACCTCCATCTCCTTGCCGCACGGCCTTTGCCACAGTGCCGCCGCAGAAAACTCCATCGGAAGCGCCTCATCGGCTTTTGCTCGCCGACCCTCGCCGAACAAATCGGCGTTAGTCAGCGCTTTTGTCAGCGTATCTCAGCATTTCAAAATACGGAGCTGTCAAACTCTACGAGTCCTCCGGCAAAGCCGTGGGTTTACCAATAGAATTTAGATGCCGCTTCTGATGTTTCGCGAGAACTCGTCCAACTCTATGCGGTTTGGGCATTTGTCGCTGTCGGATTACCCTAACTCAGGCGGTGTTTTTCAATCGTCAACCCTTTATCGTAAATCGTCAATCTATTTGGCCCTGCATCGATCGAAGAATTTAAATACACTCGGCAATACCAGCGGGATCATGCCGCCGTGATCGGCATTCACCTCCATGTACTCTATTTTAAAGCCGCGCTCCTTCATCCAGGCATACATTGCTTTGCTTCCGACAAGAGACGGGGTTGCCCCTGTTCCCTCCGTCATGAAGACAGGCATTTTTCGTATGCTGTCCCACGGATAATTAGATTCGTCAACAAACGGCCCCGACATGGGAGCTATTGCGGCCCAGTAACGGGAATATTTTGCGCCCAAATACCATGTGCCGCCGCTTCCCATCGAATGCCCCATCAGAAACACGGAGGAGCGGTCCACCGGATACTCGTTGAGCACGATTTCGAGCACATTGATGACATCTTTCTCGCTGAGTTCGAGCGTTCGTTCCTTTTCCGCGCTCACCGCTGCTCGCTGTTGTGCGGCTATTTGCGGATTTCCAAAGACGGCCGGAAGACGCAGGGGTGTTCCGTAAGCGCCCATGCGAGTGTACCCTAACGGCGATACCAGGATGTAGCCGTGCTGCTCGGCCAAACGAATAAGCTGTTTGTCATTCGCATCGACATACCAATTCTCATCCGATCCCGCGCCGTGCAGCATCACGACCAATGGCAACTGGGATTTTCCGTCCCAGGAAGTGGGGACGTAAAGACGGTAGGGCATGTCGGCATTTGCTGCAGCAAAATGATATTTCCGATGAAGATCCCCTTTGGCGCGCCATTGCGGATCGTTGGGAGAAGCGATGCTTTGGGCCAGTGCCTGAGATTCGCGGACCTGTTCCCGGGCATCGACGGCACTGCCGAATGTTATCGTCAGGGACGTCTGTGCCCACAGCAGGGCGGCAGCAAAGCCGGCAAGAAAAAACACACATACCGGCAATGCCCTTTGCCGTGAAAAAGATTTGCTCGACATCGATCGTCTTTCCTTTCAATTTCCGGACTTGATTCGCCGACGCCGCCTTCCGCGCCACAGGATCTGCAAATTGGGCTGGGATCCGGTGTCCACTCCCGGCGATCCGCAAGCCGTTCCCATCGATTAGGCCTCCGCCGCCTTCTTTGCCTGGGCTTTTTCAGTGTGGTGTTTCAGGAGCAACAGCTCGATCAGGGTCAGCACGGCGATTCCCGCCATCATGTACCAGCCCGCGCTGAATCCCTTTGTCCAATCGCGCAGCACCCCCAGCATTTGAGGGCCCAGGTAGCCCGAGATTCCAGCTCCCAGTCCCAGCATACCCATCACATTTCCCGTCTCGCGCCCGGTCAGCACGCTTCCGGCGAGCCCATACACTTGATTGGTTGCGGTAAATCCTGCGGCAAGCACCACGGCTGTGGCAATTCGAAATACCAGTTCATTCCCGCTGGTCATGGCAAGCGACGCCGGTATCAAAAATACAACGAGCGAGCTCAGGACGATCCATTTGTTGTAGTGATCCATCAGGTAACCGAAAAGGAGGTTCAGGAAAATCGCGCAAATGTAGCCTGTACTGATCACAAACGATGCTTCCACAGCATCCATTTTGAAAACGGTGGTTGCTGCGGCGGGAACAAAAAAGGTCACGCTGAAGGCAGCCGCCCCCACCATTGCCACCAATACAACAAGCGCCCAGACAATCGGGGTACGGAATGCGCTCTGCCCGCCGTGCCGGGAACTGCCCCCGTGGTGCGCCTGTGCCGGTCCCCGCTCGCCCGTTTGCCGGCGATAGAATACCCAGACTGCAATGGCCCCCAGGACCGCTGCGAATGCGAAAGCCGTCATCCCTGTGCGCCATCCGAAATTTTCGCCGATTTTGCTCCCGAAGGGCGCTCCAATCACCGAAGCCAGCGAAGAAACCGATCCGAGGAAGCCCATGGATGAACCCTTCAAGGAAGGGGGCGCGGTGAGCGCGATAGCCGTCAGCACACAGACGAAGGCGAACCGGTAAGCACCGAGCCACAAAGCGCGGGAAGCGAAGGCGGAATAAAAACCCGGCGCCTTGCCCAGTATGAACAGCCCGAATCCCACCATAAACAGTGCCAGGACCAGCACGCGCTTCTCACCGTAACGCTTGGCCACAAGGCCCGCGGGCACACTTAAGGCCAGCGCAAGCAAGCCATACATCCCCGTGAACAGCCCCACCTGGGTGTAGCTCATGGAGAATTCCTTCTGGATGTCGGGCAAGAGTGGAGCAAACCCCAGGCTGGACATTTGAAGGGTCATCATCCCAAAGAGCGCCGCAACGAAGGGAACAATCCAGGATCGATCCGTGTTCGGTATTTTCTCTGACATCATGAATGCCTCCATTTTGCCCGACGGCGCTATATTGATTGCGGACGAGACAGGACCTGAGCTGCCAGGAATTCAGAAACCTTCCGGCGCATGGCTTCCGGATCCCAACCTCGGGCGTCAACCATGTCGGCAACCACTGGAAACACCGGAATCCCGGCCCCCTCGAGGGCACGTTCAATAAAACGATTGCCTGTGGCTGCCGGCCTTGTTCCCAGAGGGGTCAGCACAAGAGCAGCATCGATTCTATGTTGCTTCGCCTGATGGATAATCCATTCGTTGGCCCATGGCGGATTGTGCAGCTGCTCGTTCATGCTGACGGTGCGGCTGGCGAGCGCCAGCAGGGGGTCGTCGAGGCCATAGCGGATATATCCGTCGGGTCCAAAGGCCAGGTACATGGACCATACAAAGACAGCTCCGAACTCCTCTTCGAAAGCCGTATAAAAATCCGTGTCGTGCCAAAGCCCGGCGCCTACCCACATCAGGCGCAGGCGTTCGCCGCTGCAGGCCGCTACTCCCTGCCTTACGCGGTCGCGGATCTGGTCGCGGAAGGTACGGGCATGTTCAACCGCCCAGTCGCTTCCCCGTTCCCATTGTGCCGCCATAACATTGGTCACCTGTTCGTGCATGCGGACCGGCGTTTTGGCTGCGGAGCAAATCATCTGACAGGCCTCTTCGAAGTACTCTTCCTGGCGGTTGACTCTTTCCATCAGGTCGCGAAGACGATCAAGTTGAAAGGACCTTCCCGTGATTCTTTCCAATGCCTTGATAAGGTTTTGAAGCTGTATCACCGTAAGCTTTAGCCGGTGTTCTTCAAAAAGCTCGCGCCAGCGATAACGGCTGAGTTCCCACCAGCGCTGCGGCAACTCGGTGGCTCCCGGATTATCGAGGAAAAAGCATTCAGAGCCAAACGCATCGGCCCAGATCCCAAAAACCCTCTGCAGGCAGTCGCACGTGAGTCGCGCGCACAGCAATGCCGGCTTGGGCAGTCCGCCCCACGGAGCACGATCCGGATCATTTGCCAGCGTGGATGCGGCCGCCAGACTGCAGTACCGGCATAGCCCTTCATGAAATCCCAGAGAATTCAGGATATCGAGGTAATAGGCCGAAAGCCGTTTGGCTGAAATTATTGCGGCCCACCACTGGTTGCTCACAGCCGGCACGTCCATCACATGAAACAGTTCAAATGGCATATCCGCCTGGACAATGGCGTAAGGCCGCTGTTTTTCAAATACATCTTTCCGAAGCCGGGCAAACCAGGACTTTTGGTGTTCGGCGGCTGCAAGGGTGCAATCGAGTTGTTTCTCTGCCATAGTTACCTATTGTCCGACACCGAGGCTGCGAACAAACCGCTCGATCCGGTCGTGGCATTCCTCCGAGATCGACATCGCGTCTTCGCGGACGAGGAGATGAGGAATTCTCCGGTCATCCAGGTAGCGCCGGCGTCTGGGGTAATCCCATCCGGCCACGCAATCTTCCGGCGGCAAATAGAAAATGACGCCATCGACTCCATCGGCGGATGCCTGTTGAAACCATGCGTCCGCGAACTTGAAAGGAAACAGGCGCGGGCTCGGCGTATCGAGATAATACTTCTCGAAGATGGCCTTCAATAGGTCCTCCGATTCGCTGTCGGTATCTCCGCCCGCACATTGTGAACCCCACCAGTTCTCCTCTGCGACCACAACAGCGCCGTGCATTTCCACCGCCTGGTGAAGGCCTCGATGGCTTATCGATGCGCCCGTGATCAGCACTCTCTTGCCGGAAAGCCTATTTCGTTGCGCAATCCGGTTCACGGCCTGTTCCGCCAGTCGTGCGTATTTAGCCCTATCTATAAAAAAGAAAGATCCTGTCACCGACAACGCCTCTGCTCCGGAAACCTTTGGCTCCGGCTGCCGCAGGCGCAGCAGCCTGCGGATTGCCCCGCGCGCTGCGTTGGATTCCTCGATCGCCTGCTCAAGCGCATCGTTGTTTATCGATTTGCCCGTCACGTCTTCGAGCCGTTGCTTCAGACGCAGCGTGCGTTCCAGTCCATAGGAGTAGGATTCCGCAGAGCGCGTGTGAAGCAAATCGTACAGGTAAACGGGCGGAATGCGTCTCTCGGGCTCCTGGCGTGCAACTTCCCGGAGATAGAGGTACAGTTTGTATTCCTGTTCCGATGTCCGGGGTATCAGAAGAAGGCGGAGGTGCTGCAGGTTGCCGGAGATTGCGGCGCCAAATATGGCCCGGATGCGCTTCTCGAAAACATCCTCTTCCATGAAATTGCCGACGTCCGGGTGATCCGCATTTCCGCAGTGGATCACGACGGGGAATGCTCCGGCGGCCCGGACCAGTTCCCAAGGCACGGTATTTGACGTGATCCCGACGACCGGGATGCCGTTTGCAGCGGATACCACGGCCTCTGCTGCCGGATTTTCGTAATGCCACGTCAGCCGCTCGATCGGATCTGCCCCATCCGGGAGCTTTGCCGTAAAATCAGCATTCGTCATATACAGCGTCCGCATCTGAAAACACTATTCCGCGATCAGGCATCCCCTCCAGCACTCCCATCGGCGCCCAAAGAATAACGCATATAATATTCGATATGCATGCACAATGCATTTATATTTTTGTTTTATCCGGGGATCCGATGCGATAAAGTAAATTCCGGCGGTAGAGTTACGGCAATAATTGCCAACCGCGGAATATCGTATGTCCAAGTGCTGAGTGTGCTTCTGCGGTTCAGCCTTCGTTATTCGTTATTCGATATTTAGGTAGTTAAGAGGCAGGCTTATGGCTACAAAAGCAGTAACTCCACTCCCAAAACCCCTGGATGACATCACCGTCCTTGATATGACCGTTGCATTGGCCGGACCCTTCGCAACATTCCTGCTCGCCGGGCTCGGCGCCCGCGTGATCAAGGTGGAGAATCCGGCCAGCGGAGATCAATGCCGCGAGAATGCTCCCTACCTGGGAGCGGATGGCGCAAGCCTGGTCCGCAGAACCGCTGACGACGTATCCGTCTCCGCGATCAACCGCCTGCGCAACAAGCTCGCCATTACCCTCAACCTCAAGCATCCGGAAGCGCGCGCGGTCTTTGCAGACCTGGTGAAAAAAAGCGATGTATTGGTGGAGAATTACAGCCGCGGGACGCTTGATCGCCTTGGAGTAGGCTACAGCTGGCTGCAGGAAGTGAACCCGAGGCTTGTTTATTGCTCCATTACCGGCTTCGGAAGTGACGATGATTCGAGCCCCGCCAAAGCCATGGATACGATCATCCAGGCCCAAAGCGGAATGATGTACACATCCGGCGAAGCCCAGGACCCGCCCGTTCGGGTTGGCATTCCCATGGCGGACCTTTGCGCCCCCATGTTCGGGGTTATCGGTGTCATGGCGGCCATACACCAGGCCCGGCGCACCGGCGTTGGCCAGCACATTGACGTTTCCATGCTCGGCGTATTGACAATGATGGTGTCGGTGGAACCTTTCGATCTTCTGGAGCGATGCGGCATACCGCAGCGGACCGGTCAGACGCTTCCGCGCCTGGCCCCATTCGGCGTTTATCCAACCCAGGACGGCTACATTGCCATCTGCGCGCCGACCGAGGCGATGGCGCGCGGTTTCTTTGAAGCGACAGGCCATCCGGAACTGGCGGATGATGAGAAGTTTGCCACGCGCAACGCCCGGGTTAAGAATTTTAAGGAGCTCGACACCTTCATTGAGCAGTTTACCCGGTCGCTGACTTCATCGGAGGCGGTTGCCCGGCTGGAGCGCGCCGGGACGCCGGCGGCGGAGGTGCGTGCCCCCTATGCGGCAACGCGCGATCCCAGAGTCATACAACGCGGCGAAACGGTGCCTCTTCAGCATCCAAGACATGGCGCTGTGGAGGATGTTTACGGCATGGGTATGCCCATGAAATTCTCAGGCTCCAATGTCGGCTTTGACCAGCCGCCTCCGGAGTTGGGCGAGCACAATGATATGGTCTACGGCCAGGTTTTGGGCTACTCGTCGGAGAGAATCGCGGGACTGAAAGCTCACAAGGTGATCTGATACCATGGCCAACGCCGCCTCTCTGAAACTGATGATGGTCGGGGATCTGATTCTTGACGAGCCTGATCCCGACTCATTTTTCGAACCTGCGCGCACCATCCTGCAGCAGGCGGATTTACTCATTGGGCACGTGGAAGTCCCGCACACACGGCGTGGACGCGAAAACACCTCCGACGTCCCGGCTCCGCCCAGCGACCCGGACAACCTGGCGGCTTTGAAGCGCGCCGGGTTTCAGGTAGCCACGTTGGCCGGCAATCACATCTCCGATGCGGGCCCCGATGGAATCGAGGATACCATCTCCGCGCTTCGAAAATTGGGCATTGCGGCAACAGGCGCGGGAATGAATCTGGCGGAAGCGCGCCAACCGGCGATCGTGGCGCGTCAGGGATTGAGAGTGGGAACACTCAGCTACAACTGTGTCGGCCCCAAGGATTCGTGGGCGGGAGAGAAAAAGCCGGGTTGCGCCTACGTTCAGGTGATCACCCATTACGAACTGGACCACGCTTCCCCGGGAGGACCCCCACGGATATATACATTCGCCGAGCCGGAGAGCACCGATGCCATGTTGGCGGACGTGGTGAAGCTGCGCCCCGAGGTCGAGGTGCTCATCGTGGCGCTGCACAAAGGAATCGGGCATACGCCGGCTGCCCTGGCCATGTACGAACGTCCTTTGGCAAAAGCCGCAATCGATGCGGGCGCGGACGTTGTGCTGGGGCATCATGCCCACATTTTACGCGGCATTGAAATGTATAAGGGCCGGCCGATCTATCACGGCCTGGGCAACTTCGTCACCGTGACCCGGGCGCTGAATGTCGAGGAAAACCCAAGTCCCAAGCGCCTCGAATGGGCGCGGCGTCGAAAAGAACTGTTCGGCTTCGAACCCGATCCGGCATACCCGACATACCCCTTTCATCCGGAAGCACGAAATGCAATGATCGCAGTCTGCGAGGTTGGCGCTGAGGGTGTGCGCAAAACGGGATTTATCCCCTGCTGGGTGAATCCAAAAGGGCAGCCCGAAATGTGCAGTCATGATGAACGGGGCCGGGCGGTTGCCTCCTATGTTGAGCACATCACCAGGAAAGCAGGGCTCAGCCCCAATTTCGAGTGGGATGGAGATTGGGTCCGCTGCAGCTGACTGATTCGGGGCGTGATATGCCAGGACTGCTGAAAACAAAGTCTCGAAAGGGTAACTCCAGATCAGCCCGCGAAAGAGCCTATCTTTGCATTCAGCAAAAAATAGCGGACCGCGAGATTTCGGCCGGAAATGCAATCTCCGAAGTTGCCCTGGCAGCCGAGCTCGGTCTCAGCCGCACTCCGGTGCACGAAGCCATCCGACAGTTGTTTGGCGAGGGCCTGTTGGAAGAGGACTCCAACGGAAGTATTGTCGTGGTCCGGCTATCACGGCAGGACTTCGTGGAACTATACGAATTGCGCGAGATGCTTGAATCCCATGCCGTTTCAAAAATAGCCAGACGCCGATTGGAGGGAAAAGACCTCGAGAGGCTTCAGGCGCTTGCGGGAGAAATAAAGGTTTTACGGAATCAGCTTGTCAAATCCGGGAAAAAGACGCTGGAGGACGCGCAGATGCGGCAATTCGAGATGGCCGACATCAGCTTCCATACTTTCCTGATGAGCATTGCTGAGAATGCAGTCGCACTGAAATTTTTCGGCAAAGTAAGATATTTGATCCGTGTCTTTGCCGCGCGACATGCCGGCCATGATGCCGAAGCCCTGGCTAGAATCCATAAAGAGCATTTGGATATGATTCATGCCCTGGTTGAAGGGGATGTCGACAAATCCGTACAGGCCGTCTCTCAACACGTCCAGGCAAGCCAACAAGAACGTCTGAAGGAGTACTTTTACTGGGAGCGCGAGGCTCTCCTCAGAAATCAAATCCAGGACTTCTTCCGTGATACGCATGGTGAAGAGGTCATCGGCGATTGACTAATGACGAAGGGGGCGCCTCTCCATCGTCATTCGCAAGTCAGGTACCTCCGGCAAAGCCGGAGGCTTGATAGATTTGAACCGCTCAAAGCGGTTGGAGGAGTTACGCCGGTCTTGAACGCTGACTTACGCGGGCAAGAGCCGACCCTCGCCGAACAAATCGGCGTTTGTCAGCGCTTTTATCAGCGTTTCTCAGCGTTTCAAAATACGGAGCTGTCAAACTCTTTGAGTCCCCCGGCAGAGCCGGGGGTTTACCAATGGTATCATCCATGCCGCAGGTCGGGGGGGAGGGATCGACGGCACTGCGTATCAAGACTATGCCGTCGGCGGAAGAAGTGCGGACTTCCTGATGGGTTCAATTCCCCGATCCAGGGGCCTTCCCTTCCCACAGGCGGATTTCTTCCTGTCTCTATCCAGGCCAACAAGTCCAAATGAATAAAGCCCCGGCAACGATGTATCTTGAAAGCCTATTTGTCCTCATGCAGTAAGGACGCGGAGCACACGGACACGATCGATGCAGTCCGCGTGCCCCGGCCTTTCTCAGATCCGATATTTAGTCCATCTTCTTCTTTTCAAATTTCCAGTTAGTGTCATTGCAAAGTCCGCAAGATGGACCCCTGAACATCTTTCCTGCAGTTTCATCCTTTTTTAAGTTCCATTGCAGCCATGCTACAGCGATTCTACCGAATTCGCCTCCATTCGGCTGGCTATAGGTCCCTCCGTGACCGACATCGAGGTTGGCCATAGCAACAGGAACTTTCTCAATCTTCGCGAAGTCGTCCATACCGTTCGCGTATGCAATATCCTTCTCTCCGCCATTGATATAGATAACAGGCGAGTGCAATTTATTAAGGATATCTTTCCCGACTGTCATCGCTCCTCCCATTGCTCCCGGTTTGGGTGCTGCTCCCGGCGGCATTCCTTCTCGAGGGGCTTTCCCTTCAGGAACTCCAGCTTTCGCCGCCGCTTCCGGCGGCATTCCTGCCTTCGGCATGGCTCCTGGCGTCACAACCCCGCTGTCCATGACAAGGGTCGTCGTTACGCGCGGATCGGTAGATACTTCCAATGCCTGCAATCCGCCGCAGCTATGGCCGAACACGGCAAACTTTGACGGATTCAGTTTCTGGTAATACTTGCTGCCGGGGCGCTTATTCTCGGCTGTCGCCCAATCTAGGGCTTCCAGCAATTGAGCCGATTTCGTGCCCATCCCCATGCCGCCGCCCGTACCGGCAGGTTTGGGCGTGCCTCCCGGCGTGAACGGGCCGATGGCCACAACCAGGAAGCCGCGGGATGCGATTTCGGCTAAGAATGGGGCATAAAACTGATTGGAGTTGGAACAACCCCCGTTGCCCCAGGCCACAATCGGCAGGGCATTCTTTTGACTGAAAGCGCTCAAGTTTTCGGGACGATAGATTGTATGACCCGGCACTCCGGGATCTCCTTCAATGACCGCCGCGTAAGGGCCGGAACCAGTGGGCGGCGGGCCCTGGGCCGGCGGCGGACCCTGAGCGGGCGCCGGTTGGGCGATCGCAATTGCCGCGATTAAACTAAATGCACCTATCAGCATGCAAATCCGTTGAAGCATTTTAATACCCTCCTATCGGAACTATTATGTAACCCATTATTGCCATCGTGATATCGCGAAGCTGTTACCGCATAAACGCCTTCCTATCCGCTTAATACGGGCCTCCAGTGTTTCAGAAAAGCAACATTGCAGTATTCCGGATTATGCTAATTCACTTCGTTCTCTCCTTCTTTTTGCGATCATACGCGTCCTCAGGATGGATCATGGGCAAACTGATGTAAGAGGGGTTGGACGGCGTAGTGTAGATGGTCACAACCGGAGCGGGGGACACTGGCGCGCGATCGCGTTCGCGGTAGTCCGATCCCGCCACCGAAATCCGGATTCGGTGGCCAGCTTTGAAGATGTACGACTGCGGCAAAAATGCGAAAACGATCTGTACCGGTTCCCCGGGTTTCAATGGTTGAGCGTCTTCCCTATGGCTGCGGTGATAAGGCAGTCCATTGTTCTCATATTTGGGCTTGCTCATCCTGCGGAGCGAAGCTTTCAGCCGTGCGTCGGTGACTTGAATTACATTGCCATCCGGCGCCACGTCTTCCAGGTAGACGAAAATATTTCCGTCATTGGCGCTTGAAGACATCCAGAGATTGACGATAGCGTCGCCGGTGACCTCTGTGTCCGATTCGAGCGGAGCCGTCACGAACCGCGGACCGCCGTGCTCCACGGGACATGGGGGCGCTCCGGTGAGCAAACCGCCGGGCTGTCTGGCCAAGGCAGGACAATCGAGGTCATACCGAACCGTGAACGTTGTTTGCAAGCCGGCTCCTGTCGGTGCCTGGGACTGGAGTTCGCCTCCCGAAGACGAGCTGCCGGCCAGAAAAAATTTCATCGGCTGCGTTCCGGCGACCGGCCAGGTTTTCGATGAACGCCACTCAGTTCCGGCCGGCGCATGGACGGTAAAGTAGTGGATCGGGTCCTGCGCAGCTATGCCGGTATGGATCCCCTTCAGGTGCTGATCAAAGAACCGTTGCATCTCGGCCAGCATATTGAAGTCGCCATTCTGGCAGTGGCCCCAGGGGCCAATAATCACATATCTGTCATTCTTCAAGTTGGCGTAAGCCAGCAATCCCTGGCCTCGAAGATCGTCGCGCCAGCCTCCCTGGATATAAATGGCCGTGCCGGATGCATGGATCTGCGGCAGGTAGCTGGCGACGCTCCCTTCGTACCAGAACCGGCTGCCAACGCCCGGCGCATAATCATCGCGGAACGGCATTGCAGCCCACATCTGAGTGAGCACGGTTCCGCCTTGATGCTCTTCTGCCGCCTGGCGCAGCAACACCTTTGCCTCATCACCCTGGACCGGTGTATTCGCCATGTCCTGTTCAACTGTGCGCTCGGGCCCGGTCCCCCAATTGGCGTAGATGCCGCCGCGCCAGAAACCATCGTATTTTTCCCAAGAGAAGCATCCCGCCCAGGCGGCTTTCAGGTGCGTATTCGCTGCGGTGACCGCATGCATGGCCGCATCGCCGGTATTGGAACAACCGTAGATGCCTACCGCACCTGTGGACCAGGGTTGCGCGGCCAGCCAGTCAATCAACTCATACGCATCATAGGCTTCAGACCGGTCGTTATATCCGCGACGTTTCCCGAACGAGGGGCCCTGACCGCGTCTCGCCACCTGGACGACAACATAGCCGTAGTAGGCCAAACCCGGCACACCATTGTAACCGCCCGGTATCGCGCCCGACGAATTGGGTGCCAGAACACCAGGCGGCATAATTGCCAGCGTATGCTGCCAGAGAACAGGGAAGCGCCCTTCAACGGCATTGCCATTTTGAGAAGGACGCGTAATGCTGATTGCCAGGCGCACGCCATCGCGCATGGTCAGGTACTGCGACGTCGTTACAGCTTCGGAGTAAAGCGGGGTTGGCTGATATCGCCCGAATGACGGCACCTGAGGCTCCGGCGGCGCCGTTTCAGCAAAGCCCGCGCAATACAAGAGCACGAATACGGCAATCCCGCAGACGAATTTCTTCATAGGGATCTCTTCGTTGGACGATGAGGCATGTTCCACAGATATGCACCGGTCCGTCCCACTCCAGCTGACGCCCTTCCGATAAATTAGGAATATGGCGCATATAATATGCTTTCTGCATGCATTATGCATTTTTATTTATCAGAAATCCGGTTCCAGGGAATACAATCATGGCGAGGCTCGTTGTCACAAATTTGTGATAAGTTTTGATGGATGCGGATTCAAAGCTCATATTATTTTAAAGCGTAACCGATAGCTCAGGCGCGGCAAGCCTGAGCCAATCCTTCAATATCGGTATCGCGCAAAGGAGATTTTCCATGCCCGACAAGAAGAGTTTATCGCGCCGCAAATTCATCCAATCCGCTGCAGCCGATGCGGCGGCAGTGGCTGGTGCGGGTGCCCTGGCCGCTCTGGGGACCTCGGCTGCAACAGCAAAAACGGATTGCTCCTCCAATATTCCAGCCAAGTGGGACCATGCGGCGGACCTGGTGATCGTGGGGACCGGGATGGCCGGACTCTCGACAGCTGTCACAGCCGCAGATGCCGGTGCCAAGGTGCTGATCCTGGAAAAGCTGTCCCAGCAGTACGAAGGCGGAAACAGCAAGGTGTGCATGCAGTTCATTTGGGCGCCCAAGGACATAGCGAAAGGAATTGCCTATATCAGAGCCATGGACTGCGGAATGACGGGAGACGAGGAAATTTATAGGGTCATGTCCGAAGGATTGGCAGAAAACCTTAAGGTCCTTAAAGACCTGGGCGCAACTCTGGCACCCTTGCCGCTCGCCATGGCGAATGTCGCATTTCCGGAACTGCCGGGCAGCGACTGCTATCAGGCTTATGCCTGGTCGGTGAATGGAGCCGGCCAGGGGAAAACGGGCGATGGGCTACTGTGGCAATTCATGCGCGACCAGGTGCAAAAGCGCAGCATCCAGGTTTTGTACGAGACTCCCGCAAAAGAACTGATTCAGGACGCCGGAAACAACGAGATCCTCGGTGTGATAGCTGAAAGAAAAGGCGTTAAAGTCGCCATCAAGGCAAAAAAAGCGGTTGTGCTTGCCTGCGGCGGTCTTGAATTCGACTATGCCATGCAGAAGCAGTACTTTTGGGGTTCGCCGGTCATGGGCGTCGGAACGCCGGGGAATACCGGAGATGGAATCCGAATGGCCCAGAAGGCGGGCGCGGATCTTTGGCACATGAACGAGATCAACGGCGGTCACCCGGGCTGCTTCGCAGTCCCGGGGACAGACCCGAATGTTGTAGGACTGGCGCCCGCCGGCCCCAGAGGCAATAGTTCCATCCTGGTCAACAAACTAGGCAGGCGTTATATGAACGACAGAGGCGGCACCCGTTCCCACAGCCTGGGAACCCGAAATCTGGACTTCAACGCCGCGGCCATGGATTGGTCCAGCATCCCCTGCTGGGCAATCTTCGATGAGGCGTCACGAAAAGCGGGTTGCATGCTTTCGTCGCGCGCCATCGGCGGGGGAGGAAAATGGACCTGGTTCGTGTGGCACTCCGGAATAACCTGGAGCGCCGACAACAGCGAGGAGGTTGCCAAGGGCTGGATACTAAAAGCCGCCTCCCTTGCTGAACTGGCGGAAAAAATCAGAACGGACCCGGACAATCGCAAATTGATGGATGTCAAAAACCTGGAATCGACTGTAGCCCAATACAACCAATACTGCGCAGACAAAAAGGACCCAGAATTCGGCAGGTTTCCGGGCTCGCTGGCGCCGCTCAGCGGACCTCCCTTCTATGCAATGAAGCAGTGGCCCAACACCGCAAACACGATGGGCGGCCCCAGACGTAATAAACTGTGTCAGATTGTGGATCCGGACAAGAAGCCGATTGCAAGGTTGTATGGAACCGGCGAACTCGGCTCCTTCTGGGGATGGGGATACAACTCGGGCGGTAACATTGGCGAATGCCTGTTCTCCGGCCGCATTGCCGCAAAACATGCGGTAGCGCTCAAACCGTGGGATGCCGGCGCATGAACGTGGCCCCGGATCCACCTGAGATCTACAATGGCTGCAACACATGTGTCAATATTTGTCAGATAGACGTATACATACCAAATCCCGAAAAGGGCAAGCCCCCTATTACTCTGCATCCCGATGAATGCTGGTACTGCGGTTGTTGTGTGAATGAGTGTCCTCGTCGAACTCTGGGCGCCATTAAATTTAACTGGCCGCTTCAGCAGAGAGGATTCTATAAGCGCAAGGCGACCGGCAGAGATTTTCCGCGTCTGATCGAATGGCGAGCATACGAATGAGGCCGAGGGCGACTGCCGACTCTATAAATGAGCGCCGGGACGGGATTGCAGGACGCAGCAGACGCCGGAGCTATAAACCAAACACCTGGCGATCAAAATAACGGAATGGGATTCCGGAGGGAGGCTGAATCGATGACTTCTTCATGGCATGAGTTGATGGAAAATGACGGCCGCGTACCGGAGTGGCCTTATCCAATACGGTATGAACAAGAGCAGGAAATTGAGACGGATGTTCTCGTGATCGGCGGCGGTATTGCCGGATGCTGGGCAGCTTTAAGCGCGGCCAGGACGAAGGGCGTTCGGGTTGCTCTTGTCGAAAAAGCAGCCACACTAAGAAGCGGGGCCGGAGGACCGGGAGGCGATCACTGGGATTATCCAATGACCTGTCCTTGGCGAAGGTGGATCCATTCGTACAGTGCCAGCGCATTATTGACAGTCAGGGCGGATACAGCAACGGGATTGGACACGCAATAGAATGCCAGGAAGGCTATGACGCGTTTCTGGAAATGGAAAAGATGGGCGGCAAGATGAGAGATACCGAAGATGAGTTCGTTGGCGCCCCGGGACGGGATGACAAGACCAAGCTGGTAGTCGCATCCAGGTATCAGCCGGACAAATAATTCTCTTCGCTTTTGGGGAACGACGGTTAAGCCTGCACTGAAGAAAGAGTGCGAGCGTTTAGGGGTCAAAATATTTGACAGGATCATGGGCACCAGCCTGCTGAACGAAAATGGCATCCACGGCGCCAGGGTTGCAGGCGCAACAGGAGTTAATACCAGAACCGGCGAATTCATGATTTTCAAAGCCAAAGCAATCATCCTGGCCACGGCGGGAATCGGATCCGTTTGGGTTTTTAACACGGAATTGGCGGGCATTTCCACCTTCAGGTCCCGCAATGCGTCCGGAGACGGAACGGTTATGGCATATAGGGCCGGCGCCGAGATAACCATGATGGAGAAGTCTGGACTTCTGTACCTGGGAACCGGTTATAAACATAAGATCGATTCAGCCGGCAACGATCCGGTCTTCGAAAATGTTCCATCCGTTGATGACAATGGCAAAGCTTTAACAACTTCAGTGACAGTTCGCGAGGCTGTGCTCAAAGGAGAGCTTGCTTTGCCTTTCTGGGGAGACTTCCCCGCCATGTCGGAAGGCTGGAGGAAGATCAATTGGGATTTGGGGTACAGGGAAGAGTCAACGGCGATAGCCATGCGAAGATGTTTCGAGAGCGCCGGGTATGACCCCACGAAGGATCTGATGATGAATCATACCCTGATAGAGGGAACCTCACCCGCCCATTTCCGCTCTCCCGACAGCATGAACGACCGCGGCGGCGTTGTTGTCGACTGGGATTTGAGAACTACTTTGGAAGGGCTGTATGCCGCCGGAGAACAAATGTTTGCCCCTGCAGCCCATGGTTATGCGGCCGCTACCGGCAGATATGCCGGCAGAAAAGCGGCGGCCTATGCCTCCCAAGCAAGCCAACCGGCAATATCAAGGGACCAGATCATGCGTGAGAAGGCCCGCGTTTACGCTCCAATTAAAAGGAAGGAAGGCATAGAGTGGAAGGAACTGCATGCCGGAATTTCGCGGATGATGCAGTACTTCTGCAGCGAATATAAAACTGAAAAGCTCCTAAATATGGGGCTGGACGCGCTTAACGAAATTGAAAAAGACTTTGTTCCCAAGCTCTATGCCCTTGATCCGCACAAGCTGATGCGCAGCCTTGAGGATCTGAGCATTCTCACATTCTCTCAACTGATCATCCACGGATCCCTGGCGCGCAAGGCCAGCAGCCGGCCTTTGAATTTCCAAAGGATAGACTATCCGCAAATGGACCCGCCCGAATGGAAGAAGTTCATTACTCTTAAGCTGGTGGACGGCAAAGTGAAGGTTGGAGATCTGCCGCATGCTTATTGGGGCAATCTCAAGGAAAACTACGAAGCGCACAATAGAGACTACAAAGCCATGTACGCTGCATAGCGAATCGTTGACTGAGAACCGCTTTAGTTAGCATTGAGTCAGGCACCTCCGGCAAAGCCGGAGGCTTGAAAGATTGGAACCGCTCAAAGCGGTTGGGCTAGTTACGCCGGTCTTGAATGCCGACTTACGCGGGCAAAAGCCGATGAGGCGCTTCCGACCCGCGCCGAACAAATCGGCGTTTGTCAGCGCTTTTCTCAGCGTTTCTCAGCGTTTCAAAATACGGAGCTGTCAAACTCTTTGAGTCCCCCGGCAGAGCCGGGGGTTTACCAATGTCATTAGGAGAGATGAAGGCTGAAAAATATTTTTCAGCCTTGCCGATCCTGCGTTCGAGTTCGTCGGCTCGCGCTTGCAGCTTTGTCAGCTGCCCGCCAGGATCAGGGGCGGCCGGGTTCGCGAATCCGGGGTTGGCGTGTTCAAAGCTAAGGCAGCAGAGCGCAGCTGCCGGCACATAGCCGAACAATCGATTTCTCATAAATGCACAACCTCCTGATTTGCCAAAGCATGATCCAAACCATCTGACGGATGACAGGAACGTCTCTGTTCCAGATTTTCATGGCCCCGTTTCTTTTACCTCTGGGTCACCGGATTTTTATAGTGGAAAGGAGCTGCAAAGGTTGCAGGGTACGGCTCATACATAACCGTCGGCGGGCGGTCCGGCGGCAAGCCCTTCTCCGGACGAGCGCCCGGCGATGTGCTTTTGCCCCAACCGTCCGCGTAAGGTGTGCAGAACCTGGAATAGGCGTGCAGAGTTTTGATTCTCCAGATCGTGCCCTCTTTGACGTATTCGTTTTCATAGGTGCCGGCACCCCAGGCCGCGGATTTCCTGTATTCGCCGAGTTCACTGAGGAACCGCCAGCGACCCTTGGCCGTCTTGCCGTCCGGAGCTACGTCAATTATGGGTTGCAGTTGAAGGTGGTTGAATAGCTTTCCTCGCGTCAAACCGTCCGGCGAAATCCGGACAAGATATTCGAGTACCCTCGACTTGCCTGCGAATACACCCTGTCCGCCGATTTCGAGCGTGCCGTCATCCGCGAAGAGATCGGCGGCTTCTTTCCAGAGCTGCTTGTCGACATAGAACCCGTAGATCCGCTGCAGGTTTTCGATGGCGCTCTCGTCTTCGAGCCGTTGTATCCGATTCCCGACGCTCAGGAATGCAGCCCGCGCTTCTTCCGGGATCCGCAATGCTGCTCCTTCGGGCTTCGCTGCCGCACTCTGACCCGCTGCCGGATTCTTATAGTGGAACGGTGGAATATAGATTCCCGGGAAGCTCTCATAAGTTTCGCTGGGAGGCTTGTCGGGAGGGATTTTGTCGCTGACCTTGGGGGCCTGCCGTGCGCCCATGGCCCAACCCGTATCGTAGGGGGCAAAGAAAGTCGTGTAGAGGTGGTCCTTCTTGAATTTCCAGATTCCCTTTTCCTTGACGAGCTCGTTCTCGTACACGCTGTCGCCCCAAATTCCGATGCTCTCAAAAGTGCCCAACTGGCTCAGCGCGCGGCTGCGAACCCTTGCATGCTGTCCGTCCGGCTCCACATGGATGACCGGTTGCATCTGGATGTGATTGTGCAAGTGATTGCGCTCGATGTTTTGCGGACCAAACAAGTCCCACGCTCGCCTCACGCCTTTCCTGCCGACATAAATGCCGCGCTGGGAGATTTCCATCGTTGAGTCGTCAACGAACAGATCGGTCAGTAGATTCCATTGCTGTTTATCGAGGTAGTAACCGTACATCGAAATGAGGTTTTCAATTTCCTCTACGTCTTGAAGAAGTCGGATGCGGTGTGCCAGTGCAGCGATCGTCGGGTCGGTATCCATCGACTTGCCTGAAGAGGCAGGCGTTGGATTTTCGTAGTGAAAAGGCGGCGTGTACACGCCCGGCCACACTTCGTAACGTTCGCTTGGAGGCCTGTCCGGAGGGATGCGCTTCGAGACGTAGATGCCGCCCGTGCTATCCCGGTTCTTAGCCCATCCGCCTCTGTATGGCACCATG
Source organism: uncultured Acidobacteriota bacterium (assembly GCA_963809485.1). Classification (GTDB taxonomy): domain Bacteria; phylum Acidobacteriota; class UBA6911; order UBA6911; family UBA6911; genus UBA6911. Next base: position 227,600 of record CAWEJX010000012.1, read on the forward strand.
AAAGTCTGATACCAATGCAGCTTGCGGATCCTCCAGATGCCGTTCAGCTTGACATACTCGTTCTCGTAAACGCCTTCGCCCCAAAAGGCGTTTTGGCCCAACTGTCCCGCCATGATGAGCGCGCGCCAGCGCGCCTTTGCCGTACGGCCGTCTCCCGCAACACTCACTACCGGCTGGAGCATGAGATGTTCGTTGAGCTGGCCGCGCCTCAAACCTTCGCGTCCGCCGCCCGAGGCTAACAGATACTGGCGGACTCGCTGCTGTCCCACGTAGACGCCGTCAAGCCCGATTTCGATCGTGCCTTGTGGGTCAAAGAGATCCGCCGCCTGGTTCCACATCGCCTGGTCGACGTAATAGCCGTAGGCACGCTGCAAGCGCTTCAGGGCGCGCACATCTTTAATGCGGTCAGCCTCGTTCTCGAGCTGCCCGAGTTGCCTTTGAAGAACGACGCGCCTTTCGCGGTCTTCTGCTTTATTGCGTAATGGCCTGTTGCATGAAACCGCCAGTACCCACACAGCAGCAATTGCTGCAACACCGATGCAAGGAAGAAGAGGTTTCATGGATAGCCCTCACCAGGCATGCGACTCCCTTTGGAGTCTTTCGATTATCATTGCGTGATTCGCGCGGCTCCGGGAACCGCGTTGCACAACGGCGCTTTTACAGGTTCGATCTCCGGAGCATCCGGAATAACCGGCAACAGCAAATGGGACGGATGTTTCCGGTCATGGTAAATGGAGATCTCAGCCTTCGCCGGCGATAAAGGTGTTTCCACGTACCGGGACGTGGCGTCCCAAGTTGAATAAAGCGCATCATCGCTGGCAATTTTTAGCCAGATTCTGCAGCCTTTTTTGAATGTTTTGAATACCGGTTGGAGCTCTATCTGAAATTCGTATATCGTATTCGGCTTTATATTTTCGGGATTCCGAAACGAATGCCACGGCATTCCGGGTCGCGAGATGGCCTGGTCGACCTCTCTGAATTTCGCTTTCAGACACCCCCAGCTCCATATCTGTACTTCCTGCGGCGTGCAATTGTCGTTCGCCTCGGGCTTAATTTCAGGATTACGCGTCACAGGATTCAGTGGCACGCCGTGAGGAACCATTTCACCCATCTTCACAAAGAATGACCAATCTGAGGTGACTTCTTCCGTTGTCGAAGCGAATAAACTGAAGCTGACCGGGCCCCAAATACGGAGGTCCTCTTCGAGCGGCATGGACACGTAAGCAACATTTGCAGGATGGGTGGCAGGGGTGGCGGCGGATAGACCGTAAGAGGCCATGAGGGCCGTATTCAAGCTGATGTTATGGTAAACGTCCGGCTCTTCTTCCTCAGGCAGCCGTTGGCTGAGGAGACCGTACGGTTCCTTCGCTGTGGTTTTCCTGCGCAAGTAGTGCTTTACCCATCGGGTGCGTTTCACCGGATATTCATTTTCGTGGCGCCACCGACCGGTGCCATTGTCATATATCGCAACTTCAGGTTCATCCATTATCCCCGTGTCGATACCTTTCAACCAGTGGTCGAGCCATCGAAGAATGTGCTGATTAAAGGAAGTGGTTTCAAATATCCACGGCTGGTAGTTCTCGTTCGTCCATGGTGTAATGATAAGTTTTTTGGGTGACCTTATATTCGCATAGGATCTCAGGTGATACATCGCATGCAGCCGATTAGGCGTGTGCACAAGATTCAGTATAGGAGCCTGGATCTTGTCGACATGCTTCCATCCGCCGCCATGCTTCCACCAGAACGGACCGTCTTCGGTGTTGGCAAGGATCTCCGCGATAACGTTCATAGGCGGTTCTTTGCCGCGGACCGGGCCAGGCCAAATAGCCGCCATTGTCAGTCCTGAAACCAGTCCGAGGACAAAAGGCTTGCGCAACACACCGCCGGGATAACAGAGCCCCCTGTAGTTATCCGTCGTCCCCAGCACTACCAGGGCCTTTAAATGGGGGGGATTCAGCGGAGCCGTAATCCACTGCATGACTCCGTATCCCGATGCGCCCATCATGGCCACGCTGCCGTTGCACCAAGACTGCCCGGCAATCCATTCAATGATGTCGTAGCCGTCCTGAGCCGCTTGCGGGCCGTGAAGCGAGAATTTCCCTTCGTTAAAACCGCTGCCTCTTTCCGCCGCCTGAACGCAAACATATCCCTTCGGGCAATAGAAGGCAGGCTTGGCGCTTTCGAAAAAACGTTCTTTCTGGAACGGCGAATATGCCAGAATTGCCGGCCACGGCTCCTGCATCCCGGCCGGTCTATAAACGTCAACGGCGAGTCTTATGCCATCCCGCATCGTAACGGGAACATTCTTATCAAGAACAACTCCTGGCGGGATGGGATCAGGGTATACGACACCCCCACGGTCCATTCTCATAGATGATTCCTTGGTTTCGCAATGCGTTCGGGAACCGAAATCTTTCCTGGAAACCGTCATTTTAACACAATAACTGTCACATATCTGTGACAATATTCTTGACAACGCACCGAAAGCTCCGATAGTAAGAGTTCACCTATGAATCTCATGTTGCTGATTTGTGCGTTGGTAGCTGCTCTGGGCGGGTTTTTGTTCGGATTCGATACGGTCGTTATTTCGGGAGCCGAACAGTCAATCCAATCGCTTTGGGGGCTTAGTGCAACCGTTCATGGTCTTGTCATCAGCATGACTTTATGGGGCACGGTGCTCGGATCCTTAGCCGGCGGTTGGCCGACCGAGAGGTGGGGGCGCAAGAAGACACTGATTGGAATCGGCCTTCTTTATTTGACTGGCTCGATTGGGTCCGGGCTTGCAGCGGGCGTGCATTCCCTGATGTTCGCCAGGTTTATTTGCGGGATCGGAATCGGGATTTCGACCGTAGTGGCTCCACTGTACATTTCCGAAATAGCGCCACCCAATTTGCGGGGAAGGCTGACTGGAATGTTTCAGTTCAATATCGTCTTCGGCATTCTCGTGGCCTATGCCTCCAACGCGCTGCTGGCGAATTCCGGTGAGAACGCCTGGCGCTGGATGCTGGGAGTGGCGGCTTTCCCATCCTTGCTCTACACCTTGTTTTCCATGGCTCTCGTCGAAAGTCCACGCTGGCTGATCACCCATTCCGGGAACCGAGCAGCCGGTTCCCACGCGCTTCAGCGGATCAATCCAAGGATGAGGGATACGGATTTGCAGATCTTGGTTGACGAGATTCAAGCGGCTGCTCATCGGAACGAGGCCGATGAGCGTTTCTTCAGGCGCAGACTGAAGCGTCCGATTGGGTTGGCCTTTTTGATTGCGTTTTTTAACCAACTCTCCGGTATCAATGCGGTGCTCTATTTCGCCCCTCGTATCTTTGAGATGACGGGACTGCAGAGCAGTTCCGCAATGCTGCAGTCGGTCGGCATCGGATGGACCAATCTCGTCTTCACCTTCGCAGGCCTATGGCTCATCGACCATCTTGGCCGCCGAACTCTGTTGATCATCGGCTCTTTCGGATACATCATTTCCCTGGGCCTTTGTTCCTGGGCCTTCTACGCGCAGCATTTCACCATCGTACCTTTTTGCATTTTCGCGTTCATCGCCGCGCATGCTGTGGGACAGGGAGCGGTAATCTGGGTCTTCATCAGCGAGATCTTCCCTAACCGTCATCGCGCAGCCGGACAGGCTCTTGGCAGTTCCACGCATTGGCTTTTTGCAGCACTGCTGACGCTGTTTTTCCCGACGATGACGGAGCGCATGGCACCGGGAACCATCTTCGCATTCTTCTGCTTCATGATGTGTTTGCAGTTGTTGTGGGTCCGCTTCATGGTGCATGAAACCAAGGGTGTGCCGCTCGAAAAAATGATGCAGGAATTGGGGATCGAATCTTCGGAATAGATGCCTTGCAGAACGGGCAGGGACTCCTGGACCGCAAAAGTGCCGAACTGCGCCGGAAAGGGCAAAGACATGACGAATTGGAAATGCTGTATTTCGTCGAGGCTGGTCGCCGCAATACTGTGCGCCTTTGGCGTGTTGCTTTTTTGCCAATGCTCAAAGAACAACTCCACCTCCGCTGAAATCCACCTTCTGCTGAACCGGCACCCCTTTACAGAATCAATCCTGCGATTCCTGCCGGAGTACGAGCGAAAGACCGGAGTCAAGGTCACGCACGCTGCTCCTGTCCGAAGAGGAGTATTTTGAAAAGCTCATTACGGAGCTTTCCAGCCGCAGTTCGTTCTATGACCTGTTCATGCTGGGTTTTCCGCACTTGTGGCAATATGCCAAGGCCGGGTGGCTCGAACCTCTGGATCCGTATATTGAGAATCCCAACCTTACGCCCGTAAACTGGGATTTCCATGATTTTTTCCCGGAGCTCATTGCCTGTTCCAGGTGGAATCTTAAGCAAGGCACAGGCATGGGTGAAGGACCCTTGTGGGCGCTTCCGGTAAACGAAGAAGCCTATATAATCTTTTATCGCAGGGATCTGTTCGAACGTTTCCGTATCGAGCCTCCCGCTACCTATGAGGAAGTATACAAAGCGGCCAAAGCCCTGACTCGCAAAGTGGACGGCCAGCAAATCTATGGATTCGGCCATAGGGGCGTACGGAGCTGGTCGACCATCCATCCCGGATACCTGACTGCGTTTGCCTCCTGGGGAGCAATGGATTTCGACGAATCCATGCATTGCGTGATCGATAGCCCCCAAGGCATCGAAATCACGGACCTGTTCATCCGGACATTGAAGCAAGGCGGGCCGCCCGGCTGGCCCAGCTATACCTGGTATGAAGGCAAAGAGGCGTTCCTTTCAGGCAGATTCGCAATGTGGTTCGACGCAAATCACCAGGCTGCCGCCTTTGAGAATCCCGCCAAGTCTCAAATTGCCGGAAAGGTGGGATATCTGCTCCCGCCGGCGGGGTCCGGCGGCCAGATCAGGTCCAGCACCTGGATATGGAGTCTGGCCATGAATGCAGCTTCCAGGAAAAAGGACGTAGCCTGGCGGTTTCTCACATGGGCTACGAGCAAAGAAATGCTTCAGCGGACCGTTCCCCATGAGAACATAAATCCCACGCGCAGGTCCGTATGGGAACGATCCCCAAACGGTGGAGGCCACAAACTGGGCCCAGGGCGAGTATCGTCGCACAGCGCAATTGCTCCTTTCAGAGTATGCCAGGATCCGGTGGACTCCATCGACCTATGTCACTCAGGCCGGCGATCGATGGGCCGCGGCTCTGCAGGAAATCTACGAAGGGAGTCGAACTGCGGAACAGGCCTTAAAGAGCGCAGCGGAGGACATTAATCAGATGGTGAGGAAGTAATCCCCCATGGCCGATCACGCTTTGCGCACGCAGCGCTTGAATCCTCCCAACACAAGCCTGCCCTATCTACTGACTTTGCCTGCATTCATCGCCCTGGTCGGTATTCTTTATCCCTTTATCCTGGGCGTGTACTATACATTCACCGATTACACTCTGACCGATCCGGGAAATATCCAATTCGTCGGCCTGGCAAACTACCTCGATATCTTCAGGAGCATCGATTTCTGGAAGGCTTTCGGCCTGACTTTTGTTTTTGCCGCGTCCGTCGTAATAATCGAGCTGGCTTTGGGCCTCGGGGTGGCCCTGTTGCTCAAAGATACATTTCCAGGTGTTCGTATTCTGCAGTCCTTTTTGATCATCCCCATGATGATTCCCCCCATTATCAGTGCACTGATGTGGAAGGTAATCCTTCTCCCCACGGACCAAGGCGTGTTAAACCGCATCCTTGACCTTGTCGGGATCGAGCCCATTGCCTGGCTGGGGGATTCTGCTACGGCGCTGGTCTCCCTGATCCTCATCGATGTCTGGATCTATTCGCCTTTTGCGATACTCATTTTCCTGGCCGGGTTGCAGTCCCTGCCTAAGGAGCCGTATGAGGCAGCCCGGGTGGATGGAGCATCGGGCTGGTTTATGTTCCGCAAGCTTACGCTTCCCTTGCTCCTGCCATGCATCGTGCTGGTAACGCTCTTCCGCCTGATCGATTCGCTTAAGGTTTTCGATATTATCTATGCCACGACCAAGGGTGGCCCGGCCGGAGCCACTATGACGCTGCATATTCAGAGCTATTTTGAGGCCATTCGATGGTTCAGAATGGGCAGGGGTATGGTTTACCTTTTTGTCCTTTGGCTCCTGTGTTTCACTTTCTCCAAAGCTCTAAGCAGGCTCTGGACCAAGGCGCTGATGCGATGATGACTTCCCGCCGGTTCCGACGCATTCTCAAAACTCTGGGCCTTAGCGCATATTTCACTTTTGCTCTGGGACCCATTATTTGGATAGCCATGATGTCTTTGAAGAACTCCAACGATGTCATAGCCAGTCCTCCAAAATTTGTGTTCACTCCCACCCTGGAGAACTACAAAGCTATTACAGTGGGCCAGTATGCGCATGAACGTGGAGGCCGTGAGACCCGATTTTCCGAGGTACTTCCTGAACACTTTGATTATTGCATCCGCCACCGTCGTAGTTTCACTTCTTTTAGGGATTTTTGCCGCATACAGCCTGGCTCGATTTTCTTTTCGGTTCAAGGAAGACATCGCCTTCACCTTTCTGAGTTTCCGATTTGCGCCGGAACTCATGATTATCCTCCCGCTGTATGTTGTCTTTCAAAAAATAGGTCTGATCGATTCCTACTCCGGCCTCACCGCAGCTTATCAATTGATCACCTTACCGTTCCTGATCTGGGTTCTGAGGGGATTTTTCGAAGATATTCCTCGAGAGATTGAACAGGCCGCACGCGTGGACGGATATACGTGGTGGGGTGTTTTCCGCAGGATTTCCCTGCCTCTGGCTAAACCAGGCATTGCTGCGGTGGTGATCCTGTCTTTTATCTTCGCGTGGAATAATTTCATATTTTCCATGATCCTGGGAGGCGAGCGCACCCAGACCATCACGCTGGGCATATTGGGATTTATCGGATACGAGCGTGTTCTCTGGGGACAAATGGCCGCCGCTACCATGATCTGTGTGATCCCGGAGCTTATCCTGGCGTTTTTTGTGCAGAGCTATATTGTGCGCGGATTGACCTTCGGTGCAGTAAAGGGGTAACAAGTGGCAGAAATTGTGTTCCAGCATGTTCGGAAGCGCTATGGCGACCACGAGGCCATCCGCGACCTGAGCCTGGAAATCCGCGACAGGGAGTTCTTTGTAATCCTTGGCGAATCCGGTGCGGGCAAGACCACCATTCTCAAAATGATCGCCGGTGTCGAGTCCGTCACTTCAGGTGCCATCCTTCTCAACGGCCGGCCGATCGAGAACCTTACACCTGAGGAACGGGATTGCGCCATGGCTTTCGAGACCTATGCTTTGTACCCGCACATGTCCGTATATGAAAATATTGCCTTCCCGCTACGTTCCCCAGGACGCCGGATCCCTGAAAATCAGATCGAGCAGACTGTTCTCCGCGTGGCCCGCACCCTGGGAATCGATCCTTTTCTGGACCGCAGGCCCGGGGCTCTGAGTGGAGGTCAGCGACAACGCGTAGCTTTGGGACGAGCCCTGGTGAGGCAGCCTGCGGCCTTTCTCATGGACGAGCCGCTGTCCCACCTGGATGCACGACTGCGCAACGAAATGAGAACCGAGATCAAGGCCATGCGGGAGTCCTTCGGGACCACGATTGTTTATGTAACACACGACTATAGCGAAGCCTTAGCCTTGGGGGATCGCATTGCAATCCTGCATCAGGGGCGCATCGAGCAGGTGGGAACGCCCTCGCAGGTGTTTCGTCGGCCCGTAAATCGCCTTGTGGCCGAATCCATGGGGGACCCGCCCATGAATTTCCTTGCAGGCACAATAGCATTGGATCAAAGCCGAGCTGTGTTTGCGGCTGGGGATGTGCGAATTCCCTTGCTCGATAGCTCTCGGCTGCGGGGGTGTGTTGGAAAAGAGGTTTGCCTCGGACTCAGACCGCAACACATCCGCCTGGAGCGTGACTGGCCTGACACTCCCTTCAGCTTGCCTTCGAAGCTTTTTGTGCAAGAACTTCTGGGAGACCGCGCTGTGATTTCGGTTACTGCAGAGGATCGCGTGTTCAAGGCCTTATGCAAAGCGGATCAGGCTTACGGCATTGACGAGCATCTCTACCTAACATGGGCTCCCGAGCACATGTATCTGTTTTTGGAGGATACGGGCGAAACACTTCTGGCGGAGGGCGACTGTGGCCGAGATCATCCTGAGCCATGTGAGTAAGCGTTATAGCAGGGGGAATGGTCCTTTTGCTGTAAAGGATCTTTCTCTCCGTATCCGCGACAAGGAGTTTATGGTACTCCTGGGGCCCTCAGGATGCGGTAAAACCTCCACGTTGCGAATGATTGCGGGGCTGGAGGAAATTACCGGGGGAAATCTCTCCTTTAACGGCAAGCAGGTCAAAGATCTGCCGCCCCAGTCGCGGGATATCGCCATGGCCTTCGAGAACTATGCGCTGTATCCCACGCTTGTCGTAAAAGACAATATTGAGTTTCCGCTGAAAATCCGTCGCTGGCCGCAATCCCGGATCGATGAAAAAGTCGCATGGGTGGCCGGGGAGTTACAGATCACCGATATTCTTCAACGCAGACCCTTGGAGTTAAGCGGCGGGCAACAGCAACGGGTATCTCTGGCGCGGGCCATCGTTCGGGAACCGCAGGTATTCCTGTTCGACGAACCCCTTTCGCACTTGGACACAAAACAGAGACAAGGGATGCGAACACTGATAAAGAGGCTGCATGCGCAGCTTGGGAAGACCATGATTTATGTAACTCACGATCAGAACGAAGCCATAGCTCTCGCCGATAGGATAGCCGTCATGCACCAGGGGGAACTCCAGCAGGTGGGTACGCCCGGGGAGATTCTGAACGATCCGGCCAATGCCTTTGTAGCCGGGTTTGTAGGAGAGCCTGCCATGAACTTTCTGGATGTGGAGATCCGAATGGAGGATGGAGGACCTGCGTGGATACACCATGCCGGCTACCGCTTGGCAGACCTGCCTGGCGCGCTGAATCCGGTAAGCCGGCAGGATTTGTCCGCGCCCCTGCAGGCTGGAATTCGTCCCCATCACATTGAATTCTCCGAAACAAGGATGCGGGCTACGGATCTGGCTGCAGAGGTCGGCACATACGAATCCCTTGGAGAACGAGGCGTGCTGACGGCGCGCCTCCAATCTCAAAGTATCAGGATCCTGACACCTCCGGATCAGACCTTCCACAAAGCGCAGCCCTTATGGGTATATTGTCCATTGGAGCACATGCACTTTTTCTCAAAAGAGACCGGGCAAAGATTCCATCTGGATTATCTCGACAGGAGAATGACCTCATGAAAGCTATGGTACTAACGGGAATCAGGAAAATTGAAATCGTGGAACAGCCTGCCCCCGCCGTGAAGCATCCGACCGATGTACTGCTCCGGATTGTCCGGGCCGGCATCTGCGGTTCCGATCTCCACTATTACACTCAGGGACGGATCGGAGACCAGATTGTGCGTTTCCCCTTTTGTGTTGGTCATGAATGCAGTGCAGTCGTGGAGGACGCGGGAAAACAGGTAACACGTTTCAAAACTGGAGATCTGGTAGTTGTGGATCCGTCCGTCTCCTGCGGCGCCTGCGATCAATGCCGGGCCGGTTATTACCACACGTGCCGCACAATGCGATTTTTGGGATGCCCGGGCCAATTGGAGGGATGCTTATGCGATCTCATGGTTATGCCCGAGGATTGCTGCTATAGCGCTAGGGGGTTGACTGCGGATCAGGCCGCCCTCGTGGAGCCATTGACCATAGGCCACTACGCCGTGCAACTTGCCGGCGACCTGAAAGGCAAAAAGGTTGGCATCCTGGGAAGCGGTCCCATCGGTTTGAGTGTGCTACTTTCTGCTCAGGTAGCGGGCGCCTCCGCGCATTATTTGACGGACCGGCTCGACTATCGACTCGAAACAGCTCAGCGGCAGGGTGCTACATGGACTGGAAATCCAGATCGTACAGACATCGTTCACGACATCCTTCAGCAAGAACCTCTGGAATTGGACGTGGTCTTCGAGTGCTGCGGGCAGCAGGCGGCATTGGGCCAGGCGATGAAACTATGCAAGCCCATGGGCCGGCTGGTCATTGTGGGCATTCCCGAGACAGATCAAATCTCCTTCGCGGTGCATGACGCCAGGCGCAAAGGACTCACCTTTATAAACGTCCGGCGCCAGAATAAATGTATCGATCCCGTAATCGAACGGATCCGCACTGGCAGGATCAAGCCTGATTTTATGATCACGCACCGATTCAGTCTGGACCGGGTGGCCAGGGCTTTTGAACTGCTATCCGATTATCGCGACGGCATTCTCAAGGCTTTGGTGGAGATAGGGTAGCATGGCGGCCTGATTCACCATCACTTTCACTTGTACCGGACGGAGCAAAGGGCAGATGAGCAAAAGAAACAACGTCGTCTCCCGCCCCAGGAGTATTTGTGAAGAATGGCATGAATGAAAACAGGGAAGCAATTCGATAGGGTGCTGACATGGGCATTGCTCAAACTCTCCTGCGCTCAGAGTCCCGGAGCCATTGAGGTGCGTCAAAGGCTCAAACGGTTTCCGACGTTAGCCGACTCGCCTGCTGCCGCCAGACGCAAGCAGCCGGATGGGCGCCGAATGCTCGGCCCCATCCGGCAACCGCCTTCCATCTAGTCGATCTTCTTCTTGCGCGTGACCCACTTCGGGTCCGCACAGAGTCCGCATTTGTTGCCCTGGAACATCTTCGCGGCTTCCTTGTTGCCCTTCAGCTGCCAGTCCAGCCATGCGAGCGCAACTTTGCCGAAGGTGCCGCCATCGGGATCGTGATAGGTGCCCCCGTGCCCGATTCCTTTCTCAAAGGCGCGAAAAACCGGTATGTGGTTGATCTTTTCAAAGTCGTCATTTGCATTCGCATAGGCGATGTCCGACTCATCACCGCTCATGTAGAGCACCGGTGCGTGCATCAGATTCAGAGACTTCTTGGGTATAGGCTTGCCGCTGCCCGACATGGTCGTCGGCACCGTCATCAATCCGCTGTTGGCCACGATCGCAGTCTTTACGCGCGGATCCACCGAGGCTTCGATCGCCTGCACGCCGCCGCAGGACATGCCTGCAACCGCGATTTTTGCGGTGTCGAGCTTACCGTAATACCTGCTGCCCTGACGGCGGTTTTCCGCGATCGCCCAATCGATAGCTTCGAGGAGCTGCGCCGTTGTGGTGGGCGGCGTTGAAGTTATCACGGGAGGGACGCCGGGTTTTGCGTCCGCACCCGGCTGAGGAGCACGGCCTTCGGGAGCGCCCGCCTTTCGGCCACCGGCTGGAGCAGCGCCACGACCAGGCGGCGTGGCAGGCGGAAACTGTGCTTTATCCGGGCCAATCGGGCCGTTCGCAATGACCAGGTAGCCGTGACTTGCTATCTGGGTCAGGAACACACGGAAGGCGTTGCCATCGGCCGCGCAGGCACCGTTGCCCCACGCCATGATCGGCAGCTTGACGGAACCGACAGAGTTCATGTCATTGGGCCGATAAACGGTGTGTTTTGCCAATGTCGGATCGACTTCCATGATCGCCTTGAAGGGTCCCGTGCCGAGGGGCGTCGCGGCGGGAAGCACTTTAGGCAGCTTCGTCGCAGGCTGCTCTTGCGGCGGCGGGATTTGTGCGGAGCCGGCGCAACACAAGAGCGCCAATACAGCAAGGCAGCAGATGGGCATTTTCATATGGATATCCTCAGTGAGTGGTTTCCCAAATTCCAGAGATGGGCATCGATTGCGATCGGCCCAGCGTCCAATCAACATATCCGGATTAGCCAACCGATGTCTGCACCTGCAAACCATCCTTTTGCGAGATCAGACTTATTGAACGAACGCATTCTGTCAAAGCAATAACGCAAATATTATTCTTTATGCATGCACAATGCATTTAAATTTTGGGGATTATGTGTGAGATATTCCGGTCTGAACAATATGCGCTATTTCCTTGACACAAACGAAGGGTATGAAATAAGTCTGGGATCGTCTTCGACCGGATCCCGGGGTGCAGAGCCGGAGCATCCAAGCAGGTTTCCTATCTTTTGGCTCCGCTCACGATTCTGAAATCGAGAAGAAAGGAAGAGCGATGAATTCCATCAAAGTATTGGGCATCCTGTTTTGCGCCCTATGTTTTGGACAAGCACCGGCGCGCTCTGCGCAGGCGCAGGCAAACTCCGCAGGATCGAATCCTGTCGCTTCGGTCCGCGCAGGCCAGCTGCGCGGCAGTTTGACTGAGGATGGTGTCGCCGTGTTCAAAAACATTCCGTTTGCGCAACCGCCGGTGGGCAACCTGCGCTGGCGGGAGCCGGTTCCGGCGAAATCCTGGACCGGTGTCCGTGATGCGACTGCTTTTGGCCCCATGTGCCATCAAAACGACAACCATCATCTGCCCCACAGCGAAGACTGCCTGCAGCTGAACGTCTGGACGCCGACGTGGCCCATGAAATCAAAGGTGCCCGTCATGGTATGGTTCCATGGCGGAGGGAACTTCGCCGGATCGGGAGTGGAACCTCTCTTCAATGGTGAAACCCTCGCCCGCAATGGGGTGGTGCTGGTGACCAGCAACTACCGGCTTGGCATCTTCGGCTTCTTTGCGCATCCCGAACTCACCCAAGAGTCTGTCCGCCACGCCTCTGGAAACTATGGGCTGATGGATCAGATTCTGGCCTTGCGCTGGGTGCAGCAGAACATCGCCAGCTTCGGCGGCAATCCCGCAAATGTGACGATCTTCGGGGAATCGGCAGGCGCAGCCGACGTCAATTCGCTGATTGCTTCGCCTTTGACGAAGGGATTGTTTGTACGCGCGATTGCGCAAAGCGGTCCGATAAGCGACCAGCCATCGTTGGCGGAAGCGGAAAAGAGAGATGTGGAGTGGGCGGCCAAGCTGGGCATTACGGGCGACGAAGCCCTGGCAAAACTGCGCGCAATTCCCGATACGGAATTGATGGCGAAGCTTGGGCAGGAAGGAGGACCGCGGGGCCCCGGAATGGGAGGCAGCGGTCCCATGATGGGAATTGTCGTAGACGGCTGGGTGCTTCCGGAGCAGCCCACCAAAATATTCGCCGAGGGCCGCGGGCAAAAGGTGGGTTTGATGATCGGCAGCAACTCCCAGGAGTTTCAGGGAATGATGGGAATGACGGGAGCGAAGGGCGCGACGCCTCCTGCGGACATCCGTCAGATGATTTCCCAGCGCTATGGCCCTCTGGCCGACCGCGCGCTGGCAGCCTATGGGCTGCAAGGTGAGAGCGAACCTGAACCCGACCCTGGAAATGGACCCGTGATGACGCAATGGAGCACCGACAATGCGTTCCGCTGCGGTACAGTTCAGGAATTGATTTGGCACACTGCCGCGGGGAACCCGGGTTACCAGTATCAGTTCTCGCGCACCGTGCACGGCCAGGAGGCTCAGGGAGCGCCTCACGCCTCCGAAATTCCGTTTATCTTCGGGACGTTCTCCGTGTGGCAGAAAATGCGGAATTACAATGAGTCGGATCACCAATATGCGAAGCTGATACGACAATACTGGATCAACTTCGCCAAGACCGGTGATCCTAACGGCGGGAGCCTTGTGAGGTGGCCGAAGTTTGATGCGGCCAGGCGCGTATACATCGATTTCACCGATGCCGGACCGGTAGTTAAAGAGGGCTTGAGACGGCCAGTCTGCGATCTTTTTATGGAAAACCAAAGGCGCCTGGCGGCGAAATAACAACGGACCGGCGGGCCGCCGTCGCGTCCCGCCGTTACTTGTTCGGCTTATCGGGTGCTTTCATAGAAGGTGAGCCCAACGCCGCCGGAACCAGGGCCCGGATTTGAACTCAGATATAATCCCTTGTTCAGCCAGGCGTATTGGCTGTCCATACGGACCTCAAATGCAGGCGCCAGCAACCCGAACGAGCCGCCGTTTCGCACAATGATCACTTCACCGTCGCTCGTTTGCCAGAGATAGCGCGCATCAATTGTCGCAGGACTGGCTAGATTCTGGTAATCCGCGCCGCCCGGCAGAACTTTTCCCGCAATCTTCCCGCTGAGAGTCCCGCCGGTGATTGGAATGATGTTCCGGTTGCCTTTTTTGGTCGCTCCCACCGATTGGCTTGGTCCAAGGGTGACGTTCTCGCTAATCAACTGTTCGCCTCGTTTCTCCTCTGCCGTCGCCTTTCGATAATCCCACGGCTGACCTTGCACGTCCGCCGGCTTGCCCACCTGGACCGAGTTCGTCGCATTTGCTTTGATTTCGACACCTGAGACATCATATACGCTCAACCTCACGGTCCGGGCAGCCAAATCCAGGACCCGCCTCCCTGCATACTTCCCTGAGTGGAGCCAGCTGTAACTGCTCGCATTCGGCGCTTCAAAATCCGGCACCATTCTCACATCGCTCTGATCCGCTGCCGTTCCGGGGATTCGCAGATAGATGTACTTCCCGTCGCTCGTCTGCAGGACCAGTATCTCCTCAATTTCCAGGCCGCCGTTTGAAAAGTTCAGCTGAAAATCGAGCCCCCCCGGCATCACCGAACCAGTGATCTTTTCGCCCGATACTGTACCTCCCTGGATTACAGATATTGTCCTTTGACCATAAGGCGTCCTGCCCACTTCATAGACCTGGTCCAGCTTCATATTGGCCTCAAACACGGGCACGCCGCGTTCCGGCACGGGTATGCCCTCCGCCATCCCGCATGGCCATGACCTGTGAGGGACCAGAATCTTCCCTGTCCCTCCATATCCTGCATTTGTCCGCCCTGCGCCCTCCTGCGTCCTCCCATTCAGCGCCCGCAATTGGCAGAAAATCAAGATGCCCGCCAGCACCATCAGCGTTGACGTCTTCAAATATTTGTTTTTCATCTCATCCCCTCAAGTTAGGTGCGCGAAGTTCGCGTCTATGGAGCCGTGCATGCGTAGGAAGATGCTGCATCAACAGAACCGCTCATGTACCTGGGATACATCGGATAGGAACACATCGGCAGACTGCGGCTCCCTGCTGTAACAGTCACAGACATCGAGGGCGCCAAATTTTTCTCAACCCAATCCACCAGCAGGCTGAGCCGGCTGAACGTGTTGGGAATAGGAACTGCCGGAATGGATTTTCCGTCGCCATCCGCAGCATAGTTCGTCCCGCTTAAACCGTGTCCGGTCTGGGGAAGCACGAAGAAGCGGGCAAACCTATCCACCTTTTTCCGTCTCATTTTCCTGATGACGGATTGGAAATAGTCCAACTGTGCGCCCGGGGACGCAAGCGTGTCATTTGTGCCAATGGAGACAATGAGTTTTCCTCCGCGCTTATAAAATTTATTCAGATCCGGATTCGTGGAATCCAGCCACCGGGAGATCTCCCTTCTCCTCGCATCAAACGCGCCGCCCTCGACATAGTCCAGCGGATTGGCCTTCAGGTTTTTCATCAGGAATCCGGTAACTCCCAAAGCTCCCAGATGGCTGTGCAACGGAGCGTCGTCTCCAGCCCCTTCCTGGCCACGATACCGGCTGGGCACAATCAATCCGCTGCCGGACGGATCGGTGTTCGGCACCCACATGCCGAACGACTTGACTCCATTCGCCAGCGGCTTCGCGAATGGATACCGGCTGTAGACAAATCGCAGTGTTGAAATCTGACCATCGGTGAGGCACGCATTTGCGCTCGTGTCGTCAGGGTTCGGGTCGATATTGTTCGGGCAGCGCCTGTTTTCCCAGGGATTGCTGCCGCGATGCGCCTGTGTGCGATCAAAAATCGCGCGGCATGCCATGTAGTTGTTGATGATTCCATCAGCCAGCCCGTCCAGATTGTCGCATTGACGCATAAACTCGCCGCGGATCGAATTCACCTTGGCCGGCGGCACCCAATGGGCCAGGGGCTTTTCCTGGATTCGAATCAGTTCGGGAGCAAGCATCAGCGAGGAGAAGTTTACAATCGGGACGTTGGCCGCAATTCCGTCATAGTCCGCCGGATACCTTTGAGCCACTGTGAGAGCTTCCCTCCCGCCTTGGGATGAGCCGAAGAAGTAATTGAACCGGTGCTTCTCCCCATAGATTCTCCCGATCAGAACCATGGCTGCATCATGAGTCTTTTTCAGCTGCATGTAGCCGAGGTTCTTCATCGCCTCGTCGTTCAGAGCCCAATCATCGCCTGAACCTGAAGGCGGTGCTCCTCTCTGGCTCATGCCACCTTGCGGCGCTGCACCCGGATCTCGGGCCATGCCGCGTCCGAAACCCGCACCGAAAACCATCTGGTGTCCCGAATCACTGCCGTAGGTGGCGAATCCGAGCTGAATCAGGGATGTCCCCGGCCCCATGTCTACGCCGCCCAGCAGATTTGGGATCATACCGTTCATGCCGCCGCCGCCAAGTTGGGCCGCTCGCCGGCTCCAGGACGCCGGAAATACGACCTGGAAATTGATTGGTTTGGCGTTGGGATCCACAGGCGCCATTGCGCCCTTCACGCTGCAATAGGCCGGATTCGCTCCTGCTGCGACAGTCCACACTGGAGCATTGAGCGTCACTCCGGAAACCGGTTCACCGATGGCCGAGGCGGGAATATCGGATCCCAGTTTTGCTGCCGTGCAATCCGATTCCGTTATGACTTTATCCTCCGCCGCAGCCGGTAGAGTCCTCGATTGTGCTCCGCTCAAGGCGCTTGAACTCATCAGATAAAGCAGGCCGATTGCCAGAAGGGATGCTTTTCTCATGTTTCCATACATCGTTGTTTCTCCGGTTCTAATCCCCTGCTTTTTCAAATTGAACTGGCGGATTATCGATGAGAAATCAGCAGGGGATGGTTCCTCATAACTCCTGGAATTGTGCGGTCAGCGGCAGGAAAAGCTCTCCTGGCTGTCCGGGCTGCCGCCGTCGAATCGAGCCACCCTTGGATAGGGACACAGCGGACGGGTCTTGCCGGGGAATGCTCTGCCCGAGGCGGTCACGCGGTCCGGAGCCTGTCCCTTCTCAACCCATTGCTGGATCGCCGCGAGCATGTCGAACTGGTCCGTAGATTCTCCGCCGCCGCAGTGGGTCATACCGGGCACGAGAAACAGACGGGCCCAGGATTGCGGGCCCTGGCTGTCACGAGGCGTTAATTTCTCGTACCATTGAGTCAGAGCGCCGGTCCACATGGCCTGGTCCGATAGTCCGTGATACACAATCATCTTGCCGCCGTGTCCCGCGAAAGGTGGAATGCAGGGTGGCCACCGCGTCATTGATGGCGGCGGTTTCGGCGAGGGTGCCCAAATCACGGTCGAAATCGAAACGCAACGGGTCAACGTCCGGGATTGGGCGGCGTCATGGAGAAAAGACGCAGCGTGTCGCGGCCGAGGGACGCATTGGCAGGCGTGCTGGCTGCGGTACCCAGATGCATGGCCCGCCAGGAAGGCAATGCAATCCCCGTGTCATACGGAGTCGCACCATAAAGCAACTCGCCCCGTGAATTGCGAGCGCCTCCGAGGATGTCCTCCAGCCCCTCGATCTGCTGAGCCGAGAGGCAGGGCTGAGTCCCGGCGCTGTTTTCCGATCCGCACTTCAGGGAGGCCGGATCGAAACGACAGGCCTTATAGTCATTGATCATGCCATCCTCGAGTCCGTCAAGCCCATCGCATTTCTTGAGCACGCCTGACGCAACGGCCTTCAGTTGCGCATCCGTGAAAGCCTCGGACAATTGCGGCTTGCCCGTCGCGTCCTTGGGCGCAATCCGCGTGACCGTCTGCAGGCTCCAGATCTGGTTCATGGCAACCCGCGTCAGGTTGAATGAAGCATTGCCGGAGACCACGCCGTCGAACTCCAGCGGCAGGCGTTGAGCGGCCAGCATCGCCTCGCGCCCGCCGGTCGAGCAACCCATGAAGTAGGTATAGTCGGGTTTGCGTCCGTAGTAGCGGTTGATGAGCGACTTTGGCTTGGCTGGTCGTACGTTGCACCGCCTGGTAGGCAAAATCAAGCTTGGCCTGCTGGTCCACGGCAAAGCTGGCGTCTACGTTACTGCGGCCGCGATGGCCACCGTCGGTCGACACAACTGCAAAACCACGTGCCAGTGCGGACGGAAATCCGGAGACAGAGCCGAATGCAGGATTCAGCGTTCCATCCAATCCACCGCCGCCCTGAAACAGCAGGCGTCCGTTCCAGGCCAGCGGCAGCCGCAATTCAATGCCGGTGCCATAGCTCACGCCCTCTATTCCGGACGGGCGCGGGTCCATCACCACGCGAAACAGGCAATGGGCGGGGACCTCCGTGGTAGCCCCTCCCGGTCCTGCGGGCTGGCGTGAAGCCGCAACCCACTGCGACGTGTCGACCCGGAAAACCTGCGTGGAAAGTGCGGCAAGAGACTCGCAGGCCTTGCCGGAATCCTCCCCGTCAGCTAAGGCATGGTTCGACATAAGCAGGATGAAGGCTGCCGCACAAGCGCAGCCTAATGCAGTTCTGATGGCGATCACGGGTACCCCCTTTTCTATGCCGATGCTATTATGCCCAGGGCTTTTCTGCGGCAGACTGTTCGCCCGCGACATGACCGAAGACGATACACTCGAGGATGTTGCCGCCGCCCTGATAATGCCAGCTATAGATAGCGCCCAATTCGCCGGCGGAATAAAGCCTTGCGAATAGGCTTTCGGTTTGTATCCAGCACCTGGCAACTGCGGTTGCGTCGGGGCCCTCCCTGGGTATTGGTGAATGCGGGAACAAACTCGGTCGCATAGAAAGGCGGCGTTTGAATCGGCGCCATCTTTTTAGGATCCCGGCCGAATTCCGCATCATTTCCCGCAGCACAGGATTTGTTCCAGGCGGCGACGGTTTTTTCGAGAGTTTCGGGATTCTTCCCGATTTTCGCTGCCAATTCCTTCAGCGTGTCGGCCTTGACGATCCAGCCCTTTTCAATTTCCGCGCTGTTGTCCGGGCTCCAACTATATTTCTCTATCTGGGCCCACCAGCAGAAAATATAATTCGGCGGGTATAGTGGCCCACTCTTTCTCATCGCTTCGTCGAAGACCAGGTGAACGGGAAGCGGAGTGGGGACGTGGATGTAAACTCCGTGGAACGGAATTTTGCCGTGTTTCGTGGAATAGGTTTCGTTGGTAAATCGCGTGGCATCCTTGGCGATCCAGATCCAGTTTTTTCCCGGAGGAGAAAAACTGTAGCCGAAGGCCCAATCCTTGCCCGGGATTCTGAAATTGAAATCCGGGCCGGCCTGGTTGTCCATGTGCCAGAGGTCCGCGCCGATAGCCATCGCCATCCGAATCCCGTCGCCGGTGTTGTATGGACTTCCCTTGGTATACGCATACGGCATCCCGAGATAGTCGCGTATCATTTCCTGATTATTTTCAAAACCTCCCGTACAGAGGACCACGGCTTTCTTCGCTTTGACGTATAACTTCTTGCCTTTGTTTTCAGCGACCACTCCCCGGACCTCTCCGGTTTTGACGTCTCGAATCAATTCAACGCCAGGCGTTTCATAATGGATCCTGATTTTCCTTTTTTGGAGAGCGTTCTCCATTAGCAGAAGCCATAGGCGTTGAAATCCGTTCCCTTTAGTGGACCAACAGACGAATCCGGCACCTCCCGGAAATTCCGGATATTCTCCCGCCGTTGGAATCGTCCTCATATCAGCTCCCATTTTTGTGAGCCATTCGGTCACTTGGACTGAGTGTTCGTGGAAAACCCGAGTCATGTCATCCGGGATAGGGAAGCCATCGCTGAGCGCATTCTGATATTCGACGGCCTTATGGGTGTCGGAAGGGCACCAGTAACCTTGACCGCTCACCCGTGTGTTCCCGCCGGCATGAGCTTCCGGCGCCTTTTCCAGCATCAGGACGTCGGCTCCCTGATCATGGGCCGTGATTGCGGCCATGAGGCCTGCCGCGCCGATGCCGAGCACGACGACACCGGCCTCATAATCCCAGTTTTTAACCTGGTCGAATTGAGTTGCTTCAGCCTGATTTGATCCAAGCCCGGCCAGCGCGGCTGTGCTCATTCCGGTTGCCGTAGCCTTAAGGAATTTGCGTCTCGATGTTTTCATGGTTTCTTCCCTTTCCCAAATGGTCGCCAATGATGGATCCCTTGCAGATTCAAATGCCGCTAATTCAATGCTGAGGAACGATTCGCCCCGACAAGTGAGTCAGCCCGGCTTCGCTGCACGGATGGATGCACTGGAGAACGGGCGAGGATGAGTGTCACAAGGCTGATTGTCGGATTGTTCAATACCGCCATAGATTCCCGGGCCGGCAGAAAGTGCGACATGTCACTCTGATTCCGGGCAGCTTTTTGTTTTCGCGACGGTGTACCAGTGGCAGGCTATAGAAACAATTATGGCATTGTCAAGAAATACGTCACAGATTTGTGACAACTATTGTGTTAAAGTCTTGACCTCGGCATCTCGCAAAATGACTGGATATGCAAAACCACATTTTTGCAGCAGGTTAACAAGAATACCCAAGGAGGTTGCAGCTCATGAAAAGGTCATTGGTCTATGCTTTGCTGACAACCCTGTTCGCCGGCGGAACTAGTTTATCCCAGACCTACAAAGCCTCGAGCGATTCCAGGTCGGCCGTAAAGCAGGAGATGGTCCCCGCCCCACTGCGCTCGGCCTTGGCGCCGCCGTTTCCGGCACATCCTTCACCCTATAACTTCCCGGGTGTTCAGTATCCGCGGGTTGAGGCCGACTCGCGGGTCACCTTCCGTTTCAAGGCCCCCAATGCACAGAAGGTGCAGGTCGCTCTCGTCACTTCCGGGTCGAATTCGCTCCAGCCCCTTCCGTTTGATATGGTCAAGGGCGACGACGGCGTGTGGACCTATACGAGCGCGCCGCAGAGCCCCGGGTATCACAACTACTGGATGCTCATAGATGGGGCAGCCGTGCTGGATCCGGCCACCAACGCATTCATCGGCTACGGCCACATGTGCAATGCCTTTGAAATCCCCGAGCCGGGCGTCGATTTCTACGATTTGAAGGACGTGCCGCACGGAAATGTGCTGATCAAGAATTACTTTGCCAAGACGGCCAATTCGTGGCGGCGCATCTTCGTCTACACGCCCCCGGGATATGACACCAACACCTCCATCCGATACCCGGTGTTGTATCTGCAGCACGGCGGCGGCGAGGACGAGCGAGTCTGGATTGAAATGGGCCGGACTAACTTGATCCTTGATAACCTGCTTGCCAAAGGCAAGATCAGGCCCATGATTGTGGTCATGGAAACCAGTGCCGTGGGAACCCCGGGAGGCGCTGGTGCAGGGCCCGGCGCTGCGGGCGCCGGCCGTGGACCCGGGTTTGGCGGGTTCGGCGGTCCTGGAGGCGGGCCTTATGGGCAGCTGATGGTCAACGATTTGATTCCATGGGTCGACCGCAACTTCCGCACGATAACCGACAAAGATCACCGCGCCATGGCGGGCCTCTCCATGGGCGGCATGCAGACCGCATCCGTCGCTATGGCTAACCTCGACAAATTCTCGTACATGGGGCTGTTCAGCGGCGGGGCCGCCATGGGATTCGGGCCCGGGGGCCCCGGCAAAACGGCTCCGGGCGCTGCACCAGCTGCTGCGCCTGCACCGTTCGACATCAAGACCATTTACAGCGGCGCCATGGCCGATCCTGCAGAATTCAACAAGAAGGTGAAGGTCCTCTTCATGAGTTTCGGCTCGGAACCCCCTTTGGAGAACCCTGAAGGCCTGAAGAAACATCAGGAACAGCTCATCGCCGCCGGGATCACCAACAGCTATGTCTATATATCTCCCGGCACCTCGCACGAATGGCAGACTTGGAGGAGGAGTTTGTATGTCTTTGCTCCTCTTCTATTCAGGTAGAGTGCTTCCGCCTGGACCCGGCAGGGCGGAATTCACTCAAAGACTCAAAGCCGCCAGGTCTTGAAAAATGCCCGGAATTCATTGCCGGAATTATCAGGCTTTTGCCCCTATTAGCATCGGGGTCGTAAGCGATCCAGCCAGCGGGCGATTTCTTCAAACCTTGCGCTGCTGAAGCGAGGAGACCTTCGCCAGCTGAGGATAATCGCGGTCGCGGTGCAAAATGGTCAATCCGTGGCGCAGGGCACAGGCAGTAATAAGGCAGTCAATGGATGATCGGATGGTCAGTCCCTGGCGCCGGGCCGCTCGATATAGCCCCACAGCTTCTTCCACAATGGATATGCCGAGCGGCGATTCGACCACCGGCAAGGCCAGCATCGCATCCCGGGCTGTGCGGAATGCACGCTCGTCACGGAAACCCTGCAGTACCTCCTGAATCACAGGCAAACAGGTAACAATCTGATCGAATTCGACAATCCTCTCCAGGTCAAGCGGATTTTGCCTGCGAAAGACTTCAATCCAGACGGAAGTATCGAGGATGACCAGTGGGCTCATCTAGCGGCTCCTCCGGCGCGGTCGATCCCGCCTCATGACAGCGAGATCTCCTTCCCAGAGGCCGGAGCCGGCGAGCTCGAGGATGCGTCGAGCCTTCGCGCGCCGGACAAAATCCCGCAAGGCCATGTCCACCGCCCGGCTATATGTTTTTGCCCCCGCTGCCCTGACAACCTCTTCCAGTAACTCCTCATCAAGCACAAGATTTGTACGTTTCATGTGTATATTATATATTATCGAAAAAGGATCGCCAGAACTTCAATTCAGCGAAGGGAAAGGGATTCGGGGGAGGGATTCGAGGGATTCGGGGGAGGGATTCGGGGTCGGACCACGTTAAATCATTTGCAATAAAGTGGAAAGGTGCAATTTTGCAGGTTTAAATGGGTCTTAGACGTAGAATTGATGAGGTTTTTGGGGCTCTAAGAAATCAGCGAGGTCCGTAGATATAATGAGAATCCTTACACTCAAAAAATGCCGCCCCAAATCGCCCCAAAGCCCATTTTCCAATCCCCAAAACCGCACTATCGATAATCTTGCGAAGGCTTTATCGTGGTCCGTCCCCATTAGGCTCATTAGGCCCATTAAGATAAGACCATTAAGACAACGCTGATAACGGGCCAGCGGAAACTGGCAGAGAAAACTTCGGAGGCAAACCATGGAACACTGGCTTGGAAAATATTCGGACTTCGCATACGGAATTATGCGGATTGTGGCCGGCATACTCTTCGCATGTCACGGGGCGCAGAAGCTTTTCGGCGCTTTCGGAAATGGCGCTCCTTCAACGCCGCTAATGACTGCGGCCGGCATCATTGAGTTCTTTGGAGGCGCTCTTATTGCCCTGGGCCTCTGGGCGGGGTATGCCGCCTTCATCTCGAGCGGCCAGATGGCTGCGGCCTATTTTATGGCTCATGCGCCCGGCGGGTTCTGGCCCATCGTCAATCAAGGCGAACTTGCCGTTATCTACTGTTTCGTCTTCCTGTATATCGCGTCCAGGGGATCGGGCAGGCTTGGCGTTGAGACATTCGCAAGAAAGAAGCGCGCCTGATCCATTCCGTCTACGGCGCTTTCCCGGGGCCCAGGCATTTATTGCCTGGCGCAGAACTGCCGTGCGGATGAGGTGTCTCCAAATGGCACCAATGAATGGTATATTGTCTTCAGGGAACAGGAGTGTCAGGGTGCAGCCGGCCCGGCGGAAACCTGGAAGACGCGAGAAAGCAGCGGATCCCTGAAACTGCCGTTTATTTCTGTATCCCGCGCGCCTGGACATTGAATAGAGGAGAATTCCATGGCTGACTTTTTGGACAATACGTTTACCCGCCGCCGCTTCATCAAAGATGCCGCACTGGCTTCCGCCTGCCTGTCGCTCGGGCCGTATTTCACTTTTGGAAAGGCTCAACGCACCGGCCTGATGAAGCGTCCCATGGGGCGCCTCGGCTTCGAAGCAACGACGCTGGGCCTTGGGGGGCAGGCTTCCCTGCAATGGACGCCCGCCGGTGTGGATCCCGTCAAGATCATCCTGAAGGCCTTTGACCTGGGCGTGAATTACTTCGACACTTCGAACGTCTACGGCCCCAGCCAGGCCAATTACGGAAAGGCCTTCCGCGAACTGCACCTGATTCCCGGCCAGCCCGGCTACCAGGAATCGCGCCGCCGTTCATTCTTTTTGACCAGCAAGACAATGCTGCGTTTTGCCAAGGGCGGCTACCAGAAAGAAGGCATGTGGAACTGGAGCGACGGGGCAAAGGGATCGCACGCCGTCGACGACATCAAGCGGACCCTGTCGCTGATTTTCGGCGATGGCCAGGGCTCCTACCCCGCGGGCGCTTATCTGGACATGGTTCTGGCCCACGCAGTCGAAAGCCAGGCGGATGTGGACGCTTTATACGAAGGATACGAACGTCCCGATCCGAAAGCCGAGCATATCGGCGCCCTCGCCATGCTGATGGATTACCGCGACGGCACCAATCTCACGGGGCTCAATCCCAAGGAAGAGAAGCTCATTCGCCATATCGGGTTTTCAGGGCATGCTTCGCCGGCCGTGATGATGGATATGATTCAGCGCGACCGCCGCGGCATTCTCGAAGGGTTGCTGGTAGCCATCAACGCCAACGACCGCCGCTATTTCAATATGCAGTACAACCTGATTCCGGTGGCCGCCGCCAACAATATGGGCGTGATCGCAATGAAGGTCTTTGCCGACGGCGCGATGTACGCCAAGCCGGCTACCTGGACCAACGGGCCGAACATGCTGGTTCTGAAGGTGGGGAGCAGCGATCTGCCCAGCGGACGGCTGGTCCAGTACAGCTTAAGCACACCGGGAGTGCACACCGCCATTATCGGTACAGGGCACATTGACGCAAATCCGGCTGCCTGCCAGCTGCAGCAAAACCTGCTCGCCGCCCAGATCGAGCCCAATGCCTTGAGCGTCTCGGACCGGAAGGAGATCGAAAAAATTGCCGGCGCAGCTAAGGAGGGCAAAACGAACTACTTCCAGGCCCAGGTCCAGGCGCTCGGCGCGCCGCGCAATGCCGCCGCCAGCCAGGAAATGCGCGGGCAGAAGCGGGTGGCGCAGCTGCATTGGCAAACCGCATATGCGGGGGATGAATCGATCCTCCGTTACGAAATCTGGCGCGACAACCAGAAAGCCGGCCAGGTCGCGCATAAGCCGCAGGTGCGCCAGACGCCGTTTTCTTTTGAAGAAGTCCTTTCCGACAAGGCCGCCCACCGCTACCAGGTTGTGACGGTAGATTCGGCCGGGCGTACAGCCAAAACCGAGGAGCTGCTTCTCTCAGGAGTTTAAGGGGGACAGCCACCCGTGTCCCCCTGTTTTTTATGGCGGACTGGAACGGGGACACCAGTGACCGTCCCCCTTTTGTTACCAGACGCGGCAGCGCTTTTCGGGGGCCATGGGGGCGCCGGGCTTGCACTGGAAAGCCTGCCGGAACTCCGGCATATTGGTAACCACTCCATTGACCCGGAACCGTCCCGCGGAATGCTCGTTGGATTGCGCCTGAAGACGCGCAGCCTCCGGCGACACATTTTCACACCAGACCTGTCCCCAGCCGAGAAAGAACCTTTGCTCGGGAGTGAACCCGTTGATTGCCTGGGCGTTTTTTCCGGCGCCGGCCAGGTAAGCCATCAGCGCAATGCGAAGGCCGCCGTTATCCGCGATGTTTTCTCCCAGGGTCAGCTTGCCGTTGACGTGCAGGTCATCGATCGCCACGAAGCCATTGTATTCGTCGACCAGGCACTGGGAGCCCTTCTCGAAGGCTTCGGCGTCCTCCGCAGTCCACCAGTCTCCCAGATTGCCTTGCGCGTCGAACTGCCGTCCCTGGTCGTCGAAGCCGTGGGTCAGCTCATGCCCTATGACTGCTCCGATGCCACCATAGTTCGATGCGTCGTCCCCCTTTCGATCAAAAAAGGGAGGCTGGAGGATTCCCGCCGGAAAGTTGATGTTGTTTTCCAGCGGATTGTAGTATGCGTTAACGGTCGGCGGCGTCATGCCCCATTCCGCCTTGTCCACCGGCCCGCCGATTTTCACCAGCTGGCGATGGCTTTCGAATCCGATCGCACGGCGCGCGTTGCCGAGAGTGTCGCCGCGAATGATCTGCAGTTTCCCGTAGTCGCGCCACCTATCGGGATAGCCGATTTTGTTGGTGATTGCCTGAAGCTTGATGAGCGCCTGCTTCTTGGTCGCGTCCGTCATCCAGGGCAGATCCCGGATGTCACGTTTGAGCGCCTCTTCAAGCGCCTGCACCATGACGAGCGTGCGCTCCTTCCCTTCCGGTCCAAAAATCTTTTCGACATAGGCTACGCCAAGCGCCTCTCCAAGAGCATCGTCCGTGTATGCCACGCAGCGCTTCCAGCGCGGACGAAGCTCCTTTTGCCCTGTGAGGGTTCTGCCGTAAAATGCAAAGTTTTCATCGACGAAGGCGCGCGGCAGCACCGGCGCGGCGTCGCTGAGCACATTCCAGGTGAGGTAGGTACGGATCTCCTCCATAGTGGCTGCATCGATGACGTGGTTCATGCCTTTGAAAAATTCCGGCATACCCACGTTGAGGTCCATAAACTTTGGCGAGGGTATTTCCGCAAAATATCTGTTCCACGCAAAGGCCGGGCTCAATGTTTGCAGGTCCTGGACCGTCATCTTGTGATAGATTGCGGTCGGATCGCGAAGGGCGATGATGTCCAGCGAAACCTTCGCCAGGTCGGTCTCGATGCGCATGACGGTTTCCGAGGCGGCTTTCGCTTTATCCGGCGCCCAGCCAAGCAGCTGAAACATGTTCTGGATATGCCGGACGTACTTCTCGCGAAGCTCCCTGGCCTTCGGATCATCCCGGAAATAGTAGTCGCGATCCGGCAAACCGATCCCCGCCTGCGAGACTCCGGCAATCACCGTGCTGGAGTTCTTGAAGTCGGGCTCCGCGCCGATTCCGAAGAATACGTTCGGGCCGTTGACATGGAGGTATGCGAGATATGCCGGCAGGTCCTCTTTGGTCTTAAGCGCCGCAATGCGGTCGAGTTCAGGTTTGAGCGGGGCGATCCCCTGCTTCTCGATCGCCGATTCATCCATGCAGCTTGCATAAAAGTCGCCGATCTTTTGATCGTTGGCATTTCTTAGCGCGGAGGGTGTACTGGCGCCTTCAAGGATGTCGCGCAGGATGAGGTAGTTGTTCTGGGCAAGCTCGTTGAAGCGCCCCCACTTCGCCTGGTCGGAGGGAATCGGATTGTTCTTCATCCAGTTGCCGCAGGCAAACTGGTAAAAATCCGTACATGGATCTATGCTGCGGTCCATCGCATCCGAATCGAACATTTTAATATTCCTGGGCTCGGCCCGGGATTGTGACGGGATTGAAGTCTGAGCCGGCAAAAAGCCGCTCGCCATAAGAATCAGCAAAATCGCCGAAAAGATATTTCGCATGAAAACCTCTCATTCCCAGGGGAAATGTGGATGAATCGCTTATTTGCCGGTGAGGATCCACCATATCAATGCTCGTAATGCGCCTGCCGGTCTGCCCTGCTGGGGCGGTTCCGGCGACTCAACCATGCTCCCGCCATTATAGTATGCCCGAAGGTGGTCGGACCGCACAGGTTTCATGCAGGTTGCTGGGGGAGAAAATTGCTTTTCAACCGCTGCAGGGCGATGTTCATCCTTATAATATCTTGTCAAAATGGGTATTTATCCCCTATTCTCACGCGATCGCGCCAAACAGCAGAGACGCAATTCCATTAGGGGAGATAAGATGGAGCCTGCCATGGCCGCCTCATCCGCTACCCCCAATGAATTAATGAGCCAGGCGACGCAATCGATAATTCTCGACCGCACGGATGTATATGCGGCGCTGATCCGCGAGCTGGCCGAACCTCCAAACCGGCCGCTGGTTTTTCACTGCACTGCCGGCAAGGACCGGGCGGGCATTGGATCGGCAATCGTGCTGACGCTGCTGGGCGTACCGTGGGAGACAGTCCGGGAGAATTACGTGCCGTCCAATTACTATCGCAAGGATGAAAACGAGCGGGAGCTCAAGAACATACGGGACGGGATCGCCGGAAAACAGGGTATCCCCCCGGATAAGGTTGACATGACTTCAATCGAGGCCATGTTCTATGTCAAATCCGAGTACCTGGATGCCGCCCGCCAGGCCGTGATCGGCAAGTACGGCTCGATGGAATCCTACATTCGCGAAGGGCTCGGGATTTCCGATGAGGTAGTGGAAAAGCTCAGGAATGAGCTTCTCGAGTAAGGGTTTCAGTAATCCACAGCCTTGCCGAGCTTCTTGTAGATTTTGGCAGCTCCAGGGCCGGATAACGCCGACAAACGCTGAAAAACGTCACTGATGAACGAGGACAAATAAGGTATCAGTCGGCGTTCACGAGTTGATGAGGCGTTCCCGCAGCCTGCCGGGCAGAGGCATGCTGCGGCTTATTTTGCGGCCGGGCACGGGGAAAAGTAATAGGTTTTGCCTCCCTCGATGCTCTGGGCTTCCAGGCAGGCGGTATCGACCAGCAATTCCGGCTTGTAGCCGGTCTGCTCCCCGGCTTCCCCGATGTGGAGTTCCACCTTAACCGGGTAGTTGGTGAGGCTTAGGGGCTGAATCTTGTTGTGTTTGACGTCTTCAAGATTGATAGCTTCCTGGGCCAGGTGGTATTCGGTGATCTTGCCCGCATCGCCCATGTATTCACCCTGGCGGGAGTACGCGATGGATCCATCTTTGAAATGCCACCGGAACATCGCGGTTTTATCCGGGTAGTTGTTTGCGCTGAAGTCCGTCCACTCTGAAGCCCACCCGAAAACCGCAGTATTTTCGTCCTTGAGAGTGAAAAAGGTGTTCTCGGTAACAATGCGGTCCTGGACAAATTCGCTGGCCTTGCGCAGTTGCGAGAAACTCTGCACACTCGCACTGATCAGCAAGAACACAAGAAATACCAATCTGATAAGCCTGTTCATAGTTTGTTCTCCCGAAACAGCCCGAATCCCTTGCTTCCCCGGCGTCCTGCAGCCTGGACTTGCTGCACCGTCACGATCGCCGAGCCGGTTATGTCCGCCACCCTCGGACAGGCACAAACCGGCCGGGCCGACCCTGCCATAGGCCTCTCCACGAACTCATAATAGTCGATAACCGGTCTCGACGGACTGAAATTCTTATTTTGCGCCTGGGCGATGAGGCGTTTGCGAATCGTGCCGCCGGGATAAGCCCGGAGTCAGGTTTTAGACATAATACAGGGCAAGCATATCTCCTCGCCCCCCTCTGATCCTTCGATCCTCAACCTCTTTGACCCTCTGATCCTTTACCCCTTTGATCCTTTGCCCCTTTGATCCTTTGATCCTATGCCCCCCTCGCTATCGGCCGCCGCACCTTCCATTAGAAATCTTTTATAAACCCAACAAACGGCATTCCAGCCGCTCCGGCGGCTTTTTGCTTGACAAGAATGCAAGCCAAACTATCATAGTGCCATGTTTATGCGGCAGTTTCCTATTGTAGACCGCCGGATGTCTTAGAGTCCCTGAATTCTGTTAAGTTTTGAGTTTCCTGGGGATCAAAGGATCCAGGAAGCCTTTTTTGAAAGCTTTGATTGCCTTTGGCGATACAACAAGCCTTTTGGAGAGCTAGGGCAGGAGCTGTTTTGGTATCGCGGACCATGGCAGGCCTGTTTCGGAATACGGATCGGTTTGTCCATGACAGTTGCACAGCATCGTCGCCTATGACCGCCAGATGCAATTCGGAATCGCCGCGGGTACTCTCGTGTTTTTTCGGCATTTACCAATTAAGGGAAGGAATATGAAAAATAGAAAATTACTGTTAGGGCAAGTTTTTGCCATTTCTATTTTGGCATTGTTTATGTCCACGATTCCGTGGGTCCCGTCCGCGATGGCTCAGTCAGCCGATACAGGCGCACTGACCGGGATTATAAAAGATCCTTCGGGATCGGTAATCAAGGGCGCACAGATCTCGGTGACCAATATCGCGACCGCTCAAAGCCGTCTGCACTCTTCAGGCAACGATGGTTCCTATAGAATTGCGCTTTTGCCGCCGGGCAAATACTCGGTTAAGATCAGCATGGCCGGCTTTCAGACGGCCGAATTCTCATCGGTAACCATTAATGTTACCGAAACTGCCGTTTTGAACTGCACCATGAAAATCGGCATGCCCAGTGAGACCGTTAACAGTTGCAGCCGATGCTGAAATTCTTCAGACCGCGACTTCAACCTTGGGAACCCTGGTCGACGGGGATAAGGTGACTGCACTGCCTTTAACCACCCGCAACTACACTCAAATACTGGATTTTTCCGCCGGCGTAGCGCCAACGTCGCCAATGCGACTGTACTGGGGAAAGGCACGCAGCAGACGAGCGTCAATGGTTCCAATCCAGCTCAGAATAATTACCAGATGGATGGGGTGTCCATTAACAGTATTGCCAGTCTCGGGCACGCGAGCGATCAGAACGTTGGCGCCGGAATCGGGATTCCAAATCCGGACGCGCTTCAGGAATTCAAGGTCCAGACTTCAACCTTCGATGCCAGTTATGGACGGAATCCGGGCGCGAATGTAAATGTCGTCACCAAATCCGGCTCCAATGAGTTGCATGGAACGGGATTCTATTTTTTGAGGGACACTTCACTCAACGCCAATCCTTTTTTCTTATAATCGGGATAGAAGGGCGACTGATCCCGAAAAGCCGATCCTCGATCAGCATCAGTACGGATTTACTTTGGGCGGCCCGATTGTTAAGGACAAGCTTTTCCTGTTTGGCAGCTGGCAGGGATCACGCCAGAAAAATGGGCTTTCAGGCGGGGGACATGTCAATGTCAACTTGCCACCCATTCCGGAGGGCGACCGCAGTGCGCCTGGTTTTGCCGCCGCCCTTGGAGCGCGAGTTGCGAATTGCAAACTGGGGCTGGACCGGGGAGCCAATGTCCCTTGCGACGGATCGAATATCAGTCCCGTGGCACTCAATATACTCAACCTGAAGCTTCCCGACGGCAGCTATTTTTTCCCCGGATCAGGCACCACTGGCTACGCCCGGAGGGCCTTCAGCATTCCTGCGGAGTACAAGGGGGATCAGTTCCTTATCAATGTTGATTACCTTATCAATCAAAGGAATACGCTGTCAGGCAGGTTCTTCTATACGCGCGATCCGCAAATATACTCCTATGGGCTACAGCAATCTTCCCGGAAATCCCCAGACGGATTTCTATTCCAACACCAACGTGGTCGGAAAGCTCACTTCCTCCTTAAGGAATAACTTTACCAACGAGGCACGCTTTTCCTATCAGACGAAATTGGGGAGATATTTTCGATGATGTGATAGATGGAGCCTCGCCTACTGAGTTAGGCATAAACCCTCCAAATCCAGACCAAGACCCTGCCGCCCTGGATATGGATAGCTAGGCGGCGGACCCTATATGTTTAACTCCTTCCGTCCCGCGCAGAGCTTGGGAGCCAACTACCAGTATGCGGATCAGATTGCGTGGTCCAAAGGCAACCACACCATCCGTGCCGGATTCGAATACGAGAGGGTACACTATTTTTCCAGGCCGGGGGCTTATCGGGGATGGCTCTATTTCGGAACCTTTAATGACTTCCTTGTCGGGGGGCCAGGTAATATCTTCATGTCTATAGCAACTAAAGGAGACGGTCCCAAAGGAGAGTTCGATCACGATTACCGCCAGAACAACGTGAGTGCCTTTGTCCAGGATGACTGGAAGGTAAGCTCGAATCTAACGCTCAACCTTGGCCTCAGATGGGAGTATAACAGCATGTTGAACGATACCATCGGCAACATGACCAGCGTTTGGCCGAATCTGTTGGCAACCGTTCCTATACCTCCCACAGCGCCGACCACATCCGGCCCGGGTTTGGTGGGATTCGTAGTTCCCAAAAACACCAATCCCACAATACGGAACTCCACCGGACGGCGTTTTCCAGGTCAGATAACAACAACTCAATTGACGGTCATCCGCCCTACACCAACTTCGGTCCAAGAATTGGATTCGCCTGGCAACCCACCAGCAAAGGAAATCTGGTTGTGCGCGGAGGCTTCGGCATGTTTTACGACCGGGTACAGGCGTACTATTTTGTCCGTGCTTACCAGGAAAGCCCCCCCTACGCGGTTTCCCTTGAGTTATGGCCCGGGCAATTCCTACACTCTGGAGAATCCGTTCCCCGACAGTGCCGACGGGATCTTACCCGTCCCGCTGGAGCAATCTCGCCTGCGATCCCAATGGAACCAACTGCAGCGGTTCCGGCTCCAATTTGAGCACCATGTTTCTGAATCCCAAAGTCGATGTACCCTTGACGTATCAGTACAACGTCAGCATTCAGTATGAGTTTCTCCGCAACTGGGTGCTGGATGTCGCGTACGTTTCGTCGCGCGGAACGAAACTCATGAATAGCTACAGAAATATCAATCTGGCCCAACTGGCAACCCCGGAAAATCCAATAAACGGCCAGACCGCCAATACGCCCGCCAACGTAGGTTTGCGGGTGCCCCATCTCGGGTATCAGCCGACCGGCCTGGGGGGAACGTATTTCGACGGCAGGTCCAACTACCACAGTCTTCAGGCCACGGTGCGTAAAGCGTTTTCCTATGGATTGACGATGCAGGCATCGTACACGTTCAGCAAAAACCTCACGACTCTTGGCGCGGGGGACAGCTCGAATTCCAATGACCCGTTGGATCATGATCAGCAGTATGGGCCGACCGGCTGGAACCGGCCGCATCGCTTCATTCTGAACTACCAGTATGATCTGCCTTTCGGGACGCATCAGGGAGCTAAGGGAAAACTCCTCAACGGATGGAGCATTTCCGGAATCACCACAATCCAAGACGGCCCTCCCCTCACCTTCACGGAAAGTTCCACACGGAACAGCATTTATGGGGCCAGCGGCTGGCAGAGCCCAGATGTGTGCAGGGAGCAACCCATGACTCAATCCCGACATCCGGCGATATTCATGATCGGTTGGGCGGAGTAAGCGGCGGCCCCGGTTACTTCAACAAGGCCGCATTCTGTGCACTGCCAACCGGCGGGATCTATGGCAATGGCACCGGCTGGGGCAATTCCGGCATTGGTATCGCTCGCGGTCCCGGCCAGTTTAACTGGGATATTTCGATTATCAAGAGACACCCCGATAAAAGAAGGTCATACCTTCCAGTTCCGGACAGAGTTTTACAATGCCTTTAACCATACCCAGTTTGCGAGTCCCGCCACTGGGCTGGGGAATTTCCCCGACACGTTCGGACAAATCAATGCCACAAGCGTGAATCCGCGCATCATTCAGTTCGGGTTTAAATACCTTTTCTAGTGCGACTGCTTCTCTCCGATCCCCGCGGCCTCCCGGGAGGCCGCGGGGATCGGTACCGCAGGATTTCCAGCAAGCCGCTCGAACCTGAAGACAAAAACGCCAGGGATTGCGCTAAAAGAGCAGGTGTCCTCCTGTAGAGCCTGAGGCTTTAGGGTCGCCGGGCATTCAAAGGGCACTGATCGCAACCGAAACATGCCAAAACCCATTCCACGCGCAATAAAGATACTAAAGCTTTTTAAACCGCAGAATGTCGAATGAAGAATGATGAATTTCGAAGTTCGGTCCTGACTTCTTCGGTTCGGAATTCGATATTCGATATTCAGTATTTCTGTCCCGGTTGCTGTCGATACACCGCCAAAAACGCATTCTCCAGCATTTGCCAAACAGACACTGCCTCACCGGCAGGGTCGGCCGATATCCCAATGTATCCGGCGGTCCCGGACATCGACTCCGTTCGGACATTTGCCTTTACACGCACAGCCCATGCGGCATCCGAGCAAACGGATCGCCTCACTACGCGTTTACCGCACCTTCTTGTCCGGCGAAGTATAAGGCTCCATCATGCCCCGGCACCCTTAGTCCACGCGCTGGATCCCGGAATCAAAGCGAAATCCTCAATCGGTGCCCCCCTGCCATCCGCCGACCACCCGTCTCGCATTCGGCTGAGCCACAGGAGCAATATGTCTCTTATAGGAAATTCAAATTATGCATAGGAGATTTATGTGATTTGAGGTATATTCTTGTGAAACAAAATGCAGTAGGCAGACACACCCAAGACGGTCTCTGGGATAAGATCCTTCTTACCGATAGGATATCCTGGGGCAGGTTTTCGATGAGTACAGGGTTACAAAAGCTATGAAACGGGAAAGGGATATGAATACAAAATCGAGGGCCAGGCGCAGCGGATCCCGCAAGCCTGCCTACATTGTGCCTGCGGTGGACAGGGCAGCCCGCATCCTATCATTGCTGCGAAACGAAGGGCGCGCGATGACCATAGCGGAAATCTCCGATGCCACCCGATGGCATAAGAGCAGCGTTCACAAGCTGCTGGTGACCTTGCATCACCACATGCTGCTCGATCGCGACGAGGTGACCAAAAGATACTCCCTCGGGATCGCGCTCTCGGAATATGGAAGGATCGCGTCGAGCCGCTCCGATATCCTGCATGCCGCCAAATCCTTCCTTAAAGCCCTCGTCGATTACAGCGGTGAAACCGCAGCTTTGGCAGTCCTGCGCGGGACCCAGATGATTATCGTGGACGTGGAGGAGTCCCTGACTCAGCTCCGCGTCTCTCTGACTATGGGCATGCGCTCTCCGGCGACGGCAACCTCCAACGGCAAGGCGGTTCTCGCCTACCTCCCGGAAAGCCGGGTTAACGAAATCCTGCAGTCGGAAGGGCTCCCTGCGGCGACGCCGAATGCGATCACGAAGCTGGGCCCCTACCGTGTGGAACTGGCCGCCATACGCGAGCGTGGCTATGCAACCGATTTCGAAGAGTTCCAGGAAGGGATTGTAGGAGTTTCGGCTCCCGTATTCGATTCAACGAATCAGCCTATCGGTGCGCTCTCCGTGGCGGCGCCCGCTTCCAGGATGACGAAGGATAAAATTCGCAATTGCGGCAAAAAGGTCAAGGAAATGACGGCCCAGCTATCCGCCATGATCCGTTGACCGGACAAGATCCGGATCCTCCCTCCCGTTTCCCGGCCTGAGGGCAAGCCCTGCCTGCAGAAAATCGACAAATGCTTCCCCCCTGCGAAGCTGGGATCGGGAGGACTGGCTCATAATTTGCGGTGGTTTTGCACACGGGCGGCCTTCCGGCCGCCCGTTGTGGTATATCCAGGATTCCCGCGGGCGGGTTGTTTCAATCCCTAAAAGTCAGGCACCTCCGGCAAAGCCGGAGGCTTGAAAGATTGGAACCGCTCAAAGCGGTTGGAGGAGTTACGCTGGTCTTGAACGCTGACTGACGCGGGCAAACGCCGACTCTCGCCGAACAAATCATAGACGTTTGTCAGCGCTTTTGTCAGCGTATCTCAGCGTTTCAAAATGCGGAGCTGTCAAACTCTATGAATCCCCCGGCAGAGCCGTGGGTTTACCAATAGAATCGAGCACCCCGGGAACTGCGCCCATCTTTGAGATGAACGGTAGAGAGCCGTCCGTCCCTCTCAGTATTACGCGGGCTTTTTAGCAGGCGCCTTTTTGTCGGGGCTGTAGAACGCTCCCGTATCCCTCCGGATCAGGAAGAAAACATAGGGTTTATCCACCTTCTGGGTGATGATGGGAGCATGCGTGTACAATGCCGGGCAGACAACCACACAAGGGCTGGTAATATTGTAAACTTCTTCCTCCTTGCCCATATGCAGGTCAATTTGCGCCCCCAGCTGATTCGGATTCCGGGCATCCAGCCCGACATAAACCAGGAATTCATCGCCTTCATGAATGTGCGGGTCAAATCCGGGAATGTTATGCCAGTTGCCCAGTCCGGTATAGAACCCCCATGTGAAGTTGACGATGAACCCTTCAAGGTCTTTGCTCTTGGGCCATGAAAGCCAGTCCGCGTTTCCCGAACCTATCTTTGTCTGTTCCGGCATCCCTGTGGCGGACATCTTCTTGATCAGGCGCCCATATTCGTTTTGGGATGAGCCTGCCCCCGGCTTTTCGGAAAGCTTCGTCTCGGCGTATTCCCCGGCAAGTCCGATGGCATAGTGCGCGAAGGGCTTCTCGACTTTTTTGGTCACGATCGGGCCGTACGGAAAGTTTTTGGGGATGCATACAATCGAGGGGATGTTGATCACGTGCTTTTCATATTCTTTGCCCAGGGATATCTCGATCTCCGCTCCCAGGTAGTTCGGGTCTTTGGGCTCCAGGCCTGCAAAAACGAGACAAGTGTCATAAGGGTGCATCTTCGCCGTGGTTTCGGCGGCGTTCCAGGCGCCGGCCTTACTGTAATAACCAAAAGAAAAATTGGTATTGGTCCCATTCAGATCGTTGCGGTCCATGCGGACAAAATAGTCGGCATCTCCGGGTCCGCTTTGTCCTACCCTATAAAAGAAGTTATGGAAATAATGCCCATACTTTGCTTCGGCCGCGGTTACCAGGGAACCCAGGGAGCTCGCCACGGCCAGCCCGGCGGTTCCAACAACCACATCCTTCACAAATTCTCTTCGCGTCGTGCTCATGCCTGTCTCTCCTTCTGTGACGTGCAGCCGGCCGCAGGACTCCTGAGACCGGCCAGCAAAATCTGTTGCTTCGCTTAAACTCGATACGTCTCCCAAAACGGGCTTATGCCGGATTGATATCCGAGGGATCTCCCTTATCCAGGCGCACCATGTACATCCCGAATGGCTTTTCCATACTCTTTGTGACTATCGGCCCGTGCTGCATCCCTGCGGGGATGATGACGCACGACGGCACGCTGATCGTATGCTTTTCATCCTCGAGCGTGATTTCCACTTCTCCGCCGAGATATTCCGGCCGCTTGTTGTCCAGGCCCGCGAACACCAGGAACTGGTCGCCCACATGCTTGTGCGGCTTGGCCCCCCAATCGCCGGTGGTTTTGTAAAACCCCCAAGCCCAGTTGACGTTGAAATTCTCCACCTCTTTGCCCCGGATCCAGGTCAGCGAGTCCGCATTGCCCGGCCCCGTCTTGGCCTGTATGTCTTTCCGGAAAACCAGCTTCTTGTACAGCGGGTCATATTTATGCCCGTCCGTGGTGTCGAGCGTGCTCCTCTGTGGCATTACGTCCGTCTTGTGGTTGGGCTCGAGGCTGAGAACGATAAACCCGAAAGCCTTGTCGCACTTCAGCGTGATTTGTGGGCAGTGCACGACGTTCTTGGGATAACAGCATGCGGTCGGGACGCGGAAAACGTGCTTTTCGTATTCCTTTCCCGCATCGTGTTCGATCTCGGCGCCCAGGTATTCCGGCTTTTCCGGATCAAATCCAATGTAAATGAGGAGTTCGTCACCGTCGGGGTGCACATGCCCGCCGGTTTCCCTGGTGTGCCAATCGCCGATTTTGGTGTAATACCCGAAAGAGAAATTGACGTTCTTGTTTTCCAACTCGACTCCCTTGGGCCACCAGAGCAGGTCGGCATTCCCCGGTCCCACGACCTTGAACATCTCCTTCATGTTGTAGACGATTTTCTTGATCAGGTGTCCGTGTTTTGTTTCCTGCGCGGCTGCCGGCCATGCGCCCAGAGAGCTCACCACGGCCGCCCCCGCAGCGCCAAGCGCCGTATCTTTGACAAACTCCCTCCGAGTCGTGCTTTTATCGGCAAAATTCATACAAAATTCCCTCCTTTTGATGCTTAGCCTAATTATTAAACCATGTCCAAGCTACTTCAAAGGGCCGCCCCGGATTGGTGATTGCCGGGCGTCCGGACATACTGCTTGAACCCGGGCGCTGAAACCGTCAGGCTGTAAACGCCTGCGGGCAACTGGGCGAGCGTGAAGTTTCCGGTCGAGCTGCTGGCCACCTTGTATACGGCGGCAGTCGCCACGTTTTTGGCCTCAACGGAAGCGTTGGGTATCATCGCGCCGGCGGGATCGGCAACCGTACCCGTGATCGTTCCACGGTCGCTCTGGGCAAATGCAATCCCCAAAAAAAGAATCGTGCAGGTGAGTATTTTTAACATCGAACGCATGAGATATGTCCTCCTGTGGTTAAATAAACCTTTACGGCCCATCTGAGGCCGCGAGATTTTGAGTGCACCAGGCACCGCTCGTTCCTGGCAAACAGGCCACTTTGCCAAAAGTGAACATCCACAAGCTGCCGCCCGAATCCTGCATTCAGGCTGAAATATCTCCAAGTTCGTCGTTTGCATCCGGCGCCGGAGCAAGGGAGCTCAAGTCAGCGGGTGCGAAAATCTTCCACAAGGAGTTCCACAGCGGACCCTTGCCGGCACCGGACATTTTGTTGGTGCCAGTATAGTACGCTTTTTTTATTTTGCAACATCAAGAATTCTCTTCAGAGACTGGCATCTCTAATCAGCTACTATCCGGAAAGCAATCCTGACTTTTTAGGGTGAGGCTCCCGGGAAGGAATCCCATGGGGACGACTGACAGAGCAACGGTCGAGAACCGCAAAGCGGCCGAAGCCCGGGATTTGCCCGATCGCCCATAAGCGTCCGGGCCGGTCTCGGCCCGGCTTTTTGCACATGCATCGGAGAACCCGTAATAACACAGACGGAGGAGTGCCTCAAGAATAGGATTTTGCATTTAACGGGAGTTCCGGCAGGGCGGGGGAAATACAGCCGGGGAGGCGCGAAGCGAAACACCGGCAATATTCGACGGATCAGGGAGCCCTGGAAGGCGAAAGATCCGGTTCCGCCGCTCTTCCAGGTTTTTCCCTTGCTGATTTATACCGGGCCTCCGGCCTTTGATAACCGGAGGCCCATTCCGGCAAGCAAGAATGATTCTCCGGCGGCCCTTCGGGCCTCATTCGCGAATAAGGGGCCCGAATAAAGGGCCAGCCGCTTGGTTTTGCTGCTGCATGTTCGGGCCATCCTTGCCCCAGAACAAGGATACTGCAATTACGCCCGCTTTTAAGACAATCTCTGCCGCAATTACGCGGGTTTCTTCGCAGGAGTTTGTTTGTTGGGGCTGTACCGCTCTCCCGTATCCCTGCGAATCAGGAAAAATCCATACGTCTTGTCCACCTTCTTGGTAATGACCGGAGCATGCGTGAAAAGCGCCGGACAGACAATAACCTGCGGCACGGTGACTATATGGCTTTCCTCTTCCTTGCCCACATGCTGATCGACCAAGGCGCCCAAATCGTAGGGCTTTTTCGCGTCCAGGCTCACGAAAACCAGAAATTCATCGCCTTCGTGTTCGTGCGGATCAAACCCCGGGATGTCATGCCAGTTGCCCAGGCCGGAGTAGAATCCCCACGTGAAATTAACGATGAAGCCCTCCAGGTCTTTGGCCTTAGGCCACGAAAGCCAGTCTGCATTGCCCGGACCGATTTTGTTAGCTCCCGGCTGCCCCGTCGCCGACATTTTCTTGATCAGATGCGCATACTTGCTCCCGGATGCAGGGGCTGCAGCCTTTCCGGCAAACTTCGACACAGCATAATCCCTTGCAAGGCCGATGTCATAATGCGCGAAAGCTTTTTCGGCCTTTTTGGTCGTGATCTGGCCATAGGGAAAGTTTTTGGGAATACAAACGAACGAGGGGACATTAATCACGTGCTTTTCAAATTCCGGTCCAAGCACCAGCTCGATTTCGGCGCCCAGATAATTCGGATCCTTGGGTTCAAGGCCCGCAAAAACCAGGCAGGTGTCGTACGGATGGGTGCGGGCCCCGGTTTCGGCGGAATTCCAGGCTCCTACTTTGCTGTAGTAACCGAAGGAAAAATTGGTCTCCCTGTCGTTCATTTCCTTTCCACCAATCCGGCAGACATAGTCGGCAGCTCCCGGCCCGCCTTCTCCCTTCTTATAGACAAATTTATGCACCAAATGGGCATACTTCAGGTCAGCCGCGGCCGCCCAGGGGCCCAGCCGATTCGCAACCGCCAATCCGCCGGCTCCAACAAATACTTCCTTTACAAATTCTCTTCGCGTTGTGCTCATGCCTGTATCTCCTTATATGAGGTGCAGCCGGTCGCGGTACTTCAGCGGCCGGCCCATAGTATCCGCCGTTTCGCCCGAATCTGCTTATGCGTCGCTCCGGCCTATGCTGGATTAATGTCGGACGCAT
Source organism: uncultured Acidobacteriota bacterium (assembly GCA_963809485.1). GTDB lineage: Bacteria > Acidobacteriota > UBA6911 > UBA6911 > UBA6911 > UBA6911. The sequence goes on from CAWEJX010000012.1 coordinate 267,387, forward strand.
CTCCCTTATCTAGACGTACCATATACATTCCGAAAGGTTTTTCAACGCTTTTCGTCACGATCTGCCCGTGCTGCATTCCCGCGGGGAGGATGACGCACGAGGGTACGTTGAACGTATGCTTCTCGTCCTCGAGCGTGATTTCCAGTTCGCCTTGGATGGCATCCCCGGAATCCGTCCATCCCGGGGATGCCATGGCTCCACTATCAGGTCCTACTAAAATTGAATTCTCGCAACTATCTGACCTGTACGGCCGATGCTGCCCGGACCCGTGTTGATATATCCGAAGCCCGTGATCGGTTTGCCGTTCGCATCGACTCTCTGCGTGGCCTGAGCATTCGTTGCAGTCGGATTGGGCACTCGAATCCGGTTGAACACGTTGTTCAGTTCAATCCGGATGTTAAGGGTGACTTGCTCCACTATCGGGAACGTCCTGCCCAGGCTCATGTTTTCGAGCGGAGCGCGCCGATACCGGTAATCGCTCAGGTATGCGGCCGTGGTGCCGAACTGGCCGGCAGCCGGATCCGACCAGGCTTTCGGGTTCAGCACGAATTCCTTGTTCGGGTCGAAGCAGCTCGTGCAGTTCAGGTCCGTCGTGAAATACGGCTCCCCCTCCACACGGTTGGCGAACGAGCCCGTGCCGAACGGTACAGCCCCAAAAGAGAAGTTCATGGGGGTGCTGAGCTTCAACAAGGTGCCGATCTGGTTTTGCGCATAGGGCACGCGGATCGGCGCTCCGCTGGTGTACGTCAGCATGACACCGTACGTCCAGTCACGGATTATCCACGACAACGTCTTGTTGGTTTCCAGCGCCGGAAGGCGATAGTTCGCCGCGACCACAAGGCGATGCGGCCGCGAGTAGCCGGACAGATACTTGTTAACATTCCGGTCCAGCGAGTTGTTGATGGAAGTATTGAGAGCGAAGAAGGCGGCGTTATCCGTCTCCCCCGTTCCCAGGGTGAGCTCCTTCGCCCAGGTATACGCGGCCGTCAGATCCAGACCATACGAATACCGCTTGGTCACCTTCGCCTGCAGCGAGTCGTACCAGGTGTTGCCCTGCGGATTCCACAAAACATTGATCCCCGTGAATTGCGGGAACGGCCGCAGTGCCTGGTTCACCGTAAGCGCTTTCGAAAATGCCGGATAGGGCGGTGTGCCGAATCCCCTGGAGATTGCGGTCTGCGAGTCCAGGCGAGCAAGCAACAGGTCCCTATCCGCTTTAAGATTGATGTCCAGGTGGTTCTTGGCAAGGATTTCGGGCGTAAGCCGGTTGGGATCGTTGATCGCGGCCGCCTGCCACCACACCCCGCGGTTGCCCACGTAGGCGGCTTCCACCGCCAGGTTCGTCGTGAGCTGGTACTGCAGCCCGATACTCCACATCATGATCCTGGGCGGACGCCCCGCGTTGTGATCAAACATGGTGAGGAACGACGTCGGCGTCGATGGAATCGCCGGAAATTGCCCCGGATCGAAGTTCGGCCATGTCGGTTGAATCGGCACGCCATCCTTCAGCAGCATCGCCGGCGTGCCATACGCCGGAGCCGCAAACGGAACGTTGGATCCAAAGCGCATCGACCAGAAATTGTTCGGCGCCGTCTGCCCGTAGGAATATCCCCAACCGCCGCGGAATACGGCCTTGGGAGTGATTTGATACGCAACCCCAAGCCGGGGACCAAAGGCGTACTTATAGACATTCGCAAACGGACCCGACGTCTGCTCAAATATCACGCCCCCGGGCAGGTTGCCCACTGCAGGATTCGGCACTGCCGCCGAGATGCTCGGAACCCGGCCGTGCTGTTCCTTCAGGTAGCCCTGGTAATCCCAGCGCAAGCCGTAGTCCAGCGTCAATTTGCGCGTCACTTTCCACGTGTCCTGCGCGAACAGCGCCCAGGCGCTTTTGCCCATCCGGGTTGCTGTCTGCGGACCGATAGCTCCCGTGTCCACCGCGCCCAGCATGAAGCTGGCCCACGGGAATCCCACCGTGCCCCCGAAAAGATTCTGGCCCTGCGTCGAGGGAAGCCCCGACTCAATCGCGTTGAAGGCAAAATAGCCGTTGGAGGGCCAATCGAGATACATCGGGTTGCCCGCCAGGCGCAACTCCACACCGAACTTGTACGTGTGGTTCTGTTTGACCCAGGTCAGGCTGGCGTTGGTTGTGGGTTTCTCCTCATATAAATGGTACAGCTGATTGGCGCCCATCCCCCCTGTCGGATTGCCGTAGCCCCCAAATGGCGAAAAGATGCCTGTGATGGTGGGGAAAAAGTCTACGTAGGTCCCCTTCAGCCCGAGCTCCTCTTCAGTTTTGAATTCAGGCTGAGTTTGTGCCCACAGGGTGTGCATGTAGCCCGCGCCAAAATGCAGCAGCAGTGTCGGACTGAGAGTCTGATCATAGTTCAGGCGAAAAGTATGCGAATTCTGGGGGTTGTCGTACGCCATGCTGCCCGGGAAATCCAGCCCGTCGTTCATCTGCTTGCGGCCGATGGTAAAGGCGTACGACCAGTAGCCGGACAGCTTGATTTTGGGGCTGAAATAGTGATCGATTTTGACCGCCGGAATGGTCTTGGCAGAAGGGATAAACTGGTTGGGATAGAAGTTGTTGGTTATGGCCGAGTTGGTCGGCATCGGCACCAGCGCCTGAATCTTTGCCGATACCGGATCAAATCGTTCTACCGGAATCCGATTGTTTGGAAACGGATCGCGAACTCTCAGGCCATTGACGGTTGTTTCTGTGGCCGGATCGTAGATCGCGTTTTCCCAGATGGGGACCGGGTTGCCCTGGGTATCCAGGGCGCAGTTGGGATTTGTCGCCGGACAGAGATTCCGTCCCGTCAGGATTGCGCTGAAATCCCCATTCCGCATCGCCACAGTGGGAATCGTGTTCGGCGTGATGTAGCTTACGGACGTGCGGTACTGCTCGAAATTGAAAAAGAAGAAGGTCTTGTCCCGGCCGTCATAGATGCCGGGCAGGTAGACGGGCCCTCCAAGGGTAAAACCGTAATCGTTCTTGCGGTCGCGCGGCTTTTGGTTGATGTATCCCCGGCTCGCATTCAGCGCCTCGTTCACCCAATATTCGTAGGCGCTTCCGTGAAGGGCGTTGGTGCCTGATTTGATGGCTGCGTTCATCACCCCACCGCCCGCCTGCCCGAATTCGGCCGCGAAATTGCTGGTCTGAATCGCAAACTCATCAATAGCGTCCACGCTTGGCTGAGCCACGTATTGAAACCCGCTGTCGATGCCCAGGTTGGCATCCTGGCCCTCAATCCGCAGAGTCTGCGTGCCCGCCGGAGTCCCCTGCATGCGGATGCTGGTGCTGTTCGCGGACCCGCTCGCCGACAGGCCGGGAACCAGGTCTGCGGCAGCATAGGGAGAGCGCATACCGCCTCCGACCGCCAGAATAGGCAGTTCGTTCAGGCGTTGGGATGTGACGGTATGACTCAGGTCGCCGCTTTCCGTCCTCAGCAGCGGGGCGTCGGCATTGACCGTGACGGTTTCGGTGATGTTTCCTACCTCGAGCGCGACATCAACGCGCAGGGTCTGCGCGACCAGCACCGTGATGCCCGTTCGGACGTACTGCTTGAATCCTTGCGCCGAGACGGATATCTGGTAGCTGCCGGCCGGCAGCTGGGCAAGGGTGTAATTGCCCGTGGACGTGCTTTCCACCTGGTATAAAGCACCCGTCTCGGAATTCTTGGCATCAATCCTGGCACCCGGTATAACGGCTCCTGCGGGGTCCGCGATCGTGCCCGTGATTGTGCCTCGGTCGCTCTGGGCGAACGCCAATCCGCCCAGGAGCAGCAAACATGTGAGTGTTATCAACATCGAGCGCATGAGCTCTATCCTCCTGTGTGAGTGAACCTGTACAACCCATCTGAGGCCGCGCGATCTATGGCGAGTCGGGCGCCTCTGGCTTCAGCCGTATGGGCCAAATCTTCGTTGACAAGTCAAATGCCGTCACTGGAATCCGGCATTCATGAAGCAATATTTCTCAATTACGTCGTTTGCATCCGGCTGCCTGAGTGAGGGCGCTGAAGTGATCTGGTGCAAACATCTTCACAAGCAGCTCCGCAGCACCGCATATACCGCCGCCGGATTAAAAAGAAACCGAGCAATATCATATCCTGTAATATTTTGGATTAGCAAGGAATCTTTGGTGAGACCCGAATTTCTTCTGTGAGACTGGCTATTTCGATACATGCCGCCGGGCGAATATTTCCCAAGCCATAATTGAGGCAGTCTGTGCCGCATTCGATGCCTGGCTGGAAAGCGCGGTGTTTTCTAATCGATCGCAGCTGGAAGGCGTGGCTTTGGTCCGCCCCGCAGAAGGCGTATAGGAAGGTCCCGCTGGGGCCTGTCAGGCCGGAAAAACCCTGCGGCCTTGAGCATCGAAGCCGCCGAACGCGTAGCCGCGCACCTGATCCCAGGCCGGCCTTTCAAGGCCGGCCTGGGATTGATTCGAGCAATGCGTCGCCTCAGCACGGAATCAGCCGCCATCCTCGCCCCGGAATCAAAAAGATTCCGGGGCGAGGACGGCCTTTGCGGCTTTCGTTCACATCAGAACTGAATCCGTGCAACTATCTGGCCTGTACGGCCGACACTGCCCGGACCCGTGTTGATATATCCGAAGCCCGTGATCGGTTTGCCGTTCGCGTCGACTCTCTGCGTGGCCTGAGCATTCGTTGCAGTCGGATTGGGCACTCGGATCCGGTTGAACACGTTGTTGAGTTCAATCCGGATATTAAGCGTGACTTGCTCCACTATCGGGAACGTCCTGCCCAGGCTCATGTTCTCGAGCGGAGCGCGCCGATACCGGTAATCGCTCAGGTATGCGGCCGTGGTGCCGAACTGGCCGGCAGCCGGATCCGACCAGGCTTTCGGATTCAGCACGAATTCCTTGTTCGGATCGAAGCAGCTGGTGCAGTTCAGGTCCGTCGTAAAATACGGCTCCCCCTCCACACGGTTGGCAAACGAGCCCGTGCCGAACGGTACGGCCCCAAAAGAGAAGTTCATGGGAGTGCTGAGCTTCAACAGGGTCCCGATCTGGTTTTGCGCATAGGGCACGCGGATCGGCGCCCCGCTGGTGTATGTCAGCATCACGCCGTACGTCCAGTCGCGGATTATCCACGACACCGCCTTGTTGGTTTCCAGCGCCGGCAGTCGATAGTTCGCCGCGACCACAAGGCGATGCGGCCGCGAGTAGCCGGATAGATACTTGTTAACATTCCGGTCCAGCGAGTTGTTGATGGAGGGATTGAGGACGAAGAAAGCAGCGTCTTCGGTCTCTCCCGTGCCCAGGGTGAGCTCCTTCCCCCAAGTGTACGCGGCCGTCAGATCCAGACCATAGGAATACCGCTTGGTCACCTTCGCCTGCAGCGAGTCGTACCAGGTGTTGCCCTGCGGATTCCACAAAACATTGATCCCCGTGAATTGCGGGAACGGCCGCAGTGCCTGGTTCACCGTAAGCGCTTTCGAAAATGCCGGATAGGGCGGTGTGCCGAATCCGCGGTTAATGGCAGTCTGCGAGTCCAGGCGCGAAAGCAACAGGTCCCTGTCCGCTTTAAGATTGATGTCCAGGTGGTTCTTGGCAAGGATTTCGGGCGTAAGCCGGTTGGGATCGTTGATCGCGGCCGCCTGCCACCACACCCCGCGGTTGCCCACGTAAGCGGCTTCCACCGCCAGGTTCGTCGTGAGCTGGTACTGCAGCCCGATACTCCACATCATGATCCTGGGCGGACGCCCCGCGTTGTGATCAAACATGGTGAGGAACGACGTCGGCGTCGATGGAATCGCCGGGAATTGCCCCGGATCGAAGTTCGGCCATGTCGGTTGAATCGGCACGCCATCCTTCAGCAGCATCGCCGGCGTGCCATAGGCCGGAGCCGCAAACGGAACGTTGGATCCAAAGCGCATCGACCAGAAATTGTTCGGCGCCGTCTGCCCGTAGGAATATCCCCACCCGCCGCGGAATACGGCCTTGGGAGTGACTTGATAAGCAACCCCGAGCCGGGGACCAAAGGCGTACTTATAGACATTCGCAAACGGACCCGACGTCTGCTCAAATATCACACCCCCGGGCAGGTTGCCCACTGCAGGATTCGGCACTGCCGCCGAGATGCTCGGAACCCGGCCGTGCTGTTCCCGCAGGTAGCCCTGGTAATCCCAGCGCAAGCCGTAGTCCAGAGTCAGTTTGCGCGTCACCTTCCAGGTATCCTGCGCGAACAACGCCCAGGCGCTTTTGCCCACCCGGGTTGCTGTCGGCGGACCGATAGCTCCCGTGTCCACCGCGCCCAGCATAAAGCTGGCCCACGGGAATCCCACCGTGCCTCCGAAAAGATTCTGGCCCTGCGTGGAGGGAAGCCCCGACTCTATCGCATTGAAGGCGAAATAGCCGTTGGAGGGCCAATCGAGATACATCGGGTTGCCCGCGAGGCGCAACTCCACACCGAACTTGTACGTGTGGTTCTGTTTGACCCAGGTCAGGCTGGCGTTGGTTGTGGGTTTCTCCTCATAGAGATTGTACAGCTGGTTGGCGCCCATCCCCCCTGTCGGATTGCCATAGCCCCCAAATGGAGAAAAGATGCCTGTGATGGTGGGGAAAAAGTCCACGTAGGTCCCCTTCAGCCCAAGCTCCTCTTCAGTTTTGAATTCAGGCTGACTTTGTGCCCATAGGGTGTGCATGTAGCCCGCGCCAAAATGAAGCAGCAGTGTCGGACTGAGAGTCTGATCATAGTTCAGGCGAAAAGTATGCGACTTCTGAGGGTTGTCGTACGCCATGCTGCCGGGGAAGTCCAGGCCGTCGTTCATCTGCTTGCGGCCGATGGTAAAGGCGTACGACCAGTAGCCGGACAGCTTGATTTTGGGGCTGAAAAAGTGATCGATCTTGACTGCCGGAATGGTCTTGGCAGAAGGGATAAACTGATTGGGATAGAAGTTGTTGGTTATGGCCGAGTTGGTCGGCATCGGCACCAGCGCCTGGATCTCCGCCGATACCGGATCAAATCGCTCTACCGGAATCCGGTTGTTTGGAAACGGATCGCGAACTCTCAGGCCATTGACGGTTGTTTCCGTGGCAGGATCGTAGATCGCGTTTTCCCAGATGGGAACCGGATTGCCCTTGGTATCCAGAGCGCAATTGGGATTTGCCGGCGGGCAGAGATTTCGTCCCGTCAGGATTGCGCTGAAATCCCCATTTCGCATTGCCACAGTGGGAATCGTGTTCGGCGTGATGTAGGTCACGGACGTGCGGTACTGTTCGAAATTGAAAAAGAAGAAGGTCTTGTCCCGCCCGTCATAGATGCCGGGAAGGTAGATGGGCCCTCCAAGGGTGAAACCGTAATCGTTTTTGCGGTCGCGGGGCTTTTGGTTGATGTATGCCCGGTTGGCATTAAACGCTTCATTTACAAAATAATCGTAGGCGCTTCCGTGGAGAGCGTTGGTGCCTGATTTTATGGCTGCGTTCATGACGCCGCCGCCCGCCTGCCCGAATTCGGCGGCGAAATTGCTGGTCTGAATCGCAAACTCATCAATAGCGTCCACACTCGGCTGCGCCACATATTGAAATCCGCTGTCGATGCCCAGGTTTGCATCCTGACCCTCAATCCTCAGAGTCTGCGTGCCCGCCGGAGTCCCCTGCAAGCGGATGCTGGTACTGTTCGCGGATCCGCTCGCCGACAGGCCGGGAACCAGGTCCGCGGCAGCGTATGGAGAGCGCATACCGCCTCCGACTGCCAGGATGGGCAGTTCGTTCAGGCGTTGAGAGGTGACGGTATGGCTCAGGTCGCCGCTCTCCGTCCTCAGCAACGGTGCGTCGGCATTGACCGTGACGGTTTCGGTGATGTTTCCTACCTCGAGCGCAACATCAACGCGCAGGGTTTGCGCCACGAGCACCGTGATGCCCGTTCGGACGTACTGCTTGAATCCTGATGCCGAAACGGATATCTGATAGCTGCCGGCCGGCAGCTGGGCAAGGGTGTAATTGCCCGTGGACGTGCTTTCTACCTGGTATAAAGCGCCGGTCTGGGAATTCTTGGCCTCGATCTTGGCGCCCGGTATCACCGCTCCTGCGGGATCCGCGATCGTGCCCGTGATTGTGCCTCGGTCGCTCTGGGCGAACGCCAATCCGCCCAGCATCAGCAAACATGTGAGTGCTATCAACACTGAACGCATGAGACCTATCCTCCTAGAAGATAATTGGGCTTGTGCGACCCATCCGAGGCTTCGGGCTTTATGGCACATCGGGCGCCGTCCCGTTCCAGCAGACAGGCCACTTCTCCAACAGTGATAATATTGAAGCCGCCGCTCGAATCCGGTATTCGGGCGGGAATATCTCTCAATTACGTCGTTTGCATCCGGCAGCCTGAACATGGACACCAAAGTCAGCAGGTGCAAAAGCTTCAACGAAGAGCTTCGCAGCAGGATCTTGACGGCGCCGGATTTTAATCGGTTGCAGCCAGTATAAGATACTTTATAAATATTTGGCAAATATAAAGTACTCCCTTATGGGATGGGTATTTCATTTTGGACACTCCACGCATATCGGAAGCTTCTCCTTCTTAGTGCTCGATCTCCGAATTCGACTGCTGTTCGAGATGCCTTGCCATTGTCACTTTGTAAGAGCTTATTTTGTTTTCCTTAGGTTGGGTGCGGCAGCTATAAGGCAATCCCCGCGATGCTATTTATTCAGGATGGAAAATCCGGCAGAATAGAGGGGCGCCACCGATCGTTCCAATGTGCGTGGGTTACCACCAGGATATCGGCAGAAATGGAGCATTTTCATCCTGGCGCCGATATGTAACTCCATACTGAGGCTATGCGTTCTATGAATGCTTGCTGGAGGATCGACAGGACCCGATTGAGGATTTTTGCACTATTCGCAGCCTTGGCTTGCCTTCCCGTCAGCGCGGGGCCGGTGACGCAGAGGATACGCTATCGGATCGACGCCGCGGTCGACTACGAACTGCTGACGCTGAAGGGGTCCGCCGAGGTAAGCATTCCGAACGAAGGGCAGGAAACTCTGCGCGATGCTGTATTTTTCCTCTATGCCAATTCCAAGGGCATCGTCGGCGACGGGCGGCGGAAACACATAGCTGTCGACGGAGTAAGGCTTGGCACGGAGGCCCTGCCGTTTTCGCTGGATGGCCCGATACTGCGCGTGACGCTGAATACGCCTCAAAGCCGCTCCTTTGCTCTGCGAATCGATTATCACGGCGTCGTGCCGCGATCTTCCGGCAACGGCGCGGGATTGACGGGCGCCCTCGGAGGTTTACTCGGCTCCATGAACGGCAACGCAGCGTCCGGGAACAGCGACTTCGGCCTCTATTGCTACAGCGATGGGATACTCAGCCTTGGATCCTTCTGGTACCCGCAGCTGGCCGTGCGAAAAAACGGGAAATGGGTGGATGAGGCGCCGGCGGGGCTGGGCGATGTAGCATACTCGGAAGCCAGCGATTTCGATGTCAGCCTTGCGGTCCCGGCGGACGTCAAGGTCATTACCTCAGGCACCCCATCCGGGACAGGCCGCTATATCGCCTCGAATGTGCGCGACTTCGCGGTCCTCATGAGTGAGGACTATGTGTGCAAATCAGCATTCATCGAGGCGTCCGGCAAAAACATAACCGTCGAAGCGTGCGCCACGCGCGGAAATGCGGCGCAGGTCGACCGCTCGCTGGAGGTGGCAGGCCGGGCCCTGCAGATTTACTCGGGCCGCTTCGGGGAATACCCCTACAAAAACTTCAAGGTGGTGGAAGGAACACTCACCGGCGGGGCAGGCGGAATGGAGTTCTCAGGCATGACGGCCATCGCCCCGATGCTCTACACGGACTGGAGCACGCAACTCCGCGAGCTGACAGGGATGCTGGGTAACCTGGGCGGTCTGGATAAGCTGCTCGGCGGCCTTAATGCCGGGCAAGATGGCGGAGCTTCCAGGCAGCAGGCGGACTCCACGCCCCAGAAAACCGCCGGGGATCTTTTCGGCTCAATTCTGGGCCAGAAAAATGCCCTCGATTCGCTGCTGGAAATGACCATCGCCCATGAGGCTGCGCACCAGTGGTGGGCGATGGCCGTGGGGAGCGACAGCGTGCGCGAGCCGTTTGTTGACGAGAGCTTGACCAACTATTCGGCGATACTCTATTTTGAAGACCGTTACGGCAGAGAAGCCGCTCAGAAGATGATCGACACACACCTGAAGATGCCATACTCGATGGCGCGCCTGATGGGACTCCCCGATGCGCCGGCCAACCTCCCGACATCCGCATACGCCAGCAACCTTCAATACAGCGCTATCGTTTATGGAAAGGGTGCGCTTTATTACGACGCTTTGAGGCGCGCTGCCGGCGACGAGGCATTTTTCTCTGCTCTGCGCGCCTATTACCAAAAGTATCGCGGTCATCTGGCGGGGCCGCGAAGCTTTCTCGACCTTGTCAACACAAAGGCGCCTGCGGCGGGCGCCGGAGCATTATACCGGCACTGGATTGAGGAGACAAACGGGGACCAGGACATCTCCGGGCCGGGAATTATCGGGATTCCGGGAATCCTTGGCGAATTATTGAGGAAAAGCAGCCCGCCGCAATAGGAGCCAGTGTTTGTCAGCGTTTTTTTATCAGCGCATGTCAGTGTTATCGGTTCCCGGGAAATTTTCACCCTCCAAATTCGCCGGCAAAACCGCGTATGAACGATGCGCCGAATCCAGACCCATTATTTCTTTCCCGGCATTCCGCCTGAATACAGCGCGGCGAAATGGAAATCGTACTGCCGGCCTGCCACATAGCAGAGGACGGCGGATATCGTCAGTGGAATCGATATCAGGGCCAGCAGTGTCCCCAGAGGCAATCTTGCCAGAAGAAGGCCGCCGAGAGAGGGCCCCAGGATGGCCCCGATCCGCGCCACGGCTATGGCCGTGCCGGCGCCCTGGTTCCTGCAGCTTGACGGATACACGATTGGGGCGAGTATCGTCACATCCATGTGAGCGGAATTGATGAAGAATCCGCTGGCAAAAAGCAATACGACAAAGCCCGTCTGCGCCTGGTTGCCCATGAATATGACGCAGACACCGGCAATGACATACAGTACCGATCCCCACCGGAAGCCGACCTTGTCAAAGTAGAAGCCGCTCAACAGGCAGCCGATGGCGACCAGGACCCCGTTGGTCCCGGTGATAAATGCCGCCGTTGAAGCGGAAAAGCCTTTCACCACGAGCAGTTGCGGCGCCCAGGAGCCGAAAAAGAAAACCGCGATGGAACTGACCAGGTAAAAGGTCCAGATGACGGGCGTAACCCATGCCAGCCTGCCCGAGAAAAGCTCCTTCACAGAACGGCGTTGCTTGCCCGATTCGGCGGAGATAAACCGGGTGCTTTCATCAACCAGGATGCCGGGTCGCAGCTTTTGGACTATCGCGGCAAGAGCCTTCCTCTGCTTCTCGGTTTTGTATCTGACGGAAAGCCATCGGGCGGATTCGGGAAGCATCAGGATGAGCACGATTATTACGGCGAGGGGGGCAAAGAAACCCAGAAGGAACAAGGGCCGCCAGCCCACGCTTTGCAGCATGAAGCCGGCAATGTACCCGGCGAGAACAATACCGACCAGAAAGCCCGAATACATGACCGACACGTACTTCCCTCGCCCCTTGGAAGGCGAATACTCGCTGGTCAGCGTAATCGCGCATGGCACGGCGCCCCCCAGACCGATCCCGGCGAAGACGCGCATCGGGATGAGAGTCTCGAGGGAATGCGAAAAGTAAACGAGCATCGTGGCAACCGAGAAAAGAAACGCTCCAAGGATGAGCGATTTCTTCCGTCCGATAGTATCCGAGAGAGTGCCGAAAGCCAGTGCGCCGAACAGATACCCCACGAACGCCGCGGAAAATACTCCGCCGAACAGCGCGGTGCCTATATCCCATTCCTTCATTACGGTCGGGGCCGCCACCGAAATGATCCCATAATCATACCCATCCATCAGCATGATCAGACCGCACAAGATGACGACACGGATTGAAATACGGTTCAGTCTGGAATCGTCAATGATTTTCCCAACGTCGATCACCGGCGCTTCTCTGCCGGTCCCGCTTGCATCGGCCTCGCTGATGGTGCCCATGGAAAACTCCCCGCATTTTCAGCTGCGAATTCCATCCCCGGCGGGACCTGCAATCCCGGGGGAGGGATGACTCGCCAAAAGGCCTTCCAGCCGGCAAACGGATGCCGTCCGGCCGCTGGCGCAGATCCCGGCCGCCTCGATTCTGCCCATCCGTTCCATCAGTGGGTTCCCGTGAGAATTGCGCCCTGCGCCACCAGGATACGCTGGAGTTCGGCAACATCGGCCTCCAGCATCCTCGGTGTGATGCCGTGTTTTGCGCAGAGAGCAGCCGCCACACCGGCTGCCTGCCCCGTTACCATCGTTTGCATGAGGAACCGTTGATAGGCCTCGCGCCGCGTCGAAACCGCCTTGCCTGCAACAAGCAGATTCTCGATTTCCAGGGGAACCAGGCAGCGGTAAGGGATGTCATGCGATCCGCCGTTGCGGGGGACATCGGGAGGCTTCATGGTTGCCAGGGTTCCCGGGCCCACGACGTGGACGGCGCCGGCCGGGAAAGCGCTCTTGCCTATCACGTCGCTGAATTTGCGCTCCTCAATCACATCTTCGCCCTTTAAAACGTAGTCGCCCATGATGCGCCGGCCTTCGCGGATCCGCAACTCGGGACAAACCCTGGTAATGTAGGCATTCTCAAAACCGGGCAGATACTTTTTGATAAAATTCCAGGCTATCACGACCTGCCTGCGGCATTCGATTTCACCATAGGTCAGGTCCTCGGCGTCGGTCGCGTCGCAATTCCCGACTTGCGAGGAGTGCTGAAAATGGGCCTGGACGACGCCGCCCTCGCGCGGAATCAGGAAAAAGCCGACACCGCTGTATCCGTGCCACTCGCCGGTCTCCAGCCCTTTCAACTTGAGGCTCCGGTATCCCATGATTTCACCGAATTCGGCGATGGTGTCGACCTTCCGGATGCGTTCGACGAGCTGTTCGAAAGTCCACTGATGCTGCGTGTTCTCCTGGAAGCGCTCGAACTCGAATTCCCGGGGATTGCTTTTGATGTATTCGAGGACTTTGTTCCAGTCGACCCCATCCGCGGTGAATGCAAGAGAGTGGGGTTCCATCTGTTCTTTGGGCAGGATCTCGTAAGGGGCGCCTGCGCGCGCCGCGACTTCCCCTTCACCCGTGCAGTCGATGGTCACCTTGCCCGGAATCATTTGCCGCCCCGACACATTTTCCACCACAACGCCCTTCACGGCATTGCCTTCCTTGACGACATCGACGACAAGAGAGCGGAGGAGGAGCTTCACATTGTTTTCGCGCATCATTTCGAAGATCAGCAACCCCCACCAGTCCGGATCCACGTAGGCGAAGGTGTACCAGCCGCGGAAATCCGGCTCCATATGGGGAATCGCGTGCCCTTCCCTTAGGAGGCGCTCGTGAGTTTCGGCGATGATTCCGCCGATTATGCGTTCTTGCCGTTCATTGTAAAGATTGGCGTAGGCGAAACCCGGGGGGCCGGAAATGTTCATCTGGCCGCCCAAGGCTCCGACCCGCTCAATGACGATGGTTTTCGCCCCTGTCCTCGCCGATGCGATTGCCGCGGCTACCCCCGACGTCCCCCCACCGGCCACGATCACGTCATATTCAGCGTTTGCCTGCATGACTACCTCCTTATCGAATCGAGGCGTCGAACCGCTTCTCTCGTAAGGCACTTTTTGATACTTGTCAATTTTAATTTACCGCACCATCCCGGCATATTTCGGATCGATTCCCGGGAATGCGCCTCCCATGATCATGGACGCGAAGTGTGCGGCAGTCAACAATCTCCGGAAAAGCCGGCGCATTACTGATACATTCAGGCTGCTGGAAAATTGCGGGCGCAGGAGCGGGCGTGGTATCCTCGGGGCCGGCCACGCTATTTGGCGAACATATAGGTGAATTTGGCGGTGATGGAGCGGTCGAGCATTTCCCCTGTCAACTGGTCGCGCTGCTCGTTGTAGACGAGATAGAAGTCGCTCAAGGGACGATGAATGATGTTGAAGCGCACATTGGAGCTCCATTGGCGCAAATCGCTGTTGTATTGGACCAGAGCCTTCAGGAAAACGCTTGTGGAGAACGAATAATTGAAGCGCCCGACAAAGAGGTCGGTGGCAAAATGCCCGTTCGGCTGCGGGAGTGAAATGATGTTGCGGGTGTAATCCATCGAGGCATTCATTTTATAGTTCACACGAAAGCCGGCGCCGGCCATGTAGGAATGTTTGTATCCGCCGTAAAAATCACCGACATCAAAGCGGCCGGCGCCGTAAATCCGGCGCGATTCGTCTGAATTGCCGCGGATGAAGTAGCTTCGGAACTCATAGGTCCCGACCGGCACCTGAATGCCTTCCGCGTTTGAAATCGTAAAAGGCTCGCGGACATACTCAAACGTCGAGTTGGTCCCGGTCTCAGCCTGGGAACCGTTCTGGAAGTCTACAGTGAAGTGATACCCGAGTTCCCGTGTTTCCGTGCTGCCGTCGAATCCCTTTACATATGTAAGAGGCGAATGCGGCCTGAGGCTGCGAATCCATTTGCGAAGCCCTTCCGGACGCCAGTCGTAGGCCAGATAGCTCCACAGTTTGCGAATTCCCGTGCGCGGAACGAAGCCCATTTCATTGGTGAAATTTTCCTGAATATCGGTATAGGTCACATCGGCAGTATAGGTGCCGTCGCGGTAATTGAAACCCAGGTTTGAGGCCCAGTTTTTTGTGTCCTTGCCTTCATCAGGGCTGAAGGATTTGGCCGCGTAACCGTTAAAACTGACGGCCTGGCCGAAACGGAAGTTGGCGTCTGCACCGAACACGCGGTTGTAGTGGGGACCTTCGACTTCCTTGTTCGTCATCATGACGCCGATGTCGGAGTTCGCCAGTATGTTCCTGCGCAAACGGGCGACGGTGAAATTGGTGGCACGATTGTCCTCAAATTCCCTTTGCTGCATGTTGAGAGCCCCGAGTTCCCAGTTGGCGGCCCGGCCCGTGATCCGGGTGCCCCCAAAAATCGGGATAGGCTGGCCGTCGTCCGAGAGGCCGATCCTGCGGCTGAAGAAAAAGATCATGTCGCTGGACATGGCCATCGAGCTTCCTGTGCCGAACTGGAAAATGCCTGAATTCTCGAGGAAGAAATCCCTTTTCTCGGGAAAGAAGAGGCTGAAACGCGTAAGGTTGATCTGCTGCTCATCGGCTTCCACCTGCGAAAAATCGGTGTTATAGGTGAAATCCCAGGTGAAGCCGGTGGTTACTCCATATTTTACATCGAACCCAAAATCGGCATCTCCTTCGGTATTTCCGCCTCCGTGCTTGAGCAGGCTGCCCAAAACATAAGGCTTGACCTTAAGATTCGCCCCCGGCTTGATTTCCTCCAGGTTTTCGAGCGTTCCGGCGAGTGAGACTCTTTGAATGCTGTAGATGCGCGGCAGAGGGGACCAGTGGCCGTCTTCATTGCGATTGTTGCTGCGCAGTTTTCGGTGAAAATTCAGCCCCCAGGTCTGGATGGCCGCGTCCTTGAATTTCAGGGTCTTGAAGGGAATCGCCATTTCTGCAATCCAGCCATCGATCTGGCGCGAGGTTTTTACATACCAGACGCCGTCCCAGTCGTCGTCGACGGCGCGTCCTTCGTTGATCATCTGCGCGTCATATTTGGCTCCTGCCGCGTTGGTTGAAAACAGGTAGCCGTTGCGCTCATCGTGGAAAGTGTCCAGAACAACATCCACGGTATCCGCAGATGCCGTGTTGAAATCCTTATCCAGTTCGTTGATGACAAGCCCCTCCATTCGGCTCTCGTGCATGAAGAATCCGAAATAGATATTCTCCTCGTCGTAGAGCACGCGCACTTCCGTTTCTTCGGTAGCAGGCTCGCCCGGCGCAGGCTCGTTTTGAATGAAGTGGGTCGCTACCGGGGCGCTGCTCCAGGCTTTTTCGTCGAGTTTGCCATCGATGGCAATTTTTCCGTCAATCTTGACCGATTCCAGCCTGCGCTCCTGATGCGCATTTTCGTAGTCAATTTCTCTTGCATTCGCGGTTGCCAGGAAAAACAGGATAGCCATAAGCACCATAAGGAAGTCCCCTGAATCCTTTTATGCAGAACAAATCCGGAATTTTACATGATTGTTTAAATTTGCGCCATCCCGTTAAAGCGGCCTCAATGCGGGCATAGTATTGCAGGAAGTGATGCGGAGTTCGCGGAGCAAATGATTGACGCGGGCAGCCCGGTTTCCGATGAAACGCTTCTTTTGCCTCAAGAGGTCGGCCCTTTGCAGTGCGACACCATCGGAAGCGTCTCGTTGGCTCCTGCAAGCCGACCGGTGCCTTTGTGATCAGCGTTCGTCAGTGTTTTGTCAGTGTATGTCAGCGTTCAATGATCCTGGAACGTTCAAACTCTGTGAGCTCCTCAGCAGAGCCGGCGGTTACCCCTTAATTCAGCAGGACTCACGATACCCGAGAACCATCATCGTGATGTCATCGTGCTGGGGAGTATTTGCGGAAAATGCCAGCACGGCCTCCTGCAGGCGAGCCAGGATCTCCGGCGCGCCTGCCCGGGCATTGTCCCGCAGCAGGGATACTACGCGGTCGATGCCGAATTCCTCTCCCGAGACATTGAGCGCTTCGACAACGCCATCCGTGAACAGGACCAGGTGATCGTCGGGCTGGAGTCTGACGGTAGCAGCCTCGTACTGCACTCCGGGAAAGAGGCCCAGGACCATTCCGCCGACCGTCAGCTCCTTCATCGAGCCGTCCCGGCTCAGAAGAAAGGGTGGATTGTGACCGGCATTGACATACGTGCAGTTGCCTTCAGGATCCAGAATACCGAAGAAAAAGGTTACGAAGCGATTCCCGGTCCCTCGGCGCACCAGAGAGCGGTTGACGCTGCTGATAATGTCAGGAAGCGGAGATTCAAAGAGCGTTTGGCCGGAAAAGATCCCCTGGATCAGGGAAGCCAGGAGAGCCGCGGGCATTCCCTTGCCGGCAACGTCTCCCACGGCAAAGCCTAATCGCCGGCCTTCGAGTTCGAAGTAGTCAAAGTAATCGCCGCCGATTTGATAGCAGGGGATGCTTCGGCTGCAGGCGCGGGCATATTCCGTTTGCCGGTTCGGGTCAGGAAGCAGCGACTGCTGGATCTCGTGGGCAAGCACCAGTTGCTCTTCCATCCTGCGTTTGTCCTGAGAATCCTTATAAAGCTGGGCGTTGTAGATTGCCATCGCGGCCTCGGATGCGAGGGTTTCCAGAGCATCGACCCGCATATTCGACATTCCGGCGCCGACATTTGCGCTGTCCACATAAAGGACCCCGATGTTTTCAGCGCGACCGATAGCCGACAGGTTGCTGGATTCATGGACCGTGAGATAACGCAGTGGAACACAGGAAATGCTGCGCAATCCCAGCTGGCGGGTGAAGTTGTGATTTTCAGCCGCCTCCCCGAAATCCAGGTCTTTGATGACAACCGGGCGGCCGGTTTTGAACACTTCGTGAGGAACGCGCTGGCTGGTCTGGAAGCAGGATCCGTCCAGAGGACGTTTATGATTGTTGCGCGCGCAGCGGAAACTTAATTCTCCCCCCGGCTCCCTGAGCATTATAAAGCCGCGCTCGGCCCCGGTCAGCTCGATGGCCGTGTCCACAACCAGGGCAAGAAGGTCGTCCAGCACAGGGATGGAGCTGAGGGCGCGGAATGCGGCGAACAGCTTCCCGACATCTTTAAATCCCCGGACCGATAGCCCGATATCGTCGCCCGTAACAGAGCTGGCCAGAAGCGATTGAAGGAGGTCTCCCGTGTGAAAGGCAAGGCTTATCCCATCGGGTCCGCCGAGCTGAACCCGATCCCCATCCTTCAGCCTGGCCTGTTCCACCCGAACACCATTCAGATAGGTCCCGAGCTTGCTGCCAAGATCATGCAGCCCGTACTCCCCATCCTGGACCAGGACTTCGGCGTGAGAGCGCGAAACGCCCATCTGCCCCAGCACAAGATTGTTGGCCGACCCGCGCCCGATCGTGAACCTGGGAGGCTTAACGGTAGCCCAGCATTCCCTTCCGCCTTCATCAAGGTAAAAGAAGCGGGCTGCCGACGGGGGATTTGCCTGGATTTCGCGCGACGACATCCTTCTGGCGCTGCGCTGCAAACTGTCATCCAGGGCCTGGCCAGTCAGGGGAAGAAAAAGGATGTCTGCCGCGCCCGCACGCCAGGCTTCAAGAACAAGGCTCTCCGGCATCCGGTCACACACGAACACAACCGGGACCGAAGGAAAGATTCCCGTGAGCTCTTGCAGCTGGCGTATTGCGCCGCCATCCGCGGCCGACCGCAGATAGGTCAAATCCACCTTTCGAGACCGCAGCCTCTCCCGGGCCTCGGCAAGGTCTCCGGCAGCGAACACCTCCTTGCCCGATCGCGAAAAATGCGCCGAGACAAGGCTCTCTTCGGAGCCAGTCAGTCCAATGAACAGAATGGAATAGTTTTCAGTCATGAGTGAACACCCGGATAAACAGACCCAAGAAACCTGGCGTGGCTCCCCGGCCACAACATAAGAATCCCTGCAACAAAAGCCGCTGCCGAATCGGAAATCCGGGATGCCGCAAATGGGCGGGTCCGGACTGTGACAGGCCGCCTCCCGGGATCCGCAAAAGCCGGCGGCGCGTCAGAAGCCCGGCTTGGCCTTGAGCACGCCCAGCTGTATCAGGATTCCGGTGAAATCGTAGACCCGTGTTTCGTGCGCAATCCTGCCATTCTCAAAGGAAAACAGGAAGGCGCAGCGCATTTCGAACCGCTTCCCGGTAGGGGCGAGGCCGCAGAAATCGCCTTTCTGGGCCCCGGCCATCTTGATGAACTGCGCCGCCCTATCCCCGTCGATCAGCAGATGCTCGGCGACATACTCCGCGTCGGGAAAAGACGAAAACCATTGGGCGTAGACGTTTTGAATGGCGCCGCGATCCTTGACCTTTCCCCACAACGGACTGTCCACTTCCCCATCCTCGGCGTGATCCGCCGCAAGCGCGGCGACGTCGTGGCGCTGCCATGCCGCGTCTCTCCTGGCAAAAAATTCCACGATTTCCTGGCGAGTCATGATCCGATCCCTCCTTGCGCGCAATAAATGCCGCAAATCACAGGGCTGATCTCTGCCCTGCGGTTTGAACCGCATTTCTCCGTGACCAGCCTTCATCGAATCCTGGTTCCGGCGTCCGTTGATGAATCTGGTTCGAAGATGGATTTCCAGCCGAATGAATTCCGACCTGACCGGATGGACCCGCGACCTGTATGCAGCCCAGCTCCCTGCCGATCATGAGGAACAGCGCCTCCACGTCGACCGCTGGTGCAATGCTCTGAAACGCATTTTTTGATACTAATTGATATTGTAATGGAATCATGGGATTAATGACAGTCCAGAATGGAAGGCCGCCAGGGAAACGCTGACCTGCGCTGACAAAAGCGCTGATATACGCTGAACAACCTATATTTTTTCAGCGTGCGTCCGCGTCTGTTCAGCGTAGCTCAGCGTTATTGATTCGGCAGAATTTTGATGAGATCGAGGGCAGGCGCGCTACAATAATTTACGGGGCGGATTTCGGCGCCGTCGGTTTGAGACGCCTGGATTTGCAGCTGCCTCTTCATCGCATTTCTGACCATCGGTTTCAAGGAGGTTCAAGATGGCACACAGGAAGTTTTACTGTCCCGGGGCACTCCTCCTGGCGGCAGTTTTGGCTCTTTTCTGCTCTTCCGCTTCCTCCCAGACGTTCGAGGCCGTCAGGAAGCAGGTCCAAACCCAACTGCTTCCCAACGGGATGAAATTCATCGTCCTCGAGCGTCACGGCGCGCCGGTGGCTTCCTTCCATGTCTATGCCGACGTCGGCAGCGCCAACGAATCGTACGGCATCACGGGCATCTCCCACATTCTCGAGCACATGGCTTTCAAGGGCAGCAAGGCGGTCGGCACCAAAGATTACGCCGCGGAATCGAAAATTCTCGAGCAAATCGATTCTGTGTACGCATCTCTTCGCAACGAGGAAAGCAAGCCCGAACCCGATCCGGCAAAGGTTGCGGAACTCAGGAAGCAGTTTGCCGGCCTCGAGAAACAGGCCAAGGAGTATGTCGTCAACAACGAATACTTCGACCTGATGATGCGGGAGGGAGATAACGGAATTAACGCTTACACTTCCAGCGATGCCACGCAATACATCAACAGCCTGCCCTCGAACCGGCTCGAATTCTGGATGGCCATGACTTCGGACCGGTTCCTGAACCCTGTGTTCCGTGAATTTTATAAGGAACGCGACGTGATCATGGAGGAGCGCAGGATGGGGCTCGAGACCCAGCCCACCGGCAAGCTGGTCGAGGATTTTCTGGCCGTGGCTTTCAAAGCCCACCCGTACCACCACGAGGTAATCGGGCACATGTCGGACCTGCAGTCGATCATGCGCAGGGATGTCGAGACCTATTTCGCCAGATTTTACGGTCCCAGCAACCTGACGGTCGCCATAGTCGGCGACGTCCGAGCGGATGAGGTTTTCAGGCTTGCGGAAACCTACTTCTCCAGGATTCCAGGCAGCCCAAAACCTGAGCCGGTCCGCACGCAGGAACCCGAGCAGTGGGGCGAAAGGCGCGTCGCGGTCTCGGCCAAAGCGCAGCCTTATCTGGCCATGGGTTACCACGTGCCCGATGCCCGGCACAAGGACAGCCGCGCTCTGGAGGGATTAGCCAACATCCTCGGCCAGGGACGGTCCTCGAGGCTTTTTTCATCACTGGTCAAAGATAAGAAAATCGCCATTTCCGCTTCAGCCTCCAGCGGTTTCCCGGGTGACAAATACCCGAACCTTTTTGTCCTTTTCGCTGTGGCAGCCGCCGGCAAAACATCGGCCGAATGCCAGTCCGCCATCGAGGATGAGATCGAGAGGATCAAAAAAGAGCCCGTGAGCCCGGATGAGCTGACAAAATTCCAGAGGCGCTCCATCAAGAATCTCCTGGACCAGATGGCCAACAACGCGAGCATGGCCGCACTCCTGACCTACTCCGATGTGGTTCTGGGCAGCTACGGGAAGCTTTTTGACCAGATCGATCAAATCAAGGCGCTGACGGCGGACGATCTCAAGCGGGTCGCAAACCAGTATCTCGTCAAAAACAACCGGACAATCGGCGAAATCATTCCTGAGGAATAACAGGGGAAAGGAAACAATAATGAAAACGCATAAAGTTGCCAAAGCGGCTTTCGTGGGAATTTTAATCCTGGCCCTGGCCGCCGGGACGGCCTATGCCCAAAAAAGCCCAAAGGACAAATTCACCTACGGTCCCCTGAATCCGATTGTGATGCCTGAGGTGGAAAAGGCTGAACTGCCCAACGGGTTGAAGCTGTTTCTGGTCGAAGACCACGAGTTCCCCACCATCAATCTCTGGATCCTGGTCAGGGCCGGCTCCGCATTCGAGCCGTCCTCAAAGGTGGGTTTAGCCTCAATTACCGGATCCGTCCTTCGCACGGGAGGCTCCAGGAGTAAAAGCGGCGACCAGATCGACAAGGAACTGGACACGCTGGCCGCATCCATATCTTCCGGTATTTCCACCAACCTGGCCTACCTGTCGGTGTCCGCCCTACAGGAAAGCTTCGATCCGGCTCTCGCGATTCTTTCGGATATCGTGAGAGAGCCTGTTTTTGCCGAAGATAAAATCGAGCTTGCCAAAATACAGCAGCGCACCTCCATCTCGCGGCGCAACGAAGGCATCTCCGGAATCACGTCCCGCGAATTTGCCAAGCTTATTTACGGCAAAGACAATCCCTATGCGCGGCACACCGAGTATCGGTCCATCGACGCCATCACGCGGCAGGACATCATCGATTTCTATAGCCGGTTTTTCCATCCCAACAATGCCTGGGTGGCGGTCTGCGGGGATTTCAAAAGTAAAGAGATGGTGGAGAAAATCGCCGCGGCGCTCGGCAAGTGGGAGCGAGGCACTCCTTCCGCCGATCCGTGGCCCAAAGTGGACTACCAGGAGAAATACACGGTCAACTTCATCGATAAACCCGATGTCAACCAGTCCAGCATCATGCTGGGCCACATCGGAGGCCTGATGAGCAGCCCCGATTACCCGGCGCTCACCATCATGAACCAGATCCTGTCGTTTGAACGCATGTTCAAGCGAATCCGGACGGATGAAGGGCTGGCGTACAGTGTCTGGGGCTCTTATGGCGCCGGCTACGTCTATCCCGGGGTGTTCAGCTGCGGCGCTCAGACCAAGTCGCAGTCGACCGTTTACGCCATCGAAATCATGCTGAAGGAACTGAAGCGGATCATGGAGCAGGAGGTCGGCGACGACGAGCTGGCCAGGGCCAAGGACGGATATCTGAATTCCTATGTGTTCAATTTCGAGACGAAGTCCCAGGTCGTGGACCGCATGGTATCGTATGCTTACTACGGCTATCCGATCGATTTCATGGAACAGATCAAGTCGAAAGTCGAAAAAGTCACCAAAGCGGATGTCCTGCGCGTGGCACGGACGTATCTGAAGCCCGAGAAGGTCCAGGTACTGGTAGTGGGCAAAAAGGAGGATTTCGACAAGCCCCTGTCGACGCTGGGAGATGTGAATGTCATCGACATCACAATCCCGCCCCGGCAATAGCACGCACGGGGACGGTTACCGTTTAATGCGTCTGCGGGGGCTTGAGCTCGTTGATTGGAGCTTTTGGTACCAGGGCCGTGCTTTCTTTCTTGACAGTCAATTCCCTAACGAGGTCGAATGCGGCCGTCTGACGGATGTCCCTGGAAGAAGCCCCCATCTTTATCTCATACCAGCCGGCTTCGGCTATCCAGCTCGAGGAAGCCGGATCAAAAGACGACAGGCTGCGCGGTGTAATCTCGAAACTCAAGGTTTGCGCCTCTCCGGGTTTGAGCAGGCGCGTTTTGGCAAATCCCTTCAGCTCAAGAGCCGGCTTGAGGAGCTTTCCGGCCGGGGCGCTGATGTAAAGCTGGACGACTTCCTTTCCGGCCGCCCTGCCGGTATTTTTCACTGTGACTGTCGCCGTCAGCCTGCGGGAAAACTTCTCTGAACTCAGCGAAAGCCCGCTGAATTCGAAAGTCGTATAGGACAATCCATACCCGAACTCGTAAGCCGGCTTTATCTCGAAGGACTCGTAATACCGGTACCCGACATAGATCCCTTCTTCATAAACGATCCGGGATGCTTTCGGCCGCCGGAAAACGCTCATTAAATCCTCGTCCTCGGCTTTGGCCTCCGGTTTCGCCTCTTCCAGCACGACTCCGGGAAAATTTCGGGCCGAAGGCACATCCCGGTATTTCATGGGGAATGTGGACGCGAGTTTGCCCGATGGATTGACCTTGCCCCTGAGCACATCGGCAATCGAGTTCCCGGTCTCCTGGCCTCCCTGCCATGCGAGCAGGATCGCGTCCGGTATGTTCCTCCAGCTCGCGGTCTCGATTACGCCTCCGACGTTCAGGACAACTACGGCCTTTTTGCCCATTGCGTGGAAAGCCTCCGAAACGGTTTTAATCAGGCTCTTCTCCGAATCACTCAAGTCGAAATCATTTTCCACTTTGCGGTCGTACCCTTCGCCCGAGTTCCGGCCGATGGTGATCAGGGCGACGTCTGCGCCGACCGCCATTTTGGCAACGAACGCCGGATCAACGGTCATTTCCGCAATCGGAACCGGAAGCATGAACTGCCGGGTCGGGGGGCGTTTCGCTTTCGCCGCGGCGAGGTAATCGCCATAGGCTTTCAGCAATTCTTCGTTCAGGACAAATCCCGCCCCTTTCAACCCTTCCACCAGTGAAACGCTGTACGCCTCATTGACATCTCCGCTTCCGGTGCCCCCGGTGATGATGTCATAGGAAGTATTGCCGAAGGCGGCCAGGTTTCTCATTCCAGATGAGAGAGGCAGCGCCGCTCGATCGTTCTTCAACAGCACCATACCCTCGGCAGCCGCTTCGCGGCTGATCTTCGCGTGAGACGCCAGGTCGGGCTTGTTGGAGTATTTGTAGCCTTTGAAGCGGGGCGACTGGACCAGGATGCTGAGTATCCTTTCAATGTTCCTGTCCAGGACAGCCTTGTCCAGCTTGTTTTCCCGCACGGCCTTGATGATGGCTTTCGCCTGATCCGGACTGCCGGGCATCAGAAGGTCGTTCCCGGCTTTCATCTGCGCTACGGCATCGATGCCGCCAAACCAGTCGGTCATCACAAAGCCTTTGAACTCCCAGTCCTCGCGAAGAACTTTAGTCAGAAGGTCGGGATTTTCGGAGGCATGGATTCCGTTGATCAGATTGTAGGAAGACATGACCGTCCAGGGCTGCGCCTCTTCAATCGCTATGCGAAAGCCTTCAAGGTAGATTTCCCTCAGGGCTCTTTCGCTTACGATGGTGTTCAAAGCGTTGCGGTTGGTCTCGGCGTTGTTGGCTGCAAAGTGTTTGACGGAAGTCCCGACGCCTTGCGACTCGACGCCGTTGACCATGGAGGCGCCCAGCTTGCCCGTAATCAGCGGGTCTTCGGAATAATACTCAAAATTTCTTCCGCACAGGGGATTGCGGTGAATATTCATCGCAGGGCCCAGCAGCACATCCGCCCCGTATTCCAGGACTTCGTTTCCCATCGCCTGGCCCACCCTGTAAACCAGATCGGTGTCCCAGGTGGATGCCAGCAGGGTGGCGACAGGAAATGCCGTGCAGTAATAAGTGGCACTCGAGTCCTTGCGGGTCGGGCTGATGCGCAATCCCGCCGGTCCGTCGGCCATCACCATGGCGGTGATACCCAACTCCGGGATTTCGTAGGTGGTGCCGGCTGCGCCGGGCACCAGATTCCGGGTTTGTCCTTCAACAGGCGCCCCGGGCACCGGAGCTTCGTCTTTGGCTGCCGGTGAATCCTGCAGGCTCATGCCCGTGCCGGTGACAAAATATGCTTTTTGTTCAAGCGTCATCTCCTGAATCGCTTTTTTTATCGAATCTTTGCTCAAGGGCTCCACCCTCTTTTGGGACATGGCGAATGCCAGAAGGCTGACACCCGCCATGGCAATGATCACGGGAAACCGGATCTTCTTCATAGCCCCCCATTGGGAGTAGACTACTTTGTCATTGAGCCGGATCTGCGCACGGCAAGCCGATTCGATCCATCCTCCAATACGCTTTATGTACAAACAGATAATAATATTTTTTAAAAACGAAATGCACGAACGAATGCCAAATCGATCTCACATATTTCGGGTTTTCTGTGTTAAAGTGGAAGCACGATCGATTCATCACCATAGGAGATTCATATTCATGGAGATAAAAGACTGGAGCGCTTCTGCCGTGGTCTGCTTCGCGCTGGCCATAACGATACTGGCCGCGCCGGCCCTCCAAAGAACACTGAGAGCGCAGTCGCCCGTCATCGCCCCGGGAGCCAAGGTTCAGCTGCTGGCGAATGGATTCAAATTCACCGAAGGGCCCGCGTGCGACAAAGAGGGCAACGTTTATTTCACCGATCAGCCGAACGACCGCGTCCTCATTTGGAGCACTGAGGGAAAACTGTCCACTTTCCTGGAACCCGCCGGACGTTCCAACGGCTTGAGTTTCGACAGCGAAGGGAATCTCTGGGCGTGCGCCGATGAAAAAAACGAGCTGTGGCGCATTTCCCCTTCCGGGCGTCCCACGGTGGTCGTGAAGGATTATGAAGGCAAACTGCTCAACGGCCCCAACGACGTATGGATCCATCCCGGCGGAAAGGTCTACTTCACGGATCCGCTTTACAAACGGGACTACTGGAAGCACGACGGGCAGCGGATGGATGCGCAGTGCGTGTACTGCTGGGACCCCAAAAACAGCAGGCTGGTTCGCCTGACGGACGACCTGAAAAGCCCGAACGGCATCATCGGCACGCCGGACGGCAAGATCCTGTATGTGGCCGATATTGCGGCGCAAAAGACCTACAAGTACAGCATCCGGCCGGACGGCTCGCTTGCGGACAAGACGCTGTTCTGCAACATGGGTTCCGACGGGATGACGATCGACAGCGAGGGAAATGTTTATTTGACCGGCAAGGGAGTGACCGTGCTCGACCCGGCGGGCAAGCAGATCGAGCAGATACCCGTCGATGCCCCATGGACGGCAAACGTATGCTTCGGCGGAAGGGACCGTCAGACCCTGTTTATCACGGCCATGCAGAATCTCTTCAGCCTGCGCATGCGCGTTAAAGGCGCCGGGAGCCAATAGGAGCGCGCTCGAGGCCAGGGTTGTCTTCATAATCAGGCGGAGGACAAATAATGCAGAACCTCGAAGGGAAGGTTGCCTTTATTACGGGCGGAGCCAGCGGCATAGGGCTTGGCATAGCAAAAGCATGTGTCAGGGGCGGGATGAAAGTTGTCCTTGCGGATATCCGCCAGGATCACCTGAATGAGGCCCTGGCCGGTTTTAAAGCGGAAAATCTGGAAAGGAGCATCCATGGCATCCTGCTGGATGTTACCGATCGCGAAGCGTTCGCCCGGGCGGCGGACGAAACCGGGCACGTTTTCGGCAAGGTTCATCTCCTGTGCAACAACGCCGGCGTTGGCGTGATCGGGCCGATAAAGGACGCGGGATTCAGCGACTGGGATTTCGCTCTGGGGGTGATGCTCGGCGGAACGGTTAACGGGCTGCAGATCTTTCTGCCCCGCATTCTCAAACACGGCGAGGGCGGACATATTGTCATGACATCGTCGACGGGCGGCATCCTCCCCCTTGCAGAGAGCGTCATATATTCCACAGCCAAAGCGGCGCTGATCGGAATGTGCGAAGCCCTGCGAGGGGCGCTGGAGGAAGACAATATCGGCGTATCCGCTTTTTGTCCCGGGCCCGTGGCCACGAATATCCGCGAGACGGGACGCTTGCGACCGGAGAAATACCGGAAGGACAGCGGCTATCTTCAATTCGAGAAGAAGCTGGAACAGCGCCCGAATTCGCCCAACTGGATGAGCATCGAGGAATGCGGAGAGAGAGTGCTGCGGGGAATCCGGCGCAACGACCTCTACATTTTCACACACAGGGAATTCAAAGAAGGCGTGGCAGAGCGCATGGAGGCCATCCTGGCAGCTTTCCCGGACGATCCGATCAACCATGCGCTGATAGCGGAAATACCTCACCTGTTTTCAAATCCCGTATTTCGGCGGTCCAGTCAAATACCTCTGGCAGAGCCGGAGGCTTGATTGTCTACCGCTCAAAGCGGCTGGATGAGCTACACTGCCTCTAACCGCTGACATACGCTGGCAAGAGCCAATGAGACGCTTCCGTTGCCTTATGGATCGGCGTTCGTCAGCGTTTGGTCCGCGTATGTCGGCGTTCAAGGATCCTGGAACTGTCAAACTCCGTGAGTCGCCCTGCAGAGCTGTGGGATTACCAGTTTATTTAGGGGATTGAGTTACAAGGCAGGACAAACCGGTGCCGAGAGAGGATATCCTCACGCGGAGGCGCGGAGAATAGAAGGCTAGGCAGCTTTCCTGCCGGTCTTGACCGGCGCGGTTTCTTTCAGCAGCATCGCCATCAATGTCGCAATCAAAGAGCAGGCCCCCATGATCCACATGGTTACAGGCAGGCCGAAAATGTCCGCAGCCCTGCCCGCCGCCCAGGCTCCTCCCGCCGCACCGATGATTTCCCCAAATCCCTGCACCAGGCCCGCCGTGGTTGCGACATACCGGGCGGGAATTGTTTCCGATGGGATTGTGGCCATCATGAGAGGCGACACGCCGTTGGCCAGCCAGCCGATGAAGAGCAGCACGCCCAGGATCCAGGTCGGCCCGCCGTAGAACAGGGCAGCCATTGGAACCAGCACTCCCGTGAGGGCTCCGACGATCATGACAGGCTTGCGGCCGATCCGGTCCGATAATCCCGGCAAAATGAACGCCCCGGCTGCCGCCGACATCCCCAGGACCGACATCAGGTAGCTCATGACCTGTGTGGAAAACATGCGGTGATTGACATAAACCAGCGGAAGAAAAGCCCAGCCCAGCTGCATCCACGCCACAACGAAGACGCTCATCAGCATGCATACCCAGATATTGCGGTGCCGGAGCATTTCCCGGATCGGCATGCGCTCCTTTTCCCGGTCGGAGGCCGGGCGCTCGATCTTGGGCTCCCGCACAAACATCCACAGCAGAAGTGCCGAAAGCAGTCCAGGAGCAGCGGCCAGGTAAAAGGAAACCCTCCACCCGAAGGCGTTGGCCAATGCCACGATAGCCAATGGGGCCACGAAGGAGCCGAACAGGTTCGACCCGAAGTTCTGCACAAAGCCCATATTCAAACCCCGGCGTTCCGGGCTCGACTCGGCCGCCGCAAAGGATTGCGAGATCGGCATCAGGGGGCCCTCAGCGGCACCCATGATCATACGGGCCGCGAGCAGCATCAGGAAGGAGCCGGCCATGCCGGAAACAATGGAGCAGAGCGAAAATATGATCACGGTGATCACGAGAAAGGCCTTGCGATGGCCCGCCCGGTCGGCGATGGTTCCGATAACAAATCCCGAGATGGCCCACATGAAAGCCAGACCCGATGCGAACAGACCGACCTGCTCGTTGGTCAGGTTCAGATCCGGCTTCACGAAAGGCGCCAGGTAGCTCATGGCGTTCCGGTCGAAGAATACGATCCCGAAATTGAGGCTCAACAGAACCATCAGCATTGTTTCGTAGGACCAGAAGCCTTTGCGGACCTGCTGCTGCATAAAACCTCCCCATTTGTGGAGAAATGCTTTCATTCTCAGGTCGGGCGGCTCCGGAAGCCGTCCTCGCCGGAATCTGAGTTGTTTAACGGCAAATGGCTGGTGCGACTGCTACGGATTTCGCATGTGGCCGACGGCCATCCATTCCGCCAGGGATTCCGCATGAGCAGGATCCAAATGGACGGAAGAAAACAGGAAAGCGGACCCATCCGAAGCTTGAATGCGCCGGATATCCCCATAATCCGGATCGGTCAATATCGCTTCAACGGTCTCGTCCAGTATTTCCTTCGAAAGCAGGAAGGGCGCCTCGCCAAACAGCGCGAGCGGTGTCGGACGGGGATATGTGTGCGATTCGCCGCGCACCGTTTGAGCGATGGCGTATCGTATATCCCCGCAGGCGGCGCGGGCGGCGGCCTCCGCATAGGCCCGGGTCATGTGCTTCTCCGAGTACAGGATGACGCGATCCTTCTCCCGCATCAGCACGATATCCGCGGTTCCGGTTGACGCCCGCGACTGTCTCCATTCGATGAATTCCGCCTCAGTGCCCGGCCACACCTCATCGAGGCGCAGAATTTTGCCGCTCCGAGAGGAATCCCGGACTTTTTCGGCAAGAATCTCGAGCGAGTCCGGTTTATCATAGTCCGGCATTTGCCTTCTCCCGGTTCCGCCATTCACACGGGCAACAAATCCATCCCGGCGAGTTTTTCCGCCACGTCCTTCAGGCCGAGCTTTTCCAGAGTCGCCCGTGTCGGAGCCCCCGTCTTCCGGTCCCAACCCAGCACCTGGTAAAAGTGATCCTTTGCTATCTCCATGTCCTCTCGCTCCATCTTGTTCGTGCCCGGCGTAAAGGCCTGTTTGTTTTTAGGAAGATCAAAGATCCGGTCCGGAATCATATCGTGAACGGTGCGCATATCCGCGGTTCCCATATCACGGATTGTCAGTGCCCGGTGCAGGTTGAAAATCCGCTCCGCGACCAGATCCAGCTCCGCGGCATCCTTGCGGTCGCCCGTCACAAACGAATAAAGCTGCGCCTCGATTCCGTTGTCCCCTTCGTAGTTTCGCGACTTCAGGGGTGAAGCGACCATAGGATACATCCAGTTGCAGAGAGTGAGGGAATCGTGCAGCTCTTTGCGCAGCAGCGCCCAGACCGCGAACCTGGCCTTGTCGGGATTCATCCGTGTGAAATTCTGAACATCGTCCACGGCCCCTGAACCCCAAAGTTTTTCCGCAAGCTGCTTTTGTATTTTTGTGGGCAGGCCGTTGCGGACGAAGTTGGAGTGCGAGTGGCATTGGGCGTCCCGGTTGTAGATCAGGTTGATCAGAACGCCCGCCTGTCCGGCATCCTCGTTGGCATGGTGTCCCGGGTGTCCCATTTTCCAGTAGTGTGTAGCCTCACTGTCAAAATACGATTGGGGAAATTTCCAGCGGGCGGCCAGGTAGCCGGGACCTTCGCCAAAGGCGACGCCGAATTCGCCCTCGCGCAACGCAATGCGCCGGTAAAGCTCTTTCAGAAACCCCGGGTCCCCCGCCTCGCATTTGGACCAGTCGATGGATTTGTATTCTTCCGCCGGCAGGTTTGCTTTAATAAAGCCATTTTCATAGGCCCACCGGAAATCCCTCTGGAGCTGGCTGTAGCATGTCCAGACGCCGTAATCGTCGGCCATGTGCTTGCCGACAACGGCCGCTTCGATGCTGGTCGTGCCTGCAGGACCGTCCGGGAAGGATTTGAAATACATCCTGCCGTTCCATCCCACGCAGGTGCTTGCCGCGTAGCGGCTGACGCCATATTTTGCCTCCACCGAGGGCACATCGATCTGGGAATGGCAGCGGATGGGGCAGGAAGCGCATCCGCCCATCCGCACGGTGTGCTTTTCCGCTTCGGGACCCAGATCATAGGTAGCCTTCATGGTCCGGAATCCGATGCGGTTCAGTTCCTCGGGACGGCACTCTCCGGTCTCTATAGCAGGATTGGCGGCGCCCCAGAACAGTCCCTTGCGGGCGGTCCAGCGGCTGCGGGGAGCGGAGAAATCAGCCCAGGGCTGAGGGGTGCTCGGAACGACGTGCTGGTTGTTTCCGCCCATGAGCGAGAGTACATAGCGGCGCAGCTTTTTCCATTCCTGCGGGTCGGCAGCGATTGGGATTGCGCCGCTGCCCCGCACGGCGATGGCTTTCAGTTTCTTGGATCCGAAAACACCGCCCACACCGCCCGCGGAATGTGAGAAGGCATTCATCACGACAGACATCCGGACCAGGTTTTCGCCCGCCTGCCCTATCGCAGCCACCTGGGTTTCAGGGCCCATTTCCTGGCAGATGGATGCCGTCGCGCGATAAATGCCATTGCGCCACAGGTGGGACGCGTCGCGTATTTCAACCCTGTCGTCCGAAATAGCGATGTATACCGGCTTGTCCGATTTCCCCTCGATGATGACATTGTCCCAGCCGGCGTATTTGAGCTCTGCGCCCCAGTGTCCGCCCATATGCCCGGTGCCAACGAGTTCTGTGGGGTAGACACACGGGAAGATCGTGGTGATCGACGTCCGTCCTCCGCAGGGAGCGCTGGTCCCCGTGAGGGGCCCGCCCCCCATAACGATCTTGTTGGCTTCGTCGAAGCTGCGCGTTTTTGCCGGGACTTCGTCCCAAAGCACCCTATAGCCGACACCGGTGCCTCCAAGGTAATCTTTATACCTGGCAGTATCTTCCTTCGATATCTTCCCCGTGGAAAGGTTGACGCGCAGTGTTTTGCCCGTCCAGCCGCCGTAGGATTGCATGAGTTCACCTCCGCTTTGAGTGGCAGCTGCTGCAGCCGGCGGACACATAATCTTTGGCAACCGGCAGAACAGCCTGGCGCACAGGTACTGCTTTTGTGAGATTATTCCACGAAACGAAACGGAGGGCGCCCGTAGGGCACACCGCCACGCACTCGGGCTCCCCGTTGCAGAGGAAGCACTTGCTGGCTTTCGCGGCTGCCTCGTTGAACGTCGTCATCTCCCAGGGGCAGGCACGCTGGCAGACTCTGCACCCTCTGCATTTTTTCTGATCGACCACACGTGCGCCGGTCTTCGGATCCATCACGATCGCCTCGTAAGGACAGGCGGTCGCACAGGGAACAGGATGGGGGCATTGCAGGCAGACGTCCTGGACCAGACGCAGGTTGCCGAATTCGCCCATGCCGCGGTTGAATCCGTCCTGTTGTCCACGGGGGCCGAAATTGTAGTTGCGGGAAATTTTGACGCGCGCGAGCGAGGGCTGAGAGCGTCCCTCGTTGAATTCCGTGCAGGCAAGCTCGCAGAGCTTACAGCCGACGCATCGTGTGGAGTCCGCGACGATCATTCCCTTGGCGTTTTCCAGAATGACTCCCCCGGAATCGGGCAGCAGGGCGCTCCATGCGCCATACAAGGGCAATGCCGCTCCTGCGCTCAAGGCGCTTTTCAGGAAGCGCCTTCTTCCTGTCCCTGGTTTGATTTCAGTCATGCCGTGTCCTTTCTTGTGAAGAAGGATTTGCCTGCCAGTGTAGCGGTTTTCGCGGCCGATTTCACTCACTCAAAACGATCCTTTTTGCCCCGCGCCGATGCTGCCAAATTCCTCTGAAAACGGCTGGCGGCATGATATACCTATGCCCCGAAAGCGAGAAAACTATGTTGGCATCCCTTTGGCCGGCGGTTGCGTACGGCTTTGCCGCCGCCATGACTCCCGGCCCTCTTTCGATGTTTCTTTTTTCCCAGGCCGTAAGCACCGGCTGGCGGCGCACAATTCCCGCGGCTTTTTCGCCCCTTATCAGCGACGGTCCCGTCGCCGTGCTGGTTCTGGCGGTTTTGAGCCAGGTGCCGGATTCGATGATCCATTATCTGCGCCTGGCGGGCGGCGCCTTTATTCTTTACCTCGCTTTCGGCGCGTGGAAAACGTGGCGTACGGCTATGCCGGGCGAAGAGATTTCCGCCGGTCCCGGGCCAAACAGCCTGATCAAGGCCGCAGTAGTGAATTGGCTGAATCCCAACGTTTATCTTGGATGGAGCCTCATCCTTGGCCCCATAATCCTGGGCGGGTGGCGCAAATCCCCGGCGCTGGGTGTGGGGCTGGTATTTGCGTTTTACATAACCATGATCGCCATGATGATGGCGATGGTGGTGGTGTTTGCGTCCACACGCAATCTCGGCCCGCGCGTCCGTAAGTATTTGATGGCCTGCGCGGCTCTGGCGTTGGCCGGCCTTGGGTTTTATCAGCTCTGGATGGGTAGCACCGGCCTGCTTGCCTCTTTTCGACTTTAAATCCAGAGCATTTTTTTATCAGCGTCCGTCAGCGCTTTTGTCAGCGTCTGTCCGCGTTACAGAGTTCGGCGAGCAATATAAATCGAGAATGCTGGAGCAGCGCGGTTTTTCGAGAAGGAACCGATAGACGTTTTCCGCAACGGGCTTGCCGCCGGGCTTTTTCAGCACCGGCGTTTCCCAAAATATCGTCCGCAATCCGGCTTTCTCCACCAGCGCCTTGAGAGAAGCAGGCGTGAAATACCACAGGTGGTGGATGGCCGCGTAGTGGCGCCAGCGGCGGGCCTTGAGATGCAGACGGCTTTGTACGGATTTGATCCGCGAGCTGATTCCGGCAAGGTTTGGTACACTGATGAATATGATGCCCCCGGGCGCGGCCAATCTGCCGCTGTTTTGCAGTTCCACCAGCGGATTTTGAGTGTGCTCCAGAACATGGTTGATGCGAATCGCGTCAAAGGATCCGGGTTCGAGGTCCGCCTGGCCGAGCTGCCCCTCGACCAGCCTGCAGGATAGCCTGAGCGCCTGTTCAGAGAGCCGGATGTCCGTTCCCGTGACCTCCCATCCTTCCTTCTGTGCGAAGGCCAGAAAAGCGCCGTCACCGCAGCCAAAATCCAGGAGACTGCCCTTCCGGCGCAGCAGTCTGAAGATCGTGTTCAGCTGCCGATGAAATTGATATTGGCGGGTGTAGGCGATCTGCTGTTCTCCGCCCGAAAGATAGAAATATTCCTGCTGATAGAGGAGCTCGCGAAGCTCTTCGAGGGTCGGCCTTGGATTGGCGAATTCGAGCTTGCAGACGGGACAACGGCAGAGGTGGAATCCCTGATGGTCCACGGCGAACAGCCGGGGTTCGACATCGCAGACCGGGCACCGGACCTGCTCCATTTGCCGGAATCCGGGCACCCCCAGGGAACTGTCCTCGTTTGGATTAGTTTGTTCGGGACTCACTTCCATCAATAAATCCTCTTGTCCTTGACCTCGATGTCAATGGAGACTTCGGGGATAAAAAGCACAAGCAGGAAGGCGAGAAACATCGTTACTGCGCCGACCACAAAGACCATTCTCAAACCGAATTCCATGGAAGTTCGGATAGCCTGAACCGTCTGCCGGAATCGCTCCTTCCCTTCGCTGCCCGCTTGAGCAAAACTCCGTTCAAGAGACTGCATCGCCGGTTTCGAAAGAAGCACGCGGGAATTCCCCAGGGAATTCATCGCCGCCTGGTCCACTCCGTCAAGCGCGGCAGGCAGCGAGGATTTGAGCTTGTCCGCATATGCAATGTTCATGACCGAGCCAAGAATAGCGGGTGAAATCGACATCGCCATGGTGACGCTGAAAAAGTAAGCTCCCGTCGCTATCCCCAGCAGTCTCCGGGGAACGATGCACTGAACCACAACCGTTTTAAGTGTGGGGACAGCCCCCAGTCCCAGGCCGCCCAGCGTAGTCGCCGCCAGTGCCCATACCATGGAGGTTTTTTCATTGAGCAGAATGCACCCGGCTAGGACAAGGGTAAGCAGGGCATAGCTCATCAGGAACAACCGCTTGTAGCGCTTCGTCTTCGCGATCACAAATCCGGTGGGAATGCCGACGAACGCCATCAGCACACCAAAAGGAGTCAGGATCTGGCCGCTCCGCATGGCGCTCATGCTTTGAACACCCTGCAGGAAGAGAGGAAAGTAAACCATCATCGCCGTCAGCCCGAAATTGGACAATATGCCGGATGCAACGACGAGGAGAAACGTACGGTTCTGGAGCACCTGGGGATCCAGAAGCGGCTCTTCAGCCCTGGTTTCGGCGCGATAGAAAGCTATCCAGAAAACCAGTCCAACAACAAGCAGGCCGACGACCTGCACGGAAGCCCAGGGATATATCGTTCCGGCAAAGGAAAGACCAAGTATGGTCGCGGAAGAAGCAACGATCATCAACGCGGAGCCCCTAACATCGATTTTGCGGATGGCGCTGCTTGCGGCGGAAGGAACGCCCACCGGCACGGCAATGAGACACAGAATGACAAAAGGGAGGCCCATCCAGTAGATGTAGCGCCAGCTAAGGTTATCCACAAACCATCCACCCAGCGTAGGCCCGACCAGGGCGAATGCTCCGGCCGGGATGTTAAGCATGCCAATCCATCGGCTTCGTTCCACGGGCGGGAAAATATCGCCCAGCACCGAGAGGCACAGGGGAGCCATCGCGCCGGAACCGAGCCTGGCCAGGGCGTTTGCGGCGATCAAAATCATAAAGGTCGGGCTGATCGCGCTTAAAACCGTGCCCGCCATGAAAATGCTCAGAGACACTATCAGCATCACCCGGCGTCCGTACATGTCGGAGAACTTCAGGAAAATTAGAGTGGCAAAGGCACCGGCCAGCCCCGGAATTGAGATAAGCCAGGCATACAATGGCATTCCGTTCAGTTCGGCCGCCATCCTGGGGCGTGCAACAGCCAAGGTCTGAACGTAATAGTTGGATGTGATGTAGATCAGGAATATCGCAACAAGTCCAAGGAGGATCTGCCTCCTGGTGTGCCTGGGCGCTGCTATCACTGGCTGTATCATCTTCCCTTTCTCCCCAAAAGCGCTGTGGATTATGCGGTGCGCCCGTGTGGCCGCAATAAAATGGATGCGAAATCGCAAGACGGCCGCGCCGTTATGCGGACGGCTTTTCAAACCGTCCGCAGGCGCGCGGATTAAAAAATTTTTACCAAAACAACAAAAAGCTGCGTGTTTGT
Organism: uncultured Acidobacteriota bacterium; assembly: GCA_963809485.1. Taxonomy (GTDB): domain Bacteria; phylum Acidobacteriota; class UBA6911; order UBA6911; family UBA6911; genus UBA6911. The sequence continues at coordinate 303,057 of CAWEJX010000012.1, forward strand.
ATCACAGATGGTTTCCTGAATCCACGGAATCTGCTGCGCTTTTCCTACGAACGAAGTTTCAGGGCGCGTTCCAGTGAGGGCTGCATTTTCATTTCGCCGAACTCCTTGATGGCGAAGTCGAGGTGCTCCAGGGCGTTCGCCTTTTCTTCGGGATAGTGCTCCAGCAGAAGCTCGGCAAGCTGGAGACGCGTAAGCGCCAGTTCCGGGCGGATCCTCATTCCGGCGGTGACCTTCTGCGCATCCTGATAAAGCCTGCGCGCTTCGTCAGGCCTGCCAAGAAGCACTGCGGCTGCGCCGAGATGGCGCGATATGCAGGCCGTATAATTGAGGACCATGTTCATACCACTTTCGACAAACCTGCGCAGCAGCAACTCCGCGGCCGGGCGGTGCCTGATTCTCAAGGCCGCTTGAAGCAGGAACATATCAATAAAGGTTGGAGTTTCATCTTCGACGGATCCAATATCAGGGCGTGCTATTACCCATTTCTCAAGGATTTTGGCCGCCTCCATATTCTGCCCAAGCTGGAGAAAACTCTGAAATTGGATGGGCATGGTTTTTAACAACTGAGCACATTCATCAAAACGACCAAGCAGGAGCAGTGGTTGGTAGGCGGCCATACTCCCAAAAAGATTTGCCCATTGAGCGGTGCCCGGTTGGTCGCCACGGGCAAGAATGCTTTGGGATATCGCTACTGCCTCCTCCAGATTGCCATCAATGGTGGCCTGGAAGGAGTCACAAGCCTTCGATGCAATCAGCATGTTGACCTGTCCGCTACGCTCCGCTGTTTGTTTCAGCTCGCTAGAAAACTCCTCAGCGCGTTGGCGATTGCCGGACTCCAGGAAGACATAGCCAATTAGACGGGAACCAATCCCATACAGTCTTGGCGAAATACCGGCCCGGGCTATTTGCGCCAGCTCTTCTGCCAGGTTCAATCGCGCTTTTGCATGTTGAGGCGCAGCCACGATATTAAGCACCGCGCAGGCGGCAAACCAGAATGCCTCGGTGTCATTGACGCGCCGGGCCAATTCAACGTTCCGGATGAGAAACCGAAAACCTTCGTTCGATATGTCAAATCGCTGCGCAAAAATCCCGCCAAAAACTTTCTGCTCCCCTATGCCTATATTGGCACAGACGCGCGCTGGCGTATCCGGTGCCGCATAGCGATCAGCCCTGTCCAGCCACTGAGCTGCCTCCGGAGTAGACCAGCTACCCGCACCGGCTCCATAAAAAAGCAGGGCAAACATTGCCAATGAGCAGGCACGGGAAGCACGGGTTTTATCCGCAATCGCCTCGGCCAAGGAAAACGCTTCCTGCAGCTCGGCAGAAAAAGCCCTTTGCGGTTCCCCAACAGTGATCAGGAGGTCGCCCAGAGCAAGTTGGAGGTCGCACACTTTTTCCTTATCATCGGGATCGAGCACTCTCTGTACCTTTATGGCTTGCTCCAGCAGGCGCACTGCCTCGCCGTAAGCATAGACGGACATAGCCCGCTGCGCCGCGATTTCACCGTACGATACCGCCTTGGCCAGATCTGCAGGATCGGTGGATTGCGAGAAATGCTCGGCCAGCTCCGCGGCGTGCTCATCGAGCCGTTTGGCATATTGAGTCTCCAGAGCGCGCGCCACCTGCTGGTGCAGTTTCAGGCGCTGCGGGGCTATCAACTCTTCGTACATGGTCTGGCGGAAGAAAGCGTGCGTAAAGCGGTAGCGGATGGAACCGAGCTGCGAGCGTTCTTCCAATACCGACATCTGAACGGCTTCCTTTAATGCGCCGACAAAAGCGTCCTCACTGATATTTGCCACTCCCCTCAGGATGTCGAGAGAAAATTCCCTGCCGATTACAGAAGCCACGGAGAGCAGCCGATTGCAGTCCGCGCTGAGCAGCGACAGGCGCTTGCCGATGACGTCGCGCAGTCCTTCGGGTATGGTCATTTCCAGCGGGGTTTCGCGGCTGGACTTCCAGCGCCCTTCCTCGCGGCTTATCAGGCCCTCCTCAGCCAGATAGCGCACCACTTCCTGCACGAAAAGCGGATTCCCTTCCGTCTGGCGATGCACGGCCTCGGCGAGGCCCCAAGGGACCTCCTGCCTGGCGATGCTCTCCAGCATGCGCCGGACTTCGTCGGCATTCAGGCCGCGCAGGAGAACGCGTCCATAACTGGACATGCGCCGCAGTTCGGCCAGAGCGGCCGAAAGCGGATGGCTGCGGTCGACCTCCACATCCCGGTACGTTCCCATGATCAATACTCTTGTCCCAGCCAGGTGGCGCGCAACATGTGTCAGCATGTCCAGCGTCCCTTTGTCGGCATCATGAAGGTCCTCGACGACAAGCAGCAATGGCTGGACATTCGCGGCGTTAGCCAGGAATCCGGTGACGGCCTGCAGCAGCCGGTATCGTTCCTCTTCGGGATCCTTCGGCGGCCGCAGTTTTATTTTCAGCCGCTCCCTGATTTCAGAAACGATACGAGCGACATCGGCCGCGCCGGTTCCCAATTCCTTTTGCAGGTCCTTGACTTCGCGGGATAGAACGTAGCTGCGCAAGGCTTCCACAAACGCCAGGTAGGGCAGGCTTAGGGAACCTTCCTCGTAACAGTGGCCCACCAGCGCCTTGCCGCCGCGCAGCGTGACATAGGTGGAAAGCTGCTCGCACAGGGCCGTTTTGCCGATGCCCGGCTCGCCCACCACCATCGTCAATGACCCCTGCCCGGACATGGCGCCGTCAAACGCCGACTGGAGCTGGCGCAGCTCGGCCTCTCTCCCGACAAACACGCGCCGATAGATCGGATTTTCCCCGGGCGGGCGGGATTCCTTCGTTTCCAAAATCCTGCCTGATTCGATCGATTCGAGGACCCGGGAAACAGCCGACGCGGACTCCGGACGCTTCTGCGGATCCTTCTCCAGCAGCTGAAGAATCAATGCCTCCAGCGCCGACGGAAGATCGGCCCGGTGCCAGGAAGGCGATATCGGCGGCGTATTGATATGCTGGCCGACGACGGCGATCGCGTTTTCCCCCAGGAATGGTGGACGTCCGGCTACCATTTCGTAGAGCATGGCACCAAGCGAATAAAGATCGGACTTCGGAGTAACCGTGCCGGCAATCGCTTGCTCCGGAGACATGTAAGCCACGGTGCCTACAATCATGCCGGACTCCGTGAGGCGGGAAAGATCGATGTTTACGGCCAGACCGAAGTCGCCGATCTTGGCCGTGCCGTCAGCGCTCAGCCAGACGTTTCCCGGCTTCAGGTCGCGGTGGATGATGCCTTTCGAATGAGCAAACGCGAGGCCGCTGGAAATAGCTTTGGCGATCCCGACTGCCTTTTCGAGCGGAAGGCGATGTCCGGGCGCCTGCTCAAGCAGGTCCTGAACGTCGCCTCCGGCAAGCAGCGGCAGAACCATGAAGGGCCTGCCTTCGTCGTCGCCAAAGTCGTACACGGCGACGATGTTCGGGTGATCCCCGAGACGCCCCATGGCCTGGGCTTCGCGCTTGATGCGCGTGCGGGCGTCCTCATCCAGCCTTTCGGTCTTTATCTGGGCGAAGGGTCGAGCACGGTATCGTGGACCAGGTAAACCCGCTTCTTGCCGCCCTCGCCAAGAAGCTTTTTCGCCCTATAGCGGCCGCCCGCAAAGGAATTGGGCTCCGGAGACCCCTGGGCTAACGGCTCAAAGGGGCCCTGCGTGGAATCTGTGGATGTTACGGGACTCAGACTGTGGCCGCACTGTTCACAGAACCTGGCAGGGAGGATATTTTTATGGCGGCAATTGGGGCAGACAGCCTCCGCCTGCAGCAGCTTGCCGCATTCCCGGCAGTATTTTGCCTTTTCGGAATTATTGGTCTGACAAGAAGGGCATTTCATCGAGAACACCTCTCATGAGATACCGCTGTCAACTGTGGATACTATTTTGAGGCGAATCCGGTCCCGCTATATCCTATGGCGCATATTACACCCAAACGGATTATTGAAGCGGGCAATTTGAGCAATCTGCTGAGGATGGGAGAACCTGCGGAGTTTGACAGCTCCTTGACCGGATAACGCCGACTTACGCTGACAATAGCGCTGAGGAACGCTGACCATCAAGACTCCGGCAGCGCGGGAGGCCGGTGGTTTTGCCTACTGCTTCCATATGGAGGTTTTGCCGATGCCGATGTCGGGCCTGGATCCGTCTTTTGCCGGGATCAGAAACAAATAGTTGGGGCCCGGATCCACGGCTACTTCCTTGGGTTTGGGCAGTTGCGGCACCCAATCATAGGGGACACGGTAGGCGCGGTATACCAGGTTGCGGGTCGACGGCACGCTGGAGTCCCACAGATAAGGCGAAATGTATTCCCAGACAATTTCGCGGTCTTGGGTCACCTCGATGACACGGCCGTCGGATCCTTCGGTGATCAGCGTGTTGCCGTTGGGGAGGCGCTGGGCCGATGAAATGAACGGGCTGAACAATTCGAAGCCGTATTTTTGATTGGGCAGATTCATGCTGCCGGGCGAGTATTCCCAGATGATATCCTTTGTGAGCGGATTGAACTCGATCACCCTGGAGTATTGGCGCCGAATCACGCCGATGCCGTTCGGCGCGATGTCGTTGGGCGGACCGTAGCCGGACTGGCCTCCGTTGTCGAACAGCAGGATATTCCCTTCACCCGGCAGTCCTTTGGGAATCATGTGCGTGTGGTGAGGGCCGACAATCCATCCCAGTTTTTTGTCGTCGCCGTCCCTGTAATAGGGGCCCGCCCTCCACACGATCTTGCCGCTCGCGCGTTCCACGATCGCCAGGAGGCCGGCTTCGCGGCTGTCCAGGATGATGTTGTCCGGGTGGAAACGCTTGTCGCCCTGATCGAACCACCGGTTCGGCCCGAGGTAAGAGGCGCAGTTCTGGTGAAACCAGTCAAATCCGTCACCCTCTCCGCGCGGTTTGTTTTGGTAATTCTGCATAGCCTTGAAGGCCGCATCGTCAAAGCCCATTTCGTCCACGTGATCCGCCGCTTTCCAGGTCCAGGCGATCTTTCCCGCGGCCATGTCGATTTCATAGAGCGCATCATCCAGGAGCCGTATGTTTCTGTTGATTTTGTCGTTCTGCACATTGTAATGGGCCAAAGCCAGGAGGGTTCCTTTGGATATGTCGAACGATCGAAGCCCGGCATAAAATAGCCGACCGGATTGCTCTTTATCTGCATGTCGTGATGCTGGCGGGAAACCCACATCGTTCCATCGCCTTCGTTGGCCTTGCCTTCCTGCCACCGGTCGAATCTCCAGACGACTTTGTCGTTGAAATCCCTGACCTGAATTTCGATGGCGTCCTGGCGGCCGTGTTTCCAGGCAGCCGTTGACGCCAGGAGATACCCGCCGGGGAACATCTTATTCGGATGATGGAGCGGCCCTTTCCAGAGATGAACCAGGTTCCCGTTCATATCCACAAGGCGGCCCTCTTCGGCCGAGAGGATGGTAAAGCCGTTCCAACACTTTTCGGGCGAGTAAATCGTGGTGCCGACCGGGTGGACGCTGGGATCCGTCCGGACTGTAGCGGGGACCAAAATCAGAAATGCGGCGATTGTCAACGCGGCCCAATTTTTCATTTCATGCTCCCCTAATACCGCATGCGTGTGTTCAGGAATACGCCCCTTTCCCAGGCTCGACACGGTCAGGCGAGGTCGGAAAGGCCGTCAAAGCCGCAATAGGAAATGCGCACTCGCCGTATCTCCCGGGTGTAGGGTGTTTTTACGAGAGGCTTATGTAGTTTCTGCCTTTCGGATATATTTCCCGGAAGGCAAGAAAGGAACGACACATCCAGACGATCCGGATTGTATTTACATTCGACAGCGTCGATTGTTCCTGCCGGTCTTCGAATAACGAAGTCCAACTCACGGTCGGATTTGTCACGCCAGAAGTGGAGCCGGGCGGGATCGAGCACCGTGCGCAGGCAATCCAGAACAGCATGCTCCCATAGAATTCCACGGTCATCCTCACGTATGGAATCCCAGCCGCGGGCATAGGTAACGAAGCCTGTGTCAAATGCGTAACACTTGGGGCGCCGGACAATCTCGCGGCGTCCTCCTCCATGGAACGGCGGCAGCAGAAAAGCAGCGTGTGCAATGCACAATGCGTCTAAATGAGCCTTAACGGTCAGCCTGCTGAGACCGCTCAGATGCGCCAGATTCGTGTAGTCTACAAGCCCGCCACTCTGGCATAGCAGCAGTTGGAAGAGCTTGATGAATCCGGCGCGGTCCCGGATGCCAAAAAGATCCTGTATGTCGCGCGCATAATAGCTGTCCATCCACTCTGCAAAAAATTCTGGATTCTTGCTGCTTGAAAGCAGCGGCTCCGGCAATCCGCCGTGAAGCAAACGATGGTCAAGATCGCTGATCTTCGAAACAGGCCAAACACTCGCTCCAAAGCACCGGGGTGAGATAAAGCGAATATTTGCGGCCTGTCAGGCTATCGCGGAATTTTCTTGTGGCGGCCAACGTCGAAGAGCCTGTGGCCAGCACTCGCAGATGGGAGTATCTCATTCCGCCGCAATCTTGAGAACGCGGCTGGGATCCTCAAGACGGTGGACCTCGTCCAAGACGACGACAGAACCCTTTTTCAGAGAGTCATAGAAATGCTCGGGTTGTTCAAGCTGCCGGACAACCGATGGAAGATCACAGTTCATATATACGGTTCCGGAAACCATATGCGCGAGCGTGGTTTTCCCCGCTCGGCGCACGCCGGACAACCATACAATGGGACGCCGTTTCCATCCTTCCTCGATCCGTTGAATCCAGAAGGGCCGCTCAGCTATCACGGGAATCATATTATACTAATATTCGTCTATATGCATAGTATATTCTACATCCTTCGTCTTTCCGGGCGCAGCAGGAGGCCTCCGCATTTTAAGCCTTCCCGTCCCGCACGACCTTCACGGCTGTGCCGTAGGCGAGGACTTCGGTGACGCCGTTCATCACTTCGTTGGCATCATACCGCATCCCGATCACCGCGTTGGCGCCGAGCGCTTCTGCGTGCTGGACCATGATCCAGTACGCCTCGGCGCGCGTCTTTTCGCACAATTCCGTGAACAGGGTGATGTTGCCTCCAATAATGGTCTGCAGCCCACCCCCGATGGTTCCCAGAATGCTGCGGGAGCGCACGGTAATCCCGCGGACGATCCCCAGGTTTTCGACAATTTTCCACCCGTCAATCTCGAAAGCGGTTGTGACCAGTCTTTGATCCACGATTTTCTCCTTCGGCTGTCATGAATTGAAGCAGGAATACTCTGCTGCGGATTTCATTCATAGCACAGAGTGACGGCAGGATTGCTGCGGGCCGCCATACAGAATCTGATGGGTGAAAATATCGAACACATTTACATCCGTGCTGTAGCTATCGTCCCAGTAAAGAGCCTTGTCTCCGATCCGGATCAAGAGCCTTCCGGTACGCGCGAACCGGACGAAGTCCTTTGCATCCGGATAGTATTCCTTGAGCATGGGCCCCAAGGGGACCGGCGTGACCGCGCATCGCGCTGAATTGCCGCCGGTGGTATATTCGTCGACGACCCTGAAAATCTGTTTATGACGCGCATGGTGCCGGTCGTAAGTGAGTTCGCTTCTTAAATACAGGCCCAGGATCAAACAGCAGGCTATCGCCAGGGCCAGGCCGGAAGCCGCAAATCTCCGGTCCAGGCAGGAACAGCTGAGCGCTGATATGAATCAGCCGTTTAACGAATTCGTCGGATCTTCGGTTGCCATGCAGAGGGTTTATGACACGATCCTCAAGGTCGCCCAGACCGATGCTAATGTCCTCATCCTGGGCGAAAACGGCACGGGCAAGGCACTGGTCGCAAGAGCTCTCCACCGCAACTCGGCCAGAAACAAGGAGGTCTTCCTGAGCGTCGACATGGGCTCGATCAGCGAATCCTCTTTGAGAGCGAGCTTTTCGGCCATGTCAAAGGAGCCTTTACCGATGCCGCATTGGACCGCCACGCTTTTGGATATTCTTGGCGGCGACGGCAAAAATGGAGGTCAGACCCCGGATACATTGAGCCGAGAGGAAATGGAGGAGGTGGCCGGAGCGCTGGAAACCATCCATAAGAGAAGTCAGGGGCTCATGACCTTTGTGGACAGTTACCGGAACATGACTCTGATCCCGAAGCCTCAATTCAAGCTGCTTTCGATATCGGATTTCTTTAGGAGAGTGGAAAAGCTCATGTATAGCAGGCTGGCGGATAAAAACATCTCTTTCCGCTGGTCTGTGGATCCGGAATCCCTTGAATTGACCGCCGACCCCGACCTGATGGAACAGGTGATGATCAACCTGCTTTTAAATGCCATCCACGCAGTCAGCGGACGCGAAAATCCACGTATTGCGCTTTCCGCTTCATTGAGCCCGGAGGGCAAGGTAACCATCACTGTCGAGGATAACGGCATGGGGATTGTCGAAGAAGCATTGGAAAAAATCTTCATACCTTTTTTCACGACCAAAAAACAGGGCTCGGGCATCGGCCTCAGCCTTTCCCGTCAAATTCTCCGCCTTCACAGCGCAACAATCAGCGCAAAATCAAAGCCTGACGAAGGTTCCGTCTTCACGGTAAGGTTCGCCTGATCCTTGCTTCTGAGGATATCTTGCGGCGGCAGGAAGCAGGCAGGGAATGATGAGTGTCGGTTCAATGTCGGTTCAATGCCGCCTGTCCCAAATAAATCCGAATAAAATATTGATTTAAGATGACTTAAAGCCACCAAGGTGATCTGGTGCGGGCATTTGCGAGCCTATATAAAGGTGCCATTCTGGAGGATTCGTGACCGCCATCACGCCCTTTATTGATGATTCATGCGATTAATAGGTACTATGAGGACAGGTGACCGCTTTCGCAATTACCCGGGGATGCTGCTGACAGCAGTAACAGCCATCATTTTAATCATCCTTCTCCCGCGAGCCGCGTCCGCCGCTGAGGTCAAACTCGCGTGGGATGCGAGCACCTCGGCAGCACTCGCAGGCTATGAGGTTCATTACGGCAATACTACTTCAGGCAAATACAGCCGCGTAAGAGATGTCGGGAACAAAACGTATGACACCGTACCGGATCTGACTGCAGGCACATGGTACTTCGCGGTAAGAGCGTACGGCAAATCCGGCGAGATAAGCGCCTTTTCGAACGAGGTTTCAGCCGTTATCCCTTCCGCTGACACCAATCCGCCCGTGATTTCGAGTGTCAACAGTACCGGCATTACGGTTTCCTCCGCCACCATTTCGTGGGCAACGAATGAAGCATCGGATACGCAGATCGAGTACGGAACGACAGCATCCTACGGTTATTCGACTGCGCTCAACACATCCATGGTTACGTCTCATTCGCAAGTCCTGAGCGGTCTTGTTGCCGGAGCGACGTATTATTACCGTGTAAAATCCAGAGATGCTGCCGGAAACCTGGCTGTATCCCCGAACTACAACTTCACCACATCAGCTCCGTCCGATACAACTGCCCCGACAATCAGCGCGGTTGGGAGTTCCGGATTATCGAGCACCGGCGCCACCATAGCCTGGACCACGAGCGAGGCCGCCGACAGCCAGGTGGAATACGGCACGACCACCAGTTACGGCCGATCGTCCGCTTGAACAGCGCCATGGTCACCTCCCACTCCCAGGCGTTGAGCGGGCTGACGGCCAGCACGCTCTATCACTACCGCGTGAAATCCAAAGATGCCGCCGGGAACCTGGCTACTTCCGGCGATTACACCTTCACCACGACCTCTGCATCCGATACGACCACCCCGACCATCAGCGCAGTTGCATATTCCGGATTGTCGAGCACCGGCGCCACCATCACCTGGACCACCAGCGAGGCCGCCGACAGCCAGGTGGAATACGGGACGACCACCAGCTACGGCCGCTCGTCCGCTTAAACAGCGCCATGGTGACTTCCCACTCCCAGGCGTTGAGCGGGCTGACCGCCAGCACGCTTTACCACTACCGCGTGAAGTCCAGAGATGCCGCCGGCAACCTGGCCACTTCCGGCGATTACACCTTCACCACGACCTCTGCATCCGATACGACCGCCCCGACCATCAGCGCAGTTGCAAATTCCGGATTGTCGAGCAGCGGCGCCACCATCACCTGGACCACCAGCGAGGCCGCCGACAGCCAGGTGGAATACGGCACGACCACCAGCTACGGCAGCTCATCGGCGCTAAACAGCGCCATGGTGACTTCCCACTCCCAGGCGTTGAGCGGGCTGACCGCCAGCACGCTATACCACTACCGCGTGAAGTCCAAAGATGCCGCCGGCAACCTGGCCATCTCCGGCGATTACACCTTCACCACGACCTCGGCACCCGATACGACCGCCCCGACTATCAGCGCAGTTGCAAATTCCGGATTGTCGAGTACCGGTGCCACCATCACCTGGACCACCAGCGAGGCCGCCGACAGCCAGGTGGAATACGGCACGACCACCAGCTACGGCAAATCATCGACGCTGAACAGCGCCATGGTGACTCGCACTCCCAGGCTTTGAGCGGACTGACGGCCAGCACGCTCTATCACTACCGCGTGAAGTCCAAAGATGCCGCCGGCAACCTGGCCACTTCCGGCGATTACACCTTCACCACGACCTCGGCGCCCGATACGACGGCCCCGGCTATCAGCGCAGTGGCAAGTTCCGGATTATCGAGCACCGGCGCCACCATCACCTGGACCACCAGCGAAGCCGCCGACAGCCAGGTGGAATACGGGACTACAACGTCATACGGCCGTTCCTCTGCGCTGAAGAGCGCCATGGTGACTTCCCATTCCCAGGGATTAAGCGGGCTGACCGCCAGCACGTTGTATCACTATCGCGTGAAATCCAAAGATGCCGCCGGAAACCTGGCCATTTCCGGTGATTACACCTTCAGCACGACTGCAACACCGGATACCGAGCTGCCGGCTATCACCGATGTCGCCAGTTCAGGATTATCGAGCACCGGGGCCATCATCACATGGACCACCGATGAAGCCGCCGACAGCCAGGTGGAATACGGCACGACCACCAGCTATGGCAGCTCATCGGCGCTGGATGACGACCTGGTGACGTCTCATTCGCAGGCTTTAAGCGGACTGACAGTCGGCACCCTGTATCACTTCAGGGTGAAGTCGAAAGACGCGGCAGGCAACCTCGCTACATCCGGCGATTATTCGTTCACCACTACTCTGGATGAAGAATATGTCCTTGCCTTTCCGCGTTTCTCCGCCATGCAGAGTGTAATGGGCAAGGACACTATGGCCGGAATAGCTCTTGCCAACCTGAGTCTCCAGCCTGCGGTCCTGACATTTACGGCGATCGAGGATGATGGGGAGATTACGACAGGGAAAGATATTTCCAACCCCATAATCGAGGAGCTGAGGTCGCGCGCCCAGCTTCCGATCATCGACTGGCAGATATTTGGAGACGGGCTCTTCAACTCCGACTCGAACGGTTGGATCAAGCTGGAAAGCACCACACAGGATACTTTGGGATTCTTCCTGATCTTCGACAGTGATCTCAATCTGATGGATGGAGCCAATTTTTCGGAAACGGCGCTAATCGATTTTGCCTTCACGGAGATTCAGGCGGAGGGATATAACAAGATCAGTGTGATCAATGACAATGCCGCGGATTCCACCGTAACCTTCAATCTGATGGGTACAGACGGAACGATCCGAAGATCCCGGTCCCTCGTAATCAATGGGAACGGGTCCTTGACTGCGGACCTGTTCAGTGATCTGTTCGCAGGCATTGCCCCCAGTGCGGGCGATTATGTTCGTGTGCATTCCAGCCAGCCGGTCCGTTCGTTCCATGGAATGAGACAAGGGTCCAGCAACATTTCCATGCTGACCGGACAGGACCTTGCCGCGGGCGCGAGCACCATCTACTCGCCGCATTATGTCGTCGGCGGCGACTATCTTACAAGCCTTTCGGTCATAAACCTGGACTCCAGAGCCGGAACGGTTGCTTTCCGATTCATCGGCGAAAACGGCTCTCAAATAGGCGAGACCCGATCCCTTTCCATTCCGGCAAACGGGAAACTTCACATCGACGATCCGGAATTTTTCCTGGGCCCGGATTCGACCACCATGCTCACGGGATATGTCGAACTGACCAGCAGCGGCGTAAGGCTTGCAGGCAGCACCGTGTTTGGCGACCGCATCAGCCGGCGATTTTCTTCGGCACTGGCGCTCATTTCCAGCCTGCACACCTCGGTAGTCTTCAGCCACGTAGCTTCGAACGATCTGTATTTCACCGGCGTGGCCATGCTTAATACTCAAGGAGACAGAATGGCGGCCGTTACGCTGGAACTGTATTCGTCCGACGGCACGCTTCTACAGCGTAGGAACGAATGGCTGGGAGCCAGGCAGTCCGAGGCGCGTCTGCTGACAGAATACTTCCCATCCCTCGTGGGTCAGGACCGGACTTCCGGATACGTGCGGGTCATTTCCGATCTGCCGATAGCTTCTTTTGCGCTGTTCGGGACGCACAGCCTGTCTGCGCTTGCCGCAATTCCACCTCAGGTTATCCGGTAAGCCATCCGCCGGCCGCATACCAGCCCAGGCGCTGCCCGTGCGGCCAGGGCAAGCACACATACCGCAAGGTTCGCGCCGAACTGAATCCGGCGCAGAGCTTTCGTTTTCCTTTGCATATACAACCTTTCTTATCTCTAAGCCTGTTTTAACTTCTGTTGGTTGTGCTTTCGTATGCAAAGCGCAGCCAGAAATAAGAACGTCCTGCGATAATTATTGGGGTTGCAATAAGCAGGGAGAAGCCATGGGCGGGTTCTGCAGCACTCCCGGCTTTCTTTCGGGATGGAATGTCTATATACTTGATTATATGAAACAGCTTTTAATTGAAGTTGATGATGAATTGTCGGCCGAACTTGAAAAAGTCGCTCCCGTACGCAGCCGACGCCGTTCGGAGTTTATCCGATATGCCATACGCCAGGCGCTTTGGAACCTCGAAGAGAAACGGACTGCCGAAGCATACAAACAGCAGCCGGATTCCGCAGACGAAATTTACATGGATCCGCGTGTTTGGGAAAAGCCCGCGAAAGGTGCGGCCGCGCGGCGAAAAAAATGAGACAATATGAAATTCGCTGGGCTAATCTGCCCCTTCCCATTGGGAGGCGGCCGGTTCTCCTTTTGACAAGGACTTCCGCGTACGCCTATCTGAACAAAGTCATCGTGGTTGAAGTAACCTCAACAGTTCGCGGAATTCCTCAGGAAGTCGCGCTGGGCAAACAAGAGGGACTGCAACGCTTATCCGTGGCCAACATGGACAACCTTCATGTAATTCCGAAACTGATGCTCGGCGACCGCATCGGCGCGGTTGGAGCCGGTAGAGAAACCCAGATTAAGCGAGCTTTGGGTTACGCGCTCGACTGGCCCGAACTCAAGGTAATCTGAGGATTCATAAGAAAAACACCACGAATTTCCCAGCGCGGCGTTTTTTTCATGCAAGCTCGGCGAGGAGCCAGGCCCTCGCCATTCGGAAGTCGCGCTTCACAGTGTCGACGGAAACATTAAAAACTTCCGCGGTTTCCTACCACCTGACGTCTGAGCTCAGCGGCGGGCGCGCAGCACACCAACCGCTTGCGCGAATGGTTAGGGAAGGAGGGGCTGCCGATTTGGCCCTGATGCTGGATTAGGCTCCCTTCCCTTCAGCCTCCGATTGCCCATAAATGAACCTCCCAATGGATCAGCCCCGGAGTACTTCAAGAAAGTATGCGGCGATCAATATAATGGTGGCAACGGAAGACAGGGTAATAATGCGTCCCATTGCCGGAGTATAGTGGCTTTCGTCGCTGTATTTGCCGGCGTGCTGCAGCATGTTTACTGCCAGCGGAACTGTGATCAATACCAGCAGCGTCCATAAGGGCAAAATGCCGGATAGAGCGCCCAGCACGATGGAAAGATAAGCGACAAAGGTCGTGACCGCTATGATGCGCAGTGCAGCCGCCTGGCCGAAACGCACCGACAGGGTGCGCTTGCCCGAACGGATATCATCGTGATAGTCAAAGGTATTGCTGACAATACCCACATTCATGGTGAATATGCCGGGGACGAGTGAAATAAGGAAAGGCTCCACCGTTATTGTGCCGGCAAGCACGTACCACACACCGAAAACGATCATGGGGCCGAAGGCCAGAAAAAGCACCGTTTCTCCTAACCCGCGGTAATTGAGCTTGAGCGGGGGTGAAGTGTAGAAAAATACGGCTATGAGCCCGGCCGCCACCAGGACGAGCACCGGGTATCCAACTTTGATAAAAATGATCACTCCCGCAACAAAGGAAATTGCCAGGCACAAAACGATTGCGATCACCACCTGCTTGAGGCTCACTTTGCCGTCAATCAGCGGGCTGTCATGGAACTGCTGTACTTTGTTGCCCAGGTTGCCTTTTTGAAAATCGAAGTAATCATCCACAAAATCGCCGGCGGAATGGGCCATTACAATACCTATCGTCGCAAACACAAATATCATCGTGTCGAACGATCCGCGGGTATAGGCCAGGATCCCGCCCAGCAAACACGGCAGAATGCTGATTATGAGGAAAGGTGCGCGAGCCGCTTTAAACCATGTGACCAGCCATTGTTTCATATGCATTTATCCTTGGATACGGCTTCCCAGAAACATTCCCAATGCCATGAGGAGGCATGTGGCAATGAAGACAACAAGCGAAAAAACGGTTGCCCACAGGTAATCGGTGATCCTTTTCTGGGTGCGCAACCGCCGGTAAAGAAGTGCTGAAAAAGGGACCGTGAGCAATCCCAGCAGCGCCCAGCCGGAGACAAAGCCCGACAGCACAGCCCCCAATAAGGCCAGATAGGCCAGCGTCAACAGGATCCCCGCCAGCCATGGCTTGAGATTGAGAATGACCTCGGAGCCGCCTGCCTCAGCAACTTTATAGCGCGCTCCTTTGAGATATGCCACCACGGTCACCAGAAACCCGACCGGCAGGGACGCAATAACGGGTGCAAGCCGGAATTTGTGGGTCATCACAAAGTCGATGCCCGACATGCACAGCGGGCCGAACGTGATGAATACCACGGGTTCCTTCAGTCCACGCAGCATCAGCGGCGTAAAAAAGACGGAAACCAGCCCGCCTGCAAGGACCAGCCAGAGTACCGCCGGCCCCAGCAGAAAGAGGAAGCGGGTGCCGATGAGCAGCGCCGCAAACAGACATATAACACCGGCATATAATGAGTGCTCGTTTTTCAGCGGGCCGCCTATGAAAAGCGGCCTCCAGCCGGCGAATATTTTGCTGTGGGCGTCGCGGCTGTCAGTGTGAAAGTGCGTGAAGTGATAGTACAGATAGTCCGCGCCCGCCTGTCCGATGAGCAATCCCAATCCGGCCAGCAGCCAGCGTGAAAGGTCGCCGTATCCTTGAGTCCAGGCCAGTGCGCCTGCCACGACCGCGGGCATGACGGATGCACTGAAAAGAAGAATTTTAATGAAACGAATCGGACGCGACCGCTCTTCAGGTAAAACAACAACGGAAGTTCCTTTCATAAATACATCCATTGCAGCGCCAGGGATACTGGCTTCTTACTATATTGGTTGTCAGCCTTCATCCGCGTCTATTCAGCGTCCGTCGGCGTCCTGTTATGCTGAGCCCGTCTGCTCTTGAGAATTCTCCGCCAGAGTTGCGGATTGCCGATGCATTTACGGCTTGGATGATCTTTTATCCCGATGAAAAACCTTCTTCCGCACGAAATCGCCCAGGACCGTCTGAAGGTCCGGTTTGCTCTTCTCTTCCAGCGAATACTGGACCCGCGTCGATGGTTTCTGAATGTTCAGGATTCTGCGCAGATCGATCGGGGTGCCGATGATCACCGATTCACAGGGAGTCCTGTTGATGGTCGTTTCCAGGTCGCGAATCTGTTCGGGGCCATAGCCCATGGCCGGCAAAAGCACTCCGGTCGCCGGATACTTTTTAAAGGTCTCGGCGATGGAATGGACCGCATAGGGGCGGGGATCCACTATTTCCCGCGCGCCGAAGAGCCTGGCCGCCAGCGTTCCGGCGCCGAACTGCATTCCCCCGTGTGTGAGGGTCGGGCCGTCTTCGACTACCAGGACGCTCTTGCCCCGGATGACATCGGGATCATCGACGGTGATCGGGGAGGCCGCGCGAATGATCTGCGCCTTCGGATTCATCCGCGTCACTTCGTCGAGGACCGACGTCGATGTTTTCTTCCGGAGCGCTGTCCACTTTGTTTATGATGATGACATCGGCAAGCCGCACGTTGGCGGCGCCCGGATAATACGTTCGTTCGTGCCCGGGACGATGCGGATCCACGACGGTGATGGTGAGATCCGGCCGGTAGAATGAAAGGTCGTTGTTGCCGCCGTCCCAGACGATCACGTCCGCCTCGCGTTCCGCCTGGCGCAGAATGGCTGCGTAGTCCACTCCCGCATAAATGACTCCCCCCTCCACGATATGCGGTTCGTATTCCTCCATCTCCTCGACGGTGCAGTGGTGTTTCCTGAGATCGTCCAGCGTTGCGTACCGCTGAACGACCTGCTTCATCAGGTTCCCGTACGGCATAGGGTGACGCACAGCCACGACGCGCAATCCGCAGGCTTCGGAGATAGGAGCAGACCTTTCGTGGAAGTCTGGCTTTTCCCCGAGCCTGTCCGCACGGCCACGACCGCCACTACCGGCACCTTCGCGGCAAGCATCGTATCGTCCGCGCCGAGCAGGACAAAGCGCGCCCCGCACGCATTCACCAGTGCCGCACGCTCCATCACGTACTGGTTCGAGACATCGGAATAGGAGAACACGACCTCCTGAACCTTGTGTCTGGCGATAAGCCGGGGAAGCTCCTGTTCCGGGAATATCGGAATCCCTTTCGGATAGAGCGCGCCGGCAAGCTTGGCAGGGTACTTGCGTCCGTCGATGTTGGGAATCTGCGTCGCGGTGAACGCGACGACTTCGTGCCGTCGGCTCCCGCGAAAGACCGTATTGAAGTTGTGAAAATCCCTTCCTGCCGCTCCCATTATCACGACGCGTGTGCGAGGCATAATGCACTCCTGTATATGCGAATGTTCCAAAATCCGCGGCTGATGCCGTCGATGCCGTTCCTCTCGACCGAAGCTTGCCGTCAGCTGCCTTTGACGGGATAGTCCTCTGCTCATCCCGAAGGATCCGTGTTCCCGCTCTTCCTTCCAGCGCTTCAAGCAGGTGCTCGTGATCGGTGATCACCACCATGCTTCCTCCAAGCTCGAGGTACTTAATGGCGGCGGTGATTTTCGGGTCCCATGCTCCCCGGCGGGAATTGTCCTTCTTCCAGGTACTGGTGGCACTGGGAGATTGTAAGACGATTCGAGCGGACGTTGCGTCGCCTTCCCAAAATCGAGGAAAACGCGCTCGACATCCGTGGCAATGGCGAACACGTCCGCTTCGAGCTGGCGCGCCAGGATTGCCGAGGTGTGGTCCTTGTCGATCACGGCCTCGACTCCTTTGGAAATGTCGTGATCGTTGAACACGGGCACGCCTCCGCCCCCGCCCGCGATGACCACCAGCCCGCGGTCGACGCAGGCTTTGATCGCATCGAGCTCGACGATTGCGACCGGCTCCGGAGAAGGGACGACTCTGCGAAAGCCGTGCGAAGGATCTTCGACGATCACCCAGCCGAGGGTATCCCGATATCGTTCCGCGACCTCTTTGGTGTAGGAAGGCCCGATGGGCTTCGTCGGATGCTGGAACGCCGGATCCCGGGAATCGACCAGGACCTGGGTGATCAGCGAGACCACGGGAGTGTTCAGACCCTCTGCCTGCATCATCTGCCACATGGCATACTGAAGCACATAGCCCACCTCACCCTGGGTCGACGCGACGCAACAGTCGAGCGGAAGGCGGTATGCGTAGGCAGCCGCCGACTCCGAGCGGACAAGCTGGGCGCCGACTTGCGGTCCGTTGCCATGAGTAAGAACAACGCGATGGCCGGCGCGGATGAAGCCGGACGACGGCTGCTGCCGTCTCGACGGCATTTTCGAATTGCTCCTGCGCCGTTCCTTTCTGCCCGCCGCGGATCAGCGCATTCCCTCCGACAGCAACCAGGACCAGTTTTGACATAGGCCTCTCTGCGCGCATCCGCCGGGCGATGAAACCATTTCAATTCCGCTCCACCGCCGGGAACAATTCGGGGAGTCCCGTTCACGCCACCTTTCCTGCCGGCAGCTTCTTGCCGCCTTTCCAAATACGGCCGGGCCCCCGAAAGCGACGATTTCGTCGCCAACCCCCGTCAAATATTTTATACTCCAGGTGCCTGTTCCCCGCAACAACGGCTGCTACCGATGACAGGCCGGGAAAATGGCGGCCCGAACCGCCAATTCGAGAAAGGGCGCCCGATGGAAGCCGATGCGACCAAACCGCTGCTGGAAAATGCCCGCACCCCCGCTGCCGCCCGGAGGCTCCTGCAGACCGCTCGTTCCATCCGGATCACCGGCGCCCGAAATAACGTTGCGGTTCGCTTTCTAAAGGAG
Organism: uncultured Acidobacteriota bacterium; assembly: GCA_963809485.1. Lineage (GTDB taxonomy): Bacteria > Acidobacteriota > UBA6911 > UBA6911 > UBA6911 > UBA6911. Next base: position 321,509 of record CAWEJX010000012.1, read on the forward strand.
GAATAGATGAACAACACCCATGAACTTACAGATTTCGATCGGCTGGTCGCGGACGCCGTCCTGGGGATCGATACACTGTGGGGCGGAGATGTCATGAATCCCTCCGGTGTCGGGCGCTTTATTGCGGACTCCTGGTTTTCCGGCGCCCCAATGCCGCCGGCATACACCCATCCCACGGCTGCAAGGTTGCGGGAGACAGGCGGGATTTCGGCCAAGGCGCCCGACCATGCGGCGATCGAGGCTTACCTGGCCGCGGTGGATGTGCACGGAGCCATAAGCAGCATGGCGGACAAAAGCCGGTCCTTGCCTCGGCGCCGCCGGGCTTACGTGAAGGGGCTGGCCAACTCGTTCGAGGTGATGTGGGACCTGGCCATGGAGATTCTTGGCAAAGGGGACAGCGTGCTTTATGAACGTTGCGTCCGCGCTTCGACCGGTCTCGCCCCGCAACCTTCAGAACCCTCGGCAATGCGCGAACGGGTCGCGGAACTGCTGGGCAAGGCGGGACACCCGGCAAAAGGGAGAGAGGAACTGTGCGCCGCTGCCGACGCCTGGCGAAGAGAACGGCTCGTCCCGGCCAAGTCGATCCCGGCTCTGAGTTCGGCCTTCATTGCAGAATTCGACCGTCTGGCTGAAAGGCACCTGCTCCCCTATCTTCCCAAGAGCCTGCACTCGGTGCCTCGTGCCAACATAAAGTTCCTGCCCATCAAGGACGCCTTTTTTTCCGGATCGATGAATTACCTGGGCCGGGCAAGGACGGCGGACGGGAGCCCGGAGTATGAGGCGAATTATGAAATCAACGCCTCCCTGCAGATTTCGGTGCCCGAGTTTCAACAGCTTATCAGCCACGAAGTCGTGCCCGGGCATGTCACCACCTTTGCCTTCATGCAAAACCTTTATGAGCGGGGCAAGGTTGGGTTCGAAGCCACGGTGCTGACCATGAATACGCCGGGGGCAGCCTTGGATGAGGGCATCGCCAATAATGCCCTGCTGATGGCATACGATATCACCGAGGTCGGCCAGCTCCCGGACGAAGACCTGCAAACCGGGATGCTTCTGGCCCTGCTCCAGGATGACGCCAAAAATCAGGCTTCCTATCTTACATGGAAAGTGGGCATGCCGCAGAAAGAGGTCGCTGCCGAACTGCGGCGGGATTTCCTTGTCTCGGAGGAGCGCGCGGATAAGCTTTCGGGCGCATGGGGACGTCATCCGCTGATGGGCAGGATGTACCTGCCTGCCTATCGCGCGGGAACGGAAAAGGTGGCGGAGCTGCGCAGAAAGTATCCGCCGAAGCGCGTCCTGCCTGCTCTATACAGCTGCCGGGGGCTTGTGGATCTTCTGACAGTGGAGGGATTCATTGAATCCATTGGGAGATCTACCAGCTCTGCCGGTAAAGCAGTCTCGGTTTGACACGAATATTGAATGTCGAACCGCAGAAGTCAGGACCGGACTTCGAAATTCATCATTCTTCATTCGACATTCTGCGGTTCAAAAAACCTTAAAGATATATATTGCGCCTGAGACCGGTTTTATTTTCAAGCTGTGTTTAAGAATGATATTGGTGTTAATCGTGGCCTGTTTATTAGAGCTCGCGCTGGTTGGAAAATACCCCGGAGTAGGTGGCTTTCCCTTCGCACTGTTCGAAAATAACCTGAGCGATCCTTACGCCCGAGCGCAGTTTTATGGCATTCCGGCTCGCGTTGAATATCTCGAAAACCTGCCGGGTATCCCGAATGCCTGGCTGAAGGAAACTGGCTGTAATGTGCACCATCAGGCCCATTCGGGCGAAGCGGCTGCGTCCCTCAAGGGATCCGGCGATGCCGGGGGGCAGGGTTAGTTTTTCTTCCGTCATACCCAGGACAAGCTCTCCGGGCTTGAGCAGGTAATAGCTTCCGGCGGGGATATCGACGATGCGCGTTATTTTCAACAGCGCGTTGGCGTCTGCGGCCATATCCAGTAAATCGATTTCGTTCAGTCCTTCAACAAACACGCGGATCTGGTGATAGAGCGTCATGTCGTATGAGGCGGCGTCCAGAGCAGCCTCGTCGAAAGGATCGATGACAATTTCGCGCTTTCGCACGGCGTCCAGGATTTTATCGCGAGTCAGAATCATGAAAGACCTTCCAGTCTGCGGCTCATTCTTCGGTGTTCAGGTTCGCCAGTTCTTTCCGTATATATTCCCACATATGACCGTGCAGATTTATTTTCATGCGGCAGAGGGGACATACGAGGTCGGCGCCTTCCGTCAGGTTTTCCACCGGGAAAGAATTTTTCCGGCCGCAAACAGGACAGGTGATAGCCAATTGCTTCTGCTCCATTTTGGAATCTCCCTGGAAACTGCGTGGGCAAGCCCGGGCGGGCATCCACCCCTTCGACTGCAGGTTAAAGGTTTCAGGTTTTAAAGTGTGAAACCTGAAACCTGCAGCCTGTAACCTGAAAGCAAATGCTAAGATACGCGCTTTAACAGGAAATACCGACAATAATCCGGGTCAGTGCTTTCCGGGAGCCAGCGCGACGCCGCGGCGTTCGTAAACGATGTACGACTCCAGGGCCACCATTTGGGGATCGTCCAGGGCAAGGGGTTTCCCTTCGAGCGGCTGCTGAATGCACCAGTTGATCATATCGCGCAGAGCGATCACCCGGCCGAGCTGCTGCTGGAACTTCGGATAGGTTTCCGGGTGGGTATTGGCCGCATTCGGGTGGCACTGGGCACAAGCCACGCCGTTGGTGCCGAGTTCAGGGCTGGTCCAGAGCTGGCGTCCCTTCTGCACGACGCTCATATATTCCTTTTCCCAGCGCTCCATGTCCTTCTTGGTGAATTCGTCGGCGCGTGCCAGGAGAGCTATCACAACTCCAAAAACAATCAACGCCGCGATCGTTGTGGTCAGAATCTTTGTCTTCATGGCTCGCTCCTTAAAAATGGATTTGCGGCGGTATCCGCTTGGCCGGGCTCTGGTAATCCCTGTCTTCCGGCCGGCCGGTTGCCGGATTAAACGTCACAACCCGGTTCGTGTTGCTGTAAAGATTGTATTCCATCGATACGCGGCCGGTTTTCATGTCGATAAACTGCCAACCGGTTGCGTCCCGTTCGAAAAACGGATCCGCCCGGTTCATCGGCACGGTGATTTTTGGAAGATTTTGTTTGGCCTGGGCGTAGCTTTGTGGGTACGGCCAGGGCCATGCGGTGGCCATAACCGCGTGAAACGAGATATTTCCGATCTGGTTGTACTGGATCTGGTGCACATGCCCGTAAATGACTGTGGCCTTCTGGAAAGGCTTCAGCATCGCCTGGATCTGCTCGGCGTCGTCTGTCCAGAAGTTCCAGTCCTTGTAGATCTTCTGTATCGGCGAGTGCGAAAACAGTACGACAGGGGTAGCCTTGTCGACCTTATCCAGGTCTTTCCGGAGCCACTCCCTCTGGGCTTCCCCGACCATAAACGGAGAGCCGTTCGGATTGTCGAGGCCGGCCATCTCCAGCATACGCTGCTGAGCGGTCGGCCAGCGTTTGTGAGTCCATTCGTCCGTGGTCAATACGCTATTCAAAACGATAAAGTGAACACCCTTGTGATCGAAACTGTGGTAGTGCGGTCCGAAAAGCTTCGACCAATATTCGCCGAGGTCCAGGTAGTAATCGTGCTCGCCCATGACGTGATAGGTTTTATATTTCAGGCGGGACAGCATCTCCGCCCCATGATCCAGCTCTTCCCTGGTCCCCAGCTGAGCCAAATCCCCGCCGAAGATGACGAAATCCGGTGTGGGGGTCAGCATGTTGGCTTCAG
>CAWEJX010000013.1:0-47232 GCA_963809485.1 uncultured Acidobacteriota bacterium
CGGCGCCTCAACGAGACGCACATAAACGTCACCGCCCTTAATCCTGGCTTCGTAGCGCTTCAGGTGGGTCAGAGCGGGTGCGGCTTTCGTTTTTCCTGTGGTTATGTCGAATTTGGCATTGTGCCAGGGGCAGGTCAGGATATGGCCCCTCAGAAAGCCTTGCTCCAGCGGAGCTCCGTAGTGGGTGCATTTTCCTCCACAAGCATGAACGGTTTCTCCCTGCCGGACGGCAAGCACTCTGTTTTTGCCCAGATCAAATGCCGCAGGAATGCTTTCCTTAAGATCGCTTTCACTGCAAAGTTTCTGCCATTCATTATCGGACATACGAAGCCCTCCCTGTAACCCATTCCAAGATCACATCGGGCCGGAACCAGCATCCGGATCATGCGCAAACCTGGCTTTTGTTTACCTTTCATTCCGGCACTTGTCAATATGCCAGCGGCATTTCCTGCGGCCGGCAGCGCGCCGCCGTTTGTGCCCAAGAAACTGGTTTCATATCTTCTCTGAAATCTAATATGATTTTACCTCCAGTCAGTTGATATGGGATGCAGGAGACATGAGGACTTTTGATGTCATCATAATTGGTGCCGGGCCAGCGGGTTCGGCCGCTTCGTATCTGCTGGCCGGCGCAGGGATGCGGGTCGCTCTGGTTGATAAAGCCAACTTCCCCAGAGACAAGCTTTGCGGCGGGCTTTTGAGCGAGAGGACAGAGAGGGTCTATAAAAGCATTTTTGGCGATGGCTGGCAGAACCTATATGAGTTCAAGTCGTCGGGCGCAGGTTTTTTTTACAGAGCCCGGCTGCTCAACGAGGTCAGTAACTACAGAAAAATGTATTTTACGATGCGGGCATCCTTCGACCATCACCTTGTCAACCTGGCCGTTGGCAAGGGCGCTACGCTCTTCGAGAAGACCTGTGCATCTTCCCTGGAACCGCAGAGCAGTACCGTGCGGCTTCAAAATGGCAACGCCCTGCACGGGGATTTCATCATCGGCGCCGATGGCGCACTCGGCAGGATGGCCGCCGGCCTTGGGCTCTCGATCCAAAAGAAGAATCTGGCCGCGGGTCTGGAGATCGAATACCCCCGCCAGGGCAGCGTGGCCGATCTTGCCAGGCCGGAGATTCATTTTGGAGTTATCCGCTGGGGCTATGGCTGGGTTTTCCCCAAAAAGGATACGGTTACCATCGGAATTGCTGGCCTGACGAATAAAAATCCCGGTCTGGCAAACAGTTTCCGCGCCTTCCTGAATCAGGTTTGTCACGAGATGCCGAACATACGGTGGAAAGGACATCCCATACCATTCTGCAATTTCCGGATGCGGGCGGGAGAAGGAAATATTTTGCTGGCGGGGGATGCGGCCGGTTTCGTGGAACCCGTAACCGGCGAGGGCATAGCGTTCGCGATGGAAAGCGGCGCCCACGCAGCCCGCGCCATCCTGGATGCAGCCGGCCATGGAAATCCCCGAAGCGCAGAGACACACTACCAGCATCGCTGCCGCAAGCTTGCGCGATTTATAATGCAGGCGGAGCGCATGCGGTATCTGGTATTCCCGGCGATTTCCGAAAAACTGTTTACCAGGGCTCTGGGAAGAAGCAAGACCGTAATCCATCGTTACATGGATCTGGCCGGCGGCGAGATGGATTATGCGGATTATTCAAGATTCCTGGTGAAAAAGCTTTGCCGGCATCTGCTTCCTTTGCGTTAGCAGTCAGGTACCTCCGGCAAAGCCGGATGCTTGAAAGATTGGAACCGCTCAAAGCGGTTGGACGGAGTTACGCCGGTCTTGAACGCTGACTTACGCGGGCAAAAGCCGATGAGGCGCTTCCGATCCCCGCAGGGGCCAGCAACCGAATAGCCCCCGGCTTTGCCGGATGTGTAGGACCGGTTCCCGCCTGCGCCGGCTATTTCATCAGCCCTTTCCGGACGTACTCCATCAATCCGCCGGCATCAATCAGTTCCTGCATGAAAGGAGGAATCGGTTTGGCCGAATACGTTCGGTTCAGCGTTTCATTGGTGATTTGTCCTGCCGCGCTATCCACCCTGAACGCATGGCCGGTCTGCGCTTCGGCAGCAGCTGCCGGAGATTCCATAATGGTCAGACCGATGTTCAGGGCGTTGCGATAAAAAATGCGTGCAAAGCTTTCGGCCACTACACACGCCACGCCCGCAGCCTTGATGGCCAGAGGCGCATGCTCGCGCGAAGAACCGCAGCCGAAGTTTTTCCCGGCAACGATAATGTCGCCTCCCTTGACCCGGGCCGGGAACTGGGGGTCCGCATCTTCCATTACATGTGCAGCCAATTCCTTGGGATCGCTGGTGTTCAGATATCGCGCCGGAATAATTTCATCGGTGTTGACATCGTCTCCAAATTTATAGATCGTTCCAGTGATAATCACTTTTTCACCCCCTGTTTCCAGTTAGCGCCCCGGACTTCCCTGGGCAATGCGAGGCGGCCCTTGATGGCCGACGCGGCCGCAACTGCAGCCGAAGCCAGGTACACTTCGCTTTCCGTATGGCCCATGCGCCCTACAAAATTGCGGTTGGTGGTCGCTACCGCCTTTTCACCCCTGGCCAGAATGCCCATATGCCCGCCCAGGCACGGCCCGCATGTGGGAGGCGAGACGATGCAACCGGCAGCCATAAATATGTCCATGAGCCCTTCCTTCATGGCCTGGCGCCAAATCGCGGGCGTGGCCGGGATGATTATGGTTCGCACTCGAGGGCTCACTTTTTTTCCCTTGAACAGCCTGGCGGCCTCCCGCAAATCCTCGATCCGGCCGTTGGTGCAGGATCCGATGATGGCCTGATCGAGTAAAACATCCCGCAGTTCGGAGACAGGGGCAACATTGGAGGGCAAATGCGGTTTGGCCACCACGGGCTCCATCCCACTGACATCGAACTCCTCTACGCGCTCATACTCGGCACCGGGATCCGATAAATAGTAACGCGGTTTGCGCTGGGCGCGCTTTTCGGCATAAGCCCGGGTTATCTTGTCCGGCGGCACGATGCCTGTTTTCGCACCTGCTTCGATGGCCATGTTGCACATGGTCAACCTGCCTTCCATGGACAGTTTATCGATAACGGGCCCGGTTATTTCCAGGGCTTTATAGTTTGCGCCCTCGACTCCCAGGCGCCCGATGGCCGTCAATATCAGGTCTTTGGCCGTCACATCGGCCGGCAGCCTGCCGTTGAAAACCAGTTTGATGGTCGCGGGCACCTTGAACCATGCTTTGCCGGTCAGCATCGCCGCCCCAAGGTCCGTGGAACCGACTCCTGTGGCGAATGCCCCGAGCGCTCCATAGGTGCAGGTGTGGGAGTCGGCGCCGATCATCAAATCTCCCGGCACTACTACGCCCTGCTCGGGCAGGAGCGCGTGTTCAACCCCGACCTCCCCCTGATCCCAGTAATAAAGAAGCCGCTGCTCGCGAGCAAAATCACGCAGGATTTTGGCCTGCTCGGCGGATTTGATGTCCTTGTTGGGCGTGAAATGATCCGGCACCAGCACCACCCGCTTGCGATCGAAGACCTCCTTGCCGCCGTTCTGGCAAAAAGCCTGAATGGCCAATGGGGCGGTAATATCGTTACCCAGGCAAAGATCCAGCTTCGCCAGAATAACGTCGCCGGGGCTTACGTATTTTAATCCGGCCGCTCGGGCCAGAATTTTTTCTCCCAAAGTCATGGGTGCGGGCATTTCAATCCTCCTTAAATTGTCTCAGATGCAGTCTACCATGGCAGCGGACAGACAAATTTCGACTCCTATTTATTCCCCAGCAGACGCTTGGGCGGGGTAATGATCCAAAAAGCCCGAAGCGGCTTGTTGCCCGAATTCCGGAGCTGATGCGGCGCATCCGCGGAAAAGGAAATGCTGTCACCCTTTTTAAGGGCGTATACCCGTTTGCCCACGCTGCATTCGCCTTTTCCGTCCAGCATCACACCGAGTTCCTTGCCGATATGGCCGTATTCGTCATCGACGGTCTTGCCCCCAGGCGGAATCTCGAGCAAATAGGCCTCTATCGCGTGCTCCTCAGCGGATAAAGGAGTATGCGACAGCTGCTCGTAGGCGACCCCCCCGACAACGGTACGCTTGACCTCCTCCGCCCTAACCAGGTTCACGGGGCGATCTCTTTTGTAGTCCCGGAATATGTAGTCCAGGTCGATTTCCAGTATCTCGATGATGCGGATCAGAGTATCGATGGCCGGAGACACCCGGTTGCGCTCGATCTGTGAAATCAGGCTCTCGGAAAGGCCGGCCTTTTTGGCCACATCGAGCATGGTCATTTGCCTGCGCTTCCTGACTTCCCGGATCTTCTCACCGAATTTACATTTCATAGACTATAATCGAAACATTAATTATATTGAATCTTATTCAGTATAATTAAAGTTGCGGATTTTGCAAAGACTTTTTCGTCTGCGGTTGCAGGGATCGTCCAGCGTCTATCAGTTGTTCAATGACCCTGGAACTGCCAAGCTCCATAAGTCCGACAGCCGGGTTTCCAATGCCTTGATGCCCGGGTCTGGTGCCCAAGCGGCATCGCTCCCGGCCAGCCCGTTTTTGCCAATTCCTGGCTATCTTTCCCGGGGCGCCCGGAAGGGCACCCTGAGACTATTTTTTGAGGATCTTCTGCTCCTTGCTCATCAGGAAGGTGCCTTCGTGGGGCAGGACGTTGCCCATGCCGCCGCCAACATAGATCTTTTGGCCCGTCACATAATCCGACATATCGGAAGCAAGATAGAGCGCGGCGCCGGTGATATCTTTGGGGTAGCCCATTCTCTGCAGCGGAGCTTCTTTTTCGGACAGCGCTTTGAAAAAGGCGTCTCTTTCAGGGCCGGGGGGCATCAGCTCATCCCAGAAGGGAGTGACGATCGGGCCAGGCACGATGGTATTGACGTGTATTTGAAGCGGAGCCAGTTCAAAAGCGAGATTTGCGGTCAGGCTTTCTACTCCGCCCTTTGCCGCATGGTAATGGAGAACGGAGGTGCGGGGGTCGAAGGCGCCCATGGACGAAAAGTTGACGATTTTCCCGTATTTCTGCTTTTTCATGTAGGGCAGAACGGCCATGGTTACGAGGAAGGTGCCTTTCAGGTTCAGTTCGATGATCCTGTCCCAGTCCGAGATGCGGATAGTTTCGCTGCTGCCCGTGCCATCGGTTCCCGCCACGCCGCCGGCGCAATTGATCAGGATATCGATTTTGCCGAATTCCTGAACGGCAGCCTTAACCATGGCGTCGATCTGGTCCTGCCTGGTGATATCACATCGAACAGCGATTGCCTTGCCGCCTTTGGCCTGGATCCGGCCGGCGACAGACCGGGCGCCGTCAAAGTCGATGTCCGCGATGACCACGGAGCAACCCTCTTCAGCAAAAGTGACGCACATATCTTCGCCCATACCCTTGGCGCCACCGGTGATAATCGCTACCCTGTTTTCCAGAATGATCATTTCGAAACCTCCACAGTTGTCTTCATATTTCACGGAAATGAGAGCGCCCTGATATTATCATCATATCCTTCGACAATAACGCCGAAGATATGCCGCCATCCACCTTCCACTTCTTCCGACTTCCGGCTTTTTTGCTGCTCACATTACAATTTTGCGGGCACGGGGGCAACTCGCCGCCCCATCGGCGGCTCAGCCATTTTTTACTCCGTCAACAGGATCGATCCCAAGTTTCTGCTTGTGCCAAGGTCGACCTCAACGATTTTCCTCGCATAATCCCTGTAAGCCACCTCGACTGCGTATTTGCCGCTGCTTTCCTCGAGGTGGTCGAATTTGAAGTCGCCGAAGCTATTTGTTATCGCCTCATCTATCTTTTGCGAGTCCTTGAAGAGCGTGACCCGGGCGCCTTCCGCGCAATCGGTGATGCCGTTCTTTTGAAAGGCAACATCCCCTCCAATGAAGCATTTGAGGAACCTGCAAAGATTTTTGTAATAAACCCGGGGCTTTGTTTTGTATTCGGAGTGCAGGACCTCCAGCTTTTCCTGCCCGATCATCTGCTGAATCTGAGTTTCTTCGGCTTTGAAAAAGCGCATCGCTCCTGTGGGACACGCCTGGACGCACCGGGGTTCCTTCCATCCTTCCGCCAACAGGTGGGCGCAGAATGTGCATTTTTGAGCAACCTTCCTCTCCTCGTTCCACCAGATAGAGCCATAGGGGCAGAGGTCAACGAGCTCCTTTTGTCCTTTGGCTTTCTCTGGATCGATGATGACGACGCCGTTGCCCATTTTGTGGATTGCGCCGCCGCTCTTCCGGACGCATGGGGCATCATCGCAATGCATGCACAGCACCGGCAGGTTGGCCACGTCGATCACCGGGAACTGGCCTCTTTCCTTAACAACAATATCGATCCACCGGTGCCCGTGGCGCGGTTGAGCAACGGAATACGGCAAAAAGTCATTGTCGACATGTTCGTCCTTGCAGGCGAGAAAACAATTGTTGCATTCTTCGCACTTGGCGACATCAATGATCAGATTCCACTTTGCCATTGTGTTATTCCTTCCACTTCTCTATCTGCACCAGGCAGGTGTTGGAAGCCGTGCTGTGCGATTTTTTGATGATGGGACGGGACGATGTCAGGAGGTTGATCGTTCCTGCCCGGTCGATGGAATTTCCCGGCTCGCCCATGGGATCATAAATCGCTGAGGAACAGGCGGACTGGGCAACTCCCTGGGGCAATCGTTCCGTGATATGAGCGGCGCATACTACCGCCCCGCGGTCGTTGAAGACCCGAACCAGGTCCTCCTGCTCGATGCCGCGTTTTTCGGCATCCTTCGTGCTGATCCGGACAATCCAGTAATAATAGCCCTTGATCAGGACACGGTGCTCTTTCACATCATTCACAATGCTGTCTTTGCCGTCCTGGTGAGTGTGGAAGGTAAAGCGAGGATGAGGAGAAAGCAGCTGCAGGGGGTACTTCTCATAAAGCTCCCTGGTATGAGGCCCTTCCCAGGAAGGTATGTATTTGCTGATAGTCGGTCTTTCCGGGTCATTCGGGTCAAACCGTTTGAGGCTGGAACAGTCAAACTCTATTTTGCCGGACTGCGTCTGGAGGCCGTCGAGATATTCCTCCGTGTAGTCGGACGGCAATGGAAAAGGCTCCGGGATATCCTTCTTTCTTCCTTCGGCGAACCAGCGGTAGGCGCACGGAGCCTTCAGCTCCTCCCTGGCCGGCGGCACAATGTAATATCCTTTTTTCAGTAATTTCTTCCAGGAAATCACGCGGGGCAAATCCGAGGCTTGATATGTGCGCTTGCACCAGTCCAATTCCGATGCCCCTTCGGAAAAATAGGAACTCAGGCCCAGCCGCTTGGAGAGTTCGAGGAAAATCTGGTAATCGGACTTGGATTCGCCCAGGGGCTCGATGCACTTGTGCTGAAGAGTGATGATGCGGTGGTTGAGCTTGTTGAAGTTGTGGATGATATATCCCCCGGCATTGCAGGTCTCGCCGATGTCCCAGCGCTCGAAATTGGTGCAGGCTGGCAAGATGATATCGGCGAACTTTGTTTCGCCTTCCATCCAGATAGACTGGTTCACCACAAATTCCAGCTTCGGAGTCCGGTAAGCTTTTACATAGCGGTTGGTGTTGTTCATCGTGGCGATGTACGAGCCGCCGTATTTGTAGTACATTTTAATGCCGGAGTTTCCCGGAGCCGGATAGCAGAACTTGAAGAACTGGCCTTCGATAGTCTTGGTGTTGTTGGGATAGCCTTCGCTGTGGCCGTCCAGGATAGCTTCAGGGATGTTCAGCCGCGGGATTTTCTGCAAAACCGTGTTCATGGACGGCAGCTGAGACATGCGCTGGTAGAGGTAAATCGCCGACGCCGTCCCTTCGATATCGCCGGAAATGCCACCCTCGGCATAACCCGGGGAAATAGAACCGGTATCCATGCGGCGCCCCGAAGGACATGTTGCCCATATTGATGCCGGGTTTACCGATGCCCTGCATCGCCATCAGGCAGACCATCGAACGCGCCCATTCCAGCCCGGTGGCGCAGCGGCAGGCGCCGCCCAGCTGGTTTCCTCCTCCTCCCGCGCCAAGGTAGGTCTTCTTCGTTCCCCATTCTCTGGCCAGGGCCCGGACATCTTTGGCCGGGACACCGGTTTCTCTTTCCTGCCATTCGGGCGTCTTGGGAATACCGTCTTCTTTGCCCAGGATGTAATCTTTCCACGTATCAAATCCCGTCGTGCGTGTGGCGACGTATTCTTTATCGTAAAGGTTTTCGGTTATCCAGACATAGGCGATAGCCAGGGCCATGGCGTTGCCCGTATCCGGCCGGGGCGCAAGCCATTTCCCGCCCATCAAAGCGGCGGTTGGATCGTAATAGGGATTGATGTGGACCATCTTGACGCCCAGCTCCTGCAGCCACTGGCGCCGGACGGTGCTTTCGAAGGCGCTGTAAGATCCAGGAATCGATTCCGGGTCGCTGCTCCAGAAGACCATCATTTCACAGTCTTTCAAAGCATCTTCAACCGTCCCGTATATTTCGGCGCCGCCCAGGCGCATGCTGTTTCCCCAGTGATGAGTGGCGCCCCAGAACCATCCCTCCCAGCTGTCCGGATTCGCAACGACCTGCGTGCACCCGATGAGCGTTCATAAAGCGGCGGTGTGCGCTCAAGTAGTAGCCGACATTTCCCCAGGTGTGGTGCGACGCGGTGCTGCTTATGATAGATCCGGGACCATAATCCCTTTTCACCCGCTTGATCTCATTGGCGACGATGTCCAGGGCTTCGTCCCAGCTGATTCTCTCGTAGCCGGAGATACCCCGGTTCTCGCAGTGGCGTTCGCCCTGCGGATCGAAATCGACGCGCTTCATGGGATACAAAATTCTATCGGGAGAATAGACGGTGGATTTCAAGGAAAAACCGTAAGGAGAAAGCGTGCTTTTTCGCGGCGGAGTGAACTTTTTGCCCCTGGCATCAATCGTAAAAGACGGCGCGTCGCTTTCATCGAACTCGATGGGCGTCATCCGGATTATTTTGTCGTCTTTCACGTAAACGAACACCGGACCGGCATTCGAGTTGTTGACGTATCTTTTGACACCCTTTCCCATATCCAGTCCGTACTGGATGTTGCCCATAAGCATCAGGCTCAGGGTTTCCATGAACCAGCAGGTCAATTCATCCGGGCCTTTCAGAGTCAGACGGAAATTTTTCATTGCGTCTGTCTTTTTCTGCTGATCGCACCATGGAAGGAGGAGCCCGCACCCCAGGGCTGCATCGCTGAAACCCAGGCAAACATCCGGTTTGGGGTGAATACCGCTTCTCGAGATGATTTCACCCTTGCGGAAAGTGAAATATCTGCCGGCGGAATTGTCCAGGACCTTTATCTGGGCAGTAAGGTCTTTCTGCCGGAGATGAGCCTTCAACAAAGGCTGCTTCCTGGCCGCCAGCTTCATATACTGTGACACGGCAAACAGCTGGAGGCTGAACCTGCGATTTGAAAATCCCATAATCACCTCTTTTCCAGCCGCAGGAATCAGCGTTCGTCAGCGTTTTTCAGCGTCTGTCAGCGTTAAACGATTCCTGAACGGTCAGACTCTGTTGCTCCCCCAGCAGAGCTGGATTACCAATTTTTTCATGGTTCCCGGGCCTTCACGCGGCTTCCGTCCCTGATTGTGTCGCTCGGATGGACGATCACAACCTCCCCTGCGGCGAAGCCCCGGATCACCTGGGCCTCCGTGCCGTTGCGCGGGCCGACCTCGATCGTCCGCAGCCGCGCGCGCCCGCTTTCAATGGTGAACACAGCCCAACTCTCTCCGTGACGGAACAGACTGCTGGTGGGCACCTTGAGCACTTCTTTTGCCTGCCACACGACGACACGCACTTCCACGCGATAGCCGTCTCCCAGCCTTTTCCATGCTTCGAAGGGATCCTCGAAGTCGATGATCACACTCACACGCTGTTCTTCAACCCCAAGCGCGGAAATTTTCATGAAGCCGGAGGGCTCGATGCGCCGCACGCGTCCGCGCAACGTTTCTTCCCCTCCCCAGCGCTCGATACGGACCGGATCGCCCGGGTGGATTCTGACGGCATCCGTTGACAGGAAATCGGTAACGATTTCGAGTTGCCGAGGATCTCCCAGTTCCAGCAATGCCTCCCCTGCCGGCACGACAGACTCGCTTTCGCGCAGCCGCTTCAACACCACTCCGGTGATAGGAGCCCGGATCACGAAAGGCTGCTGCAGGCCGCCCGGTTCGCGGGACACCGAAAGCAGGCGCGCACGCGCCATGGTCACCTCATGCTCGGCGCTTGCGACACTGAATTCCGAGGCGCGAAGGGCTTCCTCCGCTTCGCGGGCCCGGCTTTCGGCCGAGTCGAACGCCTGTTGAGCAATGATCTTATCCTCATAAAGGGAGCGCATGCGGACCAGTTCGGATCGCGCCAGGCGGTCTGCGGCGGCAGCTTTTTCCCGCTCCGCCCGCGCGCGGCCCAGTCCTGCCTCGGCAGCTTTAACTCCCGCTTCGGCTTCCATTCGGCTGCGCACATCCAGCAAGACGGGGTCGGCGGGCTGGAAAACCGCAACTTCAGTCTGGCCGCGAACGACCTTGTCCCCCGGCTCCAGCTCGATTCGCTGCACCCGCCCGGCTACGGGCGCCGAGATCACGAACCGTTTGCGCACACGGGTTTTCCCTTCCTCATCCAGCGTTATCGTCAAGGGTCCTTTTTCGGCGCGCGCCAGATCAACAGCTGCCGGCTTCGGCCAGAACGCCACTCCCAAAAGCAATAGAAGGATTGCCGTTCCGGCCAGGTACTTGAGAATCTTCAGCAGGCGCTTCATGGGTTCACTCCCTGGTTTTAAGAACGGCGACCAGGTCCAACCGGTCGAGTCTGCGCCGCACGGCGAGTCCTGAGAACGCGGCTGCGATGGCGAGGATGAGAGAAGCGCGCGCGATGTTCTGGTCGGTTATGATTAAGGGTATGCGATACAATTCGTTCTCCACTGTGGCAAGAATGCCCTTGGCCATAAGAACACCCATGCCGGCGCCCAGCGGAAGCGCCAAGGCCGTCAGCAGCGCCAGCTCACCCAAAAGGATGATCGATATTTCCGCCCGCCTGAAACCAAGGACGCGCAGGCTGGCCAGCTCATGAGTACGCTCCGACAGCGACACACGCGCCGCATTATAAACCACACCGAACGCTATGATGATTGCGAATACCACGGTGATGGTCGTCATAATGCCCATGTTTTCATCCATCGTGCGCTCGAAGCTGCGCAAGGCATCCCGCGTCAGGCTCACGCCCGCCACCTCGGGAGTTGATTTAAGCTCCCGGTATAGCCGGGGCATTTCCAGGGAATCAACCTGCAGATAGGCTCCCGAAAGCCTCCTCCCTTCGCGCATGAGGCGATGGAGGGCGTCCTGATGCATGTACACGGAAAGACCCAGAAATTCGTCCACAAGTCCCGCGACCTCAACTTCGCGGGTTGGCCGCGATCCTTCCAGGACCTCTATTTGCACCCGGTCACCGGGGGATACGTGGAGGATTTCAGCCAGCTTCATGGAAAGCAGCAGACCCTCCGCGGGCGGCGCCAGGACTTTGCCCGAGCGGTCCACGATCCGGTTGAGCGTGGGGATTGCCGGCAAGCCCAGGATCGTCAGGTTGCGGGAGCGGTGGCCATAGCGCAGCCGCACCGGCACCGAGCGCAGCGGCTCCACGTATTCGACGCCCGGCAGCGAACCCAGCTCGTAGAGCGCGGATGCGGAGACCGGCTCGACAAAGCTGAGCGTCATATCCTGGCGCTGAACGTAGGAGAACTGCATTTCCTTGAGGACATCCATCGCATCCATAAGGAACAAGCCAACGACCAGGATCGCCATTGCCAGGGATATGCCCGTAAGCGAGACAATGGACCGGATCGGCTGGCGCTCGATGTTGCGCAGGATTATGCGCGTGATGTGGCTGAGGCGGGGTCCGAGGAATCCACGTTCCGCCAGGCTGATACGGAACTGCGCGGGTGATGCCGGCCGCATTGCCTCGGCGGGCGGAATGCGGACCGCGCGCCGGACGGCCGAAAGAGCGCCCAGGGCTGCGATAACCAGGCTCCCAAGCACTGCGCCGGCTGCGACACGGGCCGATATGCCATAATCAAGA
The DNA here is from genome assembly GCA_963809485.1 of uncultured Acidobacteriota bacterium. Lineage (GTDB taxonomy): Bacteria > Acidobacteriota > UBA6911 > UBA6911 > UBA6911 > UBA6911. The sequence continues at coordinate 12,086 of CAWEJX010000013.1, forward strand.
ACCGGGAAACGAAAGTACTGATTATAAAGCCGGATCATGAAGTTGCCGAGCCACGCTCCGGCCGCGATGCCGGTCAAGGCGCCCAGGGCCGCAATCAACAACGCCCACTTGAGATAATGCCAGGCAAGCTCGGGGTTCGTGTATCCCAGCGCTTTGAGCGCCGCAATCTGCGGCCTCTGCAAAGTCAAGGCCCGCGTCAGCGCTACGTTGAGGATGAACGCGGCCACTCCCAGGAACAGAGCCGGTACGATGAAGCCGAAGCTCTGGAGCTGTTTCAGCTCGCTGTTGAGAGTCCAGTGGGAAAATTGCAGCGCCCGCGGGATCGCGCCCAGTCCGCCATAGGGCGCCAGCATCCGGTCCAGATCCGCAATCACCTCAGCGCTCGAGGCATTGGGCAAAAGCCGGAGAGAGACATCATTGAAGCCTCCCTCCATGTTGAATGCGCTCGCGAGGGCTTTGTGTTCCATCCACAGAATCCCATAACGGCGGTCGTCGGGGATGATCTCACCCGGCGGGATGGTATACACATACTCGGGCGAGAGGGCGATGCCGACGATGCGAAGCATGCGCCGACGGCCGTTTATGATCGCGGCAATCTCCACTCCCGGCTCGAAATCATTGGCGATGGCGAAGGCTTCGCTTGCCAGCACCTCGCCGGGGTGGGAGGCGTCGATCCAGCGGCCGCGCCTCAGATACACGTCGTTGAGCCGGGGACGGCCGTCGGCCGGAATCGATATCAGGCGGCCGCGCGACGGCGTATCCACTCCAGGTATGTCCAGCGTCACATCTGCCACGACGCGCGTATCGACCGCCTCGACACCGGGAATTCCGGCAATGCGTTCCGCCATGCGCCCCGGCACGCGCTTGGCGGCGACAAAAACATCCGCGAAACGCTGGCGGTCGTAGTAGGCCTGCTGGGTGCGGCGCAGCGACTCAAAATTCGACAGGTACATGATAAACATGGCCACACCCGAAGCAATCACCAGGGCGATCGCGATCGCCTGTCCCTTCATGGTCAGCAGGTCCCGCAGCAGCTTACGGTTCAGTGCGCTGATTCGCATGCTCCCTGTGCCCGTCCTGAAGAATTCCTAATTCACCACGACAACTCCTGCGGCGAGCGCCGTTGCAGGTTGCGCTCGACGCATGCAATGTGACCGTCCGACAGCCTCACCACCCGGTCCGCCATGGCCGCAATCGCCGCGTTATGGGTGATGACCACGGTTGCGGTGCCCAATTCCCGGTTTACCCGGGCGATCGCTTCAAGCACGACGATGCCCGTGCCGATATCGAGGGCCCCGGTCGGTTCATCGCAAAGCAATACGGCAGGACGCTTGGCAATCGCGCGGGCAATCGCCACCCGTTGCTGCTCTCCTCCGGAAAGCTGGGAGGGAAAATGGTCCATGCGATCGGAGAGATTGACGAGTCCCAAAGCTTCTTCCGGCGCCATCGGGTTCTCCACTATCTCGGTGACAAGGCCGACGTTCTCGCGCGCGGTCAGGCTCGGTATGAGGTTGTAGAATTGGAAAACGAATCCGATATGGTGGCGGCGGTACTCGGTCAGCGCGCTCTCGCCGGCAATGGTAAGGTCGCGGTCACGGTAAAAAACCTGGCCGCTTGAAGGCACGTCCAGTCCCCCCAATATGTTGAGGAGCGTAGATTTGCCGCTGCCCGAGGGACCGAGCAGCACAACGAATTCAGATTCGGCCAGTTCGAGGTCTACCCCGCGGAGCGCATGGACCTCGACTTCCCCCATGTGGTAGACCTTCGTAATCCCGGTAGCCTTGAAAACATAACCGTCAGAAGCCGTCATGAGCATGCCAGATAAGCTCCATCAGTTTATATAGCCAGAATGCAGGTATCAACAGGAACCCGAACCGTGAATGGACCAACCGGAAAGCAACAGTTCCAGGATCTTTGAACGCCGACATACGCTGACAAAACGCTGACGAACGCTGATCAATGGGGCAACGGTCGGCGTGCAGGAGCCAACTTGGTTCATCCAACCGCTTTGAGCGGTAAACGATCGAGCCTCCGGCTCTGCTTGTAGTTGACTATCTCTGCAGCTTTTTAAATCGCGGAATGTCCAATGTAGAATTTTACGGCTGTCTCGCGATGTAGGCCTTCACGGTGCGCCGGTCGAGGTTAACGCGGCGTGCCACTTCCCCGTAGGTTCCGAGGCGTTGATAAAGCAGCCTGCAATAACCGGACAACAGAGCATCCGCGTCCAGCCTGCCCTCCGCAATACCAGCCTGCAGTTTGCCGCAGAGGCCGGGCGCATCGGCCGTCCAATCGCTTTGATATTGCAGCGTCAACAAAACGCGCCGCACCGCCTGCTCCAGCTACCGCACATTGCCCGGCCAGGCATAATCCGTACCCAGGGATGCGATGAGCGCACGTCGAACCATGGATACCGTTCCGGGAGCGCTTTCGCCCGTAAGCCGCCGGACGGTCAAGGTAATGAGATCCTCCAGCTCGGCCGGTTCTTCGGCGATGCGCTGCCTCAGCGACGGCACTGTGATGACGTCGGAACAGAGCCGGTAAAAAAAATCGTCCCGCAGCTGTCCCGCCCGGCGAAGGCTATCCAGCGGCTTATTGGTTGCGGCGATGATCCGGCCGCGAAACCTCAGCATCTCATGGGATCCGACCGGAGAGAACATACGATCCTGTAGCACATGAAGCAGCTTTGCGGCTATGCCGGATTCGCGATATGCGACCGGAGCCTGAATCTCGATAGTCCCTTTGTGCTCTTCCCGGTCGCGGCAATCCTTTATGCTTTTGCCTGGGCATTAGGCAGAAGGTCCGGGGCCGGTCCCCGTTGAATGCATGGCTGAATCGCCAGCTTTCAAAATGGGCCTGAAAATATGTATAGCATAATATACATTTATTATAGTTTAATATTCATATACACTTTTCGTCATTGCAGTGCCGGCAAGGAGGAGCATCCTTGAGGCTAGGAAACAATCTCAGGCGTTGCCGTTTTGAGCACGACGGAATCTCCCAGCAGGCTCTCGCCAATGCGGTCGGCGTTACCCGGCTGACCATACATTCCATAGAAAAGGGCAAGTTTGTTCCCTCCGCCCTGCTTGCACTCAAACTTGCACGGTTCTTCGGAAAAGCGTTTGAGGAAGTTTTTTATCTGGCTGATGACGAAAATGTTCCGGGGGAATCATGAAGAAAGGATTTTCGATTGCCAACGGACTGGCCCTGCTTTTTGCGCTTATCTCCATCGCCTGGCTGATTTATGACTTTTTCGCCTTTGGCATAGTCCGGTCCCGCATGCGTCTCCTGCAGCCTATATCGCCGGCCGATTTGACTCTCGCCAATTTCATCTGGCTCGGTCTCGTCGTCTTCCTGGTTTCGCACATCATCGGCTTGGTCGCCATAGCCAGCCAGTTCCACTATTTCCGGAAGGCGAGTGTGTTGCGCATTGTGGCGCTGATCCTGGGCATCTTTTCGTCTGTGATGTTGTTGGCGGATTTCGCCTGCCTGACGGATATCGGCAACGACTATGAAAAGGGGCGGGTGGCTGAGCTCGAGTTCAGAGTTCTTTACAGGATCGCCGCAATCCGGGGAATCGCCTATTTTGCCCTGATCGCCAACCTGATCGAGGCATTCATTCAACGGCGCAAAATCCGGACCCAGGAAAAAGTGGCTAAGGATGAGGTGATCCTCACCCTGGTGCACAGTGTCGGCGTGTTTTGCGGTATCGCCGGTCTTTTCTTCGCGCATGCTGCTTTCCTGATCCGGATCACCCACCCGCTTCTTTATTTCACTTTCCCGTTCCTATTTGTTCTCACCCTGATTCCCTATTTTCTGCTTGCCGGATACTGGCTGTTCATTAAATTGAAAGAAAAACCTGCCGGTTGGCATGACGAAAAGGAGTTCCAGGACATCTCGAAGGCGGGGCTCGTCTCAATGCTAGCGACCGTTCCCTTCCTGGCAATTATTTATATTTTCAACTACAACGGGCCCAAGGGACCGATCGACATTCTGTGGTTCCCGTTTTACCTCTATTTTGTGATGCTCATCTTTTCTCTAACCTCCCTGTATTTCAGCCGGATGGATTGAACAAAAAAAGGTTGGGGTGCAGGGCGCTATTCGTGCAGAAACGCGGCGATCTCCGCCAGGGCTTTTGAGTCCTGGGCGAAGAACAGGTGGCCTCCTTCAAACACGCGCAGGCGTGCGGTCGGCACGCGGGCGACAATCGCCTCGCTGTTCGACACAGGCGCAAGGTTGTCGTACCTGCCTGCTGCAACGAACGTCGGACACGTGATGCGATGCAGCCGGTCGGCTGCATCGTGGCATCCGCGGGCTTCCAGCTGAAGCCGTTCACCCCTCAGCCGGTCAGGGGATTTCTGCGCGCAGGTCCTCTGCGCAGATTCCGCGACTAATGCCGCATCGGCAGGATGCCCGGCTAGCCACTCCTCCGTAAATCGTGAGTCGGTCAGCAGAGGCATCCGCTGCAGCCGTTCCTCAAGAGGCAGCGCAGCAAGTTCATGCAGCGGATAAGAGGCCCCCAGGGCGCCGCCGGGCGAGGTGCACATCAACACCAGTCTTTGGACCCGTTCCGGATACGTGACCGCAAATTCCAGCGCGACCATTCCGCCGAAGCTATATCCTGCAATAGCACATTTGTTCCAGCCGATGTCATCGAGCAGCGCTGCCCCGTCCGCCGCATAGTCGGGCATCGAATATGGGCCTTCAGGTATTCCGGACTTGCCGAGGCCGCGCTGATCATGCGCCGCCACCCGGCATGTCCGCCCCAATGCGCTGATCAGGCACGCTGAAGATTCAAGCGTCAGCCCGGAGCCGTTGAAAAACAGGACGCATGGACCATCACCCTTCACCTCGTAATAGATTGCACAGCCTGCACGGTGAAAAATGCGGCCGGATAAGGCTTCGTCCTGCACAGGCCCTCCTCAGAGGCGAAGGGGGAGAATCATCCCTAAAAGCCGGCGAACTCCACCTGGAGGTTGGGGACCAGGCAGACCTTCATCCCGTCGATTCCGCCGGCCTGCTGCATCAGTTTTTGCAGGGAAGCAGGATCTGAAGGATTCAAAATGCTCAGGAAGGAGGCATTGCCGGCGGCCGCCAGAAGCTTGTCCATATCCATCTCAAGCAGGTTGATGCGATTTTCCGTCAGGCAGGGGCAGGAAGGGGTCAAAATTTTCCCCAGCAGGTCCACGGAAACAGCAAACCGCATTCCCCCGAAAATTTTGCGCACCTGTTCCAAATCCTCAAGGGTTGGAGCAGGAGGGATCTTTGATTCGGCGGAATCCGGTGATGACTTAGCCTCGGAATCCTTTTTCGGCGTTTGTTCTGAATGCTGGATGGTGAGTCTTGACCTGCCGCCCGGCAATTTTTCCATATGAAGCGTTCCCATGTTCGCGCGCTCTGCGGAAGGCAAAGAATCCGCACCCGGCAAAGCCGAGGAGGGAGAGCCCAGCTTCAGCTGATTGACATCCGAAAATTCATAAACCGCTTCCATCCCCTCCTGCTCCGCGGTGGAAACAGGCTTGAACGAAATAAGCCTCACGCCGGTCCCCAGCTTGGCGGCCCGATCTATTGCCTGCTTTTCCGAGAACATCTGCCCCGGCTCGATTTTAGGTTTCTTTGCCGCCCCGGTCTGCTGGCCGAAGCCGTCCATCATGGACTGCAATTGCGAAAGGAAAGCTTTTTGAATGGCGACCCTCTCGACAACTTTCCCCTGCCCGTCGGGCTGCAACTGCACCCGCATTTCGACGGAAAAACAACCGGTCATAGCCAGATTCAAAGCTGCCAACAGGAACAGTGCCAGTTTTCTCACGGGCCGCCTCCGAATAATTTCCGCAAAGCAGGCAAAATTTGAATTTATGCGGTTTGAGGTGGAATTGTCCTGGCCTGCGGAATTTGCGCCGTCGGAATAGCCCTGCGTCGGTTGGAATTCGCGATACTTCGAGGTTCCCTGCATCGCACTGCCCTGGATTGCCCGGAGACTCGCAGAGCCTGTCAACTCCCGGATCAAGTGCCGCCGACAAACGCTGAAAAAGGCGCTGACTTGGGCCGATCCATGCGGTGAGGGTCGGCCGAAGTCAGCGGCTAAAGCCGATTAAGCACATCCGATCGCTGCTATTCCAGGTTCGCCACACGTTTCTGGCGGTATTCCGTTTTTTGACAGGAAAACTGCTTTTCAATCTGTTCGCGGAAAGCGATGCCGGAATTGTAGGCGCAGAACGGGTAGAGCCGCCCGTCAGGCGCAGAATAGTGAATGACGCAGCGCTTGACGCGTTCCACCTCGTAATTATAAGAATCCATGAAATGCATGCCGGCCACCATGAGGGTTTTGTACGTGTAGGTGCCGTCATTCTTGCCGCGGCCGGCTCTCTTGTCGAGCAACCCCTCGATGGTCTGGCCGAGCTTGGCCAGCGTTAAACCTTCCGGGGCCTTGCTTGGATCGAAACGCTTATTGGCGCTGCTGAAGAGGCTGAACTTGCTGAGGTTGCTATAAAGCGTCTTGAATGTCGTTTTGTTTTGGAGCCTTTCCGCCTCCTTCTGGATATCGTCGAACAATCCCTTGATATCCAGAAAACGTGTGACCGGTGTGGGCTTTTTGTTCTGGTCAACGAAAAAATAGGTCCCGATACCGCAGAGCGGATGGCAGGAAACCATGACATTGGGTTCGTTCCTCAAGGCTTGAATCAGCTCGGTGATCGGGGTGGTGCAGGAAAGCGGGAACCAGTCCTCCTTGGTTGTGTAGCCCAGCTCGTTGACGCGGTTTGCCAGATCGGACAAAGTGAAGCGCATTTTGTCGCGTTCGGCTTCGTTGATGCGGCCCGTCAGTGCGACGGGCTGAAAACTGATGCCGGAACATACGTCGATGGTATCCAGGGCGAACTGGACGATCTTCGGAACCTGGTCGTCGTTCAGGCCGCCGACGATGGTCGGAACGTAGACGATTTTGAGGCCGGCCTTGCGGACATTTTCGATGGCCTTCATCTTGATATCCAGAAGGTCTTTCCGGCCGCGGATCTTTTCATACAGGGTCGGATCGGTGCCATCGAACTGCAGATATAGAGTATGAAGCCCGGCTTCCCTGGATTTTTCCGCGAACGAAGGGTCTTCGGCGAACTTGAGGCCATTGGTGGCGCATTGCACCTGGGAGAACCCCATTTCGCCGGCCTTTTTCAGTATCCTGAACCAGTCCGGGTGAAGAGTCGGTTCGCCGCCGGCAAACTGGATGACCCGGCCCGAGACCGGACGGGAGTCGCGAAGCGTCTGGAGCATCTGCACAACCTGTTCGTAGGACGGCTCGTAGATATAATCCTTAACATTCGCGTTTGCGAAGCAGATCGGGCACGAAAGGTTGCAGCGGTTGGTCAAATCTATGTTGGCCAGCACGGGGTGGCTGACGTGCAAATTGCACAGTCCGCAGTCGTCCGGGCACACTTTGGCATCCGTTATGGCAGGATTCGCAACCCCGCGGCCGACATCGCGGTTCCAGGCCATCATGCGGTGATAATAGTATGCGTCCGATAAAAGCACTTCCCTGAAGAAACCATGTTCGGGACAGGTTTTCTCCATGATGACCTTGCCGTCCTTTTCGAGGACCTCGGCTTCCAGCTTTGCCGTGCACTCAGGACAAAGCGAAATGGCTTTGTACGGCAAATCGGCCTGCAGAGGGTTGATGAGGGCGCCGGTCAGGGTTTTTCTTTCGGACGGGGTTTTCTTAGCCATTAATCATTTCCTCACAGATTTCATTGGACAACCGTAATACACATGCTTCACGCTCTGTGCGATCGAATTCCTCGCTCCGGGCATCTGACAGCCAAGCGGACTGCAAATTACAGCCCTGAAGTGGGATCCGTCTCTCGACCCCAAACCATAAACCTGTAATTTTACATCGAAATCCGTCATGTGAAATAGGAATTTACGAAACATGGGGACAGTCACCAGTGTCCCCGGACCCAAATGAAATGGGTCTTTCTTAGCCTGCGGGGAGCACGGGTGCCTGGCCCCTTTTAATTCAAATATAGGCCGCGGCCTTGAACGCGGACATGACGGCCGTGGCAATATTGCCAACCTCCTCTGCGTCGCCGACGATATGAACCTCCGTCTCAGGGGCGCTATGGCGCAAGGATTCGGCGACATCCAGTCTTGCAGACATACCGACAGCCAGAAGCACGGTATCGGCCGGAAATTCCACTCTTTCGGAAGACCCGGTGTTTAAGCACACCACGGCGCTATCCGTTACCTCCTCCAGCCTGCAATTGAGGTGTATGGGAAGGCCGAGTTCCTCGATCAACGCCATCATTTCCATGCTTGTCCCGCCTGCGGACGCCCTCAGGTTCGACAGGTCAGGCGCCATTTCGACAACGATGACGTCCTTGCCCGCGCGCTTGAGCCCTATGGCGCATTCGATGCCGACAGCTCCGGCGCCTACAATAACAGTCTTGTTGCCGACCGCCACCTTTTCCGTGTCGGCCTCAGGCGCCCAGTGTACGTGGGGCTTCTCAATGCCCGGAAGCCGCGGAACTATGGGTTTGGAGCCGACGGCGATGATCAGTGCGTCGTAACGCCCGGCATCGAGCATCTCCCGGGTCGCCTCAGTATTGAGAAGAATGCGTGCGGGAGCCTTTTTAGCCTGGCACAGCAGATAGTTGAGATAGTCCCTCACATCCTGCTTGAACGGCAAGGCCGATCCGGGGACCACATGTCCGCCCAGGTGATCGCTCATTTCGTAGAGCGTGACGTCATGCCCGCGCTCGCAAAGGGTCAGCAGTGCCTGGATGCCGGCGGGCCCGCCGCCGATGACGGCAACCCGTTTTTTTACATCAGCCTTCCTGACCCTGGCTTCCGGGAACTCCGTTTCGTTGCCGATAAAAGGATTCACAGCGCAATTGATGACCGCCGGGATCGTCAGCCGGAATCCGCAGTACTGGCACCGGAGGCACGGGCGGTGATCTTCTTCCCTGCCCAGCGCATACTTGCGGGGCATCTCGGGATCCGCGAGGATTGCGCGGCACATTGCGACAAAATCAGCCTGACCGGAAGCCAGGATTTCCTCGGCTTGCCTGATATTCATGATCGAGCCGACCGTGCACACCAGAAGGTTCGGAAACGCTTTTTTAATGTCCGCGGCGTAATGCACGTTATACATCCTGTCCATTAGATAGTTCTGCCACCAGTTGCGCATGTATTGGAATTCGCCGTGGAGGCCCGCGGAGACGTGGAGGATGTCGACCTTGTGCTGAATCAGCTCGATGAATTTGAGGGTTTCTTCAAAATGCATGCCGTCCGGATGGATCTCATCCGCGGAAATGCGGTATTCAATAACAAAATTCTCCCCGCACAACTCCCGCACTCTGCCGAGCACTTCCACGGCAAACCGTGCCCTGTTCTGAAGAGGGCCGCCGTAATCATCCCTGCGCTTGTTGTACAGGGAACTCGCAAACTGAGAGATCAGGTTCCCGTGGCCGCCATGGATCATGCACATCTTGAAGCCCGCCCGCTTGCAGCGATACGCCGCGACAGCATACTTTTCCACGGTCTCGCGTATCTTCGCATGATCCATTTCAATGGTCGGGATGGGTTCTCTGCCGTGCATCCGCGCCCGCCATATCTCGCTTGAAGCAATAAAGGAGGATGCGCTGTAGGCGGGCTTCCCGGTTTTGTCGAAGTCTGAATCCTTCCCGTTGTGGTTGATCTCGAGAGAGGCGTTCGCCCCATAGCCTTGACACATCTCAACGAATCGGGTGAGCGGAAGAATGCAGTCGTCGCTGCCGAGGTCGAGCTGACGCTCCTCGTCGCATGCCTCTCTGATGTCGACCACAGAATTGCCGACGTGGATGATGGCGACCCCGCCTTGCGCTATCGGTCTGAAAAAGTCGACAAATTCCGGCGTCACCCTTCCATCGCGGCTTGCCAGGTTGGGGGACGGCGGCGCCATTTCCAGACGGTTCTTGAAGTCAACTCCCCTGATCCTGATCGGCTCGAACACATGTTCATATCTTGATCCCATTTTTTGTTTCCTTTCATAGACTGTGCGACGGAATTATGCCCCCTCACAGGAGAATGGACAATCGCGCACCTCATCCGCGCTTGCGCGCTGATTTTTACCTCAATAGCCGGCCTCCCTCGGCATCCATTTCGGTGTGCGTCGGCCCATTTTCAGACTCTGTGTTTTTCCCCGGCTAAAGTGACGGGATTACGCGTTCATTTAAGGAAATAGTGCCCCCAGTCGGGAAAAGGAGGCGCGGGCTTCCCCGGTTCAATCCCCGGGAACGGCTTAGGCTTCAGGTATTCCGGCGGCCTGACAATTTTATAAGTCAATGCGTTCGGTTTGCAGGTGATGATGCAAAGACCGCAACCTTTGCACTTCTCCGGATCGATAAACGACTTTTGTTTTTGGGGATCCGCTGTCGGCTTCATTTCGATGGCCTCGAACGGGCACCGGTCGACGCATTTCATGCAGCCGGTGCACTTCTCTTCGTCCACGACCGCTAGAAAGCGGTTTGGCGTCATCAGGTCCCAGCGTTTTGCGCGAGTCACGGGAAAAAGGTTTTCACAGCAGCAGTCACAGCAATAGCAGTCACCCCAATGCACCAGGCCGGCTTCCTCAGCTTCCTTCACAACTGCCAGGGATTCTTCCAGCGATACTTCCTTCAGCAACCGTCCCGGCTGTCTGAGATAGTACTCGCCCCTTGGCCGGTCAAAACAGGCGAAACACGTCATCAACGGAAGGTCGCATTCATGGCCCCAGGAGATTCGGCAGCCGCACGGCGCCAGGATTTGGCTCTTGGCGTTTTCGATCCTCAGTTTCCAGTTCTCCTCGGGCAGGATATCCTCCGGTTTGATTTCAGGGCTGCGTTCCAGCGCTCCAATGGCGGGCCAGATAGGCAGGTTGCGGCCGATCCTCTTGATCATCTGTTCGGTGTGTTCCAGGAAGTGATAGGACCACTCGTTATAGAAGAAGTCCGCCCACAGCTCTTTAGCCCTTTTGGAAAGAGCATATGGACCAGTGTGGGGCGCTGTATCGGCGACACATTCATGATGGAATGCCAGCAGGTTTGTGTGAAAGGCGTACTGAGTCAATCCTCTTGTAAGCATTCCCTTGTCCACCAGGACATCCAGGGTTTGGGATATTTCCTTCTCCGCGAGGTCCAATCGGCCGGCCAGTTCCTGGCAGGTTGCGGGCTCAAATAATTCCAGACAAATCCTGGCTTCCTGGGGCGTAAGCATCTCTTCGAGTATCCTGAGGAAACGTTCGGATTCCCAAACACCCAATTTGTCCGACAGCTGCTTGTAGATACCATTTTCCGCCATCTTTTCTCTCCTTGAACGTCCTGCAGTTATCCTAACGCCTCCTCGATCCATGAAATCCAGCCATCCAGACCATCGCCTGTCTTAGCGGAAACCGCGAAGACCCTGGCGGAGGGATTAAGGCCGTTGATAATTTCCGGGAAGGCATCCAAATTGAAGTCAAAGTATGGTAGAACGTCTGCCTTATTCACCAAAACCACATCCGCCTCAACAAATATCAACGGGTATTTGCGCGGTTTGTCATCACCTTCAGGGATGCTGAGAATAACGGCGTTTTTGTGCGCGCCGAGGTCAAAATCAGCAGTGCAGACGAGATTGCCGACATTTTCGATCAGGATGAGATCGGTATGGTCCAGATCCAAAGCCTCTAAAGCCTGCCGAATCATTTGAGCGTCAAGGTGGCACCCGCCGCCAGTGTTAATAGGGATCGCCGGAACACTCTGCCGGGTGATTAGATCCACATCAATGGAAGGGGCAACGCCGCCCTGAATCACGGCAATCCGGTATTTGATCCCCAACCGGCCGATGGTCCGCAGGATCAGGCTGGTCTTGCCGGAGCCGGAAGCGGACATGATATTAATCATCAGGACGTGGTGAGAATCCAGCAATTTGCGGTTCGAATCCGCCTTTTTTTCATTCGCGCCGAGAATATTCTCTTTTATGGTCAATGTTCTGGCGCTCATTTATTCCACTTCCATATTCTCAATATAAAGCTCCCGTCCGCCGACAATCTCCACGCGTTGGCCTTCACATTCCGGACAGTGATAGTCGTGTTTTTGCAGAGCAAAAAGGATATCACAGTCCCGGCATCGTAATTGCCCCGGGACATGCGTATAACGAATCCTTGCGCCGGCAGCTTTGGTATCCTGGCTGAGAAAGCCGAAGTAAAAGTTTACAGCTTCCTCCATCACACCGGTGAAATCGCCGATAACCAGATGGATGCTGACAATTTTGCGGGCGTTGGCCTTTTCGGCGTTATCGAGCGCGAGAGTTAAAAGCGATTCGACAATGCTCTGTTCGTGCATGCTTAAAAGGGTGATGCTGCCAAAGGTCAGTGTTTACTTGGTTCCGGGGACAAGCCCACAAGGTCAAGCAGTCGTTCCCATTTTCCCCACATGTTAGGTCATAGACTGGCTTTTTGTCCGCTGTCAATAAAAAACAGCGGCAAAACCTCAGCTGTGAAATCCCGGGCGCCGTTTTGGAGATACAGACCTGCTTATGCCGTCACGAGATTGATCAGCCGCCCTTTCACGTAAAACGCCTTTAGTATCTTTCTGCCGTTGATCTGGCGCAGCACCTTTTCATCGGATAAGGCGATTTCTTCGGCTGTCTTATCGTCAACATCGGACGGGGCCTCGATCCTCGCCCGAACCTTGCCGTTGACCTGTACCACCAGCACAATATTTTCCTCGGCAGCCATGGCTTCATCCAACTCCGGCCAGGACTGCTGATGCACGCTGTAGGCGCCGCCCAGCCTTGCCCATAGTTCTTCCGCGCTGTGAGGGACAAACGGCGCCATAAGCAGTACGTAGGTTCGCGCAACATCTTTGAGTTCGTGTGTCGTGCCGGCCTTGTGACGATAGACCGACATGGCATTCAGAAACTCCATTAAAGCGGCAATTGCGGTATTGAATTTGAATGCCTCCAGATCCTCGGTGACCTGGCGCACCGTGCGATGCAGCTTCCTGGTCAGAGTCCCCGGGTCCGTTCCGGACTCGCATTCCGAATCGATGATTTCATTAACAAAACGCCAGACACGATCGAGGAAGTGTTTGGCGCCTGCTATCCCCTCTTCTTCCCAGACCGTGTTGCTTTCAAAAGGCGCCATGAACAGCAAAGACAATCTCAGTGCGTCGGCCCCATGCAAGCGGGCCATCCCGTCTGGGGTGACAACATTCGCCTTTGACTTGGACATGCGGGATATTTCGCCCGTCTCGGGATTGCGGGCATGCATGATGCCCTGGCTTCGCAAAACGGGGAACGGCTCTCGAAAGGGCACAATGCCCGCGTCCGCCATCACCTTGGTCCAGAAACGCGCGTACAGGAGATGCATCAGCGCCTGCTCGGCGCCGCCGACGTACAGATCCGGCGAACCCCATACCGACAATGCCTTCGGATCGAAAGGACCCTCTGCGTACTGCGGGCTGACAAAGCGCAAAAAGTACCAACTCGAACAGGCAAAGCCGTCCATGGTGTCCGTCTCACGCTTCGCCGGTCCTCCGCACCTGGGGCACGCGGCATTCACGAATTCCGGCACGTTGGCCAGCGGAGAGCGTCCGTCTTCACGCGGCATCCATTCCTTGATGTCCGGCAACAGAACGGGAAGCCTTTTCAGCGGCACCGGCACGATGCCGCAGGGACCGCAATACACGATAGGGATCGGCGCTCCCCAGTAGCGCTGGCGCGAGATCAGCCAGTCGCGCATGCGGTAACGGGTAACACGCCTGCCGATGCCCTGCTTTTCCATCCATGCCGCGATGGACATCCTGGCTTCTTCGGACTGCCATCCGTCCCACGGACCGGAGCGGACCATAGTGCCGGGTTCCGTGTACGCCGAGTTCTGTGGCTCGCCATTCCAGCCGGACGGGGCTATTACGACACGAACAGGAATATTGTGACCTCGAGCAAAAGCAAGATCCCGGCTGTCATGGCCCGGCACGCCCATCACGGCTCCGCTTCCATAGCCCATCAGAACATAGTCCGCGGTATAGACAGGCACGCGTTCGCCATTAACTGGACTCAGCGCATAGGCGCCCGTAAAAACTCCCCCGTGTCCGGATTGCGACCGGTCCACATCGCTTCGCCTGGACGTTTCTTCGCAATAGGCTTCCACTGCAGACTTGAATTCCGGCTTTGTAATATGCTTTAACAACGGGTGCTCCGGCGCCAGTACCGCAAAGGTCATGCCGAATATGGTATCGATGCGGGTTGTGAAAACCGTCAAAGCATCCCCCGTGCCTTCTATTTCCATGCTGAAATTCACGCCTTCGCTGCGTCCTATCCAGTTCCGCTGCATGGCAAGCACATGTTCCGGCCAGTCCAGCTTTTCCAGGTCGGCCAGCAGTTCGTCGGCGTATGCGGTGCTGCGGAAGTACCACTGCTCCAATCCACGCTTGTGGACCTGGCCGTGACAGCGCCAGCAGCCTCCATGCTCGACCTGCTCATTGGCCAATACCGTTTTGCATGCCGGACACCACCACTGGAGACCGGATGCCCTGTATGCCAGTCCGCGTTCATACAACAGGAGAAAAAACCGCTGCGTCCAGCGGTAAAACTCCGGCAAACTGGAATTGATCTCTCTTCCCCAGTCATAGGAACAGCCGAGGATCGTCATCTGGCGCCGATAGTTTTCAGCATAGCGCAAGGTGGTGATTCGTGGATGAAGCCCTTTCTTGATAGCTTCATTTTCGGCCGGCAGGCCAAAGGCGTCCCAACCCATCGGGTGCAGGACCGCACAACCTTTCATCCGATAGTAGCGCGACAGGACGTCGGACGGCACGTAATTGCGGCCGTGACCGACACTCAGACCATCACCTGAGGGGTAAGGGAAGAAATCCAGGCAATAGTAGGTTTTTTTATTTGCGGGATCCGGCGTGTGATAAAGATTGGTTTCTTTCCAGCGTTGTTGCCACTGGGCTTCAATAGCATGCGGGTTATAGGTTGTTAACTGATGAGCCCCATTGATTTGTTCCTCCCGGGTATTTTACAGCTGCTATTGTCGACAATCCCGTTCAGTGAATTCGGGATTCACATGTTTTAAGGATAACCGAATCGGGCTTGATTGGCAAGGCCAGTGAAAGATAACCGGACGGAAGTCACGGGTTGGCCCGCTTTGCCGGACTTAATTGCGGAATAAGGAAAGCTGCGCCCTGCTTTTTGTGCTCTATGCCGTAGCCTATGAGGATTAGACAATAGGAAGACAGGAAACTTTGAAAAACCGCCGGGATCGAATGTGCCGGTTGCTCCACTAATGATGGAAAAGTCTTACGCCCGAAAAAACCATCGTCATGCCATGGTGATCACAGGCGGCAATTACCTCGGCGTCGCGGGCAGAGCCGCCCGGCTCGAGCACGTAACGCACACCGCTCATTGCCGCCCGGTCAATAGAGTCGCGGAAGGGGAAAAAAGCGTCCGAGCCCAGAGTGACGCCCCGGAGGGTGTCGAGCCAGAGGCGCCGCTCCTCCGCGGTCAGTTGTGAAGGGATTTCGGCAAAAATTTCGCTCCAGGCTGCTTTCTCGGTTGGAGTGACATCAGGCTGGAGGAATTGATCCACTGCATTGTCGCGGTCGGGACGCTTAATGCCAGGTTTGAAGGGCAGGTCTAGCACGCGGGGATGCTGGCGCAGGTACCACAGGTCCGCTTTCGTGCCGGCCAGGCGAACGCAGTGAACGCGCGATTGCTGTCCCGCGCCTACGCCGATGGTCTGGCCGTCGAAGGCATAGCAGACCGAATTGGATTGCGTGTACTTAAGCGTGGTCCAGGCGACCAGCATATCGCGTACGGCGTTTCCCGGCAGATCCCTGTTCCTCGTGACGATGTTCCTGAAATCATCCACCGTCACCGGACGGTCGTTGCGGCGCTGTTCGAAGGTGATGCCATACACTTCGCGCGATTCCAGGGGACCCGGTTCGTAGCCCGGGTCCATTTGCACGACGACATACTTTCCCTGTTTCTTTTTCGCCAGGTGCTCGAGGGCTCCGGGCTGGTATCCGGGCGCAACAACGCCGTCCGACACTTCGCGGGCGATCAGCCTGGCCGTCGGAAGGTCGACCGTATCCGAGAGGGCAATCCAGTCTCCAAAGGAGGACATCCGGTCCACACCGCGGGCCCGGGCGTAGGCAACAGCAAGGGGTGAAAGCTCAAGGTCGTCTACGAAATAAATCCTTTTCTGTATCTCCGACAGCGGCACCCCAACGGCCGCACCCGACGGGCTGACATGTTTGAAGGAAGCGGCGGCCGGAAGGCCGGTGGCCTGCCCAAGCTCCTTGACCAGCTGCCAGGAATTGAGCGCGTCCAGCAAATTGATATAGCCAGGTGTGCCAGCCAGAACCGTGATGGGCAGCTCGCCTGTTTTCCTATAAACACGGGCAGGATTCTGGTGTGGATTGGCACCGTAGCGAAGGAGCATTTCCTTATTCATAGCCGATTCCTTTCATCCCAAAAAACGATGCGATCCCTATCAATCAGCCAGAAAGGCGGATGGCTTGTCCGGACACTGCTTTCTGGCCCGATCCGCCTTGCCTGCCCCTGTAAGCAGCATGCCAAATCAGTCAGGTTTCAGGTCAGGCTATTCTTCCTGGCCCCATGCTCTTCCACCAGCAGCTGCAAAGCTTCGTAAGGCTGTGCGCCAACGAGTCTGTCTTCATGGATGATGAAGGTGGGAACGGCCGTGACTGATTTCTCTCTCGCGAGGTTCCAGTCCCCATCGACGGCGTCCCTGAATGCTCTTGTTGCGAGGATTTCAGCTGCCTCATCACCCGGAAGTCCAACCGAAGTGGCTAACTCCACCAGGACCGGGATTTTCGCTATGTTCCTGCCCTCCACAAAGTAGGCCTTAAACAGGGCGGTATGGATTTCATCGCCCCTGCCTTTTGAATCACCCCAAAGCCCCAGTTCCTGGGCAAGGCGGCTGTTATAGATTTTGTCGCTTCCCCGGAAAGGCACACCGAATTTTTCCGCAGCGGTGCTGAGCCGAAGCCGCATTTCCCGGATATCTACGGAACGGCCTGAAAAAAGCTCCTCGATGGATATTCCCTCTTGAGGCGTTTCAGGATGCAGCGGAAATGCCCGCCATAGGACCGCAATTTCATATTCCTTTTTGATTTTTTCAATACGCCCGGTAATGAAATAGCACCAGGGTCAGACATAATCGGAAAAAACTTCAAGGGTTAACGGCTGCGGCATATCATTCCTCCCTCTCAAATACCTGGCCCCTACCAGAAACTTGCTGCCGGCCCAATGCCTGCATCCTGCCAGGCATCCACCAAAGGCGTTGGATCGGGCAGGCGTACCTGCAGCTTTCTCACCGGTATGCTGCCAAACTCCGGCCCCACAAGTCCAGCAGAACCCGCCGGAGCGGCAAGGATCAAAATCCGGCAGTTACTGTTGGCTTCGGGGATGACGATCCGGCTTTTCAGCGAATACGTAAACCAGTTGACCGCAATTCGGCAATTCATTATTTGATTTTTCCTTCACTGCTCATAGAATCTGTAATATAGAGCCAAACGAATGGACACTCGAGCCCGCATTTGAGGATCCGGGCATCCAGTTCGAGAACAGATCCTTATGGGGCGGCAAAGCCGAACGCCCGGGCGGAATCTCGCAGGCATCGGTTGTTTCGCATTTTTGACATGGAGCGCACTATGTCCCCAAACAACACTCGGAGAGAATTTGTAAAATCGGCGCTTGCGGGAGTGACTGCAGGCGTCATGGGAAACGCATTTTCCAGCCCACCAGCCCCGGCAATGGCCCAGGAAAGAATTGAGAGGCAGGCTCAGCGACCCGGAGTGATGCCGAGGGAGCTTGCCGGGAAAGTACAAACCGTGCTGGGCGTGATGGACGGTAAAAACCTGGGAATAGCCAGCTGTCACGAACACATTCTCTGGGATCTGTCTGCCATTTTCAGGGAACCGGATGCTGCACGAGAGAGAGGACTGGCGCATCAGCCCGTTGGAATGGCCAACCTCCATTGGGTTCGTGCCAATCCGCACTCCAACGTGGACAACCTGGTTCAGACCGATGAAAAGCTGGCCATAGATGAGCTTATGCCCTTTAAATATGCAGGGGGCAGCACGATCGTTGAACTCACCCAAAATGGCATGTCGCGCGATCCCGTGGGCCTGACGCGGGTTGCAAGAGCCACCGGACTTAACATAGTAATGGGCAGCGGCTACTACATTGACAGGTCGCATCCCCGGGATATGGACTCCAAAACCGAAGAAGATATCGCCCGGGAAATTGTGAATGATATCGCCGTCGGAGCGGGAGACACGGGCATCCGTTCCGGCATCATAGGAGAGATCGGCTGTTCTGCACCTTTGACGAACAATGAACGGAAAGTATTGCGGGCCTGTGCCATGGCGCAACGACGGACCGGCGCTCCCGTGAACATTCACCCCAGCATGAGCGATGAGCTGGTGCTGGAAGACATAAAAATATTAAAAGACGCCGGAGCGGATCTCACACGGATTGCCATCAGCCATGTTGATGGATTCGAATACAGTCGGGCCACTCGACGCAAGATATTGGAGGCAGGCTGCTATGTTTCCTATGACGGTTTTGGGCAATTAGTGTATCACTTCCGCGTAATGGATCGTGTTTTGAATGGACACAGCGATATCCAGAGAATTGATGAAATTATTCAGATGATCGAAGAGGGGCATATCAACAAGATTCTGATAGCCCAGGACTATTGTTTCAAAGCCTGCCTGGCTGCCTATGGGGGCTATGGATATGCTCACATATTGAACAATCTCGTACCTTTCATGCGAATCAAGGGGATGACGGAAGAGAAGATACACACGCTCCTGGTTGAAAACGCCCGGAAGTTCCTTGAGTTCGCGCCGGCCCAAGCCTAAAAGATGTTTTCCCGTTTTTAAGGAATAGGGTCCCATCGAGAGGATCTTACAGCTGGAAACGGATGCATCTCCTGGACATCTTGCGCTCGATGTTGCAGCGGAGGCTCTACGGCTGCACGCCCCTCAAAGGCGCCTGGTCGCGACCGAAAAAAGATGCAAGAAATTTCATACGCAATCAATATCTTTGCACCTTCTTGAACCGCGGAATATCGAATAACGAATGATGAATTCCGGGGTCTTCGACATTCGATATTCAATATTCAAACAGATACCCCCTCACCGCCATTGCGGGTGGCCCCCCGCAATGGATTGGGCTTCCGATAGGAATGCCGTTCACTCCGTCTTGATGATCTCATTTTGCAGATTGCACAGTCCGGATGTCGTCGATGCCATAGCGAATCATTGCTAGCCGCTCGAGGCCCAATCCCATTCCCACGGCTGTAAAGCGTGAGGTATCGACTCCGCAATGCCGGATCAGGTCACGCCGAAATTCGCCGCATGCGCAGACCTCCTCGTATTTTCCGGGTTCCCCAACCGAAAGCATCCAGCATCTCTCGACCAGTTCAAGCTTGGCTATTTCCCACCGTATCGCCCTGCCAGGGAGAAGCCGCTGCATCAAATCCGTAGCGAGTGCAACCAGATCCCATTCCCGCGCATCGGCGCCCATGATACAAAGGTCGAGCTGGTGGAACATTTTCAGGTGCCGCTGATCTTCTTCGTCATCCCGCCACACACGCCCGGCGGTCATAATGCGGCATGGTTTGTCCGGATGTGCTTTTAGATAGTCCAGGATTGCGGAGGTAGTCTGCGTGCGCAATGCGCGGTTTTTGTCGAGATCGATTCTCATATAGCCTTCATCCAGATCGAAAAGCTCCTGCTCTCCGCTGCGCTCCATAACCTCGTCACCCGCGACAACCCGAAAATCCGGCAGCAGGTTTCGGATATCCGACCAGACCTCAAATACGCGATTCCCCGGTATAGTGACAAGATCCGGACGGTTGAGCAGATCAATGATCTTTTTGGAGAATCCTTTTCCAATTGGAGGTTTAGCGTCCATTTTTGCCATCTCCTCTCTCAAGGCCTTTCTGGCCCGCTCCAGTCGTTTCTTTGCCGCGTCGACCGATATACTGAGCATTCCGGCGATCGAGGGAATGCCTAGGCCGTAGAGATAGTGCCATGTAAGTACTTTCCTCGCCGGCGATTCCAAAAGGAACAGGCCCGTATAGACCATGAGATCCTGTTTCATGGAACTGTCGTCCACGGACGTATTCAGCTGTGCCGATTGGAGCAGGTCCTTCTCACGGAGTTCGTCAAGGGAGGACACCAGGTACTTCCGTTTCCGCCGGAGTTCGTCAAGGCAACGGTTGATGGCCATGCGTTTGAGCCAGGACTGGAACCTGCTCGCCGCCTGCAGTTGCCCCATTCCTCGAAAGGCTGCCAGAAAAACATCCTGGGCTGCGTCCTGAGCAAGGTCCGGCCGCCTGAGATAGGCCATGCAAATCGCGAAGACATAATCCTGATATCTTTCCACAAGCCTGCCGTAGGCTGCGGTGTCCCCTTTCCTCGATTTTTCCACCAAGGGCGTAGGATCCATGGATTGCGCTCTTACGAATATGACGAATCATCCGGCAACCGGTGACACAAAATAAAGCGAAAATGGAAAGATTTATCCTATCCTGATTTTCTCAAGAGATGTCAGGTACCTCCGGCAAAGCCGGAGGCCTGAAAGATTTGAACCGCTCAAACCGGTTGGACTAGTTACGCCGGTCTTGAACGATGACTTACGCGGGCAAAAGCCGATGAGGCGCTTCCGATCCCCGCAGGGGCCAGCTCTCCGCGCTGGACAGTTTTCTGCGGCGGCACTGTGGCAAGCGCCGTGCGGCAAGGAGATGAAGGATATGAGAAACCGGGCGTTTGCCACAGTGCCGCCGCAGAAAACTCCATCGGAAGCGCCTCATCGGCTTTTGCTCGCCGACCCTCGCCGAACAAATCGGCGTATGTCAGCGCTTTTATCAGCGTTTCTCAGCGTTTCAAAATACGGAGCCGTCAAACTCATTGAGTGCCCCGGCAGAGCCGGGGATTTACCAATGTAATTATGGAAGGAAGGGGAAGGGCAGCTATCTGAATGGAATATCCACAACCTTTGACAGGACCGCGTCCTGCAGGGCCCGGATCTCCGTCTGCAGCCGCGCTATAAGGGAGGACTCCCGCACAATCTCCGTTTCGGATTGGTCCCGTCGCTTCATCTCGACACCGCCCTTAGCCAGCGACCGGGCTGAGACCGTTATTCGGATGGGGATGCCGATCAAATCCGCGTCGTTGAACTTCACACCCGGGCTTTCATTGCGGTCGTCGTAAAGAACCTCAATTCGCGCCTCCCGGAGCGCCTCATAGATTCGGTCGGCTGCCTCGGGCCGGCCGAGCGAGGTCAGGTGCACATCATAGGGTGCAACCGATATCGGCCACACCAGGCCCTTGTCGTCATGATGCTCTTCCGCGACGCAGGCAAGCAGCCTACCGGAACCGATGCCGTAGGATCCCATCACGATCGGCTTCTGCGATCCATCAACGGCGAGGTACATTGCACCGATTGCGGCCGAATAGCGGGTGCCAAGTTTGAATATGTTGCCCACCTCCACTCCGCGCGAGGTTGCCAGCCTTTCTCCGCATTCAATGCACGCGTCGCCGTCACCCGCTGCCGTAATATCGGCAATGACTGTGGGTTGATAGTCACGAACGATGTTCGTATTGAGCAGGTGATACCCTTCGTCGTTCGCGCCCGCAACCAGGTTCGGCGAAGCGGATATGCCGTCGTCGACGATCACCTGGATACCGCGCAAACCGATGGGCGACCCGTATCCCGGGACTGCGCCTGTCGCAAGAATTTCTTCTTCGGTAGCCGGACGCAGCCAGGCTACCCTGGCGGCGTTCGCCAGTTTCGTCTCGTTCACCTCCATATCGCCACGCACTATCGCGCAGATAAAGTCCTCGTGTTCGCCCGTATCTTCCTGGCGCCCCGCGGTCATGAACACGGCTTTGGCTGTCTTGCGCTTCGGCACATTGAGCCAGTTCGCCAATGTCTCTATTGTTTTGCAGCCGGGCGTGGCTACTTTTTCGACCGGCTTCATTTCTTCAGCGGGAGCCGGCGGCTTGGCAAAGGACGCAATCTGCCGGTTGGCCGAATACCCGCACCGGCTACACAGAACCAGCGTATCCTCGCCAATGGGCGTGAGATACATGTATTCATGTGCCAGGCTTCCGCCCATCATTCCCACGTCGGAGCTTACGGCGATAACCGGTAGGTCACAGCGATGAAAGATATTGAAGTAGGCCTGGTAGTGCGCCCGATACTGACGGTCCAATCCCGCTTCATCCGCGTCCAGACTGTAGGAATCCTTCATGGTAAATTCGCGCACGCGTATGAGGCCCGCGCGCGGCCGCGCATCGTCGCGGAACTTTGTCTGGATGTGATAGACCAGCTGCGGCAGCTGGCGGTAGGAATGGATTTCGGTCCTGCAGAGGTCGGCTATAACCTCTTCGTGCGTCATCGCCAATACCAGGTCGCGATCCTTGCGGTCTTTGAATCGTGCCATCTCCGGCCCGATGGAATACCAGCGTCCGGTAGCCTGCCATATCTCCGCAGGATGGGCTACGGGCATCGTCATCTCCTGTCCGCCGATGGCGTTCATCTCATCGCGCAGGATATTCTCAATTTTGGTCAAGGACCGGCGGGCAAGCGGCAGGTAGGAGAACAAACCCTGGCCGAGCTGGCGAACAAAGCCCGCGCGCAGCAGCAACTGATGGCTGACAGCATCGATATTGGCGGGGGATTCCCGCAACGTTGAACCGAAGTGGCGTGAAAGCCGCAAATTAGATCTCTCTTACCGGACTCTTTTCACGATGAATTTGGGGGGGGCGCCGCCCTCCATCGGGGGAGCGCCGGCGATATCAAAGCTGAGCTCGATTTCATCGCCTTTCAAGATGCCCTTGTAGTTAAACTTCATCTCCTGGCCGCCAAAGTCCACAGCAACTGAAAAGGATATATTGTTGCCGTCGATTTTGCCGTCCTTTATGGGTATTTGCGTATCCGGCCCGCCAAGGGACGTGCCGGTCAGCGTATTTCCGTCCACTTTAAAGGTATAAACGAGCGTCATGGGATCACCCATGCCGCTGTTATACTGCCCGGACCACTTGCCGTCTATATCTGCGCCGAGAGCAAAACCGGCTATAAGAGGAAAGCATGCTGCGACCATATAAATTTTCATCGGAATACTCCTTTGTTTCGATCTCAAGAATACACAATCCCGGCCAAATCACAAATACCAGCGCTAAAGAGAGAATGGACTATGAATCATATGCTATATCCAGGTTAGCATTTATGCAGTAGAATCCCAACCAAACGGGGGAAAGATATGACAAAATCTGCAGAGGACATCCTGAAAACCGCCATCCTGCTGGAACTCAGGGGCAAAGCCTTTTACACCACAACAGCCCGCGAAGCCAAAAGCCAAGCTGTCTGCAAAATTTTCACAATGATGGCGGAGGAAGAGGATGCACATATCAAATTCCTTTCCAGGCAGTTTGCGGAGTATGAAAAGAACGGCAGGTTCGCCAAAAACGAGGCGGAAAGCCCTGCCCAGGATCCGGCGGTCGCCGAGATCCTGAGCGAACAGGTCAAGAAAGAGATCTCGGCCGCCGGTTTTGAAGCGGCTGCCATATCGGCGGCCATTGATTTTGAGAACCGCGCCGTTGAGGTTTACCAGCAAAGGGCCAATGAAGCGACGGATCCGAACGAGAAGGAACTGTATCGGGTACTGGCCGCCTGGGAGCGGACGCATTTCCGCCTGCTGCACAATCTCAATGAAGGGTTGAAAGAGCAAATCTGGCACGACAACAATTTCTGGCCGTTCTAGCTTTGTTCTTTAAAAATGCTGCGCGATCGACCTGTCTGGCGGATTCCCGTGGAACATTGATTCCCGTTGACCGGCAGAACCGAAAATCGAGCGCGGTTTTTCGAGTACTCATTGGAGCATTCCTTCCTGGAAGGTTCACCCGATATGACGCTTCCGCTGCCTTACTGATCCGCGTTCGTCGGCGCTTTGTCAGTGTATGTCGGCGTTCAATGATCCTGAAACTGTCGAACTCTTCGAGTCGCCTCAGCAGATCCGGAGGGTTACCAGCTTATTTAATTAGGCAGGGCCCGCTGAGGATTCAATAAAAGCGACCAAGATTTGTGGAAGCGTCCGGAGCCGATTCTCACTTCCCTTCTTTCATTGCCGCAACCAGCGCGAGCGCGACCTGTTCGGTGCCGTCCTTGGCATTGCCCTTTTGCGCCATATACGGGCAGATGCCGGATGTGACGATCAGTCCGTCCGTCACCACCCCGGTTCCTGCAAAGGTTGCTCCTGCAAATTGAGGGCTTTTCTCCTCAAAAGCGTAGGCATATTTCTTTCCCTTCAACACGCCCGCCTCCGCCAGAGTCCAAAGGGATCCGGTCTGCGCAGCAACCGGCTTTCCAGCCGCTACGGCGCCCTTAACCAGAGCTATCGCCTCCGGGGACACATAGGGCGGCGAAGGATAGGACGGCACGGCCAAACAGGGCAGGATAAATCCGGCATAGTCGGCCACCTTTACATCCGCCATCTTGATATTTGCCGTCACGGTTGTGGGTCCCGCGGAAACGGACGAGCCGCCCAGTGTGGCCACAATAACCTTATATCCGGACTTTTCCAATATGTTCTTCATCACACCCACTTCTGTCTTAAGCATATATTCAAGATCGCCGGATTTTTGGGCATCCCGCATAAAAAGCAGCACCCTGGGTGTGCCCTGCGCACAAGCATAGGAAAGAACGAACATGCCTAATAGCATCGCCAACAAAAGTTGTTTCATGAATTGCCCTCCTGGAAATTGGCCACCAATTATTTATAGCGGTGTTCAGTCGCAAATGAACAGGATTTTTTAGTGATCCATCGTACGGCTCTGTTTCGCAAACAGAATCATTGACCGACCCCGCCGGCCCGGGCATTCAAGCAATCCATGCAAGTAGCTGCTATTAATGGATTTCCCCGGAATATCTTTTCTGCCCGTTTTATTTCATAGTATGATGCCGTGTCAGGTTTTCATTGCTGAAATTTTTAAGCTAATTGGATAGGCTCCGGAGCAGCCGGTCAAGCCAGTGTATATGGGCTGCTATCGTAAATTATATCGGCGCAGCAAAACTGTTTCTCTTTTCGAGGAGATGAGCCAATGAATGAGCCAATGCATCGATTCAAATACACAAAACTCACCAAAGAACAGGTAGGCCAAAAAGCTTGAGCCGACGGCCGCCGGCCCGAAATGCGCATCGGAGTTGTCGGACGTTCTTGCCGGAAAGTCATTGAAAATCGTGACCGATAACGGCCCCGTTTTGAACTACGTCTTTAAAGACAAGCGCAAGCTTACGCTGGCTGAGGGCAACGGAGCTCCCGTTGAATCGGGATACGGCGCACTGACGCTTAAGCAGTTGGTTTTCTTCTCCCACATGATCCCCGGAACCCAGAGAGGCTTCAATGTTTTCGTCGATCAGGATACGAATCTTGCCACGGTCTTTGAAGTGTGGCTCTGCAGCGGCAAAAAAGAAGTAACGATGTCCAAAAAGGAATTCACGATCGACGACAGGGAGGTCCAGCGCCAGATCTATTTCGGCTATGTGGACGTTCCGGGCAAAGAGGTGCCGAAAAAGCGGCATCACACGACCAACAGGCTCGAAGGCACGGGCATGTACTGGAAACAGGACACGGGAATCGAGACCCTGGACTTGTATCCTTCGGTCTCCTCCTCGAACTTTGTCGAACTCACCCGGCATGCCGACGACCTCAGCTACTGCGCCCCTTCGGACTACGTAATGGTCAACGACAACCTGTTTATCTATGAAAGAACGGAATGCGAATTCTCCGGCATTATGACTATGTACGCCCTCGACCTGTTCACGGAAACCCAGGCGGGCATGCGCCTCGGCTTCAATGAAAAGGACGAGTTGGAATACTACATGTTCCGGGGAACGGGCAAAGTTGTCGGCAACCTGACCTCACTGGCGCCCTTCGACGAGCACGGCGAAAAGATGAATCTCGGCCAGACCAACGCACCTCAGCCGAACCAGCCGGCGCCCACGCCTCCCAAAGGCCAGAGAATCGTGTACCGCCCGGCAAGAGATTTCAGGAACATGACTGAAGAAGAGGTCCATCAGGCTGCCGAAAAAAGCACCAGGACTTTCACCGGCGATGCCAACACCCCGCAGGAACAGGGGGGGATGGGAGGCAACGCGCTGCCGTTCAGCGACCTGCTGGTCGGCAAGGAGTTCACTCTCCGCTATGACAATGAAGGCCCGGTCTGGGATTACAAGGTCCTCGACATGTACAATCTTCAGTGGCGGAAACACGGCGATACTCAATGGCAGAAAGAGACCTACCGTGCCTTTGAGGCCGATGAAAAACTGGTATTTTTCGCCCACATTCACAGCGGAAGCAGGCCCCGCACCTGCAGGAGAATCGCCCTGGACCTGACCAACGGCCTTACCACCTGCGTTCTCTCCAGGATGGGCACGAAGTATTACGGGAATGAGGTTTCCTA
The DNA here is from genome assembly GCA_963809485.1 of uncultured Acidobacteriota bacterium. Taxonomy (GTDB): domain Bacteria; phylum Acidobacteriota; class UBA6911; order UBA6911; family UBA6911; genus UBA6911. The sequence goes on from CAWEJX010000013.1 coordinate 38,572, forward strand.
TCGAGCCCTCTTCGGCGCAGCCGAAATGGCAGGAGTGGAGGCTCCGCAGTACGTACGTCATGAATTCACCGACGAACTGGTCGGCCGCGGATTCACACGGTCCTATTCCGACCAGATGACTTCCATGCATCTCTACACCACGCCCCATTCCTCGTCCTGGACAATTTACACGGCAAACCAGACTCTGGGCATGCAGTGGTGCGCCCCGGCCATGTATGTAAAACTCCGTCCCGGAGTGTATATCTTTGATCTGGTTGAGGAAGGCTGCAACGGCGCGGAGACCTGTATCATCGAAAATGAAAAAACGAAGCGTGCTTGCGGGTTCGGCTTCTCCGGCAGCGAGAGGGGAGTAGGTCTCAATACCATCGGAGCGATCGCGCGCGACATCGGAAGGTACGACATCCGACAATTCTTCGGACCGAAGGCGAGAGTGAAAGGAGCATAACATGGCCATCTCAAAATCGAAAATGGAGTCCAACAGAAGTCCGAAGCAGCCGAACGGCGGGCGTCGATCCTTTATTCTGGAAAACAGGCGCCGCCATGTCGGCCGTGCTCGCATCCGCGGTGGCGGGTGTCTCAAAATCCAGTCCGGATCATGATGCAGGCTTGAAGGGCGAGATGGAAACGCTTTCCAATCGAATCGGATGCCTCGAAGACGCCAACATCATCCGCAGGCTGAACCAGCACGTATGAAACCTGTCTCGACCAGGGGATGTACGAAGAGGTCGTCGACATGTTTCGCGGACGAAGCGGAGGTGGTCTTCAACGGCGGAGTCTTTATCGGCAAAGACAAGGGCGTTCGCCGCCTGTATTGCAACCACTTCAGCCGGAATCGGACCGGAAAGAAGATCGAGCCGGCGCCCGGCTTTGAACCGGATCTGGCCCAGCTTCAAGATGTCGTGGAAGTTGCGCAGGACCGCCAGTCCGCTAAGGCGCAATTCCCCTATTCCATGCAGGTAGGGACGCCGCTGGTCTCCGAATTGCCGCTGCTTGAAATGATGCGCCAGCAGGGCCAGGGAATACGGCAATGGTGGGAAGGCGGAATTCATGACGTGTCCTATGTGAAAGAACGTAATGCCTGGAAAATACAAGAGGCTTGAATACCGGCTGCTGTCCAGGGCTGACTATAAACCCGGGCGGTTCTATGCAAAGCCCATTTCCGTCCCGCATTTCTCTGAAGTTTATCCCGGGAATCCGAGCGGGCCGGACAAGCTCATCACGGCAAAACCCAAAGCTCGCGAGGCATAAGCCTTTAAACTGAGCGCTGCGACACAAGGGGGCGGGGAGGCATTGCAGGTCTCTCCGCCCCCCTTGCCCTGCAATGCACTCTGTCCGGCTGAAGCCAAAAAGGCAGTCCGGCTCCCCCATGCAATTGGGGAAACTCGTTTCCATGGAAATTTCCCAAGCCGGATATCGCCGGCAGAATCCCGGTTCCCTGCTCCAATGAATTCAGTCATTCGATCCATGAACCCCGGCCATCGCGAATCCGCTTCCGGTGAGAGTCAGGGCATATCCAGCGCTGCATGGAAATATGGAAATCTGTCGTATATGATTTTGTATATAGGAGGAATGCCAGTGAAAAATAAATACACGCGACGTGAAGCTCTGGAACTGGGGCTGGGGGCAGTTGCCCTGGGAGCATCGAGTGCGGCGATTTCATCCGCACAAACAACCCAAAAACCTGTTCCCGGAGAGGGGAATCCTGTACCTGCATTGAGCGAGTTCAATAAGTACGGGGAGGAACTGGAAACATCCTTGCTTCTGAGGACTTCCCCTGTGGCCGTAAAAATGCTGGAGAGGGAAGCGGACATCCCGAAAGGAGCTTTCCGTCCGAAAAGGGACGGAGGCTATCATATCGCCCAGTGCCAGGCCTTTGGCATGTCGCGGCGGGAAGGTAAAACCGTTGCCATGTTGAAGGAAGATCATTGGTGTCCGACGGCTCTCATCTCTTATGGAATGGTGCGGAAGCCGGATTCTATGGCGATGTATGGAGAATCTTTTGACAGCTTTGAAGTCGGGAAATATATCGGTGTGGTTACGGCGCCTCTAAAGAGCGCAACGTTTATTCCGGACGTCGTTCTTATATATTCGAATCCCGCGCAACTCAGGGGATTGCTTATGCCGATGATGTATGGCGGTGGCGGGGCTCAGGTCAGCACCTATTTATTCCTTCCATCCTGTGCGCACAGCGTTGTGGCTCCCATGAAAACGGGAAAATACAGCGTCGTGCTTCCAGACCCCGGGGAATACCAGAGAGCTCTGACTCCGGAGGAAGAAATGATGTTCGCGGCGCCGCGGGACAAGATGCCGGCATTTATGGCAGGCTTAAAAAGGGGCGGGAAATTGTATTCCCATCGGGATCAATACATGTCCATGCACCCGGATTTTGAACAGCCGCAATTTTATAAAGATATGTTTAAGGGCTGGGGACTGGATTCAAAATAGAAATTGCCCGACAACAGATTACGGTTCCCCACTGCAATCGATAGCGCATGCCGTGTCGACAGCCTCCGGCTTTGCTCTGATTGAAGCGCGCACTTGAAACTGAGAGCAAGCTCGACGGGGTTCCGGCTGAGACGCAGGGAAGATTTGCCTTTTACCATTCTTTGAGCCGTTGAACCGTCGAGGCCTTGTATGCTGCTCAAGGATCAGGTTGTTCAAGGGTAGTTCAGAACTCTGTATGAAACGCCGGCGGTGAAACCGGTCCGTGGGGTGAAGACCGGCGAAATCGCCCATAGGCTTGAAATCAGGAAGCCCGCATATAGTCCATGCTTCTCCCATGATTCCAGCATGGACGAGAAGATCAAGAGGCCGTCGGCCAAAGGTTGTCAAAGGAGCTGAATATGAACGAGAGCGCGGATGCACGTTTCGCCCGGATCAAGTCGCACTTCGAGCAGGAGGCGCGGGTCTTCGACAAGATGTTCTTCAAGGTGATGCCCTATTACGACGAGATGATGCAGGCCGTGGTCGAGGCAATGCCGTTCGGCCGCAACGACCGCCTGAAGATTGCCGACCTGGGGTGCGGGACTGGAAACTTGAGTCTCAAGGTACTCGAGGCTTTTCCTCGGGCGCAGTTGGTCTGCGTGGACATGGCCGAAAAGATGCTCCTTGCCAGCCGCGCCAAGCTCGCCGGCTATCCGTCGGTGCAATTCCGGCAGGCCGACATCCGCACCTTCGACTACGGAACCTACGACGCTATCGTCTCGTCCATGGTCATGCATCACATCGCTCTGCGGCAAAAGCTCGCCTTTTACCGCCGGCTGCGGCGGGCGCTTTCCCGCAAAGGCGTGCTCTTCATTATCGATATCGTGCTTTCGGCCAATCCGCATCTGCAGGAGCTGTTCATGCAGCGCTGGAAAGATCACATGGGGGCAAGCGGCATGTCTGCCAAATGGGTCGAGGAGATGATACGGCGTCACCGAAGCGAAGACCGGCCCCGGGATTTTGAGGCCGAGTTTGATGGCCTGCGCAAGGCCGGATTCAAGGACGTGGATGTCGTCCTGAAACGGTACAATTTCGCGGTCTACGGGGGCAGGGTGTAAGCCTCGATCCGATATCCGGGCCAATGAGGGCAGCCCGTAATCCGCCAACATATGCCTGCAAAAACCGGCTTTCACATTGTGGTCAGCCTTTGTCAGCGTTGAATAATCCCGGAACGGTCGAGCTCTGGTTATCCCGCAGCGAGACTGGAGAATTGGCTTTAAATCCATTCAATCCTTACCTCAAAATTCCGGTATTGCTTGAGGGCTCCTGGTGTAACATCGAGCTTGCGAACAACTGCTGAAGACAGCCGGTTTTCAGATATTTCTATGTTGCCTGCAGGCAATACAGAAGAAAGACGAAGCTCGAACTGCTGCAACTCGATATTGGATATACGGATAACTGCTGTCAGGCCCCCGGGACAGGGAGAAATGGGATAAAATCCACAGCCATGCAAACCAAAGATCATGTACTGGAATTCCGCGTTTACTTGGAAGATACGGATGCGCAAGGCATCGTTTATTACGCCAACTATCTTCGCTATTTTGAACGCGGCCGATGCGAGTTCCTCGAATCGTTGGGCGTCCCGATAACGGAAGTTGCGAGACCGGATCGCCGGCTGGTGGTATACGAGATCCGCGTCAAATTCCGGCGCCCCGCCTCCCTGGGGGACAGAATCGAGGTGCTGACCTCAATGCTGCGCTCATCGGAATACCGTCTCACTTTTCGACAGCAAATAAGGCGCCGAGGAGAGGCGGAGGCACTGGTGAGCGGCGAAGTGGATGTCGTCGCGATCGACCGGGACGGCACATTGAAGGAATTGCCTGAATTCCTAAGTCAGGCGTAAAGGTTGACGCAAAGGCGCGGCCCGGGTGAAAAGAGGGAGAGACGATAGTATTTGCCTTTCACTGGTACCGCGGGCAATGATAGGATTCATTGATAAAAGTTTACGCCGCAAAATTTCACAAGCTGGAGAGGCTGGCTTCCGGGGTTCGAAAACCGGAATAGGGTGCCCATGATAACTCCTGCAAAAAACGATTGGAGCATCCTGGCAAAACTAGAGCTCGACAACCCGCCCGTAGGCGTAAAATATTCGTCCAAGCCTCTGCGGGGGATTCCTAAGCTGGATAAAAAGATGTCTCTCTGTGAGATGCTCAGAGCCGCTTTCGAAGGAAACTCATTCTACGCCGCTGCGAAGTATCATGCTTGTGAGGCTGGATTGCACGTATTAGGACAAAATGAGATTGCGGAACAATATCTCAGTGGCGCCTTTGGTGCAGGATTGGAGGTTTTCCGTGACAAGCGCACTGCCCGCAAACTGTATGAATACATCCCCAGGATACCGGAAGGAGCGGTGAAATATGTCGCCCTGGCTCCTCTCAGCCGAATGGCGTTTGATCCCGACCTCCTGATTATATTGGCCGATACAAGGCAAGCCGAGATATTGCTCCGGGCTGTGAGTTACGGAACCGGGGAGATGTGGCACAGCCGCTATTCGAGTGCCATCGGTTGCGCCTGGCTTTTCGCTTATCCGCACCTGAATGGAGAGATAAACTTTATCGCCACCGGTCTAGGTTTCGGAATGAGGCGCAGGAAATTGTTTCCGGAGGGACTGCAACTCATTTCGATTCCTTGTGATCGGCTGTCCTATATGCTGCAAACCCTGCGGGAAATGCCCTGGGTTCCTCGCCCATACCAGGCGGGAGGACCGGAGTATGTGAAGCGCCTGCGCATAAAACTTGGCTTGGACAAGGCGTGATAGGAGGGCATTAGGCCTTTCATCCTTCCGGCCGTCCCGGCAGTGCTTAAATGGGAGAAACTTCCAATGCTGATGCAATTGGATAAAACCCTTCTGCCAATGATAGAGGCATTCAACCAGAACCCTGATATTTGCCGATTCGTTTCATTGCTCTCGCCCACTTGACCCAAATGAATTGACCAGGGTGCCCGGGCGGTACAGAATGGAATCCTGAAACTCTTTCCCGACGCAACTCTGGACGTGCTGCTGATATGGATTCCCATGATGAGCAATGATAGCCATAAGGCTGCGCAAAAGGCAGTCGAAAAATTTAAGGACAAAAGAGTAAAGCACTTTTACGATCCACAACATCTGGCCGGCCGGGCGTTTGCTATCAGCCTCGGCCAAAGCGATAAGGTAGCTTGGGATATATATATGTTCTACCCGTGCGGGGCGCTATGGCGGGACCTGCCTCCATCGCCGAAGGCGTACATGCACCAGCTTCGCGATAGCTGGGCTGATCCGGGCTTTCTGTTCGAAAAAGAGCAGCTAACAGCAAAACTGAGCGAAACAATGAAATTGCTGTTCCCTAGCCTATAAGGGTGAATGTGGCATACAAAGAATCCATAGGGCCGATATTCCTGATGGCAGCGCTGGCCATGTTCCTGGCTGTCGCCTGTAGCCGCCGTCCTGACGTCAGTCCTGATGCTGAAAAAACAGAAACGATTCCCCAAAACCTGCCAAAGGAGAAGGAACCACAGCCCGTTTCCTTGCCCGCCAAGCGAACAGAAACCGTAGGACACAAAGTTAAATCCGCACAAAATTCAGCGACCGATGCTTCAGCTGATAAAACACCGACGGACCCTGCGAATAACAAAATTGACTGGGGTCGCGAAGCTGCGCTCGACGAGATCCTCGCAATGGCAAAGAGCGGCGCGATTCAACAGATTGAGTGGCATGTGATGCCGAACATCATCCGCGCCCAAACTATCGACGGCCGGATTTTCCACATAAAGAATGAGAACAAAGGGATCGATATACGCAACACGCTTATAAAATCCGGCATTCAGGTTGGAAAGGGCGGGATCAGCTTTCGAACATTGATCTCTGAACCTGAGACTGGCCCCGAGGGATAGTCCTGGTCCAGGACGGAAGAGCTGGAAAGCCGACGGATAAGGCGATTGGACAAATGCCATGGTGACATTCTGGGTGGATGCACTATCGATATTGTTTGCTCTCGTTGCTGTAGGCTTTGCCGTCAGGAAATGGCACATCGTAAGGGATCGTCATTGGATCCTGTCAACGATAAGGGCTGCCTTGAAGGAACCAAAAGCTTGCTGCATCGGAACCCTGGCAGGCGTTTTTTATATGGCCGTATACCTGATTCCCGGCGGGAAAGGCGGCCGAATTCATGTGTTGTTCGGGCAGCTGATATTCAACACTTCGGCGGGCAACTGTTGACCGGCCTTTCACTGGCCCTCCTGGTGACGATTTCGATGGCCTTGTTTGTTTACGGCGTGCACGTTATGGGCTTCCCAAAATCGGGGAAAAAGGGCGGGATGGGGCTTATCGGCACTTTCCTGGCGGTGTTGGCCGCTTTTTGCCCCTGATGACTGCCAATTTTAACGGCTCTGGGCGGAGCCGCGAGCGCTTTGTTTCTGACCTATTTTTGGAATGCATTGGCTGCACTCTCCGTAGCCTTGTTGATTCTGGGCATTTTGTACACATCCAAAGCTCTAAAGGCCAGTGAAGGCTGACGCTGACCTACCAATTCGCCCTAGTTTGGGGCGCATCGTCAAAAGAAACGGCAGCCTGTATGAAGGCTTCAACGAATTTCAAACAAGGGGAATTCAATATGAGAAGATCGGTCATGGGGCTTATAGCAGTTTTGATAATTTTGCCGATACTATTTTGGGCTGGCAAAATGGAGGCAGCTGCAGCTTCTCAATACACGTTAACCGTTTTAAATCCTCAAGGCCCGGTCAAAAAAGGCCGGGAACTGGCTCCCCGCCTGACAACATTGAACGGCAAGAAGGTCGCCATGTGGCTGTCCGCCACTCGCGATCAGGTATACGCCGGCAAAGGCGCGGAGCTATATGATCTCCTGGAGAAGATGCTCAAGGAAAAATTTGCGGACATCCAAATCGTGCCCTACAAGGACCTGCCTATGAAGTTTGGGCCGGAAAAGGAGGTGATGGCCGCAATCGAGAAAACCAAAGCCGATGCTGTTATAGCAGCCCTGGGCGGCTGATGAGGGGGTGACATTCTCGGCGCGATGGGTTCCATCGCTATTGCTCTCGAAGAAAAAGGCATTCCCACCGTGACTCTATATAACGAGCGTCATGAGAAACGCTTTATGGGAACGATCCTTCCCAAAGGATATATCGATTATCCGGCAATGAATTTTGAGGAATACGACACGTTTACTTCGGAAGGCATTAAGGCGCTGGCGCCTGAGGCATTCAGTTTTGTGGTAAAAGGGCTTACCACATGGAAACCTCAGCATATGAAGCTGGCGGCAGACAAATGGATTCCCCAAAGAAAACGAGTTTTCCTACACCGCCGCGAGTTATCAAGAAGGCCAGGCCCGGTTCAACATCGATTTCCTCAAAATGGGCTGGGGTGATGGATTGCCGCTGCTGCCTCCGACGCGCAGCCGGGTCGATGCCCTGTTGAAAGGCACGCCGCTGTCTGCGTCAGAACCGTAATCGGCGCATGGGGGCCTGCCAATGCTGATTTCACAGTGGAAAAAATAGCCATTGTCGCGACCATGGCCGGCGCCGAACCGGAATACATGCCCGTAATTCTTGCGGCGTTAAAGGCCATCACCTCCGCCCGATGGGATGCCTATTTCCCCGTAATGCGAGCACCGGTTCCACTGGTGCTTGTCAACGGCCCCTATGCCCGGAAGATAGGAATCAATTCGTCTGCAAATGCTTTTTGCCGAACCCCAAGTATCACGCCAACGGCGTGATCGGGCGGGCAATCAATTTGGCCATGGCCAGCATTCCGGGCAATGGCCGAGGCATAAAGCCTTCTAACCTGGCCGGCAATCCTGCCGCATATGCCGGAATTGTCATTGCGGAAGCGGAGGATATCGCCTCGCTGGGGTGGTTGGATCCGGTCAGCGTCCAATTGGGTTATCCCGCAGGGACCAATCTGGTTACCGTTCTCGGCATTGAAGAGATGGATATGAGCGTGGCGGGAACGATCGCCAACCTCGTGTCTTGTATCAGCCCGCACAAGGAAATATCGGCCCAGGGACCGGAAAACCTGGGATGCCCAATATGCCGGCGCGCTCGTGATAACGGAGATGCAGCGCGTGACCGACGGCTTGATGGGAAGCAAGACCAAAGCCGATATTGCCCATGAGCTCTGGGAATCCGCTCGCATTCCGATGGATAAATTCAATAAGCTCATCCTGACAAGTGAATTTGGGGAAC
>CAWEJX010000014.1:0-91752 GCA_963809485.1 uncultured Acidobacteriota bacterium
TGCGTATTCGAAGTTTCCCCGATCCGGACTCTTCGGGATCCATGCCTGATGACTATCCATCCTCAAAGCACTACGTCTCGGGTTTATAATTGAATGCTCTGTGTGGAGACAAGCATGAAGATAGCACTCAAAATCGGTTTGACATTGATACCTTTGGAACGCTTCAGTGCTGAATTGGGCAATTGCAGAGACGAATGAACCAGCCCAGGTTTTTGGGCCTGCGCTTGCTCAAATCGTCGGCAAGATACAAATCCCGATCCTTCTTCCCTCGAAATTGCCTTGGTTGGACAATCCGAAAGCAATTGAATTTGCTTGGGGCGATATCAGGGATCACGGCTACTTCATCTCTCTCTATTATGACAAAGAGACAAGCAATGTGACCTATGCTGCAGGGTTTGGGGCATCCACGAAAATCTACCGGGATCTTGATGAAAAAGGGGTTCGATTGGCAAACGGTGTGGTCGCACATTTCAGCCCTGTCTCATGCGGCGGTTCTTGTGCCCCTGCTAATTTATGGTGGGTACAAAATGGTATCGAGTAGCAGATCCAGATCAAATTAAGCAGCGCCGAAAAGGAAGATGTTCGAAAAAGACTCTTGGTGGAGACCGCAAACTCCTGCGTTAGGGTCCGAATAAAGTGACCAGACAGCCCTGCCAAACGACGGATTCGATTGTTGAGCAATAACTTCCTCGAACGGGACTTCAGGCCAAATGAGTCTCGCAGCTGCAGACGATGGGATCAATGGGATTCACATAGTATGGCAGCAGGTTAAGAGGCCGCATGGAGAAATTGCCCGCCCCGTCATCCCTTCGCGGGTGTAGAATCCTGCCAGAGCAGACCATAGCTGTAATTTGGAGAGGCCGGATTTTCAGGTGGACGTATCATAAAGGACGTCAAACTAAAATAGTGACGCGGCCAGCATAAGCGGCCAGCATAAGAGGTGCGAATATGATGGAGAGGATCATCCATATCGAGTGGGAAGGACCCTATTCACTCAACCAGCTTGACACCCTTAAGGACTTGCGTAAGGACCACGGGCTCTATCAGATATATGGGCATCATCCGGTCTACGGCTCCAACGTGCTTCTTTATATCGGCCAGACGATCGGGCGAACGTTTGGAGAGCGCATCGAGGAACACAACTTCGGCGGGGGCTCGCAAGAGGACCGAGCGCACATCGAAGTCTACGTGGGTCGCCTCAAGGGTGTTACGACGACGCCGTCATCTGACGACTGGCGTAACGAAATCAACTGGGCAGAGAAGCTTCTACTTTACGTGCATGGCCCGGCATACAACCTGCAGCACCTGATGGAGCTAAATGAGGCCGATCCCAGAGTGTGTGATGCACGAGTGTTCAACTGGGGGTGCATCCGAGCGCTACGTCCGGAGGTCTCGGGTCGTCGGTGGACAAAAGCTGCCACGGCTGAGGCCAACGCTTACAAGGTTTATGAGATGCTTTGATTACGGACAGCGCGATATGACCCGATGCGTCACGCTGGGTTCGCTGGCCACCGACGTCGCTGATCGGCATTCCTTTTTGGGTGTAAGCTCTTGCCAAAGGAGTGCATGGGGTGATTTCCGATACTGGGAATTAGGCTTAATCCCCTCTAGAGAAGTACGAACCTGTGGACCTCACAACAGGCCAGACAAGCGGAAGCCATGACCCTGAACTGGATAGGATTCGTGGCTGGTCCTGTCTGTCCGCGTCAGTTGGACGAGTAACTATCCGGACAAGTGACCGGATCCCAAACTCCCACGAAACGGCCTTATCGGAAGTTACTGTCCCTCCTGCCGAGAGCCGGTTCATAGCGAACTGCCCAACCTATGAAAGCACAAATCGGAAATTGACCAATGAATAATGTCGCCGGTCCGCTTTAGCATTCTGTTTTCCCCTGGACAAAAAAGACAAAACGGAAAATTGTTCAGTAGGTTTTTGGCACTTTTGACCCTCTTCTCTAATGAGGGGGAAATAGTTCTCGGATCTGCGCGTGATCATCCTCCTTGCGCCTCTTACCTGCTTTCCCGGAATCTGCAAGGAGAGCTTCGATGCCCGCATTGATCTGGGTAGCAACGAGGGGAGTGATGGAAATTCTCGGATTGGTCCTTTCCAATCCGAGACGCAATACCTCGAACGAATCCTTCGAGCTCTTGCGAAGAGGAAATATAGTGGAAACTCGTTTCCGCTTCATTCCCTCTCCATTTCCACCTTATTTCCAGTCCCGGTCCTTTACACCAACTAAGTGGAAGTAAAGCGGAAATGCATTTCCACCCCTGTTTCCGCCTCAGAAAGGGAAAGTCTCAATGGAACCAATGATTAACCGGGAAGCCTCTTCGATCGATCTTGAATTTTCCCGAACAGGAAATGGCAGCCTTCCGGTGCCGTAGGAATCCCGTGTCTTACGCGCGGATCAGGAAGTCCCTGCGGCAAAACCACGGTCTCATCATCCGGCCGCTGGCCATCTTTGCGCTCGCGGAGGTGAGATCCCGCGGTCGCGAAGTCTTCGGCTGTAGCTTTACTGTCGATACGGAGATGCTGGATCGAACCTTCAACCTACTGAGGTTGATCCAAGCGATGCCTGCGGACATTATCCAGCTTCCATAAGATTGCAGGGTGCTTACCAAGCAGGGCGATTTCTCTCTCATTATTGTGAAATAAGAGATCGAGCCTTAATTCTCCGCGCTGGATAGCATCAATATATTCTTTTTCATGGGATTTAAGGGCCATAAGGGATTTCACTTGGGCCCAGGATTTTTCGATAAGCTCCTCGGCTTGAATAGCTGTTTGCCCAGGCAATACGGGCGCCAGTTGCTCTGTTACAAATTGATTACTGAGGAGACCCTGAAGCCGGACATATGTGTAGGTGTAAAGAGGTTGCTCGAACGCAGCAGAGAGAGCAATAAATCGGGCCCGAAATTCAGGGCTTTTAAGTATTGCTGCTGACGGCTCCGATAAATGAAGGATGTCCCAAGCATCTCGCGGCGCGGCCCGTTCAAAAAAAGCGTTTAGTTTCCCGAGCACAAGTTCAGACAGGCTAACGACATTCACTATTGGCCGAGCTAAACCGCCGGGCTGCCAAAGGGATCTCCTTTCAATCTCATCGATCGGAACCCTGTGAAGGAAATGGATATCAACCTCAATTCTATCGCTTGGTCCCATCATGGATTGATATCGCAGATAGGTTTTCCGCCCTGCAAAGGCGTCCGCTGATTTTTGAAGTTGATACCCTTGATGCGCAGCGATATCCGCCAGGGCTTTTTCTACAACCGGTCGATCCTCCAACATCTTCTCCCGTTCGAGATGAGCGATGTAGTCATAATCGAGGTCGACCGAAAGACGCCTTGGGGCATCAGAGCACAAATTAAGCGCGGTGCCGCCCTTTAAAGCCAGGGCCTGTCCAAGAAATGGATGTTTGGAAATTTCATCCGCAAATTTTCCCAATCGTATGACTTTTTCCAGTATGTCAGGACGATAGCCTGTTTCGATGGAGCACCGCTTCAGAAACTCTATGTTAGGGCTCATCCAGGCCTCCCATCCTTACCACAAAACGCGGCAGGATCAAATTCCACCGGGGAAATAGTTTTCCGAATCCGCTGCGTCGCTCCAGATACTGCGGCGAGCCGGGACGGTGTTTCTCCAGGCGCTCAAGAAAATTCGACGGTACATTCCAAGCCTCCTGGCATCGTTCCAGATACCAGCCGACAGCAGCGTAGAGATGTTTTGTGTTATGGAGATTGAGAATCTCCTCTATCAAATCCAGTTTGGGAGCGGGCAGCCCACCCGCGGAGTTTAAAAATTCCTCTATCCCTCCTACACGCCCCGGGCGAAGCAGACATTCAACAAGTGTTCGTTCCGGTCCCGTCGTTTCGAGCAGCTTCCCGTCATATTCAACCGCCTCAGTTCCCAGATGGCGATCCGGAAGGGGGCTTGGATCGCTGAGGAATTCTATTTTGTCGTAATCGAGACGGAGTTGCCGCCGGCGGCGCACAGTATAAAGAGTGCATACATGCCAGATTGAGTGCGCACAGCCAAGCAACTCTAAAGCGCTGTGGTAGGAAAATATGGCATCAGATCTGGCGGCAAGCGCCACATGAAAGCAATTCGGGCTTATACGATTTGGCGGCGAACCCTTTGTAACTACATACACGCCTTTTGAAACCGAACGAAGCCGGCCAGTTTCGACATAATGCCTTAGTCGTTCTACGGCGCCGGATCGGCCACCGCGAGGAGCGAGCTCGCGCACAACATCGTCGAGAGTAAAAACCGGATTTAGGGACAAAAACTCGGCTGTCTTCAGCATACTCTATCCGTGCACCATTCATGCGTATATTATCCCATATTCGCACATAATTTATAAAACCGAAACTGGCGTGAGAATCAACATTATTATACATTATGCGCACATTGCTTAAACTATAGCTGCGGTGCGATCCATGCTTCCCGAGGTCCCTTACAGGACAGGAACGGATACGAGGCAAGCAGGTATCCTGCGCGAATGAACAGGCCGGCTATGTCTACCCAGGGCTAATGGGTGGTTCAAATGATTTTTTATCCCGGGGGTGGTAGTCGCCTTTTCTGGGTCCCACTGTAGGCAGAAAGCCGGCTCGGGGAAGCTGGGCTACCGCCCAAATTATCCGCTACACCGCTACAGGCCTCACCAGATGCAGGCGTGATGTTTTTAACAAGTGCTACAAAAGAATTTTTGTAGCTGATCCCTTTTTGCCCCAAAGCCCCGCCAATCGGCCCTTGTAACGTTGTAGCGGCTGTTTTGGGGTAAGGGGTGCCGCCCCAGGTCACTACCTAAGGGTTCGCTCCAAAATGCGAAACTATTTTTGCGCGAGCCCTAAGCCTTTGAACCGAAGGCTGCGATAGCAAGGTTCAAAACCATGCAATGGAGAACGGAACGGGTGGAAGCGCTAACTGGAGTTGGAGGGGGCCATTTTTTTGCACCCGATGCATCAAATGGAGGATTCAATGAGTGCCGAGCGGTTCCTGTGTGTTCACCAGCATTCACGAAAAAATGTGGTATTGTCTGTGGTATGTCTGCTTTGCTTATCTTGTAAGTTATAAAAAAAAGGGAAGATATCGTTGGATTTTCTGGCTCCTCAGGTAGGACTCGAACCTACAACCCTTCGGTTAACAGCCGAATGCTCTACCATTGAGCTACTGAGGAGCAATGGCGCCGCAATAAGCTAGCAATATAGCGCGCCGTTGTCAATGCATTGCCTGAGGTCGGGCCGAATTTATTTGATCTGGATTGCCATAAGGGCGCAGCCAATCCGCCGCCCTTGAACCAATCGCATAAAACAACAAATCCTGTCACGCCCAGTTGAGAACCACCTTGCCTGATTGTCCGGTTTTCATCACCTCGAATCCCTTTTCGAACTCTGTATAATGGAAGCGGTGCGTAATAACAGGCTTAATGTCGAGGCCGCTTTCGAGCATTACCGTCATCTTGTACCAGGTTTCATACATCTCGCGCCCATAGATACCCTTGATGGTCAGCATGTTGAAAATGACCGTGTTCCAATTAATCTCCAAGGTTCCCGATGGAATCCCCAGCATGGCGATTTTGCCGCCATGACACATGTTTTCGATCATCTCGTAGAAAGCGGCGGAACTGCCCGACATTTCAAGTCCCACATCGAAGCCTTCTTTCATGCCCAGCTTTCTCTGCACGTCGGCAATTTTGCCGTCCCGGACATTGTGCGCGAGCGTGACCCCGATTTTGCGGGCCAATTCCAGACGATAGTCGTTCAAATCCGTAATGACCACGTAGCGCGCTCCCGCATGTTTGACCACCGCAGCCGCCATGATCCCGATCGGGCCGGCTCCGGTGATCAGCACGTCTTCGCCCAGCACGTTGAACGATAATGCCGTGTGGACCGCATTCCCGAAAGGATCAAAGATGGACGCCACGTCGCGGTCGATGTCCTCCTTGTGGTGCCAGACGTTTGTGACCGGCACTGATATGTATTCGGCAAAGGCTCCGGGACGATTCACCCCGATGCCCCGGGTGTCTCTGCACAAATGGCGGCGGCCGGCAAGACAATTGCGGCAGCGGCCGCAGACTACATGCCCTTCGGCGCTGACGATGTTGCCCGGGCGAAAATCGGCGACATTGGATCCCGCTTCCAGGATCTCGCCGACAAACTCATGTCCTACGACCAGCGGGATCGGGATCGTCTGCTGCGCCCATGCATTCCATTCATAAACGTGAAAATCCGTTCCACAGATCCCTGTGCGGTCCACCCGGATTAAAACATCGTTGATGCCGATTTTGGGCTCGGGCACGTCCTGCAGCCACAGGCCGGGCTTCGATTCCTTTTTAACCAGTGCCTTCATGATCTGCTCCTATCTCTCAAGTACCATTTCCTGCAGGGCTTCCGCTGCCGCGTCCCATCCCAGGCTTCCGGCCCGCTCGTTCCCAACCTGGATGCTTTCGCGGCGCAGCACGGGATAGTACAATATCACACCCGAAGCCGGGGACTTAACCGGCATTTCCTGCCTGCTGCCGCGAAAACTCCGGGAGACATCCGGAGCAGGAAATCCAGGTTTGGGCTTTTCAAAATTTGTCCACTCTAATAAAATGGTGTCTGCCGCCTGGATCCGCGCAGGACCGGGACGGCGTTGCCTGTTTGATTCCTTATATGGTCCAAGACAGGCATCTTACTCGAACGGAGAAGATAGCCATGCCTAACTCGTCCGCTTCACCCCCATTCCGGGGCAAAGTCAGCGTCCATTCCCTGCAATCCAAGAAAAAACGTGGCGAGCCCATCACCTTCCTGACGGCCTATGATTTCCCGACCGCGGTTGCCCTGGATCGATCCGGAATCGACGGCATACTGGTTGGAGACTCGCTCGGCATGGTGGTGTTGGGATATGAAAATACTATCCCGGTTACCATGCAGGATATGATTCACCACTGCCGCGCCGTAGCCCGCGGCGCCTCCCGTGCCCACCTGGTCAGCGACATGCCTTTCATGTCCTATCATATTTCAATCTCCGATGCGCTGCGCAACGCGGGAAACCTAATGCAGAAGGGGGGCGTGGATGCCGTCAAACTGGAAGGCGGCCGGGAAAGAGTGCCTGTCGTCAAGAATATCATTTCCGCGGGCATACCGGTGATGGGCCACTTGGGCCTCACGCCCCAAAGCGTGCACAAGCTGGGCGGATGGAAAGTCCAGGCGACTTCCAAGGAAAGCGCTCGAGTGCTGATTGAGGATGCGCTGATCCTGGAGGACGCGGGATGCTATGCCATCGTCCTGGAATCCGTTCCTGCCGAGGTGGCCGGGCTGATATCCAAACGGCTTTCCATCCCGGTTATCGGCATCGGCGCCGGAATCGGGTGCGACGGTCAGGTCCTGGTCACGCACGATGTCCTTGGGTTGTTCGACCGCTTCACGCCAAGCTTCGTAAAAAAATATGCCGATCTCTTCTCTGAAATGGAGAGGGCTTTCCGGAGCTACATTGCCGATGTAAAGGAACGCCGATTTCCGGCGCCGGAGCATGCCAGTTCCATGGACTCGCAAACTCTTCGCGACCTCATCCAGGAACTTGAAATGCTGGAGCGCGGTATCGATTCCGGAGATAACATCGAAACAAGGTATCATTAGGCGCCGGCGGAGGCGAAATGAAAGTCGTACTCTTCGGCGCCGGCGCCATGTCCTGCCTTTTTGCTTCCCGTCTAGCCGGGGTAGCCGATGTTGTGCTCGTCGACGGATGGGTGGAAGGGATAGAGGCAATCAGGGAGAAGGGAATCCTGCTTGAGGATGGGGCCGGGTCCCGAACGATCCATGTTCGCGCGGATTATCCCGGCGAGCACATCGTGCCGGCAGAACTTGCGATCGTCCTCGTCAAAGCCTGGCAAACCCGTGAGGTTGCTGACTGGCTTGCGAGCTACCTGAGCCCCGGCGGTTTGGCCATATCCCTTCAGAATGGGCTGGGAAACGTCGAGGCGCTCGGAGCGAGAGCCTTTCCCGGAACCACGGCCGAGGGCGCGACGCTGCTCGGTCCGGGCCATGTGCGCACCGGCGGCTCGGGCCCGACCCATGTGGTTGCGCCCGGCTGGGCTGTGGACCTGCTCCGCAGTGCGGGCTTCGAATGCGATGCGTGCAGCCCCGAGGAGGCTGAAGGCCTTTTGTGGGGCAAACTGGCCGTCAGCTGCGGGATCAATGCGCTCACGGCAATTCTGCGGGTCCCTAACGGCGAACTTCTTAAGAGGCCGGACGCCGCCGAGTTGATGATTCTGGCGGCGGAAGAATGCGCCGCAGCAGCCCGGGCGAAAGGGATCGTGTTGCCGTTCCTGAACACGGCGGAGCGCGTCAAAGAGGTTGCCCAGCGTACTGCCGGCAATCGATCGTCCATGCTCCAGGATGTGTTGCGGGGAGCGCCGACGGAATGCGACGCGATCAACGGTGCCGTTGTGGAGGAGGCCATGCGTCAGGCGACCCCGGTTCCGGTCAACTCTGTACTCTGGAAGCTCGTAAAGGCTGCAGTTCATTCCGACAGGAGCGAAGCACGATCATGCGCATAACAGACAGCCTATCGGATCTCAGGCAAATCCGGAAATCCATGGAGGGGGCGTTCGGCCTTGTTCCGACGATGGGCGCATTGCATGCCGGCCATGTCTCCCTCGTCAGGCGGGCGAGGAACGAATGCAGCCATGTGGGAGTAAGCATCTTCGTCAACCCGGCGCAATTTGGCCCCACGGAGGATTTCGCCCGATACCCCCGCAATCTCGATGCAGACCTGGAACTGCTGGAAAAATCGGGCGTGGATGTTGTATGGACCCCGGCCGCGGAATCGGTGTATCCGGCGGGATACCAGACCTGGATCACGGTAGGGGAAGTATCCGAGCCGCTGGAAGGCAAATGCCGTCCCGGTCATTTCCGCGGTGTAACCACGGTCGTGGCAAAACTCTTCAATAGTTTCAGACCGGACAAGGCCTATTTCGGTCAGAAGGATGCACAGCAGGTCGCCGTGCTCAAACGCATGGTACTGGATCTTGACTTTCCGGTGGAGCTTGTTGTGTGCCCGACCGTGCGCGAGCGGGATGGGCTGGCGCTGAGCAGCCGGAATGCGTATTTAAGCCCTTCGGAAAGAAAGGCGGCCGTGGTTCTGTATAAAGCCCTGTCGGCTGCGAAAGAGAAGTACGACGACGGAGAACGCGATGCGGAAGTCCTGCGGGCATCCATGCGTTCTGTAATCGGTTCGGAGCCGCTGGCCGATCTTTCCTATGTTTCTGCCGCGGATCCCTCAACCCTGCAAGAACTCGATTCGATCAAGGATGGGGTTCTGCTCTCGCTGGCCGCGAAGATCGGCAAAACGCGCCTTATCGACAATTTCCTTCTTTGAGGGAGGCACTCCATGCTGCTTGCCGCGGACATAGGAAACACAAGCATTACGTTAGGACTGTATAAAACCGAAAAGCTGGGCCCGCGCTGGAGGCTCGCATCGGATAATGAACGGACATCGGATGAATATGGAATACTCCTGATTCAGCTTCTCGAAGGCGCCGGAGTCCGTTCCGGAGAGATCCAGGGAATTGCCGTGGTTTCCTCCGTCCCTCCGCTGACCGGGACCTTCGAGCAGGCCTGCAAAAACTATCTCAATGTCGCTCCCCTGATCGTGGATGCGGGGACCCGGACCGGGATAGCGCTGCGCTACGAAGATCCCAAGCAGGTTGGAGCCGACCGGGTGGTCCAGGCTGCGGCCGTGCGCCGTATTTATAAGGGGCCGGCTTGCATCGTGGATTTTGGGACCGCCACCATATTCGATGCCATTTCCGCGGATGGCGAGTACCTGGGAGGCGCCATCGCACCGGGCATAGGCATCGGCTCGGATGCTTTGTTCAAGCGTGCAGCCAAGCTCCCTCGAGTCGAAATTACCCGCCCTCCTTCCGCCATCGGCCGGAACACCGTGCATTCGCTGCAGTCGGGCCTTCTCTACGGTTATGTCGGGCTGGTGGATGGGATGGTGGCGCGCTTCAGGGCAGAACTCGGCCCGGAGATGAAAACCGTCGGGACAGGCGCGCTCGTGGAGCTTATCGCGAAGGAAACCCGAAGCATTGACATCATCGAACCGTGGCTGGCGCTGCTGGGGCTTAAGATCATTTATGACCTGAACTGCGGAGCCAAATCCTAAGCCCCGTTTTCCACGCGGGAAAGATCAGTCGGTTTTTCGGGCAGGGCTGATCCGGGTTAGTTCATCCAGCAGGATTTTTGCATCTTTGGGTACCGATTCCGTCGGTCGGAGCAGAATGTCCCGGGGTTCGACCTGTTTGCCGTACAGGACAAAGTTGGCATCTTTGTCGGGCCGTACCGATCCTCCTTTGACGACCAATCCTCCAAACAGGCCTCGCGCTCTTGAATAGGCGAGAATTTTCGCCGAAATCCACACGTCGACTTCGGCCGCTGCGGTCCTGCCGACCGGTCCGGCTGCCACGGAGGCATCCGCCCCCAGCGTGAATTTGCTGTTCAGCAGGCTTTCGATGCCGCCGAGGTTCATGATAACGAAGATCAGGTCGACGGATTCCCCCCCGATTTGAAGCCCGAAACTCCCGCCGTGAAGCTGAAGCATGGAAGGCGCGCTCCATGGCCCTTCGCCCATGTTGGTCCGGCAGGACATAACGCCCTTGCCGTAATTAGCGCCGAAGATAAAACCGCCTTTTTTCATACCCGGAATGATCGCCACACAAGCGCATTTGTTGAGCAGATCCTGGGGAATACCCTTATCCGGTGTTTCGGAAATTTGTTTCATCACTAACGCTGCACGTACCACGCGGTCATTAACGTCGCTGGCCACAGCCAGCGCGGACATGCCGAGACCCCCTAAGATGGCAAGAAGCAACAGTTTTTTCATCGCGCCTCCAGAAGCTTCACCTGATTATCCGGTTTTACGCAAACAGCTTAGCACACAGCGGCATTGGGGCGAAGCTTCACTCATGAAAATAATTCATAGCAGAAAAGAAATCCGCCGAATTCCACGAATGGAATTTCAAACCGATGCCGCGCAGCCGTTGGTCGAGCGGGATTTGAAGGAAAAAAATTCCGTGACATTTTCACGCACCAGCTGCGGGAAAGTTTTGTCCAGGTAGGAGCGGATCGAAACATAACACTGGTCGCACGTGTTATGTTGCGTGAATTCGCGGATCATGCGGGCCTGTTCGTGCAGGCTGTAGCGTTTGAACTGCATCGAGCATGGCTGAAGCGCCCCGTCGCTGGTCACAACAAGCCACCGGAGACCGGCCTTGCAGGAGGGAGTCCCGCCCCTGGCGAAATAAAGGTTGGTTGCATCCAGCGTGGATTCGTTGTTGGTAATCCAATGGGATTTATCCATGCGCTGCTTGATGCGCTCCAGGCCTTTTTCGAGAGTGGCCAGCTGACCTTTTGTGTTCAGGAAATAGTCGCGGCATCCCGTGCGCTTGGGCGAATAGGCGCTGTAGTTGAGGTTCACGCCCCATTCGGCCGCTTTGTCGGCGATTGCGTTGATTTCCTCGACGTTGGCTGCCGTAATGCAGTTATTCAAAACGATATCGTCATAGCCCATCGCGGCGATTTTCGGCACGAGCTGGCTGAGGTGGCGATAAAGCCCGGGCAGGCCGCGGAAATCGTCGTGGCGCTCGTCGGGAAAATCCAGGCTGACGCAGAACTCGTCGACTCCGGCGCGGCGCAATTCCACATAGCGCTGCTCGGTCATATTGGACCAGTTCGAAACCAGGATCAGGTAGGGAAGACCGGAATCCGATTTTATGTTTTGGATGATCTCGGTCAGGTCCGCGCGCATCAGAGGCTCCCCGCCGGATACCTGAACGACAGGCGGGCAGAGCACCTCCATGTATTTGCGATACTCCGACGGCTTCAAATCGCGCGCGGTGTCTTTGGGACCCCCATGATCGCAATGCTTGCAGTAGCAGGTGCAGGAATTTGTCACCTCGAACGAAACCACAACGGGCCTGTGCGCAAACCAGTTCATGGATCCTTGTGCAATTATCCGCAGCGATTCCCCCAAGGGAACTTTCCGCATGAGCTCCTCCATCTAAATCTGTGTGCCAGACTGCCTGCGAGGGCAATCCTATCAGAAGCCGGCTCCTAATTGCAAGCTCCTAAACCTGTTTCGGTAACGCTGACGTGCGCCGACATAAGCGCTGAGGAACGCCGACGCTTGAATAGGGCAAAGGTTCCACCGAAAAAATCCATGGAAGATCCTGGGGCTGAGGCCAGCGGTTCACCGTCAAGCTTGCGGCTTTGCCAGGGATTACGGACGCGATTTGGCTCGGCTGCGCAGCCGGAGGGACCGCTCCTTGCGTTCGCAATATTCCTTCAGTTCGAGCAGCACCGAATTCCAGCCCTGGTCCAGGAAGGCATAGGTTTCTTCGTCGGGCGCCGAATCGTCCGTGTCCAGCATGACGACCTCCGTCATGCCCGATTTGCATCGAATCTCGTAGCTGAGGGTATGCCCGGAATTTTCCGGTTGTGTTCCGCGGCCGTCGTCAATCCAGCGGAGCTCCAGCTCTTTGCCCGGTACGATGCGGGTGAATACCGCGCTACCCTTCTGGCTGGATTTCCGGGTTCGCCAGTGCGCGATAAACTCACCGCCTTCTCGGGCGTTGCAGCTGGCGCGATCGCAGAACCACCGCACGAGATCCTTGGCGTCCGTCAAGGCCTTAAAGACGACATCTGCGGAGGCCTTGATCCAGACCTTCTTTTGAATTTTGCAGTGTTGCCGATCACCGGGCTGATTGCGGACTTCATGCTGGGTGCTGGTCACAGATCTTGCCTCCCTGAGAACGGCCGACACTCCCGGCGCAGCTATCTATATTAGCAAACGATGAATCGTTCGGCCTTAAAAATGACTGCAACGATCCGCAAAACGTATGGCGCAAGTGATTCGCACCCGGCCTTGGCGTTCATCACATATTCCGCGACTGCAGCTGCGCCTTGGGGACTTCGGCGGAGTGAATGCGCCGGGAGCTTTCCCGCCGCCCTCCCTCAAGCCGGCCCCGGCTCTGAGCATTCCGGCAGTAACCTGAGGGGATGCGGGGCGAAAGGGGAGCATCAAAGGTTGCTTTATTGTCGGAGTTGTCATTATTATAGCGGCGTGGACTCAATGCGGGGAGCCGCAACGGAGCACCGAACGCCGGTTTCCGGCACGGCAGGCCTCGAAATCAGATCCACAGTGCGGGCACGTCCTCGGTCCCGCCCAATGTTCTGCAGTAGGCATTTCAATGGAACTCGGGCTGCATGTATCGGGCAGCCTGAATAGCACTGCGCGGCATTTGCCGGCGCACGCACAGGATAGAGGGAACCATGCACAAAAGAATCACCTTGATAATTTTCCTGGTCGCGCTTTTCGTGCTGCTCGGCGGCCTGACCTTTGCGGTGGAGATGTATTTCGACTACCTTTGGTTCATGGAGCTGGGCAAGACGGCCATCTTCACAACCGCTCTCTACGCTAAAAGCATGCTCGGGTCGGGGATCCTGCTGATAGGTTTCCTGTTCCTCTACCTGAATTTCCTGTTTGCCAACAGAGGTCCGGGACTTATCCAGATAGGAATCCCGACTCCCACGGGCCAGATTACGGCCTATACGGTCTCACCCGAAACGGTACGACGCGTATCCGGGCTGGCGGCTGCTGTGATAGGCCTGTTCATAGGAATAGGAGAGGCGAAAAACTGGGAGAAAGTCTGGCGCTGGCTGCACAGCGTGGATTTCAATTTGAAGGACTCCGTATTTTCAAGGGACGTGTCCTTCTACTTCTTCTCGTTGCCTCTTATGAGGGAAGTGGTGCGGCTGGGCATTATTCTGAGCATCCTGGCGCTCGCCGGAGTTCTGGCGCTCTACTATTTCAAAGGAACGCTGGCATGGCGCAAGCTGAACAATGCCGGAAGCCGGACACGCACGGGCATGCATATCTCGCTCCTGGCATCCCTGGTTTTTTTGTTCCTTGGCGCCAGCGCCTACCTGGACCGCTTCGAGGTGCTCTTCGGCAGCCATGAGATATTTTCCGGCGCAAACTACGCCGATCTTCACGCGCGGGTCCCGATGCTCACGCTGCTGATGGTCGTCGCGCTGGCGGGCGCGGTTCTGTTCATCGTCAATGCCTTTGCGTCCAGCAATCGGATGGCGATTGCTGCCGTGCTGCTTTATTTTGTGGCGCTGTTCGCCGGGAACCTATACCCGGCGTTTATCCAGAAGTTTATCGTATCGCCCAACGAGCTCGACAAGGAGAATCTCCAGATCAAGCATAATATTGAGGCCACCCTTCAAGCCTATGGACTTGCCAATGTGGAGGAGCGAGATCTTTCGGGCGACAAAGCGCTCACGCCCCAGGATATTGAAAATAATGCGGCAACCATCCACAGCATCCGCCTTTGGGATCACGAGCCTCTCCTGGATGCTTTGAAGCAAATCCAGGAAATCCGGACCTATTACGATTTCATCTCTGTGGACAACGACCGTTACCTGCTGGGCGACGAGCTTCAGCAGTTCATGCTGTCCTCCCGGGAGCTGAATTCCGCCGGTTTGCCGGAAAGGAACTGGATCAACGAGCGCCTGAGTTATACGCACGGCTATGGGCTTGCGGTTGGTCCGGTGAACCGCATGACAAACGAAGGCCTTCCGGTTCTGCTGGTTCAGAATATCCCGCCTGTCTCCTCAAACCCGGTTTTCCAGATCAACCGCCCGGAAATCTATTTTGGCGAACTGACCCGTGGATATGCGGTTGTCAAAAGCGGGCAGAAAGAATTCGATTACCCCTCGGGAGAAGCAAACGTGTACACGACCTACCAGGGTTCCGGGGGAGTTCCGGTTCATTCCTTTTTCCGCAAGCTTCTCTTTGCATTCTATTTCCGCGATATCAATATTGTGCTCTCCCCTCTGGTCACTTCGGAAAGCAGGTTCCTGTACCACAGGGATGTGCGCACGCGCATGAGCCGGCTCGCGCCCTTTCTGCTGCTGGATCAGGATCCTTATGTGGCCATTTCCGGAGGCCGGCTATTCTGGATCCAGGACGGGTATACGCGTTCGGACCGCTACCCGTATTCGCAGGCAACGCGGGGTGTCGGCAACTATATCCGGAACTCCGTCAAGATGGTCATGGACGCATACAATGGCAAGGTTGAAATGTATGTTTCCGACCCGGACGATCCCATCATCAAGGTTTACCAGAATATCTTCCCGGGCGTTTTCCGCCCGATTTCCGAGATATCCCAGGATCTGCGAAGCCACTTGAGATACCCGGAGGATATCTTCAGAGTGCAGACCTATATCTACAGCGTGTACCACATGACTACGCCGCAGATCTTCTACAACAAGGAGGACCTGTGGCAGATACCTGTCCTTGAGGGCGGCGGGAGCGAGAATCCAATGGCTCCTTATTACACGATCATGCGGCTGCCTCAGGAGAAGAAGGAGGAGTTCATCCTGATGCTGCCGTATACGCCGGGACGCAAGGACAACCTGTCCGCATGGATGGTGGCGCGGAGCGACAGCGAAAATTACGGGCGCCTGGTCGTTTACCGATTCCCCAAACAGAAGCTTGTCTACGGTCCCCGGCAGATCGTCGCCCGCATCAACCAGGATGCGGAAATTTCAAGGCAGATCTCGCTTTGGGATCAGAGGGGATCCCAGGTGATTCAGGGAAATCTCCTGGTTATACCGATCGAAGAAGCGCTGATTTATGTGCGGCCCCTCTACCTGCGCGCCGCAAGCGGAAAGATCCCCGAATTGAAACGCGTGATTGTCGCCTATGAAAACCGCATTGCGATGGAGGAAACACTCGAAGCATCGCTTGCAAGGATATTCGGGAGTGAGTTGCCGTCCGGTCAGGGGCTGGAGGAAAAAATCGGGGCGGCACAGCCAGCGCCGAAGGCTGCTTCTGCGGAGGGCGCGCTGAACCTCATTCAGCAGGCCGGCGATGCATACGACCGGGCCATCCAGGCGCAAAGGCAGGGGGATTGGTCCAGGTATGGCGAGGAGATAAAGAAACTTGGCGCCATTCTCGAAGATCTGGCGCGGCAAAAGAGTGCCCAAGCCCCCAGGACGCCCTAAGGAGGCCCAATAATGGCAAGTACGCAGTCCTTTGACATCACGACCGGGTGTGACCTGCAGGAGGTGGACAACGCGGTCAATCAGGCGATGAAGGAAATCCGGCAGCGTTACGATTTCAAAGGTCTTAACGTGAATATCGATTTCAGGCGGGCGGAGAACAAGCTTGTTTTGCGGGCTCCGGATGAATTCAAACTGCGGGCGATATGGGACGTCATCCAGGAAAAGATGGTGCGCCGGCAGGTCCCTCTGAAAAATATGCAACAGGGCACAGTCCAGCCTGCAGCCGGCGGCACTGTCACTCAGGAAGTGAACCTGCAGCAGGGCATACCCATCGAGACGGCCAGGGGCATCGTCAAACTGGTGAAGGAGCTCAGAATTAAAAAGGTCCAGTCCGAAATTCAGGGGGAACAGGTGCGCATTACATCTCCCTCGCGCGACGATCTGCAGACCGTCATGCGCCAAATCAGGGAGAAGGATTTCGGCGTGGAGTTGAAATTCGGCAACTACCGAAGCAACTGAACGGAACCACCGGCCGGCAAACTCCGGCAGAGCCGGTGGGGATCTCCCGACGGGTCAGGCGCAAAGCCG
Source organism: uncultured Acidobacteriota bacterium (assembly GCA_963809485.1). Lineage (GTDB taxonomy): Bacteria > Acidobacteriota > UBA6911 > UBA6911 > UBA6911 > UBA6911. Next base: position 16,639 of record CAWEJX010000014.1, read on the forward strand.
CCCATCGGGACCTTAGGGGATTTTCCTGTCTGACTCTGCTGCCTGCCTTTTATGATCGAAGTTGACGGATTAGCCAGAAGCTATCATTCCATCGAGGCGGTGAAGGATTTGTCTTTCCGCGTCGAGCCCGGCGAAGTCCTGGGGCTGGTCGGCCCGAATGGTGCAGGCAAAACCACCACCTTGCGCTGCATTGTGGGGATTATTCCGCCTACTCGCGGCGATGTGCGGATTGATGGGCAATCGATCCTGAGAAATCCTATTGCCGCGAAGCGCAGCATCGGCTTCATGCCGGATGAACCCCGCCTGTTCGAACACCTGACTGTCCTCGAACACCTCCAATTCACCGCCAGGATTTACGGCGTCGCCGATTTCGAGAGAAAAGCGGGGGACCTGCTCGTCGAGCTGGAGCTTACAGGACAAAGGGACAGCCTGCCTGGTGAGCTTTCACGCGGGATGAAACAAAAACTGGTGATTGCGTGCGGGCTGCTTCATTCGCCCGAGAACCTCGTGTTCGACGAACCGCTTACAGGCCTGGATCCGCTGGGAATCCGGCGCATGAAGCAGACGATTCTGGGGCGGGCGCGCGCCGGCGCCGCGGTCATTGTCAGTTCGCATCTGCTTCACCTGGTGGAGGAAATCTGCAGCCGGATACTTATTTTGAAGGAAGGACGGAAGATCTTCCACGGGTCGCTTGAGGAAATCTCGCAAAGCCTCCCCGAACTGCGTGGCAGTGCCGACCTGGAGGAGATCTTTCTGCGCGTCACCCGCAATCCGGACAGCGAAGGACAGGGAAAATGATCCGGGCATTTCTGTTTCTGCTGGTCTGCAGCCTGAAAAACCGCGTTTCCATCCGGTTGAAAAGACTGCGCCGGCCGCAATACCTGATTTCGCTGCTGGCCGGTCTGGCCTATATTTATTTTGTTTTCCTTCATCCGTTTCATCGGAATGGTTTGCGTGAGCCTCATACCAGCCTTGCGCCGGATTCGGATTTTTTCCCGGTCGCTGAGCCGGCGTTTGCTCTTCTTCTGTTCGGCGCGGTTGTCTCTCAATGGCTGCTTCCGGGAGCGCGGCGGGCGCTCTTCAATGAAGCCGAGATCCAGATTTTATTCCCTGCGCCGATTCCGCGGCAGGCGCTCCTGCACTACCATATGGCAAAGGCCCAGTTAGGGATCCTGTTCGGCACCTGCATCACCGCGCTGATTGTGGCTACCGGGACTCTTGCGCCGCACGCCGGGTATTTTTTTGCGGGGCTTTGGATTGTCTATACCTTCCTATACCTGTGCCGTGTCGCGATTTTCGTGGCGAGAAGAGCTTTGCTGACGCTCGGCCTGGAGGAGTGGAACCTGCAAGCCGGCATGCTCGGATTTTTGTTCTTTGCGGCGGCATCAGCGGCCGTGTGGTCCAGGTGGTTCCTTCCCGAACCCGGGCAGACGGGTGTCCCCGCCCCCGCAGAAGCGATGTCATGGTTTTTGCGGGTTACGGGATCCGGCCCTGCGCATTTTTTATTGATTCCTTTCCATTGGATGGTTCGCCCCGCGTTGGCGTCTGCGCAGGCTCAGTTTGTTTTGGGACTTCTTCCCGCTATTGGGATCCTGGCGTCAGTTTATGGCTACCTGCGCTTTAGCCGCGTGCCGCTGGGCGAGATGTTTCCGTCCGCCGCAAAAACAGCTTCTGGAGAGATCCGGCGAGTGCACAGGCAACCCCCTTTCCGTCTGGCGCCGGAAGGTGCCCCGTCCACGGCCATATATTGGAAGAACCTGATTCTTGCGGGCAGATTTAAACTTCGCCGCATCATCGTCCTTCTTGCAGGATTATTTGCAATGCTTGCGGCCGTCAAGACACTCCTGGATGGAAATGCGTCCGCAATTTTGGGTTCTGTGGCGGCGGCGCTGGCCGGCTTTTTCATATTGCTGGGCCCCATTGTATTCCGCGAGGATTTGAGAACCGACTGGAAGAATCTTGACATTCTGAAGACATATCCGATTCCCGGCCGGGGAATTGTATTGGGTGAGGCGCTTGCTCCCGCAGCAATATTGGCGTTTTTGGAGTGTGCCTCCCTGTTTATGGCTTTATGGCTGCTGCCCGCAGCAGGCTCAATCCCATGGGGATTCGGGGACCGGATATTCATCGGGCTCGCGGCAGCCCTGCTCCTGCCCCCCATCAGCCTGGTGGGGATCCTGGTACAGAATGCCACGGTGCTGATTCTCCCCGGCTGGGTTCACCTGGGCCGGGAGCACCAGCAAGGAGTTGAGGCCATGGGGCAGCGGCTTATATCCTCCATCGCGACGGCCCTGTGTCTGCTGCTTTTCGCCCTGCCCGCAATGCTTTTGTCTGCCGCGTTATTTTTTGCCGGCTACCATGCCGCGGGAATGCTTATCCTGGTCCCCGCCGCAGCGGCGGCCGCGCTCACACTGTTTCTGGAAGCGGGTGCATGCATTTTGTGGCTGGGGCGGCTTTTCGACAGATATGATACCGCGTATGAGTGACGGGAGATGCGTGTCAGGTACCTCCGGCAAAGCCGGAGGCTTGAAAGATTTGAACCGCTCAAAGCGGTTGGAGGAGTTGCGCCGGTCTTGAACGCTGACTTACGCCGACCCTCGCCGAACAAATCGGCGTTTCTCAGCGTTTCCAAATACGGAGCTGTCAAACTCTTTGAGTCCCCCGGCAGAGCCGGGGCTTTACCAATGCAATCATTTCAGCCCCAATTGCTGGATTTGTTTCCGGACGGCGGGCGCCTCTCCTGCGTCCGGGTGCAGATCCAGAAACTGCCGCAGCATGCGTGCCGCGGACGCAGAATCCTTTCTCGCGATGTAAATTTCGGCCAGCTTTAGTTGCGGGAAAGAAAAGTGCCCGGGATCCAAAACAGTCGCCTGCTTCAGATACTTCTCGGCTTCCTCCATCTGTCCCATGTGATAGTAGTTCAGGCCCAGCTGCGAATGGGCCAGCGCGTCGTCGGGCCTTGCCTGTAAGGCAGCCAGGTTCCAGGGCAGCGAATCCTGTATCTTACCCTGCGTGAGCAAAGCGCCGCCCAAATTTACCAGCGACGGGTAATAGTCGGGCTCATGCTTCAGCGCCTCCCGGAAATACGTTTCCGCGAGGGCAAATTGATGCAATTTATAGGCCAGGGCGCCGAGATTATTCCAGGCATCGACGTATTGGGGGGCGATTTCAACCGCCTTCTTCAGGTGTTCCACAGCCCCCTCGACATCGCGGTTTTGCATTTTCCTGTTCGCTTTTTCGTACTCCCGCAGGGCATTGTCGGGTATGGAAAGCTGGGACGAAGAGACTTTCTGATAGGATTTGCTCGCGAGACTGGGCTGGAAGGTAATTTCGACAAAAACGCGTTTCTTGGAATCCGCAAGCGCGGGACTCACCTCCACGGTGCGCGCATATTCGCCCGAGCGCGGGATATACACAATCAAAGTGAACAGGTCGGGATGCAGGTCTTTGAATTTGAATTTTCCCGACAAATCAGCCCGCGTTTGAGCGGCGAAGGGAATGTGCGTCCCATCCAAAAAAACCAGCGGACAGGTAGCCCGGGTAAACTTTTTGTCGGGCTGTGTGATTTTGCCGATCAGCTGGTAGCCGCCGGCGTCCGCTCCCCGCGCAAGAAAGGCGTTGAGCGCAAAAAGCAGAAACAGACTGCTTCGCATGATCCGTACGTTGCCTTTCACGCGATTTCCCCTATGCCGTCACTCCACAATGGCGTCAAGCGCCTGATGAAAATCATGCAGCAGGTCGCGCCAGTCCTCGATGCCGACGGAAATCCGGACTAGCGAGTCATCAACGCCGAGAGTTTTTTTGTCCGCGGCGCTCATCTCGGAATGGGTCGTGGTTGCCGGATGGCTTACCAGCGTTTCCACGCCTCCGAGGCTCACGGCGTTCCGGCCTATTTGGAGGTTCCGGAGAAAATCGAATGCGGCGCGCTTTCCTCCCTTCAGCATTATGGAAAAAATGGCGCCCGGAAACTGGCATTGAACGTCGCGGATGCGGATCTGCTCGGGGTCGTCGAACAGCGTGGGGTAGTTAACTTTCGCGATTTTCTTGTGGTTCGCCAGGGTTTCGGCTATTCTCTGGGCATTCTTGCTCTGCCGGTTCATGCGCAAAGAAACGGTGGGCAGCCTTCCGTCGAGCAGCCAGCATTCGTCCGCCTGAAGAATGTTGCCGAGAACGCCCCTGATCCCGCGCAACTGCACGACAAGGTCGGTGTCGCGGGCCAGGATGATGCCTCCGAGCAGGTCGCTGAATCCCGAAAGGTATTTGGTTGCCGAATAGACAACCAGGTCGGCATCATGCATCAGAGGGTGCTGAAACACCGGTCCCATGAAGGTGTTGTCGACGGCAACCAGCGGCGCATCCGGGTGTTTTGCGGCATGCGCCGTGGCAGACCCTATGTCCGTCATTGTCAGCACCGGGTTCGCGGGTGTTTCGATGAATATCAGCCGAAGGTTGCTTGTGGATTCGATCGTCTTTTTGAGGCCTTCCGTGTCGCCCGCGTGAACAGGAATTCCGTGGATGCCCAGCGGATCCAGCAGATGATGGATGAGATGGTACGTCCCGCCATAAAGAGGCGTCGTATAGATGAAGTTGCCGCCTTGAGGGCAGAAGGTAAAAAACAAAGTTGAAATTGCTGCCATGCCGGAATTGAAAACAGCCGCCGCGTGCGCCCCCGGTTCCAGCGGCACGACCTGATCTTCAAGAATCTCCGCGTTCGGGTGGGAGAGCCTGGCGTAGATCAGGTCGACGCTTTCCCCGGCTTTGGGCTGCGCCAGGCCCAGGGCAATCGCGAAAGACCGTTCGGCGGCTTCCGGTGAAGAGAAGACATAAGTGGAAGATCGGAAGACCGCCGGCCTTGCGGATCCTACCGACAGTTGCGGGTCGAATCCGCGTGTGAGTATGGCCGTGGGAGGACGCACAACATAAGGCGTTTTTTTGAGGTCCATGTTTTCTCTCCAGTGCTTTTATGCGTTGAACGTCGAACGTTAACACGTTGCACGTTATAAGCTGCTCAACCTGCAATCCTGAAGCCTGCGAATTCGTAGGAGCTCGGAGCCTAGCAGGCTGCCATATTCTAGGTTCCCGACTCATCGAAACCGAAATAGCGCATCCAGTCCTCCACATCAACCTTTTCCTGGGAGGCACTGCGCGTGCTGCGCGCAGAGAGCCTGGATTTCATTTTGGCGGCGAATTGGCTCCAGATCATCGTGGACGCTCCGGCATTGCGGCAGCGGGCGGCCAGTTCGCGATCATTGGACACGACAATGATTTCCGAAGGATACTGAACTTCCCGCAAGCGGCGCAGCATGATCTCGTCGGTCGAATAAGGGGCACTGTATCGGACGGAAATTCCCGGCGGCACCGCCGCGCGACCGGGATCGTCGCCGTCAAAATAAACCAGGAACCGGCCGCCTCCCGACCTGTAAAAGGAGCTCAAGGTCGACAAAAACGCCTGCCGGACCCGCGGATTTTCCCGCGCAGCCGCAGTGGACTGCCCGATCAGGTTGTTGCCGTCAAACCAGTAAGGCATGCCTATAGTTTGCCACAAAACAGTTCACTGCGCCGCCGTTTTGATGGCGGCGTGTTGCGGGTGTTGCGCGCTCTGAAGCATGCTTGACAGCACAATCGGGCATTCACTATGCTCGCCGGATGACTGAGAAACGCTTCATGGAAGTGGCTCTGAGGGCGGATGTGGATTCCGCCGAACTCCTTTCCCTGCTGCCGGAAGGGGAAGCACTCGGCAGCTGGGAAATGGACGGCATTATTCATATTTACTGGAATGAGGAACAATGGCGGCCGGCCCTGTTGGAGGATTTGAAACGCGCCCTGGCCCGGCTCGGGATTGAGGACAGAGACGTCCGCCTGTCGGCAAATTCGGTGCCGGATGAGGACTGGAACGCAGCCTGGGTTGCCTCTCTGCAGCCGATCCGTATCGGGCGGCAAATAAGGATCCGTCAGAGCTGGCATCCTGCCGACACTTCATTCAAAGGGATTGAATTGATCGTGGATCCCAAAAGGGCTTTCGGCAGCGGCTACCACGCGACTACGCAGCTGGTACTCGAATGGCTGGAGGAGAATATCAAGCCCGGCGACCGGGTTCTGGACATAGGAACGGGCAGTGGAATCCTGGCGATGACGGCCATCCGGCTGGGTGCTGCTTCGGCTCTGGGAATCGACAACGATCCTGTCGCACTCGAATGCGCGGGGGAGATGTCCGCGGCAAATGGTATCGGGCCCCAACTGGAATTGCGCGTCGCCTCCCTGGAAGACGCCGATTTCGGATTGTTCGACATAGTCGTGGCAAACCTTGACGGAAGAACATTGCCCCGGCTGTGCGGGTTGTTACCGGCTATGTTAAAAACGGGTGGGAAAGCCTGCCTTTCCGGTCTTCAGGAAGAAAACTACGAAGAAATCGCGGCTGCCGCGGCCAAAGCGGATCTTGCCGTCACGCTCCGGATGACGCGTGAAGACTGGCTTGCCCTGGAAGTGCGACCCGGGCAGGGGCTGCGCCCTCATCCAACTTTTGTGCAACGATCCTCATGTTGATTTGATGTCAGCGTTCTTCAGCGCTTTTGTCGGCGTATATCAGCGTTATTAGCACGAGTCCGCGGCAAGGCAACAGGATTCCTGATGCCCTAATCAGCTTTTTTGTGCCTTGCTGATTCTCTCCGGAGTCATAGGCATTTGAAACAGCCTTACGCCGGCGAGATCAAAAATCGCGTTGGCGATAGCCCCGCCCACAGGGGCGATCGCAGGCTCGCCCCCGCCTTGCGCCGTCAGTTGATCATTCCGGACCAGGAAGGCATCGATGTCGGGAAGCCACGAGAAGCGGGGGATGGAATAGTTGTGGAAGTTGCTCGTGAATATGCGTCCGCCTTTGAAATCGATATCTTCGGAAAGGCTGTAGCCCAGACCCATCATGATGCATCCTTCCATCTGCATTCTGGCTCCTTCCGGATTGATGACGACGCCCATGTCCTGAACGGCCACGATGCGCTGAACCTTAACCTTGCCCCTGTCCATTTTGACTTCAGCGATTTCGGCCACGTAGGCCCCGGCGTCTATGGCGCAGGCAATTCCAATCCCGCGTCCACTGGGCCCCGGGGATGCTTTGTAGCCGAAACGTTCCGCGGCGGTTTCCAATACGCGGCGCATCCGGGCATCCGACGTGTTTCTCAGGCGAAATTCCAGAGGATCGGCTTTCGCGTGCGCGGCCATGGTGTCGATGTGGGATTCCCTGGCAAAGACATTGATGTTCGATCCGGGAGCGCGCCAGGCGCCAATGTAAAATGGATGCGCCTTGGTTGTATCCCCCATCCAGCCGCCGTAGGTGCTCATGAGGTTGTTGGGGACATCATAAAACTGCTCGGCGCTTCTGGAGCCGGCATAGTAGACATGGTAGTCCCACAGGCAGATTTTACCCGCGCCGTCCAGGCCCGATTTGATCCGGACGATGGCCGCCGGCCGGAAGTGGTCGTAGAAAAATTCCTCCGCCCGGCTGTAGGATACCTGAACCGGCTTTCCGGTGGCCCTGGCCAGGCGCGCCGCGTCCAGGGCTTGAAGCGCCGCGCTTTTGCCCCCGAATCCGCCGCCCACGAACGGAGTGATTACCCTGACGTTCTGAGGAGCAAGTTTTAGGGCTCGCGCAATTTCCTGCTGATTGGGAAAAGGGGTCTGAGTTGAAATCCAGACCGTCATTTTTTCGCCCTCAAGTCTGGCGCAGGCGGTATGGGTTTCTATGGATGCGTGGGCGCCGTATCCATTGAGATATTTGGCTTCAAAAATCGCGGCCGACGCCTTTTCCCCCTCGGCGAGGTCTCCCTTGCTCTCCTGCGTTCGGGGTTTGGGCGCCGCCTGAAGGATGCGGTCGAAAATGGTTTCGGGATCGACCGATGATTGGGGCGTGTCAAAATCGGCCTTAACGGAGGCGAGGGCTTTCTCCGCTGTTTCCGGATCTTCGTGAAGGACGGCGATCAATCCCTCCTCCTTCACCACGACTACGCCCGGCATTTGTTCGGCGGCGGATGTGTCGACGCTTTTCGCGGATGCACCGTGTGCCGGCGGGCGCAAAATCTTCGCGTATAGCAGGCCTGGAAAACGCAGATCCCCTGTGAACTGGGCGGCGCCGGTCACCTTCGCTTTGCCATCCAGGCGGGCGGGCGATTGGCCGATTACGGCAAAATCCGCCGGCTGCCTGATCTCGGCCTTCTGTTCCAGTTTGCGGATTATTCTCTGGCCCTTGGCCAGTTGGGCGTAAGAAAGCTTCCTGTTATTATCGGATCTCACATAGATGACGCCGTTATCGGCGGCCAGATCCGATTTGGGGATCCCCAGCTGTTCGGAAGCCAGTTGCAGCAGCACCGCCTTTGCTTCGGCTGCGGCCGATCGGAGGGCTGCCCCATAGACGCGGACCGACATGGATCCAAAGGTCCCCATATCCCATGGGCACAAATCGGTATCTCCCATAATCATGCGGATGGATTCCAAAGCAATCCCGAGTTCTTCCGCGGCCATCTGGGCGAGTGCCGTCGTATTGCTTTGACCCATCTCGATCTTTCCCGAAAACACAGTAACTTCACCGTCTTCGCCGATTCTCAGGTAGGCATTGAAATCGGTCGCCGCACCCGGCCCCATCTTGGGAGGGCCTTGCGCCGCCGGCGTTTCCAAAACTGCAGGGAAAAAAACGATGATTCCTCCGCCGAGGAGCGTGAGGAAATCGCGCCTTCCATAAAGGGTGGCCGCCGAATTTGCGGCGGTTTTTGAAATGTCGTCTTGCATGGGGCATCTCATTTGTGAGCCGAGACACTCTCGATTGCCTGGACAATTCTCTTATGAGCGCCGCAGCGGCAGAGATTATGCTCCATGCCTTCAAGGATGCGGGCGCGCGTGAGTTTGGGATCCTTCAGCAGCAGCGCATAGGCGTTCATTATCATGCCGGGCGTGCAGAAGCCGCATTGGACGGCGCCATGGTCGATAAAAGCCTTCTGCAGCGGATGAAGCTTGTCGCCTTTTGCCAGTCCTTCGATCGTTGCAACCGATTTGCCGTTAACATCCCTGATCGGCACCGAGCAGGAACGCCTGGCCTCTTTGTCGATGACCACCGTGCACGCTCCGCAAAGACCTGTACCGCAGCCGTATTTCGTGCCGGTCAGCCCCAAATCCGTTCGCAGAACCCAAAGCAGTTTCCTGTCGGGCTCAACATTCAGTGTCACAGGTTTTCCGTTCAGCCCAAAACTGATGGTTTCTTCCATAGTCTTTCTCGCCCTGAGCCGGTTGGATTACGTGTTGATTGTATCAGACTGCGGATATTTTTCAGCGGATTATGGCGTTGCGGCATTTTTTGCGCGGGAGGGAGAGCCGGCGGTTGACGAACCATCGAGCCTGGAGCAGAGTCTGACGATGTGCTGACAGGAGCGCCGCAAAATATGGATGGCGCGCGTCTGGGAACCAGATGCCCGCTTGCCAAAGGTTGATGAAAGCAGAAATGCCAGGACAAGGCAGGTTAGCAATTCTCGACTCCCCGGTCCTGGGTGGACAATCCATATTTCGGATTCCTATTCCGAGTTCCGGATTCTGAATTGTCCACCCCTAGGAACGACATTACGGTACTCTTCCTTTTTATCAACATCATTAGACCATCGAGAATCCCTTCTGGATACTGGCAGAAATACCTGTTTCGGGAGGAGTAGTAATACCCAAGGCATGATCAGGGAAGTGCGCGCTGTCTGTTTTTCTGCAGCATCAGGGGCAGAAAGCCGATGAACGGGCCTGTTGTCCGGGAATCCGCATCACGCGCGCAACAAGCCCCAAAAAGGAAAAGGAGGCGATGGAAGCCTCCTTTTTGTTTCCCGAAATTTTTGACTGCCTTTGGGTTGAATGGCGGGGCCGACGAGACTCGAACTCGCGACCTCCGGCGTGACAGGCCGGCGTTCTAACCAACTGAACTACGACCCCATCTTCATCAAAGGCGCTGAATAATAGCTCAAAACCCTCTCTGAGTTCAAGGTGTTTAACCTGCCCAATTCTGCAGGCTTGCGCCGCGGCGGCCTGAACGGGCAGAGATATTGTCGATTCCGGTTTGTTTTTTATTTTTATATTGTAGACGAAGCAGGTTATTTTTAGATTTATGCATCAGTCCTGTACTGGATGGAGACGGATTATCAAAGAAGGAGAACGCGATGGTTCGCAATAGAATCTTTGCCGCGGTTCTGACGGCAGGAATCCTGCTGGCACTGTCAGCTCTTTGTACGGCTGTTCCCTTTGCTGCAGAGTCATCAAATCCGGTAGTGGTTATCGAGACAACAATGGGAAGCATATCCGTAGAGCTGTTCAGGGATAAGGCTCCCAAATCTGTTGAAAATTTTCTGGCCTATGTCAAAGACGGCTACTACCGAGGCACGGTTTTTCACCGTGTGATAAAAGGTTTCATGATTCAGGGCGGGGGACTAACGGCAAGCCTGGCCCGCAAACAGACCAAACCGCCAATACCCAACGAAGCGGGCAACGGGCTGAAAAATGAGCGGGGAACGCTGGCGATGGCAAGAACGAGCGATATAAACAGCGCCACATCCCAGTTCTTTATCAATACGGTAAACAATGCCTCGCTGAACCACCGTGGCGAGTCGCCGGACCAGTTTGGCTATGCCGTATTCGGCAAAGTCATAGATGGCATGGATGTTGTTGACAAAATTGAAGCAGTTGCCACGACAACCAAGGGATCCTATCAGAACGTTCCCGTCACGCCCGTGGCCATTAAGGCCGTGGTTCTAAAATAGTGAATTCGAGGGATTTGGCCGCAAATAGCCAAAATCCCATAAGGCATGCGCGCCCGGTCAGTCGGATGGCGGGCCATTCATCCGGCCTTCTGCGGACGGGCGGAAGGATGCAAAAGCGCCCGCGGGAGAAGCAAAAAGCCGCCCCCGACCGCACTAAAGCCCGGCCATATCCTTTGCGGTTAAGGGATTTCTGCGCAAATCGCCAATGCGATTTTTCAATTTTTCTAGTTTGATTCTGCGATAGCGATGGTATACTTGTGCCGATATTACAGGCGGATACAAATCTTTGATGGCTTCAACACGGGCTTATCTAGTCTAAGATCCATGGTGATTGTAGACGGTTGTCTGACTAGGTTGTTTGACTATTTCTCGCGGAGTGGAGAGGCTGCCATGAACAGTAGGTATCTTCGGTTGGTAGCGGCGATTCTATCGTTGCTTTTGTTTTCGTTTTCAGGCTTTGCCCAGCAACAGACAAAGAAGCGCTGGCATGCCGCCAGTTTTGACGGAACTTCCGGATTGTTCAAAACTTGGGATGCCGAGACATTGAGGCAAGGCGAATTTAACTTTTCGGCAGGTTGGGATCAATTCCAGCGTGATCCCGGCCAACTGACCATTGGAAGGCTCCCTCTCGGTGCTGCGATTGGCATGTGGGACCGGTTCGAGCTTTTCGCGGGGTGGGACATTCAAAGAAACATCGATCCGGATAATATCCGGTATCACCGTTTGCTTCCCGGCGATTATCCGATTCCGGCCCAGACGCCTACAGGAGTTCAGTATTTTTCCCAGGTGGCTCCGTTCATTGATGTGCCCGAAGCAATGGGTGTCAGCGATATGCGCCTTGGTTTGAAATTCAACATGCTTTCCGAGCGCAGGGGCGACCCGGTCAGCATAGCCCTGACAGGCATAGGCCTGTTCCCGGGACAGCTGGACAAGATTGGTCTTAACCGAGGCTTATCTTCCGGCTCCTTCGGGGGAGGCTTCGCCTTCCTGCTGTCCAAAACGGCCGGTCAGGCGATACGCTTCCATGTGAATGTCGGACCAAACTTCTACACCGATCCCTCGGTTGACAAGCCGGTTCTGGCCGATCTTCAGAATGAGTTCGTCTATAAAGGAGGCGTAGAGTTCCCTGCATACAAACCCTACCGCTTCATCGCTGAATTGAGCGGGCTGAAATATTTCGGGGACGGTTCAACGGGATTGAACCCTGTTGACCCGATGGATCTGATCATCGGAATGCGGGTATTCCCGCGCGAATGGATCTCGCTGGGAGCGGGATATCAGGCGTCATTGAAACATGTCGACGACGACAGCTCGATTGGGGCTTTGGGCGCGGGATATAACGGCTTTGTGGTTCAGGGCACTCTCGGTTATCGCATCAACGATCCGCCGACGGTCAGCTGTGCCGTTGCCAAACAGACCATACTCCAGGAAGAAACAACCACCATTCGTGCCAACGCGGTGGACCCGGACGGCGATGTGCTCAAATACAGCTGGACCTCGAGCGGAGGCAAGCTTTCCGGGCAGGATTCAACGGCCACCTTCGATGCAACAGGCGTCGCCCCCGGCAGATACACGGTTACGGGAACGGTTGCAGACAAGAAGCACGAGGCTACCTGCTCGACCGAGATTACGGTTTTGAAGAAGAATTACGCTCCGACTGTGAAACTCGTTCCTGCTTCGGCCGATGTTACGCAGGGTGACGCGGTGAGCTTCCGTTGCGACGGCACCGACGCCAACAACGATCCGTTGACCTACACCTGGACGGTGAATGGACAGCCCCTGGCGGCTACAGGGCCTCAGATCACGTTCGGCACCGAAGGGCGCAATCCGGGCTCTTACACGGTGGCCTGCTCGGCCAGCGATGGCGAGGCTTCCGGCAGCGCATCGTCCAACGTGACAGTCCGGGAACGGATTATTCCCAACAAGCCGCCGACGATCGAGTGCCTGACCACCACGATGGATGTGGCTTCCGGCAGTTCGATAGATCTGCGGGCCAGGGCGGCGGATCCGGACGGAGACAAACTGAGCTACAGCTGGACCTCGACGGGCGGTTCGGTGAGTGGAACGGGCGAAGCGGCATCGTTCAACGCATCGGGCGTCAAGGCGGGCAGCTATACGGTGACCGTGACGGTGGACGACGGGCGGGGAGGCAAGGCGTCGTGCAGCATGACGGTGAATGTCTCCGAGCTGATCAGCGTGACCAAGGAGAAATGCGGCTACTTCGCGCATGGCGGTGTGCGGGTGGATAATTGCGCCAAGGCCATCCTGGACGATCTTGCGGTCCGGATGAAGAACGATCCCAAGCTGCGGGCAAATATCATAGGATACACGGATGCGTCGGGATATGAAAAGTCCCGGAAGGGCCTTGGAGAAAAGCGCGCCAAGGCGATGGCAACGTATCTCGAGAAACAGGGTGTCGAAGCTTCGCGGTTAACCATCACCGACGGAGGCGTCAACAATCCGGTGGGAGATAACAAAACTGCCAAGGGCCGTACTCTCAACCGCCGCGTAGAGATCGAACTCACGGCGCGGTAAAGCCAATTTTGGTTTCGAATGACGGGTGGCGAATTTCGATGTCTTCGTCACCCGTCATTTCCCAAGTGCACCTGCAACATTTCATAAGCGGACGCATGCGTTTTCGCCTCATCCTTCTTCTCGCTGCAGCTCTGTCAAACAGCACATTTTTAATACAGGCCGAAGGCAGCCTGACGTCGGTTCGCTTTGAACGGATCGGCCCATTCGGGGGTGATGTCCGTTCTTTGCTCCTCGACGTTCAAAGGCCGGACATTGCCTATCTGGGAACCAGCAACGGCAGGATCTTCAAATCCTCCGACTCGGGCGACTCCTGGAAAGCTTTATCGCCGGGAATCGGGTCCCGCGAATATGTCATTGACACCCTGGTTCAACACCCTACTGATCGGGAGCATATTTACGCCGGCGCATGGGACCTGCATTCGGAGGGAGGCGGACTGTTCCAATCCCGCGATGGCGGACTGAAATGGTCCCGGATGATGATCTCGCAGTCGCCTTCGGCCGTAAGGGGATTTGCGATCTGCAAAAGCGCTCCCGACCGGATGATTGTCGGAACGTTGATGGGGGCCTATGTCAGCGCCGATGGCGGCCAGGTCTGGAAAAAGGTCGGCGCCGGTGTATTTCAGAAAGTTGAATCCGTGGCCATCGATCCGGCCGACGGCAGCATCCTTTATGTGGGAACCTGGCGGCTCGGATACAAGTCGACGGACTTCGGCAAAACCTGGAGCCTCATGGCAAAAGGAATGCCACTTGATTCGGACCTTTTTTCCATTTCGATCAACCCGCAAAATCCGGAAATCATTTACTCGAGCGCCTGCTCGGGTGTTTACCGTTCTGCCAACCGGGCGCAATCATGGGCCCGTCTTAAAATTCTGCCGGACCGCTTTACTATAAGAGCCCACATCATCCATGTAGATCCTGTAAATCCCCGCAGGATATACAGCGGCACGACGGAAGGACTGTACGTCAGCGACAACGAAGGCAAAACGTGGCAGCGCCTGACATCCAAAGATGTCACGGTGAATGCGATACAGGTGGACAGCAGCGATAATCGGCGCATCCTCATGGGCACGGAGTACCAGGGCCTTCTGTCGAGCAGGGATGGAGGGCGGACCTGGAAGGAATCCAATACGGGCTTTATAAATAAGCGCGTTTCCTGGCTGATCCCGGATCCTCAGGCGCCCGATAAATTTCTGGCCGGCGTTTCGTCCGGCGCAGGCGGCCTGTACCAATACGACAACTCGGCCGGCAATTGGGCGCTTTCGCAGATCGTGCCGGGCATGCGGATTCTGTGTTTTCTGGTTCTGCCTGAGAACCGCGGGAGCCTTGCGGGCACCTCTCAGGGATTATACTGGCGGCCTGGGGGATCGGACCGCTGGAAAAAGCTGGACGGCTCCATTGCAAAGCGCACGATTTACAGCCTCGCCCTGGATCAGGCAAGCACGGTTGTATATGCGGGCACGGACCGGGGTATTTTCCGGACCTCTCTGGAAGCGCTCAACTTCAGGCTGCCCCCGGGCTATCGGCTGAGCCCGCAGGCATGGAATATCTATACTCCCAAAAATGTGCCCGGAACCGTATATGCCGGAACAAGCCTGGGACTGCTGCGGTCCTGGGATAAGGGCACGACCTGGAATGTGATTTCGGCGTACGGCCTGCCTTCGAATGCGACACTGGACGCCATTGCCGTGTCTCCGTCCAACAAGGATCATTTATTTGCAGGCACCTCAGCCGGCCTTTTCGAGTCGATAAACGGCGGAGTGCACTGGCGGCAGGCGGGCGACGGAAGAATGGGCGTGGCCATTTCATCGGTTGTTTTTATGGATGAGTCCGGCGATGCCATCCTGGCTGCCGATAAAACGGCAGGCGGCCTTTTCTATTCAAAAACCGGCGGTCAGACGTGGGAAAAAATTGCCGATCCTTCCTGTGAATCGCCCATTTATTGCCTCGTAAAAGATCCGCAGAAACCTTCCGTCCTCTACATGGGCACACGCACGGATGGAGTGTACCGGCTTGAGCTGCACTAAATCAGCCGTTGAACCATCTCTTTCCGCAGCATGCGAGCTGCAGCATTCCAATCCTTACGTTTAAGCTGAATTTCATGCAAGATCCTCTTATTGATTGGGTGCCCCGCCGGCTCTTTCGGTGATTCGGTGTCCGTGAATATCGAATGTCGAATTTCGAATATCGAACCGCAGAAGTTTGGCCGGACTTTGAAATCTATTATTCTAATTACATTGGTAAAGCCCCGGCTCTGCCGGGGGACTCAAAGAGTTTGACAGTTCCGTATTTTGAAACGCTGAGAAACGCTGATAAAAGCGCTGACAAACGCCGATTTGTTCGGCGAGGGTCGGCAAGCAAAAGCCGATGAGGCGATCCGCGCTGGCCCCTTGCGGGGATCGGAAGCGCCTCATCGGCTTTTGCCCGCGTAAGTCAGCGTTCAAGACCGGCGTAACTTCTGCAACCGCTTTGAGCGGTTCAAATCTTTCAAGCCGGCTTTGCCTCCCATAAGTTGCACTGATGCCCGTTGGAAAGGCCGGCAACTGTAAAACCCGGCTCTGCCGGAGAATGCTCACCCCGCCTTTGCGCTGAAGGTGCGAACGTTCGACGTTCATGGCGCCCACACAATTTGATATGATTGCCGTAGGTTGACGTCTATAGGGATATGCAGGCCGGCTGTCTGGCAATTCTGCAGAGGTTTTCATGAACTGCAAGTCTGGGATCTGGAAGCGGATGATATTCGCCATTCTGCTTTCGCTTTGCATAGGCACAGCGCAGGTGCGGCAAGCCCCGAAGCGAACTGCGCCTGCCCGCTCCGCCCCTTTTCTGCAGCAGGCAAAATCCTATGAGGAAACGCCCTATGTTACCAGGGTCGTGCTGAAAAACGGCATGACGGTCCTGGTTAACGAGTTCAGGCCGCAGCCGGTTGTCTCAATTCAAGCCTATATCGGGACCGGATTCCTAGATGAACCGGCAAAATTCCCGGGAATCGCCCGGCTTGTTGCAGCCATGGTGTGCAGAGGTTCTCCGGACAAGATCAAAGGCTCGCTCCGGCAGAATGTGCAGGCCCTGGGCGGTCTCCTGAATTGCTCGACCGATTACGGGAACACCGTATTTGAAATCGTGGCTCCGTCATCCCAATGGAAAAGGGCCTTAAGCGTTCAAGCGGATTCCCTTTCCAATCCCGTCTTCGCGCAGGAAGCCATAAGCCTCGAAGCTGGATTGCTGGCGGGCGAGGCGGCGGGGGCAATGGACAATCCGCGCAAGCTTGCCTCCGCGAAACTGCTGGAATTGGGCTTTGATCAGCCGCGGATGAATCCGTGGGCGGGTCTTACCCGGGCTTCTTTGCTCAACCTGAAGCCGGAGGACCTGTCGGCTTTCCATAAGGCTGCCTACTCGCCCGAACGGATCATGCTGGTGATCGCCGGAGATGTCAGTTCCAGCGAGGTCCTGAACGAAGTGGTGCGGATCTATGATCAAAAGCCTGCGCCTGTCGCCTTGAGACCCTCGCCTTCGTTCATTCCGGGAGCTCCGGGAAGCTTCCGCTACGCCCGGATGGCGGGAGCATCGGCAATGCCCCAACTGCTTTTCGGATTTCAAACCGTCCCGGGCAATTCCCGGGAATTTCCGGCTGTGAAGGTTCTGAGCGCCATCCTGGGAATGGGAGAAAATTCCATCCTTGCGGCGCGGCTGAGAGACCGGAAGCGGCTGATCCTGGAAGAAGAAATAAACCTCACGGCGCATCCCAACTTCGGATACCTGACGATACGCCTGACGGTACAGCCCGAGGATATCGACCGCGCCGAAATTGCGGCATTGACCGAACTGGAATTGCTGAAGCGGGAGGAGCCGGACGCGGCCGAAATGGAGAGGGCATTCGCCCAACTGGAGCGCGCTTTCTGGACCAGCCTGGACTGTGTGACCGGAAGAGCCCTTGCCCTGGCCCATTTCCAGTCGATGGGAGACTGGAAGCTCAAGGACCGATACATCTCCGACCTCCGGCAGGTTAAACCCGGCGATGTCATGCGTGCAGCCGGCAAGTACCTGCGCCTGGAAAACTGCTCTCTGATTGAAGTCCTTCCCGCCGGCGCAGAAGATCGCAAGCTCACGACGGAGGGAATCCGGAACACGCTGGAAGGCCTTATTGCTCCATCCGCCGAACAGGAAAAACTCGAACGGGATAAAGAGATCGTTCTTGCGGTGAATATTCCCCCAAGCACAGGCAGTTTCAAATTCAATGAGATACGTTATCCGTTTATAACGGCTTCCATATTGCGCGGGCCCGACATGTATGTTCGCGAAGACCACACGAGCCCGCTGATCGATATGGGCATTTTCCTGCCCGGAGGCGTACCGGATGAGGATGAGGGGAATTCGGGTGTCACGAGCCTGATGGCACGCCTGATGATTCGTGGCGCCAAAGACCAGTCTGCTTCCCGGTTTCTGCGTCAGATGGAGGTCTATGGCGGTCAGGTTCAGCCGGTCATAACCCCGGATTATTTCGGTCTCCATTTCTCAATACTGTCCAGGAATTTCGAGCCGGGACTGAAACTGCTGCTGGAGTCGATACGAAATCCCGCCTTTGACAATGAGGAGATCGTTCTTCAGAAGAGGATACAATCCGCGAAGATCCGCAATCGAGCCGATTCCACGGCTGGTGTGCGGGAGCTTATGAATCAGGCTTTGTTCGGGAACTCCCACTACTCTTCGAGTGTCGAGGGGAGCGAGGGGAGCCTGGCCGCAATCACTCCCGCAGCAATCCAGAGCTGGTATGAGTCTCATGTAAGAAACCGCAAGCCCATCGCTATCGCCATCGGTGACACGCAGGGAGCAAGCCTGGCTTCCTACTTTGTTCGTCCTTTCAGCGGAACCCGAATGCAGAATGCCAGGATCCCCGAAGAATTCGCCAAACCTGTGGAAAAAGCAGAATCCCTGGACAGAGGGTGGGACAGGAACCATAGCCTGATTTTGGTTGGATTCCAGGCTCCCCCGGAGGATGATGAGGACGGAAATGCAGCCGCCGTTTTGGAAAGCTTTGCCGGGGATCCGGGAAGGTTTGCGCAGGAGTTGAGGGACAGGCTGGGCCTCGCCTTCAAGGTCGCCGTGACCTATGATGCGCAGCTGAGAGGCGGAAGCATGGTGTTAAGTGCGGCCACAGCTCCCGGAAACGAGGACGCTCTGCTCAAGGCTGTTCAGGAGGAAATACGCCGTATCCGGGAGGACCCGATCCCATACCGCGAATACCGGTCGGCTGTGAATGCTGCAGCCGGCGCCTTCTGGATCCGGAGCCAGGCGCGATTTCAGCAGATACCGGATATTCTGAAAAAACTGTTGGCCGGCAAAGGCATGGACGCGTATCAGAACGTGCCCGCCGGCATTCAGGAAGTGCAGGAAGAGGACCTGAAGGAAGTTGCCCAAAGGATCCTCAACATGAACAGGGCCGTAATTCTGCGCATGAAGGGGCGATCCGGCATAAATCCCTGATCCGGTATTTGCAATGCTGCCTCAAACCGTCATAAGACAAAAGGACGCCTGAATATGTATTTCCGGGGGCCCGAACGCCGTATTTATAGGGTGCGCGCGAAGCAGACGAAGGAGAGACCGGTTTCGGGATATGATCAGGATGCGTCTGCCGGCTGCAGCTGCGCCGCAAAGCCCATGCGCCAGGAGGGGTAAGTGCAACGGCTCATCCCGAAAACACGGATGGGAATTTTTGCATTGATCGTGGCCGCATTGTGGCTTCTCGGATTGTTTTTCAGCGGCACCGGAATCGCCAATGCATCGCCGGTCCTCAGCTTTTTTCTAAGCCTGCTCGCTTTTCTTCTTTGTATTCCCGCCGTTTACTACCTCTGGAAGCTCTCCAGGTTTTTGCGCCGAAGATTTCTGTGGAAGATCCGGCGCCGCCTGATACTCGTTCATGTTTTTATCGGAGCGATCCCGATACTTTTGATAATCGGCATCTTCTATGTCTCGGCGCTTCTGTTCTACTATCAGTTGAGCTATTACCTGATTTCCAATCAGATCGGGATCCATGCAGCGCAAATCCATGCCTTCAATCTGTCCCTCAGGGACGGGCTGGATGAACTGCTGGCTTCGGCATCCTCCCCCAACCCTTCAAGCCTGAGAAGGCAGCTGGATGCGGATGTCAAATATGTTTTGGGAGCCTACCCCTCTGCGTCGGTCATCCTCCGATACACAGATCCGGCAACGGATAAAGTGAGTACCTATGTCAATCAGAGCGGGGGCGGCGGGCAGCTCGGGGAATACCAGGTTCCCAGATGGCTGGCCGGCAGAGAATTCAGCGGACTCGCTCTCGAAGACCTGCAGCCACAGCTCTATAAAGGAAAACTGTTTCTCAGGAGCTTCGTTTCCAGCGATTTCCGGCCCGATCTGCCGTTCAGCCTCGAGGTCTCGGTCCCCTTTGACCGGTACCTTCTGGGCAGGCTGAAAGCGGCTTTGGGACAGGACTATGTTTTGGCCGGTCAGGTCCGGGATAGCGGAAGGAACCTCATGCTTCAGAACGCGGACCAGCTCAGAGAAAACATCGTCGATTCAACCTTCGAACCTGAAACCAGGGGCCTTGTCTCCAGTCCCGTGTGGTCCATACTGCTTTTTCCCACATCCTGGACCAGCGGGATGGAAACAAGTGCCGATTCGGACGTGCTTCTCGTAGAACTGTCGACCTCGAAGCTTATGCAGAATGTTTTCCGCCCCGAAAGCAGCGTCGGAAAAATCATACTGGGCGTTTTGAAGACCGTCGTCGTGTTTTTCCTTGTCGTAGAGATCATTTCGATAGTGCTGGGCATTGTGCTCACGAAGTCGATCACCAATGCCGTTCACAGCCTGGACCGCGGAACCGAGTTTTTGAAGCGGGGCGATTTCAGCCAGCGCATCGTAGTCAGGTCCGACGACCAGCTCGGTTCACTCGCGGATTCTTTCAACCAGATGACGGAATATATTCAGCGCCTTGTGAAGGAAAGCGTCCAGAAAGAGCGGCTGGAGCGCGAGCTCGAAATCGCTAAAGACGTTCAGGAGCGGCTCTTCCCGGACAGTGCGCCCCAAATGGATCGGATGGATATTGCCGGCATTTGCCTGCCCGCCAGAATCGTCAGCGGCGATTATTACGACTTTTTGACCCTCGGATCCCATGAACTGGGCCTTGCCGTCGGCGACATCTGCGGCAAGGGCATATCGGCCGCTTTGCTCATGGCGAACCTGCAGGCCACCCTCAGAAGCAATGTCATGAACCTGCGGTCGGTAGACATGGGCGAAGACAGAACCGTCGCGGGAGTCGTGGAGAGGCTGAACCGGCAGATCTACAGCTTCACGGCGGCCAACAAGTTCGCGTCCTTTTTCTATGCCGTCTATGACGACGTCCGTCAGACGCTGACCTACTGCAATGCCGGCCACAATCCTCCTTTGTATTTCAACGGGAATCGTGTTCGGCGCCTGGATACGGGCGGCACGGTAGTCGGGATCTTCGAGGACGCTCAATACGACCAGGAAACCATTCAAATGAAAAAGGGGGACCTTTTCCTCGCTTACACCGACGGAATCGTGGAATGCGTCAACGAATACGGGGAGGAATTCGGGGAGCGCCGCCTGATACAGTTGATCGAGGATAACCGCCACCTGGAGGCCGCAAACATTAAGGATAAAATCGTCGAGCAGGTGCAATCCTGGACGTTCGCGGAGGAACGGGAAGATGATATGACCCTAATTGTGGCAAGAATAGTTGATTTAAGAATAAATACATGAAATATTGAAAGTAATACATTAGCTATTTGAACGCGGCGGGAATGGCTTGACGCACGATATTTTTAGGACATAATTACATCGGTAAAGCCCGGCTCTGCCGGGGGACTCAAAGAGTTTGACAGCTCCGTATTTTGAAACGCTGACGTACGCTGACATGACGCTGACGTACGCTGAAAAAATATATAAATTTTTGTCGGCGTGGGTCGGCGTTCGTTCAGCGTGCGTCAGCGTTCAAGACCGGCGTAACTCCTCCAACCGCTTTGAGCGGTTCAAATCTTTCAGCCTCCGGTTTTGCCGAAGGTGCCTGACTTCTAATTTACCCCGGGATGGGTATTCCCGGTTTTCAGGCCCGGAATTTTGAGTCTCGAATCGCTTTTATGACACAGCGCCCTTTTTTTTTCACAACCTTCGAGATCAGCCAAATCTGCGGCGTAAATCCGACGACGGTGCAGAACTGGATCAAGAGCAAAAAACTCAGGGCATTCCGCACTCCCGGAGGGCACAGGAGAGTGCGCCGGGAAGAGCTGATACAGTTCCTAAAGGAGTTCGGCATGCCGCTCCCGCTGGAGCTTGCCGCAGAGAAGCTGCGGATCATGGTGGTGGACGATGAAAGGGATGTTGCGGACCTGCTGGAGGCCCTGATGCGCTCCGGGAGCAGGGATGTGGATGTGGTGAAGGTTCAAAACGGGATCGAGGCTCTCCTGATGATCGGGGAATCCAGTCCCGACCTGCTGATCCTGGACATCAGGATGCCCGGAATGAACGGATACGAGGTTTGCCGGAAACTCAAAACCAGCGCCAACACGCGGAGCATCAAGATCGTGGCGATCAGCGGCGATCACGGTCCGGATGTCAGAGAGCGTATCCTGAGGGCGGGCGCGGACCTTTTTTATGCCAAACCGCTGGATATCGCCGCATTCCGGGAGAGCTGTTTCCGGCTCCTCAATATAGGCACATAATTCGGGGAATTTTTATGTCGATACTCGATCAGCCTGATCTTTGCACTGCCCTCGATCCCAAATCCATGATGTCCCTTCTGCAATCCTTTCCGGAGCAGATACAGGCTGCATGGAAAGCCGGGCGGGAGATCTCACTTGCCAAACCGGTCGGCATCAGGGTGCTGATGGTGACGGGACTGGGGGGGTCCGCGATCGGAGGGGATCTTGCGCGATCGGTTTCCGGAGCGCAGTTGCGCGTTCCGCTGATCGTCAATCGCGACTACGATCTCCCGGGATTTGCGGACGCCGGTTCGCTGGTTTTCGCCTGCAGCTACTCCGGAAATACCGAAGAAACGTTGAGCGCTTATGAGCAGGCGCACCGGGCAAAGGCTTCCATAGTTTGCATCACATCCGGCGGCAAGCTGGAATCCATGGCGAAAGCGGACGGCTATCCCGTAATCTCTCTTCCCGGCGGCCTTCCTCCGCGGGCGGCACTTGGCTATTCGCTGTTCGGCCTGCTTTCCGCGATGCAGGCCCTGCAATTTATCGATAATCTGGATCAACCCGTCGGGGAGACGCTGGCCTTATTGACCAGGCAGCGCGACAGATTCGATCCGGCCAATCCGCTGTCCACCAATCCGGCGAAGGCCCTGGCCGATGCGCTGAAGGGCAGGATCATCGCCATCTACGCTTCCAGCGGCATCATGGACGCTGCGGCTTACCGTTGGCGGTCTCAAATCGCGGAAAATGCAAAGAACCTGGCCTTTCACCATGTTCTGCCGGAAATGAATCACAACGAGCTTGTCGGTTGGAAATGCCCGGAAGAAGCGCTGCGCAATCTCGGGGTGGTGATGCTTCGCGACCGGGAAGATCACCCGCAGGTGCAGCGAAGATTCGAGCTGACCGGGGAATTGATCGCTGAAAGGGCCGGCGTTTTGCGCGAAGTCTGGAGCGAGGGGGATTCTCTTCTGGCGCGTGTCCTGTCCATTATTTATCTGGGCGATTACGTAAGCGTATACCTGGCCTACCTAAACAATACGGACCCGACCCCTGTACGCGTAATCGACTATCTGAAACAAAAGCTGGGCGGACCCCGGTAGGATGTAGCATCCGCGGCTTCCAGGAGAACCATCATGCGACGGGAAATTTTTCGCGAGTACGACATACGGGGGATCGCCGGCAGGGATCTCACCGATGAAACCGTGGAGCTGCTGGGCCGTGGCATCGGAACGATGATGCGGCGCCTGGGGCGGGGGAGGATCACGCTTGGCCGTGATTGCCGTCCCAGTTCGGATGCTTTTCGGGACGCGCTTTTGGCGGGGATGACGGCAACAGGGCTGGATGTGGTCGACATCGGCATTGTGCCCACGCCGCTTTTGTATTATTCGATATACCAGCTCGAGAGCGAGGGCGGCGTGATGATTACCGGGAGCCACAATCCTCCCGAGTACAACGGCTTTAAGACCTGTATCGGGCATGATTCGGTCTATGGAGACCAGATCCAGGCAATTTACGGGATTATAGAATCCGGGGACTTTACCCGCGGGAAAGGACAGGCTTCGACCGCGGACGTGATTGCTCCCTATCGGAAATGCGTCCTGGACCAGATTCGGTTGTCCCGGAAAATCCGCGTCGCGATCGATTGCGGAAACGGCACCGCTTGCCTTTTGGCGCCGGATCTTGTGTCGGCCCTGGGTTGCGAGCTGACCGGGCTTTATTGTGAGATGGACGGCACCTTTCCGAACCACCACCCGGATCCGACGGTCGTGGAAAATATGGAGGATCTCCGGAATGCGGTCCAGTCCGGGGGATTGGAGCTCGGCATTGCATTTGACGGGGATGCCGACCGGATTGGGGTTATAGCCGACGACGGGAGGATCATCTGGGGGGACATGCTGCTGGTTTTGTATGCCCGCGAAATTCTCAAGCATCATCCCGGAGCAACGTTCATATCGGAAGTGAAGTGTTCGGTGAACCTGTTCCGGGAAATTGAAAAGCTCGGGGGCAGGGCCATCATGTGGAAGACAGGGCATTCCCTCATCAAGGCAAAGATGAAGGAGGAAAAGGCGCTGCTGGCGGGGGAAATGAGCGGCCACATGTTTTTTGCCGACCGGTATTTCGGGTACGACGACGCCATCTATGCAGCCTGCCGTCTATTGGAGCTTCTTTCGGCTTCCAGCGATTCGCTTTCCCGGATGCTTTCGGACATCCCCCCTGCATTCGTGACGCCCGAGATACGCGTCCAGTGCGATGACGATAAGAAATTTGATGTTGTCGAAAAGGTGAAGGCGGCGTTCCGGCAGGACCACGAGGTCCTGGATGTCGACGGAGCCCGCGTGCTGTTTGCTTCAGGCTGGGGCCTGGTGCGGGCTTCCAACACTCAGGACGTGCTGGTCCTGCGATTCGAGGCTGATTCTCAGGAACACCTGGACTCCATTCGCGCCCGGGTTGAGGAGATCGTGCACCGTGCCAAATCGCTGCGCTAGCTTCGGTTCGACGGGTCACAGGAGAAAATGATTCTGACTGCATTCAAGTCTGCCCTCAAAAGCTTGGGCCTTCTTTTCTTTCTTGCGGTTTCTCCCCCGGCATGGGCGCAGGAGAGTCCCCAGGCTTTTGCATTCGCGAATACCAACTATGTCATAACGGCCGAAATGGCGGGCGAGCATGCCTTTATCGTCAACTTCATCAACCTTTCGGACTTCGTGATCGTGGTGCAGCCGAACGAATTCATTTACAAGGGCGCCTCGGGGCGCTTCTATATCGGCCAGGTTTACGACGTGCAGCACAAGGATACGCGGGGCGAAACCCATAGATATTCCGCATCCATCCTGCTGAAAGGCCACTCCTTTGCCGGGCTCACCATCGTCGGCGCATTCAGGGAGCAGGACGACATTCGCGAGTTGAGCGTGCGCATCGGCGCCAAGCGGTATTATCTGCAGCCCATGGAAAAGGTCCTTTTCGAGCAGCTGGCTTCAAAAATCGGCGAAATCGACCTGCAAAATCCCAGTGCGGCAGCGGCGCTTGCGGAAGCCAACATCACCGAAACAGGAACGATCCGGAACACCGACGGCACATCCGACTGGGACCAGGACTGGCAGGGCCTCCTGACGCAAGACGGGATCAATCCTCCGAAAATAATCGAGCGCCCGGCCATTGCCCCGACCGATGATTCCCGGAAATCGCGCTCCTACGGAAAGGTCCGGCTTTCGGCCATGATCAACAAAAGCGGAGGAATCCAGGATTTGAAGGTCATCAAGAGCCTGGGGCGCGGGCTGGACGAGAGAGCCATGGAGGGAGTCAAAAACAGCTGGATCTTCCTGCCGGCCACCAAGAACGGGGAAGTTCTGGATACCGCAATCACGATAGATGTGGATTTCCCGCCTCCCGAGAAAAAAGAGGAACGATGAATTCCTGTGTGTTTTACGATACCCTGAGCGCCCAGAAAGAGCGCCAGATCTTCGAAATCGTTCAGCGGGCCTATGAGCGGCACGAAAAGGTTGTTATTTTTGTGCCAGGCGCGGAGCGCGCGTCGGCGATGGACAGGATCCTCTGGGTGCTCAAGCAGGAGGCGTTCATCCCGCACAAGATACTCAGCCAGTCGGACGCGGACGCTTCAGTGCCGGTGGGAATCGTAACTTCGGAAATCAATCCATCGGGGGCTTCCGTCCTGATTGCGGACGGTCACTGCAGTATCGACTTTGCCTGCGCGTTTGACTCGGTTCATGAATTCGTGGACAGGTCCTCGGCGGAAATACAGGAAGCCTGCCGGGAACGTTTTCGCGCTTACCGCGCACGTCAGGTCCCGGTGGAATATTCCAAATAGGAATCCCGCAGGGCTATTCCTCGCCGCTGAACACCGGCAAATGACAGCCACGCCGAAATACGCCGGCAGAGGCGCCGATGACGCGTGGTCAAAGGCGCGATGGCCGGCGTATATCAGCCGTTAGCCGACGGATTTCTCCTGCCGTCAAAATCACTGCACGCGGAAACGACCGGGCAGGCGGAATGAGGAGCTGATCGGGGCCTGGTTGATGTCTATGGCATCGAGATATTTTCCGGATCGTCCCGAAAATCCGGTGACCATATTGCCCGTGTTGGCCTGAACACTGAATTCCTTTTCCCCTCCGCGTCCGCCGTATGCCGGCGAAGTCCGCCTGTTCGTGCGGATGGTCAGCGAATCCACATATTTGCCATAGCGGCCCGAAATCCCGACTATGTATTCGTTGGCATCCAGGGTGAAGTCGTTTCTCCTCCCGCTGCGGTTTCCGTGCAAGGCGCCTTCGGCGGTGCGGCCATCGGACAGAGTGTACACGAGCTGAATTCCGTCAACATAATCTCCGGAATACACGCGCACTGCCGATATCCTCGCTCCGGACGGCAGGGCCGGATCTGCAAAAGGATTGCCGCCCCTGCCGCCATAATATCCGTCCTGGTTGGCCTGGGACCTCGGTATGGGGAGATAGATCAATCCAATGGCATCCAGGTATTTGCCCGAACGCCCGGAAAATCCCACCGCATAATTTCCGGAAGCGACGCCCACCTGATACTCCTGGCTTCCGCCCCTCCCGCCATAAGATGGGGAGGTGCGTTTGTTGGTGTGTATCTGGATCGAATCGATGTATTCCCCGTAACGCCCGGACAGCCCGACAATATATTCATCCGAATCCAGCCGGAAGATATTCTGCCGTCCGCCCGAACCTCCATGACGGGAAGCCGATTGAAGCTGTCCGTTGGCAAGCGTGTACACCATCTGCACTGCGTCTAAATAATCCCCGGAAAAGACGTGAACTTCCGAAACTCGTGCGCCGTAAGGAATTCCGCTGTCTGTAAATGGATTTCCCCCGCGCCCGCCCATAACAGTGGTCGCAGCAGGTGTTTGCCCGAATACCATGAGCTGCAGTCCGATAAAGAACAGGGCAAGAAAAATTGCCGTGCAAACCGATTTTTTACTCATGATGCATGCCTCCGAGGGATGTTTATGGATGCTCGTGAAGACTGTTCGATACATAAATGGCGTGTGTAAATTCGAGCCTCTATGAGCCCGCGGGCCTATCCCGCCGATAGCCAAAATTACATTGGTAAACCCGCGGCTCTGCCGGGGGACTCAAAGAGTTTGACAGCTCCGTATTTTGAAACGCTGACGTACGCTGAAAAAATATATAAATTTTTGTCGGCGTGCGTCGGCGTTCGTTCAGCGTGCGTCAGCGTTCAAGACCGGCGTAACTAGTCCAACCGCTTTGAGCGGTTCAAATCTTTCAAGCCTCCGGCTTTGCCGGAGGTACCTGACTTCGCCGAGCGTTGCAACAGACGCCCGTTTGTGATTTTAGCACTTGCGAAAGTATTGTCACTATCAATCCCGGGATTCCGTAACCGGGCCCTCAATCCGGTATTATTCGCGTTCTATGGCCGCGTTCAACAATGCGTCCATTGCTGCCAGGGATTCTTTGAGGGTCGGGACCGGCACGGAATCCACTCCGCATAGCCGGCGCAGTGTCTGCCGCGCTATTTCAATGTATCCCTCAAGCCAGCCGTATCCATGAAATGGAACTGCGCTGCTGGAAGCGTTGGGCGCCTCGCGCCGGATCACCGAAGTCCGGTTGCCGGATCCGAACAGAATTTCATCGGGCTGCAGGAATTTCCAGGTTGCCGTTCCCCGGGTGCCCAGCACGGTGTATTCCAAATCGTTGGTTGCTCCATGGACCGTTTTGGATATTGAGGCTATCGCCCGCCTGTTTCCCGGAAACTTCAGATTCAGGTGTACATGCGTGTCCCGGTGCGGCGCTTCGGAGTTCCTGTACGTGAGCCAGCCGCGGCTTTCGATCGGCCTGTCGGACATGAGATAAAGACAGATATCGGCTACATGGCTTCCCAGGTCGGTGAGAGTGTCCCATGGCCCGTTGAGCTTTGGATCATTTTTCCACTGCCTTTTACCGGATACGCCCGTCAACGCCTGCTGTGCGCTGGATGATTGCCAGTAGCGGGATTCGAAACAGAAAACCTCACCAAGGTCTCCCGCCTCGATCATCTTGCGTATGGTGCGGGTTCCCCAGAGAACCCGGTAGCCGTGAAAGACCGAAACCGGCAGCTCAACCTCCTGCAATGAAGCAAGCTCCTCCTTGCGCACGCAGACCGGCTTGTCGGTGAGAATCGCGCTGAAGCCGGCCAGGGCGCCTTCGGAAATCCACTGAGCGTGCAACCCGCTGGGATTTGCAAGAAAAAGCACGTTCTCGGCATCGTCCATGAGCGCGGAATGCAAGGGGCTCCCTCTCGGCAGAATGCGGGCGGGCAACAGATCAAGCTCGGGATCGCCTTGAGAAATTATCGCGAGGCTTTGAAGAATTGCCTGTCCCGCCATGCCTCTGCCTACAACCAGGGGTGCAATCGGCTTTCTCTTCATAGGGCATCCTGACATAAAAAATGAGAGTTTGCAGCGGACCTATCCATCATTTTGCGGCATTCCCCCGCTTCCGGGTCGGCGCGCTTCAGCGTTGCCAAATCCCGGAGATGCAAAATTCTACTGGCCTCCGGGATCCTTTCGGTTCAGTGCGTCCAGGAATGCGCGTATTCGCTCCACATATACGGTGCCCGCTGAAAAGATAAGATCGTTGTGGCCTGCGCCCGTCACCTCGTAAAACTCCTTGGGCGGCGGCGCAATGTCATAAAGCCGCCGGCCGAGCCGAAAGGGGACGATGTCATCGCGATCGCCGTGAATAAAAAGCTTGGGGCAGCGGATGCCGGCGATTTTGGACGCCGAGTCGAACCGGACATTCGTGAGCGGCTGCAGCAGCCCGACAGGCAAAATGGTCTTCGCCATATCCCATGCGGTCGTGAAGGTTGATTGCAGAATCAGTCCGTCAACCGGCACCCTGTGTGCAAGGTCCACAGCAACCGCTCCTCCAAGGGACTTACCCAGCAAAACCAGGCGGCTCCCGTCGACGGATTGCTCGCTGGACCACCATTGGTAGCAGGCGGCGGCATCGAGATAAAGGCCTTTTTCCGATGGATTGCCTTCGCTCTTGCCGTAGCCCCTGTAATCCACGATGAGGATATGCGCATTCAGATCACGAAGCATCTGAATCCAGCCAAGGCGGTGGCTGATATTTCCGGCATTGCCGTGGAAAATCAGTATCGTGTGCGGGGCGCCGGGATGCGGGAAGAACCAGCCGTGAAGCCGGGTGCCGTCCTCCGTCACAGGGTAAACGTCCCGATACGGAAGTCCCAGGCTTGACGGGGTGTCCGTCAATTCTTTTGCCGGGTAATAAACAAACATCCGTTCGAGCACATTCGTGGTCATGGCGAGCAACACCACAGCCAGCAAAAAGGCCGGAATCAGCCAGTGGCGCAGGATGAAACGGCCCGCTGTCTTCAGGTAGGTCCTCACGGTCAGCTATTGTAATGCCAATCTTCACCATTTGATTTGTCAAACGGATCCTGCCTTACCGGCAGAGCCGGAGGATCTCCCCGCAGATTGCGATTGAATCCGACTGTGTTTGCGGCTGTAGCAAAAGTAGATCGCCAGCCCGATCAGGAGCCACGCAATCAGCCGGATCCAGTTGACATAGCCCAGCTTATACATCATGTAAGCATTCATGAGGATTCCAAGAATGGGGAGCCAGGGCACCAGCGGGGTCCGGAACGGGCGCGGGTGATCCGGGTTGGTGTGGCGCAGGACGATCACCGCAATGCACACTATGATGAAGGCAAGCAGAGTCCCGATATTTACCATTTTACCGATATCATCGATCGGCGTAAGGCTGCCGACGACTGCGGCAAGAACTCCCACCAGGATCGTGTTTTTATACGGGGTCCGGAACTTCGGATGGATTGCGGCAAAAAACCTGCGCGGCAGCAGCCCGTCGTTCGCCATCGCATACAGCACGCGGGTCTGTCCCAGCAGCATGACCAGCATGACACTGGTGAGTCCGGCAAGAGCGCCCATGGTTATCAGGTTCGAAGCCGAGTTCAACCCGCGGTCCAGAAAAGCCCGCGCCAGCGGCGCTTCGATGTTTACGTCCTGCCAGGGCACCATCCCGGTCAGGACCGCCGCGACGAGTATATACAGCAGCGTGCACGCGGCGAGCGAGGCAATGATGCCGATCGGGAGATCCCGTTGCGGATTTCGGGCCTCCTGCGCCGTCGTCGACACGGCGTCAAATCCTATATACGCAAAAAATATGTACGCGGCGCCGGCCCCTATTCCGGAAAATCCCATAGGGGCAAAACTCGACCAATCGTGTCCCCAGTTCGCCGGATTGACATACCGGATTCCAAGCAGGATTACAAAGAGCACCACCGACACCTTGATGATTACGATACCGGCATTGAATCGCGCGCTTTCCCGGATGCCCACGACCAATATTGCCGTGATCAGTAGCGCGATGCAGAAGGCGGGAAGGTTGAAGCCGATCTCCACTCCAAAAATATGCGGGGCGTTGACCATAGTGTGGGCCTGCTGGAGCAGTTCGGGAGATTGCTGATGCAGGATTTCGGTGACTTTTTGCAGGTAGTCCTGGCTGCCCGCGATCAAATCGGGATTAGCGGCTTTTGCCATTTCGCGCGCAACCACATTTTGCGCGGATCGCAAAGCAGTCCAGTGGTCGTAGGAAAGCCACAGCGGCATGTTGATTTTGAATATGTGCAGAAACTCGATGAAATGATTGGACCACCCGGATGAAACGGTGCTGGCTCCCATGGCGTATTCCAGGGTGAGGTCCCACCCGATGATCCATGCAAAAAGCTCCCCCAGGGTTGCATAGGCGTAGGTATATGCGCTTCCCGCCAGCGGAATCATGGCGGCAAACTCGGCATAGCAGAGCCCGGCAAAGGCGCAGCCGAATCCGCTGAGCACAAAAGACAGCATCAGGCCGGGGCCGGCGTAATGAGTCCCGAGTCCGGACAGGACAAAGATCCCGGCGCCGATGATGGCTCCGATCCCCAGTGTCGTGAGCGAAACAGGGCCCAGCGTGCGCTTCAAGGAATGCTCGCCGGAATCCTCCGCTTCCCTGAGCATCACGTCCAACGGCTTTTTTATGAACAAAGACTTTCCCATGCGCCCTCCCGCCGCGACAGTATACAAGATAGCCGTCGGATCCTCCGCAGGTTATTGAGGCTGTTATTGCGCGTGACCGGGGAATTCGCCCGGTCCGGATGCCGGAAGCAGGAAGCCAGTGGATGCATTCCGTCACGGCCGGCACCCTGATGCCTAATTCTATTGGTAAACTCCCGGTTTTGCCGGGGGACTCATAGAGTTTGACAGCTCCGTATTTTGAAACGCTGAGATACGCTGACCAAAGCGCTGACAAACGCCGATCTGTTCGGCGAGGGTCAGGCTTTTGCCCGCGTAAGTCAGCGTTCAAGATTGGCGTAACTCCTCCAACCGCGTTGAGCGGTTCCAATCTTTCAAGCCTCCGGCTTTGCCGGAGGTGCCTGACTCGTCAATCGTCAATCGTCATTCGTCAATTACTTTATTCCCGCATGGTACTTCTGCAGGGAAACGACTTCAGGTTCCTTTTGCCGGTAAGCCGCGATGCCTTTGGCTGCGGCTCGGGCGGCGGCCATAGTTGTGACGTAGGTGATCTTGTGTTTAATCGCTGTTTTGCGGATATAGGAATCGTCAGTAAGTGCCGCGCTTGCCGATCGGCGTGTTGATGACCAGATCGATCTCGCCGTTTTTGATGGCATCCACGATATTGGGCCGGCCGGCGTGCATCTTTAAAATCTTGTCGCATTCCACCCCGTTGGCGGACAGGAAATTGTTGCGTGCCTTCCGTCGCTCGGAGCTTGAAGCCCAGCCGCGCGAATTCGCGGGCGACCTCCAGCGCTTCCTTTTTGTCGGGATCCGTGACCGAAATCAGCACGGCGCCCTGCTGGGGCAGAAGCTGCTGGGCCGCTTCCTGAGCTTTGTGAAACGCCAGTTCGAAGGAATCGGCCATGCCCAGGACTTCTCCCGTGGAGCGCATTTCGGGTCCGAGGATCGGATCGACTTCATGGAACATGTTGAATGGGAAAACCGCTTCTTTGACTCCGTAGTGCGGGATGGTTTTTTTGCGTGAGGTTCAGGTCGGCCATTTTTTTGCCCAGCATCAGCTGGGTGGCCAGACGAACCATCTGGATGTTGCAGACCTTGGATACCAGCGGAACCGTGCGCGAAGCTCGAGGATTGGCTTCGAGGATGTAGACCTTGTCGTCGGCAATCGCGTATTGAATGTTGATCAGGCCCAGGACCTTGAGCTCGATGGCAATCCTGCTGCGTGTATTCTTCAATGGTCTTCCGGTGCTTTTCGGGAATGCTGACGGGCGGCAGAACGCAGGCCGAATCTCCGGAATGAATGCCGGCAAGTTCGATATGTTCCATGATGGCAGGAATGAAAGCGTCGCTGCCGTCGGAAATCGCATCCGCCTCGACTTCGAGCGCATTTTCCAGAAACTTGTCGATCAGGATGGGCAGTTCCGGCCAGATTTCAACCGCGCTCGAAACATAAAGGGTTAGGTCCTCTTCGTCGTGGACGACCTCCATCCCTCGGCCGCCCAGTACATAAGAAGGCCGGACCATCAGCGGATAGCCTATTCTTTCGGCGATTGCGATCGCTTCATCCAGATTGTGCGCCATGCCGGATGCGGGCTGGGGGATTTCCAGTTTCTTCATCATGATGCGAAACCGGTCCCGGTCTTCGGCAAGATCGATGGTGTCGGGCGAGGTGCCCAGGATCTTGACTCCGGCCCTTTCCAGTTCGCGGCAGATGTTGAGCGGCGTCTGCCCGCCAAACTGCACGATGACACCCTCGGGCTTTTCCTTTTGATAGATGCTTAAAACGTCTTCCACGGTCAGGGGCTCGAAATAAAGCTTGTCGGAAGTATCGTAGTCGGTTGAGACGGTCTCGGGATTGCAGTTGACCATGATGGTTTCATATCCAAGGTCGCGCAGGGCAAAAGCCGCATGGACACAACAGTAGTCGAACTCGATCCCCTGACCGATGCGGTTGGGACCGCCTCCCAGGACCATCACCTTTTTGCGGCCGCTGACCTGGACCTTGTCGGGAGCATTGTAGGTGGAATAGTAGTAAGCGGCATTTTCCACGCCGGAAACCGGAACCGGTTCCCAGGTTTCGGTGATCCCAAGTCTGGTTCTCTGGTTGCGGATTTTTTCTTCGGCTATTCCCAGCAGCTTTGCCAGGTAGCCATCCGCAAATCCGTCCTTCTTCGCTTTCGTCAACAGGTCGTCCGGAAGCAGGCGGCCCTTGTAGGTCAATATTTTTTCTTCCAGATCCACCAGTTCCTTCATCTGTTCGATGAACCAGGGCTTGATATGCGTTCTTTCGTAAAGCTCCTGGATACTCGCACCCTTGCGCAGCGCTTCATACATGATAAAAATCCGTTCGCTGGTAGGATACCAGAGCATCCCCATCAGGTCGGCAAGCGACTTTTTATAAAAGTCCTTGGCAAATCCCAGGCCTAGACCGCCCGATCTCCAGGGAGCGGATCGATTTCTGGAAAGCTTCTTTATAGGTCTTTCCAATGCTCATGACTTCGCCCACGGCGCGCATTTGGGTCCCCAGCCGGTCTTCGGCGCCTTTGAACTTTTCAAAGGCCCAGCGGGCGAACTTGATGACAACATAATCTCCCCAGGGCGTGTATTTCTCGAGAGTCCCTTCGCGCCAATAGGGAATTTCGTCTAGCGTCAGACCGCCGGCGAGCAGGGAAGAGACGAATGCGATGGGAAATCCCGTCGCCTTGGATGCCAGCGCGGAGGAGCGCGAGGTCCGGGGGTTGATTTCAATGACCACAACGCGTCCCGTTTTGGGGTCATGGGCAAACTGGATATTGGTTCCGCCGATCACGCCAATGGCGTCCACGATATCGTAGGAATATTCCTGGAGCCTCTCCTGCAGCTTTCTGTCTATGGTCAGCATGGGCGCCGAGCAGAAGGAATCGCCGGTGTGAACGCCCATGGCATCGATGTTCTCGATGAAGCAGACCGTAATCTTCTGCCCCTTGGCGTCGCGGACGACCTCGAGTTCCAGTTCCTCCCAACCTTCCACGGATTCCTCGATGAGAACCTGCCCGACCAGGCTCGCGGCGAGCCCGCGGCTGACCACTGTCCGGAATTCCTCGAGGTTGTAAACCAGGCCTCCGCCTGTTCCGCCCAGCGTGTAGGCGGGGCGGATAACACAGGGGAGGTCGATTTTCTGCAGAACGCCTTCAGCTTCTTCAAGGCTCAACGCAATTTCGCTGCGAGGCATTTCGATGCCCAGCTGCATCATTGTTTCCTTAAAGGCCTGCCTGTCTTCGCCCCGCTCGATGGCGTCCTCTTTAACACCGATTATCTGGACGCCGTATTTGTCCAGGATGCCCTCTTTGGCAAGCTGCGAGGAAAGGTTCAGCCCTGTCTGTCCGCCCAGGTTGGGAAGCAGGGCATCGGGCCGTTCCTTGGCGATCACTTTTTCCAGCGATTTCACATTCAGCGGTTCTATGTAGGTGGCGTCCGCCATGCCGGGATCGGTCATGATAGTGGCCGGATTTGAGTTGACGAGCACGATCTTGTAACCGAGCTTTCGCAGCGCCTTGCAGGCCTGTGTGCCCGAATAGTCAAATTCGCATGCCTGCCCGATAATGATGGGCCCCGATCCTATGATCAAAACTTTGTTTATATCATTGCGCTTGGGCACTAAAACCTCCTGTTAAACTTCCGAGCTGTCCCTTCCCTCTATTTGCTGTCCGACGATTTTCGTTTACTGAAATAATCGCCTATTGCCAGAACAAGTGATGCCACCGTATTTTGATCGGGCACGATCTCGGCTTGTTTGCCGAATTGCGCCACTGTGCTGCCGGTGACCGGACCGAGAACTGCCACTGTGGAGTCCCGAAGTATCCTTTTTCCGTCCTCCGGCCCGAGGATATCCATCAAATTCCTTATGCCTGAGGAGCTGGTGAAAACTGCCAGGTCCACCTTACTGCTGCGTGCCTGCCGGAGGATCCCTTCGTCCGGTTTGGCCCGGACGGTCTCATAGCATGGGATGACATCCACCCGTGCACCCGCCGCGGAAAGCGCAGCCGGCAAGACGTCCCGTCCTTCCTTTGCGCGCGGCAACAGGATCCGGCAGCCGGACAGGTGTTCGAGCCCTCCATAAAACCTGTCCAAGGACTCGATGACGCCTTCCGCGACGAAGTTTTCCGGGATCAATGCGACTTCCAGACCATATTCACGCAGAGCACTCGCCGTCGCGGGTCCCACGGCACAAATCTTCGGCATATCCGGAGAACCCGTGCGGGCCCCGCGCTTTTCCCAGCGCCGCATAAAAAAACTCACTCCGTAGGAGCTGGTGAAGATGATCCAGGTGTATTTCTCCAGAGAGTTTAGGGCTTCGTCCAGCTTCCGTTTATCGGGCATTTCCTGAGCCTCGATCAAAGGAAGAGCCAGGACTTTTCCGCCCATTGCCTCCAGGCCGGAAGCCAATTCAACCATTTTTTTAGCGCTGCAAGCTACAAGAATCGTCAAATTCCTGAGCGGTTCCGAGGCTGCGGGGCCGGTGGACATATCATGGCCTCCGATATAGCCGGCGGCGGGCTCTGAACCCTCGGCGCCTCATGGAGTGTATTCCGGCAAATATCTCTGATCCGGTGGGGATCCATCGGCTCTGCCGGTGAGGCAGTACGAGTCTGATAAATCCCGGAGCATGCCTTTTCACCGGTGTTTTGACGGAAACCAGGAACATAAGCACCCTTAAATGCTGAATGAATGTCGAAATTCGACATTCTGGGATCGATATTCTGCGGTTCAAAAAGGTTTCATGATATCCATGGCGTATCGGACTTCCGCTATATTTCATCGGTCGCGATCCAGCCCTTTAAGGGTCCGGCAGCCATTAAGCTTCCGGCTCCGCCCGAGGCCCCCTATTCCAAGCTCCTGAGAATATCCCGGCCTCCCCTGGCGAGTATTTCATCGGCGAGATGCAGGGCCGTTTCGACGGCTGTTTCGCAATTGCCGCGCCGAACGCTTCGCAACACCCTGCTGCCGTCGGGCGAGGCTACCAGCCCATCCATTTCCACAAAGCCGCCTTCCACGCGCGCATATGCAGCCACCGGGACATTGCATCCCCCGCCCATGCGCTGGAGAAAGGCCCGCTCAGCGGTAACTGCCTGGAATGCAGGCGGGTGGTTCAGGGCCGCCGCGATGTCGTCCAGCCGAGCGTCATCGTCCCGCGCTTCGACGGCAAGCGCACCCTGACCGGGAGCCGGAAGCATTTCGTTTGTGCTGAATTTTGCCGCAATCCTGTCTCCCAATCCGAGCCGGTTCAATCCCGCACAGGCCAGAACAATCGCGTCGTAGGCGGCTTCCTGCAATTTTCTCAGACGGGTTTCGATATTGCCGCGAATGTCCAGAACCTTCAGGTCGGGGCGCAGAGCGAGGATTTGTGCCTGCCTGCGTATGCTGCCGGTGCCGATACGCGCGCCTGCCGGGAGCTGAAAAAGGCCGCCGGCGCTACCCGTAATCAAGGCGTCCTGCACCTCTTCGCGCTCCGGTATTGCGGCGATCCGGAGGCCATCGGGGATGCTCGTGGGCAGGTCCTTCATGCTGTGAACGGCAAGGTCGATTTCTTTTTGCAGCAGCGCCTGCTCGAGTTCTTTGACAAACACGCCCACTGCTGCGCCGGAGCGTATGGAAGAGGTTGTGTCCTTGTCGGCGGATGTCCGTATTACGTGCACCGAGACCTCGACAGCGGGGAAACGAGCGATAATTTTCTCTCGGACCCAGTTCGTCTGTGCCAGAGCCAGTGCGCTTCCTCGGCTGCCTATGATCAACATAAATCCTCGCACTATTATTTCGCAGGCAGCAGGTTACGATGCAGCCTGCAACCCGAAGTTATCCTTGACAGTCCGCGCCATATCGCTGCGCTTAGGTGTGAGAACCGCGGGCAAACGCGCCGGGATATCCGTGCGGCTGGCGGCGCCTTTCAGCAGAAAGCGGAAGGCCCTAATCCGTGTTCTGCTTGGTTTTAAAAATCCGTTGGATCATTTCCATGTAGGCTGTTTCGTCCATGGAATCCCTGCTGTTTCGCAATTGCATGATTAGGGGATGGGCAATTTTCCCCGCAATGCGCGAAATCATCGACTCGAGTTCCTGGATCTGCCGGGGATCCTGGGGACCGATTTTATTAAGACTGCGTTGGAGTTCCGTTCGGCAGATCTCATCTATCCGGCTTTGAACCTGCATGACGACGGGCGCAACGTCAAAGGATTTCAGCTTTGTGCAGAAAACTTGCACTTCCTGGTCCACGATTTTTTCGGCCGCCGCGGCCGCTTTGATGCGCTCATTGAGATTGGCCTCGACCACTGCCTGAAGATCGTCGATATCATAATAAAATACGTTGTCGATATCCCCCACCCGGGGATCGACATTCCGGGGGACCGATATGTCGATGAAGACCGCCGGCGCGCTTTTGCGCTCGTGCATGATGCGCTGAACCATTGGGGGATCGATGATTATGTCCGGCGCTCCCGTGGACGTAATGATGACATCGGCGCGGGATGCCCATTCGGGCAATTCGTCGAAAGGCACTGCCATGGCGTGGAAGCGCGCTGCGAGATCTCGGGCGGTTTCCGGGCTGCGGTTGGCAAGGTAAATGCTTTTGGCTCCGGTCTCAGCCAGATACCGGATTGCGGCTTCGCCCATTTTTCCTGCGCCGACAACCAGTATGCTTTTCTTCTGCGGGTCTCCGAATATTTTCCGAACCAGTTCCACGGCGGCCGAACCGACCGAAACCGAATATTCCCCGATGCTGGTTTCGGAACGTACACGCTTTGCCGTGCGAAAGGCAGCCTGAAGAAGGCTGTTGAGGTAGCTTCCGACGGTTCCGGCCGCAACGGCCGCGCTGTAGCAGGACTTGACCTGACCGAGTATCTGAGGTTCGCCCAGGATCATCGAATCGAGGCTACTGGCGACCCGGAACAGATGGCGGATTGCCTGATCATCGGTGAAGCGATACAGCCTGGGGCTGAGGAGGGGAAGTGAAATTCCGCTGTACTCCGACAAAAAAGCCTCGATCGATTCGCTTCCGGAGGGCAGGGGATCGGCATTGGAGAGGATTTCCACCCGGTTGCAGGTTGAAACTATTATTGCTTCGAGGATTCCCGGCCGGTCGGAAAGCCTTTTGAGGCCTTCAGGCAATTGATCCGCGTTAAAGGAAGCCCGCTGCCGGATATCCAGTTTTGCAGAACGATGATTCAAGCCAACAAGCAGGAGGTTCGACATCTACAACCTATCAGGGACTGCATCCCCATTGGCGCAAAACAGGGATGCGAGGCTGCGGCCTCGTAGCCGCGCCGCGTCCGATTCCTATAAATATTTATGGAGCCCCCAATTGACCCCGAAGGTAAACAATGTGGCGGCAAATCCAATAATGCTGATGTATGCAGCCCGCCTGCCGCGCCATCGGGCCGAAAATCGGCAGTTGATCAAAAACAGATAAATCCCCCACGTGATCAGGGCCGCGGTTTCCTTGGGATCCCAGCCCCAAAAGCGGCCCCATTCCTGCTGCGCCCAAACGGCTCCCGAGATGATGGCCAGCGTCATGGCTATGAAGCCGACAAAAAGCGAGCGTTGGAACAGCTCATCGCATACCTGAAGCGAGGGCAGCCGGAAATATAGGAACCGGAACTTTTTTTGCTTCAGTTCCTTTTCCTGAATCAGGTAGAGGATGCCCGATATAAATGTAAGAAAGAACGCAGCATAGGAGAGAAAAGCCATGCTCCCATGGAAATAGACCCACCCGCTTGCCAGCCCGGGAGGGATGGCGCGGTTTTCCTCCCAAAAAACCTGGAAAAAGATCATGAGCAGCGAAACGAGGGGAAGTATAAATGCACCCAGCGCGTTCAGTTTGTAGCGGAAATCGGCGGCAATGAAAGTCAGCGAGATGCACCAGGCAAGAAAGCAGAGGGATTCCGGAAGGTTGGTGATGGGGAAGTGCCAGCGCGCGATGCCGAGCAGGACCAGAAATAAGGTATGAAAGGCAAAGCCGAAGGCAACCATGCCCAGGGCTATTTTTACAAATATTTGCCGCTTTTGATAAAATCCGAAAATTGAGTGCAGCAGGCCCAGCGCATAAAGGGCCATCGCAATCGATAGAATCCAACCCATTTGGTTCGCCCAAGAATTTAAAATTCTAGCATTTGGGCAAAAGCAGTGGCAAGGCAAATGGCGGAATTGCTGTCGGCGACCGGGGAACGCCGATGAAGACCGACAATCAGGCTTGAAAGATTGGAACCACTCAAAGCGGTTGGAGGAGTTCCGTTGGTTTTGCCCGCCGACCTTCGTCGAACAAATCGGCGTTTGTCAGCGCTTTTGTCAGCGTATCTCAGCGTTTTAAAAAATGGAGCTGTCAGACTCTATGAGTCCCCCGGCAGAGCCGGCGGTTTACCAATAGAATCAATGGAATTATATGGAGCGTGAAAAGCCTGTGATATAGTGAATAGTTTAATATTGTCGATGGTTTTTGGGGAACCGGATAGGGAATTTGCCAGTGGAACTGCTTCGAAGCTTTGATTTTGGGACTATCGCCATTCAGTTCGTGGTTTTGCTGTTTTCGCTGAGCATCCACGAGGCAGCCCACGCGTGGACGGCAGACCGTTTCGGCGACTATACGGCCCGCTATCTTGGCCGCGTTACGCTCAACCCCATCCCGCATATGGATCCCGTGGGCACTCTCCTATTTCCACTTCTGCAATTTTTCACTCATTTTCCACTGATCGGGTGGGCGAAGCCGGTGCCGGTGAATCCGGCGCACCTGCGCAATCCGCAGAGGGATCAGATATTTATCTCGCTGGCCGGACCGGCTTCCAACCTTCTGGCAGCCGTGGGCGCTTTCCTTCTGCTGGTGGTTTTCAAGCTGTCCTGGCCGGAATCGCGCGCATTCATAACCAATATGGCTGTCACCATGAAGATTCCGGGCCAGGAATCTTACATCGCCCCCATAATGGGAATATTGTTTTTCGCCATGATCATCAATATGGCTCTGGCCCTGTTCAACGTGCTGCCGATTCCGCCTTTGGACGGGCACTGGATCCTTTACGGACTCCTCCCTGACAGGGCCGCCGCAGCGCTGGCACGCTGGAGCACGTATGGAGTGATCCTTCTTTACGCTTTGATGCTCCTGGGTATCTTTCAGTTTATTTTCATCCCCACCCTCTGGGCCCGGTATCTGCTGGCTGCGTTATAGGTGCTCCTGCTTATGGAAAACGGCGACAATCCAAACCAGGATTTCCAGTCCACCCTCGAGGGAGCAGGAATAACCATCCAGCTCGAAGCTTTTCAGGGACCGCTCGATTTGCTTCTTCACCTGATCAAGAGGGAAGAAATCGATATCTGGGACATCCCCATCGCGCATATCACCGAGCAGTACCTGGAATACCTGCGGGTCATGAAGGACCTGAACATCAATGTGGCCGGCGAGTGGCTCATGATGGCCGCCACCCTGATCCACATAAAATCGCGGATGCTCGTCCCGCAGGAGCCGGGCGAGGATGCGCAGGCGGAGGAAGAAGATCCGAGAAAAGAGCTGGTGTACCAGCTGCTCGAGCATCAAAAGTTCAAGAATGCGGCGGAAATGCTATACACGCGCGAGGAAGTGGAAAACGCGGTGTGGAATAAGCCTCCTTCGGATGTTCTGGAAGACGGCAGCGAGGTGGTGGCGGTCACCCTCTTTGACCTTCTGCGGGCTTTCAATGAAGTGGTAAAGCGATTCGAGGCGCAGCAGCTGCTGGAAGTGGAGCAGGAAGAAGTCACCGTGGAACAGAAAATAGAGGACATACGGAGGCGCTTCCTGGTACACGACAAGATCCTATTTTCCAGCTTTTTCAGGGAAGCGCGCTCCAAGCGCCACCTGATCGTCATCTTTCTGGCGCTTCTTGAATTGGTGCGCCTGCGTGAAATCTACCTCTATCAGAAAAAAGCCTTTGATGAAATTCATATCAACAAACTGAAGGAACCATCCTGAACCTATGGAAACGATAGAAATGCAGGCTATCCTGGAAGCCATCATTTACGTTGCGGAAGATCCCGTGAAGCTGGAGCAGCTCAAAGAGGTCTTCCCCGAAGAGAGCGCCGCCGATATCGAGAACGCCCTCAAGAATCTTGTCGAGAGCTTTAATGCCAGGCCCGGGGGAATGCTGATACGCGAAGTAGCGGGAGGCTACCGGATGACAACCCGTCCGGAGCACCACGAGCAAATCCGGGCCTATTTAAAAACCAGGCCGGGCGCCAAACTCTCCATGGCGGCCCTGGAAACCCTGGCCGTAATTGCCTACAAACAGCCCGTAACCCTGGCCGAGATTCTGGCTATCCGGGGCAAGAAATCAAGCACGGCGCTTCAGACTCTGCTGGAGAGGAAAATGGTAGCCATCGTCGGCCGCAAACCCGTTGTAGGCCGGCCGATACTGTACGGGACATCAAAGGAATTCCTGATACACTTCGGCCTGAACAGTCTTGCCGATTTGCCCACACTGGAGGAGTTTGCTCAAATCGCCGGCGAGCAGCTGTAAGTCGGTATGGACAACGAGGAACGTCTGCAGAAAATAATCTCAGCCGCCGGTTTGACTTCGCGGCGAAAGGCTGAACTGCTCATCCGGGAGGGCAGGGTCACGGTCAACGGGCAGGTAATTACCCAGCTGGGAACCAAGGCCGATCCCCAAAGAGACCACATCAAGGTGGATGGGAAGCTGGTCCGCACAGGCGCAAAAAAAATTTATATTCTCCTCAACAAACCGAAACAGGTTATCGCTTCCGTCGCAGACCCCCAGGGTCGGACAAAAGTTGTCGACCTCGTGGATGTGAAGGAAAAGATTTATCCCGTCGGCCGGCTCGACTACAACACCGAAGGATTGATTCTGCTGACCAATGACGGCGAGTTTTCAAGGATCGTGACGGCCGCCGGTGAACACATGCCTAAAATATATGATGTCAAGGTTCGGTCTTCGGCGGAAGAAAGCGAGCTGAACCGGCTGCGCGAGGGTATCCGTCTGAAGAAGGGACTCAGGCTGGCGCCCTGCAAAATCACTCCGGTTAAGGAAGGAGCCAACAGCTGGTACCGCGTAACCCTCACGCAGGGGAAAAACCGTCAGATCCGGGAGATGTTCGAGTCAATCGGGCATCCCGTCCTGAAACTCCGGCGCACACAAATAGGGTTCCTGAAAGACAGGGGCATGGCCGTGGGTTCGTACCGATTCCTCACGCCGGGGGAAGTTGAACGGATATTGCGGCTGCCGGTGCGACGGCCGTCGTCCGGATCGCGCCAGCCTGTTGACAACGCTTTTTGAAACTTCCCCGAATGGCTTATGTCGGGTAACATTTGCCTCAGAAGAGCAGGAGCAAAACATGTTCACAGGCATAATCGAAGAGACAGGCATAATCCGGGAATTGCGGATCCTGCCGGCTGGAGCCTTCATCACTTTATCTGCCCAAAAGGTTCCGACCGGCCTCGCCATCGGCGACTCCGTTTCG
The DNA here is from genome assembly GCA_963809485.1 of uncultured Acidobacteriota bacterium. Taxonomy (GTDB): domain Bacteria; phylum Acidobacteriota; class UBA6911; order UBA6911; family UBA6911; genus UBA6911. The sequence continues at coordinate 59,130 of CAWEJX010000014.1, forward strand.
GCAAACGGAGTTTGCCTGACCGCTACGCGCGTCAGCCCGGATTCATTCTCCTGCGATATTTCAGCGGAAACGATCCGAGTCAGCAGCTTTCAGCAAGCCCGGCCGGGCATCCGGGTGAATCTGGAGCGTTCTTTGAGGGTAGGAGACCGCCTGGGGGGACATTTCGTGTTGGGGCATGTGGACGGTTTGGGAAAGATGCTGGCCCAAAAAGCAAGCGGTGAGGGATATGAGATGTATTTCGAGTTTCCCCAGTCCATGGAACGATACCTGGTCTACAAGGGATCCATCGCGGTCGACGGCATCAGCTTAACCATAGCCTCGCTGAGCAAGACTTCATTCTCCGTTGCCGTGATCCCGCACACCTTCGAATCCACGAACCTGCGGCATTTGAAAGCCGGGGACGCTGTGAATCTTGAAGCGGATGTTTTGGGCAAGTACATCGAGCGGTTTTTCCAGCTGGGCCTGATTCCGGGTGAAAAGCCTGCCGTCAAATTGACCGAGGAATATCTCAAAAGCCAGGGTTTTTAGCATGCGCCCTCAGATGCCGGTTTTGGTGTTCGCGATTGCCGCCATTCTCCTTGCTTCATCACTGCCCACTTCGGCAATCCATGAGAATCCGGTGCCGGCTTTCGGGCGGGATACGGTCCTGGTCTGGAAAATTCAAAGTCAGGATTTCGTTTACAGTTTTGTCGTTCGAATCGCGGAGTTTTCACCCAACCGTTTCGTGGAATGGGAGGACGAGAAAACGCAAGGGACAATATACATGCCCTCACGCGATATCCAGGGAGCCAAAGGCTACATCAGCAGCAACCTGTTTGAATCCGGCATGGACACGAAAGGGAGGAACGCCACCACTTTGTGGCTGAGCCGGCAGATTTTTCGCGACTTGAAGGAAAAAAAGAAAATCAAAATCGATCTCGACGGCGTGAGGAGCGCAGCGGAATACAAGGGCGATGACTCCCTCACCGTGGAGGTGAACCGTTCTCCTTCGTCCTTGCCCGTGATTAAAGTCCTGGATGATCGCGGATCGGAACGGTGGTTTTTGGATCAGGAGGAAAATCCCCTGATGATAAAACACACAATCCGGCACTTCACTCAAACCCTGGCCAGCATCACCACGGACCGGCCGAACACCCTTCGCTGGATCAAAGGCAGCAAGCTTTCCAATCCCAACCACTAAATAGGGCCGTAATCCTGCGGCTTCTTCGAGGGGCTGGAGGAGTTCCACATCTCAGAGATCCGGTAACGCCGACGAACGCTGATTATGGGAGTGAAAGCCGGCATTGGTCAGCGCCTAATCCAATGCCGCATCCTACGGTTCTGCCGGTGGCTGCTTACTCATCAGGCAGGCGGGATGCGATGGCCGCACGTGTTAGCTGGACAAGTTTTTCCCGGTCTTCCAGGGTCATTCCGGCAGTGGGTATGGGATCATGAAAAATCACGCGGATAAGACCGGGGCGAATGGAGTATTTAGCGGGAGGCTGGATTGCGGCGCTGCCCAGAATGGTCACAGGCATCACGGGGGCCTGGGCTTGGATGGCCATGACGAAGACGCCCTTCTTAAATTCCCCCAAACGTCCATCCCGGCTTCGGGTGCCCTCGGGAAAGGCAACGAATGAATGGCCTTGCGCCAGCAACCGGGCTCCCGCCTCGATTCCGGCATGCGCCTTTTTGGGATTCGACCGCTCGATGGGAACGAACTGAACACGCTTCAGGACAAGGGAAAGAACCGGCAGCTGCATCATTTCCTTTTTGATTAAGGCTTTCCAGTCGCGCGGGATGGCATGGCACAGCACCGGGCCGTCAAAATTACCCTGATGATTGGAAAGAAAGACATAGTTGAAGTCCGGTGCAATCTTTTCCCGCCCTTCCAGCTCAACCCGGACACCGCACATCCATCCTGCCGCCCGGATGCAGGAACGGGCGAGGATGTAAAGCAGCCGGGTATCCTTCGCAGCCAGGCTCCACAAAAGGGCGCCGGGCGCCAGCAGCAGGATATAGACAGCGACAAACATATATACGAGCGATGCTCGAATCATGGCAGTTTCCGCGCAAAGCAAGGTCCCGATTGTACTTCAATTCCGGAATTATTGCGTCCCCGGCACCAATTATTTGCGGTCCTGCGGTGCGTTCTCAAGATTTATGTAGTCGGTCAGGGCATCCCGGGTGGAAGGGAAGGCCAGGCCGTTCCAGGGAATATCGGCGGGATCGAAAGCCCGGACTTCCCGGCTCTCAGGAGTGATTCCGGCAGTGCCTCCGACGACGGTCGAGCAATATACGACGACGACGATGCCCGATTTGGCGTAGGAATAGATATTCAGCAGGCTGTCCAGACGTATCTCCAGCAGGGTTTCCTCGCGAGTTTCCCGGATTGCGGCATCCTCCACACTTTCTCCCAAGTCGACATAACCGCCCGGAAAGGTCCAGCAGCCGGAAGAGGGCTCGATGTTTCTGCGAAGCAGCCAGATCCGGCCGTCCTGCCTGGGGACGGCGGCGGCCACGATTTTGGGATTGAGGTAGAAAATAAATCCGCATCCCGAACAGACTTTCCGGTGATGCTGCTCGATCTCGAGAAACCTCTCAACAAGGCCGCAGCCGCAGCGCGGGCAAAATCTGGCCCAATCCGAACCGGCAGAATGCTGCAGCTCGCGGTGGGACTGAAGCTTTTTTTCGTCTGATGCGTGCAACTCCGGGGCCTCCCGATCTGTTTTCGGTGCGCAGGAATAAGAAGTATAATACCAGCATGTCCCGGCCCGCGCTACGTATTCGCCAATCACAGGCGGAAGATTCTGAGGTTTTTTACGAGATCGACCGCATTTGCTTTCCGGAGGACATTGCTTTCTCCCGGGAGGATCTCATTGCCTGCCTGAATCATCCGGAAAGCACGGCATGGCTGGCTGAAAGGACCGGGCGGATCCTTGGATTCGTTCTTGCGCGCATCGACAACCAATCGTGTGCGCATGTTCTTACCCTCGATGTCCTTCCTTCAGCGCGCAAGCGCAAGGTCGGCACGATGCTCATGAAGGAATTGCATGCCGAGTTGATGCGAAGAAAAATCCGCCTTTCCTTCCTCGAGGTCGCTGTTAACAACATTCCTGCTCAGCGGCTTTATGAACAGCTGAAATATCGATACATGGGCATGCTGCCGGGCTATTACCACGGACGCGAAGACGCGTATCGAATGGTATGCCAAATCGGGTCGCCGGACGCTTTAGGGTTGCCGGCCCATCAAAAGGGCCTGACCGCAACCGATATAAGCTAAAACCGGTTGTACGCGCAATAGGCATCTGGAAAGCTTTTTGAACCGCAGAATATCGAATATTGAATGCAGAATTTCGAAGTCTTTCTGCGGTTCGAAATTCGACATTCGAAATTCGATATTCAGGATTTTTGCAGCTCCCCAATGGAGATCAGCAAAGGAAAGAGCCCTGGAAAAGCCAAAGAGGAGGGTCAGGATTCCTTGGCAAGATACCCTTTCCGGGTGATGGTCTTCAGCTTGGCCGGCTTGCCTTTCTTGTCGAGGACATTCGCCTGGACCTCCACCTTGATTTTCCGGAACTTGCCGTCCTTTTTTGTATTGGTCGAAGCGTAGGCAATGCTGTACTGACTTCGCAGCAATTGGGAAATGTTGGAAAAGATCGCGGGGAGCTCCGTCTGAAAGCGCGGGTAGTAGGCGGCGCCGCCTGAAAATTCGGCAAAGGAACGAAGGCGATTGTCGGCCATCAGAAGCTCAATGTTGTCCAAATTGCTGATTAATCCCGCTGCTTCCGCCCGGAGGCGGAAATGCTGGCCGAGGCTGATGGCGTAGACCGAAGCATTGGCCTGCTTGCACTTATCGAGGGCCTCTTCGTAGGTGTGCTTGCTGAAGGTATCGAGGCCGGTGCTGACGAGGAGAACCGCTACCTTGCCCTCGATTTCCTGAGTCCTGTCCAGCGTATCGATGACGGCATCGGAAAGATTGCTTTCGCTAAAGGCGGGATAGGTGAAGCGCCTCAGGGCATCGTAGAGCACCTGGCGGTCCTGAGTGAAATCACACAATATGGTCGAGCGCAGGTCGTAGCCGACGACCGCCACCCAGTCTGCCGGTCGCAGAGTGGCGGCAAAGGTATACATGGCGTTCCAGACATCTTCGATGAAGTAACCGACATTGTTGCTGTATTCGACCAGCAACACAACCGTAACGGCGGCGTCCACCGGGGCGAAATGAGATATTTCCTGCTTGACGTTGTCCTCATAGATCGTGAAGTTTTCCGGCTTCAGCCCCAGAATGACTCCGCCCTCTGAGTCTGTAACAAGGACTTGAACAGATACCAGGTCCACCGCGACGGAAATTGAGGCCTGTCCTTTGGGACTGTCTTCCTCCTCCTGGCCCTCCGGCGGAGTCTGTTGCCTGCGAAGCGGCGGCCGGCGGCTTTTGGTCGAGTCCTGAGCGCTTACCGATAGCGGGAAGTCGGGGATCGCGCGGCTGCCTGTATAAATGCCGTTCAGGAGGGGAACAAGAATCAGTATCAAAGCAGCCCGAAAGTATCTCTTGCATTTCATGATCGATGCTCCGTGTCCCGCGTGAATGGAAGTTGCTTGACGCCTCACACTCCAAAATGGTAGCACAAGTACCGGAGGGTCTCAAAGAAACGCTCCCGGGACAATTTGATTTGACCTGAAAAATCCCGGGTGTTAATAATTTCAGGGTGCAGACCCACAGATCGTCTCGATCTCCCGGAATGCTTTTATTGGAGGTACATTGTGAGCTACTGTCCGGAATGCGAAGCCGTTATCGACGAAGAATTCGAAGACATTGGAGAAATCATAACCTGCCCCGAGTGTGGCGTCGAACTCGAAGTGATTTCCATTGATCCGGTGGAATTCGATCTGGCGCCCATCGATGAGGAAGATGAGGACGACGAATTCCGCTACGACGACTCCGACGATGAAGAAGAGTGGGACGACGAAGACTCTTACGAAGAGGACGAAGAAGACGACGAGGACGACTGATTCACGGTCCTTCCTCTTGGACTTACAAATCCTGCCAAGCCGCAGAGGAATTGCGCTACCGATAGATCAGGATAGGATTTTTCCAGGTGATGAGGCATATCCGTTTGCTTATATTTGATCTCGATTACCTTGTGTTTGACTGTGCCTTGCTCAAGCTGCGGGCACTGAGGCAAAGCATGGCATCCCTTGCGGACGACCTTCCACAGAGCCTGACTTTGCCTGATGCCGCCGATATCGAAGAGGCCTATCGCAATCATGGATTTCGGTGGATCCAATACCTCGAAGATGAGCTGGGCGAACAAAAATGCGAATTCCTGCGGAAAAGATACAGCCTGAACGCAAACCGGCTGCTGGAGTCCGGCATGGGAAGGATGTTTCCGGGGATTGAATCTTTCATAGCCTCCTGTCGCGAGGCGGGAGTTTCCGCTGCGCTGGGGGCTGATGCGAGCCGGGATTACCTGATGGCCGTCAGCGACCGGCATCAGCTGGACACGCTCTTTCAGATTTCCTTGAGTACCGAGGAGTTTGGCCTGGGCGGCGCCGCTGAAATGCTGGACGACATCATGCGCCAGGTGGAAGTGAATCCGAGTGAAACGCTGGTGCTCGGAACGCGGCCGGCCTTCTTTCAAGCCGCGCAGGACCTGGACGCGCAATCCATCGCGTGCGGATGGGGAATTCAGCGGCACGAAACGCTCTCGGAAGCGCAATTTGCGGCTGCAACTTTGCCGCAGCTTGAATCCGCAGTAGCAGAAGCCGATTCCCGGGCCTACCGGAATTGGGCCTAATCCACCTTCGCCGACTGCGGAAGTTCACGGACTGAGAAATCCGACAGAACCGGGGGCCGACATGAATCTGGAAGAGAAAGAACGAAAGCTTGAATCGATTCTGGAGAGCCTCGCGCCGGTGTTAGTGGCCTTCAGCGGAGGTGTGGACAGCTCATACCTGGCATTCAAGGCGCACCAGGTCCTCGGGCCGCGCGCCATCGCGGTCACGGCGGACAGCCCGTCGGTCGCTTCCCATCAACGCGAAATGGCATCCCGCGTCGCGCGTCAGATCGGAATCACTCACAGGATTTTGCATACCCGGGAACTGGATCTCCCGGAATACAGCTCCAACTCCCCGGATCGCTGCTACTACTGCAGGAATGAGCTGTTTACCGAGTTCCGCGTGCTTGCGGCGGAGCATGGTTCCGCGGTGATTGTGGACGGCGTGAATACCGACGACCTCGGTGATTTCAGGCCCGGGCGGAAGGCGGCAGCGGAACACCACGTGCGCAGCCCGCTTCTGGAAGCCGGGCTCAACAAGGAAGAAATCCGGGAGCTTTCGCGCCGGGCCGGCCTTCCGACCGCCGACCTGCCTTCATCCGCATGCCTGTCTTCGCGCTTCCCTTACGGAGTGCCGATTACGGCGGAAAAGCTCCGGATTGTGGATCGGGGTGAGGAAGCCTTGAGGCAGATGGGATTCCGCATCTTCCGCGTTCGGCATCACGAGCATCTGGTGCGCCTCGAGTTCGGGCCCGAGGATCTGCGCGAAGCCCTGAAGCCGCAAACCGCCGCCCGGCTGGCCTCGCTCTTCAAAGGTCTTGGATACAAGTATGTCACCCTGGACCTGGAAGGCTACCGTATGGGCTCCGCCAACGAAGTGCTCCCGGCAAGCAAAACCGGCCGGTTCGAAGTTTAGGATGCAACTGTCAGCACGAAGCTTCGAAATTTATCATTGGACGTGCTGCGGTTCAAAATCAGGGGCAGGACTATTCCGGGATAGCAAGGGATTCCAGGGCTTGCTGGATTACATCCTTCACTTCTTCGATCTTGAACGGTTTGGCCAGATACCGGCTGTGGTTGTCCTCGAAGAATGAACGTGTTTCGATACTGACCGTGTCCCCTGTAACGAAAATGATGCGGCTCGCCAGATGGGGCCGGTTCTCCTTGATCCATTGGAACAGTTCCTTGCCGTTCATCTGCGGCATCCGGTAGTCTGTAAGAACCAGGTCATAGTCGGTACCTTTCATCCTCAGCATGGCGGCGCGGCCATTGTCGGCCGTGTCGACAATCATCGGCAGGCTCTGAAAAACCTCGACAAAAAAGTCCAGGATGTATTTCTCGTCGTCCACTACCAGGACATGTTTGCCGCGCACCAGGTTCTCGAACTGCTGTTCCTGCGGCTCGGGACTTTTTCCGGCGCCGGATTCATCCTGCAGGAGCGTAATTACGGGCAGCTCTATGATGAAAGTGGCGCCTTCGCCCGGCCGGCTCCGTGCATAGATATTTCCGCCGTGCTCCTTGATCATTCCGTAGGAGATGCTTAGCCCTAAACCCGTACCTTTGCCCACCTCCTTGGTTGTGAAGAATGGATCGAATATTCTCGTGAGATAGTTCTCCGGGATTCCCGGGCCGTCATCGATGATCTCAACGACAACGAACTCGTTTTGCGCATCGGTTCGCGTGCGGACGATGAGCCGGCCCTTGCCGTGGGCTTCCAGCATCGCCTGCTCTGCATTGGTCACGACATTCAGGAACACCTGCTGGAGCTGCTGCGCATCAGCGATGGTTTTTGGGAGGGAGGGATCCAGCTCCCGGCGGATCTCGATATTGTTGACCTGCAGCTCGTAGCTTCTCAGCTCAATGGTCATTTCAAGGATATCGTTGATGTCCGTGAGAGTCCGCTCCGGCTTCTGCTTGCGGGCAAAGGAGAGCAGATTCTGCACAATTTTCCGGCAGCGAAGCGCCAGGTCGCTGATCTTTAATAGATTTTCTTTGGTGCGGTCGTCAAGATCCCGGCGCATCTGCAGCAACTGGGAATAACCCATGACGCCCGTGAGCGGATTATTGAGTTCGTGGGCAACGCCGGAAATGAGCTCGCCGATCGCGGAGAGTTTTTCGGATTGAATGAGCTGCTGCTGAAGCAGTTTTTCGTTGCTGATATCCTTGGCCACATGGATGGATCCCGCGAGGCGGTTGTTTTTGTCGTACCATGGGCTCACGGAAATCTGGAACACGCCTTCCATCTGGGGAAGCGAAACCTCCTCCACCAGCAGAGACTCCGACTTGAGGGCGCCGGTGTGACGGCATGGCCCGAGGCTCGATTCGGTCGGGTCATAGATTTCAGAACAGTATCTGCCGATGACTTTTTGGGGGATGGTTTTCAGCCTCCGGGCCAGCGCGACATTCGCCCGCGTGACCTTGCCGGTGGTGTCGTGCACCGATACGCAGTCCTGCATGGCGTCGAACGTGGTTTCCCATTCTTTCTGGCTTCGGGACACCACCTGGAACAGGCGCGCGTTTTGGAGCGCGATGGCCGCCTGATGGGCCAGAGTTTCAGCGCGCTGTATTTCCTCTTCGGTAAACTTGCGTTCACGGGCATCGTCGACGTAAACCAGAACGCCCATTGCCTGCTCCTGGGTAAGCAGCGGCGCGAAAATGCCGGCGCGCCAGCCCAGGGATTCCATCAGCGGGCTTTTGCTGCGCTCATCGCGCACAATGTCCTCGATGGCAACCACGCGCCTTTCAAGCAGAGCCGTAACCGCAGTTGTAGATTCGGAAAGGCGCATTCTAATGGTCCGTATGTCCAGGCTGCCGCTTTGAGTCGAAGCGGAGCCGACCAGGCTGCGGCTTTTTTCGTCCAGCAGGAACAGGTGGCACTGACTGGTCTTGGCGAGCCGCTTGCCCTCGATCACAATCCTCTGAATGATGTCTTCGAGGTTAAAACTCCGCGAGATGATTTTATTCAGCTCCTGCAGCGCGACAAGATCTTCGGAGAGTTTATTGGATTGATCACGAAGCTGGGCGTTTGCGATCGCGACGCCCAGGATCTCGCACAGCGCATCAATGAACTCCTGCTGGGCGCCGGTCAATGATTTGAGCGATTTGGCAGCCAGCGCCAGGCTTCCCAGAATATGGTTGCCGGAGCGTATGGGATAGTCGGCGAAAAACTGCAGTTCATCGCGGAGCAGAGCCTCTGCCAGCGGGGCGTCCTTCCAATTGGAGAGATCGCCGGCAACAGGGGATGCAGGCTGCTGCACACTTTCTTCGGCGCCCGGTTCAAGAAGGGCGGCGGTCTCCCTGCTGAATCCGCGGCTTACCGTCTTGGGCGCCGATTCCGGAGTGGCGCGCAGGCGGAGCATGCCGGCATCCATCCCCACGGTGCCTGTAACTGCGTCCAGGACCGAGGCCATGATGGCGTTGAGGTCGAGAGAGCGGTTTACCATCGATGAGATCTTCTTGAGCGCTTCCGTCTCCTGCAGCTTTGTTTTTCCCTGCTTTCGGGCTGCAGCGGCCGTGGCGGCAGCCATGAAAAGCAGGAATGGGAAAGCAGTATTCATGAATTCATTTGCCGAGATGGAGCTGCATACTGTGAGCGAAGGGAAACAAAACATCGGGCCCCCCCCAGGAAGCTTATCGCCTGTATTTATGCGGGTAAAATAGACATTATAGGAACATAGGCAGACCATTGCCACAGAAAAGCAGCGGTTAGTAACCAGTGATTAGTGATTAGTGATTAGTTATTAGGGATTAGGGATTGGCAGTCAATGAAATGATTGATGTCTGGTTGCCTGAAAGAACCTAGATGCCAGGATGAATAATTTTCAGTTCATAAGTCGAACACACAACCTCTCAGGCGATTCTGAGAGGTGGGCAGCTTCGGATTTTAAGACCTCGAAATACATATAAAGGATAAAGGCTTCTATTAAAAAAAGCTCCGGCTAAGGCGGATTCATTCTGCAAGGCTCAGGGCTCTGCTGTATTCAAATAATTGCCATGATTTCACCTTGCATCGCAAATCACCCCCCAACCACAAATCCCTAATCCCTACTAACGACTGGCGGTTTCCGGTTTTGGGGCATAGTAGCCGCGGCGGTAGCGCAGCTGGCGCTTGGAATCATCCAGGCCGCGGATCTCGATCTTGACTCTGCGAAAGCTTCCGTCGCGGGCGGCATTGGATGAGAAATAGCCGATGCTGTATTGACTCCGAAGTTCGCTGGCGATCTCGGAGACGATACTGTGAATGTCCGTCACTTTGGACGGGAAAAAGGCCTTACCGCCGGTTTCCTCGGAGATACGCTCGAGCGCATCGTGGGCCTTTTCCGGAGCGGTTTTGGACCAGCGGCCGAAGAGCCCTTTTTCAGGGGCTGCGTTCAGAAAGCCTATGCAAAACACCTGAACGTCCGATTCCTGCACTTTGGAGACAAGCTCGTCGAGTTTGTAGTAGCTGTCGCGATCTTCTCCATCGGTGATGACCACGATCGCTTTCTTGGCCTTGACGCCCGATTGGGCCTTCTGGACGCCCAGATGAATGGCGTCGTACACCGCAGTGCCGCCCGTAACGACGATATTTTCAAGAGAGTCCGTGACCTCATCGATGTCGCTGGTGTAGTCCTGCAGCAACTCCACTTCTTCATTGAAGCCGATCAAAAAAACCTGATCCTGAGGATTGCTGGCCCGTATGAAGGCCAGGGCAGCCTTGTTTACCTGGTCGATCTTGCCCCGCATGCTTCCGCTCAGATCCATAAGAATGCCCATGCTGATGGGAACGTCCTCCTGGGTGAAGGATGCTATCGACTGCTCGATGCCGTCCTCGAAAACTTTGAAATTATCCTTTTTGAGATCTCCCACAAAACGGTTGTTCTTATCGAACACGGAGGTGTACATCAAAACCAGATCAACATTGATCCCGATGGTGTAATCCTTCGGTTTTTCCTGAGGGGGGAGGGGAATCCTCGACTCCAGCTCCGGCTTGGTGGGACGGTTGCGCTCCCGATCTTGAGGTTTTTCTTGAGGATATAATGGGTAAATACTTATAGATGCAATAATAAATGTCAAACACAAACCAGCCCAGGTAGCGACGATGGGCCGCGCTCGGTGATCAGTTCTTTGGGGCATAATAGCCTTCTTTTGCGTGGACGACCAGCTTGGGAAGGCCTTGAGGAGCATCCAGTTTGACTCTGATCCGGCGCCATTTCCCGTCATGAACTTTGTTGGTCGGCATATATCCCAGGACGTATTGATTGCGCAATTCCGCGTGCACCAAATCGATGTAATAATCGAGCTCGTTGAAGCTGTTGGGGAAAAAGGATCGCCCGCCCGTGATGTTGACGATATTCTGGATCTCAAACCGGCCGTAGCCCAAATTGCCCTCTTCTCCGATACCGTAAATCTGGACGTCCGATTCCTTGGCAAACTCGCGGACTTCCCGCGGTGAGTAGCGGCTGCTGTTGTCTTCTCCGTCCGTGATGAGGATCAGCGCCTTTTTCTCATTTTTGGCCTGCTGCACCTGCTCGAGACCCATGTAGACCGCGTCGTACAACGCGGTGCGCCCGCCGGGTTTCTGCATGGCCGCTTCGTTCTGCACTGTACTCTCGTCATCGGTGAAAGCCTGGACCAGCTTGGTCTTGTGGTTAAACGTGATCAGGAAAAACTCATCTTCAGGATTGCCGGATTGGAAGAAACGGGAAAGCGCCGTCTTGGCTTTCTTGATGTTGGCATTATCCTTCATGCTGCCGCTTACGTCGAAAATAAAGCCCACGCTGATGGGGGCCGATTGCTGGCTGAAATGGGTGACCGATTGCTCGATCTTGTCTTCGTAAACTTTGAAATGCTCTTTTTCCAGTCCCGTGACATAGCGGTTTAGGGGATCCGTCACCGCAACTTTCAGGAACACCATTTCGACGCCGACCTTGAACAGCGGAGCCGTATTGGCAGCCTTTTTTTGGCCGGTATCATCAGAACTGATGAAGCTGGCTGTGGTAAAAAAGAATAGGGTTATTAGGCTTAAGGGCAGTTTCACTTATATGCCTCGTGCGCCAGGTCGCAACGATGCAAACCTATGTTCAGTTTAGCAGACGGATTGGGCAAGTCAAGGGTTGCGCCGGGCCCGAGAACATGAGCTTCAGGGACTATCATTTTCCAGTCACTGAGGATTAATTTCCCGACCTGTTTGATGCGGATGCTTCGGGGCATCGGTTTTTAGACGGTCTCCGGAGACTCGTCCTCCCCCAATCAACATCAAATGCTGAGAAAACAATATTTATTAATATTTTTTCAGCGTAAGTCAGCGTCTATCGGAGAAAGTCTGCGGAGACCCGTCCTCACGAAAAAACCGCAGGTGGAAGGGATGCGCTATTCGGAATTTAACCGGTCCAGGAAATCCAGACCGACGAGGACCTCCCGCGGTTTGGATCCGTCGGCCGGGCCTACGAGGCCGTTATGAAACATCATGTCGATCAGTTTTGCGGCCCGGCCATATCCTATGCTCAGCCTCCTCTGGAGGAGGGAAGTCGAGGCCCGTCCTTCGCTGACGACCACCCGCACCGCCTGGTTGTACAGGCTGTCCTGGATGTTCGGGTCTATCGGATTTCCGGCCTCATCCATCTCCTCCTGCCCATAAGTAAGGACGGAATCGTCGTAGGTTGGCCGGCCCTGTTTACAGAGGTGTTCGACAATTTCCTGCGATTCCTTTTCGCTTACGTAGGCGCCGTGAATGCGCGTCAGCCGGGAAGTGCCCGGAGGAATGAACAGCATGTCGCCGTTGCCCAGCAACTGTTCCGCGCCGTTGCAGTCGATGATGGTCCGCGAATCGACTTTGGAGGCCACTTTGAAAGCGATCCGGCATGGGAAATTTGCCTTGATGATGCCGGTGATGACATCGACCGACGGGCGCTGCGTGGCGAGAATCAGGTGAATGCCGACCGCCCGGGCCATGGCGGCGAGGCGGGAGATTGCCTCTTCGACTTCCCTTGTAGATACCATCATCAAGTCGGCCAGCTCGTCGATGACCAGCACAAGGTAGGAAAGCGGCTTCTCATATTCACCCTCTGCGTCGTCATCGAGCAGTGAAAGCTGATGTCCCGAGGAGCGTATGAGGTTGTTGTACTGGTCGATATTTCTCACGCCGCGCAGAGCAAGTTTCTTGTAGCGCGTCTCCATCTCGCCGGTTGCCCAGCGCAAGGCGTTGGCCGCGTCTCCCGGATCCGTCACTATGGGAGTCAGAAGGTGCGGGATGTTCGCATAAATCCCGAGTTCCAGCCGTTTGGGATCGATAAAAATGAACCGGACTTCTTCCGGGGCTGCCTTGTAAAGGATCGAGGTGATCATGCAGTTGAGCGCCACGCTCTTTCCGGACCCCGTAGCGCCGGCGATCAGCAGGTGGGGCATGCGCGTCAGGTCGGTTACAAAGGGATTGCCGTTGATCAGTTTCCCGAGCGCGAGCGTCAGCTTCGAGGAAGACTTGTGGAAAGTCTCCGAATCGATCAAGTCGCGCAGCATTATGAGTTCCCGGTGGCTGTTCGGGACCTCAATTCCCACCGTGGCTTTACCCGGAATCCTGTCTATTCGGACCGACTCTGCCTTGATCCCGAGGCACAGATCGTCCACCAGGCTGGTGATTTTCGAATATTTGATCCCGGCATCCGGCTTGAACTCGAACGTAGTCACCACCGGGCCTGGGTGGATCTGAGTGATGCTGCCGTTCACGTCGAATTCCGCGCATTTTTCGGAAATCATGCGCGCCCGCTCCATAAGATCCGCTTCGTTGACCGGGAAAGGATTGTCCCCCGGCTTCAGCAAATCGATCGGCGGCAGAACGAATTTCCGCGCACGCGAGCGTTCCGCCGAAACAGGTAGGCGCGGCGTTTCCGGTTCGGGCAGAGGGACAGCGGCGGCTGAATTTCGGATTTCAGGCGGGAGGATGGGCTTAATCGGGACAGGCCGCGGCGTCAGATCCATGGGAGGCGGCGCCGGAGGTTTGATGTTGACGACGGTCCGCACTGGCTTGCGCCTTTCGCGCCAGTTGCGGAAGCGCTCCAGCAAGCCAGGCCCGGAGGGTGCGGACCTGCGGCGCAGCCGGGCGATCGAGTTTTCCAGCGTCAGGGAGGTGGATGCCAGGATGCCCAGTATCAATGCCCCTGCCAGCACGATGGCGGTGCCGGTTTTGTTCAGGTTCGGGACCAGCAGATCCAGGATCAGAACTCCGGTCACTCCGCCCGGCATGAAGTTGGTGTTCGGCAACTTGACAGGGAGCAACTGCAGCAGAGCGCAGGTGGCGGCGATCACGAGAAACAGGCCCAGAGTGCGGAGAAAAGGCTCGCGAATTTCCCGGCCCAAAATAAGCTTCCAGCTCAATATCCCGAGGGGCGCGAGCAGGAAAAAGGCCGGGAATCCGAATGTCTGAAACAGGAAATCGCTGACGTAGGCGCCCACTTTCCCGATCCTGTTATCTGCCGACAGCTTCAGGGATAGTGCGTTGAAGCTGGAATCGTGAGGATTGTACGAAACCAGACAAAGCAGCAGCAGTAACGCGATGATTGCCAGCAGGAAACCCAAAACCTCATGCTTTTTTCTATTCACTTCGCCGGCCATGCCATTCCTTTAAGCTTCGATCGCCGATTCAAACGGTCCGGTTCAACGTTGATTACATTGGTAAATCCCCGGCTCTGCCGGGGGACTCAAAGAGTTTGACAGCTCCGTATTTTGAAACGCTGAGAAAAGCGCTGACAAACGCCGGTTTGTTCGGCGAGGGTCGGCGTAAGTCAGCGTTCAAGACCGGCGTAACTCCTCCAACCGCTTTGAGCGGTTCAAATCTTTCAAGCCTCCGGCTTTGCCGGAGGTGCCTGACTCAGCAGAACCCGTTAAATTTCGTATATCACCGGGACGATCATGGGCCGCGTCCCGGTCCGCTTGCGGAAATATCTCTTCAGCTCGGCCCGGATTGCTTCGCTGAGCACGGCGGCATCTCCGCGCTCTTCATCCGTGCATTCTTCGATCGCCTTGACGACTATCTGCCGGGCTTCCGCAAGGAACGCCGTCCCTCCCTCTTCCTGCAGGTGTCCCCGGCTGACCACTTCAGGGGTGCCCTCGATGCTTCCCGTGGACCTGTTGACGGCAACAACGGCCAGCACAACCCCCTCTTCCGAGAGATGCTGCCGGTCGCGCACCACAACCTCGTCCAGTTCCGCAATCCCTCCTTCGTCGATGAGCCTGCGGCCCACCTTAACCTTTCCTTCGATGGAGACACAATCCCTTTTTATGACGAGTACGTCGCCCGACTCCGCCAGAAGAATCCGCTCCCTGGGTATGCCGACTTCCCGGGCAAGGAGCGTATGGGCATAGAGCTGGCGGTATTCTCCATGAACGGGGATGAAAAACATGGGGCGGATCAGGTTGAGCATGAGCTTCAGCTCTTCCTGGCTGGCGTGGCCCGACACATGCATCGTCCACTGGCTTTCGTCGTAGACCCTGGCGCCGCGGCGGCAGAAATGATTGACCAGGCGCGAGACAGGGCCCTCGTTGCCGGGAATGATCCGGGCGCTGATGATGATCGAGTCGTCTTCCTGAACCGTAAAATCCTTGTGCTTGCCGAAAGCCATGCGCGTCAGGGCGGCCATGGGTTCGCCCTGGCTGCCCGTGCAGAGAATCACAAGCCCGTCTTCCCCGATCGACTGGGCTTCCGAAATGTCCGCCAGCACGTCCGGAGGAATCGTCAAGTAACCCAAATCGGCAGCGATCGAGATGTTTTCCTTCATGCTCCGGCCGACCGGCACTACGCGCCTTCCAAAATCCCTGGCCAGATCCAGGATTATCTGGATTCTGTGAATGCTCGATGCGAAACAGGCGACGATGATCTTCCTGCGGCTGGAATAAAAAACCTGCTCGATATGGCGGCGCACATGGTTTTCGGACGGCGTGTAGCCGGGGCGCTCGCTGTTGGTGCTGTCGCTGAACAAAGCCACGACCCCCTGTTCGCCGAAATGCGCCAGGCGGGCATAGTCCGTCAGGCTCCGGTTCGGGGGCGACTGGTCCAGCTTGAAATCGCCTGTATGGATCACCGTTCCCACCGGCGTGCTGATCGCAAGGCCCACGCTGTCGGCGATGCTGTGCGTCATGCTGAGGATTTCCACGCGCAATGCGCCGAAATCCAGGACATCCCGCGGCTTGATGCCGATGAGCTCCGCGTCCTCCAGCACACCATGCTCCCGCATGCGTCCGCGCGCGAAACCCAGGGTAAGCGGTGTCCCGTAAACCGGGAGCTGAAGCTCTTTCAATAGATAGGGAAGCGCACCGATATGATCTTCATGCCCGTGGGTTAAAATCAGCGCGCGCACCATCTCCCTATTTTCGAGGAGATATGTGAAATCGGGGACCACCAGGTCGACGCCCAGCAGGTCGTCCCGCGGGAACATCAAGCCGGCATCGATCACGATGATGTCCTCGCCACAGCGAACCGCCATCGTGTTCATGCCGAATTCCCCAAGGCCGCCCAGGGGGATAACTTCCATCTGATCGAGAGTCACTATGAACCTTTCCGGGATTTAACGGCGAAGTATAGCCCAGTACGCGGACAGCCGCAACCCGGCCATCCGGGATAGCTGCTCGAACGGCCAGGCGCAAATCCTGGAATATCCGGCGTCGGGCAGCCGGCCCTACGCGAAATGATTGCCATACACCACGGCGAGATGCTCATATTCCTGTACCGAGAGATCCTCGGCGCGGCGTGCGCCATCGATCCCGGCATGGTCCAGCAGAGCGCTTGAGATGGATCCAAATTGCGGATGCCGCGCCAGTGAATTGGCCAGCGTCTTTCTTCGATAACTGAAGGCCGCCTTGGCCAGTTCCTCAAAAATGCTTTCGAGGTCCCGAAGCAAAAGAGAACTCCGCGGGTGCAACGAGAGGGTTGCCGAACTTACCTTCGGCCGCGGCACGAAGCAGGCGGGTGAAACTTTGAAGCCCATCTGGACTTCAGCATGGTGCTGGCAGTGCACCGACAGGAATCCGTAATCCCGCGAGCCGGGCTTGGCCAGGATGCGTTGGGCCACTTCCAGCTGCACCATGAAGAACATATCCTCGATCTGCAGGCCTGCATGGAGCAACTCAGTTATGACTGCCGTTGCAATGTTATAGGGGAGATTTCCTGCCACCCTGAGCTTTTGCCCTTCGGGAAGATGAGAGGAGACTAATTTTTCCAAATCCAGTTGCAGGATGTCTCCGTGGATCAGGATTGCGGATTCGTAGGGTGCCAATGCGGATTCAAGCCGGGGGATACAGTCCCGGTCCACCTCAACGGCCAGGAGCCGGGAGACGCCGGGCGCAAGAGCGCGGGACAGCGCTCCATCCCCCGCGCCTATTTCAAGAAAAACGTCGCCGGGGGCAGGCTGGATCCACCGGACGATGCGGTCGATAACTCCCGTATCTCTAAGAAAATGCTGCCCAAAGCGCCTTTTCGGCTCCGGTTCATTAAACTTGACAAGGCGTATGCGCGCTCCCATAATATCTCTCTATTTTAGAGGGGCAGGAGATCGCCTTCAATAACGTTTAGGAGAATTTGAAACATGAGCGGAAAAGTAGCAGAGGTCGGGGATCAAAATTTTGAAGCAGAGGTCCTGAATTCCAAAGTACCGGTCCTCGTTGACTTTTGGGCTGCCTGGTGCGCGCCATGCCGGATGCTCGCTCCGGTTGTTGAATCCATCGCCGAACAATATGAGGGCAAAGCCAAGATAATGAAGTTGAACGTGGATGAAAACACTTTGACCTCGGGGAAGTACAATATTAAAGGCATCCCAACTCTGCTGCTTTTCAAGGATGGAATCGTCAAGGAGCAAATCGTCGGCAACACCACCAAGGGCACGATCTCCAAGATGATCGATAACCACCTGTAGAACGGCGTCCGGTTTGCATGACGCCTTCCAATATTAAAGCAGGCATTTGCGTTGCCCGCGGATTCGTCCGATCTGATTGGCCTGCAGTATTGCTATTTACAGCATGCGGCGAAGGATTGTGCGCGTATTCCGTAGACTGACGCCTGGAACCTTTTCTCATGGCCAACTTGATAGTCGTCGGTGCCCAATGGGGTGACGAGGGTAAGGGTAAGATTGTCGATCTGCTCACGGGCTATTTCGATATCGTGGCCCGTTACCAGGGCGGGCATAATGCAGGCCATACCGTCATCATCGATGGGAAAAAGTATGTCCTGCACCTCATTCCGTCCGGCATATTGCGTCCGAACAAGCTGTGCGTCATCGGAAACGGCGTGGTTGTGGATCCGATCGCGCTGAAAGCCGAAATCGCGGAACTGGCCGCTGCCGGAATTTCGTGTAAGGGAAGGCTCTTCGTCAGTAACCGTGCCCACGCGATACTCGAATATCACCGGATGATTGAAATGGGCGACGAGGATCGCAGGGGTGATTCGCGCATCGGTACCACGAATCGCGGCATCGGTCCCGCGTACGAGGACAAGATGGGGCGCCGCGGACTGCGCATATGCGACCTGCGCAATCCGGAGATTCTCCGGCGCCGGCTCGAGGAAAACATAAGCACCAAGGCGCCGCTGTACCCGTCAATAACAGAATCCCTGGACATCAACAAAGTCTATGAAACCGCCCGTGCCCTGGGAGAAGAGCTGGCGGAATATTTTTCCGATACCGCCGAATTTCTGAACCGCAGCATCGATGAGGGCAAGAGTGTGCTGTTCGAGGGTGCGCAGGGCACGCTGCTGGATGTCGATCATGGAACCTATCCGTATGTCACCGCCTCCAGCGCGACAGCTGGCGGAGCCTGCACGGGAACTGGCGTAGGTCCGGGGCGCATCAGCGGGGTGATCGGAATTTCCAAGGCCTATACGACGCGCGTCGGATCGGGCCCGTTTCCCACCGAACTGTTGGACAAGGTGGGCGATCTGATCCGAAGCCGGGGCCAGGAATATGGCGCTTCCACCGGAAGGCCGCGCCGCTGCGGCTGGTTTGACGCCGTTGTCGTGCGGTACTCGCGCCTCATAAACAATCTGGATGCGCTCGTGATCACCAAAATGGACGTCCTGGACGAGTTGCCGGAAATAAAGGTCTGCACGGGCTATCGATATAAAGGTGCATTGCTCCAGGCCTTCCCGCCTGAAATAACGGTGCTGGAACAATGCCGGCCGGAATATGTTTCGGTCAAAGGGTGGAAGAAGAGTACAGCCGGGATCCGGAGTTTCAGCGGATTGCCGGCACTGGCTCAGGATTACATCAAGCGCCTTTCGGACCTGGTTCGGGCGGAGATCTCGGTCGTATCAACTGGGGCTGACCGGAAGGACACCATCATCGTGTCGGAAAACTCCCGGCTGGAATCCTGGATCCCGCTCTATCGCGACCTCTCTACCGGCACCTAAACGGATTTGGCGACTCGTCTGCACCAAAACAGCGAAGATAGACACGAATCTCCAGAGCCATCCAGCGGGCGTAAAATATTTGCCCAACCTTTTTGAACGGATCAAAGCCGATTAAGAGGATTGAAGGGTGCGTCCTGACCCTCAACTGCGCTCAGGTTGAAGAGAACCTCGGGAAATCCGTCCTGGTAACAACTTCGCAACTAAAACCCTTGTCTTGCATCAAATATATTTGTAGTACGGTGACGGCTGTGAAAAAATTGCATAAGAAAGAGGACAACAGAGAGAGATTCAGGGCGCACGGGAGGAAATATATTTCAGGCATTTGATCCCGGTCGTCGATAATCAAATATGGATGGCCTGGTTGTTGACCCGGTTTCTGATGGCATTCTGGAAGAATGGCTGGTCTGAAATGATTCGATCGAACGTTATCTGGCTTGCCCTTGCCTTCAGCATCCAATCCGGCATGGCCGAGGATTTTCGAAAAACCTACACGCTTCCGCCGGGCGGACAGATTCTCATCGGGAATATTTTGGGAAACGTTAAGGTCAAGGGGTATAAAGGGACCAGCATCGAAATCACAGCCCGCATAAAAGGCCCGGAGCGCGACCAGGTCGAGATTCAGGACCAGAGTTCCGGGAACCGTATCGATTTGCGTCCCATATATCCGCAGTTTCACTCGGGCAACACGACCGTGGATTTTGAAGTCCGAGTGCCCAGCTCAGTGGCTTACAACTTCAGCCGTCTTTCCTCCTTCAGCGGCGACGTGGAAGTGTCCAACGTGATGGGCGGACTCAGGGCAGAGAGCGTAAGGGGAAGTGTTGATGTGAAGGCCGTCCGCGGCATGGTGAGTGCCTCATCGGTCAGCGGGAATGTCCGCGTTGAAATCGATCAGGCCGAGGGCCGCAGCAACATGCGTTTTTCATCAATCAGCGGCAATATCAGCGTCCGGGCGCCGGCCGGATTGGACGCCCTGATCGATATGTCGAGCATGAGCGGGCTGCTCAAAACAGACTTCCCGATCGAGATCCAGGAGCGGCGCTACGGCCCCGGATTGTCGGCCCGCGGAAGACTGGGCAACGGAAAGCAGATCTTGCACATAACATCGGTCTCCGGCATTGTCAGTCTGAACCAGCGGTGATTTGGCGCAATCGGGCCCGGATCCCCTCGAACTTTGAAGCATCTTTTCCCCGCTGTATGTTGGGGATAGATCCACGATAAATCTTCAGAACTGCCTTTGAAAGCGCCCTCAAGCATGCTAATCTTCCGGTCACCAAGAAGATGGGCCGTTAGCTCAGTCGGCAGAGCATCTGCCTTTTAAGCAGAGGGTCGCTGGTTCGAGTCCAGCACGGCTCACCATCTAATCTTCATTTTTGCAATCACTTAAAGGATTCTTACTTTTCCCTGATTGCCTTCAAATGCGCAACTTTGTCTGGTTTTATGTCCAAAATTGTTCCAAACGCTGCGCTGCATCAGAAAAATCCGCTTCAGACGTCTGGGCAGATTCTCTGATACATTTTCCCTGCGTGTAATACTGCATCCACCAGATGACGATTTCGTGTTTCTGATCCTGCGTATCCTTATATTTTGGTCTGTATAGAGATCCCATTGCAGACCTCCGTTTCTACCGCCTTCAGGTGGTTGACCTTCATTGATGGTTAGCGGTTCTGGTACAATGCGGATAGCCATGCGTTGCGCTCCTTTCGCAATGCAGGGTTATTTCTTCAATTTGTTTTTCCTGAGATACTCGCGGAACAACTCGGTGGTAATCGCGCTCACGGTCCGGTTTTCGCGGATAGCTTGAATTTTCATTTCCGCAATTAGTTCCGCTTCTAATCTCATGTTGGAAACCTTTTTTGTGTCCATGCATGAAATTATATTTCTATATGTCATGCCTATTCGTCTGTGCGGCCCCAGGTTCAACGATTGGCAAGGGGCGAAGGGTCTACGCCCCCCGGAAAATCAGGAAAATGGATTTGTTCTTGTTTTGCTAAATGTAATGTTCTATAAGTGTGCCAAATTCTGCTTTTCATCAAGTTCCATGAAGGGAGAAAACTGTGAAAAAATCACTGTTTCTGATCCTGTTGCTGCCGATTTTTGCTTGGGCAGCAAGTCCGTTTGACGGCACTTGGAAGATCGACGTAAACCAAAATGTTCCGCAGGGCGAAAATTCGGTGGTGGTGCTGCAGAACGGCACTTTTCAGTGCACTAGCTGTAATCCAAAGATCAGTATCAAGGCTGATGGTACGGACCAATCCGTGCCACCCGAGACTAAAGAGTATGACATGATGTCCCTCAAGGTCTTGGGAGCCAAAGCGGTAGAGACCACGGCAAAGAAAGATGGGAAACTTGTCAGGATGACAAAGAACACCATTTCCGCAGATGGTAAAACGAGCACCATTGAGATCAGCAATTATTCTGAGCCTGGTAAGCCGTCGTTTGCATATAAGTTGACGTATAGTCGTGTTGCCGAAGGCCCGCCCGGTTCGCATTCGATTTCCGGCACTTGGCGAATGGAAAATTTGAGCACCGCGCTTACGGTTACATTTCAAAGCACACCAGATGGCCTGATCCAGTCGGGTCCAATTGGACAATCGTTTGATGCAAAATTTGACGGCAAGGATTATCCAGTCAAGGGCACTACCGCCGGCACCACGGTATCGCTGAACAAGGTGAACGAACGCACGATCGATCAAACCAGCAAACAAAACGGAAAGATTGTAGCGGTGACTCACATGACGGTGTCTGCCGATGGAAAGACGATTACAGTGGTGATGGAAGACAAGGCGCAAGGCGCAACTACCACTCTTATCGGGAAAAAATAGTACGAAACTCAAATTGTGGTGCCCACAAGATTCCGTGGAAACCATTGAATCCTCCATGAGAATTTGCGTTGTACGCCACGCAGAGCCACGATCAGGGCAATGGTTGGTGTCCAGACTGCAAGAGAGAAATGAGCGGCGGCGGAGCCGTGTCAAACCGCCGCCGCTGGTACGCGCCGCCTTGATTAGTCTGCGGTCAGGAGGGGAAAAGCCCGCAATAAACACGGCGCGCTGGCTGACGAGAGCGCGAATGCTATTGCACACTCGCGCCGCTCCTCAGTAACTCTATAGTTCATCAACCTTCGGCGCAGCCTTCGGCTTCGGCACACAAACAGGCCATGGCGGAATCGGCGGCCGAAGGTTGATTCGCAACGATGTTCCCACGCCTTCTTTTTCAGCGCGGTCGCGATCTTCTTTCCGCATCCGGTTGCGCTCATTGGTCCATGGTTTTACAGCGCAATCAATGTAATCGCAGCAGCGCATCCCGTTGAACCGTGAGCGCGGGTCGGCAATGACCATGAAGCCATCAGCATCAGGTTCGATAATCTGCCGGGAGTCTGTCCGAGTCATAGAATAGCCCCACCTTCTTTCGTTGCTTGTCTTGCTTTGCACGGGCCGTTGACGTGGAGGCTCTCTCATGATCGGAAAAACGCTCGGCTACTACGAAATCACGGGCCAATTGGGCAAAGGCGGCATGGGTGAGGTATTCCAAACCAAAGATCAAGTCCTCGGCCCGGACGTGACGATAGAAGTCCTGCCAGAGGAGCTCGCCAAGGATGCCGATCGCGTTGCCCGGTTCCAGCGTGAAGCGAAACTCCTTGCCGCCCTGAACTACCCGAACATCGCCGCCATTTATGGGCTGGAGTAATCCGCCGGCACCAACCTCCCCTAATGCGCAGCCTTTGCCCCCTCTGTGGGGGCGGCCGGTAGGCCATGGGCTCAACCGCAGCGATGGTTTCGAGACCTCCGTATTCGCCACGGGAATTTGTTGGATTCTGTAGCCCATTTGTGCTACATTGACTGATATTGATCGGAGGTGGGATATGCGCAGAACCGCAACCGTAAGAGCGCGCATCGAGCCGCAGTTGAAGAAAGATGCGGAACGTATTCTTGAGAATCTGGGGATTTCCGCGACCCAAGCCATCGTTCTTTTCTATCGCCAGGTGGCGATGCGCAGGGGACTTCCGTTCAACGTTGTAGTTGCCAAGCCCGCGACTCGAAAGACATTTGAAAGTACCGATGCGGGAAAGGACCTCGTGGTTTGCCGCGATGCAGAGGACATGTTCGCCAAACTGGGAATCTAAATGCGAACTCCGATATACACCCGGCAGTTCGAAAGAGATATCAAGCGAGCCGGGAAACGCGGGAAAAATATCGACAAGTTTAAAATAATTGCCCGTGCGCTGATTGAGAATAAAAAACTGGATCCATTGCATCGGGATCACCGTCTTTCAGGAGACTACGTCGGCAGGAGGGAATGTCACATCGAAGCAGACTGGCTTCTGGTATACAAAATTGAGCCGGACCGAATCATTTTTGAGAGAATCGGATCCCATGCGGACCTTTTCAAGTGAGATCGCCACAGGCCGCAAAGGTTTTGCTGAATGATTGGTGTAATCCTTGTGATAGCGTGCCAGAAAAATCCGGGATTTTTCGAGAGCTTGAGATCCTGGGACAGGTTGCCATTGGAAGGGAACAGGTAACAAAGACAAAGCTTTGAAAAAATTTCCGGAGTTTTGTTATACCGCTTTTCGAATACTTTAAATCCGCAGGTCGCTGGTTCGAGTCCAGCACGGCTCCCACCTAATCCGATCAAAAACAAGCACATGGCACAATGGCTTTTCCGGAATGCCAGGATACCGCCGATGTCAGTTGCTCATTGGCTGAAGGACTCGGCTTGCCTAACGGCACTCCCGGGTTTCTGCTGCGGAAAGCATAGCTAAAGCCAACGGCACAATAATAGGTTGGGCCTGCAATCCGGGTCCGGATATTGCATAATCTCAACATCGGGCGATGGAACCGCCGCGAACGGCACAACCGGAGGATTCATATGAAGCTATCCGAGCACATGTCCCTAACCCTGATTCTGTGTTTCACACTGCTGGCCGCAGTATTGCTTCACGGCATACTGACGCGCTATGTAGTCATTATCCCGAATTCCACATCCCCTTACAGCGCTACGCGTTATGACCGCATAACAGGAAAGGTCTGGTGGATATACGAGCTGAAAAGCGGCGAACTCGGCGTGCAGCATTGATGCCTTCCATAAAAAGCTGAAGGCTCGTGATTTTTACAATTCGGTCATACGCGGGATATTGTTTTATGGGCCAGCCTGCGTTTGCTGAATTCGTGGAGAATTCGTGGGAATGGGAATTCGTGGAGGGAATTCGTGGACACCCATTATCGAGGCGAAACATGTACAGCCACTTAACTCACATTTTCCGGGATAAGGAATACGTGCGGGAGCGGGGCAGGCCAAAAAGAAGATTCCTGTTTTCTGAATTAGGCTTTAATAATCAGGCTTGAGTTTTGCAAGGAATTCATGGGCGGACAGCATGATGATGTCAGCGCCCCTGACCGATTTTGGCTGACGCAGTCCGTATACCAATTGAACGGCTTTTGTTCCCGGCAGAAAACCGTGAAAACGGCGCAGTGATTTTGAAAAATTGTCGTCGGCGGCCTTTACCTCAACCATAAGATCCGGTTTCCCGTCTACGACGGTCAGGAAATCCACCTCATTTTTTTCCTTATCCCGCAAATAAAACAGATCGCACCTTTTCCCGGTCGTATCTTCGATGAGATGGTGTTCGCGGAGCAAGGCGAGGGCCACGACATTTTCAAGTTTCGCACCGAAGTCACCCTCGACGGCGCCGACGTCATAAAGATAGTACTTCGCCTCTTTCAAAATGCTGCGCGCAATACTTCTGTGATATGGGCGAACCGGAAAAATGACGCACAGGTTTTCCAGAATCTGAAGCCAATGCTTAACCGTATGGATGGATACCTGGAGATCTTCGGCCAATGAGCTGTATGAAGTGGGGGATCCAATCCGAGTCCGAAGGAGATCCGTCAGGATCTCGATGGACTTGATTTCGCGGACCTTTTCCAGATCAAGCAGATCCTGGCGAATAATGGTGTCTATGTGCGTGCGGCGCCAGCGTTTTGAGAATGCTTCGTCTTTCTTCAAATAGGGTTCGGGAAATCCCCCGAATCGGATCAGCCCGTCGAGCGCGTCTTCCGGAGTTTCGACCAAATGATTACAGATCTCTTCTACGGTCAAGGGGTGCAGCCGGTATGCAAAAAATCTTCCTGCCAGCGAATCGCCGCCTTTTTTGTACGTGTCCAGCCTGGCCGAGCCTGTCACCAAAATGCCGGGATGGATTCCCTCCGTATCATAGGTGCCTTTGATCCAAGCCTTCCATCCCTTCATCTTGTGCAGTTCATCGAATAGGACAAGCTCTCGATCGCGAGCCCAATCCCCTCGTTTGATGATTTTCCGGTCGTTGGTCGAATCATAGTTCAGGTAGGTGTAAGAGGAAGTCAGTTGACGCGACATTGTTGTTTTGCCGACCTGCCGCGGGCCTGAAAGAAGAACAATCTTCGATTTCAGGTCGGCCTTAATAGCATCTTCCAGGTATCTGTGCATTCAACTATTATGAATCGTACTTCATAAAAGTCAAGACTAATATGAAGTATGCTTCATTACAGTCGAATCGTTATGCGGGGACGGACCGGGATAAAATCATTCGTTTAAAAGACTTAATCCGAAAAGCCAGCCCCCCAACCAGATTAGAATGGATTTTCGCCGCCCGATTTTGAATCCAGGCGCAATTTCCTCCGGATGCCGTCGATACGCTACTGCCGTGTCAGGGCCTGCCAGATATTCGCCTGTGAGCAGGCCGCCAAATCATAAACATAATATCTGTTAATATTAGTATAAGTGATGTTTAAGACATTTATACGGATGTCGTGAGTTTTGCGATCATGAACACACGCAAAATCAAAAAGGTTTTCAGTTTGGACAGGCATTTCATTGAGGCTGGTTTTGTCAATATTGATTGATACGAGCCAATGATCAGCGTTCATCGGTTTTTGGGTTCGCGTTTTTCGGCTTCATATCCATCGTCCGATACAGCATTTCATGATGCTTGATAGATGCGTCAAGAAGTGCGCCGATGGCAGCGCCGATGCCTCCACCCACGAGGGCCGAGCCGATCAGGTAGCCGGGACCATCTTCGTCCATCCAGTGGACGGGACCATTGGTTTTGGCGTTTCCAAGCGCAACCATGCTCCCGATACCACCCGCGATGCCGATGAGCGCCCCGTACAAGGCTCCGTTGCACAGTCGATCGGGCACAACCGATGCGGTTTCTATCCTCAGGACAGCAATCCTGGGAAACCTGCGCTCCATTCCACCGGATTCGACAAAAACGATTTCGTCGGGTCCTGTGCTTTTGAAAGTCCCCTCCAGCCTCTCTCCGCCTTGCAGCTTGACGATGACGGCAGTTCCGGGTGACAGCGCTTCTACCTTCTCCCAGCGTCCCGGAATGGTTTCTGCCCGGACAACTGCCGTTAGCAGCCAAATATCCATAAATACAGTAATGACGGTTCCTGTTTTCATAATCCTGCCCCATGCCTTTTTATGTGTAAATGTGAAATAAAGCCGATAAGAGGATCAGGCAATGAAAGGCTAAGACCGGTCAGCGCCGGGAAAGTGTCCACCAGCGAACATGAGTGGAACTAGAGCCATTCGTGCCCCTTTTATTATAAGGAGACAGGAGGCTGCATCTGCGCTGCGGGACGAATGACAAATGCAAATTAGACGCACCAAATCAGGCTCATTTTGAGCCGTTCTGTCAAATCCCTGTATCGTCCAGCCCCAAAACGGCAAAACATATGGCGTATGGCCCTATTGGATTACGTATTTCAGCTGGATTCTTCCGGGAACCGCAACGGCTCCGGCTTTCGGCCATACTGACAAATGCAGACTTGTCTGAAAGCCGTTTTGACGAGTAGGAGCTTTTGGTTTTTTGCTCGAGGTTCGAATGCACGATTATAAGCAGGCCGCTCATGATCCCAGTTCGCAACAGCGCTATGCTGGGTACGACCGTATCATGGGCAATATTTTCTGGCTGTTGATAGCCCTTGTGACACTCAACATCCGGCTGATGCCCAAGGACCGCTCGAACGTCTACTTTCTTGGCGCCTTCTGCCTGCTCCTTTTCATATACAACATCAACGCCCGCTACGGATTGTTTTCGCGGAAGTACAGCGCATTTAAAATTTTCGTGGACCTGATGGTTTTTATGGCCTTTATTGTGGCGGTTTGCTGGTATACCGGCCGCGTCACCAGCCCTTTCATTTCGCTGATCTACCTGATCCTGATGGCCACGTCTCTGACCCAGGGGAAACGGGTCACATATTTTATGGCTGTGCTGGCCGTTGTCTCCTACATCTTTCTGGCATCCCGGAGCTATACGGAAATTGGCGATTGGGTAACCAACCTCCTGGAACTTTTTCCTTTCATGCTTATTGCGCACCTGGGTGCCATGCTGGCCGGCGAAACCGAGAGCGCCCGCCGCGAGGTGGAGCGCCTGTCGCTGACCGACGAAATAACCGGCATCAACAATATGCGCAACTTCTTCCTGCTGGCCGAATCCCAGGAGAGGATCGCGACCCGGTACAAACGGCCGTTCTCGATTTGCATGATCGATGCCGATGACCTTAAAAAAACCAACGACCAGCACGGTCACCTGGCAGGCACGGAACTGATTCGCCGCATGGGGGACATGATTTCCTCCAATGTGCGCACTTCCGATATCTGTGCGCGCTATGGCGGAGACGAATTTGTCATTATGTTCACCGAAACCGGCAAGCGGGATGTGGTTGCGGTGGTTGAGCGGACCATTTCCCGGATGGCTGCCGCTTCCTTTGACTTTAAGGGCAAAAAGATATCCACAACCCTGTCGGCAGGGATTGCCGGATACCCGGAAGACGGAACGGACGTACGGTCGATTATGGCAAGGGCCGACGAAGCTATGTACGCCAGCAAACGTTCCGGCAAAAACCGTGCAACGCTGTTCAGCGGCAACCTGCAGGAAATGACGCTGGAAAATAGCCATCAAGAGGTTGGAGTGCCTGGAGCATAGGTGTCCTTGCGGATATCGATGCTGATACCCAAGTCACCAGGTTTCAAAGCTGACGCAAAGCGCAAAAATACGACTTTCATGATCTTGCATTTGAGAGGCAAAAATGCAAGAATGTGTCTCCTTTTGCGGCCGCGTCCCCATCGTCTAGTCGGCCTAGGACACCGCGCTTTCAATGCGGCAACACGGGTTCGAATCCCGTTGGGGACGCCACGACCTTCCATAAAATATTGCAAATAAATGACATACTAGATGGGAGGGTCGGATGTCCCGCTTTCCATCCCACAAAACATACGGACGAAGATGCGTCTAATCCGAACGATGCAAGTCTGCTTAAGTATCGAAAACCGAGCCGAGAAAGTTGTGAAAATTAGGGCCACGTAGGAACCGCCGCGATCTACGACTAGAAATCAAAAGACCGCAAGTTCGAGTCTTGCCGGGCGCACCTGAAAATAAAAGACTTACAGATTCCACCCAAAAGCAAAAACCCCAAAAGGTAACATAAAGGTAACAGCCAGAAAGAAACCAAGAGAGCATTGCTCCATACTTATGATCCGCCCCTCTTTATTTGCCATTTGATCGCTGGCTCTTAATCAGCGGGTCGGAGGTTCAAGTCCCTCTGGGCCCACGTGAAAACAAATAACTTACCGGCTTTCAGGAAAATCCAAAAAACCTCGGGCGTAGCACCGGGGTAGCAAAAAAGTCCTCAGAAAAGCGAATTCTGCCAGGTTGTCCCCTCCAACAGCATCATTTCTGATCCAATCTTTTAATGGAATCGGATATGCGAGTAGCTGAAGATCTGCCTGGCCTTTTGCAAATCTTCTTTTTCTTCTTTTTTCCTGATGCTTCGGACCTATTCACTGCGTAAATGCGGGGCCCGGAACTTCGTGTCCCTACGAACCTCCTGAAATTCACAGGTAAGTTTTAGAGAGGTTTCCTTACTCATTGTCTATGGAGGGGAAAAGAGAGGAGGAGTCTATGTGCATGCGGTTCATCAGATTCAAAGAACTCAGGCAACGAATTCCCCTTGGAAGAACGACAATCTGGAAAATGATGCGAGAAGGCAGGTTTCCAAAGAGCCGGCGGATTGGAAAGATGGCGGCGGCCTGGCTTGAAAACGAGGTTGAGGAGTGGATGAAGCAAAATGCCGGCACACAAGAAGGAAAAGGAGGGCAGGTATGAACATCCCCGGACTGTCCGGCTGTGATGGGAAGAAACGAGTCATTCTTTCAATGGGCGGGAAAGGAGGGGTTGGTAAGACCAGCATAATGGTGAGCCTGGCCGAATGGTTTTCCCTGAACCAGATTCCGGTGAAACTGCTGGACCTGGATACCGAGAACAAAGCCCGGGGCTCCTTGACCCATTTTTTCGGGGGCCGCGTGCCCAAGGTCAACATTCATTCTCCTGCCGGGCTGGACGCATTTATCGATCACCTCGCCGACGGTGCCCCTGTGGTGCTGGCGGACATGGGGGCCGGATCCGGGCAGGTTACATACGAGTGGTTTGAAACCATGTATCCGGATATCGCCGATGCCGGCATCGCGTTTACGACAATCGGGGTAGTGACCCCCGATCCCGCCAGCGTCGAAAGCGTACTTTCCTGGGCTGCCCGGCTTCAAGACAAGGTGAAGTACCTGATCGTTGAAAACTGCATTATGGATCGAACCGATTTCATATATTGGGACGAAAGCGAACAGGCCCGGCGTTTCAGGGAGGTCTTGGCTCCGGCGGTAATCCGGATGGATTACCGGCTGGCTGAGCTGGAAAACGCCACTCGGAACCATGGGGTTACATTGGGCGGCGTTGCATCCAGGGGAAGCGATATTCCGGAGTTAAGCCGGGCCTCGCTGGTAATGAGGGCTCAAAGCTACCGTCGAAGGATGTTCGCAGAATTCGAAAGGGTGAAGGAGCTGCTTTTGCCGTGAATCCAGTAAAGCTTTCCAACAAGGAGCTGATTGATCGGATTTCAAAGCAGCTTCCCAAGGATATCGCGGCCGAATATTACCGCGAGATGATGTACTGCTGCTCCCTCCCGGAGAATGACGAGATGCTCCGGATACTTCGGATCCTGCAAATCCTGACAGCTCTGATGGAGGGAGTGCCTTCGCGGGTGACGGTTGAGCGGGAAGCTATGGAACGCCTGTTCAGAGAAACCCTATCGGAGCTTAAGACAGTACTCCGGTCGAGTGAGTCGTTTCAGAAACAGCTGGATCTTCGGCTGGTCCGGCTTCCAGGGGAGATAGCGGAAGGAATCAAGCCTGGCGATATTGCCAAAAGCATCAATGAAAGTCTTCAGCGGCAGTTTGATGCTTCGACGATTCCCCAGACTGGCGCCGCTCTAATGGCGGTGGCAGAACAGATAGGCACGGTCCATTCGGAATTCCGCGCGGCGGCAAATAGTATCGGGAATGCATACCGGGGTTCGGCGGCGCAGGCTCGCGAGGCAATTGACAAGATGCGTACCACGATTGAGGCGTCTGCGGAAGCCGCCAGAAGCGCATCTGTGGGTCTTATGGTCACATTCAAGAATGCCTACTGGAAGGTCCTGATCAGTGCGGCGATTGCGGCACTGTTGGTCGGATTCGTGATTGGCGCGTCCTATGTCCGGAATTTCGACCCTCCCAAACAGGAGATCCATAGGTATTACGTGGAATCAAAATGTACGGATCCTCCTGTGAAACCCAAGCGGAAATAATTTTCGATGCTTACGATACGCGCGATGTCGGATGGAAAGGGATACTCTTCCCGGCATTTGGAGCATGGGGATTACTATGCGGAAGGGGAGCGCATTTTAGGCCGCTGGCAGGGACAAGGGTCAGCCCTCCTTGGACTTTCCGGCGAAATTAAACCAGAGGACTTTGAATTTTTACGCCAGGGACTGGATCCTCGAACCGGCGGGTTCCTCCGTCAACGGAAAAGCGCCGACAGAAAGATGCCGGATGGAACGGTCCAGTCTCACGGAAGAAATCTGTACGACTTTACGATCTCGGCGCCGAAATCTGTTTCAGTCATGGCCGCTTTGGGTGACGACAAGCGATTGATTGCCGCCCATGAAATGGCAGTCGCGGAAGCTTTGATTGAAATCGAATCCCACGCCGGGGCCCGCGTCCGACGGAACAAAGAAAATGATAACCGCGTCACCGGAAATATGGTGATTGCCCTGTACCACCATGACGCCAGCCGGGAACTGGATCCGCAGCTTCATACCCATGCCGTTGCCGCCAACCTGACCTATGACAGCGCAGAGAGCCGGTGGAAGGCGCTGCAGGCATCGGCGATTTATGAAAGGAGGGCATACCTGACGGAGGTTTACCGCAATGCGCTTGCCCGGGAAGTGCGGAGTCTGGGATATGAGATCGAAATAAGACGAGACTCAAGGGGAAAGGATCAGGGCTTTGAGATCCGGGGCATACCGGAAGACCTCTTAACAAAATACAGCCAGCGCAGCCGGCAGCGGGATCTTGCTATCCGGCAGTTTGTAGCCAAAACAGGACGCCAGCCAAGCGATAACGAGGTTGCCATCCTGGTTCGTGATACCCGGGCAGATAAATTGATCGAGATATCGACTCCGGAGGTCACGAAAAAACAGCATTCAAGGCTGACGCGAGAGGAGAACCGGCTCTTAAGCCGCCTGAAGCCGGAAGAACTCGAAAGGCAACTCGTCCTGAATTCCGGCGCGGCATCCCTGGAACACGCCAAGGACCATGTGTTTGAGCGCGTATCGGTTGCCAAAGATTATGAAATCCTGGCCGAAGCTCTCCGGCATGACCGTGGCCGGATAGATCATCAACAACTCAAGAACCGGCTTGCGGTTCAGGAATCATTGGGAATGGTTCTGCGGAATGGTGGCGAGACTGCAACCACAGCCAGCCTGCAGAGAGAAAAGGAGATGATTGCCTGTGTAAACCGCGGAGTAGGAGATTGTGAGCGCCTGGATAAAACAAACCGGTATACCCCATCGGGCAGGCTCAATCCGGAGCAGAACGAAGTTGTTCGGTTTGTTCTCAGTTCCCGTGACCGAACCATGAATATCCGAGGAGCTGCCGGAACCGGCAAAACGGCAACGCTCCGGGAGCTACGGAGGGCGCTGCTGGAATCGAGCCATGAGATAATGGCCATAGCGCCGACCATGAGCGCTGTCGAGGAACTGCGGAAGGTTGGGTTCAAGGACGCAGCCACGATTGAGCGCCTCCTGCAGGATATGAGCCGCCAGGCTGCAATGAGAGGCAAGGTACTGATCGTGGATGAGGCCGGCATGGTTTCCGGCCGGCAGATGCGAGATCTGCTAGATCTCATGGAGAAGCATTCGGCCCGAATTGTCTTCAGCGGCGACACAAGACAGATCCAGAGTGTCGAAGCCTGCGATGCTTTACGGATTCTGGAAAAGGAATCCCGCCTGAAGAGCGTTGAGTTGGTCCACGTCCAGCGCCAAACCAATCGGGACTACCGCGAAGCGATTAAGGAATTGCGACGGGATCCAGCCAGAGGATTTGAAAAGCTGGAAACCATGGGAGCCGTACGGGAAGTGCCGTG
>CAWEJX010000015.1:0-234731 GCA_963809485.1 uncultured Acidobacteriota bacterium
ACCCCGCCCCAGTGCCATCTCTCAGAAGCCCGTCCTATGAAAGCGTCAGAGTTTCAATGGCTTAAGGCAGCCCGGCCGGATACAGACTTGTACCACCGGCAAAGTATTAGAATCAAGTGGTGAGGTTGAAACGAAGGCAATAAAGCAATAAATCTACACTATATTAGCGCCCCGTGCACCAGCCGGAAGTCCCGGTCGGTTTCGAAGATTCGCACGAGTTCGTCGAAGTCCTTGTCAGGGTCGAGCATTACCTGCGCCAGATTGTCTATCTTCGCCAATTCGCTCGCCGTCAATTGGCCGAACCGGTCCGGTCTGCCGTATATCGGGTTGTGCATATAAATAGTTTCGTTGTTCATCAGCGAATGAAAATCATAAAAAAGCGACCACAGAATCACGATCGGTCCCCTCTCCGGCTTCCCGTTGTGAAACCGCATTGGATCGATTTTCCCGGCCCGCATGTCCAGCCAGGCCTTGGCCGGAAAATCAAATGCCCCGTCCGGTTGGTCGAAAATATCCAAACCCACCGGCAAAAATACTGCATCCGCATCGATGGTCACCCATCGTTCCTCGGCGGCGTTCCAATACTGGTCGATCCAGTGGTCGACGCTGACTTTGCCCAAAGGTCCCAGGTCGAAGTAAGGTGCGTTCCCGGACCGCACCCTTGTCGGAATGCCTTTGGACTTCAAAATTGACGCCATCAGAATTGAAACAAAACGGCACGTCACTACAATCCTGTCTTCGACTCTGCGCTCAAATGTTAGTCCACGCGGGTCGCGCCGGTACAGCTCCGCTAGCATCGCCGCCACTGTTGGCAAATTGTCATCCTCTGGTTGCCGCCACCACGGCACTTTGCTCATGTCGCCGAATTTCAAATCGGCGTTGGGACCGGTATTGCCCATTGCCAGCATCATGCGGTGAATCGTGTTCATCTTCACCAGTTTCCCGATCTCAACAACATCGTCGGGCAGCTCTTTTGCCAGGCTATCCTTATACAGCCCAGGATTAGTGAACAGACTGAACTGTCTGTAATGGTCGAGTATCTTGCCGTCCATCTTCTTCTCCTTGACTCTTTCACTACAAAGATTGCTCAGAGCCTTAAATCAATCCAATAGCGTCGTTTGGGAACGCGTAATCCTTCTTCCCAAACGACGTTTTCCAGCACGCCGCCGTGTACTTCAATAACACGATGAGATGCGACGTTGTCATCATCGCATGTTAGGAGAATTCGTTTGAGACCGATGCTTCGGGCTATGGGAAGAGTCTGCCGCAGTATTTCTGTAGCATATCCTCTACGACGAAACGAAGGCGCGACAGCATATCCGACGTGTCCCCCAAACCTAAATAGATAATCATTCAATTCATAGCGGATCGACACCCTTCCGACAACCACTTCTTCCACCGCAGCCACTAGAAATGTGCCAGGTACGAAATTTGGAGGAAGATCGCCACGGGACCAGCCATGGACAAGATGCACATAGGATGCAAAGTCGGTTTCTTGATCGAAGTGAAACGCAAAATCGTGTGGAGGATTATCTTGTCGGCATTCTTCGACACACGCGCGGAACGACGCCTCATCGCTTTCTTTCAATTCTCTGATTATCAGCATGATGGAGCCAGCCCGCGAAAAATCAATGTTAGCCACAACGGATTTTTTTCGCAATGGTTTAGGCATAGGAATTCTCTTGATACTCCCAGGAAGTCGCAATGTGGGAAACATCCATTGTGCGCAATTCTGAAAAGCATTTGCAGCTCCGCAGCCGCTGGCAGTTTCGGGACCCGGCAGAGTAACTCCAAAGCCACTGCCGAAATAGGGCGCGCGGTCGGTTTCGGCGTTCTCTCCGGAGTGGCGGAGTACGGCCGCCCCGAGAGGCGTACAGGTTTTGCACTGGTGTCGCCGTTTCCCAGATAGGGACAATGATGCTGATTTTTGCCACTGCAAAATTCAAATGCAGTAAAATCAGCTCTACGTGATCAAAGATAAAAGGATCTTGGGGGATCCCCGAATTATGAAATCTGAGATGATCTTTCTATGGTCGTGACGGTCTCGCTGAAAAAGGTGGTCGATGCACTCGATCTTCCAAACGATGAATGGTCAGCTTATGTCGATGTGCAGACCGGGGAGGTGATTACCATTTCCGGCGAGGCCGCTGACCCGGCTGAAGCTGATGATCTGGAAATCGACGATATTCCCGATTGGCAGTTTGAGGAGATCGAAAATGCCCGCAAGGTAAAGGACTCGGCCCGGTATATCTCCCTGCCAGACAAATTCGACATTCACGAGTGGGACATCATGAGGAGGTTTTCGGAGCTTCGCCAGAATCCCCGACAACGCAGCCGGCTGCTTGAGGCTATCCATGGTTCAGGTGCCTTTCGATTTTTCAAAAGCACCCTTCACCAGCTCGGAATTGAGAAAGAGTGGTACGATTATCGCGCTTCCGCCTTCGAAGAAATCGCAAAGGACTGGTTACAGCAAAACGGATTAGCCTACAAATGAGAATTTTCGATTTCGGCCAGTGCCTGCCGAGGGCCCCGGCCATCGTGACACGAGGCTGCGCATGCAAAAGAATGTCGACGGGAATGTGCCATTTATTTTCACAAATCAAACCTGGACAGGGTAGTTTCTCATATCGCGACCTCATGGGAATCAATCGGGCCTTCCTGGTCTTGGATTCTGAAACGGTGGTGTTCAGGCGGCCTCAATATTCACTCTCATTTTCAGACCTGCTTCATCAATAAGCTCCTGCAGAGACAGGCGCACGAATTGCTCCGGACTGCGGCCCAGAATCTTGGCGAAGCGAGCGGCCCGTTCTGCACCTACAACCTTGCGGCCTTTTTCAATGTCACAAAGATGCGAGGGGGAAACGCGGAGTTTGCGAGCGAAGGCAGTTTGGGACATTTCCTCGCCAAGGCGAATCGACTCTATGAGCCCACCTAGGGTTAAAGGCCTTCCGGTTCGCGATCCGGAGACGACCAGTTTTGTCGGCGGCATTGAATCATCAGATAGGTTTGGTTGGCGCATCTATGCCGAGGCTGTCCGGCGCGGTTTGTACAATGCGAAACAAGTCGTGATTTTTGGGGATGCCGCCGAGCGGATTCATTCGATCAAGGAGGAGCACTTCCACAATGCGATCCAGATCGTGGATTTGTACCATGCACGAGAACATGTCTCCGTCCTGTGCAAACACCTGTTTGCCGGCGACGAACCTGAAGTTGTCCGTCACCGCATCCGGTGGTGGACATTGCTTGATGAAGGCAAGGTCGAAAAAATCGTTCAACAGGCAACTCAGAACCTGCCTCTGAATTCGGAAGCATGCGAGAAGGCCGAATCAGAGATCGCTTTCCTCAAAAAGCATAAGGAGATGATGCGCTATGCAGATTTCCGAAAACGCGGTTTCTTTATCGGCTCCGGTGTCATGGAAGCCGGATGCCTATAGGAGTTTTGGCCTCATCCGAGTCGGTGCATGGAGGATCTTACTCCCGACCGTTTCATTTCGGCTACTGTGTCTCGCCCCAGCGATTGAAATTCCCCGATGCACCGCCACAAAAAAGAGTCTGCGGCTGTCCTTCTCCTGTGGATCAATAGTGAAATCAGGACAACTCGCGTGCCCTGAGCTCCCGACACTCCGCACCGTGGCTATCGCTTGCCGCGCGCGGCGATCAGAAAGGATCCGAAGTACCGCTGCCAGCTCTCCGGGGTCGACTGATAATCATTATCGAAACAGAAATAGTCCGAGGCGGCTTCCCGGACACGAAGCAGTTCCCTCAGCCGCGCGCGATTCCTTGGGTCGGCGACGGTCAGATCCATCAGCTCTAGCGCGCGCTCGAAAGCCCGGCCGCTGATTTCGGGACGCCCCTTCTTTTTCCAGGATATTGCCCGCTCAATTTCGCTCCCAATATTGGCCATTTGTTCGGCAAATGAGAGCCGGTTCCATCCGCCCGCAGCCAGTTCTCTGTGTTGATGGCTCATCGAATCACCAGGTCATTGACGATCCGCCGGATGCGCTCGCGGAGCGCAGGATCCTCCACTCCCCGGCTGCGATTCCCCCGTGAAGGGCGAAGATTAATCATCGAGTCGAATTCCAGGAAATCCTCCCCTTCCAGGCCCGGATACAGATTGATGCCCCAGAGATCTTCCTGAACCGAACCCCGCTCGATCAGCATCGCTTCCTCATCCGCGTGCAATTCGGCATCCACCACCATTTGTTCCCGCGCAATATCCACAACCGCTTTCACCAGGTCGCCGAACATGGCCTCCGCCATTTTCGACAATTCATGAAGCATGATCCGGCTGTTTCTGTCGACAATTCGCATCCGCCGTTCTCCCGGATAATTCACTTGGATATTACACTGCATCTCCCGAAGGTCTACAGCAGAATATGAGCTATCAAGTCCCGCAATTTATGGCGACGGAGTAAAACTGCCAGCCCCGGTTGAGAAATCCAAAAAAGGAAGGGCTTGCCTGTTTTCCTCATTCCCAACAAACCCCGCCGGTTCCTTCACTGACATTATTCTACTCCGCGCCTGCCGGGTTTGTCCTCGTGCTGGATTCAGATGAGAGGGAGTTTCCACTCCAACGGGGTAAAGGCGGAAAATCACATCAAACCGGCTTTGGAAATACCCGCAAATTACGGCGTTGAGTGCATCGTCACGATTGGCTGCGCCGAGGAGGAAAAGAAAGCCTGCGGCGAAGACGAACCGCTTCACGGCAAATACATGTCAACTGCCTCTGATCCATCCGTTTGGAGGTGCAGCATGAAGGGAGTAATATGCCTATTGCTCTTGAGTATGGAGGCCATGGCACACCTGACTGCAGTCCCATCCGATCAGGATCCAAAGCATCAAACGGTTTTTCGAAACGACCACCTGCTGGTTTTGCACGTTGCTCTCAAGCCCGGAGAGAGCACCGATGCCCACACTCACTCGCGCGATTCCATGGCTGTGGAACTGACCAAAACCCAAATCCAGGTGCAGGAACCCGGGAAGCAGCCCAACCCGCCAAGGCAGGTTTCGCCGGGAGATATTATCGCCCACGACTACGCCCGCCAGCCGTTCACGCACAAGGTCACAAACGTCGGCCAGGCGAATTTCGACGTCCTCGATATCGAATTGCTGAAACGGCCGGCTGGCCCGGAGACGAAGCCCGCGGCTCCTGTCGCCGCGGAGAACGCAGGGATGCGCGCCTACCGCTGGGAGATTGAGCCGGGAGCTTCGTCCTCCCGGCACGCACATCAGTGTCCTTCCCTGATTATTGCCGCAACGCCCATGGAACTCACGATGGCATCGCCGGATGGGCAGTCGATAACACATCCGGTGAAGGCGGGCGACATTCAATGGGTCGATCGAGCGGTGACCCACACCCTGACCAACAGCGGCAGGGAACGGGGGATCATCGTCGAGGTCGAACTGAAGTAATCCGTCACTTCTCATTTCTGACTTCTTTTGCCCATTGACGCCCGTGCTGATATCCTCTACAATGTAGAACAAACGGATCTCTTCGCATATGGGAAAAGGCGATTACCTTGGAGAATTTGAGCAGATCGTCCTGCTGGCCGTGCTGCGCCTCGGCGGGAATGCCTACGGCGTGACGATCTGGGAAGAGATCGAGAAGCGCACGGGAAGGCCGGTCATGATCGGCGCCGTGTACGCGACACTGGACCGGCTGGAAGCAAAGCGCTACATCGCCTCAAAAGTCGGCGACCCGAAACCGGAAAGGGGAGGAAGGGCAAAACGGTTCTTCAAGATCACGGCTCAAGGGTCGGCGGCACTCAAACGATCCCGGGAAATTCTTGCCAGCATGTGGGCGGGGCTGGATCCGGCGCTGGGGAAGCCATGAGCGGGACATCTCACAGCACACTGAACCGGGGGATGGCAAGACCACCCAGAGCGGCGGAACGGCTGCTATTAATCCTGCTCCCTGACCCAGTTCGCGACAACATCTGCGGCGACCTGTCGGAGATATTCAGTATCGTGATCGTCCCTGGCTGCGGAGCATTTAGAGCCCGGCTCTGGTACTGGCGGCAGGTCATTTCTTCCATGCGCCTTTTTTTCAGGTTTCGCAGGAATCCACAGGCTGCGTTGGAACTCTGGAAAGGACGGTTTCCTATGCAAAAGCGACTGCATGTTGCCGCTGCGTTCCACCCCGGCATTTCAATGCACCATATACCGGTGGGAGGCAGTCTGGCCGGCTTTCTCTTCGTTCTCGCGACGATCTTTATCTTCGGCGGCAGCGCCCGCCCTGACACAGACCTGGTGGACTCTCTTGGGAGTGAGGTGCGTCCCACGACGTTGGCCGGGAACCGTTTTATCTTATCGGAAATACCGAAGCCGTTCTATCTGTTGCGTTGAAAACAGAATCCACTTTCAGACCCGGAAACCCGCAGGTCCTTTTTCGGGGCAAATATCTCGTCTCACCTCCGGCGAACGGCATCCCAGGGGACGTCCACCCGGACGGGAAACGGTTCCTGATGATAAAAGAATCGGGGAGAGCGGACGGCGCATCTGCCAATGGAGAAACCGGGGCGGCCAGGCCGCGGAAAATCAATATCGTGGTGAACTGGACAGAAGAGCTGAAGCAGCAGGTGCGGGCAGGCAAATAGGAAATGAGATTGGAAACCTGCTTACGGGAATTGGCTAGCGCGCGAGGGTGGGCGCGTACTGGTGCGTGAAGGCATGGAGGAGAGCTTCGTCATCGGCGTCGAATCTGCTGCCCCGCTTATTCAGGACCTCCAGCACGCCAATGACATCGCCGTGGCTGTCCAGAATCGGCCCGGCAAGCAGGGTGCGCGTCCAATAGTCGGTCCGTATGTCCAGGGCCGGATCAAAACGCGACTCGAGGTAGGCTTCCTGCAGGTTAACGATTTCACGTGTCAGAGCGACCCAGCCTGCAATATCGGTTCCGGCCACTACCTTGAATCCGGCGGCCGGGTCCCCATCATCCACCTGAATAACCAGTTCTCCCGTTTCGGGGTTGCGCAGGAAAAAATAGGCGCGATCCGCGCGAAGGACTTCGCGTGCCCGGCGCACGATGTGATCCGGAGAATAGAGCGGCGCCTCCCGGAGGCTGCGTATTAAGTGCTTCGGAATCAGGTCATAGCGAATTTTGAGCAGAACCGAGGATTCCATTGCATAAGCCGAATGCCGCCGCGTGCCATCGGTGAAAAACTCAGTTTCACCCAAAACATCTCCGGGAAGTATTACGCCGGCCGGGTGCTCGGTTTGCCTTGCCGAGCGGGAAAGGAGCATCCGCCCGCTCAACATCACATAGGCGCTGTTCCCCCGCTGCCCTTCTGTGTAGAGCGTTTCCCCGGGTTCCAGCATTATCAGATCGGCCTTTTGCCCGATCCGCGTGAGTTCTTCTCTGTGCAGGTCCGCCAGCAATGGAAGCAAACGCATGCGGTCAATGCGCTGCGATTCCAAAGCCTCTGCCAGCGCTTCTCTTTCCAGGCATTCGCGCTCTACCAGAATTTCTCCCAAAAGCTTTGCATTGCCGGATGCGGATTCCAGGCGCTGGATGGATAATGCCCATTCTATCTCCGACGAGGAGCAGGAAAGATATTCGCCGATCATGCGCAATTCTGGATACATCTCCCTGGAACACATAACTGCCGGAGCCTCCGGAGGGGCAAAATTCCTTCGTTTGCGGCGGGGAGCTTCAGTACGCGAGGGGAACCCCCCTAGGCTCTATCATACACCCGATCAAGTCCGCGGAACAATATAAGCAAGGTTGAACGTGGAACGTTTAAAGTGGAACGATGAAGAGCGTGGAATCAGTTTTAGCGGGCTGAAAATACGTTTTCAGGAAAAGACGATCTAAAGCTCAACGCGGCAAAGCTTTTTGTTTCAATAGGATAAAGGCTCGACGCGCTCCAGACAGATCCTGAATACATTTCCTTTCTGCGGGTCGGTTTCCATTTCGAGCCATCCCCCGATGCGATCAATCATTTCCTTGATGGAGGCGATGCGCCTTTCCGGCTGGACGTTGCAGCCGTCGGCGCTGACCACTATCTGCATATAGGCACCAGGCTGCATGCCCGAAGGCGTCTCCGACGGGAGTTCCGTGTTGGAGGTCTCCACGGTCACAGTTCCACTCAAGGGAAGGATCTCCCGCGAATTGGCCACAAGGCTGCACAGCAGCTGGATAATCTCCTGCCGGTCAGCCAGGACCAGAGCCGGACGGGTTGACAGCACAATCTGGAAATCAATATCGGCGCCTGCGAGGCTGCGCAGGAGTGTCTCGTTACCGGTCAGCGTTTCATTGACGTTGAGAAGCTCGGGTTCCCTGTCCGCCTTACCGGCGAAAGAAAGAAACTGATGCGCGTGTTTGATGCCGCGGCTGGCATCGCTCCCCATCATTTCCGCTATCCGCTGGACTGATGGGCTGTCTTCGGGAGTCTGCTTTATAAGCTCGACGCAATGAGCCAGGGATGCGCACAGATCCTTGAGGCTTTTTACGGTTTCTATTGCCAGGTCCCTGGCGGATTCCATGCGGTGCGCGCGCCGGACCTGCTCGCTTCTATGGTGTATGCGAGAAATGTCCGCAAAAACCCTTTCTACTGCAGGATCTCCTCCGGTAGGAGACTGCAAAAGCACGGCGCTTTCCTCGATGCGTACCATCCGGCCGTCCTTGCGCAATGCCGACCATTCAATCTTTTCCAGCCTGCCTTCTTTATGAAGGCGCTCATTCAATGCACCCTCGAAGGCAAAAATTTTGAACGGATGCTCGCTGCCCGGCGCAAGAGCCTCCGCTGCTCCGGAAAATCCAAAAATCCGGGCGGCGGCATCGTTGCAGTCCAGAACGCGCCCATCAGGGGCAGCCGACACAATTCCCATGGAGGTGATTTGGCATATCCTTTGGTAGCGGGCATTCAAATCGGCAGATTCGGATTTGAGCCTTTCATACTCGCTCTTCAGTCTCTCAAGCTGCTTTTGAATTGACTCCAGCCGCGCCTCTCCGGTTCGGTTTTCTTCAGATAGCCGAGCGACGCCGTCTTCGGATTCCTCAAGCGCGGCCTGGAGAGTGGTTCCATGATCCTCCACGGCTTTTAGCTTTTGCTCCAAATCCATTCGAGCGGCATCCCAGCCTGCGCGCTCCGCGTTGTATTCCTCAGCGAGCCGTGCGAGCCGGATTTCCACTTCCTGAAGCGCGTTTTGCATGGCGATGCGCTGTTCGCCTGCGGCTGTTTCCTTTTGCTCCAGATCCTGCCGGATGCGATCCCAGCTGGATCGTTCCACTCCTTGTTCCTCGCCAAGTTGCGCCATCCGGATTTCGGCATCGCGCAAAGCCGAATGCAGACCGCTGCGCTGCTCTTCCAGGGCATAACGCTCGCGCTCCAGTTCGGCCCGTGCCTCATCCCACCCGGTCCGCTCGGCATTGTGTTCCTCGGTAAGCTTTGCAAGGCGCGATTCGGCTTCCTGCAGGGCGTTCGACAGGATTCTCCGCTGCTCCTCGCCCGCTCTAAGATCTCTCTCCAGCTCCTGCCTGGCCTGCTCCAAAACCGTGCGTTCGGCGGCCTGCTTCCTGGCGAGCGCAGCAAGG
The DNA here is from genome assembly GCA_963809485.1 of uncultured Acidobacteriota bacterium. Taxonomy (GTDB): domain Bacteria; phylum Acidobacteriota; class UBA6911; order UBA6911; family UBA6911; genus UBA6911. The sequence goes on from CAWEJX010000015.1 coordinate 9,536, forward strand.
CGCGATTCGGCTTCCTGCAGTCCGCTTTGCAGGATTGCCTTTCGCTCTTCGGCCGCTCTGTGCTTGTTCTCCAGTTCGGAGCGAGACCGCTCGAATGCCGAGCGCTCCGCCTCATAGTCCTCAGTCAGCTGAGCGACACGGGCTTCAACCTCCTGCAGCGCACTCTGAAGGGCATTCCTCTGATCTTGCACCGATTGACATTCCCGTGCCAATTCAAGACGATCCCGATCCCATTCGAGGCGCTCCGCAGTCCGTTCATGATTCAAAGATTCGATGCGGGACTCCGCGGCGCTGAGCAGCGCTGCCAGTTTTTCTTCGGCTGCCCGATGCTTCTGCTCCAGTTCAAGCCGGGTGTTTTCCCAATGGCTGCGTTCCGCGGTTTGCGTTTCCGTGAACTGCACGATGCGGGCTTCGGCCTCCCGCAGCGCAGCGTCACGCTGCTCGCCCGCTTCCTTCAGCGTGCGATCGAATTCAGCCCGCAGCGCCTCCAATTCTGCGACCCGGGCCGCCTGCTCTTCCGTAAGCCATGCCATACGGCCTTCGGATTCCTCAAGAGCCTGCTGCAGAGATGCCCGCTGCTCCTCCGCCGCCCGGCTCATCTGCCCCCATTCCGACCGGGCACTCTCCCATACGGTACGTTCAGCGGCGGCCTCTTCGGCTAGCTTCGCCAGGCGCGCCTCCGTCTCATGCAACGCCGTCTGCAAAACTGAATTCCTGTCCTCCGAAGACTTTTGTCTTTGCATCAGGTCCAGACGGGAAGCCTCCCATCCGGCCAGTTCTGCACTGTAGGATTCCGTGAGCCTGACGATTTTTGATTCCGCTTCCCGAAGCGCCGCCAGCCGCTGTTCTTCGGCCCCCTGATGCTTACGCTCCAGTTCGAGGCGTGCAGCCTCCCATGCCGACGACTCTTCGCCGTACTTCCCGGAAAGCTGGGTGAAGCGGGATTCCATTTCCTGCAGGGCTGCCCGCAAGGATACTCTCTCCGCTTCCGTGCTTTTGAATTTCTGCTCGAGCGCCAGGCGAACGTCATCCCAGTTCTGGCGGGCTGATGCAAGTTCCTCGTTAAGCTGCGCAATCCGCATTGCTTCGTCCCGTAGCGCAGACTGCAGCTGTTCCTCAGCCGTCCGTTGCCTCTGCTCCAAATGCAGACGTGCCCGATCCCAATTGCTGCGTTCGGTCAGCTGCTCTTCCGTTAGCCTGGCAATGCGGGCTTCGGACTCCTGCAATGCATTCTGCAGCGATGCCCGCTGCTCTTCCGCTGCCTGCCGCCCCTGCTCAAATTCCTGCCGCGTGCTTTCCCAGGCGCTGCGCTCCGCATTCAACGCCTCTGTGAGCTGCGCAATCCGGGACTCCGCTTCCTGCATCGCGGCGTTGCGCTGCCCTTCCGCTTCCCTTTGTTTGCGCTCGAAATCGGCCCGCAGAGCCTCCAGTTCCGCGCGTTGCGCTCCATGCTCGTCCGAGATCTGTGAAATACGGGCTTCGGCTTCCTGCAAGGCATTCTGCAAAGATGCCCGTTGCTCCTCCGCCGCACGGCGCCCCTCTTCAAGTTCCTGCCGGGTACTTTCCCATGCGCCGCGCTCCGCATTCAGCGCCTCCGTGAGTTGGGCGATCCGGGACTCCGCTTCCTGCATCGCGGCGTTGCGCTGCCCTTCCGCTTCCTTTTGTTTACGCTCAAACTCGGCCCGCAGAGCCTCCAGTTCCGCGCGCTGCGCTCCATGCTCGTCCGAGATCTGAGAAACGCGGGCTTCGGCTTCCTGCAAGGCATTCCGCAAAGATGCCTGTTGCTCCTCCGCCGCACGGCGTCCCTCTTGAAGTTCCTGCCGGGTACTTTCCCATGCGCCGCGCTCCGCATTCAACGCCTCTGTGAGTTGCGCAATCCGGGACTCCGCTTCCTGCATCGCGGCGCTACGCTGCTCTTCCGCTTCCTTTTGTTTGCGCTCGAAATCGGCCCGCAGAGCCTCCAGTTCCGCGCGCTGCGCTCCATGCTCGTCCGAGATCTGAGAAACGCGGACTTCGGCTTCCTGCAAGGCATTCTGCAAAGATGCCCGCTGCTCTTCCGCCGCCTGCCGTCCCTGCTCAAATTCCTGCCGCGTGCTTTCCCAGGCGCCGCGCTCCGCATTCAGCGCCTCCGTGAGCTGCGCAATCCGGGACTCCGCTTCCTGCATCGCGGCGTTGCGCTGCTCTTCCGCTTCCCTTTGTTTGCGCTCGAAATCGGCCCGCAGAGCCTCCAGTTCCGCGCGTTGCGCTCCATGCCCGTCCGAGATCTGAGAAATACGGGCTTCGGACTCCTGCAAGGCATTCTGCAAAGATGCCCGTTGCTCCTCCGCCGCACAGCGCCCCTCCTCAAGTTCCTGCCGGGTACTTTCCCAGGCGCCACGCTCCGCATTCAACGCCTCTGTGAGCTGCGCAATCCGGGACTCCGCTTCCTGCATCGCGGCGTTACGCTGTTCTTCCGCTTCCTTTTGTTTACGCTCAAACTCGGCCCGCAGAGCCTCCAGTTCCGCGCGTTGGGCTCCATGTTCGCCTGAGATCTGAGAAACGCGGGCTTCGGCTTCCTGCAAGGCATTCTGCAAAGATGCCCGTTGCTCCTCCGCCGCACGGCGCCGCTCTTCAAGTTCCTGCCGGGTACTTTCCCAGGCGCCACGCTCCGCATTCAACGCCTCTGTGAGTTGGGCAATCCGGGACTCCGCTTCCTGCATCGCGGCGCTGCGCTGCTCTTCCGCTTCCTTTTGTTTGCGCTCGAAATCGGCCCGCAGAGCCTCAAGTTCCGCGCGCTGCGCTCCATGCTCGTCCGAGATCTGAGAAACGCGGACTTCGGCTTCCTGCAAGGCATTCTGCAAAGATGCCCGCTGCTCTTCCGCCGCCTGCCGTCCCTGCTCAAATTCCTGCCGCGTGCTTTCCCAGGCGCCGCGTTCTTCAGCAAGCTTCTGCTCAATCTGGGCAATCCGCGATTCAGCCTCTTTGAGGGCCGCGTGCAACCCTTCATTGCGGGATTCAGCCAGTTTCAGATCGGCTTCAAGTTTTCGCTGACGGAGATCCTGGTCGGACTCCTGGTTCAAGTATTGAGACTCGGCATCCAGCAGGGCCTTGACCACTCCCTTGTTTTTGCGGGAATCCGCTTCCTCTGCGGCTTCGCTGCTCTCGCGGGCCGGGGCATGCTGGATAACGGTCAGCGCGGCTGTCGTTCCATTGGAATCCCTCCGAATGGAGACTCCGCGGAGTTCTATCCCTGGGACCGATCCATCGAGTCCCTTCCAGCCAAAACGAAGGGAACCAGTCGCGCCCCCACAGATGGTTTTGAGAAAATCAAGGATGCGTTTCCCCTCTTCCCTGGGCGCTAGGTCAATGAGGCTTTTTCCAACAACCTGTTCCAGATGTGCGCCGCCCATCAGCTTCAGCCCGGCGAGGTTCACGGCCAGAAAGGTTCCTTCGGCATTGATCACCGCTATGCCCACCGGCATGGTGTCCACTATCTGCCGGAGCCGGTCTTCGCGGGATTTCAGGAGGCTTCTCTCGCGGGCCAATTCCAGGCGTTTCAATTCCCTTTCGATCGCGGGCACCAGTCTACTGAAGTAGTTTCCCGTCTTGGCGATGCAGTCGGTCGCGCCCAGCTTCATCGCATTGACCGGAGTGACTTCATCTCCCGGATTTGTGAGGAGTATGATCGGAATCTCCGGCCTGCGATTATTGATCTCCTTGATGGCATTCAATGTCTGGATGCCGGACAGCGCCAGATCGATGATGATGACATCGGGCATCGGGGCGCCGCTATCCGGAAGCTTTAAGGATCCTTGGTCCGAAATAACCGCGGGCTCCAGCTTCCATCTGGGCATGCCGCTCAACCGGCGCTGCATCTGTTCGAAATCGCCGGCGAAGAGAAGCTGAATGGGTTTGGCCTGGGGAATGGAGTTTTTCTGATGCCGTTCCCTGGCGCTCTTTAACGCCTCTGCCAGTGAAGGGATAAAATCGGCTTTCTTGTGAACGAAACCGTCAATCCCCGCGCCGGACAGCTCTGCCGAGGGTGCGTTTTCCGATGCACCCAACAAAACCACCAGACCTGCAGGCAGCTTTTCGTTCCGGACAGCCGTGGCCAGACCGACGGCGTCCGCGCTCGAGACCGAAGTGCCCAGCAAAATCACATCGTAGCGTCCCGGAGCAGCCATGCGGAGAAGCGCGTCCCGCGCAGTGGCTGTGACATCCATGCGAATTGAAGGGTCCGATCTGGTCAATTCACCGCTGAAAAAATCCGCTTCTCGAAGATCGTCGCTGACAAAGAGTATTTTCATGCTGGCCGGCCGGATTTGGAAATTATTGACAAACTTTTCACCTGTGCTTCCGTTTTAGAACATTACTGATAGTGTTCTGTTTTGTCCAGCAATGTATCCTGTCCGCATTTTCAGGAGGGAGCAACCGGCAATCCGGACTTGCCTACCAATCATTTAATTTAAGCATTTCCACCAATACCGCATCCTGAGCCTCGCAAGCGGTAACCTCGAGAATGCCCCCAATGCGGTCAAAATCCTGCATGGATGGTTCGTATGCACTACCGGCGCCAGGTTCGCCGGATGAAGCGGATTGTCTTTTGAAAGGCTGCGAATTGTCATCCTTGGAATCAGACAGGTCGTCCAGAATGTGCAGGGGATTCTCAAATTCCACTGCGGACTGGTATCGCGGAATCCCTTTCAAAGAAGCGATGGATGAGCGAAGAACATGACCGGCGATCTGTATAACCCCTTCAATGGTAACGACTCTTAGGAGAATCTTGGTGCCCGGCCGCATGCGCATATCCGATTCCAGGAGTGCGCCGCCCCGCGAAATATTGACTACCTCAAGCTCAGATCCTCCGTTTGATGTGACGCCTTTCAGCGAAGGGACTTCCGAGATTTTATGGCGAGGCCATTGCCTCGTGCTCGGGCCCGAATATTGCTTGGGTTTCTTTTTAAGGCCGCCTTTCGGACTGAACGGATTCTCCATTTGACCAGTTGTTCCACCTCGCTCGGATGGAAGTGGAATCCCAACCTCCTCACAAGTAAAATCGGCCGAATGCGCCAAAAGTTTAGATTGCAGATCCTTCCAAAATCGGACCTTAGAGCAAGCAACCTCCCTCAGAGTCGGAGGATTTACGGGTGCCGGCACCTCAAGGCAACCGGAACGCGACCGACAAAAGGTTAAACCGGTTTAATGCGCAATAAACATCTTTTGTCGAATAGCGAATAACGAATTTCGAGGTTCTGTTCTTTTGACATTCCACATTGAATATTTTGCGGTGCTTATCCTCTTCGTTGCCGCAAGAACACCAGGGGAAACGCATGCTCAAGTATTTGTCAAACGGATGCGGCCTCACCGTCATGGCCATTGGATCATGCAGATCTCCGAAAACCGCCGATCCCGGGGAAGGATTTTGTCGCAGATCCGGTTTTTGTGCAAATGCTGCCCGATGAAACGCCAATGAAAAAATGCAATATTTCCGCGTGCTCCCGATTTCTGATATATTGCCCTTTTAAAGGGGAGCTATCCGATGGCTGGAATTTTCGGCGCCGCGTCTAAAACGGGAAACTGTTCGCAATCTCTTTATTACGGAATCGATTACCACTCACACCTGGGCACGGATTACGCGGGGATGGCCATTTATGGCGACAAGGGCATAGAGCGTAAAATTCATGATATACGCGGTGAAAATTTCCGGCCCAAATTCCAGCAGGATTACGCCAGAATGAAAGGCAAATACGGAATCGGCGTGATCGGCTACGATATTCAGCCGGTCCTGCTCTCCTCGCGCCACGGCGTGTTTTCCATCGTCATGAACGGTAATGTCGCCAACCTGGATCAGATCGTCACGGAATTGCAGAACCAGGGATCGAGTTTTGCGGAGATTCAGCCCGACTCAAGTATCAGTCCCGCGGAGGTTCTGGCGGAAATTATCAGCAAGGCCGAAAGCCTGGAGGCAGGCGTTAAATCTGTTTTCGACCGCGTGCGTGGCTCGGTTTCCCTGCTGATCCTCACCCGGGACGGCATTTACGCAGTCCGGGACCATCATGGCCATTCTGCCCTGGTGATCGGAGAAAGCGAAAGCGGATATGCCGCCACGACGGAAACCACGGCATTCCCCAACCTGGGATTTTCCATAGTTGCCGAACTCAATCCGGGTGAGATTGTAAAACTGACGGAAAAGGGCATCGAGAAAACGATGGAGGGCAACCGCGATTTAAGCCACCCCTGTGCTTTCCTCTGGATCTATACAAGCTTCCCGTCGACTTCCATCGAGGGAATCAACGTCGAAAGAGCCCGCTACCGCAGCGGAACGCTCCTGGCCAGACGCGACAAGGCGACGGGATTCACCGCCGATATCGTTGCCGGAGTGCCCGACAGCGGCGTGGGGCATGCGATCGGGTATGCCAACGAATCAGGGATTCCGTACGCCCGGCCTATCGTCAAATACACCCCCTCGTGGCCGAGAAGCTATATGCCTACGGAACAGGCAACGCGAGACCTAATCGCAAACATGAAATTGATCGCGATTCCGGAACTCATTCGCGGACAGCGGATCGTGATCTGCGACGATTCCATCGTGCGCGGCACCCAACTCAGGAAAATGATCACGGAAAAACTTCTGGCGCATGGCGCCCGCGAGGTTCACATCCGTATCGCCTGCCCGCCGCTCATGTTCCCGTGCCTGTATAATCAATCGACCCGGACCACCAAAGAACTTGCCGCACGCAGGGCCATCCGACTGCTTGAAGGAGAAGAGATACAGGATGTTGCGCCCTATCTGGATCCGGGATCCGCAAAATACGCAAGCATGGTCGAAGCCACAACCAGGGAATTGGGCGCGAATTCACTGGTCTATCAACGATTGGAGGACATGGCGTCCGCTATCGGCCTCCCGGTCGACAAGATATGCACGTACTGCTGGACCGGCCGCACATCCTGAAGTGTGGAACGTGAAACTTTAAGGATTGCGAGTTGGCACTCTGCACTTCTAATGGGCTGCTATGTCAGGTACCTCCGGCAAAGCCGGAGGCTTGAAAGATTTGAACCGCTCAAAGCGGTTGGAGGAGTTACGCCGGTCTTGAACGCTGACTTACGCGGGCAAAAGCCGATGAGGCGCTTCCGATCCCCGCAGGGGCCAGCGCTCTGCGCTGGACAGTTTTCTGCGGCGGCACTGTGGCAAGCGCCGTGCGGCAAGGAGATGAAGGGTATGAGAAACCGGGCGTTTGCCACAGTGCCGCCGCAGAAAACTCCATCGGAAGCGCCTCATCGGCTTTTGCTCGCCGACCCTCGCCGAACAAATCGGCGTTTGTCAGCGCTTTTATCAGCGTTTCTCAGCGCTTCAAAATACGGAGCTGTCAAACTCTTTGAGTCCCCCGGCAGAGCCGGGGTTTACCAATGTAATTAATGCTCATGGTGGTTCCAGGTTCCACGTTTCACCTTCCACGTTCCATCGTTCACCGAAGGTGAAGAAAGGTCACCGTGACTACAGAAGAGCCGAAGGACAAAAAGAAGTTCCCGCTCATCTCCCGCAGGGAGTTTGCCATCGGATCCATGGGGATCCTCGGCGGCTATGCACTGGCGGACGAACCCCTTCTTCCTCCCCTATCCGCCGAAGCCCAGGCCTTGAAACTGGAAAAAGACGGAATGGTTGAGGATCTCCTGGTTGCGCGGCACATCATCGACGACGACCTGAAGCGCGTCATCGATCATGCCGAACGCACGGGGGACAAGCTGTATCAGCCGGGTACCAGCCGCTTCCTCTCGAAGCTTCGTGTCAAAGAAGCTTACTTCTATGTCGAGTATGAACCGGTCGGGGACCGCTATCGCATCCATGCCGCTTACACGCACCGCTTTTTGCTGGGAGTGGAGAAATAATGGACGAATGGTACTGTTTCAAAGACAAAGTGAAATTGCAGGACGCGGAACTGGTCCTGAGCTACATGAAGCTGACCCAGCATGTCCCCGGATTGAAGTGCCCCAAATGCGGAGTCGAATATCTGACCGAAAGGGTGGTCATGACGATCGTGGCGGCCGCGGAAGACGCCTTGGAGCAGAAGTGACATAATCCGATGACGGAATTTCAGGACCGGACGGAAAGCCTTTGCCCTCACTGCCTGCGCCGCATCCCTGCCCGCAGAATTACGGAAAACGAATCCGTGTACCTGGAAAAAAGCTGTCCCGAGCACGGCGACCTGGGGAGGACTCTGCTCTGGAAAAACAATCCTATAGCCTACCGCGAGTGGAACAGGCCGGGAGGAACTGCCGTCGAGCCAAAATCCGCGGCAGAAGCGCTTGACGGATGCCCGTACGGCTGCGGCATCTGCGCCAACCACAGGCAGGAAACCTGCACCGCCATCCTCGAAGTCGCCCGCGACTGCAACCTGAGCTGCCCGGTCTGCTTCGCCGGTTCGGCCAGCGCCACATCCCCCGATCCCGACCTGGACCGCATATCCCGGATGCTTCAGATGCTGCTGGAAAACGCCGGCCCCTGCCCGATCCAGTTGAGCGGGGGAGAGCCTACTCTAAGAGATGACCTGCCGCAGATTGTGGCGCTTGCCCGGAAAATGGGATTTGGCCACGTGCAGGTCAATACCAACGGCATCCGGCTGGGACAGGATCCGGATTACGCAAGCGCCTTGAAAGACGCCGGCGTTACCAATTTTTTCCTGCAGTTCGACGGGACCACGGACGAAATTCATCGCCGGATCCGAGGCGCGAACCTGATGGATCACAAAATCAGTGCGATCGCGCGCTGCGCCCAACTCAAAGTGGGCGTCGTACTCGTGCCCACGATTGTGAAAAATGTCAACGACCACCAGATCGGGGCCATTATCCAGTTTGCAAAAAAATGGATCCCGACCGTCAAAGCCGTGCATTTTCAACCCATCACCTTCATGGGCCGGTATCCGGTTGAACCCTGCAACGACGACCGCGTCCTGATCCCCGATATCCTGTGCGCCATCGAGAGGCAGACCGGCAGCGAACTGCGCGCAGAAAATCTGATACCATCCGGCTGAGAGTCTTCCCTCTGCTCCTTCTCGGGCCTCTCCGTGTTGAGAGAAGACGGCCGGCTGATCGCAACTTCATATTTTGATGGGACAGATGATTCTGCCAAAACGCCTAAAACAGATGCCGCAGAGCATGCAAGGGAGTATGTGCGCCGGCACTGGAAATACTGCGAGTCCAGGCCCGGATTCGGCCCATCCACCGAACTGCTCGAGCGCGCCCAGAGTCATTTCCTGTGTGTTTCGGGAATGGCTTTTCAGGATGCATGGAACATCGACCTTGAGCGTCTGCAGCGATGCTGCGTCCATGTCCTCACCGCCGAAGGCGGGCTGATCCCGTTCTGCGCCTATTACCTGACCGGCAGTGATGGACACAGGCTGACCCGAGGCAATCATCATGGCCGCAGTATGCCACGAGCAGCATTTGGTAACGCTGACGAATCCCGACTTCTATAATTAACTGGTTTCTGTTGTTAATACTTTAAGAAACATATGCTAAATGTCATCAAATTCTATTGAAAAATGGATACAGGAAATTGTCCTATCAGGTGTGGATGCGGCGCCGGGTGTTTCCCTGCCTGGCAGCGTTCCGCCGAAGCTGGATCGAGCGGATGTGGATGCATACCGGCTATTCAGGCTGCGGAAAATTCTTCAGTATTCCTACGATAAGAGTTCCTTTTATCGAGAGAGTTTTGACAATGCGGGCATTCAGCCGGACCATATACGCCGCCTGGAGGACTTGTCAAAACTTCCCCTCACCGAGCCGGAACATCTGGCCGCATCGCCCTATCGTTTTTTGTGCCTTTCCCGAGCTGAGGTTGCCCGGCCCTATACCTTTGTGACTTCGGGCACCACCGGACCGCAGAAAAAAATTTTCTGGTCGCACGCAGACCTGGAGGGGATTACGGATTTCATGGCGGCCGGCATGGGGATGGTGGCCGGCCCCGGGGATGTCGTCCAGATACTTCTGCCCGACGGTAAGCCCGGCAGTCAGGCTGATCTTTTATCCCAGGGCGTGCGCAAGCTCGGAGCCACGCCGGTGGCTCCGGGTCCGGATCTCAGCGCGGAAGAGCAGTTGAGAATCCTGGAGGACGCCCGAAGCACCGTGATCTTCGGCTATGCCGGACGCATCTTCCGCCTCACCACGGAACTTCAACCGAACCATGACCTGAAAAATAAAGGCTTGAGAGTCCTGTTCCTTGCGGCCGAGTACTTGCCGGATGCCCGCAGACGGGCTCTCGAAGAAATTTGGAATTGCCGCGTGCATACGCACTACGGCCTTACGGAAATGGGCCTGGGCGTCGCCGTGGAATGCGACGCGAGAGACGGATATCATTTCAACGAAGCCGGTCTCCTCCTGGAAGTGGTGGATCCCCGCACAGGAAATCCGCTGCCTGCAGGGGACGAAGGAGAATTGGTATTTACCACGCTGACCCGTGAGGCCATGCCGCTGATACGCTACCGGACGCACGACATTTCGCGGCTCATCCCGGAACCATGCCCGTGCGGCGCGCATGCCCTTCTGAGAGTAGACCGGGTACGCAAAAGGCTGGAATCCATCGCGGTCCTCGCAAACGGCGATGAATTGTATCCGGCGCTTTTTGATGACGTTCTTTTTGGGATTCCCGCGGTCATCGATTACCAGGTCATTCTCAGCCATACGGGAGACAGAGACTTGCTCCATTTCAGGATTGAATGCGCGCGCGAGCATCGGGGAATCATCGATTGCGCAAGAATGAAATTGAACGCGCTGCCCATTATTGCGAGAAACATTCATGCCGGGAATCTGGCCGAACCGGAAGTTGAGCTTTTGGGCTGGGGTTCCCTGCAGTCCGGGAGCAGGGCCAAGAAAATGATTGTCGACCGCCGCTGAGGCTCTTCACCTGATTTTGGGTGAGGACAGCCTCTGGAGAGCCGTCCTCACCCAATCAACATTAACTGCTGAGAAAATAGTATTTTAAATAATTTTTCAGTGTTCGGCGAGGGTCGGCGTAAGTCAGCGTTCAAGACCAGCGTAACTCCTCCAACCGCTTTGAGCGGCTCCAATCTTTCAAGCCTCCGGCTTTTGCCGGAGGTGCCTGACTCCAGCCCGCCTGTTTTCACCAGGCGTAGGCTTCGGGCGCTTCTCCCCCCGGGCCGGGCCAGATTTCATCCAGCTTCTTCAGCACGTCATCCGAAAGCTTCAGTTCCAGCGCCCTGGCGGTCGAGGTCAACTGCTTCATGTCGCGCGGCCCGATGATGGGCGCCGTTACAACCGGATTATGCAGCAGCCAGGCAAGCGCCACATCGGCGGGCTTCTCGCCGATTTCGCGGCACAAGGGTTCGTATTTTTCCAGCTGGTCCTTGTGTTTCTTTATCAGCTTCATGGTGCGCTCTTCGCTTCGACGCCCTTCCCTGGCCTTGCGCAAAGCGCCGCTCAGCAAGCCGCCTTCCATGGGGCTCCAGGGTATCAGTCCCAGACCGTATTCGCGGCAGGCGGGGATGACTTCCAGCTCTATGGTTCGCGTCGCGAGGTTGTAAAGGCTCTGCTCGCAAACCAGTCCCATGAAACAGCGCCCGCGCACTTCAGACTGGGCCTGCGCGATCTGCCAGCCGGCAAAGTTGCTGCTTCCCACGTAAAGGATCTTCCCCTCCCGGACCAGCTGCTCCATCGCCTGCCAGATTTCTTCCCATGGAGTGCTCCGGTCGATATGATGCATCTGGTAGAGATCGATGGTTTCGGTTCGCAGCCGGCGCAGGCTGTCTTCGCACGCCCTCCGGATGTGATAGGCGGAGAGCCCCAAATCGTTGGGTCCCTCGCCCATCCTGTTATAGACTTTGGTGGCCAGAACGATTTTTCCCCGCCGTCCTCCCCCTTGAGCCAGCCAACGGCCTATGATCTGCTCCGTCAGGCCCTCGCCCATTTTCCAGCCGTATACGTTTGCAGTGTCAAAAAAATTGATCCCCATTTCCACCGCCTTGTCCATGAGGGCAAAGCTGTCTTTTTTGGTTGTATGCCAGCCAAAATTCATCGTGCCGAGACACAAGCGGCTGACTTTCAATCCGGTTCGACCCAGGTTTTTGTATTCCAAGACGGAGCTCCTTTCTCTATCAGATAAATATAGACAACACGGTCTCGAATTCCATAGCAATTAGCCGCCCATTCTCACAATGTTTTGCCCCGGCGTCGGACCCCGGCGGGCATGCAAACCGCAATTTTACCCGGGCTGCACTGGTTCCGTGCGCGTCTGATCCTGTCCTTCCGGGTTACAGGTTTCGCGAGGCACCGGCAATCTGCTATACTCTGGCCGCCGAAAAGCCGCTATAGGGGCAAAATACAAAGAAGAAAGCAGACAACGATGCCAGCCAAAATTACAGTTCGGATTCTATCTGTCGCGATCGCCATTGCCGGCATGATTCTTCCGGCTGCCGCCCGGTTTCCGGATACGGCGGGCGGCAAAGCAACCGCCGACCGGCTGCAACTGCTGGAAGATCGCGAAGAAATCCGGCAGCTCCTGGTGGACTACGGCCGGACGCTGGACCAGAGGGATTTTCGGGCTTTTGCTGGCCTCTTTTCAAAGGACGGGGAGTATGTGATGGGCGGAGGCATGGGTGCCGTTAAGGGACCCGCCGCGATCGGCAAATCAATGGAGGATGTCTTCCGCAGGAATCCGACGAATCATCGCGAGCCGAATTTTCACCTGTTCGCCAATGAGATCATCCAGGTTAAGGACGATGAAGCCACGGCCCTGAGCAAAGGATTCTTTGTGGTTCCCGATGAGGGCAACAAACCCGTCATCGTCATGCTGGCAACTTACACGGATGATCTCATCCGTGAGAATGGCCGCTGGAAGATCAAAAAGCGAGTGGTTCACGGTGATATTCCCGGCTCCCCCGCATCGAAGTAAATTGCGGGACTGCTGACGCGAAACTTTTCAGAAAACGGTCGGATATGAAGGAACAGGGGGCCTATCTTTTGTATCTTTACGTGAAACGCCCCATAACGGTCTGTGCAGGATCTCTTGGGCAAATATCTTTCCCTCAAGGGCATTATGTCTATGTGGGAAGTGCCCGCAGAGGGATCGGAGGACGCATTGCGCGCCACAGGCGTCTGGCTCAAAATAAGGCGGGCAGGCTGCACTGGCACCTGGACTACCTGCTCGTTCATCGCCTGGTGGAGTGGACGGGAGACGAGGCGCTGTCAGGGAAAAGCGAGTGCGATGTGTCCCTATATATCGCGTCGAGCAAAGGCGTGTCCGTTCCGGTCCCCCGCTTCGGGGCCTCCGACTGCCGGGCGGGCTGCAAATCCCACCTTTATCGTTTAAGCAGATCAGGCATTCATAATTTGGCAGCACCATTCAAATTTGCGAGGAGAAAGGAAAATGGACAAGGCTACCGCGCAGCTCTACCGTGAAAGAGAAAAGAGGTTCATCGATGCCGTACAATTGAAGGTTCCGGACAGAGTGCCGACTTCCCTGCACCTGAGCTACCTCCCTGCAAGGTTCGCCGGCATCACATTCAAGGATGCCTACTATGATTTCCCGAAATGGAAGGAGGCCTACATAAAAACGGCTCTCTACTTCCAGCCCGACAGGTGCGAGTTCTTTCCCAACCAGTCGGGCAGGATCCTGGAAGCCATGGATGCAAAGACCTCGGTCTGGCCGGGGCACGGGGCAGGGATCAACTCCTCGCATCAGTTTGTGGAAGGCGAGTACATGAAGGCCGAGGAATACGACCTCTTTTTGAACGATCAGTCGGATTTCAACATCCGCTACCTGAATCCGCGCTCCTACGGCCTGCTGGAGCCTCTCGCCAAACTGCCTCCCCTGGAATCGATGCAGTCCTTTATACCATTTAATGTGCTGGCGACTCCGGAATTCGCAAACCTGCTCCAGAAGATATCCGGGATTGCCCGCGAAGCCGTGGAGTGGCAGAGACTGAACCAGGGCATGATCGACGAGCTGAACGAATTGGGTTTCCCCGGAAGAACCGCGATGGTCGGGGGCGGAGTGCCCTACGACATGATCTCCGATTTTATGCGCGGCATGAGAGGCGCGATGCTGGACATGTACCGCTGCCCGGACAAACTGCTTGCCGCCATCGAAAAAGTTTCCCAGCAGACCCTCAAGCGCATCGCGGCCGCTCCCAAGGCAAAGGAATTCACGACATCCTTCATAGCCCTGCACCGCGGAGCGGACGGTTTCATGTCGCTGAAACAGTTCGAGCTTTTTTATTGGCCCTACCTCATGAAACTCGTGAACGCCCTGGTTGACGCCGGCTATACCCCTGAGATCTTTTTCGAGGGCGACTACACTCAACGGCTCGAGTACCTGCTCGAACTGCCCAAGGGCAAGGTTATCGGCCGCTTTGACCGAACCGACATGGCGAAGGTCAAAGAGGTGCTCGGCGGCCACATCTGCATCGAGGGAAACGTGCCCGCTTCGCTGCTGCAGACGAGCGATGTCGAAGGAGTCAGGAAATACTGCAAGTGGCTGATCGACGTGGTGGGCAAGGATGGCGGTTACATTATGGGCCCCGGATCGGTTGTGGACGAGGTCAAAATAGAAAACCTGAAGGCCATGATCGACTTCACCCGCGAATACGGCAAGTACCGGTAAGGGGGATATCCGGTTTCACGCCCAATAACCACTCTGAAGATATGGGAACCGCAGAATTTCGAATAAAGAATGACGAACTTCGAAGTTCTGCGGTTCGACATTCGATCTGCTGATCCACATCGGCAGAGCCGGTGTATCTGCCCAACGATCAGTCGCGGCTCGGCTGCACGAGGTTGAGCGCATCCGGACGCGGGGCGTTGCGTTCATTATCCCAGTAGGGTGACAGCTTTCTCAGGTTCGCCACAATTTTCGGGAACACCTCGATCACGGTGTCGATATCCTCGTCGGAACTGTAACGGCTCAAGCTGAAGCGCACGGATCCGTGGATTGCCGTGAAAGGAACCTTCATAGCCCGAAGTACATGAGAGGGTTCGAGAGATCCCGAGGTGCACGCCGATCCGCTCGACGCGCAAATCCCGTAGGAACTCAGCTGAAACAGCATTCCTTCCCCCTCGATGTAGTGGAACGAGATGTTCAGCGTGTTGGGAAGCCGTTGCCCTCCTTTGCCGTTAACCTGAACGGAGCCGATTTTCTCTACCAGCGCATTTTCCAGGCGGTCCCGCAGAGTTTGAATTCGGGCTTCATCCTTTTCGCGATGCTCCGTGGCCAGGGTCAGAGCCTTTGACAGCCCGACGATGTAGGGAACGTTTTCCGTTCCTGCGCGCCTGCCGTCCTCCTGGTGGCCGCCAAGCATGAAGGGGCGGCATCGTGTCCCGCGCCGCATGAAGAGCACACCGATGCCCTTGGGCGCATGGAGTTTGTGCCCTGAAAAGGACAGCATGTCCACATACGGGAAACCGCGAACCAGGTCGATCGGCAGTTTGCCCACGGTCTGCGTGGCGTCCGTATGGAACAGAATCGAAGGATCGGTCTGTTTGGTGATGCGCGACAGCTGCTCGATCGGGAAAATCACGCCCGTTTCATTGTTGGCGTGCATGATCGTGACAAGCAGAGTATTCGGGGTCAGCGCCTGGATGAATTCCCGCATATTGAGATTTCCGTCCCGGTCCACCCCGACATAGGTCACCTTATATCCGCCGCGCTCGAGTTCCTTGCAGACTTCAAGAACCGCGGGATGCTCCACCGTGGTCGTTATGATATGGCGCCGGTTCGGATTGCCGCGCGCGGCGCCCAGGATGGCGGTGTTGTTGCTCTCGGTCGCGCATCCCGTAAAGAGGATTTCCTTGGAATCCACATGCCCCAGGCACGCGGCAATGTTTTGTCGGGCGGCAGCGATGGCATGCCCGGTTTGACGCGCAGGTTCGTACATGGAACTGGGGTTGAAGTAATCCTCCGTCAGGAAGGGCACCATCGCTTCAAAAACCTCCGGCGCGATCCTGGTCGTGGCATTGTTGTCGAGATAGATGGTTTTCATCGGGATTACACCTCGACAACCCGGATCCGCTCATCCACCTGATCCTTAAGAATGCGCTCCACCATCATCTTGAGAGTCTGGCTGGCTCCCGCACAACCGACACAGTGTCCCTTTAACGCGCAATAAACGAGAGTCCCTTTGATGTCCACGACCTCGACGTCGCCGCCATCCATTCTGAGCGAAGGACGGACGTATTCGTCAATCACCTTCTCCACCTTCTTGGCGAATTGATAGGGGGAGAACTCCGGGGCCTGGCTAACTTCCACCGGGGTTAAAGGAACCGCGGCAACACCGGGAGTGGCCGCTGACTGACCTTCCCAGACCTGGTCCAGAAGGTCCTGGAGCCCTCCGGGAACATGATGGCATGAGGAGCAGCCGCCTCCGGCCTTTATGGCATTTGTGATCTGGGGAATGGTGCGCAGATTGAGTTCGCGGATCTTGCGTTTGATATATGGCTCGGTGAGCGAGAAGCATTTGCAGACTATTCTGCCTTCTTCCGTTTCCTGGTCGTGAATATCGATACCGAGTTTCTTCAGGTCTACGCCCCGGCGCTGGGCCCAGTTGAACACCGCCGCCTCAAGCGCTTCGGCTCCCATGACGGAACAGTGAATCTTCTGTTCCGGCAATCCCTCCAGGTAGCGGACAATATCGCTGTTGCTGATCTTGAGGGCCGTAACAGGCGTATAGCTCCCGTGCTCGATGATTGCACACAAAGCCTCGGAGGCTGCGATAGCCGACGTGCAGCCGAAGGTGAGATATTTTGCCTCCGTGATGATGTCCTGAGTCGGATCGTTTGGGTGGCGCTTGACCCTGAAGGTGAAACGCATGGCATCGCCACATGCAATGGACCCATGTTCTCCCATGCCGTCTGGATTTTCAATTTCACCCAGGTGCGTGCCGGGTTTTCCCTGCACGGCATCCATGAACATTTGCTTGGTCTTTTCGCTGTATTCCCAACCCATATCGACTCCGTCCTATTCAGGTGTAAGGCATCGCCCGCTCCCGCGAGATCTTTACCGATCCGCTCGACGCACGAGCTCATGTAACCTCCTAATATAGCGCCTTAATCGGGGCTGGGCAATCGATTGATGTTCAAATATTGATCCGTGGAACCCAACGGCCGACTCCTGGCATAGCCGGATCGGACGGCTGCGGAAAACCGTCTTCAGCAGGCATCCTCCGGCAAAGCCGGCAAATCTACCATTGGATCAGGATATTTGGGAAGGCATCCGCCGGAGTTGCCCTAAATGCTCAACACCGGACAGATCGAGTCGCGGATTATGGCGTAGCCGTTTGTATGCAGCCGGCCGGGCACTCCATTTTCCGAACCATGACCGATAACGACCAGGTCGGCCTCATAATCCTGAGCGCAGGTAAGGACCACTTTGGAGATGGGACCGCTCTGCACGTAGATTTCGGTGTCCGGCGGCGCTCCCGCCGCCTCCAGCATTTTCACAATGCGCTCCCGCTCGCCCTGGCTGAGAAGCTTCCTCAACTCCGACTCGATGGAGTAGGTCTGCAGATGGAAGGGTGGAGCCGGTATAGCGTGGACCATGGAGAGGCGTGCCTCGAAGGCAGAGGCCAGATTTATGGCCCAGCGGACCGCGGATTCATCTCCGGAGGCAGGATCTACAGCGCATAAAATGTGGCGGACGGTCCAATGCTCGTCGGCATCAGCCTGCTCCGCGTGCACACCGGTCCAGACCGGACATGGGGCGTCATGCAGCACTTTGGATGTAACCGAGCCCAGAATGAATCTTCGGAACATCCCGGTCCCCCGCGTCTCGCACACAATCATGTCCGTTTTGTGCGAACGGGCGTATTCGATGATGGTCTGGGCGGGGTCGCCTTCGACAATCACTCGCGTGACGTCGAATTCCTTCAACTCCTCCGCAAGGAAGGCAGCCAACTTCGCCTCAACCTGTTCTTTTTGCCTGATCCGCACCTCCTCCAAGCTGACGCCTCCGAGGCTTTCAAAGGCAACGTTCAGCGGCGGCAGCACATGAAGCAGAGTAAGCTTCGAGTGAAAGCGCCGGGCAATGACGGCCGCATAGCGCGCAGCAACTGCAGATCGGCGCGAAAAGTCAGTCGGAAGCAGAATATTCTTAATGGCCGGTTCCATGGCATTCCTCCCGGAGATTGCCTGCAATATCGGTTCCACTGAGCCAATATTTGTCATGTTTTCAAGAAAATAGCGGAGCTTCAGTCTGTTATGCCCACCCCATTATGCAAAATGCCGTAGCCAAATCCTATGGGAGTGTCTAAAATTCATACACTGTGGACGGGATTTGAACATCTGCGGCGGTGTCCAGGGTGCCGGCAAGCCAGTAGTCAGGTACCTCCGGCAGAGCCGGAGGCCTGAAAGATTTGAACCGCTCAAAGCGGTTGGAGGAGTTACGCCGGTCTTGAACGCTGACGCACGCTGAACGGACGCCGACCCACGCCGAAAAAAATTTATATATTTTTTCAGCTTACGTCAGCGTTCGTCAGCGTTTCAAAATACGGAGCTGTCAAACTCTATGAGTCCCCCGGCAGAGCCGGGGATCTCCCAACGGATATTAGGGAATCAGAATCGGCAGGGGAATAGAGATGGCCGCGAATGATAAAAAGGGCGCACAGATTCACCCGGATCCGCTGTTGCGGGCGATGGATGAGCAGCGGCGCCTGTTTCAGCTCGTGCTTGAAAATACCCCCTCGGCCATCGCAATCCACGATGGCAGAAGTCTCCGGATCAAATGGGCCAATCCAAATTATCAGAAGCTGCTGGAAGAACCGTACAGGAACTGCGACCTGACGGGCCTTCGCCTTCAGGACATCTGGCCGGTGGCAGAAGAAAGCGGCCTCGCGGACACTTACAGAACAGCGGCTGCGTCGGGGAGGCCTCATGTGGATCCGGTCTGCGAAATGGAGGGCTTTGCCCGCGGCAAGACCTATTGGCGGCGCGCCATTCTGCCGATGACAAGCCCCGGCGAGGCGATTCCCGATCTGCTGGTCCTGATGACGGACCTGACGGACGAGGTGAATGCGCGCAAACAGATCGAGGAGCTTGCGGCGCAGCTTTCCGAGGAACGGCGTCTGCTCGAAATACGCAACCGTGAGGTCGTGCAGGCGAACGACCTGAAGAGCGAGTTCCTTGCAGGCATGAGCCACGAATTGCGGACACCTCTGCATTCCATCATCGGATTTTCCGAGCTGATTGCCGAAGGCAGATCGGGAGCTCTCACCGACAAGCAGAAGCGCCAGCTTGACCACATACTGCGGGCCGCCCGGCATCTGCTCTCGCTCATCAACGATATCCTGGACCTCTCTAAAATCGAGGCAGGACGCCTGGACCTGGACCTGGAAAGCTTTATCGTGAACGCATCGGTCGCGGAAGTGCTGACCACTATCGAGCCCATGGCGCAGGCCAAACACATTGGCATTCACAGCGAAACCGATCCCGACCTGGTGCTCCGGGCAGACCGCCGGAGGTTCAAGCAGATTCTGTTCAACCTGCTCAGCAATGCCGTCAAATTTACGCCCTCGGACGGCCGGATATCCTTCACGACGGCAGACCAGGGTAACTTCATCGAGTTTTGCGTAAGTGATACGGGCATCGGTATCCCGGCCGAAGAGCATGGCATCATATTCGACAGTTTCCGCCAGGCAAGCGCCACCACAAAAGGAGTAAAGGAGGGGGCAGGGCTGGGCCTTGCCATCACTCGCCGCCTGGTTGAGGCGCACGGCGGAAGCATCCGTGTGGACAGCGAGGTCGGCAAAGGCAGCCGGTTCTTGTTCCGAATGCCGTCGCCCTCCCGGGAAAGCGCAAAACAGGATGGGAGCGTCACGCAACAAAATCATGCCGGCCATGATTCCGCCGGACCGGGCATAAAGACAGTTCTTATCGCCGACGACAATCCCGAAAGCAGGGAGCTGGTGCGCGACACGCTTGCGGCGGGAGATTGCCGGGTGCTCGAAGCCTCCCAGGGATATGATGCCCTCGAAAAGATCCGGGGAACCTTACCGGACCTGGTCCTGATGGATATCCAGATGCCCATCATGGATGGCTATGCCGTACTTAAGGAAATGCGCCGGGATCCGAGGATCGCATCGATCCCCGTCGTGGCGCTGACTGCCCTGGCCATGCAGGGCGACCGTGAGCGGGCGCTTGCCGCGGGCTTCGACGACTACATCACTAAGCCCATCGATCCGGCATCACTCAGAAAACGCGTCCATCGCCTGCTGAAAAAATAGCGGATTTTTGAACTCGGAGTTTTGCATGACCGATGGCACCGGACCAATTATCAAGATGATCGCGATTGACGACGAGGCCGCAAGTCTCGAGCTTGTGGTGGACACCCTTGCCCAGCCGGGCCTGGAAATTTTGACGGCTGTCGATTCCACCGCAGGCTGGGAACTGGTGCGCCGCGAGCACCCGGAGATCGTGCTGCTGGATCTGCGTCTGCCCGGTATCAGCGGGATGGAATTGCTCCAGAAGATTGTGGATTGGGACCCGGGAATCGATGTCGTTCTGCTGACCGCGGATTACTCGATGGAATCGGCGGTCGAGGCCATTCAGAAAGGCGCCTGCGACTACCTGACCAAACCCATTTCCCCCGCAGTCCTTCGCCAGCGCATGGACCCGCTGCTGGCGGCAGCCCGCAAACGCCATCGAACGCTGGAGCTTGAAGGGGCGCTTCTGGAATCCTGCCGGTTTGAAAACATGGTCGGGCGGAGCCCCGAAATGCTGGAGGTTTTCGCCCGCATACGGCGCGTCGCGCCGCACTTCCGCATTGCCCTCATCACGGGCGAAACCGGCACCGGCAAAGAGCTGGCAGCCCGCGCCTTGCACAATCTCAGCCCCTCTGCCGCCGGACGCTTTGTGGTTTGCAACTGCTCCGCCATCGTTGAAACTTTGTTTGAAAGCGAACTGTTCGGCCACGTCAAAGGAGCGTTTACGGGCGCGACCCAGGACCGTGTGGGAGCTTTTGAATATGCCAGCGGCGGGACGATTTTTATGGACGAAATCGGGGACATGCCGTACGTCACCCAGAGCAAACTGCTCAGGGTGCTGCAAGACCAGGAGATACAAAAGGTGGGTTCGCCAGCCGTCCGCAAGGTGGATGTCCGGGTCGTGGCGGCGACCAACCGCGACCTTCATCAGCGGATCGAGGAAAAGCAGTTCCGCGAGGACCTGTTCTACCGCCTGTCCATGGTCGAAATCAGAATGCCCAGCCTCGCCGAGAGGAAGGAGGACCTGACGCTGCTCGAGCACCATTTTCTGGAAAAGCTTTCCGCCCAGTACGGCAAACCGATACGGGGCATCTCGCGGCGCGCCCAATCCGTGCTCTGGCGCCACTCCTGGCCCGGCAACGTCCGCGAACTGGAAAATGTGCTTGGAAATGCGGGAATGATGGTTGAGGGCGATACCATCGACGTTCACGATCTGCCGGGTTACCTCCAGGGTGCGGAATCCGTTCCCAGCCCCGATTCTGATCCGGAGCCTGTGCCGCTGGCCGAGATGGAGCGTCTATACGCACAAAAAGTCCTCGAAAAAATGGGCGGGAACAAGGTTCAGACGGCCAAAGCGCTCGGCATAAGCCGAGCCACACTCTACAGCATCCTGCGCGAATAGCCGTTCAAGGTGCAAACGTTCAACGTTCAAACGTCATTCCGCGCCCATCGTCTTATTTTTCTACAGAGTGTCTGAAATTTATACACCCGCCGAATAAAGAAGCCGCCCTGGACAGCCCTGGCGGCCTCAGAGTTTTAGGCTCTATCCTATATTAAATCAAAGAGATAGCACGTTATGCGCCTCACATCCCGAGCGTATTTGTATGTTTGGATCGATTTTTGCACAGAGCTGTTGCGCAGCGAGAGCTGTGAAAGACAACGATGGATTTTGATAAATGGAAAGGAGGCCGCCATGGCCTTGATCGCATTAGTTGGTGGACTGATTGTTGTAGGTGGAGTTTTTGCATTTTTGCGAAGCTCCAAGAAATCTGATCGCCGCGTGGATCAACTGCATATTGGCTGATTTTTGCTGCGCAGCCCGGACCAGGCTCCGTGGCGGCCGACCTGAATCGCGCCCGGCTTGACACTCCTATTATTTCATACCAACAGACGGCAACCGGGCGCCTGTTTTTAGGTTTTACAGGTTTTGTTAGGTGCAGTAGCAGTCAACCGCGGTAAAAAGCCACGGACTCTGCGAGTCAGGCATCTCCGGCAAAGTCGGGGGCTTACCAATAGAATTATTCCGCAGATTCCGTGGCTTTTTTGTTTTTGCCTGATTGACATTCCCGATTTTGCCATTGAATGTTAGAATCTTGCTCGTAAGGACGAACGAGCATTCCCGTCCCTTTTGTTCCTTAGATTTCAAACGTCGCATAGGCCTGAAAATCTATGGTCAAAGAATCGAAAAAATTCCATTGTGAAGGCTGTGCCTGGAGGCGTCGCTCGGAAGCAAATCCCGATTCCCTTCTCGCGAAACTATGGAAGTGGCATACAGGCTGGTGTCCCGGATGGAAAGCGTACCAAAAATCATTGACACAGGTTGCCGAAGTTTCCAAAAGCTAGCCGGAAATCAACAACAGCGGCGTCCTTTCTCAGACGTCCTGCGTCTCGCTCTTTTCCTGGGATTGCTGCTCGCCGTAGCGGGCGCCGCCCATGCTCACTCACCGCTTTTTCCGCGGAATAACCACGTGCCTGCGTCCGCGTTTTTTATCGAGGATGCGGCAAAATCCTGGGTGGCATATTCGGAGATACTCAATTCGGGGCAGAAGGCTTTTTACCGGTTCCGCTTTTCGGCCGGAGATCCGATACGCATAAAACTGCTGACCTCACGGGATCCCGGGACGACGGGCTTCCTTCCTTCGCTCGCGCTGCTGGTGCCGGGCCTCAAACAGCAGGACGCGATTCCGCCAGCGATGGAAATTCCCTCCGGATTCGGCGCCGTTCTCGTTCGAGGAATCCAGCCTCCATCTGCAACCTACGAACCGTTTGCCCAGGGATGGTTTTATGATCTTGCGGATCTGGACATGCGGGCTCCCGCCGAAGGCACCTATTACCTGGTCGTTTTTGATCCCAGGGGGGCGACGGGGCGCTACGCCGTGACCCTGGGTTACCTCGAGCGGTGGGCTCCCCTCGAGTTGGCGGCTCTGCCCTGGAACATCCGGCGCATACAGATCTGGGAAGGACAAAAGGTTTTTGCCGCGCTTCTTCCCTTTTATGCGGTGCTCGTGCTTGGACTGATCTGGTTTTACCTGAGGAGCAGAAGCGGAAAAACCCCTCACACACTGGCCCAATGGTTTGCCGCCGGATCCTTCCTCGCCTTTTTGGGCTCGGCCGCGATTTCCCTTCAGCAGATGCACCTTGCATCCCGCATCGCGCCCATTCACCGATTCGATCTGATTATTACCCTGATTGCGGCGGCCGTTCCCGTGATTCTGGGCATGATTGCCCTGCGCTACGCGCTCAGATCCAGAAGCGGCCACATGGCCGCCTGGCGAATCGGCTTAATCACTATCGCCGCAGTCGGCCTGCTGCTTTACACCGGCCTTTACCTGGGACCAGGCTTGTCGCTGCTGGCAGCTGTCACGAAATCAGGCAGCAAAATCGGGATCCGCCCGCTTTAGGATTGCCGGCTTTTCAGAGGGGCCTGATCGCAACCCATAAAAGATCAAGCCGGTGTCAGGCACCTCCGGCAAAGCCGGAGGCTTGAAAGATTGGAACCGCTCAAAGCGGTTGGAGGAGCTACGCCGGTCTTGAACGCTGACTTACGCGGCGCAAAAGCCGATGAGGCGCCTCATCGGCTTTTGCTCGCCGACCCTCGCCGAACAAATCGGCGTTTGTCAGCGCTTTTATCAGCGTTTCTCAGCGTTTCAAAATACGGAGCTGTCAAACTCTTTGAGTCCCCGGGCAGAGCCGGGGGTTTACCAATGTAATTACGCGCCACAAAGATCTTTATAGCTTCTTGAACCGCAAAATATCGAATAACGAAGGCAGAAATTCGAAGTCCTTCTGCGGTTCGACATTCGAAATTCAACATTCCTTAATAAAAAATTCCCGGCTAAGGTGTAGAAAAAATTTCGGAAAGGATTCTGCCTTCGGCTCCGCCCGGTATTTCGGTTTCGAGAATGGTTGCCAGAGTTGGGGCGACGTCGACCACATCAATGGCTGAATGGTATCTGCCAGCCTTGATTCCCGACCCCATGAAAATGACCGGAACGTGCGTGTCGTAACCGAAGGGCGTTCCGTGGTTGGCATGGATCCGGCCGAAAATCTGGTAGGGTTCGAGCAAGACATAAAGATCCGCGCCACGCTTTGCCGAAAAACCGTTTCTGATCCTTCGGTCGATGGCATCCCCCGAAGACCCGTTGAGCAGCTGCTCCCTCGTGTACACCCGCAAAACCCGGGGCATCGACAGCAGCGCCTGGGCCGCTTCGCGGCCTACTTCCTCATGCGAAAGTTTTTTGGTTTTGATGAGATCCCAATTCAGGTATATGGCCTCTTCGGGCGTCGCCAGAATCCACTTCCCTTCGCCGTACCTGTCGGTCAGCGCTTTCTGGACGGCATCGCGCAGGGGCGCAAAATCCACATGCCCGCCGGGCATCTTGCGGGCGCTGGCGGCCTCGGCCGTGGGTCCTGTGCCGTGATCCGCAGCCAGCACGACCAGAACGTTGCCCATACCCACCTGTGCATCAAGAAATTTGAACAGCTTCCCAAGAATCCGGTCGGTATGCAGCGAAGTTTCGCGCACCTGGGCGGAATCCGGGCCGTACTGGTGTCCTACATAATCGTTGGAAGAAAAACTCAGCACTAAAAGATCCGTGCCCTCAGCCCCCAGCCGCTCCCCCCGCACGGCAGCTTCAGCCATCAGTTCAACCAGGTCGTTGCCAAAAGGGCTGGAGGGGATCATGGCGTAAAGCTTCGAGGCATCTTCCGCCGGCAGTTTGCCGCCGGACCATTCCGCGGCCTTGTACCGGTCGGCAGGCTTCGTCCCGTTGAACTGGCGCACCCACTGCGGCAGTTCCTGAAAATAATAGCTGCTGCTGACGAAGCTCCCGGTTTTGCCGTCAAACCAGTAGGCGGCGTCGGCGCTGCACCCTGCGGACAGGATTGCGCTGTAGTCCTTGATCGAAATCCCTATCACCCGGGACCGGCCCTGCCGGGATATCTTGAGTTCGTCCCCGATAGTGCTGACCAGCAAATTGCGCGGCGACGAACCTGCACCTCCATCTCCACCCAGCAGCCGGGTCGAGTCGTCCATAACCGACCGGACCACCTTTCCGCTGAAACGGTCAAACCATTGATTCCCGATTATGCCCGTTACCGACGGGGAAGCGCCGGTGAAAAAGGCGGCGTGCCCGACAGAGGTGAATGTCGGGAAATGGCTATATCGCGCATTTGTAAAAACCGCGCCCTTTGCGAGCAGCTGCTGAAGACCTTCCCTATATTCGCCTCCGAACCGGAGCACATAATCGTAGCGGAACTGATCCACGATGATGGCGAGCACAAGCTTCGGTTTCGCCCGGGATGCCTGCTTTCTTTGGCTCGAAACCGGAGTCTGGGCCGATGCGTTCAGCCCCGCCAGAAAAATCAAAAGAATCGTCCATCTCCTCATCAACCATCCCCTCTCTGCAAATCAAATGCCGTTCCTGCCGGGGCAACGCCGCCTTGCCGCCGTCATTCGATAACCACGGTCCAGGGCCTTATTTCCCATCGCTTTACTATCCCGTTTCCGACATACGGATCCTTTCGGACAAATTCCTCGACTGCGGCCGCATCCGGCGAGCGAAACACCAGAATCGCCCGGTCTACGGGATCCGCGAGCGCGCCGCCCAATACCAGTTCGCCCCGGCTGTGCGCCTCGCGCGCCAGCCGGAGATGCTCCTCCCGGTACGCAGCCCTTCGCTCCACGTAGTCGTCGACGACATGATATATAAGCATGTAGTAGCCCATAGCGCTCCTTTGATTAGGATCAAAGGATTCTAGGATCAAAGGATCAAAGGATCAAAGGGGAAAAACAGTGCAGGATGCCGGTGAAAGCCTGGTTGTCCGATCTTCCTTTTTTCCCTCTTAGGATCCAAGGATCAGAGGATCAAAGGATCAGAGGGGGAAAACAGTGTCGGATTGCGGCGAAAGCCTGTATTGTCCCAAAACCCCAATATCCTCTATACTCCTAATCTTCACCTTTGATCCTTTGTTCGTATCCTTTGATCCTTGAATCCTCTGATCCTTTGCCCCCAAAAGGTCAATAGTCCCGCCTAGCAGCAAACTATCCCAAAACAAAAAGCGTCCCCTCAAAAATTTGTTCCGTTGAATTTGCCGGGCAGCTGCGATAATTTATGAGGTCTGCAAATTATGGTTAAACTTTTCCTGGAGTAAGCCCATTTACCGCGAAAACGTTTTGATACTTGATTTTGGCGGTCAATATACTCAACTGATCGCCCGCCGTGTGCGCGAACTGTCCGTATATTGCGAGATTGTGCCATTTCACGAAGCCATGGAAAAAATTGAGGCTTCCAGGCCGGCGGGCGTAATCCTGTCGGGAAGCCCTGATTCCGTCTGCCGGGAAGGAAGTCCTTCGCTCCCTCCCGAGTTTTACAATGCCGGGCTGCCTGTTCTGGGAATTTGCTATGGCCTCCAGCTGCTGACGCGTCAGTTGGGAGGACGCGTGGTTTCCGGATCGGGACGGCGCGAATTCGGAAAAGCCATGGTCGACGTCCTGGATGCGGATATGCTTTTTGCGGGGATTCCTCAGCGTTTCCAGGCCTGGATGAGCCACGGAGACCGCGTTGAAGATTTGGCGCCGGGATTCCGCGTCCTGGCAAAATCCGGAGATATCGTGGCTGCGGCCGCCGACGAAGACAGGAAGCTCTGGGGCCTCCAGTTTCATCCTGAGGTCGTCCATACGCATTACGGCAAAGATATCCTTGAAAACTTCCTTTCGCGAGCCTGCAACTGCAAGCGTGATTGGACGATGTCGGCCTTCATTGAGACCACGGTTCACGCCATCGCGGGCCGGGTCGGCCCGCAGCATGCGCTTTGCGGCCTGAGCGGCGGTGTCGATTCCACTGTGGCCGCTCTTCTGGTGCACAAGGCCATCGGCGACCGACTGACCTGCATTTTCGTGGATAACGGCCTGCTCCGAAAAAACGAATTTGAATCCGTGCTGGCCAACCTGAGCGAGCGCCAGCATCTGAAAATCATCGGCGTCGACGCAAGCCGGAGATTCCTTTCGCGGCTGCAAAACGTCGAGGATCCCGAAACCAAGCGTAAAATCATAGGTGAGGAATTCATCCGGGTCTTCGAAGAAGAGGCCGGGAAGCTGGGGAATCCGCCCTTTCTGGTCCAGGGGACTTTGTATCCCGATGTCATCGAATCGACATCCGTCCGGGGACCTTCCGCCGTTATCAAGTCGCACCACAACGTGGGCGGGTTGCCGCTCGATCTGAAATTCGAGCTCATAGAGCCGCTGCGCGAATTGTTCAAGGATGAAGTGCGCAGAGTGGGCGGGCAGCTGGGTATGGATCCGCGTTTCGTTTACCGCCAGCCCTTCCCGGGTCCCGGCCTGGCCGTACGCATTCTCGGCCCGGTCACGGTCCAGCGTCTCTCGCTCCTGCGTGAAGCGGATGCCATCATGCAGGAGGAAATAGAGCGGGAAGGCCTGACGCGGGAGCTCTGGCAGGCGTTTGTGGTGCTGCTGCCCATCAACACCGTGGGCGTCATGGGAGACGACCGGACCTATGAAAACGTCGCAGCCCTGCGCGCCGTTACGAGCCTGGACGGGATGACGGCCGACTGGGCCAAGCTGCCCCACGCGGTCCTCGAGAGGATTTCAACGCGCATTGTCAACGAAGTGCGCGGCATCAACCGCGTGGTATACGACATCACCTCGAAACCGCCCGGAACCATTGAATGGGAGTAGCCTGTGTCGAATCCGGTATCGTTCGTTCCGCTTCATAACCATTCCGATTACAGCCTGCTCGACGGCGCATCCACGATCGAGGCTCTCGTGGACACTGCCCTGTCCATGGGGATGCCCGCCCTGGCCCTCACGGATCACGGCAATCTCTTCGGCGCCATCCAGTTTTACGGGATTGCCCGGGAGAAAAATATAAAGCCCATCATCGGCTGCGAAATCTACGTTGCAAAAGAGAGCCGTCACAGGAAAACCGGCGGGGGTGACCAGTCCAATCACCTGGTCCTTCTGGCCGAGAACCTGGAGGGGTATCACAACCTCAGCCGGCTTGTCTCCTGCGGGTTTCTGGAAGGGTTTTATTACAAACCCCGCGTCGACAAGGAACTCCTTTCTCAATACGGCCGCGGGCTGATTGCCCTGTCGGCCTGTCTGAAAGGGGCCGTGCCTCAAAAGCTGCTCATGGAACAGAGGGAAGCCGCCGCGGAAGAAGCCCTGGCGCTGCGGGACATTTTCGGCCCGGGGAATTTCTTTCTGGAGCTTCAGAACCACAACCTTCCGGCCCAGCAGCGCGTCAATCCCCTCATCATCGAGATATCAAAAAAAACCGGCATCCCGCTCGTGTGCACCAACGACTCCCACTACCTGCGCCAGGATGACAGCGTGGCGCACGACGTGCTTCTTTGCATCGGCACCGGTAAAGTGGTGAGCCAGCCGGACCGAATGCGCTACGAAACGGATCAGTTCTATTTCAAATCTCCCGAGGAGATGCTCAGCCTTTGGGGAGAGATCCCCGAAGCCCTGGAGAATACGGTCCGCATTGCAGAGCGCTGCAATCTCGAAATCGAGACCAAACAGCCCCTGCCCCCTTTTGAAGTCCCCGCAGGGCACACCTCGGACTCCTATTTCGAAAAAACCGTGCGCGAAGGATTCCAGGAACGGCGCCCGCACATTGAGGCCCTTTCCGCCGCGGGACGCCTCAAGCATCCGCTGTCGGACTATGAAGAACGTCTGACCTCCGAAATCGGGATGATCCAGAAGATGGATTTTTCCAGCTATTTCCTCATTGTCTGGGACCTGATCAAATACGCCCGCGACCATTCCATCCCGGTCGGCCCCGGCCGCGGTTCCGTAGTGGGAAGCCTGGTCGCCTACAGCCTGCGCATCACCGACATCGACCCGCTCCAGTACGAACTCTTTTTTG
The DNA here is from genome assembly GCA_963809485.1 of uncultured Acidobacteriota bacterium. Classification (GTDB taxonomy): domain Bacteria; phylum Acidobacteriota; class UBA6911; order UBA6911; family UBA6911; genus UBA6911. Next base: position 38,607 of record CAWEJX010000015.1, read on the forward strand.
AGCGTTTCATGAATCCCGAGCGCATCGCCCCGCCCGATATCGACATGGATTTTTGCATGAACCGCCGGGCGGAGATGATCGAGTATGCCGCGGGCAAGTACGGGCGCGACAATGTCTGCCAGATCATCACTTTCGGCACCATGGCCGCCCGCGGAGTTATACGCGACGTCGGCCGGAGTTTGGACATCCCTTACGCCGACGTGGACCGCATCGCCAAGCTGATTCCCGCCGAATTGAACGCGACGATCGACAGAGCCCTCCAGCAGGAACCGCGCCTGAAGGAGGAAATGAAAAATCCCTCGATCGCCAAATTGATCGAGATCGGAAAGCGGCTGGAAGGGCTGTCGCGCCACTCGTCGACCCACGCAGCCGGGGTCGTCATAGCTCCCAGGCCGCTGGTGGAACTGCTTCCCCTGCAGAAAACAAACAAGGAGGAAATCACCACCCAGTACAGCATGAAGGACCTGGAAACCATCGGGCTCCTCAAAATGGACTTCCTGGCGCTGACGACGCTGACCGTCATCGACAGCGCGGTGCGGCGCATCCGCGAGGAAAAAAACATCGCCCTGGACCTTTCTTCCATTCCCCTGAACGATCCCAAGGTTTTCGAGCTTTTCTCGGAAGGCAGGACCAACGGGATTTTCCAGTTTGAAAGCGGGGGAATGAAACTGGAACTGCGGCGCTTGAAACCGGAGCGCTTCGAGGACCTGATTGCCTTGAATGCCCTGTACCGCCCGGGCCCCATGGATATGATCCCCGACTTTATCAAGCGCAAACAGGGCATGATCGACGTGCGGTACCCGCACCCGCTGCTCGAGGAAATTCTCAAGGAGACCTATGGCGTCATCGTATACCAGGAACAGGTGATGCAGATCGCCAGCAAGATGGCGGGTTTCTCTCTTGGGGAGGCCGATGTGCTCCGCAAAGCGATGGGGAAGAAGAAGGCGGACGTCATGGCTTCCATGCGCGACAAATTCCTCCAGGGCGCGCGCAAACGCAAGATCCCTGAAAAGGCCGCCATCCAGGTTTTCGACATGATGGAGCAATTTGCCCAGTACGGCTTCAACAAATCGCACAGCACCGCCTACGCCCTGCTGGCCTATCAGACGGCCTATCTGAAGGTGCATTATCCGGTTCAGTTCATGGCCGCACTGCTTAGCAGTGAAATCGGGAATACAGACAAAATCGTAATGTATATCGCCGAGTGCAAAGAAATGGGAATCCCCGTCCTCCCGCCCGACATCAACGAAAGCTCGCTGGAATTCCTCTCGCTGGGCGGCAGGATCCGTTTCGGCATGCTGGCGATACGCAATGTCGGGGAGGGCGCCATCCGGTCTATCCTGCAGTACCGCAACCAGTACGGGCGGTTCCGCAGCCTTTTCCATTTCTGCGAAGAAGTGGATTCGCGGTCGCTGAACAAGCGCGTCATGGAAAGCCTTGTTAAAAGCGGAGCGATGGATTCGCTGGGCCTGAAGCGCTCGCAGTGCATGGCCATGATCGATGCCGCCATCGAGTACGGGCAGAAGGCCCGCCGCGACCGCGAGAGCGGCCAGAAGGGGTTATTCGCCGGCATGGCGTCCGAACATTCCTCGCTTGCGGAACCTTCGCCGCCGGATATACCGGAATGGGACTTCGAGCAGCGCCTGGCCAGCGAAAAGGAAACCCTCGGCTACTATGTCTCCGGCCATCCCCTGGACCGCTTCGCAGAGGAAGTGGAACGGTTCAGCAAGAAAAACATCGCCGAACTCAAGAGCGAAGGCAAAAGCACCGAATGCAGGCTCGCGGGGATCGTCACCGACTTCCGCACGCGGCGCACCAAAAAAGGCGACCTCATGGCGCTTTTCACCCTGGAGGATTTGACCGGCGCCGTGGAGACCGTGGTTTTTCCCAACTCCTATCCCAAATTCGAACCGTACATGTCGGCGGATTTCCCGATCCTCGTTTCGGGACGGTTCGAGGCCGAAGATGAAAAAAGCTGCAAGCTGATTGCCTCCGAAATGCAGCCCCTTTCCGGGATTTCCGAACGAAGCGCCAAAACGCTGCGCATCCGCGCCTGCATCACCAACCTGTCCCCGGATACGGCAACGACGCTTCTAAGGCTGCTGGAGAGCAATCGCGGGGAAACCGGCGTCGAAATGGAGCTCTATAATCCTTCCGATTTCCGTGTTAACATCCAATGCGCGGACTTTGTTAAGGTGAAATCAAGCCCGGAGCTCATACGGCGGATAGAAGTCCTCTGCGGTCCCGGTTCGGTCAATGTAATTTCCTAGGATTTCAGGGTTTTGAATAATGGATACTCGCGGCGATACGGCAAAAAATGGGAGCGAGGATTCCGCTCAGGCCGAGATCGAGCGGCTGCTCGCCGAAGTGGAAAGGCTGCGCGGCGATGTTCCGGACACCGCCTACCAGAGAACCATTCTGGCCCGCCACGACTTGCGTCCTTACACCCTGGATTACGTCGGAAAGCTTTTTCAAAATTTTGCGGAACTGCACGGAGACCGCCGCTTCGCCGATGATCCGGCGATCGTTGCCGGTATGGCCCTTTATCATGACCTCCCCGTCATGGTTGTCGGCCATCAAAAAGGACGCGACCTCAAGCAGCGCCAGCACCGGAATTTCGGCTGTCCCCAGCCCGAAGGCTACCGCAAGGCCATCCGCGCCATGAAAATGGCCGACAAATTCCGGCGGCCGATCGTTTGTTTTATCGACACGCCGGGCGCCTACCCGGGCGTCGGCGCCGAAGAGCGGGGCCAGGCCGAAGCCATCGCCTTCAACCTGAGGGAAATGTCGCGCCTGCAGGTGCCGGTTGTCGTGTGCGTCATTGGAGAAGGCGGCAGCGGAGGAGCATTGGGGATTGCCGTGGGCAACTGGGTTCTGATGCAGGAGAATGCCATATACTCCGTCATCACTCCGGAAGGGTGCTCGGCCATCCTCTGGAAGGACCAGGAGCATGTGGTTGACGCCGCTGCAGCCCTCAAGATCACGGCAACCGACCTGAAAGCCATGGGCGTCATCGACGAGATCGTGCCCGAACCTCCCGGGGGCGCTCACACCGATCACAATTCCGCCGCCGAGCTGCTGGACAATCATCTGTGGCCCAGCCTCGAAGCGCTGCTGCACAAATCCGGTGCTGAGATTCGCGACCAGCGCTACCAGAAGTTCCGCCAGATCGGCGCCGTATCCAGCCTGATGTTTTAGCCCCGTTGAAAATGCTGCTCGGACACATCAGTCAGGTACCTCAGGCAAAGCCGGAGGCTTGAAAGATTGGAACCGCTCAAAGCGGTTGGACTAGTTACGCCGGTCTTGAACGCTGACGCACGCTGACCGGACGCCGACCCACGCCGACAAAAATTTATATATTTTTTCAGCGTACGTCAGCGTTTCAAAATATGGGGCGATGCCGTCAGACGCGGCCGAAGTTTCTTTCAATTTCGTAGAGGCTGAAACGCAGAATGATGGGCCTGCCATGAGGGCAGTTGGTGGGGATGCGCGTCAACGCCAGCTGGTCGATCAGCCACTGCATTTTTTCCGGAGTCAGCGGCGTATTGACTTTGATGGCGGCGCGGCAGGCGGTGGACACCGCGATGCGGTCCCGGATCCTTTCGACGTCCAGCGTCCTGTCTTCGGCCTCGAGATCGTCGAGTATTTCCGCCAGCAGTTTGCGGCAATCAGAATCGCCCGCTATCGCCGGAACCGAACGGACCAAAACCGAGGTCCCTCCGAAGCCCTCGATTTCAAAACCATTCCCGCGCAGCTCGGGCATCACCCGCTCCATCAGCGCCACCTGGTGCGGCGCGAGTTCGAGCGAGATGGGAACCAGCAGGCCCTGCGCTTCCACCACACTTCCCTGTATGGCTGAAGCCAGTTTTTCGTAAAGGATGCGCTCATGGGCTACGTGCTGATCTATGATCAGCAGTCCCTGGGCGTCGCTCGCGATAATGTAGCTCTCCTGGAGCTGGCCCAGGATTCGAATGGCCTCCGGCTGGAAAGGCCGCCCGGCTTCCGACGGGGAACCGTAAAGCATTTCGGGCAAAATCCTGAGGGAAGCGTGGCTCTCTTCCCGTTTTCCGAGTATACCCGCCGGGACTTCGCGGAACGGGTAGTTCAGGGCGCGCTGGAAGGGATTGGGCGCCGCCGACGGGGGGGTGAAATCAAAAACATCCCTGTTTCCCTCTGCCGGCGTGTTAAGCCGGACCGGCGGAAACGCCGGCTGGTTTTCCGGCAACGCCTGAAATCGCCCGGCCTGATGCTGGTAAGAGGGAATCGACGCGTTTTGCACCAGTGCGCGCTCGATGCTGTCGAGAACCAGCGAGTGCACCGTGTTCTGATCACGGAACCTGATTTCCGTCTTCGCCGGATGCGCATTGACATCCACTTCCTCGAAAGGCAATTCCAGGAAAAGAATCACGACCGGGTAGGCGGAAGCGGGCATGCAGTTCCGGTATGCCTTCCGGACCGCGCTCGTAATCACTTTGTCGCGAACCATGCGGCGGTTCACATAAAAGAACTGGGAATAGGGATTCGTCCTTTGTTCCTGGGGCCGGGAACTGAAACCGTGGACCTTTACGGGACCGCTCTGACCTGAAATTTCTATGAGATTATCCAAAAATCCCTCGCCGAAAAGCTGGTATACGCGCTCCCGAACACTGTTGACTGCAACCGCGTCCACGAGCACCCTCCCCTCGCTGTCCAACGTGAATCGGATTTCGGGATGAACCAGCGCGTAGTGCGTCACGAGCCTGGCGATGTGCCCCAGCTCCGTGTCGTGGGACCGGAGGAATTTTCTTCTCGCGGGTATGTTAAAGAACAGGTCGCGGACCGTTATCTCGGTGCCCTTGTCCCAGGATACGGGCTTGACGGAGCGCATGACGCCGCCCTGGATCTCTATTTCGCTCCCGGAAACCAGCCCCGCATCGGCGGGCTTCGTCCTCAGGGTCAGGCGGGACACCGATGCGATGGACGGAAGCGCCTCACCGCGGAATCCCAGAGTTGAGATGGCGCTCAGGTCCTCGGCCGTTTGCAGTTTGCTTGTGGAATGGTGCTCGAAGGCAAGAATGGCGTCATCCTGGCTCATGCCTTCGCCGTCGTCCTGCACGCTGATCAGCCGCTTGCCTCCCGAAACCACCGTGACGCGCACAGCCCTGCACCGGGCATCAAGGGAGTTTTCCAAAAGCTCCTTCACAACGGAAGCAGGCCGCTCGACAATCTCGCCGGCAGCGATTTTGTTTGCGACGATCTCCGGAAGCACGCGTATCTTGCTCATAACGCCGCCCTGTGAGGGAACATCCGCATCCGGGTGTCGACGGTCCCCGGCCTCAGCCTTCCAATGTCTTACACCCGGGCCGATGTTCCGCTATTCCTGCCGGCCCGGGATTGGAGGTATTCCGCCAGTTCGGGTAGAGAAACCTCCCATTGGCGTGATTCCTCCAGGCTTTTGATGACAAACCGTTCGCGTACCAGCTCCTCGTCCCCGATGATCAACACATGCTCTGCCCTGAGCCTGTTGGCAAGCCGCAACTGGCTTTTGAGGCTTCCGGCGGAGAAGTCCACATAGCAGGCGTGCCCCCGCCCGCGCAGGTCGCGCGCGATTGCGAGAGCCTTCTTGAAAGCCGGCTCGCCCAGATAAGCCACAAACAGCTCCGGCATCCATTGCCACTCCCTGCCTTGAGCTTCGGGCAGGATCATCACAAGCCGGTCCAGCCCCAGCGCGAATCCGAGGGCTCGCACCGGCGGACCGCCGAGGACCTCGGCCAGCCCGTCATAGCGGCCGCCGCCCGCAATTGCATTCTGCGAGCCCAGTTCTCCGCTCACAATTTCAAAAGCGGTCCGCATGTAATAATCCAATCCGCGGACAAGCCTGGGCGAAACCTCGAATGGGATGCCGCTCTCCTGCAGGCAGGCCTTCACTCTCCCGAAATGATCCGCGCACTCCGCACAAAGGTGATCTGTGATGGCCGGCAGGCTGCGTATGAGCGGCTGGCAGCTCTCGACTTTGCAGTCCAGCACGCGGAGGCTGTTCGTCACGGCGCGCCGCCGGCAATCCTCGCAGAAATCCGCAAGGTGCTTCTGCAGTTCGGAGCGCAGTTTCCCGACGTAAAGCGGCCGGCAATTGGGGCATCCCACGGAATTGATCAGCAGCCTGGCCTTCACTTCCAGGGATTCCAGGAGCCTCAAGGCCACCTCGATCATCTCGGCATCGGCGGCCGGATGATCCGATCCAAGAGTCTCCGCCCCGATCTGATAAAACTGGCGCCACCGCCCCTTTTGCTTCTTCTCGTACCGGAACATGGGGCCGATGTAGAAAAGCTTCGTGATTCCGCCCCCGCGGTACATGTGGTTCTGCAGATATGCCCGGACCACCGAGGCCGTGGCTTCCGGGCGAAGGGTTACCGACCGGTTGCTCTGATCCGTAAAGGTGTACATTTCCTTTCCGACAATGTCGGTATCGTCCCCGATGCCGCGCGCGAAAAGCTCCGTCGCCTCGAAGATGGGAGTCCGTATTTCGAGGAACCCGTATCGGTAAAAAATCCGCCGCGCACAGTCCTCGACATACTGCCAACGGGCAAGTTCCTCCGGCAGCAGATCCCTGGTGCCCGGGAGGTTATTCGAAAGCAAGTCTTCCATGGCATGACCTTTATTCAGGAATAAGCGGTTATGGTAACAAACTCCGCCCCCCTCCCATAATTCTTTTCCGGATGTTTTTTGAGGCTACTGTTCGCATCCTTCGCATTTTTGTCAGCGCTACCAAAAGAGTCAGGTACCTCCGGCAAAGCCGGAGGCTTGAAAAATTGGAACCGCTCAAAGCGGTTGGAGGAGTTAGGCCAATCTTAAACGCTGACTTACGCAGGCAAAAGCCGATGAGGTGCTTCCGATCCCCGCCGACCAGATCGGCGTTTGTCAGCGCTTTGGTCAGCGTATTTCCGCGTTTCAAAATTGGGAGCTGTCAAACTCTATGAGTCAGCCGGCAAGACTGAAGGACTGCCGGTGTATGTATCATTGCGTTTGTCCGGCTTCAGAATTTTTGCGCCCCGGTCCAGGAATGCTGCTAATATTCGGATATGATGGTGCAAAAGATATTTGTCAAAATTTCCCGTTTCCTTTTTTTGCTTTTTTTTATGCTGCCCGGGCTGAAGGCTGAGGACTGGCCTCGATGGCGCGGACCGTCAGGGAACGGTATTTCCAGTGAGTCCGGACTGCCGGTTCAGTGGAGCGCGAGCGAACACCTGGCCTGGAAAGCATCGCTCGCCGGACTCGGGGTTTCATCGCCGATTGTCTGGGGCGACAGGGTGTTTGTGACCTCGCAGGAAGGCACAGTTCCCATCAACCAGGCCAGCTACCCACGCCTGGCGCGGGACGACCAGGACCTCGCCAGCCGGGAAAATCCGATCGGCAGCCGGAGCAAACAAGCAAAAGATTCCCGGAGCGAGGTCTTTTTGATCGTGGAAGCATTCCGGCGAACCGACGGCAAGAGGCTGTGGGAATATAGGACGAAGGCCACGGGAGAGTTCCCCCCGCTTCACGAAAAGCACAATCTTGCTACTCCGACACCGGTCACGGACGGGAAGCTTGTTTATGCCTTGTTCGGTACCGGCCAGATTCTGGCTCTCGACATGAGCGGCCGTCTGGTTTGGGAACGTCCTTTGGGCACTGAGTACGCCACCTTCAATACGCCGTGGGGATATGGCGGGTCCCCGATCCTCCACAAGGAAACGCTGATCCTTTTATGTGACCTCGCGCAGAAGTCCTATCTGCTTGCTCTGGACAAGGGCACAGGAAAGGAACGCTGGAACGTGGATCGCGGTAAAGGCCGCGTATCACACAGTACGCCTCTGGTTGCCGGAGGGATGGGAGGAGATGAATTGATCATCAACTCGAGCGAGCGCATTGATGCCTACAATCCCGATAATGGCCAGCTTCTCTGGTACACCGGGACCCAGCGGCAGACACCGATTCCCTCGCCTGTTATCCATAACGGCGTGATTTACCTGAGCCGCGGCTACCGCAACAGCGATTTCCTGGCAATACGAACCGGCGGCCGGGGCGATATCTCCCAAAGCCACATTCTCTGGCGTGCCCCTGGCGGCGCCTCCTATGTGCCCTCACTCCTGTATTACGATGGATTGGTTTACGTGACCAACGAAGTCGGTATTGTGACGTGTGCAGATGCCCAAACCGGAAAATCCGTGTGGCGCCATAGGCTCGGTGAAATCTTCTTTGCATCGCCCGTGGCCGGCGATGGGAAAGTGTACATGGTTGGCGAAACAGGAGAAACCTTCGTCCTTGGAGCCGGGCGCGAAGTGAAGATCCTGGCCAGGAACTCTATCGGCGAACGCGTCCTCGCTTCCCCGGCCATCTCTCAAGGGCACTTGTTTCTGCGCAGCGACGGTACGTTGTTTTGCATTGGCGACTGACGGCTTCAGGGCTGGATGCGCCCATCCTCAAATGCTGCCCGCTCTTTTCCGCTCGCAGGCTCTTAACCGCTGACCCTCATCCAAACTCTATTGTCAGCGTTCCTCACTGCCTTTGTCAGCGTGCGTCAGCGTTACCGGATCCCGGAGTTGGAAAACTCCATGAGCCCGCCGGCAAAACAGCGGCTGAGCCGATCCATCAATTGTCTCTCAAAATTTCTGAAAGTAGCTTAGAATGCAAGCCAAAATGACAATAGGGGAGATGGTGTCCAAATGACAAATTCAAATCGCGGCTACGAGTTCCGAATCCTGACAATCTTCTTCATCACCTGGGGCATCGTTTTCATGGACCGGTTGGCGTTTTCTTTCCTGGCGCCGATTGTCATGCCGAAACTGCACTTGACGAATACCGATATCGGTTGGGTCGGATTCGCCACTTCGGCTGCTTTCGCGGTTTCTTCCATTGTATTCGGCTTTGTCTCCGACAAGCTGGGCTATAGAAAAAAGGTCCTTCTTCCGTTTCTTATGGGCACTGCAATTTGCGCGGCTGCCGGTGTCGCGGTGAATACATTCGGACAATTGCTGCTGGTCCGGGCGCTGGTCGGTTTCTGCGAAGGCCCGATTTCCCCGCTGCTGTATTCCATGCTCTTCAGCGTCAATAAAGACAGTTTTGGCCGCAACTGCGGCATTCTGAACGCCTCCGTCGGAACGATCGGGACAACGATCGGGCCTGTCTTTATCACGCAATTGGCCGCGGCCTATACCTGGCAAACGACCTTCCTCCTCTCCAGTTTGCCGACTTTTGTCATGTTTTTTGTCGTTCTGTTTTATGTAAGAGAAATCCATGTGGAAAAGGAACCTGCCGGTGAAGCAGGCAAGGCCGCTCAAAAAGCCGGTTTTATGGATCTCTTTAAGAACAGGAATGTGGTTATTTGCCTCATCATGTGCGTGCTGGGCCTGTGCGGATACTGGACCATGATGCTTTATTCCTCGGTATACCTGGTGAATGTTTCCCACTTTAATTTGCAGGCGATGGGCTGGTTGACTTCCGCCATGGGGATCCTTTACATCATTTACTGCATCTTCGTGCCGAAACTCGCGGACAATTTTGGACGAAAGCCGGTATTGTTCGTCAGCCTGGTTTTCAGCATTATCGCCCCGCTGTTTATGTACCTGTTCCCGGGCGCGGCCATATCCGCTTACGGCTATATCTTCTTCTTTGGATTTACGGCTGCCGCGATTCCCATCTACATGACGATGGTTCCCATGGAATCCGTTTCTGTGACGCTGGTAGCCACCGTCGGCGCTTTGGTCCAGGGCATGGGCGACTTGCTGGGCGCCGCTGCATGGCCGGTTATCGCCGGCAAGATCGCGGATACAAAGGGGCTGCCTTTCATGATGCTGACGGCCTCCCTGCTCCTGGCAGTGACAGCAGTCCTGACCCTGGCTTTGAATGAAACCCGGCCGCGCAGGCGGTCCATTTGAGGAAGGCGGGAATTTACTGAACCGGCTTTTGCTGGAACACGCTGCGCTTGGAGACTTCCTGGATCAGCATCTCCAGGAAGCCGACGAATTTTCGCATGTGCGTCCGTATCTCGATAAAGCTGCCGGATATCGCCAGCGCGTCCAGGAAGGTCTCAAATTCCGCCCAATCGCGGTACATGAGAGACCGCATCGACGCATCCTTGAAGGAGGTGAGGCGCTCGATGATCTTGTTCGAATCCAGCTCCTCCCTGTTTTGAAGCAGATCGATCAGCCACTGCCTCAGGTCCCACATGTCCTGGCGCAGCTTCTCGGCGGCCACCAGCCGCTGAGCCCTGGACGGGAAGAGAGCCGCCGCATCGAAGTTTTTATCGATCGCCTGGAGCAGCGTCACGATGCAGCTCTGGCTGCAGTTGCGCAACAGGCCGTAGCTGTTTTCTATGCGTGTATAAATAGAAGACGGTTCCATCTCCCCGGAAACCAGGATCAGCTCGCGGCTCATCACTCTCTGCGACTCCATTTTCAGCGAATAGGCGACCAGGTCCGCGGCATTCTGCAGTCCCTGCATCGCCTCCTTCCCTTTCAGAAAACGTGTTTTCAGAAAATCCGCGAGATTGCCCATCTCCTCGTGAATCAGGGAGAATATTACGAGATGATGCCGCAGCGGCCGATCCTTTTTCAGATCCGCCGATACCAGCCTCAGATATTTGAGAATCCGGAAAAGATAGAGCAGCGCCAGCGCCATATTGCGCCGGGCCGCTTCTTCCGGAATCAGATGCAGCGTTTCGGTAAGCAGTTTACTGTCGATCAGATCGTACTGCAGCCTGAATCGCTGGCTCAACAGCATGTCGATGTAGCGGCAGTTCTTCAGTTCACGCCCGAAGCACCTTCCCAGGCTCAGAAACAACTGGTAGCCCACAAAGGACTGGTCCGTGACCGCGTCAATGGTTATGCGCAGGTCGTTTAGAAATTCCATCAGCAGGCCGATGCTGTCCCTGGGGCTCAGCTGCTCCATCATCCGGCTGACGTGGAAATCCAGGATGCGGTCCTTGCGCAACTGGACTTCGATGAATTCGTCAAACTCGAACTTGCCCGTAATCGCGGGTGCAATCACCGCGGAGGCATAGGATTCGCAGGCCTGGACAGCCGATCGGACGATGCCCAATTCCAGGGCGAAACTTCGGGTCATAAGCTCCGCCTTTTCCGATTCACTCAAGGGCAGATGGTCGAGGTTGAAAAACGACCGAGTCCCCTTCAGCCAGGTCTCCAGGCCGAAAAGGCTTTCGATGGCGCCTTGGGTGTGAACCTGCTTGACCCAGTCGGTCAGGTTCTCGCTGCCCGCAACAATTTCCAGGCGCAATGCATCGAGAAATGAATTTTGGCTGCCGGCCGGTCTAATTTCCTGAAGCATCCCGGCCCCCCGATTTCAGGCTTCCCCCGGACTCAAGTGCCAGGAGTTCCCTAAATTCCGCAGTATCTTTTCGCATTGAAAGCCAATCATCAAACAAGGCCGGCGTCTCCAGCCAGATTTTGAACCAGGTTGCCACTTCCTTTTTGTGAAGCCTCTTTTCGGGCGCGACCTTGCAGTTGCGGCTGATAAGTTCTGCCCGCTGCCGGCCCAGAAAAGCAACACGGCGGCAATACTCCACACCCTTCTTATCGCTCGCCAGGCGATAATTCCGACATAAATTTTCCAGGCTTCTTATGGTTTGTTCCGTCCTGGCGAAGGTGGAGAAGGATAAAATATCCCTAAGCGCTTCACGATAAGGCATTTCCATTTCCTGGAGCAGCCGTTTCATAGCGGGAGTTCAGGAGCCCGTTTGGGCTCCGATCGCGGCATTTAACTCAATTTCGAAGAAAACCATCCGGGAACCGTCATCGCGGCGGTAAACATTGGGGATGTAGACGACCGATTTCGACAGATAGCCGGCCAGGTCCTTGCCGCCGGCAATATGCAGATAAAGGAAACCGCCGCCCTTATCGTGAGGGGCGATGACGGGACTCATCAGAAACTTCTGATCGAAATCATCCAGGGCATCCTCGTTCAATTCCGATTTGCTCACTCTCGGGATTTGCCGGGAGATCCAGGATTTGTCTTTTTTGAATAGCCGGTACACGACTTCATTGGGCGTCATCGTGCGCGTGTGTTCGGCCTCGTGAATCAATTCCGCCGTCATCCCGTCCACCTCGATCGGGAAGTCGTTGTCATTGAAAATGACAATCGCCAACGGCATAATGCCGCGTGTCACCATGTCGTCCTTGTCGAAAACCTCTGCAGCCAGAGCATCGGTGAACAGAGGTTCGGCGGCGATGGTGACGCCTTCACTCGTGAGGCTTGAGGGGTAGGTATCCCGGGCGCGAATGTCCCATCGGCGGGCTTTGTAGCCGGCCCATGCCGCGCCGCAAGCCCATGCGAACAGGACGGCAAGCAGCAACGCAAGGAGAAGCTTTCTTTTTTTTGCCATATCAGGCGCCAAAGATCGCGAACACTACTCTCTGATTGTAGAACAGATAGCCGCCGAAGGGTGTAAAAATTGGCTTCTTATTTCCTGTATATCCTGGTTCGACTTGTCATTGGCATTTTTCGCATCATGCCGCGCGCTCCGGGCATCCTCATTATCAAAATGCTTGCCGCCGCGACCTACTACCTCGATTTCCGCCACCGCCATATCGCGCGCGTGAACCTGAAAATAGCTTTCCCCGAGTTCTCCGGCCGGCAGCGGGACCGTATTGCGCGCAAGAGCTTCCAGAATGCCGCCATGAACCTTCTGGAAATCAGCCGGCTGCCCTCCCTCATGCGCGAAAATATATCTTCCCTCGTCGAATACGACCCGGACCAGGGTTTGGACAACTACCGCGCCGCCTGTGCGAAGGGAAAGGGAATCCTTTATCTCACCGGTCATTTCAGCTCGTGGGAACTCCTGCCCACGGCGCACGCTCTTCACGGCTATCCGCTCAGCTTCATCACACGCCCTCTGGATAACGCACCGCTGGAACGCTACCTCCTGAAAATCCGCCAGTCGAAGGGGAACCAGGTGATCAACAAAAAAAACTCGGCCCGCCGGATTTTGGAGAGCCTGAACTCCGGGGGGACTGCCGGCATTTTGATGGATCAGAACACCAGCCTGAAGGAAGGGATTTTCGCCGATTTTTTCGGCATACCCGCGGCCACCACGTCCAGCGTTGCGCTGTTCGCGCTGCGCACCGACGCGCCCGTCCTCACAGGTTATCTGACCCCGATGCGCCATGGGCGCTATACCTTCAAGTTTCTCCCTCCGATGGACGTCCTGCGCACGGGCGACAGGAACAACGATGTCCGCGCAAATACCCAACTCTTCAACGACGTCCTGGAAAAGATTGTGCGTGAGCAGCCGGAATCCTGGCTCTGGGGACACCGGCGCTGGAAGTATCAGCCTCCGGAAAATCCGCCCGACCTCTATCGCCTTTCCTCCAAAGAACTGGACGAATTCCTGGCCCGGAGACGCAAACAGTAAGTATCCTCCGGCAGAGCCCAAGGCTTGAAAGATTTGAACCGCTCAAAGCGGTTGGAGGAGTTGCGCCGGTCTTGAACGCTGACTTACGCGGGCAAAAGCCGATCCCGACATCAGCAGTCAGCGTTCATCAGCGTCTTTTCAGCGTATGTCGGCGTTACCCGATTTAAATCCCGGGCTAGGTCGGAAAATGACCGGCGGCCCAAAACATGTGGAATCCCGCGTTGTCAATCCGAGGCAAGCAGCTTCGTAAAGCCTTCTTTATAGCGCACGCTGTCGAGCACCGAGTGGACTTTCTTCAGCTCCTCTTTGAGCGCCGCACGATACTTCTCGGGCTCCATTTCGATCGCCCGGGTGAACGCCGCAATGGAGGGATCGGGCTCCCCGGTCTTGGCATAAAGGACTCCGAGGTGAAAGTAGTTTAAAGCCCGGCCTTTCCCAAGCTCGATCAGCTTTTCGTGGGCCCGTATGGCTTCCTTGTCCTGCTCGAGTTTTTCCGCAACCAGAGCGAGGTTCGCCCAGGCGGCCGAATAGCCTGGATCCAGCTCGACCGCTAGCTTCAACTCCGCCAGCGCCTCCTCCAGCCGGTTCAGCTTTGCATAAAGGGTTCCCAGATTGAACCGGACATCGACTTGCCCGGACTTGATCTCGAGGGACTTTTTATAGGCCGCGATGGCTTCGTCATTCCTGTTCAAATCACTGTAAAGATCGCCCAGCAAAAAAAAGATGTCCGGGTTTTTCGAATTCAGGCGTCCGGCGTTTTCGAGCGCCGTGACCGCCTCGGCGTTTCGCTTCAAGCTGGCCAGGCTGAATCCCATTTTGGCGTAAATCGCGCCGCGGTCGGGCGCTTTTTCCAGCGCAGATTTATAGGCGGCGGCCGCCTTCGCATGCTGGCGTTCGAATGCGTACACGTCCCCCAGGCGCTCCAGTACTTCGGGGTTGCCGGGCTGAATCAGTTCGGCGGCCTCCAGCTCCTTTGCCGCCCCGGCGTTGTTTTTCTGCCGGATATAAATCAGGGCGAGGTTGAAGTGCGCCGCATAATTTACCGGATCCGCACGCAGTACTTCCTCGTAGGCGACTGCCGCCCTTTCCAGTTCTTCGCCTTTCTGCAAAAGCAGCGCCAGGTCCATGCGCGCGGAGGAATCACCCGGCTCAATCTCGAGAAACTGCTCGAGCGTGCGCATGGCCGCACGATCGTCCTTGACGTGCATCTGCAGGTAAGCCAACGCCCTCAGCATTTTGGGATCCTGGGGCTTGAGCTGCAGACCGGATTCGAGGGCCGCAATCGCCGATGGTATGTCCCCGACCTGCTGGCAGGCCGAAGCCAGCAGGAAATGAATTCCCTCGATCTTCGGATTCAGCTTCAGGACTGTTTCGAATTCGACAACCGCCTCTTTCCATTTCTTCTGGTTCGCGTAGATCAGTCCCAGGTCGTAGTGAGCTTCAAGAAAATCCGGCTTGATTGCAATCGCTTTGAGGAAAAGCTCCGCCTGCTCGTTGCTGTTCTCCTGCGCCGTCCCGATCATCGCCTCCGCTTTCTTGAAATAGACCATGGCTTCCCGGTAGACCTTGGCATCCGCCAACGTGCTTACCTTTTTGTCCTGCTTGGGCTTGCCTGCCTGCGCCATTGCAGACCCGAATGCCGTCACAACAATCAGGAAAGCCGGCAGGAAGCACTGTTTTTTTATCCTAATCATAAATTGGATTGTACTCCAATTGCTGCAGGCTCCAGGTTGCGGGTTTTGAATTTCGAAGTCCGGCCTTATCTTCTGCAGTCCGACATTCGAAATTCGATATTCGTAATTACATTGGTAAACCCCAGGCTCTGCCAGGGGACTCAAAGGGTTTGACAGCTCCGTATTTTGAAACGCTGAGAAACGCTGATAAAAGCGCTGACAAACGCCGATTTGTTCGGCGAGGGTCGGCGAGCAAAAGCCGATGGATCTCCCCGTGGATAAGGGCCAGTAGTCCCGCACCGGCTAAATCAGGTATTTGAGATCCGCAGCTCCGGTGCCGGCTTCCGGAGCATCTTCAAAGCTGACCAGTTTGCGGAACTCGTGGTAGCGGGCATCTATTTCGGTGAAAGTAAGATCGCCGATCTTTTCCGGCCCGAACCCGGTCACATTGAATGAAGCCATGGCAGAGCCATAGACAACGGCTTTGCGCAACGCCGAATCTCCGGAAGTTCCCGTGCCGGCGAGGTATCCCAGGAGTCCCCCCGCAAAAGTGTCTCCCGCACCCGTGGGATCCACAACATCCTCCACGGGATAAGCCGGAATGCAAAAAACCGATCGCGGACCGAACACCATGGCGCCGTATTCGCCGCGTTTGACTACGAGCATTTTCGGGCCAAGGGTGAGAATCCACCTGGCTGCCTGTATCAGATTCATCTGCCCCGCAAGCTGCCGGGCTTCCTCATCGTTAATAACCAGCAGATCGACCCGGGCGAGAGTCTTGAGAAGAGAGCCCCGTTTGTTGGAAATCCAGTAATTCATGGTATCGCAAGCCACCAGCCTGGGCTGCCGGACCTGTTCCAGCACCGATCGCTGAAGGTCGGGATCGATGTTTGCGAGGAAAATGTACTCACTGGAAAAATGTGCAGCGGTCAGTTTTGGGGAAAAATCCGCAAAAACATTGAGCTGAGTGTCCAGGGTTGTGCGCGAGCTTAAATCCGGGGCATATTCCCCCTTCCACCGGAAGGTTTTCCCCTTGCGGCGCTCCAGGCCCGAGAGATCGATCCCTTTTTTTTGCAGGGATGCAACGTGCTTTTCGGGGAAATCCTCACCCACCACGGCGATCATACTGACGTCCGTGAAGTAGCTGGCAGCTATGCTGAAATAAGTGGCGGCTCCTCCAAGGACATCCTCCCTGGTTCCGAAAGGAGTTTTGACGGAGTCCAGCGCTACGGATCCCACCACAAGTATTCCCATACAAGTCTCCCGAAGTCAGGCACCTCCGGCAAAGCCGGAGGCTTGAAAGATTGGAACCGCTAAAAGCGGTTGGAGTAGTTACGCCGGTCTTGAACGCTGACGCACGCCGAACGGACGCCGACCCACGCCGACAAAAATCTAAATATTTTTTCAGCGTACGTCAGCGTCATGTCAGCGTTTCTCAGCGTTTCAAAATACGGAGCTGTCAAACTCTTTGAGTCCCCCGGCAGAGCCATGGGTTTACTAATGTAATTACGCCAGATATTTTCCCACGATGCAATCCAGCCGGTTTCTGGTCTCCGCCGGGATGGCGAGTTTATCCGTAATGATGGCGTACTTCAGGGCTTCGCAACAACCGCAATTCCTCGTTTGATCGAGGTCGCGCACCGTCTGCATGATGATGGACTGCGCAGACTGGCAGCTTTTCTGCAGGTTGGCGACGACCATATCCGCGCTGACAGTCTCGTGCGTTTCATGCCAGCAGTCGTAGTCGGTCACCAGGGCGAGGGTGACATAGCAGATCTCCGCTTCCCTGGCCAGCTTTGCCTCCTGCAGGTTGGTCATTCCGATCACGTCCATGCCCCAGCTGCGGTAGAGAGTGGATTCGGCCCTGGTAGAAAAAGCGGGACCCTCCATGCAGACGTAGGTGCCTCCCTTTTTGGCCGCGATTCCGGCCTTGTGGGACGCGCGGTGCACCTGTTCGAGCAGATCGGGACAGACGGGATCTCCAAAGGCTATGTGCGCCACCAGTCCGTTGCCGAAAAATGTTGAGATACGGCCCCGCGTCCTGTCCAGGAACTGGTCCGGCAAAACGATGTCCATGGGCGCAAGTTCCTCTTTCAGGGATCCAACGGCGCTCACCGACAGGATGCGCTCGACACCCAGCAGCTTCATCGCAAAAATATTGGCGCGAAAATTAAGCTCCGAAGGCGAACACCTGTGCCCCCGGCCGTGGCGCGGCAGGAAAGCCACTCTTTTGCCCGAAATGGATCCCAGGATCAGGTCATCCGAGGGTGATCCAAAAGGAGTATCGATGTGTATTTCGGTCCTGCCGGTCAAGCCCGGCATGTCGTACAACCCGCTGCCGCCGATTATTCCGATTTTGACCTTTTCCATGTTTGGCCTCTTGATCCTTAAGTCTTGATCTGTGTCGAGCATCTGCTTTCAATCGTCTTTGAGCATCTTCCGCCTGGTCCGAAGCAACATGCCGGAAGCAAGGAGCAGGAAGGCGGAATATCCTGTGCCTCGGGATTCCTGCTTCCGGCTTCCGGCCTGAAAAAACAAAATCCACCCTCTGTCCAACATATTCCCTGTCCGCCAAGACACGCTAGGTGAGGGTTTTTCGCATGATATCCGCGGCCTGATAGATCTGCTCCCGGCTCACATCCTTGTGGGTCACGAGACGTATGCTCATCGGATCCAGAACAGACACGAGAACGCCGCTCAGTTTCAGCCGGCCCGCCAGCCTTTCGCTGTCGAAGCCTTTGCGCGAAATCCCCGCCATCAGTATATTCGTGCGGACCCGTTCCGGCTCCATATCCAGGCCGGGTATGTCCTTGAGCAGATCGGCCAGAAGCCGGGCATTCCGGTGATCCTCCTCGAGCCGGGCGGGCATTTTTTCAAGCGCAATCAAACCCGCTGCGGCGAGAATCCCCGCCTGGCGCATCCCTCCGCCCAGCATTTTGCGCACACTTCGCGCCCTGTCGATAAAGTCCTTCGATCCCACCAGCATCGAGCCCACAGGCGCGGCAAGGCCTTTCGAAAGGCAGAACATTACGGAATCGCAGCCCTGGACCAGGCTCGCCACATCCGCGCCGAGCGCTGCGGCAGCATTGAAAATGCGCGCGCCGTCCAGGTGGACCGGCAATCCGGCTTCATGGGAGCGGCTGCAAATGTCGTCGATTTGCGCTTTGGTGTAAACCGTTCCGCCCGCCGCGTTGTGCGTGTTTTCCAGCGCGATCAGACCGGTTTGGGCCCGGTAATAAATCTTAGGGCGGATTGCCGGGCTGATCTTGGCCCAGTCCAGGATGCCGCCGGGCGCGGGCACGGGACGCGCGAGCACCCCGCTGATAGCCGCCATGGCCGCCATTTCAAATTCGTATATGTGCGCCCTGCCCTCCGTAATGACTTCCTGCCCCGGGTCCGTGTGCACACGGATGGCGATCTGGTTGCCCATGGTACCGGAAGGCACATAAAGCGCCGCCGGCTTCCGCAATATTTCGGCCGCCCGCGATTGAAGACGGTTGACCGTCGGATCTTCGAGGTAGACGTCGTCGCCGACCTCAGCCGCCGCCATAGCCGCGCGCATTTCCGGAGTGGGCCGCGTCACCGTATCGCTTCGCAAATCAATTACCGAATCGTTCATAAGAGCCTTTTAAACGAACAACTGAAAAATTTCATTGGAAAGCAGCATCCCGGCCGGAGTGAGCCGGACCGTGGAACCGTTCCACTCAACCCATCCCCGGCCGGAAAGCTCCTGTAACGAACCTTCATATTTTTTCATCAATTGACGTCCGGTCCTGTCCGTCAGCCGGTCCCAGTCCACGCCCCGATTCAAGCGCAAGCCGAGAAAAAGCGTCTCCTCAACCGCCTGCTCTTCGGTTACCGGCCGCCTCCAGCTCACAGGGGCCCGACCGGCCTCGATTGCCCCGAGATATTCATCCATTTGGGAAAAATTGGCAAGCCTCGTTTTGCCGTCAAAGGAATGGCTCGCAAGACCAAAACCCTGGACCGGCTCCCGCAACCAGTATTTCAGATTGTGGCGGCATTGATACCCGGGGCGCGCGAAATTGCTGATTTCATACTGTGCGTACCCCTGCGAAGCCAGGAAATCCAGGGTTTCCAGGTACAGATCCGAAACCAGGTCTTCTTCCGGGAGCCGGACGGCGCCGCTCTGCACCATCGATTGCAGCGGGCACACATCATCCAGGTCGAGCATGTAGACCGAAACATGCGAAACCGAAAGCCCGTCCATGGCCAGGGTCCGGCGCCAGCTGGCCGCAGTTTGCAGCGGAAGCCCGAGCATCAGGTCCAGGTTGATGGCACGGAATCCGTTTTCCCTCAGACAATCCACCGAACCGGCGATCATAGACGGCGTGTGGCGCCTGCCGATGGATGCCAGTTCCCCTGCGTCGAAGGACTGCGCTCCCAAGGAGGCCCGGCTCACTCCCGATCTCCGGTAGCTCTCCGCCTTGGCGGCAGAAAGCGTGCCGGGATTGGCTTCCAGCGATATTTCGCAATCATCCGCAACCGCAAACAGCCGCCCGCAGGACTCCAGAATTTCGCCGATAAAATCCGCAGGCAACAGGCTCGGAGTCCCGCCGCCGAAGTAGATGGAATCAACCTCTTCACGTTTTGTGCGGGAGGCACAGAATATCTCTATTTCACGCAAAACGGCCTTTATGTACCTGCATACATCGGCATCCTGCAAGGGCATGCTGACGAAGTGGCAATAACTGCACTTGGACTCGCAAAAAGGAATGTGGATATATATCCCGAGCGTCACGATAGCCTGCAATCCCCGGATCAGAGCAAATCTGATAACGTCAAGTATTTCGCGGGTTCACACTTCTTTATTTAATTTCGGTCTGCGGAATCCGTGATACAACCCACCAGCTTTTTGTTATTTTGGTAAATTTTTTGATCGGCGCGCCTGCGGACGGCTTGAAAAGCCGTCCGCATAACGGCGCGGCCGTCTTGCGAATATGCATTTATTTGGTTGCGGTCACCCGGCCGCGCCGCGAAATCCGCGGCGTATTTTATGCCGAGCCGGCGCCCAGCAGCGTTTCCAGGACAATAAATTCAACCCCCGCCTGGCGCATCGCCTCCAGCGCTTCTTTTTCCGTTTTGGGAGCGAGGGCGCGTATGGCATCCGTCACCAGGGCGGTCTGCACTCCCAGGCGGCGCAGCCCCAGGCATTCTTCCTTGACGCAATATTCCGTAGCGACGCCGAACACGATGGCGCGCGGAGGCAAGACCTTCAGCAGTCGTTCCGTCACCGGGTTGTCGAACACGCAGAGCGTCTGCTTTTCAACGATGATCTGCTGATACTTGCGCACCAGGTCGGCAAGGTTGCGGTCAATGGGCCTGTTCTGGAGAACCAGGGGCCGCGGCAGCAAAGTCTCGTCGATTTTGCGCTTACCTTCCGTGCCCTGCACGCAGTGCGGGGGAAACTGCCGGAACTCCGGATCTTCGGCAACATGCGCGTCAACCGACGAAAGCACGGAGATTTCGTTTTTGCGGGCAAAGTCAAACAGCCGCCGCAGTTTCGGTATAATCCGCTCGGCGCCGGGAACGTAAAGAGCGCCGGTCGACAGCATGAAATCCCGCTGCGTGTCCACATCCATGAAAAACAGGTTCTTCATCGCATTCCCCTTGAATTCATTATACAGGGGCGCCCGAATCACCGCCAGCACCCGCGCCCAGCAGCCTATCCGCATGACGGAGTATTTCCGGAAGCGGCCGTATTCCCGTCCTGGCGCCCAGGAATCCGCAGCTCAGGCCGGCGGCTGCGTTGGCAAACGCCATGATTTTTCCCAGCGGCCAGTTCCGCAGCAGCCCGTAAAGGAACCCACCGTGGAAAATGTCGCCCGCTCCCGTTGTGTCCACAGCGTTCACCATCAAGCCGGGAAACACGACACAACGGCCGCCCACCCAGGCCATCGCGCCTTCGGCTCCCAGCGTAATGGCCAAAAATCCGTCAAAACTTCTCTTCAGGGCCAGGAAGGATTTTTCCGGGTCCGATATCCCGGTCAGCTTCGCGGGAAAATCCGCGCTGGCGATCAGGAAATCAACTTTTGTCAAAAGCTCCTCGCTGCCGGGCACCACTTTATCCAGGTCCGCACTGACGCCTATTCCCCGCTCCCGGCACCAGCTTGCCGCCTTCAGCGACAAAGGGTCGTATCCGTCCAGATGCAGAATCCGCCCGGCACATACGTCTTCTTCCCTGAGCTCGGAATCTCTGAAATCGAGCAGTTCGTCCCTCCGGCAAAAGATGGTGCGTCCGCCGGTGCTCTTGTCGATAATTATTATTGCATGGTTATTTATAGCTTTTTCTTCAACTATTACATTAGATATATCGATATCTTCGGAGCGAAGGCTTTGAAGCATTAGCCGACCCGCCTCATCCCCGCCAAGCTTTCCAATGTATCGGGCCTTAAGCCCCATATGCGCCAGAAAAATGGCGGCCGTAGCGACCTGGCCGCCGGGCAGCCTGGCATATTGAAGGATTTCGGTTTTTGAATCGGGGGACGGATATTTGGGCACGACGCACAACTGGTCCGCCGAGTTCGAGCCAAAACCAACAATATCGTAGGGTTTGGGGGGAAATTCGAGATCGAATGTATCCGAAATATTTGCGAGGTTTTTGACCTTCATGCGAGTTCCATTCTAACAGGGAGCAGGGCAAATTTCGACCTATGCGTGCTAGCCGTGGCAATCGACTCCGCAAAGACCCGCAATCACAGCCGTGCCTGTGATTGGTCGTCCCTGATCAACGCTTCCGTGTGAGTTCGTCAGCGTTACATTTCCGGAGCCGAGGCGGGATCTCCGTTGAGCAGGCCGGCATCGGCAAAGCTGTAGTAGTCGTCATAGCCCAGGACAATATGGTCCAGCACGCGGATGCCCAGTATTTGTCCCGCTTTTATGAGCCTTTGGGTGCAGTCTCTGTCCTCGCGGCTCGGCGCCGGATCGCCCGAAGGGTGATTGTGGATAAAGAGGACGCCGGCAGTGCTGTCACGCACTGCCGGCGCAAAGACCTCCCGCGGGTGCACGACCGAAGTGCTCAGGCTCCCGATGGAAACAAGCACCTCGCGCATCAGCTGGTTTTTGGAGTTGAGGTGCAGAGAAAGAAAGTGCTCCCGGGTAGCGGAAAAAAAGCGGGCGCGGTAACGCAGATACAAATCCCTGCTGTTGGAGAAACGTTCCCCGGCGCGCAGCGGAGTTGAACAGACCTGCCGGCCGAGTTCGAGCGCATAATACAGCGACGAGGCCTGCCGGGCTGAAATCCTGCCGGCGTTGCGTATTTCCTCCAGGGTAGCCTGGGACAGGCCCTGGGCGGAACCGAAGTAGTTCATCAGGCGGGCGGAGGCGGCATGAGCAGCCTGGCTGCGTCCGCCGTGTCCAAGCACATTGGACAACAGCTCCAGGACGTGATTCGTTTCTTTGGGTGAATCCATGATGAATTACGAATGACGAATTGCGAATTTCGAATGAATCAGGCGCTGCTGCGACTGGCTGCGCCCAGATATCTAACGGAAGGTCGGGCTGCGGTGCCAACAAAAACTGGCCCTAATCGTGAAATCAGGCACCCATAGATGAAGTCCCGTGTCGCTGAAATATCCGAACGGCCCAGGATGCGAGCGCAATCCCTGCTGTTTGTTTCCATTCGTAATTCGTCAATCGTAATTCGTAATTCTAGATTGCGAGGCCTCCGTCGACCTGCAGGACCTGGCCGGTAATGTATCGGGCCTCGTCCGAAAGCAGGAATGAGGCTATGCGCGCAACCTCGTCCGCGCTTGCGAAGCGTCCCAGAGGAATATTCTGGAGCATGGAAGCCCGGTACGCTTCGGGCAATGATTGGGTCATGTCGCTGTCGACGAATCCCAGGGCCAAAGCGTTGACGGTGACATTGCGGCCGGCCAGCTCCTTTGCCAGCGCTTTAGTGAGACCGATCATCCCCGCTTTGGAGGCCGAGTAGTTGGCCTGCCCGGACACCCCGACAATGCCGCTGACCGAGGTTATGTTCAGGATGGATCCGAAGCGAGCTTTGAGCATGACGGCCGACACGGCTTTGGAAAAATTGAATGCGCCTTTGAGATTGGTGTCCAAAACCTCATCCCATTCTTTTTCACTCATGCGCAAAAGCAGCTTATCTCTGGTAACGCCGGCATTGTTCACAAGGAAATCGATGCTGCCGAAACGGCTCTTCACCTCTTGGACCATGGCTTCGGCCGCGCGGCAATCCTCGACACGCGCCCTGCAGGAATAGACGCCGCGCCCCATCGCCGAAAGCTCATCCGATAGCTGCCCGGCCTGCCCGGTGCTCTGCGAGTAGTTGAAGGCTATGTTGCATCCCTGCCGGGCCAGTTCCAGACTTATGGCGCGCCCGATTCCCCGTGCGGCGCCGGTAACGATGGCCGTTTTGCCCTGAAATTTCAAAGGAAGCCGCTCCCCAGGATTTTTGGATGAGGACGGCCCTCCCGAGCCCTCCTCATCCAATCAACATTAACTGCTGAGAAAATAGTATCTGTTATTTATATTTTTTCAGCGTGCGTCAGCGTCTATCGGCGTTCGTCAGCGTTAAAATTTGTGGACAGGCATCCAGAGCCGGTCTCCGGAGATCCGCCCTCACCGGATAAAGGAAGCCCTACCCAGCGATCGGCATTCAACTAAAAAGGAAACGGGTACATCAGCCAGCCGGCAACGATGGATAAGAGGACGAAAGAACCAAGGAGAAAGAAAAAATATGTGATGCGCGGCTTCCTGCCATGCCTGGCGATAAAAGTCAGAACCAGAGATGTCAGGACGCTGAATACCAGCATTAACAGGAAGTGGTTTTTCATCGCTTTCTGCCCAGGGCAATATCGAATGCGTCCACCACGACCATCATGTTCAGCAGGCCCGCGACGTAGATGAAAACATTCGCATAGTCATAGGTATAGGCCGTGGGATCCCCGGTTCCCAAACCGCGCAGCCAGGGAATCCAATAGAGCAGGCCCGAACCGGCCTCTGCGGCGAACTTCAATATGGAGAATAAATTGCCGAATTCCGGATCGAACAGCTTGCCCTGCAGCTGGAGGCCGAGCACAAACATGATGGAGATGCTGCCGAAAAAGACGACGGCACGGTCCCATTTGCCGAGGAAGGCATGGCCCAGTCCCGGCACAAAAGCTCCCGCGACGCAGGCGGCAAAAGTTTTGGCGGGACCGGCATGGGAAAGCAAAGGATCGGCTTCCGGCGGATTATCCGGTGCGGATTGCGTTTTCATAAGTAGCAAATCTTACGGAAAGGCATCTCTTCAGTCAAGGCGAAACCCTTTGGCCCCAACGAATACGCTTCCAGATACTCAGGCCGCTTTTCTCCTAGCCTTGCCGCGTGCCATAGCACACTTGAAGACTATTGTTATCGCCCGTTGAAGCCGATAGCAAATACGATGGATTCCGGGATTCCCGGAATGCAGGAATTTGCCGCAATCGGCACGGACCGGCATCAGCTAAGGGAACCATATGAACCTCGACACGCTCCTTCGCATGATGGTCGCCAAAGGCGCCTCGGATATGCATCTCAAAGTGGGCTGTTTCCCTCACCTCCGCATTAACGGAGAACTGGTCCCGCTGGGAGACCAGGAAAAGCTCGACAAGGAAGATTCGCTCATGATGGCTTTTTCCCTGATGAACAACAAACAGAAGGAGAAGTTTCGCGACAACAACGAGGTGGACGTGGGATATGGCGTACGGGGATTGGGCCGTTTCCGTATTAACGTATTCCAGCAGAGGGGCTACGTCTCTATTGCAATTCGCGCCATCCCCACCAACATATCGGGATTTGAAGATCTATATCTTCCACGGGTCCTGGAGATAATTGCCAGGGAACCCAGAGGCATGGTGCTGGTGACCGGAACCACGGGCTCCGGAAAATCGACGACCATCGCCTCCATGCTCAATTACATCAACGAACGCACCATGCGGCACATTATCACGATCGAGGACCCGATCGAGTTCCTGTACCAGGACAGGCTGAGCATCGTCAGCCAGCGCGAGATCGGCGTCGATGCCTCCAGTTTCGGTAGCGCGCTGCGCAGCGCCCTGCGCCAGGACCCCGATGTGATCCTGGTCGGCGAAATGCGCGACATGGAGACCATCGAGACCGCCCTGGTTGCCGCGGAAACGGGGCACCTGGTTTTCAGCACGCTCCACACCCTGGACGCCGTCGAAACCATCAACCGCATCACGGCGGTTTTCCCGGTCCACCAGCAGCGCCAGATACGGCTGCAGCTGTCCATGGTGCTGCGCGCAGTGGTCTCGATGAGACTTATGAAGCAGAACCGATACCCCCGGACGCGTTCCCGCCATCGAAGTAATGCGCGTGACCGACTACATCCGAAACTGCATCCTGGATCCCGACAAGACGCGACTGCTGCGCGAAGCCATCGCCGCCGGAACATCTCAGTACGGCATGCAGACCTTCGACCAGTCCATTTACGACCATTATAAAGGCGGGCGAATTACCCTTGAAGACGCCTTCGGATACGCCACCAATCCAGAGGAATTCAAGCTGCGCGTCCAGGGCATCTATTCGACGAAGGACGCCGCCATAGAAGCTATGGAAAACGAACTCGCAAACTGATTCGTTCCGCCTTGCAGGTATTAGTGAGGACGGGTCTCCAGATCGCGTACGCAGAGTTAAGCTAAAACTTATTGGTCACCCAATCGGTCTACGACTGTCGCGAGATCCTCGCGAAGTATTGAAGATTGGAGATCCGTGCTCACCAGGAAGCCCATAATTTTATTTTGAAAACCG
Organism: uncultured Acidobacteriota bacterium; assembly: GCA_963809485.1. Lineage (GTDB taxonomy): Bacteria > Acidobacteriota > UBA6911 > UBA6911 > UBA6911 > UBA6911. Next base: position 64,437 of record CAWEJX010000015.1, read on the forward strand.
TCTAGTTCGTGGCATGGTTTTAGTTTGCGGAAATTTGCCATGGACGACGAACTGCGCAGCATCCTTATGAAAAAGGCTGGTGCGATCCTCGCCCGGCGCGCCTACAGCCGGGGAGAATTGCGCAACAAGCTTGCCAAAATTGCCGGTGAAACGCTCGGTGGAGGAAGTCCTGGACCGCCTCGAACAGGTGAACCTTCTCAACGACCGGGAATATGCGTATAATTTCGCCCTTCATCGGACCCGGCAGGAGGGATGGGGACCGGCGAAGGTGCTCGATTCCCTGCTCCGGCGCCATGTGGAACCGGAAATCGCCGAATCGGCTCTAAAACGTGTGCGCGACGAAGTCGATCAGGCGTCCATTCTGGCCGATTACGCCCGGAAATATTTCGGCAAAAGCGCCCCCGACGCGAAGCAGGTCCGCAAACTGATCGCGCACCTGCACCGGCGCGGTTTTGCGGAGGACAGCATACTGGACGCGCTGAGACGCGTGGTCCCCGCGGCGCTCATGCAACGCTATGAAACAGGAGAATGAATTGACAAGCAGCAATCAGATCCGTGACGCATTCCTGAAGTACTTCGAGCGCAACGGGCACAAAGTCGTGCCCAGCTCCTCCCTGATTCCCTTCAACGATCCCACGCTCCTGTTTACCAACGCGGGCATGAATCAGTTCAAGGACATCTTTCTGGGCAACGAAACCCGTCCCTACAAGCGCGCCACGACCAGCCAGAAGTGCATGCGCGTAAGCGGAAAGCACAACGATTTCAAGGACGTCGGACACTCCATCCGCCACCACACTTTTTTTGAAATGCTGGGCAATTTTTCCTTCGGCGATTACTTTAAGAACGACGCCATCCATTTTGCGTGGGAAATGCTGACGCAGGAATACGGCCTCGACCCGGCCAGGCTGTGGATCACCGTGTTTCGCGAAGACGACGAAGCCTGGGACATCTGGCACAACACAGGAAAACATCCCGGAAAGCAGAATCATGCGCCTGGATGAAAAAGACAATTTCTGGGCAATGGGCGACACCGGTCCGTGCGGCCCCTGCTCCGAGGTGCATTACGATTTCGGCAAGAGCCCGATCCCCGATCACGGCGAATGCGACCTTACGTGCTCCTGCGGCCGCTGGGTTGAAGTCTGGAACCTGGTTTTCATGCAATACAACCGGGATTCCGGCCGCACGCTGAATCCGCTCCCCTCCCCATCGATCGACACGGGAATGGGCTTCGAGCGTCATTACCACCATCCTTCAGGCCAAAACCTCCAACTACGACACGGACATTTTCCGGCCGCTCCTGGACGAGATATCCAATATCTCAAACACCGATTACGGGGCGGATCCCAACGATGATGTCTCGATGCGCATTATTGCCGATCATGCGCGCGCGGCCACCTTCGTCATAGGCGACGGCCAGTACCCCGGCAACGACAAGCGCGGATATGTCTTGCGAAAAATCATGCGGCGCGCCATGGTCCACGGAAAGAGGCTGGGAATCGACGAGCCCTTCATATACCGCGTATCGGGGGCCGTGGTGGAAATCATGAAAGGAGCCTATCCCGAACTTGTTCAGGCGCGGGAAACCATCGCGCGCGTCATCAAGCAGGAAGAGGACTCCTTCGCGGGCACTCTGGGCGAGGGATTGAAGGATTTCAACGAACGCGTCCGGAAGATCAAAGCCGCGGGCGGCCGCACGCTGCCCGGCGAAGAGGCGTTCTTCCTGTACGACACTCGCGGGCTGCCGCTGGAAATCATCGAGGACCTGGCGCAGGAAAACGGGCTCGTGGTCGACGAAGCGGGATTCACCAAAGCCTTCGAGATGCAGCGCGAACGCTCGCGCCGGGATTACCAGATCCGGCAAAGTGCGCGAAGAAGTTGCCCAGGCTCTGTTCGAGGGGAAAACCAGCTTCGTGGGATATGGGATCGAGGGCGCGTCGCGGCAACTATCCAGGCGATTATGGTGGACGGCGAGACGGGCGGAAAGCATCGAGGCCGGCCAGAAAGGCGAAATGGTTCTGGATGCTACTCCTTTTTATGCGGAATCCGGCGGGCAGGTCGGCGATACCGGCTATATGGCCGGAGGAGACGCCCGCGCCAGGGTCACCGACACCATTTATCGCGGCACAACCATCACACACCTGGTGGAGATGGAATCCGGATCCCTCCAGGTGGGAGACTCAGTAGAGGCGCGCGTCGACCTCGAAAAACGCAGCCTCACGATGAAGAACCATACGGCAACCCACCTGCTGCAGGCCGCCTTGCGGAAGGTGCTCGGACCGCATGTAAAGCAGGCCGGTTCGCTGGTGGCGCCGGACCGCCTGCGTTTCGATTTCACTCACTATGCCCCTTTGACTGCCGCCGAAATGCGCAGGATTGAGGACATCATCAACGAGCAGATCTGGCGCAATGTCGCCTGTGGACACCCAACTCATGGATCTGGATCACGCGATGAAGTCGGGCGCCATGGCTCTTTTCGGTGAAAAATACCAGGAAAAAGTCCGCGTGGTCGAGGTTCCGGGATTCAGCAAGGAGCTTTGCGGCGGCACCCACGTGCCCGCTACCGGCACGATCGGCCTGTTCAAAATTACGGGCGAAGGGGGCATCGCCGCCGGCGTGCGCAGGATCGAGGCCGTGACCGGCCCTGCAGCGTTCGCCCGTTTCCGCTCGGGAGAAGAGATTCTTGACTCCATCCAGGCCGATAACAAAATTGCCCGCCATGAGGTGCCTGCGTGGATCGACCGGCTGCAGGCGCAAATGCGCGACCTGCAACATCGGATTCTCGATCTGAAAACCCAGGCGGCGCGCGCCAATATCAGCGGCATGCTGGAACGGGCACGGGAGATAGGCGGCATCAAGGTGGTTGCCGATACGCTCCCGGAAATGGACCGGGCAGGCCTCCGCAACCTAGCCGACGAGCTTAAGCATAAAATCGGTTCGGGCGTCGTCGTGCTCGGGAGCCCCCAGGAGGAAAAGGTTGCCCTGGTGGTCATGGTCACCCCCGATATCTGCCAAAAAATCCCTGCCGGCAAGATTATCAAACAGATCGCCCCCCTGGTCGGCGGAGCGGGCGGGGGCAAGCCGGAGCTGGCCGAAGCAGGTGGTAAAGATTCCTCCCGGCTGGCCGATGCAATAAAGTACAGCTATACTGTCGTGGAAAGCCTGTTGCGAGCCTGAAGTTTTGGAGGAGTTACGCCGGTCTTGAACGCTGAAGCACGCTGAACGGACGCCGACCCACGCCGACAAAAATTTATATATTTTTTCAGCGTACGTCAGCGCTTCAAAATATGGAGCTGTCAAACTCTTTGAGTCCCCCGGCAGAGCCGGGGGTTTACCAATGTAATTATTTAGACTTTTTCCTGTCTGCCGATATCTATTTGGAGTGTTTGCCAGGGACATTATCATGAGGTTGAAGCACTACTGCATTTTCCTGCTGTCGATGGCCGTCATCGGAATATTCGGGCACAACCTGTACAGTCAGGCTCTCTATTCCTATCTCGACCAGAACGGCACGCGCGTATTCACCAACATCCCGCCGGTAAACGCCGTTTGGGATCTCACGGTCACCGGTTCGCCTGCGCCCGCACCGGCCGTGGACGAATCCAGGCCAAAATCCGAAAAATTTGATCCCATCATTGAAAAATATGCCGGGGAGCACAACCTGGATCCGTCCCTGATCCGCTCCATCATAGCCACGGAATCCGGTTTTAATCCCAAAGCCGTGTCCCGCAAGGGCGCCCAGGGTCTCATGCAGCTGATGCCCGCGACCGCCGCGCGTCTCGGAGTCACCAACAGCTTCGATCCCGAGCAGAACATACGGGGCGGCGTCCGCCATTTCCGTTCGCTCATGGATACCTTCGACAATGACCTGCATTTGAGCCTTGCGGCCTATAACGCAGGGGAAAACCTGGTGATGCGCCTGGGCCGCGTGCCTGCCATCAAGGAAACCCGGAATTATGTCCAATCCATAACACGGCGCCTGAATCCGGAGGGAGAAGGCACGCAAGCTGAGGAAAAGCCCAAACATACGCCGACGTTCCGTTATGTCGACGGCGCCGGTATCCTCCACCTTACCAACATCCCGCCTTTACGGTAGGCCGCCTTTGAGTCTTGGCATATTCAAGGCCGTCAGACATCCCGCAAGTGCCTTATTTATCAATATGTTCTAACAAGATGACCTTGACACGGTTACGGCCTGAGTCTAAGATGGGGATCATGGCTCTCGCACGGAAGGCAAATGGGATGGCGCGTTACCTCCCGTGCCTGCTCGTTTTCACCCTATTTTCAGCTTTCTATGCGCCGGCAAAAACCTGGGAAACGCAGGCCGCCGCGCAGGCATTTCAGGAAGCTCAGCAAAAACGCAGCGAGCTCGCCCAGAATCCCGATTCGACCATCAGCCAATACCGCCAGTGCGCACTCGCCTACCGGAAGGTTTATCTCCACGATCCGCATTACAGCCGTGCTGGCGACGCAATCTACGAGGAAGCCCTTCTCTACCAGGAAATGGGTGAAAAATCTTCGGATCCGAGATCCTATGCCACCGCCGCAAGACGTTTCGAATTCCTCGCCAGCGACTACCCGTCGAACCAGAACTGCCCGGACGCCTTATTGCGCGCAGGGAATATCTACCTGAACAATCTGAACAACGAAGAGGCGGCCAGGGAAACATTCCTTCGCCTCAAAACCGTTTATGGCAGGCCCGGCGCCCTGGCGCGGCTGGAGCAAAGCCGCCCGGCTCAAAAGCCGGTTCCGCCGCCGGCAGAAGCTGCCGTAACGGCGGCATCTTCGGCTGCCGCCACTTCAGTCCAGAATATAAGATATTGGATTACGGACGAATACACGCGTGTCGTTATCGATATGGACATGACTACGTCCTACGAGAGGGCTCGCCTCTATTCGCCGTACAGGATCTATTTTGATATTTCCAATGCCCAGCTGGCCGGCGGCGTGAAAAGCCGGACATTTTCCATCGAGGATGAGCTCGTCAAGCAGGTCCGCGTCTCCCAGAACCGACCTGATCTGGTTCGCGTGGTGCTCGATCTCTCGTCCGAAGGGACCTATTCCGCATTCGAGCTTCATGATCCATTCCGGATCGTCGTCGACCTGTATCGCAAAGCCGGCGAAAAAGCCGCAATCAAGCATTCGCCGCTCGAATCCGTTCCCCGCGCCGACGAATTCGGCCCGAAGCCGATTTCGAAGCAGGCAGCCGTGGCAGTTCAGGCTGCAAACAAACTTCCGGAAAACCAGCCGGGCGCCGCGATGAAGAAGGAAGCTTCTCCTACTCCCGCCCCAACAGTCACGAACATCAAACCCGAGGCCAAAAAGCCGGAAACACCGGCATCGACTGCCGTGCTCAAGACTCCGCCCCCTCCTCCCGCCGTTGTCGAGGTTGAGCCTTCTCCGGCCAGGGCCCAGCCGAAGCCGGCCCCGGATAAAGAAATCAAGGCCGCCGGCGAGGTATCCGCAGGCCCGGACACCAAACCTTCGCCCCCTGTAAAGCCGGACATATCGGCAGCGCCCAAGGGCGCAACGCCCACCAGCCGCGGAGACCGCACGCTGACGCGCGTCCTCGGCCTGAAAGTAGAGCGCATCGTCATCGATCCGGGGCATGGCGGGCACGACCTGGGCAGCGTCGGCCCCGGCGGACTCATGGAAAAAGACCTGGTTCTCTCAGTGGCGCTGAATCTCAAACCCATGCTTGAGGAGAACCTGGGAGCCGAAGTGTTTCTGACGCGCACGGATGACAGCTTCGTCCCGCTTGAAGAGCGGACCGCTATCGCAAACCGCTGCAAAGCGGACCTTTTTATATCGATCCATGCAAATTCGAGCCGTATCCGTTCAACCAGCGGAGTTGAAACGTATTACCTCGATTTTGCCAAAACGAACGCCGAGCGCGAAATAGCCGCCCGCGAAAATGCCACCAGCGTCAACAATGTTCATGAGCTCGAAGATCTCATCAAGAAAATCGCGCAAGCCGATAAGTCTATGGAATCCAGGGAACTGGCCACGATTATTCAGAAAAAGCTTTTTGCGGGAGTGAAAAAAATGTTTTCTTCGGCGCAGGATCGCGGCGTGCGGCGCGCTCCCTTTATCGTGCTCATAGGCGCAAACATGCCCTCTGTGCTCTCGGAAATCGCCTTTATCAGTAATCCACGGGATGAGCGGCTTCTGCGCAAGGATGCCAACAAAGAGCGCCTGACCCGTGCCCTGTATTCCGGCATTGAAGATTACATCCGAACGCTGGGAACGAATGTAGTCCAAAATCAGCCGGGCCCTAATTAGCTTCTGTCGCGTAACTCGGATTTCGCGAGGAAACCGGCCTTTTTTGAACAGTCGATAGGAAATTTGATATTACACAGAAACCGGAAATTGAAGCAGGCCGCGTAGCGGCCAGCTGAATTTAGCCGGGCCTTTTAAGGCCTGGATCTAAAGAAGTCAGGTTTTCCGTCGCGGAGCGACGGCTGAATCTCAGGCGTCGCTACGCGACGCGCTGTTCCCAATACCATGGCTTCGGCCTTAAAAGGCCGGGCTAAAATCTTGGTGCCGCTACGCGGCGCAAACCAGTTTCGCGACGGAAACTAAATCGATGCGCGTCCCATATTTTCTGCTGCTTGCCGTATTGTCTTCAGCGGCCTGCGCGGCTGCGCAGGTATCGTTCGTCGCGGACAGCTATTTCCCTGCCGATCAGGAGTTCCAGGAACTTCAGAAGACGGCCGGACAGGAAAGTTTTGAGGATCCCGCCCTTCTTGCTAAGGTTGCGGACGGAACTCTTTTTAAGGATGTGGGTTTTGAAAAATATTCGCGCCGGGTATATAAAGCCGCGGGATCGGAAATTTCCATCGAGGTCGTCACCCTCATCGACAGCCGCGCAGCTTTTTCGCTGCTGACGATTTTGCGCAGCAGCAATCTCGAGGAAGGCCCTCCCGGCGACAGATTTGCCTTCGACGCGGACACTCTCCGCTTCGCCCAAGGCAGAAACTGGATTCGAATCGAGGGCAGGGGCGCCCCCGCGGATCTGCTCCGGCGCATTGCCATTTCCATGAGCAACCGCATAGGGTCCCAAAAGAGAAAACCTCCTTCCCTTATCTCCCATTTCCCGAACCCCGGCTACGATCCTTCGAGCCTGCGCTATTTTGTAGGACCGGATTCCTTTAAAGCTCATTCCGAAACCCGGCCCGGCGGCTATGTCGAGTTTGCTTCCGGCATGGAACTGGCCCAGGCGCGCTATTCGCTGCAGAACCAGACCGGCATCCTCTCGCTCTCGATCTTTCCGACAACTCAGGTCGCAGAAGGCTACTACTCCGAACTGGCCGGCGTCGCTTCCAAAAAGGAATCTGCAGTCCGGACCTATGCCAAAAGGGCCGGGCCGCTGGTTGCCATTCTTGAGGGTTCATTCGAACCGGCCGTCGCGGACCGCATCCTGGATTCCCTTCAATACAGCTACTCCATTCGATGGATCTATGAGAAACCCAAAGGGAAAACAGTCTGGGGAATACCCACGGCAATTCTGGGATCTGTGGTCAATTCCCTTCTCTTCGTGGCGCTGCTTTGCGTGACCTCGATTGTGCTGGGCGCAGGATACGCTATTTTTCGGGTCATTCTGCGCGGGCATGCGCCGAACAATCCACTGGACCGTCCCGAAAGGACGGAAATCACCCGGTTGAAAATGCGATGAAAGTAGATCTGATACGAAGCGTTCCGCTTTTTTCCACGCTTACCGATGAGGAATTCAATCAACTGCGGCACATCTTTGCCGTCAAGGCTTATCACAAAAACCAGATCATCTTCCTGGAAGAGGAAACCGGAAACTACATGTACCTGGTCCTCTCGGGCAAGGTGAAGGTAGCCAAGTCCGGTTCGGCCGGCAAGGAAACCATCCTGGCTATTCACAGGACAGGAGATTTTTTTGGCGAAATGTCGCTGCTGGACGGCAAGACCGCCCCGGCCACAGTTTCCGCCATGGAGGACGCCAAGATCATTTCGGTGAGCGGCGCCGATTTTCACAAATACCTGATGCACAACGAAAAGGTCATGCTGCAGATCATCAATGTCCTTTGCTCAAGGCTGAGGCAGGTCTGGCAGACCCAGAGCCTGAGTTCAAGCACGGCCGATGCCAGAATCCGCATGGGCATTCACCAGCTTGCCACGCGGCACGGGATACGCGACGCGCACGGGATCATCATCGACCTCAAGATCACGCACCAGGAACTGGCGGAAATGGTGGGCACCTCCCGGGAGACAGTCACGCGTGTTCTGGCGCGTCTTCGCGAACAGGGAATCATCGAAATCGACCAGCGCCGCATGACGCTGCTGGACGACGAGGCTCTCGTGCGAGACACCTAGTTCAAACGCTGACGAACGCTGAAAAAATATATAAATTCCTATCCGCGTTCGTCAGCGTTACTTTCAGCGTTCGTCAGCGTTACCTGCTTCATCACGGCTTGCCGCCATTTGCGTACGGAATTGATCAAATAGATATTCCCGCACCGCTTCAAGTCCTCAAGCTTGATCACGCGCTCCCGGATTTTGCCCTGTTCGAGCAGCAGGGCGCGGAATGTCCCGGCCAGCAGTCCCGAGGATACGGGAGGCGTGTACAGGATCCCATCCATTTCCAGCACGAGATTCGCGATGCAGGATTCCGTCAATTCGCCGCGCTCGTTCCACAGCAAGACGTCGTCACAATCAGGGCAGGCCTGTTGCGCGGCTTCGTAAACCTCCCGCCGCGTTGTCTTGTGATACAGGAATATATCCGATGAATTCACTGCCGAGGATGCGATTGCGACAATCACGGGACGGTCTTCACCCCGGGATGCCGGCTCTGCAGCCTGCAGGACGGGAATCCCGTCGGCTCCCAGGAGAAGCCGCACCCGCTGCGGCTGGCCGCCGAAAGCGGATGCCAGAGCATCCAGTCTGCTTTGGATCAGACCGGTGTCGGCTCGATACGCGAAATAGCGCGCCGAATCCACCAGCCTTTTGAGGTGATACTCCAGCAGAAAATACCCTTCTTCCGGCGTCCACAAAAGGGTTTCGAGCAATGAAAACTCCGGATACCGCTCCGTCAGCACGCGCGCCTTGAGCAGGGCTTCGGCATATTCGTCGCCGGGCTCCGAATCCCAGACGATCCCTCCGCCCGCCCCATACTCCAATTGCCCCGACAGCCGATTCACGACAGCCGTCCGTATGGCCACATTGAACTGGGCAGAGCGGCCGGGCGCAATATATCCGATGCTGCCCGTGTAAATCCCGCGCGGATCCGGCTCAAGCTCGGAAATGATATGCGTAGTCCGCACCTTCGGAGCACCGGTGATCGAGGCGCAGGGGAAAAGCGCCGCCAGTATCTCGCCCACGGGTTTCGTGCAGTCCGCCTCGACCGTGGACGTCATCTGCCAGAGAGTGGGGCGCCGTTCCACCTCGAACAGTCGCGTAACTTTTACCGTGCCCGTCTCGGCTACACGGCCCAGGTCGTTGCGAATCATATCCACGATCATCAGATTTTCGGCGCAGTTCTTCTCCGAACCGCGCAGCCATTCGGCCAGAGTCTCATCTTCGTCCAGCGTTCGCCCGCGCTTGACGGTGCCCTTCATCGGCTTGCCGGTCAAGCGCCGACCTTCCAGGCGGAAGAAAAGCTCCGGAGACGCGCAGCATATCCAGTGGCGTCCGGTCTCGATCCACGCGGCATAGCCCGGCGACTGAGCCCTCGCCATGGCCAGGAATAAATGCCACGGGTCTCCGCTGAGACGGCTCCGGAGCCGCAGTGTGTAGTTCACCTGATAGGTTTCCCCGAAGAGTATGTACTCCCGGATGCGGCGGATCGCCCGCTCGTAATCCGGCTGCGAGACGGAGGGAACGACCTCCCCCAGGGAATAGGCTCCGAAGTCCGGCGGCGGAAGCTCCAGTACCTCAGGAGCAGAATACAGGCCGAACCACAGCAGAGGAATATTGTCCGGCGCAGCATGCGTGCGCAGTGCCGAATCAAAAGCCGGGGCCGCTTCGTAGCTGATAAAGCCCGCAGCGTGCCAACCCTTTTCATGCACCAGTTTTTCGATGCGGCTCAGGGCACTCGCTATCTCATCAAGCCGGCGGCACACAATAATCTCGTGCGCATCCCCGAATCCGATCCATTGCCCTGCCGCAGGGTCATGCAGGACGACTTGACAGGGCGCCGTGGCAGCATCCATAGGCATAATCCGTCTCGAGGCAGGACAGGCGGTTTGGCCGAAGGCGTTTTGTCCGGCGCTAGGATTTTTCGAAAAGGGAATTGACAAAGGCTTCGGGCGAAAACTCCAGGAGATCCTCCAGCGATTCCCCGATGCCGATAAAGCGCACCGGAATGCCCAGTTCCTGGCAGATGCTGAAGAGAATCCCTCCCTTTGCCGTGCCGTCCAGTTTCGTAATAATGAGTCCCGTAATCCCGGTGAACTTTTTGAACTCCTGGGCCTGGGTCAGCCCGTTCTGACCCGTGGTGGCGTCCACCACCAGCAGGACCTCATGCGGCGCGCCGGGGACCTTGCGGCCGGCCACCCGCCGCATCTTTTCCAGCTCCAGCATCAGGTTGCTTTTGGTGTGCAGCCTGCCCGCCGTGTCGACGATCACCACATCGCTGCGGCGCGCGACGGCCGCCGAGAGCGCGTCGTGCAGCACCGCGGAAGGATCCATGCCGGTCTTGCTTTTGACCAGCTCCGCGCCCGACCGCTCCACCCAGACCGTGAGTTGCTCGATGGCCGCAGGACGGAATGTATCCGCCGCGCAGACCAAAACTTTTTTATCTTCCCTGGAGAGTCTCGCGGCAAGCTTTCCGATGGTCGTGGTTTTTCCCGTCCCGTTCACGCCGACCACCATCCACACCTGCAATGCTTCTTCCGCCGTCTGCGTTTCGGAAAGGGGCCGCGCGTTCAGTATTGACAGGAGCTCTTCGCGGATTACCTTTTGGGCATCCTCAGCGGTCCTGACGGCCTGCTTCTTGCGCTGCTCGCGCACGGCAGTCATGATCCGCTCGGTGACACGCACGCCCAGATCGGCACCGAGCAGGGTGCCCTCCAGATCCTCCAGCACCGTCTCATCGATTTCCGGACGGGAAGAAAGCACGGCCTCAATCCGGCTCACCAGGTTTTCCTTGGTGGCGCCGAGGGCTTTTTTCATCCTCGCGAACAGCCCCGCCTTCTTCTCAGGAGTCTCGTTTGAGGATTTTCTGAAAAGCATCCGTTCTCCTTTAATAATAAGCTGACCCTGGCCTCAAAAGGCCGCGTATGTCAGCGCCTTTGTCGGCGTCCGTCAGCGTTACGCTGTCCGGTTCAGACGCACATCGGCGGCGAGCACTGTCTCAACGGTTCCCTCCGCCGTGCGCACAAGCAATGCCCCGTTTTCGTTCAGTCCGCAGGTGACCGCCGGGCGGCGGCCCGCTTCATCGGAGATCCAGACTGCGGCTCCATTCCACATGGAGGACAGACTCTTCCATCGATCGAGCACTTCCCGGCGCTTCCCCTGCTCGAAAATTTTATACCAATTTTGAAATTTCTTCAGGAAGCCGACGAGAATCTGCCGGCGCGGGACAAAGCTGTCGGCCATTTCATCCAGGCATCGCAGCCTCGATCCTTCAAATCCGGCGGCACGCTTCCTTCGTGAACATTCAGGCCCACCCCGACAATCGCGGTCTGGCTTTCTCCCCCGCCCGGCCCGGTTTCGAGCAGGATTCCCGCACATTTCTTTGCCGAAATCAGCACATCGTTGGGCCATTTAATGTCGATTGCGAGGGAGGCCCGTTTTTGTCGGAAGAAATCTTTCAGCGCCTCCACCAGTGCAACGGAGGCAACATGCGTCAACAGAGGCCACGCCGCGACAGGCTGTCCCGGCCTCACCACCAGGCTGAAATAAAGCCCCGACCGGGCCGGCGAAAACCAGCTGTGCCCCTTTCTTCCCCGCCCCGCTGTTTGCTCTTCTGCAACTACCAGGGTTCCTGCCGGCGCGCCCTGCTGCGCCATTTTCAGCGCCTCTTCGTTCGTGGATTCGATGCTCAAAAATCCATGGACGCGCAGCCAGTCCCAGGCGACGGCCGGCGTTTCCCTCTGGATCCAGTAGGGCACAAGCTGCTCCTGATCGTAGATCAGGCTCACCCGCTCATCGGCGGTTTTCAGTTGAAAGCCCCATTGCCGGCACAGCTCCAGCTCCATTTGAAACGGGGCGGAGGCGCTCAGCGGCAGCCCGTGTTGCCCCACATGACCGAGATCGGTCAGAATCGACGGATATTTGAGTGTAGGCATACTATTGCAGCGGCAAATGTTTGAGGTTGGACTCCAGCTTCTGCAGCTTGTCCAGCAGCTCGGAATGGCGCGCCCGGTTATCGGCGACGATGTCCTCCGGCGCACGCGCTATGAAGTCCTGGCTGTTGATTTTGTTCCACACCTTGTCGATCTCTTCCCTCACGCGCGCCATTTCCTTATGCAACCGTTCCCTCTCCGCCTCGACATTGAGAGCATCATGAACATCCAGGCCGAATTCGCCCAGCCTCCAGACGCCTCTGAGCAGCTTTCCTGAAAGAGATTCGCAATACTCGACGCGGTTCAGGCGCGCCAGAGACCGCACTTTTTCAAGATTCCGAGACACCAGTTCCCTGTCTCCAGGGTTTTGGACGACCAACGAAGCATCCAGCAGGCGCTTCGGATCGATATTCATCTCCGCTCGCAGCGACCGCAGCGAGCCGATCAGATCCATCAGGTCCTGCATTTTTTTCGCGGCTTCCGGATTTGCGCGGACGCTGCGCGGCGACGGAAACTCCTGGACCATGATGGAGTCCCCCTCGTGGGGTATCTTCTGCCAGATTTCCTCGGTCAGAAAGGGCATGAACGGGTGAAGCATGCGCAATGCGAAGTCGAGCGTGTGAACAAGAACCTGGATCCGCGGCTCCCGTTCGCGGTCGGGCACATTGGCGCCGGTCAGGACCGGCTTCGCCAGCTCGATGTACCAGTCGCACAGCTCGTGCCAGATGAACTGGTAGATCAGAGCCGAGGCTTCGTGGAACCGGAATTTATCCAGACATTCGGAAATTTCGCCGGAGACCTGGTTCAGGCGGTGCAAAATCCATAGATCCTCGATCGGCATGTCCTCCCGGCCGTCCGCCAGCATGGCGTCGATGGTTCCCGGGTGGACGCTGGTGTCCCGGTCCTTCAGGTTCATCAGGACGAAGCGCGCGGCATTCCAGACTTTGTTGGCAAAGGCGCTGTAACCCTTCATCCGGTCCGTGGAAAACGGGATGTCGGTGCCGGGCACCGCCATGGACGAAAGCGTGAACCGCACCGCGTCCGCGCCGTATTGATCGATCAGCTGCAGGGGCTCGATGATATTTCCCTTGGTCTTGCTCATCTTCTTGCGGCTGGCATCCCGGACGATCCCGTGGATGTGAACCTGGCTGAACGGGATGTCGCCTGCAAATTTGAGCCCCATCATGATCATGCGCGCCACCCAGAAGAAAATAATGTCCTGGGCCGTGATCAGAAGGTCCGTCGGATAGAAAACGCGCAGGTCGGCGGTCTTCTCGGGCCAGCCCAGGGTGGAAAAAGGCCAGAGCGCCGAACTGAACCACGTGTCCAGGATGTCGCTTTCCTCCCGCAGAGAGCCCGCACAACGCGGGCACTTCTCGGGAGTGGTCCGGGAAACCACAAGCTCGCCGCACGCATCGCAGTACCAGGCGGGGATGCGGTGGCCCCACCAGAGCTGGCGCGATATGCACCAGTCGTGAATGTTGTACATCCACTCGAAGTAACGCTTTTTGAAATTATCCGGAACAAACTGGATTTTGCCGCTTTCCACCGCCTCGATGGCAGGTTTCGCCAGGGAATCGACCTTCAGATACCACTGGATGGATATTTTGGGCTCCACCACGGTGGAACAGCGGTCACACTGGCCGACGTTGTGCTGATAGTCCTCCACCTTCTCCAGATACCCTTCCCTCTCCAGTTGCCCGACCAGCTTCCGCCGGCATGCGAACCGGTCCATACCTTTGTAAGGTCCGGCATGCTCCGTCATAACGCCGCCCGCGTCGATCACCGTCACTTTCTGCAGGCCGTGCCGCAGGCCGGCCTCGTAGTCCTGCGGATCGTGGGCGGGCGTGACTTTGACGACGCCGGTGCCGAATTCCCGGTCCACAAAGGTGTCGGCGATAACCGGGATCTCCCGGTTCATGACCGGCAGAATGACCTTTTTGCCCACCAGATGCCTGTATCGCTCGTCCTCCGGATGGACGGCGACGGCCGTGTCGCCCAGCATGGTTTCGGGACGAGTGGTCGCAACGGTCACGAATTCCCGGCTGCCGGCCACGGGGTACCGTATATGCCAGAGCTTGCCCATAGTGGGCTGATAGACCACTTCAAGATCGGAGATAGCGGTTTGGCAGCGCGGGCACCAGTTGACGATATACTCGCCGCGATAGATGAGCCCTTCCTCGTACAGCCGGACAAAAACCTCGATCACAGCCCGGGAGAGCTGATCGTCCATGGTGAAGCGCTCGCGGCTCCAGTCGCAGGACACACCCATCCGGCGCATCTGGTTGAGAATCGTGCCCCCGCTGGTCTTCTTCCATTCCCAGGCGATTTTTAGAAACTCCTCGCGCCCGAGATCGAAACGGTTTTTCTTTTCCTTCTCCAGCTGCTTGTCCAGGACATAGTGAACTGCAATGCTCGCGTGATCGGTCCCGGGAAGCCACAGCGTGTTGAACCCGCTCATCCTCTTCCACCGCACCAGGATATCGTGAAGCGTGTGCTGCAGGGCATGCCCCATGTGCAGGGAGCCGGTAACGTTCGGGGGAGGAATTACTATGGAATAGCGCGGCTTTTCCGACCGGTTGTCGGCCTGAAAAAAACCCTTCGATTCCCAGAAGGGGTACCATTTTTTTTCGACCTCGGCGGGTTCGTAAGACTTGGCGAGCGGTTCGCGGGGCATTTGCACTACCTCATTTCCGTTGGAAAACCCTGCTAGGGCAATAACAAAAGGAGAAATTCTATTCGAATCGGGAGACTTAGTCTAGCAGTTCGGCAAGCCGAAGATAAACACCATTTCACCCATTCTTAACACTAACACACGCAACACACGCCGATTTTTATTTCGATTTTCGGCGTTCGTCGGCGTTTTCGTCAGCGTATATCAGCGTTATGGATTCGTGGCGTTTTGGATTAGGGTTTGTTGCGTTCTTCGATGATCCGCCGGATGATGGATTCGGAAAGCTCCGGGACGACTTCCCAGGCCACCTCGCGCACGACATCGGCCGATATCCGCTTCACGACTCTTTCCACGATGGCGTCCAGGACTTCCTCCGACATCGGAATTCCGGAAACGGATGAAGACCGCGCAGCCACGACGGCCGGAGGCTCGAATTGTTTTGTGCCTGCAGCCGCCAGCGCATCCGAATCGAATAGATCCAGGATGCGATCGGAGCCCACAAAGGAATTCCAGATCCGAGCATTCACCATGCTCTTCATTTTCATGCCTCCAGCCTTCCCGTTATACACGATCCCGGGAGGTTCCTCACGATTCGCGCCGGCGCTGTATTCGGCGAGGGTATCGCTGATTTCGGGATGCGCCCCGGCGCCCGTCAGCCTGTGAACGGTCTCGATAAGCTCTTCGGTGTCGAAAGGCTTCGTCAGGCGGCCGTCGCTCCTCACCCGCGACGCCTCCGATTCGTCAAAAGGCTCAAAAGCGCCCACCAGCAGCAGAACCGGCGTCTGAGACAGCGCAGGATCCTCCTTGATGCGGGCACAGACCTCGTAGCCGCTGCACCCGGGCATTAAAACATCGGCAAGAACGATGTCAGGTTTGAAATCTCTTATGGCATCCAGGGCGGAATCGCCGTCGGATGCCGATTCGACTACGGCATCCTCGCCGCTGAAGGCAAGCGATACAATTTTCTGAATCGTGACGCTGTCGTCCGCTACGAATATTTTCAGAGTCATCCCCAACTCAATTCATAAAGGTTATTTTCCGGTCTTTCTTTTCCGCTTGGCGGGCTCCTTCTTCTTCTCCTCGCTGCCCGTCGCGGCGCTGCCCGCCCCGGATCCCAATACCGTCGTGTCCTGCACTTCCCCCGTGGAGCTCTTTCTCAGGACGGTTTCAATCTGGATGCCATCCGTCGTCGTCTGCCCGCCGGCGCCCTGTTTGGCCAGTTGGGTGTCGCCGGTTTGAGGCTTTTCCGTTTCGATGGTTTTCTTGGCCTCCTCATACCGGTCGGGAGTTCCCACAAATCCCAGCGCCTTGCCGAAATCTATAAAAGGCTTCAGGGGAGAAAAGCCTTCGTCGGGCTTCAAACGCGCCTGGTTCTCGGCCGCAAGTTTCGTATCGACAATAGGCAGCGGCTTGCCCAGCAAATTCATGCGGGCTTTTGCCTCCTCGGCACGCTGGCTGAACGGATACCCTGAAATGACTTTCCCGTAATAAATGGCCGCCTCGTCGGGATTATTGCTTTTCTCCAGCGTGTCGCCCAATCGGAAGTAAATGTCGTCCATGCGGGTAAAATTCGGATAGTGGTCGATGACTTCCTGGAAACGCCCGCGCGCTCCGGCATAGTTGCCGCGTTCCAGGTAGAACTGCCCCACACCGAAATCCCCCAACGCGAGATTTTCCTGGACCTCGACCAGAAATCGCTTTGCGATCGGAATGTAATCGCTGTCAGGAAACTGCTCCATCATTTTTCTTATGGCCGCTTCCGCCTTATAGGAATACTGCTGATCCCTGTCGGGAGTACGCATCATTTTCATGTTTGCCGAAATGATCTTCATCTGCGCATCCGGAGCTTTGGGGTGCGCCGGGAAAAACACGATGAAATTGGTGTACTGGTCCTCCGACTGGATCCAGTTTTCGGTACCGCCTTCTTCATAAAACGAATCGCCGATAGCCAGGTAGGATTCCGCGGCCATTTCACTGTCGGGGTAGGTATTGATCAGGGTCTGGAACGCGAGGCGCGCTTTGATGTACTGACTCTTTTCGAGATATTGCGATCCCGTCTCGAAAAGGGTCTTGTCGGGCGGCACGACGCTTTTCTGAAGCTTTGCGCCTTTCTGACCGCACCCCCAGGCGCAAAACAAAAGAATGCCCGGAAGCACACAGCGTAATATGGATTTCATCGCCGATTTCATCGCCTAACCGCCTCCTCATTCATCCAAAGGGGACGAAGCGTGGATACGAGGATTGGCGCTAGCCCGCATTTCTCATATACCGCTCGGCAATCCCCTTCATTTCCCGAAACGCTTCGGAAGCGTTTGCATGATTAAAAACAGCGGATCCGGCCACAATGATCTCAGCGCCCGCCGCGAGGACCTCGTGAAGATTATCCGGACCGATTCCGCCGTCGACTTCAATTCTGCACTCATACCCGTTGGACGCGATCATTTCCTTGAGCCTGCGGATTTTCTTCAGGGTCGAAGGAATGAATTTCTGCCCGCCGAAGCCGGGGTTCACGGTCATGATAAGGACGTGGTCCGCCAAGTGCAGGACTTCATCCAGCAAGCTCAAAGAAGTGCCCGGGTTCATGGCGATCCCAGCCCGCACCCGGCTCTCCTTCAGGTAGCGCAGCGTGCGTTCCAGGTGCACATCCGCTTCCACATGCACCGAAATCCAGTCGGCGCCCGCCCGGATAAAGTCGTCCAGATACCGGTCCGGCTTTCGGATCATCAGGTGAGTATCCAGTTGCAGCTTCGTGATTTTCCGAACCGAAGCAACTACCGGCGGGCCGATGGTTATGTTGGGGACAAAATGCCCGTCCATTACATCCAGATGGACGAGTGATGCCCCGGCGCTCTCCACTTTACCGATTTCGCAAGCCAGGTTGGAAAAATCCGCGGCTAAGATCGAGGGCGCTATCTCTATCGCCTGTCCCAATTTCCTGTACCACCTCAGAAGTCGTAATCCATTACGCCGTGAAGGGTATCACAGCATACCGGTCGATTTCAAGGCGCTACCCGTCTAAGGGCTTGCGCGAAAATAACTTGGACTTTCAAGGCACAACGCCTTGCGCTACGGCCGCCGCACCATCAGGGCGGCAAAAAAACCATCCCAAAGCCGTGTGGATGGAAAGGTGCGCACCATTATGTCCTGCCCCGTCCAGGCCTCTATGCCCGGCGGATGGAGCGGCCGCGCCAAACCGAAATCCTTGTTTCCGGCAAGAAAGGATTCCACCACCCGTTCATTCTCCTCAGGTTCCGTGGAGCAAGTCGAGTAAAGCAGCCGGCCGCCTGCCCGGACAGCCTTGGACACGGAGTCGAGCATGCGCTCCTGGGTCTGCTGCAGGGACGCCAGCCGCTCCGGCTGGAAATGCCACTTGATTTCCGGATTCCTGCGCAAAGTCCCCAGCCCGGAACAAGGGACATCCGCAACAACGGCATCGAAACAATCCCGGAAAGGCGCCGGAGCACAGGCATCCGCAACCAGCACATCCGCCCGAGGGCCCTGAGCTTGTTTCAGGAGCCTCACCAGACGCGTAATCCGTTCGCCGCGCAAATCGCTTGCGACCGCCAATCCCCCGGTCCCGCATTGGCGGCGCAATATGTCGTATTTGCCTCCGGGAGCCGCACAAGCATCCCAGATCTTCCACCCCCGGATCGGTCCCAGCAAATGAGCAACAAGCTGGGAGGCCTCATCCTGGTAATGAATCCAAGACGGTTCACTTTGTTTACGACCGGAACCGGAAGACGTTTCAAAATATGCGTCCGGGACGATGTCCGACGGCTCCATCTCCGAATCCGGCCGCTCATCGGGATTCTCATTGATGCGCACGGTTGCACGCGGCGGAACATTGAGCGACAGGGCGAAGTCGCGAGCCTGCCCTTCCCCGTACCGTGCGGCCCAGCGGTCCCAAAGCCAGCGAGGCAGCGAAACACGCGCCCAGGGAGGCGCCTTGCGCAGGAAAGCCTCCTCCTGCCACGGACGGGCGCGCGCCAGGCGCCGCAACACTGCGTTCACAAAGCGGTCGATGCCGTCGCCCAACTCAATCTTGGCCAGCTCGACCGCGTCGTTCACCAGCGCGTGGTCCGGCACGCGATCCATCCGCCACATCTGATAGAGGCTCATGCGCAGTAGAATCCTGGCGCCGGGCGTTACCTCCTGCCAGGGCCGGGAACTGGCGGCGGTAAGCACATAATCGAGCGTTCCCTGCCAACGCAGGGAACCGTATACGATTTCCGTCGTGAAATGCCGGTCCCGGAGATCGAGCCGCTCCACGGCCGGCGAATTCAGCGCATCGTCGCTGAAAACCGTCCCGGCGTCGATGCGCCGCAGAAGGTCGTAGCAGGTCTTACGGGCAGGAGAAATCATCTGTTGAACGTTGAACGTTTGTACGTTTGCACGTTTGAACGTGAAACGTGGAAGGTGGAAACAGAATGGCCGGTATGAGCTAATCTTTCACTTTCCACGTTTCACTTTTCACGTTCCATTTTCCACGTCGAGGTTGAACGTTTAAACGTTCCAACGTGCAAACGTTCAACGTTCAACGTTAAGTTATTGGGTCGCCGGGGCGGAGACGCGCGCCGCTGGCGAATGCACGGCCGCTCACGCGGCTTTTTCCCGGCATCTGCACTTCCAGAACATCCAGAACGGTCCCTTCGCCGCACTGCACACGAATGCCGTCCCGGGATAATCCCAACACTGTGCCTGCAGCCTTTGTTCCGGCCGTGCCTTCCTCTTCCGGCAGGCTGCGCCAGACCTGCAGGCGTTCGCTTCGGAAAAAGACGTACGCCCCCGGCCACGGATTCATTGCGCGGATACGGTTGTGAATGGAGCGGGCCGCGCTGCTAAAGGAAATTTGCGCCATCTCCTTGGTTATGCGCGGCGCCCAGGAAACCAGCTTTTCATCCTGGACGACGGGATGCACCGACTCCCGCTCCAGTTCTTTGAGTGTCTGGATCAGCAGGTCGGCGCCCATGACCGAAAGCCTTGCGGTAAGCTCGCCGGCTGTCATTTCGCGCGATATGGGGATTTCCCGCTGCAGCAGGATCGGGCCGGAATCCAGCCCTTCCTCCATGAGCATGGTCGTGACGCCCGTAACGGCATCGCCATTGAGGATGGCCCAGGCGATCGGGGCCGCTCCCCGATAGCGCGGAAGCAGCGAAGCATGGACGTTCACCGGCACAAGGCGCGCCGACCTCAGAACCCATCCGGGGAGAATCTGGCCGTAAGCTGCGGCAACGATAAAGTCCGCCTCGATGCCTCCAAATATTGCACGGTTTTCTTCACTGCGGATTCTTTCGGGTTGATAAACAGGAATCCCTCTCTGCAGGGCAGCCGCTTTGACCGGGCTTGCCTGCAGCTTGTGCCCGCGGCCCGCAGGACGGTCGGGCTGGGTGAATACGGCGGCAACTTCGTAGGAATGGTCGAGCAGCGCCTGCAGCGCCGGAACAGCAAATTCCGGGGTGCCCAGGAAAGCGACGCGCATGGATCACCAGTCCCCGGCCTTTGCCAGTTTCTTGATCTTGTTTCGTATGAGGGACCGCTTCAGGGGGCTGAGGTGGTCGATGAAAAGCACCCCGTTGAGGTGATCGATTTCGTGGCTGAAACAGCGGGCCAGCAATCCATCGCCTTCAAATTCAACTTCCTCTCCCTCGGCGTTCCGGCCGCGGACTTTTATTCTCAAGGGGCGCGATATGGTCTCGCTGAATTCGGGCAGGCTCAGGCACCCTTCGTCGCACTTCTGCTCTCCTTCCTGATAAATGATCTCAGGGTTGCATAGCACGATCAGCTGGCCGGGATCTTCGCCGACAGACAGGTCGATGGTTGTCAGCTGGATCCCAAGGCCTACCTGAGGGGCCGCAAGGCCGATGCCCGGCGAACTGTACATAGTATCGATCATATTTTTGATGATTTTGCGTAATTCATCATCAAAAGTCTCAACCGGCTTGTTGACGGCCCTCAGCTCGGGCGCCCCATATCTCAGAATAGGCAGTATCATAAACACTAAATTTTAATAGAGATAACGCCATGTGTAAAGTGACAATCAAGTTGAAACGTGGAAACGTTGGAACGTTTGCACGTTGGAATGTTGAAAGGCCGGCAGTAGCCCCTAATTCTATTGGTAAACCCACGGCTCTGCCGGTGGACTCATAGAGTTTGACAGCTCCGTATTTTGGAACGCTGAGATACGCTGACAAAAGCGCTGACAAACGCCGATCTGTTCGGCGAGGGTCGGCGAGCAAAAGCCGATGAGGCGCTTCCGATGGAGATTTCTGCGGCGGCACTGTGGCAAGCGCCGTGCGGCAAGGAGATTGAGGTTATGTGAAACAGGGCGTTTGCCACAGTGCCGCCGCAGAAATCTGTCCAGCGCGGAGCGCTGGCCCCTGCGGGGATCGGAAGCGCCTCATCGGCTTTTGCCCGCGTAAGTCAGCGTTCAAGACCAGCGTAACTCCTCCAACCGCTTTGAGCGGTTCCAATCTTTCAAGCCTCCGGCTTTGCCGGAGGTGCCTGACAGTCATTATTTTTCAACGTGCAAACGTTCCAACGTTTAAACGTTCAACGTCCCAACCGGCGGTCCGGAAAGCAGCCTGAGCGCCACAGCAGGTTGCGGGCCTCAGTATTCATCAAGCAGCTGCAGGTAGTTGTGGTAGTTTGCCTCGATTTCGCCGACGGAATCGCCGCCGAATTTTTCCCGGAAGGCGCCCGCAAGTACCATGGCGAGCATGGCTTCCGCAACAGTGCCTGCGGCCGGGACCACGCAGGTGTCTCCCCGCTCAACTGCGGCATCGAAAGCTTTCTTGGATCCCACATCGGAAGACATTAGCGGCCGCCGCAGCGTCGGGATCGGCTTCAGGAAGACGCGCACGCGGATATCCGCGCCGTTGCTGATGCCGCCCTCGATGCCGCCCGCCCGGTTCGTCCGTCGAAGGAATCGCCGGGTCCCGGCATCATAATAAATTTCGTCGTGAAAGCCCGAGCCCGGCAACCGCGCTCCCTCGATCCCGCTTCCGATTTCAACCGCTTTGGCCGAAGGGATGCTCATCATGGCCTGTGCAATCTGACCGTCCAGCCTCCGGTCCCACTGGATGTACGAACCGAGGCCGGGCGGGACGGGCCCTGCCGCCACCTCGATGACCCCGCCGAGAGTATCCCCTGCCTTTTCCGCTTCCTCGATGCGCGCCATCATGCGTTTTTCGGCCTCGGGATCGGCGCAGCGCAGGGGAGATGCCGCCAGTACCAGGATTTTTTCAATAGCCGGCTCCTCGAATCCGGCCGCAATGCGCTCGGAGCCGACTGCCACGCAGTGGCTCCCGATGCGTATGCCGAAACGATCGAGGAAGAGCCGGCAGAACGCCCCTCCGGCGACCCGCACCGCGGTCTCGCGCGCGCTGGCGCGTTCCAGCACGTCGCGTATATCGTGGGTCTGGTATTTGAGCGCGCCCGCAAGATCCGCGTGGCCCGGCCTGGGCCGGGTAACGGACCGCAGGTCCGACCCTTCCGGCGCCTCTTCCACCGACATCGGGATCTTCCAGTTTTCATAGTCCCTGTTGCGGATGCAAAAGGATATCGGGCTGCCCAACGTCTTTCCCTGGCGCACTCCCGACAGGATCTCGATATGATCCTGTTCTATCTGCATGCGGCCCCCGCGCCCTGGCCCGGCCTGGCGCCGGCGCAGTTCAAGGTCGATGAAACCGGTGTCAATCGCGATCCCGCGGGGCAATCCCTCCAGCACGCCAATCAGGCATTTCCCGTGCGATTCCCCTGCCGTCACAAACCGGATCATATCCCCTCGCTTCCCAATATTAATTACATTGGTAAATCCCCGGCTCTGCCGGGGGACTCAAAGAGTTTGACAGCTCCGTATTTTGAAACGCTGACATACGCTGACATACGCTGACATACGCTGACATGACGCTGACGTACGCTGAAAAAATATATAAATTTTTGTCGGCGTGGGTCGGCGTCCGTTCAGCGTAAGTCAGCGTTCAAGACCGGCGGAACTCCTCCAACCGCTTTGAGCGGTTCAAATCTTTCAGGCCTCCGGATTTGCCAGAGGCACCTGACTTCTATTTTCGTGCGAACGGCTCTCCGGAGATCGTCCGGTAAGGCGAAGGCCCGATATTCGCCTTTCGGCCACACATGCCTTTGCCCTTGACTTAATAAAGCGCCGCCCCATAAACTTTCGCGAGGCTCATTAGAAAGCTATGCAAAACATACTGAGCAGAATGCTTGGATTTCCCTTCCGCATTCTCGCAAAATCCATCCTGGAAATTCAAGCCTACACCCTCTTGTCCGCCCGAGCCATCGCAAACCTTTTTACGCGCCCGATTTATTTTCGTGAGGTCCTGCTTCAGATGGATCGCATGGGCATCGGGTCGCTCATCATCATCATCCTGACCGGATTCTTTACCGGTGCGGTCATGGCTATTCAATCCGAGGGCGCCCTGCGCAGGTACGGCGCCGTCAGCATGACGGGCCAGCTTGTTTCCCTGACGGTGATCCGCGAGCTGGGCCCTGTGCTCTCCGCGTTGATGCTGGCCGGGCGCGTGGGCGCGGGCATCGCGTCGGAATTAGGCTCGATGGTTGTATCGGAGCAGATCAGCGCCATGCGTTCTCTGGGGACGGATCCCACCCGCCGGCTGGTGACCCCCCGCATGATGGCCCTGGTCCTGATGCTGCCGCTCCTCACAATAGTCTGTGACTCGGTGGGCATGTTCGGCGGCTGGCTGATCGCGAAATACAAGCTCCTCATCAGCTCGAGCCAGTACTGGGCGGACGCAATCGACGCGATCCAGTTTTCCGACCTCGTCGGAACCTTCGTCAAGCCCGTCGTCTTCGGATTCATCGTGTCGATCACCGGCTGCTACGTCGGGCTGCGTACCAGCGGCGGCACCGAGGGCGTCGGGAGATCCACGACCCAGGCGGTCGTCAGCAGTTCCGTCCTGGTTCTTGCGGCCGATTTTTTACTGAATAATATACTGATTTATCTGGCCCCCTATCTGAATGCATGATCGAATTTAGAAACGTTTACAAATCATTCGACAATGAAGCTGTCCTGAAGGACATCAGCTTCAGGATCAGCCGCGGCGAGACCAAGATCATCCTGGGAGAAAGCGGATCCGGCAAATCCACCATCCTGAAGCTGATCCTTGGCTTGATTCAGGCCGACTCGGGCCAGATCCTGGTGGAGGGCCAGGATATCACTCGAATGACGGAGCAGCAGCTGGTCTCCATCCGGCGCGACATCGGCATGGTGTTCCAGGAAGGCGCGCTCTTCGACTCTCTCAGCGTAAGGGAAAATGTCGGCTACCGGCTCTTTGAAGAAAGGCGCTTGAGCGAGAGCGAAATCGAAAACGAGGTGGCCGAACTCCTGGGCTTCGTCGGCCTCGAGGACGCCATCGACAAAATGCCGGCCGAGCTTTCAGGCGGCATGAAGCGCAGGGTCGGCATTGCCCGGGCTCTCGTCGGAACCCCGAAGATCGTCCTCTACGACGAGCCCACGGCAGGACTGGATCCCATAACCAAGCGCGTCATAATTGAGCTGGTAATCAAGCTGCGTGATATGGAGGGCGTGACCAGCGTTTTTGTCACGCATGATTTGCATGCGGCGTCCATCATCGCAACCGAATTCGCGTCGGCGGGCAAGGACGGCGAGATATCCTTCGGGTCGCGCAGGGGATCCTCTCACAAGGAGATCAATTTCATCATGCTCCAGAACGCCTCAATCTGCTTCGAGGGCGGCTACCGGGCACTGATGGAATCCAAAATGCCTTACATTCAGACATTCGTAGCGTAGCCGCCTGAAGCGTGTCTCAAAACCGGCCTGCCCGGGCCGGCAGCAACAGAGCACCGAAATTGCGCCCGTAAAAAGGAGCGACATGGCATCCAATAAGCAGGTTTCACTGGCAGGGATGAAGGTGGGGATCTTCGTCACGATTGCCTTGATTCTGTTCACGATTTTGATACTTCAGCAAAGCTGGGGATTCCGATGGTTTTCCAAAGAGCCCAAGGCCATCACATACCTGCCGGATGTCGGTGGTTTGAAGCCGGGCGCCCCCGTGTGGCTGGCGGGACTGGAAATAGGCCGCGTCCGCAAAGTTTCGATCGTCCCTCCCGAAGCCTATCCCGGCAATGCCGCAATTTATGCGCAGATCGAAGAACTCAACAAAGAGATTGCGGGAATGGATGCGAAAGTTCCATCAGACCAGCGCGGCATTGAGGATCTCCAGGACCGAATCCGCAACCTCAAGGATGATATAAGGCTGGTCGAAGTTCAGCTGGAGATCCGGCAGGAGTACCTGAACCGGATCGGTAATGATTCCGAAGTCAGCATCGAATCGAGGGGGCTGATCGGCGATTCGTTCATCAACCTTTCTCCCGGGACTGCCGGCGTACTCCCGGAAAAAAGGGGAGAGTTCTATATTATTGAAGGCCTCCAGCGCCCCGGCTTCCGTGAGATCATGACCGGCGCCAACGACGTGGTGGCGAACTTCGGTGTTCTTTCCGAAAGATTCAAAGACATCGCCATGAAGATCCAGCCCGGCAAGGTCGGAGACAGCCTTGCCGCAACCGTGCAGGACGTGCAGACGACCGTCCGCCAGGCGGGCAGGACCTTCGCCCGCGCCACGGATCTGATCGAGGAGTTGCACTCCGGGAAGGGCACCATCGGCAGAGTTGTGTCCGACCCGGAATTGTACGAGCGGCTCACCGCGTCCCTGGAGAAATTCAACAACATCGCCGAAAGCATTCAGAACGGGAAAGGCACCATCGGCAAGCTCATCAACGATCCTTCCCTGTTCAACACGGCCAACGATACCCTCAAAAAAGCCGAGCTGGTTATGGGCAGGATCGAGAAAGGCGAAGGGACACTGGGGAAGCTTTCCAGGGATACCGAGCTGTATGACAGGAGCAGGACCGCCCTGGAGCGTTTCGCTTCCCTGGCAGAGCAGATCGATCAGGGGAAAGGCACCCTGGGCAAGCTGATCAAAGATCCCAGCCTGTACAACAACCTGGATCAGTCGAGCGCCGAGATAACCAAGCTCCTGTATGATTTGAGACAGGATCCCAAGAAGTATCTGACCATCCGCGTCCGGATCTTTTAACCTTGACAAGAATTTTGAATCTGTCTAGCCTAACGCCATGTTTAGCAATGTGATCGGCCGTGGGGGGAAATTTGTCCTCGACCTGATTGTCAGGATCCTTACCCATTTCCGGATCAATCCCAATATTCTCACCTTCACGGGTGTGCTCATAAGCCTTTGGGCAGCTTTCGAGTTCAGCTATGGCAATTACCGCCGCGGCGGGCTCGTCATAATCCTTGCGGGTTTGTTCGACATGCTCGACGGCGAAGTCGCGCGCGTGAGCAAGTCCGAGACACGCTTCGGCGCCTTCTACGATTCGGTCATCGACCGGTATTCCGACATCATCATCCTTCAGGGACTGATGGTTCACTATGCCAGGCATATGATGCTCGGGTATGTCGTCCTGGTCGGCGTGGTTTTCATGGGCGCCGTCCTGACCAGCTACGCCCGGGCCCGGGCCGAGTCCATCATCCCTTCGTGCAAGGTGGGATTCATGGAGCGCCCGGAAAGGATCGTGCTGCTCATCATCGGCGGTCTGGCCAACCGCATGGAAGCAGTGCTGTGGATACTCGCGGTCCTGGGCAACTGGACCGTCATCAACCGGATCTACTACACCTGGAAAGAACTCCCCAAACCCAAAGAGATCGCACATCCCCACGCCTCAAGTCTGTAATAAAACACTGACGAACGCCGATATTAAATAGATTTTTTCAGCGTGCGTCGGCGTTCTGTCGGCGTGCGTCAGCGTAATTTACTGTATTCTCTGGATGTCCACACCGGAGGGCAATTTCTGTTCGAATCTGGAATCGGGAATTTTTGTATTCAGCTTTTCTTCGAAAAAGCTGACCAGCAGGTAATCCCCGCTCGGTTCCTGGAGTTTCTGCTGGATGGGGATTCCGCTGGATTTTTTTACCCATAGCGTGATCGAGGAAAACATGGCGGCTGCTTTCGCGCTCCTGGGTTTGAACAGAAGAACGGAGCAGGGCGCCCCGTTAACCGTTTCATTTCCTTGATAGGAAATTTGAAACGTCTCCTGCAGCTTGGCCGGCGACTGGCCGATGCCCAGCGCCAGGTATTCGGCCTTGTCCTTGTTCTGCCCCAGGTTGGCGATTTGAGCCTGCTTAATGTCGGGCTGATAGATGGTCGCGCTCCCGCCCTTGATGGTCAGGATCCGGCGGCCCGGGCTGGTGGCATCCTGGCGCAGCATCGCCGACCCGTCCCTGGCGCGGGCGTAATAAAACTCGCCCGTCTCGGGAGTGTCGAACTCCTTCAGCACGGCCGTATATTTCTTCTGAGAAAACTTCGCAGCGAAAGTCTTGAAGCCTTTGCCGACCGATTCCATCTGGGCGAGGACGCGATCCAGGTCGCTTTTCTCCTTGCCCTGGCCGCCGAAGACGGAAACACTCAACAGCAGGCAGCACCAGGCCGCGAGCGCAATCCGGCCCCTTCCCGCAGGCAGGTGACTATGGCCATAGGTTTTCATCGGTGAAGATCCGTTTTGGCGCCTTGGGGGGCGCTGCTGACCGGAGGATGGGCGATCCGCGCCCTGTCGGCTCTTTTGGCTATGAAGCAGCTGGGGGGGACGAAGAAGATGAACGCCAGGATCAGGGCGCAAATGATGTCGTACTGGATCGTGCCGCGCCCGTACGCCCACACGAAGATATTCCGGGCTGTGCTCCTGATATTCGTCATAGGCTTGCAGCAAAACCCCTAATACACGAGTTCATAGGAAAATCTGGAGGCCGGATTCAGAATGTGTCCGTCCTTCATTTCAACCACGCGGCTGGCGATCGAGGCTGCCTCGGAATCGTGCGTAATCATCACGATGGTCTGGTGAAGCTTCTCGTTGAGGTCCCGCAGGATCTCGAGGACGATGCGGGAGTTGCGCGAATCGAGGCTGCCGGTCGGCTCATCCGCGAGCACGATCGAGGGCCGGTTGATCACAGCCCGGGCTATGGCTACGCGCTGCTGTTCCCCGCCGGAGAGCTCGGCCGGCCGGAAATTGATTTTTTCCTGCAGCCCGAGCATGTTCAATATCTGGTCCACGCCGTTGAGGCTCAAATAGCCGTTGCCATGGATCTGTTTGGCCAGCTCGATGTTTCCTTTGGCCGTGAGCGTCGGCAAAAGATTGAACCGCTGGAACACGTATCCGATTTTTTTGCGGCGCATCGCCGTGCGCTCGGAATCCGAGAGCTTGGCAATATCGATGCCGTCGATCATGATCCGGCCGGCGGTCGGCTGGAGCAATCCGCCCAGAAGGTGGAGCAGGGTGGATTTTCCGCAGCCCGAAGGCCCCATGACCGCGATGAATTCGCCCTGTTCCACGTTGAGATTGATATGCTGCAGGGCGGGAACGTCCACTTTTCCGGACCTGTAGGTCATGCACAGGTCAACGGTTTCGATGGCATTGCTCGAAGTAAATTCGGCCATAGTCTCCATGTCCCTACTCGAAACTCAGCGCTCTTACGGGATCCATCCGCGCGGCCTTGTAAGCCGGATAAAGCGCACCCAGGGTTCCTGCCACCAAACCCAATATCAAGCCTCGAATCAGGTCGTCCATGCTCATTGCCACCTGCAAAGTCGGGAACTTCGTGATGATGATCTTACGAACAACCTCACTGATGCCGATTCCAAGAAGCGCGCCTAAACAGCATATAATAACAGATTCCTTCAAAATCATGCCAACTATAAATCGGCGGGAAGCTCCCAGCGATTTAAGAATACCTATTTCCCGGGTGCGCTCGAAAATGGTCGTGTACATCGCAAGCAGGATTACCATGAAGCTCAGCATCATCGACACCAGCACCACGGTCATGCGGAATTCCTTGAATCCGGGCAGCCTCGCATCCGCCAGCAGCAGGTTGGAATCCGATGCCCGGGCCAGAGAGTAATTGGGAAATTGCCCGCGCAGGTCCTGGAATACCGCAGGGATATCGGAGCCGGGAACGGCTTTGATGAACATGATGGTGACGTTATCGGGCGTTCCATTCAGCTTCTGGAGCGTTTTGAGAGGCACGAAAATCCTCACGATGGCGCCGGGCCGGCAGATGCCGGAAACGGTAAATTCGTGGTTCAGCACGGACATCTTCATGCCGGGGGCAAGCTTTTTGGACTCGGCATAAAGCTGATCGACGATGACTTCGTCGTCCTTCAGTGATTCCCTGCCGGATACTACCTTCAGGCGGCCGTCGAACTGGTTGTAGCTCTCCATGTCGATCCCGAAGACCAGGCTGAAATCCGAAGAGCTGAACTTGGCCAGGACGGGCGTTACCGCCGCAATTCCCTGAACCTCCGCTATTTTGCCCGCCAGCTTGATATTTAAAGCCGCATTGCTGAAAGCGTAGAAAACCGAAGAGCCTGTCGGCTGAAGAATGTAGTCGGCGCCCAGCCCCACCGTTCGTCCCAGGTAGTCATCGAGCGTCCCCCTGGCTATCCCGCCTATGATGAGCATGAGAACCACACCCAGCGCAACCGCGAAAATGCTGATGAAGGCGCGGGTAGGACGGGAACGTATATTGGCAGTGATGAGATTTTCCATTTATGAAGCTGTGCTCCTTCCCTTCTCCCTAAAAGGAACGATCTGTGCCCCCTCGGGAGGCGCCAGAATAAATGCATCCTCCGGCAGGTCCGGATTTACACGCCAGGCCTTGAACTCCATGTCGAGGGCATAGCCATCCATGGGCCTATCGATGTGGATTTTCCCGGGCAGATGATAGCTATCCACAAATAACTCACCGGAATAAATGATATCACTTATCACGTGCCCTTCTTCCTGATAAACCTGTTGCCGCTCGACCGTAAGCCCGGACCGCTCGATCCAGATATCGCGGACCGGATGGATCCTCCGGGAAATACCTTCCCTGTATAAAGATAAGACATAATATTTGGCGTGAGCGGTCATTTCCTCCTTAACCGCAGCGTAAATTCCCGGGGCATCCAACGGGATGCTCGGGGGAAGTATCGCCTCGAATATGTGCGTCGCGCGTATCGTGAACCCGGGAGAATTGGGCAAATCCTCAGCAACCAGTTCCCTGGCGCTGTTTTTGCCTGTATAAAATTTGTTCTCCCTTGGGACCCATACGCAAAACTCGTCTCCCACCGATAGAAGATCCAAAAGCGCGGTCTTTGTTACAGGGATCTGCACGACCAGCCGGATTGAGTCCGGCCGTTTCAGCAAAATATAACCCGGGGCGCTCCGGTACTTCTGAAGCTCGCCGCTCTCGATTTTCCCGGATGTAAGAGTAAACCGTAAATTATTGCATGACAAGGCGCTAATATTTGCGAAGCTTTGCGCAATGCTCAGCAATTCTTCAAACGTTGCCGATTTCGCCTGAAGAATTTTCGGATGAACGGCGGTCCGGACTGTCCGCTTAATGCTGCAACCCGAGCCGGCGCACCATACAAACGCAAGCAGAATAGATCCCAGAAGGAAGGAATTTCGGCGCCGTTTCGCCGCAAGTGCTGGCAATATAAAAGTTTTTTTCATCAAAGCTTCAGACCACACGTTTGCCGGCGAGAATCTAACAGAGAATGAAGAACATGTCAACCTATTGAAGCAATTCGAGATTCGAGATTCGAGACCCAAAGCCTGAGTGGGCGGATTTGAGGTATAAGTCAAGCGCCTGCGCCTTTGCCGGCTTTCGCGCGGCGCCGGTAGAAGGCCATAGTCGCAACCAAGGCCAGCGCAAAAATGCCGCACAGAATCATCCCGATTACCTTAAGATTCTGCTGCATATAGAGTTTAACCGCATTACCGTAAAGCACCGCCAGGATTCCCCACATAGAGTAACGGATCGATCGGCCGATCACGACTGCCGCTATGAACTCGGCGGTTTTAACGCGGAACACTCCCGCGCTGAGAACGAAAATCTTGAAAGGCATGGGCGGGGGAAAGACGCTGGGAATCGCAATGGTCAGGATCCCGTATTTTTCATAAAGCTTTTCCGCACGAGCGACGCTTTTTTCGGAAAACTTTTTCCTCAGGATCGGGCTGCCTCCTTTTCGGCCCACCGAGTAAAGCAGCAGGCAGCCGATAACCGAACCAATGATCGTCATGCTGACGTAATAGGCCATGTTACCCCAGGACCCCCCCGTCGAAAGTATGACAATCAGCAGGTCGTTCCCTTCGGGAATGCTAAGAAAGGAGGAGTCGGCGATAGCCAGCAACAACACTCCCGGGCCGCCAAAGCTCGCGATCAGAGCACTTGCGGAACTACCCAGCTTTGCCAGCCAGTGCTGGCTCGATAAAAGCAATGAAACCATTCGCCAAACACTCCGTCCCCAAATTGCCGGAGGGAAATTCAACGCGAGTGAAATTAACACAGCAGTCGAGCACCCGCAATGGAAAGTCCGCGCTGTAGTCGCGGGTTTTGGTGGGGAACGGAGGATCAAAGGGATTAGGGATTAGGGATTGGGGATTAGGGATTGGGGATTGGGGATTGGGGATTAGAGAATTAGGATTAAGGAGCAGAGGACTCGAAAACCGCATCGGTGTTTTGCAAATTTGACGAATGCGCTGCTCCCCAATCCGCCTATTGTTGTCTCCCACCATGATCCTTCGCCCCTTCATCCTTCTGATCCTTTGTTCCCTTATTCCTCTGCGCCTTCATCCCTTTGATCCTCTGATCCTCGACTGAATCCTTTGATCCTTGAATCCTCATCACCTCCATCCCTTTGATCCTCTGATCCTTTGATCCTTGAATCCTCTACCCCATAACCCACCACGAAACGCATTTCAAAACACTCAGCGTTACGGAAAATTGAACGATAAGGAACAACGGCGGCTAACATGTTGATATCAATTGACATGGCATGTAAGACAAAGTACAATGGCCGCATTTGGGGTAAGAATCAGCAGAATTCAACAGGAAAAAACGGTTTTTATAACGCCCTAGTCAACTATGGCATCTGTTGCATCCGACCTGAAATCCGAGCGAGAGAAGCGAAACATTCCACTTGCTCAGATTGCCGCAGACACTCGAATCAGCCTGCATCATCTTGAAAGCCTGGAAGAGGGGCGCTACGGCGAGCTGCCGGGCGGGATGTATAATCGCGCCTTTTTAAGAGCCTATTGCGAAAGCCTTGATCTGGACCAGAAGGAAATAATGCGGCGATACGAAGCGGAAATGTCGCCTGCTGTCGAAAAGCCTTCCAAGTCCAGAAAAAAGATTCCCCAAACGAGCCGGTTGGCCCGGCATTACACGATTATGGCCTGGAGCGTCATGCTCCTGGTTTCCGCAACCGGGCTTTTTTTCAGCAGAAACTGGATTGCCTCGGTTTTTTCACCCTATTTTTCGCGCACCCCGATAGCCGCCGTCCGCAACGAACCTGTTTCACCCCCTGCGGTGACTCCTGCCGCTGCATCGCAGCCCGCGGCTGATACACCGGCCCCGGAGCCGGCCGCTCCTTCTCCCGAATCGGTGATGCCGACCGAGACTATAGCCGCGTCCTCGGAAACTCAGGCAGGTGTGGCAACGGTTCTCTCAGCGACGGTTCCAGCGCCCTCCGTTCCTGCATCTGCGGTTGCCGCTTCGCCTGTGCCGGCGGCCCCTGCTTCGGCGTCCCCGCTGCGTGTCCGGATCGAAATAACGGAAGAATGCTGGATGTCGGTTGACAGCGACGGACGGCCCTCAATTCGAAGAGTGCTGAAAGCGGGTGAAACTCAATCGTTTGAAGCCTCCCGCAAAATCAACCTCATTATGGGAAACGCCGGAGGAGTGCGGTTGCAGATCAACGGCAAGCCGGCGAAGCTGCTGGGCAAAACGGGAGAGGTTGTGAAGGTCGAGATCAACGAGACGAATCTGGCCGACTTCATCGACCAAACCGCAGGCTAATTGATGGCCCAAAGCGATCTGCTGAAATCTCTCCTTTCCGGCGCCGCTCCTGCAAATCTGCGCATGGCTATTGCCCGAAGGATGGCGCCTCTTCCTCCCGGCCAGATGCTCGAACTGCTGGTGTGTCTCCTCAAAGACGCCGACCCCGCCATTGCATCCCAGGCGGCTGAAAGCCTGCACCAATATGAAGAGCCGGAGATCGTTTCGCAGCTGAAACTTCCCGATTGCCCTCCTGCGGTGCTCGAGCATTTCGCGGCGCCGGGAAATTCCCACGCTTTGCTTCTGGCCGTTATTACCAATCCGGCCAGTCCGGACACGTTGATCGGGTCGCTGGCACGCACGGTCCCCGCGCCGCTCCTGGAATCCCTGCTCGACAACCGGGTTCGCCTGATAAGGTCTCCGGATATTTTGGAGGGCATCAAGCAAAATCCTTCCGCGACACCCGAGGGTTTGAGGCTCGCGCGGGAGATCGAAACGGAATTTCTCGGGGCCAAGAAGAGGGAATATTCCGTCGAAGAACCGGCCCAGACCGCGGATGCCGTCATCGAGGCGCTCGGGCTGGACCTCGAAAAGCCTCCGGAAGATCTTAGGCTGGAGGGCCTGCCGGTTGAGGAAGAAGCGCGCGAGGCCGCGATCAGCCAGCGCCTTACCGGCCTTTCATTTCCGGAAAAGGTCCGGCATGCCCTCTTCGGCAACCGTGAACTGCGCATGATGCTGATCCGCGACACCAACAGGGAAGTGGCGCGTTCGGTGCTTCGGAGCCCGAAGCTTACCGACGGCGAAATCGAGACCATCGCCGCCATGAGGGGCGTGGGGGAGGATATTCTCCGCGAAATAGGAAATAGCAAAGAGTGGACCAAGAGCTACAGCGTCCTGCAGAACCTCATCAAGAATCCGAAAACCCCGGCCTTTATCTCGCAGCGCCTGCTGATCCGTCTCCACACCAGGGACCTGGCTCAACTGGCGCGCGACCGGAGCGTTCCCGACGCCGTGAGGTACAATGCGGCCCGGGCGTTGAACCAGCGGTCCTCTTCGAGGTAGCGAGTATGAAAGAGCGGAAGCGGAGCGAATTTCGCGCCAGGCTGCCGGAAGTCCTCAAGGCATCGGGCACGACCATCGCCGTGCGCGATCAAAAAATCCCCCACAGCAAAATTCTGAAAGCCATCCAGCGCGATCCGGATCTTCCGGGAGACCTGGCGGATATCTATCGCCGGAAGGTGCTCACGCAGAAAACCCGCACCATCCGGCTGCTGGGGAAAAAGGCTCCGGCAAAAATTCTCAACACCCTTCTCGGATACGAGGTCCAGGCCTCTTATAAAAGGATTCAGTGCCCCGACATGGTCACGGCCCGTTACATCAGGCTTTTTTCCGAACTGGGCTGCCACTCCATCCAGCTGCCCTATGATCCGACCGTCACGGCCGCTCTGATCCCGGAGATGGAGGCCGCAGTGGAAAAAATCACGGAAAGCGCGCGCGAGATGTTTCCCGGAGACCCGCAGCTGCAGAATTATGTGCTGCGAAATATTTACGCCATCATCCGTCAGTCTCTTAGATTTTCTCAATAATATTTATAGCAAGAGACGACGATTGTGTTATAAGAAGACTAAACTGGCACTCAGCAATTTGTTCGTGGAGGAAAAGGGATTGTCAAGTTCGCAGCGGCCCTGAGGAAGCACCGCGATCTCAGGAGACTCGCAATCCCCGGATCCGTCGTATTTGAAACCGGCAGGCTCGGGATCCGGATAGCAAGGACAATGGCAAATCTCCCGGAATAATGTTGAACAATGAAACAGCTCCGTTGAGCCTGACTTGAGAGGATGAGGTTATGCGATTTCGTAACGTTTCGGTGTTTACAGCCTTCGCATTCCTGCTTTTTTCCTGCAGTTCCTGGGCCCAGGATGAAGTTATTCGCGAAGCCGCAATTCATGAAAACATCAAGATGACCGCAGCAGCCCCTGCAAAGGACATTCCCGAGGATATTGCAGCCCAGTTCCGGAATTTCCTTCCCATTCTGGAAGAGGCTTTGAAGGAAAGCACCACAGACCAGTCCGACGAGTGCTCGCTGACTATCCGGGCAGCTGTCGCGGTCAAGGAAGTCGGATCGGCGAAAGTCAAGCGTGCGCAGGCGCGCATCACCGCCTACCGGAGAAACTCAAGGCAGGAATATTTCGGTACTTTCATCCTATATAGCTACCTGACCAGCGGTCCCGTGAACAAGGAGGAGACGAAGCAGTTTCTTCAAAAGCAGATCCTGGAACCGGCTGCATGCCAGCAAGCCAAGTGACCGGCCCGGCATCCGTCCGCAGAAAGCTCTAAAACAAAGCACCTGGCGTGGTCTATAGCCAATATCGGGATGGTTTCCCTCCCCGCGCTTCGAGATTTCGTGTGCACAGCTCTCCGGTTCTATAAATCAACATTAGCGGATCAACTGCTGAGAAAATAGTATTTATAATTTTTCAGCGTGCGTCAGCGTTTATCGGCGTGCGTCAGCGTTAAAATTTATGGACTGCCGATGGGCGAATGACCGGTTATGGCTTAGTCGGACAGGTCTGGAGATCCGGCCTCACGAACACCGCATTACGGGATAAGGTCTTTGCGGACGACCTCGATTTCCTGGATGGGAATGACCAGGCGCACCAGCCTGCCATCTTTGTCGATACTCGCCGTGCCGCTGGATATTCCCACAAACTCGACCTGGAAATTTCTTACACGGATGGATTTGCCGTTCGCCTTCAGGTCCGAATCGCCCTGGAACGTAATTGCGAGCGGAATGTCATTGCCGATCAGCGGAACAAAGTTGGTAAAAATCTGCCGCCCGCCCCTTTTCATATCGTACCTGCGAACCACATAGTCGTACTGGTGATACACGTTGAAATCCAGAATCACCATTTCGGGCGTAAACGGGACGCTGATCTCGCTGGTCCGGCCGCCTCTGGTCAGAACGCGCTGGGCCTGGGCATCGCGGATCGCAACGGAATAGGCGTCCCCGGTGCCGCCCGAGGTGTACCTGTACTCGTAGGACGCCAGCGATCTCGGCTTCCCGGAAAAAACCATCCGGGTCGCAAACGACATGCTCTTCGTTTCAAGGCCGTCCGTAACCAGCATTTCGTGTTCGGAATCGGATACAAGGTCGCCGTTCTCCGAGACTGTTTCCTTGACGGTTTCACGCCCGGCTGCGCTGCCCTTGATAAAAATCGCATAGGACTGCGAATACGCGCTGTCCTGCGCATAGCCGCTTCCGCACAATAGAATCAGGCCTGTCCAGATGGAAAATAAAACTCTCATGAAATCTACCGTTGAGACCGGACGATTTTGGTTGCCGGCACGCGGACCAGGGCGCTGCGGAAAGAATCGGACGCCGAGGCGTTGATCTGCTCCCGGACAAACCCGATCATTTCCTCGACCTGCTCCTGCATCTTTTCCATCTTCTCGCGCATATTCAGGATGACCTCAACCCCGGCTAGATTCACACCCAGTTCACGAGTGAGCGTGAGGATGATCTCCAGCCTGTGCAGGTCCTCCTCCGAATAGAGCCGTGTGTTCCCGTCGCTGCGCGACGGCATCAACAGCCCCAGGCGCTCATACAGGCGGAGCGTCTGAGGATGGATCTGATACGACTCCGCCACCGAACTGATCATGTAACCTGTTTTTTTCCGCGGGCTCACAATTCACTCTCCCAGATCAGATTGGAGACATGCTGTCCCGGGGATTTTCCGGGTTCAGGCGGGCCAATTCCCGCAGAAGCTCCTTGGAGCGTTCATCCGCCACTTTGGGCACGATGACGCGCACCTCCACAATTTGGTTGCCGGGCAAATCACCGCGAAGCGAAGGTGCGCCTTTTCCTCTCAGCCGGAATTTCTGGCCGCTCTGGGTCCCCGGCGGGATGCGCAGCAGGCTTTTTCCGTTAATCGATGGGACCTCGATCTTCGTTCCCAGCGCGGCTTCCGTTACCGTGATGGGCACCGTGCAGACTATGTCGTTCCCTTCCCGACGGAAAAATTCGTGCGGCCGGACGGTAATGATCAGATACAGATCGCCCGGGCCTCCTCCGGACACGCCGGCGTTCCCTTTGCCGGGGACGCGCATTCGATAGCCGTTGGCTACACCCGGAGGTATGCGGACGGTGATGGTTTCCTGGAAAGGCTTCGCGCCGGAACCGCCGCACACGGCGCAGCGGCCCCCGACCCGGCCGGTTCCGCCGCAGGCGCGGCAGGGGCCGGAAAACCGCATGAATCCATGGGCCTTCGCCTCCTGCCCCGTTCCCTGGCACTTCGAGCACGTCTGCTGGCCCGCATTGCGGTCCCTTCCGGTTCCTTCGCATGCGGAACAGGCGACATGCCGGTTCAGAACCATTCGCGTGGACAAACCCTGAAGGCTTTCCATGAAGGAAATATTCAGGTGATGCTCCAGGTCTTCTCCCCGAACCGGTCCTGTTTCGCGGCTGCGCGATGCGCCGCCGCTGAAAAGATCGGAAAATAGATCCCGGAAACTGCTCTGCCCGGATTCCCCGAAATCCATTCCAGAAAAATCGAATCCCTGGCTGTGTCCCCCGCCGAATCCCCTGCCTTGCCCGCCCGGATGCTCCTTGAAGTTTTCCGAGTAGAAGCCGTATTGATCGTAAACCGCGCGCTTCTTGGGATCGCTAAGAACGTCGTAGGCCTGCTGGATCCTCTTGAAACGCTCCTCCGCCGATTTGTCCCCCGGGTTGACATCCGGATGATTTTTCCTTGCCAGGCGTCGATAGGCCTTCTTGATTTCCGCCTCTTTCGCGTTCCGGGAAATGCCCAGAATCGCGTAATAATCCGGTCCCTGATTTGCCATACCTTAGCCTGCGGACAAAAATTGCGCTGCCTCACGCCGTCATTCGCCGGCGCGCGCCGATAGAAAACCATTTTATCCGCGTGCGCCGGCGTTTAATTTTGTCGCGGGACAGCCTGTACCGTTTCGTGCCACCACATGCTGCTTAAAACGCAGCCTTACTCGTTTTTGTCCATGTCGACGTATTCCGCGTCGATTACCTCATCTTCCTTTTTGCCCGATTCCTGCTTCGGGCCGCCGCCCGCTGCTCCGTCGCCGGGCGCGCCATGCGGAGGAGTCTGCGCCGCGGTCTTCTGGTACATGATCTCGGCAAGGCGGTGCGACGCGTGGGTCAGTTCCTCGAAGGCCTCGTTGAGCTCGGAGGCTTCCGCCTGTCTCTCGAGGACCAGCTTGGCTTTGGAAAGCGCCGAATCCAGGGTCGCAGCATCCGACTCCGGCACTTTCTCCCGGTTTTCTTTCAGGATCTTCTCCGTGTTGTAGACCAGGCTGTCGAGTTTGTTTTTAGCCTCGATCTTTTCCCGGTTTTTCTGGTCTTCATCCGCATGGGATTGAGCGTCCTGCTTCATTTTATCAATTTCTTCCTTGCTCAATCCGCTCGACGCGGTGATGGTGATCTTCTGCTCCTTGCTGGTGGCCAGGTCCTTGGCCGAAACGTTCACGATGCCGTTGGCGTCGATGTCGAATGTCACTTCAATCTGCGGCATCCCCCGCGGCGCCGCTGGAATTCCCACCAGGTGGAATTTGCCCAGTGTCCGGTTGTCCTTCGCCATCGCCCGCTCGCCCTGTAAAACGTGGATTTCCACCGATGTTTGATTGTCGGCGGCGGTGGAAAATATTTCGGATTTCCTGGTCGGGATGGTCGTGTTTCTTTCGATCAGCTTGGTGAAGACTCCGCCGAGGGTCTCGATGCCCAGAGACAGCGGCGTCACATCCAGGAGCAGCAGGTCCTTCACGTCCCCGGCAAGCACACCGGCCTGAACGGCAGCGCCCACGGCAACCACCTCGTCGGGGTTCACGCCTTTATGGGGCTCTTTGCCGAAATATTCCTTCACCATCTGCTGAACGCGCGGGATACGGGTCGATCCGCCAACCAGGACCACCTCATCGATATCGCTCGGCTTCACGCCGGCATCCGCCAGCGCCTGTTTCAAGGGAGGAATCGACCGCTGCAGGATGTCCTCGACCATCTGTTCGAATTTGGAACGGGACAGCTTCATGTTCAGGTGCTTCGGCCCGGCGGAATCGGCGGTGATGAAGGGAAGGTTGATCTCCGTTTCCATTACGGTCGAAAGCTCCATTTTTGCCTTTTCGGCGGCTTCGCGCAGACGCTGCAGGGCCATCTTGTCCTTCGACAGGTCGATTCCCTGGTCTTTTTTGAACTCGTCGATAATCCAGTCCATAAGCCGCTGGTCAATGTTGTCCCCGCCGAGGTGGGTGTCCCCGTTGGTCGATTTGACTTCCACTACGCCTTCGCCGACTTCGAGGATTGAAATGTCGAAGGTCCCGCCGCCGAAATCGAAGACCGCAATGGTTTCGTCTTTCTTCTTGTCCAGGCCGTAGGCCAGGGCCGCCGCCGTCGGTTCGTTGACGATGCGGACCACTTCCATGCCCGCTATTTTGCCCGCATCCTTGGTAGCCTGGCGCTGGCTGTCGTTGAAATAGGCAGGAACCGTGATCACGGCTTTTTCCACTTTTTCGCCCAGATATTCCTCCGCCGCGGCGCGCATCTTCTGGAGGATCATGGCCGCTATTTCCGGCGGGTTGTAGGTCTTGTCACCCATTTTTACCTGCGCGTCCGAGTTTGAACCGGACACGACCTTGTAGGGGACCAGTTTCGTTTCCTCACCGACCTCACTGGTTTTGCGTCCCATGAACCGCTTGATGGAAAAAATGGTGTTTTCCGGGTTTGTAACTGCTTGGCGCTTGGCAACTTGCCCTACAAAACGTTCTCCGTTTTTCCCCACCGCCACTACCGAAGGCGTGAGCCGGGATCCTTCAGGATTGGTGATAACCTTAGGCTCGCCTCCCTCCATGACCGCCACTACTGAATTGGTAGTGCCAAGGTCTATTCCGATGATCTTACCCATTGGTTCCTCCTTAATGAACGCAACTAAAGTGTTTTAAAAGACATCCATTCATAATTGCCGATTGTCATTCCCAGCATTTTTTAGCGCATCAGTTATATAGGATGTGAGTGTCTCGTTGTCAACTATTCTTGCCGCCGCGGCCGATTTTGTTGAAGAAAAACTCCGGCCGCTCTGTGTGGGGGTTGAACGTTTGAACGTTGAACGTTAGAATGTTTGAACGTTTACGGGTTGCACGTTCGAAGTCTGCACTTTCGACTTACAACGTTCAACGTGCAAACCTTCCAACGTGCAAACGTTCAAACGTTCAACGTTACTGCAGGTAGCCTCCACCTGCATTTCCTGCTATCATGGCAATACTATGAAGAAAATCGCAGCCATGGCATGGATTATTTTCGGAGCGGCTCTCCTGATGGCCGATGACTACCTGATAAAGACGGTCAAGGTTCAGCCGATGGAATCCTATCCCGCCCAGGCATCGGTCGGGAATGTAACGATCGCAGCGGATCCCTACGACACCAATAAAAAATCATTAACGGCATTCGACGTAAAAAAACTCAATTCGCGCGGATATTTCCCTCTTCACGTGATCATCCGGAACGGCTCGTCGGATTTCCTCAAAATACACACGCGAAATATCATCGTTGTCACTTCCTCCGGTCAGCATCTTTACACCACGCCTGCGACGCTTCTGGTCGACGATATCGGCAAAGCCGGGATGACGAGCAAAATCCCTCTCATAGGATCGGACGGCGCTCCGGGAATGGGCAAGGAAGGCAGCGCCCTTTCGGATTTTTCGGCGAAAGAATTGACCAATCGGACCGTGGATCCCGGCTCGGTTTCCGACGGATTCCTCTTTTTCTTCACGCCCGATCCCAAGATAAATCCTTTCGCGGGCAGCACGCTTTACATCCCCAAGCTCGAGACGGAAGGCACCGGCAAAGGGATTGGGCCTTTCTCCATAGCGCTTGAACCCGCGCTGACAAAACCCAAGAAAAAATAGAGCTCCGGCTCCCGTAAGCAGGGAGTGCGAATCGTATCCTATGGATGTATCGGAGTTGATTGCCGCTTTTCGGGCCCGTTACGGCTCCGATCCACGGATATTTTGCGCCCCCGGACGCGTGAACCTGATCGGCGAACACACCGATTACGGCTCAGGCTTCGTCCTGCCCATGGCCATCGATCGGGGCATAGCCGTGGCCATTGTCGCGCGTCCCGGCCGGAAACTGCGTGTCTGGTCGATCAACCTGGAGGCTGCCGCGGAACTGGACCTCGACCGGCCGGGTCGCGGGCGCAGCGGCACATGGACGGATTACGTTGAAGGCATCGTGTCCGCAATATCCGCCCCGGGCAATCTTCTTGTCGGGGCCGATATCGCATTGAAGAGCGACGTTAGCATAGGCGGCGGATTGGCCTCTTCGGCGGCGCTGGAGATGGCTGTGGGCGCCGCTCTCATCAGCCTCTCGGGCATTCGGATGGACAAAACTTCCTTGGCGCTCGCAGGTCAGACCGCGGAGCACGTTCATGTGGGTATCCAAAGTGGAATTATGGATCAGTACGTTTCCGTGCACGCTTTGGAGGACCATGCAATCCTGCTCGACTGCCGCTCCCTGGAAGCCCGGCAAATACCGCTGCATTTATGCGGCCATGAAATCGTCATCTGCGACAGTCGCGTGCGCCACACCCTGGCCTCGTCGGAGTACAACCGGCGCCGGCAGGATTGCGAGTCGGGGGTTAAGCTTCTGAGTTCCGCCCTCCCCGGCATTCGGGCTTTGCGGGACGTCTCCTCGCCGGAGTTTGAGGCGCACAGATCCTTGCTGCCCGAAATCGTTGAGCGCCGCTGCCGGCATGTCATAGGCGAAAATGCCCGGACGCTTCAGGCGGCCCGCGCCCTGGCCGAGGGAAGAATGCAGGAGATGGGCTCGCTGATGTCCGCGTCCCATCGATCCCTGCGGGATGACTATGAGGTCAGTTGCCGTGAACTGGACCTGCTGGTGAACATCGCCGAAGATCAGCCGGGCGTTTTGGGCTCCAGGATGACGGGGGGCGGGTTTGGCGGCTGCACGGTCAGCCTGGTAGAAAGCCGCCGGGTAGAATCGTTTTGCGAAGCGGTTTCAGGCAAGTACAAGGCCGCGGCCGGAATCACTCCGGACATTTTCCCTGTCCGCGCCAGTGCCGGCGCTCACGAGATTACATAAATAATCCAACCACGAAACACACGAAAAACACGAAATTATAATTTTGCGTATTTCGTGACTTTCGTGGTCAGATTTTGCTGATCCCGCTCTACTTGCGTTTCTTCCTGTAGACGTCCGCGTACGCCCGCCTCAACGGAGCCACGCAATACTGGTGGATGAGCTCCATAAAAATGGGCGGATCGGAAACGAGATCTTCGAGGTACTCCTCTTCTACACCGAAAGCCAGGCGCACGATGTCGGCTTTCCCTTCCCTTGTCTCGATCTTGATGCTGTCCTGCACATCCTCCTGCAGGATGAAGATCTCTCCGTTGCGGACTTTTTTCAGCTTCTTGAATCCCTCGACCGGCTTGTCGCTGTTGGCCAGATAGTAGTCGGCGAGCCGGCGCGCGAGTTCGTTGTAGTTGAAATTCGGGACCTTGTTGTTGACGCTCACTTCGAGGCAGCAGTTGTCCGCCTCCTGGAGCAGGCTCAAGCCATAGGTAAAATCGAGGTCGCCTTTGTTGAACTTAATCCTGTGGCCGGTTTCGTCATGAAAGCGTTTCAGTTCTTCAGGGACCTGCAGGTCGGGATTCTCGGCTTTTTTTTCAGAAGTGACGTAATAATCGCTGACGCTCAGGTACCACTGATCGATGATGGCTTCCAGCGCTTTGTCAATCAGTGAAACAGTTTTGGGTGGAATCTTCCTCTTTCCAGGCAATCGTGTAGTCCTCGGGTTAGGTTAACAAGCAGCTATCGGCAGTTGCCTGCCGGACGCAGCAGTATATCACGGAGTTTTTCGGATGTGGAATTGATTCATTTGACAGTGTGCGGAGTATCGGGGATAATTCGGTGCCGTCATGCTGCATATGGGCGATTAGCTCAGCTGGGAGAGCGCCGCGTTCGCAATGCGGAGGTCGGGGGTTCGATCCCCCCATCGTCCACCAATATTCTACTTCGCCAGCACGGGAAATCTGAAAACCAGCACAACATAGGCGTGCGAGGGGACCTCTTTCCCGCGGCTGTCCGCCGCAGGCACGAATTCCCATTCCCGGACGGCATTGATGGAGGTTTCCGTCACGGCTCCCAGTGACTTGATGGCGCGCACATCGGCGACCCGTCCTTCGGCAGAAACATCCGCCCGCAGGACCACGCTCCCTCTGGCCATGGCGTTGGCAGGATAGGCAGGAGAAGTCACGGATCGGGGGTACGGCAGGGATGAAGCCGCCTTTCCGGGGCCGACAGCCTGCCTGGAGCTGCCCACAGAATAGAGCTGCGGCGCGCGAAAGTGCACGACAATCAATACACGATCGCCCTGCTCCTGGGGCAAAGCCCATTGAGCCAGTGCCGATTTGCATGAGCCGGCGAACGGCTCTTCACCCGAAAGGATCCCGACATTTTTCACCGCCCCGGCCGCGAGCTCGAGCTCGGCGACGACCGTGCCTCCTCCCGCTGCGCTCGGCGGGTATAAAGGTTCCACGACCGAAAGACCGTCGGCAAACATGAATAGAAATGCAAAGGCTATTGATTTCATTCTTTAAGCGTAAGCCCGGCCGCGGGCAAGTTCAAGCGCCGCTGAATTCGCGGTCGCGGACCGTGGTTGT
Organism: uncultured Acidobacteriota bacterium; assembly: GCA_963809485.1. Lineage (GTDB taxonomy): Bacteria > Acidobacteriota > UBA6911 > UBA6911 > UBA6911 > UBA6911. Next base: position 107,950 of record CAWEJX010000015.1, read on the forward strand.
GTCGTGCAGGGTGATCTCGAACTCAGGCAGCAGTATGGACTGAAGAGTGTGGACCGCCTGGAACAGCGTGGAACGCACGCCGGCGTCTTTCTCCATGCAAAGATGCTCCTTGAGCGCGCGCAAGGCGTCCTCGGAGGCCACGGTGGCCAAAGCGTGCACGGCGGCCCGGCGCAGGGAGGGCATCTCGTTGTTCAGGTAGCGGCGCAAATACCGTATGCTTCGCTGCTTCCCGGTTCGCGCCAGGGGAAGCAACGCATGCGCGGCGGATTCGGGATGCTCCATCAGATATTCCCGGATCGCGTGAAAAGCCTCATCGGAGCCGATCTTCCCCAAGGCTTCCAGCGCATGCTCGGTGAGAAAAGGATCTCTCAGGTCGTTCAGGATCAGGCAGGTGGCTGCCTGTATTTTCAGCTCTCCAAGAACCCGTATGAGCCCCCAGCGCACGTGGTCTTCTTCTTCCGAATAAAGCTTCAGGATTGCCTTTGCTTCGGAGGGATCGATTTTGTCGACCATATCCCTCACGGCGGCAAGCCGTTCCCTGGCGGTGCCGGTTCTTAAAACAGCAAACCAGGCCTCGATGCGGTCTGTTTTGGCGGGCAGCCGGACCGGATCATCCGATGCGCGCAGCGCCCGGATGTAGGCAACTGAAACCTTATCCGGATCCCATCCGATTTCCTCCCCGCACTTCACCATTTCCGTCAAAAGGAAACCGGCGTGAGGGAATCTATGTTCCGGCTCGAAGGCCAGGCATTTTTCCAAAATTTTCTGCAGAAATTCGGGAAAACCGTTTTGAACGTCGCGCGGCCAGGGGAAGGTGCCCAGAGGGGGGAATCCCATCAGCATCTCATAAAAAATCGCGCCCAGGGAGAAGACATCGGACCGCTGACTGGGTTTCTGGGTTGCGAAACGCTGCTCGGGCGACTGGTAGCCGATTGCGCCCAGGATCCCTCCCGGCGGTCCGGCACTGGCCCTGTCGATGTCCAGCACCCGCGCTATGTCGAAATCGGAGATCACCGGCGAGCCGTCCGGCCGGAGCAGGATGTTGGATGGCTTCAGCTCCAGGTGAAGGACGCCTTTGCTGTGAGCGTGCGCCATGGCCTCGCAGATGCCGGTGAACAGCCCGGCGGCCTTTTCCAGAGGCAGGATGCCGCGAGCCAGCAGGCGGTTAAGGTTGCCGCCTGCAAGGTACTCCATCGCGTAGTAGCAGCAGTCTTCAAAAACGCCTATGTCCAGGATTTTGATGATGCCCGGGTGCGCAAGCCGCTTGATGACCTCCAGTTCGCGCAAAAAACTGGCAAGCGCCGAGGGCTTGACAGTGGTCCGTTTGCCGAAAATTTTGCAGACGCGCTTTTCCCGCGTGCGCGGGTTGGCGGCGAGGTAGGAGTCGGAAACCCTGCCGGAGCCGATGTGCCGGACAATAAAAAAATCGCCGATTTTTTTCCTCAGCATCGCCGCTTCTCCAACGATTCAGTTATCGGCGGCGCCGGGAATGCGCAATACAAAAAAACGCTGCTGAGAAAATGGTATTTATTTATATTATTTCAGCGTGCGTCAGCGCTAAAATTTATGGACGAGCCTCCGGAGCCGTCCTTCACCAAAACCCGGAGGGTTATTTCAGTTCCTGCCTGGCTTGTCGGAGGATTTTATCCTGCCCGATCATGCTGCCCTGGTTATAGATCCTATAAGTGGTGTCGAGCAGTTCCTTGGCTTTTTTCTGGAGCGGATTCCCGATCAGGTAGGCCTTGGCGAAGCAGTTCACCGCCTTCTCCAGGTTTTTTTCCTTCCTGAAAACCACTCCCTGGAAAAAGTAGGCCTCCCCGAACTTCGGCCGGACTTTCAGCGCGCGTTCGCAAAGGCCTTTCAGCGCGATGGAGTTGTCCTGTTTCATCAGCGTCTCGAGGTCCTTGGCGAAAAGGTTGTCGCAATAGGCCCGCAGCTTGAGATCGAGGTCGGGCCTCTCACCGTAAAACTTAATCAGCTGGTCCGCCCGTTTGACCGGTTGGGTTATCGCCGCGATTTTTTGAATGCGGTCGTAATCTTCCTTGTATTTGATCTGGGCAAGCGTTTCGTCCTGAGCCCGGACGGCGGCGGGCAAAACCAGAGAAAGAATCAGAACGGGAAGGAAGAACCCTGCGAAAAAAATTTTATATTCGCGCATTGTGCCATTCTCCTAAATGCCTATTTACAAATGTGGACCGGGATGCTAAAACCTTCTTGCTCGGGCGCCTAGCTCAGCTGGTAGAGCACTGCGATCACACCGCAGGGGTCACAGGTTCGAGTCCTGTGGCGCCCACCAATTTCCTTTTCTGCCATCTATTTTCCAATTCAGCTTCATACCCGATATATAATTCATACGAAAATGCATGAGCCCCGGGGCAATGCGCGTAGTCTGCCACGACCGTCGATTCGTTTGCAAGTCCCGCACGCCTTTGGATGGCTTCGGCATTTTCGCAGGCAGAACGGGGAAGTATTAGTTTGAGTGAGGACGGGTCTCCACAGATCCATTAATCTATTTTCTGTCGCGAAACTCGGGTTTTGCGAGGAAACCGGATTTTTGGGCAATCGATAGGATATTTGATATTACATGGAAGCCGGAAATTGGAGCCGGGCCGCGTAGCGGCCAGTTGAATTTAGCCAGGCCTTTTAAGGCCTGGATCTAAAAAGATTAGGGTTTCCGTCGCGTAGCGACGGCTGAATCTCAGGCGTCGCTACGCGACGCGCTGTTCGCAATACCATGGTTCCCGGCCTTGAAAGGCCGGGCTAAAATCATAGTGCCGCTACGCGGCACAAACCGGTTTCGCGACAGACACTAATTTGGTGAAGACGGGGCTCCAGCCCCGTCCGACGTAGCGTAGATGATTAAATAAAAATCCAGGTCGCAAGTTATCTTTTTAACCTATGACTGGTAACCTTCAACCTGAATCGCTATGACTGCCGAGATGATGGCCCATTATGAAGTGCTGGAAAAGCTTGGTGCCGGAGGCATGGGCGTCGTGCACCGGGCCCGCGACACCAAGCTCGGACGCGAAGTCGCGCTGAAGCTGCTGCCCGAAAACCTCGCCGCCGATCCCGTTTACCTGCAGAGGTTCCAGCGCGAAGCCCGCGCAGCCTCGGCCTTGAACCATCCGAACATCTGCACCATTTACGAAATAGGAGAGCACGAGGGCCGGCACTACATCGCCATGGAAATGCTCGAAGGGCAAACCCTGCGCGGCATGATCCAGGGCAAGCCCCTGCCGGTCGATCAGATCCTGCGCATCGCCCTGCAGATCGCCGACGCCCTGGAGGCGGCGCACGCCAAAGGGATCGTGCACCGGGACATCAAGCCCGCCAATATTTTCGTCACGCAGCGCGGGCATGTCAAAGTGCTCGATTTCGGCCTCGCGAAGCTGGCCGCGTCGAGCCGCGCTCCGGCTCCCGGTGAACCGGGCTCCGCGGAACCGCGCGAAATCCCGGCGGAGTATGTCAGCACTCCTCACGCCGCGATCGGCACGCTCCCCTATATGTCACCCGAGCAGGCGCTGGGCGAGGAAATCGACGCCCGCTCCGATCTTTTCTCTCTCGGATCGGTGCTCTACGAGCTGTCGACGGGCTTTCCCCCTTTCACGGGCAACACCCAGCCGCTACTGTTCCAGGAGATTCTGACGCGCACACCCATACCGCCCGGGCGGCTGAACCGCGAATTGCCGTCCAAACTGGACGACATCATCGGCAAGCTGCTCGAAAAGGACCGGGACCTCCGCCAACAGACCGCGGCGGATCTTTGTGCCGATCTGAAGCGGCTGAAACGCGATCTGGACCTCCAGCGCGGCCTGGCCTCCGGGCCGGGAATATCCGCAATCCAGGGAACAGGTCCGGCGCCTGCTGCCGCAGCCTATGCTGCGCCGACGGCGCTTGACGTAAAAACGCGCGGCGGTAAGATCGCGGCTATCTTCCGGACCCTGCGCAGGCCGCGTTTCGCATTGCCGGCAGCCGGACTGGTCCTGCTCCTGGCGGCGCTCGCCGTTTTCTGGAGCATTCGGAGTTCGACCTACTACCCATGCATCGAAATCGGCGAATTCTCAGGCGGATCCGAGTCGCTGGATGCCGAGATGGTGGGGCTCGCGCTCAAGAGAACGCTCTCCCAATTCCCCGACATCACCGTAGTGGATCGCCAGGAGTTCAGCAACCTGCTGACCGTGGAAAAAACCCGCAGGGAGGCGGAGCGGTCCAAGGAACAAAATCCCGGTCTGCTCCGGCGTCTGACACTCTGGCGGCCGGATGTCCGTGAGCCTTCGGTCACGGTCAGCGGGCGAGTCAGCGACTCGCTTGGCCAGTCGGAAATCAGGCTGGAATGCACTGTCCGGGGGAAAAAAGATACCTATGTCAGCCGATTCCGCGGAGTGGACCAGTTGCTGAACACGGGCATCGATGCGCTGGCTTTGTATACGCTGAAACAATACGACGCGCGGCTGGCCGGCCGCCACCTTGACGGCCGGCAGGCGGACCACCGCACGGCGGTTCAGTTGCTTTCCCCGCGCTGGGACGCGCTGCGGCATTATTACCGCGGGGCGCGGGCTTGGGAACGTCTCGACATGAACGCGTCGGAGCGCGAGCTTCGGTCAGCGCTCGAGATCGACCCGAATTTCGCCCTTGCTCATCTCATGCTGGGGGAGGTGCGCGTCTTTCAGAACCAGTGGGATGCCGCCCAGTCGGAGATACTCTCCGCGCGCAAGCAGGCGGCGGCCCTCACCGAAGCCGACCAGCTGCGGGTCGAGGCCTTCCTGGCGCGCGTCTTCGGCAAGCCCTTCGAGGAAAGGGTCTATCTTCAAAAATTGATCGGACTGAAGCCTTACAAGCGGGAATACCTTTATGAATTGGCCGAGTCCTATTTCCACACCGCCGATGCCGAGGAAGCTATCAGCAAATACCAGGACGCTCTGAGCCTCGACAACCGTTACGCCCTGGCCTACAACCACATGGCCTATTGCTACGCGTGGATGGGCGAGCATGCGCGCGCGCTCGAAGCCTGCCGCCGCTATCTCGAGCTCGACCCTTCGGCCAATGCCTACGACAGCCTGGGAGACGCTTACATGCAGGCGGGCGACTACGCCCGGGCCGCGGAGATGAAGACCAAAGCCATCCAGATGGATCCGCAGCTGTACTACGCCAGCCGCAACCTGGCCTTCATAGAAATGCTGTGCGGCCGCAATCGGGCCGCAGGCGAGAGGCTGAGACAGCTCCGGGCTTCCATCGACGACAGGTCGCAGGAGGCGCAGTATTACGCGGCGCTGGCGTTTTTGAATTATCGCAAAGGGGATCTGGAAACCGCGCTGAGCATGTGCGCGCAGGGCATGAAGCTCGTGGGCACGGTCCAGTATGACGCCCCGCACGACGAGCTGTTGTGGATCATCGGCCTGATCGAGCTGCAGCGCAATAACCTGCCCGCCGCCAGGCGCGCCCTCGCCCAGCTTGGCAACATCATCGCCTCCAATTCGATCACCGCCATGAACTACAAGCCTGCGTACAAGCATTGGCTGCATCTTCGCGCCCTGGTGCTGGCCCGTGAGGGCAAGATTCAGGAGGCCTCGGCGGCGATCAACGATCTCAAGTGGATCAAAGTCAAACTCGGGTACTGGAGCACCCCGTACGACCGGGCGTTTTTTTATGATGCCATGGGGCAGATTTACGAAACCATGCAGCGCCTGCCAGAGGCGGAACAGGCCTATCAGGATGCCCTGTCGTACAACCCGAATTTTTCATTCGCGCGTTTTCACCTCGCCCGCCTGCTTTACAAAAAAGGCTCGGCGGCCGATGCGCGCAATGAGCTTGAAACATTTTTTAAAGGATGGCAGGAAGCCGATCCCGACGCGGCCGAACTGTTGGAAGCCCGCCGCCTGCAGCTGCAATTGGGTGCGACGCATGAAAAAAAGTGAAACAGGGATGCGCAGGATCCGAGGAGTGCTTTTCGATCTGGACGGCGTCATCGTCGACACGCTGCATTACCACTACCTGGCGTGGAAGCATATGTTCGAAAAATTCGGCGGCAGCATCAGCGAGCAAACGGTGCTCCTGCACGAGGGAAGAAGCTCGCGTGAAATCCTTCCAATACTCATGCAGGAGTCCGGTATAAATATCCCCGAGCACCAGCGCGATGCATTTATCGAGGAAAAGCGCGCCTATTACCGGAGCATCGTTCAGGTCGAGCAGTACGCGCACGCTTTCGAAGTCATTGACGAGCTGAAGGGACGCGGATTCAAAGTCGCGCTTGTGACCGCCTGCGCCTTGAAGAACATGCAGCACTCGCTCGACAGCGAGAGGCAGGCGCACTTTGATTTCATCATCACGGGAGACGAGGTTGCTCGCGCCAAGCCGTTTCCCGATCCCTATCTTGCCGCAGCCGGGCAGCTCGGGCTCGAGCCGTCGGAATGCCTGGTAGTGGAAAACGCACCGCTGGGAATCGAGGCAGCCAGGAATGCCGGGATGTTGTGCGTAGCTATCGAAACAACCCTGGGGAAGGAATATCTGGCAGCCGCCGACTGCATCCTGCAGAAAATCGCCGACCTCCCTTCCCTCCCCCTCCTCACCCCCCCCGCATAACATTAACTGCTGAGTAAATAGTATTTATAATTTTTCAGCGTGGGTCAGCGTTTATCGGCGTGCGTCAGCGTTAAAATCTATGGGCGAGCCTCACCAAAATATTTACTTTATTTAATCCGCTTGAGGTTGCGGCGGCTGTTCATCAAGCCTTCCGGCGGGTCCGGCGTGCGATTTGCAGGGCTGAATGGATCATGCAATACATTGGCGGGCTGAGTTCTCAGCACCAGGTCATAGGCCGAGTCGGCGACGATTCGATCGTCGATCACCTGAAGGTCCGCCCGCGCCGCCAGAGACAGCGAATGCCGGCAGAGCATGTTGATGTTCAGCGGGATGCCGCGCGAATACAGCGCAATCGACGCCAGCGCCTCGGAGCTGAACATTTGCCGCGTGCAGCCCGCAATCCGCAGCCGGTGCAGGACGTAATTGCGCACCTCGGCCTCATCCAGGGGTGCGAGCCGGCAGCTGATGTTGATCCCGGTGCTGACCGGAGCCAGACGGCCGCCGCTGAGCTTTTCCATCAATCCCTGTCTTCCCGCCAGCACGATCTGGACGAGCTTGTGCCGGGATTCTTCGAGCTGGGAGAAGAGGCAGAGGTTTTCCAGGGTATCCAGGTTCAGCTCCTGGGCTTCATCACAGATCAGGGTGACCCTGCGTCCCGCCTGGTCTTTCGCGAGCAGCCGGCTTTTCAGATTCTGCAGGTTTTCCCAGACGTCGGTCCCCGCGCATTCCATGCCCAGAAGGCCCATGACGGCGCGGATGAACTCCGCCCGGCTGTCGAAGGAGCCCGGCACAACCACGATTTCCGATTCGGCCCGGAGGCTTTCGGCCAGGTAGTTGAGCAGGACTGTTTTTCCCATTCCCGCCTGCGCGAATAGCACTCCGATGCCCCGGGCTTCGCGCACCATAGCGCACAGGGCGGAAAACACCTCGTGGTGCACGCGGCTTTGGTAGTAGTACCTGGGATCGGGCGAGAAGCTGAACGGATCTTCGTACATCCCGCCGAACTTGCGGTATTTCCTGGTGCGGCCCGGAGGCCCGGGCAGCCCTCTTTCCAGTAGCAGCGCGATCCTGGCTTCCTCCCCGCCCCAGCGGTTCTCCAGCAGGAAGGCCCGGCATTGATAGCGCCTGCGGCCCGACTGGAATTCCGTGACGAACACGACCGGGGTGCAGGCGACGTGGCGCGGCAGGAAAGACAGGATCTTCTGCGTCAATATCCCGTCCAGGGCTTCGGGCCGGGAGACATTATTCGGATACCCGAGAATCCTGATGGATTCCGGGTCCGCATAAACAGGCCGGAAAGAGGCGTCGATCAAGAGAAACCCGGACGAACCCAAGGAACTCCTCCGCTCAGATACACTTTCAACTGGATATGGATGAGGGAAGTTTAATTATCGCCTTTTTTGATGATTGGGTCAACCAAATTCCTATTACGTTGGAACGTTTGCACGTTTGCACGTTTGAATGTTTGAACGTTTAAACGTTTTAACGTTCTAACGTGCCAACGTTTTAACGTGCCAACGTTTTAACGTGCCAACGTTCAACGTTCAACGTTTCTGCTACAATAGGTACAGAACGGATGCAAATTCCATGAACGTAAATGCGGCACCCGAGCCCTTCCCACGAAACGTGATTCTTACCGATTATGCCATCGCGCATCGCAGCCGGCTCGCAAGCATCATTGCGCGGCAGGAGGTCTTTTCCGGAAAAGCCAAGTTCGGCATTTTCGGCGACGGCAAAGAAGTCGCGCAGGTTGCGCTGGCGCATGCTTTCGAAAAGGGCGATTTCCGGAGCGGGTACTACCGCGACCAGACGCTCATGTTTGCCCTTGGCCTGTTGAGTCTGGAGCAGTTTTTTGCCCAGCACTATCAGCACGCCGATCCCGCCGCCGAGCCTTTTTTCGGCGGGCGGTCCATGACCGGGCATTTTGCCACGCGCCTGCTCAATCCCGACGGCAGTTGGAGAAATCAGCGCGCTTCCGTCAACTCATCCGCGGACCTTTCCCCGACCGGCGCCCAGATGCCCCGCCTCGTCGGCCTGGCGCTGGCTTCGAGGCTCTACCGGCAGATTGATGGAAAAAAGTCGCAGACAGGCCTTTTCAGCGATACCGGCGACGAAATAGCCTTCGGCACCATCGGCAACGCGTCGTGTGCCGAGGGAATTTTCTGGGAAGCCGTGAATGCCGTGGCGGTGCTCCAGGCGCCGATGCTCCTGTCCATATGGGACGACGGCTACGGCATTTCCGTCCCCAACGAGCTGCAATTCGCCAAAGCAGATCTGAGCAAGATCCTCGCTGGATTCCGGCGCCAGGAGGGCGAGGTCTCCGGGATCGATGTATACACGGCGCGCGGCTGGGATTATGTGCAGTTGTGCCAGACCTATCGGGATGCGTCCGCCCTGGTCCGGCGCACTCATACACCGGCGATTGTGCACGTCATCGAGCTGACCCAGCCCCAGGGGCATTCGACATCGGGCAGTCACGAGCGGTACAAGTCCGCCGAAAGGCTGAAATGGGAGCGCGAATACGACTGCCTGCGCAAAATACGCGAGTGGATCCTCGGTGAAGCGATCGTGACGCCCGAGGAATTGAACGAGCTTGAAGCGATCGAAAAGCAATACGTGCTGGATGCCCGCGAGCGTGCGTGGGAATCGTTCCGCGCGCCCATTGAGAAGGAGCGCGGGGACCTGCTGAAGTTTCTCGGTCTGGCGGCCAAAGATCATCCAACCTGCCCCGCTCTCGGCAGCATCTGTCTGTCGCTCGAGCAGATCAAATATCCTTTCCGGCGGGACCTGATGGCGGCTGCCGGCGAAGCCCTGGCGGCCTTGCGCGCTGAGGCCTCCGCCTCGAAGCAGAAACTGGTCGACTGGAAAATCAGCCAGGACGCCGCCAGTTTCGACCGCTACAATTCAGGCCTTTACAGCGAGTCCGATCAGTCCGCCTGCAAGGTAGATTGGGTTCCGGCCGTATATTCGCCCTCTTCGCCCGTCAAACAGGGCTTCGAGATTCTCAACGCCTGCTTCGACGCCGCCTTCGCGCGCTATCCCGAGCTGCTGGCCATGGGAGAAGATGTCGGCCGCATGGGCGACGTCAACCAGGGGATGGCGGGGCTGCAGGCCAAATACGGCCCCTGGCGCATCATGGACACGGGGATACGCGAGGCCACCATCGTGGGACAGGCGATCGGCCTTGCCCTACGCGGTTTCAGGCCGATTGCCGACATCCAGTACCTCGACTATCTGCTCTATGCGCTGCAGACCATGTCGGACGACCTCGCGTCTCTGAGGTGGCGCACAAAGGGCGGGCAAAAGGCTCCGGTCATTATCCGCACGCGGGGCCACCGGCTGGAAGGGATCTGGCATTCGGGTTCCCCGATGGCGGGGATAATAAATCTCATACGCGGGATTTACGTGTGCGTTCCCAGGGATGCCACGCAGGCTGCGGGCTTTTATAACACCATGCTTCAGTCGGACGATTGCGCCCTGATCGTGGAAGTATTGAATGCCTACCGGAAAAAAGCGAAACTGCCGGACAATATCGGTGAGTTCACCATTCCTTTAGGGGTGCCCGAGATCATCAGGCCGGGTAAAGAAGTTACGGTGGCGACCTATGGCGCCTGCTGTCCCATAGCGATGGAAGCGGCCGATCAGTTGCATGAGCTGGGCATCGAGGTAGAGCTGATCGATGTGCGCACGCTTCTTCCTTTCGACCTCGGCGGCATGATTGTGGAATCACTCAGGAAGACCAGCCGTATTCTTTTTCTGGACGAGGATTACCCGGGAGGAGCGACAGCTTATATGATGCAGAAGGTTCTTGAGGAGCAGGGCGGATATGAATTTCTCGACGGCGCTCCGCGGACGCTGACCGCGAGGGAACACAGGCCCGCGGCCGGTTCGGACGGCGATTATTTTTCCAAGCCCAACCGCGAACAGATATTCAGCATCATCTACGATATGATGCGCGCCGCCCACCCCTCCCGTTTCCCGAAGCTTTTTTGAAAACAAACCCAATCAGCATTAACTGCTGAGAAAATGGTATCTATCTATTTTTTTCAGCGGGCGTCAGCGTTTTTCAGCGTGCGTCAGCGTTAAAATTTATCGAGGACCCAACTGCCATGATTACCAAAGATCCTGTCAAAAGAGCCCGGGTAGTTTCGCAGGTCATCGAAATACTCAACCGCATCGCGGCCCCGGAGGACAAACACCTTGCTCTGTCCATCGCGCCCGTAATCCTGGGGGAAGCATCGGACCGGATCATGTTCCTGCTTGATCCCGAAATACTGGCCAGGCGCCTCATGTACCACTTCAAATTCATCGTCCACGAAATGCCCCCTTCGATCCAGCTCGTAAAAGGCCCGCCGGGCATCCACGTCGCCGTCTACAATCCGGACGACGAGGAAGCCCTCGCTATGGGCGGAGGCGCCGGCGCTCCCCTCGAATCTACGGTCGTGCGCACCCACACTCTCGACGCGCCCTTCATCTTCGACAGCCTGAAAAACTACTTCAGCAAGGCCGGCCTGAGGGTTTTTTCTGCGGTGCATCCGACCTTTGCCGTGCGCCGCCAATGGGAACGCATCGTATGGATCGGCCCCCCGCACGAAGAGGGCATCCGGGAATCTTACTGCCAGTTCCAGATCGAGCCGGTGGACTCGCAGGAGCGCCTGCGCCGAATGCAGCACGAAATCTTTTCGGTCCTGAAATGTGTCTTCCTCGCGGTCGAGGATTTCCAGCCCATGGCCGCACAGACGAAGGAAATCGCGCGCCTGTTGCGGGGCAAATCCGAAAATGCCGCGGAGCTGGCTTCCGCGCGCGCGTTTGCCGATTGGCTGCCGGAGGAAAACTACATATTTCTCGGCCTGGCGCGCTATTCCCAGGGGGAAGACGGCCGTCTGCACCGGAGCGAGGACACGGTCCTCGGCGTTTTCCGCGACCCGGAACTGCTGCCCGTCGTGTTTCCCAATCTCGTGGACGAGGCGGAATCGCACATCCTGCCGGCTGCGGACGATGCCAGGATCGTCTGCCTCGATTTCAGCAAAAATTCATCGGCCCTGCATCACCTGGAGCCGATCGATTACGTCATCTTCCGCGAGTGGGACGCCCAAGGCAACTTCAGCGGCGCTTCCCTTCTACTTGGAAGGTTTTCCCGCGGGGCCTATTCCCAGCGGTCGGAGCGGATCCCTTTACTCAGGGAAAAAATCCAATGGATCCTCGAGGACAGCCAGGCGGACCGCAATTCCTTTATATACCGCGAGCTGGTTTCAACCTTCAACCGCATGCCCATGCGCGAACTGTTCTACGCTCCTCCCGCCACGCTGAAGGGGCTGATGGAGCCGATCGCCTTCATGCTCAGCGATGAGGAAATCGTGGTGCGCATGCGCCGGGGCGCCGGCTATATCTCTCTGGCCATCGCCTTCTCGCGGTTGCGCTACTCCTATGGGCTGGAGGCCGGCATACGCAAGGCGTTTGCCGAGGCGTTCGGCCCGGTGGCTTTCGAGACCCTGGCGGATTGCGGCTCCGCCAACCTGCTCCTGTTCTATTTCGACCTGGACCGCCTGATCCACCCCATCGACGAAGAAGCGGTGCTGAAAATTGCCTCGACGCTGATTCGCAATTGGGAAGACAAGGTTTTCGCCGAAGTTGAAGCTGTTTATGGGGAGCGCGAAGGCCGTCGCCTTTTCCAGCGCTTCGTCACCGCCGAAACCCGCAGCGGCCTTTATCGGGAGATTACTCCGCCGGAGATGGTTCCGGAAGACCTGCGCCACCTCAACCAGCTGGAGTCCCGCCTGGAAGTGCGCATCGTCCCCAGGTCAGCCGATACGGCCAGGCTTCATCTATACTCCATGCACGCCCTGGGCTTGACCGAAACCCTCAGGACTCTCGATAACCTGGGATTCGAGGTCACGGATGAGATTCGTATTCCGCTGCTGCTTCCCGAAGACCGCAAATGCTACCTCTACCGCTTCGAGATACGCGGCGCGCCGGCTCAGATTCAGGCGCTGAAGGAGGGCGAGGACCGCTTTGTCGAGGCTCTGCGCGTGCTGGACGAGGACCGGGCGACGAACGACGCGCTGAACGGCTTGATATTGTCTGTCGGCCTGGGCTGGCGCGACGTCGAAGCCCTGCGCACAGTGCGAAATCACCTGGTGCAGATCCGCCAGTACTACAACGCCGATACGGTCAACCGCGTTCTTCTGAACAACAGTTCTGTGGCCGGAGCTTTGTTCCGGTGCTTTTCGGCCCGTTTCGACCCGGCTTTACCCGGCGACCGGCAGGAAGCGATGCAGGCGGCTGAAAGGGTTTTCCAGACTGCGCTGGATACGGTGGCCAGCCTCGCCGATGACGAAATCCTGCGGGCGATGCACAACCTTATACTGAGTTCCCTGCGCACCAACTTTTACCAGCTTCCCGAGCGTCCCGTGTTTTCGATCAAGGTGGAAAGCGGCAAGGTCGAAAACATGCCGGCGCCGATACCCATGTTCGAAATATATGTCCACTCCAACAAGATCGAGGGGATTCACCTGCGCGGCGGGCGCGTCGCCCGGGGCGGCATACGCTGGAGCGACAGGCACGACGATTTCAGGACAGAGATCCTGGGCCTGATGAAGACTCAGATGCTGAAGAACACCATCATTGTGCCGGTCGGGTCCAAGGGAGGATTTGTGCTCAAGGGCGATGTGCCGGCCCGCCCCGCGCTCGACGCCTATCTCGTCCGGCGTTACAGCGAATACATTTCAGGATTGCTGGACGTTACCGATAACATCGCGGACGGGCAGATTCTGCATCCCCCCGAAGTAGTGCGGCAGGACGAGGACGATTCCTACCTGGTTGTGGCTGCGGACAAGGGTACGGCCCATCTTTCGGACACGGCCAACGGCATTTCGGAACATTACGGGTACTGGCTGGGAGACGCCTTCGCGTCCGGCGGCAAGACGGGGTACGACCACAAAAAGATCGGCATTACGGCCCGGGGCGCCTGGGAGTGCGTCAAACACCATTTCCGAAATCTTGGCACGGACATCCAGAAGGAGCCGTTCACGGTCTGCGCAATCGGCGATATGGCGGGCGATGTTTTCGGCAACGGAATGCTTCAGAGCAGAACAACGCGGATGGTTGCGGCGTTCAATCACATGCACATTTTTATCGACCCCAATCCTGATCCCGAAAAAAGCTACAGGGAGCGGGAAAGAGTGTTCAATCTTCCGCGATCGACGTGGCGCGATTATGACGCATCGGCGATCAGTGAAGGGGGCGGCATTTTCGATCGTTCGGCCAAGGCCATCAAGCTGAGCCCGCAGATGCAGGCGCTGCTGGGCATTCAGGCCGAGAGCGCCAGCGGCGAGGAGTTGATCCGGCGCATTCTGACGGCGCAGGTTGATCTGCTTTACAACGGGGGCATCGGGACGTACATCAAGGCGACCGGCGAATCCGATGCCGAGGTCGGCGACCGGACCAACGACCGTGTCCGCGTGAATGCGGCGGAAGTCCGGGCCCGCGTCGTGGGGGAAGGCGGCAATCTGGGCATTACTCAGAAGGGGCGGATCGAGTACTGGATGCACGGCGGGCTGATCAACACCGACGCCCTGGACAATTCAGGCGGCGTGGACACATCCGACCACGAGGTGAACCTCAAGATTCTGCTCGACCTGCTGCTGAAAAAAGGGATTGTGCGCAGCAAGGAGGAACGCAACACGCTGCTGGCGGAGATGACGGAGGAGGTGGCGGCGCTGGTGCTGGCCGACAACGTGAACCAGTCCCGGGCGCTTTCGCTGGATGGACTGCGCAGTGCAGCGGATTATGCGTCCTATGTGAAGCTTACGGATGAAATGCTATCGCGCGGTATTGTGGACCGGCATTATGCGCATCTGCCGTTAAGCGAGGAATTGCGGCGCAGCGAGCAAAGGAAGCGCGGGCTGCCCAGGCCGCTGCTGGCGGACCTGCTGGGATACACGAAGATGTGGGGCTCCGACGGAATCATGGGCGGGGATCTGCCGGACAGCGATGTGGCGCTTCCCTACCTGCAGGGTTATTTCCCGAAGCGCCTGCACAAAGACTTTGGCGCGTACTTCAGGGAGCATCCTTTGCGCCGGGAGATCATTGCGACTGCGGTGATCAATTACGTGGTGAACAACGGGGGAATTGGTCTGTTGCCGCGTCTGATGCTGGCAAGCGGCAAGGGGCTCAGCGAAGTGATTGCGGCTTATTTGACGGCGGACCGGGATTCTGCTGCGTGCACCCGCCGCCAGCAAATCCTCGATGCGGGACTTGCAGCCCACCCCGAGCACGAAGCTCTGCTTGAAATCGAGAACGCCCTGGAATCCGCCACCCTGGCATGCCTTGCCACAAGTCCTTGAGGAGCCTTCTGACTTTATTGTCAGCGTACGTCAGCGCTCATCGGCGTACGTCAGCGTTAAAATTTCCGCGATAAGCTACTATCCTTTATGCCATCTCCAACACCTTCGCCACCAGCTTCTCCGCTCCCTCCCCCACTTCCTTAATGCTCTGCGCCAGCATATAGCACGGCGTTGTGACGATCTTGTTCTTCTCATCCACAACAATCTCGTTCACCTGCGCGTTCTTATGCTTTGCGCCCATCTTCTCCATGGCAGACGCAGTCCCGGGATCGGTCCCGATGGTGAGCTCAACGCCAAAGTCCTTGCCAAACAACCGCGCGATTAGCGCCGGAGCGATGCAGAGCGCGCCGATAGGCTTCTTCTGTCGATGCATCTCGCCAAGCAGCCGGGCGACATCCTCGTCGGCCTTGCAATCCGTGCCATCCATGGCGAAGGTGCAGAGGTTTTTGGCGGATCCGAAACCGCCGGGTATGACAATGGCGTCCAGATCGGCCGCCTTGACCGTTTTTACGTCTTTGATATTCCCCCGGGCGATGCGCGCCGCCTCGACCATAGCGTTGCGTTTTTCCGCAACCGGCTTTTCGGTGATGTGGTTTACGACATCGTGAAGATCCTTGTCGGGCGCCATACAGATGTATTCGGCGCCATGTTTATCGAGAAAATAGAGCGTGAGGGTCGCCTCGTGAATTTCGCTGCCGTCTTTGACGCCGCAGCCCGCCAGCAGAACGCCGACTTTTTTCTTAGCCATAACGCCTCCTTTAATCTTTTCCCCGAATTAAACCAAAATCCTCCCTCAATCAACATTAACTGATGAGAAAATATTATTTATATAAAATTTTTCAGCGTGCGTCAGCGTTTATCGGCGTACGTCAGCGTTAAAATTAATGTGCAGGCTTCCCTAATCCCGCGCTAAGGGGCCGAGGGGCGCGTCATCCCTGCAATTCCTAAAACTTTTCTGGAGAAAATGCTTGACTTTTTATTATGGATGGGATACATAGCCAATCCATGGAAACCTTACAACGGATTCAGCTCGAAAAACAGCGGGATGCTTTGCTGGAACAATTGCACGGAATTGGCAACCTCATGCGCGGAACCCTGGTTCAGACGAAGGTCCGCTGCGGACGCAAAGGTTGTGTCTGCGAAACTGGCGAGAAGCATGTGAAGGTGCATTTGTCTCTGAATCTCCACGGGCGCACCCGAGGCTGTTATGTGGGAGAGCGGGAAGAAGCAGTTGCTGCCCTGATCCGCGAATATCAGCGTGCGTGGCACCTGATCGAACAGTTGACGGAAGTGAACCTGGAACTGATCCGCGGGAATCATCCGGGCGGACGACGGAGCAAGAAACGGAGATGAAAAATCAACGGATACTCCCTTATGTGGTTGAAGTGATGGATAAGCCGGAGGGGATCACGGCTTGGGCGGGACTGCCATCGGTGCTGGATGCCATGAGGGCTTTCGGTCTGGCCGAAGTGACTCGGGAACAGATTCGAGTGCGCAAGAGAAATCGGGGCTACAGCGAATCAAAGAAAGTCGAGGCGCTTGTTCTGCTTATGGCTGCGGGCGGCGAATGCGTCGACGATATCCAGATGCTGAAAGCCGATGCGGGATTATGCCGGCTGGTGGGGGATTTTCCGAGTGCGGATGCGCTCCTGACGTTTTTGTACGCTTTTCACGATGAGGCGCTGATCGAGAAAGCTCGGTCGCAATTGACGGGAGATCGAGTGGCCTTCATTCCTGAAGAGAACAGAGCGCTGCAGGGATTGGCGGAAGTCAACAAAGCCCTGGTGCATCGGGTGGCGGCGCAGGGGAGCTGCAGGCGGGCAACCCTGGACCATGATGCGACCATTCAGGAAAGCCACAAGCGCGAAGCCCAGCCGCACTACAAAGGAGGACGCGGGTACCAGCCCTCGGCCATTTACTGGGCCGAGCAGGATTTGGTCGTTGCCGATGAATATCGGGATGGGAATGTTCCGGCGGCGATGGAGAATCTGCGGCTCATCCGGCGGGGATTTGCGAGTTTGCCTGACTGGATTGAGGAGCGATACTTCCGAGCCGACAGTGCCTGTTACGACGAGCAGATACTAAAGTGGTTGACCAATCCTGAGCGTGAGGGCGGACCGAAGGGAGAGATTGGCTTCACGATCAGCGCGGACATGACCGCTGCCCTGCACGACGCGTGTGCGGCAGTGCCGGAAAATCTCTGGCAATTAGTGGAAGAGCGAGTCCATGAAACAGTGTGGTGCGCCGAGGTGGAATTTACACCGGGCAACTGGCCCAAGGATGCCAGGCCACTACGCTACCTGGCTGTACGGTTTCGCGCCCGACAGGGAGAGCTGTTTGGCAACGGCAACTGCCTGAAGTACCTTGCCGTAGTGACCAACCGCAGCGGCGAGGCGGTGGACCTGTTGCGGTGGCACTGGCAGAAAGCCGGCACGATAGAATTGGTCCACGACGTGAGCAAAAACGAATTGGCGGCCAGGGTGCCGCCCTGTGGCCGCTTCGGGGCCGACGCAGCATGGTACCGGCTTAGTTTGCTCACCTACAATTTACTGAGCGCGCTGAAGTCGGTGGCCTTACCCGCAGCCATGAGCAACGCACGTCCCAAGCGATTACGCTTTTCCCTGTTCAACATCGCCGGACGCATTGTCTCCAGAGGCGGGAAGCTCATCCTGCGAATCGCGGCCGACATCGAGCGGATTGTCAAGCTGATTGAAGCGAGGGCTCGTCTGGCAGCATTGCCAGCGGTAACCTGAAACTAATCTTCCGCCTGATCCCTCACCTCTCAGGGCGAAGGCTCGCCCAGCCGCATAATATTTCCTCTTGGGACTTCCCCTCACCCGAATCACTTCGTTCTTTATTGGGAATGAGTGGCCGCGTCGTCAGTCCAGACCGGTTTTCTGCGGAGGCGTAGTGCCCCTCGGCGCCTTAGCGCGGGATTAGGGGGCCTCCTCTTTTCTTGCTTCTTCCCATATAACGCATATAATTACCAGTTTTGCTTGCCCCAAGGCACGCAGCCAGAAAGCTTAGGCGATATTAATGGATAAGAAATTCGGCAGAGATTTGACCGTAGGGAGCATCCCCCGGCACCTTTTGGCATTTTCGTTACCGATGCTGGCCGGGAATGCTCTCCAGAGCGGCTACAGCATCATCAACATGATCTGGGTGGGCAACATTGTGGGAGAAGGCGGCCTGGGAGCGACCGCGATCAGCTTCCCGATCATGTTCATCATCATCGGGCTGGCCTCGGGCGCGACCATGGCCACTTCGGTGCTGGTCGCCCAATATTACGGTGCAAAAAACTTTTCGAGGATGAAGCGGGTCATTGATAACTCGGTATCCATCGGCCTGGTTGCCAGCATCGTTCTGGCTGCGCTCGGGATCATCTTCAGCGCTTTCCTCCTGGGATTGATGGACACTCCCAAGGAAATCTTTCTCGATGGCTGACAGCTATCTGAAGATCTCTCTTGCCGGCGTTATTCTGATGTATCTCATGTTCACCATCAGCTCGATTCTGCGCGGAATCGGGGATACGGTGACACCGCTGATGTTTATGGGATCGGGAATCGTGATAAACGCGATCCTGGATCCTTTCATGATCATAGGCATCTGGCCCTTCCCCAAGATGGGATTGAACGGAGCCGCGTTGGCTTCGGTGATTTCTCAGCTCATCAGCCTGACCATGCTGCTGGTCTATTTGAAGGTCAAGAAACACGCAATTTCCATAAATTTCCGGAAGCTGACATTCGACAAAGACATCCTGCTCCTTATTTTCAAAATCGGTTTCCCGTCCATGATTCAGCAGTCGCTGGTATCGATCGGGCAGGCTTTTGTCACGACATACGTGAATTTCTTCGGCGCCTCGGCAATTGCGGCGTTTGGCGCGGCGGGCCGGATCGACATGGTAGCCACAATGCCCGCAATGGCCATCGGCATGGCGGCGACGGCCCTGACGGGGCAGAATCTCGGGGCAAGAAAGCCGGAGCGCGTGAAGGAAATCTTCAAGTGGGCGGTGATGCTGGGAACTGCGCTTTCGGGTGTAATTTCACTTCTGGCGGTAATATTCCCGCGCCTGATCCTTAGGATGTTCATCCATCATGAGCCGGTTCTGGAAATCGGCATCATGTACTTGAGGATCGTCGCTCCCTGTTATTTCCTCTATGCCCTGATGTTTGTCTCGACAGGGATCGTGAATGGCGCCGGCCAGACCATGGTAACGATGGTCTTCAGCCTGCTCTCGCTCTGGGCGGTGCGTGTACCGCTGGCCTGGTACTTGTCCCAGCACACCCGACTGGGAATGACGGGCATCTGGATTGCGATGGCGGCAGGATTCGTGGTGACCTCGGTCATCAGCTACCTGTATTATCTATCCGGCCGCTGGAAAAAATTCGCCACCGCCTCCCAAATGCCCGTTGAAGAAAAAATGGGCATGGCCTTGGAAGGCTAGGGGACACGGGCGCATCCCTCTAAATCCCATGGCGATTCTTTAGTGAATAGACAAACACCGGCGTGGGATGATCCGGTACTGGATAAGTACCAATCAGATCATATTTTGGAAGAATTGTCTGGATTGCAGTGAGAACTTCGCGAATAGCGCTTGGTTTTCCGGCTCGAAAAAATGTTTCTTCCAGCGAAAGATCCTGAGGTGTGTCCGGATGTATCACCATGACCGTGGGCGGCTCGGCCGAAAGCTTTTTGGCATCCAAATGGGCTATGTAGTCTGGGCAGGTATCCACCCAATGATTGAGACTTCTGGTAACCGGCATTCTCTCGGACAAAGCGTAAAATATAGGCATGTTGGGGTAGACGAAGATTCGATCTGTGGGCTTAGAATGCGCAACAATCTTTTCAGTGACGCTCTCAAAGAAATCTGCGGTATAGGGTGAGAGCAGAAAGCCGGACAGGGCTTCCAGCTTCGGTTGGACCCTGGATGTAGCGATAGGTGGCTCATTCCATCGGCCCCAACTCTGCGGAAATGCGTATTTGCGCCAGGTAACCGAAACAATGACAAATAGGCAAATAATAATTACGACGACCCGATAGCACGCTGCAATAGGTCTGCCGTTAGCTTTTTGAAGCGAATTTGCGAGCAGGTAAGATAGGCCTGGAAATATCATGACCTCAAATGCAGGCCAGGATATGGACAGAGAATATGCAGATCCGAACCCGACCGCGGCCAAGAGTGCGTGGTTAGGGTCTATGGGCTTTCGAAGTAAAAGCAAACGAGCAATAAAAACTACATACATCAAAAAGCCCCCCAGCAGTGTGACGTAGCACAATATGAGTGTTGCCAATCGACTGCCGTTTGGCGGAAGTCCTTTGATGCGGCTGCCAACAACAATGGCCACAATAGCTAAAACTGCTGCCAACCAATACCATTCTGATACTTGAACAGGTTCCTTTTTTCGCCCGCTCCAATGTATCAAATTCCATACTGCTAGAATCAGGACAGCCGCAGCCGCAGCGAATGCATAGCTAAGCATTTTAAATGTAAGGTGTATCGGGCGGAAAAGAGAGAGAACCAAGCCACCTTTGCTTGAGGGGCCCTTTGCGAATACCTGTTCCCAAAAAACTTCAAATAAACCATCGTCCAGAAGCCAAAAAAAGGTAAAAGCAAATATCGCGCATGTACCTATCGCAAGACCTGCAATAATAGGCAACGCCCCTTTTGTCTCGCGCCTATTCCAAAATACAAGTGAAAGAGTTCCGATAACTACTGCAAGACAAATAATGCCGACGGACTGTTTCACGGCACAGGCAAAGCCCAGGAATATGCCGCTAATTAGAGCGAGAGCAAGTCTGTGCCCGTGGCGCTTCGCATAACAGGCGGCAGCCAAAACCCATGTCCCGAGCAGACAAGCGTCGACAGAAATATGATTATAGAAAAAGGGATAATCGGCAATATCGCCAGATGCGAAAACAAAAGCTGCCACGACCACGAAAGAGGAAAATGCTGGCCTAGCGATCCTGCAAAGCCAAAAGTAGAGCCCAACCGCACTTACCAGTCGCAATAATGCCCCAAATGCCCACAAAACAATAAGCCGATCCCCCCCGATAGTGGTAAGCGCTCTTATCAGCCAGATCGATCCTGGCGGACTGGATACGTAAAAATCTCTAAAAGGCAAAAAATTGAACCTGCTGCTAATTGCGCAAAACAGCTCTCCACCGAATGTGGGAGATAGATATCGGTTCCACCATAAAGAAAGGAAAAATGCCGTCGTGGCCAGAACAGCAAATGCACCCAACCATTCCTCGAGGTTTACACGTAAGCTTGGCGGCAAGATTTCAGTCCCATTCTGATGTTTGTATCCGTTGAGACCGATTATCATTGATATCCTCTCACCCCTATTTCGAGCTTTGTCGATTTTGGTCTTCTATGCCCACCACTGGCTAGAAACTCTCCCGCGAATAGGTTTCCTGAACATATAGCAGAAGTTAGCCTTGGCGCGAAAAAATGCTGACTGTATCAGAGTTATCGAAATTGATCCGTTCTTTTTCAACTACCAGAGGACGTTTGAGCACCTGCGTGTGAATAGATCCGAGATATTCGCCGATAATTCCGATAAAAAACAATTGAACGGCGGAAAAGAAAAAAATGCCGATTATAATGGGAGCCATGCCAACCTGGAAATTATTCCAAAAGATCAGCTTGTAGATCAAATAACCCAGCGCCACCAACAAGCTGAGTGAGCCGACGCAAAATCCCGCCCACGTTGCCAAGCGAAGAGGTATTTTCGAATGACTGGTTATTCCAAGCATGGCGATGTCGTACAAAGAATAAAAATTCTGTTTGGTGAGGCCCCGCTTTCGCAATGGTTGCCGGTATGGAATTTCCGTCCGTTCAAATCCGACATCGCAAATCAATCCCCGGAAATAAGGCATCGGATCCTCGATTGTCCTGAGGATGTCTATAATACGGCGGTCGTATAGGCCAATCCGGTAAAGTTTTTCACCAACGGAAGCTCCGAAAGCCTGCCGATTAAATGGTAATACAACCGACGCATCATAAGGATAAAATGAGACTCGTCGCTTTCCCTCTTTACTCCAAGGACGATCTTATATCCAGCCTCCCATCGTTCCAAAAACAAGGCGATCATGTCGGGCGGATCCTGGAAATCGGCTACCATCGTGATAACGGCGTCGCCCGACGCCTGCAGGAGCGCGTGGTGTGGCGACCGCGTGCACCCAAAATTGCGCGAATTGATAATGACCTTGATCCTGTGATCGGATGCCGCGAGATGCCTTAGAATGGCCTGAGAACTGTCTGTCGAATCGTTGTCGATGATTATGTGTTCGTATTCATATTTGCCTATGCGCGCAAAAACCTCACGCACGCTCCGACAAAGCATCTCAAGGTTTTCTTCTTCATTATAGCAGGGCGTGACAATGGAAATCAGCATTTGCAACCCGTTCTTTTCATTTGAGATAATCCTCGTCGATGAAGACTTCCTTATAGCATACCGGAGGTTCCCTTCCCTCAAGCTTGCATATATAATGATCCAGGAATTCTCCCTTGACGCTTCCCAGACACGTCTCCTGACGCTGTCCAAAAATCTTATATTCATGCCTCGCTCAAGAATATGCTTCAAGGGTTCTTCAAACACATTGCCGATGGACACGTGAATCCAGGGACACGGCATCACATCACCGTACCGAGTAATTGACACCATACGCTTAACCGCAATGCACCCTAGGTCAAGACCATATGTTGAAACAAGATGAGTAAAAGCGTTATATCTTTTTTCAAATTCCCGAACATGGATTAGGTCTTCTTGCGTGAGAATTACATCAGAATGGCCTTCCCATTCCCCAGCCAACTTCGCGAGCATCAGCACAACGCCGACTCCCAATTTCTCCGTGAACTCCAGAAAATCAATGAATTCCTGCGAGTACGCCCGCTGTTTGGTAACGACCGTGTTCAATAATACGGAGAGCTCAGCATTTAGGGAGGCGTCAATAGCCTTCAGCACGCGGGCATGTGAGCCGGGTTTCCGGCGAAAATCATCGTGTTCTTTCGGCGAAATGCTGTCCAGACTCAAATGTACTTTTTCAATACCAATGCTCTTTAGATGCCGCGCCTTCTTATCGTCCAGAAACCATCCATTAGAGTCGATTGCAATATAGAACTTATTCGGATCGATGGCTTCCACCAAAAGATCTAGATCATGAAAAATGAGTGGTTCGCCGCCGGTAATTGTTACGTGCGCCAATCCCAATTCATCGGCCTGCCTAGAAAGCTCACGAACATCATCGAGTGTAAAATGGCGCCGGTGTTGTTTCATCTTGCTGATACAACAATGCTTACAGTGGAAATTGCACCTATAGTCATACTGAAATTGCAAAATAGCAATGCTCTCGCCACGCATTGCCTTTGCAGCATAATTGATCACCTTCTCGTAAACGCGAGGCCGCGCGCTCTTGAGATATTCGCGCTTTCTCACTTCGACTTCCGTTAAGGATCCCTTAACTGTTGACATTTCTGTTTTCATGAATTAAAACTTTCCAAACGAAGTTCACTCGATCCTTTCCGGTATTTTTCTAAGGGAAAATATACCCAAGAAACATGCAGCTGAATATTGCACTGGGTGTGGACGGAGCGAATTATCACAATTTACTCTTACCTCCCCTAACTTTATGCGAAGTCTTTCCACCCCTCCTCGGGATATTATCTGTGCGCCATAATACCAATAGCTATATGAATCTCTAGAGCCAATAAACAAGCGATTTCAGCCTCGATACTCATGTCGGCCGCCCCTTTGGCTCGGATTCCTTACTATTTGCACATCAGTTTTCTCGCAAGGCTTTAATGATCATGTTGTCGAGGAACTCCTCTCGCGACAGAAATGGCCAAAGATCTTCCAGTGGCTTGGAATAGATTGAGCCATCCTCACGCACCGTCGTTGAAATACAGGGCATTCGAATCTCTTCCGGATCGATCGTTACGTCGCAGATAACAGGTCCTTGCGTATGGATTACACGTCGAATTTTTCGCAAAAGGTCTTTTTGATTCTCAATCTTGGCTGTCGCGATTCCATAAGCTTTTGCCACACGAGTCAAATTGGGCAGCATCAAGCCGCTTGAAGCATCCGAGCCAACGAAACGTCCGGCAAAATGGTTACGCTGCATTGTCCGTATGGAAGCATAACCTTGGTTGTTTAATACGAATACCTTCACCGGCAACTGCAGCCTGGCAAGGGTGGCGAGCTCCTGAATGTTCAGCTGAAAACCTCCGTCTCCGTCAATGCAAACCGTCTGTCTTACCCCACCACCTAAACATGCTCCTATCGCGGCCGGCAAGCCCAAATCCCATGGCGCCGAGACCGCCCGTTAAGAAGGCTCGTTGTCCTTCCTTTGACTGGAAGGCTAACATAAATATCTCAATGGCCGCTCCAGAACTGCAAAGCACAATCAGGTCGTTCTGGTCCAGCTCTTTAGAAAGCACTTCGCTGAAAAAATATGTGCTGACAAATTGAGACAGCGATCGATGTTCGGGCAAGTACAACAGGGTATCTTTGCTTCCAATCCCGGCAGCGTTGAAGCCAAGAGATGCGATTCTTTCGATGAATGCTTTCTCCGCTGGCGCAACATTTCCTGGATAAATGCACCGGCCTCAGCATGCACCGCAAGCTCGATAGGCGTATTCATTTTTTGAATTTCCGCCGGATCTATATCGACCATGATCTTTCGGGCAGCTCGAGCAAAATTTGCATGGTTATAGCCTGTTTGCACCGGATCCAGCCGGCATCCCAACACAAGGAGACAGTCACAGTTCTGAAGGGCAAAATTGGCGCCTCTTGAAGCAAACGCGCCCGGGCGCCCCACATAAAGTGGATGCTCGTAAGGCATCAGATCCAATCCGTTGGTCCGGCTGGTTAGAACCGGTACACCTAATTCATCAACCAGTTTCCTGAACTCTTTGCAGGCTCCGGATAGATGCACGCCGTTGCCCGCAAGGATGATTGGTCGCTCTGCCCGATTGATCATTTCCATCGCTTTCTTCACATATTCAGCAAGCGCAGCCGAATCAAAAGCTGGGGGCAGTTCAGCGGGATTGAATCCCATGAGTTGATCGGGATTAATAGATGCAGCTTGAACATCCAAAGGAATATCGATCCATACCGGCCCGGGCCTTCCATAGCGGGCCAGAAATAATGCTTTTTCCAGGTGATATCGTATCGTCGCCGGGTCAATGATAGTAACCGCATATTTGGTAATAGGCTTTACAATCGAGACAATGTCGACTTCCTGGACGCCCATCTGCCGGACACCAGAATTTAGCATCAGGTCCGATCGCTTTACCTGCCCTGAAAGAACGAGACAAGGAGTGGATTCGATCCATGCTCCGGTAATTCCTGTAAGCGCATTCGTGCCTCCAGGCCCTGACGTTACCAGCACAACGCCCAGATCTCCCGTAACGCGGCCATAGGCCTCTGCAGCTATTGCAGCCGCCTGTTCATGGAGCATGCATACGGGCCGGATGGCCCGGCAGAGGCCGAGGGAATCCACCAAATGCATTGCCCCTCCCCCAGGAAGGAAGAAGACATGCCGGATCTTTCTTTTCGCCACCGTTTCGAAAACGTAGTCAGTAAGTTTCAAGGCAAAATCACAAAAAATGAGAAAAAGGTTTTATGGTCGGTGACCCATCGAGACAATCAATCTCATAAGCAAATCATAGTTCTTAAGGAAATGCCGGCCCCCAACCATGGGAAAGCAATGCCATTGGGTTCGCTATCGCATCCAGTATGTAACAAGTGTTTTTCTCTCTGCATTTGCCATAATCAACGGGTCCGTATAATAGGAATCCTCAACATGGTGCTTGGTGGAAATTTCCTCTATTACCGCCCCGGTCAGAGACCGCATCGTGTGTTTCACCGCTCTTTCGGCTGTAACCACATCCCCTGCACGGTACAGCTGCTCTTTACCATTCAAGCCGATGTACACGTCGCCATATAGAATATGAAAAGTCTCTTCTTTTAGCTGATGATATTGCTCGGGATGCAGCTGATTGGGTAGCATTACCAGCAGTTTCTTGCAGTACTCGCGGTTGACGATCTCAAGCATTGTAATGCCGACTTGGCGGAATCTGTCGATCCCATGATGATGGGATATTTCCATATTCACCTGGCTTGGCAATGATAGGTTGCTGTCCTTGAGTACCTGTTTTACTTCCTGAATGGCCTCATATATTTTATCTCGGTTATTGACTATCCTTAGCTGGGTCTTGAGAACTGGTTTGTTCTCACTGATTTCCTCTGGGTGTGAAACTCGATGTATTTCGACATTTCATTTGCCGTCAATTGACCATCCTGAACGGGGAATAGCCATGAAAATATCACCGGTTGTAATCGGGATCCTTTGGTAATTTTTCGTTTTGCGTAGATGCCGCGCCGTAGACCCTGCAGGTTGGAAAGCTCCTGTTGGCTTGGATTATAACGGTTGTCTTGTGGTCCGCACATCATGAATGCCAGGTTGGGCCGATTCTAGCCATCGGCGAACCTGCTCTGGAGTTGAGGAATAGCTGTTTACAGATATACCTTCCCCTGCCACAGCCACATGCTTCTCGAATATATCCGCGCCTTTTGCTATGGCAAGTTTTATGGGATCGGATTGATCAGGCGATTCATGGGTTGAAAATCCCACAGGAACCTGAGGGTATCGTGCTCGAAGCAGGTCAATCTGATTCATGGCCAGCTCCTCGGGCATTGCCGGATAGGACGCGATGCAATGCATCAGAGCCATATCCTTCTGCCTGTGCTGGAAAAAGCTTACCACCTTGTCAATATTATCGATGGACTCACCGGCGACCGAAGCAATTACCGGCTTGGAAGTCATCACGATTCGTTCCAGCAGCGGCCAATCAGTAAAAGAACAACTGGCAACCTTTATGATATCAATGCCATGTTGTTCAATCAGATCGACGGAAGCCTCGTCAAAGGGCGTACAGATAGATATCATTCCCAAGGAATCCAGTTCCTCCTTGAGCCTGCGGAATTGATCCGGGCTTAGGCGTGTTTCAATGAACCGTCGGACATATTTCAGACTACTGTTGCGATACTCCGGATGGATGAATGTATCCAGGTCACGGTACTGAAACTTAAATGCAAAGTGCCAGGGGAATGAACGCGATATTCTGGAAATCTCCCGTATGATGCGCAGACCCAGCTCGGGCCGTCCCATGTGGTTGTTGGCCAGTTCAAATACGAACAAGGGTGTGACATCGCTGAGTTTCATGCCGGTTCTCCTTAAGGCAAATATGGCGGCGACGTCCAAATATCATCAATGAGGCAAGGATTCTCCTCAGTCAGCTCAGTTAGAGTTACAGCCATAATAGTCGATTGTGCGGCTTATTGCGTCGGGGAGGGAAATCGAGGATGTTAGCCCCAGTTCAGCCCTTGCCTTGCTTACATCAGGGACATATCGCTCGGAAAGCACATTGTGTCTTGCCCGCTTTTTAATATGAACCTCGACACCTCCGCAGACTTCGGCAACACATGCAGCAATTTCTGCAATTGTCATTTCCTGATCCGAACCCACGTTATAGGCTTGGCACTGTTTTCCTTCAAACAAAATCGACCATAGCCAGACCGCTAAATCAGCTGCATACAAATAGGAACGATAACTTGTACCATCGCTTTCCACAATTATTGGCCCGCCGCGAAGTGCGTCACGGATAAAATTTCCAATAGCAAAGTGGCCATCCAAAGGCAGATATGGCCCAACAAAGGCAAAACATCGGCCCGTTTTTACGTGGATCCCTGCATCACGAGCGTAGATGCTGCAAAGAAGCTCAGCACAACGTTTGCCTTCCCCATAGGCAGACTCCGGATTCATGGTTTCCGGGCCGGAACTGCACTCTTCAGAAATATGGGTGATCGAGGGCAATTGCCGGCCATAGACTGCCCCTGAACTGATAAGCAAAAAACTCTTAGTATTATGGCTGACAGCAAAGTCCAATACCCGTCGAGTACCGGCAATAATGGTGTCCAGCATGACTAGGGGATATCGAGTGTTCAGATCTGATGCTGACTCAGCAGCGGCGTGGATGACAAACGGAAATTCTCCCTCAGGAAAGGCAAAATTCCTAACATCGCCGTTCACAAAACTGATATCCGGATTATGTGCCAAATGTGGTGCTTTTCGCGCGAATGCATCGATGTTGCGAGTAAGCACACATGTGCTGGCATTTAACGAAAGATTGAGATTTGCCCACGCAAAGCTCTCCAGGAGCCAGCTGCCAATAAATCCGGTACCGCCGGTAATGAAAACTCTCTGGTTGCGCATTCCTTCCCAAAGGCTGCCGGTCAGGGTAAGTATGTGATCCAGATCCTTTTCCCAAACGATTACCCACCGGCTCTCTCCTGGCAGAAATCATGTATTGTCTGAATCATGAATTGAATCATCGATTCGCTCAGGCCGGGATAGACACCGACCCATAACATCCGTTCCATTACGAAATCTGTGTTTTTCAGCTCTCCAACCGTTCGGCATCGGATTCCCTGGTAGGCCGGCTGACGCAGCAGATTGCCTCCAAAAAGCAGACGGGTCGCGATTTTCCTTGCCTCCAGATATTGGATTAAAGCCGTTCGCGAAAAACAGACTTCCCTACGTATCGCAAGAGGAAACCCGAACCAGCTTGGTTGCGATCTTTGCGTTGCCTGAGGCAATATAAAGAAGCATTCCAGATCTCGTAGACCTTCGCAGAGCAGACTAAAATTTCGCTGCCGCGCCTCAATAAATTGCGGCAGCCTTTTTAGCTGAGCCAAGCCGACAGCCGCCTGCATCTCGGTTACCTTCAAGTTATAGCCAATATGGGAGAAGGTGTACTTGTGATCATAGCCTTGAGGGAGAGTTCCAAGCTGCCAGCCAAACCGTTTCCTGCAAGTATTATCTTTGCCCGGCTCGCACCAGCAGTCACGCCCCCAGTCTCGGTAAGATTCTGCAAGTTTTTTGAGCTCGGAGTGGCCTGTGACAACACAGCCACCCTCCCCCATCGTTATATGATGAGCCGGATAAAAGCTGAAGGTAGCCAGGTCGCCAAAGGAGCCGACCGAACGCCCTTCATATGTCGCACCCAAAGCGTCACAGCAATCCTCAATCAGCCAAAGGCCATGCTTTCGGGCAAAATCAACAACCCGGGTTACATCAAAAGGATTACCCAGCGTGTGCGCCACTGCAACAGCCCGGGTTCGATCAGATAAAGCCTCTTCAAGGCGATTTGCATCGATGTTGTATGTGGGAATGTCTATATCAACAAATACTGGGACCAGACTGTTTTGGATAATCGGATTGACTGTAGTTGGAAAGCCCGCTGCGACTGTTATAACTTCATCCCCAGGTTTTAGTTGCCGCTCACCAAGACTTGAAGAGCACAGGCAGGAAAGCGCAACCAAATTGGCGGAGGAGCCTGAGTTTACAAGCAAAGCATGCGGGAAGCCGAAGGCTCTGGAGAATTCGTTTTCAAATTTCTCGGCAAAAGGTCCGGCCGTAAGCCAGAAATCAAGCGCGGAGTCCACAAGAGATTGAATTTCTGCTGCTCCGAACACGCGGCCCGAAACAGGGACCGGGCTTTCCCCAGGTATAAACGGCCGGTCGCGAAAAGCTTCCCTATAATATTCAGCAACCAAATCATGGATCTGCTTCCGATACTGGTCCGCCGTAGCCGTCACGACAGAAATTCCTTATACCAATGAATGGTCTTTTGCAGTCCCTGCTGAAAAGTATATTGCGGTTCCCAAGCCAGCAAACGTCGCGCTTGCTCAGCACTGAGATATTGGCGTCGAATCTCATTGGAGGCTTCATTCCGAATGTCCGGGAGCAATTCTGAGCGCATTTCCTCCAAAATTCTGTTTACCAGGTCGAGCACCGTAATCTGCATCTCGTAGGAAAAATTGAAAGCAAGCCCGTGAAGCTCGTGGTTTTCAGCCAGGCGTTCGGCAAGAAGAATGTAGGCAGCGGCGCCATCCTCGACATAGATATAATCCCTTGTATATCGGCCGTCTGACCGTATTACCGGGCGCTCTCCATGCAGCACGGAACGGATAGTCCCAGGTACGATTCGATTCCAGTTGAGATCGCCGCCGCCAAAAAAATTGGCGCATCGGCTTATAGCGACCGGCAGGCCATAAGTAATTGCATAGCATTGGGAAATCAGGTCTGCGCAGGATTTACTGACATCGTAAGGGTATCGTCCCTGAAGGGCGCATTCCTCGCTATAGGGAAGCGTCTCGTGCTCACCGTAAGCCTTATCTGAAGATGCCACCAGAATTGATGCGAATACCCGGCGACCTCCGGCAGGCCTCGAGAAGGCTCCATGTCCCTCTTATATTGCTTTCAAAAGTAGAAATCGGATTATTGTTTGCGATGCCGACAATTGTTTGAGCCGCCAAATGAAAGACCGAGCTGATTTCATACTCTCCAAGTATTCGCTCGACCAACTCCCGATCACATACATCCCCGCGAACCACCTTGATTTTGTCTATCAGCCTGTCTCGCACCAATTGGCTCTGCGGAAACCAATCCCGAACAAGACATACAATATCAGCCCCTTTTCCCAGCAGTCGGCGCGTGAGCCAGCCTCCCAGCAGGCCTGTAGCGCCGGTAACAAACACACGACGCTCAGACCAGTAGGTATCCTTTATAGCCATACTTTCCATGGAGCGCGTCCCGAGGACCACTGATCATTAAGATATTGATATTCGCGATAGGTGTCCATGGCATAAAAAAAGCCATTATGCCTGAATGCCTTGAGCTGTCCGTCTGCCGATAAATTTTCAAGCGGTTCGCGTTCGAGAATGCAGTCATCGCCCCGCAGATAGTCAAATACTCCTCGCTCAAACACAAAAAAGCCCGCGCTTATCCATCCTTCAGAACGAGGCTTTTCCATGAATTGCTTAACATAGCCATCTTCATCCAGGGCAATGGTTCCGAATCTCGAAATTGGGCGAACCGTTGTAACGGTAGCCAGTTTCCCATGACTTTTGTGAAATGCAACCAGACGGCCGATATCCAGATCGGTGAGGCCGTCGCCATATGTCACAAGGAAAGTGTCATCAGTTATATATTTCTGAATCCGCCTGATGCGTCCCCCAGTTTGAACTTCGAGACCGGTATCTGCCAGAGTCACGCAAAAATCCTGCTCCCCATGGGAGCCATTATATTGGACATGCGATTGCTTGCCGAGGCAGATGGTAAAGTCGTTATTCATCGCCTCATAATTCAAGAAATATTCCTTGATCATATTGCCGCGGTAGCCAAGGCAAAGAATAAAGTCATGAAAACCATGTTGAGCATAAATTTTCATGATATGCCATAGAATAGGACGTCCCCCTATTTCGACCATAGGCTTGGGACGAAATTCAGTTTCTTCCCGCAATCGGGTTCCGAGACCGCCGCAAAGCATAACCACCTTCATTGGGAAACGCTCCATTTGTTCATGCTTTCTTACCTAAACCATCAGGCTCAAACGCGTACCTCTGCCCATTTCATCGGCGGGCTGCTTTTATATCTATACTATTCCCGGGTAAATAATCTAAGCAAAACCAAAAAAACTTCGCAAGCCAACAGAAAAAACAAACCGAGAAATCCTGCATCCGTTTCACCTATGCCAAAGGGGATGTACGGGAAGGCTTAAGATGGCATCACTTTCCAAAATTCCTCGGCAACGAGGCTGTCCCGGATCAAATAGAGAACCTCATTCCATAAACGCATTTTCTTCCCCGAATGATAAATTCCATAAAATTGATAAATTCAGGACCTTGCGGCTGAATATTAGAACAAAATCGAGCATGCCAAAACAAGGATCCGCGGAAATCCATTTCAGAGTTTCAATAAACATTACCATGCTTAGATTCAGGGTCGCCACTGGAGCCAGGGATTCCTAAACAGTAGTTTTGCCCGAAAGAAACATCATGTGGATTAAACAACCTGTAGCACGCAGGATTGTTGTTCAAAGCTTTACCGAGTAGGCGTCGCCGTGCTTATGTCTTGTACCGATTTGCAGCGAACATAAATTGACGCACCAGGATTGTCGTAGATTATTGAATAATTTGGATTTGCAGAGATCGACCCCCTCAGAAAAGAGCAGCAGTCTTCCGGGCGTCCGCTCTCGAATGATTTAGCCGAATAGGGCATGGCTCTCCTCTTCACAACGTAGATATGCGTAGCAGCCCCAGGGGATCTTTGAAGCCATCGATCCAGGCAGCTGACGCCCTCCTGCGCACACAAAATTAGCTGTCTGTTCTGACTGACCCTACCCGCGAATTCCCCACCTGGCAGCCATTCGGTTCCCTGCACCGTACCAATGCTGTGACGCTTCGCGAGTGTTGGCAACCATTCCGATGACCGGTCAACCGACCAAAGCTCCGAGGTCACAACCAGGAAATTGCTGGAAGCCGGTGTGTTCTGAGAAACCCATCTCATTGCTGCCCGCTCATCTTCCGATAGGAAGGATAGCGTATATGTGGATGCTCCGAGACAGGACAAGAATGCGTAGATACCCAATATTAGCATAGCCCATCCGGCTATTTTTTTGCGCCTGAGTGAACCGGCAGCATTTACATCATCCGTGGAATCAACAGCTTCCACGCCGACAAGCACAGGCCAGAGGACATTTATGGCACCCATTCCGCCAAGCAATGCTAATGGCACCGCGCCTGTCGTAGTCGGCACCCACCCGTCAAGCGCAAAGGTCGCAAAAACCCAGGCCGGCAACCAGAACTCGCGCCTGAAAAGACAGATCAAGACTCCCAGGATAGCGACAAATGCCAAAATGGGTACGAAGGGTTCGCCGGTACCTCCGGATAGGAGAAGCCATCCCAACCCTCCGGCAATTGACCAACCGTGGTTCGTGCTAGCCATATAGGGCGCCAATCCATGTCTGGAGAGCACCAAAATCCACCATGGGCTGGTTACGACAATCACACCAATACCGACAATTAACGAGTTGACAATACTCCGGATATTACGCCCCAAAAACAGAAGCATTAACGCTGCGCTGTATGCAACAAACCATGACATTTGCGGGTGACTGAGCACAACACCAGAAGAGAAAATAGCAGCCCATATCAGATCTTTTTTCCGGCCTGACGCGTACATCAGATAAATCGACCTCAGCGACAAAATGGCCAAGAGAAAGCCCACGGATCGCGTCAAACCTCCGCCCATCAGCATCCAGTGAATGGGCTCGGGCAAAAGCGCACATATCAAAGTTGCCGAAAGCACAGTCCATTCCGAGTGCAGAATGACACGGGCGAATGCGTAGAATGCCACTATCGTCAACATGCTTATTGTAAAGGGCAGCCATCGCAGGATCTCTTCCAACGGCCATTGAAACAGCGATTGAATGGCAGCAGAAAGATAAAGCGCCAGCGGCGGATAGGCGAAAGGAATCTTCATTCCGTTATATGAAGTGAAGGCAGGCAATTCAAAATGTGATGCCTGCAGATCCCGAACCATAGCAAAGAACATTCCGCCGTCCATCAATGGGAAATTGGATGATTGGAGCGGCAGAATACGAACAGCTGCTCCAACGCATAGCGCGATGGCCAGAACAGCCATTTTCGTGGATTCAGTAATCGGCGGATCCTTTTCTAGGCGCATATCACCGGTTTTAGCATTAAGAGCGACGGTAGATAACTGCGCCGTCGCCTTCATAGATAAGTGCGTATCTCCCTGCATTAGAAAGCGAGTTGATCAATGCTTTGCAGCAATCGCCAGATTGCGCCGTCCAGATCGTGGCTGCAGCAGATCTGCGCTTGGGGATATATATATATTCAACATTTGTATCCGATTGCTCTAACCAGGAATCCAGACACGTTGAGCCGATTGCAGCACATTTCTCCAATTCTTCGTGCCGTCTTATTAGAGTGGCAAAACGATTTCCACCCAACCACTCTGAACCCTGGACCGTGCTGATATTCTTGCGTTGGGCGATCACAGGAAACCATTCACCGGATCGGTCAGCCGCCCAAAATTCGGACGGTATAGTCACAAAGACTGCATCCGATGGCGTGTTCTCCGCGATCCACGCCATAGCCTCACGTTCCGACCTCGGCAAAGGAGCAAGCAGTCCGGCGTTTCCATTTATTGCGGAAAATACGAGATAGCAGATGACAGCAGCATATGCGAAGAACCCAATTGAATCGAAAGAAGCTGCTTTTGCAGCTGCGGCATCGTTCTTGAGAAAAACTGGCGCATTTATAGGTCCATCAATAAGGCCTGCAAAATAAACCGATAATCTTTCAAGGCCGAGTGCCATCAACAGAGCCAACGCCGCTGTTGATGTTGTATAGGCACTCCTCAAATCCAACAGGAATGCCGCCACGATCCAGACAGGAAGAAGAGCTTTCTTCTTGGCCAAAGAACTAATCATTCCGATCGCAGCCAGAAGAGCTGAAAACGGTATCAATTCCTCAGGAGAAGGGCCCTGAACCAATAATCTAGATATCCCATCCAGACCTGACCAGCCGGGAGCGGCGGCAGATAAAAAAGGTCTTATCCCATGGTAGTACAAAATCATCCCCCACCATAGGGATGCCACTATTGCCGCACCGAGTCCAAGCATTACAACCTTTCTTAGATCCCTCAAATTTCGGATATAGAAAACTGAAAAAATTGCAGTCGTGTAAGCCACATAATATGCCATCTCCGGATGCGAAAGCGCAGTAAGGCCGCCAAATGCCATCGCATATAGGAAATGACGCCGGCTTCGGCATCTGAACAAAAAGTAAATATGGCGAATCGCAAAAAGCGCGAAGAAAAAGCCAAGCGATCGGGTTAGGCCTCCTCCCATAATCAGGTATAGCGTACTCCTTGGAAGAAGCGCGAAAAAAATCACAGCCCACCCGGCAACGAGCTCCCTTCGGGAAAAATGCCAAAGCCAATGAATAAAAAGCGGGAATGCAAAGAAGATTTATAAAAAATGGCAAGAACCTGAAAATAGAGAGCAGATCCCACTGAGTCAGGCTTTGAAGAATTCCGGCCAGGTAGAAGGCCAGCGGCGGATAGGCGAAAGGTATGTTTGTTCCGTTATAGGAAGTAAAAAGCGGAAGGCGAAAATGGTTTGCCTGGAGCTCACGGACCATCGTGTAAAACAGCCCGCCATCATTGAGGGGAAAGTCGGTATTGAGCACAAAAGGCAACCGAACGGCAAGTCCCAGCAATACCGCAACCGAGAATATCAGATATCGATTTCGTTTTTCAGACTGCATTTCGAATATGGCGATCTTTTGCATTGAAAAATCAGGCAGGCTCAACATTGAGGCAGCATCCTGTAGCCTGAAATTCATCCTCTATGCATATCGGATTTTGCGACAACAGACGGTGCAACCTTATATCATAGAAACATTGGCATTTCCCGGAAAAAGGCAGGGGAAGAATTGACCGATGTAATAGCCTGCAATCGCCCCATTTCCCCCAGGTTGCCATCCAATTCCCCCGATTCATTAGAGCTGCCCTTGGCATTTTTTCGCCTGTCGCACAAGTTAGAGATATAATTTGTTCTCCACAATCCGATATATAGCTAAGGCCGGTAAAGCCTATGATTTCCTATGGATTACATGGTGTGAATTTGGATCTCAACGGATTGAAATACCTGATTGTCGGGGCAGGTTTCTACGGCTGCACCATTGCCGAACGAATTGCGGAAGATAAGAAGCTAAAAGTTTTGGTAGTTGAAAAAAGAAACCATATTGGAGGAAACAGCTACTCAGAAATAGAGCCGGAAACCGGCATCGAATGCCATAAATATGGCTCTCACATCTTTCACACCAAGTCATCTGAAGTCTGGCAATACCTTAACCGGTTCTGCTCATTTAACCACTACAGGCACAAGGTTTTATCCAGCTACAAGGGTCGGATGTACCCCATTCCGATAAACCTGCAGACAATTAATGCATTTTATGGTTCCTGCCTGACCCCCAGCCAGGCCAAACAAATGGTTTTTGCTGAAGCGGAAGGAAAACTGCCTGAGCAGCAGGAGGGGATCGGGACCGCAGCCCTATCGGCTTTCGGAAGGTCACTATACGAAGCATTCATAGAGGGCTACTCTGCGAAACAATGGGGAATAGATCCATCTCAGCTTCCCAAGGCAACGCTTGACAGGCTGCCGATTCGCTTTAACTACAAAACCGATTATTTTGATGATCGGTGGCAGGGGATTCCCATGGACGGCTATGGGAAGCTTTTCGCCTCCATTCTGAATCACAAAAACATCGATGTTATTCTGGGGGTCGATTATTACCAGGTGAGTCATTTAGTTCCGAAGGACTGCTGCGTAATTTTTTCAGGGCCAATTGACAGATTTTTCAGCTATCGATATGGAGGGCTGAAATGGCGATCTATCAGGTTCGAGCAGGAAATACTGGACGTCGGCGACTACCAGGGCACCTCTGTCGTAAATTATCCGGAAGCCAGCGTCGCCTACACGCGTATTCACGAATATCGGCATTATCATGAGGAAAGATGCTATCCCGTTGATCAAACCGTAATTGCTAAAGAATATCCAATTAATTCGTTCAGCGGTGAAGATCCGTCCTACCCGGTGAATACTGACAGGGACAAGGAAATCTGCCGGCTTTACAAGGAACAGGCTCAATCGACTCCTAATGTGATTCTCGGAGGAAGGCTGGGAAGCTACTCCTACCTGAACATGGATGAAGCGGTTTTTCAAGCATTGCAGACATATAATTCATTTATAAAACAGAGGCCCTAATAAAAGGATCAATCCGGCATCGCCGGGGCCGTGAGGTTTAGCGGAGGTCAACGGGTGACAGCCAAAAAGTCCCTCGCGATTGTAATGCCCGTGTATAACGAGAGTGCGTGTATTGCAAAGGTCGTTGAAGACTGGATCCAGGCATTGAACCAGTTAGGCATGGAATTTGAGTTTTTCATTCTGGATGATGGATCTACCGATAGCACCAGCAATGAGCTCGCCAGATTCCAGGGCGACAAGCGGGTAAAGGTTCTGCGCCACAGCAATAGGGGACATGGGCCAACCATCATGGCCGGCTACCTGCTTGCGTGCGAGTGCGCCGACTGGGTGTTTCAGACCGACAGCGATATGGAAATGGAATCGCGGCATTTCGCCGGTCTCTGGAACAGGCGCGAGAATTATGATGCGATTATGGCTGTAAGGAGCGGAAGGCGACAAGAAGCCTCAAGGCAAATCATCAGTTTCATTTCACGGCTAAGTGTCAAAATCCTTTATGGCTCCGGAGTAGTTGACGTCAATGTTCCCTATAGATTAATGCGCTCAGATGCACTTAAGCCAATTGTTGCGTGCATTCCACCAGACGTTTTCGCTCCCAATGTCATAATTTCCGGATTGCTATCGCTTGCTGGAGTAAGAATTCTGAATTTACATGTACCTCATGAGGGGAGGAAGACGGGAACCGTATCCATAGCCAGTTGGAGGCTTCTCAAGGGGGTATTCAGGTCTTTCTATGAGCTGATTTCAGTTCGTTTGAATTACAGATAATCCCATGGGGAGGTTTGTTGAGGATAAGATATCTATTTCACTTCAATGCGCTGCCAGTCGTCAAGAGCGCGCCAGCGGCCATTCAGCTCCGGCTCAAACACCTCCAGCTGGGTTTCGGTCTCATTGGCGCCAACGGTCTGCTTTTTCTCGACAATCCTGCGCACCGGCTTTAATCCTGCATTAGAGGAAGCTGGGCCTGGCCGTTCAAGGACTTCCGTGGTCTGCTGCCGGCCGTTTTTCATCGGATTTTGAACCACAGTCACGCGGCTATCCAGATTGAACTTGCCCTCGATATTCGGCGCATATGTCTCGGACTGCCACTGGGTCCGGCCGGAGGCATCTTTGGACTCGGTTATGCGGAGTTGCTGCGCCAGAGAAAAACGGTTGTTGACGTCGTATCGGTAAACCTGCTCTTCAGTGCTCGTTTGATTTTTCCCCAGGGTGCTTTGGCTTAACCGGCGTTCTGCGGCCGTCCAGGAACCGCTTTGGCCGGGCACATATTTCGTCCGGTCGATCTCCACGGCCGCTTCCCCTTTGCGCTTCTCTATTTGCTGGATCCGTTCCTGTTCGACCAGGGATCTGTTCGTTCCCGGAAGGAGCAGTGATCTGCTGATTTGGTAGGTATCCGCACCTGCAGGATTCACCTCCTGAACTTCCTGCTGCACGGGGCTGAAGCTACCGTTTAAATCCTTTCTGGACACAGTACGGACCGCGCGCACGCGGTCGCCGGGGAGTTTTTTGATTTCTTCCACGACTGTTTCCGTCAACTGGCGCCCGCCATTAGCCGAGGAATTGAATACCCGGCGCGTGATGCGGGTTGTCTGCGCATCGACTTTAACTTCCTCCTGCTCGATTTCTTTGGACGGACCGCTTTCATTCTGGATTGCGAGAGACCTTAATTTATGGGTTGAATATTTCACACCAGCCGTCTCACCTGAACCATTAAGCCACTGGAAGGGAGCGTCTTCATCCTTGGCCTGTGCGGAACCCCTGTCAGGCGCAATTGCAAAAATAAGTGCAGCACCCAGTAGCAATTGCATAGCCCATCTATTCATCGCGGATTACCTCTTTTCATGATGGCTTTCCACAGCTGTTCGATCTTGATTATATATCCATAAACTCTTTTCCCACAGATCTCGAGATCCACTCCTATAGGTTTATTGCCTTCTAGCTCAGGACCTCAACCGATGAAGAGTCAGATATAGCCGGCATCCTGATGTCAAAAGTCACAAGCGTGGCGTTTTTCGCTCGTGCCAGAGCCAGCAGATTAACATCCATCACTTGTCTGTTTCCCAGGATTTTCTTCCACAAATCCAGAAACTGCCGGGAAACAGGCGAAGGCAGCAGATCCAAATATGCATGTTTGGCATCCGCCACCATGCGGGAAAGGAGTCCGACAACTTCAGCAGGGCTTTTAGATACTCCCACTAAAGAAGAATTGGACGACAGACGCACAAATCCGAGCTCGGTCAGTGCACAGGTTGCCCATTTGCAGTCGTCGACATCCAATCTGCGCATCGCGGATTCATGAAATTGATGGTTTGGCCATGCGATCGCCAGCAGTACGTTCACGCCGAGCAGCAGCAAATCAGAAGAGTCCTTCTTCATCAATAATTTCCTGGATGCGGGAGGCCGGAATGACAGGGGCATCCGGCGGAACTTCAAACACCGGAAGCCTTGATTTATCGCGACGGATTGCGGCACGCTGCTTCAGCCCTCTGCGCGCCAGCTCGGAAATAATTTTGCCCAAACGGCGTCCGGTTGACCGCGAGAGATGCATCGCCGCTTCATAGACATCCTGGTCAAGCGTTACAGTTGTCCTCATATCTCCTAGTATGATAAGGTGATACGCCGATGTCAATGCATCACATACCCCTCCGGCTGTTGCGGCCGGCGATTAGGACGCCTGGCTAAAATCCACGGTCCGGGGGACTGCGCCGGAAATGGGCACATTGGTATCCGAGATATACAGGTTTTCCAGGGCGTCTTCCACCAGCTCACGTGTCAGGCGTATTTCTTTCCCCTGGTAACGGCACGATGCGATGGCATGCTCCACGATAAATATTGGGTGAAAGCCGGCACATGGCAATCCGGTCCGCGGGTAGAAATCCTCTAGAAGGAATGCAAGCACTTCATCCGGCAGCGGCAGGCGATAGTTTCTGCAAACCCTCTGGAAAATGGTGACGTAATCCGTCATGGATGGGGGATCAATGCGAAGTTTGTATTTAACCCGTCTCAGCAATCCGGGATCCATGAGTTTTTCCGGGGGGAGGTTAGTCGAAAAAATCACCAGTTCGTCGAAGGGAACATCAAATTTTTTGCCTGTGTGGATCGTGAGATAGTCGACTCTTTTCTCCAGCGGGATAATCCAGCGGTTTAGCAAATCTTTGGGCTGGACCAACTGCCGGCCAAAATCATCGATAATAAAAATGCCGCCGATCGCCTTCACCTGAGGAGGCGCCTCGTAAAACTTTGACGTTTCGTCATAATCCAGATCGAGCATTTCCAGCGTGAGTTCTCCTCCCGTAATGACAACCGGACGGCGACATTTAACCCAGCGAGGATCCGGTCTTTTCCTGAGCAGATTTCTATAGTCCTGGCTATTATCCTCCTGGCTGGAAGGCAGCGGAACATGCACGGTCTGATCAAAAATACGAATAACCTGGCCGTCTACTTCAATACAATGCGGGATATATACGGGCTGCCGCAACACGCTCCCGACTGCCTCGCTGATCGAAGTCTTGCCGTTTCCAGGAGCGCCGTAAATCAAGAGGGATCGCCCTGAATTTATCGCAGGCCCAAGCCGGCGGACGATGCTCGATGGCAAAGTCAGGTGGGACAGGCAACGGGTCAGGTCATCCATGGAGATCTTTTCGTTGGTCAGGCTCTGCTTCTTGATCTGGCTTTGATAATGCGCCAGCGGCACAGGCGCGGGGCCTACATATTCGCACTGTTTAGTGGCCTCAATCGCCAGATCTTTGGCTGCATTGGTAAGCGAATAGCGCGCCACCCGAGAATCAGAGGCGCTGATGCCCCGGATTTCGATGAAACCCTGCTGCTTCAGCTTGCTCAAAAGATCATCCACTATCCCTTGGCTGAGCTTTAGCTGTGCAGCAATTTGAACGTTGGTCTCCAATCCAAGCATGTAAATGCTTTTATATAGAAGAGCGCTGACGAATTTGATGTTCAGTCCGGTTTCTTCCAGCTTGGTCGGCATGGGAGGGAAATCCTCCGGATTCACCACAGCTTGCGGGAGCTCGCTTATAGGTAAACTCATGGCTTGGGCGTGTCCTTTCCCACTACTCATCGGCCTCACAAACTCTTGTATTCAGTAAAATTTCTGGCTGATTCGCAGGCAGGCCCTAAGCGCTGCCGGCATTGCTCAAAGATTGCCTCGGAGTTGATCTTGGGATATCATCGCGATCGCATATCATTTAGGGGACTCTTGCCGATATTAGATATTGTTTGCGCCGGTTGATAAGGTCCGTGCGCTCAGGTAATCATTAACGTTCGGCTGTTCATCGATTCGTACGCCGATACTTGGGTTGTTATGTTCTGGAAAATCAGGAGAGACCCCACCTTACGCATGCGCGCCACAAGGCTCTACCTTGTGACGGTCATGGTTTGCGTCCTCATGCTTTTCTCCTTCAATGTCATTTCACTCTACGAGCAGAACTATAGCGGGAAGGGACTTTCTCAAGAGATAGGGGAATGGAGCGCCTTAGACATATCCGCAAAACGGCAAGTCTATCTGACCATATTTGCAATTATCATGTTCCTGTGGATCCTTGGCATCGTTCTCTTTCTTCTGATTCGTGTTTCGGGGGACATACGATGGTTCCAGCAGCGCGCGGACTTCGTAAGCGGCGTCTCACACGAATTCAAGACACCGCTGAGTCTGATCCGGCTCTACAGCGAAACTCTGGCAAATGATGACAATGATTTTGCGCCGGAGGAGCGGAAAAATTACATCCGCATTATCAACCGTGAAAGCGAGCGAATGAGCCGGCTTATAGATAACGTGCTTGACTTTACCAAGATCGAGCAGGGCCGTGTCCGCCATGAACTGCAGGAGGGCGATCTGGCAGCGGCAGTCTCCCAGATCGTGGCTGACTACTCGGAGTACCTGGAGTGGCGGGGATTTTCTGTCAAAATGTCCATCTGGCCGAATATGCCATTAGTCAGGTTCAACGTCGAGCAGTTATCTCAGGCGCTTTTAAATCTTCTGGATAATGCGAGAAAATATTCCGGGAAATCGCGTCTGATCCGGGTCAATCTCTGGGCGTTAGGGAACGAAGTGGTTGTCGAGGTTCAGGATAAGGGCTTAGGGATATCTGTTGAAGAGCAAACCAGGATCTTCGAGCCCTTTTACCGGGCATCAAAAGGGAGTGAAAAAGGCGGCTGCGGTCTCGGGCTATACCTGGTCTCCGAGGTGATGAAGGAACATGGAGGAAGAATCGAGCTGGAAAGCGAAGTGGACAATGGAAGCAGCTTCCGTCTCTTCTTCCCTGTCAGTCGGACCCAGCAGGAAAAGGCAAGGAAACAAAAAAGGGCGTTGTTGAACATAGTCAACACTGGACGGGAAGCTTAGGTCTGATCATGCAAAAGATTCTTATCGTCGAAGACCAGATTGACCTGGCCAATGGTCTTGAAGTCAACCTGAAGAAGGAAGGCTATAAAATCCTCAAGACAGGAACTGGCGAGGAAGCAATCCAGATGGCAATCCGCGACTTGCCCGATCTAATCATCCTGGATATCATGTTGCCCGGAATCAGCGGCCTGGACGTATGCCGGGAACTGCGCCAGAAATCGATCCGAATCCCGATCATCATGCTGACAGCCAAGAGCGAAGAAGTGGACCGGGTGATCGGGCTTGAACTGGGGGCAGACGATTACGTCACCAAGCCGTTCAGCCTTCGGGAACTGCTCGCCCGCGTACGGGTATGCCTGCGCCGCCAGCCGCAGCAGGCCGACATTCCACGCTATCGCTTCGGTCATGTCGAGATTGATTTTGAAAAGTATCGCGTGACGGTTCGAAACAAGCCGGTGGAAATGACTCAAAAGGAGGTCGAGCTTATCCGATACATGATCCGAAACCGGGATACCGTTCTTTCTCGCGATCGGCTATTGGACGACGTATGGGGATATGATGCTTACCCAACTACCCGCACTGTGGACACCCATATTTTGAAGCTGCGCAAGAAACTTGAGGACGATCCAGCTAATCCCAAATACATCCTTTCGGTTTACGGCGGAGGCTACAAATTTATTGGCTGATCCGGGTGTTTCGGAAACCTCAAGAGTAAAGCATCTCCGGCAGAGCCGGGGATTT
The DNA here is from genome assembly GCA_963809485.1 of uncultured Acidobacteriota bacterium. Lineage (GTDB taxonomy): Bacteria > Acidobacteriota > UBA6911 > UBA6911 > UBA6911 > UBA6911. Next base: position 150,677 of record CAWEJX010000015.1, read on the forward strand.
AGCAATTGAATCAAAGGCTAAGAATATTGGCCATGCCCCTTGAAGCCTCCAATCCCTGCATTAAATGGCCGCCACGCAGCGCCATTTTGATTTTCATAGTTCTGGTTCTCATAATTTCCTACGGGCTTTATATTGCCAGGCCTCCGACCCATGGCGCCATTGGCAACGGCAGGGTTGTAAATGATTCGGATTATTACATCAGCATTATCAAGCACATCCAGGCCGGCGAAAATTATTATGCGGCGGCAGCCAGTGAAATGCGCCAGAGACAAACTGAAAGCGGAAGCGCTTTTAACTGGCGATTGCCCACACTCTCCTTGCTTTTGGCAAATCTTCCAGGCGGGAACGCTCCAAATCTGTTGGCCTTTCTATTAGCCCTGGCGACGCTTTTGATCTGGATGACCATTTTCCATGAGAAGCGGTATTCTCTGGTGCAGACGGCCATAGGCACGGTGATACTCACCGGGCCCCTGGCCTATAGCTTTCTGTCTGAGCCTATTCTGTATCATGAGTATTGGGCGGGAATTCTTATTGCACTATCACTGGCAGTCTACGGGAAGGGTTGGTGGCGAATATCAGTTTTATGCGGCCTCGCCGCTCTTTCTGTACGAGAACTGGCACTCCCTTTCGTGTGCTTTATGGCGGTCCTGTCGTATGTAGAAGGCCGTCGACGAGAAACGCTGATCTGGCTATTAGGCATCTTTGCCTTTGGCGGAGCATACTTTTTTCACTGGTCACTGGCCTCAAGTTTTATCTTAGAAGAGAGTGCAGCCGTGCAAAAGGGGTGGCTGGCCTTCGGTGGCTGGCCATTTGTCTTGAGTACCGCTCAAATGCATCCCTACCTGTTAATCAGCCCGAAATGGATTACGGCAATTTTATTGCCCCTCGCACTTTTGGGCTATGCAGGATGTCCGGGCAAGCTGGGTTACAGGATTGCCGGTACGGTTGGAATATACGTGATAGCTTATTGCTTTTGGGGCCGGCCTGAGAATGAATACTGGGGATTGCTGTTCGCCTTCATCGCGCCCCTCGGGCTTTTAAATGCTCCCATATGTTTGAGAAGTCTCTGGCGCTCCGTGCATAATGCATAAAACGAATAGGTCTCGCATTTTGGCAGATATAGGGGAGAGACTGTCGCATATTGACTCGTGATCGTCATGAACTGGCCGGATTGTCTTTGTGTTTCTTGCTTAGATGAGATGCAAGCGTGACTGTACCCAGCAAAAATACGGGCATCGCAACCCGGCTTCCGTTTGCGTCGGGCCCCAGAACGTCCAGGTTAAGGGAAGACAGAAGAAGCAACTGAAAAAGAATTGCTGCCCCCAGAGGGTGGCGCAGTTTCACAGTGATCAGAGCCCAAGCACCTATTCCCACTGCCAGAGGCACTAAATAATAGGCAAATAGCGTGTCGCCGCTCATCCAGTAACGTATGCTGTCTCGCCAGCCCGCAAGCGGTAGAGTGAACTCAATAATACCTCCTCGACCGTTCTCAACGAGAAAGTGAAGCGCCACCCACCAGGCTCCAGCGATTAAAGCTGGGATACCCGCCAGAATGAGGCCTTGCCGGTCTCGTCGCCAAACGGCAATCCCTAGTAACAACAACCAGGTCGGTTCCTTAGTCAGCGTTGCCAGGGTCCCTGCCCCCAAAGCCAATCGATGCCGTTCGTCGATCGAAAAAACAATGGCAGCAAGGCCGGCTGCAAGGGCCAGATTGTCTGCCGTGGAAATCCGCATACTCATGCTGGCTCCCGGCAAGAGAGCAAACACCAGTGTTGGCCACATGGGGCCCCCCAAGTTTGAGCGAAAGCAATCCTGTTGCCATCCCACCCGCAAAAAGCGAGAGTGCACCCACCAAGATTGTGGCCGTGATCAATCCTTTGCCGCCTCCGTGTGGATGAATCATCCAAACAAGAAGCGGAAATGCTATACGCTGAAGGCGATAACGGGGCCGATCCAAATCCGGGGCTATGCGGTTGGGGTGCAGCGGCTGACGCGCAATTGCATAGAATTGCTGGCCGTCGTGACCCAATCCCGGGGGAAGCTTGGCGTTGGGAAAATCTTCAAGGAACACCCGGGCTGACGGCCCTTCCGCTCCGGGGAACACCATGCGGGCAGGATGGGTCCCCAGTAAATTCGCGGCCTTGATCGCACTCGTTGTGGTGAAGGCAGCCGAGACCAATGCAAGCAGCAATACCATAAGAAGTGCATTCCTCTGCACGACATGCGGCCGGGGCAGGTTCAAGATTGAAGTCTCCTTGCGTTAGACCAACGACAGACGCAGTTTGAATGCCATTTCCTGCATGGTCCCCTCCAAATCCTTTGCCATTTTGGTCCATTCAGAAATGAGGAACAAGCGTAGATTTCAAATTTTAGGGCACTGCTTCGCTTCTCTTTGTCAGCAGCTGTCCATACTGCCTGGCGGCCTCTTCGATCTGTTGGGCTTCGGTATGTAGACTCGACGTACCGCCTGCGGATGATACTTCTCATTCCTAAGATCTTCTGCCAGTTCGCCCAGCCTCCTTATCGCTCCGTAGGACTCAATATCCTCGAAACTCTCACCGTGTACCCCTGCTGCCCCGCCATTGGCTCGACAGCAGTCATATGCAAACGCCAAGATGTCTATCTCGGCCGAACGGCTCCGGCCACGTCAGTTATGGCAGGACGATAAACAGTGGTTTCCGCCAGATTCGCCATCGGCTCATAGTTCTGCATTATCGCGGCCATCATATCGGGCGTCCAGCGTTCCGCGATCATTGACTCCGAAATGTTGGTAATCAAAACAAGGGCAAATTTGCGCGCCTTAATGTCTTCAACCACAGGACTCTGATCCCATTTACCCCTCACAGAAAGCCTTGCGAATTCATAGGGTTGTATCAAGACGTCCTTGTCGCAGACCACCAACGCGGCCATCATCTCATCCGCCAAAACGGATCCGGGAGTGGAACGAATTACCTCCTCTAATTGGCGCAGTTCCGGCTCGAATGCGCGACGGATCGATACCTGTGATGTGAAAATGCGGCTGCTATCATAGGACCAATATATTTGAAAAGCCAAAGTCAATAGCAACAGAGAATGCAATAGAGCGGGAATTTCCTTGCGCCATCGAGAAAGGGCAAAACCAGTCAGCACACTCATGCCTGCAATGAATTCCAAGAAGTAGTTTATATGAGCGCCAATCTTGCCAACCGTCAGGCTGGAGAGGATTCCCCCCATTAGATAGGCAACGGCGAGCCGCGACCATTGCTGACTTCGGATGAAATGAAAAAATTCAAATATAATCAACACAAAGAGTGGCGCATTAATGTAGAAATTTATTCCCCACAAATTACCGAGCCCATTTAACATGAATTTGTCAGCAGTAGCGGTTACCGTATGGAAAAGGAAGCCACCATCTGTCAGCCAATTTAGAAATCCTCCAGTCGTAAGTACCGCAATCGCCAGAGAAGTGACAAATAGAAAAGCCTTGCGCCAACTGCGTGCGCCAAGAAAAACAAAAATGGCGAGAGGGCCGGAAAGCATGTGAGATTGTCGAGTAAATATGGCCGCCAGAAAAAGAAGCAGAGAAAATCCCAGCCCCACCCGGGAATCCGGCCATCGAAACGCGACCAGAATCCCCCAAAGGCTAAGGGCTAAGGCGACCATATCTATTCGAGCCAGACAACCCCAGGTAATAACAAATGGAGAGCATAGGAACAAAGCTCCCGCAATTACTGCAGCCCATTTGTCTTTGGTAGCCTGGAAGATAATGAGTGCAATGGCCAGGCTGCATGATAGGGTTGCCAGCACCGATATCATTCGCCCGGTAGCATAGGAAAAACCCAGCCATTGGCCCGCAAGCGATGTCATCAGCAGATAAATAGGGGGATAGTTGGCCAATATATAGGGGTAGTCGACCAGATCTTTGGCAGGGGGATAAATTGACCGTCCCTGAGCAAGATTCCGGGCCAGCACTAAAATTGTCCCTTCTCCATAGTCGAGCGGTACGCTGGCTTCCAGAGCATCTATTGAATGAAAAAGAAAGAATCCCACCCCGGCTATAAGCAGGACCCCCAGAACAAAATAGGAAATGCCGGTTAGGTATTTCATCAGTCATTCGCTCCATCATCGGCCGCTCATAATAAACATCATTTTATAAATTGGATCCAGATTAATAATGAAAATGCAGTCTTCGCCTGGGAAATATTGATTTTCAAGCGGGATGCTTCCCCCGACCGCGCCAGCAATACTCTGTAACGGCGCCATTCATTTGGTTTAAGATAGGTATTGGGGCGGATTCCTGGAGCGCGCCTGAATTGGTGTTTTGTTGGATTCGTGCCCTCCATCCATCCGATATCTTTATATGATGTGCGGATACGGCAATCAGCCAATTTGAACGTGAAGAATGCATATTTCTAAACATCAGGCTGTTCTCGTGTCCTGCATAGAAATGATCGATATGGATTAGGAACGCACCTTAAACTCTTGATCGGATACCCGGATGAATGACTCATTGACTCATCGTCACTGGTGGCGGCTTGGCCCCGCCAATTTGCTGGTTATCGCTCTGTTCACGGCTTTGCTGGCCACAGGCGCAACCCCTATTACGGACCCGGACCTATGGTGGCATCTTGCAACCGGGCGCTACATCGTTGAGACGCATAGCATTCCTCACAAAGATGTATTTTCATATACCGCGTCCGACCACAAATGGATTACCCACGAATGGCTGACCGAGGTGGGAATGATTGGTTTGTATCGCCAAGGCGGTCAGGCAGCATTGATAATGGCAACCTCCATTATCATCACTCTTTCCTTTGCCATCATTTACATGCAATGCGCCGCGCGGCCGCATCTGGCGATTTTTGCGGTGCTCTTCAGCGCACTGGCCTCCGCCGTTACATGGGGGCCGCGTCCGCAGATTCTCAACATGCTCCTCACCGCCATCCTGCTGTATCTTTTGTACCAGCTTCGGCAAAAAAGGCGCCCCGTCTGGTGGGCATTTCCAGCGCTCATCGCGCTGTGGGCAAACCTGCATAGCGGCTATTTTTTGGCCTATATCATCATTGCTTCGGTTCTTATCAGCGATTTGCTTGCCCATCTTCTCGATTACCGCACCTCTGCCACTCTCGACGGACGCGCATTGCGGAATCTGGCTCTGGTGCTGGGCGTTTGCATCATAGCTGCGGGCCTTAATCCCAACGGCTACAAAATATTATGGTATCCATTTGAGACATTGAGCAGTCAGGCAATGCAGAAATATATCCAGGAATGGGCGCCGCCGGCCTTCAACCAGCCCCGATATTGGCCGGCCATTGCCCTGTTATTTGCCGGAGTTTTGGCCTTTATACTAAGCCGCCGGAGGCGCGATCTTACCGATCTGACGCTCTTTTTCGGGCTGTTATTTATGGCCCTGCTCTCAGCTCGACACATTCCCTTTTTCGCCCTCGTCTCCGCGCCAATGCTGTCACGATACTTTTCGGATGTCGAGTTGGGACGGCTGCGCTGGGACTTGTCTGCTCCATACTTGCCTCGCCCGATGCCTAATGCGCTTGTGCTTATCAACTGGCTGCTTGTGCTGGTGTTTGTCGCGGTTGGCGCATCCCGAGTATCCAAGGTGCTGGCAGAAAACCAGCAGGTAAATCCGGCCCGCTTTCCTGTCCATGCCGTCGAATTCGTCCAGCGGCAGGGATTGGCCACACAACGGATCTACAATTCTTACGACTGGGGCGGATACCTGATATGGCGGGGTTTCAAAGTCTTTATCGACGGACGCGCCGATGTCTACCTGGATGATTTTATCAATCAATATGCACTTGCCTATTTGATTCAGGATGACTGGCGTGTCCCCCTGAACAAATTTTCCGTGGATTATATCCTCATCGAGCGGCAGGCACCGCTGGCAATCCTGCTGCGGGAAACCGATGAGTGGCGGCAAATCTATAAGGACGATCTCGCAATCATCCTATCGAGATTGCGTCCATAGCGCTCTGCTGCGCTCTTGATCCGCTTCAAGCCAAGGGTAACCCACTAATAGGCTCCCCAGGATCAAGTAGCGGGCTGATAAAAGGCCTGTGCAATGAAAATGTAGCAGCCCAAACATCTACGATCCAGACTCCCTTCGGTTTGCCAATAAGGCGCTCCTGCTTGCTTTGGCTGACTTGCCACCAAGCCAGTAAAGAATCCAGAGCGCAAAGGGCACCCAAAGGTTGGTGAACTCGCCATAGTTGAAATAGGAAAACTTGCAGGCAATGATTACGACGGCGAGCTGAATACCGGCAAGGCCTGCCGCCAACCACCAATTACGAGCCGGACTGTGCGCGAACCAGACCAAAACCATAATCACAACAGGAAGCAAGACAACCCAATCTGTCGTCCAGCAGAAACTGCAGGTCGCGATAGAGAAGAGGAGTATGGAATTCAGGTGGCTGTTCCAGGAGAAATTTGGCATCCACCGGTGATGCAGAAATATGGTGCCTAACCAACCTGCCAGCATCGGGACAAAACGCAACCACCAAATGGCAGGGGAAAACAGGCACATTAGCAGGACGCCTGATGACGGCGTCATCCAAACAAGCGGCCCGGGGCCTGACTTTAGAGCGGCCAGGTATCCAAAGATAGCCGAAGGGTTGATTGCCAAAATCAAGCATACCGAGACCAGTAAAAAAATGAGCGTCCCAGCCAAAATCCGCCAGCGCCGTCTCTTCCAGATCCAGAACACAAGTACGATCCAGAACAGATGGATCAGCTGCGGTTTGAGCGAAATCGCCAGGGCGGCAAAACCACCCGCTAAATCGTGTTTTTGGTCAATAGCCCAGAGAAAAACTATCAAGCCTCCCAGCACCAGCAAATTGACCTGACCCTGAAACAGAGCCAATAGACAGGGAAGAAACAACAACCCGCCAAGCCAGCCAATCCACCGTCTGGTCGGCGGCCCGCCTGATTTCAGCCATAGCCAGTCTGCCCCATAAACCAATATTCCGATCCCGACAACGAAAAAAACGCCCCTTGCAATCCCATAGGGCATCAAGATAAAGGGAAGCATAAATAAGATAGTCCAGGGCGGATTCCACATAATAGCCGGATTTTCACTTACCCCAACGCTCTTCTGAACCTGTAGAAGCTCATTGGCGCTATATGGATCTCCGCCCGATAAGAACACTCTGCCGGCCGACCAGTAATTCAGAAAATCGCCAAATTTGAGGAGACCGGATGAAACTGCGCCATCTATTTTGTAGACAATCCAGGCAGAGAGACCAAGAATGAGAATCCAAATAGAAATGCGTCGAATGCTCATTCCCATCTGACCTATCTACCCCCGGTTAGCTGCACAGTTTCATAAGTTGTATGGACCGGTAATTCATGCACGTGCAAAACGGGGTATCTTCCTCTTCAAGCTAGGTGCTCACTGGACTGATTTTGGTTGCAGGGAGCCTTGAGTCGTGGACCAACAGCACTATCAGCGCGACCAATGCCGCGAGCAAAATGCCGCCGTAGCGAAGCAATTGAAAAATGTATGGTATGGATGAAAAAAGAAATAGGCTGACGTAAGTTGTCGGCCTTCGGCCATGCTTAAAAGCAAAGAGCAGAATCGGCAAAAGCAAAAGGCAATCATAGACGTAGCTATGGGAGGTTAGCAGGATGCCCCCGAGGGCTGCAAATCCATATGAAATTTCAAAATCCGGATGCTTCACTATCCCATAAAGAATTAAAGCAAGAGTCAGTGCAGCAGCATATGCTTCAAGCCCGGTATTCTGGAAAATACTGTAGATATTGGGCATGGTCCCCATGCCGAGTGACATGTAAGAGCTGCGAATAATATTGTAGTATTCTTTTGGCCATCCAAACCCTGCAACAAGAGTGCTGCCGGCTATCCAAAGGGCAACGCCAGATGCAGCGCCACCGAACATTTGCCACCTCTTGTGACGAATGAGCGCGAAGGGAACGAGAAAAAACAAATGGAACTTGATCAAGCAGGCTGAAAGTGCCAGTCCGGCGAGCCAATGCCGGCCTCTTCTGGCCAATAACAGGCTGGCAGTAAAAAAGAAAAGGACCAGCGTCACGTCCTGCCCCCTGCCGAGTGCGTGCATCAGTGGAAAAAACAAAAGCATTACAGCCACAATGAGCCTATTCCTCGTCATGAGCAAGATCGACCATATGGCAGCCCCCAGGCTCAGGATTTGAAAGAGAAGGTATGCCGTGCGATAGGGCATCCAAGTAAATGGGCGCAGCAGCGCGGCATAGACCGGAGGCCGGGTGTAATATATTCCGATTGGATGCCACCCCACCGTTCGTTTATGAAATTCCTCGTTTCCCTGAAACGAATACAATTGGTTCGTTCCAACAAGCGAAGCTCCGGTATAGAGCACGAGGAAATCCTCATGCCCGCGGCCGAATCCGGCCCAATCCATTGAAATACTCCAGAAACACATAGCGGAGAACAAGCCCATCAGAATGATCAGGTAGATCAGATAGGTCGAATAATCCGCCGTTTTCCACAGTTTTCCGTCCGGGATATCCATCTTTATCTTTTTTACGAGGCCTTATTACACCTGCGTGTAAATTATTAGTATCGAAATTGATCGGGCCATTGACGGAATACGGTTCCACGCACATCTTACCTGTGAAACGGATGAGACGGAAGCGAGATCTGCAAGCAGCCTGACTCCCCTCTTGTACGGCCGGGGGCTGATAGCGTTTGAAAACGTTCAGATACAGTCCCATGTCTGAAACAAGATCCGAAAATGCGTAACCCTGTCCGGGATCCGGTTCTTGACGCAATGGGGAGAGAACGCTAATCTTCGTCCGTGAAACACAGATGGCATTTTTTCCTCATACTCTCCGTAATAGCCCTGGTCTTTCGATTCGTGCTGAGCATGTCATGGGTCGAAGTTGCGGATACGGCCAACTATCGCACAGTAGCAGAGACCCTGGCCGCTGGAGGTCACCTGTACAGAGACACTCCGGGGATCTATCCATATCCCCCGGTTTGGGCTGTTTTCGAACGCGTTGCACTTTACCTGTCACAGAACAGTCCGCTTCCGTTCCGCCTTTGGATCGAAATTCCCGGGATGCTTGGGGATCTCGGCATTGCGTTGCTTCTTTTTAAAATCGGGAAGTCCTCTCTTTTGTTCGCCTCGCTTTATCTTTTCAATCCCATTTCGATCGCGATATCCTCGATGCATGGCCAGTTCGATTCGATACCGGTTTTTTTTCTGCTGCTTGCGTGCTTTATCTTTCAGGATCTCGGCCGTCCCTTCATCGCAATGACCAGCCTCGCAGCCGGAATAGCCCTGAAGTCCTTTCCGGTATTGATGCTTCCCTTTTTCCTCATTCGGATCCGGACTGTACAGAAGAAGGTCATCGCTCTAAGCATCGCCGTGGGCCCCGTTATTTGCCTGCTGTTCCCATTTTATCTGGCAGACAGCCAGGCTCTGGCAAGACAGCTCTTCGGGTATGGCGGAGTTGCGGATCATGGTTGGCTTGTGGTTGCGAAAGCAATGGCTGCCTTAATTAAGCCTTCCTTCATCCCGGCTCTCTTGCCGTTTGGCACGATTTTGGGATTGGCTGCATTCGGCGCGTGCCTGACAATTGCGGGCATCAAGATGTCACAGCTGGTCAGATCGGGTCATGATTTGAACCTTTATGATGCTTCCGCATTGGTTTTTACAGCCTTTTTCGCATTCTATCCAGGCATAAGCAGCCAATATTTCATCTGGCTGCTCCCCTGGCTGATTATGCGGGACAGGGAATCAGCAGCAGTTTACACGGTTTTATCATCCCTTGCGCTGGCAGCCTTCTATGCTTATATATGGCCCGATATTCTATACGGCCCCTTCGATCATATAGTGGCAGCCCCTTCGTTGCTGGTTGTCCTCTATTTGGGATTCACGCTCTTGTGGTGGCTATTCTGCTTCACACGCTTGCCTTCAATATTTATAAAAGCAACCAGGGTCTCCCTTCGAGATTCCCGTCCCGATAGCAATCCTGTCCATGAAGAGGCGTGATGTCCTGTGGCTGTCGCCAATGCCCGGTAATTCCACTTTAGAAAATCGGAGTCCGGCGCACGTGCAAGTCCGGCGCGGCAGGTGTATTATCGGCATGGAGTGATGCCGCAATGCCGGAGACCGATTACGAAGAGACATTCCATCAACCTCAAACCAAAATTCCCCGTGGCAGGCAGCAGCATAAAATTTCAACGTGGATATTGCTGATTGCCGCGATAACACTTTTAGCCCTGGCCATGCCCGCCCTGCTGGGCCGCGTGTACACAGCCGACGACCTGGGAGAATTCCATCTGCCAATCCGGGACTTCTACGCTCGACAACTGGCCGCAGGCGCACCCTTCGAGTGGATGCCGGACCTTTATGGCGGATTTTACATTGCAGCCGAAGGCCAGTTAGGGGCCTATCATCCGTTCCACTGGATCCTGTATCGTGCCCTGCCGCTTCCGATGGCATTTAACCTGGAATTATTGGCCAGCTATCCGATCCTGTTCTGGGGGACCTGGTTGCTGTTGCGCCGTTTAACAGGCAGTAATCCGGCAGGCCTTTATGGGGCACTCGTTTTCACCTTCGGCAGTTTCATGCTGCTTCACTTCATACACACCAATGCCATCGCGGTCATTGCGCATCTGCCCTGGCTTTTGCTGATGTTGGATATCGCTCTGGGAACCGAGGTACGCTGGAGACAGGCGACAGCCGAAATGGCTCTTGGCTTATTGGTTGCCTCGCAGTTGCTTCTAGGTTATCCCCAGTGCGTATGGTTTACGGCATTGGCCGCGGCCGGCTTGATGGTCTGGCGCTATTCACAGATCAACAAGCCGCTGCATCGCATTGCATCCATATTGGCAGCCGCTTGCCTTGGCATCGCAACAGGGGCTATCCAATGGCTGGCCACGCTGCAGCTGCTCAACAATTCCACCCGCCAAACAGTCGATGAAGCCTTTATCAACACAGGGTCATTGCATCCTCTGAATCTGGTGCAGCTGGTAGCGCCTTACCTTTTTAAGGCGCGGGTCGCAGGGCAAAACACGCATGAATTGGGCATATATATGGGCGCCGTACCGCTGGTTCTTTGCATATGGCTGCTGGCCCATCGAAAGCTGTGGGCAGAAAAGCGGAAACTTATTAGAGCCCTGCTCGTTTTCGGAGCCTTTTCTCTGCTGCTGGCGGCCGGCGAATATGGGGGGTTATACCGCCTGCAGTCATTCATTCCGGTAATTGACCGCTTTCGGTTTCCCTGCCGGGCTATCGTTCTCGTTCAATTTTGTGCTGCCGGCTGCGCGGGCCTGGCGTTTGCCCTTCTCATGGAACATCCGGGAGTTTTCCAATCGAGCAGGCGATCCCGCGCCCTGCCGCTTGTGCTCGTCGTTTCCATTGCGTTAGCCCTCATCGGGCCCATCATTCTTCCGAATTATGTTTCAAGACCGCTCTTGGTATGGCTGGGTCCTGCTCTAATAGCCTCGGCGATTATTCTGGTTTCCCGGGCGGCTCGAGGTTCGCAAGCCGCCTTGTGGGGCCTCGTGCTATTTACGGCCGTGGATCTAGCCACCTACGGATTAAGCTATTCGGTTTGGCACAAGACCTCCAAACTTGCCGGTTACGTCGCGGCAGCGCCGCGGCCGCCAACAGGCATTAAGGCAAGGGTCGTCGCGCCCTCAGGAAAGGCCGGGCAGAGCATCGGCAATCATATGTTGTTGGCCGGCTTGACCCGAGTTGACGGCTATGCCGGCCTGCAGCCCACCCGGCAGCTCGACTATTCTCAAGAGTCTACATGGCGACTGGCCGGGGTCCAGTGGGCCTATCTGCCCGATGGCAAAACCGGCCGGCACAAATGGCATGAAATTTCTCCGTCAGCTCCGAGAGCACAGTTGCTCGATTCCGACGATGCGGACACTGTTGTCCTCCGCGACTCTCCAGGAAATATTGAAATCGCTGTGCGCACCGGCACTCAGGCTATGCTGGCCACTACCGAATGCTACGATCCGGGCTGGCATGTTACGGTCGATGGGAGGGACGGAGAAGTTTCACGCGTTGAGAACGATTTTCTGGGCTGCGCGGTTGCAGCCGGAAGGCACATCGTACAATTCAAATTCCGGCCGCGATGCCGGGAATCCGGGAGCCTTATCTCTTCCGTCAGCCTCGGATTGCTGGCTTTGTTTTTTGGCTTGCGATTAAATGCCTTAAAGCGCCAGATGCCGGATTAACCGGCCACCTGCGATCCGATGGTTGAAGGGACATGCCAGGATTGGCAGGCGCGGCAAGAATTCTGTGTGATACACAGACTATGCGCATCCAGTCTATCAAATCATCATGGTTCGGATCCCTTTTCGAAAAGAATGGAAAGGCTGTCCTCATAACATGGCAGCCAGCGGCCTGAGCTCCGCGCGGCTTCAATGAGCCTTTTTGAATCCTGATCGTTTTTGTCTTTGGGCAACAAAAGGTATCGAATTCCGTATTTTTGCAGAAGCTTTTCCCACGCGGAATCCTGAAAAATCCTAAAATATGACTTCACAAATGCTTCATCGAAAAGATGCACCCTGCCGTCAAAAAAGGAGCGCTGCCTGGGCCAGAGCCTCCAGATAAGATAATCCCCATACACCTGAGGATGAAAAATATTACCCTGCAAATTATTCCGATCAATAAAATCCATGGCTTTGATCGGCGTGGCGGCTTCCTGAAGCGTGTCCTTACGCAACCATATGCGCATCCAGGGAGACTGTAAAACCAAAACAAGAACCATCGCAATCAGAATGCCCCTATTTAAAAATGGCACCTCTCCTTTCTTGCGTACTTCCCGAGTGCGGTGCGCTGCTGTGCTAATGAATCTATCCAGATGCACAACAGACCAGTCGATTTTTGTCAAATAACCGGCAATCATAGGCGCCGACACAATCTGGAACCAGACGCAGTTGCGCAGCGAAGCCATGGCGTAAGCGCCGAACGCCAGGTAAATCGCGATTTCAGCAAAAGCCGGCCTCCGGCTTGAACTGATAAGCAAAAAGGTCAGAAGGAAAAAGGGGAGGTAGAACATAATGAAACCATCGCTTGAATTCACTGCGGGAGGCTGCCATTCGCTGACGTATTTTTGAACAGAAGAGGCATTTAGGATTGTCCGGACATAATCATATACGCGGAAAAATTCCGGATTTGCCAGGGTAGCCATGAGGCAGAGAACGAAAACCAAGCCGAGCGTCTTTAATCGTCGAATGCCTGCCGCATCATGGTTTCTTCCGGCCAAAACCTCTATCGATTCGCAGGCCAGGAAAATGAGGATCAGAACCAGGCCTATTATGAAAGCTCCATGAAGGTTCACCCACAAAATCATCAAAAATGGCAGGGCATATATTGCGCCGTTCGGTCTCGATCGATGGGACCAAAGAATCCAATAGAAAAATGAGAAAAGCAGACTGGAGAATACCTGGGGCCGAAGATTCCATGGGAAGCAAAAACCGACAAGTAGAAGAGAGACGACCGACGGCCATACCAGCTCCGTCGCTTTTCTGCAAAGGAAGGCCAGCGGCAGCAGGATCAGAAAAAGCAATACACCATTGCAAAAACCCACCAGCGCAAAGCCGCCCACCTTATAGATCCAATAAAACAGAACGTCGGCAAGCCAGCTCTGATCGACAAATGCTTCGCCGGCCGCGGTGAAAGAGAAAATATCGGTTCGCGGGATGGAACGAGTTTCGAATATGACCTGGCCCAATTTGAGATGCCAATAAAAATCCAACAGGCCGAGCGGAGCAAGAAACCCTCTCACGGCGGCGAAAAAGAGGGGAATGGCAAACCAAAGATGCCGCAGGGTCGGTGCGGGCCAATGCAGTTTTTGAATAAGGCCATTGCTCGGTACGCTTGATTTACTCATCGTCGCTTCCATAATTCTTACTCATCGAGCAATGGCTTCCCTTTATTATCATTTTGACCGTTACCATAGAAAAAACGTGAATGGATTTCAATATCCATCTTCGTTCGGCTTTAGAAATCTGCCGTTATCGGGGCTTACGCAGGAGCGGATCCGGACCGCAAGGCCGCAAATGCATCATCGTAATTAGGGATAAAGTAATGCAGATCACAAGTCGATGAGAGTTCTCAGCGGAGGGTGCCGTGGGCCGGGAATTGGCTGCAGGATATCCGGAAAAAAGGAGTCATTCAAAAAAGTGCTTTTTGCAATTGTTGACTTTTTGATGACAATTCGACTCCGGCCTATCCGGATAATTTAGCGGTAGGTCCAATTTGGGCGCGATCCCCAACCCAAGGGAAGAAACAAATGCAGTCGACAATATTGGCAAAAGGAATTTTTAAAAAAGGAGAATGCATAAAATGTTGAAACTTTACACCTGGTTCAAAACGACCGCCGACGATTTAAAGCAGAAGCTCAACCAAGAGGAAGGTCAGACGATCATCGAATATGCGCTGATTATCGTCCTGATTGTACTTGTTGCATTGGCTACTGCCCCGACCATCGGCGCAGCAATAGCAAATGTCTTCTCGCGGGTGATTGCCAGCTTGACAACCGGAAGCTAGTTGCTTGCGCCATGGAACCGGCGCAATGGATATTTTTAACCTGGCATTGCAGCCGGAATCGATGATTGGATATCGATTCCGACTGCAATGTAATTATCGCAGGCAGGTGAGATCCTTTTGACATTGTCAGTAGTTGGTTAACACCTATTTCTGTTCAAACAAAAGGCCTACAATCCGCAATGTCCGCTTTTTGGAGCCATATCTTTATTAATGACAGCAAAGCGCCGCTAAAGTCAGCCAGGCGCGCGGGAGTAATAGCATGAAAAAACGCATGCTGATCCTGGGTTTATTGGCACTGGTTCTCAGTGTTGGGATCACCTATTTGGCATATCGCCTGCTGCAAACCCGCCTTCAGCCGGCACAGCTAACTACCCAAATCGTTGTCGCCGCCAAAAAACTCGGCCTCGGAGTCCGCCTCACCAAGGAAGATGTAAAGCTTGCGGAATGGCCGAAATCAGCCCCGCTTGAAGGCAATTTCACGGATATCAATGGTGTTGTGGACCGTGCTTTGATGGTGCCCACGCAGGTCAACGAGCCGATTCTGGATTCCAAGCTGGCACCCAAGGAAGCCGGCGCAGGACTGATGGCGCTGATACCCGAAGGGATGCGCGCGTTATCCATCCAGGTGGACAGTGTCATTGGAGTGTCTGGATTTATCATGCCCGGCTCCCGGGTAGATTTGATCCTGACAGCTATTCCGCCAAAAGATGTCAAGGGCGCCAAGGGCGAAGAGCAGGCATCCAAGATTATTCTGGAGAACCTGGAGGTTCTTGCCGCCGGGCAGAATGTTCAGGGCAGCGCCGAGGGAAAACCTCAGACAGTACAGAACGTCACCCTTCTGGTGACGCCGGACCAGGCACAAAGGGTAGCACTCGCCTCACGCGATGGAAGAATTCAGCTTGCCTTGCGCAACCCGATCGACAAGGAAGCTGCCGAGCCGCTGCTGGTGGTGCAAAGCACTCTTTACGCAGGCCCAACAATGGATGATCCCAAAAAGCCTAAGGAAGCCAAACCGGCTGTGGCTGAAAAGCAGGCAATAGCCAGAAAGGCTCCACCAAAAGTACAAACGGCACCTGCCCCAAAGCAGGTTGCGGCGCCTCCTCCCCCGCCCCCTCCTCAGCCGCGGATTCTTGCTATCGAGCTGATACAGGGTTCAAAACGGGCTACGCAGAATTTTGAGGAAACCAATCCTGAACAAACCGAAACGCCTACGCAGACAGGACAACAACAATGAAGAGCAAAGCAGCTTTGGTTATGCAGATCCTGATGCTGTTTTTCCTATCGGTTGCGATTACGGCATCGAAGAGTGAAGCCGTTGGGGGATCTCCCGTTTCGCAGGATCAGGATCAACAGACGATGCTTTCATCCTCGAGCCCGCAGGAATTGCTGCGCGTTTTTGAAGGCAAATCCTTTGTGCTCAATGCCGCCGAAACCTTCAAGCGGGTGTCGGTAACAAATGATCAGATTGCGACTGCCATGGTTGTGACACCTAATCAGGTTTTGATACATGGCAACAAGCCGGGAACCGTGTCTCTCCTGCTTTGGAACGAGCGCGAAGAGGTCCAGGCTTTTGATCTTCAGGTCCTGGCGGTTCCAATGAACCTGGAGCCGCTGCGCTCTACCTTAAAAACGACCTGGCCGGATCAAGACATAGTGGCAAGCCAATCGGGATCTTCCGTCATGCTCACTGGAACCGTCTCAACCCCGGAAATTGCGGAACAGGCCCTTGCAGTCGCCAAGACTGAGGCGGGAAATGTCGTGAGCCTGCTGACTATACCACCGATGAAACAGGTGGTTATGCTGGAAGTGAAATTCGCGGAAGTGCAGCGCAATGCGGTACGCCAGCTTGGAATGAATATCTTCAGTACAGGCGCCCTGAATACGCCCGGAGTTATCTCTACCCAGCAATTCAGCCCGCCATCAGCCACTGATGTTTCATCGTCCATCGGAGGTCGACTTCTTGGATTCGGAACCGAATTCAACTTGACGGACCTGCTCAACATCTTTGTTTTCAGGCCCGATCTGAATTTTGGGCTCATGATCAAGGCTCTGAAGCAAAAAAATCTGTTGGAAATGCTTGCAGAACCTAATCTTATGGCCTTGGGAGGCAAGGAAGCATCCTTCCTTGCCGGCGGCGAGTTTCCGGTGCCAATTATCCAGGGAACCACAGGCACCCCGACCGTCTCGGTTCAGTTCAAGGAATTCGGCGTAAGGCTCAAATTCCTGGCCAACCCAAACCCCGATGGGACGATAAACTTGCATGTAGCGCCCGAGGTCAGCGCGCTTGATTATACCAATGCCGTTACACTCAGCGGCTTCTTGATTCCGGCTTTGCAGACTCGCAGAGCCGAAACCGACATCCAATTAAAGGACGGGCAGAGCTTCGCAATCGCCGGCCTTCTCGACAATCGTGTCATGAGGATTGACAGCAAAATTCCCTGGTTGGGAGACTTACCCATACTGGGAAATCTCTTCCGCAGCCAGAACTATCAGAAGTCCAATACGGAGCTGCTTGTCATGATCACGCCCCGTGTTGTAAAGCCCCTGGATCCTGGGCAGAAGGCCCCGATGCCCTCCTTCCCCGAGCCTTTCCTGGATCAAAAGGAATTCGATGGAAAAACGGGGCAGAGTACTGCATCGCCGAAATCAAACGGATAACATTGGGGGAGAGTTTTGAAGCGATGGCCGTCCAGCTCATGTGTTCTTACTTTATTAATGATGGCTCCAGGCATAAAATGTAAGCCTAGCGCTTTAACTCTTGATAGGTAGTAGCCAAGGAAAACAAAATGACAACGCAAAAGCTTTCTGTCGGAATTCTGGCGCCTCTTGCAGATGTTCGAGATGCATTGTCCGCCCATGTGGAAGCCACGCAATTCGGCATCGTCAAAATCGTCTCAGACGAGTATTGTGCGGTTGAAGACGACTATCCCACTCAACGATTTATTGAAGCTCGTCCGGACATAGTCCTGGTGGACATGCACGATCAGCGGGCAGCCATAAAGGCTCTTTTCACCCTGCACGCTGTCCTTCCAGAGACCTGGCTTTACGCCTGCGGGGCCCCGAACGATCCCCAACTCATCATCGAAACCATGCAGGCCGGGGCTCGCGAATTCGTGCTTAAACCGGTATCGGCACGCAGCATCGCATTGGCTTTCGGAAGATACATAGACGAAAGAGACCGAATGCGAACCATCGCCAAAACCCGGGGCAGGATTTACAGTGTAACGTCCGCCAAGGGCGGAGCCGGCGCCACATCCGTGGCTATCAACATAGCTACCGTCCTGTCAGCAACCAAGGATACGCGGGTAGCGCTTCTTGACCTGAACAGCCCCGTCGGCGACGCTGCCTCCTACCTGAATCTTAAGCCGCAATTTTGTTTCACCGATGCATTGGCATCCGCGACAAGATTGGATTCCGTACTGCTTGAGACTTTTATGACCAAGTCGGGAAACTTGTCCATCCTGCCCGGTCCGAAACAAGCCAGGTCCAGCGCAATGTCCGGTTCCACAATGGCTAAGCTGCTTCGGGTAGTCGCCGGGTCCTATACGCACGTATTGCTGGATCTCCCGTCGTCGATGGATCAGGAGATTTTGCAGGTTGCGACCGATGCAAGCGAAGCAATTTTGCTGGTTATGACGCCCGAACTGCCGGCTGTATGGCGAACTCACCGGCTTGTGACTATGTTGGCAAGTTCCGGGTGCGGGGATCGTCTGCGCCTTATACTCAACCGGGACAACAGCCGGGATGAGATCACGGAAAAGGAGATCACACGAGCCCTCAACTACCCGATCTTTTTCCGGTTGCCGAACAATTACTCTGCAGCTATCCAGGCGATCAACAAGGGAAAACCTATCGTGGATGTCAATCATTCAAGCCTGGCTGCCAGCTATCGCAGACTCGCACAGGCACTCACCGGAGTCGCACCGGCTAATCCACGGCGCGGTTTCCGGTTTTTTTAGAGGTAACTTGAATGCAAGATCAGGAATATCTGGACCTTAAAGCAAGCCTTCATTCCAAAGTCATTAACGAAATCGATCTCGAGAGCCTGAACAGGCTGCCCGAAAATACGGCCCGGGAACAATTAAGGAAGGTCATCCTGGATGTGCTCCAGAGGGAGAAAACTCCCCTGACCATGACCGAACGAGAGCAGATTGTGGGCGAAATTCTCGACGAGGTCTTCGGCCTGGGTCCTATGCAGCAACTGCTGGCGGATCCGACTCTTTCGGATATCCTGGTTAATGGAGCCTATGACGTCTACGTCGAGCGCCGCGGAAAGCTTGAACGCGCCAACGTGCGTTTCAATGACAACGATCATTTAATGAGAATCATCGACCGGATTGTCTCGCGCGTGGGCAGACGCATCGATGAATCCTCGCCCATGGTCGATGCGCGTCTGCGGGATGGATCGCGTGTTAATGTAATCATTCCGCCCCTGTCCCTGGACGGACCTATACTATCTATCCGGCGGTTCGGCACCGATCCTCTGACAGCCTCCGACCTGCTTGATAACGAGACCCTGACGCCGGAAATGCTGGAACTCCTGAAAGCGTCGGTTCAGGGCAAATTGAATGCAATAATTTCCGGTGGCACCGGCGCCGGGAAAACCACTTTGCTGAATGTCTTGTCAAGCTATATCCCCAGCAGCGAACGTATCATAACAATAGAGGACGCAGCCGAGCTCCAACTCAAACAGGATCACGTCGTGCGACTGGAAACCCGGCCGCCCAATATCGAGGGTAAAGGCGCGATCAAACAGCGGCAACTCGTAATCAATGCCCTCCGTATGCGGCCCGACCGAATCGTCGTCGGCGAGGTTCGCGGCGAGGAGGCCATTGACATGCTTCAGGCCATGAATACAGGCCATGAAGGCTCGCTCACTACTGTTCACGCAAATTCCCCCCGGGATGCCCTAAGCCGAGTCGAAACCATGGTTTCGATGGCCAACCTAAACCTCCCGGAAAAGGCTGCGCGTCAACAGCTGGCCTCTGCCATCCATATGATCGTTCAGGTCACGCGTATGACGGATGGCACACGCAAGATCACCAATATCTCGGAAATCACTGGGATGGAAGGCCCGATGATTACGATGCAGGACCTTTTTGTTTTTGAGCGCCAGGGCTTTGAAGAAAACGGCCGCGTTCGAGGCAGATTCAAGCCCACCGGCATTCGGCCCAAGTTTACCGAAAAGCTATTTGCCGCGGGCATCCGGCTTCCCATGGATATGTTTTCGGTGGAACCGACCCTGGCCCGAGCTCGCTAGTACAATAGACTCAAAGGCGAAAGCTTCGGGATTCAAGTTCGAGCTCTTTCCTGAAGCTGTGGTTTTTGCATTTAGGACGGAAGTCAGAAAATGGCAGGATGTCACATATTGGGACAACAAGATATGGGTTTTAGAGCCGACGCACTCAAAACATCCGGGCAGGTTTGCATATGAGTCTTTCTATTTTGACAATTCTGATTTTTATTGTAACGCTGTTACTGACAATCAGCCTGTTCTATTTCCTTGTCATAGCCCCGGCCGAAAAAAGAAGACTGCGCCAGAGGATGGAGACTGTTAATTTTGAATTGGCGACAGCCGATTCTACAAATATTGAAACGCAATTGCTGCGCACCGAACTCCTCAGCGGAATCCCCTTTTTCCACCGAATGCTTCTCAACGTACCCTGGATGACGAAGCTGCAGCTTTTTGTTCAGCAGGCAGCGGTTGAAACCACAGTCGGAATGCTTTTGACGATCTCCTTCCTTTGCGGGTGGTTTGTTTTTCTCATTGTCTTGCTCCTTGCCGTACCGGCAGTCCTGGCCCTGATCCTTGGAATTGCCGCCTTCTGCGTGCCGTTTCTCGTAATTGCAGTTAAAAGACAAAAACGCTTTTTCAGGTTTGAAGAAATATTCCCTGATGCCATCGATCTTCTGGGCCGCGCAGTTCGCGCCGGGCACGCATTTACCACAGGTCTTGATCTCATCGCCAAGGAGATGCCTTCTCCGGTATCGGATGAATTCAGCCGCACATATACCGAACAGAATCTGGGCCTTCCTCTGCGGGACGCGCTTGAGAACTTGATGCGACGCATGCCGCTCCCCGATGTAAGGATTTTCGTCACGGCTTTGATGATTCAGAGAGACTCCGGCGGCAATCTCGCGGAGATTCTCGACAACCTGTCTCATGTTATACGAGAGCGTTTCAAACTTATGCGACAGGTCAGGGTCTACACAGCGCAAGGCCGTCTGTCTCTTTACCTTCTGTTAGCCATTCCCCCATTTATGGGAATTGCGATGTATTTCCTAAACCGGCAATATATCACGCTGCTTTTTACAGATCCGCTTGGACTTAGGTTTCTGACAGTCGGAATCATACTTCAGGTCATCGGTTATTTTGTTCTTCGCAAGGTTATACAGCCGAAAATTTAGGGGCTTGAAATCATGGATATCAGGTGGATTTTTGCTCTCAGCGCAGTTTTTCTTTTCGCGGCGGTCTTTGTCTCGGGCTACGCCCTGCTGATGACCCGGCCCAATGTCGAAGAGCGTCTTCGTGGAACCCCGCATGTCAAAAAGCGCTTCGATTTGATGAACCTGGTAAGGCATTCGGAAAAAGTCCTGAAGCCCCTGGGGGAAATGCTGCCGAGATCACCCGAAGAGATGACGCGGCAGGAAAGGAGACTTACATCTGCCGGCATCCGAAGAAGGGATGGTCCATATATTCTATACGGCGTCAAGATAGCGCTTGTTGTGGTGCTCTTCATCCTTTTCACCGCGGCCTTGCCGATCCGGCTAAATGTAATGCTTTCGATTGCGCTGGCAATTCTTTTCGGGGCGCTTATCCCTGACCTGATTTTGTCGCGCCTCATCAAGAATAGAAAGGACAGCCTGCAGCGAGCCCTGCCGGATGCCTTGGATCTGGCAGTCGTCTCCGTGGAAGCGGGATTAGGCCTGGACCAATCGCTGGTTAGAATCGGGCAGGAACTTAGGAACGTTTACCCATCTTTGAGCGACGAGTTGAACCTGTACAGTCTGGAAGTCAATGCCGGGAGGAAGCGAGCGGAAGCCCTGCGAAACCTGGGGCAACGAACGGATGTGGATGACCTAAAATCATTTGTGACCGTCCTTATTCAAACGGACCGCTTCGGCACCAGTGTGGCGCAATCTCTCAGGGTTTTTGCCGACAGCATGCGTACTAAACGGAGACAACGCGCGGAAGAGCATGCTGCTAAGATGAGCATCAAGATGATTCCACCGCTGGTTTTCTTCATTTTCCCCGCCATATTCATTGTGGTGCTGGGCCCAGCGGTGATATCGATTATCCGGAATCTGCTTCCCAATCTTGGCGGCGGAGCGCCCTAACCAAAGGAGTGTGTTCATGAATACAGTTCAGATTATTTCGGCAATCCTTGCGGTCATCGTTCTGGTGATTCTCATTCAACGCCTTCGCTCGCGGCGCACAAAACCTTAAATCAAGCGTGCAGCGAGAATATTACTCGGTTCTGAACAAGACTAAGGGGAGTCGGATAGCTTCAAAGACCGAAGCGGCAGATTCCGCATTTGGGCGCATAAAGGGCCTTATCGGCCGGTTGCCTGAACAGTTTCCCCAGGGCAGGGGAATTTGGATTTTGCCCTGCAACGGGATCCATACGTTCGGAATGCGGTTTCCTATAGACGTGGCCTATTTGGACTCCCGGAAACGTGTGGTACTCATTTATCACGCGCTGGTTCCCTATCGAATTGCCCGCCTGATGTTTAAGGCAAAAAGCGTTCTTGAGCTTCCGGCAGGAACCCTCGAATCCACGCATACTCAGCTAGGGGATGAGCTGGAATTCCGCTTGGTGCCAAGTGAAGAAAGTACAATGTAATGTATATACATATTCAATGGATCGATCTCCTGCTAACATTAGCGGTGGCTGTCGTTTGCGGGTTCCTGGGCCTGGTAACCAGCAAGCACTACCGAGGAGCATGGTTCGTAAATATAGGCGTTGGATTTCTGGGAGCATTGGCAGGATTTGCTGTTTCCCGCTCATTTCCGGTTCCCAATGTTTATATACTGGAGATCGGCATCCACCGCTATCCCATTACCTGGGCAGTCATCGGTTCGGTTTTATTCGTAGCGGCACTGGGATTTTTTATAAAGCCTTCCCGGCATTAAATCAAAAGAGCGACAGGCAGATAAAAGCTTTCCTTGGCATTGGATATTTGAGAAAGAAGCCCAAAAATGCAACAGCTTACGCAAAACGGCAAACAAGCGGCAGTGTTTGATGAGCAGACTCTTTCCCCGATCATGCCGGAATTGCCGGAAGAAACCGGGCTGGATTTTGCTTTCCTCGCCGACCTTGCACTTAAGGCTGTTGCTTCCGACACGAACTGCACTTCGGAACGAATGGCGGATAAACTCAAGCTTCCGATGGGCATTTCCGAGTCCGTTCTTCAGTATTTGTATCGCGAGAAATATATCGACATCCTGGAACGATCCGGAGTCCAAAGGAATAAATATGCCATGCTGGATCGTGGATGGGAAAAAGCTCAGCGGCTATTGAGCGTCTGCGGCTATGTCGGCGCTGCGCCTGTTAACCTCGATACCTACTCTGCCGGCGTCCGGTGGATGCATAAAAATACTGCGAAGGCCGATCCTGCAAATGTCGCGAAAGCCTACGCGGAGCTTGTCCTTTCTGATCGCGAACTGCAAACACTTGGTCTGATAGCGGATTCACGCCGAAGCTTGTTCCTGACCGGCCCTACCGGCTGCGGGAAGACGACGGCAGCCAAAGCACTCCATGCAGCGCTTGAAGGAGATATTTGGGTTCCCTATGCTATCGAAGTAGATAACCACGTGATCCGGGTATGCGATCTGCACGTTCATCATGCCGTGGATCAGCCCGATGGGCGCTATGACAGGCGGTGGGTCAAGGTAAAACGGCCACTGGTTATAGTGGGCGGTGAGATGTCTATAGAATCGATGGATTTGATTTTCGCTGCCAACGTTAATTACTATGATGCCCCGTTCCAGGTTAAGGCAAATGGCGGCGTTTTGATCATTGATGATTTTGGCCGGCAGCGGATGGAACCTCACGATCTGCTGAACCGATGGATTGTTCCGCTCGAAAACCACGTGGATTATTTAACGTTGCATACCGGCAAAAAGATTGAAGTGCCGTTCGAGCAGTTGCTGGTTTTTGCCACAAACCTGAATCCAAAGGATCTTGTGGATGAAGCATTTTTAAGACGCATGGGTTACAGGCTGGCGTTTACGACACCCACTGCTGAAATCTATTCGCTGATCCTTCAGCGCTACATGGCAGCGCGCGGACTTAATTACAGGCCGGACCTGCTTTTCCTGCTCCTGGCGCGCTATGAACGCGAGAGCCGGACGATGAAAGCTTGCGAACCCAGGGATCTTATCGAGAGATGCCTGGATATCTGCAGATATGAAAACCGTCCCAGAGAAATCACCCCCGAAATCCTAGGCCGCGCCTGGGACAATTACTTCGGCGTTTAAAAACAATTTCCACAATATAACCGCAGTTCGCAGCTTTCCTCGTGAGGGCGTCTCTCCATCACGGTCCTCATCCGGAATCATGCTCATTTTATTTGCGGGTATTGGCCTCTATCTGCTCCAGAATTTTCTGGAGTCTATTGGTCTTGCGAATGTAGATTATGGGGAAGTATATGGAAAGGCACGCGATAATGATCACGCAGGCAAACAGAATTTGCATGGAATCCTCCTCCCAAAAAATAGATTTCGACATCATCATACACAAATACAGCCAGGAATCAATATCAGCCCAAGCCAAGTTGTTTAACGCTGACATACGCTGACGCTGGCTGACGAACGCTGAAAAAATACATATTTTTTGTCAGCGTATGTCAGCTTATGTCCGCGTGTGTCAGCGTTAAAAGTGGGTTAGCTGGCTTCCTGGGCGAAGCTGAAGTTCAGGACGTTGCTTTCGAAGGCCATCAGCCAGGGGAGTTGGCCGGATAAGAGGACCTCAATTGCTGCGGGTTCCATCGGTTTGGCAAAGTAATACCCTTGCCCGTATTCACACTTGAGCGTCTGAAGCATGCGCAGCTGTACCAGGTTCTCGATGCCTTCGGCGATGATTTCCATCTGCATGCTCTTGCCCAGTCCCACAATCGCCTGCGTGATCTTCCAGGTCTCGTCATTCAGTCCCAGGTTGCCGACGAAGGACTTGTCGATTTTCAGGCTGTCAATCGGAAACCGGTGCAGGTAGCTCAACGACGAGTAGCCCGTGCCGAAGTCATCCATGTGCAGTTGAATATCCATCGCCTGGATCTGTGCAAGCGTCTTGGAAACGACTTCCGTGTTTTCCATCAATGCGCTTTCAATAATCTCCAGGCAAAGGCTGTTGGGCACAATTCCGGAACGCTCCAGGATTTTCTGCAGGTCCTTGACCAGCTCTTCACTCGCATAGTGCTGCGGACAAAGATTTACATTCAGCATTAGAGGATCTTTGTACATCTGCTGCCATTTGGCCATCTGCATGCAGGCTTCAAGCAGAACCCAGCGTTCGAGCGTAATGAGAAGGCCTGTGGATTCGGCGACGTTCAGAAAATCCTTGGGATACGTCAATCCGCCCGGCCGCTGCCAGCGCAGCAGCGTTTCGACCCCCGCCATTCTCCCGGTCTTCAAATTCACAATCGGCTGATAGTGAAGCCTGAATTCCTTCTGGTCCAGCGCTTTGCGGAAATCCGTTTCCAATTTGAGCCGCGCAACCGCGCTGGCCCTCATGTTGCAATCAAAGATCTCAAACCGGCACCTGGACTCATTCTTTGCCCGGTGCAAGGCCGTATAGGCATCGCGTATCAAATCCTCCGCGCAGGCATATTCCCCATTGTTGAGCGTGATGCCGATATGAGCCGTCACATACACGGTCTGCCCTTCAAGCTGGAAGGCTTGATTCAGCGCATGCAGCAGACGGGCAACCACGATGGTGGCCTGCCTGCCGTCTGCCACATCTTCCAGGAGCAGCACAAAATCGTCGTTTCCGAAATGCGCCACGGTGTCGTTCGAGGACAGGGTTGACTGAATCTTGCGCGCAATCTGGCACAGCAGCCGGTCCGCCGAAACGTGTCCCATGCTCGACGCAATCGCCTTCATTCCGTCGAGTTCCACTGCGGCAACGCCGAAAGCCGATCCCTTCGGCCGGGTGTGTTTCAGCGCCCGCTCCATCCGATCCAGCAGCAATACACGATTCGGCAGACCGGTCAGCGGATTGTATACTTTACGATCGGTAATGTCGGTCTGCGATCCCGCAATCCGCGTGGCCTTGCCGTTTTCATCGCGCTGCGCAAGCCCCCGGCACAATACCCACCGGTAGGCTCCGTCGGCATCCGCGATACGGTATTCGCTCTCGAAATGGCTCGTCAGCCCCGCAATATGCTGGTTGATCCTCTTCTCCACCTGCTCCTTGTCGGCCGGGTGAATCCTGTTGAACCAATCCATGGGGGAACTGCCGATCTGGCCATCCGAATACCCGAGCATCGATTTCCATCGAGGCGAAAAATAGATCTCCTTGGCCTTCACATTCCAGTCCCAGAGCCCGTCATTGGCGCCCTGGATTGCCAGCGAATAGCGTTCTTCGCTCAAACGCAGCCTCTTTTCCATGCGGTGCTTGTAAAGTGCGATTTCTATGTGGCTGTGCAGTTCCCTTTCCTCAAACGGCTTGATCATGTAGCCGAAGGGTTCCGTAACCTTTGCACGCTCGAGCGTCTTTTCATCAGCGCACGCCGTAAGGAAAATCACCGGGATGTCCAGGCAGGAATGTATGGCCTCAGCCGTCTGGACTCCGTCCATGTTCCCCTTCAGCATGATGTCCATCAGCACCAGGTCCGGCCGGCCAGCTTTCACCTTTTCTATGGCATCAGCGCCTGTGGCTGCCGTGCCCACCACTTCATAGCCAAGGATTTTCAGGCTGTTCGCGAGGTCCAGCGCGACTATGGTCTCGTCCTCGACCACGAATATTCGGATTGGCGTTTTTTTCATCTGTTGGGTCATGGAAACACTCAATTTTTGGCGTCCGGGATGCCGATTTCGCAAATAAAGCCGTTCTGGTTGCGGTACCGGATCGTTCCGCCCAACTGCTCGGTCAGGCTGCGAACCAGTTTTAGGCCGAGAGAATCGCTTGCTTCGGGATCCCCTCCTTCCAAAAATCCGACACCGCTGTCACGGACTACAAGTTTCAGCCCCTGACCGTCTACGGCGCCAAACTGAACCTTGATTTCCCCACCCTCTCCTTCGGGAAACGCATACTTAAATGCGTTGGAAACCAGTTCATTGATGATCAGTCCGCATGGGATAGCAACATCGAGGTTCATCGGTACCGGATCCACCTCCAGGTTCAGGCGAACGGTGGCGGCATCCACCCGGTAGGAGCGCGACAGGTGGCCTGTCAGGCTGCGCACATATCCCGCAAAGTCTATCTTGGCAAGGTCGCTGGACTGGTACAGCCGCTCGTGAATCAAGGCCATCGCTTTGACCCGGTCCTGGCTTTCCCGGAATTTCTGGCTTGCCTTGGGATCTTCAATTTCCGCACTCTGAAGATTCAGAAGGCTGGAGATGATTTGCAGGTTGTTCTTGACGCGGTGGTGTATCTCCTTGAGCAGAACTTCCTTTTCCTTCAGCGAAGACTTGATCTGCTCCTCCGCCTGCCTGGAGTCGGTAATATCGCGATATTGCCACAAATGATAGTGGGTTCCTTCATCCACCGAAAGCGGAACATAGTTGCGCAGAAATATCCGATTCTGCCATTCAATTTCCTCGCCCAACACCGGCGTTTTTGCTTTGATGATGCCCTCCATGCGCGAAGCAAACTGGGCGGTTTGGGCAAAGAGCAGGCGGGAATCGACACCGAAAAGCGCTTGCGGGGGCACGGGAATCTTAAATGTATCGGCGAAGGGCTGGTTCACATGCGTGATCCTGCGCGCTTCATCCTCAACCAGGACACCCGATTGCAGGTGGTTGATCAGGCTGGAGAGCATGGTCGTCGCCGTGCGCAGCCGATCCTCAGCCTGCTTTTGTTTTGTGATATCCTCCGCAATTCCCACAATTCTGTATACAGCTCCAGCTTCGTCGCGCACCGGGAAGGCCCGGTCATGGACCCATCGAATGGATCCATCGGGCCGCACCACCCTGTACTCTTCGTCGTATTCGCCCCAACCCTGTTTCACCAGGGCTTCGGAAACCCGCGTCTGATCCTCTTTGTGAATGGCGCGCAGCCACGATCCGGGATCCCGTTGCAGGCTTGTGGTGCTCGCTCCCCAGATTTCCTCATATCCCGGGCTTACATACTGCTTAGTACGCCCGTCGGGCGACGAGATCCAGAAAACGGCCTGAATATTTCCCGTGAGCTGCCGGAACTGCTGTTCCACGCGGACACTTGCGATCAGCGTTCCAAGGATCTGCCCAGCCATCTTCAGACCATCCACTTCGGAATCCAGCCAGTCCCTGTCAATGAAGCACTGTTCCAGGCCCAGGCAACCCCACCATTGATGGTCCACAAACATGGGGATGATAACGCCCGAGCGTATGCCCAGGGTTTGCAGCATTTCCTGCCGTTTGCGCGGGCATTCACCGGTCTGGAAAAGATAGGGGTGCCCTGTCGACAATCCACTGGCGCTTTCTTCTATCATCTGTCCGCGCAGCAAATTCAGCATCCGCTGATCATTCTGATCCGTCGTAAGCCCAGGATTCGTCCATTCGTATAAGCAAGCATTTCCGATCTGGCCGCCGAGCCGGTCGATGCGGTTGTCGATCAGAAATACGCGCGTCACTCCGGTGGCCTCACCCAGCTTTGCCGTTATTTCCCGGACACCGGCTTCCCAACCGGTCTTCCCGAGAAACTGCTGGGCAGCATGCCCTACTGCGTCGAGGATCGCGTCTCTGCGCTTCATCTGCCATTCGGTTCCCCTGGTCTGGGTGACACCCACCGCGATTCCATAGGCATTGAGTGAAGCGATGACAAGAATTCCCAGCAGAACTTGTGCCAAATCCAGCGCCAGATCCGCCCGGAGAAAGACGGCAATAGTGGTCCCCATTAACAGAGGCGCGGCCACCGACGCTCCTTCAATTCCGCGTCGAACAGAGGCCCAAACAAGAGGAGTGGAAAGAAGCACAAACATCAAAAGCTTTTCGGATACGAATCCTTGAAAAATGAGATAAAGAGCCAGTATGGTCAGACAGACGAAAGAAAGCGCAAAAACGGTATCCTGCCTGTTCGCACCGAGCGGCTGAAGGTTCCGGATCAGGGACTCTTTGTCAACCCTAATTCCGAATAATGCCGTCTCAAGCCGTGGAGCCAGATGAACCACCACAAGCGGAGTGAGCATGTAAATACCGGCTGCGAAGCCGACCGCGTGAATCCGCAACTGTTCCAGGAAGAGGCTCAGTTGGAATGGCTGGCCCATGATGGCATAGCCTGCCGAAGCCGCACCAAGCATCAGTGAGCCAAACGATCCGATAATCATGAACTTCGCCAGATCCCAACCGTTTTTCAGCGAGATTCGATGCCCGGAAGACAGATGCCGGAGACCCGCTGCGGCGGAAATTTCCAGCAGCGCAACACCCAGGCAGCATAGCAATGCTATTGGAACCGGCAATTTTAGCGGGTGCAGCCAGAGGCCATCCGCTGCGATGGCAAGGACAACTGCAGGCGCATACCAGAGGCCATACGCCAGAAGCAACCCGAGGTTCAGGCCTGCCGTCAGGCTGAATTCGCCGAACAAACCGTATATGCCCGTAGTCCGGACGCCCCATTCCAGGGCCATATATGCAAACAGATAAAATACGCAAGGCACGAGCGGGCGCAGGCTGTATCCGAACCGCGGGACAAGGCTGAATTCGCCCCTCAGTTCTCCAGCTTCGACTTTTGTGGCTTCTTCCATAGGTATCCGAAGAAAACAGGTGTATTCCATTTTCTTATCGGTCAGTCGGCCGTTCAACTATAGTGTTTGGAATCACAAAGCCTGCTTTTATGCTTTTATGGGGAGAGCTGACCGCCGACCAGGAAAATAGAAATATTTATTCGGGGCTTACCGCAGTCTTACTCTCAGTAAAGCCTTATGTAGCCTTTTGGCGACAATGCTGTGAACCGATTAGAGGGCAGGCATTTAAAGCGGGAATCCCCAAGCCTTTCAGCGGATGGACAATAACATCATGCTGTCGGCGCTATAAGGCGGCATTGGAGGACGAAAGGATGCGAAGAGATGTCACGGTTTCATCGATATCGTTGGCAATAATGTTTCTCTCTTGAAATTCATTGAGTACCTCCACCCTTAGATCCGCTTCCTTGGAGATCTTATCCTCAGACGGCAGAGTGGGATCCTTTTTGACATGCTCAATTTCGTTCGTGATTCGCTGCCTGACCTCCGCCAAGTGGGCGGTTTCCGAGTTGAGTTGGACCATCTGATCGTAATATTTCCCCACCAATCGGTAAAATTCGTCCAAATATTTTTGTGCTGCGGGATCACTGAGCCTGCTTTGCTGATCCTTAAGCAACATCAGCATGTTGTACGCCAGAGCTCGATTCTTACTGAGGCCGTCGCCTTTGAAATCGACGGCATTCCGGTCAAGTTCGGCCATGAAATCCCGGCTTAGCTCTTTAACTCCCTCTAATTCCTGGTTGGCAGGGGCACTCCGTACTATCACCTTGTTCGTTTCGTCAAGTCCGATCCCCGGGTTCGAAACGCCTTTTGAATGTCTGTAATAACTATAAATGCATAGCAGGGAGACGATCACGATAACTGGGATGGCCCAATGCAGGACCGCTCGATTGAAATTCATCGACTTGGAGTCATGGATATCTCCAGGATTACCGGAAGACAGCGGAGTGGCACACCTCCGGCAGCGGCGGGCATTTCCCCTGTTGATCAGTTTGCACTTAGGACATCTGATTACACCCAATCACTCATACCTTTCGATAAGTTCGAGTTGGCGTTCCATGCGGCGGCAGCGGCCGAATCCCGGGCTGCAATAATCACAGAACACCAGTTTCTGAACAAACAGGCGATCTAGGGATCCATCCCGCTGGTGATTTCTCTGAATGATAGTTGCGTTAAAGGGATAAGGCCGCTACCCATGTTCAATAGCGAGCCGTCGTAGGATGAAATTTGGCTGTTCCCTCTGATATCAAAAACCGTGGACGTTCCGAAAGTCCACGCCCCGTCAACCTGGGTTAGATTGGCGATAATTATTCCACCGTGAATGCCGCGATTCATGCCGTGGGCCCAAAAGTCACCCCCGCCTATCACCAGAACGAGTCCATCAAACTCCACGCTGCCGCCCATGGCGCACATGCCCGTTACCACCAGCAGCCCTGCTCCCGAGATCCCGCCGGTAGCGCTCAAGTCCCCGCTAACGTAGGTAATTTTGGGATTCGAAACAGTCCCTAGATCTACACCGCCGATCGATCCGTCCGTTATTATATTATCCGCCACTCGAGGCACCTGGTTATACGCAAAGTCCTGCAGCCAGGCAGGATCCCGCAAGTTCGCTTTTGCGGGATCGGCCATCACACTGGCGGTGATGTCGGCAATGCAATTAGACGCATCGGCTCCTGTGCAATTTCCGGTGATATTTCCTTTACCTCCTGTGGCAGTTTTCAGGATCTGGTCGGGATAATAAGCATCCGTCAGATCCGTGTCGATGGTTGCAAGTCCCGGCCCGTCGCTGGTGCCGGTGATGTCAAAGGCGTTTCCCGAAAAATTCGCGTCCACATCGCTTCCGATTACTATCGCCGGTGAGCCCATGTTGCTAAACGGGGCACCACCCTGTATGAATCTGGATTCAAATATCGCGACCGAATTCCGGCGCCTATTGGCTCCGGCGCTGTCTGAGATTGTTCCTGCAACCCCAACGGAGCGGACGATGATAATTCCATCCCCGTCAACGAAAGGATTATCCGCCGGATCCCGGGCCAGTTCCGATGCCTCGCCGTTGTTGTCGGTAACTTTAACGAAATATCGAGCTGTGTTCACCGTCCCCGATCCGTATGGATTTGTGGAAGTGAAAAGGACGCCGGTTCGGGGTATCAGCACTGTTCCCGAGCCCGTAGTGACAAGCCCATCATCGTTAAGGGAGCTGAGATCGCTTGCAGGATCCGGAAGGTTCAGCGATTGGAATGTGGCCCAGCCGGTCAGGTTGCGAAAGCTGGCGAAACGGGCGATGCTGAGATATTCCGTTGTGTTGGTGTAAGTTCCATCCGGCCCCTTAAGGGCATCGTTAAACGAAAGCCCGCGTAGAACCTCGCGTGCATGCTCGAGGCCGGCGCGGGCTGCCCACCTTGCCTGCAACATGCTTTCGCTGTTGTCGCTTATTTTCACCTCCTCGACACTGCTCATGAACAGATATGCGGAAAACATGGTTAGCAGCAAAAGCGCGATCATGACAAGAACCATCGCGATCCCCTGCTCATCCTTAAGCCCTCGATGATCAGCGCTGTCGAGTTCGGAGTTCTTAGGCAGATTTGGTTGAGAGGTAATTGTCTTCATGGTTTTATCCCAATCGCTTTTGCTGCTAAAAGGGAGCCGGAGCTGCCTTGTAGGGAGGGGTTTGACGGATTAGACCGCCCCTGTCTACAAGAATGTCCACGCGCAGCCCACTGGGAGAAATCAGCCTGATGCGTCCGGCAGAACCATTTCCTGAAACCGGCAGAGTCCCATCAGGCTGAAATGTCACGTAGCTGCCGGGGAAAGTAACCGCATCGACGCCATCAGCGGTATTCAGGCTGATACCTTTGGGCAAGTAATAGGGCCCCCTGAGCAGCGTGCCGTCCGACAATTCCACCTGATAGAACCTTGCATTGGAAAAGTTGACACGAAGGGGTTCATTGCCGGATACCGCCTTGAGTTTAGCCGAATGCAGATAGGTGCAGATCTCTTGAGCCGAGAAAACAGTGCTGTAACTGTTCCACATGGCTATCACTCCGGGCACGGCCATAGCGGCAATGATCCCGGCGACACATAGAACGACTGTTATTTCAACGAGCGAAAACCCGGCATTTTGGGGCCAGCCTGAGGCACGTCCATTCATTTGCATCACCCTAGATTCGGCAGTGCGGCAACGCCGGCAAGAGTAAAGCCAAAGGTCTTTCCTGTACGAGGATTGGCCACGGACGAAGATCCGTTGATCGTAATCCTTATTGCTCTGACGTCGGCCCCAACCGTTGTAGCCGTCCCATTGTTGTCCAGATATTCCAGAGTTAAGCCGGATATGTAGTTTGCCAGAGTCTGAACCGTTCCGTCCGCGGCAACAAGCTCAATGCTTTGATCATCCGAATTATATTGGATTGTTATATCTTCATTCGCGTCCAGGATGTCGCCATCCGGATCACCCTGGTTGCCTCCTGCCTATCCGGTCAAATCGCTGCAGAGCCGCACTTCGGTCGCGCTTCCTGTTGACACGGGCGTTAACGAAGTTGACATCGGATTGTTGCCTGCCTGCACGATGTAACGCTCCAGAGCGCTCATGGCCACCCGGGTATTTTCCATTACGCTCAGAACCTCTGTTTGATATCCCGAGTTGCTTTGCACATCGGCCAACATCATAAAAACGCCTGAGGACAGACCCAGAATGACCGCCATGGAGACCAGGAACTCCACGAGTGAAAAACCACTCTCTTTCAATATCCCCTGATCGCAGGGCAACGGCGCAATGAACTGCTTTCTTGTTTTTTTCATCAGCCCCTGTAACTGAAAATGGTTGTTACATTAATTACCTTATTTTGTCCGACCTTGTTGTTTACCGTTGTCCCGGACCCTGTCCCGGACCTGATCGGCGTTACTGTAACGGTCACCCGGACCGCCCGTAATACCTTGCCCACCCTGGCGTCCGGCACGGCGGCGACCGTCCAAGCCACGCTATAACGGTTCATTGTATTTTCGTCGTTGGGATTGACGATTTCGACCTGGACGGGGCCATGATTTCCAACCGTTAGATTTGCATCGCCGGCATTTTCCTTGTACAAGCGCGCCAGAGTTTCCAATTGATTGTTTGCCGCGAATCCGGCAGTGTCCTTGGACCGGGCAAGCGTAGTTGATTGAATTGAGCTAAAAATCATCGGTCCAACAAACATCAGACCGAGGGCGAGGATAAGCATGGCCATCAGAGATTCAACCAGGCTGAAGCCTTCCGAACCGGCAGGGTTATAATCCGGCATGGCTTTTCTATCGAATGTTTCGACAGCTGGAATCTCCAAGATCATTTCCATATGCGCATATATCCTTGGAATGGAATCATGCCATCCCCGTCACCCCGGTATCATCCCTGTTGGGACGCACCTGTTGCATAGCATCAAGGAGAAGCAAGAATCGTGCCGGTTTCAGGCACAACAACACACAATAACTCATTCCTGCAAATGACTAGTTCCAAGGAACTTACGACGGAGAAAATATTCCCCATAATCCGGCGGGCCTTTTTAGGCAGTGGACTATGCTGATTCACAGCGTGTCCTATGCTGAAAATCAGCCATCGTAAATTTAACATCAAAAAAAGACCGCATTTTGGCAAGAGTGTCACACTCTTCTCCCCAGATTCAGCACACTTCCTGTCCGTATAAAACAATTATCGGCAGCAATGCCCATAAATATGAGCAATAGTTTTTAGAAGCTTACGCCAAAAATCGTATATCCGATTAGTTTAACAAAACGGAGTATCGTCATCCTGCATGGAGGAGTTCAGAAATTTAACCGATGGCGCCGTCGGCCCGGCGATGGGTATGCTCCCCTTTGATATTGGGGCAGCGCCGGACAACTGGACGTTTGACGAATCGACGAGATGACAGGGGGCTAAAAAGACGATGATGAAACAGGAGCAATTCCATTGGTAAACCCCCGGATCTGCGGACTCATAGAGTCTGACAGCACCGTCTTTTGAAACGCTGAGATGCGCTGACAAAAGCGCTGACAAACGCCGATTTGTTCGGCGAGGGTCGGCGAGCAAAAGCCGATGAGGAGCTTCCGATGGAGTTTTCAGGGCACTGTGGCAAGCGCCGTACGGCAAGGAGATGGAGGGTATGAGAAACCGTACGTTTGCCCGCGTAAGTCAGCGTTGAAGACCGGAGTATCTACCCCAACCGCTTTGATCGGTTCAGATCTTGCCTCCGGCTTTGCCGGAGCCACCTGACCTTATTTATGCGGCATTGCTTATATTGCCATGTATAGAAACTGGTTAAGGTTCTCAGCGTATCTCAATTAACCTTATGGCATAGCCGGGCTCCTCCATAATTATTTTCAGATTCTCCCCGTTTTGCTCAATAAATTTTGTTAATGCCCGATATTTGGTCCTTAATGTCTTTCCCCGCGTTTTGTCAATCTGGGGCGTATTGGTGTCAATGATCAGGTATTTAAAGCCGGCATTTTTAAAACGCGCGATGGTTTTTTTATCGTCACGATCGCGAGTAAGATACATAAAAATATCAAGCTGATTATCGTCGAGCACAAGTCTGTCATTTTGATGAATGAAGTATTTAATGAAGGTTCCCACTCTATATATTTTCGGCGGATTTTCTTTATTCGCGTCAATATCACTGTTAATTATCTTGGAGATATTCAAATATACCGGTATCAATTTTTTCATGTACCCATTTTCATCCATGACTCCTCTGGCATAGGCAAGACCGACAGGACTAATGGAAAAGGCTGGTGATGATACTGTTCTCAGACTGATGGCACAAACAAACCAAACAATTAATGCAATGTTCGTTGCATATCGCAAAAACGTCCAATAAGGGTTTTTTAGCCGATGAATTACCGCAACGATGAGAATAAGCAAAAAGATGAATCCCCCGTAGCCGTACCAAATCACTCCTTTCGCAATAATTGCCCACAATATCCAATACATTGATCCTGCGATTAGTATTTCTTGCCACAGCTGTCGAGAGTTTGTCTCTTCGTTTACAGATGTTCTTACATAAGTGATAAATATTAGAGGTACTATTGCGAGAAATATGTAACCAATATCCACATATGCCCCGGAAACAACCGGATTGAAGGTAACGGTAAAGGGAAGCAAAAGATATTTCCTTATTCCATGATCAAAACCGAGATATCGGCCCTGTTCCTCATGCACGCCGGTTGATGATATATCCGGCAATTGCCCCAAATTGCCGTTGACAGGAGGATTCATCGCGATGACAGGCGCCCTGCTTTTCCCGAATCGCAGGGATTGCATGGATATCTGTCCGGTTTCAGCAATATTCTTAATCCCGTATGGCATGAAAGGCGTCCATATACATGCCATGAAAACCAGCATCGCCAGAAAGCTTTTTCTCTCCTTTCTTTTGATCATATAAAGCAGGGCGTAGAGCCACAGGATCACTATAAAGAACAGCGCCGTGTATTTAATGGTAAATGCAAATCCCATAAAAAGTCCGCTCAACCACAGGGATTTCAACTCAGGTTGTCCTCCTTTCCTCCATGACAGAAAAGAAATAAAGGCAAGCAGCATAAAAAACAGGGCGCCTAAATCCACCTTCATGTCACTGGATGATTGGTACATAACCGTGGGTAATGTGTAAAAAAGCGTTGCAGCAAATAAAGCGTAGGCATTTGCCTGCGATTTAGAGATATTTCGATGCTCACAACAGGATTGGACAGTCACATAAATACCTGCAAAAGCGAGGATTCCACCCAGAAAAGAGAGAAAAGAAGCTATGGTGGCGCTATGAAAAAGCACATACCCCAGACTCATGAAAAGTCCCCAGGAGTAGGCCTCTATACCGCCGAGCAATTCCCCCCGCTGAGCGAGCAAATTCGGAACATTCATATAGACTGCAGTATCATCCCATCCGATTGGAATAGGGCGGATTAATTCAAGGACATTGTGACTGAGCACAATCGAAAACAGAAAAAAGAGCAGGATGCGCACATCGGCATAAGGCCCCCGAAAATGCATTTGAGCCCTGAAAAAGGCTTTGAGCCACTGCCATAATTCTTTATGTGCCAGTGA
Source organism: uncultured Acidobacteriota bacterium (assembly GCA_963809485.1). Taxonomy (GTDB): domain Bacteria; phylum Acidobacteriota; class UBA6911; order UBA6911; family UBA6911; genus UBA6911. The sequence continues at coordinate 187,124 of CAWEJX010000015.1, forward strand.
TAAAAATAAAATTACTATTAGCCAGACGGGGGCGCCTCGCAACCAGCCGAACAAGCCCAAAACAAAAAGTGTGAAAGTAATGAGAACCGCTCCAATGCCGAAAGATAAAAGGAATAACTTGAGACTATAGGGTTCGTCGCGTTTCAGGCGGCTGAAGGCATATTTCCCTATGGAAGCACAAATCAAAAGAATGAAGCCAAGGGCGGCAAGTATGAAGCCATAATGAGAAAATATGCCCGGGTAGGGCGTTATGAAAGCACCTGCGTAAATTTGATAGAATCCGAACCATATGAAAGCAATAAGAAAAAATATAAAGGAAAAAATGATCATCAGTATGAAGGGCGAAAACTTTATATCAATGTTTCTCTCCTTGGCATACAAACGCCTCCATAAACAAAACAGGAAGTAGTCGCCACTGATAACCACGACCATAGACAATAGGGGATAGATTTCCAAGCTTCGCCCAAGGATGGAATGGAAGATGTGAATGTAATATTGGTGACTAGTTCTCCAGACTATCTGTCCATCCGCAACGCTGACAAAATAGGAGACCGCAACGCAGATAACCCATAGCGCCCCGATTATGTGCATGAAGATGCCAGCTTGATATTTCACAAAGAAGCCTTTTTTAACTATCCCGGCTCGCGGGATACGGGCCGCCATTTAAGGACAGGATCATTCGTCCATCTCAGCGGGATAGCTTGTCTATTTGCGCCTTGAGAATACTGTTATTCTGCGCCAGGTTTTTTACCTGGTCGCTTAACCGCGATATTTTGATTGAAAAATGCAGCGAAATCAAAACCAGAAAAACTATGCCGAAAATAAACAGGGTGGTGGTAGGCGCCACGGCCCCGAGCAAGGCCTTGTCAGTTTGACGAGCAGGTCGTACCAGACGACCAGAAGAGTTAAAGCAAAACCGGTCAGCAGCCACAACCATGAATATTCTTCATGCAATTTTCTGTTTCGCACGAGGCAGATGATTACAGCAAAAATCGATAGACTGATAAAGACGGCAGCAATCTTCTGATGGAGCGTCATCAAGGTACGCCTCCTATATGCTTGATTTCTTTCTTAACAGAGTCATCAAGATGGCCAGAAAAACGTTGAAGAAATAATGACTGATCCTGATAATACCCCGATGCATGCTCCTGCCTTCGGGGTTCGGCTGCATCCTTACAGGTAGTTCCCGCAGCTTGAAGCCCTTGCGATGCAGGTCGATAATAGTATTGGCATCGGGGTAATGGTAAGGGAAGCCGTCTTCTGTAAAATATCGAAATACTGCACGATTCATGCACCGATAGCCGGACGTCGGATCTGTAATGGTTTCGGCCACCAGCAACTTGATAATCTTTCGGAATAAACTGATTGCCATCGACTTAAACAGGCCCGTCGTCTGCTTGTCGTTTTTCAGAAAGCGGGAGCCAATTGCCATATCACACCGGCGATCTTCAATCATGGCGAACAAATCCGGGATATGGGAGGGATGATGCTGGCCGTCGCCATCGATCTGCAGAAGAGTCTCATAGTTGTTCATCAGCGCATATTTATATCCCGTCTGCACGGCCACGCCGGCGCCCATATTGAAGGGGTGGCGGAGCAGAAGGGCGCCCGCTGAGGCGGCGCGCTCTGCGGTCCGGTCTTCGGAACCGTCATCGATGACCACGATATCCGCCTGGCTGTACTGCCTGACGCCTTCGATGACGGCGGCAATCTGCTTCTCTTCGTTGTAAGCGGGAATGATGATCAATCTTTTTGTTTGCAATGATTGGCCCCGGTTTTTGTTCCTAGGATCCATTTTATAAAATGCCAGTACTTGTTCATTGAATAATTCACCAGTGCAAGCTTCCAGTCGCCGATCTCTTCATACCATACCCGACCGCTGAACATTCCCACAATATCCCGATCCTTCACCCTGCGCAATGACTGTGAATTGCGCCGCGCCGCCAGGAGGTAATTCCAGCTTTCGAAGCTCAGGAAGTATTTATAAACCCTTAATTTTTCTCTGAACCATCCCCTCTGCACGGAGAACAGCAACAATCCGAACTCCATAATGACAAAAGGCAATGAAACTAAAAATAGGGTGGACAACTGGTAATTTTTGATTATTGCCAGCAGGCGATTTCGATCAAGCCAGTAATATTTCCGGGCGTCCTCGGCAAACGAATGCTTGTGATAGACGACTGCCTGCGGAGCTAAAACGCAACGCCGGCCGGCAAGCCGGATCCGCCAGCCCAAATCGTGGTCCTCATTATACAACTGGAATTCTTCGTCAAAGAGGCCCGTTGTCTCCAGAACCTCTTTTTTATAAAGGACAGCCGCACCCGAGGGGCAGCAGATTTCCTTAACGGGTTGGGAACGAGTTCCAGCATACTCTTCACCGTATCCCTCGCAATACCCAAATCCCAGAAAGTGGATAACGTTCCCCAGGCTGTTGACCTTCCGTCTATCGGGCCAAAACATGATTCTCGCCTGCACCGCCCCTATGGCGGCATCACTTTCCGCCGTTTCCACCAAACGGCTCACACAGCCCGCCTCGATGATCGTGTCCATATTGAACAGTACGATGAAATCAAAACCCTCCCGCAAAGCCTGCCGCATGGCATCGTTGTTTCCCTTGGCAAAGCCGTCGTTGTTTGCATTCCGGATTATCTCCGCTTCCGGCGCCGTTTCCTTCAGGAAGGCAAAGCTTGCCTCAGTAGACTGATTGTCCGTGATGAAGAGTTTTGTTTCACCGCCCCAGTCCTGTCTCCTCAGGCTTTCAATACAATCAGCCAAATATTCCCGGCCGTGATCGCCAAAATTGGGGCTGATGACGATGGCTGCTTTTTTCCCCCGCCTTAAGGGCATAATGTAAACTTCCAATATTTTATGGCGATTTAGACTCTATATTATTACTGATAGATTTTATCGCGCCATTTTGTTAAAAATAACTTCAAATGGCTTGAGCTGAATATAAATGATTGAAAAACCTTTAGTTATGCAGGTTTCACAGTGAAGGAAAATCATGATTGATCGGCCGAAAGTCTCCGTCATTATCCCATGCTTCAACATGGGCCAATACATCGACGAGGCGGTTGACAGCGTGTTCGCACAAACAATGCAGGATTTCGAGATTGTCATCGTTGACGACGGTTCGACGGATCATGCAACCATTCAACTGCTGTCAACCTATTGCCGTCCGAACACGCGAGTCGTGGTCACTAAGAATCAGGGAGTGGCTGCCGCGCGAAATCATGCCATCGAGCATGCAAACGGAAAATATCTATGTGCGCTGGATTCTGACGACAAGCTGCATCCCACCTACCTCGAGGGCGCAACTTCGCTGCTGGATAGCGATCCTGCCCTGACATTTGTTTCCTCCTGGGTTCAGATGTTCGGCGCATCGGATGCCCTATGGAGGCAGGATTCCTGCGACCTCCCGGCATTGCTCTCGGAGTGCACGGTTATGACAGCCGCGCTGGTGCGCGCCGACGCCGTGCGCTCTGTTGGCGGATACGACACTCGGATGCCGGACCAGGGCGACGAGGATTGGGATTTGTGGATCAGCCTGGTCGAGCGCGGTTATCGCGGAACAATCATTCCGGAGGTTCTCTTTTACTATCGACGCCGGCCGGGATCCATGTGCGAAGTGTGCACCACGGGAGAAACCCATCTCCGCCTGGTGCGACACATCATGGAGAAACATCGGGAAAGCTATCAGAAGCACCTTACAGCCGTCCTCAATCGCAAACAAGCCGATATCGGCGGACTGCTGCATGAAAATTACGTGCTTGAGCGACACCTTAACGATCTTTTGCAGCCGATTGTGGAGTCGCGCAGAAAGGAAGTTGAGCGTTTACAGGCGAAGCTTGACCGGTTTGAGAAACGGCCAAAGACTGAGGCGCATGAATCTCTTGAAACAGTAAAGCGCCAGCTCGAAGAAAAAAAGGCAGAACTGCTATCGAAACAAGCGGAGGTACACGCATTGCGAGCCTCAGGAAGCTGGCGTATCACCGCGCCAATACGCGCCGCCTACGATGTATGGCTAAAGATAAAGAGCTTATAGGTTATGGAGAACGGATGACAGAAATTGCAGTCATTGTTTCATGCTATAACCAAGGCAGGACCATCGAGGAGGCGGTCGACAGTGCCCTATCCCAAACGCGTATTCCCGCGGAAGTTATACTCATTGACGACGGCTCTACCGACATCCTGACAATACAGAAAATCGCTGCTCTCCCGCGTCCGGGTCTGAGAGTAGTCCGTATTGAAAATCGGGGCACCGCAGGCGCCCGCAATTATGGGGCACGCTTGACGTCCTCCGACTATCTGGTTTTCTTAGACGGAGACGATATCCTCGAGAGGACATACTTTGAAAAGGCAGGGGCTCTGCTTGATGCCCGGCCGGAGTTGGGAGTGATTGCATGTACTCTCCAGGCTTTTGAAGGCGCGGACTATATTTGGACGCCTCCCCCCTTCAATTTTGTTGATGGTTTTGCCAGGGGAACTCCGCCCGTCACCTCTATGATTCGTCGCACCGTCTTCGATAGCGTCGGCGGCTTTGACGAAAGTTTCGGTTTATTTGAGACGCTCGACTTCTGGCTCTCGGTCCTTGAACAGGGACACAAGGCAGAGATCATTGCCGAGCCGATGCTGAAATATCGGGTTCGAACATTCTCCAATTACCACAAAATTATACAGCCCGAAACATGGATTGAGCGAAGAAACGTCCTTCTGGCCAAACACCGCAAGGCAGTGGAGCAGCACGGCCTGGACATACTTTATGCGGCCGAGACATTCATTTTGGAGCAACGAGGGCATCATCGGTCTCTCGAAGAAAAGAAAGCATCCCTGGAGCGGGAGATTGAGGATCTGAATTCACGGATCAAACAGCTTTCCCAATCCCTCATGAAGATTGGAGAGCCTGTCCTGGATTGGGGAGACTTCGATCAACCGATGCCGCTCAGCCCGTTTTGGGGGATAGAGCGGGGCACGCCTGTCGACCGCCACTATATCAACCAATTCCTGGATAAGAATCGTCTGGACATACACGGGCATGTACTCGAGATCAAGGATAGGGCCTACACTTCCCGGTTCGGCGACAATCGGGTAGAGACTTGCGATGTGCTTGACATCGATCCCGAAAACAAATCAGCGACGATTACCGCAGACCTCAGCAGGGCCAACAGCATTCCATCGAACATGTTCGATTGTTTCATCCTCACCCAGACGATCCACATCATTTATGACGTGAAAGGCGCGCTTGCCCACGCATACCGCATTTTAAAGCCGGGCGGCGTCCTTTTGTGTACCCTTCCCTCAACCTGTCGTGTCAACTGCGAAAATGGCGGACTGGATGCAGGAGACTATTGGAGATTCACCGAAGCGTCCGTATGCCGTCTGTTTGCAGAGACCTTCCCGCCCGAAGCGTTCGAGGTATCCGTGCATGGAAACGTAAAGGCATGTGTGGCCTTCCTGGAGGGCCTGGCCGCAGAAGAGGTTGCGCCGGAGGTGCTCGATCACACCGATCCATGGCATCCCCTGCTGTTTTGCGTGCGCGGAGTTAAACCCCATCCTATGAACGGGTCAGAGACGGCAAGCCCACGCCCACTTCCGATTCAATCTAAAAGGCCGGGCGGGGCGATCCTTTTCTATCACCGGATTGCTGCGCTGGCGCCCGATCCTCATGCTCTGTGTATTGCGCCGGATCTTTTCCGCGCTCATATGTGCCATTTGCGCGATCACTACAGACTGCTGTCCCTCAATGACCTGGTGGCCGGCATGAAAAATGGAGAACTGCCGGAGCGCGCCCTGGCGGTGACATTGGATGACGGGTATCTTGATGCGCTCGATAACGCAGCACCCATTCTGGTAGAACTCGGCGTTCCGGCGACTTTTTTTGTTTCCACGGATCGGCTGCACGAGCAACATGAGACCTGGCTGGACACCCTGGTCCACATATTGTTTTCAGATGAATTGCTTCCTCATTCTTTGACCATTTCATACAAGGGCAGGACGCTGGTTCTCCCGACTACCGCCATTAGCGAGCGAACAAAAGCCTTTGAGGAAATCAACAAGCTCTGCTGGAATCTCTCGTTCGAGGACCGGACCGAAATAATTGCCGGCGTTTACAGTTGGAGCGGCCTTGATTTGCACGCTCGAAACACGCATCAGCTCATGACCGCCGATGAAATTCTTCGGCTGTCAGAAAAGCCAGGCCTGTCGATAGGTTGCCATGGGATCCATCACCTCTGCCTCCCGGCTCAACCGCTGCCCATCCAGCAACGAGAGACGGTGGAAAGCAAATATGTTCTTGAATCGCTGCTGAAAAAATCAGTCAATGCGTTTGCCTACCCCTATGGCGTATATGACCACAGGACCGAAGCGGTCGTTCGCTCGGCCGGCTTTGATTCTGCATTCACAACACGCGAAGGGATCATATATCCGGGCGATAATCTTTGGCGTCTGGCACGTAATGAGGCCGGCGCTTGGCCTCTGTCCAGATTTTCCGATTGGCTTCACAAGATATTTTCCGATGAACACTAAAACGCTTTATGAGATATGCGACGGCAAGATTCAATCGCCTGTGCTCGAAGTGACGGTTGTCGAGCACTGCAACCTCACATGCCGTGCATGCAGTCACCTTTCACCTATCCTGCCAAAATTCCTGGCTAACCCGGCTGCAGTCCAGCAGGACCTGAAAGCACTGGCAAAAGTCTACCATGCCGGGAGCGTCAGACTGCTAGGGGGAGAGCCGCTTCTTCATCCGCATGTCAACAAGCTGCTTATAATATTGCGTGAGTCGGATGTTGCGGACACGGTTGGCATCGAAACCAACGGTCTTCTGTTGGGCAGGATGACGGAAGAGTTCTGGAGGCTCATCGATCAGATTCTTGTGACGACCTATCCGGGAAGGGAGTTGGCGGCGGATCTGGTTGAGCATTGCCGCACGCTTGCCAAAAGACACGCTGTTGATTTTCAGATGACCTTATCGTCTATCTTTCGTGAGTCATACGCGGCATTGGGCACATCCCGCCACGAACTGGTTCAGAGGATATACAATACATGCTCGATCGTTCACGAATGGCGCTGCCACACACTCGCCGACGGCTTTTTTTACAAATGTCCCCTTGGTTATTACATTCCCAAAGGCCTTGGCTCCGATGAGGATCGCGCTTCAACGGCTGATGGAATCAAGCTGAGTGATTCAGTTGACTTACGGGATCGTTTGCTGTCTTATCTGCAGTCCGCAATACCGCTTCTGTCCTGCCGACGTTGTCTGGGCACTGTTGGAAAAAATTTTCCCTTTGAGGAGCTTCCGCGGAAGTCATGGGCGCAGGCGCAACACCATACGGTCGAACAGTTGATGGACCCCGAGCTTTTGAGAAAGGCCGAGGATCGCCGGGCAAAGTCCCGCGCTGAAGGAATAATTCACCTAAAAGAGCTTCAAGCAAGGGAAACAAACTTGTCGCTGACAGTCACGGCAATCATTGCTACATACAATGAAGCGGACATTATTTCCTGCGTCCTGGAGGATCTTGTGTCGCAAGGAATACGTGTGTACCTCATCGACACCGGTTCCAGCGATGCAACGGTAACTGAGGCCCGGCGCTTCCTGGGACGCGGCCTCCTCCACATTGAAGAACTGGCTATGGATGAGTTTCGGCTCAGCCGGTTGATGAAGCGCAAGCAGGCTCTTGCTTTTGAACTTGACTCCGATTGGTTGATCAATGCCGATGCCGATGAATTTCGTGAAAGCCCCTGGACAGGCGTGAGCTTCCTGGATGGAATTCGCCGCGTCGATGCCCTGGGCTACAATGCGATTGACTTCGCCGTCCTCGATTTTGTCCCGACGCACGACAACCTGAGTCCGGGAGACGACCCGCGGGAGGCATTCCCTTATTTTGAGCCAGGCGGTTCTTACAACAAGCTGCAGATCCGTTGCTGGAAAAAACCCGATTGCCCGGTGGACCTTGTGCCCTCAGGCGGCCATGAAGCGGTTTTCCCGGGGCGCAAGGTTTTCCCGATTCGTTTCCTGCTTCGGCACTACCCATTCAGGGGACAAGCGCATGCTGAACGGAAACTCTTTCAGGAACGCCGTCCGAGATATCCGGAAGAGGAGAAAAAACTCTCTTGGCATATCCAATACGATGACATCTTCGAAGGATACTGTTTTATTCGAAAAGCCGATGGCCTTGAGCGTTTCGATCCGGACCGTATACGAATCGCTCTTCAGATCAGCAACCGCGAGCTTGAAGCACTAAAGGCCGATCATGAGGCGGAAAATTCGCAGTTGGCAAAAGAAAAACTACAGATCGATGCGGAAAATTCCCGGTTGTTAAAAGAAAAGCTGCGGCTCGAGGATGCGAACTCTCAGTTGTCAAAGGAAAAGCTTCGACTCGAGGCAGAAAACTCCCAGGTGATTCAAGAAAAATTGCTGCTCGAGCAAAAAGCTCGACAGTTGAGCATAGCCAACCTGAAGATTGCTCAACACGAAAATCACTTAAAGCTGATGTACGATTCCTTGAGCTGGCGGGTGACGGCGCCTCTGCGATGGTTGGGCTATCAATTTCCGTTTTTATTAAAGTCTATTCAGCGGCTTTGGGGAGTACAAAGCAACGTACCGATTCCAGCAGCCAAAACAATCATCCAAGCTCAGTCACTGGACCAGATCGCGGAAGCCGCAACTGTAAGAGGGAGCATCGGGATTCATCTGCACCTTTTCTATATGGAACTGCTGGATGAAATAGCCGGGTACTTACAGAATATCCCATTTGACTATGACCTTTATGTTTCGGTACCGAACGACTGCCAGGTCGATCTTGTCCGAAAGGCGCTGGAGCCGCTGCGGTCCATACGGTCCTGCACTATAAAAGCGGTACCGAACCGGGGACGTGATGTTGCGCCACTTATCCTGACGTTTGCCGACAAACTGCTGAGGCATGATTTTATCTGCCATATACACAGCAAGAAATCACTCCATTCAGGGAATGAACAGACACTCTGGAGAAAGCACTTGTTTGACAACCTGCTTGGAAGTCCCTGGATCGTTCGGAAAATATTCGGCGTTTTTGACGCTTATAAAGATGTAGGCATCGTCTATCCTGAGACTCACCATTTAATGTGGTACTGGGCGCACACATGGCTTCAGAATGAATCGATTGGACGGCAGCTTAGCTCCAAATATCAGGTGAATTGCGATTGGTCCGGCTACTTGGACTACCCTTTGGGAACAATGTTCTGGGCCAGGACCGACGCCTTGCGTCCGATTCTATCATCCGGCTTCACAATTGATGACTTCCCGGAAGAATCAGGCCAACTGGACGGCACCCTTGCCCATGCCCTCGAGAGAATGCTCGTCCCTGTTGCCTTAAGAGAGGGTTATACCTTCAGTGAGATCAACGCGGACAGAAAAGATTTTTCGGTTGCGTTCGGCTCCAGGAATCTTTCCCAGTATTGGGAAAAAAATCTGGATGCGCTCAAGAGCGCTATCCGGGAGCACGAGCTGATTACGTTTGATATTTTTGATACTCTCCTGACCCGTCCTCTGCTGAGTCCTGATTCTGTGTTTGATCTGCTCAGCATTGAAGTTGAGAGAGAATCAGGGATCAGGAATTTCGCGGAGATCCGGAAAGGCGCTGAGGCCGAACTCAGGATGGAAAGAAGCTATGACTCCGATGTGCGCATTGAAGAGATATACGCGCGGATCGGCAAACGATTGAAACTGGAGAGGAATGTCACTGATCGATGGTGTTCAACCGAGCGTGATATTGAGCTTCGCATCAATTTCCCTCGACGCGAGGTTGTGGAGGCCTATCACTTCGCCAAAGAAAATGGCAAACGCATTGTACTCATGTCCGATATGTATCTGGATGAGGCTACAATTCAAGCACTTTTAAAACGGAATGGAATTGAAGGATATGAGGATCTCCTGCTTTCTTCGTCCACGGGCGTGCGGAAAGACAATGGGGGCATGTGGTTGAGACTGCTCGAGCGCTATCCGGACGCTGCAATCCTTCACATCGGCGACAATGAGCGTTCCGATGCACAGATTCCCTCCGATATGGGAATCCCTTGTTACCATGTGATGTCGCCCAAAAACATTTTCAATAACACCCTGATAGGGAGAGAATTCCCAATAAACGCAGCTGCCGGAAATGTTGCCGATTCAGCGCTGTCAGGCCTGTCGGTCAGCCATCTTTTCAATGACCCTTTTGCTATGCATGATTGCCGAGGGGAATATGCCTTTGCCGATAAATTCCGGTTCGGCTACTCAGTTTTGGGGCCCATAATTTTCGCCTATCTCTTATGGCTTCTTAAGTCCTCGATTGCAGATAACATTTCCATGCTGCTGTTCCTGGCACGAGAAGGGTACCTGCTGAAGCAAATCTTCGACTTGATTCTTGCCCAAACAGAAGTTGCAAAGCGCATAAATCCCGGGATCGGGTCGGCATATCTTCTCGCATCTCGAAGAGCTGCAACCGTTCCCGCGATTCAAAATATCGAGGACGCTTTGGTGTTGCTGAAAAAAAACTACCATGGGCATCTATATAATCTTTTGGAAGCCCGCTTTGGCCTGGATTCCGGTTACCTTGCGGCAAATAGGGTAATCGATCAGTACGTAGAACTCCCCACGGACCTGGAGAAAGTCTCTGAAGTCGTCAGGCAGCATTTTAATGCGATAGCCGCAAATGCCCGGAAGGAAAAGAAGTGCTATTTAAGATATCTCGAAAGCCTGGGCCTTAAGGGTTTTCAGGGAGGCATCGCGGTTGCAGATCTGGGCTATAGCGGCAGTATTCAGAAGGCTTTGTCGGTGCTTCTGGAAGCTTCTTTGAGAGGATATTATTTTGCTACATTCGTAGACATTCAGGAAAACAGCAAATTCGATAACAAATTTTATGCATTTTTTGCCGAGAAGGACCATCCATTGAGCACGCAAAGCGCTGTCTACCGGCACAGTCTTGTACTCGAGAGCGTGCTCACTTCGCCGGACGGGCAGCTGGCTTTCTTCAAGGAGACCGACGGCAAGGTATTGCCTGTTTTTGGAAAGCAAAATGAACATTATGGGGATCTGTCTCGGATTCACGAAGGCATCAAGGTCTATTGCAATGATATGCTCAAATATTTTGGCCCATATATCATGGATTTTGAGCCCAGCCGAATGGCAGTGGAGTATTTTTTGGGCAAAGTGATGTCGGAAAACAGGGTTGATCAGGAAATTCTTTTGCAGCTCAAGGTGGAAGACAAATATTGCAGCGATGGGGATATATTGTCGGTTTAGACGGGTTTCAAAACAGAGATATAACACTACGGGAAAGATTTGAACAAACCGCATATTTTAACCAGCAATAGCGGCGCCTATCTGCCGGATTTGATCTGGACGCTGGTCCGCACGGATTTTAAAACACGCTATCACGGGACGATGGGAGGTTACTGCTGGGCCCTGGTAAAGCCGCTCACAATGTTTGCGATTCTTTGTGCCGTGTTTTCTGCCGTCTTTAAAATGGATCCCAACTATAATCTGAACCTGATTGTCGGATTGTTTCTCTGGGATTTCTTCTCCGATGCCACTAAAACGGGATTCATATCTCTTCAGACAAAAAGCTTTTTGCTGACAAAAACCAAGGTTTCACCATGGATTGTCGTTTTGACGTTCTGCTTCCAACGCACTGATCACCGTGACAATTTTCGGCATCGGCGTATGCGTCTATATTTCCATGTTCATCCGCAGTTTAAGCCTGCTTGAAATTGCCTGCTTCGGGCTTTATATATTTCTTTGTCTGATCATCATCCTGGGCATCTCCCTTGCGGGCAGCGTCCTTTTTCTCCGATACCGGGATATCAACCAGATATGGGAATTGCTCATACAGGCGGGCTTTTTTTTCACCCCTATCATTTACCCGCTTGATATAGTGCCGCATCAATATCATTTTTGTTTTTACGTGTGGCTGCCTACGGCAGTGATCCAGTTTTCCAGGTCTGTTCTGGTAAAGGGGACGATTCCAAGCCTGACAGCACATCTCATGCTGCTGGGTGGAGCAATGGTGGTGTTGCTTGCGGGCTGCGCACTATATTGCCGGCTGTCTCCTCGTGCGCTAGAAAGGTTGTAGCGCTATGATTGCCCTGGATATTCAAGGGATTCAAAAGAGCTTTTCCATTCCGATCGTGAGATTGGATACCATTCGGGAACAGGATTCTCAACATTTTTAAGCTGCGGAAGCCATTTAAGGAACCGCCGGGAACTCCGAGTATTGAACGGCGTGAGTTTTTCCGTAAAAGCTGGCGAGACCGTAGGCATCATGGGAAGAAATGGGTGCGGTAAAAGCACGTTGCTAAAAATCATCACGGGAATTTATCAGCCGGACCGGGGGACAGTTCAGGTGCAACCTTCCGATCACACCGATTCTGGACCTGGGTGTGGGATGGAACCGGAATTGGATGCGATTGATAACATTTATTTGTTGGGCACCGTGATGGGGCTGACGCTGCGCGAGCTAAGAGCATCAACGGATGAAATCCTGGAATTTGCCGGGTTGCGGGAATTTTCGAAGCTGGAGCTTAAACATTACTCGGCGGGAATGGCCATGCGCCTTGCCTATTCCGTGGCCTTTCGGGCGGTCCGCGGCCTGCTCATTCTCGATGAAGTGTTTGCCGTGGGGGACATGGAATTCAGAGAGAAATGCTACAAGAGATATGAGGAGATTCATAAGGCAGGCCATACCGTCCTGATGGTCAGTCACAATCCTGGGGATATCGAACGATTTTGCGGCCGCGCCATTCTGCTCGAAGGAGGAAAGGTTGCTCAGGAAGGAAGCGGGCAGGAGATCGCCCATGCCTATGTTCAGTCATTGACTTGTGAAACGGGCCTTGGCAATAGAAGCCTTCAATGAACGAAAACAGGCTTGTTGCAGAATGTAGTCGAGTGGCCGGGTCGGTGCGCCAAAAATGTCGACAACCGTAATTATCGTTAATTGGAACGGCGGCGAGTTGCTGTCCGAATGCCTGAGACGTCTGCAGCTTCAGACTTATAAGCCGGCGCGTGTGCTGGTGGTTGATAACGCCAGCACTGACGGCTCGATAGCCGCCACCGGAATGCCGGCCGGCAGCATCGAATTGCTGCAAATGGATGTTAATCTTGGGTTTGCTGCCGCCAACAACCGTGCGCTGGCCCTCTGCGACACGGAGTTTGTGGCTCTGCTCAATCCGGATGCTTTTCCGGAACCGGACTGGCTGGAGCGCCTGGTTGCGGCAGCCCATGCCAATCCGGAAGTTGCCGCTTTCGGTTCCCGTCAGTTATGCCATGACAATCCTGAAATTCTGGACGGTGCCGGCGACACCTACCACATAAGCGGATTGGCCTGGCGTGAGCGCTATGGCATGCGGCAACAGTCGCAGGACCTCATCTCGAGAGAGATATTTTCACCCAGCGCGGCGGCGGCTCTTTACCGGCGCCAGGCATTGCTGGATGCAGGCGGCTTTGATGAGGATTTCTTTTGCTATTTGGAGGATGTTGACCTGGGCTTCCGCCTGCGTTTGTCGGGATACAGGGCCTTGTATGTGCCGGTTGCGGTGGTACAGCACGTGGGATCCGCCTCCACAGGCGGTGAATGGAGCGATTTCGCCGTTTATCACGGGTTTAGAAATTCAGCATGGGTGTTTATCAAGAACATGCCCGGCATGCTGTTCTGGCCTTTGCTGCCCCTGCATGCAGCCCTCAATCTGGCGTCAATTTTGCTGTTTTCAATACGGGGCCAGGCAAAGCTGATCCTCAGGTCCAAGAAGGATGCGTTTCTCGGCATTCCCCGTATGTGGCGGAAGCGGCGTGAAATCCAGAAGAACAGTGTCGTCTCCGCCGGCATAATCTGGAAAGCTCTGGACAAGCGGATTTTTATTCCCTTCAACCCGCATGCTCGACGAAACGCGACTAAAAACAGGCGCCTGTTCGGCGAGTAGGAATAGCCCCAGCCATCGGTAGGAATAACCTTTTCTGCGTCCGCCGGGACCGGCTGCATGTCCGATTAGCTACGTTTGGCCTGTATGTGGATCATGGGCGCTACTGTGGCAGCTAATCTGCTCTATCTCAATTTCCACACGGTGAATGGCAGCTTTAGCCTGGTGCAGCAGAGATCCGATTTCTGCCAGTTTTAGGATATTGCAAATGAATGCATTCTGACTTAAGTGAAATAGAACAGACTTCATCCCGCCTTGCCATTAGTTAGTTTCTGTCGCGAAACGTAACAATGACCGATTGGCCCAAAGCCCCGAAGGGGTGAAAGAGAATAGCCGGGGGCGCAAGCCCCCGGATAGGACATTGCATTAAAGTGAGCCCCGTAAGGGGCGAAAGGTTTTATATGGCAATGCTTTCTGTTGCCCCTTCAGGGCTATTTTCTTGCCGATTCTTGCCGGGGGTTCGCTTAGCTCATCCCTGGCTATTCTCTGATCGCCCCTTGCGGGGCTTGGTTAAAAAACCTGTTTCGCGACAGTCCACCATGCGCCGAGGCGCACCCAAGCGCATGAAAATCGGATTCGCCGACGCGCAATTTGGTGAATGAAGGGCGTAACTGATTCATCAGCTTCGCTATTTTCGAAGCAGAAACTAGTTAACTAAAACTGGAATCCTAGCTAGAATTCCGTAATTTTGCCCTCCTGTAACGCCCACAGGAACGTGGGGAGAGCAATCGGGCATAATATACAAGGACTTGTGCGCAAAACCGACGGGGGAGCCATCAAAATTCTGTATGTTGAAATAGGAAACAAAAGAAGCCCAGCACTCTGAGTCAGAATCACTTGGAGGGCAGGTCCAATCGCCCATTTTCCTTGGTACAGGGCCTGCGCCGCCCCACTCTGTTATCCACAGGATATTTAGTTCGACGGCACCAACAAGCGTAGAGCAAGGCCCTATGCTGCCTCCAGGGCAGTCGATTACCGGCAGCATAAGCGGCCACGGCTGGTCAGGTATACCATCAGTATTGGTGTCCAAGGATAAATTATTGAGCCAGCAATCACGTAGCGGTTTGTAAACACTATTAACTTGGCCGTTGGTTGTTCCCATGGATTCACCAAGCGTAAGCTCATACATATTTGCCCCAGACCCTGTACAAACGAGGGGGCTTATTGAAGAAGCGCTTGCTGTTTGGCAAGGCTGGGTTAAATTGGTCCACGCTGCAGAATCTATGGTAGCAGGCATCATTCGACCCGTAGAACAATTGAACCTATTGCCGGCGTCTAAAATGGCCTGTTTGCAAATGGCGATGGGTTGGGAAACTTCCAGCGGCTCAAGTTTTCCCGCAAATCCGATATATGCTACAGCCTCAGCCGAAACATTAAATCCCGTCCAGCCCATGATTCTGGCGAAAAAGGACTCCGCCTGGGTACCTTGCCTTCTCGCTGTAACTTTGACTGCATTGATAAAATTAGGATTTGCATCTAGTTCCGCTGACGTTACATTCCAGAGATCCACCACATTGGTTGATGAATTTGCCGTGAAAGTCCTGGTGGCAAAACTCCAGTGCCCCCTCTGGACATCATCTGAGTTCGTATATGGGTTCAGGACTTCCACGCTGACCTTCTCGCTTTTGTTGGCTATTGCGGCATTATAGGCATAATCATTGGCGCTAACGTTAATTGCCGTTCCGTCGCTGTTGTATAGCTGTCGCGCTCCCGCTAGAGCTCCAGCATCGGCAGCGTTGTGAAGCTCATTTCTAACAACATAAAGGTGCGCAATGTCCACGGCCATAGCGGTAAATGCCACAAACACGATCGCCAATAAGGCCACCATAACAAGAGTCACACCGTCTTCATCCCGCAGCCTGATGCATTTTAGCTTTTTGAAATTGCTCATTTTATTCCAGCCTCATGATTGTCTGCGAACTTAGATCAATCGTATTGCCTAAACCTAAGAACCTTGGAAGCGCCAGAAATGAATGCGTATAGGTGACTGTAACATCAATGGATCCGCTACCGCCGTTTTTGGGACTCGTTCCGGTTGTAGGTGCCGCAACCGTAGCAAATGTCGCACCCGCGAAATTTATCAGCTTGTTTTGCAGATAGTTGTCGACCACTGTCTGTATCTCGGCCACCGTATGTGGCACAAAGTTGCCGCTGGTATCAGCCTGAAATACAATGCCGGCTCTTGCACCTTCACGGCTGGCATTTGTTATCATCGCGTGGTTGTAAAAAAGAACGCCGCAATCAATAAGGCCCAGAACTAGAATAAGTATTAATGGAAGCACGCAAGCAAGTTCTATGATGGCCTGCCCGTTGCTCGATTTTAACATTTTTGCCATGATTTTGCTCTTTCTGCTACATGGTTTCCCTATTCCATCCTCATAATCGTCCTTGCGGCCAGGTTTAGCGTTCCGCCTCCAATTATTGCAAGCCTTGGCAATACCAGAAAGGTGTATGTGAATGCCACATCCACCCTGAGCCGTTCACCATTTCCGTGTGATGACGGAAGCGTCGTGGCCCACGTAGCTCCTCCATCGGTTGACCACATTGCGGTCACACCTGTTGCCGCATTAAATGGTGTGCCGAAAGTCAACAGGCCGGGCTGCAGATAATTGCTGACGACAGTTCGTATTTCAGCCTCTGTTAAAGGCGAATAATTAAAAGCGCTCGAATCCGCGCGAAATACAGCGCCTGCCCGTGCCCCTTCCCGGCTGGCTCTGGTTATCATGGCTTTGTCATACATAATAATGCTGAATTCGACAATGCCGAGAATCAATACAAGCAATAGGGTTATTATGAAGGCAAATTCGATTAGGGTTTGTCCGCGGCTTGATTTGAATTTACTTATCATGGCTCTCTGCTCTTTCATCGCAACGCATCCTCACCATCAAATGCTCGAACAGATCCGTTGCTACATCAAAAAAGTCCCAATCAAAATCTTTATCGTGCAAATACGCAAATTTTAGTAGCATTATATAAAATATAGTCCAACCACACAACGGATTGAGGATTGTGTGCAACAATTCTGCGTCTCAAAAAGCTGATAATCATAAGGCTTGAACCGGATTTTGTGGCGATACAGATTCTGGCTCGCAACAAAGCTTTTTCGCGGGAACAGCTGTCCCCCCTTTCCAATTTCCATGCCGCGATCTGCCGAAAAGCAGGCAAAATCCGCACCACAACACCTAATCTTGCACTTAATCACGGCAAGCGCCAAATGCCATATGTAATTAAGACGATTATGATTCCCACTTTCAGGATTGACAGACACATAAAAGTGTAAAAAAGTCCGACAACTGCCAGACAACATTCCCGAAATAATTGCGGATGTTATTGGGTTAGAAAGGCTTATGGTTACAGGCAGGTTTGTAAAGAACAGCGACACTTGTTGCAGGATTTCCGACCGGCCACCTGCCATATCGCAGCGTTGGATTTCTTCGCTGCAGCGAGCACTTCCGACCGGATGCTTGATTTTTCAAAGCCTGAAGCTGCAGTCATCGATTTCGCGGGCGGCCTTCCAGCCCTTACAAAATCCTCAAAATGCTGTTGGGGTGGAATCGGGCGGGTCTGGAGACCCTTCCTCACTGCTCTGATGATTAATGTCTAAAATCAATATTTAGAGCGTGGCGTCCCAGGAGCGCTTTCGCTCTGCGATCATGATGCTTTCGATTTGGCGCGGGATTAAGCTGGCGAGGTTGCAGCTGGGCGGGTGGAAACGGAGGAAGAGTTTTTTATAATTGTTCAAAAAGTATTGACAATCCGATCCTTTCGATTT
Organism: uncultured Acidobacteriota bacterium; assembly: GCA_963809485.1. Taxonomy (GTDB): domain Bacteria; phylum Acidobacteriota; class UBA6911; order UBA6911; family UBA6911; genus UBA6911. The sequence goes on from CAWEJX010000015.1 coordinate 204,825, forward strand.
GGTAACGTTAGATCACCCCTGTAGTTTATCCGAATCCAGCCGGGAAACAGAAATGCGCAAAGTATGTGTAAACTACATACGCATAATGGCCGATCTGTAAGGAATAAGCAGGATAGTTATAGGTATTTTCATGCGCTGGGGATGAAAGCCTTCGAGTATCGTTGAAGCCTGGATTTCACTGAAGCAGCAGCTTTGCGCACTAATGTGGAGTTCATCGCTATGTTTAGGATAAACAGCAAATCAGGTCGTTGGTCCGTTGCGGAAAAGCGATGTCATTCGGAAAAAGGTCAGGGTGTGGTCGAGCTTGCAGTAGTGCTGCCGATCCTCCTTTTATTCATCTTCGCCATCGCCGATTTCAGCATCCTGTTTTATGAGTACCAGTCCATGGAACACGGAATCAGTGAAGCCACACGCTATGGCATCACGGGACAGCAGATGCCTGATCCCGATAATCCTGGAGATTATCTCTCCCGGGAGGATTCCATGAAAAGGGTCATGCGCAACAATAATCTCAGTATTGTCCTCGATAACAGCTCCTTTACCTTCGAACATCTGAATGGAGCAGTCTGGACTGCAGGGTCCGGAGGGCCAGGGGATGTTTTCAAGATGACCGTGAACTACAACTGGAAGCCGATTACGCCCTTGATCAGCGTTTTCCTCACAGGCGGGCAGATGCCGCTCCGAGTATCCTCGACCGTGAAAAGTGAAGGCTATCCTACATCCTAGAAACCGGCTTGAAAGGTCTTTTATGGAAGACGCGCCTTTTGAAACACCGAATAGCTCGGCAAAAACTATTTATGGGACAAATCCGATGCCGGCATCGAAATTCCGTTCCTCGCGCGGCCAGGTGCTCCTGGAATTCGCCATTGTTTTGCCTCTGCTTCTTGTGACTGTTCTGGGAGTTATCGATGTGTCCTACTTCCTGTACGATCAGCATATCATCACCCGGTTGACACGAGAGGGCTCCAACCTCATTTCCCGAGATGTCACCATATCGGATGCGGCCACAGCCATGACGAGCATGGTAAATCCGCCGGTTAACCTGAGCAGCGGCAACTCCAGGCTGATATTCACCGTCCTCACCAAATGCAGCAGCGGAGTCAATTATGACTATGTGATTGTGTATCAAAGATACCAGGTCGGCAGTTTGGCAGCCTCGAGCGCCTTCACCACCCAGGGGCCGATATCCTCAGCATTCGGCCCCGCACCGGACTACATCGCGCTAAATCCGAGCAGCAATACCAATCTCCGCGTTACAAATGTTCCTTCCAGCCTGAGCATAAGCCAAGGCCAATTTGTATATGTCACGGAGATCTATTCCCGGCACGGCCTGATCACTCCCTTTAGCAATTTCGGAATCAGCCTGCCTTCAACCCTTTATTCCATTGCCTATTTCTGATCCAGGAGGAGAAATGCAGATTTCGACCCGCAAATCACGAGCCCGTGCCGGTGAAGAAGGAGCAGCCCTCATCCTGGTGACCGCTTTTCTGATCGTTTTGCTGTTGTTTACAGGTCTTGCGATCGACCTGGGCCGGGCCTATATATTGAAGGCCCAGCTGACCAAAGCCGTCGACGGAGCTGCGTTGGCGGCGGCGAGAGCGCTCAGCACAACAACTACGCCGGAGAGGGACGAGGCTATCCGAATCTTTCGGGCCAACTTCCCAAGCGGTTATATGGGCACCAGCTCTGTCACGGATCCCACCGCCGACCCTGATTTTTTTAACAAAACCTACGACCGGGAATCGGGCGCCAATATTATCACCGTCCGGGCTCAGGCCATGCTGCCGGTTACCTTTATGCGATTGGCAGGATTTGATCAGGTCACCGTCGGCGGCATGGGTGAAGCCAGGCGGCGATTGGTCGATCTGTCCCTGGTGATTGACACCTCCGCATCAATCGGATCCAAGTGGGGTGACGTCCGGGATGCTGCACGAACATTTATCAATTCCTTCGATTCATCGTACGACCGGATTTCCGTGACACTTTTCAGCAATGGAGCACACGTAAGTTATCAAATGCCGTCGACGCTCGGCTTTAACAAAACATCCGCAGTGAACGCTGTTCCGAGCAGCCTCCCAGGCGGCTCTACGGCGATGGTCGAGGGCCTCTATCGCGGCTGGGATGAACTGAGATCCGTGCCGTCCGGCTCTCAATCAGGTTTGAGAGTTATTGTGCTTTTTACGGATGGATGCTCAAACAATGTCCCCGGCTACTATACCTATAAAGGTACGCTAAGGAGTACAGTCACGGGCTATCGCACCTACGATTTTCCATATTACCCGCCCGATCCGGATGGCATGACGCACAACGACCCTAATCTGGAGGGGTTGTTCTATACGGATTGCACCTCGGGTGCGCCCAATTGCGGCAGGGCATTTGGTTCCAGCATTTCCCAAACGGTTAATCCCTGGAGCAGCACTTACGTCCACCCGGATGTACCTTGGTTACCTGCGACAAGTTCCCACGCTAACCACCGAAGCTCGGGCATACCGACAACTTTCCCCTTGCAGACCAGCATGATCATTGTTGATGGGGCTCCTCAGAGCTCAGCCCGCGGGCTGAGGAATTTGTCCGCCGGCAAATACCCTGCGGATATCTGGAACACCAACAATGCGGCCAGAAACTTGCTGGAGATTATTGCATACACGGCGCGCAGCGAATACCCAACGGTCGGCGACTATCCAATCAGGATTTACACCATTGGAATGGGCGAACTGCTCAGGTATTACTTGGGAACCCGCCCGGAACAGCCGGAAGCCATTCTAAAGCGGATTGCCAACGACAAGACTTCGCCCGATTACAATTCTGGCCAGGTCGCCGGCAAATATTACTTTGCAGAGACTTCAAGCGATGTAAATCCGGCGTTCCAGGCCCTCCGCAACGAAATTGTTCGCCTCAGCAAATAGCTCGACGGTAGTGCGGCCGCTCAGTCAGGCATGTTCTCAACCGAAGGCTACAGGCCCCAGGTTACAGGGTTACAGGTTACAGCATGAAAATTTGAAACTGCAACCTGTAACCAGAACGGGCATGCCCGGATGCGCGTCTCATCACGGAATCCCGTGAGAAATTCAGGCTAACAGTTGAGGCGCCAATCACCTACCGGATAACTCGTCTTCTCCTGAATCAGCCGCAACCTGCAGAGCGGATGGTATGAGGAGACCCCCAAGATGGAAGCAGCGCTACAACGGGGCGAAATACCAGGGCGACCTCGCTTTTCGCGGTCAATCCTGGACTCTGGGACTCAGCCCCTATGATTGTGCAGCGGTTTTGAGACAGTCTCTGGCGCCCCGTCCTCACTGGTCTGATGATTAATGTCTAAATCAATATTTAGAGCGTGGCGTCCCAGGAGCGCTTTCGCTCTACGACCATGGCGCTTTCGATTTGGCGCGGGGTTAAGCCGGCGAGGAGCTTGCCGGTTCTGGCATATCGGTACATCCCCACCGTGAAAATCCCCTTAATTGCCGTGGAGATGGCCGCAAGTATCAGTATCTAGCAGACTACAAGGATGATTGTCCGAGCGCGATCGATGCAGAACGGCATCCACACTGACCCAAACTTCCCGGCATTTGACCTATCACGAGCTTTTTGCACTTTCCCCCTATCACATCCAGGATGCCGATAGCCTGGTATTTTCCATTGTCTGAAGGCCGCCGTCGAAGCTGCAGCTGCGCTGGTGGAAACGGAGGAAGAGTTTTTACAATTGTTTAGAATGGATTGACAATCGGATCCTTTTGATTTGCTAACCTTGGATCACCCTTCCCGATAATCAAAACCCAGCCGAGAAACAGGAATGCGCAAAGTATGTGTAAACGCCATACGCCTGATGGCCGATCCGTAAGGAATAAGCAGGATAGTTATAGGTATTTTCATGCGCTGGGGATGAAAGCCTTCGAGTATCGTTGAAGCCTGGATTTCACCGAAGCAGCAGCTTCGCGCACTAATGTGGAGTTCATCGCTATGTTTAGGATAAACAGCAAATCAAGTCGTTGGTCCGTTCCGGAAAAGCGATGTCATTCGGAAAAAGGTCAGGGTGTGATCGAGCTTGCAGTCGTGCTGCCGATCCTCCTTTTGCTCATCTTCGCCATCGCCGATTTCAGCATCCTGTTTTATGAGTACCAGTCCATGGAACACGGAATCAGTGAAGCCACACGCTATGGCATCACGGGACAGCAGATGCCTGATCCCGATAACCCTGGAGATTATCTCTCCCGGGAGGATTCCATGAAAAGGGTCATGCGCAACAATAATCTCAGTATTGTCCTCGACAACAGCTCCTTTACCTTCGAACATCTGAATGGAACAGTCTGGACTGCGGGGTCCGGAGGGCCAGGGGATGTTTTCAAGATGACCGTGAACTACAACTGGAAGCCGATTACGCCCTTGATCAGCGTTTTCCTCACAGGCGGGCAGATGCCGCTCCGAGTGTCCTCGACGGTGAAAAGTGAAGGCTATCCTACATCCTAAAAACCGGCTTGAAAGGTCTTTTATGGAAGACGCAACTTTTGAAACACCGAATAGCTCAGCAAAAACTATTTATAGGACAAATCCGATGCCGGCATCGAAATTCCGTTCCTCGCGCGGCCAGGTGCTCCTGGAATTCGCCATTGTTTTGCCTCTGCTTCTTGTGACTGTTCTGGGAGTTATCGATGTGTCCTACTTCCTGTACGATCAGCATATCATCACCCGGTTGACACGAGAGGGCTCCAACCTCATTTCCCGAGATGTCACCATATCGGATGCGGCCACAGCCATGACGAGCATGGTAAATCCGCCGGTTAACCTGAGCAGCGGCAACTCCAGGCTGATATTCACCGTCCTCACCAAATGCGGCAGCGGAGCCAATTATGACTATGTGATTGTGTATCAAAGATACCAGGTCGGCAGTTTGGCAGCCTCGAGCGCCTTCACCACCCAGGGGCCGATATCCTCAGCATTCGGCCCCGCACCGGACTACATCGCGCTAAATCCGAGCAGCAATACCAATCTCCGCGTTACAAATGTTCCTTCCAGCCTGAGCATCAACCAGGGCCAATTTGTATATGTCACGGAGATCTATTCCCGGCACGGCCTGATCACTCCCTTTAGCAATTTCGGGATCAGTTTGCCTTCAACCCTTTATTCCATTGCCTATTTCTGATCCAGGAGGAGAAATGCAGACCCCGACCCGCAAATCAGCAGCCTGTGCCGGTGAAGAAGGAGCAGCCCTCATCCTGGTGACCGCTTTTCTGATCGTTTTGCTGTTGTTTACAGGTCTTGCGATCGACCTGGGCCGGGCCTATATATTGAAGGCCCAGTTGACCAAAGCTGTCGACGGAGCTGCATTGGCAGCGGCGCGGGCGCTCAGCACAACAACCACGCCGGAAAGGGACGAAGCTATCCGAATCTTTCGGGCCAACTTCCCAAGCGGTTATATGGGCACCAGCTCTGTCACGGATCCCACGGCCGACCCTGATTTTTTTAACAAAACCTACGACCGGGAATCGGGGGCCAACATTATTACCGTCCGGGCTCAGGCCATGCTGCCGGTTACCTTTATGCGATTGGCAGGCTTTGATCAGGTCACCGTCAGCAGCATGGGTGAAGCCAGGCGCCGGCTGGTCGATCTGTCCCTGGCGATTGACTGTTCCGGCTCGATTGGAAGCGACTGGAGCACTGTTCGCGACGCAGCCAGACGGTTCATAAACTCTTTTGACTCAAGCTACGATCGTATGGCGGTAACACTTTTCAGTGATGGGGCGCATGTCAACTACGCCATGCCTTCAAGTTTGGGATTTAACAAGTCATCCGCAATGAACGCAATTCCCACCAGCCTGCCTGGCGGCAGCACATCCATGGCAGATGGATTCTATCGCGCCTGGGATGAACTGAGATCCGTGCCATCCGGCTCACAATCAGGCTTGAGAGTCATTGTGCTCTTTACGGACGGCACTCCAAACGGCGCTCCCGGAAATTATCAGTTCAGCGGAGGATCCTATTACGTCAGAGAACTGAACTCGAACGACTTTCCCTACGTTGGGAGCTCTCTTACAACCAATACTCCCTCTTTATTCGGGCTCGCGTACACGGATTGCAGCTCAGGCCCCCCTCCTCATTGTTCCTATAGTCCATCACTCGGCTCAGGCGGCTACTGGACGTCTCCTAACTGGAACAGCACCAATACCTCCCCCCAGGTGCCTTGGTTGCCGACAGGGGCAACCAGTACGCATCCCAATCATCGCAGCACGGGCATTCCAGCTTCCTTCCCATTGATGAGCTCTTCCCTCCGAGTCAATGGAGTGGTTCAAAGCACCGCACGGGATTTGAGGAATCTCACGGCCGGCAAATACCCGGCGGATATCCATAATGTCAATAACGCAGCCAGAAACCTGCTGGAAATTATCGCAAATGCAGCCCGTAGTGAGTATCCAACTGCAGGAGACTATCCGATTCGTGTCTATACCATCGGAATGGGGGACTTTGTAAACTATATGCTGGGTACGATACCCGAAAGATCGTCCGATATCCTCAAGCGAATCTCCAACGACAAAACTTCGACGGACTACAATTCCGCCCAGGTCGCCGGCAAATATTATTTTGCAGCGACCGCAAGCGACGTCGACCCGGCGTTCCAGGCCCTTCGCAACGAAATTATTCGCCTTAGCAAATAGCCCGACGCTTTGTTCAGCCGCCTGGGTCAGGCGATGCATTAGGGCATCGATGCAATTTGCAGTACTCCATCCAGAGCTTTGTGTGTTGGACCGCCAGATCTCTCGGCATTTGGCTGCAAAGGATGACAACCACTACCGGCTAAAGCCGGTGGCCACTAGTTGCGACTTAAAGTCGCCTGAAAATTAAATGCCCTCGCATTCAGCACCGAAGGTGCGTTCCATACCAGCCTGGGGCAACGCCCAAGCATTGGAGTGAAGCACGAAGGATCAAGGGCTGAAGGCCCGCTCCATAATTCATGGGCCGGGCTTTCAACCCTTCGTAGCCTGTTGTGATCAAATCCTGGGGCTTGAGACCCAGGCTTGATATCGATCGGGCCTTTCGCCCTTCTGTTCAAAGCTTACAGCCTGAAAGAAAGGAAGAGACAGGACGTGAGCACCGAGCACGAAGAGAATTTGTCAGGGACCTGGTTGTCGGAACCACCGGATTGGCTGTAGCAGGATTCATGGAGTTCCTGGGCGGCCGCAAAAACAAGGTACGAGCATTGCATCCACAGATTAATTTACAGGCAAGGAAAAGGCGGGCCGGGATGCGCCGATTATATTGTCCGGATGAACGAAAAAGGACCTGAACGGGAGGAACACGAATTTTGCTTTTGGCTACTACAGCAAATTGGGGGCTTGGGAAAATGGCAGAGCCGAAGCGCATATGCACCCCTATGATACATGCCTCGTTTTTGCGGGCCTTGAACCTGAGAGGATCCGGAATCTCTCGGGAGCGGAGATAGAGTTATCGCTCGGAAGGAAATATGAAAAGCACGTGATCGATATTCCTTCGATCGTATGCATTGCGCCAAAGACTTCCCGTACGGCCCGATCGAGACCCAAAAAGTCGAGAAGCCCTTTATACATTATTCCATCAGGGCTTGCTCGAAGATGCGCATCGACCGAATGTCCCCGTAATCCCGGCGACGCCTCATCCAGCAACGAATACGCTCATCTGATCAAGAGATGTCCGCCAACTGGAATGCCGGAGCAGACAAAAATCAGCCCGGGAAATGCCGACTGGCTCTCATGCGCCGAAGAACAAGGATCTGGAAGGATTCATAGTCAACTTCACATGGGGATTCTACAGCGGGCTGGGCAACTGGCATAACATTCCGGGATTTGACCCGCACGTGCATGAAGGGGATGAATTTTTGGTTTATGTCGGTCTGGATGCCCGGAACCCGAACCGGCTGGGAGCAGTAGTCGAGCAGCATATGGGCAAGGAGGAGGAAACTCATGTGGTCGATGCTCCCCTTGTCATCGTCTGTCCGGCGATGTTCACTCACGCCCCAATCATCACCAGGAAAGTGGATAGACCGTATGGATTCTTTTTGATCCGCAGAGACACAGGAGAGTACTACAGCCCCAAAGAAAAAGCGCCACCAATACCCACCTAACCTGACCTTTTCAAGGTTTCCGGGTTAAGCGCGTATCTAAATATGCCCGTTCAGGTTCCAGTTGCAGGTTTCAAGCATTTATACTGTAACCTACAACCGGAATCCGAAACCCTCAATGGAGGGCTGCAGGGGCTGCCTGCCGGCCGCCCCTGCAAAAGCCGGAAAATCCTTTTGAAGCTTTTTACCGGACGGGTCTGGAGACCCGTCCTCACCAGGTTTTAGGGATTCGGTTCACAGGCCGGTGCCCCAGGAAGGCTTTCGCTCTACGCCAAGGGCGCTGTCGATCTGGCGCGGGTTGAAGCCGGTCGGGAGGTCGCCGGTGCTGGCATAGCGGTACAACACCACGGTGAAGACACCCTTTACCGCCGTGGTGATCGCCGCAAGTATCAGCACATACCAGACCACCAGGATGATGGCCAGGGCGCGGTCGACTTTGAAAAGCAGTAGCCCCAACATAATCGCCGGTATGGTCAAGATTAAATTCAGCAGGCCGAAACCGAAATCCCCTACAATCTGTTCGCCCCAGCGCTTCCGGAACAGTTCCCCCGAACGCTGTATCGAATCATAGGTCGTCCGGTCTTCGAGTATGATCACCGGCACGATAAGGTACGTCATAAGAGTCCACCCAACCGCAAGCCCGCCGGCCAACAGTTTGCCGGCTATCCCTTTGCTCTTTTCCCTAATGGCTCCAAGAATCATGCCGACGGTCGCCGAGACGAAAGCCCAGGCGATTATTTTATCGATGTTATCGAAGGCGATGCGAAGACCGTCGCGCACCTTCGGATCGCCCCCCGAAAGCCTCATGTTCGCGCAGCCTACCAGGGCGCTGTTGAAGAAAATGACGACGAAGAAATTCAGGAAATACCAGATGAACATTAGGGCATATATCTCCCAGCTGATGTTCTTCGGGTCCATGCCTTCGAAAATGCCGCTTTTGAAGAGCGGGAAGAAAAAGCCGATGGCTACCAGGATCGCGGAGATGGCGCTTATGACCGGGAACAACACTATTTCCGCGTCGGCGCAGAGGATGGTGAAGCTGGCTTTGTAGAGAGACCAGGTTTTGTCTAGGGTGCCCATCTTGTTTTGGCCTCGGATCAGATGTTGAACGTTTCACGTTGAACGTTGAACGTTGAACGCGAAACATGGAATTCGATAAATGCAGGTGGTTGCGTTATTGATGATTTGCTCATGCATTAATCGGGATTCCGATCATAATTATATCAAGGATCTTATCGGAATAATTGGGAAACCAATGACTGGAGTTTGCGGTAACTCACTGGATGGCGGGAGTAGTGAAACTGCCTAACAACAGCGGGTCATTAGCACGGTCAATTAACCCAACCCTTTGGAAACGAGATGCCTTCGGCGTAGATAGCTGCGCAATGAAGCCGCCTACCTGAGCTTTGGGTCGCAACGCCTTCGGCGCTGAAATCTGCGCGTGGGAGATCGGATTGTTTTTAAACGACGCTTCATACTAAGCGGATATTTGGATATCCTATATGGGATATGTTTTCTGTTAAGCGTCCACAGAGGAATCGCAGCCCTTCAAAACCTGGCATCAATAAGAGTTAGGTCTTCCGTTGCCGTGCGAGGTTGACATCTAGGTGTCACTATTCGACGCGCTTTTCCCTATATCCATGGCTCCCGGCATTAAAAAGACCGGGTTAAAATCATAGTGTCTCTACGCGGCGCAATTCTGTTTCGCGACAGATCTAGCAATCGACTCAGGGCACCAGCAGAGCGTATTGCCTCCATCAAGGAAGATCGGGGATTAACTTGACGTATGGAGCGTACCCGCGAAGCCAGGCAATTATCACATCAGAATCCAGCAGAATCGCCGCCAATCCCAAACCTCCTCAACCGTTTCCCTTTGCGCAACTTGCGGATGATTGAATCGATGTCTTTAACGTCCTTCCTTTTGCCCCAAATCCCGCCGATCTGTCTGGCAAGCGATCCCTTATCCACCTCCTTGCCGGACATATATCTTTCCTGAACGCTCTCTCTAACCAGATCAGAAACAGTTCTGCCTGTTTGTCGGCTTAAGGCTGAGAGCGTTCTGGCCATCTCGTCATCCAAATAAAGCTGTGTCCTTTTCATATGATGTATATTATACATCATAAAAGTCTCAGATTGGTAGATTTCATTGAACCTGTTTTTTCCTCAGCCTGCGCGTAAGGTCGTCCAGTAATGTGTACATGACCGGGACGGCGATCAGGGTCAGCAGCGTTGACGTGATCAGGCCGCCGATGACGACGCGGGCCATGGGCGCCCTTATCTCCGATCCGGCCCCTATCTCAAAGGCCAGCGGCAGCATGCCGAAAATCATCGCCATCGTCGTCATCACAATCGGCCGGAACCTCGTTCGGCCCGCCTCGATCAACGCCGCGTTTCTCTCCTTTCCCTCGTGCCGCAGCCTCTTGGTATAATCGATCAGAAGAATCGCATTCTTCACCACCAGGCCCATCAGAAGTATCAGCCCGATCATCGACATCATGTTCAGCGTGTCGCGCGTCAGCAGCATCATGCCCGCCACCCCGATCAGCGAAAGAGGCAGCGAAAGCATGATCGCCAGCGGATGCGTGAAGCTGCCGAACTGCGAAGCCAGGATCAGGTAAATGAACACCACCGCCAGGATCAGCGCGTCGTAGATGTAGTCGAAACTCTCCGACATGTCCTCCGATTCGCCCGTGAATCGTATGCTGTATCCTGCGGGCACCGTCATGGCTTCCACCTTCTCCTTGAGCTCGTCCTCGACGTCGCCCATCGGCCGGCCGGCCGTGTTGGCAAAAATGCGCACTTCACGCGCCAAATCAAGGTGCCGTATCTGAGCCGAACTCGAGCCTCTCTGAAACCGCGCCACCTGGCCCATCGGGAATCAACATGTCCTTCCCCCCCGCATCCTTTTTCGTGCTCAGCAGGTCGATGTCCTCCAGCGTATCCACCGACTGGCGCTGACGGCTCGCCAGGCGCACCCGCACGTCATAGGCGTCGCCGTCCTCATCCTCGAACTGCGTCGCCACCTCCCCGTTCAGCAGCGCCCGCATCGCCATGGCCAGCGACTCGAGATTGATGCCCAGGTCCGACGCCAGCTTGCGGTCGATGTGCACCAGTATCTCAGGCTTGTCCCTGTCCAGGCTGCGGTCGACATCCACGATGCCCGGGACTCCCCGCACCATCTCCATCACCTGGATCGAAATGCGGTCGATCTCCGCCATGTCCGGCCCCTGCACACTGATCTGAAGCGGCCGGGCATCCCCCATGTCCGGCACGTCCTCGATGCTGACGTTGGCGCGCCCATACGACGCCAGCTCGCTCCGCAGCCGGCTGCGCATCTCGTCGTCCGACATCTGCCGCTCCGCCTTGGGCTTGAGCTTTACATAAATGGCGCCCTCATTGAGCGCCGCCGTGGAGCCCGCGCCAATGGTGGTGAAGGTGTACTTCACATCCGGCCTGGCCGAAATCAGGCGCACGATGTCGTTGGATATAGTCTCGGTCTGCTCGATCGAGCTCCCCGGATTGGTCTTGAAGCTGACCTGGAATTCGCCCCGGTCGTAGGATGGGAAGAAATCCTGCCCCAGACTGTTGAACAGCCAAAGGCTTGCCCCGAAAAGCGCCAGGGAGAAGGCCATTACCAAAGCACGGTGGCGCAGCGCATACGCGATCGCCTTTTCATACAGGTCGCGCAGATCCAGGAAACGGTTATCAAAAGTTTCCAGCACGCGAGCCAATCCGCGCCTTCGCATGTGGGTTTCGACGGCCGGATCATACCAGCGCGACGAAAGCATCGGGTCCAGCGTGAATGAAACAAACAGCGAAACCAGGACCGCAAAGGCTACCGTGATGCCGAATTCAAAAAAGAAGCGCCCGACGATTCCCTTCATGAAGGCGATGGGCACAAATACCGCCATGATCGAAAAAGTCGTCGCCATCACCGCCAGCCCGATCTCCGACGTGCCGAAGCGCGCCGCCTCCATGTGGCTTTTGCCGAACTGCATGTGCCGGACGATGTTCTCCCGCACCACAATCGCGTCGTCGATCAGCAGGCCGACCGAAAGCGACAGCCCCATGAGCGTCAGGATGTTCAGCGAAAAGCCCATGATCTTCATGATGATGAAGGCCGAAATGATCGATACCGGCAGCGTCAGTCCCGTGATCACCGTGCTGCGCCAGCTGTTGAGAAACAGGAAAACGATGAATACCGTGAAGAGCGCGCCCAGCACCAGCGTTACCTGAACATCCTCGACCGAGTCGCGGATGAACTCCGAGGAATCCCGGACGACATCCAGGCGCGCCTGGCCCGGCAGTTCCCGGTTCAGGACCGGCAGCTGGGCCTTGACGGCTTCTGCCACGTCGACCGTGTTGCTGCCCGACTGCTTGCGCACCTCCAGCGCCAGGCTTCTCTGCCCGTTGATCAGCGCCAGCGTGCGCTGTTCTTCGTATCCGTCCGCCACCCTCGCGACCTCGCTCAGGTAGACGGGAACGCCGCGAATTGTTTTTACGATGAGATTCTGAAACAGGTTCGGGTCGTCAACCTTCCCTTCCACGCGCACCAGTTCCTCGACGGCGCCGCTCTGGACCTTGCCGGCCGGGACCTCGATGTTTTCGCGCCGGAGAGCCATGACCACATCGGTAACCGTAAGCCCGTAGGCCTTCATGCGCTCAGGATTCAAAAAGATCTGAATTTCGCGCCGCTGCCCGCCGACGATCTTGAGCGAGCCGACACCTTCGATGTTCTCGAGGCGCTTTTTGATGACCTTCTCAGACAGCGTAGTGAGGTCCTTCGGAGAGAGCTTCGGGGAAGATACCGAAAGCGAAACGATGGGCATGTCGGCCGGATCCATGCGCTCGATGACGGGCTCCTCGACGCCGGTGGGGAAATCCCGCCGAAGGGCGCTGACTTTGCTCCGCACGTCCTGCGCGGCCGTGTGCACGTCGACTTCCGAGCTCGAACTCGGCGACCACCATCGACATGCCCTCGGTGCTGACCGAGGTAATGGTTTTGACGCCCTCGATGGGATTGATCGCCTCCTCGATGCGCTTGGTGACTTCCGTCTCCACCGTCTCCGGAGCGACGCCGGGATAGACGGTCTGGACCGTCACCACCGGGAAATCGATGTCCGGGAAGAGATCGATGGAAAGCTCCTTGTAGGAGAAGATCCCAAGCACCACCAGCGCGACCATCATCATGGCCGCGAACACCGGCTGCTTGACCGACAGATCCGATAAAATCATGCTTTTGCTCTCTTCTTATTTTCGTGAGGACGGCTCTCCAGAGCGTCCGATGGGCGAATGGCTGGTTTGCGCTCAGTCGGACCGGTCTGGAGACCGGTCCTCACGAAATTAACAAAATACTCGAAAATAGCCTGCTTTGTTTTCTGCAATTCGTGTATTTCGTGTTTTTCGTGGTTGAGCTTTATTTTGATGCCTGGACGGAAGTGCCCTCTTTCAGGGACGGGCCGATTTCCGTTATTACGATGTCGCCCTCGGCGAGGCCCTTCCGGACCCAAACGCGCTGCTGCTGGCTGCCGCCAATCTCGATATCCGCGCGCTGAGCCTTCCCTTCCTTCACGATAAACACGCCGGCCTGCGCAGACCCCTCTTCCTCCGGGATCAGAGCATCCCTCGGTATCACGAGCGCCCCATTCTCGCGCCCTGTGACAATCTCCCCGCGCGCGTACATCCCGCTGCGCAGCTCCCCGCCGGGATTGGAAATCCTCAGCTTGAACCGCGCCGACCTGTTGTCGGACTCAATCGCCGGATTGATCGCCGAAACCGTTCCTTCAAACCGCCGCTCCCCCCAGGTCGGCGTCGTGAACGTCGCACGCTGCCCGATGCGTATCGGCGCCAGCTGATACGAGGGAATGTCGCATTCCAGCTCCAGGCGGCTGTTGTCCACCAGCATACAGATGGAGACGCCGGGAACCAGCAGCGATCCTTTGTCGAAAAACTTTTTCTGAACGTGCCCCTGGGCCGGAGCATAAATCTTGCAGTCCTTCATCGCTTTTTCGGCAACCGCGAGAGCCGCCCTGGCCTGCACACATTGCGCTTCGGCCAGGCGGACCTGCGAATCGGCCTCCTTCACGCCCGTCGTGGCAGCGTCGTGGTCCTTTTGCGTAATTCCGCCGGTGCGCAGCAGGTTGTCCGCCCTCTCCTTTTCCGTCTTCACATGCTCGGCCGACACCTTGGCCCGGTCGAGCCCCGCTTCCGCAACCTTCAACGCCGCGTCAGCCTGGTCGTAAGCCAGGCGATAATTGACCGGATCAATCTCGGCCATGAGCTGGTCCTTACGTACCAGGTCGCCTTCCTCGAAATAGACCGCGATCAGCCGGCCGCCCACTTCCGGCTTCACATCGACCGTCGACAGCGTGCGCAGGCTCCCGGATATCGTTACCGTCGCGATCCATTCCTGGCGCTCCACGGGCACGGTTTTGACCACAAGAACCGCGGCAGCACCACCGGCCGACGAACCGGCCTCCTCGGCCTTGTTGCTTGCGCCGCAGCGCCACTGGCTGCCTGCAACCAACACAAGCGCCAGGGGCAGGAGAATTTTGAGGAATTTGCCGTTCACTAATTCACCTCCCTGTCCAGGATCGGACTGCCCGACGCCAGGCGCAAACGGGCTTTCGCTATCTCATAATCATAGGTAGCGCTGACCTGCGAGCTCCTCGCTATTGTCAGCGCCGTCTGCGAATCGGTCACGTCCAGGGTCGTCGCGGCGCCGTACTGGTAATTCGCCTGCATCATTTCGAGCACCTTCTCGGCCTGGGTCACGCTCAGTTTCGCGGCCGCAATCGCTTTGGCCGCGGATTGCATGTCGTCGTAAGCCTGCTTGACGTCCAGCCGGACGTTCATTTCCAGCAGCTTCAATCTCTGCTGCGCAGCCCGCAATCGCGCCGCCGCCTGGGCCACTTGCCCCTTTTTCCGGCCACTGTCTATGAACGGAAGCTTAAAGTTAAACGTTAAGTTCCAGCGGGAATAATCGCTGTCAAAAAAGTTTTTCGGTTCCCGCACGTTATACCCATAGAACGCGTCCAGGTCCACGCTCAGCTTTTTCTCGGCGTTGGCCAGCGACAGCATCAGACGCGCCTGGCTCACCAGCATGCGGGCCGCCTGAATTTCCGCCCGCTGATCCAGCGTTCTTTTCTGAATCTCTTCCAGGCTGTCCATCGGCGAGGGCCTATACTCCAGTGTGCCGACGATCTCGGTGGGGGCTTCCAGATCCTCGACGATCAGGTTGTTGAGCGCCGCCCGAGCCAGGCGTATGCGGTTTTCGGCACGGATCAGTACAGGTTCCAGGTTCGCCACATCCACTTCCGATCTCAGGACGTCGATCTGTGTGGCTACCCCGCTGTCGAAGCGGGCGCGCGCCTGTTCCAGGTGTTTGACGCGCTGCTGCTGATTTTCGAGCACAACTTCCTTGTTGGCTTGCGCCAAAAGGATGTCGTTGAAGGCCTGGAGGACCCGGAAAATAACCTGCTGCCGGACCTCTTCCCTGGAAGCTTCTTTCTCCGAGAGGCTTTCTTCGGCCAGCCGGATAGCGGTGCGGACCTTGCCGGCCGTATACACGGGCTGCTTGAGGTTCACACCGATTTCAAACAGGTTGCTGGGGCTCGGCACCAGGGCATTGCGGAATTCCTCCGGCACTTTGTCAAAACTCGAACTGTTGAGGATCATGGGATCGCGCGACCTCAATCCGTAGCCCTGGAATGCAACCTGCGGGTACGCGCTCGAGCGCACTTCGGTTATTTTTCCCTTGAGCTCGTCCAGCTCGTCCTGGGAGACCAGGATTGAGGGATTGCGCTGAAGCGCCAGACGGACGGCGTCTTCCAATGTCAAAGGCGCTTTCTGAGCCCAGCCGGCGGTGGAGCTCAGGGCAGCGGCCAAAAGTAAAATCAGGATTCGTTGCATCATTTTCGGCCTCCCCGGGCTATACCGGCCGGTATAGCATTTTCAGCCATCCGCGGAGCCGGCAAAAGCAGGTCGACAAGTTTTTCGGCGCTTCGGCGTGTCAGCGTACGGCGCCCTGTAAAGAGGTACTCCAGGATCTGGATGAGCATCATCCCCATCATGGCCGATGCGCTCATTTCCGGATCTTTGGCGCGCCGGCTTTTCCCCGAATCCTCCGCGATCAGGCCCGCGATGGTCTTTCGCTCGAGCTTGAACTCCTCGATAAAGTTGAAATAGGGATATTCCCCCTCGGGCGAAAACATCATCCGGAACAGAAACCGCACGCTGCTGGGATCCTTGCGGCTGTTGGCGTATTCCCTGAATATGTAGGAGACCAGGCGCTGCCTCAGGGAACCGCGCGAATTCGACAGGCGCAGCAGGTTCTTCCTCGACTGGTTGAAAAGATCGATCATCAGTTCGTGGTACAGGTGCTCCTTGCTGCGGAAGTGGTAATAAAGCACCGGCTTGGTTACGCCGGCCGCCTCGCAGATCTCGCGGATGGAGCAGGCCGCGTAGCCCTTCCGGGCGAAAAGCTCGATAGCTACGTCCAATATTTTGTTTCGTGCACGTTTCATGATCCGGAAATACTATACCGATCGGTATAGATATTCAAGATTCGATAATTTTAACGCTGACGTACGCCGATAAACGCTGACGTACGCTGAAAAATTATAAATAAATATTATTTTCGTAGCATTTTATGTTGATTGGGTGAGGACGGTTATTCATCTTTCAGCGAGCGGTCCATGAGTTGGCGGATGGCTTCCTGCGGCGAGACGCGGCCGTCCAGAATGCGCTGGACCTGATGAGTGATGGGTATTTCAACGCCTTTCTGCCGGGCGAGCTCCACCGTGGCGCCCGTAGTCCTTACTCCCTCTGCTACGGTCTTCGTCGATCCAAGGATGTCCTCGAGCTTGCGTCCCTTACCCAATTCGAATCCCACACTGCGGTTGCGGCTCAGGTGCCCGGTGCAGGTGAGAACAAGGTCTCCCATCCCGGCCAATCCGGCGAGCGTCTCGCCCCGCGCGCCGCAGGCGCAGGCCAGCCGCGTCATCTCGGCCAGACCGCGGGTGATCAGCGCGGCCTTGGGATTATGGCCCAAGCCCAATCCCTCGATGACGCCGGCGGCGATCGCGATGACGTTTTTGACCGCGCCACCCATCTCCACGCCAATTACATCCGCAGAGGTATACAGGCGCAATGCGGACGACGAAAATTCCTGCTGCACGCTGCGGGCGGCATCAGCATCCGCGGAAGCCACCACTACGGCAGCCGGATCTCCGCGCGCCACTTCCTGCGCAAAGCTCGGCCCCGAAAGCACGGCGAGGCGCGGGGCAAACCGCGGCGCCACGACGCTCCCTATCACTTCGCTCATGCGCATCAGCCGCTCGGCGTCGAGCCCTTTGGTAGCGCTCACCAGAATCATTTCCGGCTTCAAAAAAGGCAGCATCTGCTCGTACAACTGCCTGCAGGCATGCGACGGCATCACGGACAGGACAAAACGGGCCTGATCGAGCACTTGTTCCAAATCGTTTGTGGGAATTATGCCTTCGGGCAGACTGACCCCGGGAAGAAACAGCCTGTTTTCGCGGTGCTTCTCGATGCTTTCGACAACTTCCGCCTCGTAGGCCCACAGCCGGACGGCGTGGCCCAGGCGGGAAAGCGTCAGGGCAAGGGCCGTCCCCCAGCTCCCTGCCCCGATGATGGCAATATTGGACATGTTTGGAAATGGGCTGCGGGCGGCCTTCCGGCCGCCCCTGCAGCTCTACTTCTGTTCCGGTGGATAGACGCTGATCTCCACCCGCCGGTTCAACGCCTGGTTGTTGGCATTGGCCGGATCGGCCGGGACATCCCATCCCTTCCCCTCGATGCTGAACTTGTTGGGATCAAACTTGAACTTCTCCACCAGAGCCCGCTTGATCGCCTCCGCGCGAGCCAGGCTCAACTCCTTCACCGCCTGGACCGGGACACGCCCCCTCATGCTCGAATCGGTGTGCCCCTCGATCATGATCACCGCCCTGGCAAACTGCCCCGACAGCTGCGCCACCCGCTCCAGAGTCGCACTGACGTTGGGATCGTACAGCTTCCCGGAAATGGTGCTGCCCGTCTCATCCCGCGCGGGCTCGTAGGGATTGGCCGAGTTGGGATAAAAGTTGATGCGGATGGTCTGCGTCAATATCGGCGATTCGGCCGTCACTTTGCGGAAACTGGACGGTGTGAACGCCGCGATGCTCTCATCCTTCTGGTGCGCGAACGTCCCCTTCTGCTGCAGCTTCTGGATGATCGAGAAGTCCATCACCTGGTCGAACGGGATCGGCGCGCTGATGCGGCCCAGTTCCCTGTAAACGTAGCTTGCGTTGCCCCAGGTGCGCTCGAAATTGGTCGGGTTGGACGAGTTCATGAAGAACTGCACGTTTTCCGCAAAATTGGTCGGATGCGCGTCGTTGCGCATGGAAAGGATCTCGTCGGGCTTCATGCCGAAGGCGTCCGCCATCCACTTGGCCGGCTGCTCCGGGCTCTGCTTGACCATGTCCATTCCTTCGAAGATCCCCGAGATCAGACCTTCGACAATCTCCGGATGGTCGCGCGCAAAGTCGGCGCGTACGGCATAAACGTCGGCGATCAGCTTGTTCGCGTCGCTCGTGCTCGAGAGCACACGGGTGCCGGCGACACGCTCCGGGATGTTATAGATGTCGGGCGCCCAGGAAACGCAGGCATCCACCTTTTTGTCCACGACGAAAGCCGCCGCCGCCTCAAACGCCGTCGCGGTATATTTAACCTTTACATCCGCCGGGCGAAGTCCGGCCGACATCAAGAAGCGACGTCAGGTAGTATTCGCTGGGCGAGTTCTGGGCCAGCGTCACGGTTTTGCCGCGCAGGTCCGCGACAGACTTGATCGAACTGCGGACGACGATGCCGTCTCCGCCGCTGGACCAGTCGATCTGCTGGGGAATGCGCGGGGCCGTGCGCGAGTCCTTGATCAGTTCCGGCGCAAGCAGAACCATCATGTCCGCGGTGCCCCACAGCGTGTGGACCTCGCCGGCCGCAAAGGCGTCGCGCGCGGCCACCGGATCGTCCATCAGGACCATCTCGACTTGGAAGCCGTATTTGCGGGAAAAAATGCTGTCCGCATTCGGCTTGGTGCCGTGATTCGCCGCGATCACCGGAAGCCATCCTGCCCAGACGTTGTAGCTGAAACGCAGGATCTTCTCCTTGGCATCCCAGCGGTACTGGCTGACCCCCTTGACCGCGGGCAGCTTGTCGGCAGGAACGTATTTGTATTCCTTGACCGTCGTGACGTCCGAGGTGTCGGCGGCTTCGGTCTCGATCGATTGATCGCTGCCGCCTCCCGGCCCCAGCTTTATGCCGGTACCTCTTTTCATCACGATGTAAAGTCCGAACCCGATCAAAGCGACAATCAACAGCACGGAGAGAATTTTTCCCAACGGCGTTAGCCGTGCAGGCTGCTCAGCCATATGCACCCCCTTTGAGAAGTACGAATTACGAATGACGAATTACGAATTAAATCAACATGCCAATTCGGCAATTCTCGTGCCGCAAGGACTGTTTTTCCTGTTGAATGCAGAATCGCCTTTTTACTATTCCGTATGCTTCAATTCGTCATTCGTAATTCGTAATTCGTCATTCCTTCGGTCCTATTTCCTTCGAGGCGGCGGGAGGTTCGGTTGAGGCCGGGGCCTGGATGCCCTGGCTCGCCAAAAAATCCGCCAATGCCGCCTGTTCCAGCGCCTTGCGCTCGCCTTCCTTCTCATTGATGTAATCCATATCCACCATGTCCTTGGCGACTCGCGCCTTCCCCGCCGACACTTCATACCGTTTGTTCAGGATTTCCTCGACCGTCTTCATGGTGTCGCCCAGGTCGCCCACTTTGAAGGCAGCGTTGCCCAGCGCCGCCGCAGCCTCAGCCTGAGCTTCTTTGATCTGAACCTGGGAGAGCTGGCTCTCCAGCTTGCGCACCTTATCCTCGAATTCCTTTTGCACAAGCTTCGCCTGGCGCAGGTTGCCCTGATAGGCCTCCTCCGTTTCCGACAATTCCTGCGTGTCTGTCGTCAGGTCCGCCTTCAGTTCCTGCAGTTCACGCGCCAGGCTGCCGGCCAGTTCGAGATTTCCGGCCTGGTGATTGGCCAGAATGCGCCGCTCCAGTTCCTTCGCGCGAACCGTCTTTGCCTTGACCTGGCTTTTGAGGCGTTCGGCAATGCCGGCCATGCGCGCGAGAGCCATGTTGTACTGAGCCATTTTGTCCCGGAAATCCTGGCGGGCGGCTTCCATAAGCGCCTCGGGATTAGCCTCCTCGATTCCGCTGATGAAAAGCCCCAGAAATCCCCGGAAAAGCCTCCCAATTCGAGCAAATACCGCCATTGTGCCCTCCCTTTTGGTTGTCCGTTCAACCGTCGCTACGCGACGGGATCCTTATGCATGCCTCAATCCGGGCCTTAAAAGGCCCGGCTAAATTCATTCCGCCGCTCCGCGGCGGCCTTCCCTTTGGCAATTTTCCAGATCACTCTCCGATACAGATCTTGATCATTTGATCCCTGTAACACAAAGGTTGGTGAAAACCGGCCGCATAGCGGCCGGATGATTTTAGCCCGGCCTTTTAAGGCCGGGGTACGCGATGCACATCAAATCCCGTCGCGTCAGCGACGGTTGAATTATCCCCATAAATACCGCTCATCGTAAGTAATCCCGTGCCTTTTAAGCAACTCCAGATACTCCTCCTGAAAACTCTTTTTCCGATGATGTTCTTTTTGACCCTGAATATAGCGTATCACGTCAGGCAATCGCGATTTGCTTACGCTGAATGCGCCGTATCCGTCCTGCCACTCAAATTTTCGCAGGCCTGTGAATTCTTCATGAATCCACTTGGAGGAATCTCCTTTGAGGTATTGCGCGATCTTGCTGGGTGCCAGGCTCGCCGGAGCCAACACCAAGGCGTGAATATGATCGGGGGCTCCGCCGATTTGAAGAGCTGACATTTTGTGCATTCGGGCAATGCCGCCCAGATATTCCCACAATCGCTGTTCCACATCCGCATTGATGAACCGCATACGGTTCTTGGTGCTGAAGATGAAATGGTAATGAAGCGACGTATAGGTATTAGCCATAGAAAGCTTTTAGGTTCAATTCAACCGTCGCTCACGCGACGGGATTCTATTCGATTCCCTCTTCCCGGCCTTGAAAGGCCGGGCTAAAATCATCGGGCCGCTACGCGGCCTTTTTAACCTGACTATCGCCCTGTTCTCCCTCTGTGTGATACCGAACCCAATTCAACCGTCGCTCACGCGACGGGATCCTCTTCCCTCATTCTGATCCCGGCCTTGAAAGGCCGGGCTAAAATCATCCGGCCGCTACGCGGCCTTTTTAACCTGGTTATCGCCCAATCCTGCCCTCTATACAGGTCTCGCCCGTTTTCAACCGTCGCTCACGCGACGGGATTCTATTCGATTCCCTCTCCCCGGCCTTGAAAGGCCGGGCTAAAATCATCCGGCCGCTACGCGGCCTTTTTAACCTGACTATCGCCCTGTTCTCCCTCTGTGTGATACCGAACCCAATTCAGCCGTCGCTCACGCGACGGAATCCTCTTCCCTCATTCTGATCCCGGCCTTGAAAGGCCGGGCTAAAATCATCCGGCCGCTACGCGGCCTTTTTAACCTGACTATCGCCCTGTTCTCCCTCTGTGTGATACCGAACCCAATTCAACCGTCGCTCACGCGACGAAATCCTCTTCCCTTATTCTGATCCCGGCCTTAAAAGGCCGGGCTAAAATCATCCGGCCGCTACGCGGCCTTTTTTATCCTGATTATCGCGCCATCCCGCCGCCCAGCGATGGCTTCGCCTCTGATAATGCTCCGCCGAGCTTCGATGTCTCCTTCCCAGCACTGCTTCCCTGAAATCTCACAGGATGCTCGCCGAAGCCATAAGCCACGATGTAGCCAAGCGGCGTCCCTGCCTTTGACAGCTTCGGGCCAATCCCCGATATCGCTTTTCCTACCCTGATGCCCTGAATTCAGCGCATTTTAGAGGCGGCCGCGTAGCGGCCCTATGATTTTAGCCCGGCCTTTTAAGGCCGGGGTACGCGATGCACATCAAATCCCGTCGCGTCAGCGACGGCTGAATCAAATGCAATTCCATTTAAATAGATCCGCCGCCCAAGAAGAAATCGGGACTTTGCCCCTTAATCATCGGTGGTGATGATTGGGCGGTCGACGAGGCAGGCGACGACGGATGCAATGTCCTTCTCCCACGCTTTTTTCTGCTGCCTCCACTCGCTCCACTTCTGCTCGTCCGCTTTTAATTTTTCCTTCAACCCGTCGCACTCCTGCTGAAGCTTCCCTATCTCGGCCTCAATTTCCACAATCCTCTTCTGGCAGATGGCCTGCCGGTCCTTTATCCTTTTGGCCGCAACCGTTTCATAGGCATCCAGGGCCCTGTCGCGCGCCACCGCATCCTTCACCAATTCCTCGGCCTTGATTCCTTCCGCGCCCAGTTTCTCCAGCACCGACTTCTGCACTTCGTCCTTCGGCTTATTCCTGAGATTCCCGCTCTGGACGAACTGCTTTAATTTGTCCACCGTCCAGCTGCCCGGCCCGGCTTCAATCCCCGCTGTTTCAAAAATCTTATCCAATGGGATGGCAAGCTCGGCCGGCGCTTCCGCCAGCGCCTTCACTTCCACCGACTTTATTTCGACTGTCAGCTCGCGCAGGGTCACCGTGCGCGTGCGTATCCTCACGGCGGGTGCGCGCCCGGACGTCGAAACCGTTTCCAGGATCCCGATTTTATCCCCGATCCCCTTCAGGCGTTTCAGCAGGTTCATGGCTACACAAATCTCCGCAACTCGTCGATTCTCTTTTCCAGCTCATCGGGCGGCATATCACGGAAACGCTCCGGCAGAAAGCGCGCATCGGTGCACTCCCTGACGGCAACCAGGTCCATGTACTCCAGCTTGAGGCGGTGCGCGCTCGGCCGCACTTCCTTCAACACTTCCGCCAGAATATCGCGCAGCGGCCGCTTCTCGGAAGCCAGGACATGAGTCGCTAACGCGCGCACCAGGATGCCCTCGATTTCGTTGCCGCCCAGCACCAGATCCTTGGAGATCTCGGGGATGTCCGATTCCGCCAGCGCGACTTTCAGTTTGCGCGCAATCGCAAAGAACAGGCTGTGCATTTCTTCCGGGGTTTCCGGCGGGAAACAGCGGGATGTGCACGTCCAGCCGCCCCTGCCGCTTCAAGTCCACTTCCAGCAGGTCCGGGCGCGATGTGGCAAAAACCCAGATGATGCGTCCGCGGTTGCGCGTGTCGGACATCTCCTTGGCCAGCATCGCGTAGACGCGCCCCGACAGCCCGCCGTCGGAGTCTCCGCCTTCCCTCTTGCCGGCCGCCTGGTCGGCTTCGTCCACGAACACCACGACCTGGCCGAGCGCCCGCAGAATCGAAAAGATCTTCTCCAGGTTGGATTCGGTGGCGCCCACCCATTTGTCGCGGAAATTCTTGAACACGACGCAGGGGATCCCCAGTTCTCCGGCCCAGCACTGCACCAGGAAAGTCTTGCCCGTCCCGATGCGGCCCGGCAATCAGGTAGCCCATGGGCAGCGCATACAGCACTCCCCGCCTCATCGAGTTCGGCGTCTTCCCGCAGCCAGGCCTTGACGGCTTCGGACCCCGACAGGTTATCCAGCGTGAACGGGGATTCGAGGAATTCCAGCAGGCCCTGGCATTCCTTCTCGATTCTCTCCTTCTTCATGCGCGTCAGCCAGGCCGAGGTGATCTTCTGCTCATTCTTGAGCGCTCGCGTCAAGAACGGTGTGCGCCCCGACGCGGCTCAGCCCGGTCAGGCGCCGGCCCAGCACTTCCACGGGCACTTCGCATTTTGCGGCGAGATCCGGCAAAGAACTGCGCGGCCAGCATCTTGACGTATTCCGACATCTCCGCTTCGCCCGGCAGCGGGATATTCAGCGCCGCGGCGTGCGGATTTTCCACGACCAGGCTGTTCAGGTCGTGCAGCCCTTCGGCGATCAGCACCGTGACGATGTCGGACCGCAGGATGGCCGGATCGTTGGCCCAGCCCAGCACCTTGACCACGTTGGAGCTGAATGCGCCGCCCAGTTGCAGAGGATCGCCGCGCGGGACCACGAATTCCGCGAACTCGATAATGACCGCGATTTTCCGTACGCCGGCTTCCGCGCCTCGGAGGGACTGAAGGTTGAGCGTACGCAGCAGATACCGGTCGATCAGCTCCATGGCCGCGCCGGGCTCGCGCAGCTGGCACGATGCTGGAAGCCTGGTCCCCGAGCGCCAGCCTCAGCCACTCCCCCCAATCCTCCGCCGCCGCGCGTCGCCCGGATTCCCTTGCCGCGGTCGTAGTGCAGGATCACGTCGTATTTCTCGAACATCACCTCGTCGAGAAAGGCGCTCAGGGAGAGCATGCCGCGGCTCCCCGGACGATCCGGGAGCAGCGACGGTATCGAACACGTTGCCGTGCAGCAGAAACTGCGAAACAGATCCCGATTTGAAGAGATCCCGCATCTCCTCAGCCCAGCCGGCAGTCCCAAACCCATAGTATTCTCCCAGTCCTGATAATTACGAATTACGAATGACGAATGACGAATTCATGGCTTCGTCATTCGTCATTCGTCATTCGTAATTTGCAATCTGGCGGCGGTTCGGACATCAGATCTTCGACCGCGCCGTAGATCTTCTGCTGATCGCTGATCCACTGCGTCGTGCCGCCCAGCGTGGCCGTGACTTGATCGATTCGCTTCGAAAGCGTTTCCGGATCCGCCGATACAGCACCGCCTGCTCGCGCACAAGCTCCACCTGCTCCTGGATGCGGGTAAGCTCGGCATCCAGGAAGGCCAGCTTTTCTTTCGCCTCGCGCCGCCTTTCCAGCCGCTGCTGCAGTATTTCGATTTGTCCCGTGAGGCTTTTGCGCAGGTCCTCCGACAGCGGCTCCTTGAGCCGGGCCTGCAGATTGGCAATCCGCTCTTCCAGGCCGGCGGATTCGCTCGGAGCGCCGGCGGACCCGCGAAGAATCCGGTTGATCGCCTGACGCGTAGGCAGCAAGGCGCAGATACACCCACAGCAGCCGGCCCAAGCCCTCGCCCTGAGCCTGCAGGCCCTGCGCCTGGGGTCTGAATCTGCATGCTGCTGCTCCAGCAGCGTCCGGCAGCGCTCCTCCAGAGCACGGTATCGCTGCTGATCTTCGCGCTCAGCTGCCGGATGAGCGGCATCGACCTTCGCCTGCCATTGCTCCCGCGTCTGCAGCTGCTGCGAAGCGTCCACCAATCTCTGGAAGCGCTTGGTTGTGCCGAGGATCCACAGGTAGCCCAGTTCGAGCCCCAGGCCGACGATCCAGAAACCGGGATTCAGCAACGCCCAGCAGGGCGAACGCACCCAGGCCTATCCAATTGGGAGGCACAAACATCCCGATCGGTTTCGCGCTAAATGCCTTGCGAATATAATCCCAAGCGCTGGGATTCACTTCCCCCTCCCTCAACCCATCAACATTAAATACTGAGAAAAAAATATTTGTTTATATTTTTTCAGCGTACGTCAGCGTTTATCGGCGTTCGTCAGCGTTAAAATTAATGGACAGGCACATTGTCCGATACGCGCCGAAAGGCTTCCGTCACCACATAGACTGCATTCTTGAAATCGGGCCGCTCCTGCGCAACCAGCGGCGGGATCCCAACCGAAGGCGGGATCGTATCACTGATATCATAGGCGATTTGGCCGGGCGCGTGAGTAAAAATCCACACCCTTTCCCCCAGATACACCGCTTCGGTCACGTTGTGGGTGACGCAGAGGATCGTCGGCTGAATGCGATGCCAGAGCTGCACGATCAGCTCCTGCATCTCCAGCCGGGTCGGCTCGTCGAGCGCCGAAAACGGCTCATCCATCAGCAGGATCTGCGGCTCCATGACCAGCGATCGCGCAATCGCCACACGCTGCTGCTGCCCGCCCGAAAGCTGATGGGGATATTTGTGCCTGTGATCGATCAGCTCGACCTGCTCGAGAGCTTTTTCCGCCTTGCTGCGCCGCGTTGCGCGGTCCATCCCCTGCTTGTTGATCTCCAGCCCGAACATCACGTTCTGCAACACCGTCAGGTGCGGGAACGAGCTGTATTGCTGGAAAATCATGCCGCGGTCGCGCCCCGGCCCCTGCACCGGCTGCCCCCTGACGAGCACTTCGCCTTCCGTGGGATTGAGAAAACCGGCAATCAGATTCAGCAGCGTGCTCTTGCCGCATCCCGAGGGGCCTATGATCGTGATGAATTCCCCGCGCTCCGGATTATCGTGGATGCGGAAGGAAATGTCGTGCAGGGCCGTGAAGGCGCCAAAACGCACGCTGACCTTGCGGAACTCCACGATCGGGTCCGTTTTCGATATGTCTGTGGCGTCAAGCTCGGCTCCGGCGATAGGGGAAAAGGACTGCGCCCAGGCGCGTCCAGAGCAGATCTGCAATCCAGGCGATGATGGTGATGATGACGATGACGAGGTAGACTCTGCCCGACATGGCGCGCCGCCGGGCGGTGTCGATCAAATCTCCCAGTCCGCCCGACTTCACGACCACTTCCGCCAGGACCAGGTAGGACCAGCCGACTCCGAAGGCCAGCCGCATCGAGTGCCAGATGTCCGGAAGCGCCACCGGCACAAGAACCCGCCGTATGATATGCCAGCGCGTCGCGCCCAGGGTGTAGGCCGTGCGCAGGTACACATCCGGCACCGCATCGATCGCTCGAACGACCATCGGCAGAAGGAAGATGCCGAACGCCATCGCCAGGAACACCACCTTCTGCTTTTCGTCCAGTCCGAACCAGGACATGGTCAGGGGAACCAGCGTGGCGATCGGAATGTAGCCGCTGGCCGTGGTGATCAGCGCCATGGTGGCGCGCGCGCTGCCGAACGAACCCATGAGAATGCCGATCGGCAGCACAATGGCCAGCCCGAGGAGAAATCCGAGCGCGACGCGCCTCAGGCTCAGTCCGATATGGTCGATCAGGCTGCGATCGTCCTGATCGCTCGAGCCCACGAGGTCCCCGAGACTCTGGACAACCTCCGCAGGGCTCGGCAGGATGGTCGGGCCGAGCATGCGCTCCTCCGGAATGCCCCGCGTAAGCATCCACCAGCCGAGTATCAGTACGGCAAGCGGAATAAGCCCCAGAAGCGCCGACACCCCGGATGGCACCCGACCGCGAATTTCTGAAAACCATTTAGGGATCATGGGATAAAACATTAAGGAAATACAGGGGGGTGTGTCAACTGGTTGTACGTGAACGTTTGAACGTTGAACGTTTGCACGTTGAACGTGGAATGTGGAACCTCGACAAACGTGCTAACGTTCGAACGTGTTAACGTGCCAACCTTTTAACGTTCTAACGTTTAAACGTTCAAGGTTCATTTCCATCCGGGTGGCTTTGAGCTTACAATATACGGCAGCCTTATTGGAGAATTCTCATGAAAAGCACCCGTCTTAAGTTTGCCGCAACGTCATTCTTTATGTGCCTCGGCGCATCCTGCGTGTTGGCTCAAGATGTCATCAAGCTTCCTGCGCCAAAAACCGAGGGGGGCATGCCGCTGATGCAGGCGCTCAAGGAGCGCAAATCGAGCCGCGAGTTCAGCTCTCAAAAGCTCTCGATGGAAACTCTTTCGAATCTGCTCTGGGCTGCGTGGGGCGTGAACCGTCCCGACGGCCACCACACGGCTCCGTCCGCCAGGAATTTCCAGGAGATCGACGTATATGTCGCGACGGCCGACGGTCTATTCCTCTATGAACCAAAGCCGCATCAGCTGAAAAAAATCCTTGCTGAAGATGTGCGGGCTGCCACGGGGACGCAGGACTACGTCAAAGAGGCGGCTGTGAATCTCATTTATGTGGCCGACCTCGCAAGGGCCGATATCAAGGGAACCGAGGCCATCGAATTCTATACCGGCGCCGACACCGCCTTCCTGGCGCAGAATGTCTACCTGTTCTGCGCCTCGGAAAAACTTGCCGCAGTTGTGCGCGGCAGCGTCGAAAGGCAGGCGCTGGCAAAAATCATGAAACTCCGCCCGGATCAGAAGATCACCCTGGCCCAGTCCGTCGGCTATCCTAAGAATTGACGATTTGCGATTGACGATTGACGATAAGAACACCGCGGCATATTGTGCCTTTCGACAGAGAGAAATTGCTTGGATAAATGGAGAGAAAGGGCCAAAAGCCTGTTTTGGCTTTTGCTGAAATTCGGGATAGCGGGCGGCCTGCTCTGGTGGATGATCGACGCGGGGAAGATCGATTTCCGGCAGCTCCGGATTTATGTCGTGCAGCCCAGGGTGCTGGCGCTTTATGCCGCCATCTGGTTCATCAATGTGATTCTGCTTCAGTCGGCGCGCTGGAAATCGCTGCTGTGGGGACTCGGCATCAACGTGCCCTGGCTTCGCGTGCTGGAGCTTCAATACGTCGGGATCTTCTTTAACACGGCCATTCCGGGAGCGGTGGGCGGCGACGTCGTTAAGGCGGTTTACATCGTCCGGGATCAGCAACTCGAACACCGGACGCCCGCGGCGATGTCCATCCTGATGGACCGGATTACGGGCCTCTTCGGCCTTTTCACCATCGGCGCCGTGGCCGTGACCTTTCACTTCCAGCAGCTTTGGCAAAGCCCGCTCATGCGGCCGATGCTGATTGCCACTTATGCCCTGGTTGCGGGGATGCTGCTTTTCTTTATCCTGGTCTTCGTGCGCATTGAAGACAAACGTGATCCTTTTCTGCGCCTGCTGAGCCGCAGAGCGCCCGGCTTCGGTTTTGTCAAAAAAGTGTATGTGAGCCTTCGCAGCTACCGGCACCGTCCTGCAGCCATCATTTTTGCCTGGGCCGTCTCGATCGTGGTGCAGTGCCTGTTTTTTTATGTTTTCCTGGTTTTGACACGCCACTTGACAAAGCAGCCGTACAACATCGCCGTCATGGCGGCGGTCTATGCCCTCGGGGCTCTGACGACGGCTCTGCCCATCGCACCGGGCGGACTGGGAGTGGGGCACGCCGTGTTCGATAAGCTTTTTGAGCTTGCCGGGCTCACCGGGGGTGCGAATGTCTTTAACGTGTTCTGCCTGACGATGCTGGCGTTCAGCCTGTCCGGGGCGATTCCCTACCTTTTCGTCAAATCGAAAATGCCTTCGAAAGACGAGGCGCAGGAGTTTGCCAAAGCGCTGGATTGACGAGGGGCGTTGAGTGCCGGCACCTTAACGCCGACATACGCCGAGTAAAGCGCTGACGCACGCGGATCACAAACAGGGTTTTCATTTCAGCAGGTCCAGGACATAATAGCAAAATGTTTAGAAGGCAAAAAACAGGGTCGGTGCTCTGCCCGTCCTGCGGCAAACTCGTGGGAGTGCATGATGCGGAGTGCTACAACTGCGGGCGGCGGAATCCCGGCATGTGGGGATTTGCTTCCGTCCTGCGCGGGCTGGGCAACAATTTCGGCTTCGACACAATCGTCATCTGGAGTTGCGCGGCTCTGTACATCCTGACCCTGCTGTTCGATCCGCAGGGGATACGGATGAGCGGCATGTCGCTCCTTTCGCCCGGCACGCGCAGCCTTTTCACCTTCGGCGCCAGCGGCGCCATACCCGTCTTCGGCTATGGCCGGTGGTGGACCGTTCTGAGCGCCGCGTGGCTGCATGGCAGCCTGCTGCACATAATCTTCAACATGATGTGGGTCCGGCAGCTCGGACCTGCGGCCGTGGAGCTTTACGGGGCCTCCCGCACGGTGATCATTTACACCGTCTCCTCCATCTTCGGATTCTTTCTGAGCAGCCTGGCGGGCTGGGTGTTCGGCGCGACGCCCCTGGCTTTCCTCAGAGGCGCGATGCTCACGGTGGG
>CAWEJX010000016.1:0-151658 GCA_963809485.1 uncultured Acidobacteriota bacterium
GGTGAATTGCAGGCCCCGGAGAAGCATGGCGGCGCCCAATACCATGAGAATAACCGCCATGATTTTTCGAAATCGGATCCTCATCAGGGCACCACGGTTTTTGAAGTGGAGCCGCTGGCTTTTTTCTTCCGCTCCACTTCAATTTTGAACTGCTCCAGGAGTTCCCACTCCCCTGTATCTGCCAGGATCTCCCAGCTGCTCCGCATCCCAATCGTGCGGGGTGCTCCGGAAAATGGGCAGTTTGCTTTTATACCGATACCAGATGTAGTATCCCACCCATGCCGCCACCCACAAAGGACCCAGGACGCGCGCGACAGCGTGAGTCCACAAAACGATGACGAGCATTCCCGCCGTCCCCAGAATTGCCAAAAATCCGAGCACGGGAATGTCCTTGCCCCGCCACTGAATATTGAGCGGCACGCGGTACGCCCGCGGCGTGCGCGGCTCGCGGATCCTCAACGCCACCAGGGCCATGCTCGCAAGGAGATCACCGAGCATGGCGCCGAAGGCGTACATATCCGCCATGGTCTCTAGAGCCCTCTCGCCGGTCAGGAAACCAAACAGGGCTTCGAGCGCAGCAACGCATGCGAAGACCACGATGGCGCGCACCGGCGTGTGGTACTTGTGATGAACATGGGACAGCCACTTCCCGATGAGGCCCATTTCGGACATGCTGTATTCCGAGCCGGCTGCAGCCCATAACACCCGTATTCGCCGAAATCAGCACAATGGTCGCGGCAAGTACTGCCGCGATGGGACCGGCGAGAAATCCTATGTAAGGCAATTGGCTTGCAAGGTGCGCGACCGGATCGCCTTCGCGCGATGCAAGGTCCTGCCACGGAAGAATTCCCAGGGCTCACTACCGGAAACGCCATGGCAAAGAGCAGGACTACCACGATCAGTGCCAGCGAGGTTCGAGGTATGACTGTTCCCGGGCGGATCGTCTCCTGAGCAGCCTGGGACACGGACTCCAAACCGACAAAGGAAATCACCGCGATGCTGACGGCATAAAGGATCTGTTTGGTTGGAGGGAACGCCGTATGCCACTGGTGCAGGAAAAGGTTCGGATGCCAGGCGAAGGCAAATCCCAGAATCACGATGGAGGCTTCCATCGCCATATCCAGAACGCCCAGGATTTCGTTAAACAGCGACGATTCGCGGACACCCCTAATATTAAGCACGATCAGGAAGCCGATAAAAACCATCGACTCGGCAAGCCAGATCAGGTTCACATGGTGGAAGGGACCAAAATCGACGGCAAAATTTCGGATGGCCGGGAAGAAGAAATTGACGTATCCTGCTGAGGCCATGGCAAACAGCGCGATGTCGACCGTGTAATCCAGCATGAGCGCGGCACCCGTCACGACGCCCCAGAAGTCGCCCATGCCACGGAAGGCAAAATACTGGCCGCCCCCTGCAACAGGATAGGCCGCAGCCAATTCCGTGTGCGCCAGGCCCAGACAAAAATGTATACGATGCCGGCGATCGGCAAAAGCCAGCGGCGTGGCGCCCTGGGCCGCGGCGATGACCAACCCTAGAGCGACGTAGACATCGGCTCCGACATCCGCGTAACCCCACGAGGTAAACGATCCCCAGACCGTAACCTGCCGCCTCAGCTTGACCTTCGGTTCCTGCGTTGCCATGAAGCAAACACTCCGGACAGACGGCAAAGCTTAGTCCTGAAGGGTAATAAATTCAATAGATGACGCATTTGAAAACGCCACCTATTTCACGAATTATAAGTCTTTTTTAATTCACCTTTCAGGATTTTTCCGAGGTCATTGCGGGGCAGGGAGTGCCTGAATTCCACAGCTGAAAGCCTTTGATAGCCGGCCAGTCGGGCATTGGCCCAGTCCTTGAGGGTAATTTCTCCAAGGGGAGAGTCCAACTGCTTTTTCACTACCAGGGCCAGAGGGCTTTCGCCCCACTCGCTGTGGGGTATACCAATGACGGCAGCCTCTGCAACTTCCGGGTGTTTCAAAAGAACCTCCTCGATGTCGCTGGGATAAATATTGATGCCGCCGGAGATGATGAGGTCCTTTTTGCGGTCCAGTATGTAAAGGTAGCCGTCTTCGTCCAGCCTGCCGATATCGCCGGTTCTGATGTAGAGCCTTCCCTTCTTATCGGGCCAAAGGATTTCCCTGCTTTTTTCCGGATTTTTGTAATATTCCGCCATCATGGAAAAGTTATATCCGGCGATTTCACCGGTTTCTCCTTGCGGAGTTCCCGGCCTTCGTCGTCGATGATTTTTATGTCGCCGCCCAGACGCGGCTTCCCTACCGAGCCCAGCTTGGAGAACTGTTCATTCGGCCGCAGAACGGTGCTTATCCCTTCGGTAAGGCCATAAAGCTCCACAAGTTTGGATTTAGGAAATTTGCGCAGGATCTCGCTCTTAGTCGACTTGCGCAAGGGCGCGGCGGCGGATAGAAAAACCTCGATCGATGATGTATCGAATCGGCTGAATTCCGCATAATCCATGATCCTGATGAATTGAGTAGGAACCAGAAATGCGTGCGTGCATCTTTCCTTTTGAACCAGATCCAGGAATGCGCCCGGGTCGAAGGAACCCATGAGGACCACGGTGCCTCCAGCCAGAAGCGTGGGAAGGTAGATCAGCTGGGTACCGTTGGCGTAAAGCGGCGTGCTGACAAGGCTGACAGCGTCGTTGTGAACACGGAATTCCAGGCCGCAGGTCATTGCGAAATCGAGTCGGGCCCGGTGCGTGTGCACGATCCCCTTGGGCGCCCCGGTTGTGCCGGAACTGTAGACGATGTTGTAGAGATCTTCCGGCGTAATCACCACCTCCGGCTCGTCGCCGGATGACGCGCCGAGAAAATCATCGTAATCCGTCCAGCCTGCAGCGGGTCCTTCCAGCACAATCCTTTGAGCGATAGAACTGCAGTTTCCCACGAGGTCCAGAACCGATCGTGCTGCAAAAAGGGCTTTGGGGCACGCATCCCTCAGTTGGAGGGCGACAGTCTCTTTTTTCAGCATGGTCGAGAGGGGGACGATGGCAGCTCCGGCTTTCAGCGCGCCGAACA
Source organism: uncultured Acidobacteriota bacterium (assembly GCA_963809485.1). Classification (GTDB taxonomy): domain Bacteria; phylum Acidobacteriota; class UBA6911; order UBA6911; family UBA6911; genus UBA6911. Next base: position 3,042 of record CAWEJX010000016.1, read on the forward strand.
TGATTTCCGGATATTCGAGACAGTTGCGGCTCAGGATCGCCACCCGGTCGCCTTTGGAGATACCAAGCGCGATCAGGCCGTTGGCAATTTTGTTAATCTTTGGTTGAGCTTTTTCCAGCAAGACCTCATCCCTTCATAAATAATTGCACGTCTTGTCCGGATACCATTTCGCATGCCCCGCCATGAATTCCGTCAATCCCATGAACTTCTCTGGTATTAGCGCCAATGCCCGTTCTCCAATAAGACAAATATGCCAGGATTTTGCGTTACTCGATATATTCTGAAAACCAGACCCTTGACTGTAAAAATTTTAAGGTAGTTTCATAAAATCCAGTAGTTTGATTTCCTGTTGAATGATTAAATTGTCAGCGTTCATCAGCGGCTTTGTCAGCGTATATCAGCGTTATCAAATGCTGGAGCCGTCAAACACCAAAAGCCATCCATCAGAGCCGAGGGATTAACGACGATTTCCCTTGTAGCAAAGGACTTCAGGGTTTCAAGGTAGTATTCGCGAAGGCCGATGTCGGAGTGTTCGCCAAAGAGGCAGACACGGCCCGGAACGAAAATTTTCATAGCAACCCCCTGGGATGCAGCCAAGAATCTACACGAATCCGTGGAATCCGTGCCGTTTTTTCTTTAAAACATTCCCGAATTTGGCAATATTGTGTCTCCGGAGGCCACCTATCTATGATAACGATGAAATTCGGCGGGACTTCCGTCGGGGATGTCCAGCGGATCAACGATGCCGCCACGATTGTCCGATCGCATTTGTCCAGGCACGCTGTGGTTGTGGCATCGGCCATGGGCGGGGTAACCAACACCCTGCTGGATACCGCGCACATGGCCGCGCGCCGTGAAACCCGCCGGGTCGAGGCGAATATCGAGGGATTGAGGCAAAAGCACCTCCAGGTCGCGCATATGGTAGAGCAACCTGAAGCCCGCAAAGCCCTCATCGATCGCCAGGCGCGCCTCATCGACGAACTCTCAAACCTTTGCCGCGGCGTCAGCCTGCTCAAGGAACTGACCGTCCGCTCTCTCGACGCGATATCGGCTTTTGGAGAGGTGTTGTCCTGCGTGCAGCTGGCGGCGATACTGAACAGCCGCGGCGTGGATGCCGAATTCATCGACTCCCGGGCGATCGTCCGGACGGATGATCATTTCGGGGAAGCAGCCGTGGATTTTTCCGCAACCAAGCGTAGCGCGCGAAAGAGGCTTTTGCCGCTCGTGAAGAGAAACATCGTGCCCATTGTCACGGGCTTCATCGCAAGCACGGAAGACGGCCTCACAACGACTCTGGGCCGCAGCGGATCGGACTATACGGCTTCAATTATCGGCGCCGCGCTCGACAGCGAAGAAATCTGGATATGGACGGATGTGGACGGGGTCATGACAGCCGATCCCCGCGCGGTCAAGAAGGCGACTGTGCTGCCGGAGATCACCTATCGCGAGGCGGCGGAGATGTCCTACTTCGGCGCGAAGGTGATCCATCCCAAGACCATGATGCCGGCCATCGAAAACAACATTCCTATCAGGATCAAAAACACATTTAATCCCTCTCATCCCGGGACGCTCATTTCGAAGACGGCCAACCAGACGGAGAGAGTGGTAAAGAATGTTACTTCGATCGACAAACTCAGCCTGGTGTCGATCGAGGGAAACGGAATGGTGGGGGTGCCCGGAATTTCCGCAAGGATTTTTGCGGCGCTGGCGCGGGTTCAGGTGAATGTGATGATGATCTCGCAGGCGTCTTCGGAACATAACGTCTGCCTGGTGATTCCCCAGAATGACTGCAAACGGGCGCTGAAGGCGCTCCGGGGGGAATTCGAAATCGAATTTGCGAAAAAGGCTATCGACGATATCAAGCTGCACGATAACGTATCCATCGTTGCGGTTGTGGGCGCCGGGATGAAGGGCACGCGCGGCATCGCCGCAAAGACATTTACGGCCGTGGCAAGCGCAGGGGTGAACATCATGGCGATTGCGCAGGGTTCGTCGGAATTGAATATTTCCTTTGTCGTCGCACAGTCGGAGGCCCGCCAGGCCGTGCAGGCGATCCACGACGCGTTTCATCTGGCGTAGCATGGCAAATTGGCTGGGGGATATGCATAAGACATCAATCGGACGGCGGTGGAAAGCTGCCCTTACGAATTATTAGAGGAAGTCATACAACGAGGTCATGATGCTGATACATTCTATTCTGGATGCCGTCGGAAACACTCCGTTGATAAGTCTTAAAAAGCTGTCTTCAGGCAATGTATTCGTCAAAGCCGAGCACCTAAATCCCGGGGGCAGCGTCAAGGACCGCGTCGCCAAGTACATCATCGAGTCTGCGGAAAAACAGGGAAAGCTCAAGCCCGGGATGATAATCATTGAAGCGACCTCCGGAAACACGGGAATAGGCCTGGCGCTGATAGGCAGGATCAAGGGCTACGAGGTCGTTTGCATCATGCCCGAGAACATGAGCGAAGAACGCAAGAAGATCATCCGGGCATTCGGGGGAGAAATCGTCTTCAGTCCGGCCGAGGGGAGCCTGTCGGCAAGCCTCAAGAAGCTAAAAGAAATCATTGGTCCGGAACCGCAGAAATATTTCGTCGCCAATCAGTTCAGCAATCCGGACAATCCGGAGGTTCATTACCTGCAAACAGCTCCGGAAATCTGGAAGGACGCAGGCGGCAGCATCGATGTTTTTGTAGCCGGAGTGGGAAGCGGGGGAACGCTTCAGGGCATCGGGAAGTTTCTCAAAGAGAAGAAGCCTTCCACCAAAATCGTCGCGGTGGAACCGAAGAACAGCGCGGCATTGCTCGGGAGGGAACCGGGGCTTCACAACATCCAGGGAATCGGGGACGGATTCATTCCGGATGTCCTCGATGTGAACCTCGTGGACATGGTGTTCACGGTTTCCGACGAAGAAGCTATCGAAACAACCCGAAGGCTCTCCCGCGAAGAAGGATTGCTCGTAGGGACCTCTTCCGGGGCCAATGTTTTTGCGGCTCTCCACATGGATAACGGCCACAACAGGATTGTAACCATACTGCCCGACCGGGCGGAGAGATATTTCAGCACAGCTTTGCTGTAATTCCTGCCCAAATGCATCCCTGGCCCGGGAAGCATATTGCCATCTCTCCCGAACAGCGACTATGGCTAAAGCCTCCTTTTATCCACCGTTTGGTCCGCGCAATGCGTGCCAGTCATCGGACTGCCCGTGGGACCTATCGCTGCAGAAATCAATAATCGCGGAAATGTCGGATAATTTTGCAGTCAGGAATTTTTTCGGCTGGCTTATACCCGGTCTCTTATAGAAACAGCTTGCCGGGATTGAAGAGGCCTTCCGGGTCAATGAGCGTCTTAAGCCTTTTCATAAGTTCAAGGCTGTCTCCGTGCTCTTCGGGTAGGAAGCGGCGCTTGCCGATTCCAATCCCGTGCTCCCCGGTGCAGGTGCCTTCGAACGCCAAAGCCTGTTCTACGATGCGTCGATTCGCATCCTCAACCCTGGCCCATCGCGTGCTGTCGGCGGGCGACATCCATGACAATGACGTGGATGTTGCCGTCCCCGGCGTGGCCGAAAACATAGGCCAGGAGATCGCGCACTTCCTGCTTGATGAAGGCCACCATATCGCTGTAGCACGAAAGCGGGACCGCAACGTCCATGATGAGCGGCAGCAACCCGGGATTCTGCCGCTTGATGGACTCGAAGGTGAGGTGGCGCATTTCCCACAGACGGTCCCTTTCCGTCTGACCGATGCCCTTATCGATGAATGTGCTGGAATTTTCCGTGCAGATCTCTTCGATATAGGCCATCTCTGCCCGGAGACCTTCCTCGCTGAAACCAGTGAACTCCATGAGCAACGTAGGCTGTTCCTGCATATTTAGTTCCCTGTCCCGGTTGAGCACACCGATCACGTTGCTGTCGAGGAATTCCATTGCCGCAGGGGAGAATCCGGAACTCATGACCTGGAACACGGTGTCCGTGGCATTCTTTATCTCAGGGAAGGTGATGCGCAGCGCCATGAAATTTGCAGGCAGGCCGGCAAGCCTCAAGGTCGCTTCTGTGATGATGCCGAGAGTGCCTTCAGAGCCCACAAAAAGGTGAATGAGGTCGTAACCCGATGAGCTTTTTCGAGCCCTATTCCCTGCCCTGATGACGTTTCCTCCGGGCAGGACAACAACCAGACGCAGGATATGGTCCTTTGTCGCCCCGTATTTCACCGTTCTGATGCCGCTGGCGTTATTCCCGATCATCCCGCCGATAGTGGCTGCCGCGCCGGGATCGGGCGGGAAAAAGAGACCGTGGCGGCTAAGAGCTTTGTTCAGGTCCTTATACACCACCCCTGCCTGCACATCGACCTGGAAGTCCTGCGGGTGGACCGCAAGTATTCCCTGCATTTCCTGGAAATCGAGGACAATGCCATGGCTCACGGGGATCGGATTGCCCTCGAGGCTCGTTCCCACTCCCCAGGCGGTTACAGGGATCCGGCGTTCGAAAGCATAGCACGCAATCCGGCTGACCTCTCCGGTGCTGTGAGGCCAGACCACGATGTCGGGAAGAACCGGCGGATGATAGGACTCGTCGTGGGAATGCAGGCTGAGGACCGATTCGCCCGTGGAGACGAACTGCTCGCCGACTATGGCCTTGAGATTGCCGAGATCATCGTGCGTAATCATGGTTGCCTCCGCTGAATTCCTCTAAAGAATCTATCCGCTTCGGAAAATGCTGGCAAATCAAGCGAAATAAAATGAACTGAAATAAGCCTTATACGCCGAAAAGTATATTGGAAACAAGACGCGAGGGGTGTGCGTCGATTCAAAAGCTGTGAGGGCCGAAATGTCAACCTGGCATCTGGTTATTCTGCTTGCTATATCAGCCTGCGTAGTTGCATGCCTTCTGGGAATCTGCAAGGCTGTCGAAAAACTGGCGAAAGGCGTTTTCGTTGTTGGGGCTGAGCTTAAAAAGTTAGGCGCAAAACTGGAAAGCGTCGAGGCGGTCAGCAAAGATGATTCCGAAAAATCTAAAAGCGAAGATGAGCCCGACTCCTCGTTTGAAGCGATAGAGGCCGCCATCTCCAATTTCGAAAAGCTGAAGCGGATCGATCTATCGAAGCTGTAACAAAAGGGGACGGGCGCCAGTGTCCCCGATGGGGCGCAGGAATACCTATATTCTTCTCATCGATTGGAGAATCTTTCGACTATCCCTCTTCGTTTTCTCATTCCCGGGCCATCGCATATTGCTTCGCCGGTGCGGCTCCCTTCAGCGACGGATGTGCCGGGGGCTTTGTGAATATCAGGCAGCATAGGCCGGCGGTAATTATGACGATCGCCGCCTGGAAGGCGGGTATATAGCTGCCGGCCGATTCACGGATGAACCCGGCGATTGGAGCGCCGAGGCCTCCGGCGAAGGTCCAGAAAAGCCTTACAAAACCCATAATTTTGGGGTAATTCGAGGCTCCGAAGTAATTCGGAAACATGTTCATGGTTGCAGCCATCGCAAGCCCGAAACCCAGTCCGAGTACAACCATATATAGAAAAACAAAGGGAAGCGTTTTGGCGAAAAGCAGCAGCAACATACCGGCTATCTTGAAGACCTCTCCGCCAATGGCAATGGACTGTACGCTGAATTTTGACCCGAGGTACCCGACACTTAACTGCCCGAATGCCATCACGCCCGACATGACGCTTAATGCGGCAGCGGCCAGAGTGGCGCTTATTCCGATGTCGAACAGATAAGCCACCTGGTGTGTCATCAATGCCTGCATCGCCAGCATATTCATGCAGAAGTAAGCAATCAGCAGCCAGAGGCACCGGGTCCGCATCGCTTCCCCTGCGGTGAATTCCACGGACGTTTTATAACCGGCTTTGGGCGGCATGCCGTGACCGGCGGTCACAGATCTCGAATGGGCCGGTCCATCGGGCATCTGTCCAAGGTCCTGGGGCTTGTTCCGGATCAGAAACGACGGCAGGATAATGGCAAAAACCAGGACCAATAAAGCAATGACCATTGTAGTAATGCGCCAGCCGAACTTTTCAATCACACGCATCATAGCCGGGCCCATCACAACTCCCCCGGCGCCTCCGGAAGCCAGGAAAACGCTTAATGCCAGATGCCTTTTCCTGACAAACCAATTGTTGACCACAGTAGTGGTGGCGAGCATTCCGCCGAAACCCGCTCCGGTCCCTACGAGCAATCCCCAACCCAAAAACAGCTGCCAGAGCTGAGAATGCCAATACAGCAGGAGGAATCCGGCGCCCGCCAAAATGTTCCCCAGGACGATTGCGCGCCTGGCGCCGAACCTTCCGATGAACACTCCGGCGATCGGGCCGGATATCCCCAGCGCGATCAGATTGATCGTCGCGGCATAGGAAACGGTCCCTCTATTCCAGCCGAAGTCCTTGATCAGGAAAGGGAGAAAGTAGCCGAACGAAATTATGTAGAAACCCGCAATTATGCCCAGGACCGCACATACGGTAAGATTGATCCACCCATAAAAGCCTTTATCGCTGGTAAAGCTCACCGGCATGCTCCTTCCTCCTTCCGTTGTCATCGATGGTATTGCACGAGCAGTTCTTTGGGTTATATGGTAGTCGTCCCCAGGATACAAGCTGAAAGTGGGGCTCGTGTTCTTTTTATAAGGAAAAGGGATCTTTCAGAAGCCGCGCAACAAGCGATGCCGGCATGGACGTAAAACGCTATTTGCGCGGTTTCCGAAAGATTGGCTTGAATCAATATGTCAACTTTCTTGGACACCTGTATGCGATTCGTGAAAGATCCCCCGACAGGTGGACAGAAGGTAATACTGAATTTTACAAACCTCTCCGTCTGCAGCCGCTTGCCTCAACTTCGCAGAACGCGGTTTCGGCGAAATTGCTCTCTACTAATTCACCTTATGGATTATGCAATCAACGGGCGCCACGATTGGCGTTATAGTTATTGATACAAGCGTAGAGATGAATGGCGCGCAATAGGGACAAAATGCTTGTCCAGAGTAAACAAGGAGAGGTTATTCGCTATTGAAATCTGCGCTATCAGAAGATCGACTGTGCCGACTGTGATCCCTTGCTGGGCAAGAGCATACCCTAGTTGTCCCGCCGCCTGAAAATCTTCCTCCCGGGTTTCAATGCATTCGATCGACGTCAACAACTCGGCCAATGCCTTGGTTTCCTTCCTTGATTTTGCCGCTCGATATAATTCGGTTTCGATGATTCCGGTATAAACAGGAGCCCCTGATTTCAGAAGCTGCCTGAGACGAGCGGATACTTCAGAACCGGCGCTCCTGAAGAAAGAAATCCATACGGACGTGTCCACGATCACGCTATCGCTCATATCGCGCCTTCTCCCAGTGGTCGGAAAATTGCAGCGTGCCTTCCAGCTTCATGATATTTTCGATGTTCTTGCGCCGGATATATTCCTTCATTGCCGTCACAATTGCTTCGGTCTTGGTTTTGCTCCCCGACAGCTGCATGGTCTTGCTTACCAGGTCGTCGGGTATGTTTAATGTCGTTTTCACGATACCTCCTGATGCTTGAGTTCAGGATTGACATTATAGCAGATTACGTACATATCATAAATGCGAAATATACATACAGCGGGGCACGGGTTCGGATCGTATCGCGACAGAAACTGATTAGAGAACTGTTGATGAAGGATTCGCCGCTATCTCCGGCGGAAGGACTCTCTTAGACAGCTTTGGCTCTCCGCCTTCCGCCAATGAAACCGCCCGCCGCTCCTCCCAATATTTTTGTAACGTGAGAGAGGTAGAAGAAGACACTGTGGCCAGCCAGATGCAGTTGCCCGCGCAGGACGTCGCCGACGGTGTAAAAAACAATAGCTGCGATCCCAACCAGAATTCCGTGCAGGACAAAGCGAGATTCAATTTTTTGTGCCGCCCAAAGTGCAGCCAATAACATGAAGACGAAGCCGCCGCCTAAACCAATAGTGGCGCCCACCAAGGAGGTTAAGGGCTGAGAAACGATTAGAAAAACAGCAATAAGCAAAATTTCCGCCAGAAAGCCCGCAATCACGATGCGTCCCCAATGAATCTTCATTCGCAAAGCCTCCGTTGTTTAGTCAATAGCAAAGCGGGCATTTAGGATGTTGCCGACTAAGATAGGCCAATCTTTCCAAATGGGGCGGGATCGAGATAGATCCAATACCGCGCCATCAAACCAGCATCATTAACCTCCCATATTGAACAGCCCAATATCTCCAGATGGTGCTTGACCGAGGTTAATCGCCACTCCAATGAGGCAAACGGGGGTTCTATAATGACACGCTCGATCTTCCGGTGATAGTCCTCCAGGGCTCCAAACAATCCGCGCTCGAATTCCCGTTCCACATTCCGGTTTGGGCAATGCTTACCGTTTGTCCATCCCTCAACTGTGGAGGCCATCAATGAGTCGATCCCCGTGATGGTTTCCTCCACAGTTTTCGTTGGACGCGCGTTCTCTATTTCAAATATCCTTCTTATGAGATTTTCGATTTGTTCACGGGTCACTGTGGTCGTTTGGGTCATATTGCCCTCCGCACAAGTGCCAGCGTTTATCCAAATCACTTTACCGGCGCCCGTTGCTTCAGCTCTTCTGTCCAGTTCAGGACGATGTTGATTCGGCGGGGGCCGGCGGCCGCAGACCTAGCCGGCGGAGGCTCCTTCATCATCAGGAATCGCTTGCCGTCCGGGCTGATGTCCCATGGGGTCCCCCCTCCTACTGTTGATCCCACACAGGTGCTTCGAAAAAGGCTTTTGGGGGTGCCGAAGCTAAGCGTTGGCTCTGTCTCCACTGATACGACCATCACAGAATTGTCGTCAGTGAGATAAAACAATTCCCGACCATCCGGCGACCACAGCGGACTGCTTCCACCACTCGTAGAGACTTGCCACTTGCCCGTATCCACCTCCGGAAACGGACGCACATAGACCTCACCGCGGCTTGACTCGTTTGAAGTATATGCCATCCATCGACCATCCGGCGAGAGCTTCGCCTGCATTTCTGTGGCACTTTCATGCAACAGCGGCTTTCGTGCGCGATCTCCTTCGATCGAAAGAGTTCCTATATCCCATTTTGAGCTCCCGTCCGTTTCCTGCGTAACCAAAGTTTTCCCATCCCGTGACCATGACCATGGCATAAGTATGAGCTCCGGCGCAGAAGCAAGCCGTTCAATCCCTCCCGTGCCATCCGCTGCCTTCCAGCAGACATCATTGGGCACGGAGTTGCCGGACATAAAAACGATTCGCTTGCCATCGGGAGTCCAAATGGACTGTAATTCGGGCTTTTCGTCAAAAGTCAGTCGGGTCAGAGTTTTTCGAGTCAAGTCCCAGACCCAAATGTCCACATTAGCTCCGCCAACGGTCACGGCCACTTTCATTCCGTCCGGAGAAATCTTGGGATACATGTAGCTGTTGGGCGGAGCTCCGAGCGGCTCTTCCTTCCCATCCCGGTCTACCCATACCAGAGTGCGTGCGGCCGCAGAGCCAGCCGCTGTTCCAGGTATATAAGCCAACGTCCCCGAGTCCGATATCGCATACTGCAGCACGCCCCCGGCACTAAAAACGCCTTCGACTACAGGAACAGGTCCACCGGCAACCCTAAGCTGGTCAGGATCAAATGGGACGGCGAAAAGATTATTGTTATTTGCCAATTGATAGACCACATGTCCGGTCGGGAGATACCGCGCAATAACTCCAGCGAATAGCTCCTTTGGCTCTCCCGATTCCAGCGGCTTCGCCATAATCCTCATCCGGCTGGCAACTATAGCAGCGGCGTCGGTGTATAGCATCGATTTCCCATCCGGCAGGATTTGCGGGAAGAGGAGAGCCGCGGACTTTGCCTTTATGACTGATGCCGGAGTTCCCCCATCAGCAGAAACTCGCATAATCCCATTGGCAACGGAGAGGGCAGCATATAGAATCGTGTCATCCGCAGCCCAACTCGCACCCGCCAATGATGGGCTATCAAACAGAGTTATCGGTGCGCCTCCGTTGATAGATATTTTCTTTACCTTCTGGTCGCTTACAGAAAGGTAACCGATCCACTTGCCATTGGGCGAGTAGAATGGTTGGGCCGTAGGTCCCTCCGTGCCGGTAATAAGTCTGGCGGTCAATTCGTCCACGGAGCGCGAATAGAGCCCATTTGTTGTGCTATAGACTAATTGCCTCCCATCTGGGGAAATGGCAAGAACGGGCAGCAAAGGAGAGGTGAATTGCTGATCATCAGGCAGGTCGTGATAGAAACGCATTATACGGGGCTGTTCAGGCGCTCTTAGCTTCCATACAACCGCTCCGGCGATGATAGCAGTCAAAATAACTGCGGCCGCAATCCACGGCAGCATGGTTCCCATCCTCGTCCGGGGCCGCGCTGCCGGGATCGGCGGAACCAAAACGCCACTGGGATCCGTTAAAATCCTCTGAATATCAGCCTTTACGTCGGAGATGTCATGGTATCGGTCTTTGGCATCCTTCTTCAGACAGCGTTCCAGCACCTCCCGTAGCCGCCAATGCAGGTTGCCTGGGAGGCTGTTCCATTCGGGCTCCGAACGGATTACGGCTGCAAGAATGTCTGTTACATCCTTGCCGGAGAATGCGGCACGTCCCGTCAGCATCTCGAACAGCACGCAGCCGAACGCCCAAATGTCGGCCCTCTTGTCCACGGCCTTCCCGCGCGCCTGCTCCGGCGACATGTATGCCGCCGTGCCGAGAATCACGCCTTGCTGTGTGGCTGCGTCGCTCAGCGTAGGGGAATTCGAAAGGTTCACCTCTTCCCTGCCCCCCGCATACGCCTTTGCCAACCCGAAATCCAGCACCTTCACTTTTCCATCGGGCGTTACTTTAATATTGGAAGGTTTCAAATCCCTGTGAATGATGCCTTTCTCGTGGGCGGCTTCAAGGGCTTCGGCGATCTGGAGGGCTAATTTCAAAGATTCTTCAACCGGGACCGGACCAGTCTTTATCCGATCTGCAAGCGTCTCGCCCTCAACAAGCTCAAGGACAAGGAAGTTTGTTCCCTCGGATACCTCCAGCCCGTAGATGGCGGCGATGTTGGGATGGTTGAGAGAAGCCAGCAACTTTGCTTCCCGCTGGAACCGGACAACCCGATCCGCGTCCTTGGCGAACTCTTCGGGCAGGACTTTGATCGCCACCTCCCTGCCGAGCTTGTGGTCCTTCCCTTTAAAGACTTCTCCCATTCCCCCGCGGCCTATGGGAGCCGTGATTTCGTAATGTGCGAGTGTTTTCCCGATCATGGACATTGCATCCTCTCCCGGAAAATCTGGCTGTTATGCTGCTTGTCGATCTGTTAGCTCATTATAGGGGTGATGAGGCAAATGGATGAAGAAAAATTGACGGGAAGCACACCCAGCAGGATTCGAATCTGCGACCCTCTGCTTGGAAGTCGGGACAAAGCAAAGACTGAGTCAGGCACCTCCGGCAAAGCCGGAGGCTTGAAAGATTGGAACCGCTCAAAGCAGTTGGCGGAGTTACGCCGATCCTGAACGCAGACGCACGCTGAACGGACGCCGACCCACGCCGAAAAAATTTTTTATATTTTTTCAGCGTATGTCAGCGTCATGTCAGCGTACCTCAGCGTTTCAAAATACGGAGCTGTCAAAATCTTTGAGTCCCCCGGCAGAGCCCGGGTTTACCAATGTAATTATTTGCTTTCTTGAATCAATCCTCAGAAGAAGCCTACGCAGCAATTTCCGCTATTTCCAGATTTTTCCCATCTCGTCCGATGCGACCGGGCACAGTGCCGGGCGCAATAGGATTTTGGATCGGAGCCTTTCAGGTTAGCCGCACGCCTTTACCCTGTCGTGAAGAAATTCGGGAGCGAGATCGGCGCCCGTAGGCCAAACGATTGTGTGCAGCTCCGGGTGCAGCACGAACGAGCGAAAAACTTCCATATCGCGCAGAGGCTCGAAGACTTCCCCATCGAGCTCGTCCGCCAAATCGACTTCGCCCGCTACGCCGTCGCTGAAACGCAGCCAGATTGCATAATCCCTGAGATAGGAGGCTTCAAGAATTCGATACATACTGGTTACTCCAACGGAAGAATTCGCTTGAGAGGCTTACGGAGCCTTGCTAACTCCCAATTCTCGCGTAGCTCGTCCTGGTGCACCTGATACCACTCGAGAACGAGCCCAAGAGCTCGCCTCGGAAACTCCCCCCTCACCAGCCCATCCTCGATTCCCACCGTGATTTCGTATTCGCCGTAGGTGGCGTGGAAATGCGGCGGTTGATGATCCCGGTACAAAATGGCGATCACAATTCCGAGAAATCGACTGACTTCAGGCATGACTTATTCTAGCACTTCGTCGGTTTCTACGGGAGTTGAAACCGATTGCAGGAAAGGGCAGGGATCGCCCATAAAGCGGATTTACAGGCTCGACACGAGCGCATTTCTTCTCGGAGACCCTGAGGAACGATGGAGGTCCTGGAAAAGATTGATTGAAACAATGTTTCCAAGCTATGGGGAAGCCGTTGCGGAATCTACGGCTTCCCGATCACTTTACCGGAACCCTTTGCTTCAGTTCCTCAAACCAGTTCAGGACGATGTTGATTTTCTGTGGACCAGCCGCCGCCGCGGGAGCTGCGCCGGTAGAAACGGGCGGCTTCATCATCAGGAAACGCTTGCCGTCCGGGTGAATGTCCCACGGAGTGCCGTCCGGACCGGGGAGAGCACTGACATAGGTTCCCCGAAAAAGCATCTTGGGTGTGCCGACGATGTTGAAACTAGGTTCTGTTGTTACCGATACCGCCATAGCCGCGTCATTGCTCCGGAAGAACAACTCACGGCCGTCGGGCGACCACAGCGGACTGTCTCCGCCGCTCGTGGATACTTGCCAGCGCCCTTTGTTCACATCGGGAAACGAGCGCACATAAATCTCATGCCTCCCTGATTCAGTGGATGCATATGCGATCCATCGCCCATCAGGGGAGATCTTGGGCTGAAGCTCCAAATAGGGCTGCTGAAGCAGCGGTTGTCGTTCGTGGTCACCTTCCATTGACAAAATTCCGATGTCAAATGTCTGGCTGTCTTGCGTTTCCTGTCCGGCCAGGATTTTTCCATCACTGGACAGGGAAAATGGATTGAAGGTTCGGTCCAATTTCGCGTTGAGCGGCTCGTCCTGCCCGGTACCGTCAGCAGCTTTCCAATAGACGCCCAGATAACTTCCGCTGGCACGTCCGGAAGACCAAAAGACGATCCGCTTGCTGTCGCGGGTCCAAATGGGCGTTATGTTGTTACCTTCAAATGTGAGCCGCGTCAATGTCTTACGCACCAGATCCCAAACCCAGATGTCGCCGCCTGATCCAAGTCCGACGGTCAGAGCCACTCTGGTCCCATCGGCAGAAATTGAGGGAAAGCGGTAATTATTCAGCGGGGCGGCAAGAGACTCTTCGTGACCCTTGTGATCCACCCACACCAGGGTGCGTCCCGAGGAAGCTGCGCTCTCGGAAGCTGCAGCGCCTGGTGCTTGCGGTATATAGACCAGTGTTCCCGCCTCGGAAACGGCAGCTTGCCGCAGATTTTCAACTATGGGAACCGGCCCCCCCTTTATCTCGAGCTTTTCAGAATCAAACCCGATGGCAAAGAGATTGTTGTTGTTTTGCAGTCTATAAATCAGGTGTCCGGGTGGGAGATATGTGGCGCTGTTACCCGCAAACAATTCCTTCGGCTCTCCCGACTGGGGCGACTGCACCATAATCCTGCTTTGAGTGAGGCTGGCGAAGGAAGAAAAGAGCACCGTTTTCCCATCCGGCAGAATTTGCGGCATGGCGTGAATCTCGGACTTAGGTTTTGTTATGGCTTCCGGAGTCCCCCCGTTGGCAGAAATCCGCATGATGCCGCTACCGGGGAGCTGACCATATACAATAGAGTTATCTCTGTTCCACCATGCACCAGCAAGCTGCATGCTTCCGCACAAGGTCACCGGAGCACCTCCGTTGATGGCGATCTTCTTCAACTGTCTGTCGGTTACCGAAAAATACCCGATCCATTTACCGTCGGGCGAAAAGAAAGGCTGCTGGGTGCTCCCTTCGGTCCCGGCAATGAGCTTGGCGGTCAATTCGTCGACGGAGCGTATGTAAAGACCATTGGTTGTGCTGTAGACGAATTGCCTGCCATCAGGCGAAACAGCCAGCACAGGCAAAAGAAGGTTACTGAATTGCTGGCCGTCGGGCAGTTCGCATTCAAAACGCATGACCTGGCGCGGTTCGGAAGGCTTCATTTTCCACGCGATGAATCCAGCGATGATGATGCCGAGGACCGCTACTGCCCACGGCAAAGCCGTCCGCACCATTGACCGGCGAGCTATTGTGGCAGCCGGCTGCGCTGACACTCCGCTGGCATCCGTCATAACTCGCTGAAGATCCACTCTCACGTCCGAGATGTCGTGATAGCGATCTTTCAGTTCTTTCTTCAGACAGCGTTCCAGCACCTCGCGCAACCGCCAATGCAGGTTTGCGGGAAGGCGGATCCACTCCGGTTCCGAGCGGATCACGGCCGCAAGAATGTCGGTTACGTCCTTGCCGGAGAATGCGGCGTGTCCCGTCAGCATCTCGAACAGAACGCAGCCGAAGGCCCAGATGTCGGCCCTCTTGTCCACGGCCTTCCCGCGCGCCTGCTCCGGCGACATGTACGCCGCCGTGCCGAGAATCACACCTTGCTGGGTGGCTGCGTCGCTCAGCGTAGGGGAATTGGAAAGATTCACCTCTTCCCTGTCCCCGGCATATGCCTTTGCCAGCCCAAAATCCAGCACCTTCACTTTTCCATCGGGCGTTACTTTAATATTGGAAGGTTTTAAATCCCGATGGATGATGCCTTTGTCATGCGCGGCTTCGAGGGCTTCGGCGATCTGGAGGGCAAGTTGCAGGGATTCCTCGACAGGGATCGGACCGGCTTTGATCCGATCCGCCAGCGTTTCGCCTTCCACCAGTTCCAGGACAAGGAAGTTGGTGCCGCCGGATTCCTCCAGCCCGTAGATGGCGGCGATGTTGGGATGGTTGAGAGAAGCCAGCAATTTGGCTTCCCTCTGGAACCGGGCAACCCGATCCGCATCTCTGGCGAACTCCTCGGGCAAGACCTTGATCGCCACATCCCTGCCGAGCCTATGGTCCTTCGCTTTAAGGACTTCCCCCATGCCCCCGCGGCCTATGGGGGCTGTGATTTCGTAATGCGCGAGTATTTTCCCGATCATGAGGAATCCTCCACGTCGACAGCCGGCGCGATGCAATATGAGCAGATAAAAAAGGTGGGGCTATTTTAGCTGAATTGGATCTGGTTTGACAGGGGAATGGAAGACGAGCCAATTTGGACTACGCCGCGTCTCGAACGTCCACAGTCATTCGTTTTCCCAAGGCAGCCAGTGCGCCCTGGATTTTTTCCGCTTTGGTTGCATGCTGAGGATCGAGCATTCGCCGAATCACGCGCTCATGGACGCCAAGGCGCCGAGCCAGTTCGGAATTACTGATCCGCTGATCCCGCATTGCCAGATGGAGCGCCAGTTTCGGCGCCAGCCAAAGAGGAACGGGAACCAGACGACAGCCGCGTCTGACGAGGGAGGGAACTGGGATATCCTCCCGGCGGCTCAGGCGGATGGAAAGATCAGAACCCAGTGCATCGATCGCCTCTTCCATGGCCTCACGCTCATCAGCGCCGTCAGTCGCGACGCGCGGAAGGTCGATGAACTCCACCAGGATGCGGCCATCGCGGCCGGCAGTAAATCTCGCGGGATATGCCAACGCAGACATCCGGATCACCTCACAGTTCATGCCTGCCATTTTCGGACATTCGATCTGTCACGGCGAGCCGATTTTCCGCGGCACTCGTATTCTGGTGGCCGACGTGCTGGAACAGGTGGCCACCGGAATGGCGTGGGAGGCTATTGTTGATGAATGGCGCGGAACGGTAACCAAGGAGGCGATAGCCGAGGCAGGCCGCTTGGGGTGCGCAAGCTTGCCTGCGCTTTGGATCGAGTCCCGAGCTTAGGGTCCGCGCCAAAATGTTGTTTCTGCGCGGGTCCTAATCAGCTGCGGCACCCCAAAGCACTTTGCGTTTGGCCGTTCTTCTATTGGCCGCGGCTTTTCTTTGCCTGCTCTCTGCGCCAGGAGTAGTAGTCGTCGAATGCCTTCAGCTTTTCCAGGTTTGGTATCGGTCTGGCGATTGCAGTATCATCGAAGAACATCACCTCCTGATTTTTTTCGGTAAAGACAGGCCACAGCGGCAATCCAGATCCGTTGGGATTTCCTGTTCTGGCGAAGTTGATCCAATAGGTGCGAATTACGTCTGACAGCGTAAGATCCTCCGGTCTGGGTGCACCTCCGGAGCCGCTGAAATTCCCGAACACATACGGGATCTCTGCTCCATGGTTTGCCCCGTCCGGCGAGGCGGGCGTGCGATGGTCGAAGTAGTATACGAATGCCTTCCCTTTACCTTTCTGGGACTGCATCCGTGCCCAGGCCCAAGTGGGCCAGGCAAAAGCAGATTCGCGGAAGACATCCGCAGATGCCCGGGCCGCTTCCGCATCGGTCGCATGCGGGTACGCCTTCAAAAGAACGTCGGCTCTTTCGCCGTAGCCTGACCGAATCTGCTTCTCGAACGAGGCCGGCGTTGAGGGCCCGCGCTTGAACAATCCGCCTTCATTGGAATTTGTACCGACGAGGATAGGGGTATCATTGAAACGGCCGTTTTCGTATAGCTCGTACGGATCTCCGGGCAAAACATTTCCATCGGCAACCGGCCAAAAGCCGGCGCCTCCTCCCATTCCGCCGCCTGCAGATTTCTGTACCTGTTCGGCAAGCAACGCCCGCGCAGCCTTGATGTCGGCGGCTCCAAGTTTCTTCAGGAAGCTTTCACCGTTTGACTCCGCGAGCTTCAATGTCGCGACATTCTGGCCCGCCTCATTCGAAATACGTGGCGGTGCAAACGAGCCGCCGCTTTCCGAAATTGCGCGTTGGAAAAGTCCCTTGGCCTGAGGGGCCGCCGAAAGCATTCCGACGGCAATCCCTCCTGCGGACTCCCCGAAAATCGTCACACATGAAGGATCGCCCCCGAATTGTGCAATATTGTTCTTCACCCACTGAAGGCCGGCGATCATGTCCTGAATTCCGTACGTTCCCGATCCTTTGCCGCTTTCGCGACTCAGTTCCGGGTGCGCCATGAACCCCAAGACACCGAGGCGATAGGCAATGCTTACCAGTACCACACCTTTCTGTGCGAGTTTCGTTCCATCGAACATCGGAGTGCCCGTCATCCCGCCGACGAATGCGCCGCCGTGAATCCAGACCATAACCGGCCGTTTTTCTGCTGCATTTTGGGCAGCCGTCCATACGTTCAAGTACAAACAGTCTTCGGAAACACTCCCCGCAGCCCCCCCCATCTTGACCATACTTAAGTCCTGCATGCAGCCGGGTGCGTAGGTATCGGCTTTTCGTATGCCCGTCCATGGTTTCGCAGGCTGCGGAGCCTTCCAGCGCAGATCGCCCACCGGAGGTGCGGCAAACGGAACACCCTTAAACGAAGCCACTCCGTCGGCAACAACGCCCTGCAATTCGCCGCCACTCGATCGTACACTCTGTTTCTGCGAAAGCGCAAAAGGCACAAATGCGAATATGGCTGCTAAAGCAAACCCAGGAACCAAACTTTTTCTCACGGTTGCCTCCCTTCAATTTAGAAACTCAGGTTGGGGTCGGTGCTTACGCTAAAGACTAAAACCAAACGCAGCTCCTCATCAAGCACCTTCCTGGTCACGATAGTAAACTCGAGAACCTAATGTACGGACATACACCAGTCCCGTGGGACTTCTCCCTCGCGGGCCGTATTATAGCTAATTTACCGGAATACCAAGGATAGAGTCTATATCTATGACTTCTTTGCGTTTTGCATAGAAGTTTTTCTTCCCTTTTAGAATCAAGCACTTTGGCGCTTATATTTGGAAGCTGAGCGCTGAAAGCTGACAGCTGAACGCTTCCGGGTATAGAATTCGTATTTCCCAAAAAACGCCACGAATTTCCCGGATTGAGTTCCTGAAATTCGTGGCGACCTGAAATCGGTTGCAACCAAGGCAAATTATCCTCATCCGCCTTGGCTCCCTACTCCCAGCCGGATCCTTTATCCGATGGCATGTAGCGGATAAATGCTTCGACTGCGTGGATCACGCCGCCATATATCTTGAATTCCTCCCACACGACTAGTGTTTTGCCCGGTCCATAGGACTTTGTTTCGCCAAAATCCAGGCGCATCAAAACGATTCCCATCTCCTCATCCACGGCTCTGACGCGGTAGCTGAGTCCAGGATGTTGCATGTTCTTCTGGGTCTTTATATTCTCGCATGCCGTAAGTATGCAGCCGGCGCCGGCTGTAATTGCGCCGTTCTCCATGCGGTCCGCGTTGGAGGCGAACGGCACATCAACCGCAACGAAGCTTCCGACCTTCAGGCCGGCGGGATAGGTTTCTGCTATTTTAACCATTTCCTCGCGCGAGACGCGTTGACCCCGTTCCGGCACAAATGACCATTCTTTTCTCCGTTCCTTCAGCGCATCCGGGCTAAAGAATGCACCCTCCTTCTTATTGCGCACGGTCATCGTTTCGACTTCGGTGATTTGTTTATTGAGAATTTTCAGCCTCAACTGCAGAAGCACTGGCGACCCTGCTTCCTCAACCACGACTTTAGTAGCGGCGACGCCTTGACGAACGTCCAGAACATCACGGCGGGGTGGACGAATAGCGGACACGCTCTTCCAAAGCCCTTCGCCCAGCTTCATTGATTCCGAATCTTCTGTGAACTTCAAATCGGCGGAACGTGGCAAGAGGCCTGGATTGTGCGCCAACATGGCATCCAGGTATTTCGAAATGAAGCCGCCCAGGCATTCCCGGTTACAGCGCGTATCTGCTGCCGGGGAAATAGCGAGCGTGATAGCCAAAACGTCCACGAAAAACAAAGCTAAAAACCGGAATTTGATTTTTCGCATATTCTAATTCCCTCTGGATATGCATTTTGCTGCAATCCGTACTTTTCGAATATACAGCAGTCCGTCCAATTTCCATGCTTGAATTAAACTGCCTGCAAGCACTACCACGGTTTTATAGGGTTGGGGCACAGCGGGCGGACGGCTGCGGCCCGGAAAGGCGCGTCCCGTGGCCTTTACTGAATCTGGTGCCATGCCTTTTTCGACCTGCCTTGCATTCCCAGTGAGATAGTGGCCTGATGGGAGAATTGCCCGCCCCGGGACTTGGAAGCTTTCCGGGGCGGCGACAGTACGGCTGGGGTAGGTCTAGAAGTTGATACGGGCATCGAGTTGGCCGCTGCGCTGCCCACCGGCGTTGATCCAGCGCGAAGAAAATCCGAAGCCGGATGCATAAGTGCCGTCAGCATTTTTACCCGGAGGGAATCTGAACGTGTTTGAGGGAGTAGGAATACGGATCCGGTTGAATGCGTTATTCAACTCAACGCGGACGGTTAGAGTCCTGGTCCCTTCCTTGGACATCCGGAATATTCGCTCGACGCTGAAATTCTCTGTCGGAGCGCGACGGTAACGGTGGTCGTTATAGTATCCCGAACCGACCCCGAACGGACCATTGGGTGGATCCTCCCACACATTCGAATTCAGAATAAGCGTGTGGCCGGGATCATAGTGGGAATTGATGTCCTGTGTATACAGAGACACTCCCGGCGGTGCTTCTGCCGTCGACTGTTGGCAGCGCGACCGTAACTCCCACACATGGTATAGTTTGAGACTCAATTCCATGCAATCAGTTCCATCATTGACACGGTTCAAAACCAATGAAGAGTCTCAGCTGCCCAAACAGGGAATGTCCACTGGCGGGCAAAGCCGCTTTCGGAAACATCATCGGCCACGGATTCTACAAAACTAAGTGGGGGCGTCGTCGTCGATATCGTTGCGGCACTTGCGGCAAAACCTTCTGCTCCAATTCCGGCACGCCCTACCATCGACTTCAGCATCGTCGAGGTGCTTCGGCTGTCTACTGTTGCTGGATCTCCCGCATCTCTTTCTTCCGGAAGTACTTATGTCCGTTCTGCCACAAACTGGAACCGTTGAAGCCAAATTTAGCTGTAATGTCTTGCTCTATATCGCTTTAGGTTAATTCCAACAACACTCGATGACGAAAGCACCCTTTAAACTTTATTTTATGCAACATTTAGGTAGACTGTCCTCCAACGGATCGCGAAATCCCTATGGCCGCGGTCCCCATATCGGCAGCGGCTGCCCAACCTCCAATGCCCCAAGATCCGGAGCCTTCCCGATAAAGCCATCGTTAACATTGGGAAGGACGCACCCCGCATCAACAGCGACGGCATTCGGCTTAAGCCGGAAATCCAGTTCATCGCGTGTATATACCCTTGAAAATTCCTTTAAATCCGCCTTTTTCACGTTTTCAAATATATCGTAGTCTACCATTATCCCATGGCACTCCTGTCCCAGTGCTTTGCAGAAATCCTGTAGGGTTTTGAAGGAATGCACCTCCCTGGGATTCTTATAGTCGCGCATCGCGCCACCAGCAGGGGAGAGCCACATGAATTGATCAGACTTCCCTTCATTGGGACGGAACCCATTATAGTCAGAGCTTGTATAGGAAGTGTAGGTATCCACATAGTAAATACCTCCAAAATCCTTGTTAAGGTGATTTTTCATCGAATCAGGGTTTTCTCCCAGCATGAGGTTGTTGCGGAAATGCAAGTTGGAAGCGCCTAGGCTGCCATTTAGACTTTTTCCGCGTTGCCCAACGTACACTTCGCTGCAGAATGTATTCTGATACATAATCACGCCTGCCGCTCTGTCAAACATCTTTATAGCTCCCGCATCCGGGACATGGTACACGATATTCCGTATAAAATACGCCGGTCCCCCATAAATAGGCTGGCAGCTCAAGGAAGCATGTCCGTTGTTGAGGCAAAGGTTGCGCATGATACGGATGTTGTGCGTGCCAGTGTCGGTTTCGAAAAAATTGTCGTACGTATTACAAATGTAGTTATTGTAGAAGTCGATATTGGCATGCGGCCCGCCGTGCTTTCCCGGTTTCGGCGAGCCGGCTGCTTGATCGACGCAAATTCCATCCCAGAAATTCTCAAGACGGTTGTAACACACAGCGTGGCCCTGCCCTGCCACCGTGACCGCATAGAAGGAGCCAGTGGGGCCGCCTATTCTCAAGGGCGGGCCGGGCAGATTTTTGAATGGAACAACGTCACTGCCAATATTCCCCCTCAGTACCTTTGGATTGAATCGGCCGATGAACACGTTATCAGCGATGTAAAAGTTTTTTGATGCTTGATATGTGCCCCAGATGGCCATGCATACGTTCTCAAAGCGGCATCCTTTGACTGTCAATCCGCTGGCGCCAAGCACGTCCTTTGCACCCGTATAAATAGCCGCCTCGGTGTTGCGGAAGGTTAGGCCCTCGAAATACAGATAATTTGCCCCCATGACATCGAAGAGAATAGCACCGCCGCCGCCGTCGAAAATGGCCTCGCCATCCCCTGCGCTTTTTATCACAATAGGCTTCTCGGGCGTGCCGCTCTTAGTAAGCCTAGTCGTTCCAAGCCCATCCGATCCGACCCCGGTTCTAAGATAGTTATTGTATCTGGTACCATCACTCTGGTAAACGCCCGCGTGCACCAGGATAGTATCGCCAGGTTCAAGATCCCCCCTGAAAGCCATTATCAGTCCCACAACGGCCGGTTCTTCTTTGGAACCTTTGTAATCGCCGGGGTACGCGTGCAAGATCCGTCCGCCCGCGAAAGGTTTTGGTTCAGGACGTGTGCGCACAGTTACCATTTTCTGTTTAATTCCATCCACGCCGTCCGGATCGGACATCTGAAATTTGCACTCATATTCCGTATCGGGTTCCAAATCCAATATGCTTCCCGCAAACATATTGGGAACCACATATGCGGGAGTTATACTCCCGCCGGCTTCCTCATTTTGAAGGCGCAGAAGCGGCAGCCCCTCTTTCCAGGCGGTCGTCCCTTTTTTGCGGTACTGGACCGCCACAGCGGCGTTATGGTTATCGTCGCCCTCAATGTTCCACTCAAATCCAAGGCAAATAAGCGTTGGATCTCCAACTGCAAATTGTCCGGCTTTTACTCTATTTCCACTTTTTGCAGGTACGAGGCCAGGAGCAAAGCTCGCCAGACCTGAGAAAAATAGAAAGATAGTT
This sequence comes from uncultured Acidobacteriota bacterium, assembly GCA_963809485.1. Classification (GTDB taxonomy): domain Bacteria; phylum Acidobacteriota; class UBA6911; order UBA6911; family UBA6911; genus UBA6911. The sequence continues at coordinate 25,197 of CAWEJX010000016.1, forward strand.
GAAATAGTTGAAATCATCAGAAAAACACTTCTTCCCCTTTTCATGTCTGGCCTCCTCAATTTCTATATAATCATCTGTTCTGACGTTGTACCTTACGATTGACGCCACATGAGGCAACCAAAGATCTGCGTGACGAAAACGCGAGTGTGCATAATAAGCACTTTCTAATATGCATTGTGCATTGTCAAGCGAATAGGGGCGTGCGACATTGAAGTGGGGTAAATCACTGCGCCCTGCTCTCCCAGTAGTCTTCGTGCCGGCCGGATTTCATTACGCACCGCAATGAGATTATCGCATTGGCGCCACGCAGCGACCATTCCATGCCCGATTGTTTCATCCGCAATCACTGCTGTCCAAATTAGCGCCGAAATCGCTATTTTAAACAGGCTAAACCGTTGAAAACAAAGGATCATGGAATTTTGCCCGAGATGAGGTTGCCGTTCCCTGAAAAATGCTGTCCAAATTGGAGCAGGGCGGCAAAACTTGTTCCAAATGCCCTAAAAGCCTCTTCAATGGCCGGTCGGTGCTTCTGCCGTCGACTGTTGGCAGCGCGACCGTAACTCCCACACATGATATAGTTTGAGACTCAATTCCATGCAATCAGTTCCATCATTGACACGGTTCAAAACCAATGAAGAGTCTCAGCTGCCCAAACAGGGAATGTCCACTGGCGGGAAAAGCCGCTTTCGGAAACATCATCGGCCACGGATTCTACAAAACTAAGTGGGGGCGTCGTCGTCGATATCGTTGCGGCACTTGCGGCAAAACCTTCTACTCCAATTCCGGCACGCCCTACCATCGGCTTCAGCATCGTCGAGCGACCTTTGACGAAGTTGCTGTCCTGAGTGTTGAGGGCCTGAACAAATCTGCAATTGCACGGGCAAAGCGAATCGCCTGGAATACGGTCGATCGCTGGCTGCAAAAGGCGGCGTACTCTTGCCGCCGCTTCAACGATCAAAAGATAGATAGGATCGCCATCTCAGAGCTTCAGGCAGATGAGATTCGCACGATCATCCGTGACAAGGAACAGCCGATTGGGATCTTTGCTGCGATTGAGGTCTGGTCTCGTCTTTGGCCTTCAACCGTTGTTGGAAGGCGAAGCTATAGAAACACACTCACCCTCTTTCGAGATATCTCCAGTCGATCGAATCTGGAATGTGTTCCTCTAATTGCCACGGACGGATTTGCTTTTTATGCGAAAGCTATCCGCCGTGTCTTTGGACCAGCGTGTCTGTATGGCCAGGTCATTAAGACCCGCAGAAACGATCGTGTTATCAAGGTGGAGCGAAGAGCCGTGATCGGCGCCGCCTGGCGATTTGAACAGGCATTGTGTGACTCCGAGGATTCCTCGAAACTGAATACATCCTTTATCGAACGGCTGAATCTGACGATCCGACAGGGCTCGGCGTATCTATTTCGGCGGACGATATGCCATGCGAGATGGGAGGAGCGACTCGAAGATCATCTCGAGTTACTTCGCTGCTATTACAACTTCGTCAGGCCCCACCGGGCGCTGAAATTCGGGCCCGAGATCAGGACACCGGCGATGCAGGCGGGATTGCTTTCTAAACGACTCAGCTTCAGGGAGGTATTCGTGGCGGTGCCAGAGAGAATTCTTTTTGTGATCGTTTTCATCGTCGTAACAGACGTAACGGTAGAGTCACATGGAGTCAGAGAGCAGCGAATAGCAGCGTAACAACATTAGATGACGGAAGGACCGGCGTGTTGATATTGATTTTGGGAACGCGGCCACCGAAAAAGTGAGTCAGGGACCCGCGAGCCTTGTTTTCGGTGTCGAGGTCCAGCAATTTGATAGGAATCTGATTCTCGTCGAACCACTCGGCCAGACCAGTCATGACGGAGGTCTTCCCGACTCCTCCTTTCCCACCCATGGATAAAATGACTCGTTTGATAACATCTGTTTTGGTGCTCGGCAATTTTGTATCAGGCAATACAGATTTACTCATTTGAGCCTCCCATAAGAAAGCCTCATCTCATCATCCGGCAATAGTAATTTCTCGCGGTCATCCGGCAGCTTTCACTTGGTTGCACATAAGTTCATTCCTGTTCACACGCGCGCTTCTTGATCCATTCTTCAACCTCGCTTTCAAGCCAGGCTGCGGCGGCCTTCCCAATCCGATGGCTTTTCGGGAAGCGGCCTTCCTGCACCATCTTCCAGATGGTTGTTCTCCCTAACGGGATTCGGGTTCGAAGCTCTTTGAATCTGATGTATCGCATGTTTCCGCCTCCATTCCTGTTTTCGAAAATTTATCTCCCTATATATGTAAGAGTCATAAAACGGGCAAAACCTTACCCAACTATTTTTAGGAATTGTATTTATTTCACATCCCTTCTATTCATGCGTATTCACTGCTTTTCTCTTCAGTCCCTCCCCGTACAGCTCCATTGCAATCAGTCCTATACAGTCCTTTCGGTTTCCAGAAAAACTTCCACATCAGATAGGGTAAATGAGATCAACAAAACTTACCTTGTTGAGATCAATTTGTTTGTTGGAAGCGCACGGGGGGATTGAGGAGGCTTGGTGAAACTTACATCTCGTTAATCTATAAGCGAAAATCAGCGACGGTTAGCAGGTTGTCCTTTTATGGGTTTGCGGGGATTTATCGGTAAATCCTTAGGCTTCATTTTCATTTGCAGAAGGTGCCACCTGGAATCCCTTTTTGCAAACGACAGCGCTATTTCCAAAGCATAAGAATGCGACCGCAGTTACCCTTGTTAAGCAGATCCAGCCAGAGTTCCTTAATGATCTTCACTTACACCAGAGATTGATCCAGCCGGCTCCTTGCATTTGATTGGGGAGCCGGGCTCCCATCATCCGGCAAGATCTCGCTAAAAATTATCAGTTTTTCCTTTCGGCTGTGGCGGACGTAAAAGGCCGCTCTGACACGGCGATCGCGCTTGCCTTTTGTTAACCCCTTGTTAACCCTGCTGGTTTCTTTGATTTTGTCTGAAACTGTAAGTCTTTTGTTTTGTGGTACGCCCAGCAGGACTCGAACCTGCGACCCTCTGCTTAGAAGGCAGATGCTCTATCCACCTGAGCTATGGGCGCACATTTATGATGCTGAAGTATAGCAGATCCGCAAAAGATTTGACCATTTGAATGCTTCACCTCAAATAGGGAAAGCTTACATAATTCCATAATTCTGCTTTCCAGCATGACACGCCCCTTCTGCGGCTTCGGTTGATGTATATCTTGAGCGATCCTGCTGTAAGGCTTTGAACAGAGCGCATGTCAACGTTCGGAAAATGTCCGACCGGCGTAATGACAGTTACGTCCCGGGATCTCCTGCAGAGCGGATCGCTATGGTCTGGCCGTTGACGCGGGGACGACTCAGGAGGCCCGCCCATAAATTTTTACGCTGACGTACGCCGATAAGCGCTGACGTACGCTGAAAAATTATCAATAAATATTATTTACTCAGCCTTAATCGCCGAAGCTGGTGCCTACGCGGCGGGCGCTCTCGATCCAGGAGTGGTCGAGCGGGACGGTCCGGATCTTGCCCACTACCTGTCCCAGCGGAACAGGCTCTGCCTTGTCCCCGTGCGCGGCAAGCATTACCCCGAATACGCCTTTGTGAATCATGGCCGCGCACGCCGTTCCCAGCCGTGTCGCCAGGATGCGGTCCGCGGCCGAAGGAGTGCCGCCGCGTTGCAGGTAACCCAGGATCGTAACGCGAGACTCGAGCCGCGTGATCTCCTCCAACTGCTCCGCCAGCTTCAGTGTGTTGCCGCCGTGCACGTCGCCCGGCAAATCCCGCTCGCGCAAGGTTCTTGCCTTGCTCTCTTTCGCTTTTGTAGGTTTTTTCTTTTTGCTTGCCTTTTCCGCTGCGGCGGCCTGCTTCACCGACATTGCACCTTCTGCAACCGCCACGATGCTGAAATGCTTGCCGCCGCGGTGCCGGCTCAGAATCGCTTGCCCGACTTTCTCAACGCTGTACGGAATCTCCGGGATGAGGATCACATCGGCGCCTCCCGCCACGCCGGCGCCCAGAGCAAGCCACCCCGCGCGGTGGCCCATGGCCTCGACCAGAATGATGCGGTGGTGGCTGTGGGCTGTGCTGTGCAGCCGGTCCACCGCTTCAGTGGCTATTCCCAGCGCCGTATCGAAGCCGAAAGAAACATCCGTCATCACCACATCGTTGTCAATCGTCTTGGGCAGAGTAATGATGTTCAGCCCCTTTTGCATCAGACGATAGGCGTTTTTCTGCGTTCCTCCGCCTCCAATACAGACCAGGGCATCCAGATGGTTGCGGCGATAATTCTCCACAATCGCATCGGTCATATCCATGTACTTCCCTCCCACCAGCATGCGGTGGGGTTTTTCGCGGCTGGTTCCCAGGATGGTTCCGCCCAGCGTCAGGATGCCCGACAACGCAGATTCATCCAGATCCATGGTCCGGTTTTCCATCAGGCCTCGAAATCCATCCCGGAAGCCGATCACTTCCATCGGGAAAAACTCCTGCGCAGCCTTGCCGATGCCCCGGAGAACGGCATTCAAGCCCGGGCTGTCGCCTCCTGCATTCAAAACGCCGATGTGCCTGGTCATTGGGTGCAACCTCCGGATCTAACATAAACCTGTCGCTTGCACAGATCAACACTGCTGCGCCGCAAACCGATGCTGTTTGGTATACTGCGGTTATCATAATCTCACAGCCCTCCAGAATCTGCACCTGGGGACGGCCTCGATAGGAGAAGCCATGCCGGACCAGCGTTCGACTCGATGCAGACCGAAAGATTGTGAGAAGCTTACCTCCCATCTTGCTCGCTCCGGACCGGGGCTTGTCCTGTGGCTGATCCTTGCCGCCTCATACACAGCAGGTGCGCCCCAGCAGGTGATTCTGCGCGGCAGCGCAGTGGACGAAGCCGGCAAGCCGGTGGAAGGATTGGAGGTCGTCATCCAGTCGCCGTCGGGAGAGACACAGATCGGTCACACCGATATCGCGGGCGCCTTCGAGTTTCAAACTCCCATCGCAGGCGAATACCACCTGAGCTTCAACAAAAGCGGATTTTTCCGCATTACCGGTCAGAAGATACTGCTGGACGCAGGAGTGAACGAAGCATCCTTCACGGTTTTTCACGAGACCGAGATACATCAGGAAGTCGAGGTCTACTCATCCTCCGAAGACATCCAGCCCCTGGTCACCACACATTCCGATTCCCTGGTCGCCCGTGAAATCCGCGATATCCCGGTCTCGTCAACGCACGATCTCAAAAGCAGCCTTCAGGTTCTGCCCGAGGTCGTGCGCGACCGTTCGGGGCAGCTGCATGTCTCCGGGGGACGCACGGAGGAAACCCAGTACCTCCTGGACGGATTCGATATCGGAGACCCTTCCACCGGCAACCTTTCCCTCGGCATCAACGTCGACAGCGTGCGCGACGTCGAGGCTGCGTCCAGCCGATACGGCGCGCAGTACGGGAATGCCGGCGCCGGAGTGCTGGGGCTGAACACCGCAACCGGAGACGATCGCTGGCGGGCCGGCGCTACCAATTTTTTCCCGGGAATCAGCGCCGAGCGCGGCCTGCATCTGACCAGTTGGTATCCCAGGCTTACGCTCTCGGGCCCGCTGCGCAAAGAGCGTGCCTGGTTTTATGAGACGCTCAGCGTCCAGCACACCCTCAGCCTGGTGCACGAACTGCCTCCGGACGAAGATTCGGTCAGCCAGTGGGCAGGCGACAACATGCTGCGCACACAGGTAAAGTTGAATCCGAAAAACATGCTCCAGGGCAATTTCCTTTATAACCAGCGCAAAGCATCGAACCTTGGTTTGGGTCCATTTGCCCCGGCTTCCACGACTCGGGGATTGCGGGCTTATCGATCCTTCTACTCCGTAAAAGACCAGATCTGGAGCGGAAGAACTTTTTATGAACTGGGCATGGCCGCCGATTTCAGCCACAGCGAAAGCCTGCCCCATGGATTTGAACCCTATATACTCACACCGGATGGCGCAGCCGGCAACTATTTCGAGACCCTGCGCCAGAAGGCCTCCCGCTGGCAGGGCACCGGCAGCGTCAGCATGCCGGCCCGCCGCTGGCATGGGACACACGACCTTCAATTCGGATTCCATGCATCGGAAACCGCATGGGAACAGTCTGCGGAGCGCGGCGCTATAGAGGTCCTAAGGGCCGACGAGACTCTTTCACAGAGCACGAGCTTCTACGGCCCCGGCAAATTCAAGCTGACGGATACCCGCCTGGGCATTTACGGCAACGACATCTGGCGCATCGTTAAGCCGCTGGTCCTTCAGGCAGGAATGCGCATCGATTGGGACGGCATTTTGCATAGAGCCACTCCATCGCCGCGCATCTCACTGAATTACCTGCCATTCGAAAACGACCGCACAAAATTCACGGCATCCTGGGGAGTATTTCTGCAGCCTGCGATGCTCTCGAAATTCGGCCCGGCCTACGACCAGATGCGCCTGGACACCTTTTACAGCCCGGGTGGGCTTCAGCCGGTATTCGGCCCGGTGACCAGCCGATTTGAATTGCCGCAGCACCATCTGGAACAGCCGCGTTTTTACACTTTCAGCCTTGGGGGCGAGCAGAAGATCGGAAATAACTCCTATGCGGAAATCAATTTCACAAGGAGGCACGGCGGTTTTGGCCTGGCATATGAAAGGGCGGTCCCGGATCCCGCTGAGAGTCTTTACATGCTTCAAAACAACCGCCGCGATTACTACCGCTCGGTTAAAATATCATTCCGCCATGCGTTCAGCGATAAAAGCTCCATTTCGTTTAGCTATACGCGATCCGAGGCCCGAACCAACCAGGTCTACGAATATTCGCTCTCCACGCCGGTGTTTGTCCCGCAGGAACCCGGTCCGTTGGATTGGGACGCGCCGAATCGTTTTGTCTCCTGGGGCTGGGCTCCGGCGCCATGGTGGGGCTTGCTTTTGAGCTATTTCTTTGAATATCGGACCGGATTCCCCTTCAGCGTGGTCGATGAACGGCAGCAGCCTGCAGGACCGGCAAACGGAGAGCGATTCCCAGATTATGCAATTCTGAATTTCGGGATAGAAAAGCGCATCCATCTATTCAGGCGGGAATGGGCGATACGGCTGACAATTCTGAATGTAACCAGTCACGCGAATCCCGATGGAGTCATCAATAATGTGGATTCGTCCGATTTCATGAAGTTTTCCGGAGGTCAGAAGCTCTCGCTCACTGCCCGTATCCGTCTGGTCGGGTGAAAACGTTGAAACGTTGAAACGTTTGAACGTTAAAACGTTTTAGAAGAGCAGGCGGGTGCGGATGCTGGTATCGAGCAACTCGATCTGTTCGCCGATGTTGCGCGACAGGCTGCGCTCCACGTCCATGATCAGGTAGCCGACGCCGTTGCGCGTGTTGTACGACTGCGCCTTGATGTTCACGCTCATGCCGGCGATCAAGCCGTTGATGCGGCTGAGCACTCCGGGAACATCTTTGTGAATGTTGAGCACGCGGTAACTGTCCTCGAGAACGGGCATCTGCACTTCGGGCAGGTTTGCGCAGTTGGTCGTCCCGCCGGTTTGCGCGTAGGTAATGAGGGAATCGGAAACCTCGAGCCCGATATTCCGCTGTGCCTCTTCGGTGCTGCCGCCGATGTGCGGCGTCAGGATCACGTTCTCCAGCCCGCGCAGTTCCGATACGAAGGGGTCCTTGCCGGAACTGGGCTCTTTGGGGAAAACGTCCAGGGCGGCGCCGGCCAGGTGGCCGCTTATCAGGGCTTGCCGCAGGGCGGCAATATCCACAACCGATCCCCTGCTGAGATTGAGGAGGTAGCTATTTTCAGGCATTATGTTCAGCTGCTTGCGGCCGATCATGTTGCGCGTTAACGGCGTGTCCGGAACGTGAAGCGTTACAAAATCGGATATTTTCAGCAGCTCATCGAGATTGGACACCTGGCGCGCATTGCCGAGAGGAAGCTTTTTCAGGATGTCGTGGAAAACAACTCTCATCCCCAGCGATTCGGCCAGGAGGCCGACCTGAGGACCTATGTGCCCGTATCCCACGATGCCGATCGTTTTGCGCCGGACTTCCATGCATCCTTGGGCCGATTTCTCCCAGCGTCCGCTGTGCAGCTCCATCGAGCGCTGCGCAGCGCGGCGCGCCAGCATCACCACTTCGGCTATCGTCAATTCGGCGACGCTTCGGGTGTTGCTGAAGGGAGCGTTGAAAACCGCGACGCCCCGGCGGCTCGCGGCCTCCATATCCACCTGGTCGGTCCCGATACAGAAGCAGCCTATGGCGAACAACTGCGGGGCCGCGTCGAGAATCCGTTCGGTAATATGCGTTTTGGAGCGGATTCCGAGCATGTGGATGCCCTGCAGCATCGCGATCAACTGATCTTCTCCGGCAGATCCCGCTTCCCTGCTAATATCGAAAAAATCGGCGGCCCGGAAAGCCTCCTCCGCGGCTGCATGAATTCCTTCCAACAGAAGGATCCTTATCGTTTCGCCGGAGTTTTTGCTTCCAGCCGGCTTACCCCTGGAGGCTTGGCTTCCCGCCTTTCGCGGCGCCCTGGTAACTTCCCGTTTCGGCTGCAATTTCCTTCCATTTTTCGACATCGGATTTTTCCCGTAATCGTTATGCGTCGAGCTGAATCTGCATGCAGAGATTCATGGCCGGAGTGACCTCCCCGAAGATTGCCATCATCGACTCAACCAGGTCCACTCCCGAGGAGGATTGAACCTCTTTTTCCGGCATCGGATAATAAACCTGGAAACCCGCCCAGGAAGCTGCCGGAGCGTCTTCAAGGACCTTCTTCAGCTTTGCCATGCTGGGGAAATTGTTTTTTTTGAATTCCCCCATGCTGTCCCAGCCCGTGGCAGCCTCCACTATAAAACCTTCCTTAAAAACCAGCCGTTTAAGCTCCCGCGCCATGGCACCTGCGGGTTTCAAAGACCCAAGCAGCCGGTGCCAGTCATAGTCCGGTTTTATTTCGGCTTTTGGAAAATCAGGCGGGGCCTGAAGAAATCCGCGCTCGACAGAGAAACCGCATCTAAAAAGCCTCTCTTCCGTGTCCACCGTGAGAAAGAACTTCGAGCACCCAAAGCTGACCTTTGAGGAAACCGGCTTGGCATCGCGGTTGGCGCGGGGCAAAAAGCCGATCCACTGCCAGTAGACGCCGCGGCCGTAGCGTTCCGTTACGAAAGGCTGCTGATACCGTGCCTCCAGGGCCAGCTTAAGGATGCGCGTGATCCGCTGGTTGTCCTCAAGGTTGCCGACGTGTATGCCTCTCTGAAAATCGAGATACTCCGGCTTGAACCCGATCGCAGTCCGCGGAAAAGCCTTCATTACCTGAATCTTTGCTGTCATAGAGTGTTTAGGATAGCACGTTTGCTCCATCGGGAAAAATGTCACGAATGGCCGGACTTCCTCTGGGTGCCCGTCCATAAATCTTAACGCTGACGAACGCTGAAAAAATTGCGAATAAATACCATTTTCTCAGCAGACAGTCTCTGGACACCGGTCCACTGAAAACAACTATAATATTAGCGGTTTGGGGATTGAGTTGGGTTGGTCCGAGCCCAGGGTAAGCACGTATCCCTGCAAGCTGCGCCACCAGCCGCAAAATTTCCGGGAGGATTCCAGGCAACGCCCGCTCCAGGCATTCCATTGGTCTTCCCTCGTCTCGGGATCGATAAGCACGCTGACACTGCGCGTATCCCGCCGCAATCCTTCCCGCAATATTTTGAGTATCGTTTCCTTGGCGCTCCAGATGAGATTAACAGTCAGCTGCCGGTCCACTGCAGGAGTCTGCTTCACATAGGATATCTCTTCGGCCGTAAAGTAGTCCTCGACGAGCTCCACCTCGCGCGGCTCCATCCATTCCAGGTCGCAACCGACAGCAAGCCCGGCCGGGCCCACGACGCAAAGGCCCATATCCCGGCTGTGGCTGATAGATATGGAGACTCCACCGGGTCCATCTTTCCAGAAGACTTCGGGAGAGCCGTCAGACGCGGCTCGAATCTCAAGCGACGGCAGAGATGACGCGTCTTTGCCCCCATAGCCACAAATAGCCTGCTTGGCCGTCCAGCGACCCAGCCTCCAGTCGTTGCGCCGTTTCGGGAAACGCAGACCTTCGAGAATCTTGCGCTCTCCTTCGCTCAGCCAGCGGTCATACTCGGGCACATCTTTCTGGATTTGAATAAGCCAATGGAGACTTGTAGTCATGGATTCGACATTCGAGATTCGGGATTTATAAAAATTTTTAAATCCCGAATCTCGAAATGAATTCTACGCTTTTAGGGCGAGTGCGATCGGGTCAACCAGGTCCTGCTGAATCGGGTCGGGCAGATCCATGGTCCGGTAACCCTGCAAGGTCAAATATACGTTCCCCTTTTCGTCGACGATTTTTGCGTCGCAGGCTCCGTCCGGTTTCGGAAGGACTATTGAATAGAATTCCGCATTCTCCGCGTTCTCCGGTGCGGACAACAACTTCAAACTCCCGACAGAAAAGGGCAAGCCCAGGCGGGACTGAAGCCCAAGGCGGGACAGACTGCCCGTCTGGAAGCACAGTTCGACGAACCGCGGAGACGCGAATACGGGCAATTCCGAAGGCATGTGGTTTGCCGGCAGGTTTGCCGCAAATTTGCCAATCACGCTGTCTCCCGACCGCCACGCACTATCAATCACCTGGTACGCCGGCCCGTGGAAAAACACCCGGTAAATCTGATCTGCGCCAACTTTCTCCGCCTTTTCCGGCAAAGGCTTCCGGCTGTCTTTCTCAGCCTGCGCATTGCCGGTAGTCAGCCGCACACGCGCCGTAAAGTGAGTCGTGATCTCCGGCTCCGCTTGTCCGTGCAGCGTGCGGGCCCCGAGCAGCCTGCATTCCGCGACGATATCTTCCTTGTCCGCTCGGAAAAACGCGTGGACCGTCAGACTCCTCGGCTGGCCGCGATAGAATTTGAACGGCGTAAGAAAATTTATATCCTCTATGGCGCCGATGCTGCGTTCCGGGAAAAGGAACTTCGCCGCTTCAGCCATAGCCTCGATGCCCATGACTCCGGGCAGAACCGGCGTCATGCTGATCTGGTGATCATACAGGAACGGCTGCTTCGCCGGATCGAACGAGGATTCGACGGTCAAACCGCCGTACACTCCCATCCCCAGGACCTCGCCGGTCATAATGCCCCGGTTGCGCAACAAGGGATCGAGAGGTCCGCCGGCGCTGGTATCCAGGCCGCCCTGAGGATCGAACTCCTTGACCAGGATCCCCAGTTTCCGGCCAATAACCAGTTCTCCGCTTGTGCCCGCAATCAGTTCCCGGCGGATAACCGGTATGCCGGCTTCAGGCGGCAGCATATCGATTCCGGCCTGTTTCATAATGGCCGGGATTGAGCCTCTGGCCGCCATCCCGATGCCGCTCCACGCGGTCCAGTCGATGGCGATGCCGCGGGTGGACGGGCGGGAGGACCGGAAATTGGAAATGCACTTGCACAGCAGGTCGTTTGCGCTGCTGTAGTCGGTCTGCCCGGAGTTGCCGAAACGGCCCGCTACAGAGCTGAAGACCACGGCAGCGCCGACGGGCATGCCGCCTATGCCGGACATCAGGTTGAACCAGCCGTCGCTCTTGACATCAAAGACCAGGTCGAACTCGCCCGGCTTTTTGTCGGGCAGCATATGGCTGATTTCCACCCCTGCGGCGTGCAGCAAGACATCGATGCGTCCGTGCCGCTCCGAGATCTCTTTCACAACCCGTGCGACAGAAGCCGGATCCAGCAGATCGAGACTGTAGTAATAAGCAGTGCCGCCGGCGTTGCGGACAGACTGGATTGCCGTGAGAGCCGCTTTGGAGCGCTCGAGAGACGCGAGTTCCCTGTCGACCATCGCGGGAGTGGCCCGTTCGCCGCGCAGCTTGAGCCGTTCGAAAATATCCCGTTTCAGGCTTTCCCTGTCCGTGTTCAGCCGCGCCAGGTCGCTGTTGCGGGCATCCGGTTCAGGCGTCAGATCGAGCAGGTAGAATATTCCGCCGGAGGCTGCTGCAAGATCCGCCGTAATCGCCGAAACGATGCTTCCGGCAGCTCCTGTAACCAGGAAAACGGTTTCCTCATCCAGCTTCACTGCAGGTTCTCCTGCGGCCGCCGCCTGCTCCTTCAATCCGATGGTCCAGCGCTGAGCATCTTTATATCCGACCTCCACGACACCGGGATCGCGCAGAGTTTCATCAATCAGCAGATCGGCGAGCGCGCTGGTTTTGCGGCTTGGCTCGAAATCGACGACTTTCACCGTCGCATCGGGCTTTTCACGCTTGAAAGCTTTGGTAAAGCCCGTTACGGCGCCTCCCAGCGGGTCTGCTGCACCGGCATCGTCATAGCCGTGCAGCCCGCCAAGGCGCGTTGCCGACACGAGGAAGGTTCCCGCCGGCCCGACCTGATCATACAGGGCCTGCATGACGCTAAACAGCAGCTTCGCCCGTACCCTGGTCGCTTCGCGCCACTGGGCCAGGCTCATGGCGGACACTTCACCCTGGCTGTCGAGAGCCGGGAGCCAGTACACACCCTGGATCGCGCCTTCAGCTTTCCAGCTTTCGAGATACCTGGCCAGAAACTTCGCGTCCGGCACGCCGTCAATCACCAGCGATTGGACGCCCAGCTTCTCCAGCCTGGCTGCAAGAGCTTTTCCGACCCCGCCCTGATCCGGCATGATGATGACGCGGCTTCCGGATTTCAAAGCTACGTCGGTGGATTTGCACAGCGATAACGCCGGCCTCAGTTGCGGCACCGGTATCCGCCGCGGAACCGAGTTGGCGGCCTCCATGCTGCCTGCAATCACAGCCGGCGCCGCCTCGGCCCGCGCAACCGCCGCAGGTTTGGACTCGGCCTGTGCTGCGGCTCCGCCCTTTTTCAGTTCCGGCTTGCGGTCATAGACAAACTGGATCGTGTGGGCCAGCGTCGGGAAATCGCGCAGCTTCAGGTTGTCCTCGCGCGGGATATCGTAAGCGGCGCGTATGGCGGCAAACATCTCCGCCTGTTTGACGGTGTCAATTCCAAGGTCCGCCTCCAGATCCAGATCGAGGTCGAGCATATCGGGCGGATACCCGGTTTTCTCGGCGATGATCCGCAGGACAGTATCTTTGACAGAATCCCCTGCTGACCCCGCCGCCGGAGCAGGCCCTGCCTCAATAGCGGATGGTCCAGGCTCAGCGGCCGGTGTCGCTTTCTGAGCTTGAGCAACTGCTCCCGTGGCTGCCGCTTTCAGATCCGGCCGGCGGTCGTAAACAAACTGGATCGTGTGGGCCAGAGTCGGGAAATCCCGCAGCTTGAGATTGTCTTCGCGCGGGATATCGTAAGCGGCGCGTATGGCGGCGAACATCTCCGCCTGTTTGACCGTGTCGATTCCAAGGTCGGCCTCCAGATCAAGGTCGAGGTCAAGCATATCGGGCGGATACCCGGTCTTCTCGGCAATGATCTGCAAGACAGTTTCTTTTACCGAATCTTTTGAAGCTTCAACCGCAGAAGCGGGCACCTGTGCACTTTGGGAGGATTCAGGCACAGCGGCTGCCGGAATTGCGTTGGGAGCCTGGGCTGCTGCCGCGGAGGCGGCCAGCTTTAAATCCGGCCTGCGGTCGTAGACAAATTGTATGGCGTGAGCCAGTGTTGGAAAGTCGCGCAATTTCAGGTTGTCTTCACGCGGAATATCATAGGCCGCGCGAATGGCAGCAAACATTTCGGCCTGTTTCACCGTATCGATACCCAGGTCGGCCTCCAGATCGAGATCGAGATCGAGCATGTCGGTGGGATAACCGGTTTTTTCCGAAATGATCTGCATGACCTGAACCTGCACATCGTCAAGCATCCGTGCAGCAGGTGAAACAGCGGCGGATTCCACTGTTTTGGTTTCCGCTCGAAGCTCGGCCTGGAGACCTGCGACGGCATGTTGCGGCGCAGGCTCTGGCGAGGGTACAGACGACTTCGCGGCCTGCAGAGAGTTTGAGGCGCCGTTTTCCCTCCAGTCTGTCGGGCCCTGGTCTTTGGCACGCAATGTGCGCTGGACGATTTCAAGCTCAGGCGCCTCGTAACCCGTAAGGCGCTTCAGCCAGCTGTTCCAGGCTGCCGGGTCCTCAATGCGATAGCCGTAACCGAGAGCCGAGGGAGGCTGTCTCTTTCCATCGGGCGCAGGCGTCCATCGCATCAGGGTCATGGAAATTTGCGAACCGAAGCCTGCGCCCAGCCGCAGCGCATAGCGCATCGGCTGGTATCCTCCCCTGGACAGGTTCAGAGTGCCCAGTTCGGGGTCCACCTCCTTGAAGTTGGGAACGGGCGGAACGATCCCGGTCTCGAGCATTTTGACCGACACCACATCCTCGATGCCGACGGCCATCGGATGGCCGGTGGCGCCTTTCGTGTTGGCGACCAGAATCCGATCCGTGGCCTCTTTGAAAACGTGCCGCAGGGCGAACACTTCCGCGGAAGCGCTTCCTCCGCGGGCCGGAGTGTAGGTCTCGTGGGAAACGAAGACTGTTTCCGGAGCAATCTGGAACCGGTTAAGGCCCCATTCAGCTTCGGCATTGGCGATCAGCTTTTCCATGACATGCCGGATGTGGCTGACGTCGAGCCGAGTACCATGATACGCGCTGTTGGCGACCACGGAACCCAAGACCTGGCAGATCGGGCGGATGCCGCGCTCGCGCGCAGCTTCCAGGCTTTCGAGCACGACAGCCGACGCACCCATCCCAATGAGCAGACCATGGCGCCTGCGGTCGAAAGGCGTTGCCGCGTCTTCCACCCTCTCGTCGGTCGCCGCGGATCCGGAAGCCAGGAAGCCCGAGCCGAACCAGCCCAACAGGTTGTCGGAAGTAATGTCGTCGGCGGAAATAATGATGACACGGCGGCAGCGGCCGGTTCGTATCCAGTCGCTGGCCAGGCCGACAGCCTGCGTGCCGCTCGAGCAGGCGCCGTTGGTGGAGGTGTTCGGGCCGCGGGCGCCGATGTATTCGGCAAATTGCGAGTGGCCCATGGAAAGCACCCGGAAGAGGAACCTGCGGTCGAAATGATAGGTATTCGCCTCGATTTCCTTGCTCAGAGCCTCGATGCGCCGCTCGATTTCGGCGGCGATGGCTGTGTCGCGTCCGGCCTGCAAGGCCAGGCTGCGCAGGCTGTCGAGTTCCGCCAGACGTTCGCGGCGGATGCGCTCCTGGTAGAAGCCCGAAATAATTTCGGCATAGGCGTCGTAACCGGGGAAAGCGGATGTGAAAAGTATTCCGGTGTCATCCCGTATCGCATCCGGGAGCATCCATCGATCGGGGAGTTTGGTCCCCTTGGTGGTTGTCTTGTAGTGCATGACCAGGGGAATTCCGGCGTCGCGCAACGCATCGATCCCGGCGCCTATCGCCAGCTTGGTCACGCGATCGAGCGCGGGCAGCCGGTCTTCGGGAAAACCGAAATCGCGCACGAGGTCGAGGTCTCTGGAACGGGCAGCGAGCTTGATCACATCATCCAGGTGGTTGATGGATTCGAATCTTCCTTCACCGCCTTCCGTCTTGACCAGACGCGTGATGTTCTTCTCCACCATAGCCTCTCGCAGCCGCATGGGAATAGGCTCGATAAACACATCCCCGCGCAACATGCGTTCGACATTGGTATCGTCGAAAACGCGGTCGACCCCAGGCAATCCCAGCGCGGCGCCGGTAACGCATATATCCACAGGGGCCTGCGAACGCTTGCCTCCCGAATAAATCTGGAATCCCCGGTCGAGGAATTCGGTAAACAGCTTCCCCAGTTCCACGTACCGGTCGGATCCGGCTTCGACAGGACGAGAGGCTTCCTGAGCCCTTTCGGCCCTATAGGCCGGCACGGAAGGCGCCGGCGCGGGCATGAAAGCCTGCGGGGCCGGGATCGATTCCCGGATTTCAGCTGTGGGCTTTTTTCCCTGTACTTTTGCCGCAATGCCCACACCCAGGCCCGCGGCATACAGGCCGCACAGGGCGAGATTGAGCGAGGCCGCCTCGCCGATTCTCGGATGGTTGGTGAACAAAGCGACAACGCCCTCGCGTTCGCCCAGAACATCCTCAACAAAACCGTAGAGGATTCTCTTGGGGCCCAGTTCGACAAAGATGCGCGCTCCGGCATCATACAGAGTATTGAGCCCCTTCACGAATTGGACCGGGGAATACACCTGCCTCCCCAGCAGGCCAATCATCTCCGGCACGACACCCGGGCCCATGGGATAAAAATCCCCAAGCACGTTGGAGATGATGGGGATTTCCGGGGGACGCAGGTTCATGGTCCCGAGAATTGTGGCCAGGGATTCGCCCGCAGGCGCCACAATCCGCGTGTGGAAGGCGTGGCTGACCTGCAGCGGGCGCGCGACATAACCGCCATCGCGCACTGCCGCCATCGCTTTCTCGACGCCCGTCGTCGATCCGCCAATTACGGCCTCTTTGGTACTGTTGATGTTGGCGATGACGACATAGTCGTCGACCGTGGCCAGTATTTTTTCGATTTTGTCGATCGGCCCGAAGACGGCGGCCATCATGCCGTTGTCGTCCAGGGCGCATCGGGTCATTTCGTTACCGCGAGCGCTGACGGCTTTCAGGGCTTCCTCGAAGGATATGGCGCCGCACGCCACAAGCGCACCGTATTCGCCTAAGCTGTGCCCCATGACCATGTCCGGGGCGATGCCGTAAGCGTAGAGCATGCGGGCAAGAGCGGTCTCGGTCGCCAGGACTGCAGGCTGGGTGATCGCCGTCTGCTTCAGTCCGTCTTCGGCAGCCGCGAGCGCCGCTTCATCCGATTTGTCGAGATAAATGCAGCTCGTCAGAGTTCTGCCCAGCAGAGGTTCCATGACGCGATCCGCTTCTTCATAGACTTTGGTCACAATCGGTTCGGTCGCCCGGAGCGTCTGGAGCATGTTTACGTATTGAGAACCCTGGCCGGTGAAAAGGAACGCCACCTTGGGGACAGGGCCTTTGCCCAGGAAAATTCCTTTGGGCCGCAACGCTTTCCACCTTCCGGCCTGGTTCTCCTCGAATGCTTTCAGCGCTTTTCCGGCTTTGTCGGCCAGCTCTGCCGCGTTTCCATAATCGATGGCCACGCGCACATTGGACTGCAGATCGGACTCGAGGGGAGGCGCCGGTTCCGGTGCTTTCCCGGCCGCAGCCTCCCGGGCCACGGCTTTCAGCCGGGCGATCAGTGCAGCTTCCGACTCCGCACCCAATACGAAAGCTCCGCGCAGAGGCATCTTGAGATTTGCGGACGGTTTCGCGCCGAATGAGCCTTCGGGAACCGATACGGCCGCCTTGCGCTCATCCGCTATCCTTCCGGGGACATATTCCTCAAGGACAACGTGGAAGTTGGTTCCACCGAATCCAAAGGCGCTGACTGCGGCCCGGCGTACATTCCCGGGCTTCACGTCCCAAGGCCTTAGCTCGGTATTAACGTAAAAAGGAGATGCGGAAAAATCAAAATTGGGATTGGGCTGATTGAAGTTCAGGCTTGGCGGCAGTTCCCGCTTGTTCAGGGCGAAGGCCGCCTTCAGGATGCCGGCGGCTCCGGCTGCGCCTTTTAGATGTCCGACATTTGATTTCACCGATCCCAGTGCGATGGAACCTACGGGAAGTCCGATGTCTTTGAGGGCTTCCGACAGGCTTTCCAGTTCCGCGACATCCCCGACAGGGGTTGATGTGCCGTGCCCTTCGATCAGGTCTCCCTGGGCCGGGACGACACCGGCATTCTGCCAGGCTCGTCGGATGCAAAGCCTCTGTCCAACCGGATTGGGCGCCGTAATGCCTTTCCCCTTTCCGTCACTCGATCCCCCGATACCGCGTATCACAGCGTAGATCCTGTCACTGTCGCGTTCGGCATCGGCCAGTCGTTTCAACAGAAATACAACGGCTCCTTCGCCCATCACGAAACCGTCCGCGCCATCCGCGTAAGGCCGGGATCCCTTGCCGGAAAGGGCGCCGATTTTGCAGAACTTCACAAAGGTGGAAGGGCTCATGTTGGTGTCGATCCCGCCCGTCAGGACTGCGTCGTAGTCGCTGCCGCCCAATCCCTCGATAGCGGCGCTCATGGCCGCCATGGCAGATGCGCAGGCAGCGTCGGCGACGAAATTCGGGCCCTTGAAGTCGTACAGCGCGGCGATACGGCCGGCAACAATATTGGCCAGCTCCCCGGGCATTGTGTCCTCCGTGATGGGAGGGGTCTTGCGGCGGACGCCTTCGTGCAGCTGTTCAAGGATTGCCTGGCGAACCGGAAGCGGCAAGGAAGAGTAGCTGGCAGATTTGATCAGCTCTTCGGCAAATTCGGGAAAGAGGATGCGGGCGGCGGAATACAGGTGCGTATCGCCGGCCATGGCGTTACCCAGGATCACGGCTGTGCGTTCAGGATTCAGCGGGCGGCCCGGATACCCGTAGTCGCTCAAAGCCTCGCGGGCCGTAACCACGGCCCATTTCTGCGTAAGGTCCATCGCCAGGCTGACGCGCGGAGGAATCGGCAGCTTCCACTTCAGCGGATCCCATTCCCAGTCACGCACCCAGCCGCCGATTTTTGAATAGGTCTTGTCCGGCGCTTTAGGATCCGGGTCGTAATAGAGGTTCGGATCCCAACGATCGCGTGAGACTTCGGTGATGCTATATCGGCCCTCTCTGATGTTCTGCCAGAATTTTGGCGCATTGGCCGCGTCCGGCATCAGGGCTCCTACGCCGACAATCGCAACAGCTTTATCAGCCGCAGATACTCTCATTATTCAAAAGCCTCCGGTAATTCCATGCAATGATTCGTGACCGTATCTTTCTTATTTCTTATCCCGTCCGTACAGGACGTCCGCCACATAATCCAGGTCCTGCACCAGTCCTGCCTGTGCAAGAAGCAATTGCTGGGAAAGTAATTTCTGGTTAAGCTTCATCGCATCTTGTTCGGGCAAGAGCCCGCCGATCCATCGGACGCCTTCGGCCGCTACTTTCATAGCAGCGTCCCGGGTGGAAATCCGGCTCAACGCGGCAAGATTTTCGGCAGTGAAACGGGCATGGGCTTTGGCGTTCACCTCTCCCCTGGCTGCGCGAGCCGCCCGGCGGGCAAGGCTTGCGGCGCCTTCGGCGTATGCGATCCATTCGCCCAGCCGGAAGAGGATGTGTTGATGCCGCGTAAGCCGCTGCGCGCGGGCCACCTCGAGCAGCTCCGCAAGGGCATGAAGCGCGTAGCTGACGGTCTGAGCGCCCACACGCTCGTTCTGCCGGTGCAGATCTTCCATCCCCCGCGCCATAGCGTGATAAAACTGGCCGTGCGTTTTGAGATGAGATTGCCAGCGGTCACGGCTGATCGTCATCTCCATGATTTCAGACGTTCCTTCATAAATTGTCGTGATTCGGGCATCGCGCTTGATCTTTTCCACCATATACTCGCGCGTGTAGCCATAGCCGCCGAGCGCCTGAATGGAAGCGTCGGCCGCGAGGTTCCCCGCTTCGGTGGCGAGATATTTTGCGATGGCGCCTTCGGTATTCAGGTTGCCCTCGTCGCTGTCGATGCGTTCGGCCGTCTCCTCGATAAAGGAACGCGCGGTTTCCAGGCGTGCGGCGTGGGGCACGATGAGTTTGTGAGTGTATCCCTGTTTTTCGGAGAGCGGCGTTCCTCCCTGGATGCGCCCCATGGAATACGGGATGGCTCGGTCCAAAGCCGCCCAGCCCGATCCCAGACCGAAAGCGGCAACCATGAGACGGGTGTAGCCGAAAACCAGCTGGGCCTGGATCAGGCCCTGGCCTTCCACGCCTCCCAGCAGGCGGTCGGCGTCGACGTACACACCTTCCAGCGATACCGTAGCGGTATTGCTGGCGCGTATCCCGTGCTTATCCTCCGGCTTCCCGTGGCTCAGCCCGGGAGTGTCCTTTTCGACCACAAACCAGCTGGGGCCGCCGGGCGCCTTGGCCAGAACGCTGTACAGGTCGGCAAAACCGCCGTTGCTGATCCACTGCTTGTTTCCCGTTATCTTGTACCCGGCCACTTTGCCGTCTTTTGTTACAGGATCAGCCACCGTGCGCAGAGCCGCAAGGTCGCTGCCCGCTTCCGGCTCGGTAGCGCCATAGGCCATAAGCAGCCCTTCCTGGCCGATGCGCGTCATCCAGAGTTTCTTCTGCTCGTGGGTGCCGCCGAAGATAATCGGGTCGCTGCCCAGGAATGTCGCCAGGACCCCTGTGGCGACACCCAAATCGACGCGGGCCAGTTCTTCGCAGACCCTGTAGACGTCAAAAGCGCCTCCCCCCATACCGTCGAACTCTTCCGGGATGAAAAGGAGCTGAATGCCAAGTCCGGCACCGCACATTTCCCGCACGATATCCGAGGGAAATTCTTCGGTTGCGTCCAGTTCGAGGATCTTCTTTTCCGGCAGCCTGGCGGCGGTGAAGTCCTTGAGCGATTCCAGCGTCAAATCGAGAGTCTCTTTATCCAATCCTTTGTGCATATTCAGGAAACCTCAAAAAGCGTGCCGCGAATCCCACGGACAGAGCTGTGAAATTTGCAGCGTTTTCGGGTGAATGCCCCCGCACTACGCGCGCAGCAGCAGCGCCCCCCAGTTCATGCCTGCCCCGAATGCGACCATGAGCACCAGATCGCCTTTATGAATCCGGCCGGTGCGCGTGGCCTCGTCCCAGAGCAGAGGGATGGTCGCCGCCGTGGTATTCCCGTATTTGTGAATGTTGTGGATCACCTTTTCTTCCGGTATGTTCAGCATTTTCTGCACGCGTTCGTTGATGCGTTTGTTGGCCTGGTGCATCAGAACCAAAGATATGTTCTCCAGTTTCAGGTTGTTGCGTTCGAGGATCTCCTTTGTGACGGCCGCCATACTGTTTGCGGCGTTTCGGAATACGTACATGCCGTTCATCACAGGTATATGATCCCCTCGTAGAAGCTGGCCCGAATCCACGTAGGGTCTATGTTTGAATCCGGCGCCCGGCACGTAGATCCTGTCGTATTCGCTCCCGTCGGTGTGCAGGATGCAGTCCAGAACGCCGCGGTCCTCCTCTTCGGCCTTGAGGACGACGGCGGCTCCCGCATCCCCGAACAGCACGGTCACGTTCCGGAACCGGGTGTTCCATTCATACTCCTCTGGCGTCGGGGGAACCGCCGTTTTCCCGTACATATAGCTGTAGTTTTCCGCAGTCCACGGCATGAAGCCGGTATGCGTTTCGGCCCCGACCACCAGCACCGCTTTTGCCACACCTGAGCGTATCTGAGCATCCGCCAGTTGGATGCCGTACAGAAAGCCTGCGCATTGCTGCCGGATGTCGAAACAAGGAATGTCCCGGATTTCCAGCTTGGACTGGAGAAGCCCCCCGCACCCCGGGAAAAAATAATCGGGGGTCATGGTTGCGAAAACAATCATGTCCAGGTCGTTTTTGTCGATGCCGGCAGAGTTTATAGCCTCGCTTGCCGCCGCCACGCCAAGATCGGATGTTGAGATGCCTTCGTCGACATAGTACCGGGTCTCCACGCCGCTGCGCTCCCTGATCCAGTCGTCTCCGGCATCCATAATCCTGGACAGCATGCCGTTGGTTACCTTGTTGGGTGGGACGCAAGCGCCGCTCCCGACTATTACGGCTCGCACCATAAACCTTCTCCCTCAATCAAATCAAAGGGGTGATTGTAGCATGCCGAGAGGTCGAAGCCTGACGAAAACTCATCGCTTTTTGGGGAACGGAGCCAATTCAGTGGTGTCAGGCAATTCCCCTAAACCCTTTGCTGATATCGGCCTGCCCTGTTTTTGTATCGTCGGCCTGAGGGCCGTTGCTATAAAATTTCCGGCATGGCAGCAAGCTCCGCATTGAGATGGCGGAGCATTTCCTCGAGCATTTCCCGATAGCGCGGGCTACGGGCGGATTCAAGATCTTGAATTACCCGGATCCTCTGCAGCATTAAGCCCTCCCGCCGGCGGCGGCGCTCAATCTTGTCAGGCGGAAACGAATTCCGATTTGGGGACTCGGACCGGCCGTGGGCTCCCTCAATTTGCATTTCGACGTTTTTGCTTTCCCATCCTCTTCCATAGGGATTTAATAATAGCCTTTTCTCGAACCAGCGCCAAGAATTCGCCTCCTATTCCCTTTTTATAATTGTTCAGCGTACGTCAACGTTTATAGACGCTCGTCAGCGTTAAATTAATGGACGGGCCTCCAGAGCCGGTCTCAAAACGACTGTCCCGAAATCCTCGCCGGCAGTTTTGAGACGGTCTCTGGAGATCCGTGCTCACGAAAACCTGGGCAGAATCTCATTCTTACCCTTAGCCCATGCAATATTCAGTCAGATCGTGAGGTAGGAGCCGAGAACCTTGAAGTATGGGGTTAATTCGCGCAGGTGCCGGAGGGCGTTAAGGCATTCGCGACTGCGGATGTCGCTCCGCAGGTCCAGGTAAAATAGATACTCCCATGGCTTTCCGCGAATGGGCCTGGATTCAATCTTGGTCAGATCAATGTTTCTCAATGCGAAGACCGACAGGGCCTTGAAAAGCACTCCCGGCTCGTCCTTAAGGCCGAAAACGACACTGGTCTTGGCGCCGCCTCGCGGGAATCTGCCCCGCCGCGTCAGTGCGAGGAAGCGCGTATAATTTTCCGGATCATCCTCAATCCCGCGGCGAAGCACTTTCATCCCGTAAATCCGTGCCGCATCTTCAGACGCGATGGCAGCCGCCTTTTTGAGCCCGTGATCCCGTATGAACTTGACGCTGCCGGCCGTATCGTAGAAGGAGACCTTTTCTATCGATCGCAGGCGGCCCAGCAACCGCTTGCACTGCTCCATTGCCGCCGGGTGGGAATAGATTTGCCGGATCTGCCTGAGGCTCGCCCCGGGATGAACAATCAGGCTGTGCTCGACGCGCAAAGAGGTTTCGGCAATCACATCCAGGGAATGCCGGGCGAGCAAATCGAAGTTCTGGTGAATGCTCCCGGCCAGGGAGTTTTCGATGGGAATGACGGCAAACTCCGCCTTGCTCCGGGCGACGGTGCGGAAAACATCATCGAAAACAAAACACGGAACGGACTCGATTCTCTTCCCGAAGATTTTGCGAACCGCATGATGACTGAAAGCCCCAGGTTCACCCTGGAATGCGACCTTTGATCCTGCCGCTACCTTAAGCAATTTTATCCTCTGAGCCGCTGCTCCAAATTACGAATAACGAGGCAGTCGGCACCTCAGGCAACGCCGGAGGCTTGAAAGATTGGAACCGCTCAAAGCGGTTGGAGGAGTTACGCCGGTCTTGAACGCTGACTTACGCGGGCAAAAGCCGACACCCGCCGAACAAATCGGCGTTTGTCAGCGCTTTTGTCAGCATATCTCAGCGTTTCAAAATACGGAGCTGTCAAACTCTATAAGTCCCCCGGCAGAGCCGGCTGATCTCCCTCTGGATCAGCTTTCTGCCGGTTTGTCCTTGTGGTTATGGGACTCCAACGCCGCTTGGTAATGGATCATCTTGTTAACCGCGTCGACATAGGCTCGGGCGCTCGCGTCCACGATATCCAAGCTGGCTGCCTTGCCGATGAAGGACACTTTGCCGAAGTCGACCTTCATGAACACTTCACCGACCGCATCGCCGCCCGTCGTTACGCTCTGGACCGTGTATTCCGTCAGCTTCCCTTCGAGGCCTGTGATTCTGTCGACGGCCTTAACCACCGAATCCACCGGACCGTCGCCCGTCGCCGAATCCTGGTAAAGCTTCCCCTCTTTTTCCAGCACAATGGTGGTGGTAGCGATGACCTGGTTGCCCGCAATGGAATGGATATTTTTGATCTTATAGACCGGCGCGGTGATCCTTAATGCGTCGCGGACCGTCACGATCAGGTCTTCGTCGTACACCACCTTCTTCTTGTCTGCCACTTTCTTTATGAGGATATATGCTTTTTCAAGTTCGGCCGGGCTGAGGTCGAATCCCAGTTCCTGATATTTCTTCTTGAGGGCGTGCCGGCCGGAATGCTTTCCCATCACCAGGTGGCTTTCTTTGATTCCGACGTCCTCGGGACGCATGATCTCGTAGGTGAGCTTCTCCTTCATGACGCCGTCCTGGTGAATGCCGGCTTCGTGGGCGAAAGCGTTTCTGCCCACGATGGCTTTGTTCCTCTGGACTATCAGTCCAGTCAGGTTGGTCAGCATCGCGCTGGAAGGATAAATTTCCCGCGTATTGATCCCGGTTTCTATCCCGAAGAGATCCTTGCGCGTGCGCAGAGCCATCACGATTTCTTCCAGGGAGGCGTTCCCTGCGCGCTCTCCGATGCCGTTGACGGTGCATTCCACCTGGCGGACGCCATTTTGAATGGCGACCAGCGAGTTGGCCACGGCCAATCCCAGATCGTTATGGCAATGGACCGACAGGATGGCTCGCCCGATGTTGGGCACATGATCGCGCAGGTATCGGATGCGCTCGGCGTATTCCGTGGGGAAAGTGTATCCGACCGTATCTGGAATATTAGCAACGTTAGCCCCGGCGTTGATAACAGCCTCCACAACTTTGCAGAGAAAATCGAGGTCGGAGCGCGTGGAGTCTTCCGCAGAGAACTCGACGTCGGGACAAAGGGACTTCGCATATGCCACGGCGTTTGCGGCTTCAGCGAGCGCCTCTTCCCTGGTTTTCCTCAACTTATACTGCAAGTGAATGTCGGAAGTGGCGAGAAAAACATGGATACGCGGCTTTGCCGCAGCTTTAACGGCTTCCCAACAGCGGTCGATGTCCGCTTTGTTTGCCCGCGCCAGCCCTGCGATGGTGACGGAACGGATCGTTTGGGAAATGCGCCGGACGGATTCGAAATCTCCATCTGAGGATATGGGAAATCCTGCTTCAATGACGTCCACCTGCAGCTTTTCCAGTTGCTGCGCCAGCCTCAATTTGTCCTCGATGGTCATACTGGCGCCGGGAGACTGCTCCCCGTCTCTTAACGTCGTGTCAAATACCAGTACTCGGTCTGTCATACCTGGATCCTTTCACAAATGTGCCTGGAAGCTTTGCCTTTAACCCAGCTTTTGCAGCGGAATCGCCGGGCGAAGGCGTAAGAAGGGCGCTCGAAGGAGGATTGTTCTAAGGTAGAAGATTGCGTCACATCGGCTTGGCTTGTGAAGCTTCATAAAAACCTGTCTCGCGGTCCCTGGTTATTGCGCTCTCCCGTATCTTAGACTGGCATATGAGTTTGTCAAGACAAAACAGGCCGCCACAGCCGGTTGCAGGTTTCAGGTTGCAGGCCGCAGCGGATATACGCCGACCCCCGTATTTGTGGCCGGCGCATATCAGCAGTGCAGGCGGTTTCAGGGAAGAGCTGGCGAATTGGGGTCGAATGAAGGAACGCGCTGCATCGGGATAGCCGTAGGCCCGGGCACCATTTCGTCCCACGGATCTCGATATGGGATCTTTTTAACAACGGGGAAGGAAAATGGGGCGGCCGGTTCTGCCAGGTAAAACAGGAACCTCATCTTGCCTGTCACTGCTTCATCACTCATGGGATAGGCTTCCACGGTGAAATCAGTCCTCAGGATATACAATACATGACCGCTGGAGGCGTCGTTAATGAACCGCAGCATAGTGACATAAAACTGATTTTTGCCCAGATAGTGCCAGGTGCCGGTCGCTCCGACGGAAAGCCCTCCGAAAGAACTGGAGGGAAACTGATCAAATATGTAACTGGACCAAACGCTGCCGTCCTCGTGGAAGTTCACAAACTGGGTTGTGCATGCAAATGGCAAATTGTAGGGTTTCGCCTGACAGAATCCCATTGTCCAAACTCCAACGACGGCTCGCTTGGGATCACCGTCCGCGGCCAAAACCATGGTGGCGGACAAAAACAGAACCAGGAAAGCCAAAATTGCGCGTCTCATAGCAATGCTCCTTTCGATTTCTGGTTTTTTGTGGCAACAGTCTCTTATGATGCAATGACATATGATCGCCGGCCCTCGGGCATAAAACCAATAGACGCCGGCTGTATTCATCATGTAATTTCCCTTTCCACGCAAATTGCTGGTAGAATATAGTTAAGTGGTATTTTCATCAGCGCTGGATTCCCCCCTGCCTGGAGCCGGACAATGCCCCAAGTGGTTCGCTTCGACTGCTTCGAAGTTGATCTGGACGCCGGACAGCTCCGCAAACGCGGCAACAGGATTCGTCTGCGCGATCAGCCTTTCCAGGTGCTCGCTGCCCTTCTGGAACACCCCGGCCAAGTGGTTACTCGCGACGCTCTGCGCCGGCGCCTGTGGCCCGGTGACGTTTTCGTCGACTTCGACAACAGCCTGAATATCGCCGTTGCCCGGCTGCGGTTGGTGCTGGGAGATCCGATCAAGCATCCTCGCTTTATCGAGACGCTGCCCAAGCGCGGATACCGGTTTGTTGGAAAGGTGTCTTCGCCGCCTTTCACCATCGACGAAGGGCCAGTCCGGAAACCCAGGCTGATAGTGCTTCCATTCCTGAATTTGAGCGGAGATCCGGCCCAAGAGTATTTCAGTGATGCCGTGACCGATGAAATCATCGGCGCCCTGGCAAGCCTGGCACCGGAGCAATTGGCGGTCATTGCCCGCACCACGGCCATGCGTTACAAGGGCAGCCATAAGGATGTATCCAGAATCGGCCGTGAGTTGGCGGTGGACTACATCGTGGAAGGATCTTTCCACCCTGCCAAAGAACAGCTTGTGATCAACGCACAGCTTATTCAGACCAGCGACCAGGCTCATCTGTTCGCGCGGAGATACGAAGGAGACCTGCGCGACATCTTCCAACTTCAGAGCTCCATTGCACAAGATATCGCCGCAAACATCCCGGTGGTTGCGGGCAAGGTTGGCAGCGAGCAGGCCGCAAGGAAGCCAACGGAGAATCTCGCGGCCTACAACGAGTACATTAAGGGCCGTTACGAGATGTGGAAGTGGACGCCGGAGGCTGTGGCGAAAGCGAAGCACCACTTCGAGGCAGCGCTCGACCTCGATCCCAACTTCGCCTTGGCTTGCGACGCTCTCGCCAATCTTTATGGCTACCTGGGGCTTTGGGGATTTCTTCCGCCCGATGAAATGGAACCGCTGCGCAGATTCTACGGAGTGCGTGCTTTCGAGCTCGATCCCACGCTGGCCGAGCCCCGGACCCACGTTGCTTACCATCCACAGAAACTGCATTACGAAGACGCCTATTCCTATAACTGGAAGGAGGCCGAGAGGGAGATGGCGCATGCGCGAGATCTGAGTCCCAATTCATCCTTGATCCGGGTCAGATACGCGAGTGTCCTGATGACGATGGGAAAGACGGAGCAGGCTGCCGCGGAATTGGAAGTTGCTCTTGAGCTCGATCCGCTTTCGATGGAGGTCTATTTCTGGCTGGTATTGGCGCTGTTCTTTGGCCGCCAATCCGAGCGCGCCCTCGCACAGGCGCAGCAGATGGTCAAACTGGAGCCGGGAAATCATTTCTCATTCATGATGCTGGGTCTGGCTTACCTGGAGATGCAGAAATATGAGGAAAGCGTGGCTGCGTTTCGCGGAGCGTCTGAGCTATCAGGCGACTTCCCTCTCATGCTGGGATGGCTTGGACTGGCGTTGGGCCTGGGAGGACATACGGATGATGCCAGGAAGATGCTGGAGCGCCTCCGGACAATCGCCACCGAACGATTCGTGCTGCCGTCGAGTTTCGCCTGGATTCATCTCGGGCTCGGCGAGATCGACGAAGCCTTTGCCTGGATGGAGCGTGCCGCTGCCCACAACGACGAATGGGTCCATCCGCTGAAAACCTACTCATTCCTGGACCCGCTCCGGTCCGACCCGCGGCTTCATGTTCTTATGCACAAATTGAACCTGGATTAGTCCGCTGCAAATTCAGGCACCTCCGGCAAAGCCGGAGGCTTGAAAGATTGGAACCGCTCAAAGCGGTTGGACTAGTTACGCTGGTCTTGAACGCTGACTTACGCGGGCAAAAGCCGATGAGGCGCTTCCGATCCCCGCAGGGACCAGCGCTCCGCGCTGGACAGTTTTATGCGGCGGCACTGTGGCAAACGCCTGGTTTCTCATAACCGCCATCTCCTTGCCGCACGGCGCTTGCCACAGTGCCGCCGCATAAAACTCCATCGAAAGCGCCTCATCGGCTTTTGCTCGCCGACCCTCGCCGAACAAATCGGCGTTTGTCAGCGCTTTTATCAGCGTTTCGAGATACGAAGCCGTCAAACTCTTTGAGTCCCCAGGCAGAGCCGGAGGTTTGCCAATAGAATTAACAGGTGACTGTAATCCATATTCAAAAAAGCAGCAGGTTGTTTTGGTTCGCCGCTCGCATGTCACAGGTCACTGTTTACACGTTGCAGGTTTCAGACTGCAAAAAACCGGTTGCTGTTTGACCTGCAATCCTGGATCGTTGCCTCCGCTTCATTCGATAACATTTGCGTGTTCTCAAACAAATTATTTCTGTTTGTCCACAAATACTGCATGCTAAAGTTCCCTCGACTGGCCGAAACTGATTTCTCATGTTACGGGGAGTTCGCTGTGATAAAAAGCCGCTTGATATTCCTGATTCTACCGTTCTGCTGCCTGTGGTCCAGCACTGCATTTTCCGTGGAGGCGGGAAATCCGATGCTGAGCATCGGGGGCATTGTGCAAAGCCCGATGCAATTGAGTTTGCCGGATCTGCAGAAGTTCAATCCGGTAAAAGTTTTGGCTCGTCCCAAGACCGGGGTGAAAGAGACTATTCGATATGGCACTGTGCCGCTCAGGAGCCTGATCGAGCTGGCAAAAATTCGGGAGCCCTTTCAGGGACTTGCCATTTCAGTAAAAAACCATCAGGGCGAACAGACGGTTTTGTCGTGGGGAGAAGTATTTCTGGCGGGCCGCGATCGCATTTTTGTTGCACATTCCGTGAATGCCGGCGCCTCGGCGCCCTATCAGGATTTGCCGGCTCTGATCCTGGAACGGGATAAAAAAGCCAGCCTATTCCTCGGGAAGATAACCTTCATTGAAGTCATCCAGACAGCCCATTTCCAATCAGATCCTGCCTACTCGAGAAAAGCGGTGACATCCGAATCGGTCCGCGGCCGCATGCTGGAATCCGTGCTCGAGAAAATGGCTATCAAGCTCGAACGGACCGATGTCCTCAGGATCACATCCGCAAATGGAAATGCAGCCATTGTATCCATTGGAGACCTTCAATCCGCGGCGGCTCCGGCCGTTGTCTCGCGGCCGGCAAACCGCGCAGACGGAACCTCCTATGACCTCGTGTTTCCGGGTGACGCCTCTAAAGCCCGAGCGCTGGATAATATTTCCTTCGTCGAGGTTCTCAGCCTGAAACAGAAGCCGATGCTTTATGTGTTAGGCGTGGGGTGCGGGGATCCGGACCTGCTGACCAATGAGGCTATTTCGGCCATGGGCAGGGCGGATGCTTTTATCGGCAAGGAGGACTACCAGAAGAGTCTTGCCGAATACATCGCAGGCAGGCCGGTGCTGTTCGATCCCTTCATGCAGCTTGCCCGGTATCAAAAGGCCAGGCATCCCGAGTTTACCGATCAGGAAGCGGAGAAGACAGCGAATGCGGTTTATGCGGACAATATCGAAACGGCCAGGAAGCTGCTGAAGGAAGGCAGGATTATCGGGCTTCTTGAACCTGGAGACCCTACTTTGTACGGAGGCTGGCGAAACTGGCTGTCGGAATATATTCCGGCAGATCAGATAAAAATCATCCCGGGGATGAGTTCGTTCAGCGTCGCGAATGCCGTTCTGGGGGAATTCGACCTGACGGAAAATCCCATTGTCATCGTTGAGCCGGAAGATCTGAAAGCCGACGATGCGCTGATTCAGGCGGCAGCCCGCAACGGCCATACTCTCGTCGTGTTCATGGGATTAAACAGGATGAAGAGCCTGGTCCCTTTGCTCGGCCGGCATTTTCCGCCGGACACGCCGCTGTTCGTTGTGTATTACGCAGGCATAGATGGGAAAGAACACAGGCTGTCGACCACAATTTCGAAAGCAATCGATGCCACGGATGCAGAAAAGGAAAATTTTCTCGGGCTCATTTATGTGGGAAGAGAACTGAAAATTCCTTCGCGACCTTCGCCCTGATCCTTGCCGCCCTGCTGCATCGGATCTCAAGCGTACATTGTCGTGTCAACCTGTAACGGGAAACCTGTAACAGAAAACGATAAGTCAAGAGATATAGCTGGCGTTGATGTCGACGTAGCCATGACTTAAATCGCAGGTCCAGACCTTTGCCGCGGCGCGGCCGCCTGCCAGGTCGACATCAATCTGCAAATCGTGGTTTTTCATTGATTTTTTCGCGCGGGCCCGGGTTGAACCGACGGGAGATCCGTTGCGAAAAATAGGTATCCCATTCAGGCTCAATCCAACAGTGTCCGGATCAAACGGCACGCCGCTGTAACCCACGGCACACAAGATACGCCCCCAGTTCAGTTCCTGACCGTATAGGGCGGTTTTCACCAGGCTGGAGTGCGCGATAGCCTTGGCCACTTTGCGGGCCGCCTCGAAATCGGCGGCGCCCCGCACCATTATTTCCACAAACTTTGTGGCCCCTTCCCCGTCCCTTGCGATGCTTTTGGCCAGCTCTTCGCAAACCAGGCTCAGGCCTATTTCAAAAAACGAGGCGGAACGACGGTCCGCGATAGAGGCGCCCGAAGCCCCGTTTGCGAGCGCCAGGACCGTGTCGTTGGTGGACGTGTCGCCGTCGACGGTGAGGCAGTTGAAAGTTCTGTCCGCGCTCCGGCGCAGCATGCGGCTCAATTCCCCCGGCGGAACCTGCGCATCCGTCGTGACAACGGCGATCATGGTGGCCATTTGCGGGTGAATCATCCCGGCTCCTTTGGCCATTCCACCGATGCGCACGGTTTTTCCCGCTATGCGCCCTTCCACGGCAATGGATTTCTCGCGTGTATCGGTGGTCATGATGGCCCGAACGGCTGCAGGGCCGCCCCGCGAGTTGAGCGCGCTGGCGGCGGCGCCGATGCCTTTCAACATCCTGGGTACGGGGAGAAAACTGCCGATCACACCGGTGCTTGCCACCAAAACCCGGTTGGGATGTACTTCGAGGCGCGATGCCAGACAGCGCGCGCTGATGCGCGCGTCGTGCATCCCGCGGTCCCCGGTGCAGGCATTCGCGCACCCGGAGTTGATAAGGATCGCGCGGGCGCGTCCACGGGAGAGCTTGAGGTGCTCCCTGCAAAGCAAAACCGGAGCCGCCTGCACGCGGTTGAGAGTAAAAACTCCCGCGGCTGACGATGGCTGTGAAGAAAACACAACGGCGAGGTCGAGCCCTTTTTTCTTGATTCCGGCGGCTACACCAGCGGCAAGATAGCCCTGAGGCGCCGTGATGCCGCCTTCAGTGATCCGCCATTCAGCGGATGATTTGGATCGGGAAGCGTGCGTTCGTGTCATATGTGCAGGACCATGGCGAGTTCATCGCATTTATTGAATTTGGGGCAGTGGAAGCACTCGTTATACACCTTCAACGGCATGGTGCTGTGTTCGACCTGTATAAAACCGAAACTGCCGAAAAACTTTGGTTCATAGGTAAAACAAAATACCTGCTCGATTCCCAGCGCCCGCGCCTCGGAGAGCAATTCCTCAACCAGGGCTTTTCCGATGCCTTTTCTTGCCATGCCGGGCGCCACGGCCAGTGCGCGTATCTCCGCGAGGTTCTCCCAGTAAATATGGAGGGCGCCGCAGCCCAGCACCTGGACAGGGTCCGAAGCATTCACGGCGACGCTGTAGTCGCGCAGGTTCTCATAAATCTGCAGCAGCGTCTTGGGCAGCATCTGCTGCTGATCGGCATAATAATTGATGAGCCGACACATTTCACTTGCATCGGCGAGCCTGGCTTTACGGACCAGCGTCTTGAGACCGGCAGAGGATTCCAGCCCTTGCTGCGATTGAGCCATTTCAATCATTTGCGGCCTCCTTAAAGCCGGTTACGCGGATTCCAGTTCGCCCAAAACCTGGTCGAGAGCAACGAGGAACTCATCAATGTCTTTTTCCGAGATGATAAACGGAGGAAGAAGCCGCAGCACCGTATCATGCGCAGCGTTCGCGATGAATCCTTTTTTCAGAAGGCGGTTCACCGCCTCTTTGGCAATGCTGCCGATCTCGATGCCGATCATCAGCCCCATGCCCCGTATCTCTCCGATCGAGGGATGCTGCGGGGCCAGGCTCTGAATCCCGCGAACCAGGTATTTCCCCAACTCGGCGACTCTGGGGAGGAGTTTTTCATCGTCGATGATGTCCAGCACTTCCAGGGCAAGCCTGCAGGCCAGCGGTCCGCCGCCGAAGGTAGTGCCGTGGTCCCCGGGCTTCAGGCATTCGGCAACGCGCGCATTGCCCAGAACGGCGCCCAGCGGATATCCTGCCGCAAGGGACTTGGCCAGCGTCACAACGTCCGGCTTGATTCCGTACTGCTCGAATGCAAAATATTTTCCGGTTCTCCCCAGGCCGCATTGGATTTCGTCCGCGACCAGGAGAGCGTCGTAGTGGTCGCAAAGCGCCCGGGCTGAGCCCACAAATGCCTGCGGCAAAGGAACTATGCCGCCTTCACCCTGGATCGGCTCCAAAACCAGCGCACACACTCTGTCCGAAAACGCCTTTCCCAGGCTCTCAGGTTTCAGATCCTCGATAATTTCAACGCCGGGCACCAGGGGACGGAAAGGCGCCTGGTATTTTTCCTGGGTCGTAATGCTTAGGGCCCCAAAAGTCCTGCCGTGGAATGAATTTTTGAGCGTCAGAATCACCGATTTTTCGCTGCTCCGGGCATGGCCATAGGCGCGCGCAATCTTGAGAGCCGCCTCGATCGCTTCGGTTCCGCTGTTGGTAAAAAAAACTTTGGACATGCCGGAAATTGCCGCAAGCCTTTTGGCCAGAAGACCCTGGTAAGGGTGATAAAACAAATTGGAGCTGTGCACCAGGCGCTGCCCCTGTTCGGCCAGCACCCGCGCGATTCGCGGGTGGTTGTAACCCAGTGAGTTGACGGATATGCCGGCCAGGAAATCCACATAGCGTTTGCCGGCAAGGTCATAGACATAAACGCCTGAACCGTGTGAGCAGAACAGATCGGATCTCTTATAGGTGGCGAAGAGGTATTGTTCTTCAAGAGCCTGTATTTCCTCCGCTTTGAGCGGTATCGCTTCAGTCTTTTCCATGTATTTCCGTTCCTTCCGTCAAGATGCCTTCTAAGAATCGTGTCAAAACATCCGGGCTGGAACCCGGGAGTATGCGGACCGATGCCACGCCTGCCGCAAGCGCTTCAAGGCATGATGAGGTTTTGGGCAGCATCCCTCCGGAGAGAATCCCTTTGGAACGCATGTCCTGGATTCCGGATTCTCCAATGCTTCTCACAACAACACCCTTTTCATCCCGGATGCCGGGGACATCCGTTAAATAGATCAGAGATGCACAGCCCGCACCTGAAGCGCACGCTGCAGCCATCTGGTCCGCATTTACATTGTAAAGCTCGTAATCGGGCCCCAGAGCGATGCTGGAGACAACGGGTGTCAGGCCTGCCCCGAGAACCAGCTCAAAAAATGACCGGTTCACATCGGATGGTTTTCCCACAAACCCGATGTCTGACGGGTATCCCGGCAGATGCGAGAGCTGCAGGCATCGGACCGCCCCGGCGTCCGCGCCGCAGATCCCTATGGCCCCGTTTCCCAGCCGGCTCATCTCCGCGACAATCTTCTTATTGACTTCGCCGGCGAACACCATCACGGCCACATCGAGTGTCTCGGCGTCTGTTACACGCAGTCCTTCTCTGAATTCCGATTTCATCTGAAGCTGAGACAGCCTCCGGCTCAGGCTTTTGCCTCCCCCGTGCACGAGAATGACTTCATGGCCTTTTGCGGCCGCCGCGCAAACCTGCGTAAGCAGATGCGTGCGTATGCCGACATCCTCCAGGATGCTCCCGCCGAGTTTGACTGTGATGCGCATCCGCGACTCCTTACAGAAGGCCCGTGCTTTCCTCAAGTCCGTGCATCAGATTAAAATTCTGCAGCGCCTGGCCTGAAGCTCCTTTAACCAGGTTGTCGATGGCCGAAAAAACCACGGCCCGCCTCCCGCCATGAGTCAGCCGCCAGCCGATGTCGCAAAAATTCGTGTGATTGACTGCGCGCAGTTCAGGCAAGCGCGACCCGCCGAGGATCCGGACAAACGGGCGATTGCCGTACCTGTTGCCATATTCGGTTTCGATTTCGGCCGAACTGACCGGCCGGTGGAATTGGATATAGATTGTGGAGATGATCCCACGACTGACTGGCAGGAGGTGAGGAATGAACGTGAAGCTTTCCAGATTCCAGCCCAGTTCCTGGCACATCTCCGGGGCATGCCGGTGCGATACCGGGCTATAGGCACGGAAATTTTCCGCAACTTCCGAGAACATCAGTTCCTGCTTCACACCCCGGCCTGCTCCTGTCACGCCGGACTTGGAGTCGCAAAAAATTTCGGAACCCGTTTCGAGCATTCCGCCCCGTACCAGGGGTAGCAGCGCCAGGGTAACGGAAGTTGGGTAGCAGCCCGGATTGGCGATGAGCTGCGCTGGGGCGATCTGCCTGGCGTTCCATTCCGGGAGCCCGTAGACCGCCTTGCCCAGCAGTTCCGGGCTGGTATGCTGGAATCCATACCAGGACGGATAGCTGGCTTCATCCTTGAGGCGGAATGCTCCGCTGAAATCCACAACCCGGATACCGGCCGCCAGGATTTGCGGAACCAGCTGGTACGATACTTTATCGGGTGTGCAGAGGAATACCGTGTCCAGCCCGAGCGACGCCATGCGCCCGGCATCCGGAGTAAAGGTGACCAGGCTGCAGCTTCCGCGCAGGCCCGGATGAAGGTCCTGCACCTGCTTTTCGCCGATTTCCGCCGCATCCATGGCCGCCGCAAATTCGACGGCAGGATGCCGCAACACCAGCTTGATCAATTCCAGTCCGGCATATCCGCTTACCCCGATAATCCCTACTCTGATCTTCATTCCGCAAACTCCCTGATTCTGGCCATGACTTTCCTGCCGAAACGCCTGCTGCGCAGGAGTACGAAAATCGTATCGTCTCCGGCAACCGTGCCCAAGACCTCCGGCCACTGCGCGCCGTCCAGAACAACTCCGACCGAATGGGCGTTGCCCGGAGCCGTCTTGATCATCACGATGTTGCCCGACAAGCCTGTTTGAACGATGAACTGCGAAAAGGCCCGGCGCAGCGTCTGGTCCGCGGTTTCAACGCGCACATCGCCGGGAACCTGGTACCGGCCGCGGACCTTGACCAGCCCCAGTTCCCGAATGTCCCTGGAGAGCGTAGACTGAGTGACACCGATCCGATCGCGGTTCAGGAGAGATGCCAGCTCCTCCTGGCTGCCGATCGGCCGTCTGCCGACAATTTCAAGAATTTTTGCCTGCCGTGCGTTTCTCGATTTCATGGTTTAAACATAATTATGCAATAAATTGCTTAATTATACAGATCCTGATTCGCAGTGCAAGAAAAAGAAGCAGCCCCGCGGATTCCCCTGCGCCCTGCCATAATTTTTCGTGAGGACGGTCTCTCCAGACCCGTCCGATAATGCGCAAACCAGTCATCCGCCCATCCAAAATCGGACAGGGCTGTGCAGGCTTGGCACAAGCATTATCCGTGGAATGTGTCGGGTTTTTTTATGCTAGTCTATACTTCTATGTACAAGGTCCACCCTGCGCTGGCGCCTGGGGCTTTTGCCGCCGGAATTCTCTACGAGGCGTTCCTGCGCGCCCGTAATGGCTTATATGCGCAGGGATTGCTGCACCAGCACCGGCTGGCGAAGCCCGTGATCAGCATCGGCAACCTAACCATGGGCGGATCCGGAAAAACCCCGCTGGTGATTCACGTCGCCCGGATCCTGGCGGAACTCGGGTTCGTGCCCGCCATTCTAAGCCGGGGATACGGCAGGGATAAATCTGGACAAGAACACATTGTGCCTCCCGGCGAAAAAATTCCGGCCGCCGAAACCACACTCGGAGACGAGCCGGCACTGATTCGGCGACACCTCCCTTTCGTGTGGATGGGAATATCCAAAAACCGTTGCCGTACAGGCGCTGTCCTTTCCCGTCAACCGATGCGGGCCGTGTTCCTGCTGGATGACGGGTTTCAGCATCGAAGGCTTCACCGTGATCTGGACATTGTCATCATAGATACGAGTCAGCCGTTGGCATCCAATCGCGTATTTCCGCGGGGAACTCTTCGCGAACCGCTATCGGAGTTGCGACGCTGCCACATGGTGGTGCTCAACGGCGAGCCTGAATCGGCTCATACGGTCGAATGCGAGGTCCGGAAGATCCACCCATTGGCCAGAATCCATCATTGCCGCCAGACAATCCGGGCTCTGGTGCCCTTTGCTTCCTGGCGGCTGGGCCAGGAACCTGCAGAGCATTCCGGCGGAGCGCTTTCGGCATTTCTGGCAGCTGCGCTCGGAAATCCTGAAAGGTTCCGGCGCGATGTCCTGCAATTGGGGATCGATGTTCGCGGGGTGCGCTTTTTTCGGGATCACTACCCGATCCGGCCGAAGGACTGGCTTGAGTGCGCCGCTGATGCACGCAGCAAGCGAGCGGATGCGCTGATCATCACGGAAAAAGATGCTGTTAAAATTTGGCATCCGCCTGATTTCCCCCTCCTGGTTGCGGTTCAGGAAACTGGGTTAACCGATGGGCAAGGATTTCAGGGCGTTCTGAGAGACTGCCTGAGGGAGTGCGAGTGAGGCCAATACAGCCGGGCTCAGCCCGGAAGATTCTGATACGCGGCACCAACTGGGTCGGCGACGCCGTGATTTCCATCCCTGCGATGAAAGAGATCCGCCGGCTTTTCCCCGGCGCGCATATTTCCCTGCTCGTGCGCCCCTGGGTCCGGGACATCTATTCCGCGGCCGAATTCGTAGACGAAATCCTAGAGTACGACAGAGACGGTGTGCATCGAGGCCTCTCGGGATTTTTCCGCCTGATAGCGGATCTGAGGCGCCGCCGGTTCGACCTGGCAATTCTTCTGCAAAACGCCTTCGGGGCCGCCCTGATCGCCCGCTGCGCCGGGATTCCCGGCCGGATCGGATACGCTCGAGATGGGAGGAGCCCGCTGCTTACACACGCATGCCCCATAGATCCCGCCGTGCGGCGCGTCCATCAGGCGTATTACTACCTGGGCATTCTTTCCGGAATGGGGTGGCTGGAAGACCGCTTGTGGGAGAACCGCGGCTACACGCCATCCATCGGCGTACGGGTCCGTGAATCCGACCGGCTTGCGGCCGTCAAACTGCTGAGAGCCGCCGGCGTACGGGAAAAGGAAATGATCGTGGGCCTTAATCCCGGAGCCTTTTACGGTGAAGCCAAACGCTGGTTTCCCGATCGCTATGCCGCCGTAGCCGATGCACTGGCCCAACAATACGGCGCGCGCATCGTCCTTTTTGGTTCGCCGGTGGATTTGCCCGTTGCCCGGGCGGTTGCCTCAAATATGAAGCAGGCGCCTGTCCTTTTGGCAGGCCGAACCACCCTGGGCGGACTCATGGGATTGATCCGCGAGTGCAGCCTTCTGATTACGAATGATTCGGGGCCGATGCATCTCGCGGCAGCGATGGACGTCCCGCAACTGGCAATCTTCGGGTCTACCAGCGATACGGCCACCGGGCCGCTCAGCCGCTATGCGACAGTCCTGAAGCATCCTGTCGAATGCAATCCGTGCTTTTTAAGAAAGTGCCCGACAGATTTCCGGTGCATGGAAGGCGTTTCGGTTGCGCAAGTCCTGGAAGCCGCCCGGGAGGCTCTTGATATTCAGGTCCGCGGCCGGGATTAGGTCCGGTCATCCCCCAGGTGCCGGACGCCATCCGAATTCTCACGGCCGCGGATCTATCTCCACTCGCTGCCATTATATTTCCCGATCAGGGCGCAAAAAGTGATCCGGGTCACGTATAATAACGAATTGCGTATTCGGACGAAAAATTTGTTTCCCGTGAGATCTCATTGATATGCTGACACCCGAAATGCATCAGCAACTATGGAATATACTGAGTGGCTTCCCTTACCGGAAGATCCTTGTGGTCGGGGATCTCATCTCGGACGAGTTTCTTTACGGCCGGATCGCCAGGGTTTCGCGCGAAGCACCGGTTCTGGTCCTGGAGTACCGTGATCTGGTCCGCCTTCCCGGAGGTGCTGCCAACGCTGCGAACAACCTGCTGGATCTAGGCTGCAAAGTGGCAATAGCCGGGGCAGTCGGAGATGATAAGCCGGGCAGAGACCTGGCAGCCATCCTGAAAGGCAAGGGCGCGCATACAGGCGGACTGCGCCTTATCCGCTCCATTGCCACGCCTGTGAAAACCCGCATCCTGGCGGGCGCACACCATTCCGCCCCGCAGCAGGTTGTCCGCGTGGACCGTGTACCCAATCCCGGCAGGCAGGCGCCTGCGGCGTGGAGCCTTATCCAGCGAAGTTTGCAGACGGCAGACGGGATCATCTTAAGCGATTACGGTTACGGCTCCATTTCCTCTCCCCTGACCGCCGGCCTGATCCGTGCAGCCAGGGAAAGGCGAATCCCGCTGGTCGTGGACTCAAGATTTTCGATGTCACAATACAGGGGCGTCACTTCCATCACCCCGAATATCACGGAACTCGAAGCATCCACGGGCATCTCCATCGGCTCCGATGCAAAACTGCTGGCGAAAGTCGGCCGCCGTGTGCTGCATGAGCAGCGGCTGGGTTCCCTGCTGGTAACCCAGGGCCGGTTCGGCATGACGCTTTTTGAACCGCATAAGGCGCCGCTGCACATCCCCGTTTACGGCAGCGACGAAGTGGCGGATGTCACCGGGGCCGGCGATACGGTCATCGCGGTCTTCACGCTGGCGCTTTCCTGCGGCGCCACTCCCGAGCAGGCGGCGCGGCTTGCCAACTATGCCGGAGGCATTGTGGTTATGAAACGCGGGACGGCAACGGTAACGCGGGACGAACTGTGCGGCGCCCTGGCCAAGGATACATCCAAAAGCGTTCCCCGGCGCCAGGGTTGAATCTCCAGTCTCTAATCAAAAACATGTGGTCCGATCCCAAGCAAAAGATCAAAAAACTCGAAGAGCTCGAAATTCTGGCTGCGGATTTGCGCGCAAAAGGCAAAAAGGTGATATTTGCCAACGGCTGCTTCGATCTTCTCCATGTCGGTCATATTCGATATCTGCAGGCGGCCCGTGCCCTGGGGGACGTGCTGATACTGGGAGTCAACGGGGATGCCGGCGTAGGTGCGCTGAAGGGAAAAGGGCGCCCGCTGCAATCCGAAGCTGAGCGCGCCGAGGTTTTGGCCTCCCTGGAATGCGTGGATTACGTGCTGGTATTTGACGCGCCCACGGTGGATGGTATCCTGAAAGAGTTGCGGCCCGATGTTCATGCCAAGGGGACGGATTATACGGAAGAAAGCGTCCCCGAACGCGAGACGGTACGATCCTACGGCGGGCAGGTAGCGATTGCCGGAGATCCCAAAGATCATTCAACACGGGACCTGATCGAAATTATTTTGGCCAAGTTTGCCTCATGAACGATTCCCCCGGGATTCTGATCATCCGTCTCAGCTCGCTGGGAGATATTCTGCACACTCTGCCGGCGTTTTCAGGCCTGCGCGCGTCCTTTCCGGGCGCAAAAATCGATTGGCTGTCAGCCAAAAAGTCCGTTTCGCTCCTGTCGGCCGTGCGGGGGATCGACGAGATCCATGTGCTGGACACAGGCTCTTTGCAGAAATTTCCGCCTGATTGGCCCGCGTGGAGTTCCACGAAGGAACTTGTCCGTAAGCTGAGGGCGAGGAACTACGACTATGCGATCGACTTTCAGGGGCTGCTGAAAACCGGTTTCCTGGCTTTCCTGAGCGGCTCGCGAACACGCCTGGGATTTTCCCGCGACCTTGTGCGGGAGCGGCCCGCCCACTGGTTCTACAACCGAACGCTCAGCAAGCCGGATACACAATTTCATGTCCTTGAGCTCAACCGGAAGCTGGCAGGTCTGACCGGAGGGCACATCGGTCCGACGTCGCTGGATTTTGCCGTTCGCGAAGAGGATGCGGCACGGATCGATTCCCTTCTGGCGAAAGAAGGCCTGACGGATTTTGTGATCATAAATCCAGGAGGCGGCTGGCCAACCAAGAGATGGAACCTCGAGCGGTATGGCGACTCTGGCCGCAAGAATACAGGGCAATCTGGGATTGCGCGTTGCCGTGACGACAGGTCCTGGCGAGGAAAGCTATTATGGCTCGATCGCCGAAAACTGCAGCGGATCGCCTTTGTCCCATCTGCCCGTATCTTTTCTTCAGTTGATCCCGTTGCTGCAAAAAGCGCGCATGATGATCGGCGGCGATACCGGGCCTTTTCATCTCGCTTGCGCCGTGGGAACACCGGCAGTCGGCATTTTCGGCCCCACGTCACCCATCAGAAACGGACCCTGGAACGCAATGGACGAGGTGGTGGTGCATACGCTGCCCTGCAGCTACTGCTATGGCAGGAGTTGCCCGACGAAAAATGAATGTATGGACATCGGAGTCGATGAGGTATTTGAGGCTGTGGTTCGCCGGCTGGGGAAATAATGGAGACACGCTGCATGCACGCTCGCAGGTTTTCACTGCTGACCGTTTTCCTTGTCACGGTCATGCTGGCCGGCGCCATTCCCTGCCAGGAAGTTGCCAGGCATGCCGGCACCCCCGATCTGCCATTCTCCGGCGGCGAGCGGTTAGTCTACTCCGTCAAATGGGATCCCCCCTGGTATCTCTTCTTTCTTCCTTCCATGGAAGCGGGCGAAGCCGAACTCCATCTTGCAGGGGAAACCGAGAATCAAGGGAAAAAGGCGATGCGGATGGTCTTTACTGCGCGTTCCAGCGGCTCGTTGGCATCGATGGCCGATATGAAGATCGAGGATGAGTTCGTTTTTCTTGCGGAATCGGGGACATTCTGCACTCTTGCTGTTTCCAAAAAAATCCGGGAAGGAAAACGCAAGCGCCAGGTGGACGTCGAATATCTGCGCGGCAGCGGCAGGCTGCATATCCATGAACTGGATGAGGCCGTCGCGCCTCCTGTCGTAAAAAAAAGCGAGTACAAAGAAAATATCCCTGATTGCGTCCAGGACCCGTTTTCCGCCCTTTACTTTTTCAGAATGTCGCCGCTGCAAAAGGGATTCACTCAGGACCTGACTCTGGCCAACGACGACCAGATCAAGAAAATCCGCTGCAAGGTGGAGAAACTGGAAATTGTGAATACTCCGGTGGGGAAATTCACGGCCTGGAAGGTAAATACGGAAGCGCTGCTGGGGGGGCTTTTTAAAGAAGGAGGCCAGTTCAAAATATGGTTTTCCGCCGACAACAGGAAGCTTCCGCTCCAGTTTGAAGTGAAAGTGAAGCTCGGCCATGTTTTAGGGAAACTGAAATCCGCCACAAATTCAGTGAATCCGTAATTCGCAGTCCCTAGCCAAGCTTTGATTTTCTTTTTCACCAGATTTTAGCAGTCAGGTACCTCCGGCAAAGCCGGAGGCTTGAAAGATTTGTACCGCTCAAAGCGGTTGGAGGAGTTACGCCGGTCTTGAACGCTGACTTACGCGGGCAAAAGCCGATGAGGCGCTTCCGATCCCCGCAGGGGCCAGCGCTCCGCGCTGGACAGTTTTCTGCGGCGGCACTGTGGCAAGCGCCGTGCGGCAAGGAGATGAAGGGTATGAGAAACCGGGCGTTTGCCACAGTGCCGCCGCAGAAAACTCCATCGGAAGCGCCTCATCGGCTTTTGCTCGCCGACCCTCGCCGAATAAATCGGCGTTTGTCAGCGCTTTTATCAGCGTTTCTCAGCGTTTCAAAATACGGAGAATGATCGATTTATGGCAGCAACAAGTCCCGGTAGAGACGACTGAGTCGGTGAAAAACTCAGCCGTCCCTGCCAGGACGGCTATTGCACATTCGCTTCAGATTGACGTGCAGGAACGAAGCGGCTGAGTCACAGGGCGGCGCCTAATTGGCCTAGGGGCGTATTCATTTACGGTGCTCCTAGATCCTCGCCACCACTTTTGAGACAGTCTCTGGAGAGACGTCCTCGGTAGTTTCAGGCCGGAGTCCGCCGTAAGCCGAATTCTGTTTCTCCGCAAAGCGGAGACGGCAATCATTCATCTTGTCCCCGGATCACTCCGGAGATCCAGCGGTCTACCCAAAAGCATCGGGCGGGCAGCCCTTATCCTTTTCAGGATGGCTTTTCTATTTGACCTTGCTCCGTGTGGGGTTTGCCCTGCCGTCCCTGTTACCAGGGACGCGGTGCGCTCTTACCGCACCTTTTCACCCTTACCTCGCCATGCGAGGCGGTATGTTTTCTGTGGCACTTTCCGTAGGGTTGCCCCTCCCTCGCGTTACGAGGCACACTGCCCTGTGGAGTTCGGACTTTCCTCGACCCTTGTTAAAGGGCCGCGATTGCCTGGCGGACTCCCGCACAGCAAT
This sequence comes from uncultured Acidobacteriota bacterium, assembly GCA_963809485.1. GTDB lineage: Bacteria > Acidobacteriota > UBA6911 > UBA6911 > UBA6911 > UBA6911. Next base: position 67,531 of record CAWEJX010000016.1, read on the forward strand.
TTTATGCCATAACGCAGGAGAATGAAACAGGATACAGGAGGCAGGCGGGGCCCGGCCTAGCCGGCCTTGTTCTTCTCGGCGGGCGCCGGAACCGGCTTGATAAGTCCCAGCATTTCGCGAAGCTTTACAGCGAGCGTGCCGGCTACTTCCGGGTGCTCCCGGATGAATTGTTTGGCGTTTTCGCGCCCCTGCCCAAGCCTCTCTCCCTGGTAGGAGAACCAGGCGCCGCTTTTCTCAATCAGCTTTCGCTCCACGGCCTGATCTACGAGGTCTCCCTCGTAGGATATTCCCTGGTTGTAAAGGATGTCGAATTCTGCTTCGCGGAAAGGAGGCGCAAGTTTGTTTTTGACGATTTTGACGCGCGTCCTGCTTCCAACGACCAGGTCCCCTTCCTTTATGGAACCTATCCGGCGGATATCCACGCGGATCGATGAATAAAACTTCAGAGCACGGCCCCCGGTGGTCGTTTCAGGATTGCCGAACATGACGCCGATTTTCTCGCGCATCTGGTTGATGAAAACCATGCACGTATTGGATTTTGAGACGATGGCCGTCAACTTGCGCAACGCCTGCGACATTAGCCGGGCCTGCAGCCCCGGCAGAGAGTCGCCCATCTCCCCCTCCAGTTCGGCCCTTGGAACCAGAGCCGCCACCGAATCGACGACAAGGATATCGATGGCGCCGCTTCGCACGAGCACCTCGGCGATTTCCAGCGCCTGTTCCCCGCTGTCCGGCTGGGACACCAGCAGTTCATCGGTATTGACGCCGAGCATTTTGGCATAACCGGCATCCATCGCATGTTCGGCATCGATAAAAGCAGCGGATCCTCCGGCTTTCTGCGCCTGAGCGATGGCATGCAGCGCAATAGTGGTTTTGCCGCTGGATTCGGGCCCGAAGATTTCCACAACGCGCCCCTTGGGAAAACCGCCCACGCCCAAGGCGGCGTCGAAGGATATCGATCCCGTGGAAATGGACTGAACGCCCGCAGTATCGATGCGGTCTCCGAGGCGCATAATGGATCCTTTGCCGAATTGCTTTTCAATCTGCGTCAGAGCCATATCGATTGCTTTGTTTTTATTGATCCGCTCGTCTGCCATCACATCATCCCTTCCATAGTGGGTTGAATCTCCAAACGACTCTCTACCTATCTAATATGAGAACGAAGATTTGAGCCATGAAATTTTGCGTCCGGCGCCGCCGGAGAGAACATCCTACCACGACTCGACCCGATATGAAACGGACCGGTACACGCCATGGAAAATACGCCGCAACCTGGCATAGAACAGGGTATCGAATGCGACGTCGCTTCCGACGAAGAGACAAAAACATGATAGACTCTTCTCCGGCTTCATTTCGGGAGAGGATCATCATGGCCGAAGACAGATCACAAAAATGGGCTCTGATTCTGGGTGCTTCCAGCGGGTTCGGCGCGGCCTGCAGCCTCGCGCTGGCTCGCAAGGGCTTCAGCATTGTCGGCGTTCACCTGGATCGGAGGGCGACTGCGGCAAATGCCGGGACGGTCGTTTCAGAAATAGAGCGGCTCGGGCAGCAGGCATTGTTCTTCAACGTTAACGCAGCGGACCCCGAACGGCGCCTCGAGGTAATAGCGAAATGCCGGGAGGTGATCGAGGCGGACCCCTCCTGCCAGGGCATCCGCTGTGTCTTGCACTCGCTGGCTTTTGGCACCCTGAAGCCCTTTGTCTCCGCAGGGCCGTCGGAACGTATCCGGCCGGCCGATATGAATATGACGCTGGATGTGATGGCTCATAGCCTTGTGTACTGGATTCAGGATTTGTTTGACGCGGGATTGCTCAAGGCAGGGGCCAGGATTTTTGCGATGACGAGTGCGGGCGGGCGAAGAGTGTGGCCTGCTTATGGAGCGGTTTCGGCCGCCAAGGCCGCCCTGGAATCCCATGTCCGGCAGCTGGCAGTTGAGCTGGCATCCTACGGCATATCGGTCAATGCCCTTCAGGCCGGAGTTACGGATACTCCGGCCGCAAGAAAGATTCCCGACAGTGAGCGGATGTTCGCCCGGGCCTTGCAGTCGAATCCCGGCAGGCGCCTGACGACTCCCGAGGATGTGGCTGAGCTCCTGGTTGCTCTCACCCTTTGCGAAACAGCCTGGACGACAGGCAACATTATACGCGTCGATGGCGGCGAAGACCTGGTATAGCCATGATGGCGGCCAAGGCGCCAACTGAATTACGAGTCAGGCACCTCCGGCAAATCCGGAGGTAAGATTTGAACCGCTCAAAGCGGTTGGAGGAGTTACCCGGTCTTGAACGCTGACTTACGCGGGCAAAAGCCGATGAGGCGCTTCCGATCCCCGCAGGGGCCAGCGCTCCGCGCTGCACAGTTTTCTGCGGCGGCACTGTGGCAAACACCCGGTTTCCCATACCCTCCTTCTCCCTGCAGCACGGCGCTTGCCACAGTGCCGCCGCAGAAAACTCCATCGGAAGCGCCTCATCGGCTTTTGCTCGCCGACCCTCGCCGAACAAATCGGTGTTTGTCAGCGCTCTTGTCAGCGTATCTCAGCGTTTCAAATTTCGGAGCGGTCAAACTCTATGAGTCCGCCGGCAGAGCCGGGGATTTACCAATAGAATGACGAATAACGAAATAAATCACACAGCCCGGTAGGGCGATTCCACGGTTTCACCCGATCATAAATCCTGTCCAGGCAGTGTGTTTCAATTCGTAATTCGTCTTGACTCTATAGCCTGTGATTGGTAACATTTGCCGCTCTGAGGGGAGTAGGAAAATGCCGATGCAGTGTTATGTTTGTGCCAAAAGCCCGATCTTCGGTCATACTGTTTCCCACGCTCACAATGTTCGTTCGCGGAAGTTTTATCCGAACCTCCAGAGCGTACGCATCCTCGAAAACGGCACCGTAAAGCGTGTACGGGTCTGCACCCGTTGTCTGAGGTCCGGAAAAGTCCGGAAAGCCATCTAAGCGACTGCAACCGCCTCGATCTCCAGCAAAACTCCCATGGGCAGGCGTGCCACCTGAACGGTGGATCGCGCCGGCTGAGCCTCGGGGAAATATCCCGCATAGATCCGGTTAAACTCTGGGAAATCATCAAGATTGGACAGGAAAACTGTGGTTTTGACGACCTTTGACAGTTTGCTTCCCGCCGCGTCGAGGATGGCGGAAAGGTTGCGCATCACCTGGTGAGTCTGCGCCGCGATTCCGCCTTCGGCAATTTGCGTGCTCTCCGGCCGGACGGGGATCTGACCTGAAACAAACACAAAGCCATTAGCCCGGACAGCCTGAGAATACGGACCAATCGGCCCCGGCGCATTCTTGGTTTCAATAATCTCCCGCATATATGGCTCCCACGAGTCGAATCGATATTGGATCTTTAACAACCTCCGCGAAGCCGGTCGCTTTAAGGTTGCCGCTCCTCAAAGAGGCCTGTCCGCAACCGACAAAAGCTAAAAACGGTTTCACACGCAATAAGCATCTCTAAATCATTCTTGAACCGCAGAATATCGAATAATGAATGTAGAATTTCGAAGTTCTTCTGCGGTTCGATATTCGGCATCCCGCAGTGCTTATGCTCTCGGTTGTTGTCGGAACCCCGGGGGAAAGGCATGCTTCAGTATTTGTCAAACCGAGGCTGCTCACCGGCAGAGCCTGAGAATCTCGCAACCGATGAATACTCCACCCGCAGAGCGGGTGGTATCAGGAAGCCCCCAGGACGGGGGCAGCGAGATCAACACGAATGTCGAATAATGAATTTCGAATTATGAAGTATTGGAACGCTTGCATATTTTGCGATGCCCGCCTCTCCAGACATCTAGTTCGACATTCGACATTCATCATTCGATATTCATCATTCTCTTTTCTGTTTCTTCAGGACGCACCCCGGAACGGTAGAGAGTTTTCGAGTTACGCCGCCATAGGCGGCGGTTTACCATAATGCGAATTAGGGCAGCTGGGCCACCCGCTCGACTTCCTGGATCCCGCGGATGGTTTTCAGTCCCTGGATGACTTTCTGCAGATGTTTTACATCCGCTATGTCGACAGTGATCTCGACGACACCCTTGCCGGAATTGGCATCGCTGAATGAGCGGGATTCCCGGATGTTGGTTTTAAGGTTTGAGATGGCCGAAGTGATATCCGCAAGAATCCCCTGCCTGTCCTCTACCGAAATGGAGAGGCGCACGCCAAAAACCTCGTCGCCCGGCGCGTCGACCCATTCCACATCCGTGATACGATCCGAACCGAAAAAACTGGCGAGGTTCGGGCACGTGGTAGTGTGAACGGAAATTCCCTTCCCCCGGGTTATATACCCGACGATCTCGTCCCCGCGTATGGGATTGCAGCATTTTGCGCGATAAACCAGCAAGCCGTCCTGGCCTTTGACAGTTATGGCGGAATCCCCCTGGCCTAAGACTCTGCGGACCACCGACGGCAGGCCGGAGGGTTTGGGCCTTTCTTCGGACGGCGGAGTGAGATCCGGGAATAGCGGGGAGAGGATTTCACGGGGCGAGATTTTGCCGAAACCGACTGCAGGGTAAATGTCTTCCGGCCGCTGCAGCCCATTCTGCGCAAGGACATTCGGAAGCTGAGTCATGAGCAGCACCTTTTTCCAGGTGGTTTTGAATTTCCTCGATTCCTTCTCCATCAGCTTCTTGCCCAGCTCCGCTGCGTCTTCCTTCTCTTTCTGATTGATCCAGTGCTTGATTTTCCCGCGGGCACGAGCTGTTTTTACGAAAGATAGCCAGTCGCGGCTTGGAGATGCATCCTTGGCGGTGACAACCTCAACGACCTCGCCGTTTTTGACCTTGTGCCGCAAAGGCACGATCCTCGTGTTAACCTTGGCTGCGACGCAGTGGTGCCCGACTTCGGTGTGAATGGCATATGCGAAGTCGATTGGGGTGGCATCGCGCGGAAGCGTGATTACCTCGCCCTTGGGGGTGAAACAATACACTTCGTCCGGATACAGGTCGATTTTCAGGTTGCTGAGGAACTCCCTCGGATCGCTGATTTCCTCCTGGGACATGATGAGCTGCCGCAGCCGCCGGAATTGCTCCTCTCCCTCCACCGTGCCGAGTTTTCCTTCCTTGTACTTCCAGTGGGCGGCGATGCCCTCCTCGGCGATGCGGTGCATTTCGTCGGTACGGATCTGAATCTCGAAAGGCTGTCCATTGCGGCCGATTACGGAGGTATGCAGCGACTGGTACAGGTTGGGACGCGGGATCGCGATGTAGTCCTTGATGCGGCCCGGCACGGGCTTCCAGAGGTTATGAAGAATGCCCAGGATCGTGTAGCAGTTCCTCACGGAATCAGTGATCACCCGTATGGCGATGAAATCAAAGACCTCATCGATCGTAATCTTTTGCCGCTTCATCTTGCTGTAGACGCCGTAAATGCGCTTGGTGCGGCTTTCCAGCCGGGCGGGGATTTTGTGCTCTCCGAGTTCTTTCGCGATGATACGCTCCGCCTCGTGGATGAAATCCTGCTTCACGGCCCGGCGCGATTCAATTTGGGAAACGGTATTCTGGTATGCGACGGCATCCAGGAAGCTGAAGGCGAGGTCCTCGAGTTCTCCGCGGATTTTGGCCATTCCTAACCGATGGGCCAGCGGCGCGTAGATTTCCATGGTTTCCAGCGAAATTCTTTCCCGCCGGTCGGGTGGAAGGTACTGCAGGGTGCGCATATTGTGCAGGCGGTCCGCGAGTTTAACAAAGAGCACGCGGACGTCTTTGACCATGGCGAGAAGCATCTTCCGGAAGTTCTCGGCCTGCTTCTGATGCCGGGAGGCCAACTGAACCTGTGCGATTTTGGTCACGCCGTCGACCAGCAGGTAGACCTCATCGCCGAACTGCCTTCGGAGCTCCTCCGGCGACATGAGGGTATCTTCCAGGACGTCGTGCAGCAAACCCGCGGTAACGGTCACAACATCCAGTTTAAGCTCGGCAAGAATATTGGCGACCTCGAGCGGATGCGTGAGATACGGCTCCCCGTTCATCCGGACCTGCCCCTTGTGATATTTGGCCGAAACCACATATCCCCGCTGGATCATCTCCATGGGGGCATCCGGATGATACCGTCCTATCTTCTCCGCAAGGTCCTCATACCGTATCATGGGTTAATCGTTACTCTTGAATGATTATAGAATACGGAATGACTGCCATGTAAGCTTGCTTTTGGCCCCAGCCTGCATTCCTTGCAGGCTTTCGGCCGCCGCCGCCTATCCGTGCAAACCCGCCGGGACATTCGACTTGCACTAGACAGTACCCCTGAGTCACGAATATCGAATTTCGAATGTCGAATGCCGAACCGCAGAAGCGCTTCGAAATTCATCATTCATTATTCGACATTCTGCGGCTCAGCAATAGGCAAAGAATATTTATTGCGCATGACACTTCATTAGTCTTTCCCCGATTGCGATCAGGCCCCTTTGAGCGGAGACGAGGGACCACATGTCCGCAGGCACAAAAAAAGGGACGGAAATCTCCGTCCCTTTTTTATTGTTCGGGCGCTTCCAAATATTATTCAGCGTTGCTTTTCCATCGGTGCGGAATATTTCCGGGAAACTCAGCAACTAAAGGCACTTAGTTTCCGCCGGTCAAACCGCCCAACTTTTTCGGCTTCTTGGCTTCCTCTTCCTGAGCCTTCAGCTTGAGGGCAAGAGCCTTTTGGGATACGAGGTCCGCCTGGCGAATGAGTTCAGCCTTTTTCGCTTCATCCTTTTCGAATTTGGCTTTCTCTCTCCAGAGCAGGTTCTGGTACTCCATAGCGTCGAAATAGTTTGGGCGAATCTCCAGGGCCTTGTTGAGAGCAGTCAGCGCTTCGTCGATGTTGGCCTGGGTCCCGGCCTTTTCTTCGGGGCTCATGAACTCGACATTCTCCCCCTGGACGCCGGTTTTCTCCAGAGCATCGTCAAAGTCTATTACTGCAATCCGGTAATAGGCTTCTGCATTCTGTGGGTCAACTTTCAGCACTTTGTTGCACCACTCTTTGGATTCATTATACTTCTTCAGCTGATAATACAGGCTGGCTATACTCAGCATGGCATTTCTGTTCGGATTGGCCGGATCCTTGGCCCCCTCCACCACCTGCTTGAAGGTTTCGATGCCTTTGCTCGCCATTTCTTCGCTCTTGGGATCGGTAGAACCAGGAACGAATTGGGACGTGTAAGCCGTGGCCAGATACATGCGAGCGACTTCAAAATCCGGATCCTGTTGAATTGATTTCTCAAAAAATTGCGCGGCCGCATCATACTTCTGTTCGGTGAACGCCTTAACCCCTTTATTCAGGTTGTCACGAGCGCGCAGCTTTTGAACGAAGTTGCAGCCGGACAGGGGTATGACCGCCAGAAGAAGTAAGACGGCTAGCCACTTGTTATTGACCCTCATTGTGGCCTCCAAACTATTAGTTGAACTAGGTGCGAGTCCGAGGTTCCTAACGGATCTCTTCCGTTAACAGACCGATATCTCCCACGCCCGCCCCTTTGGCAATGTCGATAACCTTGACCACGTCGCCGTAGGGCAGCTTGGCACTGGCGCTGACGAACATGTTTTTATTTGCCCGAGCGCTATAAATCTCCTGAAGCTTCGATCCCAGGTTTCCGATGCTCGTCTGCTCCTGATTGATCGCTATCTGTGCGGATTCGCTGATGGAGACGACGATGACATTCGGATCGGGCGTTGCGTTCTCTACATCCTGAGAAGTCTGCGGCACTTTGACATCCAAGTCCATCTGGCGTACAGGAGTGATGACCATGAAGATGATGAGGAGCACCAGAAGGATATCAATGTACGGGGTGATGTTGATATCCGCAATGGAACCCTTCTTTTTGCCGACATTCATTGACATAATAAATTCCCTTTCTTTCCGTGCGACGCTGGGGTAGGGCTTGCGACCATATCCCAGGCTCAGCCGTCAAAACCGTTATTTCTGCGGGCATGAGGGCGGATCATCAGGAACAACCCGCCCTTCATCCACACGGCCTTGGGTGATCGCCGTGCCGTGTCCCAATCAACCGGATCCCGGCTGCTTGAACAGCCGCCAAGACGTCCGCATGGCTTCCGTTCGGCGGAGCAGTAGGGTCCTGACTATGCTGATACCCTGGCGGACAACCCTGACGGGATTCAAGGCTGTCCCCAATCTATTCCTTTTCCTTCTCAGCCATCAAGCCGATACGTTCTACGCCCGACCTCCGGCAGCCGTTAACGACTTCCACAACACGGCCATAGGCCAATGAGGTGTCCGCCTTCAGGAAGATGGTCCTGTTGATCTCTCCGCCAGAAAACTTCTGCAACAGGAAATCATAGAGATCCTGATCTACAATCTGTTTTTTGGCCAGAAAGAGCTTCCCCTCCCGGTTCAAGGCGACAACTACAGCTTCTTTGCTGTCTGCTTCCGGCGCATCCAGCGGATTTTTCGCCTTGGGGAGGTTCACGGTGATACCGCTCTGCAAAAGGGGCGTGGTAATCATGAAGATGATCAGCAACACGAGCATGACATCGGCCATCGGCGTGACGTTGATGTCCGCAACGACGTTGCTTTTCCCTAATCCTCGCTTAGCCACGGTTATCGCTCCGTCTCTTTATGAAGTAATCAATCAGCTCCGAAGAAGAGTTGTCCATTTCCACGGTGAAGGTTTCGATTTTGTTTGTGAAAATGTTGAACATCCACACGGCCGGAACGGCGACGAACAGACCGAAGGCCGTCGTAACCAGCGCTTCTGCAATACCGCCGGCGACTGCCGCGATGCCCGCCGTCTCTTCGGTCTTCATCCCCTGGAACGCGTTGATGATACCGATGGTCGTACCGAACAGCCCTACAAAGGGAGCCGTAGAACCGATGGTGGCCAGGCTGCTGAGGCCCCTCTTCAGATCCTCGATGCTGATGGCAGTGGCTCTTTCAAGCGCGCGCCGCGAAGCTTCTATCATCTCGCCGGGGATTTCTTTGCTCTTTGTGTGCGCCTGGAGTTCCTGCAGGCCCGATGTGAGCACCTTCGCCAGGTGGCTCTTGTTGTACTGTTCACCCAGCGCAATCGCCTCGTCAATCTTCCCGTCCTTCAGGCATTCGGCTACCGCAGGAGTAAAAAGCCGGGACTGTTTGCGGGCTTGACGATAGGTGAGCCACCTTTCAATCATCACGCTAATTGAGTAGGCCGACATGATTGCCAGGATGACAACGACACCCTTGGCGATCCCGCCCATTGAATTCCATAGTTCTACGATATTGATTTGTCCCATCGAATTTCTAACCTCCGATTGATATTTGGGAAACTATTTCAAGTTAAAGATTACAGTCACGGTAGCGATCACCGGTACCGGCTCTCCGTTCAACAATGTCGGAGAGTATTTCCACTGTCTGACGGCGGAGAGTGCCGCCTCATCCAGAAGAGGATGACCGCTTGTAACGCGAATATCAGCAACATTGCCTTCTTCATCAACAGTCACAACGAGAACGACCTTTCCCTGGACTCGCGCGCGTTTCGCCAGTTCAGGATACGACGGTTCGACTCTCCGGATAAGCTTGGATTCCTGCACATTGCCGCCCACCCTTATCGGTTCACGCTTCACCGGCTTCGGTGGCGGGGGCGGCGCTACCGGTGCAACGTTTGAAAGTAGTCCTCCGACAACTCCACCGGGTACACCTCCAGCGCCTCCACCCGCAACGCCTCCCGGGATGCCGCCCACGATGTTGCTCACTCCGATTACCGGAGCTTCATCAACGGGCGGGGGGATCTCCTTGGGGATTTCAGTGGGCGCCACAAACTGGTTCGGGTCGACAACCGAAGCCTTGGGCTGTGTCTGAACGTTTGTTGGCGGCGGCGGCGGCGGTGGCGGCGGCGGGGGCGGCGGCGGCGGAGCGATCAGGAATGTCAGTAGCTCGCTCTCCGGCAACACATTAAAAAACACGAGCGGCACGATCACCACAGTGATGATCAGCACGACGTGTATTATGATCGAAACGACCAAGCCGATCAGCCGCTTGACCAGATCCGATTTGCCTATTTCCTGTACGTCTTCAAACATGTGTCCCCCTCGTAAACTGCCCGTGGGCCTTATAAATCGGCTGAGCTTTGCTGCGGTGCCATTTTTTTAGGCCCCGATCTTAATATCGCGTCCAAAAAACTGTCAAGAAATATTTCGCCTGCATTTCAGTGATTTTCATAACTTTTTGGCTATTCACACATGAAATGCTTTCATTGCATGAAAACTAGGCGCTTTTGCGTTTCGGCTTCTGCTCAACCGAGCGATACCACCACTCCACAACCGTGGAGGCCAGCGCGATGGTGGAATATGAGCCAAGGATGATCCCGACGGTCAGCGCGAACGAGAATCCATTGAGCACCTCTCCGCCGAATAGGAACAGCGACAAAACGGCCAGAAAAGTAAAGCCCGAGGTCATGATGGTGCGCGAGAGCGTCTGGTTTATGCTGAGGTTCAGAACCTGGAAGAGCGACTCCTTGCGCATCAGCCTGAGATTTTCTCGAACCCTGTCGAATATGACAATCGTGTCGTTTACCGAATATCCCACAAGGGTCAATAACGCAGCGATCACCGTCAGTGATATTTCCTTCTGAGTTAGAGCGAACAGCCCGAGCGTGATCAACACGTCATGAAACAGCGCCAGAATGGCGGCAACGCCATAAATCGGCTTGAAACGGAAGCCGATGTACACGAGCATCGCCAGGAATGAAAGCCCTACCGCCAGCGTTGCCCTCCGCCTCAAGTCCGAGCCCACAATCGCGCCAATGCTTTCCAGACCTTTAACGGCAAAGGGCCCGGCGTAGTAGTTCTTTTTCAGGCCCTCGACTGCGACAGCGGAAACACCCGATGCGCCCTTGAGTTCATCCAGAGAGTTCACCAGCCCTTCGCGGTCCTTGTTGCGGTAATCCAGCATGGACTGGGCCAGCGTCCTGTAATGGCCGTCGATTTCCTGGGTGGTCTTGTTCTGGCTCTTCATATTGTCGGGATCGGCACTCAGAAGGTATTTGTTCAGGGTATCCAGTCCCACGTTGTTGAAATCGACCAGCGGGCTGCCGACGTGTTCGGGATCAAACGACTTGCGCAGCTGGGCCACCAGCTGATCCTGGCTCGAGGCCATGTCATCCTGCTCGGCGCCGAGGGCTGTCTGCATGCGCACTTGAACAGTGTTCTTGCCCGGGAGATCGTACCGCTGGATCGTAGGCGGCGTCACGGATGACGATTTCAGCGAATCCCGTATGCGATCCAGGTTCGGTGTCTGGTTGAACTTGATGTTGATAATGGTTCCGCCCGTGAAGTCAATCCCGAAGGCGAAACCGCCGCGCAGGAAGTAGGCAGCTACGCCGATCAGCAAAAGGGCGACAGATATGGAAAGAAACCACCATTTCTTTCCCAGCCAGTTGATTGAAGTCTGCTTAAAGAGTTCCACAAACTATCCCTCGGATGACCTTACTGGTATTCGCCGGACATATGGACACCGTCCGGCACCCCAAAGTTCCTCTATCTAGATTGATAAAGCCTCGACCCGCCGGCTTCCCAGCACCCAGTCAAAAAGACGGTGCGAAAAATAAATTGCCGTAAACATATTGGCCAGCAGTCCCACGGTAAGGGTCACGGCGAAGCCTCGTATCGGTCCGGTCCCGAACTGGAACAAGAAAACCGCCGCGATCAGTGTGGTGACGTTCGAGTCGAAAATGGTCCAGAAGACCTTGCTGAAAGCCGAATCGATGGCAGCCCTTACAGTCTTGCCGGCTCTCAGCTCCTCGCGGATTCTTTCAAAAATGAGGATATTGGCATCCACGGCCATGCCGATCGTCAGGATGATTCCCGCGATGCCCGGCAACGTCAGCGTTGCCCTGATCGATCCCATGAATCCCATCAGGATGATCAGGTTTGCCACCAGGCAGATGATGGCGTTCACAGCGGACTGTTTGTAATAAATGAGCATGCCGATCACGATCAGGCCGAACCCGATCAGGGAAGCATAGATCCCGGATTTGATCGAGTCGTTGCCCAGCGATGCGCCGACGCTGCGCTCCGATAGGACACGGAGGGAGGCAGGAAGGGCGCCTGAACGCAACAGCAGGGCAAGGTCCTCCGCCTGCTGTACCGTGAACCGCCCGTGGATAATGCCTTCGGCCCCGATGCGCTCGTTGATGACGGGAGCCGAACTCACGACATTGTCCAGCACAATCGCGAGCTGTTCTCCCACGTGCTGCTCTGTAGCCCGCGAAAAAAGCTCGGCGCCATCGGCAGTTAAAAAGAACGACACCGCCGGCCCGCCGTTGGAATCGGTGCCCCGGCGCGCTGTTTTCAAGTCCTTCCCGGTAATTACGGGGATTTTGCTGACCACCAGGTATTCCAGCTGGCTCTGATCGCCCCGGTCTTCCCGGTAGGGCAGAATCTCATATTCTTCCGGCAGGTTGCCGCCGAGCGCCTCCAGGGCAGACTCGATACTGGAAAAGGGGCCTCGTTTATCCTTATTTACCAGACGGAGCTCCAGCTGGGCCGTGTTTGCAATCAGGCTCTTGATCCGGTCGGGATCGTCGATTCCCGGAAGCTCCACAATAATCTGGTCCTGAATGTCCTGCCCGCTTCCGCCATAAATCTGAAGAGTGGGTTCCGTAACGCCCAGCGCATCCACACGCCGCCGGATGGTCTCCAGCGCCTGCCGCACCGTTGATTCCCGCATCTCCCGGGTATAGGTTCCCATGAGCGAGAGGCTATAATTCGTACTCTCGCCCACCACCGTGCTGCGCACATCATATTTCCGGGCGAAAGCCGTCTCAAAGTAAGCGCGGGCTTCATTGCTCCTGGCCGGGTCCACGCCCGCAACTTCCACGGAATAACCGTTGCCCTTCTTGGAGGTTTCGAAGGCTATATTCTTCGACTTGAGTTCCTGGGAGATCCGGTCCGCATCCTGGACAAGCTCCTGATTCAAAGCATCGTCTGTGACAACCTGCAATACAAGATGAATGCCCCCCTTGAGATCCAGCCCCAGGTTGAGCCTGGACATCCAGGGCGCTCCCTTGGCTCTGGGACTGATCCAGTAAAAGAGGCAGACTGCCAGAAAGGCAAAGATGAGGATGAGCTTCCACCGCAAGTTCTTCTGCATAAGCCACCTGCACGGTTATTTGCGCTATTGCGTTAATCATCGCGTTAATAATGGTTCCTGGCCGAAACAGGAAGCCAGAAACCGAAAGCTACCAGGCGCCTCAGCGCCCTTTTCAAATGGTTTCCGGCTTCTGGCTTTTCCAATCACTGCTGAGGTTCTTCAGGTCCCTGCAATCCTGCAACGGCGCTTTTGGAAATTTCTATCTTGACCTGATCGGCGATCTTGACGATGAACGTCCTGTCCTTTACGCCGGCAATAACGCCGTAAATCCCCGAGCTGGTAATAACCCTGTCGCCATTCTTGAGGGCGGCAATCATAGCCTCCACCTTTTTCTGCTTTTTTCGCATAGGCATGAAGATCAGGAGGTAAAAGATGACGCCGATGATCACAATGGGCGCAAATTGGAGCAACAGGTCGGGAGATGCAGCCTGCATTATAAACGTGGGCTGTTCCATTTAGGTTTCAGTACCCTTTTCTGTCCCTTGGTTCATTCAGGGGGAAAACATCACACAGGGTTGGACATACAAACTTGTCACCAGGTGAAGACCGGGAGATCAGCCGCTTCCCTTCTCCACTTGTTCATACAATTTGCCAAAATTATCAAGCTCGATAGCGTCTCTTATTTTGCGCATCATGTCAAGATAAAAGGTCAGGTTGTGTAGCGTGTTATAGACAGCCGAAAGGTGTTCTCCCGAAAGAAAAAGATGCCTCAGGTAGGCCCGGGAATATTTTTTGCATATCCTGCAGGAACAGTTGGGATCCGGCGGATCCTGGTCTTCGGCATAGATTGAATTTTTGATCAGCAGACGCCCCTGACTGGTAAACAGGCACCCGTTGCGGGCATTGCGCGTCGGCAGGACGCAGTCGAACATATCAATCCCCATCGCAACACTCCGGATCAGGTCTTCGGGCGTCCCTACACCCATAAGGTAGCGCGGCCGGTCCCAGGGCAAGAGAGGGGCAGTCGCATCGACGATCTCATGCATCAGGTCCTTGGGTTCGCCGACGCTCAATCCGCCTATGGCCAAACCGGGAAAATCAAGATCCAGAAGGGCTTCCACTGAGCGTTTTCTCAGCTCAGGGTAGACGCCGCCCTGGACGATGCCGAAAAGTCCCCTGCTTCCGTCTTCCGTTTTGCGCCACTGTTCCCGGCACTTTTGCGCCCATCGCATCGACCGCTCCATGGAGGCCTCGGCGTCCACATACCCGCAAGGGTAAGGGGTGCAGTCGTCGAAAACCATGGCTATGTCGGATCCAAGTGCGCGCTGAATATCGATAACCGATTCCGGGGTGAAGAAATTGCTGCTGCCGTCGATGTGAGACCGGAACTGAACCCCTTCTTCGCGAATGCTGCGAAGCTCGCGATGGCTAAAAACCTGATAACCGCCGCTGTCCGTTAGAATTGCACCGTTCCAGGACATGAATTTATGCAGCCCGCCAAGCCTTTCAATCCTTTCATGACCCGGGCGCAAGTATAAATGATACGTATTTGCCAAAATGATCCGGGCATCGAGCCCCTCAAGGAATTCGCCCGGCATAGCCTTGACTGCGCCTGCCGTGCCCACCGGCATGAAAACAGGCGTGGCGACATCCCCATGCGCCGTGTGGATCACACCCCGCCTCGCGCCGGTCCCGGAATCCCTGTGAAGAACCTCAAAACCGAATTTTGACGCCATCACCATCCTTCATTACGGTGCCGAAGCAAGATACCGACGATAGGCGCGAGATGCAAGGCGTACGGCACCAACGTTGCACGTTGAACGTTCAAACGTTTCAACGTTCAACGGTTTTCAGTTGACGGCGGCTTGTCCGGAAAGCTGGAGATGGTAGATGGAATTGCTGCTGGCAAGATACATGCTCTCCCCGGCCACTGCGAGACCGGCCATAACAGGAGCAGCCACGCAATGCTGCATCGAGCCGCTTCGCGGCGAATATCTGAAGATCCCCTTTTTGCCCATGAAGGCCGCGGCAACCAGCAAATCTCCATCAGGGAGAAATGCCATCCCCTGAGGCCGGGCCAATCCCTTTACAAGGGTTTCAACCGCCCCGTCGCCGGAAAAACGAAACAGGCCGTCACGCAGGGAAATGGTCGGGCCGGTCAAATAAAGCCGATCTTCGGAATCCATCGCCAGGTGATAGGCGGAAATGCTGGGCTCCATGCGGGCAAACAGCTCCTTGTTGCCCGAGGCATCGATACGGAAAATTCGGCCGGTACGGTCGCCCACATACAGCCTCCCCTTCGAATCGAACGCCAGGCCACAGGGTATTCCCAGATCATCCGCCACCACCTCAAGCTGCTCGTAATCCGTATAGCGCAGGACAGTTCCGTCGCTGCGGCTGGAAATATAAAGCTGGCGCTCCTTTGAGAATGCCAGCCCGGTGGGATTCATGATTTCACAGGGGAAGGGTATCTTATCTCCGTGCTTTGTCACACGAATCAGGGGCTGCGCCACCTGCTGTCCGCGGCTGCCGCTGATGGTCGTGATGATGGTCCCGTCGGGCGCCACTACCGGGCTGGCCACCGGATGCAGGTTGGAGGCCAGGCACTTTGCGAGACTGAAAGGAAAAAGCTCCGATAACGCATTCTCAATTTCCAGGACCAGGCCAAGGCATTTGGGGCTCTCGGGGAGTCTTGCAATGACCTTGCTCTCAGAGGCCGAAACAATAGAGGCGGCAACATCCCCGAAAAGCACCTTGGAAAACAAACCGGGAATGAAACCTTTGCATTCCAGGACAATCTCGCCGCCCGGGACTCCCAGGGATGGGTTCGCGCTTACAATTGCAGGTTTTTTCGTCGTTTTCATCGCACCGAATTATTGCATCCCGCGATAACCCCATCAATGCCAAAAACACCATGGGTTACGCGGCCATTAAGAATCTTCCGGCAAGAGCTGGAGGCTTGACGGTTGCCGGCCCCTCAAACAGGCCTGATCGCAATCGATAAGATTAACACCTGTTTCACGCGCAATAAACATCCCTAAGGCTTTTTGAACCGCAGAATGTCGAAGTCAGGCCCAACTTCTGCGGTTCGACATCCCATATTCAGCATTCCATATTCGGGAAAGGCCTGCTTCAGTATTGGTCAAACTGAGGCTGCCTCACCGGCAGAGCCGGTGGATCTCCCGTCGGACTGGGCTGCTGTCCGGCTGTCCGGCGGGGCCGTTGACAAGGCCGAAGGCCCTCAATATTATTGCTTGTTTGCCTGCCTGGAGGAATTCCCCGCTGTGAGCTTTGAACAGAAAGATGCGATCATTGTCAGGGGTGCGAGGGTTCACAACCTGAAAAATATCACCGTCCCAATTCCTCTCAATTCCCTGACAGTGGTGACCGGAGTGTCGGGCAGCGGAAAAAGCAGCCTCGCTTTTGACACCCTTTACGCCGAAGGTCAGCGCCGCTACATCGCCTCTCTCTCCGCATATGCCAGACAGTTTTTGGAGCGCATTGACCGGCCGGATGTGGACGATATCGAGGGGATTTGCCCCGCGCTGGCCATCCGCCAAAAAAATTATTCCCGGAATCCCAGGTCTACGGTCGGCACCGTCACCGAGATCAACGACTACCTGCGCCTGCTGTATGCGCGCATCGGAACAACCTACTGTCATCGGTGCGGACGGGTTGTCGAGAAGGACACGCCCCAAAAAATTGCCGACTTCGTGATGTCCTTGCCGCGAGGCCAGCGAGTCTATCTTTGCATGCGTCTCGCACTCGATTCCCCCGGGCCGCTGCAGGCGGGGCGCGCCGCTCGAAAGGGAGCCAAAACACAGCCTTCAGCTTTTCGGCCGGAGGATCGCCTGTCGGTGATGCTTCCAGGCCTCCGGCAACAGGGTTATGTCCGGCTGCTGATCGGCCGGGAAACCGTCGACCTGAACGAGGCGGTGGACGCTTTGCGCAAAAGCGCCGGCAAGGAAGCTCATGTCGTCGTCGACCGTCTGGTCGTCGAAGACGACATACGCAAACGGCTTGTGGATTCCATCGAGATCTGCAGCCGGGATGCCGAAGGCCATGTGGAGATGCTGCTGCTGTCCGATACGCCGGGCGCAATCGAGCAGATGCTGCGGACCGCGCATCCCGATATCCGGTGGATCGATCACCCGGCAGGCGTTCTGGTCAAGTTCAGCGAGGCATTCGAATGCCAGCTTTGTCATGTCTCCTATCAGGAGCCTGAACCCAGGCTGTTTTCTTTTAATAATCCCTTCGGGGCGTGTCCGGAATGCCAGGGTTTCGGAAATACTCTGACCATCGATTTCGAACGGGTCATCCCCGATAAATCCAGAAGCCTGGCCGAAGGCGCCCTTGATCCGTGGACCAAACCCCGCTATCGAGGATTCCAAAGCCGCATGCTGCAATTTGCCGAGCGGGAGGGCATTCCCGTTCACGAGCCCTGGAATGAACTGCCGGAAAGAGATAAGGATAGAATTATCAAAGGACACGGCAGCTTCCCGGGGGTCCTGGGGTTTTTCAAATACCTGGAACAGAAGAAGTACAAGATGCACGTCCGCATATTTATCAGCCGCTACAGGGGCTATGCAACCTGCCTTGCCTGCCATGGAGAGAGGCTGCGCCAGGAAGCGAGGGATGTTTTGATTGGGGGCCAGTCGATCACCGGGGTGGCAGGCATGACCATTGAACAGGCCGCCGGCTTTTTCTCGGGCCTCGAACTGTCTCAGCAGCAGGCTGCGATAGCCGACAGGATTCTGGCCGAGATTCGTCAACGGCTGGATCTGCTCTTGCGCGTGGGGCTGGGCTACATTACTCTGGACCGGCTCTCTTCCACGCTTTCGGGCGGGGAATCCCAAAGAATCCAGCTGGCCACATCACTCGGATCCACTCTGGTCGGCGCCCTCTATGTTCTGGACGAACCGAGCATAGGGCTTCACCCCAGGGACAGCCAGCGGCTGGTGGAAATTCTTAAGAGCCTCAAACTGCTTGGCAATACGGTGCTTGTCGTGGAGCACGACCCGGGGATCATGAGGGCGGCGGACCATATTGTCGATCTGGGGCCCGGCGCAGGGGAACATGGCGGAGAGGTGGTTTACCAGGGCGACCTCCCTTCGCTGCTGCAGGACTCCAAATCGCTGACCGCCCGGTATTTGAGCGGAGACCTCAGGATCCCCGTTCCCCTCTTCCGACGCAAGAACGTCGGCAAAGCCATCGAACTCGTCAATGCCTTCAAACACAACCTGAAGCATCTGAACATGCGGATCCCGCTCGGCTTGCTCGTGTGCATCACAGGTGTCAGCGGAAGCGGAAAATCCACCCTGGTTCAGGATGTGCTTTATGCAGCCCTGAAGAAAGCCAAGGGCGAAATGAAGGAATCCCCGCCGGGGCTGGAAACGATCCGCGGCGCTGAGCGCGTTTCCGATGTCATCCTGGTGGACCAGTCCCCGATAGGGAGAACTCCGCGCTCCAATCCCGCGACCTATACCAAGGCGTTCGATGAAATACGCCACCTTTTCGCCTCCACGCGGGACGCCTATGGGAGGGGCTTTGGACCCGGGCATTTTTCATTCAATCTCGACGCGGGGCGCTGCGAAACCTGTCAGGGCAACGGCACGGTTACCATCGAGATGCAGTTCCTGGCCGACGTCGAACTGACCTGTGAAGACTGCAAAGGCAAGCGGTTCAAAAGCGCCGTTCTGGAGGTCCGGTACAAATCCAAAAATATTGCCGATGTTCTGGATATGACGGTGCACGAAGCTATCGAGTTTTTTGCCGGGCGGCAGGGGATTGTCCGCAAACTGCGCGTGCTCGAGGAAATAGGATTGGGATATCTGCGTCTGGGCCAATCCGCTACTTCGCTTTCCGGCGGCGAGGCGCAAAGAATCAAGCTGGCCTCCTATATCTCCCAAACGCGAACGGGCAATATTCTGTATGTTTTTGACGAGCCGACCACCGGCCTGCATTTTGACGATATCAGGAAGCTGCTCGCAGCCTTCGACAGACTCATCAGCGCAGGGAACTCCATAGTCGTCATTGAGCACAACCTTGACGTGATCAAAACGGCGGACTGGATCATCGACCTGGGGCCGGAGGGTGGAGACGCCGGCGGCCAAATCGTGTTCGAGGGAATCCCGGAAGACATCGTAAACTGCACCGAATCGCATACCGGCCGCATGCTCCGGCCTTATCTCGACTGAAAAAATGCCGCATGTCAGGCACCTCCGGCAAAGACGGAGGCTTGAAAGATTGGAACCGCTCAAAGCGGTTGGAGGAGTTACGCTGGTCTTGAACGCTGACTTACGCGGCAGATTCGCCGACAAATCGACGTTAGTCAGCGCGTTTGTCAGCGTATCTCAGCGTTTCAAAATACGGAGCTGTCAAACGCTATGAGTCCCCCGGCAGAGCCAGGGTTTTACCAATAGAATTAAACGGGACTCATTGGGAGACAATGGTAATTTCACGCGGAGGCGCGTGTGCTTATTGTGAGTTGCGGCATGCTGTACCATGGATTTCACAGCCTTTTGGGTGCTTTCAGGCCGGGTGGCTTGACCCCGGGCATTTGCTGCAGGTATGATGTGGGTAGCCCCTGCAATGTTGGTGATGGCAAACATTATTTGAGCCAACATTCTATTTGATGGGAGCCCGTATCATGCTGCCGTGTGCGAGCTTTTCCTTCGGGAACTTGATTGCCTGACGCAGCCTGTAGGACACCCCCTTGGTAACAAGGTTCAAATAGATATGCCACACGGCGGCGCGGGGGCACTTTTTTTTGCGCTTCCTTGGAAAAACGGAGCGAAATGCGAACTCTCTTCCTGGGTGATATATTCGGAAAACCGGGCAGGAAACTGATACAGGAAAAACTGCGTGGGCTTATTCACGAGTACCGTATCGATTTGTGTATCGCCAATATTGAAAATGCCGCCGGCGGATTCGGCGTCACCCAGCCGATCGCCGAGGAACTCCTGAAATGCGGGATAGATCTCCTCACGTCCGGCAACCACATCTGGGACAAGCGCGCTATCACTCCCTACCTCTCGGAACAGCCCAGGCTTCTGCGCCCTCATAACTATCCGAAGGGAGTCCCGGGCTCGGGCATCTATATCGGGGACACCACATGCGGCGTGCGGGTCGGCGTGCTTAACCTGCAGGGGCGCGTGTTCATGGCAAGCATCGACTGTCCTTTCACCACAGGCCTGGCGGCCGTGGAATCGATGCGCAAGCAGACTCCGGTCATCATTGTGGACTTTCACGCGGAGGCGACTTCGGAGAAACAGGCGATGGGCTGGTTTCTTGACGGGCAGGTCAGCGCGGTTCTGGGCACGCACACGCACGTCCAGACTGCGGATGAACGGATCCTGCCGCGCGGCACCGCCTTTATTACCGATCTCGGGATGACGGGCCCTCACGATTCCGTAATCGGGTCTGTTCAGGATCTGGCGCTGGACCGCTTTCTCCGGCAAATACCTGTCCGGCTGGAGCCGGCTTCGGGGAATTTAAGGGTTTGCGGAGCGGTGATCGAAATCGACGAAGCGAGCGGCCGGGCAACCTCCATCGAGCGGCTCAACCTCCCCTACTCTCTCTAAAGTATGATCGTTGGAACGTAAGTTCGAACGTTGAACGTTGCAACGTTCTAACGTTTGAACGTTCAGCGTTCGATGATGATGCGGTCGAGCATGGAGACGCAGGCCTGGGAACGCCGGCCGACGGAATCATCCAGCCGCTGAAGCTCTTCCCTGGACCGCTGCAGATCGTCGACCAGGTTGAGAGCCGCCAGGATCGCAACTTTCAGCGTATCCACAGATCCCGTGGAAGCGGTAACCTCGCGCATCTTCTTGTCGAGGCTGGCGCACAAAATCTTAAGGCGTTCCGGATCCCCGGTGGTCAGCAGCGTATATTCCCGATCATAAATCTTGACTCGGACAGATCTAGGTTCCGGCTGTTCGCTCATGGGCCTGTCCTCGCGCCCCATCAGGGATCATCCGGTCCCTTCAGCGCGCCTCTAAAGTGGCGAGAAGAGACAGAGCCTTTTCCACCCGCTCCCGCAGCTCTTCGCGCTCCTTCTGGTACTGTGCCAGATTGTCATGAACCATGGATTCGTTTTTGCGCAGAGACCCGATCTCCTCCTTCAACTGCTGGTTCTCGGCTTTGAGGATTTCGTTGTCTCTGCGAATGGATTTGTATTCCTCCACCATGCGGAAGATCTTGTCCTCAAGTTGGCCGAAGCGTTCAAGACCTGTGAGTTCCCGCTGAGGTTTGTTCTCGTTCATAAGGATCTGAGCCCCGCTTTAAAAGTATTGGATAGATATGATAAGACAGTATCAATGAAACCCTGCACCCGGTCAACTGTAAGGGTCTTTTCGCGATCCTGAAAAGTGAACCTCAAAGTCATGCTGAGCTTGCCGGCCGGGATTTTTTCGCCTTCATAAATATCGATCAGATCCAGTTCGGTCAACTCCGGAATCGCCAGTTCCAGGATGCCCTGCCGGATTTTTTGATATGTCAGGTCCCGGTCCACGACAATCGACATATCCCGTTTCACCGATGGGTATTTGGCGAGAGGTTCGTAGGATATCGGGGAAAAGGCGACGGGCAACAGGCGCTCGACGTTGATTTCCGCCACGTAAACGGGCTGTCTGAGTTTGTACTTTTCATCAAGAGGCACGGATACGGCCCCAAGCACCCCGACCGCTTCCCCGCCGATTTTCAAAACCGCGCTCTCCGCGGGATTCAGCCAGCCGACTTCATCCGTCGGCACGATCTCGAAGGAGCGGATGCGGATTCCGTTCAAAAGCGCCGCAAGTACGCCCTTTAGATGAAAGAAGTTGTACTCTGCGGCTGGATTCACCCAATTCTGATCCGTGAATCCTCCCGTTCCCAGGATGCCCAGCACCGTGTGTTCCACGGGGGACCCATCCGGACCCGATTCATAAACTCTGCCGATTTCGAACAGCCGGACCAGGCGCTGGTCATAGTTAAAGTTCCGTTTTGCCGATCGGACCAGCCCTGGGGCCAACGCAGTGCGCATGTATTGGGTATCCTCAGTCAAGGGGTTTTTTATCGCGATGCGCTCGCCATGCAGAGGAGCGAAATCGGCGTGATCCGGTTCCAGGGCAAAGCTGAGATTTACGGCTTCGCTGTATCCCTGCCCGATCAGTATTTCCCGCACAGCCTGTTCGAGGCCGTAAACCGGGGAGTGCGACCCCACTCCCTTGCTGGGCGGCAGAGTCGCCGGTATGTTCTGGTAGCCGTAAAAACGTACCAGTTCCTCAATCAGATCGGCTTCCAGTTCCATGTCCGCGCGGTAGGTCGGGCACGTGACGTTCCACGAACCCTCTCCGCCCGCCTCAACCCCGAATTCCAGGCGCCGTAAGGTGGATTCGATAAATTCGCCTGACAACTCAACTCCCAGCAGCGCGGATGCGTTTTTTTGCCGCAACAGAATCTTTACAGGCTCCTTCCGCCCCGGGTAGACATCCTGGAGGCTCCCGGCGATGCTGCCGCCGGCAAGCTGCTCGATCAGGTAGCAGGAACGCGCAATCGCCGACACGGTGTTCTCCCAATCCGCGCCCCGCTCGAAACGGTAGCTGGCCTCTGTCGAGAGGCCGAGTTTCTTGGAGGTGCGCCGAACCGAGGTCGGGTTGAAATAAGCGGACTCCAGAAGCACACGGGTTGTCGACAATGAGATCTCCGAGTTCAGTCCGCCCATGACACCCGCTATGCCGACAGACCCCTCGCCGTCGTTGATCAGCAGCATCTCTCCATCCAATTCCCGCTGAACTCCGTCAAGAGTCTGCATGAGTTCGCCCGGATGGGCCCTTGCCACGACGATCTTTCCCCCGCGCAGCAGGTCGAAATCGAAGGCGTGAAGCGGGTGGCCCATCTCCAGGAGGACATAATTGGTGATGTCGACGATGTTGTTCACAGGCCTCATCCCAGCGGCCTCGAGGCGCCGCTGCATCCAGGCAGGGGAAGCCCCCACGCGAATGCCGTCGAGCACCAGCGCCACGTAACGCGGGCACAGATCCTCATCCCGCACCTCAATTATGTATGGAATTCTTTCGGAGGCAGCCTGGAGATGCTCCTCCTGCGGCGGCCGCTTCAGCGGCCGCCGGTAGAGGGCAGACACTTCCCGCGCGATTCCTATGTAGCTCAGGCAGTCCGGCCGGTTTGAAGTTACTTCGACCTCCAGAACAGAGGTCTCCGGAGCTTCCGCTATGGTTTCCACCAGAAGCCCGATCATGGAAAGGTCTTCTTTCAGTCTTTCCGGACTTTCCCTTATTTCGACATATTCCTGAAGCCACTCAAGGCTGACTTTCATAAAAGAACTCCTGATAAATGCCTGCGCGCATCCACTATTTGTTATGCATCCTGTATCAAAACTGCTTTAAAAACCTGAGATCGTTTTCGAAGAAGAGCCGTATATCGTCCACGCCGTATTTGAGAATGGCAACCCGGTCAATGCCGAGGCCCCAGGCAAATCCGGAATAACGCGAGTCGTCCAAACCCGACATGCGCAGCACCTTGGGATGAACCATTCCCGCGCCGAGGATTTCAATCCAGCCGCTCTGTTTGCATTTGGGACATCCCTTGCCGGAGCAGAAGATGCAGCTGATGTCGACTTCAGCGCCCGGTTCCACGAACGGGAAAAAACCCGGCCTGAGGCGCATTTGAATGTTGGGATGAAAAATCTGCTTGAGAAATGCTTCGAGCATCCCTTTCATGTCTCCCATTGTAATTCCCTCTTCCACGACCACGACATCCACCTGGTGAAACATCGGGGAGTGTGTCGCGTCGGCAGGATCCCGCCGGTAGACCTTGCCCGTGGTGACGGCGCGGATGGGAGGCCGGATTGTCTCCATGGCGTGCACGTCGACCGATGTACAGTGCGAGCGCAGCAGCATCGTTTCGTCCAGGTAAAAGGTGTCCTGGGCATCCCGCGCGGGATGGTTGCGGGGCATATTCAGAGCTTCAAAATTGTAGTACTCCTTCTCAATCTCGTGCAGGTTCATGACCTGGAAACCCAGTTTCACGAACACCTGCTCGATTTCAGCCTGCAGCCTCTTGATGGGATGAGCACTGCCCAGGGCGAAAGGATAACCGGGCCTCGTCACATCGATGTGCTGCTGTTTCGCCGTAAGTTCCGCGGCTTTGGCAGTGGCATATTTCTCCTGGAGTCTTTCCTCGGCCAGCGCCCGCAGCTGATTCATTGCCTGCCCGAATGCCGGGCGCTGGTCCTTGGGCAGATCGCGGAGTCTTTTCAGTTCCGTAGTGATCACTCCGCTGTCCCGGGCCAGGTATTTATCCCTCACAGCTTTCCAGCTCTCCATTCCCGTAATGCTGGCGAAATCCTCTTCAAAACGCTGCCGCAACTTTTCTATGAGATCATTCATGGCCTACCTCTGCAGTTTATGGGTTTCCGGTTCCCGGTTTCCCGTTCCATCGTTCTCCAGGACCTTCGAACGGGTAACGGGAAACTGGGGACGGGAAACCTTAAAAGGAAACGCCCGGCGTGGCAGGACACCCGGGCGCTCTCGAATCCGAGTCTGTAAGACGGAAAATCTTAGGCAGCCGCCAGTGCCGCTTTGGCACTTTCGGTCAGTTGAGTAAAGGTCTCGGGATCTTTAATGGCGATCTCGGCAAGGACCCGGCGGTCGAGGGCAATGCTTGCCTTTTTCAGGCCGCTCATAAATCGGCTGTAGGAAATGTTGTTCTTACGGGCTGCAGCGCCGATCCGCAGGATAAACAGGCCTCTGAAATCCCGCTTCTTGGCCCGCCGGTCACGGTAGGCAAACTGGAGCGCACGATCGACAGATTCCTTTGCGGACCTGTGAAGCTTGCTCTTGGTCAGGCGATAGCCCTTGGCCAGCCCCAGGATTTTTTTCCGGCGCTGGATACGTTTGTTACCTCTTTTTACTCTTGGCATCTCTTTACTCCGAATTCCGGTCAGAAAATCAGATGTTCAGCATCTTCTTGACGCGCTTATGGTCCGCTTTGCTCACTATTGCGCTGTCCACTAGTTTTCTCACGCGCTTGCGGGATTTTTTGGTCAATATGTGACGGGCGTGGCTATGGCGGCGCATGATTTTGCCCGTCCCGGTTACTTTGAATCGTTTTGCCGCACTTTTTGATGTCTTGCGCTTCACAGGCGTTCTCCCAGCATATAATTAATACATGAAACCAATCACACTTTGCCCTTTTGGGCGGATGATACAGGAAGCGGGAAATTCAGGCGACAGTAAAACCTATCGCTTTTTCGGCAAAAATATGCCGACCAGGGCGTATCCTTCCATCTTTGGGGGCCGCTCGACCTCAGCGATCTCTTCCAGTTCGGCTACCAGCTTTTCCATCAATTTGCGGCCCAATTCCTGGTGCGTCATCTCCCGTCCGCGGAAGACGATGCTTGCCTTGGCCTTGTTCCCCTCCGTCAGGAACCGCACGATGTTGTTCTTCTTGAACTGAAAATCGTGCTCCTCGGTCTTAGGCCGGAATTTGATTTCCTTAAGGACCACCTGCTTCTGGTGTTTTTTCGCCTCGTGGGCTCGCTTGCTTTTCTGGTACTGAAACTTGCCGTAGTTCATAATCCTGCAAACGGGGGGATTTGCCCCGGGCGCCACTTCCACGAGGTCCAGTTCCCGGGACCGTGCGATAGCCAGCGCCTGTTCGGGAGTCATGATTCCCAACTGTCCCGCATCTTCGTCCACAACCCGGATTTCTTTTGCCCGGATCAATTCATTAACACGAACCCTGACTTGTTTGGCTGTTGTGATTGGCAACCTCCTTTTGTTTTGAGGGAAAAACCGGGTGCCCGCATCTACGGACGGACGGCCCGGGATTTGATGAATCCCTCAATTTTCTCCAAAAAGCCTCCCAGGGGCTGAGATCCTTCGTCTCCCAGGAAGCGGTTACGCACCGAAACCTCTCCCGATTGCGACTCCTTATCCCCGACGACGAGCATGTAGGGGATTTTTTGGTTCTGGGCCTCCCGGATCTTGAAGCCCATTTTTTCATTCCTGCAGTCAATCTCGACCCGGAGGTCCGCGCCCACCAGCCGGCGCATCACCTGGCGGGCATATTCCTGATGACGCTCGGAAATAGGTATTATAACCGCTTGAACCGGCGCCAGCCATATCGGGAACGCTCCTGCGTAATGCTCGATGAGAACACCAAGGAATCGTTCGACCGAACCGAGCAGCGCTCGGTGCACCATTACGGGCTGATGGGCAAGCCCGTCGGAAGCCACATACGACAAATCGAAGCGCTTCGGCAGGGTGAAGTCAAACTGGATGGTCGAAAGCTGCCAGGGCCTGCCGATGGCGTCGATCAGCTTGACGTCGATCTTCGGCCCGTAGAATACAGCCTCACCCTCCATGCGCTTCCATCCGATCCCCCGGGAGCGCAGTGCTTCGGTTAAAGCCTCCTCGGCCAGCTTCCAGTCCTCTTCCGTGCCAGCGTAGTCTCCTTTTTTGGATTCGTCCCGAACCGAAAGCTCCACCTTGTACTGATCGAATCCGAAACTTTGCATTATAAATAAAACCAAATCCATCGTATCGGATATTTCGCCGTAAACCTGATCGCGGGTACAGAAGATGTGGCCGTCATCCTGGGTGAAGCCCCGGACGCGCAGCATGCCGTGAAGGACGCCGCTCTTTTCATAGCGGTAGACCGTTCCGAATTCGGCATAGCGAATGGGCAGGTCCCGATAGCTGCGCATGTGCGATTTATAAATCTGGATGTGCCCGGGGCAGTTCATCGGTTTGATGACAAATTCATCGTCATCGATGTTGAACACGTACATGTTCTGCCGGTAGTAATCGTAATGCCCCGATATTCTCCACAAAACGTCGCGCGCCACGTGGGGCGTTGTCACGAATTCATATCCCCGCCGATACAGCTCTTTGCGCAGAAAATCCTCGATGATCAGCCGCACCCGGGTGCCCTTCGGGTGCCAGAATGCCAGCCCGGGGCCGGCCTCTTCCGAAATGCTGAAAAGGTCCAGATCTTTCCCCAGTTTGCGGTGGTCGCGCTTTTTGGCTTCTTCGATCTGCTTCAGGTACTCCGAGAGCGCTTCAGGCGTCAAAAACGCAGTCCCGTAAATTCGCTGCAGCTGCTGGTTGTGCTCGTCACCCCGCCAGTAGGAACCGGCAATGCTGAGGACGTGGAAGCTTTCGGGATGAATCTGCGCTGTGGAGCAGAGGTGCGGGCCGGTGCAGAAATCCACCAGGCCGCCCAGACGGTAGCATGATAAGCGGTCGCCGGCTTTTTCCCGGATCAGCTCGACCTTGAGGTGCTCTCCCTGCCCCTGGAAATAATCGATCGCCTCGTCTTTGGACATCATCGACGGTTCATACAGGAGGCCCTGGATGGCAATTTCCCGCATCTTGTTTTCGATTTTTGCCAGATCCTCTTCCGCAAAGCCCTCCGGGCGCTCGAAATCGTAATAAAAGCCGTCGCTGATGGCCGGACCGATCCCCAGGTGAGTCCCCGGAAAAAGCTTGTTTACCGCCGCAGCCATAAGATGAGAAATACTGTGGCGGTAAACCTCAAGCGCCGCATTTTCATCTGCTATCTCACCGATGGAGCCGTCTGCGCATTTGATTTTCAACGACATATTCTATAAACCAACTCTTGCCCGATTCAATCGAAAGGACAGAAAAAGAAATCCTTTTTGTGTGCTAGTCTGTAAACCTGGCAGGAAAAGCAACTCGACGGGTAACTTTCATCAGACTCATTCATCCAAGGAGGAGCGCTCGTTCCAAGCTTCTTTCCGCATTTTTAGCGGCATCTGGCTGCGCCAGCGGCATCGGATCCGTCCGCCGCCGCCCAAATCCGCATGGCAAAAAATTTGGTAGGCGCGAGCGGATTTGAACCGCTGACCCCTTCCGCGTCAAGGAAGTGCTCTCCCCCTGAGCTACGCGCCTAAAAAATAAGGACTTAAACTACCAGAAAGGCCGAAATAGTGTCAATACCATTTGCCGTCAGGCAGCCTTTTTGGCTCTCTCGCCGGCCAGAATCTCCAGCGCCTTGTCTATTTGAATCTTGTCGATCTTTTCCTGCATCAAGCGGAATTTGCCCGCGTCATCCTGGTCGTCATAGTACGATTCGACCGCCAGGTCCTGGCGCTTATCGTCATCCGGAGCTTGAATATCCGGCAAAATGCCCGCTTTGCGCACCACCTCATCCTGGATGACTTTCCCTCCCGGCGTGCAGTACTTGGCCGTAGACAAAATGAGCACAGCGCCGCTTTTCAACGGTATCGTCCGCTGGGCTGAACCGACCCCAAACGATTTTTCGCCCACGATGGTCGCCCGCCCCCTGTCTTTCATTGCTCCGGCTACCAGTTCAGCCGCGCCCGCTGTGGAGCCGTTGACCAGTACAACCACAGGAAGACCCGTGACGAAATTTTCAGCCTTTGCTTCAACGACCTGAACTTTTTCGCCTTGCCGGTTCTGGCTATAGTAGAGGATGCCGTCGCGCAAAAAGTAGTTTGCCAGCTCGGCGCCGCTTGAGGGCTCGCCATCCGCGCAGTCGCGCAGATCCAGCAGGATCTGTTCCGCGCCTGCGGAGATCAGCGTCTTCAGCCGGATCTTGACCTGTTCCAGCGACGCGCCGGCCAAGGACGAAACATCCAGGAACCCGACATTTCCATCCAAGATTTTGGAGCTGACCGGAGTCGCGGACCGGGATTTGAAGGTCATCTCGATATCCATCGGCTTTGTTCTGGTGCCTCTGAATATCGTAACTTTGACCTGGGACCCCGGAGCGCCGCGCAGCAGGCTGTCGACTTCCGGGATGCTTTTGTCCTCGACGCTTTGCCCTCCCACGGCGAGGAGATAATCTCCAGGGCGAACGCCCGCTTCCGCGGCAGGGCCATCGTGCTCACAGGACACCACGTATATCACATCGGATCGTTTGGAAAGGACCATCCCGAGGTTTACATTCCCGTTTGCATTACGCTTTTGAAGAGCATCGTATTGCTCCCTGGTGAGGAAGCTGCAATAGGGATCCAGGGCGTCAATCAACCCTCTCATGGCGCCTTCCTGAACTTTATTCATGTTCGGAGCCTCAACATAGTCATCATTGATTTTTTTGAGGACATCCATGAAAACGGAGAGTTCCTTGTAAGCGTCATCTCTGGCCACAACCTTGCCGTAGAAAAGCGCCGAAAGCCCATACAGCACGATGATTAAGGATCCAAGGAAGACAATCGATTTGCCCTTGTTGAACATCTTACCTCCCAGCCGGGTAGGGACTTAAACTTATGAATATTATAGCAACTGCACCGGCCATTCAAATGCGATTTCCTCCTGGCTTTCGTGAGGGTGTCTCTCCAGCCCCGTCCGATTAAATGTAAACAAGTCAGGTACCTCCGGCAAAGCCGGAGGCTTGTAAGATTTGAACCGCTCAAAGCGGTTGGAGGAGTTACGCCGATCCTAAACACCGACGCACGCTGAACGGACGCCGACCCACGCCGAAAAAAAATTAATATATTTTTTTCAGCGTATGTCAGCGTCATGTCAGCGTACGTCAGCGTTTCAAAATACGGAGCTGTCAAACTCTTTGAGTGCTCCGGCAGAGCCGGGGGTTTACCCATGCAATTATCGCCCGGCGGGCGGCTCCGCTGGGATAAAAGCGCAAACCGGGTTCCGCCTAAAGCATCTGTGGAACGGGTTGACCGGCTGATGCGTGTATGTTCCAATGATTGAGTGGACTCGACAGGGAAAGTTCTGGCTGTGGACTACGGCGCAAGAAACATTGGGCTGGCTTATTGCGATGAGTTGGGCATGACGGTGCAACCTCTGGCGTCGATCCCCAACGCCGGGTGGAAGGATTTTATTCAAAGGATCAGAACCGCAATCGGAACCTTTGATATCCGGAAGCTTGTGATTGGAATTCCCCTGAATATGGACGGCACGCGCGGCGACCCGGCGGCCAGGATGGAGCGGCTGATGAAGGCGCTCCAGACTGCTCTGGAAATTCCAGTGGCCGGCGTGGACGAAAGGCTATCATCGGTTGACGCCGAAGAAATCTGGCGGAATATGAACGCGAAGCAGAGAAAGAAGTATCGCACGGCGGATTCTCTCGCCGCGGCACTGATTCTCGAAAGATACCTGAAGGAGAAATAGCTTTGCGACGCCTTTTATTCCTCCTTGTTGCCGCATTTTCCGCCGCCGTCCTCGGGCTGCTCCTTGCGATGGCCTGGCTTCGCTCGGAGCTCGAAAACGCCTACTACAGTGGGAC
This sequence comes from uncultured Acidobacteriota bacterium, assembly GCA_963809485.1. GTDB lineage: Bacteria > Acidobacteriota > UBA6911 > UBA6911 > UBA6911 > UBA6911. The sequence goes on from CAWEJX010000016.1 coordinate 97,778, forward strand.
CGCCGAAGGCACCTTTGTAAACATACCGGCTGGCTCGAGCACCAATGAAGTCGCCCGGCTTCTGGCAAATGCCAAGGTTCTTCACACCGAGCTGCCTTTCAGACTTTACATGCGATTCACAGGGGACAGCCGCCGCATCCAGGCCGGAGAATACAGGTTTTCCGAACCCGCCACGCCGCGGCATGTCGCTCAGAGGCTGGTTCACGGGGACGTATATTACCGGTCCGTCACCATTCCGGAAGGATTGACTGCCCTAGAGACGGTGGAACTGCTGGCCGAGAAAGGATTGGGAAACCGGGCGGAACTGGAGCAGGCCCTGCTGCGGACCGAATGGATACGGGATCTGGACCCCGGCGCCAAAAATCTGGAGGGGTACCTTTTTCCCGAAACCTATCGTTTCGGCCGCAAAACCGAGCCCGAAGATGTTATCCAAGCCATGGTGCAACAGTTTCGCTCAAGATACTCGAGGATAGCGGCGCAATCGCCGGCACACGCCCGCTTGAGCGTCCCGCAAATCGTCATTCTCGCATCCCTGATCGAGAAAGAGGTCAAGGATCCGGAAGAAGGTCCGCTGGTTGCATCGGTTCTGGTCAACCGGCTGGAGAGGAAAATTCCGCTGGCGTGCGATGCAACCATCATTTATGCGATGAAGCTGGCAGGCGCCTATCGCGGCCGGCTGGGCAAGGCGGATCTGCAAATGGCATCACCCTATAACTCCTATTTGCATAACGGCCTGCCCCCCGGGCCGATCGCCAACCCGGGTGCCCGCTCCATCCGCGACGCCCTGAATCCCGCCGAAACCAATTATCTATATTACGTGTCGCGGAATGACGGGACGCACCAGTTTTCCACCAATTACACATCCCATATCAATGCCGTGAACCGGTATCAGAAGTCTCTGGCAGTCCGTCGGATAATGCAGGGCAAATCGGCACGGTAGCGCGGACGGCTTTCGGTCGCCCGCATTACTCTTGCAGCGGTTCCTGAGGCTTTTTGAGCTCTTCCGGGAGAAGCTCATGGACCTTCTGCGCAAACTTCAGGAAGCACTCCAGAGTGCTTTCTGTTCCCCATTGTTTGGCGGCTTCCGGGTCCAGGGGTTCATCCTCGTTCATGTCCAGCATGTGAAGAAGATGCTCATGCTCTGAGCGATTGAGGGGGCAATCCAGAGCCAGGCAATGCTCCGCGGTATGGCAGGACTCGTCGTTGACGAAGACATGGGCTATGAACTGGCGGCGCACCGGGTCGTTGCCAATGTACATGTGGCGAACTTTCCCGGTATATCCGCAGATTGCCACGGAAAACTCCTGCCCGGTCGGCAGGTTGTAGTCGACCCAATTGGTGGAATATTTGGCCATAAAAAGTTCAGCTTTCTCCGATTTCGCAGGTGAATATCCATCGGCGAACAATACGGCTACTTTCCACCCAAGGATACAGATATCAGCCGGCATATGCAACAAACCATTGATAATCCGGCCGATGCACCCCAGTTGTCAGCCTTTGTCCGCGCTATTCAAACCCGGAGATTCGGCTCTCAATCAGCTCGATCCGCTCTGCTCCTCGAAAGATTGACTTGAACCGAGGCCGGTGTTACATTCTCTGCGTGCGCTTACATTTACCGGAATTATATCGCCTTGGGGGCAAGTTGTTGGTGTTTGCGGAGTTATTGCTGTGCGGACTCGGCACCGTCATGCTGTACGCGCAGACGCAAAAGCCCAACCTGCCGGACCCGGTCAAGTTTGTAAATAAAATCGACATTGTTGCCAATGTGGTTCGAGACGTATTTGAGGATATGGACCTCAAAATAGAGCTCGAAGACCGGAAAGGCGGAATTATTACCACCCGCCCCTCTGAATTCATCACGGGCTCTTTGACCTCGAGCGAGGTCGATAAGGTTGCCATCAAAAAAGATACGGTCACGGGCAGCTGGCTCAAAGCGCGCTATTCGGCCGAAGCCCTTATGGAGATAATCTCTCCGACCGAGACCATGCTCACGATCCGCACAAAAATGGAGGCGTTGAACCGGGATGTTGACGGGACCGAAAAATGGTTGCCGCTCGATTCCCTGGGTACCTATGAAAAACGCATCCTCGGGAAAATAAGCATGAAATTGCTGGGCAATGAAGCGCCCGCGAGTCAAAAAAAGGGATTCTGGGGCAAAAGCCCGCAGCCGGTCGATCCCAGGCAGCCCAGATTTCCCACAGGCCCATCCAGGTAACTTATTGATCTCGATATTTTCGGACCCCAGAGTTTATCGAATCTTCTTCATAGCGCTTGCTGTCCTGATTGTCGCAGTCTTTTATCTCGTCTATCGAAACAAAGACAAGGGATTGAAGAAGGCAAAAGGGCGTGTTTTGCTTCTGAAGCTCGACAATGGGAAAACGCCGAAGGTCTCAAGCGCTGCTCCACAAGTCGAAAGCGAAGCCGTTAGCAAAGCCGTAAGCGAAGCCTTAAGCGAAGCCGTAAGCGCTGCCCCGCCGGAGGCTCCGGCGGATAGCGAAGCAACCTCGCAAGCGCCGGAAGAACCGGCGTTTATAACTCTGGATCGACATTCCAGGATGACGGCCGATCTGTTTCGCGCGCTCCTGGCACTGCTAAGCCTGGTAGTGGCGGCAGGACTAGTCCTGGTCCTGCTGCCGCAGCCCGCCGTCGATCGCGTGGCGGACCGCCTGCGGGCTCGGCATGGGATTGCTCCGCCCGAGAAAATCGAATTTCTTTACCTGGGCGACGAAGTGAAGGGTACGGGCTTTTTGATCCGGGGAGTTGTGAGAAATATCTCCCCTGTTCCCATCGAGAAATTGGATGCGGCCGTGCGTTTCTACGCCCACGACGGCACGATGCTGGAAACAACCGTGGTCCGCATGAGCACAGAAACCATCGATCCGGGCAAGATAGCCCGTTTCGAATTGCTCTATCCAAACTACAGCGGGGAATTTGGAAGCTATTCGGTCGAGTTCAAGTTGCGCCAGGGCTCCCTCGTGCCTTATAAAGATATGCGTGCAACCAGGGCAGAACCGGTTAAGGACTAGAGTCGTGGAGTTTCCGGTTGCATGCGGACAATCCCCTCCTAGACTCAATAACACAGAGAGCTAAGGACCATCAGGCACAAATTCCAGCCAGGCCGGCGGATTCATCTCTTCCATGACCGATAAGAAATACCCTCTTCTTTTTTTGCTGCCCTATCTGGGCAGATACCGCCTCAAGATAGCCTTGGGCTCTCTCATGGTGGTCATGACGGTCGTTGCCAGCATGTTTTCGCCCTGGGTGCTGAAATATGTCGTGGATGGGCTCAAGCAGGATATTTCCAGGGACAAACTGCCCTACTACGCGGCGCTGATCCTGGGAATTTCGGTGGTGGAAGGTTTTTTCCGCTTCTGGATGAGGAGGATCCTGATCGGAGTGAGCCGGCTGGTCGAATTCGACCTTCGCAACGATTTCCTGGCTCATGTTCAGAAAATGTCCCTGTCCTTCCTGCAGTCGCGCAGCACGGGAGACATTATGTCCAGGGCCACCAACGACCTCAACGCAGTTCGATCGGTTCTCGGGCCGGGCATCATGTATTCCATGAACACCATTGCCCTGGTGATCATCAGCACGACCATCCTGTTGAACCTGAACTGGCAGTTGACGCTGATGGCTTACGTCCCGCTGGCCCTCGTATCGCTCACGGTCAAGAAAATCGGGAACCAGATTCACGATCGATTCGAGAGCATTCAGGAACAGTTCTCGAACCTGAGCACCAAAGCCCAGGAAAATATATCGGGAATTCGCGTCGTTAAGGCGTTTGCCAGGGAACAATCCGAAATGGATGAATTCGGGAGGCTCAATACCGAATATATCCGCCGGAATATATCGCTGATACGCCTCTGGGGGATTTTTTATCCCCTCATGACCGCGCTGATAGGAATGTCCTCGGTGGCGCTGCTCTGGTACGGCGGGCGCCAGGTTATCCAGGGCCGGCTGACCCTGGGTGAGTTTGTGGCTTTTATGGGCTACCTCGCCATGCTGAGCTGGCCCACCATAGCCGTGGGCTGGGTCATCAATATCTTTCAGCGCGGCGCCGCGTCCATGGGAAGGATGCTGGAAGTTATGCACGCGAAGCCGGAGATCCGGGATGAGGAGGGGGCCTCCGCCCCCGAGCCGGTTCAGGGCGCCTTGGAGATACGAAACCTGACCTTTCAATACCCGAACTCCACAGGTCCGGCTCTTCGCGCCGTCAGCCTCTCGGCGCCGGCCGGGACGACTCTGGCCATCGTGGGGCACACCGGCAGCGGTAAGTCGACTCTTGTCAATCTGATCCCGAGGCTTTTCGATCCCCCGCCGGGGACGGTTTTTGTCGATGGCAAGGACATACGGCAGTGGCCCGTGTCGGAGCTGCGCAGGAACATCGGCCATGTTCCCCAGGAAACGTTCCTGTTCTCGGATACCATCCGGGAAAACATCTCCTTTGGAGGCCGCTCGGGAATGACGGACACCGAGGTGGGGCAGGCGGCCAAAGCATCTCAGATCGCGGAGGACATCGAAACCTTCTCCAACCAGATGCAGACTTACGTGGGCGAACGGGGAATAACCCTTTCGGGGGGACAGAAGCAGCGAGTAGCCATAAGCCGGGCGGTGGCAACCCTGCCCAAGATCCTGATCTTCGACGATTCTCTGTCGAATGTCGACACGTACACGGAAGAAAAAATTCTCGAACAGCTGACACGGATCATGCGGGACCGGACCACGATCCTGGTATCCCACCGGATCTCCACGGTCCGCAACGCGCATCAGATCGTGGTGCTGAAGGACGGCGCCATCGTGGAGCGCGGAACTCACGATTCGCTGATGGAATTGCAGGGCACATACGCGGAACTCTACAGAAAGCAGCTCCTCGAAGAGGAGCTGGCGACGACCTGAATATGGCAGCGGATATTCATGAAGATCAGGTTTTGGGCAAAGCCTACGATGCGCGGCTGATGCGGCGGCTTCTCGCCTATATCCGGCCCTATCGGGGATCGGCTTATCTTGCGATCCTTTGCCTGCTGGCCGGTTCGGCTTTTTCGGTCGTTCAGCCCTACCTCACAAAGGTCGCCATCGACCGGTATATTCGCGAAAACAACATGCATGGACTCAGCCAGGTGGCGGTCCTGTATGTGCTGACCCTTGTTCTGGTCTTTGGGCTGAGTTTCGGTCAGACATGGCTCATCAACCTCATGGGTCAGAAAATCATGCGCGACCTGCGCATGGAGCTCTTCCGTCACCTGCAGGTCATGGACGTAGCCTTCTTCGACAAAAATCCCGTCGGGCGGCTGATGACGCGCGTCACTACGGATGTAGATGCCCTGAACGAGCTGTTCACATCGGGCGTCATATCCGTTTTCGAAGACCTATTCATGCTTTCCGGGATCATCATTTCTCTCTTCCTGCTCAACTACAAGCTTGCACTCGCCATTTTCGCCATCCTTCCCTTCCTTGTCCTGGCCACGCTGATTTTCAAAATAAAGGTTCGCGACTCCTACCGGAATGTCCGGACGGCTATTGCGCGCATCAATGCCTTTCTGCAGGAGAACATAACCGGCGCAGCGGTCGTTCAGCTTTTCGGCCGCGAGCAGAAGCAGTACCAGCGGTTCACCCTGATCAACAAGGACCACCTCGACGCCAATTTGCAGTCCATATTCTACTATGCAATTTTCTATCCTATCCTTGAGGTGATCTCCGCTTCGGCCATAGCTCTCATCGTATGGTATGGCGGCCTCCAGGTGCTCGCCGGAGCCTTAACCCTGGGGACCCTCGTGGCATTTATCCAGTATTCGGACCGGTTTTTCAGGCCGATCTCCGACATCAGCGAAAAATACACGATCCTTCAGTCCGCAATGGCCGCCTCCGAGCGCATTTTCAAGCTCCTGGACACAAAACCTGCCGTCGTTTCACCCGAAGCGCCCCGGGCTGCCGAGGTGAAAAACGGCAGCATCGAATTCCGCAACGTCCATTTCCATTACAATCCCGGAGAACCGGTGCTCCGCGACATATCCTTCAGAGTGGCCCCGGGAGAAAAGGTCGCGGTCGTCGGCGCGACAGGCGCCGGCAAATCTACGATCATTGCCCTGCTGAACCGTTTCTATGACGTTCAGCAGGGGGATATCCTGGTGGATGGCGTAAGCATCAAGGACTTTGATCTCCAGGGTTTGAGGCGATCGATCGGCATCGTGCTCCAGGACGTTTTTCTGTTCTCCGGAAGCGTGTCTGAAAACATACGGCTCGGGAACCCGGACATCGACGATGCCCGGGTTCAGCATGCTGCCGAGACGGTTCACGCGGCCGGCTTCATAAGCAGGCTCGACCGGCAGTTCGCGTCAAAGGTCGGAGAGCGGGGATCGTCCCTTTCGGTGGGACAAAAGCAGTTGCTCGCGTTTGCGCGCGCCCTGGCCTACGATCCCAGGATACTGGTGCTGGATGAAGCGACCTCGAGCATCGACACGGAAACGGAGCTGTTGATACGGGACGCACTGGAAAAACTCCTGGCAGGCAGGACCTCGATCATCATCGCCCACAGGCTCTCCACGGTTCAAAACGCCGACCGCATCATAGTTCTTCATCGCGGCCGTATCCGGGAAACCGGCACGCATCAGGAGCTGCTGCATCTGAGGGGAATCTACTGGAAGCTTTATCAGCTCCAGTACAAGGACCAGCCCGAATCCATCCTGCAATCCGCTCACCGCCTATCGTAAATGTAACGTGCCTGTTTGGATGGTCCAGGAATCAGGTGGGGCCTACCCAGGCTGAAAAAACGCCGACGTACGCTGATTATTTTATGCTTTGAAGCTCAGGTCAAAAAACCGCCCAAGCTCTTCCGACGGAAAGGCAATGGAAGATAAAACAGGAACCGAATGGCTGAATAGCGGCTATTTGTTTCTTTCTCCGCAATCATCCAATTCGTAATTCGTCATTCTTAATTCGTAATTCCTACCTAGCTCCTTTCCCGAACAATACCACCGGGAAAGTGCGCAGCAGTATTTTGAAGTCCAGCATCAAGGACCAGTTGTCGATGTAGTGGAGATCGAGTTTCATCCACTCGTGGAAATCGATTTCGTTGCGGCCGGAAACCTGCCACAGGCAGGTGATCCCGGGCCGAACGGAGAGCCGCCGGCGCTGCCACCGTGTGTACTCCCGAACTTCCTCCGGAAGCGGCGCCCGGGGGCCGACGAGGCTCATATCTCCCTTGAGCACATTCCAGAACTGCGGCCACTCGTCGATGGAACTCTTCCTCAGGAAGCGCCCCAGCGGAGTGACGCGAGGGTCATTGCGCATCTTAAAGACCGGGCCATCCATTTCGTTGAGATGCTTGATTTCCCAAAGCACGTCCTCCGCGCCATCGCGCATGCTCCGGATCTTGTACAGGACGAATTTGCGCCCATACAATCCGCACCGGACCTGGCGGTATATGGCAGGACCCCTCGATGTGACTTTCACCAGCAGGCAGATCAGGAAAATGAACGGAATCAGCACAATCAGCAGCGTTGCGGAGATGATTACGTCCATCACGCGCTTGATCCATAGCGAAGGAGCATGTTCGGGCGCAGAGCCGAAGGTGATCAGCGGAATATTCTCGAGGAACTCCATGGAAAGGCTGGTAACTTTTGCCGGGAAGAAATCCGCTGCCAGGCGCGCGCGGATTCCCTGCTCTTTGCACACTTCGAGAATTCCGTTCAGTCGATCCAGGTTCAGCCGGTCCCCGATGAATATGACCTCGTCGACGATATTGTTTTCTATGATCTGCGGCAGATCCTGTTCGCCTCCGAGAATATCCCCCTCCGGCTTGACAGTGCCGGCGCTGCACACATCAACATATCCCAGGATCTTGAAGCCCCAATCGGAATACCGCGAAATGAGATCGCCCATTTCCCGGGCTTTCGCACCCGTCCCCAGGATGACGATATTTCGAAAATGCCTCGACGGGAAGAAAAGCCCTTTTCTCTTCGCATGCAGAAAAACAAGAAAACGGGCCAGAACGAGGAGCGCCGCCTGGTAAAAGACAAAAAGACCTATCAGCGGGCGGCTGAGGTTCAATTTCAAGGCGAAGGAGAGGAAGCCGAGGAAAAGCCACAGGATCAGCGAACTTTCAAGGGCGATGCGCACCTTCTCCCAGCCGGAACGCCTTATCGAAATCCGGTAGAGCCCCAGCGAATAAGCGGCGGCCGACCAGCAGCCGGCCGCCAATATCACAATCCACAGATACCCGGCCGCCGGGAGCAGTTCGGGATTCAGCAAACGGTCCAGATCCTGGGGAAGAGCCCTGGACAGATGGAGCCGGCTGAAATAAGCCAGGGGAAATGCCGCGCATGTCAGCAGCAAATCGGCGAAAAACTGAATCCTGTTATAAAATTTTGCGCGCTCTCGGAACATACTTTAATTCTTTCAGGACCGATGATTATAGCATAGCCAGGCTGATGCGGCCTCCATCGGCGCAAAGCATCGAATGCCGGCCAAAGCGCCTGTGTCAGCTGCTTCCGGCAAAGCCGGAGGCTTGAAAGATTTGAACCCCTCAAAGCGGTTGGAGGAACTACGACGGTCTTGAACGCTGACTTACGCGGGCAAAAGCCGATGAGGCGCTTCCGATCCCCGCAGGGGCCAGCGCTCCGCGCTGGACAGTTTTCTGCGGCGGCACTGTGGCAAGCGCCGTGCGGCAAGGGGATGAAGGGTATGAGAAACCGGGCGTTTGCCACAATGCCGCCGCAGAAAACTTCATCGGAAGCGCCTCATCGGCTTTTGCTCGCCGACCCACGCCGAACAAATCCGCGTTTGTCAGCGCTTTTGTCAGCGTTTCTCAGCGTTTCAAAATACCGAACCGTCAAACTCTTTGTGTCGCCCGGCAGAGCCGGGATTTACCAATGTAATTATCTCCCGCTTCAACCGATTGCCTTCGGTATCGGCGTTCGTCGGCGTTTTTCAGCGCCTGTCAGCGTCAAAGGATCCTGGAGCTGCCAGACTCTGCCGGTCCCCGGCGAAGCTGAGGGATTACCGATGGATTTATCTGAAATGCAGGACCGGATCCTTGATTTCCAGGATTCCCTTGATGTGGAAAGCTTCTCCCTTTTTCTTCCCGATGAGAGTTCCATAAAACGAATGGATGGTTTCCACGTGAGCCAGAAAGTCGGGCTGGCTCAGGGTTGTGGACGGCTCGCGGCTTGAAGGATCGAACAGCTGGGAACGATGCGCAGCGATGGCGGCAGTGCGCTGCTCGATGTGATCCGAAACATCGACAATAAAGCTGGGGATCGTGTGAGGGGGGACCTTGAAGTACAGGATGGCCCTGGGCCGATGGCGCTCCTGTCCCGTTTTGATCTTCGCCAGCCCGGAATGATGGACGGCCTCCGCAACCAGCCTGCTCGTGTGGGCATGATCCGGATGCCTGTCATCCCAATAATGCGTCAACACCAGGTGAGGCCGGTATTTTCTCAACAGCCGGATAACCTTAAGCCTTGCCTGGGGTGTCACGGAGACCTCGCCATCGGATAATCCGAGGTTTTCCCGCACTTTCACCCTGAGTATTTCCGCGGCCTTGGCCGCCTCCTGCCTGCGCAGCGCAGCCGTCCCCCGAGTGCCCAGTTCTCCGCGTGTCATGTCTACAATGCCGGTCGAGTAGCCGAGGGCGGCCATTTTGGCCATGGTTCCGCCGGCAAAAAGCTCCACATCGTCAGGGTGCGCTCCAAAAGCCAATACATCCAGTTGCATATGTCAGTCCATGGGAATGAGCTGATGCTCAAATTTCAAAATATCCAGTTTGTCATAAAAAAGCTGAAGCACCGGCATGGAATATCGCAGGAGAAATTGAATGCCCGCCAGCCCCTGTTCCTGAGTGCACCCGTCAGGTGCAAGAAAGTTGCGGGCTTTTCGTGTCTGGCGGACTGCCGCCTGCTGTTTTATTTCGCCGGCAGATTCATAGCGTTTCCCCAGCTTCTCGATCTGATAAACGATTTTTTTTCTGCAGGAATCTCTTGTCTTTGTAATTTTATCCCCGTCAGAGATCGGCAGTCCGGACAGTCTCCGGTCGGCTTCCACTGCAAGGTCTCGCAGCCTTTCATGCGCCGAATGGAGCGTTGAATGCCTGGCTTTTTCCATGAGGCCCGATTCGCCCGAGAAAAGCTCCTCGATCCCGATGCGGTACCTGTCAAGCGTCCTCCGGCTCCTCGAATCCATGACCGTGACGCCCGGATAGGGCCATGCCGCCGGACGGGAGACGCCCATTTCATCAAACACCGGAAGTGCCCTGAGAAAGTCGCGGAAATCGAGAGGCCCCACCACCGAAGCGAATGCTGGAAAAATACAGCCCTGCAGCACAATTTCGGGGCAGACGGTCTCAGGAGGCGGTTCCGGATAGCCTGCCTGATTCAGGCGTGCATTCTGCTCCTCGAGCAGAATGCCTATTCGCTCCGCCCGAACGCCAGAAACTGTCTGCGTTTCCTCTATCAGCGGCTTGCATTCCGGAGACTGCGGGTTCACAACGATCATTCCCCAATCTTCCATGAGCGCCGAAAATAGATGCGCCGTCGCAGCTCGCAGATTCGAGCAATTACAGGCGGCCCGGAGCATTTCCATAATCCCGGCGTCATACATTCCCTGCCCGATTTCCTCAATTTTGGCGAGCAGGTCCAAGATCTGCCCGGACGGCGATGCGGGATCTGATGGGGCCATCTCTTCAGGTTGAAGCCGGAGCGTGCAAGGCTCTCCTTGATAATCCAGAAGACTCAGAGCCCATCGAGAGGGATCGCCTGCAGGCGCAGAGCTGATCCAGCACACGGGCACGGCGGCAATTCCATTCATCCCCAGTTCCCGGCATACCTTGACTGCAACCAGGCACTTCAAAATTTGAACGGCGGGTCCCCCGAACAGGCTTTCGCGGATTGTTGCAATGACCGCGACAGCGCCTTGCCGGCGGAGTCTGTCGAGGCTCTCCAGCGTGCGCCCGGAATCCGGTGCCGATCGATTATCGGAGAACTGGGACAGGGATTGGGTTCGAAATCCTTGATTTTGGGTGTCCGCCGGCCGCCTCCTGAGCACCGACAGGTCCTGCGTAGCCGGGGGCAGGAATCGTTCAGGAAGCGACCCTGAGGCATAATCGGACCAGATTCTGGGGATTCCCGGCAGTTTATCGTACCTCAAAGTATCCATTCGGTTATTTCTTTTTAAGGCTTCCCGGTCCGGACTTCCGGGCTACCGGTTGCCTGTATAGGGGCTCAGTCACGCGCAAAAGCCGCAGATCGTCCCCGGCATCCTCAATCTCAATTTCAGTGGCCTGATCGAGAGGGGTACTCAGTTTTTCACTCCACTCTATGACTGTTATCCCATCCTTGCCCAGAAAATCATCAAGACCGATCGAGTACAGGTCCCTTTGTCCTTCGAGCCTGTAAAGGTCGACGTGATAAATAGGGCAAATGCCATGGTAAATATTCACCAGCGTGAATGAAGGGCTGTTGACCAGACTCGAGTCGTCGATCCCCAATCCCTGGGCAATCCCGCAGGTCAATGTTGTCTTGCCGGCACCCAGAGATCCCCTCAGCAAAATCACGCCGGGAATCTGAATGGATCGCGCAATCATTGCGCCGAATCTCTTCGTCTCTTCGGGAGACCTGCTTCTAAAAAATGAAGTTTTCGGATTCTGCCCGGTTTTGCGCGCTTTCATGAATTCGTTAAGCTTTTAAACGCCGTTGGAAGATATTTGAGAATATCGGTCGCGATCAAAGACTCCATGCCTTCTTCCTTTGCAGCCAGATCTCCAGCCAAGCCGTGCAAATAAACGGCTGCAGAAAGATAATCGCACAGATTCGGCGGATTCTCGCTGTTCCTCTGACGGTTCCAGTATCCGACAAATCTGCCCACCATGCCCGCCAGGATATCTCCCGTTCCGCCCGTCGCCATTCCGGGATTGCCAGTGCAGTTGATGTAAAGATCACCGTTCGGCGCGGCGATGACGGTTTGAAATCCCTTCAGGATGACAAAGCAGCGGTGTCTGGCCGCGCAATCGCGCGCCGTTTCCAGGCGGTTCCGCTGAACCTCCGGTATCCGCTTGCCCAGCAGACGCGCCATTTCACCTGGATGAGGCGTAATAATCACAGGCTGGTCTTCCTCATTGCGGAGGGGTTCTGCCGGCGGCACGAAGGCGTTGATGCCGTCGGCATCCAAAACAAGCGGAACTCGAGAGTTTCGGACAAGCTCCCAAACCAGCTTTCTGGTCGATGGTTGCGTCGTGATTCCCGGGCCAAGGACCAGGACATCCGCCTTGCCTAGGTGTTCGAGCACCTTTCCGGCTCCTGATCGGTCGGAAGTCTCTTCTTCGGTTTCGGGCAGAAATTCGGTCATCAGCTCCGGATATTTGCCGGCGACATCCCTCCGAACGCTCTTGGGCAGCCAGAGCGTGACCAACCCTGCGCCTGAACGGAGAGCGGCCAGGCCCGTCATCAGGGCGGCACCGCTTTTCCCTCTGGATCCGGCGACGACATACACATGGCCGAAGGTGCCTTTATGGCTGTCCCGCGCTCTCAGGGGCAATACCTTTTGAATCTGGTTCAGGTCGATCAGGTTCAGCCGGTATTCCGTATTATTATAAAGTGCAGGCGGCGAACCGATCGGTACTAGCACAACCTTTCCCGAATAGTCGGAAGCAGGCGGGACTACATGGGCGAGCTTCAAAGCGGAAAAAGTCACCGTGAGGTGGGATTTGACGGCCGGGCCTGGAATTGCGGGTGAATCCGCAAAAAGGCCTGAAGGTATATCGACGGAAGCCACAAATGCCCGCTGAGCAGTACGGTTGACCCAATCGACGATGGGGCGGAAATCGGGCCCAATCGGTTTTGACAGTCCTGTTCCGAAAAGAGCGTCGACGATGATATCAGGGGGCGGCTGTTTTTTCAGGTATGGCTTGGCATCGGCCGGAGTGGGCAAAATTTGCATTTGAAGCCCCATGGCACGCACAATTTCCCAATTGCTCAGGGCATCCCCCTTGAGAGTTCCGGGGTCGGCGAACAGAATGACCGATGGGTTAGCGCCGCGCAGGGAGAGATAGCGGGCTGTTACAAATCCGTCTCCTCCGTTGTTTCCCCTTCCGCAAAGTATCAGAATTTGCTTGCCTTCGAGTCCCGGACAAGCCTTTTCGAGCTCGTCTGCAACCGAGCGGCCTGCATTTTCCATTAATATGATGGATGGCACGAGATACCGCTCTGATGTCAGCCTGTCCACCTCAGCCATTTGCAGTGCCGTCAGTATCTTCATCACAATCTCCTTAGGGATTAGGGATTAGGGATTAGGGATTAGGGATTAGGGATTAGGGATTAGGAAACCTCATGCAGTTTTTTTATTCGGCACTTTAGCCGTGTTGTGGCCATTCATTCACTGCCTGTTCCCCAATCTCAAATCCCTAATCCCTAATAACTACTCCCTAATAACTAATAACTAACGCTATTTGACTCTCCTTCAGGATGATCCTACAATCATATTGAAACATCCGGAAGCCCGGGACGTCTAAATATTAGTAAACGTTGGTGGCAAGGCCAACAGGTTTCGCGCTGATTTTGGGCGAAAGGGGCTTTGCCGGAGATGACAATCGCTCCCAGGGGGAGGGTCCTATGAAGCGACTGTATATGAGAGTACTGACAGCCGGGCTGGCGATGATCCTGATATCGTCAGGGGTTTACGCCGACAGGAAGCATGGCGATGTCGAGAATATAGGCAATCGCAATGTCAGCGGGCGCATTTTCGGAATTTTGCCGAACTTTGTATCCATGGAAAAGGAGGTCGCCCTGGGTAGCCAGCTTGCATCGGAGTTTGAACAAACGGCCCGTTTGGTCGAGGATCCTGTCGTCAACGAGTTCGTAGACCGAGTTGGCCAGAACATTGTCAAACACTCCGATGCCAAACTCCCTTTCCATATAAAAGTAGTGGATACGGACGAGGTTAATGCGTTCGCCTTCCCAGGCGGCTATTTTTACGTCAACAAAGGACTCATACTGGCGGCGGAAAATGAAGCGGAACTGGCCGGGGTCATGGCACATGAAATTTCGCACGTCATCGCGCGCCACGCAACGGAGCGCATGTCGAAGGGGCAATACCTTCAGTTGGCCTCTATTCCCGCTCTTTTCGTCGGCGGTTACTGGGCTCAGATGGGCATCCAGCAAGCGTTGGGCCTGGGCCTTAATCTAGAGATGATGGGAATCACGCGGGAATCCGAAAGCGAAGCCGATCAACTTGGCATTCAATACATGTGGAACTCGGGCTATGACCCGAATTCGTTCGTTTCGTTTTTTGAAAAAATGCAGCAGGACGAAAAGAGCAAGCCGGGACGGCTGGCCGGCTGGTTCCGGACCCATCCCTCCACAGACGATCGCATCGTGGCTTCATTGGACGAACAAAGATACCTGCCTGAAAAGGACAACTACATCATCAATACTTCGGAATTCGACCGCGTGAAGGCGCGCCTGCTGGCCATCGACAATGCCCAGAAATCGGAGGAAGCATCCGGCACCCAGGAACAGAAAAGACCGACTCTGAAGCGCCGGACGACCGACGACGGCGGACAGGCGCCCGAAGGCACTGATGACGACGGCCAGCCGAAGAAAACCAGGCCAACCCTGAAGCGTCCCACCGATCCCGAGCCGGAGCCGAACGATCAGTAGAGCCGAACCGCATTTTTTGAGCCCCGGAGATTTTCCGGGGCTTCCGGCCGAATTTCCACCCCTGATTTGGGTTGATTTGAGCAGGCCTCTCCGCTATCTATTGATTGCTTTGCCGCTATCAAGCCGATGGTGTTGTCTGCGCAAGACTGTGCGCAGGCCGGAGAATTGATGGATTGCCCGAAACTGTTCACAATCGAAGCTTTTTGAAACAGTTTTCTTCCGCACATCGTATTGATAGGTGATACGCAGGTTTGGCTGTTATCAATATTAAGGAGTCTTGGTATGAGAGAACGTTTGCTTTGGCCTCGGTGGATTTTTTCGGCTTTCGGAATTTTCAGCCTGGTGTTCGCATTGACCGCAATTTCATCGCCCTTTATCCACGCACAGCAGGCTGCTCCGGCGAGCGAACAGACGGCGGCGCAGCCGTCTTCCGCAGCGGATTTGCCGCCCCTGCCGATGAGTCCTACAGAGAAGGCCGAGAAGGACGGAACAGCGCTACGGCTTTCCTTGAAAGACATCACGAAACTGGCGCTGCAGTCCAATCTCGACATTGCAATCCAGGACACGAACGAGCAGCTGTATCAGCAAAAGATCTTCCAGGTCTACGGCGACTACGATCCAAAACTGACGGGCCAACTGGGAGTGAACCTGCGAAGGACAGCCAACACGAACCTGGCCAGTCAATCCACTTCATCCTACAGCTCCAACGACACTGCGCTCTGGAATTTCGAGTTTTCTCAACCTCTCAAAACGGGCGGGACCATCAAGCTAGGCTGGAATTCCCAGCGGTTGAACAGCAATACAACATTCTCGCTGTTTAATCCGCAGTACCAGGTGGGTGGAACCTTGACTTTCACTCAGCCGTTGTGGCGCAACCGAAGCATCGATTCGACCCGCTCCAATATCAAGCTCTACAACCTGGATCTGAAAAACTCCGACAGCCAATTCAAGCAGAAGGTAACCGAGACTATTTCGAGCATTCAGTCCCAATACTGGGACCTGGTCGCGGCCATCCGCAACTACCAGATCAAGCGGGATTCCGTAAGGCTGGCCCAGATTACCCTCAGGGATAACAAAAAGAAGGTTGAAGTCGGCACGCTGGCGCCGATAGAGGTCACGGATGCCCAGGCCAACGTGGCGCAGCGCGAGGTCGAGCTATGGTCGGCCGAAGAAATCATCCTCAGCCAGGAAAACAACTTGCGGGCATTGATTTCCAACGATCGCAAGGCCGATATCTGGAGCAGGGTTATAGTGCCGACAGACACTCCCGACTTCAAGGAATACAAGGTTGACCTGGAAACGGCGATAAATACCGCGCTGGCAAACAGGCCGGAGCTTGAGCAGTACGACATCAAATTAAACCAGCTGGATATCAATACCAGGCTATATGAGAACAATCGCAGGTGGCAAGTCGACCTTACGGCCGCACTTGGTAGCACTGGCAATGCGGGTCCCCAGTCGTGCCAAAAAAATGCCTACACCGGCGAGTGTCTAACGGATGACCAAGGAAATCCGATACAGGCAACTCCTCCAGCCCTGGTCGGGGGAATCGGTAATGCCTACAAAACTGTGTTTACCGAAGGTTTTTACAACTGGCAGGTTGCCGTTCAGCTAACCATCCCGCTTCGGAGCCGGAGTCTGGATGCGCAGATTGCGCAACAGAATATCCAAAAGCGGCAGCAGCTCATGCAGCGAAGGAACAGCGAGCAGTCCATTCAGGTAGATATACGCAACGCCGTCCAGAAACTCGAGACCACCCGCAAACAGGTGGAAACTGCCGGCGTGTCCCGCACATTTTCCAAAGAGCGGCTGGACGGAGAGACGAAGCGCTTTGAAGCAGGACTCAGCCAGAATTACCTGGTCCTGCAGAGGCAGAATGAGCTTTCCTCGGCCGAGTATACGGAACTGCAGGCCCTGATCAGTTACAGGAAGGCCATCATCAACCTTCAGAAGGCCATGTACACACTTCTCGAATTGAACGAATTCGAGATTGCAAAAGGCAGCTCCAGCAAAGTCCCCGACCTGAGATAAGAATTACCGATTGACGATTGAAATGCTTTTAGTCAGGCTTTTCAATCGTCAATCGAAAATCTTTCATATTTCCTTCCGGAAATTTCCCGCTCTTCGTTTAAGATAATGCCATGCTTATAAATCCATGGGCATATGCGCTGTTCGGACTTGTGATCGGGAGTTTCCTCAATGTTTGCATCTGCCGGATCCCTTTGAGGCAATCGGTGGCGCTCCCGGGTTCGCACTGCCCCCATTGCGGAAAGCCGATAAAATATTACGATAATGTGCCTGTAGTTTCGTTCCTCCTGCTGCGGGGAAAGTGCCGTTCCTGCGGCGCGCGGATCTCGTTCCAGTATCCGCTGGTAGAACTGCTGACCGCCCTGGCCTTCCTGGCCTGTGCGCTGGAATGGAATTTTTCGCCGCCGACGTTCGTAAACACCCTGCTGCTCTCCGTAGTGATAATTCTCATTTTCGTGGACTTCCATCACCGGATCCTTCCGAACATTTTGACTCTGCCCGGCGCGGCAGCCGGAATACTTCTGAGCCCTTTCCAGGCGCAGTATTTTTACGGCGACCTGCTATCGCTGAAAACGGCTTCGCTGATCTGGCCGGGAAATCCCGAACGGATCCTTCCCTGGACGGGTTCGGTGCTGGGGGCGCTTGTCGGCGGCGGGTCCCTGCTGGTTGTGGCCTTTTTTTACGAGAAGGTCCGCAAGAAACAGGGACTGGGGATGGGGGATGTCAAGATGATGGCAATGGTGGGCGCCTTCCTCGGCTGGGGTTTCGCCCTGCTGACGATTTTTGTCGGGTCCTTGCTGGGAAGCCTGGTCGGGATTTTCCTCATGCTCTTCCGCAAAATGTCCCTTCAAACCAAGCTTGCCTTCGGCGTTTTTCTCGGCATCGGCACTGCATTCTGCCTCTTTTACGGCCTGCCGGTTCTCCAATGGTGGCTGAGCCCCACCCGATAAAAACCCACTGCGAATTCCAGGAATCCGGCCCGGTTGGCTCCCGGGACTGGCGGCGTTGTATCAGTCGGATGAAGGCAGCGGCCTCGGCTCCTGCACTTTCATCTCTTTTTCACAACAAACGAAAACGCCCTCACCGGCCTTGGTGCACAGGACCTCTGTGCCGCAAATTTCGCACTTATATCTCTTTCCAAGCTGACTCATAGCGTTCCACCTTCCGAAAAAGCTATTTTTTCAGTTCCATCGGCTGGCCGCAGCAGTGAACCGTTCCGTTTCCGGCACGGGTAACTATCACTTCGGCCCCGCACTTCGTGCATTTGTACCGCTTGCCTACCTGGTTCGCCATCTGTAATTCCTCTTTCTGATAATCGGGTGATTGCGCCGATCCACAACTATCTCACAGCTCGATCTCCCTCAGATCCGGGGCGACAATAAGCCTGGGTTCTGTTACCGACTGAACATCCTCGGCGGTGAGGCCGGGATAAATTTCCTTCAACAACAATCCCCTATCGGTCACCTCGATCACAGCGAGGTCCGTAAAAATCATGTTCACCTTTTTTCTTGCCGTTGCAGGATAGGTCAGCTGTCGGACTATTTTGGGCGCGCCGTCGTTCGTGGTATGTTCCATTGCGATGAAAAGCTTCTTGGCACCCACCGCAAGATCCATCGATCCACCGATGTTGCCGACGCCATTCAATCCCCTGGAGGGATTCAGCCACGAAGCGAAATCGCCCGATTCATTGACCTGGAATGCTCCCATGACCGTAACATCCACATGCCCTCCCCGGATCATGGCGAAAGACTCGCAGATGTCGAAATAAACCGTGCCGTTCGCTTCCAGGACAGGCTGGCAACTGGCGTTAATGAGATCCTGATCGATGGCATCTCCCTCCGCAAGGCTTCCGGTCTTCAGCATCCCGATTTCCGATTGCAGAATAACGTCTCTGCCTTCCAGCCAGTTACTTACAAGAGTGGGAATCCCGATGCCCAGATTCACGTAGGAATTGTCCTCGATTTCCTTGCTCACTCTTAATGCAATAATTTCCCGGGGAAGCCCCTCATATTTCTTCAACTTCATTCTCCTTGTGGAATATCAGAGATTCGTGATGTCAAACGTGATCCGGGGCACTTTGACCACCTTTTGGACAAAAATGCCTGGAGTGTGGACCGTCTCCGGGTCAAGATCCCCTGCGGGCACGAGGTTTTCAACCTCGGCAATTGTCTCCCGGGCAGCCATCGCCATGACGTGATTAAAATTTCGGGCGGTTTTGCGATAGCGGAGGTTTCCTTCTTCGTCGCCCATATGCGCGTGAACAAGAGCAAAATCAGGCTTCAGGGGATATTCGAGAATACAGGTCTGCCCGTCAAAAACACGCGTCTCCCTCTTTTTGCGGTTTCCCTCGATGTTGGTGATGGTGGTTTCCTCCACCATGGCACCCGCGCCCACAGGAACAAAAAACGCAGGGATTCCGGCACCCGCCATACGGTATTTTTCACAGAGCGTGCCCATGGGGTACACCTCCAGCTCGATCTCCCCCGCACGAACCTTTTGCTCCAGAAGGTGCTGGCCGCCTTTGGTGGCGGAGCGGAACAACCCATAGGAATCGATAAGTTTCCTGATTTGATTGTTCTCCAGCAAAGTGTTCAATTCGTCTTTGGCGCCCAGCAACGGGCCCGACCCGCAGGCCAGGGTCAGGTCCTTTACGCCTTTCCGGACCAGTGCCCGGAGCAGCGTTCGGGGCACGCCGGCAGCAAAAAATCCGCCGATCGCAATCATCGCCCCGTCCCTGATTCCCGCCAGGGCTTCTTCCATATCTTCGGCTACTTTATTCATGCGTTCGATTCCCCTCGATAAATCTGCCGCGTATTATGAAAAAAATCAAACTTCCCTTCGTGTCTTCGCCGCAAGCCTCGATTCCAGCGCCAAACCCTGGTCGAGCGGCATGTCCATCCCTCGACGGACCGCTAGCTTTGCATTTCTTACCGCAACCGGATCCAGCGAGGCTATTCTACATGCGATTTCCCCGGCCACGGCGAGAAGCCGTTCCCGGGGCACGACCTGATTGACCATTCCTGTTTCCAGAGCCTCGCGGCTATCCAGACGGCGCCCGGTCAGGAGCATGTCAAAAGCCACGGCCGGTCCGACGGTCCGCGGGAGCGTCTGGGTCCCCCCCGCGGCGGGCAGGATGCCCAACCCGACTTCCGGCAGTCCAAAAACAACATCCTCGGAGGCAATACGAAGATCGCAGTATAGGGCAATCTCTATTCCCGAGCCGAGCACATATCCGTGCAGGGCCGCAATCAGGGGCTGCGGCATACCTAAAAATAGCCCCCAAAGATTCCGCAGAGCACGGATGTTTCGTGCCTTGGTTGCGGAAGGCGCCGTCAGAAATTCCTTCAGATCGGCGCCGGCGCAAAACGCCTTGTCGCCCGCCCCCTTGAATACAACAGCGTGAACTTCATCATCAATCCTTATGGCGCTCAGAACCTCATACAGATCATCGCGCATTTGAATGTTGTAGGCATTCAAAGCCTTCGGACGGTTTAGCGTCACATACGCGACGGCGCCGCTTTTCTCAAATAGAATGGTCTCAAATCCGTCGGCCATGGCGTTCAGTTTCCATCAAAAACAGGATTTCGTTTTTCCTTGAATGCCGTAATTCCCTCAACACGGTCGCGGGTGCTGAACAAAATCAGGTAAAGATCCATCTCCAGGTTCACACCCTGATCCAGGGTAAGGTCCATACCGCTGTAAACGGCTTCCTTGGCAAAGCGCAGAGAGAGGGGCGACTTCAGCGCCATTTCCGCGGCCATCTCCATGGCGGTGTTGAGCAATGCATCGGGGGCGACGACCCTGTGAAGCAGTCCAATCCTGTGAGCTTCCCCGGCATCGATGGCATCCCCGGTAAGAATCATCTCCAGCGCCTTCCCAAGCCCTATTAGGCGCGGAAGCCGCTGGGTACCGCCGTCGCCAGGCAGATGGCCGGACCGTATCTGCGAAAGTCCAAAACGGGCGTTTTCAGTTCCGATCCTGAGGTCGCACGCAAGGGCCAGTTCGAGAGCGGGACCGATTGCATCGCCCCGGATGGCCGCGATCACCGGCTGCTTGAGCCCCGCAACGGGCCCAGCCAGGCGACCGGGAAGTTCGCCACCGAAGATAAGCACAACCACGCGTGTATCCTCATCCCATGAAACGAGATCGCATAGTTCGGCCAGGTCGGCTGCCGCCGTTTCATAGTCCGCGCCGGCCTGCAAATCAACAACCATGCAGTTCGCCGTTTTCCTGTAGGCCCAGACGCCGCGCTTCTGTTCTTCCATCCCGATTCGATCCCCCCTGTAATCCGTAATCGCTATAACGCAACCGCCAGGCTCCTGCATGGCAGCAGCTTTCGGCAGAACTTTCATTAAGTCCCGGTGAATACAGCTATCCAGAGCCGCCGGGAAGCCCGGCTGTGCGGCGGAAACACCGATACAGCCGCGGAGACTTTATCATAACGATTACGGAGACGGACATGGCTAATTTCCGGTCGGGCCGGAGACGCTGTCCATCGCATCCGGCCCGCCATGCGGATGCGTTTGCAGCATCTTTCCCATCACGGCCCGATCCAAATGCGGCATAGCAAGAAACAGAAGTTATATTGGATAACGCCCGGGATTGGGGGCTCCAAAGGCGTCCGGAAGGTTTCCAGCCCGCACCGCATGCTTCCGGCAATTACCGCCCCGGGGAATCCCCCCGGGAGGCAACCGCGCTGTCACTTCCTCCCCGGAATGATTTCGATCCAATATCCGTCGGGATCCTCGATGAAGTAGATGCCCATCCCCGGATTTTCATGGCAGACGCAGCCCATTTCCTTGTGACGGGCAAAGGCGGCGTTGTAGTCATCGACGGCCAGCGCAAGGTGGAATTCGTTATCTCCCAGGTTATAGGGCTCCTTTCGGTCCCTGAGCCAGGTCAGCTCCAGCCTGTGTGCAGTCTTTTCGTCGCCGAGAAATACGAGTGTGAAGCTCTTGTCGGCAGCGTCCCTGCGCCGCGTTTCGACGAGGCCCAGCGCGTTGCGATAGAACTCCAGGCTTTTTTCAAGGTCCAGGACGTTAATGCTGTTGTGGTTAAACTCAAATTTCATATTTCCTTCTCCGCGCTCATCTTGAGCAGGTCGGCATCCCAGCCAGTCCGGGATTTGCCTATGGAACAAAACCATTCTCCGTATTCCGACAGACTCAATCAAGGCACGGATGCATTTTAGATTGCACGCTTCAAAGGTCACCCCATTTTGCCAAAAAAAGATTTCTTCCACCCATTCCGGCGTTAAAATAGACAGGAACCTATACTGGGGCGTCTTCCTATGATCGTTCAAACCCTTGTGGAGTACGGCGCGCTTCAATCGATTTCTGCGGCGTTCGCCAGCGCTTATTATCGCGCTGAGAGTTTTCTGGTATCGGTCAATCCCAGATACTATCTTATCCTGGCGCTCGCGGTTCTGGCATGGATCATTCTGACCCGCCGACGCGCGCATTAAGATCCGGGAAAGGCTCGCGAAAACAATCGGGCGTGATGAAGTTGTTTTCCCGGGATTGCACTGCCGGGCTTGGGGAACATATGCAGGATTTGACCGGTTTGCGCGAATCGATTCTTACGGGAAATTCCGCACGGGCCATAGAAGAGGCACAAAAAGCACTGTGCGATGGCGCGAATCCGGCCGACATCGTCAGCCGGGGCATCGGCCCGGCAATGGGTGAGGTGGGAAGGCTGTTCGAAGCCGGCGAGTGCTTCGTCCCCGAACTGCTCATGGCGGCAAAATGCACGAAGGAAGTCTTCCGCATCCTGCGCCCCCTGCTCGCGCAAACGGGAGCCAAACCCAACGGCTGCGTGGTGATGGGAACCGTGCGCGGCGACCTGCACGACATCGGCAAGAACCTCGTGGCGGCAATGCTCGAGGGAGGCGGATTTGAGGTCACGGATCTCGGCGTCGATGTCCCAGCCGAGAGGTTCGTTGCCGCCGTGCGGGACCGACAGGCTCATATCGTGGGCCTTTCGGCTTTGCTCACCTCGACCTTGCCTGCCATGAAAGCAGTAGTCGAAGCCTTCCGCGCATCAGGGATGCGCGATAGCATCAAAATAATGGTAGGAGGGGCGCCGGTAACGCAAGAATACGCAAACGCAATCGGCGCCGATGGGTATGGGGAAAGCGCTGCCGCGTCCGTGGATCTGGCGCGCCGCCTGATTGGCGGATGACACACCAAAAAGTCAGGTGCCTCCGGCAAAGCCGGAGGCTTACCGATGTAATTATGGGATTGAGCCTGCGATGGATGATCTGCAGTGGAGCACCCTGATTTCTGTGGTTCACGGCGAACGGCTCGCCGCGCCGCCTGCCGGTTTCATAATCGACAGCCCCTGGCTCCCCAATTGGGCCGGTCACACAATCCTGGATTATTTTACCGACGAGCGGATCTTCCTGGAGGACAACCTGAAGGCCATACGGGCCTTTCCTCAGGCCCTCATTCTGCCGGGCTTCTGGTCCGAATACGGGATGTGCACCGAACCCTCCGCTTTTGGTTCCGTATCCACCTGGGAGGAGAACGAATTTCCCTTCGCCCAAAAAGTGCTTCAGTCGGCGGCGGACGTGGAATACTTACGCCAACCCGATCCACGAAAGGACGGCCTGCTCCCTTTTGTCATCAAGCGCCTCAAACACCTGCAGCCTGAAATCGAAAAGGCCGGTCACAAAATCCGTTTTGCGGTCGCGCGCGGCCCGCTGAACATCGCAACGTTTTTGATGGGGGCGACCGAATTCCTGACTGCGCTAAAAACGAATCCCGAATGCATGCATCGCCTGCTGACCGTCATCACGGACTTTCTCGTGGATTGGGTCCGATGGCAGCGCCAGTGCTTTCCCTCGATTGACGGCATCCTTCTGCTGGACGACATCGTGGGTTTCGTGAGCCGGCAGGATTTCGAGGTTTTCGGTTTCCCCCACCTGAAAAGGATTTTCAGCGCGGATGTAACCCTTAAATTCTTCCATAACGACGCCCCGTGCAAAGCTTGCGCGCCCCTGCTGCCGGAAGCCGGCGTCAACTTGCTGAATTTCGGTTTTCAGCACACCATTGCGGACATGAGAGTGTGGACCGGGAACAGGGTTGCCCTGATGGGCAACATACCACCCCGCGATGTCCTGGCCGCCGGAACGCCGGCGGACGTGGAGCGGTCGGTTGCAGGCATGCTCAATGCCCTGGAAGATCGATCGCGCCTGATTGTTTCATGCGGCGGCGGCATGCCCCCCGGCGCACCGGCGGAAAACATACGGGCTTTGATAGCAGCATCGGCGCAATCGAGGTAGCGTTATTCCGAAAGATACGGGTTGGTGCAGAACTCCGCCAAATTATTTCCATCGGGATCCGCGCAAAATAACAATTTCCAGCTTGTGCGGGAAAAATCACCGGGGTAAAAACTTTGTTGTGTCCGCGCTCCCTTCCCGGGTGTAGAATCCTGCCGGCGCAGCCCAATCATTCGTTCTCGCACCTCATGAAGCTGGGCTGCACGCTCCATTAAGCACCTGAACATGTTGCCCAAATGTGAGGAATCATCCTGATTCCCGCACGGATGGGTCGAGCGGACGGCAGAACGCGGCGATGCCGATGAAATCTAAATCATTTATAAAATGCTCATGAAGATACGGGGAGAGAATCCATGCGAAAACTGTTGGCACCAAGGTGCCTTATGGCTTGGGCGATCCCTGGGCAGGTCCCCTGTTCAAGCAGCTGTGCATCAGCTGGATTCAATGCTGAAACTCATACGGCTTCTGTGAAAAAGCGCTACCTTTAAAGGAGGAATAATAATGGCGACATCAAAGTTTGCAAAATACGTCCGGAAAGGGGTGATGACCAACCCGACTCCGCATCCCGAGGTTTCGGCGCCGCGTCTGGGACTAAAGAGCGGAGAAGGTTTCGGCAACGTCCCGTTCTCGATGAGTTGGTGGGCTATCACCGAACCTTTTGTAATGGTGACGGATTGTCACAAACACGATTTTGACCAGTTCATCATATTCGCCGGAGGGGACATCACCAATATGCCCAGTATAGGCGGTGTGGTGGAGTTTGGCTTGAGTGAAGACGGCAAGGACATAGAGACTCAGGTCATCACGGAAGCCACGATGATTTTCCTCCCTGCCGGCATGTTTCACGGACCGCTGAATTTCAAGAAGATCAATGATCCTAAAAAGCCCATCCTGTTCCACGATCTCTTCTTCTCGCCCGAATACAAGCGGGTATAGAATTTGCGCGAGCCGCAATGCTTCGGGCTGCAGGGAGCTTGAACCGCTGAACCGCTGCAAACAACGGATGCGGTGACAGATCAGGGCCGCTGACGAACGCCGGCGGGCGCTTTAGGACCAGCGTTCGTCAGGGCTTTGATCCGTGCATCCCAGCACCCCCGGATCCGTCAAAAATCCCCAATCGCCGGCCCCGGCGGGTCCTCTGCAACCCCGGGGGTAGCCGTTGTTGCGGTGGACACCGAACCCGCTCAACCGTTCACGGCTTTTGGTTTACGCCATGGTCCATGAACTCTGCCCAGAATCCATCCGGGTTGGCCATAAAAAATGACCGGGTCGCCGGACCGATGAATACCGGACCTCCGGTTGCGCTCAGGGTATGCAGGCCGGCCTCCTTCATGCGCGGCATAACGATATCCACATCCCTGGACATGAACAAAATGTTCGTGGTTCCTTTATAGAAATTCCTATCCTTCTCCAGCGATGCTTTTTCCAACCAGATACCCGAAGGTAACGCAGTTGGCCCCCAGGTTCTGGCCGGGCTCCAGGAATGTGTAGATGTTGGCATACATGTCGCCGACGATGGTACCGACAGCGTACAAGCCTGGAATCACTTGCTCGTTTTTATCGAGCACCTGCATTTTGAGGTTCGTGCGCAGCCCGCCTGAAATAAAAAGCAGCCACGGCAATTTGCTCGACGCCCCATAAAATGGAGGCGTGTCGACAGGAATGAGCAGATCCTTTCTTTTGTAGTATTCGGTGTCGATCCCCGTCCTGCAGAAGCCATTGTACTTTTCGACGGTCGCCTTCAGCGGGGCAGCCGGCAAACCCAGCTTCCCGGCGAGTGCGTCGAGGGTGTCGGCCTTTACCATCGTGCCCGACTTCACATTCGTTTCCCATTCCTCGATAACCGTCTGGATGGGGATTTGAGGAGGACCGCCGTAGTAGCTTCCGAAAGGAGTCCAGGGAGCGGCTCGTTCGGCATACGCGCGATCCCAGAGGGCGAATATTGTTGTATCGGGCTGCTGCATCTGCGCGATCCCGGCAAAGGGCCCCAGCCTGTCCTCGTTGCCGTATCGAACGGCGTTCCTGTTCACGAGCAAACCTGTAAAGGCTCGATAGGGCTGCGTTTCGGGGCCAACCTGTGCCAATACGTTCGGCGCATTGGGTACTGTCTTCTGCCACGCCGCGCCCACCCATAAAGCCATCTTGTGCCCGTCGCCCTTATAAACGCCTCCGCCTCCCTTCACCAAAGGCAGCACCCAGGGGCAGTATTTCTCTACCATCTCCTCGTCCGTGAAGTCTCCGGTGGCGAGGACGACGGCTTTTGTGCCGATGTATTTCGTGTAAGTTCCTCCGGGTGTTTTTGCAATGACGGCGCTCACCCGCCCGGTGTTGTTGTCTTCGCGTACGAGCTGCACGGCGGTTGTGCTGTAATGGATTTTCACTCCCCGATCCTGGGCGGTTTTGGCCAGGGTGTTCACGACAAGCTGCTGGCCGCGGCCCGCGGCTTTGATATCGCCCCCGAGCCAAGAGTGCGAACCCGGATACATCGTCATGGGGCCCTCCGGGTCAGTGTTGCCCAGCTCGATGACAGTCTGATAGCCCGTCGCCTCCATTTTGTCTATCAGCCAGTCCATGGCCTCGCCACTCCTGTTGGCCCAGAGCAGCCATTTGTCCTGGTCAACCCTGAATGAGTGGCATTTCATTTCTTCTTTGAATTCCCTGCCCACGTCGGATTTGATCCCCAGTTTGCGGGTTGCTTTTGTATTGAAGGCGTGGTTGGATCCGCCACGCGCTACAGGGGCTGAACTGGCGGCGATAACCACAACTTTGGCCCCGCCTTCAACCGCGGCATTGGCACAAACCAAACCTGAGGTCCCCGCACCGATTACCACAATCTCGGCAGTAATGGTTTCTTTGATATCGCCGGCGGGTATCGGCGGTGGGGGGACTTCAAAAGAATATGTCCTGGACTGAGCTGCCGGCGAAGCAGCGGGGCTTGTGCCAATCCATGGGCTGCCCGCCGCGGCAACCATACCCGCGCCTGCCGTTGCGTTTTTCACAAACCTTCTGCGAGTCATCCCTCTTCCGGTTTTATTTGGCATATATCCTCTCAACTGGGATATTGGTAATTGTTTGGAAAGAAACGCTGCAACACAAACACATTACCTACGGTCCTATATTGGCTAGGAACCTATCAGCCGCTCCAGGAACTGTCGATAGCAAACATAGTTCTCGAAAGGCATATCCTTGCGCACTCGGGCATCATTGCCACCAGATTTTTCCCAATATCGTGCGGGTCGCCCTGAACCGTCCCGATGACTACGCAGCCCTGAGGCCGAATCTCCGCGTTCTCCAGATGTGGGCGAAGTGCGGACAGCCCCGCCTTCATGGCGTGGCCGGCCATCAGTATTTCGGGAACGAAGAAAGTCCCCTGCGCATACAGCCGGCCCACCTCGTCCATAGCCGCTATGAGGCCGTTGGGGAGAATGTCCCGGGCATCCGCGGCACTGTGGCAAGCGCCGTGCGGCAAGGAGATGAAGGGTATGAGAAACCGGGCGTTTGCCACAGTGCCGCCGCAGAAAACTCCATCGGAAGCGCCTCATCGGCTTTTGCTCGCCGAACAAATCGGTGATCAGCGCTTTTATCAGCGTTTCAAAATACGGAGCTGTCAAACTCTTTGAGTCCCCCGGCAGAGCTGGGGATTTACCAATGTAATTATATCAGATGAAGTAGTAGCGATTCATTTAAGAGGTGCCGGAGAGAAGCGCTGCTCTAAGTTTCCCCGTTTCCATCGCATCGATTTCGAAGGTATCGGGATTGATGGCGACACCATACTCCAGCCTGGCATTCTCTATGGAAACATACCCATCGATGACATCTTCAAGGACTCTTTCCGGATTCCTTTGTGCCGGATTGTCGTACCCGCCTCCGCCTCCGGCCGTTACCGTCACCCTGTCGCCTTCGGCTAATTGCACGCCGGATGTTTTCATGACCTCGAAGGTCCCCTGCTCTTTGGATTCAATCAGCGCAAAGTTCCTCAAACCCGCCTTCCCGCCGTCCATGCCCCAATGCGGGCTTTTCCCTTTTTCGATAAAACCATAGAACGTCGCCGGGGCGAGCAGCCGGAGGCGGATCCTGGACGCCAGTCCTCCTCTTTGCCTGCCGGCGCCTCCACTGTCCGGGATCAGTTCGACTTTTTCCACAAACATGGGGAACGCCGATTCCAGCACTTCACTGGGTATATTCTGGCTGGCTCCTGCGGACTGGAACATGCTGTAGCTGTCGCCGTCCGCAGTACAGCTCGCTCCCTGACCGATAATGCTGGGCGTGATTGTGCCCCAGTATTTTCCGGTTTCGGGATCCTGCCCGAAAAAGCCTTCGCCGACCACATCCCCTCCGGAGCATGCAGGGATTCTGTCCGGCAGCACTTTGCTGAGTGCCCGGTTCACGAGTTCCAGAATTGTCTGCGCCACGTTTGCGCACAGGAAGGAAGGGACTTCGGGTCCGGCGTTGTAGACACAGCCGCGCGGGGCGATCACCTCGATCGGCCGGTTGAAACCCTCGTTTGCCGGCATATCCGGATTCGTCAGCGCCTTGACTGCGGCCCTTGCGGCGGAAAGCGTCGTCACCCAAAGGCCGTTCGTGGGCCCCTGCTGCTGGGGATCCGATCCGGAGAGATCGATGGTAATGCTGCTGCCGCGGATGGTCACAGCAACCTTGGTGAGGATGGGCTTTTCAAGATCGAGACCATTGCTGTCTATGGAATCCTCGGCGGTCCATGTTCCGTCGGGGATCGCTTCCAGGGCAAGCCGGGTAACGCGTTCGCTGTAGTCGTACATTTCACGGACCACGGCTTTCACCGTGTCAAATCCGTACTTGTTCAACAGCTCGACGACATGGTTTTCGGCAAAGCGGCATCCGGCGATTTGAGCCTGCATGTCTCCCCAGACCTGCTCCGGGGCTCTCGAGTTCCATCGGATGATGTCCCATACCTCGGATTGCAGGTTCCCGTTCCTATAGAGTTTCAGGGGCGGCACACGCAGACCCTCTTCGAATATGTTTGTGGCATCGGAAGGGTAGGTGCCTTTCGCGCCCAGGTCTATCCAGTGAGCCTTGGTCGCAGCGTATCCGAATATTTTGCCATCGAAAAAAATCGGCGAGAAAAGCACGGCGTCGGAAGTGTGCGAGCCGGTGATTTCCGGCACGGTCGAAACAATCACATCTCCAGGCTCGACCTTCCCGCTGCCGAGGTAATCGAGGCAGTTGCGAACGCCGGGCCCAAGGCTGCCCAGGAACAGGAGCATCCCGTGCGACTGGGCGATCACTCCCGCCTCGGCGTCAAGGATTGCGAACGAGCAGTCCATGATCTCATACATGAATGTTGTCACCCCGGTCCGGAACGCCGTCTCCTGCATCCCGTTGGCAATGGAAATCAGGTTGTTTCGGACTACCGCCAGCGTTATCGGGTCAACCTTATTGACCATTGGCTTTCCCTTCCGTCCAGTCATGCCTCAAAGCGGTTGGATGAGTTCCTTCGGCTTTGGCCGCTGGCCTTTCACCTTGAAGATCAGCGTTCGTCGGCGGTTTTGTCGGTGTTCGTCGGCGTTACCTGATCCTGGAGTAGTTTAACTCTGTAAATCATCAGCAAAGCTGGAGGCTTGCCTCTACCTTTGCCCCGGGTTGCAGGTTGCGTCTTTTGACCTGCGGCCCGGGACCTGCAGCCCGGGGCTAAATATCAATGATCAGGTTCAGAAACGCATCGACCCTTATCTTCTGGCCCGGCCAGACAACAGTTGTGTGATGCGGCTCCTCGACGATAACCGGGCCGTCCAAAGCATTCCCCGCTAGAAGACGGCTGCGCTCCAGGACTCTCCATGGAGTGAACCTTCCCTCAAAATACACATCTCTATCCGGCTTGAATGCATCCTCAGAAATCGCGGGGATTTCAGGATACGGTTTCAATGGCGCCTTTACAATTTTACCGATTGCCCTGGCTCTGGCATTAATGGTTTTGGGTGCGCGATCCATCCGATGGCCGTAACGAACCTGGTGCAGATCGTGAAACCGGCCCGTAATTTCGGCTTTCGAGCTTTCTTCCAGATTGCCTTCCGGCACGGGCACTTCAACATAGTGGCCCTGTCCTTCATAACACATGTCGAGCGAGCGGTGGTATTCGATCGCGTCGTCAGGGATACCTTCCTTTCTCAGCATTTCCAGGCCACGATTTTCCATCTGTTGATATATGTCGTTCAATTCCCTGACATCGAGCACGGCCATCGACCGGGCATGTGTTTGGGCATAAGTATGAACGATGTCCATGGAAAGCATTCCCAGGGCGGAAAAAACGCCCGGCTGCGGCGGGATGACAACCTTCGAGATAGAGAGGTCCCTGGCTATGCCTGCTGCGAAAATTCCTCCGCCGCCCCCATAGGACATGAGAGCAAAGTCGCGCGGATCGTGTCCCTGCCCGATCAGTATCTCCCTGGTGGCAGTTGTCATGTTGTTTCGTGCCACGGCAACTATGCCCGCAGCGGCTGCGGGCAGTTTCAGTCGGAGTTTATCCGCGATATCCGAAATGCCGGCTTTAGCCAGGTCCATGTCGAGAGTGATTTCGCCGCCAAGGAAATAATCGGGATTTATCAGGCCGTTGACCAGGGCGGCATCTGTAACGGTCGGTTCCTGCCCTCCAAGGCCGTAGCACATGGGACCAGGATAGGCTCCGGCGCTTTCGGGACCCACACGCAGCAAACCTCCGGCATCCACCCGGGCTATGCTTCCCCCGCCGGCACCGATAGGGCGTATATCCACGCCGGGAAGGAGCACGGGGTAGCCCATCAGTTCGGACCGGTGCCTGACAATCGGCAAATTATTCCTGATCACGGATACGTCGAAACTCGTGCCTCCGACATCCATGGTCACCAGGTTCCGGAGCCCGATCTGCCCGGCGGCAAACAGGGAGCCCGATACGCCGCCTATGGGTCCGGACGCAAATGTCGCAATAGCCTTCTCTCTTACCGCACTGAGCCCCAAGACCCCGTTCGGGCTGACTATCAGAATTTGGCCGCTGAAGTTTTGGCTGGAAAGGTTGTCACTCAGAGATCCGAGGTAGCGAACGACCCGCCGCTTGATATAGGCATCCAGAACGGTCGTGCTCATGCGCTCATATTCTCTGAATTCCCTGGCAACCAGGTGGCTGAGCGAGACGTCCACGTCGGGCCACAGTTCCTGGATGATCTTGCCGGCGATTATCTCGTTTTCGGGATTGGCATAGGAGTGCAGCAGGCAGACGGCGACGGCTTCCACGCCCTTTTCTTTGAAATATTCCAGAATCCTCGCGACATCTTCCCTGCGGACCGCCCTGAGGATCCGGCCCAGCGCGTCGGTCCGCTCATCGAGGCCGAGCCGAAGATGCCGCGGGACCAGCGGCTTGGGCTTTTTCCAGAGATAGTTGTATAGCTCCTTTCTGTCGCCCCGCCCCATCTCCAGAACGTCCCGGAAGCCCTCCGTGGTTATCAGGCCGGTTTTCGCTCCTTTTCCCTGGACCACCGTATTCAAACCTACGGTGGTTCCATGCACGAACAGCTCGACCTCGCGCAGGTCCGCCTTGATTTTCAGAACCGCATCCATGACGGCGCGCCCGATCTCGAGAGGCGTGCTGTGGACTTTGTCCGCCGTCATTTCAAGGGTATCGTCATTCAGGCAAACGATGTCCGTAAAAGTCCCGCCAATATCCACGGCGATGCGTTTCATAGGCTCAATCCTTGCCGCGGCAAATTTCAGAACCGCTACAGCTCGGGCATTGCATCCGGCCCGACAGGCTTTATCGCCCGTTTGTTCTTGACATGGAATCCGTTTATACGGCAGAGAAGAATATCACTTTTTGGGGTGAAGATAATTCGAATTGCATTTCTCATCCGAGGGCTCACGCCGGGAAGGGGAAACGCAATATCGGCAACACTGAGAAGGAGAAGATCGATGGCAAAAAGCTTTGAGGGCAGGGTGGCGCTGGTTACGGGCGGAGCTTCGGGAATAGGGAGGGTTACGGCCCAGTTTTTCGCACAGGAAGGAGCTGCCGTCGTCGTTTCCACCGATGCCAATATCCAGGGCGGCGAGGAAACGGTCCGCATGATCAAGAGCGCCGGCGGCGAAGCAACTTTTGTGAAATGCGACGTCACCAAAGCCATGGAGGTCGAGGCGATGGTTCAGAAGACGGTGGCGGTTTATGGCGGCCTCGACTACGCCTTCAACAATGCCGGCATCGGTCCCGATGGCGGCCGTGTGCCTGTGGTCTATGTCGCGGACTGCCCCGAAGAAATCTGGGACCGCACGATCGCCATCAACCTGAAAGGGATATTTTTGTGCATGAAATATGAAATCAGGGAGATGCTCAAACGAAAGTATGGCGCGATCGTCAACACTTCCTCCGTCGGCGCCATCAAAGCCGTGCCCGGCTTCTCTGCCTATGACGCGAGCAAAACCGGAGTTCTGGGGCTCACGAGAGCCGCAGCGCTTGAATATGCCACCAGCGGCATCAGGATCAACGTGCTGTGTCCGGGGCCAACGGACCGTACGCTTTTGATGGAGAATCTCACCCGTTATCACCCGGAGGAGCGGGAACACATGAACAGCGTGATTCCTATAAAGCGTCTTGCCCAGCCGGAAGAAATGGCCCGGGTTGTCCTCTGGCTGTGTTCGGATGCGGCGTCTTTTGTCACAGGCATCACGCTGCCCGTTGACGGCGGAATGTGCGCCAGTTAAACCAGGGACAGTTTGATCCGAAGACCCTCATTCCGTTGTCGGCGTTCTTTAGCGCCTTTGCCGGCGCAGGTCGGCGTTACCGATGAAAAAAGCTAAGAACCTGCTGGGCGACATCCTCGTTCTTGATCTTGCAGACGAACAGGGCAGCTTCTGTTCGCGCCTTTTGGCGGACCTGGGCGCAAAAGTTATCAAGGTCGAAGAGCCTGAGGGCAGTTCGGAAAGAAGGATAGGACCTTTCTATCTCCCCGAATCCGGCATCGGGAGATTAAGCCTGGCATTCGCCTGCCATAACGCCGGCAAAATGGGGACCGTGCTCGACCTGCAGAGCCGGGATGGCAAGAATACTTTCCGGAAACTGGTGAATAAGGCCGACGTTTTGGTGGAGACGTTTCCCCTCCGGCGCGCCGAGGTCCTGGGTCTGAGTCCCGGGCTGCTGCACAGAATCAATCCCCGGCTGATTCACCTCTCGATCACAGCCTTCGGCCGCCGCGGGCCAGGCCGCAATCATGCCGGCAGTGACAGTGTCGGATCCGCCTCAGGCGGTCAGTTGTTTCTTTCGGGCGCCCCCGAGGGCCCGCCGTTAAAGCCATTCGGGCCGCAATCCTTCTATACGGCTTCCCTTTTCGGCGCGGCCGCGGTTCTTCTGAACCTGAGAAAGCGCAAAACAACAGGCAGGGGTGATACAGTCGATATTTCAATACAGGAGGCGGTCGCCTCAACCCTCGACCACGTAATGGTCGATTATTTTCAAAACAAAAAAATCGCATCCCGGCAGGGCGCCGGCTATGGAGCCGGCTCTTTTTCCATCCTTCCCTGCAAAGACGGATATATCCAGATCACAATTCCTGGTAATTGGGAAACGCTGGTCGAGGTCATGGCTTCAGATAAAAAGGGCGGAAAACTGCTTCGTCCGGAATGGCAGGATGCCGCGTATCGGGAAAATCATTTTGAATATATCCTGGAGACGGTGGCCGCATGGACCCGCCGCTACACCAGGCGCCGGCTTTTTGAACTTGGCCAGGCGATGCGATTCCCCTGGGCGCCCGTGGAATCGCCCACAGGGGTATTGAAGAGCCCTCAGCTCAGGGCGCGCAATTTTTTTGTCCGCATGCCTTTGCCGGGAGGAGGGCCGCGGGTGCCTTTAACCGGCTCCCCGTATCGTTTCAGCTCCATTCCTCGATCCGTGCCAAAGCCCGCTCCCTTGTTGGATGAGCATGCTTTGCAGGTAATGAAATCTTTGGAGGAAGACGGCAGGAACCGGCTCCCGGCTTTTCAATGCCCGGAGGTCCCGGCTGATTTTGTTCCGGACACATCGATTTTAAAAGGCATGAGAGTTGTGGACCTCACAAGAATGCTTTCCGGGCCCTATGCGACGCGCATCCTCGCCGATTTCGGGGCGGAAGTTATCAAAGTCCAGCCTGCCGAAACAGCTTGTGGTGCCGAACACAACGACACCCCCTATTTCGAGACATGGAACCGCAACAAGCGGGGCATTTGCCTTAACCTTAATCAGGCCGGCGCAAGAGAAAAGCTTTTGAAGCTCGTGGCCGTCAGCGACGTGGTAGTGGAAAATTATTCGCCGCGTGTCATGTCCAACTGGGGATTGACCTATGAGCGACTGAGAGAGGCGAAACCTGACATTGTGGTGGCAAGCCTCTCAGCCATGGGCAGTACAGGACCATGGAGAGGTTATGTCGGTTTTGCGCCGACCTTTCACGCGCTCTCAGGAATGATCTCTTTGATGCCGCCTTCGCCGGGCGCGCCGGTAAACCTCGGCCATGCATACAGCGATGTCATTGCCGGGCTCTATGCCGCACTTGGGATACTTGCCGCACTGGAGCACAGAAACAATACTGGAAAGGGCCAGCTTATCGATATCTCACAATATGAGGCCATGTGCACGCTTCTCGGTCCGGCGTACATGGAAAGTGCATTGAAGCGGAGCCCAAAGGCCGGCCGTTTGCAGGGAGGCCTCCACAACGATGCGGCGCCCGATGGATGCTACCGCTGTCTTGGCGATGATCGATGGTGCGTGATCTCAATCGTGAACGACGAGCAGTGGCGGACGTTTTGCCGGATCACCCGATATTCCGCATTTCAATCACGGAGGTTCTCCACATCGGCCGGAAGGAGGAAAAACCGCGCGACGCTCGACAGGCTGATCGGCCAATGGGCTTCAGGCCGAAAGGCGGAAGCTGTCGCAAGCGTTCTTCAGGAGGCCGGCATTGCCGCGGCGGTTGTGCAGAATGCTGAAGATCTTGCGAAGGATCCCCAGCTTAAGGCCCGGCGCTTCTTTACACGCCTTAAAAATCCCGCAGGAGAAACGATCCTCATGGACCGGTCTGCCTTGTGGCCATGGAAGCAACCCACCAAAGCCTGGAAAGCCGCGCCTCGGCTGGGCCAGGATAATCACGAGGTATTCGCCCGACTCCTCCGCCTTCCCGATACCGAGTGATTTCTAGGCACCAAATACACCAAGGAACGCGAGACCTCAATTGTGGATTTGGTGTTATTCGTGTCAGGTACCTCCGGCAAAGCCGGCTTGAAAGATTTGAACCGCTCAAAGCGGTTGGACTAGTTACGCCGGTCTTGAACGCTGACTTACGCGGGCAAAAGCCGATGAGGCGCTTTCGATCCCCGCAGGGACCGGCGCCGAACAAATCTGTGTTTGTCAGCGCTTTTATCAGCGTTTCAAAATACGGAGCCGTCAAACTCTTTGAGTCCCCCGGCAGAGCCGGGAGTTTACCAATGTAATTAAAAGGCCTTTCTATTGATTTTGATTTCATTTGGGCCAGACAATGCAGCCTCCTAAAACTGTCATCTCCACGCGGATATCTTTCAGGCGATCCGCGGCCGCCTTTAGAGGATTTTGGTCCAGCAGGATGAGATCCGCAAATTTGCCCGGGCTCAGCGATCCCCGGGTGGCTTCGTCAAAGCCGGCGGCAGCAGCATCCAGTGTGTACATCCGCAAAGCTTCGGCTACGCCGATTCCCTGCTCCGGATGGATCCTGCCGCCCCCTTCGGTCATACGGGAAACTGCAGCATGAATGCCGACCATGGGATTGGGCTCGGATATGGGGAAGTCCGAACTGAAACCGATTCGCAACCCCTCTCTTGCCATAGCTCCTATGGGATACAGGTTCGGCAGATCGCGTTGGGGCACAGTCTCGAGGTATCGGTCGCCGCTATAGTATATAAATGCCGGCTGGGTCACGACCCTGATCGCCGGCCGGACAAGCCTTTGCACGAGAGGCGGCGGGCACACGGAACAGTGCTCGATGCGGTGCCGGTGATCCACAAGGGGATTTTTCTTCAAGGCATACTCGATGGCTACGCACGCCGCCTCGATCACCGGCTCTTCCACGGCATGGATGACCGCCTGAAACCCTGCGTCGTGAATTGACGCAATCATTTCGTTCAACTCCGCCTGGGCGGGGTGCAGATTACCCGTAACCTGGCCGGCGATGATTTTGACGCCCGCCACCCTGACTTCTGCGGCCCCATCGTCCGGTGCGCGTAATCCCGGATGAGGCCGCGCAAAACCCGCCCAGCCCATGGTCATGGTCAGATGCGGTTTAAAGACTCCCCCGGCTTTCCACGCGGTGAACTGCCTCCTTCGCTCGAAATTATTGGCCGCCGAAGCATCCTGGACCGAAGTGATGCCGCACTCGATCAATCTGTCGCTGGCCAGGGCCGCGCCATGCTTCATCTCCTCGTCATCAAGAAGCGGAATGCGCTCAGCCAGGTACGTCCCCATTCCATAGAGAATCCCCGTGGGCTCCCCGCTTTCCAGATCACGGTCGATCATGCCGCCCGGGGGATCTCCGGTGTCTGCCGTAATTCCGGCCTGCTTGAGCGCGAGGCTGTTGAGAACGTGCGCGTGCCCCGACCGGTGGGTAAGTTTGACCGGATGAAGCAGCGAGGCAGCATCCAGGTCCTGCCGGTTCGGATGGCGGCGCTCGGCCAGATGGAACTCGCTGTAAGCTTTTCCCCTTACCCACGTGCCGGGCGGTTTCCCGCTGCAGCCGTCGCGTATCTTCTGGCGGATGTCGGCGATGGAAAAAACGTTCGCCCGAGGAGACAGGTTCAGGGAAACAAGGCTTTCGGCATAGGCATGAACGTGGCAATGCGCATCGCAGAATCCCGGCATCAGGATTTTGCCGCCACAGTCGATGATGCGGCATCCGCTGCTGCGCCGGCTCGCAAAGGGACCGCTGTCCATGACTGCCAGTATCTTATCGCCGCGCACCACAACCGACCGGGCCACGGGCCTTGCCGGATCCATGGTCAAGACATTGGCGTTTGTGAATATCAGGTCGCCTGTCATTCTGTTTGCCCCATGCTGCGTTACCGATGCCAAGCAAAAAAATGTAAGGCATCCCTCCACATTTTTTCGCTCAATCCGGCATTTTTCCATTAAATATTTGTGACACACGACAAATCAGCCAAACAGGGTCCTGCTCCCGGGTACAGTCTTGTGGAGCTCGTGATCGCGCTTGCATGCACGGCGGTCCTGCTTTCCGCCGCAACCCCGAACCTTTCGCGCCTGCAGCAGGAGTGGAAACTTTGGAGCAGCACGATGCTTTTGGAGTCCTCTCTGCAATGGGGCAGAATGCAGGCGATCGCCATAAACAGCCCGTTGCTCTTCCAGGTCGACGACGACGGGCAAAAATTTTGTTGGATCGATCCTGCGAGCGGCGAATCCTATTCCGGGTCGGTCCGGCATCTTCCCCGCCGGGTTCGCATTGCTTCATGTCCAAGACGTCCATTGCGTTTTTATCAGCATGGCAATGCGGCGCCTGCCGGGACATACACGCTGGAGGGAGAAGCGGGCTCCTATTCGGTGGTAGTGAGTCCGGGAGGAAGAATAAGGGTGCGGAAGGATTAGGAATGCTCCGGCAGAGCCGGCGGATCTCCTATATGCAGCCATCAGAGTTTTTGGGTAAGCGCAATGAGCCTTTCGAGGCAAGCCATGGCCTTTCCGGACCGTATCGATTCGCGGGCAAGCTGGATGCCTTCGCGCAGGCTCGCGGCCTTTCCGCCTACAACCAATCCGGCAGCGGCATTCAAAAGGACAACGTCCTTGCGCGTTCCGCCTTCGTCGGAAAGGATTTCGCGGATGATCCCGGCATTTTGGCGGGCATCCCCTCCCTGAATAGTGTGGATGGGAGCGCGCGCGATTCCGAAATCTTCCGGGGTCACATAGTAGGTCCGGACTTCGCCGTTTCTTGCTTCGGAGATTTTGCTCTCGCCGCTGATGGTGATTTCATCGAGGCCGTCGGAACCATGAACGACAAAAGCGCGCTCGGTGCCCAGTTCGCACAAAACCTGGGCCATCACCTCGGTGAGGTCCTCGTTGTACACACCCAGGACCTGGGCGGTGGCGCCGGCCGGATTGCAGATGGGGCCCAGGAGGTTGAAGACGGTACGGATTTTCATTTCGCGGCGGGCGAGCACCACATAACGCATGGCTTCGTGCAGGAGAGGGGCGTAAAGGAAGCCGATTCCTGCCTCATCAATGCAGCGGGCAACGTCTTCGGCCGTAAGATCCAGACGTATGCCCAAGGCTTCCACCACATCGGCGCTTCCGCAAAGGCTCGAGACGCTCCGGTTGCCGTGCTTGGCGACCCGCACGCCTGCGCCCGCCACAACAAAAGCGGTTGCGGTGGAAATGTTGAAAGTTCCGGTCGCATCTCCGCCGGTGCCGCAGGTGTCGACGAGCATCTCGCGGTCCGTACCCGAAAATGCGGTTTCAACGCCGGCCCGGGGCCGGACGGGAGAGGCTTTGGCCCGCATCACCTTTGCGAAGCCGATGAGTTCCTCCACGGTTTCGCACTTCATGCGCAGCGCCGTCAGAAATGAAGCTATTTGGGCGTCGGTAGCCTGGCCGCTCATAATTTCGTTCATCAGCGACTCTGCCTCGGAACGGCTGAGATGCCGGCCTTCTACGACTCTTCGTATACCGTCGGTGATATGCATGGCGCCAGTATATCCGGACCGCTCACCGGGCGAGAGAGAAAAAATTGCGCGGAAGGCAACGTGCCTGTGCGTATTAATTTCAAGGGCTTTTGGGCGCGAGATCATTGGCGCGGCCTCAGCATTTAAGAAGGGAACGCCCTAACAAGGTTTTCGTTAGGTATATATTTTTTCCGCGTACGTCAGCGCTTGTCGGCGTTCGTCGGCGTTAAATTTGTGGACGGGCCTCCGGAGTCTGTCTCGAAACGCCTGTCCCGGAATCCTCGCCGGCAGTTTTGAGACAATCTCCGGAGAGTCGACCGCACAATAAATCAGGAGGCAGCCTATGCAGATGCGAAAAACGGTTTGTGTCAGCGTTGCGGGATTCAGCCTGATTGAAATTATGATTGCATTGGTCATTTTGACCTTCGGGCTGCTGGCAACGGCGCAGTTGATCTACATATCGGTCGGTTCCGGCTCACTTGCCCGGTCCAAGCAAACGGCCGCCATCGCGGCCCAACACCGGATGGAGTACCTTTCGGATCTGTACCGTCTGAACCCGGATGCCGAAGATCTGGCACCGGGCAGTCACGGCCCTCAAGAGGATATTGTTGAGAATCCAATAGACGGGAAGATATTGAACCGCTACCGGATTTCCTGGTCGTCGGCAGGCGTAGCGGATCCCCGGCCCGGAAAGGCCCCGCGCGCCAGGCTTGTCAGCGCCACCATAGTTCCCATCCGGCCCGACGGATCCGTCAATCTGAAGCCGGCGCTGAACAAGGCCCTGACATTTTCAACGATCTTGAGCCTGAGAACGCCATGAGACATTCGAGGATTCAATACCTGTATGAATGCTTCCGCCAGCATCAAACCGGCGATGAATCAGGGTTTACGATTACGGAATTCCTGATCTCAGCCTGCATCCTCCTCATCGTCTCGGCGGCCGTTTTCGGCATTCTGTCCGAGCTCCAGCGCACGGCGAGCTACCAGGCAGAGGTTCAATCGGTCCTCAACAATACGCGCATAGCGATGCAAACAATCGAGCGCTCCATCAGGCAGGCCGGGAACGATCCTCTCGACTGCGGCCTGGCAGGAATATTCATCGCCGCCCCTGCCGAGGTTGGTATCCGGTCCGACTTGACCGGGTCTCTTGGACCCTCCAGCCCGGACAAGGGGGATCCCGATGGGGATATCGACGATTCGGGGGAAAATGTCATTATCCGCCTCAACCGGACCAACAGCACGCTCGAGGTGGTGTCCGGCGGCTCGGTCCAACTTGTGGCCAATCACATTTCCGGGCTTTCACTCCAGTATTACGATGCCATCGGCAACACAACAGCCAGCGGACCCGATGTGCGCAAGATCTCGGTTACCATTTCAGGATCCAGCCTTTTGCCGGATCCTCAGACCCATCGGATTTTTGCCGTACGGCTGAATAGCGTTTTTGAAATTTCAACTTGAGAAAACCGCCAAAAAAAATTTGGGCAAATAGCCATAAATAAAGCGATAAAATGCTCCGCATCTACCGAAAAGTATATGGGGGTGCATGATGAAAAAATCCGCAGCGCTTTGGCCCGCAATCTTTCTTTGGGCAGCAGTTTCAGCAGCTTATCCTCAATCCCTGTCGGAACTTGCAGATAAAGAAAAGGCTCGCCGGCAGGAAATAAAGGATGAGTCCAAAGTGATCACCAACGCTGAAGCAGCGAAGTATAGTACCGGCCCGGTTACGACCACCAGCCTCCCTCCGGCGCCTGCGGCCAAAACTGAACCTGAAGCGGCGAAGAGCGCGTCTGATACTCAAGCCGCATCGGAACCGGTCGATCCGAACGAACCGGTTGATTTTGAGGGCCGGCCCGAAAGCTTCTGGCGCAAAGCCATGGCCGATGCCCGTCAGAAGGTGAAGGATCTCGAAAATGAGCAGAATGTTCTGACCCTGAAACAGGCCGATCTGCAGTTTCAGTTTTACAGGGAAGATGACGGCTACAAGCGGGAGGGGATCCAGAGAGATATACAGAAGACATATTATGAGCAGGACCTGAACAAAGAAAACCTGACGAAAGCAAAAGAGGCATTGGCGGACCTGGAGAAGGAAGCGCGAAAAAGCGGTGCTCTGCCGGGATGGATTGAGTCCCGAACCCCCTAGTTTAGGTTTTCGAATTCCATAACAGCCCTACACGTGTATGTTTTTCTCCGACAAACAAAATTACCCCTGATTTTGATGTAAATAGGGAAAACTTCTCACTCGGAGACGCGGCCTCTGCGTCTCTGTGTGAGTTTTTTCCTTACGGCGATTCCACGCAGACGCATTTGCTTTGAAAAATGCTACTCGGGGGCGAATCCTGCCAAAAGGACTGCAATCCCTGCCGTAAGCCTCCTGTGTTCCACATCCACGAAACCGGCCCGTTCCACTCTCTTGCACAATGCCTCGACCGAGGGAAAAGCCTGGACGCTGCCTGGCAGATATCCATATGGACCGTCGACGCCGGAGAGGAGCTTCCCCAATGCTGGGCAGGATTCTTAGGAAATATAGCCGGTATAGCTTCGCGAAAATCGGCTTGCGCGGCATGCCGAACTCGAGGATTCCCAGGATACCTCCGGGGCGCATAATCCGCCGCATCTCCTGAAGACCGCGATCGATATCCGCCAGGTTTCTCAGAACGAACGCCGAAACCACTATATCGAAGGAGCTCGAGGCAAAAGGGAGAGCGAGCGCATCCGCGCCCAGAAGCACTATTGGTTCGTGAGGCGCACTGCCGGCGATTTTATTTTACACCGATTCGGAGCATTGGCTGGGAAAAATCACAGCCGAACACCGGTCCGAGCCGCGAAAAAAGCAGCGAAAGATCCGCCGTCCCGCAGCCCACGTCCAGTATTCTGGGGCGGGAGGACGGAGGATCCTCTTCCGTATTTCCTCAAAAAAGACATTACGCCAGCGGCGATCAATATTTGCAGAGAGAAAGTGGTTGAGAAAATCATACCGGTTCGCAATCGTGCCGAACATATCGCGCACTTTGCGCGCCTTGTCTCCTTCTTCGTTATTCATGCCGCCAGATTTTTCCGAGTCTTCCGCTTCTGAGGCCTTATTCCCCGTTCGCGGCCAGGAACTCCCTGAGGAATCGCCGAAGGCCGGAGGCATCCAGGCTGCCGCGTATCTCGGCAGCGCCCAGTTTCGGCAGGAAGACCATGCGAATATTTCCCGAGTTGAACTTCTTGTCCAGAGCCATTGCATTCCACAGCCGGCTGCAGGAAATGCCTTTCAAAGACGGGAGAGGACCCACCCTCCGAATGAGCCGCGTCAGTCTTGCAGCCTCCGTTTCCCGGAGAAAGCCCAGTTGGCGGCCATATGCCAAAGCGGCCAGCATTCCCCAGGCTACAGCTTCTCCGTGCTTGAAGCGCCGGAAATTGGTTGCAGCTTCCAAGGCGTGGCCCACGGTATGGCCGTAGTTGAGTATCATCCTCAGCCCGGTTTCTTTTTCGTCCTTGGCTACAACGGCGGCTTTGATGCGGGCTGCTTCCACGACAACATGCTCCATTTCCGAAGGCCGGCAACGCAGGATCGCAGGGAGTTGCTGCTCTATGAAACGCAGCAGAGGTTCAGAGCGTATGGCCCCGCATTTGATCGCTTCGTAAATTCCCGTTTTAAGTTCCCTTCGGGGCAGCGTCGCAAGGCTGCCGGTATCGGCCAGCACCGCGGCTGGCTGGTAGAAAGCGCCGATCAGGTTCTTGCCCTGAGCCGCGTTGATGCCGACTTTCCCCCCGATCGAGCTGTCGACCTGGGCCAGCAGCGTGGTCGGCGCCATCGCGAAGCGGATTCCACGCATGAAGGTGGCGGCGGCGAATCCGGCGATATCCCCTACAACCCCTCCGCCAAATGCCAGGATCCATGAACTCCTGTCCGCATGCGCGCGGAACATCTCCCGATAGATCTTGAGCAACGTCGAGTGATTTTTGTACCGCTCGCCGTCCCCGATCCGTATAACGGTCGCACTGCCCAATGTCCGCCGAATCGATTCCAAAAGAATCGGACCATGGAGACGCAGAACTCTGCTGTTGGTGATAACAATAGGAGGGGTATCGAATCCGCGCCTTGCCAGAAGCTTGCCGGCATCGGCAAGGATACCCCGGCCGACAATGATGGGGTATCTCCGGTCCTCCGCCAGGTTTACGTGTAAAGTCTTCAAGGAAATATTCCTTCCGATGCTTCGCTCGCGGCAGGCTGTTCATCCGCCGGTTTCCACCATTACTTTGCCCGCTGACCAAACATCATAGGCATCGGTTTCCACCCAAATCAAGTATGCTGTAGAATAGTTTTTTATCCCTGCTCATGGAGAATGAGATGGCAGATCCTTTGGAGGAACTGGAGAGCCGTTTGCGCGCAGTTTATTCGGACACCACTGTGGACCATGTGCTGCACCCGCGCAATATCGAAAGCATTCCCAATCCGGACGGCTTTGCCGAATACGGCAGCGGTGGCGGCGAGACCATGAAGATCTGGCTCAGAATCCGGGACTCCGTCATAGAGGATGCCGGCTTCTGGACCAATGGTTGTGCAGCCACTATCGCCTGCGGCAGCATGTCGACCGAACTGGCCATTGGAAAGTCGGTGAGTCAGGCACTGGGAATAACGGCTCAGGATATTGCGCTGGCGCTGGTCGACCTGCCCCCCGGCAATCTGCATTGCGCGGAAATGGCCGCGGCTGCCCTCAGAATCGCCCTGAAGGATCACCTGGCCGTTCAGCAACAACCCTGGAAACGCCTCTACCGGAAATAGGGAAAACGGTGCCGGAAACCGGTGTCGCGGGCACCCTTTTTCCGCTTGACACCGCTGGAATGGCTCCACTAAGATCGTAGACGCAGCACTGATTCGTTCCAAATATTTGATTTCATAATATTTGTGGGCCTTCCGGAATGTGAGAATGCTTTCAGAATCCGCGTGTCGGCAGATTCAAGCCTTGATCGGTAAATATCCGCAGAAGAGGTCCGCCCTTATCCCTTCTTTGCAGCTGGCCCAAAAAGAGGCCGGGTATATTTCTGCCGATATTGTTGGCGAGGTGGCGGATTTATTCGATCTTTCCCCAAACGAAGTCTACGAAGTCGTCAGCTTTTACACGATGTTTTACAGAAAACCGGTGGGG
This sequence comes from uncultured Acidobacteriota bacterium, assembly GCA_963809485.1. Lineage (GTDB taxonomy): Bacteria > Acidobacteriota > UBA6911 > UBA6911 > UBA6911 > UBA6911. The sequence goes on from CAWEJX010000016.1 coordinate 141,517, forward strand.
AAACACGTCGTCCAGGTGTGCACCAACATCTCCTGCATGTTGTGCAACGCGGAAGGCATCCTGGCGCATCTTACGGAAAGACTCGGGATCAGGCCGGGGGAAACCACACCGGACAAAAAATTCACGCTGCTGGAAGTGGAGTGTCTGGGCTCCTGCGGGACGGGCCCTGTCGTTCAAATCAACGAGGATTATCACGAGGATCTCACACCGGAAAAGCTCGACCGGATTTTGGACAGCCTGGAATAATGGAAACCGCACTCTTTTACTTTTTCGGCGTCATCGCGCTCCTGGCCGCCATTAACGTGGTTGCTCAGAGGAAGGTATTTTATTCCGCAATTTCGCTCATTATTTGCCTCTGTGCGGTGGCTGCTTTGTACATAGCTCTCGAAGCGCCTTTCATCGCGGCGATTCAGATTATTGTTTATGCGGGGGCAATCATGGTGTTGTTCGTGTTCGTGATCATGCTCCTGGATCCGTTTTCGGCCGCCGTGCTGCGGGACAAGAAAAAATCGCTGAGCTATCTCGCGGTTTTGCTGGCGATCCTGGTCCTTACGGCTCTTTATCCGATTCTGAGATCCTTCGACTCGGCGCAAACGCCCAGGATGGTGGACTCCATGAGCGGCGACCCCGCTTCGGTAAAGCATCTCGGGCAGGTTCTTTTCAACCAGTATCTGGTGCCATTTGAAGTGACGTCTGTGCTGATCCTGGTGGCTATTATCGGTGTTGTGGTGCTCGCCAGGCGGCAGTCCTAGATCAGATATGGATCTAATACACTATCTTGTCCTGAGCATGCTTCTTTTCATCATTGGAGCTGCAGGCTTCATCATTAAAAAAAACGTGATATCGGTGTTCCTCTGCCTGGAGCTCATGCTCAACGCCGTAAATCTCAGTTTCGTGGCATTCGCAAAACACCTGAACCAGGTCCAGGGACAGATATTCGTCTTCCTGGTCATGGTTGTGGCCGCGGCGGAAGCGGCCGTGGGGCTTGCTATTACAATAGTTCTGTATCGCAATCGCAAGACTCTGAGTGTAGATGACGCCGACTCGATGAAATGGTAAGAGCAAAATGACCGACTCCCTTTGGTTGATCCCCCTAATCCCCCTGATCGGTGCAGCCATCAACGGGCTTGCGGGCAAGCGCCTGCCAAAATCGGCCGTATCGGCGATCGCGTGCGGGGCGGCCGGAATATCCTTTCTCCTCGCCTGCATTTCTTTCGTGAACCTGCTGCAATTAGCGCCCGAGCAGCGGCATGTGCTGAAGGTATATTTTACATGGATCGCCTCCGGAGACTTCCTGGCCAAAGCCGAGTTCCTCCTGGATCCCCTTTCAGCCGTGATGATCCTTGTGGTGACCGGGGTCGGGTTCCTCATCCACATTTACTCCATCGGCTATATGCACGCGGAAGACGGCTATTACCGTTTCTTCGCCTACATGAACCTCTTCCTCTTCTCGATGCTGATTCTGGTTTTGTCCGGCAATTTCCTGCTGATGTTCGTGGGATGGGAAGGCGTCGGCCTCTGCTCTTACCTGCTGATCGGCTACTATTTTGATCGCCGCAGCGCCGCAGATGCAGGCAAAAAGGCCTTTATCGTAAACCGCATCGGGGACGTGGGATTCATTCTCGGAATATTCCTCGTATTCATGACGTTCAACAGCCTCGATTTCGGCGAGGTGTTCGGGCAGATTGCTGCCGGAACGGAGCGCTTCGCCGTTGAATCAGGAATCGGGATTCTCACGGCGATCGCCCTGCTGTTGTTTGTGGGTGCAACGGGCAAAAGCGCGCAAATCCCTCTTTACGTCTGGCTGCCCGACGCCATGGAGGGCCCGACGCCGGTCAGCGCGCTGATTCACGCGGCAACCATGGTGACCGCAGGCGTCTACATGGTGGTCCGCTGTTCGCCCATATTCAGCCGCGCGCCCCTGGCGATGGACGTGGTGATGGTCGTCGGGATTGCCACGACGGTCCTGGCTGCCACGATCGGGCTGGTTCAGAAGGACATCAAGCGGGTTTTGGCATACTCCACCGTGAGTCAGCTCGGCTACATGTTCGTAGCCGCCGGCGTGGGCGCCTTTTCGGCGGGGATTTTCCACCTGATGACCCACGCTTTTTTCAAGGCATTGCTCTTCCTTGGGGCGGGAAGCGTGATCCACGCATTGAGCGGAGAACAGGACCTCATGCGCATGGGGGGTTTGCGCAAACACATCCCCGTAACCTACCGCACCATGATGATCGCAGCTCTGGCCATCAGCGGAATCTTTCCGCTCGCGGGATTTTTCAGCAAGGATGAGATCCTCTGGTCCGCGTGGGCGCAGGGGCATCCCTTTATCTGGCTTTTCGGGTTGATCACTGCCGGCCTAACGGCCTTTTACATGTTCCGGCTGGTATTTCTGGCGTTTTACGGCGAGGCGCGCTACCCGGAGGAGGTCCGTCACCACGTGCACGAATCGCCGGGCAGCATGACGGGCCCATTGGTCGTGCTGGGCATTCTGTCCGTCATCGGGGGGTTCGTCGGAACGCCTCTCTGGATGCATCTGGGCCCGAACCGGTTCTTCAGTTTCCTGGAACCGTCTCTTGCCCTTGCCCGCCTTCCCGAAGGCCATGAGTTCTCCCACATTGCGGAGCTGGGATTTGCCGTAATTTCCCTGGCAGTGGCGGGAGTCGGCATCTACATCGCATATAGGATTTATGTCCTGAATCCGGGGACCGCGGAGAATCTTGCCTCACGTCTGAGCGGAATCTACCGAATCCTGTTCCGAAAATATTACGTCGACGAGCTGTACGACGCAGTCGTGGTGAATCCCACGGTTCGCGGCTCGACCGAGCTGCTCTGGAAACGGGCGGATGTCGGACTGATTGACGGGGCTGTCAATGGAGTCGGATCCGCGGTCCAAAGGATGGCAGCCATTCTCAAATATGTTCAGAACGGCCTTATTCGCAGCTACGCCACATGGATTCTTCTGGGCACAGCGGCCGTCCTGCTTTACATCTCTGTTTTCCGAAGCTAGGCGCGACGGGATATTATGGAAATTGGCCATATCCTCTCATGGGTTATTTACCTGCCGGCGCTGGCCGCCCTGGCCCTGCTCCTCATTCCCAGGGCATCCGATAGAGCGGTCCGGCACGTGGCCTTCTGGGCTTCCCTGCTGACGTTCATTCTCTCGCTTCAGCTCGCTTACCGTTTTGATGCCTCTCAGGGCGGCATGCAGTTTGAGGAATCGGTTCCGTGGATTCATACGGCAACGTATAGTATCAGCCATCATATCGGGATCGACGGCATCAGCCTGTTCCTGGTGATTCTGACAACCTTCCTGACTCCCCTGGCCATTCTATCGTCATGGAAGTCGGTCACCCGCAGGGTGAAGCCCTACATGATCTGCCTCCTGGCCCTCGAGACCGGCATGACGGGCGTCTTTTGTGCTCTGGACCTGGTGCTCTTCTACGTTTTCTGGGAAGTCATGCTGATTCCCATGTATTTCCTGATAGGCGTCTGGGGAGGCGAGCGAAGAATTTACGCGGCGGTCAAATTTATCCTGTACACGATGGCCGGATCGCTTCTCATGCTCCTGGCCATTCTCTATCTGTTCTTTGCGAACGGCGCGACGACTTTTGACCTTGTGCATATTGCGGAACGGCTGTCTTCCGGCGCGGTGCGGCTCACCGGCCCCGAGGAATTCTGGCTTTTCATGGCTTTCCTGATTGCCTTTGCGATCAAGGTCCCGATGTTCCCGTTCCACACGTGGCTCCCGGATGCGCACGTGGAGGCTCCCACGGCAGGCTCCGTCATCCTGGCGGGAGTCCTGCTCAAAATGGGCACCTATGGGCTTCTGCGCTTCTGCCTGCCCTTGTTCCCGGCTGCTTCCGTCAGCGCGGCGCCCTACATCTCGATCCTCGCACTCATCGGCATCATTTACGGAGCCCTCGTCTCCATGGTGCAACCGGACATCAAAAAGCTCGTGGCGTATTCTTCCGTCAGCCACATGGGGCTGGTGGTCCTGGGGATTTTCGCTTTCACGACCCAGGGGCTGCAGGGGTCGACGATGCAGATGCTCAATCACGGTCTGTCCACCGGAGCGCTCTTCCTTCTGGTCGGAATGATCTACGACCGCCGCCACACGCGCATGATTTCGGATTTTGGCGGTATTGCGCATGTCAATCCGGTGCTGGCTTCTTTCTTTATGATTGTGACGCTTTCCTCCATCGGTCTGCCCGGATTGAACGGCTTCGTGGGAGAGGTGCTGGTACTGGTGGGAACCTTTGCCCGCAACAGGGCGTTCGCCGCTATTGCAGCCCTGGGGATGATACTGGGGGCCGTATACATGCTGTGGATGTATCAGCGGGTTTTCCTGGGCAAACTGACGAATGCGGCAAATGAGGCAATGACCGATATCGACTTGCGCGAAAAACTGATCCTGCTTCCGATCGTCCTGGTCATGTTGTGGATGGGTGTTTACTCGGCTCCCTTCCTGCGCCCGATGGACGCTTCCCTCGAGCGGGTGCAGCAGAGAATAGAGCGTGCGCGCAGGCCCGAGGGCGGATACCGGGTGGAATTCAGGCAGGTTGCGCCGGTCTCCAGCGAGAGAGCGAAATAAATGAACAACGATTTTGTGTTTCTCATCCCGCAATTCATACTGATCGCCGCCGGAACCGCGCTCATGCTGATGGAGCCCTTCACTCCCCCGGAGCGCAAGGGCCGCTTGGGACGCACCGCGGTGCTGGCGGCCGCCGCAGCCGCCTACAGCCTGAGCTTCCAGTGGAACATCCGGCCGCGCACCCTTCTGGGCGGCATGCTTGTTGTGGACAATTTCAGCATTTTCTTCCAGTGGCTTTTCATCGTAATCGCCGGTGTTTCCGCGTTCATTTCCATGAAATTCAACGAGCGGGAATCCATCAACCGCGGGGAATACTACGCTCTGCTGCTGTTCGCGTGCTCGGGCATGTGCCTGATGGCCGCAAGCGTCGACCTGATCCTGACTTTTCTCGGAATTGAAATTCTCTCCATCGCGACCTATATCCTCGCCGGATTCAAACGCAGCAACGTCCGCTCCAACGAATCGTCCCTGAAATATTTCCTGCTCGGCTCTTTCGCCACTGCATTTCTGCTTTATGGAATAGCCCTTATATACGGCAGTACGGCCAGCACCAGCTACTCGTCGATTCGCGATCTCGTTTCGCTGCAGGGGGATGTTCAGGGAATGATGGTGGCCGGCATGGGACTCCTGCTGGTGGGATTTGGCTTCAAGGTGGCGCTGGTCCCTTTCCATTCCTGGGCGCCGGATGTTTATGAAGGGGCGCCGACACCCGTAACCGCGTTCATGACCGTCGGTCCCAAGGCGGCCGGCTTCGCGGCGCTTCTTCGAATCCTTGCGCAGGCCCTTCCTTCCATGGCCGGTAGCTGGGGACCGATCCTGTGGCTTCTGTGCATCCTGACGATGACGCTGGGCAACGTTGTCGCGGTGCTCCAGACGAACGTGAAACGCATGCTGGCGTATTCCGCAATCGCGCACGCCGGATATATCCTGATCGGGGTCCTGGTGAACAGCCGGATGGGCTTCAGCGCCGTCCTCTTTTACCTGGTTATTTATACGGTCATGAACCTGGTGGCATTCAGCGTCGTCCTGTCTCTCAGCCGCCAAGGAGACGAACACGTCTATCTGAACGACTACATCGGTTTGGGACGCAAAGCGCCGTTCGCGGCGGCTGCGCTTTCTCTCGCCCTCATATCGCTGGCCGGCATACCGCTGACAGGCGGATTCATCGGCAAGTTTTACCTTTTCAGCGCGGCGGTGCAGAAGGGATTTATCGGGCTCGCTATTATCGGCGTCCTCAACAGCGTTTTGTCGGTTTTCTACTATTTCCGGCTCATGGTTTACATGTATATGAGAGAACCCGGCGCGGATATGCCGGAACCTGAGCCGATCAGCTGGCCGGTCCAGGTCCTCATCGGCATCGGCGCCCTCTGCATTTTGTGGCTTGGAATCCACCCCGATAAAATCCTTACCCTTGCTGGCTACTCGAGTCTTGCCCTAAAATAATAATTTAGCCAATTGGAGCAAGTGATGATTGATGTGCGCAAGAGATTGCAGCAAGAGCTTAATGTCATCGAACGGGAACTGCGGGTGGATTTGCCGAGGGAGATTCTGCGCGCCAGGGAACATGGGGATCTCAGCGAAAACGCCGAATTCAAAGCCGCAAAAGAGCGGCAATCCTACCTGGAGGGAAGAAAGGCGCAGCTGCAGCAGAGACTCGCCGCTTTGTCCCTGGTCAATTTGGAGAAGATTCCCACAGACCGGGCAGCCTACGGATCGAGGGTTGTGCTTTACGAATATGATTCGGAAAAGGAAATCGAGTATCAGCTGGTTTCTTCGGAGGAAACCGACATAAGCCGCGGATTAATATCCATTACATCGCCGATCGGCCGCAGCCTTGTAGGCAAAGCCGTGGGTGACAGCATTGAAATCGTCACCCCGTCAGGCAGGAAAGACTACGAGATGCGGAGCCTGAAAACCATCCACGACATCGAGGAATAAAATACCGAATACGCGAATGCCTTAAAATATTGTTCCAGGCGGTTCGCGTATTCGGCTCCGGATTTTTACCCGTAAATCAAAAGAATAATCACGACAAAAGTCAGCAGGGCCAGGAACTCGATAAAGGCCAGGCCCAGGAAAATAAACATGCGGATCGTATCGGTGGCCCCGGGATTCCGTGAAACCCCTTCGCATGCCGCGGTCAGAGCACGGCTTTGGGCATATCCGCAGCCGGCGGCAGCCAGAGCCATGCCGAAGGCCGAGGCGATAAGAAGCCACTGGTTTTTTCCCTCAGGCGCGGCCGCGCCTGCCTCGCTCTGGGCAAAGACCGGAATCGCCCCTGCCAAAAGGGTCCCCGCGATCAAAAGTATCAAAACCGACTTTCTGCCCATCAAACTCTCCTTTCAGTAAATCCTTCAGGGTGCAACCGTTTCAAAATTTCCTCTCAAGCGGTTGCCATAGGAATTTCAGATTTATGCACTGTTTTTTCGTTGTGGGTTTCGCCGTGGCTTTCATCGTGAGATTCCTCCACAGCGCCCGAGATGTATACCATAGTAAGCATGATAAAGATAAAAGCCTGAATCGTGCTGAGAAGAAGCGCCAGCAGCATAACCGGGATCGACACCAGGAAAGGGAAAATGTACTGGTTCAGCGATCCGATGATCAGCTCTTCGGCGAAGATATTGCCGAACAGGCGGACGCTCAGGGAAAAAGGGCGCGCAAGGTGGCTGATTATCTCAATGGCAAAGAGGAGGGGCGCCAGCCACACGACGGGTCCCGAAAAGTGCTTCATGTATTTGGAAAAACCGTGTTTTCGGATTCCATGATAGTTGTAATAGATGAAAACGCTGAGCGCGCACGAGGCGGTGACATTGAGGTTGCTGGTAGGGGAGATGAATCCCGGGACCATCCCCAGGATATTGCCCACCAGGATATAAACGGCCAGCGTGCAGATGATGGGCGTGAACTGTCTGCTTCCCGGGCCGATCACCTCTTTCATCAACCCCTGAATAGCTTCGAATACCACCTCGACGAGATGCTGAGCCCTTTTAGGATTTTCGACGCTGAGCTGCTTCCGCAGCCAGAGCGCGAACAGGATCAGGGCCAGCGCAATGATCAGGATCATTACGATGGGATCCGGCACGGCGTGGTGACCGGGGCTCAGATGAAGCCCCATGGCGCGCCACAAGGGATCGAACAGGTAAGCATTGAGGAGATTGGCGACCGATGAAGTTTCGTGCATATCCTTAAGAGCTGCTCTTGAATGCCTCCAGAATGCCTTCAAGAAAAATGCCGCAGCTGAATACCGCAAACCCTGCAGTTGCAGCGATAATCCCGAATGAAAGGAGCCGCATCATAACATAGAGGCATAGGGGAATCAACACCAGGCGCAGCAGATAACCTGCGGCGATCCGGAAACCCGATCTGCCCGGCCCCCGCAGGAGAGCCGCATTCACGGTATGCCTCAGCATGGCGAGGTTGGCGGCTGAAAGCAGTCCGCCTGCCAGAAACGACGCTCCGGAGCGGACTCCAAAAATCAGAGCGGTCACTAGGGCGCCGACAGCGACCAGGCCGCCTCCCATGCGGAAGATACGGGATTCGATGCTAGGAGCGCGGTTCACCTTTGCTCCGTTGGTCCTGAACCAGGATCTTGATGACTTCGTAAAGGCCGGCCACGGCGCCGAGAAGAGTCAGGGAAAGGCTGCCCCATGGGTATGAAGAAAGGTAGCGATCGACCAAAAAGTACCCCACCAACCAACCGGCTGCCATGGAACTTGGGAGAACAAATATGATGGTTGAAAGCCGGCCCATTCTGGAATAAAAGGTTGGATCTGGCATTATGGATTTACCCCCATGCTTGAGAAATCCGCAAACAGCACACAACCACTAGAGGTCATTATCTATCGTTCTGCCGGTATACACAAATTCCCTTTGGCGGACAGGCCAATCTTTGGTAGGCTTTCAGTCCGGGAGAGGTACCGAAGAGGTCGTAACGGGTCCGACTCGAAATCGGATTACGGCTCAAAAAGCTGTACGTGGGTTCGAATCCCACCCTCTCCGCCAACTAACTTACTGTAATAAAATAACTTATAAATTCGATATTGACCGTGAGTGTGATATGTGTGGTACTGTTGGGATATCATGCTGGCAATATTCCGCAGGCATACCCTCAAATGCAGGTACAAATCACGCAAGAAAAGAAACTGCTCCTGTCCAATTCATGTTGAGGGGACGCTGCGCGGAAAAACCATACGCAAGTCCCTGGAAACCAGAAACTGGGATACAGCTCAATCCATCGTCCGCGAATGGGAATCCGCAGGCAAGTCCGACATTGCCGTGCAGTTCAGCGTGGCCAAAGAAAAGTTCATTCAAGAACTGGCGGGCAGAAACCTCCACTGGACCACATTCAACAAATACAAACTTGTGATGCGGCAATTGGAGGAATTCGCCGCCGAAAAAGATTTGAAACTCCTGAAGCATTTTGATCTGCCGACGCTGAGAGATTTCACGGCGACCTGGAATGTTGGACCTCTTTCTAAAAGCAAGAAGATCGAACGTCTTCGCACATTTTTGACTTTCAGCCAGGGATCAGGCTGGATTGATAACAATCCTGCCCAGCATCTTAAGCGTCCCATCGTGCATGAAAAGCCAACACTTCCCTTCTCCCGGGATGAAATGAACCTAATGAAGGAGACTGCCAGCGGAATTTTGCTGACATTCATTCTAGTGCTGCGCTATTCCGGCCTCCGAATTTCGGATGCAGCGATGCTAAAAAGTTCGGCTTTGAACGGCGACAAACTTTTTTTACACATGGCAAAGACGGGCGAGCCGGTTTATGTTCCCCTGCCCGGGGAATTGGTCATTTTGCTGAACCAAACAGGAACAAAGGACGGGTACTATTTCGCCGCCGGATCCAGGCGGATGGAAACTGTAGCCAACAACTGGCGAAAAAGACTCGCGACGCTATGGAAACACATTGGAATACAGGGTGGACATCCACACCGTTTCAGAGACACTTTCGCTGTCGAGCTGCTCCGGGGAGGGGTAGACATCGAAACAGTCTCCATGCTGCTCGGCCATGCATCGGTCAAAGTCACTGAAAAACACTATGCGCCATGGGTACGAGAACGCCAGATGAAACTGGAGCAGGAGGTTCGAAAAAGCTGGGAATCGGAAGGTATCATTCCAACAACCTTGGTGCGCGGCGTGCCAATTGAAAGCAACTCCAGTCCAATGCAGGACAACGAGAAAAACTCTTCTACAATCCATTAGCTCTCGCTTTTACTTTCAAAATACCCTAAAGCCGATCGCGGAATCCGCAGCGTACGATAAGGTCTCCGTTTGCGACGCATATTCCCGAGAACCAGCACTCCCGGCACATCAACGAACATCCGATAGACGGAATCCACGGATATTCTGAGAATGGACGCAACCTCCCGCGGAGTTAGATAGTCATTGGATTGTATTTCAAGCGGGGACATTGCTTAAAATTCCCATGAATGGGTATATTGACTCCCCGGATCAATGTCCTTCGGCTTCAAGTTTTTTTCTTATCGCCGCTGCTTCCTCGGGAGGCAGCCGTTTCAGGTTGTAGCGCTCGCTGTATTGGAAT
>CAWEJX010000017.1:0-170394 GCA_963809485.1 uncultured Acidobacteriota bacterium
AGGATCGACAATGCCGACTGGCCTGATTTGTCCCGTGCCGCAGGGCGACGTGCCCGATTTCATGGCCGATGACGCCGGCCAGTTCAGCTTCATTGTCCGCAGCCTCGATGGTCCCGCGGTTGATATAGAGGAAACCTCCGGGCAGGGCGAATGCATTGATGCTGGAATCGTTGACGCATTTGAACTGATAAGGAAATTTTTCGCCCGGCGCTTTGGCAGCCAGCTTTTTCCCCAGCCTGTTCAGATAATCGTCCACCTGCCGGTTGTTGAGCATGGGCAGCTGATTTTCCGCATCCTGGGCGACCTTCTGTCCCAGTTCGACGTCTTGCTGGGGCGAAAAGAAATTCATGCCCGGTTTCAGCGGAGTACGCTGGGAAAAAATCATTGGCGCCGATGCGAAGATCAGCGCGAAGACCAGCGCAATCCTGCCAAAACTAATCCGACCTGACCTTCTGTGAAATCGAATGCAGGAAACAGGTGGTTATGGCGCTGAAATTCATCAACAAGTACATGCCCGGATTTGAAAAAGCCTATCTTACAAGGATCTGCAGCGAACTGAGAATTCGCGAAAGCCGAAGAATCATCGGGGACTATATTCTCTGTAAGGAGGACGTTGCTGAAGCCAGGAAATTCAAGGACGTTATCGGCAAGAGCTCTTTTTCGTCCGGCGCCAAACACGTGGCGACAAAAGATACGATTTCCTATGAAGGCATTGTGTACCCTAAAGACGGGGGCTCTTACGATATCCCTTACCGTTGCCTAGTGCCGAAGGCCATGGAAAACCTTCTGGTGGGGGGCAAAGCGATTTCAACCGACAGGGATTCCTACGCCAGGTTCCTGCAGGAAACCATGGTGACCGGGCAGGCAGCCGGAGTGGCGGCGGCGGTGTGCGCCCGAAGAGGCATCACTCCCCGCAAACTCGAGGAGGACGCAACCGTACTGCAGGACATACTCCTCAAGCAGGGAGCCATCCTGTTCGGGACTCACTGATGAGAAAAAGGCAATTGCACCGCCGATTTTGGGGTGCCCAAAATGCGGGGACCGCTTGGGCGGGTTGCCTTGAAATTGAGGGGGGGGGGATTGAACATGGACTATCGGCCCTGGACCTGGAAAGTGCCGGAAGGCTATGAGGAAACAAAATCAAAAATATCCCGTCAGGATGCGCATGAAAGGACAAGCGGAAAGGCCGTTTACACCCGGGACATTTATCTTCCCGGCATGTTGTATGCCAAAATATTCACCTCCCCTTACGCTCATGCCAGGATAAAAAGCATCGATACAAGCCGGGCCGAAGCCCTCCCGGGAGTCAGGGACATACTTAAATACGATGATCCCGACATACGGTATGACAGCGCAACTCGGCATGAGCGCGGGCGCCATTGCGATAGCCGCTGCCAGCAACAACCTTGCTAAAGGGATCTACGCGTATGCCTTCGGCAGTCGCATGGCCGGTCGCCAGAGCTTTCTGCTGCTTATTGCACTCGCACTTCTCGGATTACTCCCGATATTCTGGCTGTAGCGCGACCGACATCGGCGTCACCATCCCCAAAATGCTGCGCCTGTGCTTCAGGTACGATCGCAAGCTGCTCGGCCTTTTGAGCCAGTATTTCTACGCCTCCGTCAAGGAACTCCTCCAGGATGGCGCCGGCGATCGCCGATCCCGAGCTCGGTGACGCAATCGATTTGGCGCCCAAAAGTCAGATTGAATTATTGACGAACACCCGGAAGCCCTTGATCATATTTGGAATCCTGATGATATCCGCATCCAAATGAAAAGTCGGGCCTCTCCCTTTGTTTGCCTGTTTGGCGCCGATTATGGCGGGGAGCGGTCTATCCATCATTTGTCTGTCAATTTTCTCTCTGCCGCGATGGAAGAATCCGCAGGAATTGACCCAGGTCAAGAAATGTGGTACCACAATGTGGTATTTAAGAGACCATAGCGCCGGGCTACCTATGATGATGTCACATGGATTGTTAACGCTGACGCTGGTTGGATCCTCCAAATCTGACAACGATCGTGTTTTCAAAATCAGGCCATAAGCCGGGTACAAAGCTGATCGCGTAGTTGAATGGCGCCCCATTTTGTTTCTGTTAGCAACTGGATTGGAGGAGATGATTATGCCGGATAAGGTGGTGGAAACCTCGCGAGAGGAAGTGTATTACCCTTCGGCCGAAGTCGTGGCCCGCGCCTATATCAAAGACTGGGATGAACTGGCGCATAGGGCTGATGAGGATTTTGTCGGTTTTTGGGAGGAGTGCGCCAGAGAATTGATTGATTGGCATCATCCTTGGACCAAAGTTCTGGATGATTCCACCAAACCCTTTTTCAAATGGTTCATTGACGCCAAGACCAACATTGTCCATAACGCCGTCGATCGCCATTTGAAGACGGCGAGCAGGAATAAACTTGCCCTGATCTGGGAAGGGGAAAGGGGTGAGCAGCGAACTTTTTCCTATTTTGCGCTTAACCGCGAAGTCAGCAAATTTGCCAGTGTGCTCAAGGCTCTGGGGGTGCGTAAGGGCGACCGGGTAACCCTATATATGGGTCGTGTGCCGGAATTGCCGATTGCCATGCTCGCATGTGCAAAAATCGGCGCGTTGCATTCTGTGGTATATGGCGGCTTTTCCACCGAAGCGCTTCACGGGCGCATCGAAGACTCGTTGTCTCGAGTGGTTATCACTTGCGACGGCGCATTCATCAACGGCAAAGTTGTTGAACTTAAAAAAATCGCCGATGAAGCGATCAAACGCGCGCCGATCGTGGAACATGTCGTTGTCTTTAAACGCACGGGACAGACTATTGAAATGGAGGAGGGCCGCGACATGTGGTGGCACGAACTGATGGCCCTCCCCATTGCAGACTGGCGATGTCCTACAGAGGTACTCGATTCGGAAGATCCTTTGTTCTTGCTTTATACATCTGGCACCACAGGGAAACCCAAGGCCATCGTGCACACTCACGGTGGCTATCAGGTAGGCATTGCAGCCACAATGAAATACGTCTTCGATCTGAAGGATGAGGATCGATGGTGGTGTGCTGCGGATCCAGGATGGATTACGGGGCATTCGTATATGGTATATGGACCCCTCATCCTTGGTGCGACGGGCATCCTTTATGAAGGAGCGCCAACCTTTCCATATCCGGACCGTTGGTGGTCAATGGTGGAAAAATACGGTGTAAATGTTTTCTACACCTCTCCAACGGCCATTCGCGGCCTGATGCGCTTTGGTGAAGCATGGCCTAACCGGCGGGATTTATCATCGCTTCGTTTGCTCGGATCGGTCGGAGAGCCTATCAACCCGGAAGCTTGGCGTTGGTATCACAAAAACATAGGGAAAGAGCGTTGCCCGATCATGGACACATGGTGGCAAACGGAGACGGGGCAATTCATGATCACTCCTGTGCCATGTGCACCGCTAAAGCCCGGCTCCGGCACGCGTCCATTTTTTGGTCAGCAAGCCGATATTCTGGATGAAAACGGGAATCCTGTAAAAGAGGGAGAGGAAGGCTATCTGGTTCTGAAACGTCCCTGGCCCGCGATGTTACGCACTATTTATGGGGATCCCGATAGGTATGTGCAGCAATACTGGAATCGTTTCCCGGGAGTGTATTTCACCGGTGATTCTGCGCGGCGTGACAAGGACGGCTACTATTGGATTATCGGCCGCGTCGACGAAGTGATCAAGGTATCCGGCTATCGGCTGGGCACGGCGGAAATCGAGTCGGCTCTTACGTCTCATCCGGCAGTAGCAGAAGCGGCAGCAATTGGCTTACCCCACGAGGTGAAAGGCCAGGGAATTCACGCCTTTGTTCTGCTGCGGCAAGGTTTCTCGCCTTCAAAGGATCTGGAAGAAGAACTGCGCCAGCATGTCGGTTCCGAGATGGGGCCCATCGCTAAACCGGAGAATATACACTTCCTGGAAAAGCTGCCCAAAACCCGCTCAGGCAAAATCCTGAGGCGCGTTCTAAAGGCTCGCATGCTGGGATTGAGTGAAGGAGACACTTCTACACTGGAAGAATAGGTTCATGGAGGGTCGGCTTCCGGATCCCTACAGGATGGTACAGCTTATCTGATTGGGGAATCTATACCTCGAAAATTGGGTCAGGAATATTGGTACTCCAATTCCCGTGCCAATTTGTATAACCGACAATCCGAAGAAGACCACTGCTGATCCCGCGGACAGCCTCTCCGGCAAAGAGGAGATTGCCAACTTCGACAAACCTCGTTCATTCCCTGGATCCCATTCGCGGCGTCGCTTGCCTGATTGACTGGAAGGTGCAGAAGTATGTTTCGCGGGGCGTTTCGTTTCTGAGGGCTAACGGGAGAAGATGGGTTTACCGGACGGATACGTCCTTTACGAATCAGCATCTCGAAAGGTTTATATGACAGCCCTCACGATCCGGGGTTTGATCGCCGATAAACATAACCATACAAATGGATTATGGTATCGCTGTTGTATCGGGTCTCCATTCTTTCCACTTACATCCTCTTCTGTAATTCCCCGGTTTCTACGGATAAATTTTTCTTCCACTTCGAATGAAGATATTATAGGATATGATACCACGTAGTGGTACTGGGAATGGATATTTCAGATATGTACTCTGAATCACAGATTGGTGATTCTTTTAGGATGGTTTTTACCTTTTTGCGGCTCACCGTGATCCGCAATGTATCGATTGCCGTTTTGCTTGCCGCTTGCGGTACTGCGCTCCTTTTTGCCGCCAAGCATCCCATTCCTCTCGATAAAGATACTGACAGTGCAAAGTGCCTCAATTGCCACCAGGGCAAGTTCAAAGCAAAATCTGTCCATACGGCGGTCTCGAAGGGCTGTCTTTCCTGCCATGAAGTGCGTGTCGCCAATGACATTACCCGTATAAAGCTGACCACAACCACGGTCCTATCCCTGTGCTTGCAGTGCCATGCCGACAAGAAACCCGTCCCGGGAGAGAAGCTGCTGCATCCTCCGGCCGCACAGGATTGCACCAAGTGCCATGATCCCCATGTTTCCTCGAACAAGGACCATCTGCGAAAATCCCTCTCAGGCGGCCGCAGGACCGAGAACCTTTGTCTTAACTGTCACAATATGGGGTTGAACGTCCCGGCAAATGGGAGCCGGCATGATCCTCTCGATGTGGGGTGCGACACCTGTCACGTAATTCACAAGGCAGGTGCGCCGGGAAATGCGGAATTCAATCTTCATCTGGCCGCAGACCCGCGCGCTCTGTGCGCAACGTGCCATGATTTGGAAGACGAGTTGCTCGTCAAAGCCCACCAAGGGCAGCCGTTCGGCAGTGCAGATTGTTTGACCTGTCATGCTACCCACCAGTCTGACCGGCCGAAACTGGCCCAGCAGTTCGTGCATCGTCCCTATGCGGAAAAATTGTGCGATGCCTGTCACCAGGCGCCGCAGGACGGCAAGGTGGTTCTTACGAAAACCGACTCCAACGAGCTTTGCGTCTCATGCCACGAAGAAACTGCCGGGAAGATCAAAAGCGCGATAGTTCAGCATAAGGGAGCTCAGGCGCCGTGTCTCAGTTGCCATGCCCCCCACGCGTCGAGAAACCCCGGATTTGTGCGTCCCGATCCGGTGAACGCCTGCCTTCGCTGCCATAGCGACCAAGCGAAGCAGACAGAAAAAGAAATATTTGCACCAACCGGCCTTCGGGCAGGGCTGCAGCACCTGTCACGAGCCGCACGGCGGCGAAAACAGCCCTTTACTTCGCGCAAAAACCGCCAACAGCCTTTGTCTCGAGTGCCACGGGACTGAGCCCAAGCCTATGCCAGCAAAGGAGGCGAACATGGTCACGATCTTCAATGGCCGTGTGAAACTGCCGGAAGGGTACTTCAGCACAGTATCGACGATCCCCATCAAGTACGGCTTGGGCCATCCAGTCGAGCGGCATCCAGTCGTTGATCAGATGGATCCGGGGGACAATGCCAAGGTTCGCGTCGCTATCAACTGTAGTTCCTGCCACCAGCCCCATTCGTCGGAAGAACGTAATCTGCTGGTGAAGGATCAGGCCAATAACATCCAGTTCTGTGCTGGCTGCCACATAAATTGGGGCAAGTAGGAAGCGGGAGGACCGACAGGATGTCAGCAGTTCGGAACAACCGGGCTATTCGCCGGATCAGCCGCAAGACACTGTCAACTATGTTGGTGATTACCTTGGCCCTCATTGCAGCCTGCTCCTTATTCGCAAAGGACAAAAAGAAAAACAAGAACGATCAAGAAGAACAACCGAATCCCACCTATGCGGATAACCGCAAGCTTTGGGAGAGTCTCGACGTTTCGAAGTTCGTGTGGCCAAACCCGCCGGCGATCACCCGAATCCGCTATACGGGCTATTGGTCGGGAGAAAAACTCGTCGAGAAAAAACAGCAGAAGAAGTCCAGCTGGATGGAACGCCTCTCCGGCATCGCTACCGGGTCCATCCCCAGCGATTACAAGCCGCGCTGGCAGTTGGTTACTCCCAATGGGATCGCGGTTGACTCCAAAAACCTTGTCTACATCGCCGACAGCAAGGTCCGGGCGATCTTTATTGTCAACGTCGAGACCGGTGAATATTCAATGATCAAGAACGGCTCCGACGGCAGGTTCAAGTGGCTTGTGGGATTGGCGATCGATGACAGCGACCGGCTGTTCGCTGCCGACAGCGGCATGCGACATGTCGTCGTATTCGATAAGAATCACAAGGCTGAAGCAGCGATTGCCGAAGGCCTCCATGCTCCCGGCGGCCTCGCCATCGACAACGATAGCCGCTTGCTCTACGTCACCGATGCGGATCAGGACCTGGTGCTTGTTTACGATGCCGATCCGCCGTACAAGCTTGTCCGGAAGTTGGGCAAGCCGGACACCGAGCACACTTCGACTGCGCCCGGAGAGTTTGCAAAGCCGGCCGGTGTGGCCGTGAACGAGGAAGGCATGGTTTTCGTCTCCGATACCTGGAACAACCGCATCCAGGTATTTGATGCCGATGGTACGTTTATCAGGGCGTTCGGCGAGGCCGGAGACGGCCCGGGATATTTCGCGCGTCCGAAAGGCATTTCAATCGACAGTGATGGCCACGTCTGGGTCGCCGACGGTGTGCAGGACCGGGTCCAGGTGTTTACTCCCGAGGGCAGACTGCTGATTTACATGGGAGAACACGGCTTGCTGCCGGGTCAATTTCAAAGCCTCGCAAATGTGATGGTCGACAAAAACAACCGAGTCCTTACCACGGAGCTGTATCCGGGCCGGTTGCAAGTGTTTCGGTATTACACGAATTCTGAGGCAAAGGCTGAGTTAGATCGCCGCAATGCAGAGGGCAAGAAGAAAGCATCTCAAAAGGAACCCACGTCCTCGTCTGCGCCTGCGGTCAAGAACTAGCCGTGCCACAACGAGTCTGGCTGTCATTTCAATTGCGGCAGCCAAAAACGGGCCAACCGTAATCCGGCCCGTGGAGTGGAAGTGCAAAGCCAAAGCATAACTAAGTTGGATCCTTTATCAGGAGGTTTCAGTCGATGAAGAAGTTATTGATGTTTTCTCTCGCCGTGCTGGTTTGTGCCAGTGTGGCAATGGCACAAACGTATACACAAGGAACCGGCATCCAGGGCATCGACAAATTGGGCGCTCACCAGAACGGCGGGCGTGGTTGCGTCGGTTGCCATACCCCTCACAGCGGAGCCCGCGGCAATGGCGGCACGCTGCAGTGGGATCCAGCCAGTCGGACGTTTATAACCGTGCCCGTTGTTGGTGAATCTGGCGATGATGCCCTATGGGGACAGGACCTCGGGCCGGTGATTGGTTTGGGCGGCCTTGCCACCGGCACAGGCGGCGAATTTCCTGTTGAATTCACCGAGCTGGAAACCAGGCCCCGCATTAAGACCGGTGTCGTCATGTGCTTGAGCTGTCATGACGGGAATGTGGCCCGGGGCGCAATGATGACCAACCAGTCGTTCGAGCAAACTGCCGGGCTTCTGCCGCCCGGCTATGGCACGCAACCAATTCCCACCCTGTTAGGCAACGATGGGGGCAGTATAGGCAACTACACAAACGATCATCCGATTGGGCCGGAGGCTAATGTAGGCACGCTCGGTATAAGCACCAGCTCAACCCGGAGTTATCTGGCCTTCGACAATGCGGCAGCCCCATTAAGACTGGTCAAGGGTACTACCTTCACCGGTAGCCCCTACGAAGAGTTCCAAAAAAATTATGGCTTGCCGACGACCATTGGCGCCCGCACAGGTTCTGGTTTCGCGGTGGAAACAAATATGACTTCGGTGAACCAGGCGTACGTGGTTTGCACCACCTGTCATACACCGCACACCATGTACACTGCCACGGCAGGGAGTACTAATCCGATTGCCAATGCCACTGCTGGCACGTACCCAAGCTACTTCTTCATCTCCGCTCCCTACAACCCGGGGGCAGACACTGCCGGCGGAACCAAAGCATCCTCCGCAACTCAATTCTGCCGTCAGTGCCACTTCACAGGTGCGGGCGGTTCGAACGAAGGCAGCAGTATCCTGGGAATTGGCACTTCTTTCTAACAAGCTTTTGCGAGGGGGGAGAGTATTTCTCCCCCCCTCGACAGACTCAGACAGTTTTCAGCAAGTTGAGAAGACCTATGGAACTCCGGCTGTGCATGATGGCCGTAGTATTGTTTGGCGGGCCCCTGGTTTTCGGGCAGGGCCCCCTGGGGTCCTCGCACGCTTCGCCCGTTAAAAATGCGGCCCCGGGCAAGTTGGCTTCCACCACGACGCCCGCCGTGCGAGTCAACGGCGCCGTGCTGACAGAAGCCGATGTTATCCGCCAAATGAACGCGATGTTCCCATATGCCAGTCAACACGGCGGCTTTCCAAAGCCGTTGGAGGCCGACATCCGGAAGGGCGCCATAGAGATGATCGTTTTTGAAGAACTGCTCTATCAGGAAGCCAGGCTCATCAAAATTCCCATAGCTCCCGAGCGGCTGAAAAAGGCTGAAGACGCATTCCGCAAGCAACTGGGCTCCAGCGCCTTCGATCAGTTCCTGCGCACCGAGTGCCAAGGCTCAAAGCAGGTGCTGCGCGAGAAGATCCGGCGTTCGTTGCTGATCGAGAAGATGCTCGAGACCGAGGTCGAACAGAAGTCAGTTATCAGCGTGATGGAAGCCAAGGCGTATTACGACAAAAACCCGAAGCAATTCGAGAACGCCGAGAGTTTAAGAATCCAGACGATCTCGATTATCCCGCCCCAAAACGGCGGAGCCGCTGTCAAGCAAGAAGCCCGCCGTCGGGCGGAGGAAACATCCAAGCTCGCCCGGGCCACAAAAAGCTATCAGGATTTTGGGCTGCTTGCGGAAAAAATATCCGAAGACGATTGGAAGATCAACATGGGCGACCGCAAATTTGTCGCGGTCTCGACACTCCCTCCTCAGGTTGTCAAAGCAGCAGCAGCAATGAAACCAGGCGAGGTTAGCGATCTTATCCAGTTGGGGGATGCCTATACCCTGTTCCGGCTGGTCGAACATAAACGTGCGAGCAAAACACCGTTTGACGCAGTGAGGGTCAAATTACAGTCCGATCTGCAAAAGCAAAAGCGGGTGGAGCTGCGCGCGGCGCTGAACCGGAGACTGCGCGAGAACGCGAAAATTGAAGTATTCTAAGGTTGTTCTGGTGTATCCAGGGACGAAAGCAGGGAGATTTCTTGCCGTAAGCGCGATAGGCCTGGTGTTTGTGCTCGTGTGCGTGTCTTCGGCAAACGGCCAGGTGACGGTGGGCAACAAACTCAAAATGCTCATGAACGGAAGCTTGGGCACCGTTTATTCGGGCAACTTCGGCAATTACATCGGGTCCAGCCACAGTCTGGGCGTTGGGGTAAACGGCACTTTAGAAGGCTACTATTTCCATCCTCAATTCCTGAGCTTCCAAGTTCGCCCCTATTACGACCGCGCACAATCCAATTCCGAATCGCAGATGATTACGAGTGGCACGGGCGCGGAGGGTTCGGTAAGCCTTTTCGGAGGCAGCCATTTCCCCGGCTCGATCTCATACGGGAAAAATTTCAGCGGCAACAGCGAGTTTAGAATCGCGGGGATCCCATCGGTTCTGGTGGATTCATCCGGCAGCAGCTTTAATGTTAGCTGGAGCGCCTTGCTCGACGGCCTACCCAGCCTTAACGCCAGTTACTCCATGGCCGATTCCACGTCAACATTGCTGGGTACAACAAGCCAGAGCAGGAGTTCCTCCAGGAACTTGAACCTGAATTCGAGTTATGCGCTCGGTGGGTTCAGCCTGCACGGCAGATTTAACCATTATGATACGGACTTTTTGTCTCCGAGTTTTTTGACCGGAGAAACCATCGGCAGCACCTCATCGAGTACGAATTACGGCGTTACTGCGACGCGCAGTCTTCCGCTTTCCGGCAGTCTGGGACTGGCGTGGTCGCGTACGACCTCGGAAAGTGGAAATAACGATTTCACAAGTGACGCCTACACGGCATCGGCCAGCCTTTCACCTTGGCGGAGATTGTCCATAAGTCAGATTGTCAATTACACAACAAATGATATTATCCCAATTTCACAGTTATCCGGTGACAACACTATTTCACCTTTCGTTAACATCAATTCAAATTCAAACGCAGTTTATATGAATACTACGGGGACTCTCTGGGTGGGTCACGGACTTACAGTCACCGGCTACTTGAACCATAGGGTCCGGCATTTTCAGGCGCAAGATGTATCGAATACGCAATACGGAGGCACAGTAAACTATCAAAAGGCGAACAACTTTCTAGGATTCCTGCGATTCTCCGTCGGCGTTGTGGATATGGCGACGCAGGATGGCAACAGCGGCCTCGGCCTGGTGGCAAATCTCGGGATGACGCGCAAGTTCGGCCGATGGGAAACCACAGCAGACGTCAGCTATGCGCAGCATACCCAGACTCTTCTTGCCATCGTAACAACCAGCAATTACAATTATGGAGGTACGTTCCGGCGCAAGCTCAATTCGTCGACATACTGGGGTGCGAGCTTCCGGGAATCGCGCAGCGGATTGGCTGTGCAGGAGGGCAACAGCAACGTTTCCGATACGTACGCCACGAACCTCTCGTGGAATAAATACTCTTTATCCGGCCACTATTCGCGGTCGAATGGTGAGGCGTTGCTGGGGGCAGACGGCACACTGACCGCCACGCCCTTGGGTTCCGTTATCAGCGATTATTTTCTCACTTTTGATGCCCGGAGCTATGGCCTATACGCCAGTACGCAACTGTTCCGCATGCTGACCCTGAGCAGCGCTTACACAAATGTCTCCAGTAGCACCATTCGGAAGGCAATAGGCACATTTAACAACGGCGACCGCATTAGTGCCCGCCTTGCCTTTCGGATGCGGAGACTTTATATTCAGGCCGGATTTAGTCACGCAGTGCAGGAATCCAGCGCTGTTTCGGGCGGACCGCGAGTGGTAAACTCGTATTATGTGAGTCTATCAAGATGGTTCAACGTGTTCTGATCCGGACGTGCGGAACAAGGTCGCTTTTTCCTCTGCTGTTGACCGGCGCACTTTTGCTTTCACTGGTCCCCGCATTTGCCCTCGAACGGTCGAAGACTCCCGCGGATAAATCTTGGCCGGAACTCCTGCTTGAGGCCGGACGTAAGCTTACCTACCAGCAATCGATTACATCGGAGCGCGATGTGGGTGGCAAACAGGGATTCTGGTCCAAATTGGTCGGCATCGTGGCGGGTGCGCCCGAGTTCCGCGAAATGGTGCGCCCCTACGGAATCGCGGTCGATTCCCATGGCCGCGTGATTGTTACCGATCCGGCCATTTCCGCCGTACACATTTTCGATCCTGCAAAGCGCAAGTATAAGCTGATCAATCGCTGGGACATGAGAAAAGACCCGATGATGGCTCCCCAGTGTGCGGCAGTCGATGAGAAAGATAATATTTACATAACGGATTCGGAAGCCGGCAAAGTGTTCGTTTTTGATCCGCAGGGCAAGGCCCGAAAGGTATTCGGCAGCCTGAAAGGGGGTGAGGGCTTTTTCAGGCGTCCCACGGGAATTGCTATCGATCGTGGGACGCATCGCGTTTACGTGACCGATACGCTGGCCCATCGAGTGTATATTCTCGATGGTGATGGGAGGGTGCTGCGAAGCTTCGGACAACATGGCGCAGAAAAGGGCGAATTCAGCTTTCCGATTGAGGTTCAAGTGAAGAACGGCGTGGTCGTGGTGGTCGATGCAATGAACTTCCGCGTCCAGTTGTTTGATCGTGACGGCAACTTCCAGGCGCAGATCGGAACCAGCGGAGATCCGGCGGGCGGCATTTACCGTCCGAAAGGTGTCGGCATCGACTCGGAAGATCACATTTATGTTGTGGACAGCGAGTTGGGATTGGTTCAGGTGTTTGATCGCAGGGGGCGCTTGCTCTACCACTTCGGCAATGGCACTAACTTCGGTCAGTTCCTGCTCCCCGCGGGGTTGTTCATTGATCCCAACGACCGCGTGTATTTGGTGGACTCGTATAATCGTCGCGTGCAGGTCTTCCAGTATCACGCCATGCCGCCAATCCCGACTGGAGCGCGGCAATGAGCTGGAACCGCATGGCGAGGGCCAAGGCACTCGCGTGGGCGCTCCTGCTTGCCGCACCCACGGGAGCCCAGACCAACCGGACGACCGATGTCCTCGGCGTGCATGACATGAGTTCCGGAGCTTCACCGATGCACGGGCCCAACGCGAACGCCTGCATCTACTGCCACGCCCCGCATAACGCACTCTCGGCCTCCAGGCTCTGGAACCAGACCCTCTCGACAAACGAGTACATTCTGCATCCAGACTCGACGAGCACACCCTCTGCGCCAACAGCGGTCGGAACGGCAAGTTTGCGGTGTCTAAGCTGTCATGATGGCAGCGTAGGGGTGGGGCGTACGGTGGCCATCGGCACACTGCAGATGACCGGCGCACTCCGCGCCAATATGGGAGCACAACTGGAAGGATCGCATCCCTTCAGCATGCAACCGGAGATCAAGGATCACCCAACCCTGGTGTCATCCTTGGTGGCATCGCATACCACCAAGGATGATTCAGTCTCGTTGGTGGAGAACAATATAGAATGCTCCACCTGCCACGACGTTCACAACCAGTTCAAGGACCCGCGCTCCCCCAAATTCCTGGTACGGGACAACACCGGAAGCCGTCTGTGCCTTGCGTGCCACGATGTGGGTGGCCGCACGGTAGGCGGGATCAACAATTCACTCACCGCCTGGCCTACCAGCGCGCATGCCCTATCAACGTTTGGGGTGGCGCAGTTGGGCGGATATGAGACCGTGAACGAATATGCCTGTTCTGTTTGCCACAGATCTCATAATGCACTCGGTACGGGGTTGCTGCGCAAAAACCCGAATCGTCCGGCGAACGTCGACGAGACGTCTCAGGCATGTCTTACGTGTCATGACGGCAGCGATAGCCTGGCTCAACCGCTCCTCAACGTGCTAGGGGCATTCAACGGGCAACAAGGGCATCCATTCTCGGACGACAGTAACCCGCACATGCTGAACGAGCCGGTTGTATTGGGCCGGAATCGTCACACCACCTGCGCGGATTGCCATAGCTCGCACGCCGCACAGCCGACGACATATTTTCCTGCAACGCCTGATCTTCGCCCCTCGCAAATTGGCGTTGCGGGCGTGGCATCGGATGGTTTGGTTGTCACCCCCGCAACCTATCAGTATGAGAATTGCCTGCGATGCCATGGTACCAGCCAGAACAAGCAGAGCTTGCCCGCTTACGGCTATATGCCCGCACGCGCTCTCTTCTCAGGTGACACCCTGGATGTGTCTCTGCAGTTCGCGCATGGCGCGATTTCGTCTCATCCTGTCATGCGCGATGCTCGAAACCTGGCGCGCCCGAGTTTGCTTAAATCCATGTGGAATATCGGCTCCGAAGTGCCGGGTCGCGCCATGAGTCCCCGGATTCTCTGCACGGATTGCCACAACAACGATAATGCCCGTGAGTTTGGCGGCACGGGTCCGAACGGGCCTCACGGGTCTATAAACGATCACATTCTGGAACGCCAGTATCTGATGAGCCGCGTCGGGACGGGAGCCTTGCCCGGAACAGTGGTTGCCAATCTTAATCCGAACCCGATTTTGGACTCCGCGCCTGCATCGCCTTATGCTCTCTGCGCGAAGTGTCACGATCTGAACTACATCAACTTAAGCGAGAGTTGGAGCGGGCATGGCAGGCACATTCAGCAAGGATTTTCGTGTTCAGTGTGCCACAGTGCACATGGCGTACCGGCAGGAACTTCGAACGTCAGCGGCAGCGCTCTGGTGAGCTTCGACATGAATGTCGTCGGAAGCAACAATAGCCTGCCGGTATCTTACAGCGGCTCCACGTGCACACTGACGTGCCACGGGAAGGCGCACCCGTGACTATCAGATCATTTGACAGGCCTCGATCCGAAAACTATCATGGGCCCGATCCGGGATTATCGTGCTCGATGCGTCGGCCATGGTGGCAATGCTTCTTTCCAAAGATTGCGGCAGTCAATGCTTGGCGGTTAAGGGCATCCAATGGAACGTATTGAGCCAACGGCGAAGTCCTGGAGCGGCACGCAGGTTTACGGGCTTGCAGTGATCTGTTTGTTCTCGGGCATCGGCATTGGGTACTTGGCCCGTGCTCCCTTCCAGGCAAGTGACGTCAAGCCCCCGGTGGCAAGGCCCTCCGCCGCGCACGGTTCCAGCGTGAGGATCACACCCGGCGAATTGAAGCAGGCGGCAGATAAACAGGCCGAACCTTTAGTGGCCCGACTGCGGAAGTCGCCTGACGATCCCTCCCTTCTGGCGGAAATCGGTAAGATCTATTATCAGATGCGCCAATTCCCCATGGCGGCAAAGTATTATGAGGACTCCGTCAGAGTAAAGCCGGACGCCGTCGTCTTCGTAAAACTCGGCGGTGCCTATCACTTTGACGGGAAAGAGGAGAAGGCAATCGGCGCCTGGAACCACGCGCTGCGTCTCGATCCCAATAATCCCGACGCACTGTTCAACATCGGCTTTGTGAGCTGGCATGCGCAGGGCAACCGGGAGGCGGCGATTGCCGCCTGGCAGAAGCTTCTTAAGACGAATCCGAACCATCCGAAGCGCGCTCAAGTGGAAGAGCTTCTCGCTCAGGCAAAACAACACCCAGAAAACGATTAGCGTGCGCAAGCTGCCGGTCGAGAGCCGCAGGCTTTGATGAACAGCATCCAGCTGCGTGCTGGGCCGTCAACGGCTGAGGAGGGACTCCCCAAAGCAAGCCAGAGCACCTGCAGTTGATCGTATTCGTTCCAAAGCTTTTATATATGAAATGTAGTTTGCTGGTTATAGCGTTGCTCCTTGTCGTAATCCTCGTTTACCTGCCGGCCGCTCGCTATTCTCTTGTCTATGACGACCACGAGCAGATCGAAATGAATCCGCGTTTGACGGACTGGAGCTATGTGCCTGGGTACTTCACAACTCATCTATGGGCACACTCACCTCTGCAAGCCCCGAATTATTACCGGCCGCTTTCGCTGCTGTTTTTTCGCCTGGAATACGCCCTTTGGGGACCTCCCTCTTCCATCTGGCATTTCGCATCCCTGGCGGCCCATCTAGGAGCGACTGTTTGCCTGTTCTTGCTGATTCAACACTTGGTGGGGAGCTTCAAGGCCGCATTAGTGGCCGGAGCGCTGTTTGCCCTTCATCCCATCCAAACAGAGACCGTTGTATGGATATCTTCCTGTCCCGACATTCTGGTGACAGCCTTTCTTGCACTTTCTCTGTATTTCTACAGGGTCCGAAAAGGGCCGATCAGCTTCGGTTCCGTCCTATTCGCAGCTTTGGCCGTATTCACCAAGGAAACGGGAATCGCGGCACCGGCCCTAATTTTCGCCTACGAGTGGATACACTCCCGCTTCAAAAACGCAGTTATCGCCACTTTCCCTTACGTCGTCGTGGCGCTGCTTTACATCGCCGCCCGCATCAACGCGATTGGGAGCGTCACATCGGCAGTCGCTCCAGACATGAGCATGGCATCCACGATTTTGACCCTGCCGAAAGTGCTGGCTATCTATGCGCTTCACCTGATTTGGCCCGCACGTCTCAGCCCCAGCTACGAGGTGGCCGTGGAATCGCGCGTCTGGCCGCTCCCGTTGGCTATCGCGGTGCTGCTTGCCCTATTCTGGCTGCTGCGAGGCAGTTCTGCAAATGCGCGATTCGGAGCGGCGTGGGTGGCGATTACACTCGCTCCCTCGCTGGCGCTGGGCTATCTGACCAGGGGCGACTTTACGCATGACCGTTATCTCTACCTTCCAAGCCTGGGCCTCGCCATCATCGTGGCGGTGTGGAGTACACGTACCCAATTTACGTTTCGAGAGCGAGCACTGGCCGGCGCACTTGCTTTGGCTTGTTGTTTCGGTGTCCGGAAATATCTGCCAGTTTGGGAAAGCGACATCACTTTGTTTACGCGTGCGGTTGAGCGGGCCCCGCACAATCCACATGTCAAGAATAGCCTTGCGGATGCCTATTTGAAAGCCAACCGCCCTGCCGAAGCATTTCCTCTGCTGCAGGAGGCCATAAAACTCAAACCGGACTATGGGCTCCTGTACTACAACATGGCGCGCTACTACAGAATGATAGGGGATTATGGGGAGTCTGAGCGCTACCTCACGATTTCAGATCGCCTCTACCCGGGAAGATAGCACTCCATCGGGGCAATGCTCCCATGCAAAATGAAATCTCCCGATTCAATTGTCCGCATTGATTGAACAAGCTACAATCAATGCTTAGAGAACAAATGGACACCATAAACTTTTCGAAAGGGATAAATGTTTTCCGACAAAGGGGACGCTTTACCGGAGTGAAACTACTAATGATGAGGTCATTTATAAGGCACAGATTGTGCCTTTGCATGGCGGTGGGACTCGAAATGCTTCTGGCCGGCAGCTCCTCAGTTTTCAGCCAAGGCAAACCCGGGAGTCCTGTGACTCAGACAAAGGGTTATTGGCGTACCTCCACCTGTAAGGGATGTCACGATCAGATCGTGGCCCAGCATCTGGCGTCCTCTCATGAAAGGTCTTTTACAAATCCAGCATTTCAGGCCCAATACCAGAAAGATCTCCTGCCCAAGGCCGCGACGGACCCGGATCTCCAAGCGGAGGCGCGCGAATGCATCGCTTGCCATGAGCCGGTCACCTACGCCATGAAGGGTCCGGGGTTTTTGTCGCTCCGGGAAATCGACCCCGATATGAATGGCGTAACATGCGATATCTGTCATAGCATGACGGGATACCGCGACGCAAAGCCGCAAAATGGCAACTATATTATAGAACCGAGCGATAGGAAACTTGGCCCCTTCAAGGGGGAGGGCGACTGGCATCATACTTATTCGGAATTACAGACAAAGAGCGAAATCTGCGCCGTTTGCCATGAAGCCGTAAACAGACATGGACTCAGGATCAAGGCCACATTCACCGAGTGGCAGGAGAGCGCTTTCGCCCAGCAAGGGGTGCACTGCCAGGACTGTCACATGAACATCGATGGATTCCTTACGTCAGGAAAACCTCGATTCGCCTCCGGCACAGGCTGCCGCCATGAGTCTTGGAAGCGCTCCGCAGCGAGAGCGTCTATACACGCATCAATTCCCCGGCGCCCACTCCAAAACCCAGATCGAGGGTGCCATCACCCTGGCGATCGAGTCCATCCCCCCAAAGGACTCACAGAACAATACGCTTGCCCTTGAAGTAACCGTTGACAACTCGCGCACGGGACACAGCATGCCATCCGGCAGCGCCGATCTTCGACTGCTGTGGATCGAGGTAACTGGTTCGTATCGGAGACGAGCCAATTGGGCAGCCTGCGGTCATCCTCGAGCCTGAGACACTGGATGAATCGAGTGCCTACTCACTCGCAGGCCGTGGAAGGTTCGACTCCATTCTCTTAGGACCGGAGATCCCGAAAGGAAGTCGCATCTATCGGGCTGTCTTTGCCGATGGTGCAGGACAGGCAACACTCGATTCGTACAACGCCGTAGCCAAGTTATTTGACAACCGGCTGAAAGCCCGCAGAGAAGCGCAAAGAGCCCTATCGATTCATGATTCCCGAAGGGGCGAAGGGCGACATCACGATCAAAGCCACATTGAAGTATTTGCCCTACTCCAGCACCTTCACTAACCGATTTGGCCTCCCTGTCCCCCAGGAGGTCATCGTGGCACAGCGGGAGATCCGCCTTGGTGCCAAAGATCGGCAACCTGCAAGCTGAAAAATTGTGCTGGAAATTCCTGGCGACTGGATTTGGCGAATGCAGGACCAAGTCCAGGACCAGGTTTAGCCTGCTTTTCACACAGGATTCCTGCTGCACCGATTCATCCTGGTGTCTCCGTTCAGCTTGCATGTCACAAGTCGCAGGTCACAGGCGGCAAAATGCAACTTGCGACCTGCGACATTTGACCCTTAATCGATAATCTCCATGACCATGCAGCCCGTTTCGTGACGAAAAGCTGTGAGAAATGCCGGTTGGGTCCGAGTGCGGGTTTCCAAGCCCAGGAGCTTGCCGCCCCTCCCGGCCAGACTACAGCTCGTGACACTTCTGGCATATGGTGTTTCTATCGCCCTCCGATAATAGTTTCGGGCCTGTTGAGGCCGAGTGGGAACTGTGGCATGAAACACAATTGAGTTCTTCCTTATCCTTTGTCGCAGCGACCAAAACCGGGTGTTCCGCAGTAGGGTGCCCAAACCTCACCTTGACAAGATTGAGTATAGAAAGCTTCTCGAATGACTTTGGCGGCACACTAACTCTTCCGCCGAAAAGCGGGAATGGCTCCTTGCTTCGCATTAGCTTTATTCCATTGGAACCGTGGCACGCGAGGCAAAGGTCTGTTATCGGCGCGTATAGTTCCGCCGAATAATCGGAAGCGTGAGCGTCGTGGCAGAAAGCGCACGATACGTTGACCGGTTCATGAACATACTTGCCGGAGAGTTCGAAGAGCTTCAGCTTTTCAAACGTTCCTGGAGGCAAGCTCACAAGACCGTTAAAGAGAGGGAACGGCTGGCTGCTTTGAAGTATCTTCGCGGAGTTCGTGCCATGGCAGTCCATGCAGAGGTCGCGCATAGCAACCCGCAATTCCTTCGGAAACTGGGAGGCATGCGCATCGTGACATATAAGGCAGGATTTTCTTGCGGGCTCATGAACATATCTTGAGGACAGCTTCAGATACTGCCTGTCCATACCGTCAGGCGTCGGGGAAAATGCGTCTTCCTGAGTAGGTTGTTTCGGCGGTTCGTCGTGACAACTCACGCAAAGCTCCTGCGCGGGCTTTTTTAAATGGTATTCCTGGTTACCCGCATGAGGATCGTGGCATTCCATGCACGACCGATTGCTCTGCTCCAGGAGCTTGTGCCGGCTTCCTGCGCCTGCCATCTCCGCCTTGAAATTGGCGTGACAGTTATAGCACAACGAGTCTACGTTCTCCGCGGTCAATCCAACTTTCCCGTCCACAGGAGCGGGGTGGCAAGCCGAACACAAGCGTGCGGCGTAAGGACCGTGGGAAAATCTGAGTAAGAGCTTTGGTATATCCGAAGAATGCGGGTCGTGACATCCGGTGCACCTGGATTTTCCAAGAGGCTGTTTGTCATGTGTCGGCGAAAGATCCTTGCCTGAGGTAGCGTGGCATTCCAGGCATAATTCGGGCTCTTTTGCTTTCAAGTAATAATCCGGTGGTTCCTTCTGTTGGGCTGGAGAGAGTTTGTCGCAGTCCAGGTGACAAGCGACGCAACCCTTATCCATAGCCGGCTCCACGAATTTCTTCAGCGGCGCAATCGTTTGCGGATCCTGGTATTTGGAACAGCCTCTATTTATGACCGCTTCCTGCAGCGAGCCTGCCTGCGCCGAAGCGAAACAGGCAAGGATAATCAGAACACGAGCGGATTGCCCAATGAATCCCCAGACCCCGTAAACGTCTCTTGCCATAGTTACCATCCGCGTGCTTGCCGAAATTGAAACCTACTGCTTTCCCAGTTTCGCCGGCTGGCGGCTGTACTTCTGGAGGGCATGACAACCCGGTGTACAGCCGCCTCCGTTTTCGGCCTTCTCATATTTTATCGGGAGTTCCCAATTTCCAAACGGCACGGTTGCCGCGATGTGCTTAGGGTTTGCGCTTGCATGAACCAGATGACACGAGCGACAGGTTCTCCCATGAGATGTCTTGTTGACGTGAACGAAATGAAGATTACGATCGCCGTCACGAAATTCAGTGGCGCTTGTAGTGCGTTCTTCCGTCGCCAGCGCAGCATCGTGGCAGCGGAAACAAAGATCGAAATTTGAAATGAAGAAGGGAGCGTAAAATCCCTCCGGGTATTGGTTTGTCAATAGCCGGAAATAAGGGGAGCCGTGCGGATTGTGGCATGCGGAACAGTCCCGGTTTTGGATCGGGCCGTGAGGATACGGATTTGCCGCCAGCAGTTTCTTCATATCAGCGTATTCCTGTTTCTCATCCTTGACCGTCTTGTCGTGGCACTTCAAACAGATATCCATTCCGTCAGCAAGGAGCAGTCCGCTTTCCTGCGACGCGTGCGGGTCGTGACAGTTCATACAGGCGGTCTCCTTTGTGACCGGGGAATGCTTGACCGCCGCTGTCTGCAGATCTCTGGCAATAGTCTCGATGACACTTGCCGCATAGTTCAGGAACTGCAGAAGTCAGCATGTATCGTTGCTCGGACATATGCGGGGAATGGCAATCAAGGCAATTGCTGGCAGCAGCCTTGTGCCGGAATCTTGCATTCGCAAACCATGTGCTCATATCCTGGTGACATTTCAGACACATCTGTGGACCCGTGATACGCAGCATTACGGGAACATTTCCACCATGCGGATCGTGGCAGGCAATACACGCCCCGGCGGCGAACGATCCATGGGCGAAGGTTCCCTTGAATTGATCCTTTTTGTGACATTTTAGAGCAAAGCGGTTCCGGTGCTTCCACAAGACGCGAGAGCCCTCCTTCCGCCGGGACCTGATGGCAAAATTCGCACAGATCCTCTTTCGCAACCAGACAATTCACTTTTGACGGCGCCACGCGTGTATGGCAGTCGGTGCATTCCTTTCCCACGAACGGATCATGCGGCTTAACCGTCGGAATCGGTTGCTCAGGAGGCTTCTGCGTTCTGAGCGGAAAGGGGATCGCTTACACCGAAGAGCGCGATCAGTGAAATAAATGGGATTATTGCGCCTGCCAACCCAAAAATGTTTCTTTTATGGCAGCTGTAACCGCGCATCATCCTTAGTTTGAATTTCAGAACTGAGACGTTTCGCATAGCAAAAGGGGATGGCTCAAATGCCGCTTATATCATGACTGAATCCACAAAAGCGCTGCATATTTCCGCCCCGATTATTCACATCCTGCATTTTGGGGCCGCGAGGTTCCATGCGATTCTATTGTGCACGGAGCTGCACCGGATTGACACGGTCATAGGCATACTCCCCGTGACATCCTGCAAGGCAGCTACCTCCGGTATTGCTTTTCTTAAACTCTAACGGAATCTCCCAATTCCCAAACTGCTCCTTATCTCGGATCAGCTTGGGTTGGTCACCGGCATGATCGGCGTGACAGGCTCGGCAGGTTTGCCCGCCTTTCTCCTTGTTTACATGAAGGTAATGCAAATTGAGCCTCCCGTTGCGAAAATCCGTATCCGAAGTCACATATCGTTCGCGCATGATTTTTTCCGAATGGCAGGAAAAGCAGAAGGCGTACTTGGCGGGGTCGTACGCAGAGGAAGTGCCGGACGGATAATCGGCGAAAAGCAGTTTGCTGTAGCTTGAGTCGTGCGGCACGTGGCAGGATAGGCAACTCTTGTCCGCCACAGGGCGATGTCTGAACTTTGCCGTCTCAACCTGATTCTGCAACTGGTCATGGCAGGGAAAACACAGATCCGCTGCCGGTTTGCGGAGCAAGCCGCCAAACCTGTTGTCATGGGCTCGGTGGCACTCGGCGCAGGCCAATTCTTTTGTCATTGCGTCGTGCTTGAACTCGCTCGATTCCATGTTTTCCTTAATTTCCTCGTGGCATCCGTCCAAGCACAGCTCACGCAGGGGACTTCGTCAGCAGCGATGGATAGTTGGAATCATGGTCTCTGTGGCACTTGGTGCAATCTTCGGATGCCAGATGCACTTTCTGTTCCTTGCCAGCCCCACACTGCCGGACGCATTTTTTCGTGGCACTGCTGGAGGCAAAGCTTGCTTCCCGAGGCTTCGAGCAGGTTTGCAGCCTTGCTTCCGTGCGGTCGGTGACAGGACAGGCATTTACCCTCGGCAACAGGCTTATGTGCATATTTCCTGGTCAGCACCGGCTTTTTATGATGGCACTCATTGCACAGCTTGATTGCGGGAGTCTTGACCATCCGGTAGGGTTCCTCCGATCCGTGCGGATCATGGCACCCCAGGCACTTTCCCTTCGCCACTGGGTCGTGCAGTATGTATCCCTTGGTGTCCACGCCCTTGTGACATATTAGGCACAGCTTGGCTTCGGTTTCCATGAGTTTGAATTTGTGGTCGGTTCCGGGAAGCGGTGCGTGGCACACGGTGCATTGCCCTATTTTCAGCGGGCCGTGCAGATATTTATGTTTGACGACCGGAGCATGGCATTCACTGGATACGCAACTCTTGGAGGGATCGGAATGCTTCTTTTCCTGGGCGAACGCATTGCTTGAAGAATTCAGGATTGCAAAAAGCAGGAGAACGGCCGTTCGGACAAGAAGCGCGAATGCGCCCATCCTGTACCCCGGCGCTAGAGCGCATCGGTTTCTGGAATGCCAATCCTTATTTTGAAACACGAAAGTCAGTTCCTCACTTTTCTTTGTGCACCAT
Organism: uncultured Acidobacteriota bacterium; assembly: GCA_963809485.1. Lineage (GTDB taxonomy): Bacteria > Acidobacteriota > UBA6911 > UBA6911 > UBA6911 > UBA6911. The sequence goes on from CAWEJX010000017.1 coordinate 22,839, forward strand.
GAAATCGAACAGGGGAGGTTTCTCTTCATCCAGCGCCAGGATGGTATGGCACAGCCGGCAATCGGCGCGAACCGCTGTCCCTTCGGCGGTTACGTGATTATTCCCGTGGCAGCGCAGGCAGCCAGGGCTGGCAGCAGTATGGGTGTCAGTAGAATGACCGATATGGTTGACGTACGTCCCCCAGGTAATGTTCATCCGCGGCCAGACATTTCGGCTATAAATCTCCTGAACGTGCTCCGCGGCCTTCTCCAGCAACGCCGGATCTGCCTTCTCTTCCGGGCGAGCTCTGTACCACTCCAAAAGTGCACGTCCGACTTCCTTGCGCTGGATCGCCGCCTCATCGAACCGCCGCGCCAGCACCTCTCCGGAAGCTTTCTTCAAATACGGGACTTGCTGAAGTTCCGGCCATAGATTTAACATGCCATCGATTTCCTCGTCGGCAGTGCGATAGACGTGCGTTGGGCGGTTGTGGCAGTCGACGCATTCAATCATCCTTTTGGGAGCGGCCGCAATCTCCTCGTCCGAAATATTGCTTCCGGTGAAGCGATACTCGACCGGCGGTTCAGTCCCCCTTACAAGACGCACCCATGGAATATCTTTGCGCTCACCTCTTTCGGACATGAACTCCACACGATTCCCTTTGCTCACATGCCAATGAATGCCTCCCTTCCTGGCCCCGACCACCTCCGGCCCTCCGATTTTCAGCAGCAGCGCCGTGTAGCGTTTGGTGTTGCTGCGATCACTGGCGTAGTGGGCGATGATTTTCAATTTATCCCCCTCGAACTTGTCCGGCCAATGGCACTGCTCACACGTTTCACGGGAGGGCCTCAGGTGTTCGACCGGAGTTGGAATCGGCCGGCTGTAGGTTTTTGCCGTTACCGCGTAGACCTGGCGCAGCCCGGATATTTTGGAGCGCACGAACCAGGACGCGCCGGGACCGATGTGGCAGTCGACGCACGCCACGCGCGCGTGCGGCGACCGTTGGTACAATACGTACTCCGGTTCCATCACCTTGTGGCAAAGAAGCCCACAGAAACTGGGAGAGTCCATATATTCGAATCCGGCCATCACGATGACCAGCGTAAGCACCACGTTAGCAATACTGAACAGGATGAAGACGATTATGCGATTACGAACATCCTGTTCGCCCGAGAGCTGCTTCAGGATTTCTCCGAGAGATTTACTCCTCAGGCTCGGGTCCGCGATGCACGCCTTTTTGAACGCGAGATAGATACCTGTCGGAATGAGGGCCAGGCCGCCGAAAAAAGAGGCAGGCACAAGGATAAGGAAGATAATTCCAGCGTAGGCGCTATCCGCACGAGTAAATATTGTTGCACCGGTGTAGCTGATAGCCGATATGGTCCCGAAGGTGACCATGTAGCCACCCAATTTAGCGATGGGATGGCAAGTGATGAGCCCGACAAGCAGCCGGTACCAACGCCACATGGAGTTCTCCTTTTAGATCAAATCGTGCCTGCACGCCTCTTTGCATTTCGGCAGCAAGCTGGTAAAGCCGTCTCGGGCTCAATTGATCAGCGGTTTGCCGGAAAGACGGGCAAACGATGCATATGCTCGGATCGCACTTCTAGCCTTCTGTATGATTCATTTATTTCAACATGCCTGGAAGAGCACCAAATTCCAGTCCGTTCATAATCATGCACTTTCACGGGATTCACACCCCAGCCTCACTTTTGCGGCGCGGCAACGGCGGGGCGCTGCCGCGAGCGCTGCCATTGGATCCAGCGCTCGCGGTCAGGTCCAAAATCTTCGCCTGTAAGTTGCTTGAGCGCCCACGACGCCTCAACGCGCACAATTTCGCGTCTGTCCCCTAGAGCCGCAACTAGCAATCCCACCGAACCGGGGTCCCTCATTTTCCCAAGGACTCGTATCGCTGCCAATCGAACGTCCTGATTCGGATCCTCCAAAGCGGCGCCGACAGGACCAACGACGCGTGCATCTTCGGTCTGACCCAATGCCTGAATCACCATCCGTCGGATGTTAGAATCCTTATCCTTTAAGGCGGCAATGAGAGGGACCACGATTCGCGGGTCGCTGAACTGACTCAATGTCTGGACTGCGCCGGCCCGGACGGAGGGCGCCGGATTCCTCAAGGCGGCCTCGAGGAGATCGATAACCTGCGGATCTTTGATGCGCTTCAATGTCCGAAGCGCGCTGTCCCGGACCCGGGCATTATCATCATTCAGGGCCGACATCAGGGGTGCCAGAACTTGTGGATCGTTAATATCCCCAAAAGCCAGGACAACGGCTTCGCGAATATCGGGATCGGGGTCTTTCTGAATGGCAATCAGAGGCTTAATCGCGCGCCGATTTTTGATCTGCCCCAGTGTCTGAATCACTGTCTTCCGTGTATCGGGATTATTTCCTTTCAATAACAAAACGAGCGGTTCGACGGCTCGCTCGTCCCTGATCTGCCCCAAAGCCTTTATGGCGCCTTCCTGTCTGCGCCCTCCGCTATCTTTCAGCGCAGCGATCAGGAGATCGATGACGCGTCTATCCTTGACAGTCCCCAGAGCCAGAATTGCACCATCGCGTATTTGTGCATCCTCATCATCCAGAATCGGTATGAGGGCCTCTGCAATGCGCGGGTCTTTGACAGGAGGCAATGATTGAACGATCCTCTTTTTCGAACCGGCATCCTCTTTTTTCAAAGCTGTGACGATGGGTTCCACGGCAGGCTCGCCCATCCTGGCAAGCGTTTCGGCAGCTTCTTCCGCAGGAGAGACCGTGATTGTCAGGCTCGGCTCCCCGGCATACACATAAACCTTTTTATCGATTCTTGGATCACTAAGCGTTTCGAGGAGAGCCAATATAGCTCCCTGTGCCGATGAACCTGCTTTTCTCAATTGCATAGCCGCGTCTGCTTCCAAACTCGCATCGCCGCTCCGGAGTTTTATAATCTGCTCCTGTACAGGCGCGGCCGATGCCTTCTCCCACTCGATCAGCTGCTTCTTTAGCTGCGCCGCATTCCTAAACAGGGATTCGTCCCCGAAGGATTTGTTTTCGGGCGTATCCTTAACCTCCAATATTCTCGTGCCAAGCACACGTACATCCGATTCTTTAATCAGACTACCCGATTCTTTAATATGCGCCAGCGCGTTGGCGGTGCGGCTGCGGACGTTACTGTTTGGATCTTGAAGCAGAGCGTTGAGCGGACCTATCGCCCGCGCATCTTTGATTTTTCCCAGTGCTCCTGCCGCCTCCATACGAGCGTTGTCATTCCGGCTCCCTAACGCGGCAATAAGGGGATCCACAGCTGCCGTGCCCAGCTTCACCAATGCATCGGCGGCCAGCTTTTGGAGCAAAGGATTGGAGTCATTTAAGGCGGCAATGAGTGGATCGATGGCGCGCGCATCCTTGAATTCGCCCAGGGCATCCACAGCCCCATAGCTGACGACAGAATCTTTGACCTCGAGGACCGCAATCAGAGGATCCACCGCACGTGGATCCCGTAAGCGCGTTAGAGCGACAGTTGCTCGAATGCCAACAATCGTATCTTCATCCTTCAAGGCTGCTATGAGGGGATCCACCGCGCGCAGATCCTGGATTCGTCCTAAAATGGCCGCCGCTTCTCGACGCGCGTTCACGTTCTGGCTCTTCAGCGTCTCAATCAGAGGATCTACGGCAGCCGGACCAAGCTTCAGCAATGAATTGACCGCTTCCGCCCGGACGTTGCGACTATCGTCTTTCAGCGTCTCCATCAACCTGGTCATTGGACTTTCCTGGCTGTACCCTGTGCGTCCCCCTCCATCATGCGAATATGAGCATAGAAGCATCAGACACAAAATCGGAAAGTGCATTCGCGATTTCATTTTTTTATGACAACACAGGAACGGCGCTGAGCCGGTCAGAGGTTTATGCAAAATCATGGGGTAATCAGAAAATTGGTCGTGCGGTCATGACCGGTCCGCATTCCATCGAGCCGTCGAAGTACGGCCGCACGGAATCAAGGGGAAGCGGGGGGCTGACGAGACAGTGTGAACATGTTGCTGAAGGACTTCCCTGAAGCCCCTCGTGATAGGAGATGGATACCGGATGGTCGCTGGAGAGGCCCATTTCAAGATCATTTTTCGTCCCTGCAGCCATTTTAGTATCGCTCCTTCCGCCGTAGGTGCCAATAGTGGCAGTCCCGTCGCGGTATAACAGGAAGCCTTTTGACCCACACCGTTCGGCTAGCCGGGCCCTTCAAGCAGACCAACGCTATAGGCTTCCGCTATAGCCTTGATTAAACAATCAGCATGACCCAATCGTCAAATGATAAATATTTTGGTTTCAAGCGCTTTTTATGCGGAATTCTAATAGTCCGATACAGAGAGGAACTCCAACACTGGAACGCCGCTCCCTTTTTGCCGCAGCCCGGCATGGGTTGTAGATCTGCGCTCGATCGAACCCTTTATTGCCGCTCTCAAGGATTAAGATTCGGCAGTCAGCCAAAGAGCGCGGATGCGTTGGAGGATATCAAGGATCGGTGTGCGGTTGCCCCCCCATATCGCCGCCCTGAAAAATGAGGATTATATCTTCTGCGCAAGGGCGGCGGATGCCTTGGGGAGCATTAAAGAAACACCCCGTATACAGCCCTGCGGACAAACCCGAGCTCATCTGCCTTACGTGCCATTATCCATATTCCGAATCCTCCGGCATGAAGGCTCGGGTGAAAGATTACGGGTCGCTGTGCTTCAGTTGTCACAAAAGGCAGATCGTCAGACCGTATTCTGATCGCAACCCCCTCGCTGAGAACCGTGAGAACTATCCGCTCCATTACGGCTAGGAAGTTTCGAAAACATATATTTATTCTTTGACACCTCGCCCTAGTAAGTTTCTGTCGCGAACACGGTTTTTACGAGCAAACCGGCTTTTATAACGGTCAATAGGATATTTGATATTACATAGAAGCCGGAAATGGGAGCCGGGCCGCGTAGCGGCCAGCTGAATTTAGCCCGGCCTTTTAGGGCCTGGATCTAAAGGGATTAGGTTTTCCGTCGCGTAGCGACGGTTGAATTTCAGGCGTCGCTACGCGACGCACTGTTCCCAATACCATGGCTCCCGGCCTTGAAAGGCCGGGCTAAAATCATAGTGCCGCTGCGCGGCGCAAACCAGTTTTGCGACAGAAACCAATTAATACTTTATTATGCCTACGTTGTGGTACATACATAATCTGATCAATGCCTTTACATGTGTCCGTAACGTCGGGATCGGCCCCGGCAGGGGGAAGCGACGCCGGAAGCATGTCAGGAGAAGCCACATTGTGGTATAGTGGCGGCCTACATGGACAGGGGCTAAAGGATGAATAGGCGGGAATTCGTGAAGATTCGGCATCATCTGGGAAAGACACAGGTGCAGTTGGCGCGCTTGCTGGGAGTGTCGGTTAAAGCAATCCAGAGCTGTGAGCAGGGTTGGAGGAGAATTCCATTGCATTCAGAACGCCAGTTGCTGCTTCTGCTGGCGCTGAATCACTCTCGTGCCGGCAAAAACAGCCCCTGTTGGTTAAAAAAGGGCTGTCCCGTTGAAAACAGAGAGAATTGCCCGGCTTGGGAATTCGGCGCCGGACAATTGTGCTGGTTCATCAATGGCACGATTTGTGAGGGGGTTGTGCGGACGAGTTGGCAAAAAAAGATGCAGTTTTGTCGAAAATGCGAGGTTTTTGCTTCTATCCTTTCCATCTCCAATTCAAACCATTCTCGAAAACGTTTACGGCAGGACTGAGGCGTGAAACGGAAAGGACGTAGGGATAAAGTCTCTTGTTGGCGAAATCCTAAGACCCATTCGAGGACCAAAGGGTTCTATTCATCAGGCTTTTTATATGATGGACCTTGCCTTCGTTATCAGACGCATCTCAGTCCTCCATCGGTTCAGCTTGAGGCCATTCGGAGTGAGTCCTGTCGGCGCCGTCCACGCACTGCAAACAGCCCCACAGGCTCTGACTAAAAACAGCGCACAAACCAGGTCTGGAACTCCCCGAACACGCTGCAGGCAACTTCGGGGCCAACCCTACTGGAAGCGGACCGAGCCCAGTATCTGGTCAAAAGCACGCTGATAATTGTCGAATTCCTGCTCCGGAGCCACAAAGATGAAGTATACCAATCCCTCAGGGCGCAGAACCGTAACCAGCCAATCCCCTTCGCGTCCGCCCAGCGGAGAATCATTGGTGAAGAGTATCGACAATGCCGACTGGCCCCCAACCCGGATGGTGCCGTTGTCCTTGTATTTCCGCATGGCTGAATTTGAGCGCTGCAGGACTTCTATGAGCTGATCCGTGGCTTCTTGAAGCCCGATGGATCCCGATCGCCGGCTGCCTTGCGGAGTGAACACGGCCATCATGGCGCCATAGGCAAGGGCGTTCATATCGCCCGTTACCACGATGCCCCCGTCGGGAGCCAGCGTGAACGCCTGCTCCTCCACATAGGATTGCCAGTTGTCCGGGTGACTCAGCCGCATGTTGCCCGACTCAAGGTTCTTATACCGGCTGGAGGGGCTGGCAGGCCGCCTGATGGTTCCAGTGGTCTGCCTTTGAGCCTCCGCAGCAGCAGCCTTTGGAGCGGCAGGAAGGGATTTCACCAGCCGCTGAATGTTGCGGAAATCCCTGGAATCGCTGTAGGCATCGGCTGAAATTACCCCCAGCCTTCCGATTTCCGCGTTGATGTTCTGTATGCGGTTATCCGGATTCGGGTGGCTGCTGAAAAAATCCGTACCTCTCCCGCCACCCAATTTTTCAAAGAATTCGGCCACATACCGCGGATTATACCCCGTATCATAAAGAATCTGCGCCCCCATCAAATCCGCTTGCCGTTCGTCGTCCCGGGAATACTTCAGAAGAACCGAATTGAGGGCAAAGCCGGTGCCGATCTGCGCAAGGATTGCGCCTACGGAATTATTCCCCAGGAATCCGCCCAGGATCGCCAGCGGAGCCTGTGCCAGGTATTGCTTGCTGGCCTGATTTGTCCCGTGCCGCAGGGCGACGTGCCCGATTTCATGGCCGATGACGCCGGCCAGTTCAGCTTCATTGTCCGCAGCTTCGATGGTCCCGCGATTGATATAGAGGAAACCTCCGGGCAGGGCGAATGCATTGATGGTGGAATCGTTGACGCATTTGAACTGATAAGGAAATTTTTCGCCCGGCGCTTTGGCAGCCAGCCTTTTCCCCAGCCTGTTCAGATAATCGTCCACCTGCCGGTTGTTGAGCATGGGCAGCTGATTTTCCGCATCCTGGGCGACCTTCTGTCCCAGTTCGACGTCCTGCTGGGGCGAAAAGAAATTCATGCCCGGTTTCAGCGGAGTACGCTGGGAAAAAATCATTGGCGCCGATGCGAAGACCAGCGCGAAGACCAGCGCAATCCTGCCAAAACTAATCCGACCTGCCGCTCTCAGAGCATTTCGCATTTCGTCACCTCCGATTGCATAAGTCTAAAGGAAATATCCGTCCGCATCCACTCCGCCGATAGCTTTTACCCGGATCTTGCGGAATTTCCCCAGGATTGCACCTTCCCGAGCAATCGTCCCCGTTCAAAACCGTATCAAAAAATGCTTTCATTTCTGTCCGATGCAATAGAGCAGGTTCTGGCTTCGGAGAAAAATCTCGCCTCCGCATATGGCCGGAGTGGCAATAAACATCTGGTCGGGCATGGTATTCGTCGCAAGCACCTCGAACTGCTCGCCCATCCGCAGCACCAGCACATCCTCGTTTTCGCTCGCCAGGTAGAGTTTTCCATTCGCTCCTACGGGAGAAGACTTGAAGCTGTAGGATTTGGGCAGGCGGACCTGATGGTAGTATGGCTCGCCGGTGCGGGCATTGTAGCAGCTGACCATGCCGTTGTCGGTCAGCACATAAAGCTTGTTGTCGTGAAGGACCGGCGAAGGAGTATAGGAATTCCCCCGCGTCTGGCTCCAGACGACGGCATCGGTGCCGGTCAAATCCCCTTCCCTGCCAAGCCGGATTGCCATGAGCTTGGGATCCCTGTGCCCGCTCATGACGAAAACAAGGTCGTCCTGGCGAACAGGGTGCGGGATTGTATTGCTGCCCAGTCCGCCGCATTCCCATATCAGTTTTCCGCTCTCAAAGTCGTAGCTGCGGACCTTGTTGACAGCGCTGACCACAACCTGTTTCTTGCCCCCGTATTCCACAACCAGGGGAGCGGCCCAATTCGATTTTTCCTCCCGGTTCACCCGCCAGATTTCCTTTCCGGTGGCTTTGTCGAGCGCGACCATGAACGAATCCCCTTCATAATCGAACACCAGGAACAGCCGGTTGCCGGAAATGACCGGTCCCATTCCTTCCCCGAACGACATCCTCATCTTCATCTGAACGCCGAAGTCTTTCTTCCAGATCAAATTCCCTTCCAGGTCGAAGCAATACATGCCGCGCGAGCCGAAAAAGGCATACAGATATTTGCCGTCCGTGACCGGCGAATTGGAGGCGAAGCTGCCGTAAGTGCCGTGATATCCCTCGTGGGGCACGGCCCTGGTCGCCGTGCGCTGCCATAGTATTTTGCCCGTCTTGCGGTCGAGGCAAAGCATATCGAACTGGTGCTCGACCTGGGGCCCCGGGGAAATCAGCGGATTGGGTTTGGCGTCAGGTTGCGGAGGTTTTGCCGGCTCATCGGCGGCCCCGATTTTAACGGCCGTCGTCAGGAATATCCGATCCCCCCAAATAACCGGGCTGGAGTGGCCGCGTCCCGGAATTTCGGTTTTCCATTTCACATTTTGGGTATCTGTCCATTTCAGCGGCGCATCACCGACCGCCATTCCATCTGCAGCCGGCCCGCGCCAGTAGGGCCAATCGCCTGCCGCCGGCACAGGGATTGAAGCCTGGGTCCAAATTGCCAGGGCCATGAACAAAACCGCCAGGGGCAATAAAAACACGCCGGAACTTTTCATAACGTAGTCCTCCTGCATTATAGGTTTATGGATTCCAGGGAACAGGTCAAGAGAAACCGGCGGCATATTGAGAGCTTTTGACCGGGTCCGCCGCACTTGAATCTATATTCCTTCATCCTGTATTCTGACCTGGTGGATTTTCCCGCACTCTGAGGCCCTTGCTTTTTGAGTGGAGAAGCCTATGCGTCTCTTCAAGTTGCCCGCTGTATTTTTGGGATTTGTGATCCCGGCAGTCGCTTTCAATAGCGATTGGACTCAATGGCGCGGCCCCGGCCGGCAGGGCGTCTCAAGCGAAACCGGTTTTTTAAAGGAGTGGCCAAAGACAGGCCCGCCCCTGCTCTGGTCCATCCAGGGATTGGGGCAAGGCTATGGCAGTGTAGCCATACAGGGCGACCGCATTTACGTCCAGGGCACCCAGGGCAAAGAAAGCGTCGTTTTCTGCCTGAATCGCGCCGACGGCAAGAAAATCTGGGCGAGACCCCTGGGCCGGGCCCTGGAACAGGACAGGGGGGGCGGGCCGCGCGGGACGCCCAGCTTGGAAGGCGATCGGCTCTATGCCCTTTCGGAAAACGGCGACCTTGCGTGTATCGATGCACAGAGCGGTTCCGTTGTATGGTTCCTGAACATACTTGCTAGGTTTAAGGGGAAAAATCCGAATTGGCACATCAGCGAATCTCCTCTGATAGACGGCAAAAACCTCATCATCACGCCCGGGGGAGAGAAAGCCGCGATAGCGGCCCTGGATAAAGCCACCGGCAAAACTGTCTGGACCTCCGCAGACCTGAGCGATCCAGCCGCCTATTCTTCATGCATCGTGGCCGATGTTCAGGGCGTCCGCACCATCATGGCTCTCACTTCGGGAGCCGGCGTCGGAGTGAGAGCAAACGACGGCAAACTCATGTGGCGTTATACAAAGGTCTCGAACCGGACTGCCAATATCGCGACGCCGATTTTTTTCAACAACAAGGTTTTCTACACTACGGCCTACGATACAGGTTCAGCCCTGCTGCGATTGAGATCGGAGTACGGACTGGTCAAAGCCGAGGAGCAATATTTCAGCCCAGGCATGATGAACCACCACGGGGGCGTGATTCTGGTAAACGGCTTTCTCTACGGATTTTCCAACGCAATTCTGACCTGCATGGAGTTTGAAACCGGGAAAGTGCGCTGGCGTCACCGGAGTGTGGGCAAGGGATCGCTTACCTACGCGGATGGCGGTTTATATCTTTTATCCGAGGATAACAAAGTCGGCCTGGCAGAAGCGAATCCATCGGCCTATCTGGAAAAAGGCCGGTTTGAAATCGCGGATCAGGGCTGGCCCAGCTGGGCCCATCCCGTAGTCTGTGAAGGCAAGCTTTACATCCGCAATCAGGGAGTGCTTGCCTGTTACAACGTGAAGGCAAAATAGCCAAAGCCGGAACAGCGAGTATCCGAGCTTCCGGCTTCGCTTACGGCTTCTCGATGGATAGATAGCAACAAAAACATGAAAAAAAAATTCAATCAATCCAAAAATGCGATTACGGGATCCCTTCTGGCGCTCCTGATGGTGCTGCCCATCGCCTCGCAGGATTGGCCGATGTGGGGCGGCACATCGGGCCGGAACATGACATCGCCCATGAAAAATCTTCCGGCGGTCTGGGATGCAGCCACCGGAAAAAACATCAAGTGGAAAGCAGGCCTGGGATCAACCTCTTACGGTAATCCCGTTATTTCAGGCGGGAAGATCTTTCTCGGAACCAACAACGACAATCCGAAGAATGCCGAAATCACGGGAGACAAGGGTATTCTGCTGTGCCTGCGCGAATCGGACGGAAAATTCCTGTGGCAGGCTGTTTCCGACAAATTGGAGCAGGGACTCGACTGGCCCGAACAGGGAGTCTGCTCTTCGCCGGCCGTTGAAGGCAAGCGGCTTTACTACGTCACCAACCGCGGCGAACTGGTTTGCCTGGACACTGAGGGGTTTCTCGACGGCACCAACGATGGCCCTTATAAGGAAGAAACCTACAAGGGCTCGACGGATGCGGACATCATCTGGAAGCTGGACATGATGAAGGAGTTGGGCGTCGTCCAGCACAATATGGCTAACTCCTCTCCCGCTATCTGGCAAGACCTGGTTTTTGTCGAGACTTCGAACGGTCAGGACGAAAACCACGAAAAAATCACCTCGCCCCTTGCTCCCAGCTTCATCGCCGTTGACAAAAATACCGGGAAAGTCGTCTGGAAGGATAATTCGCCCGGAGAACGCATTCTTCACGGCCAGTGGTCGTCGCCGGCATTGGGAGAAGTCGCAGGAGTGCAGCAGGTATTTTTCCCGGGAGGCGATGGATGGCTCTACGGTTTCGAGGCTCGCACCGGCCAGAAGCTCTGGAGCTTCGATACAAATCCAAAGGATGCCGTCTGGCCGAAAACCCGCAATTACGTCATCGCCACTCCGGTTTTCCATGAGGGGAAAGTGATTCTGGCTGTCGGGCAGGATCCGGAAAACGGCGAAGGCATCGGGCACATGTACTGTATCGATCCGTCCAGGCGGGGCGTGATCACCGAAAGCGGGCTTGTATGGCATTATGACAAGATCCGCCGGTCCATCTCAACCGCGGCAATATCCGATGGCCTGGTTTATGCTTCAGATTACACCGGATTCCTTCATTGCCTGGACTTTCAAACCGGGAAGCCTTATTGGACGTACGATATGCTTGCAGCAATCTGGGGTTCCCCATTCGTGGCAGACGGGAAAGTTTACCTCGGGGACGAGGACGGGGATGTCGTGGTTTTCCAGGCCGGCAAAGAGCTCAAAAAGTTGTCGGAGATCAACATGGGCAGCGCAATATACGGCACGCCCGTGGCCGCGAACGGGGTGCTGTACATCATGAACCGCATGGAGCTCTATGCCATCCAAAATCAATGACGAATTACTAATTACGAATTACGAATGGACTCATACCGCCAGGAACCCGGTTGGTCCGGCCGTTCCGAATAGTAGATTCAGCACCAGCCACCTATCCCGTATGGTTCAATTCGTCATTCGTCATTCGTCATTCGTCATTCTGTTCCTGTGTTCCGCTCTGGCCGCCGATTTAGCTCCGGCAGGATGGCCGATGTTCCGCGGTTCGCCTTCACTCACAGGCGCAACCGATGTTGATCTGCCGAAACCGCTCAAGCTGCGCTGGGAATTCCGGGCAAAGGATTCCATCGAATCCTCTGCAGCCATCTCCGGGGGCCTGGTGTACGTTGGATCGATGGACAGTTCCCTCTATGCCGTGGATCTTGCCACCGGGAAGATGCGCTGGCGCTATGCCACAGCCGGACCCGTGCAGGAATCCTCGCCCTGCGTCGGGAACGGGATGGTCTATGTCGGCGACCTCGAGGGAATTCTCCACGCGGTCGACGCGGCAACGGGGAAGGGCCGATGGACATTCAAGGCCGAAAGCGAAATCAAATCATCGCCCAATTGCGCAGGCGACAGGGTCTATTTCGGGTCCTACGACCAGAATCTCTATTGCCTCTCCGCCAAAACCGGCGCCCTGATATGGAAATACACCACGGATGGCCCGGTGCACTGTACTCCTGCCCTCGACCGGGGCCGCGTTTACGTTTCCGGGTGCGATGAAAACCTCAGGGCCATCGATGCGGCAACCGGAAAGCAGATATTCGCCCTGCAGCTTGGCGGCTATACCGGCGCTTCCGCCGCAATACGGGATAACGCCGTTTACGTCGGTACCTTCGCCAACGAAGTGCTTGCCATAGATCTCGGCAGCAAGGCTACCCGGTGGACCTACAGGCACCCGAGCCGCAGTTTCCCTTTTTATTCCTCGGCAGCCGTGACGGCAGTCCGCGTCGTCCTGGGAGGAAGGGATAAACTTGTGCACTGCCTGGAGAGATCCACCGGAAAGCAGATCTGGACATTTCCGACGCGAGCCCGGGTCGAGTCTTCTCCCCTCATTGCCGGAAACCGTGTTTTTGTCGGATCGAATGACGGGCTCCTGTATGAGCTGGACCTGGCAAGCGGCCAAAAAAACTGGGAGTTCACGGCCGGCGCCCCGCTGTCGGCATCGCCCGCCGCTGTCCGGGGATTCCTCGTCATCGGATCTCAGGACGGCGTGCTTTACTGCTTTGGGAGCTGAAGCTATATGCGGATTGCCTGCATCACGGCCGGGGCGGGAAGAATGTACTGCGGGAGCTGCCTGCGCGACAACGCCCTCGCCCGCGCCTTGATGGACGCAGGCCACGACGTGATTTTGATTCCCACTTACACGCCGACGCGTACCGATGAGGACAATGTCAGCACGCACCGCGTTTTCATGGGCGGAATCAACGTATATCTCCAGCAGCGCTTCAAGGCCTTGCGCAGGTCCCCGCGATTTCTCAGCCGGCTCCTGGATTCGGGCCCGCTGCTGCGGCTTGCCACCCGCTCCGGCATAAGCGTGAATCCGGCCGCCCTGGGAGAACTTGCGGTCTCCATGCTGAAGGGCACCCACGGGTCCGTACGCGGAGAAATTCAGGAACTGGTGGGATTTTTGAGCGGCGAAATTTCACCCGAAATCATCAATCTTCCAAATTCCATGCTCATCGCGCTGGCGCCGGCTCTAAAGGCTTCTTTGAACGTGCCGGTATGCTGCACTTTCCAGGGGGAGGATTTATTCCTGGATGGGCTCCCTGAGGTTCACCGCAAGGAATCAATCCGGCTTATTCGCGAGCATGCGGATGCCGTCGACGCATTCATAGCCGTAAGCTATTTCGGCGCCCGCCGTATGGCGAACTATCTCGGGATCAACATCAACCGCATCCGCGTCGTTCCCCTGGGCATCAATTTCGACGGCTTTGAGCCCGCGGACCGGAAGGACTCCGAACCATTTACCATCGGCTACCTGGCACGGATCAGTCCCGAGAAAGGGCTGCACTTCCTGTGCGAAGCCTATCGCCGCCTGAGGCTTCTCAACGGCAGGAGCGCCAGCCGCCTGTGGGCCGCGGGATACCTGGCCCCGGATCATAAATCCTATCTTTCGGGCATCCGGAAAAATCTGGCTTCCTGGGGGATTTCGGATCATTTCAGCTATCATGGCGAACTCGACAGGCGCGAAAAACTGGATTTCCTGAGAAATACAAGCGTCTTCTCGGTACCCACACCCTACGCCGAGCCCAAAGGATTATTCCTGCTTGAAGCCATGGCCGGCGGCATTCCCGTGGTTCAGCCGCGGCGCGGGGCCTTTACGGAAATGATCGAAACGACCGGCGGCGGGCTCCTGGTCGAACCGGACAACCCGGACGCGCTGGCGGAGGGGTTGCTGGAGCTTTGGAAAAATCCCGAAAAAAGAGCGGAAATGGGCGCAAGGGGATATCACGGAGTGCGCGAGAATTACAGCACGGCGCAAATGGCGGAAAAGGCTTTGCAGATCTATCGCATGCTTATAAAACGGTGACGAATAGGCAGGAAATAAACGGGTAATCCCTCAGCTCTGCTGGGGACTCACAGAGTTTGACAGTTTCAGGATCATTGAACGCTGACGAACGCCGAAAGGATCCCATGCTTGAAGCACACAATATTTCCAAAAAATATCCCATGGCGGACGGACAGTTGGGTGTGCTGTCGGATGTCAGCATCCGCCTGAGTGCAGGCGACGCCATTTCCATAACAGGCCCATCAGGGAGCGGCAAGAGCACGCTTCTTTACATCCTGGGCGCGCTCGAACCTCCCACGGAAGGGACCGTTCTGCTTGACGGTGTGAATCCCTATGAACTGGATGAGCGAGGCGTCTCCGCATTTCGCAACCGGAAAATCGGCTTTGTATTTCAGGATCACCACCTGCTTCCGCAATGCACGGTGCTGGAAAACGTCCTGGTCCCGACCCTGCCCGCCCCACCGGATGGTTCCGCCGAACCGCGGGCCCTGGACCTGCTCGGCCAGGTCGGATTGCGTTCCCGGCTACACCACCATCCGCACGAGTTATCCGGGGGCGAAAAGCAGCGCGTCGCGCTGGCCCGCGCCCTCATGATGAAACCCGACCTCGTTCTTTGTGACGAGCCAACCGGGAACCTGGACCGCGACTCCACGGAGTTGGTTACGGAGCTATTGCTCAATCTCCACAAGCAGAGGCAGGACATTCTGATTGTTGTTACGCACAATCCGGAGGTGGCTGCAAAATTCAGCCACAGGTACCGGCTCAGCGAAGCCCGCCTGCAGCCGGAGGGCGCGGGCTCCTAGCCTGCAGGAGTGATCCGTGAAGCTGAAACAACTACTATTTCGCAACCTTTTTTATTACTGGCGAACCAATTTAGCCGTCGTCGCAGGAGTGGCAACCGCAGCCGCCGTCCTTTCCGGCGCGCTTCTGGCAGGCCAATCGGTGCGCGAGAGCCTGCGCCGCCTGCTTTTTGAGCGGATCGGCGCAACCGGATACGTAGTAACCACGAATGATTTTTTCGGTGAAAACCTGGCGGCAGCGCTCGCCGCTCCGGGCGGCAGCTGTCCGATCATTTATCTTAAAGGAGTCCTGACGCTCGAAAAAAGCGGCATTCAAGCGTACGACGTCAACGTTTACGGCATTGACGAGAGGTTCTGGAGATTTCAGGGAACGGAAGGTCCGGCATTGGCAGAAAGCCGTGGAGGATACATCGGTTCCAGCCTGGCGCGGTATCTGGATGCCGCCCCGGGCGATGCGATGTTATTGAGGATTGAGACCAAACAGGCTATCCCGAGAGAATGGCTTTATGGGCAGCGCGACGCAGTCGGGAAAACCATGCGGCTGGATTGCGCCGGCATCATCCCCGCGAACCGGCTGGGCGAGTTTTCGCTGCGCCCTACGCAGGGAAACGTCTATTCGATTTTCGTACCGTCGAAGCTGCTCCAAAGAGAGCTCGAGCAGCCTTCGCGGATCAATACCATCCTCTTGGGCGCGCAGGCTCAAAAGGAAGGGCCCGCTTCGGTTTCGAACACGCTGAAATCCGCCCTCTCTCTTCAGGATCTGGGTTTAACGCTTAGACCCGCGCCCGCAGGAGACGCATTTTCGCTGGAAAGCAATCGCATCATTCTGGACGATGCCCTGGCGGAAGAGGCGCTGAAGGCCGCCTCGCATTTGGGCATGGACGCTTCGCCGGTCTACACCTACCTGGTGAATTCCATCCGCGCAAAGGACCGGGAGATCCCCTACTCCATAATCTCTGCGGTCGACCTCGGCAAGGGCGCCATGGCGTCCATTCATGCCCTGAAGCGCGCAGACTCTCAAAGGGTGCCCGCTGATTCCGGCAACCCGATATGGCTCACAGACTGGGCTCAGCGGGATCTCGGCATTACCGAAGGCGAACCTCTGGAAATCGACTATTACTTCTGGCTGGACGAGGGAAACCTGGTAACGCGGACCGCCCGCTTCCGCCTGGCAGGCGTCGTTCCAATCGCCGGGCCTGTTGATACGGCGCTGGCTCCTGAAATTCCCGGCATAACCCTAACCGACAGCATTCACTCGTGGAACCCTCCGTTCCCAATGGATCTGAGCCGCATTCGCACGAGGGACGAGGATTATTGGGATCGATACCGGGCGACACCCAAAGCCTTCATCCCGCTGGCAAAGGGACAGGAACTCTGGGCCAACCGATTCGGCAAATTGACGGGAATTCGCGTTTCCGTACCCGGAGGCGAGAATCTCGAATCCGCCCGGAAGCGGATTGCACAGGCCTTGCTCGACGGCTTGGATGCAGACAAGGCTGGCTTCAGGATAAACGCAGTTCGGGACCTGGGTTTGACGGCCTCACAAGGGTCAACGGACTTCGGGGAATATTTTGCCTATTTCAGTTCGTTTCTGATTGCGGCCGCCATTCTTCTTTCGGCTTTGTTTTTCCGTTTGATGACAGAGCAGCGCGTGCGGGAGATCGGGATTCTCCGGGCTGCCGGATACTCAATAAAAATGCTGCGGCGCATCCTGTTCACCGAAGGTGTGATTTTATCCCTCGCCGGCATCGTCATTGGGTTGCTGGGATCGATTGCCTACGGATGGTTCATGGTTTACGGGTTGCGCACTTTCTGGACCGGGGCGGTCGGGACACAGCGTCTTTACCTGCACATTTCGTGGGCTTACCTGGCTATCGGCGCTTTTGCGGGATTGGCTTTCTCTCTCGGGACCATCGCATGGACGCTGCGGGACCTGTGGAGGAATTCGCCCCGTATGCTGCTGACGGGCGTTGTCGAATCGTCAGCGCTCAGAACACGCCGGGCACGGTTCTCGGGAATCGTTTCCGTCATTTCCCTGCTGGCCGCGGCGATTCTGATCGCGGGTTCATTCTGGAAGAAAATTCCGCAGATCGAGGCCTTCTTCGGTGCAGGATTCCTGCTGCTTATCTCAATTCTCTGCCTGACTGCCTTGTACCTGCGCGGAAATCGATCACGCCTGTTACGCGGTAACGGCTGGACCGCATTCTTCCGCTTCGGGATGCGCAACGCCATGCACCGGCCGGCCCGCAGCCTGCTGTGCGCGTCCCTGATTGCCTCGGCAACATTTTTGATCATTTCCATGGAAGCGTTCCGCCGGGATCTTCAGCAGATCTCGCTGGAGCCAAAATCCGGCACCGGCGGATATCCGCTGGTAGCCGAAACGCAAATTCCCGTTGTCTATGATCCTAACAGCAAAGAAGGTATGGAGGCTCTCGGGCTTGACACGCTGGACGCTTCAGACAAAGAAAGCCTGAAGTTTGTTTCCTTCCGCGAACGCCCCGGGGACGACGCCAGCTGCCTGAATCTGTACGCGCCCCGGGAACCCAGAATCCTGGGAGCGCCGCGATCCTTCCTGTCGGCCGGAAGGTTTGTCTTTCAGGATTCGCTCGCCGCGACGCCAGAGCAGAAGCGCAACCCGTGGCTGCTGCTCGATTCCCCCGCTGACGGCGGGGCGATTCCCGCAATCGCGGATGCAAACACGATTCAGTACATACTCCACCTCTCTGTCGGCAGCGAGCTTACCGTGCCGGGGGCAAAGGGGAATCCTGTTCGCCTGCGTCTTGTCGCTTCGTTGAGTGACAGCATATTTCAGGGGGAACTGCTGATTTCGGAGGCCAATTTTATGCGCGCATTCCCCGATTACGAAGGATATCGGTTCTTCCTTCTGGACGCCCCGGAAAGCGCGGCTGAATCGCTGACGCAGCCGCTCAAGCAGGCTCTGGCCTACTGGGGCATCCGCCTGGAATCTTCCCGGGATCGGCTGCGGGCATACAGGCAGGTGGAAAACACTTACCTGTCCACATTCCAGTCGCTCGGCGCGCTCGGCCTCATTCTGGGGACGATAGGGCTTGCGGCCGTTCTCCTGAGAAATGTGCTCGAGCGCCGGCAGGAACTGGCTCTCCTGCGCGCCGTAGGATACCGCCAGAAGATTTTGTCCGGCATCGTACTTTCCGAACACCTTGTCCTATTGATCTGGGGGCTGGTTTCCGGAGCAGTCTGCGCAATGCTGGCCGTCGCGCCGGCCCTGTACGCACGGGGCTCCTCTTTCCCCTTCCTGGCTTCTGCCATGACCCTATTGCTGGTATTGACCGTGGGAGCGGTTTCCTCGATACTTGCAGCGATTGCCGCCTTCCGCTCCCCGCTCCTGTCTGCCCTGCGCAGCGAGTGATAGAGCAAAAGGGACAGTCCAAATTGAAGGAGAGGGTGAACGGAAAAACCAGTATGGCTACTGCAAACAAATTCAATCAATCCCTTCGGATCGCGCAATTTCTGTTCGCATTGGTATGTTTGGCGCTCATTCCAGGCTTTATCCATGCCCAGGACCCGGGAAATAACGAAGATCAATCATCAACAGCAATAAGCGATAAGAAGACCCTTACAGTGGAGCCTCTATCAATCACGATAACGGTTGTTGCACGAAAAGAAGCTGAACCGGCTATGTCCATTCCCTTGAGCGTCACCGCGGTGACCCAGGGCACGCTCAATGATGCGGACATTCAAGCCGTCAAGCAGGCCGCCATATATGCGCCCAACACTTTCATAAATGAATTCACAGCCCGGGCCGTGAGCAATCCATTTTTCCGCGGCATCGGGGGCAGCCCGGCTAATCCGGGAGTAAGCACGTTCATTGACGGCGTTCCACAACTCAACGGCTCTTCATCCAATATCGAAATGATCGATGTCGGCCAGGTTGAATTTGTGCGCGGGCCCGAAGGAGCCCTATACGGGCGCAATACCGCGGGCGGATTGATCAACATCCGCAGCCGTCCGTCGTCGGAGCAATGGAATGCCCAGGCAGACGGGGCTTTCGGAAATTACAGCTACCGTGACCTGCGCGCCTCCGTTTCCAGCCCTCTACTCAAGGAGCGCTTCAGCCTGAACCTGGCCGGCGGCTATTCCGGGCGGGACGGCTATACCGACAATGATCTCACCGGTCATGACCTTGACAGTCGAGCTGCGGGTTTCGGCAAAGGTCAGCTGTTTTTTAAAATAAACGACCAGTGGAAAATCCGCTGGATTGTATCGGGTGAACGCGATCGGGACGGCGACTATGCGCTGGGCGACCTGCAATATATCCGCGAAAATCCAAACCATGTAAGCCGTGATTTTGAAGGTTACACGCATCGCGGTGTGGGTTCCACGACCCTTGTCGTGGATTATCGCCGGCGCCACAATAGATTTTTCATCAATCTCGGGCGGCGTCTGGTGGAAGACTCACAGTCTTACGGATCTCGACTATCAAACGGCAGCCTTGGCAAACGGCGGACTGTACGCTATCCGGGATAGCACGGAGCAGCAGCATCAGCTGACCCAGGAATTCCGCTTCGCCTCCGCCAGGGACAAGGCAGTCCGTTTGGGCACCGCACTGGATCTAAGCTGGCAGGCAGGAGTCTTCATTTTTGGACAGGATTACGGGCAAGACGCGTCGAACGACATTTCCAGCACCTTCGGTTTTTTCCCGAGGATGCTGACTACATCCGCTACCGACCTGGATGATCAGGGCATCGGCATTTACGGCCAGGCCAGGTTCACTGCCTGGAAGAAACTGGATATCGCAGCCGGTCTGCGCTTCGACTATGAAGACAAGGACGCAAACCTGGTAAATGCCATGGGATTCACAACCAGGCTTAGTGACAGCTATTCCGAAGCATCTCCTCAGTTCAGCGCAGCGTATCGGTACGCGCCGGATCAAATGGCCTATGCCTCCATTTCCCGCGGATACAAGGCCGGAGGATTCAATCCCGCACCGACAGGCGTTCCCGCTCCGGCCAGGACGGAATCGTATGACGCCGAGCATACCTGGAACTATGAACTGGGTCACAAGGCCAGGTGGCTGGGGAACAAGCTCGAATCGACCGTGGCGCTTTTTTATATAAACTGGCAAAACCTGCAGCTGAATCAGCAGATCCCCTACAGCGGCGGACAGTATTATATCGGCAACGCCGGCGCCGCCTACAGCAAAGGTATCGAGGTTGAAACAAGGTACCATCCGTTTTATTGGTGGGAGCTTTTCGGTATGGCCGGATATACCGATGCCAAATTTCTCAGCGGCAGCAGCGCGTATAACGCAAACCTTGGGGCCAATGAGCCGGTCGGCGGCAATGATCTTCCCTATACGCCCACCTACAATGCGAATATGGGCACCCAGATTTCATGGGCCCCAGCCCGTGATGCAAGGTTGTATTTGCGGCTGCAGGTCACGATGTACGGCGACCTCCAGTTCGATGCATCCAATGCGGTGGGTCAGGCAGGTTACAGCCTGACAAGCTTTCGGGGAGGCGTACGCGGCAAGCGTTGGTTTGCCGAAGGCTGGGTGGACAACGCATGGAACACGCACTATGTGCCCATCGCCATCCCTTACGCTCAACTGGGAGCACCGTCAGGATACATAGGCGAAATCGGAGCCCCGCGCACCTACGGAGTCCGCGCCGGTATAATTTTTTAGCTTTTGTTCCAACAGATGTTGGCGTTTGTCAGCGTGCTGCTCAGCGTCTGTCAGCGTCCAATAATTCTGAAACGGTCAAACTCTCTGAGTCCCGCAATAGGGCTGCGGATTTGCCTATTTCGAACCTTTTTTGTTTATTTCCTTTTCAATAGGCATTCAGGCAAGCCGCGAGTTGCCGGTTCTTCCTTTTACGCTTCGAAATCTGATGACCGTTTCACCGGCTTTTTCTTTTTGACGTCCGCGGGTTTCTCCAGGTATTTCAGAATTCCGGCCGGCACACCGGCGCCGGCGCCCTGACGGGGACGAAGCCAATGCAGCCAGATTACGAGCAACCCAGCTGAAAGCAGTAGAATAATTCCGCCACGGTCATAGACAAAGCGTCGGCCGGATACCGCCTTTGCCTGTCGGTCGAGTTCCGGCTGCAGGGCTTTTTGGACTTCGGCGTCGTTTACGGCCTTCTCTTTCAGAGCTTCCACCAACGCCGTCTCAGCCGGCGTGACGCTCCTGGCATGAAGATAGGTCCCGAGCAGCCATCCGGACGATGCCAGGACTATGAGAGTGGCTAGGATGCCCGTCCAGGTGCGAGCCACGGCTTCCCAGCGGCGGGGGACTGCCTGTACCGGAGCGGCCTTGCGCGGCCCAGCTCTGAGGGCCACCCACCTCTTGTGGCGTGGGCAGGCATCATAGCAGCGCGTGCAGGCAAGGCACAATCCGCGGTCCGCGCGCAGATCATGAATGGCTCCGTAAGGGCACGCATCTGCGCACATGCCGCAGTTCAGCTCCTTGTCGGGCGTGATGCTGACATTTTTCCAGGAAACTCGCGAAAGGATCGAGAGGATTCCGCCATAGGGGCACAGCCAGCGGCAGTAAGGGCGTCCAATGAACATTCCCGCCAAAACAAAAGCGGCCCCGATCGCGACCATATGAAAAGGGCCCGACCGTCGGAAAATCGGGATAAACGGGTCATAATCGCAAATGAGAAACCGCTGCCCGATATTTATGTTCCATGCGCCGAGCTGCATCTGAAGAGCCCATCCCGCAAAGAAGACCGCCAGCGCGAGATAGACATACTGAAGCGATCGCAGCGCCTTGTCGAGCTTGACAGGCACCCTGAGCGGCCTCAGGAGCACGATATCCTGAAGCGCTCCCAGCGGGCAAACGCCGCTGCAGAAAACGCGGCCGAAAAAGAGCGCAAACACCAGCGGCAGGAAAAATATGGCGATGACGTTTATGGAAATGCTGTAATGCGGATCGACAAGGCAGAGCACAACATTCTGTATGGCGCCGACAGAGCAGATGCACCCTTTGCGGAAAAAGCCAAAATAGGCAACGGCGGCAATGCTGAGGATTATGGTGCCTTTGCGGCTGCGTCTTTTGAAAACCAGCCAGGCGGCCACCCCCAGGGCCAGCGCGAGCAATCCTACATCCAGGATGCGGAGCCAGTCGGGACTCGGCTCCGGGTGGACGGGCGTCGGGAAACTATGGGTTCCGCCAAAATCCGGCGGCGATTTCTGGTATTGAGCCAGAACAATCCCTGGCGCCATGCCGGCAGCCGCGAGATAAACACAGAGGCGGCGATACCATGATCGGAACATGTGAAGTTTGTGTGTGCCCGAGTTTGATTTATGCATTCTTCAGCTGGATTCCTGCGACTCGGCGTGTTCCGCGGCCGGAGAAAGTCCCGGCGTCGCGACCCGGACGATTGCATCTTCCGGGCAGACTGGCTGGATAGCGCAGGCATCGCATTCGAAGCATTGACTATAGCGGATTTCCAATCGGAGGGCACCGTTGCCCGCCGGAGGCTTGCAGGCTTTTACGCATTTGCCGCATCCGTCGCACAGGGACTCGTCGATCGTATACTCATAATAATTGTTGTTCGGATCCTCTTCGTCGATTTTGCCGACCACCTGCCTCTTGAGCGCGTCCCGTGGACAGACTTTCCCGGTCGGAAGCCCCATTTCATCGGGCTGGCTCGTTACATCATAATAGGCCGGGCAGAGCTGGCAGTATCCGCACTTGGGAAAGTCGTTAACCGCTCTAACAGCGGAATGGGCCAGAACACAGGAAGTGCGGCACAGGTCACAGGCCACACACTTCGAGGGATCGACCTGGAATACTGTGTTGCTTGCCGCCCGCTTCGTCAGGACCGCCGCAGCTCCCCCGATGCCGGCCAGACCAACGATGCGCAGCGACCGGTCCATAAACTGCCGCCGGCTGGATTTATCGCTCATGCAGGCTCCCTGCCCCCTTGTTCCGGCCTTGCCGAAAACACTTTGATCTCCAGCCGCAGCGGATCCGCGACCAGGATGCGTCCTTTGGAATCTACAGCCAGATGAAGATGGGTGCATCTCGGATCGAAATGCTCCGGCCCGATTACGGCCAGCAGCGGACCTCCGGCGGCATACACCTTGACCCGTGCGGCCACCTTTTCCGCGGTAACAATCTTCCCATCGGGTGTTACCGCAAGATTAACCGGATTGCAGCATCCCACAAAATCTTCCGGATTCCTTAGCCCGAATTTTCCAAAATGCCCTAAGGGCTCCCCCTTCAAATTCCAGGCGGAAATCCTGTGACGCCCCGGATCGGCCGCGCGAATCATTCCCCCGGCATCGACACCCATGTCCAGGAAACGGTTGGGAAGCATAAAGCTTCGAGTCTTGCCATGAGCACCGATCGCGCCAAGCTGCTTCCCCTCCCGGTCGTAGCGGCGGATAATGCGGGCCGCCGCGTCTGCTATCAGAATTTCCTTCCCGCATATTTTAACAGCGGTTATTTCGGCGGGCCGCCCGCTTTCCCCGGCCGCGAATTCTCCCAGGCGATTTCCATCACGGCTGCAAATGTGAACTCGTCCGGGAGAGCCCAAGACAACATTCCCCTCCGCAGAAACCGTCAGGCATGCCGATTGATCGGGCGCCTTCCAGCTTCCTTCCGGATGGCCGCCGCGACTGAAGATTCTCACTTCTCCGTCGCCCAGGGCAAAAATGCTATCCCTGTCGCCGGTCGCAATCCCAAGGAGCGAACGGCGAAATGGACGGGTTGAAGACAATCCGCCCGGACCGGTGACTTCGGAATATTCCAGCTCGAAACGGGCTGGGATCGATACGGCAGAACGGGAAGGCACAGCCTCAACCTGCACCAGCACGGGATCAGGCTTGCGTTCGGCTCGCAGTTCCGCCTGCGGATTCAGGGCTGCCGCCACAAAGGACGAAAAAGCACCTAACAGGGCCGCCGGCGGCGACTGGGACGCCCGGGCACGCCGCGTCGATTCCACCTTTTTCCGCCTATTTTCTTTGAGATCCGATGAGTTGCCCACTATTTTTTCCCGCTTCCGGCCTGGCCTACCTGGAGGCAGACCATCTGGCTCATGTCCCGAATTATCAGCTTTCCGTTCGAGAGAGCTATCGGCCCCCAGACGTCTTCGCCCTTCAGGATCTGTGCCGATGCGAGCTCTTTATATTCTTTCGTGTTCGCTTCTATCAACCGCAGCATGCCGGTTTTGCCGTCCAGGACAAAAAACATTCCGTCTGCAAGCAGGAACGCTCCGAGGTCAAAGGTCCTTGAAGCCCCGGCATCGCCCGAGACAACCGGGCTTTGCCATACAATTTTTCCGTCAAGCCCGAGGCAGCTGAACCTTCCCCGGGTTTTGCTGCTCACGGAAAAAAGATGATTTTGAAAGAGGATGGGAGTTTGGGCTTCGGAGCTGAATTGCGTGCTGGTCAGGTCGTAAAGTTTCCGGGCTGAAAAGCCTGAAGCGCCCTTTTCAACCTGATACATCTTGCTCCCGGCTTCATACCCGCTCGTTACAAAAATCCTGCCATCCCCGATGGCGACTGGAGACGGAACGGCAACAATTCTCGCGGAGAACGGAATGCTCCAAAGAAGCTGCCCGTCGGCAGCCGCGATCCCCGACAGGTTCTTCATCGACAGGTACAGATACTGTTTGACTCCCCCAATGGTTGTCGGCATCAGGGAGGAATGCGACATTAATTCCTTGGCCGGATTCGATGTGCGCCAGATTTCCTTCCCGGTTGCCTGATCAAAGGCAACTGCCAGCGCATCTCCGCCTGTCGCCAGGATCACGCGGTCTCCGTCCAGGAGCGGATTCTGGCCCGCATACCACCCCGGAATTGTGGCCTTATATTCCTGCACCAGGTTCTTCTGCCAGACGAGCTTGCCCGTTTTGGAATCCAGGGCGTGGAAGCGGCACTTGGGGTCCATCGAGAATATCAATTTCTGGCCGACTGAAGGAACCGTGCGGGTAATCCCGTGATTGGGGCGGACTTCGACAGGGTAAGTCCAGCTCCAGACGTCCTTTCCGGTCGCCAGCGAGATGCAGCGCACCAGGTGTTCTTTTTTCGCCGCGTCGTAGTCATTGACATAGACCAGGCCATCCTTTATGGCCGCGCCGGCATACCCCTCGCATACCGGGGTCTTCCAAAGAACTTTCGGTCCCTGCGCCGGCCAGCTGCGGAGCAGGCCCGTCTCCGGGGATATGTTGTTCCGTTCAGGGCCGCGGAACTGCGGCCAATCCCCGCCACGCAGAGGAATCGTATTCAGGGCCAGCAAAACCAAGAACAAAAGACGAAAGAACATGGTTGGTATTCCTTTTTGAAAATCCAAGCCTTAATACATCTAAACCGATGCAGATTAATTATATTAGTGTGCGCGAATCCTGTCCAAGCAAAAGCGGTGCCATGTAGGCACAGTTCCAGACCCTTGTCCCCAAAAGCCTGTAACGCCGACAAACGCCGAAAATATATACATTTTGGGATTAGCAAACATCGCCGAGGAGGGCATCCCAGTCAAGGCCGGCAAAGGTGGCATGAAGGGAGTGATCGTCGTCCACGCAATGGAATTCGTGGTTTATAAAAAGCCATCCGGCAATTTTCCGCACCACGGCCAGGGGCACCACATCATCCCGAATTCCGTGCACGATAAATACTGGCATGTTCAGCTTCTTCTTCAGATAAGGCGTATACGGCTCCAGGTGCAGGGCTGGAGCGAGCAGAATGAGCTTTTTCACTCGCTCCTCGTGAAGGCTGGCGTAGACAGCGGCCATAAGCCCCCCGTAGCTGGAGCCGACGAGGATGATGTCGTTCTTGCCCGCTAAAATGGCCTCGAGTTTTTCCATCCGCTGCTGAAGGGGTCCCTCGAAGTCATCGAGGATCATGCCCGGATAATGCTCACGGAAGTAAGCTCCCTTGGTTCCCTGACTTGAACTCTCCAGTCCGTGAATAAACATGCATGTGGGCTTCATCACACCTCCGCCCTGATGCCGGGCCTGCTGGAAAGGTACCACAAAACGATTGGGGCCGGGTGCTCTGCTGGAATCAATCGTGCAGTTTTGCCGGTTATTTGCCCTGGTCGGGCATCCGGATGGTGATTGGGAACTCCACGCCTCTTCTCAGGACCCGGAGCTCCATTTGCGCGCCCCAGTCGCGTGTCTGCAAATGAGAGGCAAAACTGGGGACATCCCTGATTGGCTGCCCGTCCATCGCAACGATCAGGTCGCCCACCAGGACTCCCGCCAGATCCGCCGGCATCCGTTTCGCCACATCGACCACGAGAAGCCCGCTTTGTTTTGGAATCTGCAGAGCGTCGGCGAGTTCAGGCGTCAGAACTAGGGTGTCGAGGCCGACCATCGGTTGCGGGATGATGCGCTTAGTCCCGGAAACCAATCCGACAGCCTGGGGATTGAAGCTTCCGGACAAATTAAACGCGAGCCTTCCCCGAGCCGGCCGGGGCCTGCGGCTTTCAATCAACGCGCCGAGCTTCATCGGGCTTCCCTGCCGGACAATTTCCAGTTCGGCCAGGGATCCGATCGGCGTGTACTGGACGAGCTGAATGAATTGGCGGGCGTCCCTTATTTCCTGGCCGTTATACTTGAACAGGATATCCTCCGACAAAAGGCCGGCTTTGGCTGCCGGGCTATCCGGTTCAACAGCCTGAATCCAGAGTCCGGAAGGGCCCGCGGACTGCGAATCCGCCAGAAAAACTCCCAGCCACCCGGTGCGAATATCTCCACCTTCCTTGAGAATCCTTTGCGCGGAAGCCAGGAGATTCGATATTGGGTACACTACGGTTCGGAATCCCATGGCGTCCTGGCTGGCGACAAACCCCAGAATGCGGTGATCAGCCGTGAGAACGGGCAGGCCAATCTCAGGAAACGGGCGGTTCATTTTTACCGTCCAGCTTCCCTGGGCGGGGATCCCATTGGCGCTTCCGACCGAGAGTATTTGCGCTTCATGAAACTGCGACAGGCCCTTGCGACCGATGACCGGGGCCATTACCGTGACGCCGTCTTTGATTTCACAGTCCGTGCATAGGGGCGTCTTTTTAAGCTTGCCGCCCAGCGACTGCACTACGGCTACCCCGCTGAGCTGGTCGATGCCTATCATCTTCCCGGGCCACTTCTGCCCCTCGCCGGCAGTGATCTCGATGCGGGAATTCTTACTCGGGATATCGACCCAGTGATAGCCCAGGAAGGTCATGATACGGCCTTTGCCGTCAAGAACGATTCCCGTGGAGGAAAAAACCTGGATAAGGATGGGACTGTAATCGACGACCGTTTTCCCGTTGATCTCGACCGTGTCCTTAACGCCGGAAGTTTCGGTGATGATATTCACGCGAACCAGGGCGAGTTCCTGATCCGAAGCCTGGAAAAAACCGATCGCGGAGGCTTCACCCCCCAACAGAAGGCACAGGATCAGAAATCGTATTATAGGAATTGAGCGGATCATGGTTGCACAAGCCACGGCCAATCTAATGGCTGACGTTCCGGATAAAATATTCTTCGGACGCCTGTCCATACTGCATCCGGATTCTTTTGGGCAACCGGATCGTCACGGGGCGGTTGTCCGGTCCGGTCACTTGGTATTCCAAATATTCCGTTTCGGTACTTTCCAGGTCCGGCATATGCGCTCTTTTCAGCGGCCGCGGAGTTTCAAGGGATGCTGACACTCTGGCAATTTCTTTTGTCTCCGCAGGCTCGATGGTGTTCTGGACAGGCTCCGTTACGGCAGATTTTGGAGTCTCTGCCGGAGCTGTCCGGCTGGAAGCAACGGAAGGCACCGGCCCCGGGCCGGGAACCATCCGATGATACAAAGGAATCGCTGCTATCCCTATGATGGCAACGCTCGATGCCGCTACGGCCAACTTCTGCCAGGAGGGCCACTCGATCCCGTAAATCAAGAATCTTCGTATCCAGGAAAATCCGCTCCGGGTTTTGCGTCTCGCTATTTTATCGAGGACGGAAGCTTCAAAGTTTTCCGGGGCCTTGACACGCCGGAGCTCAAGAGCCATGTGGCTGAGCTTTTGGGCGCCGGCCAGTTCTTTACCGCAACGGATGCACTGCAGGGCGTGGCGCTCCATGCCGAAACGGCCGGAAAAATCCAGTCCGCCCTCAAGATAATCCTCCAAATTCCTATGAAATGTCCGGCAGTCCATAGTCTTCAAATATAATGCTCCAGCTTTCTCTGAAGCAGTTCTCTCGCCCGGTGCAGTCGCGACTTGATGGTTCCGGCCGAACAGTTCAAAACCTTGGCGATGGTTTCGTACGGCAATTCCTGAACTTCTTTCATTATAAAAGCGGTCCGGTACTTTTCGGGCAGCGATCGAATGGCGTCTTCCAGTACATGGCTGCTCTCTTTGCGCAGTACCTCGTCGCGGGGATTGCGCCGGCTATCGGTTATTTCAAATTCCGGCTTTGAATCGTCCGATGGCTGCCGCTGCCCCCAGACATTTCTGTAAAACACCTGCCCGCGGCGTTTCCGATAACGCATTTCATCGATTGCCAGGTTCGTCGCGATGCGGTACATCCACGTGGAAAACTGGTACAGATTGCTGTAGCGGTTGATGTTCCGATACACCCTGAGGAAGGTCTCCTGACACAGATCGACAGCAATATCGTAATCGCCGACCATCATGTTGAGATAGTTGGTGAGTGCATCCTTATATCGGGTAACCAGCTGCGTGAATGCCTCATCGTTGCCCGCTATGAATTCGCTCACCAGCCTGTTATCGGTGGCCGGTCGCGTCCTGACCGAGTTCCAAATCAAAGCTGGGTGTCGTTATGGCCTTTTCCCCAAGCTCGGAATTCAACTTCTTCAACCTCCGGCAATTCCTGGATCGACGGATCCTGTTTCTGCATGCTTTAGGCCGGATCAGCCGAACCGCTCAACTCCTAAATCCACCAATCTAGTACGTAAATCACGCAATTCAGGTTTCCTTTTATTTCATATCCATCCAGTTGTCGGCGACGTTCAAATCCACTTTCAAGCGGAACCATGCAGCCGGGCGGCCCCCTCCATCTCCCGTTGAACCAGGGTACGCCTGTCCTCCACTTCCGCCACGGGAACCTCGAGAACCAGTTCATCGTGCACCTGAAGCAAAATTTTAGCGGATAACCGTTTTTCCTGCAAAGCTTGATGGATGCGAATCATGGCAATTTTAATGATGTCGGCCGCCGTCCCCTGGATCGGGCTGTTGACGGCAATCCGTTCGGCGAAATGCTCCTCACATTGATAGTCTTTGCTGTGGATATCCGGAATGGGACGGATCCGGCCAAACAGGGTTCTCACGTCAGTCCGGACTGGCGCACCTCTTCAAGCGTCCGGTCCAGCCAGGACCTGAACTCCGCGATAGCGCTGAAAGTAGGCATCGATAAATGCCTGCGCATCTTCTCTGGAGATCCCGAGCGTCTGGGCCAGTCCGAAGGCAGAAAGCCCGTATACAATTCCGAAGTTGATGACCTTGGCCCTGCCGTCGGCATTCGGCCCGGTTTGCGAGTTCGGCCTCGCTGAAGACCTCGCGCGCCGTCCGGTCATGGATATCTTCGCCTGCTCGAAACGCGCTGATCAGCACCTCATCCTCCGAAAGGTGCGCAAGGATGCGCAGCTCCACCTGAGAATAGTCGCAGCCGAGATCAGCAGATTTCCCTTTTCCGGGACAAAGGCGCCCCGGATCAGTCGGCCCAGTTCGGATCGGATCGGGATATTCTGCAGGTTGGGATCGGAGCTCGACAGACGGCCGGTGGCGGCGCCGGTCTGGTTGAAGGAGGTGTGCACTCTACCGGTTGCTGGATGGATCAGTGCGGGAAGCGCATCCACATAGGTCGATTTAAGCTTGGTCACCTGCCGGTATTCCAGAATCAGTCTGGGAAGCCCATAGGTTCCTGTGCGAGTTCTTCGAGAACGCCCTGGTCAGTGCTGTATCCGCCGGTTTTGCGCGTTTTCTTTTTGGCCGGCAGGTTCAGCTTCTCAAAGAGAATTTCGCCCAGCTGCTTGGGCGAGTTGATGTTAAATTCCATCCCAGCCGCCTGGTAGATAGTTTGAGTAAGATCGTTCTGCTGCTTTTCCATGGCGGAAGACATCTGCTGAAGCATTCCGCGGTCAACCTTTATACCCGTGCGCTCCATAGCCGCCAGAACCGGGACCAGGGGGAGCTCGATTTCCTCATAGAGCTTGCGCAATTCAAGCTGATCCAGGCGAGGATTGAGCTGCTCGTAAAGACGGCGCATGGCCTCGAGCTGAAGGCAGAGCCTTTGGGCGAGATCCTGCGGTTCCGGAATGAGCAGGCCCTGGTCTCTCGGCTTCTCCTCGGGCAGCGAAATATGCAGCTGATCCAGAGCCCAGCGATTGAGAGAATAATCTCCGGCATTGGGCGCGGTCAGGAAGGCCATGAGCATTACGTCATCCGGGATGCCGGAAGAGTCAATCTCACGATTTTCCTGGGAAAGGAAATAAAGCTTCGAATCCCAGCACACCTTGGGCTGGGAACCCTTCACGAGGCGGTTCCAGAGCAGGGATTGGGCTTTGTTTTTCAGATCTATCAGAACGGCATCTCCTGAATCACCCTGTGCGCACACCACCTGGGCGGTTTTTCTGCCCAGCGCCGAGCCCGCGTGGTAAAGAGTCAAATAGAGCCTGGAGTGCTTTCCCAGTTTTTCCACCGGATCGCCGGAATCGCGCGAGCCACTTGGCCCTTGAGAGGTTCTGCGGCTTTCTCATCGAGGAACTCGCGCATCAGGGATTTGAATTCCAGCTCTGAGAACAATTCAAATGCGGCCTTGCGGTCCGGTTCGCAAAGAACGAGGGACGGAAGATCCAGTTCCAGCGGCAGGTCGCACCGGATCGTGGCCAGCTCGCGGCTCATGCGAATAAGCTCCGCGTTGTCGCGCAGGCTTTCCTGGTAGGTTCGTTTTTTGACTTTGTCCCAGTTTCCCAGGAGGTTTTCGATGCTTCCGAAGTTCTGAATCAGCTCGCGCGCTCCCTTTTCGCCGATACCCGGAGCCCCCGGGATATTGTCCACCGTGTCACCCCAAAGACCCAGCAGATCCGCAACCTGGTCCGGCCGCACACCCAGCTTCTCTTCAACCTTGTGCGCGTCCAGAACCGTGTTGTCCTTCATGGCATCCAGGACCAGCACCTGATGCGAAACCAGCTGCAGCATATCCTTATCGCTGGTCACGATGACGGAGTCGAGCCCCTGTTCGGCAGCTTTTCGTGAAAGCGTGCCGATCACGTCGTCCGCCTCGTATCCTGCGTAACTGATCACCGGAACGCAAAAGGCATGGCAGACCTTTTCGATATAGGGTATCTGCTGGACCAGATCGGGAGGCATGGGCTTTCGCGTCGCTTTGTATGCTTCGTACTTCTCGTGCCGGACGGTAGGGCCTTCAAGATCCAGTGCGACACCGATGAAGTCGGGCTTCTGTTCTTCGATCAGCTTGCGCAGCATCGACGTGAAGCCGTATATGGCATTGGTCGGCAGCCCCTTGCTGTTGCTCAGGTTGCGTATTGCAAAATATGCGCGGTAGATGTGGGACATGCCGTCGATCAGGAACAGGCGTTTGGAACTCATGGGAGATCCTTTGTTTGAATGGAGCCAGATTGTAGCATGTTCCGGCAGGCTACGGAGAGCCTTTGCGGAAGGCTTCGAGGCTCCAGCAGTCCTTGCCTTCGTCATGGCAAAGGAAATAGGTGTTGCCGTCGCTCGCCCGCACCCGGAAGTAATGTAACGACGGGCTGTACCACTGGTCCTCGACCTGCAAAACCTCGAGCGGCTGTCCTCCAAGGGTGAAGCGCACCGGCCGCTCATCCGCCTTGTGCCCGGAATAGCATTCCACCTTGATATTCATCAGGATTTCGCCGTCTTGTTTTTTGCGCGGGGATGGCAGGACTGGTAGACTCGAACCAGTTGCTCAACCGACACGTGCGTGTATTTCTGGGTCGTCGACAGGCTTTCATGGCCCAGCAGTTCCTGGATGGAACGTAGATCGGCTCCGGCACTTAGCATATGGGTGGCGAAGGTGTGTCGGAGTGTATGCGGATGCACCTTCAGTCTCTGTGCCAGCTTTGAGACATGATGATCTACGATGTTTCCCACACTTCTGCTTGTCAGCCGGCCGCCCCTGAAGTTCAGGAAGAGAGCGTCGCCTGCCGGCTCCTGGCTTTTTGACTGAGCAGGCCGGGCCCTGACCTGTTTCGCTCTGACCTGAAGGTACGATTCCAGGGATTGCGCAGCGCTCCTGCCGAATGGAACGATGCGCTCCTTCCTGCCTTTTCCCACGCACCGCACCAGACCTTCGGTGAGACTGATGTCACCCAGGTTCAATCCGACCAGTTCGCCGACACGCAGGCCGGCGGCATACAGAAGCTCCAGAATCGCCCGGTCGCGCTTGCCCAGGTCCATGCCCGTGTCCGGGGCCTCGATGAGGCTGACTGTCGCCTCCAGCGTCAGGAAATCCGGCAGCCGGATTTCCTGTTTCGGTGAAGCGACGCTTTTTGCCGGATTTGAAGGAATAGCGCCCTGAACCGAAAGATACTTCAGGAACGAACGCATGGCTGCCAGTTTCCGGGCTGCGGATGATTTTTTGTTTTTCCTCTGATAGAGCACGCCCAGGAATTCGCGGATAGTCAGGTTATCGATCTGGGCCGGTTCGGGCTCGGGACGCGCTTCGCCTGACGGGGAGGTTGTCAGAAAATGATGGAACTGCTGCAGGTCGGAAGCATAGTTTCTCAGTGTATGGGGTGAGGCATTTTTCTGATAGCGAAGGCTTTCGAGGAATTTCCCGATCCAGAAAGCCAGCGATCCTTCGGCAACCGGCGCCTCTTCAGGGCTGATTGAAATATCCGTATTTTTCATGGTTCCTGCGTTTCAATCCACCGGTCCATTTGCCGGAGCGATTCCTCGACCTGCAACCGGTGGCGCTCCTTCCGGTCTTTAATGCGCGTCTTGAGATCCGGAGACGCTTCCGTCAGCAGCCCGAAACTCATGTTGGCCGGCTGGAAATGGTTCGGGTCCGCGAATGCGAGATAATGAACGAGACTTCCGCAGGCCGTGCCGCGCGGCGGCTGCAGAGGCTCAAGGCCCTGCACAAGCCTGCCTGCATTGATGCCGGCCAGAAGACCCGTGGCGATGGATTCGACATATCCTTCAACTCCGCATATCTGCCCGGCAAAAAAAAGGGCCGGATTCGTCCGCGTCTGGAGGGTCGGGTTGAGAAGTGCCGGCGAGTTGATGTACGAGTTCCGATGGATCCGGCCATAGCGAAGGAATTCGGCTTTCTCCAGGCCGGGAATCATGCGAAATACGCGGGCCTGTTCGGGGAATTTCAAATGATTCTGGAATCCGACAAGGTTGTAGCAGTTCGCCATCAGATTTTCCAGCCTCAGCTGAACGGCCGCGTAGGGACGTTTGCCGGTGCGAGGGTCCACAAGACCCACAGGCTTCATCGGGCCGAACCGGAGCGTGTCGGCCCCCCTGCGCGCCAGTTCCTCGATGGGAAGACAGCCCTCAAAAAACTGGGGTTTCTCGAAGGAATGAAGAGGAACGGATTCGGCTGTGATCAGGGCCTCATAAAATCGAGCATACTCATCCCGTGTAAGGGGAGCGTTGAGATAATCCTCGCCGCCTTTCCCGTAGCGCGAGGCCGCAAATAGCCGCGAACGGTCCAGCGTGGCTGCATCCACTATGGGCGATATCGCGTCGTAAAAATACAGGTTTTGCGATCCGGCGAAGCGCGCGATCGATTCCGAAAGATCTCCTGACGTCAGCGGCCCCGTGGCCACAATTGTAACTCCGTCCTCAGGAAGCTGCCGGACTTCCTCACGAACCACCCGGATCTCGGGAGCATTGAGGATCTGCTCGGTGATGCGGCGGCTGAATTGTTCCCGGTCCACAGCCAGGGCATGTCCTGCCGGTATTTTGGTTTCGTCCGCGATACGCATCAGCAGGCTGCCCAGATGCCTCAATTCCTCTTTGAGTAGAAATGGCGCGGTCCCCGGAAGATCCGATTTCAGGGAATTGCTGCACACGAGTTCGCCCAGGTAATCCGTCGTGTGGGCAGAGGTCGCGGTCCCGGGCCGCATTTCGTAAAGGAGCACTTTCAGTCCCCTGCGCGCGATCTGCCACGCTGCCTCCGTTCCTGCGAGGCCTCCGCCGATGACGGTGATTTCGGGCTCCATCCCGAGATTTTATTAAATGCAGCCACAGAGAACAATACCGCCGGTGAATCGCCGGCCCGTCCGACAAGCTACCATTTGGTATTCGCCCACCATGATTTTAACGCGGACGAACGCCGATAAACGCTGACGCACGCTGATAAATTATAAATAAATACTATTTTCTCAGCAGTTGATGGCGCCGCTTGACTGGATTTTACAGAACAGGCTATGGACTAAGCGTGATTTCACAGGCGAATCTCTTCTATCCTAAAACCCCAAAATATTCATCCGATATTGCGGATTGCAGTTACGGAGATCCTGTAAATGCAAAAGGCGTCGGGGCGATGAAACTTTGATGAGGAGGATGCATCCAATCCGGTGAAGGGATTCCGTAAAGGCGGTCACGGAAGACCCGATACAACAGGAGACACCATGCGCAAGATATTGCTTGGCTCGTTTTTGATGATGCTGGTTCCGCTGGCTGCGATGGCGCAACCGGATTATCCAAGAGCGGAAGTATTCGGCGGATACTCCTACTTCAGGGCCAATCCGGATGAGTTCAACCTCCACGGATGGAATGCCTCGGTTGCGGTCAATATCAACGAATGGCTGGGCGTGGAAGGGGATTTCAGCGGACATTACGGCTCCCCATCATTTTACGGATTCAGCATTCCGTATACCGACATCAGTTCATTTACATACATGGCGGGACCCAAGGTGACATACCGTGCCGGTTCCGTCGCGCCGTTCGCTCATTTTCTGATCGGAGGAGCCCGGGCCGCCACAGGCGCGTATGGCGTATCGGTGTCCGACACAGCCCTGGCGGCAGCGGTCGGCGGTGGGATCGACATCAAGGTAAGCGAGCATGTGGCAATCCGGGCGGTCCAGGCGGATTACCTGATGACCCGGTTTGAAACAGGACCGGCGATTCTCTTCAGCGGATTTGACGATCGCCAGAACAACTTCAGGCTTTCTGCAGGGATTGTGTTCCGCTTCTGATTTTGACGGGAAGCTCCTGCGGTAAGGTCAATAAAATTCCTGACCGGACCGCAGGAGCTTGGCTCTCCACATTTCCACAAGCTCCTTAAGATCCTCCGTATAATCGCAGGACGGGTCGCTTTTAGGTTCGAGGTAATCAAGCGCTTCAAAGGCAAATTGATCTTTGCCCAGTTCGCTGAAATCCTTCTGGAGCGTTTTATTGGGGTGGCTCCCGATCTCCAGCTGAAACCGGTGGCCGTTGAGCTTTCCCGGAAGATTCCTGCTGCATCCAATAAACATTTTCCCGCTGACCAGGTTTCTGATCCGGTATACGCCCATGGGAGTCGGTGTCTGTTTGTAGTTTCTTTTTATCTGCGCCTTGTCCATCCCCGTATACTCCGTTGCGCTTCCTCAAAGTGAAGGACAGTTCTTCAGAGCCTCTTTATAAGAATTGCGGACATTCACAACAGCGGAAGCAAAACTTTCCATACGTTCTCAACAACAATGGCATAGCCTTCGGCCGTGGGGTGAATCCCGTCATCCTGATTCAGCCGGGCGTGACCGCCAACCCCTTCCAGAAAAAAGGGTATGAGAGCAATTCCGTGTTCTTTGGCCACCTGCCTGAAGATTTCACGAAAGGAACTTGTATATTGCGGGCCATAGTTGGGGGGAATCTCCATGCCGGCCAGGACCACTTCTGCCCCGGCAGATTTGAGCCGGTTGACCATCGCGGCAAGATTGCTGCGGGTGGCTTCAACGGGCATTCCGCGCAATCCATCGTTGGCGCCGAACTCGATAATGGCGATTGCAGGGCGAAGCTCAAGCACAGCCTGAATTCGCTGGAGTCCCTGGGCGGAGGTCTCCCCGCTGACGCCCGCGTTTGCGATCCGATAGCGATATCCGGCCGCATCGATTTTTGCCTGGAGTTGGGCAGGATAATTGCGGGAGGCATCGACCCCCGCTCCAGCAGTCAAACTGTCGCCAAAAGCGACAATGACCGGCCGGTCGTCCTGTTCCTCATTGATGGATGAGGCCGTCGAACCGAGCTGCGTCTTTGGAGTCTCTTCATCCCTGGATCTTGAGCATCCTCCGCATAAAAGTATACAGGCAATCACTGTAAAAAATGCGTATCGTCCCAATTTTCCCTCCCGCATTCCCCAGGATAGCAGATCCGGCCTGCAATCCGGGACATGGGACATGCGTCCTGCGGCTTTCAGCCTATATAACCTAACCCGCGCCCATGCTACAGTGTACCCGGAGAAAAAGTCCATGATCGAAGTGCGAAATCTGACAAAGGAGCTGAATTCGGGCGCCCATCGGGTTGAAATCCTGAAGGGCATCGATTTGACGGTGCGCAAGGGAGAAGTGCTTGCCGTGGAAGGTCCGTCGGGCAGCGGGAAAAGTACGCTGCTTGGGTTAATCGCCGGATTCGACACGCCCACATCCGGATCGATCAAAATCGACGGGGAGGAAATCACCGGCCTGGATGAGGACCAGCTTGCGCTTCTGAGAGGCAGGAAGCTCGGCTTTGTATTCCAGTCCTATAATCTCATCCCGACGCTGACGGCGGAGGAAAACGTGATGCTCCCCCTGGAACTGCGCGGCGACGCCATGAATCCGCAGGAGAGAGCATGCAGCCTGCTTTCGGCCGTTGGACTGGAGACCCGCCGTTCGCACTATCCGGCTCAATTGTCCGGGGGCGAGCAGCAGAGGGTCGCGCTTGCGCGCGCATTCGCCTGCAGCCCGTCGATCCTGCTGGCGGATGAGCCCACCGGAAACCTTGACAGCGTGACGGGAGGAATCGTCCTGGAGATGCTTCTGAAACTCAACCGCAGCGAGGGAGCCACCCTGGTGATAGTGACGCACGATCCTTCTCTCAGCCGGCTTGCAGACCGCATCGTCCGGCTGCGTGACGGCCGGATCGTTGATGAATAGAGGGGAAGATTTTTAATGAGGATCCGCAGATGACCTTTGAGATTCGCATGGCCTGGCGCGAAACCCGGCCCGCCGTCAGAAGGTTCCTTTTCCTGGTTGCGGCTATCGCGCTCGGAGTCGGGGCGCTTACGGGGCTCAAAGGTTTCAGCCGGGCATTGGACCGCGCCATCTCCGTATCGGCACGAGAACTGATTGCCGCAGACATGGCCGTGCGATTGAACTCGCTGCCGGATCACAATGAGCTCAGCGTCCTGGAGTCCCTGATGCGGAGAGGAGTTCAATTGACACGGGTGACCGAAACGATCTCAATGGTCTCCTCCTCAAAGGAATCGAGCCCGATTCTGTGCGACATCCGGGCAGTCGATCCCGCCGTTTATCCTTTTTACGGCAGGGTTGAGCTCGAACCGGTCGCCGCTCTGAAGGATGCGCTCTTTGACAACAGCGTTATCGTCAGCAGGGATTTTCTGGTTCGATCGGGAATCTCTTTGGGTGACACCGTGCAGATTGGCGCAAGCCACTTTCGCGTCGCGGCAGTGCTTAAATCGGAGCCCGACCGCATAGGGATCGGCATGGACCTGGGCCCACGAATGCTGATTACACGCACGGGACTCAAAAACAGCGGTCTGATCCAGTTCGGCAGCCGCCTGTCGGAGTCTTTCCTCTATCGGTTTCCTCCAAGCGGACTGAGTCTTGAGGAGGCCCGGGAAATTGTCAGTTCCGGAATCCAGCGGCGCGTCCGCATCACGGATTACCGTAATCCGAACCCATCCGTCTCACGCGGACTGGAGCGCACCGCCAATTTTCTCAGCCTCATCGGCCTGCTCGCTTTGCTTGTTGCCGGCATCGGCGTGTCCTCGACGATGCACACGTATCTTCAGCAGAAGCTCGACAGCATCGCCGTATTGAAATGTATCGGCGGCCGCTCGAGCCAGATCCTGCGCATCTACCTGGCTCAGGGGCTTCTTCTGGGGCTGTTGGGGAGTGTTGCCGGCATAGGGATTGGGTACCTCATCCAGTTGGCCTTTCCGCGGCTGCTCAGGGGACTGATCAATCTGCCTCCGCGTCTGGAGCCGTCTCACGGATCGGCGGTCCAGGGATTGTGTATCGGGATTTTCACGACAGCGCTCTTCTTGGTTATTCCTCTTCTGGCCATCCGCAAAGTCCGGCCCGCGCGGGTGTTTCTGCGCGATATGCCCGAGACCCGGTATTCCGCTTTTTCGCGACTGCGCCACGATCCGATCCCGCTGATTGCTGCAATGATGTTGACATTTGGCGTTGGACTGGCGGCCAGCTGGCTGGCGGAATCCCTTCGCTGGGGATTCACTTTCCTTGCCTGCCTTGCCGGTTGCATACTCGTTCTGGCCGGGGCGGCCAGGCTGCTGCTTGCTGCGCTCAGGCGAATCCCAAGGCTGCCGTGGCTTTCCGTCAGGCAGGGCATCAGAAACCTCTACCGGCCGGGCAACCAAACGGCATCGGTGCTGGTTACCCTCGGGCTTGGCGTTGCATTTATTCTGACGGTTTACTTCATTCAAACTTCGCTCATTTCCCAGATTGTAAAAAGTGCTCCCGCAGATTTCCCGAACGTTTTTCTGCTTGGAGTGACCGAAGGAGATAAAGCGGCTCTCGCGGATTTCCTGAAGGGACAGGAAGGAATCGAGGCTCAGTCGCTGATACCGTCATTTTCTTCCCGCCTGCTGCGTGTTGATGGCAAAACCGCAGACCAGCTGGATTTGACGCCGCATGACCAAAGGTATTTCCAGGTCGAGTTTACGCTGACCTGGAGCGAAACCATCCCGGCGGACACGCGCATCGTCGCAGGCCGGTGGTGGCAACCGCCCTATGCTTCGCCGATGATATCGGTTGGCGAAAATGCCGCCCAGCGGCTGAAGATCCGCCTTGGAAGCGTGTTGGAATTCGATGTCGGCGGCCGAAAAATACGCGGCAAAGTTGTCAATTTCAGGGATGCCGATTTTGCGCGTCCCGGGACCAGCAACCAGTTTGTTTTCTCGCCGGGCTCCCTCGAGGATCTTCCCGCTTCCTATATCGGGGCCGTCCGCATGGCGCCATCCCGGGTCGCCGTGCTCCAAAGCTCTCTCTTCCGCCAATTCCCCAACATCACCTCCATCGATGTAGGACAAGTGCTCATCAGGGTTCAGGAGTTGCTGGACAAGATTTCCGACGTCATCCATTTCATCGCCTTTTTCGCCATAGCCTCGGGGATCATCCTGCTTGCGGCGGGTGTGGTCTCCACGCGCTACCAGAGAATACGGGAAATCGTTTTGCTGAAGACGCTGGGCGCCACTCGGAGCCGCATCGCCCGCATACAGGCGGCCGAATTCATAATCATCGGGTCTGCCGCCGGATTGATCGGGGGTTGCCTGGCAGCCATTGCGTCCTATTTTCTCCTGGGACGTCTTTTGAGCGCCGAGTTCAATCTCCAGTGGGTCCCGTTGATCGCGGGCGTTGCAGCCACGGCGGCATTATGCGTAATCACGGGATGGCTGGCAAACCACGGTGTCCTGAAGCACAGGCCTCTGCAGACACTGCGGGAAAACTGAAACCCGCCACGGTCGCAACGATCAGCTCCAATCATCCTATCCAACGCTGACGCACGCTGACAGAACGCTGACATACGCTGACAAAATTTTATTGTTCGGCCTTCGTCGGCGCATTGTCACGGTGAGGCGCAGAAAAATGCGCTGCTCCGGTGATGCAGATCACCGAAAACAAAAATATTTCTTATATAGTGAAGTTCATACACACCGGCAGGTAAAAGGAAAAACCACAAAATAAAACATATTTTTCCCTTATTTTTGTTCGTCATGCTGGCGATAAGGGAAGAATCGAGGAATAGATTGAGGCGTCCGGAGTCTCATTGCAGGCGATTTTCGCCATTGGAGCCATAAACATAGGAAATGATAAAGGCTTCTCCATGATTGAACTTGCCATTATCTTGAGCATGACCGTCGTCATGATGGCGGTAGCCATCCCCATGCTCTCCTCCTCCATACAGGACATGTAGCTTGCCTCCGATGCCCGGAGCATCGCTTCAGCGCTAACCACGGCCAAAATGAGCGCCACGGCACGAATGACTCACTGCCGGTTACGGTTTGACTTGAGCAGCAACCAGTGGAGGCTCGAAAGGCTCAACCGACAGAGCGGTGAATATGAACTCCAGCAGGCGGTAAATGGGCTTTCCAGCGGTGTAGCAAATAGCGGCATCCATTTCAAAGCCACCTCAACTACTGCGCCGACCGGCCTGCCGACAAGTTCGTCAACTTCCATAACATTCAACTCCAGGGGCATCCCGATTGACAGCTCGGGCATTCCGACGGCCAGCAGCATCATATACCTTTCGAGGGAGGGCGCCGATTATGCCGTAAGCGTGTCGCTTGCCGGCAAGGTTCAGTTGTGGAAGAAGGGAAACACCGGGTGGGCAGTGCAATAGGATTCAAGGGAAGGCCTCATGCCTAAAAACCTGAAAAACGAAACCGGGATGACGCTGGTGGAAGTGATGATCGAAATGCTGGTCATGCTTTTCGGTCTGCTGAGCATGGCACAGGTTCTTACATTCAGCGTGATCGCAAGTAAAACCTACGGACGGGATTCCACCAAGGCAACGGCTGCGGCCCACGACAAGATGGAGGAACTGACCGGCCTCTCCTTTACGGATACGAAAACCAATGTCACCGTGGACGCCCCGTTCACGGCTGATGGAGTGGGTTTGAAGGCTGGGGGCAGTGTGGCTCCATCGGCCGCGGTGAACGGATATGCGGATTATCTTGATGAAGCCGGCGCAAGGACTTCAGCCGGTGACGCTTTCTACACAAGGCAATGGCAGATCATCGACGTATCCGCCAGCCTCAAGAGAATCATGGTCTCAGTAACCAGCAACAAGAGCTTTGACTACGGCGTGGTCCCTGCGACCACGCTGGTCACGGAGAAAACGCCATGAGGTACGCCATACGGGCAGGAGGCGGAGAAATAAAACCAGCAACTCGAATAGGGTTGAGGGACGGCTTTTCGCTCTTGGAGATGATGGTCTCAATACTTGTCCTGACACCCGTCATGGGTGCCGCTTTGACGTTGTTTTCGGTTGGAGTCAATCAGCAGTCCTCCGAACAGAGCAGCGTTGAGGCGATTCAGGAGGCCCGCTCAGGCCTGGACATGATGACGATGGAGATTGCCCAGGCCGGCGCTCATGGAGATCGAAGCACTACCACAACTTCGTCTATTTCAGCGTCCACCACCGCCCAGGCCGTTAATGTCGGCTCCTGTGCAGTATTCGGGTAGCGATGTCATAATTATCGGCCAGACAGGGACAGGAAGCACGGCCGTATACCCGGACTCATCGACACAATCAGCGCCTTTTCGACCCAATTCAGCAACATCTCCCTGCAGGCGGACGAAAAGAATGCGGGCGTCTACGCCCTGAACGCAACACTCCTCAAACATACTCCCGCCACTTTCATCAATCCGTCGACATTCGTCAGCTACGCCTCAGCCATGGAACGTTGGAGGTTTAACAGCAGAGGATTCTGGGGGTCCTCGGATGATCCCATGGGTATCGCTGAGGTTACGGCCATAGTGGAAAATAGCGGGAACGCCCTGTTCGACCGGGCGCTTTGGGGCATCGATTGGATAGATCTGGGCGGAACAGTACTGGTGGACAGCTATGACCCAGCGCTTGGCCCATACGGCGGAACAAATGTCGGCAACAACGGGGCGCTTGGATCAAATGGATATATCACAGCCAACGGCACCCCTGAAATCAAGGGAGATGTTGCTTTCTTCGATCCTGATAATTCCACCATAAAGGATTGCAAAACATGTACGGTCACGGGAGATTTCATCGAATTGCAGGAAAAACGAGTCTTCCCACCGATTCCGGATTTCACCGTCGGAAGCAGCAATATAAACAAGACTACCAGCGGCACACAAACTATTAGCCCGGGCAAATATGGAGCCGTAACAATAAAAAAGGGAACGCTTCTTCTCAATCCGGGCGTCTACTATTTTGACTCGATTGAGGACAGCGCTAATGGCC
Source organism: uncultured Acidobacteriota bacterium (assembly GCA_963809485.1). GTDB lineage: Bacteria > Acidobacteriota > UBA6911 > UBA6911 > UBA6911 > UBA6911. The sequence goes on from CAWEJX010000017.1 coordinate 64,994, forward strand.
ACTTGGAGATCGCGGGCGAAACAACCATTTTCGTGAAGAGTGCTTTGGACTTGGGCGGCAGCGGGGTAATGAATTCTACTGGAGATCCTACCAAAATGACGATTTATTATAGCGGATCAAGTGAAATGAAGATTCACGGAAACCCCGAGGCTTTTCTGGAGGTTTATGCCCCGAAAGCTCCAGTGAAGTTCGTCGGTACAAGCGACTTCTTCGGTTCCTTCATCGGAAAGACCGTGACCATCCAGGGCAATCCCGAAGTCCATTTCGATGAGGGGTGCCTGAATGATAATCTCATCCAGCGGTCTTTCAGGTTGATTAGCTGGTCCCAAAACACCTATTAAACCAAATAGGGGGACGGGCAATAGAATATCCGAATTCGTATCTTGCCGGATAAAAATTGCTTTTCCGCAATTCCCGAATTCCTTAGCCTGTGCCCCTATTTTCAGGAAATTACGATCTTCTCCTGCATCGCGAATGCACCAAATTTCATGTCAACTTCATGAATGTGCTTGATCAGCCAGTTGCCCAGAAATGTCTCCAGAGCCTTGTTTAGCTCCGGCGTAACGCCTTCTTCCTCGAAGTCTTTGACCAGGCCGGCGAGGGTGGACCGCAATTCGTCGTGCTTCGCCTTGTGCTCCGCCATCGCGGGATAGTTGCTCTCCGCCATGTGGTGCTCTTCGGTCGCAAAGTGAGTCCCGGTGTAGTCGATGAGGAAACCGAGCGTTTTCATAACCTGTGCCTGGCTTTTCTGAGTTGCCACGGCTTCCACGGTGTCGTTGTAATATTGAATCCACTGCTTGTGCTGGTTGTCTATCAGGTCGATACCGACGGACAGGCTGTTCTGCCATTGCATTTTGCCCATGTTTCACTCCCCCCAACGGCCTTGTGTGTACAAGATATATAATTCCAGCTCAAAAACTCCGGAAGGCAGCCCCTTTGGCGGGCTGCGCAACCGCAGAAATCTTAGCAAACATTTGCACCGCCCGGCCATCGCAATGTGAAATATTTATGGCAGCAAGTTACAAAGCTTCCGTTTGTTGTTCCTCCCCATAATTGTCAGCGTTCACCCGCGCTTTGTCAGCGCACATCAGCGTTTCCAGGTACATGGGCTGTCCGACTCCATACATCCCCAGCAACGATTCCCAAATATCAACCACAAAAGGCGCCAGGACCTGGTGGCATCATTTCTCATTCGGTGAGTGCATTCACACATGCCCGGCTTTTTCTGCTTGATCCCAAACCGACATTTTTGTATTTTTAGCGGCGGTTTATACAAATTTGTGAAGTTGAGCCGATACAGCCATGCAACCTGCCGAACCCAAAGAGATAAAGAAACTGAACACTCTGCTGGAAATAAACAGGCTTCTCTCCGGCACTTTCAACCTCAAACACTCCCTTCATCGCATCCTGGAAATCCTCGAGCAGCGCCACGGCATGTTCCGGAGCACGGTCATGGTGATGAACAAGCACTCCGAATTGCAGATCGAGGCCTCCAACGGGATTGCTGCCGACGGCCTGCGCGCCCTTTACCGCCTGGGCGAGGGCATCACAGGCCGCGTGGCGGAGAGCGGGAAACCGATCGTGGTCCCGCAGGTAAGCCGCGAACCCATGCTGTTGAACCGGGCGGCCCAGCGAAAAGGCCTCAAAGAGGAGCTGACCTACATCTGCGTCCCTGTCCTCACGGGACGCAAAACCGTCGGCGCCCTGGGAGTGGACCTGCATTTCAAAAAGGACCGGGACTACGAGCCGCTGGTAAAATTCCTGCGCCTGGTGGGATGCATGATCGGCCAGGGAGTGCGGGTTGAAAGCCTGGTGGAAGCCGAAACTCAACGCCTGATGGAGGAAAACATCCACCTGCGCGAGGAGCTGCGGGAGCGCTACGACTTTTCCAACATGGTGGGCAGCAGCGGCGGCATGCGGCAGGTTTACGAACAGATCGCGCAGGTGGCCGCGTCCAACACCACCGTCCTGATACGGGGCGAATCAGGCACGGGAAAGGAGCTGATAGCGCACGCACTTCACTATAATTCTCCCCGGGCCAAGAAACCCTTCGTCAAAGTTAGCTGCGCCGCACTGCCCGAAACCCTCATCGAATCGGAACTGTTCGGCTATGAAAAAGGCGCTTTCACCGGCGCCCAGGCACGCAAGCCGGGCCGGCTCGAGATGGCGGAAGGGGGGACGCTATTCCTCGACGAAGTGGGCGATCTCAACCTGACCACACAGGTCAAGCTGCTTCGTGTCATTCAGACGCGCGAATTCGAGCGATTGGGGAGCACCCAGACCATCAAAATCAACGTGCGCCTGGTAGCGGCCACGAACAAGGATCTCGAAAAGGCAATCGCCGACGGAAGCTTCCGCGAAGACCTCTATTATCGTCTGAACGTTTTCGCCATCTTCGTTCCGCCGCTGCGCGAGCGCAAGCCCGACGTCATGGCCCTCGCCGACTATTTTCTGGAGAAGTACAACAAAGAGCACGGCAAAAACATCAAACGCATCTCCACCCCGGCCATCGACATGCTGATGAGCTACCACTGGCCCGGCAATGTGCGCGAACTCGAAAACACCATGGAGCGCGCGGTGCTCATCTGCGAGGGCAACGTCATTTACGGTCATCACCTTCCGCCCACGCTCCAAACGGCAGAAGCTTCCGGCACCGCAGTGCACGTGACGCTGACCGATGCGGTCGCATCGTATGAAAAAGACCTGATCCAGGATGCGCTCAAGATGACGCGCGGCAACCGGAGCAAAGCCGCCCGCCAGCTCAGCACCACCGAGCGGATACTCAATTATAAGGTCGGCAAATACGGCATCGACTGCCGCCGCTTCCGCAAATAATCCCGCGGCTTCCGACATGCGTCGCGCGGTCGCCCGACACTGTTTCGATTTTGGTTGTGCTATATTTTTGAGAGCGGCCGTCAGTTTGGATTTTGTCCATACCTGACGCCTCATACCAGGAAAGCGTATTTATATCAGCCCGGGAGCGCCTATGGCTGCGCAATTTGAAAGCCCCCTGCACGATCAATTGATGGACCGCCGGCGAAGGCTCGAGTCCGCCATCGCGGTATCCCTCGAGAGAGTTTCCCTGAATTCACTCCTCCAGGAGGTCGATGCCGCACTGTCCCGGATGGACGACGGGTCCTTTGGCTTGTGCGATGTATGCCATGAGCCGATCGAGAGCGACCGTCTCGCGGCCAATCCTCTGCTCCGGTTTTGCCTGGATCATCTTGCGGATTCCCAGCGGCGGGCCCTGGAACAGGACCTGGAACTGGCGTCGCACATCCAGTCGGCGCTTCTCCCGCACTCGGATTTTACCTACGGGGGCTGGCAAGCCGCATTCCACTACGAACCCCTGAGCGTGGTCAGCGGCGATTACTGCGACTTTATTTCCGCAGAAGACGGCAGCATGTACTTTATTATCGGGGATGTGTCCGGCAAGGGAGTGGCAGCCTCGATGCTCATGGCGCACCTGAATGCGATGATGAGGGCGCTTGTCGGTTTGGGCCTTCCCCTGGTCCAGATAATGGAGCGTGCCAGCAGAGTTTTTTGCGAGAGCACGCTTGCGTCCCATTTTGCCACGCTGGTTTGCGGCCGCGCCGAAAGGGACGGGAAGGTCGAGATCTGCAATGCAGGGCATTCTCCCACTCTGCTGGCGCAGGGGGATATCGTTCGCACCTACAATGCAACCAGCCTGCCGCTCGGTTTGTTCTGCAATGAGGAATTTAAATCCGAATGGCTGCAGTTGCAGCGGGGCGATTTGCTGCTTCTTTACACCGACGGCGTTTCCGAAGCGAGAAATTCCAAGGGGGAGGAATATGGCGTCGACGACATCATCGAAACAGTCCGGACGCGAAGCTGGAAATCAGCCCGGGAGCTTGTCCATTCATGTATTTCGAAAGTGGCGGATTTCCGCGCCGGTACTCCGCCCGAGGATGATCTGACCCTTATGGCAATCCAGCGAATCGAGTAGCCGACAACATTCAAAGAAATGGCAGGGATTCGCGCAGAGGGAAGCTGCGCAAGGTATTATGACTACCCTGAATCACGGCTTTGAATACCGCAAGCGCCTGGGGGCGGATTCGGCCGGCCTGAGAATGATCGATTACCTTGCCCGGCGCTATCCGGGATTCACAAGGGAAGAATGGCAAAGCCGCATCGAGTCGGGCCGCGTTCTGCTGGATGGGATACCGTCGGACGGAGAGTCGGTTCTGCAGCCCGGCAGGATTCTGAGCTGGATGCGCCCGCCCTGGCAGGAACCCGAAACACCGCAATCTTTTGCCATCCTCTATCAGGATCAATATCTGCTCGGCGTGGCCAAGCCCGAAGGACTCCCCACAATCCCCGGCGGCGGCCTTTTCATGGAGCATACGCTTCTGGCGCTCGTACGCCGACGATTCCCGACGGCCAGCCCCTCTGCACCGGCTGGGCCGGGGACATCAGGGGTCGTTCTTTTCGCGGTCACAGCCGATGCTTCTCGATGATGTCTCATGCGTGGCGCACCGGTCAGGTCCTGAAAGTTTATCTTGCCCTGGTCTCCGGCATTCCGGCGCGTGACCAGTTCGACATCGACATTCCGATCGGCAAGGTTCCGCACCCTGTTCTTAAAACTGTTCATGCCGCATGCCCGGCCGGGAAACCGGCACACAGCCATGTCAGGGTTCTTGAACGCCGCGATGGCTGTTCCCTTGTTCAAGTCCGCATTACCACGGGCCGTCCGCACCAGATACGCATTCATCTTGCAGCCTCAGGACATCCGCTGATCGGCGATCCGCTCTATGCCGTTGGAGGGGCTCCCGCGGAGGGCACCAGGGCTTTGCCGGGAGACCTTGGCTACCACCTGCACAGCCTCCTTCTGGGCTTTCCTCACCCCGCGACGGGCAGGTGGACCGAGATCACCTGCGCGCCCCCTCGGCTTCTTCGCCCGCGCCGCGCCCAGTAATTCGCAAAATCCTTATCCTCTATTTTAGTGAAGACGGCTCTCCAGAGACCGTCTCAATACGACTGTCATGAGATCCTCGCCGGCAGTTTTGAGACAGTCTCTGGAGAGCGGTCCTCACCCAATTAACATTAACTGTTGAGAAAGTAGTAATTATTATTTATTAATAATTTTTCAGCGTGCGTCAGCGTTTATCGGCGTGCGTCAGCGTTAAAATTTATGCACAGGCTTCCAGAGTCGGCACCAAAACGACTGTCGCGAGATCTTCGCCGGCAGTTTTGAGACAGTCTCTCGAGACCCGTCCTCGCTAAAAACTAAATTCCTATCACTCCAGGGAGACCCATACGGACTTCACCTGGGTGTACAGGTCGATGCCGTGCCGTCCCAGTTCCCGCCCGAACCCGGACTGCTTGTAGCCGCCGAAGGGAGATTCGGGTGCCGTCATATTATAGGCGTTGATCCAGACGGTACCTGCCTGAAGCCGGCGCGCAAGAAGATGAGCCCTGGCGACATCGCGCGTCCAGACCGCCGCTGCCAGGCCATAGATGGTCGCGTTGGCTTTTTCCACAAGCTCATCGGCATCCCGGAAAGTGAGTACCGAAAGTACGGGCCCGAAGATCTCCTCCTGGGCAATGCGCATGTTCTGTGCCACGCCATCGAATATGGCGGGTTTGACAAAATAGCCGCAATCGCCCACCCGGCCGCCCGGCAGGACAGGCTGGGCCCCCTCGTTTTTACCGATCTCGATATATCCAAGGACACGGTCCATCTGGGTTTTGGAAACAAGCGCTCCCAGGCGGGTCCTGGGATCCAGCGGGTCCCCCGGCTGGAGCTTTTCTGCTCTTTCAACAAGTTTGCTCATCACCTGATCGTGGACGGATTCTTCGATGAAGAGCCGGGAGCCGGCATTGCAGACCTCTCCCTTGCCGTAGAAAATCCCGTTGAACGCGCCCTTGACTGCAGACTGCAGATCCGCGTCGGCAAAAATGATGTTCGGGGATTTGCCGCCCAGTTCCAGGGAGACCTTTTTCAGGCTGTCGGCCGCCGTGCGCATGATCTCTTTGCCGACGGACGTGCTGCCCGTGAAAGAAATCTTGTCCACATCGGGATGAGCCACCAGCGCCCGGCCGGCACTTTCCCCATAGCCCGGGACCACATTGACGACGCCGTCAGGGAAGCCGGCTTCCTGGCAAAGCTCTCCCAGGCGCAGGCCCGTGAGCGGAGTTTCTTCCGCAATCTTCGCCACGGCCGTGTTGCCGCAGGCGAGCGCCGGCGCAAGCTTCCACGCGAGCATGAGAATCGGGAAATTCCATGGGGTTATTAGGCCGCAAATCCCGCAGGGTTCGCGCAGGGTGTAGTTGAAATAATTGCCGGGGACCGGGATCGTTTCTCCCTCAATCTTGGTGCACCAGCCCGCGTAGTAATAAAAAACCTCCGCAGCGGCAGGAATGTCCACATGGCGAGCCTCGAAAATGGGCTTGCCGTTGTCCATCGACTCGATCATAGCAAGCTCGTCGGCATTCTGCAGAATCAGGTCGCCGACTTTCCATAGAAGCTTCGAGCGCTCGCGGGCTCCCATGTTCCGCCAGCTGCTTCGGTCGAAAGCCTCGCGTGCCGCTTTTACCGCGGCGTCTATATCGGGCTCGTCTGCTTCTGCGACCTCCGCAAGCACCTCTTCCGTTGCAGGATTGATAGTTGCAAAGGTCTTCCCGGATTGGGCGTCCCGGAATTTGCCTCCGATAAGTAGCTGTGTCGGCCCGGCCATATACTCACCTCCTTGCAGTTTGCACCTCAGGCGTTCACTGAGGACGGCTCAGCAGAGCTGGGGGATTACGAGTTAATTTACCCTTCTTCCTTCAGCATCCTGGCGGCTTTTCTCAACTCCCGCCTATGAGCTTCACTGACTTCCGGATAGCGCAGGTTCATAGACTTCAGCTTGTCGGACACAATATCGGCAACGGCGGCACGCGCAAACCACTTCGCGTTGGCAGGAATGACGTACCAGGGCGCCCACTCCGTGCTTGTCGCGTTCAGCATATCCTCATAGGCCTTCATGTAATCCTTCCAGCGCCCGCGTTCCTTCAGGTCGTCGAAGGAAAACTTCCAGTTCTTTTCCGGCCGCTCGATCCGCTCCAGGAAGCGCTTCTTCTGTTCCTGCCTGGAAATGTTGAGGAAGAACTTCAGGATAACGGTCCCGTTGCGCGTCAGATACCGCTCGATGTTGTTGATATCCTCATAGCGGTGTTCCCAGACGTCCTTGCTCTTTATTTCTTTTTCGGGAATGCGCTGTCCGTTAAGGATTTCGGGATGAACCCGAACAATCAGAACCTCCTCGTAGTAGGAACGGTTGAAAATACCGATGCGGCCGCGCTCGGGAAGCGCTTTCATGTTTCGCCAGATGAAATCGTGGTCGAGTTCCTCCTGCGACGGCGTCTTGAATGAAAAGACCTGGCAGCCCTGCGGATTGACCCCGCTCATGATGTGCTTGATGATCCCGTCTTTCCCTGCCGCGTCCATCGCCTGGAAGATCAGAAGCAGCGCATAGGTATCCTGCGCGTAAAGCACGTCCTGCAGGCGAGCCAGCGTCTCGATATCGGCGGCGAGCTTTTCCCTGGCTTCTTCCTTCGACTTGAACTTCCCTGTGAAGCCCGGAGCATAATTGCCGAGCTTGATCCTCTTCCCGGGCGGTACTAGAAAGTGTTCATAGTTCATAGCGCTCTCCTGAGTCTGGAGTTTGAGAATGATGGCCCATTATAGCGTTTGCCGCATGAATGGGCTATTTGACTTTTGCCTTTCCCAAAGCTAGCTTATGGCGATGCCGGACGAGTTTGTTCCATCGATTATGCCTGCCGATCCAGGCAGTCGGGACGCCTGGTGGTTTATAGTGTCGGACTATGGCCTTCTGGTCACCCCCTCGGGCAACACGGCCGCAATCCCCTTTTTAAAGGAACCCGAGAAATTCGGCGTCCAGATCCTGCGCAGTCTTCATCTCGGCAGTTATCGGGGACACCCGTGCTATGCGGCCGAGGGAAAGCTCTCGGGAGAAAATGCCGAGGGGGCTGCCTTTCAGGAGATTCGTTCTCTTTACAATATTCTCGAGCATGATATATATGCGCTGGGGCTGACGGCCCTGCACCTGATTGAATGGGATAAAGCCCATCAATTCTGCGGCATGTGCCGCGGAGAATTGAAGCCGCGCAACGACATGCGGGCCAAGGAATGCGCCGGCTGCGGCCACATCGAGTTCCCCCGCATTTCTCCCGCCATCATTGTTCTTGTTGAAAGAGAGGACACATTGCTCCTGGCCCGTTCGCCCAGGTTCCGGGACCAATTTTTTAGCGTGCTCGCCGGCTTCGTCGATCCCGGAGAAAGCCTGGAAGAGGCGGTGCACCGTGAAGTCAGGGAAGAGGTCGGCATTAACGTGAAGGATATCACTTACTTCGGCAGCCAGCCGTGGCCTTTTCCCGACAGCCTCATGATCGGGTTCACCGCTCAGTTCGAGTCGGGAGAGCTGAAGATCGACGGTCGGGAGATCATTGAGGCGGGCTGGTACCGCGCGAAAGATCTGCCGCCGATTCCCGGCAAGCTCAGCATCGCGCGCCAGCTCATCGATTGGTTTGTGGATAAACATTCCTGACGCCTGGTTGCCGATGAAGCGGCTGGACTCGATTATGCCCGCTCAATCCGCTATAGTACGCCAGCGAATATGGCGCTCATCTGTTTCCGCCAGGCTTCATGAGAGGTATGCAGAGCTCTCCCCATGAAAGAAGCCCGCAGTTCGCGCAAGACCGGAATTTTTCTGCAGGCGATCATATAGCGGCGATAGTCTTCCCGCGTCTGGAGCGATTCGTCCGCAAGGTAGATCGGCTCCCTCCTGAAGTTCAGCATCACGATCGCTCTATTCAGCCTGTGCACAGCCGAGGCAATGACTTTCTGCGCCTTGTCCCGATCTTTAAGCGCAGCTTCGTCGCCGGGCGGAAGCAGGCGGAAAAAGTATGTCGCCCTGCCTGCCGCGGAGGCAGCCTCCCAAGCGACCGTGTTACCTGGAATTGCCGGATCGGCGGCAGTCTTTAGCGGGAAGAAAAACCAGTAAAGGATCCTGTTTCCGGCGGCTTCCGGCTCGCCGCGAGCAGCTTCGGACATGGGCCGCACCTCAACACTCTCCGCTGCCTCGTCTCTGCAATCCGATGCTGATTCACCATTCTCTCTTTCAGCCGTTTCACTCCGGATTTCTTTGAAACCCGCAAAATAACCGTCGTCCCCGCACATGCTCTTAAGGGAATCCAGGTATTCCTTCAAACTCTCGTCGACTGCGGCCCCAAGCAGAGCCGCTTCCATCCTGGGATGGATCGCATTCAGATCTCTGACAGGGATAGCTCTCCCTTCCCTGAAAGCCCCGGCAGCGCGCGTGAACTGGTCGGGAGTCAGGAATGGAAAAGAAGAATGAATCACTTGCGCGCCTGTCTCGGAGACGGCAGATAGGCCGTCCCGAAGTCTCTGAGTCAATTCGCCGGTTCTCTTCGCCAGGCGGGTCAGTTTCAAGATGTCGTTGTCCGAATGGATTACGACCGTGTAGCTGGAGTCGTCAAAATCCACACGTTCAATATCGGCGTAACGCCAGGAAAATCCGGTCGCCGCCTCAGGAAGGATCGCGAGGTTGCTGCGATAGAGTCGGATCTCCGCGCGGCTCGAGAAACCTGACCCGGATCCCTCCAGCTGAGCCCAGCCGTCGAACCGCTCTATCTCCTCCAGGTCTTCCAGCAAAAGGCATTGCACAAGCCGATCCCGATATGCACCGAGCAGGTCGTGGCCGAGATTTCCGAAATCCCTGGCAAATTTGCTGAGCAGGATTGTGTTCCCTGAATAGAGCTTGAGCGAGATTTCGTATTCTCCCGGTGCGTATACATCGATGTCACCGAGGTCGCAGGCCAGGGGAGGGCCGGATGAAGGAATGAGCCTGAGGCTCCCGCCCTGGATGCTCAGACGGCAACTTCCCTCCCCGAGCACCTCGCCTCTTGCGCCGGCGTGCCGGTATTTTCCGCTGTAAGAAGGCATCGCGATCAGCTCAATCTATTTCCGCACTCGGGACAGAATTTCGTGCCTGCTTCAACCTTTGTCCCGCAACGCGAGCACTCATTCTTGGGCCGGAGCGGTTTGCCGCACTCAGGACAAAACTTGGCTCCTTCGGCGCGAGCACCGCAGTTTGGGCAGAGAGCGCTCGCTTCGCTGGTAACATCGATATCCCGGGTCAGGTCCATCGATTGCACCTTGGTTTTTATCTGTTCGACTGTAGCCTGAGCCTGCGCCGCGGCAAGTTCAGTCTCCACATTGGGTGCACAGTCATAGCACAGGCCGCGTTTCTGGTTCCAGCAGACGGTGACGCACGCCCAGCGCGAACACTTGGGACATTGCCGGAAGCTCGGCTTTACCTCCGCAACGGCCTCCTGGAAAGCCTTGTCGTGGCCCGGCCCCCGAACAGCGCGCTCAATTTCGTATGTGCCGGAACTGGCCGAACCAAAGATCCCTCCGAAAATGTTGCCCGCAGCGTGAAGCGCGCTCGAAGCCATTCCCACAGCCGACGGCTTGAACGGGCTCATGAAACCGTTGCCGCACCGGTCGCAGAAAAACTCGAACTGAAACCCCTTGTCGGTCGAATGGTCAGAGTGGTTGCGTGTGAATTGAATCAAAGCCATATGAGCTCCTGGATGTCCCATGTATAGCACATCGGGCCGGACCCGCGCAAATTAACCCAATCAGACGGCAAACTTGCGCCTTGATTAATGAACTGGGATCCTCATATAGGCCCGGCGCCATATCTCCGCTATAATATTTCGTGCTGTCGAGAAACGGACGGCATGTTAGGAGGGACGATGAATAAAGGCAGAGTTTTTCCCATGATCCTGGTGATTGCGATTGCTTTTTCATTAATGAGTGGATTGCCGAGGCAAATTCTCGCCCAGACGGAGAAGGGCATCGAGCTTTACAATTCCTGGCAATATAAAGAAGCGGAGCAGGTGCTCCGGGAGGCTATAAAGGCCAATCCGGCGGATATTCCCGCGAATTTCTATCTCGGCCTGTCCCTCCTTTTGGAGGAGAAATACGGCGAAGCTCTCGAAATATTCTCGAAAGTGGCAAGCGGCCGGCTTAAGGCAGAACCGCAGGCTCAATCGGCAATCCCGGACGAATTTCAAATGCAGATAGCCATGGCCCGGGCGCACCTTGGACTGAAGCAATATCCTGAAGCGTGGAAGAACCTCGAATCCGCCAAAAAGCAGCATGCGGATGCTCCCGACGTTTACATCTACCGGGGGGTCTACTATCTTCAGCAGGACAAGATCCGCGAGGCCATCAAGGAGCTCGACAAGGCAGTTGATATGGACGAGCACAATGCCTATGCCCACTATTATGCCGGGCACGCCTATCTCCATACAGGCAACGTGGCAAGGGCCGTGGAATTTTTCAAAATGTTCATCCAGCTGGCTCCCATGGCACCGGAGGTCGAAAAGGCAAGGGCCCTCATCAGCGCCCTGTGCTGATTTGCCGCGTCAGCAGCTCAGCATTGAAGAAAGTGGCATGGATACAAGCCGCGTGATAGGAAAGACGGTCTCTTCGGAGCCGTCCGTTTGATTGCATAAAATTTGCTTCGGTGTTTGTTTGAGAGGACGGCCCCAATGAGCCGTCCTCCCAGATGCGCCTCCGCGGCGGGGGTTACAGTTGGTGGATTTCCCCCGACTTCTTGTCCTTCCAGTATCCTCTCAGCTCCAACGGCCAGTTGAACTGAATTGCCCCGGGAGTGGGGCAATCGTTTGCACAGCAGCCGCAATACCAGCATTCTTCGGGATGCAGGATAATCGGCGTCCTGCCTTCCACGGGATTGGGTATATAAACATCGACCTGACAGGTTTCTACACAATTGTTGCAGCCGGTACAGATCTCCGGGTTAAATACCACCGGGCAGCTCGGTGTAGAAACATTTGGAATCGCGAATATTTTTTCCTGAGACACTTTATCCTCCATTAATCACGCCTGTAACATTGATTTAACCCGTTATTTACCCTTGTATACGCCTGTGTAGTCCTGGTTGTGGGCTTCATACTCCTTTTTCATATCGCCCCAGAATCCCTGCGGCCGTTCCCGGACCTTGACCTTGTCGTTTTCCAGCTTGATCGTCAGGAATTTGTTCCATTCCGGCGGATCAATCGTCGGAAAGTCTATTCTGTGGAAATTCAGCGGCATGCTGCTGGCCTTGCGGGCTAAGGAAGCCTGGACGATGATCTTTGCGTTCTCCAGCATGCTGAGGTCTTCCAGACTGCGCATCAGCTTGTGAGGATCCAGAGCATAGAGCCTCGGAACCGCTTCGGCTTCGAGTTTTTGCAGCGCACCCAGCCCCATTTTCAGGAGCGATTCGGTCTTATATTCACTGACGTAATACTGCATGACCCTTGCGAGGCCGGCGTGCAGCTCTTTCCACTCGATGCCGCTGTCGCGTTTGACCGGTGCATAAACCCGGGCTTTTTCCTTTTCGATCTGGTCGCGGGATATTTTGGCTTCACCGGCTTCGCGGGCAAAGGCGGCGGCTTTGCGTCCGGCATATCTGCCGGTAGCGGCTGCATGACTGTGGTCTTCCGGAGCGAACATCTGAGTCCCGCCGGCATATAAACCTTCCAGGGTGGTCCTCAGGTCCCAGTCCACGAGCAGGCCTCCGCCGTAGCCTACGTCCCGCCATTGGGGCAGGCTCTGGCCTTCGATGAATTTGTAGCTCTGGAGCAGATCGTTGCTTATGTCGAATCCGCCCTTGTTGAAGGTATCGATGATGATCCTCGTCGTCGATTCCTCCCCCAGCATCAGGTTCCAGGTGGCTCTCCTTTCAACATCGGGCATGGACGGAAAGTCGCCGTAGAAGGGGAGCTCATATTCGCCCTTCAGGATGCCTTCGCGGATTTTCGCATCCACTCCCGGTGCCGGAACCATTGCGCCGGCGTCAATCCAGCCCTGTATGGGATAGGGCAATCTCCGGCCTTTGGCATCCACGATCGGGACATTCTCATAGCTGGCGTCGCCCGCCCCGCTATACCACTTATGCTTCAAACCGGTCGCGATCCCGATCATCCCGGTGTTTTCCATTTTAGTCAGTTCCGCTCCGGCTCTCCAGGCCATGATCGTGCCGTCGCCGGACATCGTGCGGGAATGCATGTTGGAATAGCCGCCCAGTTCCATGCTCATCAACCACAGGGACCCGCCGCCCGCCGTGGATAGGATCGTGGCTTGGGATTTGAAAATCATGAATTCGCCCGTGCGGCTGTTGAGGCCGGTGGCGCCTGCGACCCGTGCGCCCTGAACGCCGTTTTCCGTCAGCAGGCTGGTACCCATCACGCGGTCAAAGATTTTCACTCCCAGGCGCTTGCATTCCTTTTTGAGCGCGGGTTTGAAAGTGCTTCCCCAGACGCGTATGACGACGTTATTCCGTTTTTCGGGCGGATTAAAATTGGGCTCTCCCATCCTGGGGTCCGGGAGATAGCTGTGTATCGTCCCGTAGCGCGGGGATATCATGAACTTGGTCTTGTCGTCCCTGCCCTCGGCTCCGGCATATTCGTTTTCGGTGTCCCTGATCTTGCCGCCCATCTGCTCCATTTCAAGCAGGGTGTCGTAGTTCTCCCTGCACTGGATCTGGACCCCGATACCATTGCTGTAAGGGCGGTCCGCCATGTGTTTTGCCCAGGCATCCGGGGCCACACGGGACAGCGGATTCGCCGGAGCATCGCACCAATGATCGCATCCAGGGCCGCCGGCGCCGCTCCTGACCGTGTCACCCTTTTCCACCAAAGCCACCCTCAATCCTTGCCTGGCAGCGCTGATAGCGGCCCAGCAGCCGGCGATTCCGCCGCCGATTACGAGGACATCGGTATCAACTTCCTGCTCCTGGCCATAGCGCACAGGATACGGCCAGCTGGGTGGTCGACCTTCTTCCTTCAAGTATTCATGCCATGTAGTCATTCCTCAACCTCCTCGATGAAAAGATGGACGCCTGCTTTTTCTTCAGCAGATGAGCAATGCGTCGGAATCATGGGAATCGGCACTCCGGAATCGCAATCTTCGCTGCACGTCGATCTGTATCCGCCGGCGTCAACCGCTCCGCCGCGTAAATTTCCAATACGTTGGAAGAATTATTCCATTCAGCCAGCATTTATTGCTGGCCCAAAGGCAAAAACCGAGTCTTCACCAAAATCGAAACATTCAGATTGTCAAACCAACAGACATTTTACGCTATCGATAATTCATCTATTCTAGCATCCCGAACTTGCCTCGGGGCAAGTGCTTTCCATCTGGATTTCCGGGATGCCGGCGCAATCCCCGCCCCGGGCATCCAAAGGTGCCGGCTGACTGCTCACTCAACCGCGCAGAGCCTTGAAAAAATTGATCAAGCCGTTGGTAGAGCTGTCGTGCGAGGCAACCGGTTCATCGCTTTTGAGTTCTGGAAGGATGGCCTGGGCCAGCTGTTTGCCCAGTTCAACGCCCCATTGATCGAAGCTGTTGATGTTCCATACGACTCCCTGGACAAAGATTTTGTGTTCGTAGAGCGCGATCAGCCGTCCGAGGGTGCGCGGATCCAGTTTTCGGAAGATCAGCGAGTTTGTGGGCCTGTTGCCTGGAAAAACCTTGTGAGGAAGCAGCCGCTCGATCGCGGCATCCTCAAGCCGTTCGCGCTCCAGCTCGGCCCGTGCTTCGTCAGCGCTCTTCCCTTTCATCAAGGCTTCGGTTTGGGCAAAAAAGTTGGCGAGCAAAATCCTGTGGTGATCCCCCAGGGGGTTGTGACTCTGAGCCGGAGCAAGAAAATCAGCCGGAACCAGCCTCGTCCCCTGATGAATCAGCTGGTAGAAGGCGTGTTGCCCGTTGGTGCCCGGCTCGCCCCAGATGATCGGGCCTGTCGTGTAATCCGTGACCGGCTGTCCGCCGCGATCGGCGCTTTTGCCGTTGCTCTCCATATCTGCCTGCTGGAAATAGGCGGCGAAACGGTGCAGGTACTGGTCATAGGGCAGGATGGCGTGCGTTGCTGCGCCGAAAAAGTTGTGGTACCAGATACCCAGGAGACCCATGATCACCGGGATATTTTGACGCAGCGGCGCCTTGAGAAAGTGCTGGTCCATTTCGTGGGCGCCTTCGAGCAGTTCCTCAAAATTCTCCATCCCGATGACGACGGCAATGGGCAATCCGATGACCGACCATAAGGAATAACGTCCGCCGACCCAATCCCAGAACTCGAACATGTTCCGGGTGTCGATGCCGAATTCGGCGACCGCTTTGGCATTGGTCGACAGGGCGATGAAGTGCCGGGGGACACTCGCGTCGCTCCCCAGTTGGCCGACCAGCCACTCGCGCGCCGATTTCGCATTGGTTAGCGTTTCCAGGGTCGTGAAGGTCTTGGACGCCACACAAAACAGCGTCGTCTCCGCGAAAATCCCCTTCAGGGTTTCGGCCAGATGTGTCCCGTCAACATTTGAAACAAAGTGGACCTTCAGTCCCTTTTTCCAGTAGGGCCTTAGAGCCTCGGTCGCCATCACCGGGCCGAGATCCGATCCACCGATCCCGATGTTCACCACATCGGTGATTGGTCTGCCGGTATAGCCCAGCCAGGATCCTTCGCGCACCTCGCGAACAAGACTGCGCATTTTGGACAGTTCGGATCTCACGGCCGGCATCACATCTTTGCCGTCAACGAAGACAGGCTGCCCCGACAGGTTGCGAAGAGCCGTATGCAAAACTGCTCGCCGCTCGGTTGCATTGATCTTTTCTCCCGAAAACATTCTCTCGATCCAATGGCGAAGCTGGACCTGCTCAGCCAGTGCGACAAGAAGGCTTATGGTCTCTTCCGTAATGCGGTTCTTGGAGTAATCGAACAGAAGATCGCCGAAGCGGAGTGAAAATTTTTCGAACCTCGACGGATCCTGCGCGAATAGCGTTCGCATGTGAACCGCTGAGATTTTCTGATAATGGGCTTCAAGCGCCTTCCAGGCTGGGGAGCGGACTAATGATGACATATCTCAATCCTTTTGCGGAGTTATGGTTCAGGCCTTGACGCCCTATTGTACGTTGTATGCCACTCATTGAGAATAATGAACAGCCCCGAAAGCACCAGACTGCATCCTTCTGGAGGGCAATGAGGCATATCCGTTTCTTGAATCCTGAAATGCGGTCACGGAGCATGACAGCTCCAATATTTGGGTAACGCTGACATACGCCGACAAAAACGCCGACGAACGCTGAAAATCCATTCTGATCCCCAATAGCAGCCGTTTTCGCATTTTTTAATGCGGCTCAGTCGGTGCCGTCGAATCGACACCACTGTTTCGTTAAGGGGGGAACCATGTTCTGGAAACGCCTGCTCATGGGTCTGTCGCTAGCGTACGGATGGGCGGTTTTGCCCATGCATGCACAAAACCGCCAACAGGAAGACTGGAAATACAAAGTGGAGCTATTTGGCGATGTGGCCCACGGCTGGTTCTGTCACGGCGATCATCGCCTGGGAGACGGCCTGGATTATGGCGGAGGGGTGGGCATCCGCCCGTTATCAGGCCGGCTGAAAGGCCTGGGATTTGAGGCGCGTATCCTGCATCTCACCGACAGTGAGTCGAGCCGCGCCATATCCTCGAGCCTGGACTCCCGTCTCATAGCCATGAACGTTCTCTATCATTTCCGAAGCGGCAAAAATGTTCAGCCATTTGTCCTGGCGGGAATAGGAAATGTAAAAGCAGAGAACAACTATAGCTGCACGGAGTGTGTCTATATGCCTGATCCCGCCACCGGTGAATTGGTATCGATACCCCAATATTATCATTCGAAGGAAAGCAAAACCGGGATCGTTCTGGGAGGAGGAATCAAAATCGCTCTTCATCGGCATTTGTCGATCCGGCCGGAAGTCATTCTTGCGGATACAACACCAGGATCCGGCCCAAATTGGAGCTGGATCAGGATGCAGATCGGCGTTGGAGTCCATTTTTGAATCGATTTATTATGGGAGTTTTCAAATCCCGTCCCATAGCAGGCCGGTTTTTGCTTTCGACATCCCCGCCGGCCCTTCGTATAATAGGCAGCATTCCGGCAGGTCCGGAATGATCGAGCAGTGCGCAATATCCAGAATTGCAGGGAGATTCCCCTTTCCATTCGTGGAAATGAATTCCTGGTATTTATCTCTTAAATTCCCCTGGAGGCATGCAATGAAACGACTCCTTCAACCGCTCTCATCCATGATGCTTTGCAGCCTAGGCGTCCTTCTTTTCTTCAACAACGCTTCTACCCGTGCTTTCGGCCAGATGCCGCCGGCCGAACCCGCTCCGGCGCCCAAGGCTGTCGCCATTGCGCGGCCTACAGCCGAAGAGGTTCAAATTGCCGAGCGCAGCCTGGCAAAGTTTCTTGAGACCGCGGATCCCGCCGTCAAGGTGATAAACGAAAAGTACCCCGGATTGATCTCCGTACGGGTTCCGCCGCCGAACTCCGCGATTTATCCAAACCTTCTCCCTTTCTTTCAAAGCAAGCATGAGGCTAATCTCGAAGTAGCCCAAAAGGGAGACATCGAGGTCCTGTTCATGGGCGATTCCATCACGGACTTCTGGCGCAACACAGAAGGCGTCTTCGCGGGCAAGCCGGTTCTTGACAAATATTTCGGCCACCTGAAGGTCGCCAACTTCGGCATCGCGGGGGATACGACCCAGGGTGTCCTGTACAGGCTTCAGCATGGCGAAGGCCAGGGCTTCAGCCCCAAAGCCGTAATGCTCATGATCGGCACCAACAATACGCAACGCAACACAGCCGCGGAGATCGCCGAGGGAGTCGGCGCCGTGGTATTGGAGATGCAGAAGGATTTTCCCAAGGCGAAAATTCTTCTCCTGGGAATATTTCCGCGCGGACCGGCACACGATCCGGTCCGGGAAACCATAGCCGAAATCAACAGCATTATCGCCAGGCTCCACGACGGCGATCGTGTCCACTATCTTGATATCGGGTCAAAGTTCCTGGATGCAGAAGGAAACATACCCAAAGACGTCATGAGCGATGCGCTGCACCCCTCAACCCGGGGATATGAAATCTGGGCGGAAGCCGTCAAGGAACCGCTGGCAAATCTGTTAAAGGAAAACCCGGCTCCGGGAAAGTAGGGTCGCGTTCAGGCGAATTCTCCGGACGCAATTATTCTGATCCGATACCGGCCGGGCCGCATCCTATGGTTATGCGCCAAGCACTTCTTAAGCTGTCCTGCGCTCTTTTCATTTGCGCTCTGCCGGCCGCAGGCCTTTCCGCACGGCAGGATACCCAAGCCCGACCCGGTGAGGAGGGCGCGTACAGCTCACGATTTTTCGATCAACTGCGCAACATTTTCGGAAGGTTCCGCGATTCGGATCTTCAGCGCGTGTTCAAGGAGGCACAGCCGATCCAATGCTCCGAACTCGTAGGACGCAAAGGGGAGTGGCGGCCCGTTGCATTTTTTAACGAAGACCGCAGACTGGGCGACTGGTGCCGGGAAAACCTGGAGGAGGTGAAATCCGACCTGGCGCTGTATACCTTCAAAGGCGTCTGCAACGGAGACCGGGGAACGGTCCAGGTATCGACAGAATTTCCGACTGCTGCAAGCATCGAGGCCTACATGCAGCAGAAAATCCCGTGGGACCAGGTCGATGTGACGGTAAACGATCCTGTGAAGGCCGTATTGGATCCGAAAACCATGGCCTATACATTCGATCTGCCCTACCTGTTTCTGACTCAACGAACCCCCGTGAATGTCTACAGTTTCAATGCACCCGATCGAGATTCAGCCTATGCTGCCGATGTGGCAAGCCGCTGGGAATGTAAGACTGTATCTTCCGGGGATGTGACATACCGCTTCCTGATTTGCCGCACGGCGACCGTGCCTCGAGGCCTTGCCGCCGGGAAGGGGAAGTGGGAACCGTCATTCGGATCGTCCGCATTTTTTATTTTGTCGGACGGCACAGAGGCAAAAACCAGCGTAAACCTGACATTTGGCGATGACCCCTCCCCAAGCGAAAAATCGGCGGATCCGCCTCCCACCTCCCCCAACCGGCCGGTCCTGAAAAGAGAGCAGTAGCGGAATCCTGTTTTGCAGATTCTTGAAGTCTCCGGACCCTGGAAGCCGATCCATTGGGAGATCCACCGGCTCTGCCGGAGGATACTCAATTAGACACCAGAGCGCGAAAGCACGGCTTTTCGGATCGAGCCGGTTTTCCTTCTTTTGCAAAGGGCTGGATCGGGTGATAATAAAATCGAGAGGAATCCGTCGGTGCCCGTTTCATCAGCCGGGCGCCCAATACAACCGCTAATTCCGGAGATAAAAAAATGGCATTCTGCCCGAACTGCCGAACGGAATACAGGGATACCTTCACACGTTGCGTCGACTGCGGGGCGGAGCTGGTCGCGTCATTACCCGAGGAAGCTCCGCCCGAATCAGCCGTCGTTTCCTCGCAGGAACTGGTCGAGCTCGCCAGCTTCCCGAACTCCGCGGAAGCCGAGATGATCCGGGAACTGCTTGAAGACAATGGAATAAAGACTTTCCTGCGCGGGGACATCGTTCCGATCAGCGCGGCTCCCAGCACTCT
Source organism: uncultured Acidobacteriota bacterium (assembly GCA_963809485.1). Lineage (GTDB taxonomy): Bacteria > Acidobacteriota > UBA6911 > UBA6911 > UBA6911 > UBA6911. The sequence goes on from CAWEJX010000017.1 coordinate 84,527, forward strand.
CCTGGTTCAACAATCCGACCTGGAGGATGCCCGAAGCATCTACGAAGGATTCTTTGCCGGGCAACCGATAGAGGACGAGTCAGAACAAGGGAATGACGAAGAGAAATAGGGGGCAGGCTGATATACATCTCGACCCCCGCAAGCCTGAGTCGTTTTGTCTCGATCAAATCCGGCTGCATTTCCATTCTCCTTTTTAAAAGTACGGGGTCAGGCACCCAATCTGGTCTTGCTTGCCATCGTGTCGGCGACTTTATTCAGGGACAATTCCTCCAGAGTTTTTCGGGTCGGCCATCCGGTATCGACATCCCATCCTTCCAGCTTGTAGAAATTGGTCTTGAACAGCTCGACTCCCGACTCATCCAGATACATGTCCATCAACGGCTGCCAGCTCCATTTGCCGTTCTGGTAGACGGGCTCTCCGCCCGTGGGTGTTATCAGCGAAGCTCCCGGCATATGCATAAATGGAAAGAATTTTTCCTGATCCCGGTGCCTTCCCTGGAGCACACGGATCGCCCTCTCCAGGTTCCATATCTTCCTGCCGATCTCGATGGTATCCGCGAAACTGATTTTGTTTCCCGTCACGGCCTGATAATAGCGAATCTCCGAATCGGGAGTCGGGCCGCTGCAATCCGGGTTGGATGCGTTGATGAACAGAGGGAGGAGCATCTCGCAGAACGCCATCGACTCGTTCCAGAATCCGGCGTAGCGACGGGACCAGGCCACCTGCTTGGCTTTATGCTCGGAATATATCCCGGTCTTCCTGGCATCTTCTCCCTGCCACGCATAGCTGAACATGAAAGGATCGCCTGTGTACGGGATCGTTTTGGCAGACATCAGTTCCAGGGCTTTTTCCAGGGTGTAGTTCTGTTTCGACTCGCTCATGAGCCCGGCGTTCGGCCCGAGACTGAACCCGTGCCACACGACGTCACCGGCGCCCAGCAGAGACCCGTAAGCCCACTCGATGCCCGGAAGGGTCCAGTGGAAAACACTGCCCCAGGCCGGAAAGCGCAACGCACCCGAGTTCTTATCTTCGTCCAGTCTCCCCCATCTTTGAGCCGCTTCGAGGGCTCCTTCCGCGAGCGTATCCCCGATCCCGATGCGTTTGGCAACAACATTGCAGAAGTCCTCGCGGAAAATCAGGTCCGCCCACAGCTCCATGCGCAACGGGGAGGAGTCGATAGCTTTTCCCGGCCCCAGCACCCCCAGATCGTACAGATACTTTATGTACCAGCCCAGGCCGGGCGCATCCGGCACCTTTTTTTTGAACAGGGCGGGGGCTCCCGGGATGTCCAGCTGGAAAACACCTCCAAACTGGGCCCCCCACGTGCTCATCCCCCATTTGACGGCAATGTCCGCCGCCCTCATCGAATCCTTCACGTACCATTGGGCGTCCGCACACATCGATTCGCCGCCATAGAATGAGTTTCTTTTCCGGTCGTTGTTGAGGCAAGGCATGCATGAAGCGGTGCCGGCCTGAAGCGGGGCGGAACTCCTGCGGGCGTTTTGCATGTGCCAGAGCCTCGTATCCACAACAGCCTTAGGATCGGATGCCTGGATGCTGCCGGTCCCTGTGACGCTGATTGCCTTCAGGTTTTTGGCGCCGAAAACCCCGCCATAGCCTCCGGTTCGGGCGGTGACGCCGCTGCCGTGAACCAGGATCCCCAGGTTCGAAATCGCTTCGCCCACAGGTCCGATGCAGACGATCTGCGGCCGCGCCGTTGTGTAGCTCTCCCCGATCTGCTGCCATTCGTCGCCGAACCGGGTTCTGCCCGCCACCATTGATGTGATCCTGTCTTGCGTTTCGTAGGTATTGAGCCCCCACAAGGACTTTGCATCCTCGATCGTGACCTTGTCGTTGATTATGTTGATCCAGACCGGGCGGTCCGACTTGCCCTCCAGAACGATGCCGTCCCATCCGGCCAATTTCAGCATGGTGGCAAACCTGCCGCCGAAGTTCGCCCGATAGAAGCAGTGCGAGGGAAAAACCTCCGGGGATACGCCGCAGACGCTCGTTCTTCCGGCGCCCGGAACTCCCGTGGCCGCCAGCGGCCCGCTCATCAGGACAAGAACGCTTTGCGGATCATAGGCATTCTTCATATCCCAGCGGCCCGGTGCCACAGCCAGGTCCCAGAAGACAGCGGCGCCGATTCCAAAACCTCCGCCGAACTCTTCGTAAGCAGCAGTGTCGAGGGCGCCCGTCACCCTGGTGGTCAGATTCAGTCTCAAAATTTTACCGGCAAATCCGTTCGCCATATTTACCCCCGGGGGAAAAATTCCATATCGCAGGTATCCTCCGGCAGAGCCGGAGGCTTTACGGTGCCAGGCCCCTCAAAGAGGCCTGATTGCATTTGACAAAAGATGAAAGAGGTTCCATGCGCTATAGATGTTTTGGAACCGCAGAATGTCGAATAACGAATGATGAATCTCGAAGTGTGGCGCCAACTTCTGCGGTTCGATATTCGAAATTCGACATTCGATATTCCTCTTAGTTGCTGTCCGGACCTGGGAATATAAAAACCAGGGGTTGCCAAACTCGTACTGCCTCCCCGGCAGAGCCGGTGGATCTCGCAACAGATCCGTAGGAGATTGCACAGCCTGTCCCCTCAATTTAGCCCGGCTTGCCCTTGCTTTGCATGACATCGGCCACTCTCTTCAAGCCCATGTCCTCGAGCGTTTTTCTTGTCGGCCAGCCGTTGGCGGTGTTAAAGCCCTCGAAAGCATAGAACTTGGTCTTCCACTCCTCGAACCTGGCGCGATCCAGTTTCCGGCCCGAACCGGTCTCGTAAGACCATTTTTGGGTCTTATCATCATACATGGGCAGGCGCTCTCCCCTGGAACCCTGCTCGTAGATATAATTCGGAAACACTTCCATATCCCGGTGTCTGCCCTGTATCGTCCAGATCGCCCGGTCCAGGGTGAAGATCTTCCGCCCAATTTCCATACCGTCGGCGAATGTTATGTTCTTGCCGGTAACGGCATTGAAAAATTTGGGCTCGGCCTCGGGCGTCGGCCCCTTGTAATCGGGGGTATTGTTGGTGAAGGACATGGGCCATCTCCAACCGCAAAAACCGTTGGAACCGATCCAGAACTTCTCGTAATGCTTGACCCAGGCGACCTGCTTGGCTTTATGTTCCGAGTAAATCCCGGTCGGCCCGTCGCTGTAATCAAGCATGAAGATGTCGCCTTCGTAGGGGATCATCGTATCTGCCGTCATCTGCGCTGCCTGCTCGGCCGTCAGGTACGGTTCTTTGCCCGCCATCCGGAAGGCTTCCGGCATCCAGTGGAGCGGATAATTGGCGATATTGTGCAGCATCAGATCCCTCTCGCCCATCAGCGAACCGAAGCCCCACTCGGACTCGACTCTGGGATCGTAATGATCCGCGGTGCCCCAGTAAGCCAGATTCAGAGCGCCGCTGGCCAGATCTTCATCATAGATTCCCCATTTTTTCGCGGCTCTGGCAAGGCCCTCGGCCAGATCATTGCCGATTCCCTTACGGGTGCTGATCTGCCTCATGAGCATGTCCAAAAATCCCATCGTGCCGAACTGGTCCATGGGCAGATCGGTTTCGATCCGCTTTCCTTTGCCCAGGAGTCCCCTCTGGTAGAGGTTCTGCAAATAGCCCTGCATAGGCATAAAATGCCAATGGCCGAGGCCGTATTTCTGCATCAGATCGTTGCCCTGGCGGGTCAGCTTCAGGCTGGCGTTCTGAAGCCGGACGCCCGCGGTGCCGGCACAGACCGATTCATTGCTGTCCCCGCTGGCCAAACGCTGACGACAGCCTCTGGGACAGGAAAAGCAGGACACTGCACGAGCAGGTACCAGCGGAATAGCATTCGCCCCGAAGTAGGGATTATTCGTTACGTTGGCACCGGCCGGGGAGCCGTTGATCCAGAAGAAGAATCCCCCTACCATGTCCTTCCTGCGTGGATCGTCCACGTCCCATAAAAACTGGCGGAACCAGGACCGGGCCTGCATGAATGCCTTGGGATTTGCGATGGGAACGCTTCCCGTGCCGATGACGCTGATTGCCTTGAGATTTTTCGAACCAAAGACGCCTCCGAAACCTCCCAGCGCTGCTTGAGAACCGGGACCGTGCAGGAGGGCGCCCAGTCGGCTTTTGTTTTCGCCAGCCAGCCCGCAGCAGACCACGGCCGGAATCTGGGTCGTGGAGCTATCGTCTACCTGAGCCCACTCGCCGTATTTCAGGTTGGGCATCACGCGCCGTGAGATTTCCTGCTGGGTATCCCACGTGTCCATCCCCCAAATCCCGTCGGCGCTTTCAATCTTGACCTTATCATTGACGATATTGATCCAGACGGGAGTGTCGGCCGCTCCTTCAACCACAATGCCGTCCCAGCCGGCATATTTCAACTGGGCCGTAAAGCGACCGCCGAAGTTGCTGTGGGCAAACCATTCAATGGGATACAGCATGGGCCCCAAACCCTGCACTTCGCACCGTCCGGAGCCCGGCATGAAGGTGCCGGCAAATGGATGGGCCATCATGATGATGAGGTTCCGCGGATCGAATGCTTCAAACGGAAGCTGATCGCCGACCAGGTCGAAGAAAATGGCGGAGCCCATTCCATGGCCGCCGCCGAATTCCTCATACTTTTCCGTGGGAATGGTGCTGGTCGATTTGCCGGTCAGGTTCACCCTGAGAATCTTTCCCGTGTATCCGCCCGTCATTACCGCACCTCCTGTTCCCTGGAGTCGGATTTCGGTTCCGGCTCATACGTAATCGGCTTCTGTTTCGCCTGAAGCGCGACTGCGGGCGGGACCGTGGTGCTGTTTTCCACCAGGCCCAGGTTCAGCCAGTGCTCATTCCTCAGGTTCACATCGTACCCCTCGGTCTCTGTCTGGACGGGAGTGGTTGAGACAAACCTGATAGCCTTCATCGGGCAGTTTTCCATGCAGGCCTGTTTGCCGCCGGGGCCGCCCTTCTCTTCCCAATACGGGGTGTCCAGACACAGATCGCATTTGGAGGATTTCTTTTCGATGTGGTTCCAGACCGTCCGGTGAGGCTGCTGGGGACACATTTTGATGCAGGTCTTGCAGCCGATGCACTTCTTACTGTCGATCCGCCGGACGTTGCCGTTTTCCGTATCCACAAAAGCGGCGCCGGTGGGGCAGTTCTGAACGCAAACCGGGGTCACACACTGCCGGCAGGGAGCCATTTTGACATCATCAGGGAATTTGCCGAAGGAGTCCTGAATGATCTGGATGCGCGAAAGCGACAGGTTCTGCACTCCATAATGGACCAGCGAACAACTCAACATGCAGGTAGCGCAGCCCGCGCATTTCTTGCTGTCATAAACCAGGTAACCTGTGGATTGGGGATAGGTAACCTTTTCGGCGGGTGGCGGTGATGCGCTTTCGGCAACGGCTGCTCCCGCCGGAGTTGCTGCTATCAATGCGTCTACGGCAACAACCGTTCCACCGGTGACCAGAAAATCTCTTCTTGATAACCTCCTTTTGGCGGCAGTTTCCTCAGTTTCAGCCTTTTTGGCTCCAGCCATACGGCAACTCCTTCCCGGGGTATGGGTTTTGATACGCCTATTCACCGTGAATTCTAACCCAGGTCGGGCAATGTAGCTCCTGAAATTTGCGTATCAAGAGGATAAAGTACAGCGTCCCTGGTTTCCGCACCGGGATCAAAGGATCCGTCTATGGAAATCAATATCATTAACCGGGGACACTCATGATATAAACTAAGTTTGGCATCAGGCCATCTGGTCTTATTGGACAAATAAGATCAGGAAGTTGTCGCACGGCTGCACCCCATCGTAGCCAGTGGGAGACCGCAGCAGGGATTACCTTATGAGGAGATAGAAATGAAACGAAAGACGCTATCTTTTTATTGCCTTTTGGCGGCTGCAATCCTGATCCTTTGCGGGATCGCGCCGGTGCAGGCTCAGCGTAATGCCGCTGCCTCCAAGGGCGATTTAATTACTGTTCTGAATCCGGCCGTCACAGACAAACTCGCGGAGCGGGTGCCCCTGGCGCCCCGGCTCAACACCCTGGAAGGCAAAACCATCTACATTGTGGATACAAACTACGAAGGATTCGGGCGGCTCCCCGTGCTCGAGGAGATGCAGGCTTGGTTTACCAGAAACATGCCGAACGTAAAGACCGTCCTCAAGCTCAAGAGCGGCAGTTACGTCGCCGATGATCCTGCATTGTGGAAGGAGATTGCTTCCAACGGCGGCAACGGCGTAATCATCGGCGTGGCCGGTTGATGGGGCTGCCTCGCGGCCGTGAGCCGCTTTTCAGGAGCTTTAGAAACACAGTATGGGATCCCTACCATATCGCTTGCGAATGAAAACATCGTGTCCTACGGACTGAATGCCCATTTTAAATACAATACCGGCATGCCCATCCGTTACGTCGGGATGCCGTATCCATTCACGGGCCTTAAACAGGATATGCTTAAAGCCTACCTCGAAGGCAAGGACAGGGTCAGCGGCAAGCCCATCATGCAGGCTATCGTCGACGGTTTGACAAAACCTCTGACCGCCGAGGAAAAAAGGGCCGGAGCCCCTCCCGACGCGGCACCCGAGCCCAGATTCCTGCCCCCGGACACGGAAGACAATCTGCAGCGGCTGTTCAAGGACAAAGGCTGGACCGACTACAACCCGGTCCTGCTCCCGACAGCGGAAAGAGTGGCCGCCATGCTGAAAGGCACCAGCCACAAGCCGGATGAGCTGATTAAGAAAGACTCCGGCGTCTTCGGCACGATCCGTCCGTTCACGGTGGAAAAGATTGCCATCGTTGCCGTCATGGCGGGCGCCAAACCCGAATATCTGCCGGTGATCCTGGCGCTGGCCAGTCAGGTCCCGTATGCGGATTCCACCACCTCCAACGCCAGCATGGTGCTGATCAACGGACCGATACGCAAGCAGATCGGGATGAATTCGGGCGAGGGCGTACTGGGCCCGAACGCCGAGGCCAATTCCGTAATCGGCCGGGCCATGAACCTGATACACAAAACAATCCAGGGCTACCAGGAGGGTGTGACCGGCTTCACCTCCCTCAGCAACCCTCTGCGCTACGGCAATGTGACCCTTGCGGAGGCCGAGGAAGAGCTTCCGGAAGGATGGAAGCCTGTTCACGTACTGAATGGCCACAAGCCCGAAGACAGCGTCCTCACTTTGTTCATGGGCTGGAACTTCGTGAACTGCTCGGGTTCGGTCGTGGAGCATTATGCCCCGCAGCTTTTGATGCGCGACTTTACCCGGGTGCTGGCGGCCACTGGAGCGGCAACACTCATCATGGATCCGTCCGTCGCCTATCAGCTCAAAAACACACAGGGCTTCCAAACCAAGGCGGCGCTTGCCGAGTGGCTATCTAAGAACGCGGAAGTGCCCGCGGCAACCTATTGGGCCAATTCCATCGCTTCCGGCATGATGGCGCCCCTCGGCAAACAGGGTCTCGAGCCCTATGCAGGCTGGCTAAAAGTCCCGGGCGACGCGCTGATCAAACACCTCCCGAATCCGCAGAACATTAAAACAATCGTGGCAGGGGGGAAAACAGCGAGCGTCTGGTTCATAGCCGATTTCATGGCCGGCAGAGGCGTATCCATCGATGCCTGGAGGTAACCGCAAACCGCCTGCATTGCCGGCAGCTCGATGGCAAAGCGCATAAACCGGTTTCGCATGCATAATGGATTTTGGCCGCCGACATACGCTGACTTTCGCCTCAATGGTCAGCGTATGCCGGTGCCCGCCGACTCTCGATTTTGGAAATCCCCGTGGCATAAAGGGGGAGCCTGAGAAAGAAATCAGGCATAAATCCCCATGCTCGCCAGTACTCCAATCCGTATTTTACTTCGGCCATATACATTAGCGGCTTATAATTAATCTCAAGGACATTCAGGCACAGCGGCAGATCATGCCGGCGAGATCTGCCGGCGGTACACATGTTCATTCTCAGGAAGGCCTTCGGGCAGATTTATCCGCACGCCCCCTGGTTGCGGCAACGTGCGCGGGCGCTTTCAGGCTCCTGCCTGAAAAAGATGATCCGCTAGAAGGAGGGATTTATGGGAATAACGGACAGTCTGATCCTGTCTTCAGCCATTTTGTTTCTTACCTTTGGTGCAGCTCAATCTGACAATGCATTTGCCGGGGAAAGAGATCTCAAGCCCGAGGAAGTAGTCGCCGCTCATCTCAAATCTATTGGCAATCCCAGGATTCTGCAGTCAATCAAATCGCGCGCGATTGAAGGTTCCGCATCGGTTAAGTTCATTCAGGGTAAATTCCGGGATTCCCCTGATGGCGAGTCCTTGATGATTTCCGAAGGACGCAAACTGGGAATCATAATGAAGTTTAAAACCCTGGGATATTATGGGGAATATCTCGCGTTCGATGGAAATGGTGTAACGATCGGGAACTGCGATGACTTAACCAGGTCCCGATTTGGCCATTTTTTCAGCCAGGTTGATGGCGTAATGAAGGAAGGGCTCCTGGGGGGCACACTGTCGGTCGCCTGGCCTCTTCTGGATGTTCCGGGAAGGCAGCCGAAACTCAAATACCAGAAGAGAAAGATTGAGGGCCGGCAACTGCACGAGCTCATCTATAATCCCAAATCCATCTGGGGGACGGAATTTCTGCGGATCCGGCTGTTTTTTGAGCCTGAATCCTTTCGTCATGTGATGACGGAATATAAGTTCTGGAGAGGCGATACACCGGACTCAGTGGTGCTAAAGGAAATTTTTGAAGACTTCCGGGAAGTGGATGGCCTTATGCTCCCTCACAGATACAGAATTCATTTTTCCAGTACCAACTTCATCGGTCATTGGACCATTGAAGCGCGGCATTGGCGGCATAATGCCCCCATGGATGCCGAGCTTTTCAAGGCGAGGTCATTGAGGTGATTCCCATAATAATGCGGCGCAATTTGCCTCAAGGATTTCTTTTAGCTTAGTGCTCCGGGGAAAAATCCGATGAATACCGAAACCTGCGATATAGCCATAGTCGGCGCGGGCATCGTGGGGCTGGCAACCGGGTTGGCCATCTGCTCCCGCTTTCCTCATCGCTCCTTGATGGTGATTGAAAAGGAAGCGGAGCTTGCAGCCCATCAGACCGGCCACAACAGCGGTGTGATTCACAGCGGGATCTACTACAAGCCGGGTTCCCATAAGGCAAAACTCTGTGTTGAAGGCGCGCGCCTGATGGCGGAATTCTGCGATGAAAATGGAGTGCCCTACGACCGATGCGGGAAAATAATCGTTGCCGTCAGGCAGGAAGAACTCTCCCGGCTGCAAACCCTTTACAGGCGCGGGATAGAAAATGGGATCCAGGGGTTGGAAATGATCGGGCCGGAGCGCATCCGCGAGATAGAACCGCATGCGAAAGCCTTGCGCGCCCTCTATTCTCCGAATACGGCCATTACCGACTTCACCCGGGTAGCTGCCGCGATGGCGGCAAAAATCGCCGAAAGGGGCGGCAAAGTGGTCCAATCGGCCGAAGTCCTGGCCATCAGGCGCTCGGACGGCATTTTCCATCTCGAGACCGCAAGCCAAACCATTGGCTGCCGTCATCTCATCAATTGCGCGGGGCTTCACTCAGACAGAATTGCCCGAATGATGGGCCTGCGCATCGACAGCCGCCTGATACCCTTTCGCGGAGAGTATTATTTGCTGAGACCGGAGTGCCGTCTGGTCCGCGGGCTCATATACCCGGTGCCGGATCCGGAATTCCCTTTCCTGGGCGTTCATTTCACAAAGCGAATCCAGGGAGGTTATGAAGCTGGACCCAATGCCGTGCTTGCTTTCGCCCGGGAGGGCTATAAATTCCGGGACGTTTGTCTCAGGGATCTTCGGGACATGTTCTGTTTTGCAGGGTTTTGGGCCATGGCGAGGCGCTATTGGAGGACCGAAGTCTACGAGATTTACAGATCTCTGAGCAAGCGGGCATTTCTCCGGGCGCTTCAACAACTCGTGCCGGACCTGACAGGGAGAGATATCGTCCCCGGAGGTTCCGGCGTCCGCGCGCAGGTTGTAACGGCTGACGGATCTCTGGTTGATGATTTCTTGATAGTCGAGGGGCCCAATGCCATCAATGTCCTGAATGCTCCCTCGCCTGCGGCAACCGCTTCCATCGCGATCGGCAGACGCATTGCAGATCTGGCCGCTAATTCCTTCAGTTTGGCCCCCAGTTCCTGATTTCGCGGCGGACAGGTGGAAAGTGATTGTCCTAAATCCACTGCCCCGAAAGCATTTTCACAGAGTCCGATCGTTGATTTTTACAGCGAACCATTGGATATTCTCATTATTTGCGTCATAGCAAAATTCGGGAAATGACTGCCCTGAAAGGGCAGATTCACGCAGCCCAGGGTAGGCAACCGCTGCAATATCTATCCCGAAGGGATTGTGTCCGGCAACCGGCTGGGAGGATGGATGTCGGGAGTCAGGCACCTCCGGCAAAGCTGCAGGCTTGAAAGATTTGAACCGCTCCAAGCGGTTGGACTAGTTACGCCGGTCTTGAACGCTGACTTACGCGGGCAAAAGCCGATGAAGCGCCTCATCGGCTTTTGCTCGCCGCCCCTCGCCGAACAAATCGGCGTTTGTCCGCGCTTTTATCAGCGTTTCTCAGCGTTTCAAAATACGGAGCTGTCAAACTCTTTGAGTCCCCCGGCATCCGACTTCCTGCCCTAAATGGGTTTCGTAAACAGCATCTCAAACGTGTCCCAGATGCTGCGTTCGGCCTCATACGGAGCGTATTCAAGCCGGCACGTCCTATCCAATATCATGGTCGCTCTGCTTTTCCCGTACGCTTCCCATTTGCCGAGGCTCTCGCAGCTGGGATTGCCGGTGCGCGCGAAGGCCAGCCAGGCATCCTGGATCTTTCGCGACAATGCATCCGCATCCGGGCCGGACCCGCAAAATGTCCTATCGTAGTTGCCAAACACGAATCCAAATCATGACAGGACGGCGCGCACCATCCAGGGCCGGAGTCCAGACGTTCAGAAACAGGCAATTTTCGTCCTGCGCCTCATTGACGCTCAGGCTCGCGATCATCGCCGCGCCGGGCAATGGGTTTTGAGGCGCAATGTTTCCGAACTCCTTTGCGGGTCGGACTCCATCCCAGGGCTCGACCGGTTGAGGAGGTATCCATCGAAGGCCACCGACCGGCGGAGCTGCATAAGGAATTCCCTTAAAGACAAATATCCCGTCTTCGTACATCCCTTCAACTTCTCCGGATTTTGTGCGGACGATGGGTTTCATGCCTCCGGTCATAGCGCCTCCTTTGGGCGGAAACTTATTATCCATAATCCTCATCGCTGCCGGCGGACTCACAGAGTGCGATAGTTCCGGGATCAGGCACCGTCACTTCAGGGGAATCATTCCTTCTCCGTTGCTCCGCTTTTCCAGGCGCCTGAATTTGTAGCGCACTGCCATGTCTCCATAGGACATCTTCCCATCCTTGGAGGGCGATGGGCTTCAACCTGCAAGGGAGCTAAAATTGCCTCTGAGCAGGGCCGAATTTGTTCGGGACCGCCGGATTGTTTTCAATCAGCAAAAGGGTCTGGAGATCCACAACGTAGATGGCCATCGTGGAAGACGCCGCGCCAAATAGCAGTGAAGCCACTCCGCGGCCGTTTGCGGACATGGTATAAGTGCCGGTTACGGCGATGCCTTCCTGGGGTTCGCCGGCTTCATTGATGTCGGCGATTCCCGATATGGTTCCAGATTCTCCATCGAAAGTAAGCTGGCCCGAATATATCGTGGATGAGCCCAGCTGTGTTCCGCGCAGCCCAAATCCATAGGTCCCGCTAATAGAGGAAACGTTAAATGGCCCGTTGGACTGCTCGCCAATCCGTCCGCCGGAAGCAAGCCAGAGGTCCCTCGAAACGAAAAAGGCTGACTGCGGCGAAATCATATACAGCCTGAGATTGTCCGTTGCGCCCGTCCTTACCATGGACGCGTATCCCTGTCCGTTGGCGTCAATCGCATAGCTGCCTGTAAAGGGCACATCTGTCATAGTGCCGCCCACGTCCCTGTCCTGTGTGCCGCTCGAAATGGCTCCATTGCCATCGGCGGTGAAACGCCCTGCCCCAACCAATTGCGTGGGCGCATACTCGGGCATCCCGCCGCTGAACTCGAACACCAGATTCCCGTTGAGAGAGGCTTTGGAGAAGGGTTCAACGCTCTGGCGCAAGGCCAAACCGATCAGCCCTCTGCCGGTATCCGTGGAGGAGAAAATGAACGAATCAGCCGAAAGCATGTAATAGGTATAGTGGGTGGTCTGAGTGCCGGCCGTGATGGATAGCTGGCCGCGGCCGGTTGTGTTGTTCGCCGCAGTGTAGTTGCCTGTGAACCATACGTTGCTTGCCACGGTGCCGTCGTCGTTGGTGTCCTGGATGCCGCTGGAAAGCTTGCCGGACCCGTTTGCCGTGAACATTCCCGCTGCCGCGATAAAATCTTCGGCAGGGGTGAGGCCGTCATAGCCGAAGGCGAACCGTCCTGAAAGCCCTGTGGGGAAACTGTCCGGGTCCTGCCTTTCCAGGGCCCCCCACCCTGAGTCCTCTTCACCGAAAGCATTCAACCTTCCAGAATCCGCGCTGGACATGACCAGGCGCCAGCCGATATCGTTGGTGCCATACAGAATGTTCAAAATGCCCCGGCCGTCAGACCCGATCGAATAAGTCGCTGCGAAAGAAGCGCCGGCAATGGTCGCCGCCAGGTCATTTACGTCAAAAACTGCATTGGAAATACCTCCTGCGCCATCCGCCACAAAACTCCCGACGACAAAATACGGATTTGGCCCGTTCGCGCCCCAGAGACGAAGCGTGTAGTGGCCTTGCAGGCTCGCATTCGAAAAGGTAAGGGTGACAATCGCGAGCGCTTTTTGGCTCGGATCCGCTTTCGAGACGGCGGTCACTGTAACCTTTCCGGAAAGCGGAGGGGCTGAAGGAGCTGTGTAAAGGCCGGAGGCATCGATCGTTCCAAGCGGCCGGTCATTGCCCTCCGCTCCACTCAACTTCCAGTCAACGGCGGCGCTGGCGTCGAACTGCTGCGTTGCACCAGCCGCCAGGGTCACAGCTGTCGGGGAAATGGTGACTGAGCTCGGGTCGGTGACGGTGACCGACGCTGTCGCGCTTTTTGCCATATTCAGTTGCCAGGCTGCCTTAATGGTGACTGTGGCCGGCGAAGGGACGCTCGCGGGCGCCGTGTAGAGTCCGCTCGAGCTGATTGTTCCGACGGTTGCGTTGCCGCCCTGGATATCGTTGACGAACCAGGCGGCTGCTTTGTTTGAGGTGAACTGCTGCGTCTTTCCCGCAGGGATGACGGCCACGGCCGGCGAGACTGCCATCTTAGGATAGATGGTTACCGGAGACGTGTCGGATTTCGTCGTGTCCGCCGCTGGAATCGCTTTGACGGTTACAGTGGCGGGATCAGGGATCGAAGCCGGCGCCGTGTACAGTCCGCCGTTCGTGATAGTGCCCACCGTTTCATTGCCGCCCAGGATGTCATTCACGTACCAGCTGACGATGTAACTGCCTTGGTTGACCTCCGAAGAGAACTGCAGTGTTTCTGCAATTTCAAGAGATCCGCTCGCGGGAGAAACAGTGACAGAGACAGGAGGCGGTGGCGCGATATCATCGCCCCCTCCGCCGCCTCCACCGCAGCCTGTCAGTGTAACGATAGCAGCCAAAAACAGGAGCATTTTCAACGTTCGCATAGGGACCTCCATGGATCGCCAATAAAGAAGGGCGGATTTTCAGCTCTCCTTCCATTCACCGTTTCAGATTCAAGTATCAGGAAACTATGTCACCGCCAGCCTGTTTTCGCAGTCCGGGAAAGACCCTCAGGGCCGGTGTGAATGGAAGGCATTTTATGTCCAAAACCGCCGCATGCAATATGAAATAATTTCAAATTTCCGGCAGGCGAAAATGGTCTCGGCCGCGGGCGAAGTTGCAGCAGATTATCCGTCCGGGTCCTGTTCGTAAGCAGGAAGTTCAGGACCAACAGGTTTGCCATAGATTCCCATTCCATCAAGGCGTTCACATGAATCCGAAGAAAAAATATGGAAATTGGCCGGCCATATTCTTTATGCTGTCGGCCTGCGCACTTACAACTCATTGGAAAGGCGGGTATCCCATGCGGAAATCTTTGATAATCGTTGCAGCATGCTTGTTGCTGTCCATGATTGCGGGAGGGTGCTCCTCGCAACAGAGTTCTACACAGACCGGTTCCACTCAAACCAGCCCAACGCCGGCTGCTTCCCAACCCTGCGACCGGGCTTGCCTCGAAGGATTCGTCGAAAAATACCTGGACGCGGCCATCGCCCATGACCCAAAGCTATTGCCTCTTGCTCCGGATTTTATATTCACGGAGAACGGTCAGAGGCTGGAACTCCCCGATGCTCATTGGAAAATTATGACCGGCAAGGGGAAATACCGGTTGTTCGTTACCGACCCCGATGCCGGGCAGGTGGCCTGCCTGGCGACAATCCGCGAGGAAGGTCCCACGGAAGAAGGCATAGCTTCCGCCATCGCCCTCAGGTTGAAAATTAAGAACGGTCAAATCACAGAAATCGAAACACTGATCCCGCGCCCGCAAATGCCCATGGGGCCTGCGGGAAGCGCGGCGGCGGCTCCCCGTTTCCCGAGCACGGCAGAGCTCTACGAAAAGATGGGCACGCCCCATCCTGTGTACCTCGAGACCATCCCTCCCGCCGAGCGGATGTCACGAGCGGATCTCATCCGAGTCGCCAACATGTACTTTACCGGTTTGGAAAAGAACGACGGCAAGGGTGAGTATCCGTTCACGGACGATTGCGTCCGCATTGAGGGAGGCATGCAGACCACGGGCGTTCCCTTGCGCCCCGGAGAGAAACGGCCGGATCCCAAAACGGCAACCATGTATTCAGCCAGCTGGGGATGCAAGGAGCAGTTTGAATCCGGGCTGATTCACTTCGTGTGGCGCATTCGCGACCGCCGGTACGTCGCGGTCGACCAGGAGCGCGGCATAGTCTTCAGTTTTGCCTTCTTTGATCACGCGCTCGGCAAGGACCGCACCTTCCAGACGCCGGACGGGCGCACCATAACAGCCGGCCCGATCCAGCCCAATGGCTGGGAAATCGCCGAATTGTTCAAAATCGAAAAGGGCCTGATCCGCCGGATCGAAGCCATCATGGTTTCGCCGCCCTATGGGATGAACTCCGGTTGGAGCACCTGGAAAGAGGGTTTGTCCAGCGAAGCGCGGGATGTGACGGGAGTCGCCGGCCGCTGATGCGCAATCGGCATTGCATCTGCACGGTGAACCCTGGATGTCTCGAGCCCTCGCGGGATACAAGCAGCAGGGCACGGTTCGCTGTACCCCTCCGATCTTGACGCCGTAATCCGCCTTTACTTGGCGGGCGGCGCGTAGTGGAATTCGTATTTCGAGGTTAGCGCCACGGCCATGCAAAGGAACGGCTTTTGGAATTTAAGCGTTTCCATGGGGCAATGCCACACCTCCTTAGGGATCACTACGACGGTCGGGACCGAGAATATGTGATCCACTTCTTCTCCCTTCGGCCCTATCTTGAAGTTCACTTCTGCCCCAAGTTCGGTGCTGGAGGGATCGGAGCCTATAAAGTAAATCACCTCGTCATGATCGTGGATGTGCGGCTCCTTGGACGCTCCCAACGGCCCCACCTTTGTTCCGAAAGCATAGATGATATTGCAGGGAAAGCCGTTGAGTTTGTCTGCGCCCATCGAAAACATGACCGTCTCACCCATTTTGCGGATGGGAATAGGAATGATGCATTTCCCGTACTTGCTCTTCCCGTCCGCCATTTCGCGGGAGACACCCTGGACAAGAGGACCCGCGTTAAGGGTCCAGCCCAACATGGCATTTGCGGCTGCAACCGCAGCGCCGCCCACGGCCACTTCCCTGACAAACCCTCTTCGCGATGTGCCGTTTTTTATCCTGTCGATAAGACTCATTGCAATTTTTCCCCTTTCCGAATGGATGATCATCTTTCGAACTTATGGATTGCGCGAATACGCATACTATTTTACACCGGACTAAGAGCTGAAACGGAATACTATCATGCCCATCCGCGGCGAACGGCCAAGGATTCCCACATCGCAGATCGTCAAAGGACCAAAGCCCCGATTGGGCCCTGCCGCGGGCATGGAGCCTAATCCTTGAACTCAGTGACAAGCGCGTTAATGCTCTCCTTGGCATCGCCCAGGAGCATGCGCGTGTTTGGGGCGGCGAAAAGCGGATTATCTACTCCGGCGAAACCGGCTTTGAGCGAACGCTTCAGCACAATACACACCCGCGCCTGGTCCACATTGATGATAGGCATTCCGTAAAGGGGTGTCCCTTTTTCTCGCGCTGCGGGGTTGACCACGTCGTTCGCGCCGATCACCACAGCCACATCCACGGACGCAATCGTCGGGTTAACATCCTGGGGCTCGACCAGCTGTTCATAAGGGACCTGGGCTTCCGCAAGCAGTACATTCATATGCCCCGGCATGCGGCCGGCCACAGGGTGCACGCAGTACCGGACTTCGCAGCCGTTGGCTTCCAGCAGGTCGCCCAGTTCGCGCACGGCATGCTGCGCCTGGGCAACGGCCATTCCGTATCCCGGCACAAAGACGACGGATGAAGCAGCCTCGAGCATAAGGTACGCATCTTCGGTGGACACGGTCCTGGCTTCGCCCCGGAAGACTGCTTCTCCCGAGCCGGCGCCAACTCCTCCGAACATGACGTTGGCCAGGGACCGGTTCATGGCCCGGCACATGATGCGGGTCAGGATCAGGCCGCTGGCGCCTACGAGCGCACCGGCCACGATCAGGACGTTGTTCATGATCACGAAGCCCGCCCCGCATGCCGCAAGGCCGGAGTAGCTGTTGAGCAGAGAAATCACCACGGGCATGTCCGCGCCGCCGATCGGAATCGTCACCAGCACGCCCAGGATCAACGAAACGGCCGCCAGCCCGATGAAAACTCCGTACGACCAACCCGGCTGGACACACACCCTTGCCGAAGCCGCAATTGCCAGGACGAGCAGAGCCGCATTCAGGATCTTCTGGCCGGAAAACAATGCGGGCCTCCCGTCCATCTTCCCGCCCAGTTTCGCATAGGCGATCATGCTGCCCGAAAAAGTCACTCCGCCGATAAGAACCGTCGCCCCGATGGCAACCAGCGTGAATATCCGCGCCGATGCCGGGGCCGCATGGATCAGGTGGTATTCGGCCCAGCCGACCAGAAGGCTTGCGAGACCTCCAAAACCGTTGAACAGGCCTACCATTTCGGGCATGGCCGTCATCCGGACCCTGCGCGCAACGACGCCGCCGATTACGGCGCCGCCGATGGAGCCAACGGCGATCCATTCGAAAGACATGCCTGAATAGAGCAGGGTCGCTACTATGGCCAGCAACATGCCGAGCGAAGAGATCATGTTGCCTTTGCGGGCACTGTCGGTCCGGCTCAACTGCTTCAGCCCGATGATGAACAGGACCGACGCCGCAATATAGAAATAGGGAATGATGGATTCGAATTTCACGGCTTGCCCCGGTCCTTGCGCTTGAACATGCTCAACATGCGGTCCGTCACCAGGTATCCCCCGACGACGTTTATCATCGCCAGAGCGACCGCCAATGTACCCAGAACAACCATCACGGTCCCCCGTCCGGTGCCAGCCGCGATCAATGCACCGACAACCGTGATCCCGGAAATGGCATTGGAGCCGGACATCAGGGGGGTGTGCAGCTGGGAAGGGACCTTGGAAATCATCTCGAAACCGAGAAAGATGGCGAGCACGAACACAAAGATCAGCAAACCCATGCCGCCCTCATTCCCGCTTTCCTGCGCGGCCGTTCCTTCACTCCGTGCGGGCTGCGCCGCATGACCGGCCATGCCTTTGTCAGAGGGCCCGGGCGAAGCCTGAACAGCGGCCGTTCCCGCAAGGATCAGCAAGCCGCATATCCCCGCAACAAGCCATGTTCTCTTCATCCCTTCTTCTCCCACCGTTCGACCAGCGCCCTGAGATTGGCGTTGCGGATCACTCCTTCGTGCACGACGAGGCACCCATCCATGATTTCGTCTTTGGTATCCAGCTTCAGCGCATTGGTCCCGGCGTCCCAGAAGTGCTCGACAAGATTTCCCAGGTTATTGGAATACATGAGGCTCGCATGGGCGGCGACACGCCCCGGGAGGTTGCCAATGCCGATCACACGGACTCCGCCGATGTCGACTTCACGGTTCAGCTCGGATCCTTCGACATTTCCGCCTGTCTCAACCGCCATGTCCACGACGATGCTTCCCGGCTTCATGCCCTCGACCATCGCGCGGGTCAGTATGCGCGGAGCGGGCCGGCCAAATACCAGTGCGGTCGTAATCACAACGTCCGCCATGGCGGCGTGTTTTGCCATGGCTTGGCGCTGCAGTTCGAGCTGGCCGGGAGTCAATTCCAGAGCATATCCATCTTTCGTCTGGCCGGTATCCCCGAGGTCCACGCGCACGAAACGCGCACCCAGCGATTGCACCTGCTCAGCCACCCCGGGACGCGTATCAAACGCCTCCACGCGCGCTCCCAGGCGCCTGGCCGTGGCGATGGCCTGCAGGCCGGCCACGCCCGCGCCGATGATGAACACCCTGGCCGGCGCGATAGTGCCGGACGCTGTCATCATCATCGGAAATATCCGGTTCAGCCGCTCGGCCGCAATTATGACGGCTGCATAACCGGCCAGACTGGCCTGGGAACTCAGAGAATCCATTTTCTGGGCGATGGTCGTACGCGGGATCATTTCCATGCAGATCGCGCTTACCCCGGCATCCGCCAGCCTCTTCAGAATCTCCGGATTTTGAAACGGATCGAGATGGCCGATATGGATGCAGCCTTCCCTCATTAAGGCCACCTCGTCGAGTGCCGGGGGGCGCAGCCGCAGCACGATATCGGCGGAACGCAAGCAACCGACTCTGTCCGGATTGACTTCGGCGCCGGCTTCCTCATATTCGCTGTCGCGAACCGCGATGGATGCCGCCAGACCGGACTCAACAATCACAGAGGCGCCGAGCTGCCTGAGTTTCTTTATGGTTTCCGGCACCACTGCAACGCGCGACTCGCCGGGTGTCTCTTTGGGAACAAACAGTTTCACTCGCCGCCATCCTCCTCGCGATATTGCATAAAAAGCCTGGCTCAACGGCTCTAAACACAGGTTACCGGAATGGGAGCCAGGATGCCAGCCGGGCTTGCAGCATGATCCCTACCAATTTCCCGGCATTGGGGCGGGAAACCCATCGCGCCGCGAGGTAAAGGATAGCGACATGAAGCTGCGCTTCCTGCGAGGAAGGGATCCCTATAGATATCGAGCGAGTCCGGTACCGGCGAAAAAGCGATTCAAGCAAGGCGCAGGATCGTTCTATCTAACGTCCCGGATTGTATAGGGCCAATCCCAAATCCCGCGGGGATAAAAAGATTGCCGCCTTTTTATCCTTGCCAATGATGGCTTTCTTGTATTTTTCGGTCGGTCCTGTTGCAAGGTACCAGATCGGTGTGTCGATCCTCCTGAAATATATCGGGGCGTGCTTCAAACCGGCAGGGATGAAAACAGCGCAGCTTTTCTTAATCATATGCTTTTCCCCGCCGATCCACAGCTCGACCTCGCCGCCCAGATCGTTCGCATCCTTGGGATTCGTACCGAGGAATATCAAGTATTCGTCGAAATTATGATCGTGCGCCTCCGCAGGACTGCCCTGGCCCGTGACCTTTTGCCACCATGCAGCCATAAAATAATAGGATCCCGGAGCTGTCAGACTCTGTGAGTCCCCCAGCAGAGCCGGGTGATTGCCCGTTTATTCAAATTCGCATAATGAATTTCCTTACTGGCAGCGAATGCGGATACGCCGTCCCGAAACCAAACGCTCCGGGATCCCATGTCTGCGCCCTGTGATTGCCGGCAGGCATTGGTTTTTCCGCCGTCGTTCAAAGGCGCGACGAACACAGATAAATTGAAAGAATGATTCAATCCTGATATATAAGTATGTTTCCGAAATGAAGCTTTTGCGCATTATTCAGCGCATGCCCTTGCTGAAGCAGGAACACCGGAGGGTAATTACGGAAGACAATGGGAAAACGGGCAAAAATGGACAGAAGAATATTTCTAAAGGCTGTAGGCGCTCTGGGCAGCTCCGTTTTAGCCGCTCCGGCCGTCGGAGCCGCCGAAAATTTCCGGAACAACAAACCGGTCGGAGTGCTGGTTGATGAAACGCGATGTATAGGATGCCGAAAATGCGAGCTGGCATGCGCCGAAGCTCATGGGCTGCCCAAACCGAATCTTGAAGCGTCAGCGATAGTCGGGAAGCAGCGTCCGACGACGGAATCGCAATTGACGGTGGTCAATGGCTATGGGACGGCTGGCGAAGAAACATATGCAAAAAGGCAATGCATGCATTGCGCACAGCCGGCATGTGTCAGCGCCTGTCTGACGGGAGCCATGCACCTAAGCAGCGAAGGTCCCGTATTATGGGACCCCAAAAAATGCATGGGTTGCCGGTATTGCATGATCGCCTGCCCGTTTGACATGCCGAAATTCGAATACCACAAAGCTATTCCAAAAATCCAGAAGTGCGATCTGTGTCACGATCGGCTTCAGGAAGGGAAACAGCCGGCGTGTGTGGAGATCTGTCCCGCGAAGGTAATGTTGTTCGGCAAACGAAACGATCTGATCGAAACCGCTCGAACGCGCATCTACGGGCAGCCGGCCGAATACTCTCACTCTATATACGGAGAGCAGGAAGTGGGAGGAACGGGATGGATCTATATTTCACCGGTTCCGATGGAGCAGCTGGGCTTCCAAGCGAATCTCGGGACTGTCGCATACCCGGAATACACCAAACAATTTCTCTACAGCGTCCCCGTGGTGCTCATCCTCTGGCCCGCCATGCTGCTCGCGCTCAACCGGGCAACCCGATCCGAGGAAAAATAGAAAACATTGAATGCGGAGGTGCGAGGTTGCCCGGAGCCAGTGAATTCCAAATGCCCCAGAAAACAGTCATCGGCAGATCCCTCAAGTTTGTCCTCAGCGAATTGAAGCCCAGAGGCAAATGGCTTACTCTGTTCAACGTGATATCGATTCCCGTCATTCTGCTGGCGGCCGTTTTGCTCGTTATCCGTTTTACCAGGGGATTAGGCGCAGTGACGAACCTTTCCCAGGATGTGCCCTGGGGACTCTGGATTGGCTTTGACGTCGTCACGGGCGTCGCGTTCGCCGGAGGAGCCTATGTATTGACCTTCATCGTCTATATCGTGAGGATCGAGAAATACCATTGCCTCATAAGGGCAACGGTTCTGAATGGCTTTCTTGCGTATGTCTTTTATGCCGGAGCCCTGCTGCTGGACCTGGGACGCCCCTGGAATGTTATCAATCCAATCATTGGAAATTCGTTCGGTGTCAGCTCTGTGCTCTTCCTGGTTGCCTGGCACTTCCTGCTGTATATGATTGCGGAGCTGCTCGAATTTTCTCCCGTTTTCGCCGAATGGCTTGGGCTGCAGCGCATGAGAAAAATCCTGTCGGCAATGACGCTCGGAGCCGTAGTCTTCGGCATTACGCTCTCCACTCTTCATCAGTCCGGACTGGGGGCGCTTTACCTGATGGCCAAAGGGAAAATCCACCCTCTGTGGTATTCAGAATTCATCCCGATTCTGTTTTTCGTCTCCAGCATCTTTGCCGGCATCTCCCTCGTCATCTTTGAAGGATCCATCAGCCACCGTGTTTTTGCCGACCGGATCAGCCACGAAAATCTAAAATCGCATAATGACCTGCAGTTTGACCTGGCCAGGATATGCGCCGGTGCAATGTTCGTTTACCTTTTTCTGCAGGCCCTGGTTTTCATCCACGAAAAAAGAATTTCTTATTTCGGCAGCCCAATGTACTACTGGTACCTTACCGAGCTTTTGGGATTCGTGCTGCTGCCCTGCATTCTGTTCGTCGCGGGCATGAAGCGGAAAAGCCCGATATTGGTCCGCACCGCAGCTGTCATGACGTTGATCGGAATCATTCTGAACCGGCTCAATATCTCCGTGATCGCCTTCAAGTGGTATGCCCCGGTCCGATACTACCCCACATGGATGGAAGTGGAGATCACACTGGCCATTATTTTCAGCGAAATTTGGGTATTCCGATGGTTTATAGACAGGATGCCCGTGCTGAATGATCCGCCAGTCTGGGCTTTGGAGCAGGATGCCCTGGCGCAAGGAACGCAATACGCCAGGGTCATTAAGGAGAACATTCCATGGAAACCCGATACATAGAAATTTTCGCTACCAAGGGAGCGGAATACATTTTCGTCATCGGCTTTCTGCTGCTGCTGATTTTCTTTTGGAGGTTTCTGAACGCACCCGGCAAGCCGCGAAATGCGGGGACGGAACCAGCCGGGGCCTCCTTCCTGCCGAACCCGCAGTTTCGCATTGCCGAGGGATATTTTTACCACCAGGGTCACAGCTGGGCGGTCCCGGAAAGGCAGGATGTGGCCAGGGTGGGCATCGACGATTTCGCCCAGCAATTGCTCGGCGAGCCCGCAAAAGTCGACCTGCCGCAGATCGGCAGCCGTATTGAACAGGGAGAAAAGGCGTGGAAACTGTGGATTGACTCAAAATCCGTCGACATCCTCTCCCCTGTCGAAGGTGAGGTGGTTGCCGTCAATACTGAGGCCATCCAAACTCCCGCCCTCCTCAACCGGGATCCTTATGGGAGCGGATGGCTCGTGAAAGTTAAAATTCCGAACATAAATAAAAACCTCAGGAATCTTATGTCCGGGGATCTGGCCATGGTCTGGATGAAGGAAACCGCCGATGCACTGGAGCACAGGATCCAGGGATCCATCGGGAAACCCTTTAAGGCGGCAAGTGCTCCCTTCGACGGGATTGCGAGGAATTTCTTTCCGGACAACTGGGATAAATTCGCGGCAAAATTTCTTTCCGGAAATTGAGTCCCGGGTCGAAGACTTCCGCTGCAGGCAAGAAAGCCTGAAAGGCCATTAAAGGCTGCAGGCATTCCAGCGCGGCAAACAACCTCCGGCCAAGATTTGACTCTTGTCCACGCGTGACACCCAGGTCGTGTCCCAACCTGTAATCTTCGTTTCCGTTTACGTTCCGCTCCAACGGGCATCCAGCGCGGAAGCCGCAGCCGGCAGGCTGCCTGAACTTCGACTCAGCCGGAAACCAATCCGGCATGCCTTCAGTGTCAAGTGCGTCCCGCAGCCAGGGCAAAGATGGAGACCTGCGGATGTGCCTGAATTTACGGCGAGGGACTGCCGGAGACAGGCTGGTGGCAGCCGGTACAAATCGCCGCAGCATATTTGGCATGGTTTGCGGGGAATGGCTTCAGCTTCCCGATACCATGGCATTGAGTGCAGTCCTTGTACATGCTTCCTTCCGTTGTGTGAGGGATCCGTGCAGGTTTTGGAACGGCAGCCTTTTTGGCCTTTGCCGAGACTGCGGATTTCGGCTTTGGGCCGACCTGATGGCATGCCAGGCAATTCGCTATGGTAAAGCCGGCGTGACTCGCCGGGAACGCCTTTGATTTTCCTGTACCATGGCACTGCAGGCAATCCTTGAAGCCGTCTTCACCAACGGCATGCGGGATCCGTGCCGGCTTGCCATCCATTGATCCGGATACAGCCGAACCTTTGATTTCCGGCGCCGCACCGATTCTGTGGCAGCCCGAACAGCCTTTTGACGCAAAGCCGGCGTGGCTCTGCGGGAATGGCTTCATTTTCCCCAAACCATGGCATCGCGTACAATATTGATAATAAGCCTCCTTTTCGACCGGATGCGGAACGGGCCGCGGCCCGTCAGGCTTCGCCGGACCGCTCACAACAGCTGGCGATGATGCGGAAACAGCCGGCGCTTCGGCGCCGGCAGCCGGAAGGAATCCGGCAAACCCAAGCGTAATAACCGCAATGATCTGCAACATAAAGTATGTTCTTTAATGTAAAGGTACGCGTTAATAGAAAGATTCACGATAGAGGCGGAACAACCCCGGAATCGGGCGTCAAGTGCTTTGGGGCGGCTTCTGCCAGCTCAGGAGCTGCTCCATGTTGGAGGGCTCTTTGTATCGCTTGATGTGGTCTTTCAGCGCCGGCCCGAGGATTTCTATCTTGCTCATGTCGGCCTGTCCCATTCCCGCCTGGGCGCAGTAGGTCATGTAACCGATTTTGCCAATCCCGATTCCCATCAGCTCTGCGCTTACCGTATCGGCGGCGAGCCAGTCGGTGCCGACGACACAAACGCGGTGGTCGATGGGCGTGCCGGTGATGGGCCCGTCGCCTTCCATGCCCTCAAAACCATCGATCACCGCCAGGTGCGGGTGCAGGCGGGGCGCCAGGGCCGCGAGATTGTAGTTGATGCCTCGCGGGCCGCCGCCGTGGATGATGGGCTTGTCGGATCGGCCCACGACGTTGGGCACCGGGCTCGGATCCTTAATGGCTGCGCCGACGACGACATTCTTGAGCGAGAATGTGGCCACCACCATCCCGTGGGTTTTAATCTTTGCTGCGGAGATAATGTAGCTGTCCGGGTCCACCATCATCTTTGACACACGGCAGGGACGCGGACGCATGTCGGACTGATCGATGCAGTAAACCGTTTCATATCCCGTTTTGTCCAGCTCAACCAGTCTTACGCCGTACTTTTCGACGAACCTGTTGTAGCCGTAGTTGGCGAAACCCTCGAGCGTCGAGCCGCCGCCCGGCGATTCGGCAATCACCACGTTGGTTTTGCGAATGGATTTGAGAAACTCGAGGATCCCTTCGAGCTGATCGGCGTGGGTAGCGCACAGGGGCTTGTCAATGTTGACGTTGTTGACTTTTAGGACGACGAGTTTATTGCCGATGGCCTGCGCGATCTCTTTTTCAAAAGGGCGCAGAGCACGGAAGGTATTGTCGGCGCGGCTGTCGCCGGTGGTCAGCGCCACGCGTGCAGGCGGGACTTCCGGAATAACGGGGGCAGGGGACTTAAAGGGATCGACCTTTCCCTGCAGGGCACTTGCGTCAACAGCGAGGCGCAGTCCGCCCGCAAGCCCCAAACCGCCAAGCAGTGAGTTCTTGAGAAACCGACGACGGGAACCGGTATCAAAGGATGACATATTCTACCCTCTACATATCAGACTGGTGGCTGCATCAGTCCTATTTGACTTCGCATAATATCATAAGTCCCATTTATGAGAACACAGGTTCAAAAGTTTCAAGTGCGTCCCGAATTCAGGGCAGAGCCGTAGGCTCGATTGTGAACCGCCCAAAACGTTGGAATGAGCGGTACCAGATTTAGCCGCTGATATACGCGCACTTTCCCCTACTGCCCGGCGTTCGCCGGTTCCGAAGTAATCCTGCAGGGTTTGCCAAGGCGGATCACGTTTGTATCCCAGACGCATCCGCTGGCGCAATGCCAGCCGTAGTACCAGATGTAGCTCAAACTCCTCGAAGGGGAGTAAGGAACGATAATGATGCCGCTGTGTTTTTCGGCAACCTCCTCCCACATGATGTACTGGGAGAACTGCCTCTGGATATCGCCGATAAGATCATGCCCAAGCTTGCTTGTGAACGCATCAAGATCTTCGGTGCTTTGCAGGAACTGGATTCTGCCCGTAAGATTGCGTCCGTACTTGCGGGTAAATGCGTCGATATCCCGCGCTCTTCGCAGAAACAATATCCGCGATGAATCGAGGATGGTCACCGTATGCCGGTAGCGCAAGGTTTCGATGCGGAACTGGTCCGCCTCGCACCATCGTCTCCACTCCTCGTTTACATCGAACCAGATGCCGTTGGGCTTCGGATGTCCGCTCTGCAGGTAGTTCCTCTTACGCAGCCTTACCGGTTCTTCTGCCCAATGATAATACTTCACGCCGTCCATTATCGCCGAAGGTTCGCAGCCTTTCTGCTTTTGCCTGGATGCCATATCTCTCCTTGGTTGCCTGCCCCATGCCGCAGGCCCATTTTACATCTGAACCGGATCTACGGACACGCTCAAGCCGTCGCGGACAAGGTTCGGCATATGGCGGATGTCAAACGCGGCAAGCCCCCCAAAGCATTCTGGATTCAATGACTCTGTGGCCAGTCCCGTAATTCCGGGCCCGAAAGACCCAAAGGTGGCCGGAACTGCGTATTTTGCTGTATGGGATTTTGGGTATTTCTACGCATTGAAGGCCATGATCTGCAGCCTTATATTTCGACATGTGCGCTTAGGAGGCTATCTATGAAGACAAACATTGCAATAGCGATCAGTCTCGCAATATTGCTGATCGCAGGTTTCGTTATGGCACAAACCCACACGGTCCGTGCACAGATTCCCTTCGAATTCGCGGCCGCAGGGAAAGTCTTTCCGGCGGGAGAATATGTATTTAATTACGACCCTGGAAAGCTATTCGTTTCTGTCCAAGGAACGGAAAAGGGATCCGCGGCCTTGGTGCCGATTGTCACCATGCTTGCCGGGGCGATGCACACCACTCCGAAGGATGCACATGTCGTTTTCGATAAGATCGGGAACAATCGCTATCTCTCCGAACTATGGAGTTCGGGAATGGACGGCTTCGACCTGCTCACCACAACAGAGAAACACGAGCACGAAATTGTGAATGCTCCTCGCTAACAACCTCTATGGATAAACCGGTAACCGGGACAACCCGACGGAGCCCCGGCGGGGCTGCTAACTGGATCTCCCCCGGCCGCAAAGAGAGGACCGGGGGATGGGCTGGGCGGTTTCCCTTCCGGCGATGCTTTTACCGTCATTGTCACCGGTTAATCCAACAATTACCGGTGCATGGGCGTTATGATGCCCGATCAGTCAGTCCGGATCGATCGACAAGTGGCGATAAAATGGTCTGCTGCGTCAGCCGGCAGTGGGTCGGTGGAACACTGCTAGCTTCTCTCTTTTATTGAATGCTTCTGCCATTCCTGCTATCGGGCCGATTTCCTGATTTGAGCCGCAAATGTTCAAATCGCACAAAATAGGCAGAGTGGCCAGTCAAAGAATGATGCTGTTGAAACCTCAAGTGTTCGTTTTCGGATACCTACTGAAAACGGGCTATATAAACTGGGAGACGCCCTCGCTAACCCCGGTGGAGACTGCCTGCCCGACCGTCCTAGGGCCGGACCTGAAATAAGCTCAGTCTCTTGCTTCCAGGGTAAACAATATCCCCCATGCCCCCCAAAGAGAGGCACCCGAGTCGATCCTAAGCTCTCCTGCCCGAGACCTCTTACCTACTTTATCTTCTGCCCTGCCAGGATCAGCTGTGCATGATAGATTTTTGTCTGCACATCCTTCGCTGTTGCAACCGCTTTGGGAAGATCCTCCTGAATCACCAGATCGCCAATCGCCGTCTTGCCCTCCTCGATCTCGGACGCAATCGCCTTCACCCTGCTCCGCTGACTGGAAGACAGCTTGTTCTTTGAAAGATCGATCTTCACCTGATCGAAGTTTTTGCTGATCATGAGTTGCATGGCATCAAGCTCGCGCGTTAAAGCGTCCTGCTTGGATCGGGCGATATCCGCAGCCTTGCCGAAATAGATTTTGGCGCTCGTGTAAAGTACTTTGGCCGTAGACGTCTGGCCTTCCTTTTCGGCAGTCTGAGCGTGGTCCCAGGCTTTCCGAGCCTGCTCAAAGTCCACCTGCGCGTATCTGTCGGCATGGAGCAATCGGGCTTGATCCATAGCCGTCCGGGCTTCCTTCATTTCGATGGCCGCACTTCCGCCACACCCGTAAAGGGCCAGCATTAATACCAAGAGACTGAAGCTGTTATGAATCCGGACTCTCATTATCGATCTCCCATTGGGTTTTGGCGCCGAGGGCAGCGATCCTGGTTTGTTTATGGATCAATTTGCAGATCAGATCGCAAAGGTGAATCTCACGGGAAAAGTGGAAGGTTTTTGAGATTGGCGATGGCAATAATCTATTGATTCCAGTGGTGCCGGGGGGCGGAATTGAACCGTCGACACACGGATTTTCAGTCCGTTGCTCTACCGACTGAGCTACCCCGGCATTCCAGTCTGCTCAGTTTGCAAAAACAAAGCGCCTAGCTTTATACCATCGACCGGCCAAAAAATCCACCCCAGATATCGATTTGCGGTGCAAAAACCGTTTTGAGGTTTTGGGCAATTCAGAACGATAAACGTACACTATCTCACGCGGAGACGCGGGGCATAATACTCCGGATCTCCGCGCTCCCCGCGTCTCCGCGTGATCCAAATTTGCGCTGCGACTGTGCCACGCGGGGCAACTCGTTGTTATTTCCCGAAGCGCTCCGGATAGGCCTCGGCCAGAAGAGGCGGGACCGCCGGCGGCGCAGCATCCAGTTCCTCCATAATCTCCATCGCGTTGACCAGCGCCTGCCCCCGGAAGTGGTTATTCGTGACCGCGTAGGTTTCCTCGGTGCTTTGCTGCAGCTTGCGTATCTGACTCGATAAATATCGTATTTCGTCCTTCGAATACAGGTAGTCGTAGCGCGCGTCCCGTCCGGCATCTTCCTTGAACCAGTTTGCGTAGTTGCGCCCGTGCATCCGGAAATACCCCAGTTTCGCCGTGGCATACGCCGCGGGTCTGATCGAGTTGCCGATCAAGGGCTGGTCCACGTTGCAGAAGGCCACGCCGCGCTCGCGCAAAAAATCGTAAAAAGGATCCCGGTCCCAGCTGCCGTGCCGGACTTCCAGCGCCAGCGGGAAATCGCGCAAATGGCGAAACAACCGGTCGAGGTAATCCTGATTCTCCGGTGTGCAGCGAAATCGCCAGGGAAACTGAATGAGAACAGCCCCAAGGACCCCGGCTTCCGCAAGCGGCGCTATCGAGCCGCGGACCTCACCGCAGTCGGCGGCCAAAGCCGTCTCCTCCGCTGCGGTGCGTTCATGCGAAAGCCGCTGCCAGGCTTTCGCCGTGAATTTGAACCGTGGATTGTTGCGGACCCGGCGGGCCCACGAGGAGGTGTCCCTGGGACGCGGGGGCGCATAAAAGGAACTGTTGATCTCTATCGTGTCGCAATAATCCGCCAGAAACGCCAGAGCATCCGAAGATCCGCCGGCGGGATAAACGATACCCTCCCAGTCTTTGTAATTCCACCCTGCTGGTCCGACACGAAGGCTGGAATTACGGCCGGGGAGCTGGAATAGAGAGCCTTGTGTTGCCATAGAAACCTCAAACGGCACTTCCACCGCCTGCCATGTTCGGTCCCCATTCAGACCAGCACGACCCCTATCGGCGCACCACTTTTAAGGCCAAGGACCGATGCGGCGGACCCGTTTTTCATTGCAATCTCCAGATACCCGGTCGAGCCGGGAACGATAAATACCTCCTCGGGAGCGCCCTCAGCATAGGTGGCCCGGAAACTAATTATTTCCCGCTTGCCTGCCAGGATCCTGGATGTGCGCGGCACCTCTGCCGGCACAAGGTTGGTTATCAGGTTTCCGAACTGATCGACGGCGAGGATCGTGCCCTGGATCAATGCCTCCTTGACTCTTTTGGGGGCCGGTATGTACAGCCGCTCCGGTTCCGGCACCCTCGGCCCGATCTGATGCAGCGGGATATCCCGGCTGATCCAGGCAGCAATGGGAGCAAAAATGTCGCGCCCATGGAAAGTGGAGGAAACCGGCTTGCGGAAGTAATGGTCCGACGTGATTTCGTAGGCGGAATAATCCGGTTCGGCCTTATACACGAAAGACAAAATGCCGTTGTCCGGCGCTACAAAGAAATGCCCGCCGGCCGAAACCGCCAGCGCCTTGCGCGCGGTTCCCACTTCGGGGTCCACCACGGCAAGATGAATCGAGCCCGCCGGGTAGCATGAATACGCCTGCCCCAGGGTGAAAGCGCCGGTGAATAAATCCAGTGGCGGAACAAGATGGCTTATGTCCACCAGGGTTACGTCAGGATTCACGCTCAGAATCACTCCCTTCATGGCCGCAACGAAGTGATCGCGCAATCCAAAATCCGTCAGCAAGGTGATGATGCGCCGCGAATCCCCCATGTCATTCCTCCGTCTGAAAAAACTCACCGATGCACTTCCCGGGAAGACCGGGCGGCTCCGGGGAGCCGTCCACAAAGATCCCCGATAATATGCTATTCTAGGGCATCATGAAGCAAAGAATCTATCTTGATAACAGCGCAACAACCCGCGTAGACGAGCGGGTTGTTGAAGCCATGCTGCCCTGTTTCCGCGAAAATTTCGGCAATGCCAGCTCGGTTCATTTGTTTGGCCAGGAAGCCCGCGCAATCGTCGAAGCTGCCAGGCGGTCCGTTGCCGGCTTGCTGGGTGCGGACACACGGGAAATCGTGTTCACTTCCGGCGGCACCGAATCCGACAATTCCGCCCTCTGGGGGATTTTCCGCAGCGGCTACCGCCCCGGCAAACACATCATCACTACCAGAATCGAGCACCCGGCAATACTGGAAACCTGCAAGGCGCTGGAAAGCGCCGGAGCTGAAATCACCTACTTGCCCGTCGGCAGTTCGGGAAAAGTGGATCCCGAAGCGGTGGAAGCCGCGGTCCGCGGAAATACCATCCTCATATCCGTGATGCACGCAAACAACGAGACCGGAGTGATCCAGCCTGTCACCGAAATAAGTTCCATCGCCAAACGGCACGGGATTTTATTCCATACTGATGCAGTGCAATCGGTCGGCAAAATTCCCGTGGACGTCCAGGATCTGGGTGTGGACCTGCTTTCCATTTCAGGCCACAAACTCCATGGCCCGAAGGGCATTGGAGCCCTGTACGTCCGAAAGGGAACCAGAATGGCCCCGTTCATGACCGGAGGTTCGCAGGAGCGGAAACGCCGGGCGGGCACGGAGAACGTCCCGGCCATCGCAGGGCTCGGAGCGGCGGCTCTTTTGGCCGGAGAACGGCTGCCGGAAATGAGCACTCGCGTAGCGGAACTGCGGGACCGGCTCCAGGATCAGGCAATGGCCCGCATTGCCGGCACACGCATTAACGGCCAGGCGTTCCGGCTGCCCAACGTCGCCAATCTCTCTTTTGAAAACCTCGAGGGAGAGGCGGCAGTCATCGCCCTCGATCTTGAAGGGATCGCGGTTTCGACAGGGTCCGCCTGCTCATCCGGGGCTCTGGAACCCTCGCACGTACTGGTCGCCATGGGACTCCGGCCGGAAGTTGTTCAGAGCTCCCTGCGGTTCAGCCTATGCTGTTACACCACGCAGGAAGAAATCGACCGCACCGTTCAGACGCTGGAAGCCGTCATCCAAAGGCTGCGCAAGCTTTCACGGCGCGGGTGAAAGCCGAAACCCAATGTCCGCATTTCCGGCAGGCGCGGCCTCCTGGCCGCCTGCGAGATCTTTATGAAACTGGTAGCCCCCCAGCTCTGCCTGGAGACTCACAGAGTTTGACAGTTCCAGTTTTATTTAACGCCGACATACACGGACAAAACGCTGACGATCGCCGATTAATAAGGCAGCGGTCGGTGTGCAAGAGCCAATGTCAGCGGTTAGAGTCAGTGTAGTTCATCCAAGCGCTTTGAGCGGTATACAACCAAATCTCCGCCTCTGATGGAAGTAGTTGGCTTCATCGCCGGGCGGCCGGAAGGCGCTCCTAATGAAAATCCGCCGCAATACGGGACATACGCAACAAAACGCTCGCAATATCCGCAAGAAAAGTCTACCCTGTGAATGCCTATGGATGGTTCGCCAGCAAAAGAAATCACTATCGGTTCCGCTATACCCTACACCCTGATATCCACTGCCGAGCGCTTCGAGGGCATGCTGAAAAACCTGATCCAGGCGCGCCGCCTGGCTATCGACATGGAAGCCGACAGCCTGTACCACTATTTTGAAAAAGTCTGCCTCATCCAGATATCTACCGACCGCGACACCTACATACTCGATCCGCTGGCCGTTGAATCGGTGGCGAAGCTTGCCCCGCTGATGTCCGATCCTGCCGTGGAGAAGGTTTTTCATGCGGCAAGCTATGACGTTTACTGCCTTCGCCGCGACTATGGTTTTGCGTTCGCCAATATATTCGACACCCACGTCGCGGCCCAATTGCTGGGCCATGAGTTTCTGGGACTGGGAGTCTTGATGGAAGCGTTCCTCGGTATCCATCATTCGAAAAGGCGGCAGAGGGATGACTGGTCGCGGCGGCCGCTGGCGGCCGAACAGCTGGAATATGCGGCCATGGATACCCACTACCTGCTTCGATTGAGGGATGTGCTGGAACAGGAGCTGCAGCAGAAGGGGCGGATCAGCTGGGCGCGCGAGGAATTCGAAACCGAGGCGGCGGTGGAAAAAGTCGAAAAGGAATTCGACACGGAAGGCTTCCGCCGCATCAAGGGCTGCCGCGAACTGCCGCTTCAGGATCAGGCGGTGCTGAGGGCCCTCTATCTTTTCCGGGACAAGGTGGCCCGGACGCTGGATGTGCCGCCCTTCAAGGTGCTGAACAACTCCGTTCTCCTCGACCTGGTGCATAAGCCTCCGCAGTCGCCGCGCGACATGTTTAACAGGCACGGAATATCCAACCGGGTTGCCCGGAAATACGCCGGTGAAATACTGCAGACCATATCGGAAGCCCGTCGGCGAGGCCCGTCCTTTCTGGAAACGCCCGCCCACAATAACGGCAAGGCCCCAAGCCGCGCGGCCAAACGCCGCCTGGAAGCCTTAAAAGTTTGGCGCAAGGCGAGAGCCCAACAGCTGGAATTGCATGTGGGAGTTGTTTTCCCGGCGAATCTGCTGGAAAATCTGGCCGTCAATCCTCCCGGCAGCCTGGAGGAACTGTCGACCCTGCCCGGAATGCGCCGCTGGCGTATTCGGGAATTTGGGGAAGATGTGCTTCAGCTCCTTCATACGCAAGGCTCCCTTGTCGATCCGCCTGTATGAACGGCTGAAGCGCGATACTTTTGAGGATCCCGATCCCGGGCTTTAGCGTCTGTTCCCTGCCCCGAGTTTGGGTTCTGAAGGTTGACCGGATCGAATTCGGTAGGGTGAACGGTCGCCTCATTCACCCGTGCTTCTCCGTGTCGAAAGCTGATGCCGAACCGTGAAAAACTTTCGCCTTAAAACAAGCTGGCTCTACCACCCTGTCACGATCTTCCTCCTCATCCAGATCCTCTGGATCCTGCTGATGGTTGTCTGGATACGGTGGTACCTCGAAAAACATTCCCAGTTGCGCGAAATGGCGCAGAGGCTGAGGACCCAGGTTGAAGTCGAGGGATTCGGCTGGATGCCGCTTTTTGAAGGGGGCCTGCTCCTCACCCTGATACTGGCCGGCGTTACCGTGATTTTCATCTACTGGATCAAACAGCACCGCTTGAACAAGATGCAGCGCAATTTCGTCTCCAATGTCACCCACGAGCTCAAATCCCCCGTCGCTTCAATTCAGCTGGCATTGGAAACCATGGCCCTGCGGGACCTATCGGAAGAGAAAAAGCGCGAATACATTTCCATGATGCTCGACGACACCGAGCGTCTGTCGATGCTGATCGACCGGATCCTTGGCGCCGCGAGGATTGAAAGGAAGCAAAGTCGCTACCGGCTGGAGAGCGTCAGCATGCGCCATTTCCTCGAGGACTTCATTGCCGAAGACCGCCATCTCTACGAAAAGGACCGCCATCTCATCGTGCTCGAAAAGGGCAAGGATGCCCGCGTTGCCATCGATCGACCCGCAATGCGCGTGGTGCTGGCAAACCTCCTCGAGAACGCGGCCCGGTATTCGCCGCCAGGCTCAAAAATCCGCCTGAAGCTGCACAGGGATTTGCGCAGCTGCCGCCTGGACGTCATCGACAGCGGGACCGGGATTACGGGCAAAGACCTTAAAAACATCTTCAAAATGTTCTGGAGAGGATCCGAAGGCTCGGCGGCGCGCGTCCCAGGCACCGGTCTGGGTCTTTATATTGTGCGGAACATCGTGAAGGATCACCACGGAAAGGTCTGGGCTTCAAGCCAGGGAATGGGCCGCGGAACCACCTTCAGCGTGCGCCTGCCCCGCTCCCGCAAGTATTGGAGCCTTGCCAGGCGCAGAAACCTGAATCCCCAGGCTGAGAGCAGGGCCTGAAAGACTGGAATCCGATGAGTGCACCCAAGCGCAGGATACTCCTTGTTGAAGACGAGCTGAACATCGCGCGGCCGGTCCAGTTCAACCTTGAGCAGGAAGGGTACGAGGTCCGGTCTACCCCCAGCGGCAAAGAGGCGCTGGCGCTGCAGGCACGCGAGCCTTTCGACCTGATCATCCTGGATCTTATGCTGGAGGAGGTGGACGGATTCGAAGTGGCGCGCCAGGTTCGCCAGCGCGACAAGAAGCTGCCGATTCTCATGCTCACAGCCAGATCCGCGGTGCAGGACCGCATCCACGGACTTGAACTGGGCGCGGATGATTACATCGTCAAGCCCTTTCATTTGCGCGAGCTGCTGCTGAGAGTCGAGCGGATGATGCAGCGCTCCTCCTGGTACGCTCCCGGACCGTACCTCTCAAGAAAAGTAACCGTCGCCAGCTACGTCGTCGATTTCGACAAGCTCAGCTGCGAAGGGCCTGGCGGCAAGCTGCAGCTTACGGCCCTGGAGGCGGACCTGCTCGAAACTCTGACATCGCAGCCCAACCGCGTTTTCTCGCGGGGCGAGCTCCTGGAAAAAGTATGGGGATATCACTCAGAGGTTGAAACCCGTACCGTGGATAACTTCATCGTACGCCTGAGAAAGTATTTTGAGACGGAACCGGATCGGCCTCGCCACTTCGTCAGCCTCAGGGGAAAAGGCTACATGTACGTGCCTTGAGGATTCGTTATTCGGAATTGCGGGTTATGGGTTTTGAATCTCGAATTTCGAATCCCATGTCAGGCACCTCCGGCAAAGCCGGAGGCTTGAAAGATTGGAACCGCTCAAAGCGGTTGGAGGAGTTACGCCGGTCTTGAACGCTGACTTACGCCGACCCTCGCCGAACAAATCGGCGTCTTTCAGCGCTTTTATCAGCGTTTCAAAATACGGAGCTGCCAAACTCTTTGAGTCCACCGGCAGAGCCGGGGGTTTACCAATGTAATTACGGCTGAGCCGCTTTGGGCGCGTAGTAGCCTTTTCTCGCGCGAATCCGCACGCCGTTCCCTTTGCATCGAACAGAGATCGCGCGAAATTTGCCGTCCTTGTTTTTGTTGGTCGAACTGTAGGCCAGGCTGTATTGCCCCAGGAGTTCCTCCCCGATGGAGCGGAAAGCAGCCTGTATCTCCTCAAGGCGGGCCCGCGGCGAGAAAAAGGCTCCCCCTGTTTCCTCGGCGAATTTCTTGAGCACGCCAAAATTGCTGCCGTATTCGTCACTGCGGACCCCGATCCCGTAAATGAGCACATCGCTTCGCTGGGCGGCCTCGATGGCCGCCTCTTTGCGCAGTTTGCTGGAAGTGTCCTCGCCGTCGCTGATCACAACCATAACCTTCCGCCCCGCTTCGTGGCGCAGCTTCTCTTCGGCGGCGAGAAAAACTGCGTCATACAGTGAGGTGCTGTTCCCGGCCTTGAGGCCGTTCAGAGCGTTGATGAGATCATCCTGACTTTGTGTAAAGTCCTGAACCAGGTTTACCTCTGAGTCAAACTGGATGATCAGAGCCAGGTCTTTGTTGGGCCGAAGCACTTCCCTGAAAAACTCCGCAGCCGTGGTTTTTTCATAGTCCAGCTTGTTTCTCACGCTGCCGCTGGTATCGATGAGCAAAGCGATCGTGAGGGGCACCTGACTGCCCTTGCCCAATTCGCTGAAATACTCGAT
The DNA here is from genome assembly GCA_963809485.1 of uncultured Acidobacteriota bacterium. GTDB lineage: Bacteria > Acidobacteriota > UBA6911 > UBA6911 > UBA6911 > UBA6911. Next base: position 120,189 of record CAWEJX010000017.1, read on the forward strand.
GGTCTGGGGCTGCCCGTTTTCAGTTATCTGGAAATCATTCGCCTTTAGGCCTCGAACCGGCCTTCCGCCCCGGTCCACGGCTGTGAAAATAACGTCCACCAGCGCAACTTCGGCCCGGATGATCGTCTGCGAATCCTGTCCGGAGACTTCGGCGGCCAGAAAGCCGGGAATCATCAAAACCATAATTATTGAACCTAGCAGAAGCTTCATAGTTTTGATCGAGGCCGCGTCGCCATGCCGGCTGATTCGCCGGTCCCAGGGGTGCGTCCGTGATCCTTTCCACCAATAGGGATGCAGATTTCGGCTATGAGTTTTCCCGGGAGAACAAAATGCGGGAGCAGCTGTCGCAGAATTGTATGTTTTCCGTGCGGAGCAGATCGGCATACATCTGCGGCCGTATGCGGACATGGCAAGCGCTGCAAAGCTCGTCTTTAGCCTCAGCCAGAGCAATCCCTTTCCGCACCTCCGCGATCCGCCGATAGCGGGAGAGCAGCTCCGCCTCGATGCGGGACTCCATCCCGGCCCTTTCCTCTTCCAGCTTCGCGAGTTCCAGTTCCAGCACCGGGGCGGATTCGTTCGTTTGCCGGATAGCTTCCTGGAGTTCAGCGGTTCTCCTCGAAACTTCCTTCTCGGAAGTCTTGAGATCATTATCCATGCCCTCTGCCTCTTCCATGACTTCCAGTATCTTGTCCTCTTCGCCCCGGATGTGCTCCTCGGCCGTCTGGATTTCATGGAGCATGGCGGTATATTCCTTGTTGGTCTTGACCGACATGAGCTGGTCCTTGAGCCGTGAAAGCTTGGATCTGAGCATATCAACATCACCCTCGAGGGTTCGCCTGCGGTTGGAGAGCTCCTTCGTGCGCACGACGCGCGCCTGGTGCTCGGTCTGAACCTGTTGAAGCTCGTTGTTCAGGCTTTGGACATGAGTTGGAATACTGGAGATCTGTTTATGCAGACTGGCGATCTTAAGCTCGATGTCTTGAAGGGCTATCAGGTTCCGAAGCTCGGGATTCACCTGGTTGCCCCCTCCAAGTTTGAATGACCGGAGGAGGACACCGCCCGCAGCTGAAGCGGGCTATCGTACCTGCAATCTCGGCATGGGTTGCGCTGTGCTACCATATTATCCGTCTACAAACGGCTTAATATATACTTTGGAAACCGGATCTGTCAATGTCGCCCTTAAATCGGATTCACCGGAGAACCCTTCAAATATGAGAGCCGTCGTTCAGAGAGTCAGCCGTGCAGAGGTTGTAGTAGGGAATGAGTCCGTGGCCCGCATAGGGGAAGGACTTCTGGCGCTGGTAGCCATCTCGCGCCGGGACAGCGAGAGAGACCTGAACTGGATGGCCAGGAAGATAATCGAATTGCGGATCTTCGACGACAGCCACGGTAAGCTGAATCTGAGCCTAAAGGATATCGGCGGCCAGCTGCTCCTGGTATCGCAGTTCACTCTTTATGGAGACTGCCAGAAGGGCCGCCGTCCTTCCTACATAGAAGCCGCCGCTCCCGCGCAAGCCGAGGCTCTTTACCGCGATTTTGTTGAAATCGTCCGCGGGCAGATCCCCGGAGTTCAGACGGGGCAATTTCAGGCCTCGATGGAAGTCTCCCTGACGAATTCGGGCCCCGTCACCCTGATTCTCGACAGCCCAAAGTGGGACAGTCACCAGTGTCCCCATCAGGATGGCCGTGGATGAGCGTCACTACTTTCCCTGCGCAAGTGGGACACTTGTGACTGTCCCACTTGATTATGGGGGAGCTGCTTCCGTAAGATTGCTATGGTATGAATTCGAACAAATTTCGCGTGAACCTGCTCTTTGCCCTTGTGGTTGCAGCGCTTGGATTGACCGCCGTCACTTTCCTTCTCAGGAATCGGGATCAGACGCCGATTCGTCCGCCCGCGGCTGAGGGTGCGTCCGGCAGTTCGTTGCCCGAAAACCATCCCCCGCTCGACTCCGCAAAAAATCTTGCGGCGCTCGAGCAGCTGAGCGCAAAGGATCCTGCAAACGCCGATTACGTGACACAGATTGCGAATATATATTATGACCTCGGCCAGTACGAAAAGGCCGCCGACGCCTATCAGAGGAGCCTGAAGGTCCGCCCCGGGGACGCGAGCGCGGAAACCGACCTTGCTTCCTGCTTCCATTACCTGGGTCAGCACGACAAAGCCCTGGAAACGCTGAACAATGTTCTGACATACAGTCCGAACTTCGCCCAAGCCCTTTTCAATAAAGGGATTGTTTTGATAAGCGGCAAGAAGGATATCCGCGGCGGGATTGCGGTTTGGGAAGAGTTGCTTCGACTGGATCCCGATTTTTCACGGAAAGCGGATCTGGAACAAAGGATCAACAGACTGAAGGCGTCCGCCAAATAGGCGTCCGACTATCGCAAAACTATGCTCTCAATACTGCTTAGAATATTGTCGCTGGCGTTCGTTATCTGGCTCCTGAGACGCTTTCTGGCCGCCATACTGGGCAAAACGGGTTCCGGCAAGCCCGCGAGCAATTTCCCAAAATCAGCGCAAAAAATGGTCAAAGACCCTGTCTGCGGAATGTATATGGATTCGCGGCTGGCTGTCCGGCTTGAGGAGGGCAAGGAGGTTGTCTATTTCTGTTCCGAGGGCTGCAGGAATAAGTACCTCAAAAAGCCGCCCGCTGACGTGGCCGGGCCGGCCGCAGCAGGCTAGGAGTCTTTTGATTAGAAAGTTTACACGATAAAATCGTGCGCACCTGAGCTATTTCGCTTTAAAAAGAATGTTTTGAGATCGTATAATGCCTCGTTTGAACTAATGATCAACCCGATTGAGGTCCAGCGACGTGGCCGACGCGAACAAGCCCCTCCCAAAAAAGTCCAAACACTTCTCCGATGACATGATCCACAATTGCCTTGCGACCATGGAATCGGGCGACATCGAAGATCTGTTTGAAATCATCCCGCGGATCGGCGTTCTGCGCGATCCGAGTTTCAGCCAGCCGCTTTTGTCTCTTCTGGAGCATCGCGATATCAGGCGGCGGGAATTTGCCGCTTACGCCATGGGCGCCATAGGAAGCAGAAAATTCGTCGGGCCCCTCAAGAAAGCATTCCTGGAGACGCGGAAGCTTAAAGGATTTGGCGCCCAGGATCTGCAGATCGCCATCATCGAGGCTATCGGGGTCATTGGCGATGATGCGGCCGTGGAATTCTTCCTTCCGGTCCTGAAAACCTGCTGTGCCACGATGGCTTCCCGCGAACAAAAAGGCACGGGAAAAAATGCGGAAAGAATGTGCAAATGGATCATCGAATCCCTGGGTGCAATCGCCCAGCAGGGCGGGCCGCGATCCCTGGATGCTTTGCTTGAGCTCACATCCCACCCGAACCCGGAGATTCAGGCTCAGGCGCTTTCGGAAATTTCCGTGGCATTCTGGCACAGGCCGAACGAAGTGGACGACTCCACGCTGCAGAGAATTTACGAGCTTACCACTCACCGGGAAGCAGCGGTCGCGGATTCAGCGCTGGCCGCCCTGCAAAACCTTGCGGACGTCGGCTGCGCCAAAGCGGAAGCTATGTTCGCCACCTCTGAAGAAGAGGATTAAGCCCCGGTCCCAGCCTGGTTCCCTGGCGTATATTTCCTTATTTCTCGCCGAATTCCGTATTCGCTTATCGGACGGCTCTGGAGAGCCCGTCCGCACTGGGCTTAGGACAGATATAGGGATTGTCTTTCGTGGCTTTCGTGTGTTTTGTATCGGGAGTTTTCAGGCCAAAACAGAGGGAGGCTCAAACGTTGGTAAGGGGGACGGCTGATTGCGGCCGTCCCCCGGAAAGCACGGGCACTACTTTTTAACTGACACCTCGAGGGCTTTGATAATTTCCTTTGCCACTTCAATCTGATCCGGCTTTTGCCCGATCTGTAAGTACTTCTGCAGGGCTTTGATTGCATCCGGCATGGTTTCTGTTTTGCCCGACAGGCACATCCCGAGCTGGTAGTAGGCTTCGGCGAAATTGGGATCCGCGGCGATGGCCTGCTTGAAGGATTCTGCGGCTTCCACTGTTTTGCCGTTGTTCACGAGCGTGGCGCCGATATTGTAAAAGCTCTGCGCGGACGCACCAGGATTCAAGCTCGCCGCTTTTTTGAATGCCGCCTGCGATTCTTCATTTTTCCCCATTTTGCTCAGTATGACTCCCAGGTTTGTTTGCAGAGCTGCGTCATTCGGACTTATGGCAACGGCTTTCTGGTAGAGCGCCAGAGCCTCTTCGTTTTTATCCATTTTTGAATAGCTATCCGCCATGTTGCCAAGGATGTTGGGCTGTTCGGGATCCCTCTCGAGAGCCTTCTTGTATTCCTCAACCGCCTCGGCATGCTTCCCTTCCTGAGCCAGCTTAAGGCCGGAGTCGAAAAAAGCCTGGACCTCCGCCGAGGTCTCCTTCCTCTTTTCAGCCTTCTCCATTTCCTTCTTGAGCTGCTCGATTTCCTGGTCCGACAGCTCGAAGGGAAGCTTTGCATCCGCACCTGGAGTCAACTTCAGATCGATCACGCTTTCAGCCGAAATGTTGGGACGCACCGATGGAACATAGCTTGGCATAAAGCCCTGCGCGCGAACAACAACCCGGTATTCCCCGGCCGGAAGCCCCATATAAATATATGTGCCCTTCTTGTCGGTTTTAGTGTTGAACTGGCGGGTTTTCGAGTCGGTCGCCTGAATCGAAACCTGGGCCCCGACTACGGGCTCACCTTTTTCGTCCGTCACCTTGCCTTTGATAAGCCGGTTCTGTGCCATGGCCGGCAAAGCCAGCGCGAAGACGACCAAACAAACTGCAAAAAAACCCACCTTCCGCGAAGAGATATGCATGGGACCTCCTTACAATTCCCCTATGTAAATTGCACCTCTAATAGAAAACACCCTATTCTAGGAGGCATTAAACCTCATGTCAACAAACCTGGGATGTTTTTCCCGGGATTCCTGCACAAGGTTGACCTCCCCGCGGCTCCGGGCCGCCTTCGAGATTTGAAGTCCAACGCTTCAAGCTCTCGTCCAACTCCCATGAGATAGATTCCTAATTTTGCAGGAAGTTGCAAATTTTAATGGAATCATGCGTGAGAGGCGCCGGAGGCAGGCTTTGGAGAAACACCCTCCCGTAGCTCTTGGTCAATATCCGCTTGTCCAGCAAGGCCAGGATTCCCCGGTCCGTTTTGCTGCGTATAAGCCGGCCCAATCCCTGTTTCAGCAAAATGGTGGCGGTAGGGATCTGATAGTCATAAAAAGCGTTTCCGCCGGATTCGTTGATCTGCGCAATGCGGGCAGCCACGACGGGATCGCTGGGCACCGAGAAGGGGAGTTTATCCACGACCACGCAACTCAGCTGTTCCCCCTGGACGTCGACGCCCTGCCAGAAGCTGCTCGTGGCAAACAAAACCGCATGAGGGGTGCTCCTGAAGGATTCCAACAAGGCGGACTTGCTCTTTTCGCCCTGGATCATCACCGGGAAGGGCAGACGGCTTTTCAGCACCTGGTGGACCTGCTCCATCTGGCTGTAGCTGGTGAATAGAACAAAGGCGCGTCCACGGCTGGCATCCAGGATCATCTCGAGTTCCTGGCAGGCGCGCTTCACCCAGCCTTCTTCGCGCGGTTCGGGAATATTCCGGGGGACGTAGAAAACAGCCTGGCGGGCAAAATCAAAATGGGACGGGACAATGAGTTCGCCGGCGTCATCAAGGCCGAGGCGGGCCTTAACGAAAGAAAAATTGCCTCCCGTCGAGAGGGTAGCGGATGTCAGGATCGCGGATTCGACGCATGAGAAAAGCCGGTCTTTAAGAAGCGCGGATATATTGATGGGCGAGGCCCAGAGAAAGATGCCCCTCCCACGTATCTCGCACCAGTACACGTGTTCCCTGGAGTCGGCCTCCAGTATTGCCGCCAGGTCGCCCTGCAATTCCATGCTTCTGCGTATCAGGGCTTCAATGCCGTCGCTCTGAACCGGGATATTGGCCAGCGAGCTCTTAACCACATCCAGCTGAACGCGCAGCGCCCGGTAATCGTCACTGATAATATCGGTGCCGGAAGGTCCGCGGCGTGTGCCGCTTCCCGGGCCAAGCGGCTGAAGCGCGTACCGCCCTTCCCTGCTTTGGAACTGCGCAAAGAACTCCCTGGAGCGCTCCGCCAGCTTTTCGATCTGACCGGATAAAAACGCAGAGGAGGAGCCTGTTTCCGCAAGCACCCGGTCTATGTCGCGCACGAGTTCCTCGATTCGATAGTTGCTGACCATCACGCCAAAGTACTGTGTGGCAACATCCTCGATCTCATGCGCCTCATCAAAAACCAGGACCGAGTAATCCGGCAGAACCGATCCGAAATCCCCCTGACGCAAAGCCAGGTCGGCAAAGAACAAATGGTGATTCACGATAACGATATCCGACTCCAGCGCTTTCTGGCGGACCCTCGTGATGAAACATGCTTCAAAATTACGGCATTTCTGACCTGCGCACGTTTCGCGGCGGGCGTCCAGATGATGCCAGAGGAGCATGTCCTCGGGAAGCTCGGATAATTCCGCCCGATCGCCCGTGTCGGTCCTTTGCGCCCATTTTTTGATCACCTTTATGTATTTCGGGTCGTGCGGGGAAAACAAATAAGCCTCGCCGTCGATTTCCTCGAGCCGGTTCCAGCAGAGATAATTGCTCCGGCCTTTCATGTAGCAGATCGAGAGCTTGCGTCCCAGGGCTTTTTCAAGGAACGGGATGTCCTTGTAAAACAGCTGTTCCTGAAGGTTTTTTGTAGCCGTGGAAATGACGACCCGCTTGTCGGAAAAAATGGCCGGAATCAGATAGGCCAGGGTTTTGCCGGTGCCGGTTCCCGCCTCGACACAGAGGTGGTGATTCTGCTCAATGGCATCTGCGACCCCTTGCGCCATTTGTATCTGCCCTGGACGGTATTCATAGAAGGGATGATTTGCGGCAATGGCGCCGTTGGTCCCCAGTATCCGCTCCAGTTCATCGCATGAAATCATGTTCCGGTGAATCTCCCGGTTTAGAGTTTAGCGCATTGATGCCCTGAACACGAAAAATTCGTGGAATTCTTGTCTTTTTCAGAGTTTAGGTGCTGTATCCTTCATCCGGAGGGGCTATGGATCTCAACAATCCCGAAACAACCGTTCTCCGCCACGAGGAGATTTATCGCGGGAAAATCGTTGCGCTTCATGTGGATACTATTCAGCAGGCTTCGGGAAGGACTACCATCCGGGAGGTTGTCAAACACCCTGGGGGAGTTACGGCGGTTCCGGTGCTCGACGATGGCCGCATTCTCCTGATCCGTCAGTTTCGCTATCCGATCGGGAAATTCATACTTGAGCTTCCTGCAGGCAAACTGGACAGCGGCCAGCCGCCTCTGGAAACCATGGCGCGCGAGCTCGAGGAGGAAATCGGCCATCAGGCCGGCAGTTTGACGTATCTATGCTCTTTCTATACTACTCCCGGCATCAGCGACGAACTGATCCATTTTTTTGTTGCGCGCAAACTCACACCCTGTCCCCAACGCCTGGAGGAAGGCGAACACATTACGGTTGAGGCCTATTCTCCGGAGGAATGCCTAGAAAAGATGAGGACGGGAGAAATCCGCGACGGCAAAACCATCCTGGGCATCCTCTGGTATCAGAATCACTCCCTGCTTGAACCCGGTTCTCCATCCGGTCCGAAGTAAGTATCCTCGGGCAGAGCCGGCTTTCTTGTTGTTAGCCCCTCAAAGGGGCTCGATCCCAGCCGATGAAAGATAATTGAAGCTTCATGCGCCATGGATATCTTTGAGGCTTTTTGAACCGCAGAATGTCGAATAATAAATTTCGAATCTCGAAGTGCTTCTGCGGTTCGACATTCAAAATTCGATATTCATTATTTCTTTGGCTGCTGTCAGAACACCGGTCAAAAGGCCTGCTCCAGTATTTGTCAAACCGATACTGCCTCACCGGCAGATCCGGTGGATCTCCTATTGGACCAATAACTCTGAGCGGCAAACCGGGGAAGATTCTTGCCCCTGGCTCCCGGCTTCTGGCGTCTATCCCGCAGTTTTCCCCGAGTAGCATGCCTCTATATGCTGCAGCCCTCTATAAATTGTGCTAATATAGGAATATGAGCAAAATAGCTGTTGGTTCGGATGTAGAGGCATATTGTACAAAATGCAAGCTTGTCCTGGCGCACACGGTCATGGCGATGGACGGCGCAAAACCGCGCCGCGTCCGCTGCAATACCTGCAACGGCGAGCACAACTATCGCCCCGCCAAGCCTGTGTCAAAAGCTGCGCCCAAAAAAGGCGAAAAGAAGGCGAAAACCACCACCAAAAAGACCCGGCAAACCTGGGAAGAGGTGATGCAGGAAGCATCGGCTAAACCTCACAAGAAATACTCCATGTCGGGGAGTTTTGGGGAGGGCGACTGGATTGAACACGCAACGTTTGGATTGGGCTGCGTCCAGTCTTTCATAGCTCCCAACAAAATCACCGTCCGTTTTGCGGATGCCACCCGGATGCTTGTCTGCAACCGAGCTTAGGTGAAAAGCACAGCCTCCGTTTCGGGTTCCCTTCTGAATACGCTCGAGCTCCTAGTGCCGGGAGCTTCCAGGCGAACATTGCGTCAAATGCTGGACCAGGGCCGGATCCTTTTGAACGGCAGCGTGTGCAAACTCGCCTCTCAACCTGTCAAACCGGGCGACCGGATTGAAATAGGGCCCCGGAGCACGCCGACGGAACTCCCCGGCGGGCTGGAAATACTTTTCGAAGACCAGGATATCCTCATAGTCCAGAAGCCGTCGGGCCTGCTCACGGTCGCCACCATCGATGAGCGGGAGCGGACGGCCTACGCGTACCTGCGCCGGTACCTGAAGGAACGCAATCCAAGACAGAAGCTGTTTATCGTTCACAGGCTGGACAAGTTCGCGAGCGGGATTCTGGTTTTTGCCAAATCCGAAAAAGTGAAATTAAGGCTTCAGGGAGTATTCAGCCGGCATGAAATCCAGCGGAAGTACTGGGCGATAGTGGAAGGGAGAGTGGAAAAAGACCGCGGGACGATTCGAAGCCGGGTGGCGGAGGACAATACACTCCGCATGCACTCTACCGATGACCCGGAACGCGGAAAGCCTGCAGTGACCCATTTCCGCGTTTTGCGCCGTTTACCGAAAATCACCGCGCTTGAGGTGACGCTCGAGACGGGCCGCAAAAATCAGATTCGGGTTCATTTATCCGAGATGGGGCATCCGATCGCCGGCGACCGGGCCTACGGCAGCACGCAGGATCCGCTAGGAAGGCTCGGATTGCACGCTTTTCTGCTCGGATTCAAGCATCCGACACGGGGCGTACCTGTCGAATTCCGGACCGATCCCCCACCCGAATTCGTCCGCTACCTGCCGAACGTTGAACGCTTGAACGTTTGAACGTTCGAACGTTCGAACGTTTATCGTTGCAGTTCGTGCAGCCAATTATTGTTTGCTGCATGCGACTCGTCTTCAGAGCAGTCTGTCCAGGTCCGTGATGCGGGCTATATGGTGGTGCGCCCCGTCTATTCGCACGCCCTCGCGAACGAGCACCGTGGTCATGCCGAGTTTCATGGCCGGGATGATATTGGCCATCATGTCCTCTATAAGCAGGCACTCTTCCGGCCGGGCCGAGACAAAATCCAGCGCCGTGAGATAAGCCCGTCGGTCGGGCTTGTTGATGAAATCCAGCATGTGTATATCGATGATGGATTCGAAGTGCCGGAGGATGCCCAGCCGCGAAAGGACGCGCCGGGCGTGTTTGGCGTCGGCATTCGTGAAGACTATCTTTCTTATGGCAAGCCGGCCCAGCATTTGGTCCAGCGCCGGATCGAAATGAAGGTAGGCTTCCAGCGGTATATCGTGAACGAAGTCAAGGAATTCATCCGGATCCACGGTATAGTGGCGGCGAAGGGCATTCAGCGTGGTTCCGAAGGCCCTGAGCAGTTCATCTCGCGATTTGCTAACCTCGTTCTTCGCTATCCCCAAACGCTTCACCATAAACAGGTTGATGCGGTTCCCGATTTCCTTCATTAAACCACTGGACGCCGGGTAGAGGGTATTGTCGAGATCAAAGAATGCGCAGCGAAGGTTTTCTATCAAGCGGTACCTCTGTTTGTGTGGGCCTGTGCAGTTTATCCAGCGCCGACTGGATGGAGTGGCGCACATTCGGGATTTCCTTCTGCAGTTCATCCAGCAGGCGGCGCATGCGCTGGCGCTGGAGATTCTGTTGCCGTCCGCAGAGATTGCCCGGGACTATCGGGTAGTTCTGAAATCCCGCAAAAGCCCGGATGTCGGATTCCCAGCAGTAAGCGAGCGGGCGGATTACGGTATTGCGGCCGTCGTTGCTGTGAAGGAGCGGAGGCATGCTCCGGGGAGAGCCTTCATAGAACAGGTTGAGCAAAAAAGTTTGCAGGATGTCGTCCGCATGGTGGCCCAAAGCGATTTTGCTGCACCCTTCTTCAACGGCGGCCTTATAGAGAATGCCCCGGCGCAGACGGGAGCAAAGGGAGCAGGCGGTCTCTCCTTCGGAAAGGATTCGTTGGACAGTCGGGTAAACATCCTTCCGAATCATCCGGTAAGGCAGGTTTTGGGAAGCCAGGTATTGCTCGAGAGTTTGCGCGGAGAACCCGGGCTGTTTCTGGTCGAGACCGACTGCAAGCAGCTCGAAACGGACCGGGGCGCGCTTTTGGAGATCCTGAAGCAGGGAGAGAAGGGTGAAACTATCCTTCCCGCCGCTCATGCAGACCATGATGCGGTCTCCCTCGACAATCATTTTGAAATCCGCGATGGCCTGGCCGACGCCCCGCAGGAGCTTTCTTTTCAACAACAGATCTTCTTTCATTACATGCTTCCCTGCCTGCCCGGGGAGAAATTGTATCACACCGCCCCTTCGTCCATCGTCAACCGCAAATTGGCAATGATATACTTCAGCCATGGATCCTGTTCGAGTTCATTTCCTGGGCACGGGCGACGCTTTTTCCGCGGGGGGGCGGAGCCAGGCGGCTTATCTGATCCAGTGCGCGCAGGGTTCCCTGCTGCTCGACTGCGGCGCATCGGTCCTGGCTTCGCTCAAGCGGCATGATCTGGCTTCCGGATCCATCGATTCAATTCTGCTGAGCCACTTCCACGGCGATCACATTGCGGGGCTGCCCTTTCTCTTCCTGGAATACATTTACGTGGAACCGCGCCGCAGGCCGCTGAAGATCGTCGGCCCGGAGGGAGTCGAGAACAGGGTCATGCAGGTTTTCCGGGCTATGTACGCCGATTCGGCCGAAGAACCGCTGCCCTACCCCGTCGATTTCCGGGAGATCGTACCCCGGAAAGAGCTATCCATCGACGGGATGCGGATCCGGGCATTCCAGGCGCCCCACGATGAACCTCCGCTCTCGCTGGGATTTGAAATCACGGCCGACGGCAGGAAGATCGTGTACTCCGGGGACACCGGGTGGAGTGAGGATCTCGTTGTGCATGCGCGCAATGCGGATTTATTCCTATGCGAGTGCAGCTTTTTCGAGACGCGCATGGACACGCACCTGGATTATCCGCGGATTGCGGAAAATCTAAAGCGCTTCGGCGCGAAGAGGATTGTATTGACGCATCTCGGCCGGGAGGTTCTGCGGCGCCGGGACGAAATAGAGCTGGAGATGGCCCACGACGGGCTGGTTGTTACACTATAGGGTTTTTGAGATCTGCGACACGCACAGAACGCGGCGCAGGCATGGATTCCCAACCAATTGCTTCCGGGAACGCCGCCGATTCGGAGAAACACTCAACGCTTTGCGGCGTTATGCTCATACATTGATCGAGAGCATCTACCAGCAGAGCAAGTGGTATCAGGAAGCTTCCAGGATGGGCGCAACACCCTTGGGACGCAATCGCGAAGCCTCGGGCCGCGCTTTTTGCGGCCCGCGATGGGAAAAGATGCAATGTAACCATCTACGCTCAAGATACTGCCCTGATGGCGGCCCCATTACTGGGATTGCTCTTTGTAGATCCACGCCCCAAGCAACGTAGCCACGATATACATGACCAGGGTTGTAAGGGCATCAGACACAAGCGCGTTGGCTGGAAACAATCCATAGCAAGCCGATATGGCGGCATAGGACAATGCCTGCAGAACCCAAACAGCCAATGCCGCTATCAGAGCCGTTTTGGCTCCTGCACCATATCGGGGTCGAATGGCAGAATACAGCCAAACGGCCACAATGCCTGAAACGAGATTAAAAACAATCCAGAAAGTCTGGAATCCGATCGTTTGTTGAACCGGGTGACCTAAGGCTTCCAGTGCAGGATCCCAAAGCTTCCTCAGATAAATCGCCAAGGCGGCATACGAGAGAATATTGAGCACGATCCCCGCCACCAAACCACCAAGAAACACACGGGACCAGTTTGTTTTTCCCATGGCTGCCCTCTCGCGCCTTCATTGGCGCGGTTAGTTGTCAGTCGTGTCTTTGCCGACCATGGTAGGACGTTTGTTCGGGGGATTCAAGCATCGGGAACCATTTGCGGCGCGCTGCTCTCCACGCTCCTCGTCGCTGCATACCCCACTTCCGCAGTTTGTTTGCCGGCAGAGTTTTGTTGACTCTGGCTGTGGAAGGGTATAGGAATATTGCTACACGCACAATCCAAAGAACAAGTTGGAGCTCCATACGTTTACTGATGTCTCCACAACAACTGGCACACAGTTCGGAGGAAACCATGAAACTGCAAAAGCTCGGAGGATATGCCTCAATCGTTTTGGTACTTGTGGGGATGGCTAGCATTGCCATGCTCGCCATCGCGTTCCGTGGATTCACGGGATCCGGTGATTCGCTGGACCCGGCCAAGATGAAGGCTGCCTATGAAGCCTCCCCTATCGCTTTTCACTCATATTACGTTTTGGGAATTTTGGGCGGCATCCTTGTGCTCATCATCGCCTTGGCTATTCAGGAGCGGATGCAAGCCAAAGCGTCTAACCTCATGCGATTCGCCGTAATTGCTGCGTCGGCTTGCTCGGCTTTATCGCTCACAACGATGATAAGCGGATTTCTCCGCTACAAACTGCTTGCGGAAACGGGAGATTTATCGGCTTACAGATCAGCCCTTGTTCTGTTTACGTGCATCGGCGCCGCGGCTGACAACGCGTGGGGCTGGGCGCTTTTGTTGATCGGCCTGGCTGGGCTCAGCACACTTGTATTGCCTCGTGTCCTCAGCTGGCTCATCCTTGTATATGGCATCGTGACGATCATCGGATTTGCCATGCCAACCATCCCCGGTGCTGCCGGAATGGTCATCGATGTCATTTTTATTTTACTCGAAATAGTCAGCATGATATGGCTTGGAGTGGTGCTGATACGGAAACCTGAGTCAATCGCCGCACAATTGTAGATTGCAGCAAGAAGCGAATAGAAAAAAATGGCCGCTCTTCGGAGCGGCCTTTTCATGCCCGCAATGCTTTACAGCGCCTGCGTGGCGTTTTCTCCTTTTATCCATGCCTCTCTGATATGGCCGATCCTGCATGAGCACCTCTCCCTGACGCATTCTCCACGCCTTCGCCGTACCGCAGGGGCCATGATCTGATGCATTTATTATAGCGTGATCGCTGCGTCGTACCGCTTCCGTTGTTTTGGCATTTGTCTCTACCCATATTCGGCAGCGATTTTACACCTTAATCACCTGTCCAGTTTTTGGGGAGCACTATAGTTTTGACGGGCCACCATCGATTAAAAGGCCGTTTTCTACTTGAGTTTTATCCTTTGGGGGCGGAAACTTTGAGGCGCGGAGCAGTATATTTTTCTATCAGAAAAGGAGACACTCAATGCGCTGGACGGCAATGGTTATAACGACAATCGCTTTGTTGTTTTTTGCAGTTGCGCCTGGATCCGCCGCCGATCCGCAGGGCGCTCAACCCAATCAGGAGAAGCTTATGAATCCTGCTCAATTGAACGAAACGGCGCCGGACAAATTCCAGGCCAAATTCGACACCTCCAAGGGCGAGTTCATCATCGAGGTCACGCGCGAATGGGCGCCGGCCGGGGCCGACCGGTTCTATAACCTGGTGAAAAACGGTTACTTCGATAATTGCCGGTTCTTCCGGGTGGTAAAAAATTTCATGGTGCAGTTCGGGATCAACGGGGATCCCAAGCTCAACACGGTCTGGCGCTCCGCGCGTATCACTGACGATAAAGGCAAAAAGTCCAATTACCGGGGATATGTCACCTTTGCCCACGCCGGCGCCAATACGCGCACCACTCAGATATTCATCAATTACGCCGATAATCAGTTTCTCGATAATCAGGGCTTCCCGCCCTTCGGCAAGGTCTCCAAGGGCATGAATGTCGTCGATTCCATCACGGCCGAATACGGCGAAAAACCGGACCAGGGCCGGATTCAGACGGAAGGCAATGCCTACCTGGAACAGACATTCCCGAAGCTCGACTACGTGAAGTCCGCAACTATCCTTCCAGACGCGGCAAAATAGGCATCCAAACCGGATCCATGCGCACGATGCTGCGTAGCCGGAATACCGGCAACACAGCATCGTGCCACCGCGCGGCTCTCAAAATGTATTTGCCTCTGAAGAGCAGTCCCATTGATTTACCCGTCTGTCCGGAAGTCAGACTGCTCTATTATTGATATTGAAGTCAGCCCGATGCAAAGCTACCGTCGAAAATTGTTCTTTGAGCAATGATCGATTAATGGTATGAATACGAGGCAGTTAATCCATAATTCTCCAGCCGCGCGCTCCAGCCTGCTGCTGAACAGGGATTATGCATTGGCGCTGCTGTCCTATTTCTTTGCCTTCTTCAGCATCGCGGTATTCTACCTTTTTCCCCTGTATCTCGATCGCTTCCACCCGTCCAAAGCCCGCGTCGGCCTGATCATGGGCATCCACAGCGTCGCCGCCATTATGGTCCGTCCCCTTTTCGGCCGTTTCCTGGACCGGCGGGGCGGCAGGAAAGTGGCCGTTCTAGGTCTCCTCCTGATGATTATTACAATGCCCGGGTTTCACCTGGTCCAGAGCGCAGGCGTCCTGGCTGCCGTGCTTCGCGCGCTGAACGGCATCGGCTGGGGAATCGCGACCACGGCGATATGGGCGCTCTGCTCGGACCTTGCGCCCCCCGAGCGTATGGCCCACTCCCTTGGAATCATAGGCGTCGCGGGAATTGTTTCAGGCGCCATTGGCCCGACAGCCGCGGAAGAGGTCTTCCGCCGCTTTAACTTCGGAGCGGTCATGGACCTGGGTTCGGTTATGGCGGCCGCTGCTCTGCTATGCGTGGTTGCGATAAAAAAAATACCCGTCCGAGCGAATCCGGAGCAAGATCCGAATCCGGCGCGGATTTTATGAAGCATTCGATCGCCGTTCTGCTGGTGATCGCATCCATGCCGGTCATTCACGGCGCGGTCCGGGGCACAGTCCTCAACTTCATCGCGCTCTTTGGAACCAGCGTGGGCTTCAGTCGCGTGAGCCCCTTCTTTATGGCATTCTCAGCCGCAGCCATACTGACCAGGCTGGGAATAGGCGACCTTTCGGACAGGTATGGCCGCAAAAGTGTCATCTTCCCTTCCGGAGTGCTTATCTGCCTCAACCTATTCTGGATTGCCGGAATCCGCTCTTACCCGCCGTTCGTGATCAGCGGCTTTGTGGCCGGCTTCGGACAGGGACTGCTGTTTCCTGCGCTTAGTGCTTATCTGATCGACTTTCTGGGGCGAAGCAACAAAGGCCTGGCGCTCGGCCTTTACATGTCTCTTTTTGATGTCGGCATGGGATTGGGGTCCCCGCTTTTCGGATGGGTGTCGGACCTAACCGGGTATCGCTGGATGTACGCCCTGGCGAGTTGCCTTCTGCTGGCTTCAACTATAGTATTCACCCTCAAAGCTCCCCGATTGGCCGAATCGGTCCCCGCCAACGCCAGTAATCCCCGCAGCATCATGCCTGAATAGTCGGCGTTTGTCAGCGTTACGGGATCCTGTAACGGTCAAACTCTGCGAACCATCCAACAGAGCCCGGGGATCATCGATTTATTCAGACCCGATGCTCCTTGCGCACCACTTTGCGCGCTCCGGAATACCAGGCCGTACTCCAATCCTTGGGTGGGATGATATCTTCGAGACGGTCAAGCTGGCCGATATTCTTCAGCCTGATATAAATGAGCTGCCAGGCGCATGGCCGTTCGGGATCCACTTCACACTGGCTCTCCAGCGAACCGCCGCAGGGCCCGTTCAGCAGTCGCTTGGCGCAGCGCGTCACCGGGCAAATCCCGCCGAATTGCGCCAGCATGCATTCACCGCAACCCAGGCACTTCTCCGTCCAGACCGCCTGCTCTTCCAGCACCCCCAGGAATTGAGTATTGAGGCCGGCATAAACCGGCTTATTCGGAAACCTCTCGGCAATCGCCTGCACTCCCGCACCACAGCCAAAAGAGACAATCGCTTCAACCCCGGACGCCGGTTCCGCCAGATCCTTGAGAAATTCATTGTCGCACTGGCGCTCTATGGTGACCTGGGTGATTTCGAGCGTGTTACGTTCCAGCTTGCGAGCCATGCGAATGGCGTAAGAGGCAATGCCGACTTCCCGTTCGCCGCCCGCAAGGCAGACCGTCACACAGGTCCCGCAGCCTGCAAACAGGACTTTTTTATGTCCGGATATAAGGTTCTTTACTTCGGTAATCGACTTGGGTGAAGCGACAATCATACCTTCCCTGCACTTTCCGTCTGTTCCAGCGCCCGGATGGGGCTGGGACCCAGAGCCTTAACGGTTTCCACTATTCCCCTCACATGCTGCACAAATGCCGGCGCCATGGCGTCGGAGAGATTCACCATCTGAAGCCGGCTGCCCCCAATGCCGATCTCATCAAGAATGGACCGGATCCGGTCGATACGCTTGCGGGCCCGAAGATTTCCTTCCACATAATGGCAGCCTCCCTCCAGGCACCCGACCACGAGTACTCCGTCCACACCCTTTTCAAATGCATCCAGGATATGCTCCATCTCGAGTTTCCCCGTGCATGGCGTGTGGATGATACGGACTCCGGCAGGATATTGCATGCGCCGGGATCCCGCCAGATCCGCCGCAGCGAAGGCACAATAATTGCAGCAGAATGCGATGATTCGCGGAGCGCCGCAACGCCAGGCAGACGGGGCTGCCCGATCCTGCATTTTCGCCGACTGTCCAGTGTTCGCTGCAATCATGCCTACCCTCCGCCAACCAGCATTTCTTCAAGCATCGCGATCATAGCGCCGGCCTCCTGGTGCCTCAGGGTAATGGATTTGGCCGGACAGGAAGCGGCGCAACTCCCGCATCCCATGCACTTGCCGCCCTGAATCTCCGATTTCCCAAGCCTGTTTATCATTGGAGCGCCGTAAGGGCACACCTTTAGGCAGGTGGTGCAGGCGACGCATTGAGCCGGATTCACAAAGGCGACCTGGCCGGCAATTTCGAGCTGAGCTTTTGAAAGAATCCTGGCCGCGCGTCCTGCGGCTGCCAGAGCCTGCGCGATTGTCTCATCGATGAACTGCGGCGAGTGAGCCATGCCGCACAGGAATTCCCCCTCGTTGACAAGATCGACGGGGCGAAGCCTGGAATGAGCTTCCATGAAAAAGCCGTCAGCCGTTAACCCGCTGCGCAGCAGGCCCGCAATCGCCGCGTTATCCAAAGCCGGAGAGATTCCGGTCGAAAGCAAAAGGAGGTCAGGATGAAAAACCTCGTCATCGAGGCCGTCGGCGTCCCGGACACTCACGACAAGACGGCCGTCCTCTTCCTCTATCTTCGGATCCTTGCCGTCCATGGAACGAACGAAGCGAATTCCCTCTTCCAGCGCCTGCCGGAAATACGCTTCGCGGAATCCCTGGGTGCGCATATCCCGGCCGAGGATATGGATCCTGGCTTGCGGCAAACGGCGCCTGATTGCGAGGGCATTCTTAATCGCTTCCGCGCAACAGACACGGCTGCAATACGGATTTTCTTCATTACGGCTTTCCACGCACTGGATCATGACGACCGTCGGATCCGGTTTGCCGATCAGCTCAGCAGGCAGGTTTCCCTCCGCCAGAGAGGCCTCAAACTCGGTCTGCGTGCGCACACGGGGGTTTCGGCCGTTCAAATATCGCTGGGTGGGTCGTTCCATCGCCCCGGTCGCAACCAGGACCGCTCCGTGGCTCACGGGCTGCTCCCGGCCGGCCATATTCAGAACGCTTTTGAAATTTCCCACCTGCCCCGAGATTCCGGTCAGAGTCGTGTTCAGATAAACAGTGATCTCCGGATGGGATAGGACTTTTGATATCAGCCGATGCAGGTGCCCCTGGACGTCATCGCCTTCCAGCGTAGAGCACCTGTTGCGCAATTGCCCGCCCAGAGCCGCCGTTTTTTCCGCCAGGTGTACTTTATATCCCTGACCGGCAATGTTCAGCGCAGCGGTCATTCCCGCAAGGCCTCCTCCCAGAATCAGTGCCGAGGCGGTTACGGGGATTTCGCCATTTCTCAGCGCCTTCAAATGCCTCGCCCGAGCGACAGCCATCGACACCAGATCCACCGCTTTGGCGGTCGCCGCGGCGGGGTCGTCCTGGTGGACCCAGGAGCATTGGTCGCGGATGTTCGTCATGGCAAGGAGATAGGGATTGAGGCCGTTTTCAAGCAGCGTTTCCTGGAAGAGGATCTCATGCGTGCGCGACCAGCACGAAGCCACAACCAGGCGGTTCAGCCCGTGTTGTTTGATCACTTCCCTTATGTGCCGCTGACTGTCGTCCGAGCATGCATAGAGGCCGGCCTCGGCGTGCTTCACACCCGGCAGGGCAGCGGCCCTGGCCGCCACGCGATCCACATCGACAATGGAATCGATGTTGTGCCCGCAGCGGCAGACGAAAACGCCTATGCGGGGCGGCTCGTCCGTGACATCCCGCTCCCAGGGATACTCATGGCGCCGAGTCATGGTTCCGCGGACGGTTGTGAGCAGGTCCATGGCGCAAGCGGCCGCCGCAGACGCCTGGGTCACGGATCCGGAAATTTCCTTGGGTTCCTGAAACGCGCCGGCCGTGTAAACTCCGGGTTGATTGGTTGTGACCGGCGACAGCCTCTCCGTCCGTGCAAAGCCGGACTCGTTGAGATCGATCCCCAGCCGGCGAGCCATTTCTTTCACTTTGGCCGGGACCTGCAGCCCTGAGCTGAGCACTACCAGATCGAATTCCTGCCGTTGCTCGGCGCCATCCGGGTCCTGGAAAACGACCTGCAGACCTTTGCCGTCGGGCGATTCCTCAACCCGGGAAGGGACGGCATGGATATAGCGAATGCCGCACTCGACGCGAGCCCGGTGGAGATAGCTGTCGAACTCTTTGCCGGAGACCCGCGTGTCCATGCAAAAGATCGCCGCCTCTATCCCCTGGTTTTGCTCCAGTGCGCCCATGGCTTCTTTGGATGCGCTCATGCAGCAGATCGATGAACAATAGGATTTGCCGCGCCTCGGATTCCGGCTTCCTACGCACTGTATGAAGGCGATGGATTTCACCACTCTGCCGTCCGACGGACGTTTGATTTGCCCGCCGGTCGGCCCGCCGGCCGAAAGCAGGCGCTCGAACTGCAGATTGGTCACCACGTCCGGATAGCGGCCGTGACCGAACTCCGCCCAGAGAGAGGCCGGAAACTCCTCGATGCCCGGAGCGGCGATAATGCTGCCGACCTCGATGTCGATTTCCGTCTGCTGTTGATCGTGGCACACCGCTTGGGCTGAGCATGCCTGGACGCACTGCATGCATTCGCTGCAGCGGGCGCACGAAAGGCACCGTTTGGCTTCAGAGACTGCTTCGTCCGGGCTGTACCCCAGGTTGATTTCATCCCAATCCTCCAGCCTGGCGTCCGCACTTCGTTGCGGCATCCTGACGCGCTCTCTCCTGGGACCATCGGGTCCGGGATCGGGGACAGGCTTTGCCTTGGGAGCATTCACCGCGGCAGCTGAGCTCTGAAGTTTCAAAGTGCGGGGGACATGAGCAGTCTTTAGAATATACGATTCGATCGATGCGGCGGCTTTGTGGCCTTGAGCAATCGCTTCCGCAACAGACGCGGAACCCAGCACAACGCCGCCTCCGGCAAAAATGCCTTCGATGTTTGTGGCAAGAGTGTCCTCATCCGCGCGGATTCGCCCCCCGGGACGCAGTTCAAATCCGAACCGGGCGGCATCGACTCCCAGGCCCGCGGCCACAATCACCGTATCCGCAGGTAGAGAAGTGATTTTGGCATCATCGAATATGGGGTCGAAGCGCCTGTACTCCTTGTCGAAAACGCTGGTGCAGGCACGAAAAATCACGCCCGTAACCTTGCCTTCGGAGTGCTCGAACCTGGTAGGGCCAAGGCCGTTATGGAAGACTACGCCTTCATCCAGAGCATCGGATACTTCCCGGGAATGGGCCTGCATTTCGGCGCGGCTTTCGAGACAGGCCAGGTGCACCGAGCGGACGCCGGGTAGCCGAAGGGCGCAACGCGCCGCGTCGATCGCCATCTCCGAACTGCCGATCACCAGCACCCGGGCGCCAAGGACCGGCTTTTTCCCGTCGTTGACATCGCTAAGGAAGCTCAGTCCTTCCCGGACCCCCAAAGCATCCTCTCCCGGAACGCCGAGCTTCCGGTTCAACCAGGCTCCGGTGGCAACAAACACAGCATCGAATGCTTCAGCCGCACCGGATTCATGCCCCGATTGCAGTTCGGGTTTAAGCAGATCCTTCGGCCTGGCGATATGGGTACCGGCGCGGACTTCCACTCCCAAATCGAGTATTTGTTTGATTTCGAAATCCAGAACAGGCCTGGGCAGCCTGTAGGCCGGGATGCCGTAACGGAGCATCCCGCCGAGCTGCAGTCTGAGCATCGAATAAAGTCACTCCGAAGCCTTTCATGGCAAGATCGGCGGCGGCCGTCAGGCCGGCCGCGCCGCTCCCCATCACGGCAATCCGGGCGTGATGCCGGAGAGGCGGTGCCGTCCATGCAGCATAATCCGCAGGATTCGAATAAACATGGTCGGCGACAAACCTTTCGAGATCACGGATCGAAAGAGCCTCGTCGATTCCATTCCGGTTGCACCCATCCTGACAGGGATGCGGACACAGCCGTCCGCACACAGCCGGAAGGGGGCAGCGCTGGCGAATAAGCTCATAGGAATCCCCGAACCGGCCCGCAGCAGCGAGAGCCAGGGCGCCCGGGACATTCACGCCCGCAGGGCAGGAACTCCTGCAGGGCGCAGGCAGGGCGGACTTCGTTATACTGAAGGCACTGGGGATAGACTGCGGGTAAGGACGGCAAACCGCCTTGCGCGTGCTCAGTCCGCAATCATGTTCATTGGGAAGATGGACCGGGCAGACCTTCTCGCAGTCGCCGCAGGCGTCGCATTTCTTAATATCGATATAGCGCGGATTCTGACGGATCTTGACCCGGAAATTTCCAGGCCCGCCGGAGACGCTTTGTACGTCGCCAAGCGTGATGATTTCGATGTTTTTATTCCGGGCGCATTCCACCAGCTTGGGGGAAAGAATGCACATGGCGCAATCGCCGGCCGGGAAAATCCTGTCAAGCTGGGCCATTTTCCCGCCGATGGCAGGGGAGGAATCCAGCAGATAGACTTTGAAACCTCCGTCCGCCAGGTCCAGCGATGCCTGAATGCCGCTGATTCCCGCACCGCAAACCAGCACCGCTCCGGTTTTTTCAATTTCCTGATTCCATGCCATGAAGCCGCCTGATGATTCAAAATAAGAAATTGCTTATAACGCGCACCGGTCAGTTCCTGGATCCGGCCAGCACCGAAAGCTTGACCGCGCCGACCTTGCGGTAGACTTCGTGCGGAGCCCGAACCTGTCCATCCACCATCAATAAATCTTCCAGCCGGATGCCGAAAAGGCGTTCGTTTTCCACCAGGTAAGGACGGATCAGCTGCCAATCCTTGTCGGAAAGCCCGGAAAGGACGCCGCCGTTCAGCTGTCGTTCGACCACCTGTTGATGAGGATCGCGGATGTAGATGGCTCCGCCGCTGGCAAGAGAAAATAGATTGCTGCCCGGATAGGGCACCGCGAGAGGAATGACCCTGCCGTTTCTGTCGAACCCGATGCCGTTTAGGATGATGAATCCGCCGCCGTTCAGAGGATCTCCGGCCATGAAGGATTCCGCCAGAAAATCCAGACAGGTGCCGTTAATGACAACCCGCGGGCGGCCGACGGCATTGATCAACGGACGGCCCGCCGCGTTGCCGAGGACAAAAACGTCGCCGCCCTTGGCGCCGTACATGAACGTCTGGCCGACATCGCCATACACGACCAGCTTGCCGCTGCGGGCGATCTGGGCGACCTGGTCCTGCGCGTTGCCATGGATGTGGATATGCAAGCCGTCCATGCCGCTTGCCGCATAATCGCCAACAGAGCCATAAAGGTCGATGCGCACGCCGTTTGTGTCCGGGCCCAGGCCTGCGCCGTGAAAGCGCTGCCCGCGCAGGCGGTAAACAACAAAGCGTGTCCAGCCCGCCTGGTAGGCAGTGCGAAGCAGAACGGCATCGCAATTGTCTCCCTCGGGGGGGAAATCCTCCGCATCAATGATCAGAAGCTCTTCGCCTGCACGAGGCGACGACAGTTGGTTCCGGGTACCCCAGTTCACACGGCGCCAGAAGCGGCTGGCCGGTTCGCCGAACAGCGGCGCCCGGTCCAGAAGATCTTCGATCCTGTCATCGACAACGCGTATCACCGTCGCCCGGCGCTTGTCGCCGGTGTCGAAATGCCGGTCGCGAAGCATCGTCAGCAACTCAAGGGCGGTAGCGCGGGATTGGGCATTGTCGGCGCCCTCGACCACCAGGCGGCAGAACTGCTCGAGGTCGCCGGCGGACCAGGAAGGCAGGCTGAGCGCAAAGCGGAAAAGGTTCTCCCTATCCCCTTTCTGCAGCCATTGGTTCACCAGCTCTCTCAATGCATCCGGCGCTTTGCCCGGATGGGCGGCCGGTGTCATGTCACACCGGATCGTTCCTGCATCCAGGATGACAGGGCGGCCGAACTTGTCGGCGCAGGAAAGCTTCTTGCGGCCATTTTGTTCTGTATCCACGGAAAAGATGAAGGCGCCGCCATCCGTGCTCGATCCTCCGCGGGCATTCCAGTATTTATCTGCGATGGGGCAGAAGCGCGGGTCTTCACGGGCCAGGCTTCGCAGCGTGGCGTCGATGGCCTGTTTTTCGGAACAGATTAAACCGATCTGCACGTCCCCGCTTTCGGAAAGCGCAAATACCTGGGGACGGAGCATGGCCGTATCTGTGATGCCCATCAATTGAACTCTCTTCAGATCCGGCTGGCTGCGGGCGATGATGAAAAACCAGGGCCCGTCCGGAGATGCGTGCATATGAGTCGCCTGGATTTGCCGGTAGACCGACTGCTTCTCCGGCGGCAACTGGTCGAAGTCCAGTTCGGTCGTCGGAGCCAGCGCTTCGATGATGTACTCCAGGGGATACTTGTAGACCCTGTCCCACAGGTCGAACAGCTGAACCGATACTTCGGTATCGGTGAGGAACTGCTGGCGGATGTTGCGCTGGCGCAGATATTCGCAAACCGAATGATAATTGGCGAAATCGCCATTGTGCACCAGGGCTTCGTTCAATCCCGCGAAAGGGTGCGCACCGCCCGGATGCCATACGCGTCCCTTGGTGGGATAGCGCTGATGAGCAATCCAGGCATGGGCTTTGAAATCCTGAAGCTGGTAATACTCGACGTTTTGTTCGGCATAGCCGACCATTTTGTAAATCAACAAATCCCTGCCGTGAGAAAGCACAAAAGCCCGCTTTTCCCCCAGGGACGCATAATACCGGTCATTCAGCCGGTAGGAATTCCGCCAGACAAACTCGTCCTCCAGGTCCCGGGGCGATAAGAGTTCGAGGCCCGTCTCGGCGGCAAAGGCATTCAATACACCGGGCTTGACTCGGACGACATAGCGGTGGACGTCCGGCGGGCGGACTTCCAGTCCTGGGATATCCCGATAATCGTCAATGTGGCTTTGCCTCTTGGATAGGGCCACCTCGAAGTGAGGGAGGACAAACTCGCGTTCGAGTTCCGCGTGGCATTCAGGGTCCAGCAGAGCGATCTGAAGCAGGTAGTGATGATCCAGCACGTCGCGGGAGACGCCCATCTGCTCGGGGGTCAGGCCGACAGCGGCAATGCCGCCGCCCTTGCCATTGCCGCGGTTCTGCATTTGGATCGACGGTTCATAAATGAACCGTCCTGCCAGCGGCACGGTGCAGGCGAATCCCGTTACGCCGCAGCCTCCTTCTTCGGCAGTATCGGCGGAAAATGCAGATTCCTTGCCGGAGTATATCTGCGACCGGGTTGCCAGCAATTGTTCGATAATATCTTTCACTCGTATTTATCCTTCTTTGGCTTCCGGCCCGTCCTCGAGGTAGCAGAGTACATCGCTGCGGCCGCGAAGACTGCGAATCGACGGCATGCCCAGTTTCCTCAAAACAGCAACCATTTGCTCATGCCAGGCATTCTGGAGGTTGATAAGTCTCTGCGCGGCCCACTCCGGGCTCATCAATGTCACAAGTTCGGGATCCGTGGAGGCAATTCCGCGCGGGCAACCCCGGCCGCTTTCACAGGAGGCGCATCGCACACAGCCCAGTGCCACCATTTCAGCCGTGCCTATGACCACGCCGTCCGCCCCCAGGGCGATGGCTTTGAGCGCGTCATAGGCTGTCCGGATGCCGCCGGATGCAATCAGCGTAATCTTCTCCCGGATGCCTTCGGCGGAGAGGAATTTGTGCACTTTGGGAATGGCATATTCGATCGGCATCGCGATATTTTTTTTGGCGATGTCGGGCGCCGCGCCCGTGCCGCCGTAGCTTCCATCCAGGTGAATAATGTGCGCCCCCGCGTAATAGCTGCCCACGGCCACCATATCCACATCCACAGGAGTGGAAACCTTGACGCTTACGAGGCATCGGGGATTGACTTCTTTGATCCAGTCGAGATGCTTTTTGTGGTCCTCCACGCTGTAAACGCTGTGGAAGGGGAAGGGGCTGAAAAGCGCATTTCCGGGGACCGCGCCCCGCATGCGGGCGACAGCAGGGGTGTTCTTGTCGCCCAGCAGATGACCTCCGAGGCCGGGTTTGGCGCCCTGCGCATATTTGAACTCCACGATTCTCACGCGCTGGATGGTATCCTCGCGCACGCCGAAAAGGCCTGTGGCGACCTGCGTGATCACGTGGTTGTCATAGGGCTTGAGACGGTCCGGATACCCTCCCTCGCCCGTGCAGGTAAAGCTGTTCCAGGCAGCGGCAGCGCGAGCTTTGGCCAGAATAGTATGGATGCTCACGGACCCGAAACTCATCCCTCCGCCGTATACCGGGATGTCGATATGTACCTGCGGCCGACCATCCTCCCGACGGTTCAGATCGAGGCCGGTGTCTATCTCAACAGAAGCCGCCTCCTTCAAGCCCTTTCTTCTTTCCGCAGTTTCGGAAACGACCGGACCGCCGAATCCCGCGATCTCAAATTTAAAGCGGAGCCTGTCAAAGCCGCCCCCTGATTCGCCGCAGCGATATTTCAGGTGAGGCAGCGGGGTATGGCCGGTTTCTGCCTCATACCATGTCGATAAAATCAGGTCGCTCGGCCATCGGTAATCGCCGAGACAACGGGTATTGGGATTGAGCCCGAGGGTCAGGGCTTTTTGCGGGCACCGGGCGACGCAATAATTTTCCGTTTCCGCACACGCCGGACCGATGCACCGATTGTCCCTGGGGCGCAGCATGAGAGCATATCCTTCCGGCTTTGTGTGCACACCATACCGGCAGACCTCGGCGCACAGGCCGCAGTCAATGCAATCGGCCGAACGGCTTATTTTGTATTTGCCCAAAGGATTGCGATAACGGTCGGGCGCCGGACATATTTCGCGCCGGACCGTCTCCTGGGACCAATCCTCGGAGCCATCGGTCTCCTGCCGGATTTCGTCCTGAATGTTGAGATCGGCGATTGTTGTCTTCATGCAAGGACCTTGGTCGTATCAGAAAAAAGCCGGTCTGAAATATCCGAAGTGCCCGCCGGCGGTTCCGGGCAAGACGTAGCGGCAAAAACGGCTCCCTCAAAACATGCTGTGTTTCCCATGGTCGTTCCCGACGGACTATTCATGTCACTGCTCCATGGCCACGCGGGCCAAATCCCCGAAAGCTTCTTTCTCCATGTCTTCCCGGAAAATGGCGCGTCCCACTTCGCCGCGCAGGCGCCGGACTTCACGGATGCCCATGGCGCCCAGCACCTCAATCAGCTGGCTGTTCCAGGCGCCCATAAGGTTGCTCATGCGCCGGGCTGCATATTCGACATCACAGGAAGCGCTTTGCACCGGGCAGAGGCCGTGCATCCGGGTTTCAGGAGGCGTCTCTTCCGTGCTCATGCCATGGGTGTCGCGGCAGACACGGCAGCCGAGGGCGACCAGCAGAGCCGTATCCACAGCCACAAGGTCGGCGCCGCAGATGATGGCTTTGGCCATATGCTCGGCCAGATCGATTCCTCCGGAAACGATCAATGTAATTTCGTCGCGGATTCCCGCATCTACCAGGCGGCCGTGAATCTCGCGCATGGCATCTTTGATATGCCGGCCATTGACCGATTGCTCACACCCGTGCCGGCTCGCGCAGAGATGAAAAACCTTGAATCCCTGTTGTGACAATTCGAGGATGCGGCCGGCGGTTGAGGACCGAAGCACCGTGCGGACCGAAAGAATGGCTTCCGGCGCCCCGGGCCGAATCAGGTCTGCCATTTTCGGCAAATCCGGGCAGTCCTGCAGTTGGACCATTTTGCCGATCCGGCCGCAAAGCGCCGGCAAACTCCACAGGTTGTTTTGGTCAAAAATGGGCACTACCGCCGGCATCAGATCCGGCGGCAGGCTGACGGCTTCCTGGGCGAGCACTGTCGCTACGGTGCCCAAATTTGCCGCTGCCCGCGACCGGGCATGCGCCAGCGTGACCGGGGGCACGGGCCAGGCGGGGATATCCAGAATGGCCGGGAGCGGAAGCTCGATCAGGCGCGCCGGCTGCGTGAGCATCCTGCCTTCCGGAGTGAAACTCAGACGCATTGGCTTGGATCCGACATCCACCGAGGTTGAGATGTATTCGCGCCCATGGATGCCGTCGCGTGTGGGGCGCACGATTTCGGACATATCCGTCCATATGGAATCGAAACCGGGTCCATGGAACCTGCCCCGGTACCCTGCGCCCGAAACCGGTATCTTGCCGGACTCTGCCTGATCCCAGGTGCTGAGGATCATTTCCGGCCTGTAGTAATCGTCGCCCAATTCCAGGAATTCGGGATTGAGAGAAAGGTTCAGCAGCCCCTTGGTACAGCTTTGAACGCAGGAAAGACAGGCTTTGCATTCATACAAGGGCTGCAAAACCGCAAACGGGTCGCGGTTGTGGGCGGATTCATGCCCGTAAACGTCGTAACAGCAGCGGGGCTTGACGCAATTGGTGCAGTGCGAGCAATCCTCACGCCAGTCTACGCTGCCGAATTTGCCAATCCTGTGGAAACGTCCCGGTGTCAAAACCGTGTGTATGTGATAGCGATCAGGCACCTCGATCTCCTCTTTGGGGCGGCCGCCCGCCCCCAGCTGCGGTTCAGAATTTCAATCCCGTAAGCCCGCCTGCTCGATGACAGCGCCAGCCAAATGCTCACAACCGTTACTGAGAACGTGAATGCCACGGATGCCGGGCATACCTTTAAGCCTTGCCGCGATTTCGGCGGCCACGGTCACCCCTTCCTTTTCTGGGTCTGCAGCTTTTTGGATTCGCTCGACAACCTCGTCTCCAATAGGCCCATAGGTCCGGCGCTTCTGAAGCACCTTTGCCTTCTCCGGGCTGGTAAGAGGCAATACGCTCGCAATAATGGCCGTACGCTTGTCAAAACCCGCAGACCTCACCACGTCCATCCATTGAGTGAATGCCTCAAAATCGAAGACCGCCTGGGTCAGCAGAAAATCCGCTCCCACTGAAATTTTTTTGGTCAGGCGCAGCACGTTCAGTTCCATCGGCCTCAAATAGGGATGGGCGATTGCTCCTATTTGAAGGTCCAGGCCGGGTTCAGACGGGTTCCGATAGTATCCCGCCTCCTGGAGTGCCATTCTTTTCAGCGCCTTCGTGAACTGGATCGAGTCAAAATCGTTGGCAGCGGCGGCTTGAGGGCAAATGCCGAGAGACTGATGATTCCCGCTCATGCAGAGGATGCCGGATATGCCCAGGGCCGACGCGCCCATTGCGTCGCTCAATAGGGCAATACGGTTGCGGTCGCGGGTAGCCATCGACAGGATGACACCGGAATGGCCTGCCCTGCCCAGCGCGACGGCAGCAGAAAAAGCCGAGCCGCGAATCCCATCGGGGTTATCCGCAACCACGACCGCATCCAGATTGCGCGGCAACGAATCTGAAATGCCTTGGACCGCATCGGCATCGGCGCCCGCTGGGGGCAGGTATCCCGCGGTCACAAGAAAACGCGTGGAGGAAAGAGCCTGGGAAAATCCATTACAATTGCCGGTCATCGGTTAACTCGCACCTTTCCCGGGAGAGCTTCCGGCCGGATTTTCAGAGGGCGACAACCGCAGCGGGCTCGAGCGGCTGCAATGAAACGTCTTCATGACCTGGTCGCGGATTTCGGTCAGTTGGGCATCCAATCTTTCCGCCGATGATTCGGCCGAATCGGCTTTCGCATCGCCGGCCGGAAAGGCTACGGTTGCCCCGGCGCGGCCCGGAAGATGAAAAAGCATCAGACGTTCAGCCCCAAGACCGATCTCCATGAGGATCGACCGGATAAAATCGACGCGGCGGTCGCAGCGTTTGCTGCCCTCGAGAAATGTGCAATGCTCTTCCCGGCAGCCGACAACAGACACAATGCTAGTGCCGGATTCAAAGGCCTTCAGAACATGCTCGGGCTGCAACCGCCCGGAGCATGGAACAAGTATCTGCTGAACCTCGACGGGCCAATGGAAATCCAGGGCCGCGGACCGGGTCGCAATACCCGAGGCCGGTTGCCGGCCTGGCTGTGCGCAGTTAGCGCACAGAAACAGTGTAATTTCAGGAGAGTTCGGGGAATGTTCCACCAGTCCTCCTTGCTTTCTTGCTCAAAAAGCCGGGATCGGGGTTGCCGCCAGACTCATCGCGGGCAGCCCGATGATCCTTGAAATCTTCGCACCGGATAATCCTCAACTGGGCGCTTCGCCTCAAAGTGCACGTTGAATCGTGCATGCAGGTTTCACACAGGCCATGATATTTTGTCGTTTCGGCCATAAAGAATCCTTTCGGAAGCGATAACTCTAGCAAGCGCCATGCCAATTCAGGCATTCTATTGGCAATTATTTTCTCCAATATTTAAGCAAATTTATAATTATTATGAAATTAAATACCATTTTAAACTAAACCTGGCAAACTATTTCTGGTATTAATTATTTACCATGGAACGCTATTTATACCAGTCGGGATTAAAAGGCGTTTTGGGGAGATTCATTATAAAAGTAGGAACTTCGGCGTGGGTCAGCGCTTATGTCCGCGTTCGTCCGCGTTAAGAACTGAATGGATTTGCCTGAACCTGCTCGGGACAGTATCAGGATAGCCCATATTTATCGAGTTTTTTACGCAGGGTAACGCGGCTTATGGAAAGCATTCTGGCCAGTTCGCGCTGACTGAATCGACCAGAATCAAGAAAGTGACGCAGGAGTGTTTCCTCCACAGTGTCCAGGAGCAAATCCCGCAGGCCAGAAGGATTCCTTGAGGAAGCCAGAACGCGCAGAACAGCTTTGCGGAGGTCGGCCTGAGCATCGGTTTCCTGCATGGGGCTTGGATCCGCACCGGGATTCAAACGGCTGTCCAAAATCTCGTCGGGAAGCAGTTCGAGTGAGACGGTATTGTCCGGGCTCATGACCACGGCCCGCTCGATGCAGTTTTCCAGCTCGCGCACATTTCCGGGCCAGGAATAGGCCACCAGGGTGTCCAGCACATCCCGGGGGACGATCGTGACTTTGCGGTTCGCTTCGCGGTTGTATTTTTCCAGGAAATGGTCCACGAGGAGGGGAATATCCTCGCGCCGGTCTCTGAGGGGCGGCAGATGTATGGGGATGACGTTCAGCCTGTAGAGAAGGTCCTGGCGGAAACGGCCGGCGCGTATTTCCGATCGCAGGTCCCGGCCGGTCGCAGCCACGATGCGGACGTCGACTGTCACCGTACGGCTTGATCCCACCGGCTCGAATTGTTTTTCCTGGAGCACGCGCAGAAGCTTGACCTGAAGGCGCGGGCTCATTTCACTGACTTCATCCAGGAAAAGCGTGCCCCCGTCGGCCGCCCGGAATCTTCCTTCGTAATCCCGTACGGCTCCCGTAAATGCGCCTCTGACGTGGCCGAACAGTTCGGTTTCGAGCAAGGTTTCGGGGAGCGCCCCGCAATTCACTTTGACCAGCGGGCCGCCGGAGCGATCGCTGTTGTAATGGACAACATTTGCGATCAGCTCTTTTCCCGTGCCGGTTTCGCCCGTAATCAGCACGGATGAACGCGATTGGGCCGCGGTGGCGGCCAAACCCAACAGCCGCCGGATAGCGGCGCTGCCGCCGACGATGCTGTCGACCCTGTAGCTGCGCCTTAATTCCTCGCCGCGGCGCGTCAGGCGGTCGACACCCCGGGCGCTGCCGGTATCCCCATCCTGCGCCGCCGATCCCTCGTCCAGGTCCAGGGGTTGCGCGACGCCGATGGCGGCGTTCCGGCCCGCGGATTTGTGCACCGTCAATGATCGTTGGCCGTTGGACAGAGAGACTTCCATTACGACCTGCGTTATGTGTCTCACTTTCGCCAGGAAAGCTTCGCTGTGAGCATCTGTCTCCACAAGCCAGTATGCCAGGGTCGAAAGATCGTACAGACGCGGGCAGAGGTGTCCAAAAAGCCTCACGACCCTGTTTTCATCGCCCCAGAGGTCCAGCATTCCGGTGAGCGAATCAAAGACGTAGTTGGCCGACTGGCCCCCGCGCGTGCCGACCTCGACAATGGCTTTTTCCAAACGGGATGGATCCGAGGGGTCGGCGATGTGAACGGGAGCATGCACACTATTGCGGGCGGGATCATCGAAAAATTTCAGAAAGACCTCATCGGAATTCCCTTTCCCCGATGAGAAACAGTCGATCAAAAAAAAGCGTCCCGGGGTCATGAGTCCGGCATACTTCGCCGCGATCGTTTGGGGGGATCGATTGAAGCTGACGTATACAACCGGGATTTCGTCGTGTTCGCAGGCAAGTACAAAGCTGGAGATAAAATGGTCGCCGGCCACTCCCGAGTCGATTTCCCAGACAAGGTTATCACCGGCCATCACTCCGCCGATGGCCCGGTCCACTTCGGTAATGCCCGTGGTAGGCCCGTACTTGAATGCCATGATTTCATGTTAAGGCGGGGTTCCGTCTCCGTCAAGGATAAGAGGTCCGGTGGCCATCCGGAGGCTCTCAGGGACTGGATTCCATTTCTTTGAGGCGCGCGCGCACCGCGTCCGCATCATCGGCCTCGGGAGCGAACTTGAGGTAATTCCTCATTTCCGTCATGGCGCCCGCCCTGTCATTCTTCCGGACAAGAATGCTTGCCATTAAGAGGTGGACCCTGGGAACGCGGTGCTCCGGGTCTATCAATCCGGCACGCCATGCGCGCTGTTCGGCAAGATCCATGTTGTTCAGATTGTAATTGGCGATTGCGTTCACGAGATAAGCTTCGGGAAACGACACAGAGTCCAGCATCAGCGCTTGATCGGAAACGTCCGCCGCTTCCTGCCACTTTTTCTCAATCCCGGCGACCTGGGCAAGCCAGACATAGGGTTTTACGTATAATTTGTCGATGGCGATCGCCTGGCTGTAGGCGCTTCGGGCATCTTCCAGGCGGTTTTGCTGTTGATGCAAAAGACCGAGTAGGAACCACGCTTCCACATAGGAGGGATATATTCCGATTGCCTCTAGCAGCAGTTTTTGCGCTTCATCATACTTTTCCTTCCGGAGAGCGTTCTTTGCCCGCTCGAAAGGCTTTCTGGCTTCCTTTGGCGCGAGCAGACTTGTAGCGCTGACCAGGCTTCCCCGAACCCGGCCGATTGGATAAAGCACAATGACGCCGACATCGTGCTGCCCTATCCCCTGCACATTGTCCAACCGCACAACGTTGGATTGATAGCCTGCAAGTTTAGCGCGCAACTCGCAACCCCTCAATCCTGAGAACACGGGTGCAGCCTCATAGCCAGACGCCGGTTTGAAATCCGATGACCCGCCGGCGGACCAATCCGTATCGATTCCCTGACTGGCGTCCGCTATATAGGTTCTTTCCTTCTCCGGACCGCCGACCTGAAACCCAAAGTGGCCGGATACGCCCACATTGCCTTCCAATCTGGTTCTGCCTTCACATTCGCGCTCAATGGCTGCCTCGGAAGGCACAGGCAATCCATCATCCATTACAACTTTACCGATAATAAAAATGGCAGGCTGATCGGTCTGCGGAGTTTTTTTAAACTCAGGAGAAGGGAAGGTTGGCTGCGTGGATGGAGTAGTAGAAGGCGTGCTGGGTGTGTTTTTGCCGGCGCTGCCGGTATTGCTGCCGCTGCCCGACCCCTGCCCGCCCTGCTGCGCCGGCGACAGCTGGATGCTTATCGCCAGAATCAAGACCAATACCGATATTCGTAATGCACTTGGGGCTTTCATGGCAGAGTCCTCATATTTAAAGAACAGGACAACAGGGAGGAACGGGACAACAACCTACGAGCCCAACTAATGCAGCAGATCCATTGAATACACTATACTCCCAAAACTCCTGAAATGCATGACCCATATGAAGAGGTTCCGGCAGGGGAATGCCGGAACCCGAAGATTCCTATACGCCCGGAGGGAAGAAAGGCTAACGGGTGATGCGTATCAGCCAGTAATTCTTGCGGCCTCGACGCAGCACCAGAAACTGGCCATCAATAACATCAGCCGGCTTTATTTTGAACGCGGACTCAGCGACGCGGCGATTATTCAGATAAATTCCACCTGCCTCAACCGCGCGGCGAGCTTCGCCCTTGGATGGCACAATCCCGCATTCCGTCAGGAGATCGGGAAGGGCCAATCCCTCCCCCTGAAGGCGATCCATGGGATATTTCGCCCGAAGGAACATCGGCAAAGAGGTCCGCCACTTCAGCCGCCGAAAGGCCAGTGACCTCGCCTCCGAACAGGACCTGGGAAGCCTGTTCCGCGCTACGGAGCGCCGTTTCATCATGGACCGTCCGCGTCATCTCGCACGCAAGACGGCGCTGGGCTTCGCGCTGTTCCGGCTTCTGTGCCACGGCAGCCTCGAGTTCCTGCACCTCATCCGCCCCGAGCCAGGTGAAGAACTTCAAATAGCTGACCACATCCCGGTCGTCGGTGTTTAGCCAGAACTGATAGAAGCGGTACGGCGAGGTGCGCTCAGGAGAAAGCCAAACGGCGCCTGATTCCGTCTTGCCGAACTTGGTGCCATCCGCTTTGGTGATCAGAGGATATACCAGGGCGCCCGCAGGCTTGCCCCTCATGCGGCGGATCAACTCCACGCCTGCCGTGATGTTGCCCCACTGGTCGCTCCCGCCGGCCTGCAGGGTGCAGTTATAGTGATCGAACAAATGCAGAAAGTCGTACGACTGAAGCAGCATGTAGCTGAACTCGGTAAAGGAAATCCCGTCCTCACGGTCGAGGCGCAGCTTGACGGAGTCCTTGCTGATCATGTAATTCACGGTGAAATGCTTGCCGATATCGCGCAGAAAATCTACCAGGTTGAGCGACAGGAGCCAATCGGCATTATTCACCAGGATCGCCGGATTCTTTTGACTCTCAAAATCGAGAAAATGGGCGAGCTGCTGTTTGATGGCCTCGATATTGGCCTCGATTGTCTCGCGTGACAAAAGCTGGCGTTCGGATGCCCTGCCGCTGGGATCGCCGATCATGCTTGTCCCCCCTCCGGCAACGGGGATGGGCGTATGTCCGTAGCGCTGTAAGCGGGCGAGAGTTATCAGCGGGACCATATGTCCCACATGCAGGCTGTCGGCCGTCGCGTCAAAGCCGGTGTATACCGTCACCTGGCCGCCGGCAAGCATCTCCGGCACGCTTTCCGTAGAGTCATATACCAGTCCCCGCCACTTGAGTTCATCAAATGCGCTCGGCGCCATAAACTTTCCCTCCAATAGAAAAATGGCGGCAGGCGCGCATTTTCCCCATTTGCGAAATGAGTGCCTGTCGCCATTTTCCCTGTTAGTATAGCATCAGTCAGTCGTCTTCCGGCTGGCCTAATAAGAAAGGGGAAAATCACAATGGTGCGCTTAGCCCTGACCATCCTTATACTCGCTGTCACTTCGCCGTCATTGCTGCGGGCGCAGCAGAATTCGCCGCAAATCACCACCGTGCCCGTAGCCGGACCGATATTCATGCTTCAGGGCGGCGGCGGCAATATCGGCGTGATCACCGATGCCGCAGGACTCTTCATCATCGACAGCATGGATGAACGATCCGCCGATCAGATACGCGCGGCGCTCAAGGCTCTGCCCGGCGGCCAGAGGACCCGAATTCTGATCGACACGCACTGGCACAGTGACCACACGGATGGCAACAAGGTTTTTGGGCCCGAGGCCGTCATCATCTCACAACAGAATGTCCGATCGCTCCTGGCCAAATCTCAAAATATGGGGGGACAGCAGACCAAGCCTTTGCCTCCCGGCACTCTCCCCATCGTAACGTTTTCGGACAAGCTGATGCTCTATGCGGGAGATGAGACGGTGCGGCTGGTCCATTACGCAAATGCGCATACGGACGGAGACACGGTGGTCTTCATGGACCGGTCCAAAGTAGTCCACATGGGGGACATGTTTTTTAACGGTTTGTTCCCGTATCTGGATGTGGCCAATGGCGGCGATATCGATAACTGGGTCCGGCAGCTGGACGCCATACTTTCGGAACTGCCCGAGGGCGTGAAAATCATTCCCGGGCATGGCCCCGTGGCCGGCATATCCGATCTCAAAGCATTCCGGCAGATGCTCTACGATTCAGCGGAAACGGTTCGGAAACAGATGAAGGAAGGGAAAATTCTGGAGCAGATCAAAGCCGCCGGCCTGCCCGAGCGTTTCGCTCCATGGACTGGAGGGTTCCTAACAACGCCGCAGTGGCTGGAACTCGTTTACCGCAGTCTTGAAAAATAAGGGGCACAGTCACGAATGTCCCCGATACGCTCGCCTTTTTCCTGCGTCTGAATTGGGGATCTGAATTGGGGACACTCGGGACTGTCCCCCCTTTACCCAAACATGCTGCTGGCTGCAGCGCCGATCACTGCAATAACGGCGTAAACGCCAGCAATCCAGATAGCGGCGGTCGACGTCTTCAATTTTCGGGAAACGGCCGAATAGCCGATCGCCAGCAGCGCGATGATCCATATGGCGAATATGTCCACATACCCGGCCAGTCGCATTAAAAATTTCGGCAAGGCATCCTCGCCCAAAATGCCGGCAAACACCGCTCCGAGGTTCGAGGCAACCAGGGAGTTTATGTTTGAAATGTCCACCCCCCCGGAACCTTTAAGAGAAAGAATGAGCACAATCAGCGCATATTGGATAATCGAGACCGCAATCATGGCGTAGATCGTGACTGCAAAGACGGATTTGAACCTGTTTTCAGCCCCAATGAGGCTGCTGATCAGTTTGAACCCCGCCGCGACTAAAAGCGTCACGGCAAGGCTCCCAAAGGCGGCGAAGACGACCATCTGTGTGCTCGCAAACTTCGATACCAGGGCTAATTGCTGTTCCATTTGTTCCTGAGTCATTCTGCCCGCGGCAACTGCCTCTTCCATACGTCCCGCCATCATGGATTCCACATCCAGGTTTCTCGACAAATAAATGCCGGCCAGGGCACCGATGACAATCATTGCAATGATCGGTACAAGCACCTTCGGCGAAAGGCCGATTTCCCGGAAGGTTTCCCGCGGGGAGAAATAGACTCCCGCGAGCCTGCTGAAAAAATTTTTCGATTCAGGCAATTCCGTTCCCGGCGCAGATTCACTCCTGGATTCCATCGTCGCAGCTCCCTTCTTCAGGTCTATGGACATGAATTTCAAAGAAAACGGTCTCAGTATACAGGATAGCCGACACTGTGATCCCCTGATTTGTTGGAATTCTAAGGACCAGAGACTTGGTAAGAAGTCAACAATTTACGGCAGAGCCGCCGAAGCAGGTAAGCGATATGAAATCCGGTCTAACGGAAATTCCGATTCATTTTGCTGCTTGATTTTGAGGGTTTGCTGTATCATGCCTGAAGCAGTATCCGGAAGTTGGAGCTATTTTGCATACGTGTTTATAGAAATGATTCTTATTGCACAGGTACACCACGGCCCCACGGTGAGTCCGCAGCCATCCGACGATACATCTGTGGAGCGGCCGCCGGACGGCATTGCTACCCGTCAGGCCGACAATTAAGGAGGGCGCATCATGGCTGATGAAGTCACCCAGAACGGTGAAGGAACCGGATTGGATCGCAGGAGCTTTCTGAAGAGCGCGGGCGTCGTTGTCGCCGGCGGCACGCTGGGAGCCGGCCTCTTGCCTGCTCCGCAGGCAGCGGCAGCCGAAGCCGCACCCACAACGCTGACGAATTTCCGATGCCCGATCGACGGTAAGGATTTCAATACCTTCGCCGCCCTGCAAAAGCACTTTGGCGAGGCGCATCCCGGCGCCGTCATCCCGGTGACCACCAGGCTCAAGGTCAACGGAAAAGATTACGAAGTCCTGATCGAGCCGCACTGGACTCTGCAGCGCACGCTCCAGTTCAGGCTGGGTTTGACCGGCGCCAAGCAGATGTGCGACCGCGGCGTGTGCGGCTCCTGCACCGTCATCATCGACGGCAGGGCCGTTTTGTCCTGCACCACGCTCGCCGTCGAGTGCGAAGGCAAATCGATCGAGACAGTGGAGGGCATCGCCGCCAATCCCAAGTGGAAGCCGCTCATTCAGTCTTACTGCAAGTGGGATGCCATGCAATGCGGCTATTGCACGCCGGGATTCGTGGTTTCCGCCAAAGCCCTTCTGGACAAAAACCCCAATCCGAGCGAGAACGACTGCAAGCAGGCGCTCGCCGGCAATATCTGCTGTTGCGGAACCTACCCGAGGCATCCTACTGCGATCATGGAAGCGGCGCAGGTGATGAAGGGAGGGGCATAGCATTGCCGATCTCCAAAGGGCAAACGGGAAAAGAAGAAATTGACGGATTTCCAGTTCAGAGTTTCCAGTTCCCGGTTGGATGTTTTAACTGGAAACTGGGAACTCATAAAGCGCTGGGCAAGGCATAAATAACGTTTCCGGTTTCCGGTTTCCCGTTTGGGATTTAAGGTTTTCAACGGGAAACGGGAAACGCTGAACGGGAAACGCCAAGGAGAGATGAGATGAAAGCATTCAACCATACGAACGCAAAGACCCTGGCGGAAGCCAGAACCGCCCTCGCCGGCGGCAAAGCCAACCTGATTGCCGGCGGCACTGATCTGATCGGTACGCTCAAGGACAACATCCTTCCCGCCTACCCCGCCACCCTGGTCAACATCAAGACCATCGTCCCTGGGCTCGACTACATCAAGGAGGAGGCGGGCATGCTCAAGGTCGGCGCCACCACGCGCCTGGCCGACATCGCCTCCAGTCCCGTCGTCAATCAAAAGTACACAGCCCTCGCCCAGGCAGCTTCAAGGGTGGGCACTCCGCATGTCCGGGACATGGCCACCATCGGCGGCAACATCGCCCAATTGCACCGCTGCTGGTATTTCCGCAAGCCGGAGAACCGGTTCAACTGCATCCGCAAGGGCGGGACCACCTGCTTTGCCATGACGGGCGACAACCGATACCACTCGATCTTCGGCAACGTCAACCGCTGCATCGCCGTCCATCCCAGCGACGTGGCCCCCGCGCTCATCGCTCTGGACGCGAAAGTGGTCACCAACAAGCGCACGATCGATGCGGAGAATTTCTTTGACGTCAAGTTCCCGGGCAACACGGTCCTGGCCGTCGATGAGATCGTCACCGAGATCCGCGTCCCGGCTCCCCCGGCCGGAGCGAAGAGCGCCTTTATCAAGTTCGCCATCCGCAAGTCGATCGATTTCCCGATCGTCAACTGCGCCGTGAGGGTGGGCGGCGCGACGCCGCGCATCTGCCTCAACGCGGTCGCGCCCAAGCCCTACCGCGCGCTCAAGGCGGAGGCGGCCATCGCGGGTAAGCCCATCAATGATGCGAATGCGGAGGCGGCGGGAGCGGCGGCCGTGGAAGACGCCAAACCGCTTCAGGCGACCAAGTACAAAGTCCAGCTGGCCAAAGTCATGGTCAAACGGGCCCTTCTGGCAACCGTCTGATCTGAGATTCCTGATTCGAGATTCGAGGTTGGCATCATTCAATCTCGAATCTCGAATCGTATTCTGTCGAGCCAATCTGCAAAAAACTGCTACTCTGCCGAACAGCCGCGAAGCACATGGAAGTCCGCAACCCCCAACAAAGAGTCAGGTACCTCCGGCAAAGCCGGAGGCTTGAAAGATTTGAACCGCTCAAAGCGGTTGGAGGAGTTACGCCGGTCTTGAACGCTGACTTACGCGGGCAAAAGCCGATGAGGCGCTTCCGATCCCCGCAGGGGCCAGCGCTCCGCGCTGGTCAGTTTTCTGCGGCGGCACTGTGGCAAGCGCCGTGCGGCAAGGAGATGAAGGGTATGAGAAACCGGGCGTTTGCCACAGTGCCGCCGCAGAAAACTCCATCGGAAGCGCCTCATCGGCTTTTGCTCGCCGACCCTCGCCGAACAAATCGGCGTGTGTCAGCGCTTTTATCAGCGTTTCAAAATACGGAGCTGTCAAACCTTGTGAGTCTCCCAAAGAAGCGGGGGATTGCCAGTTTATTTAGCCAGGAATAGCCGCACCTGAGGCTTCATAAGTGGGTGTGAACATGATATGCCCAAACATGATCGGCCGATCTACCCTTTTGAAATTTAGCGGGCAGTGAAAAACATTCTTCGGCACGAACACCCATGTGGTGGTGGTGATTAAGTGTTTTTCTCCCTCCTCGCCCATCACCAGTTCGACTTCAGCCCCGAAATCCTTGAAATTCATAGGATTGCCCCCGATGAAGTACAGAATTTCGGCGCAATTATGCCGGTGTCCATTGGGTATCATGACCATGGGTTTATAAATCGGGCGCAGGACTTGGGTAATCGGCTCATCCCAGTCCTTTACGGCGACTTCCTGCCCGATCCCTATGTATACCGGAGCATTGGGGTCCGGATTGCCCTTGCCTGGCAGTCCCCAGGGCTCTCTCAAGAAATATTTCCCGTACTTCGTGTCAGTCATTTCCATCTCCTCCCGGTATTTTCCGTCAAAAGTATCGGTCGCCGCATTCGGCAATGGCGGAACGGCTCCGGCCATCCAGTTCAGGATTGAACTCGCAGCTGCAACAGCTGCGCCCCCCGTCGCTACTGCCTTCACAAAACTTCGCCTTGTCGAATTACACTTCATCTCTGCGGCTCCTGTCTGCTGCGGCCCTGGACGTTTTGGCAATTATATCCAAACCAGGCTCGATTCATTGAGTACTAAAAATTCCTGGCAATACGTATTAAGCATGCGCCGCTGGAGAAGATATCCCTGCGAACCAACCTCGTTCTGGACGAAAAGCTTGTGGAATAAAATATCCTGCTGGAGAGCCGTCCTCATTAAAAAAAATGGCCGAAAGCTGACGTCCTGCGTGGCTATTTCCTTTTTATAGAAACAAAATCCAGCGCAGCCGTTTCCTCCCCGTCAGGTATCCCTTCAATGTGGATCCGGTCGCCCGGGCGGAGCTCAAGTCCCCTAATTCTCCGGCGGCTCGAGGAATCCCCGCCCGGCCTAGTTGCAGGCAGGCGGTTAAGCGCCGGCCATTCGTCTACAAGCTGATCCCCCACGAAAACCTGAAACCTGGATTCCCCGTTGTTCTGGTCGAAATATTCGACGTCCATGTCATACCAGCCTGCCGCTCGATCGAAACGAAATTCTGCGGCGCATCCTTCCGACACACGGCATTCAATCCCTTTGCCGCCGGAAGAATTTTCCCAGGGGATGATTTCCATCGGCGCATAGCCGCGCAGCTGCATGGCTTCCGCCTCGATGCGATCCGGGTAAATTCCCACCCGGCCGGACGCGTCCGGGATTTGCGACATTTTATGGAACCAGTTGCATATTGCGTCGCGCCAAACACGCGCGTGCCCTGCCTGGAACTCCAGCCGCGCCAGGATGCTTTCATAAAGCGGCGGATCGATACGGCCTTTTAACGATTCCCACTGAACCACATAGTCCTCCGCCCTTTCGGCGCCGTCATAGTGCGAGTCGTAGATATGCTGAATCACGGTCTTGCCCGAATGCAGACGGTGCGTGTAGGGCACATGATGGAAAAACAAAACCAGATTATCTGGGGTTGTTTCGAGCGACTCGTAAATCCTGGCTACGGCAGGGGCATATTGTCCGGTGAAGCCTGTCCCTGTAGCCACGGTGCGGTCCATGCCGATGCCCTTCTCGTCCGCGCGGTGCCACTGCCCCCAGCCGTTTCGTTCAGAAGCTTCCACCCCCGGCCCGAAATGACTTCCGAGAATGTCGGTTAGAGTCTGCGCGCCGAGAGGCCCCGTGTAGCTCTCGTAGGTTCGCCATGAGGTGAGCAGGATGGATGCGATCGTCTGCGCGACCGTTGGATCGGCGCCGAAAGTCATACGGATCCATTCATCCGCTATCGTTTCGGCGCTCAAATCGGGATTCCATGCCAGGCGGCCGAATCCATAAAGGTTCGCCATGCCCATAGGGTGTCCCAGCCAGTCGGCGTCCGTGCCGACATTGACCACTCCCACATAACCGCCCAGGGGTCGATGAAAGCTCTTCCCTGCCAGTATGTCTTTGACGGAAGTGCCGGGACCGTCTGCATGCAAATCAAAACCCAGTATCTCTTTCCACGAAGGCATTAAAAAGCAGACGTGCTTCTGCTGGCCGGTATATTCCTGCATTACGGGCAATTCGACAGCGATGTTCGTCTTTCTTAATCCGCCGAAAATCGGTGAGACAGGCTCGCGCGCCTGAAAGTCTATCGGGCCGTGCTTGGCCTGCACGATGACATTGTCGTCGAATTTGCCGTCCAGCGGATGAAAGATGTCATAGGCGGCTCTTGCCCGGTCGTTTTTCGGATTGCGCCAATCCAGGTGATGGTCGTACACGAATGCCCGGTAAAAAAGGATGCCGCCGTGAGGCCTGAGCGCCCGGGCGAGCATGTTGGCTGCGTCCGCAGGCGTGCGTTCATAGGACGAGGGACCGAGCCGTCCCTCGGAATCAGCCTTGACCGTGAATCCTCCAAAGTCCGGGATATGTCTGTAGATCTCCCCGACCCTGCCCCGCCACCAGGCGGAGACACGGGGATCCGACGGATCGAAAGTATCAAGACCGCCGGCCTTTTGAGGGCTGCTCAAATCCACCGACACGGCCAGCTGGACGCCCCATGGACGGAAAGCATCCGCGATGCGCGCCAGTTGAGGGAGAAAGCCGTCCTGAATGACCCGGGGATTGGCATTGACGTTATTGACCGTGCAGCCGTGAATGCCGAGGGAGGCGAGCAGCCGGCCGTACTCGCTGACGCGAGTCAGATCCGCTCGGACATTATCATTATCGAAAAAGATGGAAGGGCCGCCGTAACCGCGCTCAATTGTGCCGTTCAGATTGTCCCATTGATTCACCCAGCGCACAGGAGCATAGGGCCGCTCTACTTGATTGATGGCGGAGATATCTTCCTCGCGCGCGATTTTGCCGAGCAGCGCAAAGACGCCATAAAGCACGCCGCGGTCGTTGGGAGATGCTATGACGAGATGGCGCAATCCGGCGATGCTTGGGGTCGCAAGCCAGAAGCCGTCTTTCGTCATTTCAGGCGGAGCCAGGGACGGCATGGCCGCCTTGATGGAAGCGACTGTGCCGAGAATGATCGCTCCTTCTTTCGGCACCTCTATTTCCGCCCTCAGCGTCCTGCCCAGCATGCCACGGATGCCGCGGATCGTCTCATCTCGTGCGCTACGGAGAAGGGCGGAATCGCCCAGAACGACAACGCCCGCGGGCATGGATTCATATCGGGCCCGCGCGGATTCCTTCAGCGGCGCATAGCGCAGCCAGGCTTCCCGTTCCGTCCCGGCATGCAGACAAACAGCGCAAATTCCCAATACTGCCAACCACAAACATTTTTTCATGGTGAATCCCGGCCTTTTGAGTCCTCCGAGTTTATAACACAAAGACTCCAGGACACCATGACTCAGAGCTGTATCCGCTGGTTTTGGATTTTTCGGAGTTCCCGTGGAAGCAGACGCGTCAGGCCACAGTTTGCGGTTAGAAAATGGCCTTCAGGATGAGGGCAACCGGCGCCAGAACAATCGCTGAAACCACCAGGATCGGGATAAGCACTGCAAGGATCGGAATTCCAACCGCGATCAGCAAAATCAGCAAGGGTATTCCAACGAGAATCCCGATCAGCAGCTTGATCAGACCCAGGCCAAGCTTGAACGGAAGCATGATCAGGCCCAGCAAAAGCTTCAGCAGAAGCAGGATGACTCCGATAGCCAGAATGGCAGCCAAAATCATTCCCAGCTCGATCATACGCTTTCTCCCGGTTTCAAAGATTAATACGAAGAAACACAGGAACAGGTTCAGGGAATGATGCGCAACCGCCAAAGAAACAGAATGGGATCGGTGTTCGTCAGCGTTTTTTTGTCAGCGTGGGTCGGCGTTTCCAACTCCGGAACTGTCCAACTCCATCTGTCCCCCGACCGAGCCTGGGGTCTACCGATTGAATCAGCCTGTCAAATTCGTGCTGATCCGTGGCCTGTTTTTGGGTCAGCGCTCATGAACGGAAAGAGCCTTTTTTCGAAGCCGGATGGACTTCGGAGTCACTTCCACCAGTTCATCCTCGTTGATGAATTCGAGCGCCTGTTCGAGCGAAAGGTCCCGGAATGGCACCAGGCGTATGGCTTCATCAGCCGTCGAGGCGCGCATGTTGGTGAGTTTTTTCTCCTTGGTAACGTTGACGTCCAGGTCCACGGTGCGCGCGTTTTCCCCAATGATCATTCCTTGGTAGACCTCGGTTCCGGGCTTGACGAAAAGCTCGCCCCGCTCCTGCAGGTTGTAAAGCGCGTAACTCGTGGCCATTCCGGCCCTGTCGGCAACCAGTGCGCCGGTAAGACGGTTGGCGATTTCGCCGGACCAGGGTCCCCAGCGAAGGAACATGGAATTGAATAAACCGGTCCCTTTGGTGTCCGTCAAAAATTCAGAGCGAAAGCCTATCAGCCCTCTTGAGGGGACCTCAAAATCCATGCGCACACGCCCCGCGCCATGGTCGATCATCTTCATCATTTTCCCCTTGCGGCGGCCCAAGGCTTCGGTGACGACGCCGATAAAATTTGCCGGGCAATCAATCACGACCTGCTCGATCGGTTCCATAGTGACGCCGTCGACCGCACGGGTGATGACCTCGGGCTTGGAAACCTGCATCTCATATTCCTCGCGGCGCATCATCTCGATCAGGATCGCAAGCTGGAGCTCTCCCCGTCCCGAGACTTTGAAGCTCTCCATCTCGTCGGTCTCAGAAACCCTGATGGCGACATTGGCAAGAGCCTCCTTATCCAGACGCGCCCTGAGGTGGCGCGACGTCACATACTTCCCGTCGCGTCCCGACATCGGGGATGTATTGGCGTGAAAGATCATGGAAATGGTCGGCTCGTCCACCTGGATCGTCGGCAGCGGGATTGGATCTTCAAAATCGGCAACGGTTTCTCCGATATAGATACCCTCAATGCCGGCAAGCGCGATGATTTCCCCTGCCCTGGCTTCCGATACGGGCTGCTGTTTCAGGCCGTCAAATGTGAACAGTTTTGTGATGCGGGTCTTTTCCACGGAACCGTCAAGTTTGCAGACGGAGACATTGTCTCCTACGGCAACGCTGCCTGAAAAAATCCGCCCGATGGCTATACGGCCGACATAGTCGTTATAATCGAGGGTCGTGACCAGAATTTGAAGCTTGTCGGGCAGAATCGACCTCGGGGCGGGGATGGTTTCGAGGATTTGCTCGAAAAGCGGGCGCAGATCTTCGGAATCGTCGTTCAAACTACGCTTGGCAATGCCCTTTTTGCTGACCGCATAGAGAATCGGGAAATCGATCTGATCTTCCCCTGCGTCCAGATCGATGAAGAGATCATAGATCTCGTTAACGACTTCCTGCGGCCTGGCATCCGACCGGTCAATTTTATTGACTATGACAATGGCAGGAAGCTTCTCTTCGAGCGCCTTTCGCAACACGAAGCGGGTCTGCGGCAGAGGCCCTTCGGAGGCGTCCACCAGCAGCATCACCC
The DNA here is from genome assembly GCA_963809485.1 of uncultured Acidobacteriota bacterium. Classification (GTDB taxonomy): domain Bacteria; phylum Acidobacteriota; class UBA6911; order UBA6911; family UBA6911; genus UBA6911. The sequence continues at coordinate 164,534 of CAWEJX010000017.1, forward strand.
CGTCCACCATCTTGAGCACCCGTTCCACCTCTCCGCCGAAATCGGAGTGCCCCGGGGTATCCACGATGTTGATCTTAACGTCGCGGTAGTGAATCGCCGTGTTTTTGGCCATGATGGTAATGCCCCGCTCCCGCTCGAGATCAAGGCTGTCCATGACCCGTTCGGTTAAGCGCTCATTGTCGCGAAACGTACCGCTCTGTCGAAGCATGGCATCCACAAGCGTGGTTTTGCCGTGGTCGACGTGGGCAATGATGGCAAGGTTGCGTATATCTTCTCTCATGGACGATTCTCCCATTCATCGAGGGAGCAGTAAGGGTACTGTCTGCGAGGGTGGCTGTCAAATCGGCACCCAAGTCAGGTACCTCCGACAAAGCCGGAGGCAAGATTTGAACCGCTCAAAGCGGTTGGACTAGTTACGTCGGTCTTGAACGCCGACTTACGCGGGCAAAAGCCGATGAGGCGCTTTTGCTCGCCGAACAAATCGTTTGTCAGCGCTTTTATCAGCGTTTCTCAGCGTTTCAAAATACGGAGCTGTAAAACTCCTTGAGTCCCGGGGCAGAGCCGGGGGTTTACCAAGGCAATTAATGCATTTTTGCCTGTTTGTGTCTTCGAGTCCTGGAGGTTTTGGTGTATACTGCAACGCCGCGTTTAGCGGCGAATCTGCGGGCGAAGTTTAGGTTTACGGATCGCCGGGCTCATTAAGGAAGGGATCGGCGGCAACGGGCGGCCGAAGTGGCGAAGAAGCCCGGCCGGGTAGTTAAATAGGTATGGGATAAATAATGATATCGGGTTTGATTTCCAAGTTCCTTTTTCCTGCAATCTATCAGCATTATTAGTTTTATAAGTTTTATAGAGTTAACAGCCAGTTCTTCATATTCGTCATAAATATGGTATCATTTTAAGGGATTACGGTGCTGCCGGAAGAGGACGTTTTCAGTGTCTCGACCGGTTAAGGGATGGGCTAATTTGCCCTGCCGGGAAATGGAGTAGCGATGGACCAAAGCGCGCAGGCAATCAAAACGAATCAATCTCTCCTGAATGAAATTTATAAGGTCAGCGGAGAAAAGATTCAAAACTGTTATCAGTGCCAGAAGTGTTCGGCAGGGTGTCCCGTTAATTTTGCCATGGACATCCTCCCCAACCAGATGTTCCGTCACATTCAATACAACAACCGGGACAAGGTGCTTTCATCGAAAACCATTTGGCTGTGCGCTTCCTGCCACACCTGCAGCGTCCGGTGCCCCAACAGCATCGACATCGCCAAAGTTATGGATACCTTGAGAGAGCATATCCGCCCGATCCGGCATGGCTCCAGGAGAAAAGAAGATCTCGCTGTTCCACAAGTTCTTTCTGGGGCTCACGAAATACACGGGCCGCACCTGGGAACCCGGCATGGGGATTTACGTCATGCAGACCGGAGGTTTGGGCGGGATGATGGGATGGACGATGAAAATGTTTTTAAAGGGTAAAATCAGTCTTTTGCCGACATTCAAAGGCGGAAGGCAATTCAGAAAGCTGTTCAGCACTGTGGGAAAAGGAGGCGATCAATGAAAGAATTCTCCTATTTCCCCGGCTGTTCGCTTCACGGCACATCCAGGGAGTTTGACGAGTCCATCCGAGGCGTTCTGGACCTCCTCGATATAAAGATTCACGAACTGGAAGACTGGACATGCTGCGGCGCCACTTCCGCCCATTCGCTGGACGAAAAACTGGCTACCGAAATGCCTGCCCGGAATCTGGCAATCGCTGAAAAAAGCGACCGCGAACTGTTGGTGCCCTGCGCAAGCTGTTACAGCCGCTTCAAGACAGCCGAATACGAAGTGAAAGAGCACGGCAAGAAGGTAAGCTTCCCTTATCAGGGAAAGGTGCCCATCCGGTTCGCCCTGGATTACCTGTGCGACAAGCCGATCCTGGAAGAGCTGAAGAAAAAGATGGTGAAGCCGCTCGCGGGTCTCAAGGCTGTTTGTTACTACGGATGTCTTCCTGTCCGGCCTCCAAAAATCACCGGGATCAAGGATTATGAAAATCCCATGCACATGGACAAGCTTCTGAAGCAGCTGGGCATCGAGCCGATTCAATGGTCCTACAAAACCGACTGTTGCGGAGCCAGCCTGATGGTTACGCGCATCGATATTTTCAAACAAATGACCGGCAAGATCCTTGCAAAAGCGAAAGAAACCGGGGCGGACTGCGTGGTTGTCGGCTGCTCCATGTGCCAGATGAATCTGGACACTCGCCAGGAAGACATCGAGAAGGATCTGGGAAAGAAATTCGATCTCCCTATTCTCTACTATACCGAACTGATGGGACTGGCCATGGGCCACCGGGAGACCGGCAAATGGTTCAAACGCCATTTCAAGGATCCCATCCCGATGTTGAGCGCAAAAGGATTGATGTAATCAGAGTTCCGAGTTCCCAGTTTCCAGTTCCCAGTTAAAAGGCAAAGGCAAAACTGGGAACTGGAAACTGGGAACTCGGAACGGAGGGGTAGTATGGCTGATAAGGTTGGGGCCGTAATGGTTATTGGCGGCGGGATTGCAGGGATCCAGTCATCGCTGGATTTGGCGGAATCCGGCTATTACGTCTATATGGTGGAGACATCTCCCGCCATCGGCGGAGTGATGGCGCAGCTTGACAAGACCTTCCCTACCAATGATTGCGCCATGTGCATAGTCTCGCCGAAACTGGTGGAAGCGGGCTGCAATCTGAACATTAACATATTGACGGCCTCTGACGTGGAAAGCGTTTCGGGTGAGCCGGGGAATTTCACCGTTCGCGTCCGCAAACGCGCCCGTTTTGTGGACCTCCAGAAATGTACGGCTTGCGGCGATTGCGCTACCGTTTGCCCTATCGCGCGCCCCAATGAATTCAATGCCCTGCTCAACACCCGCAAGGCCATTTATAAAAGATATCCGCAGGCAATACCCAACGCATACGCCATTGAAAAGCGCGGCGAAGCTCCCTGCCGGAACGCATGCCCCATCGAGCAGCGGGCGATGGGTTATATCGCGCTGATTCGCGAGAAGCGCTTCGCGGATGCCTACCGGACCATTAAGGAAGACAATCCCTTCCCCTCTGTTTGCGGCCGTGTCTGCAATCATAAGTGCGAGGAAGCCTGCACCCGCGGCGAAAACGGGCACGAAGCCGTCAACATTATGCACCTGAAGCGCTTCGTGACCGATTGGGCATTTGCCCATCCCGAAGAGGTTCAGAAAGCCTATGCGGCAGGCATTCAAAAATCCCCGGACACCACAGGAGTGGGCAAGAGGGTGGCCATTATCGGCGCCGGGCCGGCGGGCATGACGGCAGCCAACGACCTGATCGCCAAAAACTTCGAAGTAGCCGTTTTTGAAGCCTTGCCGGTACCCGGCGGGATGATGCGGGTAGGCATTCCGGAGTACCGGATGCCTTACGATCTGGTTCAGAAGGAAATCGATGAAATAACCGCCAGCGGCGTCGAGCTGAAGCTCAATACCCGGGTGGACGATGCCGTTGGGTTGCTCGGCGAGTATCAGGCAGTCTTTGTGGCAACCGGCGCTCATGTCGGCATCAAAACAGGCATCCCCGGAAATGACCTTCCGGATGTCCATGTCGCAACCGACTTCCTGCGGGCCGTGAGTCTCAGGAACGGGGATGTCAGACCGCCCGATGTCAAGGGCAAGCGCGTCCTGGTTCTGGGCGGAGGCAATGTCGCGGTAGATGCAGCCATGTCCTCGGTCAGGCTGGGAGCAAGCTGGGTGGGAATGACCTGCCTCGAGGGCGAGGGAAAGATGCTCGCCCATGACTGGGAGGTCCGCGATTGCCGCGAAGAGGGGATCGACGTAATGCCCGGCAGGAACTTCCTGGAAATCACAAACAAGGACGGGAAGGTAACCGGGGTTAAAACCGTGAATGTGAATTTCCGCGGTTTCGCCGACGGGAAACTGGACATGGACGTTCTTAAAGGAACCGAGACCGTCATTCCCTGCGATCTCGTGATTTACGCCATCAGTCAACGGCCGGACACAGCCCCTTTGAAGGACAAGGTCGAGACGGCGCGGGGCAGGATTGCGGTGGACAAAAACACGCTCGCGACCAACGTTCCGGGCATTTTTGCCGGCGGCGATGCCGTAACCGGCACAACATGGGTAGTCGAAGCCATCGAGGCGGGACACAGGGCAGCTGGATCGATCGCGGCGTTTTTAAAGGAAGAAACAACGAAAGCATGGCCTCCGGTAGTGCCGGTTCTTGAGAGATTGCCCGAATCAAAAATTGATCCCGAACAGAAGGAACAACTGGTGGAAGTCTCGTCGCAGGCTTCCCGTTTTGAGCCTTCGAAACGTTCGGCTTCGGAGCGCAAGCACGACTTCAACGAAGTTGAAGCAGCGCTCACCGAAGAGGAAGTGGTCGAAGCAGCCAAACGGTGCCTTGAATGCGGAATCTGCTCGGAATGCAACCAGTGCGTGTATGCGTGCCGCGCAGGCGCGGTGAATCACGACGACCGCGACGAAGTGGTGGACCTGAAAGTCGGCGCCGTCCTGCTTACCCCGGGCTTCAAGACCGTGGATGGCAACGTCCGGCCGGAACTGGGCTACGGACAGTACCCCAACGTTGTCACCAGCCTCGAATTCGAGCGAATCCTGAGCGCCAGCGGTCCCTACGGGGGCACCGTCCAGCGCATATCCGACGGCAAGCATCCGAAAAAGATCGCCTTCATCCAGTGCGTGGGAAGCCGGGACACCTCCTGCGGCAACGACTACTGCTCTTCCGTCTGCTGCATGTACGCCACCAAGGAAGCCGTCATCGCGCGCGAGCACGACAATAGTATCGAGCCCACGATCTTCTACATGGACATCCGGGCTTTCGGCAAAAATTTCGAAACCTATTATGAACGGGCCAAATCCGAATCCGGCGTGCGTTATGTGAAGTGCGCCGTTTCGAAGGTTCGCGAAGACTTCAGCACCAAGAACCTGGTGATTACATATATCGACGAGGCCGGAAAGATCGTCGAAGAAGAATTCGAAATGGTCGTTCTCTCCGTCGGTCTCGAGCCGGCCAAACAAACGGTTGCGATGGCCAAGCGGCTCGGCGTCGAAGTGGACAAGTACGGGTTCGCAAAAACGGCAAGCTTTGCGCCGCATACGACTTCGAGGGACGGCGTCTATGTCTGCGGCGTCTACCAGGGCCCGAAGGATATCCCCGAAACGGTGGCGCAGGCCAGCGGAGCAGCCGCCGATGCCATGGCGCCTCTCGCCATGGCGCGCGGAACGATGACCGTGAAGAAGGAATACCCGCCCGAAGTTGACGTCAAGGACCAGGAACCCCGCATCGGCGTATTCGTCTGCAACTGCGGCATCAATATCGGCGGCGTCGTCAATGTTCCGAAGGTTAGAGATTACGCGAGAACGCTCAGGAATGTCGTTCACGTCGAAGACAACCTTTACACTTGTTCCCAGGACACTCAGGCAAAAATGCGCGAGGTGATCAAGGAGCATAACCTCAAGGACAGAGTTATCGTGGCCTCCTGCTCCCCCAGGACGCACGAACCGTTGTTCCGGGAGACCGTGCGGCAGGCCGGCCTGAACAAGTACCTGTTCGAAATGGCGAACATCCGCGATCAGTGCTCGTGGGTTCACATGAAGCAGAAGACGGAAGCAACGGAAAGTGGAACACCTCGTCCGCATGGCGGTAGCCAATGCGCGAATGATCCAGCCGCTGGGGGAACACGAGGTGGCTGTCACCCAAAAAGCGATCGTCATCGGGGGCGGCATCGCCGGAATGACGTCCGCTTTGAAGATCGCCGACCAGGGGTATGAAGTGTATCTGCTTGAAAAAGAAGACCGGCTCGGCGGCAACCTTTGGAACCTCCACTACACTCTTGA
>CAWEJX010000018.1:0-43900 GCA_963809485.1 uncultured Acidobacteriota bacterium
ACGACTAAAAGGGCAACCTTTAGGTCTTCTCGACCGGCGCACTCGTTTCATAGGTGCTGGATTTACCGGTAAGACAGGACTCTTCTCCGGGCTCTCATAAAGAACTCGACTCTTGGCGATCTTCAACACGCCGTCACTGCAATCAGTCAATTGTATGATTCTTGAGCGGCCTTTTAAATAGGATCGTACCTGCTGAGCCGCAAAATCGAGTCTATGTACGAAATTTTAAAAACGCTTGCCGTTCAGATCGGCCGCGTTTGCATGCGCCAAAATTATTTCCGAGTACTTCCTGCTATCCGGTTCCTTTGGAACAAGCTCAATCGCGATATCCAAGTCCCCAACGGTTGAGGATCCGGTGAGGAAGCTGCCAAATAGGACCACCTTTCGGACCCGATAAAGAAATCTACCCGCCTCATTTACTTTCCTGACACGATCCATAAATTCGCTCAGTTTTTGCTTGGCTGCTCGCCGGGACACCGGCGCGGAGAAAAGGGCTTTACTGAGCGCTCCTCCCTTAATCGTATTTTTCCATTTCTTATTTGGGTCCGGAGCGAAAGCATTTTTCTCGATAAATCCCTGCCTTTCGAGATCATTCAGCAACTTTGTTGCGCTTCTTTCATTGAGACCCAAAACTTCAGTTGCCTTATCGACAGATAGGGAGAGCGTGCTTTGGCGCAATAACTTTCGAATCTGCTTGGCAGGAAAGCCCGCCATGACATCATCTGGCCGGATTCGCATATCCGCTATATGACACCAGTTATCCGCTTATTTCAATTGTTCCCTCCAAATTGCAGAAGGAATTGACCTTCCTGCCAGGCCTTCTTCGGCTTCAAATTGCCATATCCGCCGATAAAAATGCCAACGGCAAAGGAGGCCGTTGGCTATGGCACAATCCCGGAAAAAGGGTCACGCCCAAAGAAAAGTCCTAAGGATCCCGGATTTTGAGAATTCAAAACATGCGGTGATGAGCTCCCTTCCGGCCAAGGCATCTCAAGTATCCTATGAATGTGCTATTGACGGATTCATTTCCTGGTACTGCTCAGAACCGCGGCTGGCTTTCAATCGCGCCGTTGTGCTCCGATATCGCTTTTCCCTTGAACAGAAAAACCTCGCCCCGTCGACCATCAATGTTTGGCTCGCGGCCGTGCGTCGTCTCGCTCTCGAAGCTTCAGACTCGGGATTGCTGAGCCCAGAATTGGCGGCCGGCATCGCCAGAGTTAAGGGTGCCAAACGGTTGGGGGTTCGGATTGGTAATTGACTGACGGCTGAACAAGAGAAAGCGCTCCTTCAGGGCTCACCCTCGGAGACTCTGCGCGGAAAAAGCGGCCACGCAATCCTGGCTGTACTTCTCGAGTGTGGACTCCGTCGCGCTGTAGCCGTTGGTATCCGCATAGAAGATTTACAGGTTCGAGAGGAACACTGGGTCATCGCCGACCTCGTTGAAAAGGGCAGACATGTTCGGACCGTGCCGATGCCTGGTTGGGTCAAGGATGCCGTGGATGAATGGGCTTCCGCCGCTGGAATTTCGGGGGGAATAATCTTCCGCAGAATCAACAAGGAGGGCAAAGTCTGGGGACCCGGGCTCACATCAAAGGCTGATGCAAATGCCTTGTGGAGTGTTGTATCCTGACAAAATTATATAAGGGAGATGTTGATTGGAAAACACAGACAAAGTTTATGTCGAGCTTCAAAAGCACCTGGACAAACAGGCAGTGGGGTTTCCTGCCACTAAAACAGGAGTGGAGCTCCGTATCCTTAAAGAGCTTTTCACGCCGGAACAGGCCGGAATGGCGCTCCGCTTAAGCGTCGAACCGAAATCAGTGATACAAGTGCATGAAGAGATGAAGGCGTCCGGCATTACCGTGGAAAAAGTCGCCCAACTGCTCATCGAGATGGTTAAGAACGGGGCTATCACGGCGAAAGAAGAAAAAGGCAATTATTATTTCTTTACCATGCCGCTGCTCGTCGGTATTGCGGAAATGCATGGCGGCCGGGCTACGCCTCAATTCTGGCAAGATTTTTCCAGCTATATGGCAGGGGAATTCGGCAAGGCATATAACAGCACTAAAACATCGCAGATGCGCACCATCCCGGTGGGAAAGAGCATTACTGTCGAGCATCGTGTCACCACTTATGACAATATCCGGGACATAATTAATAATACTTGTGACCCTATTGTCATCAATCGATGCATGTGCCGGATGGGAGCAGCGGCGCGAGGCAATCCCTGCAAAAAGACCCACCGTGAAGAAACCTGCATGGCCTTTGGCGAATGGGCCAAGCTGGCGGTAAAAGGGGGTGCCCAGCCCATCTCTAAAGAAGAAGCCTTGGGAATTATGAGCCAGAATGAAGAGGACGGGCTCGTCCTGCAGCCGAACAACTACCAGAATGTGGATTTCGTCTGCGCTTGCTGCGGATGCTGCTGCGGTATTCTGATGCTGCAAAAAGCTTTGCCTGATCCGGCTATAGTCTGGGCGCACAACTATTATGCGGCGGTGGATGCGGGGTCTTGCGTGGGATGCGGCACGTGCGTGGAACGCTGTCAGGTCAACGCTATAAAGATTGACGCAAATAACGGCGCGGCCGTGATAAGTCTGGAGCGGTGCATCGGCTGCGGCAATTGTGTAGTCACCTGCTCCTCAGAAGCCATGAAACTTGTGAAAAAAGCTGAAGAAACCGTACCTCCCGCGGACGCTCCCGCGCTTTACAAGATGCTGGCCGAAAGGATGTAGCTAACGCGTGGACCCTTTGTTTATAAGCCTCGGCGCGTTTTAATGGGTTTTGTTCTTTTCGGCTCTTTCGCGAGAATTTTTGCTACCCCGGTGCTGCCCCGATAAATCAGCAGTTGCCTTAGTCGCAGAACCATAAATTTGACTAACTCCCCATCAGGAAGCTTCAAATAACTGAGGAAGTCAGCATTAACGGCTGCAATTGACACTTTGGCGTTATCTCCCAGATCACGATCTGAGGAGTCAGAGTATCTCACTTTACCGGTTCAATAGAATTTTGTTTATTTGAATCATCCGGATTTTCGTTCAAAGGCAGTTTGGGCTTTTTAAGTGCCCTGACAATTAAAAGCACAATGGATGCCAGCCATCCCAGGGGATAAGGCAGCACAAGTATTCCCCACCACCATGACAATGCTCCTTTGCCAAAACCGCCGAACGATGAAAAGAAAAACAGGAAAAAAACGCCAACAACGATCAGGGTAGAAAATGTCAGAAATAGTTTTCTATGCCGGTCACGCCTCAAATATGCTGATATCGTCATAATGATGCTTCCTGCCACTATTACGACGGATCCTTCCAGCGGGTCCAGAGCACCGATGATCAGTGCAACAACACCGATAATGAAAAGAGCCTTGAGAAATGTGAGTTTCCTTTTCATGCTAGCCTCCCGAGCCTGGCGCTGTTACCCCATGATTGAAGCCATGGAAGCTGATCAACGCAGCGTCATTGCTCCTATCTCTAATAGCGATATTTTCTCTGAAGAATTATAGCAAATAGTGTCTTTCGGGGTCGGTTGATCCCCCCCCTGATGGCCATCTCAAGTGCTCCACCTGTGGCCACGTCAAAATACCCCACCCCCAAAAACACTTATGGGGGGATGAAAAAGGGAATAACTATTTGCCACAATGAGTTACTGGCATAGCAAAACCCATAACATAATTTCATGCTGGGGTACCAGCACCTGGCCACAGGTGGGGTATTTGTTAGTGGCCATCCGGGGCAACATCATCGGATCGATTGCACATGCGGTGGTTCAAAGCGATTTACATCCGGCGCGGATTTTTACGGTGATCATCGGCGCATCTTCGAAAGGGAGAAAGGGGATCGCCTGCAGCACTCCAAAAGAAATACTCAGCCGGATTGACAACCACTGGTCGGATCGCAGAGTAAGATCCGGCCTGTCCTCCGGAGAAGGGCTGATATATCACGTCCGAGACCAACTTGTAAAAACAGTTCCGGTCAGGAAAAAGGGAAGGATTTCGATTATGAGGAAGAGCTCGAGGATGCAGGCGAATCCGACAAGCGGCTGCTTTGTATCGAGCCCGAATTCTCGACCATGCTGAAAATCATGGGGAGAGAAGGCAATAGCCTATCAGGCGTTATCCGCCAGGCGTGGAATACAGGGAGTCTTTGCACCTTAACCCGAAACAATCCTCTCCATGCAACCGGCGCGCATGTGTCCATTATCGGGCACACAACAAAGGACGAACTGATACGATCGATTTCGGCTGCCGAACAGGGCAACGGCTTTGCCAATAGATTCCTTTGGCTGCTCGCCCAAAGGTCCAAAGCGCTCCCACACGGTGCGCCTTTGCCGGAAGAAATATTGCATGAATTAGCCGGCAGACTAGGCAGGGCAACAGCTTTCGGAGGAAATGCCGGCGCGATCTTGAATCGAGCCGAGGCACAGGTGCTTCGGCTAAGCCTGCTCTATGCTCTTTTGGATTGCTCCAGCACAATCCGCGTAGAACATCTCCAGGCGGCCCTGGCTGTTTGGGACTATTGCGAGGTATCGGTGAGATACATTTTCGGAACAAAGACCGGGAATCCCGTTGCGGATCGCATCATCGAAGCCGTGCGGGAATCTATTTGCGGATATCTCACCGATGACGAAATCGGCAGGCTTTGTGGTGGACACAGGACGCATAAAAAAACCCATGCTCTCCACTTTTTGCATCAAATTGGCTGGTTGATAAAAGAAACCAGGCAGACCAAGGGACACAGCCGGTAACCATTTGGAGAGTTGTTTAGCAGGTAATCAGGACACCTTTTCTCTCTTATCTCGCTTTTCTCGCAACCTGTGGAGTTTTCACATGAGCTTCCTGAAATGGCAAAACAGTACCTGTTTCCCGGAAAAACCCCGGACAAACCGTTTTACGACATGAAACGGCCGTTTGAAAAGGCAGTATCTGCCGCCAAACTGGATGGAGTGACCTTTCAGAACATAAGTTCAGACACACTTGCGCGTCACACCCTGCAATGTCGGGCGTTGATCTGACAACCGTCAAGGAGATTATGCGCCACAAGACGATTGAGAGGACTCTGCGCTATGCTCACCGGTCGCCGGGACATAAGAAATCGGCGATTGCCACGCTTGAATCGGCTCTCACGCCGAAGAAGGATAAGAGAGATATAAAGGCTCAAATAGCCTGATTACCCCCACCCTACCCCCAAAGAGGATTTGAGCGATGAAAGGCCAGAAGGGATTCCGAAATAAAGTCAACCAGGAGAAACACTTAGGGATGCGCCTGGCGTGACTCGAACACGCGACCCACGGTTTAGGAAACCGTTGCTCTATCCACCTGAGCTACAGGCGCACAAATCAAGGCCCCGCTACCTTCATAATCGAAACAGGATCAAATCCTGATTCGAGCGAACGCATCCGCCTTGTGTGGCGGAGAGAGTGTACCACAGCCCCTTCCGGTAATTGAAGCTGTCTTCGGAGTTTTGCATTTTGGCGGTTTCTGGAGGAGACCAGACATGAGCCGGAGCAACACGCCAAAGGTTGCGTCGCCGAAGCTGTTATCAGCGGGCGCCATTGCGCAATGCGAAAGCAGTACCGAATCGAAGTCCCCAGTTGACAGAAAGAAAGACGCGAAGGATATAATTAATGAGTGATGAATAGGACACCCGGCAGCCCTTTTGAATCCTTCCAGTGGTCGCCCCAGCCTGAGGCCTTCAGCTTCCTCCGCCGGCTGGTCCGCGATTTTCTCGAGGCATGCCCCGAAGCGGCGGCGTTTGCTTGCCGGATGAGCGAGGAGACGGGCACCCGCTTTATCGACTGGATCGACCACATCCGTTTGAACCGCGGCGACCGCAGGGTAGCCGAGCTTGAGGGCGTGGGCTATCGGCCCGAATGCGAAATGGCATCGCACACGGTCTATCGAAACACCAGCGGCGTTTTTCCTGCAGTATTGGCATGGGACGGCGGGATGGAAATCGGGATCAAAGTCGAGTCGGTCGCAGATTTTCTCGCGGCGAACCAGCTGCAGCGGGATATCATCGGTAGTCCGCTTGCGGTTCTGAGAACAAGCAGAATCTATGAAGCCCGAGACTGCGCTCTAACCATTGTGGAACGGCACGGCACCGGTGGCTTCGATGCGGGAAGCCCGGAACAGCAGTTTCGGATTCACCGGCTTGTGCACTGGGAAAAATTCCGGATGCGCCCCAGAAGCTTTGATCGCGACGAAGACGGATTTGAAGCGGCGAACCGGTTGATCGACGGCGCGATCCGGGATCTCGGGAAAGATCTGACGTGCGATCTATGGTTTGCCGCAGAGCGAGAGTTCTGGATGCGCCGGAACCGCGCGGCCCGCGCGCAGAAGGCTCGCCAAGACAGACTTGGACTGGGCTGGGCCAATCACGATCATCACACCTACCGATCATCACGCACAAACTTCAAGCTGCTGATCGCGGCCTGGGAAAAACTCGGTCTGCGGTGCCGCGAGCGGTTCTACGCCGGCCGCGAAGCGGGATGGGGCGCGCAGGTGATGGAACAGCCGGTCACCGGAATCATCACATTCAACGACGTCGACCTTACACCCGATGAACTGATGGGTGATTTCAGCCACGAAGGTCTGGAAGAACAGCAGAAGCTCGGCACCGTCGGCCTCTGGTGCGGACTGCACGGCGACTCCTTTCTGCAATCCGGCATGCATCACCTCGAGGCAATGTTTGATTTTGACTCCCTCACCCGACAGCTGGCAGAAGAGGCGGGCGTGAAAACGATGAAACCATTCTCGGATTTCCCGTATCTTCGCCAGGCCTTCACGGAGGGCGAACGCTGGAGAGTGGACTCGCTGAGAATCGCGCGCTTGCGCAAGACAGGGGCGATCACCGCCGAGCAGGCAGAGCAGTTCCATGCCAAAGGCGCGATCGGATCGCATCTCGAAAACCTGGAGCGGAATGACGGATTTAAGGGTTTCAATCAAGCCGGCGTCAGCGAAATCATCCACGCAACCGACCCCCGCAAAAACATCGGCGCCTGATTCAGAGCCAGACCACTATGAAACGCTGGTATGAAGAGCTGTTCACCAATTACGCGAAAACCTACGATACGGAGCGCTTTACTGCCGGAACAATGGGAGAAGTCGATTTCCTTGAGAAGGAATTGGGTTACGATAAAACCCAATCCATTCTCGATATCGGCTGCGGCACAGGGCGCCATGCGATCGAACTGGCAAGACGCGGATACTCGGTCACGGGGATCGATCTGTCCGCTTCACAGCTCGAAAGAGCCGGGCAGAAGGCAAAAGAAGCCGGCGTCCGCATTGATTTCCGTCAGCTCAATGCCTGTGCTCTGCCCTTCCGGAATGAATTCGATTTCGCGATCATGCTTTGCGAGGGCGGATTTTCACTGCAGGAAACGGATGCGCTGAATTTTCAGATCCTCGAAGGCGCTGAGCGGGCGCTTCGGTCCCCGGGGAAACTGATTTTCTCGGCATTGAACGCCCTTTTCCCCCTCTACAAAAATCTCAAGGATTTCCTGAATACAGGGCCAAGCGGGGCAGCCGCCTCAGAATGCACCTTCAATCCCCTCACATTCCGCCAGCACACGATTATGAATATTACGGATGATGACGGAAACAGAAAGGAATTGGAGGCCGACGAGCGCTACTACGCTCCCTCGGAAATTTCATGGTATCTGGCCTCGCTTGGATTCGGGAAAAGCGCCATCCACGGATGCCGGCTCGGGAACTTCAGCCGCGACCACAACCTTTCGACCGAAGACTTCGAGATGCTCGTGATAGCCGAAAAATAGCTGTCGCTCCGTTCTGCTGAAGATCGGGCATCCATGTGCCAGCAACCCAAAGGTTGATGGATTGAGCCTTGGAGCCCTTTCTTCACCAACCTTCAACGGGTCGTCATTCGTCGGCGTTTCCCGGTTTTGGAGCCGTCAAATCCCTTGTCCCATAGCAAAACCGAGCGATTGCCAATGCAGTCAATTCGGAAAAATGCGCAGGAATCGGGGAATCATCTTATAATGACTCCAATCCGTTCCATAGCAATCAAAGGAGAGGGAGATATGAAAAATCTGCTGACGATCTGTTTTGTTTGCGTCCTGGCAGCCGGAAGCATTGCGGCTCAAGCTCAAACATCCGGCTCCTGCGACCGCAAATGCCTGGAAGGCATCGCCGACCAATACCTCGCGGCCATGGTGGCCCATGATGCCTCCAGGGCGCCGTTTGCCAAAAATGTGAAATTCACCGAGAATACGATCAAGCTTCCTCTTACTGAAGGACTCTGGTTCACAGCTTCGGGCCTGGGCGCTTTCAAGTTTTATATATGCGACGTGCAGACAGGCCAGGTCGCCTGGACCGGCCTTGCCAAAGAGCACGACAAACCGGTTTTGCTTTCGGTAAGGCTGAAGTTGGTGAACCGGCAGATCACCGAAGCGGAGTCGATCGTGGTCCGGGATGTGAACGAGAAGATTCTTGGCAACCTGAAAAATCCGCCTCCCACTTTTGCCGAAATCCTGGCTCCGTCCGAGCGCATGTCACGCAAAGAAATGCTGAGAATACCGGATATCTATTTCGAGGCACTCGACAAACTCAATGACAGCGCGATCCCGTGGGACAAGGACGCCTACCGTATGGAAAACGGGATGGTGACATGCGGGACTATACCCAATGCCGCTCCGCCTCTCCCCGGGATGCCGGCAGCCACCTCCTGTAAAACTCCCGACGGCATCATTCCTCCCATGCTCAAGACTATTTTCAATGTTCTTCCCCGCCGAACCCCGGTGGTGGATGAGGAAAAAGGGCTAACCTGGGGCCTGTATTGTTTCAATCATCGCGGGCTTGCCACAATCAAGATGCCGGATGGGACCACCCGGCCCAGCTATGCCGCAACTCCCAGTTCCATGCCGTTTGCTGATGTCTTCAAGACAAAGAACGGGAAGCTCAGGGGCATTTTTGCCATCGGGACAATGCTTCCCTACGGCATAGGAGATGGCTGGTCAGGTCCTTTGTTTAAATAGAAAATGTGAGGCATGACCCTGGTTCGGTGCTTCCCGGGGTTTTTACCGACTATCTTTTCAGAGATCCCGGGAAGGTTGGTTCTACCATCACTCCTGAAATGGTAGGCGCGGGCATTCTCATGCTGATTGTATTATCGTGGTCCATGCGGCCCTATCGGATTCACTACCGACAGATGCATCCGGGACCGGCATCTCCCGCCGGATTTCACGGCGATGCGGGCCGGAGTTCGGAGAGATTTCATGGATAGGAGAACCCTATGATTCGCGGCATAGATCACACAAGCTTCACCGTGAGCGACATGGAAAGGTCGATCACCTTTTACCGGGACGTTCTGGGATTGAGTGTTGCATGGGATTCGGCGGCGGCAGGTGAAGAGTTTAAGGGACCTGTAGCCGACAGGCTTACGGGGTGTCCCGGAGCGGAGTTGCGCATTGTCTTTATGACTGCCGGAGAAAACCGCATCGAACTCGTGCAATATACGCCGACGGGAAGACCGCAGGCGGGCAACAAGGCCAGCGACACAGGCAGCGCCCACGTCTGCTTCATGACAGACGACATCCAGGAGCTCTTCCGCAGGCTCGTGGTAAACAACGTGCGGACGCACTGCACGCCCCAAAACCTCAACAACAACTTTGTGATGTATTTCCGGGATCCTGACGGAATAATCCTTGAAGCCGCACAGGGGGAACTGCCCGGCCAATCCCTGTAGCGTGCGATCCCGGAGGGAAAGCCATGCTGTCAATAGAAGAACTCGTGCCGGCATTTTATGAATTCGCTGTATTTCGTGCTTTCATATGGAAGCTCCGTATGCCGGCAATGAGGCCATAGTTATTCCGGGAGGAATTTATTCCCAATCTCCCAGGCAATCTTGGACTAACGATGGGAATCGGTCGCATTTGAGCAGGAGCAGCCATGTCCAGTCCTGAACCGTTTTATCCGCAGTCTGTTTTTGCAGGACCCGCTGCCGGTTTGAAGCAACCGCCGCGCGTTTTCATTTCACCGCATCGGTATATCCAGGGCGAAGGAGTGATCGACAGCCTGGGACGCTACCTTTCAATCCTTCCGAGCCGGAGGCCCCTGCTTTTGATGACCGCCGGCGGCAGTCGGCGTTTCGGGCAGCGAATCCAGGCAGGTTTTGCCGGAACAGCTATCGAATCGCGGGTGGAAATTTTCCGCGGGGAGTGCTCCACGGAGGAGGTCGAACGCATCACGGAAGAGGTTCAAACAGCAGGGCCACCCATGGATTCCGTTGTCGCGGCTGGAGGCGGGAAATGCCTGGATGCCGGCAAGTGCGTGGCCAGCCGCCTTGGCGTGCCGGTGGTCATCTGTCCGACGATCGCGTCTACCGACGCCCCCTGTTCAGCCGTTTCCGTCATGTATACGCCCGAGGGCGTCGGCAAAGGCCCCGAGTTTTTCCGAAGCAGCCCGGCGCTCGTGATCGTCGATACGGTCATCATAGCCTCGTCTCCCATACGGCACCTCATCGCCGGTATGGGAGATGCCCTTGCCACATGCTATGAAGCCCGCACCTGCTTCCGGAACCCGGCGGCGCGGTCCATGGTGGGAGGGCGCGTAACGCTCGCCGCCCTCACGCTTGCAGAACTGTGCGCCAAAACCGTTTTTAAAGACGGAAAACGGGCAGTGGAAGCGCTACGGAACGGCAGGATCGACCCATCGGTGGAGCGCATTATTGAAGCCAACACGCTCCTAAGCGGCATCGGATTTGAAAGCGGCGGATTGGCGGCGGCTCATGCTCTTGCCGCGGGATTGACCGTTATTCCCGTATTGCACCGCGAGTTTCTGCATGGGGAACTTATCAGCATCGGCCTGATCACTCATCTGATTTTGGAGAACGAGCCGGAAGAAGCGCGGAGGGTAGCGCGTCTTCTTTCGGAGCTGGGGCTTCCCGTCCGGTTGAAGCAATACCGGCTTGATATGCAAAGCGATGCCGGCGCCCTTATGGAAGCTGCGAAGGCGGCGCTGAAAGAGCCTTTTGCCGGCAATGAGCCCTTCGAAGTCACTCCCGAAAAACTGTTCTCCGCGCTGGGCGAGGCAGACCGGCTGGGCACGGAAATTGTCGCAGAAACGGGCGATGCTTTGTTCCAGATTCTTCACTCGTAATCCAAACATGGAAGCGGTTTCTGCGGTATAATCGTAGGCAAGAAGTCCTGCCCAAAGGAGATCTGCCATGGCCGATGATTCTTATCGGGCAATAAAGTCGCTGTTGGCCAGCACGCGTCCGGAAGAGTTGCGTGAAGGGCTGAATCTGATCGAAAAGGAAATCGCCAAAACCGGATCGAGGGATTCGAAACCGCTGTTCGAAATTCTGTCGACACTCTTCTATATAGATACCCTGGACCAACCGGAACTGGTTCCCATCCTGAATCAAGCCATAAGCCTGGCGGTCGGCTTCGGCGCATGGGTCATCCCTGTTCTGGTGGACAACCTGAATGCCGGGGATTTCAAGGCTCAGTGGGCGATCGCGCATGTGCTGGGGCGCATGGGCGCTGATTCGATCGATCCCATTCTGACAAAATATGCGTGGTCGTCCGACCCGTTGCTTCGCGCCTTTCTCCTTTATGCACTGGGAAAAATAAAATCTCCCAAAGTCCTTCAGGCGGCCCCGCTGGCTCTCGAGGCGGCGCACTCGCCGGACCTGGAGTTGCGCGATACGGCAACCCGCACATTGGGCAAGCTGGTGGAATCCATCGCGCCGGCTCAGATGTCCCGGCAGCTGAAGCAGCAATTTCTGGACTGCCTGTATGCCAACCTGTCGGATGCCAATGGGTGTGTTCGCGCCAAGGCCATACGCAGCCTGGGCAAAATGGCCAAATACGGTCATCTGACAGATACGGAGCGCGGGCAGCTCAAAGCAGCCTGTCACCGTATCCTGGGCCTGGATGAGGATCACGAGTGGGATCGTGCATTCGTCGCCCGCAAAGAAGCGGAGGAAGCTCTCGCACAGACCTGAGCCGGGTTTCTGCCGTGCCATAAACCTGTCATTGAGGAGGAATCGTGAATTTGCGCACTTTGCTGAGCGTCTGGATTGTCGCAGGCCTTGTTTCCATTGTTGAACCGGCGATGAGCGAAAATTACCCCGTAATCCTGCGCGGCAAGGTTACCATGCCGGACGGCTCACCGCCCCCCATTATCGTGGGACTGGAGAGGGTCTGCAGCGACTATAGCGGCTCCAGGCCCGGGCCTCTGACCGATAAAAAAGGCGAGTTCATATGGCGCATGGATGTGGACCCGATGCGGACCCGGTCGTGCGTGATCCGTGCGACGCACGCCGGGTATGAATCCACCTCCATCGACATCTCCGCTCTCCATGGATACATGGACACCAACGTCAATCTTGAGCCGATCGTTATCTCTTCCCGCACCGCCGATCCATACGCCATCATCATCGCCGAAGCCAAGGTGCCTCTGCGTTCGAGGTCCAAATTCAAGGATGCGATGAAGGCCATGGATGCGGGGGATTACCCGGAGGCGCTGCGTTGCATCCAGGCAGCCGTTGAGGCAGAAGCTAAATTCCCGCTCGGCTGGCATGCGCTGGGAGTTCTCGCTGAAACTCAAAACAATCCGCAACTGGCACGCGAAGCCTATAAAAAAGCCCTTCAGTACGATCCAAAGCTGCTTCCAGCCCACATGACTCTGCTGCGACTCGGAATCAAGAGCAAGGATTGGGAAAGTGCGGCCGCAAGCGCGGAGACACTTATCAAACTGGATAAAAAGCGGGAATACCGCGAGGCATACATTCATCAGGCAGTAGCGCTTTACGGATTGAAGCGCCTGGACGAGGCGGCCGCTAGCGCACAGGAGGCTTTGCGTTTGGATGAGTACCACCAAAACCCGCGCGTGGAGTACATTTTGGGCCGTATTCTGGAAGCCAAGGGGGATCTTGAAGGCGCCCGGGCGCACATGACCCGGTATCTGGAATTGGACAAGAAGGCTCCGGACGGGGAATTGATCCGGAAGCACCTCGAACTCCTGGGAAAAGCGGAGGCGGCATCCGTGGAACCTGAACTGGAGCACCTGTAACGCCGCAGCACGGTATTAGCCGGCCGCGCGCAAGGCCGGAGCTTTTCATTTCTCAGTCAGGTACCTCCGGCAAGGCCGTAGGCTTGTAAGATTTGAACCGCTCAAAGCGGTTGGACTAGTTACGCCGGTCTTGAACGCTGACTTACGCGGGCAAAAGCCGACCCTCGCCGAACAAATCGGCGTTTGTCAGCGCTTTTATCAGCGTTTCTCAGCGTTTCAAAATACGGAACTGTCAAACTCTTTGAGTTTCCCGGCAGAGCCGGGGTTTTACCTATGTAATCAGAGGTACTGCTATGAAGGTATATGCGGTTCCCAATATCGCCACGCCTGGAAGGCCGGTTCTTTTCAATCCCGAGATTTGCGACGGCTGCAATACCTGCCTGGAACGCTGCCCGGTCGATGTTTTCATCCCCAACCCGGAAGCCGGCGGCTGCCCCATCATCCTGCATCCGGACGAATGCTGGTATTGCGGCACCTGCGTCAACGATTGCCCGCGGCCCGGAGCCGTCAAATTCAACTGGCCGCTGGAACAGAGGGGATATTGGAAACGGAAGGAGAACGGCCGGATTTTCCGCGTCTGAGGAAATGGCTCCAGGGTTCAGATTCGGGCACTTTTCTCCCTAACCTTCAATCCGGAGCCTATAGCCTTGCAGGCGCAATACTCTTTTCCGGTGACTTTGGAAAACATGCATTCAGTTGAACCGGCATGCGGAGGCAATGCAATGACTACATTCCATGAATTTATCGGGGATAAAGGCCATGCGCCCGAATGGCCCTATCCCATTCACTACGAACGGGAGCAGGAGGTTGAGACCGATGTCCTGGTCATCGGGGGCGGCATTGCCGGCTGTTGGGCAGCCATAAGCGCAGCGCGAAAAGGAGCGAAGGTCGCTCTGGTGGAAAAGTCGGCCACCATACGAAGCGGCGCCGGAGGGCCCGGGTGCGATCACTGGTGCGATACCGCCGCGAATCCGCTGTCAAAAGTCGATCCCGACCAGTGGGCCCGGAAGCTCACCGACGGCTTCGGCGGCTACGGCTGCGGCATAGGACGCGAAATACAATGCCGCGAAAATTATGACACCCTGCTGGAGCTCGAGAAGATGGGGGGCAAAATACGGGACGATGACGACCACTTCAAGGGCGCGGAGGGCCGGGACGAAAAAACCAAATTCATGATTTCGCCCCGGATGAATCCCGATCACGACACAAACGTTGTAGTCCGCGTCTGGGGAACGACATTTAAACCAGCGCTGAAGAAAGAATGCGACCGCCTCGGGGTGCAAATCTACGACCGGATCATGGCCACCAGCCTGCTCACGGAAAAGGGGATTCAGGGCGCAAGGGTTGTCGGAGCCACGGGGCTGAACAGCCGGACGGGCGAATTCATGATTTTCAAGGCCCGGGCCACAATACTCTGTTCCTCCGGAGGCGGATCGGTGTGGCTCATAAACACCGAACTGGCCGGCTACAGCACCATGACGTCCCGCGCCATTTCCGGCGACGGCATCGCCATGGCCTGGAAGGCAGGGGCGGAATTCACTCTCATGGAAAAATCGGGAGTCATGGGGATCGCGCCCGGCTACAAACACAAATGGTATACCGGCGCCGGAGATGCAAGCTATGAGAACGTCAAGCTGGTCGACGCGGGAGGGAAAGAGCTCCCGATAGTTACGGAACCCGGCTGGGGAATGAGGCAGGTTGATCGCGTGGGTTTCGGCTGGGCGGCCATCCGCGAGAAGGTGCTTAAGGGCGAATATTCGCTGCCGTTCTACGGAGATTTCCCCTCCATGCAGGAGATCGAGCGCAGGGCCACCTGGAACTTGTTGCTCGAAGAGGAATGCACCGGAAAAATCATAGTCGACACTTTCACAGAAGCCGGATTCAACCCGCGCAAAGACATGCTGCAGAATTATGCGCTGCTGGAAGGCAACAGCCTGCCTCAATGGCGGGACGCAAGCGGGGGCGGCATGGTGATCGATTGGGATCTGAGGACCACACTCGAGGGGCTGTACGCCGCAGGGACACAGCTGTTCTCGCCGGGCGACCACAGCTTCGCCGCCGCCACCGGAAGGTATGCAGGGAGAAAAGCGGCGGCCTTTGCCCTGGATGCATCCGAGCCTGCGGTATCCAAAGACCAGGTCTCCCTTGAGAAAGCCAGAGTTTATGCCCCCATTAGCAGAAGCGAGGGGATGGACTGGAAGGAACTCCATGCGGGAATAGCCCGGGCGATGCAGTTCTTCTGCAGCGAATATAAGTCGGAGCCTTTGCTACGGATGGGACTGGATACGCTCCAGGACATAGAGGAGAAATGGGTTCCCGCACTTCATGCCCTGGATCCGCACAAGCTGACCCGGGCCCTGGAGGACCTGAGCCTGTTAACCCATGCCAAAATCATCCTGCACGCCTCCCTGGCGCGCAAAGCCAGCAGCCGGTTTCTGGATTTTCACAGGATAGATTACCCACAACAGGATCCGCTCGAGTGGCACAAATTCGTTACCGTAAAACTGGCAAATAACACGGTGACACCGGGAGAACGCCCTATCGGTTACTGGGGCGACCTCAAAACGAATTACGAGGCAAACAACAGGGACTATACAGGCGTTTACCGAGAGTGACAGGCGCTCGCCCGAATGCTGCCGAAGGCTCAAATCGCCGCGAATCCGGGCAACGGATTCCGCAGAGTCTGTGCGCACAAAGAATACCCCAAATAAAATAAAGAAGCGGTTCGCTATTCCTGACGATAAGGCTTTTCAGAGCCATGACTATGCCCGAGAAAATATCGAGCGGCAGAGGAAGACCATTCTATGCTGCCATCAAGGCGGGCCTCATGGCTGGAAAGAGATCATGGGGCAAGGAAAAGACTTTTTATCCCAAATTTGCCTGGTTCCACAGGATATAAATGATGGCTTCGGATAAAATCAGCGCAGGACTCCTGATCCCTGCACTTGAAAGCCGTGCACATGTTCGCAACCTTGCGGAAGCAACAGGATTGCTCTATATCGAAATCGAGGCGGACCAGCACTGCACAAGACCCAACGAACAATCCGCGCTTCAGCTCATCCATGCCAAACCGGAGATCATCCTGGTTGACATAGACGATGCTCAAGCGGGCATTGCGTCTCTCGAAACCCTTCACTCGGCCCTCCCTGAGACCCGGTTACTTGCGATTTCGAAAAAGGCGGATCCTAAGCTCATCATCCAGGCCGTCCGAGCCGGGGCGCGTGAATTTCTTGCCAAGCCCATTCAGCCTGCCGGCCTGTCCCAGGCAATCGACCGTCACATCGCCGACAAAAGGCGGATCCTGGAATCCAAGAAGCAAGGCAAGGTTTATTGCTTTACCGCCGGGAAGGAGGGCAGCGGCGTAACCTCGATCGCCATCAATGTCGCCAGTGCATTTGCGGCGCTGCCGGAGACACGAGTAGCCCTCATGGACCTCGACAGCCCGGTCGGGGACGCTGCCATTTATCTGAACCTGTCGTCCCAGCACAAAATTGAAGATGTTTTTTCAGCCGGATCGCGCCTTGACTCCCTGCTGCTGGAAAGCTGCATGAGCCCAGCTGACGGATTTTCCGTGCTGCCTGCCCCGAAAGAGTGGGGA
Organism: uncultured Acidobacteriota bacterium; assembly: GCA_963809485.1. GTDB lineage: Bacteria > Acidobacteriota > UBA6911 > UBA6911 > UBA6911 > UBA6911. The sequence continues at coordinate 16,629 of CAWEJX010000018.1, forward strand.
AGACAAAAGCTGCCCAGCGTGGATACGCTGGCCAAGCTTCTCAAGGTAGCCGCGCAAACCTATACACATACCATCATCGATCTTCCCCGCTCATTTCCTCCGGAGCAGATGCAGGTTGTGGCAAAAGCTTCCGAAATGGTCGTGGTCGTATTGAATCCCGAGCTGTCCTCGATCTCCCGAACCGGTCATTTGCTGCGCAACCTGTCCAACTGCGAGGCTCCCGAGAAAATCCGTCTTGTGATCAACCGCAGCCACGATAACGACGAGATCGCTGCCGACATGATCGAAAAAGCCCTGCACTATCCCATCTACTTCAGGATCCCCGACAACTACAAGGATTCCGTGAAAGCGATGATGATGGGCAAGCCCCTGGCAAAGAACAGCAAATCGGACCTGGGCAACAGCTACCATCAACTGGCCCGCCAACTGACCGGCATACCCGAGCCCAAGGGACAGAACAGGCTTCGCGGCGGCGCTTCGCAGGCCGGAGCCTGGAAAAATCCGTTTGCCGGCCTATTTGCGTCGCGGCGCAAACCCGAGCGCCCGACCAGCCTGGAAGTCACCCCACGGCGCAGAAAGGGAGCTTCCGCAAATCATTTGCGGATGAACTTGCTGAACCGCTATTAGGCGGTCTTGCAGAAACCTCACCCCTGAGCGCCTCGACACCTTTGCGTGATATCTCTCATCCGGATTTATCGAGCTGGCGCACGTCAGTGGTTCAAGCGAGTGAAGCGCCTTCAACCGCCTAAAGCGGTCTGCCATCATGTCTCCGGCCTTGCCGGAGTCTGTTGGCTCCATCATTATTGATCCGCCAACAGGCATTATTTATACTCTCGGGATTGTTTGCCAAGGGCAAAAGAAAGGAATCTGAAATAATGGCGATGACGCTGGCTGAACTCGAAAAGGAAGTAGTCCGCCTGAAAAAGCAGGTGGCGGAAAACGCATGGGCTAAAGACTATCTGGAAATATGGAAGCTGCAGTCCCTCTATTCGCACCTGTACCACGTGGGAAGGAATTCCGAAGTGCCGGGTCTATTCGCACAAAAAACGCCGGGCGTGGTCATGGAGATCGAAGACGCCGGAGTTTACGAGGGCATCCAAAGCGTGACCTATTTCTGGAATGAAGTCTTCAACGCAAATATCATGCACAGGACACCGGGATTCCTGGCGATCCACATGACTGTAAACCCGATCATAGAGATCAACAGCAAAGGCACCAAGGCAAAAGGCATCTGGCATTCCCACGGAGTATGTTCCTTCCCGGCCAACAACGTGATGAAGCAGTTCACCTGCCTGGGCAAATACGACATCGAGTATGTGAAAGAAGATGGGCAGTGGAAGTTCTGGAAATTCGCCTACCGCCTTACTTACATGGCTCCCTATGAGAGAGGCTGGATGGAGGAACCGGTTGCCGCAAGCATCGCTGGCAATCCGAAAAACAGGCCGGATAAGCCCACCACCTACTTCATGCCTTACAGCAAGTATCGAATAAATGTTTTTCTGCCGCAGCCGCCCGAGCCGTACAAGGACTGATATATAAAGATGATCCGAGGCCTGGAACCCCGCGGCTCAGGGGCTGAGCGAAAAGGCTCCAGGTCTCAAGGATTGCGAAGCCGTTAGCGATCCGGATTAATATTTGAGAATGCTGCGGACATCGTATTTCGCGAGTTTTTCCCGGCCGTGCAGAGACGTGAGCTCGACAACGAAATCCAGCCCGATCACCGTTGCGCCCATCTTCTCAACTATCTCAGCCACCGCTTTCGCGGTGCCGCCGGTGGCGATCAGATCGTCGACGATCAGCACTCGCATGCCGGGAGCGATGGCGTCCTGGTGAATCTCCAGCTTGTCCGTGCCGTACTCCAGCTCATATTCCATCTGAAAACTGGCAGCGGGAAGCTTTCCAGGTTTCCGCACGGGAACAAAGCCGGTTTGCAGAGCGTAGGCCACGGCCGGTGCGAAGATAAAGCCGCGCGCCTCGATGCCCACTACCATATCCACCTGTTTGCCCTTATAGGGAGCTACGAGAGCATCGATAGTCAGCGCCAGGCAGCGTCCCTGTTTGAGCAAAGTGGTCACATCATAAAAAAGAATGCCTTTTTTCGGCCAGTCGGGAATTTCCCGGATAGCTGCCTTGAGTTCTTTGATATGCTGTTCGTCCATCTCACCATCCTTCAATTAGAAAAGAGCTGTACTCACCCCTAACCGCAGTGTCAAAAACCTCGATGCGCTGAACGCGGGAAAGCGATGAACCTCGCTCTACCAGTTTGATAAATTCGGCAATTTTGCCTGCGCCCCCTTCGACATGTATCTCAACCGTGGAATCCGGCAGGTTGCGAACATCGCCGACCAGGCCCAGCCGCATACCTGCGTTTCGGACGAAGTAGCGGAATCCGACTCCCTGAACCCTTCCATGCACCACAATTTGTTTCGCCTGAACGGCCATTGCACACTTCTCGAGCCTCGGGCCGGAGCAAACGCCACAGAGCTTAGCGCATACCCTGCCCCGCCATCAAGGGCAACCCTGACATCAACAGCAGCCGCGAGTCAGGTATCTCCGGCAAAGCCGGAGGTTTAAACGATTGGAACCGCTCAAAGCGGTTGGACTAGTTACCCCGGTCTTGAACGCTGACTTACGCGGGCAAAAGCCGATGAGGCGCTTCCGATCCCCGCTGGGGCCAGCGCTCCGCGCTGAACAGTTTTCTGCGGCGGCACTGTGGCAAGCGCCGTGCGGCAAGCAGATGAAGGGTATGAGAAACCGGGCGTTTGCCACAGTGCGGCCGCAGAAAACTCCATCGGAAGCGCCTCATCGGCTTTTGCTCGCCGACCCTCGCCGAACAAATCTGCGTTTGTCAGCGCTTTTATCAGCGTTTCTCAGCGTTTCAAAATACGGAGCTGTCAAACTCTTTGAATCCCCCGGCAGAGACGGGGAGTTACCAATGTAATTACGGAATTACAGGAATTCTGCTGCTTCGGGCAGCCAATTCAAGATGATTTGCATCTGCTTCTCACAGCGCAAATCAGAATTTGGGCGTCTCGGTCCCAAGGTAGCTGTTGCTTTGAACATATCGGAACCAGTTCATGGCAACGAGAAGCACGTGGTATTTCTGGGCAGCCTCGATGCTCGGAAATTGTTCCACCCCCCAGCCAAGAAACTGCTCCGAATTCCATCCGGAGAAACACGAGATCACGTCTTTACCTTTGACCTTTTTCAGAGCCTCCTGGACGCGCACCCGCAAATTCTTCTTCTCACCTTCAGACAGCTGGTACCAGGCTTCCGTGGGATTGTATGTGTAAAGCTTGTAGATTGTCTGCGCCATATGGTAAACCTCCCTGTTTTGAAGCCGATTTCCTTGTTTTTGTAAAGCAATTCCCCATTTGTTCATTGAGACAGATTCTATGACACCCCATCACTGAATGAAACCGTTCTTTTTCCCGCCGCCCGGCGGAATCGGGTGAATTAAGATTATGGATATAAAGGGGATTTGGCCGATATAGAATAGGCGGGATGGCGGGCCGGATTGAGGGCCGGTCATGAATACAGGAAGAGGCACGCAGCAGGCATCCTCCCGCGGGGCCGAAGGCTATACGGCCGCAGGCCATTCCAGGGGGCCTGTTCGCGGCCAGGAAAATTTTAAACCGGTTTCACGCGCCATAAACATCTGTAAAGCTTTTATAACCGCAGAATGTCGAATACAGAATGATGAATTTCGAAGTCGGGCCCAATTTCTGGGCTCGACATTCGATATTCGATTTTCAAACTGAGGCCGCCTCAGCGACTGGGCCGGTGGGTCTGCTATTCAATTGGAGCCAGGTGCCTCTGGCTTTGCCGGAGGCTTGAAAGATTTGAACCGCTCAAAGCGGTTGGAGGAGTTACGCCGGTCTTGAACGCTGACATGCGCGGGCAAAAGCCGATGAGGCGCTTCCGATCCCCGCAGAAAACTCCATCGGAAGCGCCTCATCGGCTTTTGCTCACCGACCCTCGCCGAACAAATCAGCGTTTGTCAGCTCTTTTATCAGCGTTTCTCAGCGTTTCAAAATACGGAGCTGTCAAACTCTTTGAGTCCCCCGGCAGAGCCGGGGGTTTACCAATGGAATTAGAGATATGCTAGCGACACAAATGCAATCTTCGAGGCTGTCCTTCCGCGACAAGGAGTCCTATGAGTGATGCACCGCATATCCCCCCGTCCGTTCAGCATCTTTTGGACAAGGGCGTCAGAATTCCCAATCCATTTTCGGTGGAAGTGGACGATTCCGTTGATCCCGAGCGCATTGCGCCGGGCGTGATCATCCACACGGGATGCAGGATCGCCGGAGCCCAGACCTCGATCGGTCCCGGCTCGGAACTCGGCAAGGAAGCCCCGGTCGTGATTGAGGACTGCCAGCTCGGCCACAAGGTTGAACTGAAGGGCGGCTATTTCTCCGGTGCGACTTTCCTGGACGGCGTCAATATGGGGAGCGCCGCGCATGTGCGGCCGGCAACTCTCCTGGAGGAAGAGGCCGGGGGCGCTCATGCGGTCGGGTTCAAACAGACCATTTTCCTTTCCTTTGTGACCGCGGGCAGCCTGATCAATTTCTGCGATGCGCTGATGGCGGGCGGCACCAGCCGGAAAAACCACAGCGAGATCGGTTCTTCCTACATCCATTTCAACTTTACGCCGCACCAGGACAAGGCGACGCCTTCGCTGATCGGCGATGTGCCGCGCGGTGTGTTTCTGGATCAGCCGCCGATTTTCCTGGGAGGCCAGGGAGGCTTGGTGGGACCAGCTCGGATCGCTTACGGCACGGTCATTCCGGCCGGAACGATTTGCCGCCAGGATATCCTGGAGGAAGGGAAGAATTTTCGCCGCGCCCCCCGAGCGCCAAAGAAGCCCGGGTCTTTGCCATCGCGAATCTACCGTGGCATCGACAGAATTGTTGCAAACAACTTGATTTACATCGGAAATTTGTGGGCGTTGAAAGCCTGGTATCAACATGCCCGCGAGCGCACCATGTCGGGGGATGTTTTCAGCCAGGCCTGTCACGCCGGGGCCTTGGTGCAGATCGAAGATGGCCTGAAAGAACGAATAAAACGCATGAGGGAATTGGCCGATAAAATGCCAGCTCTCTCGAAAAATGCGCCGCGCCGAAACCGGAGAGGACCTGCCGACGGCAATAAAGGCCCAGCAGCAGGCTCTGGCAGATCAATGGCCGGATATGGAGGCGCACTTGAAAGCGGGACCGCCGGCGACTGCCGGATCTGCGAATCGCGACAGTTTTTTGCAGGAGTGGGAACAGACGGACTCGGCTTCCGGCCACATCAAAGCGGTACGCAGCCCTCAACCCTTCAGCCCGCAAAGCAGGCAGCCGCATGGTTGCAGGAAATCGTGGATTCGGCATCGCTTTGGACGAACAATATAAGGCGGAGAAGAAACAATGGGACGCATGTTTGGAACGGATGGCATACGAGGCATTGCGAATGTTCACCCCATGACGGCAGAAATGGCGCTGGAGATCGGCCGCGCCACCGCATATGTCTGTAAGAAGCATACGACGCAGCCGGCACACGATCGCGATCGGAAAAGACACGCGGGTGAGCGGGTACATGCTGGAATCCGCCTTGACGGCGGGCATCTGCTCCATGGGCGTGGATGTTCTTCTGCTGGGCCCGATGAGCACTCCCGGCATTGCCTTCATCACGCGCAGCATGAGAGCGGATGCCGGCATGGTGCTATCCGCTTCCCATAATCCCTACCAGGACAACGGAATCAAGATTTTCTCGCGCAGCGGGTTCAAGCTTCCCGATGCCGAAGAAGATGAAATAGAAGATCTGATCACCTCCGGGCGCATCAAGGATATCCGGCCGACCGCCAGTGAAATCGGAAAAGCGTATCGCATCGAGGATGCCAGCGGCCGCTACATCGTTTTCTGCAAAAACACTTTCCCCGAAGATCAGAGCCTGGAAGGCATGAAGATTGTGCTCGATTGCGCAAACGGCGCCACATACAAAATAGCTCCCACTATCTTTTCCGAGCTCGGAGCGACCGTGAAACCATTCACTGCAATCCCAACGGGACAAACATCAATGACCGTTGCGGGTCGCAGCACACGGAGGATCTGGTTGCCAAGGTGCGCGAAATAGGCGCCGATGTAGGACTTGCCTTTGACGGCGACGGCGACCGGCTCATCGCCGTGGATGAGAAGGGGCAGGAATGACCGGCGATCACGTCCTGGCGATCTGCGGCAAGATGTACAAGGAGCTCGGGCTTCTCAAAAACAACCTGGTTGTGGCGACGGTCATGAGCAATTTCGGATTTTTTGCCGCTCTGAAGAAACTGGGAATCCGGGAGGGAGTCAGCAAGGTCGGAGACCGGTATGTGCTGGAGATGATGCAGGAAAAGGATGCCATCATCGGCGGCGAAGAATCCGGCCATGTCATTTTCCTGAACCACCATACGACGGGCGACGGCATCATCGCCGCCCTGCAGTTGCTGTGGGCTATGCGCCACTTTGGCCAGCCTCTGTCGGAACTGGCGAAGATCATGACTCTCTCGCCGCAGAAAATTATCAACGTGACTGTCAAAGACAAGCCGCCGATAGAAGGGATTCCCGAGCTGCAGAAAGCCATCAAGGAAGCCGAGAATGAGTTGAAGGACAAGGGAAGGGTTCTGATTCGATATTCGGGCACTCAGTCGATGTGCCGGGTCATGGTGGAAGGCCCCACCGAGGAAATGACAGGACGCCTGACTCAGGCTCTGGCGGATGTGGTCAAGAAATGTATCGGATAAGCCTAGAACCAGAAATCAAAGGATAAAGCGCATGTCATTCAAGGTAATCGTTACGCGAGACTTCGATCACATGAGTGAAGTGGCTGCCGAACTGGCGGTTCAGTATATCCGCGAGAGGCTCTCGGAGAAACCGGTTTTCACCCTGGGACTCGCCACAGGAAATTCCCCGACCGGGCTGTACAAACATATCGCCAAAGCAGCCAACGCCGCCAAATTCGACTCATCCAGGCTGGTCAGTTACAACCTGGATGAATACATAGGGCTTCCAGGCGAAAATGCTCAGCAGCGGGCCCTGCACAAAGAAAGCTACAGCTATTTTATGATACAGGAATTGTTCGGCCTGCTGCAGAATAAGTTCCGAGAAACGAACGTACCCTGGGGCACACTGATCGACCAGGCCAGGCTGGAGTCGGAGATGAAAGCGAACCCGGGCGACTGGGAATTGCAGGGCAGCGACCAAGGCAAAGCTGTGATCATAAAAAAAGACGCCAGGTCCGACTATCTCCGATGGATACGAAGGGAAATCCAGGGTGCCTATGCGGAGAAGATTGATAAGGGTGGGGGTATCGACCTGCATGTTATCGGCGTAGGGGGCAGAGGGCATGTAGGCTTTCATGAAGCCGGCATTCCATTCAAGGACAATGCCGTACTGCTCGTTAAGCTCGACGATGATACCGTGACGAATGCGGTGATTGATGGGCACTTTGCGAGCAGAGAGGACAGCCCGCAATATGCAATTTCCATGGGAGCGGAGCTTGTTTACAAAGCCAGGATGGTACTGCTGCTGGCTAACGGCAAACGCAAAGCGGATGCCGTCGCGGATGCCTTGCTCATGGAACCGGATTGTTCCGTGCCCATTTCCTATGGGCAAATTCTGGCGCGGCAGGGTGGCCGCATGATTTTTGTCCTGGATCGCCAGGCGGCCGCCAAGGTGATAGACAAAGCAGATCAGGTGCGGAAACGCGGGATCGAGATTGAAGACCTATGCTTACAGACCGCATCCGTATCCGTGGCGAGACTGCAGTTCTTCAGAAATCCCGAGACCGGGAAAATGGGATAAGTCCCAATGCATCCCCAAAGCTTCAACCTTGACGGGGGCGCATGGAGTTTGACAGCAGCAGGAGCTGGTAACGCCGACATACGCAGACAAAAGCGCTGACGAACGCGGACCATTAAATAAGGATGAGGGTCAGCGAATGTAAGGCTTATTGAGGGCTGAAGACCAGCGCCTTGTATGCGTTCCCGGAAAATTTGCTTCGCGCGTGAGCAGGTTGGGCACACCGAGCCGGCTTTTCAGTCCCTCTTCGCTACACTGAATCGGTCTTACCTTCTGCCCGGCTGCACGAGCTTGACCCAGGTTCCTGCGCTTAGCGGTTGGTCCGGATCAATCCGGTTGATGCGCTCAAGATCCTCGAGGGTTATGCGCGACTGGTCCATGGATTTTGCCAGACTGCGCAGCGATTCCCCTCTTCGTGCACGATACATTTTCACCTTGTCCGGCTGAACGGAAAGCAGTCTCTGGTCCGTCAATGTGCGGAAGCTGGCCAGCGCCCCATCCAGAGATCGTGAATAGCGGGAGAAAGCGGATTCAGGCGCAAGGCCGGCAACCTGGTATATGTGCCCGCCATGGCTGATGAAGGCGGCTCTCACGCCAATAATGCCGCTTTCGCTTTGAACACGATAGAGCCCGACGTACGCCGGATTCCCGTTTATTTGTGCCGAACCTCCCGACACCAGCTGGTGCCCTTCCTGGCGCCCGATCTTCTGGGCCACCGCATCGGGTGACTGCCCTGCTTCGGGCGGAACCAGGCTGAGCTGAACCATTGCCCCGCCCTGCGGCTCGGCAAAAATCACGGCGCTCTTGGTGTTTTCCACTTCCCACCCCTGGGGGATATCCAGCTGGAAGCGCAAATCGGGATGAACGAACCTGCCCTGCTCCACAAAACCCTCCCGGGGATTGTCTCCGTACACCAGGCTATCCAAACGGGGCAGGAACTCATCGGCATTTATTTTGTAATCCTGCCGCCCGGATTCCCGCTTGATGCGGGCGCCCTCTTCCGAGGTCTTTTGAATCCTGTCCGGCGGTGAAGGGTGAGAAGAAAGCCAGTTCGGAATCGATTGCCCGCTCTCCTCGCGCATCCCCACGAATACCTGAAAGAACTTGCTCATCTGCATGGGGTCAAAGCCGCACTTGGCCATGTAGTCCAGGCCGAGTTGATCGGCCTGACGCTCATCGTCGCGGCTGTATTTGAGCATGAGAATCTGCAGGCCCATCTGGGCCAGGCCTCCGACCTGCTGAAAGGTAGGGGATAGGATGGAACCCAATCCCAGGCCGAGATTGAGAAGCTGTCCCTGGCTCATCTGTGTCACGGAATGGCGGGCCGTCACATGCCCGATTTCGTGGCCGAGAACGCCGGCCATTTCCGCCTCGTTGTTCATATGCTCCAGTATTCCGCGCGTAAGGTAGATGAAGCCGCCGGGCACCGCGAAAGCGTTCACCACGGAAGAATCAACGACCGTGAATTGCCAGGGCAGATTGGGGCGATGGGATGCTTTGGCCAGTTCATTCCCTATGTTGGAAAAATAACTTTGAAGCGCCTTGTCTTCGACCATTCCAAACTGGGCCAACACCTCCGGATGCGATTCCTGGCCCATGGCAATCTCCTGGCCCTCGCTTATCAGAGTCAGCTGACGTGCCCCGGTAACCGGATTCCTTGAACATGCGACAAAGAGGATGCTCAGAATCAAAACGGAAAACAAATAGAGACGCACCCGTAATCGCATAGGCATTTCCAGAACCTCCTGTTCAGCGGCTGGGTGAAAATCGGCCGCGGCGGATTTTCAGGCATAGTATCCGATTTTTGCCCGCAAAATTCAAAAGGCAATGTATTCGAAGCCTTTGGAGTCAAAACCCAGCGTTTATCAGTGCTCGCGTCAGCGTGTGTCGGCGCTATTAAATACCGGAACTGGCCGACCTCATGAGTATCCCGGCAAAGCTGCGGATTTGACGGTGCATTAATTTTCTCGGATTCTGAACGGCAGTCCGGTAAGCTTCATTTTCATTGGGGAATTGGATGAACGCATGAATCCCGATAGCAGCCATCAGAGCCGCGCAATGCTGCTGTTGATTATTGTCGCATTGCTCTGGAGCACCGGCGGATTTTTGATTAAGTCCGTAACCTGGAATCCTTTTGCCATCGCCGGGACGCGCAGCGCGATCGCCGCACTGTTGATGCTGGGATACCGCCGCAGGCTTACATTCAACTGGAGTGCTGCCCAATTGGGGGGCGCCGCCTGCTACGCCGCCACAGTAATCCTGTTTGTTGCAGCCAATAAATTGACAACCGCCGCCAACGCAATCCTTCTACAATACACGGCGCCGATCTATGTTGCGATACTCAGCTACTGGTTCTTGAGAGAACGCATCACAAAACTGGACCTGGTGGCCATTGCCGCGACCACTCTGGGAATGGTTTTGTTCTTTCTGGATGATTTGTCCAGGGGAGGATTTTGGGGAAATATCGCCGCCATAATGAGCGGCCTGTCTTTTGCAGGCACTGTTCTCTTTCTGCGCAAACAAAAAGACGGCTCCCCTCTGGAATCGGTGTTCCTTGGAAACATCCTGACATTCCTGATAGGGCTTCCCTTTTCGCTCCATGCCATCCCCAACAGCGCCGGCTGGCTGGGGCTTGTTTTTTTGGGGATTTTTCAACTGGGATGCTCCTATCTTTTGTACGCCGAAGCCATCAGGCATGTGACGGCCATCGAAGGTATTTTGATCCCGGTTCTTGAACCAATACTCAATCCCCTATGGGTTTTCCTGCTTCTCGGAGAAAAGCCCGGGAGTTGGGCTGCTGCCGGCGGGATCATTGTCCTGCTTTCGGTTACGGTGCGCTGTCTCATGGCATTGAGGCAGAACTGCCGTTCAAACGTCCCGTAGAACAAACTCGCATCCTGTTCAAGACCTTGACGGATTGGCACCGGCAACCGTCCGCCAGCGCCTTGATGAACATTTATCAGCGCCGGACTATGGCGGCTAACAGCCCGGGATGGCCTACAGTCCGGCGGCAACAGCCATAGAGACTGCCAGGACTGCATTGGTAAGAAGGTTCCATGTCACATTGGCCCGCATGGCCGGGATAGGAACCGGCCTTTCGGCATCCCGGAGCGCCCACCGCAGGGGGCCGGCCAGAAAAAGCGACGGTGCCATTGCAGCAAGGCTGGTTGCGGGCAGTACGCGCACTGCCACGGCCACGAGTATTGAAAGGGGGGTCAGCAATCCCGCTGCGGCATATATCAGGGCGGCACGGCGCCTGCCGAACAGAATGACGAGGTTTTTTCTGCCTCCGGTCAAATCGGCCGAAACATCCGGAAACTCGTTGAGCAAAAGAAGGTTGAATGTCATAAAAAAAGCCGGGATTCCAGCAGCCACAGCCGAAGCGGGAAGGCGACCGTCCTGCACAATCGCCGCTCCCATCACAGGCAGGAGCCCGAGCCCCAAACCGGCCGCGATCTCGCCGACGCCGGTGTGCGAAAGAATGTCCGCGTAGGCAAGGACGCACAGCGCGCCCATCACGAGAATCGGCAGCAGAATCATACCAGCCTGCATCCACATGTAAATTCCTATGCCAAGCCCGATTAGGGCCATTGCCAGCGCAAAGGCATAGGCGGTCTCGGTCCGCATACGACCCGAGGGAAGTGTTCCGCTGCCTCCCGAAAAAGGGGTTCTTTGAGTACGCAGATCAATGCCCGTTTTCATATCGCTGACTTCGTTAAAGGCATTCACGCTCGCGTGGAGCGCCACGAGCCCCGCGAGCGCCAGCAGAGCCCGAAAAATGCTGATGGTTCCGGCATAGCAGGCGGCAGCAGTCCCGGAAGCCACAAGTGTTACAGGTAGAAGAAGAAATGGCCCTCTGGCCACCCCCAGAAACGCCTGCAGTTTTGCCATCATCCTGCCCCTTTTTATGGAATCAACGTCCTCTGCGCGGGGATTATACACTTGGTGACCTCAATCCGGCACCCGAACAGATGCAACCAACGTGCATTAATCAAGAGGAGGCCAAAAAACAAACTCCGGCTTTGCCGGAGTTTTGACTGTAAATCGCTTCAAGTATTTGGACCAGCTTCGTCGGACTGCGAATACATACCGCCCTCCGGCCTATTAATATTTTTATCCCAACCGCAGCGGGTGAACAAACGAAATCAGGGATCCCTCCCCATCGGGCAAGCGCGCCTGCCTTTCTTCTTGTGTATTGGATATCGAATATGCTAGAAACGGAAATCGTTCAAAACACAATATTTCCAGCACCGAAAATATAGGAGAATCCGTCATGATCAAAAAGACGATACAAAGAACGTCGCGAAGAGGTTTTGTGAAGGAAGTCGCCGCGGGGACTACGGTTGTGGCTGCGGCCGGGGTATTGGCCGCCGGTTGTTCCACTCAAGCAGGAAAGGGTTCCACCTCACTCGAAGCAAAAGTCGAGGCGTTGGAAAAACGCCTCCAGCAGGTCGAAGACGTCCAGGCAATCAACAGGCTCCAGTATGCCTACAATTACTATGTCGAGCACATGATGAAACAGGAAGTCATCGATTGCTTTTCCGACAGCCCCGATGTGCTCCTGGATTGGCTCGAAGGAAAATGGAAGGGCAAGGCAGGAGTAAGGAAATATTTTGACGTAAACCAAGTGCCCCCTGTCGGTTTCCGCCATCAACTCATGCCCACAGCCGGACTGATCACGGTTGCGCCTGACGGCAAGACGGCCAAGGGGCGATGGTATGCCTTCGGCGGAATCATGATGCCGAATCCGCCGCAGCAGGCCAACAGACCGGCTAGCCGCTCCTTCATCAACGGCATTTATGAAATTGGCTACATCAAAGAGGACGGCATTTGGAAAATACTGTCCATCAACTGGATCATACCTTATGGCGTCAGGATCAGCGAAGGATGGATCATGCCCGAAGATATCGCCGGCCCCATGTTGAAAGCCTCATCCGGCGCTCCCGGCCCGCAAATGGTCCCCGACATCCCGATGGACAAAAACGATTTGCGCTATGTCACCGGGTATATTTTCCCATTCCATTTCGTTCACCCGGTGACGGGCAAGCCAACCAGCGAGCCCACGCTCAATGCACGCCTGAAGCCGATCAAGTCATAGAAGATGCGGGGGATTGTCTGCCGAGGATAATGGAGCAATAAAAGCCGGAAATCCGGAGCCGGAATCTCCCCGGCTTCCGGCTTCTGAATAGCAGCAGCAAAAACCATCGGCCTGCAATAACCGCCTGCCTGGCATTCAATGCTTCATGGATTGCGGGCTGTTGATGTGCCTCCGGAACTACCGGTAGCATAATAGCCGCGCTTGGCGTGTATGAAGTAGTCGCTGCCCGCCTTGCCGTGGCTGTCGGTCAAGCGGACCGTAATCGAGTGGAACATGCCGCCCTGGCCGGTGCCTGTAGGATAGTATCCGAATGAATAGCGCATGCGGAGCCGGGAAATTACCGATGCCAGAGCAGAGCTGACAGAGGAAACCCGCCCCACGTTGATAATTTCGCCGCCGGTTTCCCGCGTTATTTTGTTGACCGTATCCCCGCCGAAAATCAACGACGGCAGCTGCGCTCCCAGCTGGAGAGGATCTCCCGATGTTTTGAGGCTGTATACAACGGTTTCCGTCTCCATCGCCGTTTTGATAACTTCAGCTTCGCTCGCGCTGGGAGCAACTGTTTGCTGGTTATCAGAAACCAGAATCACCGCGTGCCGTTTTCCCGGCGCGCTGCCGGCAAGGTAATTGACGGCTTCATGAAGGGCATCGGTGATATCCGTTCCCCCGCCCGCCCGTATTCTGTCGATGGCGTCCGCTATAGCAGCACGATCGGTGGTCAAATCCTCCAGACGGCTGACATTGTCGGCGAATGAAAAGAGGCACACTTCGTCCTGCGGCTTGAGTTGATCAAGGGCACGGGTTGCGACCCGCCGCAACTCGGAAATATAGGGCGCCACACTTCCGCTGCGGTCTACCACAAGAGCCACCGCCAGAGGAAGCTCGTCGCGCGAGAAGCTTTGCACTTCCTGCAAGACCCCGTCTTCATAAACTCTGAAATCCTCGACAGCAAGTCTGTCCATCATTCGGCCGGCCTTATCCCGGACGACCGCGTCCACCTGCACCATGCGGACCTTAACACTGAGGGTCAGGCCCCCACCGGACGGGCCGCCTCCAGGGACAGGATCTGCAGGCGTCGAAGCGGAAGAGCCGGCATCGGCGGATGTTTCAGCGGGAGATTCAGGAGGAATGGAAGCAGCCGTTTCTTCCGGCGGACGTTCTCTGCGCGGATCCCTCAACACGGGCCGGCCGGGCATCTCAATCTCTTCAGGGGAGGTTTCGGGAGGTATCGAGGCAGCAGTATCTTCCGGCGGCTGGTCGCTCCGCGGATCTTTGAGCACGGGCCGGCCGGGCATCCCGTTCTCTTCGGGGCGAGCCGCTTCTGCTCGGGCCGATTCGGTCTGTGCGGCACGGGGTGTGTTTTGTGCCCGGACGGAAGCCTCAGGGATTTCCAGCGGCTGATCGAACTGGGCTTCGAACATCGTGCTCCTGGGCAGATCAAGGTCCGGGCCGCGCCGGAACAGCATTCCGGCCGCAGCGACGGCCGCCCCGGCGGCCGCCCCGTACATGGCCCCCTTTGTGCCGCCGGTCAGAACTCCGATGATGGCACCCTGGGCGCTACCGCTCGCCACCGACTTGATATCTCCCCCGGCTCCCGCTTCCCCTTTGAGTTCGGGATCCTGGCCTGTTTTCGGATCCACAGGGTCAAATCCCATGCGCGTAATGCTTGCCTTGAAAGGGAGCGCGGTTCCGTCGGGCAGCTTGACCTCGTCAAAACGCAGCCGCATTTCAGCCCGGCCGAAGAGCAGACCCGCCCGCTTGGATTTTGTGACGGTGCCCCGTATCCGGCACTTATTGGGAATCAGCACCTGGTTGTCCACGACAACTTCGGCGGCGGTGGTGAATTCAATCCGTTCGCCCTCGCGTGTGGTGCGCGTGTGAAGCGGAGTTTCAAGCTGCATGATGAACTTCTGGCCCGATGGGATGCTTGCGGGCCCGTTTTCCGACGACACCTCCGCTTGCGGGCCTGCCGGCATACCCTGGCTGTATCCAGCGCAGAAAACGGCAATTGCGAGCAATATGGCACCTGCATGCGCATGTCTCTTCATTTAAGCAGCCCCGGGGAAATACAATCCGATGCCCCATCCTACACTTTATTGGATGGCACCGAACCCGTCATGGTTCATTTTGCGCGATGCGTTTACCCGGCATGGAACTTCTGTCAAGTAGCCGCAGTCATTTTATGCTATTCTCGCCCATGGGGCTTCCATTAACCTCGGTCAAATTCATTTTTCCAATCGTTTGCCGTTTTCCGGTGCTCTTTAAAAGGAGGAGCAATGAAAGCAGCTTTTGCGTTGGCAATTCCGGCGATCCTTGCGGCCATTCTAATGGCCCACCAGGCGCAGGCATCCGATAACAGTCCCAAAATCACTGTGAACGGTGAGGCGACCGTCAACGTGCAGCCGGACAAGATCGTCATCGCGCTCGGAATCGAGACGCGGGACATGGAAATCGTGGGGGCAAAGCAGAAGAACAACGAGATACTGAAAAAGGCTCTGGCAGTCCTTCGCGAGTCCGGTGTCCCGGACAAGGAAATACAGACCGATCACCTTTCCATCGAACCCCGGTACAAAGATAACTACGGAAGAGAGGATTTTCTGGGCTACTTCGTAAGAAACACGCTCCTGGTCACGGTGACCGATACCGAAAAGGTTGAAGGTTTGATTACCAAAGCGCTGCAATCGGGCGTGAACTATATACACGGGATTGATTTTCAGACAACCGAATTCAAGAAGTACCGCGAGCAGGCCAGAAAGCTTGCGCTCGAAGCGGCAAAGGAGAAGGCGGAGAAAATGGCCGCCGTACTTGGTCAATCCATCGGTTCGCCTGTGCAAATCAGCGAGACCTACAGCGGATCGCCCTGGTCCTACTACTCCAGCTGGTCGGGCTGGGGGTACGGCCGCGGCGCCGGTATGGCCCAGAATACAATCCAGAACATTCAGGGTGGCCCGGGCGAAATTTCCGAGACGATTGCTCTCGGGAAAATATCCATTCGGGCCGGGGTTTCCGTTGTTTTCGAATTGAAAAAATAGGCGGCAGACGCCGAATCTCATTTTTCAAAGTCTTTCTTAGGGATTCTTCGCGGATGGCTTTGAATAGGATCGAGTCGATTTTGCAGGTCGGCATCACTGCCGTCGGCTTGCGACATCCGACCTGAATGCACGTGCCGGGATTCAGGGCTGCAACAGAAATGCTATGAGGACAATGGGAGGGGATTATGGCTGATCCATTTTTGCAGGCTGCTATCGAGGAAGCCAGACTGGGGCTTGCTGAAGGCGGGATACCGATCGGTTCGGTCCTGGTGATTGACAATAAAATAGTCGGCCGCGGCCACAACCGGCGGGTTCAGCGTGAGAGCGCCATACTTCACGCCGAGATGGACTGTTTTGAAAATGCCGGCCGCCTGAAGGCCCGCGACTACCAGCGATCCGTTCTTTACTCCACACTCTCCCCCTGTGACATGTGCAGCGGGACGGCACTTCTATATAAGGTTCCCAGGATCGTGATCGGCGAGAATAAGACCTTCCGGGGGCCGGAAGATTATTTGCGCTCCCGCGGCGTCCGGCTGGAGGTTCTTCAGGACCAGGAATGCATCCGTTTGATGGAGGAATTTATTAAAGTAACACCTGAGCTTTGGAACGAAGATATAGGTGTTTAATGATTTTTATTTTTTGCTGGCCCTGGCCCGAAGCGATAGATGGCGCTGCGGGATTGACAGTGATAAAATAGCGTCATTACATCCGGACAAGAGCCACACAGGATGAAACGCTGCAGACAGCCGGAATAACTGACGGCGCTTTTCTCAGGGTAGCGCCGGATTTTTGCAGGATAAAACCGTGATCAGCTTTTTGTTACTCCTCCTGATCGTTTTGTTTATATGGGGAGCGATCACGCTCAGTCTCCTCAAGAAACGCCTCGCCGGCCTTGAGTCGGCACTCGGCGGCTTGAGTAAGCATTTGAACAGCCTGCAGGCCGAGATCAACACCTTGCGCGCTCAATCGCCGGCTGCCGCCCGGACCGGAAATTTCCGCAGAATTGCCGGAGGCGGATGTACAGCTGCCCGCTGCGGTCCGAGTTCAATATTCGCCGCAGTCGGTGAATGCCGACAGTCTTGAAGCGCCGACTTCGGGAATTTCAGACTCAGGCCCTCCGCGCACTGAATCCTTCCCCGTTCAAGCCGGTCCCACATGGGCGGAGCGCATCAATTCTTTCGAGCGCCTGCTGGGCACACGATGGTTGAGCTGGGCCGGCACTGTGGTCATTCTTGTGGGCACGGCGTTCCTGCTCAAATTCCTGTACGACCGGGGATGGATCGGCCCGGCCGGACGGGTAACTATCGGCATGTCCATTGGAGCCGTGCTGCTCCTCCTCGGTGAGGTCAAACTGCGCAGGCTGCATGATCTGTTTTCGCAGTCGGTATCGGCGGCCGGATGCGGAGCTCTTTTTTTAACTTCCTTCCTTTCCTTTAAATTTTACGATTTCAGCGGCCGCACGGCTACTTTTGCGCTGCTGTGCTGGTTTGCCTTCTTTGCCGTCGCCCTGGCTGTGGTGCGCCGAGGCCCTATTCTGGCCTTTCTCGGGCTGCTCGCGGCATATCTCACCCCATATTTGCTTTCCACGGGGCAGGATCAGGCTGAGGAGTTGTTTGCCTTCCTTGCCATCCTGGCGGCAGCGGCGGCTTTTGTGAATGCTTCCCGCAATTGGCGCGGCATACCAAGCCTCTGCCTCGCGGGCAGCTGGATTTACTACGCCGGCTGGTTTTTCCGTTTCTATATGCCGGAGCGGCTTTTCATCGCTGTTGCAGGCGCCGGCGGGATGATACTTCTCATCGGGCTCATATCGCTTTCGAGAGGCTTGTGGCACAAATCGGCTGCCAGGATGGAGGAGTGCGTCGTCCTTGCCGCTTCAGCGGTGGTGGGCCTGTCTTACCTGTGGGACATACTCCATGATAAGCACGAGCAGGAGCTGGGCTTTGTCCTTTGCGCGCTTGCCCTCATCGCGCTGGCGGCTTTGAAAGCGGCTGTCTCGAGAAAAGCCGCGACTCCCACGCTGGAAGCTGCATTACTGGGACTGGCATCCGGCTCGCTTCTCCTCGTGATCCCTGCATGCCTCCGGGCGGACGGAGCGATGCTGACTTGGGCCCTGGGCGCAGTTTTGTTCGCAGACATGGGAATCCGTTCGCGCCGCCTCCTGCTGGAATGCGCCGCCGGCATTTGCCTTCTGGCCGGCGTTTGGGCCGGTGCTTTTGATGCGGTAGGCCACACAGGAATATTTATTCCAATCGCCAACCGCATTTTTCTTGCCTGGCTCTCCGTAATCCTGGCCTGGTTTATTACCGGGTTCCGCTATTTCCGCACCTGTCCTCAAAGGTCAGACCGACACAAGCTCGGGATGATTCTCCAGGTCGCATCGAGTTTCATGCTGATTGCGCTGCTGACATATGAGGCGAGCGCCTGGTTCGACGGAATGATTGCCTCTCCGGGAGTTGATGTCGCATTGCTCAAGGATTACCGGAATGTTGTTCTATGTATGCTTTGGGCTGCCTGTCCATGGCTCTGGCTTCTCCGCGTAAAGCCAAAGCCCTATCTGCTTTCTGCCGTGCAGTACGCTGTTCTTGGCCTGGCATTCCTCGGGCTCCTGGCGGATTTTCACCATCGTGAAACCATAGCCTTCGTTAATCCGGTTTTCTGGGCGGCCGTGTTGTTGCCTGCTGGCATATTTCTTGTCGGAGGGAAGACCGAGGAATACGGCCATAAGATGCGCAATGGCCTTCAGGTTTATGCCCATCTCTTGTGGGTGGTACTTATCGCCGTGGAGATTCAGCAGGGTCTGTATTTAAGCACCTGGTCCGCATCGAGCCGAGGCTGGGTCCGCCTGGCCCTGATCTCGGTCGCATGGGCGGTCTATGCCACGGTGCTGCTTGGGATAGGCATTGCGCGAAATATCCCGGCCTGGCGCTGGTTTGCGTTGAGCCTCCTCGGCATAACCCTGATAAAGGTACTTTTCCTGGACATGTCCGAAGTTCGTCAGATCTGGCGAGTTCTGTCCTTTATGGCGCTGGGAGCACTTCTGATGATCTGCTCCTACGCTTACAGCCGGCACGAGCGCTCGAAACGGACTGCAGGCAATGTGTCCGCACCGGACAAGGGGTGAATCCATGATTCTCGTTGTATTGCTGATTCTCAGCGCTGCCTATGCATCCGCCGCGGAACCCTATGCGGCATGGAAATACTGGAGCCGGGTTCAGGCTCCGGATGCGCGTATCGTGGCACTTCCGCTTCGCCCCCAGAATCTCGACCTGAGCGAGAAGCGCGACCTGTCGGATTTCCGAATCGTCGATTCACGCAGTTTGGAAGTGCCCTACGCCGTTGCATTCGAGACAGAATTGCGGAGCGAGACGAATCTGAAGGGGATCGAAATCAACCGGGAGTATCCCGATTCTTCTACCAGCCGCATCACGGTCGATTTCGGCTCCCCCGTAACGAAAAACAGGATCCGTGTGGAAACCACCGGGAACAGTTTCCGCCGACTGGTCCGTGTGGAAGGCAGCGACGATCTGCGGGAATGGTCGACACTGCTTCCGGAAGGATGGCTGATTGCCGCAGGCGATACGCCGGAAAAGCGCTTCGAATCCCTGGACATCGGATCCAACACCTACCGGTTTGTGCGGGTTTCCATAAGCAAAATGCCTGACGAAAGGGAGGCCCCCGGGATCCTGCAGGTGAGCTGCCGGCATCTGGTAATACGGAGGCCGTCCGAGACCTCGGTACCGTCAATTCTTTTTGCTTATAGCACCAAGGACCGGACGAGTACGGCGGAAATCGATTTTGGCACGCGCAATCTGCCTGTTCAGCGGCTTCAACTGCTGCTCGGCCGAGATCCCGCAAGGATTTTCGAAAAGCGTTGCGAGGTTTACGGACGCAACAGCCGCCAGCACACGGAAAGGATCCGGTTCGAAAGCGGGGAGTACGGTAAAACGAGAACCGTAGACACTGCTTGGGAATATCTGGGATCCGCAGTCCTATATCGCAATACCCAGGGCCAAAACTCACTGGCCCTGCCGGTCCCGGTGAAATTCCGATACGTTCAGATCCGCATCCAGGACGGAGACAGTCCACCGCTCGAGGTGAGCGGCGTAACGGGATATGCCGTGCCGGCATACCTGGTGTTTGAACCTGCGGGGCAATCCCGTTTTGACCTCTACACGGGCAATGCCGAGGCACCGGTTCCGCGATATCAGACCGCGCAAATCCTCGCTTCCATGGACACGCGGTCGCTTGCCAAATGCCCGCAAACCCAGCTGGCCCGGCGGCCGGAATCGATCCCGCGGCCGCAACC
This sequence comes from uncultured Acidobacteriota bacterium, assembly GCA_963809485.1. Classification (GTDB taxonomy): domain Bacteria; phylum Acidobacteriota; class UBA6911; order UBA6911; family UBA6911; genus UBA6911. The sequence continues at coordinate 36,885 of CAWEJX010000018.1, forward strand.
TCAAGGCCGGCGCTTTGTATGGGTCATTCTGGGACTGGCAGTCCTTTTTACCGCATGGATTCTCTGGAACACGGCACGAAGCATCGGCAGGGAAACAAGCGCATAACTGCGCCGATGCCAAAAATACATCTATGTTTTTTTCGGCCTTCGTCGGCGATTGTCAGCGTGAGTCCGCGTTACGGGATCTTCTGGACGTAACCCGGAAACCATCTTCGGGCATTCCGAGACCCTCGGTATCTGTCACTCCTTTTCGGGAAGCATGGCTTGGAGGTTCTTCTTCTCATCCGCAAATTCTTCAGGTGACACCGCAATGCCGTCTTTCAGCAACTCGCCCAGGACATTGAGATCCGTGCTGCGGCGGAGCGAGACGACAGCGCGCAGCGTATCCCTCTCATAAAATCCGGCCAAAAATCCTTCCTTTCCGATAGCGCCCCTGAAGACGATTCGGTCGTAGGTTGCCGCCCATCCCAGATAGCAGAGCGACATTTCGTGCTGTCGGGTCCAGAAAAACGGGATTTCGCTAAACGGCTCTCTTGAACCAAGCATTGCCCGGGCTGCATGCTGCCCCTGTCGCTGAGCAACCGCCCAGTGCTCGACGCGAATGCGCCGGTCGATTGGGGCATACGGGACCGCCGCAATATCTCCCGCGGCAAAAATCCCGTCCAATGAAGTGCGGAGGCAAGAATCGACAGGGACGGCATTTTCGCTCACGATCCCCGCTGCCGGCAGATAGTCCAGGACGGGTGTGACGCCAATCCCGACGATCACCACATCCGCGGTTACCAGCGTGCCGTCGTCCAGCCTGATCCCTTCGACGCTGTCTCCGCCGGTGACTTCGACGGGGGTGCGCCCCAGGTGGAACTTGACGCCCTGGCTTTCGTGAATCTCCTGCAGCCAGGTGCCTATCTGCTCTCCGAACACCTTGCCCAGCGGAATTCTCTCGGGCCCAATCACGCACACCTCCAGCCCGCGCGACCTCAGCGCCGAGGCCGCTTCCAGACCGATAAAACTTGCACCGATGACAGCCGCCGAGCGGGCTCCGTCAAGCGCTTTGACGATATCTTCAGAATCGGCGCGGCTGCGCAACAGGAAAACGCCTTTCTTGTTCGCACCCGGGATACTGAGCGGGCGTGGTCTGGCTCCGGTCGCCAGCAGGAGACGGTCCCAGGAAAGTTTTTCGCCGCTGTCCAGCGTTATTGTGCGGGCGGCCGCTTCGACGGCGGTTGCCTTCCCTTGGATGAAGTGAATGTTCCGATCGTCGTAGAATTTCCGGCTGTGCAGCGGAATCCATTCCGGCTTTGCCTTCCCCGCCAGAAAATCTTTCGACAGGTTGGGCCTGTCGTAGGGCAAAGCATCCTCGGGGGAAATCAGGATCAGGCGTCCGGCAAAACCCTCATCGCGAAGAGTCTCAGCTGCCGCGTTCCCTGCCGCTCCGGACCCAAGAATCAGGATTGTCTGGCCGGCGGTTTCCGGCTGAATCCTGGGACCCGGCGCCTCAACGAGACGCACATAAACGTCACCGCCCTTAATCCTGGCTTCGTAGCGCTTCAGGTGGGTCAGAGCGGGTGCGGCTTTCGTTTTTCCTGTGGTTATGTCGAATTTGGCATTGTGCCAGGGGCAGGTCAGGATATGGCCCCTCAGAAAGCCTTGCTCCAGCGGAGCTCCGTAGTGGGTGCATTTTCCTCCACAAGCATGAACGGTTTCTCCCTGCCGGACGGCAAGCACTCTGTTTTTGCCCAGATCAAATGCCGCAGGAATGCTTTCCTTAAGATCGCTTTCACTGCAAAGTTTCTGCCATTCATTATCGGACATACGAACCCTCCCTGTAACCCATTCCAAGATCACATCGGGCCGGAACCAGCATCCGGATCATGCGCAAACCTGGCTTTTGTTTACCTTTCATTCCGGCACTTGTCAATATGCCAGCGGCATTTCCTGCGGCCGGCAGCGCGCCGCCGTTTGTGCCCAAGAAACTGGTTTCATATCTTCTCTGAAATCTAATATGATTTCACCTCCAGTCAGTTGATATGGGATGCAGGAGACATGAGGACTTTTGATGTCATCATAATTGGTGCCGGGCCAGCGGGTTCGGCCGCTTCGTATCTGCTGGCCGGCGCAGGGATGCGGGTCGCTCTGGTTGATAAAGCCAACTTCCCCAGAGACAAGCTTTGCGGCGGGCTTTTGAGCGAGAGGACAGAGAGGGTCTATAAAAGCATTTTTGGCGATGGCTGGCAGAACCTATATGAGTTCAAGTCGTCGGGCGCAGGTTTTTTTTACAGAGCCCGGCTGCTCAACGAGGTCAGTAACTACAGAAAAATGTATTTTACGATGCGGGCATCCTTCGACCATCACCTTGTCAACCTGGCCGTTGGCAAGGGCGCTACGCTCTTCGAGAAGACCTGTGCATCTTCCCTGGAACCGCAGAGCAGTACCGTGCGGCTTCAAAATGGCAACGCCCTGCACGGGGATTTCATCATCGGCGCCGATGGCGCACTCGGCAGGATGGCCGCCGGCCTTGGGCTCTCGATCCAAAAGAAGAATCTGGCCGCGGGTCTGGAGATCGAATACCCCCGCCAGGGCAGCGTGGCCGATCTTGCCAGGCCGGAGATTCATTTTGGAGTTATCCGCTGGGGCTATGGCTGGGTTTTCCCCAAAAAGGATACGGTTACCATCGGAATTGCTGGCCTGACGAATAAAAATCCCGGTCTGGCAAACAGTTTCCGCGCCTTCCTGAATCAGGTTTGTCACGAGATGCCGAACATACGGTGGAAAGGACATCCCATACCATTCTGCAATTTCCGGATGCGGGCGGGAGAAGGAAATATTTTGCTGGCGGGGGATGCGGCCGGTTTCGTGGAACCCGTAACCGGCGAGGGCATAGCGTTCGCGATGGAAAGCGGCGCCCACGCAGCCCGCGCCATCCTGGATGCAGCCGGCCATGGAAATCCCCGAAGCGCAGAGACACACTACCAGCATCGCTGCCGCAAGCTTGCGCGATTTATAATGCAGGCGGAGCGCATGCGGTATCTGGTATTCCCGGCGATTTCCGAAAAACTGTTTACCAGGGCTCTGGGAAGAAGCAAGACCGTAATCCATCGTTACATGGATCTGGCCGGCGGCGAGATGGATTATGCGGATTATTCAAGATTCCTGGTGAAAAAGCTTTGCCGGCATCTGCTTCCTTTGCGTTAGCAGTCAGGTACCTCCGGCAAAGCCGGATGCTTGAAAGATTGGAACCGCTCGAAGCGGTTGGACTAGTTACGCCGGTCTTGAACGCTGACTTACGCGGGCAAAAGCCGATGAGGCGCTTCCGATCCCCGCAGGGGCCAGCAACCGTATAGCCCCCGGCTTTGCCGGATGTGTAGGACCGGTTCCCGCCTGCGCCGGCTATTTCATCAGTCCCTTCCGGACGTACTCCATCAATCCGCCCGCTCCGATCAATTCCTGCATGAACGGTGGAATCGGTTTGGATGAGTATTCACGGTCCAGAGTCACATTGGTGATTGTTCCTGCGCTGGTGTCGATGCGCATGACATGGCCGGTCTGCGCTTCGGCAATCGCCGCCGGGCATTCCATGATGGTCAGCCCGATGTTGAAGGCGTTCCGATAAAAGATGCGCGCGTAGCTCTCTGCCACAACACATCCAATGCCCGCGGCTTTGATGGCTATCGGCGCATGTTCGCGGGAGGAACCGCAGCCGAAGTTTTTGCCTGCCACGATAATGTCACCGGGCTTCACCTTGGAGCGGAAACTGCGGATCCGCATCTTCCATTACATGCGCGGCCAGTTCTTTGGGATCGCTGGTATTCAGATAGCGGGCTGGAATGATTTCGTCGGTGTTGACGTCATTGCCGAATTTATACATCGTTCCTGTAATGATCATTTTTTCACCCCCTGCTTCCAGTTCGGACCGCGAACTTCTTTCGGCAACGCTAAACGCCCTTTGATCGCCGAAGCAGCTGCTACACCCGCGGATGCCAGATAGATTTCACTTTCCAGATGGCCCATGCGTCCAACGAAATTGCGGTTGGTTGTGGCGACCGCCTTTTCGCCTTTAGCCAGAATACCCATATGCCCTCCCAGGCACGGTCCGCAAGTAGGTGGAGAGATAATGCACCCGGCTGCCATGAAAATATCGAATAGGCCTTCCTTCATTGCCTGGCGCCAGATTAGCGGCGTGGCCGGAATAATGATCGTGCGCACTCTTGGGCTCACTTTTTTCCCTTTGAGCAGCTTGGCCGCCTCGCGCAAATCTTCAATGCGGCCGTTGGTGCAGGATCCGATGATCGCCTGGTCCAGCACAACATTCCTGGCCTGGGAGACAGGCACCACATTCGACGGAAGATGCGGCTTGGCAACAACCGGCTCCATGCCGGTTACGTCAAATTCCTCGATACGTTCATACTCGGCTCCGGGATCCGAAACGTAGTACCTCGGCTTCCGCTGGGCCCGATTTTGAACATAAGCGCGGGTGATTTTGTCCGGCGGGATAATTCCCGTTTTCGCTCCGGCTTCGATCGCCATGTTGCACATGGTCAGCCGGCCCTCCATGGACAGCTTGTCGATGACGGGTCCGGTAATTTCCAGGGCCTTGTAATTGGCACCCTCCACCCCGAGGCGCCCGATAGCGATCAGGATGAGGTCCTTGCCCGTCACATCCGCCGGTAGACGGCCTTTAAAGACAAGCTTGATGGTCGCCGGCACTTTGAACCAGGCTTTTCCGGTGAGCATGGCGGCTGCCAGATCGGTGGATCCTACGCCCGTGGCAAAGCTTCCGAGCGCGCCATATGTGCATGTGTGGGAATCGGCGCCGATGATCAGATCGCCTGGAACCACCACCCCCTGCTCCGGCAGCAACGCGTGCTCCACGCCGCATTCACCCTGATCCCAGTAATAGAGCAGTTTTTGTTCATGGGCGAATTCGCGCACTATTTTCGCCTGCTCGGCAGACTTGATGTCCTTGTTGGGCGTAAAATGATCCGGCACCAACGCGACACGCTTCCGGTCAAAAACCTTCTTTCCATTGTTCTCGTAAAAAGCCTGAATGGCCAGGGGCGCGGTAATATCATTGCCCAGGCAAAGTCGAGCTTTGCCATGATAATGTCCCCCGGGCTTACCGATTTTACCCCAGCCGCATGGGCCAGAATTTTTTCCCCCAACGTCATTGGTCTGGACATATTGATTCTCCTTTTTCTCTTCAACCCAGTCCTATCCGGCACGGGCGCGCCCATTGTGCCGCGCTGCTATTTTCTCCCCAGCAGAGCGCTTGGGCGGCGTGATGATCCAGAAGGCCCGGAGCGGCCTCTTGCCGACATTCCGGATCTGGTGCGGCGCATCCGCAGAAAAGGAAATGCTATCCCCTTCTTTCAGGCTGTAGACGCGATTGCCGACCGTGCATTCCCCCTTTCCCTTGATAATCACTCCCAATTCCTTGCCGATGTGACCGTATTCGTCGTCACCGCTTTTTCCACCGGGAGGAATTTCCAGGAAATACGCTTCAATCGCATGCTCCTCAGAGGAAGAGGAAGTATGCGACAGCTGCTCAAAGACCACGCCGTTGATCACTGCACTCCTTTTTTCCTCCGCTCGAACCAGGTTCACCGGACGATCCTTTTTGAAATCCCGGAAGATGAAATCCAGGTCGATTTCGAGGATATCGATGATCTTGAGGAGCGTATCGATTGCCGGAGATATCCTGTTTCGCTCGATTTGCGAGATCAGGCTTTCAGAAACACCGGCCTTTTCAGCCACTTCGCGCATCGTCAGATGCTTGCGCTCCCTGACTTCCCGGATTTTCTCCCCAAATGCATGCTTCATCGGATCACATCTTAAGTACACTTAAGCAAGTTCAGTATAATTGAAGTCTCGGTTTTTTCATAGATTTTTTCGTCTGCGGTTGCAGGGATCGTCCAGCGTCTACCAGTTGTTCAATGACCCTGGAACCGCCCAAGCTCCATAGGTCCGACAGCCGGGTTTCCAATGGCCTTGATGCCCCGGGTCTGGTGCCCAAGCGGCATCGCTCCCGGCCTGCCCGTTTTTGCCAATTCCCGGCTATCTTTCCCGGGGCGCCCGGAAGGGCACGCTGAGACTATTTTTTGAGGATCTTCTGCTCCTTGCTCATCAGGAAAGTGCCTTCGTGGGGCAGGACGTTGCCCATGCCGCCGCCAACATAGATCTTTTGGCCCGTCACATAATCCGACATATCGGAAGCAAGATAGAGCGCGGCGCCGGTGATATCTTTGGGGTAGCCCATTCTCTGCAGCGGAGCTTCTTTTTCGGACAGCGCTTTGAAAAAGGCGTCTCTTTCAGGGCCAGGGGGGCATCAGCTCATCCCAGAAGGGAGTGACGATCGGGCCAGGCACGATGGTATTGACGTGTATTTGAGAGCGGAGCCAGTTCAAAAGCGAGATTTGCGGTCAGGCTTTCTACTCCGCCCTTTGCCGCATGGTAATGGAGAACGGAGGTGCGGGGGTCGAAGGCGCCCATGGACGAAAAGTTGACGATTTTCCCGTATTATCTGCTTTTTCATGTCGGGCAGAACGGCCATGGTTACGAGGAAGGTGCCTTTCAGGTTCAGTTCGATGATCCTGTCCCAGTCCGAGATGCGGATAGTTTCGCTGCTGCCCGTGCCATCGGTTCCCGCCACGCCGCCGGCGCAATTGATCAGGATATCGATTTGCCGAATTCCTGAACGGCAGCCTTAACCATGGCGTCGATCTGGTCCTGCCTGGTGATATCACATCGAACGGCGATTGCCTTGCACCTTGGCCTGGATCCGGCCGGCGACAGACCGGGCGCCGTCAAAGTCGATGTCCGCGATGACCACGGAGCAACCCTCTTCAGCAAAAGTGACGCACATATCTTCGCCCATACCCTTGGCGCCACCGGTGATAATCGCTACCCTGTTTTCCAGAATGATCATTTCGAAACCTCCACATTTGTCTTCATATTTCACGGAAATGAGAGCGCCCTGATATTATCATCATATCCTTCGACAATAACGCCGAAGATATGCC
>CAWEJX010000019.1:0-92495 GCA_963809485.1 uncultured Acidobacteriota bacterium
TGCAGTGACCGGCGAGCCGAAAATCAAGGATTGCTGGAAGCAATCTGCGGGATTAATTAGGGACTGCCGGATAGGTGGAGGGAATCTGGCAGAGGAGCCTGGCTCAGGCTGACTGCGGTGATGTAAATACAAACGCAGCTCGAGCTGCGGATAAACCAACAAGCCATCTTCGGCCGAGCTGATCTGCAAAATCACGCAGGCTTGAAACTAGGCCAGCCGCGAGATGGAATTTCGGACCGAAGCGGGAAATGGTATCTATCCAGGCTTGGGGATTGGCTCCAATGCGCAGCAGAATGGGTGCGAGCTGGGGATCAATGGCTCCGCGTTTGTCAGCCCGCAATAGGCGCCCCGACCGGTCTACCAGATTGAAGTAATCGGCTTCAGTCATCTGCAGGATGCCGCGACGGTGGGTATCTGATTGAATGGGACACAGCCAAAGGGATGAGGGGTTGAGAGAGCCGACAGGGATAGCCTCGGGATTGCAGCCGGGAATAGCTCTTTTGTCTTCCGACATTGGCATGTTCTCCGCGGAAGAATCGTCCGGGTTGTGCTGAGTTAACTTGCTGGTTATCAGAGCTTTGCTGGCCATTTCGTTCTGCCAGGTGCGAATCCGTTCCTGAATGCTGGTGAAGTCGCTTTCTTCGGGAGTTGGGGCCAGGCCGGCACGGATGGGATTCAGATCCACATAAACCATACAGGCAGCAATGGCAGCCTCGTCGAGCAGGGCCTGACATTTGAATCGGGATTCCCAGAATCGGCCCTTGACGTTATCTTCTTTATTAGCGGCTCGGGCGATGAATTCGTTGAGGCGGCCCATAAACCAGCTGAGGCTGCAGAGTCGTTTGCGCAATACGGCGATACGTTCGGGGCAATCGGCCAGGGCGCAGATCTGGGCTTCGGAAGGGGGTCCGTGCCGTATAGGGAATAGGGTAAGCCATCGGCTGGCCACCTCGCGATCGGACCAGGCGGCGGCGATTTCGAGGCAGATACGAAGAATGACGTGGAAGTGGTTTTGCATGACGGCGAAAGCACAGACATCGATGGCAAAAATGGCGGAGAGGAACCGTAACCTGTCGACCAGCCATGCTTTGCGGTGGGAGAAGTCGCGACCGGTGTGTGCATCGAATCCATATAGAAACGCCCGGCGGACGCAGCGGCTGAAGCAGTGATAGACGCCATTTTGTCCTTCCTGGACATATTTGCTTCGTGGCAAAGTCATGGTTCACTCCTTTTGATACATCTAATGGTGAATCCATGGAATGTGCCAAAGAAAATGTATAGATAAGTGGATGTTCAGGGCATTGACAAGATTAGAAGATACCTGCCTTTTTAGAAACCGTGGGTAAAAACGGTGGGGAAAACGGTGGGTGTCCACGTTTTCCACGTTTTCCTCCACGTTTTCCCGTTTGTGGGTGTCCACGTTTTCCCACGTTTTCCCTTGTCATTATAGGGTGACAACGGGAAGCGGTCGGCTCTGTAAGTGCCCCTTACCTTTTAACAACGCTCAGCCTCACAACGGCGGCGGCGGCGCTGAACTTCACCGCGTCGTTCTCGTCGTCGAGTAGCGGAACGATTGCCTTCAGCAGCGCTGGATCACCTCGCTTCGCGATCGCGTCGACGACCGCGGCCCGAACAACCCACTTCGGATCTTTGGCCGAGGTGGCCAGAGCCTCGCCGCTCTTGGGATCCGGATCCCGCGCGAGCTTGGTTGCGGCTGCTGCACGGACCGGGGACGCGTCATCCTTGGTCACCGCCTTGAATACTCCGTATCCGGCACTTGCGAACGGCACGAATCCGATCCCGACCTCGAATCCCATGTTTGCCATCGCCTTCGGATCCTTGAGCATCTTCATTTGCGATTCCACCAGCCCCTCGCCGGTCTTTTTCTCGCCCAACAGAACGGCATAATAGACCTGAAAAGCGGCGGGGTCTCCCAGCCGGAACAGGGCGTCGGCGGCCGAAAAGACGACACCCGCGTCCTTGTCTTCCTTCACCATCCGCTGCAGCTTCAGACTCGAACTCTTGGCGCCCATCTGTCCCAGCGCAGAGGCGGCCGCACTCCGCACCTCGGATTTCTCATCGGCGAGGGCACTCTCGGCCATCTGTTGGGCGGTTTGATCGTGGACCGCTAGAGCGAGCGCGCGGAAGGTATTGACCCTCTTTTCGACGTTCTTGTCGGCTGCGCCCTGCTTCAGGATGCTCCAGGCCTTGTTCACCGGGGCCTGTGCTTGTAGCAGAACGGAGAATAACAGGATGAAGAGCAGGCCTGCAAATATGTATCTGATGCGCACAATCGTCTTCCTTTCGCTGGCAGCTCGCAAGGCAGCTGGACACCGGGGCGAGCATCCCTTATTGCTTTGTTAAATCTCACAGCAGTTGATATTATACACCGCGGCGCGCTATACATGTATTTGAACACGCCCCCCTGTGCGTTGCCGCAGCACCATGCATCGCGTCTTCATTGCCGGAATTGTCGGCGACGGGACTGCGGCGGCTCTCGCAACACAATATCCTCACGGCTCGGACGACTCGATCACAGTCAACGCTTTACAGAGTGGTTTCGAGATTACGAAATTGGATTTTTAACAAGCCGCAGAGAAAGGAATCGAGAAATGGGAAAAGAACGGCAAACATTGTTATCTGCGGCATTCAATATTGCTCGCATCGCACTGGGCGCCTTCATTTTATGCCTGGTTACCAAGACAGCGGCTCCGGCGATCGATCCCCTGCCTTCATGGAACGATACTGCGCCAAAGAAATCGATCATTGCCTTCGTGCAGAAAGTTGCGAAAGAAGGCTCGCCGGATTTTGTGCCCGCGGCCGAGCGCATTGCCACATTCGACAACGACGGCTGTCTTTGGGCCGAGCAGCCCATGTATTTCCAGTTGATCTTTGCGCTCGACCGCGTGAAGGTGCTGGCACCCAAGCATCCTGAGTGGAAGACCCTGCAACCCTACGCCTCGCTACTCAAGGGCGATCTGAAGGGTGCGCTGGCCGGCGGCGAGCACGCGATCGCGGAGATCGTCATGGCCACACACGCGGGAATGACCACGCGGGAGTTTGAGCAAATCGTGAAAAACTGGGTTGCAGCCGCGAAGCATCCCAAGACGGGCAGGCTTTACACCGAGATGGTCTATCAGCCAATGCTCGAACTGCTCGCCTACCTGCGCGCCAATGGATTCAAGACCTTCATTGTCTCCGGTGGCGGTATCGAGTTCATGCGGCCGTGGACGGAGAAGGTATATGGCATCCCGCCCGAACAAGTGGTGGGCAGCAGCATCAAAACGAAATTCGAGATGCGCGACGGCCGGCCGGTGCTTGTCCGGTTGCCGGAGTTGAACTTCATTGACGATAAGGCCGGCAAACCGGTTGGCATCAACACGAACATCGGCCGCCGCCCGATCGCCGCCTTCGGCAACTCTGACGGTGACCGCGAGATGCTGATGTGGACGCAGGCAGGCGGCGGTGCGCGCTTAATGATGCTGGTGCATCACGACGACGCGCAGAGGGAATTCGCCTACGGCGCGGAATCGAGGGTAGGCACGTTCAGCAATGCACTCATGCTCGAGGCAAAGAAAAAAGGATGGATCGTAGTCAGCATGAAAAGCGATTGGGAACGCATTTTCCCATTTGAAAGCAAGTGAGCTTAATGAGCAAACGGCAAGGAGCAAAATCGAGCCGCAGTCATGCAAAGGCACACGGCAGGAAGAAATTCCCTGTTGGCGTGGTGCTATTTCTTGCCTTGGCGGCGGTGGTGATTCCGGGCCTTTGGCTGAACCGGTCGAAGCTCGTGGAAACGCTCAACACGACGCAATCCGTTGAAACCAGAATTCATCAGGGCACCGCAGCCACTGTGCCACCGACGACCGAACTGGGATTCCAGAAGCTTACCGGCCGTTGGCTCCGCCCGGATGGTGGGTACATTCTCGAAATCAAGAGTGTGGATACAAGCGGGAAAATGGAGGCGGCCTATCTTAATCCCCGCCCAATTCATGTGGCTCGGGCGGAAGCATCGATGAACGGCACCACGACAAACGTCTTCATCGAACTGCGCGACGTGAACTACCCGGGCTCGACCTATACGCTGGTTTACGAGCCCGTAAGCAATCAGCTCAAGGGCATCTATTTCCAGGCGGCCATGGAACAGACGTTTAACGTTTACTTCGTGAGGTTGCAGCCGTGAACAACCTCAATGAACCCAAATTCGTTCTTCCGCCGCAGCCAACCGGCATGCGGCATCGTTTTCACGCAATGGTGAAGCCTGCCGGTTCCATGTGCAATCTCAACTGCACATACTGCTACTACCTCCACAAAGAGGGGTTGCTGCATCAGTCGCATGCCCCGCGGATGACCGACGAGATCCTCGAACAGCACATTCGGCAGTACATCGAGGCGCAGACCGGCGACGAGGTGGTATTCTCCTGGCAGGGCGGCGAGCCGACCCTGCTCGGCCTGGACTTCTTCCACAGAGTCGCTGAACTGGAAGCTCGCTACAAGAAGCCCAACCAGCGCGTCGATAATGATCTTCAGACCAACGGCCTATTGCTCGACGCCGAGTGGGCGGAGTTCCTCAAACAGCACAACTTCCTCATCGGCCTTAGCTGCGACGGCCCGAAGCGGCTGCATGACCATCACCGGACCACCAGGGGCGGTGGGCCAACTCATGACAGGGTCATGGCGGCAGCCCGTCTGCTGCACAAGTACGGAGTGCCGTTCAACGCGCTCTGCGTAGTCAACCGTGAGAACGCCAAATATCCGCTCGACGTGTACCGGTTCCTGATTCGCGAGTTAGGCGTGCATCGGGTGCAACTGATTCCATGCGTCGAGCCGAAAGTCTTTCAAGATGTGGCGCCGCAACATTGGGACGCGGCAAGCCTGCCGTTAGTGGGCGAGCTGCGGTCCCATCCGAGCGCGCCGGATTCGGTGGTGACCGATTGGTCTGTGGATCCGGACGACTGGGGCAGTTTCCTCTGCAAAGTTTGGGACGACTGGTATCGGCGGGGTCATTTCGGCAAAATACATGTAGATCTCTTCGAAACCGCAGTGGCTCAATCATTGGGCGAACCTTCACAGAAGTGCGTCACGAACGAGTTCTGCGGCAAAGGCATGGCGATTGAGCACAATGGCGACGTCTTTGCATGCGACCACTACGTCTATCCAGAATACCGCGTCGGTAATATTTCCAAAACACACTGGGGAACCATGGCCTATTCCGAGCTGCAAAAGAGGTTCGGCTTCGCCAAACGCGACACACTTCCCCCATATTGCCGCCAGTGCCAGCATCTGAATCTCTGCTGGGGCGAATGTCCCAAGAACCGGCTGGTGCGCGCGCCGGACGGAGAGGCCGGCCTGAACTACCTGTGCCCGGGCCAGAAAAGGTTTTATACGCATATCCAGAAGGACATGCCGGAGATCCTGCGCCGCGTGCAGGAGGAACGCGCGAAGGTCCTGTAATGAAAGCCCATGCACGGGAGACATCGGCTTCCACCCGCAAATCGCGTGGCATGAGTCAGCCCCACAAGAAGGGCATTGGCCGCGCTTTTTTGCGTCCTCCTGAGAACAGACGCAACCGTCCGGCCTGCCCTGAGGGTTGTATATCGACTCAACCCGAAGCCCCGTCGGCAGAGCTTTTGCAGGTCTTGCCGCCAAATGAGGTGGTTTACCTCAATGCAACCATGAACAGAGTCTACGAAATCGGAAACGGAAAGAGTACAAACCCAACACGAAGGAGGGAAACGATGAGAGCAGCAAAGGAATTTCCCGCGAGGAACGCTTGCGGGGAAATCAGCAGCACGAAGCGGTTGCTGACAACGCTGGGAGTAGCGGGCGGAGTCATGCTTTCGGCCAGCGCGATGTCGTTATGCGCGCAGGGGGCAGGCCAGGCCCCGGCAGCGAGGCAAAGCCAGAAACCCAATATCGTTATCATATGGGGAGACGACATCGGCGGATTTAACATCAGCGCTTACAACATGGGCATGATGGGCTACAAGACGCCGAATATCGACCGCCTGGCGAAGGAAGGTGCGCTATTTACCGATTGGTATGGACAACAGAGCTGCACCGCCGGCCGCGCGGCGTTCATCACGGGACAGTCGCCCATGCGTACCGGCCTCACAAAGGTCGGCTTGCCGGGCGCGCCCGAGGGTATGAAGAAAGAAGATCCGACCCTCGCCGGGTTGCTGAAGAACCACGGCTACATGACCGGCCAGTTCGGCAAGAACCACCTCGGAGACCGCGACGAGATGCTGCCCACGAATCACGGCTTCGACGAGTTCTTCGGCAACCTCTACCACCTGAACGCGGAAGAAGAACCGGAGCATCCCGACTATCCAAAGGACCCGAACTTCAAAAAGCAGTTCGGCCCGCGCGGAGTAATCCATTCCTGGGCTGACGGTAAGATAGAGGATACGGGCCCGCTGAACAGGAAGCGCATGGAGACGGTCGACGATGAGGTTACCGCAAAGGCGCTCGACTTCATGGATCGCGCCAAGAAGGCGGGCAAGCCGTTTCTGCTCTGGTGGAACTCAACCCGCATGCACATTTTCACGCATCTCAAGAAAGAGTCCGCGGGCAAGACCGGCCTCAGCGTCTATGCCGACGGCATGGTCGAGCACGACGGCCACGTAGGCCAGTTACTGGCCAAGCTCAAGGAGCTTGGCCTCGAAGACAACACCATCGTGATGTATTCCACCGACAACGGCTCGGAATCCTTCTCCTGGCCTGATGGTGGCACCACGATGTTCCGCGGCGAGAAGAACACACAATGGGAAGGCGGTTACAGGGTGCCAACGCTCATCCGCTGGCCCGGCGTCATAAAGCCCGGCACCATCATCAACGAAGTCGCTGCACATGAGGACATGATCCCTACACTGCTGGCTGCCGCGGGCGAGCCCGATGTCAAAGAGAAACTCCTGAAGGGTTATCGCGCGATGGGGCGGGACTACAAGGTCCACCTCGACGGCTACAACCTCCTGCCCGCGCTCAAGGGCCAGGGCGAATGGCCGCGCAAGGAGTTCATCTATTGGACCGACGATGGTAACGTTGCGGCATTGCGCTACGGCAATTGGAAAGCCACGTTCCTGCGGCAGAACGCGCACGGCATGGGCGTCTGGATGGAGCCCTTCGAGGCGCTGCGGGCGCCATTGCTGACCAACCTGCGCATGGACCCGTTCGAACTCGCTCACGACATAGGCATGGATTACGACCGCTGGTTCGTCGAACACATGTTCATGTTCGCGCCGGCGATGGCTTACGCCGGACAGTGGCTGCAGAGCTTCCGTGAGTTTCCCCCGCGTCAGAAGCCAGGTAGCTTCAACCTCGACCGTGTCATGGAAACGATGATGAACAACTCCGGCAAGCAGTAATGCCGCGCTGACTGAAAACAATCCACGTGTCGTGCCTTGCGGGCGGAATTGGCACAGCCCTCCTCGCCCGCAAGGCACGGTCCTTGCCAGAAGCACAACGTGAATTCCACCGGAGATCCCGCCGCTCAATCCACGGCAGAGACGCATCGCATGATGCGCCTCGCTCTTTCTCGGAAAAAGAGTTGAGAGATGGCGCGAGAACGGCAAATTCTGCTATATTCGCACTACGTCATTTTATTAGCGGCCGGAAACCTTTGGAGGGAACCAAATGAAAAGAGATGGACCATTGCCGGCCTTTCTCGTTTTTTTTCTGCTCATGGCGGCGGCCGCTACGGCGCAAAAGGCAGACAAACCACCGAGCGTAACCGGAGAGTCTCCCACTACGCTGCAGCAGCAAACTGCACGCAAGCCTATCGTCAGCAAATGGACCGGCGACCTGGACGGAATGATCGAGCGGCGCCTCATCCGGATCCTTACGACCTACTCAAAGACACATTACTTTGTCGATCAGGCCACACAGCGCGGCCTGGTTTTCGACACAGCAAGCCTGTTCGAGGAAGACCTGAACAAGAAACTCAGGAACAAGAATATCCGGGTGAACGTGGTGGTCGTTCCGGTCTCGCATGATGAACTCATCCCGGCTTTGCTGGAAGGGCGGGGAGACATCGTGGCTGCAGGCACGATGATCACGGACCTGCGCAGAGAGAAAGTCGATTTTACCAATCCGACCAGGACCGGCGTCTCCGTCATTGTTGTCACCGGGCCCGGTGCATCCCCCGTTGCCAGGGTAGAAGACCTGGCAGGCAGGGAGGTGTACCTCCAGCTGTCCATGGTCTCCTCACAGGGCATCAAACGTTTCAATGACGAACTGGCCAAGAAAGGCCTCCCGCCCGTGAAGATCCGGCCTGCGCCCGAGGTGCTTGCCGAAGAGGACATCCTGGAAATGGTCAACGCCGGCCTGGTCAAGACCACCATCGCGTTCGACTACCTCGCCGAGTTCTGGCAGCAGGTCTTCCCGAAAATTGTCCTCAATCGGAGCGCGGCCGTGAAAACCGACGGTCAGCTCGCCATGATGACCCGCAAGAATAGTCCGCTGCTCAAAGCCGAATTGAACGCGTTTCTCGCGCGCTATCCCGAAGGTTCCGCGCGACGGAACATGCTGCTGCAGAAATATCTGAAAAGCGTCAAATTCGCAAAAGCGGCGACATCCAGTACCGAGAGGTCCAAGCTTGAGGGCACCCTAGCATTGTTCCGCAAGTACGGGGAGAAATACACGCTTGATTACCTGCTCATGGCGGCGCAGGGTTACCAGGAATCGCAGCTCGACCAGAACGCAAAAAGCCATGTAGGGGCGATCGGCGTGATGCAGGTGATGCCGGCGACCGGACAGGAATTGAAGGTCGGAGACATCACGCAGCTCGAACCCAACATTCACGCCGGAGTGAAGTACATCCGTTTTATGATGGACAGGTACTACGCGACCGAGCCCATGGACCTGCTCAACAAGGGCTTGTTCACGTTTGCAGCCTACAATGCCGGACCAGGGCGCATCAGCCAGCTGCGCAAGCGCGCGGCCGGCCGCGGCCTTGACCCCAACAAGTGGTTCAATAACGTGGAGGTCCTGGCGGCCGAGTCCATCGGGCGAGAGACGGTCCAGTACGTCGCCAACATCTACAAATACTATCTCGCATACCAGATGCTCCTGGAACAGCAGGAGCAGCGACTTAAGACCAAACAACAGCCTGCCGGCAAGAAATAGTGGCCTGAAGATCCACCGCGCCGGTCGCAAGCGTGCCACGTTCGGCATCGGCTACCGGGTCCGAAAAACGTGGACACCCACTGTTTGTAGAAAGGAAAACCTAAGGAGCTAGCGCTTGTATCACTGGAACAAGGTAATATTTTCATTCACCCGCATTATTTATTCTAACGTCCTATCTCTTTGCAAAAAAAACGGTTAAAGCCACAAGCCCTGTTGCATAGAAGGGATAATACACCTACGACGAGCTGGGAAACATTTCGCAGGTCAACGAGCAGGAAGCGGCCGTGAACCCGAGCATAGTAAAGACTTACAGCCACAATATCCTGTAAAAGCTGACTCAGATAGTTCGGATCGGGCAGGGCAACCCGCCGGACCCCAGATCAGGGCTTTTGCTTACGACGGTCTGGATCGTCTGACCTCGGATACGCACCCGGAGAAGGGCACGACGACCTACACGTATGACGATAATGGAAACGTACTGAGCCGGACGGATGCCCGTGGGATTGTGGCGGTATCGACCTATGATGCTTTGAACCGGCGGACGTCAACCAGTTTCTAAAGCTCTTCCACGCGGACTCCTTCGCGACGCAGCAGGTCCCGCTTCATTTCCTTCCCCAGGCCGTAGTTGCCGGTGCCTCCGGTGCTCGGCACCACCCGATGGCATGGAATCAAGATGGGGATCGGATTGCGCGCCATCGCGTTGCCGACGGCACGCGCGGCTTTGGGACTCCCCACGCGGCGCGCCAGCCATACATAGGTCCGGACCTCCCCGCGCGGCACCTGCTGAAGCGCTTTCAGCACCTTCCTGTGAAATCCGGTAAGGCCGGAAATGTCCACGGGAACAGCATCAAATGCCCGGCCCGCCGCAGCCTGCCGGACCGCGTGAATGCAGGACGCCGGGATATCCCCCCGTTCGGGTTTGACGCCCGTCAGGCGGAGGTGCATGGATTCAAATGTGGTAGCGGACTGCTTTGCGGGATGGATCATGGTAATTCCGTCCGGACCACAGGCCACCCAAAACTTGCCCGTCTCCGTTTCAACCTTGCTGTAGTTGTTCATGGCACTTCTCCATCGAAACCCATAGGTATTTTTCATATAATATCAGCGCACCTGTGGCGCGGGGAAGATATCCCTGCCGCCGGATGCAGGAAACCAGGGGAATTTTCATTTAGATCCGGAGTCTATCATGGCCAAAGCAACCAATCTACAATCTGCCGGAACCATCGCCGGCATCAAAGAGCTGCTTGGGAATCAATCGAGCTATTATCTCGACTACCAAAGCAAGACGCTGAGCAAGGACCAGCTGCACCTGCCGGGTCCTGATTTCATTGACAGGGTATGGATAAACAGCGACAGGCCGGCGCCAGTTCTGCGAAATCTGCAGGCTTTGTTCGATCATGGAAGGTTGAGCGGCACCGGATATGTTTCCATCCTCCCGGTCGATCAGGGAATCGAGCACTCCGCCGGCGCCTCTTTTGCTCCGAATCCCATCTACTTCGACGGGGAGAATATCGTCAAGCTTGCCATCGAGGGCGGATGCAACGCTGTCGCTTCGACACTCGGCGTCCTTGGTTCGATCTGCCGGAAATATGCCCACAAAATCCCGTTCATCCTCAAGATCAATCACAACGAGTTCATTTCCTATCCGAATACCTATGACCAGATCCTGTTTGCGAATGTCCAGCAGGCATTCGAACTCGGTGCGGCGGCTGTCGGGCGCCACGATCTATTTCGGTTCCGAGGAATCGAAGAGGCAAATCCAGGAAGTCTCCGCCGCTTTCCATGAAGCTCATCAGATGGGAATGGCGACGATCCTCTGGTGCTACCTGCGCAACTCGGCGTTTAACAAAAAGAAGGAAGGCGGGCCCGATTATCATGTCTCGGCCGATCTTACGAGCCAGGCCAACCACCTCGGAGTCACCATAGAGGCGGATATCATCAAACAGAAGCTTCCTGAGAACAACGGCGGGTACGAGGCCATCAAGTTCGGGAAGACGCACAAAAAAGTCTATTCGGAGCTGACCTCGGAGCACCCGATCGATCTGACACGTTACCAGGTCATCAACTGCTATATGGGACGGGCCGGATTGATCAATTCGGGCGGAGCGAGCGCAGGCGAAAGCGATCTGGCCGAAGCAGTGAAAACGGCGGTGATCAACAAGCGTGCCGGCGGCATGGGACTGATATCCGGCCGAAAAGCTTTCCAGAGACCCATGAAGGAAGGGATTGCTTTGCTGAACGCCATCCAGGATGTGTATCTCTGCAAAGATGTGACAGTCGCCTAGCCCAAAGCATTTGTTCGCGAAACGGCTCGAATATTCGGGTGGCCGGAAGGCCGCCCGATATCCTGTACTCCCCTGGAGCAGCTCGACCTGCATACTATGCGAACAAGCCACATTCACCTTTCCGTAATCATCCCGGCATACAACGAAGAATTGCGCCTGCCTGGCACTCTGCAAAAGTCGATCGACTACCTGACGCCGCAGACCTATAAATCGGAAATCCTCGTGGTGAACGACGGTTCCACCGACGGCACCGAGCAGATCGTCCGGCAGTACGCTTCCGCTCCGGTCGCAGTGAAATTGCTCGCGCATCCGGACGGCGCCAACCACGGCAAAGGCGCATCCGTCAAGCTGGGAATGCTGAATGCCAGGGGGGATTACCGGCTGTTCATGGATGCCGACAATTCCACCAGCCTCGACCAGGTCAATCGATTCTGGCCCGTTTTCGATCAAGGATACGCCGTCGTCATCGGCTCGCGCGCCTTGAAGGAGTCCGTTATAGCCGTGCATCAGCCGAAGTATAAGGAAACTGCCGGCCGGATCGGAAACTGGCTTATACGCACTTTCGCCGTCCCGGGAATATGCGACACGCAGGCAGGATTCAAGGTGTTCTCGGCCCTTGCGGCGGAAGCTGTTTTCCGCCGGCAGACCATTGACCGGTGGGGATTTGACATCGAATTGCTGGCGATTGCGCGATCCCGCGGTTTCAGGATATGCGAAGTCCCTATAACCTGGATCAATGCCCCGGGCAGCAAAGTCACGATGTCGACGTATCTGGAAGTTCTGGGCGAGATACGGAGCATCCGGCGCAATCTCAAAGCCGGCCTGTACAGTTAATGATCATATATTATAAAGGCGACAATAGCTGCCTGGCTCCGCAACGGCATAAAAAGAGTGCCCAGGACATGGCCCGGGTGGGAGCGGCGCCGGGATTCCGGATTGGTTATGGCTTTCCTCTCGAGTTTCAGGAAACCAGGACTGTCAGGCGAAAGGGTTTTGAACTTTTACGCCGAGAATAGTCTGACCTGCATTGAGATCCTCGCTTAAAACCGTGCTACAGTCGGCCGCAGCTGCCGCCGCGAGAATCAGCGAATCCCAGAATGATATCTGATTCAAAATCGAGCAATCGATCGCTTCATGAATAATGGCTGGCGATATTTGGACGATTTCAAACACGGCGAATGTCTTCAGCACACCCTTTGCGGCCAGCGCGGACAC
Organism: uncultured Acidobacteriota bacterium; assembly: GCA_963809485.1. Taxonomy (GTDB): domain Bacteria; phylum Acidobacteriota; class UBA6911; order UBA6911; family UBA6911; genus UBA6911. The sequence continues at coordinate 12,624 of CAWEJX010000019.1, forward strand.
GCCGAGTTTGCGTGTTGCGGCTACGTAGAACTCCTGCATGACCTGTGTCGAAACCACACCGTCACCTGAATTTGCGAGCTGCACGATGGTGTCCCTGCATTTGCGCTGCTTTCCCGGCGCACCGGTGTCCTGGGCATAGACAAAGATGTTTGCGTCGAGGAAAATTTTACCTTTCATGAAGCTCCTCGCGTGTCCAGTGCTGGCCGCGAGAATTCCCGGGATACGCGTCCATCAAGCGAAACATCTCGCGTATGGAAGCCTCCCGGTCTGAAAGAACCGTCTTCTCCAGCAGCTCGCGAATCAGGGCATTGAGAGTGGTTTGGTGCCGCTGAGCATAGGCGCGCCCGGCATTCAGGGTCTCATCGTCCAGGGCAAGAGTAACATTTTTCATAGACGCATTATACCGTTACACATAAGCTGTGTCCACGCACATTGTGTCATCTGCCAAGGCTAAATATTTGTTCTAAATGAAAAAATGCCCATGAAATTTCTTGGTGCCGGTCGGTGCGAAATCCGTCTTCTGCACTTTGTATTAATTTAAAGCTACTCCAGTTTGTATTTTTTGACTTTGTAGCGGAGTGTGTCGCGGGTGATGTGCAGCAGCCGGGCGGCCGTTGTCTTGTTGCCGCGCGCCTGATCGATCGCCTGCCGTATTAGATTCCTTCTCAACGTCGTAGAGCGACATTCCTCCCGGCGGAAGAGGATCATCGCCGTCGCTGCTCCCCTCTTCCATCGGCACAGGCATCTTCCCCCTTCCGAAATTCGAATGGGAAGGTGTTTCGCCGCAATGCGGTTACCTTCCGCCAGGATCATCACACTCTCGATGGCATTTTTCAGTTCGCGGATATTTCCCGGCCAGTCGTAGTGCATCAGGAGTTCGTCCGCTTCCCGTGTGAGGCCCTGAATATTTTTGCGGAATTTCGGTTGTAGTGCTGCAATAAAATGCGCCAGCAGTCGGAGGAATATCTTCCTTGTGCTCTCTGAGCGGGCGCAGGTGCACGGGTATGATGGCGAGACGAAAGTAGAGATCCTGGCGGAATTTCGATGTGCGCACCGCTTCCTCCAGGTTCCGGTTCGAAGCGACGATCACGCGCACGTCGACCGTGGATATTTTTTACTCCGCCGACTCGCCGGAACGACTGGCCTTCGAGGACGCGCAGGAGTTTGGCCTGCATTCCCAGACGTCATTTCGCTGATCTCATCCAGAAAGAGAGTGCCGCCATCGGCTATCTCGAACATTCCCCTTTTCTGGGTGTGCGCGTCGGTGAACGCCCCTTTTTCGTGGCCGAACAGTTCCGATTCCATCAGTGTTTCGGGGATCGCGGCGCAGTTGATCGCAGAAAATGGACGGTCGCGCCGCGAGGATTCATAGTGGATGGCATGCGCCACCAGGTCTTTCCCGGTCCCGCTTTCGCCCAGTATCAGAATGGTGGACGCTTCGCTTGCGGCGACTTTTCGGATGAGCTCCCGGACCTCCCGGATATAACCGATAACTCCGACGATCCGGTCCACACTGAACTCGCTGCGCTGGATTTCCTGCGTGCGCGCGACTTCCGTGCGCAGACGCCTGGTTTCCAGGGCATTGCGAACGGCATTCTCCAGCTTCTCGAAGTTGATCGGTTTCTCGATGAAATCATAGGCGCCGAGCTTGAGGCTTCGCACTGCGTCATCCACGATGCCGAAGGCGGTAATCACGATCACCGGGATCTGAACATTCCGGTTCCTCAGTTCCGAAAGCACATCGATCCCGGTCATGTCCGGCAAGCTTGACGTCCAGGGTGATCAGGTCGGGATTGTCGAGCTGGATTCGGCCCAGAGCGGTAGCGCCGTCCTCGGCCAGGCTGACATGGTATCCCCATTGTTCGAGTTTCTGCTGAAGCGACCAGCGCACGAGGCGTTCATCGTCCACTACGAGAATTGTTTCTTTCGGCATCGAGTCGGCCTTGCGGGAAACTTTCCCGAAAATAATGGCGAATTGCCAAGGAGGTGCGTTGCCCAGCGCCGGCATCCCGCCAGCCTTGGATCCCCGGGATCAAAGGCTGCCGCCTGGAGGGCGGGGGATTTACACCTGGCGATAGGGCTGGATGCTGCACACCAGGGGAAGGCTATCACGAAAGTCGTTCCCCTGCCCAATTCGCTGCGCACCTCGATGGTGCCTCCATGATACTGCACATTCTTAAGACAGGTTGCCAGTCCCAATCCCACTCCGTCCGTGCGCGTTGTAAAAAAGGGCTGAAAGATCTTTTTCTGAAGCTCCTCCGGGAATGCCCGGGCCGTCGTCGCGCACTTCCATCCGCACGGTCTTCGCGTCATCGGTCGTAATCGAGAACTACTTCAATATGACCGCCTGAAGGCATCGCGTTCTGCGCGTTCAGCAGCAGGTTCAACAGGACCTGTTCGAGCTGGGTTTCATCTCCGGTAAATTCCGGTATCGGAGCCGTGCTGGCTGAATCGGGATCGAACAGCGCCTGGTTTTTCGGAGTCGCGCCGGCCATCGCAACGATGCGATGCACAAGCTCGGGCAGATCGATCGGATCTGTGTGAAGGCGGTTTGGGTTTGGCATAATTCAGAAGATCGCGCACGATCTTATCGATGCGGTTTACTTCATGAATCACGTCCCCGAGAATTTCCTGGTGTTTATCGGACAGAGGCAGCGAATCCCGGATCACATCGATCGCGCCCTTGATGCCTGCCAGCGGATTCTTGATTTCGTGGGCAAGTCCCGCCGATAACTCGCCGAGCGTCGCCAGGTGTTCCGCATCGGCAAGCTGTTTTTCGAGGCTCTCGAACGGAGGTGACATCTTTCACCACCGAGGAGCTGCCGATAATCTGTCCTGAATCATCGCGAATGGCGGTGCGCGTAAAAATCACCTGAATCCGTCTGCCGTCTTTCGTGATGCGCTCGGTTTGATGGCTGCGAACCGCTCCCTGGGCCCGGAATCTGCGGGAGATCGATTCCAGTTCGCGCGCTTCGCGGAGTTCGGGCGGGACAAGGATCTGAACCGGTTTTCCCACCATTTCATTGGCGAGATATCCGAAAATGCGCTCGGCGCCTTTGTTCCAGGAAGTGACGATATCGTTCGGATCCATCGTCATGATCGCGTCCGCCGAATCGCGGAGGATGTTGGCCATGAACCGGTTTTTCTTGGCAAGCTCATCTTCCAGACGCCGGATCTTGGTCAGGTCGTGTGCTACCGTGATCGTGCCGACAATTTCGCCCGCCGGTTTCGAATCGCGGAAGCCGACAGCACGACCGGGGTCTTTCTCCCGCCGGGAGTCACAAACTCCGTGAGGTAATCGCGGAAGCGCTTCTGTTCTTTTAAGCGCTCCATGATCGATGGACTTCGGAATTGCCTCCGACATAGAAAGATCCGACTCGTTTGCCGACACCTTCGCTGGGAGAGACTCCCAGAATGTCGCTCGCGCCCTGACTGCAGGATGTGACGAAGCCCTTGGCATCCGTGGTAAAAACAGCATCCAAAGAGGTCTGCTCAAGCTCGCATCCCATGTCGCTGATGATGCGCAGGCAGCGGTCAAACCGTTCCGTAAACCGGCCGCCGGCCAGCATCTTTTGGGTTGGCAGGGCTTCCTCGCCCCAATCGGCCGCAGATTGAAATTCAAATCTGCAGGCGGAATCTCCTTTCGCGCGGCAATGAGTTTCGAGGCAAATGACATCCGCGCCGAAAAATTCGCTGGCAAATCCGTTGCCGTAACCTTCGAGCGCACAGCAGACGGAATCGGCTGCCGATCCCGTATTGCTGCAGATGGTACTCGACTTCGAAGGAGTCGAGCCACTCTCCGTTTAGATGGATTTTTCCCTCAGAGCGGTTGATTTCCAATTCGGTCCAGCCGCGCTTTAGCCATCCCTTCCAGGAAGTGTAACCTGAGCCCGGCCTGAAGCAATTCTTCGTCGGAAGGCCAGGAATACCGCTTCCGCATCTGGTGCGCGTCGTGCCTTCCGCACTGATATCCAACCCTCAAAAACTCCCCGGGTCACGTCCCATCCAAGGTTGTCCATGAGTTCGTGACGCATGGCACCGAGGGCGGCCGCAGCGAGACATGACATATCGGTTGTTCCCGAGACTGATACGTCCGGAAAATGGATCCACCTGGAAGACATCTTCGAATTTTAAGGCTTCTGCTGCGCATCGGGCTTTGCTGATATATGGGAACAGCGTCACTTCTGGTCTTCTTTTCCTGCCGTTGATCAGGGAGCCGAGTTCGCGCGACCGGGCGGTCGCCGCTTCGACAGCTTCCATGATGGTCGACCGGAAGTTGCCCTTCTCCAGCATTTTCAATCCGGCGAAAGTCGTCCCGCCCGGAGTGGCCACGATATCCTTCAATTCACTCGGATGCTTTCCGGTTTCCAGGAGCATCTTCGCAGCGCCATACACTGTCTGGGCTGCCAGGAGCGAGGATTCCTTGCGGGAGATCCCCAGCTGAACTCCCGCGTCGCTGAGGGACTCGATAACAAGAAAGACAAAAGCCGGTCCGCTTCCCGAAAGGCCGGTCACGACGTCCATCAAGCGCTTCGTTTTTGATGACTCACCGCGCGCCCGACGCACTCGAAAATCGAAACGGCGCGCTGGAGATCGGACGGGGAAACATTCCGGCCCGGGACACATGGCCGCGATGCCGGCCAGCACGGACGCAGGCGCATTGGGCATGACTCGGATGATCCCGGACTGATGGTGCATTTTGGCGGCAAGTTTTTCCGTTGTGATGCCGGCCGCAATGGAAATGAACAGGTGTCCTTCGTGGCTCGAACTGGAGAGCTCATCCAGCAGGTCATCGATATTTTGCGGTTTTACGGCGATAATAACGATCGATGCATTGCTCCACCAGTTCCACGTTGGATGAGGCATGCTTGATGCCATAGGTTTTTGATATATAGGATCAGACGGTCCTGGCTGACATCGCTGGCCATGATATCTGTTTTTTTCACCTTGCCGGATTGTATCAACCCGCGGATCAGAACCTCTCCCATGTTTCCCGCGCCGATGATTCCGACAACTTTTCCGCTCAGCATTCAAATCTCCTTTTGTATTCTGTCCGGGGCGAAGGGCTTGCCCCTGGATCGGTATTTTCGAAAAACATGAACGGGTTCATGCCCGCGTGCCGCTTACCCGGGATGCCCCGTGGCTTTGCAGATGACGGCTGTTATGTCGTCGACTTGACGCAATCCGCTCTGAAAAATCCCGGACCGCCTTGATAAAGCCTGTTCACGATTTCCTGAGCGCTTTCCTGGCGGTTGGCCCTGAATGAACTCAAGAGCGCGTTCCACGCCGAAGGCGCTCTGGTCGGGTCTCTCTGCTTCGGTGATGCCGTCGGTCAGCAGACGCCAGAATTTCGCCCGGCTCCAGCTTGATGGGATCGCTGCAGTTGAATTTGTGATCCGGCAAAAAACCCAGCGGAATATCCGTGCTTTCCAGAGTCCGTTTGAGAGCGCCGGTGGAATCCAGGATATAGCCGGGAGTGTGCCCGGCATTGGCATATACGAGAGTTCCTGAACCAGGATGCAGGCGGCAGAATATCAATGTCGCGTAGCGGTCCTGTTCCAGGTCGGATACCAGCGCGTTGTTCATCAGGGAAAAAAGTCTCGCCGATATCGGAAATCGTTCTGCGCGAAGGCCCGCAAGATATGCCCGCAATTCGGCCATCAGCAACGCGGAGCCTATCCCGTGGCCGGAGACATCGCCGATGGCAATCCCGACGCAGTCTCCGGCAGAGGGACAAAATCGAAATAGTCTCCGCCGGTCTCGTCCGCGGGGAACGCGGCGCCGGCAAGATCGAATCCCTCAATCCGCGGCGGAGGCATGCTGTAAAACTGCTGCTGCACGGCACGCGCCAGGCTTCATCTGAATCTGCTGATCTTGCAGCTTCCTCTGTTCGGTCACATCCTTGATGACTGTTACGAAGTGAGTGATGTTTCCGGTCGGGCCCCTCATCGGAGTGATCGTCTGTTCCGCATAAAATATCTCTCCGTTTTTCTTGCGGTTGGCGATGGTATGCCGGAAAACCTCCCCGGACAGGATTGTGGACCACAGCCCTTCGTAAAAGGCCTGGTCGTGCACGCCGGACTTGAGGATTCGGGGGGTGAGGCCGTCCAGCTTCCTGGCGGGAGAATCCGGTGGTCGTCTCAAAAGCCGGATTCACATATTCGATCAACGCCGGCCTTGTCCGTAATGATGATGCTGTCGGCCGTCTGTTCCACGGCATTGGTCAGCGTTTTCGGACAAGCGTTTCGGTTTCCTTCTTTTGGGTGATGTCGTGAAACACAACGACGCTTCCGCGGATATCGCCGCTCCCGTTCTGAAGCGGTTTCGCCTGGACGGCGACCCAGATCCCCAGAGGACATTGTTCATTGCGAATGTATATCTCGGTTTCGGGGACTTTTTTGCCGGCAAGCGCAAGGGTCGAGGGCAATTCGTCGGCTGGATAGGGCGTCATCCCGTCAGGCTTGAAGCAGCCCTGGACGTCGGACCAGGAATGGGGGGAATCCTCCCTTGCGGCGGGCGCCAGCACATTCTTCGCGAGCTGGTTGCAGATCAGGAATTTGCCGTCCCGATCCGCGACGATCACACCCGCGGTAAGGTGATATAGGGTGGATCGGAGGACTTCAAGCTCGTCTTCCAGAGGCTGCAAAGACCGATTACTTGCTTTATTGGCGGTGGTAAGAGGATCCATCCGGGTTTCAACTCCTGCAATTCAATGTACCATGGTTGCCATCCATTTCTCAGATGTAATTCAGAGGCATGAAACAGGTGGGGACTCACCTCGCATTTCTCGCAGCTTTTCTGCTGCCTCTGCGGTTCAAAAAGCTTCACAGATGTTTATTGCGCGTGATTCCGGTTTTATGTTTTGTCGGTTGCGATCAGGCCCCTTTGAGGCGCCGGCAACCATAAAGCCTCCGGCTCTGCCGGAGAATACCTAATCCATGTTGGCAAATCCCTGTTCCAGGTCGCCGATGATGTCGCGGGGATCTTCGAGGCCGACGGACAGGCGGACGAGTTCGTCGATGATGCCCGAGCTTCATAGCGCTCCTCGCGGCTGAGGTTGTAGTAGCTGTTGAGCGCGGGGTGGGTGACAAGGGTTTCCGGGCCGCCCAGGCTCGGGCCGAGCATGCACAGTTTCAAGCCGTCGAGGAACTTGAGCGTCTGCTCGAGATTGCCGTTGATTTCGAAGGTGACGACGGCGCCGAATCCCTTCATCTGACGTTTGAGGCCAGTTCATATTGGCGATGGCTTGGAAGACCGGGATAATACACGCGGCGTATCTGAGGCTGCTTTTCCAGGAATTGAGCAACCTGCATTGCGGTGCTGTTCAGCCGTTCCATCCGCATGCCGAAGGTTTTGAGGCCTCGAATCAGAAGATAGCAGCTCATTGGATCGGCAACGCCGCCGGTCATGCGGCGCCACTGATAGATCGGCTCGGTAGCTTTCTCCGATCCCAACGCCGCTCCGGAAAGGACATCGTTGTGCCCGCCCAGATATTTGGTGGCGCTCTGGATGACGATGTCGACTCCCCGTTCGAGCGGCCGGCTGTTGATAGGGCGTGGCAAAAGTGCTGTCGATGACGCTGAGCACTTTGTGTGCGCGCGCGATCCGCACAATTTCGTCGATATCGGCGATGTTGAGATACGGATTGGTCGGAGATTCGGAGATGATCATGCGGTGGAGGGAGTGACGGCCTTTTCCATGGCTTCGTAATCGCCCATGGGGACGACGGTGCAGCTGATACCAAACCGGGGCATGACGCGCTTGACCATCGCCAGGGTTTGCTTATAGGCATCGTCAGTAATGATGATGTGTTGCCCCTGGATGCAGTTGGACAGGATCGTGGCGGAGACCGCGCTCATGCCGCAGTCGAAGAGGACGCAACGCTCGGCGCCTTCGAGGGCGGCCAGTTTGAGCTCGGCGGCCTGGCGCGTCGGGTTGCCGTAGCGGCCGTATTCGTAGTGGTCGATCTCGCCGTTGGCGAAGGAGACCATTTCGGCAACATCTTTAAAGACAAAGGTACTGGTGTAGTCAATGGGAGTCGTGATGCTGCCCATCCACCGCTTTTCGCCGCAGTGCACCGCGATGGTGTCTCGATGTCCGGTCGGTTTTTGCTTAAACTCGTTCATACAGATCTCCAAATTGCTCTAATTAGGATGGCGCGCCCCAACAGCATCCAGGTCGGGGCCGATATCAGTCGGATCCGACCGTCATCCGTCAAACGCAAAAAAATATTATTATTATCCCAAATTCCCACTTAGTTGCGATAAATCTGTGCATTTGCAGTTGGACGTAAAACAGGTTTCTGCTACAATCACAGCGGCAGCGGAGGTGAATCTGGCCTGGTGGCTGGCCTGGACTTCAAATCCAGTTGTGGTTTACCGGAAGGTAGGCTAGGTGGGTTCGATTCCCATGCACCTCCGCCACTCTTTTTGGCTTTTAACGGTTAACGGGGACGGACCACGATAAGGCCTTCGTAAGATTATAGATATCTCGGTTTTGGGGATTGTAACGGTTAACGGGGACGGACCACGATAAGGCCTTCGTAAGATTATAGATATCTCGGTTTTGGGGATTGATAAAAGGGCTTAGGCGCAACTTTAGGCGGCATTTACGCGTGCAAGGATTTATGGAGCTTCGCTGATTTTTTAATTCAAAGATTTTTCGTGGTCCGACCCCGAATCCACCCCGAATCCCACCCCGAATTTCTCAGGGCTTGCCTTTCCCGAATACCGGAATGATAAATTCCTTTTCCAGGTTCTCAGTGCTGAGAAAGGCTCCCACCTTTCTTGCGACAATGGTCCCATCGATATCGATGAGCAGGCTTGTCGGGAGTTTCCGGACGTCGAGCTTGACGAATAACTCCGTGTTCGGGTCCAGGAGCACGGGGAGAGCAAGAGCATACCTCTTGGCGTATCCGCGCACCCGGGAAGCGTTCTCGCCCATGTTGATCAAGAGCACCACCAATCCCTTTTCGCGCCATTGATCCTGGACCTGCCGGAGAACGCTCATTTCATTCAGGCAAGGACCACACCAGGTCGCCCAGAAATTGAGAAGCACGAGCTTTCCCCGAAAGTCATTCATCGAGACCGCTTTCCCCCTAATGTCTTTGAGGGAAAAATCGGGGGCCTTTTCCAGGCTCTGCTCCGCGCGGCTCAGTGAGCCGGCCGCTAGAGCAGCGATCATCAGCAGGGTGGCAACCGCAGCCCGGAACCCGCAGGCTGAGTATCTTTTCATCTCCTTATCGCCACCCCATCTTTCTCGACCCCTTGCATCAGGCAGAAGACCTCCGCCTTGTCGGTTCTATCACCCGACGCAGGGGATGAAAGAACGAAATCCCGTCACCACATCGTAACCCATGCAGTCGCGCTTCTCATCATAGCGGTTCGGTGCGATATCGCTTCCCGGCAGCGAGAGTGACCATGCGGCGATGCCCCATCTAAGGCTGACCGCGTCATATCCCAGCAGGCTGAGAACAGCAGCGGCTTGTGCGCTGTCGTGTCCCGTTTCGCAGTAAACGACAATCTGCCTGTCCGGCGGAAGGCGCCGGAGATTTTCCCTGCTGAACAGAGCCCGAAGCGGAATGTGAAGGCATTTGTCTATATGGCCGAGGCAGTAGGCAGCCTCATCGCGAACGTCGAGGACGAGGGGAGCCACGTAAGGATTCTCGGAAGCATGGAGAAGGGCATAGAGCTCAGGCGCTGAAAGAGTGAAAGGTTTGCCCAAGTCACTAAAGTAAAGACGGCTTGCCGAGAGGATCGTCTCGAAGCTGTCGCGCCCTTCGCCGTTTTCAAAATCGGGGAAGTCGTAAGTCTCCTGAGGAGAGTCGAGGCGCTGCACTGTTCTATAGCTACCGCCCGACATCCAGACGGTATCCCTTGAACTCTCATATCGACCCGGCGCTGCATCACTTTGGGCCGTCCAGGCCGTCATACCCCATTTTAGATTGACCGCGTCGTAGCCGAGCAGATTCAGAATGGCCGCCGCCTGCCCTCCAATCTGCCCCGTACCGGAATAGACCACAATTTTGCGGTCTTTCGGCAGGTCCTTAAGGTATTTCCAGTCGGCTATGTTTCTCAATGGTATATTCACGGCTCCCGGTATGTGACCAAGCGCGTACGGGTTCGGCATATCCGGGTCGGGGGTGCGCAGGTCCACTATTATGGGCCCCTTCCTGAACGATGAGGGATCGTAGTTTCGAACGTCGAGGAGCGCCATACTGGAGATCATAGACTCATAAAGCGCCTTCGCATTGATCTCAAGGGGGCGGCCGCTTCCCAGATAGCCCTCGGCGGCCGCCCTTATCGTTTCGAAGTCGGCGTCTCCACCGTTTGGCGAAGCGCCAAAAACAATAATCACGAACAAAGCTGGAATGATCGCGAAAAGACGTTTTTTCATGATCGGACCCAAACGCGGAACGGTCTGTCTCACCTCCATTTGCCTAAGGATGCGGGAGAAAGAACGTCGCGCTTTCCATAGCCCCAGCCTCCGCCGTCTCCGCCGGCAAACACAATCCTGATCTGCTGGGGCGTGAACAATTTCCCATTTCCTGCCTCCCTCAATGTGGAGACACATGCGCCGGCAAAGAAGTGTCCTTCTTCCTTTTGTATGCTTATGCTCCATTTTCTGACGCGGACGGCATCTTTGTCAAAAGCATTCAGAGCTGAATAGTGGCGGGATGTGAACGTGTGACGCTTGACGGGGTCACGGGTCTGTTCAGCTGGATGAGGATAGGGACAGAGAGATCGGCTGACCATCCGTTGCCGGGACGCCACTCAGCGGATCGGATCCCGTATGCCTGTGCTGGCCCGTTCTTGCCGTTTTCATCCGTATCGCAACAAATAGCCGCCTGCATCAACGGCCGCTGACATTGGGAGAAGCCGTAAAGCGAGTGCAAAGCTGGATCGATCAGCCGTACGTTCGGATCATTCTTCCGACGGAGCAGCACCGGGATATCTTCCAGCGAATGCTCTCTGATGGAAACGCAACAGCCAATCTCGTACCGGATGCGCATCTGGCGGCACTGGCCGTGGAACACAACTGCAAGTTATGCTCCACCGACGCGGACTTTTCAAGGTTCCCCGGGCTGAATTGGCGCAACCCCGTCAGCGATAAGAAACGATAGGTGTTTTCCGGGATTCGCTCGTCGAGGCGGCAGGGCAACTCTTTCCTAACTCCCAATTGAGAAAAGTGGTAAAAAGGACGCCACAGGTATTCCTGTCATTTGCGAAATCGAGCCCGTGGAGCAGGGGTTTTTGAAAGGACCGGAAATGGCGCAACCGCAAACAGTGGATTCCCCATTGAAGACATCGTTACAAGCCAATTTGGGACGCTATCGCTGGATTATATGCGCACTGCTGTTTTTTGCCACGACCGTTAACTATGTGGATCGCGCGGTGCTGGGTGTGCTGGCGCCCACCCTGCGGACTGAAATCGGATGGACGGATCAGCACTACGGCTATATCACCGGGGTTTTTACTTTTGCATACGCCATCGGATACCTCTTTGCCGGATGGCTCATCGACAAGATTGGCACAAGAATCGGCTACACGCTGTACCTGGCAGTCTGGTCAATCGCTGCGGCTACTCACGGATTGGCGCGTTCCGCCTTTGATTTCGGGCTGGCGCGCCTTTGTTTGGGCATCGGCGAATCGGGCAACTTTCCGGCGGCACTCAAAACTGTGGCCGAGTGGTTCCCCCAAAAGGAGCGGGCTTTGGCGACGGGCATTTTTAATGCCGGAACAAATGTCGGAGCTGTCGTGGCTCCCGCCGTGGTTCCCTGGATTGCGTTGCATTGGCACTGGCAGGCGGCGTTTGTGATAACAGGGCTGGCGGGCCTTGTGTGGATTTTGTTCTGGTGGCCCGTCTATCGCAGGCCTTCCGAGCATTCAAAACTCTCTCGAACCGAACTCGCCTATATCGAAAGCGATCCGCCGGATCCGCAGATACAGATTGCCTGGAGCCGTCTCTTGCCCCATCGCCAGATCTGGGCATATTCAGCAAGCAAATTCATGATCGATGCCATCTGGTGGTTTTATCTTTTCTGGTTTCCACTGTTCCTGAACGACCGCTTCGGCGTGGACTTAAAGGGCATCGGCCTGCCGCTTATCACGGTTTATCTCCTGGCCGATGTCGGATCGGTTTTCGGCGGCTGGCTCAGTTCATCTCTTATCGGCAAAGGCCGGTCCGTAAATGCCGCGCGCAAAGCAACCATGCTTATCTGCGCCGTTTTTATCCTTCCCGTGACCATGGCGCCCAATGTCGATTCGAAATGGCTTGCCGTCTGGCTGGTCGGCATTGCAGCGGCGGCCCACCAGGGCTTTTCGGCGAACCTCTTTACAACGGTGTCGGATATGTTCCCGAGAAAAGCCGTGGGATCTGTTGTGGGAATCGGAGGTTTTGCCGGTGGCATGGGAGGTTTCCTGATGAACCTGGGCGCAGGGTGGCTCAGGCAAAACACCGGCGGCTATGTGGTAATGTTCCTGATTGCAGGTTTTACTTATCTGATCGCCCTGCTGGTTTTCCATCTGCTCGCTCCAAAGCTGGAACCTGTAAAAATTGAATAATTGATGCAAACGAATTGGGCGGATCAGTGTATATTTATTGGCGGTATTCTTCGGGGTGAGGTGGAATTCCTCAACCGGCGGTAAAAGCCCGCGAGCGCCGCTGAACGGCGCAGAACCTGTGCGATTCAGGTGCCGACGGAAACAGTCCGGATGGTAGAAGAGTATGCAAGATTTTCTCTGCAACACTCCATCCATCACCCCGGTATGTGTGCGGGGTTTTTTATTGTCCAGCTGATCCCACACATCTTTATAGGAGTCGAGCTCTCGAGCTGGCAGGCAAAGCTCGAGCCGGACATCATGAGTCCTGACGGAAAATTGCCACGGAGTGGGTGCAAGACATGAACGAAGATCCCAGGTTTGATTCCATCGCTGAAGCCATTGAAGATATCAGGCATGGCAAGTGTGTCATCGTGGTCGACGACGAAGACCGCGAAAATGAGGGAGACCTGATTATGGCGGCGGAGAAAGCCACGCCGGAAATGGTCAACTTCTTCGTCACGCACGGACGCGGGCTGGTCTGTGTTCCGATGACGGAGGACGATCTGCATCGCCTGGAGCTCGATCAGATGGTGCTCCGGAACACGGCCCTTCTTGGCACCCGGTTCACCGTGTCTGTGGACGCGCTCGAAGGCACAACGACCGGGATTTCCGCTTACGATCGAGCCCGGACGATCCATGTGTTGGCCGATCCTCAAAGCAGGCCTGAAAACCTGGGGCGGCCAGGGCACGTCTTCCCCCTCAAAGCCCTCAAGGGAGGCGTGCTAACACGGGCCGGCCATACGGAAGCTACCGTTGACCTGGCTCGTCTCGCCGGATTGAGGCCGGCGGGCGTTTTATGTGAAATCATGGATGACGACGGCTCGATGGCCAGGGTGCCGCGTCTCGCGCAGATGGCAAAGCACTTCAACCTCAAACTGATCACCGTGCGGGCATTGATTGAATATCGCCGGCGGATGGAGAAACTGGTGCAGAGAGTAACTACCGTCAGGTTGCCGACCCGGGACGGCGAATTCAGACTGCATCTGTATCGCTCCGAGGTCGACGAGCACCATCACCTTGCCCTGGAACGCGGCAAGGTGGCCGGAGAAAAGAACGTTCTGGTGAGAGTCCACTCGAGCTGTCTAACCGGCGATGTCTTCGGTTCGCTCCGCTGTGATTGCGGATCCCAGCTCCGCGAAGCTATGCGGATGATCGGCCAGGAGGGACTGGGCGTACTGGTTTACATGCGTCAGGAAGGGCGTGGAATAGGTCTGGTCAACAAGCTTCTTGCTTACAAGCTGCAGGAGGAGGGAAAGGACACTGTCGAGGCAAACAGCGAACTCGGATTCGAGGCCGATCTGCGCGACTACGGTATCGGTGCCCAGATTCTGGCCGATCTTGGTCTTACGTCAATCCGTCTTTTAACGAATAATCCTCGTAAGGTAGTCGGGCTGAGCGGATATGGATTGGAAATCACCGAAAGGTTGCCGATCGAGGTGCCCGCTTCCGAACACGCCATCAGATATCTTGAAACGAAACGCGATAAGCTGGGGCATTTGCTGAATCTGAGTACCGACTAGGGACGGAGATATGCGCTCCACGTGTCCTAATCGTATGCTCTCGCATTGTCAGCGTTACCGAATCCCGGAATCGCCCGCTCTGAAGAGTTTTCAGCATAGCCGGGGATTTGCCTGGGAATTGGATTTTTGCGCAGACTAGAATCCTATCCCGATTTTAACACCCCACTCCCTGGAATTGTTGGCGGGTTCCCATACTCGTCCATATGGGATGCCGTCGATTATGACATCGTATGGTTCGGACTGTTCAATATCCCAGTACCTGTAAAAAGGCTCGATGGTCAAATCAAGCTTTCCGAGGTTCTTGACCAGCTTCACGCTTCCCCTGGCGCCCCATCCGTCTTTCTGATCGTTTTCCGCGTTGGCGATGCCGGGATACACGTCACCGATCCGGCTGTACTGCCATCCGTGCCAGAAAAGATCATATTCGCCCGACAGGCCCAGCGACCAGCCGCTCCCCAGCTTGAACATGCCTTCCATGCCGATAGGGCTGTAAATATATTTGGATTTTCTGTCATAGCCGCCATGCCCGGTGCTGCTTGTCTTTTCGCCCATGTCGTCAAAAAGGTACCTGTATCCAAAACCGATAAAGGGCGTGAGCCGCACCTTCTCCGATGCATGGAAATCGCGGCCGAACAAAGCCTGTGAGTCGAATAAAAATTCTCCAATGTCATCCAGCGTCCCCGTCTCCAGGGAGGAATAGTCGACATTGCCCATTTCAAGGCTTCCATTCAGCTTCAACATAAAATCGTGCTTGTGGAAGGTGTAGTCGCCATACACCCCGGCCATGATGCCGCTTTCTTCCATGATTCCGGGTTCCTTATACCCAAGATGAGAAAGCTCCACGCCCACGCCCAGCCCCCACCGGTCGACGAATAATGGTTCCCGCGCGCTTTTCGCCGGATGTGAGGGGGCGGTGGAAGGCTGAGATGGAGTCGTCGTGAAAACCTTCGGTGGCGTTTGGGCGGCTTTATCCTGCACTTCGGTTTTGGGTGCCGGCAGCTCCGGGGCCTGCGGGGTCTGCATCAATTTTATGTGCCCTGAAGCAATGTAGCCAACAACCCTGCCGGTTTGTATTTTCACATATCCGGGCTCGTAGCCGAGAATGAGCACCGTTTCCCCGCAGGAGATCTGCCTGGCAACAAAAAGGCTACCCGGCTTTTCCCATGCGGTAACGCTCGTCTCTTCCTGGCAGACGATGACACCCTGATCCTGAGCTGTGCCAGCGGCCGTGATGAACAAGCAGAATGCGACGCCCAAAATGTATTTCATGGCAACTCCATCCCCTTTCAATTCCCGGCAGGCTCTTAATTCCTTTAAAAATCCGGCTTTAACGCCTGTTTGAGATTTATCGACACGGCGGCACAAAAAATTTACACCCAAAGGCGGGAAGTTGGATCGCCAGGACGAGCGAATGGGTCGGCTGAGGGCACAAAAACACCGAGGTATGCTGGCAAAGACGCCGATGAAGGCCGGCAATGAATCGCTTCCGCGCTCCCGGCTTTACCTTCGGTAATTCTATTGGTAAATCCACGGCTCTGCCGGGGGACTCAAAGAGTTTGACAGCTCCGTATTTTGAAACGCTGATAAAAGCGCTGACAAACGCGGATTTGTCCGGCGCGGAGCGCTGGCCTCTGTGGGGATCGGAAGCGCCTCATCGGCTTTTGCCCGCGTAAGTCAGCGTTCAAGACCGGCGTAACTTCTCCAACCGCTTTGAGCGGCTCCAATCTTTCAAGCCTCCAGCTTTGAGGAGGTGCCTGACTGGCTCCGGGAGCACGGTGATTCTCAGGGAGCGGTGCATTTCCAGTTGGCGGCGTCCGTGAGACTCCCGGTTCCGCTGTATTCCGAGTACTTCGGAAACGGGCATATGGGGCGCATCAGGCGTGATTTGGGATTCGATCCCATGATCTGATCGGGAGGAATTCCCTCTTCGCGCCACTTCTCGATCGCGCTGATCGTGTCGAAATTGCATGGACCGTTGCCGCCGCTGCAATGTCCCATGCCGGGGACCATGAAAAGGCGCATCCAATCGTCCTGCCCGGGCCCCATCTCCTTAAGAACGCTTTCGTAATAATGAATCGTATTTTCAGGGGGAATTCCCGTGTCATTCCAGCCGTGATAGAGCAACAGCTTGCCGCCGTGCCCCTTAAAGCCTCGCAGATCCGGATCGACCGCATCCACGAAACCGGCGGCTGCGTCGATCCGCGGCATGTCCCGGTCCAGGTCAAAGCTTCGCCAGTCGTAGTCCGCATTCTGCAATCCAAGTATGCGTACGCTGTCCCACACGAAGGCATTCGGCGCGGCATTTGTGCTTGGTATTGCGGGCAAAGCGTTGCCCAGGGATTGCCCTGCGAAGATCCGTTCGCTTTTGCTGTTCTTCACCCCGCCGTAAAATTCCTCGATGGTTCGAAGCTGCGCTTCGGTGATGCAGGCGTCGCTTTCCTTTCCCTTGCACAGCAGAGATGAGAAATCAAAGGTACACCTGCGCGGATTGTTCAGAAAGCCTTCCTTGAGCGTGTCGCATTTGTCCATGACCGCCTTGTTCACCATCTTCGCCTTGGCTTCGGAAATGGCCTGTTCCGGGTTTCTCGACAGACGGATGGCCGTAGCGACTGCAGCGGTGTGCATGTGGATGTGGCGGTTGGCAAGCGCTCCTCCGATGATTCCGTCGAAGTCCCCGGGGTACCGTTGGGCGGACATCACAGCCTGGCGCCCTCCGGTCGAGCAGCCCTTGAAATAGGAGTATTGGAGCGGTTTCGAGTAATATGCTGCGATGACGCGCTTGGATTTGACCGCCATGTCGTGAACGGCGCGGTAGGCAAAATCGACAACTTTCTCGGGGTGGTCGAGCGCGAACATGCCATTGGGACCATCCGATGCGGAGTGGCCGTTGTCGGTGGCGGCCGTCGCGTATCCCCGGCGCAAAGCATCCTCCATATCTCCATAGCCCTGTATGGATCCCGCCCAGCCGCCGTTGCCGACCGCCAGAAACCTGCCGTTCCAGTTTTCGGCCGGCATCCATAGTTCCACATTGATATTGGAGTCCTCCGCAGGTTTCAGAACCATCATTACGCGGCAATGCGCCGGCAGCGATCCGGCGGAATTGGCTGCGGGCAAACCGGGCGCCGGGCCTCCCGGCCGCACGAATGGTCCTTCCGGCACCAGCCCTGCGGCGGTTATGGCAGTACGGGGGATTTCAAGGGGTTTAAGGTTTTCACATGGCGCAGCCTGCAAAGCCACGGCCAGTAGCGCGGTTTCCAAAAGCCCTATCATCGTTTTCTCCTGAATCCGATCATTTGTTCAATGCGAAACAACCATAGATGCCGAAATCATTGGTTGCCGTCTGGAATGAGATACCTTCCCCGATGGATCTCACGCTGCCGGCACTCGAAACTGGCAGCGTCCTCCGGATTTCCGCTGCCTTTGTAATGAGCTGACAGCGGATAGGGACACAGTGGACGGCTGCGTCCGGGGAAGGCATTGCCGGTTGCGATGACGGCGTCTGGGGCCTTGCCCTCTTCGACCCAGTCGACAATGGCGCCGAGCATATCGAACCGGTCCAGAGCCGGAACATCTCCGCCGCCCTGCATCCCGATGGGCGTCTGCACGGTTCCGTTAAGCCCGCCGCCGCCCTGGAAGAGAAACCTGCCGTTCCAGTCAGCCGGGAGCGCAAGTGCAAATCCGATCCCGTAAGGGACATTGTCAACGCCGGTACGGGACTCGATAACTCCGTCCACGCGGCAATGCGCCGGAATGAGACCTGTATAGCCTGGGCCCGTGGGGCTTTTCGGCATCGGTGCGGCGGGGACATTTTCGGCCTTGGTGATTTCGAGACTGGCGCCCGGCATCTTCAGCTCAGAAAGCCTGGCGCACGAGTCGGTTGTCTGTGCCCGAATCATTGAAGGCATGAACGCGACGGCAAGCGCCAGAGCCGCTATTGGGAGAATTCTTTGCATCACAGTCCTCCGTGGGATAGTCCCAAGTATAGCCCAAATCCATAATTAGTTTCTGTCGCGAAACTCATGTTTTCATGCCAAGCCCTGGAGAGGCGGACAGAGAATAGCTCCGGGCTCGCTTCGCTCAGCCGGGGTAGGATGTTCGATAATGATGGCGTCCCGCAATTGGCAAAAAACCTTATACAGCAATACTTTCTGCCGCCCTTTTAGGGCTCTCCTCTTGCCGATTCTCACCAGGGGTTCGCTTCGCTCATCCCTGGCTATTCTCTGATCGCCCCTTGCGGGGCTTGGTCAAAAAACCTGTTTGCGACAGAAGCTGATTAAAAGGCGGATGCTCACCAGACGGCATTTTGGCTGGGATAGCATCGCTTCAATGGCCCGTCCCGGCGATTGTCGGGGCATTCCAAAATGGCTCAAATCCGAATTATTGCATTGACAGCCCTTACTGCATTTTCTAACATAAAACTGTTTCTTTAGATGAGGTTTTGAAGATGGCGAAGAAGGATTTGAAAAAGAATTTGAACATAAGATGCCCGATTTCGGGATGTGCGTGCATAAACTGCAGCCTCTACAGAGGCAAGCATTTCAACCTGTGTTTTCAGGATCATTTTGCAGGCGATAGCGCCAAGGGCACGGGTCCGCTGTTTAGTATGGGTTACTTAGCCACGGCACGCGTCGTTAAGTGTGACGGCTGCTCTACCGAATATGTGATGATGAATCCTTAGACGGACAAGCATCATCCTTTGACGGCTCGCCAAAGCCTAAATACAGCCCAAAAAACAATTTAGGTGATTTACCCATAGCGAGAGCTCTCAGGATTGACATTAAGGCATTACCTCCCCCCCTTCTGCATGAGGGGGGGAGCGGGGCGAAAAAGCCCTCAGTTCGGTAATTGGTGTAAGATTCCGCATTTCGCAATCCAAGCAAGAACATTGGGGAAGTTAGTCTAACCCGGCATGATCAGGAACGGAGACAGCGAAGCTTGCCGGTGATTTAAGCGAACATACGGTTTTTCCCTCCTGTTCTCTTCGTAGCTTGTGGCAACCGGTTAATTTGCCACCCTTGAGGAGGAGAATAAAGCCGTAAAAATAAGGGGGTCCAACCTGAAATGAAGACCATTACAACTGATTTTGAATATTTACCCGCAACAACGGTTGAGGAGGCTCTCGATCTGCTTTCTCAACACAAAGACGATGATTATAAAGTCATCGCGGGCGGTCAGTCTTTAAACACCGCAATGAAACACAGACTGATTGCTCCTGAGTTTATTATTGATATTAAAGGCCTTTCGGATCTTGATTACATCAAGTTTGATGATCAAGAAGGCCTGAAGATCGGCGCTCTGGCCACGCATCGGTCTCTTGAGAAATCGCCGATCGTTCGCGAAAAGTACCCTGTGCTGTGTGAGATGGAGGAGAATGTCGCGTCGGTCGAAACGCGAAACTGGGGCACTGTAGCCGGCGATCTTTGCAATGCCGATCCTGCAGTCGATCCTGGGCCGCCGCTGATTGCATTGGATGCAAAGCTGAAGGTAGCCAGCAAGGACGAAGAAAGAACGGTTGATGCCGAGGAATTTGCCTTGGACTTTTTTGAAACCGTGGTCCAGCCTGGCGAGATGCTTACAGAAATCCAGATCCCCGTCCTGCCGCCGAATACCGGAGCCTATTTTACAAAATACTCCCAGATTCATGGGGACTATGCGCTTGCGTCCGTGGCGGTATCAATAACTCTCGATAAAAAGAAGGAAGCATGCACCAACGCCAGAATCGGTCTGGGAGGCGTCGGCGTAAAGCCCATCCGAGCGAAGAAAGCTGAAGAGGTTCTAAAGGGCAAAAAGATCACCGAGGCTCTGCTTGCTGAGGCGGCCGAGGTAGCGAAAACCGAGATTAGCCCCGTATCCGGTATCGAGGGATCGGCGGATTACAAGCGAGAGTTGGCGGGAACTTTGCTGAAACGAGTGGGAAAAGAAGCCCTGGCGCGAGCTCAGAAGGCCTAATCCATGATAAATGGGGGAACGTTATGAAACGGGAGTTAAATATTGTAGTAAACGGAGAGTCGTACAATTTCTTCATAGAGCCTAAGACTCTCCTGGTTCAGGTTCTAAGGGAAATGTTGGGATTGAGGGGAACCCATCAGGCTTGCGATAGCGGTTCCTGCGCAGCGTGCACCGTTATCGTTGATGGGAAAGCCGTCAAATCCTGTTCCATTCTAGCGCTGCAGATGAATGGGAAAGAAGTTACGACCATTGAAGGTTTGGCCGACGGCACCAATCTGCATCCAATTCAGCAGGCTTTTATTGACAATTGGGCATTCCAATGCGGATTCTGCACGTCCGGACAGATCATGGGTGCCAAGGCGTTTCTGGACGAGAATCCCAATCCAACACGCGAGGAAATCCAGGCGGCCATGGATGGCCATCTCTGCCGTTGCACCGGCTACAACATGATTAATGAAGCTATCCGGGATGCGGCCAAAAGGCTGCAGGCACTGGAGGCGGCAAAGAAAGTGCCGGCGCAAAGGGCTCCGCAGGTACAAAAGTGGATGCAGACGGCTAAATCAGGGAAGGGGGCAGCATAATGAAAGAATATTCCATAATAGGCAAGCCGACGCCCAATGTCGATGGGCCGGCGAAGGTTACGGGCGAAGCGGCATATTCAATCGACATCACCTTGCCAAATATGCTTTATGGCAAGCTTCTGAGAAGTCCTTATCCGCACGCCAAGATCCTCAGCATTGATACCAGCAAGGCAGAAGAGTTTCCGGGCGTAAAATGCGTTATCACGGGCAAGGATACGCCCGGTGGCAAATGGGGCTTGTGGAGGCGCTTCCGGGAGCTGGCCGATCAGCAGGCTCTCGCCACGGACAAGGTCCGCTTTATCGGGGACCCGGTGGCTGCCGTAGCGGCAACTACTGAAGAGATCGCCGAAAAGGCTTTGGACCTGATCGAGGTCGAGTATGAGCCGCTGCCGGCTGTATATGATCCGATCGAAGCCATCAAAGACGATGCGCCCATGGTGCACGAGGATTTTCCAAGCAATATCAATGCGACCCGTCACATTGAATGGGGAGACGTGGACAAAGGATTTGCCGAAGCCGACTATGTCCGTGAAGACCGGTACGTGATTGAAGCGGCGCATCCCTGCGCGATGGAAGTGCACAATTCCGTGGCCAGCTATGACAAAGGCACCGGTAGATTGACCGTGTGGACATCCACCGGATCGCCGTACTTCGTGCAGCAGAACATTGCGGAAGCTCTGAAGCTGCGGGAAGGGGACGTCCGGGTAATAAAGCCCCATGTCGGCGGCCACTATGGCGGCAAGAATTCAACCATGCCGGACGCAGTCAATGCGGCCATTCTTTCCATGAAGACAGGAAAGCCTGTAAAGATTGTTTTCAACCGCGACGAGGAATTTACCACCACGGAGCATCGTACCGCTCAGCATATGGCCCTGAAGATCGGCCTGAAGAAGGACGGAACGATCGTCGCTTTTGAAGCAAAGGCTATTACCAATGGAGGCGCCTTTACCGGATTGGGGGCTACGACGCTTTTTCTCACCGGCACCTTCATAACCATGCCTTACCGGATACCCAACTATAGATACGACGGTGTTCGAGCTTACACGAATATCGTCTGGGGTACGTCGATACGGGGATTCGGCGCCGTTCCCTCGAAGTACTGCGCTGAAACTCAATTAGACCGAGCGGCCAAGGACCTTGAGATTGATCCGCTGGAAATCCGGCGTAAAAACGCTGTAGCGCCCGGTTACGAAGCTCCGGGTCAATATAAGTTTGAAAGCTGCGGTATTCAGGCTTGTATCGAAAAGATGGCCGTAAGAGTCAAAGAAAAATGGCCCAAAGTCGAGAAGGATGAAGGCATCGGATACTGCGGATTTGCCTACATGTCCGGCGGCATCTTCAACTGGATCGATACTCCGTATGCCTATTCATCGGCTCACGTAAAGGTCAACTGGGATGGAACGGTCGATCTGTATAGCCAGGCAGCCGATGTCGGTCAGGGCCACAACACGGTGGCTGCCATGATCTGTGCCGAAGAACTGGGTATTGGCATCGAGGACATCCGCCTGCATATGGGCGATACCGCTCATGCCTATACCGATCTCGGCGCCTGGGGCAGCCGGGAAACGTTGATGAACGGCAACGCGATCAAGGATGCCGCTGCCCAGATCAAGCAGAAACTCATTGATCTCGCAAGGCTGAAGCTGGGCGAGAATATCGCCTATGACCTAGTAGCGAGGAATCACAGAGTCTACCTTGAATTGCGCCCGGAAAGAGGACTCTCCTACTACGATCTTGTAAAGGACGCGATCCGGGCAAATGATGGAGTGCCTCTCAGCGGAGTCGGCCACTACACGCCTCACAATAAAGGCATGATCTCTCCTGCCTACGGTATGGGAATCATGGCGATCAAGGCGAAAGTGGACCGTGAAACGGGTCATGTCACAGCTCAGGATGTTCTCGTAGTGCATGATTCCGGCCAGATCATCAATCCTTTGGGTGCACGAGGCCAGGTGGAAGGATCTATTCACATGGGACTGGGGTACGGCCTGTGTGAAGAGATGCCTATGGATCAGGGCATGTTGCTGAACCCTGAATTCGTGGACTACAAGATCCTCCGGACCCGCGATATGCCGGAGATCGAGATCCTGGACGTTCCTACTTATGAGCCGAATGGCCCATTCGGCGCCAAGGAAGCTGCCGAAGCAACAATAGCGCCTGCCGCTCCTGCGCTGGCAAATGCCGTATATCAAGCCTGCGGAGCGGAGTTCTTCAGCAACGTCTTAAAACCTGAAAAGGTTTTGAAGGCACTCAGAGAAAAAGAGAAAAAAGACAAGGAAAGCGCAAAATCCAAAGCACCTTCCAAGGCAAAAGGTAAATAAGGAGGAAATCGCACATGCCTAATTATCGTTGTCCAATGTGTCGCAAAATCTGTTCCGAGCATCTTGATTTGGCCAGGCACTATCTGGGACAGACCGACAAAAAACACAAGGACTGGCTCAAAACCCAGGGGCTTTCCTATGCTGCTTTGATTAAGGCCCAGGTTACCGAATTCGGGAATAAGGGCTATCAGGCCCTGGCTGACGTACTCAAGAAAACAGCCGCCGAAGTCAACGAAGGATAGACTATAAGGCCACAACCCCAGGCATTGAGTCCGCTCAATGCCTGGGGTTGCTCGATTGCGTAAGCACCATTTAATTAAGTTCAACAAAAAATCATTCATGCAGGTTGCTGCGACGGTTGTTTCTGTACGAGCGGCTGTTTAAACCGGTTGACCATAGTCCTGCGGGTCTACAAGGGATTTGAATCAGCACAGAAGAATTCATTCGACCCATAGCAGATGCTTCTGAGAGAGAAAGGAGTTTTGAAATGATTATCGACGGGCAATTTACCCTGCAAGCGCCCATTCAAAAGGTCTGGGATCACCTGCTCGATCCCAAAACACTGGGTACCTGTGTTCCAGGTACGGAAAAAATGGAAGCCATTGATAAAGAGACGTATGAAAGCGTCGTTGCGCAGAGAGTAGGGCCATTCAAGATTAAGCTGAAATTTACGACAAAGTTGACCGAAGTGCGTCCGCCGAATTACATCAAAGCGGTTGGCAGAGGCGCCGATGTGACCAAGCTTGGCAATTTCTCGACTGAAATCGAGGTCAAACTGAACGAAACTTCCCCCAACGTTGTCGATGTTTCCTATACGGCCAATGTTAGCCTCGTTGGACGGCTGGCAACCTTCGGCGAGAGAATCATGCGGGCCAAGGCAAAGGAAGTTGGAGACGAATTCACCAGAAATCTGCAGGAAAAACTCAAAGGCTAGCCTGCCGAAATTCCGCGGCCCGCGGCCCGGCAAGTTGGGCCGCAATCATGATGGCCAAACGGAATATGGCGGTTGCCTCGAGAGCGATTCCTGCTCGCCCCGGATGCGGACATTCTTGAACCTGATGTCCGCATCCAACCCCGCCGGATTCAAACATATCTTTTGACCATGCCAGGCCCGGCGATTCTGGTCCGGCGCGGCCACTCCCAATCGGCCGGCCTCGGTTCCAGGTCCGCATTCTCTTATCGAGCTTGATGGATTTCTTGCGGAGAAGACGAACCGGAACGCCAGAATTTGTGTTCTGCGAGGAAATGATGGGAATCTGCAGAAGTTGTCGGAAGGAAATGTCGGACCCGGCGGTCACGGCCTGCGAGGCGAATGTTTCCGCTAAATACACGGATGGAAGTATCCTTGCGACCCTGCCTTACGATCCTAAAAAGTTCCATTTTCCCAACTGGTTTCGCTGTCCCGACTGCAATGTGGCGCCCGGCGGCAAGCATCATACGGGTTGCGATTACGAATGCTGTCCCAAATGTGGCGGTCAGTTGATCAGTTGTGCTTGTTTCGATTCTGAAAATGACAAAGGGGCGAAGTAAGTGGGAATCGCCAATTACCTTAACCTGAGCGAGTTCATGAATGAAAGGCTGAAAGCCGGACATGCCGTTTCGATCTCAGACCTGGTCCGGGAAGCCGCGGGTCGAAAGCTCATACTTGCATCCGAAGGCACCCTGGCCGGCAAGTCGGATCTGGAAAATGGGTTCATAGATCTGGTCGATGCACTTTATCGTGCCGGAGCCATCCGGCCTGAGCCTGCCAACGAATCCGAATCTCACCTGATCCGGCTCTATGAGTCCGGGAAATTGGCGGAAAACGGATATGGCGGAGAGGAGGGCGACCGTTTTTTGGACATCAAATGGGTAGCCCTGACAGACAACCCTCCGGTAATCGTCAATCTGTAATTACATTGGTAAACCCCCGGCTCTGCCGGGCGACTCAAAGAGTTTGACAGCTCCGTATTTTGAAACGCTGAGAAACGCTGATAAAAGAGCCGACAAACGCCGATTTGTTCGGCGAGGGTCGGCTTTTGCCCGCGTAAGTCAGCGTTCAAGACCGGCGTAACTAGTCCAACCGCTTTGAGCGGTTCCAATCTTTCAAGC
The DNA here is from genome assembly GCA_963809485.1 of uncultured Acidobacteriota bacterium. GTDB lineage: Bacteria > Acidobacteriota > UBA6911 > UBA6911 > UBA6911 > UBA6911. The sequence continues at coordinate 37,688 of CAWEJX010000019.1, forward strand.
CTCCGGCTTTGCCGGAGGTACCTGACTCCCCCATTCCACAATCTGCATTTCCCCGCTGCTCGTTTTTGATCATCAGTCCCCAAACCTGCTTTTGCCGGGGCCCCCATCGTACCTGCCTGTCCCGCAGCCTTGTTGTTTTGGCTGTAACAATGCATGCCCGATTTGCTATCCTGTCCTCGCAGTCGTTAAATCCGATATGCCCGGGACTCCCCGGCGTGGTTCGCAGTAGAAAGCTAAGGAGGACTTTTTATGCCTGATGAAGAAACCCAGAAAAGCGAGGGAGTGGGACTCAATCGAAGAAGCTTCCTCAAGAGTGCGGGAGCGGCGGTCGCCGGCGGCACTGTTGGGTCCGGCCTGACGCTTGCGACGGGCATGGCCGTTGCAGCCGAAGCCGTCGCTTCAACCATCACGAATTTTCGGTGCCCGATCGACGGCAAGGATTTCAATACCTTCGCCGCCCTGCAAAAGCATTTTGGCGAGGCGCACCCCGGCGCCGTAATCCCGGTGACCACCAGGCTCAAGGTCAACGGAAAAGATTACGAAGTCCTGATCGAGCCGCACTGGACTCTGCAGCGCACGCTTCAGTTCAAGCTGGGTTTGACCGGCGCCAAGCAGATGTGCGACCGCGGCGTGTGCGGCTCCTGCACCGTCATCATCGACGGCAGGGCCGTATTGTCCTGCACCACGCTCGCCGTCGAGTGCGAAGGCAAATCGATCGAGACGGTCGAGGGCATAGCCGCCAATCCCAAGTGGAAGCCGCTCATTCAATCGTACTGCAAATGGGATGCCATGCAATGCGGTTATTGCACGCCGGGCTTCGTAGTTTCGGCCAAAGCCCTCCTGGACAAGAATCCCAATCCGACCGAGAACGACTGCAAGCAGGCGCTCGCCGGCAACATCTGCTGTTGCGGAACTTACCCGAGGCACCCGACCGCCATCATGGAAGCGGCGCAGGTGATGAAGGGGGGCGCATAGCATGGCGGATTTGGCGGGAGTCAATGGACAAAGAGCAAAGTTTGACGTTGTGGGGAAGCCCAACCTTCCCGGCAGGCTTTCCTACTCGCTGGCCACCGGCAAAGCGAAATTCGGTGCGGACTATGTCATGGACGACATGCTCCATGCCAAATTCCTCAGAAGCCCCTATGCCAATTCGATGGTCAAGAGCGTCGATGTTGCCGCGGCGAAAAAGATCAAGGGCGTCGTCGACGTGGTTACGTGGGAAGACGAGGACCTGAAGAATTTCGGCCGCCGCGGGGGAATGGGATCCGGCGCTCCGAAGAGCAAAACTGAGGGATCTGCCTCCGTGGCGTTCGGCCCTCCTGCCGCGGACCCCGGCTTGGGAGCTCAAGCCGGAACCGCCGCACCCAAGCCTGCTCCGAAAGCGAAGCCGGCCGGCGATGAAGGCGGCGGAATGATGATGTTTGGCGGACCCCAGGGCCCTTACGTCGACCAGATCGCCGATATGGAAGACGATGAAGTGGCGGTGATCATCGTTGCCGAAACCGAAGAACTCTGCGATGAAGCTTTGAAGGCCCTCAATCCGCAGTGGGAAGTACGCCCGCATGTTGTCGACATACTCGAAGGGAAAAAGCCCGATGCGCCGGTCATCCGGGATAACCCGAGAGGCAAGGGCAACGTCACTGTTGCGAGCAACAACCGCGGGGATGTGGAAGCCGGTTTCAGGCAGGCGGATCAGATCATCGAATATGACTTCAACATGCCCGCTTTCTCCGGCCACGTTCCCAATCCTTATGCATCGGTTGCTTATTGGTATGATGACCCTTTGCAGAGTTCTGAACAGCAGAGCCTGCATATTGAAGGGGCTGTCTGGACGGCATCCGGGGGAAAAGACGCCGTGGGACGAATGTACGGGCTTCCCTCTGAAAAAGTTAAGCAGGAAAGTCTCTTCCAGGGCGGCAAGTATTGTGATTGGGGCCTGCGGAAAGTGCAGGAAATCACGCCGCTGCTCGCCAAAAGGGCAGGAAGGCCGGTCCGCATGACCTTAGCCCGGAAAGAGATGTACGACTTCAATATGAACCAGCGCTTCACGCACATGAAGGTTGGTATCAAAAACAACGGTTTGATCACTGCAATAGAAGACTTTTCCATCGCGGATGCCGGAGTCCCTCCCGTTTCGATGCTCGGTACTTCAGGCGACCAGGGTTACGGCCCCTATTTCACGACAAGATGCCTGAATATCAGGCAGACGATGGAAGTCGTGAACAGCAACCGCGGGAAGATGTACACCAGCGGCCAGCATTGCCCTTTCAACTGGGACTCGCTGACCATGGCGATACATTTGATTGCTGATAAATTGGGAAAGGACCCGATCGAAATAGCGACACTGAACCTCCACGGACCCACCGATTACACGGATCCCAATCCCGTACCCAGTTTCCAGGCGTGCGTGGCGGAGGGGAAAAAACTGATGAACTGGGATTGGCATGCGGCCGGCGCGAAAAAGCTCCCCGACGGGAGATTGCACGGTGCAGGCTTCCGGTACCAGATGTGTCCGCGGCACTCCTTCTCGGGATACACCTGCAAACTGGAGCTCAGGAATGGCAAGGTGCGTTTTCCTACTCAAGGCCCATGCACCGGCATCTATGCGGTTGAAGGAAACGCAATGGTCGTTGCCGAGGAACTGGGGATCAGATATGAAGACATCAGCATCGATTTCGATCCCATGGAGGTCTTTGCTCCCGTCGGCGGTGGAAGCGACGGAACGACTGCATCCGCCTGGGCGAACAAAGAATGCGCCAACATTCTAAAAAAGCGCATATTGGAAGCCGCTATTCAAAATGCCGACAATCCTCCGGCCCCAAGCGGCTTCGGCGGTTTTGGCGGCGGGCAGTCCGCGCCCAGTCCGTTAAAGGGCTACAAACCCGAAGACCTGGACATGAAGGACGGCAATGTTTTTGTCAAGTCCGATCCGGGCAAAACGGTTCCGCTCGCCCGGGCTGTGGGGCAGGCTCATCTGTTTGCGACCTTCTCCGGCAGGCCTCCAACGGCTCTCTGGGCTACCGGCATGGGAAAATATCTCGATACCATGAACATCGCGATGTGCGAGGTTGCCGTCGACCCGGAAACCGGACTGGTGGAAATTATCCGGTTTGGAGTGGCGGCGGATCCCGGCAAAGTTATTCGCTTGACCTCACTCGAAAGCCAGATTGACCAGGTGATGGATTTCAGTGCCGGATGCCAGCTTCAGGAAGACTATTTCTATGACAGGGCGACGGGGGTGAAGCTCAACGCGAACATGCTCGACTATAAAAAGGTCGGCATGCTGGACATGCCTCCTGTCGACCGCAAGTTCCTGGAAACGCGCGCAGGTAATGCAGCTTACGGAGCTAACGGGATTAGCCACTCTCTGGCGAATACTCATCTGGTAATTTGCGCGATTCATAACGCCATCGGTAAGTGGGTCGATCCGCCGGCCACACCGGACAAGGTTCTCAAAGCGCTGGGCAAGGCATAAAAGAGAGTTTCCAGTTCAGAGTTTCCAGTTCCCGGTTGGATGTTTTAGGAGCCGGGAACTGAAAGCTAGGAACTCATAAAGCTTTGGGCAAGGAATAAAATAGAGTTCCCGGTTCCCGGCTGGGTGTTTTAACTGGGAACTGGGAACTGGAAACTGGGAACTCATAAAGCGCTGGGCAAGGCATAAAAGAGAGTTTCCAGTTCAGAGTTTCCAGTTCCCGGCTGGGTGTTTTAACTGGGAACTGGGAACTGGAAACTGGGAACTCATAAAGCGCTGGGCAAGGCATAAAAGAGAGTTTCCAGTTCAGAGTTTCCAGTTCCCGGCTGGGTGTTTTAACTGGGAACTGGGAACTGGAAACTGGGAACTCATAAAGCGCTGGGCAAGGCATAAAAGAGAGTTTCCAGTTCAGAGTTTCCAGTTCCCGGCTGGATGTTTTAGGAACTGGGGACTGGAAACTAGGAACTCATAAAGCGCTGGGCAAGGCATAAAATAGAGTTTCCGGTTCCCGGCTGGGTGTTTTAACTGGGAACTGGGAACTGGAAACTGGGAACTCATAAAGCGCTGGGCAAGGCATAAAAGAGAGTTTCCAGTTCAGAGTTTCCAGTTCCCGGCTGGGTGTTTTGAACTGGGAACTGGAAACTGGGAACTCATAAAGCGCTGGGCAAGGCATAAAAGAGAGTTTCCAGTTCAGAGTTTCCGGTTCCCGGCTGGGTGTTTTAACTGGGAACTGGGAACTGGAAACTGGGAACTCATAGGAGAGATGAGATGAAAGCATTCAACCATACGAACGCAAAGACCCTGGCGGAAGCCAGAACCGCCCTCGCCGGCGGCAAAGCCAACCTGATTGCCGGCGGCACTGATCTGATCGGTACGCTCAAGGACAACATCCTTCCCGCCTACCCCGCTACCCTGGTCAACATCAAGACCATCGTCCCTGGGCTCGACTACATCAAGGAGGAGGCGGGCATGCTCAAGGTCGGCGCCACCACGCGCCTGGCCGACATCGCCTCCAGTCCCGTCGTCAATCAAAAGTACACAGCCCTCGCCCAGGCAGCTTCAAGGGTGGGCACGCCGCATGTCCGGGACATGGCCACCATCGGCGGCAACATCGCCCAATTGCACCGCTGCTGGTATTTCCGCAAGCCGGAGAACCGGTTCAACTGCATCCGCAAGGGCGGGACCACCTGCTTTGCCATGACGGGCGACAACCGATACCACTCGATCTTCGGCAACGTCAACCGCTGCATCGCCGTCCATCCCAGCGACGTGGCCCCCGCGCTCATCGCTCTGGACGCGAAAGTGGTCACCAACAAGCGCACGATCGATGCGGAGAATTTCTTTGACGTCAAGTTCCCGGGCAACACGGTCCTGGCCGTCGATGAGATCGTCACCGAGATCCGCGTCCCGGCTCCCCCGGCCGGAGCGAAGAGCGCCTTTATCAAGTTCGCCATCCGCAAGTCGATCGATTTCCCGATCGTCAACTGCGCCGTGAGGGTGGGCGGCGCGACGCCGCGCATCTGCCTCAACGCGGTCGCGCCCAAGCCCTACCGCGCGCTCAAGGCGGAGGCGGCCATCGCGGGTAAGCCCATCAATGAGGCGAATGCGGAGGCGGCGGGCGCGGCGGCCGTGGAAGACGCCAAACCGCTTCAGGCGACCAAGTACAAAGTCCAGCTGGCCAAAGTCATGGTCAAACGGGCCCTTCTGGCAACCGTCTGATCTGAGATTCCTGATTCGAGATTCGAGGTTGGCATCATTCAATCTCGAATCTCGAACGGTAACTGTCCATTTAGCCTGCAATACTCTCCCCGCATATCTGATCCCACGCAAAATATTCAGCTCTTGGCCTACGCCGTAAATTTTCGTGAGAACCGCTCTCCAGAGCGGTTCGATTCGGGGACTATCAAGTTATACCCCAATCGGACCGGTCTGGAGACCGGTCCTCACGATTTAGCATTACAGGACGGGTTTGGAGACCCGCCCTAAGTAAAAGCCAAATCCACTAAATGCGCATCCATTCGGGGCTTCTTTCAGCTTTCCTTTGAAGTGCGGCTGGTGGATATTTTTCTGTTCTGATACCATTCCAGACGATGTCGCCGAAGACGGCGTGCCCGGAGGGTATAGTGGGGATGGATGCCCCGGCAAAAGGCCTGACCGATGCACCGAATTGGGCGGAAGCGCTGGGCAATTCATTGGGCATTGCGCTGCGAACCCTCTGGGCTCATAAGCTGCGTTCGATCCTCACGGTTTTGGGCATTGTCATCGGAATCGCGGCGGTTGTCCTGATTGGGGCGACATTGGGGGTTGTCCGGGATTTAGCGGCCGAAAGCACCGCTCGGACAATCGGCGCGGACACATTTATCATTGCCCAGGTGGCGTCTGTGGGCAACCTCAGCCGCAAAGAGCTTTCGGATAAGCTGCGCAAAAATCCCGAAATTTACCGCCGGGAGGCAGAGGCGCTGGCCGCGCGCGTGAATGCCGGCACTCTCTTGGCGTCCGGCCTGGAGGAAATCGCCGATGTCAAGGCCGGAAACGATACTTTCCTGGCCGCATCGATCGCCGGCGTCACGGAAAACATCCAGGCCATCCGCAATCTCGCGCTCAGCGGCGGCCGCTTCTTCACGGAAACCGAGAACAGGCGGTCGCTCAGGGTTGCGGTGATAGGGCAGGATCTGGTCAAGGAACTCTTCCCGTCCACGGATCCCATCGGCAAACGCATCCGGATCAGGGGGCAGTCCTTTCTGGTGATAGGCATTCTGGAGAAACAGGGCTCGGCCTTCGGCTCGTCCCTCGACCGGCTTGTCTATATTCCCTTGCTCGCATTTGAAAAAATCTGGGGCAGCCGGCGTTCGGTGACAATTTATGTGAAGCGGGACGCGCCGGCCTTGCTTGACGAAGTCCAGGAGCAGGTGCGCGTTTCCATGCGTACTCTTCGCCGCCTGAAACCCGATGAGCCCGACAACTTCGATGTACTGGCTCCCGAGGCCGGCCGCAGCTTCCTGGTCCGCGTCATCGGAATAGTCTCCATGGCCATCGTGCCGATCAGTTCCGTAGCCCTGATTGTTGCCGGCATTGTCGTAATGAACATGATGCTTGTTTCCGTGACGGAACGGACAAGAGAGATCGGGATCCGCAAATGTCTGGGGGCCAGGAGCCGCGATATCCTGGCTGAGATCCTGTTTGAGTCCACCATCCTGAGCTTTCTTGGCGGCGCCGCGGGCCTTTTCATCTCCTATCTTGGAACCATCGGATTGAGCCGCGCCTTCGCCACCGGGGTGGATATTCCCCTGAGCTACACGCTGATGGCTATGGGCACCGCCATCACAATCGGGCTCGGCGCCGGTTTTTATCCGGCATACCTTGCTTCCCGGATGCCTCCGGTCGAAGCTCTTCGATACGAGACATGAAACAGATCCACTTCAAAAGGGAGAATCTGAGCTTCGCTTTGGCGAATATCATGGCGCACAGGTTCCGTTCGCTTCTGACGGTGCTCGGGATCATCGTGGGCATCGTTACAGTCGTGCTGGTGGCTTCGGTTTTGGTCGGAGTGCGGCGCAATATTGCCCTCTTATTCCAGGAGTTCGGGCCGAATAACATATTTGCCTATCATTTGAATGGTGATCCCGGCAGTCCCACAATCCGCCCCGAAGAAATAACCCGCAAGCCTTTGAAGGCGGAATTCGCGCACAAACTTGCGGAGGCATGCCCATCTTTGAAGGATGCGGCTGCGCAGATCCTCGTTCCGAACCTCGCGAATGGCCGGGCTCTGACGGCACGATACAAGGACCTGGAAAATGAAAACATCCAGGTGCAGGGCGCTACCTGGAACTTTTCCCGGGTAACCAATGCTGAGTTGCAGTCAGGCAGAGTCTATACGCTCGAGGAAGAGCAGCGTCGCGCCAAAGTCTGTGTTTTGGGCGCCAACGTCAGCGCCTCCCTTTTCCCGGGGGGGAATGCCGTCGGACACAGTATTGTCATGGATGGGGCCGTCTACCGCGTGCTGGGTGTTTTTGAAAAGCGCAAGGGCGGTTTCTTCGGCGAGAACAGGCAGGATAATGTGGTCATGATCCCCCTCAAAACCATTCAAATGCGCTATCCCAATGCCGAAACGGTAGTGTTGTACTGCCAGGCAAGTCCGGGCCTGCGCGACGTTGCGCTGTATGAGGTTGAAGCGGAACTGCGCAGATTGCGCGGCCTCAAATCGGGGGAGGAGACGAATTTTACCTTGAGCACTTCCGATTCGATTATTCAGCAGATAAACCGCATCACGGGATTGATACAAACAGGCACGCTGGCAATATCGGGCCTCGGACTGCTGGTGGGCGGCGTGGGCGTTATGAACATAATGCTTATGTCGGTGACGCAGCGCACGCGGGAGATCGGTGTGCGCAGAGCCGTCGGGGCGCGCCGGCGGGATATCATCTGGCAGTTCCTTCTTGAAGCGGCGCTGCTGACCACCATCGGCGGTGCAATGGGGGTTTCCATGGCAGGACTTCTGGGACTTGTCCTGGCCTATTTTGTTCCCAACCTGCCGGCAATCCCGCCGGCCTGGGCGGTTTTCTCCGGCCTGGGTGTTTCGACAGGGGTCGGAATCGTCTTCGGACTCTGGCCCGCGGTCAAAGCCGCGCGTCTGGACCCCGTGGAGTCGCTCCGCTACGAGTAGCGAGCCCGCTGCCGTTGGGTTTCGCAAAATACTTCAATACATCGGTGAGTCCTCCGGCTATTATCTTGCTGTTACCTCATGTGAGATTGTGGCTTTCAAGATAGATCGGGTTAGCATTTATATATTGTTTGGAACTCGATGGCAGGTAGTTTGACAATAAAAAAATTTTGGGCTCAGCATGATAAAGCGCTGCTGCGCGCTGCAATCTCAATAATGCTGGTCGCTTCATTGGTGTGGCTGGGCTATGAATTCTGGCGGCTCTGGCAGCCGGCTTTGAAAGGCGGGGTAGACCTGAGGCTTCTCCATGGATTTACCCGCGACTGGTTTGCCGGCAGGCCTATATACAGCGAATCGCATAGTGCGGTTTATCCGCCCGCCACCTACGCCATTCTCTGGTCTATGCTGGGCTGGACGACGTTGCCGGTTGCCAAATTTCTCTATGCCGCGTCCGCGCTTTTCACTCTGGCATTGTGCATGAGTCTTGTAGTCCGGGAGTGCCGTGCGGAGGGATTTCTTCAGAGAACTTTCACCGCCCTAATCCCCGCCTCCATGTACGCTGCAGGAGCGGCCATCGGCAATGGGCAGTTTACCATTCATGTTATTGCCCTGCTTATAGCAGGCTTGCTTCTGGCGGCGAGAGAACAGCGGGGGTTGCGTTTTTATCTTTTCGCACCGGCGCTCGTGTTGATGGCTTTTGTCAAACCCAACATCGCGGGATACTTTTTCTGGATTCTGCTGTTTGTCCCCCGTTCCCCGCTGCCGGCTTTGTTTGTCGCAGCGGGATATGCTTCCCTCACTATTTTTGCAGCGGTATTCCAGAGATCCGATTTTGTGTCGCTGATTCGTGATCTGCTTGTTCGCGGTTCGTTTGTCGGCATCCGCGGCAGCGAAACGGGCAATGTGGCAAACCTCCATATCTGGCTTAACCGAATCGGCCTGGCGGAATGGAATCTACCGATAACCCTGGCAGTGCTGACGGCTCTCGGATTCTGGATTTACCGTCACCGCCGTGTAGAGCCATGGGTCCTGCTGGGAGTGACTGCCTATATTGCCCGGATGACGGCCTATCATCGCTGGTATGACGACATGCTGATTTTGCTGCCGATGGTCGCCCTTTTTCTCATAGCCAGGGAGCGGTCGGCCGAATCCAGCGCCGGTATCGTTGCCGGGACCTTGCTGGCCGCTACGATGCTCGCATCCCTGGCTCCCGGGGGCCTGTTCCTTTTCCCTGCACCATGGAATTCTTTTTATGTGGCGGGGCAGGTGGTGGTGTGGATCGCGGGACTGATTTTTCTGCTCCGGCAGGCATGCGTTGAAAGGAAACGTATCATCGAAGTCGATTTGCCGAAATATTGAATATCGAACTGCAGAAGGCTTCGAAATTCGTCATTCGATATTCTGCGGTTCAAAAAGCCGGGAAGAGAATTGTTGCACAGGAAACTGCTTTTATGAGGGCCAGGCCAAATACAGGGGATGGGCATTCATGAGCCGATACCACAAAGCGTTGCTTGCGGTTTTCGCAATTGTCTGGATATGGGCGGCCATTCAGCCCAAATACCCGGATGACTGGCTTCTGGAAAACATCCTGGTATTTGTGTCGGTGCCGGCTATTGTGCTGGCGGGCTATTATTTCAGACTGTCCAATCTTTCCTACACGCTGATAACAGTCTTCATGGTCCTGCACCTGATTGGCTCGCACTACACGTATGCGGAGGTGCCGTTCGGATATGTGCTGCAAAGCTGGCTGGGTGCCAGCCGCAATATGTACGACCGGATGGTCCATTTCTCTTTCGGGCTTTTGCTCGCATACCCGGTCCGCGAGATTTTTATGAGACTGGCCCACGTCAAGGGTTTCTGGAGCTTTTATCTGCCGCTCGATGTGGCTTTATCGCTTTCCGCCGTCTATGAGGTGATGGAATGGTGGACCGCTGAAGCAGTCAGCCCGGGAGCGGGACTCGCGTTTCTGGGAACCCAGGGCGATGTGTGGGACGCACAAAAGGATATGCTAGCCGCCGGCACCGGCGCCCTGATCGCCATGCTTATCATCGCGGCGATTAACTGGAAATATGATCCTGCCTTTGCCCGGGAAATGCGCCAGAGCTTTATCATTCAAAAAGGAGACCGCCCACTGGGGGAAGTCCGTTTTCGCGAACTGCTCAAAAGATGGCGGAAGCGAAGGTAGCCGCGGGCGGCCACACTTGAATCAACTGGCGCAATAATTACCTGTACGAGTTTGCCGCGCAACTGCTTATCCGCTGATCGTGGCTGGCTGCTGTTTTGGCCTCGCGCTGTGGGGCAGACCGGACGGGCGGCGATGGATAGCCACGGCTTACAGGTTCCGCGTTGCAGACTCCAAATCACCTCAAAACCTATAACCTGCAACCCGGAACCCGAACCGATGCGCACCGAATCACGGAATCCTGTGAGAAATTCCGGCAAGTGCTGTAGTCTGAAGGAGGACTGACGGTTGTTACCAGCGGGGTTCGCGATGTCCCCCCTGGCCTCCTCGATTGCCTCCCCTGCCGCCGCCAAAGCCTCCGCGGCGCTCGGTCTTGGGCCTGGCCTCATTCACGGTCAGATTGCGTCCTTCCACCGAAAAGGAGTTCAGTTCCTCGATCGCTTTCAGGGCTTCCGGATCATTCGCCATTTCAACGAAGGCAAATCCCCGGGACCTTCCGGTCTCGACGTCGCGCATCACCGTCACCGAGTCCACTGCACCCTTCTGAGCGAATAATTCCCTAAGTTCGGTTTCGCCCATAGAGAACGGAAGATTGCCGACAAATATTTTCTTTCCCATCTCAACACCCTCCATAGCGCCGGCTGGATTCGAGCTCCGGCAAATTGAAAACTGAAAGCGCCTGCGGCCCAGGCCAGTTGCATGCGATGGATTGCGGCTCAATGCAGGATTGAATGGGAATGGACGAGCCAACTGTCTTATTCTGACTCTCCGTGCCGTGCAAGCAGTGTGCGTTTTCCACCGGACAGTCCAAAGCTACCATGAATGAAGTATAAGATACAATGGAAACGTCATCCCCGGCGGCGCATCAGCCAATAATTCCATTGGTAAACCCACGGCTCTGCCGGGGGACCCATAGAGTTTGACAGCTCCGTATTTTGAAACACTGAGATACGCTGACAAACGTCGGTTTGTTCGGCGAGGGTCGGCGAGCAAAAGCCGATGAGGCGCTTCCGATGGAGTTTTCTGCGGCGGCACTGTGGCAAACGCCGTGCGGCAAGGAGATGGAGGTTATGAGAAACCGGGCGTTTGCCACAGTGCCGCCGCAGAAAACTGTCCAGCGCGGAGCGCTGGCCCCTGAGGGGATCGGAAGCGCCTCATCGGCTTTTGCCCGCGTAAGTCAGCGTTCAAGACCAGCGTAACTCCCCCAACCGCCTTGAGCGGTTCCAATCTTTCAAGCCTCCGGCTTTGCCGGAGGTGCCTGACTTGGGTTCCAGGTTTCAGGCCGCAGATCACAAATTCCGACAGCAAGTCTCGGGCGCAGGCCTCAATTAAAAAATTTTTAGAGAGGAGCGAAATATTGGAGCATTTGCGGGGTATATATGGATATGGGCAAGTGAATGACCGTTCCCGTGCGTTTTTAGCTCCTGCTCAAGTTCGACACTTGCCCATCTTCCTTCTGAAATACGTAAACCCTTTTATCGGTTTTGCTTAGCTTCGTTCTGACAAAAACGCCGCTATTGTTCTGCCATGCCCGCGGCGGACGCAGCTAGATTCCCAGAGAAATGCCTATTCCCTGGGCGGCTTTGACCAGCGGATGGTCCAGGCTGACAAAATTATAGTTGGCGATGGCTTCCTTAAGCGGCACAGAAACTATATGGAGGTGGCGGTAAGACACCATATAGCCGAACTTGCCCTCTTTCACCAGCTCCACTGCTTTGACCCCAAACTGGGTGGCAAGAATGCGATCATAGGCGATGGGGCTGCCGCCGCGCTGGATGTGCCCGAGCACTGTGACACGGGTGTCCACGTCCAACAGGGCTTTGAGCTGCTTTTGAAGAACATAACCTACTCCACCAAGCACCTGGTCCTGGCGTCCGGCTTCATCGCTTTTGCTGGCCACTACCGAGCCGCCCTGAGCCATGGCTCCTTCGGCAATCACGATTATGGCGTGGCCTTTGCCTCGGCTGATACGGCCTTTCAGTATGTCTACCACCTTATTCACGTCATATGGAATTTCGGGAATCAGGACGATTTCGGCTCCGCCGGCCAGAGCGGCACTAAGGGCAATCCAGCCGGCGCCTCTGCCCATTACTTCCAGAATCATCACCCGGTGGTGGCTGGATGCGGTTGTGACCAGCCGATCCACAGCCTCGGTGGCGATTTCCACTGCTGTCTGGTATCCGAATGTGAAATCAGTGGAGGATAGATCGTTGTCGATGGTTTTCGGCACGCCCACGATGTTCAGACCCTTTTCAAAGAGCTGCTGAGATATTTTCTGGGAGCCGTCGCCGCCGATGCTGATGACGGCATCGATCCCCTGGTATTGGAGGCGCCTCAGCAGGTCGTCGGAGCGGTCCACGGTGGTCCAAGCGCCATCCGGTTGTTTCACCGGCCAGGCGAAGGGCCCGCCTTTATTGGTGGTGCCGATGATGGTGCCGCCCATGACGTGAATTCCGGCAACCTTGCGCGCATCCAGGGGAACGAGTTCCATGGGTTCCTTAAGGATACCGTTATACGCGTTGATGCTGCCCACCACTTCCCAGTCGTACTCCTGGGATGCCCGCCGGACGATGGCGCGGATGACTGCATTTAATCCGGGGCAATCCCCGCCGCCGGTTACGACCAAGATGCGCTTGCCTGCCATAACATTTCCTCCGGATTGATGTTGCCTATTAAATCCATTTACAATTCCCAAAGCAGCGTCTGGGGAGCCTCAGAGTTTGACGAAACCGGGATCAGGTAAGGTCGAAGTAAGCCAAAAAAGCGCTGACGAAAGCTGACAGCCAATCAGAGAAGCTGCTATCCCATTATTTTATGCACTGCCGGGGCTGCAATGCGGTCCATAGCCGGGATTCCGCCCAGGAGGGGCCGGCAGTAGTTCTTGAATGTCTCTGTGACCATGTTGTTGCCGCTAAGGAAATCGTCGGGCATGCGCTTGGTCTTGGCCGCCACCTCCTCCAGTTTGACCAATTCGTATTCCACGGCATAATCGCCCACACGCTTTATAGCCACGGAGCCGTCCACATTGTGCCAGACGGAAAACTGCACGGCTTTTTCTCCCACTTCGCGGGCTTCGCTGGCGTCCACGTCACTGATGCAACCCAGGAAGGAGCGCTGCAGATATCCCAAAGTGTCTGCCCGAACCCGCTTGATCTTGGTTCGGACCTTGATCAGATCCGCAAGAAGATCCCCGAGGGCGCCGGTGCCGGAAAGCTGTACATTGCCATGTGCGTCTTTTTCGGCGTCGCCCGACTTAAGCGTGGTCAGCGTGGGTTGGCCGTTCGCGTCCTGGATCCCTTCGGAAACTGCAACAACGCAGCGGCCATGGCGGGAGTAATTCTCTTCGACATCCCGGATGAATTTTTCCTTGTCGAATGATCTTTCCGGGACGTAGATCAGGTGCGGCCCGTCGTCAGGGAATTTCTTGGCGAATATGGAGGCAGCCGTCAGGAACCCGGCATGTCGGCCCATAACCACGGCAATATACACCCCGGGCAGGGCCCGGTTGTCCAGGTTGGCCCCGGCAAAGGCTTGGGCCACGAATTTGGCCGCCGAGCCGAAGCCGGGGCAGTGGTCCGTCCCCACAAGGTCGTTATCTATGGTTTTGGGCACATGTATCGTGCGCAATTCATATCCCTGGGCCTTGGCCTGCTCGTTGACTATGAGGCAGGTGTCCGCCGAGTCGTTGCCGCCGATGTAAAAGAAGTACCGGATTTCATGAGCCAGCATAACTTTGAACATCTTTTTGCAGTATTCAATATCCGGTTTATCACGTGTGGACCCGAGAGCGGATGCAGGGGTCAGAGCTATTTGCTCCAGGTTGTTTGTGGTCGCCTGGGTCAAGTCCAGGAATTCCTCGTTAAGAATGCCTCGCACGCCGTGCCGCGCGCCATACACCTTTGTGATTTCAGGGAATTTGCGTGCCTCCAGCACAACGGCGGCCAGGCTTTGATTGATGACGGCCGTGGGCCCTCCGCCCTGAGCCACCAGCGCTTTGCCGGATAATTTTGCCATGCCTTCCTCTCTTAACTCTTTACAGTAAAAGTAATCCTCAGGGCTGCAGCCGGGGGTACAGAAAGAAGGCTGTCACCGCCCCTAACCTGTTATTCACCCGCAAACCGTAAAAGGCTGTTTTTTGCCATAAAAAGTTTGTTTGCAACAAATAGTGCCGCATATGAGAGACAGCCTTTTGGAAATACAGTGTACCCCAACCCGTTTTCAATTTCACCCGCCGCATTTGTTGCGGAACAATTTTGCATCCCCATCTTTTACAGGCACCGCAGGCAATGATACAATCCCTCCCCCATGCAATGATACGAAGGAGTATATAGATGCCTGTCTCTGTACTTAAAGATATAAAAATCGTCGAATGTGCTACCTATGTCACCGGGCCTTACGCCACTGCGCTTTTGGCTGATTTGGGCGCTCGAGTCATTAAGATCGAGTCACCACCGGATGGTGATCCTTACCGTTACTTCGCCCCCGGTGAGTACTACAGCCCGAACTTCGCGCACCTGCATCGGAACAAACAGAGCATCCTGTTGGATCTGAAATCGCCTGAAGGCAAGAAGATCTGCCTGGATCTGGTCGGAAGGGCGGATGTCTTTGTCGAAAATTTCCGCCCTGGTGTCGCAGATCGCCTCGGCTTTGGCTACGAAGCCTTGCGGGCAATGAACTCCGGACTTATCTATTGCTCCATTTCGGCTTTCGGCAAATCGGGTCCTTATTCATCCAAGCCCGGCTTCGATACTCTGGGTCAGGCGATGAGCGGCCTTTTGGGTTTGCTCGCGGATCCTGATGAGCCAAAGATCATGGGCGTCGCCCTATCCGATTATGTGACGGGAATTTCAGCCGCTTACGGTATTCTCGGCGGATTGATGGCGCGGCAGGCTTCCGGCAAGGGCCTGAAAGTGGAAACTTCCTTGTTGCAGGCGACCCTGTCGTTCATCGGCGAAACCGCCGCCGGTTATTTTGCAACCGGTACGATTCCCACTCGAATTGCCAGAGTCAAGAACGGCCATGCGTTTGCGTTCGTGACGAGGGATAATCTGCCCCTGGCAATTCATTGCTCGGTGCCGGAAAAATTCTGGCTCGCACTCCTCAAAGCCGCGGATCGGATGGAACTAGCGGAAGATGCGAGATTCAAGACTCGAGATGCCCGTCGACAGAACTTCGAGCAACTGGAAAAGGAACTGGCGCCGACCTTTGTGACCAGAGACCGGGAACAATGGCTGCGCCTTCTGGAAGAAAACGATGTTCCGGCGAGCCCGTTATATAACATGAAAGAAGTTCTGGAGGACCCGCAGGTTCTGCATCTTGGTGTAACGGAAGAAGTGGAGCACCCAAAGACGGGCAAGGCGAAGTTCGTCGGCGGCCCCGTGCGCTTTGAAGGTTTGTCGGTGGAAAAATCCGGTCCGCCGCCGCTTCCGGGCGAACACACGCGTACGATTCTCGCGGAACTCGGCTACAGCCGCGCCGACATCGAAAAACTCTCGACGAGTGGCGCCGTTCAGCTGCAGTCCAAAACTTAGGATTCGGTGCGGGACTTCGGCATTTCTTCGTCATGCCGTATTCCTCCCGGCCTAATCTGCTTTGTTTTATCAAAGCTTACGATGAGAGTGGAATTGTCGCGCCGTGATCGGGAAGCTCTCGCGCTGAAAGAGTTTCTCTTGGTAGGCTAAGAACGAGTGAGCATGTGAAAATGGATGCGAAAAAACGAGAGGTGGATCGATACGTGGATCAAGCTCCGCATGCGGCGGCCCAAAAGCTTGCGCAGCTTCGCGCCATAATCCAGTCCGCCGCGCCTAAAGCATCTGAATCCATCAGCTATGGGATGCCATTTTACGCTTACATGGGGCGCCTGGCATATTTTGGGTTGTGCAAAAAGCACATTGGCCTCTACGTGCCGCCTCCTGTTATTGCCGAACACAGCTCCGAACTGAAAGATTATGTAACCACAAAATCTGCGGTCCATTTGCCCCTGAACCAAAAACTGCCTGCAGGTTTGATCAGGAAGCTGATCAAAGCGAGAATGAGAATAAACGAAAAGCAAGGAGCAGGAAAGAAGTGACGGCTCAGCCCCGGGCTGCTTCTGGAACCGCCAATTCTTTGGAGCTTGCATCGGATACTGCGACGGGCTTGCATCGTGCAAAGCGCGGCGGCCGGTTTTACAGCCCGAATCAAGGAAATGATTCGCTGCCGCCTGGTGCCAAGAGATTCTGGAATGAGCGCCTTGACTGGATTGGGCTGATAGATCCGGAGCCGATCCCATCCAATTCCATTTCGTTTTGAAGCGTCGGGCCGGCAGATTTCCATACGAATCCGGCATTTCCATAGTAGAATCCTCCTATTTGAACACTGGATAGCATTCGAAACATGCGCACAGCGACTTGTGGCTGACATACGCCGAGATTTTCGTAAAATGGCTCGCCGGGTTTATAAACGGGATGCAGATTGTTCGACCTATCCTATCAATGGTTCACACCGGCTGTTGGTTTGGGGATAGCGCTTCCAGTGATCGGCAAGACCTTGCGCTGTCGGCACGCGTCGGGAACGGCCTCAACGTTTGCGGCATATCCGCTCCATTCTCTTTAAGGAGACGCTTATGGCAGAGAGATTAAATAAATCCTTGCTCTACACGTTCGGCGTTGGGGATCTGTTTTTCACCCTGATGATCAATATGGAGTTGTACTTTTTCCCGGCCTTCCTGACCGATTACGCCCAGTTCTCACTGGGCGTTGTCGGCAAAATTCTATATGTCACCAGCTTTGCCGATATCGTCTGCGCCCTCGTGGCCGGCGTGATTCTGCAAAAAGTGGCCCTGACGTTCGGAGGGCGGTACCGTTCCTGGCTGTTGATCGGCCCGCCGATTGTCGCTCCTCTGTTCATTTTGCAGTTCACGAAGATCGGAAATGTTTCCGTGGCGGCGTGGATTATCATCGTGGGATTTATAGCAAGCCACCTTTTGTTTAACGTCGTCTATGCCGCATCGGGGTCCATGGTGGGAAGCCTGAGCCAACGGCCCAACGAGAGGACGATATTGTCCAGCAGCAGAGCGCAGGGCATTGCGGCCGCGGGCCTGATATTCTCGGCGACCGCATTGCCGATGATTATGTACTTCGGAAAGCGCACGAACACCGTCGTGGGTTTTTCCATCACCGTCGCCATCTACTGCATCCTCATGGTCCTGGGATACTGGTATGTCTACAAAATTAGCGCCGCCGCGAGCGCGGAAAGCGATAAGGCGGCTCCGGTCGTCCAAAAGGAGGACCGGCCATCCTTGAAGGAAATTGTCGCTCTGGTTTTCAAAAACCCGCCCCTCCTGGTGCTGATTGTTGTCGAGACGTTCCGGAACACCTGCATGTTCATGATCACATCTTTTGCCTTCTACTATTTCGGCTATGTCCTTAAAAATTCCGCCTTCCTGTCCATCTTTATCCTGGCCATCAGTCTGGCCGCGCTGTTCGGCACGTTTGCCGCCGCGTGGATCGGGGTCAAGATCGGCAAGCGAAACTGCTACTGGATAACTTTGGCTCTGGCGACCTTTGTTTTTATCTCCGCGGCCATGGTGGGAAAAGCCACCTGGGGGTTCACGATCATTTTTTGCGTCGCCTATATGCTCATCATGATCGCGGGATCGATGAGCACTGCCCTGTTCGCCGACACGGCGGTCTACGGGGAATGGAAAACAAGCAGAGACATCCAGGCATTCATCATGTCCCTGCTGGTTCTGCCGATCAAAGTGGGGGTATTGTTGCGAAGCGCCGTCATCACGATGGGCTTGATGGCCGTAGGATTTGTGGCCAATGCAGTTCCAACAGAAAAGGTTGTCTCCGGAATCAGTTCCATCATGGTTTTCTCCCCAGCGATAGCGAGCGCGATCGCTGCCGTCATATTCTATTTCGGGTACCGAGTCGAGGATAAGGATGTCCTGAAAATGCAGGACGATATAGGGGGTCGGACCAAGATAAATAGTTGAAATAGAATAAGATAAACTACTTTTTACAGTGCCTGAATAGCCATTAGCCTGAATCTCTCACGGGATTTTCCTGAAGAGTTTGTATTTGAGCCCGTCTTTTCCGGTTATAGGTTGCAGGTAAGTTGCAGGTAAAAGGTTTCAACCCTTCATGCTGCTTTGGTACATGTAACCATCAATCGAGAGGATATGCCCGCCAGAGCCGCAGCAGCGGGAATGGGTATGTTGTGAGAAATGCGGGCTGAGGCTCATCTTCTATTCCAATATTCCAAAAAACTGACGGATCTTTAACAGCGGTAATTATTTATCGTGGTCCGACCCCGTTTTCCAGCCCAATTTATCGTGGTCCGACCCCGTTTTCCGGGCCCCAGCCTGTGAGGATCCGGGATCAAAAAGGCAATTTGACTTTGCTGTTCATTCGCCAACCGGCTCTTGCCAAAAAGCTGGAGTGACCCGGCCCACACGGCATAAAAGCGCTCTGCCCGGCCAACTTCCTGTGATCTGGTCACAGGCGTCCGGCTCATCCGTCGTCAGCACGTTCACGTTCGACTGCCATAGCCCATGCAGGGACGGCTCAGCCCCGGGCTGCTCCGGGAACCACCAATTGTGTTCCGCATGCACCACGCGCGGATCGATTCCGGAGGTGAGCTGCGCCTTCATTATGATAGCGCCTCTCGGGGTTTCGATCCTTGCCCAGTCGCCTTCGCGAAGGCCCAGTCCGGCGGCGGTTTCCGGATGAATCTGCAGAAGCGGATCGGGGTGTTGCTCGCGCAGTCCCATGCCGAACTGGCGATGCTCGGACTGAAACTGCGGCAGGAACCGTCCCCCGTTGATCAGGATAAGAGGATATTCTTTGGCAATCTCCGGGGTGCTGACCGGGCTCTCCGGAGGCTCTTCGTAGCACGGCAGGGGATCGTAACCCAGCTCCTCGAGCAGGTTCGAATAGAGTTCAAACTTGCCGCTCCGTGTGGCGAATCCGGTGACCTTGCCGGTCCGCGGATTGATCCTATCGTGGGTCCAGGGTTCCGCACTGGCGATCACATATTTGCCGGCAGCCGCCTCCGCAAACTTAATGCCCAAAGGCTCGAGGCGATAGTCGTACAGCTCCTCTTCCGTTTTCCAGGGGAAGTGCTCCCCGAAACCGAGGCGAATGGCGAGTTCGCGGAAGAAATAATAGTCGGTCTTACGCTCGCCAATCGGCTGTATGGCGCGCTCGGCGGCGACGAGCACGGACGTGAAGTCCTCCATCGTGGATAGCGTTCCCCGCTCCAGCTTGCTGGCTGCGGGAAGCACATAGTCCGCCAGCATTGCCGTCGGCGTCATGAAGTGCTCCAACACCACATGAAGATCCAGGTTGGGGCTCTTCAGAGCCTTGTACACCAATTGGGTGTTGGCCGCATTGAGCAGGGGATTGCTGCCCCAGGTAATGAGGGCCTTCGTGGGATACGGAACCCCGTCCACAATGCTGCGCCAGATGGCCGGTTCCGGAGCAGTGAAGCTGTGCCCGCTCATGGGCAGGGGCACGCCATAGGTTCGCTCATAAAGCGCATTCATCCGCTCATACGCGGGCCAGGTCATGAGCTTGAAGCGGTCGCTGCCCAGTTGTTTGGCGCGCTGCTCCGGCGAGCACAGTTCCGCCATCTGCATCATGGAATCGCGCATGGCCATCACGCCGTTCAAGAAAGGGCCCGGCCCCTCGGGAGCCAGTCCGGGCGCCTCGCCCCGCATGTTACCCGTTATGGCATGCAGACAGAGCTTGGCCTGTTCCACGCGCGTGGCATTGCGCCCCAACTGATCGGGCGCCAGCCCGCTGTGGATGCAGCCGGGCTTGTTGCCCGCATAGGCAATCGCGGAAGCGATGATTTGATCGACTGGAATCCACGTAATCTCAGCGACCCGTTCCGGGGTGTACTCTGCGGCTCGCTGCTTGAGCTGTTCGAAGCCGTAAGTCCATTGCTCGACGAAATCCCGGTCGTAGAGGCCGCGCCCAATGATCACCCGGATCCAGGCCATCAGCAGGGCCGTATCGGTGCCGGGGCGAATCTGTAGCCAAATATCTGCCATCTTTGCCATCTCGGTTTTCCGCGGATCGATGACGATCATCTTGGCTTCGGGCTTCTGCGTGCGCCACTTCTGCATCGGCCGCCGGCGAACCGGATTCGCCGCGGTGTAATCCCTTCCCAGCAGCACCAGGCAGTTGAGGTTCTTGATGGGAGGCGCCAGGATGCAGGGTATGTTCGTGCCTGCAAGCGCGAAGGCCAGCGCGACCTTGTTGCAGGCACAGGCGGTCCCGGCAGCACCTACGTTGGCCGGATTGCCGAAAAGGTTCAGGAAGCGCGCGCGGATGGCATAGAAATCCGAGCGGTAGGTCCCTTCAATGGTGGACAGACTTTCCGCGCCGTATTCGCCTTTGATCGCCTGCAGTTTTGCGGCAATCTCGTCGAGCGCCTGCTCCCAGGAGATCCTCTGCCAGCGGTTCGCGCCGCGCTCATCCTGCCGCTTGAGCGGGTGCATCAGCTGGTCCGGATGGTCCAGCCACTGGCGAAAATGCGGCATCCGCTCGGCGCAGACTGAGCCGCGATTGTAAGGGAATTCCGGGTTCCCTTTGATGCTCAGGATCTTGTTGTTCTTGACACGCACCAGCAATCCGCAATTGCAGTGACAGCCCGGAGACGGCCAGCAGAGGGTCTTCTTGACTTCTACTCCTGATTCCTCGTCCGCGACTTCGTTCATTGGACTTCCTCCCTTTATTCATGGCACAGATTATCCAGCTTTCTGCAGGGCGTCAACAAACATGCCAGAGAGGGTTGGACGGTTGCAGCCATGCAGGTGAAGAGGATGCAGCCTTGCCTCAAAATAGGAAAATGAAAAAGAGAATTTCCGGCAATTCGGAAAATGGATTAGAGTATGGGCTGTTTTGGGCCGGGAGTCAGGCTCTGCAAGGATCGGTCTGCCATCCTTTTGCTTCGAAGATCTCATACCGCCGAGCCAGCGGGGAACGCCGGCAGAAGGAGGAGAAAAGGGTGAGAACAAAAAAATGGTCCCCCATCGGGCAGAAAGTCAATTGCGCTGCAATCCAGCCCTAATTTCCTCATTGCTGCGGGAGCGCCCAATGTCGCTGAAGGGTCTTTGGTCCTATGAAAACCGGCTGCTCATAATCCTCGCCGTGAGTTTTGGATTCGCATTCTTTGACCGCAACGCCGTCAACTACCTCACGCCGTACATCGTCGGAGAACTCGGGCTGAACAACGCCCAGGTCGGCCTTCTCGGCTCCGTGCTTGCACTCAGCTGGGCGGTTGCCGGCTATGTCATCGGCCGGTGGTCCGACGCTGCCGGCGTGCGCAAACCATTTCTGGTCGGCATCCTGCTGGTCTTCTCCGCCTGCTCGGTTCTCTCGGGGCTGGCCGCCTCCTTTCCCATTCTGCTCGCTGCACGGCTCATCATGGGAATCGCGGAAGGTCCGATGCTTCCCGTCTGCCTGGCGATCATGGCCATCGAGTCTTCACCGACCCGGCGCGGCCTCAACACCGGCGTTATACAAAGCGTATTCTCATCGTTGGTCGGGGCCTCCATTGCGCCGCTTGTGCTGGTGCAGCTCGCCGAATGGTTCAACTGGCGCGTTACGTTCTACCTGGCGGGAGCTCCCGGGCTGCTCTGCGCCCTGGCCGTCATGCGGTACGTTCGGGAACCGCAGTCCGCAGGTGTCGCAGACAAAAAGGCCGCAGGGGCGACAGGCATCGGGGGCCAGTGGGCCATCTTCCGGGAGCGTAATATCTGGTTGTGCTGCGCGATTGCCTGCCTGATGGTGCCCTGGCTGATGCTCCATCAGACATTCCTGCCCCTGTTCCTCACGAAAATGCGCCACCTCAGCAACCAGCAGATGAGCCAGGTGATGAGCGTGCTCGGTGTCTGCGCGGCCTTCGTGGGCTTCTGCGGCCCGGCGTTATCGGACCGCCTGGGCCGCAAGCCCGTTATCTTCGGTCTGTGTTCCATCAGCCTGGCGACGCCGCTAGCGGCGCTGTATTTTCAGGGTTCAACGCTTTTCCTGGCCGCGATCATGTTCATCGGCTGGCTGGGCACCGGGACTTTTGCGCTCTTTATGGGGGTCATTCCGACGGAGACATTGCCCGCGCGCCATGCCGCGAGCGGGATGGGACTGGTCATGGGCGCCGGCGAGGTCATCGGCGGATTCTGCGCGCCGCTGTTGGGCGGCTGGGCAGCAGATCAAACCACACTGGCTGCACCGATCAAGATCGCCGCAATCTGCGCCTTCGGCGCCGCGGTTCTGTGTCTGTTCCTGAAGGAAACCGCCCCGGTGAAGGTCGGGATCCCCGCCATCCGGCCGGAATCCGCGGACTCTTTGCCGTAGCTTGGGGAATCACTCTCGCCACGCCAAAGCCTGGTGGCTTGCGCCGGGGGATGAGATCGGGATTCCGGGCGCGGTTACCAGGCGGTGGCAAAATGGCTTAATGCGATCCAGATTGAGACCATTATAAGAACGGAAGCCGCCAGGCGAAGCCCGTATACCTTCCTGCTCTGCGTTTCCAGCATCGTGCTTCCGCGATGGGTCAGGACCGCACTGATAAGCACGATAAAAATCCCCCGGGTCGACTGCAGGATATTGGGGATCACCACTCCGCTGGACAGCTTGAGCATAACCGTAAACAGCAGCGTCGCCGCTACAAGCGAAACTGCAGAGTAGACACTGAGCTGCAAATCCATGCCATTCAAGGCAAGCGGGACCTTCTTTTTCGCCAAATAGGGGATGATGCAAAGCGAAAGGACGCCGACAATAAAATTGTAGTAGATCATGAAATTATAAGAGTCCATGTAGATCAGCGAACGCTTGATATAGACATCCGTAAATCCGAATAGGATGCTGCAGGCGGTCATCAGAGCCACCGGCCGCAGCGGGAATCTGCTGCCTCCGCTTTTTGACGGAGAGTAACTGAGTATGGCGATCGAAATTGCCACTAAAACGGCGGCTGCATAGACCTGCCAGTTGTGTTTTTCATGAAGCATCGGGATTGCCAGAAGGCCGGCGAAAATCACCTTGCTTCCCATAATCGGCATTACGCTGGAAACATCACCGCAGTGGAGCGCGCTGTAGAGAAAAAGATAGGCGACAACACAGGTGATGCATGATATCCAAAGCGGAGTCCATCCTGCCGGAGAAGGGAATTGCGGTTTGACAAAAATCCAAAGCAACGGCGTAACAAGCGCCTGGATAACACTTATATAGAGAAATAATAGAAAAGGTTCCCCTATTCTGTTTTTAAGAAGCGCTTTTGAGAACGCGGAATAGATGCTGTGCGCGAAGCCTGAGGAAAGGCCCAAGAGGAACAGGACGGTATTCATAAATGGAGCAAAAAAAGCGAACCGAAGAATATTGAATGACGAATTTCGAACCGCAGAAGCATAACACATTCATTAGCGAGAATTGAGAAGCGGGAGGAATTCAATACAAGCACTTTTGAACCGAAGAATGCAGAATGATGGATTTCGACGGCAGGAGTAATAATGGCATGGGACGAACACTTCGAAATTCGACATTCTGCGGTTTGTTTTGGTTGTGCCCGCCCACCGCAAGAAGAGAGTTCTTGCGGTGGGCGGGCGTCCGGGACGCTCTGCAAACAGAGCTGGCAAATATCTCTGCTATTTGGCGAATTGGGGTTTTCTCTTTTCCATGAACGCGGTAACCCCTTCCTTGCAGTCTGCGGCGCAGGAGATATCGCCGGCACCCACATAGGCGATCTCCAGAGCTTCCGCCAGGGTCTTGGCTTTTGCGGCCTTATTGATGATGCCGCCGATGATTCCAAGGATTTCCTTGCTGAGCGGGAGATCTCCGGCCATTGGCGCATCGGGCACGACAAACTCCGGAATATCCACGGGCCCCTCGGGAATTCTGGGTACATTCCCCTGGAGCCTGCTGACTTCCGCGATAGCCGCGTCAATTAACTCAGGGAACGTCTTTACGGCCTTTTTCACAATGCCGATTTCCATGGCCTCTGGAACCGTCAATCTTTCGGATTGGCCGATCATGGCATGGAATTTCGCCGCCGCCTTGGGCCATTTGCGATACGGGATCACGACGCCGCCCATACCGGGTATCATTCCCAAGGTGATTTCGGGAAGTTGCATGAAGGCCTTTTCCATTGCCACCATGCTGTGGCAACGCGTAGCCAGCTCGGTGCCGCCGCCCATGGCAAGCCCGTTGAGAGCCGCAACAACCGGCTTGTTCATCTTATCGATGTACTCGAGGACTTTCGAGTTGCCGCGAGACAACGCCTGCCCCTTCTCATGGTTGCCGAAGGTTGCGACAAATCCGCCGATATCGGCGCCGGCGCAGAAAGCCTTGGGACCGTAGCCGGTGATCACGAATCCCTTCACGGAAGCATCGGCTTCGCCTTTTTTGAGTTCGGCAAGTATCTCGTTGCAGGTCTTGTCACTCAGAGCGTTAGCCGCCTGGGGCCTGCGTTGCGTGAGGATGACTACTCCATCCTTCTTGTCGACCAGGATGTCCCGCGGGAAATCGAGGTACTCTTGAATGGGCTTTGCAGGTTTGGGGAAACCGGGGCGCTCGGCGTCGAACTTCCCAATGTAGCTCTTGACCTTTTCGACCCCGAGGCTGGCCATCAGATCGAAGATGCCTTTTTTATACCCGAGCGCGATCATGCTGCCGAAATTTAGATCGCTGCTTGTGCCGATATTTCTGTCCGCGACATCGAAAGCCTGAGAGAAAACGCATCCCAGGAAACGCATCCGGATCCATTCGGCAATCTCAGGATCCACGTCGACCTTGGTGCCGGGCCTGTTATAAGCCCATTTATCTACGGACAGCAGCAGCTTGGATGGTGCATAGGCGGCTCTTTCAGCCGATCTCCGGGTCTGGGACGAGTAGGTCAGCGGATTGGTCATGATACCAAAAGGCCCGGCGCCCAGAAACTCTTCGCTGATGCGGTCGATCTCCTTGCTGGTAGCCTTTTCCAGCATCCACGCGGTTTCGCTTCCCCAGCTTTCAAACAACCGGTTAAGAACAAAGGAAAATACATCCTGGGCAGCGATTGGCGCCTTCCCGGCCTGGGCAAAGAACCAGAGAAGCCAATTAACGGTTTCCGGGTCCGCCTTTTCCCAGTTGATGACCTCCACTCCCATGCTGCGCCACGCCGGCTCGAAGAAGTGGGT
The DNA here is from genome assembly GCA_963809485.1 of uncultured Acidobacteriota bacterium. GTDB lineage: Bacteria > Acidobacteriota > UBA6911 > UBA6911 > UBA6911 > UBA6911. The sequence goes on from CAWEJX010000019.1 coordinate 63,162, forward strand.
ATTCGTGGTTCTCCCCGGGTTATTCAAATGGCTGAAGATTTGATACGCCTGAATGCCACTGGTGTTGGAAGTGATGAGGGCATCCTTGGCGACAACCGACTCGACCTGAGAGAGGATCTTCTTTTTCAGATCCAGGTTTTCCGTTGCTGCCTCGATCACAAGTTCGCAGTTTTTCAGCTGGCTGTAATCCGTGGTGTAGATGATATTGCCCAGGATTTTTTCCACCTGTTCGGGCCGTATCGTTTTTCTTTCCACACCCTTTTTTGCGTATCCTTCAAATCGCGCCTTCGCTTTGTTGAGAGGTTCTTCGACCACATCCACAAGGTACAGTTTCATTTCAGGGAAAGCGGTCCGAAAACCATAGGCAATGTCGGGACCGATGGTCCCGGATCCCACCACTGCCATCTCTTTGGGTATGGGCCGGGCGGGCTTGATGAGGAAGGGGTTCTGAAAGCTTGGATACAGGTTTTTTACCGTCATTTTGATGTCTCCTTCAAATGTCGTCTGCGTATTAATTCACTTTGAATACCAGGGCGGCTCCAGAATCGCCCGCCGCGCAACCGGCTACCAGTCCATAACCGCCGCCTTTCAGGACCAGCTCCTCGATCAGCTCGATGGCCAACCTCGTGACCGTGGGCCCTTGAGGGTGTCCCCAAATCAGAGAGCATCCATAATTGTTGAATATTTTGTCGTCGATCCCCATCTGTTTTCGCATGATGATATCGTTAACAGAAAACGGGTTGTGGGTTTTCACCGCCTTGAGATCGGACACCTTGATGCCGGCCCTTTCCAATGCCTGATTCGATGCCGGAACCGGCGCATCCGGCATATGCGCCTTTTTGGTGCGCGCAAAGCCATAGGAAAGTATCTGGATGGTCACGGCCTTGTCGGCGGAAAGAGAAGCCGCTTTATCCTTTGTAGTTACGATCATGCCGGCATTGCCATCGGCTGCATGCGTTTGAGCGCCGGCGGTTATGATGGAATCCGGGCCCATCGTTTTCAGCGCTGCCAGGCCCTCAGCGGTGCAGGGCGTAATCCCTTCGTCCGCTTCCACCATGATGGATTTTTTCCTGGAGAGCCAGACTTCAACGGGGAGCATATAGCGTTTCTGAAATTCGCGGTCATTCGCCGTCGACATCAGGTACTTATTGTATCGATCGAGGACCACTGCATCGGATTCTTCCCGGGTGATGCCGTGTTCTTTTGTAACATTGTTAGCCGTGCCCAGAGGGCCGGTGTCGCCCGTCGGTTCAAAGTTGAAGCCGTCTATCATCCAGCTTTCGAAGTCCGGCTTTCCGCCGAGGCCTGCAGGGTTCGGCCATAGGATGTTCGGACAGTTTGATGCCCGGTCACAGGTAGCAACAAGTATATTGGAATCGCTCCCCGCTTCGATGGAGGTTGCGGCAGTTTTGATGCAAACCGTGGCGGTGGCGCACGCCTGGGCAACTCGGGGACCGCTGATATACGGATTGCCAATCAGCGTGGCAAACCAGGGGGCATCATAAAACCACATCTTTTGGGGAATGGTCGCGCCGAAGACGATGCTGTCGAAGATATCCGGCTTGATGCCGCGTAATTCGAAGAACTTTTTCGCAGTGGCCGCTGCCAGCTGTACGGCATGCTGATTCTGCAGGGATTCCTGCCAGCGGCAAAAAGGCGAGCTCCAGTATCCTTTGTAGGGAACAAATACGTTTTTAAACATTTCCAGCTCCTTTCGAATATGTTTTCCGCGACTCTCTTTATTAGAATCTTACCTTGAGGACGTTTGCGTATTGCAGATAGGAATGCCAAGCTTTCAGGGCTTTGAAATGGTCCATAAGTTTTCTGCGAAATCGAATAATGTCTTGTTCCGTCGCCCCTGCATCATTGCTTGAAGCCGCCGCGGCATGACCGCTTCCCGGGCCGCAATCCGTTCAAAGCCGTTCCATGACACGATACAGGCTCTGCAAAAGACACGCTGCCAAACATGGGGATTCACTTCACGCTTGTTTTGCTTACTTCTTCGAAATCTCAAGCCTGCGCCGGACAATACCGTAAATGCGCAGAAAGAAAGCAGATTTCGTTAAATAGAATAGGAGAGACCGAGAATCATAGTCAAGCACGAAATACCCCCTTTTGGGGCTATCTTCGGGCAGTTGAAGCCTTGAGAGGAAAATGCTTGACGCAGAGGCGATCGCGGTGACGGCGTAGCCTAATTCCGAAGAATCGAAATGCGCCGGGGTCTCTGGAAAAGGCGCTCGAACTGAACCCTAACTTCGGTCTCGCCTATGTCGATCTTGCATTTGTGCTAAACCAACAGGGGCGGAATGCTTTATGTAGCGCACCTGGATCAGTTCCGGTCAATGATTCAAAAAGCGGCAACGTGACATTTAGCTGTGGGCGATCCGCTTATTGCGTAATGCACCTGCTGATCCGCACCTGTCGTGTCCCGTCCCCGCAACCCAAAGCTACCGCTTTTCCTCCGGGAATTTCAGTGCGAGCAGGGACTGCTCAGGGTTCTTGGTGAAAGATTCCTTGCAGTGTTCCGAACAGAAATTCAGCTGGTATCCTCCGTAAGACGCGGAGTGTTCCGCAGAGCCATCCATTCCAAGCATGCAGATCACGCACTTGGTGACGACCTGATCCACAGTTCCGTCCGCGGCATCCGCCTTGGCGAGCAGGACAAGCGCCTCCTGGCTGGGAGCGCCCGAGGCAGCTCCGGCTGGAGGAGCAGATGCAGATGGCTCTTGACCCCGGCTGCATCCCGCAAAAGGTAGTGCCATTGAGAGCGCGATCGCCGCGATTGTGATCAGACGATTCGTCGATTTCATAGGGTCTCTCCCATCGTAATTGGCTTTAAGGCGGAAAGCATACCATAAGCGTCGCGCGGTTCGCAGCCGGAAGCGCGGACGTTTGGAGCGGGTGGCGCTATGGGCGTGAAAGCTGACAACAGGAATCGGCTCAAGCCTGGCAATCCTTACAGCCAGTTCGTTTATATGTTCTGCCTCCTTTGAGCTGTGGTTTTTGGTCAATCGGGTGCTGAATCCTGGTGCCGCAGCATAGCACAAATGCTCGGCAGAAGCATCGGGATCCTCCCGCACCTGGATGCGGAAAAACCTGCGCGAGATGGAATCCATTCTCCGTCTGGAGGGATAGTTTTGCTTGAGGTGATTCTATTGGTAAATCCACGGCTCTGCCGGGGGACTCATAGAGTTTGACAGCTCTGCATTTTGAAACGCTTAGATACGCTGACAAAAGCGCTGACAGACGCCGTGTTCGGCGGCAAAAGCCGAGAGGCGCGATGGAGATTTCTGCGGCAGCACTGTGGCAAGCGCCGTGCGGCAAGGAGATGGAGGTTATGAGAAACAGGGCGTTGCCACAGTGCCGCCGCGATCGTCCGCGCGGAGCGCTGGCCCCGCGGGATCGGAAGCGCCTCATCGGCTTTTGCCCGCGTAAGTCAGCGTTCAAGACCAGCGTAACTAGTCCAACCGCTTTGAGCGGTTCCAATCTTTCAAGCCTCCGGCTTTGCCGGAGGTGCCTGACTGCACTGGGTTGACAAAAACCGCAGATTGTTTGCTGCAGCAAAGGATCTCGCAGAATCTTGATAGGCGTCATCAAGCCCGCTCCAGAGGGGAACAGACATGCCCCAGGCGGGTACCGCTTTCCCGGATCCCTGAGTCCCAAAAGGCCTCCATCTCAGCCGACACCAGTTTTTCCTCTGTTTACTCCTGCAATAAACAAAGCCGATTACGGCTATCCGCAAATGAAAGCGGCCTGCAAATTAGTGCTCTGCCGGTGTTTTGGTAGTAAGATACCATCAGATTTCCACTGTTGGATTTTTTTGCTGAGGGTGGCCCCCGGAGCGCAAGAGCGGGCAGCTATAGGGTCCTATCAGGGGTGGAAGTAGATATCCTGCTGTGCGATCGGGGAAAACGGCAGGTTTATTGCACCTGTCCGCTTAGCCTGTCAATTTTTATATTTTCTTGAGGAGATGAGCCAATGAGAGAGCCAATGCACAGAATCCAATACACGAAGCTTACAAAAGAGCAGATAGACCAAAAGCTTGTCGCAACTGCAGGGGGCCCGGCATGCGTGTCGGAGTATTCGGACGTACTTGCCGGAAAGTCGCTCAAGATCGTGAGCGACAAGGGCCCTGTTTTGAGCTACGCCTTTAAGAGCAAAAACAGGCTTACCATCGCCGAAGACGGCGGAGCTCCCGTTGAATCAGGCTACGGGGCGCTGATGCTCAAGCAGGCGGTTTTCTTCTCCCACCTGGTGCCCAAGACTCAGAAAGGCTACAACGTGGTCGTTGATCTCAAGAGCAATCTCGCCACCGTATTCGAAGTGTGGTTCAGCGGCTACAAAGACGACAACCGGGAGGTTCAGCGCCAGATTTATTACGGCTATGTGGAGGTTGCCGGCAAAGAAGCGCCGAAAGAGCGCCATCACCTTACGAACAGGATCGAGGGCAAAGGCTTCCACTGGACAAACGACAGGGGCATCGAGACGCTGGAATTCTTTCCGTCGGTAATCTTCTCATCCTTTGTCGAACTCACACGACAGGGGGGCGAACTGACATTTTGCGGCCCGTCCGACTTCATTATGATAAATGACAATATGTACATCTATGACAGGACCGAGTGCATAATGTCGGGCATCCTGACTATGTATGTTCTGGACCTGTTTTCTCTTAAACAGATCGGCGTGCGACTTGGTTTTGATGAAAAGGATAATCTCGAGTACTACATGTTCCGGGGAACGGGCGAAATCATCGGTCAGGTTGCCACATTTGAATCCTTCCGTGACCACGGTGAAAAGATTGTTATGGGCGCAAAAATGCCGCCGACATCGGAAAAGGGGCAAAGGCGCGCGTACCGTCCTCTGCTTACGAATCCGCCCATGACCGAGCAGGAGGTTGAGGAAGCTATCCGAAAGAGCACGAGGATTTTTGCCGGCGGTATGGGCGCCGTCCCCAGCGGTACAGGCAGCGAGGTGGCAGGCAACAAACTGCCGCCCAGCGACTTTCTTGTCGGCAAGGAACTCACTCTCCGATACGACAACCGCGGCCCGGTCTGGAATTACAGGTTCGACGAGCCCAAAAAACTCCGCTGGCAGCGCGAGGGCGAAGGGCAATGGCATGAGGAGATCTATGAAGCCTTTGAACCTGCCGAGGGCCTGATATTTTTCGCTCACATCCACAGCGGAGCCAAGCCCAGCGAGTGTGTCGAAATCGCCCTGGATTTGCAAAATGGGCTGACGACGTGCGTAATCGCGAAGCTAGGCACACCGTATATGGCAAACGAAGTTTCACGGGAAATCGTTTTCGGCATAATCGAGATGAAAGGTCTGGACGCCCCCAGGTATTGGCGCCACGCCTTTACCGATGAGCTTGTCGGCTGTGCATTTACATGGGCCTACAGCGACGCCATGAGTTCCATGCATGTTTACAGCACGCCTCAATCCTATTCGTGGACGATATTCATGGATAACGGCACCCTCGGCATGATGTGGAGCTCCCCCTGCCACTATGTGAAACTCCGCGACTACGCCTATTTGTTTGAATGGATGGAGGAAGCCTGCAACGGCCATCACAGCACCATCGTGATCAATACCCGAACGATGCGCGAGTGCGGCTTCGGCTATGGCGTCGGCAAGAATGGGCTGAGCCTCAGCGATGTCGGAGCCTATGCCCGCAACGCCGGATATTATGATGTAAACAGATTCATGGGACCTAAGGGGAAGGGAGCATAAAAATGGATATGCTAAAAACGCCATCGGAATCCATGAGCAGTCCAAAGCAGCCCAACACCGACCGCAGGTCCTTCATCCGGAAGACGGGATCGGCCCTTTCCGCTGTGCTCGCTTCCGCGGTTGCCGGCATATCAAAACCCAAGCCCGACGAAGCCGGCGCTTTGAAGGAACAGGTCGAGCGGCTGTCCAATCAGCTGGGAATCCTCGAAGACACCAACGCAATTCGCAAACTGCACCATGCCTATGGGTACTATCTCGACAAAGGGACCTGGGAGGAAATCGTCAACCTGTTCGACGACGACGGAGAGGTGTATTTCAACGGCGGCATTTTCGTAGGCAAAGACAGGGGCGTTCGCCGTCTGTATATCGATTATTTTGGCCAGGGTTTCGCCGGACATCATTACGGGCCCGTTCACGGTTTCCTCCTCGACCAGACACAGGAGCGGGACGCCATAGATGTAGCGCCGCATCGAAAGTCTGCCAAGGCCCGATTCCACTGTCTCATGCAGACGGGCGTCGAGGTGGTCTCCGATTCGCCGATGATGGAAATGGCTCGTCAACAGGGTCAGGGAGTCCTGCAGTGGTGGGAAGGCGGCATGTATGAAAATTCCTATGTGCGGGACGGCGCTATTTGGAAGATTAAGAGGCTTGGGTATCGTTCCGTATGGCAAGCCGATTATGCATTGGGTTGGGCCTGTGCCAGGCCGGGTTCTATCGCTTGTTTTTCAAAAACGTATCCGGAGGATCCGGCAGGACCGGACAGACTCATCGCGCCGGCAGCGGAGCCGCGGCTGGAAACGGAGGTATTAACCTTCCGCTACCCGCATCCCGTGACCGGGGCGCTTTGGAAGGCATAATCCTGCGGTTTAAAACGCCCAAAAGACATCTATTGCGCATCAAACCTCGATTTTTTCATCGGTCGCGATCAAGCGCCTTTGAGAGACCAGCAACCATAAAGCTTCCGGATCTGCCGGAGGATACTTACTCCGTGGAATAGCGCATCTCTTGCGACAGATGCCGCTTTGAAGATTAGGGGAGAAAACGCTTGCCCGGAGGCAGGCAATCAATGCTAAACTTGACCGATTGATTTTGGTAAAAAGTGTCTCCTGGCTTTGGAGAGCATATTTTTCCACTTTCCTTGAAGACGTACAGACCAGTAGCAAATAGCCAGCTATTTAACGAGGAGAAAAGAGATGAAATATGCCAGATTTGCCATTTTGTTAGGCGTATTGGTGTCGACTCTGGTCGCTGGCTGTGTGTTCGCAGGTGCCCTGCCGCCCACCGGCGTTTCGGCGGCCCCAACTACACCGGTGGTCGCTCCGGCCGTAAAGCCCCAGGCGCAGTGGAACGTAGTCGTACCCAAGACGAATGTCGGGGAAAAGTTGAGAATGGCCGCATTCTTCGACGAGAGCTTTGGCCTCACGGGAGGGGCTGGGAGACGTTGGCAAGGCTCGCTATACACTCAGACGGCGGCAAAAACTGGACCACGGCTGATAGTAGCGGGGGCTGACTGTACTCCATGGACATCGTGGATGTCCAAACGATCTGGCAATGTGGTATGAAAAACGTCAGTGTGAGCACAGACGGCGGCAAAACGTGGAAAGCCATCGAAGAAAAAGCCGGCGGCATGGGCTGTATTCTGTCCTTTGCAGACACTGAGACGGGGTGGCTCGGCTTTGGGACCAAATTCCAGATGACGACGGATGGCGGCGCGACCTGGAAAGAACTGGCTCTGCCCAAGGATGTAAGTAAGGTCGCCGCAATTTCACTTCGCACGCCGACAGGACGGGTATCTGGTAGATGGGAATGGTGTTCTGCACATCACTCAAGATGGAGGCAAGACATGGTCATCCCAATCGTTAGGGCTTGACGGCTCCGAGTATTATGGGCTTCGGCAGCGGACCATTTATCAATGAGACTCCACAGGCTGCCGTGCGTTTCCTCGACGGCAACCACGGACTGGTCGTCCTGGGTCTCTCCGGCAAGACCAGTCTGATCGCCTTGCGCACGGCCGATGGCGGCAAGACCTGGAAAGAGGAAAGTCTGCCTGCCGAATTGGGTACGCCCTACATATCGCGCGACGGCAAGTTTTTGACCGTGAATCAATGGGGCAAGGGGGTCATCCTGCTCAAATACGAGTGACCGAGCCTGCAATTGGGATTTTTCCCCGGAAGATCGGAAGATCGGAAGATCTCTTCAGTCCATCGGAAATTCAGAAAAGCTGGCCAGGGATGAAGGATCTATCGGAAGTCCCGCGATAGAAGAGGCATCCAGGTCTGCAAACGGCTTTCGCGGGACTTCTTTTTTCGGCAGTGGAGATACGGCCCCCGTTTCTCCGTGATATAGTACGCCAAAGAAAAGTCCGCCCGGGAGAGGCCATAGAATCGAGGCCTCGCGTTCCGCGAAGACGGAAGATTCATAGGGCAACAAGCTAATAGCCATACACCAAAGGAGGAGCTATGTCGGCAGAAAGAAGGCTTGCACTGGTAACAGGGGCCACCATGCCCAGGGGCATCGGAAGAGCGACAGCCCTCACCCTTGCGCGGGAAGGGTGCGACGTGGTCGTTACGGGCTTCAGCAATATGGATGGAGCCATAGCGGTTTCGGAGGAGATAAAAGCCATGGGCCGCAGATCCCTTGCCCTGAAGATGAATGGAAGGGATTACGGCGACGTGCAGAAGGCTTTTGCCACCATCAAGACGGAGCTTGGGCCGGTCGAGATACTCGTCAACAACGTCGCCCAGATGCGCCGGATGGTAACCATCGCCAAGACGACCATGGACGATTGGGAAAATGAGGTGAAGCTCTGCCTGAATTCCGCCTTTTACTGCATCAAGGAGGCATGGGAGGGCATGTGCGCCAACAAGTGGGGGCGCATCGTCAACATGACCTCCGTGGCGGGTGTCATGGGCGGCTACGGCCAGTCGAGCTATGGCTCCGCCAAGGCAGGCCTTATCGGTCTCGCGAAGTGCGTGGCCCTGGAGGGTGCAAGGTTCAACATTACGGCCAACTGCGTCCTTGTGGGCATGGCCCAGACCGAAGCGTACGACGAGCCGATAAGCGAAGAGATCCGGAAGAACATTGAAAGGAAGATTGCCTTCCGCAGGGCCGCATCTCCCCAGGAAGTTGCCGAAGCCATTGCCTATGTCGTTTCCGAGAAGGCCAGGTACATGACGGGCAGCATCGTCGACCTCATGGGCGGCCTCGATCTTTTCATCATCTAGCCCCGAAAGAGCCTGCAGGCCTTTTTCGGGGCACGCGTCCTTTTTTGATGGGGTCGCCCTTGTCGGAGACCTGTCTCGAAAATCCAGTCTACCTGCTCATGTGCTTCCTGCGGTCGATGTAAATTGAAACGAATAAACATCTTTCGTCCTATCCTGACGCGCTTCGTCCGCCGGCCGGCGCAAAGGCGGAGGCGCAGGTTTTTCCCTCCGAACGCCCTCGCCAGAACCCATTCTGTCTTCATGGTTTTATCTTGACAACGTGCCGCTTCTATAGGAGTGTAGACCGCGTTGTTTTTGGGAGTTTTCGGCGTTGGCTGCAGTAAAAAAGATGTGCTTTGGCGGTCCTCGATATGCCACAGCCTTTGTTTGAACCGGTTGGGCAAAAGCAAGACGTTCGGGGGCCGTGCCGGAAACAGGAATCCCTGAAATAGATAGTGATAGGCACTGGGGTTTGTCCAGCGTGTCCGAAGGTGGTGTAGAGCTGGCAGACCCTGAAGCGGGTGCAATCGTCAACCCTGCCGCAGGGGCGGCAGGCTGTTGGAATTTCTGTTGTGCCGGTTGCGCCTGACACGGCTTTTGGAGCGTTTGATTTAGTAGAGACAAAAAATAGAGAAGCGCCTGCCGATGCAGTGCGCTCGTTGCTATAGAAAGCTGTTGTTTTGTTTAGAGTATCAAGGTGTCTGGTAAAGCTCTGAATTCAAATCGCCGCATGATATAACCCGGCGGAGAAGATACAGGGCGTTGACGCTTATTCTGCAAAGAGAGACGAGGCCGCAGGATGAGCCTGCCTTCCAAGTCTCTATGCTATGTTACCAGGCGCGCCGAGCGGTTCGAATTTGTTGGTTCATTTGGGATCCGGCCTGAAGGAGCGTCGTTGCTCCGTTGCATGCGGCCGGGTGCCCGGCGGACAGAGACGGACCGCCGATGCGGAAAGGAGTCTACAATGATTGTAGGAGTGATAGGTTCGGGATCCATCGGTCCCGACCTGGCATACGGTTTCCTCTCTGCCCTGGCGGCAGGGGAGGGAGGAAAGGTTTACCTCCTGGATATTAAAAAGGAGGCGCTGGACGCGGGCGTCGGCCGGATTGAAGGCTATATCGGCAAAGCTGTGGCTCGCGGCCGCATGAGTCAGAAGGCGGCGGAGGCGACGAGAGCTGCCCTTATCCCAACCATGGATATCAAGGATCTCGCCGGGTGTGCTTATGTCCTGGAGGCTGCAACCGAGGACCTCAAGACAAAACGAATTATCCTGAGAAACCTCGAGAACGTCGTCCGGGCGGACTGTCTTATCGGCTTCGCAACTTCCGCGATCCCGAGAGCGCAGATTGCTTCCGAGGCGCTGCATCCCGATCGATGCTTTGTGAACCACCCGTTCTACCCTGCATGGCGCGCGCTGCCCGTGGAGGTTGTGGCATCCGGCGACGCAAAGTTCAGCGCCCGCATGCTTGAAGTTCTCCGGAAGCTTGGCAAGGTGCCCATCATTACCGCAGATGTGCCTGCTTTTGCTGCAGATGACATCTTCAGCAACTATATCTGCGAAGCCATGCGCATTGCCGAGGAGGGCGTCGCGACGCCGGCTCAGGTCGATTACATCGTCAACAGCGCCATCGGCGGCGGTGGGCCGTTTAATGTAATGGATTTGACCCACGGGAACGTCCTTATCGTGCATATTCAGGAATTAATGCAGGAAGCCCACGGCGGAAATGCGTGGTTTGCGCCACCGGCTTATCTGGTGAAACAGGGTAATAAGGCATGGCACGACCCCAAAGCTCCGGGCAAAACGAAAGCCACAAAAGCCCAGCAAAAACAGGTGCTCGACCGCATCCTTGCGGTATTGATGGGAAGAACCTTCGCCGTGGCTGAAAACGGAGTGTGCGATCCCTCAGATCTCAACTGGCTGATTCGGATGTCCCTCGGATTCAACGAAGGGACGCTGGACCTGGGTCAGAAGCTCGGCGCTGATCGCGTAGCCGAGTTATGCCTTAATTACAAAAAAGCTTACCCGGATTTTCCGGTTCCGAAATGCGTGGCGGAAAAGAAGCTGCCTGTTTATTTGCGCGACGTGGTCGTTGAGCGCGACGGCGATATGGCCGTAGTTATGGTTCGCCGTCCGGAAGTCAAGAATGCGCTTTGCATGCAGGCGGTCCAGGAATTGAAGACTGCATTTGAAACCCTGAACAAGGATCCGAAAATAAAGGGAATCATATTCACAGGCTATGAAGGGGCGCTTTCCGGCGCCGATATCAATGAGCTGGCGGACCTGAAGACCCGCGAAGAGACCGAAGGCATTTGCCTGAAAGCCTACCCCGTACAGGCGTTGATCGCCGGGATGAGGAAACCGGTGATCGCGGCCGTCAACGGGCCCGTGATGGGCGGCGGCGCGGAATTCTGCATGGCCTGCCACGCCCGCATGGTCGGGCCCAACCTGTTGTTCGGGCAGCCGGAAGTCAACCTGGGAATCGTGCCCGGAAACGGTGCGACGCAGCGTCTGCCGCGGCTTGTAGGCGTGGAGCGCGCTCTCGGGCTTCTGCGGACCGCGCGTACCATAGGGGCGGAAGAAGCGTGCGCGCTGGGCTGGGCATACGGCAAACCGGTTGCCGATCCCATAAGCGCCGCCAAGGATCTCATCCGCCAACATATTGCCGGAAAAGTAAAGCTTGCAACAGTGGATCCGGCTCCACTGGCTGTACCGGATCCGATTCCCAACGTGGATATCGGTCACCGATCATTGAAAATCGACGCGATACTAGTCGATGCTGTGAAGCGAGGCGTTCAACTCCCGCTCGATGAGGGACTTATTGTCGAAGCGAAGGCATTTGCCGATACCAAAGAGACTGTGGATGCGGATATCGGCTTTCAGAATTTTGTCATGAACGGTGCGCGCGTCCCTGCCGCCTTCATGCACGAGTAGGAAGGAGAAAGCGAATATGGCGGCAGGAAAATCAATCGTCATTCTCGACGGCGGCCGCAGGCTGCCGCGGGCAGACATATTGCACAATAACAAGGCGCCGGGCCTCTTCGGCCGGTTTTCAACGACTCAGCTCGGAGGCATGGCTATCAAAGCAGCACTGGCGCATACGGCCATCGATCCCAAGCTGATCGGTCATGTGATCATGGGAATGGCGGCACACAGCCATCGTGATTCTGTTTACGGGGCCCAGGGTATGCGCTGGCGCGGCGGCCTGCACCATGATGTGCCCGCTCTCACGGTGGCGCGCATTTGCGGCAGCGGGGCCGAGGCCATCTCCGTCGCTTCGGAAATGGCTATGGCGGGGCTCAGGCATGATAAGGCGCGTCCCTTTTATGTGGTGGGCGGCGGCGAAAGCATGCAGTACCCGTTCTCGCTTTACAACATGCGCGGCAGGATGGTGGGAACCTCCGTGCAGAAATACGGTCCCGTCGACGCCAAGGCCCTCGCTCCCGGCACATACCTTCAGGATGCGCTGCTCATGTGCCTGTACGACCCGAGTGCGTTGCTGTCGATGGCCAGAACCGCCGAGAAATTGGGCCGGCAATACAAGATCACCCGCGAAGAATGCGACCGTTTCGGCCTCCGTTCCCACGTGAACGCAAAGAAGGCGCGCGATGCGGGCCATTTCGATGAAGAACTCGAGCCGGTGACCGTGGAACAGGGCGGTTCCGCACCGGCAATAACCGTCAAGTATGACACCCACATCCTGGAAAATCCCACCATGGAGGGGATGGCGAAGCTTCCTCCCGCTTTCGAAGCCGGCGGCATGATTACCGCGGGCAACGCGAGCGCCGTAGTCGATTGCGCGGCGGCCATGGTCCTGGGTCTGGAGTCTGACGCAAAGCGCTACAAATTGAAACCTCTGTGCCGCATCGCCGGCTATGGAGTGGCCGGCGTTGAACCGAATATCATGGGCATCGGTCCGGTTCCGGCGACTCAAAAGGCTCTGGCGAGCGCCGGGATCAAAGGCAGGCAGATCGATATCGTGGAGATCAACGAAGCCTTTGCTCCACAGTCTTTGGCTTGTGCGCGCGAGTTCGAAAAAATGGGCATTGACCCGGAGAAGATCAATCCGATGGGCAATGCCATCGCATTGGGACATCCGCTGGGTGCAACCGGAGCCATCTTGACGCTTACCTGTGCCTATGCCTTGCGGCGCAGGAAGCTGCGCTACGGCCTGGTTACCATGTGCATCGGAGGAGGCCAGGGTATTGCATTAGTGTTGGAGTCGATTCATTAACTCGACAAGGCGGGACGGCAGCCTGCCGTCCCGCCGCTCCGTGGCCTCGAACCGTCATTCTGGGAATTCGGCGATAGTAGAATAGCGGAGCCATCGGGGATGCGGGACCTGCCTGGTGATGCCGGCCGCAGTCCGGTCTCATTCAATCATTGTCTTTGGTGATTTAAGCAGCCAATTTGTCAAACACAAAGAGAGGACTAGCTTATGGCTGAAGCTACTTGGCGGAATTATTTGGAAAACAAGCATAGCAAGCCGGCACCGCTCAAAGGAGTTAAGGTGCTGGAAATATGCACGCTGATTCTTGGACCTTCGGGCCCGTCGTTCCTCGCGAAGCTGGGTGCGGAAGTGATCAAATGCGAAATTCCACCCTTGGGAGATACCTCGCGCAACCTTATTCCTTTTGGCGATTATTTCCGGGAGCAGGGAACGGGTTTTGTGCATGCCAACGAAAATAAATACTGGATGGGTTTGGATCTTCATAAGCCGGAAGGCCAGGAGATATTCAAGCAACTGGTTGCTCAGTCCGACATCGTTGAAGAGAATATGCGCCCGGGAGTTCTGGAAAAATGGAATGTCGGCTACCCTCAGTTGAAAGCGATCAATCCGCGCATTATCTACATCGCAAAAAACGGTTATGGGCAGTGGGGGAAATACGCAGAAGAGAATATGCCCTCGAATGACGGGGCTTCACAAGCCTGGGCCGGATTTGCCTGGTTGTCATCTTTCCCGGGACAGCGGCCGCTTAAAAGCCGTCTTTATGTCTGTGATAACTTTGGGGGCCTGATGGGCGAAGTTGCCGTTTTGGCCGCGCTCCATCACCGGCAGAGAACAGGCCAGGGGCAGTTTATCGAGCTGTCGCAAACCGAAGCTATCATGCGGATGATGTCCTGGGTCTGGCCGTATCAAAAAATTACGGGAAAGACCGCCATGCCGGCAGGCAATAGAGATCTATGCGTCAGTCCGGCGGATACCTTCCGCTGCAGGGATAACCGGTTCGTTGCAATCGCCGCGGCGATGCCGAAGGAATTTCAGGGATTATGCAAGGCGATGGGGCGGCCGAAACTGGCCCTTAATCCGAAATTCAAAGACCATCTGACCCGTTTGCGTGATGAGAATACCCTGGAACTCCTGAAAATTATCGGGGACTGGGCAAGAAAGAAAACGCCGGAGGAAATCGAGCGCCTTGCTGAGGAATTCGGTTTTGCAGCAACCCGTATCCTGAGCGTCAAGGATATCGTGGATGATGACATCGCCGTGAGCAGGGGCTTTATGGCCTATGTGGATGATCCCATGATCGGCCCGTTCTACGAATATGAATTTCCCGGTCATGATGTCCAAGACGCCTCCCAAGGTTAAATGGTCGGTCCGGGCCATCGGATTCGACAACGAATTCATCATGACGCATAGGCTGGGCAAGAATCAGCGAACAGATAAAAAAATATTATGAATGCGGCGCTTTGGGCAAATGGGCGGATTTGATTTCGCGGAGGCCGCCATCCGAGCTGGGATGGCAAAACCGGAATCATCCTGGCGAGGCAACAAGCCAAGACAGCAGAAAGGGGCAAATAATATGGCAAAGCTACCTTCCGCAGAATGGTTCAGAGCAGAAAGATGATCCAAAAGTTGCCCACACCAAACCGGAAGCTCTGGATGACATCACCATACTGGATTTGAGCTACAACAGCTTCGCCGGCAGCTACTGCACTTCGCTGTTGTCGGAGTTTGGCGCCGAGGTGGTAAAAATAGAACCTTCGGAAGGGGATTTTCTCAGGACCTGCACTCCTTACGGAGTTATTGCATAAGGGCGAGGGTCTGAATTACCTGTCGGAGGGAAGGAACAAGTTCCATGTAACATTGGATCTCAAGAAGGCGGAAGCGAGAAAGGTGCTCAAGGGCCTTGCGTGAAGGCGGATGTGCTTGTGGAGACTTATGCCCCAGGCACCATGGATAGATGGGGAATTGGATATGAGCAGCTGAAGAAGGATAAATCCCAAGCTGATCTTTGCCTCCATTACTCCGTTCGGCCAGTTCGGACCCAAAAGCAAAAGCAAAATGTCCGATTATGACAGTATTATCCAGGCCAGAGCCGCCATTCAGTACGCTACGGGAGAGATTCTGCCCAAGGGAAAAACTATGATGAGATGCCCTGGGCTGTTCCCAACCAAGTCCGGTCCCTGGATCGGCGCCGCTCCGGCCGGGCAATTCATGGCAGCAGGGATTTTGGCTGCCCTCTACTGGAGGGGTATATCCGGGGAGGGACAGGCACTGGATTGCGCCACTTCCGAAGCCTACGCTAGTTTTGACGATTGGGCCTATCTTTGGTACCAGGGAACCGGCAAAGTCTGTGAACGTTTCGGAAACCTGGATATAGCGGGATGGTTGTATTGTTTCGCGCCAACCAAAGATGGAGCTGTGTTTCTTGGCGCTCTGCGGCTGGAACAATGGCAGGCATTTGTCGACATGATCGGCAAGTATGATGACTGGGGCGCTGCGGAATGGAAGACCATGGCTCCATTCATGTCCGAAGAGCAGCAATTGAGATGGGCGGACCTGGTATTTGCGGAAACGCGCAAATACACAAACCAGGAATTGGTGAACATGTCCGTCGAATACGCGAAAAAAGGGCGTTTAGCGCCAATCACCACGGTAGTGGGCCCGGTTGTCGACCCGATGGAAACTATCAAAGATCTGAACTGGAACGATCGGGGCCTATTCACTCCCGTGGATGATCCGGTGTTCGGGCCTATCATTATCGCTCAGGCGCAATATAAGTTGACGGAAACCCCTCCGAGAACCAAGTGGGCTTGCCGGCCGGTGGGGTACGACAATGGATTTGTTTATCTCAAATATCTGGCCTATGGGCCTGAAAAACTGAAGAAGCTGAAAAAGGCCGGAGCAGTTTAGAATTCGTGAATTGCGGAGAGGCGCGGAGCATTTTGGGAGTGCGCGAGCTTGCTTGCGCCTTTCGCTCGATGTCTTAACTGATGCGCTCCTGTTTCCTTCAAAATCGGCCACGACCTGCCGCATTCCAAAACAGGAATTATTGGGAATTTTGCATTGGGAATGGACCCGCTATTCATGAACTCCGCGCCTTATCCGTTAAGGGTTCCGGACTGTGCGCAAACAGTGAACCCATCGTTAATAAATAAAGGAGGGAAGATGATTAATAAGGATGAGCTAGCAAAGATAGTTGGTAAGGAGAATATGAGCGACGCTCAGGCCGTTCTGCTCAATTACTCCAGCGACCACAGCCTGGTTCCTCCGGGAGTCCCTGAATGTGTGGTCTGGCCGACGACCTCGGAACAGGTCGGCGATGTTCTCAAATGGGCCAATAAAAATAATGTGCCTGTAGTCCCTGTTTCCTCAAAAGTGCATTTTAACGGCGGCGCTATCCCGAGACAGGGCGGCGTCATCATGGATCTTACGAAGATGAACAAAATCTTCGAGATCGACGTGGACTTGAAAAAGGCGCGCTTCGAGGCCGGTGTCACCTGGGGTCAACTGACCGGCGAACTTGCCAAGAAGGGCATGAGAGTTATGATGCCTCTGCTGCCTCATGCCAACCGCTCCGTGCTGATCGATTATCTTGAAAGAGAAGTCCCGACAAACACCGTCTATGACTACGGCGAACCGATGATGGGATTTGAGGTAGTCTGGCCGAACGGTGAAGTTTTCAGAATGGGTTCCGCCAGCGTCAACGGCTATCCGGATTCAGGATCCAAGGGCGGCAACCCCTCGGGCCCGGGCATCGATTTTTACCGTTTGGTCCAGGGAGCACAGGGCACCATGGGCGCCGTAACGTGGACGAACCTGAAGATCATGTTCCAGACAAAAAAGGACAAGGTCTTTTTCGCCCCCGTCAACGACCTGGCATACGCCAACGAATTTCTTTACCGGCTTCTGCCCCGCAGGGTCGGCCAGGAAGTCATTCTGCTCAACCGGGTCGACCTGGCGGCGATCATTGCGGAAAACATGCCGGCCGATTTTGAAAAACTGCGTGCGACACTGCCGCCATGGACGCTGGCCATCGTAATCAGCGGACTCACACGCCGTCCTGATGAGAAGATTGCTTATGAAGTCAATCTGCTCAAAGAAATCGTCAAGAACGAGTTCCGGAAACTGACTGTTGACGAAGCGCTTCCCGGATTCCCGGGATTGGGCGGGAAGCTGCTTTCATTGCTTCGCAATCCCTGGCCCGCGGACGTTCCCTACTGGAAGAACCGCTGGCAGGGTGCTTCCCAGAGTCTCTTCTTCATAGCGAGACCGGAAAACACGCAGAAATTCGTCGACGTCGTCGAAGCCGTCGCCCCGAAGCACGGCTACCTGGTCGCCGATATCGGAAGCTACATCCAGCCCATAGAACACAACCGTGCGTGCCAGGTGGAATTCACGTTCTTTTATAACGGGACCGATGCTGCGGCCAAGGCTCGGATCGCCGCACTGTACCGCGATGCGGCACGGGCCCTCATCGCCGAAGGCGCTCTCTTTACCAGACCCTACGGCGATCTGGCGACAATGGTCTACGAACGGGCTGCCGGTTACACGATGGCGCTCAGGCGGGTGAAGAAGGTTTTCGATCCCAATAACATTATGAATCCGGGCAATTTGTGCTTCTAGGGAGGCGATGATGCCAACGACGAAAGTGAATTTGGAAACAACAGATCTGAACAACTACAAGTATGATATGAGCCGGTGCATCAAGTGCAAAGGCTGCTATTGGGTCGAGCACACCTACCAGCCCGGCGTTAAATTCAGCACCCGCTGCCCCAGCAACCTCTGGAACGATTTTGATTCCTACGGGGCGTTCGGGAAGATGAGAATCGGGACGGGCCTGGTCGAAAAGAAACTGGACTGGAGCCCAAAACTGCTTGAGATCGTCTATGCCGATCCGCTGTGCGGCGCCTGCGATGTCGGCTGCAAGCGCAATCTGGATCTCGAGATCGAGCTGTCGTTGGAGGCAATGAGAGTCAAAGCGGTCCAGGACGGCGCCGGCCCGATGCCCGCGCACAAGAAGATCGCGCAGAACATAGCCTCGTTTCATAACGTGTTTGGCGCCACCCATGCCAACAGGAAACAATGGGTGACCGCCGACATCAAGGTGGCCAAGAAGGCGGACGTTCTCTACTTTGTCGGATGCACCGCCTCCTATCGGAACAAGGAGATCGCCCAGGCGACCGCCAAAATCCTTAATGCCGCCAAAACGCCGTTCATGCTGATGCCGGATGAGTGGTGCTGCGGCAACACCTTGCAGTCGGTGGGCATGCTGGACGAAGCCCGTGAGCTGGCAAAGCGCAATATAGAAATGGTAAAGAACTCAGGCGCCAAGAACGTTTTGCTTTCCTGCGCCGAAGGCTACAGGATGTGGAAAGTTGAATACCCGAAGCTCCTGAACATCGCCACCGATGATCTCGGGTTCAAAGTGGTCCATCTGGTCGAGTTCGCGGATGAGGCGCTGAAAAGGGGTGACCTGAAGCTGACCAAGCCATTTGAAACGCGCTTAACCTACCACGATTCCTGCAGCATCAGCAGGCTTGCGGATCCGTGGACTCCCTGGAGCGGGGAACGCGGATGGATGGGAACCGTAAGCCCGCCCCTGAAGAGGCGCCGCGGCACCCATGGCCTCTATGCCCAGCCGCGGAACGTCATCAACGCCATCCCCGGAGTCCAGCTCGTGGAGATGATCCGGACCAGGGAAAATGCTTTCTGTTGCGGCGCCGGACGCGGAACCAAAGAAGCCTTCCCGGACCTCGCCTCTTTCGCAGCCGGTCACCGGCTGGAGGAGGTGAAGGAAGTGGGCGCAGAAGTCCTCGTTTCTGCATGCCCCTGGTGCAAAAACAACTTTGCGCAAGCCGTCAAGGAAGACGGAAGCAGCGTGAAGGTAATGGACTTCTCGGAACTCATTCTTGCTTCATTGGAGGCATAAGGAGGAATCATGGCCATAGTAAAAGAAGCATACAAAGCATTAGAGGCTGTCGTAGGCGCCAAATACCTTTCGGACGACCCCGCCATCTGCGAGGGATACAGGTCCGGTCCGTGCGGGTATGAAGCCGGCACGGGTTATGAAAGGGTCATGACCAAGATTCCGGGTGCGGTCATACTGCCGAGATCGACGGAAGAGGTTCAGAAGATCGTCAAGATCTGCAACCGCTACGTGATCCCTTACGTTCCTTACAGCACCGGATTCTACGGGCCGCGCTCCCACCCCCATGTGGAAAATGCCCTGCTCGTCGACCTGAAGCGGCTGAACGACTTCGAATTTGACGAAAAGCACTGGTACGCCAACCTGGGATCCGGTGTGATCTACTCTCAGTTTCAGGAAGAATGCCTGAAGCGGGGAGGCTACGTTGTGATCGGGGGCGGCGGCGCACAGGCCTCCGTGATCGCCAACCTGATCGGCGACGGCTGGTCGCCGCTAACCCACAGGATTGGTTTGCCCCATCGGCGTATCCTGGGTACGGAGGTCGTGCTTCCCGACGGTGAAATTCTGAGAACGGGTTCGCTGGCGGTCGGTGACGATCCCTTCTGGGGGGACGGAATAGGGCCCGACCTGCGCGGATTGCTTCGCGGGTACACAGGGCTGAGAGGCTGTCTGGGTATCGTTACCAGGATGGCGGTAAAAGTGCTGCCCTTCCAGCCGGAAAAGCTCCAGCCCACGGGGATTTCTCCCAACACCGCCCTGGCGCTTCCCGAAAAGCGCGTCAAGTGGGTGAATTACATCATGCCCAGCAAGGCGACACAGGTTAAGGCGATGTATGAGATCGGCAAGGCTGAAATCGCCGGCGCCGTGACCAAGGTTCCCCTTTTCTGGCGTGTCATCGCGAAAGCCGAGTGCAAGGAAGATTTTTGGAATGAATGGCTCAAGGAGACGCCCGAAACCATTTCCAATTTCCACATTGTCCGCGTGCTCCTCATCGGCTTCACCTCGGAAGAGCAGATGGAGTACGACGAGAACGTGCTGAACGATATCATGATGGAACTGGGCGGCCAGCCCAGACGGACCAAGCCGAGCGACGAATCCTGGATCAAGAACGCGGATTCGGCCGGCATGTGGCTGATGTGCGGCTCCTACGTTTCGGTCGACTACGTGATCGAGACGCTTGCACAGGCTACCGAGCACGGGCCGGTTTATGCGGAGCTGAAGAAGAAGTACACGCCTCCGCTCATGCCCGACCACGGAGATCCGGGATGGTTCCAGAGCTTCGAGCTGGGCTACCATGGATACTCCGAATTTCTCATTTACTGGGACCAGGACGAGGATACGACCGGCGTCGATCACTTCTATCTCGAAACATCAAAGATGAACATCGACCACCGGTTCTATACCGCGCTCATCGGCCCCCACCAGCCGATGTACCTCACCGGGCCGAAGTACGGGCCCAACTACCACGAGTGGATGCTGAAGATCAAAAACGAGCTCGATCCGCTCTGGGTATGCCATCCGCCGGTGCCGTTTGCCCATGACGAGTTTGTGGACAGAGCGCCATGGATGCACGAACTCAAGACCTGGGAAAGCCCGAAGGAATCCCCCTATCCGGAATGGCTGAAAAAGCAGCTCGCAGCCGAAACCGCGGCTTTCCTGGCCAAGAAGTAATAGATAGCCCGATCCAAAAGCAGCCACTCATTTCGCGAAACACCGGTGAAATGAGTGGCTGCTTTTTTTGCTGTCTGCCGCAAGGTAAAAGTTCCCTGATAGGGGGAAACTCTACCTGCCCCCCTTTGACCGCGTTTTTTTGCCGCTAAGTGAAGATTTCCTCTATTCATGCGGGTTCCCGCCGCATTTCAACGGTTGTTTAAAACTGGCACGGTCCGTGCATTGTAAAGGCCGTAATGTGTTATTGTGCTCGCGCATGGATGGCAAACCTGTTTCACAAAACGACGAGCCGGACTTTGCCCGCGCATAGGCCCAAACCTGCTTTTAAGGATGATAAATGGAATGGCCATGGCGACCTCGTTTTCGTTTTTCACAACCCAACAGTCTGCTGAATGGAGTGCAGAAAACCCAACAGCTACTTTGTTTGAGTGCATCGAGCAAGAGCTTGGCGATTCATGCGCCCAACTGAAGGTCAAAAGAAATGCAGTGATCTGCAACCAGGGCGACAAGCTTTCATGCCTCTACCTGATAAAGCACGGCGAGATCATGCTGACGCGCCTCTCTCAGGACGGCAGGGAAACCCTGCTGTCGATCCTGGGTCCGGGGGAATTTTTCGGGGAAAGCGCGCTGCTCGGCGGCGTTCCGGTCACCTTCAGTGCCAGTGCAACGAAAGGATCGATGCTTCTACAGCTTCCGGAAAGAAAATTCAAAATCATGCTGGAAGATCCCGGCGTGTGCCGCACGCTGTTGGGAGCCATTGCCCGGCGCTGCGATGATGCCTGGACCCAAATGGAAGTCCTTGGGTGCACGCACGTAAAGGATAAAGTCCGGTCGGGGCTTATCTGGCTCTCCGGCCGCATCGGCGTGGAAACTCATGATGGCGTCCGTATCGATGTCAGCCAGACCCAGCTTGCACGGATGGTTGGCTGCGCCCGCGAGACGCTCAGCCGCGAAGTGAGCGAATTGCGGCGCCAGCGCGCAGTCGACGTGCGCCAGAGCAACGGTCGGAAGTCGCTTTTCGTGATCGATCCCGAGGGCCTGAATCAGCTCGACTGAAGAAATTGGGGCCGGCTGCGCAATTCCCCAATTCACCAGCGATAGGGATGCGTCTGTCTTTGAATCAGGGAATTACGCAGCCTGTCCCCCTACATTTCCCGAGGCGGATCGCCATCGTATGTGCCGCCTGGGCTGAGAAATATTTTGCCCGGCTTGCCCGGCAGCGGTGTGAGCCAGTCGGGGCTGCTGCGCGGAAACAGTAGCCTGGCCTGCCAGTGGATGGCGAAGTCCTCGGCCTTGACATCCGGATAGATCCGGGTCATGGCCGATACCATCTCCGCTCCTGTTTTGGCCCTGTTGTACACCTCTTCGTAGTTGTCAAGATACCGCAGCGACCAGTCAATGCATTCGGTGTAGGATCGCGCGCCGTCGGCCTGGACTTCTTCCATGATCCGTATTTTTTCATCGTCGCAGTGGCCGGGGATAACAATGCGCGCGCCAAACTCTCTGAGCTTCTCAATCGACGCCCGCCACTTCACCCGCCGGGCGACGTTGCTCTCGATGGGCCACAGGTGGCAGTCGTGAAATGCAATGTCCGTGGCGCAGGCTACCTTGATGGAAGGGATCCAGACGGCCGAGTTGTTGGCGCTGTCGCCTTCCCAATCGTCGGATAGCAGTATTTCTTCACCTTCGAGCATCAGGCGTGGTTCGCCGATCGGCATGGGAATTGTGGTTTTGCGGGGGATGTCGTCGGGCCCGAACCGGTCGATCGCCCACAGCTCGACCTTGTCGCTCGATGTGAAAACGATGTCCTGAACCACACTGGGCAGCGCCACAATTTTGGCATTCGGGAAAGCGTGCTGAAGGACAAGCAGGCCGAAATGGTGGTCGGGGTGAAAGTGGGACACATAGATATGGGTGAGGTTTTTGCGCATGGGAATGATATCGGCAATCATCCGGTGTGTGTCGCTGAGAAGCTGGGAAGCGTCGACCAGGATCGCATCCCGTTCCCCGTATATCAGCGTTGAGTTGCTGTTGAATCCCAGGTAGCTGTGCAGAAAAACTCTGAATTTTAGCGCCATCTTTGTCCCCCCTGTCAAAGCCGCGTCAGTCCTTCGCGTCCCATATGAATATTGCCGTAACCACCGCCACCGCCGTAACCGCCCAGGCCGAGAAACTGAACATAGTCGCATAGCCGAAGCGGTCGATGAAGCCGCCCATGATGGGCGCGAAGATTGCGCCGGTATACTGCATGGTCGAATAGTAGACTCCGTATATGGTCGAGCGGTTCCTGGCAGGTGATTGGCTCATGATAAACACTTCGGTTACGGGGAAGCGAACCGCCTGGATGACACCCAACACCCAAAGAACAATCCAGAGCCCCCAGCCAAGCGAGACTTCCTTGAGGGCGAATATGATCAGGCCGCTGAGGATGCCTGTGACGATGATGACCTTGGTGCTCCCGATGCGGTCCGAGATCCATCCGCCGACCGGCCCGGCCCACAATCCCGAAGAAAAAATGATCGACAGAGACATCGCGGAAACCTCGTTGGAAGCTCCCAGGACTTCTTTGATATAAACCGGCAGAAAGGCATTGACCGAGGCGCCCGCGCCTCCGCCAACGACCATCATTGTCAGGAAGGCGATCAGCCGGCGCTTATACCCTGGCTGCGGCGGCCGTTCCTCCATCTGTTTCCGCTTCATCGCCTCGATGTGGGCTTCGCCGTACCGTTTTTTCAGATAGATGAAAAAGAAAATCCCAAGGATGATGGTGGGGATTGCCAGAGCGATAAAGCTGCCCCGCCATCCCCAGGCCGCAGCAATGCCGCCGGCAATGAGCGGCGCCAGGAAAAAGCTCGAATTTCCGCCAATGAGATGCAGCCCGAGGGCGCGCCCGCGCTGGTTGGCGGGGACAGAAAGCGAGATGAGGGGCGTTGAGGCGGGATGATAGCCGCCGGCCATGAGTCCCGTCAGCACGAGGGTTACCAGCAGCATTATATAAGAGTGGGACAATCCCACAAGCACTCCGCCGATGCCCACACCGAGAACGCCCATGGTGATAAGCCAGGTTGGACCGATGCGATCGGCCAGCCAGCCGGCGGGCAGTTGCGATGCGCCGCTGGAAAGCGAAAATGCCGCGGTGACGCCGCCCAGCTGGGCTTTGCTGAGCCGGAATTCGTCCTGCATGAACGGCTGCATGGGTTGCGGCAGAGCCGTCAGCAGATGGTGGGTTGCATGGGCCAGGATGAAAAACGGCAGGGAAGAAAGGAAAAAGGAGCGCGGCTTAGCCGGACTTACGGGGCCTGGTTCTCCACTGCCTGATGCCCGGGGCACTGTCTGCTCGATGTCGTGTTCTGCTTTCATAATATTTTGGGGTCGGGCCATGATTCCATTGGTAAACCCCCGGTTCTGCCGGGCGACTCAAAGAGTTTGACAGCACCGTATTTTAAAACGCTGACGTACGCTGAAAAAAATATACACTTTTTTCGGCGTGAAAATCAGCGATCCGTTCAGCGTGCGTCGGCGTTCAAGGCCGGCACTGATCTGAGACCAGCGGCAGTCGGATTGCAAACAGCTGGGTAGCGCTGCAACAGCGCGCAAGGTCCATCCGTTCCCCGGAATTGCCAACCATCGCAAAAGGCAGGACTGTTTTACCATGATCCGGCCCGGTTGCATCAATAGAAAATTGGCTTCGGGCCACGCCGACGGCCGTGGCCCGGCTGCCAATCCGATGGGAGATACACCGGCTCAAAATCAGAAGTTCAGGTTGAAGTTCAACAAATGCCAGCTGAGAACGAAGAAGACATATCCGGCGGATCCCAGAAGAACGAACCCGCCCCACACCTTTGTCCAGATCCAGATCCGCGCATCCCGCCAGGACCGGAGCACGCAGTAGGCCACGACGAGGCTGCCCGCAGCTCCCAGCAGCCCCAAAACCTGGAGTGCATGAATCCAGCCATCGTATCGTTCGGTCAGTATTACCTTCGGAATATCAGCCGAGAATATAGCAATGAGTATGCCAATAAAAAGCAGATTGATCAGGCAAACCACCCTGATTGCCCTCTGCCGCCGCTTTTGCCCGACGGTCCATTCAAGCGGCCTGCCGTAATGCCTGCGGGCCATGGCGGCAATGGGCCAAAGCAGCAGGGTAAGCAGGAAAATCGCCAGGCTGCTGCCCAACAGGATCCTATGCAACAGGCCGTTCCGCAAGATGCCCACCTTCTGAAAAACCGCGTACGGCGCGTCGCTTGCCATCACCATGGATCCGTCCCCGCCAGCCTTCCATGCCAGCCTCGACTGACCGTTGACTTCCCGGAACAGCATCGGCCCGATCTGCTCAAAACGTTTCACTTCGCCGGCGAAGTTTTTGAATGCGTCCACGCTGATGGTTCCGTCGGAATTGGATGAGACGACAGCCTGGCTGAATGGATTGGCAACCGATAGGATATTGGTTTCCGAACGGCGGCTCGCGAGATAGCGGCCCGCAATTTTGCGGATGTCGCCGGATGCATCCGGAGCTTTCGGGCCGGCTGGGGGCTGATAGGGATAATACCGGTCCAGGAACCGCGCCCACAAGGCAGACCGCGGAGAGGTTTCACCTTTGCCGGCACTGTTGTAAGAAACAAAAAAGCCGAGGTTTGTGTCCGGGACCAGATGAAGGTCGCTGTGGAACCACTCCGTGTCGCCGCCATGCCCGATAATGCGGTGCCCGTTGCGGGACTCCTCGTAGAAGCCCAGGGCCATCGCATTCGTGAAGGGAGTCGCTCCAAAAGCCGGCGCGTGCATGAGCCGGACTGTTTCAGGTTTCAAAATCTGAACGTCGCCATGGCTCCCTTCCTGGAGATGGGCGAGCATGAAGCGCGTCATGTCGTCGGCCGTCGTCGACACGCTTCCGGCGGGGAATGCCTGGACAAACTCGAAACCCTTGGCCGGTCCGGACGACCTGCCATATCCCTGCGACATGAGGCTCTTCAGCGTATCCGGCAGCGGCTGCTCAAAGGTCGTTCGATTCATCTTCAGCGGCTTGAATATGTGACGGTCGGCGTATTGGCAGAACGGCTCGCCCGAAATCCTTTGAACGATGTATCCGGCAAGAGCTACGCCATAATTTGAATAAGCCGGCGTCGTGCCCGGAGGGAAAATGCGCGCCGGAAGATGCCGGGCGACGTACACATCCAGGGGATACAAAGTGTCTGCGTCCTCCACAAACAGGAGCTTAACCGCTTCCTCGAACCCGGGCGTGTGCGTCATTAGGTTACGGAGTGTGATCGGCTTGCCCTCGAAGGCGGGAATCCTGAAGTCCAGGTAGGAGTTGACATCTTTATCGAGGTCGATTCTGCCCTGCTCGACGAGCTGCATTACCGCGGTCCACGTGAAGAGTTTCGAGATCGAGCCCGGCCGGAAAAGCGTGGCATCGGGACTCACAGGCTTCTTCTTTCCGACGTCCGCGTATCCATAGCCTTTGGCAAGAAGGACAGTTCCGTCCTTTACAACCGCGATGACGGCACCCGCGATCGCTTCCCTTTGAATCTGCAGCGGCACAATTCCGTCGAGAAAAGCTTCGGCATCTTCCCGGGTCATGCTCCGGCCGGATGCCGGGAGGGAGTAAGAGTTGGCCCGAACGGCTCCCGGGCTGGTTGCCGGCAAATCGGCTGCAGGCGAAGTGAACCCAAGCAATCCTGCGGCAGCTGCCAGGAGCGAAATAATCAGGAATTTAGCCGTGTATCGATTCAGCCGATCATTTTGGAATGCCATGAGAGCACCTCCGAAGAGCCATGATACAGTCTCGATATGGGGTAATACGACACGCCTCGCCGTCTTTCAGTCGCCCCAATGGTGAGGATCGGTCCGATCCCTGGGCCATACCAGGCTAAAAACGCTTTGGTCGGTACAATCCTTTCCTGTTGGAACCCCAAAAACAAGCCTGCATAACCATGGGCTCAGCCTGAGCCAGGGCTCGCTCCATCCGCAGGTTGATTACGGGATAATGCCGCGCATTGTTCAGGTCGTCTTCGATGGAATCGAGCGGCTTTGCGGTTGTCCGCCATGAGATTGAATCGAACTTTCGGAGATTGACCGGAACAGAATAACTGCGCAGGCTCTTGTAGCCATAAATGTTGAAGTAGCCGTCAAAATAGGACATCACCAGCTCCCTCAAACTGCGGTACACAGGCTCGCGCGACTGAAGCATGGTGGTATTCGACTTCGCGACGGCGCCCCAGCCCGGTGAACGGTAAACCGCAATGATGTGGTCGTCGTCGTTCTTTGCCGTCAGGTCCACCAGGAGCGGCGGATATCCGAGCTGTTCGAGGGCCGCCGCCGCGTAAACCGCTCCATCGAAGCAGTTGGCGAGCCCTGTCTCTTCCACAATGCGAGGCGATCTCGCGCCTGCGCTTTCCCTGTATCGCAAGGCATTAACAAAGCGTTGAATTTCTGAAGGTTTCCGGAATCGTTGCATGGTATATCCTATGGTCCTCCCGCACCGGATGCCCGTCGGGATCAGGCATCTTCAACAGGGCCCAATCATACCGTATCCTCGATTGAGCCACGACAAAACCTGTTGCCAATTTTTGCTAAGTCAGTTTCCAGGGGTACAATGAGCTTCTGGGGCAAAGGCATCGGTATCGCTTTCGGAAACGTATCTCGACTTGGTATTGCTTGACAAATAGGAATAGTTACTATTATGATCTGAGGCGTTCTGAAAGCTTCTTCAAGCAATGTTGGGCGGGCGCTGTGCTAATATTGTTCATCTAAAGGTTTTTAAAGGTTCGGCCGGAAAACCCGATCGGCTGTGCAGATCCGGACCCGGGCGCCTTCGCAGCTCAGCTGTAAAACAGAATAAAGGATTTTTGAAAAATGCAGCGCGAAAAAGATCCCCAGTCGGAAACCGTACTTCGCCAGAAGTGTATGGAGCACAACCTGCGGGTGACTCCGCAACGGCTGGGAATTTACAGCTGCCTCCAGGGATCCAGGAAGCATCCCAGCGCAGATGCAGTTTTTCGGAAGATACGCAAAACCTTTCCCAACATTTCTTTTGACACCGTCAACAGGACTCTTCTTTCATTTGCTCATATGGGGATTCTGGATATCGTGGAGGGATACGGCTATCCCAAGCGCTTCGATCCGAACCTTGCACGCCACCATCATTTTCACTGTCTGAAGTGTCACCGCATCCTTGATTTTGAGGATCAATCGTTCGAAGGACTGAAGCCGCCCGAATCCATCACTCGCCGATGCAGGGTCACGGCGTACAAGGTCGTACTTGAAGGCATTTGCGATCAATGTCAGAAGTAGCGAAACTCCAGGTTTCTTTCCATGGAGTCGGCATAAAACGATTTCCCGATGATTGAGCCGGTGCAGGCCAATTACGGGAGAAATCGCCCGGTACATAGATAGCACGTCTCATCACGGGTGTTATCACTGAAAGCGGTTTTCCTTGGCAGCAAGTTATCCGGGACTCAAGCCCGACGGCTATTGTTCAAGCGCGGACACTCTAACTGCTGGCGATCTCTTTTGCAGACAATGCCGTCACCCTAACAGCCGGCTTTGGTCCCAATGCGGTTGACTCATGTTTCCGCATAGGGATTCAAGGTCCAATATTCGTATCCGGCAGTGGATTCTGCAGTGTGTCACTGTAAATGGAGGTATGAAATGAGAGCAAAACTGATCCGATGGTCCTTTGCTGCAGCGCTGCTGCTGGGCGTTGCAGACCTTGGCGCACAGAATGCGCCGGACCAGACACCCCTTGGGTTGCCCCCCCTGCTCATCCCGGCGCATAACTCTCAGACTCCCGAGAAGGTTGCGCTCGGCAAGAAGCTATTCGACGATAAGAGATTCAGCTCCACCGGTGATGTAGCCTGCGCCAACTGCCACGATGCGCAGAAAGCCTTCACCGACGGCCCGCTTCCGGTATCCGAAGGGATCAATAAACTTACCGGTACACGAAACGCCCCCACCGTTATTAACGCTGCCTATTTTGAGACACAGTTCTGGGATGGCCGGTCGCCGACTCTGGAAGATCAGGCCCTTCACCCCTTCGTCAATCCTGTGGAAATGGGACTTAAGGACCATGAACCTATCCTGGCAATCGTCCGGTCGGACCCGGAATACGTCAAAGCGTTCAAGCAGGTTTTTGGAAAAGGCGGTTCTGAAATCACTATGGATGAAGTCACGGCTGCGATTGCCGCATTCGAGCGCACCCAGGTGTTCGGGAACTCCCCTTTTGACCGCTATTATTTCAAGGGCGATCAAAACGCTCTCACGCCGGCCCAAAAACGCGGCCTGGATATTTTCGTAAACCAGGGGCGCTGCGTCTCATGCCACATTATCGAACAGACCCAGGCCCTTTTTACGGACAGCCGGTTCCACAATATCGGGGTCGGAATCAACCCAATTCAAAAGGAAGTGCCCGACCTGGCAGGGGAATTTCTCAAGGCCAAGTACACCAAGACAGAGGTCGATCCAAAGTCCTTTCGGACAAGCGAACTTCGGAACTGGGACGGCTTGTGGAAACCCGTCGGTTTGACGACATCGGCAACTTCAAGACGCCCACGCTTCGCAACATAGCCGTCACTGCGCCTTA
>CAWEJX010000020.1:0-1364233 GCA_963809485.1 uncultured Acidobacteriota bacterium
GATTTCGTCGTTCTCGAGCACCGTGGAACGTGGGATCTTTACCGCCCAGAACTCCTCGGCGTTGATCGTTCTCTTCGATGTCACTATCCTGGCATTTAAGGCGACCAGCGCCGGCGCCGTATCGCTTGGATTCACAGCCATGCAGACGGAAACACCCCCGAATATCGAGTGATATCGATTCTCTCCGGCCATGGCGAAGCACGCTTTGCCGCCTTTCCTGATACAGAAAAACCTGTTGTCGTGGAGCCGGAAATACCAGCAGCGGTTGAGCTGGCAGACGTTGCCGCCGATCGTGCCCATTTCCCGGATGTGCGGCGAAGCGGTTTTGTGGGCCGCCTCCGACAGCGCTGCCCACTTGCTTTTGACGACACTGCTCTTCGCTATGTCCTCAAGCCTGGTCAGGGCGCCTATCCGCAGCATGCCCTTTTCTTCCTTGATGTAATCCAGGCTCGGCGTAATGGTCTTGAGGTTTACCAGAATCTGAGGATACATTTTATCCGGGAGTACCTCAAACCTCATGGTTCCCACAAGATCGGTGCCCCCGGCAAGTGCCCAGGCATTGGCTGTACGCAGGGCCGACACCGCATCTTCCACCGTCTTGGCATTGACACGGGTGAATTTCTTTACGGTCTTCATTTTTGTCTAAGCTCCTATGCTTTACCCAGCGCTTTAAGGATCCTGTCCGGGGTGACCGGTTCAATGTCCACATACTTGCCTATGGCGTTGTATACGGCCGTAGGCATGATGGTGTGGTTGCAGGCGCCGCCGGATTCCCCGATGCCGCAGCTTCCGTAAGGGGCATACGCCAGACCTGTTTCCACATAGGCGCACTCAATCGACGCGACGTCATTCATCACATTCACCGGATAGCCGATCAGGTTGTCGTTTAGTACCACTCCTGTTTTCGGATCGTGATATACCGTCTCTTTGGTCGACCTCCCAAGACCCATATACGCCCCGCCGTACTGCTGGCCATTAAATGCGTCCGGGTTTACTACTTTGCCGCCATCGTTCACGCTTACCTGTTTTATTATTTCAATCCCTCCTGTGTCGGGATCCACCTCTATTTCTAAGAAGTGCGCTTGCCGGACCATGTTGTACTCCTTCTCCACACCGCCACGCCCTGTGTGACCGGGAGTATAGTCCCATACATACAAATAATAAGTCAGGGCTGCTGCGATTTGCGCCAGTGTCTTTTTGTTTTCCGGGTGTGCCTTTTCAAAAATTACGCTGTCCTTGATGTCCAATTCCTCAGGCTTTTTATTCGGAAAGAACGCAGGCCTTGAAGGCATCAGATTTCCCAGTGTTCTGCGCAGCGGGGTTGGCTGGGTTACCATTTCAAGGATCAACTGCTTCATCTTCCGCGCGGCTCTTGCCGCTGCGAGATTACTTCCGCTCAGCCCCTGGGATCCGCCCCCCGGCTCCGATACAAGACCGTCGCGGCCTTCGAATGGCCTTAAACGTAGATCTTTATAGCTGACTCCCATTTCATCGGACACCACCTGGCAGTAGGAGGTCTGTCCACACACCCCTCCATCGCATTGCGTAGCCAGGACATCAACCGTTCCATCGGCGTTCACTCGGATGCCCATGCCGGCAGTCCCCACCGTATGTGCCCACCCGACGGTCGAGACATAGCCCATCCCGTGATACTTCCCATTGGGCAGAATCTTGGTCCCGGGCAAGTGCCACTTCTTATCCCACTCCATAATTTTCTTGCCCAGTTCATTCACCTCTTTGAAGCTGTCCCTGGTTGTGTTGAATCCCTGCGGCTTCCTGATGTGTTCGTTGGCATAGGCCCAGTCGTGGCCTTCGCAGCCCTGGTTTATCTCGGCGATCTTGCTTGGATCCATCCCCAGTTCGCCGGCTACGTGCTCCCATACCTGGGTTACAACTCTGGTGGCCGAGCAACCATGCTTGAAGCACTGGATGGGTGGCTTTGTATGAACCGCCACATCGCACGTAATGTAGATATTGGGAATCTTGGTGCCTTCGTGTATTTTGTTGGTACTGGTTTGTGTAACCCAAGCTTCGTAGCATTTCAGTTGCATGGCGGTGATGCGGCCATCCAGTTTGAATCCTACTTTGAAGTAATAGCGCGACCGGGCGTCCTCGTCACAGCCCTCGAAGTGACTGTCATCGTCCAGGACCTTTACCGGCCACCCCGTTCGCCTGGCTGCTATCACAGCAACCACTGCTGTATGGGGGGCCGCGCGAATATTACTCGAACCTCCAAAAAAGGCTCCATTATAGGGCAGATACAGATGGATCTTGTGCACAGGGCTGTATTGTCGCAGAGCGTCCATCGCGTACAACCAGTTCTGGCCGTGATGCCAAACATCCAGATAGTCTCCCCGGCATTCGGCCACTCCGACATGGCCCTCTACCCCGGCCCACACGTCCTGATCATCACCCGCTACCCATTCGACTATTTTGTCGGCCTCGGCAAACCCTTTTTCAATATCCCCAAACTTGATAGGACGCTCCCTCGTCTTATTGTTCGACTTGGGATTTGTGTCCGGGCGCATTATTGGAGCGCCCGGCTTCAACGCTTCCTCTGGGTCCAGGATGACCGGCAGTTCTTCTATCTCGAGTTCTATCAGCCGCAATGCCCGGTCGACGATCGCCTCGCTTTCGCCTACCACCACAGCTCCCATCATCCCCGGATACCAGTGGTTCGTGTCGGAGACAAGCGCTTGGCCTTGATACTTCGGCCAGGTTATCGTGGGATCATCATATCGGAGTACCGCTCGGACTCCGGGGAAAGCGTCGGCCTTGCTGGTATCCAGGCGTTTGATCTTCGCGTGACCGTAGGGGGATAGAAACTTCGCATAGAGCATCCCCGGACGGTATATATCCCTGGTATACACTGCACTTCCGCTCGCTTTTTCGTAACCATCCATACGGCGTATGCGGCGTTTCCCGATCACACCGCCTTCCGGCACCGGCCAAAGCCACGGATATAAGGGTTCTCCCTCTTTTAGACCGTACATTTTCTCAGCCCTCCTCTAGGCGTTCCCAGTGAATTCCTTAACCGCTATTATGTGTTGGGTGTAGGTGCCGCACCGGCATATGTTGCCCCCCAGCGCGTCCCTGATCTCCGCTTCCGTCGGCTTGGAAATGCGGTCCAGCAGAGCCTTGGCGGTTACCACGAATCCCGGCGTGCAGTAGCCGCACTGCATGCAATGGTTCATGACGTAAGCCTCGATGAGGGGAGGATGGGTACGGTAACACCTTCGGCCGTCTCGATGGCCATGCCGTCACAATCCGCCGCAAACGTCATGCAGGAAAGCACCGGCCGCCCGTTCATGATCACCGTGCAGGACCCGCAGGCCCCGTAACCGTTGCACATATCCTTGATGGACAAAAAGCCCAGCTGATCGCGAAGCACATCGCGCAGCATCCACTCCGGCTCGACCCGAAGCTCATATTTATGCTTGTTCACGGTGAGTTTTATTGTTTGCGCAGCTGCCGAGGCGGCCGGCGCGATGGTACCCGCCGGAGCGGCGCCGGCTCGTTTCGCTGCCTGGGGATCAGCGGCAACCACAGTGGCGCCCGCCCCTGTGCCGAGAATGGCTACAGAGTTGACCGCAAATTCCCGGCGGGACATCCGTCCCAATCCCGTTCTGTCATTTTCCTGGGTACTCTTTTTTTCTTCTTCCTCTTTCGACATTATGCACTCTCCCTGATAACTCCTGCCTTTTTCCCCCCAAAACCGGATTTATCTCGGCATGCCCGTCTTCTTGTCGTGCCTGCCGGAACTCGATACATCTATTGAGTGGCTTCCAGCGCTACAATGAATAATTTCCTGCCCTGCTGGGCTAAATAGTTTCTGTCGCGAAATGCGACATCCAGGCCCGGAGGGCCGGCAGAAAATAGCCCCGGGCGTGGGCCCGGGGGTAGGATTAGGAAATTAGAAAGCCCCGAAGGGGCGACACTAAAACCAATGACCCGAACAAGTGGTGCCGCGCCTTTGGCGCTCAGTTCCTATTCGCCCATAAGCCCGGCCTGACGGCCGGGTCGAGTGCCCGCCGGCCCTCCGGGCCTAAATTCTGAGTTTCGCGACAGTCCTCCATGCGCCGAGGCGCACCCAAGCGCATGAAAATCGGCTTCGCCGACGCTCAATTTGGTGAATGAAGGGTGTAACTGATTCATCAGCTTCGCTATTTTCGGAGCAGAAACTAAATAGGCATTCCGTCAAGTTTTGAAATCCAATAAAACAACATCATCTATAAGCTATGATCATTTGCACCTAACAGCCGAACAGGATTTAGTCTCAAAGATCCCGTCGTTCGCACGGCACGTTTGAAAGCATGAAGTAGTTCTTTATTACCTGTTCCGCTTTGGCATTGTCAAGACAAATGCCACCTAACATGCAACATTATCCTTGACAGAGCAAAAATTGAGGTGCTTCTGCCGTCGACTGTTGGCAGCGCGACCGTAACTCCCACACATGATATAGTTTGAGACTCAATTCCATGCAATCAGTTCCATCATTGACACGGTTCAAAAACAATGAAGAGTCTCAGCTGCCCAAACAGGGAATGTCCACTGGCGGGAAAAGCCGCTTTCGGAAACATCATCGGCCACGGATTCTACAAAACTAAGTGGGGGCGTCGTCGTCGATATCGTTGCGGCACTTGCGGCAAAACCTTCTGCTCCAATTCCGGCACGCCCTACCATCGACTCCAACACCGTCGCACAACTTTCGATGAGGTTGCCACTCTCAGTGTTGAGGGCCTGAACAAATCTGCAATTGCACGGGTAAAGCGAATCGCCTGGAATACGGTCGATCGCTGGCTACAAAAAGCGGCATATTCTTGTCGCCGCTTCAACGATCAAAAGATAGATGGGATCGCCATCTCAGAGCTTCAGGCAGATGAGATTCGCACGATCATCCGTGACAAGGAACAACCGATTTGGATCTTTGCTGCGATTGAGGTCTGGTCTCGTCTTTGGCCTTCAACCGTTGTTGGAAGGCGAAGCTATCGAAACACACTCACCCTCTTTCGAGATATCTCCAGTCGATCGAATCTGGAATGTGTTCCTCTAATTGCCACGGACGGATTTGCTTTTTATGCGAAAGTTGTCCGCCGTGTCTTTGGGCAAGCGTGTCTGTATGGCCAGGTCATTAAGACCCGCAGAAACGATCGTGTTATCAAGGTTGAGCGAAGAGCCGTGATCGGCGCCGCCTGGCGATTCGAACAGGCATTGCGCGACTCCGAGGATTCCTCGAAGCTGAATACATCCTTTATCGAACGGCTGAATCTGACGATCCGACAGGGCTCGGCGTATCTTTGTCGGCGGACGATATGTCAGGCGAGATGGGAGGAGCGACTCGAAGATCATCTCGAGTTACTTCGCTGCCATTACAATTTCGTCAGGCCTCACAGGGCGCTGAAATTCGGGCACGAGGTCCGGACACCCGCCATGCAGGCCGGATTGGTCTCCAAACGACTCAGCTTCAGGGAGGTATTCGTGGCGGTGCCGGAGAGAATTCTTTTTGTGATCGTTTTTATTTACGTAAAGGCAGTTTTAAGTAGAGTCAGAGAACAGAAAATGGCAGCGTAACAACAGTAGGTGGCGGAAGGACCCAACATCCTTTTTGCGGTTGTTACCTTTGTGTTACCTTTTTGCGATTTGGTTTTTTGCTTATGCCCGCTAAGTCTTTTGTTTTCAAGTGGGCCCAGCAGGACTCGAACCTGCGACCCGCTGATTATGAGTCAGCTGCTCTAACCAACTGAGCTATGGGCCCTCATTGCATGCGTTAAGGTAGCACGGCTTGCTTATTCAGTAAAGGTCGAAAGGCCCCGGGCCTCACTCGATGGCCGGGAGAGTGATGTTCTCCGGCTCGAAAATAACACGCCGATCTCCGGCTTCGACCTGACCGAGATCGAGGAGTTCGTATCCCGCCCTTTTCCCCGCTTTAATGGTCCGGTCGACTTCCTTCTCCGGCACGAAAATGTAGAAACCGATTCCCCAATTGAAGGTCGTCAGGCAGTCCTTCAGGCTGACTCCGGACTCGCGCATAAACAGGAACAAAGGCGGAATCTCGTCCACCCATCTCTTGACGCGATAGGTGAAAGGCCTTTTTGCATAAGCGATCTTGGAAATTCCTCCTCCCGTCCCGCCCAGCAGCGAGTGGATCTCTATGCCATTTTCAAGCAAAGCCTCTACGAGCCGGACGTAGGAACGCGTGGGGATAAGAGCCTCTTCTCCCAGGACTTTCCCGTTCGGCATCGGATGAAGGAATCGTTCTTTCAGTGCCAAAGCCTGTTTAATAACCAGCGAAACCCCATTGGCGTGAATTCCCGACGAAGCAGCCCCAATGATGCGGTCTCCCACGCAGAGCTTCGCTCCCGTGACCATTCGGCTTCGGGGGACGATAATCCCCGTGACACAGCCGGACAGGGACGGCGCGCTACGCACGGGCGGTTCGGCTCTGACCAGATATCGGAGGGCGGGAGACTCCCCGGCCGGCAGGGCCATGCCGCACATTTTGCATGCCTGATAGAAACTCTCTGCCAGGTCGTGGCTCCGCTTTTCGTCCATGAACCACTCGCTGTCTCCGGCCGCCACTTCATCCGTAAAGATCACGGGAAGCGCTCCCTGGCAGATCACGTCATTGGCCGCCATGAGGGCCGTGTCGATTCCGATGCCTTCGTAATACGTTTTTCCGGTCCCAGCATGCTGATACATCCACTCGGCGATCCAGTTTTTGTTGCCGAGCCCTTCCTGGGTCATACACCAGTAATGAGGCTTGCCCCCGCAATATCGAAAAACGACACCGTGGGCGCCCAGGCTTTCCGCTTCGACCTGAACCCCGCGCTTGTTCGGGAACTTGAGGGTCCTTTTCCCGGCGCTCACCATCGCCATTTTAAACGGCTCGATCTTGGTGTAATCCACTCCCGATTTTGCGTATTCGGATTTCGCTTGTCTTGGTGACATCCTGTTATCCATTCGTGACTTCATTCGGTTGAGCTTGAGTGGGGACATCCGGAATCATGGCCACGGGCTAGTCCTTTTGACCGATCACGCTGCCTCGATCGCAATTATGCCTCCGCCTGCTTCAAGAGCCAGAGTTCCTTTCCTCACGCCAGCGAGACTTTAATAAATTTGCCCGCATAAGACAATGATGAAAGTCCCCAGGGCAGCCTGTAGTCTCAAAGGCGGCATCGGAAGGCATGGATCGTCAAAAAACAACCACGGCTGTCGCTAAGGGCGATCGGCCTTTGCATTTTCGTCCCATCCGGCGGATGGGCCACAGGGCCTGATTAATGCTGCTTGATTCAAGGCGGCATTGTATATTAGGGGAGAAAGGAAAGACGATTTATGTATAAATTCAGACCCGCGACGAAACGTATAAAATTCATGCATCAGCTCATCCGCGACCGGGTGATCCAGACCGACGCGGAACGTGCCCTCATCACTACCGAGTCCAACAGGAAAAACGAGCACGTCGTGCCGATCATCAAAAGAGCCCGGATTGCCCACGACGTCTGCTCGCAGATGACCGTTCGTGTCGAGGACTTCGAAATCATCGTGGGCAACAAAGGCAAAAACTTCCTCGGCTCCGGCTTCAATCCGGAATGGAGCGGCGAAGGATGGATACCGGCGATGGTCGAAAGAGGCGTCTGGACCCTCCGGGACGACGGCCTGTATCACAACCCCGACGGCGAAGAACTGAAACTGACCATCAGCCCCGAGGATGTGCAGGCGCTCCTCTCTATCCGCGACTACTGGAAGGGACGGACCATAACCACGACCGCGGACGCATGGCAGCCGGACGGCTACGACGAACTCTGCCGACTCAACGCATGCACCAACGTGCCCGGCGCCCCTCTCATGATGATGACGGCCGGCCACCTTACACCCGGCTTCCAGAAGATCATCCGCACGGGTTATGCCGCTATCCGCAAACAGGCCCAGGACTGGCTGGATGCCCACAGGAATAACCTCATGGGCGAGGATGTGAACAGAAGCATGTTCTACAAGGCTGCCACGATCGTCTGCGATGCAGCCGCCGCTCTGATCCAGCGATACGGCCAGGCCTGCCTCGCTAAAGCCGCAGCATGCAAAGATGCCGCCCGCAAGGCCGAACTGTTGAAAATGGCCGACGGCCTGGTCTGGATCTCGCAAAATCCCGCCCGCACCTTCTGGGAGGCATGCCAGGCCGCCATGATGTACCAGCTTTTCCTTGCCATGGAAACCGGCTATCCGGCCAACTCCTTCGGCCGCTTCGACCAGTACACCTGGCCCTTCCTCAAAGCGGATTTGGATGCAGGCCGCATAACGCTGGATGAAGCCCAGGAAATCGTCGACGCCTTCTTCCTGAAAGCCAACTGTTTCTACGGCGCCGCGCATCCATCTGTCGCCATCATCACCGGCATCGGCAATACTTATCAGCACACGACTATCGGCGGAGTCGATCCCGGCACGGGCGAGGACGCCACCAATCCCGTCACCTATATGGTGCTCGAAACCATCGGCAGGCTCGGGCTTCACGATCCGACCATTTCCCTGCGCATCAACAAGAACACCCCGGACGAGCTCTGGGACTGCGCGCTCGAAACGACCAGGCTCGTCGGCGGACTGCCTTTGTTCCAGAATGACGACGTGATCATACCCGGCCTGATGAGGGAGCTCGGTTTCGAACTCAGGGACGCCCGCGACTACGCGGTGATCGGCTGCCAGGAAATCACCGGTTCCGGCAACGACTACCCTGCGTGCAACGGCACATCGCCGCCGCACGCCAGCGTCCACTACGGCGTTGTCCTCGGCATGGCCCTCAACAACGGAATTAACCCGTTCAACGGCGAGCCGTGCAGCATCAGGACCGGATATCTCTATGACATGAAATCCCTTGACGAAGTCAAAGCTGCATATAAAGCCATCGCCGGCTATGTAACCAGGGCGCAGGTGAGCATCAACAATTACACCGAGTACCTGACCATGTACCATGCCCCGCTCGTCGGGCTCTCCGTCTCCATGGAAGGCTGCATGGAATCGGGCAAAGACTGCACCTGGGGCGGCTGCAAGTACAATTCCTACGGGGGCACCGCCACCGGTCTCGCGACCATCGCCGACTCGCTCACCACCATCCAATACATGGTCTTTGACAAAAAGCTCTGCACGGCCCGAGAGCTTTACGACGCCGTCATGGCCAACTGGGAAGGGCATGAGCTGCTGCGGCAGAGGATCCTGAACGAGGTTCCTCACTACGGGAACAATGATCCGTATGCGGACGAGCAGATGAAGTGGGCCTGCGATACCTACTACCAGATCTGCTGCGAGTGCTACAGCACCAGGACCCGGCACTTCAAGGCCGGGCTCTACAGCGCATCCGATCACGTGTTCCAGGGCTATCATACCTGGGCAACCCCGGACGGCCGGAAGACGGGAGAACCTCTGGCGGACGCCACTTCGCCCGCGCAGGGCCGCGACCGCAACGGTCCGACGGCTGTGTGCACCTCGGCCCGGTGCTACGACCACAGCAAGTTCATGGATGGCCTGGCTCTGAATATCCGCATCCACCCGTCCGCGCTGAGCCGGGAGGACGGCATCGCCAAACTGCGCGACATGACCCGGACCTATCTGAATGACGGCGGGATGGAGGTTCAGTACAACGTGGTAAGCTCGGAAACCATGAGGGCCGCGCAGAAGGACCCCGATTCCTTCCGTAACCTCGTCGTCCGCATCGCCGGCTATTCGGCCTACTTCGTCGAGCTCAACAGGGATTGCCAGGACGACATCATCCGGAGAACCGAGAACGCCATCTGAAACTCCGCAGCAAAACCCGCAGTGTCAGTTGTCGGCGTCCGTCAGCGTTTTGTCTGCGTAACTCAGCGTAATGGATTTGCAGGATGCAGGATTTCTTTGGATCGCCGGGCGAAGATGCGACCCACCGAAAAATCCAAGAGCCGAGTATTTCTAATCAACGCCGGAGAGGTGAAGGTCGTAGATGAAATCGGGGCGGCCGTCGCCGCGCAGGTCGCTGACACGGATATAATACGTTCCCGTATACGGCAGACTGTAGCCTGAAATCAGCGAATCCTGGATGATGCCCAGGGAGATATCGTCATTATATGTAAGCCGGCTGCAGCCCGAGTCGAGCAGTTCCAGGAACGAGTCGACGAAGATGTCCTGCGTGGTCGAGTTACTGTATAGGGTGAGGCGTTCCGAGTAAATTTCGATCGTCACAGTGGCTCCGGCGGTCCCCTGGAAGGAATACACGTCAATGTCGCCATAGGGGCTGAGGGACGCGCGGATAACGCCGTTCGAAAGCGGAGTGGCCGTCTCACACGTGTCGTTGCGCCCGAGTTTTCCGGCGCGCACACGGATGCCGTATGCCTGCTCCAGGGTATCCGGCTGGTACGCATAGTCGCCGGCCTGAATCACGAAATTAACCGTCGTATCGCTGGAAACTGATGGCGCCGTGCCCGTGATCACACCGGCGCTGCTCAGGGTCAGGCCCTCCGGCAGAGAACCCGAAACAACCGACCAGGAATAGGGCCGAATGCCGCCCTCGGCCTGAAGGGCATATTCGTATGTTTTTCCGGGTGCCGCATCCGGAAGGCGTTTCGTTAAAACGGAGAGCGGCGCGACGGCTTCAAGCGTGAGGGTTACGGCATTGGATGTCCCCCCTCCGGGCGATGGATTGGATACACGCACAACCGCGCTTCCCGCACCCGAGAGGTCGGCGGCCGGTATGGCAGCCGTAAGCCTTGTGCTGCTAATGTAGGTCGTGGTCTTGCCGGTCCCGCCCCATTGCACGATGGAAGAGGAGATGAAGTTCCAGCCTTCAACCGTCAGGGTAATATCGCGGCTTCCGGCCGGAACGCTCGATGGAGAAATCGCCGAGATGCTCGGGACAGGATTCTGCGGGACCGAAGAAGAATCGGAGCCGCCCCCTCCGCAGCCGGACAACAGAATCGAAAATGCGCAGGCCAGGCCCGCGCTCAACAGGATTCGATCCATCCCGTTTCGTTCTCTCTGGCTCAGGCAGCATAGCCGAAAAACCAAGCATCCACCTCCATATTCGCCCGATATCGCAGCTGACGAACTCATAACAGGTCACAGATCGATGGATTTGGCTTCCTTGCTTGCGACGTGCGACCTGAAACTTGAAACCGCTTTTAGGGCCCATCTTCCCAGGCGTCGTAGCGCGGCGGCGTACCGAGAAAAATGACATCGGTTTGGGTATCAACGACAGCACCCGCGCCCACCGATATGACGGATTTTGCCGAACAGCTGTCGTTGGGCGACGAAGGATAGTTCAGGTATTGGGGGTCACAGAATCCGGGAAGCTTGAACTGGAAGCTGAGATCGTTGCCGATCGGTCCCACTCCCGAAGAGTCTACGAAGGGATAATTTCCCGCATTGTTGATCGCTTCGACCTCAATCGTGTAGTCGCCCGGGGGCAGGCCGGGAATATCGTAATAGCCGACCAGAGACTGGTCCCGGGAACCGTAGAAAAGCTCGGTATCCGTTCCATCGGGCACGAGCGGATTTCCCGCGCCGGCCGTATAGAGAAATCCCGAGACGCACGAAACCGCAGTGCGCCGCGGATCCCCCACAAGCCGCGCAATCACGTTGTAACCCTGCGCCGGCGTCTTGCCATCGGAGAATACAACACGGCCCTGGATCCGGCCGGTGGTTATCCCGAAATTGGAGGCTGGATAGAGCATGGAAACCGCCGCCTTGTCATCGGCCTTTAAGGTGGCCGTCGTCTCTTCCAGCATGATCGGAAACATCAACGGCATTCCCGCCGCATCATCGGCGGGGCAGTTTGTCCCGGTCAGGCAATTCAGATTGATCTGCGAGTGATCGAGACCGATGAGATGGCCGAATTCGTGAGTGAAAACCATTCTGAATTCATCCAGCGTCACGGTTTGATGGCCCGATGTGTCGGGCGACCCATCGATGAAACGCCCGTTCAGGACAGACCATCCGCGCGTGTAAATGCCATTTGTGTCGTCCGAACAGATAATCCCGGCAAAGCCCAGAGTGGAATTGTTGTCCATGCCCAATTCCTGGATGATGCTGCCGTCAAAATCATAAACAATGGCGTTGGCCGGCTGGGTACTGTCGGAGCACTGCCCGAGGGCGTTCGCGAAGGCCACGATATTGTTGACGGTCACGTCATAGTCCAGCAGGCCGGCGTTCTGAAACGTGATGTCGGCGGTATCGACGTCCTGCCAGACCTGAAAAGCATCCGCAACCAGCATATTGGCTTGAGCGTTAGCCTGGTTCCCCAAACCTCCCCGGTCTGTCCTGTAGACAACGGGATTCATCCCCCAGCGATAAGGCTGCCCGGGCTGTGTGGCCTCCAGTCCCGTTACATAGAGCGGCCCGCCGGCGTGAACCGAAATTACACCGGCCATCATGCCAGCCGCAAGAACTGCAAGGAAAGCCTTTTCCATTCTCTTTTTCATTGGATTCTCGGCAAGGTTGTCAGGCTTTTGACCAGGGAAACAAACTCGTCCAGCAAAACCGGACCGCGCTCAACCGCGGCCGTACGCAATTGACTCGCCGTAAGAGGCGCTCCCGCCTGGCTCGCCGACTTTGCGACATTGGTAAACAATCCGGCGTTCCCGCGACCGTTCATCACCTTTGCACCGCCCTTGTATTCCGTGGAAACATTAAAGCGGCCCTGTTCTATGCCGATGGGACTGCTCAGGCCGTGCTTTGACGGGGATGGAAGAAAAAGGAAGAGCTGTTGGCCGACCGCGTAACTTCGCTTCCCTTCTCTCGACCTGAGGCCCAAAAACATCTCGCGAAAAGTGTAGGTCTTGCCCGCAGGCCCCCGCACCATTTGATCGATATCGAGCGTGACCTTAATTGTCGGTATGTTGGGATAGCCCGGGAGGGGTTCCTCGCTGACGCTCCTGACCCGGCCCTGCACGATGACATCGGCACGCTGCGCAAGATACGCGAGGTTCACGGGACGCGCGATGAATTGCGCGGCCAGAGGAGAGGCGAACAGGACCGATAGGAGGGATACCGCCCCGACCCGCAGTGCCCCGCGAATTTGAAAGCCGCTGATCGGCAAGTATCTATTCATGATCCATCCTCCCTGCAGGTGGTTGCATTGTAGCCCAATCACAGTGAGATTACATGAAATCCATGATTCGGGAAGATAAGAAAACCTGAATTAACAAAATTTTTACGAATTCACGAACGCTGACTTGCGCTGATAAAACCTGACACACTAGGATCTGAAATA
Organism: uncultured Acidobacteriota bacterium; assembly: GCA_963809485.1. Lineage (GTDB taxonomy): Bacteria > Acidobacteriota > UBA6911 > UBA6911 > UBA6911 > UBA6911. Next base: position 13,226 of record CAWEJX010000020.1, read on the forward strand.
TTTATATTTTTTCGTTCGTCCGCGAGTATCAGCGTAAGTCAGCGTCGCCCTAGATGCGCTTCAAATGCTCGACGGCATTGCGGAAAATGGCCAGGCCAAGGCCGTGTTCCGGCAAGACGCCGCGCTGCTTTTGCAGGTCCCACAGGGGATGATTTTCCGGGTAAAGGTAAGCCTCCGGATGGGGCATCATACCGAAGATACGGCCCGTGGGATCGCACAGGCCTGCAATAGCGTTCAGGGAGCCGTTGGGATTGCAGGGAAATACCTGTGTCGGTTCTCCGTTGGACGGATCCGTATAGCGGCAAGCCACGCAACCTAATGCCTCCAGCTTATCCAACAGCCTTTTGTCCGGTGTAAAGACTTTGCCTTCCCCGTGGCGGATCGGCAGCGAAAAAGGCTCCAGTCCCCGCGTAAAAACGCACGGCGAACCGGGTTCGAAACGCAGGCGCACCCAGAGATTCTGGAAGGTGCCGCAGTCGTTCTGCATGAGGGAGAGCTTCTGGGTGGCATAATCGTTGTCCAGCCCCGGCAGCAGCCCGAGCTTCACCATGATCTGAAAGCCGTTGCAGGCTCCCAGGACAAGCCGGCCGTCTCTGATGAAGTGTTCGAGGGCGCCGCTGATCCGGTGCCGGATACGCAGGGCGAACGCGTGGCCCGAGGTCATGTGATCGCCGTAAGAGAAGCCGCCGATGAACATCAGCGCCGCAAAATCGTTCAGCCGCGACGGCTGCGCGACCAGGTCGCTGAAATGGACCAGTTCCGGTTTTGCGCCCGCCAGCTCCCAGGCGTACTTCGATTCGGCCTCGCAATTGAGCCCATAGCCGGTGATGATAAGGACTGCGGGGCTAGACGCCATACAAGGTTTCCTTGAACGCTCTGCGGAGCGCATCGATGTCGATATCCACAAGCTTGCGGCCGCTTTTGCCCGCAATCCGCAGCCGCCGTTCCGCCAGTACCGTGCCGATCCGCGCGCAGGGCAAGCCGCGGAAGACCGCCATCAGTTCGGGTTCAGACTCAGGCGCGCAGGTGACCACAAACCGGCTGTTCGATTCCGAGAAAAGCCTGGCGTCGTCGTCCAGCGGGCCCTGGCACGCCAGCAGATTCAGGTCGATCTCAGCCCCGAGATCGCCCCCTGCCGCGGGAAGCGCAAAAGCCACCGCCAGTCCTCCCAGCGTGGGCGTGTGGGAGGAGCGCAGAAGCCCCCTGGCGGTCGCCTCGCCCATGGCGCGATATATCGCAAGCGCCTTTGCCGTGTCCAGTCCCGGTGGCGTACCGCCGCAATGTTCCGGCGTCCCCTGCTCCTGTGCAAGAAGGCGGAAATATTCCGAGCCGCCCAATTCATGCCTTGTATCGCCGATTACAAAGATGGAATCGCCGGGGTTTTTAAAGTACATGGTCACGGCAATCCCGATGTCGTCCATCTTTCCGATCGTTGAAAAAAGCACTGTCGGAGGGATGGAAATTTTGCGCCCGCCCCGCACCGAATCGTTCTTCATGCTGTCTTTGCCGGATATGGCAGGGACCTTATAGGCGGTCGTAATGTCGTAAAGGGCCTTGTGGGCGCGCACCAGCTGGGCCATTTTGTATGGGCCGTCCGGCGTTTTCTCCGAAAGCACGGGATCGGGCCAGCAGAAATTGTCCAATCCGGCTATAGACCCAAGCCGCCCACCCACGCTGATCACCCGCCGAACCGCTTCGTCGATGACGCTCGCCATCATGGAGTAGGTATCCAGGTCGGAATAAAACGGATTGATCCCTTCCGCGAGGATGATGCCTTCGCGGCGGCCATGTTCGACCCTCATGACGGTGGCGTCGCTCGGCACATCGCTGTAAACGCCGACGAACGGTTTGACCACGCTCAATCCCTTGACCTCGCCGTCGTATTGCCGGGACTTGAATTCTCTCGAGCAGACATTCAGGGATCCGAGCAGCCCGAGCAGCTTCCGGTTGCGGGATCCCCGGCGCAGTTTTTGGGGAGAACGGACCTGCGGCGGCTGCCATCGGGCTTCCAGGACCATGCGCGGGACGCCGTCATGCAAAAAGCCGAGGTCCAGGCAGCCCACGACGCCGTCTCCATAGCGCACGATCAGCGAGCCGCTATCGGTAAAGGATCCGAGCGCCGTCGCTTCCACTTCGCGACGCGCGGATAGAGCAAGAAGTTCGTCGAGTTTTTCGGGCGGCACGGCCAGCGTCATCCGCTCCTGTGCTTCGGATAGAAAAATTTCCCATGGCTGCAGGCCTTCGTATTTGAGCGGAGCTTTGGCCAGGTCGAGATCTGCGCCTCCGCTCAGGCGGCTCAGTTCGCCGACCGAAGAGCTCAGTCCGCCGGCGCCGTTATCGGTGATGGTGCGGTATAAACCGAGGTCCCGGGCCTCCATCAGGAATTCGTACATGTTGCGCTGTGTAATCGGGTCGCCGATCTGAACTGCCTGGGCTGGAGACTCCTTGCGCAGCTCCTCGGAAGAAAAAGTCGCGCCGTGAATCCCGTCTTTCCCGATGCGGCCGCCGCACATCACGATGATATCCCCGGGACATATCTCCTTGCGGCTGGATGGGCGGCCCTGCAGAAGCCGCGGGATGCGCCCCACGGTCCCGCAATATACCAGGGGCTTGCCGATGTAACGCTCGTCGAAGCGCTCGAATCCGCGCGCCCAAGGGATGCCGCTGTTGTTTCCGCCGTCGATGACGCCCTGATGGACCCCGTCCCGGATGCGCCGGGGATGCATCAAACCCTCGGGCAGGTCGCCCTGGTAGGATGGAGATCCCAGGCAATACCCCCATACGTTGCAAAGCATCTCGCAACCCATCCCGGCACCCATCGGGTCGCGATTGACCCCGACGATGCCCGTGATCGCGCCTCCGTATGGGTCCAGCGCCGAGGGGGAATTATGCGTTTCCACTTTGTAGGAAATATCGTACCGTTCATTGAACCGTATGATGCCCGCGTTGTCGCTGAAAACGGAGACCAGCCAGTCGATTTCCCCGGCTATTTTCTCCGTGGCGGCGCGGATGCAGGTTTTGAAAAGAGAATCGATCCACTCCTCGTGCCCGGATTCATCCACGTAGTGCACCCGGCCGGCGAAGATCTTGTGCTTGCAGTGTTCCGACCAGGTCTGGGCGATGCATTCTACCTCTACGTCGGTAGGCTGTTCCGGCAATCCCAGCGATACGCGGGCTCTTTTTACCGAGTCCCGGGCGAAATAATCCCGAATGGCGTGCATTTCCTCCAAACTCAAAGACAGGATCCCTTCGCTGCTGATACGCATAAGCTCCGCGTCGCTTCCGCTGAGATCATAGGTTCCGATGCGTATATCGGCTTTCTCGCGGATTGCGGGCACCGCGTCGTCGACGGGCGCCGAAGCCCACTCCCCGGCGGAAAAAATCCGGATAGTATGAATCAGCGGATTCGCCAGCAGGTCCAGGGCGAGGCGTTCAACGTCGGCGCGTGAGAGGCGGGCGCCGCGGAAAAAATATTGTATAGAGGTATAAACGGACTCCGTCAAGGTGAGGCGGCGATCCAGCAGATCCTGCAGGACGGTCCGCGCCGTGGTCCCCACGTTGTCCGTCACCCCGGGTTTGAAACCGACCTCGACCATCCAGTCGAAGACAGGGGCCCGCAGCCTGTCCTTTGCCGACCGCGAAGTGACCGGATCGGCAAAGGTCCGCTGAATTTCGCGCAGTTCCTTGGGAGAAAGGCTGACATCAACTTTATAGACATCCCGCGTCTGGCAGGATTCAACCGGCAGGCCGAAAAAACGCCGGGCTTTGGCGACCGTCGCACGGCCGCGCGCATCCCTGATTCCCCGTTTCAGCCCGATTTCTATGCGATATGCCAAGGGCGCACCCGATCGTGGAAATTGACTATGAAGGATATGTATATCCCGCCAGAATTTCAATACGGAACGAGAGGATACCTAATACGCCTCAGGCACAAAGTTCTGATCGGATAATGGCGGCCGGACGTAGCTGTTGTCCTGCTGCCTGGGCGGCAGCTTGATCTTCACCTGAGCCAGCTCTTTATATTTCACCGTGCTGAGGAGGTGGTGGATGCAATTCAGGCGCGCGCGCCTCTTGTCGTCGGCGTTCACCACATACCAGGGCGCCTGTTTGATGTCCGTATGGGTAAACATCTCATCTTTGGCCCTCGAATATTCCACCCATTTGGTCCGGGATGCGATATCCATTGGGCTGAGTTTCCAGCGTTTGGTCGGGTCCTGCATCCTGGCCTGAAACCTGGCTTCCTGCTCTTCGTCGCTGATGGAGAACCAGTATTTGATCAGGATGATCCCGGACCGGACGAGCATGCGCTCGAATTCCGGGCACGACCGCATGAACTCGACGTACTCCTCTTCCGTGCAGAAGCCCATAACCCTCTCGACGCCGGCCCGGTTATACCAGCTGCGGTCGAACAGGACCATCTCGCCGGCCGCCGGCAGGCGCGCGACATAGCGCTGGAAGTACCACTGTGTTTTTTCCTTCTCAGTGGGCATGCTGAGAGCTTCGACCCGGCAAATCCTGGGATTCAGGCTCTCCATGATCCGTTTGATCACGCCGCCCTTCCCCGCCGCGTCCCGGCCCTCAAAGATCACCACGATCTTCAGCCCCTCGTGCCGGACCCATTCCTGCAGTTTGACCAGTTCGATCTGAAGCCGTGCCAGCTCTTCCTCGTAGAACTTTTTGTCGATCTTTTTCTTTGCCACAGGAGCCTCCCGTATCGCGCAAAGAAGTATGAAGCTACAGCTATCCCTCTGGCTCACCGGCAGAGCCGGTGGATCTCCCATTAGATTAGGTTCAAGCCCCAAAGACTCGAAGGCATCTCGTTCGCGCTATTCGTGGATGGCCGTGCCTTCCAGGAAAGCCATCAGCATGCGGCTGCGCGAGGGATGCCGCAGCTTGCGCAGGGCTTTTGCCTCGATTTGCCGGATTCTTTCCCTTGTCACGGAAAAACGCTGGCCGACCTCCTCGAGGGTGTGCTCGCTGCCGTCGCCCAGCCCGAAACGCATTTTGATCACCTGCTCCTCGCGGGGAGTCAGGGTCTTGAGTACGGATTCGGTCTGTTCTTTCAGGTTGATATTGATGACCGCCTCGGCGGGCGAAACCACGCCGCGGTCCTCGATAAAGTCCCCCAGGTGGCTGTCCTCTTCCTCCCCGATGGGCGTTTCGAGGCTGATCGGCTCCTGGGCGATTTTCAGGATCTTTCGGACTTTGCTTACGGGAAAATCCATCTTTTTGGCGATTTCGTCGCTGGTGGGCTCCCGCCCGTATTCCTGGACCAGGCTGCGCGACGTGCGGATCAGTTTGTTGATGGTCTCGATCATGTGGACGGGGATGCGTATGGTCCGGGCCTGGTCGGCGATGGCGCGCGTGATGGCCTGCCGGATCCACCACGTGGCGTAGGTTGAAAACTTATACCCTCTGCGGTATTCGAACTTGTCGACCGCCTTCATCAGCCCGATGTTCCCTTCCTGGATCAGGTCCAGGAACTGCAGGCCGCGGTTGGTGTATTTCTTGGCGATCGAGACGACCAGGCGCAGGTTCGCCTCCACCAGTTCCTTTTTTGCGATATCGGCTTCCAGCTCTCCCGAGCGGATCGTGGCGAGCGTGCGTTTCAGGTCGGAGACCGTCGCGAACGCGTCGGATTCGATCTGCCTCAATTCGGTTTCCAGCTGCTTGATCCGCTTCTTGATGCTCTTGGCGTCGTCGAGCCTGCGCGGAGTCTCGAGGCTCTTGTTGAGCTTGTGGATCTCTCGCTCGTAGGCCACCACCTTGTCCACCGTTCCCTTGATGGCGCCCACCAGCCTTTCATGCTGGAGATTGCTGAGTTCGAGGGCCCGCACTTTCCAGGCAATGGGGATACGGTAGCGGGCAAGCATCGAGAGGTGTTTTTTATAGAGCCGCGAACCCTTGCGGCAGCGCGTCAGCTTGACGCGGATTTTGTGCGCGGCCCGTTCGTGCTTGCGGATGCTCTCCACAACTTCGAGGACCGCCCCGGCCTTTTCCTCGAGCCGCTCGTCGGTGATCTCGTCGTCATTGAATGCGACCACATCCCGGATCGAGATCTGCTTTTTCTTCAGCTGGTCGCCGATATTGAGGATTTCGCGGACCACCAGCGGGGACCGGGACAGCGCCTTTAAAATGACCCTTTGCCCGTGCTCGACGCGCTTGGCGATCTCAACTTCACCTTCCCGGCTGAGGAGCGGGACCGTCCCCATCTCCCGGAGGTAGAGGCGAACAGGATCGTTGGTCTTGTCCAGGTTCAGCGCTCCGAAATCGAATTCCCCTTCCTCCCCGGCGCCTTCATCCCTTTTGTCATCCCGCTTGCCGTCTTCCTGGAATTTCTGTTCGGTGTCGATGACTTCGATGCCGGCGGAACCGAAAAGCGAAAAAATGCTGTCCAACTCATCGGAGGAGCAGATACCTTCGGGAAGGAGGTCGTTGACCTCATCGTACAGGAGGTAGCCTCTTTCCTTTCCCATAAGTATCAGCTCTTTTACTTCGTCGTATTTCTCTTCTATAGACAAGACCGATGTCTCCTTTCGCTGCTATTTCCTGGAGAGGCTGATCAATTCGCGATCCACCAGGACACGCTGCTCGAAAAGGCGGTTTAACATCTCATCGTCATTCCGCTCCGCCGCCTCAGCGATTTTCGTCAGGATCCTCTGTTTGTATGAAGACAGCCTCATGGTGCGCAAAGCATTTAAAAAACTCTCAGCCGTTTCCACCGAAGGGCTTTCGGGCACTTCCTCGATCTGCAGCTGGGCAAGCAGCGCCTGTTGCCCTTCACCCGCGAATTGCCGGTATAGGCCCTCGTACGTGGACAGCTGTTTTCTATGAAAACCATCCAATAGTATTGCGAATATTTTCTCCGCTGCCAAGCCTTCAAAATCCTGCATGGAACAAAGGGGGAGAATCTGCTGCTGCAGTTCCGAATAGCCGAGGAGCAATTGCAGGAGTCTTTTTTCCGCGAATCTCATCGATTCCGTGGAGGGCAGACGCGCCTCGTCGAGCCGGACCTTCTTCTGCTGTGCCGCCCGCCTGGTTTCCGCGAGCAACTGCTGGTCTTCGATGCCCAGCCTGCGGGCAAATTGAAACACATAGTCCGAACGTTCTACGGCGCTGGGGAGCTTCGCCAGGTAGGGCAGGACGGCGTTCATCACGCGCACTTTCTTTTTTGCGTCCAGCACACCCTCGCTTTGGATAGCTGCATCCAGCAGAAACTCCAGGTAGGGGACAGACTCTCCGGCCCGCTTCCGGTACTCCTCAGGACCCGCGGTCCGCACGAACACGTCCGGATCCTGTCCTGCAGGGAGCCTCAGTATTTTAATCCGGAAATCTCCCTCCAAAAAAAGGTCCAACGATCTCTGGGCCGCCGCAATTCCGGCGGAATCGGGATCATAGCTGACAACGACCTCGCGCGTGTAGCGGCCCAGCAACTCCACCTGCTGCTGCGTCAGGGCCGTCCCCAGCGAGGCAACCAGGTTCTCCACCCCATGCTGGAAAGGGATGATAAAATCCATATATCCCTCCACCAGGATGGCATGGTCTTGTGCCTTTATTGCCTCTTTGGAGAAACTTAAACCAAACAGGTTGCGGCTTTTATTGTAGAGCCTGGTTTCCGGGGAATTCAAATACTTCGGGGGCCGGTCACCCATCGTCCGTCCGCCGAATGCCAGGGGCCTGCCCTGCACATCGGTGATGGGGAACATGATCCGCCCGCGGAAGTTGTCGTAAAAGCGGCTGCCATCGTCCGACCGTTTGGCGAGTCCGCACTCCTCAAGAACCTCCAGGGCGTATCCCCGGCCTTTCATCAGCTGGATCAGGGTGTCGCCCGAGGCCGGCGAATATCCCAGTTGGAAACGGTCGATGGTTTCGCGCGTAATCCCCCGTTCGTCGAGATAGGCGATCGCCTGCTTGCCTTCCTGGGATTCCAGAAGCGCGCGGTGGTAAATAGCGACGGCTTCCGACATGGCTTTGCGCAATGTATCGGTGTTGGGGCCCGCCGGTGCCGGGGCCGCTGCGGTGATTTCCGGCAGTTTGATTCCGCGCCGGTCGGCGAGGAAACGCACGGCTTCGGGAAAAGTGAGGTGCTCGATCTGCATGAGGAATTTAAAGACATCGCCGCCCAGGCCGCAGCCGAAGCACATAAAGATCTGCTTTTCTTCGCTGACATTGAAAGATGGGGTCTTCTCGTTATGGAAGGGGCACCGCGCGACGTAGTTCCGGCCGCGCTTCTTCAGCGCGACATATTCGGACACGAGCGATACTATGTTGACAGCAGCCCGCACCTCAACCAAAACGCCGTCAGAATAAAAAGGCATAACAACAGCCGCCGCTTATTCTCAAATTAATAGACCACCGGAGCCCAAGACTCAACCCCCAATGAAGAAAAAAGAATAGCATCCCCCGGATCGAATCGGAATAGAGAGGAGGTGTGGGAGGGGAAATTTCCGGCCTCGAGTCAGGTACCTCCGGCAAAGCTGGAGGCTTGAAAGATTTGAACCGCTCAAGGCGGTTGGAGGAGTTACGCCGGTCTTGAACGCTGACTTACGCGGGCAAAAGCCGATGAGGCGCTTCCGATCCCCGCCGAACAAATCCGCGTTTGTCAGCGCTTTTATCAGCGTTTCTCAGCGTTTCAAAACACGGAGCTGTCAAACTCTTTGAGTCCCCCGGCAGAGCCGCCTGGCTCCGAATGAGCGTTTTGAGGATCACGCGCCTGCGCGCTTCCGGTTGATAAGGCTGGCGACATAACCGGCGCCGAAGCCGTTGTCGATATTCACCACCACGACATTGGAGGCGCAGCTGTTCAGCATCGCCAGCAAAGAGGAGAGGCCGCCGAAAGAACTGCCGTACCCTATACTGGTCGGAACCGCAATCACGGGAACGCTCAATAATCCGCCGACAACGCTGGCCAGCGCTCCTTCCATGCCGGCCACAACCACGACGACGCTGGCCTTGGCCAGCGATTCCCGGATATTCAGCAGGCGGTGAATTCCCGCAACTCCGACATCGAAAGTGGTTTCCACCTTGTTTCCCATGAGCCGGGCGGTCAATGCGGCCTCCTCGGCTACAGGGATGTCGGACGTCCCTGCGCACACGACGTAAACCGTTCCTTCGCCGTAAATCCGGCTGTCCCGCACAATCGTGATGGCGCGGGCAGACTCGTGGAATTGAGCCTTGGCGGTCAACCGGCGAACGCTCCTGTAGGCGGCAAGGTCCGTCCGTGTCACCAGGATGTTGGATTTTTGCCGAAGCAGGCTTTTTACGATCGCGACGATTTGATCGGTTTTTTTGCCGGGCGCAAAAACGACTTCGGGAAATCCCTGACGCAGGGTCCGATGGTGGTCGACACGGGCAAAACCCAGGTCCTCAAAAGGCAGATGCTTCAGCCGTTCGAGGCCTTGTTCCGGGGTTAGAGCGCCCCGGCGAATCTTCTCCAGCAGTTCCAATATTTGTTGAGGATTCATAGCCCTTGGCACAGATATGGATTGACTGCACGCCCACGCCAAAAGAGCGGGCATCCCGCATCTCCCGGCGTGGGTAGTTGACTGTAAGCTATTGCCGATCAGTAATTGCGTCTCGGAGGGCTGCCCCTATCCCCTCCGCGGGGTCTGGGGCGATCCCGGTCGTGATCCCTATCCCTCATGCCCGGCCGCGTGCGGTCCGAATGTTCCCGCCTGGGCCCGCGCGGGGTCGGTTCCAGCGGCGGAAGCCCTGCCTGTTCCCTCAGGACGGCCTTCCGGCTCAGGCGGATCTTGTTGGGCGGCTCGATGCTGATGACCTTCACGGGAATCTGATCGCCCACCTTAAGCTCCGAATTGATGTCCTGGACGCGGAAATCCGCAACTTCCGAAATATGGAGCAGGCCTTCCGTGCCGGGGAATATTTCCACAAACGCCCCGAAATCGACCAGCCGGGTCACGGTCCCGAGATAGGTTTTGCCCACTTCCGCTTCCATGACCAGGTCTTCGATCATCCGTATCGCGCGCTTTGCGGAATCCGTATCGGTCGAGGCGATGTTGACCTTGCCGTCGTCCTCGATATCGATCTTTACCCCGGTCTGCTCGATGATGCCGCGAATGATTTTGCCGCCTGTCCCGATGACGCCGCCGATCTTATCCTTGGGGATCTGTATCGTGATGATGCGCGGAGCGAACGGGGAGATTTCGGGGCGTGAGGCCTGGAGGCACTCCGCCATTTTCCCAAGAATGAACAGCCGGCCTTCCCGGGCTTGAGCGAGAGCCTCCGCCATAATTTTTTTGTCGAGGCCCCCGATTTTGATATCCATTTGGAGACCGGTAATGCCCTTTTCCGTTCCCGCGACCTTGAAGTCCATGTCGCCGTAATGGTCTTCGGCGCCCGCGATGTCGGTCAGGATCGCGTAATTGTCACCCTCCTTGACCAACCCCATGGCCACACCCGCCACGGGCGACTTGATGGGAACGCCGGCGTCCATGAGCGCGAGGATGCCGCCGCAGACCGTGGCCATCGATGAGGACCCGTTGCTTTCCATGATGTCGGAAACCACGCGCACGGTGTACGGGAAAGCTTCTTCGGAAGGCATAATGGGCAGGATGCTTCTCTCCGCCAGTGCGCCATGGCCGATTTCGCGCCGGCCCGGGCCGCGCAGAGGCTTGACCTCTCCGACGCTGAAGGGCGGGAAATTGTAGTGCAGCATGAACCTCTTGAACGATTCGCCTTCCAGAGTATCCATGCGCTGTTCATCGTCCGCCGTTCCCAGCGTCGCGGTGACGAGCGCCTGGGTCTCGCCGCGCGTAAACAGAGCGGAACCATGGGTCCGGGGAAGGAGGGATACTTCCACATCAATAGGCCGGATTTCGTTGAACTGACGTCCGTCGGGCCGGCGCCTGTCCTCGAGGATCTCTTTCCGGAAAATCTTTTCCATCACATGCTGATAAATCTTGCCCGCCTGAGCCCGGCGTTCCGCTTCCTCTTCCGGAACAGAATCCATAATCTCATCCTGGACCGCGTCCAGCCGGGCATAGCTTTCGAGCTTTCCGGGAATGTGGAGCGCATCGGAAATCTTTTGGGAGTATTCCTTTTCGATGCGTTCGACCTCGGCGGCATCGAGAGAGGGTTTTGCGAACTCGCGTTTGACCGGTTGGATTTGCTGGTAAAGCTCTTTTTGCAGGTCGATCAGCTTTCGAATGATGCCATGGGCGAAATCCAGAGCCTCAACCATCATTTCTTCCGAGATTTCGTTTGCGCCGGCCTCGACCATGACAATCGCGTCCTCGGTTGCAACCACGGTGAGGTTGAGGCTGCTGTCCTTGAGTTTGCTGATCGGGGGATTCACGACAAACTGGCCGTCCATGTAGCCGACCCTCACCGCGCCCACCGGGTTGTGAAACGGAATCGACGAACAATAGGCAGCGGCAGAAGCGCCCGTGATGCCCATGATGTCGGGATCGTTTTCCTTATCCGCAGACAGCACAAGGGCTATGATCTGTGTCTCGCAACTGAAACCCTCCGGGAAAAGGGGACGCAGCGGCCGGTCGATCAGCCTCGAAGTCAGCACTTCCTTTTCAGTCGGCCTTCCTTCCCGCTTGAAAAAACCGCCCGGAATTTTCCCGGCGGCGTAGGTATTTTCCCGATAATCGACGGTCAGCGGGAAAAAATCCTGACCCTCCTTCGCCTCGTGCGCTGCGCAGGCGGTCACCAGCACCACGGTGTCTCCGTAGCTCACAAATGCCGCCCCATCGGCCTGCTTGGCGACCTTGCCCATCTCTATTGAAAATTCAAGTCCGCCGATATCGGCAGAAACTCGATATACCATTGTTTCCTCCACTGATTGAATTGTGCGGGGGTACTGGAGGGCGGGAATTATGAACTAGGAATTATGATTATGAGTCCTGAGTTAAGGATTATTCCGCAATAATCTTTAACTCATAACTCATAATTCATAATCCACCCGACCCCCGTCGATGTTGGTTTAAAAATCCCATTCACTCACAAGCCTCATCAGCACTCATAGGGAAAAACCAACGAAATGTTGTTCCGAGACTTGTGCGACGCTGCCGACTCTTTACATCCCGGCAGCCGGATGAAATGCGGAAAACCCTGCGGGCATCCGGCCGACTCCCCGAATCAGGCAATCTCGGGCCCGAATTCGGAGACGCGGGGTTTCTGACGGTTGATTATTTTCGAATGCCGAGCCGTTCGATCACGTTCTTATATCTCGCCGCATCTTTATCCTTAAGATAATCCAGCAGCCGGCGCCGTTTGCCCACCATTCTCAACAAGCCTCTGCGGGAGTGATGATCTTTGGCATGGACCTTGAAATGCTCCGTCAGGTAGGTGATCTTTTCGCTCAGAATGGCAATCTGCACCTCGGGCGACCCGGTATCGTTTTGATGATTCCGATAGGCTTCAACAATTTGCGACTTCTTTTCCACTGTCAGTGACAATTCTTCCTCCGCACAAACTTATAAGGAATAAACAATAAAACTACCATAAGCGCCGCACCTGTGCAAACAATCATTGGCGGCGCCCGGCTCTCCGTATCCTCCGGGCTTTAGGGAGCCCGCCTCACTTGCATAATGTCAGGGACAACGCTTTAACTTCGCCGGCGGTCGCGGTGCGCAACTTGTCGAGCAGTTCGGGCTGCACACTCCTTATGGCTCCCTCCCAATCCTTATCGACAATCTCGACCACAAGCTCCGAGTCCCTGAAGCGGGCCGGCCGGCAGACAGCAGCCAACCTGTCCCCGATGAGCCTTGGCCAGGCTCCCCGAAGGCAGGTGACCACCCATTCCCCGTGACTGGCTGTCCCCTGCTGGAGCGACAGGAGAACGCCGAACAGTTGTTCCAAGTCATTTCCCCGGATAAGGGACCGGCGGAATCGGAGCAAGAAAACGGTATTCCCGCTCGAACATGAAGGCAGAACCATGGACCGGCCGGTCGGAAAGCACACGGACATTTCCGGCATCGATGGATTTCACCCCTGGGAAGAGCGTGTCCAGAGTTTCTGAAATCCTGTGTCCCGGTGCCAGCGCAATCGTCCTGGATGACCGCAGGGTGCCGGAGGTATCCCACAATTCCGCCCGCACCCCGGCCGTCGAATCCCCCGCATTGAGCAACGAGATGCCTGTCTGATAATTGGTATTCTCGGAAACGAACGGGAACATAAAATACCGCATCGGAATCCCGGAGAGCTCGAAACTGGCCAGGAATTTGTGCCGGAGCTTGTCGAGCGGATCCGGGTCCGTGATCGACATTGTACCGACGATGTATTCCACGCTGCTGGACACTTCCAGCCAGCCGGTCTGGCCGATCAGCTGCGGACTGAACTGAAAGATTTCCCAGAGATTGCCTTTCCATTGCGCGTTCACCGGGAGCATCCTCGTCAGCGGGCCGGCCAGAATTTTTCCGTCCGGAGCATGCACGGTCAGGGTCACGGTAGCCTCGTAATCCTCATTGGCATTGATGATATTGACATGAGTCTCGAAATCGGGCGGCGCAATGACGAACTGGGGCGAGTAGATCTTTGTGATGCCGGCGTATTTATCCACGTTGATGCCGTTAATTGCGGTTTCCGCTCCGCCGTTGTCGAAGATCTCCGTGAACAATTGCCCGACGCCGGTCTCGATCCTGAGATAGCCCTGGTCCGATCCTTTGAGGACGGTGGCCGTGTGCCCCTGGCGGGCTGAGGTCATGTCCCCGATCGACTCCACAAACTGCTGGGTATTGGGATCGTAGATATCGGCGCCGGCCAGTGTCAGATGCTCCTCTTCATCGTCGTCATTGTCCTTGTCGTTGATGTCGATGCCTTCCCCGCCCGCGATCAGCACCCTGTCCTGGGTATGATCCTCCGGGTCCGGACTGATAAGCGTCGCGGTGTGGTATACCCGGGTATAGGTCATGACGCCGTCCGCGGGGTAGAAGTAATCGTAAACCGGATCGTAAATTTCGGCCGTACTCAGAATGCCCGAAGAATTCTTTCCTCCCGTAATCAGGACAGTGCCGTTCGCCAGGAGAGTGCCGGTGTGGCCGGCTCGCGCGGAAAGCATGGGTGCTGCCGCAGTGAACAGTCCTGTCGACGGATCGAAAAGTTCGGTGGAGCTCAGCGAATTGCTGCCGTCGGAACCACCGGCGATCAATACCTTGCCACTCGGCAGCAGAACCGCGACATGAAAAACACGGCCTGCATTCAGGCTTCCCGTCTGCGTGAAAACGGACCCCGAAGGATTATAAATCTCGGCCGATGCGGTGACGCCCCAGGCATCGATTCCGCCCGCAAGGAGTACCCTGCCGTCGGCCAGGAGCGTGGCGGTGTGCGCATCGCGCGGTGCAATCATGGGTGCAGCCACCTTGACAAACTCATCGTCGACAGGATCGTAAAGCTCTGCTGTTGCATTGACGGACTCGTTGTTCTGGCCGCCGGCGATCAGGACTTTCCCGTTCGCCATCAGCGTTGCCGTATGACGGTAACGCTCCGCCTTCATTGCGCCGTTGGTCCAGAAAAACCTGTTGGTGGTCGGATCGTACAGAACCGATGTTCTCTGGATTTCGCCGGCCGTTTTTCCAGCACCCGCCTTTCCTCCCGCTATCAGCACCCTGTTGTTTTGGAGGCTTGTGGCCGTGTGGCCTACGCGCGTGGATTCCATGGAACCGGCAGTGGTGCTGAAATTCTTGGAACTCAGGGAAAACAGGTCAGCCGTCCGCACATATTGACGGTTGGCGCCTGAATCGAACCCGCCGAGGATCAGCACCTGGGTTGCCTGGGAGGAGGAAACGAGGTCCCAAACCTGCTTGGTCTCACGGATCGATCCGTTCAACGAATTGTTCAGGCTTGTCCTCATCGTGGTGCCGTCCGTGGCGTAGTGAACCACGTCATAGGACGAACTGTTGTAATTCGGATTTACGAAGTAGAGCTTTGCGGCTGTGCCGCTCTTCATCGGGATTTCGGGGATGATATAGTGGTGCAGCTGGTCCCCATAATCGGGATACAGGGGAATGCTCTGCAGGCTGCTGACATAGGGATTCTGCAGGCTGGCGTGTACCCTGCCCGTCATGCTGAAAGCCACAACTTCAGGCTGATTGGAAGCGACGACCAGGCGGCCCGAGTTGTTCAGCGTGTTGTCCAAAAGGAAAAGGTCGGAAACCTCGAAATATCTCTGGACATTGGGTGCCAGCAGTATCGATATGGGGTTTACTACATCTTCATTCAAAATGTTCTTCCCCGAGAATACCGATCCGCCGTCGCTTATAATGGTGAGGGTCAGCCGGGCAATATTGGGCGACAAATTGATGAGGGATACGCCGGTAAACTCGTCCGCATTGCTGATGAGTTTCGTCTGTTTTTGCACGGTTTCATCTGCGAGAAGCTGCAGCTGGTTGCTGGCGAAGAGCACGACCGCCATGGTCCCGCTGTCGGGCGTGAGGGCCAGACTCGAAGCCTGATCATCGCTTTCGTTGGGATCGTCTCCCACAAGGAACGATCCGACGATTCCCTGGGTGCCGATATCGAGCTGAAGAACCTTGTCCGCCGTGGAGGACGTATAGTAGGCATATTTGGCATCGGGTGAAAACACGATGTTGGCCCCGCCGAGAGGGCTCCCCGAAGAACTGGTGACGGTGCTCAGGGAGGCCGTCCACCAGGTAGGGATCATCGTTACGCTGTCCAGGTTCAGAATCAGCCAGAATTTGCCGGTGGGGAGAAGCGCGGTGTAGCCGGGCTGATACCCGACAAATTCGACTCCGCCCTCATCGACACCATTGTCCGGGTCGCCGTCGGTATCAATTATCTTTCCCGTGGAAGGATCGAACAGGAACAATGAGCTCGCAGACAGACTCGAGCCGACGTCTCTGCTCCCGATGATGCCGACACTCTCGTCTTCGTTCAGCACCGCTTTATTGAAGATAGTGAAACTCGCATAGCCATAATAGGTCTGGCTTTCATCGTCCGCGTTCGCAGGATCGAACGTGTACTTTTCTTTCATCGTGGACGAGTCGGCGAAAACGACCTCCGTCGTCGAGGTATCCACAATCATCAGGGTATTGCCGTCCCTCGTAACCGTGATCTGGGCAGGCGCTTTCAGGCCCGTGAGCCTTCCCGCTTCCGCACCCGTGGATACATTGAACTTGACCACCTCGCCGCTTGCGGTTGAAGAGACGTAGCCGTATTGGCCGTCGGGCGAAAGGGCCAGGATGCTGCCGAACCCGAACTCGCCGGTGAAGCTATAGGTGGCACTCAACGTGAGAGTCTGGGTGTTGATCAGGAAAATTTTGTTGTCCAGAACAGAGACGGCGGCCAGTGTTTTCCCATCCTTAAGCGCTGTGATGAAGGCCGGGTGGCCTCCGGTCGCTATTTGGGCCAGCACCTCCCCCGTCTTCGCCGAAAAGGCCAGGACGACGCCTGAACCCGCATAGGGCACAAAACCGGTTTGGGAATCCGGTGAGAAGACGACGTTGGGAGCGATGTTGTCCGATGTGCTTCGTTCATTGACATCGAATACCAGAAAATCCGATTTCCGGCCGCCTGTCATAAGGACCGACCCGTCGGGCAATGTCACGGCCACGTGATTGTATTTCGCGAGGGTCATTTCCGGAGATACCGGGGTAAAAGCCCCGGTGGCCGGGTCGTAAATTTCCGCGGAGCTCAGGTAGTCTCCGTTAAAGCCGCCGGCTATGAGAACCCTGCCATTGGGGAGTAGCGAGGCCGTATGGCCGTAACGCGCCACATTCAGGCTGCCCGTGGCTGTGAACGTTTCCGTTGCCGGGTCATAAAGCTCGGCTGCGGCCAAAGCTCCCGTTTCATTCCTTCCACCGACAATCAGCACCTTGCCGCTGGCCAGCAGGGTCGCCGTGTGGGCGGTGCGGGCGGTGACCATGAGACCCGCCGTGTTGGTGAACTGATCGTCAAATTCATCGGCCTCGTCCTCGCCGTTTTCCTCATCTTCTTTCGCGTCGTAGTCGGGGTGATAGGTTTCCGATTGTTCGACGAAGTAATCACATACAACGCTGCCGCTCAAAAGGCTGTTGCATCCGCCAACGACCAGCACATTGCCGTCGGGCAGAAGGGTAGAGGTGTGGCCTTCGCGCGGTTCGTCCATTTCGTCTATGGTTACGGTGAAGGATCCATTGGCCGGATCGTATATTTCTGCGGAAAAGACATAGGCGCTGTTAAATCCTCCGGTGATAAGGACCCTTCCATCGGTCAGCCGCGTTGCAGCAGCGGATTGCCTGGCCTCGTTCATGGAGTTTGCAGATGATGTGAATCTCTCGGTCGTGGGATCGTAAACCTCCACAGAGCTCAGGAAGCTGCCGTTGTACCCGCCGGCGATGAGAATCCGTCCGCCCCTGAGAAGGGCCGACGCCGCTCCGCTGCGCGCCGTGCTCAGTGCCAGGTTGTTTCCGTTGTCATCCTTTATTGTCTCGAAGCCTCCGGTGGACGGATTGTAGAACTCCACGTCCGTCAGATAGCGGTTGTTGAAGCCTCCGGCTATCAGCACCTTGCCCCCGACCAGGGTAACGGCCACATGCTGTTCGCGGGGCTTAATCATGCTGGCGGTCAGCGTGAACTTGCCTGTCGACGGATTATAAATTTCCGCATTGCCGTTGATCGAATCCGCATTGGGATTGACGGTCGCGAAAACCCGTTTCTGCGCATTGGCGGCTGGAATTGACAAAAATAGCAGAGGAAACATCAGAACAAGCAGGGACCGGAAACGCATATGGCTCTCCAAACGGGGCGCCGCTCATGGCGGCGGCCAAAAAGAATCTGCAACTCCTCAAGTCGGCATGGCGGCAATGAGGGAGCGTTCGACGCGGAACCCCTCACGGCCCCATTTCCATGGGTTTTTTCAATCGCCCTGCGCCCGATCCGCTGAATCCCAAGATGATCGGGCATGCAGACAAATATTTACCCCTCGCGCTTCAAGAGACGAAGCTTATTATATACGACGAAGAGTCAAGTCCAGGATAAAACTCTTTCGTCACCCTGACTGCGCTCGATACCGGAAGCCGGATCTTGGGCGTGTGGCGCTATGAAACCGTCGGCCTTCATCGGCGTCTGTGTCCGTGAATGTCAGCGTTACCCAATACAGGATCCGTCCAACCCCGGATTCTCATCCAGAGCAGTTGGAAGCAGAACCGACGAATCCCGGATTGGGATCGGGATGCAGAATATGGTTTTCTCAAAAGCGGCGCACAGGGTAAAAATAAACGTAGCCCGATCCGGCAGGTATCGACAAAAGATCCGTGTTGATGTAACAATAGAAGGCTTGTTTTTTGTCCACGCCCTGCCGGAGCGAGTTTGCTCGCCCGCATGTTGTGGGTTCATCGAATGGGAGGTGTAGAGTGGTTCGATTCATCTCTAAATCCGGTTTCGTGGTGGCTGTCTTGATTCCCTTGTTTTTCGCGCTTCCACTCGGCGCCCAGTCTACAGCCATACGCATGGAAGGAACGGTGTGGAACCTCTCCGACGAGCCTCTTCCCGGGGCGATTTTGTCGGCGGTCGAGGAAAACACGAACCTGCAATATGAAGCGGTCAGCGATGAGGATGGCTATTACCGGTTTCTCGCGCTGCCGCCCGGGAGATACACCGTTACGGTCAAGGCCAAAGGATTCAAGGATGTGATGCACCGCGGCATCTATTTAAACTTCCCCGGAAGTCTGCAGCAGGATTTTGTTTTTGAAGCATCGCCCGTGGATAAGGAGATCGGCCCGCAGGACCTTCCACGGCTTAATGACGGGGCGACGACGGAGGCAATTCCGCAGCGCGAACTCGATTCCATGCCGCTCATGGAGCGCGATCCGCTTTCCCTCCTGGTCTATCAACCGGGAGTGCTGATCAACGGCGGGAACGAAGCCATATCGACCGTGAACGGCACACGGCAGGCAATGAATTCCATCGCGATGGACGGCCTTTCGGTTACCGACCCGGTCGAGCCGAAGCTGGGATTTTCCATGCTGCCGATGAGCACGGATTCCCTTTCGGGCATCCAGGTTGTCACGACGGGAGCCAGGGCTGAATACGGCCGGTCGGGAGGCGCGCAGTTTATGATGGTTTCGCGCACTGGCTCGAAAAAATGGTCCGGAAACCTTTATGACTACCTCCGGAGCAGGCGTCTGAATGCCAATGACTTCTTCAACAATTCATTCGATCTGCCGCGCCCCGGGCTCTCCCGGAATATCTACGGCGGCACCCTGTCGGGGCACATTGGGGAAAAGACGCTGGTTTTCGGCAATTTCGAAGGCAACCGCACCGACCAGCAGGTGATCAGCAATCGGCAGATCCTGACCGACGAGGCCAGGTCGGGCATATTCCGGTGGTACGAACCCGGAGACACTACCCGGGATGAAACCACGCTGCGCTCCTACGATATCGCCCAAAATGATCCCCGGGGGCTCGGGATCGATCCCACGGTAGCGGCGACTCTCGCCAGGCTTCCGGATCCGCTATATGACAACGAGTTCAACGACGAGTTCGGCGATGTCCTGAATACGCGCGGATACCGATTCGACAATCCGGTTACCAAAAGAGGAAAACGCGTAGCGGCGCGTGTCGACTACAACCGCAGCAAGGACCACCGGCTCTTCTTCCGGGTGAACTGGGACAATATCAAGGCTACGGACGTGATGAACGGGGCCGAAGCCCCTTATCTCGGAGAGCCCGAAGGGATATTCCGTCAGAATAACTGGGGATTCGCAGTCGGCTCGGACTGGACCCTGAATCCGCAAATGGTCAATGAATTGCGCGTCGGCTACCTCCGGCCCGAAGTTAAGCTCGATCGGGCCGCCCGGTCCACCGATCCCATGTTTCTGGCCAACTCCTGGACGAATCCGCTGGATCCGTCTTTCCCCCGCTCCTACAAATCGCCGGCATTGGAGATCACGGATAACCTCAGCCGCGGGATGGGACGGCACGCCCTGAAAGTCGGAGCGACTTACCGGAGGACCGTCCAGAGCTTTACCGACTATAACGGCGTCTATCCCAACGTGACCATGGGAATCAACCACGGCAACGCTCCGGATGAATCCATCGGCCCGGCGGGACGATCGGAGATTTCCATCGACGACCGCGAGACGTTCGAGTTGCTTTACAACGACATCCTCGGCAGAATGGAAAGCGTCTCCCGGACATTCGACTCGAGCCTGACATCCGTCTCGCCTGCCGGCACCCCGAGAGAGCGCGATTATGGGTTCAATGAATTCGCCGCCTATATTCAGGACGATTGGAAAGTCAAACCGAACCTGACCGTCAGCCTGGGCTTGCGCTATGAGCTGAACGCCGTGCCCAAAGAGACGAACGACCTGCAGGCGGTGCTGGACAAGGCCGGGCAGATCAGCAATTCGGCCAGCATATCGGACTTCAGCGTGGTTTCCGGCAACAACTGGTATTCCAGGAACACGAGCGACTTCGCGCCCCGCATCGGCTTTGCCTGGGATGTTTACAGCACCGGGAAAACCATTATCCGCGGGTCCTACGGGGTGTATTACGACCGCCTCATCGGAGCGCTGACGAATTTTGTGGACCAGTACAGCTACGGATTTTCCCAATCGCCCGCGCTATACCCGAATTCCGGCGGGACAGACATCCGCTTGAACGATGGCGTCCCCGCCATCCCTCAGCCCGCTCCGGCCAATCTGACGCCGCCTGCCACACGGTCCGCCAACATGGCCATCTTCGACGCGACCGTGAGTACGCCCCGCATCCAGCAGTACAATCTCACCCTCGAAAAAAACTTCTGGGGCGCGATCTGGGAAATGGGGTATGTGGGCTCGCAGGGGAAAAAGCTTTTTCAGCACCTCAATCTGAATCAGACCAAAACCGACGGCGACTTCCTTTCGGCCTTCAAGGAAATCCAGGCGTATCGCGAATCGGGCACGCCCGTTTCGGAGAACAACACCCTGGTTCACATATTCGGATCGCCTCTGGCCGCCACCGTCGCGCTGGGCGGGAAAAACGTGAGCACGGGACAGGCGGGAGCGGGCGCCGACAGCATGGACCGGACTTACTTCGGTTCGTATGTGGCTGCGGGAGTGTCCGACTACTATATCAGGAACTTCCCCCAGTTCGACAAACTCATTGTCGGATCGAGCGCAGGCACTTCATCCTATAACGCTCTGCAGCTGGGGATGCGGTCCAGCGGCAAATCCCATCAATTGCGCCTGAATTACACGATAGGCAAGGCGCGCGACACTCTCTCCTCCGACGGTGCGAAATATGTAAGCACGCCCAACAGTCTCGACGTCAATTACGGCAAAACCCCCAGCGATTTCGACCGGAAGCACGTCTTCAACGCAGCCTTCTATTACAAGTTTCCTTTGGTCCGCACGCCCGATTCCGACATGCCCGGCTGGCTAAGCGCCCTGTTTGCGGACTGGAATATCAGCGCTCATTACATCCGGCAGTCGGGACCGAGGTTCAGCGTCACCACAGATCGCGAAACGGTTTACGGGGGGGTGAAAAGCCTGGCGGATTTCAGGGACCTCGAGACGAACCAGGATCCCTCCTCTGTGGGCGATGTCATCAGCACAAGAGATGGTGTGTTCTGGTTCAACGACGATGAAAGAGCGATGTTCACTTTCCCCGTGGCGGGCGAAAACGGGACTTCGGGCCGGAATTCCTTCAAGGGACCGATGTACGTCAACCTGGACGTCGCGCTTTTCAAGAGTTTTCCGGTTCGCGAACGGAGCAGCATCCAGTTCCGCGTAGAGGGATACAACATATTCAACAGGACCCAATACGCCTTGCCGGATACCGACCTGTCGAGCGATACCTTCGGGAAAATCACGTCGACGGTGGGCACTCCGCGCTCGCTGCAGGTAGCCTTGCGCTTTCAATTCTAAAAAGAGACGGGAGGATTGAAGTTTGACGACTCGGGGCCAGGCAGGCCATCCGAAGTGGATTCTTGCCTCCGCTTCCCCGCGACGCAGGGAAATCCTGCGCCGCCTGGGACTGAAGTTCCGGACCGCCCCCACCCATCTCCCGGAACCCGGCCGCATGAGGCGCGAGTCTCCGGCCGGCTACGCGGTGCGGGTCGCCTGCCTGAAAGCGGAAGAAGCTGCCGCAGGAAAGCGCAGCGGGCTGGTTCTCACCGCCGACACGATCGTGGTCCTGGGAAACAGCATCCTGGGAAAACCTTCAACGCGCGCGCAAGCACGCAGGATGCTCGAGCGTCTCAGCGGGCGCTGGCACGAGGTAATCTCCGGCATCTGCCTGCTGAACTGCGAATCCCGCCGCGCAAGCTCCGCCTTCAGCCGGTCGCGCGTCCATTTCCGCAAGCTTACGGCAGCCGAAATCGAGTGGTACCTCAAAACCGGCGAATATCGGGACAAGGCCGGCGCTTACGGAATCCAGGGATACGCGTCGCTTTTTATCGACAACATCGAAGGCTGCTACTTCAACATCGTCGGATTCCCCGTCGCCACGTTCGAGAGGCTCTGCAGGAAAATGGGAATCGATTTAACGGCTCAGCTGATTAGTGGTTAGTGGTTAGATGGTTAGAAAATACTATGGGCAGGAGAACCGGGGCCGAATTTCGAGTCAGAGTTAACCCCACCGCAGCTTTTCGCGCAGCAGCTTGAAAAAGCTGTTGCCGAAGGGCATCACCAGTTTCAGAGTCGATTGCGCCCTGCGAATCCTGAGACAATCCTGCTGCTCGAGGGGCATGCCGACCTGCCCATCCACCGTCAGCATCACTTCCGTGCCGTGACGCAGGCAGATCTCCACCACGTGCCGGTCGGGAATCACAACCGGGCGGTTGGTCAGGGTATGCGGGCAAATCGGGGCGATGATAAAAGCCTCCAGGGTCGGGTAGAGGATCGGACCGCCCGCCGCCAGCGAGTAGGCCGTGGAACCGGTCGGGGTGGAAATGATCAGGCCATCGGCGCGGGTAAAAAGCACCGGCTGCGAGTTGACGCTGACCTCGAGTTCGATGATGCGGGCAAGGGCCCCTTTATTTATGACGGCATCATTGAGTGCCAGGTATTGCGCCTCAAGCTTTTTTCCCGCAGGACCTCCACATCCAGAAGCACACGTTCTTCCAGCCGGTACTTTCCCGAGAGCAGTCCTTCAAAAGCCGCATGCATCTCATCCAGTTTCACCTCGGTAAGAAATCCCAGAGAACCCAGGTTGATGCCGAGGATGGGAACTCCGCTCGCTCCGATGAGCCGGGCTGCGTAGAGCAGAGTGCCGTCGCCGCCGAAGACACTCACAATCTCAACCTGTTTCGCCAGCTCCTCCGGCGGCACAGCCGAATGCCCGGCGGACACGGTTCCGCCGAGGCCTGGTCCAGGAAGACCTCGACCCCGCGGGACTGCAGCCAGGGGATTATGTCGCTGACAATGCCGCGAACGCGAGCATCCTGTTTTTTGAGAATGATTCCGATTTTTCGAATGGAGGGATTCATGGCATGGATAATAGACCCTTTGCAAGCTGAAGATACAATAAAAATTCCTGGTTTCCCTCGGCTCCGGCCACGGGCGAGGGGATGCTGCCTGCAACCCGGAATCCGGTTTGGCGGCAAATTCCTCGAAGCCTTTAAGCGCCCGGGGCGTTTGGCCGGATCCCGGACGATGCCCCCCTTCCCCACCTCACCCTTTCCGACTTCAAACTGGGGTTTAACCAGGACGATAACATCGATGGGCAGCCTCTTGTTCTCCTCGCTTGCAGACGCCCTTTTAAGCGCAAGGGAATCTCTCAACGCGGGCAAGATCTTGGTCACGGAAATAAAGGAAAGATCGATGCAGACGAACGAGATCTCGTCAGGCAGGTCCGCAGGCCTCAGGTTGCGGACGTTGAATTCGTCCCGGACGACGATGCGCGGATCCGACTGGAGCTTCCAGGCCAGCTGTCCTCTTCCCACGTCGAAGGCATAAACTCGCGAAGCGCCGTTCTGAAGCAGACAGTCGGTGAAGCCGCCCGTGGAAGCTCCCAGATCGGCACACACCCTTCCCGATGCGGATATCTGAAAGAATTCCAGCGCAGCCTGCAGCTTGGCGCCGGCCCGGCTGGCAAAAGGAATCTGGCGCAGGACGCGGATTTCCGCATCGGGATCCACCAGCTGGCCGGGCTTTTCTATCTTCTGTTCGTCGACCAGAATTTGCCCTGCCAGCAGCAAGGCCTGAGCCTTGTGGCGGCTTTCGGCGAGGCCTTTTTCCACCAGCAGTTGATCGATGCGTCGTTTCATCGGATCAGGCGGTGCGGCTGACTATAAATGTGCGAGGCTGCGAAGGACATCCGCCTTCTCGCCGAAATCCCGAATATCCTTCAGCGCCGACGCCACCAGTTCGTCTGCCTTTTGCCGCGATGCTTCAATTCCATAAAGGGCCGGATAGGTGGCTTTTTTTACTTTTTCGTCCTTGCCGGCGGTCTTGCCCAGCACTTCGCTGCTGGAGGTGACATCCAGGATGTCATCCACAATCTGAAAGACCAGTCCGATCTTCCGTCCGAATTCCGTCAGGGCATGCAATGCCGTTTCCCCGGCGCCCGCCGCCAAAGCACCGCAGCGGACGCATGCCTTCAACAGCGCCCCGGTCTTGGAGTCGTGGATATATTCCAGCAGTCCGGGGCTGATGGCTTTGCCTTCCGATTCCAGGTCGACCACCTGTCCGCCGATCATGCCGTTGACGGTTCCCGTCGCCGCGGCGATCTCGCGGATGATGCATATTCTGACGGCATCGGGCGTTTCCGGCAGATCCGCCAGCAGCTGATAGCATCGCGTCATCAGGGCATCGCCGGCCAGAATGGCCATCGCGTCGCCGAAAACCTTGTGGCAGGTCGGAACGCCGCGCCTCAGGTCGTCGTTGTCCAGCGCCGGCAGGTCGTCGTGGATCAGGGAATAGGTGTGCATCATTTCGATGCAGCGCCAAGCTGAAGAAGAACGTCGCGGTCTCCCGCCAGACTCTCGCCCGAAGCAAGCACCAGAATGGGCCGCACGCGCTTGCCCCCGGCAAAAACGGAGTAGCGCATGGCTTTGTGAATGGTCGGAGGGTCTTCGTCTTCCGGGGGAAGCAGCCTTTCCAGGCACTCATCCACCAGCTTTTTCGATTCCGATAGGTATAGTTGTATGTCCATGGCCTCGCTCAGAAACCGGAGGGTCAGGGTTCGTTTCCTTCGGCATCTTCCGAAAACGGCGTTTCTTTCAGAGCGCCGTCCGCTGTCTTGATGAGCACTTCCACTTTTCTCTCCGCCTCTTCCAGCTTCGAACTGCAGAAGCGGCTGACCTTGATGCCTTCCTCAAAAAGCTCCAGCGCGCGGTCGAGCGTCAGATCGCCGGCTTCGAGCTGAACCACGATATCCTCGAGCGATTTCAGCGCCGATTCAAAATCCTTCACCTTCAATTCCATCGTACCCCCCTCACGAATTACGAATGACGAATTACGAATGACGAATTGGTAAAATCGAAAGTCATCGGCCAAGCCAAAGCCGCAAGCGCTGGGTTCCATCGGCGCTGCCCACAAAATAGTGAATTGGGAAAGCCAAAAACTGATGTTTTCATTCGTAATTCGTCACTCGTAATTCGTCATTCAGTAATGTTTTCTACGCGGCAATCCAGTTCGCCTGAACCGAGAGTTACGCGCACTTTGTCGCCGCGCGAAACGTCGGCGGCGCTTTTGACGATTGCTCCCTTGGCATCGCGGCAGAGCGCGAATCCGCGCTTGAGAATGGCCAGCGGGCTGAGCGCATCAACTTTCCCGACAGCCACCTGGAACGGGAGCGCTCATGGCGCAGCCGGGCCCTGATGCCGGCAGATCAATCCCTGATACTTCCGCGCCAGAATATCCTTTTTATGCTGGATGATGCGACGCAGATCCAGCGTATTCAGGCGCGTGGAAAGCATGCGCTCCCGGTGCCGGATTTCATCCGCAGAACTGGCGCATCGCCTGCGCCATGCGCAGCGTGCCTTCGTCGAAACGCTGCTGCAGATCGCGGATCTTGTTGGGCGCTACCGTGAACGCCTTGTTGTGGGCCAGCCGCTCGAGATTCAGGCGGCGCCGCTCCATTCCCCGGCGCATCGCCTGGGAAAGGCGCCCTGTCAGGGAATTCACGCTCATGCGCAGATCTTCCCGCGCGCCCGAAACCATTTCCGCCGCCGCGGAAGGCGTGGGAGCCCTCAGGTCCGCCACAAAATCGGCAATCGTAAAATCCACTTCGTGCCCGACCGCCGAAATCAGCGGAAGCTCGGATTCATAGATCGCCCGCGCAACAATTTCCTCGTTAAAAGCCCAGAGATCCTCAATCGAGCCTCCGCCGCGTCCGATGATGATGACGTCAATGTCGCGTGCGGCTGTTGAGATAGCGAATGCCGGCGGCAATTTCCTCGGCGGCACCCTGCCCCTGCACCTTGACCGGATACAGGAGCACATCCAGAGATGCGTTGCGCCGCTTGAGAATCCGCAGCATGTCCCGGATCGCGGCGCCTGTCGGAGACGTGACGATGCCCACCTTTCTGCGGCAAGCAGCGGCAGGGAACCTTGTGGGCTTCATCAAACAGGCCCTCCTTGCGCAGCTTCTCTTTCAGCTGATCGAACGCCAGCTGGAGCGAGCCCAATCCGACGGGCTCCATGTATTCCACGATGATCTGGTAATCGCCCCTGGGCTCATACACGCTCAGCCGGCCGCGGACGACGACTTCCATCCCGTCCTCGGGGCGGAATTTCAGATACATGTTGTTGTTTTTGAAACATGCGGCCTTTATCTGAGCGCGCGAATCCTTAAGGGAAAAATACAGATGGCCCGAAGTGTGGCGCTTGAAATTCGAGATTTCTCCCTGAATCCAGACGATGCCGAGCTCATCAAGCGATCGCTTGATTTCCGATGTAATGTCGTAGACAGAATAGATTTTGCGCTGCGCGAAAAGATCCACGGCTCATGTTTATCATGAAGAAAGCGGATTCACAATCTTCATGAACAGGGAAAGAGAATCGCGGTTCGCGGGTGGAGGAGCGATCACTATAATGCAGCATTATTTTTAATGAGGATGGCGCTCCAGAGACTGTCTCAAAGTCAGGTACCTCCGGCAAAGCCGGAGGCAAGATTTGAACCGCCCAAAGCCGTTGGAGGAGTTACGCCGGTCTTGAACGCTGACTTACGCGGGCAAAAGCTGATGAGGCGCTTCCGATCCCCGCAGGGGCCAGCGCTCCGCGCTGGACAGTTTTCTGCGGCGGCACTGCGGCAAACGCCCGATTTCTCATACCCTTCATCTCCTTGCCTCACGGCGCTTGCCACAGTGCCGCCGCAGAAAACTCCATCGGAAGCACCTCATCGGCTTTTGCTCGCCGACCCTCGCCGAACAAATCGGCGTTTGTCAGCGCTTTTGTCAGCGTATCTCAGCGTTTCAAAATACGGAGTTGTCAATCTCTTTGAGTCCTCCGGCAAAGCCGGAGGTTTACCAATGGAATTGGTGGCGAGGATTTCGAGACAGTGTATAGGAATCACCGCCAGGCCAATTCGGAGCCGCGAACACAGTTCAGCCCTGGTACAGGAACCGTCCCGAGTCCGGGCTGCGAAGCCAGGAAGCCAGAGAATGGCCGTTCCGGTCTTTTTCCGTCATCAGGGGGCTTCCGGAGGCGATTGCGTCGAATTCCTTTTTTAGCGTGGGTTCAAAAAGAGACCAGTCCATGTCGCCGGCAAGCGGCGAGATTCCCGCCTCACAGCCGGGACTGTATTCCCCGGAGCAGAAGTACTCGATATGGGCTCGCCTGCAGGAAATAGTTCCCGTGCGCGAAGCCCGGCGGAACCCAGATCCATTCTGCATAATCGGATTCTGCGTCCGCCGGCATATCGTGCGCAATGATCTTGCCGAAGCTTGGGGAGCCTTTCCGTATGTCCAGAACCATATCCGTCATGCGGCCGCTCAGTGTTCTCACCAGCTTGCCCATATACGGATTCCACTGAAAATGCAGCCCGCGAACAGTCCCCGGCTTTGACCAGCTTTCATTGCACTGGCGAAATTCCACGCCCTTCATGAAATCCAACTGCGGAAGCTCGGAAAAATCGCTTTTCCTGAAGTTTCCGCAAAAAATCCGCGATCATCCGCGAACCTCGCGAAGCGAATGACTTTGATGTCCGGGATCGCCAGGCCGGTGACCGACAGGATCTTCATCCATTCCCTCCCTGCAAGTTCGTAAAGCTTTGAAAGCCGGCATCATATCAGAAATCCGGGGAATTCCGTGCCCGGAAATCGGGGAAGCAGGCCATTACAATTAAATACAATTAAGGACATTCTGATGACAACCCCTGTATTTTCTTTATCTATACTGCGCCGGCTTATTCAGGGAGAAGTTATGCATCTATTTGAGCCTGCGGCCTCGGCCTACGAGAAATTCCTCAGGACCGGGCAATATTTCATATCTGTATCAGATGGATACTTTCGATACGGTGATCGTGACCGCCTACTTTGCGATTCTGGCAATTCTGAGTTTTTACGGCCTCCATCGCTACATCATGGTCTTCTCTGTACCTCAAAAATCATAAAAAGGCCGCGGAGCCGCAAATCCCGGTTTGAAGAACTGCCCCGGGTTACCGTCCAGCTTCCCTGCCTACAACGAAATGTATGTCATGGAGCGCATTATCGATGCCGTCTGCTCCTTCGATTATCCGGCGGACCGCCTGGACATCCAGGTGCTGGATGATTCCACGGACGAGACCCAGCGAATCGCCCGCGACGCCGTTGAACGGTGGAGCAATCTCGGCGTCGATATTCATTACATCCACCGGGACGACCGAACAGGCTTCAAGGCCGGCGCGCTGGAAAACGGCCTGCGCACGGCAAAAGGCGAATTCGTTGCGGTTTTTGACGCCGATTTTGTGCCGGAACCGGATTTCCTTCAGAAATCCATCCACCATTTCACCGATCCGAAAGTGGGAATGGTCCAGGGGCGGTGGGAGCACCTGAATCGCGAATATTCGTTTCTGACCCGGACCCAGGCCATTTTTCTCGACGGCCATTTCATGCTCGAAAGTTACACCCGCTTTTTGAGCGGCCGCTTTTTCAATTTCAACGGGACTGCCGGAATTCTGCGCAGGAAAACCATCGAGGATGCCGGAGGGTGGGAACACGACACGCTGACCGAAGATCTGGACCTGAGCTATCGCGCCCAGATGAAGGGCTGGAAGTTCATCTTCCTGCCGGACCTGACGGTTCCAGCCGAACTCCCGGTGGAAATCAATTCGTTTAAAACCCAGCAGTGCCGCTGGGCAAAGGGCGCCATGCAGACCTGCAAGAAAGTGCTCCTGAAGGTACTGAAAGGCGATTTTGCGCCGGCGAGAAACTCGAAGCCTGGTATCACCTGACCGGAAACATATCCTACCCGCTTATGGTGATTCTCTCACTGATACTGTTTCCCTGCTCTGATTGTCCGCTACAACCAGGGTTGGTTTGAACTCCTGGTCATCGACCTCCCGCTTTTCATTCTCTCCTTCAGCAGCGTCTCGACGTTTTACATCGTATCCCAGAAGTCGCTACACAAAGACTGGCTCAGGCGCATCGCCTATCTCCCGGGATTGATGGCCGTCGGAATAGGCATGACGATTCCCGGTTCCAAGGCTGTGCTGGAAGGCGCCCTGGGCTGGAAAACGCCCTTCGTCCGCACGCCCAAGTTTTCGGTGGAAGGAAACAAGGGAGAATGGATGAGCAAGAAATACCGATGCAACATCGGATTCCTGACCCTC
Organism: uncultured Acidobacteriota bacterium; assembly: GCA_963809485.1. Lineage (GTDB taxonomy): Bacteria > Acidobacteriota > UBA6911 > UBA6911 > UBA6911 > UBA6911. The sequence goes on from CAWEJX010000020.1 coordinate 42,866, forward strand.
GTGGAAATCGCGTTCGGCTTTTATTTCACGCTCGTCACAATCTACGCCTGGAGCCTCGGCATCTACGGCGTTATCCCGTTCCTGATGCTTTTCCAGTGGGGCTTTCTCTACACGGGTCTCTGGGCCCTGGCTCAAAGCCTCAAGCGTTCGGGATTCGGATATTCGCTCGCGCGGCTTCACACGACCATGCGCCCCTATCTCCGGATAACGAATTACCTGTAGAACCTTCAGTCCGGCTTCCTTGTGCTTCGGTTGAAGAAAGATCGGCCGGTTCTGGAGGTCGCCTCAAATTTTAACGCTGACGAACGCCGATAAGCGCTGACTTACGCTGAAAAATTTTAAATAAATATTGTTTTCTCAGCATTGAGTGCTGATCGGGTGAGGACGGCTCTCCAGAGATATTCTCAAAACTGCAGGCGAAGATCTCATGACAGTGGTTTTGAGACAGACGATGGAGAGCCGTCCTCACTGAATACTGAGGGGAATGCCCCTGCGCGCCAGCGCGGATTTGAGAGTCTCTCCGGTCAATTCCTCATAGCCCGAAGGGGTATCTATGTCCCGGACAACGGCGCTTTCCTCGGTCGGCAACAGTGCCGTGGCCTGTTCGTGTCGCAATAAAATCTTCTTCGGACCTTCTTCCAGGGGCGCGTCCATGAACTCCCGGAAAAGCTCCCGGTGAAAAATCGCGGGATGGCCGCGCCGGCCGCGATACGCCGGGCAGGCGATCCTCGATCCGGAGTCGATAAAGAGCCGGACGAGATCGCGCACCAGTTTTTCGGTAACCGCGGGCTGGTCCACAGGCCAGATCATGCCGGCATCGTATTCCGGCCGGATGCAGGACAGAGCCAGCTGTATGGATGACAGCTGTCCCCGGTCCGGGTCCGGGTTGATGCGCACTTCGGCATCCCATTCGCGAATCAGCGGCTGAATAACCGCAGCCGACCTACCCAGAACAATAATCGGGGCCGGCAACCCGTTTTTCCGCAGGACAGCCAGGATTCGAGTGAGAAAAGTATCCGCGCCCAGAGGCAAAAGCGCCTTGGGATAGCCCATTCTTGTGGAATCCCCGGCAGCAAGGATGACAGGGGCAATGGTGGATATGGATGCCATCGGGATCCTTCCATTCGTGACAGCAAGCGCGTCACTATACTCCAGGACAGTTGCCGGATCAACCCGAGAGGCCCGGCAATGCGCGCTGAGCGTTGGTGCATCCGAAGTGCGGTTGGATTACAATCAAACGCAATGAAACGTACACTGTATTTCTCGGCCTTTTTTTTATTGGCCATTCTGTCGCCCGCTTCTGTCGCGCACCCGCCTGTTTGTGCTGAAATGCCGCTGTTCGCAGCCGATTCGGCCAAAAACCTGCGAACCGACCTCGACCGGATTTTTTCCGACCGCAGGTTCGCCGGCGCGCGCTGGGGAGTGGAGGTCTTTTCGCTGGACCGGTCGGAAAAGCTCTACGAAAGAGACACCTCGGGGCTGTTTGTGCCGGCGTCCAACAACAAACTCGTTACCGCGGCCGTGGCTTTGATGCGCCTGGGCCCCGACTATCGATATGAAACCCGCGTCCTGACTGACGGACAAATCGAGGCCGGCGTGCTCAAAGGGAATCTGATTATCGTGGGTTCCGGGGATCCTTCCTGCGCGCCGCAATTCCAGGCTGGAGACGCCTTCGCCGCCTTCAGAAACTGGGCGGCGCAGCTGAGAGCGATGAATGTGCGCCGGATCGCCGGAGACATCCTCGGGGATGAAGGAGCTTTTGACAGCACAAAATTCGGGCTCGGGTGGGAATGGAACGACCTGGGGCAGGGTTACGCGGCGCCGATCGGAGCTCTGCAGTTTAACGATAACACGCTGTCGCTCGAGATATCGCCGGGACCGGAAAAAGGCGATCCCGCATTCCTTAAAACCTCACCCTTGCCCGGATATCTCTCCATAGAAAATAAGATTGTGACGGGAGCCGAAAACACCCCGGTCCGCGTTCAAATCCGCCGCGGGCCCTCCCGCAAAACGATGGTCGCCGGCGGATCCGTTCCCCTTGGAGGCGCGCCCGTGGCGCGGGCGGTCGCGGTCCTGTCTCCCGCCCACTATTATCTTTCGGCCTTGAGGCAGGTTCTGGCAGAGGGAGGGATCGACACAAGCGAGTGTGAAATCAAGGAAAAGGAAGGCTATGCCGCAACACCCCTGACGACGCTCTGGAGCCACTCCTCCCCGCCTTTGTCCGAGCTTCTCAAGCCACTGATGAAAACAAGCCAGAATCTGTATGCCGAGACTCTGACCCGTACGCTGGGCCTGACGCTGAAGGGCGAAGGCACTTTTGACAAGGGCAAGGAAGTTGTGGAGGAAACCCTAGCAGGGTTGGGCATCGAGAAGGAAAGCTATGTTTATGCCGATGGATCCGGCCTGTCCCGCCTGAATCTGATCAGCGCGGATGCGCTGGCCAGGATTCTGAGGCATATGTACCGGCAGCCGCAGTTTTCCGATTTTTACGATGCGCTGCCGGTCGCGGGCATTGACGGCACTCTCTCTGCCCGGATGAAAAACACGCGGGCGGAGAACAATGTCCATGCGAAAACAGGCAGCATCGCCAACGTATCCGCGATTTCGGGCTACGTGCGGACAGCGCGCGGCGAAATGCTGGCGTTTTCAATACTGGCAAACAACTTTCTTGTGGCAAGAGAGGTTGTGGAATCCATCCAGGACAAAGCTCTGGAGCGGCTGGCGAATTTCTCCGGGAAGTGACACAATAGAAGCAGGGTGTTATTGCCGGTGAAATTGATATGTATGTTTCCGTAATGCAAAAGGCTTCCCTGCTTTTCCTGCTTGTGCGCCTGTTTCTGGCGGCTCAGCTTCCATCCGAACCGCCCTCGACGGCGCCCGGGGAAAGCCCGTCTTTAGAGAAGAGCTCTTACTTCGCTTTCGTGGACCGCGACTACATTTTTACCATCGAGGTGGTCAAGCCCGGCGTTCCCCTGCTGAATTTCGTCTCCATGGCCGATGAGGACGTTAAGCTTCCGGCCAAGAATGTTCGGCTTTCCCTGGAGAATCGAAAAGCGGCAGGAAAACTTTTTGCGGTCGAAACGGCGGATGCCAGAAAGCCGATGATCGTGTACTCCCTGACCATTCACCCAAGGTCCTCTTTTGGCGTCCGTCTTGAAGGGGATTTCGACAAAGCCAAAGAGTTTTTGGGTGTAACCATAAGGCTGGGGAAAGAAGACCTGAAGCTCGCTCCGCTCACCAGATTTGACTTCGAAAGCCTGGTGCTGAAAGTTAATGGCCTGAATCTCGGCTCGCCCGATTTCAGCGACGACTGGCGGGTGCTGAAGATAGAAAAGATAGGCAGCCGTTCACCCGCCCGAAATTAGCCTTCATCCGAAAAAATCCGCAGTTGAATACGGATAATACAACCGCTGAGCTTCTTCTTCAGAATCAGCGTTTGTCGGCGTTTTTTCAGCGTTCGTCTGCGTTATCAGTACTGGTTTCGGCATCAGAGAAAAATCACGAGAAGTGCTTTTCGATGGCAACCAGGCAGGCGTCGAGTGAGTCCGCAGGGATTCCGCCGGCCTGAGCGAGTTCCGGCCTCCCTCCCCCCTTCCCGCCGAATACCGCCGTCACCTGCCGGATGGCCTCGTGACAGCTTCCCGTCAATCCTGCATTGCGCGCCACGACCAGCTGGCGCGCATCTTCAATCGCCAGGATTGCCACAACGCCCGGATGCGCCGCCAGTTTTTGAGCGAGCAGCTTGACATCGTCAAGCTTCCGACCGCTAAAGGTTCTGCGGATGATGGCCATACGTCCGGCAGCGGCGGCGCCCCCGATCAGCGCTTCGGCTTCCATATCCAGCAGCTGGGTCTGCAGACGGTCCTTCTCCCTGGAGAGCGCCGCCCTCTCCTGCATCAGTTTTTCCGTCATTTCGGCAAGGTTGTCGGCGCCTGTGGAATACAGCTTACAGAGTCCCTTCAGCAACTCACGGTCCCTGGACAATATTTTCAGCGCTCTCTGCCCGGCAGCGAATTCAACCCGGGTTCCGCCTTTGTATCGTTCGAAGCCCAGGATAGAGATGATCCCGATCTCCCCCGTATGGCGGACATGGGTGCCCCCGCACGCCGACCGGTCAAAACCTCCGACATCGATAACGCGTATTTCGCCTTCGCGCTGCGACTCCTTGCGGATTCCCAGGGAGTCGAGATTTTCCCTGTCGGTTGTCAGGACATGAACAGCGCGGTTTTCGAAAACGATCCGGGATGCCAGTGTCTGAGCATCATCCATCCGCGACGCGGATGGTTCTGCCAGATCGACGTCGATGGTCGAGACTTCCTGCCCCATATGAAAGGAAAGAGTCGGGGCTTTCGCGACCGCGATGAAGGCCTGAGAAAGGATGTGCTGGCCCGTGTGCTGCTGCATATGGTCAAAGCGGCGCTCCCAGTCAATGAAGCCGGAGACCGGTCCGGGAAGGATTTCCCGGTCCAGGATGTGAATGATCTCCCCGGCATCACCCTCGAGCACTCTCAAGACACGCGCTTCGCCCAGCAATCCGGTATCGTGCGGCTGGCCTCCGGATTCCGGGTAGAAGGCCGTCTGATCGAGGACTACAGCAGGCTTCCCGTCGACCCTGAGCTGCTGCGTCACTTCAGCGGAAAATTCCTTGAGGTAAGAATCAAAATAATAGATTCGTTGTGTCATCGGATTTCTTCCATCCTGCATCGTGTATATATGAAGTCCGCCCGCGCAAAAGGCTTTTTACCACGAAACGCACCGATTTCACGAAAGGGATTTTGTGCCCTGTAGCCCGCGACTCAGCCTTCAATCAATTTGACACTGGTTCAGCGCGGTGTCTATACTTCGCCGTTATGAATTCCGAAAACAAGGTTTTTCACGGAACGACAATTCTGCTGGTCCGCAGAGGCAATCAGATTGTCATCGCGGGCGACGGGCAGGTAACTCTGGGAGATACGGTTATCAAGCAGAGCGCCCGGAAAATTCGCCGCGTATACAATGACCGGGTCCTCGTGGGCTTTGCCGGAGCAACCGCGGATGCTTTCGCCCTTTTTTCCCGGCTGGAAGTCAAGCTGGAGCAGTTCCAGGGCAATCTGAACCGGGCAGCCGTGGAGCTGGCCCAGGAGTGGCGCATGGACCGCGCGCTGCGCCACCTGGAAGCGTTCCTTCTCGCCACGGACGGCAAATCCATCTACCTGCTTTCGGGGACCGGGGACGTAATAGAGCCCGACGACGGGGTGCTGGCGGTGGGATCGGGCGGGGTTTTCGCGCTCGCCGCAGCCCGCGCTTTGCTGCGTCATACCAAACTGCCGGCCCGAAAGATCGCCCAGGAAGCTTTGAAGATCGCCAGCGAAATCTGCGTGTTCACCAATAGTGAAATCATTGTCGAAGAATTGTAGGCCTGAATTCGACGGCAGGGACCGGCGATCCCGGGTTGTTACCAGGGGTATCCGCAGGGCCAACCTTTTTCTATAGAGCGAGAATCCATGCAGGAAAATTCAAGACGTCGAAAAGCCCGGGCACGCGGTCTGGATGAAATGTCGCCCAGGGAAATTGTCCGGCAGCTGGATCGATATGTCGTGGGTCAGCAGGCGGCAAAAAAGGCCGTTGCCATCGCCTTGCGCAACCGCATACGCAGGCAGAAGCTGGACGAGGAGATGGCCGAAGAGGTCGCTCCCAAAAACATCATCATGATCGGGCCCACGGGCGTGGGAAAGACCGAAATCGCGCGCCGGCTGGCCCGCTTGGCGAATTCTCCATTCCTTAAAGTCGAAGCGACCAAATTTACCGAAGTGGGTTATGTCGGCCGTGATGTCGAATCCATGGTGCGCGACCTGGTTGAAATTGCCGTTGATATGGTCCGCGAAGAAAAGATCGCCGAGATTGAGGAAAAGGCGGAGCAGAATGCCGAGGAGCGGCTGCTCGATGTTCTGCTGGCCTCTCTCCAAAATATACCGGGAGAAAAAAGCTTGCCGGCAGGCAGTAACGGCCTTGCCCGGATCGAGCAGATGCGTGAGAAAGTGCGGAAGCAGCTCCGAGCCGGAAAGCTCGATAAGCGAATCATCGAAATGGAGGTGCGAGAGCATCCCATGGGTCCGGTTTCGCTCCAGTTTTTTGAAGGCCCCAGTCTTGAGGAACTCCAGTTCAACATGCGCGACCTGCTCTCAGGCATGATGGAAGGCAAGCCCAAGAAGCGGCGCATGCCCGTCGACGAAGCCGCGGACTACATTATTCAGGAAGAGGAGCAGAAGCTGGTGGACATGGACCAGGTTGCCCGGCTGGCCCTGGACCGGGTGGAGCAGAGCGGAATCATTTTCCTGGATGAGATAGACAAAATCGCGGGGCGGGAATCGGGCCACGGTCCCGATGTAAGCCGCGAAGGAGTGCAGCGGGATATTCTGCCCATCGTGGAGGGTACGAGCGTCAACACCCGCTACGGCATGGTGCGGACGGATCACATCCTTTTCATCGCCGCAGGGGCTTTTCATGTTTCAAAGCCCACGGACCTTATCCCCGAGCTTCAGGGGAGGTTTCCCATCAGAGTCGAGCTGAATCCTTTGGGCGAGGAGGATTTCGTACGGATCCTGCAGGAGCCGAAGAATGCGCTGATCAAGCAGTACACGGCGCTGCTGGGCACGGAGGGGCTCAAGCTCCACTTCACCGAGGATGCGATACGCGAGATCTCCAGCCTGGCGTGCCTGGTGAATGAAAGCACCGAGAACATCGGCGCCCGCCGCCTGCACACGATCGTGGAGGCCCTTCTGGAGGATTTTTCATTTGAAGGGAAGCAAAGCAGAGCAAAAACCGTCCGTATCACGGCATCCTATGTCCGTCAGAAACTCGGGGATATCGCGCGGGACAAAGATTTGAGCCGCTACATTCTTTAATGCTTATGCGAACGTCTCAGCAGACCTCCGAACCATCCGGCAGATCCGCGCGGGCAACCGCCATGCTGGCTATCCTCGCCCTGGCACTGGCGGCAGGATGCGCAAAGATCGGGGATCCTCAGCCTCCGCGCATTCGCATTCCGAAGCCCGCCGCCGACCTCGCCGCGCGCCAGGTCGCCGATTCCGTCGAGCTCACAGTCTCAGTCCCGGTTCAAAACACGGACGGTTCCGCCGCAACCACTTTCAGACAGGTGGATGTCATGCGGCTGGCCGAGGATGCAGGCAGGAATGAGCAGACAGCTCCGGTGTCCGAAAAGGAATTCATGAAACAGGCGGTCCGGATTCTGTCGATTCCGGAATCCCGGTTCTCGAGCTATCGGCGCGAAAATGCTTTTGTGATCCGTGACAGCCTGGATTTTCCTCAAAAGTCCGTAATTTATTCTTCCAGCTTCCGATATGCGGTGCTTTTCATCAACAACCGGAACCAGGCCGCCGGGCTGAGCAACCAGGCCTTCATCCGGCCTGTTCCAATCCCCCGGGCTCCGGCGGATATTTCGGCCGTCGTCACCGAAAGCTCCATCAATTTGAGATGGCAGAGGCCGGCGGAAAATATGGACGGTTCGACTCCGGCCCGTATCGCCGGCTTCAATATCTACAGGTCGGAAGAAGCGGGGGTATTCCCGCCTGCACCATTGAATGCGGCTCCCGCGCAAAATCCAGCCTATGAAGATCACGATTTCAAGTTCGACCAGACATATTTTTATGCCGTCAGCACGGTAGGAAATGCCGAAAACCCACATGCGGAAAGCCTGCGTTCGGATGCGCTGAAGGTGGTTTCCAGAGACGTGTTCCCGCCCGCGCCGCCCAGGGACTTCACGGCTGTTCCGGACGGTAAGGACATCATTCTGCTCTGGGCCCCGTCGCCGTCGGCGGATGTGGCCGGATACCGGATTTACAGGCTTGAGGACGGCAAAGCGCCGGGAATGCTTCTTCAGGATGAGCTGATCAATAACTTGAGTTATCGCGATACGCGTCTGGACGGGAAATGGATATACAGCATCCGCACGGTAGATGGGCACGGGAACGAAAGTCCGCCGGTTCTGGCGCCGGTGGATGAACGGTAAGCTCGAAAATCAGGGCCGGAAGCAAGGCTTTTCCGTCCGGTTTTTGTGACGCGGGTCTGGTGGAATTCCGTGCGATTGCAGGACTGACATCAAGGGCTTTTTCCTATAATATGCGTGGCGGGAAGGAGACAGTAACATGAAATTTTTTCTGGATACGGCGAATATCGAAGAAATCAGAAACGCGGCGGAGTACGGACTCATTGACGGCGTCACAACCAATCCATCGCTGGTCAGCAAGGAGGGACGAGCTTTCAAGGACATCATCCTGGAGATCACCAAAATCGTGGATGGCCCAATCAGCGCTGAAGTTGTCAGCACCGACGCGGCGGGGATGCTGCGCGAGGCCTACGAACTTGCCAAACTGCACAAAAATATCGTGGTAAAGATCCCCATGATCAAGGAAGGGATGAAGGCGCTCAAACAGTTGTCCGATGATGGGATCCGCACTAATATCACACTCATATTCAACTGCAACCAGGCCCTGATCGCGGCAAAGCTCGGCGCGACCTATGTCTCCCCCTTCGTCGGCCGGTTCGACGATGTGAGCGAAGTGGGGATGAACCTGATCGGCGACCTGGTAAAAATTTTCTCAAACTACGGATTTCCGACCCAGATCCTGGTCGCCAGCTGCCGCAATCCCCTGCATATACGGGAAGCGGCCCTGCTTGGCGCGCACGTCGCCACGATGCCTTACAAAGTTCTCGAGCAGCTGCTCAAACACCCGCTTACGGACATCGGGCTGGAACGTTTCCTGAAAGACTGGGAAAAAGTGCCCAAGCCTGTCTAAGCGCACGGCCTGCGGGGATTCGATTATTGTCTCCGCGAGCTCTGCGCCTCCGCGTGAAGCTTTCCTCTGCGAACCTCAGTAAATGAACACTCAGGGATTTTCGGGCGGCCGGAAGGCCGCCTTTATTTTTTGCAGTTCGCCTGAACCGTCGGGAGCAAATTCCCTACCAGGTAGAGGGATCCCGTGACGACTACCAGGCCTCTGAGCGAACAGCGCCGCCAGGCTGATTCCAGGGCATCGTTCGCGTCCGGATGGAACTGCATGCGGGAGCGAAAGCGCCGGTGCAGGTCGGCAATCTCGTTAGGTTCTGCGGAACGGGAGTTTGCTATGGGCGTGAGGTGAATGCCGGCAGCCAGGGGAAACAGGTACGAGCCCATCTCGCGTATGTTCTTGTCCCGCATCGCCCCGAAAACGAACTGAACTTCTTTCTCCCCGCAATGGACAAGGAAGTCCCTCAGCAGCCGCGATCCTTCGGGATTGTGCGCGCCATCGAGCAGCGTTCGCCGGCGCGAATTGTATTCATCCAGCCGCCCCGGCCATCTCGTGCGTGCCAGGCCGCGCCGCACATCGCCGGCCTTTATCGTAAAAGACTTTAAAGCCTCAACCGCCATTACGGCAAGAACGGCATTTAGAACCTGGTGATTTCCGGCCAGGGAGATTCGCAGGTTGGAGTATTCCCTGTCCGGTGTCCTCAGGTCGAAGGAATACCGTCCGCGGCGTTCTCCTGTAATGACGCTTTGGCTGTCGCGCCAGCTTTCCAGCAGAGGCGCTTTGGCTTTGCGGGCGAAGCTGCGTATGACCCGCCGCGCGGCTTCGGCTCGAGCACCGGATATAACCGGGACGTGTTCTTTGATAATGCCTGCCTTTTCCCCGGCGATTTTTGTCAGGGTGTTGCCAAGATAATTCTGGTGATCCAGCGCGATTCCCGTGATTACGCTGACCTCGGGCAGGACTATGTTCGTGGCGTCCAGCTTGCCGCCCAGTCCCACTTCCAAAACGGCGATATCGATTTTTTGCTCGCCGAAATGGAGGAAAGCGCAGCAGGTAAGGAATTCAAAGGTGGTCAGCGGACGGTCCAGGACCTTCCTGAGCAGCAGGGTTTTCTCCGCCCTTCGAACGCGTGTGGCCAGAGCTGCGAAGCTCCGGGGCGCAATCGGGCGCGCGTCGATCTGCATTCGCTCTTCGACGCGGACCAGGTGCGGCGACGTATAGAGACCGGTTTTCAAACCTGCCTGGCGCAGAATGGACTCGCAGATTGCAGCCACGCTTCCTTTGCCGTTGGTTCCGGCGATGTGGATGGAGGGATAATGCCGCTGCGGATCGCCCAGAGCCTGCATCATGGCCCGAGTGCGGTGCAGGCCGAGGTGCATCATTTGCACCTCGTTGCCTTTGAGATCCAGGTATTTCAGGGTTTCGCTGTGATTCATGGGATTTTGCAAATGGCGGTCTGTACGCTCCGCAAAGGCGCACAGCTTAAACGGATTTTGCCATTTCAGCAACAGAGAAATCGCGGCGGAAACAATTCTGCCAGGCTATGAGAAAGCCGTTGCGGGATGTACAGCATTCCCGATCATTTTACCGGGAGTGCGCCAAGATAAAACCCATATCTTGGTTTTTTGCAGTTATGGGTTGTTCTTGATTGTGGTTTGATTCCGTTGGTGGGCGGTATAGGATTTGAACCTATGGCCCCCGGTGTGTAAGACCGATGCTCTGCCGCTGAGCTAACCGCCCAAAGAGTGTAAATTTATACTATCCAACTCCGGATCCAAAGCCATAAATGGAAATGGGGACGGTCACCAGTGTCCCCATTACGAATGGGTAATCCAAATTTTGGCCTGGAAGTGGGGACACTGGCGGCTGTTCCACCTTTCGGTCATTGAGGGGGCTTGGGCTTCATGGGAGGGAGGCCGCAATTCGGCTGGATCGTGCACACCTGGATCGTATGAACATATCGCAGCTTTCCATTCTCCATGCGGAACGCGTGGTAATCGGGATTTCGCTTAGGGGCGACAAAGTCCACCATCCCCACGGCCGTTCCCATATCCACGTCAACGAGAAAGTGGCGGTTGATTATGGGGATTCCTCCAGTCTTCGGCATTCCAACGGTGCATGAAGCATTCGGATCGTTTTTGGGATTCGTGTACATCCCGCCCTCGATGCGGGCGCACGGAGTGCCCCAGGGCACTTTGTCGAAATTGGCATAATCACCAAATGTGTCGTAATAGGCATTGGCGGCGTTGAGCAGGGTCTGGCGGTCACTGCGCTTTTCCGGAGGCAGGATATCCCATTTTTCCTGCAATGCATACTTCTGATAGTCTGCAGCATTGAAAAGCCAGTCGTCTTTGTCCGCAACAAGGCTCTCAATTTCGGAAATTTTGTTATCTTCAGCTTTTATCCGGGTCGCGAGCAAATAGTGATGGTCGCTGCTCGTGTGCGCAATTTCCGTGAAAGCTTCGCACTGTTCCACATCGAGCAGGCTGCGGCTGTAATCGACAGCCAAAGGAGTCTTCCAGATGCCCTGACCAAATGGGACCTCATTTCTGTTTTCTATATACCTGGCCTGTCCCGCCAGAAGCATCAGGGACGGATTCCCTTTCTGCAGCGCATCCAGGTACCTGTCGACGGTTGCCTGCAGGCTCGCCCGTGTGCATCCCGCCGCCGCGGCAGACAACGCAGCGGTCTCCGCGCGAACAAACGCTGTGCTGAAAAGGAGCATAAGAAGAGCCATTGTTCGAATCATAGAACCTCCTGAGGAATTTTAGGTTGCCGAACGCACCGACTTGCGGTTTCTGACGGCGAAGGTTGTTCCTGCAATTGGTTCGTTCGGCTGTAGCAGGCGGATTATACACCCAATACAGATCGCATTGTGCTTTTCGCATTCATCATCCGGCTCAGGCTTCCTGCAGAAGCCCTGCGCATAGGATTTCTCTTTTAACAGCCGGACCGCCCGAATATAATCAGCTCAACACATCGCAAGACGGCACACAATCCAGTTCGCCCGGAGGGACCTATGTCCATGATCGGGAAATTGATCGCACATTATGAAATCACAAGCCAACTCGGCAAAGGCGGCATGGGAGAGGTCTATCAGGCCAAGGACCACAAACTGGGCAGAGAGGTGGCCATCAAGGTGCTGCCCGAAGAGTTCGCGAGCGAAACGGACCGGGTCGCCCGGTTCCAGCGTGAAGCCAAATTGCTCGCTTCTCTCAATCATCCCCACATCGCCACCATCCACGGATTGGAGGAGTCCGGCCGAACCAGTTTCCTTGTCCTGGAACTGGTCGAGGGCGAGACACTGGCGGACCGCCTGAGGCGCGGTCCAATCCCTGTAGAGGAATCCCTGAAACTGGCGCTGCAGATCGCCGAAGCCCTGGAAGCAGCCCATGACAAGGGCATCATCCACCGGGATCTGAAGCCCGCCAACATCAAGGTGACGCCGGAAGGCAAAGTGAAGGTGCTCGACTTCGGCCTGGCGAAAGCTTTCGCGAGCGGGCCGGCCGAGGAGAATCTCTCGAACTCCCCCACGCTGAGCGACGCCGCCACACGGCAGGGCGTCATCCTCGGAACAGCCGCTTATATGAGCCCGGAGCAGGCACGAGGGGGAACAGTCGACAGGAAGGCCGACATCTGGGCTTTCGGCTGCATCCTGTTCGAGATGCTGAACGGACAGGCGACCTTCGAGGGACGTTCGGTTACGGATATTCTGGCTTCGGTGCTCAAGAGCGAACCGGTGTGGAACAAGCTGCCGCCCAACCTCCATCCGCGGATCCGCCTGCTGCTGGAGCGCTGTCTGGAAAAAGATCCCAGGGACCGTTACGGCAGCATCGGCGACGCGCGCGTGGATTTGCAGAAAGTGCTGGCCGATCCGGGAGGCGTGTTTGCGCATCCGGTTGAAGCAGAAAAACCGCGCGGCAGGCTGCGGGCGATACTGCCCTGGATCGCGGCGGCCGTCGTTCTGAGTGTGATTAGCGGCGCAATTGTATGGAAACTGAGAGCACCCGAACCGCGCCAGGTCATGCGCTTCGAATACCAACTGCCGGAAGGCCAGCAATTCAGCAGTGTTGACATGCCGTCATTCGCTGTCTCCCCGGACGGAAAACATTTCGTTTATGGCGAAACGAAGGGGCTTTTTCTTGCCGATTCGTGTGTAAAATTCTTCCGGTATATCCGCGGGATTCTTGTAGAAAACGAACTGACAGGAGCCGTGATAAATCGGGTCGGCCACAATATGGCACGCGCCGAAATCGCCGGTGCTTTCGATCTGAAGCATCTCCATAACCGGGCAGTGCACGCAATAAATCGGGAAATCTCTCTTCCCCCATGTGATGGGATGGGGATCCTTCACCGTGGCTAATCCGACTTCGGGTTTATAGCCGCCTCTTTGAATGATCCTCTCCCCGGAACCGCAGGGCCGCATGGTGAGACTGATTTTCTCGTCATCCTCCACGATTTTTATCGGCTGCAGATGCCCTCGCAAACCGCCGGCAAGGTGTTCCACCAGGGAGCGTAGATCGGTCGCCTCGATCGGCTGGAAAACGGTCCTGGCTTCTATCGTGTGGGCTTCTCTTTCCGCTTCCTCCAGGGCGTCAACACCCAGCCTGTTATAAATGTAGGTTTGAAGCCCCGTAACCCAGATCCCATAGCCGTCGTGGAGATAATTGAACTCCCGGTACATCCTCTGAGCGAGGTCCTTGGCCCTGTCCTTGTCTCCGGCATCGATGGCCTCGAGTATGAGGTCCAGCGTCCGTGTCCCCATCTCCTTCAATTCCTGATCCGTGAATAATCGCTGCTGACTCATGGCTGCCTCCATCTTCTTTCCCCCTGTGGTAATAGCATATTTGATGATACTCCATGGGAATGCCCTGCCGGAGCAATATCCGTGCACCCGCAGTCCCGGCCGTCGAGTGAAGCGGCTTCCGGAAGCGGACTCCGGCTATTCGCGATGGACGAGATCCGGGCCAAAGGCGGGCAGGCACACAGAGACGTATTCGGCCCCTTCCGGACCGGGTGTGCTGTATTGGACACGGCAGCCTTTGGGAATGATGAGCGCTTCTCCGGCGTGGGCAATCATCGTTTCATCGCCGGTATAAGCGTGCAATTCACCTCGAAGGACTACGCTGAACTCGTCGAATTCGGGAGTCTGCGGCGGCTCGAGCCAGCCGGAAGGGCTTATCATGCGCGCAATGCTCACTGCAGCCGTGTTCGAATTCACCCTTCCAACATATTCCTCAATCATTTTGGGCTTGCTGCCCGCAGCTTCGATCAATTGGGGCGCAACAATGGCGGCTTTCATCAATGCATTCCTCCCGGCGTCTTTGGTCAACATCCTGTCCTATTCATCAACGAATCTATCAACGGGTTTGAATTTCCCATCAAGTTGCAGGGCATGTCGCCGAATTATTTCTCGGCTTTGACGCGTTTGGCAAATCCGGTGATATGGCCGATCCAGGCGATGAAGTCTTCCGGATCTTCATCGGCGCCGTGCCCTGCGTCCCAGTACAGCGAGGTATTCACATTCTTTTTGCGGTTTTCCAAAGCTGTGGCCAGGTTGATGATGACCGTCAGCGAGGTGTGATTGTCGCTTGTGCCGTGGCGGATCCACCAGTATTGGACGCAGCCTTTGTTTTTCCGGTCGATGAAATACATAGGATTCATCATATCCAAGATCGTTTGCAGGTCGTTCTCAACCCTGGCGCTCTTGTCGCCGGTGGTCTGCCGGAGGCTGAAGCTGGTGAAGTGCCGGGCATTGGCGGTCTTGCTGCCGAATAGAATCGGCTCGGCCTGCTTCATGTCAAAATCGTCAAAGGCAGGGAGGCCTTTCATTCTGCCGACGTGCGCGACATAGTCCGCGAAGGAAAACACAGCCCTGTTACCGGTCCATGTGATCCACTTATTTTGGGCCAGGTAATCCTTGCGCTTTTCATCCGTCAGATTTCTCAGGTACCTGTTCGCCGAAGGGATCAGATAGGCCTCGATAAGATACCGGGAATAGTTGTCGGCCGTAAGGATTCCAAAACCATTTTTGCCCTTTAATTTCAGGGCCACCTGATACGCGGCAAAGGCGTCCTTTAACTGTTTTGACAGTTCCTGGTCCACCAGTCCGGATCTGGCAGGCGTAGTCCCGTACATCCACTCATACGCGCCGTCGGCGTGCTCCAGATCCGTGATGGGGCAAAAGCAGGCGCTGGCATAGATCCGGTCATCCTCGTCGGCAGCGCCGATCTCCTCAAGATATGCTTCATACATTTGGCTGTTGCCCGAGGCGCCGAGAAGTGCGGAGAGCGCGCCACCCGCGCTGCTCCCAGTCGAGATGATCCATTTGGCGTTGCCGGGCACTATGCCCTTGTTGTGGCGTATATACCGGACAGCGGCTTTCAGATCCACAATGGCGGCGGGCGCCTTGCCGTAGTAAGTGCCGTCGGCAGCTTTATTATCACGGCCTCGGCAACCCGGCAACACCACCACGTAGCCCGCTGCTAAAGCCAGATCCAGGTTGCCGCTGGTTTTGCTGCCCGTGCCGGGAGGGGTTTTCGTCATGACGCCGCGAGTGGCGTTATTTACAGACATATAACCGCCCACGCCGATGGCAAAGAGAATGGGAGCTTTGGTTGCATCGACAGCCACACTATCGACCTCGACGGGGACGGCGAGGTCGAGGCTCTCATAATCCTTGTCGACGGGATTCGCAACATAGGGAATATGCCTATAGGAGCGGTACGTGACTTTCTTTTCGCCCGCAGAGGTCCGCACCGTATTGGTTTCCACGGTGTAAGCATCCCTGGGAAATTGCAGAGGATCTTTGCTTTGCCCTCCCGCTGATACCCAGGCAAGAGAACAGAGGATTGCGAGTGCCAATGAAACCAATGCTGCTTTGGAAATTGCCTTTTTCATGATGCCCCCTCAATGCCTTACATATTAATTTTTTTGTCAGTGTTCGTCAGCGTTTTTTCAGCGTCTGTCAGCGTTCCCCTGATGCTAAAACCATCGAGCCCTGCAGGTCCGCGGCAAAGCTGAAGATCGGGCTTGTCTTCATACCGCCAAAAACGATTGTCCGGATGCGACAGGACAATGCTAGAATCGCGCGATAAGCCAAGGGTCATAGTTCTCGAAATTGCTCTTTTTGTACCCATCTTGATGAAGACGAACACCGGGATTTCAGAGTGATCGAGATTTTCATACTATCAGCCGGACAGGAACGGAGATGTCACTATGACGGAAACTAAAGCGTGGTCGGAAATGACGTGGCAGGAAAAGCGTGAGGAGCGATTCAAACAGTGGCTGGCCGCGCCGGGCGTTAAATTCATAAGCCCCGAAGCGGAAGCGCTGCACAAAGCAAGGGTGACGCGTTTTATCAAAGCCATCAAGCTGGAGGAACCCGACAGAGTTCCCGTTCTGCTGCCGGTCGGCAGCTATCCGGCCTACTACGCCGGATCCAGCTTTTACAAAATCATGTACGACTACAACGAACTGCGCCGGGCATGGATCAAGTTCATGGACGATTTCGGGGACATGGACACTTTTATGGGCCCCGGATTGATACCGTCCGGCAGGATCTCCGAAGCTCTGGACGTCAAGATGATGAAATGGCCCGGCCATGGCGTCGGAAAGGACGTCACCATGCAGCAGGTTGTCGAAGGGGAATACATGAAAGCCGATGAATATGACTGGATGCTGATGGACCCCACCGATTACAACCTGCGGGTTACGCTGCCGCGAACCACGGGGCTGTTTGAGCCCTTCAGGAAGCTGCCGCCCCTGCGAATGCTCTTCGGCGGCGCGAGTTGGGTCGGAATCCTGGCCGATCCGGAAATACGCAAGGTGTTCCAGACCTTGATGGATCTGGCGGATGAATATAAGCAGCATCAGGCGGCTGTTATGGAAGTCAACACCTTGGCCATGGCCCGCGGATATCCTTCTTTCTTCGGCGGCCCGATGGCCCAGGCGCCCTATGACTTTTTCGCCGATATGCAGCGGGGTACGCGAGGCATCACACTGGATCTCTATCGTCAGCCGGACAAATTGCTGGAAGCCATTGACGTGCAGCTAAAGCTTTCGATCAACACCGCCATCAAGAATTATCCCATGACCAATTGCCCGCTTTGCATGATGCCGCTGCACAAGGGCGATGACACATTCATGTCCGATAAGCAGTTCGAGAAGTTCTACTGGCCTTCGCTGCAGAAAATCTTCCTGGCCATGATCGAAGAGGGTCTCGTTCCGATGCCCTTTGCCGAAGGCCGCTACAACAATCGATTGAAGCAGATCACCGATACGCCCAAAAGCGGCGTGGTCTGGTATTTTGACCAGACGGACATGGCCGAAGCCAAGAGGATATTGGGCAGGAATTCCTGCATTGTCGGCAACGTGCCTTCGTCCATCGTAATGACAGGCACCAGAGAGCAAGTGAAGGAAAACTGCCGCAAGCTTATCGAGACCTGCGCCCCGGGCGGAGGCTACATCCTTGCCGGGGGCGCCAGCATCGACACCGGGGACATCGCCAACCTGAAAGCCATGATGGAAGCGGCCTACGAATACGGCGCTTATAAGAAATAGAGCCGGCGCCGGCGCATTTTTCAGCGTAAGTCGGCGTTACCAGACTCCGGAACCGTCAAATCGCGTGAGTTCCCCGGCATAGCCGGGCAACTGCCAATGCCCTATCGCGAATCATTGTGTCTGCAGAGACGGGTGTTTGGGCGGTTTTGCAAGGAGAAGGCAAAAGAAAGCGATCACCATCAAACCAAAAAACAGCTGGAACGCAGGAATATAGCTGCCTGTTCGATCACGGATGTATCCGGCGATAGGAGCTCCGAGGCTGCTGATGAAGGTATTGAAGGGCATAGTGTAGCCCATAATTTTGGCAAATTCCGTTCTACCGAAAAAATCGGGGAAGATGTTTCCCATGGCTATGGACGTTATTCCCTGGCTAATGCCGAAGACGATGGAATAGGCGAGCACCAGCGGGAGAGAATGCGCAAACATCAGGAAGGAGAAACCAAGCAATCCCAGGACCATCGAAAACAAAGCCAGGGAATACATATTGAAACGGAGTCCCAGGAAGCCTATGCCCAGCTGGCTGATCCCCATTACGGCGGAAAAGACTCCTCCAACCATGCCTGCAGTGACGGCTGAGATGCCGAGGTCGAATTGGAAAGCGATGATGTGCGTCCCGACACCGAGCGCGACAAGAAACCCCAGGGCGCCATAGGCGACCAGCAACCACAGAGTCCGGGTGCGCAAAGCCTCTTTGGCTGTAAAATCCACGGGAGTCCTATAGAGGTGTTTCGGCGCCGGGCCGTCGGGTATCGCCTTGCCCTGTCTGGTTGTTCCGGGTCCGTCCGGAACCTGGCCGATATCTTCAGGCTTGTTGATAAGCAGCAATCCCGGCAGGACCACGCAGAATATCAATCCGGCGGCGGCCAGGAGGAGATATGTATTTCTCCACCCCACGGTTCCAATCAGGGCCATCATGGACGGATTGATAATGACGCCTGAAAAACCCATTGACGCCATGGACACGCTCAATGCCACGGTTCGTTTCATTATGAACCAGTTGTTTATCAGCGTCATCGATGCCAGCATGCCGCCGAGGCTCGTGCCCAGCCCGAGAAGGACGCCAACTCCTACATAGAGGTGCCAGATTTGAGTCTGAAACGCCAGCAGCACCAGGCCCGCGATGCTCATGATGTTACCCAAAACAATGGCCAATTTTGTCCCGCGTTTCATAATAAAGATTGCCACCAGGGGAGCCCCGACGCCCGACAGGATTATGGATAAGGTGGAAGCTCCCGATGCAAATCCCCGGCTCCAGCCGAATTCCTTGACCCAGAAGGGCAGGAAAAACGAAAAAGCCATCAGCATCGGCATCAGCGCGACATTGAAGAAAAACAAGACAGCAAGATTTGTCCAACCGTAGAATCCATCTTTACTCAGTCTTTTTGAAACCATATCGTTGGTCTCCAACTGAATGAGAAGCTCAAACCAGCGCCTCACAGTGCATCGACGCAAAGAAGCGCATGAATCCACAGGATGCATCCAATCGCTGTCACCAATGCCCGGGATTTATGTTTCGAGCTTATAGGGCATTACGCCCGAAGACACAAGCATAAAACCGGATGAAAATGATAATATTTTCCCGGACTGGTCTGCCAAACTCTGTGCGTTCCCCTGCAGGATTTGGGTGTTCAGGCACCTCCGGGCAAAGCCGGAGGCTTGAGAAGATGCCGGGCCAAGCGATTCTACCGGTATCTGGACAAGAAACGATAAGGTCTTCGAATACCGACATTTCGACTGTACGACGCGGCAGAATGTCGAAATCTCGTCATTCAGAATTCGACATTCTGCGCGTTCAGATGCTGCAGCAGATATTTATCGGCGCATGAATCTCAACTTATTCATTTACTGTTTGCATCGGACTCCCTGAGATCGCCGACAAACCGTGAGGTTCCCGGATCCTTAGGTACGGATTTCTGCCAGGTCCGACTATCGGCCCTGCGGCGCTCTGTCCTCGACGTCCGCCGTCAGTTTGTGATACAAACACGCAGCTTTATGTTATTTGGGCAAAATCTATCGATCTGCACGCCTGCGGACGGCTTGAAGAGCCGTCCGCATAACGGCGCGGCCGTCTTATGAATTCGCATCCATTTGGTTGCAACCACCCGGCCGCGCCGCGTAAACTGCATCGAAAATTTTTTTCTTGCCGGTGCGCAAAGATAACGCGCCGGCTCATTGTTTTTCCGATAGCGCGGGTAGCATGACATTATTTCATCCCGGTTCTTCCTGGTCCCAGAGAGTCGCACACGCCGGAATCTGGTCCTTCGCGCTTCACTTTTCGGAACAGCTTTTTGTTTTCGGCCGCGTCTTCGTGGTGGCCGTGCTGTTGTCTCCCAGGGATTTCGGCCTCTACAATATGGCGACGATCACCTTCATAGCCCTGGACGCCCTTTCCAGGACCGGCTTCGAGCAGGCTTTGATCCAGAAGAAGGAGGATATCCGGCCCTACCTCGAGGTTGCCTGGACAGTCCGCTGCGTGCGGGGTCTGCTGCTGGCGCTGTTTCTCTTTATGGCGGCTCCCTGGGTAAGCGCTTTCTTCAAAGAGCCCGACGCCCTGGCGTTTGTCCGTGCCATCGGGCTCTCCTTTGTTTTTCAGGGATTCATCAATATTGGCGTCGTAACCTTTCAGAAAAACCTCGAGTTTCACAAAGAGTTTGCCTATCGTTTCAGCGGCGCGTGCATGGACCTGGTGGTCACGGTCACGGCCGCTTTGTGGCTTCGCAACACGTGGGCGCTTGTCGTCGGCTACCTTGCGGCGGACCTGACTCGCATGCTGGTGTCTTACTGGATCCATCCCTTCAGGCCAAGACTTCGCTTCGAGTTTGGCAAGGTCAAAGAGATGCTGAGCTACGGGATATGGATACTCTTTTTCGGCGTTGCGGTGGTCGCCGGCGAAAACGGAGCCGGCATCATTATCGGCAGGATCCTGGGAGCCGCCGCCCTGGGATATTTTCAGCTTGCCAACCGCATCACAAGTCTGGCGGTAAGGCAACTCGGCATCACCATACACCGGGTAGCTTTCCCGGCCTATTCCGAACTGCAGGATTCCGCGGAACGCCTGCGCGAGGCTTATGGGAAAATAGCAGGATTTTCGGCGGCCATTTCGATTCCGGCCGCAGTGGGCATATTTTGTATGGGCCGGGATTTTACCAGAATCTTTCTCGGGACCAAATGGATGCCCATGGTCCCCGTACTGCTGATACTCTCCTTGTCCAGCCTTATCGTTTCCATCGTCTGGACCGGGCGCCCGGTCTTCATGGGAAGAGGTCGTCCGGATATTGCCTTTTACATGCAGTTGGCCACATGCGCAACACTCTTCAGCCTGATTTATCCCTTCTCGCACCGTTGGGGGATTAGGGGGGGCGCGCTTGCGATGCTCTTGAGCAGTGCCGCAGCCATGGCAGTATGGTATTGGAACATCAGGCCGCAGATGGGAATCGGGGGAAAAACTCTGGCTTTGATTTTCTCCCCTGCCCTGATCGCAGCTCTTCTCATGGCGGGTGCGCTTGCCGGACTGCGGGCGCTCACTCTCCCCCTGGTCCCCGACCTGCAAAGCTGGAACATCGTATGGTTCGCAGGCATGATTCTGCTCGGAATCGTCATTTACCTGGGCGCATTATTTCTTATCCGGCGCCGCCCGCCGGCTTTCGGGCCTTTTGATGTTCTGTAAAATTTGAGGTCTTCTCCAGGCTTGACGCAATGCCGCCTCACACCCCACGCTCGTCTCTTGGATGCCCATCTTTGCCTTGTTTGTCAGCGTGTGTCAGCGTTTTTGTCAGCGTTAAATGATCCAGGGGCCGTCAAACTCTGTGCTTCCAACATCAAAGCCGGGTATCATGGTTTGACGGCCTTTGCCGCGACAAAATATCCGGTCAGGCCTTTTGTGGGAAGCCGCTCGGTGTGTTCCATCGCTTTGAGCAGGCTGACAAAACAAGCTTTCATCCGTTTCCGTTTTGTTTTGCCGATCAAGGAACCCGCCCATATGGCCAGAATCCTTGGACTGTGAACTATCACCGTGCTGTCGGCCACCCTGAATCCTGCAGACTCGAGAGCATCAATCAGCTCGGGCCGCGACAGAGTCACGCCCATGTAATAGGGGATGATCCCAAGCCGCCTGAGAAAGCGATAGGGCAAACGGTTCCTCACCCACACGACAGGGTTCCAGGGATTGTCCAGGGTGATAATAAGGACTCCGCCCGGCTTCAGAATTCTGTGCAACTCTGCCAGGCTCGCCAGCAGGTCGCCTCGTTGGGAGAAATGATCAAGAGTCGAATTGGACAGGATTTCGTCGAAAACCTGGGCTTTGAAGGCCTGGCGCCTGGCATCGGAAACTGCAATAAGGTTTTGCGCTCTTCCCGTTTGCTTCAGCCTGCGACTGGCCGCCTGGGCTGTTTCCAGAGAAACATCCGTTCCCACCATGCAGACGGATCCTTCTGCAAACAGAGAGAATAGATCATGCGCGCTTATGGCTTCATCATATAGATCGGTTTTGAGCGTCCGTCCGACGCTGCCCGTTTTTCGCCATCGAGTCCCAAGCGCTCGATATACATCTTTAAGGTAAGCCCTCCAGAGATCCTCCCGATCGTTGTCTTCGGATTGCGGCACAAGAAAATTCCAGTAGCCGTGAACGCCGGGCTTGGTTTCAGACTTGTTTTGCATGGAATCCGACATGCCTCAGCACGGGCGTGAAAGGAGCAATCCACCGGAACAGGCGGTGGATCTGAATGCTATTTCGAATATGGCAGCAATAACCGCAAACGCAGCGATCGCTCATGCCCTCGAGACCCTTCCGCGTGGAGGAAGCTCTCCTGAATCTCCGATAGGATTCCCCGCTCCAGATCCGGGAAAAGCTTTTTTCGCTCAGGTTCCCCAGAGGCAGCTCGCACCTTCCGCAGGGGTAAATTGTGCCGTCCACCCGCACTCGCGAATGCACCCAGCCGACATAGCAGGGCAGCGCATCCCACACATTTTCGCCGATCCGGTATAATTGAAGTGCTACATTAATATTGTTATTCATTTCATGCTTGTATAAAGCTTTTTTTATACGATCAATCGAGGCGCATACCACGCTTTCCTCTTCC
Source organism: uncultured Acidobacteriota bacterium (assembly GCA_963809485.1). Classification (GTDB taxonomy): domain Bacteria; phylum Acidobacteriota; class UBA6911; order UBA6911; family UBA6911; genus UBA6911. Next base: position 65,292 of record CAWEJX010000020.1, read on the forward strand.
GCTGAAAGCTTATAAGAAGACCCATCTCCTTTCAGCGAGTGAACCGGGGCGACTGTGAGCTGGTTGCATCCGCCGCGTAAGGCCTGCTCCAGGGCGGTCTCCACCGTGCTGAAATTGTCGCGGCTGATGGGCCGGTGCAACCGCAAAGCGGGCAGGGAGCTTTTTCTTTGGGCCTTTAAATCCGTTACCAGGCTTAGGGATTCGATGACTTTGTCAAAAAAATCCGCCCGGGTGCCCGGATAAAGCCTCGCATATTCCTCTTTGGAGCTTGCCCAGAGGCTGACGGTTAAAAGATCGAGCCGCATATCAATAAGTTTGCAGATTATGTCCCTGGTGAGCAGCGTCCCGTTGGTGATTACGTTTAAAGAGAGGCCTGCCGATTTTGCGCAAGCAACGGCTTCCAGGAAACGGGGGTAAAGCAGCGGGTCTCCTTCTCCTGCAAAGATGAGTTCGCGCGTACCGATTTGCTGCAGTTCGCGCAGCAGGTTTTTCAAAATATTAAAATCCATATCGGATATCCGGCTGGCAACCGGTGAGGGGAATTCCGAAAGGCAGGAATGATAGCGGCAGTGCAGGCAGCTGAGATTGCAGCGGCGCGTTAAATCCACGCTGACAAAAAACGGGCTCGTGTAGGCGCGTTCGCGCGTAATCAATCCTCTGAGCAGCCCGGCTTTTTCAATCCATGTAGTGCCCACGCGTTACGCTCTCCGCATCACGCCCGAAGCCTAGTCCTGCCTTCCATAAAGCCCGAACGCCCGTACCAATTTTGACTCGATGGGCAGGCGTGCATCGAGATGCTTTATCCTGTATCGGGCCAGGGGGTAATAGAGCCTGGATAAACCCACGACGACAGGATTGGTTTTTTTGTAGGGAGCCACGAAGTGTTTTTTGCCCAGAAACATCAGAGGGAAATCCAGCCCCTGCACCAGCTTCCGCATCTCCGGCGCAAGCCAGGTGTATGGCTCAGGCACGTTGCGGTAATTGAAGTGAACCCATTCCTCCAGGCAACGGGGTTCCCTCAGCCCCAGCTCGACACACTTCGTGTAGAGTTCCGTTCCCGGGTAAGGAGTATATATATTGAATGTCTTGACCGCCTGCGGATTTTCATCCGTGAGGCGGATAGCCAGGCGGACGCTTTCGGCGAACTCGTCGGGCGTTTCGGTGGGAAGCCCCATCATAAAAAGATAGAGCGGAACAATCGGATAGGATGCCAGTATGCGGTTGGCCCTGACGATCTGCTCGACCGTTTCGCCTTTTTTCAGCAACTGAAGGACGCGCTCATTGCCGGATTCCACTCCCATGGTCATTCTTTTGACCCCTGCCCTGACGAGCAGCCGGAAAAAATCCCGGTCCATTTGACAGGCGGAATCCGCGCGGATCTGCAGCTTGGCGATACTGATTCGAAGGTCCTCCCTGACGATGCCTTCAAGGATGGCGTGAGCCCTGTCCAGGTCGACAAAAAAGTTGTCGTCGGCAAACAGGAAACCCCTTATCCCGTAATCCCGGATGATGCGCTTCATGTGCTCCAGAACCGTTCCCGGTTTCAGGGTGCGCCATTTGCGTTGGTTCATGGCCGGTTCCCAGCAGAACGCACAGTGAAACGGGCATCCACGGCTCGAAGTAAAACTCACATAATCCATGCCGAAAAGCCGTCTCCTGTATCGGTCCATGTCGACCAGGCTGTACGCAAGAGGAGGTTGCCCGTCATAGTCTATAAAGGGGCGATTCCCCGTAAAGCAGGCTTTTCCATTTTCCCGGTGCCATAGGCCAGGGACCCGGCTGAGAGGCGCGCCTGTCTCCAGAGCGTTGACAAGTTCTTCGAACGTGGCCTCTCCCTCGCCGGCCACGACTATGTCCACCAGCGGATTTTCGAGCGTTTGTTCCGGAAGCAGCGTGGGGTGAATTCCGCCCCAGACAATAGGAACATCCGGGTGCAGCCTTCGGACCAGCCGGCATCCCTCGAGCGCGCGCAGGATCTGCGGCCCGGTCATACAGGTCACGCCGAAACAGATCGGCTTTTCCTTCACCGCTTCCAGGAGTTCCTTTTTCCAGCCCGAAGAGGCGAATCCATCGATGATCCGGACCTTATATCCCCGTTGGACTAACCCTGTGGCGACGCACAGCAAGCCCAACGGCAGTTCGACACGCCTTTGAACCTGCCAGCCGCTGCGCGGCGCTGGATTAAACAGCACAACCTTCATTACAATTCCTTCAATGAGTGACTTTTCTTTCCAATCCGACCAGGGATGGATCAAAGGCTTCGAACAGCTTCGGGATATCCAGATGTGCGGGGGATTTATGGGTGGCAACAAACTCCCCAACTACCGGGGCCAGTTTCGATACCGGGATCCCGCTTTCCCGCTCGACGGCCTGTGACAGTTCTTTCAGTGTGCCAAGATCAATCCCCGTCTCCATGCCTTGCAGATGAAGCGCCATCACAACCTGCTCCAGGGAGGCATTCCCCGCCCTGTCTCCCAGGCCGTTTACGGTCACATCCACGCCGTCGGCGCCGGCTCGCACTGCAGCGACGGAATTGGCTGTGGCCATCCCAAGATCGTTGTGGGCATGAAAGAAGATGGGAACATCGACACACTCTCTTAGGCGACGGATGAGGCTGTAAACGCCGAAGGGGTCCATGCCGCCATGAGTGTCATAAATAAAAATCCTCGCGGCGCCCCGACGTGCACTTTCCCGGCATATATCCAGCAAAAATTCCGGGGCGGCCTGCGTGGAATGCGGGAATCCCACACCAACATTGGGGCAGTACTCCCGGGAATAACTCAGAGCGTCCAGCAGGACCTCTTTTTTGGTCTCTCGATCATAGGGTTTTCTTTGTTCCGAAACCGGCATCAGAACGTCGAATCGATCCAGGCACTCGCGGGCGGCCTTTACCTCTTCCCTGCAGCGGGGGCTGGAGGCGAAAATCAAACCGGAAGCCTTGATTCGCAGGTTTTCAGCTTTCAGGCCGCGGGCAAATTCCAGGTCCTGGAAAACTCTGCCAGGCGCCACAATCTCAATCTCCGGCACCATGGACCGGTCGAGCAGTTTCGCTATTTTGACTCTCTGTCCGGATGAAAAAGCGACACTGGGAACGTCCAATCCTTCCCGCAGAGTCGAGTCCCGTATAGCGACTTTTCGAGCTTCAGTGGCCCAAGTTTCACGCACCATAAATCATCCCGTGGCAATCCTGCACCAGCTTGTCAGGGTTTGACACACGATACTCCGGTTTGGCATTCCCATCCGCCACCCTTGTGCCGCTTGTCAGGCAGCACAAGATCCTGCTCCCACGCGAAATTCTGCCGCCGGCTATTTGCTTGAATGCCCCCGCGAGCGAAATCAAGCCGGTTTTTTCGACCACGTCCCCGTTGCGGGTTCCAATGTGAACCCCGTTCTCCGCAAGCAAATCCAGAAGGCTTTTCCCGTTGGCTTCATAGTCGAGCAGACCGGAGAATTCAGGATGATTAATGGTTGTTAAATCCCCTCCCGTAGCCGTCAGCAGCCGTTTTAAGTCTTCGAAGGTGCCGTAGGTCTGCGGGGTAACGTCGTACATAACTCGGGTCAGAAGCTTCCCGCGGACATCGGGAGGGGGCGAGCCCGGGTCCAGGTTCCCGCCGCCGGATTTCCAGGCCCTGTACATCGGGCTGTTGGCCTCCTGCTGGACCCCCAGGAATCTTGGGACTGCGCCGCTGCTCGATTTGAAGCCGTCGAGAACGCTGTATATGCCTATCGGGCCGAAAGCCGCGCTGATGGTTTGGACAATCCAGTCAAAGTCCCCGTTTTGCGTGGAATGCTCCAGGATAAAACAGCCCCTGAACCTGGAGGCTTCGTATCGCCAGGCAACTTCGGGAATATGCTGAATCCCGTTCAGTCTTTGAAACAAATACGCGGACTTTTTCACCCATCCGGCTTCGGCCACCGATAAGAGGTGCGCCCTGCCGGACTCAAAAGCCTTGCTGTCGAGAAGAGAAAGATTTTCTTCCGGGACAAAAAGAAAGGTCTCCAGACCGGCTCTTCCGCAATATTCGGTCAGGGCTGCGCCGGTGTTCCCTCCGGACTCGAAGACAACCCGCCGATACCCTCTCAGCTTGCACTTTGCCGCGGAAATGCAGCCGTCGATCGACTTCAGCGTGCCGGTATGCATCAACGAGGACTCGTCCAGGATATGGATATCGACGCCCCGGTATGTGAGCAGGCGGAATATCCTTACGCCTTCCCTAATGCTGGTTTCGAGGAGTGTTTTTTTGTATACGGCATCTTCATCGGCAGAGCCGAAGGTGAAGGCATTTCTGTACCGGCACACGACGCTTCGTTCGGGGTCGTATACGGGGTCGATGAAATCAAACAGATTCCGCTTATCTCTTTCCAAAACATTCATAGGAAACAAGTCCGTGTATGGATTTCATGTTTTTGGGTTCCGGAGTCTCGTCCGGATAGCCCAGGGGCAGGATCGATATGGGATCGATGTGCGGCGGAATTGCCAAAATCCGCCGGATCTCGCCGGAGACGCCCGGCTCATCCGCCCTGTAGGCTGACATATAGACACTGCCCAATCCCCTGGCATACGCGGCCAGAAGCAGGTTCGCCGCGGCAAGAACACCATTTTCGATTTCCCGGTCGTATGATTTCTCCCTGTCGACACAGATCACCACGATCGCCGAGGCGTTCAGAAGGAAATCAGCCCTGTATTCCTTTTTCTCGATGGGGCAGTATTTGTTTTTGATCTGCACGAGCTTTGTTTTTGTTGCGTCGTCCCGGATAACCATGAAGGTCCAGGGCTGGCCGTTCATCGACGACGGGGCATATCTTGCCAGATCCAGGATCTCTTCAATAAGCGAATCTTCCACGCGTCTGTTCTTGTATTTCCGTATGGACCTTCTGCCCTTCACGGCCTCGTCAAATTCCATCAGTGCACCTCACGCCGGATCCTGTCAAATCCCGCCTTCAATTCGCTTTTGAAAATATTTCACGGCCAGCTTTCCCACCAGGGCTGAAGGAATCATTCCATTTCTGTAGAGCTCCAGCCCGAGTGAAAATGTCCGGCTCCGGAGCGAGCGCTTTTCGGCGGCGCTTTTCACACGCCTCCATCTTTCCGCCGCAATTCGCTCGGCGTGATCCCGTATGTGGATGCCTTGCCTGCCGGCCTCCCGTATGAGAGCGGAAACCTGCCTCGAAAAGCTTTTATCCATGAATTCGGCTATGTCCCGGGGCCGGATCCCGGCGAATTCCATGGTGCCCCCCAGCACCCCGCCCGAGTTGGCGACAAAATCCGGGATGCAGAGTATGCCTCGCTGCCAGAGAGACCTCTCCGCTTCTTTGGTTATGGGGGCATTCGCCCCGCAGCTGATCAAATTCGCTTTGATGGAGGGGGCATTGCCGGACTGAATGCTGTGGTGTCTGGCGCAGGGGAGCAGGATATCGACATCAAGCTCCAGGAGCGCTTCTCTCGGGATTTTCCTCGGTCCATCATAAAAATCAACCAGCCGGCTGCCATATTGGCGATAGCACTGGAGAAGCCTTGCCACGTCGAGTCCCTCTGCGGCATAAAGCGCTCCGTTGTATGTGGATATTGCGACCACCCTGCTTCCCAGCCGGCTGAGTCCTTCCGCGACGGCGCTTCCCACAGAGCCAAAGCCCTCGATCGCGACGGCGGCTTTCGCCAGGTCCAAATCCCGGTGCTCAGCCGCCGTTTTTGCGCTGGCAACAACCGTCAGACTTGTATACCACCCCGACAGCGCTCCCCTCAAAGCTTTGGCCGGCACGCGGATCCCGACGCTTTGCATCATTTCGCGGATTTCCTTCCCGGTTGTGCCCATGTCGGCCCCCGGGAGGTATGCACGCTGCTCGAGAAGATCTTTGATGTTCCGCGCGAATGCGGTCAGCAGTTTTGCCTTATCCGCTTTCCTTCTCTCTTCGTCGTATACGATGCCCGCCTTGGCGCCGCCATGCGGAAGCCCCAGAAAGGCGTGCTTCAGTGTCATAGCTTGGGCCAGTTCGGCCAGTTCCGGAGCTGAGACGTCGGGAAGCATCCTCAGCCCGCCGCAGTAGTGATTGTCAACGATGGAATCGACGGCAAGCCAACTCGTAAGGCCGGCCTTAGCGTCCGATACCTCTATTACTACCGGTGGTTGCACCGCAGACGTCATAAAGTGATTCCCGGGAAGGGCGCCGTCATCATGCGCCTATAAGCCGCTGTGATCACCGCAGTCCTATTCTGCAGAGAGTCGGAGTATAGGCAATAAGCAATTGCAGGTCAATTGGCAGTACCATATATTTAGGGCCTGCCCATCTTGGCACAAAGCCGGTTATAACCATGCCGATGCTGCGACCATTGGCGGCAACCGCTATTCTCGTAAATATGGGGCGGAAACCTTTGAAAATCTTCACCTACTGTTCCGCGCAAACAGGTGGTATATTGAGCCCTCCCGGCCATGCCGGGGAGCCGGAGGATGGCTTTTTTGTTCTATTCAACCCGCTCAAAACTCATTGTCAGTTTCCTCGCAGTTTCACTGCTGGTATGCGGGGTAGCGCTTCTGGTTGGCGGCCAGCTTCTCTACAAGGCGTTTCTAAATGAAGCCTACAATCGAATCGGCCTGGAATTAAATGCCGGACGCGAGATTTACGCTTCCCGTATTCTTGGAGTCCGTCAGGCCCTGGGTGTTACGCAATCGGCGGCCGAATTCCGCGCAGCGCTTGCGAGGCAGGATCCGTCCGGGATCGTGCCGCTTCTAAGGGACGTTGCCGGCCAAACCCGGATGGATTTTGCCGGGATCGTCACAAAGGACAGCCGGACACTGTGCCGGATGGGACCCAATGCAATTCCAAAGGCCGCAAGCCCTCCCAACCCAATCGCGGACCTGGTACTCAAAAAACATGTGCCCGTCTCAGGAACTATGGTGCTGGATCCGGAATTTCTCTTTGCCGAAGATCCCGCGCTCGCCGATCGGGCCAGGATCAAAATGAAACCCACCGAGGGGGCAGGCACACGCGAGAGCGCCGAGCAACTCTCCGGCATGGCCCTGGCTGCAGCGGTCCCGGTTTTTGAAAATGGCGCCTTTCTGGGAGTTCTCTACGGCGGGGTTTTACTCAACCGAAACGAAGAGATCGTGGACAGGATCTGCGACACGCTCTTCCGGCATGAGATTTACAGCAATCGCCGCGTCGGCATGGCTTCCATTTTTTTAAAAGACACCCGCATTTCCACCGATATTGTTTTTACGGACGGAGGCCGGGCGATCGGAGCCGTGGCATCCGGCGATGTTGCAGAGCGGGTTCTCACGCAGGGGAAGCAATGGATCGACAGGGCTTTTGTGGTGAATGACTGGTATATAACCGCCAGCGAACCCATCGAGGATATCCTCGGCCGGAGAGTTGGGATGCTTTGTGTGGGTGTGCTGGAGGCCAAGTACGCCGATGTCCGTCGTAAGGCGCTCTCGATCTTTATTTTGATCACTTTGGCGGGCATGGCCCTTGCGCTTGGCCTGGGCTATATCATCGCGGACAGGATCAGCCAACCGGTGCGCCAGCTCATCGACGCAAGCGTTCAGGTATCGCGGGGGAACCTCTCGCCCGATACCGGCAGCATCTCCAAAGGGGAGATCGGGGTTCTACAAAAAACCTTCCATCAGATGCTTACGTCCATTCAGGAAAGGGACAAACGCCAGAAAGCTGAGAGCGAGACCAAGCTGCTCCAGTCGGAAAAGCAGGCCAGCATCGGCAAGCTCGCCGGCGGAGTGGCCCACGAAATCAACAATCCGCTCACCGGAGTGGTCACATTCACTCACATGCTGCTGAAGCGCAAGGATCTCCCCGAAGATGTCCGATCAGATCTGGAGACCATCGCTCAGGAAACGGAGCGCGTGCGAAAGATCGTAAAAGGCCTGCTGGATTTCTCCCGTCAGTCCCAGCTGGATCCGGAGCCCACGGACATCAACCGGCTGATCCGCCACACAATCTCGCTCGTTGAAAACCAGGCCCTGATCAAGGGTGTCACGCTTTCCTTCGAGCATGCGGATGGGCTTCCCATGATTACGGTCGACAGGAATCAGATGCAGAGCGTCTTCCTCAACATCATCATAAATGCCCTGGACGCGACAGACACCGGCGGCAGCATAAAAATCTCGACGTCGGCTAAAATGAGGATGGCGGCCGGGAAAGCCGGCCAGAAGGGCATCGAGATTGCGATAACCGATACAGGCTGCGGTATCCCGCCCGAGATTATGGATAAGCTGTTCGATCCGTTCTTTACCACCAAGGACGTTGGCCGGGGAACGGGTCTTGGATTATCCGTTTCGCACGGGATCGTGGAACGTCACGGCGGAACGATTTTAGTTCAAAGCAAGCCGCAAAGCGGCAGCACCTTTTTCGTCTGGCTTCCCAGCGACGAACAGGTATTGGGAAATGAAAATACTAATAGTTGATGACGATGCCATCGTGATCCGGAGCTGCACGCGGATCCTCCAAGAGCGGCAATTTGAAATCACCTGCGTCGCCAGCGCCGATGATGCGCTGGAATCCGCAAAGAAAACCTCATTCGACCTGTTGCTCATCGATGTGGTAATGCCCCGGCATAACGGCATGTACCTGCTGACGGAGTTTAAAAAGATATCGCCGCACACACCGGTTATCGTGATGAGCGGGTATTCGACGCCTGAGACAATTTCGGAAATGTTCAGGTTGGGAGCCGACAAATTCGTCCCGAAACCTTTCAGGCCGGATGAGTTGTTGAAAACGATTCGGCAGGTATTGCAAAAGCGGCGAAGCAGCAAATCCATGCCTGAAACGGAATCCCGGGAATCCTGAATTCCCGTGCACAGGATTCTGAAACGCAAAGGAAACCGGACCCGGAAATCGGATCACAGTTTGGGGGAGAGAGCCTGATGGCCGAAAAAATGCTGATTATCGATGACGAAGAGATTGTATTGAAATCCTGCCGGAGGATATTCGAATCCGAAGGATTTGAGGTGACAACCACGGGCAATCCGGACGAGGGTCTCAACCTGGTATCGCAGAAGCATTTCGATGTCATCCTGGTGGACTGGATGATGCCGGGTTTCGACGGGATGGATGTGGTCGAGGAGATCGACCGGCGATCCGCCAATTCCGCCATTGTTATGATCAGCGGGCATCCTTCGGTGGGCCGTGCAACGGAAGCCATGAAACGCGGTGCTATGGACTATCTTGCCAAGCCCTTTACCCCGGAGGAGGTCAGTGCGGTAGTCAAAAAAGCGGTGAGGAGAAAAGTCGTCGAGGAAAAGAAAGCCATAGGCCGCGTCGAGACAATAATGAAATCCTGGCAATTCCCCGTGCCCGCCCTGGAGGACAACGCGCCCAAAACGATTGCGGAGACTGTCGCCCAGAAGATTGGGGTTACCAAAGCCACTTCTCCATGGTTGAGCGTCTTCGTGTTGGGCATCCTGGCCGGCGCCTATATCGGTTTTGGAGGCATGCTTTCCACGACCGCCACGTTTGACGCTGCGGCCAAGGTGGGAGTCGGCCTTTCCAGGGTGCTCGGCGGGGCCGTCTTCAGCGTAGGCCTGATGCTGGTCGTGATCGCGGGGGCGGAATTGTTCACCGGCAATAACCTGATGGTCTCCAGCGTGATGCTGGGAGAAATCACCTTCAGCACGATGCTGCGGAGATGGGGGATCGTATTTATCGCCAACTTCATCGGGTCCATCATTGTAGCGCTCCTCTTCTTCTACTCGGGTCTCTGGAAAACGGGGGACGGGGCCTTGGGCGCCGCAGCTATCAAGGTAGCCTATAACAAGGTCAATCTCTCCTTCGTGGAGGCGCTCATCCGGGCGATAGGGTGCAATTGGCTGGTCTGTCTTGCCGTCTGGATGGCGCTGGCCTCGCGTCAGACCATCGGGAAGATATTCGCCATTTTCTTTCCAATCATGGCTTTTGTCGCTATCGGCTTTGAGCACAGCGTCGCCAATATGTACTTCATCCCCACCGGGATGCTGCTGGCTCACGGAACTGCCGTCTCGGAACTTGCGGGCATAGACATCAGTCAGCTGAACTGGGCGAATTTTCTATTCAGGAACCTTCTGCCCGTAACCATAGGAAATATCATCGGGGGCGCTGTTTTCGTCGGCATGAGCTATTGGGGAGCTTACCTCAGGCCTCTCAAAGCGGCCAAATAGAAAAGAGAGCCGGAGGGAGCAGGCGCCGGCTATTCGATCGGATTGGCGCTCCTTCGATCGACGGTATCGCCGAGCTGCAGGACCGTAACTTCCACCGTTGAGCGGACTCCCTCCACGACCACGATTCCGTTTTCGGATACAAAATAGGAACTGCGATCCTTCTCGGGGTCATATCCGATGGCAGCCCCTTCGGGCACGTGGACATTCTTGTCCAGGATGGCGCCCCGCACCCTGGCATAGCGCCCGATATCGCAGTTATCGAACAGGACCGACGATTCGACGACCGCCCCGGAATGAATCCGCACGGCCCTTCCGAGCACCGAATTCAGTGCGACTCCGCCCGAGAGAATGCACCCGCTCGATATGATCGAGTCGATGGCATGACCGCGCCGCCCATCCTGGTCGAATACGAATTTTGCCGGCGGATAAAGCTCACGGGTCGATCCCAGCGGCCATTGCGTGTTGTAAAGGTTCAGATCGGGGATCACGGCGCGCAGATCCATGCTGGCCTGGTAGTAAGCATCGACGGTGCCCACGTCGCGCCAGTAGGGGAGCACAGAGGGAGGATCTCCGGGGATGCGGTTTTCCCGGAAATCGTAGGCGTAGACTTTCGCCCGCTGCACCAGGTCGGGCAGGATATCCTTCCCGAAATCATGGCTGCTCGTCTCATTGGCCGCATCGGCGACAAGTTCCCGCATCAGGACGTCCGCCGTAAAGACATAATTGCCCATCGAGGCAAAGACCTTTTCCGGGTCATCCGGAATGGTGGGGGCATCGGATCTTTTTTCGTGAAAATCGATGATCCTGCCTTCGGGCGTCACTTCCACCACACCGAACTCGGCTGCAAGCTCCTTGGCCATCGGGAATGCCGCAACCGTCACATCGGCGTCTTTTGCATTGTGAAACTCGATCATGTCCCGGATGTTCATCCGGTAGATGTGATCGGCGCCGAAAACCAGGACCAGGTGCGGGTCTGCCCGCTTGACAAGATCCATGTTCTGATAAATCGCGTCTGCCGTTCCTTGATACCAGGTTTCGTCCGGAGACCGCATCTGCGCAGGGACAGGGACGATAAATTGATACGGCAGCAGGCTTCCGAACTGCCATGTATCCCGCAGGTGTTGGAGCAGAGACTGGCTTTTGAACTGTGTGAGCACGAAGGTGGAATATACGCCGGAGTTCACAAGGTTGCTGAGAACAAAATCGACGATGCGGTATTTGCCGCCGAAGGGCACCGCCGGCTTTGCCCTGTTCTTCGTCAGCGGGTAGAGACGAGTTCCCTTCCCTCCGGCGAGCACCATTGCGAGTACGCGACGATTCATTATTTGCCCGGCTTTCCTGGAGCGCGTTGCGAATTCCTCTGCTACTGTCTGTTAGTTTATTCTAATTCCTTCGCCGGATCAACCCAATCACATCAGCATGGCCACGAGCGGTTGGTGGTTTTTCCGGGCTCTCCCGAGCGAAGAGACCGATGGAGCCGAGAACAACATCCGCAAATATCCAGCGTGCCGCGAGGCATGGGCAAATTGAGCATAATCCCTGCAAAGAATTAGGCTTGTCTTCAAACAATTCAGTATAAAATACCCGTTTAGTGTCGGCGGTGCAGCAGTTGGGCATATCCGCAGCAATCCCGAAAATAATCTTGGGCGGGTAGCATCATATTTTGCCTTTCATCTCATATCCGCAATTTCACAAGGGAGGACTGAAGACATCCATGCCACGCAGAATCGGGTTCGACAACGAGCGGTATATCCAGGAACAGACGTCGGAAATCCTCCAGCGGGTGAAGCGGTTCGATAACAAGCTGTACCTGGAGTTCGGAGGCAAGCTTTTGTTTGACTTCCATGCCTCGCGCGTTCTTCCGGGCTACGACTCCAATGTCAAAATGCGCCTGATCCGGGAGTTAAAGGACAAAGCGGATATCCTGCTGTGCATTTACGCAGGAGATATCGAGCGAAAGAAAATCCGGGCCGATTTCGGCATCACCTACGACGCCGATGCCTTGAAGCTGATTGACGACCTGCGAAGGTGGGACATCAGCGTGCGCGGCGTGGTCATCACCCGCTTTGACAACCAGCCGGCTGCCACCCTTTTCAAGAACAAGCTGGAGCGCAGAAACATCGAAGTTTTCACGCATCGATATACAAAAGGCTATCCGACGGACATCGAGTCGATCGTGAGCGACGAAGGCTATGGGGCGAATCAATATGTAGAGACCAAAAATCCACTGGTGATTGTGACGGGTCCCGGACCGGGCAGCGGCAAGCTCGCCACCTGTCTGTCCCAGCTTTATCATGAGTACCGGCGGGGGAACAAGGCCGGCTATGCCAAGTTCGAGACCTTCCCAATCTGGAACATCCCGCTCAAACACCCGATTAACGTAGCCTATGAAGCAGCCACCGCGGATATAAGGGATTTCAACCTCGTGGATCCCTTCCATCTGGACGCATATGGAACGAAAGCCGTGAACTATAACCGCGACGTGGAGGTTTTTCCGATCGTCAAACGCATTCTTGAAAAAATCACCGGGGGGAATTCTTTCTACCAGTCACCGACCGACATGGGCGTTAACAGGGCGGGATTTGCCATTGTCGACGACGGAGCAACCAGGGAAGCCGCAAAACAGGAAATTCTGCGTCGCAGCTTCCGCTACCGTTGCGAATACGCTATGGGTCTGGCGGACAAGGACACCGTTCAAAGGGTGGAACTCCTCATGGAGGATCTGGGGATCCGGACGGAGGACCGCGCCGTTGTCGCTCCTTCATGGGAGGCGGCCCGGAAAGGCCAGGAGCAGGAAAAGGGAAACGAGGGGATCTATTGCGGTGCAGCGATAGAGCTCAGGGATGGGACGATCATAACAGGCAACAACTCCCCTCTCATGCATGCATCCTCAAGCCTTGTGCTCAATGCCATCAAATTCCTGGCAGACATTCCCGACAAGATCAAACTGCTGCCAAATGCGATTACGGACTCGGTGCGAAGCTTGAAGACGGATATTCTCAACGAGCATTCCGTCAGCCTGGACCTGGAGGAAACTTTGATAGCCCTCAGCATCAGTGCCGCAACAAATCCGGCCGCCCAGCTCGCTATCGAGAAGCTGACGGAGCTTCGCAACTGTGAAGCTCATATGACCCACATCCCCACGGCAGGCGATGAAGCCGGCCTGAGGCGTCTTGGTGTCAACCTGACCACCGAGCCTCATTTCTCGACCAAAAATCTCTTTATGCCCTGACGAAGGAAGGACGGCAATTTCAAAAGCCATTTTCAAGATCGCCGCTGGCCGGCGGAAAGGTCACAGCCTGATGGAGGCAGCTTGAAGCATCGGCCGGCCGGTTCCGCCGTCCGGCAATCCGGCGAAGCATCGGGCAGGGCGATGAGCTCCGATGCAGCGGCTGAAAGCCTGGTTGTTTGAGCCTGAGGCCTGTGTTAGACTTTTTTCCTTGAAGATGGGTTGAACGGCCGGAGGAACCAGAGGTGGAATTCCACAAATCAACGGTTCGGGAATATTTTGAATCCATAGTCATAACTGCCATCATTGCACTCTTTGCCACCACGTTCGTGGTTCAGGCGTTCAAGATTCCTACCGGATCGATGGAATCCAATCTGTTGATCGGCGATCATCTTTTGGTCAATAAATTTGCATACGGGCTAAAGTCAGGCTTCATATCCAAGCTCCTTCCCTATAAAGAACCCAAACGCGGGGATGTCATCGTTTTTAAATATCCGAACAGCCCGGAAGTCGCCTACGTTAAGCGGCTGATCGGAATGCCCGGCGACCGGATTGAGATGGTAGGCCATACCATCTACGTCAATGGTCAGGCACTAAAGGAAACTTATACCCAGTATATTGATCCCGGGAGCATTTATGCTCGCTACGGGCCATATACCGTGCCGACGGGCCATTATTTTGCCATGGGGGATAACAGGGACAACAGCCAGGACAGCCGTTTCTGGGGATCGGTGCCCCGGGATTACCTATTGGGCAAAGCCCTGGTCATATATTGGTCTTTCGAAACGCCGCGAGATGAATATCTCCAGACAAGCGTGCCGGATCGACTGAAACAGTTTGCCGATGTCTTCCTTAACTTTTTCACCAAGACGCGGTGGCGCCGCACCCTCAAGATCATTGCATGATCGAGGCGCACGATCATGGAATTCAAGATGCGCCATTATCAGCCGGTGGTGCCGGCCTGTCCTTCGGCTTGCAATTATCGCTTTGCCTGCCGGGCTCATGATGGTCCATGCCCGGCCGGAAACCAAGCCTCCCGGCATATCTCAAGCGGCCGCAGAGCGTTGCGGTCTCAAGATGAAAAGCCTCGAGGATTTTGCGGCCGACCGCAAAGGTCATCCGAACCAGACTACACAGTTTTCCGAGGAAGAGGCCAATTCATATCTTGCGCTCAATTTAAGCCGGAAATACCATCCCTCCCTCAAGAGCCTGGTCGTTACTTTTGAAAAGGAACGGATGCAGGCGGTTGCGGTTATTGACTTCGACCAACTGGCAAGCAAATCGACCAAGCTGTTGCCCCAGCTGATTGGCTTATTGCTTTCCGGAACCCACACTCTCACGGCGCGCGGGCAGGTAATAAGTGGGGGCGGCAAGGCCAGATTCCAGCTGGAACAGGCCCGCTTTGACGACAGCACGCTCCCAAAATCCCTGGTTGAGGAGATTATTACGGCTGTAGGAAAGAAGCAGAATCCTCCTTTCGATCCTTTGCAGCCCTCAACGCTGCCGTATGAGATCGATCACCTGGAGCCGAATCAGGGGAATATCATGGTATTCCAGTAGATGCGCTGGCCGGCATCCGGCAAAGCCCCCTGGAGCAAGCCCTTGGCGGCTATAGCCGGCATGCGGTTATGTTTTTTTCACTTAATCCTTGTGAGGTCTCCCGCAGTGAACAATCAACAATTCAAAGCCATGCTTAAGAGTGCAAGCACCGACGAGGAACGAATATCTCTCTATGACACCTACGGCGAAGAGTTGTTCGAAAAGGCGAGCTATGCCGAAGCCATTGAGATTAATGCACAGGCGTTGAAGGCTCAAAAGCAGCCGAACCTGAAGGCATACTTTATGGGGCGGATCGGGTTTTGCCACTTCAACATGGGCAATGACAGGGAAGCCTTCAAATACCTGCTGAAATCGGCGCAGCTCTTTGAGCCCGGCAAGCCGGAATTCATGGAGGATATGTTTGGTTTCGTCCATTTCCACCTGGGATCGCTCTATGAGTTTCACGGCAAAATCCAGAAATCACTGGAGGCCAGGAAGATATGTGAGGGGCACATTGACAGCCAGGAAAAGGATACTCAGTGGATGCTTTATGCCGGGATCAGCCGCAACTATGAAATGCTGCGCATGCACGATGAGGCTATTCGATATTCCCAGAAGGCCATTCAGGTACTGAGTGATAATGACCCTGGGTTGGGCTATCTGTATGAAAGCATGGCCAATAACTATATGGGGCTTCAGCAGTATAACGAGGCTATCAAGCATTTTTCAAGAGTGCTGGAACTGGATCCGCATTTCGAACGTAAGGACGAGATCCAGATGAAAATGGCCGAGTGCTACCATAGGCTCGCCAATTACAAGATGGCAATGGAAACCTACCAGAAGATCCTGGAACTCAAGCAGATCACCGGGAAAAAGAACGATCTGGTCTGGCTCTACCTCAAAATGGCTGAATGTCATTTTCGTCAGGAAAAGTATGAAAAATCTCTGCTTGTCACGCTTGAAATGCTGCGCCGGTCTATCAGAAACAAGCTGGAGAAAGCCGAAGCCCGCAGCTACCTGACGGATAACTATTATGAACTGGGCCGCTATAAAGAAGCCGTGGAAGAAGGAGAAAAAACGCTATTGCTGGCCCGGCGATTCCCCAACGACGATCTCTTCTATGTCCGCATGGCTTTGAGCTATCAAAAATTGGGAGACAAGAAAGCCTTCGCAAAATACCGCTCTCTTTTCCGTAGAATGTTTCGCGGGGACAATTGGAATAAATACCTTGAGAAACTGACCTAGATCCTTCTTTCGGCAGTTGGTTGACGGCAAACAAGGCCATGCGATTCCCGTAGCTGTGTATTCTTAAAGCGCCCCGGAGAAGCCGGGGATTTTCATCAGAAGTCAAAGATGAGAAAAGCTGCAAGGCGGATAGTGGAGAAACTTCGTCTGCACGGTCACGAGGCCTTCTTCGCGGGCGGCTGGGTGAGGGACTATCTGCTGCGAAAAAAGCCCAAGGATGTGGATATCGCCACAAGCGCCCTTCCGGATGAAGTGATGAGGCTTTTCCCGAATGCCCGAGCCATTGGCGCGCAGTTTGGCGTAGTCCAGGTTCGCATGTATGGCCGTGCTTATGAGGTGGCTACCTTTCGCAGCGATCACCTATACCTGGACGGGCGCCATCCGTCCTCCGTATCCTTTTCCGGACCAGAGCAGGATGCTTTGAGGAGAGATTTTACGATCAATGGCCTTTTCTATGATCCGGTGGCGGATCGGCTTATTGATTTCGTCCGTGGCAGGAACGACCTTCAGAACCGGCTCATCCGAACCATCGGCGATCCGGGCGCTCGTTTTGCAGAAGATAAGCTCCGGATGTTGCGGGCCGTTAGACTTGCCAGCTGCCTCGATTTCGAAATTGTGCCGGAAACATGGGATGCCATTCGGAAGCTGGCGCCGGAAATTCTGAGTGTCAGTTGGGAGCGGATCCGCGACGAATTGGTCAAGCTTCTGACGGGACCGGCACCTGCCGCCGGAATCGACCTGCTCCATGAGAGCCGCCTTCTTTGGCATATCCTGCCGGAACTTGAAACGATGCGGGGAGTTCCAAACATGGGGGCCTCCGGGGATGTAGACGTCTTTGCGCATACGCGGGCGGCATTATCGCTGCTTCGCAACCCGTCGCATTGTCTGGCATTCGGCACCTTGCTGCACGATGTCGGCAAGCCGTCCTCGTATTCTGTTGATGCCCAGGTATGTTTTGCAGGACATGCCAAACTGGGCGGCAGGATCAGCGAGCAGATTTGCCGCCGTTTGAAAATGTCGCGGGAAGAAGCCGGCCGGATAACCGACCTGGTTGAAGGACACCTTGACTTCGAGCAAGCTAAAGGCCTGAAGGAGAGCGCGCTGCGCAGATTACTCGGCAAACCCTATATTGCCGAGCACCTGGAACTCCACCGGGTGAACCTGCTTAGCAGCCGCAGAGACTTGGAGGTTCACACCTACTGCCTGCAAAAACTTGAACAATATCGGCATGAGCCTGCACCTGCGCCATTCATAACAGGGGAAGACCTGATCGGGCTGGGTTATCAGCCTGGCCCGATTTTCAAAGAGATGCTTCGAGCCATCGAGGACCTCCAGCTTGACGGGATCGTGCGTTCGCGCGAGGAAGCTCTCGAATACCTGAGCCGGAGTTACCCGCCGCTTGGCACGGCAGAATCATAATCGGAGGCCTCGTTGAATCCCTTTGTCATAGACAGTCGTGCTCAAATTACTGCGGCCGCAGTCCGGCGCCTGCGCCGCGGTCATCTGTGGGTTTATGCCGGGGACGTAGAGCATGAGCCTTCCGGAACTCCCGCGATTGTTCAGGTAAACGATCCGGCTTCCAATGTTCTGGGATATGCCTTTTATAGCAGGCAATCGCAGATTCGGCTGCGCTTTCTTTCCCGGGATACGGATCCGCCTACCATAGATTTTTTGCGGGCCCGTATCCAACAATCGATAGGCAGAAGACGGGGAATGATGGGTGAAGGATCGGCATGCCGTCTGGTTTTTGGAGAGGGAGACCTGCTCCCTGCCGTCATTGTGGACCGATATGGTGATTACGTCGCATTGCAGACTCTTTCGAGCGGCGCCGACGCGATAAAACCTGCACTGGTTGACATTCTCGCAGATCTGCTCTCACCGGTGGGAATTCTGGAGAGGAATGACGTTAAGTCCCGCCGTTTGGAAGGACTTGAAGAAAAACAGGGCGTTTTGTGGGGGAGTGTTCCCAAGGAAATTGAAATATTGGAAGATGGAACCCGATTCCTGATCGATTTAAGGGGTGGACAAAAAACAGGCTTTTTCCTCGATCAAAGTCAGAATCGCATAGCCGCCAGGAAGTATGCTTCCGGCCGGGCATTGGATTGCTTCAGCAATACGGGGGCTTTTGCGCTCCAATTCGCGCGATGCTGCGATTCCGTATTGGCGGTCGACATATCCGCCGAATCACTGGAGATTGCGCGCCGCAACAGCGAACTCAACGGCATCAAAAATGTCGATTTTGTGGTCGGGAACGTTTTTGATTTTCTCCGGGAAATGGAAAGCGGGGGTCAGTTGTTTGACACAATATGCCTGGACCCTCCGGCATTCGCCAAAAACCGGAAGTCGCAGGCCGGCGCGAGAAGCGGATATAAAGAAATCAACTTGCGGGCTCTCAAGCTGCTGCGGCCGGAGGGTATTCTGATTACGTCGAGCTGTTCTTATCACATTTCCGAGACGGATTTCTTTGATCTGGTCTGCGATGCTGCCCGTGACAGCCACCGTTCCCTTCAGGTTATCGAGAGACGCGGGCAGGCGAATGACCACCCGGTGCTGGCAGGCATGCCTGAAACGCAATACCTCAAGTGCTTCTTCCTTCGGGCTATTCATTGATTGCCGGATAACACCGTCTCAGAAACACGATTCCCCTTCCTGAAGCTCGATGAGAATGGTCCCAAGCACCTGCTCGCGGTTGGGCGCAGATGAAGAACAAGCCAAAAGGGCAGCGCATCGCCTGGCGGAGACGAAGCCATATTCAAAATCCGATTCTCAATATCTCGCCTATTTCAAAGGAGTTCAGGGACGTGACAATGGGTGGCTCAGTTGCAGGACATTGGGCAGGTGAGGACGGGCCTGTTGGCTCGTCCTCACTTGTTAAAATCAAAAGGCAGAAGACTTTGTGGAAATGACGATGGCAACCGTCCTGTTGCTTTGAGCATTCTCCACTGGAGGCGTGCGCCATTCAGCATAAAGCGCTACTTCTTCTGCGATTCCCTGGCAATATCTTCGGGCGTCGCATCTTTGGCGCAGCGGAAGCCGAAATCATATAGGGCTTCCGGCTGAGCTCCCAGGCGCTCCCATATATGCGCAACCTTCCCTCGGTAGCGCGAAGACAGGCCTCGGACCACACGGTGAGTCTCTCCGGATACGGGATTTCTCTTGGGATTTCCCTTATAGGTCTTATACCAGGAAGAGGTCCATTCCTGAACATTCCCGAGCATATCAACGGCACCATAGGGGCTTATATCATCGTATTGAGCAATTGCAGTCGGCTTGGATGGTCCAAATTCGTAGGTGTTCGCCCGCTTTTCCCCCCAGTCATTTCCCCAGGGATAGCCTCGTCCATCGGTTCCTCGGGCTGCTTTTTCCCATTCCTCTTCAGTCGGAAGCCGCTTCCCTTCTGCTTTGCAGTAAGCAGCCGCATCGTTCCAGGTAATATAAACAACCGGGTAAAGGCCTTTATCCGGGGTAAAGAACAGCCTCCAGTCCTTGCCCTCTTTGGCGCCTTCACCGGTGTAGCCGGTTTTGATGGAAAAGTCCAGGAATTGAGAATTTGTTACTTCGTATTTATCGATATAGAATGCCGGCAAATCGACCTTAAGCTGCGGATAGGCATCGTTATTTTTGTCATCCGTGCCCATGATGAACTCTCCTGCCGGCACGAAAACCATCTCTCCGGGAATAACGGCCGGCGTGGCGATTTCGGCAGCGCCTTCGCCCTCAACCTGTTCAGCGGAATCCTTGCGGCCGCAAGCGCTTAAGGCGCAAACGGCCAGTAACAAAATAATAAAAGCAAAATATGCCTTTCTTGACATGATTTCTCCTTGGGAGTTGTGCATAAATCCCAAAATGCGTGATGCTTTATACAGTAACTCGGCCATCCAGTCAAATTCAGCCTGGTGACGAAATCACAAAACCTCCGACCATGATTATTATGGTATAGACCTGGCCAAAATCAAAGCCCGCTGCTTTGCCCGAATCCCCTGAAGCTCTCAAACCGGCATGGCCATTAACGCCTTAAGTGCCTGCAGATGCTCATTGTTATTGCAATTGCTGCAATCTAACACTATCATTCGCAACCATAAACGCTATCGTGGCCGTAGTTGCCGAGTCCCCTCGACTGAGGCTCGAGATGGCAGAGATGCATTGGAAGTTGCGATCGGACCTTGAGATTCGTTCGGAGCCGAACTCAGGGATTATCATTAAGGATCCGATCACCGGCAGTTTCTATAGATTCCCTCCCGTGCAGGCTTCAGTGCTGGAGCTATTGGATGGGCAGGCCGATGCTGCGTCCATAGCCGCATATGTTTCCGAGAAACATCAGACCGAAGTCCTGGAAGAACAGGTAACGATTTTTGCCGGAAAGCTGCAAGCGCTTGCTCTGCTTGATCATCCCTCTTGCTGGGCCAAGCTCGAAAATCTGGGTAAGAAAAAGCGCGGAATTGTGCGAAGCATACTTTCGATCAAGATACGCGCTTTCAATCCCGACACATTTTTGACCGAGCTCGAAAAAAAGGTTCGTTTCTGCTTTAGCCCGGCTTTTGCGACGATTGCCTTGGGCACCATGGCTATCGCCATGGTCATTTCTGTTCTGAATTGGGAATCGCTGTTTGTTTCTGTGCGCTCCCTTTTCTCCCTTTATTCCGTTCCGCTTATACTGACGGTAGTTTTTGCCGTCATGACTATCCATGAAATATCGCATGGCGTTGCATTGAAACACTTTGGCGGGAAAGTGGAGGAGATGGGATTCATGATTCTCTATTTTATCCCGGCCTTCTATTGCAATGTCAGTGACGCATGGATGCTGAAGAAGCGCGAGCGGATCCTGGTCTCATTGGCGGGAAGCTACATCCAGGTATATCTCTGGGCTCTGGCCACAATAGCATGGAGGCTACTGGCGCCCGAAATCCTGCTAAGCCGGATTTGCCTCATTGTTATAGCCTTCACGGTTATTCAGACCCTGCTCAACTTTAATCCGCTGATCCGCTTGGATGGCTATTATGTTCTTAGTGATTTTATCGAAGTCCCCAATTTGAGGCCTAAGGCTGTTAAGTATATCAAGGATCGGGTTCAGTCAATGCTTACTGGAGCGCCCCATGTAAGCGCTGGCGGACTAAACTCAAGAGAGAAAAGGTTATACTTGTATTACGGGACTTCTTCTTTGCTCTTCACTGCGGCTCTGATAGGGATTATGTTTCAGCGTCTCGGAGAGTGGATGGTTCGTGAATATCAGTCATGGGGCGTGCTTTTGATATCGGTGCTTTTTTTAATGGTTGTACCGATTGCGAAGAAAGAGAACGCGACGAATTCCGGAAAGATGCTAAAGCTGGTTATAAAGCGCACAGGAAAAACCCCTTGGGCCCTCATAGTTATTTGCCTCCTGTTAGCAGCCGGGTTCCTGCCCTGGGAGCTGAAAATTTCGGGCGATTTTACGATCATAGCCTCCAAGAGGGTTTCTGTGACACCACAGGTAATGGGGAATCTGAAGAAGATACATGTCGGGCAAGGCAGCCAGGTTCGTGCGGGGCAGTTGCTGGCAGAGATGGAAAATCTGGAGATTGCCAATAATTACCAGGAGACCAAAGGGGAACTTGCATCCCAGATGGCTTCACTGGATCTGCTGAAAGCCGGATCCAGGCCCGAGGAAATTGAAAGAGCGAAGCGGCTTGTGGAGACAAAAAAGGCTGAGCTTTATAACGTATCCCGAATCGCCCAGGAGCGCGCGGTTTTACTTGAGACTATCGCCAAAAAGGAGGCCGAACTGGCCAATGCCCGGCTAAATCACGAACGGTCGCAAAAGCTTCTTGATACCGGGCTGATAGCACGAAATGATGCGGACAGGGACCGGACAGCTTATGAGGTTCGGCAGAAGGAGCTTTCGGAAGCCAAGGGGAAGCTTAAGGTTTTGGAGGAGCAGACGGATCGGAGCCGGGACATCAAGAACAAGGAATTGGCTCAGGCCAATAGCGAACTCAGGATACTCCTGGCGGGATCGCGCAAGGAAAACATACGGGCGGTTGAGTCTCAGGTGAAAAAGCTGGAAGAAAAGCTGTATATCCTTGAACGTGAAATTGAGCTTTTAAAAATACGAAGCCCTATTGATGGTGTAGTTTCCACATCCTATCTCCAAAACAGAATCGGCGATTTTTTGGACAAAGGAGATGCATTCTGTGAAATTGTCAGTGAAGGAACGGTGGTGGTGGAAATGCCCGTTCCTGAGAAGGAGATTGGAGATGTGAGCCTGGGATTTCCGATCACCATCAAAGTTCGCGGATATCCGAAGCGCTGGTACAGGGCTCATGTAACCAGCATCGCGCCGGTGGCTGCAGTCCATGGGCTGGAACGGATTGTGGTAGTGCAGGGCCAGTTGGAAAATCCGGATGGCAGTCTCAAAGCCGGGATGACGGGAGTGGGCAAGATTCTATGCGGAAAGCGGATGATTTTTGACATCGTATCCCGTCGCCTGATCCGGTGGCTTCGGACGGAGTTTTGGGAATACCTGCCTTAAACGCACGTATTACATTCGTTATTCAAGCTGCTGTCGGGACAGAACTCTATTACTGCATATCGGCATACCGCACGCTATAAATTACAGAATTAAACAATTTATATTGACAAGATCATTGGAACCCTGTTATTTTCCACAACATAGCTAAGAATATGCTTTGGGAAACGCGCATCGGGAACTTGCTTTTTTGAGTTTTTGGTGGCGAATCCGGCTTGGCTATGAAGATCAGCATTCTCGAATAGCTCTCTCACCTTGATGAGCATCTGGTCTGTTTTCGCATGGGGAAAACGGATTTGGATGCCTCTCCCAATCTGAGCAAGAGCAAAAGCTGATGTTGCGGCAGGGCTTTGCGGTTGAGGTTTAAGTTCTTGCTTCTGATGCACAAGCCGGAGGCGGATATCTGTGGATATGCCGTGCCGGATCAAGCCATCCCGTAAGCGGGGCTGCCTCGAAGCAAACCTGGAGCAACCAAGCTTTGTTGTTCCTATTGGGTTTCGAACTGTAAGGGGGCAACCTCGAACAGAAAGATTTCCAACGAGGAAGCTGTGTCTGTGTATTTGGCTGAATTAGTGCCGTTCCGCGCAGCAAAGGAGGCCTTTATGGCAAGCGGAATTCTTTGGCTGTAATGCTCGGGGACACCCTCAGTGCCACCGAAGCAAGTTCAAAAGTGGAGGCTGTATGCAGACCGAAATCGAAATTCTCGAAACTCGTGAAAATCCTAGTGTTCTCTGGATGTAGGATCTAGCGTGTTTGTAGGACGAGAAAACTTTCTCGCATTTGATCTGCAGGTCAGATCTGGGAGTTTCTCACTCCTGGATTCTGATCTGCAGATCAACAATAAGTCATTGGCCTGCTAATCCATTGAAATTATTGGTCTTGGTAATTTTCTTTTGACTAATGCCCAACCAATCGATTGCCGATTAGTTCACGGAGGCCTTTTAGATAGAAATACTGATTTCTCGGCCTGAGATTTTTATGACTTGGCATGATCTGCCCAAGAAGCTTAAATATTTTATCGTTCTCATAAATCTTCTAGCTCTTCCGATTTTTGCCCTATCCTCGTGGAATCTCATCCAGCACCCGCCAAGTGACAAAGGCTGGATAATCCTAACTATTTTAACCGTCTTAACTGTACCGGCATTCCTCGGCTTCCCTCGGTGAACACAATGGCACTCATAGGGGATGCCTATGTAATGTCAATTGCAATGATGTACGGGTGGACACCTTGTATCGTGGCAACTGTATGCCATAGTTTGGTCGCTTCCATTTTTGGCATACAAAAATCAAAACGATACATTTATCGGATTGCATTCAATGTATCGAGCAGTGTTTGTTGTGCCTGGGCTTATAGTAGCATCTATCAACTAATGAATCCCGGGCTGAGCAAGCATGCAGCGGACATAGCTTTGCCCACCGTTGCACTGACAATTACATTTTTCGCCCTGAATTCTCTTCTAACAGCAGTAGCCATAGGACTGGCATCAGGGCAAAATGTCCTTCGATTTTGGACCGAAAATTACCTTTCTTTGGGGGTCGAATTTTCCATATCTTCTGTTTGTGCTGCGCTAATAGTAACCCTCTACCAGATGGGTCCTTGGGTACCATTCATTGCAGCTCCATTTATAAGCGTAGTCTGGGGATGGAATAAATTGAACAAAGCAAAGGCCATGGAAGCCGAAAGGCACTTGAAGGAGCAAGAAGAGCTTTACATGCGGACGGTAGAATCACTGGCACTGGCTGTTGACGCAAAAGACCAAACCACGTACGGACACATTCGACGGGTCAAGGTTTATGCGACTGGTCTTGCAAAGCTGGTAGGCATCAAAAATCCTGACGAGCTTAAAGCAATTGAAACTGGTGCATTACTTCATGATATTGGCAAACTGGCCATTGACGATTACATTCTGAATAAGCCCGGGCGCCTTTCGAAACAGGAATTTGAAAAGATCAAGATGCATGCAACTGCCGGCGACGAAATTTTGCAGCAGATCCGATTCCCGTTCCCAGCGGCTAAGTACGTGCGTTACCATCATGAACGTTGGGACGGACAAGGCTACCCGGACGGACTAAAGGGAGAAGAAATACCGCTTGGGGCCAGGATACTATCCATTGCTGATGCTTTCGATGCCATTCGCTTTTCGCGCCCCTACAAGCTTTCGATTGTGCAGGACGAAGCAGTTGAAATCCTTCGATCTCAGAGCGGGACTGTCTATGATCCTAAGTTGATTCAGCTATTTTTAGAGCATATCGTGGAATTGGAGGAAGCCGCTGCAAAAGAGTCCGAAAGTGTTCCTGAGCTGTCCTTCAGAAAGTACTTCGAAAAAGTCGATCAAGCAATATCTGCTGCCGATGTTTCGCTCTCTGGCCTTTCTGTTCCACAAGATATCCCGGCCGAACTTGTACAACTGGCTGAATTTTGCAGCACGATGACCGGACATCTCGATCTAGGAGATATTCTCTCTGTTATTGCGCGAAAGATGGAGCGACTGGTTCCATATACTACTTGCGCATTTTATGTTGATGACGGGGAGGATCACGTACAAGCAATTCATGTAAATGGGAGGTTTTCTGAAGTTGTCCAAGGACATAAAATCAGCATGGGCAAGGGAATAAGCGGCTGGGTAGCTGCATATAGACGACCCATGATTAACACTGGACCCGCACTTGATTTTCAGGGGATCCAGGGGGACTTTTCCGCATTTAAGGATGCTCTTGTTGTACCAATTTCCCTAGATGACGAATCG
Source organism: uncultured Acidobacteriota bacterium (assembly GCA_963809485.1). Classification (GTDB taxonomy): domain Bacteria; phylum Acidobacteriota; class UBA6911; order UBA6911; family UBA6911; genus UBA6911. The sequence continues at coordinate 90,699 of CAWEJX010000020.1, forward strand.
CTGGGAACAATATCGCTCTATGCGCAGGAACCCATCGCATATAGCCCGTATGAATTGAGCATATTGCAGACGTTATCAAGCTTTATTGCGCCGTTAATCTCTGATGCCAAAAAACATGCAGCCGTTTCATCTGAGCACTTTATCGATCCAACAACACATATTCACCGCGTTTCCTACCTGACTGCAATCGGCCCGCAGCTTATCTTCTTTCGCTAGCAAAAACCGGGCTCCTGTTTCGCTGATTTATCTCGGGATTAGGAATTTATCTCAAATCATACGTGTGTATGGAGATGCTGTATCCAATTCGGTTGTTAAAAAGGGTTGCGGCATCCATCAAACCCGAGCTACGGGAGACAGACGTTCTTGGTTCGATATGGGCATCAGGCATTTGTAGCCTTTCTGCCTGGCGTTCGTGACGATCAAGCTAATCATTGCGTGGTCCGCCTTCTTCATCAGATACGGAATCAAGGATTGGCTTTTTCCGGCCAAAATGTGCTGGTCGACTGTAAAGCAGGTATATCTTCATTCCCAAAAGATGGAGCCACGATATTCGCTCTAATCCAGTCCGCGCAGGAGAATATTTTGGATGCTGATCCTGGGGCATCGGTGGCGGACAATAATGTCGTGGATTTCCTGCCGCGCGCCTAAAACCATATTTTGCAATATTATAGAAATCAGTTCGCGCGAGAACTCCGGAACTGACGATATTCCAGATAGCAATTGTTGCGCTTTAAGAACAACATAATCGACGAATATTGCCGAGCCGGGATTCCCAAAATCTCAAAAGCCTCACGATAATTCCCCTTAGCCTGTTTCAGCGCCTTATGCAATACGGCTCGTACAACTGATGGGCCCAATTGGTGACTCGAAAATGGTTTTTTCACCAAGTCTGCGAAGCTCCCTCTTTTATCAAGGATGTCGTTAAAAAGCCCCTCGGCAGTTTCAAGTTCCAAATTTGCCTCTCTGGGCATTGCATTGCGAACATCCAAAGGCAAGTGGTTAACATCGAGAATTGAGTCGGTTGTTGAGAAGTATGCCCCTTCAACAATCTTTATCAATTCCCTGACGTTTCCTGGATAGGAGTATTTTTTTAGTACATTAATCGCACTGGGTGAGAACCTCTTGACCCTACCTCCTTCCATTTCAGCTGTTTTCGACAAAGCCCATGCGAGCAATATAGGGATATCATCTTGGCGTTCCCGCAATGTCGGCACCTGAATTTCCATAGCCTTCAGTCTGTAGTAAAAATCCTTTCGAAATGTCCCTATCCTCATCTCCTTTATTAGGTCTTTGTTGGTTGCAGCAAGTACTTGAATGTCGATTTTGCGGGGTGCTGTTTCTCCCAATCGCCTTATTTCGCGCTCTTGCAGCACACGCAAGAGCTTGGCCTGCAGGCGAAGTGGCAAATTTGCAATTTCATCCAGAAAAATTACTCCCCCGTTTGCCGCTTCCAGTAAACCTTGTCGGTTTTCTGTTGCACCGGTGAAGGCACCCTTCCTATAGCCAAAAAGCTCGGCTTCCGCTAGGCTATCGGATAAAGATCCACAGTCCACGGGCACAAATCGGCCGGATTTACGCCTACCAGTTCTATAAATGGCCCGAGCCACCAATTCCTTCCCGGTACCGCTCTCGCCTGTTATCAATATATCTAGAGGTGAGTCTGCAGCGCGACCTATTCGCCTGCGCAATTCCTTCACCGCTATGCTTTCTCCAATAATCTCCGCATATCCCTCTCGCGCTTGATGCAGATATTGTTCAAGCTCTGTTTTTTCCCTAATGAGCTGCTGATGCGCCAAGGCATTATCAATCGCAATGGCTGCAAGATTACAGAAGGCGGCAAATAGACTAATGGTAGACTCACTTAGGCTTCTCGCAGGCGAAGAATGATCGGCATAGAGCACACCCAGCACTCGTCCAGATACCTTCAATGGTGCGCATAAAATTGTCCCCAATTGAAAGGCAACAATGTGCTCCTTGTTTGCTACACGAGGGTCTCCTTGCGCATCGGCACTCACGAAGGGACTTCCTTTACGGCTTACTTCTTCTAATATATCCTGGCTAATAGCATGGGCCCCATCTAATGACTCTCGTTTGATATTCCTTCCCTTAAATAACTCGAGATTACCAGTAGATTCATTTTTTATAAACACCAAAGCCCTTTCAATCCCAACTGCTTCAATTAGCAAATCCACGATTGATTCAAGAAGGGGATCCAATTCCCTTATCGAATTGATAACTCTGCTAACTCGTAACAACGTTCGGATCTGCTGTTCCTGGATATCGTCAACAGCAGAGCTGCTAAAAATCCTTCGCTTGTTTTGCAGACTCTCATTGCGCTTCTCACACTCCGACATGGTATGACGTCGAGCAAAGGCTGCCCAGAATGATTCAAGCTTCGCTTTTGGCACTTTCTCCGCAATTATTTGAAGGCACTCTATCGTTTTTGAGCTGTGGTATAAGCAAGATTCCCAATTTGATAATATTTCTTCAATGCGTGACATTTCTGCATGGGAACGCCATTGAAGCTCGAAGTCTCCACAATCGCGCGAGAGTCTGATAGCGATTTCAACCTCATTTTTTGCATCTGTTATGGAATTATCTGAGTTCAACTTGAGCTTTCGAAAATTAAGCCCTCCCAATATTAAATGCGCTTTAGCCATAAGAAGATTACTATTCATCGCCCTTGCCAACCTCATTGCATTTCTAATAACCCTTGAGGCACCCTGTAAATCGCCACTTGCTGTAAGGCATTCGCCCAAATACAGTTTTATCAGGCATGATTGATACGGCCAGTGCTTTATTGTTACGGCCTTATTCAAGTTAGAAAGCAACCTAATTGCATCGGCTTCCCTTGCTCGCTGAAATAGAATGCATGCGCGGATGGCTTCGCCAAGTTCCCTTTCGTATACGGGTGCTTCAGAAGTTTCAAGTTTAGCCAATTGAGTAACATAGGCTAGGGAAAGATCAAAATCTCCGAGTTCGAAATTGAGCCACGCCGATAGATAGGAGGCTTGCGCTTTTGAAAAAATGGCTACGAAAGGGCTTATTTCGAAATCTAGTTTGCATAATATATCGTTGGCACCTTGATAATCTCCGGTGGTGATTTTGATGTCAGCCAGAGTGGCTTGACATGAGTGTTGGAGTATCGGGTTTCCGCTTTCAATAGAGAATCTAACCGCGCGTTCAGAGGCCGCCTTTGCCTCTGCCAGTTGTCCATCTCGGCATAGGCATTCAGCGTAATTGCTTAGAGCTTGGGATCTTAGGGGAATAGATCGACATTCTTCGCTGATTTTAACAGCGCGTTCATGATGCTCCAATGCCTTCGCAAATCTACCTCTTGCAAGCAAGCAGGCCCCATAATGTGAATGTGCCACTCCCAGTGCGCCAAAATCTTCATATTGCGCAAGGATATCAACAGATTTTTTTGCCGCACTAACAGCAGAATCTAAGTCGCATGCAACACGCTGAAGAGCGGAAACCAACGCATAAATTTGGCCTACTGCGACGCTCGCCTTTTCCCTGGACATTGCCCTAAGAGCTCGATTTAAAAGCAATAATCCTTGACGTGGATGTGATTTTATAAGCTGACAGTAAGCTAGGTGTCTGAGCAGTGAAGCCCTAATTGTCGAGTCCTTAGTTCCATACTGCCCCTTTAAAACCAGCAATGCCTTATTTGCAAATAACTCCACTTTTGCAGCATTCCCATCGTGACGATAGGAGACGGCCAATTGGAGTAGAAGGTTGGATTGCGTTGTGCTAGAAATCCGCCCAATTCTACTCAGGCTTCGCGTTATAAGCCTGGTTGCCTTCCTAGCCGATCCAAGGGCACAATAGCTCTCTGCAGCATTAATCGTAATTTCAGACAATACATCAGGAGGGTAGTTATTTCTCGTAGCCAAGACATACTCATAAAACAAAAGCGCACTATCATATGAATGATCGTTTTTGCATTCTGCAGCAGCATTGAGGGCATATTCAGTTGCCTTTTCGCGATGTTCACCCTGCATATAATGTACGGCCAATTCTTGGAGGTGGCCTTCTGGACCATACTCCTGTTCAAGCACCTCGGCGATTTTGCGATGCATCCTCCGTCGCATCGGCTTTGGCAGACTGCCACGGATCACTTCCGCAATCAGTGCATGGCGAAATTCCACGGTTTCATCTGATTCCTTAGCCTCCACACGCACCATCTGGCGATGGCTCAGTTCCTGCAACGCCTCGTTCGTTTCAGCCGAGCTTTTGGACATGACTGAAATCAGCGTTCCTTTGGAAACAGCCCGCTCCATTAAAGCCAGCCAGCGAGACAGCTCCTGGGCAAGTGAGGACAACTGGTGCAGACGACGCTGAAGAACCGCACTCAAGCTGGCCGGGACATCGAGGTTTTTCAAATCCTCATTGATAAATATCCACGCACCCGACTCACAGCGGAGCAATTCCTGCTCAACCAGGTGCTTCATCATTTCTTCCAGAAAAAACGGATTGCCCCCAATATTTCTATACATCCAGGATCCCAAGGTCACCCTTAGATTCCGATCTCCCGTCATTGCGGCAACCAAGTCCTGAACGTGATCCTGAGATAACGGTTCCAGCGTTACGACTTCCCCGCGCTGTTGCCGCACAACAAGCTCCATGAGCTTACCCAGCATTGCCTTGGGCTCCTCCCCGGTACGCAGGCTGACACACAGAAGAACCGCATGAGCCTGTATATCCGAACTCAGGTAATCCAGAACTGTGCAGGTGGCTTCGTCCGCCATGTTAAAGTCATCCAATAACAGCAGGGTTGGATGCTCTTTAAGACGCCGGACCAGTTCCCGGGTCAGCAAGTCCCGGAATTGCCCGGCCGCAAACTCAGAGGAAGACTCAAACGCGCCCGAATCCGGCACCCGGGGTGAATTCCCAAAATCAAATAGCGCTTCTCCCTCCGCCGGCTCGGTTCGGGCCAATATCTGGCGGAAGGGTGCGTACGATCCATCCTCGCGCGTCCCACAAGTCCCCTCAATAACCCTCCATCCTTCCAGAAGTGCCCAGCTTCTTAGTTCCTCCATGCACCTTGTCTTCCCGGATCCGGCTTCTCCTGTCAGGAATACTGTCCACCCCCGGCGGTTTCCCCGCACTCTATCAGCGCAATCCTGCAGGATCGTCATTTCTTTTTCCCGGCCGACAAACCGGGTGATGGAAAAATGACTTTCCAGTTCTTTCACGTCCATCGCCAAACAGTCTTTGCCGATGGCCTCGCCCAGCGGCCGCAACACTTCTTCCCTGGAATGAGGCCGTTTTGAAGGATCTTTGTCCAAAAGTCTGCTAAGCAGATGGGATAGCGCCGCACCCCCGCTCAGACGCTCAATCGGGCGCAAATCGAAACTACCCTGCAGGTGTTTCTGGATCAGGAAACCGGGATCCTCATCTCCAAAAGGAAGGCGTCGGGTCAGCAACTGATAGATCAAAACCCCCAAAGAATACAGATCCGATTCGGCGTTCGCTTTTCCGCCCAGCAGGATCTCCGGCGCCGTATATAGCGGGATCGCATTAATATTCCCCTGCGGGGTCTTCCGGATCCATTGTCCGAGGCCGAAACCCATGAGTTTCAACCGCTCATCTTCGTGCTCATGTTCCCGCAAAATGGTATTGGAGGATTTAAGATTCCCGTGCACGATTTCCTGCGAATGCAGGTAAAGAATTGCTTTGGACAGAGACACGATCAGCTTTAGCTGTTCCTCGATATCCATCCCTTCCGAGGCGGAATAGATATCCTTCCCGGCAACAAACTCCTCTGCCAGAAATACTCTCCCCGTATCTTTGAGAATCCCGAAATCCAAAAGCCGAACAAAGCTTGGATGACTGAACCTGCGCAAAAAGGAGAATTCCGCGCTCAGAACACTGAGCGGTCCCGAATCCGTGTCGATTCCATGCAAAATCTTTATCGCGACCCGAGCTTTCCCTCCGCCAAGATCCCGGCATCTGTAAACTTCCCCGGTATTGCCCGCTCCCAAAAATTCTTCCACCTGATAGCGTTCCGCGATCACCTGCGCATCCCTGAGCCGTTTGTGCGCCGTCTTCATACCCGCTCCACTGAGAAAGCCTCGCTGTTCGATGCCGGATTTCTCAATAAATGCTTCTGCCCCGAAAAATCATTCTGCAGCCCTGATGTCCCAAGCCCACTGGTTGTAGCGGCTGTGAAAAAGCGGATTTGGCAACTGCCCCGCCCACCCCATTGTCCCCGGTCCCGCATCCCTGAAGGACCTTCCTCTGCTGCGGCGCGCCCTGAAATGCCGGCAGGGTTGCGACGCCTCACGCCGAAGGTTCCCGAGGAACAGCGGCAGCCTTTTAGAAAGCTTGAATCCTATTGTAAACCATATAGCCTGCGACATTTAAAGTCATTCGGATTCATCCCGCCGCAATGCTCGAATTTCTTGACAGCACGGCAGAATTCGATAAAACTGCCCGCATGCTCTTCCTACTGCGAAAATATTTGCTTTCTTGCCTTTTTCTAGCGGCGATTTTACCGAATACACCTTTTGCGCAGGAGGCGGGAAAAACCGATTTCCTCCAGCTTAAAAATCTAAACGGTGTCCGGGGAGGAAACCTTGTTGCCGCCGTCTCCACCGACCCTTCAAATTTCAACCGGATGCTAACATCGGGCCTGGCAAACACTGCCATCACGGAGCGGTTGTCCGCGGACCTTGTGCACATCAACAGAGGCAACATGCAACTGGAGCCCTCCCTGGCTGCGCGGTGGGAAGCAGATAAAACGGGCGGAATTTATACGCTTCACTTGCGCCGTGGCGTCCGTTTTTCCGACGGCAGCCCGTTTACCGCAGATGACGTCGTTTTCACTTTTCAAGTGCTGACCGATCCCGGCACCCAGAGCTCCATGTCCGGCCAGCTTGAAACCGACGGCACGTTCCCCGCTGTAGCCAAAATCGACGAGTATACCGTTCGCGTCGCGTTCCAGCGTCCGGTGGGAATGGGGCTTCGAATGCTCGACTCGGTGCCCATACTGCCGAAGAATCGATTATATAAAGCCTATAAAGAGGGCAATTTCGGCTCAGTGTGGGGGCCGTCAGTCGCGCCAAGAGACGTTGTGGGCCTTGGGCCCTTTCGTCTGAAGGAATATCAGCGAGGAGTGAGTGTCACTCTTGAAAGGAATCCATTCTACTGGAAAAAGGATCGCTCCGGGCAGGCCTTGCCTTACCTGGATGCGATTACGTTTTTGATCATTCCCGATCTCAATTCCGAGGCGCTTCGTTTTCAGCAAGGCGAGCTGGATCTTGTAAGCTCCCTGAATCCCGAAAACTACGCGATGCTTCGGCGGACACGGCGCGCCTACACATTGCGAGATCTGGGTCCCGGCCTGGCCATGGATTTTGTCTGGTTTAACCTCAACCGGGGCAAGAACAGCCAGGGCAAATCCTATGTGGATCCCGACAAGCTGGCGCTATTTGAAAAGGCTGAATTCCGCCGGGCAGTTTCCTACGCGCTGGACCGAAAGGGGATGGCGCGCTCGATTCTGCTGGGACTGGGCTCCCCTCAATATGGGCCCGTCAGCTCTGGGAACACCGTCTGGTATCACGGTGGAATTCTCCAGACCGCTAATGATCCAGCCCGTGCCCGGGAATTGCTGGCCAGGATCGGCCTGAAGGATTCCGACCGCGACGGGATTGTCGAATATGGCAGCCGAAGGCGTCCCCTGGAGATCAGCATATTCACTTCCCGGGGAAACAGCGTGCGCGAGAAAACCGCACAGGTCATTCAGGACAACCTGTCCAAAATAGGGATCCGCACGGGGATCCAGCATTTGCTGCCCAACGAAATCGCCTCCCGTTTTCTTAGCTCCTTTGAGTATGAAGCCATCCTGTTCGGATTCACGCCAACAGACGTCGCTCCGGACCTGCAAACCGACCTCTGGTTCAGCAGCGGCAAGATTCATTTCTGGTGTCCGAATCAGAAAAAACCCGCGCGCGCGTGGGAAGCGGCGATTGACGACCTGATTTCCAAGCTTGTGCGAAGCATCGATCCCGCCGCCAGGAAAGCCGGCTTCAACAGGGTTCAGGAGATTTGGGCAGAAGAGATGCCGGCCATTCCGACAATCGCACCCAATATTCTTGTGGGATGGAGCGAGAAGTTGGGCAATATGCACCCCTCCATTCTGGCGCCCCACCTCATCTGGAATGCTGAGGAGATCACAAAGAGGAAACCCTGACCCGGGAGCCCGACTGAGCATCGCGGAAAGCTCGTCACAAGGACCTGATCGTCGGTTTCGCGGCCCGATCCCCGATCAGAGACGGCAGCAACCCGATTGTTTAATATGCGAACGATTGTGTTTATCCTCAAACATGCTTTGCGCCTGATTCTACTTGCTCTCGTTGTCGCCTTTGTGACATTCTGGCTCTCCTCAATAATTCCTGGCGACTTTTTCAGCACCCATCTTATGGAATCCGGGATGCGGGCTGAAACAGTGGAGCAGCTCCGCGATAAGTATGGCCTGAACCAGCCTGCATATATTCAATACTCGCGCTGGCTGTTCGACCTGCTTCGACTGGACCTCGGGTATTCGCTCTTTTATCAGCGGCCGGTTACATCCATTGTGGCCGATGCACTTGGGAAGACCTTGTGGATTGGGATTCCCGCATTAGTATTCGGATTTTGCGGAGGAACCATTCTGGGGGCGCTTCATAAAGTAGCCGAACGCCGCCTGTTGGGACGCTGCCTGGATTTTCTTTCCACCGTGGCACTATCCCTGCCGTCTCTTCTGCTGGGATTAATGGCCCTGCTTTTTGCGGTGCATACAAACTGGTTCCCGCTGGGAGGCATGAGTTCGCTCGACAGCCAAAATGCCGGATTTCTGCAATGGCTGGCCGACCGAATCCATCACCTTGTCCTGCCTGTGGCATGCCTCACTCTTCCTATTCTGGCATCGGTGGAACGCATCCAATATGCCGCCACTCGCGGTCATGCGAAAGATCCGTATCTGCGGTTCGCCCAGTCCCGTGGATTGGGGCGTCTTCGCTTTTTTGCTCACTACGTACTTCGCCCCGGGCTCAATCCGGTTCTATCGATCTCAGGACCCATGATCGGAGGCGTCCTCAGCGGCAGCCTCGTTCTGGAAGTGATTTTCGCCTGGCCCGGCCTGGGCCAGATCACCTATGATGCCCTATTCAACAACGACCTCTTTCTTTTGGCCGGATGCATCGTGGGCAGCAGTGTGCTTCTGATCGTGGGAAATCTGCTGGCCGATCTTGCTCTGGTTTGGTTGGATCCCCGGACACGATCGCTTGTCCGGAAAGGCCTCAGATGAAAAAAAACAGGAGAATTCCCATTGCAGCAACCTTTGCCGGACTGCTGGTACTTGCCGCATTGTTTGCCGACTTTCTGTCGCCGAATCCTCCTGACATGCAGAACCTCGATCAATTCTTCCATCCTCCGTCGCGTGTCCATATCTTCGACCGCAGAGGCGGGGTGAAACTCAGGCCCTTTATATATAAAACCGAGTTGACAGATCCCCTCAACGTCACCTATCGGGAAAACACGGAAGCCACGTTTGCCCTGGAATTTTTTTTCAGGGGCTACCCCTACAGGCTTCTGGGGCTGATTCCGTTGGACCGTCATCTTGTGGGCAGAAGCGGGCAGCCGCACTATTACCCTTTGGGCACGGACGAACTGGGCCGTGACGTTACGGCTCGCGTTCTCGCGGGCACACGCACTTCCCTGCTGGTCGTTGTGCTGGGCATGGCCATTTACGCAGCTCTGGGTTTGACCATCGGCGCATCCGCCGGTTTGTTCGGAGGCTGGATGGATGCTCTGCTGATGCGCTTTTCGGAGTTTGTCTTAGCTCTTCCTGCACTCTATCTGGCTTTGGCTCTCAGAGCACTAATGCCCCTGCGCATACCGTTCTGGCAGACTCTGCTTTTGACGGTCGGAACAATCGCGTCGGTTGCATGGCCGCCGATGGCCCGGGGGATCCGGGGACTTATATTGCAGCTGAAAAACTCGATGCATATCGAGGCCGCGAGGTCGCTGGGAAGCACGCCCATGCAAATTTTCCGCCGGCACATGCTTCCGGCACTGCTGCCTTACGCTTTGACCCAAACGGCAGTGGCCGCCCCTGTGTTTTTGTTGGGTGAGGCGGTGCTATCCTTCCTGAATGTAGGATTCCGAGACTCGGGAGAATCGTGGGGCAGCATGCTGCGCAGCCTAAAAGACATCAGAGTCATCACGGACTTCTGGTGGAATCTGCTGCCTTTGTTTATGGTCTTTCTTACGCTGCTATGCCTGAATGTATTCAGCATCAGACTGGGGCGCAGGGAACCGGACAGTCAGATCATGCGTATATAGATACAACAGAATCAGGTCCCTAGAATCCCCGGGAACCCGGCCGATGCATGGCCAATTCAGTCGGATTCTGAGGACCTGATCCCATTTGTACTCAAGGCAGCGGACCTTACTTCTTGGGGGGAACCACCGCATCCTTGAACGCTTTGGCAACACGAAATTTCACGACCGTCTTTGCTGGAATCTTTATGGCCACACCGGTCTGTGGATTCCGCCCCATGCGAGCTTTACGTTGAGATTTCACGGTCTTCCCGACACCGGGGATAATGAACTGACCGTTCTTCTTGGTCTCGGCGATCGCGGTCCCGGAGATGATCTCGAGTATCGCATTGGCCGTTGCCTTTGTAATGCTTGCTTTTTCTGCTACCAGGGAAACCAACTGAGCTTTAGTCATCACTTTACCAGCCATTCAACTCCTCCCGTAAAAATATTGTTTGGATCTTCCGGAATACAGCAAACAAGCTAGATTCATTTTCCGGATATTCTGATAAAAAGCAATAAAGTTTTTTAAAAAAGCCGCTATTTATCGATATATGCGAAGATTTTGCCCCTCGGAACGGCATTTTTACTATATTTCGACGATTTGCGCGGATGGAAACGCAGTTTTGCCGGCAAAAAAGGCCGCGCCAAAATTTCGCATCCTGCATCCGCAAAATCGATTCGGGGGCTTGATCCGGGCCCATCCCGCGGATGATGAGTTTCTCAGGATTTGTAAAAAGGATTGCGGCCGGCGGCGTGGTCGGTTGTGTCCAGGATTTCGCCAACTTCCGGGATTCTCTCGCGGATCACTCTCTCGACTCCCATCTTCATGGTCAATTTCGCCGACCCGCAACCCTGACAGCCGCCGCCCAGTTTCAGATAAACCGAGTTCTTTCTCACGTCAATGAGTTCCACCCAGCCGCCATGCATACCCAGAGCAGGATTGATTTCCCCGTCCAGAAGGTTTTGCACCTTCATTCTGATTTCGGCCTCCGGAGGCATCGCGGTGTCGTATTGCTCGCTGACCGCCGGCTCGCCCGACTGCATGTGTTCGCGAATTTTTGCCCCGATCTGTTTGCCGATGAGGGGCCATGCGTCGAATCCGGATTTGGTGACGGTGATCTGGTTGTCGGCAATCAGAATGTTCTCGACCTCGGCAATCTCAAAAATCCTCTGTGCCAGAGCAGATTCCTTGGCCGCTTCCCGATTTCCGAAATACGCCGAACCTCCGGGATACACCGGCCGGTCAACCGTGAATTTGCAGGTGGCCGGATTAACGGCAGGTTCCCCCTTTATGCTTATCTCATTATCCACAGCGTTCTCCTTTGTATAACTAATCCACAAAATCACGTTAGCTGACAACAGGCACTGATGTCAACGGCCGTGCAACTGCCAACTCCCCATGTCGGGCGATGCCGTGGGGCCTGATCGCGAAATTGCCCCCGGCCGGAATTTTGAGAAATGCAAATTGTACCTTAATAAGATCCATATTCCGGCAATTCTGCTATGATCCACCGCTGAAGCGACAATCGGATTTTGGAAAGGTAACCGGGTACCATGCATGTCCTGAAATTTTGTTCCCTGCTGGCGACTGCAGCAGTTTTGATTTCGAAACCTTCCCCCGGAACAAACCAGGCGGCCGATCTGCATCTCATGCCGATTCCGGCGAATATTTCTGTGCAGCCCGGCAGGCTTATGCTGGACGGCAGCTTCCGGTTCAGCGTGGGCGGTTACGAGGATTCACGCCTGAGAGGGGCCATCGCCCGTTTTCTTGCCCGCCTTTCGGGCAAGACGGGATTCTCGCTGTCTGAAGCGCCCGTTGCGGATCCGACAGAGGCCGTGCTCGATATTCGTTGCGATGGAGTTGGTGAACAGGTCCCATCGGTTCAAGCTGACGAATCGTACGTGCTCGACGTGACGACCCGGCGGGCTGCGTTGACTGCGCCTTCGCCTGTTGGAATCCTTCGAGGACTGGAAACCTTGCTTCAACTGGTTGATCTGGATTCCCAGTCCTTTTTCGTTCCTTCGCTGAGAATCGAGGACCATCCCCGCTTCCGCTGGAGGGGTCTGCTCATCGATGTTTCCCGCCACTGGGAGCCCGCAGATCTGATAATACGAAACCTGGATGCCATGGCGGCCGTGAAGATGAATGTTTTCCATTGGCATCTGTCCGACGACCAGGGATTCCGAGTGGAATCCAAGGTCTTCCCGAAGCTTCATAAAATAGGGTCCGAGGGGAAATACTACACCCAGCAGGAAATCAAAGAGGTTGTCGAATATGCACGGAATCGAGGTATCCGTGTGATACCGGAATTCGACATGCCCGGCCATACCACGGCCTGGCTTGTTGCTTATCCTGAGTTGGCAAGCAAACCCGGGCCATACAAAATTGAACGTTCCTGGGGTGTGTTTGATCCGTGCATGGACCCAACGCGGGAGAAGACCTATTCTTTTTTGGATTCCTTCATTGGCGAAATGGCCGGGCTTTTCCCGGATGAATATTTCCATATTGGCGGGGATGAGGTAAACGGCAAACACTGGAACACCAATCCGAGAATCCGCTCTTACAAGAAGCGGCACAACCTGCAGAATAACCGCGACCTGCAGGCGTATTTCAACCAGCGCCTGGGAAAAATCCTCGCAAAGCACGGGAAAAAAATGATCGGATGGGATGAAATTCTCCATCCCGGCCTCCCTTCCGAGGTCACAATCCAGTCCTGGCGGGGACAGGCTGCACTGGCAGACAGTGCCCGTCGGGGACACTCCGGCATCCTCTCCTATGGCTACTACCTGGACCATATGCGGCCGGCTTCATTTCACTATGAAATCGATCCTCTCGGCAAGGAGGCCGCGTCTCTTACCGATGCCGAAAAATCCATGATACTCGGGGGAGAAGCCTGCATGTGGGCCGAGTTTGTCAATCCCGACAATATTGAATCAAGAATCTGGCCGAGAGCCGCAGCTATTGCAGAGAGGTTCTGGTCCCCCGCCGAAATCCTCGATATTCCGGACCTGTACCGCCGCCTCGGCTATATGGACAGTGCACTGGTTTCCCTGGGCCTGCAGCATCAAACCCGATACATCGGCGGGCTGCGAAACATGATCGGGGAGCGTCATCTGGATCTATTGCATGAATTCGCGGGACTCCTGAAACCCACGGGACTGGGAACCCGGCAGCGATCCCGGCAATACAGCAGCCTGATTCCATTAAATCGGATGGTGGACGCGGTTTTGCCTGAGAGCCAGGCGGCCAGGCAGCTGGAAAACCAGGTGCAGGCCGCTCTTGCCGGCGGGATGGATGCCTCCGGAGCCGTTCAGAGGATTCGGCAATCGCTGGCCCGGTGGCAGGAAACCGCAAACCGATTGAGCCCTGAGTTTGCGCGATCCGAGATCCTGGCGGAAGTCGTGCCGCTGACTGGAATTGTTTCCAGGCTCAGCGATATGGGACTTCAGGCGCTGGAATTTCTGCAGTCCGCGCAAAAACCGTCTGCGGAATGGCGCGACCAAACAGCCGCGTTGATCAAAATCGCGGACATGCCGCAGGCGGAAATGCTGGTGGCGATTGCTCCCCCCATCCTAAAGCTCATCGATGCGGCAAACGCGATGCCTTGAGAAACACATTTACCAGCCGCACCCGCAGCATTGGGCATAGCGAGAGATCGCTCCCGGTTATTGGTGAGGATGGTCTGCAGACCCGTCTGACCAACCATAACCGGTTATCCGTCTATCGGACGGTCTCTGGAGAGCCGTCCTCACCAATAAATGCATCCGGGGCGTCTTCATGGCTGCTGCAAAATCACTGTGGTGGATCCGTGGTCGATTGCGTCGCGGAACGCAATTACGCGGGGGTGTTTTTTGAGGATGGAGTGGACGATTGCACGCTGCACCCCGATGCCGCGGCCGTGAATGATGCGCACCTCGCGGAAACCTTTCAGGATCGCCTGGTGAAGGTACTCCTCGACCAGGCTGGGGATATCCGCCGGCAGAAATGTATGCAGGTCAATCGAGTCTTCTATGGGCAACTCCACCGTCTCCGTCATTTCGGATCCTTTCGGGACTTTTGGAAGAAAGCCCCTTGATTTTCGCTCCACTCTGCGCCCATTTTTAAACAAGGGAGATCACAATGCAAACACGAACAGAAAAGGATTCCTTGGGCGAGCGGCGGATTCCAGCCGACGCCTATTACGGCATACAAACAGCCCGGGCCCTTGAGAATTTTCCGATCAGCGGCCTGAAACCGAAAACCCAATATATCCGTGCAACGGTCTACATCAAGAAATCCGCCGCCAGGGTGAATGAAGCCCTGGGACTGCTGGAAGGCAAAAAGGCGGATGCCATCATCGGCGCATGCAATGAAATACTCGAAGGCAAGCTTCTCGAGTGGTTTGTCGTGGACGTTTACCAGGCCGGAGCCGGGACCTCGCACAACATGAATGCGAATGAGGTTATTGCCAACCGCGCCATCGAGCTTTTGGGCGGATCAAAGGGAGATTACGCTCTTGTTCATCCTAATGATCACGTCAATATGGCTCAATCGACCAACGATGTCTGCCCAACAGCCATACGGATCGCCGCGGTTCTGTGCTCACAGCTGCTGGCAAACTCTTTGAGGGGGCTGGAGCGCCGTTTTTCGGCCAAGGCAGAAGAGTTTGACACTGTGATCAAGTCCGGCCGCACCCATCTGCAGGATGCGGTTCCGGTGCGTCTGGGGCAGGAATTCGGCGCGTATGCTGCCTGCATGCGCAAGCACCTTAAAAGCATCGAGGCAGCTGCGGATGCCAATAAGGAACTCGGAATCGGGGGCACAGCTGTCGGGACCGGGATTAACGCGCACCCGCAATATCGTCCAATGATGATCCGCGAACTCAGCTGCGAACTCGGGATCGTTTTCCGTGCAGCTGAGGACTATTTTGAGGCCATGCAGTCTCTGAGGCCTTTTGTAGAGCTCTCAGGAGCCGCTCGGTGCCTGGCCCAGGATCTCATTCGCATCGCGAACGATCTGCGCCTCATGAGTTCCGGCCCCAAAACAG
Source organism: uncultured Acidobacteriota bacterium (assembly GCA_963809485.1). Lineage (GTDB taxonomy): Bacteria > Acidobacteriota > UBA6911 > UBA6911 > UBA6911 > UBA6911. Next base: position 106,037 of record CAWEJX010000020.1, read on the forward strand.
GTCTGGCCGAGATTGTTTTGCCGGCTGTCCAGCCGGGATCCTCCATTATGCCGGGCAAGGTGAATCCCGTCCATCGCGGAGATGCTGAACATGGTCTGTTTTCAGGTGATTGGTTGTGACATGACCGTTCTGATGGCTGCCCAGGCCGGTCAACTGGAACTCAACGTCATGATGCCCGTGGTCGCCCTTAATCTGCTGCATGAAATCGAGATCCTCCGGAACGCCATCGAAGTGTTTGCGCAGCTCTGCATCGCAGGCATACGGGCGGATGAAGCGAAGTGCAGAGAGTTTGCAGAAGCCAGCATGAGCATCGTCACGGTTCTGAACCCGCACATCGGCTATGCTGCGGCGGCGGAAGTGGCCAAGGAATACCTGAATACGGGAAAACCGATCCGCAAGATCGTCCTTGAAAGAGGGTTCGTAAGCGAGGAAAAGCTGGATAAGATTTTTGACCTGAAAATCATGACGGAACCGGGAATCAGCCTGCCGGGTGGTAATTCCTGACGGGAAACCGGCAGCGGCGATTGACGTTCCGCCCGCTGCCGGTTACCCGCATTGCTTTCTTCAAATGTCCCTGTGCCAGTGAACAAAGGCAAATTTGTCCTCCGGCGCGTATCTGAGATTGAGAGTCCCTCCATAATCCCGCTGGACCGATTTGCCGATTCTTGCGACCAGGTGTTCGGTTGTAGCAGATAGTGTAATGCCCTCTCTATTTTCTTTCATTCCTATGATGCGCTCCAATGGCCTTTCTTCCTGAGTCTGTTTCTCCACATTTCTTATCCGGTTTAAAAGCTCCTGACGATGAGTATGGGCAAAAGTGCCGCTGAACTGAACTACACCCCCAACCAGCCCGTCGCGGACCTGCATGCAGGCCGGGCATAGCTTATATTGCCGCCCCTGTTCATTCGCCGAAGTCCCATGTTTCCAGACTCCGTCCTGGAAGCGGAGATCGCATCGAGGGCACCGTGTATTCGAAGGATATTTGCCGGATCGTGGTAGCGACCCGCCGAGTTGACCGCGTTTCTGTTTGCGCAGTCCTTCGCGCAACTGCAACCTTTTAGCCATCGATCCTCCTTAGGCACAAAAAATCAGAATTCATTGCCAAACCTGCGGACACAGCTTTTGTCCGCCAGCCTTGCCGACTGCCGGCCTTCTAGTACAGCAGGACCCCGAATGATCCGGTTTGGGGTCGTACCAGCCGTTCAAAGTCAGAGAAAGACATCTGGATAGTGTCCGCATGCGTCCCCGCGTTGAATGCAATGGTGGAGTTCAAACCGAGAGCTTCATCAACCCATACTTCCATGTGATAGAGATTCCCCAGCGGCGGCATCGCGCCCAGTTCGCATTCCGGGAAAACATCCCTGAATTCCTCCTCTGTCGCAATCCGCATGCAGCGCGCATCCAGAAGGTCTCCCAATGTATCAAGATCCACGCGGCTGTTCGCCGGAACGACAGCCATGATCATTTTGCTGTCGTCAACCACGACCAACACAACCTTGGCGATCTTTTTACCGCTGAGGTGCTGCGCCTGCGCAGTCCCCTGCGCCGTGTATGCCGGCATGTGTCTGCATGGCTGATACGCAATGTGACGGGATTCCAAAAACTTGATGATATGAGCCGGAATTGGCATGTTGCTCTCCTTTCCGGTTCGAAGGCGGGTGCGATCAGGGCATGGCTCCCGTAAAGCTGCTCCAACGAAACCCGCCTTGAAACCACGAAGACAGGTTTATACAAATTTGCAGCTTATAATCGAACAGGGCTGCAATTCTCCAGTCCTTGCCGGGATTGTGGATGTTTTCTGGAAGCAGCACATATTGTTCCGCTCCTTCCAATAATTCCTCTACCGTTATGCTATACCCTTTCCCCGGCGCGATCTACCTCATAACGAGATCCATCCGCGCCTGGGAGGGAATTTGAAGCCTTCGGGACTGGGAGGCTGAAGGGGGCTAAGACGCCAGAACGTCCGGTTCTTATTGTCAAAATCGGCTGACAGGAAGAATGGACTTTCTCCAAATTTCCTTTATAATGCTTCGGCTGGCAAGACCCGGTTATAAATGTTTCTATTACGAAGGAGCGCAGAACATGCCCTATGATGCAACCAAAATGGCCGATTGGGAAATAGCCCAGGCCACTGAAAAAAATATGCCCTCGGCAGCCCAATGGAAGGAAAAACTGGGGCTTCAGGAGGACGAAATACTGCCCATGGGTAGAGTCAGTAAGCTGAATTTTCTCAAGATTATAGACCGGCTGAAGAATCGCCCTGACGGCAAGTTTGTTGAAGTTACGGCAATCACCCCCACGCCCCTGGGCGAAGGTAAAACAACAACTTCCATCGGTTTAATGGAAGGGTTGGGCAAGTTGGGAAAGAATGTCGGCGGCTGCATCCGTCAGCCGTCGGGCGGGCCCACCATGAACATCAAGGGGACCGCGGCGGGCGGTGGCAATGCACTGCTGATCCCGATGACCGAGTTCTCCCTCGGCCTTACCGGAGACCTCAACGACATTATGAATGCGCATAACCTCGCGATGGTCGCCCTGACCGCGCGGATGCAGCATGAGCGCAACTATGACGATGAAAAACTGCAGAAGCTCTCAAAAATGCGCCGCCTTGATATCGATCCCACACGCGTGGAATTCACATGGGTGATGGATTTCTGTGCTCAGGCCTTGCGCCACATGGTGATCGGGATGGGGGACAAGCAGGACGGCTACATGATGAAGTCTCAGTTCAACATCATTCCGAGTTCCGAGCTCATGGCCATTCTTGCCATCGTGCGCGACCTGGCGGACCTGCGCGAACGCATCGGCAATATTACGCTGGCTTTCGACAAGTATGGCAAGGTGGTAACTACAAGCGACCTCGAGGTCGCGGGTGCCATGACAGCCTGGATGCGTAACACAATCAACCCGACTCTCTGTTGCACGGCCGAATATCAGCCCCTGCTGGTTCATGCCGGCCCGTTCGCAAACATCGCCGTGGGCCAGTCCTCTATCATCGGCGACAGGGTCGGACTCAAGCTGTGCGATTATCATGTTACAGAGAGCGGGTTCGGCGCCGACATCGGCTTCGAAAAATTCTGGAACGTCAAGTGCCGCTACGCCGGCATGAAGCCGAGCACTTCAGTGCTGACTGCCACCATCCGAGCGCTCAAAATGCACGGCAAGGGCCCAACCGTTACTCCGGGTGTTCCTCTGCCTGAAGCCTATACCAAAGAAAATCTCAAGCTGCTGGAAGACGGCCTCTGCAACATGATCCATCACATCGGAATCATCCGCAAAGCCGGCATCAACCCGGTGGTTTGCATCAACAAGTTCCACACGGATACCAAAGATGAAATCGCCATGGTCCGCAAGGCAGCCGAAGCCGCCGGAGCCCGTTGTGCCGTTTCCGAACAGTGGGCGAAGGGCGGTGAAGGTGCCGTCGAGCTGGCCGAGGCCGTAGTCGAAGCCTGCAACGAAAAGATCAACTTCGATTACCTGTATCCTCTGGATATGAAACTCCGCGATCGCGTCGAAAAGATTGCGAAGGAAGTCTATGGCGCCGACGGTGTTTCCTGGGCGCCCGATGCGCTGGCCAAGGCAAAGGCATTCGAGGCGGATCCGAAGTACGCCGATTACGCCACGCTAATGGTGAAGACGCACCTGAGCCTTACCCATGAACCCGGACTGAAGGGAGTGCCCAAGGGATGGACACTTCCCATCCGCGACATCCTGATCTTCTCAGGCGCCAAGTTCCTCTGTCCGCTGGCAGGAAGCATCAGCCTGATGCCTGGCACCGGATCGAATCCCGGATTCCGGCGTGTCGACGTGGATGTAAAGACCGGCGATGTTATGGGATTGTTCTAGTCGGGCGTTCTCTGAACAGAGAACCGTTGGAGTACTGCAAATCCGCCCCGGCTCATGCGGGATCAACAAATTCGGCTGAGTCGGGGCGGATTTCTATTTTGGGAGACTGGCAGACGATCCCCGGATCATAAAAAAAGCCGATCCCGCGAGGCAACAGATGCCCCCGAGCGCAACCGCCAGGGGCGCTCCAACGTTTTCAGCGATGATCCCGGCCAGAAAAGAACCAAAAGGCGCCATTCCCATAAAAATGGTGGTGTGTACCGCCATCACCCTGCCGCGCAGGTTGTCGGGAACCATCAGCTGAATCAAGGTGTTTGTACATGCCATCTGAAGCATAAACGAAAAACCCACCGGGACCAGAAAAAGCGCCGAAAGCCAGAAAGAACGGGAGGCTGAAAACAAAATCAGGCTGAAGCCGAATCCGGCAGATGCCAGGGCGATCAGTTTTTGAAGCCCCCGCGAGCTGGACCGCGCTGCCAGCATAATGGCGCCTGCAACGGCGCCCAACCCTGTGGAGCCCATCAGGATGCCCAGGCCGCGCGAGCCTCCGTGAAGTATCGAGTCGGCAAAAATGGGCATGAGCACCGAATAGGGCATCCCCACAAGACTTACCAATCCCAGAAGCATCAGCACGTTTCGAATGGATCCCGCACGCCGCACAAAACGGAATCCTTCCAGCAATTCGCTGATGCCCGAGCTGCGGCTCGCAACCGGCGCCCCGTGATCCAGCCTCATAAGCAGCAGGCCGCCGATGACGGCCAAAAAGCTGAGGGAATTGCCGAAAAAACACCACCCTTCCCCGATGCCGGCGATGAGCACTCCCGCGACCGCAGGCCCCAGCACTCGCGCGCCGTTAAAGAGCGTGGAATTGAGCGCTATGGCATTTAGCAGGTCCTCTTTCCTGACCAGTTCCACCACGAAGGCCTGGCGCGCCGGCATGTCGAATGCATTCACTATGCCCAGAATCGCTGCGAGCACGAAGATATGCCAGATCCGGACGGTTCCACTCAGCGTGAGCAAAGCCAGAATCAATGCCTGGATCATTGCGGCCGTCTGGGTTGCGATGACGACTTTGCGGCGGTCATATCTATCGGCTACCGTCCCTCCGATAAAAGCCAGCAGGAGGACCGGGATCTGGGATGCGAAGCCTACCGAGCCAAGCAGCAGAGACGATCCCGTCAGCCGGTACACGAGCCAGGGCTGTGCGACCATCTGCATCCAGGTTCCGACAAGGGAGACGAGCTGACCTCCAAAAAACAGGCGGTAGTTCCGATGCCGCAAGGCACGAAGCATCAGCCTGAATTTCGCAGGGTTTTGGCCGGTGATTTGCGGCACATCGCTTCCCGGGTCGATGACGGGAGTGTTCTGCATACGGGGCGCAGTTTATCCCAATGCCGCATGGAAGGCCAGTTCGGCATCGTGTCCGTTCTCTGCCTGCAATGGTGGGCTCCTCAGCGCCTTTATCAGCAAATGCCAGTATCAGCTGTTCCTGAATCCACCGGATTCCTTGAGTCCTCCCAAAAAGCCAGGCCAAGGGAACCGATGAAACCATGCGTCGTGGGAAACGCATGCAAGGTCCTAATAAGATTAAAAGACAATGCAATATCGGGAAATGGAAAAGGGTTCGGCTGCCGGGCCGGGAAGGAAAGGCGCGGAAATGCTCGTCAGGGCGGCCTTGCGGCCGCCCTCTCAGGCACGGCTACTGAATCAGGCCAACGCTTCGTTTGGCCGCGTTCAGCGTATTCTGCATTAACATTGCGATCGTCATCGGGCCCACCCCTCCGGGAACCGGTGTGATTGCGCCGGCCACTTCTTTGGCCTTTTCGAAATCGACATCTCCGACCAGCCTCTGCCCGCTCTTTTTCGTGGCATCCGGGATAGCGTTCGTCCCTACGTCGATGATGGTCGCTCCGGGCTTGATCCACTCGGCTTTGACAAACTGCGCTTTGCCGATGGCTGCTACCACGATATCCGCTTCGCGCACGACATCGGCAATGTTCTGCGTGCGGGAATGGCAGATTGTCACGGTAGCGTTCCTATGAACCAGCAGCATGGCAGCCGGCAAGCCGACGATATTTGACCGGCCCAGGACAACCGCCCGGGCACCCTCGATCTTTGTTCCCGCCGAATCGATCAGCTCAATGACACCGGCAGGGGTACACGGCACAAACATCGGTTCCCGGTTTTTCATGGCCAGGCGGCCGATATTGACCGGGTGAAATCCGTCAATGTCTTTTTCGATAGGAACGGCGCCCAGGATGGATTCCGTATCCAGATGCTTCGGCAGGGGCAATTGTACGAGAATGCCGTGAACCTTCGGGTCTGCCGCGAGTTCGCGCACAACTTTCATGGCGTCCTCTTGCGAGATGTCGGCGGGCAAAGTCCGGCCGACCGAAGCCATTCCAAGCTCCTGGCACATTTTGTTCTTCATGCCGACATAGGTTTTGGATGCCGGATTTTCGCCGATCAGCACGGCAGCCAGTCCCGGAGCGATGCTGAATTTCGCCCGAAGCGATTCCGCCTCCTGCTTGACGCGATCCTGAATGATTTGAGCGACGGCTTTGCCGTCGATTAATTTTGCAGTCATTTTATCTCCTTAATGAAATAGGGAAAAAGCGAGCGCGCTTTGATTCGGCCTACCTATATAATGCAGTACTTCCCTTTTCGACACTCCAACGTTGTATTCCCAGCCCCCTAATCCTTTCAGCGCTTCAGAAGCCGCCATCGCCCGGCGCAGTTCGGGCCCGGGATAAAACCTTAAGGCGCCATGATTGAATGCACCCGGGCTTATTTGGCGCAAAGCGCGCAAATTTTACCATGGACAAGCCTCCTAATGCTCTGGAATTTCATGGCGTGGCCAGGCGCACTCCGTGCATTTTTGCCGGCAGCAGCCTGTATTGACAGGATAAAGCCGGGGGGATTATCGTAAACAGAGAAGGACCCAATGATCTCGCGACGTGAGTTCCTGATTTCCGCTTCAAAGACCGCTTCGATGGCCGGAGTACCGCTGGCGCTGTCCACGGCCCTTCCGGATGGGTGGGTCTCAGATGCCTTCGGTTTTGCGGTTCCCGATGCCGCGGACAACCTGATTCGAACCGCTCCAAAGGCGCGCTACTGGATATCAACGGCCTCCCCCAACGTCGATTGCCGGAATTGCCATAAGCCTGAATACGCAACCAGCGGCAAGGGATATACCCACAAGCCTGCCACGGTACAATGCGTCTTGTGCGCTCAGAACTGCGTTCTGCGCGCCGGCGAACGGGGCAAGTGCAGGTCCAGGATGAACGTCAACGGCGAATTGCGGAGCCTGGTATACGGCCGGCCCGTCTCCGTGCACGTGGATCCCATCGAAAAAAAGCCCTTCTATCATTTTCTGCCGGGTGCCGATGCTTTTTCCTTCGCCACCTCCGGCTGCCCTCTGAGGTGCAAGTTCTGCCAGAACTGGGAAATCTCCCAGTCCCGCCCGGAGGATTTCGACACGGTCATCGTGCCGCCCGAGGAGATCGTCCGGTCGGCTTCATCCCGCAAAGCCCCGGTCATTGCCTTCACGTACAACGAACCCACCGTTTTTATCGAATACCTTAGCGACACCGCCAAAATTGCAAAGCGGCAGAAGCTGCGCTGTGTCCTGGTAAGCTGCGGTTTCATGAACACGGCTCCACTGAGTGAAATGTGCGGGCTTCTGGATGCCATCAAAATCGATCTGAAGGGCTTCAGTCCCGATTTTTACCGCAATGTCTGCGACGCAGAGATTCAGCCTGTGCTCAACAGCATCCGGCATGTCGCCAGGAGTAAAGTTCACCTGGAAATCGTCAATCTGGTGGTACCCACCCTGAACGATTCCGAAAAAATGCTGCGCGGTCTTGTGGACTGGATCCTTGGAGAGATCGGCCCGGATGTGCCGATTCATTTCACCCGGTTTCATCCTGACTATCAGCTTCTCAACCTTCCTCCGACGCCGGTGGCGACTCTGGAAAGAGCTCGGGATCTTGCCGTGAGTCGAGGTATCCGTTTCGCCTATGTGGGAAATGTCCCGAACCATCCGGGTAATCACACCTATTGCCCCGCATGCGGCAAAGCCGTGATTCGGCGGACCTCGATTTTCATAGAGGAAATGAGCTTGATAAAAGGATGCTGCAAGTTCTGCGGCAAGGCAATTCCCGGTGTATGGTCTTGAATAAGAAATGCGGAATTCGGGCTGGCGGCTTATTCAATATGGCCCAGGGAATACTATATGAAAAGAATGCGGACAGTCATGTTTGCAGCCTTAATCGGTTTTTCTTACCTGGGATCCGGCGCTTGCGGCAATCCGAAAGCCACGGATATACGCACGCCTTCCGTGGCGGGGAAATTCTATCCCGCAGATCCTGAAAAGCTGAGGCACGCGATACAGCTGTTTCTCAGAGACTCCGTCAGGATACCCATAGAGACGCCCGTGGCGATCATTGTCCCTCATGCAGGGTATATTTACGCGGGGCAGATATACGCTGACGCCTATCGTCAGGTTATGGGGCGGCATTATGATGTCGTCGCAATCCTGGGCGTGAATCATACAGCGCCGGGATTCAGCGGAGTGTCGTTGGGCCCTTACAGCGCCTATCGAACGCCGCTCGGGGATGTTCCGGTCGATGTAGAAATTACTTCCAGGCTGCTTTCGGTATGCAGGGACTGCAACCGTGACCGCCAGGCCCAGGCAGCTGAGCATTCGATCGAGGTTCAGGTCCCATTCATCCAGGTCCTGTTCCCAAACGCCAAAATTGTTCCAGCCATTCTTCATCCGCCGGATATGGGCATGTGTACACGCTTCGGGAAGTCTCTGGCGAAGGCGCTCAAAAACCGGCAGGCGCTGATTGTCATCAGTTCCGACCTGTCCCACTACCCGGATTCGGACAATGCAGCCAAGGCGGATCGTGAGACGCTCGATGGGATCGCAACACTGGATGCTTCAAAAATCGTGTCTTTAATGCATACACTCAATTTTCCGAACCTGGACACGCGGGCATGCGGAGAAGCGTCGATCCTGGCCGGGCTGACGGCTGCCAAAGTGCTGGGCGCCACACAGGCTATCGCTGCCGGCTACGCCAATTCGGGCGACGTAGCCGTGGGAGACAGGTCGCGGGCCGTAGGTTACGGTGCTATGGTGCTGGCTGCGGGCAGCACCGCAACCGGCATTCAATCCCTGGACCGGCCGGCGCCGCCTTCCCGGTTCACTCCGCTCCAGGGCGGCGAAAAGCATGAGCTGCTGAAACTCGCAAGGGAAACGATCAAACGTTATCTGGATACACAAACGGTCCCGCTCGCCAGGAATTTCCCTGCCCGGTTGAATTACCGCCAGGGCGCATTTGTAACTCTTAAAAAGAACGGCCAGCTTCGGGGCTGCATCGGGCATATCCCCCCGGATACGGAACTGTGCAAGGCGGTGAGTGCAGCGGCGCTGCTTTCCGCATTCGAAGACACAAGGTTCCTCCCCGTGCAAGCGAATGAACTGGGAAGCATCGAGATAGAGATTTCCGCCCTGACTCCCATGAAGCCTATACGATCTGCGGATGAAATCGCGGTCGGGCGCGACGGAGTTCTCATTATTAAGGAAGGGGCCTCCGCCATTTTTCTTCCTCAAGTCGCGCCCGAAAACAACTGGGGACGGGAGGAAATGCTCGAAAACCTCTGCAGGAAGGGAGGATGGCCGGCCGGCTGCTGGAAGCAGGACGCCAAACTGCAGGTCTTCCAGGCCGATGTTTTCAACGAATCCCAATTCCGATAGGAATCATCAGCCGGGCCTTCGTCCTTTGCGGTTGAAGACGGCTGCCCGCAAAGGTGCCGAGCCTCCAGGGCGACCTAAAATGCGGCGGCTACAGGGATCTGATCTTGATGGAATATCTTTTCGCTATCGGATTCGTCTCTATCCTGGGGCAGGTTGTCCTGCTTCGGGAACTCAGCGTCGCTTTCTATGGGGTTGAGCTGATTTACACTCTTGCCATAGGAGTATGGCTGTTTTGGGGCGCATGCGGCGCAATGATCAGCCGGCGAACCCTCAAGCCCTCCCATACATGGATCAACCTGCTTTTTGTCGCGCTATCCATCGGCTTGCCATTCAATATTGCATTTATCCGGTCTGTCCGTCTTCTGTTCACCGGCACTCCCGGCGCCTACCTCCCGCTGCATGTTCAAATCGCCGCCATGTCGGCATCTCTATTGCCTCTTGGCATGATTCTTGGCCTGCTGTTTCAATGGGCGGCGAAGATTTATATATCGGACAACAAATCACTGGCCGCAGCCTATGGTATCGAGAGTCTTGGCGGGCTGGCCGGCGGAATTTGCTCCAGCCTTTTTCTCAGGTTCGGCTTCCAGAATTTTCACATTGCGCTGTTCTGCGCCCTGGCTGCCATTGGCGCTTCTTTCCTGAAAACCGGAGACAGGCGTCCAAAATGGCTTCAATCCCTATCGATAGCTGTTGCCGTGGCGCTGATCTGTCTTTTGTGGGGAGTCCGGGACTTGGATCACCGGATGACCTCCTGGGCTCATCCAGGCCTGCTGGAAACCCGGGATACTCCCTATTCCAGGGTTACAGTGACTCAGCTGAATGGCCAAATCGCGGTCTTCGAAAACGACGCATTGTTGTTTTCGACCGAGGATACACGCGCCGAGGAATTTGTTCACCTTGCGGCCTTGCAGCATCCAAATCCTGAGACGGTGCTGATACTTGGCGGGGGCATTGAGGGCACCCTTTATGAAGTATTGAAGCATCGTCCCCGCAGGGTGGATTTCGTGGAGCTGAATCCCGCTCTTCTGAATACGGTCACGCCTTTTCTTCCCGCGGAAATCCAGAAGTCGTTCCGGGACCGCGATGTCCGCATAATCCTGGATGATCCCCGCCATTTTCTGGACAGAGCCTTGAGCTATGACCTTATTCTCGTGGGCATGCCCGAACCGTCCTCAGGGCAGGCAAACCGTTTCTATACCCTGGAGTTTTTCCGGCAGTGCCTTTCAAAACTGAATGCTCAGGGCATCCTCGCATTCAGTATGCAGGCATCGGAGAACGTTTGGACGCCTCCGCTCAAGCGACGGATGGTCAGCATATATCGGGCCGCAAAAATGGCCTTTCCCGACGTTGCGATTATCCCGGGCGTGACAAATGTTTTTATAGGCTCCAAAGACCGCCTGGCCACGGATCCCTCGGGCCTTATTGCCAGGCTAAAAACGCGGGGAATCCGGGCCAAACTCATATCCGCTCCTTACATTCGATACCGGTATACCAATGACCGATATTCGGCAGCCGCAAGGATCCTTGAGGCTGAAACAGCGCCCGTCAATACGGATTCGCGGCCGATCTGCTACCAGTACACTCTCATGATCTGGCTCTCAAAATTTCTCCCTTCCGCCAAATCCTGGGACCTGTCCGTCTTTGAACCGGGGGACAAACTCACCACAGTTTTGGGTGTTTTCCTGGCGCTCAGCCTGGTTGCGCTAATGCTGAGCCGTTCACCGTGGACCGTCCGCCGCGCCTGCCTGGCCGGCATAGCCGGATTTGCAGGCATGTCGTTGGAGACGGTTCTGATGCTCCATTTTCAGACAAAGAACGGGATCCTCTACCAGGATGTGGGAATCCTCCTGACGGGCTTTATGGCGGGTCTTGCCCTTGGAGCCCTTATCGTTGGAAGAACCAGCCCGCGAAATTATAGGGCGCTGGGCATCGTCGTGCTCGGCGGTTTCCTGGCGCTGAGCGCCGGCATCGGCTGGAGAATCGCATCCGGCGCCGATATGGGTATGGTCGAGATTCTGGCGATCCTGGCTCTGGCAGGATTCCTCGTGGCAGGAATTTTCGCCTATTCCAGCCTCCAGGGTGCGGGAGACCAGAGAAAAGCAGTCACCGGATTATATTCCTCCGATCTGCTGGGCGGTTGCCTGGGATCGCTTGTGGCCAGCCTGTTCCTGGCGCCCATGGCCGGCCTGGCGATGACGGCTAATCTGCTGGTTCCGTTGGCCATAGTCTCAGCCCTGCTTCTGTAGGCTGCACAATCCCTGTACTTGAGTGTGAAAGCGCCCTGCTGATACAGTAGGACCGATCGTCAGGCAGAATGCAAAATTGTGCGATGCTTTGGATCCGATAGACTTGGGCACTAACACAACATGCCTGCAAGTTTCGAAGCCTCAGAGACGAAAAGTTAGATACCTCCGGCAGAGCCGGAGGCTTGAAAGATTTGAACCGCTCAAAGCGGTTGGACTAGTTACCCCGGTCTTGAACGCTGACTTACGCGGGCAACAGCCGATGAGGCTCTTCCGATCCCCGCAGGGGCCAGCGCTCCGCGTTGGACAGTTTTCTGCGGCGGCACTGTGGCAAGCGCCGTGAGGCAAGGAGATGAAGGGTATGAGAAAGCGGGCGTTTGCCAAAGTGCCACCGCAGAAAACTCCATCGGAAGCGCCTCATCGGCTTTTGCTCGCCGACGCTCGCCGAACAAATCGGCGTTTGTCAGCGCTTTTATCAGCGTTTCTCAGCGTTTCAAAATACGGAGCTGTCAAACTCTTTGAGTCCCCCGGCAGAGCCGGGGGTTTACCAATGTAATTACACGAATCCCAAAAGTGATGGCCAGGATGTTTAGCCCTCAGGAACCATCCAAAAGTGTTCTTGTAACAGGAGGCACCGGGTTCGTTGGCGCCAACCTGGTTGAAGCACTTCTGCACAGAGGCTATTCCGTTACCTGTCTCGTGCGCGACTCGATCAAGGCCGGGGATATCCGGAAACAGCCGGTGAAGATCATCACCGGCAGCCTGGATGATACTGATGCGCTGCGCAAGGCTGCGGTGGGCGTGCACATGGCTTTCCATATAGCGGGAGCAATCAAGGCATCGGATCGAGAAGGCTATTTGAAAGTCAATCAATTCGGGACCCGCCGCCTTTTAGAGGCTATTGCCGAGGTCAATCCCAATTTAGGCCGTTTTGTCCACATGAGCAGCCTGGCGGCGGCAGGTCCCAGCGAGGACAACCGCATGCTTACCGAAAAGGATCCGCCCAATCCGGTATCCTGGTACGGGGAGAGCAAGCTTCGATCCGAGCAGGAAGTCCTGCAGTATGCCGGAGCATTTCCTACCACCATATTGCGTCCCTCGGCCGTTTACGGTCCGGGTGATAGAGAGACTCTGCTGATTTTCCGAATGATCAAGCGGGGCTGTCTCTTCACTCCAGGACGATTTGTGCGCCGCTTCAGCCTGGTCCATGTGAAAGATCTGGTTAATGCCGTTATACAGGCAGGTGAGCGCGACACGCCGTCAGGTGAAATTTACTATATTTCCCGCCCGGAGGTTTTTACCTGGGATGATGTGGGCTGCGAGGCCGCCCGATCGATGGGAAAACGCTATTGCCGGATTTCTTTTCCAAAGTGGCTGGCCCGGGCAGCCGGTCTTGCAGGCGACCTGTATGCATTCACTTCCGGCCGGCCCGTATCCATAAACAGCCAGAAAGTGACCGAACTGCTTCAGCCATCATGGATTTGCGACTCTTCCAAGGCACGCGCGGACCTGGGATTCAATCCGGGCATAGGACTTGAAGACGGAATTCGTGACACTATCCTCTGGTATAGGGCGCAGGGCTGGCTTTAGAGGCCGTCAGACTCAGGCAACGTCCGAGGCCTGATGGCAGACCGCTCCACGCGGTTGGACAAGTTCCATTCGCTCGAACCGCTGACGTACGAAGATTCTGGAGGCGTCATACTCCGCCGGTACTCCACACCGGTAAAGCCGAGGGGGTATCGATGGCTTCAAACAGCTGGCGCAATCCCTAAGTCTGTGTGTTCTCATTTGGCAGCAGCCGTCGCCAACGCTGCGTTGGTTCGCCTCCCCGGGAAAATCCGTTGAAACTGCAGCGGAAAAAAGCTATGTTCGAATAATTAAACATGGATTGTATTCAGGCAGCAAAAAGGGGCGTGGTTTTGCCGGGCACTCTCGATCGCCAAGTGCCCGGATCTGCGAAACGCGATATTGCCGTTCGGAATTTGCCGGTGGCGAGGCAATGCGTTTCCGTTTTGTGAGGCGGATATGGCAGAAACGCTCAACGCTGCGCACAATGCGGCTGCGTCTGTAACTCATAAAGGTTTTACGTTCCTTGACAACGACCTTAATCCCAGGTATCGATCGTTCGCCGAAGTCTGCAAAGAATCCCGGAGAATGGGAGCGAGGCTGCAGGCGTTAGGCATTTCCAAAGGGGATCGTCTCGCTCTGGTCCTGTCGGCGCCGGAGGATTTCGTTCTTTCTTTCCTGGGCACCATCAGCGCCGGCGCCATGCCTGTTCCTCTATACCCTCCCCTGGCACTGACGAGACTGGACAATTACATTGAGCGCGCGGAGGGAATCCTGCGCGTTTCCGGAGCAAGAGCGCTTCTGACATCAAGAGAACTCATACCGGTCCTCAGTCCGCTGCTGTCCCGCGCTCCCACATTGAATAGCATTCTGGGAATCGATTCTCTTTATGGAATGCCCTTCGATCTTGCGCTGAAAGAAACTGAAGCGCATGCCGAGGAGCCCTGTTTTCTCCAGTTTACTTCCGGTTCCACGTCGGCCCCGAGGGGCGTCATTGTCACTCACCGGAACCTCATGGCCAACGCAAAAGCCATCATCGATAGCCTCGAAGTCGATCCCGATCACGACAGCGCTGTGAGCTGGCTACCTCTTTATCACGATATGGGCCTGATCGGATTCGTAATTGCGTCGCTGGTTGCGCAGGTGCCGGTGGTGTTTATTCCCACAATCGCATTCGTGAAACATCCGGGGATCTGGATGGAAACGGTCCATAAATACAGGGCAACCGTTACTTTCGGCCCGAATTTCGCCTTCGATCTCGCTGCCAGGCGAGCCCCGAAAAATTCCCGGGCTTTGCTGGACTTGTCCTGCTTGCGCATTCTGGGATGCGGTGCGGAGCCGATAAATCCCAGGACAATGGATTGTTTTCTTTCCGCTTTCGCTCAATGTGGGCTCCGTGAGGATGCTCTCATGCCCTGCTACGGGATGGCTGAAGCCACCCTTGCGATCGCGTTCAACCGCCGGGGATGGACCGGGCGGAAGCTGGTCATCGACCGCCACGTTTACGAAACACAAAACGTGGCGCGTGTCCTCGGCGACGAGGCAAATACAGGAGACGCGCGAAAAAGGTTTGAACTGGTCTCCTGCGGATGGACTTTTGACGGCCATGAAATCAGGATTTTTGACGAGGATGGCAAGCCTCTCCCGGATGGCCATGTCGGTGAGATCGTTTTCAAAGGTCCCAGTGTCACTCCCGGGTACTTCGAAAATCCGGAAGCCACGCACCAGCTGTTGAAGGACGGATGGCTTCATACCGGCGACCTGGGATTCATCTTGCAGGGCGAGCTTTATATAACAGGGAGACAAAAAGATATTGTTATTATCAATGGCCGGAATTACCCGCCCCAGGCCATCGAATGGGTTGTCGAAGAGATTGCCGGGATTCGTAAGGGTAGCGTCGTGGCTTTTTCCATCGACGGGGATGCGACGGAGAAACTTATAGTTATCGCAGAGACTACCATGACCGACAATGCGGCGCTGGCACAGGCTGTGAGCGAGCGGATCCGTTCAGCGTTAGGGCTGTCGGTGGACAAGGTCGTTCTGGTTGCGCGCGGATCGGTCCCCAAGACATCCAGCGGCAAGCTGCAGCGCAGGCATACCAAGGCCTTGTTCGAGGAAGGCCTTCTCGGGCCGTCCGGCGCTCAACCGGACAACACGACCGGGGAAAATCTTGCTCTCGGCTGATTTTGAAATGCCGCATCCGCATCGATGATCTGATATATTGCCGCCAAACAGATATGCGTCGGGGGAGTTTGGTTTAGCCGATGGAAATAGAAATGCAGAGTACGGATCGGAGCCTCATTCGCGCGATCAAGTCCGCGGTCTATGACGTGAGTCTGAAAGAACTCGGGGACATCAGCCCCGCGACGCGTATTTCCGAGCTTGGCCTGGATTCGGTCGCGATGATGGAGGTTATCGGGATTTTGGAGGAGAGATACTCCACACGCATCCGCGATGAAGAAGTATCGATGTTAAACAATGTCGGAGATCTGCTGATTCTGATGCGCAGCCGCATCGCTCCCGGTTCGCCAGTTCAGGATACGGTACCCTTTCCCCACCGGAGTGTGGCGACAAAAGGCTCTCCGCCCCAGAATACCGAGTTCTGGGACATCGCGGCATTCCCTGAAGTTCGAAAGCTCGAGCAGCGGATCCGGGATCTCGGGCAGAGCGGTTTGAGAAATCCCTATTTCCAGGTTCATGATGGGACGGCGGGAAACCGCAGCAGCGTCGGCGGTGTCGAAATGCTGAATTTCTCAAGCTACAACTATTTGGGATTTTCCGGCCACCCGGAAGTGATTGCCGCCGCCAAGCAAGCTATCGATCGATACGGAACGTCCGTTTCCGCCAGCCGTCTCGTCTCGGGAGAGCGGCTGATTCACCGGGAATTGGAGGACGGCCTCGCCCGGCATATTGGAGTCGAAGCTGCGGTCGTATTCGTCAGCGGCCATGCGACCAATGTCACAACCATAGGTCACCTGTTCGATCAGAGCGACCTGATCCTCCATGATTCCCTGTGCCACGACAGCATCCTTCAGGGGATATATCTTTCCGGTGCAAAACGGCGGCCGTTTCCCCATGCCGATCTCTCCGACCTCGAAAAAATCCTTACGGAAGTTCGCCATCTCTATCGCCGAACACTTCTATGCACGGAAGGGCTTTTCTCCATGGACGGCGACATCTGCGATCTGCCGCGCCTTATAGAGCTCAAAAAGCGCTTCCGGTGCAACCTCATCGTGGACGAGGCCCATTCCATGGGCGTGCTGGGGCCCTCCGGGCGCGGAATTGCCCATCATTTTCCGGGGATCGATCCCCGGGATGTCGATCTCTGGATGGGCACCCTTTCGAAGTCTTTTGCCAGCTGCGGAGGCTATATAGCAGGCGCCGGGCCGATGGTGAATTATCTGAAGTTCACGGCGCCCGGCTTTTTATACTCCGTGGGCATGTCGCCGCCCAATGCCGCAGCGGCGCTGAAATCGCTGGAGCTCATGCAGCGCCATCCGGAAATCGTGGAGCGTCTCCGACAGCGCTCAAAGCTGTTCCTGGAGCTGGCGCGCAGCAAAGGAATCAACACCGGGTTTTCCGTCGGCGCCGCGGTCATTCCCGCAATTATCGGCAATTCGGAACACTGCATGCGGCTGAGCCAGGCCCTGGCGGAACGGCGCATTAACGCGCAACCCATCGTTCATCCGGCTGTCGAAGAGAATGCCGCCAGGCTGCGCTTTTTCATCAGCGCCACTCATTCCGAAGATGAGATTCGTCACACGGTCGAGGTGCTGGCGGAAGAGCTCGCGGAAATCGGGCCCCTTTCCAATCGGAACTGCGGGGATGGCGGCCTTTGAAGGCCTGGAAATTTGAGGGTTCAAAGGTCCTTTCGATAAATCCTGTAACGCTTGTATATACGGGCGCCAAACAGCCGCATGCTCCGGTTAATCAGCTCATTGTTTTCCAGCGTCCAGGAGAACTCACAGGTGCGATACCCCGCCTCCACGCCGCGGCGAAATGACTCATAGTATAGCGCAGCGCCCAACCCGCTGAAGTTTTGAAGCCTTTTGGCTATCCCGAGAGCCAGCACACGAACCTGGCGGATACGGCGGGCATGGTAGACCAACAGAGGAAGGCCGATCGGGAACAGGCGGCCGTGGATCTTCTTCAGGGCCTGGTTGAAATCAGGGATCGCAAGCGAGAATCCGGCTGGTTCGCCGTCTTTTTCTGCAATAAGAACGACGCGCGGATCCACAATGGTCTTCAGGTCCCTGGCCAGATGGCTGAACTCCGCATCCGTCATCGGGACGAATCCCCAATTGTTACTCCACGCATCGTTGTAGATCCCCTTGATTATGTCGACCTCGTCCCAGAACCTGTCTATGCGAACCGTGCGGATCTGGACGCCTTCATCCTTCAGAACCTTCTGCCCCACCCGGACGATTTTGGGATTCAGACCGCTTTCCGTCAGCATCCACCAGGCATAGAGATCCATGGCTTTTTCGAAGCCGGCGGCTTCGAGCAATCCGGCGTAATAGAAGGGATTGTATGCCATCATGATGCTCGGGGAGGAGTCAAACCCTTCGACAAGAAGCCCGGCGGTTTCATTGGTGGAATAGGACATCGGCCCGCGCAACTCCGTCATCCCACGGTCCCGCGCCCACTGGGCGGTGCAGTCCAGGAGCGCGCCGGCGACTTCCCTGTCATGAATCGACTCAAAAAATCCGAAAAAGGCGGTCCGTTCGTTGTGAAAAAGATTGTGGTTGCGGTTCAGGATGGCGGCAATGCGGCCCACACATTCGCCCCTGCGTTGTGCAAGAAAAAAGTCAGCCGTGGAATGGGCAAAAAAGGGATGCCTCGACCGGTCGAGCAGTTTCTTCGTTTCACCGGCCAACGGCGCAACCCAGAACGGATCCCCACGGTAGATTTCCCGCGGGAGATTCATGAAACGGCGCAAATCACGGCCATTCTCAACCGGCAGTATCTCGACTGGCTCCAACGCTCCCCCCTGAATATTGCATACAGCAGAGATCCGTCTGCGCATCGGTGACGGCCAATCTGCTGATGCCCGGGCACACACTCCGTATACCGGACCATGATATGATGTTTTTATCGGTCAAGTACAACGTTTCCAGTTCTGCTGTGTCAGGTACCTCCGGCAAAGCCGGAGGCTTGAAAGATTGGAACCGCTCAAAGCGGTTGGAGGAGTTACGCCGGTCTTGAACGCTGACTTACGCGGGCAAAAGCCGACCCTAGCCGAACAAATCGGCGTTTCTCAGCGCGTTTGTCAGCGCTTTTATCAGCGTTTCTCAGCGTTTCAAAATACGGAGCTGTCAAACTCTTTGAGTCCCCCGGCAGAGCCGGGGATTTACCAATGTAATCAACATTAATTCCTGAGGAGGGCGATATGGCGATTGCAGGAGCCGCAGGACCTCTGATGAACAGGGGCCTAGCCGCAGCATTTGCGATAATTGTGGTTCGTATCGGGCTGGAGTTGCTGGGGGCACCCGAATCGGTCAACAACATCTTCGGAGTCGCCTGGCTGTACTTCATCATGCCGGTCCTATTCGCCCGGCGCATTGCAGCCCGCGCCGACGAACACCCGTTCCGGGCGCTATTCCAGAGTGTGTTTCTTTTCGCGCTCTACACACGCCTGATGGTTCTCTGCACGTATATGCTGGCCTATCTATTCCAGTGGCAGGCGCCGAGATTCAGCGCGCGAATGGGCGGCAATGTCGGCGGCAACACCGGACCCTTCATGGGGCTGGTGGTGATCCCCGTCCGGAATGCCGCTATGTGGATTTTATTTGCTACGGTGGCCGGCTTGATAATCGGCGGGATCACGTTGTGGCTGAAGAAGAGGCCCGCCGACGCCCAATCGCCGAAAGCATAAGCCTGGAGATGTCAGGTACCTCCGGCAAAGCCGGAGGCTTGAAAGATTGGAACCGCTCAAAGCGGTTGGTCGAGTTACACCGGTCTTGAACGCCGACTTACGCGGGCAAAAGCCAATGAGGCGCCTCATCGGCTTTTGCTCGCCGACCCTCGCCGAACAAATCGACGTTTGTCAGCGCTTTTATCAGCGTTTCTCAGCGTTTCAAAATACGGAGCTGTCAGACTCTTTGAGTCCCCCTGCAGAGCCGGGGGGTTACCAATGTAATTATTGTAAGTCAGGATGGGTATGGAAACCCGTCCGATCGGGCTTTCATCAATTATCCGACAGCGGATGGCTCGGGAGAGCCCGTCCTCGCCAAAACGCCGCACAGCCGCTTTATTCCGTGATCGGGAAATCTTCTTCCACTACCGTGGCATAATTTTTGAATCCCCTGGCTATGAGAATGTCCATGTTCTTGAGCCTCATGCCGGTCTGGTTGATGCGTTCGTAGATTGCGCAGACGCCCTCGATGTCGTATCCCTCGAGGTTGATCATCGGAATGGAGTAGTTGGAAAACGCGTATTTCAGCTGCTCCAGATTCTTGTGGACGGCCGGGGTGTAGCCCCGCGCAGCGGTCAGCGGCCGGCAGTAATCGCCCGGCAGATCCGGAACATCTTTCAAACGGATCAGGAAATCCGCGTTGGCATTCCACTTATGCCTGTAATAGTCCTTTTCAAAGAAAAAGACGGCCCGGGTTAAGTCGAAGTAGAGGGTGTAATCAAAGGAAAACTGTTCCTTGACCTGGCCTGCCCCGCCATAAAAAGACGCCAGGAGAGATGTCGCGCGCTGCTGCCCGTCGAGAATGTATGTCTGGATTTTGCGGTCCTTGCCGCCATTCTCAGGTATATAAAAACCACCCAGTTTCCGGTGAACATACAGGCGGGTTCGCGTCTTCCAGCAGAGAATGCTGCCGATTGGATAGCACTGGTAAATGCTGTCCCAGAGACCGATGATATTTTCAGGGGTCCAGACAAATATGCGCTGAAATGTCGGGATCAAAAATTCTCCCGCGGCAAGCTGCCAGATGAATTCCGCAATATTCTGGCTATGAGTGCTGATTTTTCGACCGCGATAATCCAAAGCCTTCCTCCATTAAAGAACTTTAATTCTATCCGGCTCATGGATGAGAGGGCAAGGCCTGAATTCAGGCGCTCGCCCGGAAACCGATAACGATAGTTGCCATGCCCGCCGAAGGAAAAAGCTTTCCCGGGTACTGTATTTTATTCAGGGAGGCAGTCAGGGTTTGGATTTCTGCAGGGCGTGCCAGGTTTCCCGCTCCAGGAAACTATTCGCGACATTGCGCTCCATTTCCTGATAGAGGGGCCATGGCGCCGTAAACGAGAGCAGGTTTTCGCCAAGAGTAGCGCGAACGTTTTTGCGCGCCGAAA
This sequence comes from uncultured Acidobacteriota bacterium, assembly GCA_963809485.1. GTDB lineage: Bacteria > Acidobacteriota > UBA6911 > UBA6911 > UBA6911 > UBA6911. The sequence continues at coordinate 126,755 of CAWEJX010000020.1, forward strand.
TATCAATCATGCCAACCAGTCCGCGCGGGTGCTCCCGCTCGAGTTCGCGGTAGGCAAGAATGCCAAAAACCTGGCAACCGGCCCCCCAGGGAATGATCACGTTTTCCAGTTCCGGCCTTTCATGATGGGCGAGGGTTACAAGCGCCGAGAGGCTATCCGGGTCTACGAAAAAGGTGACGCTTTTGACATCGTTCTGCTCCGGATCTATTTGATCCAGCGGCCGGACGATTACGTATTTGGATGGGATCTCACGAATGGGCAGATTTTCGACGAAGCGCCGTGCATCTTCAGGATTTTTGACATAGCGCTCTCCGAGGAGAAAGTCATCCGCCATGCGTCCAAAGCCCGAAGACTTCAATTGCTCACCTATCGGACGCCCTTGATCCGATGATTCATTGCCGGAGGAGAGGAATCGGCAAAAGCATTCCACGCTGCCGGGAAAGCTCTCATACTGATTGCCGAATCCCAGGCCAACTCCTCCGCCCCAGCAGCCATAGGTTTGACGGTCGAAGGCGCCCGCAATCCCTCGCGTTGCGGCTGCCGCAAAAAGGCTCACGACGCAGCCCCAATGCTGCGGCTTGAAGTGGACGGCGTTATCCGGCTCTTTATCTGCCCAAACCAGGGCAACCGGTTGTGTCCCGAGTTTAATCGATTCGGCCATCATGCTTTTCATGGTATCCCTCCAATGGTTTTCCCGGCCATCTGGATTTTGGCAGCAGTTCAATAGGAAACATCATACCAGTCGCGGGTTGCGGGCCGCAACTGGTGGTTACAGGCTGCAGGCTGAAATAATCGGCATAAATGCATAGAAACCCGGTGAAATGGACGATGTATAAAGAGATTCGGTCTCTCCAAATGGAAAGGCTGATCCACTGTTTTGGGACCTGAGGCTGGCCGTCGGAGACTCCGATGCATTGTCCGAAATGCGGATTCCAGCAGGAGGACGGCCCCGAGTGTTTGCGCTGCGGGGTTGTCTTTGCTCGCCTTCATACGGCGGCAGTTTTGTCGTCCGCGAACGCCCCAAGGTCTGAAAGAATGCCGGATCAATCAAAATCAGGACCTTTTCGCCGCATCTATCGCGTGTTTCGATGGGTCAGCCTGGCAGTGCTTATACTCATTTTTGTACTGATTCTTCGCACTTCACCGGCCCCCCGGATTGAAGTGACGCCGGATGCCGTTAAGCAGGCCGAAGCAAAGGTCCGGAAACTGCAAACCTCTGCCCGGCAGGGCGAAGAAGCGAGAGTTGAGCTGAACGAAGCAGAGCTGAATGGATGGCTGGAGGCAAATCTTGCGCTCAAAAGACCTGAGGGTTCGGCCCCCACTCCGCCCCAATCGCCGGAGGCAATGATCTCGCTGGCAAAGAAGGCCCTGGCATCCGATTCAATAAACCGTCAGGAATTGGAACAGGCGCGGTCCTCAGTACGCGACGTTAAAATTCAATTGCAGGAAGACTCCCTGAGCCTATATGCGATATTTGACATGCATGGAAAGGATCTGTCTCTGGAGTTGGACGGCCGGCTGGTAGTCGAAAACGGGTACATGCGGCTGGAACCGACCGGCGGCAAATTGGGATCACTTCCGCTTAGCAATACCACCTTGCAGGCAGTGGTCAACCGTCTTTTCAATTCACCGGAGAACAAGGAGAAATTCCGGTTGCCGCCATATATTCATGAAATTCAAATCCAACATGGCCAGATAGTCATTTCCTCCCGATAAGCATTTCACCGCATCTGCCTCAAGAAGCCAACGCTTTGGGCTGGAACAACATCGGTAGCGTCTTATCGGCTCTTGCCCGCCCGCCGTTGCCTTATTGATCAGTGTTCGTCAGTGTTTTGTCAGCGTATGTCGGCGTTAAATGATCCTGGAACTGTCAAACTCCTTGAGTCCCACAGCTCTGTTGGAGGATTGCCAGTTTATTTTTTGGCTGAAGATCTCACCTCCCACTTGAAACCTACGACCTGCAACCTGTAACCTATAAAGTGTGGCCATATAGCTTGTCGCTCCAGGGTGTTAGGTCCCCTTATTGGATTGATAAAAATCGCGGGGCCTGATACAAGTAGAGCATTCAATTTGGCCAGAATTGTAAGGGAGATTCGTCCATGGCTGGAGATAATCAAACCGAACCGAATAAGTCTAAAAACAAGAAGTTTTCAAGGCGCGATTTTGTAGTCGGCAGCGGAACCGTGCTTGCGGGTGGAGCGCTTACGGCCTATACGCCTGCGAATGCTATAGCCGAGCCTGCAGCGCCGCCTGCGGAAAAAAATCCATACTCGCCCTCAACAATGTACCTGGTTTATGACAGCAAGCATTGTGCCGGATGCTGGGGCTGCATGCTCGCATGCTCTATGGTCCACGAGGGCGTAACAAGCTTGTCTCTGTCCCGCATTCAGGTGCACCGGGCAGTACTCGCCAAATATCCTCTCGACATTCAACAAAATGTCTGCCGGCAATGTCCCGATCCTCTTTGCGTGAGATATTGCCCGACCGGAGCGGCCCATGTCAGCGCCGAAAATGGCAACATCCGGATGATTGACGCCCAGAAGTGCATTGGCTGCCAGACTTGCATAAAATCCTGTCCGCACATCCCGCATCGGCCCATATGGAATCCTGCCACAAAGAAAGCCACCAAATGCGACATGTGCGTCGATACGCCTTACTACAACAAGAAAGGCGGCCCCGGCGGAACCCAAGCCTGCGTCGAGGCCTGTCCCGCAAGTGCTCTGAAGATTGTGAATGAACTCCCATCGCAAGCCGACATCAGTGGATACGACCGCAACCTGCAGCCGCCTCCAAAGCCCAAACCTGCGTTCGGAGCTCCTGGAGCTAAACCCAAAAACTCACCGCCGGCAGAAGCTGAGCCTAAACTCTAAGGAAGGAGGATACTATGGCAACGCCAGGATTTGCGGGAAAGATACTTTTGGTTAACCTGACATCCAAAGAAATCAGGGCTTTAGATAGTGAAAAATATGAAATGTACGGCGGTGGACATGGCACCTCCACGGCTCTCTTCTGGGAGTTTTGTGTAACTCCCGGCGAATGGGACCTTCAGGATGCCTTTGATCCCCGAAACATGGTTTGTCTGATGACGGGCGCGATATCCGGATCGGGAATACCGGCCGGCGCAAGGACAAGCGTTTCGGGATTGTCGCCGCAGTGCTATCCCATCCAGTGGTGGTGCCACAGCAATTTCGGCGGCGCGTTTTCCACCATGCTGAAAATGGCGGGATGGGATGGTGTGGCTGTTATGGGCAAGGCGGACTCTCCTGTCTATATCAATATCATCGACGACAAGGTGACATTAGAAGATGCCAAGGCCTTGTGGGGCCTTAACACATGGGAGTGTCAGGAAGAGATCTGGAAGAGATCCGGTGTGCGCTTCGGCCAGGAGTGGCAGAAGCTTGACAACGGCTACACTCTGCAAAGGCCGGCTATCGTCACCACGGGGCCGGCGGGCGAAAATATGACAAGGGTTGCTTCGCTTCTTCATGGCGGCGGATCGGGCGCCGGACAGGGAGGATTCGGAGGCGTTTTCGGCTCCAAAAACCTTAAAGCCGTAGCCGTCGCAGGCACCGGAGGCATCAAGATAGCCGACCCGAAGGCTTTAAAGGACGCCCGGGAATGGTGGGACAAAACCTGGCCGCGAATGGGCGCCTTTGCCGGATTCGGACCTCCATCCATCGGGTCCTGCTGCGTAGGATGCGGCATCCCCCGGATGTGCCATAACCGGGACCGCGCGTACAGCCAGGATTCCGACGATTGCGCAGAATCAACCTGGTACTCTCTCATTGATCACAAAGTCCCGACTGAGGTCAATCAGAAGGGAACCGATATCTGCCAGCAGCTGGCTCTGAATGCCATGGAAACCTGCTTTATGGGACCCATGTCCTTCGACACGTCCCACAATAAGGATTTCCCGATTCAGCCGAAAGTTCCCGCATATACCGCCCTGGGCTGGTATATGAAAAAGATGTATGACATGAAGGTCATCGGTCCGGGGACCAAATTCGACGTTTCTCCGCTCCCGATGGACGCCTACAAGAGCCCGGAATTCATGGAAATCTATGGAATTGCGCTTGCAAAGCGCGTGGGCATCGGCAATTTGCTGGCGGAAGGCACCGCCCGCTTCGCCGAAAAATTGGGAAGAACGGACGATTTCAATACGCTTTGCCGGCTGACGATGTGGGGATACCAGGATCACTGGTCCATGCCTGGCGTCGAATGGGCTTACGGCAACCTGATGGATTCCCGCGACATCAACAACCATGACATGTCTCTGGGCACCAAGCGTGGCTGGACCTGCGAAAACTTTGTGAAGGTTCTTTCTGAAAGAACCACCAAGAATGATCCATTCTGGTTCGACTACAGCTGGGACAATGAACAGGCCTACAAAACCGGAATCTACTCCAAACACAAAGCCGAATGGGTTGCCTGGCACCAGCACTACTGGAACTACTACAAGGAATCTGTCGGTTACTGCGATTGGGGCTATTCCCAGCTCTTCAGCCAGTCCCACAAGGAAGGCAAAGGGCACACTCCCGAAGCCGAGCCGAAATTTCTCAATGCCATCACAGGAAGGAATCACACTTTCGAGGATGGCATGGAAATCGGCAGACGCTCCTGGAATTTAAAGAGGGCGATTTTCGTGATACAGGGCAGGCACAGAAAAATGGAGAATTTCACGGGATACTATTACAGGCCCGGAGCCTCCTACTGCGGATTTGCCCCCGAATTACCCATATTCGACGGCTCCAAATGGGAATGGAAGAATTGCAAGGAGCTTTATTTCACAAGAGAAGGGGTCGATCAATGGAAGACCCACTTCTACAATGTCGAAGGCTGGGATGCCGATACCGGTTATCCCAAGCGGAAAACGCTTGAAGACCTGGGCATGAAGCATGTCGCGGATCTGCTTCAGTCCAAGAACAAACTGGGCGCAGCCTAGGTCAATGACCGAAAAACGGCCACGGATTTCGCGAATCATCCCGCGCAGGTTCGTGGCTGTTTTTTTGTTCATCGGGCTCATGCGAGATTGCATTAAGCGGTATATGTTGCTATAGATAAAGAGAAAAGCGAGCATCGGCGAAGGAAGCTTTGCCCATGGCTGGAGGCATGCCTATCCAAAGCAGCAGTCAGGTACCTCCGGAAAACCCGGAGGCTTGAAAGATTTGAACCGCTCAAAGCGGTTGGAGAAGTTACGCCGGTCTTGAACGCTGACTTACGCGGGCAAAAGCCGACCCTCGCCGAACAAATCGGCGTTTGTCAGCGCTTTTATCAGCGTTTCTCAGCGTTTCAAAATACAGAGCTGTCATACTCTTTGAGTCCCCCGGCAGAGCCGGGAGTTTACCAATCTAATTACCCCCGCTTTCCCGGAGCTGAATTTGCAGCTCCGCCCGCAGAAAAGAAGGGATAGGAGATTCACATGGCGACGCCAGGATTTGCAGGCAAGATTCTCAGGGTTAATCTGACAACCAGGGAAATTGGCTCCCTGGATTCCTCAAAATATGAAGCCTTCGGCGGAGGTCACGGGACTGCCACCGCCATCTTCTGGGATCTTTGCGTCGCACCGGGCGGGTGGGATCTTCAGGATGCCTTCGATCCGAGAAATATCGTCGCTTTGATGACCGGTCCTTTGGCGGGAACTGGTTTGGCCTTCGCCGGCAGGACCAGCGTTTCGGGCCTGGCTCCGCAGACGTGGCCGGTCTGTTGGTTCGGACACAGTAATTTCGGCGGCAGCTTTGCGCCCATGCTCAAGTTTGCCGGATGGGATGGCGTGGTTGTCGAAGGCAAAGCCGATCAGCCCGTCTACATCAATATCGTTAACGATAAAGTCACAATCGAGGATGCCCGGCCTCTTTGGGGGCTTAACGTTTGGGAAACCCAGGATGAGATCTGGAAGATGGAGAGCACGAAGGCTCCGGTTCGATACGGCTCCGAATGGCAGAAACTGGGTACCACCTACTCGACGCAAAGGCCGTCGATCGTCACCATCGGCCCCGCCGGAGAGAACAAATCGCGGATAGCTTCTTTGATTCATGCCGGCGGATCCGGGGCGGGCCAGGGCGGCTTTGGGGGCGTATTCGGCGCCAAAAACCTGAAGGCTGTCGCCGTAATCGGCACAGGCAGCATTAAAATCGCCGACCCCAAAGCTGTGAGGGATGCGCGGGAATGGTTTGAAGCCTCCTTTCCCATGAGCGGTCAGCGAGGTCCCGGACGCGACATCAAGCCTGGCGTCTCGGCTTGCCTGGGCTGCAACCGAGGCTGCCATTCCAGGAGCCAGATCCACGGATTCGATTCCGACCAATGCACGGAGATGATCTGGTATAGCCTTCCCTCCCCTCCCTTCAAACGCACAACGAGGTCGGATTCATGGAGGGCGACAGATTTCGTGCAAAAATTGGGGCTGAACGCCTCCGATGTCACTTTCATGGGCGCCATGAACTTCCCGAGTCTCCCGGACACCGAAATCGGATCGCATTGTCCAGCAAATACCGGCGCGGGCTGGTACGTGAAGAGGCTGTATGACATGGGAGTCATTGGCCCGGGCAAACCGGTGGATACCTACCCTTTGCCGATGGACCAATACGAAACCGTCGAATTCGCCGAAATTTTCGCGTTGGCGATCGCAAGGCGTATCGGCATCGGCGATATGCTGGCCGAGGGGACGGTCCGTTTTGCTGAAAAAATCGGCCGGATCAGCGATCTGAACAGTATCCTGCGTCTTCCCGCCTGGGGATACATGGATCACTGGACGATGCCGACGGTGGAATGGGCTTACGGCAACCTGGTGGATTCGCGCGATCAGAATAACCACGACATGCAGTTGGGACCTACAAAACTGATGTCCTGCGAGGAATATGTCAAGATGCTGGCATCGACCAGTCCCCCCTTCAGCGACGATCCCTTTATGTTCGACTACAGCTGGCAGGGTGATCAGGCATATAAGACCGGGATATATTCGGACCATAAGGCGAAATTCGTAGCCTGGCATCAGCACTATGCAACGTACTACAAGGAGTCTGTTCTGTTCTGTGACTGGGCCATGGGTAACTATTTCAATCCGTCAAATCCGGATGGACGGGGTGCCACACCTGTGGCCGAACCCCGGTTCCTTAATGCCGTAACCGGCCGGGGCCAAACTTTCGAAGACGGCCTGGAAATGGGCCGGCGGGCATGGAATCTGAAGCGGGCAATCTTTGTGCTGCAGGGCAGAACAAGGGAGATAGAAAAATTCGCCGGATACATGTATAAGCGAGGGGCTTCCATGTCCGGGGTCGCAACGACCATTCCCGTATACGACGGCTCAAAATGGGATTGGGTGAACTGCAGGGAGCTCTACCTGGACGACAAAGGGGTCGAAAACTGGAAAACTGCCTTTTATAGGTTCGAGGGCTGGGATCCGCAAACCGGTTATCCCAGGCGTAAAACCCTGGAAGATCTGGGGCTGAAGCACGTCGCCGACGTCCTTCAGGCAAAAAACAAACTGGGATCTGCCTAAAAGGCATCGCACGCGGTCATCCCTGAAAGTGGGCAAAAAATCAGGGCATGATGGGCAGTGCTATGAAACTTGCGTGATCTCCTGCTCGATAAATCCGCTGTGTGGCTTTGATGAAATCTGCGGGCTTAGCCCAGAAAATATTCTCCACATAGGTTTGCGGATTCCGGTCATAAAGCGGAAACCAGCTTGACTGGATCTGCACCATTATTTTGTGTCCCGGAAGAAAGACATGATGGGCCGGCGGGAGTTCCCAGCGGAAGAGTTCGACCTGTCCTGCGGAAATCGGTGCCGGCTTTGCCTTATCTGTGCGATAGCGGCCGCGCAGTATTTCAGCTGAAACCATCAGCTGATATCCGCCGAGTTCAGGCTTAGATGGATACTCGTCAGGGTAAACGTCGATAAGCTTGAGCACAAAATCCGAATCCGTTCCCGTAGTGGAAGCGAAAAGGTTGGCAACAGGCCTGCCACCGATGGCAACAGGCCGTGTCAGAGTTTCCGATTGATAGCTCAAAACGTCCGTGCGGCTTGAGAAATTGCGTTGGTCGTCTACCAGCCACCTTTCCCAGTTCGAGTCCTCGGCATAGGTCGGGCGAATGGGGCGCAGCCTGTAGGGCACCGGTTTTGACGGATCAGAAATATATTCGTCGAATGCGTCGCCGAGTGCATCCGGAGCATCGAATCCGAGCCCGAACCCTTTTCTTAAAAAATACGCACGCATATTCCCCGCACATCCGGATTCACAGCTGCGAGGCCAGGAATCGTATCGTTTCCAGTCGTTGCTGCCGGTTTCATACACCAACACGGGCGGCGTATTCGCCTTCACCGCACCGGCTTTCAGGTGCTCGTTGAGGAAGGGCAAGAGGATGGTCTGGCGAAAATGGCGGGCCGTGTTGCCCTCAAACCTGAGCGGACCGAGCGAACTTCCGTCCCCGTTGGACCCGCTGTGCGCCCAGGGGCCCATCACAAGGAAATTCATATCATTTTCGCGGTCTTTGGGCTCGACCGCCTGATAGGCGGCGACGGCGCCGTAAATATCCTCCTGGTCCCAGAGCCCGTGGACATAAAGGATCGGGACCTTCAACGGTTGGTCTGCAAGGATTTTATCCACAGCCCGGGCTTGCCAGAATGCATCATAGGACGGATGCTGCAACAGCTTGCGCCACATATCCAGGTGCTCCATTTTCATGCGCCGCCCCAACTCCCCTGCCGAACCCGCCCTCATATAGAGGTCATAATTGTCATAGACGCCGCTTTTCCAGAGTATGTCCGAATTGCGGGATGCCTCCTGGTCATGGATGTAATCCATCATCATCTGGCGGAAAGCGCCGTTGTGAAACCAATCGTCCCCCAGCCAGGTGTCAACCATAGGATTGACCGGCACGGCGGCTTTCAAAGCAGGATGCGGATTTACCAGAGCCATGAGAACCAGGAAACCGTCGTAGGACGTGCCGATCATGCCGACACGCTGATTGCTCTCCGGCACATTTTTAATCAGCCATTCGATGGTGTCGTAGGCATCCGTGGAGTGGTCGATGCCTGTCGGATTGAGCGGCCCTCGAAGGGGACGGTTCATGACGTAATCCCCTTCGGACCGGTATTTGCCGCGCACATCCTGGAATACACGAATATATCCGGCACGGGCAATCACATCGTCGCCGCCCGGCAGGACCGCCTCGAGGTTCTGGCTTTGATCGCGTGTCGAGCGTCTCGATGCACTGTAAGGCGTGCGACTGAGCAGGATAGGCATCTGCTCCTGCATACGCGGAATCAGGATGATGGTAAACAGCTTCACGCCGTCACGCATCGGGATCATTGCTTCCCGCCTGACAAAATCGGAGTTATCGGCAAGCACACGGTCGATTTTGGGGAGTTCGCCCGTTTCATCGGGTTCCAGCGGCACGTGCGTGAGCTGAGCCAGAGCGCCTCCTCCAAAAACTACCAGTGCCAGAACTGCCGCCATCCATCCAGCCGTCGATCGTTTCATTCCGATCCTCCCATGAGGAATTTTCCGCACCATCATAGCACGGCCCAAAAATTCGACACGCAGCCGGCGGCCTTCACCGATAGCTCGGCCTGAGCCAGTTCCGCAGGTCTTTTCCGTTGCCTGGAGCGGCAAAAGCCGATGACCCTTTTCCGAATTTATCAGTCAGCATGTATCGGCGTTACCCCACCTTGAAGCTGTCGAAATCAATGAGCCTCTCCCGGCATGGATGTGGATTAGGCGATGAATGGATTGAAATGGATGGAACGGCCTGGCTTCAGAACTCGCACTCGGGATGCCGGAGTTCCGCAATCCTGCGATCCAGCTGAACAATTGCTTTTGCCTGCCGCTCTGCCGCTTCGTCGATAGACAGGACAAGCTCGGGCACCTTTTTCAGCGCAGCGACAACGATTTCCATATTCCCGCAGGCTTCGATAGGGATGACGCGCTGGCTCACATAGGCATGACTCTCATGATCGCGCTCGATTATCCTGATCATGAGCCCCCATCTGCCCTCGATCCGTGAGTAGCCCACGTAACTGTCGGCGTCTATTCCTCCCACATTGGCCGTATGAATCTTCTCCGGATACCACACCGCCGCTTCCAGTCCCAGCGTTTTGAAATTTCTGCTCACATCCTCCACAGTCTTGCCGAATTCTCTCATGCGCGGGTTCAGGTTATCCGACACCTTCTTTCTGAGTTTTTCGTATGTGGTTTTGCTCATCCTCGCCCCCCTCGAAGTTTCGCTTTTGAATATATGGCAAAGCCTGCAAGAAAGCTAATGTTCTGTTTGTTGCCTCCGATTTAGGAATACGAGAGGGAGGAAAAGAGTGTGGCAATCCAAAACAGAGTGACACAGGACCGCAGGAGGATTTCGCGTGTGCCGGCACGTTTGGCCTGCCGTTTCAGCCTCAACGGGGAAAGCCACGATGCGACCTTACTTGACCTTTCACTCAACGGGGCTTTCCTTTCCTCGAAATTCCTTCCGCCCAATGGATCCAGCATCTGCCTTAGCCTGCAGACACCGTCCATGAAAAAATCTCTTGCTCTGGACGCCACGGTACTCCGTGGCAGTTCCGTGAATTCGGATCATGGCAGCCTCAGCAGGTTCGCGATCCGTTTCCATAGCTCTTCTCTGGATCTCATGAAGCTTGTCCAGCAGCTCATTTCCTAGCCATGGCTCGATTCCAAAGGCTCTGCATTTGCGGAGACTCCCATCAAAACCTCCAGGACTGAGTGTCAGCGCGAGGTTCCTCGGTGCACGCTCCGATAAAGGGCATGCATTTTTCGGGCGGTTTCGGCGAGGGAAAATTGTGCTGCCGCATCCAGCGCTTCCTTCCTCATGCGGGCCTTTTCCACTTCACTCAACTCCAGCGCACGGATTACGGCGCGCGCCAGGGAGGCTGCATCGGCAGGCGGAACGAGGAAGCCGTTTCGGCCGTCCTCGATCATCTCGGGGATTCCTCCGACACGGGTGGCGACGACCGGCAGGCCGGCAGCCATCGCCTCAATGACCGATAAGGGAAACCCTTCGGCCAAAGACGGCAGCACGAAAACCGTGCTGCTCCGCAGCAAAGCTCCGACATCCGGCCGGAAGCCGAGGATGGAGAAGTGGGACTCCAGGCCGGCGGCGGCAATCTGACGCTCAATGGACATCCGGCCCTCCGGAATACCTGCAAAAGCGAAGCGGGCAGCCGGAAAGCGGTCCAGGATTGCCGGGGCAGCCTCGATCAGGTATCGATGCCCTTTGTTGTCGGCAAGCCTGGCGAGGACAAGAATGACAGGCTGGCTGTCCTTCAATCCCATTTCGGCCATCGGATTCAGGTTATCTGTAGCGGAAGATGCAAGATGAGCAGGATCAATTCCATTGTGGACCACGTCGATACGGCCTGCGGGCAGACGATAACAGGTCGTCAGGATGCGCTTGCTTTCGTTTGAAACGGTCACTATCCGGGCCACCCGCTTCCGCGACCAACGGAACAACACCGGCAGAGCCCAGGCAATGCTCCGGGAAATGTGCACGTCGTTCATGAGCGTGGCGCGGTGCTCGACCGCAATTACGGGCCTGCCCGAGGCAGGCAATGCGAATCCCAGGAAAATACCGAGGCGGCTGGCAGGGTGGCTCGAGTTTAGATGGATCACGTCGTGGGCCGCGGCGAGGCGGATAAGTCTGGCTATCGCGCCCGGCAACCGCCACGGTACACTGAGCGGAAGAGGAACAACCTGGGAAATCGGTGACAAGCGGACAACCAGGCTGTTTAACGCGGCATTCTCAGGGAGAGCGACAGTGAAATGGCACGTACCTTTTAGCGCTTCGGCCAGATCGCCGACATACAGTTCTGCGCCGCCTATGTCGCGGGCGGTCATGACCAGCAATATATTCATGGCAGACGATCCGCCTCCCCGGACTTGGAAGTGCGGCACCTGCATTAGCCTGACCGGTACAGGGCCGATGTCAATCGGGTCTTCCAGGGCTCAAGGCTTCATTGCTCGAACCCTTGTTTGCAGCAGGGGGATTAGGAACCTTTTTTATCTCTGTTTTCCGTCTCCCAAGAGACCTGCGGGACGGTGGATATAATCAAGAAGGCCAGCAGCATGGTTATCGCGCTGACCCAGAATACGCTTCTCAATCCCGCCTCCATGGAGGTCCGGATTGCCTGGACAGTCTGGGGGAACAACGCTTCCCTTCCCGCTTTTCTGAAATTCTCCTCGAGGGCTGCCATAGCCGGTTGGGAGAGGAGGACCTTGGGATCTCCCAGAGAATTCATGGTCGCCTCATCCTGGGCTTCAACCAGGCCGGCGGGCAGGGATGCAGCAAGCGCTTTGGCATAGGAGGCATTCATAGCCGAACCAAGAATCGCCGGGGAGATGGCTACGCCCATCGATATGGCAAAAAAGATGCCGCCCATCGCCACACCCAGGAGTCTTTTGGGCACGGCATTTTGAATTACCATCGTGTTTACCGTCGGGATGGCGCCCAATCCGATACCGGTGAGCGTGCACACAAGCACGCTCCACAGCACAGGAGTTTCCGCCGTGAAGAAAATCACCCCGAACATGACGGCCGTTAGGATGGAAAAACCCAGGATGTACATCCATTTATAGCTTTTCGTCCGGGCGAGCAGAAAGCCGACGGGCACGCCGATAAAGGACATCAGCACGCTGTAGGGAGTGATGATCTGCCCGCTCAGTGTGGCGCTGACGCCCTGAACGCCCTGCAGGAACATCGGGAAATACATCATAATCGCCATCTGCCCGAAAAATGAAAACAGGGTGGCGATGGCGACCGTCATGAAAGACCGGTTGCGGAGCACCACGGGATCGAGTATGGGCTCTTCCACGCGCGACTCAGTCCTGAAGAACCAAATCCAGAAAACAAGGGAAACTCCAAGCAGGCCGATAATAGGTACTGAAGCCCACGGATAAGTTGTGCCGGCCAGAGAAAATCCGACAATCGTGGTCGACGAGGCGATCGCCACCAGAATACACCCCAGGATATCGATCTTGCGCTTCGCGCTGGTGATGATCGAAGGGATCCCGATCGGAACCGTGATCAGGCAGATGACAAGAAGCGGCAACGAAAACCAGAACAGGTAGCGCCAGCTCAAGTTGTCTACAAGCCATCCGCCAAGTGTGGGGCCGAACAAAGAGCAAATCCCCGTGGGGATATTGAGCAGCCCGATCCACTTGCTGCGCTTTGCCGGCGGAAACATATCCCCAACGACGGCAAAAACAAGCGGCATCATGGCTCCGTTCCCGAGATTGGCGATGACGCTGGCAGCGATAAAAAAAATAAAATTGGGGCTTAGAGCGCTCAGGATGGTTCCGATAAAAGAAAAGATGACCGATACCAGCAGCATGATGCGCCGTCCGTAAATATCGGACAATTTGCCGAAAATGAGCGTCACGAAAGCGCCGGCCAGTCCGGGAAGCGAGACGGACCATGCGTAGAGCGACATGCCGTTCAATTCGGCAGCCAGCTTTGGCCGGGCAACGTTCAGTGTCTGCACGAAGTAGGACATTGTTGCGTAGACGGTGAAAATGGCAACCATTCCCCAGAAGATCTGCTTTTTGGAAAAATCATATTCGGCAGGCCGCTGCGGCGCTTGTGTCATTCGGCTGTTCCTCTCTTTTAGCTGAAACAAGCCACGAATTATCATGAATTTGCATTCTCATAGGAACAATATTCGTAGCACTTCGCCACATTTTTTGCTTCGGGCAGACAAGGATATCCTTAATGCAATAGTGAAGGACGGATCTCCAGCGTCTGTCGCAAAACGACTGTCGCGAGATCCTCGGCGGCAGTTTCGAGAAAGTCTCTGGAGAGCCATCCTTACCCAATCAGCATTAAATGCTGAGAAAATAGTATTCATTTATGATTTTTTTGGCGTAAGTCGGCGTTTATCGGCGTACGTCAGCGTTAAAATTTATGGACAGGCCTCCAGAATCGGTCCCAAAACGAATCTGGCGAGATCCTCGCTGGCAGTTTTGAGACGGTCTCTCCAGACCCGTCCGATTGAGCCATAACCGATTATTCGCTCATCGAACGGCTCTGGAGCGCCGCTCTCACAAAAATATGGAGAATGATGATGGCCTTACGTGGATGTACGCCATCGCCTCCGGAGGCTAAGCCAGAAGCTCCTGCGCCCGGATCAGGCGCTCCTGCACGCGAACTCCGTTCCGGCACCGGATGGTGCAGTCCGAGCAATCCCTGCAGCGAATATCTCGGACTTCCTGCGGCAGCTCCATGTAACTCCTACGAGCCTGATGGATATCGCCGCCAAAGTCGTTATAGGCAAGGAAGCGGAGCTCGTCGGTGACAGGCACGCCCTTCGGGCACTGCCCGTTGCACTCATAGCACATCCGGCAATAGAAGGGCCGGTTCTGCTCATTGCGCACATAAAGCAGTTTTTCATCCGCGGGGGCGTAGGATTCCGACATCGCCCGGACATTCATTTCGAGCTGGCTTAAGTCACCGTGGTGGGGAACGGTTGTGCCAATCCGGGGATTCTTCAAAACCCATTTTATGGCTGCCACGCAGCCCTCACTGGTGATCTTGGGTTTCTGTTCGGGATTCTTCATATCCAAATGAAGCCCGGTGAGGCCGATCACGACCTTCATGGCTATGATGCCGACACCTGCGGCATGCAGCTTATCAAGCGCCGCATCCCTGAATGGAGCTCCGATGGCGTAACTGTACGTGGTCTGCACAACGTCCAGCCCGTATTTGATGATATTGTCCGCCATCGCGTTCGGATCGTGAGTGCTGAGGCCGACGAAACGAGCTTTGCCCTGCTTCTTGATCAGTTTCATGGCTTCGAGAGCTTCGTCCGAAACTCTGGCTGCCGTGTCCCTGGCATGCATGTGATAGACATCGACGTAATCCGTGCCCAGCATTTGAAGGCTCGTCTCGATATCCTTCAATATCTGCTCCCGGGTATTCGTGCCGGTCTTGGTGGAAATCACAACTTTGTCTCTTTTACCCTTGATGACAGAGCCGAACACTTTTTCGCTGTCCTTGTAGACGCGCGAGGTATCGAAGTAATTCACACCCAGATCGATGGCCCGCTCGAGCACCACGGGATCGGGAGTGTACCCGATGCCGAATCCAACGCCCGAGACCTTGAGCCCCGTTTTGCCCAGCGTCCTGTAGGGAACCGGGGCGGGCGTCTGAGGGAACGCTTCCAGACCGCGCACAGCGATGAGTCCGGCGGCCGGGACCATCAAACCGTTTTGCAGGAATTTTCTACGCGATGATTTGCCTTTCATAAGACCTCCGAAAAAATCTACAGCCACTGGGACGAAAATGAATCACGCTTCGGGCTCCATCCTTTGAGCGCGATCCTTCACCACTCAAGGATTTGAGAAATGCTGGCGCGATAATATCCGAGATGGTTATAAATCGCAATAAGGCTTGTTTTACACGGATACACGGCGGAGATGCTGAATCGCGGGGCAGATAAGCCTTTGCTCAAGAACCAGTGAGACTATGGGGAGACAAATCCATTTTCCGTTTGACCCGTCCGCTGCAAAAATGCCGCTACGCCTTGACACCTGAGTGTGGAAAAGAAAATATATGGATGCAACGAATATTTACTGGGGGGGCCGGAAGGCTGAGAATTCGCTTGAGCGAATGACCCTTTGTACCTGATCTCGATAATGCGAGCGTAGGGAAGTATGGAATGCATGCCGGGAAGCGCAATCCTCAGCTTTCCGAATCCCGTTTCTTACAGGCCCTCCCGTAGATATTCATAAAGGAGGGTGCATTGGACGAAATCATCATTTCAAGAGCGATTGCCAAGAGTTTCATGGATGACTTCATGGATTTCATGGAGGTTGATGCGGCCGTTGTGGGCGGCGGGCCTGCCGGACTGACGGCGGCGTACTACCTGTCGCGTCGCGGGTTCAAAGTGGCTTTGTACGAGAGGAAGTTGAGCATCGGCGGCGGGATGTGGGGCGGCGGCATGATGTTCAACAAGATTGTGGTTCAGGATGATGCCCGGCCTATCCTGGAAGAGTTCGGCATAGCATGCCGGGAATACCGGCCCGGGTACCATGTGGCTGATTCCGTCGAGGCGGTTTCCGCCCTGTGCTACCGGGCCGCAAAAGCCGGGGCGCGGATTTTCAACCTGATCAGCGTGGAAGACGTGATGATCCGTGAGAATGACCGTGTAACGGGACTGGTTCTGAACTGGAGCGCCGTGGAATTGGCTCATCTGCATGTGGATCCCCTCACCATAAGGTCCGGATGCGTTATCGACGCCACCGGGCATGACGCCGAGGTTTGCAGCCTTTTAACCCGCAAGACCGGGAGGAAGGTTTCCTCATCCACCGGACAGGTGATAGGCGAAAAGCCAATGTGGGCAGAACTGGCAGAGAAGGAGACCGTGGAACGCACGGGAGAGGTCTTTCCGGGACTTCTGGCAGCAGGAATGACGGTCAACGCCGTACACGGCTTGCCGCGCATGGGGCCAATTTTCGGCGGGATGCTCCTCTCGGGCCGAAGAGCAGCCGAGATAGCCGCGGCCTTGTTGAAGAAATAGTTTAGCCCATACCCTGTTGGATTATGGCCCTGTCGACAGTTGCAGCCTGCAATCACACCGGCGATTTGCGGCCTGAAACCAGGCTTTAGGACCTGCGACCAGAAATCGATAGTACCCTTAACGCCCAGAAACGTTTCGCCGCGAAAGCTTGCGAGGAATGAGGGTCAGCCCTTATATTTGATAAACGTCCCTTCCCTGTATTCCTCAAAGGCTATTCGCAGTTCCTCCTGGGTATTCATGACGATGGGGCCATACCAGGCTACCGGTTCACGCAGCGGCTTGCCGGATATCAGCAGGAACCGCACATTCTGTTTCTCGGTAAACACGGCGATCTCATCACCATCGTCGAACAATACGAGCATCTCATTGGCGACGAATGGATCCCGCTGAAGGTCAAAATAGTTGTTTCCGAGCATCTCGTAGGTAAACGGATTTTTCTCCCGGCAGAAATAGGCCTGCCCTTCAATGACGTATGCGAAAACCGTATGGCCCCGTTTGGTGGGGTGCTTGAATTCGCAATTTGCCGGAATTGAAACATCGAGATATTCAGGATCGATGACGATATCCTGCACCGGTCCCCTGGTGCCGGAAACTTCGCCGGCAATAATCCTGACCATTGTGCTATCGGGAAATTTGACTTCAGGTATCTGCCCGCTCGCCACGTCCCGGTACCTGGGATTCATCATTTTTTGTTTGGCGGGCAGATTGGCCCACAGCTGAAAGCCGCCCATCTTCCCCTGGGCGTCCCCTTTCGGCATTTCCTGGTGAATGATGCCGCTGCCGGCGGTCATCCACTGCACGTCACCCGGGTTGATGACGCCCTTGTTGCCGAGACTGTCGCCGTGTTCGACATTGCCGTCCAGAACATAGGTGATTGTTTCAATCCCTCGATGCGGATGCCAGGGAAATCCCTTGATATAGTGTTCCGGTCGATCAGAGCGGAAATCATCCAGCATCAGAAAAGGATCGTACAGAGAAGTTTCGCGGAACCCGAACACTCTCTTCAAGTGAACGCCGGCGCCCTCGATGGTGGGATTGCTTTTCAGAACCTTCCGAATTTTTCTTGTTACTGGCATGAGCAGCCGCCTTTCTTGGGAATGCTCCCGATTTGAAAGTATGCATTAGGCAATTATTGCAAATCGGGGAGGATCTCGAAACCTTGAATTATGGCTTCTTTTGCCGCCTGCCCAGCCGGATATCGGTTAGATCGAGCATTCGCTTGACTCGCAGGTAACGGACCCATATAATTCCTCCATCATCGCGGGGTGGAGCAGTCTGGTAGCTCGTTGGGCTCATAACCCAAAGGTCCCAGGTTCAAATCCTGGCCCCGCAACCAATGGAATCATAAGCTTACGGGAATTGGGGGATTAGGCACAAACCCCCATAAACCCCCATCAAGAGCAAACTACTTGGGGAGCGGGAAAAACCTGCTCCCTTTTTTCCTTTTTAAACAGCCATCGCTTCTTACAATGCCGGTCCGGGGAAGATCGGACGCTGCCGGACTCTGGCCAAGAATCTGGGCTACGATCCGAACATATGGCTCAATAATGTCGAAGTCGCAGCGGCAAAAGTCATTGGCCGGGAAACGACTCAGTATATAGCGAATATATACAAATATTATGTGGCCTACCGTTTGGCAGGTAGTACATATCAGAGAAGACAAGAAGCCGAGAAAAAAGCAGGCAAAAAATGAACGCACGCTAAGCTGATTCAACAAATGGCCTGCAGAGAAATAGGTGTTGAAAGGTATCCTCGGGCCCTCTCCGAAGAGCGGGTGTTATCCGCAAGAAAGCCATTTGTAGTGCCTCCATGACTAATCGGGCATGAAAGGTGAAGCAAAATGTGATCTTGTAGCACGCTCATAGGTATGCTCGGAGCGCTAAACTACCTACTGAAAGTCTTGATTGTTCTGCTCCTGAATCTCGTTCGATTTATGCACCCTTTTTAAACGCCTAACGTACTCGTGATCTGAGATCCGAGGATATACTTGTTACCAGATTCTCATTGAAAGTGCGTCCCATATATGGGACACTAACATAGGAGTGTAGATAGGATGGAGTGGATTCCCGTTCGCTTTTACGGCCTGGCGCGTGATGTGATTCACGGTTGGCCGCTGGAGGTTAAAAAGGAATTAGGATCAGTATTGACAAGACTTCAGAAAGGCGAATCCATTGGAATGCCTGATGTTCGGCCAATGCCCGATATCAGCCAGCAAGTTTCAGAGATAAGAATACCTGATAGGAGTGGAAATTACAGGGCGTTGTATGCGATCCGGACGGAATTTGGCATCTTGCTCTTTCACGCGTTCCAGAAGAAGAGCCGCAAAACTTCCGAAAAGGAGAAGAAGACTGCACGAACTCGACTTGAAACATTTTTGAAGGAACTTAAGGAAGAACAATGAAACGGAAAAAAAGGGAAGGCGGCAAATCCGTTACAGCGGAGACGCCGAACGATATAGGCCGGATACTGGGGCTTACTCCAGGGGATATCGCGCTGATGAAATACAAGGCAGAGCTATCGCATCTGGCCGTCAAGTCGATCCGGGAATCGGGACTTGCGCTCGGCGAAATTGTAAAAAGATCCGGGGTTGCTCGTTCGAAAGTGTCTGCCATAAAAAACGGGGCAACTGTCTCTGTTTCTTGCGATCTGTTAGTGAAAATTATCGGTGCCACCGGCGTCGAAGTTCAACCCAATGCTGCCTAAAGATCCCTCCGGGTCGCCTTATCGAACGAGAAAAAGGCTTCCCGGACCGCACACCAATAAAACCTGGGCACCCATCATTAGTACCAATAGATGATAGGTAGCTTAGGCTTAATTGGGGTTGGATAGGCGGAGGCCAAAAGGAACTTGTCAAGACTCCCAAGGTGTATTCATTTGACAAGGGATTTGTGAGTTTCTTCAGGGGGGCGTATCAGGCTGGATGATTATGGCCGACTCTGGGAACGTATGCTGGTCCGCGATCCGGATGGATGGCTCCGTAATTCAGTGTCTGGCCGCCCCAATCCGATTTGATGAAGGAGAAATTGAGGATGAATCCTAAAAAGGTGGCGCCGGTTTATCAATTTAAAATTATATTGCGGGATACGGAACCCCCCGTTTGGAGGCTCATTCAGGTCCCATCGAGTTATAGTTTTTGGGATTTGCATGTCGCTATCCAGGATGCCATGGGTTGGACGGATTCCCATCTACACATGTTTCGTGTCCCGTCCATAAATAAGCGGAAAGAGGTAAACATCGGGATTCCAGATGAGAACTTCGATGATGTCCAGATCTTGGCCGGATGGGAAATCCCCCTTTCCCGGCATTTCCGAGAACCCGGGGCCAAGGGAATCTATGAATATGATTTTGGGGATAGCTGGGAGCACGACGTTCTTCTTGAAGGAGTGCTCATTCCAGAGGCTGGGGCGAAATATCCGCGGTGCCTGGCGGGGGCAAATGCGTGTCCGCCTGAGGATTGCGGAGGGATTGGAGGATACTATGACCTTCTGGAAACCATTCGGGACCCGTCGCACGAAGAGTACGAAGAGTATCTGATTTGGCTAAAAAGCATGGTTCCTGGGAATGTCCCGTTTGACTCAACGAAATTCGCTCCGGAAGAAGTTCATTTCGATAACCCGAAGAAGAGACTCAAATCCCTTCACATCTGATGCGTACCGCAAAATGAATAGTTTCGCTCAGAGTTAGCGAACTCATAATCCGAAGGTCGATGGTTCAAATCCATCCCCCGCAACCAAGCAATCATATTCAGCCGCCGCAAGGAGGCTTTTTATTGCAGTCATGGTTTTGAGCTCGCTCTGTGTAATAATGCAGATCCAGCCGCGAGGATTTGCCAAATGGAAGAGAATCCCGGTAAAAAGCAACTGCTGCTAGTCGTCTTGTCCATCGCAAGCCTGGTATTTGGTTCCAAGGCGATTGCTCCCGCTCTTGCCGATATCGCGAAAGCCTTCCCGGACAGGAGTCCCCAGACAATTCAGATGATTCTGGTTGTACCCTCCCTGCTGATCATGGTTTCTACCTTGATCTGCGGACATCTCTCGCGCCACCTGGGGAAAAAGACCCTGGTGGTGATTGGAATGCTTCTCTTCGGAATCGGAGGAATCAGTCCCGCGTTTTTCGGCGACCTGGGTTTTCTGCTGGTGATGATGGGAGTATTTGGCGCGGGGAGCGGATTCCTGGTGCCGCTTTCTCAATCGCTGGTGGCGGACTATTTTGAGGGGCGCGAGAGAGAAGAATTCATGGGGTACCGGAGTTCGAATGCAGCCATCTTCGGAATGCTCTTTGCTTTGCTCGGCGGCTCTCTGTGCGCAATTCACTGGCGGCTCACATTCCTTTCGTTCCTGATAGTCGTCCCGATGCTGGCATTCGTTCTGTGGAAAATGCCGCAGCCTGTTATCAAGAGCACCGTTGCAAAAAATACCCTGGCCGCTTCATTGACCGGCAAGATGTGGTTTTACATTACCGGTTATTTTCTTTACAACGTTGTCGGAATCTCGGTCGCCACCAACGCCGCTTTTGTCATGTCGGGGTGCGGAATCGGCACACGAACCATAGGAATTATCATGACAATATCCTCCGGCGGGTCGATTCTAGCCGGATTACTGCTCGGCCGCGTCACAAAATTACTCGGGTTTCGAACGCTTGCGTTTGCGATGGCTTTTCTTGCCACCGGCTTTGTCCTTCTGAATTTTGTCGAGACACCCGCCACGTTTATTTTGGCCTCGGCCCTTTACGGTTTTGGATTCGGGATCTTTACCCCGACCATGGTGTTGAACATAATCGGCAGCGTCCCCAGGCACGCGACAACACTCGCTCTGTCGATCGCTTCCTGCGGGATGGGCGTGGGGCAATTCGCCTCGCCCGTGACATTTTCTTTCGTCAACGGGTTGTTTGGATTGCGGGGCCCGAGGGCTTCCTGGGTGGTGGCTGCCTTTTGCTTCACGGCAGCATTCCTGATCATCTTTGCGGCAACGGTCTTCTTTCCGAGAAAAGCCGCTGAGACTTCGGGCTTTCGAGGTTGAACCTCGAAAACCCGAAAACCCTAAGACTCCCTAAATTTTTAAAGTTAACGGAGAATGCCTGCAGGAACAGAAGAGAGGTAGAGCCAGGAGCCCCACTTCTCATCAGGAGTGCCTCCTCGGCAAAAAGTATGCGTTTCTCGTACATGCCTGGAATACTCCTCAAAGGCAAGCTGGTTCCCCGAAAAGAGGGGCAGAGCGAGAGGCTCGGATCCCGGAGCACTGCGGCTATGATGAGAGCTTTGCGCCTGTAAACCGGTCAGCCGTGCGATGCAGGATTCCCGAAATGCTGCTCCATTCTCAAAAGTGTTGAAAACCGCCTGGGTTGAAAAATATAGTGGGGCTACGCCACCGGCGAACAATAGCAGCACCCTATGGCCATTTTGGTAAATTAAATGTAATCTCGCATTTATGAAACTTGGCTGGGACAGGAGGTCCTATGAAATATAAGTCATCACGGAGAGAATTCCTGCAAGCAGGATTGGCAATGCCTGCCGCCGGGCTCATCTCTTCACACAGTTTGGAGGCGTTTTCTCAAGCACCTGCCGATGTTATCTATAGAACGCTGGGCAAGACAGGGCTGAAGGTCTCCGCTGTCGGGTACGGCCTGGGATACGATCCCGAGCCCGACATCATTGCGCGCTGCATCGATTTGGGCATCAACTATTTCGATACATCGCTTGATTACGCGCAGGGAGGCAGCGAGCGGATCCTTGGCGCTGCCATTAAGGGTAAAAGGGACAAAGCTGTGATATCCACCAAAACTCCATCGAGAACCAAGGCGGATATATTGAAAAATATCGATGCCAGCCTGCAGAATCTCGGAACAGA
The DNA here is from genome assembly GCA_963809485.1 of uncultured Acidobacteriota bacterium. Classification (GTDB taxonomy): domain Bacteria; phylum Acidobacteriota; class UBA6911; order UBA6911; family UBA6911; genus UBA6911. The sequence continues at coordinate 149,120 of CAWEJX010000020.1, forward strand.
CTATGTGGACGTCTATCACCTGCATGCCCGGGACACACCGCAAAGAGCCCCCGAGGAAGCAATCGAGGCCTTGCAGATCCTCAAACAACAGGGAAAAGTCCGCGCGATTGGGTTCAGCTGTCATGATCCGAATAACATGGCGGACTACGCAATCAAGTGCAAGTTGGACGTCGTGCAGACCACTTACAGCTATGCGATCGGGGCGCCCTTCAGGGATGCGGCAATAAAAAAACTCGATGAGGCCGGCATCGGCGTGATAGCAATGAAGGTGATTATAGGGTTAACCACGGCACCCAAAGGATAGGTCGCAAAAACCCAAGCTGAAAGCCGAGGAGACTCCTATTGCGGCACTCAGGTGGGTTCTCAGGAATCCGGCAATTGACACAACGGTTCCGCATCACGGGAGCGTCAAAGAGGTTGAGATGAATGTCCGGGCGATGACAGGATCGTACGCTCCGGCCGACGAGAAGCTTTTGTACGTGCGTAATGAAGAGAACCGCCCCTATTACTGCCGCATGTGTTACCAATGCAACGGCCAGTGCCCAAGGGGTGTGCCTGTTACAGACGAGTTGCGTTTTCTGGCTTACCACGACTTCGGTCGCAGCCTCTATCAAGCGCGCCTGAGTTTCATGGACCTGCCCAGGAAAATCCGCGACGTGCGTTGCAGCGATTGCTCTTCCTGCGTCATTCAGTGCCCGAACGGAGTCATGGTCCGGGAGCGGCTGATCCGCGCGCAAGATCTTCTGGCGTAGTTTTTGCGATGTCGTGATGGAAAGCTCCTGGTATTAAATCGAAGGCATGCAGGCAGACATATTGCATGTTATCTGCCGTCGAATATGGCGCATTAGCCTTCATCGCCGCCGAATCCAGCCAGAACGGCCGGTTTGAAGCCGGAATGGAATAGTTACAGCTTGAAATAGGACCGGGCCTCCCGCAGTCGGTGTGTTCTTAAATATACATGATTGCATTAGACTGAAGAGGCGAGCCGCTATTCGCCCGTACTCAGCGACCATCGCCAGATAACTTACAGTAAACACCCTATCATGGACATTCGGATAAGGGGCGCGAACGAGCACAATCTCAAGCATGTGGACGTCAGGTTCGGGGACGGACTTACGGTGGTGACGGGTGTTTCGGGATCAGGGAAAACGTCGCTGGTTTTCGACACGCTCTACCACGAATCGAACAGGCGCTTCCTCGATGTGTACCTTTACGGCAAAAGCCGGCAAAGACTCGTTCCCGCGCGCGTCGAATCGATCAGCGGCCTTGGGCCTGCAATAGCTGTGGGCCAAAATCTACTTAACCGCAATCCAGGTTCCACCCTGGCGACGGCATCGGGGCTTCACCCGTTTTTGCGCCTGCTCTATGCAAATTTTGGCGTGCGCCATTGCCTCAAATGCGGGAACCCTTTGAGAATATTTACCGAGGGCGAGATCGCCGAGCATTTGGTTTCGGCATCCAGGCACGGGCCGGTCGCCCTTTTCGCTCCGCTCATGAGTAACGCAGCCGGAAGCCATAAAACCCTTCTGTCCATTTTGGCCGGGACATTCGGCAAAGACAAATTGCTGGTTGACGGGAAATCATGGAACCGGAAACCGGTCGACCCGCTGAAACTCCATTCCATAGAAATCAGCATGGGAATGGTCGACGGCAGGATGCCGGCAAAAACCATTCGGAAAGGGGTCCAGGAGATCGTTGCTTTGGGCGCCGGATCGGTTCTACTTCGCGGTCCGGAAGGCCCTGAAACGCTGTCCGTCACACAGCGCTGCAGCGTATGCGGGAGCGGCTTCAAGGAATTGAGCGCAAGTCACTTCAATCAATCCTGCCCTTTTTGCGAGGCCAAAGGGTGCGGCCAATGCGGCCATACAGGCATGCACCCGCAAGCCGCATCAGTCCGATGGGAAAAGATGAGATTGCCGCAACTCCTGGAGTTGTCGGCAGCAGCAGCCGGGGAATTGTTCGGAAGAGCCTCGCTTCCCTCAGCCGCTGACCGCCTACGTTCCGAGATTCTCAAGCGTATTGGCGCGCTCGAAAAGGTCGGGCTGGGATACCTTTCCCTTAACCGCACTGCGCCCTCACTATCGCGCGGCGAGTCCCAGAGGGTGAGGCTTGCCATTTCACTGTGCGGCCGACTGGAGGACATGCTTCATGTGCTCGACGAACCCACCATAGGCCAGCATCCTGCAGATCTCGAGAGGTTCCTTCCGGCATTCCGCGAACTTGCGGGTCCCGTCATTTACGTTGAGCATGACAGGGCGGCGGCGGCGGCTGCGGATCATGCCATTGATATGGGACCTGAAGCCGGAAAGAACGGGGGCAACGTGATATTCAGCGGTTCGCCTGAAGAATTGTGGCGGGCCAATACACCCACCGGACGGTACTTCAGCCTGCGCGAACAGGTGATGACGCCGAAGCCGAGGTCCGAGCCCGACAGATTCATGACAGTCCGAAAGGCGAACGCCCATAACCTGAGAAACATTGATGTCCGCATACCTCTGAGCAGGCTCACCGTCATAACGGGCGTTTCAGGATCCGGGAAAAGCACCCTTGTTGAAGATGTAATCTTGCCGACATTGCTTGGAAATACTCCGGTCGGATGCAACTCCATCCAAGGTCCTGGCATGAAACCGGTCATGGTTGACCAGAGTCCCATCGGCAGAAATCCCCGATCGAATCCAGCCACTTACACCGGGCTTTCGGACATCATTCGCGATATCTTTGCCGAGGCATCCGGACTATCCAAGTCGTATTTTTCCTTTAACCGTCCCGAAGGCGCGTGTGAAAACTGTGATGGGATAGGTGCGACAGAGATGCAGATGCGCTACCTGCCTTCAGTCTGGATTCCATGCGAGAAATGCAGCGGCCTGCAGTTCAACGAGCAGGCTCTGAACGCCACGATGAAGATGGGGGATAGGAATCTGTCCGTCGCTGAGCTATATAGCCTTCCCATTCAAGATGTGAGCGGATTGTTGTCTGAGACGTCCCTGTATTCCTCCTCATAAAAGGAAAGCAGACGGCATTCTGAAGGCCTTTACCGACCTCGGGCTTGGATACCTGCAGCTCGGCCAGCCTTCGACTACGCTCTCGGGAGGCGAGGCACAAAGGGTAAAGCTCACCAAATATCTCGGCAGGAACCATCTGGAGAACCATCTGCTTATTCTGGACGAACCGTCAACTGGCCTGCATCCCAGGGACCTCGACGGCTTGCTGATTGTGCTCGATCGTCTTGTGCGGAACGGCGCCACTATTTTGGTGGTCGAGCACAATACGGATTTCATCAGAGCTGCGGACTGGATTGTGGATCTGGGACCCGGGGCCGGCCCCATGGGAGGTATGCTGCTTTACGAAGGCCCTCCGGCCGGAATCTATAAGGTGAAATCATCCCTTACCGGCAAGGCGCTAAAGCTTGAAAAAAGCATTCAGCCCCGCAAGCCGGATAAGATTGAAAAAGCTGCCGCGGGAATGATCCGCATCAGGAACGCAAGGGCGAACAACCTCAGGGGAGTGCACGTTGACATACCTAAAAATAAGTTGACCGTGGTCACCGGAGTATCCGGTTCAGGGAAATCCAGCCTGGTCGGAAACGTGCTGGAAGCCGAGGCTCGCCGGCGTTTTCTCGAGTCATTGTCCATGTACGAACGCCAGAGCGTAAGCGAGGGGCCGCAGGCTCCGGTAGACAGCATATCGGGCCTTGGCGTTACCTTGAGTCTGAAACAGAGCCTTCCCCGGCCCATATCTGGAGCCAGATTTCCATGTACACACGCCGGAGCAGCGTGGGAGCGGTCACGGAACTGCGGCACCATCTCGCCAATGTACTTGCGTCGATGGGCGAGCGGAAATGCATGAAGTGCGGCTCCCCGATGGTAAAGAAGGAACAATGGGTATGCCATGAGTGCAAAGCAACGGCATCCATCGCAAAAGGCGATCATTTTACAGGCAGCCATTATTCAAGTTCCTGCGGCAAATGCAGTGGGATCGGAAGCCTGCAAGTGCCTCACCCTGAAAAATTGATCATACATCCGGACAAGCCGCTGGCTGGAGGAGCCATGTATTCGCCGGGATATTTTCCGGAAACATACCTTTGCCAGGATAACCCTATAATACCGGCGATCGGGCAGCATTACGGATTCGATCCGTTTACGGTTCCCTGGAATGAAATGCCTGAAGAAGCGAAGAACGCCTTCCTCTTCGGCGACGGCCATACCTATACGCTGAACTATTTAAGCAAATCCGCAAACATCAAGGGTCAGGAAAGAACAAGAGAACTGCAGTGGCATGGATTCTATGGAAAGAATTTGGCGCTGGCTGACTGGGATTTTCACGGTACCTATACCAGCCAGACGCCGTGCCCTCAGTGCGAAGGAACCGGATATAAACCCGAATATCTGGCCATGACTCTGGCAGGAAAAAATATCTTCGAGCTCAGCGAAATGCCGCTCGCGGAACTGGCTGAGCTTGTAAAACAGATTCCCAAACCTCGCCCGGGATTGCCTCTGGTGGAATCAAGCCTCTCGACTATTTCAAAGCGGCTTCGATTCCTGCGCCAGGTCGGCGTCGGCTATCTGAATATGAACCGCCCCGCAGGGACGCTGTCGGCAGGGGAAGCCCAAAGAATACAGCTTGCCAGCCTTCTGGGCAGCGGCCTTACCTCATTGACAATTTTGGCCGACGAGCCGTCCAGGGGCATGCATCCCTCGGAACTCGAGGCGCTGAGAGACGCGCTGTTCGAACTGCGCGACGCCAAAAATACCGTCATTGTTGTGGAACACGATATGCTGATGATCCGCGCGGCTGATCATGTGATTGACCTGGGGCCCGGCGCAGGTGCGTTGGGCGGAACGGTTGTCGCAAAAGGCAGACCGGAGGACATCATTAAAGCAAAAAGCGTTACGGGCAGATGGCTCATGAAAACAAACGGCAAACGCCGGCAGCCGGAAAAAATGCGGGACAGGAGAAAGCCAAAAGCCTGGATGACGCTCAGGGGGGCCAGGGAAAACAATCTCAAGGAGGAAACCGTAAAGTTCCCAATGGGTGTATTAATGGGAGTTTGCGGCGTATCGGGGTCCGGGAAAAGCACTTTGCTTATAGATACTGTCGGCAGAACGCTTGTCAAAAAATATCAGACATCCTCTATCGCCCACGAACCGGTCAAATCCGGAGCCCACGATTCCATTGAGAACAAACCCTGCAATACCATAATCATTGACCAGACCAGGAGGGAAATCTGGAGTCCGGCCAAATTTCTTGGCCTGGATAGGCCGATGATGAGGATTTTTTCCGAAAGTGACGACGCGCAGGCGCTGGGCATGAAGGATCTGGAATCCGGCGCACGATGCTCATCCTGCTGCGGCTGGGGATATAAAAGGATCAAGATGGGATTTTTGCCGGATGAATATGTCGAATGCGAAGCGTGCAGGGCCTCTGGGTTCAGTCCCGAAGCCTGGGACATACAGGTCCACGGAGTGCCTCTGCCTCAAGTCAACTCTATGACAATTGACGAGGTATACGAACAGTTCCGGGAAGAAAGAAACCTATCGAACTCTCTGAAGATTGTAAGGCAGGTAGGCTTAGGATACCTCGTGTGGAACCAGCCGGGTCAGGCTCTGTCCGGCGGAGAGGCACAGCGCCTCAAGATTGCAAAAGAGCTGCATAAAAGGGCCAATGACCCGACACTGTACATCCTGGACGAACCCACACTCGGGCTTCACATGGAGGATGTCAGCCGGCTGGTTCAGGTGCTCAACCTGCTGGTTGATGCCGGGCATACCGTTGCGGTGATAGAGCATCATCCCTATGTGCTGGCCGCGTGCGACTGGCTCATCGAGCTCGGGCCGGGCGGAGGGCCGGAAGGAGGCAGGGTGATTGCGCAAGGGCCTCCGGAAGCGGTAATGAATAAGAATACGCCTACAGCGCCCTATCTGAGGGAATTGCTTTGAAAAAAGGAACAGCAGAATGTCGAATATTGAATTTCGAACCGCAGAAGTCTGCAGCAGCCCCGTCCTTCGAAATTCTTCATTTCAATATTCAACAGTTCGCTTTGGACTGTAAGCTTTTCTTCATGTGTCACCGGGTGCGTCACGGGCGCGTAAAGAACTGTTCATGTAAAAATACAATTTGGCACAGTTGACAAAATTTGTTTGTTGCAGGAGCCGACGAATGGCCGTGTGGACGCCTCTTTTGCTTGCGGATCCATCGCCCTGTTTACGTTTGCTTGTGCTTCGCGAATTATTGGGCTGCGACCAATCCGACGATGAATTCAGGGAACTTCAGCTGCTCCGGAAAAAGGACCCGTGGGCGCTCAAATTCCTGGCCTTACAGAACAGGGACGGATCGTTCCGCAGAGGTGAAGACGCCACGAGCCGGCAGGGATCGATCCGCATGACGGCCCAGGCGTTGGCAGGCCTGGGATACCTGGGGCTGGGACCGGATCATCCTGCAGTCACAAAAGGTGCGGAATTTCTCTTTTCTCAGCAGCAGGACGACGGCTCATGGCCTCTCGGTGTGGAAGATGAACTAAAGGATCCGGATCAAAAAGAGAATATCAAATATCACGTGATACCGCTTCAAACGGCTTTGCCTCTGCTCGGCCTGGCCCGCGCCGGCTTGGCAACAGATCCGCGCTCGGAACGAGGCTATGACTGGCTCGAGAAAAAGTCTTTGCCTGAAGGAGGATGGCCCGCGGGAATGCATAACGACGCTTACATCGGGGCTGCCGGATACAGGCGCCTTGCGCATTCGAAATTCGGGTGCAGGACAAATACCACGGCAGCGGTCGGCGCTCTGGCTCTTCACCCCGCACGCTCGCGCAGCGACATCGCCAGAAGAGGGCTCGACCTGCTCCTGGCTCATGAATATCATCATGCGCACACGCTAGGCTTTGAAGTCGCAAGGACGATTGGGGCCGTGCCGGTGCGCGGGTTTGGCACACTCTATAAACGATACGACGTCGGGCAGATGCTGGATCTTTCGTGGCGCATGGGGGCGAACACGTCGGATGAACGCATAGCGGAGCAGGTGAAATTCGTCAAGGAACTGCAGGGGCCTTACGGTTTGTGGGGGTTTTCCTCCAATCCCGAAGCGTCACGCTGGATCACTTTCGATCTTCTGCGTTCCCTCTCGAGGCTTGACAGGGAAACCGGCTGGATCAGCATGCAACCGCGCACGCCATTCCAGCCGTATCCGAAAAAGATAAAGCGATATTGAACTACTGCGGGCCTAAGCCGATGAGCCTTAATCGCGGCTGCCCTCAGCTGCCCACTGGGCAACGGCACAGTGAATGGCGGATTTCTATGCGACAGTTCTATCACACGGAATTATTGCTTACCCGGCATGTGGGATCCTGGCAGCTGAAAAAAGCCCTAGCCCATGCCATTCCGACATAATTCAGACGGGAATCCCGGACTCACAGGGGACGCCGGTCTGGCAGAAACCGCAGCCGTAGGCCTTTTGGGGGAGGCCCAGTTGCTTGACTGCATACTCGCGTGTGACCATGCATTGACTGGCGCACGCCTTCTTGTCATGACCGGATTTCGTAACCGCGCCGCCGGGGCAACGACCTATGCACATGCCGCATATACCTTTGGCATAATGGAGGCAATAGGCATGATGATCTTTATAAGGGCGCGGGGTTGGCGGAACCTTGATCCGCGCCACGACTGAAGCGCATCGGATTGCTTTCCCCTTAGGCGTGATCAAGCCGTCGCATAGGCCGAAAGTCCCAAGGCCGGAAGCATAGGCCGCATGCCGTTCCGACCACGGTGTGGAAAAGCCGTACTTTGCATTAACCGCTTGCGTGTTGAAATTTTTTGTAAGAATGGGAACAACTGCGGGATATCCTGATTTCGTGAGCGTGTCGGCGACATGACTGCTTAGTTCATCGATAAACTCGCCGCCATAAAACCGCGCCCGGATCCATTTCTCCGATGGCGTCTTCGTTTGTTTGCGCAGATCGGCTTTGATCGACTCTGTGTGAGGCAGAATCCAGGAAATAATCGACAACTCATCGGGTTTTGCGGAGATTTCAGGATAGGTCATTTTAAAAATTTCCAGCGGAGTCCAGTAAAAGGAACCGATATCTTCCTTGAAAAATTGATAAATGTCATCGTCCCCTCGCGAGAAGCCGACCAGCGGTTCAGCCCACGCCTTTTCGTTTTCGGCATTCCGGATCGAGTTTGCCGGGGATTTTGCCACGTAGTCTGCAATGAGCGATGTAATGGAGGCGGCATCCGTCGCATTAGCCGGATTCTCCGAAGCGGTTGCCGCGCAATGATTGGCGGCTAAACCAACCAGTCCGGCGACCGCCGTGCTTTGTGCCGATACTCTCAAAAATTCTCTCCGATCCAATTTCAGTTTCATGGGAGTTTCCTTATCATTTTTAATGCTCTGTTTCATCCAATAAAATTCCAGTGAGTTTGGATGTGACATCCGGTTTCCCCATATTCCTTGTCGCCATCAGACAGATCCTTAACGATGGGCACATCGGGAACAAAAAACAGACAAAACCTGAATAGATAGTTTATAGCGCTTTTCAAAATACGTTAACAAGGAATTAACAAAAGGGCCGCTTTGCGCGGTGAGGTTGCGACGATCAGGGACAATAAAAACGCTGATGGAGGGATTTGCATCGACCCAAATATCGGGGATCAGAGTAATCCCCATATCCCACTCACCTGGAACCAGTTGCGTAACCGGATCAATGGATTTGGGGCTCATCCCTTTGCGCTTCCTAAAATCCGTCCCCGACAATGTTGTTTCGCTGTAAAAGAAAATCCAAATGGGCTAAAATAGGTTTAGCTGCGAACAGATACCAAAACAATACGCCAGCTGTCGATGCAGGGGAGATGCTCTTCATGATCGGCAAGACGCTGGGAAACCACGATATTCCAGCTCCAACTCAAGCGAGCAGCGCAAATCCATTGTATTGCATGACCGTTGAGACTGTTGGAATCGGCCTCCGCCGATGAAACAGGGCAAGATCGTCGATACGGCCGGATATTTTTTTTGCGAACCAAGGGGGCGCCATGAAGATAAAAACACGCACCATTGGAGATGTGCGAATTTTTGATTGCAGCGGCAAAATTACGCTGGATGAGGGGATGCTGTCGCTTCGCAACACTCTGCATGATGCTTTGCAGGGCGGCATGAACAAGATCGTTCTCAATTTCGCCCACACCAAATTCATCGACAGCTCAGGCGTTGGCGAACTGGTGCACACCTACAATTCAGTCACCAATGGCGGAGGGCAGATGAAGCTGCTCAACCTGACGAAGAAAATCTCGGACCCGCTCGTCATCACCAAACTGATGACGGTTTTCAAAACATACAATGACGAGCAATCCGCCCTGGCAAGTTTTGATTGAACACGATTTAGGCAGATTGATATCTTCCTGGAATTGGGCAAGAACCGCTTATCCACGGATGCTCTGGATGCCGGGTAATCCACGGTGTTTGGATATGCCTCCTCCATCAGGGACTTCCATACCCAGAACTTGTGTGTCCGATACCTCAAGTAAACAGCTCTTTGGGCAGTTTAAATAAGGGCTCAGGGAATCCTCCTTGCCGGTGATCGACACGATACTTACCACGCCGACCTGTTCCGGCTTTTCAAATCCGAGCTGTGCTGCCGGCGCTATGGGTAATCAGCTAATGGACGCCGCCGTCTTCTCCGCCGTAATGCGCATTTGCCCTTGATGCGCGATGCCGGTCTGTGTCCTAATCGCCCATATGGGAATCCTGTACCGCGAAATGGATTCCTTGATGAAGAAAGGATGCTGAGCCTGTGCTCGGAATTGAGGTCTATGGCTGAACGTCTGGAAAAGAATGCGGCTGATTGCGGGATTCCCGCAGTGTGTGAGCGAATAGTCCCAGTCTGGTTGGTTATCCTGGATAATGCTCCCACCATCCTGATGTTTTTTCTCGGCTCGGCGCTGATCTGGCAAATCCATCCGGTCTATTCTATGCTGTTTCTTATCTATTGCGGTCTGTCCATCGTCCTGTTCTGGCGGCTCATCTGCCCGTGGTGCCACCATTTCGGCAGCTCGGCTTGTCCATGCGGCTATGGAAAAATTTCATCCCTCTTTTTTAAAAGAAAAACAGGCAAAGAATTCAGAAAAGTTTTTCGCAAAAACATCGGCATTCTTTTTCCCTGCTGGATCGTTCCACTGGGAACGGGCCTCTACCTGCTCCGGACGCAATTCGCCTGGTCGCTGTTATCGCTTTTCCTATCCTTCTGCCTGGTGGGTTTCGTGCTGATTCCCGCAATATCGAGGTTTGTGGGCTGCAGATCATGCGAAATAAAGGCCGAGTGTCCCTGGATGTCCTGAACACTCTCCTGTCAAATTAGCTTTTTGCCATAATCGGAGAAGAATTCCTCAGCATGGGAATTTTTCCCTGCTGTCCTGCATTTGCTTGAGCGTCACCCCAGAGTGAGACGCCCCATCCTGTCGGATATTCAACAATTTTTCGACGAAAACGTACCATTTCCACCTGCATGAAGCCAACTGAGACATCGCCATTCGAGCGATTCAGATTGATAAAATCTACACCCGGTTTGGGAATCATACCGACTCATACGCCGGGATATCTTTTGGAATAGTCGCCCGGCTGGGCCAGATGCGCCACTGATTCTGATCTTGAATCAGGACGGCTGAACCGGCGAACCCAGAGGTTTGATGACAGCCCACTGAAAGCGGTTCGGTGAGTTCCATCCTCCCTTGCACGCTGTCCTTCAACCTGGTTGTCAGCGTTATCGGATTCTGGCGCTGCCAAATTCCATGATTCTCCAGACAAAAGTAGGGAATTGCCGGCGCATTCAAATTACGGAACTCCGGTTTGAAGGCTCCGATCTTTGCACTGGATCCCTGAAGACATTGACGCCGAATCGTTCAATCCATACAATCAGCTTTTGCCCGATACTGTGTTCGGGTCCGGAAAGGACAGGATGGCGACCGTAAACGAAAACTTTTTGAAATTGCAGGCGGGATACCTTTTTCCCGAAGTAGGAAAACGCAGGCGCGCCTATCAGCAGGCGCACCCTGAGGCAAAGATCATCAGCATGGGGATTGGCGATGTGACGCAGCCGCTGGCGCCGGCGGTGATCGAGGCAATGCACAAGGCCGTCGACGAAATGGCGAAGAAAGAGACCTTTCGCGGCTACGATGACGGCGGCGTCGGCTATGAGTTTTTGCGGGAGGCGATTCGTGCCAACGATTACGCATCGCGCGGCCTTGCTATCGGCATCGAAGAAATATTCATCAGCGACGGGGCGAAATCGGACACGGCGAACAGCCAGGAATTATTCGGGCTCGACAATGTCGTCGCGGTGACCGATCCGGTCTACCCGGTTTATGTCGACAGCAACGTCATGGCAGGCCGTACGGGGCCGATGGCCGGACAGGGAATGTATCAAAAAATCCTCTACCTGCCTGCGAAAGTGGAGAACAATTTTGTCCCGGATCCGCCGCGCGAAAGAGCGGATATCATTTATCTCTGCTTTCCCAACAATCCTACAGGAGCCGTAGCAACCAAGGAGCAGCTCAAAAAGTGGGTTGACTATGCAGCGCAGAACGGATCCATACTCCTATTCGATGCAGCCTACGAAGCCTATATCAGCGATCCCTCGATACCTCATTCCATTTATGAAATCCCGGGAGCCAAAGAGGTCGCCATCGAATTCCGCAGCTTTTCCAAAACGGCCGGATTCACCGGAGTCCGATGCGCTTTTTCCATAGTGCCGAAAGAGTTGCGCGCAGGATCCAAAACCGGGGAGAGTATTGCGCTGAATCCGCTTTGGAGCAGGCGCCTGTGCACAAAATTCAACGGCGTATCCTACGTTACCCAGGCAGGGGCGGCGGCAACCTATACTGCGGAGGGCAAAAAACAAATTCGAGCCATCATCGGGCTGTACATGAATAACGCCGGAGTTATATGCAAAACCCTCACAGGGCTGGGATATCAGACCTATGGCGGAGTGAACGCACCCTACATCTGGCTGAAAACTCCAAAAGGATTCAGCTCGTGGGAATTCTTTGATCTTCTGCTGGAAAAGGCAAACCTTATCACAACGCCGGGGGTAGGTTTCGGGCCATCCGGTGAGGGATTCGTCCGCTTAACAGCATTCGGCGACCCGGACAATGTAAAGGAAGCGTTGGACCGGATTGCCCGCATATGAAATCGGGGAGGTCCGGGGAAAATGGTCAGGGCAGCCGGGAGTTTCCTATCGTCCCGGCCATCTTCGGTTCAAAATCGCGTTAATTCCACAATTGATCATACCCGGCAGTCCGAATATGATGGTCCTGCAACAAATCCCAGGATTGTGACCGGCTTTGGGAACATCCAAATTAAGGAGAACGCAATATGCAGAGGAAATTATTCGTTGCAGCAGTCTTTTTAGCTTTTTTCCCGACCGTATTTGCTCAACCGGCACTCAAGGTCACCTGCGACCGCGCCTGTCTGGAAAAATACATCGATCGTTACCTGGATGCCATGCTCGCTCATAAGGTGAATCCGGAGCTGTTTGCCAAAAACTGCAGGTTCACGGAGAACGGAGTCGAGCTGCCGATGGGAGGAGAGGGGCTGTGGTACAGCATGTCCGGAAAGGGGACCTATAAATTTTACGTCCCCGATATTGAAACCCAGCAGGTTGCCTTCATCGGGACCGTCAAAGAAGGGGGACAGGCCTCGGGCGCTAAAGCGGCACCGGGAGCCAAGCCCGCCTTGCCGACAACGGCCGCCGTTGCCATCCGTTTGAAGGTACTGGATGGCTTGATAACTGAAGCGGAGCAGCTCGTAATCAGGCCGGAACAAAGCCTGTCTGGAGACGCGCCTGCCTCCAAATTCCCGCCGACGGGCGAGGCCGTGGAAAAGATGGGGTCCCCGCATCCGATCTTTGCCGAAGTTATTCCGGAAGCTGAACGGCCTATCCGCGAGGAGCTGGTCAGGATTGGCGACTACTATTTCGCGGGATTACAGCGCAATGACGGCAAAGGCTATTATCCCTTTACCGATGACTGCATCCGCTATGAAAACGGCATGCTGGCAACGAAAGAATGCAAGAAGCAGTTTGAGACCCAACTTAAAGGCATTGTGACACGAATCCGCGATCGCCGTTTCGTTGCGGTCGACCGGGAAAGAGGCATTGTCTTCGCTTTCGGCTTCTTCGATCATGTGCAGATCAATTGGACCTGGCAGCTGGCTGAACTGTTTAAAATCGAGAAGGGCAATATACGCCGCATCGAGGCGGTATTCCACCGATGCCCTTATGGAATGAACTCCGGATGGAGCACCTATGAACAGGGCATGTCGGAGGAGATACAAAGCATTCGATAAGCAGGTATTTCGGTTAACGCGCAAAACGCGATGGAGTTTTTGTCCGCTTGAAGGGCGTGCCGGCTTGGGCGGAGGCGGGATTGGGCTGGATGCAATGAATCCCGGGCAAAGGTAGATCGGTTTAATCGATTGGGAGATCCACAAGCTCTGCCGGTGAGGAAATATCCGTTTGAGACAAACTGGAGCGTACGTTTTCCCCGGTGTCCTGACGGAAATACTGAATATCGAATGTCGAATTGCGAATTTTGAACCGCAGAAGTTAGGACCGGACTTCGAAATTCATCATTCTTTGTTCGTCATTCTGCAGTTCTACAAGCTTTAAAGTTGTTTATTGCGAGTGCCATCGGTTTTATCTTTCATCGGTTGCGATCAGGCTTCGTTGAGGGACCAGCAACCGTAAAGCCTCCGGATCTGGCGGAGAGCCCGCAGCAATACGCTCGTCTTGCTGTATTTCGCGATACGGGATTTATTCCTCAAGGGAGGTGCCACTGTGACAGGCGGATACACCGGCAAAATCCTTCGAATTAACCTGACCCGAAAATCCATCGGCACCATCGATACTGAGAGGTATGAAGAATACGGCGGCGGACACGGAATCGGCTCGGCGATATTCTGGGACCTGGCAGGCGATCAACTTCCCTTTGACGCGCTTGATCCCAGGAATGTCGTCACCATCATGACGAGTCCATTTTCCGGCGTGCTTGTACCGGCCGCGACGGGACGGTGTGAAGTGCAGGGCGTCGGGCCGCAGCCCTATCCTGTGGAATGGTTCACTCGCAGCAATTTTGGTGGGCGTTTTTCCTCCCAGTTAAAGTATGCGGGTTGGGACGGCATCGTGATCGAGGGCGCGGTGGCCGGAGCCGACGATCCGGTTTGGATCAACATCATCAACGATAAGGTCACCATCGAGAGCGCACGAACGCTGTGGGGTCTCGATACCGTCGAAACCCAGGAGGAAATCTGGCGACGCGTGGCTCCGGGCCTGCGGTTCGGCGAGTGGCTCGCTCTTGGAGCCGAATACACAACCCAAAAGCCTGCGGTATTATGCATCGGCCCTGCCGGAGAGAAGCAGGCCAGAATCGCCTCCCTGATCCACGACGCAGGAAACGGCGCGGGGCAAGGAGGATTTGGAGCCGTTTGGGGATCTAAAAAGCTTAAGGCGATCAGCGTAATCGGGACGGGAAACGTCACGGTCGCAAATCCGAAGGCCCTGATTGAAGCGCGGCTATGGTATCGGCAGTTCCAATACGACGTGGATAAACCCAGGTTGGAAAAACCTGCTGAAGCGATGCTTTTCTCACCGGTCAACAATTCCCCGGCTTCGGACAACTTCAATAACATGCAGCCTCCTCTGGAGCCCGCACGTCCTCAGGCTTGTGCCGGCTGCCCCAAAGCATGCCGGCAAAGATTGGCCGGAGGCATGGGAAATGAGTCGAGTTGTGCAGAGTCTGCCTTTGGGTTCAGCTTTCCCTCACGGCGGGACAAAGAACGAGCCACCGACCTGTTGCAGGCGTATGGACTTAATGCAGCTCAAATGGGAACCATGATCCAATACCTTCTTGCGCTTGAAAAAGCAGGAGTATTGGGCCCGGGGAAGGAAATCGAGTGCGACCTGCCGTTCAATTTGTACGGGACGCTCGATTTTCTCCAGACAATAATGAGGAAAACGGCTCTGAGAGAGGGAATCGGCGATATCCTGAGCACCGGCTGCGCCAGGATTGCCGAAAAATGGGGCAGGTACAAAAAAGACACGGACAGCGGCATTCTGAATACGCCCAATTGGGGCTATATGGAGCACTACGAACCCAGAGTTGAGGTCGAATGGAGCTATGGCTCGATTCTAGGAGATCGAGACATCAACGAGCACAGCCTCAATTTTCCCCTGCAGCACATGCCCAGTTCAACAATTGGCGCGAAACTCGAACCATTTTTCACTGCCGAAAAGCTGGCTGAGATCATTGCCTCAAAGGTCGCTCCTTACACCGGCGATCCCTTCATGTTCGACTACGGCGAAGGTCCCACGGGCATCTATTCGGATCACAGAGTGAAGACGATAGCCTGGCACAGGCATTACACAAGGTTCTGGATACAATCGGCGCTTTTTTGCGACTGGGTTTGGCCGTTGTTTTTTACACCCAACACCGCCGATATATCAGGAGCAACTCCCGAAGGAGAGCCAAAATTCTTCAATGCAGTGACCGGAAAGCGGATTTCGTTCACGGATGGCGTCGAGACGGGACGCAAAATATGGAATCTGGACCGATCTATTTGGGTTTTGCAGGGCAGGCATCGGGACATGGAAGTCCATGCCGGATACGTTTATAGCGTCCCGACCCAACGACCCTGTTACCTGCCGGTATGCGATAACGGCAAATGGAGCTATGCCGCCAACACAGGGAGAGTTTTGAACAAGCAAAAATTCGAGGAATGGAAAACGAAGTTTTATGCGTTTGAAGGCTGGAATACTGCCAGCGGCTGGCCCAAATCGGCGGGGCTCGAGGCACTGGGGCTCGGGAAAGTGGCTGACACCCTGAAATCGAAAAGCAGGCTCGGCTAGCACGTCAAATTGCAGATCAGGCAAGCTGAAAGAGAAAATACCTTAAATCTCTTTTACCCGAATCCCGGACAAGTTCAGTTTTAAAGGGCAGCTGAAAGTCAGAAACCTGCATTGATTTTGGCAAATCACCGTGCCTGCTTTCCTGGAGACAGACAGGTTTCAGGCTCCCTCTCAGCTATGAGAGGTGCCAGACGGATTCGTTTTCCCGGGCGGCGAATCCCCGGCGGCACCAACCTACATGTCCGCGATATCTATCGCCGGAGCCACAGGCACGGGATTCATGGGCCTGTCAAATAGCTTGTCCGATGAAGCGCTGAGTTCGACGACGGGCTTATCGCTGGCCACCTTGGGATTCATGTCAATGCTGCCCTTGAAGATGCTGCCGTCCTCGAGGACGACGCGGGGAGCGACGATGTTTCCTCGCACTTTCCCCGTTTTTTTGATGATCAGCTGATTTTCGCCGAAGAGATTTCCCTCCACATTGCCCTCGATGCTTATGGTGCTCCCGTATATATCGGCGTTTACATGTCCATTTTTTCCTACGGTAACGTTGTGCTGCTGAACCAGGACCTTGCCGTCCACATGCCCTTCAATGAGAAGATCCTCTTCACCCATCAGATCGCCCTTGATATGGATAGTCTTCCCTATCATCGCCTGTTCCTTGACAGGTTGCGGCACGGGATTCGTGTGCGGAATTACAACGGGCTCGGATTGGGACTGAATCTGGGATTCTTCGACTTCGGTTTTCTTCCACATGCTGGCTGCTCCATACAAACAAAAGGGGAAAGGCTGCTGGAGGTCATTTCCCCAAATTTAATGTAAATGCCTCGATCATCCTTTGGACTCTTCCGGCAAGCCTCCAACAGTTGTGGTCATTTCTACCGGAGAGCCGGGGCACCTATCCAGATCCTGTCCAGCGTCCATTCGGGCAGGATCCCAAGCACAGCTTTCTCTGTTATTGGTATCGGCAGGTTTGTGTCAAACCTTCTTCGGCAATTTGAGGGCAGGAAGCGCGACCAGGCACCCGGCTATAATCAAAACCCTTGTACGCAACGACACCTCCGGGAGAGCGGCGGATACTTTGGGCGAAACCGGAGACCGGGGAAAGAACCATATTGCGAATCCGACAGCCAGGAGAATGTAGATCGGGAGCCAGAGGACAATGGCAGTCTTCACGGGTGTACTCCTTATGGGTAGCGGGCTTCCCTTGTCCCGGTTGGCGCAAAGCATGCCTGCCGGCAGGCTTTCTCCCCGGCAGCTTCCATGCCGACAGAGGCGTTTCGATCCTTGTTATTGTAGCTACCAATCATCAAAGCGGCCTGGCAAAGCGAAGATTGTCAGTTGCCGACGCCTGCAAACACGGCGCTATCATCTGGAGATTGCTTCCAGTTGCAGTGTATGATGGCCGCAAGCAGAATGCATGGGCCAAATCGATTGCGATAGGTCTGGTTTTCCCATCCATGTCACTATGGCAACGGACGGAATGGTGTTTGTGCGCTTCGCTTAAGGAGAAGCAGAATATCTTCTAAGCCGGTGATAGAGCCAGGAGGCACCGGAGATCCGGTCGAGACTGGAGGATGGCTTTGAATAATTCCCAACAGCGGATGAGGATTAGGGCGCTTTTGCCAAAATTTCACATTGTATTTCCGCCCGCCCTGCTGCTTTGTGTGTTCCTTTTGGCCGGCTGCAGCGATGCACCCAAGGCAAGTCTCCCCGGGCGGCAGATTCCATTGAATCCATGCCAGCTCAGCGCACCCGGAATGGCCACCCGTCTTCCGGCCGAGTGCGGAAAACTCACTGTCTATGAGGACCGCGCAGCCCGGTCCGGGCAGCGTATTGATCTGCACATCGCGGTAATTACGGCCCTCAGCCGGACACCGGAACCCGACCCTCTCTTTTTCATCACAGGCGGGCCAGGCGAAGCAGCTACGGAAGACTTCGTAAGAGTATCGGACGCCTTCGATAAGCTTAAAGGAAAACGGGACATCGTGCTCGTGGACCAGCGCGGCACCGGCAAATCGCATCCGCTAAAATGCGATTCTCCGGCAGAGGAATCGGATGTGAGTGACGATGCCGAATTGGAAAACTCTATACGGGGATGCCTCAAACAGCTCGATGGGGACGCCCGTTTTTACAATACCCTGCCGGCCGTTGACGATCTGGACCAGGTCCGCGCCGCCCTCGGGTATGACAGGATCAATCTGTATGGAATTTCTTATGGCACCCGGGTGGTTCAAACCTATATGAGCAAATACCCGAGACAGGTCCGGGCGGCGATTCTGGATGGTGTCGTGCCGCAGGATGAGGCCCTCGGCGTGAAAATGGCCAGCGATGCGCAAAAAAGCCTTGACGCCATTTTCGCGCGCTGCGCCGCTGATGATAAATGCAGCCACGCCTTCCCCGGATTGCCCGGCGAATTTGACGCCCTGCTGCATCGTGTGGACACACAACCGGTGAATATTGCGATCGAGCATCCCTCCACAAGTGAACGGACCCGGGTCCGTTTCACGCGCGACAGGCTGGGCAGCGCGGTCCGGCTGTTCAGCTACAGTACGGAGTCTGCGGCCCTGTTGCCTTTACTCATCCACGATTCCCAGACCACCGGGGATTTCAGACGCCTGGCGGCTCAGTCGATGATTGTCGCTGAACAGGTGCAAGGAAGCATCAACCTGAACGTGCACAATTCGGTCGTGTGCGCCGAAGATATTCCTTTTTACTGGCGGGACGGCCAATTTGCAGGAGATGCTGGGGCGGAAGGCCGGTCTTATCTCGGCGAGGCGTACCGGAAACTTGAAAAAATCTGCAGTCATTGGCCGGCAGCGAGGGTGCCCTCCGCGTTCAAATCGCCGGTCCGATCGGACGCCCCCGTTCTACTTCTATCGGGCCAATATGATCCTGTAACGCCGCCCAAAAACGCCGATCACGTTGCAGCCACGCTGCCCAACAGCCTTCACCTTGTCGCACCCGGGCAGGGACACGGCGTGTTCATGCGCGGCTGCGTCAGCAAGGTCGCCACAGAATTCATCGAGCGAGGAACCGCGAGGGGATTGGATACCGGCTGTGTTCAAGATCTGAAACCTTCTCCGTTTTTTCTGAGCTATGTCGGGCCGACGCCTTAATCCGATGCGCGCATTGTACCCATGAATCGCCTGTCGCCGTTGACAGAACCGGATCCGAATCGCCAGGAGAGCAGCTCATGATTGAGATCATGGATGTGCACAAATCATTCGGCAGCATACAGGCATTGCGTGGCGTAAGCTTCCAAGCGCCCGATGGGCACATTACGGGACTGCTCGGCCCCAATGGCGCCGGCAAGACAACCACCCTTCGCATTCTTTACACCGTGTTGAAACCGGACCGGGGTTCCGCGACAGTGGACGGTCACAACACATTGACCGATGCCCGCGAAGTGCAGCGCCGCATCGGCGCACTTCCCGACGCCCACGGACTTTATCCGAGGCTTACGGCGCGGGAAAATATTCGCTATTACGGGCGGCTGCAAGGGCTGAAGGAGACCGAACTTGAAGAAAACATTGACGGCATTATGGCCATGCTCGAGATGAAAGAAATCGCCGATCGCCGCACCGGGGGCTTTTCTCACGGCGAACGCCTCAAGGTCGCCATCGCCCGCGCCCTGGTGCATGAGCCCCGAAACATACTGCTCGATGAACCGACCAACGGACTGGACGTCATGAGCATTCGAAATATCCGGGCCTTTATCCGCCGGCTGCGCGACGAAGGCAAGACGGTGCTTTTTTCCAGCCACGTCATGCAGGAGGTCTCCGCTTTGTGTGATCGAATCGTGGTCATCGGCCGCGGCCAGGTGGCCGCGAGCGGAACTGCCGAAGAATTGCGGGAACAAACGGGACAATCGAATCTTGAAGATGCGTTCGTCAGCATCATCGGATCTGACGAGGGATTGGAGCGATAATGGAACGCATCCGCATCATCTTCGCCAAGGAAATTCGGGACAATCTGAGGGACCGGCGCACTTTAAGCGGTGCGCTGATATATCCCCTTCTGGGACCGATATTAATGGCCCTGGTGTTCACCGTAGCCGGGCGCACTTTGTTGACACAGTCGGAAAATCCCCTGCCGCTGCCGGTGGCCGGAGCGGAATATGCCCCTTCACTCATCCAGTTCCTGCAGCAAAACGGCGCGCAGATCAAGCCCGCCCCGGCAGATCCGGAGGCTGAAGTTCGAGCCGGCAATTATGACGCCGTATTGATCATCCCCGAAGCCTACGGAAAGGATTTCACCGCCGGGCGTCCCGCCACGGTGCAGCTGGTGCTGGATGATTCGCGGCAATCCGCAGCCCCATCGATCCGGCGCGCAAGGCGAATGCTGTATGCCTACAGCCAGCAGCTCGGTTCGCTAAGGCTTCTGGCCAGAGGCATCAATCCCGGCGTCACTTCAGCGCTGGCAATTGAGGAAATGGACGTTGCCACCCCTCAAAGCCAGGCAGCCAGAATTCTCGGCATGCTGCCGTACTTCATCATCTTTTCAGTGTTCATTGGCGGTATGTACCTTGCTATCGATACGACGGCAGGAGAGCGGGAGCGCGGCTCGCTGGAACCGCTGGTGATCAATCCTGTGGGCCGTCATGAGCTGGTGCTGGGCAAGCTGGGAGCAACCCTGGTCTTTACGCTCGTGGCTGTGATTGAGACCCTTCTAGGATTCTATGTCATGCTGAATACCCTGCCGGCAGAGTCTCTCGGAATGAAAATCAGCCTCGGCCTGGGCGCGTTATTGCTTGTTTTCCTGCTCACAGTCCCGATGATGCTTCTGGCCGCAGCGCTGCAGATGATCGTGGCGACACTGACCCACAGCTATAAGGAAGCCCAAACCTACCTGGGCTTTATGCCTCTGGTTCCGGCCATACCCGGCTTGTTTCTGGCCCTGGCGCCGGTCAAGGCTAAGGTGTGGATGATGCTAATTCCCACATTCGGAGAACAGTTGCTGATCAATCAGGTCATGCGGGGAGAAGCAGTCCTGCCGTCCCATGTGATCGTCTCCGCAGTCACAACGATCATGTTCGGAATAGCGCTGACGATTATGGCCATCCTGATGTACGGACGGGAGCGCATTCTGTTCGGGCGACAGTGAGTCAGGTACCTCCGGCAAAGCCGGAAGCCTGAAAGATTTGAACCGCTCAAAGCGGTTGGAGGAGTTACGCCGGCCTTGAACGCTAACTTACGCGGGCAAAAGCCGATCCTCGCCGAACAAATCGGCGTTTGTCAGCGCTTTTGTCAGCGTTTCTCAGCGTTTCAAAATACGGAGCTGTCAAACTCTCAGTGATTCTTACTCGCCGAAATACTCCAACCTTGCCTTTAGGGTCCGTGCATAGAAGCGTTGTTCAGCCCGGCAGCAGCCAAAGCCTGTGACCAGCGGGCCGCTCATTGCCAATCAGCCAATCATTGAGGCGGGCTTGGCTGATTCCTTTTTGTCCTCAATCTGTTTCGAGGAACCCTTGCAACCATCGGATAAATGGGATTAGCCAGCGTCCACCATCCCGGTCTCTGATCTTTCACAAATTCGATCCTCGAGACGAATTTAATGCTTTTGTAGGCAAGGTCATAGGGGGCAACCAGTCTCAGCGGTCCCCCGTTGTCTTCCGGCAAAGGCTTCTCATCCAGTGTCAAGGCCAGCAGGATTTCTCTGTCGGGATCGAGCAACTCACTTAAAGGGAATGATTCTATGTAGTGAGTCTGCCCTTTTGGAGCAGATCCGGTCGTTCCCAGTGAGTGAAACAGCACATGGGTTGCATTTGGGTTCGGCTTGACTTTATCAAGGATTGCCCCAAATCTGAATCCGCCCCATTTGAGATCCGGCACAGACCACCCCTCCACACAATGAAGATCGGACACCTGTTCCGCGCGAGGGAAAGATCGGATATCGGGGTAGGAGAAAGTACGCGGATCTTTTACCAGCCCATCCACAACCAGCTTGTATTCTTCCCGTTTCCCTTCCTGCCACTCAATAAGGCCGCTTCCGGCATCAAACTTAAACCTTTTGTTTTCTACAGTTCTGACAGGAAGCTTCCTGACAAAAACGCCGGCTTGGGATGAGGAAACCGACTCAATCAGCATGATGCTCCCAATCATTTTCAGAAAAAGCCGTCTGGATATTTCCAACGCATAGTTTATCGCGGTTCTCATGACCTCCGCCCTCACAAATAAATATAATATGCCGCAGGGCAAAGGGCACATTCGGTCAGCTCAATTTGCGCGCATTCCGGGCAAGCTCCCGCCGCAAACGGCAGGGATGGGATGGGCGGGGTGCAATCCGCTGCCGGCGGCAGGTTTCGGATCGATAATCTGTCCGGGTACACCGTCATCCTGAAAAAATGTGAGGGTTGAATCAGTACCGAGCCGATGGGCGGCACTCAAGAGAGCGGAATGACCGGAGGATTCACATTCCTATCGGCAGCCGCGATCTGCTGTATCCACCAGGCCGGCAGTTCGCGGATGGAGTTCAACACGGCATCGGGTGTGACAGCGCCATTCAAATCCGAAGGCCGGAATTTGCCCGTTTTAAGCAGAACGCCCTTCATGCCGGCCTGTTGCGCGCCATCGATATCGGTTTCAATCCCGTCTCCCACCATGGCAATTTCACTTGCCGGCAAATCCAATCTTTGGGCGGCAGCACGATAAAATGCCTCAGCCGGCTTCCCGAACACCAGGGCTTTCCGTTCGGCGGCATGCTCGAGCGCAACAACGAATGGAGCAGTGTCCAGCCTGAGCCCGTCCTGTGCGCGCCAGTAGCGCGTCATGCCGAGGGCGATCAGGACGGAATCCGGATTGGAAAGAAGCAGTCGGAAAGCCCGGTTCAGAGTTCCATAGCTCCAACCGTCGCCCAGATCCCCGATAACGACGTAGTGCGAACCGGATTCCGCGTCCTGAGGCAAACACTCGATACCCTCGAATTCGCCGAGCGCCCTGGGATTGACGAAAAGCGCGGCCGGGCCATGCGGCCGGGCCCGGAGGTATTCTGCGGCTGCAACACAGGGCGTGAGGATTTGATCACGGTCGGCTTGCATGCCGAACCTTGCAAGCTTCTTTTCAAGTTCAGCGCGCCCGCGCGAGGTCGTATTGGTAACGAATAAATGGGGGATGCCATTGCGGCGGACCCAATCGACTGTAAAGGAAGCCCCTTCAATCGGCGCCTCCGAGTTATACAACACGCCATCCAGGTCGAACAATATCCCCGCGCATGTTCGCTAATCCGCATGTCTTACAGGATTCATTCAGAAGCGGTGAATCCTGGTATTTCAGTTCAGGTTGCAGTTTGACTGCCCGTCTGCTCCGTCTTGAGATTAAAGGCTCAGAGAAATGCAGACTAAGTTTTATCGCTGATGGCCCCCAATCCAAAACAAAATTACACCGAGTAGCTTGAAAGAACGTATCGGGATTGTTGTGCGGTTTGCATCCAGTCAACGACCGCCGACAAAGCCAGAGGTTTGATGGCAGACCGCTCAAGGCGGTTGGATGAGCTTTACTCGCTTGAGCTGTTGACATATGCTGACCTTCACCGTAAGAATCAGCGTTCACCAGCGGTTTTGTCAGCGTCCGTCGGCATGACCTGATCCTGGAGCCGTCAAACTCTGTGAGTCCCCCAAGCATAGCTGGGGGATTATCGATGGATTTGGGCTAATCAGTCCCGGATCAGCAGCGGAGATAGCCTATTTTGCCACTCCGCAAGTCTATCGCCATCCGATCCGCCGGTGATATCAATCGGACATCAGGAAGATGTATGGTCGGACATCCTCCTCACGGGTGGTCTCCCAGTAGCGAAGCAGGATCTTATAGACCATCAGTCCCGTCTCGCCTTCGCCGAACACGAGGAATCGCAATGCTTGCTGCATAAGATTCTGGCGCGTAAGGCCGAGAAAGATGCGTACAGGATCGGCCAACTCGCTGAGATAGGCAATCGTGTTGGCGATGGCCGTAGCCCCCCACACATTCATGACATAGTCTTCGCCCTCCTTGCGGATCTGCGCCTCCAGCGTTTCGATGAAGTCGCTGCGGTTGTCTATCAGGTGGACGTGGATGAAACAAAGCGGGCCGTCCATACGGTAGTGGCTGCGAATCTCGCTGGCCTTCGCCGCCCGTGCTTCCGGCGTATTGGTCTTAATCGGCACCATGTTGATCTTCTTGCCGACCAGTTCCGGGCCAAGGTCATACGACTCCTTGTCGACCAGGTAGGCTTTATATACCCGCATTTCCGTGGCTCTATTCCAGCGGCTGATCGCGCTCACTACCAGTACCAGGCCTATGAAAACGCTGCCGATGATGATGCCGTCCGGCCGGCCGATGCAGTTGTCCACTAACGTGTAGGCGAATACCAAAGTGATCACGCCACAGTACAGAGCAGCCAGCCGGTGGCTCTCTTTCCAGAGAGCCAGTGAGGCGGCGAATGCAGCCGACAGCATCAGCACCAGCACGCCCGTGGCGTATGCACCGCTCTGTGCTTCAACACTTGCGTCGAACACCCAGGTTACAATGAGCGAAACAATCAGCAGCACCAATACAAGCGGCCTCGACATTGAAGCCCAAACCGGCGCCATGCCGTAGCGCGGAAGATAGCGCGGCACCAGGTGGAGCAGCCCGGCCAAGGCTGAAGCCCCCGCCATCCAGAGAATCAGGATGGTAGAGAAGTCATAGATCGTCCCGAATCCGTGCCCAAGATACTTATGAGCCAAGTAAGCAATAGCGCGGCCGCTGGCCGGTCCGCCAATCCCATAATCGGATTCGGGTATCAGCAGGGTAGTGGCGAAACTCGACATCATCAGAAAGACACTCATAATCAGCGCGGCCGTGACGAGCAGCTTGCGCGTATTGCGGATCCGGCCGAGAGGAGCGGGAGCGCCGCGGCGCCTACGGCGCTCATCCCAGCGCCCGCCGTCCACCAACGGCATCACTGCAACTCCGGTCTCAAAACCGCTAAGACCCAGAGCCAGCTTTGGGAAGATCAGTCCGGCGGCAACCAGCATCATCGTCCAGTCACCGTGCCGGAAGAGGGCGGCCTGCCAATCGGTAATAGCTTTCGGATAATGGAACACCTCCGACAGAGCCCGGACGAGAACAACAGCGTTGAGGAGCAGGAACGGAATGCAGATGGCCATTGCGATGCCGATGGCTTCCTTGAATCCGACCAGGAAGACGGCGGCCAGCAAAGCCAGCATGAGCATCGTAATCAGGAGTTGGGCGTCACCGAGCCAGGGTTTCAGGAAAGGATTTTCGATGGCGTGCTTTGCCGCATCGGCTGCCGACAGAGTCATGGTGACGACAAAATCAGTAGCGGCAAAACCCAGCAAAATCAGAACCAGGATTTTGCCGAACCAGCCAGGAAGCAGGTGCTCCAGCATTGCGATGGAGCCCTGGCCGGCGAAGGAACGGCGAGCAACCTGGGCATATATGGGCAGCGCCCCGGCCAGTGTTACCAGAATTAGAACTCCAGTGGCCAGCGGCGCTATAGCGCCGGCTGCAAGAAGAGCGATCCCTGGCTGGTACCCCAGCGTGGAAAAATAATCCAGACCCGTCAGCCATATGACCCGCCACCAGGGCTGAGTTGCCGGGCTTTGCGTCCCATGGGATTCGTCGAGAGGGGCACCCCGTTCCAGCCACCGGCCGAAAGCAGACTTGAAAACATGCTGCTGCACAGGAAGGCTGCGACGGAATGCAATCCAATCCGCAGGATTTCCTGGAGGCTGATCCATCGACTCATGCGGGCTTGATCTCGGAGCGGCAGGTGGCATTTCCATTGTTATCTGCTATTCACGAATCAAAAAATGCTCCTTCCGGCAAAGAGCTCAAATGGTCTCTGCAGTGCCGGTCGGCGGTTTTGACATCGCAACGGGCAATGAGACGTATCCAGAACGGAGCCGCAGATACTATCTCAATGCCGTCATCCCATCAGGGACCCTCGACAGCCATTCGCACTACCTCAGCCAGTGAATCAAGTGAGATGGGCTTGGAGAAATAGCTGAACGCCCGCTCCCGCATGCAGGCAATTACATCCTCGGGCTTTCCAGTATCGGTCAGAATGATCATCCGGGTATGCGGGCGCGCACGCCGGATTTTGAGGGGCAACTCCAAGTCTTCCCGGCCTGAGGTCTTTTCGCCGGTGACAATCAGGTCGAATGGCCTGCTGCCAGTCAATTCCAATGCTGCCATATTATCGGGCGCGTTTTGTATTCTCCATCCCGCCGGGATAAGTATGGTGGCAAGAATTTCGTTTATTGCCAGATCCGGATTGATTGCGAAAAGGGTCCTGTGAAAAGAAACCGAACAATCAGCGGAAGTTTTTTCGGTCATGGATTCATACCGGAGCTGTCTAGCCCCAAAAGGCTCTGAGAAATACAAGCCAAGTTTAATCCCTGACGGGATCACAAACCAGGATTTCTCCCTTGCCCAGCTCCGATGTGTCCCCCGTATAACGCCGGACCAGGCCATCCCACGCCAGTTCGGGGACCGGCACCTCCAGATCCTGGAACTGCTTCCACAGGAGCCGCAGGAACACCGGCTTGCAGGTGCAGCTATAAAGAAATGTAGGAAGAAGGCTGGGCTGCTCCATGGCCACGATGGTTCCCCTGGACATCCAGGCGCCGGTGCGGATGCCGGCTTTGCCGCCCAGGAAGAGGGTGCCGCCGCGCATCTGGAGTCCGGCGAAATCGCCGACATTGCCCTGGATAGAGATCAGCCCTTTTCGCATACGCATGCCGGCTTCGATTCCGGCCGCACCGTCGATCAGGATCGTGCCGCCGCGCATTCCCTTCCGGCTGCCACGATAGGCGGCTCCGACCTGACCTCCCGCGCTTCCGTGAATCCGGATCAGCCCGCCCGTCATTTCCGCGCCCAGCCAATCTGCAGTATCGCCGTAAACCCTGATGGACCCGCCCTTCATTTCAGCGCCCAGGTGCATTCCCGAATTACCCCGAATCACGATTTCGCCGGATGTCATACCCTGGCCTATCCTCTTCACCCGCGAGAGGTTGCCGTGCAATACCAGGCGTCTGCTTTTTTCACCATATATTTCGAAGAAATCGCCCAATCGGCATTTCTGTTTGCCAAGGAGGACAGGAAGCGCGCGGATTTCATCCAGCGACAGTTCCGCAACCACATCGGGTGAAAGGACCTCAGCTTCCAGGGGCAGGCCAGGGCGCTCTTTAAGCCGTAATTGAACGAAATCCGCCATCTCGCCATTCGGCAGGACGTCCCGGAAGCCGGCAGTCGGATCGATGATCAGTGTCTCTGGGCCCATTCGCCTAAAACCTCACTGACGGCTGGCCTCAATTCCGGTCCAGTTGCGTATATCAAAAACCCTTGCTTCAACCGACTCGCGGATGCGCCCGATCACCTGTTCGTCGGTCGGATAGGGTGATTTAAGCGCGGGGCGGAGATGCAGCGGAATCTCATCCATCCGGTAGATGGTTCCGGGCGCGCTGATTCCGGTCGGCGCGGTTGTGATGTGGATGCGAGCAAGGCGGCTCGTGTGGGAGACTTTCGGGTCCAGCACAATCGTGGGCACGCGTCCAAGATGATCAATGGCGGGCTGCGGCATCGTTGCCCCGGGATCGGCTCCAAGCACCAGCACCGCATCAACGTCGCCGCGGGTCAGCAGATCTACTGCCGTGTATTCGCCGGGATTGTAGCGAGGGTATCCGCGGCTGAAGTCCACTCCGAACGGATAGGAGGTGATCCACGTCGTCACGGCATCTGCGCCGGTCACGTTGCCGTGGCCGCGCAGGGGCATGGCCACGAAGTGGGCGAACTGGTTCAGCTCCACTCCCAGCGTCAGGATTGCCGATGAGTTCATGTGCTTGCCCCGCGTCATCGTCAGTCCCATGCCGAAGAAGATGGCTCCAAAACGGGCGCGCTTCATGCGTTCCACCAGGTCCTGGAGCTGCTCCAGGGCCAAACCAGTTTCTTCCAGGCTTCGGGAATTGATTGGCCGGCCTTTGACCAGGGCCCTCAATGCCGTGATCACCTCGAAATCCTTACCGGGGCGGATCTGGAGGAAGATATCGGCCGCGCGGGCCGAGGGGGTGCGCCGTATATCCACCAGGACCATGGTCCTCCCTTTTCGGCCGTTGGGCACGAAAAGCCCTTTGGGAGTCAGCGAGTAACGGGTGAAGTGCCGTGGATGACATTCTGCCGGGTTCGCGCCCCAGAAGATAACCAGATCCGCTCTGTTTTTGATTTCGCCGAGCGTCGCAGCGGGTTTGCCGCCCAACTGGGTGGCTATCTCCGTAGGACCATGTCAAAGTGAAGAGTGGCTGTCGATCACCCCACCCAGCAATTCCGCCAAGCCTACCGCCGTGCGCTGAGCCTCACAGGTCAGGTTGCTGAGACCATAGATGAGCGGGTAGTCTGCGCGCACAAGCAAATCCGCCGCCGCTTCAACGGCTGTTTCCAGCGTGGCCGGCCGTCCCTCGATCAGTGCTGCCGGGTAACAGGGCTCGGCATTGTGGTTGGTGAACCAGGATTCTCCCAGTTTGCAAGCGTTTTTGGCCTTGACGATACGGTCCCCTTCGGTATGCACCTCGATATCGTCGCAGGTGCATCCGCAAAATGTGCAAACTGCAGGAGCGACCACTGCCATCGCTAAACTCTCCTTCGGTCGATTGGGGGGATCATTCGGCGCCCTCACGGGGCGGCGTTTTGAATGCTCATCCCAGCACTCCTCCGCGCCAGCTGCCGCGTATGCGGCGAGGAAGCCACAGATCGCCGCCTGCGGGCTCCCACGCCCTGATTTCATCCTGCTCAGCGATCGATTCGGGCTTTGTCTGCAGATTCTCGGGCTGCAGGCGATCCCGGTCCGAAGCTTGCGTTATTCTCATGGAAAACTCCCTGATTCAGGAACCTGCAGAAGGATTTTTTGCCGCTTCGATTTCAACTTCCCATCCTTTTTGGGTGGG
Source organism: uncultured Acidobacteriota bacterium (assembly GCA_963809485.1). Classification (GTDB taxonomy): domain Bacteria; phylum Acidobacteriota; class UBA6911; order UBA6911; family UBA6911; genus UBA6911. The sequence goes on from CAWEJX010000020.1 coordinate 177,922, forward strand.
CATGCCGGTGCCGTCGGTTTGACCTCCCATTAGCATGGATGTCGGCGGTCCGTAAGGAACGAAAACAATCCCAGGAGGCAGATCGCCTTCAGCGCACTGGAACGTTGCCTCTCCCCACTCACTGCAGACGCGGACATGCATTCCGGGGGAAACGCCCAGGGCTGCGAGATCCTGTACGTTCATCTGCAACGTGCTCACCATGGTCCGGTACTCTTCACTGTCTTTGCCGATATTGACGTATCTGCCCTGATCGGTTGTCCGTCCCGGAATAAACACACAGCGCATAAATGCCCTATCTCATCGTAAAGTCAAAAAATCCGGTGTCAGCCGGCGTCGATCTTCAGGCCTTTTTACGCCTGCCGCGAAACAAGTTATACCGGACCTGCCCGCAATGCGCAAGCGTGCTGCCGCCGGCTGGGCAGGGGCAGCTCTTGGGCTACTCTCGATAAGCGTTCCTGGACGAGCCTGGGCGGAAGATCGGGGCCCAGGAGATCCTGGCCGCTTTTTCCCGGCTGGACCGCTTGCATTCATGTCTCGCAGAGCAGATCCTGTTGGAGCAAGCAGGCCCAGCCGCGACCGAGGATAAGCGGATTGATGGCAGGATACAGAAGGCTGCCAAACCCTGGAAAAGCAAGTCGCTCGTGAGTCCTCCGGTAAAACCGGAGCGTTGCCGACAAACCAAACACAGAACCAGGAACGACGTGCGCATTTGAAGACAACGGCAATTTGCGGCCCGCCATTTTGCGGCTCGGTGCAAGTCCCATCATTATTTGGATTTGTTCGAAAATTGAGGATTCTGTTTCGCTTCGCCGATAAGATAGGGGGGTGGCACTGTGTCCGGCGGTATAAAATTCCGGCGAGTCTTGCGTTATTGCGAAAACCGACTTAAAGTATCACCCGTTCTCTGACTGACGAAACGATGGCCATTATCCGTTTGGTGCTTCAGACTCCCGTCGCCCAGCCGCCCCCGGTTGAACCGGCGCAACAGTTACTCGCCTCGGCAAATCTAAGCCGCCCTTACTTTCCGGGCCGGCAGCTCCCTTTTGCGATACTGCTTCAAATCGTTGTTCTTCTCACGGTTATCCTGACCTCCATATTGGGCTACCCGATTGGGGAACCCCGCATTCCCGAATACCTCACAAAAATTGAGCGCAAGATGCCGAAGGTCGTTATTTATCTTCCGCTGGTCGGCGGCGGGAATTCGGGCATGTTCTTTCCGTTCGCGAAGCCTCCGGAACCGGAGAAAAGGTCGTCCGCCATACGCACCCCGAGAAGAAAGGGCCTTTCCTACCCCGGACCGCAGCCGATAGTCTCTGATGTTCCAAATCCGACCAATCCCATACAGACTATTCTTCAGCCGGAACTCGAAAAGCCGCCCTCCCTTCAACCATTGCTGCCGCTCCCTAATATTGTTCAGATGGCAGACAACCGTGCCGACAAGCATCTCAAATTCCCGGAACCGGCCATAAGGCCGCCGGAGCCGGTAAAGCCCGTCGAACCGAAGCTGCCGGAGCCGCCCAGTGAACAGCCGGATGTGAAAGCTTACGTGCCGACCCTGCCGCTTTTGAACGTGGACAAGGTGAAGATCGAGCAGCCAAAGCTGGTACTGCCCGAGTTGCAGCCGCCTCCCCCGGAACCTGAACCTCCACCCAAGCAGGAGGCAAAGGTTGCGGAAAATGCCCCTGCAGCGATCGAGAGTGCCAAAACCGAAGCGGCCTCCCAAGAAGACGAGGCAAAAGAGCCCCCACCTCCGGCTGCCGCCAAAGCTGCAGAAGAGCACAGTCTGCTCGCGCTATCCCCTATGCCGGCGGACCAGCCGGCCAAAGTCCCTTACGGCGAGGCCCGAGGGCGCTTTGCCATTTCTCCGGAACCGAATCTCGCCACTTCGGAAACGGAACCGGGATCCAGGACCGGATCTACGAACCCGATTGAGGAAAAGGACAGTCAAAAGACAATACTCGGCAGCGAAGGAGCCAAGACGGAAACAGCTGCGCAGGGCAATCCCGGTCCTGTCAAGGAATCGAAGCCGGGATCCCAGCCGGGAACGGGATCTGGAACGGGTTCCGGGCCAGGCTCCGGTGCGGGTTCCGGACCCGGCAAGGGGCCTTTCTCGGGAATCACGATCGTGGGCGGAATGCCTGACCCGGGAACTCCTGTAAAGCCATCGGTCGTAAAGCGGGCTCGAAGGCCTCTGCAAACATCCTATGGACTGACGATTGTTTCGACGGAAACCAGCGGAGGCGGCCTGCCTTACTTCGATGTTTTCTCACACGACCAGGTCTATACCGTTTATCTCGATATGCGGCGGACCGAACTCGAAATGACCCCCAAATGGATTCTCGAGTTCGCCGTGCTTTCGGGATCAGCCTATCAGGTGAACCCGGCCAAGGTCCCAGGCCGGAGCCAGCAAGGGCTTGTGCTGCCGTTCCCTACCTTTAAAGATCAGCCTGCGCTGCCCGTCGATCTGATACGAAAGTATTCGGGCAAAATGGTTATCGTTTACGGCGTCGTCAACACCCAGGGAAAAATGGAGCAGATAGCGGTAAAGCAGAGCCCGGACCCGCTTTTCAACGAGCCGGTCACAAGCGTGCTAAGCAAATGGACCTTCCGCCCGGCCCGCCTCAACGGCCAGATTGTTCCGGTAAAACTGCTGATGGGAATTCCCCTGTGGTCGCCTGAAAATCCCTAATCTCCGCCAGGGCGTCAGCCTGGTTACAAACCGTCCGGAGCCGTGGGCAAGATCATCGATCTTGCCCGCGGGATTTTGCGCGCCGACGCAGACATTAGCAAATATGCATCCGCGTTCGTCAGGGCCCTTCTCAGCGATCGTCCTCGTTTTCCGACTCTGAGGCTGCCATCTCATGCATTCTCGGATAAAGCTGCGGATTTGTGCTCGGGATGAAGTATCTGCAGGGGCGGCATGCCGGCTGCGCCGCGGGACTGGCGCTTATGGCTTATTTTTCTCCAGAAGATAAAATGAGCGCATATGGCCATCCTGCTCTGCGATCCAGAAATCGGCGGCCGCATAATTCTTTTTGAAATAGTGCCGGAATACCTGGCGCATCTTCCCCTGCCACTCGAGAGCAATCCCGAGGTCCCGGGTCCTGATCTCCGGGAGGTTGTACGGAATCTCGAACAGGAACTGGTCCGCGGTACAGCTGAGTTTCACCGGTGACGAGCTCATGATTCCCGGCGCTGCCTCTACCATGTGATTGATGACCTGGCGCTGCTTCAGCTCTTTGCGGAAATCATGCCGCGGCGGACCCGCTTCCAGCCTGCTGACGACCGGGCCGGCTTCCAGGTCCCAGTGCGTCAGAATGCGGTCCGTGGGCAGACCGCGGTCCAGGGTGCTCGTGGTTTCGCCGCAGAAGTTTTCTTCGTAGGCATTTGCCCTGGCGCCCAGCTTCCCCAGTGTGAAATAGGCATTCAGGGGCTGCATCGGGTCAAAAGACGACGTCACCCGAGCTATTTTGCGCTTCAGAAGCTCCTTCCGCTGGGCCATTTTGAGCTTGAATCCGACATCAAAATTCCTGTAGGCAACACGCACGGCCAGCATGAAAGAATGCTGGATGGGCTTTTTGTCGGAGGATCCAAGGATGCTCAGGACAAATCCGATCAGCTCCCCGAGGCTGTTGTAGGCACCCAGGACTATGCCGCCGGTGCGGTCTATGGCCAGCAGCAGGGGAACGGGGACGATGTCGATATCCTGGTAGTGCCACACTTCCCGCTGAATGTCTTCGCAGACTTTGTAGTCCGATAAATTGCGGAATGGACCGATGGTAATCTTAATTTCATCCTTCCGCTTTTTCCGTCGAACGGCCGGAGTCATCATGGCTTTCCTTTCTTGCATCTGTCGCTTAGTCATAAATCAGCGCTTTCCGGCGCTTCTCCAAAAACTTTCCCGTATTCGGTCGGTCGTGCCGGAGCACTTCGGCCGCCGATTGCCCCGCCTTCAGCATCGTCAGCGCCTGTGCGTTGCCCAGCAGGCCGTCGATACTGTCTATCTCGAATTGGTCCGCGTACATCCTGCGCAAAACCGCGATTAGCGTGAGACCCAGCTCCACAGAGTCCAGCTTTTCGATGTCGCTGATCAGCAGGCTCACGCCGCCGCATTTCAATCCCCGGTGTTTGCTGGAACCTGGGGTAAAATTTAGCGGTATAAACCGGACTCCGTCAATCTTTTCCGCTTGAAGCTCCGCCGCGAACCTTTGCGGATCGATCCATGGCGCTCCCACGATTTCGAAAGGCCGGTCCGTGCCGCGCCCCACTGATAGATTCGAGCCCTCGAGCAGACAAACGCCGGGATAAAGGACCGCCGCCGTCATGCTGCGCATGTTCGGGGAAGGATCAATCCAGAGCTGGCCCGTATCCCAAAAGCAGTAGGAGCGGCGCCAGCCTTTCATGGCGATGACCTGCAGCCTGGCGCCGATTTTGTTTTCCGTGTTGAAATAGCGCGCAAGCTCTCCGATGGTCATTCCGTGGCGCACGGGCAGAGGCATGTATCCGACAAAGGATGCCTTATCGGCGTCCAGCATCGGCCCTTCGACCCGTTGTCCGCCGAGCGGATTCGGGCGATCCAGAACATAAAACGGAATGCCGGCTTTTGCCGCTTCTTCCATGCAGTAGGCCATCGTGGTGGTATAGGTGTAAAAGCGCGCGCCGATATCCTGGATATCGAAAACCAAAGCATCGATATCACGAAGCATCCCGGCCGTCGGCCGTCTGGTGTCGCCGTACAGGCTGTAAACGGGAAGTCCGGTGACCTCGTCCACCGAGGCGCCGACTTTGCCGTCCATATTCCCGCGGATCCCGTGCTCGGGGCTGAAGAGAGCTGCAAGCCTGCATTTTTTTGAGCGGGACAGGAGATCGACGGTCGTTGTGCCGTCGGCGGATACTCCGGTATGGTTTGTAACAAGGCCGATACGCTTGCCGGCAAGAGGCTCGAAATCCTGAGCCCGCAGAACATCGATCCCATTGAGGACCGGAGGAGCCGCGTCCACACCCGACAATGGCGCAGCATTCTGAAACGCCAGGACCGCTGCCAGAAGGATCCAGCCGGCCCTGCAATTATTATGCGATTGAACCGGAAATCTATTCATATGCGTTCAGTTCCTGGAACTGGCGGAGATTATACAGCAATTCCAGGGAATGATAGGAGCCCGGCGAGAAGCCGCTTTGAGATTCGCATTCTCCGGCTATGGACGCGGCCGGGGAGCCATTGGCGGCGGAAATCACTCCAGCACCGATTTCCATCCGCGCCTGTTGAGATCCCAGTAGATTATCCAGCCGGCAAGAAGCCCGAGGATAAGAAATCCGAAACCGGCCATCATTTGTCCGAAAATCAGTTTGCCCACTCCGAAGAGCGTCATGTACACAAGCACGCATCCGCAAAACCAGTCCAGAAGATTGCCGCCCGTGTCGCGGGGCGGGGATATGTCCGTCGCCCTGCGCGCAATCGGCCCCCAGAGAGAGGCGCCGGGGCGCACGCGGCGGTAGAAGGACAGCAGCACATCCTCCCTTTCGGGAGAGGTTAAAAAAGTGGCTGCCAGCCAGGCCACTGTGGAGCAAAAAACGGTGATCAGGACAATCCACGCAAATTGCAAAGGATCGTCGCTGCTCATATTAAAATAAACCTGCAGAATCATGGAAACCAGCAGCGAGGCCAGCATGGCGAACACTTCGCTCCAGGCATTGATGCGCCACCAGAACCAGCGAAGGATCAGGACACTGCCCGTCCCCGCGCCAATGGCAAGCAGAAGCTTCCAGGCATCCGCAATCGACTCCTGATAATAGGTGACTCCGCAGGACGTCAGCATAATCAGGACCGTAGCCAGTTGCGAGACCACCACGTAGTGCTTCTCCCTGCGTCCGCGGACCAGGAAACGCCGGTAAAAGTCGTTGACCAGGTAAGAAGCGCCCCAGTTCAGCTGGGTGCCTATCGTGGACATGTACGCGGCCGCAAAAGCCGCGATCATTAGCCCGCGCAGCGCGGAAGGAAACACCTGGGGATCGATGATCACTTTGATAAAGCCCGCTTCCTTGTCGGCCAGCGAGGGATACAGGACCAGAGAGCAAAGCGCCGTAAGGATCCACGGCCACGGTCGAACCGCGTAGTGCGCGATATTGAACCAGAGTGTCGCCAGCAGCGAGTGCTTCTCATCTTTGGCACACAGGATGCGTTGCGCGATATATCCGCCCCCGCCGGGCTCTGCGCCGGGATACCACGTTGCCCACCAGTTGACCGCGAGGTAGACAAAAAACGTGATCATGGGCATCCAAACCGAACCAATATCGGGGACAAACGAGAGGATGGAGCCGTGGCCGCCGCTGGCAGCAGCCTTGGCGGAGTCCAGATCGAGGAGCCTGCGCTTCAGCTCCCCCATGCCGCCGACCGCCTGCACCGCGAAGCAGGCCAGCACAATCATCATGCCCATTTTGAGCACAAACTGGAAAAGATCGGTTACCAGCACACCCCAGAGGCCCGACAGCGTCGAAACCAGGGCCGTCAGCAGCATGATGGCGAAAACAATAAGCAGCGCCTGGATTTTGGTGATTCCAAAAATCAGCATGAGAATTTTCACCATGGCCAGGTTCACCCATCCCATGATGATGCAGTTGATGGGCAACCCGAGGTAAAGTGCGCGGAAACCGCGCAGAAACGCGGCCGGCTTGCCGCCGTAACGTATTTCGGCGAACTCCACATCCGTCAAAACGCCCGCGCGGCGCCACAGGCGGGCGTAGAAAAACACCGTCAGCATGCCGCTCATAAGCATGTTCCACCAGAGCCAGTTGCCCGCGATGCCGTAGCTGGCCACCAGTCCCGTGACGGCGAGCGGCGTATCGGCGGCAAATGTCGTTGCGACCATGGAAGTGCCGGCCAGCCACCAGGTCACTTTGCGCCCGCCGACGAAATAGGCTTCGGTGGAGGCCGTGGCCCGTTTCCTGTAATAAAGCCCGATGAGTATGTTGAAAAGGAAGTACGCAGCGACGGCCAGCCAGTCGACAAAAGTTAGTTGCATCACGACCTCCACAAAAGCCGCGGACCGGCGGGAACGGACCCGATCACGATCCGTCAATACTCAGCCGTCCGTCGCAAATCGTCAATCGCTAATTGCCGCGTGCTATAATTTTCCAAACGGAGCAAGTCTATGAACCCCAAAAAGCTTCGAAGCCGCTGTATAGGCACAATCGCGGGATTTGCGATCGGCGACTCTCTGGGCATGCCCGCGGAGTTTTTAAGCCGGGAGCAGATACGGCAGTACTACGGCAAACCGATTTCGGGATTCATGAAAGCTCATCCCGGCCATGCGAGTGATTTCCTCCCTCAAGGCTCCTATACGGATAACACTCAAACGATGCTTGCGACGGCGGAGTGCCTGATCGAGGACGGCCGGATGGATCCGGCGCGGCATGCGGACGCCCTGCTTGCATGGTACCGGAATACGGTTCCCCACCGGACGCCCTCAGCCGCGAATCTGCAGGCCTGCAAGCACTTGTCAGCCGGACGGCCGTGGAACAAAAGCGGCGTATTCAGCAGTTGCTGCGGCGCTGCTGTCCGCATGCCGCCCATCGGCCTGTTTTATCACAGCCAGACCGAGGAGCTCACGCGAGCGGCGCTGGACAACTGCATCATTACTCACAATGAGCCGCGGGCGCGCGCGGCGGCGGTATGCGTCGCCTACCTGACAGCCAGGCTGCTTCAATCCGGCGAAAACTCCTGGCCGGGAGATCAAGTCCTGGAGACAGCCGATCACATCGCTTCCATGGACAAGGACCTGGCTGCCCTGCTGCGCTGGACGACGCAGATGGTCCATCTGCCCCCCGAGGAGGCTTTGTTCGAAATCGGGACCAGTTCGGATGCCATGGAGGCGGTGCCCGCCGCCATATATTGCTTTTTAAAAAATCCCACGAAGTTTTCCAGCGCAGTGCTCACCGCGGTGAATGCCGGTGAGGCCGCGGATGCCATCGGCGCTCTAACCGGAAGCTTCATCGGAGCCCTGGCCGGGGCGGAAGCCCTGGATCCGCGATGGCTTGCCGAAGTAGAAAATTCCGATGTGCTGATCGGGATTGGAGGGAACCTGGCCGAGTTGCTCTGCCGGAAGCATGCGAACGCAGCGTCAGACTGACGGGATCACGTGTTTTTGACAACGATCGATTCCAGGACGTTCGCCACGTCCTCAGCTTTATCGGTCGCGGCTTCCAGAGTTTCGATGATCTCCTTGCGCTTGATAACGTCTATAGGATCTTTGACCTCCTCGAAGAGAGCCGCAATCGCCGACTGAAAGAGACGGTCCGCGTCATTTTCAAGCCTGTTGATTTCGATGCAACGCTCGACGACATGATCATTATCCTGGAGATTGGATACTGCCGCGCCAATCTCCATAGCCTGGCTCAGAAGGACGGCGGCCATCTCCGGCACAGCCCGGATAGGCTCAGTGATGCGGAACAGGACTATGCGGATCGCCGTACTGTCAATCAGGTCCAAAACGTCATCCAGGGCAGCGCACAGATCGTGAATGTCTTCGCGGTCGATGGGGGTGATAAAGGTTTTGTTCAGCTCGTCGATGACATTGTGAGTCAGTTCGTCGCCCTTGTGCTCGAGGTCTTTGATCCTGGCGGCAAGGGGAGCCAGGTCGTCAGCCGGATTTCTAAGCATTTTGCCCAAAATCTCGGCAGCTTCGAGAATATAAACGGTCATTTTCCCGAAAATTTTAAAGAACTTTTCGTCCTTTTTGAAGAGCTTGGCCATTTTTCCTGTCCTAGCATCCAACCGGGCTGAAAATAATCGTTTATTCAGCTTCAGGGTGAGCCCGTTCTATGCCCCTTCGAATAAAAACGAGTCATTATATAAATTGGCAAAACCCGATTCAAGCTATTGCAGACCCGCCCTATTCTTTATAGGCACAAGGCGGCACGAGATTTTCACAGATTATGTGGAAAAATGCGGAAACCCGGAGTTATCAACAGGTATAATTAGTTGATTCAAATATGCTTGTTACCACTTTGCATAAACAATGTGCAGCGAGCTTTTTGTAACGGACACACGGGTGAAATGTGTGACCCAGGTCACAATAATTACATTGGTAAATCCCCGGCTCTGCCGGGAGACTCAAAGAGTTTGACAGCTCCGTATTTTGAAACGCTGATAAAAGCGCTGACAAACGCCGATTTGTTCGGCGAGGGTCAGCGTTCAAGACCGGCGTAACTCCTCCAACCGCTTTGAGCGGTTCCAATCTTTCAAGCCTCCGGCTTTGCCGGAGGTACCTGACTGATGCATCCTGCCGGACAAGTCCTGTTGCATCCCGGCAACAAGCGATCAGACAGCCGGAGCTAAACCCTGATCTCCTGGCCGGAGGTTGCGAATGCGCGGGATGTATTGACAATAGCTCCCTCTTTATAAAGCCGCGTCTGGAACTGAAAACGGCGGTCTGAATCCCGCTTCGCAGATACGGCACGCGCCAGCAATTCCTTGAGATTCCGGCTTTCCAGGGTTTTTCCCTTTATGACGACATAGTAGATTTTATTCATGGCACCCTCTATTGATATTTTCGCAGAACGCTCACAACCACTCCCTGGATTTTTACGCGCGCTGTATCCAGCACAATGGGAGCAAGAGTTTCATTCGCAGGCTGAAGCCTGACCTGGTTTCCCTCAGGGTAGAATTTCTTGAGCGTGACGTTTTCACCATCGATCAGAGCAACCACCATGTCACCGGGATCTGCCGACTCGCGGGACTCGACCACAACATAGTCGCCGTCCTGAATATGCTCGTCGATCATGGATTCTCCCTGCACACGGAGCACGTAGGAGTGGCCCCGGCGCGGCAGGAAGCTTTCGGGTATCTGCAGGGTTTCAGGATTTGAAATGGCCTCAATGGGACGTCCGGCCGCCACATATCCGAACAACGGAACGCTCTGAACCCCGGCGGCGCTATTCGAAGAAAGCTGGATTGAGCGTGCCCGGTTGGAATCCCGATGCAGATGCCCGCGGCTCTCCAGAGCCTCAAGGTGTTTGAACACCGCATTCAGAGAGGCAAAGTGAAAATTTTCAGCAATCTCCTCCATGCTCGGAGAATATCCGTTACGCTCAATGAATCCGGAGATAAAATCCAGAATTTCCTTCTGCCGTTTGGTTAGCTTCATGGTTTCACCTTTTATACACTCAATAATCAGTGATAAAAAGGTGAAAGTCAAGAATAAAAAAAGGGCAGCCGCAATTTTTCACGATTATTCTGCTTTCGTGAAGAATGCGGCTGCCGTTGGCTTACCCGATTATGTTTCCGGGTCCGGCTCATTAAGTATCATCCCCGCAAAGCCGGAGGCTTTACGGTGGCTGGCCCCTCAAAGGGGCCTGATTGCATCCGACAAAAGATGAAATAGGTTCCATGCGTTGTAGATGTTTTGAAACCGCAGAATGTCGAATAACGAATGATGAATCCCGAAGTGTGGCGATAGCTTCTGCGGTTCGATATTCGAAATTCTTCATTCGATATTCCAGTGTTTATCCACTTGTTTTTGCCGGACCCGGGAATAAAAAAATCCAGGATTTGTCAAACTCGTACTGCCTCCCCGGGAGAGCCGGGAGTTCCCAACGGATTATTAGAGTTTGTAGCCTCTGCCCTCGCCCTCCTCAGCCTGAAGGGTGACCGTGACGGTGATTTCTTTTTTGTCCCGTATCACCGTAAGGGTCAGGGCCCCTTCGGCCCTATTCCTGATGATGCGGGTCAGATCATCCGGGCTTTCGATGCTCTTGCCATCTGCGCTGATAATGACATCTCCGGATTTCAGCTTGCCGGCACTCGCAGACCCGCTGAGGACGGATGCTACCAGAACGCCTTTTTTGCCGGGCACGCCCAGGAACTCGCCCATCTGGTCGGTCAGGGGTTGCAGGGTTACCCCAAGGCGTGCTCGCCGGCCTGAGGTTTCACCAGGCCGTTCGTCCTCGGAGTCGGGGACTCTGAATTGAAACATGCGTTCCCCAAATTCGGGAAAGTCCCTGGGCGGCATTTCGCTGCCGCCATCCGCACGCATTCCCCTGCGGTCCCCGATTTGGGCAGTGAGATTCAGGCGATTGTCGTCGCGGCTGACCGCAAGCTCCACCTTGCGTCCCACTGGAGTCTCCTGCACAAGGCGCGAAAACTGGGCGGTCGACCAGACCTGCTGACCCCCGAATTCAAGCACAACATCGTATTCCTTGAGAGTAGCCGCCTCCGCCGGGCTTCCCTTCATGACCTCGCGGACGATGATTCCCCGTTCGGCCGCAAGCTTATAGCGGGACATATTGGCCGCGGTCACATCCTCCATTTGAATCCCAAGGTAGGATCCGCTGGCACTCACCTGGACGATACGCTGGACTTCCCTGGTCTGGGCAGGAGCCGCAGGCGCGGCCGCGCCAAAAGCCAGCGCCGCGATCAATCCAGCGATCCAAAATTTTGACACATAACTCATAGTACCCTCCAAATTCAATGATCCAGCCATTGCACAGTCAATACACGCAACAGCTGAAAACACGTTCCAAAATTTGGCGACTGCCGCCCGTCGAATGGCCGCTGATTCCTGTCGCAGCATCCCAATAATTGTCATCGTTCTTCAACGCTTTGGTCAGGGCCAATCGGCGTTGCCAGAATTCGAGGCCATCAGACTTCATGAGCCCGCCGGCAAATCCGGTTGCCTGCCGGCAGATCAGAAATGAGAAAAAGCGGGCCAATTTTCTGTTAAACTAGGGCCGGAATCCGGGCAGGACAGAATAGCAGGACTATGGCTAAATATTTTGAACCAACGCGAAACTTTCGGCATCGCGATTGATCAATTCCTGTGAGTTCGTATTGACGAATAAACACTCGAGCTCCGCCGGCGACAGGATGGATCCGGCGACTCTGGAAAAGCTGATCCAGGGAGCCAAGGGCGGGAACGTTGACGCCTTTCAGAAAATTTATGAAGCTTTTGCCCGCAGAATTCTTAACTTTGTCTTTCGAATGGTGAACTCGCAGGAGGAAGCCGAGGATCTTACGCAGGAAACTTTTGTGGCGGTCTACCAGAAACTTGGAAGCCTGAAGGATAACAGTAAGTTCGAGCCGTGGCTTTTTCGCATTGCCCGGAACTTTGTCTATCAGAGATACAGGGAGCGCACGCCTTCAATGGTTTCCGTGGATGCCCTGGACGAGGATGGCCGCATGGTGACCCAGGTTGCGGATGTAAGGAAAAATCCGGACGAGGCTTTTCAAAGCGGGGAGCTCGACGATATTGTCGCCGAGGTCCTCGCCGGCTTGCCTGAGAAATACCGGGAGGTTTTTGTGCTTTCTGCGCTTCAGGGCCTGAGTTACCAGCAGATCGCCGACATTGTCGGCCACAGCCTGCCCAGCGTGAAAACCGATATTCACAGAGCCCGGCTGGAAGTTCGCGAGCGTGTCAAAAATTACCTGAAGGTGTGAAATGGATTGCGCCCGATGCGCCGAGGATTTAACTGCCTATTTGGACGGGGAGCTGAGCGCCGCCCGCGCGGAGCGGGTCCAGTCTCACCTGGCCGCCTGTGCGTCCTGCGCCGATGAAGTGCGCAGCCTCCGGGAAGCCGCCCGGTTCGTAGCGTCCCACACGCGCGACCTGGAAGTCCGCCCTGGGACCTGGAATCTGGTGCACGCACGCATTGCCGCCCCGTCACCCTCTCCATCGTTTTTCAGCTTCCTGGCACGGGGCCGCTGGCGCTGGGCGATGGCGACTCTGGCAATTGCGGCAGCTTTTGCACTCGGCTTCATGCAGTACCATCAGCTTCAGCGGCGAAACCTGAACGACTACATCTCTCAATACATGCGGTACCGGCAGGCGCATGAGCCCGATCAGCCGGTATTTTCGGATTTCAGGGCCAGATTCACAAACGGAAGCTCCGGCGCCGCCAATCCCTTTGCGGGACTCGAGGCTACAGCCATGGGCAACCCGTTTCGGATGGAGGATCAATGAGAACGGCTAAAAGACTGCATCTATCCAAGAGGATCCCGGCGGGGATTCTGCTTTTGTTTCTTCTGGCTGGCATGATTCCCATAAGGCCGTTGTCCGCCGCCCAGGCGGGCGATTCCGACCTGGAAAAGACCAAAAGCATGGCTGAAATGCAGCACGAGATTGTTCTGCTGCTTATCAAAAAAAAGGAGTATGACAAAGCCCTGGCGGAGGCCAATAAGATCTTCGAGATGAAGTGGCCGGAAAGCCAGGAACCCCTCCTGCTGAAATCCCTGCTGTATCTCAGCAGTCAGTTCCTCCAGCAAAGCCAGGCGTCCATAGGTTTGCAGCTGATCGACAGGAATTCCCGGTTTTTCAGGAGAAACGAGAGCCAGGTCGCCGTTTTGAAAGAGAAGGGGTACCTGTACAAAAGCCTGGGACAGGACGACAAAGCTATCGAGTGCTTTCGCCAGGCTCAGGCGCTGGAAAACAAAAAATAAAGGGGAAGCCGATACAGGGAAAACGGTTTCTTCCGATGGGGAATTTTTATCCCGAAAACGGCTGAAGACCGGCCTCAGGACTCAGGCCAAACGCGCGGCCACCCATTCGATGAGCCCTTCCGGAAGCTGCCGAGCGTCCCTGGTGACAAAGACAGGCACAGGGGCCAAAGCCTCCAAGGCCATCTTTTTCCACGACGGAGTCGCCGAACCGCAATCCAGAACTACCGCCGCATGAGCCTGTGCCAGCGTCCGGCGCGCACTCTCCTTGAAATCCTCGACGTCATAGCGGAGCACAACGAGATAGATATCGGGCGGAACAAATTCCAGCACGCGGTTGCTCTCGATCATGACAAAATCGCTGGATTTCAGGATAGGCAACAACGCGTGAATTGCGTCGGTCAATCCATCGTTCCGGAAGCGCACCCAAAAAGACCGGGCGGCGCCCGCGGCCAGGAACCGCGAAGTATCCGAGAGCCCTCCGCGATTTGTTTCTTCGAGGATGCTGAAGTCTTCCTCCGGCTCGCTGCCGTTCAGGCTGCTGTTTTCTCCATGCCAGTGGGAGGAGATCTTGACCGCGGTCCAGGAGTATTCCCTCAAGCCGCGTATCAGGCCGCAGGCAACCGACGTTTTCCCGACCTTTCGCGAATGACCTCCAACCACTACGGTTTTCATGATACGGTTCCGCTCGCAAAGCGGATGCGAGCATAAAAGCAGCCCGTGATTTTCACGAATTCCCCTCCCGCCATCCGGGAGCCGGAAAAAATGTGGCCGCTTCAGCTAATGTTTCCGGGCTTTGGAAGCGGGCTTTTTGCGGATTTCGTGCGCCGGCCCCCCGAATGCATATTGAATCACATTTTCGTACCGCTCTGCAAAATTGACCGTCAGCCCTTTCTTCAGGTAGTCGGGCAATTCCTCAAAGTCTTTGCGGTTCGCTTCGGGGAATATTAGCAGTTTGCATCCGACGCGGCGTGCCGCAATAACTTTTTCCTTGACCCCCCCGATGGGCAAAACCTGGCCCGTCAAAGTCAGCTCACCGGTCATGGCAAGGTGTTTGCGCACCGGCCTATTCAGGATCATGGAAAGAAGAGCGGTTGCCATCGTTATGCCGGCCGAAGGGCCATCCTTCGGAGTTGCTCCCGCGGGCACGTGTATATGAACAAAGCGCTCGTCAAAAAAATCGGGCTTTGCCCCGAAGCTCTCCAGGTGGGCCATGACATAAGAATAGGCGATCTCTGCGCTTTCCACCATGACGGCTCCCAGTTGCCCCGTCTGCTTGAATCCTTTGCTCCTGCTGAGCACGGCGGTAGCCTCAATCTGCAGCGTGGCTCCCCCGAGGCTGGTCCAGGCAAGACCGGTAACGACGCCCGGTTTGTTTTCGAACATTTCGTCGGCGGTGAATACCGGCTTGCCGAGGTAACTCTCGACGTCCTGTTTCCGGATAACTTTTTTCCCATCGGAGCCGCGAACGATTTCCATCACGGCTTTGCGCATTATCTTTTTGATCAGGTTCTCGAGGTTCCGCACACCGGCTTCACGAGCATAGTCATCGATGAGCAGCGCCAGGGCATCCTTGTGGATCACGACCTGCTTCTCTTTCAGACCATGGCTTTTGATCGTTTTGGGAATCAGGTACCTTCGGGCAATTTCCTGCTTTTCTTCGGAAATGTAGCCCGAGAGCCTTATGATTTCCATGCGGTCGAGCAGCGGCCGGGGGATGGTGTCGAGCTGGTTGCCGGTAGCCACAAACAGAACGTGGGATAAATCGAAGGGAACATCCAGATAGTGGTCGCGGAAATTACTGTTCTGTTCGGGGTCCAGGACCTCGAGCAGCGCGGAGGCCGGATCTCCCTGAAATGACGCTCCGATCTTGTCGATCTCATCCAGCATAATCAGCGGATTGGAGGTGTCTACGGTCTTCATGGCCTGGAGGAACTTGCCCGGGAGCGCGCCGATATAGGTGCGCCGGTGCCCCTTTATTTCCGCCTCGTCGCGCATGCCTCCTAGCGAAAAACGGTAAAAACGCCGCCCCAGAGCGTCGGCGATGCTCTTTCCGACGGATGTCTTCCCGACTCCCGGGGGACCCACCAGGCAGAGGATGGAACCGGAAATGTCGCCTTTGAGTTTTCCCACCGCGATGAATTCCAATATCCTGTCCTTGACGTCCGCCAGACCGTAGTGGTCCCGGTCCAGAATCTGCCGCGCCCGTTCCAGGTCATAGGAATCCTGGCTGAATTTTCCCCAGGGCAGCGCCGTAAGCCAGTCGAGATAGTTGCGGGAAACCGTGTACTCGGGCGAATGGGGCTCCAGCAGCTGCAGTTTTTCCATTTCTTCGTCCACAGCTTTTTGGGCCTCCGCATTGAGGGTGAGGCCCTTGAGCCTGTCCTGGAACTTTTCGATCTCGGCCGTCTTCCCTTCCTTCTCCAGCCCCAGTTCTTTCTTGATTGCCTTTAACTGCTCCTTCAGGAAGAATTCCCGCTGCTGGCCCGACACTTTTTCCTGGATCTGCCGGTTGATCTCCACATGCAGCTTGGATATTTCGACCTCCCTTTTCAGCAGCACCAGGACCCGGTCGATGCGCTGGCGCACATCGAAGGTCTCGAGGATTTCCTGAAGTTCGGCCCCGCTGGCGGTTGTCAGATTGGCGGCGAAATCCGCCAGCAGGCCGGGATTGTCAAAAGTGGACCGGCTCAGAAACATTTTGATGGCTTCCGACTGCAGCGGATTGAGCTTCACGAGATCCTTGAGCGTGGTGATGATGGCCATGGAGTAAGCCTTCAATTCCTCCGTCACGGGCAACTTGTCAGGGATCTGGTATCGGACGTTGGCCACCATACCGAAGTCCGCCTTTTTGATATCCTCTATCGTAAAGCGTTCCACGCAGTTGATCAGAATGCTGGTCGATTCCCCCTCGCCGTGAAAGGCCCGGAGTATTTTCGCGGCGACACCTACACGATACAGGTTTTCCGGGACATCGCCGCCGGCCGGATCCCGAACCAGCACCACCCCGAGCGTCTTGGAGGAATACTCGAGAGCATGGTTTACGCTGGCGATCTGTTCCGTTCCAATTTCCAGAGGGATCGGAAGACCGGGGAACAGCGGACGGGGACGGATCGGCATGATGGGCAGGTGGGCCGGGAGCAATTCCGAAGCCAAAACCAGCGGCGACCCTTCGCTCTCAGCAGCCGTTTTCTCTAAGTCCATATCCTCTGTGATGATTTCGGTCATTGGGACTCCCCTCTTCTTGGCGCGTTAATGTTTCATCCCGGCACATTCGTTCTGCAAACCACGAGACATCCTGCGAAACGGCGGGGCAATCCGGCTTGGAGCCCATACAATATGCGGCAGCGCATCATCAAGCAAAAGTAAATTATTTTTTCTCGGTGGCAAGCTTATTGATCACTTTAAAAACACCGGGAATTTCGTTCGCGGCAATCCCGGCCAGGTTCTTATCCATCTCAGTCGCCACAATGCCCACCAGCGTAATATTTCCGTCCTTCACTATGATGTGAATCGGCGGGACCGATTGCATCCCATATCTTTCCAGGCCCGACTTGGTAAAAATGGCCCGGTAGGCGGCCCTCCGGATGCGGTCGTCAGCCGGAGAAAGAGGAAGGACTTCAATTTTGTTGACCACCTTCCCCGCACCCTCAATGCTGAGTACGGCGCTTTCCGCATCGCTTTTGACGATAGGCCTTGTGACCTGCCCGGAAAGGACCACGGTATCCACTTCCTGGATCTCAAATTCAAGGTTATCAAACACGCTATAGCTCGACAGCATGATAAGCTGATGCCGGACCTGCTGCACCAGGCGGGCGTGCACTGCTTTCAAATCCTGTTTTGTTTGAGCCATGGAATCTGCAGCCGCCGGAATCCAGAAAATCAGAGCGGCGACCAGCATCCGTCGTACTCGATTGTTCATCTGAATTTCCCTCTCAAGTTGTTGTTTCATGAGATATTCATAAGATCCTATCGATCGAAAAACAATAGCGCAGGCCCCATGGGCGCCATATTTTGCCCGCTTTGAACATGGGATCTCGGTGGTAGCCAGCACACCGGGAATAACGCATGCTCCGGCATTTTTCAAACGAGTACTGCCTCGCAGCCAAAGCCGGCGGATCTTCCAATCGAGCAAGTATCCTCCGGCAGAGCCGAAGCCTTTACGGTGGATGGCCCCTCAAAGGGGTATGATTGCATCCGACACAAGAGCGAAGAGGTTCCATGCGTTATGGATGCTTGGAACCGCAGAATGTCAAATAAAGAATGATGAATTTCGAAGTCAGAGATTCGAAATTCGACATTCAATATTCTATTCAGGATTTGTCAAACTGAGGCTGCCTCACCGGCAGAGCCCGCGGATCTCCCGATGGATCAGACATCCAAGACCACCGTCGCGCTCCAGCCGCCGCCTGTTTGCAGCACCTGGAGACGATGGAGTGTTACCGCTTTGACATCCACAATCAGCTGGTGCCGCCGCGGGTCGATGGGTTCGCCTTCGGCGGCGATTGTTGCGGTCCAGGCGTCGGTGCGCCGCTCCAGGCGGACCGCCTGCACCCGAAGCAGGAGCTGTTCCGCGTCCTTCAAGTATATAAGCTCCTGCAGGACCTGGAGCAGAAGCAGGTCTATTTCCGTATCGGAAACCTGAAAACTCCGGCGGTCCCGGCTCAGGATTGTTTCCGGGTTGCCCACCATAATATGGAGCGTTGCCTCCGCAGCCGCAGCGATCATCTCCTCCAGGGTCTGTCCCCAGGCCTCAAAGGCGGCGTCGGCCGGTGCAATGTCTTCCAGGTAGCGGTAGGGCATCGGGATTGACCTTCGGGAACCGGGATTGCGGATTCCAATTTCGAATCCCGGGTCTCTATTCAGCCTTTCACATTTCCTATAGGCGTCAAACGTGCGACCTTTTTGCTGAGGCCCGCGCGCTCGGCGGCGTCCACAACATCGTCGATGTTTTTATAGGCGGCTCCGGCTTCTTCCGCAAGTCCGGCGAAGGAAGCGGTGCGCACATAGCTGCCGCGCGCTTCCATCTGCTGCTGCAGTTCTCTCCCGCGAAATTTCTTTCTGGCCTGGCTGCGGCTCATGGTTCTTCCGCTCCCGTGAGCGGTGGAATAGAAGGTAGACCCTCCGGTCGCCGTTCCCGCCAGCAGATATGAGCCGGTCTCCATGCTGCCTCCGATGATGACGGGCTGGCCGGTTTCCCTGTAGGCGGCGGGAATTCCTTCCATATGGGGCCCGAAGGCCCGTGTTGCCCCTTTCCGGTGGACGAGGACCTCCTTCCACTCGCCATCCACCCGGTGCTTTTCGATTTTTGCGGTGTTGTGCGAAACATCGTAGACCTGCCGCAGGCCCATATCCTCGGGACTTTTGTGAAAAACGTCGGAGAAGACTTCGCGGATGCGGTGAAGAATGACCTGCCGGTTGGCGAAGGACATGTTTATGGCGCACTTCATGGCGGAGAAATAATCCTGCCCTTCGGGTGAATGAAAAGGAGCGCACGCCAATTCGCGGTCGGGAGTCCTGATGCCGTACTTGCCCGTCATCGCCTTGACAAAAATCTGCAGGTAATCGGTCGCGACCTGGTGTCCGAAGCCGCGGCTGCCGCAGTGAAACATCAAAACCACCTGGTCGGGGATGGTTATGCCAAAAGCTTCGGCGAGGGCCCGGTCGAAAATATCTCCGGCTTTCGCCACCTGAATTTCCAGGTAATGGTTGCCCGACCCGAGCGTTCCGATCTGCCGGTAGCCTCTCTCTACGGCCTTCTGGCTGACTTTGGACGCATGAGCGCCGGCCATGCATCCTTCCTCTTCGGTGTTTTCCAAGTCTTCCCCGGTTCCGAATCCGTTCTTCAGGCACCAGCGCGATCCCTTTTCGACCAGGTTGCGAAATTCGTCCTGGGAGATATTGACGAAACCGGATGCGCCGACACCGGAAGGGATGCGGGCAAAAAGCCTGTCCACGAGATTTCTCAGGTGGGGTTTGATCTCCTCGCAGGTGAAACGGGTCAGGACCAGCCGCATTCCGCAGTTCACGTCGAAGCCGATTCCGCCGGGGGAGATTACGCCGTGGCCGGGATCCATGGCCGCGACGCCGCCGATCGGGAAGCCGTAGCCCCAGTGCCCGTCGGGCATGCAGAAGGAAAACTTGAGGATACCGGGCAGAGTGGCGACATTGGTCACCTGGTCGAATACGCCTTCATCCATTTCTTCAAGGAGCGCGCGGGTTGCATAAATCCGGGCCGGAACCCTCATGCCGCTCTTATAGGAAAGCGGGATTTCCCAGATGGTGTCGGTAATTTGCTTTATGAGGGGATGGAGTTTTCGAGTCTGCATTGGAGAGTCAGGCACCTCCGGCAAAGCCGGAGGCTTGAAAGATTTGAACCGCTCAAAGCGGTTGGACTAGTTACGCCGGTCTTGAACGCTGACTTACGCGGGCAAAAGCCGATGAGGCGCTTCCGATCCCCGTAGGGGCCAGCGCTCCGCGCTGGACAGTTTTCTGCGGCGGCACTGTGGCAAGCGCCGTGCGGCAAGGAGATGAAGGGTATGAGAAACCGGGCGTTTGCCACAGTGCCGCCGCAGAAAACCCCATCGGAAGCGCCTCATCGGCTTTTGCTCGCCGACCTTCGCCGAACAAATCGGCGTTTGTCAGCGCTTTTATCAGCGTTTCTCAGCGTTTCAAAATACCGAGCCGTCAAACTCCTTGAGTCCCCCAGCAGAGCCGGGAGTTTGCCAATGTAATTAAACCACAAAGGTCTCGAAACTCGAAGAGCATAAAAAAAGCCCCGGAACAGGTCCGGGGCTTTTATATTTAATCCGGCGACGACCTACTCTCCCACATCGTTGCCAATGCAGTACCATCGGCGCTGGAGGGCTTAACTTCCGTGTTCGGGATGGGAACGGGTGTGACCCCTCCGCTAGAGTCACCGGAAAATCATAAAACGTTTCGGGTTTCGCGTTCCCCGTTGCACGGTTACCGCAGAATCGCTTTACAACCAGATAACGGCGATCAGTCTCTTCAGCCCACAACGGGAAACCGGAAACGGACGGAAACCCAATGGATTTCAAGCAGGGCAAATTTTATGGTCAAGCCTCACGACCGATTAGTACTGGTAAGCTTCACGCATTACTGCGCTTCCACACCCAGCCTATCACCTGGTGGTCTTCCAGGGGTCTTTAGCACCCTTGCGGGTGGGG
Organism: uncultured Acidobacteriota bacterium; assembly: GCA_963809485.1. Classification (GTDB taxonomy): domain Bacteria; phylum Acidobacteriota; class UBA6911; order UBA6911; family UBA6911; genus UBA6911. Next base: position 198,538 of record CAWEJX010000020.1, read on the forward strand.
ATATCTAATCTTGAGGTGGGTTTCACGCTTATATGCTTTCAGCGTTTATCCCGACCGAACTTGGCTATCCAGCTATGCCGTTGGCACGACAACTGGTGCACTAGAGGTTCGTCCATCCCGGTCCTCTCGTACTAAGGATAGATCCTCTCAAATATCCTGCGCCCACCACAGATAGGGACCGAACTGTCTCGCGACGTTCTAAACCCAGCTCACGTACCGCTTTAATGGGCGAACAGCCCAACCCTTGGAACCTTCTTCAGCTCCAGGATGCGATGAGCCGACATCGAGGTGCCAAACCTTGCCGTCGATATGAACTCTTGGGCAAGATCAGCCTGTTATCCCCGGCGTACCTTTTATCCGTTGAGCGATGGCCCTTCCATACAGAACCACCGGATCACTAAGTCCTGGTTTCCCATCTGCTCGACTTGTCTGTCTCGCAGTTAAGCGTGCTTATGCCTTTACACTCGATGGCTGATTTCCAAACAGCCTGAGCACACCTTCGAGCGCCTCCGTTACAATTTGGGAGGCGACCGCCCCAGTCAAACTACCCGTCAAGCAATGTCCCTCGCCCAGTTGATGAGCGTAGGTTAGTACCTCAGAACGATAAGAGTGGTATCTCACCGTTGGCTCCCTGCAGGCCGAAACCCACAGTTCAAAGCCTCCCACCTATCCTGCGCATAACGCACCGAAGTACATTGCTAAAGTGTAGTAAAGGTGCACGGGGTCTTTCCGTCTAGTGGCGGGTAACCGGCATCTTCACCGGTATTACAAGTTCGCTGAGTCACTCGTTAAGACAGTCGTCAGATCGTTACGCCATTCGTGCAGGTCGGAACTTACCCGACAAGGAATTTCGCTACCTTAGGACCGTTATAGTTACGGCCGCCGTTCACCGGGGCTTCAATTCAGAGCTTTTGAGGATTACTCCCCATGACCCCTCCTTTTAACCTTCCGGCACCGGGCAGGCGTCACACCCTATACGTCGATTTTTTGTCTTCGCAGAGTGCTGTGTTTTTAGTAAACAGTCGCCTGACGCTATTCACTGCAACCCACATCAGCTTCGCCCGCGAGGGACTACACTTACCGTGGGCACTCCTTCTCCCGAAGTTACGGAGTTAATTTGCCGAGTTCCTGAACGAGTGTTCTCTCAAGCGCCTTAGAATATTCTTCTCGTCTACCTGTGTCGGTTTGCGGTACGGTCACCTATATGGCTCACTAGAGGATTTTCCTGGCAGTGTGGAATCAGCTGGTTTGTGCCTTGCGGCTCCCATTCGCCTCTCAGGGTTAATGCCCGGCCGGATTTACCTGACCAGACCCCCTACCGGCTTAGCCCTCCACTTCCAATCGGAGGGACAGCCTATCCTTCTGCGTCTCCCCATCGCTAATAACGCCATACGGGTGGTTGCCGAATGTTGACGGCATCTCCATCGCCTACGCCTTTCGGCCTGAGCTTAGGGACCGACTGACCCTGGGCGGATTAACCTTCCCCAGGAAACCTTAGACTTTCGGCGTCGCGGGTTTTCACCGCGATTATCGCTACTTATGCCGGCAGGGTCTCTTCCAATACCTCCATCAACCGTCATCGGCTGACTTCGCAGGCTTATGGAATGCTCCCCTACCATTACTGTTTATGGCAGGTAATTCACAGCTTCGGTAACGAGCTTAAGCCCCGGTATATTGTCGGCACGGACCCACTTGACCAGTGAGCTGTTACGCTTTCTTTAAAGGATGGCTGCTTCTAAGCCAACCTCCTGGTTGTCCAAGTGTTTCCACATCCTTTTCCACTTAGCTCGTATTTAGGGACCTTAGCTGGTGATCTGGGTTCTTTCCCTCTCGACTATGAAGCTTAGCCCCCACAGTCTGACTCCTGAGATTACAATTTCCGGCATTCGCAGTTTGGTTGGATTCGGTAACCCTGTAAGGCCCCTAGTCCATCCAGTTCTCTACCGCCGGGATTGAATGTCTCAAGGCTAGCCCTAAAGCTATTTCGGGGAGAACGAGCCATCACTGAGTTTGATTAGCCTTTCACCCCTACCCTCAGCTCATCCAAGTTGTTTTCAACCAACACTGGTTCGGACCTCCGGTAGGTGTTACCCTACTTTCATCCTGGCCAAGGGTAGATCACTCAGCTTCGCGTCTATTCCATGCAACTGAATCGCCCTATTCAGACTCGCTTTCGCTACGGCTCCACCAATCGGTTTAACCTTGCTGCATAGAATAACTAGCCGGCTCATTATGCAAAAGGCACGCGGTCAGCCCGGCTTGCGCCAAGCCTCCCACTGCTTGTAGGCATGCGGTTTCAGGTACTATTTCACTCTCCTAGCAGGAGTTCTTTTCACCTTTCCCTCACGGTACTGGTTCACTATCGGTCGAAGGATAGTATTTAGCCTTGGGAGATGGTCCTCCCGGATTCCCACAGGGTTCCACGTGTCCCGTGGTACTTGGGTTTGCCGCCCAGGAAGTTCAGACCATTTCGCTTACAGGATTATCACCTTCTATGATGAGCCTTTCCAGGACTCTTCAGCTATGCTCTGAATTTGTAACTTCCCGACAGAGCTGCAACTCCGTCCAGCTGCATCCCGCTACCCCCCACGCACAACGCTTGCAGGCTTGAACATGCACAGGGTTTGGGCTATTCCCTTTTCGCTCGCCGCTACTGGGGGAATCGCATTTGCTTTTTTTTCCTCCGGGTACTAAGATGGTTCACTTCCCCGGGTTCGCCTCTCGCTCCCTACTTTACTCAGGAGCGGATATCCCGATTTTGCTCAGGATCTCGTTGGAAGATTAGGAAATCCCCGGATCACAGCCTGTTTGCGGCTCTCCGAGGCTTATCGCAGCTTACCACGTCCTTCATCGCCTTCCTTCGCCAAGGCATCCACCGTATGCCCTTAGTAGCTTGACCATAAAATTTGCTCCACTTGAAATCAATAGATTTCATGCGGGCAATTTCTGGCCCCTTGTTGTCTATTTACCCGTCGTTATCTGGTTGTCAAAGAACAATCCGGTAAATACCGGAGGTTAAGGACTCCACCGAGCCCTTAACTTCCGATACACCTGGTGTCCGCCTTCGCTTCGCTATGGCGGACAAGCCCGCTTGGCCTAGCTACCACGAAAAAGCACGGATTGCCAGCCGAAGCCCGCCTTAGATGCGGTTTATCAGCCCGCCTTCGCTCCGCTTCGGCGGGCGAAGGTTGGTGGAGGTAAGCGGATTTGAACCGCTGACCCCCTGCTTGCAAAGCAGGTGCTCTTCCAGCTGAGCTATACCCCCGATATGCGCGCTTTCGTCCCGCCTTCGCGCTGCTTCGGCGGGCAGCCCTCGCTAAAACCCCGGCTTGCCAGCCGGAGCTTTAGCAAAGGCTGGTGGGCCTAGGTAGAGTCGAACTACCGACCTCACCCTTATCAGGGGTGCGCTCTAGCCAACTGAGCTATAGGCCCATCTTCGTTATCAGCCATTACCCGCTCTTTCAACTGCGGGTCCAAAGCTTGTTGGCCAGCGATCCTAGATCTTTGAAAACTAGATAGGCGTGCCGGTCACCCCATTCCCTTTCCTTTAGAAAGGAGGTGATCCAGCCACAGGTTCTCCTACAGCTACCTTGTTACGACTTCACCCCAATCATGGATCATACCTTAAGCGCCTGCCTCCCTTGCGGGTTAGCCCAGCGATTTCTAGTACAACCCACTTTCGTGATGTGACGGGCGGTGTGTACAAGGCCCGGGAACGTATTCACCGCAGCATGCTGATCTGCGATTACTAGCGATTCCGCCTTCATGCAGTCGAGTTGCAGACTGCAATCCGAACTGGGACTGGTTTTTTGGGATTAGCTCCCCCTCGCGGGTTGGCAACCCTTTGTACCAGCCATTGTAGCACGTGTGTAGCCCGGGACGTAAGGGCCATGAGGACTTGACGTCATCCCCACCTTCCTCCGGCTTTTCGCCGACAGTTCCCTTAGGGTGCCCAGCTTGACCTGATGGCAACTAAGGGCAAGGGTTGCGCTCGTTGCGGGACTTAACCCAACATCTCACGACACGAGCTGACGACAGCCATGCAGCACCTCTATAACCGTCTCCGAAGAGAATCCCGTGTTTCCACGAGTAGCAGTTACAGTTCAAGCCCCGGTAAGGTTCTTCGCGTTGCGTCGAATTGAACCACATGCTCCACCGCTTGTGCGGGCCCCCGTCAATTCCTTTGAGTTTCAGTCTTGCGACCGTACTCCCCAGGCGGGGCACTTAACGTGTTAACTCCGGCACCGAGGGACTCAATACCCCCAACACCAAGTGCCCATCGTTTACGGCTAGGACTACCGGGGTATCTAATCCCGTTCGCTCCCCTAGCTTTCGCGCCTCAGCGTCAGTCACTGTCCAGATAGCCGCCTTCGCCGCAGGTGTTCCTCCCAATATCTACGCATTTCACCGCTACACTGGGAATTCCACTATCCCATCCAGGACTCAAGCAAAGCAGTTTCAGATGCAATTCCCGAGTTAAGCCCGGGGCTTTCACATCTGACTTGCCAAGCCGCCTACGCGCCCTTTACGCCCAGTAATTCCGAACAACGCTTGCCACCTCCGTATTACCGCGGCTGCTGGCACGGAGTTAGCCGTGGCTTCCTCAGCGGGTACAGTCAAACCTCTTGCGAGGCATTCGTCCCCACTGACAGGAGTTTACGATCCGAAGACCTTCATCCTCCACGCGGCGTTGCTGCGTCAGGCTTTCGCCCATTGCGCAAAATTCCCCACTGCTGCCTCCCGTAGGAGTCTGGACCGTGTCTCAGTTCCAGTGTGGCCGTTCGCCCTCTCAGGCCGGCTACTGATCGCAGCCTTGGTGGGCCGTTACCTCACCAACTAGCTAATCAGGCGCGAACCCCTCCCTGAGCAACTTGCGCTTTTGATCTCCAGATCATGCGACCCGGAGATGTCATGCGGTATTAGCACCGCTTTCGCGGTGTTATTCCACACTCAAGGGTAGGTTGTTCACGTGTTACTCACCCGTCTGCCACTTTACTTGTGGAGTTGCCCCCACTTTCTCGTTCGACTTGCATGTGTTAGGCACGCCGCCAGCGTTGATTCTGAGCCAGGATCAAACTCTCCAATTAACTCGAAGAGTCCTGAATCCGAAGATTCAGGCAACTGGTATTTCTCTTAGGAATAGGTGTGTTGGACACGCACTATCTAGTTTTCAAAGATCTAGGCAGTCATAAATCTTAGAACTTAAAACTCAGCTTGTCAAGTTGGGCTGAAATTTTACCAGATTTACAACCGACGAAGGATTTACCCAATCAGCAGACTGAGAATCCAGCCTCTAAAATCCGTTCAGCGATAAAGAAGCAGCTCCTATCTTAGGCGGAACCGCTTCGTTTGTCAAGCAGGTTTAATCATGCCCTTGCGCCGATTAAACTTACCCCATCGACTGACGAATCCTCAAGATTTCAAATAGTAAGCAAACACTCAATCTCATTGATTGAGAGCGTGCATAATACCGATCCGGCGGAGTCATGTAAAGCCCAAAATGCATGAATTTGCGCTTTTCTTTACCTTTTTGTCTAAAAAATCCCTGCCCGGCATGCCTCCCCGGGTTTTGCGGGTCTGCCGTCGAAAATCCCGGCAATCATCAGTAAAATCAATCCCATTCGGAGTGTCCCGTTCGGCAATTCCCATCATGGACATTTCCCCGGAGATCACTTAGAACCGGAATCAAACCTGTCCAGCATCAGTGCGATCGCCCGCCAGTAGATCTGATGCTCCTGTTCAAGGATGCGGGCGGAAAGCGTTTCTTCGGTATCCCCATCCAAAACCTCTACGGCGCGCTGCAGCAGGATCGGCCCCGTATCCACTCCTTCATCCGCAATGTGTACCGTGCAACCGGACACCTTCACTCCGTGCTGAAGAGCCTGGCGCTGCGCGTGCAGCCCCGGAAAAGATGGAAGCAGCGCAGGGTGTATATTCAGGATCCTGTTCGGGAATGCCTTCAGCAAAACGGGGCTGATGATGCGCATGAATCCGGCCAGACAGATCAGCGCCGGGTCATAGGACCGCAGCGTATTCACAAGCATCCCGTCATACTCGGCCCGCTCCACGCCGGCCGAGGAAAGGCATACGGCGACCAGGCCGAAGTCGCGAGCCCGCGCCAGTCCCGCGGCACTTGCGACATTGCTGATAACGCAGCCGATGCGGGCATTCAGATCCCCGCGCTGAATCGCTTCGTGGATGGCTACGAAATTTGATCCGCGGCCCGAGAGAAGTATGGCAATGTTGCGATTTTCCATGGCATCACCCGCCTTAGGTAAGTATCTTCCGGCAGAGCCGAAGGCTTCAGGTTGGCTAATCCCTCCAAGGCGCCTGACTGCATCCGATAAAAGATTAAAGAGGTTCCATGCGCTATAGATGTTTTGGAACCGCAGAATGTCGAATAACGCGAATAACGAATGATGAATCTCGAAGTGCGGCGCTAACTTCTGCGGTTCAATATTCGAAATTCGACATTCGATATTCCGGTGTCCATAATCTTGGTCATTGTCCGGACATGGGAACAAAAAAATCCAGGATTTTTAAAACTCGTACTGCCTCCTCGGCAGAGCCGGTGGATCTCCCAATGGATTAGCGAATCCCGTATAGCCGGATGCCGGCGGCCAATCAGGGCGCGGCGGTTTCCATCTCATCGCCTTTTGGCGCCCGGGCCTTTTTCGCTTTCGCCGAACAGACTTCCTTGTTTCTCCTCAGGAACCACTTCCGTGGGATAGTGATCCGTGAAGCATGCCGAACAATACCGCTGGCCGTCCATCACCGACCTCAGCACCGCATCGAGGCTCAGGTAGCCCAGCGTGTCCGCCCCGATGAAGCGGCAGATTTCTTCGACGGATTTCGTCGATGCGATCAGCTCGCCCCGCGTGGGGATATCGATGCCGTAGTAGCAGGGCGCGACAATGGGAGGCGCCGTTACCCGGAAATGGATCTCCCTGGCCCCCGCCGCCCTCACAATCTGTACAATCTTCCTGCTCGTCGTGCCCCGCACGATGGAATCGTCCAGCAGAACGATGCGCTTCCCATTCAGGATCTCCCGGACCGGATTCAGCTTGACCTTCACGCCGAAATTGCGGATTGACTGCTTGGGCTCGATGAACGTGCGCCCGATGTAGTGGTTCCGGATCAGGCCGAACTCCAGAGAGACCCCGCTCTCATGGGAATATCCGATGGACGCGGAGACGCCCGAGTCCGGCACGGGCACAATCACATCGGCTTCCACAGGATGCTCGCGCGCCAGGTATTTGCCCATTTCCCTGCGGCTGGTGTTGACGGTCCGGCCGAAAACAATGCTGTCCGGCCGGCTGAAATAGATATGCTCGAAAACGCACTGTGCCGGATTCTTTTTGGGAAGGGGCAGCTGGGACTCAAGACTGTTCTCCTCAATTCTCACAACCTCGCCGGGCTCGATGTCCCGGATGAATTCGGCGTTGATGAGATCAAAAGCACAGGTTTCCGAGGCTATCACATAGGAACCGTCCACGCGCCCTATCGACAGCGGCCGGAATCCATTCGGGTCTCTGGCTGCCAGGAGATATTCCGGCGTCAAGAGCACAAGACTGTAGGCCCCCTGAATCATCCGAAGCGCCTCGACAAAAGCTTCCTGCAGGGATCGGCGCCTGGAGCGGGAAATCAGATGCAAAATGACCTCGCTATCGCTGGTCGAATGAAAAATAGCCCCGTCGCGCTCCAGTTCGCGCCTCAGGGGCAATGCGTTGGTCAAATTGCCGTTGTGCGCCAGCGCGATGGGTCCCCTCCAGCAATCCACCAGTATCGGCTGCGCGTTCCAGTCCGCGCTCTCTCCCGCCGTCGAATAGCGAACATGCCCCAGGGCAGAATCACCTTGAAGGCGCGCCAGCCTCGTCTCGTCGAAGACGTCGGCCACGTAGCCCATCCCTTTTTCAAGGTGCAGCTTCTTCCTGTCGGAACTCGCGATGCCTGCGGACTCCTGCCCGCGGTGCTGGAGCGCGTAAATCCCCAGATAGGCGATTCGAGCCGCTTCAGGATGAGTAACGATTCCGAAAATTCCGCATTCTTCTTTCAGCTTGTCCCAGGTTTGCATCTTGTTTTTGTTTCCCCGATATTTGCCTTTTTCCCGCGGCACCGGTTCTGCAACACGGGAGGTCGCCCTGTTGCCGTCAAGTACAATATATCATACGCAGCCTCCGGATGCCGCCAGAGGAACCGTCAAGGCAACCGTGAGTATCTCAGCCGCCCCATGCGGAACAACCGGTTTTGCCGGAGGACGGCGTTCTATGGATTCTTACATTCTTCCCCCCGCGCCGTCGGTCCCTTCCTCAGTCTTTTTCAGTATATTTCGGCGTTGCCGGATCGCGGAGCGGATACACCCTGTCTGGACCCCGGCAAAGATATGGAATTCCTGAAATTAATAAAAAACTGCAGGTTGCGGGTTTTGATCCGGCCGTCCGCGCCATTCGCGTCAGGTTGAAGTCGCCATTTCGGTTTCTTCGGCATCTTTTTCAGCCCACGGATCGGGATGCCGTGAAAAGAAGTGCCCCGGCCGTAATCTTTGACTTCGTCAACGGCAGGCCTTGATATACCATAGGAAGGACCCTGCCGTGGGTGAGGTTTGTGGCGCGCTTTTGGGTCACCCATTCAGAAAAAGAACAGAAAGGAATCGAAGATGCCGGACATCGACAGCCCCAAGGAAAACAAAGAATTCTGCCCCGATATTCCAGCCAGAAACACTCCCTTTTTCCTGAAAGGATCGGGTGCACTGGATTGGGGGATGCAAAACCGCCTGGCGAGAATTTTTTCTCCCTTATCCGGACGCACCGTGATGCTGGCGATCGACCACGGATATTTCCAGGGTCCGACCTCCGGGCTGGAGCGGGTAGACCTGAACATTGTCCCCCTGGTGCCCTTTGCGGACGCCCTCATGCTCACACGCGGCATCCTCCGGACCACCATTCCTTCCTCTGAGAGCAAAGGGGTTGTTTTGAGAGCCAGCGGCGGCCCCAGCATCCTTAAGGAACTCTCGAACGAACAAATCGCGGTAGACATCGAAGATGCACTCCGTCTGAACGTGGCGGCCGTGGCCGTGCAGGTATTTATCGGCGGTGAATTTGAAACGCAGTCCATTCACAATATGACGCGCCTCGTGGATGTGGGGAATCGCTACGGCATCCCCGTCCTGGGCGTCACCGCTGTTGGGAAAAACATGACGCGCGACGCGCGCTATTTTCGCCTGGCCTGCAGAATTTGCGCCGAGCTGGGCGCGCACTTTGTCAAGACCTATTACATTCAGGAAGACTTTGAAACCGTGACCGCCTCCTGCCCGGTTCCCGTGGTCATGGCGGGCGGCAAAAAGCTTCCTGAACTGGAAGCCCTGGATATGGCATACAAGGCCGTCAGCGAAGGTGCCGCAGGGGTGGACATGGGGCGGAACATCTTTCAATCCGAAGCCCCCGAGGCCATGATTCAGGCCGTGCGAAAGGTCGTGCACGAAAATGCAAAGCCTCAAGAAGCCTTTGAGCTATTCCGGGCGCTGAAAAGCGAATCCAAATAGCCCGCCGCGGCATAGGGCCTGCAAAGGCTGCGGCGCGGCGCTACCTACTCCGTTGCGAACCCAAACAGGAGCAGTATGGAAAACCGCTGGTCGGACGAAAACGCGGCGCAATTTGCTGAAAAATACGGCAAGTCCTGGGGCGAAGATCTGGCAATGGGTCTTTATGTTGCCTCTATCCTGGGGGCCGATGAAAACCTGGTCCTTCATGGAGGAGGCAACTCCTCGGTCAAGACTACTCATACGAATATTCTGGGCGAAACAAGCCCCGCGATTTATGTCAAGGCCTCCGGTATCAATATGGCCTTCATGGAACCCGACGGCTACACGGGACTGGATCTGGGCCATCTGAGAAAGCTTCGCTCCCTGCCGGATCTCTCCGACGAAGGAATGGTCAATGAATTCCGCACCCATCTCCTGGACGCGCGTTCTGCAGCACCGTCTATGGAAACCCTCGTCCACGTTTTCATTGACAAAAAATTCGTCGACCATACTCACCCTGATGCCATACTGGCGCTTTCCAACCAAATTGGCGGCAGAAAGCTGCTGGAAGAAGCCATGGGAGAGGGTGTGGTTCTGCTCCCCTATTCCCCCCCAGGATTCAAACTGGCAAAGGCTTTGGCAGCCGCATTGGATCAGCATCCGGCCGCCCGGGCCATTGTCCTGATGCAGCACGGACTTATAACCTGGGGAGAGACCGCCCGGGGAAGCTACCAAACCACTGTTGAATTGGTCGAAAGCGCGGAAAGATACCTGCGCAGGCACGCCCGAAATCCTTTGGTTCCCAGGATATCAACTTCTTTGCAGGAAGCCGGGGAGAGGTTCCGCAAGGTAGCCCCGATGGTCCGAGGATTGCTGGCTCAGCCAACCGGCAGTCCGGACCACCCCTGGGAACGCTTCATCGTGCAGCCGCTGATCAACCGGGATATCCTTGATCTTGTCGATTCCGAACGCGGCCGGGAGATAGCATTGACGCCGCCGCTGACCTCGGATCACCTGATCCGGACCAAAGCCTACTACTTGTGGATCGATCAGCCCGAATGGGATGATCTCGACAGGCTCCGTCAGCAATTCGCCGCGGCCCTCGACGATTACGCGTCCGCCTATGATGCGTATCTGGACAAATATGCAACGGCCATGCCCCCGGGAGTCGAAAAGATGGATTCGCGCCCGAGGGTAATTCTCGTTCCCGGACTCGGAGCGCTCTGTGCCGGGAAAGATATCGCGGCCTCAACCATCGTCCGCGACATAGCCGCACACACTCTCGCGGTCAAAGCTCAAATCGCCGCGATGGGGACCTATCAAGGAATGGAAGAAGGCGATCTCTTTCATATGGAGTATCGCCCGCTCCAGCATAATAAACTTCATGAAGCCAACCCGCTCCCGCTGGCGCGCACGGTTGCCCTGGTCACGGGAGCTGCGGGTGCGATCGGCTCGGGCATTACCCAGGAATTGCTGGAACAGGGGTGCCACGTGGCGGTTACGGACCTGGGGGGAGAACCGCTGACTCGGTTTGTAGGGGAATTGAAGGTTTCGTTTGGAGCCCGCGTCATGGGAGTTCCGCTGGACATCACGGATCGCGCATCGGTCACAGAAGGATTTGAGGCGGTAATTCGGGCCTGGGGCGGGATAGACCTGTTTATCTTGAATGCCGGAATCGCCCACGTTGCGGCGCTATCGGATTTAAGCCTCGAATCCTTCAGAGAGCTGGAGAAGATCAACATCGAAGGAATGCTGATCATGCTCGCGGAATCTGGCCGCCTCCTGAAATTTCAAGCAACGGGCGGAGATATCGTCATGGTCTCGACTAAAAACGTTTTCGCGCCCGGCGCCCGGTTCGGAGCTTACAGCGCCACGAAAGCCGCCGGCCATCAACTGGCGCGCATCGCCAGCCAGGAGTTTGCCGAATTCGACGTCCGCGTCAACATGGTTGCACCCGACGCAGTCTTCTCCCATGGGGCGCGCAAGTCCGGTCTCTGGACGGCGATTGGCCCGGACAGGATGAATGCCCGGGGGCTGAGCCCGGAGGGGCTGGAGGAATACTATCGGAACCGCAATCTGCTCAAAGCAAGGGTTACGGCGCGGCACGTAGCCAAAGCCGTACTTTATTTTGCGACGCGTCAAACCCCCACGACCGGCGCGACCATACCCGTTGACGGCGGGCTTCCGGACGCAACGCCTCGATAAAAAACGTGGAACGTTCAACGTGCAACGTTCCAGGAATGGATGCGGTGACAATGCAATGATCGGACAACTTAGAGGCCACCTGGTCCTTAAGAAGCCGAACGCGATAATTCTGGATGTCCAGGGCGTCGGCTATGAAGTCAATATCCCCCTCACGACCTTCTTCGAGCTTCCCGTCGAAGGGAGCGAAGTGGCTTTGAAGGTCCATACGCATGTGCGCGAGGATGCGCTCCTGCTTTACGGCTTCCATACGCAAAGGGAAAAGGACTTTTTCCTCAAACTGATCACCATCAGCGGGATCGGTCCCAAACTGGCAGTAGCCATCCTGTCGGGCGCTCGAGTGGAAGAACTTGCCCAGGCGATTGCCGAAGGGAACCTGGCTCGCCTCACTGCCATCCCGGGTGTCGGGCGGAAGACGGCGGAGAGACTGGTCCTCGAGCTTAAAAGCCAGATAACACAGTTTCTGCTTCCGGAGCAGGTTGAGGCTGCCCGGGAAGGAACCAAACCCAGCGCGCTGGAAGAAGACATTCTTTCGGCGCTGGTTAACCTGGGTTATCCGCGGGCTGCGGCGGAGAAAGCCCTCTCGACCGTGCTCCGTTCCGCGGAATGCGAGCGCACGTTTGAAGATGTATTGCGCACAACGCTGCGCCGGCTGGCCGGATGACCGGCTGGATATCGAATATGGCAAAAAACGAACCCCACCCCACGCTTTTGAATCCTGTTTCCCAGAATGAAGAGAAGTCCTTCGAGCAGAGTCTGCGCCCACAAACGCTTTCTCAATACATCGGACAGCAAAAGGTCAAGGACAATATCGATATCAGCATACGGGCTGCGCTCAAAAGGCAGGAAGCCCTGGACCATGTGCTTCTGTACGGGCCGCCGGGACTGGGGAAAACAACCCTGGCAACCATCATTTCCAACGAAATGCACGTCGATATCCGGACGACCAGCGGTCCGGTGATTGAAAAACGGGGGGACCTGGCCGCGCTGCTGACGAACCTCAAGCCCAATGATGTTCTGTTCATCGATGAAATTCACCGTCTGCACCCGGCGATTGAAGAAATCCTCTATCCCGCCATGGAGGACTACTACCTGGACCTCATGATAGGGGAGGGCCCCGGAGCACGCAGCATCAAAATGCCGCTTCCGCGGTTCACCCTTGTGGGGGCAACAACGCGTGCCGGCCTTCTGACAGCGCCTTTGCGCGCGCGCTTCGGCATCATCCACCGGCTGGAGTTTTACACCAGCGAAGACCTGCGCATCATCGTGAATCAATCCGCGCAGACTCTGGGGGTTGGCATTGACAATGAAGGAGCCTTGGAGATCGCCTCGCGAAGCCGCGGAACTCCCCGTATCGCGAACAGGCTGCTCCGGCGCGTCCGCGACTATGCGGAGGTTAAAAGCGACGGCCGCATAACACAGCCTATCGCCGTGGACGCGCTTCAAATGATGGAGGTGGACACCTACGGATTTGATGAGATTGATCGCAAACTGATGCTCACGATACTGGAAAAATATAACGGCGGCCCCGTGGGCTTGGGATCGCTTTCCGCGGCAATCAACGAGGATGAAGATTCCATTGAGGACATCTACGAGCCATACCTCATCCAGATAGGGTTTCTCGATAGAACCCCCCGCGGGAGGATGGCAACCCGCAAGGCCTTCGAGCACTTCCGCATCCAATTGCCCTCCGATCAGAAAAAGTTGTTCTAGATCCGGAAGCCCGAGGGCAAAAACAACACGGGACACTGGCTTCTGAACTCCTGCTTCCAGCTTCTCCATCCCCCGGCAAAAAGGCTAAACCACATATTTCGCGGTCGCAAAGTAGATAGTATACTGGGACGCTATGGCGAAACCGGCGGAGTCTGAAATCAAGATACATGAGCTGCAAAATGCGATCGAAACGGTTGTCCGGGGAAAACCGGAGGCTGTAAAACTCGCCCTGGTCTGCCTGCTGGCGGAGGGGCATCTGCTCATCGAGGATGTTCCCGGCGTGGGCAAGACAACCCTTGCCCATTCTCTCGCGCGCGTCTTCGACTGCACGTTTCGCAGGATACAGTTCACCAGCGACCTGCTCCCATCGGACATTCTCGGGGTCTCCGTTTTCAGTCCTTCGGCCCAGGCATTCGATTTTCGCAGAGGCCCGATTTTCGCCAACATCGTTCTGGCCGACGAAATCAACCGGACGACGCCGAAAACCCAAAGCGCCCTTCTTGAAGCGATGAGCGAAGGCAAGGTCAGCGTGGACAATCACACCTATCCCCTGCCCCGCCCGTTCATGGTGGTCGCCACCCAGAATCCCATAGAGCATCATGGCACCTATCCGCTGCCCGACTCCCAGCTGGACCGTTTCCTCCTGCGCATAAAAATGGGCTATCCTGAGAATGAAGCCGAAAAGGAAATATTGCGTCGTGAAAACTGGATGCCGGATCTGGATCAACTCCGTCCCGTCATGCAGGCGGACGATATACTGGCTGCTCAATCGGCGGTCAGAGGAGTCCGGGTCGACGAATCGCTGCTCGACTATATTATGGCCATCGTCGACGCCACCCGGCGGTCCGAATTTCTCATTATAGGGGCAAGCCCGCGGGGATCCCTGGCTCTGCGGCGGGCGGCGCAAGCTCTCGCTTATTTCGAGGGGCGCGATTACTGCATCCCGGACGACATCAAGCGGCTCGTCCTTCCGGTCCTGGCTCATCGGGTGATCGTCAGTTCCAAGTATTCCTCGCCCTATAGGCGCAGCGAGGAGGCGGAGGCAATTCTTGCGGAGATACTGGGGAGCATTGACGTTCCGCTCTGATCGCGCCCGATCTATGCGACGCGGCAAAGCCGAACCGGAATGGATTTCAGGCGGAGGTGGGGGACCGCGGTGCATCAAAGTCAGGTACCTCCGGCAAAGCCGGAGGCTTACCAGGGCAATCATGGTTTTTGGGAATTCCGCGCCTTTCCATGAGCGGATCCCTCGCCGGCTGCGCGGAATTCCCGTTTCATGACCGGGCGGCTGCAGGCGGCTGTCCTCAGATACCCAAAGGCGGAACCATTTGGCGGACACAGCGCAAGCGGGCATGTTCGTACCCCAAGGAGAAAAACTGCGCCGGCGGATCTTCCCATTTTTCTTCGGAATAACCCGCGATGGCTTGCTTTATCTCGCCTTTGTGCTCCTGCTCTCGCTGGCAGCCGTCAACACCGGCAACAACCTGTTGTACGTCATCGTTTCCACTTTGCTTTCCATTATCGCCGTCTCGGGAATCATATCCAGAAATTCGCTGAAGCAGGTGTCGCTTACGCTCCAGATGCCTGAGAATGTATTCGTAGGCGAACGGGTGTCCGTCAAAGTATCCATGAAGAACCTGAAACGGATCTTTCCGTCGCTGTCCATTCAAGTGGAAAGCCAGGATCAGACCCGCAGGCATTCTGCCCTGCGGGTGCTGGGGGCATGGCTATCCGGCGGTCGGGGCGTCCCCGCCAGGGCTCCCGAAGACCGGGACGTGTTCCGCCAGTCGGCCTATTTCCCAATTCTCGGACCCGGAGAAACGCGGTCGGAATATACCGTGCAGTCTTTCCCGCGCCGCGGGCTCTACAGCCTGGAGGATATGTGGATTTCCACCCGTTTCCCCTTCGGATTCTTCCGCCGCGGCGAGCTCGTGGCCGCAAAAGGCGAAGTGCTTGTATATCCGCAGGTGCTCGAAATTTCTTCATTCTACCACCTACTCCCATTCCTTTCGGGCCGCCTGGAAGACACCCACGCCGGACCGGGCGAAAACCTTTTTTCCATCCGCAAATATCGGGATGGCGAGAGTGCACGCGTCATCGACTGGAAGGCGACATCCAAAACAGGGGAAGTGATGGCCCGGGAATTTGCGCGTGAGATTGAAAGCAACTTCTGCCTTGTTCTGGACACCCTGTTGTACGAGTACCCGAACAGCCGGCCTGAAATCGATTTTGAAAAGGCCGTATCTCTTGCAGCAGGGATTGCGGCTCATTTCCTGAGGGAAGGGGCGGGGATGGCCTTCATCACGCCCCGTGAATATATTCCCCGGGATGAGGGCACAGGCCAGCTATACCGGATCCTCCGGTCCCTGGCTCTGCTTCAAAATGAAGCGGCCCCTTCTGCCGATTCGGCGTATTCAAGGGCTCCCGGATTCCCGGGAATCGAGGACCCGCAGGCGGTTCAGCAGCTGCTTTCCGACAAGGTTTTCAAGATCATCCTTACTTCCCGGCCCAAGGGAAGCCTCCCGTCGGCAATCTGGCGGTCTTCCCGTGTGATCTATTTCGACGAGCTATGACCTTTGCGCAATACTTCAAGGCATCCTCATATTGTCTAATTGCCTCCGGGTTCCTGGCAGTCGCTTCAACCGGAGCGATAGACAGGATTTCTCTGGCTTTCTTCGCATCGGTTTTGATCGGCAGCTGGTTCACGGATACCGGCAGGCTGCGACAGAAGATCCCCGTGTGGATGCTGAATTGCGCCGCCATCGCTTCCCTGCTATTCTTCGCAGCCGATATCCGCCTGCTGTCCCGTTCTTTTCTGGTCAGCATTGTGCATTTTGTCTTTTTAATTGCCGCCATCAAGCTTTTCACTCTCTCCAAAGACCGCGATTACGCGCTTCTGTACCTCATCAGCTTCGCCTTATTGCTCGCGGCATCCATTCTCACGGTCAATCTTCTCTTCGGCGTCTGGTACCTGGCGTTCCTCTTTTCCGGCATCATCTCGCTGGTTTTGTTTGAAATGCGCCGGAGCAATGCCAGGATGCAGAGCAGAGCCAGGGTTCAGCCGCTGGTGACGCCCCGCAAACTGCAGGGGACAGGATTCGAGCTCTTCTCCCCGTTCCCCTCCCGTCTTCTCTCCGAAATGATGGCGGGAATCACGCTGCTTGTTTTGCTGCTGGCAATCCCGCTCTTTTTTCTTTTGCCGCGAATGAATCTGGGCTTGTACCGACCGCCTCTGGGAAATACCCGCTTCCTGAGCGGATTCTCCGACAGGGTCGAGCTGGGCAGGATCGGTACCATTCTGCAGTCAGATGCTCTGGTGATGCGAGTCCGCATATCCCAATCCCTGTCAGGACTGCCCGCCGGCCTCAAGTGGAGAGGACTTTCCTTCGACTTTTATGACGGCCGCTCCTGGAGCCGAAGCGATCTCAACAGGAGCGCAATTCCCACGCAGGGGCGGTATTACAAACTCGAGACCACCACCCAGGGCACAAACTGGATCGACCAGACTTTTTTTATCGAGGCTTTATCCACCGACGTGATTTTCGCCGCCCACAAGGCATTGGCCGTTTCCAGGGACGTCGGCGCTCTTCAACGGGATTTTTCCGAAAACCTGTTTGCGTCCCGGCGCCGGAAAAGCAAAGTGAGATATTCGGCGATATCCGACCCCATCCTCCCGGATCCGGCAAAAATCTCCGATCTGTCTCCAATACCTCCGGAGATATTGGAGAGATACCTTCAGCTGCCTTTCAGGAATACCCGGATTTCGGATCTGGCGGCAGAATCGACAAAATCGGCAGCCACAAAATACGAAAAGGCGTTGGCGATCGAAAACTATCTGCGCTCCCACTACGCCTATAGCCTGGAGCTTCGCGGGGATGCGGACAGCCCGGATCCGCTGGCCATGTTTTTGTTCGACACCCGGAGAGGACACTGTGAATATTTCGCTTCCGCCATGGTCCTAATGCTCCGCCATATAGGAGTTCCCGCACGTCTGGTGAACGGATTCCGAATGGGCGAATACAACAGGCTCGGCAACGACTTCATTGTCCGGCAATATGATGCGCACAGCTGGGTGGAAGCTTTCTTCCCTCCGTACGGCTGGGTGGAATTCGATCCCACTCCGGCAAGCCCGCAGCATCCGAAATCAGCCTTCGCCCGAATGGCCGCCTATCTCTCCGACGCCATCGACCTCTGGTGGTGGGAAGGGGTGGTGAATTACGATGCCTCCAAGCAGTACCAGATGGTCAGCCATTTGCGGGAGGGGATGGACAGGCTGCAGAACAACCTGGCCGCTCTTCTGGCATGGGTATCCGATAGAGGCCGGATGGTAATCGAGCGGATGCATTCCCCAAACCCTGCGGCCGGGCTGGAGGGCGGATGGGTTCGCCGGCTGCCGTGGATTGCCGTTGCAGTGCTGCTGCTGGTGCGGCCCTGGCGCCGGCGCATTGCACTCCTGATCCGAGGTGCCTGGTACCGGAACAACGCGCGCAGGGCGGCAGACTGCTACTATGGGGAGGCTTTGGAAATGCTTGCGGCGCATGGAATGAAGCGGTCTTGCGGAGAGACGCCGCTGGAAATTGCCCACAGGCTCGGAGATCATCCCGCAGGCCCTTCACTGCGGGCGCTGACCCGCCTGTACAATGCCGCACGATACGGGCCGCCGGATGCCGCCTGGAACCCGGCGGAGGCCCGGGAGCATCTGCGTTCCATGCGCATCGCCCTGCATATCCGCTGAACCCTCATCAATGGGCGGTAAGCGTTGCTCCGCGCTTTTGTCGGCCGTGGCTGCGCTGCCGTATCCTGAAGCTGTTAGATTTTCCAATCCCCGGCCGTGGCGGGAGGATGTTCATAAAGCTACCTCAAAGCCTCGCGGATTCTGCCGGTTGCCTCGGGCGGCGCAGCATCGACCAGCCCATCCCGCAGTATCTCGCCCTGGAGCCCAACGACGACGCAACGGACCGGGACGCGCCGCCGGGCCCGGCTTGCAGCCTCGACAGCATGCCTCAGCAGGCCGTTGCAGCAGGGAACCTGCATGATCATGACACAGATGGAGCGGACGCAGGCCTGATCGATCAGCGCCGTCAGCTTTTCCTGATAGACCTCCTGATCGGCATCCAGTTTGGGGCAGGCAATCGCGAGAGTCCGGCCCTTGAGATAATCTTTGTGGAAATCCGCAAGCGCATATGCCACGCAATCCGCAGCCAGGACCAGTTCGGAATCCCGGTATTGCGGCGCCGATGGCGATATCAGGTGAAGCTGTACCGGCCAATGGGTCAGTTGGGACTGCCGGGAGATTCCGTCTTCTTCGACCGGATCCCGGCGTGAGAAAGCCTGACTTCGGGAACCGGGACACTGGACCGCAGCGGCCCCCCGGGCGGCAGGTTCCAGCTTGGGATTGACCCTAATCTTGCGTTCCTGCAAATATGCCAAAGCCTGTCTGACATAATCCTGCTGACCATGGTGGCTCAGATGTTCAAGATGAGCCTGGATGACATTGTGCCCCTGAGGAATAATGTTCTCGAGCACCTTGACTTCATCGTAGGGCTCCGCTTCCCGTTCTTCGACGGAAATGGCGTCCTCCGGGCAGGTGCTCAAACATGCGCCGAGGCCATCGCATAGAAGATCCCCGACAAGCCGGGCTTTGCCGTCGATGAGCTGCAGGGCGCCTTCCGGACAGTCGGATATACACAAACCGCATCCCGTGCACTTTTCATGATCGATCCGGATGATTTTTCGTTTCATAGTTGCTCTCGCTTTCAGTTATTTGCACTGCCAACCACATGCTGATTATGGCCGGAAGCCGGCTGAAGATCCTTGATGCAGGTCAAGAAAATACAGGTCATCATTCCACCTTGAATCATCCATAACTCGCAATCCCTCATATGGTTTTTAACGTTCAACGTTTGAACGTTCAACGTTTTTATATTAGTAGCGGAAAGAGCGCCTGTTGTGCAGGTATAATCCGGCGAAAGGAGAGCAATATGGAGATAGAAACGCAGTGTGTTCACAGCGGGCGGTATAGAGACAGGGCAAGCGGGGGGATGAACACTCCCATTTTCACCTCTTCTTCCTTTGAGTATCTCGACCGCGAATCCACAGTTTATCCGCGCTATTTCAATACCCCGAACCAGGAAGCTGTGGTTCAGAAAATATGCGCACTGGAGGGCGCGGAAGACGGCGTTCTGTTCAGTTCCGGCATGGCCGCCATAAGCACCGCCATTCTGGCTTTCGCGGCCAAGGACGACCATGTCGTCATGCTCGACGAGTTGTATGGCGGGACACACGCCTTTGCGACCGACACCTTCGACCGGCTCGGAATTCAATACTCCTTCGCGGTGACGGACGCCGAGTCAGTCGCCCGAGCCGTGACGCCAGTCACCCGCGTTCTGGTCCTGGAATCGCCCACAAATCCCCTGCTCGGGATCCTAGACATCCGGCGCGTTGCAGAATTCGCGAGAAGCCGGGGAATCACCACAATACTGGACAATACCTTCGCTACGCCGGTGAATCAGAAACCACTGGCAATGGGCATAGATGTGGTAATCCACAGCGGGACCAAGTATCTGGGCGGGCACAGCGACCTGTGCTGCGGCGTGGCTGTGACCTCGCGCGAGAGGGCGGGACTCATCCGCGGTCTGGCGCGGAATCTGGGGGGGAGCCTGAACGCCATCGACTGCTATCTCCTTGAACGAAGCATCAAGACGCTGGCCCTGAGGGTCGAAAGGCAATCGGACAATGCGCTGCGGGTTGCCGAGTTCCTGGCATCGCACCGGGCGATCCACCGAGTGAACTACCCGGGGTTGCCGACCTTCAAGGGGCACGTCATCGCCAAATCGCAAATGAGCCGTTTCGGGGGGATGCTTTCGTTCGAGCTCAAGGAGGATGCCGGAGAACCATCCGCTTTCCTGAGGCGTTTGAAAACCATTACGCCGGCGGTAAGCCTCGGCTCTGTGGAGACCATTATCTGCTGTCCCGCGCAAACCTCGCATTCCAAAATTTCCTCAAAGGAACGCGGCAGGATTGGGATTTCCAACCGCCTCTTGCGGCTGTCGGTTGGTATCGAGAATATCAGTGATTTGATCGCGGACCTGAAACAGGCGCTGGAGCAGGCCTGACCCCAGGTGGCCCGTCGCAAGTCGCAGGCTGCATTGCCAGACGGCCCGCAATCCTAAACCCGGGCTGCGCCGCCGAAACAGGGATCTCGCGTAGTCGGGCGCGAAGTTTCACGCCCCGATTACTTTTCCACAGGATATTTCAGCTCCACCCACTTGAGCAATCCGCCTTCGAGCAACTTGATATTCCGGTATCCCATCTGCGACAGCTTGGTAGCGGTATCCGTGGAGTCTTCTTCATGGGCGCACGAGCAATAAAGAATCAGCGTCTTATTGCGCGGAAGCGTAACCGGCAGTTTGAGTTTCGTCGCCCACGGAAAACTGACCGCACCCGGAATGTGACCTTCGTCGTAGGACTCCTGCGGGTCGTTGCTGACCACCAGGATATCCGGAGCCTTGCTGTCAATCATCTTTTTCAGCTCCTCGCACTTAACGGCGGGAAAGCTTGGAGTGACGAACTCGTCTTCCTGAGCAAAAACCATGAGAGAGACAACCCAGAACAGCCCGAAGCAGACCAATATTTGAGTGTATCTTTTTGGGGGGATCATTGAGGCACCTCTTCATTTTTCCGCGTATGCAAAATTTCCCTTTGCGTTCAATCGCGCCCTGCGGGCACATGCTATACTGAAGCATATCAGGACCGCAAAGTTGCATAAAAAATGCGGGCAAATGGATTTCTATTCACCGGCTTTGACAGCCGGCCGGTGGCAGGCCTTGCAGCTCTGCGCAGAGAAGCCGGCATGGTTTGCGGGAAAGGGCTTGAACATTCCTGCGCCGTGGCATTTTCCGCAAAGCTTGGGAGACCGCAACCTGAAGGCCTGGGTGGTGGGATCCTCCTGCCGGTGCACGCCGTGGCAGTCCGTACAGACCGGCACATCGGGGTTGCTGGTTTCCAGCAGGGCTTTCCCATGCGCGCTTGTGAGGTATTGCGCGTATGTAACCCTGTGACAGTTGCCGCATTCCGTGGAAATTTTCTGGCGCGGCACGTTCGGCCGGGTGACTGCATGGCTGCCATGGCAGTCGACGCAGATCGCGCCATCCCGGTTCCCGGCCGCAATGACGCGGGCGTGGTTGCTGTCCAGCGCCTGTTTGTATTGGTCCGGATGGCAGGTTTGGCATTGCCGATACCGTTCCATTTGAAAAGCGCGTCGGTCGTAAGCCGTATTCCCGGGGTGCGGGAATCCGCTGATGTTCGTGTGACATTCGGTGCATTTCAGGGCGCCATGGAGCGAAGCTTGGAGTTCTTCGGAATTGACGGTAAGCGCCAGCATTTCACCGCTGGGCAACATCGTGCTCAAGCCCTGAGTGGTATGACAGCCCAGGCACGCCGTGTCCTCGCGCTGCGCAGCTCCGGCCGCTCCCATAAGGCAGATCCACAGCAGGGCAGAAATTCCCTTTGTGAGAAACCGCCCATTTGCTCTCCGTGATGGTAAGATCGACAACAGGGAGACCTCTGCGACTGCATGTGTCTGTGCCATCCAGTTGTCACAAGATATCAGCCTTTGCGTGCGACACACAAGATCCAGCATCGCATAATCTTTCAGACTGCCCCTGCCCCGAAGCGGATTCGAGCCGGGCGCCGGCAAATCCGCTTGATACAATTATGAAGGGGGCTTACTATTCACCTCCTCTGGAGCGGGTTGTGGCCAAAATAGGATTCATCAGTCTGGGTTGTCCCAAAAACCTTGTAGACAGCGAGGTCATGATAGGTCTGTTGCAGGCCAAAGGCCATGTCCTGACCGCCAATCCTGAGGAAGCGGACGTGCTGGTTGTCAACACCTGCAGCTTCATAGAAGGCTCGAAAAGAGAGTCCATCGAGACGATCCTTGCGGCAGCGCGGCTGAAGAATTCAGGGTCGTGCAAAAGGCTCATTGTTACAGGCTGCCTGGCCGAGCGTTACCCCGGTGAAATACGATCCGATCTCGCCGAGGTGGATGCGATTCTCGGCACGAACCAGATAGAGGAAATCACCCGCGCCGTGAACGGGATTCCAGTTGCTCCGCCCGACTCGTATGGCCGCAGCGATGCGGATCTTTATCTCTATGATCACACGAAACCGCGCACCCTCGTCGGACCAAAGTATACGGCCTATATGAAAATCTCCGAAGGGTGCGACCACACCTGCGCTTTCTGCATCATTCCGAAGATACGCGGACGGCTCAGAAGCCGCAGTGTTTCGTCCCTTGTACTGGAAGCCCGGCAACTCGTATCGCTGGGGGTCAAGGAAATAACCCTCGTCTCGCAGGACACGACGAGCTATGGGCTCGACCTCGGGATTCAGGACGGGCTGGCAATCCTTCTGAAGGCTCTCAACGGGGTAGACGGCCTTCGATGGATCCGATTTTTATACGTCTACCCTAATCTTGTCAGCGACAGGCTGATCGAGATCGTCAACTCGAGCGACAAAATCTGCAAATACATCGACATGCCTCTGCAGCACGCCAGCGCCGGCATCCTCAGGTCGATGAAGCGCGGCGGAACCCGCAAGGGCCTGATGCGCATGATCCAAAGAATCCGGGACAGGATTCCGGGTGTGACATTCCGGACGACCATGATTGTGGGCTATCCCGGCGAAACCGAAGCAAACTTCCATGAGCTGATGGATTTTTGCAGGGAGTTCGAGTTTGACCGTCTGGGTGTCTTCTCTTATTCGGACGAAGAGGATACGATAGCCCATTCACTGCGGCCCAAAGTTCCAGTTCGTACGGCGGAGCGGCGCCGCCACCTTCTGATGCGGCAGCAGAGTTCCATAGCGGCCCGAAAAAACCGCCTCCTGGTCGGGAAAGAATTCCCCATCCTGGTGGAAGGCCCCTCGCTGGAAACGGATCTCATGCTGCAGGGCCGTCTCGAGTCTCAGGCCCCGGAGATCGACGGCGTCTGTCTGATTAATGATTCCGAGATCGGCAATGTGCAAAGCGGGGAATTCCGGACGATCCGCATCACGCGGGTTCTGGGCCATGACCTCCTGGGAACAATTGTCGGATAGGGTTTCATGGACCTGTGGACGGATGGAAATATGATCTTAAAGTGTCCGCGCTGTGGCAAGGAGACGGAAAGCACGGGAAATCCATTCCGCCCGTTCTGCAGCGAACGCTGCCAGCTCATCGACCTGGGCAAATGGCTGAACGGCGAATACCCTATCCCGGCCAGAGAAACGGATGAAGCCGGAGAATCAACCCCGGGCGAGGACAACCAGGAATGAGAAAGCATCTATCCCTTATCGTCGCGAGCGTGTGTTACCTCGGGTACCTGCCGAAGGCGCCGGGGACCTGCGCGTCCGCCGCGGCGACGCTCGGCTTTTTCCTGGTATTTTATTCTTCACACCGTATCCTGCCCGGCCTTCACTTGACGGCCGTCTGCCTGATTTCCCTGGTCGGCACCCTGGCGGCAGACAGGGTAAGCCGGGATTCGGGAAACGAAGATCCTTCGTTTGTGGTCATTGATGAAGTTGCGGGACAGCTACTCACGTTTTTGTTTTTGCCCGTCAGCGCGTTCAACCTCATTTCCGGATTCGTGCTTTTCCGGATTCTCGACATCTGGAAGCCCTATCCGATCCGGAAACTGGAAAGCCTGAAGCACGGCGTTGGAATCATGGCGGATGACCTGCTGGCGGGCGTTTACGGCAACCTGATACTCCAGGCCATCAACTATTTCATCTGAAGGCAAAATGAAGGCTGAAATCATTGCCGTCGGCTCCGAACTGCTTACGCCGGACAACATCGACACCAACTCGCTCTACCTCACCCACAGGCTGAACGAGGCAGGCTGCGAAGTCCATCTGAAAACCGTTGTCGGGGATCGCCGGGAAGATATCGCGGATTTGATGGCATCCGCCCTGCAGCGCTCCGACGTGATCATTCTCTGCGGCGGGCTGGGACCTACGGAAGATGATGTGACCCGTGCCGCGGTCGCACTTTCGCTTGATCGCCCGCTTTCTGTCGATGCGGACATTCTGGGAGCCCTGCGCAGGAAATTCGCGGAGCGTGGCTTTCCCATGGCCAAAATCAACGAGAGGCAGGCCGAGGTGATCGAGGGAGCGGAAGTCCTGGAGAATCCCCTTGGAACCGCTCCAGGCATGCGGATCAAGGAAAAGGGGCGAATGATTGTCTTGCTGCCCGGTCCTCCACGCGAACTCAGGAACGTATTTGACAACAAGGTCCTGCCCGGAATAGAGAAGCTGTGCGGAGGAATGAAACTGGCATACCGATCCTTCCATGTTACGGGCATCACCGAGTCGGAACTGGATTCGCAGATCGCGCCGATTTATTCCGCTTATCCCCGGATACGCACAACGGTGCTTGCCGGCACAAAACACATCGCCGTGAGGCTCTACCGGTGGA
The DNA here is from genome assembly GCA_963809485.1 of uncultured Acidobacteriota bacterium. Taxonomy (GTDB): domain Bacteria; phylum Acidobacteriota; class UBA6911; order UBA6911; family UBA6911; genus UBA6911. Next base: position 223,425 of record CAWEJX010000020.1, read on the forward strand.
CGCGGGCCGGAGAAATCCACCCGGATCTTGACGAACTCGCTTCCAAAATCCTGGAAAAGCTCGGCAATGCCGTTTTCAGCACTTGCGGCGAATCCATGGAGGAAGTGGTTGGAAGACTGCTGCAGGAATCCGGGCGAACGCTGGCTGTCGCGGAATCCTGTACCGCCGGGATGCTGGGCATGAGCATAACCCGTGTTCCGGGAAGTTCGAGCTACTTCCTGGGGGGCGTCCTGTGTTACAGCAACGATGTAAAAATGAAGCTTTGCGGCGTGCCGGCGGGGCTCCTGGAAGAACACGGTGCCGTTAGCGCAGAAGTCGCTGAAGCGCTGGCGGAGGGTGTCCGGAAAGCCCTGAAAAGCTCCATCGGCCTGTCCATAACAGGTATCGCCGGTCCGGGAGGCGGTTCTGCCGAGAAGCCGGTAGGACTTGTCTATACGGCAATCTCCGACGGGACGCGCACGGAAAGCAGGCACCGCGTCGTGCCCGGCGACAGGGAATCGATACGGGAGCGTTCGACCTATCTGGCGCTTTCCTGGCTGCGCCGGTTTCTTCAGAAACGTTGAACGTTCAACGTGCAACGTGAAGCGTGTAACATTTAGGCTATGCGAACTTTCGTTGCAATTCCCCTGTCTGAAGAGTGCCGGACAATGCTGGAGCAGGTGCAGCAGAGACTGCGCGCCTTTCATGCGGATGTCCGCTGGGTCGCGATCCCATCCATTCATCTCACATTGAAATTTTTGGGGGAAGCGGATCCGGCCATCCTTCCGGCACTGGCGGCATCTCTGGCTGTGGCAACCCAAGCCGGGCATGCTTTCACACTCCGCCTCCGCGGACTGGGATGTTTTCCAAACCCCAAAAATCCCAAGGTGATCTGGTGCGGGATCGACGGAGAAACCGGCAGTCTGGCGGAGCTTCAAATGGCGGTAGAGTCCGTCTGTGCGGCCTATGAATTCGCACCCGAGGCGCGTGCCTTTCATCCCCACCTGACGCTGGGCCGAGTCAACGGCAAAAGAAATTTACAGCCCCTTTTGGACTGTATTAAGATGGGCTCCGACCTGGAGTGCAGCTTCATAGCAGATGCCTATAACATTTATAAGAGCACTCTAAAACCGCAAGGCGCCATATATGACGTGCTTAAAACTATCGCGCTTAACACCTGAGCGGTCGGACGGCTGGACGTTTGACGGTGTGCGGCCGAAAAGCCGCACAGTCTCCAGGCAAGAGGCCCGGTCATGAGATTCGAATTTCTGATTCCGGTGGTGGCGTATCTGCTCGGTTCGATCCCTTTCGGTTATATACTGGTAAAATTCACCGAGGGAAAAGACATTCGATCCCTTGGAAGCGGCAACATCGGCGCCACCAATGTCTTCCGCCGAAGCCGCTGGGCCGGGTTGCTGACGTTCCTGCTGGATGCAGGCAAGGGATACCTGGCGGTACTGGTAGCCGCATGGATGGGCGGGGGACCTCACTGGCAGGCAATCGCCGCGGTAGCGGCCATTGTCGGCCATATTTTCACGGTCTGGCTGCGGTTCAGGGGAGGCAAGGGAGTAGCCGCGGGATTTGGAGCATTTCTCGCACTCTCCCCCCAAGCGGTACTGACAACCCTGATTTTCTTCGTCCTGATCCTGATCGCAACCCGTTACGTGTCCCTGGCCTCGATTGGCGCCACGGCGCTTTTCCCGTTCTGGGCTTATGTTTTCGGTGAGCCCTTGCCGGTATTGGCCTGGGGCTCCTTCGGAGCGCTGCTGATCATAGGGAAGCATTATCAGAATATCCAGCGGCTTATCTCCGGGACCGAGAGTAAGATGAAATTTGGGACACGATCGTGACAAACCTGCCTGGGAGGTATTGATGGCCATAAGCAAAGAGCTGCTGGAAATTCTCGCCTGTCCCTTATGCAAAGAAGAGGTTCGCCTCACGCCGGATGGCGACGGGCTGAAATGCATAAAGTGTCATCGTGTCTATCCCATCCGCGACGACATCCCCGTAATGCTGATCGACGAGGCCAAGATTGAGGAAGCCTAAGCCCGGGGAATTGGGATCCGCCTCCGGCCCAAAGGGCCTGCAAAGGACTGGTCCAGGAGCGCGAAACGGCACTGCAGCAGACTCTCTCCAAATGGATCTTTCGCAGATTCAACCCGCCCGCCGGGAATTGCAGCGGATATCGCACATCCTGCTGATACGCCTGCGCTCGCTGGGGGATGCCATATTGACCCTGCCGCTTGTTGAGGCGCTTCATGCATGGCGTCCGGAACTTCAACTGGATATCCTGGTCGAGGCGCCCTTTGCACCCGTGTTCAGTAACCATCCCGCCGTTCACGAGGTTTTGGCGGTGAGGCGCCGCGACGGGCTCGAAACACCCGGCTGGCCGCGATACCGTGCGGCCATCGAGGTCTGGAAACGGCGCTATCCGGCCGTATTAAATCTCCACGGCGGAACCACGTCCATGCTGTTCACCTGCGCGGCCGGGGCAAAATTGAGGATCGGTCAGGAAAGCCACCGCGGATCCCGGCTCTACAATGCGCGGATCCCGCCTTCAACGACTCTATGGCGGCGTTCGTCGATTCATACGGCGGAGCATCAGCTCAGCCTTATGCGCTGGCTTGAAATTCCAATGCCCGAAAAAATCACGGGGACGATCCACGCGGATAAATCCTCAGTTAGCCGGATCCGGGACCGGCTCGTGGGCGCGGGAATTGGAAATTACATTGTCATCCAGCCGACGGCAACACTGGCGACAAAACAGTGGAGCGCAGCAAAGTTTGCGGAACTTGGAGACCGTCTGTTCCGGCAGCATCACGTCCCGGTTCTATATACAGCCGGATTTCAGGAAGCCGAAGTCCTTCGGGAGGTGCAGCGAAATGCCCAGGAACGCCACCTCTACTGGTCGGATCTTCCGTTGGCTGAACTCTTCGCTCTGATCAGGGGATGCCTCTTTTTCATCGGCAACGACAGCGGCCCGACCCACGCTGCCGCCGCAATGGGAAAGCCTATCCTGGTGATCTGGGGATCCTCCAATTTCGATGCCTGGCATCCATGGGGCACCGACTATGAAGCAGTCCGATCCGAGTTCTCATGCATGCCCTGTCCCGGGTACCGATGCGGGGCCTTCGACCAACCCAGATGTATTCTGGACATTACGGTGCAGCAGGTGTTCGAGGCGAGCGGGCGCCTCATGGCGCGGCATCCCGCAGTATTTTCTCAGGATGGCTCCCTACAGCCGGCTGATTGATGCTTGAACAGACATCGAACGGCTCTAAAAACCCCTCGCACAAAGAGAAGCAGCTACATGCTGCGGATGGCTGCGATGAGCTCGTCAGGGGTGGCAGAGGCTGTTCCCAGCTTGCCGACCACGATGCCTGCCGCAATGTTCGAGAGTACAGCCGACTGCAGAATGGTAAGCCCGGCAACCAGGCTCAAGGCCAGGGTGGAAATGACGGTGTCCCCTGCCCCGGTGACGTCGAACACCTCCTGGGCGACCGTCGGAATGCAGGTCACGCCGGAGCCGCGTTCGAATAGGGTCATCCCCTCCTCTCCGCGGGTAACAAGCAAGTGTTCGATGCCGGATTCACGGAGGATTTTTTTGCCCGCGCGAATGAGATCGGCGGTATTGGAAACGGCGATGCCCGAGGCCCGTTCTGCTTCCAGCGTGTTGGGCGTAATAACGGTTGCAGGTTTGTAAACAGCGAAGTCCGTAATTTTGGGATCCACGCAAACAACCTTCCGGGCCGACTTGGCCAGGGGCAGGGTACGCTTGAGCAGTGGAGGAGAGATCAATCCCTTCGCATAGTCGGAAACAATCACGGCATCGGAGGAGGAAAGCGCAGCCCTGAATTTTGCCGCTACTCGCGCCTGCAGGGCTGCCGGAATTGCAGACCGGTCTTCGCGATCCGTGCGGCATACCTGCTGGTGATGCGCAATAATGCGTGTTTTGATGCTGGTCGGCCGGTTTTTATCCACTACCAGCCCGCCGATCGGGGATCCGATGGCTTTGAATTCTTCCCGCAGGCGTTTTCCTTCAAAATCGTCGCCCAAAACACCCAACGGCACCGGCATTCCCCCGAGGCTCCGTATGTTGCTGGCCACATTGGCGGCGCCGCCCAGACAGGTGCTCTCCTTCCGGATCTCCACCACCGGGACTGGAGCTTCCGGGCTGATGCGGGAAACAGATCCCCAGATGAAGCGGTCCAGCATGAGGTCTCCCAGAACAATGATGCGCTTGTTCCGGAAATTGCGCACCGCCCGGATCAGAATCTCCGGATCGCATTTATACTGGTTGAGCATCATAGATCCCTTCACGCCAAGATGAGTGAACTGAGTTTCTCTTCCCTCGGAATCACCCGGGCCAGGAAGTCGATATACCCTGTGCCGGGACGCCTGCCCCCCGCATAGGCGGAAACCATGGACTGAAGGAATTCCAGACATTCGATAGCCGCGCCCAGCTGCAAGCGGGTGCTACTGGGATCTACGATCCCTGTTCTTTGTTCCGCTTTCGGATTCCTGAAAGACTCGACAACTTTGCGCAGCTCCCGCCGCAACGCTTCAACCCGGAGATCGTCGGACGTTTTCTCGTAAAGAACACCCTTATTTTCCGTTTGGTAGGTCTCGAGCAGAACACGGACGGCTTCTGCAACATCCCTGTCCGTCAGGTCGCGGGATGAGAGCCGTTCGCGTGCAATGGCAAATTCGAGACGCGCCACCACGTCCTTGTGGCTCCGCAGGACCCTCTGGGTTGTCTCCAGGGAGGCCGTGTCAAGGCTGCGAAGCTTCCTGGCATAATCCTCCGAGTCCCGCTCGCGACCGGATTTCAGGTATCCGCAGCTTTCGGGGCAATCGATTTCCAGAACCCGCTTATCCCCGCAGCACGGGGCGCATATCGACGCGTTTTTTGCGGGGCAAAATCTCTTCGCCTTTTTCAGGTCACACAAAACACATTTCATACATCGCCAACTTTCATGCAAAACCGGTTTTATACCATATTTTCAGCCGGCCTCCGACAGAACCCTCGGAGAAACTTTTTGGCCTTCGCATAATCCGGATAGGCCCGCTCCGCGTGGCGAAATTCGGGTGGGTGCGGCTTTCCGCTTCGGCCGGAAGATGAGCGTTCAAACACGGTGTGGAGCATTTCGTGAAAAACAATGTATTCCAGAACAAACCTCGGGACTCCCGGCGAATCCAGCGCAGGACTCAGCGAGATCGTATGATGCACCGGATCGTAGTGCCCCAGACGCCTCCGGCTGGCACGCAATCCCCAGCCGATTTTGCGAATTTCAATCTGGTCGTGGAAATACCGGGCATTGATTTGACGATAAATTTCACCCGGGGAATAATGTCTGCCCGCCCCTGTATTGATATGTTTCCGCCCTCTCAAAAAGCGCCGCTCCCGCACAACTTCGGCAACGCCGGGATTTTTGCGATAACTTTCGTAGGTCCGCAATATTCCGGGGTTGGGCCTCGTGTGCGTAACCTTGCAGGCGAGAATGATTACCAGGGCTTCGAGCACTATTTCAGGGGCATTCCGGCAATGATCGCTTATGCGGATAATCCAACCGGATTTTTTGCGCCGGATTGTGTGCGTCAACCCTATGTACGGGTAGAAGGAAGCTTCAATTTGGGTGCCGCGAAATAGCGGGAATGAGGCCGGCAACACGGATTGGCAGATCCGCTGCAGTTTCGAAGTGTCTGTCGTGGCAAGAGAGCGCTGATGCATGGAGTCCTTGAAAAACCGGCCGCGAACCTCACCAACCCGTTCAATATCCACTTGATTCCGCGGGCGTCCCCTGGACGGCCGGGAGATGAGGCGGACGGTCAGTTTTCCGCTTTATCGGAATCACGAAGCGCTTTCCGCAGAGCGGCAACTTCCGATTTCAGCCGATCCAGATCCGCCTTCATTTCCGGAAGTTTCCCGAAGAGAGCGTTGAGCCGCTTATATTCCCGGAGCGGACGCACAGGCACTCCCCAGTAGACATCCCCGCTGCGCACGATCTTTCCGGGCAGGATACCGGCTTTGGACCCGATAACGGCGCCCTGTTGCACTCTCGTGTGGTCGCCGAAGCCGACCTGGCCCCCGATAACCACATTGTCCTCGATGACGGTGCTCCCTGATATTCCCGTCTGGGCGGCGATTACGACGTTCTTGCCAATTTCCACGTTATGGGCAATCTGGACCAGGTTGTCGATTTTGGCACCCGCGCCGATGCGCGTCGTGCCCAGGGATCCCCGGTCGACGGTGGAGTTGGCGCCGATTTCAACATCATCTTCAATGACAACCGCCCCCACCTGAGGGAACTTCCATTGGCGCCGGCCATCGAAGACATACCCGAAACCATCGCTGCCGACGACAACTCCCGCATGCAGCACGACGCGGTCTCCGACCTGTACGCCTGGGTAGAGAACAACTCCGGGATATAAAATACACTCCCGGCCTACGCGGCACCCCTCGCCGACGGCCACGCGCGCCCGCAGGACGGTTCCCCTCCCGATCCTGGCGTCGGCTTCCACACTGACACACGGGCCCAACTCCACGCCCTCGTCAATTTGAGCCCCCGGCGCAATGCAGGCGGTGGAATGCCGCGTGCCGCGGCTCGCCGGACGCGGGTGCAGATACACCGCCGCCCTTGAGAAGTCGACTTTGGGGTTTTCGGAAAATATCGCATGAATATCCGAGGGCGCCGCCTGCCTGGGAAGGACAATGCACCCGGCTTGAGTCGCTTCGAGGCTAAGCGTCTCGCGCCCGGCTGCCTCCAGAAAAGCCAGGGATTCCCGGTCGGCTGCTGTCAATTTGGAAACCTTAGTCAGGATGCGGTCGCCATCCCCCTGATATTCGAGGCCCAGTAATGAAGCTATTTGTCGAATTGTGTAGCTCATAAGGCGCTGAATCCGGGCCGCCACGACTGCCGTAAAGGAATAGCCCTAGGCTTTGGTTGTTGCCAAAGCGTCTTCGTCCTGGCGCGAACCGGCGTGACGGTCGGCATTCCCGCTATCGGTCGCCGCTGGGATGTAGAGATCGTGCTTCGTGGTTGGAAGCTCGACCACTCGTCCTTTTGTATAAATTTCGTGCTTTCCCCTGGTCTTGTGCCACTCGGCGAGGCTTGCAGTCCGGTGCATATTTTCAACGATCTGGCGCCATCCCAGACCCGTGTTGTAGGCGCAAAAGGAAATTTCGCCTTCATGCGTGCCATAAGGGATCACGCACATTTCGGTGCGGCGGAAATCGTATGTCCACAGGTCCTGGAACCACATGCCTTCCACGCACAGGACGCGCCATTCATCGTTGCCGGAGCGCGTTTTAATCCGGTCATTCCGGTCGCTGTCGGATTTCTCCGAGGTGGGGCGGAAGAGACTGAAAACCTGCGAGAGGGGAAAACCCTTGGGTGCCTGTTCGGCACGGTAGTTGCGCAGAATAGCCATGGCGAGCTGGGCTTCGGTCAGGGTTTTTCCGCGCGCCGTATCGGTAATAACAGCTACATCCCGAATGAACCGTTCGTAATCGAACAGTTTGAACAAGGGAATCCATTCATGCGTGCGGCGGTTGACGACCAGAAGGCTAAACACTCCGCAGTCCGGATGGCAGTTGCAGGAACTCCATCCCCAGGAAGCTTCGGGACCCTGCAGGATATCCATGATGGTCGTGAAAGCGCTGTAGGTGGACAGGGGAAACCAGTCGCGCATAGGTTCCAGGTCTTTGTGCAGCTGCGACTTGAGGTCTTCCACCAGCTGGGAAAGAGTGTATCTGCGGGCAGCCCGGGATTCGTCATCGATTCCTTCGTCGCGCCCGGTAAACGAGACCGGCTGAAAGACGACCGTTTGAACCTTATCCACATTACGGACGGCAAAATCCACGATCGGGCCGACCGCATCCCTGTTGATGGTATTGACAACGGTGGTAACCAGGGTCGTTTTCATCCCGCACCGGGCCATGTTTTCGATAGCCTGCGCTTTGACGTCGAAAAGGTTCGGCACGCCGCGATGCTGGTTTTGATCGTTGGTTATGCCGTCGAACTGAAGATAGGTTCCGTACAAACCCGCCTCGCGCGCCCGACGCGTGAATTCCTCGCTTTGGGCGAACCTTATGCCATTGGTGGCCGCCAGGATTCTGTAAAATCCTATCTTTTGGGCATAGGCAACCGCCTCCAGGAAATGCGGGGAAAGGGTTGGCTCTCCACCGGAAAAAAGGATGATGATCTGCCGGCGGGGTTTGAAGGAAACCGCCCGATCCAATATCCCCTTAATCTCTGCGAGCGTTGGTTCACAGACATATCCGACCTGGTTGGCATCGGTGAAACAAGGCGTACACATCATATTGCAGCGATTGGTCAGATCGACGGTCAAAACGGTGCCGCGCCCATATTTAATTGCCGATGTGCCGTGCCGGTGAAGGCTCTCGTCCTGAATGGTCTGAAAATCGCGTCCGAAAAACAGATCCTCAATGCGGCGCGCGAACGCAGGGTTGGTCGAGAGCACATCCTCGAACGCGCCGTGCTTTTCGCAGACCTTGCGCATCAGGATCCTTCCATTTTCCTCGACAATTTCCGCCTTGATTTCGCCCGGGCCGCCTTGGAGCAGTGCCTTGATGTCGGACTCGCCCTGAACGATGCGAGCCCGTATTTCCGGCACGCAGCGGGGACAGAGGGAATCGGTGACTCTCGGGAATCCGAGAGGGGGCGCGGATCGTTCTCTGCTCTTGGAAATTTTGCCGGGCGCCCAGCCGGGATGCGGCAGCTCACCTTCGGCCATCCTGGTGTTGACCGCCTGGAATGCTTTCCAGGCAAGGTCCGCAACACCCGTAACCAGAGAAGCCTTTACGCGGTTCATAAAGGATCCGCTCCGGCTGTTCTGTCCGGATATGACTCCGCCGTACATCTTCCGCTCCCGTATTTGCGCCCGCGCCGTTCGTCTATATAAACCTAGAATATATCTATAAATACAGGGATAAAATTATCAGTATTTGGCACCTCCGTCCATTCATTTCTGGCGACCGGATCCGGCAGGAGCAGCCCAATCATGGCATCCCGGGCAAAGGAAAGGTGCGGGCCTTCAGGTAAGGAGTCATGGTCTCCGGCAAAACAGGATTACGCTTGGCCTTCAAATAGAAGCTGTCCTCAAACTGCCGGGATGATGTAAACTTTCCATCTCAGTGCGAGGAGAGGAGGGCTTATGCGTTGGACACCCGGTGGACGAAGCAAGGATCTCGAGGACGATCGCAACCAGGGCGGATCCGTGGGCGGCTTTCGGCGGGCAGGAATAAAGGTCGGGCTCGGAGGCATCGTTGTCCTGCTGCTTCTGAGCGTGATTTTCAAACGAGATTTCCTGTCGCTGATGGACACCGGAACCGGAACCAGCTATAGCACCGGAGAAACCCAATCGGATCCCGAACGCGATGCCCGCGAAGAACCGATGGTGCAATTTGTCTCTTTTGTTTTAGATGACACCCAGAATACCTGGAGCCAGATATTCCCCGCCATGGGGGCCCAGTACCGGAACGCCAAACTCGTGCTTTTCAGGGATTACGTTGAATCCGCCTGCGGCATGGCGGAATCGGCTACCGGTCCGTTTTACTGCCCCGAGGACGAAAAAGTCTACATCGACCTCGGATTCTTCGATGAGCTTCACCAGCGCTTCGGTGCGCCGGGCGAATTCGCACAGGCCTATGTGCTGGCCCATGAAATCGGGCACCACATACAGAAGATTCTGGGCATCGAGACAAGAGTGCGCCAGCTGCAGAGGGCCCATCCCGAGCAGGCCAAAGCCCTGTCGATCCGCATGGAGCTGCAGGCAGATTGCCTTGCGGGAGTCTGGGGCCACTCCACGGCACAGCGCAACATCCTGGAAAACGGGGACGTGGAATCAGGTTTGGGGGCAGCGGCAGCCGTCGGCGACGATCGTATTCAGCGCATGTCCACCGGTCGAGTCAGCCCTGAATCTTTCACTCACGGGAGTTCGGCTCAAAGGGTGGAATGGTTCAGACGAGGTCTGACACAGGGGAACGCTGAAGCCTGCAATACTTTTCAATAGCTGCGTCCGTTGACAAGTGAGGGCTGAATTCCGGAACGGCCAGGCGGCGGCCATATGCTTTTTCGAAGGTGCCTCATCGGCTTTTGCTCGCCGACCCTCGCCGAACAAATCGGCGTTTGTCAGCGCTTTTATCAGCGTATCTCAGCGTTTCAAAATACGGAGCTGTCAAACTCTTTGAGTCCCCCGGCAGAGCCGGGGATTTACCAAGGTAATTATGGCGTTTTGCATAATCCCGATGAGCGGGCAGGTGATGTCTATGGCGAAAAATGCAGCTGCGCCGCATTTCATGCGGTTCTGCCTGGTCTTTGTGGGGGCAATCAGTTTGGCCACTGGTCCGTTGAACGCAACCGCTGATAGGAAATTGCCGCCGCTCGAGACTGTTTCCCATGTCGACCTCGACCGCTATATGGGGAAATGGTACGAAATCGCCAGCTTCCCGCAATGGTTTCAGAAAGGATGCGTCGCCACCAGCGCCACATATGCTTTTCGAAAGGACGGGGCCGTCGACGTGCTGAATCAATGCAGAAAAGAGGCTCTGGATGGGAAGCCCAAAGATGCCAAAGGGAAGGCTTGGGTGGTGGATCCGAAGACCAACGCCAAACTGAAAGTCCGCTTTTTCTGGCCGTTTTCGGGCGATTACTGGATTATCGATCTCGGCGAAAATTACGAATATGCGGTTGTTGGCCATCCTAAACGCACGTACCTCTGGATTTTGAGCCGCACTCCTCAAATGGATCCGGCTGTGTACGACGGCATACTGGAGCGCCTGAAAAGGCAGCACTACGACCTGACGCGGCTGAGCAGAACTTTGCAGGCGGCCGTGGAATCCACACAGTAAATCCTGATTCCTGTCTTCGGGCCCGCGCAAGAATCGCTTCGCATTTTGGCGCCGCCTTTCGGGTTTGATATCCCGTAAGCAGCCGGTCGTGAACAGCCGGCATGGAAAATTGCAGTTCTGAGAGCCGGCACTCCGGTTGCCGCTGCACCCAACAGGTGCTTACTGAATGATTTTCATAAGGATGAGCAGGGCCTCCGCTGCAAGGAACCCCGCAAGGGTGCGGTGTTCGCGATTTCGAACAACCCTGGTCCATAGGAACTCGGATGAATCCCGGCCGGATCCCCGGAAACGGGGCCAGAAGAGAGGAACGCGGCGGGCGTACTCGAGAAACCTTTCCCCATAGCCGTTCAGCAGTTCCTGCTCTTCAGCCCGCATTGCGGGAAAGTAGAAGGCCGCGAAAAATGCCGCGAAAGGCAGAAGCAGCCAGTACCCCTGGCCGCCGACGATGATGCCGAACGCCATGATGAACGAGCCGAGATATAGAGGATTGCGCGTAAAGGCATAGGGGCCGCCCTGGGTCAGCACGCGCCCTTTTTCGATATGACCTGCCGCCCACAGTCTCAGGAGTGCGCCCGCCAGAGCGATCAGGCCGCCGATCCACAGGGATCGGGCCGAGGGGTGCATCAGCATCAGGAAGACAATTCCCAGAACCGTGCCCGCCGGCACGCGGATTTTTTGGGCTAGTTTTTTCCAGGAACCCATGGCTATTCGGCTTTCTTCCCTTCTATGTCCATGGTGGTGCGCTCCCTGGCAAAGGGGGCAGCCAGCCATTTACTGGCTTCAGCCTGAGCGCCGTTCGTGTCATCCTTTGTGTTAACGGCCTTTGTATACTCGGCCATGGCCCGCTGGCGTTGCCCCAGGATATCGTAAATTTTCCCGAGATAAATGTAGCACCATACTTCGATCCACTTGGGATCCCTGTCCCCATTCAGCGCATCCCGGAATGAATTGGCCGATGATTGGAGGTTGAACTGCTCATAAAAAACCTCCGCCAGCCGGAAATGGGCCAGAGAACGGCGGGAATTGATTTTGAGCGCATTTTCATACGCTCGTATGGCTTCTACCAGATCCCCCTTTTGCTTCAGATCGTTGCCCAGAGATAGCTGAACCGAAACCTGCAGTTCCTTGGAGTCTCTCAGCAAATTGTTCCGGGGATCCAGAACAACCCTGTCGGGCATGGCAAAGGTGGAGATGTCAAAGGGTGCGGATTTGCCATTCAGCTCGACCGTTTTTAACTCCTCCTTCTCGCCGCTGACAACCGCCACTTCAATAGGCATCCGGAACAGGTCCCGGTCCTGTTTGACGGTTCCGGACACACGGAAACCGCTGGTCGTTTTGTAGACGACATAGTCCACTTGGAATTCCGGAACCCCGATGGTATCGATCCACTCGGCAAAGAACCAACCCAGATCATTATCAAAGATCCTTTCCGCGAGTTTCCGGAACGCCGCTGTACTGCCCGCCTTGCCGGCGAAGTCATGGTTGTACTGGCGCATGAGCTGCTGAAACCCGGATTCGCCCATAATCCCCTGCAGCATATTCAAAATCCAGGCGCCTTTTCCCGCCACCACGGACTCATATTTGTCGGTCCGGTGCCCCAGTCCGATTCCGACCCGAACGGCGCTTTTCCCCTCGAATTTCAGGGCGAGGACCGCCAGGTTGTCGATCTCCTCTTTGTAGGCAGCCGGACCCTCGTTTTTGCCCATATACTGAGCGGCGGAGAAATAGGACATGCCGTCCACCAGCCAAAGGTCGTCCGTGCTTTGCACCCCCACCGTCTCCTGCCACCATTGATAGGCTATCCGTCGCGCCAGATCGCGGGCCGGAGGATTGGGTTGCGCGAGCTCCCGGCGGGTAATAAAAACGGTTCCCTGCATGCCCGGGTGTCTGGCCAGCTGTTCGTCTACCTCGACCAGTCGATAGTGCTCCCCTGATGCGGAGGCTCCGTAAGTTTTATGGTAATACTCCAGGATTTTTGCAGCCGCCTGTGCGCTCATCTGAATGGCCTCCAGATTGTTCTCATGCGCGAAACATTCAATGGTGAAATCGCCGAGCTTAAGCTTTTTCTGGAAGTACTGCCCCACAACCAGCGAGCCGGGCAGGGCGGGCGATTTTGCAGTCCAGGTGAAGACTTCATTAACACCCTTCGTGGCTACGGACTGTTGCGCCCCGGGACCAATCACAGTCATGCCCAAAGGAACCGTCACCACGAACGATGACGACGCCCGGTTCACAAGAAACTGGCTGACTGGAAACCACTTGGCAGAATACATCAGGTAGCTGCCTTCCATCCCGATATATGCGCTGCTCTCATCCCGCGTATACATTCGGCTGAAACGATCCCGGTCGAACCCTCCCTGGTATTCAACCGTGACCGTAAAATTCGTACCGGCATCCAGCGGCTTGGGGAAAATAATGGACAAAAAGCCGGGACCGATTTCATCCTGGCCAAACTCCATTTCCACTCCCTCTGCGTTTAAAACCTTTTGCACCGAAAGATTCTCGCTCAGCTCAAGGGCGATATGATCGGTAGTTTCGAGAATTTTAAGGCTTATGGAAGCCGAAGCCTTGATCTCGTGAGAATCGGGAATCAGCGTCGCATCTACTTTGTAGTTCTTGACCTCGATTTTTGGAATTGAGGAGGATTTCTTGGACTGAGGATAGGCTGTTGGGGAAAAGCCCGCCAGCATCAGGCACAAAGCAAATCCGGAGACCAGGGTGGATTTCATAGGCAAATTCCGTCCTTACAGATAACGGCTTACGGCTGCCGCGGCCATTTCCGAAGCGCAACGCGCGCCCAGTTGTTCGCGTATACCGGCGAGACGCCGCCTCATCGCGTCGCTCGCCTCAGGTTCCTCCAAATATTTCAGGCCCAATCGGGCAAGCTCTTCCGGTTTCGCTTCGCTCTGGAACAATTCCGGCACTATTTTCTCGCCGGCGATCAGATTCACCAGCCCTTTCATGGGAGTGCGGATAAGCAAGGACCCGATGCCCCAGCTCAGAGGGGAAATTTTGTAGGTGATAAGGAATGGAGTTCCCACAAGCGCCGCTTCGAGCGAACTGGTTCCACTTTTCACGAAGGCGAAATCCGCATTGGCAAGGATGTCTCTGGCATCATGGGTCAAAACGTGAAAGGAACCCTCGTTAGGGTCCCCCCGCAGCAGTTCCTTCAGGATGTGTTGTATGTGAGCCGGTTCCACGGTCGGGGCCGCGGATATCAGGAATTGCGCGGGCACTTCAGCCAGGATGTGCTGCGCTGCGCGGACAAGAGCAGGAAGGATGTAGTCGATTTCCCTGCGCCGGCTTCCCGGCAGCATGGCCACTGTCCTGCGAGACGGATCCAGCTGCAGCGCGTTCAGAAAGGCGCTCCGGCCGTAATTGGGAGCAAAATCCTCCAGCAGCGGATGACCCACGAATTCCACCTCAACTCCCCTGATCCGATAATATTCCTCTTCAAAAGGAAGTATCACCAGCATTTTATCGACATAGGCGCGTATGGCACGAATCCGCCCGCTGCGCCATGCCCAGATCTGCGGGCTTATGTAGTAGACAGTCCTGACGCCCATCTTTTTCATTTTTTTTGCCAGACGCAGGTTAAAATCCGGGAAGTCCAGAAGTATGGCCAGGCGCGGCGGCTGGGTTTCGGAGGCGTTCAGGATGCGCCGGAAAGTCCGGTAGTAGGTTCGAAAACCGGACAGGGATTCCTTGACCCCGATATGAGCGAGTGTCCGGACATGGCCCAGAAGCCGAACCCCGGCTTTAAGCATTTCATCCCCGCCTGTGCCAAAAAATTCAAGCGCATCGGCCCCGTGCAGGCGACGAAGCCTTTCCACCAGGCGCGCGCCATAACGGTCGGCGGAAGCCTCGCCGGCGACGATCAGAATCCGTTTTGGGGAAGTTGCCATGTCTTTGTATAAGATCCAGAATTTCGCCAGCGCAAGGCCCGGACATCCGCTAAAAGAGAGGCCGACGGAAGCCAGAAGCAAGGAGGCAGAAGCAAAAATCGGCGTGTTCCTTCATTTCTGGCTAACTGGCTGTTATGTAGCGCTCATTCGATCTATATTGAATCCTGTCGGAATAAAACCGGTGACCAGCCTTTTTATTCTGCCGTAAATCGTCAATCCCTGTCTATCCATCCTCCCCCGACCACATTCTCGCCCTCGTAAAACACGCAGGCTTGTCCGGGGCTTATCGCCAGCTGGGGAGAGTCAAATTCCACTTCCACGCACCCGTCGTCCATGGGGGCAACCGTTGCAGGCGCCGCAGCATGGCGCGAACGAATCTTCGCCATAACCCGGAGCGGATCTGTTATCGCAGGGATGGAAATCCAGTTGGGCCGAAGGATGCGGCAGCGCCGCTTGCCCAGCCTGGAGCGTTCCCCAACAACCACCCGGTTTTCCCCCGGACGGATTTCCAAAACATACAGCGGCGAGGAATGTGCAATGCCCAGGCCTCTTCTTTGACCGATGGTGTAATGATGGATGCCGGGGTGCGTTCCCAGGATTCGCCCCTCCGTGTCGACGATCTCCCCCGGCATGAACTGCGTCGCCTCGCCGGGTCGGCCGGCGATTTCAGCATAGTGCTGTTCGACAAACTCCGCATAATTGCCGTCCGGGATGAAGCATATCTCCTGGCTCTCCGCTTTGTCGGCAATCCGAAGCCCGTGTTTGCGCGCGATGCGGCGCACTTCCCCCTTTTCAAGATCTCCCAGCGGGAAGATGGCTTTGGAAAGCTGGGACTGGCTCAATTCGAAAAGGAAATAGGATTGATCCTTGTTTTTGTCCCGTGCCTGAGACAACAGGTATCTTCCGCTCTCCCTGTCCTGCGATACGCGCGCATAGTGACCGGTTGCCACGCGGTTCGCTCCCACATCCTCCGCCAGTCGGACCATACGGTCAAATTTCATATGCGAATTGCAAAGCACGCAAGGCGAAGGGGTAAGGCCGTTACGGTAATCCGTAAGGAAGCTTTTCACGACCATCTGCCGGAATTCCTTCTGAAAATCGACCAGGTAATAAGGAATCTGCAAACGGGCTGCGACTTCCCTGGCGTCGTAGAGATCCTCGATCGAGCAGCACCCCGGAGAGCGGGTGCGGTCTCCCCCGGACCCCTTTCGCCTCTGATCCCAAAGCTGCATCGAGAATCCGACCAGATCGAGCCCGGCCTGCTTCAAAATCACGGCTGCCGTCGAGCTGTCGACTCCGCCGCTCATCGCGATGGCGACTCTGCCGGCGGTCATGGGATTGGCCTGGATGGCATCCAAAGGATGCAGCTCCTGACGAAATGTATGTCCTTTAAATTTGGGTGGAGGACATACTCGTCGATGGAACCGGCCTTATCGGCATAGGAGTCCCTGAGCCCGGAAATCGCCCAGATGGCTTCCAGTTCCAGTGAAAAGAGCCTCTCTTCAAGCTCCTGCCGGCCAGGTGCCTGCGGCAGCGATCCGGCGATTCCGGGCGATTCGCTGCCGGCATGCATGAAGTGCCCGGCAATACGCTCCGAAGAAAAAATAAAGACATCCCTGTTCTGGGAATACGCTTTGGCTTCTTCCATATCAGCGGAATCGTCGGCGCCCACATATTTCTGAGCGATCTGTGCCAGCCTTCGAACAAAGACTTCATGCAGGGCATCCAGCTCCCGGCGCATGGGGATGTCCAGCATCTCCCGGCAACGCATGACAAAGTCCTGCGGCGGTTCTCCGGCGTGAGAATAGGCGTTCAAAGCGAAATTGCGATAGATCCTCACCTCAAAGCATCTCAACAGGTACTGAGTGAACTGGGTCTCCATCCGCGAGATGAAACCCGCATCCACGAATTCGGGCAGTTTCCCGGGGTACTCGGAGCCGGGAGCAAGGGATTGCAGGCTTCGGGGATCGACATCCTGGATCATATCTTCTGCCCAGAGCAGATCTGCGCTATCCGAGTATATTTCCAGCGCCTTGTTCAGGCCGACGGTTTGCCTGAAGCCGGTCCGGACATCGCTAAAATCAATTTTGGCTTCCACATAGACATGGGGAACATACTCAACAGCCTTGTTTGAGAGATTTTCCCCGCCCCATAAAAGGAATCTGACCTTATCGGCGGAGTACTGGCGATCTGTCGGCTTCAGGGTCATAGGAGAGCTCGATTCTTCAATGGACAAAGAATTTTATCACAGAGCTCGCCCCTTTGCCTCTTATCTGGCGCGAGTGCTGTGGATTGCCGAATCGGCGCAATGTATTAGCGGTTGCGCGGTCAGGCGGTATGGACCTTCGGCGATAGGTTGGCTTGCAGGTTGCAGGTTCATACCATCACCTGCAACCGGGAAGCCATAATCAGGAGAAAATGAAACCGCCTGAGCCGCTCCCGGCAGAAAAGCTGCTGGATTTGCGGATTAATTGACAGACGGAGTCGGAGGCCTGAGGGCGTCGTTGATGCGTGAATTGAAGATTGCCTTAAACTCCTGCCTCCCATAAAAAAGACGCGACTTTACCGTGCCGGCCGGACAGCCGATGATTTCCGAAATCTCCTGTATCGTACGGCCCTCCATGTCGTGCAGACGAACGACAATTCCCTGCTTTTCGGACATGCGGCTGAAGATTTCACCGACGATCGATTTCAATTCTTCCATGGAGGCATGAGCCAGAGGATCAGTTCCAGCCGAACGGTCCGCAGGCAGGTCCCGGGCGGCGGCGTCTTCCAGTTCAACAAACTGTTTGTTTTTCGCCTTACGCAGCATCCCAAGGCAGACATTGATAGTGATCCTGCTGATCCACGTTGATATTTTCGAGTCGCCTCGGAAGGCTGAAATGCCGCGGTAGATATTTAGCAAGGTCTCCTGAAGAGCGTCTTCCGCGGAAGCCTCTTCTCCCAGTATTCGGTAGGCTGTATTAAAGATTCTCCTATTGTACCGGGAAAAAAGCTCATTGCAGGCTTCAGGATCATTGGACCGGCAGCGCTGCAAGAGGGCGAGGTTGATTTCTTCGGTAGGTTGGGACTCGATCGCCAGCATATGTCTCCTTTATTTCCAATGCCGCAGAGAGCAACTCGTTTAAATCACACCTCTTCCCTAGCAAAAAACATGCCAAATCCAAATAATTCATTAAGTCTAATTTTATCAATTATTTATAAAATCATGCCGCCCGATGGCTCATGGTGCGATCTGTCAATATATTGGACAGCGATTCTGTAGAATCCACCTATTCCATTTATTTACAACACATAGGACTGTCCAATAAGTTTACAGGCGCTGCCGTCTTCTTCTCTGACAGGAATAGTTTGGTCTGAAACGCTGACTATTGCCGAAAAAAACCTGACCTGTCTGTATTGACACCCTTCAAAATGCCTTTTTATCGGAATTCGTCAGCGGGTTCGGTGTCAGCATTTTGGGAGGCATCGGATACGAGAGGGAGGGAAGTCAGGTACCTCCGGCAAAGCCGGAGGCTTGAAAGATTTGAACCGCTCAAAGCGGTTGGAGGAGTTACGCCGGTCTTGAACGCTGACTTACGCGGGCAAAAGCCGATGAGGCGCTTCCGATCCCCGCAGGGGCCAGCGCTCCGCGCTGGACAGTTTTCTGCGGCGGCACTGTGGCAAGCGCCGTGCGGCAAGGAGATGAAGGGTATGAGAAACCGGGCGTTTGCCACAGTGCCGCCGCAGAAAACTCCATCGGAAGCGCCTCATCGGCTTTTGCTCGCCGACCCTCGCCGAACAAATCGGCGTTTGTCAGCGCTTTTATCAGCGTTTCTCAGCGTTTCAAAATACGGAGCTGTCAAACTCTTTGAGTCCCCCGGCAGAGCCCTCGCTGCGGGACACAGTTGACACTGTGGGTGTTTGATGCTATACATAACCCATGCGACTGTGTGGGCGCGAGTTCAGCGCGGAGGTAATTGCCCAGATTGGAGGGATCTTGAGTGCCAATCCCTCTTTGTCTCGTTGTGCCCTGTCTCAGCGCGTTTGCGAGCTTCTGCAGTGGAAATCGCCTAACGGCAAAATCAAGGAGGTTAGTTGCAGAAAAGCGCTGCTTGAATTGCACCGCCGCGGTTTTCTCAATCTGCCGGCGGCTGCGGAATCCTGTTTCAATCGATCTAGCTCCAAGCCGCCGCCTGATCTAATGGCTGATGTGTCTGAGCTAGAATGCACTCTGGATGAACTCGGTAAGATAAGCATTGCTCCTGTCTCCAGCCGCTACAGCAAGGCGTCGAAGATATGGAATACTCTCGTGGAGCAATTCCATTATTTGGGCAAAGGGCCTCTGTGCGGCGCACAGATTCGCTACTTGGTAGAGAGTTCAGAACATGGGTTTGTTGGAGCACTGGCTTTCAGCGCTGCACAGTGGCGGTTGAAGAAACGAGATAAATATATTGGCTGGACCGAGGCAGCTCGACGTGCCAATCTGAATCTGGTTGTTTGTAATAGCCGATTTCTGATTTTGCCCGGCGTGCACGTTCCGAACCTGGCTTCGCATGTACTGAGCCAGTGTCTGGGCCGGCTGGCGGATGACTGGGTAGACCGCTATAATTACCGGCCGGTGTTGGTCGAGACCTTTGTGGACCCGAGCCGTTTTGTCGGGACGTGCTATCGAGCGGCTAATTGGTTGCATGTCGGGCAGACAGCGGCGGAGGATACGGCGTATCCCAACGGGAAGGTAGCAAAAGGGCCCAAAGACATCTACTTGTATCCGCTCCGTGGCGATTGGCAAAAGGTGCTAAGTACGGAGCCGAAGGTAGTGCTGGGAAACACGCCGCAGTTCGAAGCCCCAGACGACTGGACCGAAGAAGAATTCGGGCGGGTGCAGTTTTTCGATCAACGGCTCAAATCCCGGCTGTTCACGTTGGCGGCGGATTTTTTTGCGCAACCTGGGGAACTGATTCCGCAGGCATCCAGCGGCTCGAAAGCAAAGACAAAAGCAGCGTACCGATTTTTTCAGAATGACAACGTGGATATGCAGAAGCTACTCAGACCGCACATTGAGTCGACCATTGAACGGCTGCGTACGCATAAGGTGATACTGGCGGTACAGGACACGAGTTCGCTGAACTACACCGCGCACCCACCTGAGGGAGTCGGTCCAATCAATAACAGTCAGAATAGCGCCATGGGGCTGGAGCTTCACGACACGATGGCGTTTACTCCCGAGGGCATACCGCTGGGACTGCTCGACGTGCAATGTTGGGCGCGGGATCCGAACGACGTGGGCAAAAAGCGCCGCCGCCACCAACTGCCGATCGAAGCCAAAGAAAGCAAGAAATGGCTGGTGAGTTACCGAGCCGTAAGCGAGGTACAAAAGATCTGCTCGGATACGATGCTTGTGAGCGTCGGCGATCGAGAGGCCGACATCTACGAGCTGTTCCATGAAGCCGCACAGGATACATCAGGTGCGAAGCTGCTAATCCGTGCCGATCGCGCTCGAAATCGAGCGGTCATCGAGGAGGACAATAAGGAAGAACTGTGGAAGAAGATGGAGGGAGAGCCCGTAGCTGGATTGGTCGATGTCGCAGTCCCGCGTCGAGGTTCGAGCCCAGCTCGGACAGCTAAGATTCAAGTGAGGTTTTCCCGAATAATGCTCAACCCACCGTCAAAAAGCAAGCTCCCAGCCTTGAGCGTATGGGCGGTGTATGCGCGGGAAGTCGACTATGGCGTCGAAGTCAAAGAACCTATTGATTGGATGCTTTTGACTTCAGTCAAGACAGAGAGCTTTGAAGATGCTTGCGAGCGACTGAGTTGGTATGCCCGACGTTGGGGAATTGAAGTATATCATCGCACGATAAAAAGCGGATGCCGTATCGAGGATCGTCGGTTGGATGATGCCGAGAGCATTCAGGCTTGCCTAGCAATCGACCTTGTGGTGGCTTGGCGAGTCTACTGGCTTACTATGGTGGGCCGAGAAAAACCGGAGACACCGTGCAATCAAATACTCAGTGAAGATGAATGGCATGTGCTGAGCGCCTGGGCAACAGGCAAGATTGCCGATACAGTTCCCAGTACCAAACAGGCGATGCACTGGATTGGCAAACTGGGTGGTTGGCTGAGCAGAGGGAAAACTGACAATCCGGGTACAACATGTATGTGGAGGGGGCTGGGCCGTCTGCCAAGCATGGCGCAAGGATATCGGCTGGCTCTACAGATTCATGGAGTGAGGGCTGGCCCTTGAGCCACAGTCTCACCTGTGGGGTACAGCGAGGGCAGAGCCAGGGGTTTACCAATGTAATTACGTGCCCATGCGTCGCAGTTTTTCCAGCAGAGACTGCCGGCTGATTCCAAGAAAGCGCGCGGTGCGTGATTTATTCTGATCAAACCGCGTTAGGGTTTCCCGGATCATCTCTTCCTCCAGATCCCGGACGGCGGATTTCATATCGCCATCCGATATTCTGGACGGACGATAGTGTTGGCTTATATGGTCCGACAGCGGCTCGGGGCCGATGCTTTTTCCCGGTTCCGACAGCAGGACCAGACGCTCGATCTCATTCTGAAGCTCGCGCACATTGCCGGGCCATGAATAGGCAAGCAGAAGCCTCCGGGTCTCATCGGTAAGAGGGCCTGTTCTCCGGTTTAGTTTCACGGAGAACTGCTGCAGGAAAAACTCCGCAAGGGGCAGTATGTCCTTTTTGCGCTCCCGCAAGGGCGGTATGGTTATGGAAAAAACGTTGATACGGAAGAAGAGGTCCTGGCGAAAACGGCCGGCCGTGACTTCCGCCTTGAGGTCTCTGTTGGTGGAGGCGAGGATCCGCACGTCGACCTTTTTGGGCTGGTTATATCCGACAGGCATGATCTCGTTTTCCTGGATTACGCGCAACAGTTTGACCTGCAGTTCAGGAGGAGCCTCGCCTATTTCATCCAGGAAAATGGTGCCTCCGTGTGCCATCTCGAAATAGCCCTTTTTCTCCTGGGTTGCGCCGGTGAAAGCGCCCCGCGAGTGGCCGAAAAATTCGCTTTCGACCAGGTCTTTAGGAATGGCGCCGCAATTGACGGGTATAAAAATCTGGTCCCGGCGGTTGCTCTCCGCATGGATAAAGCGGGCGATCAGCTCTTTGCCGGTGCCGGTCTCTCCCTGAATCAGCACGGTTGTTTCCGTCCCGGTAACCCTGCGCAAAAGGCGCAGAATGTTTTCCATCTCCGGACTCGCGTGAACGATGCTTTTGGGGAAAGCCTGTTTTTCAACCTCCTGGCGCAGGATGATATTTTCGGTTTTGAGCTTTTCATTGGCCCGCTGGAGCTCGGCGGCCAACCGTTCGTTTTCGCGCACCAGCTCCATTTTTTCAAGCGCATCGCGGACCGCTACCCTGACATCGTCGGGTTCCCAAGGCTTGGTGATGTACTTGTGAACCTTGCCCGTGTTGATGGCCGCGATGAGATCGTCCACTTCGGTAAACCCGGTCAGCACAATGCGCACCAGGTTGGGAAAGCTCCTCTGCGAAAGTTCGAGAAACTCGATTCCCGTCATATTGGGCATTTTCTGGTCGGTGATAATCGCATCGATGGGCGACCTTTGAAGGATCTGCAGCGCCTCCTGGCCGGACTGCGCCAGGTGAACATTGTACTCGGCCATGAATGTTCGCTGGAGTTTCTGCAAATTGGCAAGCTCGTCATCCACGAGCAGCAGCTCATACTTCTTCTTGGTCACTCGCTCTTCTCCCGGAAAATGGGCAGACTGACGGTGAAACAAGTCCCTTTGTTGACCGTGCTGCTTACATGGATTTTTCCCTGATGCTGCTCGATGATGCCGTAGCTGATGCTCAAACCGAGCCCTGTTCCCTGGCCTACCGGCTTGGTGGAGAAAAACGGCTCAAAAATGCGCTTGAGGTTCTCCGGAGAGATGCCGACGCCGTTGTCCTCGATTTCCACTTCCACCGCACTTGCTTCGGCCCGCGTCCTTATCCAGACATCCCCGTTAGCCTGCACTGCGTGAAAGGCATTGGAGAGCAGGTTCATGAACACCTGGTTGAGTTTTCCGGCGTAGCCCCGGATCTTCGGGATATCCCCGTATTCCTTATGAATCTGGATACGGTTCTTGTACTGGTTGCGCAGAAGATTGAGCGACATCTCCAGCGAAGCGTGCAGGTCGACATCGGAGATGGCATCGGTATCCATGCGGGAGAAGGCGCGCAGATCGGAAACGATGGTATTGATTCTGCGGGCGCCCTCGGTGAAATTATCGATCAGAACCTTGAGATCCTCTTTGATGAAGGCGTAGTGCATCCCTTCCTTCAATTTCAGCATCTCCGCCCGATCCCCGGCGGAAATGCTCGGGAGTTTTTCGAAGGATTCCACAAGCTGCTGCAGTTTCTGCGTATAGTCTGCCAGAAAGCCGGTGTTTCCGTAGATGAAATTGAGAGGGTTCTTGATCTCATGAGCTATTCCGGATACAAGCTGGCCCAGCGACGCCATTTTCTCCGTCTGAACCAGCTGTTCCTGGGCGCTTTGCAGGTCGAGATAGGCTCTTTTCAGGGCCTCGTGGGAGTTCTCCAGCTCGACGGTGCGGTCGCGGACCATGTTTTCCAGGTTCCGGTTCATTTCCTGAAGCTGGACTTCCCGGGCGGACAGAGCACCCGCCATATCGTTGAAGGTAGATGCCAGGATGCCTACTTCATCCGATGACCGAATAGGAACGCGCTCGTTGAAATTCCCCTGGGCAATCGTCGAAGCCGAACGGATGAGATTCTTAAGAGGGACGGTGATTCCTTCCGCGATGATGTATGTAAACAGCACAACCAGCACCGCAAGCAGGATCGTGGCACCGAGAAGCCCTAATGCCAGAAGCCGTATGGGCTGGAAAATCTCAGACTGTTCAATCTCCACGCCCACGATCCACCCGAAAGAGGTGTCGCTGATAGCAGCAAGCCCTGAAATTTTCCCGCCGCCTCCAGGCCCGTCATAGGCGAAATGGCGCTCCCTGCCCAGGATTGCCTCCTGAAGCGTGCGCAGTCCGTGGACCTCCACCAGCCTCGTGTTATAAAAGGATTGTCCCCCTTGAATAGTGCCGGTCTCCTCCTTGCGGTTCAGCCTGTACTTGTGGGCGATGATTGTGTCTGCATCCTTGGCGCACATATACGCGAAACCCGTTTTGAAATCCTGGGCTGCAAAATCCATTTCGACATTGTCAAGAATGCTCTGGAAGTGAGACCAGTTCAGAATGTTGATCCAGACTCCGATTATCTCCTGGCTTGCCGGATCGCGGATGGGTTCGGAAAGGGCGATATTGAATTGATGGCTTTGATCTTCCTTCCGGGAACCATAAAGGCCTTGAACAAGCCCGGACTGATACCAGTCGTGATGGGAATTGTGGCCCGTGATCGAAGCCTGGAATAGTTTCAATTCTTCCGGATATCTCGAAATGTTTTCGTGGAACATTTCGGACAGATTCGCGGACGGCAACGGGGTTCCATCCGGGTCTGCCGTGTTGATCCCTATTAAGCGGCCGTTGCGGTCCAGGACAATCAGGGCATCGTATACATCCTGATTGAAGCAATAGTTGTTCAGTAAAGCAATAAGGCTGTACCGGTCCGCTTCCTTCAGACCGTGATAAATAAGGGGATAGGTTGTCGCCATTGAGTGTATCTCTTCCTTCTTGCCCCGGAGCAACAGGTCAACCTTGTCGGCCGTATCCTGAGCCATTCTTCCAAGAGACAGATCAATGCGTTCTTCGATCTGCCGTCTGCCTATCCAATAGGAAAAGATCGACATCCCCGCCAGCGGGAGCAGCGACAATGCGATCATGAGGATGAGAAGCTTATTTTTGAGGCTGCCCAGAAGAGTTATCCGGAGTCCTCTGTTGCTTTCACTATGACCCATTGGCAAACTGGGCCCTCCCGCTGGTGCCGGATGGATAACGGTCCGAATTGGTTCAATCTTTTTAGTTTCCGTACAACTGTAAATATATTATCCAGACCTATTGTCAAGTTTTCTTACAGTCTTGTCAATGCCGCGCATAATTTGGGTCTCCATATTTCACTGAGATTCATTTGAAGCAAGGATCTGATTAGTATTATTCAGGTTGCAGGCTCCCGGCTGCGGATTTGGGACTATTATGGGCCATCGGTTCGAGAGTCGCTACCTGCAATCTTTCCCGGGACCGTCGATTCTCGCCATCGTCTCCGGTGAAAATTGCCGGAAGAATGAAGAATGTAGAGAGAGGGTTTTTCCATATGTATCCTGACGCTCTATTGTGCTATTTTTTTTGTTGAGGCAGGAGGTCATGGAATGAGCATCACGGTTCGCATCCCATCACCGCTCCGGCAGTATTCGGAGCTACATTCGGAAGTGGTGTTGGAGGGAAAAACAGTCGGCGAGGTTCTGGAGAACCTGAAAATTCGTTTTCCCGAAATGGGCACGCGTTGTTTTACGCCGAGAACGTCTCGCTTTATGAATCTGTATTTGAATGACCAGGATATCAAAAACCTAAACAATCTGGACACGCCGGTGGGCGACAAAGACACGCTCTCTATTGTTTTTGCCATCGCCGGCGGGTAGGCGCGCTGCTTTCATCCCTCTTCCCCAGCGCCCAATCGACGGCAGCCTGGGCAAGGACTTTGCCGGGATTCAGGGCGGGAAAATCCACGCTATCGGGATCCAAGGACAAGGGTATCTCGGTACATCCCAGGATGATCGCCTGAGCGCCGGCCTTCATCAGCCGCATCCCGACGGATCTTAAGGTTTCCCTCGTCCGCTTATTATGGGTTCCGGCTTTGACCTGGGCGATAGCCTCCTGGACTTTCCGGTGGTCCTTATCTTCCGGCAGCAGGAGTTTAAGTCCCTCCCTGGATAATGCCGTGCTGTAAATTCCGCTGCGCACGGTTCCGGTTGTGGCAAGAAGTCCAAGGGCTTTGGCTTCGGGCAGCAGGCTGCGGACCATTCCGCAGGTCTCAGCAATCATGTCCAGAATCGGGATGCCCACATTCCTGCGCATTTCCGGCAGGTAGTGATGCGCAGCGTTGCATGGCATGGCTATTATTCCTGCTCCGCCCTCTTCCAGGAGCCGGGCAGCCTCAATCAGGCAGGGCAGAGGGCTTTCCCCTCCTGCCGTAAAAGCCTCTGTCCGGTCCGGGATCTTCGGATTCGAGTAGATCAGGACACGGATATGGTCCTGGTCTATGGCAGCCGGAGTCAGGTTAATGATATGGCGGAATAAATCCAGCGTTGCCTCAGGTCCCATTCCGCCCAGAATGCCTAGGACCCGGTCCTGAGGCTGTCGTTCGCTTGCCCGTTTCATAAATCCGATTATAGGGCCGCATCCATCTTCAAACAACAGTATCAAATAAAGCTGACGAAGGCCGACAAGAGCTGACCGTCAATCCGTAAAAACCGACCGAAATCCGCCGCTCCGCAAATAATAGTTGCTCATTTCAACAGACTGCCCGTTAGAAATACGCGCGCAAGATTGCGGAAGCCGCATACCATGAAACGTCCGCGGACGCCGTGTTCCTGTGCCCCTGTATCGAGCCGGACGGAATATTGATAACTGCTTCACGAAAAGCGCGTTTGTGCCGATAACTATAATCGATGGACGGCGGAATCCTGCCCGAAATGCGATGGCCCCCGGTCATCCGGGAAAGTCCATGCCTGGCAGGCCGGGTAAGGAATGAGCCGACAGGTGCGGTATTGCCAGGAAGGCTGTAAGTGGTTCCGGAGATGGTGAAAATCGAGCGCGAGATCCTCACCCTCCGTTTCCCGCATTATTGTTCAACCATGATCGATTGGCTCCGGAACGGATCAAAGTAAGCGATGCCATCTCAAATCGGCGAACTGCTGCTGAAGGAAAACTACATAACGGCTGAACAGCTGGAAACTGCTTTGCAGGCTCAGCGCCAGCACGGCGGCCGCCTCGGCTCGATTCTCATCAACCTGGGTTTCGTTGAAGATGACGACATCACCTCGCTTCTCAGCAGGAAGTACGGGGTTCCCTCCATCAACCTCTCCTACTTTGAGATTGATCCGGCGGTCATAAAGCTCATTCCCATGGAAGTGGCTCAGAAGTACACCGTGGTACCCCTGAGCCGCGTCGGCAACACCCTGACCATTGCCAGCGCCGATCCCACCAATGTTTTTGTCATGGACGACATCAAGTTCATGACCGGGTTCAACATCGAGCCGGTTGTGGCCAGCGAAGCTTCCATACTGGAAGCCCTCGAGAAATACTATGGAACGCAGCATTCGATTGAGCTGAAAAAAGTCTACGAGGAAATCGCCCAGAACGACAAGGAAAGCGTCGAACTCGATCTGGACGCAAGCTCCGATGAAGAGGAGCTTTCACTGGATGAGCTGCAGCGATCGAGCGAGGAAGCCCCGATCATCAAGCTGGTGAACCTTATCCTGTCGGACTCCTTGAAAAAAGGCGCGAGCGACATTCACTTGGAGCCCTATGAGAAGGATTTCAGGGTGCGTTTTCGGATAGACGGAATTTTATACAACATGATGAATGTGCCTCTGCGCCTCCGGGATGCCATAACCTCGCGCATCAAGATCATGTCCAAATTGGACATATCCGAGAAGCGGCTTCCGCAGGATGGAAGAATCAAAATCCGGACGACGTTTGAAGGAAAGAAAAAGGAGCTCGACTACCGCGTTTCCACACTCCCGACATTGTTCGGCGAAAAGATCGTGATGCGCATCCTGGACCGGGACAACCTGCCGCTGGATATGAGCAAGCTGGGATTCGAGGAATCCTCATTAAAAAAAGTTGAAGCTGCCATTCTCAAGCCCTACGGGATGGTGCTGGTCACGGGCCCTACGGGCAGCGGCAAGACCTCAACCCTCTATTCGGCGCTGAACCGTCTGAATACCACGGAGACCAACATAATGACCGCTGAAGACCCGGTGGAATATAACTTCCGGGGAATCAACCAGGTTCAGATCAAGGAACAGATCGGCCTGACGTTTGCCGCCGCCCTCCGGTCATTCCTGAGGCAGGATCCCAACATCATCCTTGTCGGGGAAATCCGCGACTTTGAAACAACGGAGATCGCCATCAAGGCCGCGCTCACAGGACACCTGGTGCTCTCCAGCGTTCACACCAACGACGCCCCTTCGACCATCTCCCGTCTTTTAAACATGGGAATCGAGCCGTTCCTGGTCGCAACCTCCGTGCATCTGATCTGCGCCCAGCGCTTGATCCGCAAGATCTGCAAGGAATGCAAAACGGAGGTGAAAACTCCGCTGCAGGCCCTCGTGAATGCGGGCTTTTCGCCGGAGGAAGCCAAGGGTATCCAGACGTTTAAGGGTGAGGGCTGCAAGACCTGTAACGGAACCGGCTACAAGGGCCGGATCGGCATGTACGAAGTCATGGAAATCGGCGAGGCCATCCAGGAGTTGATCCTGGTGGGCGCTTCCGCCCGCGAAATCCGGCGTAAAGCAGTGGAGGAAGGGATGCTGACTCTCCGCCAGAGCGGTTTGACGAAGATCAAAGCAGGAGCGACGACGCTCGACGAGGTTTTGAGAGAGACAGTACTGAATTAGGCCGCCCATATATTCCCGGCGCCGGGGGCCGGGATTCCGGGGCGGTCGGCACAAAGATCAAGGAGACGACCGATGAGCACTTTGCCTGAGATGCTTCAGAAAACGATTCAGTCCGGAGCATCCGATCTCCATCTCACTACGGGAACGCCCGCACAGATACGCGTAGACGGCCAGCTGCATCCTATCGATCAGCAGGTCCTGACTGCGGGGGACACCAAGAGGCTTGCATACAGCGTGATGACCGACGGCCAGAAGCACGCCTTCGAAGAAAAGTGGGAGATCGACTTCTCCTTCGGCATCAAAGACCTTTGCCGTTTCCGAGCCAATGTGTTTACACAGCGCGGATCGGTCGGCGCGGTTTTCCGCGTTATTCCTTTCGAGGTCAAAGGCTTCGAGAGCCTGAACCTGCCTCCCGTGGTGGAGCAGCTGTGTGAAAAGCCGCGGGGCCTGATCCTGGTCACGGGGCCGACCGGTAGTGGAAAATCCACGACGCTTGCCGCCATGATCGACAAAATCAACCGGGAGCGGCACGAACACATCCTGACGATTGAGGATCCTATCGAGTTCATTCATTCTCACAAAAGCTGCATTGTCAATCAGCGGGAGGTCAGCTCCGACACTCATTCGTTTTCCGACGCCCTGCGCGTCGCCCTGCGCGAGGATCCGGACGTGGTGCTGATCGGAGAAATGCGAGACCTGGAAACGGTGGAATCCGCCCTGCGCATTGCCGAAACGGGCCACCTTACGCTTGCCACGCTTCACACCAACAGCGCGGCGACCACCATAAACCGTATCGTGGACATCTTCCCGTCCGGCCAGCAGCCCCAGATCCGGGCGCAGCTGAGCATGGTCCTGGAAGGCATCCTCTGCCAGTCGCTCATTCCCAGAGCCAGCGGGTCCGGCCGCTGCATGGCCATGGAGATACTCATCCCGACCACCGCCGTCCGCAACCTGATTCGCGAGGACAAGATTCACCAGATATACAGCCAGATGCAAACCGGACAGGAAAAGCACGGAATGCAGACCTTCAACCAGTCGCTTTCTCAACTGGTCCTGACAAAACAGATCTCCACGGAAAACGCACTCGCCAAATCGTCCAATGTCGAGGAGCTTCAGGATCTCATCCAAAGGGGAGTCGGCCTTAACTTTCAAGCAGCCGCTCAGCGCATGCAGCGCATGGAGCATGTCGGCGGCATGCGGCGCTGACCAGAAAGGGTGCTTTTATGCCAGTTTACGTTTTTCGAGGGCGCAACATCCGGACCAATGAAAGCATCTCGGGGGAACGCTTTGCCAACACCCCGCAGGCGCTGTCGGCCGTATTGCGCCGCGAGCAGATAGCTCCTGCGTCGATCAAGGAAAAAACAGCCGCCAAAACGGGTTTTTCTTTCAAGAAAAAGGTGTCCCAATCCGAGGTGGCGATTTTTACCCGCCAATTTTCGGTCATGCTGGACGCAGGGCTCCCCTTGATGCAGGCGATCGATGCCATTGCCCAGCAGCATTCGAATGCGGCATTCAAATCCATCCTGCAGCAGATAAGGGACGATGTGGAGGCCGGGTCTACCCTGTCTGCCGCAATGGGCAAGCATCCCAAGGTGTTCGATACCCTGTACACCAACATGGTCGCAGCCGGTGAAACCGGCGGCATCCTGGACACGATCCTTCAGCGTCTGACCTCCCACATCGAGAAGATGGTGAAGCTGAAGAAAGCCCTTCGCTCGGCGCTGATTTATCCGTCAACTATTCTCACAGTGGCCGTAAGCGTCGTTGCTATTATCCTGTGGAAGGTAATCCCGGTTTTCAGCACCCTTTTCGAAGGATTCAATGTCGAGCTTCCGTTGCTTACACGCGTCGTGATCTCCCTTTCGCACATTGTCGAGAAGTTCATGATTCCCTGCCTGGTGATCCTCGGGCTGGGCATTTTCGGGCTGCACAGCTATTACAAGACCGACAAAGGAAGACACATCATAGACCGCCTGATGCTGAAGCTGCCTGTTCTCGGGGATGTCCTGCGCAAAATCGGGGTTGCGCGCTTCACGCGCACCCTGGCCACCATGCTGTCCAGCGGCGTTGCCATCCTCGAAGGCCTGACCATTACGGGCAAGACCGCAGGCAATGCCATTCTTGAGGATGCGATCTATCAGTTGCGGGAGCGCATCGAAGGGGGAGGAACCATGGCCGAACCGATGAGGCAGTCCGGCTTCTTCCCGCCGATGGTAACCCAGATGGTCTCCGTGGGAGAGTCCACGGGAGAGATGGATACCATGCTCACCAAGGTCGCCGATTACTACGAGGAGGAGGTGGACGAGGTCATGAAGAACCTCATGACCATTCTCGAGCCCCTTCTGATGATATTCCTGGGCGTGGTAGTGGGAGGCATCGTTATTGCAATGTACCTGCCGCTGTTCAAGCTCATTCGCGTACTGTCCGGCGGCTAGTTGCGAGTCGCAGCGTCTTCGGGTCCGGGAGTCCCGCCGGGAGTCCCGGACCTGAAGCCTTCAGGCCTTTTCGACTATGGTTTTTCATCAGCCAAAAGATCTCCGGCGCCGTCTGCTCGAGCTTATCATCTTCCGCGCATTCGTCCTGCTGCTGGGATTGAACGTGGCCGACCGGCTGCAACTTCTGCCGGCACAGCTGGGACGGTTCGCCTTCCTGGCATTCTTCAATTATCTCACCCTCGTGCTGACCGCCGCATGTCTGCTGATCTGGTGGGTGCACCGGCATGAGATTTTTCAGCTTTATCTTCAGGTCGGCGCCGATCTGATCCTCACCACGGCGCTGGTTGCATATACCCGGGCCCTTGAAAGCCCTTTCGTATCCTTTTACGTTCTCATCATTATTTACTGCAGCCTGACACTCGGGCACAACGGAGGGAGGGTCGGCGCAGCCCTCAGCACGATACTGTATGCAGGAATCCTTATCGCCGACCGACTGGGCTTCATCAGTTTTTACGGTACCGAACTCAGTTCGCAGCAGGCCACCTTCCGCATCGCGGCGCATGCTCTCGGCTTCTGGGCCGTCGCCTAC
Organism: uncultured Acidobacteriota bacterium; assembly: GCA_963809485.1. Classification (GTDB taxonomy): domain Bacteria; phylum Acidobacteriota; class UBA6911; order UBA6911; family UBA6911; genus UBA6911. The sequence continues at coordinate 254,727 of CAWEJX010000020.1, forward strand.
CTGGGTACCTATCTCCATCAGCGCCTCCAGGCCATGGAGCATCAGCTCCGGGAGAAGATCGACTCGCTAACCGAGCTTCAATGGCTCAATGAGCACATTGTGCGAAGCATACGCAGCGGACTGATCACCACCGACCTCGAGGGGCGCATTGCGGTTTTCAACGCCGCCGCCGGAGAGCTCACAGCCAGGGATCCCGAAGAAATGATCGGGCAGCCGCTGCAGCGGCTCCTGGGAGAGGATTTATGGGGCCGGATTCTGGACGCCGACCTGTGCAGGAACGCAAAGGCCTTGCGCCACGAACAATGGCATGACATCGAGGGCGGCAGGCGATACTTCGGCTTCAGCGTGTCTCCCCTTCTGGATAAGGATGAAAAGCTGCTGGGATACATCATCTCCTTCCAGGACCTGACAGAAATCAGGCGGCTGGAGGAAGAGGTGCGCCTGAAAGACAGGATGGCTGCAGTCGGCAGGATGGCCGCGGGGATCGCTCACGAAATACGCAATCCCTTAACCGCAATGCAGGGTTCGGTGGAAATTTTGCGCGACCATGCCAGCCTGCCCAAAGCGGATGAGCGGCTATTGGAAATCCTGCTCCGGGAAAGCGACCGCTTGAATAAATTCGTCGGAAACTTCCTGAATTTCGCCCGTCCGGGGAAGTACGCCCGGCAGCCTCTGGACCTGGTTCCCGTTCTCAAAGACTCCGTGTTGCTGCTGAAGAACAGCCCCGAATTGCGCGATAAGTATTCTGTTGTGCTGCACAGTGAGGCTCATTCCATCCGGATCCTTGGGAATGCCGACCAGCTCAACCAGGTTTTCTGGAATCTCGCGCAAAACGCCATTCGCGCCATGCCTCAGGGGGGAGAGTTGGAGATAAGCATTCGCAGAACACCCGAGGGCGGCGGGCAGATCCTTTTCAGGGACAGCGGTGTTGGCATGAACCGGGAGGAAATAAATCAGATCTTTCAGCCTTTCCATTCGGGATTTTCCGGCGGGCTCGGGCTGGGGATGACCGTTGTGTTTCAAATTATGGAAGATCACCAGGGAAAGATCTCCTGCGAAAGCCAACCCGGCAAAGGAACAATTATCAGCCTGTCGTTTCCTCCGGAAACTCAGGCGGCAGCGTCCGGCGAAACGGAATTCGTTTACGCAGAGGCGGAGAGGTAAGGGAGAAGGGGCATGCCGGTCATCCTGATTGTTGACGACGAGCCAAACATCATCGAGGTTCTGGAAATAGTCTTGCAGGGTGAGGGCATGGATGTGCTCAAATCCGCCTCCGGCCGCGAGGCGCTCGCCATCCTGCGCAAACAGAATGTGGATCTCGTCATATCCGATATCAGGATGCCGGATCTTTCTGGCGTCGAACTGCTGCGGGAAGCCAAAGCGTTTGCACCCGAGACTGTTTTCATAATGATCACGGCATTCGCGAGCACCGAGACGGCCATCGAGGCTCTGCAGCATGGCGCGTTTGATTACATCACCAAGCCCTTTAAAATGGATGACCTGCGCGCCATCGTCCATCGCGCTTTCGAGAAAAAGCTGAGCCGCAAGCCTCAGGCCGCCGCGGAACCGGGCAGTGCGGAAGCCCGCCAGGGTCAAAAGCTGTTTCAGGCGCTGCACCAGAGCCATGTTGTGGGCAAAAGCCCAAAAATGGTTGAGGTCTACCGGACCATAGGGACCGTGGCCGGGGGAGACAGCACCATCCTGATCACCGGCGAAAGCGGGACGGGGAAGGAGCTCATCGCGCGCGCTATCCATGAGGTCTCGGAGAGGCGGGAAAAACCTTTTGTATCGATCAACTGCAGCGCGTTCCCGGAGACGCTGCTGGAAAGCGAGCTGTTCGGATATATGAAGGGGGCGTTTACGGGCGCCGCCACGAATAAAAAGGGTCTTTTTGAAACGGCTGACGGCGGATCGATCTTCCTCGATGAAATTGGAGATATGACTGCGGCCATGCAGGTGAAGCTGCTGCGCGTTCTCCAGGAAAGGCGTCTGCGGCCCCTGGGAGGCACCCACGAAGTGCCGATTGACGTGCGGGTCATCGCCGCCACCAACCAGGACCTCCAGTCGCGCATTCAGGATGGGCTGTTTCGCGAGGATCTGTACTACAGGATTGCCGTCATCAGCATTCATCTTCCCGCACTGCGGGAGAGGCCCGAGGACATCGCCCTGCTGGCGTTTTATTTTCTCCGTCAATACGCTCAGAAGGCCGGCAAAAATATAGCCGGCATATCCCCGGAAGCGCTTCGCTGTCTGGAAAGCTACAGATGGCCGGGAAATGTCCGGCAGCTGGAAAACACGCTTGAGCGGGCAGTGGCCCTGGAAACGAGCGCAACCATCCAGCTGGACAGGCTGCCGGAGACAGTCCGAAACCAGACGGAGCCGGCGGGCCCAGCGACGTTTGCGCTGCCGGAAGGCCCTTTCGACCTTGAAGAGTTTCTCGCGCGGGTGGAAAGCGATCTCATCGGTCAGGCCCTGAGGCAGTCGGACGGCAATCAGACCGTAACCGCCCAACGTCTCAAACTGACCAAGGGATCCCTGCGGCATAAACTCCAGTCGCTTCAAATTAAAATCTAGCCAAGGGGCCTCGCTCCTTGAAATCCCCTCGCGCGCAGGTTTCAGTGGAATCCGAAACTATCACAGCGTGCTCGGGGATTTACAGGTCAGGAGCCAGAAGTCAGAATAAATGCCCTTCAGTTTTTAACTGGGAATTCTAAACTGGGAACTGAATTTCCCAAACTATTCAGACAAACAATTTTCTGAGTAAGTATCCCAAAAAAATCTTGGCACTTTTTCCCCTGCGCTCATTGATTTCAATGAGCTCGGAGGCGTGCGGCTACGACCTGAAACGGAACCCGGAAAGCCCGCCAGGATGAATATCAGGGATTGGCGCGGGCGGCCATCCAAGACAATTTCGAAATACGTTACAGAGCAAAATGGCGGGGAGAAATCCAAAATCGATGAACTGGGATTTTGCGAAGCAAAGTGCTGAATTCCAGCACTTGAGGTGCTGAAAACAGACAAAAACTTGACACTCTGTCGGGAATGACACGTTGCGAGTCTTGGATCAATTTACCCTAACTGATTGAATTATTTTAGTTTAAATATTTATCCCAATCTATCGATGGGTTTGGCACGCTACTTGCATTATGCCTTACCGGTCTGCAATGAATTAAACCAAATAACGGAGAGGAGAGGAAGTAGATGAAAAAGGAACAGGGCTTTTCACTTATCGAGCTTTTGATTGTGGTGGCGATCATTGCCATCATCGCGGCGATCGCGGTCCCGAGCATGCTTACCTCCAGGATGGCGGCCAATGAGGCCGGCGCCATTCAGGGCTGCCGCACCATCGGCTCCGCCGAAGTTGCCTATGCTGCAGTCAACAACCAGATGTACACCGATCTCACCACGTTGACCGATACGAGCAACGGCGGGTTCCTGGACGAGCGCTACAACAGTGCCTTTAATGGTTACCACTATTCGGCGCTTGACACTGTCACCGGCGCTCCCGCTGCTGCATCTGCAGCGCTGCCCGACGGTTTCGGATTCCAGGCTCAGCCGAATACCGCAGACTCAACCGGACGCTATGATTACGGTATTGCCGGGGACCAGGTAGTTCGCTACCTGGCGGTTTCCGGAGATGCCGATGCCCCCAAGTGCGGCACCGCGGATTGCGAAGCCGGCGACCCGATCGGAACGCAGTCTACCGGAAGCTAGACCTAATCTTCTGCATACAGCACACGTCCACACATGGTTTCATCAGGGCGGCTCGGGCTTCCGGGCCGCCTTTGCTTTTTTTTCAGCCTGTACTCAGCCTGCGTTTCCGGCCGTATCTTCAAGGTGATGCCACGCAGACGGGCATCAACAGGATTTTCTTTTCTCCCGTGAGCGGCAAAAATTCCTTTCCGCGCATAGCAGACGCCATCATAATGGAGCCGCCGATCTCTGGCACGGCGATATCTTATAGGGAATTGCGGCAACTGCATCCATGGAAAGGCGGGAACCCGCACGAGTCAGGTACCTCCGGCAAAGCCGGAGACTTGAAAGATTTGAACCGCTCAAAGCGGTTGGAGGAGTTACGCCGTTCTTGAACGCTGACTTACGCGTTTCTCAGCGTTTCAAAATACGGAGCTGTCAAACTCTTTGAGCCCCCCGGCAGAGCCGGGGGTTTACCAATGTAATTATGCGCGGAAGCTCAGAACCTTTGCCTTCGACTCGCTGGTGGGCGAATCCCAGTTTCGTTGCAGCATCCGTCATTATTGCAACGGGGATCCTGTTTTTCGCGGACGCGCTTTTTACGTCCAAAAGCTTCTATTACCGCGACATCATTAATTTCCATTACCCGTTGCGCAAAGTCCTCATCGACAGCTATGCGAGCGGAGAATTCCCGCTCTGGAATCCCTACATTTACCTCGGGCAGCCGATGCTGGCGAACCCGAACTACATGGCTTTTTATCCGACAAACCTTCTGCACCTGATCCTTCCGTTCAATTACGCCTTCAAGCTCCACTTCATCCTCCATCCCATTGCCGGTGGGCTCGGATTTTTCTTCCTTGCGCGCCGCCTGGGAATACAGTGGGTCGCGGCTCTCGCCGGCGCTCTTTCCTATGAGTTTTCCGGAGTCACTCTGTCCTTCCTGAACCTCTACAACATCGTTCCCGCGGTGGCCCTCATGCCGTGGCTGGGGTGGGCTTTTTGCGGGGCATTTCAAAAGCACGCACTGCGCCGCACCATCGTCCTGGGGATTCTGCTTGCCCTTCAGGTAATCGCGTTTGAGCCGCTGGTTTTTCAATGCAGCCTCCTGCTGCTGGCCGCGCTGGCCGTGCACTGGGCATGGGAACAGGAGAATCGGGCAAGGGCGCTTCGTCTCATACTAAGCATTTTGGCCGGAGGCGCGCTGCTCGCCGCCGGGCTCGCAGCCATCCAGATATTGCCGACGCTCGAGCTGCTTCCGCTTTCCGCCCGGGGAGGCGGTATCGGGCTGGAGCAGGCTGCCGGATGGTCCGCTCATCCGGCCGATCTTCTAAACACGATTATTCCGAATTTCTTCGGATATCCTTTTACCATCGACGCCTCCGACTACTGGGGAGAGGGGTACCACGAGTCGAAGACCGGATACCTGGTTTCCTTCTTTTTGGGCTGCGTCACCCTATTTCTTTTCAGCCTTTCTTTCTTTTCAAACCGGAAAAAGCTGAGAGCGGCGCTGCTGGCCTTCTCCGGCATCGGCATTGTCCTGGGACTCGGCAAGTTCACGCCGGTCTATCCGTGGCTTTACGAACATGCGCCGCTTTTCAACCTGGGGAGATATCCCTCCAAATATTTCCTGCTCGTCAGCCTCCTTGTCTCTTTGCTTGCATCATTAGGCCTAGAAGCGGTGATAAATCCGGCGCATGGCCGGAAACGCATTTCCGCAATCAAAAAGGCCTGCATTGCGTGGATGATTATGGGGGTTCTGGCGGCAGGTCTGTCTTTCTATTGGAACCTGAATCGAGCGCCTCTGGAAACCATTATCCGGTCTTCCACCATGCCCCACCTCGCGGGGACCAAGAATTTCCCGGCAATTGCAGCGAGCCTGTGCCATTCCATCCGAGCCGCCGGGGCTTTCATGTTCTTGAGCGGCCTGCTGGTATTGGGATGCCGGCGCATCGGGAAATTCGCAGCGCTGGGGGCAATGTTCGCAGTCCTCATACCCCTTGAGCTTATGCCTCCAAACCTCGGTCTTGCGCCGCTCATCTCCAACGCTGATATAGATTTTGTTTCGGAGGCCGACCGGTCCATCATCGAGGAGACTTCTCATCATCTGTCCCGGGCGGCTTCGCCGAATATCCTGACGCCCCAACCCACGGACTTCGTGCTTCATGCCCCCAACCGGTCGCTGGCCTGGATGACGCTTTTTTATCGAAGAAGCGGGCAAACGCTGGGCGGCATAGGCAACGGAATTCAATATTCCATCGACAGGGACATCGACCAGCTCAGCACGCGTGAAAGCCGGTGGCTGCACCAGCGCTGCCTTGAATTGCCGCCGAAGGACAGGCTGTCCTTGCTCGGAAATCTTAATTCCGGGATGGTCATGTCCGTGGGAGAACTGCTGGATCCGCGGGTCGAACTACTGCGCCGCTTCGACACGCACAGCGACCTGGATTATCGACTGTACAGGATGAAGGACGCACTGCCCCGCGCCTATTTCGGCGCCCATGTTATTCGGGCCGCTTCTGCAGAGGAAGCCGGGAACCGCCTGGTTGGGGCCGAACAAGGGCTGGGGCATTCCTTGATTCTGGAATCAGCGGTGGATCCGCTGCCGGTTGCATCCCAATCGACCGGATGGGCGCAGGTCGCGCGCTACGAAAACAACCGGGTGGTGTGCCGGGTAAATGCAGATTCCGCCGGCTACCTGGTCCTTCTCGACAGCTACTATCCGGGATGGAAGACAACGGTGGACGGGCGGGAGGCGAAAATTTTGCGTGCCAATTTCGCTTTTCGGGCAGTGCCGGTTCCGGAAGGCGATCACACGGTAGAATTCAGATTCGTTCCGTGGACCTTTTATTGCGGTATGGCAGTGACCTTGTCGACGATTCTGGGGACCGGCGCATTCTGCACCTGGACTTGGATCCGACGCCGCAGGCGCAATATTCCGGCGGATTTGGTTTGAAAACGCATTTTTTGCCACAAACACGACGGCCGCGAATTCCGCCGGTTTTGTCCGGGATATGAGTCCCGGGGCAACCGGTGAATTTCGCGGCCGCGGTATTTCAGGCTTTATCCCAGGTCGACCTGCTTGGACTTGACAGCGTCCGGATCGTGCGCACCGGACATGAGGTCGGCGTTAGCATCGCCTTCAACCTCCGCCTCGGGCGCTTCCATGGGAACCATTTCCTCAGTGAGCTTGATGTTGTGGTAATACTCCATACCCGTGCCGGCGGGGATGAGCCTTCCCATGATCACGTTTTCCTTGAGTCCGCGCAGGTAGTCGACCTTGCCGCTGATCGCGGCTTCGGTGAGCACGCGCGTGGTCTCCTGGAATGAGGCAGCCGAAATAAAGCTGTCGGTGGACAGCGACGCCTTGGTGATGCCCAGAAGCAAAGGCCGCCCTTTGGCCGGCGCGCCTCCGGCAGTTTCCACCCGTTCATTCTCTTCGTAGAACCGGAACTTGTCCACCTGCTCTTCCAGCAGGAACTCGGTGTCGCCGACCTCCTCGACTTTGATCCAGCGCATCATCTGGCGGACAATCACCTCAATGTGTTTGTCGTTGATGTTGACGCCCTGCAGACGATAGACCTCCTGAATCTCGTTAACCAGGTAGCTCTGGAGTTCCTTTTCGCCCAGCACGCGCAGAATATCGTGCGGATTGCGCGGTCCGTCCATCAGCGCTTCACCGGCGCGCACATATTCGCTTTCCTGAACGTTGATGTGGACTCCCCGCGGGAGGAGGTACTCTTTGACGATTCCGCTCTCGTGGTGCACCTCGATTTTGCGCTGGCCGCGCACCAGCCCTGCATATTTTACCTGGCCGTCGATCTCGGTGATCACCGCGGTTTCTTTCGGCTTGCGCGCCTCGAAAAGCTCCACGATGCGCGGCAGACCGCCCGTGATGTCCTTGGTTTTGCGGGTCTCGCGGGGGATTTTGGCTAGGATGCTGCCCGGATAAACCTCTTCCGAATTATCCACCCAGAGGTGAGCCTTCGACGGGAGCAGGTAGCTCTTGACGACCTTCCCCTTGTCATTCTTTATGCTGATCTGGGGCTGATACTTCTCATCGGGTGACTCGGTGATGACCTGGCGCACGAGGCCTGTGTTTTCGTCGCGCTCTTCTTTAACCGTTATGCCGTCGTGGATGTCCTTGAATGCGACCGTTCCGCCGAATTCCGTGAGGATGGCGAAAGAATACGGATCCCACTCTACCAGCACCTGGCCGGGCTTGATTTTCTGACCTTCCTTCACTTTAAGGATGGCGCCGTACGCCACGGAATACCGTTCCTTCTCGCGCCCCGCTTCGTCGGCGATAATCAGCGTTCCGTTCCGGTTCATAACCACCAGGTTGCCGTCCCTGTTGGTCACGTGCTGGATGTTCAGGAACTTGACGATCCCTTCGTTCTTGGATTCCTCTGTCGACTGTTCGTGGGTCCGGCTTGCCGTACCGCCGATATGGAACGTCCGCATGGTCAACTGCGTTCCGGGTTCGCCGATGGACTGGGCGGCGATCACGCCCGTGGCTTCGCCGAGGTCCACCATCTGCCCGGTCGCGAGGTTGCGCCCGTAACATTTGATGCAAACACCCCGTTTGGCTTTGCAGGTCAAAACGGAACGGATCTTGACCCGCTCGATGCCTGCCGCCTGTATGTCGGAGGCCAGGGTTTCGGTGATATCTTCATTCACGCCCAGGATGGTCTCTCCCGTTAGCGGGTCTTTGATATTTTCGAGCGACACGCGCCCGACGATACGGTCGCGCAGCGGCTCGATGATCTCTCCGCCTTCGATGATGGAAGTCACATAAATGCCGTCCAGGGTATTACAGTCGAATGTCGAAACGATCACGTCCTGTGCGACATCGACCAGGCGCCGGGTCAGATAGCCCGAATCGGCCGTTTTGAGCGCCGTATCGGCGAGACCCTTGCGGGCGCCGTGGGTCGAAATGAAGTACTGCAACACATCCAGGCCTTCGCGGAAATTGGCCGTGATCGGGGTTTCGATGATTTCGCCCGAAGGTTTCGCCATCAGGCCGCGCATGCCGGCGAGCTGCCGGATCTGCTGTTTGCTTCCGCGCGCTCCGGAGTCCGCCATGATGTAAATCGGGTTGAATTCATACCCGCTCTCATCCTGCTGCGCCATCTTGCGGAACATTTCATCGGATACTTTTTCGGTCACATCGGACCAGATATCGATGATCTTGTTGTAGCGTTCGCCATCGGTGATGGCGCCGTCCTGGTATTGCTTTTCCACCTCGATGACGCTTTCGCGGGCGCCATCGACCAGATCGCCCTTGTTGTCGGGCACGATCAGATCGTCGATGCCGATGGAAATTCCGGCCATGGTCGCGTGCAGGAAGCCGAGGTTTTTCAGGTCGTCGAGCATCTGCACCGTGGTTTCGAGGCCGAAATTCAGGTAGCAGTAGTTGACCAGCTGCTGCAGCCCTTTCTTTTTCATCAGGCCGTTGATGAAGGGCATGCCTTTGGGAAGTATCGAATTGAAAATCAGGCGCCCGATCGTTGTGTTGACGAATTCCTGATTCACTTCGCGGATGTCGGCCCGCATCACCGCCTGGTCGTCATACTGCGTGGTCAGGTCCATGAGGGCGCCGGTGAACCGGTAGCGGATGGGCGTGAGCCGCTCGACCATGCTGTTGTCGAGGGCGAACATTGCCTCATCGTAGGTCCCGAACACGCGACCCTCGCCTTTCGTTCCCTTTTTGGCCTTGGTGAGGTAGTAGCACCCCAGCACGATATCCTGGCTGGGGATGGCGATCGGCTGGCCGTTGGCGGGGGAAAGGATATTGTGGCTGCTCAGCATGAGCACCGATGCCTCGATCTGAGCCTCCGGAGACAGCGGGATGTGCACGGCCATCTGGTCGCCGTCGAAGTCCGCGTTGAATGCCGCACAGACCAGGGGCGGGATCTTGATGGCTTTGCCTTCCACCAGAACCGGCTCAAAGGCCTGAATCCCGAGGCGGTGCAGCGTAGGGGCGCGGTTCAGCAGCACCGGGTGGTCCTTGATGACCTCCTCGAGGATGTCCCAAACCACATATTCCTGCCGCTCCACCATCTCTTTGGCGCCTTTGATGGTCGCCGCATGTCCTTCTTTCTCGAGCCGGTTGTAAATGAACGGCTTGAAAAGCTCCAGGGCCATCTTCTTGGGCAACCCGCACTGGTGCAGTTTCAGCTCGGGGCCGACCACGATAACCGAGCGGCCGGAATAGTCCACGCGCTTGCCCAGGAGGTTCTGACGGAATCGCCCGGATTTTCCTTTGAGGGTGTCGCTGAGCGATTTCAGCGGACGGTTGTTCGCGCCGCGTAGGACGCGGCCGCGCCGCCCGTTGTCGAACATCGCGTCCACCGCTTCCTGAAGCATCCTCTTCTCGTTCCGGATAATGACTTCGGGTGCCCGGAGCTCCATCAGCTTTTTCAGACGGTTGTTCCGGTTGATCACGCGCCGGTAGAGGTCGTTGAGATCCGAGGTGGCGAATCGTCCTCCGTCGAGGGGAACGAGGGGCCGCAGTTCCGGAGGGATAACCGGGATAACGTCCAGGATCATCCATTCGGGCTTGTTGCCCGATTTGCGGAACGCGTCCACAACTTTCAGGCGCTTGGCATACTTGATGCGCTTCAGCTGCGAGGTTTCCGTCTTCATGGACGCGCGTAGCTCATCGGCAATCTCTTCGATGTCCACCTGCTTCAGAAGCTCCTTGATCGCCTCCGCGCCCATCATGGCCCTGAATTTGCCCGGGTATTCCTGTATCAGCGCCCGGTACTTCTCTTCGTTGAGGAGTTCCCCGGCCTTGACCGGAGCATCCCCGGCATCGACCACGACGTAAGCCTCGAAATAGAGCACCCGCTCCAGGTCCCTGAGGCTGATGTCGAGAAGGTGGCCGATGCGGCTGGGCAGCCCCTTGAAAAACCAGACGTGGGAGCACGGAGAAGCCAGTTCGATGTGGCCCAGCCTCTCACGCCGCACCTTGGAAAGGGTCACTTCCACACCGCATTTGTCGCAAACGACTCCGCGGTACTTCATGCGTTTGTATTTGCCGCACAGGCATTCCCAGTCCGTGACAGGGCCGAAAATCCGGGCGCAAAAAAGCCCGTCTTTCTCAGGCTTGAAGGTACGGTAGTTGATGGTCTCGGGCTTGGTAACCTCCCCGCGCGACCAGGCTCGTATCTTCTCCGGCGATGCCAGGCTGATCCGAATGCTGTCGAAGTCAGTGCTCAAATCCGATTTTTCCATCACATCTTTAAAACTTCTCAATTGCCCCCCCCATCCTATGAGGTTTAATCCCGCAATTCGTTTAATCCAAATTCAACGTTTCGTTCCAGCTGAAGGCTGGCGCTCGAATGACGAATTTCGAATGACGTGTGTTTCAATTCGAGCTTCGTCATTCGTAATTCGTCATTCTGCAATCGGTTCGGCGCGGCGCGCCTTCTGTTTCTGAATCAACTCCACATCGAGGCAGAGGCTCTGCAGCTCGCGTATCAGAACGTTGAAGGACTCGGGGATTCCCGGCGTGAAATGGGATTCCCCTTTGACGATGGCTTCATAAATTTTGGTGCGGCCCTGTATGTCGTCGGACTTTGCCGTCAAAAGTTCCTGGAGGATGTTGGCCGCGCCGTAGGCTTCCAGAGCCCAGACTTCCATTTCCCCGAACCTCTGGCCGCCGAACTGCGCTTTCCCGCCCAAAGGCTGCTGGGTGATGAGAGAGTACGGGCCGATGCTCCGGGCATGAATCTTGTCATCCACGAGGTGGGACAGCTTCAGGATGTAGATGTATCCGACCGTAACCTTCTGATCGAATCGCTCGCCCGTCATCCCGTCGTAAAGGTCGATTTTGCCGCTCTCGGGCAACTCCGCCCGTTTCAGCATCTCCTTGATCTCCGACTCCGAAGCTCCGTCGAAAACCGGCGTCGAGAAATAGAGCCCCAGGGCTTTGGCGGCCCATCCGAGGTGCGTTTCCAGGATCTGCCCCACGTTCATACGGGAGGGCACGCCGAGAGGATTCAGAACGATCTCGATCGCGGTGCCGTCCGGCAGGTAGGGCATATCCTCTTCCGGCAATATACGCGCGATCACGCCCTTGTTCCCATGGCGCCCGGCCATCTTGTCGCCGACCGACAGCTTGCGTTTCATGGCGACATAGACTTTGACCATTTTGATCACGCCGGGGGGGAGCTCGTCCCCGCGGCGCAGTTTCTGGAGCTGCTCTTCGTGGAGGTTTTTCAGTATCTGGATCTGCTTCTCAGTTTTTTCCTCGAGCCTCTTGACGCTCTCGTAAACTTTCCCTTCCTTTTCGGCCTTGAAATCGTTCTTTATCTTGTTCAGTTCGGTCGAACTGAGTTCCTGGAGCACGGAACGCGTCAACTTGGTCTTCTTTTTGATCAGCACTTCCCCGGACCGGCTGAGGATATCGTCGGGCAGCACTTCGCCGCTGAAAATATCGATGAGGCGCTTGTTCCGCTCCTCCTTGATAATGCGGATCTCGTCGTTGAGATCCTTCTCCATTTTGTCGACCTGTTCCTTCTCGATCTGCTTGGCGCGTTCATCCTTCGGAACGCCCTTGCGCGAAAAGATTTTGACATCGACAATCGTGCCCTCGATGCCGGGAGGCGTCACCAGGGAAGCGTCCCGGACCTCTCCCGCCTTTTCGCCGAAAATTGCCCGGAGCAGCTTTTCCTCAGGCGACAACTGGGTCTCGCCCTTGGGAGTCACTTTGCCGACCAGGACATCTCCGGGCCGCACCTTGGCGCCGATGCGGATGATCCCGCTCTCATCCAGATCGCGCAGGCTGGCGTCGCTGACATTGGGGATGTCGCGCGTGATTTCCTCGGGCCCCAGCTTTGTGTCCCGGGCCTCGATTTCCAGCTCCTCGATATGGATGGACGTGTAGCTGTCCTCTTTGACCAGCTTTTCGCTGACCAGGATGGCATCCTCGAAGTTGTAGCCGCGCCAGGGCATGAACGCGACCAGAACGTTGCGGCCAAGAGCAAGTTCGCCCTTGTCCGTGCACGGGCCGTCCGCCAGGACCTGTCCGCGCAGCACGGGCGCCCCTCTCTGGACAAGGGGCATCTGATTGATGCAGGTATTCTGGTTCGAGCGCTTGAACTTGGTAAGGGCGTAGATGTCCACGCCTGCATCGCGGGCGGCGGACTTGCCGTTTCCGCCGTCTCCTTCGACGCGGACGATGATGCGCGTGGAGTCCACGCTGTCGACCAGGCCCGCGCGCTTGCAGATGACCACTGCACCGGAATCCTTGGCGGTGAGGTACTCCATTCCCGTCCCGATATACGGAGCCTCAGCATGCAGGAGGGGAACCGCCTGGCGCTGCATGTTCGATCCCATGAGAGCGCGGTTCGCGTCGTCGTGTTCGAGGAAGGGGATCAGGCTGGCCGCCACGCTCACCAGCTGCTTGGGCGAAACATCGATGTACTGGACATCTTCCTTCGGGACAAGCACGAAGTTGCCTCCCTTGCGCGCATTGACGCGGTCCTGCAGCATCTTGCCATGCTCATCCAGCTCGACGTTGGCCTGGGCGATGGTATATTCCTCCGCTTCCCAGGCTGTCTGGTAGAAGGAATAGGGGTCATACTGAGACGGACGCTTTTCGGCGGCTTCGCAGCGCCGGTTTTCTTTTTCCACCAGATCCTTCTCGATCCGTTCGCCCACCTTGAAATGCGTATCACCCGGGAAAACGATGTGACAGAATTCCAGGGCTCTGCCGTCCTTGACTTTGCGGTACGGAGACTCGATGAAGCCGTACTCATTGATTCGTGCGTAGCAGCTCAGGGAGGATATCAGGCCAATATTCGGTCCTTCCGGAGTCTCGATCGGGCAGATGCGCCCGTAATGAGTGGGATGCACGTCCCGGACCTCGAATCCCGCCCGTTCACGGCTAAGACCTCCCGGACCAAGGGCCGAAAGCCGGCGCTTATGCGTAATCTCAGAGAGCGGGTTGGTCTGGTCCATGAATTGCGAGAGCTGGCTGCTCCCGAAAAATTCCCTTATGGAGGCCATGACCGGCTTGGCATTGATCAGGTCATGCGGCATGGCGGTGGTCATTTCCTGGTGAACGGACATCTTTTCCTTGATGGCGCGCTCCATGCGGACCAGACCGATGCGGAACTGGTTTTCGAGCAGTTCGCCGACGGCGCGCACCCTGCGGTTACCAAGGTGGTCGATATCATCCACGCTACCGATATTTTTGACGAGCCTGAGGGCATATTTAATGACCGCGTAAAAATCCTCTGCTGTCAGCGTGCGCTGATCCAGCGAAGTGTTCAGACCCAGCTTGATGTTGAACTTGAGCCGCCCAACCTTGGAGAAATCATACTTGCGCGGGTCATAGAACATGCCTTCAAACAGGGCCGTTGCGGTTTCCAGGGTCGGCGGATCACCCGGCCGCTGCTTCCGGTAGATTTCGATGAGTGCGTCGGCCTGGGATTTTATGTGGTCCTTGTTGAGGGTCTGAGAAATCGTGGCTCCCGTGTCTTCCCGTTCGGGGAAGAATACCTCCAGCGAATAAATTCCGGACTCGCTCAGGACGGTAAGGATCCGGGGAGTCACTTCGGTGTTGGACTCCGTGAGGATTTCCCCCGTTTCGTGGTTGATCACTTCCGAGATGCACAGGGCGCCCGCCAGAGCCTCGAACTCGGTCCTGATCTCTTTCACGCCGGCCTTCACGACCTGGTTGTAAAGCCCTTCGACAATTTTCTTGCCCTTTGGGACGAGAATCCCCTTGCCCTTGGGATCCTTGATGTCGTCGTTAGCCTTGGATCCTATCAGATCCCGGCCGAGGGTCCGGTAGAGTTCTTTTTCCTCCCAGCGGATGGTTACAGGCTCGTAGAAAGCCCGGAGTATATCGGCGTCGCCGCTGAGCCCCAGGGCCCGCAGAAATGTGGTGGCCAGGAACTTCCTCTTGCGGTCGATGCGGACATACAGGATGTTCTTCTGGTCGAATTCAAATTCGACCCAGGATCCCCGGTAGGGAATGATCTTGGCCAGGATGAAGGTACGCCCCGCGTTGGATTCGAAAAACACGCCGGGGGATCGATGCAGCTGGCTGACGATGACCCGCTCCGTGCCGTTTACGATGAAGGTCCCGTTTTCCGTCATTAGCGGGATATCGCCGAAATAGACCTCCTGCTCCTTGATATCGCGGACGCTCTTCCCCTCGGTTTCGGCATCCTTATCCCACACGACCAGGCGCACGGTGACTTTCAAGGGAACAGCAAAGGTCATGCCTCTTTCCTGGCATTCCTCCACGGTGTATTTGACGTTCAGTTCAACCGTGCCGCCGCAAAATTCGCATCGCGGATTTTCAATTTCGTTCTTCGCGCCGCAGTGTCTGCAATTGCCGCTTTCCGGATTATAGGGGCTGTTGACGATCGCCTTGCCGCATTCCGCGCAGGCAGCTTTCAGGTAGTCCAGTCCCTTCAGATTTCCGCACTTGCACTGCCAGTTCCCGATCGAGTATTCCACGAATTCCAGAGAGGAGGTGCCGCGGAAATCGTTGATGGGGAACACCGAGTTGAAAACGGCCTGGAGTCCCACATCCTCGCGTTCCGGCGGAGGAACGTCCATCTGCAGAAAGCGATGGTACGATTTTCTCTGAACTTCGATCAAATTCGGAATAGGGATACTGGTGTGGATCTTGGCAAAATCCATGCGATCCCGATACACATTCGAAGTGCTGATATTGGTCATTGAGAAATTTACCTCGAAAAGCTCAATTAGGTTTCGACGTGCCTTTGGGGGGAGCCCAATTCAGGGGATAAAGGGAGAAAGGCACACCCCGGCCCTTATCCGCCTGAGAGCGCAAAATTTTAACTCTCTGTTTCCCCGAATCTGAAGGCCTGTGCACTGTGACCTCATATTGGGGCGTGCAATTGGGAGGCCCGCTGGAGCCAGCGTCCGAACGCAATAAGGATCGGGGCGGCCTATCCCGCGAAATCCCTGTCCCGCACCCAGGCGCGCGTTCGCGAGTCGCGTTACTTGATCTCCACGGTAGCGCCGGCTTCCTCGAACTTCTTTTTGATGGTCTCGGCTTCTTCCTTGGAAACGCCTTCCTTGATCGGCTTGGGAGCGCCCTCGACCAGGTCCTTGGCTTCCTTCAAGCCCAGGCTCGTCACTTCGCGAACCGCTTTGATTACATTGATCTTTTTTTCGCCGACAGCGCTCAGAATGACGTTGAATTCCGTCTTTTCTTCCGCTGCAGGCTTTGCCTCGGCGCCGCCCGCGGGAGCACCGCCCACCATCATCGGCATGGCGGCCGCCGCGCTGATGCCGTATTTATCTTCGAGGCTCTTGACCAGGTCCGAAATCTCCAGCATCGTGGCCTGGTCGATCCATTCCAAAACTTCGTTTTTTGTAATCGCCATCTTGAACTCCTATAGGATTTGATAGAGATGAATTGCCGAAATTGCCCGGCTCCTATTTTTGAACCTGTTTCAGAACCAGGTTCAAATTCCGTACCGGAGCCGTCAGAACCGTATGAAGTCTCTGCAAAGGCGCTTTGAGGAGGAAGACCAGCTTGCCCAGCATCACCTCCCTCGAAGGCATCGAGGCAATCGCCTGTATTTCGCTCGCAGGAACCACCTTACCCTCGACCAGCGCAGCCTTGAACGCGAAGCTCGGGTTGCTTTTGCTGATCTCGGTCAGAAGCTTGGCCAATCCCACGACATCCTTGCGATGGTAAGCCACGGCGGTCGGCCCTTCAAAAAAGGGCGTCAGCTGCTCCAGTTTGGTTTCCTTGGCGGCCCGCAGCGCCAGGGTGTTTTTCACCACCACGTAACATCCGTCAATTTCCCTGATCTTGCGACGCAATTCCGTCGCATCCACTACCTTCAAACCGCGGTAGTTGATCAGAAAGGCGCTGTTGATCGAGCGGAACTGCTCGCTCAGGGAATCCACTGTCTGTTGTTTTTCTGCTTTATTCATGAGAAAAGACCTTATGGGCACCGGGCCCGGCGTCAAAAGGCCCGACTGGACGACGAGGCGCACCTCACGCCAGGCGGGAGCCCGGCATCATTAAGCATGAGTCTCGATGGACGCTTCATCCACCCAGATTCCGGGACTCATGGTAGAAGAAATAGAAATGCTCTTCACGTATTTACCCTTGCTGCTTGCAGGTTTGGCCCTGAGGACGGCCTCGATCAGGGCTTTGGCGTTTTCATACAGGTTCTTCTCTTCAAACCGGATTTTTCCGCACGGCGCATGAATAATCCCGGTCTTGTCGACACGGAACTCAACCTTGCCGGCCTTAATCTCCCGGATAGCTTTCGCCACCTCGAAAGTCACGGTTCCCGTCTTGGGGTTGGGCATGAGGCCGCGAGGGCCCAGCACCTTTCCCAGCTTGCCGACACTGCGCATCATGTCAGGCGTCGCAACCACAGCGTCGAAATCCATCCAGCCGCCGGATATTTTTTCAACGATATCGTCGCCCCCTACTTCGTCGGCCCCGGCATCCCGGGCCTCTTTGACTTTTTCGCCGGAGGCGATCGCCACGACCCGCTTGCTTCTGCCCAGTCCGTTGGGAAGCACGACCGTTCCGCGCACCATCTGGTCCGCATGCTTCGGATCGACTCCCAGCTTCATCGATATTTCAACCGTCTCGTCAAACTTGGCATAGGCGATTTTCTTGAGCAGCGGCACCGCCTCGTCGAGACTGTAAAGCTTCCTATCCCGGGCAGCGGCGGCCTTCGTATAATTTTTCCCCGCTTTAGGCATTGCATCCCACCTCGTATATTACAGGCCGGCTCCGCAGGAGCCCTGCCCTGAACTACTTTTCGACTTCAACCCCCATGCTGCGGGCAGTGCCCAGCACAATTTTAACAGCAGCGTCAATGTCCGAAGCATTGAGGTCCGGCATCTTCAGCTGGGCGATTTCCCGCACATCCTTCATGCTGACCTTGCCGACCTTGTTTTTATTGGGCTCCCCGGAGCCCTTCGCAATATTGGCCGCTTTCTTCAGCAGCACGGCTGCGGGGGGGGTCTTGGTGACGAACGAATACGTCCGATCCGCGTAAACGGTCACAACGACCGGGATAATCAGTCCCTCCTGCTTGGCGGTCTTGGCGTTGAATGCCTTGCAGAAATCCATGATGTTCAGGCCGTGGGGTCCCAGAGCCGACCCCACCGGGGGCGCCGGCGTCGCTTTTCCAGCCGCCACCTGCAGTTTGACGTTTGCCACTATCTTTTTTGCCATCGAAAAACTCCATGGGGACCGGCGTTCCAGCCGCCGGCTTCCTGCCTATGTCTTTTCCACCTGCTCGGTTTCCAGTTCTACCGGGGTAGCCCTTCCCAGGATGGTGAGCATCACTTTCAAGGTATTCCTGTCAGGGTTGACATCCTCTACCGTCCCCGTGAAGTCCTTGAAAGGCCCGTCGGTGATCTTCACCGGATCGCCGCGGTCAAACGTGAACTTCGGCTTGGGCTGTTCGGCCGTTACCGAAACCCTGTTGACCACCTCATTGATCTCCTCCTCTGTCAGAGGAGTAGGTTTTTTTCCGGTACTGATAAAACCCGTAACCTTGGGAGTGCCGCGCACTATGTGCCAGGCCTTATCCGTCATGTCCATTTCAACGAGGATATAGCCCGGAAACGTCAGCTTGGTCGTAACGATCTTTTTCCCGCTTTTGGTCTCGACCACGTCCTCCGTGGGTATCAGGATCTGCCCGATGCACTCTCCCAGGTCATAGGCTTCGATTCGGTTCATGAGGCTTTCCGCAACTTTGCGCTCATATCCCGAGTACGTGTGAATGATGTACCATTTCTTCGAACTATCCATGTTCCCGCTTCAGAGTTGTGCCGAAAACGCACGGAAAAACAGGTTCCTGCCGAACTGCACGATAATATCTGCTGCAAATAGGTAGAATCCGAAGAAAAACACCGCCGCAATCACCACCAGGGTCGTTCCGGTCACTTCCCTCCGCCCCGGCCACGATACATTATTGAGTTCTTTCCGTGTATCCTTGACAAAATCAATGATTCCGACGAACCATTTCCTTAATTTTTCCCAAAAATCTTTCATTCGCTTAGCTCCGCAAACGTCCTGCAGGCAGCCTCGTCATTCGCGGCCGGGAGTACTAAACTGGCAGGCCAGGAGGGACTCGAACCCCCAACATGCGGTTTTGGAGACCGCCGCTCTACCATTCGAGCTACTGGCCTGTACATATCCCTTTCCCCTATCGGGAGCTCGCGCTCAGCGTGTTTCCTTGTGCGGAGTATGAGCGCGGCAATGGTTACAGAATTTCTTAAGCTCCAACCGCTCCGTCGTCGTCTTCTTGTTCTTCGTAGACGTGTAGTTGCGGTTCCTGCATTTAGTGCATTCCAAAGTAATGATGTCTCGCATGGCTGCCCCGGTCTATTCCACAATTTCCGAAATGGTGCCGGCGCCCACTGTCCGGCCGCCTTCGCGGATTGCAAACCGCAATCCCTTTTCCATCGCGATCGGCGTGATCAGCTTGATGGTCAGGTTCACGTTGTCTCCCGGCATCACCATCTCCGTCCCCTCAGGCAGCTCCGCCACTCCCGTCACGTCCGTCGTCCGGAAGTAAAACTGCGGCCGGTACCCGTTGAAAAACGGCGTGTGCCGCCCACCCTCTTCCTTCGTCAATACATACGCCTGCGCCTTGAAATGCGTGTGCGGCGTGATGCTCCCCGGCGCCGCAATCACCTGCCCCCGCTCTACCTCGTTCTTGTCCGTACCCCGCAGCAGCAGCCCAACGTTGTCTCCCGCCATCCCTTCGTCCAGCAGCTTCCGGAACATCTCCACCCCGGTCACCACCCGCTTCACCGTCGGCCGAATCCCCACTATCTCCGCTTCCTCCCCAACCCGGATCTTCCCGCGCTCCACTCTCCCTGTCGCCACCGTCCCGCGCCCCGAGATCGTGAAGATGTCTTCCACCGGCATCAAAAACGGCTTGTCCACTTCCCGCGCCGGTATCGGTACGTAACTGTCCACCGCCTCCATCAACGCCAAAATCTGGTTCTCCGCCTCCGCGTCCCCCTGCATCGCCTTCAACGCACTCCCCCGAACCACCGGTATGTCGTCCCCAGGAAATTCGTAGAACGTCAGCAGCTCCCTCACTTCCAGCTCCACCAGATCCAATAGCTCCGGATCGTCTACCATGTCCACCTTGTTCATGAACACCACGATGTACGGTACCCCTACCTGCCGCGCCAGCAATATGTGCTCCCGCGTCTGCGGCATCGGCCCGTCCGCCGCCGATACCACCAGGATCGCTCCGTCCATCTGCGCCGCCCCCGTGATCATGTTCTTGATGTAATCCGCGTGCCCCGGACAATCCACGTGCGCATAGTGCCGCTTCCCCGTCGAGTACTCCACGTGCGCCGTCGCGATCGTGATCCCTCTCTCCTTCTCTTCCGGTGCGTTGTCGATCGAATCGAATGAGCGAACTGCAATCTTCGGGTCCTTCTTGTGCAGCACCATCGTGATTGCCGATGTCAAGGTTGTCTTGCCGTGATCTATATGCCCTATCGTCCCTATGTTTACATGCGGCTTGCTACGATCAAATTTCTCCTTGGCCATTTTCGCTTCTCCTGGCTGTGCGCCGGGTCATTTTGTTTTTATGTTCTAATACTTTACTTTCCGATATCCGACCGATCTCAAGTAAAACGATTCACTCAGTGGAGCCCACGACCAGGATCGAACTGGTGACCTCGTCCTTACCAAGGACGCGCTCTGCCGACTGAGCTACGTGGGCTGGGTTTCCGCCTTCGCTCCGCTTCGGCGGACAGGCCCTCGAACATCGGGTCAGCCGGAGCTTTAGCGGAGGCTGGAGCGGGAGACGGGACTCGAACCCGCGACCAATAGCTTGGAAGGCTATGACTCTGCCAACTGAGTTACTCCCGCTCTCTAATCTCAATGGCCCGCCTGCGCTCCGCTTCGGCGGGCAGCCTTCGCCAAAATTCCGGCTTGCCAGCCAGCCGGAGCTTTGGCGAAGGCTGGTGGAGAGGGGAGGATTCGAACCTCCGTAGTCCCGAAGGACGCTGGGTTTACAGCCCAGTGCCATTAACCGCTCGACCACCTCTCCAAAAATCCGCAAGGCATGGGAACTGTCTGCAATGCTTTGGTCTTCCGCCAAAGTGGAGTCCAGGGAGCTTACAGGTGAGCCAGAACCGACTCGCGCAACCGTTTATCTAAACGAACCGCCGACAACCGCGTTCCGCAAATCCCAAGTTTTACAGCACTTACGTCTCTCGTTCCTGGAGCTGGCGAGAGGATTTGAACCCCCGACCCGCTGATTACAAATCAGCTGCTCTACCAGCTGAGCTACGCCAGCATTGACAAAGTTTTTAGTCTAGCACGTGAAAACTGTCACTGCAAATCAAAAATTAATAAATAACACAATCGGTTACCGTTTTTGGGGGGGCAGGGCAAAAATCCCGGGTTCCCTTGCCTCCTGCAAAGGCATCGGCGCTTTTTTCTCAGCAAATCAGCGCTGCCCGATCCTGGGATTGTCTAACCCCTGAATCCCCGGAAAAGTGCGGCATATCCGATGAAGTTACATGCCGCCTGTTCCGCAATCCGTTCCGATGGGGGTCAGGCACCTCCGGCAAAGCCGGAGGCAAGATTTGAACCGCTCAAAGCGGTTGGAGGAGCTACGCCGGTCTTGAACGCTGACTTACGCGGGCAAAAGCTGATGAGGCGCTTCCGACCCCCGCCGAACAAATCGGCATCTGTCAGCGCGTTTCTCGGCGTTTCAAAATACGGAGCTGTCAAACTCCTTGAGTCCCCCGGCAGAGCCGGGATTACCAATGTAATTATGCGTCCCTGGTAGCCCGTATCCGGAAGCCGAGAGAGTAGTTCCTCGTTCTATCCAGCCTGTCCAGGAAATACAGCACAATCGGGAAAAGCAATCCGAAAAAAGGTGCCAACAAAAAGAACAGGATCCAGCGCCACCCTTTCTGAAAGTAACTCAAAAAATAAACGGAACGCCTCGCGCATACCCAGAAAAATCCCCCAATCGGGCTCAGCAGGTCAAGCCTGAAGGGAGAAGATTCAAAGAGCAGCCGCACTCCGTAGCGCGTAAACCGGAAATAATCGTGCGGAGCCTGATGCTCTTCCCAGAGGAATGGAACCACCATGACAAGCAGCCCGCCCGGCTTCAGCACCCTGGCAAATTCCAGAAGCACGTCGCGCGGATTGCGCGTATGTTCCAAAACCACCATGCACAGAACACAATCGACAGACGCGCCGAGGAGGGGGATTTTTTCCAGATCGCCCCGGATGTCAAGCTTCGAGTAATTCCAGGAACTGTCGCCATAGCCGGCATCCAAAGCGATATAGCGCGCCTGTTTGAAGTTTATTTTATGCCGCGCCTCGCCGGCGCCGGCGTCGAGCACTATCTGGCCTTCCCTCAGTCGGTCCGAAGCGTATCGAACCTCAGACTCGATCAGGTCCTGTACCGGATCCAGCCAGGCGATCACGGACCGGGGCAGCACCTGTTCGGCAAACGATTTGATCCGGGAATTCAGTGCCATCGGGATTTACCTGTGCGCTACCGGCGGAATATGGTGCCGTGATGATGCCTGCTAATGACGTCGGTCAGCTTTCTTTCGAGAAACCTGCAATGGCCCAGTCCCAGGCGCTGGAGAAGGAAGCGCATCATGACACCCACCGTCTTCAATCCGTAAATTGTGCTTACCTTGAAGTTGACGCTCGAGGCTTCCGGGAAATAGCGCGCCTGGACAGGGATTTCGCTGATTTTGAAGCCGAAGTAGACGGCCTGCGCGATCATCTGAGAATCAAAGACAAAATCGTCCGAATTCAGCAGGAATGGGACCGTGGACAGCAGGTTCCGGCTGTACGCGCGAAATCCGCTGTGGCAATCGGTCAGGTGCGTTCCATAAACGATGTTTTCCGCTAAAGTAAGCACGCGGTTGGCCACGAACTTATAGATAGGCATGCCTCCCTCGAGGGCGCGTCCGTTAAGGATGCGGGAGCCCATGACCATATCGGCCTGGCCGGAAAGGATCGGCGCCACAAGTTCGGGGACGAGCCTCGAATCATACTGGTGGTCGGGATGGAGCATCACGACCACCTCGGCGCCTTCCTTTAGGGCCTCGAGATAGCAGCTCTTCTGGTTCCCGCCGTATCCGCGGTTCTGAATGTGGATGATGACCGACAGTCCGAGCGCGCGGGCGATTTCCACCGTTTGATCCTGGCTGACATCATCGACGAGTATGATTTTGAAAACCTTGTCTTTGGGAATGTCCGAATAGGTCTTCTCAAGCGTCTGGGCGGCATTATAGGCCGGCAGCACAATTACAATTCGAGCATCGGTACTCATGGCGTCAATCCGGATTGCCTGGGTTCTGCTTCATCGGCCGCTCGCCGCTCCAAGAAGATTTTCCGGGGCAACCGATCGGCATTGAAGCAAAATCTGTCGTGTTTCAAACCTGCTATTTATCCACCCGGCTGTTGTTAATCAGGTACTTGGCCGCGACGGCTTCAAAAGGGTAGGCTGGAGACAAGCCTTCTTTCAACCGGCGCAATACTTCGAGATCGGACTGCCAGGCCATGTCGTCGCGAGCAAGCAGGCAGATGGTGTCGGGTCTCCGTTCCATGCTGAGCTTGTTTTCTCTGAAATAGTAATAGTTGTCGCTTGGCTCAACAGGGTAGGTTCGCATCAGGGGCGGCATATCGTCGGGCTTGAACCAAAGCTTAATTTCCCGCTCCGCCTCCTCGACCGTTGCGGAAGCATGGATGAGGTTGTCCATGCGTTCTCCGATCATTTTTCCTGCGCCATCCGTAAGGGGCACCACGGTACCCAGCGCGCGGATACAGCCGGGTTTGTCTGCCCGGGCGACATGAGGATTGGTCGGACCCGCAATTTCCCGTATTTTGGCGACAGCGCCGGGGCCTTGATAAACAATGGCGATGACTCTTCGTTTTATCGGATCCTCCGGGTAATGAATCTTGCCTGTTATGTAATCCAGGAGCGATTCATAAAACACCTTGCCGCGGTGCTCGGCATAGTGTTCTCCGGCAAGCATATC
This sequence comes from uncultured Acidobacteriota bacterium, assembly GCA_963809485.1. GTDB lineage: Bacteria > Acidobacteriota > UBA6911 > UBA6911 > UBA6911 > UBA6911. Next base: position 278,442 of record CAWEJX010000020.1, read on the forward strand.
GCTGACATGCACAATTTTTGTAGCCGAAAAATGCAGCCCTGTGTGAAATTCCGATAGCTGGGAGAGCAGATAACCGGTCAGGGAATTCTTGAGCGCATCCGGTTTGATCAGCACAAGCGTCTGTTCGAGTTTTTTATCCATAAGTCCTGTCCTTTGGGGAAGTGTATTCGATTACCTCAATTGTATCTCATAACCATTGAGAATAGGTTCAGAGTTCTCAACAAAGGTCTTTGGGCTCTTGTCCCCAGCCTTGAATGCCTTGTCTGATGGCCTGCCTCGTTTCGCCACGAATTCCCTTAATAAATAAACGAGGCCTTCGGATTCCCGATGCTAAGCCCGGCCCCGGCTTCGCCGGGCATAAGCCCAGATTGTGCCGCCGCAGCCCGAAGCGCTTTCGAAAAGAGCCGGCGGAAGCGCGAGCAAAAACGCTCCCAAATAGGCAATTTCCGCAGCGCCGCTCAATATCGGGCTCGAATCCGGCTTTCGTCCCTTTCGCCCGATTGGATCCAGCCACGGCAGCAGGCTGGATGCGATGGAAGCAGGATTATCGCGGAGAGAAAACCGCGGAACAAGCCGAAAATCGAGCCCCGATTCCCTCAACAGAAGGCCAAGAGCGCCGGGGCTGTAATTGATAGTGTGCCTGGGCACATCGAGGCCATACCATCGTTTTCCGAACAGGCGTGCCTGAATGGAACGAACATTGGGCACCTGGAGGATCAGGGTCCCGGCCGGCTTGAGCAAATCCGCCGCATACCGGAGACCCTGTGCCGGATCCGGGAGATGTTCCAGGACATGAAACATCGTGATGAAGTCAAATCGGCAGTCCTCCCAGACCCGGCTGCCGATGGCTCCATGACGCACAGGATGTCCGTACTGTTTGCCCGCAATCTCGACCGCCCGGGCGGAAGTATCCATACCGTGAGGGACAAAGCCCTGCAAGCCGGCGAGATGCAAAAACGTTCCGCTTCCGCAGCCGATGTCGAGCAGAAGCTTTTCACCCTCCCCATTCCTGCGGGCGCAGTACTTTAGAAAACGCACATGGTCCCTCAGGACAAATTCGCGATACGCAGTCTCGAGGCGGCGCAAAAGGCGCTCGGCCGCGCGTCCGGTCCGGGGACTCCCGGACCACCAGTATTGCTGCGGATAAAACCCACTCAACGTCGAATGGTCCGGCATCGGGTGCTGGAAAATGCAGCCGCATCCCGCGCACCGGTACAGGTCGAAAAAACCGCGGGCGCGTTCAAAAAGGCGGTCATATCCCCGGGCCCAGGCAGCGCATTCCGTCGCATGGCATATGGGACAGGCGGCGGTCCCGGGGGGGAAATTTACCGGGTTTTGAAACACATCGTGGGAATTCACCCCTGTTTCTCCTTTGTTTCGGCAGACGTCAGGGGCGATTTCGAGCGTGATGCAAGCCCGAACCGCTTGCGCAAAAGGAAGGAGAGGTTTTTGAATCCGTCCCGCCAGGGCTGAAGTTTAATTTCTCCCATTCTGGTGGAGTAGTCGATATAAATTTCCTTGAACCCGATCCGCTTGCGGGTGATGGCTTCGATCTTAATCTCTTCGCTGAAGGCCATGCCGTCACTGACAAGCTGCATTTCATCCAGGCTTGACCGTTCAAAAACCCACATCCCGGACTGTGAATCCCGGACCCAGCGGAAGTAAAGAATCGACATGGCCAGGCTCAACAGCCTGTTCCCCATCCAGTGTTTGAGCGACATCGCCTGGCGGTTTTTGAGCGGAAATCTGGATGCGGAGAGGAACCGGACTTCCGAATGAAGGAATGCTTCCAGAAGATACGATATGGCGTCGGGAGGGTAGGAGTGATCGCCGTCGAGCGTGACAATGATGTCGCCGCGCGATTGCACCAGGCCCGTTTTATAGGCGCGGCCATAGCCCCGGACCTCTTCGTGCAAGACGCGGGCTCCGCGGCTCCTGGCCAGTTCCGCCGTGCGATCGGTGGAGTTATTGTCGACCACAATGACTTCATCAACGAAGGAAGGCATGCGCGCCAGGACCTCGACGATGCCTTTTTCCTCGTTCAGGCAGGGAATGACCACCGTAATACGGCGATTTCTGTACACGGGACGCGATCATAGCGCAGGCGGATGTTGGTGGCAAGTTGGCATAAGCTCATCGTGAAGGCCGGAACCGGAATTTCCATCGGTGTCGGGCTGTTTGACTGGATCGTAATAGAACGCTATTATTATATTGATGATTCAGAACATGGGGGTGAACTGGATTCGACGGGGGTCAAGAGGCAGCAGAGGCATGTCGAGTTGTCCGCGACTCGTAAAAATCGTGGAATTAAACATAACTGCTGACACTCAGTTAGCACTGGCCGCTTAAGCGGTCACGTCTCGCCGCTCTTGCCTGCGGGGGCGGGCCGAGGCGTCACACAGCAGGATAGGTTGGGATTCGAGCCCTGGGATTCCGGCCGAAACCAAAGGGGCTAGCGGGTGCGCGCTCCTGCCGGTCCGAACGTAGCGCCTGCGAAACTTAACGGATCGGATACGCATGTAGGCTCTGCTCGCTGAAGTTCTTCGGACGCGGGTTCGATTCCCGCCACCTCCATCAGCCTTCGCTAAAGCTCCGGCTGACAAGCCGGAGCTTTGGCGAAGGCGTGCTCCAACCGAACATTCCCGCATTTTTATTGGCTCAGTTCATATCTGATTCATCAGGTAAGCTACCTGCAGGGAGGCGTAATCACTTCATAATCCTGGGAAACAGCCGGCCTGTGCGCGAAGCATACTGCCTGTACTCGTCGCCAAAAACCGCTGTCATCATTTTTTCTTCCTTGGGAACAAGGATCGAGTAGAAAAAATATAGAATGAAGGGCACGAGAAGCAGAACCCAGGAATTAAGAGCAAGGGCCATGCCCGGGAAAACCAGCCATATTCCACCGGCGTACATGGGGTGTCGCACAAATTGAAAGGGCCCAGTTGTGCAGAGCCGGCTTTTGCGCCACCACAGCCTGATGGTGTGGAGACACCAGGTGTGCCAGCAGATCCAAGTTCCGATGAGGATATAGCCGAATGCTTTTATGGGTCCGCCCGGAACCAATATCTCCGCACGACCTAACCGCCTGTCCAGAAGCCACAAAATCCCAAAAAGAGCCAGACCTATCACCAACCCTATTGGGCCAATCCCAAAGAGCTTCTGATATCTGCTGATTTCCTGTTGTCTCAACACGATGCGGCTCCCATCGAAGGAAAGGTTGGGCATTGGGCCGCCACTGCCTTCATGGCACGCAATTTCGAAGGACTGCATCGACCGGAATATTGTTCATACAAGTATGATCAGGTTGACCGCAAGCGCACCCTTCGCAGCCGTGTGGCTCTCTCAGCACTGTAACATGATCGCCCAGCGGAGCCCAGTGCTGCGGCAAGGTGGGTCCAAAGAGCACGGTGGATCGAACCTTAAGACCGGCCGCCAGGTGCGTTATCCCGGAATCGTTCCCCACAAAAGCTTTACACCGCTCAATTGCAGCCGCAAGAAGATTGAGCGGCAGGGATTGAGCGACAATTGCACTTGAGGCGGGCAATGCCTCAGCGATTTGCATTGCCATGCCTGTTTCGGCAGGGCCTTCAATCAGCAGCAGCTTTCCATTCCCGCGCAGAGTTAACTCCTCTGCCAGTCGGACAAAACGAGGCAGCGGCCAGCGTTTTGCAGCGGATCCTGCCCCCGGATGCAGTGCCACAAGAGTGTCCCGAGTGTCCCCCCCTCGCTCCGCGAGCCACTGCGACGCCTGCTTTTGCACCATGGAGTCGAGCAGGATACCGGCGTGCGGCGGCATTGCGGTGGAATTCCCGGTGCCCAGCGAGTCGATGAACAGCCGGGACACATGCCTCGGTTCCTCCGGCCCAGGACGCCAGGAAGCAATGCATGCGTCGGGATGAATCTGTTTCAGGTTGTGGACAAACTCTGAATTCCCCGAGCCTGTCCAGGAAACTATCCGATCGAAAGCTTTCCAGAAAAGCGCTTCCTCATCCGTCAGGCGTCCGGGAGTATATAAGCGATGCAGAGGGAGGGCGGCCAGCGAGAGGATGTGCTCGGCATAGCCATGCGCCACCGGCGCGAGGTGGTCGATGTTGGCCGCTATGGTAAAGATTGCGGAGGGAAACTGACTCCGGAGCAGTCGAATGGCAGGGAGAGAGAGCAGGATGTCGCCCAGGCCGCCGGGATGGAGGATCAGAATCTCCACTATTCAATGATCATCGTGTTGGTTCTGCTGAGATTTGCGATGCTTACCTGCGCCGCCACATTCTGCGCCACCTGAATCATGGCCCGGGCTGCCGGAGACTCCGGATCGGCCGCCACAACGGGCTTGCCGGCGTCGCCGCCTTCACGCAGGGAGACATTCAAAGGCACTTCGCCCAGGAATGGGACTCCATAATTGGCCGCGGTGACTGTGCCTCCCCCGTGGCTGAATATGTGCGTCCGTTCGCCGCACTTGGGACATTGAAAGTAGGACATGTTCTCGACGATTCCCAGGATTTCCACATGCACCTGGCGGAACATGAGTATCGCTTTGCGCGCGTCCTGCAGCGCCACATCCTGAGGAGTGCTGACGATTACGGCGCCCGTGAGCGGGACCGTCTGGACCAGGCTAAGCTGCACATCGCCGGTCCCCGGCGGCAGATCGATAAAAAGGTAATCTAGTTCCCCCCAGTCAACCTGGCGGATGAATTGCTGAATGACGCTGTGCAGCATGGGACCGCGCCAGATCAGCGGGGTGTCTTCGCCCGTCAGAAACCCCATGGACATGACACGCACGCCGTATTTTGACAGGGTCTGGATGCGATCCTCAATCGCATGCGGCCGCCCGGCGATGCCCATCATGAGAGGCACGTTCGGCCCGTAGATATCGGCGTCCAGCAGGCCGACCGCCGCTCCGCTTTGGGCAAGTGCGACCGCAAGATTGACCGTTATGGTGGTTTTTCCCACACCGCCTTTGCCGCTTCCCACGGCAATGATATTTTTCACGCCCGCGATGGCCTGTTTCTGCGCGGCCACGGTGCCGGGGGAAACCGCCGCGGTCATTTTTACCTCAACTTCCCGGATGCCGCCGACACCGAGGACCGCCTCGCGTGCCCACTGCTCCATTTCCTTTTTGACGGGACATGCCGGAGTTGTCAGCTCGATGGTGAACGATGCCCTGTCTCCCTCAATCTTCAGGTCTTTGACGAAATTGAGTTCGACGATGTCTTTGTTTAAATCAGGATCCTTCACATTTCGAAGCGCGTCCAGGACGGCCCGTTCGAGGGTTTCCTTGTTTCCATGTTTGCCAGAAGTCATAAGCTATTTCCGAAAAATGTAAAATACCAGACTGAGAAGGATGCTCAGAATGAGGCAGGTTGTCAATGGGAAGTAAAAGGAGAAACTCCCGCGCCTGATCCTGATATCCCCCGGTAACCGCCCCAGGTGCAGAAACGAGAAGAAATGCGAGTAGCTCAGGATAATGCCGAGCAATACGAGGGCAATGCCGAGGATAATAAGGATCCGGCCCAGTGGGACCATATCTCAAATTACGAATGACGAATTACGAATGACGGATAAAGTCCTTAGGCTCCCAATCTTCCCGTCTTTTACCGGTCTTCCGACCGATAAACGAATGACGAATTACGCAGCGCTGATGGGTTCACTCGTAATTCGTCATTCGTAATCCGTCATTTTAGAGCAGCTTTGCGAGAGTTTCGCCGATTTCCGCGGGGCTCAGGGCTACTTTGATCCCGCATTGCTGCATGGATTCGATCTTTTCGGCGGCCGTGCCTTTGCCGCCGGAAATGATTGCGCCGGCGTGACCCATCCGCCTGCCCGGCGGCGCCGTGCGTCCCGCAATAAAACCGACGACCGGCTTCTTCATATTCTCCTTGATATACCTGGCGGCTTCTTCTTCCGCCGTTCCGCCGATTTCTCCTACCATAACGACAGCCTGAGTCTCGGAGTCCTTGTTGAACAGAGTCAGGGCATCGATAAAATTGGTGCCTATCACCGGATCGCCTCCAATACCTATGCAGGTCGACTGGCCGATGTTCCGCCCCGAAAGCTGATGAACCGCCTCATAGGTCAGGGTGCCGCTGCGCGAAACCACACCGACTCCGCCTTCCCGGAAAATCTGCCCGGGCATGATGCCGATTTTGCATTTGCCCGGAGAAATAATCCCCGGGCAATTGGGCCCGATCAAACGGCTCCCGGAGCGTGAAATGAGCGCCATGACGCGCACCATGTCCAGAGTGGGAATCCCTTCGGTAATGCATACAATCAGCGGAACTCCGGCAGTCGCCGATTCCATGATCGCGTCGGCGGCAAACGCAGGAGGCACAAAAATGACCGTTGCATTGGCTCCTTCTTTCTCCACGGCTTCCTCGACGGTGTTGAAGATCGGGATGCCGTCATGAAGGGAGCCTCCCTTGCCCGGAGTGATGCCCGCCACAACTTTTGTGCCGTAAGCCTTGCACTGCTGGGCGTGAAAAGAACCTTCCCTGCCCGTAATGCCCTGAACTGCCAAACGAGTGTTTTTATCAACGAGTATAGCCAACGGAATCCTCCTTACTTGGCAAGTGCAACAACTTTGTCTGCGGCATCCTTCATGCCCCCCGCTACCGTGAACTTGAGTCCCGAGTTTCGGAGGATTTCCTGCCCTTGTTCGACGTTGGTGCCTTCCAAACGCACGACGACAGGGATGTTGACACCGATGGATTTGGCGGCCTCCACCACACCGTTTGCGACAACGTCGCAGCGCACGATGCCCCCGAAAATGTTGACGAGGACAGCTTTCACGTTGTGGTCGCCCAGTAGGATCTTGAAGGCGTTCCGGACCTGATCGACAGTCGCGCCGCCGCCGACATCCAGGAAATTGGCAGGGTTGCCGCCGGCAAGCTTTATGATGTCCATGGTCGCCATGGCCAGGCCGGCGCCGTTCACCATGCATCCGATATTTCCATCCAGCCGGATATAGTTGATGCTGTATCGCGAGGCCTCGATTTCGAGAGTGTCCTCCTCGTAAAAATCGCGCAGCGACAGCAGGTCTTTATGCCGGTACAGAGCGTTGTCGTCAAAATTTACCTTGGCATCCAGGGCATAGAGCTTGTTGGTCTCCGTCAGCAGGAACGGATTTATTTCCACAAGCGAAGCATCGACCGCCTCGAAGGCTCGATAGAGGGCGGCGATGATCTTGGTGGTCGGCGTCATAAGATCGCCTGTCAGCCCCAATCGGAATGCCAGTTTGCGCAAGGCAAAAGGCTGAAGGCCTATGCTGGGATCCACAAACTCCTTGAATATCAAATGGGGAGTTTCCGCCGCGACCTTTTCGATGTCCATCCCTCCGGAGGGAGACGCCATAATTACGGGGCGCTGGCTCCCGCGGTCCACAACAATGCCCAGATAGAATTCTTTTTTAATCGGCAGGCCTTCCTCAATGAGGACGCGTCGGACCTTACGCCCTTCGGGTCCCGTCTGATGCGTCACGAGAGTCATGCCGATCATTTTGCCTGCAAGCTCTTCGGCTTCCGCCGGAGTTTTGGCGAGCTTGACGCCGCCCCCTTTGCCACGGCCTCCCGCGTGAATCTGGGCCTTGACAACCACAGTCCCGCCCAGACGCGAGGCGATATCGTATGCCTCATAGGGGTTTGTGGCGACCTCCCCTCGAGGAATCGGAACGCCGAACTGCGACAGCACTTGTTTCGCCTGATACTCATGTATTTTCACGATGCTTCCTCGTTCCCGCCAGGCCCCCCTACGGGACTCTCGGGTTCTGTTGAACACATGAGGAGCTGCCTGAAACCGTAGGGTGTCTCAGGCTGAACCGGATATTTTATTGCACTGAATTAGAGTGTTCAAATGAATCTGAAAAAAATGCTAAGAAGTAATCGCAAAAGCACAAAGAAAAGCCGCTAAAACCTGGTAGCGCTACTCGGATTCGAACCGAGGTTTGATGGCTGAGAACCACCCGTCCTAGTCCCCTAGACGATAGCGCCTTGATCGGGACGGATACTAACAGACGGCCCGGTTGGCGTCAACTTGGAGATTCGAGCTTCGAGCTTTGGGATCGAGCTCCATGGCGCCGGCCCTGCAAGGCGCACTCTCTATGATACAAACACGCAGCTTTATGCTATTTTGGCAAAAGCTATGGATCTCTGCGCCTGCGGACGGTTTGAAGAGCCGTCCGCATAACGGAACGGCCGTCTTGTGAGTTCGCATCCATTGGGTTGCGGCCACCCGGCCGCGCCGTGCTATCTGCGGCGGGATAGTATAATGGGTCAGACAGAAAGGGAGTTTTGTTGAAAAACAAAAGCGTAATCCTTGCATCGCCGCGGGGGTTTTGCGCGGGGGTCCACCGGGCAATTGATACCGTGAATCTCGCGCTCGACGTGTATGGGCAGCCGATTTATGTCAGGCGCGAAATCGTTCACAATAAATATGTGGTCAACGAATTGCGCCAGAAAGGCATCATCTTTGTCAACGAGCTCGACGAGGTGCCCCCGGGCGGACGCGTGGTTTTCAGCGCCCACGGGGTAGCTCCGGAAATTCGCTCCTTCGCAGATCAGCGCGGGCTGCAAGTCATCGATGCGACCTGCCCTCTCGTCACAAAGGTCCATCGGGAAGCCGTCAAATACGCGCACCTCGGATATACAATCATTCTCATCGGACACTCCGATCACGATGAAGTAATCGGGACTTTGGGCGAAGCCCCGGAAGCCATCACGGTGCTCAACCAAGGGCCCGGAATAGATGAGCTGAATGTTCCCGACCCGTCCAAAATAGTCTACCTGACTCAGACCACCCTGAGTCTGCACGACACGCTTCACATCGTCGAAAAGCTGCGCCGGAAATATCCGCTGATCCAGGCACCCGGATCTGAGGATATCTGCTACGCGACGCAGAGCCGTCAGAGAGCGGTGCTCGAGCTTGCCGAAAAGGCCGAGTTGATCCTGGTGGTAGGCTCCGCAAACAGCTCCAATTCGCGCCGTTTGGTGGAAGTGGCGCAGAGCGGAGGTTTGCCTGCACATTTAATCGATGATATCGAGGATATACAACCGGACTGGCTGAAGCATGTCCAAATCATCGGACTCACCGCCGGGGCTTCGGCCCCTGAAAGCCTTGTGCAAAAGGTCGTGCGCTACCTCAAGGGGCTTGGCTATCCTGAGGTTGCCGCGACCGGTGGAAATATTGAAAATGTCGAGTTTTCTCTTCCTGCCGAATTGACCAGGGCGGCCCGCAAAATGGGAATCACTTTTCGTGAATCTAAAAGAAGTTTCCGATGAAGTTCCGGCTTTACGGTCGCACATAAAATGGCGCCAACCGGCAGCTGCTTCCCGGAATCCCGCCAGGGCCGGTTCGCATCAGAAGCGGTTCGCTGGAATCCGTGGCAGCTGATTCCCTCATGCGCCTGGGCATTAACGATTTGCGGAATCCTTCGATTGCTATGCGCGGACGCATCTGTTACTCCCTTTGCTATCCCATGCATTTGGATTCAAGGCTTGACGCCAACGGGGTCGGGTCAGCAGGGTGGGAGGTCCAATAATATTGGAATTACGGGCCACTTGGGCTATAGTTCAATGTTTACCATGAGATCGAGGCGGAGCATGCTGAAATCGATCATCGGGAAGCTCCTCCGGATATAGGATTTATTCCGTCGGATTGATGGGATCTATGGCTGAAGAGATCACGCTGGTCACCGGCGCAACCGGATTCGTGGGGAGCCATGTGGTTCGCCGCCTTCTGCTCCGGGGCGACCGCGTGAGGATTCTCGCGCGCCGCACCAGCCGCAAATCGAATATCGAGGCATTTGGCTGCGAGATCGCCATCGGTGATCTCAAGGATCAGACGTCGCTGCTGCGCTGCGTTCAGGGTTGCCGGCGCGTCTTTCATGTCGCTGCTGATTATCGCCTCTGGGCCAGGAATCCTCAGGAAATCTATGACAATAACGTCGGGGGCACCCGCAACCTGCTTTCAGCCTGTTGCGAAGCCGGGGTTGAACGGGTCGTTTACACCAGCACCGTAGGTACCATCGGAATGCGGAAGGACGGCCTGCCGGTCGATGAAGAAAGCCCCGTCAAACTGGATGACATGATCGGGCACTATAAGCGATCCAAGTTCATGGCGGAGCAGGTCGCCCAGGAATTTGCAGCCTCCGGTTTGCCCGTGGTGATCGTCAATCCTACAACGCCAGTCGGCGCCGGCGATATCAAGCCAACTCCAACGGGAAAAATAATCCTGGAAACTCTTCACGGCCGAATGCCCGCATACGTCGACACCGGATTGAACATGGTGGGGGTGGAGGACGTAGCGCGTGGCCACCTACTTGCGGAGGAAAAGGGCTGTGTCGGGGAGCGTTACATTCTGGGCGGTGAAAATTGGACACTTGAGGAAATTCTGGAGTGCGTATCGCGTATTTGCGGCAAACACACGGCGCGCGTAAGAATTCCCTGGACCCTGGCGCTTGCGGCCGGCTATATCGACAATACTGTCATGGGAACCTTTCTGCGCAGGGAGCCGCTGATTCCGCTCGAAGGCGTTCTGATGGCGCGCTATAAGATGTATATCAGCAGTGAAAAGGCTCGCAAGGAACTGGGCTATGACCCCCGGCCGGTGGAAAAGGCCATGCGTGAGGCGGTGGAGTTTTTCCTCCATGAATGGCATCCCGATTCAGCACAGGATCGAGTCTCGAATTTGCGGTCAACGACAATCTGAAATAGTTCCAGCGTTCCTATGAATATGCAGCGGACCGAAGTGCCAGGAAAAGATCCACGGAGCCCTTTCAACGGGCGTAAGATGCGGGCAGCCGTGTACCGGGGTCCGTCGAACATCTGCGTGGAGACCGTTCCCATTCCCGAAATAAAGGCGGAAGAGATCCTGCTGCGCGTGCATGCGTGCGGAGTCTGCGGCACCGACCTGAAAAAAATCGAGCATGGCCTGGTTCCGCCCCCACGCATCTTCGGGCATGAAATCGCCGGCACAGTGGTTGCGGCCGGGTCCAAGGTCACGAAATTCAAAGTCGGAGACCGTGTAACGACGCACCACCACATTCCCTGCCGGAAATGCTTTTATTGCCGCAAGAAGCTTTTTTCCCAATGCGAGTCCTACCTGCGGACCGGGACGACAGCAGGTTTCGAACCTGCAGGCGGCGGCTTCGCGGAATATGTCAGGGTTATGGATTGGATTGTGGACGAAGGCACGGTGGCCATCCCCGGACATGTGAGCTTCGAGGAAGCCAGTTTCCTTGAGCCGCTGAATACCTGCTTAAAGGCCTTGGAAACGGCCGGGCTTGAACCCGGCGAGGTGGTGGTCGTATACGGACAAGGACCGGTCGGCCTGCTCATGATGCAGGCTGCCCGGTGCGACGGGGCGCGCGTAATCGGGCTGGATTTTCTGGAAGGCCGGCTGGCGGTTGCCCGGGAACTGGGAGCCGCCGCGGCGCTCAATCCTGAAAGGGACGATGTGAGTGCGGCTGTCGCCAGGCTGACCGAAGGGCGGGGAGCGGACCTGGCAATTATCGCCGCTGCAAATCCGCGCGCCATAGAAGATGCGCAGGGCATCATCCGGAGGGGCGGCCGGGTGCTGCTGTTCGCGCAGACGGTTCCCGGCGAGAGGATCTCGGTCGATGCGTCCCGCATATGCGTGGAGGAAAAGAGACTGATCGGCAGTTACAGCGCTTCGGTGGAGCTTCAGGACAAAGCCGCTCATCTGATTTTCACCGGCAAGGTAAACGTGGCGAGGCTCATCAGCCATCGGTTTGCACTGGAAATGCTCCCGGAAGGAATTCATCTTGCGGCGCATCCTTCGGAGCACTCGCTAAAGGTCGTGATACAGCCATGAGAGAATTGATTGCCAGAGAGAAGATGACCGCAGCCGTTTTGTATGGGAAGCGGGATGTGCGCATCGAGCAGATCCCGATCCCGCGCGTAGGCCCGGGGGAGGTTCTGGTCCGCATCAAGGCGGCCCTCACATGCGGAACCGATCTGAAGGTCTACCGTCAGGGATTCCACGCGCGCATGATCGTGCCTCCCGCAGTGTTCGGCCATGAGCTGTCGGGAATTGTTGAGGAGGTCGGCGGGGGCGTGGAGAGCTTCTCTTCCGGGATGCGCGTCGTGGCGGCCAACTCAGGCCCCTGCAACGAATGCTTCTACTGCCAACGTCACCTTGCCAACCTGTGCGAAAATCTGCAGTTCATCAACGGCGCATACGCCGAGTTCATCAAGATACCCGAATCGATTGTCCGTCAAAACCTCCTGATTCTGCCCGACAACGTCAGCTTCCATGAAGCGGCTCTCGTGGAACCTCTGGCCTGTGTGCTGCGCGCCATCGAGAAAACCGAGATCGAGGAAGGGGACACGGTCGCCGTGATCGGGATCGGCCCCATCGGGCTGATGTTTGTGCAAGTGCTCAAATCGGCGGGAGCCCGGGTCATTGCTCTGGGGAATCGCGGCAGCCAGCTGACAATGGCGAGCGCCATGGGAGCCGATTACGTAGTGGATTCGACAAAATCCAACGTGGTGGAAGAAGTCCGCAAAGTCACCGGAGGCAGGCGCGGCGCCGATGTCGTGATTGAAGCCGTGGGATCCAAGGAAACCTGGCAGCAGGCCATGGGAATGGTGCGGCGTGGGGGAACCCTTAATCTGTTCGGGGGGTGCCCTTCCGGAACGCACATCCCGCTGGACAGCACCCTTATTCATTATTCCGAAATCACGATCAAGGCGAATTTCCACCATACGCCTCGCCATATCCGGGAAGCTCTGGACGCCATTCACCGCGGCAAGCTGAAGGCCAGAAGCCTTATTACGGGAGAAGAGCACCTCGCATCCCTGGGCACTGTCCTGGAGAGACTGCTGAACCGGAATGGGGACATCAAAATTGCCATTATCCCCTGAGGAATTTTTTCGGGAAAATCCCGCTTTGTTTGCGGTCGCCGTCCGGGCCATGGAGCTCCTTAGAAACAAATGAAACCGGAACTGTTAGCCTCGTACAAGTCTGCAGAATCGGTTGCACGCCGGCGCGCAAGCAATTTTTACTACTCCTTCAAGGTTCTCCCCCCGGAGAAGCGGCGCGCTTTCTGCGCCGTTTATGCTTTCATGCGCTATTGCGACGACGTCTCCGACGGAAATTCCAGTTTGGATGCGAAGCGTTCAGCCTTGCGGGAATGGCGCGACCAGATTGACGCAGCATTTACCGGCAGCCGGGGAGAAAATCCCATTCTCCCCGCTTTCCGCGACACGGTGCAACACTACTCGATCCCCGCCCGGTATTTTCACTGGATCATCGACGGGGCCGAGATGGACCTGGACATTTTTCAATACGAGACATTTGACGACCTCTACCGGTATTGCTTTCATGTCGCATCGGCCGTGGGTCTGGTTTGCCTGCAGATCTTCGGTTTCAGCGAAGATCGCGCCCGAAAATACGCCGAGCAGTGCGGCGTTGCCTTCCAGATCACGAACATACTCCGGGACATCAAAGAGGACGCGGATATGGGCCGGATTTACCTTCCGGCAGAGGATCTCCGGAGGTTCGGCTACTCGCCCGATGATCTGCGGCGCGGCATACTGGATGAAAGGTTCCGCGGGCTGATGGAGTTCGAGGAAAAGCGGGCGCGCGAATATTATGCGGCGGCGCGAAACCTTGTCCCGCTGGTCGAGGAAGCGAGCCGGCCGGCGCTCTGGGCCATGATTCAAATTTACCAACGCATACTGGACAGGATTGCACAGCGGCGCTACGACGTGTTTCGCGCCCCGGTGCATCTTGGCGGCGCCGAAAAAACCGCCATCGCGCTGCAGGCGCTCGCCATGAGGTTTTCCCGAAAGGCCCGATACAACGGAGTTCGGCGTAAAGCGCAGAGGATAGCCAATGAGTGCTCGGAAAAATACAGTGAACCATCTAAAAGATGAGGCAGCCCAATCCGCAGGTTCGGGGTCGGACATGAGGGACGCGGGATCCTGCGCCGCTCCGGATGCAGTGTTGCGCGATCAGGCACGACGGTCCCTCTCCAGAGCAACGGACTGCCTGGTCTCCATGCAGGATCCGTCAGGATTCTGGTGCGCCGAGCTCGAAGGAGACTCCATCCTGCAAAGCGAATATATCCTTCTGAAATTCATCGTGGAACAGGAAAACGACCCTCGTCTCCCCAAGATCGCCAATTATCTGAGAAACCAGCAGAGGACCTCCGACGGCGCGTGGATTCAATATCCCGGGGGCAAGCCTGATTTGAGCGCCACCGTCAAGGCCTATTTCGCTTTGAAGCTGATGGGCGACAGCATCGACGCCCCGCACATGAAAATCGCGCGGGAGCTGATCCTCTCGCTGGGAGGCGCGGAGGGCTGCAATACCTACTCAAAATTTTATCTTACCGCGCTGGGCCAGATGCACTACGACTGGGTGCCGGCCATACCTCCGGAAGTGGTCCTGTTGCCCAAATGGTTCTATTTCCACCTGGACAAAGTTTCCGCGTGGTCGCGGACCATGATCATGCCTCTGGCTGTGGTTTCGAGCTACCGTCCCGTTCGGCAGCTGCCTGCGCCCCGGGGGATTATGGAGTTGTATGTCAATCACGACTACCTGCACCGTCCATTCATCGGATTCGACAAGCAGCTTTTGAGCTGGAAAAACCTTTTCCTGGCAATCGACAGGGGGCTCAAGCTCTGGGAAAAAACCAACCTCAAGCCCATGCGCCGGAGCGCGCTGCAGCGCATCGAGGAGTGGATCCTCAAACGCGCCGACGGGAAGCGGTCCGACGGGCTGGGCGCGATCTTTCCCCCGATGGTCTACATCATCATCGCCCTGCGCTGCCTGGGTTATTCCATGGACGATCCGCGTGTAAAGGAAGCCACGCATCAGCTCGAACGGCTCATGATCGAGCAAGGTGACTGCATCAGGCTTCAGCCCTGCTTCTCTCCGATCTGGGACACTGGAATTGCCACCTATGCTCTCTGCGAGGCAGGATTCAATCAGGATCACGATTCCATGCGCAAGGCGGTCCAATGGCTGGTGGGGAAAGAGTGCCGACATTTCGGTGACTGGAAAGCCAACGTGCGTCAGCCCGTGGAGCCTTCCGGCTGGTATTTCGAATTCAATAATTCCTACTATCCCGATGTCGACGATACCGGCATGGTCGCGATGGCGCTGCTCCGTTCAGGATGCGAAGAAGGCAAGCTTCCATCGGAACGCGGAGTCCGATGGATCCTGGCGATGCAGAACGAAGACGGCGGATGGGCTGCCTTCGACCGCACGATCAACCGGCCCATCCTGGAATACATCCCCTTCGCCGACCATAACGCCATTCAGGATCCGTCCTGCCCGGACATTACAGGGCGAATGCTCGAATGCCTCGGCCACTTCGGTTTTCGCCCGGATCACGCCGCCGTGCAGAAAGCGCTGCAATTCCTGGAATTCGAACAGGAGCCCGAAGGTTGCTGGTTCGGCCGTTGGGGCGTGAACTACATCTATGGAACCTGGCAGGTCGTCTGCGGGCTCAAGACCTTGGGCGCCGATATGAGCCAGCCCTGGATCCAGAAAGCGGGCGCCTGGTTGCGCAGCGTTCAGCAGCAGGATGGATCCTTCGGCGAATCCGCCGAGACTTACGAGGATCCTGCCCTGAAAGGGTCCGGACCTTCCACAGCTTCTCAAACGGCCTGGGGAACCATGGCGCTAATGGCGATCTACGGGCCCCATGATAACGGAGTCTTACGGGGAATCCGCTACCTGCTCGACACCCAGCTGGCCTCGGGGACGTGGGATGAACCGTGGTTCACAGGCACAGGATTTCCCAGGGTTTTCTACCTGCGCTACCATCTTTACAGGCTGTACTTCCCGATCATGTGCCTGGGACGCTGGCTGAACGCGGCGCACTGAATGGGGATTTTCCCAGTCTTCGCATTCCCGGTTCGGGCGTTGGGTCGGAGTCGAATACCCGCGGACGCACGAATACCTCCAAACCAAATCGTGAATGATCGCAATTCCGCGCTTGTCGCGTTCCATGCGTTATGCGAAAATGCGGATCTTTCAATCCTGAAAGGGGACTGCAATGAGCACGAAAATACCCGTGGGGGTCCTGGGCGCGACAGGCGCCGTCGGCCAAAAATTTATCAAGCTGCTGGAGGATCATCCCTGGTTCGAGGTGACTGAAGTCGCCGCTTCGGAGCGAACCTCCGGGAGACTCTATGGAGAAGCGGTTTCCTGGAAGCAGGTTACGCCGATTCCCCAACCTGTCCGCTCGCTGGAAGTCCGTCCCTGCACGCCCGACCTGAAGTGCCGCGTCGTATTTTCAGGACTGGACGCAGGAGTCGCCGGCCCCATCGAAGAGGACTTTGCCCGCGCCGGCTATTTCGTGCTCAGCAATTCGAAAAATCACCGCCTCGATGAAGACGTTCCTCTGGTGATACCCGAAGTGAATCCCGATCACCTGGAATTGATCCCGATCCAGCGCCGCAACCGCAATTCGACCGGCTACATCGTCACAAACTCCAACTGCACGACGATGTTCCTGGCCATGGCTCTCGGACCCATCCACAAAGTTTTCGGCCTCGAGAAAGTTTTCATGGTCACGATGCAGGCGGTATCCGGTGCGGGGTATCCCGGAGTTCCGTCCCTGGATATCCTCGGCAATGTCATACCCTTCATCGGCGGAGAGGAAGAAAAGGTAGAGATCGAGACGCGCAAGATACTGGGCACATTCAACGGGCAGAGAATCGACCTGGCGGATTTCCCCGTCAGCGCTCAGTGCAACCGCGTTGCGGTGGAGGACGGGCACACGGAATCCGTTTCGGTGAAGCTGGTCCGAAAGACGACTGCGGCCGAAATTGCCGGGCTGCTGAGCGGATACTCCGGCGTGCCCCAGCAGCTCGGGCTGCCCAGCGCTCCCGAGCAGCCCTTCGTAGTGACGGATGCGCCGGACCGCCCGCAGCCGCGCTTTGACGTCAACCGCTGCAAAGGGATGGCAACCTTCGTGGGCCGCATCCGGCCCTGTCCGATTTTGGACTTTAAATTCACCCTGATGGGCCACAACACGGTTCGGGGGGCGGCAGGGGCTTCCATCCTGAACGCGGAACTGCTCAAGGCCCGGGGGTATCTGGGGTAATTCATGATAGTCTGCAAATTCGGTGGCACTTCCGTGCAGGATGCGGAAGCGTTAACGCGCCTGGTTGAAATCATCAGAGTGCGCCTGAAAAAACAGCCTGTGGTTGTTGCTTCCGCAATGGGAAAAACAACCAACCAGCTGCTTGAGGCGGCACAGACCGCCGCGAAAGGAAAACGTCAGGAGGCGCTGGATCTTCTTTCCAAGATAAAGGAGAAGCATCTCAGGGAAGCCCAGAAGTTCGGAATTGCGGTAACCGAGGACTGGGTCTTCGAGACGATTCACGCATATTTCAAGGAGATGCGCGACCTGGCCAAGGGGCTGGCGGCGCTGGGCGAACTCACGCCCCGCATCACGGACGCGATGGCCAGCTACGGCGAGCGGCTCTCCACCGCCATCCTTGCTCAGGTTCTGGAAAACCAGGGCATTCCGGCGCAGCTCATGGACGCGCGGCAGTGCATCATCACGGACGATAATTTCATGCGCGCAGCCCCGCTGTTCGACCTGACCGATGCAGCCATCGTCGAGCATCTTCGCCCCGTCATCCAGGCAGGCAAGGTCCCGGTCTTTCAGGGATTCATTGGCCGGACGCGGGAAGGGATCACGACCACCATTGGCCGGGGGGGATCGGATTACAGCGCAGCGATTGTGGGCGCCGCGCTGGACGCTGAAGACATCCAGATCTGGACCGATGTGGACGGGATCATGACGACGGATCCGCGAATGGTTCCCGAGGCCCGGCGGATCAAATCCATCTCCTTTGACGAAGCGGCCGAGCTGGCGTACTTCGGGGCGAAAGTCCTTCATCCGGCCACCATCATCCCGGCCGTGCGCAAAAAGATTCCGGTTCATGTGCTTAACAGCTACAAGCCCGATCAGGATGGCACGCTGATAACCGACGAAGCGCCGCCCTGCGAAAATCCCATAAAGGCCATCGCTTACAAGAGCGGCATCACCGTAGTCAACGTCGCTTCCACGCGCATGCTGATGGCCTACGGCTTCCTCAGAAAAATCTTTGAAATATTCGACCATTACAGGGTGCCCGTGGATGTCGTTTCCACGTCGGAAGTATCCGTGTCCCTTACGGTAGATGATACATCCGCACTCTGGGATATCGTCACGGAGCTGAAAAAGATCGGCGAGGTGAATGTCGAGGGATCCAAATCCATCGTCTGCTGCGTCGGCGACAATTTAAAAAATATCCCGGGCGTGCCGCATCTTGTTTTCAATGCGCTTCAGGACGTGAATATTCACATGATTTCCCAGGGCGCCTCCGCCATCAATATCACGTTCGTGATCGATGAAGACCGGCTGCCCGAAACCGTGCGCGGCCTTCACGACGCCTTTTTCAGGAAGGTCGACCGGCTCATCTTCGAGTGAACCGGCCGGATGGGATTTTCGCCTGACGAAGGATCCCTCTAAGGGAGGAGACCTATGAAAATTGCGTTGCTCGGATACGGCAAGATGGGCAAGATGGTGGAATCGCTGGCGCAGCGCCAGGGCTGGGAGGTCGGCCCGAAGCTGGATATCCAGGACAATGAAGGGGGATGCGGCATCACGCCCGCCTCCATGGCCGGCGTTGACGTTGCCATCGAATTCAGCCAGCCCGCCGCCGTCATGCCCAACATAGAGGCTGCTGCCCGCGCAGGGATTCACCTGGTCATCGGGACCACCGGGTGGGCGGATCAGCGCAGCAGGGCCGAACAGGTCGTCCGGGAGTCCGGAATTGGCCTGGTGTACGGCGCCAATTTTTCGCTTGGGATGAATCTCTTCTTCGAAATCGTTTCCCATTCGGCGCAGCTTATCGGAATGATGCCGCAATATGACGCTTATATCTCGGAAGAGCACCACCGGGCCAAAAAGGACGCTCCCTCAGGCACGGCTCTGAACCTGCTGGATGCGATGCGCCCCCATTTGAGCGATCCGAATCTCAGCATCGCCAGCGTACGCGCCGGCTGGATTCCGGGCACTCATGTGATCGGCTTCGACAGCGAGGCGGATACCATTATCCTGGAGCACAGGGCTCGCAGCCGCCAGGGATTTGCCGAAGGCGCGATCCTGGCCGCGCGCTGGATCGCCGGCAAAAAGGGATTTTATGATTTCCGGCAGGTATTCCGGGAGATCGTGGGCCTATAATTGATTCGAGATTTGAAATTCGAGATCCGATATTCCGTTCAGCGCGTCATCCCGAGTTTCGAAACTCGGATGTTTAATCCACTTAGAGGGGGAATGTATGGGCAAGCTCGAAGGGCTTAAAGGCTGCGGCACTGCTTTGGTCACGCCATTCCTGGCAAACGGCAAGGTGGACGAAAAAGCGCTGGTGTCGCTGGTCAACTGGCAAATCCAGGAGGGCGTTCACTTCCTCGTTCCCTGCGGCACAACGGGGGAAAGCCCCACCCTGAAGCACGCGGAGCATCTTGCGGTTGTCGAAGCGGTTACGCGGACGGCAGCAGGCCGAGTGCCTGTGCTGGCCGGAGCCGGCGGGAACGACACGGAAAAAATAGCAGGCCTCATTGCCGAATTGAAAAAGCTCGGGGTGGACGGCATTCTCTCGGTCTCTCCTTATTACAATAAACCGACCCCGGAAGGCATATACCAGCATTATCGCGCGCTCGCGGAATCCACGGACTTGCCCATTATTGTCTATAACGTACCGGGCAGAACCGGCTCGAATATACTGCCCGATACCCTCATGCGTCTGGCCGAAATTCCGAATATTGCGGGAGTTAAGGAAGCCAGCGGCGATATTTCCCAGATCGGCGAAATCTGCACCAAGGCGCCGGCCCGCTTCAGAATTTTATCCGGCGACGACTCTCTGACGCTGCCGACCATCGCGCTCGGAGGCCACGGCATCATATCGGTCGCCTCCAACGAAGTCCCGGGAATGATGGCCAGGTTTGCCGAAGCATGTTTAGAGGGGCGCTGGGAAGAAGCACGCACCTGGAACCGGAAGCTGTATCCCCTCATGAAAATCAACTTCGTGGAATCCAATCCCATCCCTGTAAAAGCGGCTCTGGCCATGATGGGCAAAATTCAGGAAGTGTACCGGCTCCCGCTGGTTAAAATTTCCGAAGGGGCACGGGCAAAAGTCGCATCGGTACTCTCGGGAATGGGCTTAATGGCCGCGCAATAAAGGGTGCGGGGGAAGCATTTCCCTGCCTTTGGGTCCCTCTGCCTCTTTGACCCTTTGACGCTGCAATTTCTGTAAAGAGAACTCATGGCTCTCCTATATCCGTTTCAGGGATTTCGATATAGCCTGGAAGCAGTCCGGGACTTCAACCTGGTCGTCACGCAGCCCTATGACAAAACCACACCCTCGATGCAGGATGCCTATTACCTGCGGTCCCCCTACAACGCCGTTCGCATCACTCTGAACCTTGAAAAGAGGGGGAATCCCGGCACCGACTATGCCGGCGCAGGCGCCACCTTCAGGCAATGGCTCGATCAAGGGATTTTGATCCAGGACCCACTGCCCGCCATTTATGCCTACTATCAGCAATACGCCATGGAAGGCCAAGTCATTCTGCGCAAGGGATTCATTGCTCTTCTGGATTTGAAGGATTCCGGCGCGGGCATTCTTCCCCACGAACTCACGCTGGCGGCTCCCAAACAAGACCGTCTGCAACTCATGCGAAGCCTGGAAGGCAACGAAGATCTGATATACATGCTTTACGCGGATGCCGAACGGACCGTGAACGGAATCATGGACAGGAGTATATCGGGCAGGCGGCCGGTGATCGAAGTCCGGGATGAGTACGGGACGTTCCACCGAGTGTGGTCCATTACCGATCCGGCGGCTTTGAAAGGGATCGGGGATGCCATGCTTCCTTTAAAACTGTTCATCGCGGACGGGCACCACCGCTTCGAAACCTCCGTAAACTTCATGAAGGAATGCGAGCAAAAAGGCTGGAAACCGGCGGGCTCCGCATCATTCGACAAACGCCTGATCGCCTGTTTCAACAGCGTGGATGGCGTGACGATTCTACCGACGCATCGCCTCATACGGGATCTTGCAGGATTTGACGCCGGCACATGCCTGAATGATATTCAACGGCATTTCCAGGTGGAACCGGCGGCAGCGCCGGAGGAATTGTGGGAGAAAATGAAGCAGGGGATTCACGAAAGGGTTTTCGGCTTCTATCCCGCCGGCCTGAAAAAATTTTTCCTGCTACGGCTCAGGAAAGAGGCGTTCGAGGACCCTGCTTTGATGAAACATGGCGAAGCCTATCGCGACCTGGACGTCAGCATCCTGCATGCCCTGCTTCTGGAACACTACCTTGGAATCGATGAAGGCAGGCTTGCCGCCCAATCCAACCTGGATTATGCGCGCGACCCTGAATTCTGTATCCGTCAGGTGGACGAAGGCAAATATCAGGCGGTCTTTTTTCTTAATCCGACGACAGCCGGGCAAATGATGCGCGTGGCTTCCCTCGGCGAACGCATGCCTCAGAAATCAACCGATTTCTTTCCCAAGCTTCTGACCGGCCTGGTCTTCATGAAGATGCAGATAGTAAAAATGTGAAGGTTTTTCGGACCTTTCATCCTTCGCGGCTTCGCCTGCCCGACCCCCCGGGTCCCGAAGAAGCAGACCGATAGGGTTTCCGGCTCTAAAGCTTTTCCGATATGGCCTTGGCCTGGGTAAACAGCAGAAGGTAATCCCTCCCCCCGGCCTTGGAATCCGTTCCGCTCATGTTAAATCCGCCGAAAGGATGGACGCCGACAAGCGCTCCCGTGCACTTCCGGTTGATATAAAGGTTCCCCACATGACACTCATCTTTCGCCAAATCGATATGCCTGCGGTTTGTGCAGAAGACCGATCCGGTCAGGCCGAACTCGCTGTCGTTGGCTATCCTGATGGCCTCCTGCAGATCCCGGGCCTTCATCACCGCCAGGACGGGCCCGAAGATTTCCTCCCTGGCGATTCTGGCCGAGGGTTTTACATCGGCGATGACCGTGGGCTGGACAAAATACCCGTCGCCCTCCGACGGTCCGCCCCCCGCCAGGAGGTTCCCCTCCTTCCGGCCGATTTCGACATATTCGAGTATGCTCTTCCTGGCATTTTCATTGATAACCGGACCCATGTAATTCTCGGGGTCCATCGCCGGCCCCACTTTAAGCGCGCGGATTTTCTCCACCAGTTTTGGCAGAAACTGCGGGTAGATTTTTTCGTGGAGGATCAACCGGGAACATGCCGAGCACTTCTGCCCCTGGTAGCCGAATGCGCTGACGACTGCGGCGGCGAGAGCGGCATCGAGGTCGGCGTCTTCATCCACGATAATGAAATCCTTGCCTCCCATCTCCGCCACCACGCGCTTGATCCAGATCTGCCCGGACTGGGTGCGCGCGGCCAATTCGGTAATTCCAAGGCCGACTTCCTTTGATCCCGTAAACGACACGAAGCGGGTCCTGGGATGCTCGACCAGCGCATTACCGACGGATGCGCCGCTTCCCGTTACATAGTTCACCACGCCCGGAGGCAATCCCGCTTCCTCCAGGATGCTCACGAAAAAGGCTCCGACGGCCGGCGTATCCGAAGATGGCTTCAACACTACAGTGTTGCCCGCTACCAGGGCGGCGGTGGTCATTCCTACAAGAATCGCGCACGGAAAGTTCCAGGGCGGGATGACCGCGCCAACTCCAAGAGGGATGTAGCGAAGCTCATTGTGCTCGCCCCTAAAAGGCGTGAGGGATTGAGGGCCGGCGTAGCGGAGCGCTTCACGGCCATAAAACTCGCAGAAATCAATGGCTTCGGCGGTATCTGCATCCGCCTCCACCCAGGTTTTCCCGGCCTCCAGAATCATCCATGCGTTGTTTTCAAAGCGCCGGGAGCGGAGGATGCCGGCCGCACGGAACAGTATGTCGGCTCTCTCCCGGGCAGGCACTCTCTTCCACTTTTCGAAAGCCTCACCGGCAATCTTTATAGCGTGGGCCGCCTGTTCCCTGCTGGCGCTCTGAAAAACGCCCACGATCTCAGATTTCTTGCTGGGATTTATCGATTGAAACGTTCTATCCGACTTCAGGCGCTCAGAGCCGATCAGGAGGTTATACTCGCGGCCCAACTGAGACTGCACAAGCGCCAGCGCTTCGGCTTGATTGGTTCGGTTTGACTTCTGGCTGAAATCCAATACGGATTCATTTTGAAATTCCGTTGGCATGAGGGTCCCTCCGTTGAACTATTAGGCTGATTCTACCAGATCCCGGGATGTAAAGGCATGGGTCCCGGAATCAATGACCCCGAAGCCATTCGAATTTGGGATCCAATGGATTGATGCGGAACCCGTCTCCTGATATCCTAATGTCAGTTCAAATTCCAAAGGAGAGGATACAAATGCGCTTAAGGAAAACTCTTGGATGGATGGTTTGTCTTCTATTTGTCGTATCGGTTTTCGCCCAGGGGCCGAGAGGTAAGGCGGAACTGAAGGCCGGACCCGGCGCTATTACGATTGACTTCGGCCAACCGGCACTCAAAGGACGGGATATGCTGTCCAAGCTGGAGGTGGGGCAATCCTGGAGGATGGGATCCAATCAGGCGACCGTCATCAATACTCCCGTCGACCTGTCCTTCGGCTCTGTGAAGGTAGCCAAAGGGGCCTACAGCCTGTTTCTTAAACTGGCAGCCCCGGAAAAATTCGAGCTTGTGTTTAACTCCCAGACAGGACAGTGGGGAATGCAGCACGATGCCTCAAAGGATGTCTACCAGGTTCCGCTCAAGAAAGAAGCCCTATCGAGTCCGGTGGAAGTTTTCCAGATCGAACTCAAAAGCGCGCCTAAAGGCGGCGTGTTTGTGTTGAGCTGGGGGACTATTAAACTGTCGACCGATTTCCAGTTTGCACAATGAGCGAAATCCTTTAGTCTTTAGGCCTGCGGCGCGGCCATTCGAAGGCTCGAAGCGTTCGGGGGATCTCTCGTTGAATGCGCTGGAATCCAGCCGGAATTTTGCCTGTCGAGGCAGTTGACTCGATCGGAACGGAATGCTAGATTCGCACGCAGTTGCTTTCAATGGAGGTTCCCTTTGACTCCTGTCCAGCTTAAAAAGACCGCTCTGAATGCGATTCACCGCCAGCTTGGCGCCCGGATGGTGGATTTTGCCGGATGGGATATGCCGGTACAGTATGCAGGACCGATGCCGGAGCACGTTGCAGTCAGAGCGAAGGCCGGCATTTTTGACGTCAGTCACATGGGGGAAATTGAAGTCAACGGCGCCAACGCAGAAGCAACTCTTCAGAAACTCACCTGCAACGACGTAAGCCGCATCGCCGTCTCGCAGTGTCAATACACCGCATTGACCACCCCGCGGGGCACTTTTATCGACGACCTTCTCATCTATCGCAAGTCGCCCGACAGCTTCTTTTTGTGCGTCAACGCCTCGAATCAGGACAAGGATTATGCGTGGATACGAGACAACGCGCTTCCAAACACGGACGTAGTATTTCGAAGCAACGATTTCTCCCAGCTGGCGATACAGGGGCCGTGCGCGCTGGGAATCCTTCAACCGCTGACCGCGATCAACCTGGCCGGCATGAAGTACTACTGGTTTGCCCAGGGAAAATTCGCGGGGGTCGATTCCATCGTTTCCCGGACCGGATACACCGGGGAAGATGGTTTCGAAATATATTGCGGCCCGGCCGAAACCGAAAAGGTTTGGACCCGAATCATGGAGTCGGGCAAACCCTTCGGGCTCGAACCTGCGGGTCTGGCAGCGCGTAACACGCTTCGGCTCGAAGCCGCGATGATGCTGTACGGCAATGATATCGATGAGACCACCACCGTTCTCGAAGCCGGCTTGGGTTGGATCTGCAAGCCTGCAAAGGGGGATTTCATCGGACGCGACGTGCTTCTCCGGCAACGCGAATCAGGAGTAAAGCGCGCCCTTGCGGGATTTGAAATGGTCGATCGCGGCATAGCCCGGGACCACTATCCCGTCGAACTCGAGGGCGCGCCTGCCGGCAGGGTCACCAGCGGAAGCCCGGCTCCCTTTTTGAAGAAAAACATCGGACTGACATACCTTCCCTCGGACCGGACAGCCGCGGGGACGGAATTCGACGTGATCATTCGAGAAAAGCCGGTCAAAGCCAGGGTTGTTCCAACGCCTTTTTACAGGAGAGCATAACCGGTCAAACTACCAATAAACAGAAACCACGGAGGCGATCGATGTATCCCGAGGAAAATCTCTACAGCAAAGATCACGAATGGATTTCGGTTCAGAACGATATTGGGACCATCGGTATCACGGACTATGCCCAGCACGAACTGGGCGATGTTGTGTACGTGGATCTGCCGGAGGTTGGCGACACCTTCGAGGCCAGCGAGCCCTTCGGCTCGGTAGAATCGGTCAAAGCCGTCTCGGAGGTTTTTTGTCCTGTAGGCGGAGAAGTAATTGAAGTGAATTCGAAGCTCGAAGAAAGCCCCGAACTGATCAACGAATCGCCCCACCAGAAGGCCTGGATGATCAGGATTCGCCTCAATAACCCTGAAGAGCTCAAGGAACTCCTCAGCTCGGAAGAATACGAGGAGTATCTCGAGGAACAGTCGGGCGAATAAATATCGGAACGGGATCCGCAAACAGGCGGAAGCGGCATCCCCGGATCCCGTTTCCCGCGCCCCCTGCAGATCCTCTCCCTTCCGCCGATTGACGGATTGACTGCAGAGGAATCAGGATTCACAATGCATCAAGGCAACATGGCGTGAAAATAGCCGGGGCAAAGGAGGTCGATCTGGGTATGGCGGAGGATGTTGATGTTGAAGGGGAAGATGCAAGACGGAAGGGCACCTGGAAAAAGGCGGCGAAGGTCTCCCTCGGCGTGCTGGGAGGCCTGTCGCTACTGATGGGCTACATCAGCGCCGCAGGAATGCAGGAATCCGAGCGCGAAGTTGCAGCGCGCAAGCCCATTGATGATTTCTTCGCGGCATTTAATGGCCGCGACCTGGAGTCCGGCCGAAGAACACTCCATTACCCCCACATTCAGATTGCAGGCAATGAACTGAGCATTCTGAACGATCCGCAATCCTTCCAGATCGATTTTCAGTCGCTCGCCGCGGAAGGCTGGACGCATACCACCCTGGACTCCTGCGAAATGAGGCAAAGCTGCGACGAGAAAGTTCATTTCGAGGTTCAGCTCAGTATGCACAAAGCCGATAACGCCCGCTATGCAACCTATCAAGCGCTCTGGATCGTGACCCAAATCGATGGACTATGGGGCATCCAATGCCGCTCCATCTTTCCCAGCAGCACCCGGTCCTCCTAGCCGGCCCGGAGAGCCGGCCGTATCGGAACGGCTCCATTCAAGAACCTGCCTGAACCGGGGGGATGTCTTTGCAGTTGCAGAACGCCGGCTGCAAACTTGCCGCTTGCAGCCGGCGACCCGCGATCTGGAACCTGCGGCATTGATGTCGGAGAATCCCGCATTCTGCCGTCGTAAAGACGCTTATACGTTTTGAAGGGCTTCAACAAATCCGTGAAAATCGCCGTGCCGCGGGAAGAGGCTCTCAAAAAGCTTCGGCGCGATGCGCAGAGTATCTTCGAGAGTCAGGCAATATTGCATTTTGCCGAAGCGGCTCCGAAATTCCGCGACTTCACCCGCCACGCTTTTCTTCTGCAGAATCACATCGGCAATCATGCGGGCTAGCTCCTCAAAGTCCGTTTCCTTCATCCCGAACCGGGTCATTTCCTGCACGCCCATGCGAATTCCGCTGGGGTGGTAAAAAGTCTCGTCCTTCGGCAGCGCCTGGTAATTGGTGATGATATTGCTGGATTCCAGCCTCGAGGCGATTTCCTTCGCATCCCCGAAGGCTTGCACCCGGATGATCACCTGATGCGTATGCGTGTACCCTTCGGCTTCCCCGCCCTCCACCGGAACGCCCCGGGAGGCACACGCTCTGGCAAAGGCGCGCGCGTTGGACAGCACCTGCTTCTGGTACGAATTCCTAAAAGCATTCATCTCGATCGTGGCAGCCAGCATGGCCAGTTGTGTACCCAGGTGATGATTGCTGGTTGATCCGGGAAATGTCCGGGCGACAATCTCCGTCCAAAGCTTGCGGAATGGCCCGTCTGCAGGCATCTTCGCGGCGATGATTCCCCGCTGGGGACCAAAAAACGTCTTGTGCGTCGATCCGGTCACCATGCTTGCGCCTTCGGTCAGAGGATCCTGAAACAGGGGGCCCAGGATTCCCAGCACATGAGCGCCGTCGTACATCACCAGCGGGGCATAATCCGGAATGCCATCGATGAAGGACCGGGCCTGCCGGACAGGCTCCGGATGCAGAAACATGCTTTTTCCGAAAACAATCAGTGACGGCCGGTGCCTGTCCATCAGCTCGACCATCCTTTGCACATCAAGCCTGTAAGGGTTTTTCTCATCGACAGGGAAATTGACAATGTGATCTTCCGCAAAATTAAAGAGCGCGCCATAAGGTTGCGCCGAGAGATGGCCGCCAAAATTGAGATCGTTGTTCATGACGCATGTCAGGCGCCCCGTGGAACCCAGAGCGGGAAATCCCTTGGGATTCGACGACAGGAATTTCACGAGTCCTTTGAAGACAATTTCGTTGGCCATCTGGCCGCTCACCGGTCTTGTCTCGACTTCGTTCCCGCCGATGAATTCCGCGAATTCGGATTTCAGGCGCTGCTCAACATCGTAGATGAAATCAGCTCCCTGGTAGTAGTAGACCTGATCTCCCTTAAGCGCGCCGGTCCCTGCCAGCGAGTCGAGTTCCCGCTTAAGCGCCGTCTTGTGTTCGGCGTAACGGCCCGAGGGATCGCCTATTTCGCAAAGCTTGACAAATAAAGAAGGCGTGTTCTCGGAGGGTATGAGGTTCAGGCACATTCTCTGGCGCCAATGATTATTACCCGAGATTTTTTCTGCAAGGTCACTGAGTTTCTGTTCCAATGAGGTCATGTTGATTCTCCATTTTGCGGGACTGCAATTTTACGGATTGGGGTTCACACTGCGAAGTTTTTCGGCGACAACAGCAATATCCGGGCGGCTGGACAAATCGAGGACGGCGCTATGGAATGTAAGCACCCTATACCGCTCCCCGAGCGCGTCCATGGAATACTGGATCGCATCGGTCAGTTCCAGTTCTCCCCGGACAGAGGGCCGGATGCTGAGACATGCCTGAAAAATCGCCGGCGAAAAGAGCCAGCAATTCATGCTGACAAGGATGGGGAAACCCAGCTCACGAATCGTTGTTTCATCCGGCTTTTCATAAATGCGCTTCAGGCAGCCCTCATCGTCCGCTTTGGCCACAGCAAACTTCAGCACCCGGTCTTCGGGTATGTTGCTTTCGGAGACCAATCGGTCGCGATCGAAGAGAGCGACGCCCGCCTGACCCAGTTCCCTCAATGCGGCGAGAGCGGCGGAAGGATAATAGTTGTCCGAGTTGATCGCCAGAAAATGCTTCCGGCCGGCAAATTCCCTTGCAGCCAGCACGGCGTCCGCCGTTCCGAGAGGCTTTTCCTGGACAGCGAAATGAATCCGGACCCGTTTGGGCGGCGACTGCATCCCGTAGTAGTCGCGCATGGATTGATGCTCCGGGCCTATAACCAGGCACACATCGGAGTAACCCGCATCCGCGAGGCCGCTCAAAACATAATCCAGGAATGGCCGGCCAATTGGAATCATGGCCTTGACGCCGGCCCCCGCAATTTCGATCTGGTCGCGGCTCAGCACGGCGGATTCATCGGGCTTCCGCATCCGCGTTCCCAGCCCGCGGGCCATAATGACCGCCTTTGTGACTCGATCCATGTCCGTCACCTCAGGATGATCATACAACGGAAATCGCGGATGCAGCCGCAAATCTCTGCGAAAAGGAATCAAAATCCTGGTTCCCGCGCGGGCTGCATCCGTTGTATGCTTGATGGATTGATGATGCAGGTTTCCTTTCTTTTTGAACGGCAATGGGAAGCTGGAAACAGAAAGCGGCAATTTGGGTTCCCGCTTCTGTGCCCACGCTTACTGATTGCCGCAATTGACCATAGGGTAGCGCTTCGCATGGGGGGCAACCGTGGAGCTTCAGGCTCTGGAAATACGCACGATCGAATCCGCCGGAATGGATTTCTGGATGACCAGCGTGATACGGGAGTGCGACCGTGTGCAGAATGAGCTAGCGCCCGATCCCATCCATGACCTGCGCGTCGCGCTCAGACGCTGCCGGTCCATGGCCGACGGATACATGGCCTTCGATCCGCATCCAGCCTGGAAGCAAATGAAGGATGAAGGACGGAGGCTTTTTCGGCAGCTCGGCGCCCTGCGCGATACCCAGGTCATGCTGGCGTGGAACGAAAAGCTCGCCCCGTCGGCAGACGCCGCTTCCATTGCCTTGAACCGTCACCTCACCTATGAGGGGGGCCGCCTGAAGGAAGGCGCTTCGGAGGCGATCCGGCGCTTTAACCGGAAAAAGTGGCTTGCATGGACGAGGCTGCTGGGCGAGCACACACTGAGGGTGCCTGCGGGAAGCCTGGCGTTCCATCACCTGGCCCTGGAACGCTGGTCCGAGGTGCATCATCTGCATCGCCAGGCCCTGCGTAACCGGAGCCGAATCGGCTATCACCGGCTTAGAATCGGTCTTAAGAAATTTCGCTACACCATTGAGAATTTTCTTCCGGACCTCCACGGCCTCTGGGGCCCCGAGCTAAAAGAGCTTCAGGATCTTCTGGGTGAAGTGCACGACCTGGATGTGCTGTGGCGAACCGCCGTCTACATCAAAGCCTTTCCCGGCGACCCAGCCCGTCTCGAGTGGAGGCAGAGAATTGAGGATGAGCGATTTCGGCGGCTGCAAAGCTATCACGCAAGGATGACGGGCAAAGCATCCCTGCTGTCGGTGTGGCGTTCGGGACTTCCGGCCGCCGATCGGATCCAGCCCGCCCTGCTGGCCCGCGTCGGAAGCTGGGCAGCGTACCGGGATCCCGATTCGGCCAGCTCGAAGCACGTGGCAAGACTCGCGTTGCAGCTCTATGACGGTTTGGATTCGCTGGGTTTGATACCCAAGGGCGTCCTTCCGAATGCGCGTTTCATACTGAACGCCGCGGCTCTGGCGCAAAAGGTCGGATTATGCCGGGCGCGTAAAAAACACCAGATCCACTCTTACCGCATTATGCGCAAGCTCAAACCCCAGACGGGCTGCGATGCCGAGTGCCTCCGGTATATGACCCTCGTCGCCCGTTTCCATCGCGGCTCACTTCCCCGCTCCGGGCAGAAAGCTTTTGCCGGGATGTCCGGAGACGTGAAAAGCCTTGTCTTTATGCTCTGCGGCATTTTGAGGCTGGCAAACTCTTTCGATGTGCCCCGTCAAAGGCGCATCAACCGTATCGAGTTGAAGAGGCAAGGCGGTGTCCTGATGCTCACAGCCCCGGGATATTCCGCCAACGACAAATTGGCCGAAAAACTCGCAGCAGCGCGCCATCTGCTCGAGAGTTGTCTCCGGCTGCCTATCCTGATTGGCTGAGAGTTTTGTCGCTGCCCGCGTGTTGTTCGCATGCCGTTCTTCCCCTATGCAAAAATGTTCCCTGCGCCAAGCGATGCGCATCGAGGCCAATCATCTGAAAATAAATGGTCTCAGTCCCGAGCCAGAAGTCAGGTACCTCCGGCAAAGCCGGAAGCTTGAAAGATTTGAACCGCTCAAAGCGGTTGGAGAAGTTACACCGGTCTTGAACGCTGACTTACGCGGGCAAAAGCCGATGAGGCGCTTCTGATCCCCGAAGGGGCCAGCGCTCCTCGCTGGACAGTTTTCTGCGCCGGCACTGTGGCAAGCGCCGTGAGGCAAGGAGATGAAGGGCATGAGAAATCGGGCGTTTGCCACAGCGCCGCCGCAGAAAACTCCATCAGAAGCGCCTCATCGGCTTTTGCTCGCCGACCCTCGCCGAACAAATCGGCGTTTGTCAGCGCTTTTATCAGCGTTTCTCAGCGTTTCAAAATACGGAGCGGTCAAACTCTTTGAGTCCCCCGGCAGAGCCGAGGGTTTACCAATATTTACAATTCCATTTAAGTTGATATGTGATTTAATATTCAAATAGCCGAACCGGAGGACTCATCGATGAAGCAAGCCTGCTCGCGACGCACCGTGCTGGGAATGGGGCTGGGATCCGTGGTTTTAGGAGCCTGCAGCCGCGCCATTTCCGCAATAAGAACCAAACCTGAAAACACCCGTCAAGAGGTAAAACGTATGCCCGACATGAGCGAATGGAATCGTTATGGTGAAGAGCTGGAAAAACTCCTGCGACTGCGCACATCACCCATCGCAGTGAAGATGATTGAAAAAGAGGGAGACATCCCGAAAGACGCCATAAGGCCCAAGAGGGATCGCGGCTACCATATAGCGCAATGCCAGGCATTCGCCCTGTCGCGCCGCGAGGGGACCACCGTCGCCATGTTGAAAGAGGATCACTGGTGCCCGACGGCCCTCATGGCCTATGGATTGGTCAACCAGCCGGAGGATGTCACCAAATGGAGCCATCCTTATAAGTGTTTTGAGCCGGGCAAATACTTTGGCATAGTCACAGCGCCCCTGAAGAGCGCCACGTTCCAGCCGGACACCGTCATCATGTACTCCAACACCTCACAGTTGAGGGGCCTCTTGATGTCCCTTAAAGTCGAGGAGGTCCCGCTGGTGAACGGGCATTTCTTCCCACCCTCCTGCTCCTGGGCGGTCTACAATCCGATGACAACCGGCCGATACTGGGTCGTGCTTCCGGATCCCGGCGAATATGAGCGCGCTCTCACAGGGGAAGATGAAATGATGTTCTCGATCCCGCCCGCCAGGATGGAGACACTGATGGCCGGCCTGAGAGAGAGTTCGAAGGGGTACTTCGGCTATTTGAATCATCACATGTTCATGATGCCCGATTTCCCCCAGCCGGAACTCTATAAACGCATGTTTAAGCAATGGGGACTGGATACCAAGTAGGATGCAAAAGATGGTGCTTCATGATTATTCCGACAGGCGCTCTTGTTTCCTGCAGCTCCACCTGGGCGGAGACCGGAATTTCTGTTACCTGATCGGAGATCTGAAAAGCGGAGAGGCGGCTGCGGTGGATCCCGGCTTCAGGGCCGGCAAATTTGCCGAAGCTGCCAAGGACCGAAACCTCAAGATACAAAAAATACTCCTGACCCACGGACATTCCGATCACGTGGATGAGGCCGGGGAACTGGCCCGGATTACTAAAGCCGCGGTCTATGCCGGCAAGGATGAAAATGTGCCGGGCGCTGTTGCGGTAAATGACGGAGATAGGCTGTATCTGGGTAAAAGGCCGATTGTTGTTTATCACACGCCCGGCCATACGCCCGGCCATACCTGTTATCTATTCGAAAAGAAGCTGATGACCGGAGATCTGCTTTTTTGCGGAAAGGTAGGGGGAACCGGGCGTCATTTCCCCGGTTCCTCCCCCGAAGCGGAATGGAAATCCCTGCGGCGCATCATGAAGCTGCCGGACGATATTCAAATTTTTCCCGGACATGACTATTACGGCGGGCAGGGCAGCATGCAGAGTTCCACGGTGGGCTATGAAAAACTCAACAATCCATTCCTGCTCTGCAAAAACTACCAAGCCTTCATTCACCTCAAAGACACCTGGGATTCCTACAAGGCCGCCCATGGAATCCGCTGAATCAGGATGCGCTTAAGGTGATGAACTGCCCGGCCATGTAACTGCACACATCGGATGCAAGAAACGCCACAACCGGAGCGACATCTTCAGGCGTGCACAACCGGCCCAATTTTGCGTATTGTTTTTCAGCGCCCTGTCTCCCGTGGAGGCTCCAGCAGGTCTTCGAGTTTTTTCAGCGCCATTTCGGCAGGTTCCTGAATCGTAAGGTCAACCAGGTCCGAAGCGGGTGTGGCCTCAGGGTTGATCTCTACTGTGAAAGCGCCGTTTCCCTGTGCATGACCGACTAGGCCGGCTGCCGGGTAGATCAGGGCGGATGTCCCGACAGTCATGAAGATATCGCAGTTCAGCGCGGCGGCGGATTGCCCCAGGATTTCAGGATCGATGCTCTCCCCGAACCAGACCACACCGGGCCGTATGAGCCCTCCGCAATACGGACAGGATGGCGGGATGCAGGGAAGCGGAACAGCGTCGTTAATCCACCGCCGAGGCGAAGCCCCGCAGTGATTCCAGCAGAAAACCTCCCAAATCGATCCATGAAAGCGGATGACATTTTCGGTCCCGGCCTTCTCATGCAGACCGTCGACATTCTGAGTGATCAGCGTGAATCCGGGATAGCGTTTGCTCCAGACCGAGAGAACGCGGTGCGCGGCGTTGGGCTGGCATTTGGAGATCAATCCCCGCCGCCAGTCGTACCACTCCCAAACGAGCTGAGGATTTGACTGGAATGCCGCGGGCGTCGCCAGATCCATCGGAGAAAACGATTTCCAGAGCCCCTCCTTGCCTCGAAATGTCGGAACGCCGCTGGCCGCCGACACGCCGGCTCCGGTGAGCACTGTTATTTTCGATGCATTTTGAATGCGCCGGGCAAGCGGAACAAGACGATCATCAGGCTGCATGTCAGCAGGCTCCTCTTACCTATAAGCACGAAACGCACAAAGCCAATGCAATGTCCTTCCTACGTATTGGGGCATTGGGTGCCAGATATCTTTTGGGCGGCAACCGTCAGACAAACCTTTCGAGACTGTCGCAAAACTACTACCCCGACAGGGGCTGGGTCAAAGGGCCAATGGCAGACACTGTATTCGCGGCCGCGAATTGGTATGGCGCTGATTTATGGGTTCGGCTTAGAGATCCTCGCCAGCAATTTTGAGACAGCCCCTTTCCCACGTCCGATCAGCAAAGCCCGAATTCGCTTCCCCCTTTTCACTGCGCCGTAAACTCGACATCCGCCCGCGCCGTCGCAGCTTGAGTTGAAGCGTTATCAGTAGTCTCCACCACAAGGCTATATTTCCCGGGCTGGACATCCGGGAAATTCATCGAGAATCCAATTATGGCTTCCGATTTATTGATCAGGGAAAGATTATTGTCCAGCGCAACAGGCAGCAGAGCGACCTCTTTCCCTTCTTCGCTTATCAGCCTGACCTTTGCCGTCAAATCCCACTGACCGCCGCCGGCAATGCTGTATATTTTAAACAGGATGGGCACCGCAGACCCGATCTTGATTCTGTTATCCACGCTGGGAGTGATCTGCATGCCCGCATAGATCAATGGATCGCTGTCATCCAGCAATTTGGCCTGGAGGTTCTGTATCAGACCGGGCAAGCGGGACACGTTTTCCGCAAGGACGAGACTGCTGGCCGTGAATCCGCGCTCCGGCGGAGCAGGCACTTCCAGAAATTGCTCCATCGATCCCAGGTTGTTCGCTTCGTCCGATGTGGCAAGCTTCAGACGGTATTTCCCCGGGCGCAGCCTGAAGTAATTGCGATAGCTCAGATTTGCCTGGCGGAAATCCTTTTCTTTTTCCTTGTCGAACGCAAAGTGCATGGTCTCGCTGAAGCGGGCCGAAACGCTGCCGTCTTCCGCGTAGGCTACGCCCATGACATTGAGATCGCAGGTGGACTGTCCGCCCTTCTTCTTCACCTCCGCCTTTTCGGCGCGGATTTTTGCCAGCACCAGAACCCTCGCCATGCGGGGTGAATCGTAGAAATACGCAGGTCGAAAAACAAGGGGCAGCTGGGTCGCCGGCTCGGGAGCAGCCAGGGCATTCAGAAGCGTCTTTTCCTGTCTGGAGCTTGCCAACGCATCGATGGGACGCCTGTCCAGATAGCCCTTCCGGTATCTCAATTTCAATCCCTTCAGGCTGGTCTTGACCTCAAGTTTCCGGAAAGCGCCGTCATGTTTCGGATTGTTGGATTGAAAACCCAGGATGTAATAGTTGCTTAACTGCTGGTCCAGTTTGTCAAGCTCGACGTCGTAGTTGTTGGTATTGTATATGGATAATCCGCCTGTATCGGACGCCAGAGATTTCAACAGGCTCATGGACGAGTTGTCCTCCCAGGGATTCATGTTGTTTGGATTCCTGGAATCCGGAAAAATGGAGCTGTCCGGGTAGCCGCTCATATTGCTGTCCGGATATCCCCGGGTACCGCTGCCTGTGTTACCTCCGGTACTACTGCCGGTCGTCCCGCCTGTTGTACCGCTCGTCCCGCCGCTGGTACCGCTACCCGCACCGGTGCCGCTGCCTGTACCGGCACCCGTTCCCCCACTGGTGCCGCCGCCGGTTCCCCCACTGGTGCCGCCGGTTCCCCCACTGGTGCCGCCGCCGGTTCCCCCGCCTTGCTGTTGAAACATCGAATTGCCCAAAAAACTCCGGCTCCCGGAATTCGGACCCCATGAGAGTGCCGAAAATCCCTTTGACGAGGAAGCCGGTTGAGAGGATTTCTTGAGCGCAAAGGCTGCGGGGTTCTTCTCAGGCTTGTGAAGCTCTCCAATGGTGCGTGAGTCCAATCCGGCGGGGTCAATGGTGTAAAAAACCACATTGGATCTCTTCGCGGAATTCAGAGTGTTTTTGTAAAGTGTGTCGATAATATCGGCGCTGAAATATCCGGATTCGGAAAAAAGCAGCACGGATTTTGAGCCTTTGAGATGCTCGATAGCCAAATTGAGCGAGTGAAGCGCACGGAGAAGATTTCCCAACTTGTACCCCTTGGTGGAAGATGGAGCATCCTGCGTCGGCCAGGTTCCCGAGCTTCGCCGCGTGTCCGTCGACAGGCGCGGATCCGGCGTCATGTCGGCGCTGGACACCGCCGGCTGGGCTATAGCCTTTAATATATCCTCGGGCTCGCGGGTGAAGTTCTGCAAAATTTTCAGCGAATTGTCGTACGAAGCCACTGCGAACAGATCCTGGGGCCTCATGTGCTCCCTGACGAATCTTTCGGCTGAATCACGGGAACGCTTGATATGCGCCGGTGTGATGGTGCTGTCGTCGAAGATAATCAGCACGGTCTTCCCTCGTTCCAGGTCGTCCTCTTCCATGGAAGCCAGACCTGGAGAAGGATTGCCCGGCTCAGCGGTTACTTCATCGAAGCTTATAATTTCCTGCTCCTTCCCGTCTTCGTAGAGCCGGAAATCTTCCTTCTTGAGGTTAGACACCGGTTTGCCCTTTTTGTCCAGCACGATCACTTCAGCTGTCACCAGCTCGACATCCACACGCAGACTGAAGGACCGCCCGGACTGGGCAGCCGCCTGCCGCCCTGCCGGGTCCCGGGAATCAGGAGAGACAACAATCCCGCAAAAGCATAGACATCCAAGAAGAATTCGCATGACCCGGATTTTGCCTGCCTTATTGACGGACATAATCCTCCTTATGATTCGAGATTCGAAACTCGAGATTCGAGATTGGGTAGCTGAACCCTCATGGGATTTCAACCGCCTTGGTAACAGAACCCATTTTGCCCTGAGTGCTTTCACGCACAACGGCCTTGATCTTGTAACGGCCCATTGGGAGTTTGAGTTCAACCCTGGACGTAAGGCCCTGATCGAGGAGGCTGGCGTAGCTTGTCTCCAGCAGCCGGAACTCGATGGATTTTTCCACCCCATCGATGTAGCGGTCATTTTCATCAAAAGCCACCAGAACCATGCTGATCAGATTTTTGCGCCTGGCGTCCTCGTCGAGGAAATGCAGGCCGCGTATGCTTATATTGGTCAGGAATGAGACTCCGTATGTCGAATCATCCTCCTGGTAATAGTTGTAGGCAAGGTAGAGGGGGATTTCATTAAGATTGCCGGGCGCCTGCAGGGCTTCCATGATATCTTCCTTTTTCCGCCTTTCAAAAGTCATCTCCTCCTTGGGAGCGTAGTATCCCTTGCGGTAGGAAAGCTCCAGCCCCGGACGCGATACTTCCAGCTTGATGCGGCGAAATCGGCCGTCTGCCTTTTGTGAAGGCATGGCGTAAGTCAAAACATAGTAAGCCGATTGCCTGTGGACGATCTTTTGGAGCCCTCCATACAGGTCGTTGTTGTTATGGAAAAAAATACCTCCCGTTTCGTTGGACATTTGAAACAGCGGATCCTCCTGCGCCAACTGGTCTTCCCGATAGAAAGACATTTTCTGGCCAGCAATCGACGCATCGAGGATAGTTCTCTCGCTCGCCGAAGGAAAGTAGGTATCCAGTCCGCGGATGTCCAGGCAGTTCAGAACGACTCCCGAACGCAACGCGAGGTCGACAACCTCCTGGAGCTGATAAAATACCGGCGAGGCGCTTTGAGACAAAAAGCCGTCGGAAAACAGAACGAGGCTTTTGGTAGCCTCGAAATGTCTCAGCGACCGAAGGTGTTTCCGGAGGGTGTCCAGCAGGCTGTGCGTCCGGTACTCGGATTCCTGGCTATGCCTGGAAGCCTCCATCAGCACATGATTTTTGGCAATTTGGATAATCCGCTCCCTCTCCTCTTCGGTGTCGTTTGTGGGATTCAGGTTCAGGCACCTGATAGCCTCCGCAACAGCCACTTGCAGAGAGGGATCCTGAGCATCCATGGATGCACCC
Source organism: uncultured Acidobacteriota bacterium (assembly GCA_963809485.1). GTDB lineage: Bacteria > Acidobacteriota > UBA6911 > UBA6911 > UBA6911 > UBA6911. Next base: position 315,934 of record CAWEJX010000020.1, read on the forward strand.
CAAGCCTGGCGGTCGGAGATTCTCTGTGCCTGCAGATCCGTAAGATCGGGGCAATCCGACTGTATGGCCACGGCAAGATTCAGTTTCCCAAAAATTTCGTCGATTTCCTCCAGGAGCCTCTGCTTGTCGTCGGAGAACGGATACCGCGCACGCCCGGAACCCGACAGTATCGAAACCTGGTCCATCGGGCCAAGGTCATTCTCCACAAAATTGGTTACGGCCTGGATCATCCGCGCATAGCGATCGTTCGAATTTATCGTGACATCATCAATCACCAGCGAGATCAGCCTGGGACGGCTGGAGCCCGGAGTTTTTCCGGCTTGGGCGGAAGGTCTTGCCCGGGTTTCCGCCGCCTGCGCCGGTGCGGGTTCGTAGGATTCCATGGCAAAAGTCTGTATAGCCTGCGGCTTCCCCTCTTCAAACACCTTGAAATCGTTCGCGGTCAGGTCGGTGACAGCATTCCCGTTCTTATCCGCAACGGTAACGTTGACCACGATGACGTTTACGGGGACTTTGAACGTGGTTTGAGCCTTTTCTGTTTCCCCTTTTTGAATTTTTTTATTCTGAGCCGGAAGTAGAGAGCAGAAGAGCGCCAAGAGCAGAACAATGATTAGATATCGCTTTAACAATGTCTTCGGCCTCGTCAGAGTTCGGTTGTCGCCGGAGAAATCGGCCTTGACTGATGGGTAATAAAATCATATCAGCAAAGGCTCCCATCATAAAGGGAATCGGTGAAGAAAAGGGACCGCGACCGAATCGAAGACAAAAAAACGCCACGGATTCCACAGATTGCAGGAGTGAAATTCGTGGCGTTTTTGCGGAACGGTTAGCCGAGTTTGCCTTTGCCTTGCAGCAAATCGGCGACCTTTCTCAATCCCATCTTTTCGAGGGTGGCTCTCGTCGGATAGCCGTTATCCGGGTTGAAGCCCTCGAATTTGTAGAACCGGGTTTTGAAATCCTCGACCTTGGCCCGATCCAACGTACGGCCGGCGCCCGTGCCGTATTCCCATTTGCCGTTTTCGTACATCGGCAGGTGCGCCCCTCTGGATTTCTGGGTATAGAGGTAATCGGGAAACACTTCCATGTCCCGGTGTCTGCCCTGCAGCACCCAGATGGATCGGTCCAGAGTATAGATCTTGTGCCCGATCTCCATGTAGTCCGCAAAAGTCAGGTTCTTTCCGGTAATGGCATTCCAGAATTTGGGCTCCGCCTTGGGTGTCGGGCCGCGCCTGTCGGCAGTGTTATTGGTTATGCACATCGGCCAGCGCCAACCGCAAAAGCCGCCGGACCCGATCCAGAATTTTTCATAGTGCTTGACCCAGGCGACCTGTTTGACCTTGGAGTCCGAATAAATCCCCGTGGGACCGTCGCTGTAGTCGACCATGTAGACGTCGCCGTTGTATGGTTCCATCGCATCGGTATACAGCTTGGCGGCCTCTTCGGCAGTCAGGTAGGGGTCTCCCGAATTGGCCATCCAGTAGAGAGGATAATTGGCCATCATGTGCAGCATAAGATCCCGCTCTCCCAGCAGAGAAGCGAAACCCCACTCCGCCTCGACCCTTGCGTCATAGTGATCCGCAGTGCCCCAATAGGGCAGAGGCAGTACGCCGCTTGCGACATCCTCTTTGTACAGCCCGTATTTTTCCGCGAATCTGGCGCAGCCTTCGGCCAGCTCCTTGCCGACACCCTGGCGCAGGGATATCTGCCTCATGAGCATGTCGGCAAAGCCCATAGTGTTGGCCTGATCCATCGGAAGATCGCATTCGATCTGCTTTCCTTTGCCCAGGAGCCCTCTTTTGTAGAGCGACTGAATGTAGCTCTGAAGAGGCATGAATTGCCAGTGACCAAGCCCCCATTTCTGCATTAGATCGTTTGCCTGTCGGGAAAGTTTCTGAGTGCCCTGGACACGGACTGCCATGGTGCCGGCGCAGACCGATTCGTTGCTCTCGCCGCTTGCCAGACGCATGCGGCAGCCCCTGGGGCAAGAGGCGCAGGCCGCGGCGCGCGCCGGAACGAGCGGGAGCTGGCCATTGAGCACGTTGCCTCCGCTGGGACGTCCGCTGATCAGCATATATCCCTGTTTTGCAAACCTCTCGGGCTCCCTCGGGTTATCCACATCCCACTGAAACTGGCGGAACCAGAGCCTGGCATCCATATAAGCCTTGGGATCCGCAATGGGGACGCCTCCTGTGCCGATAGCGCTGATCGCTTTGAGTTTCTTGGAGCCGAAAACCCCGCCGAAGCCGCACAACGCTGCCTGAGACCCGGGGCCGTGCAGCAGACAGCCGAGGCGGCTCAGGTTTTCTCCCGCCGGTCCGCAGCAGACTACCGCCGGGATCTGCGTGGTATGGCCGGCGTCCAGATCCGCCCACTCGCCGTATTTCAAACTGGGGATGACACGCCTTGCGATTTCTTCCTGCGTGTCCCAGGTATCCATGCCCCATACTCCATCGGCGCTTTCGATCGTGACCTTGTCGTTGATGATATTGATCCACACAGGCTTGTCGGAAGCGCCTTCAACCGCTATCCCGTCCCAGCCTGCGAATTTCAGCTGGGCCGTAAAGCGTCCGCCGAAGTTGCTGTGGCCGAACCACTCGACCGGGTAAAGCATGGGCCCCAGGCCCTGCACTTCGGAGCGTCCGGAAGCGGGCATGAATGTTCCGGAGAACGGGGTGGCCATGATGATAACGACATTCCTGGGATCAAATGCCGGGAAAGGCAATTGATCGCCGACCAGGTCGAAGAAAAGTGCGGATCCTATGCCGTGGCCTCCGCCGAACTCCTCATACTTCGCCGTATCGATCGTACTGATGGTCTTTGTGGTAAGGTTGACCCTTAGGATTTTACCCGTATATCCACCTGTCATATTTCCTCCCTATTCCTTGGGCTTAGCCATCGGCGGTTTCTTTGCTTTCGCCTGCGCTGCCAGTAAAGGTGGTACAACTGTTGCGTTGTCAACCAGACCAAGGTTCAAATAGTGTTCGTTCCTCAAATTCACATCGTAGCCCTCCGTCTCCTTCTGGTTGGGCGCCTCCGTAACGAACTTGATGGCCTTCATCGGGCAGGCTTCCACACAAGCCTGCTTGCCGCCAGGTCCACCCTTTTCATTCCAGTAGGGAGTGTCGAGGCAAAGATCGCATTTTGAGGATTTCTTGGTGATATGGTTCCAGACGGTTCTGTGGGGCTGCTGCGGGCAGGCGCCCAGGCAGGTCTTGCAGCCTATGCATTTTTTGGCATCGATTCTCCGGATATTGCCGTTTGCAGCATCCACATAGGCAGCTCCGACCGGACACTGGTCCACACAGACCGGCATTTTGCATTGACGGCAGGGCGCCATCTTGAGGTCGGTGGGGAATTTTCCGAACGAGTCCTGGATAATCTGTATGCGCGCAAGCGACAGATTCTGAACTCCTTCATGAACCATCGAACAGCTGAGCATGCAAGTGGTGCATCCGATGCATTTCTTGCTGTCATAGACCAGATAACCCTTGGAAACGGGGTAATCGGCTTTGGCTGCCGGGGTTGGGGAAGCGGGCGTTGCCACGGCCGCAGTCGCGGGACTGGTTGCGATCAGCGCATCCACCGCCACAACCGTTCCGCTGGAGACCAGAAAATCCCTTCGAGAGAATTTCTTTTTGGCAGCAGCTTCTCCGCTTTTGGCTTTTTTGCCTTCAGGCATAGGCTTACTCCTTCGTTGTAATGATTTTTTGATCCGTTGCAGGGCTAAAACCCACAAAATGTCTACCTATGAGTCTGCTCATGAGGAAGGCATTTCTAATTATACCAGATAAAATTTAATTTCAACAAGAATCCAAGTAACGGATCCCAAGCGAGAACGGCGATATTTTTCGCACCCCGGAATGGGTCCTCGCCGGGAATAGCGGCGCTTTGTTTGCCGGGTCTAAAATCAGGCTTTTAAGAAACTTATGTCAACCGGCAGCTCCAGGGTCAGTCTCATCCCCTCCGGATATCGATTGCCGTTGACACACGCTCGCATTTTGTTACACATTGGAAGAGGTATCCGCGGATGGGGCGCAGTCATTTGGAAAACTCCGTTCCGGGGAAATCCCCTAATTCAAACCGAGGTCAAAGATGACAGGTGGATATACAGGCAAAATATTGAGGGCAAATCTCACCAGCAAGACGATTGGAACTATCGATACGGGAAAATATGAAGAATTCGGCGGCGCCCATGGAATAGGCGCAGCCATTTTCTTTGATCTTGTGGGCAACCAGCTTCCTTTCGATGCATTCGATCCCAGGAATGTCATAACGGTGATGACATCGCCCTTTTCGGGCACCTATGTGCCCGGTTCCGGCCGATGCGAAGTGCAGGGACTCGCGCCCATGTATTATCCCATCGAATGGTACAGCCACAGCAACTGGGGAGGACGCTTCACCGCTCAATTGAAGTATGCAGGATGGGACGGCATCGTGATCGAGGGCGCTTCCGATGAACCGGTCTGGATCAACATCATCAACGACAAGGTCACGATTGAAAAGGCCAGCGCCGGGTTGTGGGGAATGGATACCGCCGACGCTCAGGAGGAAATCTGCAGGCGTGTCATGCCCGAGGCCAAGTACGGCGAATGGGCGGAGCTGGACAATGGATATTCGACCCAGATCCCCGCAGTTGCCTGCATCGGTCTGGCAGGCGAAAACCGCAGCCGGATTGCCTCTATTGTCCACGGCGCCGGCAGCAGCGCCGCGCAGGGCGGATTCGGGGGCGTCTGGGGATCCAAGAAGCTGAAGGCGATCAGTGTCATCGGAACGGGGAGCGTGCCGATCGCGGAGCCCAAGGCCCTCATGGACGCCAGGCTGTGGTTCAACCAGTTCCAATGGAATGTGGACAAGCCCCTGGATCCCGTAATGGAATCAAGGTCCTTCATGCTTTTCAACGGCGCCCCGAGCGGAGGCAACACCCACAATTTAAGTATCCCGCTGGAACCGGCCCGCGCGGCCGCCTGCGTATCGTGTCCCAGGGGATGCCGCATGAGGCTGGCCGGTGGCAAAAGCAATGAAGCGGTCTGTGCCGGCACCGTCGAATACATGGGTATGGAAGGACCCCGCATCGATAAGATGAAGGCGACCGACCTGCTGCACGCTTACGGCATCAATCACTGGCATATCGCCGGTCCCAGAAACTATATCAATGCCCTTTACAAAATGGGGATCCTTGGACCCGGGAAGCAGATCGAATGCGACCTGCCCATGGAGCGGTTCAACACGCTGGAATTCACCGAAGCGCTCATGCGCAGGATAGCCAGACGCGAAGGGATAGGGGAAGCCTTGAGCGAGGGCCTTGCCCGGGCGGCGGTGAAATGGGGCCGCTTCAAGGAAGATCTGTCCAGCGGCGTCCTGAACCTGCCGTACTGGGGCTCCGTAGAACACTACGATCCCAGGATCGAAGTCGACTGGGGTTACGGATCTCTGCTCGGGGAGAGGGATATCATGATGCATACCTTCAACTATCCCCTCCACTGGATGCCCACGGCCATGATGGGAGCGGGAGTAGAACCCTATCTTTCCGCGGAGAAAGCAGTCGAGATGGCTTCCAATGCCATGATCCCGTACCAGGGCGACCCGTTCATGCTGGATTACGGTGAAGGCCCCACCGGCATCTATTCCGATCACAGGGTCAAACAGGTAGCATGGCACAGGCATTACCAGAGATTCTGGATAGACTCCACCGGCTTTTGCGGATGGCGCTGGCCGATGTTCTTCACAAACAACACCGTGAACAAAGCGGGAGCCACCCCCGAAGCAGAGCCCAAGTTTTACAATGCCGTCACAGGGAAAAACATCACCTTTGCGGACGGGATGGAGATCGGGCGCAAGATTTGGAACCTGAATAAAGCGATCTGGGTTCTGCAGGGAAGGCACCGCGATCAGGAAGTATTCCCCGACTATATTTATGACAAACCATCGCGGGCGCATATCATGCCGGCATACGAGAACGGCAAGTGGAGCTATGCGGCGAATGCGGGCCGCAAATTGGACCGGACCAGGTTTGAAGAGTGGAAAACCAGGTTCTTCAAATTCGAGGGCTGGAACCCGGCCAACGGCTGGCCCAAACGAGATACCCTGGAAAGCATGGGATTGATGCGGGTCGCCGACACGCTCCAGAGCAAAGGCAAACTGGGATAGCCGCCACTTCAAAAACGCCACGAATTCCCCGGATTGCAATATCGCGATCCGGAGGGTCCGTGGCGTTTTTTTGTCTCCGGCAAAAAAGTTCTTGCCATTATGATATTACTATGATATCACTTTGATAACACATATTTGAAAGGTGAGACACCATGACTACCGAACAGGCTTCACTGAACAGAGAACGGGCTGTAAAGGTTCAAAACGGATGGATAATGCTCGTGCTGCTGATTGCTTACCTGATTTGCACTATTGGGCTGCTTATCACGTCCATCGCTGCCGGGTCTCCCAGGACCGGACCGATTCTCTGGCTTTTTCTCCCATCGCTTCTCCTCCTTGCAATATGGGCGATTTGTTTGAACGGATTTTTCACTTTGCAGCCAAACGAAGCGCGTGTGCTGGTTTTATTCGGGAAATACCTGGGGACCGTGCGTGAAAGCGGCTTTCACTGGGGCAATCCCTTTTATTCCAACGGGCCCCGGGGCATCGTGGCACCGTCTTCGGATTCCTCCAAAGACTCGTCGTCGGCCACAACCATTTCCGGCTTCGCTACGCTCATGATGCAATCCAGGAAGGGATTGCGCCGGAACAAAATTTCTTTGCGGGCTCGAACTCTGAACGGTGAAAAGCTGAAAGTTAACGACAAGCGCGGCAACCCGATAGAAATCGCCGCGGTCGTGATCTGGCGGGTCCAGGATACGGCCCAGGCCGTTTTTGATGTTGATGATTATGTGAAATATGTGCAGACCCAGAGCGAGTCTGCTCTGAGGCATTTGACCAGCCAGTATTCTTATGATCACGGCGAGGAAAACGAAATAACGCTCCGGAGCAACAGCACCGAAGTCTCAGCAGGGCTCAAAGTGGAACTGGAGGAGCGTTTGAGCCGCGCGGGAGTTGCCGTCGAGGAAGCGCGGTTGACCCATCTGGCATACGCACCCGAGATTGCTCAGGCGATGCTGCGCCGGCAACAGGCGGAAGCCGTCATCGCTGCCCGGCAGAAGATTGTCCAAGGTGCGGTCAGCATGGTGGATCTGGCGATTAAGGGTCTTGCCGAAAAACATGTCGTGCAGCTGGACGACGAACGGAAAGCCGCCATGGTCAGCAACCTGATGGTCGTGCTGTGCGGTGAGTCCGAGGTTCATCCCGTCGTCAATACCGGCACTCTTTACTCTTGATATCGGGCTCGATGCGATGGACAACAGAAAGTCATTTCTACTGCGGATTGATCCGAAGCTTTGGGCCGAGCTGGAAGGCTGGGCCGCGGACGATTTGCGCAGCATCAACGGGCAGATCGAGTATCTGCTCAAACAGGCCGTGCTCAAGCGAAAAGGACGCCCGAGCCGCGAAAATTCCGAGCAAGGTTCTTAGGGGCGGCCGAAGGCCCGCCCCTAAGAACCAGAGATCATTTGGGAACGAATACGGTTACGGCCAAGTCTTCCCAACCTGACGGCGTTCCCTCGAGATTCGCCACCGGCCGGTAATACTCCTCCAGCTGAGCGTAGGGAAACCGGCTCCGCCTGGGGCACCTCAGAATCTACAAACACGAAAAAGGAGGGTTTCAAAATGCCGATTTATATAACGCTGTATCAATGGACAGAACAAGGTATCAAGAGCGTCAAAGACGCACCCGCCCGCATTGAGGCCGCCATTAAAACTGCAGAAAAGACAGGCGGCAAATCCCTGGGCGTCTACCTCACAATGGGCGCCTACGACCTGGTATCAATTTTCGATGCACCCAGCGATGAAGAAGCTTCCGCATTTTTGCTGGCACAGGGAATGCAGGGGAATGTCCGGTCCACGACGCTCCGGGCTTTCACAAAGGAGCAGTTTGCCGAAATCGTGAAGAAGCTGCCCTGATTCCCGGCTTTTTCAATGCTTGCAAGCGTTTGTTGGCGCAGGTTTGAGGCCGTAATTCATGCCCGGCTTGCTTCCGGTCCTGAATCCGGTCAAAATGACACCCGCGCGAAAGGAGATTTCTGTGGCCAACGACGATCGGATTGCGCGGCTTGAAAAACAGGTCGAATATCTGTCCAACCGGCTTGGAATAGCCGAGGACATTCTTGCGATAAGGAATCTTCAGCACAAATACGGTTACTATATGGACAAAGGCTTTTACGAGGCAGTTCTTGCCCTTTTGTCCAAGGGCTGCGAGGTCCATTTTCTCGGCGGAATTTTCAGGGGCAAGACCGGCGCGCAAAGGCTTTTCATAGAACGATTTCGCGCCAGATTCCAGAGAGGGACGGACGGCCCCAAGCCGGGGGTGCCGATGGAGCACCTGCAACTTCAGGATGTCATCGACGTGGCGCCGGACAGAAACAATGGAAGGATTTATCGTGGTTGATTTACTGGCACAAAATCCGCTGCTTCTGCTTTTTACCGTGATCGGTATCGGCTACCTGATCGGCAATATCAATATTTTGGGCTTCAAGCTGGGAGTGGCGGCGGTGCTTTTCACGGGAATATTTTTCGGCGCGATCGACCGCCGCCTGAGCCTGCCCGAGCATATCTACATCATCGGGCTGGTTCTGTTCGTCTATGCGATCGGCCTCCAATCCGGCCATGGTTTTTTTGCCTCTTTCAGAAAGCGGGGGCTCCGCTTCAGCATCATCGCGTGCCTGCTTCTCTGCGCGGGCGCGGCAGCGGCGATCCTTATCCGCACTTTTATGGGCCTTTCGGCTCCCAGCGCAGCGGGACTTTTTTGCGGGGCATTGACCAACACGCCGGCTCTGGCCGCAGCCGTGGAAACCGCCAAGAACCTGTCCGCCAACCTCCCGCCCGAAACCCGCGAGCTCTATGTCAACAGCCCGGTAGTCACCTACGGCCTGGCTTACCCGTTCGGAGTGTTCGGGGTGATCCTGTGGTTTTTCATCTTCAGCAAATTCATGAAGGTCGACCATGCGAAAGAGGCAACGGAGGCGCGCCGGGAATCCGCCAGAGAGGCCATCTTCAGCCGCACTTATAAAATCATCAACCCGGCGATCGTGGGGAAAACGGTGGAGGATGTGCTTGCGCCGGTCAAGGACTTTGGCTTCGTCCTCAGCCGGATCAAGAAGGGAAACAGGACCGACATTGTGCAATCCCAAACAGTGCTGGAGCTGAACGACTTGATCGTTGCCGTGGGCGATGAGACCGCCATGAAGCGGGCGGAGCTGATCTTCGGCGAGCAGCCCCAGGAGCACCTGGCCGAAGGACTGGGCGGCATCAGCTATCGGAGGATCTTCGTTTCGAAAAAGGCCGTGGCGGGAAAGGCAATCCGCGAGCTGAATCTTTCCAGCGAAATGCACGCCATTATCACCCGCCTCAGGCGGGGTGATGTCGATATCGTTCCCGGGCCGGACACAGTACTGGAGATGGGCGACCGCATCCGCGTGCTCACGCAGCGGGACAACATGGACCGCGTCACCAAATTTTTCGGCGATTCGCTCAAATCGGTATCCGAAACGGATTACCTTTCGCTTTCGCTGGGAATAGTCCTCGGGGTATTCCTGGGAATGATACCCATCCCCCTCCCGCACGGCCTGAATTTCAAACTCGGATTCGCGGGCGGTCCGCTGATTGCCGGATTGATCCTGGGCCGGCTCGAACGCACGGGGCCGATCACCTGGGAGATGCCCTTTAACGCCAACCTGGTTCTGCGCCAGGTGGGCCTGGTATTTTTCCTGGCGGCGATCGGGACCAAGGCGGGCGACGGATTCGGCGCGACCTTCCAGACGGGCGGATGGGGATTGATCGGGGCAGCCGCAATCATTACGACTTTCGTGACGATACTCACCCTCCTGGTCGGCTATAAATACCTCAAGCTGCCGATGGCCGCCGTGATGGGGATGATGTCGGGCATCCAGACTCAACCGGCCTGCCTGGCCTATGCCAACCAGCAGACGGATAACGACGTGCCCAACATCTGGTACACCACGGTCTATCCGGCCGCGATGGTAGCCAAGATCATCCTCGCACAGATCATCGTATCGATCCTGATCATGATTTAGTGCATCTCGATATTCGGTATTTGCTGCGGGAACACCGGGGAAAATGCACGTCCCTTCATTTGTCCAGCGGACACTGCCTCACCGGCAGAACCGATGGGGGTCCCCATGAATTGGGAGGGAGGCCTGCCAAGCCGCAAGACATAAAGGCCGAACAGGAGTCACGGGCGATTCCTCAGGCCGGGAGAGCGGTCTTCCGGATCGACTCGATCCGTTGCAGCAGAGGCGGATGCGAGTAGTGCAGGAAGACGAACAGAGGATGCGGCGTCAGGTTCGAGAGGTTTTTTACAGAAAGCTTTTTCAGCGCCGAGACCATCTCTTCAGCGTTATCTACTGTCCGGGCAGCAAAGGAGTCCGCTTCCCTTTCATGCTTGCGCGAGAAGGCATTGAGAAGGATCGACAGGACGAAGGAAAGGGGTTCGTACAGGAGGCCGAAAAACACCAGGCTGCCGCAAACCGAAACGCCCTCCATGTAAAAAGCATCGAAAAGCCTCGCGTTGTTCAGGAACAAAGACAACAAAAAAAACACGATTCCGGCATCAACGATACCAATAAGAATACCCTGGAGGACGTGCTTTTTCTTCTGATGACCGATTTCGTGGGCCAGCACGGCCACAAGTTCCGCAACCGTGTGCTGCTCGATCAGCGTGTCATACAGGGCAATCCTTCGGTTCCTGCCGAAACCCGTGAAAAAGGCATTGGCCTTACTGGAGCGCTTGGACCCATCCATTACAAAGATGTCCCTGAAGGCGAATCCGACCTTGGCCGCATATTGTGAGATGCGCCCCTTCAGCTCTCCCTGAGGGAGCGGCGTGAATTTGTTGAATAGCGGCATAATCCAGACCGGCGCCACAAACTGAAGGACGAGCACGAAAAGCGCCGAAATAATCCAGCAGTAAAGCCAGGCGAGGCTTCCGGCATACTGGAAGAACCAGAGAATGGCCGCCAGCAATGGGATGCCCAGGGCTGCAGCCAGGGCGAGCGATTTGAGCCGGTCCATGACGAAAGTCCGGGGCGTGGTCCTGTTAAATCCGAACTTTTCTTCAATTACAAAAGTGGAATAAATGGCAAACGGGATGGAGAGTATCGTATCCGCAAGGAAAATCGCGCCGATGTAAAGAATACCCGTGATCGTGCTGTTGAAGCCGAAGCTTCGCATGAGCTGGTCCAGCCAATTGAATCCGCCGGCAAACCAGAAAATCAGCAGGACGACCAGGTCAAAAGAGCTGCCCGCGATCCCGAGCCACGCGTGTGCGCGGGTGTACTGCTGGGACCTGGAATATTGCTGCGGGTCATAGAAATCCTGCAATTCGGCTGGGAGATCCGCCCGCAGGGACCGGAGGTTCAGCCATTCCGAGATCAGATCAACCAGAAATTTTGCCAGAAGCGCAGCCACGATGAAGATGAGATAGAAGTTCATGGGCCCTCGGGATCCGGGAATATGCGATCGCCAACCATGTGTAAGCCTGCTTCTATATCATGCATATAAGGGCTGTCGAATGAAAGCTTTCCCTTTTTCGAGTTGCGGATCCACGCCCTTCAATCAAGAACACAGATTCGCGCCTGCGCCGCCGGGGCAGAAAAGCCGACGGAAATACGGGCTAACCTTCGATGGATGGGGTCCCTTTCAGCAATTCATATCCTTCGGAGCGCGCAACGTAGGTCGCTGCTGTAATGTCGCCGACAACGTTCAGTGTAGTGCGGCACATGTCGAGAATGCGGTCGACTCCAAGAATGATCGAAATCAGCGAGGGCTCCACTCCTACCGTTGTCAAAACAACCACAACAAATGGAATCGAGCCGGAGGGCACACCGGCCGTTCCGATCCCGCCCAAAATTGCCAGGTACAGAACCAGCAATTGCTGTCCCAAACTCAGATCGACACCCCCCAGCTGTGCCAGAAACAGCACGGCGACTCCTTCGTAGAGCGCCGTTCCGTTCTGGTTGGCCGTCGCGCCGACCGTCAGGACGAAGCTGTTGATTCCCCGGGGCACGCCCAGGTTTTCTTCCGAAATGCGGAGTGCTGTCGGAAGGGTCGCGTTGGACGACGAAGTCGAGAATGCGGTCAACATCACTGTTTTGATGCGCCGGAAGAATTCCATCGGTGCGATTCGCGAAAGAAAACGCACCGAGAGGGAGTAAATTCCGAACATGTGGATCGAAAGGCCGGCAAGGACTGTGATCATGAACCAGAACAAAGCAACCAGAAGATCAAGACCGAACCGGGCGGTATTGTTGAAGAGCAAACAAGCCACCGCATAGGGGGCCAGGAGCATGATGATGTCGATAATCCGGGCTGAGACTGCAAACAGGCTCTCCATGACATGTACCCAGGGAGCGGCCGTCTGCGCAGGAATCAGCGTGACCGCCACGCCGATCAGGAGCGCAAAGAATATCAAGTGGAGCATGTTGGGCGTCTCGCCGGAAACAGACGTGAAGATGTTCGACGGGACGAGTGTCTTGACTGCCCGTGTCAGCACGGAATCCATGCCGCCGCCTGGCGCCATGGTCTCATTTATCCGGCCGGTCGCTTCCGGCCCATAGTGGTCTTCAAGCTGGACCGCCGTGCTATGGTTTATGCGCTTTCCGGGCTTAATCGCATTGGCCAGCGTCAGACCGATCAGGACGGAGATGGTGGAAAGCACAAGCGTATACCCGAGCGCCTTAAGCCCGATGCGCCCAAGTTTTCGGATGCTCCCAACCGCAGCGACGCCGACAATCAAAGACGAGAACACCAGCGGTACCACAACCAGCAGAAGGAGACGCAGGAATAGAGTGCCTGCAGGCTCCGTCACATTCCTCACTGTCCACGCGATCGCAGGATGATTGCCGCCGAGGATAAGGTTTGCCCCAATACCTGCCACGACGCCGGTCAACAGGCCGATGAGTATGCGTGCATGCAGCGGCATGCCATGGAGCCGCTTCCCCGCCGTTTCCTTTGCCATGATTTGTCTATTCCTTCCTAAGCGTTTTCTGTAGGGCTTCCACTCTCCGGCGATTCTCTTCGGTCCCGATAAAGCTCCTCAACATCCTCTCCTGGGCGCGCATGGAGCGGTCCAGGTCGGAATGAATCACCATGTGGCTGAGGGCTTTCGTCTCGATCAGCGTCCTTCGGTCATAGCCCGCCATTTCAAAGGCAGCCGACATGGCGGACTTGAGGAACTGCCCTTCCGGGAAAACCCGGCTCAAGTATCCCATGCGCAGAGCTTCTTCAGCGCCGTATATCCTTCCCGTGAGCGCAACTTCGCGGGCATTGCCCAATCCGATGATGCGCCACAGGGGATCCAACAGGGGCGTCAAGGCGAGCGGCACCTCGCGCTGGCCGAACCGGGCCCCGGCGGAGGCATACCGGATGTCGCACATAAGAGTAAGGTCAAATCCTCCGGCAATGGCCGCTCCGCCAACCGCCGCTATAACGGGCACAGGGCAAAACAGAATCGCCCTGCAGGCTCGATGATACAGGCTGCAAAAATGAGCGCTGTCATCTTTTTCGATTCTGCGGATATAGTCCAGATCCAGGCCGGCACTGAAAACCTTTTCGCCGCCGGTCAACACGATTACATGGACCGTTTCATCGGCGCCGTACCGCTCGAACGCAGACTCTATCTCCCCCAACATGGCGGGCAACAACGCATTATGCTTCTCCGGACGGTTCATCAGGATTGTGGCAACCCTTCTTTCAACCGAATTTCGTATAAACCGGAATCCCATTTCCCCTCCTTGCAGTCCCGGGCGTGGCTGCGCGTCCCCAGATTACAGCGGCTCGTGATCCCGCCCAATGTCATTGTATGCGGCCCGCAAGGCCTCCAGGAACCCGAAAATGCTCCTGGATGGATGTGCCTCTCAAGGACCGTTGCAGATTGCGGGGCAATTGTCTTGCCGGCACGGCTCGTGCTAAAATATCAGAAAAACCGGATTAGGGAGGACATTATGCACTCTACGGGATCCGGAGAGACTTATGGGAGCGCCCACATCACAGAGCGCCAGATATGGCTCCATGATGTGCAACAAAAGGCATCCCAGCCAAGCCCTGCGGAAAAATCATCCAATTACAGATTTTTGACCATATCCCGCCTGATAGGCAGTCTGGGCGATCAGGTCGCCGGCGAGCTGGCGCATCGCCTGGGCTGGCATGTTTACGACAAGGAAATTGTCGACGCCATAGCGGAGGACAACCGCGTTCGTCAGAACCTTGTGGAGGAACTCGACGAACGCTCTCAGAATCTGGTGCACGACACGGTTCAGCGTTTTTTGCGAATGGCCGAGGGCCACTCCTTCGGAATACAGGAATATCATGAAGCCCTGCTGAAGACGCTTGCATTGCTTGCCGCAAGAGGGCAAGCCGTGCTGGTCGGACGCGGCGCCAACTTTGTGCTGCATGGCGCCGGCTGCGGTATCCACGTTCGCATTACAGCGGATACGGATGTCAGAATTCAGCGAATGGCCAAGGCGTGGGATACGTCTCCCGAAAATGCCCGCCGCAGGCTGCAGCAAATGGACAAGGACCGCCGCGATTTCATCCGCCAGCACTTCAGGCAGGACCCCGACGATCCTCGCTTCTATGACGCGGTCTTTCGAACGGACATCCTCTCCGTTCAGGAAGTGGCGGACGCGGTTCTCGCTCTTTTGAGCGGCTTCGGCGAACGCCATGCCGAGTCCAGGCGCCGGTGAACCCTCGGCCCCGTGTCATAGCGCACGGATTTTCAGTAGATCTCCGCAGATTTCAATCTGTGAAGATGGAGGTTGTTGTGTGCCCGATTCGTTGGCTTTGTGTAAACAAGAGCCGAAAGCGCAGCCCAGGAAAGTCTTCCCGGTTTCGGGCTTCCAAGCCAATTTCAAACACATCCTGTCGGCTTGGCGACGCCGGCCCATTTGCAGGCGGAATCCGCCGGGCCGTTTGGAAATAGGGTCCACAACTGCTTCAGACTTAAGCCCGTTTCCTTGACCAGCCTGCGGATCATGGGGCAGATTCCGTTTTCCATGTAATAGCCCCTCAGATAGTTGATGGCCTTCCAGTGGTCCTCGGTCAACTCCGTGACCCCCTCAAAAGAGGCAAAGGCCCTGGCGATGCCCTCATGCCATCGCTCCGGCGTCTGCAGGAAACCCTTTCCGTCAACCTCGTATGTCACCCCTTCAATTTCTATGGACGGCATGGCAATCACCTCTCCGCAACAATTTCTTAATTCGTGCTGTCATCATGAACGATCCGTTATCCAGCGGATCGATTCCATACTGCTTCTGCTTCTCAGTTTCAATTCCTTCCCGGTCCCTAATGCTCCTCCCACTGAAGGAAAGGTTCGCGAATGTCGACCATGGCGTTGACAATAAGTTCTGCCAGGCCGCCGTGATGGATATTGGACTTCTCCCGAACGCCGTAGTGTCTGAAAATGTCCCGGAACTGGTTTTTGCAGTTGAGGCACGGCGCACAAACATACTTCCGCTTCTCCGGACCGGGCTGGTCGCTGAAAGCCTCAAGGATCTGCTTGAGCTTCAACCGGCCGGCGACAATCGCCCGCCAGTCGGCAAAGTTGTTCTCCGACATGAGCACCAGTCCCCCTCCACCGCCGCAGCAGTAGTTCTCAATCCCATGGGGCGTCATCTCCCGGAACTGAGGGCAGAGGTAGCGGAGTATGCGCCGCTGAGGCTCCACAATGCCCAGGTTGCGCACGATGTTGCAAGGGTCATGCAGGGTAACCGGAAAATTGTTTTTTGAAGGATCGAACTTGATTTTGCCGCTGAAAACGATGTGTTCGAGAAACGCCATCACACTTTCCCGGCGGATGTTCAGATCGCCGATAAGAAGCCTGTCCGAAACTGCCAGCGCCGCCTTGTGCTGATGGCCGCACTCTCCCATGACGATCTTCCCTACCTTGAGCTTCTTGGCGATCTGCGCGTGCCGGACAGCAATTTTGGCGAACTGGATATCGTCGTAAAACAGTCCATAGTTCACTCCATCGTACCCGAGCTTTTCCGAGGAAAGCGTCCACTTGATG
Source organism: uncultured Acidobacteriota bacterium (assembly GCA_963809485.1). GTDB lineage: Bacteria > Acidobacteriota > UBA6911 > UBA6911 > UBA6911 > UBA6911. The sequence goes on from CAWEJX010000020.1 coordinate 332,057, forward strand.
CCCGCCGAACGGCATAGAATCGCAAACGCCGCCAGGCCTGCGGGGTAGGCGAGCATTTCTCCGGCGCTGTGCAGAAGCATTACGTCCGCGCCTTCCTCGTCCCATGGGCTCGCAACCTCGACGCCGGTGATCTCGGAAAAATCTTCATCGATGAATTGGACATTGTCTTTGGCCACACGCGGTTTCATGCCGGAGGGAGACCCGGCCTCCAGGTGCAGCACCGTCCCTTTCGCGTGCAGTTCCGGGGGCGCCCAACCCAGTTCCTGGCTGAACACCTTGCGCATCTCACGGGTCAGCAGGGCGTTGTCAACCGCCATGGGGCAGGACTGAGCGCACCTCCGGCAGAGGGTGCATCGATAGCTTAATTCGTACAGCCTGCTGAGAGTTGTCCAATTGAGGTCAACGTCGTTTCCGCCAAGCTTCGCCCGCAGCCGGCCTCCCGGCTTTGCATATTTTCCAACCAGGCGACGGAAAACCTCCGTGCGCCAGGTCGGCCGGTAAAGCGGGTTCCTGCCGCTTGCCACGTAGACCGGACATGCATCCGAGCAGGTCTGGCACCGGGCACAGTAGTCCAGAGAGAGCAGGAGGGGCTGGAGGAATGTCCAGTTGTTCTCCCGGGACAAAAGCTTTTTCATCCCGGAAATAAATTTTTCGATGTCTTTGTTCTTTTCCGCTTCGCTCCTGCCGGCGGGGAGGTTAAGGGCAACGACGCCGTCGAGATTGCAGACAAACGCCTTCCTCTGTTCGTCGGTAAGAGTTTTCCAAAGGTTCTGCTCCTCGATCCTGTCGTAGGGCGAAGGCAGAGGCACAAGGTCGTCGACGCGTATCCCCGTGAGTACCCGATCTCCATCCTTTGCGATATCCGCCAGTTTAAGGATTCGTTTTTTCATTCCCAGCCTTTTCGGCAACCACCTCCGCCCAGTTTCTTCCTCTGCCTGGATCTGCCGTATCCCACTCAACCGACTCAGACATCAGGTCATTCAATCGTCGTTCCATCCTGCTGTCCAGAGGGGCGTCGTTCCACATCACGCTGTGGTAGGTGAAGTATTTCGCAGCGAAGTGGACCATGTTCGTGAACGGCAGGCAAATGCAGAACAAGCAGAACAGGATAACGTGCACCACGAACGGCGCAGAGATTCCCGGTGCCGCATTGAACGCAACGAATCCCCGGATCAGGCGATCGGCTTCATGCACGCGATCGCCCGAAAAAAGCCATGCCCAGGCTCCGCTTCCGAAAACCGCAGCCAGAAGAAGGAGGTTGAAATACGCGCCTGCAGAACTGAACGGGCTCAACTCCGGATCCAAATGCCGTTTCAGCAGCAGGCCAACCGCTCCTGCAATGCCAAGCAAGTAGGAGCAAAAGGCGGCCATTGAAGCAATATTCAGACATGCTCCGGAAAAAGCCGTCCTGGGTTGCGAAGGAAATGGCAGCGAAATCGCGTGAAAAAACAGCGCCGCGAAAAAGAGATAAATGCCCAGGTGAAGCGCAAAGGAAAGGGGCCAGAGAGACCGGTTATGTAAACGAATGCTGCGCAGAAAAAAGATCTCCCTGGCCATGTAAATCAGAGGAGCAATAGTGGATTTCTCCCGCGATTTTTTCCACCATTCGTACTCTTCGAGATAGGATCCCCCGTAACTGCCTCTGGATTTTTCCCGGGGAATTGGCGCCAGCTCCCATCGAAGGTGAACCGGCTGGCGCGCAAGAACCAGCACACGCCAGAAAATCCCGATCAGAGAGAGAGCCACCGCGCCCCATACAAAGGCAACCAGCAAAACACCTGACATCAAAATACCTTGAATGCCTTTCTCTGCCGCCGGGATCCCAGTCAGAGATTGCCGGAATTCCCCAGCGGCTTTTCAGCAGGAGACGCCGTATCCCGCTACTCTTGCATAGAATCGATCATGAACTCCGCCGCCAGACGGACGCCTATGCCGGGCGGCAAACCGCATCGCTCGAAGCCTTTCTCCGCCACAAAGGTCGCCATCGAGGCATCGCTTTGTCCGGGATTTAATTTGTGCCCGAGTATCACGGTCTCGATGATGTCCGCGCAATAAAGGTGGCCGATCTCATCCTCAAAAAACGCCATGAACTTCTGGCCCTTCATGATCGTGCGGTGCATCGCCTCCGGGTCGAGCCGGTCATCCCCTCCGTAGAAAAGGCCGAAAGCGATGAGGCTGCCCGTGATGCCCCCGCAGATCTCCCCCGAGGACGCGACGCCGGGAAAAGGAGTCAGGGCCTTGATCACATCCATATTGCCCAGCCCGAATTCCTCCATCAGGGCAAGCGCCGTGCCCTGGGCACAGTTTTTGAGGATGAAGTTGTACTCCTCGGCCCGAAGCTGCACACGGTCCAGGATCTCCCGTTTATTAGCCAGCATTTCCTTCGGATCGAGCTTCTTTCTGGGAATGCCTTCCGCCGAGAGCTTGCGGATCCTGGCCTGGAGTCCCTCGACATCCCAGATCCGATTTCCCAGCTCATCCGCTTTTCTCATCAGTGCGGCGTTATCTGCCATAAAAAATCTCCTCAAACAATTCCATCATCTCCACCGGCAACCATTCTAATCTCATTTGGCAGGTATTTCAAAACAGACAGGAGAGCAAAAATCGCGCAAAAAGCTTTCTGTAACGCCAAAAATGCACGTCTGTGAACATACCGTCGTTCAGAAGTCAGACCATCTGTCGACGGTCTTTGAAACTCGCGAGATTGCGATGACCCTGATGCGCGCGCTGCAAAAGCGGCACGCGGCATCAGAGCCAAGTTGCCGCAACGGGATCATTACTGCTTCGGCGGTTTTGGAGTCCCGTAGGAAGTCGACAGGGATACCTCAATAAATACAATCGGTTTCTCAGGGCTGACGTTTTTGACGCTGATTGGGCAGTGTACCTGTCCACGCGGCATCGAAACGCAGCCGGGCTTTGTGAGAACGTGCTTTTCATCGCCTATGGTGTATTCAACGACCGCGCTGAAATCGGTTATATCCAGGGGATTGCCCCCGATAAAGCAGAGAGCTTCCTCGAAATCATGGGAATGCGGCTTATCGAAGCTTATGGGCTTCGCCAGGCAGTGGTAGCAAAAGCTGACGTTACCCTGCAACTTACCATCGCGGGCCACGATAGACGTTCCCGTATAATGCGCTATTTTCGCGTGAATATTATCTGTCAGGACGTATTTCCCAAATTTCGTGCCATCCCCTGCCTGTTGCGAAAAAGCACCAACTCCAACCCACACCATCAAGCCCGCCAATGACATCGCAACCAGCAATATTTTGGTTCGCTTTTTCATGATCCTATCCTCTCTTCCCTTTGGGATTTCTTTCTCGATCTATTCTGGAATATGCCGCATTTCGCTTTCCCGATGCTTCCAGGGGCGCCAGGACGCTTCAATGACAGTGGCCGGCCGCCTATCATATCAGAATCGGAATCCGGTCACTACTGTGCCGGCGCACGTTCGTTCGGCCTGAATGCCGGCATCGATATATTCAAAGCCGGAAACAGACCTGCCGACAGATTTTGCACCTTCTTCGAACAGCCCTCGATAGATGGAATCCATAGGTCCGTCTTATGAGATCCCTTTATCTTCCAGCGCATGGATCAATTCAACCACGAATTCATGGCTGGGAACCGGGACATTGTTTCGTTTGCCTGCTGCCAGGACGTAACCGCTGATGGCATCCACTTCCGTTGTGCGCCCGTCACGAATATCCGCGTAAATCGAAGCATAGCCCCCGCGGGCATTTTCGAGCAATGTGCGGATGTCCCTCTGGATGCTTTCTTCTTCCAATCCCATTCCCTCCGCATTGGCCACGGCTACTGCCTCCCGGACCAATCGTTCGGTTAAAAGAACTGCCGGTCTGCTTTCCAGCAAAAAACCCAATCGGGTCTGCAAAATTGCCGTCAGCGCACTAGCGGATGCGTTAAAAAAAAGCTTCTCCCAAATCCTTCTCCGTATGTTTTCTGAGATCTCCGTTTCAATACCGCATCGATTCATGGTTTGTTCAATCGGTTTCAGCCGGTTTCTGTCGCCCGCTACGGGACCGATAAAGGTCTTCCCCGCGCCGCCATGCGAGATAACGCCTGGTTCAACGATGGAGCTGTTATGCTGTGTGGTCCCCACGATAATCTGCTCTTCAGCAGCAAATTCTCTTAAAACCGCGTCATGTCCGGATCCATTCTGCAACGACATCAGGAAGGTTGTTGGGCCCGCCAATCTGCGGCAAGCCTCAAGGGCGATCCTCGAATCCATGGCCTTGACCCAAAGCATTGCGAGTTCCATTTCCCCAAGGCCTTCTGGAGAACAGGCCGCTCTCGCGTGTGCTTGGAGGCGACTCCCGCCGGGTTCCCGGATGGAGATCCCGTTTTTGTTTATTTCATCAACCCTCGCCTTATCCGTATCGATCAGCAAGACGTGGTTGCCCCTGGACAGATAGCCGCCGAAAAGCATTCCCATGGCGCCGGCACCTATGATTGCTATTTTCAAGATACCGCCTCCCGTTCTGATGAAAGAGGTTCCATGCGTTATAGATGTTTTGGAACCGCAGAAGGTCGAATAACGAATGATGAATCTCGAAGTGTAACGCTTGCTTCTGCAGTTCGAAATTCGACATTTGATATCCCAGTGCTTATCCTCCTGGTCATTGTCCGGACCTGGAAACAACAAAATCCGGGATTGCCAGACTCGTACTGCCTCCCCGGCAGAGCCGCAGGATTTCCGATGCATTCGCGGCGATGAATGCACAGAGGCAGACTTCAGGACAAGAGACGGCGTAAAAGCCCTCTGTACGCCTTGAGGGCGGGCCTGTCCCCCTGGCATCGGCAAACACATCTATCAGTCCCGTCAGGTTTCCGGGACCGCCTATTTCTTTTTCTTTTCCGTGATCGCTTTTTTGTATTTTTCCGTCGGCCCTGTCGCGCAGTACCAGATCGGGTGGACTATCTTTCTGAAATATATGGGAGCATGCTTCACGCCGGCGGGGATGAAGACGGCGCAGCTTTTTGTAAGCATGTGTTTTTCACCGCCGATCCACAGCTCCACTTCGCCGCCAAGATCATTCGGGTCTTCAGGATTGGTGCCGAGGAAAACGAGATATTCGTCGAATTTATGATCGTGCTCTTCCGCGGGACTGCCCTGGCCGGTGATTTTTTTCCACCACGCGGCCATGAAATAATAGGCGCCGGGGACCACTTCCTCATCAACATAGATGGGGAATTTTACAAACTCCTCCATGCGCTTTTTCTCTTCCGCAGTTTGGCCGGGAGGCCCCATATTCTCTTTTGGCCTGTCAATGATGTTCTTCGCGTATTTTGATTTTGCCATAGCAAAATTCCCCTTTCAGGTCCCGTTTCTGCAAACCGCGGGTCCCAGGCACGAGCAATGCACAAAGGCCCGCGAATCAGGATCCATTTTGTTCTGATGACGATAAATTGATTTTAGCCTCGCCGCTTGTCTACAGACAAACAATTTCCGCGTCCGGACGAACTCCCACATAGCCAGTTACATCCTGAAAATCAGGTTTTTTGTGGCTTCAAGCCGGGGATTATACGATAGTCTTTACTCTGCTCGAATCTGTTTATGAACCGGAGGATTTCCCTATGCTCCGAATGCTGCTGCATTGGTTCGTTTCCGCCCTGGCGGTGTGGCTCACCTCTCGCGTTGTGCCCGGCTTTCAGGTAACGGGCGCAGCAGCCTCTCTGATAGCCGCCCTCGTGATCGGGTTGGTCAACGCCACCCTCGGGCTTGTTCTGAAGATCGTCACTTTCCCGCTCACCATCATCACCCTGGGATTGTTCTGGATTATCATAAACGCATTGATGCTGAAGCTTGCCTCGGCCTTTGTTCCCGGTTTTCACATACGGGGTTTTGCCGCGGCATTCCTTGGCGCGATCGTGCTCAGCCTGGTTAACATGCTGCTGAAGTGGCTGATACTGTAACCGGGATGCCTCGGCGATCCGGCACAGTTCAGGAACCACTTCGAGCCGTAAAGGCTTCTTACCGACAAGAATGTTCCGGCAGTGAATGCACTGTCGACCATTTCGCGCAGCCTATAGAATGCTCCATCGGGCGCGAAACATTCCATAGAAAGCTGACGCTCCATTTCATTGGCACATAGACGCACGCCTCAATCACAAAGGGGGGGTAAGCGGAGGAAGCGAAATACATCCTGGACATTCACCCATGAATGTTTTTTGCCCGGTTATGGCAGTCATCGTCGGCTCAATTTTCATCAGAGAATTGATATTGAGGTCCCATCGGAAAAGGCAAAGGAGGCGGTTTGATGACCGGCAAAACTGAGGCTATAAATCTGGATCTGGGCTGGTGTGGAAAAAGGAATTCAGGGATGAAAAAGCCGAAATTTGCCCGCATGGCATTTGCTCGTGCTGCCGGAATTATTATTTTGTTCGCCGTCTGCATCGTGCGGGCGCAGGATCCCGGCGATGCGCTCGAGCGTGGTTTTCACAATCCGCCGGACAGCGCCAAACCGCGCGTCTGGTGGCACTGGATGAACGGAAATATTACGAAAGAAGGAATCAAACTCGACCTGGAATGGATGAAGCGAACCGGGCTGGGCGGTTTTCAAAACTTCGATGCGGCCCTGGCTACTCCGCAAATCGTCGACAAGCGGCTCAGCTATATGACGCCCGAGTGGAAGGATGCGTTTCTCTATGCCGCCACGCTGGCGGATGAACTGGGCCTGGAAATGGCCATCGCGGGATCTCCGGGCTGGAGTGAGACCGGTGGTCCCTGGGTTCCGCCCGCGCAGGCGATGAAAAAGCTTGTGTGGAGCACCACCATGGTTGAAGGCGGGAAACCTTTCAATGGCGTGCTTCCCAAACCGCCATCCACAACCGGACCCTTTCAAAATATCCCGCGCGACGAGGGATTCAGCCTGACCGGAACAACGCCTCCGCCTCTGCCGGAGTTTTACTCCGACAGCGCCGTCATCGCTTTCCTGTTGCCCGAGGTCGATATTCCAATGCCCGAATTGGATCCCAAGGTGGCCTCCAGCGGAGGCCGGTTTGATCTTGGGATGCTGACTGACGGCGACGTAGCCAAGGCATTGTCGCTCCCGCGCGCTCCCGCCGGCGAGAAAGCGTGGATCCGGTTCGAGTTCGAAAAACCTCAAACCATACGAGCCATCACTCTGGCAACGGGAAAAGCCGCAGGAATTTTTGATCTGATGATGCCCGGAGGCGAGGTCCGACGGGAACTCGAAGCCGGCGACGATGGCATTCGGTTCCAATCGATCGTGTCGATGCCGGATGGAGGCGCAGGAGAGCGAACCGTAGCATTTCCTCCCGTCACCGCCAGGTTTTTCCGCGTCTCATTTACCGTGCTCGGAACCGGCCCGAGGCCGCCGGAATGGTTTCCAGACTCAGGTTTGGAGGGCTTTCCCGCTCTGGCACCCTCCGCCGACCACAAAATCTCCGAACTGGTCCTGCACACGGGAGCCCGCGTGAATTGGTTCGAAGACAAAGCCGCCTTCACCACCGAACCCGATTTGAACGCTTTCCCGACGCCCGACGTGCCCTCTTCAGCGGCAGTGCCCAAGGTAAGCGTAATGGATCTGACATCCAGAATGACTCCGGATGGCCGATTGAATTGGGCGCCCCCGGATGGCCGATGGGTGGTTCTTCGTATGGGCTACTCGTTGACCGGCGCACGCAACTCCCCGGCTTCACCCGAAGCGACCGGATTGGAGGTGGACAAACTCAACCGCACTTATGTCAAAGCCTACCTCGACAATTACCTGGGTTCCTACAAAGAAATACTTGGCGGCCTGATGGGAAAGCGCGGGCTGCAATACATGATCACGGACAGCTGGGAAGCCGGCGTGCAGAACTGGACGGACGACATGATGCAGGAGTTTTTCAGGCGCCGCGCATATGATCCGCGTCCCTGGCTGCCCGTTCTTTCAGGCTTCGTGGTGGAAAGCTCCGAAGCAAGTGATGGTTTTCTCTGGGATTTCCGAAAAACAATTGGGGATCTGACCGTAGAAAATCACTATGGCCAGATTACCGACTCCTTACGCGAGCGCGGCATGGGACGCTATACCGAATCCCACGAATCGGGACGCGCCCTCATCGCGGACGGGATGGAAGTCAAACGCAACGCGGATATTCCCATGAGCGCCTATTGGACGCCGCGGCCAGGACTGGCCGCGGAACAGCCCGGCTACAATGCCGATGTCCGGGAATCCGCTTCGGTCGCTCATATCTATGGTCAGAACCTGGTAGCCGCCGAATCGTTGACGGCAGGAAGCGGAGCCTGGGGATGGTCCCCCGAAACCCTGAAGCCGACCGCCGACATCGAGATGGCGATGGGTTTGAACCGCTTCATCATTCACACTTCGGTTCATCAGCCTCGCTCGGATAAGGTTCCAGGCCTGGGGCTCGGTCCGTTCGGCCAATGGTTCACCCGCCACGAAACATGGGCGGAGCAGGCGCAACCCTGGATCGCCTATCTTTCGCGGAGCTCCTATATGCTCCAACAAGGCCGGTTTGCGGCCGACATCCTCTACTTCTACGGCGAGGACTCCAACATCACGGCCCTATTTGCGAACAAATACCCTGACGTGCCTTCAGGATACAGCTTTGACTTTATCAATGCAGATGCCCTGATAAATGAATTGACCGCTTCCGGAGGATTGATCACGACACAGAGCGGCATGGCCTATCGATTGCTGTTTTTGGATCGGCGATGCCGGCACATGAGCCTGCCGGTGCTGCGCAAGATCCGCAACCTGGTGCGCGCCGGGGCAACGATTGTGGGATACAAACCTGTCGGCAGTCCCAGCCTGAGCGACGATCCGGGGGAGTTTTTGTCGATTTCCGACGAAGTCTGGCGATCCAGAGACGGAGAATATACCTACGGAAAGGGAAAGGTTTTTTCAGGCCGGGGGCTGGAAGAAGCACTGAACACTCTTCAGCTGGCGCCGGACTTTGAGTATTCAAAGATTAAAGGCGATACGAAATTGCTTTTTGTCCATCGTAAGCTGGCTCAGGGGGACATTTACTGGGTCAACAACCGCAACAGCCGTGCGGAGAGCGTCGATGCAACTTTCAGAGTGCAAGGAATGGCACCTGAGCATCTGGCATCCAGACACGGGAAAAATCGAGCCCGCTTCCTATAGAATCGAGGAAGGGCGTACAACTGTCCCGTTGAGCCTCGATCCCATGGATGCGCTGTTCGTCGTATTCCGGAAGCCCGCAAAGCAACAATCCTTGAACGTGCCGAAGTCAACTGAAACAGCAGTCGCTGCCCTAGAAGGCTCCTGGGATGTGAGCTTTCAGCCGGGCCGAGGGGCTCCGGAAAAGATCAGGGTCGATGCGCTGAATTCATGGGCTGACAGCGGCGATCCGGGTATGAAATATTTTTCCGGGACAGCCGCCTATGTCAAAAGCATCCAGGCGCCTGCCGGCTGGTTCGCCAAGGGAGCCCGCCTGTGGCTGGATCTTGGCAGCGTGAAAAATATCGCGGAGGTGACCATAAACGGCAAAGAGCTGGGGATAGTCTGGAAAACACCTTTCCGAATCGATATCACGGATGCATTGAAATCCGGCGAAAATTCGCTCGAAGTCAAGGTCACAAACCTCTGGGTTAACAGGCTGATCGGCGACCTCCAGCCCGGCGTCACCCCAAAATATACCTACACGACCCAACCATTCTATCGGGCCAATTCGCCCCTGATCCCCTCGGGGCTTCTGGGTCCGGTGCGGATCCTTAGAACCACGATTAGGTGACCGACGCGACAGCACCTATGTTGTCAGGGTCAGCCTATCAGTCTTTTCATGTTGTTTGAATGAGTACGCCTATATCTTGGCATTGTTTTGGTTGATTATGATTGAATATAAATTAATCTGCCAATATTTGCGTAAATTTTATCGGACTCTATCAATATCAGTCATCATTTCTTCTGAATTATCTGGTGGGATAAGATGAGAATAGGCGGTCGAAGCGGGAAAAAAGGAACCGGTGGGCGCGATTTCGACACTGCCGTTCCAGAAGCAAACGGAGAAAAGGACGCCTTGAGCAGGCCGCGCTGGCTTATGGGAAGCGCCGAAGCCGGTGCTTAAAGGTTGTGCCCGAATCCATAGATCCGGAGACGGATCGTCTCTTTCACTCGCCAAAAGCAAAGGCCCTGAAGGAGGAGATCTGTGCCGTCGGCTGGAAACTGTGGCTGCGAAGCTACGTGGACGGCAACGGCGGCAACATCTCCTGCCGGATCGGCAAAAACGCAGTGATCTGCACTCCAACGCTCCTGAGCAAGGCCGACCTGAAACCTGAAGATCTTTGCCTCGTGGACCTCGACGGGAATCAGCTTGCGGGCAATTTGCCGCGCACCAGCGAGGTTTTTCTTCATACCGAAATATACAAAAATGCGCCCCGGGCCCGGGCCGTGGTCCACTGCAATCCGCCGCACGCGACCGCCTATGCCATCACCGGGTGCATTCCGCCTCTGGCGGTCATTCCGGAATTCGATGTTTTTATAGGCAGCGTCGCCATCACCCCCTACGAGACTCCCGGCACAAAAAAGTTTGCCGAAACCGTCATCCCGTTCGTGCGAAACCACAACACCATCCTGCTGGGAAATCATGGAATCGTCTGCTGGGCGGATACGCCCACTCACGCCGAGTGGTATGCCGAAAATCTCGAGACCTATTGCTGGACGCTGCTGATCAGCCGGCAGCTTGGAGTCTCATATGCCCGGATTCCCCGCGAAAAGGAACGGGATCTGCTTGCCATCAAAAAGCGCCTGGGACTTCCCGATGCTCGCTTTGACATGCCCAAAGGCTCATTATCCGCCAATTCCCAGTCATCCGGCGAAATCGCATTGTCTCCCGCTGAATCAAACAGGTCCGGACGCTCTTCCGCCAAATCGCCCGATAAGGACCGGATAGAATCCATCATCAGATCTGCCGTCGACGCGGCGATCGCGGCAATGAGGCGCAAATAGGATCCTCCAATGAAAGCCGCACAAAGGCCGCTAAATTTTTCCCAAAGCCTTGAGGACTCTGTCCGGAGTGATCGGGAAATCAAAAACCCATTTGCCGATTGCATTGTAAACGGCGCCGCAGGTAATTCCGGACATGGAGGCGCCCGCATCCTCGCCGACGCCGCACGCGCCGTAGGAAGAATACCCTAAATGGCTTTCGTTCAAGATGCAGGCAACGGCCGGATAATCGCTCACTTCCGGCAGCGTAAGAATATTAAAGGCGTTGCTTACATAGGGCCCCGTTACGTTGTCCCGGGCGATGTCCGGATCATCGTACCGGAGTATGTCCCTGACACCCTCGAGCTTCGCAGCCCTGCTCTTATCCATGCGCACGATTTTCGAATGCGCATAGGGCGAGGTCAGGATTTTCGCGTAAAGCATGCCGGGCAGATATACGTCCCGGGTATAAACTGCCTGTCCACTAACCCTGTCCCGTCCATCCTGACGGCTCAAATGACGTTTCCCGTCGACTCCGCCTTGGGGCACTGTCCATTTCCAAGGTTGCCACTGCTCTGTCATACAATCCTCCGTCGCCGCAGGAACATTTACCAGTCGCCAGGGATTCAACCGAATTGCCGGCATTAGCCGGCCAGTTCAGATTCGCGCAATGCATCTCCATGCACTTCACCGGCAGGCGTGGGATAAGCCACCTATTCGCATTACTCGCTGCCGTTGCTGGCCAGCGATTGTAGCATTCTCCGCTCGCCTGCACGCAAGTGTTTTGCCCGGGTATGCGACATGCAGGTTCGCGAGTGTCTGGGAATCCGTCAGCCCGATTGGGTGTCGCCAAAAAGCGGTTGGATGCACTCCACCGGAATTAAGACGCTGATCCTCACACTCATTCTTAGTGTTCTTCAGGGTATGCAGGTAGCTATTTTAGCCTGGAGTTGGCAAGCTTTGTGAGTCGCCCGGCAAAAGCGGGATTGCCGAGGCTTTTCCCACGCGGAATGAATCCTTCACTCCGGTTGGGTTGGATTCGGGATTATGACGGGCCGGTTGCGGCGCCGGGGAGACAGGCAGAGCATCCGGCATTACGAGCCAGGCTACGAAATAGCCGATGAAAGCCGGCAAAAGAGGAACAGGCATAATTACGGCCAATACCCAGATCAGGCGGACGATCGTTGAGTCGATTTCGAAATACTCGGCTATGCCGCCGCATACGCCCGCGATCTTGCGATCCGTGGCCGACCGCCTCAGTTTTCTTGAGGCCCGCGGCGTCCCGTCGGGGGATACAGTCTGACGCATGCCGCAGAAATAGCAAAAATTTGAATAATCGGCAATCTCTCTCTGACAGTGTGTGCAAATCATGTTCTGTCCTCCCCGGAGCGCCCAAATGTCCTTCGCTCATTCTCATATACGACCGCGCGACCAAAAAGTTCCATCGCGCAAAAGCATGCAAGGGAATAGAATAGAAAGCAAATCCGCCGAGGCTGATTCGGCCGCTGGAGATATGGCCGCTGTGATCCGGACACCGGCAGAGCCGGCGGCCGTTGAATCGGGGCAGGTCGGCAATCGAGGGCATCGGAGCTGTCAAACTATGTTCATGTCCTAAAACAGCCAGGAGGCTGCAAAGGTTTTTCCAAATCGCGTTTCTTGACCTGGATCAAGGATTTGCATTCGCCTTCGATCCAGCATGAAACCTGAATTCAGGCAGACATTGAAGCGAGTTCGATATCCACGGCTGAATGGGGAGGCGGCTGCGTTGGGGCTTCCGAAATCTGAAACTTGCGCCATACGGCAAAGCCTCCATAAGTTTGGCCGTCAAGGTTGGCGGTTTCCTCAAACAGGTGGTTTGGGAACCGGCTGACCGGAGCCTTCAGATCAGTGCAATCAGGAAGGGAGATAAACGAGATGTCGACTAAGACACTAAAGACAGCGGCGATTGTCTGCTTTGTTGTGGCAATGGGAGGACTTCTCCTGGGCGGTTTTTTTGCCAACCGTGAGGCGCCGCCTTATCCCGGCCGAGTCGCAGGTCCTGATAAAGCAACGCTTTTTACCAAAGCGGATATCCTGGCCGGACAGGACATATACCAGCGTTACGGGCTGATGGATCACGGAAGTGTCTGGGGGCACGGTTCTCAGCGCGGGATGGAGTTCTCAGCGTTGACGTTGCACAAGATTACCGAAAGGGTGCAGGAGGACTTTTCCAGCAGAGTCTACGGGCATCCGTACAACTCGCTTGCGGCCGAAGAATGCGATCTCGTGGACGTCCGGACCCGGCGCCTTATTAAGGAGAACGGCTATGATCCTGCCTCCGATACTCTTCGCCTGAGCGCAGCCCAGGCGGCTGCGCTGACGGATATCGAGGATCTTTGGGAACGGACATTCCGGGATGGCGACACTAATTATGGGTTCCTTCCAGGAACAATCCCTACTGCGGAAGATCGAAAACAAATCAGCCGTTTCTTCTTCTGGACCGCCTGGGTCGCGTCCGCTGCCCGTCCCGGAGCCGACTTCAGCTACACGAACAATTGGCCTCCGGATCGCGCGGCGGGCAATGTTGCGACGACGCAAACCTATATATGGAGCGTCGGGGGCATCATCTCGCTGTTTGTGACTCTCGGCCTCTTTATCTTCTGGATTCACCGCGATCGGCTTTGGTATGGGAAACCCGTGGGCGTTCCGCTTGCGGAAAAGCTCGTGGATATGCCCCTGACATCGAGTCAAATCAAGGCTGCGAAATACTTTCTGGTTGTCATACTGCTGTTCCTTCTTCAGACGTCCTTTGGCGGCCTGCTCGCACACTATACGGTCCACCCGGGCAGCTTTTACATTCCCTTTATAGGGAAGCTAATTCCTTACAGCTGGGCAAAGTCCTGGCACCTGCAGCTTGCCATATTCTGGATCGCCACAACATGGGTGGCTTCAGCCATCTATCTGGCTCCGATTATCGGGGGACGCGAGCCGCGCGGGCAAGGCGTGCTGGTTCAGCTGCTTTTCGGCGCTATCTTGGTGGTTGCGGTAGGAAGTCTCGCCGGCGAAGTTGCAGGCATCAAAGGGATGCTGGGCAACCTGTGGTTCTGGCTCGGGCACCAGGGCTGGGAATATCTCGAGTTGGGCAGGCTGTGGCAGATACTCCTTTTTATAGGGCTGCTTGCCTGGCTGTTTATTGTTTATCGTGCCGTCGGGAAACGGTCGTCCCAGACTGACGACCCGGACTTCAGAAGCCTCATCACCTTCTATGTGCTGAGTGCCATCCTGGTTGTCGTCTTCTTTGCCTTCGGTCTGCTGTTCAGCCGCGGGTCGCATCTGACGGTAGCCGATTACTGGCGATGGTTTGTGGTTCATATCTGGGTCGAAAGCATCTTCGAATTCTTCGGCGTCGCCGTGATCTCTGTTCTCCTGGTCGCCATGGGTCTGGCTTCGGCCGCGGGCGCGCTTCGGGTTGCCTACTTCACAGCCGCTCTTGTGTTCCTCAGCGGAATTCTCGGTACCGCGCATCACTACTTCTGGTATGGAGGCCCTTCGCTCTGGCTGGCGATAGGATCGGTTTTTTCCAGCATGGAGCCGGTGCCATTGTTTGGACTGGTTGTGCGCGGCCTGATGGAATACAGGTCCATTAGGGAAAAGGGCGGGAGTTTTTCCTACAAATGGCCCATGTATTTTCTGGTTGCCAGTTCTTTCTGGAATTTCCTCGGAGCCGGCGTCTTCGGATTTCTGATCAACCTTCCGATGGTCAACTATTTCGAGCACGGCACCTATCTTACGGTCAACCACGCGCATGGAGCGCTTTTCGGAGTGTACGGCATGCTGTCCATCGCGCTGCTGCTGTTTTCCTGGCGCGGCATGGTGGACCGCAAATACTGGTCGGATGGGCCGCTGAAAATCTCCTTCTGGGGATTCAACATCGGCCTGTTTATTATGACCGTGTTCACGCTGTTTCCGATTGGAATACCCCAGGCTTGGACAAGTTACAGAGAGGGGCTCTGGGTAGCCCGGGACGCGAGCTTCTTCGAGAGGCCTTTCGTGTCGATCGTCGGCCAGCTCAGGATTGTGCCCGACACGATCATTATCGTTTTGGGAGTTCTTCCGCTCGTCTATTTCCTGTTCAAGACATACCCTCGACTGAAAAAGCAGATCCCGTAATGGATGCGGTCGGCTGGGGCACGCTGAGGATTGACGGCAACAGGAACGGGAAATATATGGATTTTGATCACAAAAAACATAAACTACTGGCTGGCAGCGGGGAGGCAGGCTGCAGGACCTGCCATCATTTGAGCAGGCCGAACGACGGGCCGTCCTCATGCTGCGGATGTCACACATCCATGGAAACATCCGCGCCTATTTTCAATCACAGCTTGCATGCAAAACTTCATTCCGGGAATTCGTGCCGGGAATGCCACAATACGGGCAAGAGGCAGGGACAGGATGTGAAAGCCTGCGGTTCGTGCCATGCAGAGTATCCGAACAGCAACCAGTTTTACATGAAAGTCCGGGGATACAAGCCGGCACTGCATGGATAATGCGCGGGATGTCACTAAAATGGACCAAAGAATACGGAAAGGAAGGCTTTGCAGTTGCACTTTTTGCCATGAGAACAGGCAATAACGGATACTACCCATCGCACCCGGCGGACCGCAGCGAAGGCAGTGCCGGCTCGGCATTCGCTGATCACCTGCATGCTGCCGAGATGGCGAATTGAAAGTGAGGGATACGATGAGAAGAAACCGCAGCCTGATTCCATTGCTGACCGTCGTCTGCCTGTTCTGGCACAGCGGGAATTTCTGTTTTTCGCAGGAATCCATCCCAAGGGCTCAGAAGGGGCTTCACAAATATGAAGCATTTGAGTCATCCGCTCAATGTGCTGTTTGCCACCAGCAGATATCGGTTCAATACCAGCAATCGGCAATGGCGAAATCGCAGGTGCTTCCCTGGGACCAGGCTGAATACTTCCAGCTTGCAATCCCCCATACCAGGATTGAAGCAAAAGTCGCTCCGGTGGAAGCCGGATGCATCAACTGCCATGCTCCGCAAGCCTTCCTGGCTGGAGATATCCCGCCTCCGGAAGCGGGGAAAGCGGACCCGAAAGCCGATGGAGTTTCATGCGACCTTTGTCATTCCATCGTCGGGCTCGATGGCGATACTCCGGTCAACGGCAATTTTGCCGTCAAACCGGGCAAGGTCAAGTTCGGCACCAGAAAGGATGCGAAGTCTATGGGACATGAGACCCAGTACTCATCCTTTCACGAAAGCTCAAAGCTGTGCGGGACATGCCACGACGAGACCAGCCCCTATGGAGCCTGGGTCAAGGAGACCTATAGGGAATGGAGCAGCAGCCCTTATCCAAACGCCAACGTGAATTGCGTGGATTGCCATGTCCCCCCTGCCCCCGGTAAGGCCTCAAGCATAGGGAGCGAGCGGCCTGACGTTGCCCAGCACCTGTTCCAGGGGGCTTATTCGCAGGCAATGCTGAATGGGGCGGCAACGCTGCACATTTATCCGCTCGGCAAGGATATCCGCGCCGGAGAGCCTTTTGAAATAATGGTGGTTGTCGCCAATAATCGAGCCGGGCACCGGATACCCACAGGATCCGCGGAAGAAAGGCAGCTTTGGCTTCGTTTGGAGGCGCGCGACGCCGGCGGGAAGACCTATCATATTCCTGCGAGCCTCGCTCCGGGAGATGCACATGAAAAAAGCTACAGTGTGACCACAAACAGGCCCGCCTATAAGGATCTTGGCGAAATCATGGGCATGAAGGGCTTTCAGGGAATTGCCAGGGACTCGCTGCCGGAGGGCGACCGCCTGTTCCGAAAGGTCTTTCTGAATCCGAAGGGAGAAGAGACAATCGCTCAATGGTATTCGGAAAAAACGGACGTTTTTGACAACAGGTTGAAGCCTTTTGTTTCCGTTGCAGAGCAATATGTTTGGAATGTGCCCGCCGCCATGGCTAAAGGAACCGTTACAATCACGGCAACGCTCAATTACCGAAGGCTTCCTCAATCTGTGGCCGACCTGGTGAAGATCGGAAATGTCCCCATTCTTCATGTCGCATCGAGCCAGACAGTCGTGGAACTGAAGTAGCCGTCATCGAAAGGAGTCTGATATGGGAATCATGGATTTTATCAAAGGCGAACTCATCGACCTTATCGAGTGGACCGACGACTCGCGCGACACCCTTTCCTACCGCTACCCGGACGAGGACAAGGCGATCAAAAACGGCGCACAGCTGATTGTTCGCGAATCGCAGGTGGTGCAGTTCCTGTACCTGGGCCAGTTCGGCGACACCTTCGGGCCGGGCAAGCACACGCTCGTAACCGACAACATCCCGGTGCTGACCAAGCTGAAATCCTGGAAATACGGCTTCAACTCGCCCTTCAAAGCCGATGTCTACTACATCAACACCCGGCTCTTCACGGGGAACAAGTGGGGGACGGCGAATCCCATCATGGCCCGCGACGAGGACCTGGGCATCGTCCGCCTGCGCGCCTACGGCACCTTTGATTTCAAAATCATCGATCCGAAGCTTTTCCTCAAGGAGGTCGCCGGCTCGGACCAGAACTTCCGCATCGACGAGTTTGCCGACACCATGCGCTCGCGCATGGTGAGCTTGTTCAGCGAGGCGCTGGCCGAATCGCACGTGCCCGTGTTCGATGTGGCCACGCGATATTCCGAGCTCGGCGAGGCGCTACTGCCCGTGATCAATCCCGTTGTGGGCACGAAGTACGGCCTCGAGATCACGAGTTTCATCGTCGAGAACGTATCGGTACCGCAGGAGGTCGAGGAATCCATCGACAAGCGCTCCGGCATGGCTGCCGTAGGGAACCTGAACGACTTCGTGAAATATCAGATGGCCCGGGGAATGGAGAGCGGCGGCGCCGGCGCCGGCGGCACAGCCGCCGAGCTGGCCGTTGGCTTCGGCATGGCGCAGCAGATGATGCAGCAGGGTCTGATGAAGCCTCAGGCGGATGCCGCCATGAAAACCGGACCGGCTCCTGCGGCTGCCGCAGCTCCAACGGTGGACCTGCTTGCGCCCGCCGACGTGGCGAAGGTGCTCGGCGTCCCGGAATCGGATGTGATGGCAGTCATAACGTCCGGCGAACTGAAGGCAAAAAAGATCGGCGCCAGCTATCGTGTCACCCGGGCAGCGCTCGACGCGTACCTGGCGCAGTAATGATTCCCTACTCCCCGGAGCCCGGGCGTCCTTGACGCTCCCGGCTCAGCGTTTGCGGAGGCGTTGGTGGCCGAAATTTCCGCCATTGAAAAGCATGCCTGCCCGGCTTGCGGCGCACAGGCCGAATGGAACCCGGCCAGGCAAATGCTGGTGTGCCCCTTTTGCGGCACCCAGTCGCCCTACAAGCTCGAGGCAGACAAGGGAAAAGTGAGGGAGCTGGATCTGGAAGAGGCGCTCCGGCAGCTCCCCAAGGAAGAAGGCGGCTGGAAGGCCGAGGGCCGGAGTGTTCAGTGCCAGAGCTGCAAGGCGGTGATGGTCTACGATGCGGCGCGCGTCGGGCAGAATTGCGAGTTTTGCGGTTCGCCGGCGCTGGTCGACTACCGGGAAATCAAGTCGCCTATCCAGCCGCAAAGCCTGCTGCCCTTCAAAATCTCCCAAAGCCAGGTGCGCGACAGCATCCATCGATGGTACGGCAGCAAGTGGTTCGCCCCGGGCGCACTGAAGTCCAAGGCGCTCGTGGACCAGCTGAAAGGCATTTATGTGCCGTACTGGACCTTCGACGCGCAGGTCCACTGCCGTTGGACCGCCGAAGCCGGCCACTACTACTATGTCAAGGAGGAATATCGCGACAACCAGGGACGGGCTCAGGTGCGCCAGGTCAGGAAGGTCCGGTGGGAGCCCGCCGCCGGCGAAATCGATCATTTCTTCGACGATGAGCCCGTGCCCGGAACCAAGGGCGTGAATATGGACCTGCTGCGCCGGGTCGAGCCGTTTCCGACCTCGGAACTGGTACCGTACGATACCGCCTACCTCTCGGGACACGTTGTCGAACATTACCAGGTCGCCCTGGCGGAAGCTGCCCGGAGAGCCCGTGAGGCTATGGATCAGAAGCTGACGGAGCTTTGCGGCCGCCAGGTGCCGGGCGACACTTATCGCAACCTCAACATAGGCCCGAACTACTCGGACCGGACCTTTAAGCACATCCTCACACCCATCTGGCTGCTCTCGTATACTTACGGGCGGCGCACCTTCCAGGTCATCGCCAACGGTTACACCGGGGCTATTGCCGGGCAGTATCCCAAGAGCCCGTGGAAGATCGCCCTGGCGGTGCTGGCCGCGATAGCCCTTATCCTGCTGCTGGCTCTTTTGCAGAAACAGTAGACTGCCGAAAGTCGGCGGGCCTGTCCAGGGCCCAATGGGCACCCCAGGCCCGCTGTCTTCCGAAAATATCCTCCGGCAGCGCCGAAGGCCTTGCGGTGGCTGGCCCCTCAAAAGGGCCTGATTGCATCCGATAAAAGATGAAAGAGGTTCCACTCGCTATAGATGTTTTGGAACCGCAGAATGTCGAATAACGGATGGTGAATCCCGAAGCGTGGCGCTGACTTCTGCGGCTCGATATTCGAAATTCGACATTCGATATTCCAGTGTTTGTCCTCCTGGTTATTGTCCGGACCTGGGAACAAAAAAATCCAGGAATTGTCAAACTCGTACTGCCTCCCCGGCAGAGCCGGGGATCTCCCAACGTATTCGATCGACAAAGGGTGTCATCGTCGCAGCCCGGGCGGCAGGATCCCGGCTCCGCCCTTTGCGCTGTCCTTCATTTACTGGAACAGGGTTCTTCTATCCCTCCTTCATGGGAGCGTCGCCGGTTCCATACGGGCGAATGTCGGTAAATATGAAAGGCCGGTCAATCTTTGTGACGACCAGCGGGCAATGCGGGAGTGCCGCAGGAACGATCCAGACCACGGGGACCGTGACAAGGTATCTTTCTACTTCCCCTTTTTTACCCAAATACAGCTCCACCTCTCCGCCCAGTTTGGTGGGATCGCCGGTATCGCCTCCGTGGAAGAGGATGAATTCCGGCTGCGAGTGCGCGTGGTAGTCGGGGTTGGGAAATCTGTAGGGCGCACTGATGAGGCTTTCACACATGATCACCGTCGGGAACAGCTTATTGTTGATTCCAGCCAGCGCTCCGCCGCTGTCATCTTTGCTTTCCGGATTCATATTCCCGGGCGTTTTCCGTATGAAGGCCGGGCGTACCATATTGCTTCTATATTTGGACACCATGCCTGCAATCCTGCCCGGGGCCTGACTTCCCGGTGCCGTAGTTTCCTTATATTCGCGGGCCAGCGAGATTTCGATGTAATAGAACCGTTTGGTCATCTTCCTCACGGTCAGAGGGAAATGGGGCATTCCACGAGGTATATACAGGGCGGTCGTGGAATTAATCTGCTGCACCTCTCTGTCGTCACCCAGACACAGCTCCACCTCCGCGTTCAAATCGCCCATGCTATAGCAGTTTCCGCCGAGCAGGTAGATAACCTGGTCGTAGTCGTGCACGTGCGCTCCATAAGGTTCCTTGCCGATCTTTCCGGCATAAACGACTGTCCCCATATCGACCGTCAGGTTTTCCCCTTCGAGGAACGTGCTGTCCATTCTGGCCCACGGCCTGAGGGATCCCGATCCGGGGTCCCCGAAGTTGATGGGTTTGACATATTTTGCAAATTTCGCGTTTTTCGGCCCGATGATTCCGGGCGCGATTTCAACGGCATGGGCCGACGGCACTTTCAGCCCGCTTACGGCTGCCAGGCCCGCCGCGCCACAGGCAACGTTTTTGACGAATTCTCTTCTGGTCGTGCTTTTCTGCTTTCTGTAGGTGTCATTCATGGCTGTCATTCCTTTCTCTCAAAGTCCGCATACGGCCTCCCTGCAATCGTCCGGGAGAAAGCTGTCGTCCAACGCTCCACTCCGAAGCGGTTTGGAAGCAATCCATCGCGGAGCGCCTTCCCCAATGATCGAACCACTGCTGCCCCGCGCCTCTGCCCTGCCGGTCCGGATACCGCGCTCCCGATGAAGGTGCCGGGAGTACCGAAAACTATTCTACAAGCGCCTGATACAGCATCGTAATGAACTCATTATAGAAAATTCGATCGTCGGGAAACTTCTGGGTGAGGAAAATCCCGACGATGCTTTTTTCAGGATCGACGATGAAGTGCGCGCTGGCGGCGCCGGACCAGCCGAACTCGCCCTTCGAGCCGAGACTGCCGGGCAAAAACGCGAGAACATTGAGGTGACGCCGGGCGGCGGCAGGATCCGATATTTCATAGTTCCCCCTCTTCGGCTGTTTCAGGACGGTTCGCCGGAACAATCCCGGTGGAGATTGAGCCGGCCTGGCGCCACTATAGCACAAGGAAAATGCAAACAGGAACGGCCGTGACCGGCTACCCGCCTGTGGGAATGCCCGATTATCAATATTCCTATGATTAAGGGCGGGACAACAATTGGCGCAATAACGCGGGAAGGATAAAAAATCGGGAATGTGCGGGGTTGCCGGGATGACGCGTAAATATAAAAATATATCGGGCGAAAAGCTCGACCACCGATCCGCTATTGAAGGCGCTTATCGGAAGGATGCTGCTTGGCGTCCCGATCCGGCGGATGGAGATCCTTCTCCTTCGAGCGGGAAAACAGGCCCATTGCCAGCTTCTCAAGATAACTGACGCCCTCGCTAAAACGTTTTCTCCGTTTCCCGGAGACATTGGTATCGAGCAAAGCCTCGGCCAGGTCCGCGCCGCTCAAATCGGCGTCCGTCAGATCGGCGCCGATCAGGTTCGCTCCGTGCAATTTTGCATTGCGCAGGATCGCGCCTTTCAGATCGGTGCGGTGAAAAACGGCGTAGCTCAGGTCTGCCTCGCTGAGGTCCGCCCCTTGAAGCCTTGCGGAGCTGAGATCCGCATAGCGCAGAGTTGCGTGGTGGAGATTGGTCCGGCTGAGGTCGGCGTGACTGAGGTCCGCGTAGCTCAGGTACGCGTAACTCAGATTTGTATCCGCCAGCTCCACTCCCAGGAGATCCGGACGGATACTGGGATTCTCTATTCTCCAGTGATTCCATGGCGCCATGCTCATCGACGCAATTGCCGCCATCAGCGTCTCAACATGCTCTTTATTTGGCATATCAACCTCCTAAATATGCAACCCGCAGACAGACTCCGCGCCCATCAGCCACAAAGACATGCCAATATCATCTCTCTATTTAAAGCAATCGGTTGGCCACAACCCCGAATTATATGCAAAACCCGGCCCAAGTGAACGTGAAATAATTGTGAATAAATGGTTTAGGAAAATCACAGGCCATCATTCCTGGACAGTCCGGCTACGCCTGCGTTCGTTAACTGTAAATTCTTCCGACAGTCTGGGCGAAAAGGGATGCCTTACTATGGAGGTAAACGTAAGAATTAGTAACTATTACGGTGCCTGGCGAACGATAAAATTCGGAATGTCGGTTTTTCTTACAGTTGCCCGGTTGCTTCAGGGCTGGATTCACAGGTATTTTTAGGGCTTATGTTTTTGTTGGCCGCACCAGTCCATCGCGTCGCAATTTTGGGCTATGCCGGTATAATCCCGGTAACATGCCGCGTTGGAAGAAACAACCGTTTCCAGGGAAGGGGGGATGCCATCGAACAGATCGCCCCCGCACGTATAGTAATAGCGGGCATCCACACTCTCATTCCGGAAGCATGCCGCCACACTCAAAGCGTGGTAATGGCTTGAAACGACATACAGCGTATCCTCTTTCCGGATCAGCGCTTCCCCACCCTGCTGGAGATCCCGGCTGTAACAGTAATTCTGCACCGTTGAGCCGGAATTTTCCTCCCTGAATAAACGAATCCCGAAAATGTCAGAACCGCAGGCGTCCCCCATTTGCCGTTGCATGTCGGAAGCTTCGCAGTTCTTTGCATCCGTGCCATGGGCGCCGCATCCACCGGAAAAGATAATTTTATCGAAGCGGATATTTTTGCCCTTGATCCGGATCATGTCACAGGCAAGCGCAACGCGTGTTGCGCGCGTTTTCGGGTCGCTGCTTCCCAGGATCAGCATGATTGCGGAATGAGCATCTGCCGCTTGAATTGCCGGATTCGCCGGTTCCCGGACCGCGACGCCGGTTTTCGGAGCATCGAGGACAAAAATCCCCGAGAGCAGCGCCAAATGAAAAACAAATTTCCTATTCTTCATCCGATATCACCAGCGGCGGGATCGCCGATCGCTGCAGCCGCGGCCATGAAAAGGAATTCTGCCTGGGTGCTCCAATATATAGAAATTCCCCTTCCGGGCAAAGACGAAACGTTGCGCCTCCATTGCATCGGGCTTCGAGCGTTTTCCGGAACTCCCGGGCGCCGCGGTGAAAAACGGCCTCAAAGACTCAGGGCCTCAAACCTTCCCCCAGACAGCCCGCAATCCGGCCGCCGCTTTCCGGGGCCGGAAAAGGACTCATTAAAACAGTTGACATGAAACGGCCTCATATATTAATGTGGGGCAACGTGGGTGATTGTGGGTAATCATACGGATGAGCAATCATGGCAAGATTCCGAGGCAGGTACGACTTCTCCATTGACGAAAAGGGGCGCATCAACATCCCGTCGAAGTTCCGGAAGCTGTTGTCGCCTGCAGCGGAAGAAACCCTTGTAATCTGTCGAGCGCCGGACGGCTGTCTTTGGGCCTACCCCAGGGACGAATGGGAAAAATTCGAGGATTCGCTCAACAGCAAACCGGTCAGCAGAGAATTCAACAAGTTCCAGCGCCTGATGCAGAGCAATCTGAGTGATTCCATACTCGACAGGCAGGGAAGGGTTTCGCTCACGCCTCTCCAGATGAAGATCGCGGGCATCACCAAAGATGTGAGCATTATCGGCCGAGGCGCCTATCTGGAGATTTGGGATACCAGACGGTTCGAGGAGTACACCGGCAGCGGCGAGGATTTTGATGAGGTGTACTACAAAACCATCCGGTCCGGAGTCTTTTCAGACGAGTAGAAGCCACTCTTTTCTCATCCTTCGCTGACGTCACGGTTTTCACGTTACAGCGGCGGGTGCAAGTTTCAGGTTGCAGGTTGCAGGGCGCGATCCATGGCCTCCGGATCGACTCCCGCAATCTGGAACCTGCAATTTGGCACCGGCAGCCAGGAATTTGTGCCGCCCGTTCTGCGGGCATCTATCGTCTGTTTGAGTAAAGCCGAAAACCGAAGGAGAAAGCCATGTTGGATTTGGCCGCCGGAATCGAAGCCAGGAATTATGGTCTCAGGACATCAGGCGATCCGAGAAGCGTGCTGGAATGCCTGAAAATCATCTGGCCCCTGTTTGTCATAGCAGGCGCTCTTGCTTTCCACGTGTGGGTGCATAGTCATAATATCCAGGTCGGGTACTGGAGCCAGGAGCTGAGCGCGCAGGAGCGGGAACTGTCACAGACAGGCCAGCAACTTATGCTGCAGCAACGGACGCTTGAGGATCCCAAGTGGCTGGAGGCTATCGCCCGAAGAAGCCTCGGAATGATCATCCTCCAGCCGAACCAGATCATCCCGGCACCTCCATCCATGAATTGGGATACAAGCAAATCCGAAACTCCCGGGTCCGGAAGGCTCTTACGTCCTTTCGAGCCAGGGAAACCGTCTGCATTCAATTAAATATGTTCGAACGCACCGGATTCTTTGTTCCCGGCAGGTTTGTTGCCGTGATGGCATTCTTCGTCTTCTGGAGCCTTCTGGTCATCGCGAGACTTGTTCAATTCCAGGTTTTTCAGCACGAGAGATATGCCAAACGGCCGGCCGGCGCATATTTTTTGGCCAAACCGGTATACGCGCCGCGAGGCGCCATCTATGACTGCCGCATGTCTGAGCTGGCCACCAATGTCATGGTCGATACCGTCGCAGTGGAGCCGGGAGCAATTCAGGATATTCCTGCCGTTTCAGAAAAACTTGCGTCGCTTCTGGAAATGGATCCCACGGTGCTGCGGAACAGGATGGGCGACCCTCTTCGCCAAAAGTATTTAAGAGTCAAGCGAAGGATTGACCCGGGAGTGGCGGCACGCGTCAAATCTCTTGGACTCAGGGGCGTCCATCTGGAGGCCGAAAATCTGCGGGTATACCCCAACAGAGATCTGGCCAGCCACACCCTGGGTTTCGTAAACCTAGCCGGCAATGGGGCGGCAGGGCTGGAGATGCAGTACGAAAATCAGCTCAATGGAAGAAACGGCAAGGTCCTTTGCGAAGTCGATGCCCTCGGCCGATGCTTCCGTGAAAGCGAGTCGATCGCCCCGATCCCCGGGAGTTCGCTGGTCCTGAGCATTGACGGTTCCATCCAGCACATAGCCCAAAGAGAACTGTCCCTGGGAGTGGAACGGTCCCGTGCGGCAGCCGGTGTCGCCATTGTGATGGAGTCCGAAACGGGGAGGATCCTGGCGCTTGCCAATTATCCCGATTTCAACTGCAACACCTATGGGGAGTACAACATGAAGCTGTGGCGGAACCGGGCCGTCCAGGACCAGTTTGAACCGGGATCGACACTGAAAGTGGTCGTGGCTGCAGCAGCCCTGGATGCAGGATTAACCAGGCCGGGCGAACTCATTGACTGCAGGATGGGGTCCATAACAATAGGCGGGCATGTCTTTCACGATCACACTCCCTATGCCCTGCTGACCTTCCTGCAGGTTCTCGAGCACTCCTCCAACATCGGCGCCATAGTGCTGGGCATGCGCCTGGGAGAAGAGCGGCTCTATGAATCCCTCCGCAGCTTCGGATTCGGTTCCAGAACAGGGATCGACCTGCCGGCGGAAGCCGTCGGCAGGCTGAGGGAACCGGAGAAATGGTCGGCGCTCTCGATTGCTTCGATTTCATTCGGCCAGGAAATCGCCGTCACTTCAATGCAGATACTCGTTGCGATCAACGCTATCGCCAACGGCGGCTACAGAGTGTGCCCTTCGGTTGTGGACCGCGTCATCGACGGCCGGGGGGCATCTGTCCGGATGAAGGCACCGGAACGGATCCGAATGATGCGCCCTGAGACCGCGGCCGTGATAGGGAATGCCTTCGAGGGTGTGGTTTTGCGCGGGACGGGAAAGCGTGCGGCGCTGGAAGGATACCGTGCAGCGGGCAAAACCGGGACCGCACAGAAAGCGGAGCGCGGACGCTTTTCGAAAAGCAGGTATATGGCCTCCTTTATCGGCTTTGCGCCCTTGCCGCGGCCCCACGTGACCATTCTTGTGCAAATTGACGAGCCCAAAGGGGCTATCTATGGCGGCGAAGTAGCGGCTCCTGTGTTTCAAAAAATCGCCCAGGAGACTCTGCTCAATCTTCGTATACCGCCGGATAGGAGTCTTCTTTCACTGAATAGCAGTTCGGCGCTTCCCGCTCGGAATTCGAGACCGCCGGAATAGGCATTCCTCAGCCTGGATGAAAAGCCATGGTATCCAAAGCAGGCAATGATCGGTTTCTGTTTATGGGAATCAGCATCCTGACGCTGTTCGGGCTGCTAATGGTCTACAGCGCCTCTATGGTCGTCGCCGCTGAAAGAGCAGGGAGTCCATCCTATTATTTTATTCGACAGTCTCTCCACGCCGTTGCCGGCTACCTTCTCATGATCGTGCTGATGTTCGTCGACTACCACAAGTGGCTCAGGCTAAGAACTATCCTCTATTGGGCGGCGCTCAGCCTGACGGCTTTGCTGCTTGTTTTCCATCATGCCCCCATCAAAGGCGCTCATCGGGCATTGAGAATTGAGCTTGTTTCCTTCCAGCCATCGGAATTGGCCAAGCTGGTGATTCTTTTCTACGTTGCGTATTTTCTGCAAAAGCACCAGCAGGAGATCGAGCATCCCGGCTTGCGGCTGTTCCCCTGCGTTTTGTTCGTGGGACTGTTCACCGGACTGATCGCTATGGAGCCGGACCTCGGCCAGGTCCTTTGCATTCTCTTCATCGTCACGCTGCTGTTTTTCATTGCCGGCCTGGATTGGAAATACATCGCGATCGCCGCGCTTCCACTGCTGCCGCTGTTTTACTTTTTCACCTGGAAAGTTCCTTTCCGTCGCGCCCGCATCCTTGCCTGGCTGGCTGCCTTGCGCGACCCTCTCAACGCCGATTATCACACACGGCAGACAGCGATCGCCCTGGGGCGCGGCGGCTTCCTGGGAGTTGGGTTCGGACAAAGCCGGCAGAAATTCTTTTTTCTCCCCGAGGTCATCGGCGATTCCATCTTTGCCCTGATCGGCGAAGAACTTGGGTTGGTCGGCGCGGTTTTGGTTCTTGCGGCCTACCTGGGCTATCTGATTTTGGGCGCCAAAATCTCGATAAAAGCCCCCGACCGCGGCGGCTTCTACCTGGGACTGGGCATCACCCTGATGCTGGCGCTGCAGGCTTTTGTCAACATGTCCACAGCCCTGGCCATCGTGCCGAACAAGGGGCTTACGCTGCCCTTCATCAGCCAGGGAGGCAGTTCGCTCGTGATCAGCCTGATGGCAACGGGCATTTTGCTGAACATCTCTTCGCAGCGGAAAACAGTCGCTGATAACGAGGAACAGCCGCCGGGCGCAAAGGAACAGATCTAAAAATGGTGTCATTTTGTTGGCCTGACTGCTTACAGAGTCGATCATGAAAAAGAGAGAGCGGATTATCTGCGCATTGGATGCAGGCACCTGCAAAACGTGCCTGATCATTGCCCGTTTGCGTCCTGACGGCGGGCTGGAAGTGCTCGCCAGCGGCTTCGCCGGTTCCTGCGGCCTGGCCAAGGGCATTGTTATGAACGCGGAGGAGGTGGCGGCCTCCATTCGCCAGGCCGCGAATGAAGCGGAATCCAGGTCGAATATATCCGCAAATCGGGTTGTCGCCGGGATTTCCGGCAAACACATTCAGAGCCACAATTTCCGGGGCAGCGTCGAGGTCCGGGGCAGCCACTGCCAGGTGACGGCAGGCGATGTGCACAATGCCGTGCGGGCTGCGCAATCGGTTCCCCTTTCCCCTGATCGCGAGATCATCCACCTGCTCGCGCGCGAATTTTACGTCAACAGCCGCGGCGGCATCAAAAATCCGGTGGGTTTAAGCGGATCGCAGCTGGATGCCGATCTTCACGTGGTTTCCTGCGACGGAGCATTGAGCCAGAGCCTTATCAATGCAGCCAACCAGGCTGAGATCGAGGTGAAGAGGCTGATCCTGCAGTCCCTGGCCAGCGGCGAAGCAGTTCTTACCCCCGAGGAAAAGGAGCTCGGCGCAGTGGTCATCGACATCGGCGGCGGAACAACCGATATCGCGGTATTTCTGGAGAACTCGATATGCTTTTCATCGGTCATCGCGGCGGGAGGAGCGAATTTTACCCGTGACCTCATCGAGGGAATTAAAATATCCCGTGAAGAAGCGGAACGCATCAAGGTCGATTTCGGCAGCGTCCTGCCGGATCAGGTTGATCCCGACGAGCTTGTGGAAATCCAGGGCCTGGGGATGCGCGGAGCCTGCAACATCCCGCGCAGGGTCCTATGTGAAAATCTGGGGGACCGCGGCGCGGAACTTCTGGAACTGATCCGCGAGGACATTCTCCGCTCCGGGGTGCGGCACAAGCTGACCGCGGGAGCCGTCATCACAGGCGGCGGAAGCATGTTGAGGGGCATCCTGGAACTGGCGGAAAGCGTTCTCGACATGCCGGTCCGTCAAGGGATTCCCAGGGGATTCACCGGGCTGGAGAAGGAATTGGCGCATCCCATTTATGCCTGCGTGGTCGGCCTGGCTCTGCTGGAGGCGCAGCAGGCTTCCGTGCAGGATTTCCAATACAGGCCGCCCCCCATACCGTCCCTGACTCAAAGGATCCTGTCGTGGTTTGAGCATTGAAATGGAAAGTGCGGTGAATTCATTATAGAAGCTGATTCCCGGAGTCAGGCACCACCGGCAAAGCCGGAGGCGTGAAAGATTGGAACCCCTCAAAGCGGTTGGAGGAGTTACGCTGGTCTTGAACGCTGACTTACGCGGGCAAAAGCCGACCCTCGCCGAACAAATCGGCGTTTGTCAGCGCGTTTGTCAGCGTATTTCAGCGTTTCAAAATACGGAGCTGTCAAGCTCTATGAATCCCCCGGCAGAGCCGTGGGTTTGCCAATAGAATCAGGGATCTCCCGCCTGAATTTCATCCAATGAACCGGGCGATGATTCTCTCGCATTCGGGGTGAGTCTTCAGTGCATTGGATATGAAATGAAGCCGGCTGAGCCTTTCTGCCATGCCTTCAGGCAGAACTTCAAGCGGCAGGGCCAGAATCCGTTTTGATCTCCGGGCGGCGAACTCCTGAACAGCCGGCGACGGCTCCCAACAGGGGCCGCTGACGGCGAGGACATTTTTTATCGCGTATTTAAGCGCCCATGCAAGACTTCGGTCCAACGACTTGAAGCTCTTCAGATCGGGATCGCTTCCGGGCCCCATCCGGCTTTGGTGTTCCATCTGCAGTCCCGTGATCGCTGCATACCGTTCAATTCCCATGCCTCTCCCCGAGAAGAGAAGCGTCAGGGAGGCGATCCACTCTCTCTCGATGTGCCCTTCAAACAAGTGCTCGAGCGCCCGCGTTCTTGCATACAAGGAATAAACGCTATCCGGCGCACCTTTTGCCCTGGGCGGGATGCGCCCCGGGTCTCGCAGCTCCATCTCTTTCAAGATTGGATTGCTGTCGTGGACCAGGGTCACTTTCCACGGTTCCTCATTATCGCTTTGGAACACAAACATCACCGGAGTGTGCCATCCGAGTTCTTCTCCCCCCAGGTCCGCATCTTCTGCCCGCATGGCGGCCTCTCGCACAAGCGAACAGGCTTGAGTATGCAGGGCATAGTCAGCCGCCACAGCCCATCTGGCATCGCTCGTTTTGGGGCCAAGCTTCTTTGCCTCCTGTCGGGTCAGGACCGGGTGGCTAAAGCTCAACCAGCAATCCCGGCCAAACTCTTCGCCGACTGGGGCAGCCATTTCAGAACCGGCGGGCTCCCCGAAGGGCCGGGCATGGAATACGTCGACCAAATCAAACGATTGATCGCACGGGAAAATGCCCTCACCGGCGATCCTAAAAAATTCAGGAGGATTCTTCGCCGCGTCGGCCACTGTTGGAACCGGGTATTCATAAAGCAGACGACCCAGCTCATTCGTCTCCGCTGTTCTCAATCCGGCTGTGTCCGTATAACGCCGGATGAATGAGGTCAGGGGATCCGCTGAAGCAGGTTGCCTGTTTGCAGCGCTTTCCCACCTCGAATGCCCGGCCAGCAGCCCGGACAGTACCGAGAACTTGTCGAAAGCTGCTGCATTGCCCGACTCGAGGCTTTCATGAAACTTCCGGTTCACTGCAAGGTAGTCATCGAACAGCCCGGACGCCCACAAGAGATAGGGATCCTCCAAAAATACCGCGCAGCGGAGAGGTTGCTCTCCGGCAGCCTTAGCCTGCCGGAGGAGCGGCAGTTCCAGCGCCTTGCGCACGGCCCACCAGAGGCGATACTCGCACACGAACAGCATCGCCCGGCCGGCAACCAGTCTTTCGGAGATCCTGCTTCCCACCGATTCCCCATGGGCAACGAGATCCTTCATTTCAGCATCCGGAGAGTTTTGCCATCGCGCATCCAACTCCTGCCATGCGGAATCGTAACAGGAGATGAGGTTTTTGCGAGAGACCAGTTGTTCGTTTTCAAGCGGCGGCATCGGTACCGAAGGGAATCCGCAAGGATTGCCCGCAATGAGGGGGCCGACACATTCAAAATCAATGGACCTGCTTCTTGCCAACCAGGCAGCCGCGCAGGCGGCATCGGTCGGCACGAGCGGGTAGAGGGAGCAAACCTCGCTGTCTCCTTTTACCAGCACCGAGCTGGGGAGCGGGAAAGAATTGAGCCGTGGGTCCAGCCATCCCGGCTGGTTCATGAAGCAGGGCAGATCAATCAGCACTTTGTCAAACTTCTTCTCCTGCAATGCTCTGGCTGCCATTGCCGCGAAAACAAGGCGTCCACGGACATAGGGCGTCACGTACAAAGAGGCATGGGATCTGGAATGGATTAAAGCCCTTTCGCGGGTCATTGAAACCTCCATCCAATGGTAGATATGGCGCATCAATAATGCCGACTTACGCCGACACTCGCTGAGGAACACTGAAAAATCCTTAAAAGTTTGGAGTCAATATATGTCGGATTTTTCGGTGTTCATCAGCATTAAAAGGCCCGTCTCGGACTGATGCATCCGGATTTCATCCGAAGGGTCTCCAGAACCGTGATCTTGCTTATCCCGCATCACGGTGTGAATAAATCCCTCAGGACCGGTGTTGGATCCAGGGGAACTGTCTCACTGGCGCCTGCCTCCGTCTTTTCTCGTTCACGAATCGGCACCCATTGTTCTTCAGTGGCAAATGGATTGGAGAGATCGAGACAAAGTCTTTTCTCCATGTCAAAAGCAGTCGACCAGTCGCAATGATATCTGTTCCTGATGCCGGCAACCCTGCGCACGAACTCGCCCCGGACCCTGGCACGGCCTGCAGCCGGAGGATTGGCAACCGCGTGCTCGATATTGTCGACCCCGTCCATGTGGTGCTGCAGAAGGCCCGCGGCGTCCAGGGTGTGAAACACACCTTTCTCTCCCAGTTGCCCGAATCGGGTGTCGATCTCCAGCAACTCCCGCCGCAGCTGCAAAAACATTTCCAGTTCGTCCCACCTCAGGCCGCTCTCCCGGACATAGGGGGTCAGCTGTGCGACTTCCTCGAGGATGGGGCTGTTGGGGCCGATGATGGAATCCAGGCGGGACGGCCAACGGCGCCGGGTGCGGTCCAGGGCTGCTTTGAGTCGGCCAACCACGTGGTTCCAC
This sequence comes from uncultured Acidobacteriota bacterium, assembly GCA_963809485.1. Lineage (GTDB taxonomy): Bacteria > Acidobacteriota > UBA6911 > UBA6911 > UBA6911 > UBA6911. The sequence goes on from CAWEJX010000020.1 coordinate 363,777, forward strand.
CGGCCCAGCGTTTCCCACTCCATTCCCCGGTTTCTGGCATGATGGGCATAGAGCGCTTCTTTTATGGGCCAGTCGAGCATTTTGCGTGCCCGTTCCGGGCACTCGCCGAGCAGGTCGAGAGTTTGTTTCCAGCGCGCACACACCTGTCCCGCCCAGGAGGGCATGAACGGGTCTCCAAGATGAGATTCCGCCAGAGACAGGTAGTGATGCTGGATTTGCAGAGCGTTGGCTGCGGACCCATCCGCGAGCCGCACCTTGGATTGGCAGCGCGTGTCCGATGCAATCGTTCGAAGCGCAGCGAGGGGAGCCCTGAGCTCAAAGCCGGAACCGGGTTTCAGGCCGGCTTCAATCATTGCCACTACCAGAGCTGTCGTGCCGACCTTCAACCATTCCGCCCATTCCGAGCAGAGGCTCTCGCCGCAGATAATGTGCAGACGGTGATACCCGCTCGAGCTTAAGGACTCGTCTTTCGTATGGAATAGCGGACGGCTGCTTGTGGAGCCCGACGATATCACCTGGTCAATATAGGCACTGCGAGGCGAAAGGGTGAATTGAATTCCCGCCGAGAACGGATCGAATCCGCCGGCCCCCGTGTAGATAGTCCGGGAAACCAGGTGCGGGATAATCTGCCGGGGCAGCGCCAGAGGATCACAGCAATTCAGGAACGACTCATGACAGCCCCATGTAACCTGTCTTAAATAGTCCACATTGCAGAGGAAACAGAAAATCTCGGCGCCGGTCTCCGAACTCATCCGGCTGACGATCCCGTCCATGATCCGTTCGCCGGCTTTGATGTACCGGACGGCATCCCAGGGATTTGTACACTCCGGCGTGCAAAGCTCCGGATGGCATCCCTGGTCGATATACAGCCGGGACCCATTCGTCAGGAACATGCCGCTGGTACGGGCGTCCGGCAGATGAGGGAGGTGTTTCCTCGCAAGCTGCATCAGGCGATCGACGAGCAGTCCCCGGTCCATGGACTCGTCTCCCTGCATCCCCGTAATACCGTACTCAGTCTCAAAACCAAACATACGTTCCGACATTCCCGTTACCATCCCGGCCAATGGGATTACACCATTATGAAATGCACGGCTGTTCTCCGGTGCCCGCCATTCTGAACCCAAATTGCCTGCTTGATGCAGGCAACCGCCCAATTACGGCGCCGTGCAAATACAAAACACGCCAGTCCATGAGGTTCGCCCCAGGGAAATTAGTTCGGTCACCGTCAATGACAGCTATTCACAGGCAGATTCGTGGGATTCATCATGGGATCCAAACCCTGTGCCGCCTCATCCGGTAAAGGCGCCGGCCCGTCTTCGGCGGCCGATTCGAAGGACACCTCTTCCAGTTCCTTCCTGTAGACTGCAAGAAACGCTACGGCGGCGACCAGGAGAAGCAACAGAACTATAAGGTTAAAATACCAGCCCGCATCCCAGGCAAAATAGGCCAGCGGGATGCCGACCGTTAACGATACTGAAAGGGTGATCCAATCCGACCAGGCGGAACCGAGACGAATCCATTTCAGAAAAAAATTAAGGATCTGTCCCCCGTCGAGAGGCCATATGGGAAGCAGATTGAAAGACCCCATTATCAGGTTGATCACGGCGATCAGTTCGAGCAATTTGCGGAGGATGCGGATGTCCGAAAAATGGGCGAGGCCCAGGGCAATGGCGCAACAGATGAAGTTCGAGGCCGGGCCGGCTGAGAGGATGGCCATTTTTTTCGGGTGCGTCAGAGCCCTTGCCGCCGGATCCGTCGCCAGCGCCAGCCCGCCAAAGATATGCAGGTAAATCCCCTGCGTCCTTATCCCCCAGATCCCTGCCACCAGCGCATGAGCCAGTTCGTGCATCAGCACGGCTGCAGGGATGGCGGCGATTACGAAAAGTTCCAGCAGCCTTTGCAGGAAAGTCACTGCAAAGGTCCTGCCGCTCGGCTCCAGCCATAAGACAACGATCAGGATTAATGGACCCAGCGGAGCCGACCAGTGGGCCCGGATCGGAATCCCCCGGATGCGACCCAGAGAGAAAGATGCAAGAAAAAACATGTGAGTGAACCTCGTTCCGCTGAAGCCGACATAATCGGAGAGGTCAGGCGCTTCTCCGGGATACGTCGCAGAACCTAACACAGGAAGGAGGCCCTTCCCGGCAAAACAACGCAATCACACTGTCGTGTTGCCGCAAGCCGCTGCAGCAATCTCATTTGCATCGATGCAGAAAAAATTGATTACACACGGTCACAGTTTTTAACATACGGCTGAAGGATGAGGGGAGGAGGACCTACCTCGCCTCCCCACTCGCCGCGCCGCCGCCGCAGAACATACCGTTGTAGGCGCCTCATCCAATCTTTGGTGCTGAGTGTTCCATTAATGGTCCGCGTCAGTCGGCACCTTTTCAGGGTGCATGATCATTGCCTCATCCCGTTGCTGTCAAAAGCGATGAGCCCGGACACACTATCCGCCGGCCGCAGCAGACTGCTGTCCCGACCCCACTAATCCGCCGCCGGGGGTTGAGAGCCCGCATCCAAGCGCGCAAATTTTTTTGCGGCGCAGCCTGATTCGATAGTCCCCCGTTCGTTGATTCGTCTGCAGCACTTCGCGGCAATCACACGATTCCAATATATCGCGCAACCTATGGATTGCCTGTCTAAGCGCCCCTTTGGTATATTTCCTCTCCAGGGATGCCTGCATGTAAGCAATTATTTTGCCGGTGCTTTTATAGGGCACATAGGGATCATTTTCGTCGTTCGGACCTGCCTCGCCTTCCTCCGCGGCAAGACAGAGAGCCAGCCATCCCAAGACCGGTGGCACGACGAACGGATCCTTTTCCTCGATCCCTAGAGTTGCGTTCCCGTCCGAGTCCATCGAAACATCGAACCGGCAAACCTGTGAGCGCTGCAAGCGTGGCTTGATGGGAATAAATTCTGTGGAAATTCCACCATTGACCAGCAAATATTCCAATTTCTCCATGGTTCCAGTGACTATGTCCTGATGGGTCAATGCCTTTCTGAACATATGCCTTACTCTTTCCTTTTTTGCCTTCTCTTTCATTGTCTTTGCCTTTCTCTGGCCGTCCGCAGCCTGCCCCACACCTCCCCGAAGGTGTAGGCCGGCGCCCCCTCGACACGGTTTCGCTTCAAAAACACAAGGCGGAAAAATCGGCGGAAGATAGAAATGTGGGATAGCGGATCCATTTTCTGTTACCATGAGGCCGAAATATGAAAAGCAACCGGAGTGATAAGGCGGAAACACCACCGCCGATGGTGTCCATCTGCTGGTCCGGGAAACGGCCTCGCGGCTATCCATGTGGGCCCCTCACAGTTTGACCTGATCCGACTTCCGTGCTACCCTCTATTCATGCATGGTCTGTTTGCAATGGCAAGCGCCGCGGCATTGTCTGAAAAGCAAATTTGCTCAGTTATCGTGCTGTTTACAGTAAGTGTTTTGGCGGTTGCACACTTTGGAGTTTGATGGTTCATTCTGTTGCCCCCTCAGGCTCACGGTATCGCATTCTGGCAGCAGGTCTTAGTGCCCTCGGACCTGAAGATGCGGCTTGCAGATCAACCGGCTCGATCGCATATCTCGGTCGCGCCGTTATGCGCAGGCTGGACTCAAAGCAACGCGCGAAGAGGCGACTGATTCTTACGGTTCAAGACTCCGCGCATCTTGCACGATTTAAATGAAATGTCCATATAGGGGAGGTTCCAATCTCATGTCCAAAACACCAACCGACCGTGAGAAAATTCGCCGGCAGGTTGCGGAAGATCCGGAAACATTTACAAACGACGAGCTTATTGCTGCGGTCTGCAAGTATTTCTGCCGCGGCATGCCCGTAGCCGAAATCAGGAAAAATATTAACGGAGAAGCTGGGCATCTCGCTCAGCCGCGAGCAGCCCCACCGGCTCCTTTCTTTGGCCGCCCAGAGGAATCTGCTCAGCTTTAAAGCGCCGCTCGCAACCGAGCTTGAAAGCCAGATCGCCAGAGAATACAGCTGGCTGAAGCACGTGAAGGTGGTGCGCACAGCGGTATCAGATGATGTTTCCTACCGGGTTGCCGAAGCGCTTCTCGATCATGTTTGCGCCTTGAGCAAAACCCGGTCCGCAGATAAGGCGGTACATATCGGTTTCGCGGGAGGGAAAGCACTCAGAAAGACTGCTAGGATTTTTTCAGAGATGCTGCGCGAGCCCAGAATGGACCTTCCGCAAACAATTATATTTCACGCCATTGTCGCCGGTTTTCAGGTCACGGACCCATCCACCGATCCGAACGGATTTTTTAACTATTTTGCGGGAGAAACGGATCTGCAGGTGCAGGCATCGTTTATTGGCCTGCCGGCGCCGATGATTCTCAAATCCGGGGAGATCGAGAAATTGCGCACCATCTCCTACCTGAGCGAGGCTTTCGATTCCGTTAGGGACATCGACATCATCGTCACCTCGGCGGGAGGGCATTGGCAACAGGGACATAGCAGCTACTACAGCATGTTGAGCAAGGCATCCCCGCAGACAGTCGAACAACTCACAAAGGCCGGTTGCATTGGAGACTTGATGTGGCGCCCGCTGGGAAAAGCAGGTCCCCTCAAGGTCGACACAGATATGCGCACCGTAACGCTGATAGAGCCCAGCGCTTTGCCGGAATTCATCAAGCGGGGCAAGTCGGTGATACTGCTGGTGGGGCCATGCGGCACCTGCGGCCGTCCGAAGGGCGATGTGCTTGGGGCGATCCTTGCCAAACGCAATCTAATTACCCATCTGGTGGTCGACAGCCGTTCGGCAAGAGCCTTGCTGGCCGGGAAGGAAAAGAAACCGGCCACAGATTGACATGCTGTCGGAATACTGAGATGTTGCTGTTTCGAAAGAAGCCGGGGCTGCAGGCACAATTTTCAGAACGGGACATCATCGGGTGGGATAGTTGCCGGGTCCACCGCCTGGAAAAGATCCGATTCCAGTATCCTGTGGACCCGGCTGAGGCGCCGCAACTCCAGCAACCCGGGATCCCGTCTCCATCCCGCCTCCTCTTTCGTAAAATCGCGCCATTTCTCCTCGGCGGCAAAAGGATCGGAAAGGTCCAGGACACGCTTGCTGCGACCGTCCCAGATCCCCCGCCAATCACAATGTATGCGTCCGCCCTGACCGGCATTCCGGCGCACAAATTCGCCCCGCAGCCTTGCGCGCCCAAAAGAGGGAGGATGGGCCATGGCAGACCGTATTTCCCGGCTGGTAATGCGGCGATGGGATAAAACCCCCGCTCTGTCCAAGGCCGCAAAAATGCCTTTACTGCCCAGTTGGGAAAAACGCATGTCGATCTCGAACAGTTCCCCCCTGAGATCCACAAAGCGGGCAAAATCGCCCCAGTTCAACCCCATGTCGGCAAGATACGGCGAGATGATCTTCACCTCGTTCTTTACCGGGCTGTCGGGGCCCAACACCAGTTCAGCCGTGACAGGCATTGCATGGAATTCAGTGGCGGTCAACGCTCCCCTGAGCCAGTTCATGACGCGGTTCCAGTGCGGCAGCGATTCCCAGGCCATGCCGCGGCGCCGGGCCTGGTCCCTGAACATGGAATGCTTGACTGCCCAGTCCAGGGTTGTATCGAGAGCTCCGGGATCTCGTTCCAGTTGATCCAGGATGCGGCGCCATTCGGCGCACACGCTCTCCGCCCAATCCGGCATGAAGCTGCCGCCCAGGCTGGTTTCCGCCTGGCGAAGGTAGTGGCGCTGGATTTCGACGGCAGTGGCAGACTTGCCGTTGTTAAGCGCTGCAGCGGCGGTGCACTCAGGATCCGCCGAAAAAGCCCGCATGGCGCTCAACGGAAATTTCAGCTGAACTCCTTCCGTCGGACAGGCATCCGCTTCAATCATGGCGACGACCAGCGAGGTGGCGCCGATTTTTAAAAGACTTGACACCTGCGAGCACAGGCTCTCGCCGCACAAAATGTGCAGTCGGCTGCAACCCTCGCGGGCCAGTGTCTCATTCTTGGAATGAAAGATGCCCCGGCCGCGCGTGGATTCGTCCGACATAATCCTCTCCAGATGAGCCACTCGCGGTGAAAGGCTGAAGGCGAGTCCTTCGGAAAGCGGATTGAAGCCGCCCGCTCCCGTGTAGACGACTCTCGAAACCAGGTGCGGGATTATCCCGGCGGAGATCGCCGAGGGATTCATCCACGTCAAATACGATTCATGGCAGCCCCAGCTCGACTCGGTCCCGCCGTAATCGACATTCGTGCGGAAAAGCTGAATTTCGCTGATCTCCGGGAAACGGTTTTCCAGGGCATCAATGATTTTGCGGAGAATGGCCTCTCCCGCTGCTACGTGGATTACGGCCTCCAGGGGGTTCGCACATTCAGGAGTGGCAAACTCCGGGTGCAGGCCGGAATCCACATAGAAGCGGGACCCGTTTTGCAGGAACATACCATTGCCGAAATCCCGGATATGAGGCATCTGTTCCCGGGCAACCCGAAGGAGGGTCTGGACCAGGATATGCCGGTTGAGGCTCTTCCCCTTCCGGGATACGGCCGAGATCGCGTACTCGGTCTCGACGCCCATCAAACGCTCGCGCACGCTTACTGCCCGCCCTCCTGCCTGTTTGCAGACAGAAAAGCCTCGGAATCTCCCGACAAAGCACGCCGGATAGCCTCATCCGCGGCCGCCAGCAGGTCCGAACCCGCCTGCCTCTGATCCGAAAGGCTTTGATTCGAAGACGCCGTCCCCGGCGATTCGTGTTCGCTTCTACGCCCTTCCCTGTTCCTCTCACGCGGTTCCATAATCCTCTCCTGAATTGAAATTGTTTTAATTGAGTGCGGCTCCCCGGAGCCGTCCGATGAATGTTAAAAAATCCTTGTCCGGCGCATACCCGAATGCTCGCCCCGTTCACATGATTTGCCCGGAAGGCAGCGAGCAGTCCTCGTCCCTGCGTTCGCCCGCCGAATCGTCAGCCGGATTCGAAGCCAGGCATTCCAGGATATCTTCCAGTGCGGATTCCTCGCGGAACACGTGGCCCACCGCCTCCTTGGTAAAGCCGGTGGGATCCGACATATCCAGCTCCGCGTAGCGCGACCAGTTCCCCTTCCGGCGCGTCTTAATTCGAATGGAATCCCAATCCAGCGAATCCAGGGATTCCGGCAAAACGCGCCGGAGGATCATGGCTCTAGTCCAGGCCCGTGTGTCTTCGGGGGGATTGTGAACAAACCAGTCGATCCGCGATTCATCCACGATCCTCTCCATAAAGCCGTTTTGCGCATAGGCCCAGAACAGTCCCTCGGATGGATCCAGGCTGGAATAAATATGATCCAGGTGCTTGATCTGAGGCGATCTCCAGTTAAGACGGGGCTGGCTCTCCAGGACTCTCTTGAGAATCGTCATCTTCAGCACCCAATCCAGCCGCCGGGCCAGCGCGGGAAAATCCCGGGCGCGGAGCTTATCCAGCGTATCCGCCCATAGCGTCAAAATCTCTCCCGCTCTTGGGACCCACCGGGAACAGTCCGTGGAATCCATGAAGCGCTTGGCTTCGTCCAGAAACAGGAACTGGAGCTCCACCGCCGTCAGGCGCTGCCCGGACGCCATTTGTGCCTTTGCGCGAAGGGAGGGATCGTGGCTCCATGAGACAACGGCTTCCAAGGGATCGTCCAGAAGAAGGTTCGGGTTCATCCGGCCGTGCTCGAGCATGCACAGGATGATCTGAGTCACTCCCACCCGGAGAAGGTTTGCCGTCATAAGCGTGGTGTTGTCGAAAAATATGACATGAAGCCGTGCCATCCGTTCCGCAACGGTCTCCGCCGGAGTCCCGTTTGCGGGCGGATCCGCATAAAGCCTGATCCCGTCCGTTTACCAAAGGGCGATTGAAGGTTGTCTGAACGCCCGTGAGCTGCTCAAAAAAATCGGCCCGCTGAGATATCTGAAAGTCGGAATGCGGCATTCCATTCTCGCTGCCTGCTTTCCCAAGGCCGGTGAAGATGATGCTCGAAACCTGGTAGGCAGCCAGATACAGCATGTAGTGGAGCTTGCGGTTGAAGATATTCTCCCACGTCTCCCTCGTTATCAGGAAATTCAGGTGGCTTCCATAGGAGTGGCCGAGCCCGTCACTGTTGTTGACCAGAGCCTGGATCCTGACGTTGCGGCCGAGCCTGGCGTTTGCGGACAGAAGCGCGCCCTGCGCGATTCGCAGCATTGCATTCCAGCAGGCGACGTGATCGAAGGCGCTGATGACCTCGGGAGTGCAGAGCTCCAGATGGTTCAGATCGATATAAGCGCAACCCCCGTTGCCCTGCAGATATTTCCGTCCCCAGTCCTGGGACAGATGGCCGGATCCGCTCTGTTCCTCCGAACTGCGGCAGTGAGAGCTCCAGCACCCATCCTCGTCCGTTCTCCCGAAGGTTGAAGGGGAAATCCCCTGGATTTCCCTCAGAAGCATGCGCGATGCGATGTCACAGGTGCCGCCCCATTTGTCAACGCCAAGGACAAAATTTCCCAATTCAATATCCGTTCCGCAAAGCTTGGGTAAGGGATCCATCTTTTTCACCTCTTTCTGCCCATCAGGCATACGGCTGTGTTCTTTGCCTCCCTGTATCCACGATTGATCCACAAAGATCAGGCGGCGTTTATATATCGGTGGGACCGGGGGACCTTTTTCCTGACCGGTTCGACGCGGACCGCGTCAATATCCTGCGGCAGATCCTGCAGGTGGTTTCGGCAGTTTGCCGGCGTGAGCGTTTTGGCCATGGCCTCAAATTCGTCCGCAATCGCATGAAGGATGTCTTCCAGTCGCAATCCCGGAGACCCCGCCTCTATGTCGCGCAGGCACGCCCGCTCGAGCGCCACGCGGGAAATGTTTGCAATGCTGGCGCCATTCATCAGGTCGCCGGCTTTGACTTTGCGCTGTTTCCCGTCACGGAAAGTTATCTGGGCAAGCTCGCTGTCGCCGTTGGGCGCATAGATCCGCGAGACCGCCGAGTCGATAATGAACTGTCTCGCTTCCCCCGCGCCGCAACCGTTCTCGGCGTATGGAACATCCTCGGGAAGATGTTTCGCGAATATCTCGGAGGCAGCTTTCATATTGGGTCTGGGAACCTCGATGATGACATCGCCCAGGCGGCCGGGACGCAACAGGCCGGGATCGAGAACGTCCCGGCGATTGGTGCTGGCGATCACCAGGATGTTGCCCCGGGATTCCAGCCCGTCCAGTTCGGCCATGAATGCAGTCAGCACCTTGTCGTCAACCCGCGTCAGGGAGTTCCCGCGCGCGGTCCCGATCGAATCAATTTCATCGTAGAAGGCCACCACGGGAGTTTCGGGTTCCGCGTCGCCCGCCTCGCGCAGGGCCCGGAAATTTTCGCGCAGGATTCTCTCGGACTCGCCCCACCACATGCTGCAGAACTCCAGGGGCTTGAAGTGCGCGAAGCGCGATCTGCCGGACTTCGACAGTCCCGCCATCCAGTTTGCCATGGCGCGCGCAAGCATGGTTTTGCCCGTGCCGGGAGGCCCGGTGAGCAGCACCGAACGCGCGCGCGGGAGCCTGTATTTGCCCGCGGTCTCGGCATTGAAGAACTGGATACGGATGGGCCGCTGCATCTGCTCGATCTGCCGGTCCAGGCCCCCAATGTGTTCAAAGGTCTCATCCGGAGTACGTTCCAGGAAAAGCGCGTCGGCCGTCATGCGGTCGATCTTTTCCAGAGCCATGCAGGCGCTCCGCTCCCATCGGATCTGATCTCCGCTTTTCAGACCCTGGTCCTTCAGCGCACCTCCGACATCCACAACAATTTCCTCGTCGCGCTCTTTCAGCACGATCCGGCCATCCGGCGTGTGGCGATCGTAGATTGCGGTGTGACCGCAGCGAAGCATGCCGAAAGGCGAACGGTCCACGATGAAATTCATTTCGTTGGAGAGCAGGACCTCGTCGCCGGGCTGCAGAGAGTGCACATCCAGCTCGTCCGAGCAGGCGACAATCCTTCTTGAATTGCCACACATCACCATTGCCGACATGCCGTGCCCGGCCTCTTTGACTTCCAGGAATATCGCTGGGTAAAAAGGCGGGCTGGTCAGGCGCCGGTGTATGGCTTTCAATTCATTTTGCGCGGTCACGGCGTCCTGAAGGTTGGACCGGAGCATGCAGATCCTGTCGACCAGTTGGCGGTCAAGATGGCGCGACGTGTCGACGGAGCGGCCGCGAATCAGTTCAAGCATCTGGACCTTTTGATCCGTCGTCGGGCTGCCTTCGCCAAAAGCAGTCAGCTGATCGAACAGACCGGCGAATTCGGATGTTTCTCTCGGGGGTCTTGGCATTTGTCATTCCTCCTGTGGATGCAAATTCATGGTGCCGGCAGTCAGGCTGCCCGGCCGTACCGAAACCGTGTCACCGGATCCTTTCAGATCATCGCAACAGATAGCGTCTGCCGCTCCCGGAAATTCATTGAGTCCCTGAGGCGCAGAATCCAGGACGTAAAAACCTCGCGCTTCGAGCATCCCCTTGTTCCAGCCAAAAACAGCTATTCTTGGATCGCCGTAGGCGACATCGCTCACAACCATGGCAATACACCATGCCCGCGAAAAAACAGCCCGATGCAGGGCCTGGTCCTGTTCACTGAGAAAGCCTCGCGTCAACTGGCACACTTTTTGCTTCTCGGGCGGGCATTCCCTGCAGTTCCAGTGCTTTACGGGATGACTGTGCCACCACCCCAGAAGCATTTCTTCCCTGCGGCGCAACCGCAGGGCGCTCCGGACGGCTGTCCAGGATTCGGATGTGAACCTGAGCTTCGACTGTTCCCCGACCGTGCCCGTAGCCGGCACCTGAGCCGTGACCTCCGCGAAAACATCCGCCGAGGCCGAGTCGTGGTGCAGATGCCCGATTAAAAAGCCCCCCGTTTCGATCTCTTGAGCCTGTTGTGTGATCAGGGAAACTTCAGTCAGGACGCGGCCGGGAATAAAAATGGGGAGGAGTTCGGTATCGGCGCAGTCCCGGGCGGCTGCGAAGCGCATAAATTGAGTGAAAACGCTTTCCCGAACGGGAATATCCGGATCAATATCCCGGATCTCCAAACCGCCGCCGCTTCCCTCCCCTGTCCTGGCTTCTTCAGGATAGGCCGTAACAAGGTAAAAGAAGCGATCGTTCAGACGCATCTTCCCGGCCTCCACGAGGAGGGCTGCGGCCCGGGTGGCCAGTCCCTTAAAATATGTCGCCGCAAAATCGCAGAAGAAACCCTCCGTCTCATCCGGATCCAGCTGAATCCTAAATCCCTGCAGATAGGGCCGGGACAACCTGAGGTGCCATAAAGGCATTACCGAGGCAGGCCTATCGTAGTCGCCGAAGTTGAGACGCCTGCTCCGGACGCTGGACAGGCGGGTCCATTCGAGGGCGGGAGCAAAATCCACATCCACTGCGGCCTGACCGAGCGGCGAGCCCGTTTCGGAGTGGATTTCAATAATGTATCGATGCAGGTCTTCGGGCATGGGACGCACCTTTCCCGGTTCTTCGATCAAGGTGAAAGATGAAGCGAACCTTTTTCAGATCTTCGAGCCTCAGGATCCGATGACCGACGCCGAGGCCCGAAGATTTGACGCTGCAAATGATTTAGCCCGCATCGATGTTCGGCTGCAGCACCACGCGGTCGCCGGTTTTCACGGCATCCCCAACCTTTTCCCAACTCTGGAGGTGACGCCCCTCCCGCTCGAGTACAGCCTGATAGGCAACGGGCCGCCCCTCAGAATCGTTCTGCGGCAAGTTCATTGCCGCCAGAAGCGAGTCCGTCAGTTCCCTCACGGTGATCTCGACCCCTATATTGCTTACTCGACGCATCTTCTGCTGTGAAACATCCATAGCATCGATCGTCAAACCCACTGCTCCTGCACTTCCCATGGCTATCTCCTTTTTTGATTGTTTATGGATTCACTTCTATGGAACACATGCATGGCCGTTTGCCATCCGATAAATTTCCGCAACCTGTTTGTTCTCAAAACACTGCGCTTCCCGGCCGAAAAGGTTCGCGGAAACCGACAATGCCGCTAAAGCGTGGTCAAGCTCAGAGGGGCTCGGCGCCGCAAACCGGACTTCAAACCGGACGACAGCGGTTGACTCCGTCTCCACAACCGAGGCACGGACCATCCGGACGGCTCCGCATACCGCCAGCAGGAAGCTTCCCAGGGCCGCACGCTGCGCATCGGACAGGGATTCGAACCGGGCTGCCTCCAGGCGCGAAACGACCTCGCCGTCCTGGTTCTCCATCAGCGCCTGGGCGAAGCTGCCCTGGACTTCCAGATCCACCGCGAATCTCGACGGCGACCGCTCAACAAAAGGCCAGCTCATCCCCTTGAGCTGTTCTGCAAGATTCAGGGCATCCTCGGACCCCGGATGCGTTTTCCCGGGCATCCGCACCCCCGCCGGGTCTGCGGATTGCGGGAAACCTCGAAGCCCTTCCCAGGCTGCCCCGAGGCCTTCCAGTGTTTCGGCAATTCGCCGCGGAAGCTTGGCATAACTGTCCTCGGGGTCCAGGGGCAAGTCTGCGCGAAGCTGCCGGGCACCGGGACCGGGGCTCTGTACAAACTTGCAGAGGCCTGCCAGGTCCGCGTTGCGGCTTAAAAGGCTCCACTCATCTGCAGGGAGGATTGTGTCAGCCAGGGGCAGGCCCAGTACGAGCCAATCATCCTCGACAGCGGCAAAGGCCCCGGCCCGTCCCCTGCTTTTAATGTTAAGGTCCCATCGGCCGCAGCCCGACTGCCTGGCGCCGGATGCCGATTGAGCCAACCATCCTGAAATCATTTTGTCTCGTTCAACAATCGGGATTGTCATGTCTCATCCACCTTATCGATGACCTCGAATTCCAGATCGAGGGCCCTTCGCTTCAAAGGGCGGTTGTCTATGGGAAACCGGTGCCGGTTTTCTCTGGCCCAGGCGCTGGCCTGCAGGTTTAGCGAATCGTGCATGGCAACGGTCTGATAGGCCACGATCCTGAATACGCGGAAGATGATATCGACCAGCGGAGTGGCGGGAACGAGACGCCCGATGCATATCAACGGAGCCATGATATTGGGGTGATAGACATTGGACGGTTGAAGCCATGTCACCACCTCAAACGGATTTGCCCGCCGCAGATAGTCGCTGGGGAACCATATGCCGACCCTGAACAAGTCAGCCGTCGTCACCCCTTCCCCGGCCTTGTAGATGAGCCCCTTGCAGTGCAGGTCCACAGCGAAAGCCTGAGGAGCAACGGGATGGATTTCCATAAGACCGCTTGCCCGCGCCAGGGCTTTCCCCTCTTCAGCCTGGCGCATCAGGAATGCCGCATATATTTTGTCGTTCATCTTCTACTCCGCCCCAAAAGAGTCGACGCCCCGTAGTGGATCATATTTCTGCGTCGTTCCGGCGTCTCTGCCGTCGATAACATCCCGCGCTCATCTCAAATCCATCTCCCCACAAGATTTATTTTTCACAATATTTTTTGGATCACCGGCGGTCACTGTAATTTCAAAGTGGCGCTCGCATTCAGGGCTGCCGATGGTGAACACTTCGCCGTTGCGCAGGCCGAGACTCGCAAGAGACTGGGAGAGAACCCGCCTGGGCAAATGAGTCATGAGTTTCTCCGTCAGGTCCCAGCCGCTGGCCAGCATGGTTCCCCCGCAAATCGGGCACTGCTTTGCTTTCCGGGTCAGGGATTCCCGAAGCCTCAAACCATGTTTTGCGTGGCCGCAGTTCGTGCAGGTCCGTCTTTTCACAAAAGACTTCCCTTCAACTCGCAGCCAGGATTCGTCGCGCTGCTGCCCCGAACCGATCCGTCCCAGGGCATCCTGCAGCGTAATTTCTTCCGGCCCGCACTCCAGCTTTTCGATCTCCCAGATCCCGTGATCGAACCGGCAGCGGGGATTGCGGCGATAGGATGTTTGATAGCATTTGTGGTGCATGCCGTCGATCAGGACCTGACGCCCGAAGGGGACAAGGTCCCAATGACCATCGATGCAATTTTGCGCGGCGATTATCTGCAGGCCGGCCGCGAGCGCGCCCAGTCCCGAAGGGGCATTGGTAGGCTTTGGCGATCCCCCTCCCGCATCACAGGGGTAGACGGTCTCCAGCGCGAGGTAGTCCGGATCCGACCAGGCGCATTCGTAGCACGGACGGTCTTCACCCGGGAGATAGGCATTGATCCGCGCAAGCCGTCCCTCCGGATCGACCCCGGCGTCGATCCACGGGACTTTGCCCAGGCGCCAGACAGCCTGCCCCAGCCGCATTCTTGCCAGTTTGGTATCCAGCCCGCTCATCATCAGGTCGCACCACAGAAATCCAAGGGGAAGGTTCTCGACAAGGTCTACGACCGCCTTAACAGTCAGGTCCGGCCTGATGCGGCGGAGCCTCTCTGCCTGGACACGGCTTTTCGGCTTGCCGATGTCCGCGGCATTGATATCCTGGCTCGCAAGGTTCTTCCTCTCATAGGACTGCCCGTCTACCAGGGTTACCTTATGGATTCCGGGAAGCCTGGCAAGATGAGGGATCAGGTGAGACCCGATGTTGCCGCATCCCACAACCATCACATGAGACATCTCATATCTCCTCGGGCGCCCAGCGGTAGCCCGCATCCATGTCTGTGACCTGCGGACACAACGCGCAAGTTTCCGCATAGGTCCAGCATGGGAAATCCTCCGACTGGTGATACCCCACGCCGCAGGCGGGGCACTTCACCGACGGATGTCCGGGGTTCATCGCCTGTTTGCATCGTGGACAGTATGAATCCGTGGAGGACCCCGCGAAGGATTCCAGGACCGCCAGGCTCTCGGTTGAGTAGTAAAAAAGCCCGGCGCCGGCGACCCGTATCTCATCGCGATCGCGCAGCGACCTGATCCCGGGGGTCAGTCGGATGCCGTTGATCCGGACGTCGGCCTGGGCGCCTGCAATAAGAATCCACGACTCGCCGGATGGGCCGCCGGGGCGTACCAGCATGATTTCCTTTTCCCAGGCGGGACTCAGCCCGGACGGATGCGACAGCGCCTTCCGTCGCTGCAGGCTGAAGAGTGCGCAGTTCAGCGGAAGGACCGCCCACTGAGAATCTTCGCGAACCCAGATATGAGCCATATGAACCTCCCAGGCTATCTTCTGCGCGAAAGTATATGTCCGGGCGATACGGCCAATTCAGGGTCACAGGAATTTCAGCTGTGGCGGCTGGATGCAAACTAGAGGAAAATAAAGCGGCGATTCATGATAGCGTTCGGAGCGGCGCCAATATTTTTTTCGATGTCACTGTTGTTCACAGGCAATCACAGGCTTTTCCGTGTTTTCTGTATAAAATCCGACCTCGTGATGGGTACGCCGGTCCGTTACGGGCTGCGATTTGGTTTGAACTGCCCGGAGACGCCGGTAGGCCCCAACCCGCGCGCCTTCGCCTGGGGAGGGTGGGGCGGCTCGAACATGGTTGTTCACCTCGATGCCAGACTCAGCTGGGGTTACGCGATGAACAATAGGTCCGCCTCTCTTTCGGACAATCGCGCCTTTGGAGGCGCAAAGGCGCTGTACGTCGGCTAACATACGGTGGAATTGCCGCCGAATGCCCACAATCCCATGCCGGGATCCGCTAACCGCCAATAGGGGAACCCAGTTCAATGATCGAGCCCTCGATGGCTCTCACATAAGCGACAACCTGGCCCCACGGCTTCTGCTCCGGCTCTTTGACCGGGACGGCCCCGGCCGCTACCGCTATCTTATAGGCGGCTTCCACGTCCTCCGCAATAAACGACAGTTCCATTCCTAAAGGATTTTCCTGGGGATTCGCACTTATGTACCTGCCGCCGAGGTTAGCGTCGCCCAATTTATGCGAGGCAAAAGCCAGGATAGTTTCGCCCGTTGCCAGCTCTCCATAGTCTCCGGACTCGAGGATCAGTTTCACATCGAGGCCAAAGGCTCTTTTGTAGAATTCCAGTGTTTCCGCCACCGACGAGACATAAACAATCGTATATCCGTATTTCATTTTTGCCATCCGGTTCAGGATCAGACTGATTTGCACGCCCGCGCCCTGAAGGTCCGCCCTCATCAGCGTGTGACAGCATTGCCAAACAATGGAGCTATCATACACCATGAGCTCCTCGCCAAGGCCGCAAGTTTGCCGGTCTGTCATGCGCCCGGTGTTTCTTGGAATATCGTGCCTTGCAGATTATTCTTGTTGTCCGGGATTTGAGTGCCTATAAATGGAATAGGAGCCGTTCAGGAGCCCGCCGGCCAGGCGGAGCTTCAGGTTGCAGATGTAATCCGTCCTTCTTCCGGGGGGGAAATCCATTATGTCCCAACTGTTCATTGGCTATGCCGAAAAGGATCGCCCATTTGTTCTTCACCTGGTCCATGACCTGGAATATCTCAGTAAAGACCTGACGATCGACTTCGTCATGATAAAGAGGGAGGACTCGATCATCGAGAAGGTCAAAGAGAGAATGGACGACGCAGACTTCGTAGCGGCCGTAGTCTCAAGCAATTCCGTTCGCCTGCCTCTTTTCGGCCGCGACCTTGCTACCATGACGAACCAGGAGATATTCGGAAGACCGGTGAGGATCCTGCCGATCCTGCTGGGCAAGTGCCAAGTTCCGCAATATCTCTCGGACAAGTATCATGCGGATTTTCGGGCTTGCGATTTCTACCTCCAAAGCCTTGCGGGACTGGCGCAGCAATTGAACATCGATTTCGAACCGTCACGGCCTCCATGGATTCCCGGCGATTCAGAGTATTTCTCAAAATTGCATGATGCCAACAGGGCACGGGGCGAGTTATACAACCGGCTCGGCATGAAAATCATGGATTGGGCGGGCAACTATTACAGTAAGCCCCACTACGAGCTTTTTCCTGAAGACTGGCGCAGAGCAGATGACGGAGCCACCTACGCATGCGACACCGGCAACTATAAATTGTATCAGGACTCAATGAACAACTTGGACAGGATAGAAGCTCGATATTCGGATTTTATGCATCTTTTTACGCCACGCGGCGTTTTGCAGCGCGAAGCGGTCCGGCTCTTTAGCGAAGCTGCCGGTCTTGGAGACCTCGAGGCCGTATGGAACCTCGGATGGAGATACGAGCTGGGCGAGGGAGTCGGGAAAAATCACGATCGTGCAGTGCTGCTGTGGCAGAGGGCTGCGCATTGCAGCCACCGGGCATCAGCCGCCAAGCTAAGAGAGCTCGGATTGCCCGTGGAATGATATGGCGCGGCGCCATCAAGGAGTGCCCTGCGCAGGATCGGGTATCCTCCGGCAGAGCCGGAAGCCTTTCGTTTGATGGTTCCTCAAGGGCGCCTGCCCAAAATCGATAAAAGCTTCAAGAGTTATGCGGGCAATAAATGCCTTCAAGGCTTTTTGAGCCGCAGAATATCGAATAAAGAATTATGAATTTCGAAGTCCTTCTGCAGTTCGACATTCAAAATTCGATATTCAGCATTTCGCTGTCGAATCCCGTGGAAAAAACATGCTCCGGTATCAGTCAAACGAATGCCGCCCCACCGGCAGAGTCGGTGGATCTCCCTTTGGATTAGGGCTATGGCTAAATGCGCCACTGAGCCAGTCGCGTCATCAGGGTTTCGCCCTCCGGATGAAAGCGCACCGTTTTGCTTACAAATACACGCCTTCGCAGTCGCGTTATGAACTCCCGGGGAATGACGGAGAGCGGCTGAAGGATGATTCTCACGGACTTCTTCTCCGCCAGTTTCAGAAGATCCTGTGAAGGTTCCCAGCCGTCACAGGCGGCGATGAGGACAATCCCGGCAGGTGCCCAGCGCACAGCCCAGGCGGCGCATACCTGAAGCGGGGGGAAAGGGCGCAGTTCAGAATCGCACCCGGGAAGCGTCCGGTTCATTTGATCGCGTTGAAGCCTCCGAGCCACCGCAGCGTATCGATCCGGGCCGGGCTCCTCAGGGCCGGAGTATAACAGCGCAATCGAGGATGCGTCGTCATAGCAGGCATCCGGTGGGCCATAAGGAACTACCGCCCTTCTCGTTGCCAGAAGGGTGTGAATGACGTCGGGTTTCGGGTCTTCATTGTGATCCCATTCCAATCCCAGTTGCTGCCTTCTCGCCGTGGCATTGGTTTCCTCCACGCTCCGGACATCATGATCGCTTTCCAGCCGCAATATGAAGACCACGGGCGTGAACTCATCGAGCAAGCCTTCCAACGGCGGATCCAGTGTGGCTTGGCGAACGCTTTGCCGAAATATTTCGCCAACCCGGGCATAAAAGGCAAAATTCTGCGGTATCGACCAGCGGCAATCCATAAAGGACGGCGATGGAATTTTGGCCTCCATCCGGCTGATCCACGGTGCGGAATCAGGCCCCCAGAACTTGCGCTGCTCGAGTTCAGGTCCCGCATAGAAAGATTCTTTCTCGGCTGCAGCAAGCGGGTAATACGGAATTGCATGGGCCGAGTCCGGCAGGGTGAATGCGGATGCCGGTTCTTCTTCGATGTGATCATCTTTTATGGCGCTGAATGCAGGCAGATAGCCGGTGGCGTGGTCCAGAGCTGGCATCGGATAATCCAGCAATGATTTTGCAAGCCCGGTGACCCTCTCATGTCCATATAGGGCTTCCGATCTTTCCAGGACATCCATCGCGGCCCGCGGCGTTCCGGATGGCAGCTTGGTACCCGCACAACCATGTCTTCGAAGAAGGGCCAACAGCTGCGATCGTTTATGGAACTTTTCCGTTTTCCCCGCCTGAACATGTCCGAAAAACCGGAGATTCAGGGCCGGGAAATCGTCCATAAACCCGCAACTCCATAGCTGCTGCGGATCCTCAAAAATCAGGGCAATGGGGGTCTGCAAGGGATCCGGATTCTCAAACGGTTCTTCCGAACCCAGCATTTTTTTCACCCAACGCCATCGTTTCCATTCGCACACAAATAAAATCCGTCGGCACCCATCCATCAAATGCTGCAAACGGTACGCAATCCTCGCGGCAGATGCCGGATTATTTTGCCGCGCGCCCGAATCCGGCCCCCGCTCATCCCATACTCCATTAAAATATGAATCCAAAGATATATGGCTCAGTTCCCAATCATCCAGTAACCCGGCGTCGCCGGCGCATAGCAGCGGCTCCGGATCAAAGCCCTCGTCAATGCATTCAAAGGGAATATTTCGGGCCCTTGCCTGATGCGCTGCAAGCATCGGAGCGTCGGTCACAACAAACGGCAGAAAGCGGATTCCATGCGACGGGTGGCTGATAAAAAGGGCTGTGGCCAATGGAAAGGATTGGAGCGCGGCATCAAGCAGCCGGCTTTTATTGAGGTAAAGCGGCAAATCGACCGCCAGAATATCGGGCTGAAGCGTCTGGACCGCGTGCGCCGCAGCCTGCGCGAACATTAAACGGCCATGGACATAGGGGACCACAAACAGTTTCGGGAAGTCTGGAAACGTCAATGGACGCGGAATTGCACACTTGCGCATGGCTGTACCTCTTTGTTAAATGCATTGAGTCGCACTCCCCTCAATAATCAGCATTGATCAGCACTGTCGTCATCCCACACCACCGTCGCCAAGTCAGGCACCTCCGGCAAAGCCGGAGGCAATATTTGAACCGCTCTGAGCCGTTGGAGGAGTTATGCCGATCTTGAACGCTGACATACGCGAGCAAAAGCCGATGAGGCGCTTCCGATCCCCGCCGGACAAATCGGCGTTTGTCAGCGTTTTTTGTCAGCGTATCTCAGCGTTTCAAAATACGGAGCTGTCAAACTCTGTGCGGCTGCCCGCCTGCCGCAACCTCCTCCATGATAGAATCAAAATGCGCATTGCGGTCCGATTCCGCCCTGGTTTCCGCTGACACCCACCTTTCAGCCGCACAGAACGGATCCGAGAGATCGATATAGCGCCGGTTTTCCGGATCCCGGACCGATTGCCAGGAACAGGTTACCCCCGGATGATTGTGCAGCTTTTGTACAGCCTTTCCGCGAATTGCCGCGCGGCCGCTGGCCGGGGGCTCGGTCATTGCGGTTTCAATCTCACTTGGGGCAAGGATCCTGTGCTCCAGCATCCCAGTCTGATCGAGCTGCTGATATAAGCCGCGGGGGCCTATCTGGGCGAGGCGCAGGTCCACTTCCAGCAGTTTATGACGCATTGAATCCGGAGTCTGGAGATCGCCCCAGGTCATGCCGGTCCTGCGCAATTCCGCAGTCAGCATAGCCGCGGTTTCCAGGACAGGACTTCCGGGGCCGATGAGGAATTTCAAGTCCGGCAAATGATTGACATAGGAAGTTCCTTCAAGGGCTTCGTATAACCGGTGCTCAATCCCATTTGCTATGAACAGCGGAACGGCGTGAATGCCGCTGTCTTTATGCAGTTTTTCGAACAACTGGGCTTTGAACGGCCAATCGAGCACTCGTGCCAGTTTCTCCGGACCGGCCCGGAGTCCATCCAGAGTCCTGCGCCATGTCTCACAGACCTGTGGGGCAAAGGAAGGCATGTATTCATGATGCTGGTGACGCTCGGCGAGTTCTAGATAGTGCGCCTGGAGATCGACTGCCGTGATCGTGCGGCCATCGGCCAAAGACAGCGGATGTTGCAGATCCCCTGAAACGCGGTGAAGGGCCTGAACAGGATCCTGCAGTTGAACCTTCCGGCCGGGTTCAAGACCCGCTTCGGCCATGGCCACCACCAGCGAGGTTGCACCGAGCTTCAAATAAAGCGCTGTCTCGCTATGTAAAGATTCCCCGCATATGACATGAAGCCGCCAGTAGCCGGGGCCGGCCAGGCTCTCGTCGCGCGTGTGAAAAATTCCACGGTAACAGCCGGTTGAATCATCACTGATGGGCTTCGAAAAGAAGAGAGAGCGAGGCGATAGGCAGAATGCCAGCCGGTTCGGTGAAAATGGACTGAAGCCGCCCGCTCCTGTGTAGATGATTCTTGTTACCAGATGCGGGATGAGGTCCGGGGCCAGGGAGTCGGGCCGGGTCCGGGTCAGGTAGGATTCATGCTGCCCCCATGTGCTGGGCACTCCGCCGTTCAAACCTACATTCGACCGGAAAAGACTGATCTCGCAGTCGCCGTCCCGTTCCTCGAGCGCGGTCGCCAATTCGTTCAGCAGGTTCTCTCCAGCTTTCACCTGGGCGACCGCCTCACGCAAATCGGGGGTTTCGGCTGCACACCATTCGGGGTGCCCGCCGGTATCGACATAAAATCGAGCGCCGGAGGTTGTAAAGATCCCCTTGCCGCATGTTGCGGGCAGAAACCGCCAGCGTTCTATCGCCAGAGCGGTGAGCCGCTGGAGAATGGTCTGGCGGTCCATCGGAACGCCCTCCTTTGATGTTGCGGACACTGCAAATTCCGTTTCTATCCCCATGATTCGGTCCGTCGGCATGATTATGGGCCTCTCCTTGTTGCCTCGACAGGGTCCCCGAAGTCCGTGCTCAGCAAAGGGTGCATGAGAACCTCAGAAAGCTGTTTTTCTATCGGCTCAACCTTCCACATTCCTGAATGCATCAAGTGCCCGGCGCGAGGTTGCCGCTAAAGCCTCAGTTGACAAACCGCTATAGAAGCCGCCGCCGCTCGTCTTCGGAAACCGGGGGACCTTCCATAACTTCAATGATCCGGCAGCCACGACGGCTGGCGGCATCGATCAGGTCTATATAGTGCAACTCCCCGATCTCCTGCAGAGCGCTCTTGACCATGCCCTTGTATTTCCGGGTGATCCCGGCCGTTTCCGAGTCCAGGTAAATATTCAACGCCGCTCTGGCAATCATTGATTCTTCCTTGCTGGACTTGGCTTCCTGGAGGTCGTCAATATCATCCCGAATCCATGTCTCAACCAGGCGGCGGTGTTTTGAGGTCGCGTCCACCCATGTGTTCTGCGGGTTAAGCTCGAAAATGGACCTCTGAACAGGGATGCAGTCGTCGCAAATGCCGTCGAAAAACTCGAAGCGCGTGTCGAGCATGACCATTACGGGCACTCCCTCATCCAGGATGACCTCCCGGGCAGCCTGAAACCATTCCGCCTCGATTTCGGGATACACAATTTCATCCTTCTCTATCAGCATCGTTCCCAGGGACAGGGAGTCCCATGGGTCCCCCCCGGTCCACATACCGATCGTGCGGCCGTCCGGCAATAGCATGAAATCAGGTATCAGGCAAAACGCACCTAGATTCCTGCTGATGACCTCCTCCCTGTTAAATTTGAACATGGTGAGTTCTGTCGCCCGCGCGACGCGAGCTTGCGGCTGATGCAACACAAATGCCAGGGATGCATCCATCCGCAGCAGGTCGTGGATCCGGGTGCCCTGGGGCAGAAGCCTGTGAATCCGAGCCATTTGATCTGCCGAGGGCTCGGCATCGCTGCCATGCTTGTACAGGCTTGAGACAGTAGAAAAACCCGACGGTATGGAGCATTCCGGTTTATGGAATCCTTCGGGGGACGTTTTGTTTTGAGGCTGTGAGGCATCCGGAGCAGCGGCACTCGTCTCCGCGCGGTCCCGGCGTCCTTCAATGGACCCGATGATGAAGAATAAACATAAGGTCGCTACCAAAACGGCGAATGACAGCAACAATTTGGGGCCGTCAATCACTATAGTTAGGTCGTCGTCGGGCGTTTTGCTTTTTGCATTCGGCGGTTTCATAAAGGCCCCTTTCACAGAGTGATCACGGCGCGAAATCCATGCGCCCGGCCCCTTCCATCATCATCCGCGTCGATCCAATCCACGGATTGAAGCTTGTCCGCCCCGTTGTTGCCCCTGCTTCCGACAAGAGCACGCTGACCGCCGGGATTCCGGTCGCGCGTCCATTCCCCGGATGCGGAGACCGCCCAATCAGGGACAGACTCACCCAGACGGCGCCGGTAATGAATCAGGTTCCCCATAAGGTTCCACTCGAGGGCGGATGGCAGTCCCACAACCGTGCAATCCAGTCCAAGCAGCTTCGCGGTTTCCGGAAGAGCATTTCTCTGAAGGACATTCCACGAAACCAATTTGGGCCGGTTGCACAGCCGTTCGGAAGGCTTCTCCACATATCTGTGTTCGGTCGATCTCCGGCCATGGGTCCGCAACTCGACCGCCACCCAACGCCCTGTCATCCTGGAGGATCCATTGGGGCCCGATGCCCGGCAGGGATTTTCCAGCGGGTAATGCCATTCGGGATATTTCCGGAAGGGCTCCATCCCCTCCAAATCAAGTGAGGGGAGATAGAAAATATCAAAATCCAGCGACCTCAGTTGCTCGTATTTTTCAATGGATACATCTTCGGGCACGGGATGCATCTCACAGGACCGGCCCAAAAATCCGCCGAGCCATTGAAACATTCTGTATCGGATGATTTGGCGCAACAACCAGCCGGGAGTGTGGTCAAAAAGCCCGGCGATATCCGAAACTTCACCACGCTCGGCCAACCACTTCGCCAGTGTTTGAAGCTTTTTCCGAACGGGCCAGTGTCCGCGGTAATTCAAATGGTGCGCATTCTGACGGGCTTTCTCCGATTCGAGGGCCAGGCGGGCAATGCGCACAAATCTTTCATCATCGGGATAGAACTCTGCCGGCGTGCTTTCCCCGAGATGCACCTTTCGCCCCTCCGATACATCCTTCACCAGACGCGCTGCAACCTGCCGTATCGAGTCCTCGAGCGACAGGCCAATATCGGTGTTCTTCACAACCTTGTATTGGGAGGCATGCTGTTCCAGCCTCCCGTAGAAAGCATCTGCTTTTTGTCGGATATGGGAAAGCTCTCCGCCGGTTGCGGCTTCCTGCATCATCCGGAGCCAGGCATCATTGCTCTGGGACAGGCTGAGAATTTCTTTGTAGCCGCGCAATTCCCCCAGCGCTTCAGTCTCGCCCAACAGGGCTCCCATGGAGGGGCGGACTTGCGAATAATACGGCTCCTTTAGCCTCAGGCCCGACAGTTCCTGCTCCAGTAATCCCTCGGTGACCTTGAAGATGCTGTAAGCCGCTCCCATGAAGGCGTTCATTTCGACAAACGACCGTACCCAGAGCAGAAACGCGTCGGGATTCAGGGTGAAGCTGTTGCAGCTTTCCAGATAGCTCTGCACGGCAGCCAGCCGTTCTCCGTGTAACGCTTCCAACTGCTCCAGCGTCATTGCGCGAATTTTGAGTCGCCACTGCCAGATATCATGGAAATCGACCCAATGGATTGCGTCCCGTATTTCGGCCCGGACAGGCGCAGCAATGCGTTTGCCGAAATGAGCATGGCACTCGCGGTAAATTTCCTGCATGAATATGCCGACGGGGTGCTTCGGCTTCCCGATCCAGCGGCGTCCATCCGGTCCGGCGCATGTCTGTCCCGTCCTTGCAGCCTCATCCCAGGATTCGTCCTCTGATTCGCTGTCAACGGTCCCGTAGGAAGGCTGCAGGTTCCGGACCTGGAAAAGCCAATCCTTCGGAACCTGGCCGAGAAATACAAACCTCTGGGTTGCATCCAGGGTAACCAGCTGGTTCTCGTAAGCCCTGAGGATGCCGGTGGCGCCGGATGCTCCCGTAATGGCCGCCTTGCCCTGTTCACGCATGACAATAGCGGTGTGACATCCCGGGCTGCCGATTTCCGTAATGGCCCCGGCGCAGCGACCGAGAACCCGTTCCCACAGGTTGGTGGTATTGGGAACAACCAGAATGTCGCCCGGCCACACCTTCTGTTCAGCCTCATCCAGGGATCCTGCGACACACAATCTTCCGTCGGCGACGCCGGGGGATGCCGTAAAGCCTCCAAGGAACCAGCGCGACCGGCTGCAAGCGCGATCCAGACTCACTGCGACAAGACTGCACGTTTCCTCTCCCCACGCGGTCTCGGGCCTCACCTGCAATATGGCGATTCTCCCATCGGCCTCGACGGCGAACTCCACATCCACATACTTCACCTGCTGATTGCCGCCAAAATAGTCCCCGATATAGCGGACCCGATGAGCCAGGCCCCTCACCTCGGTGGAACTCAATGCGAAATTGGCTCGTTCTTCAAACTCCGTCACGCAGGCGACGGTTGTGCCGAGCAAACCATCGAAGAATATCTTTTCGGATTTCTCGCCGAGAGTGCGTTTCACGATAGTCAAATCTACCGGATCGACAATCCATACGTCGGGTGTCGCAGATCCGCGGACCTCCCCCTCGCCCAGTCCATAATTGGCATGAATGCGGATCATGGGGGCTCCGGTCTCGAGATCCACCGTGAAGGCGGTGCCCGCCGCCCGCGCGTCTACCATTCTTTGCAGTATGACGGCCATTTCCGTTCCGGCATGTTTGATGCCGCGGGAGTTGCGATAATGGACCGCGTTGATCCCGAACGCGGATATCCAAACCCTGCGCACAGATTCGATCACGGATTGAAGGCTTCCCTGATTCAGGCAAGTTTCATACTGGCCGGCAAAGGACGCCACCTGACCGTCTTCTGCCTTGGCCGAACTGCGCACGCTCACGCGGAAATGATCCCCGGCAAACCCGGCCCTCAGGGCATCATAGCCAGCTTTGATGCTTGCGGCAGTGCTTTCGGGAATGCCGGCAGCCTTCATCGCCTGCCGGATTTTCTCCGCCTGGCCATGGACCTGCTCTTCATCCCTCAGGCCATCCAGGTCGGCGATCAAGCAGGTCAGCTCTGGATTTTCGTTGAAAAAGCAGCGATAGGCTTCCGTGGTAATGACGAAAGCAGGAGGTATCCGAACACCGGGAAGAGGCAGTAGTTTCGCAAGATTTGCCGCTTTGCCGCCGACAAGGGAAAAATCTCTTGCCGCCTCGTCATAAAGCGTCACAACCAGCGGTTTGTTTGAGAATGTTTTGGAGGGATCGGACATATTTCAAGCCCCGTTAAATCAAGCTGCTTTCAAGCCTGAGCACAGCATTGGGATTCCTTCCAGGCGCCAAATAGATTTCTTCGCTCCGGCCCGCATCGCATCTCTTATGCCGCCTCTGACCCCTTTAGCTTAAAACAGCCATCGCAGCCAACCTGCAGAAGCGGGCAAGTCACACAACAATGCTATGCAACCCGCTCAAGTTCATGGGCATAGAGCAGCGACAAATTTTCAGATAACATGAAATCACAGGGGATCACATACGGTGGATAGATGGAGTATGGCGTGATGGCAAAAGTGGACCGTAGATAGTTTAAATGTGTGGCCTCCATAAGTCCTCTTTCCTAACAATTACACTTTCGAAAACCCCGTGTTCTTTGCCATACTCTGGGACCTGTTCGCATGGAGGGCCTCGATGAATCTGGCACATAACCTTGAATCTTCGGCGCTGTTTTATCCAAACCACCCGGCTGTCCGGGAACCGGGCGGGGAGACGACCTATGGACAGCTCAACGAAATGGCAAGCCGCGTCGCATCCGGTCTTGTTCAGAAAGGCATCGTCCCCGGCGACCTGGTAGCCCTTTGTGCCCCGAATACCGCTGAGTGGCTTGCCGTTTACTTCGGCATCCTCAAAGCCGGGGCAGTTGCCACGACGATCTCCTGCCTGCTGACGGACCACGAATTCTCGAACTTGATTCTCCACTCCAGGCCGCGAGTCGTTTACGCAGATGAATCCAGGCTTGAAACACTGAAGCGCATCCGTTCCTCGGCAGGGATTGAAATGATACTTTGTCGCAACGGAGATATCGATCTTGGGGGTTTTATGGCTCAGGGCACCCCTGCTTTCCGCAGCATTGAACGAGAGCGGCGCGACCCGATCGCAGTTCTTTACACAGGTGGCACGACCGGCTTTCCCAAGGGGGTCATGCTCACTCAGGAAGGAATGGATTTCTCCTGCCAGTCCAATCTGCTCTACGAGCGTTACACGCATGCGGACACGAGCCTTTGCTTCCTCCCTTTCAACCACGTCTTCGGGCAGATCTATATCATGCACCCGACAATTCTCAGCGCCGGCTGCCTGGAGCTCATGCCGAGTTTCGACATGGATCGCGTGCTTTGGCTTCTGGAGAATGACCGTCTGACCCGCTTTTATGCAGTGCCCACTATATTCACGCGGTTTATCGACATCCCCGACATCGGCAATAAATTCCGGAAGGTTCGATACTGTTTTTCCGGCGGGGCTGCGATGTCTTCCGGCCTTCTTAAATATTGGAAAGAACGAACCGGCATCACCATTGCTGACGGCTATGGGCTGACCGAATTCATGCCCATTACGTACAACAACTATCACCTTGAGCACCATGTATCCGGATCTGTAGGACGGTCCGTATCGGGTGTGGAACTGGAAATAAGGGATGAAAAAGGAAGGCAGGTGGCCGACGGGGAGAAAGGGGAAATATCAGTCCGTGGAATCAGCGCAATGAAGGGGTACCTGCGCGATCCTGAAGCCACCCGCGAAACCTTCTGGCCCGACGGCTGGCTTCGGACGGGCGATATCGGCGTGGTGGATTCGAGAGGCTTTGTTTACATCGTGGACCGGCTCAAGGACATGGTGATAACCGGGGGCGAGAATGTCTATCCGCGGGAAATCGAGGAAGCTATCTACTTGATGCCCGAAATTGAGGACTGTGCGGTCATAGGCGTACCGGACAAGCAGTGGGGAGAACGCGTTGTCGCCTATCTGGTGTTCAGGAAAGGCCAGCGTATTGAAATTGGCGAATTGAAAGACTCGCTAAAAGTCCGGCTATCGGCCTTCAAGCTGCCCAAGGAATATTTCATCGTGAAAGAGCTGCCGAAAAGTCCTCAGGGGAAAATACTCAGAAAAGAAGTACGCAAGCTGTACGCGCCGTAGTATCCATTGTTTCATTCTCTGGCGAAGGCATTTTCTGCTGTTTGGCGACACCTGCACGAATGAACTCACCCAATCGCTTTGAGCTATTTGCGAGTAAGCGTCCGGCTTTTCCCGAGGTTTTGACCAGCTCCCGATTGCGCCTAATCATGCCCTGATCCCTTCTCCTGCCTCACAGTGACCGTCAGGTCGACTGTTTTCGTATTTCCCTTGTTGTCTTCGGCAATCAAACTGTAGACAGTATCCGTTTGGGGCATGGTGGCAACACAGCGGGAAATCGACGGCCAGACACTTTCGACCGGCGCTGGTTCAATGCGAACGCTCTCGGCGTTGGTTACGCTGTAGCAGAGCTGGGCGGTTTCGCCCCGGAGGATGGTCGAAGGCACCGCATAAAAGGACAATATTCTGATGCCGCCGCCATAGGCTTCGGCAAATGCTCGGTCACGCGCCTCGACAGGTGCCTTCAAGCGCTGGATCAGCGCTTGATTATTTGTCCATCGAAAATAATAAACGAAACCCAGATAAATCAAGGCCACGGCAACAGTCAGGCAAGCAAAAATCCAAGTTTTGCGCATGTCGAAATTCTCCGACAAAACCATCTTCAATTTGCAGATTCGGCATTATAAGACCAAACCGACAGCTTTGCGGATCAGTCAAAATATAGATCCATTCTCAAACCTCTCGGCTTCGCCTGCGCCAGGCGC
Source organism: uncultured Acidobacteriota bacterium (assembly GCA_963809485.1). GTDB lineage: Bacteria > Acidobacteriota > UBA6911 > UBA6911 > UBA6911 > UBA6911. The sequence goes on from CAWEJX010000020.1 coordinate 392,086, forward strand.
TGGTGGTATTGGGGCGGTTCTGCTGCTGATCGGTGCTGTCAATTCATTTGCCGTGCCCATCACTTAGGGCTATCTGCCTGCATCGTTTCCGTGGATCCTGGCATCTCCGTTCATGCTGCATGTTACAAGTCACAGGTCAAAAGGTGATCCTGAGCCGATCCTATGCATGCCGGTCCGCAACTCTTCCCGTTTGGCCAAAAAGATCCTGCTATCCGCTCATACCATGGTTTCGCGCCCGAATCGCCGACGAAGCGCAAATTTCCAGATCTCTATGATGAAGAGCACAAGCAGAGCGGCTCCCGCGGCCAGCCCCAGGTCGGGCCATGGCATCGGCACTGTTCCAAATATCCGATTGCCTATCGGAGTGTAGATTACGGCCAACTGCAGGGCCGTGGTGAGCAGGATAGCCCCAACCAGCGGCCGGTTCCCTAGAAGCTTCATCCTGAAGATCGATTCTTCCTCCGAACGCGATTCCAGGGCTACCGCCAGCTGCGTCAATACTAGCACCGTGAAAACCGTGGTCTGCCAGGCGGGATCTCCCAGGCGCCAGAGTTCCCAAGCTGTCGTGATTGCAGTCAGGCTCATAAGGATGCCGATCACGAGGATGAACAGAGTCATCTCGCGGCCGAACACTCCCGCGGACCGCGAGCGGGGAGGCCGCCTCATCACGTTTCGTTCCGCAGGTTCGACGCCCAGGGCCAGCGCCGGCGGCCCGTCTGTGACCAGGTTCATCCAGAGGATCTGAAGCGGAAGCAGCGGCAGTGGCATGCCAAGCAGCGGCCCAAACAACATCACCGCGATTTCGCTGGCATTGCAGGTCAAAAGGTACCGTATGAAGCGGCGGATGTTGTCATAAATGATCCGGCCCTCTTCGACGGCGGAGACAATGGTGGCGAAATTGTCGTCCAACAGAACCATGTCGGAAGCGCTCTTTGCGACATCCGTGCCGGTGACCCCCATCGCGACGCCGATATCCGCTTTTTTGAGGGCAGGCGCATCGTTGACACCGTCGCCGGTCATGGAGACCACATCTCCCTGTTTCTGGTATGCGTCGATGAGCTTGAGCTTGTGTTCGGGCGAGACCCGGGCGAATACGGAAATCTCGCGCGTGGCTTCCACAAGCTCTTCCACCGGCATCTGCTCGATCTCCTGGCCGGTCAGGAACCGGTCGTTACGGGAAATGCCGATCTGCCGCGCGATGTGCTGTGCGGTCAGGGGGTGATCTCCGGTGATCATTGCAGTGCGGATGCCGGCGTTGTGGCAGCTCTCCACGGCCATCCGGACTTCCGGGCGGGGAGGGTCGATCATTCCAAAAAGCCCGAGCAACGTAATGCCTCGCTCCAGTGCTTTTTCTGCAGTCTCGTCAGGCGGCAGTTCCCACGTGCGAATGCCGACGCCGAGAACGCGCATGCCTTTCTGCGCCATACTGTCGTGCGCGGCCATGATTCTCGATTCCCAGGTTGCGTCGAGTTTTTCGCGCCTCCCATTCACCCAGACGTGGCTTGTAATGGAGAGGAGCCCGTCGATGGCTCCTTTGGTGAAAGCGATGTACGGAGGAACCGCTACAGTGTCCCTGCGCTCCCAGAACGGCCTCAAACCCGGCGGAAGCTCGCTGTCCGCCTGCGGTGTGCGGTGCAGCGTGGTCATCCGTTTGCGCACAGAATCAAACGGGACTTCCGCGATGCGCGGAAACGCGCGGTCCAGGTCCGGCTTCATAAGGCCCACGCAGGCCGCGGTCAGGACCAGGGCTCCCTCGGTGGGATCGCCCACTGCACGGTAGCGTTCCTGTTGTGTCTGGTCCTTCGATAGAGCGGCATCGTTGCAGAGCGCTCCGGCAATCAGGAGCAGATCGAGGGTGGGCTGCACATTGGCATGCGGGACATCGGCTTGCGGATCAAGCGTAAAGCACGCTTCATTCGGAGGCTGGCTGAGCTCAATCGAGTGGTTCGCGATGTCCAGGGCCACAACGGTCATCCGGTTCAGGGTAAGGGTTCCCGTTTTGTCGGAGCATATGACCGTTACGGAGCCGAGGGTTTCAACGGCCGGAAGCTTACGGATCAACGATTTCCGCTTCAGCATGCGCTGCGCCCCGAGAGAGAGGGCGATGGTCACCACGGCCGTAAGAGCTTCCGGCACGGCGGCTACGGCGAGGCTCACGGCCGTCAGCAGCAGTTCCTCGATTTTGCTCTGACCACGGATCCACCCCAAAACAAAAACAACTGCAACCAGGCCGAGCGCAGCCTGGGCAAGCAGCTTGCCGAGCTTGTTCAAACGCTGCTGCAGGGGAGTCGATTCCCGGGTAACAGACTGCATCATGCTGGCGATATGGCCGAGTTCGGTACGCATGCCGGTTTCGGTGACAACGAACTCGCCCCGGCCATAGGTGACGACCGTCCCGCTGTAAATCATGTTTCGGCGGTCCCCCAGGGCTTTCTCGCTCTCGAACAGAAGTCCACCGTCCTTTTCCACAGGCTCGGATTCCCCGGTCAAAGCCGACTCGTCTACGCGCAGGTTGATTCCCTCGAGAACCCGTCCGTCGGCAGGTACGATATTTCCGGTTTCCAGCACGATGATGTCCCCCGGAACCACCTCTCGTGCGGATATTTCTCTGATGCTGCCCTCGCGGCGCGCGCGCACCGTTGGAACAGCCATCCGTTTCAGCGCCGCCATGGATTGTTCGGCTTTGAATTCCTGAATATAGCCAAAGACGGCATTCAGAATGACGATGACCAGGATGACGATAGCCTCCAGCCAGTCCCCCAGCAGGGCTGAAACAAGGGCTGCAATCAGCAGCAATATGGTTAAAACCCCCGTCAGCTGCTCGGCAAGTATCTGCCAGCGCGTCCGGCCGTCCTTACCGACCAGTTCGTTGAATCCTTGCTCATGGAAACGCTTTTCAACTGCCGCTTCCGATAGCCCCTGCAGCGGATCGCTGTCGAGCCGCCGCAAAACGTCGGAAGCTGTAAGCCTGTACCATTCAGTCCGCATATCTGCTCCAGTGAGGGGGGACAGTCACGGTCGAATCTAATCTTGTCGTCCAAAGAGGCCGAGACTCTTGACCACCTTCGTCTCGATCGGGAAACCCGCGTTCAGGTGCTCCACGCGGTATCGCACCAGCGGATAATAGAGCTTTGCCAGCGCTTTCACCGCAGGGTTGGTTGCCTTGTATGTAAAATTCGTTCCCATGAACATCAAAGGGAAATCCAGCCCGGAGATGAGTTCCTTGGTCTTCTCCGGAATCCAGGGAGCATCTTTCGGCACATACCGATAATTCAGCGGCGCCCAATCCTCAAGGCTTTTCGGCTCCTTCAGGCCCAGACTCACGGCAAGCCGGTAGAGTTCAGTCCCCGGATAGGGTGTATAGATATTAAAGCCATTCGCCTGCCTTTCAGGATCCCGAAGGTTGAGCAAAAATCTCTCCGGGATAACGCTGTCTGTTCTGCCGAGTGTCCGGACGAGGGCGGCTTCAGGATATGGAAATTCCAGGCTCCGGGTCAACATTTTCCGGGCGTCCGGTTCTAGACGCAATCTGTGACTGCGTAGATCGGATATTGCTGAATGCTTATAGCGGCTTGTGCTATTCCCTAAGAGCCCATCCCGAAAGGCCGACTTCACGCTAACGGCATTCCACCGGACACACGATTTCCTGGGCTATGGCATCTTCGAATTGCCTTTCGGTCCGAACAGATTGCTGGGCAAAAACACGCATGGTGTCTTTGCGCGGCTGATTGAAGGCTGGCAGCTTGGCGCCATGTTCGACGTCAGTACTGGAGCCCCGCTGAATGTTATTGGCCGAACTTCCATCAGCAATATCCAACCCGTCACCGTCGTCACGGCTGGTGCCCCCGGATACTCCCCCGGATACTGCGGACAACCTGCAGCGTCTGTTCCGCGAAAACGGCTGGACCGACGGGCTTCCGGTTATCCTTCCTAAGAAAGCGCGCGTGGCCGAAATGCCCAAGGGAACCAGCCACAAGCCCGCAATTTCAGATGACGGAATTGGAGCTGGATCCGCCGAAATACAATGAAGTTCTGGTCAAAGTATCGGTCTGCGGCGTCTGCCAAACCGATGAGGTCGCGCGCCAGCAGATCATCCCTGTCCCGCTGCCCTCCGTCTTCGGCCACGCGGGCTTCGGCGGCGTCGAGGATACCGGGCCCGGCGTGACCGATTTTAAAAAGGGGACTGCGTCGGCTTTTCTTAAGGCTGCTGCGGCGCCTGCGAGGCTTGCCGGACCGGCCGCCCGTGGTCGTTGAAACGGAAGCTTGCCCCTCATTCTTCATCGTTTCAGGAAAAGCCGCGGTGCAAAGTCCTTCAGATCGCGACGCCATGTCTGCCACTCATGATCGGTTCCGGGGGATTCGTAGTAGACGTGTTGAATATTCGCCTTCAAAAGCGATTGATGCAGCCGCTGGATTCCGGTGCCATACCCAAATGCTTCATCTCTTGCCTCCTTGTTTACGCTCAATTTTTAAGGCAGCGGCGCCTTGAACTCCTCACTTATGAAGGAGAGCGGAGTTCCACAAATTTCACGATTAGCCCGACGTTTTCGGCTGATCTGTTCCTCGCATTTTGCTCCCCCTGCGCCGGTCAATATCTGCCGTATTCCTTCGTAAATTCAATCATAGCTTTCAGGTTTTCCGGTTTCACCTCGTCCGTGGAACTCCTCTGCCTCATCCCGACTCAGCCTCAAAACTGAATGGAGCTTCTCAAATCCTGGCAATCGGCAAGGGTGACAGCAGCGTTGCAGCGGCCACGATTTAAAATAGTCTCCCCAGTCCAGCCTCCGGGGAATGGCTTTCGACCTCAGAGGTTTGATGAAGGCCATTCTCTCCTTTTTTATCCCTATTATTCTATGAAATCTTCGGTTCAGGCACCTTCATTTCCGAAGGAGGCACATCGGGATTATGAGGAGCTTCCAAGATCCTTTTATCAAAGTCTCAAAAATATCCTCAAATGGATTCAGGGGACTGATGTAAAATTCCACCACAGGAAAATTCATCCATTTGCATTAACGCCTGGAGATCACTATGAGCCGAGTTGTGAGATTATCTTCTGCGCTGCTGTTCATTCTCTTGTTCGGTATATCGTCCATGGTATCCGCGGCAACGATGCCCACGGCGAAACCGGAGGAGATGGGATTTTCCTCGGATCGCCTGCAAAGGATCCATGAGCTGATGCAGCGAAATATGGACGCAGGAAACTTTGCCGGCGCCGTCACACTGGTTGCGCGGCAGGGCCGCATTGTGCATTTTGAAACGCACGGCCTGATGGATCTGGATGCGAAAAAGCCAATGGCAAAGAATGCCATTTTTCGGATCATGTCGATGACAAAGCCCGTGGTCGGGGTCTCAATCCTGATGCTTCTGGAAGAGGGCAAAGTCAGGCTCAACGATCCGGTGTCGAAGTACATTCCTCAATTCAAAGACATAAAGGTGGCCGTTCCCTTGCCAAGCCCGCCTCCATCCGCCTATGGGCCGTCTTCGCAGACACCTCAGGATCCCAGGTTCTACTCAGTGCCGGCTGACCGCGAAATTACGATTCGTGACCTGTTGACTCACACATCGGGGCTCGTCAGCGGTCCGATCAGCATGAGCCAGAATTCAAAAATCAGCTATAAGCAGGGCGAGACCCTGGCGGATTACATCCCCCGGCTCGGCGGCATACCCCTCGAGTTTCAGCCTGGCACGAAGTGGGCATACAGTGCGCAGGCAGGAATCGATACTCTGGCTCGCATCGTGGAGATCGTCTCAGGGCAAACCTTCGATCAGTTCCTGCGCCGCCGCATCTTCGAACCTCTCGAAATGGCTGACACCTGCTTCTTTCCTGCCGAAGCACTCACGCCTCGAATCGCGACCCTTTATAGAAAAACCCAAAATGGTTTGCAGAAGCAGGACAATCCGGCCTTTATGAACGGCACCTATTTCTCCGGCGGAGGCGGATTGTTCAGCACCGCCCCGGACTATTTAAGGTTCGGCCAGATGCTGGCCAATGGAGGAGAACTCGAAGGCAGGCGGGTGCTGGGTCGCCGGACGGTTGAGATGATGGCGTCCCTTCATATACCGGACACGCTTCCGGGCAGGACGCCCGGCGAAGGCTATGGCCTGACGGTGCGCGTGATCAGCAACTCAGGCGCGGCCGCAACGGCGTTGTCCGTCGGCAGCTTCGGCTGGAGTGGCGCTTTCGGTACGCACTTCTGGGTGGATCCGAAAGAAAAAATCGTGGCGGTTCTAATGACTCAGGGAGGCAGTATGGAATCGGCTGCCGATTTTGAAACGGCCGTCATGCAAGCCGTCATTGACCAGCCAATAGTGTGCCGGTGAAAACACTCCTATCTGCGCAAAGGAGAATCCATGAACCCGGAAGCCGCTCTCTTTTTGTTGATCGCGCCGGTTCTAGCCTGCGTCATTGTGCGTCCGTTCATGCACTCCTAATCAGCCGCGAAGTCGATTAGCGAGAAGCCGATTAGGTTGTTATATCCCAACAAATTTGGTTATAACCAGTCAGGTGCCTCCGGCAAAGCCGGAGGCTTGAAAGATTTGTACCGCTCAAAGCGGTTGGAGGAGTTACGCCGGTCTTGAACGCTGACTTACGCGGGCAAAAGCCGATGAGGCGATTCCGATCCCCGCAGGGGCCAGCGCTCCGCGCTGGACAGTTTTCTGCGGCGGCACCGTGGCAAACGCCGTGCGGCAAGGAGATGAAGGGTATGAGAAACCGGGCGTTTGCCACAGTGCCGCCGCAGAAAACTCCATCGGAAGCGCCTCATCGGCTTTTGCTCGCCGACCCTCGCCGAACAAATCGGCGTTTGTCAGCGCTTTTATCAGCGTTTCTCAGCGTTTCAAAATACGGAGCTGTCAAACTCCTTGAGTCCACCGGCAGAGCCGGGGGTTTACCAATGTAAATACGGACTACCGGGCTGCGGCGCCGGGTTTAGAGTTTCTTGATACCGCTGTTTGACAACAGAAACGCCATGGCAGTCGCTGCCAGCACGCAGGCCAATGCGAACAGCGTATGAGAGGGAGAAAATTTCGAAGCGAAGTATCCGGCCACCAGATTACCCACCGGCATCCCGCCTCGGAATGCCAGCATGAAGATGCTCATCACCCGGCCGCGCATCTCCTCCGTGACGGTTAGCTGCACCAGCGAATTGATCGCAGAAAACATCGTAATCAGGCACATCCCGCAAAGAAACAGGCAAAGGCAGCTGAGCGGCAGGAATCGCGTCATTGCGAAGATCCCGAGCAGTGCGGCAAAGATCAACTGCACGCGCAGCGCCAGCAGTCCGTGATTCTTGCGCTGAGCCAGACTCGCATATATCAACGCGCCGAGGATCGACCCGACCCCGGAGATAGAGAGCAGGTAGGAATATCCTTTGGCATCGAGGTGAAACGTGTCCTTCGCGATCACCGGCAGCAGCGTCAACAGCGGGATGCCGCAAAAAGTGCCGACGAAGCCGAGCGCGGAAAGCTGCCAGAGCGCCCCGCGCTTGCGGACAAAAGAAAACCCGCTCCGGATGCCCGCGAGCACCGATTCGTTTGTCTTCTGCGGCAGAAACGTGGCCCGGATCAAATACAGCCCCAGAATTACGGCCATAAACGACAAGCCATTCAGGAAAAAACACGTGGCTGCGCCGAACGCAGCCATCGTTACGCCTGCGACTATCGGACCCACCACCCGCGCCAGATTGAATTGAATCGAATTCAACGCCACCGCGTTGGGAACCACCTTTCGCTCCACCAATCCCGGAATCAATGCCTGATAGGCCGGCCCTCCAAACGACATGGCCGTGCCCGCCACAAGCACCAAAATCATCATGTGCCCTATGCGCACCACCTTGACATACACCAGCAGCGTCAGGATGAAGGCGCACGTCATCTGCACGTATTGCGATCCCAGCAGAATCCGGCGGCGGTCGATGCGGTCGGCCACCACGCCGCCGATGAGCGAAAACAGCATGAACGGCAGATCCTGGAGGAATCCGAGCAGGCCCAAAAAAAACGCAGATTTCGGGCCGGCCATCTCCAGCACCAGCCAGGACTGAGCCACGCTCTGCATCCACGTTCCGGTTGTGGACGTGAATGCGCCCGCCCACATCAGACGAAAATCGCGGTAGTAGAATGCCTGGAACGTACGCTTAAAGAATCCTGACTCCGATGTCTCTCCTGCCTCTTCCATCATATCCATATATTTGACCGCGGATTTCCGCGGATCAACACGCATCTTGGATCCGCCAGAACCCTGAGGCGAAATCTTTTTTGACTGGATGTTTGGCCGTAACGCCGCACATTTCATCGACATCGCGTGCCGACAGCATGCTACATGCCCGCCCAATACGGGTTCCCTCATCCGTCATCATTTTTCGCGACCAGGGCGCATCCGCCGCGTTGCCGGGCAACGCACCGACATTAAGGCGTTGGCGGTTGCCCCCCAATCGACCAATGTCGCACGGGAATAATCCTTATGTGGGCGGGACACTGGAAAAGGCGGGCATTCTTGACATGGCGATCTGAAATACCGGCCTGTCGATTTTTCTGAAAGCAGAGCCCGCCATGTTTGACTCCGGCAGGCACATGAATAAAGCAGGTTTTGGTAATCGTCATCTTTTTGCCGTCGACGACTAAATCGATTTCCGCTCCCAGATTGTTCGGATCGTCCATATTACTGCCGACAAAGCCGAGTATCTCATCGTGGTCAGGGTGGCTGTGTTCAGGATGAACCTTGGGTACCGAGCCTACCACCCATACGGCTTCAACGTAGAACGATCCCGGGATAATTCTGTCGTCAATGTAGATCACTCGCCTGAGGGGATCTTCATTCGGCGTCTTGGGCGTATCATCGTCAGTTTCGAAATCGTGGACTCCCTTAGGCACTTCAAGATTGGTGCAAACAACCGCTTGGGGTTTAGCCTCAGCCTTTACCATACGCAACTCCTTTATTGAATCAGATGCGGCGATTATTTAACCACGGATTTCTGCGGATATTGACAGATTTTCACGAATTAATATTGGAGCCGGTCTGATCCGCAAAAATCTCAAGCAGGCTTCGGCCGGTCATTTTGATGAATGCACCGATATGCTTCAGGAAGTGACAGGGCCTTTTGCTATAAAGGGAGTCGGCCCAAAGCTCCTTGGCTTTTTTTCGAGAGCCCATAGGGACCGGTGTGGGGCGCCGTGCCGGCAGCACAATCATGATGTACCGCCGACCGATCTGGGTGAATCGCATACTGTGTCAAACCCCTGGTCAGCATGCCTTTGTCCACCACGGCATCCGCCTTTTCAGGTGGACGCACCTATGTATGCCGGCGTTCCATGATCCTGGAACTGTCAAACCCTTTGAGTCGCCCAGCAGATCCGGCGGATTAAGAGTATGTTTGGCTTTTACCCTTTGCCCAGAGCTTGAAGGACTTTGTCCGGAGTTGCCGGCGATTCGATCCACTTGCCGATCGCGTTGTGGATAGCCATGATGACGAGGTGCGTGTTCGCCAGGGAATGGCTGATGCCGCTGCCTCCGTAACAGGCGTTGCTGGCGCGCGTTTCCAGAAGCTCCAGGTCCACTCGAGGCATGTCCAGCATGCCGACCTTCTTGTACTCAAACATATTCGTGCTGAGTTTCACTCCGGTCTTCGGGTCGTAGACATACTCTTCCAGAAGCTGGCATCCTTTGGAGAAATCCATCACCTGGTCGATCTGGCTCTCCAGCGACGTCCGTCGCAAAATCTTCCCTGGATCCGCAACCACGCCGAACCGGAGGATTTCCACCTCCCCGGTTTCCGTGTCTACGGCAACCTCGCAGGTGGCGACATCCATGACATCCAACCCCTTGCCGCGTTGGGCCCAGATGGAGGCAGGAGGTTTGCCTGAGTAAGTCGCGAACAAGTTCGCCCGGACGGCTTGCGCAAGCGGAAGTCCCTTGCTTGGGTCGGCCTTGACGACGACTTTGCCATCCTTCATATCCAGGTCTTCGGGCTTCAGCCCCTTCAGTGGATTGGGCTCGGCCTGCTTTTGGGGGCCTCTCCCCATTCCGCCAGCCATCGGAGGATTGTTGGCTTCCTCGACCGCCGTTTCCAGGATCAGCTTTTTCAATTTATTCGCGCATTCTTTAATCGCCCAGGAGGATGCGGTCGACCCGTCGCTGCCGCCTCCATAAGGCCTATATATTTCATGGGAATCAAGGTCAATGCGGATATCCTTGTACTCGAGGCCCAGCTCTTCGGCTATGACCATCGCGTTGCATTCCAGGCCATAGTGGCCGATATTGGGGCCTTTGGACGGCAGATGCACGATGCCGTTTCGCAGCTCAAGTTTGGTGTTATAGACCATCCCCGCGTGGCGCGGGCACTGGTTGTAACGGAAGCTTGCTCCGTGCAAACGGCCGTCGGGCAGCTTTTTGGCGCCGGCTTTATGCCAGCTCCAGTTCGTCATCTTTTTGACGGCCGCGACACACTCTTCATAGCTGGGCACCGGATTGGGGTCGGTCTGAGATTCAGGTCCGTGGAGATTCAGTGTCGCGATGTCTATCGGATCCTTGCCCAGCTTGTCGGCAATCCAATAAAGCCCCACCATCAGGGAATCCCAGCCCATTGGATTATGCTGGCCGCTGACGTACATTCTTCCGCAATTGCTGTCGACAATATCCATGTTCTGTTTGACGTTCTGGCACCGCGTAGTGAAATAGGGGCCATACGTCTGATCAATTGTGTTGCCGAAACTGGAACTGCCCCGGACGCCGCCGTCCGCAACGGATAAATCGTCGATGGCCGTAATCAGGCCGTTGCTTTTGAAGCCGATCTTCAGATGTACGTAGCGCTGGCACAGATTGAAGTCGTACATCTCGTAACGGTTATTGACGCAACGCACGGGGCGGCCGGTCCTTCTGGCAAGCAGAGGTGTCACCAGCTGGGTTTTGCGATTCCCCCAATCGCAATATCTGCCTCCCAGGAAATTGCCTTCCCGAAAAATTTTTTCCGGGGGTATACCGTACATGTCTGCGATCGAATCTTCGGTCCAGGCAGGGATACCTTCAGCGCGCAGACTCTTTCCTTCGCCGTGATAGGCATCATCGAACCACCAGGCGACAGAACCCGTTGGATTGGGAATATGGCCGGAAAAGGCGGCCGTGTTGACGTCATATTCGATGATATGGTCCGCTTCGCGGAATCCGGCTTCGATATCTCCCTCGCTGACATTCGAATAGGAAACGTTGCCCTTCTTAGGGGGATTTTTGCTGCCGCCGGGTGTTTTAAAACCGCCGCCTCCTCCGCTGTCTTTGGCGTAAGGAGGAGCCGGCCGGATCACGGGCGCGTCCGGTTCCCGTCCTTTGCGCAGGTCCACAACATGGGGCAGCACTTCCCACTCCACCTTAAGCGCGCGCAAAGCCTCTTCGCAGATGTCCGCATTTTCGGCTACGACGATGACGCCGACTTCGGCCCCTTCCTGATCCGCGATGTTGTCCAGAAAAGCCTGGCGAGGTCCTCTGGTCATTCCGCCGCCATCGCCGCCGCTCAGCTTCTTGACGTCCTCATCTTCCCAGGTGAGGACGTCGACGACTCCCGGAATTGCCCTGGCTTTCGCGGTATCGATCGACTTCACGTAAGCGTTCGCGTAAGGGCTTTTGAGAAACTTGGCCTCAAGCATGTCGGGAACGACATAATCGATGCCGAATTTTGCGACACCGGATGCTTGCGACCAGGACAATACTCCCGGAAGATTCGGTTTCCCGACGACTTTGAATTCTTTTCTGGTTCCGTTTATTCCTGCTAAGTCCGCCATAGTATGCACTTCCTTTCATTTGCCTGGAAGGATCGCGGGATTTTTATCGATGCAGATCTCCGCTTCATATCCGGATTCATTTTAGAGCAGTATTCCACCGCGTTTGTGTCCGTGCCCCCTGCGCTACGCAGCGCAAACAGGACCATATCTTAAAGCCCCCGGACCAATGGCATTATATAACCATGGTGCAAAGCCATGCTCGCAAAATCATCCATTGGGAGCCGTGAACGGCAGTCATGGAGTTCTGACGACCGGGGAGGATTTTGGGTTTTCACGGTTTTCCGGATGTTCCCGGATAATGGATATCCAGCCGTATAAGCGTTTATGGCTGCCCGGATTTTTGTCCAGAGGTTGCCAAATTTGTCAGATGTTTGCTTTCACTGCCGTATCCATGATTTCAGCCGGGAAAGCCTCCGGTTTTCGGAAAGCATGCAGAGGATGAAAAACGCGCAAGAAAGGCTGCCACATGGAAGCAATCCAACGACCTCCGGCAGGGCCGCGGGCTTGATGGGGCATAGCTCAAGCCGGCCGGATGAACTGCACTGCCTCCAGCCGCTGGCATGCGCAGGTGAGTCGACCGTTGCCCTATTGATCAGCGTTCCTCAACGTTTTATCTGTGTATGTCGGCGTTCCAGGACCCTGGAACTGTCAAACTCCGTGGGTCCCCCGGCAGAGCGGATTGTTTTGCGGCAGAATCCTGTCGCCGGATATGGCTCTAAAACGCACGGCACCTGATGCAAACTGGAAATCGACAAGGCATCGGGGCCTTAATCTTGACATCGGGTTGAAATCGCTATACCTTCCCTATTCAGGATTCAGTTCCGATTTAGGATTTAGCCGTGAATAACAAAAACGCAGATTCGCAGCAGCAAATAAACCGACTCAAAGAGGCGTGCAGAAATCTCGGTGTGAAAGTGACTCAGCAGCGAATTGAAATCTTCAGGGAAGTTCTGCAGACCGGGAACCACCCCGATGCGGAGACGGTTTTCCGCGGCGTACGCAGGCGGATGCCGACCGTATCGCTGGACACGGTCTACCGGACGCTCTGGTGGCTCAAAGATCTGGGGCTGATCACCACGCTTGGGCTTTCACGGGAGCGGGCACGATTCGACGGCAATCTCAGCCGCCATCATCATTTTGTGTGCACCCGGTGCGGGCTGACCCGGGATTTCCTCAGCGATGCCTTCGACAGCCTGGAACCGCCGGATTCCGTGCAATCCATCGGTCACGCCGAAAGGGTCCAGGTTGAGATCCGAGGCCTGTGTCTTAAATGCGCCCAAAGAGGGAAGCGTGGCGCGAAAAAACAAGGGAGGGAGGAATATTTATGAATGAAGAGAGTAAGTGCCCGGTAACGGGCAGAACGCACAAATCCATTGCCGGCGGCGGCAAGTCCATTCGGGACTGGTGGCCGAACCAGTTGAACCTCAAGATCCTCCATCAGCACTCTTCGTTGAGCAATCCGATGGGCGAGGTATTCAACTATGCGGAGGAATTCAGGAAGCTCGACCTGCCGGCGTTGAAGAAGGACCTCTATGCGCTCATGACCGACTCGCAGGACTGGTGGCCGGCCGATTGGGGACATTATGGGCCGCTCTTCATCCGTATGGCATGGCACAGCGCGGGCACCTACCGCATCAGCGACGGCCGCGGGGGAGCGGGGTCCGGCAGCCAGCGTCTGGCGCCCCTCAGCAGCTGGCCCGACAACGTGAACCTCGATAAGGCGCGCCGTCTGCTTTGGCCGATCAAGCAGAAATACGGCAGGAAAATCTCCTGGGCCGATCTGATGATCCTCGCCGGCAACTGCGCACTGGAGTCGATGGGATTCAAAACCTTCGGCTTCGCCGGCGGGCGCGAGGACGTCTGGGAGCCCGAGGAAGACATATACTGGGGCGCCGAAGAGGAATGGCTGGCCACCAGCGACAAACCCAAGAGCCGTTACAGCGGCAACCGGGATCTGGAAAACCCGCTGGCGGCCGTGCAGATGGGGCTGATCTACGTGAATCCGGAAGGCCCGGACGGCAACCCGGATCCGGTCGCCTCCGGCCGTGACGTTCGCGAGACCTTCGCCCGCATGGCCATGAATGACGAAGAGACCGTTGCCCTGGTCGCCGGGGGACACACCTTCGGCAAGTGCCATGGCGCCGGCCCTGCAACCCATGTTGGGCCTGAGCCCGAAGCCGCTCCCATCGAGCAGCAGGGCATCGGCTGGAAGAGCAGCTTCGGCAGCGGTAAGGGCGGCGATGCGATTGGCAGCGGCCTTGAGGGCGCCTGGAAGCCGAATCCGATCCGATGGGACATGGGCTATCTGAAGGTGCTGTTCAAATACGAGTGGGAACTGGTCAAAAGCCCGGCCGGCGCGAATCAGTGGCTGGCCAAGGACGTGGACGAAGAGGACATGGTGGTGGACGCGCACGACCCATCCAAGAAGCGTCGGCCGATGATGACCACGGCGGACCTCTCGCTGCGTTTCGACCCGATCTACGCACCGATTGCGCGGCGCTACCAGCAGAATCCCAGGGTATTTGCGGACGCATTCGCCCGGGCCTGGTTCAAACTAACGCACCGCGATATGGGACCCCGCTCGCGGTATCTCGGCCCGGAGGTCCCGGCGCAAGAACTCATCTGGCAAGACCCGGTGCCTGCGGCCGACCATAAGCGGATCAATGCCCGGGACATCTCTGTCCTGAAGCGCACAATACTTGCTTCCGGACTGTCCGTCTCGCAGCTGGTATCGACAGCCTGGGCATCGGCATTCACCTTCCGCGGCTCGGATAAGCGCGGCGGCGCAAACGGGGCGCGGATCCGTCTTGCGCCGCAGAAGGATTGGGAAGTGAACCAGCCGGCCCAACTGAATAAGGTGCTGAAGGCCCTTGAGAAAATACAAAAGGAGTTCAACAGCGCGCAGTCAGGCGGGAAGAGGGTTTCCCTCGCCGATCTGATCGTGCTTGGCGGAAGCGCGGGGATCGAGCATGCTGCGAAAAAGGCCGGATGCGATGCAACCGTTCCCTTCACGCCGGGCCGCACCGATGCGTCGCAGCGGAAAACCGACGTGCAGTCCTTCGCCGTACTCGAACCGGCCGCAGACGGCTTTCGCAATTACCTCAAAACAAAATTCGCTGTATCGGCGGAAGAACTGCTGGTCGACCGGGCACAACTGCTGACGCTGACCGCTCCCGAAATGACGGTTCTTGTTGGCGGCATGCGCGTTTTGAATGCCAACTTCGGACAGTCCCAGCACGGCGTCTTCACCAAGCGGCCCGAGACGCTCACCAACGACTTCTTCGTAAACCTGCTCGACATGAGTACGGCATGGAAGCCGACCTCGGAAGACGGCGATCTGTTCGAGGGGCGCGACCGTAAAACGGGCGAACTCCGGTGGACCGCCACCCGCGTCGATCTCATCTTCGGATCAAACTCCCAGCTCCGGGGCGTGGCGGAAGTCTACGCAAGCAATGATTCGCAGGAGAAGTTCATTCGCGACTTCGTGGCAGCCTGGGCCAAAGTAATGAATTTGGATCGCTTTGACATCGCCTGATCCCGGCAACAGAACCTCTGAGTACAGGGGGGCGTTTCAAAACAGCGTGAAACGCCCCCCGCAACAAGCAAATCCCCCTAAACGCTGACGTACGCTGACCTTCGCCGACGAACGCTGAAAAAATATATTTTTTGTCAGCGTTTATCTGCGTTTGTCGGCGTGTGTCAGCGTTAAAAGGAGTGTATGAAAATCAGGACCTTGGCTCCTATACATTTATGTTTATCCGCTATGCGGAGCCGGCGGATTCACGCAGGGCAAAGGACAGGGCCGGCAAGGCTCAAGGTTTGCCGTCAGACGCATTCTCTTTTTTTGTAAGGGTGACCGAATTCGGGTCCACAGTGATTTCCTTGAGCTGCGTCATGACCTCCGGCGTTCCGCCCTCCTGGTAGCGGGCGCCCAGGTGTTTGGCAAGAAACTTTTCCGCCGCCGCATACAGCGCCATGCTGTTCAGCGGCCGCGCAAAGCCGTGCCCTTCATCGGGCGCGACAATATACTCAACCGGAAACTTCCTGTCGCGCAGGGCTATTACAATCTGGTCGGATTCGCGCTTGTTTACCCGGGGATCGTTGGCTCCCTGAACAACCAGCAGAGGCGTTTTGATCCTCCCGGCGGAGTTCAGCGGAGACTGACGTTCCAGCCGGGCTTTGCCTGCCGGTGTGTTCGGATCTCCCATTCGTTTATAAAACATCATTCGAATTTGTTCCCAATATGGAGGAATGGATTCGAGCAGAGTTATGAGATTGGACGGCGCAACGTAGGCGACCGCCGCGGCGTAAAGGTCCGGTGTAAAGGCAACACCCGCAAGCGTGGCGTAGCCTCCATAGGATCCGCCCATGATCCCGATTCGTTTCGGGTTTGCAATACCCTTTTCAATGAGATACCTGGCTCCCCAGGTAACATCATCCTGCATTTTCTCGCCCCACTGGAGATTTCCGGCGTTCAGGAATTTTTTGCCATACCCGGCCGATCCGCGGAAATTCGGCTGCAAAACGGCATAGCCGCGGTTGGCAAGAAACTGGACCAGACCGTCATATCCCCAACTGTCGCGCGCCCACGGACCGCCATGAGGCAAAAGAATGGCGGGCAATCCTTTTGGCGGCAAACCCTTGGGAACCGTCAAATAGGCCGGAACTTCCAGACCGTCGGAGGACCTGTATCGAACCGGCTGCATGGATGAGAGATACTGACGGTCCAGTTTTTCGCGTATGCGGAATTGCAGCGTCAATTGCTTTGTCTGGCGGTCGAACAGGTAGGTTTCGCCCGGTTCCATATCGCTGGAAGCCTCTATCAGCCAGAGACGCTCATCATTGGTATGTGAACCAAAACCAATTTGTTTGCCGCCCAGTTTTTTCTGAAGAAGTTTGTAATCGGCCTCGAACGATTTGTTTTTCCAATAAAACCTGGTTTTGTCGTCGACATACGTGGTGGCGATGAGCTCGTCGGTCAGTTCCGATACAACTGCGCCGCCGAAATCCACGCGCTTCAAGGGATCGGATTCGAATACCTGAGCCTCTCCCGTATGCGGATCCATCGATTCCAGCCTTGTAAGGTCCACGGTATCTCCCCGATTGGAGGCAATATAGACGCGCTGGTTGTTCCTGTCGAAAACGACAGGATCGCAGGATTCGAAAACGTTGCATGAATATATCTTCTTGAATTCTCCCGGATCGACACGAAGGATTTCCGTATCTCCGGCGTCAGTGGATCGGGTGGCCAGACGAAGCTGATCCTTGTGGTCGAAGATCCAATTCGTGATGCGATCGGTGTTCTGCCGGAGGAGTGTCCGTTCACCCGTGGAAATCCTGATTTTGTAAAGGTCGTGCCACGCCTTGTCGCGATCGTTCAGTCCTGCATAGAGGATGTCCGGTTCGGTCCGGGGAACCGCATAGAGGGCAGCACGTATACCGGCCGCCGCGGTTATGTTTCGGGACAAAGGCGCGGCGTCGCCTGGCTGAGGAACATCGGAAGGATTTACGGCAAAAATGTTATAGTTCTCGTCGCCTGCTTTATCCTGAACGAAAAGGATAAACTTCCCGTCGCGGCTCCACAGGTATCCGGGTATCGGCCTCTTTGTATCGGCGCTTACTAACTTGGCTTTGTCGAACGGATCTTCGGTTTTCTTTACCCAGATGTTCCGCGTACCGTTCCACGGTTTGATGAAGGCAATGAACTTGCCGTCGGGCGATATTTGGGCATTTGTGATTTCGGGGTCACCGAAGAACAACTCACGATCAATGATTGGCGGCTGTTGGGCGGCGAGAGGCGAAAACAAAACAACTATCCATAGTAAGGCTAAAGATACACGTTTCATGGGCATCCTCCTGTTATACTGCTGAAACGATTTCCGGCCGCATTGGGTTCCTGGCTTCAAAGACTTTCGAATCAGACTCTCATAATCAAGATACAGTTCCCGAACCGGCGATCGGCCGCGCCCTTCTGCAGAATCACCGGCAGTTCCCGGAGGCGGCGTGCCGGAACCGTGTCCAAGGTGAATGATCGAAGCCTGGCGCACTCGCAAATCAGAATCGCCTGGTTTTACTCCCAAGCGGAAAACCGAAAGTCGGGCGAAAGCCGGAGCACACAAAAATGTCCGCTTGTCCCTGAAGGTGCGTGTGTAGCAATATTGGTATACCTAAACGCCCCGCCAGTCAATAAACGAAGCGGCAGGCCGTGACGGGCATCGGCAATCAGGATGTGGAGCCTGAATATATCAAAGCGACCTATGGCAAAATCATCATTTCCAGGAGGCAAGGATATGGCATCCAAGAAAAAATATGCGAAATGCATCTTATCGAAAAAATTGATCAGGGAAATTCCGTACTATACAGGGAAATCCATCGTGGCCCATGACGGAGAACTGAATGCGGATTGCAGCATGGCCTATCACTGCATTTCAAAGCCTATTTCCTTTGACGAACCCCATTCGCACAATTTCGTGGAGATGCTTTGCTTCATCGGGGGAAATCCCAGGAATGTCATGGATTTGGGAGCCGAAGTCGTTTTCTACCTGGGCGGCGAAAAACACGTCATTACCAAATCGGCCGTGGTGGCCATACCTAAAGGATTGGTCCATTGCCCCATAATTATCAGGAAAGTCAAAAAGCCGATTGTGTTCCTGGAAGTCTCTCTAACCCGCATATGGAAACCGGCGGGAGCCCCGAAGAAAAGAAGCATACCGGGCAGGATTTTGGAAAGCGGGAAAAGCGGCAAAACAAATTTGAAGCGATCCGCAAAATAGGCCTGAGGATCGAACTCTTTCTATGTCAAAACCTCCGGCAAAGCTGGAGGCCTGATTGAATATTGGGCAAAGCGGCTGAAGGCGATCCTTCGGCTTCAGCCGCAGACACACGCTTAGTGTTTTTAAATCATCGAAATCGGAAATGCCAGGATTCACAGCAGCAAGATTCCTGGAAGCGAAGTGGATTGGGCACCAGTTCTTGAAGTGCAAGCCGTCCTTGTCTGCCCTTTATCGCAATAATGCCAAAGATTCTGATCTTCATCACAAACACTCCCCTGCCGGAATCAACCCCTTGATAAGCCTTGTTTTATGTGCAGTTTAGCTGGCTCCCCTCACAATCTGGATTGACCCGGGCAATTGCCGGGATTTCTCCCCCGAAGAAAACCAAAGGCCGCAATCAAAACGGCCGATAAGGGAAAGAGGCAGGTTTAAGCAGCCTGCCTGTTGTGCTCTATCGGCTGAACAGCTGTGATCTGTCCAGGATGGTTGCGCGGATCCCTCCTTTAAGGGCTGGCACGTCAAAGCAAAATCCGCGGAGCAACAGGTTCGCGACTTCGGAGGAGGCCATCAGTGAACACATCTTCATTTGTTGATTATTACGATCTCATGCAAATCAGCCCTAATGCGGACGACGATACCATCCAGCAGATCTTCCGCCACCTCGCAAAAAAATGGCATCCCGACGTTAGTCAAGGCGATCCGGAGCGGTTCAAACTCCTTGTTGAAGCCCACAAGACACTGACAAATCCTGAAAGACGCGCGGCCTATGACCTCAGATATCAGAGGTTCTGGGAGGCCAAGTGGAATCTGGCGTCCGATGCCTCCAACAGCCGTTCATTTGTGGACGACAGCGAGGTGCGCGAAGGCCTGCTATCCTTATATTACGTGCAGCGCAGGAGCAAGATGAACGATCCCGGCCTCGGAGAAATGGAAGTTGCCCGTCTTCTGAGGATACCGATCCACCTTGTCGAGTTTCACATCTGGTATTTGAGGGAAAAGGCCTGGATCGAGCGGCTCGAAAACGGCCAACTCGCTATTACGGCGCTTGGCGTCGATGAGGTCGAGAAAGGCCGCTTGCGGCTCAGCCCGGATCGTCTCCTGACCGCTCATGGTTCCGAGCTTGAAAAAGATGGGTGGAAAGAAAATCCGGATCCGATCCGATCTTTTCCGGTCCACAGCGAGAATTGGCGGTGAGCAGGGGACGGGCCAAATAATTCCCAAGTTTTGCTCAGAGGTTCAGGGATTTTGAAAACTCCTGCATCAGCGAATACCGACACACTCCGAAAAGGCGCTGATATACCTTAACCATTGAGGTAATGGTCAGCATGTCAGTGGCTAAGGCGAGTGCTGTCGCTCATCCGACGGCTTTGAATGTCCTGCCATCACACTTCCGGCTTCTCCGCAGGTTGTTGACCTAATTGCGCGAAATCAATCAGGCAACCGCTTTCGGACAAATATGCGAATTACGCGGTCCGTCCCCCTGATTTCACCCCCTGATTTCAGGAACGTGGGCATGATATGCTATGTTCCTAAAGGAGTAGCGAAGCCATTTTCAATAGCGATATTGAGATGCAACAGACAGGAAAATCCTTCGCCGGAGATTGGCAACCACGGGAGGTATCCGATGCTCGATCGAAAGGCATCCTGGGTCATAGTCTTCACAATCCTTCTCTTCACCATCCAGTCATCGGCCGGAGCCTTGACTGCAGAGGGACAGACGGCCTTGGTCGATAATCCATTTTTCAAACCGTACACCACGCCCTTCGACGTCCCTCCGTTCGACGCCATCCGGAACGCTCATTATCTACCGGCCTTCGCCGAAGGGATGAAGCGGCAGCTCGCGGAGGTCGAGGCAATCGTCAACGCTCCCGCACCCCCGGACTACACAAACACGTTCGAGCGGCTGGACAAGACGGGCAAGCTCCTGTCGGACGTCAGCGCCGTGTTCTTCAGCCTGCAGTCGGCCAACACCAACGACGAGATGCAGGCGATCGCCCAGGAAATTGCCCCGAAGCTGGCCGCCCACCGCGACAGCATCAACCAGAACCAGAAACTGTTCAAGAGAATCGAGGCTGTGTACGAAGCGCGTGAGAAGCTGAAGCTGAACCCTGAGCAGAAATACCTGCTCGAGGCGCTTTACAAAGATTTTGTCCGCGCCGGCGCCAAACTGGATGAGACACAGAAGGCCAGGCTCAGGGAGATCAACCAGGAGCTCTCGGTGCTCCGTGTCAAGTTCAGCAATAACGTGCTCGCCGATACCAACGCCTTCAAACTCGTAATCGACAATCCCGCGGACCTGACCGGACTGCCGCCCGCAGTGATCGCCGGAGCCCAGGCCGATGCCCGGCAAGCAGGGCTCGAAGGAAAGTGGATCTTCACGACCCAGAAACCCAGCATGATCCCCTTCCTGCAATATTCCGAAAACCGCCCGCTCCGGGAAAAGCTCTACACCGCCTACTTCATGCGCTGCAATCACAGTGACGACAGGGACAACAAGGAAATCCTCCGGAAAATCATCAATCTGCGGCTCGAGCGCTCGAAACTGCTCGGCTATTCCAACTATGCCGCTTACGCTCTTGAAACCAACATGGCCAAAAATCCGGAGACTGTAAACAAGTTCCTGAAGCAGCTGTGGGACGGAGCCCTGCCGATGGCGAAGAAGGAAGCCGCAGAACTGCAGGCTCTCAGCCGCAAGGAGGGCGGAGATTTCGCGCTCGAGCCCTGGGACTGGTGGTTCTACGCAGAGAAGCTCCGGAAGGCCAGGTACGAGTTCGATGAATCTGTTCTGCGCCCCTATTTTATGCTCAACAACGTCAGGGACGGCATTTTCGCGCTCTGCGAGAAGCTCTACGGAATCAGGTTCGTCCCGCAGAACGACCTGCCCAAGTATCACCCGGACGTGCAGACGTTCGAGGCACAGGAGGCCAACGGGAGCCACATCGGCATTCTGTACATGGACTTCTTCCCGAGAAGCGGTAAACGCGCTGGCGCCTGGTCCGGAAGCTTGCGGGACCAGCACAGAGTCCAAGGGAAGAACGTTCCGCCGATCGCCACTCTGGTCGGCAATTTCTCGAAGCCGACGCCCGACGAGCCGTCCCTTCTGAGCCTCGACGATGTCAATACGTTCTTCCACGAGTTCGGGCATGCATTGAATACCCTCTTCTCCAACTGCGACTCCGTTTACCGGGCCGAATCTCTGGATTCGGTGGAGCTGCCCTCGCAGATCATGGAAAATTGGGCGCTGGAGCCGGACCTGCTCCGGGTGTACGCAAAGCACTACAAGACGGGCGAGATCATCCCTCAGAAGCTGATCGACAAGCTCAATCAGAGCCGGCTGTTCAACCAGGGATTCGAAACCGTCGAATACCTCGCGGCCTCCATACTCGACATGGACTGGCATACGGTCCCAGAGCCAGTGAATGCCGATGTGAACGCGTTCGAATCCGCGTCGATGAAGCGGATCGGCTTGATCCATGAGATTTTACCGCGCTACCGGAGTCCATATTTTTCGCACATCGTCGGGGGGTATTCGGCAGGGTATTACAGCTACATTTGGGCCGAGGTTCTCGACGCCGATGCGTTCCAGGCATTCAAGGAGAAGGGATTGTTCGACCGCGCCACGGCGATGGCTTTCCGCAAGAGCATCCTCGAAAAGAGCGGCACCGATGACGCCGCCGCGCTCTACCGGAAGTTCCGCGGCACGGATCCCAAAATCGAGCCGCTGCTGAAGCGTCGCGGGCTGCTGCCGGAGAAGGCCGCCGCCGATCCTCAGTCAAAATAGGTTGCTTTAGTCCGCTGTGCAGAGTGAATGCCCTTCAGCATTGCTGCTGCGGATGGACAAAGGCAGATAGTGCTCGGATTTCCCGCGATAAAGAAACCTATTGGGGTAGCTTCAGTTTAGTTTTTGGAGCTTTTCGCCGATTGTGACGACACGGTAGTGTTCCTTGGGCTTGTCCTCCTGGTATACCCAGATATCGCCGGTCTTGGGATTGAAGAAGAAAAAGCTTTCATCAACATGGTCATCCTTCCTGTGTTGAGGTGTGAACTGAAAGCCTTCCAGTGCCGATGTTGCCTGAGCTTCTGTCGCGGACGGATGGAAAACCATACGCTCGACAAGCAGGGTTGCCGCGCTCGTTCCCAGAGCGAGCGCAAAAAGCACTATCCAAGAAATATTCTTCATGCATTTCCTCCGCAGAGATGACAGGCTGTCTGGATCACGTGGTTCCTGAGCCGTCTCAACATTCGAATCGCGAATAATGGATACTTTCCCAACCAATTCTGCTTCCCATTATAAAAATAAACGGATCTGAACAGCATGTGAAGTGACGGCTTACGCCGGCAAGAGCCGATGACCTTGGCCTTGGGCATCATTGACTTTTGTCAGCGCGCTTTTCAGCGTCTATCAGCGTTCCATGATTCCGGAATTGTCAAACTCTGTGAGTCCCAGGCAAAGCCGGAGGCTGATCGATGGATACGCTTCTCGCGCCCGGACTGCGTTGCCATCATCTTTTCGAGTGCAGCCACACGGGCGTCCAGTGCCGCGTTCTGGGCTTGAAGCGCCGCGATCGTTGAGTCTTTCTGCTCAAGCACAGCTTTTTGATCCTCAATCGATTGTGCCTGTTGAACCGTGTAAAGCGTCAACTCCTCGATCTTTTCAAGCATCTTCATCTGAAATCCGCTTACATTCAGTCCCCGGTCCCGGATCTCGGCGGCGGCTGGGATGTTTGGCAGGTGCTTTTCCCTGGCGATGAATTCCTTAAGCTCATCGATACCCATCAGGTTGTAGTTCGGATCGAAAACGTAGTCCGGCACGGAAGCCCCGGGATCTGTCCAGATAAGGTCTCCGTCGATCCGCACATTGCCTACAACGTGGAGTCGTTCCAGCGGCTCAGTCGTATTGATACCGACATTGCCCGTATTCAGGATGGACACTCTTTCAGTCGTAATATCACGATCCAGGAATGCGAAGCGGCCGTTCTGGCTGGCGTCAGCGGCGACGAAGGCCATTGCGCCATACTCGATGGCGGTGCCGCCCACCAGTCCCCGGAACTGCACTTTGCCGAGATAGTCGCCGGCCTGGATGTCTTCCGGAACCGCCTGGGTTCCCCTAGACCGTTCAAGCAGAAACGTCGGAGCGAAAGTGCGGGTGAAGGGATCCTCGGTGCCATAATACCGCCTCAACCTTGCTACCGCCTGTGTTCCTTCAACGGTCAGCTGCCTGTCCGGATTTGTGACTCCGATTCCGACATTTGTTTCCGCGATAGCTCCATTGATGCCATTGACGCCTCCCAGGATCAGGCTGTTGCTCCGGGTGACCTTGGCCTGATAGCCCAGCGCGGTTGCGTTTGTGATACCGGCAGATCCGTCGGAATTGGACCCTATGAAGGAATTGCCGTTTTCAACCGTGTTGGAGTAACCGGAGTTAGCCCCGAAGAAAGAATTGTAGGATCCCGCAGTGCTGTAGAGGCCGGCGCTTCTTCCAAAAAACGAGTTCGCGGAACCCGTACTGTTCGCCCTCCCTGTCAGCCGTCCAAAGAATGAGTTATCCAGGCCGTGAGTATTGGCCCCGCCCGCGGTCTCTCCGAAGAATGCGTTGGAATGTCCATTTTTATTGTAATAGCCGGCGCCGGAACCGAAGAACGAATTCCATCGGCCGGCCGTGTTGGAATAACCGGAGCCGGAACCGAAGAACGAGTTATAATCGCCCGCTGCGCTGGAGTAGCCCGCATCGGCCCCGAAGAAAGAATTATTGCTGCCCGATACTCCGGCCTCATAGCCAAACGAAGTGATATCGCCGGTTTGAATCTCAGTTGCCTGCATCCAGCCTCCGCTGGAGACCAGGAAAAACATTGTAAGGGCCATAACTGATAGCCAGTTGTATTTCATTGGGGTGCTCCTCTCAGTGGCAGTCCGGCCTCAATAATAAGCCGGAATCTTTAGTCCCATACTCGCGTAATCCGGGATCCGGATAAAACAGTCCAGCTGTTTGTTGATTATAGCAGGGTTCAAGCATCTATGAATCCGCTGCGGATGAGGATACTCGACAGCTCTGAATCCCCTGTTTGCGCTGCCTGTGCGGTTTGCCTGTGGTCCAGCCAGTTTGAAATCCGATTCATCAGTGTTTTGCGCTCGGGTGAGGGACCGGACCGAGCGTCCTGGCCGCATTTTTCAACAGGGCTCGGATCCAGATGTGCCCGGGATCCTGATCCTGATAGCGGTGCCATTGCAGGCAATGGGTGACTTTCGGAATGGCGAAAGGAGGGCGTATCAGCCTGAGCGGCAGGTGTTGTGCGCAAATCCGCGCCATTCGGCTCATGACCGTGGCGATTCGGCTGGTCCCCACAACCAGGCGGCAGGCGACTTCAAAATCCTGCGTGACCACCTCGATTTTTCTAGTCTCCCCGTAGCGGGCGGCAAACCATTCCTCAAAAATAGCGGGAGCGTGGCCGAAATGGACCGCAATATGCCCGAGTTCGAGAAACCGGCTCCGGGAAATCGAGTTTCCAATTAAAGCGTTGTTGCGCCACACCACACAGGTGTGCGTATCCTCGAAGAGCGATTCCTTCGGATGTGCCGCCAGCGCGTGGACAGCAGGGCGGATGAGGAAATCGACGTCTCCCTTTTCAAGCTTCTGGTCGATATTCTCATCCAAACGCACCAGCTCGAACCGGACTCCGGGCGCCCGCTGCGCAGCCTCCTGCATCACGCCGGGCATCAATACAGCAGTCACATAGTCGGACACCGCCATACAGAACTTGCGGCTGGAGGCAGCGGGATCGAACTCCGCTTTGGAAGCGACCGTGTGCTGGATCTGGACCAGGCAACTGCGCACAGGTTGCACCAGGCTTTCAGCCAATGGAGTCAAGACCATCCTGCGACCCGCCGGAACCATCAGTTCATTCCCGAAGTATTGCCGAAGGCGAGCGAGAATAATGCTGGTCGCCGGCTGGCTCAAATGGAGCCGTTCCCCGGCGCGCGTAACACTCTTTTCCGTCAGCAATGCATCCAGCGCAACAAGCAGGCCAGGATCGAATTTGCGAAAGTCCATGGCGCCCTCAGGTAGTCGAGCCCCGCGGGAAAGCGTGGGGTGACAATGTATTTAAAAATCAAATCAGAATATATATTAAACATTCATTTTACAAATAATATCAATGCCTGATATTTATGCCATCAGGGGCGGCAATTTATGTCTGTTTCCTGCCGCCTGAATCGGGAATTTTGGGTTTTGGCAATGGCGAAAATGCCGGCTGTCCAGGTGCATGGCTCTCATGGTAACCCTCTGGATAAATCAGGAGCGTGTCTGATGGCGACTCAGAAATCGGTGCCTCTCAAACCGGAAGAACAATCCAGAGCCTGCGCCAAATTTTACCGGGACCCTGTGCCGCCCGATCCCGCGCATCTGGCGATGATGGATACGCCATGCGATCCCTCAAAGGCTATTTATCCGGAACAGATGAATGAGCTTCTCAAACCGGGCGCCCTGCAGGTGGAAATCGGATGGTGCAACCTGCCGAACGGAGCGGGATTTATCGCCAACCGGAATATTTACGCAAACATAACCGCTGAGATGATCGACTGGTGGTTTGCCTGGCATCCGCTTGAGGATCTGCGCTACCGCGTGTGGTATCCGCCTCAGCATGCCGGAATAGCGTTAAGCCCCGAATCCCGCAGCAGAATTCTCGACCCGTCGATACCGGTTCGGGAGAAAAATTGGGGCGTTACCCACCATGTTACCGAGGACTGCGGTTGCGGAATGGAAAATATCGAAATCACATTCCTCTCGCCAAGGGATTTCGGCTTCGACATAACGCTTTGGAAGGAACCGTTTGTTTCGACTTTCGCAGGCGGTTTCGGCTGGTCCCGCAGGGCGGATGATGCTGAACATGCCATCAAAACGCCATCGCTGATGTGCCACATTTTTCGGCAGGTTCCAGGCGGCCTCGAACATCGCACACGGTTCTGGATGGGTTACCGGGCGTCCCAGGGCAAGCCGGAGCTGGTCCTGCCCCCGGGCATCTCAGTTCCGGCGATTGCGGTTCAGGGGCTCGCAAGGCACAACGTGCTGGAATTCAGCAACCTTGGAGCCCTTTTGCCGGAAATCCATGCAGAATTCGGCGGGCAGATGACCGCTTAGGTGTATACCGTGTTGAAATCAGTTCGGAGGGAGCATGAGTGCCAACATTGAGATTGATTTGGATGAGTGTACCGGCTGCAAGACCTGCGTCGACGCCTGTTTTGTGGATGTGATGCGATGGGACGAGGAGCAGGAGAGGCCGATCGTTGCGTATGAGCGGGATTGCGTTTGGTGTTTTACGTGCGAAATCAATTGCCCGGCCCAATGTATCAACATCATACCCCAAGTGCCCGGACAGACGGTCAACCCTTACTGAACGCTGGTGTCGCAGAACTTAAGAGGAGTCAAACATGGGCGAAAAGGCAAAGAACGCAACAATATATGATTCGGACGTGCTCATTATCGGCGGCGGATTCGGCGGCCTTGCGGCGGCGATCAGAATCAAAGAGCTTTCGCCGGAAACTAGCGTGCTGCTCGTAGACAAGCAGACGATTGGATGGGGAGGAAAAGCGAATAAGGGGGCCGGAGTTTTATGGGTTCTTATGCCCGGCGACAATATCGACGCCTTCGTCGATTTTCATGTGAAGAACATCGGAATTTACCTGAACGATCAGGATCTGCTGTACGCAATGGCGCGGGAATCCTTCGGGGCAGCTCAGAAACTGGCGGAATGGGGCGTTAAAGTAATGAAAACCCCGGAAGGGAATCTGGATGCCAGCCCTCTGCCTTTCGGCTGGTCGATGGCGGCAGCAGATCTGGACATGATGCAGCCGCTCAGGGCAAAGGCCTCGAAACTTGGAGTGAGACTGCTGGACAAAACCCAGGTGGTCGACCTGTTGAAACGGGACGATCGCGTTATCGGTGCGGTCGGCTTCAACCTTCTCGACGGCCGCTTCACTCTCTTGAACTCAAAAACCACCCTACTGGCGAATGGCGATTGTGATTTTGGAGTCATGCGCATGTGGGCCAATGCCTGCGGAGATGGCATCGCAGCTGCCTACAATGCCGGAGCGGAGATGCGGAACGCGGAGTTCGGAAATTTCTACGATGTTGTCAACAAGGGTACGGGCATTCCCATTGTTTTCGGTTTCAACGCACTCTATAACGCCCAAGGTGAGAATATAAGCTCCAAATACATTCAAGGCCCGCAGCCGGATATCCCGATTTCCATTATCTTGGGAATGGAGAAGGAGATCATGGAGGGAAGGGGGCCCATATATTTCGACATGGCTGAGTTCGCCAAAAGATCAGGCGGTGGGGGAATCTTTCAATGGGATAGGCCCCATTCCAAGGCGTTATTCGGGCGTGAATTTGCAAAAATGCAGAAGTATGGTCCGCCGCAGGCTGCCAGGACCGAGGTTTCTCTCGGGTTCACCGGCGAACTCTCGGCCGTCAAAGTCGACCGTGACATGAAGACAACCCTTCCAGGCCTTTGGGCAATCGGCGATACGAGTTACGCGGGTTCCGCATGGGCCGGCGCGGCGGAGGCGCCTCCGGGAAGATTGAGAGGCTCCGGATTGATGAATGCCCTGATCGCGGCTTTGATGGCTTCTCCATCTGTGGCCAGGCATGCGAAAGAGGCCCCGGCTTCCCTGCCTGATGAGCATGAGATAGAGCTTCTGAAAGAGAAATTATTTGCGCCTTTGAACCGGCGCCACGGCTACTCAGCTTCAGAAGCCATACGGAGCATCCAGGAAGTGGTTGTGCCTGTGAAATACAGCATGCGCCGGAACAAGGAGCGGCTGGAGGAAGCCTTGTCCAAGGTGGCGGCAGTCCAGGAAAAGCTGCCCGAGCTCTATGCAGAGGATCCGCACGGTCTGGCCAAATGCCATGAAGCTGCGTGCATTGCACTATGCGCCGAAATCGGATTTCGGGCAGCTCTGGCCCGCACTGAAAGCAGGGGTTGGCACTACAGGGAGGACTATCCTCAGCGG
Organism: uncultured Acidobacteriota bacterium; assembly: GCA_963809485.1. Taxonomy (GTDB): domain Bacteria; phylum Acidobacteriota; class UBA6911; order UBA6911; family UBA6911; genus UBA6911. Next base: position 420,633 of record CAWEJX010000020.1, read on the forward strand.
GATGACGAGAACTGGCTCAAGTGGATCATCGTCAAAAAAAGCCAGGATAAAATGGCTGTCACCACCGAGCCCATTCCTATGGAGCGCTATAAAATCAAGCCCACCCAGACGACGACCGTAACGGACGCTGTCGTGGATCACGACGAGCTTGTCGGCGTTACGCCCGAGATGATCGACTGGTGGTGGGTCAATATGGAAAAGGGATATCCCTTGTGGGAGCCCAACGATCACAAATCATTCGTATGGGAAGTGCCGCCGCCCGTTGGCGGGTACCTTGGCGCCATCCAGATAGCGGAGGAAAAGATGGGGCCGATGCCGGCCATGAAGATCCGTATACGGTGGGACGATCCGGACACCTGTCCCGTTCCGGGCATTTACGAGCATGCAATCGTGGCAGCCGGGATCAATCCCGAGGGGAAGGTGCAGGCCATGATTCTCCACGAATGGGAGAAGAGCCCCCGCGGGACAAGGATGCGCTCCACCATGCATTTCCCCGGCCCCGTTCCTTCCGGCTTCGCCGAAATCTGGAAAGCGCACGACAGGGCGGAGGTATCCACGTTCCCAAATTTCCTGCCCGACCTTTATCGGTTGTGGCAGGCTGTAAAAGACCCGGCAATCAACAGGCAGTGCTCATTGAAGAGAAAGAAGTCCGCCGGACAAAGCTGAGACGGTGATGGAGAGTTGCCGAAAGGTAGAGTCATGTCGCCAGTGACCTTTGGATGAAGCGTGGTGACTATTGTCCGCAGAGCAGGAGGCTTTACGCTCGCTGGCCACTCAAAGGGGCTGATCCCAACCGATAAAGGATAAAACCGGTTTCACGCTTTATAAAAACTATCAAAGCTATTTGAACCGCAGAATGTCGAATAAAGAATGATGAATATCGAAGTTTGGTCCTCGTTTCTGGGGTTCGACATTCGACATTCAATATTCGATATTCAGTATTCCTCTGGGTTGTCGTCACAAGACCGGCGATAAAGCATGCTCCGGTATTTGTCAAATTGATGCTGCCTTGCCGGAATCCCTGCTACGTCTATCGCGACCGTGCCTGCGAACGGAAGAGCATCGGCGCCGTGTAATTCAAGTGATTACGCCAAACGCTGAAAACATGGCCGCCGGGGTAATCAGCCCATACGGCGTTGATGCCCTTGTCCTTGAACAGCTTCACCAATCGTTTTCCGGGCGGCAGCATTGCTGTCTCCTGCCGGCCGGCGCCAAGGAAGAGAAGACGCAGGTTCTTCTTTGTTTGCTCCGGATTTGCCAGCAACTCCTTCCACGGAGACTGAGTTTCTATCTCGCCCGGCATTTGCGGCCCGATACCGCCGAATCCCCCGCTGTAGGCCAGAACATAATGAAACAATTCCGGGTGGGCAAGCCCGATCTGGATGCTTTGAAACGCGCCCATCGACAGGCCGCCAATGGCCCTGTGGTCCGGGTCGCTGTAAACGCGGAAGCCGCTCTCAATCATGGGAAGGATCTGCTCGAGCAGTTCCTTTGTGAAAAAGGTGAAGTTGAGCATGCCTGCCGGGCCCGGTTGCAGGACAGCCCTGAACGGCCCGACCGATGCACTCTGTATCGCATGCCCATGCGGCATCACGACGATCATCGGCACGGCCTTGCCCTCCGCGATGAGGTTATCGAGAATGATATTGGCTCGCCCGTTCATCACCCAGCCGGATTGGGTTTCACCGTTTCCATGCAGGAGGTAATAGACGGGATACTTCTTGTTTGTCCTGTCGTAGTCCGGCGGCGTATACACCCAAAGATAGCGATGGACGTCCATCGCCTTAGACTCGTAGAGAATCATGCGGACCTGCCCATGCGGCACCGGACGCGCATCATAGAACGCCGGCGCATCCCCCGGAACTTCCACGAAGCTCGAGACGGCTGCGGGCCCCGCCGAGCGATGCATGAGGCTGATGTTGGCGGGATCGGGAAACTCGACGCCTTCTGCGCGAAAGTTGTATATCCAGATCTCCGGCGGCAGCGGCCCGATCGTGACGCTCCAGACGCCTTCGTCATCTTTCGTCATCGGCTGGGAAGGTTTTCCCTGCAAAACCTCGCCAACAAGTTCGACTGCCGTTGCTTTGGGAGCGCGCAGCCGGAATGTCACGGTCCGGTCGGGATGAACTTCGGGAGACCGCAGCGTTGGAGGGAGCGGTGCTCTGGGTGCCTCGGCGGTAGCGGATTGGGAGGGATTCCCGGTTTTCGGGCCTGGCGCCGTCTGAGCAACCAGTAGGGATACAGACAGAATCACCATCAGGGCCAGTGCAAAAGCGGCTCTAATCCCCATATTCGCAGTCCTCCTTCACGAGTCGGTAGAAGCAAATTCTGATTTTGCTTGCCCCGGCGTCGTCAACGCGCAGCATCGTTTTCCAGTCACGCAAGCAAAGCAGCAACCCATTGTCCGCACACACGGGACACAGTACTTGTGAAGCCGGCTCAACCGGCCTATGGTCCATCCTCTTCCTGCGGATTTCCCATTGCGGATCCGAGCATAGCATGCAATGCGCTTCCTTGAGAAAAGCCATCAACCGCGAAGTCTCCGGCTTTTCCGGAAGGATGCCTATTTCCGAAATCTGCTCAGATCGAAAGCGTCCGCCATTGCCTGATTGCCCGCGTCATTGGGGTGGATATGGTCGCCGGGATCGAATTCAGGCCGCAGGCGAACGGGCCGGGACGGATCCCGGAGGACGGCATCAAAGTCCACGACTGCATCGAAAAGGCCGCTTGTGCGGATCCACTGATTCACGGCCTGCCTTATCTGTTCGCCACGCTCGGACCATGTCGGGACGCCTTCCTGGGGCGTAACCGTCGCCCCAATCACCCGGATTCCATGGGTATGCGCTCGTTCGATGATCTGTCGATATCCCGCGATAAGATCCTCGCCCGTAAGCGCGTCGGGACCCTCCGACCGTCCACGTATATTGATGTCATTAATGCCTTCCAGCAGGATAAGCCATTTCACCCCGGCAATGCTCAGCACATCGCGATCAAAACGCGCAAGCGCACTCAGTCCGGCTCCGTCCCGCAGCACCTGGTTTCCCGATATGCCCAGATTGACAACCGAAACGTGTTGAGTTCTTTTGCTGGAATGCAAACGCCGCGCTAGGAGAGCCGGCCATGCGCGGTCCGTATCCAGTGTGGTCGCATATCCGTCGGTGATGGAATCCCCCAATGCCACAATTGCGAATGCATCGGCCGGCGCCAGTACATCGATACTGGCCAGCCAAAGATAAGCAAATGTGGTGGCGGGCTCGGGCATGATTTCCTGTCCGGCAACATTGCCCTTGGACAGGTAGGTGGTATGAAGTCCCAGCCTGTGATTCGTCGGCGCGCCTGTGTCGTGCGGCAGGTATAACGAAACGGCAAGATCCGTCAGCGGAGCTATCTCCAAATCTATCGGATCGCTGACCGCTAAAACACCCGGGAGCAGTACGCATGAAGGCTTTCCGTTAAATGTAATGGCCCGGTCTGTTCCGGGAACGATCGCGCCGCCGGCTTTGTGAACCGCGATGTGCGCAGAACCGACCTGTACCAACGGCTTCCCCTGCGAGTTGCTGAGATTCACGCGAACCCGCCGGCCGCCCAGGCTCGTGCGGACAATCATCCGCACGGTCTGATCCTGCAGGTTCGAAGGCATATCGAACATGATCGGAGAGCTGTCGCGGCTCCCGGATTGGCGCACGGTCGCGGACTGCTGCGGAGTTTCCTGTTTTCGGGATGAATCCGGTGATATTGGGGGACCATTCCGATCGGGCCCATCGGGAAACCTCACAGGAACCAGTTCCTGAGCTGTCGCCCATGTACAAATCCATCGTTCGCTACTTTTCTGGGTATTGCGGGAATACGAAGTTGCCATCAATGGCACAAGGAGCATGGCAACAGCAAGGAGGGGTGTGCGTTTTCGCATCATATGGGATCGAGCCTTTGCCCGGGAACTCGTCAGTGTCGGAGACGGCGGACGGGGAATTTTTAGGCCGATGCATGGCGGATTCCTGACCCGCCATGCATCCTCCCGCAATTAAACTAGAATAAACTAGAAATCAAGCGCCATATTCATCTGTATCTTTCGGGAGCCTTGAGTGGTCGTAATCTGCCCGAAAGTCGGAATGCCAACCATCGTTGACGGGTTTCCCCAGCGCACGATATTGAATGGATTGACAAAATCAGCGCCCAAACGGAAATTGACCCGTTCTGTGATGGCAATGGCTTTTGAAATCGAGAAAGATTCGGATTTCATCCAGGGTCCCCGGGCCCAGTCCAGATATCGGGCAGTATTGCCAAACGAGAATAGGGCAGGGCTCGTAAATGCTTCCGGATTCAAATAGACGTCCGAGTACGGATTCCAGGTGCTGAAATCCGTCTTGGCATAAACCGGCTTCCCATTGTAATTGGCGTACACCATCGGAATGAAGGAGGAGTATCCGAGCGTACCCGCAAAGGGGTTGATCCCCCAGACTTGCAGCGCGGCACCCGACTGGTAACGCAGGAACCCGGTGATAGTCCAACCCCCCACCAAGCCGTCGACCAGCCTGGAAGCGGATCCCAGGAAGTGCCTGTTCTTTCCGAACGGCAGATCGTAGGAGAAATTCAGGCCGAAAATCGCGGCCGGCACCCCGGGATCGATCGCGGTTGGGTTGGACCCGGGGTATTGGCGCGAGCCTTCGGCGAAATTGGCATAGGTGGTGCTTCCTCCCGAGGAATTGGTGAGGCCCTTCGCCCATGTGAAAAAGCCCAAGGCAGACAAGCCTTTCGAAAAGCGCTTTGTCGCCTTCAACTGAAGCGAATGGTAGCTCCCCTTGCCGATGGGCAGCAGTGCAACGTCGCCCTGCACAAACGTGTACTGGGGATAAGGCTTCAGCGACTGTGCAACGGTATTGGCACCCTGCTGTTCGGCAAATCCCGGATAGGGCTCTTTGAATCCCGAAGCCTGTGCCCAGGGCGAATTGATCGGCTGAATGAGCAGAAAGCCAAGGCCCAGTTTGTCTTCAGGCACGTAATTGAATTGAGAAACGCCGCTGCCGACCGTGAGGTGCGTCGATCGGCTTCCCAGATAGCTCGCCTCTAAAGAAAAGTTTGGCAGCAGTTCATGTTGAACAACGAGGCTCCAGTTTACGACCTGCGGCAGCCTGGCAGCATCACGGGGGATATAGCTGATTGCCTGGCCGTTCAGAAATGTGGGATCAATAAGCGGCGGTTTCTTGAAGTTCTGAGGGAAGGGCTCCTCATTCCAGTAAAAGATGGGAGTGAAGCCGTCCGCAGAACTGAAAGTTGGCGTACCACTGTACCCGAGAGCGCCCGTAGTCAGGAACGGCTGAACGTTTCCGCTGTTGGAGAAGACGATTCCGGCAGATGCGCGGACAATCGTTTTCGGATTCAGCTGGTATGCAATTCCAAGGCGGGGCCCAAATCCCTTGCGCCAGGGATCCTGGAACTGGCCGCCGATTTTTCCGGTTCCTGTTCCGGCATAGGCGAGCGCGCCGGGAAGGTTCCCCGCACCCGCGTTGGGGATGTCGGGTTGAAAGCTCGTCATGTAATCGTTCACCTCATACATGGGCGAGTTGTAGTCCCACCGCAGACCGTAGGAAACGGTCAGGTTCTTGGTGGCGCGCCATTCATCCTGAGCAAATATCGCGTATTGCCGGAATCGCAGCTGGGTCGCGAGAGAAATGTAGGCGCTTGCCTGGTTGACTGCGCCGAGCAGGAAAGAAGCAAAAGCGCTCCCGGCATTCTGATCCGCAGTTGTGGCCGTTGAAGAATTCGAGAATGTGAAGGATCCGGACTGTCCTCCGAAATGGCGGTCCTCATTGTTCAGCTGAACGGAAAAGCCAAACTTCATGGTATGTTTGCCGCGGATCCAGGAAAGGTTTTCGTTAAAGCCGAAACGATGTTCCAGCCAGTCTTCGTCATAGGATCGTGCCAAAGGCGGCAGGCGCACCGACTCCACCCGAAAAGCTGATGGAGGGAAAAGAACCATCGTCGGCCGGAATGCCTTGAATTCCCAAGTTTCTGATCCCAGCCCTGTCCCACAGTCTTGTTGGCTCCGCGGTTATAATAATTATCCGCTGAGAACGTAAAATGGTTCACCACCGTATTGGTGATGATGTAATCGTGATTCAGGCGCACCTTCCAGCTGTTTGCCAATTGGTCCGTAACCAATGATCGATGGGGTTGGTTTGCGTTTCCCCCCATACAGGCTGAGGAATACGCCCGACTTCCCAGATAATCCGGTGATTGATTCGTTTGCTGTACATCACCGACAGTTTTTGTTTGTCGGAAAGGCTGTGGTCTACCTTTATCAGAGGGGAGTACACATTGAGGTAGGGCCATTTGTCATTCGCCCTGGACAGGAAGTTATTTGTTACCCCCGGCATGTCAGGCGGCGGAAGGTATTCCATAATCTTTTTGGCGGCATCGCTGATGCGCTCGGACGGGATTATGTTGTCTTTAAACGGATCCCGGACGATGGCTCCCCCTTCACCAATACGTGTGGTTTCCGGATCATATATGGTCACTCCGAGTTCGCTGAAATCCCCAGCCCTCTCTTTGAGCGACGGGATGGTCACCAGATCTCCCGCTGGCTCCCATCCTGGAATAGAAGAGCCCCAGGCTGCCAAAGAAGAAGGTTTTATCCCTTCCGTTATATACTTTGGGAATTACCACAGGTCCGCCAAGGGTGAATCCCCCTTCGTTTTGACTAAAGGGCGTCACATCCTTTGCGAAAAATTCCTTTGCGTTCAGCGCGCTGTTCCCAAGGTGGTCGAAGATGCTCCCGTGAAGCTGATTGGTGCCCGATTTAATGGTGACATTGGTAAACCAGTTGCCGAATCCTCCGTATTCGGCATTAAATCCGTTTGCCACGACACTGAATTCACCGACCTGCTCGATGAGAGGGGATATCTCCGAATAACCGCCACGGGCGATGCCCCACTCGCTTGCCGGCCCTCCATCGAGAAAGACCTCCGTATCTCCGGCTGCGCCACCGGTTGCATCGAGGCACGAACGAATCGCCCGACGTGAATCCGGGCAGATTCTGCAAAAGATCCGTAATGGAGCGTTGGTAGACCGAAACGATCAGGGGCAGCTTCTCCACAGTCGCTGACGGAAGCGCCGGTGGAATTACTGGTTGCCGAGACATCGAGCAGCGGCGCCTCCGCCGTTACCATGGATATCTCGGTCACCGTTCCAATCTGAAGCATCGGCATCCACCCGGACCTGTACCTGGGCGCGCACCTCCACCGGCTCCCGGGAAAAGGTGGAAAAGCCTTCCGCCTGAATAACGACCCTGTAGGTAGCCACGGGAAGATTGGGCGCATTATACAATCCATCGCTGTTTGTGACCAGTTCGTAGGTACTGTTGGTGGCAGTCTGAATTATTTTTACCTTCGCGCCTGGAATGACTGCGCCCGAGGGGTCCTTGACCAGGCCCTGGATGGTCCCGCGATCGATTTGCGCAATCAGCGGGGTTACCGAACAAAGGATTCCTGCTATGCAGAGAAACCACAAAAAATATCGGATACTTCGACGCATACCTGCCTCCTTTATCCTGCAAACGATGGCATGGTTTGCTCTTCACAACTCAGTGTAAGAAGCATTGCACGATTTCACTGGATTCAAATCTGGTCTGCCATGCTATTTCTGTAGCAATCGATTTGTCAAGCTTAAAAATATTACATATATCATATATATGTAATAACATATTACAAAACAGGTACTAGTCATTGCACATGGGCGCTGACAATCTGTCACCACGCAATAGGAGTTTTGTGCATTTTGGATTCCAATGTCACTATTTATGGGCAAGAGAGGATAGATGTATTGAAGAAAAAGCATTGACATAAGTTAATACATCCTGATAGTGATTGGCACTGTAAATATGTAATATTCATTTGCTGCCAAAATGAGGACTTTTCCGGAAGCATGTCCCAACTTCCGAAACGTGCCTGGCTAAGAAAAAGGCATATCATGAAAAACCAGGTTCAGCTTATTGCATACGTCGACCGCTTTTCCGGCGGAGGTTTCGGCGAATTAAATAGCCTGTTAAAAGGACCACTGGCCGGAGTCTTCGGCGGAGCGCACCTTTTGCCCTTTTTTACTCCCATCGACGGCGCCGATGCCGGATTTGACCCGATCGATCACACTCAGGTGGACGCACGCCTGGGAACATGGGAAGACGTGCGGGCTTTGAGCGGCACGGTCGAGCTTGTCGCGGATCTTATTGTGAACCACGTTTCCTCGTCGTCCCCGCAATTCCTTGATTTTTCAAAGAAGGGTCCGGCCTCGCAATATGCGGGCATGTTTCTCACCTTCGACCGGGTCTTCCCGGAGGGCGCGCGCGAATCGGATACTTCTGGGCATTTATCGGCCGCGCCCCACGCTTCCTTTCAGCCCCGTCACGCTGCACTCGGGCGAGAAGGAAATTGCTGTGGACTACATTCAATCCGGAGCAGGTGGATATCGATGTCCGCCACCCTCAAGCGGAAGCTTATCTGGATTCGATCCTCCGGAAGTTTCAGGCTGCGGGCATAAAGATGATACGGCTCGATGCCGTCGGGTATGCGATCAAAAAGCCCGGAACCAGCTGTTTCATGATCCCGGAAACCTTCGACTTTATCGCCGAGCTGACCGCAAAGGCCCGTGCGCTGGGCATCGAGGTCCTGGTCGAGATTCACAGCCATTATCTGAAGCAGATCGAAATCGCCCGCCAGGTCGATTGGGTATACGATTTTGCACTGCCGCCGCTGGTGCTGCATGCGCTTTTTAGCCGCGATGCCCGTCCGCTGGCTCGATGGCTTTCCATCAGTCCGCGCAATGCGGTCACTGTCCTGGACACGCACGACGGCATCGGGGTGATCGATGTGGGCGCCGATGCAGGCGGCAATCCGGGTCTCCTGTCGCCGGCCGAAATCGACAACCTCGTAGAGACCATCCACCAGCGAAGCCGGGGCCAAAGCAAGCAGGCAACCGGAGCGGCTGCCAGCAATCTGGATCTGTACCAGGTGAACTGCACTTTCCTGGATGCGCCTGGGAGGCCGGGAAACCGATTACCTGATTGCCCGTGCCCTCCAGTTCTTCGCGCCCGGAATTCCGCAGGTTTACTATGTCGGCCTTCTGGGAGGGACCAACGATATGGAGCTTCTCGCCCGCACCGGAGTGGGGCGCGACATCAACCGGCACTATTACACGGCTGCGGAAATCGATGCCGCACTCAGGCGTCCCTTGGTGCAAAAGCAGATCGAGTTGATACGGCTCCGGAATACGCATCCCGCATTCGCGGGCGAATTCCAGGTGGATGTTCCGACCGAAAGCCAGATACGAGCTCCAGTGGAGGCTGAAAGAACACTGGATAAAGCTTCACGCGGATTTATCTGTTCCGAGCGCTTCCATCACGGGCACAGGAATCGAGCCATTGGACCATGTCGGATGCTGCGGATCACGGACTCAGTTCTGAAGAGGTACTCCTCATGAGCACACCGGCTGCCCCAAAACACAATCTGACGGCAATCAAGTGGCTCACGTTTCTGATGTTCATGATGTTTGCCATGACCACGGACTCGGTGGGAACCATCATCCCTGAGGTCATCAAGGAATTCCATCTGAGCATGGTGGCGGCTGGAGCTTTTCACTATGCCCCCATGATAGCAATCGCGGTGGCGGCAATTTTCCTCGGGTATCTGGCGGATAAGCTTGGCCGCAAGAAGACCATCATTCTGGGACTCGTTCTTTTCGCGCTGAACTCCTACCTTTTTGCCGTGGGGAATTCATTCGCGTTTTTCCTCGCACTGCTTGTTATTTCCGGCGCCTCGATCGGAATCTTCAAAACAGGAGCTCTGGCGCTGGTTGGCGACATCTCGCTTTCCACTTCGGAACACACCACCACCATGAATACGGTCGAAGGATTCTTCGGAGTGGGGGCAATCATCGGTCCGGCAATCGTGGCAAGGCTCCTGACGTCGGGACTTTTCCTGGAAGTGGCTGTACGTGATCGCGGGAACAATCTGTGTCCTGCTGATCCTGACGGCCCTGCTGGTGAAATACCCGAAGACCGTGAAGACAATGGATGAGCCGATCGACTTCAAGCGCACGATGCGCATGATGAAAAACCCCTACGCTTTGGGATTTTCGCTTGGGATTTTTCTTTACGTTGCCGCGGAGTGCGCCGTTTACGTCTGGATGCCCACACTCCTGGCGGGATATTCAGGCTCTTTTGCTTTTATGGCGACCTATGCCATCTCCGTTTTCTTTATCCTGCGCGCGATCGGCCGTTTCCTGGGAGCATGGGTGCTGGCGCGATTTCACTGGACATCCGTCATGGCTCTTTTCAGCCTGGCGATTCTTGTCTGTTTTGCAGGCGCAATAGCAGGCGGTTTATCGCTTTGCCGTCTGGCTCATGCCTCTGTCCGGGCTTTTCATGTCCATGATCTATCCGACACTCAATTCGAAGGGCATCAGCTGCTTCCCGAAAACGGAGCATGGCGCCGTCGCCGGCGTGATCCTGTTTTTCACCTGCGCCGCTGCCGCTCTGGGGCCTTTGGCCATGGGAGCCGTCAGCGATGCATTCGGCCATCCCAAATACGGCTTTGTTCTGGCAACCGTATTCGCAGCGCTCCTGTTTGCGGGACTGCTTCTCAACTGGATATACAACCCAGCCGGAGAACGTCTGGCCAAGCTGGATTCGAGTGAATATCGGGCAGGAGGGTCCCTGGAACCGCAGAATATCGAATAGGGAATGTTGAATTTCGCAGTCTTTCTGCGGTTCGACATTCGAAATTCGATACTCAATATTTCGCGGTACTTATGTTCCCGGCTGCTGTCAGAACATCGGAGAAAGGGCTTGCATCCGTATTGGTCAAACGGATGCGGCCTCACCGGCGGAGCCGGTGGATGTCTCATTGGATCAGGAAAGGATCGTAGCAAATGCATTTGAAAATCGCGGTGCTTACCCTGAGCGGTATGCTGATCAGCGTCCCGGCGCAGTGCCAACTCGTCGAACAATACAATCCGCCCCAGTCCAATTGCTGCCTGGCAATGGCCGCCAGGAGTCTTGCAGATCAGTTGCTGGACTGGAATCAAATCGGCCGGTATCGACCGGAAAACCAGGCAGTTGAAGAAGCAGCCTCCCGATCCGAAGCGGGTGCTATTCATGGGAGACTCCATTACGGATTTCTGGAAACTCGCCGAGTCCTTTCCCGGCAAGCCTTATGTCAATCGCGGCATCAGCGGACAGACCACGCCCCAGATGCTGGTTCGCATGTATCCCGACGTGATCGATTTGAAGCCCGCGGCCATGGTGGTTCTGGCCGGGATCAACGACGTTTCTCAAAACACAGGACCCGCAACAGCGGAAATGGTCGAGCAGAACATCATGGCCATGACGGAGCTCGCTCAGCATCACGGCATCAAGGTGATTCTCTGCTCAATTCTGCCGGTTAGCGATTACGCGTTTCTCAATCAGCAGAGCGGCCGGGGAGTTCGGCCTCCGGCTGCTCCAGGCGGCCGGGCGGCAATCCGTTTCGTTTGAGAGAAGGGTGACCGACACGCATCCGCCGGGCGACATTCTGAAACTGAATGCCTGGATGAAAGATTATGCTTCGCGGGTGAATGCAGTTTACGCGGATTACTTCAGTGCTCTGGTGGACGACCGGGGGTGGCTGAAAGAAAGCTGCTCCGTTGACGGCATCCATCCCAACGCCGAAGGATACAAAATAATGGCGCCGATCGTTGAAGCCGCGATCCAAAAGGCGCTCCCCTAGCCCCCGAAGGCGGCTGCGGCGCAACACGTGCAACTGATAAGAATGGAGTTGGATATGAGAATACCTCGGATCGTAATACTGACAGTTCTGATCGCCATGCTTCCTTATGGCGCTCTGCCTCAACCCCCTGCCTCCCCTTTCAAAGCCGGAGCGGCCAAGGTCGACATCACCCCGTTTGAAAATGAGCTGCCGAAAAATATCGAGGGAATCCTCGACCGACTCTACTCCAGGGCGATCGTTGTGGATAACGGCGTCACCAGCGCGGCGCTGATTACGGCGATGTCGGCATGATTCCGGAGACCGTTTGGAAAAGCCTGTCGCAGAGAATGGAGAAAGAGCTGGGCATACCGGCTCAAAATGTGATATGAATCCGCAACTCATACGCACGCCGCTCCCATGAGGCCGGTTGGCGATTTTGAGGGCAAGATCTTCCAGTCCGCAAAAATGGCGCCAAGGAAAAACTCCGGCCCGCGCGCCTGGGCTACGGGACGGGTGTTTCCTACATTAACGTCAACCGCAATATCATCGACCCCAAGACCACGCCGCTGGTGGGAAGGCCCCAACTATGAGGGTCCATCGGACAAAACCGTGGCGGTGGTCAGGTTCGAGACTGTCGATGGCGAGCCGATCGCGGTCTACTACAACTACGCATGCATGCGGTGACCGTGGGCCAGCTGGACATGATCAGCGGCGATGCTCCCGGCGCCGCGTCCCGATATATCGAGGATTCTTTCGACGACAAAATTATTGCGGTGTGGTCCACGGGAGCCTGCGGAGACCAGAATCCAATCTATTTCCAGCAGACCTATGACCTGCGCGAGATACGAATCAAGGATTATGCGAAGCGCGGGGAAGACATCAGCAACTCCATGCCTCCCGGCGGACAGGGATTGAACAAGCAGGATCCTACGGTCATGAGGCTGATGAACCAGCAAAAACAGATGATCCTTTCGATGGGCCAGTTCCTGGGTGAAGAGGTCCTGCACGTCATGCGGGGCATGGAACGCATGTCAACCGGAGGGAAAATATTCGGAAGCCAAAAAATGGTCAGCTTCCCCGGCCGGGACAGGACGAACACAGGCCGCGCCGGATACGAGGGCACTTACAAGGACGGGAATCCGGTCGAAATCCGGTTGGGACTTCTACTGATCGATGACATCGCGGTCGGGACCATGCAATTCGGAGGTTTTCAACCTGATCGCGCAGCGTCTGAAAAAGGAATCTCCATTTGCCAGGACCATGATGGTAACCATAACCAACGGCATGTCCAATTCCGGCTATATACCCAATGATGCGGCATTCGGCTATCAGACGTTCGAAGTCCTATCGTCGCGATGCAAGCCCGGATATGCGGAAAACGCCATCGTCAACGGCATCCTGGACCTGATGGCCGAGTCCAAGCGTACCCCATAATCGAAAATATTTCGGTAATCCCCGGCTTTGCCGGGCTTTCAGAGTTCGACGGCTCCGTTCCTGCGGGCGTTCCGACCTATGGGTTTGGCTGGGGATGAGGGACCTGCCTTCTCGGTGCTGACGGCACCTCTTCATTGGGTGGCACGAGACCGGGTGTGGGCAAAATTCAGTGTGCTGTTGGAAAGTGGCGGAGTCGCCGATGGGTGGCCCGCAACATCCGATCCCATACGGTTCGCCAGTTCCATGGTGCTATGAATGTCCCACCCGAGAGCAAACCCGAACAGGATCCCGGCCGAGCATGCATCCCCGGCGCCCACCGGATGTGGTGTTTCCTCCGTAGTTGCAGGGGTGGTCCTATCAAATTCTCCATCACGGGTCAGGACGACAGTTCCCTCAACGCCTCGGGTCACCACGATCGCTTGAGCGGGAAAGCGTTTGAGGAGCACTTCCATCCTCCGCCGGACTCCGTCAAGGGTTTGACCGGCGGAGCAGGAAATCCCCAACAGATCAAAAATGGCAAACAGTTCGGACTGGTTCGCTTTGATGATAGTGGCAGTTTGGCAGCTATAGGCAACAATTTCCGGGGAATATCCGGCCTCCCCCGTCAGCGTATTTTGCCTGAGATTGACATCGTAGAGGCGAATCGCCTGCGGAGCATTCTGCAAAAAATTACGGATCGTACCGCGGGACACAGGGGATCGTTGTGCCAGGCTGCCAAAGCATATGGCCGAACACTGGCCAGCCAGTTCCTTGAGTGCGGGCCTGTCGGTCATGTAGTCCCACGCCGCTCCAGATTCTATCTGGTAGCCGGGTTCCCCATTTCGCATGAAGACCGATACCACACCGGTCGGGTGGCTGGGATCCTTTCCGATATAACGGGTCGACATCCGAAACCGGTGAAGCGAGTCAAGGATTCTTAATCCTCTTTGATCGGAGTTGATACAGCTTACGATAATTCCATGGCCGACGTCGAGCCAGCTGGCCAGTCGATGCGCATGGACAGCAAAGTTCAGCGGGGCTCCCCCCAGGGTCTCGCTTCCGTCTTCAAAGACATCGTAGAGGACTTCCCCAATCCCTACAAAAATCGATCGATTCATCATTGCCACCTTCAAAGCGCAGATACTCGGGAAACGATCCGCAACCGGCTTGAAGCCCGGAATCGATGCCGGACCGCTTTCCCCAGATTGGGAGCAACTCATGGCGCAACATGAGCCACAACGTTGATGGCACTGGTTCACAAAATCAGCTGATCAGATTTGCCTTCCTCACGACGAACACTTTCTCAAAATGGCAAACAACCATTAAAATAATGTCAGATCATTTTTGCTATATTTGATAGATTAATGTCAATAAAAAGTATCAGGCACCTTACAGGTTTCGTTTCGCAGTCAATTATATTATCGGACCTCCAAAAAACCATAAAAAATCTATGTCGTTTAAAAACATTAACTTAACAAAATAATCCTTTTAATGACGAACACTCATCAGCCAATCCGATCACCTGAGAAAAAGTTGTATTGACATTTCTCAATCTGAATTTGTACTATCAGCTTTATCAAGGAGGAGTGGTGAGCGACCAGGAATTAATTCAGCCTTGGAACATGAAAAACCGGCATCGCGACGAACCAAACATCGCCAGGTTTTTGAACATGTTTCTGGCGGATATTGAATCGGGAAGGCTCAAAGAGGGAGAACGTCTTCCTTCTGAAACTGAATTGGTTAGGCAGTTCGCCACATCACGTCCCACAGTTGCCCGCGCATTGCGCGATCTCCAGAATTTGGGACTGGTTGAACGCAAAGTCGGTTCGGGCACCTATGTGCGCAGAAGCGCAGAAACCGATGGAATCGTGGCGCTTTGGGCTATTGATACCCGGGCTTGGCAGCACCGAGATTTTTGAGCCGATCTGCGGCCAACTGGCTCGCATGGCCCAGAGACAGCACCATACGCTTCTTTGGGGCGATTTTGGTGACAGGCGCGGCGAGGCGGATCCGGAATTGATCGAACAGGTCTGCGACAGTTACATCCGGCAGACGGTCGCCGGAGTGTTTTTTGCCCCCCTGGAATTGACAGAGGACAAGGATCGGATCAATCAATCCGTCATTGCGGCGCTGGAAGCCGCAGGGATTCCCATTGTCCTGCTGGACCGGGATATTGTGGCTTTTCCGCAGCGGAGCCGTTTCGACCTCGTCGGCATTGACAATCGTCGCGCTGGTTTTCTTGTTGCGGACCATTTGATAAGCCTCGGATGCAGGCGAATCGACTTCCTGTGCACGACCGGACTCCGCCCCTACGGTGATGCTGCGCATCGCCGGATATCGCGAGGCTCTGTTGAGCAGCCGGAATCACGCCCGATCCACGATGGGTTCACAGCGGCGAGCCTACGGACGAGAAGTTTGTTCAGCGAAATCGTAGCCAATGGGGCAACAGCCATCATTTGCGCCAACGATCTGACCGCGGCCAATTTGATGCGGACTCTCGACACGCTGGGATGTCCTGTTCCTCAAAAAATACGCGTGGTCGGATTTGACGACGTCCGTTATGCGGAACTGCTGCGCCCGTCTCTGACCACGATTCACCAGCCATGTGTGGATATCGGCACCATCGCAATGCAGGTGATGCTGGAGCGCATAGAAAATCCGGCATTCCCTCCACGCGATATTCTCGCCCAGCCGACCCTGATCGTGCGGCAGTCCTGCGGAGCTACAGGAAGATCTTCAAACAAATAGAATGGGCCCGGAAGATGGATATGCTGAACAAATCAGCAGGGTTCATTTGCCTGGCCAACTATCCTGTTATTTGCAGGCCGGCTCGGAAGGCCAGCCCATTGATTTGGATGCGGAGCCTATAACCGCCTGGATCAACAAAACCTTCCCGTTTCTCATCCTGAATACGTGGTAATCAGGGAGGCTGCCTGCAAAATGCACGAATGCAACCACAAGTCCTGCTTCTGGATCCACAAGAAATCGGCGCCTCGGGCTTTCGATGATTCCATGGCATACCACCCGAAACCGATCTGTGCCTGTTGCGGGAGTTTTTCAGGTCTCCAATGTGTATTGGGGCCATGATTCTGCAGGATAGATATGGAAAGCGCCAAAGTCTGCACCAAAGGCGCAAAAACGGGGACGCAGGATCCCGGAGTTTGCAGACGTGGTTTGAGTGTAACTATGGTATTTTTAAAGCGTCGTTGTATGAAAGTAGTGTTAATTCGGGAGAGGGAGGAGTCAGGAATGAGACTGCGCGTGATAGTAATTGCACTTTTGTGTACCGGCCTGTTTTGCGGTCTGCAGGGCGCAGGCAACCAGGTCAGTGCGCAAGGAGAGAAGGCTGCACCGGTCGAGCAGAAAATCACGGTGCTAAATCCGCTGGGGACGCCGCCCCCTGTGGCGTTGAAGGCCAAGGCGGAGCGGCTGAATACGCTGGACGGCAAGACCATATACTTTGTAAATACGGGCTATATCGGGACTGATCGCCTCATGAGCGTCATGATGGATTGGTTCAAGGCCAACTATCCAAAAGCCAATGTCGAGTATAAAGTGAGCAAAGGCGGAATGACCGGCGTAGATAAGGCTTTGTGGGCGGAAATTGGTGAAAAAGCGGACGCCGCGATCCTCGGGTTGGGGCATTGAAGCGTCTGCGCGCCGGGGGCAGTTGCCCTCGCCATCAATATTGAGTCCACAATGAAAAAACCCGCAGTGCCTCTCCTCATTTATGATTTTGCCCAACAGGGATCCGAGGTCGCTTTAAGCAAGGGGATGCCCGGCCTCCGGATTCAATATTTTCGCGGTCCGGTCTGGGCCAAAACGCCCGATCAACTCAGGAAGCAGATTGTCGATGGCAATAACCCGATCACCAAAAGGCCGGTGATGCAGGAATTGGTGGAAAAACTTACCAAACCCCTGACTGCCGAAGAAAAGAAAACGGGGGAGATTAAACGGGATAAGGGGCCGGCGACTTTTACCGGCACTCCGAGAGAACTTCAGAAGATGTTCCTGGAAAAGAGATTCACGGACTTTCTGCCCGTCATCCTGCCGACGGAAGGCCTGGTGGATGAGATGCTGAAAGCCACCAGCCACCAACCCGACGAAGTGCTCGGCAAAATGAATCCCGGATCCGAGGCCGGCGAGACATGGACCTATACGGTAAGGGACGCGGCTGTCAACGCAGTTATGGCAGGCGCCAAACCGGAATATTTCCCGATCATTCTGGCCCTCGGTTCGACGGGCATGACGGCGGTTAATGTCTCCGATAACGGATTTATGGCGGGCGCCGTAATCAATGGCTCCATCCGCGATGAAATCGGGCTCAATTACGAGATTGGCGCCGTGGGCCCCTATGCACACGCCAATACGACCATCGGAAGGGCCTGGCACCTGCTGTCCATTAACGGAGGGAATTGCGGAAAAGTCGGGACTACCTACATGGGCACCATAGGCAATGCCATGAATCTGATTGGCGTTATCATCGCCGAGAATGAGCGGGATTCTCCGTTTCAGCCTCTTTCTGTAAGGCGGGGATTCAAGCCCGGCGAAAGCGTCGTCACCCCCTTCATCGGGTGGGGCATTCTTTCCGCCAAGAACTGGAAAGCCAATGTCTGGGGCCCGAACATGGATTACCCCAAGATCGCCAAGGACATCTACAACACTCAGGATATGATGTTCGGTACTTGCATTGTCCTGAGTCCCCCGATTGCCAATTTCATCAAAGATGCCGGGTATGATACGGTGGAGAAATTCACCCAATGGGTCACAACGCCGGAAGGAGGCGCTGCCGCTCCTGCGCCTGCTCCCAAAGGCCCTGGAGGCTTCGGCATGCCCGGCGGCAATGTCACTGTGGTTGTTACCGGTGGGTCCAACAACAACTACTGGAGCATCGGCGGCATGCGGCCCTCTCAGTCGGTCCAGATCGACAAGTGGCGGTAGTTGTCGGCGAAAGTCACAGGCGGCAGTGTCGGTGCACTGCCGCCTGCACAACGGGCTGCCTGCCGGCCGGCAGGGCTAGTGACGAAGTATTTGCTGCAGCTTCAGATTCGCGCAGAACGCCGGGGCAAACCATCTGCCCGCGTCACGGCCATGAGCGCCCGACGAAGACCAACGTCAGGCGCAACGGACATGAAAGAATGGCCCTAATCCCGTCCGGCGCTGCCATAATCCTTCAGCCGATATTGAAGTGTGCGCAGGCTGATTCCCAGCTCTTCAGCAGCCGCTTTCCGGTCTCCGTTGTTTCGGGCGAGTGATTCGAGAATTGCGGTCCTTTCAACCTGTGCGAGCAGCCCGGCTTTCCCCGGTTTTGAGCTCCCGGCTTCGCGCCTTAGCGGCAAATCATCGATTTCAATCACTCCGGGCTGCGAGACAATCATGGCGCGTTCGATCGCGTTCGCCAGTTCCCGGGCGTTCCCCGGCCAATCGTGGCTAAGCAGCAATTCCAAGGCTTCCTGGCTTATGGCGGGTTTCAGTTTCCCCATACGTGCCGAAATCCTCATGAGGAACGATTCCGCCAGTGGAAGGATATCGTCCCGCCGCTCGCGCAAAGGGGGCAAGGGAATAGGAAAGACGTTGAGCCTATAGAACAGATCTTCGCGGAAGGACTTGTTCGCAATGGATTGATGGAGATCCTTGTTTGTTGCTGCAATCACGCGTACATCCACCGTAATAGTCCGTTCCCCCCCGATGCGTTCGAACTGCTGCTCCTGGAGTACGCGCAAAAGCTTGGCCTGTAAACCGGCTCCCATCTCGGCAATTTCATCCAGGAAAAGAGTCCCTCCATCCGCCAGCTCGAAACGGCCGCGCCGGTTTTGAGTGGCTCCGGTAAAAGATCCTTTTTCATGGCCGAAAAGCTCGGATTCAAGCAGTGTTTCGGGAATTGCGGCGCAATTGACTGCAACGAAAGCATGCCCGCTGCGCGGACTCCGCCGATGAATGAATCGGGCTACTATTTCCTTGCCGCTTCCGGATTCGCCTGTCAGCAGGACCGTCGTGGGCTGCGCCGCCACCTGATTGGCAAGCTGGAAGACCCGTTTCATGCTCTCGCTCTCCGCAATCACATCCTGTGGGAGCGCAGCGTCCGTCTCTTCTTGATACAACTGACTTCGGTCACGCATCGTCCGACCGCGCAGAATTCTGCCCACAACCAGCCGCAGTTCTTCGGGACTTTTCAGGGGCTTTGTAAGATATTCCTCGGCGCCGAGCTTGATCGCCTCCACTGCCGTCTCGATAGAACCATAGGCCGTGAGCACAATAATTGGCGTCTCCGGCGATTTTTCCTGCATCCAGCGGATCAATTCAATACCGCTCATACCGGGCATGCGTTCATCTGTTATTACCAGGCTGAAGCTTCGGTGCGACAGCAACTGAGAGGCTTCCATGCCGTTTGCAGCGGTCACAACCTCATAGTCCTTCGCAAGAGATCCGCTTAGGAACTGGCGTTGACCGGGCTCATCATCTACCGCGAGAATGCTGTATTTCATTGCTTCGCCTATAAAGAAACTGAAAATCCCGAAAGCGGGATCGATCGGCTGTCAGGCCATCGGGATTATGATGGAACAACGCGCTCCCCCTTGAGGCAGGTTTTCCAGATTCAACCTGCCGCCGAGGCTTTCGACAATCTGTTTTGATACCGCGAGTCCCAATCCTGTCCCGCGCACTTTGGTTGTCACGAACGGCTGGAACAGTTCGTCCGAGGTTTTTGAACCCAGTCCCGCACCGGCATCATCGACTTGAATGATCAGCAACTTGTCATCAGCCTTGCGCACTGCAGTCAAACCAACAATCCCGTTGGCCGGACTGGCATCGATCGCGTTCATAAGCACATTCAGGAGGATCTGGCGAAGGCCCGCGGGATCGGATCGCACATTAAGTGGATTGGCATTCAGAGACAGTTCAAGGGATGTGCTGGATGCCTCCAATCGGGATTGCAGCATAGTTTTGAGGTCCGACAGTAATTCCGCCAGGTTGAATTCGCTGACCTGGGGCTCTTTCTTTCGCGCGAAACCCAGCAAATCGGTCACCAGTTTCTCCAGGCGCTCCGCTTCGTTCACCACGGTTCGCAGCTGCCTTTGGGCGGAATGGTTCACAGGCAGTTCTTCCTGGGCCAGCTGAGTCAATCCCTTCATCGCGCCCAGAGGGTTCCGGATTTCATGTGCCAAGGATGCAGCCATGGTCCCCAGGGCCTTCAACTGAACCTCCGCCGCCTCATGAGCCTTCAATTCCATAAAGCGGCTCAGCATGCGCATGAGATAGATTGAAAGAACGACGAGCGCCACAATTGCCAGTCCCGAGACCGCGAGCTGTATGTAGGCCATCCGTCGTATGAAATCTGCATCTGCCGAATAAAGGCCCATGCGTATGCGCCAGCCGGTTGTTGTGTGACCGGTTTCGCCGCGGAGGTTGCGAGGAGGCGGCAGCGCCTCTTCGAAATAAAATATCCCGCTCGCTTTAGTCCCTGCTGATTCCGGAGATGCCGTGGTCGCTCTGCCCACCCTTGCAAGAAAATTGCCGTCCTGATCCACAAGGGCCAGAAAAGCCGCAGAAGCCGAATAGGTTTCGTGGTTGGCTTCCAGAACGGACTGCCAGTATGCGGGATTATTCCGTCTCCCCGGCCCGCGCACCTGAGCCTCAATCGCAGAGGCAATCTCGTGTCCCCGCTGGGAGAGATAGGAGGCTCGAAGGCGGGAAAGCGTCGCCAATGTGAAAAGCGCGCTTGTCAGAAGCCCGAGGCACAAGGCACAAACCACAATAACAATCAGCCGGCGCGGGGCCGAATTGATCGTATTGTATCTGCTAATGGAAGGTGAGGCCGTCATGAGCACAACACCCGATGGATATTACCCATGATGCGCCGAATGATTTGCCTGCTCATGAGAGTAGATCCGCTCCTGACCCCCAAAATAGGAATCTTAAAACAGTTCGGCGCCGACACTTGGCTGCCCTTATCCTTTTAATAAACATTCCTTTATTCAATAAGCAAGAAATATTCCGCATCGCACCAAACTATTACTTGAGGTCCATTCTCTTTGAATTATTGGTTTTGGCCGACGCATGCCCTTACCCGGCTTTTTCAAGCATTGTGTCTAAGTGCAGCTTCTGCATCTATGCTGCAGAAGCTGCAGCGGATCCTTTGCCGGATTATGGCTTCGTTTCTCCCAAGCAGTTGATTATGCATCACATGCATATCCGATCTGAAACGGGAACAGATCTTGCAGCACAGCCGTTGTGTGAAAGCAAAAAACGAACGGGTATCAACCCTATGCAATGGAGCAAAACAATGAAGCTTGTCAAAACCTTTATCGTACTGTGCCTGATTGTGATTGTTGCAGCACCCTTAATGGCTCAAAACGGCCCGGGGAGGCGTAATGGATGCCAAAATGGCGGCGCAAACTGCCCGCTGGCGCAAACAGCCTTAGCTGTTCAACCCCTGAGTTCAGAGGAAGCGGCCCATCTTCTATATATGAGAGAAGAGGAAAAGCTTGCGTTGGACATCTACCAGGCTCTTTATTCAAAATGGGATGTGCGGATTTTCAGCAATATCGCCGCCAGCGAGCAACGCCATTTTAACGCCCTCGGGACCCTTATCCGCCGCTATGGGCTGCCTGATCCGGCGCAAACGGCGGCAGGAGTCTTCACCAATCCCGACCTTCAGAAGCTCTATAACGACCTGCTGACCGATGGCGGGCTTACTCTTATGGATGCGCTGCAGGCAGGGGTAACTATCGAGGAGACGGACATCGAGGATCTGACAGCCGCAATCGCAGCCACGCATAATAGAGACTTCCTGACGGTTTATGGGAACCTGCTTAATGGATCCGTGAACCATCTTTCAGCCTTCAGTAGTCATATTGAAGCCGTAAACTTCAGGTAATGCTTTGCCTCGGAAATGCGGATGGATTGTATTGCAGACGCCGGCGAGGCGCCCGCGGCAGATTTGGGACTCCGCCAGGAGTCCCGAAACTGCTGAGGATCCAGGAGAAAAAGGAGTGAGACCCAATGGCCGGCGAGTCGTCTATACAATTTTCCAGGTCTTAAGGCTCGAGCTGCCATGATTAATGTTTGAGGGCTGAACCAGGGTCAGCTCATTCAACAACAAGCCCATATTCGGAATCAGATCCGGCAAATGGAACAGGAACATGAACGCATGATGAGCGACCTGGATGCGAATCAACAACAAGCCTGGCAGGAGCAAATCCGGAATATGAATCAGCTGCGTCAGCAGCTGAATCTGCAGCAGCAACAGATGGAGGATGAAGCAAAAGGCAATCCCGATGCAAAGCGCGTTGCCGAACGCGCGCGAGCAGTGGAGAGAACGATGGATGAGTGGAGGAAGCAATACGGCGTTCTCTCTTCCCAGGCGGAGCTTTGATCCAAACCTGATCGGGGGTGATTCCCTTTCACGAGACAGCCCTGAATCCGGCCTTGCCTCAAAGGAAGGGCAATAATGTGTGGCGTTGAGCTGGTAGCAAGGCCGGCCCATCTTCCCATTCGCGAGTTTTCCTTTATAGCCAACTATAGTATTATCTTCAGGGTAGCGTCCAAGCTCGATTACGGCTCCGAGCCGGATTGATATGCAAGCCTATTCTCGAAGGAAATTCCTGAAAATCTCAGGCGCCGTCGTAGGCGGTGCAGCCGTTACCGCAACTAAAAGGGTGCTGGCCGGCAAGGAGATCATCTCCGGATCCGGCATCCAGATGATTCCTACTTTCTGTGATATCTGTTTCTGGAAGTGCGGCGCTATCGCCTATGTCAAAGATGGAGAGCTGTGGAAGGTAGAGGGTAATCCGCTGGATCCTCTCAGCCGGGGACGGCTGTGCCCGAGAGGCACAGGAGGCATTGGCGCCCATTTCGATCCTGACCGTTTACGGGCTCCTCTCATGCGCAGGCGCAAGCGCGGTGACGAAGAGTGGACTGCAGTTACATGGGACGAAGCCCTCAACTCCGTTGCGGAGAAGATGCAGAAGATAAAGGCTGAATATGGGCCGGAAGCCCTTGCTCTTTTCTCCCATGGCATCGGCGGGACTTTTCTCAGACACGCATTGAAGGCCTATGGCGTGATAAACATCGCCGCCCCATCCTTTGCACAGTGCAGAGGACCGCGAGATGTCGGATTCAAGCTTACCTTTGGAGAAGACGTAAGCTCGCCGGAAAGAACCGATATCCGTAACGCAGACTGCCTTGTGCTCATCGGGTCTCACCTGGGCGAGAACATGCACAACACGCAGGTGCAGGAATTTGCAGAAGCGGTCGGCAGGGGCGCCAGCATCATTGTTGCAGATCCCCGATTCTCTGTAGCCGCGGGGAAAGCGAAGTTTTATCTCCCGATACGGCCGGGGACCGATCTTGCTCTCCTGCTGGCATGGATGCAAGTACTGGTGGCCGAAAACCTTTACGACAAAGAATATGTCGCGAAGCATGGCTTTGGCTTCGAGCAGTTTGCCGCATCCGTTGCATCGTGCACACCCGAATGGGCTTATCCGGAAACAGGCATTGAGCCGGAATTGATCCGCTCAACCGCACGGGAGATGGCCCGGTGCAAACCTGCCACGCTGGTGCATCCGGGCCGCCATGTCACATGGTACGGGGATGATGCTCAACGCAGCCGCGCCATAGCTCTGTTGAACGCCTTGCTGGGCAGTTGGGGGCGCAAAGGCGGATTTTATTACCCGGTCAGCATGGACGTTCCCGGTTACGCCTATCCGGAATATCCGAAAGCGCAAAAGGACAAGGCCGATAATCCCGGGGGGAAATATCCTTTCGCCGACGAGTCAATCACCACCGGAATCCGCGAAGCGACCCGGTCTGGAAAACCCTATACAATCAAGGGATGGTTCGTCTACGCAACAAACCTTATGGAGGCGCTGCCGAATGCGCAGGAAACCATACAGGCGATGCAGAACCTGGACCTGATGGTGGTCGTGGATGTGATCCCCAGTGAAATTGCCGGCTGGGCCGACGTGGTTTTGCCGGAATCCGTTTATCTCGAACGGCACGATGATCTGAATGTCGAATGGTTTCGCGAACCTTTTGTCGCTCTGCGCCAGCCTGTGGTCCATTCTCCTCATGATCAGAAACCCAACTGGTGGATCGCGCGAACGCTGGCGAACAAGCTGGGACTCGGGAACTATTTCCCTTGGAAAGACATCGAGGAATATCTCGATCACAGGCTTTCAGCCGCAGGACTGAGCTTCGATGAGCTGAAGAAGAAAGGCATCATCCGCGGCGCTAAGCAACCCGTTTATTTTGACGAGGGCGTTCCGGACCACTTTTCCACCCCATCAGGGAAAATCGAGTTCTATTCCCTGCAGCTCGAGAAGGCTGGTATGGCTCCGGTACCGCAATACAAGCGTCCCGCGGATGGCCCGTCAGGGTATCTCCGGTTGCTTTACGGCCGCGCCCCTGTTCACTCTTTCAGCCGGACTCAGTCCAATCCGATTCTGTCGGATGCAATGAGCGAAAATGCAGTTTGGGTACACCCGCAAGTCGCCAGGAGGCATGGAATTCAAAACGGAGTTCGCGTTCGTTTGAAAAACCAGGATGGCGTCCTCAGCAATCGTGTGCTCGTAAGAGTCACGGAGTGTATCCGGCCCGATTGCGTTTACCTGGTCCATGGATTTGGGCACACGGCCAAGGGCCTCAGGCATGCTTTCGGCAAAGGGGCGAGCGACGCCCAGTTGATCACCCGATACGCGACGGATCCTCTGATGGGAGGGACCGGAATGAATGTCAATTTCGTAACCTTCGAGATCGAGGAGGTGTAACCGTGGCCCGCTACGCCATGGTGATTGACACAAAAATATGTGTCGGCTGTATGGATTGCGTCGTGGCCTGCAAAGCCGAGAACCAGGTTCCCCGAGGTTTCGATCGCGACTGGATTGCCTATGACACAAAAGGAATCTACCCCACGCTGCGAATGGAGATCCGCAGCGAGCGCTGCAATCATTGCGACAATCCGCCCTGCGTGTACTGCTGCCCGTGCGGAGCCAGCCATGTCCACGAGCGTGGCGGTGTTGTGCTTGTCTATCATGAGAAATGCGTGGGATGCAAAGCCTGCATGGCCGCGTGCCCCTACGATGCGCGCTTTGTGCATCCGGAGGGCTATGTGGATAAATGCACCTTCTGCATCCATCGCGTCGAAAAAGGAATGGACCCGGCCTGTGTTTCCGTATGCCCGACCCATTGCATGTATTTCGGGGATCTGGAGGATGCGAACAGCGAGGTCAGCCGATTACTCAACGAACGGCCCGGCCACCGGCTGCTGGATTCGGCGGGAACAAAGCCACAGATCTGGTACCTGGATTAGGAGTCTAGTCAGGTACCTCCGGCAGAGCCGGAGGAATGAAAGATTTGAACCGCTCAAAGCGGTTGGAGGAGTTACGCCGGTCTTGAACGCTGACTTACGCGGGCAAAAGCCGATGAGGCGCTTCCGATCCCCGCAGGGGCCAGCGCTCCGCGCTGGCCAGTTTTCTGCGGCGGCACTGTGGCAAGCGCCGTGCCGCAAGGAGATGAAGGGTATGAGAAACCGGGCGTTTGCCACAGTGCCGCCGCAGAAAACTCCATCGGAAGCGCCTCATCGGCTTTTGCTCGCCGACCCTCGCCGAACAAATCGGTGTTTGTCAGCGCTTTTGTCAGCGTTTCAAAATACGGAGCTGTCAAACTCTTTGAGTCCCCCGGCAGAGCCGGGGGGTTACCAAGGTAATTACCAAATCCCGGAGTAACGCCCTGTGAACCCGATACGCGAACTCATCACAACCCGGCACAATGAATTGGTGGATCCTCTGCTGAAAGTCTGGGGGGTAGAGATCGCGATTTATCTCTTCCTCGGCGGCATGGTGGCCGGAATGATGGTTATCCTCGGCTATTTCCTTTTCAAGGGACGCCACAAGGAGCTTCGTTGCTCCTGTGCGCTTCTGCCCGGATTGTGCATCGTTCTGCTGAGCGTCGGGATGCTGGCCTTGTTTTTGGATCTGGAGCACCGGTGGTATTTCTGGCGGATGTATCTCACCTTCAAACCGGCTTCTCCAATGTCCTGGGGGGCATGGATTCTGATGCTCGTTTACCCTGCCCTCCTGGCCGCAGCGTTTTTGCGCCTGCCGGATCTCATCAAAGATCTATTTCCGTCCTTGGGACGTGCCGTCGAAAAATCCCTGGCCAACGCGGCTTTTGTCAGGACCGTTGGGATTTCGAATATGGTTCTGGGTGCCATGTTGGGCATCTATACGGGGATTCTATTAAGCGCTCTGGGCGCTCGGCCGCTTTGGAACAGCTCCCTTCTGGGGCCGCTTTTTCTTGTCTCCGGGCTTTCTACCGCAGCGGCCTTTGTGCACCTGATTGCGCGGGACCCCTATGAACGCGTTTTGCTTGCCAAAGCCGACAATGGATTCCTGTCCATCGAGCTTTTCGTGATCTTCCTTTTTGCAATTGGCCTGCTCAGTTCGACGGATGTACACATCAACGCCGCCATGTTGATTCTCACCGGCCGTTTTGCGCCCCTCTTTCTGGTTCTCGTTGTGGGATTGGGAATTGTAGTCCCTCTGATCATTCAGTCTCTCGCGGTAAGTCATCGCATCAGGCACACACCCATAGCCCCTGTCATGGTGATTGCCGGCGGCTTTATCCTTCGCCTCGTCATTGTTTATGCGGGTCAGGCGAGTCACTGGAACGTAATCTCGGCACTGAAATAAGGAGATGTCGATGAGCGAAGAAACCAATTCATCCGTGATCGGGAATTCCGGCACATTGGGAACAAGCAAAACTGCACCCGGTCCCAAGCCCTATTCCAACCCCTATGCCGCCGGTTTCGGATTGGGTCTGGTGCTCCTTGCTGCGTTTGTAATCGCGGGGCGCGGTCTGGGCGCTTCGGGCGCTTTCAGCTCACTGGTTGCCGCGGCCGCACATGCCATAGCCCCGCAACATACCGCTGCAAATGGGTTTTACGCGGAATATCTCGGCGACGGGACCGGGAGTCCCCTGATGGACTGGCTGGTTTTTGAGGTTCTGGGGATTTTTGCCGGCGGGCTGATATCGGGAGCACTGGCGGGCAGAATTGTGAAATCGATAGAGCGCGGGCCATCCATCACCAACAAAAGGCGCCTGATTTTCGCCTTCATCGGCGGATCTCTCATGGGGATCGGAGCCAAACTGGCGCGCGGCTGCACCAGCGGTCAGGCGCTGACGGGCGGGGCGTTGCTTGGGGTTGGCAGTTGGGCGTTTATGCTGTGCGTGTTCGCAGGCGCCTATGCCACGGCGTGGTTTGTAAGGAGGCAATGGAAATGAGCGCACCTTTCTACAAATTCGGATTATTCGGCGACAACATCAGCCTGGTGATCGCCTTCCTTATCGGGATCGGATTTGGCTTTTTCCTGGAGCGGGCGGGTTTCGGCAGCGCACGCAAACTGACGGCGCAGTTTTACCTGACGGACATGGCGGTATTTAAGGTGATGTTTACGGCTATTGTTACGGCCATGTTTGGAGTTTTCTATCTTGGCTGGATCGGATTTCTGGATATTTCACTCATCTATTTGACGCCCACCTATCTGCTTCCACAGATTGCGGGCGGCCTGATCCTTGGGATCGGCTTCGCGATCGGCGGCTATTGTCCCGGGACTGCGTGTGTTGCCGTATCTACTGCCAAAATCGACGCGGCCGTTTACGTCGCTGGAGTCATCTTCGGAATCTTTGTTTTCGGCGAGGCTTTCCCGATCTTAAAGGGGTTTTACAATGCGACGCCGATGGGACAGATTACTCTGGCCCAGCTCCTGAAGATGCCTTATGGACTCATTGTGCTATTCGTCGCGCTTATGGCCGTTGGAGGGTTTGCAGGAGCGACCTGGGTGGAGAAAATGATGGCGGCGCGGAAAGGAGTGCGGCTACCATGAGGCTTGATCTGGCGCGAATGAGCAGGAACACAAAGTTTGGGCTGCTGGTTTGTCTCCTCGGCCTGATTGCGGCATTTGCCGGCAGTCCCTACAAGGGGACTCGCGTCACTCTGGACGCAACGGATCTCGCCGGCATCGTGCAACGAGAGGTCGACCATGTAAATCCAACCGACCTTGCTGACTGGATCGTCAAAGGGAGATCCGATTATCGTCTGATTGATCTGCGTACACAGGCTGAATTCGATCAGTACCACATTCCCAGCGCGGAAACTGTCCCGCTCGCGGCGCTGCCGGACTACGGGCTGGCACGCAACGAAAAAATCATTCTCTATTCCGAAGGTGGAATCCACTCAGCGCAAGCCTGGTTTTTGCTGAAAGCTATGGGATACCCATCGGTCTACATGCTCCGCGGTGGATTGGATGATTGGAAAGACCTGGTGCTTTTCCCGTCCCTGCCGCCGGATCCAAATCCGGAACAGATTACAGCATTCGCCAAAATGAAGGAAGTCAGCAAATTTTTCGGAGGAACGCCGCGGACTGCATCCGGCGCAACGACGCCTGATTCCGCTATGCCGCTTCCCAAGCTGCAGATGCCAGGTTCACCCTCCGGCCCCCCAGCCGCGCCAAAGAAAAAGAAGGAAGGGTGCTAGCGCACCGGTTCAAAAAGAAAGCGAGATAGCATCTGCATTGTCCGTTTTTACCGGAAATCCAGGAAAAGTTTAAAATTCAGATACCTCCGGTAGAGCCAACGGTTTGTTTGTTTACCACTCAAAGCGGTTTAATGAACTGCGCTGCCTCTAAATCCTGACATCACTGGCAAGAGCCGACCCTCGCCGAACAAATCGGCGCTTGTCAGCGCTTTTATCAGCGTTTCTCAGCGTTTCAAAATACGGAGCTGTCAAACTCTTTGAGTCTCCCGGATTTACCAATGTAATTGATGATGGCATAGAGAGTGGCATTGAATTCCAGCAAACTGGTGTTAGGATGGCAGGACAGACAGAGCCGCGCGTTGCTGCTCCGGTGCGGCTTTTTCATGAATGGCCGGCGCCAATATTCCGGTCCGGCCATGTCGGCGCAGCAGGCGATGTCTATTTGAATTTTTGAGAGGAGATAGTGAATGAGTTCCCAAAAAGACGAAAAGGAAAGCTCTTCGCGAAGAGAATTTTTTCAGGACGTGACGGCAGGCGCAGCCGGCGTGGCGTTTGCAGGCGCTTTGGCCCAGTTGGGCGTTCCGGTCGTATCCGCTGCCCAGGATTCAAAGCCCCCCGCAGCCAAGCCGGCGGATTCGCCATTCTTTAAAAATCCTCCGCCATGGCCGAAGGGGACCATCGGCACCAAATATGATCATCTGTTCTCAACAAAGCTAAGGGAAAACTCCATGGTGCCGGATATTGTTCCCGGTCCGCAGGCATATTTCCGGGGCGACACCGATCTTCCCGGGGCAAAGATAAATATGGGCTGGCAGATATTTATAAAACCCTACAGGCTGGAATTGGAATCGCATCACCACGACACCGATGAATATCTGTTCTTCCTGGGGGCAACGTTTCCGGACCTCGTGGGATCCTTTGATGCCGAAATTGAATACTTTATCGGAAAAGAATATGAAAAGAAGGTCATCACCCAGGCCACGGTTCTTTATATCCCCGCGGGTCTGGAACATAATCCCTGCGATATCAAGAGAGTCGGCAAACCCTTGTTCTTCAGTGCGCTTGCATTGGCGCCCTACTTCAATGGAGTATACCAGACCGGAGGCTACAGAGAATTCAGAGGCGCGCCCAAAATTAAATAATTGCCGGGGTGTGCATTAACACATCGTCCCGGCAAACCCGGAGCTTCAGGTTATGAGTAAAGCGGGGTCGCTGACGCGGCCCCGCTTTTTTTTCGGGGTGCCGGGAGCCAATTTTCCATTTTATTCCCAGAAACCGCCTGTGCGACTTTGAGCTAGAATAAGCAGGAGCAAGGCCGGCGGATACGGCGGGCAATTTCACGGCGATGTTCGGCGCCCAGGCATGGAAACGCCGGGCCATGGACATCATCGCCTCGCGCTCAGCCGCTCGGGAAGGATTGACCTGCGCGCATACGTAGCCTTGCTTGGCACCGCTCTTCTCATAATGAGGGCGGTACATGTCTGCCGCCCGCGTGACGACCAACCGCACCAGTTCCTCGGCTTTTGGCTCCGCATTGAGATTATGCGCCAGAACGGAACGGATGTCCGCAGTCCAAGACCCGCCTGTTGTTCGCCAGGGCCACACTCGAGAGAAACGGATTGGTGGTCACCCCGACCGCTCCACGCCCCAGGCCCCGTTGCAGTTCGACCGGGTCGGCCGAATCATGCCACCATGCTGTAGGAGTGTTCTCGACGACCCAGTTCAGATAACTATCCGTACTCAAAGTCTATCCTTTAGGTTTCCGCACTTCTGTTTTGGCCATATCTTCGACAAACGTGGCGATCGCCGAATGGTCGAGTTCGCCGCGCCCGGCATTCATCAAAGCCATCAAAACCTGTTGGGCCATGCTTGTGAAAGGAAGCGAAACCTTCAGGGATTCGGCGGCCGCGAGCGCATTGCGCAGATCCTTCTGGTGCAGACGGATGCGGAATCCCGGCTTGAAATTGCGCGAAATTACCATGGGAGCTTTCGCGTTCAATACCGCGCTCCCCGCCAATCCTCCCTTGACGGCATTGAATACGACCTCCGGATCGAGTCCCGCCCTGGTTGCCAGAACGAGAGCTTCTCCCATAGCGGCTATGTTGATCGCGACCATCATCTGGTTCGCAAGTTTTGTCACATTGCCCGCGCCGATTGGGCCGGTCAATATCGCGCTCGATCCCATCGACTGGAACAAGGGGAGAACCCTGTCAAAAACCTCTTGCTTGCCGCCCGCCATGATAGCCAGAGTCCCGTCTATGGCCTTCGGCTCGCCTCCGCTCACGGGCGCATCCAGGAATTCGACGCCCTTGGCAGCGCACGCCGCTCCAACCTTCTGAGCGACGAGGGGACTGATCGAGCTCATATCGACGATGACCGAGCCGGGCTGCGCTCCTTCGAGCGCGCCCTCGGGGCCCAGTACGGCGGCTTCGACCTCGGGCCCGTCGGGAACCATGGTGATCGTGACCTGAGAGCGAGCCGCAACATCCCTGGCGGACTGGCCCGCAGCCGCACCCGACGCTGACATTTCGGCGAACCGTTCCGGGACGATATCGTAAACAACCAGTTGATTGCCTGCCTTAATCAGGTTGCGGGTCATGGGCTTGCCCATGATCCCCAGCCCGATGAATCCGACTCTCATAATGGCTCCTTTGAACAAGGGACGGCTTTCCGGAGTGCCGGGGCGGTCCTTAAAAACCGTCCTTG
This sequence comes from uncultured Acidobacteriota bacterium, assembly GCA_963809485.1. Lineage (GTDB taxonomy): Bacteria > Acidobacteriota > UBA6911 > UBA6911 > UBA6911 > UBA6911. Next base: position 452,016 of record CAWEJX010000020.1, read on the forward strand.
CCGGGATCTATAGATCGAGGTTTTGACGGGCGTACTCGATGCATTTCAGGTTGTATTCGTCTTCCAGCCTGATTTGCGCTTCCGGGCTCAGCCCGGTGACGCGCGGAAGCGGCTTTTGGGGCCGATTCTTTTTGACCAGGGCCAGCACTTTTGCCAGATCTCTTCCCGGCAGCGGGCTGTAATCGTCGTCGAAGGTAGCCCAGTATTTTGCCGTGAAAACCGGTATCTTCAGAGGATCGCGCGTGATCATCTCTAGGTCGAAGATCATATTCGGATCCACCGCGCGCAGCATCTGAACTATTTGTTTGAGATCCAGGATCCCTTCTCCCATTGGGACCTCGGAGAGGAGGAATCCATCCTCATACTCCTCCACCGCCATGTCCTTGATATGGGCAAAACACGTATAGGGCGCAAGCGTGCGCGCCGCGTCCATGGGGTCTTCGCAGAGAGATAGGTTGTTGCCGAAGTCCAGGCAAACCCCGACCCATTCGCTGCCGAGGCGCTTCAGCCACGCAACCTGCTCGCCGGAGCGCCAGCCTTTGTGGTTTTCGATGCCGAGCTTGATCTTATATTTGCGCAGCACCGGCTCTGCAAGCTCCACCTGCTTCTTGCATCGTTCGAACATCTGCCTGAAAGGTTCCAGTCTATCGAAGTCCTCATAGCGCCGTCCCGTCAGCGCCGCATGAAAAGCCGCCGCGCCGGCTTCTTTGTATGCCTTCACCTGAGCATCAAATGCCGCAACATCGCTTTCCTGCATCGGCAGCCGGGGATCGCAGACGAGGTGCATATTGTATTTTTCCAGCCGCTGCCGGAACTGCCGGATCGCATCCGGATCAATGGACGGAGGATTCGTCTGAACGCCGCCAAGACCGATGCTGTGACAATGCTCAACCATATCAAAGGACGTGGGGCTCCCTTTGGCTGCCATCATGCGCGCGACAAAGGCCGTGGGCGTGCCGCCCATGCGCGGATAACCTTTGGAAGCAACCGGCGTCTGAGCGGTTTGCGCCGTGCCCTGCCTCCGGGCGGATGACTCGAGCGCCGACAAGAAAGGAGCCGCGCCGGCAAGCGCCAACATCTGTCTGCGTGAGATCATACGATCCTCCTCTTTACTACGGTTATCCGGGGAATGCGCAATATTTGCTATGTACCAGTGACAGGCAGCCGTCCAGCCTGGCTGGAGATGCAGCCTGTTGAAATCCCCGGGTGTCCGCAGAAACGGCTTTTATAATCAAATATCCTATCCCAAGCGCAATCCAGGCTATCGCCTCCGCAAATCCTTGCATGGTCTCAATGAACCCGGGAAGCGAATTTCACAAAGACCCGCGATTATGCCCTGAGGGCATCCTTCAGGGCTTTGTCCCAGGGCGCGCGATACGGCTTGACGCAGAGGGCCGCAGCTTCCTTATCGCCGAGAACCTGCTCCCTTTCGGGATCCCAGCGAATCGAGCGGCCGAGCCGGAGCGACATATTCGCCAGGTTGCATGCGACGGCCACGCGATGCCCGTCCTCCACTTCGCAAAGCGGGCGCTTCCGTGTCCGGATGGAATTCAGCCAGTCCTGTTTGTTCATCGCGAGGGTGTCTTCGCCGCCAACTCCATAGCGGGCATCCGACTCCATGCCTTTACCCTTCGTAGCCTCGATCCACGAAGCGGGTTTGGTATCCGAATAGACCGGGCCCCCCGTTGGATGCCCTGAAAAGCGCGGAATGTCATTGATGGGGTCCCCCTTCATTTCCGGCAGGACTTCCCAATTCCCCGCAAGGACCATTGTGCCCTTGGTTCCCATATAGAGTTGTCCCCGCGCCTCCGCATCCGGGATCGAGCGGCTGGCATTCGCCTCGCGGATAGCCGCATTCATGATGAAACCCGGGGTCTTCGGATCCGGCCCGTCGAATACCCACATGGCGTCCTGCAGATCCGGGGTCTCGCCATCGTCCTCCAGCGCGTACCGTCCGCCGGTGGAAGTCACCAGCGAGGGCCCTTTGACATTCATGACATACAGGACCTGGTCGATGATGTGCGCTCCCAGGTTTGTCATCTGCCCGCCCGAATAATCCCAGAACCAGCGGAAATGATAAATTCCCCGATGCGCCGTGTAGGGCTTCTTTTCCGCCGGGCCCAGCCACATATCATAGTCGAGGCCCGCCGGCGGCTCTGAAACGGGGGTTCGGCCAAAACCCGGATAGATGTTCCTATAGGAGGACCAGCGGATGGAATGGATCCTGCCCAGCACCCCGCTTTCCACAACCTTCCTGGAATCGATCACCCCTTTGCCATGCCGCCGCTGCGTCCCCACAACCACAATCCGTTTGTATTTGCGGGCCGCCTGAACCATCCATTTTCCTTCGTCAATGAACAGCGTCATCGGCTTCTCTACATAGACGTCCTTGCCCGCCTGGCACGCCAGAATGGTGTGCAACGCGTGCCAGTGATCCGGCGTTGCGAGCAACACCCCCTGAATATCCTTGTTTTCGTACATCTTTCGAAAATCGCCGTAGCCCTTGGCGCCAGGACTTTCCATATAGGCAAGCCCCTCCTCCAGTCGCGGCTTGTAGGCATCGCACATGCCCAGCAGTTCAACGTCCTTGAACTTTTTAAGATCCGTGATGTGTTGTTTGCCGATCAGCCCGAAGCCAATGACTCCGATACCGATCCGGTCGTTGGCGCCGAGCACGCGCACGTAGGATGCCGCTGTCCATGCAGCCGCACCTGCCGCGCCCAGAAACACCCGTCGGGAGGTTTTCCTGGCTTCCATGGGATTATCCAGCGAATGAGTCGGAGATTCGTGCATGTCCATTTCCTTTCTTGGCAGCATACCCGTAAACTCGTTTCACAGCGCTAAGGCAAAAAAGCCTCTTTCAAGATCTACCACAGAATCTATAACCCAATGATGTCGTCCTGCCGGCTCTCCGGCCCGCAACGCCATTTAATGATAGGAGCCCATCTTTTGCCCCAGATAATGCTTGGTATTTGATATGCGATTATGTCATATTTAGTTTATAATTCAATTTAGATGTCATAACATAGTGTCGCCGCCAGCTCTTGGTGCGGACCGGTATCCTGATGGTCAGCGTTCGTCGGCGCAATCTTCAGCGTGCGTCAGCGTTCCCTGATCCTGGAGCTGTCAAACTCCACGGATCCCCGGCAAAGCGGGCCGTTTGCCGAGGTATTCAGCACGCATCCCGTCGAATCATCCGGCGAATGCATTATTAATGTGCAGGATCGCCTCGTCGATTTCCTCCCTGTTCTTCATTCCGATCACAACGGCGTCCACAATGTACGATTTCATGACCCACGTAAGCGATCTTTTTCGGTCCTCGACATTCGTAAATGCCCCCTCCCCGATCAGTTTCATACCGATGATGCCATGGCCGTTTTCCCTCATAAGCTTGAGCTGCTCCACGACAGCCGGCACGTGGGATTCATTGCTTTGGTCGTAGACGACCAGCTTTGGCGTGTCGATTTTGACGCCCTGCCGATTAATGCGCACAAGGTTGACATCCACCCAGTCAAGGGACGCGGCTTTTGTTGTGGCCGGCAGGGAGTGCGTTGAGACGCCGTGTGCGCGGATCATCCCTTTTTGCTTGGCCTCTTCCAGCCCATCCCGCAATGGCTTGTTCTGCTCATCCCAGTTGGGAGGGATCTGACAATGGATCAGGACGGTGTCGATATAATCCACATTCAATTCCTTGCGAAAACGATCCACCATTTCCAGCGGTTTCTCGGACTTGCCGAATCCCGGCATATACATCGCCTTCGATTGTATGTAGAGCTTCTCCCTGGGTAATCCCTTGATCGCTTCGCGCACCCATGGATGGGTCTGGTAGGCATCCGCCGTATCGATATAGGTGATCCCTCTCTCATAGGCATAATGGATGAGATTGTTAAATCCCTCACGGCCCAGCCCGCGCTGCAATTCCCCGCTGTTTGTGCCGGTACCGATACCGAGCCGGCTCAACTTGAGGCCGGTCTTGCCCAGGGCAACCTGGTCCGCTGCCCTCTTCCTGCCCCCCCGGGCAACCAGTTCCGCGGTATAAGCGGATGCCAGGACTACGCCGCCGGAAACTGCAGCCCCTTTGATGAACTCACGCCTGCTTATCAAACGATCACTCATTGTATCTTCTCCAATATTTGCAACTTGCCTGGTTCGCCGGATGTCGTCCGGGAGGTCCTCGCTGACTTTCTGATTTGCTGACCTGCGGTCCTATTTCAGAATTCTGTCGAAAAAGTTCTTTAATGCCGGGTAAGGAACAACACCGGAAACCCTCTGCTCTCGTCCAAGGGCATGAACGAAGAGTGTCGGCGTTGTCCGAATCCCTCTTTTCACACCCAGCTCGAATTCACGCGTAATCTGCTCATCGATTGCGCCATCTCGGAGCAGATCCTTGATGCGCTTGTAGTCTTCCGGGGCAAGCGCTTTGGACACAACGGCATCGATAGCCCCGTCCCCGGACCACAGGCTCTGATTTTCGTAGAGAGTCTTCATCACGGAGCGCCATTGTTCCCGTCCCAGGTTCTGGGCAGCCTTGGAATACTGAGCTGCCCGCCGGGAATACCTGTTGGGCGGCAACGGAAACTCGTAGTACACGACGCAGACTTTATTAACGCTGCAATATTCGTTTAAAACATGTGAGATCGTATTCAGGAACAGTTCCCTGCAGTGGGTGCACTGAAAGTCCGAAAAGACCTCGATCCGGATCGGAGCGTCGAGACTTCCACCCAGGCATTGTTCGGGCTTTATCTCTTCTTTTTCCTGCGGAGTCGCGCAGGGTGTAAACGCGGAGGACGGAAGCAGCAGCAGATAAATAATCGCTGTTATCAGTCGCATGGCTCCTTCATCCTCAATTTCTGCCCGTAAATCCGGATCAGAAAACGGGCAGAAAAAAACGGGGCCTTCCTGTCGGCAGGGACCTTGAGACTACGATAAAGCAGGCGGCTTTAGAAGTACAGCTTGACCGCGAGCAGAAGAATGCGGGGACTGCGCACATACCACGAGCCCGAGCCCTGCGCGCCGAAATCGAAAGGATTGCCGGGCCCCGCGGTGTTGGAGATGTTGCCGGCCCGGTTAAACAGGATGAAGTTATTGAACCCGCTCGAAATATTATGTTTTGCATCCCGGGTGCATGGCAACTGCAGGCATTTCGGAAGCAAATATCATGTTTATTTACAAATATTTGTTCAGCCCTTGCCTGCTGATAGAATAAAAATTGACATGCAACAAAATGTTGCCTTATCGTCCAGTCTCTCGCATTGAGTCCTATCCATGGCTATGTAAGGAGCAACCCGCCGTGAAGAAAGCAAAACCATCCGGGCAGTCTGATCAAAAAGGCACACGTCGGAAAAAGCAAATGGCCGAGGCTTTATTGGAGCAGCGAACCCGCAAACTCGAAGAACTGCTCGCGACGGGTAACTTTCGCAAGGCAAGCGAAGAGTTTGGAGGCCTGTTTCGGAATGTGGACTGTCTGCAATTACCGATTGGCAATCCGTGGAGAGCTAAAGCTACTGCCGCTATCAGAAGAATGATGAGGGCGCAATTGGAGAACTGAAGGCGGCATTGCAGTGTGCCAAAACGCCCAAGCTTCAGGTCAGCGCCCATCTGGCACTTGCAGATGTCTGCTCAGGAAGCAATATAATAAACGACGCCATGCAGCATTTGCGCGAAGCCGAGAGGATGCTGGTTCCCAAAGCAAATGTTTCGAGCATTTTCCTCAGTCAGAAGTATGAATCTGTCCGAAAACAGATTGATGCGTTGAAGAACGATTATTACCTGATAACGTTCGAGGAGATCAGGAAACAGGCTGAGATGAAATCGACGCGAAGAGGTTTGTCCAAGGCAACCAAGGATTTGGAGCGATGGGCCATTGTTAAGGCGCTGGAACAATCCTCCGGAGGCATGACAAAAGCCGCGGAAATGCTTGGCCTGGCCCGTCAAGCCTTCTGGCAGCGGAAAAAACGATCCCGGCTAAAATAGCATGTCCTCGATGTGTACTGAATTGCCAGGATTCATGGCAGCCAGGATGGATTCAATGGGCGCGATACAGATCCACAGCCCAAAAAGCAAATGCGTTCCCGGTCATTGCACGATGGTCGCAACCAATAGAGTGTACAGTTCCAGCATGAACGTGGCCTCGAGAAGCAAGCGGGATTGCCGGATATACGATCTTTTTTGGCGCCGGTCCGCATTTAGCGCGGGTTCCCCCATTTTGATCTGTCCACCGCATAGGCTGCGCTTTCGACCTCGGGCGGCATGGCCTCCCAGAAGAATCGAACCGTGGCGATTTTGAGCTCACCCTTATCATCCAGCATCAGTTCATAGAGGGGCAGGTAGTTCTTCTTTACTTTGACTCTGTCCGTGCCCGTTTCAAAAATCGTCGCCTCGAGGAAGGCGACGGCAACCATCCGCCGCTCGTCGACGAAAATGTCATGAACGATGAACTTCTCATAATCTGAAGGATGGCTTGTCAGCATGGTATAAAAAGCTTCCCTGCCGGTAATGGCGTTCTTAGGCCCGCCGAAGACATACATATACGGGATAAAGGTGAAATCCGGGGCGAAGTAGGTGTCCATCCGGTGGACCGTTTTCGCATTTTGTGCGCTGTCATTGTATTCAGCAAAGTACGCGTTCATCCAATTCACGATTTCGTCATGCGTCGGCTTCATAGGCTTATGTCCCAATCTCCTCTGGTTTGGATCTTTCGGAAATTGCATGTATTGCCAGCGGATTTATTCATGGATTCAGGTTCTTTAGCTCTCAATGTGCTTTGGCTGTTGGCGAAAGCAAATTGCCGTGCAGGCCGTGGGATTCTCGCTGTCATTCGGGAAATCTCCCCCTGGATCAATTCCTGGATTGTACCATCAGCGCTTCCTCACTCAGTCCGGTATTGCTATCCGGCCATAGCAATACGCTATCGGCCAATGGCTTGGGCGTGGTACCGTCATGCAGATTTCAAAAGCATTGTGGCGCCTGCCCGACCGTTCTCAGGGGGCAAGCGATGCGATAAAGGTTCCGGTTTCGTACCCTCCGGCTGTCGACGGCCATGCCCGATACCAGGTTCCCGTGAACGACTGTTGTCCTAATGCAATTGTTCCATTGGACTTGATATACCCGAAATATTCATGCGCTTCCCAATAGCCGCCAAAATGCAATTGCAGCTCGCCATCGGCCATCTGTCCAGACACAGCATAAAGGCCCCACGCGGGATCGCCTGCCAGCCTCATTTCCACATATCCATTCACAAATAGGCCCCCGGTCCATAGAACCAGCTGATTAAATGGATTATCGTGTCCACCTGTCCATTCAAGCACATAGGTCCGAGTCGTGGAGTCGAGAGGCAGAGAGGACCACTGCGAACCGGTCTGGATCAAGGCCACGCCGCTTACCGGGACATTAGATTCGATATCGACGCGGCCGCGGTTGAGCGTCACCCCTGTAAAGATTTCCCTCAGATATCGTGGAAGATGTTCCCTGCCTGCAAGATCCAGTGATAGAGTGCCGCCTACTCGAGCTCCCGATTCAGAATATAGCTTCATCGTTATATGGGCGGCCCTTTGCTCAGCATCCGTGTTCGCCAATGCAAGGCTGACCGAGTTGAAATTTTCAAAGGGAATGGTTGTGGCCATAAACGGACTCGAGGGGAGCACCCCAATGGCATCCGTAACCGCCGTGCCGTCTTTGACATACCAGGTCAGATTGCCTTCGATGAAATTGTCGACCTCTGCATCGTTTGCCACGGCAATGATAAACCCAACCTCGACTGCAGGACCGGGCACGGTGACTTTATAGGTTGCAGCAGCGTTGGAGTTGATCGAGACAGCGAGCAATCCCCGGGTCAACTGAACGCCGTTGACATAAGGATTCCATTCCAAACCCACGCCGCTGTAAAAATGGAATAATCCGCGCCATTGTCGAGCACCGCGGTTCGTGACCGTGATTTGGGTTTCCCATATGCCGCCCGCGGCGAGTTGAGCAAATATCAAATCCTTGTGCGGAAGATGGTTCGGCTGGCTGATCTGGCCAAGCGCGATACCGGCACAAAGCAAAACGGCAGGAATCCATGCTAGCTTTATTTTTCTCATGTGAACCTCCGGCTTGAAAATCCTCAGTCTGTAAAAGGCAGCAAAGAAAGGCCCTGTGAATCCTCGGGAAACTCCTCCCGGCCGGGCGCCCGGATTGACAGGAGCTGGTTTAATGAGCCGGCCATGTCGGAATGTCGTCCGCTTCCAATCCACACTCGCGATAGAACCTCTTGTAAAAATCAGGCCGCGGGAAATCAGGCATGACCTCCGAAAGGGCATTGTGTCTGTATCCCATTTTTCTTTCTTCGAACATCCTGAGTTGAGACACCAGTCCCTCGACCTTTTCCTTCGGCAGCGAAAATATGATTTCATCCTCTCCCGCTTGTGCCCGCCCAAGCTCTCCAGGATCCGGCAACGTAATGCAGTATTGCCCCGAGAGGGCAGGCACCACCGAAAAAGCGCAGGAAGTTATCGGATACATCGGTGAGCCTATAAGTCCTTCGCCTCCAAAAGAGAGGGCCCACAGAATATTGTTTAGCTGGGCATTATTCGAATAGATGAGCACGACGTCCGGCATGTAATTGGCCGTCTTCAGCGGAGCGGAGACAATCCCGGTGTACCTTCCATGCTCAAGGAGAGGAATATGCTTGACCGATTCTTTCAGTTCTGGGAATTTCTCTGCAATGTCCGGCTTCGCCAATCCATAGGCTATCAGCGGCCCCCAGCACCAGTTGTCTTCTTTCAGCATAGCAATGGATTCGCCTTTTCTTCTGGATATGGAAAAGGCCTGGCATTGAGCCAAATGATAGCCATGATCAGCTTTTGGTCTGACCGCTCCCTCAGGGATATCGGATTCATTTTCAAGCATTTTCACTGCCAGGGGAGATGTCCTCAACAGCATCAACCTCTCAATCTCTTCTCCAAACCGATTGAACTCAATCACAGTCGCCATATGACCCTCCTCCCGATTGGATCCGCTGACCGGCCCGGAGCAGGCAACATCCCATGTTATGTGTCTGGTACATACTACCACGCAATTCATGGCCCACGTTTGCCGGCTCAATGAAATTGAGATCTGCTACATACATTGCTGTCACCCCGAATGCGGCGATTGGCCGCAATTGTACGGAGCATTCTGCCCCTTGCGTGTGCTGCTGATATCGCCCCAGTTTTGATCTTCATGCGCAACGGATCGCATAGCCTGAAGTACATGCCTAAGCACGCGGCCATGGCCGCGAAAAAAGCGCCGGAACGGTCCGGCTTTTAGGCTGTCGTCACCATTATCGACAGTTCGGAATTTTCTGCGGGCTCCACGACAGTAAAGGCAAACATCAAACCAGGCCATGCAAAGGCGGCCGACTATGCAGGATTCATCTTGCCCTGCATGATGATGCCGTCTTATCCTGAACTGGAAATGTCCGCGGAAGCATTGAACCGGATCAAAGATGCCGTTGCTGGCGGAAAGCTCGTAGTTGCGCAGACCGGCCCTCTATGGGCGCCGGCAAAGGCCGGCCTTCTGCAGGAAAAGAAATATGCTGATCCCTTTGAAAAGAAAAGTCCCCGGTTTTACCCCGCGATTTTGCTGGAATCGGAGTCGTATGGGACAGGCTTATCCTTCCGTCCGGAATGTGCCCGCATAGGGGGCCAACTGTGAAAGTCAGGCACCTCCGGCAAAGCCGTAGGCTTGAAAGATTTGAACCACTCAAAGCGGTTGGAGGAGTTACGCCGGTCTTGAACGCTGACTTACGCGGGCAAAAGCCGATTCTCGCCGAACAAATCGGCGTTTGTCAGCGCTTTTATCAGCGTTTCTCAGCGTTTCAAAATACGGAGATGTCAAATTCCTTGAGTCCCCCGGCAGAGCCGGGGATTTACCAATGTAATTATTGACGGATCAGAACCGCTTGCGCTTATTGATGCTATAAAAGAGAAGAAGTGAATACTTAACTTATTCAAAGAGGGGCTCCAAATGGAAAAGACATCACCATCTCAAGTCAGAGGAATCAATGATTTTTTGAGGCCTGATCATCTGATATCCGAAGAGGTCAGCCTGTTCTGTCAGACATTGAGGAGGTTTGTGGATACGGACGTCCTGCCCCACGCCGACGAATTGGACGACTATTGGGATTGGACGGAAAGAAAGGAAAAGACTTTCGTTCACGATCTCTGGAAGAAACTCCTCATTGATCTGGGTCTGCAAAAATCCTTTTTGCCGGGAGACTTCGGCGGATCCGGCGGAGCCTCAACCGTTGAGATGGCCGCAATGATCCAGGAAGTTGCCCGGGGCGATTATGGTCTCGCTAGTACGGGTTTTATAAGTCCATGGTCTATTGCAGCAATAAGCATACCCAGGCTAAATGAACACCTTCTAACGCAGTTCGCTCCCATGCTACTTGGGGACGAAGTTTTCATCATTGCGAGCGCGATTACGGAACCTCATGCGGGAGGATCGGTTGAGGACGTGAAGTTGAAAGGAAAGCAGATCCGGACGCGGGCTCGGTTGGAGGGAAACCATTGGGTGATCAATGGGCATAAGCTATGGCCTTCCGGCTTCAGGGAAGCAAAATGGTTCAGGGTCCTCTGTGCAGTGGAGGGGGAGGATTTCCCCAGGAATATTGCTCAGATTTTCGTCCCAGCCGATGCGCCGGGAGTATCGACGGGCAAACCATACCGGAAAATGGGGGCCGCGATCGATACGAATGGCGACATATGGTTTGACAACGTCAGGGTCCCTAAAGCAAACCGCGCTCAGCAGGATCCTGAAGACGACGTGAAATCGGTCATGGCAAACATCACCATAGGCCGCCTCACATCCGCTGCATTTCCGCTCGGCATCATGAAACGGGCTTATGAGGTGCTCAGGGATTACATTGACAATCGTGAGATCGCGGGCAAGCCGATGAAAGAGCATGGAGCGATCGCGCATGAATTGGGGCAAATCGCGCAAAATCTCCTCGCGGCGGAAGGTTTTTTCTATTCGGCGGCAGAAAGAATGGATCATCCCGATATATACGGGTTCCCTTGGGAAGCGAAAAATGTGGCGTTGGCCAGTGCGGTTCAGAATATCGTCGGGGGACTTGGATGGGATACCGTGAGCCGTTCCCTCGAGCTCATGGGTTCTTACGGCTATTCAAGAGAAGGAAGAATGGAGAAGCTTCTCAGGGATCTGAAGATCGGTCAGATTGTCGTGGGCGGACCCATTCTCCGCCTCCTGGAGCTCGCGAGGTACTATTTCGGGACGGAGACGATTTGACTGTCTGAATTCAACGAACCGGAGGTCAGGTCTGCGGACGGTCGGATAGGGCGCATTAGGCTTTAGGCATTTGCGAACCTTTTCTGCTTCGTAAGCCGTCCCGTCATCTCTTCCGGCTTAGCCAAACGAGTGTCCGAATTTGCGCTCTGCGACTTTAGGGCCCCAATCCCGGCTGCTGTCCTGCCTGCTGTCCATAGGCCTCGTTTCCCTGAGCTTTACAGCGTACCTGCTGATATTTCATGCCGGTCTCATTAACCTGGACGACAATACCTAAATCCCTGGACGACAATACCTAAATCACGGAAAATTCGCATCTAAGGGATGGATCTGCCTGGAACAAAATCGGATGGGCTTTCACGACCCGCTATGTAAGCAATTGGCACCCAATCATGATTCCTGGCTTTCCAGCATAGGAATGTTTCATGAAACCAATCGGCGTGGATATCGCAGCACATTTTTTCTCCTCCTGATCCGCTAGCCCTGCCATTTGGACAAACCTCGACGGCTGAAGGCTCATTGGTAATACCCTATTGGGATAATTCGGTCTTGTAATCCGGCGACGATCAAGATTCTCCGCAATGACCTCAATTCCCTCCTGTAACCGCCGACTCTCGCAATCGGAATAGCCGCACGGCCAAAATCCTGAGCGTCGAAAGGATTAGGCCTTTCGGATTTGTCTTTTTGGGAAGCCTGCAATTGAGGAGCGCCCCGAGCCAGATCACGGGAAGGCTATCCATTTTTTGAACTTAGCTATCAAAATCATAATATCCCATAAAATCCTTTGATCTCCTTTATTCGCAATATTATATTACTTTTAGGAATTGATGATTCTGGTTTTCATGTTGAAGGTATGGGATGCAGAGAAAGAAAGGCAGCGAACCCGGACCACCCTGATGCATGCGAGAAATTGCCCAGTCTGATCGAGCGAATTCGGAACCTCCCTTCCCGTTGGGCAATCAGATATCTCGAATTCTCCTGGCCTCGACTTACGGCATAGGGAGGTGGCAAATGCCTTGCAGGAATTTCCGGTTGGCATTTTTATTTCTGCTTGTCTCCGCCAGCCAGTCGCCGGCTCAATTGGGTTTAAATCCCTGGCCAAGCAGGGACTCCGAAAGAACAGGGATGTGTCGCGACATGGAAATTCGCGTCAAAAATTCCTCGGGCGGTGCAATCATGGGCGCGACTGTCACGATGGAAAACTATGGGATCCCGCTTACGACAGATGCCCAGGGATTGGCCCTGATTCCCTGCCGCCCATACGACGGCATTGGGCTCAGAATGGAGGTCAACGCTCCCGGTTACAAGGCTTCGAGCATAACGATAGCATCTGCGGCCGTTTCCCGGATTGAGGTAAGGCTCGATGCGCAGGACATATCCGGAATAGTTGGCGCAAAGGCAATCAGCGTTCGGGAACTGCAAAAAGCGGTACAGGCGGACTCTCAGAATTTTCAGAACCAGGCGGCTGCAGCTTTGGAACGTAGAGATTACGATACCGCGGAAAAGCTGCTTCTCCAGGCTCAGCAATTGACCCCCTCGCTTCCCGGGATCGCGAACAACCTCGGCATCGTCGCGCTGCACCGAAAGGATCTGAATGCGGCTGACTCCTGGTTCGAGAAAGCGATGCAGCTAGCTCCGGCCAAAGCGGATATCGTCGCTAATCTCGGACTGATCCGATGGATGCAGCATCGCAGGGAGGAGAGCTACAATCTGTTGAGAAAGGCTTCAGCCATGGGGCATGAAACATTCCTGGGCAAATACATCATGGGCAGAGTGGGTCTGGAGAAGGGACTGAACAAGGAAGCAGCTAACCATCTCCGCAAAATCCCGCCGAAAAGGTTTCCATACCGTGACCTGTATCTGTCCATTGCGTTGCGAAATTTGGGAAAAACCAAGGCTGCGGATGAAGCGTACAGGAATTTCCTGCAGCGAAATCCTGTCCCGTACTCCATCAGCACGCTGCAGCCCTAGCCCGTGTTTGCGGGTTAAGCCTGGACGCCGGAGGCCTGCTGGGCCAACATCGCCGTCTGCAGGGCGTAGTAGGGGGGCCACGTCATCGCTGCCGAACGTCTTGCCGACCGGAGTAACGAGCACGACGCTGCCCGTCGCTTGGTCCGCGATCTCGATCAGGCCCGCAGATTTCAGATAGGCAAGAGCCGCGTCCTTGGTGTCGAAGTGTTGTTCGACGTAGACGATGAGGTTCGTGTTCATTCTCGCCGTCGCGCGGCCGCCGTACATATTGGATGAGCGGTAGACGAACGTTGTCCCTTTTGGATAGGTATTCAGCGCCGGATGGCCAGCATAGGCTCGCGGCGCCGCGGGGGCACGACCTGGGGCGCCGGCTCCCCCCGGACCACCAGCACCCGGGGCGCCAAAACCCGGGGTGCCGGGAGGTGGCATGGTGTTGCCGCCCGGGTACGTCTTTACTGCGGCTGGCGAATTCTGGTGGGCTTCCTCAAGCGTCTCGAACGTCGCCTTGTTTCCGGTTTCACCCGTGAAATTACGGGCCAATGCTATGCTACACCCCGAAAGCAAAAGGCCTATCAAAAGAAATACGCTGATTATCGTTCTGTGCATGTGCTCTTCTCCTCCTGACCGTTACGTGATTCCAGCAGACAGGCCGACGTCACGGACAGAACAGGAACATCTGGGTCAGGCGGTCCGGTAGCGCGTGGCCGGGCGCCGTGCTGACGGCCCTATTGGGCGTAAGGATTGTATTGGATTGCGCCGGTTTTCAGGTCGCGCGAGAACTGAGTCAAGTAGTCCCATGCCATCCTGGCGTACTGTGGATACAAAGCATGAATCAGATCTGCCGTATAATTGAGGGCCACCATGGGAACACCCTGCTTGTTATTCAGATACCATATGTAGTTCTTGTATTCATCATTCAACAAAGTCTCGGACCAGGCGTCAGCCTGAAACCCGCACTTCGGGTGCGCTCTGAAGTCATAGCTGACCTGGTTCATCTTATTAAAAAGCAAGAACTTATTCAGCACCACCTGAGAATTGTTTGAAAGACTTCCGTCTTCCGGGTTTATATTGGGCTGCAGGTCATAGGCGCTGGTTAAGTACATGAACGGTAGATCCGTTTCTTTGAACTGCGCCTCCATTTTGTCCGTAAAAGTGAACATCGCGCCGGCCATGTCTACAACAGCCGCCAGCATCCGGGGATGGCTGGTTGCAATTGTGAGGGTAGCCCCTCCGCCCATCGAATAGCCCGACGCATATACACGTGAAGCGTCAATCGCGGGATAGGCCTTCAGCATGTACGCAGCCAGTGCAGCTATCGATTCCCCAAGAACAGGCTGATCGGAATAGAGACTCTGGTGTTCCGGGGCCACTATGATAAACCGCTTCTGGCGTGCCATCTCCAGCCAGCCGACCTCTTCAACAAAAGCATGCGGATCATCGCCGCCGCCATGGAGGGCGATTACCAGCGGAACGGTGCCCGGCCCGACCCTGTTTTGGAGAACCTCGCCGGGTACATACTCGCACCAGGTCTGTAGGTACTCACCAGATTTGGTCTTGATGCTGGAGAACCGGTCTTCCTGGTGCGGAAACACGGAAATGCCGTCCGGCGCCACACCATTCGTGACTACGTTCCGCGCCGCCAGTGAATAGGGCGCCTGATCGAAGTTATACCCCTGGTAAGGCGTGCCGGCGCTGTGCAAACCCTGCTTAACCACAGGGATTCGCATTGCTCTGGAGAACATCTCATCATAGACCCTCTTGATGATGGCGGCAGCGTTTGGACTTGATTCTCTGTTGACAATCACCTGCTGAAGCGGCAGGGCCTGATTGAAGTAGGTCGTGGTCCTGGCGTCGCCTTTTACAGCATCGGTTTTGTTCGCGGCCTTGTACTTGCCCTCGACAGCCTCAGTGGCGTTCACGAGATAGGCGGGCAGAACGCTGGCCACCTTACGGACCTCATCCATCTTGCTGTTGATCAGCAGAACGCCGGCAATGCGGCCGGCGTAGTCGAGCGTGCTTGCAATGTAGTTATTGAAGAAGGTCGCGCCGCCGTCGATGCCGATGACATAAAGGAAGCCGAAACCGCCGAAGTAGTTGCCGTCAGAGTAGGTCGTAGTGACGTTGTTGGATCTTTCAGAGCCCCCCAGCGAAAGCATTGCCGTCTGGAGGGCGTAGTAGTGCTTCTGGTCGGCGGCGGCGAAACCGGCTTTGGGTTCGGACGGCGTGACGAGCACCACACTGCCGATCGCCGTATCGATGATGTTGATCAGGCCCAGATCCTTCAGATAGGCAAACGCGGCATCCTTGTCCTGGAAAGACTTCTCGGCAAAGACCAGGATGTTCGTGTTGGAGCGTAGGGCGCGCCCGCCCCACAGGTTCGCCGACCGGTACACATACGTGGTTCCTTTGGGATAGCCGTCGAGTACAGGATGGGACTTGAAGGTCCCCTTGCCGGATCCCTGTGAGGCAGCGGCCGCGGGGCTGCTCACGCGAGTCTCTTCCAGCGTCTCGAAAGTGGCCTTGTTCCCCTGTCGGTTGGAGTAGTCCAGCGCGAAGGCGCCGGAGATGAGCGACAGGCTCACTATTAGCGCGAACGCAAGATTCAAGGGCGACTGGTTCATCAGCATATATCCGTCTCCTTTTCTCGCCGACCTGTTTGCGGCAGCGTTTCAGCCAGGATTTTCGATAGGGCCTTTTGGGCGCAACCGCAATACTGGATTCTTTCAATTGCGGAAAACAATCGATCATACAGCAGGCGCGAGCCGGCTGGAAAAGGAAATATGCACCAACTTTCGGACAGACTTTTCATATTTCCAATTTCTTGTATGCGGCGCGGAAGCTTTGAATTTCCACTACCTCCCATATGGAATGAGCTAAATCAGCCCTCAAGCAGCGGATTAGGGGAGATCCGGAGGCTTACCTCCATTTGTCAATGGAAACGGTTATGGGTCTGTACATATGCCAGGCCTGCATCATGGGGCTGGCGTCGCCTCCCGCGACAATGACATGAACAGTGCCGGGTCTGAATACACGATTTTCAACGCTGTCAGGCTTACCAGCGGTATCCGGAGTATCTCTGAAATAATGGGAGGTCCGTAGTTCGCCAAGGGGTTTTGTGGCATGTTCAACCAGGTAATCGGCTACTCCCTGTTTGGTATATCCTTGAGCCTTCAATATCTCCGCACGCTTTGGCGATATGATAATGGCAGCGCCGCTTGGAAGCTCAAACTCAGCAATGTCTTCTGCAACATGCTTTAGCGTAAAACGCACATGGCCATAATTGCCGGCGTGTGCCCAGCCTCCGGTAAACATTGTGAGAGTGTTGTCCTCTTTTTTAAATCCCTGTGATACGCTTAGAAACTCCCAGGGGCTTTGCTCCTCAAACTCAGCGAACATAAATGGCCAGGTGCTGATGTTACCCACAACCGACATCATATTTATGCCGGACACTCCTCCGCCCAGATTAGTGATAAATAAACGCAGGGCACGGCCCATGGCAGCGTTGGCATAGTTGCCTGGACCCAGCACAGAAGTCCCGGCATTCATCTCCAGCTCCTTGCTGATGGGCCCGTTTACAACCTGCATAAAAGAGAACGCATTTGTGGACCGCACAAGCGAGTTGGTTTTATTGTGCAGATCGTAGGCCTCCAGGGCAGCCAGAAGCACCGGCATATGGCGGGGCTCACAACCTGCCATGACGCCGTTGATAGCAACTTTCTCCACCGTGACACCAAGGCCTTCTGGCGTTAAGGCTTTGATAACTACGGTGTCCGGTTTCTGACTCGTACCCCGTAACATAGCCGCCACGCGTGCCTCTGTGGGGGGAACAATCGGCAGACCGTCACTCAGGCCATGAGTATGGAAATATTGCTGAATTTCATCAAAGCTGCCGTTGGTCATGATTCGCGGTCTTTCCGGCGCATCGATGAAACCGGTTTTTTGTTCATGAGCCTCCAGAGGGAGTGTAAGGCATCCCAGAATATCCTCGATAGCCTTGCTCTCCTGGGATGGGCTCATAGTGTCTGCAGGGAAAGGGATCGCAACATAGCGCACTTCCGCTCCCTGTCGCTTGCGGGTAGTGTCCGCAACAGTTAATAAAGTGTCATACATCAACACGACACCCGGCAAACCCATTTTTTCAAGCTTTGCCGACCACTGGAAGGCATAGGAAGTGGTGGATGAGGACGGGGCACCGGCATAGATGAAGGCATCGGCATTGGCCTTCATTTCCTTCCAAAGCTCCGGATCATCTAAAGAATATCCGGTATTGCGTCCTTTGATCGTTACCGTTGCATCGGGCTGGCGCTCTCGTATTACGTCGGCGATCTTTGAAAAAATAGTTTCAAATCCGGTGCCACTGCCCCAGGAATTGATAATATAGATCCGCGTTCTTTTCAGGGATGACAGCCTGGGGCTTAATGGAATGCGCTCGATTTTTGGCCAGATGCCCCGTGGATCGAGTACCGAGTATACGCCTTCCATATTTTTTTCATCCCGTTCTGCTGCGGGCACCAATGAAGACAGATTAAGCAAAACGATAGCAATCAAGGAGCATAAACTCTTTACATACACAGTATGTCTTTTAGACACCATATCTGTTCCTCACATTAAGGGTTTGCATCTAAAATCAGGACCGGGCAATCCGTAATTATGAATGCTGCGCAAATTGATTACATGTATGTGCCATCACTTGTCAAAAGCAGCTGTAAGGAAAATCTACGATATTTGATGTTACCTAAGCAAGAAATGACGCCAAAGAATCCTTCGGCAGGTTGACGGATAGCCTCCAGCTGTTAAGCAGCGCCTTTTTATCAGCCTAACTTCTGGTATTCGACAAACGACAAAGAGGAGCAAGATTCTGTAAGCCATCTCCCTTAGCGGCCGTTTTGACCCCATGCCATATTGCTTTTGATGTGAGCCCAGGTCGCCAGGGACGCCAACTCCCTTTGGGTTCTGGAAGCAACAATTGAAATCCAGTCATAACTGGTGTCCTATAGCAGATTATGCGAATCCCGTTCAAGGATCATACAGCTCGCGGATTGTAAGGACGGCGTTTTGAAAATCGCTGAGCATCGGGTTGTCTATGAAAGTCCGGAGCAGACTCCTGCCGCGTCGACAAATCCGGCACCTAAAAGGCGAGTGCGCCGGCCGAGAAATTGCTCTTTCTGATCATTCGGGGGGAAGACCCTATCGGGACAGAACCGGCAACCCAATGATGAAGCGTCATAGCCCAGTGCGTCTGTTGAGTGCCGTTGCCACGGTTATCTGCCTATTAAGCTTCTTGCCCCGATTCTTTTGAAACCTTGATTTGCCGAGCCTTGTCCTCGACCACCGCATCCATCGAAACCTCCGGAACGGTGAGGATGAGCACAAAGGAAATCAGCATCGTCACCGCGCCTAGGAGGAAGACTGCTCTCAAACCAGCCTCCATTGAAGCACGGATGGCCTCGACGGTCTGCCGAAACAGCTCTTTTCCGCTGCTTCCCGCTTCGCCGAACGTGGTCTCCAGCGCTTTCATCGCCGCCGGGGAGAGCAGGGCCTTGGGATCGCCGAGGGCTGTCATGGTCGCCTTGTCCGCAAACTGATGCAGTCCGGAAGGGAGTGCCGCCTCGAGTTTCCGGGCATAGGCGGCATTCATCACGGGACCCAGGAGAGCGGGAGCGATGGCCATTCCCATGGTAATGCTGAAAAAAATAGCGCCCATGGATGCTCCGAGCAGCCTTTTGGGGACCGCCCATTGGGCTACGAGCGTGTTGATCGTCGGAATGGTGCCCAGCCCGAATCCGGCCAAAACTATGGCGACAACGCTCACGTAGACCGGGGTTCCGGAATTGAAAAAGACTATTCCGAACATGACGGCCGTCAGCAAACCATAGCCCATGATGTACATCCATTTATACCGTTTCGTCCTGGCGAGAATGAATCCGGTGGGCACACCTATAAAAGCCATAAGAACATTCAATGGGGTCAGGATCTGGCCGCTTCGCATGACGGTCATTCCCTGCACCCCCTGCAGGAACATTGGATAGTACATCAACATTGCCATGAGTCCGATAAACGACAGCATTCCTGATACCGCCACGGTGAGAAAAGTGCGATTGCGGAACACCTGGGGATCCATGATCGGTTCGTCTGCATGTTCTTCAGCCTTGAAGAAAAGCACCCAGAACAGCAATCCCGCGCCAAGAAGGCCGATCACCTGAACGGACGCCCAAGGGTAGGTCGTTCCTGCGAAAGAAAAACCGAGGATGGTTGCCGAGGACGCGATCGCAACCAGGATTATGCCGCGCACGTCGATCTTGATCCTGCGGACGGATTTGGTCGCCAGGGGAGGCACGCCGATCGGCACCATGATGAGACCGAGGACCACAAGAGGAACGCCCATCCAATAGATGTGGCGCCAGCTCAGGTTATCCACAAACCACCCCCCGAGTGTAGGCCCGCAAAGCGCAATTAACCCCTGCGGCACGTGCAACAGGCCCACCCATCTGCTGCGCTGTACCGGCGCAAACATGTCGCCCAGCACGGAATAGAGCAGCGGCAGGAGCGCCCCGTTGCCCAGGCGGGCCAGCGTATTTGCCGCGATCAGGATCACGAAGGTTGGGGCCATGGCGCTCCATATCGTGCCCACCAGGAACAGGACCATGCATATCAGCAGCATGAACCGCCGCCCGTAGATGTCGGAGAATTTGCTGAACAGCAGCGTCACAAAAGCGGCGGCCAGGCTAGGAATCGAGATCAACCAGGCATAGAGCGCCATGCCGTCCAGCTCGGCCGCCATCCTCGGTCTCGCAATCCCCAGCGTCTGAATAAAGAAATTGGTTGTGAAATACAGGGTAAAGACAGTGAGCAGTCCCAGGACAATATGCTTCTCCATAGAAACGGTCTCGGCGGTTGATTGAGGCGTCTTCGGCATTCTGTGTCTCCTTGAATGAAATTCTCTTGCTGCTTTTGTCTCATCACTCGTGCCGAACATCAACAGGAAACCGCCAAATATTTCGCGAAACTATGCAGGAAGGATCAACAGCGAGAGGCTCGAACCGACACGGATTCCTTGAGTGAAGGATTCGTGAAAATTCGTGCCGGTTCGTGGCCAATGCTCCGCCTGCGCTCATGAGGACGAGGAAACGGATTTGACCCGAAGAGCCTATTTCACTCTCCTGGCGATTATGTCTGCCGCCTCCGCTCCCGCTCCCGTCGCACCGGCGCATTCGCGTGTGAACCTGATTTCGGCGATTTTGCTTTCCAGGCTATTTCCCTTTCGGTTTCGCCGGACTTTCGCTCTGGCCGCTGACCTTGCCGTCCTTGGTGGGGATCGTGGGCACGAGGCTGATGTGTGCGCTGTCGCTGTATCTGCTGCGCGATCGATCGAGGTACAGACCGGCAGGGATGACTGGATGGCGCGGCGATAAGGGTAGCTTCAAATCAATAAATAAATCATCACTGGGCCGGCAATTGCCATTTTGGCGCAATGCTCTCGAACACGACTTCATGGGAGTTTGCCTGCAAAAGAGGCATCCTAGAATTGCCTTGCTTATAAGCAGCGACATGTCTTGTAGAATGTCGGCATATGTAGGTTTAGACAGAATTGTCTGGCTATAGCTATGCCTTGAGATTCAGCATATAGCGGAGAAAGTGATGATTAGTACCAAGAGGCTGATGATTCGACCGTTCACTGCCAGCGATGCAGCAGATCTATATGAGTACCTTTCTAATCCCGCAATCTATAACTATGAGCCTGGAGAACCGATTAACATCGATCGCGCCATGCATCTATCCCAGGAGCGTGCAGCAACAACAGACTTCTGGGCTATGGAACTAGCGGATACTGGCAAGATGATTGGACATATATACTTCAAGCAGATAGAGCCCCACGAATTAAGAACATGGGAAATAGGCTACATCGTGAATCCTGCGTATCAGGGAGAAGGGTATGCGACTGAGGCCGTAGCCGCTCTCTTAAAAAAGGAGTTTAAGGAGAAGCACATTCATCGAGTCTTCGCCCATTGCAATCCAGAGAATCTTGCTTCCTGGAAATTACTTGAACGAGTTGGGCTACGTCGAGAAGGACTTCTTAGAAAAAACGTCTTCTTCAGAAGAGGGCATAACGGTGAAGAGCTGTGGACGGATACCTACGAATACGCGATCCTCAAAGAGGAGGTGGATGAGAGGCTAAGGGAAGGAAAGGCATAACTATTCGTTTCAACGGACAGTGCAAACTACGCGCCGAAGCTTAGCGGTGCGTTGGGGCATCAAGAAAAGGAGCAAAAGTATATGTTTTGTCCGGAATGTAAATCAGAATTTATGGATGGCATTAAAAAATGTCCAGAATGCATGGTAGGGCTAATTGAAGAGCTGGCACCAGAGCCGAAGCCCCCGAAGCCCAAGTTCCTGGATTACGAAGAAATTCTTGCGAATCCAAATCCTGCAGATGTAGCGATTTTAAAGTCAATTTTGGATAGTGAGGAAATAACTTACTTCATTAAGGGTGAAAATGCCCAGATATCGTTTGCCACCCCAAAACTTATGGTTCGGACAGATCAAGTGGAAATTGCAAAAGAATTGATCAAAGATTTAAAGCTGTCCTGCATGGGCACCAACTTGGACAAAGAATCTAAGAATGAATAGGGCATCTATGACGTGCTTCGCTGCAAACGCGCCATCTCAGCCGAGACCGCCTTACGGCTTGGCAAATATTTCGGACTTCCGGCGCAGTTTTGGATGAATCTTCAAGCTGAACACGATCTCCGTTTGGCGGCAGCGACGGCCAAGCTGGAGAGGGTAAAAGTCAGAACGGCCGCCTGATCGAAGTTATACCCCTGGTAAGGCGTGCCGGCGCTGTGCAAACCCTGCTTAACCACAGGGATTCGCATCGCTCTGGAGAACATCTCATCATAAACCCTCTTGACGATGGCGGCCGCGGACACTTTCGGCTATGGGTGGGGAATGTGCTTGACACCATTTCGTGACACAACATAATTTTGCTCAACGCCTACTTCCATCGTCTTTTGCTTTTTTCCAGGGACTGCAAGTTTATGGAAATCGGCGTGCGGCTTCCGCTGCGTTTTGTTACACGCATCCGTGATCGTCGCTTTGTGGCAAAGATACAAAAGGAAAAGGTCTATGATATCGAGGAGAAACGCATGATTGGGAGAATAGCAGCGCTCGCGGCAATAGCTGTATTGATGGGAAGCAGTGTTGTACCGGATCCTATTGCCATGGATTCCACCGATTTGTTTTCAGCCGGTGGGATCCATGGCGTTTTTGGGGGTGGCCGAATGAAATCCGTGGCGTTCTGGCGCCGCAATAAGCACGCATGGTAAAATCTTTGATTCGAATTAGGGGAAACCTCCGCCTATGGCGGCGTGACTCGAAAAGGCTCCACCGTTCCGGGGTGCGTCCTGAAGAAACAGAAAAGAGAATGATGCATATCGAATGTCGAAGTAGATGTCTGGAGAGGCGGGCATCGCAAAATATGCAAGCGTTCAAATACTTCATTATTCGACATTCGATATTCGCATTGATCTCGATGCCCCCATTCTGGGGGCTTCCTGATACCACCCGCTCTGCGGGTGGAGTGTTCATTATGCAAATCGTATTGCTGGGAGCAGATACTATGAAGAAAATGATGAGCTATCTATTGCTGGGCGCGATTGCGCTGTTTGCAGCAGCGGCGATGATGCCGGCTGCCGACGCCGGATTGGACCGCGCCGCGCTGTTAAAGCTTGCCGATGATTATCTGGCCGCGCTGGTTGCGCATGATCCTGGAAAAGCGCCGCTTGCCGACGATGTAAAAATAGTTGAAAACGTGAAGCGCATTAAGCCCGGCGAGGGTTTATGGAAGACTGCTTCTGCCCTGCCGTCCGATTTCAAGATCATGGCCGCGGATCCCATCACCCAGGAAGTCGGCGGCCTGGTGGTAATGGGCAGCGATCAAAAACCCGCGCAGGTTGGTTTCCGGCTTAAGCTGGTGAACGGCAAGATCGCTGAAGCCGAGCATTTGGTTGTGGTATTGGATAAAAAAAATCCCATGGGGAATCCCGATAATCCAAATCTGAAGAAGCATCGTCCGGCCATTCTCCGAGAAGTTCCTTATGAATACGCGGATTCGCACGGCCGGTTGATCTACATTGCGAAGTCCTATTATGATGCGCTGGACAACAACAATGGCCATCTCGCCCCATTTGCATCTGATTGCGAGCGGCATGAGAACGGCATGCGCACGGCGCCATCCGGCGGTCCCTCATTGGGAGGAGCTTCAATTCCCGGCACGGCGGCGCCGAGGCCGGGCTTGCTGGGCATGCAGGATTGCACGACACAGATTAGCTCCGGAACGTTCCAGTACATTGCCTCAATCGAAAATCGCCGCGTGGTAATCGCCGACACCGTTACGGGATTGGCGATCGGTTTTTCACATTTCCATCATCCGATGACGCAGAAAAAATTCAAAATCACGGGCAACCCGGACCGGTCCGAAGCCGATATGTCCAATCAGAAACCCTTTGATATGCCGTCCATGCACATCTACAAAATATGGGGCGGCAAGATTCACGAAATAGAAGCAATTGGCATCGTGGCGCCTTACAATTCGCCAACCGGCTGGGAATAAATCCATCCCTGAGGAAGCCGCATGAAAAACAGAATCTGCGGGCTAAAGCCCTGCCCACAGATTCTGTTTTGTTTTGATGCCCACAAATGAAGGGTTTTACGAGCAAAAGTGGGGACGCTGCCCAATTTGGGTGATTGGCTGAGGGCGTATGCTCCCCAAATGCAATCGAGGGCCAGGGCCCCACGCTCTTCGATCAGAGGATACAAGCCGTCCGGAGCGCCTTGCAGTCCGAATTAGGCATGCTCTTCCTTCTTATTCCATCACCAGCTTTCTGGCAATCAGCCAATCATAAAGCCGATCGGACCATGTCCCGACCGGCATTCCCGAGGCAGGGCCGTATCCATGGTCATATATATGGAGTTCAACCGGACGATTGGCTTCCTTCCAAAATGTAAACAACACCGCGCATCCATTGGTCACATTGAAATGACCATCCATCACAGCTATGAATAAAGGGGCTCCCTGTGGAGGAACGGTAACATCAACCAGCGACGGACCATAAATGGTAGCTACGAAATCCGGATAGGCGTCTGAGGATTCCGTCACTGCGGTCCCTATGGCGACACCCCCTCCCGCTGAATAGCCCAGAATGCCGATACGTTTCGGGTCAATGTTGTACTTGGCTGCGTCGCGCCTGAGTACGCGAATGGCTTGCTGGCCGTCCGAAATCGCCATCCGGATTACTTTGAGATGTTCTTGATTGTCCTGCGCCGGATTAGCGTTGCCGCGCCTGTTCAGAATTTCTCTGAAAGAGAGTTCATTCCCCATGCCCATTGGCATCTTTCTTCCCGGGACTCCCGCTTGCGGTGAACCGGCAGAACGCGCACTCCCTGCGGCGGGAGGAGTGTCCGGCACGACTCTATACTTAAGAATAAAGGCAGCAATGCCCTTGGAGTTTAGCCACTCCGCAGTTCGTTCCGGCTCGGCGAAACCCAGCATGCGCATGGCGCCTCCCGGACAAAGTATGAGAGCCACTCCATTCGCCTTGGCTTTTTCCGTAAGATAGATCGTGAGGGTGGGATTAACGACGTTAGAATAAACCTTCGAGCCCCCAGGCCCTTCCGTGACCCGTTCGCTAAAGGTCCAATCCTCGGATCCTGGCGCTATCCCGGGCCAGACAGGAATTGTCGGTCTTGAGTGAGTTTCAGAGCCGGCGGCGGATGGCTGATTCCTTGCATTTTGAGTAAAGGCTGGCAATGCAGTCAGAGCAGCAAGAATCCCCCAAACACTTAAAGACAATATCCTTTTCATAACATTAGATTCCTCATCGCAGTATTTCAGGGAAGAGAAGGCTCCGGTGGAGTTGTCCGCCCATCCCACATAGTGAATGATTTTGCCCCCATACCTTTTAGAGCGGACAGATCGGGATCGATGGCGTCGCACATGGCCGATATTTTTGCCGCAACGAGTTTGGCGACCTCCTAATTTCGCCCTTGGGACTCCACAGCCCGTACCGTTTTGCTGCCTATAAAAGGAATGTCGTGGTGAAAATTGCCCGTTATGTCAAGCTTGACCGAACGGGTCGCTGATGTATTGCCCAGCGCTTGTCTCTGGAAGTCTGCTACAAGAGCATTGTGACTCAGGCGCGTGCTCACCGCGCGGAATCCGTTACACATCAAGGCGCCAACATCAATATCTTCTGCCCCGTATCCTTTGCCCAGATCAGAAGGTGGTGTAATAATGACGCTGAATTCTTCCTTGCCTTTTGGGTCTAATGTTTCAGACTGAACTTCAACCTCGACGTTAATAGGATCGGAGGTGATAGGCAGAGAAATGCTGGAAGCATGATCCGCATCGCGGTAAATGCTGACCTTTGCATCCGCGGGATCGAGGAATCCGAATCCGGGATAGGCGTTGACAATCGCCAGCCTGATTCGGTGGCCAGCTTTCACAACATAGGAGACTGGCAAAGGATCAAAGACAAGCTTCACCGGTTGGTTCGACGGCAAGGGAGCGGCTTCTGATTCCAGGTTGGCCCGCCATGGAAGACCCAGATTATCGAAGAAGGGATCGCTCAGCGCTCTATGCGATCCTCTCAACTGGAACTTTGTAATGACCACGGGCTTGCCCGTTCCGTCGATGTCTTCAAAGAAGGCAAAGAAATCCTGGTCCGCAGCGGAAGAAGACACCCACAGGTCGGCCTTCACATAGCCGACCAGTTCCATGTCGGACGCTAACGGCTCCGTGGTGTAGGTAATACCCTGGGCGTCCCGCGTGGCTTCGGTAATTGTGTAATTTGCCGCGTAGGTGTCTTTCGCCGACGGATTCCTTGGGGCAAACGGAGTCAGAATGCCGTCATTCACGCCGGAATTCGCGCTGCCTGACGGCCCTTGTTCCAGATAATAGATCATTCGCTTCTCATTCGGCAAAGGCCACTTCCAGGAGAATCTCCAGGACCGGTCTGCTTTCGCGTTTATCGTACTAAAGTAGATGGAAGGCTCATCCATAATGCCGTTATTAATATTCTTCAGCCAGTAGTCGAACCAGCGACGCTCTTCCGCAAGAATATTAAAGCTCCCGAATCCGCAGTGCCCGAGCGGCCCCACGCTTGTTTTCAGGACGCTTTTTACATTGGCGCGATATAGGAAGGCATCGCGCATGACTTTTGTAAGCAGATCATTCCAACTTGCCCACTGATAAGTGGGAATGCCGGCTTCCTGGATGTCCTTGAGGTAAGTTGCGGGACTGGATTCCTCCCATGCTTTGCTATTTGTAATTGGAGAGCGGCTATCCCTGAAGCGGAGTGGATGGAATATGGCATGATCCGACTGGCCCTTTTTGTGTTGTTCAACCGCTTCATCGCGCATGGCGCCAGTAGGATCTTCATCGACCGGTGCGGAGGTCTTTTCGCGTTCGTACGAGCTTCCGGAGCGGAACGTGCCTGGAATGCCGCCCTGGGATTTTCCAAAGTAATAATCAAAGCTGTAACATTGGGGGAAGATCGCCTTGAGATGCGGCGGTTTCATCCCTGCTGCGAGCCATTCTATTTGTCCGCTGTGAGAACACCCCATCATGCCGACTTTTCCATTGCTCCAGGGCTGAGTCCCGAGCCATTCCGTCAGGTCATACGCGTCCTGCGCTTCAATGCGGGCATAGCTTCCAATCATGGCTCCAAAGGAAGCTCCACAGCCTCTGGCATCGGCGAATGCAACAACGTATCCGTGCTTCACAAGCTCGGCATAATTGTCAACCGCATGCACTCCGCCAATTGCCCTGCCTCCCCAGTTGTACGTCCAGAGCACCGGATACGGAGTGCTTACGGCGATCCTGTCCTTCGCAGGCCTCAATATATCGACCGCCAATTTCGTGCCGTCCCTCATGGAGACATACCGGGAAGTGCGGACGGTTTCGGAGTAAATCATCGTAGAATATCCGCTGTATTCACCGGGTCTGGAAACCTGCGCCATGGCTGGATCTGAAGCGCAAATCAACAACCACATGACAATCAAAATGGCCATCCTTGACCTCAATTCCGATATTGTTTTGCCTGAGAAATCCGATCTCATCGGGCCTCAAGCCCCTAAGGTGTAGGGTCATAATCCCGCCTGGCTATGAATCCGATACATCCGGTCATCCAAAAACACTGACTGCAAAATGCAATTAAAATACATATAAAATGCAAATGTAATACATTTTAATACGGATTGACGAAGAGACGCCGAACTGTTGTATCCGGCAGTGCGATTGCCGTTTGCTAGGCGCCTGCAATGAAATAATGCCCAGAGACCAGGAGGCATCCATGTATCGAATCAGTGGAATTGCTCACATCTGCGTTGTGCTGTCCCTTTGTGCCATACATGCGGCCAACGCGCAGAATAATCCAAAAGGCCCGGCCATGCCTGAGGCAAAACAGAATACATTCGGACTCGGTTCCGGCGGCGGCCCGACACCGCGCAGGCAAGCGGCCTCCCAGGCGGCTACACGGGCGGTAGCATTATGCAGCGGCTTGTGGGACGGTGGCCGGAGCCTTGAACAGATCAACGCCGATAACGGCGGGCTCGGCGGCACGGAATCGATGAAAACACATATCGATTCCGTGCGCAAAATCGTCTCCATCGAGTACTCCAGTCTTATGCCGCCGCGTATCGTGGCCTGGCGTCCGGTGCTCGGTTGCGTTCAGTTGCCGATCGGCGCAACCGAGGCGGCACTGAAGTATGTGCCGCAGGTGGCCGCGAACGTGGTGCGCCCCGATTTTGATGCGCATGATTGGCCTCTGGGCGATCAAAAAGCGGCCAGCCTTCTGCCGGGAGAAAAGCAGAAAGCGCTTGATGCAATTGTCGAATCCGGCTTTGACGGCAGTACCTATGGGGGGCGAACCTGGGGCATCATCGTTGTGAAAGACGGCAAGATCGTTTCAGAACGCTATTCCATGGGCTTCGACATGCACCAGGGCGCGCAGACGCATTCGGCGGCAAAAAGCTTCGCGGCCTCTCTGGCTGGCATTGCCACGTGGAAATACGGGCTGGACCTGGATCTTCCCGGCGCGCTTGCCGAGTGGCGCAAAGACGGCGATCCGCGGGGAACGATCACGGCGCGTCACTTGCTTCACATGTCGAGCGGCTTGTACGGCGAAGGCAACGGCAGTCCGCAATCGGATATCTACGCCGGAGGTGCTACTGTAGCGGACCGTGCGGTGACGAACATGCTCGATACGCTGCCGGGCACGCGTTTCCTATATAATCCGCCCGATACAATGCTCCTGATTCGGGCCGTACGCGAAGCGGTTAGAGACGACCGGACTTTCTGGGCGATGCCGTTTCAGCAGCTATTCTGGAAAATTGGCATGACGCGCACTACGCCGGCCAGTGATTGGAACGGCGACTTCCTGATGTCGGGCCAGACCTATTCTACTGCAAGGGACTTTGCGCGCTTCGGGCTGCTGTATTTAAATAACGGCGTATGGAACGGCGAACGCATTTTGCCTGAAGGCTGGACCCAATTGGTTTCCACTCCGGGCCCCGTTCAACCTGAAGGCAACGGCGCGCGATACGGCGGCCAGTTCTGGCTGTACGGCGGCATTGATGGACTGCCCGCCGACGCGTATTCGCCGAGCGGCGGCCAGGGTCAGTATGCGATGATCATTCCGTCGCACAGGGTTGTGATAGTGCGGCGCGGTTTTGATTCGGGAGCAGGATTTGGAATCGCAAAGTTCTGCGCCGCTGTGCTTGCAGTAATCGATTAGGCCCCGACCAGGCCCTTCGTGTTTGCCTGATACTGAGGCAACTGCAGATCTTGCCTCCGGAGGTCGGGATTTCTTAAACACTCTACCGAGGCAATTTCACCACACGGTCGCCCTGGAAAGAACCCACATAGAAAGCATCGCCGGCGTCTATGGCGACGGAGACCCCGTTGATCAGGGCTTTGCCGTTGTTGTCATACAGAATCCGGTGCTCCAGGGTTTCCGGATCCACCTCTGCCAGCATAAAGCCTTGGAGACAGGGATGCTGGGAATCCTTGGGGCAGTTGCCGCTTACGCCCTTGATGCCCGCAGCCAGAATTTTTCCGTCCCGTTTCCAGGTAAGGTTATCCGGCATGAAAGGCAGTTCGCATTTTGCGATCTCCTTTTTGGCCTTCAGATCGTACTTGTGCAGGTCGCGGGTAACCCAGCCGCTGATGTAGGCATAGCGGCCGTTCTCGGAAATCACAACTCCATTTGGATATCCGTACTCCGATCCGGGGAGCACACGCTCCCCATTCTCTTTAGTCCAGATTGCAACATTCCCGGAAGGCTCGCCCGCAAAAGGATTCCGCCCTTCCTTTTGAATGGCCTGCGGCCGCGTGGCGACGAAACTCCCGTCGGGCAGAGAGGCGACATCATTGTAAGGCTTGCTCGCAAGCACGCATCCGCGCCATACTAGTTTCCATTTCCCGCCTTCCGGCAGCAATTCATACATTTCCATCGATTCGCGTATACTGTGATTGACGGCATACAACTGCCATTCGCCGCTTGTTCGTTTTGAGAGCGACAACCCGTGAGGCTGGATCCGTCCGCCGATGGATTGCGTGCAGGCGTCTTCACCCCAATCCGGTTTCTTTTCGGCCGATAGAGGGATTGGGACAAAGGTCCGCGCGGCAGGATCAAACAGATCCAGGCCTTTGTTTTCGTCCCGCCCCATTTTAGCCACGATTAAAAACCTGCCGTCCGGGGTAGGCTCAAAATCTTCCGGTGCAATCGTGCCGCAGATGACCTCGGCATCGCCGTGCCGGCCGCAGTCAAGCAGCTGAGGATTGAACGCTCCGGGCTGTGCGTCGGCTGAGGATCGCAGCAACAACAGGCCTAGGAATAGGAACAGCGCGTATCGAAAATGTTTCATGGGCACCCCCTGTTCATCATTCATTACAGTGATTCCGTCAATTGTGTTTCTTCAGATATTGCCGGATCAGAAACTTCATCACGTCGTCGTGGCCTTTGTTGCCGGAATACGCCCGATCGCGGAAAAGCATTCTATGAGGGTCCTCTTGCGTAAACGGCTTACATAAATGCATGTCGGAACCGTCGGCATCCCTGCCGTTCGGATCGCCGGCACGGATAAAGCTGGCCCAGCAATTGCACATCATCCGGGCAAGATCAAAGTGTTTCCCGACGAAGGGACGCCAGCATTTTGCCAGCGTTTCGAAGAAGACCCATAGATCTACGGAATGGAAGGCGCCTGGATTGTCCCGGCCGGGAATCTCGGCATTGAACACCCAATAACACCTGAATTATGCACCGAAAATGCACTTTTGAACAGTGCCGCATCATCTCTACCCACATATAATTATTCGAATAACTGAATGACGTGGACTGTAAACCATTTGTAATTTTGTACTTCCAATCGGCGCATAAAAAATTATGCATGAGAATGGATGCGTTTGAGATTTCGTATTCATGCGAGTGCGCCCTCCACGACCGGAGCGAAGGTGTCTCCTCGCTGCTTTATTGCTTTCAATCGTTCCAGCAGTCGGCTAAACACATTTTGTTCTTCAAGATTTTGTCATCGCCTGCCAACCACTTTACAGCTGTTTTAGTGCCCTATCCAAGCTTCAAATGTGAAATTTTGCCATGAAAAGGCAGGATCGATATAGAAACTTGCCGGCCGTCGCGCACCCGCTGGCGAGCGCCCCCGAAATATCGTGGGACGATTCGGGGTTTCCTGATATATTCGGCACAGCGGTCAGCTCCAGCATCCAGGTTCCTGGCTGTACAGATACGCAGGTACGGTGACGTGTCGTCAACTCGCACCATGCCGGTGATGGCGTTTGCGTACGGCTTGGGGATGGACAAGCACGAGATATGAAAACGACCCTGGACATCTCGATTCTGGCCCTTAACATCGGGATGATGACAGTCGTCGGCATGGCGCTCGGCGTGCTCCTCGGCGTGCTTCCGATCCCGATCCCCGGGTTGGGGCCCCTCAGTCTCGGCGTCGCGGGCGGGCCGCTCGTCGTGGGGCTCGTCCTCGGCCGGTTTGGCCGTACCGGGGGGTGGGTTTGGACCATGCCGCTCTCGGCGAACATCATCCTGCGCAATTTCGGCCTCACGGTGTTCCTCGCTCAGGTCGGCATGACTTCGGGACCGAAGTTCCTCGAGACGGTGGCGCAGACGGGCCCGATCTTCCTCGGATTGGGCGCAGCCATCGTGCTCGTCGCGGTGCTCTTCAACCTGCTCGTCGGACACTTTTTCTTCAGACTGAATTTCGACGAACTCCTCGGTGCCACCTGTGGCGTGGCCGCCAATCGGGCCATAGATGGTCTTCGCTTCGAAGCTCACGGCGAGCGACCGCACCGACGTCGTGTATGCGATGACGTTCCCGACCGGCACCATCATGAAGATCCTGCTTCTTCAGGTGATGCTGGCGATGATGGGATAGCCATGAGCAACAAGTCCGACCATTCTGCCGAGGAAGCCCTCCAATGCGGATCGCCGGCAACGAACGGTTTCTGCGGTGCTAATTTTGTCTCGCAGAACTGCCCATGAGACCCTGGCCAAGTTGGCTTGCGGGCAGCGGCCGAAGGCCGGTAAAATCAGGGACGTTCCTGATTTCGTAGGGAAAGTGAGTTTTATGCGTCTGGTTAGGTTTTTTCTGCTGACGTTTCTGACCGTTATTGTTACGTCCCCCTGTGATGGCGGCAGAAGCGCCTTCGGGATCCGGAGACAGTGGAGAAAAGAAGCCCGTTATCTCATTTGTAGAGATCCAGACTGCCAAAATATCCACGCGCTATAGCTATGTGGAAAGCGACCGCGGTGTCACGATAACGAATCAGCAGCAGCATAAGGAAGCATTTAACATCAGATTTCTCTTTGACGGTAAGGGGAATTACTCGCTCAACGCGATGGCTGGATCGGGCACAGGTTTCACCTCAAGTTGGGATAACCTGGGGATTGGAAGCGATGCGAGCTCCCACCTCAATTTTCGCGAGCTATTTCTATCGCTGAAACCATGGAGTGGATTAGAGCTTCAGTATGGCGGTATCAGTCCTGCGCGCGGAGTCGCGACCGAAATCACAACCTATGATAACGACGCCTTCATCCTGGGCGCCCGCATTTCGCTCAAAAGGCCGAAAGATCTCTTCTTCGACGAAATCGCCGGCACTCTTGCATACCTGGGCGATCTCAATGAACCGGATGTTTTTCACCGGTTCGATCGATTTGACCAGGCTCAATTATCACCAGATACTTGTCTCGAAAAAGATCGGGAAGCGGGCCGTAGTCAGCGCAGATTACACGTCTCAATGGGGCATTGCGACTTTGCGCCAGGCAGTGCAGGTGACGCTTCCCGAACTCAGGCTGGTGGATTCCATACGCTTCGAAAATTACCAGCGGGTTGAAGGGAATGAAGCATTCGGCTTTGCGGTCCAGGGAGACAAAAAAATCCGCCGGTGGCTTACCCTGGGGGGAGGTTTTGCCGATATCGACGAGTTCTATGGCGGCTTGAACGCGGATCGCTTCGACAGAGGGAAACGCGTCTTTGCTCTCGCAAAGATTGATTTGATTCACTCATTAAGCGCCGAAGCTTTCATCCAGCAAGCGGTTGGCAACGACTTTCCAATTTCCAATGACGTTCGCCTGGATTTGGTGCTGACCTATGACCTTCTGCCCGCTTTCCGCCACTTAGGACTTTTTCGAATCCCCAAATGAGATTGTGAGAATGATTCCGCGATACATTATAAGCATTTCTATCCTGTAGGCTAAATGCAAAGCGGAGAAGTTGGCGAGCGGAATAAGGGAATTAACAGAAGAGTGGCAGAATCCGAATGCTCGTCCAGATACCCGGGATGAGAACTTAAACAATCCATCGATTTCGCTCCTAATGGAATTATGTGATCTCTCCAGGATGCCGATGGAGCCAGCACACCACGGTACCGATAATGTAGAGCTCCACATTAGCTGATAAGGTTAAAACGAGGCGGAGGTACTAAGGCGGCCAGCTTCTATATCAACTCAAGCGGTTCAAAAATCACAGGCGTTGTCCGATGGTGCCAGCTGTCAATTTCCGCGCTCTTTCCCCCATCCGATTTTCACGATCTATCCCCCACCCGCTGCTGACTCGGTATCGTTTTAGCTTTTTTCAAAATTCATAGCAACCTTTCAATTTCTCCGCTGTTTTTAGGAAGCGGAAAATCTGGGATCGCGACAACATCATCTCCTCTCTTTTTTCTGTCCTATGGGTGGAATGGCTGAATTATGTCGAATGCAGGAAAAACAACTTGGTTTGCACACATTTCCGGCGATTATTATGGCTTAATCCCAGGTATTGTTTGTTACCTTTATGTTACCTTTTTGGGGTTGAGCTTTTAGGGTGGAGCTATAAGTCTTTTATTTTCTGGTGCGCCCGGCAAGACTCGAACTTGCGGCCTTTTGATTCGTGGGTGTATGTCTTCAGCGAAAATGGGAATTCGGGCGACCAAACTAAGAGACACTTTGCGCCGAAACTGATATAGCGAGTTTAGCATTGATTGCTTGCCTCCCGGCAAGTGTTTTTCCTTTTAGCTTTCTCCTTTTGCTTTGAATCGTATCCCTTCTGCCAAAATAAACATCATCCGGCGTTACGTTACCAAGGGCTTCGTGGTATCGCCGGCTGTTGTAGTATTCGATGAAACTGGCAATCTCTTGTTTAACTTCATCGGGCGATTCCCAAACGACAAGGTTGATCTGTTCCTTGCAGGAACGGTGGTATCGCTCAATCTTCCCGTTGGTCTGCGGATGGTAGGGTGAAGCCAGAATATGCCCGATTCCTTTGACTTCAAGATAACAGCCAAACTCTCTCGA
Source organism: uncultured Acidobacteriota bacterium (assembly GCA_963809485.1). Lineage (GTDB taxonomy): Bacteria > Acidobacteriota > UBA6911 > UBA6911 > UBA6911 > UBA6911. The sequence continues at coordinate 486,110 of CAWEJX010000020.1, forward strand.
AATCAGGGCCGATCCACGATCTGTAACCAGCCGGGGCCGGTCCACTTCCGGAATGGAATGAATCCCGACCGATTCGCAGGCCTCTTCAATGACATCGCTGAAGTCTCCAGCCGCCATAGCCGACTGCAAACGCCAGGCGAGAATACACCGACTGAAATCATCTATTACGGAAATCAGGTAATACCAACCCCAGTTCTTAACCGGCAAATACGTGGCGTCAGTTTGCCACTGTTGATTCGGCCTGCTGGTTTTCACGCGGTATTCCGGTCCTGCCGGAAAGGTCTTCTGTTGGACTTCGTGAATAAACCCTTCCCGTTTCAGAATCCGATAAACCGAAGACTCTGAAATGGCAAAGCCGGCAGTATCGGTGATATGGCAGCTTGGATTTCTCCCATTAATGTCGACCCCTCAGATGGGCCTGTCGTGAGTCCGTGGGTGTTCGCGACCATGTCGGGCGACGTGACCGGCTTTGGCAGGTTGACATTCCGGTTTCATTTGAGCAACGCAGGTGACGGTGAGTCGGTCTGGCTAGAAGCTGATGGCGGCCCTCTTCATGGTCAACAGACCGTTGCATTCATAGACGACGCATCGGTCGAAGCCGTTCCTGAACCTACATCCCTCCTCCTGCTTGGCACTGGCCTTGGCATGATCTGTTTGGCTGTATGGCGCAGAGGGAGATAGCAGCGTTCACTTATACAATATTTGACCTTAAGCGAGCGTTGCTTTTCGGAGGTTACAGCAATAAAAAGAAAACAGGAACCTATATTGGTTCCAATAATATTGTTCCTTCTCGCTGGAGTGCCCATCGTTTCAGCTGACAGTATCCCCCGCCTGGTTTGGTATCCTGAAGATCATCCCTGGAGTATCGGAACCTATGGCTCCAGGAACCAGCTCGGGCGAGGCCGCCTGGATTATCCAACAGAAGTGTGGGGCGAATTCGAGCTGGCAGGAACGGATCAGCCAGCAGTTATTGCCTGGACATATTGGTCGTACAGCGCTTTCCAGGCGTTCGACGGCTGCAATCCTTGGGAGCGGGGAGAACTGGAATTAAAAGGTGCTGGCACAATTTGTAGCCACGAGCCAATTGAGCTATGCCAGTCCAATTCCTAAACCGACTTTCTTGAGCAGCCCCCTCTGTTTGAAATAGGTGAACAGGGAAGTTGCCAGCAGTCCCTCATCATGAGCAAGCTGAATGACATCGGGATCCCAGTTGTCATTGGCTTCAATGACCACTGGGCCGCCAGCGGTAAAAGCGACATCCCAGCCCAGTATGGCATTGAAAGGAAGCTGTTTCACAGCAAAGCGCAAAAGGTCTAGGCACTGAGCCCAATCGGGCACCCGGATCCCTTCTATCTGGGCACCCGTTACCGGATGTACGGAGAAACGAGCCAGCGCAGTGGTTTTCTTCGTTACAGCCGGGCCGACGATACCACTAGCGATGTCAATGGGGGCAGCAAGATTACCCAGGGATAGATTGTCTGCGGGGAAAGTTCCGGTCCCAATCCGAAGAGCAGCGGCGAGCACATGAACATCCTCTTCGAGTAAAGTGATAATTCTGGCGGTATGAAGCACGCCGGCCGAGAACCTCGCGAGTTCCGGATGAGGGGAGAGGAGTTCCTCGACGACGAACGCGCTTTCTCCTTGTTCAGGAAAGATATGCTGCAGTAGATCATTAATCCCGATGGTCCCTGAAGGCAACCGCTGCCATTCCCCATCCCCCAATTGTCGCCCGAGACTTAGAACCCCGCTGCCGCGCGCCCCCATGAGTGGCTTGAGGAATACGTTCTCAATCTGTTCATCCCTCAACCAGGCCTTGACCTGCTCTTTGGAGCGTAGCTCATAGTGTTTCCCAAATTCGCCGACACTCGTCTGGCCAATAACCGCGTGCAGGCGGGGCACAGGGATCCCTGAACCCCTCATGAAACAGTTAAAGATAGCTTTGTTCTCCGTCAGGATGTGATAGGTAGCCGGATTTACCGCCATCCACCACCTCCACCTTTCATAATCCCCCAGGAATTCCCTTTTCTTTCGCCAGGAGAGGTTTGGGCGATACAAGCCATAGAGATAATAATCAGCGGCAGTAATACCATTTGACACCAGCAACCTCCATTGTTCTATGGTTCTATGGAATCGATTTGGGATTGCAGGGTCATCGTGATCAGAGTGCTCCCCAAGGAAGCGGATCATCACTCTAAGACACCTTAGCCAGCGCACGATCAACTTGCAAAACGCGATGAGTGCCATTCGCGGATCACCTCCATAATGGGTATACCCTATTCTTAGGACAGAAAAAGGGCCTATTTGAGGCGGAACGTTGCCTTGGTTTCGACAGCCATAATTGGCCCCTTTCCGGAACTGTATTTTGCCTCACCTATATTATTTATCGTCATCCCGTCTCTTTTCTGCTTTTTTGCTTATTGCCTTTTTTCGCAAGCACGCCAACGAGCGGCGTAAAACCAAGATTTTCTGCCGGGGCGTTCGAAACCGGCCTCGTAATAGGGCCGCTATTGTGCGATTTACGGGCAGAGCATATCCAGGAATCCCCGATGCGTTTGGATGCATATAGAAACCGCCCACCGCTGGGGGTGGGGATTTATATATGCATCCAAACATCGAGCCACATTGTCTTCTTTTAATTCATCAACGCTGGGGATGTAGACGGGCCAGCATCGGAAATTCGATGGCGGGGGCGATTGAGCTATTGCGTTCGGCATTGGGGCTTCCATACAAGAGACTGCCACAGGGTGTTCATGGACGTGCGTCTTTTATAGTAGGTGCAGGCTGGAATGCTTTACTGAATGCCTCGTGCCGATCCACGGTGGTATTTCCCAATTGAAGCGATACCGACAGACAGTCTGGAATGAGCGATACGAAGTCGTGGATATTGGATTTCTAGTGGGGCACAAGGGCCATCAAACAGTATGCCAAAGCCAGGCAATCCAGTTCTGTCATCCAACCTTTTGCTGAGTGCCTGATCATCCCTATATAGTTGATATCGCTTAATTTATCGAGATGAATTCGTTGGAGAATTTCTTGGCCAAATGGACCCCCAAAAGAGTTAGTATTTTAAACATTGACTGTAACTTATTGATTCTGTTGGTGAGCCGTGAAGGAATCGAACCTTCAACCTACTGATTAAAAGTTATATATTTTGGGGTGCTTCCGCAATCTACTGTTGGCGGTCTGTCTTTATCCAATTCTGAGCAAAGCACTTATGTTCGTTTTAACGCGAGGTCAGAATCGGTGAGGTCAAAACCGGCTATAATATTCTGTGCTATAAAGCTTTAGGTTAATCCCAACAACACTCAACGACGGAAGCACCAGAATCAGCTCCATGCGCCGGATCGCGAACTCTTCGAATTCCGGGATTTGTTCCACCGACGCCAGCTTTCCCGAAACAATTCCCGGACTTTGGGGGACGTCGCTGAAATACGGGCACGAATTCACGATGAGGATTACCAATAAGAGTGCCTCGGCGAAGAAAGTCTTGATGTATCATCACGGGCGCGGGAGCCAGGAAAGCGTTTTCGGAGAATTGAAATCGCATAGCCAATTGGATTATGTCCCTGTCCGCCACTTGTACGGCAACCAGCTTTACATGATCGCTGCGATTATGTCCCACAATCTGAACCGGGAATTACAAATGGCGGCTTCCCCTGCTGACCGGGGTACGACAACAAAGCGCGCTCCTTTGTGGCAATTTACGGAATTAGCAACTTTGCGCCATAGGTTATTACAAAGGGCCGGACGGTTATCTCAACCAAGCAACCGGCTTACCCTGACACTCAGCGACAATGAAACTGTTAAGAGTGAAGTCCTTCATTTTATAGAAGTCCTTGCTCAAGCAGCCTGACTTGATATATTCTCTTTACATCGTTTTTTGCAACGTTTAGGATGATCTGTGACTACAGTGTCTCATCTTCACCCTGCGCGGGGCGAAAAGCGGACCAACTAAAGGAGATTGAGATGAAACCAAGGGCTTTCATGGGATTTTCCTTGGTAATGGCGTTAATGATCGGTGTTTTTGCCCCAATGGCGAAGGCGCAGGATAATTCTCCTTCAAACCCTGCTGCCATAGGCACGCCTGTGAAGTCAACTCTGGAACTCGGCGGAGCCTACGACATCGTCATTACTGTCCTGGAAATCGTGCGCGGCAAAGAGGCGCTGCAGCGCCTGAAAACAACCAGCCTGAGCAACAAGGAGCCGAAAGCGGGCTATGAGTATCTCCTTGCCCGGATCAAGTTTGAATTAAAGCCGAGAAGTGTCTCGGACAAAAGGAATTTTATTCTCGGCAGTCTGATGCAGTGGGTCGCTTACTCTTCGGATTTAAAAGAGTATGAAAGCGTTTCGGTTGCCGTGCCCAAGCCGGAACTAACAGGTGAAGCGGAGCCAAACAAGGCTGTGGAAGGTTGGGTCGCATTTGCGGTCGATCAGAAAGATACCAAGCCGATCATGACCTTTGATCCCGCTTCCGGCGCTGCCACGCTGCGAGGGAAGATCCTGTTCTTCAAGCTTTTTTGAGGAGACGGAGGGGAAGGCTCGCTCCATACTCCTTCACAATCCCATGGCTGACTTCCGACTCGTGGATGTCAGCCATGCCATGTCGCCCTGGATGGGAAGTCGGTAATATTAGCTCCATCGAAGCCCGATCCGAGCCGTTGCTTTACTCGATCTTCCACACTTACAATCAGAACCATTCATCCAGCCGTAATCCATTCTGTGCCTACCAGAAACTCCATCTGAACCGCAAATATTGAACTTACAGAATCAAGCTGATAGCCTCCCAATTCATGTACAACATCCTGACTTTGTTTTTCTCAGCCGTCTTCGTCGGCTTTCGATCTCGTCTCGTTCTCCAAACCGAAATCCTCGCTTTGCGACACCAGATCATCGTCTTGAAGCGTTCCACCAATCGCCCCAAAACTCGATCTTGGGACCGATTCCTCTGGATCGGGTTTCTTCGATTTTGGCCTCAGTGGCGCTCGGCCCTCATTATTGTCAAACCCGAAACTGTACTCGCCTGGCATCGCAAAGGATTCCGCTTGTTTTGGACCTGGAAATGCCAGCACGGCAAGTCGGGAAGACCCGGGATTCCCAAGGATGTCCGTGAGCTTATCCGCACGATGAGTAAAAACAATGCCCTCTGGGGAGCCCCTCGAATTCATGGTGAATTGCTCAAGCTTGGAATAGAGTTGCAACACAGGTTCGCTGTTTGATCTCCTTGTTGAGCCGTTCCAGGAGGTTTGCGTTCTGCCGTCTGATGCAGCAAGGGATCGCTTTGTCGCCGATGGGAGGCAAGGTTTTCGTGATCAGCGGCTCCATGCAACCTATATGGGTCAGGGGAATCCAATTGCATATCCCAATTTATAATTTATTGGTTTGACTTCAGAATTGGATTTGGCTACCGTAACTCTCAGCTAGTATTACTCAGCAGAATCAAGAGAATGAATCACCCGCGTACCAGAGTTGGGAGGACGATTCCCTCTCAATTCAGGATAGCTATCTGAGGGTCGATAGTATCCCGGCGGATTGAAACCGACAACGAAACATGTCAGCTATGCCAAAGACCGTGCGCATAATACGCTGTGGCTCAAGTTCCCTTCCCCGTTCGCTCCTGTTTGTCGGTGTGGCAGCAGGTCAACTACTACCTCCTGGAAGGCGGTAGCTTGGGAGGATGTCGATTACAAATCGACTGACATCATGAACTGGCACATCTTCCTGTTCGTCAATGTGGGCGGCAACCACCTCATCGGTCAGATTCCCGATACTGACTGCCAAGTATCTCCTCGCCCGGAACTGACGCCCCCAGAACATGCTCCTCAGGTTGACGAATTCTTGAAGCATTATTCTGGATCTGATTGCAAAGCGATCGGCCAGCCGCCTCTGCGGAGGCGCGGAATGAGGCCGCCGGTATGGAATGACGGAGCAGGATTCGAGCTTGTGTAATAGAAAATCTGATTTACGGATCAGTATCCGATCTGCGCGAATGGTCGAAGGGACGTAAACAATCATCATGAAAGGAGAGCCGGCGCATTATAATGGTGCGACTGCAACTCGTTCTGGAATCCCTGGAAACCGCAAGAATCCGCGCCGGAGTCATTATCTGAGTGCGGCACTCTTAATGTTGCAAACTGTGCGACATTTTTCGTTTGACATGAAAATTAGATTTGGATAAGGTAACTCTCACCTGGCATCACCTAAAAGAATCAAGGGAATTAATCACCCGCGTAATAGAGCTGGGAGGGTAATCTATGACGCCCCCAGAACATGCTCCTCAGGTTGACGAATTCTTGAAGCATTATTCTGGATCTGATTGCCTTCAGCCTTTGCGCAATCCTGCTCACATCAACATGAGGCCGGTACGCGATCAGAACGTAAATGTGGTCGCTGGCTACCTTGCCGGACAGGATTGTTATCTCGTGTTCCTGTGCTATTTGCCGGATGAGGTCGCGCGCACGAATCGCGACATCTCCCGTCGGTGTCTTCCTTCGATATTTTGGAATCCAAACCAGATGTACCTTCAAATCGTGCTTCGTATGCGCGCCCGGTTAGTATCGTTTCATGGGACTACATCGACACGATCCTATTCTTCGCCTGCGAGACGAGGGGTTTCCATCATCCCCAGGGGGGACACTAAAGCAATCACGGTACGATAACTGTGGTGATTCAAAATCTGGGGGGGTACTCGATAGAAGAAGTTGCCATTCAGGCACGCAATTTTTATGAAGCAAGGCGAAAGTAGATGTCTTGGGCCAGCCAAAGGATTATGGGAAATCACTGGTTTTCTGAAATCAGAAAAGATTTTTAACGATTTACTTGAGGAGAATATGTCCCATGAGATCAACAATCACTGCAATTTGTTGTTTGCTCGTTGTTGCCGGAGCGGCGATTGCACAAAGCGATCGGGGCACGATTACGGGAACAGTATCCGATCCCGCGGGTGCTGTCATAGCCGGCGCCGGGATTGAATTGAAAAACATCAATACCGGTGCCGTGTATCAAGCGCAAAGCTCTTCGACAGGCAATTACACGATCGGCCAATTGCCTGCCGGCAAGTACCAAATGTCGTCCTCGGTGCCCGGATTCAAGCAGTTTATAAGAACGGGCATCACGGTTCTGGTGGCGCAAACCTTGCGCATCGACATTTCACTCGAGGTGGGCGCCATCACCGAGACTGTCACCGTCAATGCCGATGCTCCCCTATTGAGGACCGAAAGCGGCGAGTTGGCGACACAATGTCGCTGGAAGTACTCTTAATGAGCTTCCCATTCTGGGATTTTCGGGATACATTCGCGATCCCTATGCCGCGGTGCAGTTGATCCCGGGCGCGCTCTATGGCTCCGGCACCATACGCATGGTTGGGGCACCCGCGAACACGCAGGGTATTCGGGTCGAGGGCCAGGATTCAACCAACGGATTGTTTTTAAATATGACGATGTTCAACCAACCGGGTGCGGATGCGGTCGAGGAGATTGCGGTTCAGACCAGCAACTTTGCCGCCGAATACGGGCAGGCGGGGGGCGGAATGCTCAATATGACCATGAAATCCGGCACCAATAAGCTGCACGGAAGCGCGTACGATTATTGGTACAACGAAGCATTCAACGCCAGTTCGCCGTACGGAAGAAAGGACCGTCAGCGCCGGCACGACTACGGTTTCACGGCAGGGGGGCCCGTTTATATTCCCAAAGTGTACGACGGGCGCGACAAGACGTTTTTCTTTTTCAACTTTGAGCAGTTGCGGGAGACGAGTGTCGACAACAACACCACGTACACGGTTCCCACCCTGAAAATGCGCCAGGGAAATTTCAGCGAGGTGTTTACCGGTGCAACCGTGACTACCGCTGATGGAGTCAAGACTATCCTACAAAACCAGCTCTACAAACCCGGGACGGAACATACCTATATCGGTCTTGACGGAAAAAGCTACCTAATGAGAGATCCGTACCCAAACAATGTGGTTACGGACCCGTTTGACAGCGTTGCCCTGGAAGTCCAAAAGCTGATTCCCGAACCTGCGGGTCCTTATAAAGACAACTTGACCGACAATTATCTTGTTCCATGGGATAAATACAACTACAGGACTATTCCAAGTGTAAAGATCGATCACAACTTCGGTACGCGCTCAAAGCTTTCAGGCTATTGGGCGGCTGTGCGCAATAGCTCAAATCAAATTGACTGCGATGCTCTTTACTTGATCAGTCCCGCTACAGCCTGCAGGGTTTCGGTTACTCGCACTCAAACGGTGCGTTTGAACTACGACTTTTCCCTGACGCCGACAAAGCTGCTGCATCTCGGCGCCGGCTATCAGGTCGTGCGTTTTTATCAAGACCCCCGCCCAACCCTTCGATCAGCAAAAGGAACTCGGCCTGCCGCAGCCGAAGGGAGCAGACGCCAAATACTTCCCCCACTTTACAGGGCTTTCCACGACTTACGGTGGGATGTTCGTAAACATCGTGGGCGTAGGCCCGGCCACTTTACAAAACCGGCGAATGGATAAGCCGACCGCGAATGCCAGCCTAACATGGGTCAAATCCAACCACACCTACAAATTCGGCGCGGAATTGCGCATCGAGGGGTATCCGACCCAGCTCGTGCAACCCTCCAACGGCCGATTTAGCTTTTCCAGCACGCAAACCGGAATTCCCGATTCTGCGTATGTCAAGACGCTTTCGGTGGGTTTCCCATACGCGAGTTTCCTTCTAGGACAATTTAGTAACGACTCGACCGGCGCAATGGCTACTCCGCGCGTGGGGAAGTCGTCGTGGGCTTTGTTCGCTCAGGACAGCTGGAAGGCAAGCCGCAAACTCACACTGGATTACGGATTGCGCTGGGATTACCAGGGCTATTTGAGAGAGACTTACGGCCGGATTGCGAATTTCTCCCCCACCACTCCGAATCCCAACGTCGGCAATCTGCCGGGAGCCATGATTTTTGAAAGAAACGGTGTGAAATTCGCGGACGTTTATGCCTTCGCGTTCGGTCCGCGGTTGGGAGCCGCTTATAAAATCACTCCCAAGACGGTGTTCCGCGGAGGATTTGGCATTAGCTACGGGCAAACCGCCAGTGATAATGGGGCAATGGTAACTTCTGGCAGCGCCGCTACACCATACTCAGCTCCTTATTACGGTGCGGCATGGAGGATGCTGAACCAGGGAGCGCCGGAATCACCAACGGGAATGTACGTATGGCCCAATGTGGATCCCGGCTATTTGAATACTTCACCCACACCCGTAACAACAAGCGCGCCGCCCGCATGGGATCATAATGCGGGCCGGCCGCCGAGGCAGATACAGTGGAGCATCAGCCTCCAGCGGGAGATTACCAGGGACCTGATGGTGGAAGCCTCATACATCGGCAACCGCGGCGCCTGGTGGGAGGGCAACGAACTCATCAACGTAAATGCGATATCGGCGGAACGGCTTGCCACCTTTGGACTCAGCCTTAACAATTCCGACGATAGAGTCCTTTTGTCCGGCAAAATGGACTTCCACGGCTGCGAAGAGCCGTATAAATCCGGTCACAAAGCTTCCATTCAGCACCCCGCCGTACACTGGATTCCCGACAGGCCAAACCGTCGCGCAATCATTGCGGCCGTTCCCGCATTTCGGACAACCATCAATTATAGATGGTCGCCGCTCGGCAGGACCTGGTTTGACGCGCTGCAAGCGAAAGTGACCAAACGGTATTCCCACGGGCTTGACTTCAGCAGTTCGTTTACCTGGCAGAAAGAGTTGGTCATGGGATCGGAAATAACGGGCACACAAACCGGAGGAACCGGCGGAGTCGTAAACAACGTGTTCGACCGCAGTGTCAACAAGTACATGTCGACCTATTCCCGGCCAATCGTATGGACCACCTCGCTGAACTACGTGCTGCCGAAGCTGGCAGTAAACAAGGTGCTGTCGATGGCGATTCGCGATTGGAGTATCGGCCTCGTTTTGGATTACTCCAGCGGCAGATTGATTCAGGTTCCAGCAGCTTCGTCGACCAGCGTGACCTCCCTCTACACCTTCCAAAACACTTTCGCGAACCGGGTTGCGGGTCAGCCGTTGTTTCTGCGGACTGTGAGAAACGCTGATGGGACCAAATCCACGATGCCCCTCGACACCCTCAATAACCGAGGCGCATTTGACCCTCTCACCGATTTCGTGTTTAATCCGGCGGCTTGGCAAGATCCGCCCGCAGGCCAGTATAGTACCGCGGCGGCATTTTACAGCGACTACCGGTACCCGCGTCATCCCTCGGAGAAGCTGAGCATAGGGCGGATCTTCCGGCTCGGGGAGGGCGCTACCCTGAGTATTCGGGCCGACTTCATTAACATACTGAACCGCATGGTATTGGGGGATCCCCTCTTGACGCGGACCCCTGCAAATGCCACCCAGAATTGGTCGAGCTCAGGCATTACATCTTCCGGCTTTGGACGCTACAACGCGACTGCCGCCAACTCGCAGCGCAATGGCTCCATAGTCGCGCGGATTCAATTTTAAGGTGCGATCTAAAATGCAAGAACTGCGACATCGCCAGCGGAGCGGCGCGGCGAGAACGATTAAAATATTCTTGCGCCCCTTTTTTCGTGCGGCCATTGAGGGGGAAAGGCCAGAAAAATTAAACTCATTTGCGGCTGCCAGGTGCGCAAACATGCAACAGGATAAGTGAGGAAATTGTGTCTTTGTGTCTTTCGACCTTCCTGGAAAAAGGTCGAAAGACACAAAGAGAAAACTTTAACTGCAAAGATATTTTAAATAGGGAGATCTTTCGAAGCTAAAGGCTGCCCCGTGCTTTATGCAGACGATGACCATTTTGCACTGGCGGCAGAGATACCTAATCATTGTCGAAGATTGGCAGTTATTTATCGCGATGTCTTGATTTAAAACCTCGTTGATTCGAACTTTGTGCTCAAAAACTGATCGTAAATCGAGGCTAAAGAGCTCAGGCATGAAAAGCAAAAAAAGCTTGTTTGTGATGATTTCACTTGTTTTTCTATTTCTTTTAGGCCTGGCGAGCTGTTCCACTGGCGTCAAACCTGCAAAAAACGGAAATAGCGTAAAACCGGGACAGTTTGTCGTTGGAGATCCAACGCTTATTTGCCTTGGGTTTGAATGGAGTATTGAGGGCGATGAAAACCGTAATGCCGCTGTGGCGGTCCAGTACCGCAAAAAGGGGACTGAGTCCTGGAAAGAAGGGCTGCCGCTTTTTCGCCTCCAAAATGAGGAAGCCGGCGGGAGTTCGGCTCGCACTCACGTGGTGCCCAACATGTTTGCAGGAAGCGTATTGGATTTGGAGCCTGATACGGAGTATGAGTGCAGGTTTGAAATGTCCGATCCGGACGGCGTGGATGGAAATAAACAGGAGACGGCAACTGTGCGCACCCGTCCGGAACCCAAACCTTTCGCAGACGGACGAGTCTTTCACGCGTACCCGGCCGGATATAAAGGATCCAAAGAAAAGGAGGCCTTTACAGGGATTGCAGGGGCTTTCGGGAGAGCTGAACCCGGCGATACCATCCTCGTGCATGCCGGCGTTTATCAGATTGATCGCACTCAATACAATCTGCGGATGAGAATCGGAATGGGATCAGACGTGTTTGGAACGACCTGGTTTACCAAGAGCGGCACGCCCGACAAGCCTATTGCAATAAAGGGCGCGGGAGATGGCGAGGCCATTTTCGATGGGGGCGGCTGCTCCATCCTCTTCGATGTCAGTGGGGCAAATGATATATACTTCGAGGACCTTACTTTCCGCAATACCGATACGGCTATTTTCACGGGTGTAAGTAACCTGCGTGGCAACAGCGGATTGACAATTAAGAGGTGCCGGTTTGAGGACGTATCCATGGCCATCTGGGGCACATACCAGGGATCAAAAAACTATTATATTGCCGATAACGTGGCCATCGGCCGCTTCAATCCGAAGGTAATGATGGGTCAGTATGGCAGTGACGTTATTCCGTATAAAAAGCTGCCCGGCTTTCCCCCGAAAATGAGCGGTCCCGGTGGCTCCTTCTATGGGATCACCATTGCAGGGCAGGGCCACGTTTTGTGTTACAACCATGTTGCGAATTTCGTAGATGGAATATCCCTTTTTCAAGGAGGCAGCGCGACAGCGACAAAAAACGGGGGGCCGCAATCCAATGTCGACTTTTACAATAACTTCATTTTTAATATGGCCGACAATTTTTTCGAAACCGACACTGGCTCGCACAACCTGCGTGTCATGCGCAACCTTTGCCTCAACAACGGACATGGCGGCTTGAGCTCACAGCCTGTTTATGGGGGGCCGGCGTATTTTATACGCAATATCGTTTACCATGTCCCGGATCGGGGAGCTATCAAGATGTACGCCAGGCCGTCAGGCGTGATTTTCTATCACAATACACTCTGCGGCGAAATTTACGTCGGGCAACCCTCCGCCAATTTAAATGGCCTCGAAGGCGCTTCGAACATGCATTTCCGCAACAACCTCATGCTGGGAGAAAACCCCAATTCGATGAGGAATTACCGTACCAAGGAATTTGGAGGTATTTACTTTATGGATACCTATACCTCCTATACGACTTCTGACTACAACGGATTCCGTCCCAATGAAGGGTATGAGGACCAATTCATGTGGCTCATACCTGCCGGCGGCGCGGTCCGCGACTATAAGAATCCCAGGGAGATGCGTTCCTTCAAAACTCTCCAGGAGCTCTGCAGTGCACTGGGACAGGAGTGCCATGGGATAATGATAGACTACGATATATTTCAGAACGTGAAGAAGGCGGATATAAAAGAATTTTCAAGGGTTTATGCGCGCGACGAATTGGATTTCCAGCTTAAGCCGAATTCCGTTGCCGTGGATGCGGGGTGCCCGCTTCCCAACATTAACGAGGGTTTTAATGGCAAGGCTCCGGATCTCGGGGCATTGGAGGTTGGGCTGCCCCTGCCGATATATGGACCTCGGCCGTAATCAACCCGAAAGGAATTGAGAGCTCTTGCGTCGTTTCCCAACGCAGGAGCTCTTTTTGCTCCTGATTTGATGAATTGCATACAGTTACTAATCAGTTCATAGATAAGCCGACATAGGAATGGGCAACCCGAACAAAGCCAGCCACGAATTTCACAAAAAAACGTTGTTCGTGCAGGGGCCGAAGGCCAGCCCGACGCTTAGTGGAATTCGTGGCAAGTTGTGCTTATGCCTGTCGATGGTTTATATCCCATGAATGTCCCCTTACCAATGAACCGATTAGTATCCAAATAGTGACATCATAAAAGACAAACACGGTGCCGGCGTTGCTGGTAACATCGCGATCACAGTGCAGGAGAGGATCCGAAAGGAGAGATTCATGGGAGCCAAGAGGCAAAAAGCGCATCTTGCAAGAAGAGATTTTCTCAAAACAGCGGCCGCAGGCGCAGGAGGGGCCGCTTTGGCCGGATTTGGCGCGAGCGAAGCGGGAGCCGTGCAATTCGGCGAGGTTCGGAAATGGGACTACGAGGCGGGAATCGTCGTCCTGGGAATAGGCGGAGCGGGTCTGGCCACAGCCATAGTTGCCCGTGATCTGGGAACCGATGTCCTCATGCTCGAGAAGGCGAAGGAATCTCACGCCGGGGGCAACTCCCGAGTCTCGATGCAGGGCTTCTGGTGTCCGCCAGACTATAATCAGGCCGTGATCCATCAAAGGGCGCTCAATGACGGATTTCCGGTACCGGATGAGGTGATTGAAGCCTATCACCAATACACGACAAAGAACCCCGACTGGCTTAGAAAAATTGGCGCCCAAGTCATACAGCCCGCAAGCGGTAACGCAAGCAGGGCCTCGTACCCGGAGTTCCCCGGCGCTGAAAGCGCGGCTGTGTGCTTTCTCGACAACGGGAAAGGACAGGCGGGGTCAGGGTTCCAAAGGCTCTGGACGATGCTCAGGGACAGCGCCGTGAAGAGGCAAGTCAAAATCATGTATGAAACACCCGGGATTGAATTGATCCAGGATTGCAAAACGAGGGAAATCCGCGGAGTGGTCGCCGACAGGCAGGGTAAAAGGATATACGTCAAGGCCAAGAAAGCTTTGGTTTTGTGTACCGGAGGATTTGAGAACAACCAGGGGATGATTCGGGACTATCTTTCGATGCCGTGCGGATACCCATTTGGCACTCCGTATAACACGGGAGACGGCATAAGAATGGCGATGGCGGTGGGGGCCGACCTTTGGCATATGGACAGTCAAGCAGGCCCCACTCTCAGCTTCAAACCGCCGGATTTTGATTTTGCATTGGGCGGCGGAGGCGCTCCGCGTAATCGGGGATTTATCTGGGTTGCCAAGGACGGAACACGCTTCATCAACGAAAACACGCCCAGCAAACACGGCAAGATAGCTTACCATGGCACATACATTCAGCTTCCTACCCCCCTGCCGATACATTCGATTTTTGACGAGGCGGGGAGAAAGAGCGGGCCCCTCTTTACACTCGGCGGCAACATGGGTTGGAATACAATTATCGCGCAATACAAGTGGAGTGATGACAACAGCGTAGAACTTGCGAAGGGTTGGATCACAAAGGCAGACAGCATACGGGAACTGGCGGCTAAAATAAAAAAGGATCCGGACGCGCTGGAAAAAACCCTGGCCACCTGGAACAAATCCTGCGCGGCGGGCAACGATTCGGAGTTCGGCAGGCCCAGTGATCGAATAGCTCCAATTCAAATCCCACCCTACTATGCCTTGGAGCTTGTTCCTACGTTCACAAACACGCAGGGCGGACCCCGACGCAACAAGAATGCTCAAATATTGGATCCATACGGCAAGCCTATCCCGAGGCTTTACTCGGCTGGAGAACTGGGTTCCCTATGGAGCTGGAACTACCAGGGCGCCGGCGACTTTGCGGAGTGTCTCGCTTTCGGGCGCATTGCGGGCGAGCACGCTGCCGCTGAAAAGCCCTGGTCGTAGGTTCTGGAGGCAATGATTCTACTGGGGTAGCAGACTAATGCATATCCAGTTATTTCAGCAGGCCCCAAGTAATAGTATAATAGTATCTCTGTCGGCCATAACACAATATTCTCAGACGCTCGGCTGCGAGCTTGGCTTAAATACTACAGGCGCGTGACAGGGGTTGATTGTGGCTTTGCCCTGTCGCGCACCCAAAAGAGAAAACGTTAGGAGCAAGCCCTGCCATATGCAGAATGGGATGCATAGCCCGATTCAAGAATTATGTGGCTGTCTCTGGGGTATTCGATCGCGTGTCCGATGAACCGATGGTGTACCCGACAAAGCGCGAGGATCAACGAATAAGCCGTGATCCCGCGTTTCCTAACTCCAGTCAAATGGTAAAGGGGACAACATGAAAAATGAAGAGAAGAAATCCGCGCAAGGGAGCGAAAAAGACGGATTAGGATCCATATCCCGGAGAGTATTCCTGAAGGATGCCGGGTTCGTGGTTGGCGCTCCCGGCATTGGATCTCTCGCAACGTCCGCTCTGGCCGCAACTCCAGTCGCCGCGGCGGGAGCTGTGGCTGCCACCCAGCGGGGGGGAGAATCAGACGCAACGGAGGTCGTCGAGCTTACGGTCAATGGGGGCAGATACCGGCTCAATATCGGACCGGCCTGTAGTCTGCGCTCACTTCTGCGCGATCAGATTAGGCCTTACCTCTCCAAAGGACTGGTGCGGCGGGCAAGGCGCCTGTGGTTCCTGCACCGTCATTGTGAACGGGAGGCCCGTCCTGTCGTGCCTGACGCTGGCCAGCGAGTGCAATGGAGCCAAGATAGAGACGGCGGAAGGCATTGCCAAGGCTAAACACCCGATTGTCCAGGCTTATATAAACAACAATGCTTTCCAGTGCGGTTACTGCACGCCGGGTTTCGTATGCACAGCCAAGGCGCTGCTGGACAGGAATGGCAAACCTACCGAAGCTGAGGCAAGAGACGCCCTTGGCGGCAATCTTTGCCGTTGCGGCACCTATCAGCGACATCCTATTGCGGTATTGGAAGCCGCAAAGAGTCTTTAGAGGAGGAAGAATATGGCAGATAACCAGCCGTGGACTTGGGAGATACCGGAAACGGATGAGAGCATTAAACGCAACATGTTCCCCCGACAGGACGGATATGACAGGGTGAGCGGCAAGGCCGTGTTCACCAGAGATGTCTACCTTCCGGGAATGGTGTATGCGAAAATTCTCACCTCGCCTTATGCTCATGCAAAAATCGTAAAAATGGATACAAGCCAGGCGGAGGCGCTCATAGGTGTACGGGATATCGTCAAATATGACGACCCGGACGTTGTGGATGAAAACGATACTCAGGTGCAGCAGTACAATAGTCTCACCCTTCCCGGCATCAGCGACTTTTACAATCATCCCATGGGAGTTGTGGTGATTGCCGACAGCGAGGAGATATGCGACCGGGCGCTGCGGCTGATCAAGATAGAATGGGAGGAGCGGCCGTTCATCCTGAATATGGAGGAATCACTGAAGCCGGATGCCCCAAAGATTTGGACCGAGGCGCTGCGCTTTCAGCCTACGGCCAAAGAGCCCAACAGGTACATAACGCGTGAACAGGAAGTTGGCGACGTCCAGAAGGGTTTCGCCGAAGCCGATAAGGTGCTGGAGTACACCATAAAGCGGGCTCCGAACACAACGGCAGGCGTCGAAGCCATCGTCTGTGTGGCCCATTGGAGGGGAGAGTTTCTTGACATTTGGGTGCACCACCAGGGCATCCTGCAATCGAATCTCAGTTCTCCCAACAATGCAAGAGGTATCGCCGGCAAGCGAAAACCAAATCCTGCTCTAACCCACTGGTCTAAAATAACGCTTACGATGCCCTATCAGGGTTCATGGTTCGGCGGAATAAACCACATCGCTTGTTCCGTTTCGCTTATCCGTCTCGGCGCCATCCTGGCCAGGAGGGTCGGGAAACCGTTGAAACTGCTGTATGACGAAAGCCAGTTCTATATCAATGGCGAAGAAACCGGCATGTTTAAATGCAAGGTGGGAGCCAAAAAGGACGGCACCATCACCGCCTGTTACTGGCACATGATGGGATCGAGGAATCCGGTCTTTGAGAAGACGTATGAATGCACCCGCATACCCAATATCCGAGGAACCCAGGAGACGGCGTTCACTAATATGGGACACATCGTTTGTTTCCGGGACGGCACTTCGGGAAGCATCCCTCATCAGGTTATGATTGACCGGGTAGCGGCTGAATTCGGCCTCGATCCGACCGAAGTGGCGCTGAAGAACGATGGCTGCCGCGGACACGACTGGGATTGGGTCACCCAATACCAGAAAGACAATGGTTTCCCGCAAAGGTGGAGCCTCAAAGAGGTCCTTGAAAAGGGCAAGAAAGCCATTGACTGGGACCGGAAATGGCACGCGCCCGGAACCAAAAAGCTTGCCAATGGGAAGATGCACGGTATGGGATTCATGTACATTAATCAATGGGCATGCACCACAGGCGGAAGTCTAGCGTCTTTGATGCTTCGCGACGGCAAAGTCGCCATCGTGGGTCTGCGCTGCGATCCGGGAGTGGATTCGGTATCCGGCTTCCGGCAGTGCGTGGCCGCGGCGATGGGACTGAAATACGAAGATACGGTTATTCACGAGCATCGATCCGACAACAGCACGTTCCGTTTTGCCCCGCCGGGTGGTTCCCTGGGCACCATCATGACCGTTCCCCAATTGATAATTGCCGCCAGGGAGCTAAAACAAAGGATCCTGCAAGCTGCCATAACGTCCCCGCCGGCCGCCATGATGCGTCCTGCGCAGCCCGCTATGTTCCCGGGCAAAAAGACCGAGGATCTCGATATCAAAGACAGCATGGTATTCGAGAAGGCAAATCCAGGGAATAAGAAGTCAGTGATCGAGGTGTTCCGCTCCTCGTCGAGCAGCGACAATTCGGGCATCGCTCATCCCGCTGCCGGCCGGGTATCGGGACTGACTGCGGATGGGAAGCCGGATCCGACGTACTACATTATGAGCCGGCAAGCCCACTTCATAGAGGTAGAGGTGGATACCGAAACCGGGCAGGTTGACATAACCAATACGGTTTGCGTCAACGACGTGGGTCACTGCTTTAATCCTGAAGGCGTCATGGGACAACAGTATGGCGGCGCCGTGATGGCCTTCGGCCGAAGCGCAACCGAGGAGAAGGTGTTCTGCCCGAATACCGGAGTGGCGCTCAATTATGATCACATAAACTACCACATTGGAACGATGAATGACTTTGCGCCCGTCCAATGCATCCTTAACGAGAGTCATTTGGGATATTCGGCGTATGGCGCATTAGGCATGGGTGAAAACGTCGGCGCGAGCCTTTCCGGAATCACTTCTTCCGCCATATACAACGCCATAGGCAAATGGGTCCTTGACTTTCCCACCACCCCGGACAAAGTCCTCAAAGCTCTGGGCAAGATATAAGAGGAGCACTATGAAGACATGGAAGAATTTTGCGCATGTAAATGCCAAGACACTCAATGAGGCGGCCGCGCTTATGCAGAAAGGCAACGCCGCAATAATTGCCGGCGGCACCGATCTGCTGGGCACATTAAGGTTTGAGATTCTCCCTACCCACCCGGAAGTTGTGATTAACCTCAAAAGCATTTCCGGGCTGGACTACATCAAGGAAGAAGGAGGTCTGCTGAAAATAGGCGCTCTGACGCGGCTGGAAGATATCGCCAGAAGCCCTGTCGTCCGGGCCAGGTACCAGGCGCTGGCCGAGGCGGCTCACCGGACAGCCTCTCCCCATATCCGGGAAATGGGGACTATCGGCGGCAATATCTGCCAGCTCAACCGCTGCTGGTACTTCCGCAATCCCGACAATCGCTTCAACTGCATCCGCAAGGGAGGCAAGACCTGCTTTGCCCTGAGCGGCGAGAACCGATACCACTCGATCTTCGGCGCTGTTAAGATGTGTGTAGCGGTAAATCCCAGCGACACTGCGCCTGCGCTGGTAGCGCTGAACGCCAGGATAAAGACCAACCGGCGGACTCTCGCTGCCGAACAGTTCTGGGACATGGCTGTGCCGGGATCAACCGTCCTGGCAGCCGGTGAGATCGTCACGGAAATTCAGGTGCCGGCGTCAGCCGCAGGGGCCAAGAGCGCCTTTATAAAGTTTGCCATTCGCAAATCGATAGATTTCCCTATTGTCAACTGTGCCGCAGCCATAAGCGGAGAAAATGTTCGGGTATGCCTGAACGCCGTTCACAACAAGCCCTACCGGGCAATCAAGGCCGAGGAAGCCATGAAGGGCAAACCCATCAACGAGGCCAATGCCGAAGCCGCCGGCGAGGCCGCCATATCCGGCGCCAAGTCGCTTCCCGGTGACAGAAACAAGTGGAAGATCCAGATCGCCAAGGTAATGGTCAAGAGGGCGATCGTCGGATGCTCGTGATCGGGTGCTTCTGCCGTCGACTGTTGGCAGCGCGACCGTAACTCCCACACATGATATAGTTTGAGACTCAATTCCATGCAATCAGTTCCATCATTGACACGGTTCAAAAACAATGAAGAGTCTCAGCTGCCCAAACAGGGAATGTCCACTGGCGGGAAAAGCCGCTTTCGGAAACATCATCGGCCACGGATTCTACAAAACGAAGTGGGGGCGTCGTCGTCGATATCGTTGCGGCACTTGCGGCAAAACCTTCTGCTCCAATTCCGGCACGCCCTACCATCGACTTCAGCATCGTCGCACAACTTTCGATGAGGTTGCCACTCTCAGCGCTGTGGGGTACACCTTATGCTTGTTATGATTAAGTGCCGTGCAATCGTGAGGTTTTATAAGGTATAGTTTCAGAAAGGAGACAAGACAATGAAAAGCAGAATATGCTGGTTTTTGACGGGAGCCTTTTTGGCAATGGTTGTTTTCGTGGGATCTGTGTTTCCGGCGGCTGAAGCCAAGATAACGGTTCTGAATCCGCTAGGCATAGCCCCTCCGATACGCTTGGTGCCCATGGCGCCGCGTCTCGATTCCCTGGACGGGAAGACGGTATACATCATCAACATAGGTATGGGGAATACGTTCCTGCCCGGGACTCAGAAGGTGCTTTCCGAGCGGTATCCCAAAACAAACTGGATTTATAAAGACAAGGCTGGCAGTTACTTCGATGACGATCCGAAGCTGTGGGAAGAGATCAAGGCAAAAGGCCACGCAATGATCGGGGGGGTAGGCCATTGAAGCACGTGCGCACCGGCGGTCGCCGGCCATTGTATTACAGTGGAGAGATTGGGCATTCCGACAGCTGTCTTGATCACCCAGAGATTTGTAGACATGGTAAAGGGGATTGCTTATAAGAAGGGAATGCCGAACGAGCGATTTATTTACACACCTCATCCTGTCGCCACCAGGACGGTGGAGGAGTGCGAGAAATATAATAGGGGCAATGACCCTGTGACCGGTAAGCCCATTGTAGACGAAATTATCGCGGCGCTGACAAAGCCGCTGAGTGCCGAAGACAAAAAGACGGGATTTGTGACACGGCCGCCGCGGTCTCGGCTTCTGGAGCCCGACACTCCAACGAATCTAGCGCAGCTTTATTATAAGAATGGATGGACTGACGGGCTTCCCATCGTGCTTCCGACGGAAGAAAGAGTTGCGGAAATGCTTAAGGGAACAAGTCATGATAAGAATGAAATCGTGGGGACGATGCGTCCCTCGCCGCCTCACGAGGCCTGGGAGTTTGACGTGGAGATGGTTGCGACAAACGCTGTGATGGCGGGCGCCAAACCGCAGCACTTGCCGGTAATCCTGGCACTGGCATCAACTGGAACAACCTCCCTCTTCACTTCTACCACCTCCTTCGCCAGGATGGTGGTCGTTAGCGGCCCTATACGGGAACAGATCGATATGAACGCCGAGATAGGCGCCATGGGTCCGTGGAACGAATCCAATGCCGTTATTGGAAGGGCGTGGACATTGATTTCCAAAAACCTGGGGGGAGGTGGAACTCGGGGCGAAACCTATTTAGGCAGCCAGGGGAACAATCTCAACTATAATAATGTCTGTTTCCCGGAGAGAGAGGATGCGTTGCCCGCCGGGTGGAATCCTCTCCACGTGCAAAAGGGTTTCAAAGCGGGAGATAGCGTCGTCAGCACGTTCAGCGGTTGGAGCCTTATAAACGGCGGCGGATGGATAAGGCCTCGCCATGTGCACATTCAGCAAATGCTGACGGGGTTGTTCCAGAGCGGAGGGAATGGCGGCAGTGCTATGGTTTTGTTGGATCCGATAGGGGCCAAAGATTGCCATGATGAAGAAGGCTTCGAAACGAAGGAAAAGCTTAGCGAGCATCTTAAAAAGAACGGTACTTCTCCGGCTGCTTCATACTTTAGGCGCCGCGGCGACGATCTGAAAAAGGCCAAGGAAGGGGTTGAGCCCTTTGCAACCTGGCTGAAATTACCTGAAGGCTCTTTCGTGCCGGTGTCGCCCTTCGGGCCTAAGAATCCGATCGAGATACTCGTCGTCGGCGGCGCAACGAATGCTTTAATGATGGTTGGAGATTTCAGTTACGTAGCAAGCGCTTCAGTGGACAAGTGGAGATAGACACAGAAGTCCGAGGATGGGCAAGGAGCAGGAATGAGGCAATGCCCCTTGCCCATTCGTTTATATATACGAATGGGGCGTGCGACATAAATGTGGGTATAAATTAACGATTTCTTTTTATGCCTCCCTATTCTGAATGCTATAATAGCATTCAGAATAGGGAGGCGCTATGGCTGACACCCTCGAAAACCTCGAAAACCGAAGAAGTGATCTATACCAGCAAATGATGGCCCTCGGTGACTTTCGACCAGGAACGATCTCCGTCAATTACCGTAAGTGCGGCAAATCAAAGTGTGCCTGTTCGCAACCGGGACATCCGGGACA
Organism: uncultured Acidobacteriota bacterium; assembly: GCA_963809485.1. Taxonomy (GTDB): domain Bacteria; phylum Acidobacteriota; class UBA6911; order UBA6911; family UBA6911; genus UBA6911. The sequence continues at coordinate 507,936 of CAWEJX010000020.1, forward strand.
TGGCCCCCAATACCTTTGGAACACTACGAGCGGAGGAAAAAGCCGCGCGCAAAGTTTGCAGCTTGGGCCGCAACTGGAGAAAACGCGGATGGAATTGGAGCATCACAATATTTTTCTCTGCCTTTGCAAAGAACTGGTTGAAGTTAATGAAAGGATTTGCAGGCTACGGCCCGTTGTCCCGATCAAGGATGAAAAGGAACTCGATGCGCTGAAAAAAAAATTGCAGAGGCAGTTTGCTGGGAAGCTGCGCAGGAAATAGATCGGGTCGTGCAGCGGGTATTGCGAGATGTCGAACAACGTGGGCATCTCGACCTGGAGGCCAGCGAGATGGCCATTCGCGCCACTTCGCACCGCATAGGCGAATGACGACCGCCGTGTTCCTTAACCTCGAAGGTATCTGGTTGCATCTTTTGTAAGTGGGTAGAGCAAGACAGCTTTCCTGGACAAATGGGCTTTGAACTCGCGATCCAGTTTGCCGCGGCCTTTGGTGTAGCCGACCAGGAGCCAATTCGCGGCACGGTAACAGGCGCCGGTATACCGCTCGGAATCCACGAAGCTTTCCAGCAACAGCGGCTGATAGGCGTACAGCCGCTGCCAATCGGCTGCAATTCGTTTCGCGGCAAGCGCCGGCAGCCGTGATGCTAAATTGCGCACGTGGACCCATGGAAAAATCACAAAACGTATGTTGTTTAGGATATAGCAAAGGTTGCGTTCGCGTTCCTTGCAGTTCCATCCGATCCACCGGTCCCGCGCTTCCACACGCCACGCTGCCCCCGCAAAGGAAAGACAGGCGATTGGCTGTCCGGCGCGGATCACAAAATACTTGATGTGCGGCCCGACCGGCACGCCGTATCCCAAGTAGTGGTAGCGCTCGACATACTCGTTCCACAACTTTTCTTGATCGAGATTGCCTGTTCCACTGACAACCTGGAATGAGGCCGTCGCGATATCTTGCGGACCCAATATTGCCAACGGCCTCGGCGCAGATTGCTCTGTGTGCAGAGAGGATTTTCCCGAAGGAACCACCGCGACGCCTTGCGCCATTCGTGCCCGTATCCCATGGCTGCGGGATTTGGGCGATTGCGTGAATGTTCCCGGCGCTCTTCCCGCTGATGTAGGCGGCAGCGGCTTTCGCGCGTGAGCGCCGGGCATCCCGGATGATTGCAGGGATGCGGCGGGGCGAAGGGCATTAGGCGTATTTCCTTTTGCGGATGATTTCCCTGACGATCGCGGAGGTTCGATCATCATCAAAGGGATTCCTTCCTGGTAGCGCGGTGTGATCTGATTCCGCTGCTTTCTGATGGCAGCTTTTGCACGTGCATTGAACCCAAATCGGCCCGCTCAGATCTTCGCCGAGCAGGCGTCCGAGTCCTTCGGCGATGCAGTCAAACTCTGGCCGGAGAAACTCGTAAACCTTCGGCGAGAGGCGGTTGCTGTTCCCCATTAGGGCGCCCAGCTGACGCAGCTTCCGGAAAGTAAACGCCGGCACCCTGATTTCTTTTCCTTCCGGAGTGACCAAAGGGTGTCCCCATTCTGGGACTACAGGGGAAAGCTGAGGAAATGCAGCGGCTGAGGTCACTGGTTAAGCTATTCCAGGCAGCATGATACGAGTTATGCTCATCCTGAGTATATTGCTTTCCTGGAGCGCTGTAAAGGCTTTTGTGTCACAGTTCTCTCCGATCGACCCTGATTATAAATTGACAGTCGCCTCTCTTGATCGATGGACCAGCATAGCATTATAGTAGAGCCTGCGATTTAGACGGTGGAATGCGTCGCAGAAATTCCAGAATTCGATCGTATGTGCTTCACGCACGTAACCGGCTCTCGCAGCCATCCCGGTCTGAAGCCGGTGCTTTCAATTCTCAGGCCGCAATCCATGTCATTGCCGGTGCATGAATTGCAGATATTGAGACAGCGAGGATATCATATGAAAACAAGGAGAGGTGTGAGAGAACATCCGGGCGCAGGCGCCTGGATACTGGTGGTGGTGTTGATGGCGGTGGCGGCCGGCGCCTGCGCGATGCGATCAGAGGAACTTAAGGCTCTCGATCCGCGCGGATTCTGGCCGGCCGTCGAGCGGATTCCTTTGACCCCACGGCTGCCCAGCGTAAAGGATCAGCGATTCTATATCGTTATGTCCTGGCCGACCAACTCGGGCTTTGATACTGTGGTCAAGGATCTGGAGGGCCTCCTCAAGCAGCGCGGCGCCAAAGAGGTCACCATCAAGCGCCGGAATGTGAGCTATTCAGAAGACGATCCTCCATTGTGGGCTGAGATGAAGGAGAAATGCGACGCATTCCTTTATGTGGCGGCGCCCTCTTCATCGACCACGTCGTATGCCTTCAAATGGAGCGCGAAACTCGAAAAAATGGGCCTTCCCGGCGCCGTGGTGAATTTCGACGAACTCAACAGCGTCGGGGACACCACGAATGTGCGCGAAGGCGCGTTGGTGCGCCGTTCGGCTTTCGGCTACCCGGCTGAAACCATGGCAAAACCGGCCTATGACGCAGCTGTAAACCTTGCCGTCGAAAATCTAACCAAGCCTTTGACGGCCGACGAAAAAGCCACCGGAATCACCCAGCCCAAGCCGAGGCCGGACGTGTTCGCAACCGGCAATTTCGACAGCATTCAAAAGGCCTTCTACGAGGCTAAAATGACGGACGGCTTGCCGATCGTGCCGCCGACCGCCGAACGTGTGGCCGCAATGCTTAAAGGCACAAGCCATCCAGCCGACGAAGTTGTGGCCGAGGCATTGATGCCCGAAGGGCTGAAGGTCACCGTGCGCCAGGTGGCGATCAATGCAGTGATGGCCGGCTGCCTGCCCGAGCATATGCCGGTTTTGCTGGCCACTATCGAGGCGTATCAGAAACACAATCTGAACTCGATTCTGCGCTCAACCAATCCGTTTTCCTTCATGCAGGTGGTGAACGGGCCGATCGCTCAACAAATCAAGATGAATTCGGGCACCGGCGCAATAAGCCCCGGCAATCGAGCCAATGCCTCAATGGGGCGAGCTTTGCGCCTGTTCATCATCAATCTCGGAGGCGGCGAGCCCGGCGTAAACTTGATGGCGGTAATCGGAAATGTGTCCAGCTATTCCTTCATGTTTGCCGAGAACGAAGCAGAAAGCTCCTGGGAGCCCTTGAGTGTCAGCCAGGGTTTTAAGAAAGGGGAAAGCACGCTGACTTTCTTCACCGGCGGCTGGGCCCATTCGGGCAACTACAGTTTTGGCTATGCCAGCGAAACAGGGCTGGATGAAGTGGCGCAGGATATCGCGCGTTACCAGATGAGCGTCGGCGCCACGATCATCGTCTCTCCCAAGTACGCTGAGGAATTTCAGCGCAAAGGCATAAGCAAGGCCGCCGTTGAGACTTATCTGCAAACCCACGCGACAAGGGCTGCCGGCAGAACCAGGCCGGCACAGGGCGGCCAGGCCGCGGCGAAGCCGGTTCAGGCGTTCCGCGAAGGCACAGTCAAATTAGTCGTCGCCGGCGGGCATGCCAGTTCGATGATGCAGGCATGGAGCATGTATCGGCCGCAAACTGTATCGATCGACAAATGGCGCTAGCGCACATCTCATGGGATCTCCGGCCGACGATTGCTTGAGCAGAAGGCCGGAACCGCAACGCAGCCGCGGTTTTGCCCTATAGGGGCTGTTACGGAGTGCATTGATACAGGGGTATGGTTGCGGATTACTACAGGGTCAGCGTCTATAGAGTTCCCATCATTTCGCAAAAATCACAACACAAGTCTTGTCGGATTTTGAGCCGTCCATTCCGTTCCCGTTTGATGCTATATAGGGGGAACGGACGGCTCGCCGTGCAGTTATCCGATTTTTTGCTTCTGCGTCGACTGATCCGGGACCGCGGCATAACCATGGGCTAACCTCTGGACCTTGCCTTCAGAACACAGTTGTCTTAAGGCTTCAACGACACGTTGATTGCGCACTTGCAGTTTTGCCCGAAGAGCCTCAACCGTGCAGGGCTCCGTAGCATTGTTGAGCAGCAGCATGATGCGGGAAATCAGTGGATCCGCTGCCGCAGCGGCTTCAGGATCAACTGGCGGTGCCATCTTCAGCTGAACGCCGACTTCCGGGTCGGAAGCGAGTTCCAGTTGCAGAGGGCCGAGCGGGGGAGCTGAACGATGCTCGGCGGACAGAGTGAGTTGATCCCGATGTTTTCTGAGATACAAAAAAGAGTCCAGCCACGCGTAAAGATCACTCGATCCGCGAAGACTGTAACCGGCTCCGGTACTGGAGGAAACCTGTTTTCTGACATGGTGGACCAGGCAGATCGCAGTACCGCACTTGCGCTGCAGTGCTCTCAGGTAGCCAAGCAAGGCGGCGATATCTCCGCTGGCATTTTCATCGGCCATGTGGATTCTGATCAGCGGGTCCAGGATCAGAAGCGCCGGCCGGTGAAGGATGACGGTGGCCTCGAGCCTGACCTGATCGTCGGAACGATCCAGGCGGAGGGAGTTGGTGACGATCACGCGCACGTCGAGCTGGCCAAAATCCAGTCCGCGCAGACTCGTGATTGTTTGGAGGCGGCGCCGGAGCGTAGCGGCGGATTCCTCCGCCGCATACAGCAGAACGGGGCCAGGGGTGTGCACCGAGAAGGTTCCCAGACACGGAGAGGCGGATGCGACGGAGACAGCCATATCCAAGGCCAATGTAGTCTTGCCTGATTTGGGCTGACCGCCGATGACCCCCACGGCCTCTGCGGTCCAAAGCCCTTCAACGAGCCACGGCTGTCGATTGCTGGAGGCCTCAAGCGCAGCCGCTTTGACCACCGGCAGCACCGGATCCGAATCGGGTCGTTCATCGGAATCTGGGTTATGCGGGGAGGTTGGGACGGAGACCTCGAACGGCAGCAGAGTGCCGGCAGCTTGGTGGATTGCCTCGTTGAGAATGGCAGAATAGTTTTCCAGCAGGGATTGCTTGAACGCTTCACTGGGCACAGTTAGATGCACTCTGTTTCCGTCACAGCTGACAAACAGGATGGGCGGGAACCAGGTCTCGAAGCACTGCGGCCCGACATGGTTTTGTACATGAGCCAGGACTCGATCCCAGAAGTCTGAGGCGCATGGGTATTGGGGTTGGTCGCTCATAACAGTGCGTCCCCGCAGGCCTGAATGTCTTTCTGCACTACAGTCGCATCCACGATGTTGGACTTGCCTTTGAGGGCAATGTTCAGGCACTGCTCACCGAGAATATCAAGACGGCGCATGAGCCCTCGGGCCGCCTTGGCCATCAGCAAAAGCGCATCGTCACTGAAGACCTCGCGGCGGCAACCGGCGTTATTCATACGGTGACGGACGTAAAGCTTCGCCTGTTCGGCATCCAGAGGAGGAACCTGGATTCGAATAGGAATGCGCGCAATCAGCGAAGCCAGAATGTTACGCTTGAGCATATCGCGCAAATCCGGCAGCCCCATCAGGATCAGTGATAGCCACGGTTTACTGTCCCGACAAAAATTGCCCAGGATATGAAGGTGCTCCAGTACCTGAATGCTCAACAGGTGGGCCTCGTCCAACGCGATTACAACATGCAGCCGGTGCTGGCTTGCCAGTTCCTGGATATGCTGACTGACGCCATGGTAGAGCGCAGCGAAGCTGGAGTGTGGCTCAAGCCCCAGCGCCACCGAGAGCTGCCGGTAAAAATCGCGACGGTTTACGGCAGAGTTCGATAAATAGTGAACACGATAGCGTCCTTGAGACAGATCTTCTTCCAACGCGCGCCATACACAGGTTTTGCCGCAGCCCGAATCCCCCGTCATGACGGCGGAGGTTTGTCCTTCAACGGCCGCTTTCAGTGCCAGCAAAGCCTCTTTCAGGTGAGGCATCTGCAACATCTCGGAGGGATGGATGTCCTTGCTGAACGGGGGACGAACCAATCCATCGCAGGAAAGAAGCTTATTCATGGTCGTCGCCTCCTTCCGGGGTTTCTTCATCAGCTGCCTCGCCGGTGGGCGCCTGAGTGGGATCGGGGTGAATCATTTTTTCGAGGATCAAATCGGGAGCGTTAAGGCCGGTGTTGGGTTTTTCCTCGGGCTCAGGTTTCGAAACGTTCCTGTGTCGATGGGCGTTGCCGACCGGATCGACGATGCGCAAAGGGATCTCGACATGGGCATCCAGCAGGCTGACCCGGTTCGTATCGAGTAAAGAGTACCGGAGTCGCACCTTGGTGCCGCACAGGTAGGGTGGCACTTCGTAACAGGTTGCCCGCCATTGCACGGTGGAGTCGTTGCGTGCCAGCCGCTCGACTTCGCCATAAAAGGCCTGTTCGAACTGGCTGTAGTCCGTGATCCAGCGGATATCGGCGGCATCGCTCTCCCAGACCTCGAGTGGAGTCTTGCCGGAAAGGGATGCGTGAGGGCGACCGTGGTATTCCGATTCGACGTAACTCCAGATTCGCAGGTTCAGTTCATCGAGCGTTGTGACTGTTTTGGTGTCCAGGCGATCGACCACGTGAGCCCGGAGTGTCCTCCAAAATCTTTCAGTTTTTCCTTTTTGATTGCCTGCGCGTACCTGGCAGGGGCGGGCGGCAAAATGATAATGGGCGCTCAGTTCCAGTAGTCTGGGATGAAAATGGATAGCGTCCCCATGCCCTTCCAGCACGACACTGCGAAGATTGTCGTAGAGCAGGACCCTGGGAATCCCATGCCAGTCTTCGAAGGCATGGATATGACCGCGTAGAAAACTCTCCATGCGCTGGTCGAAGAAGAACTCGAGATACAGCACCCGGGAATAGGAAAGCGTGATTACAAAACAGGAAAGCCGACGGCGGGCGCGGCCAACAGGGACTTCCCCAAAATGCGCCCAGTCCACTTGTCCTTGCTCTGCAGGGAAAGTGCTCAGGCGAAGAAACGCTTCCCTGGGAGTTGGACGTATCCGGGCAATAAATCGCCGCAATTGCACGACGCTGCCATTGAAGCCGCGGTCCCGGATCATCTGATAAATCCGGGTTGCCCGTAAATGCGGATGTTTGGTCAGTATTTCTCGAATGAAGTCGGCATAGGGATCTGCCGCATTCCGTGGCGTTTTGGTCCCATTAAACCGATCGGTTTCCACAGCAGCGTTGACTGTTTCAGGATGCAGCCCCAATTCACGTGTAATGGTTCCGATTTTCCAGTGTTCTGCATAAAACAGGTGGCGAATCTGTGCGCGCGTTTCCTGGTCGATCACTTAGATCACCTCCGTAGCTGAAAAGGATTCACAAACCGGCCCGGCCGACCGCAGATAATGCAGCAAGGAACTCCAGGCTCGATCTTTTTGCCGCTATTTCCGGTGAAAGCTGCCAGATGGAATACCGGCGCGATGATGCTGCCAGCATTCAGAGGCTTCCGGGAACCTTGATCCATAACGGAAAGTGCGGCACGACGTCGGCGGTAGGCTCGCTGCCGGTCTCGTTGATCCAGCTTGCCTTCCTGAGTTTTTCTGTGGCGGAGGTTCGCAGCTCGACGCTGCTCTCGGCGGGCTTTAGTGCGGCAATGCTCGCTGCAATATTGCTGGCCATGATCACAGCGGCGGCAGATCCAGAAGATGGCGTTACATTCTTTCCAGCGGCAAAACCTTTGACGGAGAACAACTTCGGCATCGTGTCGCATTCTCACCTGAAGGCGAGACTGGACAATCCATGCCGATCATGTCAGCTTAATGATGGCTGTTTAGAGCCCTCTCAACCGAGAGGTATTGCCAATGGACCCCGGTCGCGGACACGATCGGGGTCTCCTCTTGCTCAACCTTCCGCAAAACTTTACACGATGATGATGACGGATTGCACGCCTTCGGCGTGGATGAAGTTGAGGCGTTTATTCCGGCGGGTGTTCAAATAAATACGTTTTTAGATGATCGATGACACAAGGCGGCGCCCGATGATGTCCATTTCATCTTGATCGATACAAAACTTGTACAATTTGGCCCTTATGTAATGATGCCCCACCTGATCACTCCTGTTATAATTGATTTGGTAGATGCCGCGACGGCACTCGCCTGGGTTGTGAACGAAATGGAGGCCCGATACAAAAGGCTTGCTCTTTGGGGAGTAAGAAGTGTCGACCAATATAATGCCTTGGTTGGCAGTAACGCATTCAGCATGCTCGAAAAAGAATACGTGAGTGAGTTGAAAACAGCTCTTCCCCACCTGGTTATTGTGGTTTCTGAACTGGCAGATCTTTGGGTCGGCTCAACTGCGTGCCGCAAATCGTTGACTCGCCTTGTCGATAGAGCTCATACCGTAGGAATTCACATTGCGGTCCCTGTTTGAAAAAAGTGGCTGGTTTCGACTTATCAGCCTATAAGATAAGTTGGATCGCAGGTCAAATATGGCATCAATAATATGAAACCGCATTGGGAATTTAAGGAGGAGACGATAATGAAAAAAATTTTGTCAATTGCGGCCATGGGGGTTTTTGCCTTCGTGGCCATTTACCTTATTTCGAAGGCTTTTTTTGCCAAGGATGCCTCGGAATATCAATATGAAGTCCTAAGTCCGTGGGCGGAAGTGGATCCCATTACCATCAGGGGAATTTCACCGAGAGTCGATACTCTGGCCGGCAAGAAGATCGGATTGTTCGTCAACATGAAGCGCGCCGCAAGACCGATACAGGCCTATGTAGAAAAGAAACTCAAGGAAAGGTTTCCCGATTGTCAAACCAGCTATTTTGACGCTCCCTCGCAGAAGTATCTAGCGGAAAACCAGGAAAAGTATGCTGCCTGGGCAAAAGAAATGGACGCCGTTATTACGGCGGTTGGCGATTGAGGGGGCTGCACAAAGTACCTCACCTACAACAGTGTGGAGATTGAGGACTTTGGAACACCGGTCGTGCAACTGGTGAATCGCGGTTTCGTAGACGACGCCAAATCTGCGGCGTCCAGTAAGAGCATGCCAAATATTAGAGTTCTGGGAGAACCGATTGCATGTGAATCGACTGTTGCCAAGGACATCGAGTCGGGCATTGACATGGTATTTGATGATATTGTAGCGGCCTTGACTAGGCCTCTGACGGAGCAAGAAAAATCTCCGCAGATGAAGACCGAAGATGCACCAAGAATTGCGTTTAAGGGCAATCTGACGGAAGTGAATCAATTTTTCTACCGCAAAGGCTGGGGAGACGGACTGCCGATTATTCCGCCATCCGATGAAGCCGTGGCCGAGATGATGAAGGGAACGGATCTTCCGGCACACCACGTTGTGGCTAAAATCATCCCGCGGATGGGCAAGGCTACCGTGGAGAAGATTGCGGTGAACGCCGTCATGGCGGGAGCTCTGCCTACTCATATGCCGGTGCTGATCGCGGCGGTGGAGGCTGTGTGCGATCAGAATGCCGGATTCGGTAACTTTGAGGTGAGCACAGGATCATGGGCTCCTTTCATGGTCGTCAACGGCCCCATAAGAAAGGATATCCACATCAATTTCGGTTCCGGCGCTCTCAGTCCGGGGAATCTGCCCAACTCAGCAATAGGAAGGGCCTTGGGGCTGATCGTCAAGAATATCGGCGGAGCCAGGAAGGGTATCGAAGATATGGGAACGCTGGGGAATCCGGGCAAATGGTCGATGGTTATCGCCGAGAACGAGGAAGACAGCCCATGGGAACCCTTGCACGTCGAACGGGGATTCAAAAAGGAAGACAGCGCCATAACCATGTTTTTCCCGAACCAGCACGTCTATTCTGTACCGGGCGGCACGGATGCAAAAGGGATACTCGATTCGATTGCCCGCTCGAGTCCACGCTTTATGAGTGCCCTAATGATAATCCCATCCCAGGCAGACATTCTGGCGAGCGAAGGATGGACCAAGTCGAAGGTAAAGGAATATGTGACGAAACCCGGGGAGGCAGGTTCCGCTAAGTCCCGGGGTAATGCCGCTGCCCCTAATACTCCCCGAGACGCCTTAATGATCGTGGTCGCGGGCGGTCCCGGATCTTGGTATGGTGTGTTCAAGGGTTTCAGGGGCGGGCATATGGGCTATGATTACATCAGCAAAAAAATCGTGCTGCCGAAAAACTGGAATGAGTTGGCTGCAAAGTACAAAAACCTTATTCCTACCTATGAGAGGTATTAAACTACTCTAACCGCGGATTTACATGGGTTGTCAATCCGTGTAGATCCGCGGGTCCTTCCGCCACCTACTGTTGTTACGCTGCCATTTTCTGTTCTCTGACTCTACTTAAAACTGCCTTTACGTAAATAAAAATGATCACAAAAGGAATTCGCCGCTGATCAGCCACGAATACCTCCCTGAAGCTGAGTCGTTTAGAAAGCAATCCCGCCTGCATCGCCGGTGTCCTGATCTCGGGTCCGAATTTCAGCGCCCTGTGAGGCCTGACGAAATTGTAATGGCAGCGAAACAACTCGAGATGATCTTGGAGACGTTCCTTCCATCGTGCCTGACATATCGTCCGCCGACAAAGATACGCCGAGCCCTGTCGGATCGTCAGATTCAGCCGTTCGATAAAGGATGTGCTCAGCTTCAAGGAATCCTCGGAGTCGCGCAATGCCTGTTCGAATCGCCAGGCAGCGCCGATCACGGCTCTTCGCTCAACCTTGATAACACGATCGTTTCTGCGGGTCTTAATGACCTGGCCGTACAGACACGCTGGTCCAAAGACACGGCGGATACCTTTCGCATAAAAAGCCAATCCGTCCGTGGCAATTAGAGGAACACATTCCAGATTCGATCGACTGGAGATATCTCGAAAGAGGGTGAGTGTGTTTCTATAGCTTCGCCTTCCAACAACGGTTGAAGGCCAAAGACGAGACCAGACCTCAATCGCAGCAAAGATCCAAATCGGCTGTTCCTTGTCACGGATGATCGTGCGAATCTCATCTGCCTGAAGCTCTGAGATGGCGATCCCATCTATCTTTTGATCGTTGAAGCGGCGGCAAGAGTACGCCGCCTTTTGCAGCCAGCGATCGACCGTATTCCAGGCGATTCGCTTTGCCCGTGCAATTGCAGATTTGTTCAGGCCCTCAACACTCAGGACAGCAACTTCGTCAAAGGTCGCTCGACGATGCTGAAGTCGATGGTAGGGCGTGCCGGAATTGGAGCAGAAGGTTTTGCCGCAAGTGCCGCAACGATATCGACGACGACGCCCCCACTTAGTTTTGTAGAATCCGTGGCGGATGATGTTTCCGAAAGCGGCTTTTCCCGCCAGTGGACATTCCCTGTTTGGGCAGCTGAGACTCTTCATTGGTTTTGAACCGTGTCAATGATGGAACTGATTGCATGGAATTGAGTCTCAAACTATATCATGTGTGGGAGTTACGGTCGCGCTGCCAACAGTCGACGGCAGAAGCACCTTATTTTCTGTGGTGAGCCGTGAAGGAATCGAACCTTCAACCTACTGATTAAGAGTCAATACGGCAAGCCTTTTTCTGGTCAGATTTGGAACTAAAAGAAAAACATAATTCCTACCAAAACTCCGCATAAAATGCTTGCAAACTGCATGGATACTGGGTTCTAATCGGGGCATTATGTTTCGCATCGTTTTTGCCGATTGTTCCTTCGAGTTTCATCTTTTTGGAACCAAGTTGGAACCAATTTTTTGGGGTTCCAAGATTTAGGAACGGAACAGCTGGTTCTGGCGGAGTAAATCTATGCCGACTGCCAATCTGACTGATCGAAAAATTGACAGCTTGAAGCCTGGAAAAGAAATCGTTGAGTGGTGGGATAAGAAGATCCCGGGCTTCGGGATCCGCGTTTCTCCAAAGGGCAAGAAAACGTGGTTTGTGATGTATCGGTTTGCCGGATTAAGGAGACGCCTGAGATGTGGCCGATATCCGGCCGTTTCTCTCGATAAAGCCCGGCAGAAGGCAAAGCAGGCACTCCTGGATGTGAACGACGGGAAGGATCCGGCACAGGAAAAGAAAAACCAGGAAGCCCTCATAAAACGCGAGAGCCTGGAAGCTAAGACTTTTGCTCAATTGGCAAAGCTTTACATTGACGATTATGCCAAGGTGAACAAGCGCAGCTGGAAAGAAGACGACCGCATCGTCGATAAGCTGCTGAATCCGGAATTCGGCACAATCAATGTGAAGGAGATTACCAGGTCTCACGTTCGTTCATTCCTGAAGGAAATGGCGGCAAAGACCAAAGTGCAGGCAAACCGGGCACACGCCTGTCTTCGAAAAATCTTCAATTGGGCGATCAAGGAAGAAACAGTGAACATGGAAGGAAATCCGGCTTCCGGGATCTCAAGCCCTGGTGGTAGGGAAAAGCCGAAGGAGCGGAGTCTTACCGATGATGAGATCAAAGCTGTTTGGAAAAAACTGGAAGCGGATTCGACCCCGCCCAAACGAGCCCTTCAGTTAATACTCATGACAGGTCAGAGGCCGGGGGAGGTCGCGGGCCTGCAATGGGAAGAGCTCAATATGGCCGATTCACTGTGGATGCTTCCAGGCAGCAGGGCGAAGAACGGTTTGGCGAATGTCGTGCCGTTAAGCAATCAATCTATGCGAATCCTCGAAAAGCAGCGCGAAGCCCTGGAATCACAGAGTAGGAAGCGTGAGAAAAGAAAACAGGAGGCAAGACAGACTGCGTTCGTTTTCCCATGCCGGCATCTCGCGACTGACAAGCCCATGACGGTCTACGCAATCGACCAGGAGGCTCAGATTATTTCTCGGGAACTGGGCATCCCGGGATTTGCTCCTCACGATCTTCGTCGAACCTGCTCAACGAAACTGGGAGAAATGCTGATCCCCGGCCATCTGATCGATCGTATTATGAATCACAAACCAGCCGGCATCACAGACCGCGTCTACAACAAGTACGATTATTTTAAAGAGAAGCGGGAAGCGTTGAACGCATTTGGCGCCCGTCTTCTGCGCATCGTCAGCGAATTGGAAATAGTGGGAACTGAAACGGCAAAAAGATAAGGCAAGGGCTCGATTAAGCCTGCTAAAATGTTGGTCACGTTGGGCTGAAACTAAGAAAGCCAGGTTACCTTGAATCCACGCAAACTACTTCAAAAGGCGCTGTCCTCTCCTGCGAACCTCCGATTTGAGGAAATCTGTGCCCTTGCAGTTGCTTTCGGATTTCACCTGTCCAGAGTAGGCGGAAGCCATCATATCTATGCTCGTCCAGATATCCGTGAGCTCTTGAATCTTCAGGAAGTTGCCGGAAAAGCCAAGCCTTACCAGGTTAAACAGTTGCTAGGTTTGGCCGAACGATATAATCTGTCTATAGGTGAGAAAGAATGAAAGATTACCATATCAACATTTTCTTCAGCGCAGAGGACGAGGGTTACATTGCGGACATTCCTGATCTTCCCCACTGTGCTGCTTTTGGGAAAACGCAGGAACAGGCTCTGGCCGAAGTACTGAAAGCGAAAGCCGCCTGGCTGGAAGCCGCTCGCGCCGAGAACAAGCCGATCCCTGAGCCCTCATTCCGGCCGGTCATATACCAAACATCGAAAATTCCTGCATAAAGCGCTCTTCATAGTCATTAGGCCTGAACGGCCGCAGATTTTTGTTATTTCCCAGATCGTCGTCTGGGGAGACACGGTCACTTATCCGGATTGCCACAAACCAGGCAAGTGAAAAGTTCAATATTTAAGGGGATCTACAAAGTCGGCATTAAATCACAGTTTCTCGTATTTTGAATTCTGCATCCTGAAAACTCGCCACCAAGCTTGCAGCCGGAGAATGGGGCTACCACGAGGGAGCGGTCGGCGAAACCGGAAAAATCATAGGGCGCTTCTATTGGGGAGGACCGCAGCAGCAAACGAAAGGGGCACGCCACCTGGCAACGGGCGTTTCCGGGGCAGGAAATCGGTTTGGGCTGGATGAGACGGACTGAAAGAGATCCGGCTATCCTCTGGCTTAATGGAGGGACGTGGGGCCATGCCGCTTTCGCCGAATTTGACCCGTCAGCGAAAACTCTTACTCTACCTATCGGCCAAAGTTGATTTGGCAGAAGCAGTCATATGGATTGTCCTTGGCACGATTTTGGGAATGGAAGAATTAAGCTGTCTCCCAAATCGGTTGCGTAATTTGGCAAAAAAAAGAATTTGCATCCAATCGTTTGGACACTGCTTGGAAGATATCTCGCTTCTATGATTTCATTACATTTTGGTGTCCCCATTTTAGGTTCGCTTGATTACAATATCGAATCAGCAACTTTGAGTAATTCTATTGCGCAGATTCTGGTGATTTTGTGGAACAGGAAGAAATGCCCATTTACGTCATCGGGTCCGGCTTAGCCGCAACTGCTGCTGCTGTCGCGCTTGTACGCCAAGGCTGCCGCCCCATTGTTTTGGATGTCGGACTCAAGCCGGATCCTGCAACGCAAATGCTGAAAAAGAGGCTCTCCTCAGTTGAGCCTGAGGACTGGAATCAGGAGGACATCACATGGCTCAGGCGAACCGGCCCAGTGGCAGCCAACGGTATTCCCCGGAAGCTAAATTTCGGCTCGGATCATACTTTCAGCGAACTGAACCTCGCTGTACCTGTTGAGTTATGTGGCGCCTCGATGTACCGATCCTTTGCCATGGGAGGATTCAGTAACGTCTGGGGAACCGTCATCCAGCCTTTATCCGCGAGAGAATTGGGGGATTGGCCAATCACTGCTAGAGACCTTGTTCCCCATTACGCTGCCGCGTATTCTCTCATGTGCGATCGGCAAGAAGGAACCTCGACGGAAATCTTTCCCCCTGAGCCGATCCTGCGCCTGAGTCTCCAATCATGTGCGCTGCATTCAGATCTTATGGCAAATAGCAAGGCGCTGGAATCCCAGGGAATCCGATTCGGTTATCCGCGGCTGGGCATACGTCAGGCTGATAAGGACGGGAAACAGGCCTGCCGCTACTGTGGGCTATGCTTGTACGGCTGTCCATATGACTGTACATACAATGCGGTGCCTACGTTGACGCGTCTTTCGGACGAAGGTTTGATTCATTATGTACCCGGGATACATGTGGACAAATTAATCCCAACGGGAGGGAACGTGCGGATCGACGCTCGGTCCGTTGCCGACGGCACTTTGCAGACCTTTCGTGCAAGCCGCGTTCTCTTGTCGGCGGGTGTGCTGGAGACTGCTCGAATCGTTCTAGTTTCAACGGGGCTCCGCAACACCCCTGTGCGCATTAAGCAAAGTGATATATTCACGCTGCCTCTTTTGCGATACAAGACGGCTGGCGACGTGTTCTCCGAAAAGATGCACACGTTGTGTCAGATGGTTGCAAGAGTCGAAGACAACACAATCTGCAAACGACCCGTGCATCTCCAATTCTATGGCTACAATGATTTATATTTAAAACTCTTAATGCAAAGGGTTTTCGGTGCCGGCCGCTATATCGCGCCCCTGTTGCGAACTGTAGTGGCGAGACTCTTCATAATATTCGGGTATCTGGATTCCGACGACTCGTCGGAGATTGAGATCAAACTCTCAAGTGATGGAAGGAAGCTCTTGGTGACGGGGCACAGAAACCCTGCTGCTGATGAAATCGTGCGGAAGGTGGCTCTGAAACTTCTTCGTTGCTGCAGATTGATTGGTGGAGTCCCTCTCTATTTTTTGAGGCGGCTGGATCTGCCAGGAGGGAGCTATCATACCGGAAGCACATTCCCCATGCGCCAGATTCCCAAATTCCTTGAAACCGACCGGCTAGGTCGTTTGTCTTCCTTGCCTGGAGTCCATATAGTCGATGCGAGTGTCCTCCCAGACGTGCCGACGTCAGCCCCGGCATTTACGGTCATGGCGAATGCCCACCGCATTGCCTCGGAGTGTCTGAAATAGCATGGCCGATATTTGGTCTCCACATCCCCGGTTTCGCCTATATACCCACTTGTCCAACTACGCCCTCACACTAAGATATTTGCTATGCGGATTTCACAACTTAAATGAACCTGCTGCAAAACTAGAATCAGAAATTTGTCGACGCTTCGATGTGCCTGCTGCAACCTCCGTCCCGACAGCGAGAACTGGGCTGTTCTTAGCTTTGCGTGAATTAGTTCGGCCCGGTCAAACGGTTGTGATGTCGCCACTGACCATCCAAGACGTTGTGAACATGGTCATTCTCGCCGGTGGCATACCGCTGTTTGCCGACATCCGCAGACAGTCATGTGCGATTGATCCCGACCAGGTGGAGGCACTGATTGATTCCCGGACAGGGGCGGTTTTGATCTCTCATCTGCATGGGGAGACTGCTGGAGCGCATATGTTCCAGGAGATATGTTCTCGTCGGGGAATTCCATTGATCGAGGACGCCGCCCAAGCCTTCGGGGCGGCTGAGGGGACAAGACGCCTGGGTACTATCGGCGACGTCGGGATCTTCAGTTTTGGCTTCTACAAGAATGTAAGTGCTTGGCGGGGAGGCATGCTGGTATCACGCGACCCGACGTTGATCTCCAAAATTCGTCGACGGGTAGGCGAGCTTCCACTCTTGCCAAGGTGGCGCCTTTTCGCCCTTGCTTTGGGCGGATTAATGAGCGACCTGCTCACATCGCCTCCGCTGTTTGCCAGCCTCGTGCATCCAGTGATTCGTTATAGCTTTATACACGAGATTCATGCGGTTAATCGTCACCTGGACCCGGAGGGCAGGGCCCTGCGGTTGAAGACGATTCCGGCAGGCTACCTCTATGGTATGACTGCCTTGCAGTCAAATTTGGTCATTCGCCAGTTAAATCGTGTGGATGTCGATAGTAGAGCCCGCATCGCTCAAGCCGGGTTATATCACCGAGCTTTAGCGAATCTGAATGGTCTGATTACGCCTAAGAGGGGTCAAGGACTGTCCCACATTTACACTTACTACCCCATCCAATATAGCCAGCGGGAAACGCTCCTACGATTTGCGATGGAACGCAAGCGAGACTTTGCCCCTCAGTATTTGCGTAATTGCGCATCCCTTGAGGCCTTTCATGAGTTTAATAGGGACTGCCCCAACGCCGAAACTGTTGCCCGCGAACTTATTCTACTGCCCACGTATCCCCGATACCCAGCCACAGAAATCCAAAAGAACGTTGAGGTGATACAGGAATTTTTGAGCCGGGAAGGTGTTCCGCGATGAAAACCTGGACCACCAATACCGCTTTGGCGATCCTGGTTCTGTGCAGCATCGTCCCCTTTGCCTCGCGTGCCGTTTACATGGACGAGCACCAGTACCTCGATGTAGCAAGATTCGCCGCTGAAAAGGATTGGCGGTTTCCACAAGAAATGTCGTGGGTCTTCTTCGGAATTGATTACGCCAATATGGCCACGCAGACACATCCTCCAGTAGCTGAATACTATCTAGCCTGCCTCTTCAGGCTGTTCGGGCATTTTGACGAAGCCATTTTTCGTTTGTTCTTCTCCGTTTTTCCTGTGATGGCAATTCTTGCCTTTCATCGCGTGGCTAAACGCTTTACAGATAAACCGTTGCTTGTGACCTCACTTTTTGCGGTGAGCCCGGCTTTTTTCGTGATGAATCCGAGCTTAATGATGGATGTGCCGATGCTGGCTTTCATGCTCATGGGCCTGTCCTTTTACTTGAATTACATCCATGGGGATTCAGCGCAGCTCTGGCCTGCCTCGCTGTGTTTCATCCTGGCGGCAGGAGCCGGTTATGTCGTGCTGATTCCAGTTGGATGCCTCTTTGTCTGGGCTGTTAGCAGCGGCCGTGCGAAGCGAGAATGGTTTGCCCTAGCTGCTGCGCCAGCCGCTGTGTTCATGTGGCTGCTGATATTAAGGATTCACTTCGGTGTAAATGTTCCGGCTAAGTGGTCAAACTATTGGGGGCTGCATTTTTCTTTCAGTCAAAATCTCCTTCCAATGCTCAGCTTCATCGGCGGCATCGGTATGTTTCCCTGGACATTTGTGGCAGTTGCCGATGTGCCTAGATGGAGAATGGTTGCCATACTGAGCATTTCAACGGCAATTGTCACGAGTTTTTTTTGCGTATGGTCTTCCTTCAGCTATCGATTATGGTTTGTAATCCTCGCATCTTCTGGGATTGCATGGATGATGCTGTTTGGTATAAAAGCCAAACAGCTGGTAAAGAGAAGAGAATCATTCCAGGCTGGTGGCTTTCTGATCGTCTGGTTGCCGGCTACGCTCGTCTTCCTGGTATTTGTTGCGGATATGGTCAACGCGCGATATCTTCTTCTCGGGTTGCCGCCGCTGTTTCTGGTCACCTTTCAGCATAGTCGACAGAAAGCTGCCTTGATGGCATTCTTGGCCACAACTATTTTATCTTTTTCCTTAGCCGTTGCAGATTACCGTTTTGTCAATTCCTATCGAAATTGGGTATCTCAAACTATCGTTCCTTTGCAGCGTCAGGGCTTTCGCTTTTGGAGCGCGGCAGAATCAGGTCTTCGGTTTTATCTGGAGCAGAAAGGAATCCCAACTCTCAGCGCGTTGGATTTGCGACCACGTGGAGGAGATCTGATTGTGAAACAAACATCTTTCGCCTATTCTCTTTCGAGCGACCTGGAGCCTCTTCTAATACCCATCAGGCGGATAGATCTTTTGGATTCGTTTCCGGTCCGCACTTTTTCCAGGGAAGCCGGCGCGGGATTCCATGATAGCCATTTCGGAATTGTCCCTTACATCTTCTCCAGGCTGCCCTTGGATCACCTGGAGATTGAAGAGGTCAGTCCCTTTGTAAAAGACCTGCCACAGATCGTTCCAGCCGACTTTTCGTCGGTACCGGTATGGTATCCGGGCGGTGTTATGCTAAAGCAGGTGCAACCAGAAATGAGATTCTCCATTCGGCTTCCATCAGACAGCAAAATCGAGTACGAGCTTGAAGGCAAGGGTAGCTCCAAAATGTCCGACGAAGGCATAACCCTAGAAAATCTCGGTTCCAGTCCTGCGATTTGGAGGAACTATCGAATTGTTCCCAACTCCTGGCCGGCAGACTAAATGAGCTCTGATTCAAGCGATAGCTTTGTCATTCCTGCCAGTCCTTTCATACAAAGGAAGCCCGCGCCAGAAAGCCAAGCGCTCGGCAAGGGGGATCAGTTTGCCCACTATGAACGGGTCCAGTAAAAAGCCTGAAATAATCAAAGGGAGGCGAGGCTGTGGATACCAGCAATCCAGACACTCTGGGTGGTCGGATAAGTTACCTGTAATGTGGGCGAGCCGCAGAGACCTCATCTGTTCGCAATTCCATATCTCTCCTAATGAATTTTGGGTTACGTTACCGACAGGACCTGTTTTGTACAGAACTCCGGCAGATGCGTACACGTCTCCATTTGTTTCTATCAAGGGCGGTCCCTCCCAAAGACGAGGACATGGGTTTTTGGATATCGGCCGTAAGCCTGGCTCCTTGTGCCAGGTTATTTCATTTCGCAGCACATCGTTTTTCACTCTGACGAGGTTGATATCCGGCACTTGGCGCCATAGCCTGTAGAAAGCTTCCAGCTGCGACATTGTTTCCGGCAAACGTATTATCTGCATTATCACTAGTATCTTTGCTCTGCGCCTGCTTTTAACCTTCAGAAAGTTGTGAATGTTTGCAGTAACCTTTTCATAGCAAGGAGAACCGTGGATTTTCTCGTAGACATCCGGTGTCACACCATTGACAGAAAAAATAATCAAATCCAGGCCCGAGCCAAGAATTGCGTCTGTCGTGCACTCATCCAGCAGTGCAGCGTTGGTTGAGAGCATCACGCGGACACCTTTGGATTTTGCATATCGAATCATCCGAAAAGCCTCGGGATTCATTAGGATTTCACCGGGCCCGTCGAGAGAGATGTATCGCAAGCAGGGATCCCCTTCATCAACGATTTTCCTGAAAAGGCTCTCTTCCATGTCAGGCCCATCGAATTTCCTTACAGCCCGGATGCACATTCTGCAGCCCATGTTGCAGCGATGGGTTGTGGAGATGATTACGGTAGGAGGCGGCCCGGGACAGACAAGGGATCGATTGAGGTAGCAGGATAGTAATTGCAGTCGCCGCAATATTGGAGAATGGATTGGAGTCTGAGACATACATGTACTCCTATAGAATAGTCTCAACTTGTGCAGCGATGTGATTGCCGCCCATAATCCTGTTCCTGGGGACCAGATCGCAGCACCCACGGCAGTCTGGAAACAGACCGTTCTGCAATATCCGTTTTCGGAAAAGACGATAGCGCGGGTTGTTCCACAGCTTTCGGAGCGATTGTTCCCGCACGCTGCCGATATAGTAATTCAGACACGGATAGACACAGCCCGAAGGCGAAATATACATTACCATCCATGGCGATATACAATCGTGCTTTCTAATATCGAGCAAGTTGGAATAATGAGTGAGGATCACTTTCGGAGGCAGGTTCGGGAGAAACCTTACCTGGACTCTGGATTTCCGCGAAAACTCCGTTATGCGATGCAACTCGCGTTCCAGGTCTTCCACGGGAAACTCATAAAAAGGCGCGAGTGCCCCAGACAACTCAAGATCCTTGCGAACAGAGAACGCACCTATTCGGCTGGTGTTGTTCAGGATTTGAAAGGTGCAGTAGTCTGCTCCTGAGTCCTCGGCCACGCGTATGCTCTCCGAGAGTGCGCCGGCATTTTCTGCCGTGATGGTTGTTTTCAGATTTAGCAAAGGAAATCTGGAGCCTTTGCGCGCCCTGGATTCCGCGAGCGCCTGAATGCCTGCTACGGACCTGCGGAAGGTCCCAAGCCCGCGCATCTGATCATGGACCTCCTTTGATCCTTCCGCCGAAATCGCAACAGAACTGAGGCCAAGGGAGACCCATTGAGCTGCTATGGCAGGCGTAATGAGGGTGCCGTTGGTAAAGATGTGGCAGGGGTGCTTTCGACTCACTGCCCTGAGGATTTCCGGGAGGTCTTCACGCAGGAGGATTTCGCCTCCGGATAAAAGAAAGCATGCGCGAGGCGGCACCTGGTCGACGATGTCCTGGATTTCTGCATAACTGAGATCAGTACCGCAGTTCCTGTTCCCATTGGCATTCGGGAATCGCAGGTAACAAAAGGAGCACCTCAGGTTGCATCGATAGGTAAGTTCGAGAACTATGAAGATCGGCGGCAGTGCATTATCCCTGAGCAATGGAACATACCTCGGGATTGTTCCATAGAGCCGGGCCAATCCTAAAACAATCGAATACGGGTCCACTTTAATCTGTTGCCCCCAAGCCTTCTAATTTACAGTTGAGGAATTTTCTGGCTTGGACCGTGTACATTATAGGTTAAAACTCCTGAGACGGTTTTTTCCACGCAACAACGATCAGACAATTCCCCCATCGACCTATTATGAAATTCCAACAGCGGAACAGAAACTTCAACATTTGACGTCCCGGCTTGCTGATCAGAATCCTGTGGACGAAATGGTAGTTAATGACTGGGCACACATATCTAGTGAAGAAAGGAAAATACTTCAATACATCACTGCCGAATGGCATCCACGCCGTGTGGCAACGCCATCGGGCGATGGTTTGAACGCTGGCGAAAACCTTATAAATCTCCCGGCGGCTGAATCTGTAAACGTAACCGCCTGAGGGGTCCCAGTTTTGGGCCAGACCGACTTTTGCCAGCAGACGAACGAGAATCGAATCCTGACACTCCAAGATAGCGAAACCTTCTTTCGATACGCGCTCCATTTCGTACAAGCCCTTGATGGGACGGGCGAGGTGATGCAATCCTTCGCGTACAACCGCCCAGTCGAAGGAGCAGTCCGGAAAGGCCAGCCATTCGGCATCCATACAGAGGCACTTGATGGCTGGGTTACGTATTCGCGCAGCCGTAACTCCAGAGATAGATAAATCGATGAGCGTGACATCGGCACCGAGTTGCTGCAAGAAATCGGCTTCCTCGCCGTCTCCACCGCAAACCGAGAGAATTTTTTTGCCTGCAAGCGGAATTCCTATCATTTCGTCCATTACGCGGAGCCGATAGCCATTGATCCAAGCTACAAGGGGATCACTGTTGTCGGCATGGCGGGGCTTGCAGGCGCGGTAATGCTCCCTCTCATAATACTTGATTTGGCGTTTTTTCTGATTTTCCATACCATTTATTTACAGGTGGCATTAAATCACCTTCAGCTGACTGGCTCAACACTGCAATGACCTGGCGCAAGAAATTATGCCAGGCACAAATTGTGTTTTACTATGAGCTATGTGATTTGGCGTTTTACTGTCTGTCAGTTCAATGTTTCTGTGGCAGGTAGAGAAACGCATGCAGTTCTATGCTGAATGAAGGGAATCTATAAGCATTTCTATCCTTTAGGGCAAGAGTAACCCTAGGGAAATGAGCAAGGAAATACAAAGAAGCACAGTGGAAGTCAGAACTCAAACGGATTGGATGGGGCTTCACACAGATGAGGGCAGATCGTTTCCCATCCAACCCGGCAATCACATACATGATTTATTCACATTGGTATCAGGAAGACGTTCGGAAGGCGGCGGCATTGACTACGCTTCTGACAAAACCAAGCCTCTATACAACCCAAAATAAAGTAGCAAGGGGGCTATTTGCAGTTATTTCTGAAGATGATGAAAATCTGCATCACAATAGTTGGGAATTCATCCTAACGCTCAGTGGTCGATCTTCCCATGAATCTATCGACTTGATTAGGAATGCCTATCAGAGCTAGCATGTATTTATCGGCCATTGCATTAAAATAATCCTAAAGAAGACGAGACCACTGCACAAAAAGCGTTGTCGGCCAGTTTCACGTTTAGGCACAACAGGAATAATGTAGACAAGGGAGGGTGCAATGACAAAAACATTTGCCTTTATTGCCGCGGTTTTGTTGGCCATATGCACCTTGGCAGCATCGGGGCTGATTTTGAAAGGCGCCACCACACTTGTTCAGGCAGCGATACTTATCGGGCAAGCTGCTCCCGATTCAAATGGAGCGGTGTTTACGGGACTGGGCCGTCCGTCAATCAACAATCTTGGGAGTGTGGCTTTTCGAGGACAGCTGACGAGCGCAACAGTTTCTTATGGAAACACTCCCGGAAAGATTTCTCCCAGTGGGGTATTTCTGATTTCCAAGGGATTGCTCAAAAGGATTGCTAGCTATGGAGACATTGTTCTGCAACCAGCATCGATGCTTACGAATTTTGGTGATCCAGTAATCAATGACTCAGACCAGATAGCCTTCATTGCGACGATGGGGATTGGCTACAAAAATCAAGGAATATTTCTAAAAACCGAAAACGGACTCGATAGAGTCGCACTTACTGGAAGCACGGCGCCATGAACAGGAGACTCGTTTGACACCTTCGGCCGGAATGGATTGGCTATGAACAATGCAGGCACGATCGCCTTCGAAGCGACTTTCGGCGGGTTGAGGAATGGAGATGGCATATTCCTGTATTCAGATGGGAATCTTAAGTCGATTGTTTTGCAGGGACAACCGGCCCCTGGCAAACAGAGCGAAATGTTTGATCGTTTCCTTGGCTTGGCGATAAATCAAGGGGGGCAAATAGCATTTGTCGCCTAATTGACCAACGAACAAGGGCCAACGAAGACTGGGATTTTCGTTGCCAACGATAATGGAGTGGTTACTGTTGCACTCCAGGGCCAGTCAGTTGGTGAGGGCAAATTGCACATCCTAAGCGCTCCCTCGATTAATGACCTCGGAGACATCGTGTTTGTGGATTCAATCGTGCATCAGTCATGGAGCGAGATGCTATTCCCAAATGGTGTATATTTTGCTCATGCATCAGGGGGAATCTCTGCTTTAGCAAACACAGGGCGGCCAGCAAATCCCAACCATCCAACTTTGAGCGGCAATTTCCAGTCCCCAATGATTATTGCCAATGTCGATGGAACAAATACTATCTTGTTCTTCGGGTGGAGCCAAACCACGGGAAGGCAAACGCTCTGGCAGGATCTAAGCGATACACTCACACCAATCCTTCAGGAAGGTGATCCAGCACCCGTGGGCGGAGTCTATTCGTTCATAGGTAACTTGGCTGTTTCATCCTCCTGACAGTTTGCATTTGTATCCAACCTACAAGATTCACCGGCTAAAGCGGGCATTTTTGTTAGCAAAACTAATGCTCAAGGGAGGAGCCAATGAAGTTACATTTAGAGGCCATATTTTTGATCTCTTGCATCGCCGCTTCTTCAGGTGGACGTGACGCCCCGGCGCAGACGCAACCTGATAATAGCTATAGTTTTTCAGGCCTCAATTCGGGCGTCAAGTTGTTGCCCAGTGCGTTCATGGTTCATGACTTCGCTTGGTCCGCTGTTAACGTAAACGCGAGCAGTATAACTGTGCGAAACACATTGGCGAAATCCGGCTACCAATTCACACATCCCGATGATAAAGGGGGCTTGTTCTGCGGACCCAATAACAGCTATACATATCCAGATACGCCACTAAGTCCGTATGGAACCTACGCGTGGAATGTATTGAATGTCAGTGTGAAGGGATCCCCGCCACGACTCCTAAATGCAACACTAACCGTCGAGTCCCTTGGTGGTCAAGACTTTTACATTTTTCCCCCAAGTACTTTCTCGGCGCAAGGTGGCTCAAGTTCCTCTGCGTGCGATGCGTATTACAACGCATGGCAAGGGGCAGCATGGTCAATACCTTGGTTCTGGGACGGCACGGCATCGGTCCTTGTCAGTCCATACGCTAACGGATGGCATAATCATGGCTGGTGGGATAAAGGCTGGAATACGAGCCTCAGTATCTATAACGGCGGCAATCAGTCTGTCCAATATGATATCAATTACATCAGTTCGCTGAATTATGGCATCCCCGTAATGAGGAATCCCAGTTCATGCTCTTCAACGACAAATCTCAATCAGTCAAGGACAGAAACAATAGGTGCCTCTGGCAGTTGGTCAGGTAATCTCACCAATGACATTTTCAATCCCACGTCGGGGTGGACAGTGCAAGAGGATGGATTTATCTACATCGCCTTGAACCCGGTGATCCCTGGAACGACCCCATCGTCAAACGTGAGCCCACATTCGTCGGGCACGGCAGGCTGTTACCCTGATTGTCCTCTGATTGAAACGTGCCATTGGTGAGCTGCGAATTAGGGGGGTAAACAACTGAGCCGGATTCTTTTCGTTGGTACCGTGCGCATCCGGAGTACCAGGCGACCCTTTCAATTTCTAACCTGCACCCAAATCCTACAACGGGCGCTAGCCGGTTGAAAAAGGGAATGTGTGCAAATTCCTCGTATTTTCCTTCCAAACCTGCATTAAAATGTCTTTGAGAGTCGAGGAGAATTCCTGAAAGTTTACATAAGTGGCTCTTATCGGAATCCCGGCAATAGCGGGGAATTCATGGATGGAGAGGCATCTCTGGAAAAGGGCTCTTATTCTACCTATCGGCCCGCGGTGGCGGAGATGAAATGCGAAGTGGTTGCGCTGGATCATAATGGAAGATTTTCGTTTCAGTTGCCGGAATTGGCCGTGACTTGAGCGCCGCTATGCGCTTCTGAACTTCGTCTGAAGTCACAGGGGGCTCTGCATTAGGCATCTGCATCTTGGCTGAGCCATTATTCGGGTTGTTCTTGGCTTTCCGCTGAGCACCCTCGATCCTGGTTCGGCCAGCCTTCTTGGCTGGAACCGTCCAGCGCTGAACGAAGTCGTGAATCGTGCTTATGGATGCGTGGATTTGGAACGTATCCAGGACCCGGGCAATTTCCCGATATGTGCGGCGCCGACGCTGCAGTTCCTTAATCAAAGCACCGTAAGGCTCGAGGCGGGAACGAGACCGCTTTTCGGGCAGATTGTCGAGAATACGGTCAAAGTTTGAATCCATCGGGCTGGCCTGAGGCTAGAAATAACGGCGGAGTAATGCCGAACAACATCCGAACACAAGGCCGAACGGGAACCGAACACCTCCCGAACAACAACCGAACAAAGCTGAGCGATTGCCGTGTTTTAAAATCCTGAGGCAAAGCCTTAGGGATGGTGTCTTACTGATGATGACGTTCTGGATGTTGCCTACGAGCATGTGCTAATCCACTTTCTTCACTGAAATCGAGGCTATCTGCAAACCAACGGAAGAACTGAACCGATCTGCCCTGCCAGGCTCCTGAAGCCGGCTCAACCTCGAGCAGACAAGTCTTCGAGGAGTTTATGAGACGGCTCCCAGTTACTACCACGTCATGCGTGCTGAACGCGAGCCGGATTTCCTCATTGCCGCCTTCCGCAAACAGAAACTGGCTCCATGGCAGCACAAATGTCCGCTTCAGGAGAACTACTTCGAGATTAGAGCTTGAGATCTCACTCGATTCCCCAGTCATGGCTATTCCCCACAATAGGTTGGTGTGGTGACTCTCTTGTCAACGTAAGCGGTTTTGCCAGCTGTGATATGAATTGGGCAGCCCGGCGAGCAAGGTTGCGAGCCAAGGCAAGGCCGCGGTCTACTCCCTGGTGAAGTCCGGGACGACTCTTTCGCTCCAGTTCCGATGCAGATTGCCGGGCATTCGATAATCCAACCGATTCCCGAAGTAGTTCTTTGTCGCTCGTGATTATCTGCAGGCTTTCTCTTCCGCGGGAGGCAGCCACATAAAACAGCTCCTTGCGCATCCCGTCTCCGGAAATGATCACCTCATCCACAGACTTTCCCTGGCTGCGATGCGCCGTCACGGCGTATCCATGGGTGAGCTGCCTGAAACCATACGGGAGAACCCGGCCATCCGTTAAAGTTATCTGTCTCTTGTGGTCCACATCGCCGACGCTTACGATTTCCCCGTTGGTTCAGCGGAATTTCTTGCCGCGTCTGTTGGCAGTAATCAAGAGCCTGTCGCCGCGTGCTATCTCAAAGCTCCGCCTTTTGCATACGTCAAAGCTCCTTGCATCTTCGGGAGTGATTGACTTTAGTCCACCGTTGGGAAGGCGGGCCATAATTCGATTGCCGTCTATCCGAATCACCTCAAGCGCGTTATCTTTCGCAATTCCCTTAACCGCCTGATGAAATACAAGTACCTGCCCCGGCCGGTAATTCCGTAGGTCGCTTTTCTGCGCCGTGGTCCAGTTAAGCGTTTCATCCCGTCCGATCTCTATGCTGTTCCCAATCTGTCCCCGCAGTTTCCGGTTAGTTCGGATCCTTTCCGTAACCCTGTCTATCTCTTCGTGGGTGGGGCAAACTACCAGGACATTTCTTTCCTTAGCCTCTGCCTCGGCAAATGCCCGGGCTAAGGCTTCGGATCGATCCAGCCACGGTACTTCCCGTACGGCTCCCATGGCATCCAGCTTTTCAAATCCATTGGCTGGGTCTCGTCGCAATTCCTTTATCGCTTCGCGGCACTCCCTAGCGGTTTGGCGCTGGACATGGACCAACTCAACGCTCTTCAGGCGGGACTCCTTTTCCAGAATTCGTAAAGCATCGCAGGCTTCGACACTCTGGATCTGTCTTGTGTCGCCGCTGAAGACAATTCGGGCTGAATGCTTCTCCATGAGATCCAGCAGATCGCGCATCTGCCGGCCGGAAACCATGCCGGCCTCATCCACAATCAGTACCTTGCCTCTCATTGCGGCCTGGCGGCTCAGATCCTGCAGGAGTCGCTCAATCGTGGCTGCGTCCATGAACCCAACCTTCCGCAGTTCCTCCACGGCGCTCATGGTCGGCGCTATGGCCAGGACCTCATGGCCTGTTTCCAGCAGCGCCCTCCGTAGCTCCCGGAGCGTTGCCGTTTTGCCGGTTCCGGCAGCTCCTCGGATATTCACGGTTCGGTCACGGGAACTGAGAACAAACCGAATAACTTCGTTTTGCTCCGGGTTGAGCCTGCCCGATGGGATATAGCGGTTTGTTTTATCCAGGCGTTCACAATCCCCTACTTCGCGGTTTACACAGGCAATCATCTCCTTTTCTCTCCGCAGGCTGGCTGTGGTGGCAGTCTCGCCACCATTCCGCAGAACCAACTCGAGTGCTTCCTGAACCGCAAGCTGGTTCTTCACTTGCTGATGATCTACCTGTCCCCGGTCATGCCGGAGAGCTTCGGCCAGGATTTCATAATCTTTGGCGACCGATACGCGCTCAAACACATGGTCCTTGACATGTTCCAGGGATGCCGCGCCGGAATTCAGGACGAGGGAAAGGGGGGGGAAGATGAGCGAATCAATTGAATACAAGTGCAACGCCTGCGGCCTGGTCTTTGAGACGGATATCCGCGCATCCGATGTGAAGTTTTGTTTGTTGTGCGGCTATAAAAATCCGCAACCGATCTGTGCGCATTGCGGCTCGGGTCTTGCCGGAGCCTCTGCCGAGGAAATGGCGCGGGAGCTTAGGGAAGCCTTCAGACTGCCACCAGGCAAGTAACGGGCTTCCTATGCCAAACTATGGCTTGGGCATGATCGGGGCCGCACAAGGCGCCATAACGGAAACGGGCCATATCAGGTAAGGGCCAAGCCTAGATCGTGCCTCCTGGGGCCGCACAGACGAAATTATTCAGAACCAGGCCGATTAGGTTCCCGAAATCCCGCCTGAAACCTTCCAGGCTGTCCTGGAGAAAGTTATTACAATAGTTATAGGAAATGAGTTCCGAACAGGTCTATCCGATCCTCTCCCGCTTCCAGGACCCTGTGTTGTAGCCATCCGTTTCGCTTCAGGAAAGGATACTGCTCGGCTAGCGCGACGTGGCGTTCGATCCGCTGTTACTCTCTCGGAAATACGCCAGTCGCTTCGGCTATATCCCGTTTTGAACCTGATTTCTTTGGTCGACCCCCACCTCTTCATCCACGTTTAGAGTTGTGTGGCGAATCGTTTTGCGGCGGGGCACATCACTATTATTATGGAATCGGTTTAAACTGCGATAGATCGGTTTTGCGAAAAAGGAAAAGGCCGCCCCGATGAGCGGCCCTTGTCTGATTTCCTAAAAATCCTACGGAGAAAAACTTACTTTTTCCTGCGCCGCACTGCCAATCCCAATGCTCCAAGGCCAGTGCCTAAAAGGAGTATGGATGCAGGTTCTGGGATGGGAACGAACTGGTCAGCGGTGAGATTAAAATTATCAAAAGCCGCAAAGACTGTCGTGTCATTTGTCTCGTTGTATATACCAAGCCCTAAAGTTTTAATCGGATCCGCACTCCCATTAGCTTGTCGTATCAATTGCCAGTCAGTATCTAAAGGTTCCCAATAGTAGGCAGACATTAAAGTGCCCATACGAGTAAATCGCAATAATCCTTCCATATCGGTGGTCGGGGCGCCATATTCATCGTCTATGCCGGCAACGTATATATCACCCCCGTCAAGCGATCGACCCACGAAATAAGGATCATCCAGCAGTAGTCCATTACTCAAAAGAATGGCAATAGTAGGCTCATCTCCTGGACCGACCAAAGGACTCAGCAGTTCATAATCGACCTGTATATCGAAGTCTCCGTAAATGGTGCCAAGAAGAGATATGCCAGCAAGAGCAATGGCGGAATTGGGTGCTGAAGGGTAAGGATCAATCGTGGCCTTTGCTTCAAGCCGTCCATTTATCTCTGAAACTGAAATAGAAACACCAGGGCCACCGCTGCCTATATTGAAAGGTACCCATAGCGAGGAATTCAGCGAATTGTCATTGAAGTTATCTCCTATCGTGTCAGCAAATACTAATCCTGGCACAATTAAGATAAAAAGGCTTATAAATAACAATTTTTCCATACTAGCCCCCTTTTGCTAGACAACTGTATCCAAACATTAAGCAATTATTTATCCATCAAATTAGCGTCCCAAGGAACATCTCGGTATGTCTAACAAAAGCAAGGAGTTACTATGAGTAGGGAGAAAAACATGCCCTTGGTAAGATTTATCATGAGTCCCTCAAATTGTAAGGCAATTTTACACGAATTTCGGCAATGATAATTTGTGATTCGCTAATTTATGGCAAAACAATGACTTGCGGAATAGTGCATTGGATCTTTGAATTGTAAGGTTTTCCGACGCTATGCGGCCAAATAGTGAATCAGGACAGGATTTCTGGGGCACAAACCTGTCCTGAGGCTTCCAGAGCAGCAACGGTCCGTGCACTACTATTGTTTCGCCAGGATCGATTCTATTTCAGGAAATTTGCATCCTGGCCTAATAAACTGCAACTCCGCCCCTTCAAGAGATCGGCGAAAATCCACAGTAGCCGGACGGCCGCCGTTAACCCAATGTTAACCTTAGCTGTTTTTGGTGATTTATGAATTTCGCTAACTTATTGATTCTGTTGGTGAGCCGTGAAGGAATCGAACCTTCAACCTACTGATTAAGAGTCAGTTGCTCTGCCAGTTGAGCTAACGGCCCACTCTTTTTATGCAGGAGTGCTGCCCGCAAAATCCACCCGAATCCACCCGCGGCCAGCACGACGCCCATGAGGTTAGCACGCCCGCGCCCTATTGTGAAGGCGGTTTTTTGAGACCGTCGGCCCATCCACACCTACAGGCCGGACGGCTCCGGGAAGCCGTCCTCGCCAATTTCCAATTCCTGCTGCTATTTCGTGGGATACGGCGGTGGCGGCGGAATCTGCACCGGCGCGGACTTCAGCTCCTGCAGTATCACCTCGATCGCCTTGTTCAGCTGCTCGTCGATCCCGGCAAATTCCTTCGCCGGATCATTGTCGACCACGATGTCCGGATCCACGCCGTGCCCTTCCATGATCCATTCCTTGCCGGCCATGTCATAGCGCGAAAATTCCGGCCGGTTGAGAAAGCCGCCGTCCACAATCGGAAGCGTCCCGCGAATGCCCACGACTCCGCCCCAGGAGCGCTTGCCGATCAGCTTCCCCAGCTTGTACTATCTGAAGCGGTACGGGAAAATATCTCCGTCCGAAGCCGAAAACTCATCCAGCAGGCATACCTTCGGACCGGCAATCAGATACCTCCGGATCGAAGCTCGGCGCCGTGTTGCGCGCGATGTCGATCATCGCCGCTTCACGCCGCAGCCGCTCAATCATCATCGGCGAAACATTTCCGCCGCCGTTCCCCCTCACGTCCACAATCACGGCTTCTTTGCGAAGCTGCGGATAAAAATATTTCACAAACTCATTCAGGCCGCTCACTCCCATGTCGGGAATATGGATGTAGCCGACCTTCCCCTGCGTGGCCTTGTCCACCTTCTCGAGGTTCCCCTGCACCCAGGCGTAGTAATAGAGCGGCCTCTCATCGTCGATCGGCATCACAACCGTTTCGCGGCTGCCCGCCTCCTCCGGCTTCGCAGTTCAGCTTCAGCCGGACCTGCTTGCCCACCGTATTGACCAGCGACTCGTAGATGTCCTTCATCTGATTCGTGGGCTTGCCGTTCACCGCGAGAATGTAGTCGCCTTCCCTCGCATCCACGCCGATCTCCGTCAGCGGCGACCGGACATCCTTGTCCCAGTTCTGCCCCTTCAGAATCTTCGCAATCCGGAAATATCCCGACGCCGCATCCTTCTCGATCACCGCCCCGAGCAGGCCCGTCTTGATCCGCTCCTTCTGCGGCAGATCCCCGCCGCCCACATAGGTGTGCCCCGCGCTCAATTCGCCGATCATCTCACCGATGATGTAGGTCAGGTCCGCCCGGTGCCGGACAAAGGGAAGCAGCGGCTCGTAGTTCTTGCGGACTTTCTCCCAGTCCACTCCGTGCATGTTGGGCGCATAGAAAAAGTCCCGCATCTGCCGCCAGGATTCGTTGATAGATCTGCTTCCACTCGGCCGTGCGGTCGAGATTGACTTTCAGATCCGACAGGTTGAGCCGCTCGCTGATATCGAGTCTTGCGCCGGGCAGATCGATGATGGCGTAGGAACCGCCCTGGCCGATCAGCATCTTCTTTCCGTCCGCGGACATTTCATAGCCGTCGCACTCCCCCAGCTCGGTTTCCTTCAGCTTGTCCAGGTCGATACAGCATCAGCTTTGCTCTTTTCGTCCGCCTTTGCGCCGCCTGGTAGTAGAGCTTGTTGCCCACGGAAACCAGATGCTCGTAGGTGGCCCCGACAACCGGAAATTCCGCGATGCGCGCCTGGATGCCGTCGGCATCCACCTTGACCGTCAACAGGCTTTGCCTGCGCGTTCGCCTTCTTCTCGCGCCCTCCTCTTTGCAGGCTCTTTGGCCGGTTCCTTTGCCGCGATCCTTGATCTTGACCTCGTCGCTCTTGGGTTCAAAGGGAGATTTGGTTTCCTTGGCCAGCGTCACCAGATAGATCTTCGCCATGTCCCGGTAGCTGTAGTTGAATTCGGTCTGACCATAGGTGGGATTAAAGGTCCTGATCGGAGATAAAAAAGAGGTACTTGCCGTCCGCGCTGAAAGCCGGCTCGCCCGAATCAAACCAGCCGTCGGTTACGGCAAACGTTTCTTTCTTTGCGACGGAATAAAGATAGATCATCTGCATCTTTTGCTCTTCCGGCTGGGCATAGGCAATCCACTGGCTGTCCGGAGACCAGTTGAATTCCGTGATTTCCCAGGCCTTCGCCTGGGCTACCTGCGTGACCTCGCCGGAATCGACGTCGACAAACTGCAGGCGGAGCTTTCTTGTCCGACCAGAGCAGTTTCCTGCTGTCGGGAGACCAGAGCAGGGGGAATTTGTAGGTATCGGCGCCCCTCGTCAACTGCTTCGCCGGGCCCGAACCATCCTGCGGAATGATGTAGATTTCATCTTCGCCCGAGGCATCGGAAATATAGGCTATCCATTTGCCGTCCGGAGACCATTTGGATGCGCGTTCATGCACGCCGGAAGTAGTTGGTCAGATTGCGGGTGTTCCCGTACTTTGCCGGAACCGTGAAAATCTCGCCGCGTGCGCCGAAAAGCGCCCGGTTTCCATCCGGAGAAATCTCATAATTGCTGATGAACCTGCTGACGATCCACCCATCCGCCGCGGCCTGTCGCCTGATCGTCGGCGATGAAGATCGGCACCTTCTCCGCTTTCTGGCTTTTCAGGTCAAATCGATATATGTAGCCGCCATTCTCAAAAACGATGGCGTCATCTCCCAGCGACGGGAACTTGATGTCAAAATCCGCAAAGCTGTGAGCTTCTGCGTCTGCTTTCCCGAGGGATCGTAGGAATACAGGTTGAAACGCTTGTTTTCATCGCGGTCCGATATGAAATAGATTCTGTTCACCGGTCCACATCGGGAATATGTCCTGGGCCGGATTGTTCGTAATGTTGACCGTCTGCCTGGAATCGAAATCATAGATCCAGACATCGTCCGCCTGGCCGCCCCGATAGCGCTTCCAGGTCCGGAATTCGCGAAAGACGCGGTTGTAGGCCAGTTTCTTCAGGTCCGGCGAATACGAGCAGAATCCGCCGCGCGGCAATGGCAGCTGTTCGGAAAGACCTCCGTCCACGGGGACCAGAAGCAGGTCGCCCTTCCAGTCATTCCACTGGTCTTTGCGGGACCGGTAGAGAATCTGGTCGTGCCCCTTCCAGCCCATGACGATGTTGTTCGGGCCCATCCGGTCGGAAACATCGTCCCGGTCGAGCGTCGCCGTGTAGGTCAGCCGCTTGGGAATGCCTCCTTCGGAGGGCATCAGATAGACCTCGGTGTTGCCGTCATACTGCGCGGTGAAGGCCAGATTGTTTCCCATCGGGAGAGAACCGGGCAAACATCTCATAACCCGGCATCGTTGGTCAGCTTGCGGGCCGTTCCGCCTTTGGAATCGACCGTGTAAAGGTCGCCGGCATAGCTGAACACGATCCGGCTCCCGTGAATTGCCGGAAAGCGCAGAAGGCGAGTCTCTTCCTGCGGGAAAGCCTCAAACGAAACCAAAAGCTGAAGGCCGAGCAGCAGCGGCAGAAAACGAATTTTCATGTTTCCCCTCTCGATATAAATAGTTCCAAACCTCTAAGACTCAAGGACTCGAAGCTCTTTCCCGACGGCAATGAATTTTTCCACGCCAAAATCAAGGTCCTGCTCGGAATGGGTGGCGGAAATCATCACGCGAATACGCGCTTTTCCCATCGGGACCGTGGGGAAGCCGATGGCCATCGCGAATATGTTCTGCTCGAAAAGCCGGCGGCTGAACTCCTGGGCCGTTTTAGCCTCTCCCAGCATCACCGGCGTAATCGGCGTCTCGCTCTTCCCCGTGTCGAATCCCGCGTCGCGCATTCTCCCCTTGAAATAGCGCGCATTGCTCCAAAGTTTTTTCACCAGCTCGTCGGAGGACTCCAGCAGATCGACTGCTGCGCTGCAGGCCGCAACATCAGCCGGCGTGAGCGCGCTGGAAAACAAAAAAGGCCTGCCCTTTTGCCGCAGATGCTCCACGATGACCTTTTTCCCGGCCACGAAGCCGCCCATTACGCCAAAAGCCTTGGACATCGTTCCGATTTCGACGTCGACGCGGCCGTGCATATGGAAGTGATCCACGGCGCCGCGCCCCCCTTCACCGAGCACGCCTTCGCCGTGCGCGTCGTCGACCATAATCATCGCATGATACTTCTCGGCGAGCTCGACCAGAGGCGGTAGAGGCGCGATATCCCCGTCCATCGAGAAGACGCCGTCGGTGATGATCAGCGCGCGGCGTCCTGTTCGGTCCATGTAGTTTTCCTGAAGCTTCTGTTCCAGCGACGCAGGAATACAGTGCTCGTAGCGTATGATCGGCGCGCCGGAGAGCCTGCAGCCGTCGATGATCGAGGCGTGATTCAGCTCGTCGGAAAAGATCAGATCCTCTTTACCGACCAGGGCCGGGATGGCCGCCAGATTGGAATTGAATCCCGACTGGAACGAAATCGCGGCCTCCACATGCTTGAAACGGGCGAGTTTTTCCTCGAGCTCCGTATGAAGGACCATGGTTCCGGCAATGGAGCGGACCGCCGCGGGGCCTACCCCGAAACGCTCGATGGCGTCCCGGGCCGCCTGCTTCAGTTTGGGATGGTTCGCCAGACCGAGATAATTGTTGGAGCATAGATTCAGCACCCGCCTGCCATCCACATGAATCCAGGCGCCCTGGGGAGACTCGATCGTCCGCAGATTGATCAGCAATCCTTCCTTTTCAAGCCGCGACCTCTCATCCAGAATAAACTGCAGTTTGTCGTCCGTCCCCATACACACCTCCATCAACATTAACTGCCGAGAAAATAGTATTTATTCATAATTTTTCAGCGTGCGTCAGCGTTAAAATTTATGGACAGGCCCCCGGAATCGGTTTCAAAACGGCTGTCGCGAGATGCTCGCCGGCAGTTTTGAGACAGTCTCTGGAGAGCTGTACTCACCTGAAGGATAGCAAGGCGTTTTCCCATAAATCCACGGCCAAACTCTGATCTGAAAAGACACGAAGTTTTGACGCACTCCCGCGAATTGCCCGATTGCCCTCACGCAGCGCGTATCTTTGCGCGCATCAGCGGACGCAATCCCCGTGTGCCTGCCAGCAGATCCTTGCGTTCCTCAGCATCCATAGGCAACAGGCCGTGGGCCAATTCCAGGGCCATCCGGAATAGCCTTTCATCTCCGGGAGGCACGGCCGCCGTTGCTCCTTCCGAAAGGGTGAAACGAAGGGCCTTGCGCGCAAGTTCTCTGTCCTCTATGGGACGATACCAGCAATTGGGGTATTTCCGCTTTTCCCCTTTGCGCCAGGGCCCATGCGCCATCGCCTTAATGGCAAGGATCGCAGCCCCCGATTCTTTGGCCCGGGCGACGACCTGAGGCCCGAAATTGCCCCGCGCATAGCAGATGAAATTCACCGGAAACAATACGGAATCAAAATGGAAGCGGTCGAACATTGCAAGCGCCGCCTCGACGGAATGGGCGGAGAATCCGACATGTCGGATTTTGCCCTGCTCCTGCGCCTGCAGAAAAGCCTCCAAAGCTCCGCCCGGAGCAAATATCTCATTCACTTCTTCCAGATCCGAGACCGCGTGAAACTGGTAGAGATCAAAATGATCCGTGCGCAAATGTCTGAGCGACTGCTCCAGTTCCTCCCTTGCCCCCTGCGCCGAACGCTCGAGAGTTTTGCACGCAAGAAAAATCCCGTCCCTATGGGAAGCCAGCGCGGGTCCCATTCTCTGCTCCGCCTGTCCGCTGCCATAAAACGGCGCAACATCAAAATAGTTGATGCCCTCATCGAAGACTTCGGCGACGATCCTGTCGGCCTCGCGCTGCTCCATCCCCACAAGGAGCATGCCTCCGAAGCCCAGGATCGAGAGATCGGTTCCATCCTTATATTTTCGCCTGGGGATCTGCCTGTTTTTCATCACAACTTCCCTGTGAAATCGGAATTAGCATTTTACCGCCAAGACCGGAAGACGCGAAGGGCCTAAAGATGGTAAATATATGGTGTGATCCAAATGCTTAAAGCAGTAATTTTGATGCTCCTTCTGGCTGTCTGCGGCTATGCGGACGGATACCTTCGGCAACCCGCCATCGACGTGGTCCACTACGACCTTTCCCTGGAACTGACTGACACATCCGATTCCATCGCCGGGACGGCCCGCCTGCTCATCCGCATGCGTGATGCGGGCGTGCCGGGCATGTGGCTCGATTTCGCAGATATGGAGATCGACCGGGTCCGTGTCCGGGGAGTCGAAACCCGCTTCACATACGGCAACGGCCGCCTGTCCTTCGACTTCGGCCGGCCCTGCTCCAGGGACGAAATTGTCGTGGTCGAGGTTCAATACCACGGCAAACCTTTCGGCGGAATGTTGTTCGGCAAAAACAGCTATGGCCGCAGGGTCATCTTTGCAAACAACTGGCCCGATCAGGCCCACCACTGGTTCCCCTCGGTGGACCACCCTTCGGACAAGGCCACGGCCGAAATCGCCATAACGGCCCCGGAGAAATACAGTGTCGTATCCAATGGGCGCCTCGTACAGAAAGAATCCCTGCTCGATGGACGCCGGCTAACCCGATGGAGGGAAGGCAAGGACATTCCCGCCTACTCGATTACCATCGGTGTCGCCGAATTTTCGATCCTGCACCAGCCGGAAATGAACGGCGTGCCCGTGGACTGGTACGCCTATCCCCAGGACGCGGAGACGGCCGCGCGCAAGTTCGCCCGGACAGCCCTTGCCCTGTCCTACTTCACCGGCTTGATCGGCCCCTACCCTTACGAAAAGCTGGCCCAGGTTCAAGCCACCATAGGACCGGGCGCGATGGAGAATGCCAGTGCAATTTTCTATGATGAATCGCTTTTCCGGGGCGTGCCCTTGGCGGAGAATCCCGTGCCCCACGAAATCGCCCATCAGTGGTTCGGCAATTCCCTTTCAGTGAACGATTGGGATCAGCTCTGGCTGAGCGAGGGTTTTGCCACATATTTCGAGGCGCTGTTCTATGAGCATCTCAATGGTCCGGAAGCTCTGAAACAGGCGATGGCAGCCTACTTTCAGGCAATCGGCAAGTACGATCACTCCGCGCCGATTGTGGATCCCGGCCTCAAGGATTTGATGAAGAAACTGAACCCCCTGAATTATCAAAAGGGAGCTTGGGTGCTTCATATGCTTCGCGGCATGCTGGGAGACGCCAAGTTTTTTGAAGGAATCCGCCGGTACTACGCGCTGCACGAGGGAGGCAACGTCTCGACCGAAGACTTCCAGAATGTGATGGAATCTGTGAGCGGGACGAAACTCAGTGCCTTTTTCCGGCAATGGCTGTACCAGGGGGGGTGGCCTGAGTACCGTGTCGTCTGGCGATGGAATCAGGCCGCGGGCAAGGCTGAGGTCGATGTGAAGCAGACGCAATCGACGGGGCTTTTCGATATGCCCCTGAGCCTCGTTTTCTCCGAAGGATCCCGCCGGGAGTTGCGAAGCATCCGTGTTTCGAATCAGGAGCAGACTTTCCGCATTGCGCTGCCTTTCAAGCCCTCATCCCTGGAAGTTGACCCTGACGGATGGGTGATGAAATCCCTATCCATCGGAAACAGGTAGGCGCTGACCGAAATCCGCAGATATCAGGCCAAAATGCGCCGGCCGTTCCGGCAGGATATCAGACCTTCAGACGGCTTTCTTCCTGATTTCAATTCACGAATATAAAAAAGGATCATTCAGAGGGGATTAAAGAAGGCACACGTATATTTCTCAGTGGAGAAATGCGATGTATCCGATCCTGCCGTGCTGCCTTTTACAGCAAATGCACGGAGGTTCCGGCTGGGCGCCGGAACCTCCCCATGGGAAATCAGCCTAGAGTTTCACAACATCCTGGGCCTGGTACCCCTTCGGCCCTTTTGCCACGTTGAATTCCACGTGATCGCCTTCGTTCAACGACTTGAAACCACTGGCCTGGATAGCGGAATGGTGCACGAAAACATCATCCCCGGAATCGCGCCGGATAAATCCGTAGCCTTTTTCATTGTTAAACCACTTAACTACGCCTTGTTCTTTCATTTTTCCTCTTCTTTGTTAATTACATCAAATCCTGCGCGAAGCGCAGAGACTCTAATCCTGTCTGTTTTCGTTCCATTCGAGACCCACGGGGGATCGAAACCAAATGGTGGAGATGTTTCCACATCCAGACTCTACGGACCCTTTTCTTTTCAGGTATATACCTTGATTGAGGTCGCCCACGAATATACACGTAACTTCTTCAAAAAGCAATATCTACAAAAATTTTCCGGGGACAGTCGAGGCAGCCGCCCGTTCGCGAAAGAGAATCGCTTCACGCCTGGCGTCAGCATTTCATTTTTGTCGGCATTGCGAACTCCGGAACCGAATGACGGCATTGTTTTCCCGGCCAATTTGGATTTGCCGGTGAATCAGGCTTCGAAAGCATCCGGAGGCGATATCATATCGGGCGGTTCTTCCAGACCTCGGGGCAGGCACTGGGAACACGGGCAAAGCTTGCGCAGATAATCGAAAGTATAGATGCCGGATTTGTGGCCGTCGCTCCAGCCAAATTGCAGAGCATAATTGCCCACGGGTTCGACACTGACACGTTCCAGACTGGAAGGGATGCTCCCATGGGCCACTTTCCGCTCCCCGGTAAATTCCTCAACGCAATCGGCGCACTGGCAATTTTCCCGCAAATACCATGAGGGGTAAGAGCTGACATGACCGTCATTCCAGATAATGTCGGTCTGCTTCGGACTGACGCGCTTAACGCGTGAGGGCATAAGATATGGCAAATGAACCTCCTTTTCCCGCTTTCTTAACAACGCGGCGAATCTCTTAAACCAGACTCTACCGGCGGAGGGTTTCTCCAACGCGATCGAGCGCCCGGTTCATCTTGTCGAGGAAAACATCCTTCGGCTCGAAACCGTTCCCGCGCAGATCCGGCATTTCCTGCCCATTGGGATCCAAAAACACAAGCGTCGGCACACCCCGGACCTGGTATTTGCTTCTCAGAGCCTCCGTCCGCGGATCTTCCTCGGAAGTGAGATCTACCTTAAGCATCACAAATTGCCTCGACCGTTCCACAACCTCGGGCGCTGCGAATGTGTGTTTATCGAGTTCCTTACACGGAGCGCACCAGTCTGCGTAAAAATCGATGAAAACGGGCTTCCCTTCACTGGAAGCGCGGCGCAGCTGTTCTTCCGAGTAGGGCAACCATTCTATAGCGCTGCCGAGGTTCTTTCCGCCGGGCTGAATGGCCGGTCTCTCCATTTGCTGAATGCCGGTCACCGCGGCGTAAAGAGCAATGGCAAAGAAAACGATGCCGACCACATTCCGCAGGATCTGGAATGCCTTGCCTGCGGCCTCGACGGGATCGATCCACGCCAGATAGATGCCGGCCAGAAGCATGATCAGGGCAAGGGTCAGCTGGTAGGCCAGTAAGCTGGGGAAAAGAGTTTTGAGAAAAAACGCGGCCATGGCCAGCAGTATGAATCCGAAGATTTTACGCACCCAAACCATCCAGGCACCCGAGCGCGGCAGCCGGCGGATGCTCCCTGAAAATGCCCCGAGGATGAGAAAGGGGAGTCCAAGTCCGAGCGCCAGAACAAAAAAGAGCGAGAAGCCCAGGACTGCGTTCCCTTTGTTGCCCACATAAGTCAGGAGCCCCAGGACGAATGGCCCTATGCACGGCGCGGCGACGATTCCCACCGTCAGGCCCATGAGAAAGGTGCCGCCGAGGCCCTTCTGAGAGCCGCCGGCCAGGCGGTTCAGGAACGCAGGCAGCCGCAATTCATAAAGGTCGAACATGCTCAATGCCAGCAGCACCATCACGAGGGCTATGGCAATTAGCACCGGCGGATGCTGGAACGCGGCGCCAAAAAGCCCTCCGGTCATTGCGGCAACCACTCCCAGGGCTGAGTATGTCCCCGCCATGCCGATGACATAGAGCAGCGCATGCAAAAAGATGCTTCCCTTTTTCCCCTGCGCCTGCCCTCCGAAATAGCTGATCGTGATCGGGATCATCGGGTAAACGCACGGCGTCAGGTTCAGCGCCAGGCCACCGAGGAACACCAGCAAAAAGGTTGCCAAAATTCCCCGGTCATCAAAATTCACGGGCGCCGATGCTGCAGCGCCTCCTTCTGTTCTCTGCGGAACAGAGAGCGGTGCGCTGCCCGCTCCGGTGGCTGCCCCGCCGGCGGGCAAATCAAGGCTGAAACTCAGATAGGCCGGTGGAAGGCAAGCAAAATTGTCACAAGCCTGGTAGCGGACTCTGCCTTTGATGGAGACCGTCTCTGCCGCCAGATCCGCAGCCGGAACAATTTCCACCGATATCCGGACAATACCTTCGTAAACGGACATGGGCGTTTCGGAAAACGGCAGTTTTATTTCGGGCGCGTCAGGAAAAACGGGCTTGCCGAATGTGACGCGAGGATTGGGCCCAAATTCCAGGGTCGTTGGAATGAGAAAATCCTCCAAGGGCCGATCGGAATTAATGTGATAGGGGCTGGCTATGGTGAGCTCAACCGTCAGGGTTGCCGGCTTTCCCGGCGCCAGAGGTTCGGCGGGTGCGATGGCCCGGACAGATACAGCCGGAACTGTCTTCGCGGCAGAATTACCCACACCCAGAACCAATACAAACAGAATGGCGGCAAGTATTTGTTTCATGGCTGGCAATTATAGCGAAAATAATCTTCCCGTTGGGTGATTTCATCCGCAGAGCCAACAACCTCCGATTTTGGAGGCTTGACTGCATAAAGCCTAAAGCATTTGGATAGGCTCCGCGGGCAAGGGTTGTGCTGACCTTTGTCTTTGGCATCGGTGTTTGTCAGCGTTTTATCAGCGTCGGTCAGCGTTCAATAATCCCGGAACTGTCTGGCTCTGTTAGTACCCCAGCAAAGATGTGGGATTATGGATATATTTAATAGAGACGGCCTTCCCGGATCAGGTAAGCACAAAGACGATGATCATGAAAATTACGATGATGGCCTGACCCAGCCTGACTCTGTCGGGATATTTCTTTTTCAGATCGTGCCAGCGCCTGGCGAGGTAAAGCATAAAAATAATGATGAGCAGGCTCATGAGAAAGCAGCCTGCGTATCCGGATTGAAGCCCGAGGACCGCCCCCAGCAGTGTCCCCCTCAGGAGAGCGAAGATGATCCAGAGATGGACACCGTAAACCAGGAGGGATTCCTGGCCTGCCAGCTGAACCGGCTTGGGGACATTTTTCCCGCGGGTTTCCAGAACGTAAAGCAGTGCACAGACAAGCAGAACGCATCCCAGCCTTATGATGAGGTAAAGCGGGCTTGTGGTGTAGAAGTCCGACTTGCCGGGGAGCGTGTATTCGGAATTGCGCAGCAATAGGCCCGCCAGAATCATTCCGCTCCCCAGGCAGGCGATGCTCCACATGTAAAGCCGGGTTTTGCGCGCTTCCACCGACCGCAGAAAAAAACAGGCGGCACAACTCCCGGCAAGCAGGAAGCACGTCCACGGGAAAACGGGAAAAAGCGAAATCCCGTGAGGATTCAGATATAAAGCGAGCGAAAGCGGAAGTGAACTTCTGAAATCCTGAGCCCACATCCACGGAGTCACAAGGGCCATCGCGATCGCCAGAAGCCCTGTCCCCCAGGGAAGCAATCCCTTGCGGCGCAGGATGAATATGAGCAACAGTACAAGGAGCAGCGAGAACACGATGCACTGCAGGATATCAACCCGAAGCGCCCTGGCCCAGAAGGTATAGTCGTTCCAGTTCTTCAAATACCTGCGCAGGCCGAAACCCTGCAGGTGCGTGTAATATGCCACGAGCAAAATAAAGCCGATGCGGCGCATCTGTCTCCAAAACGGCGCGCGAAAGTGCAGCCAGTTATCCCATTGATGGTTACTCTGCAGGACCAGGGAAAATCCGGACGCGAACAAGAAGGCGGGGGCAACCAGTCCGTTTGTGAAAGCAAGATAGAAAAAGAATGTGGAGCCTTTCCTCAAAGCCAGCGGCAGATACGCATTGACCACGTGGGTCTCGATCATCAACACCAGCGCAAAGCCCCTCAGCAGGTCTATGAATCCATACCGCTGCGCCATTCGATGCTCCCGATAATCCGGCCTGGAAACAGGAAGCCACAAATTAACACGAATTCCCCTGATCCGGATTCGGAATCCGTAAAATTCGTGGAATTCGCTGCCGCATTTGGCTATTTTTTATTGGAAAACAAATGAGCAAACTGCCGATTCGCGAAAATGTTCCACTTGCGCCATACACAACCCTGGGAATCGGGGGTCCCGCTCGTTTTCTGGTTGAGGCGGACAGTGAAGAAAAGATAGAGCAGGCTCTGGATTTTTGCCTCTCCCGCAGTTGTCCGCTGTTTGTCCTGGGAGGAGGAAGCAACATTGTGGTCGCCGACTCCGGCTTCCCGGGATTGGCGCTGAAAATCAGCCTCCGGGGCATTCAGCCGGTCGATGACGAAGACCGCGGAAGAATCGAGGCCGGTGCGGGAGAAAGCTGGGACGCTTTTGTGCAGCACTGCGTGAGTCGGGAACTTGCAGGTCTGGAATGCCTCAGCGGCATCCCGGGAACTGTCGGCGGGGCTCCCATACAGAATATCGGCGCATACGGCGAGGAAGCCGGCGAAGTGATCCTCTCGATACGGGTTTTCGACCGGGAAGCCCTTCGGGTCACCGAGCTGAGCAATGCCGCGTGCCGGTTCAGTTACCGGTCCAGCATTTTCAACACAACCCACGAAAACCGCTACATCATCCTGAAAGCCGCTTTTGCCCTGCGCCCATACGGCTATGCCCGGATCCACTACAAGGATCTGCAGCAATGCTTTTGGGGACGCACGCATAATCCATCCCTGGGCGAGGTGCGCGAGGCGGTTCTGCGGATCCGCAAAGCAAAGGCCATGGTCGTAAGCAAGGACGATCCCGATTCGAAAAGCGTCGGATCCTTCTTTAAAAATCCCGTCCTGAGCCCCGAGGAAGCCATTAAGCTTGAAGATTTGGCACGCGCCGCCGTTAGCCTGGCCGATTCGGAGGGCATCCCGCGCTTCCCCGCACCCGAAGGCAAGGTAAAGCTTCCGGCAGCCTGGTTTGTCGAGCACGCCGGATTCCACAAAGGGTACCAATACGGAAATGCGGGCATTTCCAGCAAGCATGCGCTGGCGATCGTTAACCGCGGCGGGGCGACCGCCCAGGACATCGTCGACATGATGCACAGGATCCAGAGCCGCGTCCGGGAACTGTTCGGCATAGAACTCAAGCCGGAGCCCGTTCTTATAGGATTCAGCAAATAGCGAATCCCGCGATTGAATGGGGAGCTTATTCGGTTTAACATTTCCAGCATAATAGGGGAGTCAGGTACCTCCGGCAAAGCCGGAGGCTTGAAAGATTTGAACCGCTCAAAGCGGTTAGAGGAGTTACGCCGGTCTTGAACGCTGAATTACGCGGGCAAAAGCCGATGAGGCGCTTCCGATCCCCGCAGGGGCCAGCGCTCCGCGCTGGACAGTTTTCTGCGGCGGCACTGTGGCAAGCGCCGTGCGGCAAGGGGATGAAGGGTATGAGAAACCGGGCGTTTGCCACAGTGCCGCCGCAGAAAACTTCATCGGAAGCGCCTCATCGGCTTTTGCTCGCCGACCCTCGCCGAACAAATCCGCGTTTGTCAGCGCTTTTATCAGCGTTTCTCAGCGTTTCAAAATACGGAGCTGTCAAACTCTTTGAGTCCCCCGGCAGAGCCGGGGGTTTGCCAATGTAATTGTGGTGATTGCCCCTTTTTCCAGGAGGATGCAATGAGCAAAGGTCTGCTTGGCTGTCTCGGAATCATCGTGATCGCAGCGATCGTTCTCGGCTTCATGGCCTACGGAACCTACAATGACCTTGTCGCCCAGCAGCAATCGGTCGACTCGCAGTGGGCCCAGGTTGAAAACGTTTACCAGCGGCGCGCGGATTTGATCCCCAATCTTGTGGCGACCGTCAAGGGCTATGCGGCTCACGAGAGCCAGGTGTTTGAAGCGGTGACGGCCTCACGGGCCCAGGTAGGGACGATTAAGGTAACGCCCGAAATGCTCAACAACCCTGCGGAACTGCAGAAATTCGAGCAGGTGCAGTCCGGGCTGACCAGCGCGCTCTCACGCCTGATTGCCGTCGCGGAAAATTACCCGGATTTGAAGGCAAACCAGAATTTCCTCGATCTTCAAAGCCAGCTTGAAGGCACGGAAAACCGAATCACCGTGGAACGTAAACGATTCAACGAGGTGGCCCAGACCTACAACACCAGGGTTATGCAATTCCCGGCCAACATTTTCGCCCGGTTCTTCGGATTCCA
The DNA here is from genome assembly GCA_963809485.1 of uncultured Acidobacteriota bacterium. GTDB lineage: Bacteria > Acidobacteriota > UBA6911 > UBA6911 > UBA6911 > UBA6911. Next base: position 552,279 of record CAWEJX010000020.1, read on the forward strand.
AAAGAAGTCATACTTCCAGGCTGCGCCCGGAAGCGACCGGCCGCCAACGGTAGATTTCACCAAGTAGGCTCACGATGCTTCGATTTGCGATTGCTGCGGTATGGCTTTTTCTCCAGGTTGCCGGAGCGCAGGCGCTTGACGTCCCTAAACTCCGGGACCGGGTAACGGATCTGGCGGGAGTATTGACGCCCGATCAGATATCCAGCCTGGACACAAAGCTAAAGGAACTCGAGACAACCGATTCCACTCAGGTTGCCGTTTTGATCATCCCCAGTCTCGAAGGAGAGCCGCTGGAAGACTACTCGATGCGGGTCGCCGGCGAATGGAAAATCGGGCAGAAAGGACGGGACAACGGCGCGATTCTCTTGATCGCCATGAAAGAGCGCCGGATCCGCATCGAGGTGGGATACGGGCTGGAACCGACCCTGACCGACGCGCGCAGCTCGCAGATCTGGCGGAATGAAATCGTGCCGCGATTCCGCACAGGAGACTTTTATGGCGGGATCGATGCCGGAGTGACCGCGATCATCCAAACTGTGCGCGGCGTCTATCAACCGCCCCCGCAGCAATCTCGCCGTCCCTCCGGGGGCTTTTCAAACTTTCCCATCATCCTGCTGATACCGCTCTTCTGGATCCTGAGTTCCGCCGGGAAGTGGGGCGGCGCCTTGGTCGGTACGGCCGCAGGGGTGCTCCTTCCCTATACCCTGATCAGCCACAACTGGATGCTTCTGCTTTTCGGCGGCGTGGCCGGCGGCTTCCTGGGTCTCCTTATGGGCTCGCTGATCCAGGCCGCAGCCAGGTCCGGGCGCGGCGGCAGAGGGGGATCCGGGCCTTTCGGCCCGGGAGGTTTCGGAGGACCCATTACCTGGGGCGGAGGACACGGGGGAGGCTTTGGAGGCGGAGGCGGCTTTTCGGGAGGAGGCGGTGGCTTCGGAGGAGGCGGCAGCTCGGGCAGCTGGTAGCGCTTCAAGCCCGAAGCAAAGCCGATCGAGATCAACCCCATCCGGCGAATGAGTAAACCATGAGACCACTAAGCGACGAAGATAACAGGCGGATTGAGGAAGCCGTCAGGAAGGCGGAGGCTAAAACTTCGGGGGAGATTGTCGTTACGGTCGCCGATGCCTCGGGCAATTACGGTTCGGCCACTCTCCAGGGTGCGCTGATTGGTATGGCAATTGTAACAGCCGTCTTTCTGATGCTTCCCCTCCCGCACACGATGACCACCCTCCTGTGGACGGAATTCATTTCCTTTGCCGTTTTTTATACGATCCTTCCCTATTTGCCCTGGCGGCGCTGGCTTATCTCAAAGCGCAAACTTGACGCCCGTGTCCGCGAAGCCGCTCTTATGCAGTTTTACTCCAGCGGGCTTTACCGAACCCGCGAATCCAACGGCGTGGAAATATACCTTTCGCAATTTGAGAGAGAAGTCGTGGTTATCGGCGACCGCGGAATCCATGAAAAAATGGGAGTTCAGCACTGGCATCAGGTACGGGACCTCATAATCAGCGGAATAAAGCAAGGAAACCTGTGCGGCGGCATCTGCGCGGCCGTTGAAAGCTGCGGGGAAGCGCTCGCAAAGCATTTCCCGCACAGGGCGGATGATGTCAATGAGCTGCCCGACAACGTGATCCCGCGGCCCGTGAAGCCGGAAGCGTTGTAGCAGTGTTTAGGGATTAGGGATTAGGGATTAGGGATTAGGGATTAGGGATTAGGGATTAGATGGCTAAGCCCAATCCGCGGCATAGAGATGCGATTCGGGATGAAGCGGGGACGATTCAGTTCTTGCAGCCGGCGCAGCTCGATGCATGGCATGAGGAGCAACCGGAAGACATTGTATGCGTACTTCCGTCGCTGGAACGGGAGACACCGTTGAAGCTGGAAAACAATCTTTCGATTTCGCTGGACTGGCAGTCAGGGCAGCTTATCCCGTTTTCGGAAGATGCTCCAAACACGAGCTTTTCAAATTCAGAGTCGCATTTTAAGCACTTAAACTCAAATATAGGCATATCACCCTCATCACCGTTTCATCTCACACCTTATCGTAGCCAATCTGGTCCAAGACTTCAAGCCGCCTGAAATTTCAATCGCCTATAACTAACTTGAACCAGATATTATCGAGACTTTTTCCGGCGATTGCCGCGCTGCTTTGCAGGATCTAATCCCTAATTCCTAATCACTAATCACTTCTCGTTAACCGCTAACCACTAACCGCTGCTATGGATCAGAACCGGCGATTTCCCTGAAACTGATCTGCGACGCAGGAATCAGGCCTATCGCCATTCTAACCGCGTCCCTATTGGCCGTGATCCGGGAACTCCCGCCTATGGAAAGCCCCGGCACCCCGAAAGAGATTTCCTCGCCGGTACCGGAAAGATTTGCCAGAAATATTGCTCCGGTTATGCCCGGACCCGTTCCAGCAGCAGACAATCGGCCCGTACCGAGTACCATAATCAGGCCGCAATAACTGAAGGGTCCCGAATAGGACAAATCGCCTGTCACGACAAGCAGTCCTCCGCCGGAAAAACTGCCGCTAATATTCAGGTTGCCGTTCACCACGATCATCCTGGGATCCTGACCCGGAGCCTGGACCGGTTTGGCCGGATCATAGGCACCGGCATACGGGGTCATTCCTTCCATCCAGTCCTGGTCTCCGCCGTAAAAGTCATCGGCCATGCGGGGAGCTTTGTTGCGAACGAAATCCCACAGGTAACCCGGATCCAGCAGAAGACGTTCATCCGGCCCGGACAAAATCCTACCCGTTATGTCCTGAACGGACGGATTCGCCAGACCTCCCCCCGAAATCATCTTCCCTTCCCCCGCCGCGTCGCGGATAAACTGTTCCGGAAGCACCAAATCCGTCTGATTCGGGTCTATAACCCCAATGCCGGGAAACAGCCCTCCTGAAATTTCGCAGGTTTCCTCAAAATGTGCATCAATGCTGTTGCCCTCGACAACAAGCGCGGGGCCGAGATCAAAAGTTGAACGACGCCTGAACCGCGCTTCAAAGACAACCGCGGAGTTGCGTCGAAGAGACGTCTCTGTCATCTCCGATATGGTTCTGGCGATACCGATCGACCGTACAATGACCATTCCGTCACCGTCAAAAAAAGGATTGTCATCGGGGTCAAGGGCCAACTCGGAGGCTTCCCGGTTGTTATCCGCAACTTTTACAAAATAGCGGGACGTTGTTGTCGTACCTCCGCCATAAGAAGCCGTCTCGCTCTGGCTTATACCCGTCAAAGGGATCAGAACGGTACCGCTGGTCCCTTCGTAGAAGCCCGTGTTCAGGATGCCGTCATCGGAGAGTTCGGACAGATCACTCGCGGGATCGGAGATATCGAGAGAAAGGGCCAAAGAAACCGGAAGCGGATTGCGAAAGGCGAAGCTCCTGGCTTCCTCCCAGGATGCGGCGCTGACGGCATGAGCGCCGTCCGGCCCCTTCAAAAGATCGTTGAAATCCAGGCCCCGCAGCAACGCACGAGCATGATTTAAACCCGCCAGCGCGGCATAGGTTGCCTTCAGACGGCCTTCGTGATTATGGCTGATTTTCAAACCGGTTGTGGCCTCAAGAGTCATGTAAAGCCCGAGGAGCGAAAAGACAGACAGGGCTATCAGCGTTACCAGCAATGCAATTCCCTTTTCATCGGTGAAAATGCGAGGCTTTGACATGGGAACCCAATTCACACAACTATTGTTTCGCGATCCCCGAAAATATTTCACATTATTTCATCTATCCAATGGATTCCGCGATCTGGATGGAAACTCCGGGGACAGCTCCGGAACCGCTGGTCTGCCGATAAAGGCGCTGGCAAACGCCGACTATGGCCGTAAGGTCCCGCAGAATTATTTATTTGCTCCGAAGGGCTTCATTCATTAACAAGGAAATCCCGGATACACAGTACGGATTGCGTGTTTTGGAGACTTATGATAAGCATACTGCTTTGACTCCCACATGCCGCGTTCCCGTCAGTGCCCGGAGTCTGGGAAATGGAGATACGCAAAGATGCAGAATTGGCTTAGGAGGCGCTCTCTCGGATCGGAGTATCCACGCTCGGATCGATGCTTTTTCCCCTCTGGATCCTGCATGGCGTTGACTGCCGCCTCGGCGATTCTCATCCTGGTGCTTCAATCCGCCTGCATCCTGCCCTGGCGCCACAAGAAGCCCAAAGCCGCGCCTGCTCCTCCGCCGGTTGTGCAGGTGGCGTTTTTGCCCTTCAATGTGGCTGCTGCCGACAATGAACTGCGCTGGGTGGCCATGGCGGCGCCGGTCATGCTGGCGAAAGTGAGTGAACGTGCCCGGGAAATCGAGGTGATCCCTCTCTGGCAGGCGATGCCGATTGCCCTGGATGCGGCCGGCGCATCGCGCACGCTGACGGCCGATTCAGGTGCGCAGATTGCAGGCTATCTCTCGGCCAAATGGGCAACCATTGGAGAGTTCACCCGGACCAAGTATGGGGTATCCATTGTTGGGGATTTCATCCCGGCGCAGCGGACTCAAGTCCCGTTCCGCTTTATTAAAAGAGGCAGCATGGAAACGGTCGGATCCAACGTACCTGTCGCGATCAGTCAGTTCCTTCGATACGTGGCAGCCAGGCCGCTGTTGCCGGAAGTACACAAGACACCGGATTTCCTGTCCTTGCGAACCCTGGCGGAAGCGCTTGACCGCGAATATGGCTGGTTCGTGGAAGCCCAGCCGGGGAAAGCGGATGAAATTGTATCGGAGTTGGCAAATTCGGATGAGCGGCTTGCCCGCCTGCTCTTCAGCCCGACCCTTTATCCTGCATTAGCCAAAACAAAATGACGAATTACGAATGACGAATTACGAATGAAACCACACTGTTGCGGAAGTGGCATGTCTCAGGCCATCAAGATTCAAGACGTTTATAGAATTCCCCCGAGTTAATCCCGTCACTCGTTTTATCCAGAATCACGAGTAAAATGCGCGAGAAGGGAAAGCGCCGCCTCCCAGCTCTTCCCTAAATCCCATCAATTAGGTCTGTTGTAATTCGTCAATCGTCATTCGTAATTCGTAATTACATTTCGACCCATTTTCCATGGCCTTCCCAAATGCGTAGAGTGAACGGGAAAGGTATGTGGTCTGCCAGTTTCCGCTTTATGGCCTCGCAGATGTTTTCAACCGAAGGATATTCGAGAAGGTCGTTCAGGGTTTTATGGTCGAAATAGCTCAAACCTTCCCTGATGTTTTTTTTGAGTATGGCGAAATCCATGAGCATGCCTGACTTCTTCTCACCCTCGATCACGACCTCGATCTTGTAGGTATGTCCGTGAAGGGACCCGCACTTGTCATGCCCCGGCAGGAAATGGGCACAGTCGATATAATCAATAACTCCCAATTTCATAGTATGCTCCCCAGGATAATCGCAATATTTGATTCTATCATGTTAAAGCGTGGAACGTTGAAACGTTGAACGTTCAACGCTCCACGGCGGTTATTGACAGAGTCTGGCGGCTTTGCTAAATTGCCTGTTTGATTCAGTTTGATTGCAGGCTCGCCATTGTTTTTGCCTCGCCGGCTGCGGTTAATGCCAGACACCCGGAAGCAGGATCCAAATAGGAAGACTGCGAAAGTGGCGGAATTGGCAGACGCGCTGGACTTAGGATCCAGTCCCGCAAGGGGTGGGGGTTCAACTCCCCCCTTTCGCACCAGACGCAATTACGAAATACGAATGACGAATGACGAATACAAACATACACTTCAGGCGACTGAAATAGACGGCGGAATCGACAGCAGGCGACCCCACGGCACTTTATTTTTAAATTCGGCATTCGTAATTCGTCTTTCGTCATTTTACAGGACAGGCGGTGAATAACTTGACAGTCGAAATCGTTGAAGTCAGCAGCTGCAAGAGAGATCTGGCGGTAGAAGTGACCGCGGAAGAATTCGAGCGGGAAATTGATGAGCTCGCGCGGGAATACTCCCGCAACCTCCGAGTTCCCGGATTCAGACCGGGCAAGGTGCCCCTGAACATCATCCGTCATCGATACGGTGGCGATCTGCAGAAGGAAGCCACTCAGAAAATTATTGAGCGGTCGTGGAAAAGTGCCATCGAGGAGCATAAGCTTCGCCCCCTGGCACAGCCTTCGGTAAAGGAACTGGACAATACGTCTGGAAGCCCCCTGAAGTTCAAAATGAGCTTCGAGGTTCTTCCTGAACTGGAAGTAAAAGATTACAAGGGAGTTGCTGTTACATTGCCCGTGGCCCAGGTTACCGACGAGAATGTGGATCAGGAACTGGACAGGCTGCGCGAACAGCATGCCCAGTTTGTCCCGGTGGATGGCGCTGAAGCTCGTGACGGCCATTACCTGACGGTAACAGTCGATGGGCAGTTCGAGGGAGAAACCAAGACAAATCATGAGGATGACGTAACGCTCGTCATTGGAAACCCTCAGACGAATGCCGAGTTTTCAGAGCGCCTGCGCGGCGCAAAGGCAGGGGAAACCAGGGTTTTCGAGGTTACCTACCCGGAGGACTCTCACAGGAAGCGTTTTGCGGGCAAAAAAGTCCAGTATGCGGTTCTTGTCAAGGACATCAAGGAAAAGCAACTGGCCGAGCTAAATGATGATTTTGCTAAAGATATTGGCTCGGAAAGCCTCGAAGCGCTCCGGGTCAAGGTGCGCGACGAATTGGTAACGCAAGCCCGGCAAAATGCCGAAAAGAAGGCGAGGGAAGAGTTGCTGGATTCAATCATACAGCGTCACTCTCTGGAAGTTCCGGAATGCTTGATCCAGGACGAGTTGGAGGCGCAGGCTCAAAGGATTGCCCGCAACCTTGCCTACCAGGGGATCGATATCAACAAGACCGCCATCGACTGGAAGAAGGTGTTCGAAGAGGAGCGACCTCGCGCCGAACAGTCTGTCCGCCGGTCGATCATCCTGGATGCGATTGCGCGTCAGGAAGAGATAGAGATGACCAAGGAAGAAGTCGATGCGGAGTTTGAGAAGCTGGCAGAGGGGACCAGCAAATCGGCTGCAGCCTGGCGGGCTCAACTCGAAAAAGAGGAACGGATTCAGGGTTTTGAGCAGCATCTGCGCCAGAACAAGGCGCTTGATTTCATCTATCGCAATGCTAATATAACCTAGGGGTGACAAGGATTGGCACTTATACCGATGGTGGTCGAGCAGACCAACAGAGGCGAGCGCGCCTATGACATCTACTCTCGCCTCCTGAAGGATAATATTATCTTTTTGGGAACTCCGATCGACGACAACGTGGCAAACGTCGTAACAGCCCAACTGCTTTTCCTGGAAGCCGAGGATCCGGAAAAGGACATCCATCTCTACATTAATTCGCCGGGCGGATCCATTTCAGCGGGCATGGCTATCTATGACACCATGCAGTACATCCGCCCGAACGTGTCGACCATCTGCATCGGTCAGGCTGCCAGCATGGGAGCCTTGCTGCTTGCCGCCGGCACTCCGGGAAAACGTTTTGCCCTTCCAAACTCAAGAATCCTGATCCATCAACCGTCTATGAGCGGCCTGGCGGGCCAGGCGACGGATATCGACATCCATGCGAAGGAGATACTCAGGCTTCGGGAGTCGATGAATCAGATTCTTGCCAAGCATACCGGCCAAAACCTCGACCGGATCGAAAAGGACGTTGAGCGGGACTATATCATGAATGCCAGCCAAGCCAAGAACTATGGCATCGTGGACCTGGTTATCTCAAGAAAAGAGTAGGGTAGCCTACCTGTACTCCGGAGGACTCCTTTGAGAAAAGACGACGAGAGAGATGATGTCCTAAGATGTTCGTTCTGCTCTAAGAGCCAGAACGACGTCAAAAAGCTCATTGCCGGACCCACCGTCTACATTTGCGACGAGTGCGTCGATGTCTGCAACGAGATCATTGCTGACGACGTGGTAACCTCTCCCATCGGCGAAAAGCTTCCCAAACCTCAGGAGATCAAGGAGTTTCTCGACCTGTATGTCATCGGGCAAGAGACGACCAAGAAAAAGCTGGCTGTAGCGGTCTACAACCACTATAAACGCCTGGAAATTTCCAAGAAACGCGGCGATCTCGAACTGCAGAAAAGCAATGTGCTTCTCATAGGCCCGACAGGTACGGGGAAAACTCTTCTGGCTCAGACGCTGGCAAAAATGCTGTCGGTTCCGTTTGCGATAGTGGATGCCACCACGCTGACCGAAGCGGGTTACGTAGGCGAGGATGTGGAAAACATCATTCTCAAACTGCTTCAGAATGCCGGCGGCGACAAAGAAAAATGCCAGCAGGGGATCGTTTACATCGACGAGATCGACAAGATAGCCCGGAAGGACGAGAATCCCTCCATAACGCGCGACGTATCGGGTGAAGGAGTGCAGCAGGCCCTGCTTAAGATACTGGAAGGGACGGTCGCCAACGTACCGCCCCAGGGGGGCCGGAAGCACCCTCATCAGGAATTCATACAGATCGATACCACCAATATCCTGTTCCTATGCGGCGGCGCCTTCGTCGGCCTTGAAAAAGTCATCGAGCGCCGCATCGGCAAAAAGAGCATGGGCTTCCTGATCAACGAGAAGCCCTCCAAAGTGCTGAAGAATCCGAAGAAGGATATGCCTGCCAACATCCTGGAAGCCTGTGAGCCCAGAGATCTGATCAAATACGGCCTGATACCGGAGTTCGTCGGCAGGCTGCCCGTCATCGGTTCGCTCTCGGAACTGGATCACGCGGCGCTGATAGAAATCCTCACCAAGCCGAAAAATGCTCTTGTGCGCCAATACCAGAAACTTTTTGAATTTGAAAACGTCAAACTTAAGTTCACCGATGATGCGGTCGGTGTCGTGGCCAGCCTTGCTTTGGAGCGCAAGATGGGGGCTCGAGGTTTGAAAATCATCCTCGAGGATCTTATGTTGGATGTGATGTATCAACTGCCATCGCAGAAGAAGATTAAAGAATTTATGGTTACGCGCGAAATGGTCGAGAATAAAGACATCGCTTTCGCGCTATTGGAAAAGGCCGGTTAACTTTAAGAATGACAAACGAAATTGTGCAGAAAAAAACTGAACGTCTTCCCATGATTCCCATACGGGATGTGGTGGTCTTCCCCCACATGATGATCCCGTTTGTGATCGGGCGGCCCACCTCAGTGCGGGCCCTGGAATTCGCCCTCGAGGGTTCCAAGAGGGTTTTCCTGGCCACGCAGATGGACGCGTCGATCGACGAGCCCAAGGCTTCGGACATCTACGCGGTGGGAACCGCGGCGAATATCGTCCAAAGCGTCAAGCTATCCGATGGAAACATCAAGGTCCTGGTCGAAGGCGTCCAGAGGGTCCGGGCAATCCGCTATTCGAATGAGCCGGGTTTCTTCGTTGCGGACGTCGAATTGCTCGAAGACACATCGGCTTTGAGCGCGCGCACAAACCTCCTGATCAAGCGGCTGCAGACGGTTTTTGAGCAGTTTTCGAAGCTCAGCCATCACGTGAATTACGACGCGATACTGAATGCCATGAAGACGCTGGAACCCTCCAAGCTGGCGGACAATATCTGCGCGAACCTCCCGATCAGCATTGAGGAAAAGCAGCAGCTTCTGGAAACGGTCGATCTCTCCGAAAGGATCGAGAAGATCAACGAGATCATCGAGATCGAGATGGAGAAGATCAAGGTCGACCGCAACATCCAGGGGCGCGTCAAACGCCAGATGGAGAGGGCCCAAAAGGAATACTACCTCAACGAAAAGATGAAGGCGATCCAGAAGGAACTGGGACGCAAGGACGAAAAGACCGAGCTGGACGACCTGAAAAAGCAGGTTGAAGCCGCAAAGATGCCGAAGGATGCGCACGAAAAGGCGACGAAGGAGATTCAGCGCCTCGAAATGATGCCGCCGATGTCGGCGGAATCCATCGTCTCCCGGACCTATCTCGATTGGCTTCTGGCGATGCCCTGGAACAAGAAGACGCGGGAGATACGCGACATCAACTGGTCCAAGAAGGTGCTCGAGGAAGACCACTACGGTCTGGAAAAAATCAAGGACCGCATCCTTGAATTCCTGGCGGTACGCAGCCTGGTCAAAAAACCGCAGGGCACCATCCTCTGCTTCGTGGGGCCTCCAGGAGTCGGCAAAACATCCCTGGGAAAATCCATAGCGCGGGCTACCGGCCGGAAATTTATACGGCTCTCTCTCGGCGGAGTCCGGGATGAAGCGGAAATCCGAGGACATCGCAGGACCTATATAGGAGCGCTTCCCGGCCAGATTATCCAGTACATGAAAAAGGCGGGAGCACGCAATCCTGTATTCATGCTCGATGAGGTGGATAAAATGAGCATGGATTTCCGCGGCGATCCCTCGGCAGCTCTGCTCGAAGTGCTCGATCCCGAGCAGAACCACATGTTTGTGGATCACTATCTCGACACCGAATTCGACCTGTCGATGGTGATGTTCATCGCGACCGCGAATGTCCTGTACACCATCCCCAGGGCTCTCCAGGACCGCATGGAAGTCATCCAGCTTTCCGGCTATACCGAGAACGAAAAACTCGAAATTGCCAAGCGGTTCCTGGTCAAGAAGCAGGTGGTAGCCAACGGGCTCAAACCGAAGCAAATTCAGTTCACGGACGAGGCCCTGCTGGAGATCACCCGCAAGTACACCCGTGAATCCGGGGTTCGCAATCTTGAGCGGGAAATAGCCAATGTCTGCAGGAAAACAGCCAAAAAGATCGTAACCTCCGAATTCAAGAGCGACTCGATCACTCCCGAAGTGATAGAAAAATTGCTGGGCCGGCCCAAATTCAGGATGCAGGGGATCAGCGAAGAAAACAATCAAATCGGCCTGACGACGGGTTTGGCCTGGACGGAAGTGGGCGGGGAAGTCCTGCAGACGGAAGCCACACTGATGGAAGGCAAAGGCCAATTGACACTCACCGGAAAACTGGGCGAAGTCATGCAGGAATCGGCGCGTGCGGCGTTATCCTTTGTACGGACACGCGCGGCCGAATTCGGCATTGGCCGGGAATTTCATCGGAAAATGGACATACATATCCATATCCCGGAGGGAGCTATTCCCAAAGACGGGCCTTCGGCGGGAATCACCATGGCTACCACAATCGTTTCCGCACTGACAAAAATACCCGTGCGCAGAGACGTGGCGATGACGGGTGAGATTACCCTGCGTGGTAAGGTTCTCCCTATTGGCGGAGTCAAAGAAAAACTGCTGGCGGCTCACCGCGCTGGAATCAAGAATGTCATCCTTCCAAAGGAGAACGAGAAGGACCTCCAGGACCTCCCGCCGGAAATTCTGGAATCCCTCAGCGTTAGTCTTGTGGAAACCATGGATGAGGTCCTGCAGATAGCATTGGAAAGACAGCCTGTCCCGAGGCCCGTGTCTCCGATTGATCTCGAGGGATCCCGTCCGAACGAGAGTGTCGCGCACTGAAGCCAAACCGCAAAACCCCGGTGATCCAAGCTGAATTTATCATGAGCGCCGTTTCCGGCAGCAATTTCCCTCGAGAGGGGATTCCCGAGATCGTGTTTGCGGGGCGGTCCAACGTCGGAAAGTCGAGCCTGATCAACCGGCTGGTCGGCAATGAGAAGCTTGCCCGTACCAGTTCCACACCGGGCAAGACTCAGAGCATAAATTTTTACCGGATCAACCGGTCTTTCATGTTTGTTGATTTGCCGGGTTATGGATATGCGAAAGCGCCAAAGGCGGAGATCCGGCAGTGGAAGCAGCTTGTCGATCGGTATTTTGAGGAACGGCCGGCAGTTGTCCTGGCCGTTCAGCTTGTCGATGCAAGAATGCCGCCTACGAGGCTGGATCTGCAGCTTTCCGGATGGATTGAGAGGCTGGAAATACCTCGCATGATCGTTGCTACAAAATCCGACAAACTGTCCGGCAACCAGAAAGCCATACAGATGCGCCTCATCTCCGGTTCGCTGAGCGGACAGCCGGTAACTATGTCTTCGGCCAAAACCGGGGCTGGCTGCAGAGAGATATGGGAACGGGTGCTGAAGGCGGCTGCGGTGGGTTGACCCCGAATGAGGGATGAATGAAAGGTGCCCGGGAAAAGCCGCGGATGCCATAAAAAGAATACACAAATTATGCCATGTTCCGGCAAAAGAGAACTCTGAACGTGCAGCTCCTTTTTCAAACCAGCAAAGGTGATTTACTTCCGGTTTTTGGCGCAGGCAACCTCTGTTTGAAATTTGGAATAGCGTTTTAACCTACCTTTATACTCCCCCTGGAGAGAATCATTCATGCCTGAAACGACGCAACGTCGCAATTCCAACGGCCGCGAAAACGGCCATCTGAACATTCTTGAACTCAAGGAGATGAATATCTCCGCCCTGACGCAGGTTGCCAAGGATTTAAATGTCCCGGGCTACACGGGAATGCGCAAACAGGAGCTGATATTTCAAATCCTGAGGGCGCAGACCGAGCAAAGCGGCCTGATCTTTTCCGAAGGGGTTCTGGAGTGCCTGCCCGAAGGCTTCGGTTTCCTCAGGGCGCCCGACTACAACTATCTGCCGGGGCCGGATGACATCTATGTCTCCCCGTCGCAGATCCGCAAGTTCGACCTGAGAACCGGGGATACCGTCTCGGGGCAGATTCGCCCGCCCAAGGACGGAGAACGGTACTTTGCACTGATCAAGGTCGAGGCGGTGAATTTCGAGCACCCGGATGCGGCCAAGGACAAGATCTTCTTCGACAACCTGACGCCCCTCTACCCCCATGAGCACCTGAAACTGGAGACGGTGCCGGACAACCTTTCCGGAAGAGTGATGGATATGCTCGCGCCCATTGGCAAAGGGCAGCGCGGCCTGATCGTATCTCCGCCCAGGACGGGGAAGACGATGCTGCTGCAGTCGATCGCCAACTCCATCTCCAAAAATCATCCGGAGGTCGTTCTCATTGTCCTGTTGATCGACGAGCGCCCTGAAGAAGTGACCGACATGCAGCGCTCCGTCAAAGGCGAAGTGATCAGTTCCACTTTCGACGAGCCCGCCTCGCGTCACGTTCAGGTTGCCGAGATGGTGCTGGAAAAGGCGAAGAGGTTCGTGGAGCACAAGCGGGATGTCGTGATACTGCTGGACAGCATTACACGCCTGGCCCGCGCCTACAATACGATCGTGCCCCCGAGCGGCAAGGTCCTCTCCGGCGGTGTCGACAGCAATGCGCTGCAGAGGCCGAAGCGCTTTTTCGGAGCCGCCCGAAACATCGAGGAGGGCGGAAGCCTGACCATCATCGCGACGGCGCTGATCGACACCGGCAGCCGGATGGATGATGTCATTTTCGAAGAGTTCAAAGGCACCGGCAATATGGAGCTTCACCTGGACCGCAAACTGGTCGACCGGCGCGTCTTCCCCGCGATTGATATCAACAAGTCCGGGACGCGCAAAGAAGAATTGCTCATTCCGCAGGCCGATCTGAACCGCATATGGGTATTGCGAAAGGTGCTGACGCCGCTGTCCATCACCGAAAGCATGGAACTGCTGCTTGACAAGCTCTCCAAGGCAAGAACCAACGGCGATTTCCTCGGTTCCCTGTCCGGAGGATAAGAAAGCCGCAGATTTCGTCGATGTCAACTTCGTCCGGCAGAGCCGGAGGCTTGATTGTTTGCCGCTCAAAGCGGCTGGATGAACGGCACTGCCTCCAAGCGCTGACAAATGCTTGCAAGAGCCAATGAGACGCTTCCGATGCCTGAAGAGGAAACGTCTCATTGGCTCTTGCAGGACGGACGTTTCCTTTGTGATCAGCCTTCATAAGAGTTTTGTCAGTGTGGGTCAGCGTTCAATGACCCTGGAACTGCCAAACTTTGTGAGTACCCCATTAAAGCTCCGGGGGACTCCCGGTTTATGTATTTCCGAAGCGTTCCCCGCTCCGGTCATGGGCTGCGACCTGCGGGGCTGCGGCCTCGAGTCTTCCGGGCGCGTATTCATGCCTGCCCTCAACCGCCCTGCCGCGGGAATCTGTTAAGGACCCGGAGCTCAGGATTTGCCTCCGCCGAAGATTTCCCTTGCTCTGCCGATCTCTCCCGATATAGAAATTTGCGGCGGAAGCAATTTTACTCATACTGAATCAGTTGAACCATTCGCGCAATTGCCCGAGAAGGAGGAGGGATTTGGATAACGACCGCCCGATAAAAACCCAATTTTACGGTTGGCGATTGCTGGCTGCATTCTGGGCAATCTCCGTCGTCAACCTGGCGTTTCCTAATTACGGATCCAGCGTCATGAATCCTTACATGGCGGCGGATTTGCAGCTGGACCGCAGGATGCTGGGGCTTCCATTTTCTGTCTTTGTGCTTATGTCCGGACTCCCGGGGCCTCTCATAGCCCTCTTGATTAACCGGAAAGGAGTCCGGTTGACTCTGGTGATTGGAGGCTTGCTGGTTCTGGCGGGATCCCTGGCAATGGCCCTGTTTGTGAACTCCGGCATGCAAGCCGTTCTTGCCTTCGGCGTCATTGTCGGCATTGGCGTGATTGCGGGCAGCACCGTCACGGCCCAGGCCGGGATCGCGCGATGGTTTGTCAAAAGGCGGGCCCTGGCGCTTGCCGTACTGTATTCGGCGAATAATTTCGGCGGTGTCATCGCTGCGCCGCTTCTGGACCGCATTATTTCCGCGGCAAACGGCAACTGGCGGATGGGATGGTGGCTGCTCGCAGGGCTTGCCTGCTTTTCAACCGCCATTGCAGCGCTGTTTGTGCGCGAGCGCCCTTCAGACCTGGGGCAACTGCCTGACGGAGGAGCGCAGAAAGATCCGGCGGCGGCCGGCAAATTGAGGAAGTCGGGCCGGTTCGCGGTGCAGGTGACTTCCGAAGAGTGGAAATACAGGGAAGTCCTTCGGTCGCATACCTTCTGGCTGATGCTGGCTAGCATGCTCGGCGCAAGTTCCGCAAGCTCCCTCTTTCTCGGACAGGGCGTTGCGCACTTGAAGGATATCGGCCACACTCCGGCGGCTGCGGCTCTGTCGATTTCCGTGAATATGGTTTTCAGCTTTCTGGCGAAGGTCGCCATTGGAGCGCTGGGAGACAAATACGATCCCCGGTATCTTTGGGCCGCGTCTTCGGCTTCCGCCGGCATGTCCATGTTCCTGCTGGCCCACGCCGGCGGCGCCTTGGGCGTCTACCCGTTCGCGGCATGCCTCGGATTCGGTTTCGGGGGATCGGTTGTGTGCATGATGGCGGTCTTGAGCAACTATTACGGTCTGTCGGTCTTTCCCTCGATAGCCGGGTTGGGCGTGGCCATTCAGACGACGGTCAGCGCCATCGTTCCTTACGCCGCAGGGCACTTATATGACAGCTACGGCTCCTATAACGCAGCGTTTTACATCGTCGGAGTATGGGGCTTCCTGGGAGCCATAACGCTTTTTCTTGTGCGCCCGCCCCGGATTCACTCGCCGGCGCTAGCAGATCGGTAAGCATCCTCCGCAGAGCCGGGGGATCTTTCCATTAATTGGAGAAAGTCCTGATCTCCGGGACGGTCTTCAATAGCTAGAGGTCTAAACCTACACAGGAGGTAGATAGAATGCCGAACAGATATCGAATGCTTGCTTTTGCGGTATTGCTGACCCTTTTGACGTCGGCGGGAGTCACGCTGGCTCCGAAGTTGGCGGGCGGACAAGGTTCGAGTCCCTATGCCAAATATTTCGTCTGGGACTACCTCATGCAGCCCCTGACTCCGGAAATGGAAGCCAAGAGGAAGGAGGACCGGATCAAACAACAGACAACCGTGGAGGCGACCCGCCTGCTGAATATGAACACGAAGCGGATCGAGGGAAGCCCCTATCTCGATTTTGTGTGGCTGTGGAAAGGAAACGCGAAGGGCTACAACGAAAAGCAGCATTACCATGAATTCGACGAATTTATCGGATTCATCGGCACCAAGGGCGGCCAGCAGGATCCGCAGGACCTGGGGGGAGAGATGGAGGTCTGGCTGGGCAGCGAAAAATACAGCATCACCAAGAGCTGCCTCATTTATGTGCCGAAGGGGCTCAACCACTGCCCGATCCGGTTTGTCCGGATCGACGCCCCCATACTCTTCTTTTCGGGGGCCGTCGGATCGTCCGCCATATATAAGCCGATCATGACCGAATTCAAGACGGACAAGGCGGCCGAAAGAAACTACGCCAAATATATTTCCTATGACGTCAACTTCAGCAAAGTCTCTCCGGAAACCATGCAGAAAATGGGCGAGGCAAAGAAAAAGAGGGGCTCCACGATTCAGTCCACCCGTCTCCTGGACCTGGACAAGGTGGAAGGCGCGCCCTACATAGATTTCGTGTGGCTGTGGAAAGGGACCGAAAAAGGCCCCAATCACCCGGAACACAGCCACGATTGGGCCGAGATATTCGGGTTCGTCGGCGCGCAAGGCCAGAAGGATTCTTACAGTCTCGGCAGCGAGATAGAACTGTACGTCGGCGGCGAAAAGAATCTCCTTACCAAAAGCTGCCTGATCTATGTGCCGCCGAACGTCAAGCATTGCCCGATGCAGTTTAACCGTATAGACAGCCCGGTCCTTGTATTTACGATCGGGATGACCCATAAGTACACCTTGCAGGAATCCGAAAAGCAGCCGAAATAAGGGCCGAGTCGGTACGCAATCTTTTTAGGATAGAAATTTGCTCCCGCCTGGCCTTCGGGGCAGGCCGCTCTTCCTGGAAATCATGGAGCTCGGAAAAACAGATTGATAGAGGATTGAGGGCGAGGCTTCATGCCTTCGAAACCGCTGTGCCCCGCCCTCGGGAAAAACATCCGGACCTACCTCCGCCTCATTGGGGCGGCCATTACGTTTGCTGTTCTTTTTGTTCAGCCTGAATCTTTGCGAGCACATCCGCGGAGATATTCATCGGCTTGATATCTGTGAAAATGTACTTCGATGTCTTCATCGGCGCATTCAGCACCTCTTTGCCGGTTTCCCTGCCCGTGACCGGATGCTTGAAGCGGAAGCGCAGCATTGAACCGGTTCCCTGTCGCAGATCGGTTTTATCCATCGGAACATCGGGCTGCGATCCTTGCCGCATTTCTGCCTCCGGCGCCCTTCTCCTCCGGTCTGATGGAATTCCTATCGGCACCCGCTTTATGATTGTTCTCCGGTAACCCGGCAGGTGCCCGTGCATCGATCCCTTCCTTTTTGCTGGACGTTGCCCGCAGGGACTGCCGAACCATGAGTTCAAATTATGGGACAATTGTCCCATAATTTGAATAATTCTGTTGACATTGTAAAGGATATAAATATGATGCCCACAAGCCCAATTAAGTATTTGCTCAACACATCGGGTAAAAAGGATGGATGCCTGCCACAACCAGTCCAGCGCATGCCCAAGCTCGAAAGGACTCCTGCTATTACTGGCGCAATGGTTTTTGGCCCCTGATACAAGACATGACGGCACGTCCTTCGGAAGCATCCAACAGACATCGTGCGGAGGATAGAAACCATGCATCGAGTTTTCATTGCTGCAAGCTTTTGCCTTATAGCCTGGGCAGCGTTTGCCCAGTCCGACCGCGGCACCATAACCGGCACCATAACCGATCCGGCCGGTGCCGTCGTTCCAGCCGTTACCATTGAAGCCAAAAACACGTCCACGGGATCCATTTACCAGGCAGCGACCACAGGGACGGGCAATTACACGCTCGCACAGTTGCCTGTGGGCAGCTACCAGTTATCTGTCTCGGTCCCCGGATTCAAGAAGTATACAAGGACCGGCATCACCGTTATGGTAGCGCAAATATTGCGAATCGACATCGTTTTGGAAGTCGGCAGCATCAATGAGACGGTAACGGTTGACGCGGACGCTGCCTTGCTGAGGACCGAAAGCGGGGAGTTGAGCCACAACGTCAGTTCTGAACGCATGGGCGATCTTCCGATGCTGGGCTTCGAAGCGAACATTCGCAATCCCTATGCCGTAACCCAATTGATACCCGGCGCCGCATATGCGGATAGAAACTATGTGCGGGTCAATGGGGCTCCGGCAAATACCCAAGCTTTGCGAATCGATGGCCAGGACGCAACCTTCGGACTGCTGCAAAGCCAGACGACGATGGCACAGCCCAGCATGGACGCCATCGAGGAATTTGCCGTTCAGACCAGCAACTATGCCGCTGAGTACGGTCAGGCCGGGGGCGGGTTTTTCAACGTTACCATGAAATCCGGAACCAACCGTTTTCATGGAAGCGCTTACGACTATTGGGCTAACGAAGCTTTGAATGCCAGCCAACCTTATGTCAATACCAAGTCACGTCAGCGCAGAAATAACTACGGCTTCACGCTTGGCGGTCCCGTCTGGATCCCCAAGGTTTATGACGGCCATGACAAAACTTTCTTCTTCTTCAACTTCGAGCAGTATCGGGAGACCAGAATCTACGCCTCGAATCCGCAGACAGTCCCCACTTTAGCCTATCGAGCGGGCGATTTCCGCCAAGCGCTAACTGGACGGGTGCTCGGCAAAGATCCTTTAGGAAGGGATATTATCGAAGGCACGATCTATGATCCAGCAACAGAACGCATCGTCAATGACCAGCGTGTCCGCGATCCTTTTCCCGATAACACAATTCCTACGGATCGATACGATTCAGTTGCGGCCAAGATACAAGCCCTGATTCCAGAGCCCACCAACTCCAATTTAATCAATAATTATCTGGTACCATGGGAAAGTCCTAATATCCGGACAATTCCTGCAGTCAAGGTCGATCAAAATGTCGGCAATCGATCCAAACTGTCCTTCTATTGGTCATCCACCAGGATCGATGCGCCCTATAGTGTTGGAAGTTACGGCGGCGATGGTCTGCCTTCTCCGGTTACCGAGGCCAAGACAACGTATATCGACTCCTATACCTCGCGAGTGAATTATGACTTCACTATGTCGCCGACCACAATCCTTCACCTGGGAGGCGGCGTCCAATATGCTGAGATCGTCGACGACGTGGACGCAGACGATTACGATCAAGCAGCGGAACTTGGCCTCTATGGGTCTCAAACTTCCATGTTCCCCCGCATGACCAGCCTTTCGGCCGGCCGCGGCGGTATGAAGAACATGGGTGCGATGCCGGGGATTGTTAAGTCAACCATGCTCAAGCCCACCGGCAACGCCAATTTCACATGGGTTAAGAGTAATCACACCTATAAGTTCGGCGCTGAAATGCGTGTCGAAGGCTATCCGATCCAGATAAGAACAACCGCCATGGGCAATTACGTATATTCCGCAGAACAGACCACTCTTCCCTCAACCCAGGGACAGGATTTGAAGGGTGGAACCATCGGATTCCCATACGCCAGTTTTCTTCTGGGCCGCGTGAGCAGCGGAGACATTGGATACCCCGTAAATATCAGAATGGGAAAAACCGCATGGGCTCTCTATGCCCAGGACAGCTGGAAGATCAGCCGCAAACTCACTCTCGACTATGGGCTTCGGTGGGATTACCAGGGATATCTGCAGGAACAATACGGCCGCTTCTCCAATTTCTCGCCCGAAACACCGAATCCATCTGCTGGAAACCTGCCGGGTGCCGTGATTTTTGAAGGCGAAGGGCCAGGTCTCTGCAACTGTGATTTTGCGGAAGTTTATCCTTACTCGTTCGGCCCTCGCCTGGGCTTGGCCTATCAGATCAAGCCTCAAACCGTACTAAGGATTGGATGGGGCATCATGTACGGCCAGACATCGCCTGAAAATGCAGTGTCGTCGTCAGGCGTAGGGTCCAACAACCCGTTCACCTCAACCTCATACGGAGACCCGGCAATGGTATTGAGCGAGGGTCTGCCAACTCCCGCTCCGTGGCCCAGCCTGGATCCCGGGCTGTATCCGCGGACCGGCACGATAAGCACCCCATCGGTCAATTTTGATCACAATGCCGGACGGCCGGGAAGGATGTTTCAATGGAGCATCAGCGTCCAGCACGAGATAACCAGAGACCTGGTGGTTGAACTTGCCTACGTAGGCAATCGCGGAGCATGGTGGGAAGCGAATGCGCTCATTGATGTCAATGCATTGACAGCCGAACGGACCGCTGAATTCGGGCTCGATATAGACAATGCCGATGATCGTAAACTGCTGACCTCTCAGCTAAATTCGCAGCTTGCCGCAGATCGTGGATTCAACACCCTCCCCTACCCGACCTATCCGGCGACAGTAACTGTCGCCCAGTCCTTGAGGCCATACCCACAATTCGGCAAGATTAATTATTTTTGGGCCCCCCTCGGCAAAACTTGGTACGACGCTTTTCAGATAAAGGCCACCAAGCGCTTCTCGCATGGGCTTGATTTCACCACCACCTTCTCATGGCAGAAGGAACTGACCATGGGCGCGGAACAATCAACCGGCGGCATGGCGGCGGCTGTCAATGACGTATTCGACCGGAAAACCAACAAGTACATCTCGGGATTTTCACGGCCATTTGTGTTTGTGACGGCGCTGAATTATACAGTCCCTCGAATGAATATCTATAAACCCCTATCCTGGGCACTTCGAGACTGGACCATCGGTACCGTTCTACAGTATGCGAGTGGGATGCCGATAAAGGCTCCCATTGCACAGAACCAGCTCAGTTCACTGCTCTTCAGAAGCACCTTTGCAGAGCGCGTCGAAGGAGAATCGCTTTTTACCAAAAATCTGAATTCAGATTACGACCCGAGCTATGATTTCGTGCTGAATCCGAAAGCCTGGGTGGATCCGCCGGCCGGCCATTTCAGCTATGGGGCTGCCTATTACTCCGATTATCGGTATCAGCGCCGCCCTTCCGAAGCCGTAAGCCTGGGACGGATTTTCAGGCTCAAAGAAGGGGTCAATCTGAGCATCCGCGCAGATTTCCAGAACATCTTCAATCGGCCCTTCCCGGCCAACCCGACATCAACCAATGCCAAAGCCACGCAGACGGTCAGTCCAACGACAGGCAAAACCATATCCGGCTTTGGATTTATCAATACGGGAACAGTTGCCGTACCGCCGCGTTCGGGCCTGATAGTCGCTCGAATCTCATTTTGAAGCTAAGCGCGGATGAATTGAAAAGGCATGGAAGCATGTGCGGGCCGGCACGCTGCCGGCCCGCACAACAAATCGATTCGGTTGGAGCAGCCAGACAGACCTCTCGCTTCATGAAACAAAATCGGATGGAAAAACCGCAGAGAGTCTATAGGCCCTATTCGAACTGGCTGTTACTGCAGCGAATGACAGCGTGAAAAGCGCGTACAGGATCAACGCAGCTTTATGATGCGCAAAAGAATCCGTGCCCCGCGCCGAAGAATGAACCCTTTCTGCAGGGAGGAACCTGACATGCAACGAAAATATCGAAAAGCAGCATTTGTGATTTTGGTTTTACTTCTGGCGTCCGCCGGCGTGGCAGTAATTTCAAAGCAGGCAACTGGACAGGCACAGGGTCCATATGCAAAAAATTTCATATGGGACTACCAGATGCCGAAGCTGACTCCGGAACAGGAAGCGCAAAGGAAGGCGGATCGGCTGAAACAACAGACCACCGTAGAATCCACGCGCCTGCTGAATATGAATCCATCCAGGATAGAAAACGCTCCTTACATGGATTTCGTTTGGCTCTGGAAGGGAAACGCAAAAGGTTACAATGAAAAGCAGCATTACCACGAATTTGACGAATTTATCGGGTTTATCGGCACCAAGGGAGGGCAGAAGGATCCTCACGACCTTGGCGGGGAGATGGAAGTTTGGCTGGGCGGCGAAAAATACTCGATAACCAAGGACTGCCTAATATATATACCCAAGAGAATGAACCACTGCCCCATTAGATTTGTCCGAATCGACGCCCCCATTCTTTTCTTTTCAGGAGCTCCTGGGTCTTCAGTTTCGTACAAGCCCATAATGACCGAATTTAGCGAAGCCAAAGCGGCCGAACGAAACTACGCCAAATATATCTCCTATGATGTCGACTATAAAAAGATTTCTCCGGAAGCTCAGAAAAGATCAGCCGAGGCAAAGAAAAAGAGAAGCTCTACAATCGAGGCAATCCGCTTGTTGGATGCAGACAATGTGGAGGGCGCTCCTTATCTTGACTTTGTATGGCTGTGGAAAGGAACCGAGAAAGGTCCCAACCATCCCGAACATCGCCATGAATGGGCCGAGATATTTGGTTTTATCGGCACCGGAGGGCAGCAGGACCCCTATAATCTGGGCAGCGAAATTGAGTTGCACGTCGGCGGCGTAAAGAATCTTATATCCAGAAGCTGCCTCATATATATTCCGCCAAATGTTGCGCACTGCCCGATGCAATTTAACAGAATAGACAGCCCAGTGCTCACATTTACAGTCGGGGCGACCCCCAAGTACACGTTGAAAGTTTCTGAAACACAGCCAAAGTAAAGCGGCATTGCAGGATTGGGTGCCAACCGTCTGTCTGTCTTGAAAGGCACAAGGATATTGCATATCGTTAATTCCGGGCTCCGGTAAAGCTCTCCTCGTATTGCAGGGTGGAGCAATGGAGATTTTGGGTTCGTTCGGGGAGCCTGCAAGTCAGGCACCTCCGGCAAAGCCGGAGGCTTGAAAGATTTGTACCGCTCAAGGCGGTTGGACTAGTTACGCCGATCTTGAACGCTGACTTACGCGGGCAAAAGCCGACCCTCGCCGAACCAATCGGCGTTTGTCAGCGCTTTTATCAGCGTTTCTCAGCGTTTCAAAATACGGAATTGTCAAACTCTTTGAGTCCCCCGGCAGAGCCGAGGGTTTACCGATGTAATTAACCAGACATGAGCTGATTGGATGCACGATGGGAATTCAGGCTGCTGGATTGTCGGATAGGAGAAAATGCCATGGAGTTTTTTATCGCGCCGAACAGTCCCGTATCCGTCGTAAAACAGCTTCAGGAACAAATCAAGCTTGCTGTTGCAATGGGAGTGATTAAAAGCGGCGATACCCTACCCTCGATCCGCGACGTGGAGAAGCAAACCGGAATCAAGCGCAGTCAAATACATAGAGCCTACGTTAACCTGCGGCAGTCTGGCCTGCTAATTCTGACGCACGGGAAGGGGGTGATCGTTTCCACCGCCGCAGTTTCTCCTCATGTGAAGAATGAGAAATGCCGCCAACTAAGCAAGTATGTCTTTTCTCACGCGTGCCGGTTGGGTGTTTCCCCGACTGCATTTGCCAGATATTTAGCCCAGTACGCCCAGGAAGAAGAGAGTCACACGCCCTTCATCGCCTATGTCGACCTGAAAAAAGAAATCGCGGTTGAAAGAGCGGCGGAAATCTCCCAGGTCTGGCAGGTTCCCGTAATCGGGTTGACAGCTCCGGAATTGAGGGATGTCCTTGGGAAAGGCTCCAAGCTGAAAAAAGTTCTGGCGAACCATATCATGCGTGATCAGATCCGGTCACAGCTTCCCAGCAGAAAAATAGATATTATTCCCATTGAGATGCATTACACAGAGCATACAATCCGCGAGCTTGCCCAAATCAGGCCCAACTCATCAATATTGCGAATTCTCCCCCCGGAATTCTGGGCTCATGCTTCTTTCATTATTGCGCAGCTTCAGAAATGGATTGTAGCCCCAGGGATCCGTATATCTCCCGTCTCGATCTCCACAAGTAACGGATTAAGCCTGGCGAAATTGATCCATCGTTCACACTATGATTACATAGTAGTAAATCCCGGCTTAAGTGAAGTTCCACAGAAATTGCCCAAAAGGATGAAGCTGATCATTGTCAATATGCAGCATGATCCAGCGTCCCTGGAAGCAGCGAGGATCCGTGCAGGCGTAATTATTTAGGCTGCGCAGTCTCACTTGATGCCTGATAATTGAAGCATGCAGGAATAATGGAGCCGGGTCTATCACGAAAA
This sequence comes from uncultured Acidobacteriota bacterium, assembly GCA_963809485.1. GTDB lineage: Bacteria > Acidobacteriota > UBA6911 > UBA6911 > UBA6911 > UBA6911. The sequence continues at coordinate 576,022 of CAWEJX010000020.1, forward strand.
GCATAAAGTAAAATACAGGCTGACAGGACAAAACATTGCCCAGGAGAAGCAGATATGAGTACGAATGAAAATCAATCGGTATCAGGTAGGAAGCCAATTAGGGGAGCAATGACTAGAGAACAATTTCTGGAATATATTGCCTGCTTTAACAGAAAGGATTTCGGTGCCGTTGCCAGTTACTTCACCCCAACGATCACGGTGGAGTACTACGACAACGCTATAGGCCCCACAGTGCCGGCCCGGACGCTCCATGGCCCCCAGGAATTTATCGAAAGCTATAAACAGCTTTCTTCCGTTGTTAAAGAAGTCCTGGAATTGCGCGATTTTATGTCAAGCGAAGACCGGGTGTTCGCCGAGCTTTATACCGAATTCCATCCTTTCAAGGATACGGAACCGGTTGTCGGACGGATACAGTGGAAAAAGGGGCAACCGGTTATTTCGACCAACTGGGTCCTGTACGAAATGGCGGACGGGAAAATGAACCGAATCCGAATCGCGCATTGGAGGCTTCACGATCCAAAAACTGCGAAATTCAAAGAATGATCTAATTGTACGATGCCCCTCGTATGTGGATTAGGAGTCAGGCACCTCCGGCTTTGCCGGAGGCTTGAAAGATTTGAACCGCTCAAAACGGTTGGAGGAGTTACGCCGGTCTTGAACGCTGACTTACGCGGGCAAAAGCCGAACAAATCGGCGTTTGTCAGCGCTTTTATCAGCGTTTCTCAGCGTTTCAAAATACGGAGCTGTCAAACTCTTTGAGTCCCCCGGCAGAGCCGGGGATTTACCAATGTAATTAGCTCTTAAGGGGATACCCCTGCAGGGGATCCATCCCGACAATAATGGCCCCTTTGTCGCGCATCGAGGCCCGGGGCGAAAACTCCCAATATCCACTTGACGGCTCAGTCAGGCAAGGCTTCCACGCGAATGCGCGCGCCGGCATGGACGCGGCGGAGTTGTGTCACATCGTCCAGCGCCCAGCCCCAGATATTTGTCGGCTCGACCAGGCGGATCTCAGTGCCTCGGGAAACCGGCGTCGGCCCGAAACCGATCGCGATGGAGTTCCCTGCCACCCAGAAAGCCAGTTCGCCGGGCTCCACCACGTCCCGGGCGTCCGGCTCGAGCTTCGCGGTCACCGGGGTTGAAAAATAGACTTCCTCGCCCCAAGTCTCCGCGCGAGAGTCCAACGGCAGCGCAGACCAAACTGCATCGGCGGTCGGCGTGCCGTACAACTCCGCATGGACGATCAAATCACCGATCGTCATTCTGAGTCTTCGCATTCCATGCCCCCGATTCAAAAAAAATGCCACGGATTTCATGGATTTAATGTCCATGAAATCCGTGGCTGTGTTTTCACAGGATACATCCGCCGGAACTAGACCAGCGCCCCAGCCTCGGGAGATACACCGTTCGGATCGATAGCCTGCTGGATCTTCTTCCACCACAGATGGAAGTTGGATAAACCCGGCCCCATTTGATCCACCGGCCCCATCAACACCGCGAAGTAGCGCTCATTAAAGGCCCTCGCGCTCTGCTCTTTGCTCCAGGCCTCCACGGCGGCTTTCGCCTCCAGGTTCTGGGGATCGAATTTGCAGAAAATCTCCGTTTTTCCCAGATGCCCCTGCTCGACGCCCCATCCGAAAAAGCCTCCGCCATCGTCCACGATCAGGCCTTTTTCTATCAGAGGCATCTTCGCTTTGCCGGCTCCCACGGCCCACCGGATGGTCAAATCCCGCTGTCCCATGACGGGAATAGAGCTGAAGGCTCCTCCGGGCCGGAAGGTCTCGCGGATCGAGGCGGAAATCCTCACGCACTGGCACATGATGATTCCCTCGGTCCTGGGATCCTCTATCGATTTCAGAGACTTCCCGCCGGCATCCTTGACGATCTGCTCGAGCGCCATTTTCTTATATTCGAAGTCGGCGGCCGAGTTGCCGGCCAATATCACGAAGAAACCAGGCCCCTGCACCTCCTGGCTCAATTTCTTGAAGAGGGCCTCCTCTTCCTCATTGTTTTTGGCGATATTGGCGGCCACCATGGCCACGTTAAAGCCCATCAGTTCGAAGGCTATCTCGTTTTCACCGAGCCTTATTTCAGCCTGCCACATCTTTTCCACCGACGGGAAGCTGTAATACCTCGCCATCATGTTCTTCGGTATTTCGCTCAGGGAATAATCCGGCGATACCCCTTGCACGGGAAACTGCTTGGGGCCCGGCCAGTGATAGATCTTCAGCGCTGCCTTGGTGAACACGCCGGGCGTCACTCCCGGGGGCACGGCACTGGTCAGGATGGCCCTCAAGGATGGACCCGGTCCGTCGCCGCAGAACCACTCATCGGAGGATCCCAGCGAGCCGGATTTGACAATGTTCCCCTCCGGAGTGACCCACTCGATCGCCAGGTGGTTGCGGTCATCGCCGCTTGTGGTTTGATCCAGATGCCCGTGTCCCCTGAGCATAGCCGCGCAGTTGGCCCCGGCCCCTTTGACATTCATGTGCAGCCCTCGCTTCATCAGCTCAGCCTGAAGCTGCGCGGTGATGACATAAGGCTCCACCACGGCATACATGTTCTTCTCGTTGATCTCGATAATGCGGTTCATCCTCCTAAGATCGAGATAGACGATACCGGGAGGAAACATGCCCGTCCAGCCGGTGCATACAGCCCGCATTTTCAGCTTGTACTTGTTGCACAGCCTGACGATTGCCTGGACCTCGGCTGTGTTTCCCGGCAGGATTACCGCTGCGTGCTCGGTCGAGTGATACGAAGGCATGATGACCGGATCATCGCAGATATTTTCCTCTCCCACTACATCCTGGAAAGCCGCATAGATTTCCTTGCTCAAAGCCATGATTGGTCACCCCCTTATTGAATTGCCTGTTCGACGAGTTCGACGATATCGTAGACCTTCAGGTTGCTTCCGCTCCCCTGGACCGCTTCGTTGAAAGTCCGCTCGCACCAGGGACAGGCGGTAACAATCGCCTCGGCCCCTGTGGATCGGGCTTCCTCCAATCTCTCCTGCGCGGTCCACCCGGCGAATTCAGGATTTGAGTCGCGGACACCGCCGCCGGCGCCGCAACACCACGAGTATTCCTTGACCCTGGTCATTTCGCCAAATTTCAATCCCGGAATGCGCTTGAGGATACTCCTGGGCGGCTCATAAACTCCATGGCTGCCCCGCCGGTAAATTTTGGGCGGATCGAAAACAAACCGGTCCCCCGGCTTCTTCTTGCCTTCCCAGTGTATCCACGGTTCACCCAGCCTGCCGAGCCGGCACGGGTCGTGATACGTAACCGCGAGGTCGACCTTCCGGGACAGCTTCAGTTTGCCGCTCTGAACCAGGCTGTCGATGCATTCGGAAATATGGAGCACCTCGAGGTTGCCCTTCAGGCCGTACTGGTCATAAAGCACTTTGAAAGCCTGGTACCCGTCGGCACAGGCCGTCACGACGGTCTTAACGCCTGCTTCCTTGATCATGGCCATATTCTTTTTGGCCTGATTCAGGAAATCTTCTTTGTACCCCATCTGATAGGCCCGTCCGCCGCAGCATGTCTCGGCGTCGCCCGCGATACCGAAATTGACGCCCGCCTTCTGCAGGATCTTAGCGGTGGCCCTGGCCAGCTTCTGCATATTCTTATCGTAGCTGGTGAGGCAGCCGACGTGATAGAGAACATCCACTTTTTCCTTGGCAGCGTTCTTCAGGTTCAGGCCGGAAGCCCAGTCGCCCCTTTTGCCCGCCACCGGGACCATGGAGCCCTGCTGCCGGAGGCCGGCGATCACCTTGTCGAGCGCAGGACTCGTTTTGCCATCCTCGACACACTTGATCCGGAACTGCTGGATGGGCTCGGTGACTTCCATGTCCATGGCATAGTTGCAGGAAACACCGCAGGCGCCGCATACCTGGCAGTTGTACACTATGTGGAGAAGCTTGTCGCTGTATTTGAATCCGTCCTTCAGCATTGCCGCCCCGATATTTACGCGGCCGCCGCCTGAATAGCTGTGGAAATTGAATCTCGATATGCTGGGGCACACATTGGCAAACTGAAATCCGGCCACCTTTTGCAAGGGTATGAATTTGCAGGCTGAACACCGGCAGCACATCTCCATATCGCCTTTATACTGTTCAAGTCCCATATTCGGAACCTCCTAGGATCATTGGGTAAAGAGTCCAGCTCTGCTAAAAGCAGACTTTCCCCGGATTCATAATGTTGTTGGGATCGAAAATCTTCTTAAACTTGCCCAGAACGGCGACGCTGGCCGCGTCTCTGTTCAGAATCATTCCCGCAGTTTCGCCATACGGCCGTGAAAAGAAGGCACCCCGGGCCATCAAGCTTCGGGTCGCCGAAATTGTCAGCTCCTGCACTCGCTCGACCTCTCTCGAGTTGCGGAGATCGTAAAAAAGATTGAACTCGCAGTGGCAGCTTGTGCCCTGCACGATCGGCTGTATGTAAGCTCCCATATCGGAAATGGCATAACCCGACTTGTCGGCCAGCTCATCCATGGTCTCGATTTGACTTTGCACCTTGTCGTTGATGGTCAGGAAGAATACATCCTGGCAGGCTCCTTTGCCGCGAAGCTTCCAATAGGGCTCCCGGGAAGGTTTCCGCACCACCTTCAGGATCTCGTTCGCGGAAAGCCCGCCGACAGCTTTAGCCGGTTCTATCCCCAGGCGCTGGGTCAAATCCGTAATGTCCTTCAGGTATGCGTTAACCCTTTCCTCGGGCTTAAACTCGTAGCCAGCCACCGTGTAGAAGAGAATCCATTCCGGCAGAGCATCCTTGAGCGCCTGATAATCCGCGGGCCATTTTTCCGCAAAAATGGCCGCCAGGTTGGTGTTGTTGAGTATGAAACATTCGTTGACCATTCTGAGCCGGATCAGCCAGGAGGTGAGATCAAGCAGCGTGCCGATTTTGGCGGAACCAACCACAAAAGGCTCCTCGAGACTGGGCAGCAGTTCGCATCTCATGGATGCCCACGTGACCAGGCCCATTGTCCCCTGAGCCCCCTGGATCAGCCTGTGCCAGGATGCCGTGCCGGGCCCATAGGGCGCTTTTTGCAGGCCGCCGACTGCCCACTGCTCTTCAATGGTTCCCGGCCCTGCGGCCTGGCCGGTTCTGAACTCCTCCCCGGATCCGAAGAAAATCCCGGTGCAGGCCAGGGGGTCCGAGATATCCCATTGATACTTGGGCATGATCACGGGTTCCCTTTCGAGTATGCTGCCCACGACAGACTTGGATTGTCGCGGAAGCAGCGGCATGTTGAGCCTTAGACCTTCCTTCTCCGCCGCCGGTATCAGTTCACCGAAAGTGACGCCCGGTTCTACCATGGCAACCCGGCGCGGCCTGTCGACCAGGATGATCTTTTTCATACCGCTGAGATCCACGACAACAGCCCCTCCGGTGCCCGGAACGGTATCGCCCCGGAAATGGGGCGGGCCTGAACTCACTGGCACCAGCGGCGTCCGAGTTTCATTGGCCAGCTTCATGATATTCTGTATTTGATCGGCGTTGGCCGCCTTGACCACACACGACGGTTTCATAGCGGTGATGAAGCTTATGTCTCTGGAATATGCGTCCAGCGTGGCCTGGTCGTAACTCACGTTACCGGCCCCCAAAATGTTTACCAGCTTCTCCTTTTCAATCATCCTTGCCCCCTTTCACTCGTAACCAGTCCGATTGGCACTGGCAAAAAAAGCAGATCCGCCTTCCTGTATGATGACGGCTTCCGTTTCAGACGGCGGATTGAAATTGTACAGCAGAACAGCCAGCCGGGATTCGAAATTGTTGCGTTCCTGTGCCTTCAAAGCCCTCCGTTGCGAAATCCCGGATACAAAAGGATCTCAAATCCGAAAACAACTGAAATTCCCGGATTAATTACATTGGTAAACCTCCGGCTCTGCCGGGGGACTCAAAGAGTTTGACAGCTCCGTATTTTGAAACGCTGAGAAACGCTGATAAAAGCGCTAACAAACGCCGATTTGTTCGGCGAGGGTCGGCGAGCAAAAGCCGATGAGGCGCTTCCGATGGAGTTTTCTGCGGCGGCACTGTGGCAAACGCCCGGTTTCTCATACCCTTCATCTCCTTGCCGCACGGCGCTTGCCACAGTGCCGCCGCAGAAAACTGTCCAGCGCGGAGCGCTGGCCCCTGCGGGGATCGGAAGCGCCTCATCGGCTTTTGCCCGCGTAAGTCAGCGTTCAAGACCGGCGTAACTCCTCCAACCGCTTTGAGCGGTTTAAATCTTTCAAGCCTCCGGCTTTGCCGGAGGTACCTGACTCAAATCTCAGCCCGACATCGGGCTCGCCTCCGCATATTTTCGGCTGAAATCCGGTATGGATGCCAGCTCGATATATCCTACGCGCGAGGCAATCTGCCGGGCAAGCGCACGCTGGCTGTCGGAAATGAGCGCCAGACGCGCTCCCGTCCCTGCCGCATTGCCGACCTGTTTGAAACGCTCCAGCGGCAGCGGAGGAAGCATGCCGATCGTTGTGGCGCTCTCCACGTCGATAAACGTTCCGAAGGCACCGGCGATAATGACGGTGTCGATCTGACCTTCAGTCAGGCCTGCTGCTTCCGCCAGCGTCCTTATGCCCAGGCGTATGGCGGCTTTCGCCAGCTGAAGCTCCCGCACATCCTTTTGGGAAACCGTAATCGCATCCTTCCCCGGGCGTTCCACGAGCACGAACTCCATCTGCCCGTCTGGATTGCGTACCCTCGGGTGCGGAGCCATCCGACCCGTGACGTCCAGGATATGGTTCAGCCGGAGCTGCGCCACGACGTCCAGCAAGCCGGATCCGCAGATGCCGACCGCCGGTTCGCCGCCGATGGTCTGGACGTCCAGCCTGTCACCCGACAGGCGCACATGCTCGATGGAGCCGGGCGCGGCGCGCATCCCATACTTGATGTGGGCGCCCTCGAAGGCCGGGCCGGAAGCGCAGGAAACGCTGGTCATCCTGCCGTTGTGGTTCAGGCATATTTCGGTATTGGTGCCGATGTCGATGGCAAGCACCGTGGTTTGAAAATCGGCTATCTGCGCCGCCAGAAGCATGGCCACATGGTCCGCTCCGACATATCCCGCGATATTCGGCAACAGGTGCACATAGCCGCCCGGAGCGATGCGCAGTCCGATATCCCGGGCCTTGATATCCACCGCCGATCGAACTGCCGGCACATAAGGGGACATCCCCAGCTGAAGCACCGGCAATCCCAAAAACAGGTGATGGATGGCAGTATTGCCGACGACAACCGCTTCAACGATATCCGACGGGCTGGCTCCGATTTCGGCGCACAGGCCGGAGGAGGTCTGATTCAGAGCATCCACCAGCAGGGCCTGAAGCTTGGCCGCATTCGAGGGAGCTTTGCTGGCGGCATAGATGCGCGCGACCACATCCTCCCCATAAGAAATTTGCGGATTCATCAATCCTCTGGACCCGAGGGTTTTTCCGCTCTCCATATCCACAAGGTACGCGGCAATCTTTGTGGTGCCGATATCCACGGCCAGGCCAAGCCATCGCGTGGATGACGCACCCAACGCGACGATTTCGTTGCCGCGCAGAGCCACACACGCGTTCCAATCCGTCTCGCGCAGCCGCGTTGATAGAGTTTGCTGGACTCGCAAATCGATCAGCCCGGATGGCACTCCATGCCGCTGTGCCAGCGCGGCCCAGAGGTTCTGATCATCCGACTCCGGAACTCCGAGAGAGGGGACCGCCGGCTGCACATTCAGCGTTCGCACGGGAGGTTCCGGTTTGACGGCAAGTTCCAGGCCCTCAACCTGGGTGCGTTGCGGAGCCGTCAGGGATTCCGGCAGAACGTGCACCGTCACATCGCTCCGGGGATAGGTCCGGCAGGCCAGGCGGAAGTTCTGCGACCGTTCGCTCTCCGTGAAGATGGATGCGTCTTCCGAAGTCCGTTCCGAGACCTCTCCGGATACAACCTGCACTTTGCAGTGGCCGCATGTGCCCGCCCCACCGCAAATGCTTACAAGGTCCACATTGAGCTCGCGGGCGCATTCCAGCAGCGATTGATCTCCGGAGCATTCGCCACGACGTCCGACAGGCTGGAAATCTATATCAAACAATGAAATTCTCCTTTACTTTGGAGATGAACACATACCGGACTGTTTACAGCAGGAAGGTACTATCTTATATCCCATTTGACCCGAAATGGGAACCAAAACCCCCAGCGGCATCAGCGGCGCCATGCCGGATGCCCGAGGAAAGCGGAAAGCCCACGGGAGGTGAAAGACCTTGCATAAAAATTATTGATGTGTGCGCCAAAGACGGCGGTTTCATCATGTCGGTCAGATGTCCGATGGACGACGCCAGGGCTGAGAGACAGGTACCGGCAAAGCCGGAGGCTTGAATGATTTGAACCGCTCAAAGCGGTTGGAGGAGTTACGCCGGTCTTGAACGCTGACTTACGCGGGCAAAAGCCGATGAGGCGCTTCCGATCCCCGCCCCTCGCCGAACAAATCGGCGTTTGTCAGCGCTTTTATCAGCGTTTCTCAGCGTTTCAAAATAAGGAGCTGTCAAACTCTTTGAGTCCCCCGGCAGAGCCGGGGGTTTACCAATGGAATCATAAGGCCATGAGCGACTTCACCTGCAAATATGGCGTCTACCGATCGCCCGCAGCTCTCACAGCTTTCACCCTGCAAGGCCCCAGGCGGACAGAGATGATCTCCAGAGCCGTACGGTGAGCGAATGCCTGGTTGTGGCTTCAAAACCACTGCCCCGAAAGGGTTGAGGCGCGGGCAGGGGCACTTAGTTCCCCAGGAGCCGGCGGCAGAATTCCGCTGTCCCGGATGGGATGCTGCGCGGATCTTTGATCTTTTCCATTTCCGCAACAATGGCGCTGCCCACAACAGCTCCATCGGAGATTTCCCAGACCGACCGCACCTGCTCCGGGCTGGATATGCCGAATCCGACGGCGACCGGAAGCTGTGTGTGCTGCCGTACACGTTCAACGGTCGGAAGTATGGAGGCAGACAATTCCTGCCGGGCTCCGGTGATTCCCGTGCGGGAAACCACATAAACGAAGCCGCGCGAGCATTGCGCGATCCTGGCGATACGCTTCGCGCCGCTGGTCGGCGCTGCCAGGAATACGCAATCCAAATCATGCTTTTCCATGCACTCGCGATACTCATCGCTCTCCTCGGGAGTCATGTCCGTCACCAGCACCCCGTCGATTCCCGAAGCCCGGGCGTCGCGCGCCAGGTCTTCAAGTCCGTACCGGAAGATCGGGTTGAAATAGCTGAAAAGGAGCATCGGCACGTCCGTCTGCTCCCTGATTTTCCTGACGGCTCCGAGGTAATCCGGAAAACCATATCGATGACGCAGGGCTCGGGCAACGGCGCGCTGGATGGTCGGCCCGTCAGCGACCGGATCGGAAAAAGGTATGCCCAGTTCGATCACGTGAGATCCTGCGCGCTCGAGTTCCGGCACAAGCCGCACCGTTGTCTCAAGGTCGGGATCCCCCGCCACAATAAAAGGGATGAAGGCCTTTTCCCCGCGCGCCTTGAGCATCCTGGAACTTTTCACCTATCCTCCGGGTCATGATGGCTCCTGTCGATTCGAAATGCGGGATTCGAAATTTGAAATTAGAATAATTGGTCCTTTTGAAGAATTTCGGCGACCTGGTTTGCGTCCTTGTCTCCTCGGCCGGACAGGTTCACGATCACAACGGTGTCTTTGTCCAATTCGGGGGCCAGGCGGAGCAGCTCCGCGATCGCGTGCGCGCTTTCCAGGGCCGGGATTATTCCCTCCAGGCGGCTCAGGAGCTGAAACGCATCAAGCGCGCTGTCATCCCCAATCGAGGTATATTGCACGCGCCCGCTGTCATGCAGATAGGAGTGCTCGGGGCCGACAGCAGGATAGTCGAGGCCTGCCGAAATGGAATGGGTGCCCGCAATCTGGCCGTTTTCATCCTGCAAGACATAGCTCAGAGTCCCCTGCAGGACGCCTTTCCTGCCGCCGCTGAAACGGGCCGCGTGCTGCCCAAGGGCCGTGCCCCTGCCGCCGGCCTCAACTCCAACCATGCGGATCCCGGGTTCACCGAGGAAATCATAAAAAAGGCCAATCGCGTTGCTTCCCCCGCCGACGCAGGCCAGGAGCAGATCCGGAAGCCTTCCTTCGGCTTCCAGAATTTGGGCGCGCGCTTCCCGGCCGATCACGGCCTGGAAATCGCGAACGATCCAGGGGTAGGGATGAGCGCCCAGCACGGATCCCAACAGATAATGAGTGCTGGATACGTTGGTTACCCAGTCGCGCATCGCTTCGTTGATGGCATCCTTCAGGGTGCGGCTGCCGGAGTCCACGGGAATCACCTTTGCTCCCAGCAGGCGCATGCGGAAGACGTTCAGCGACTGGCGGCGCATATCTTCCGTGCCCATGTAGATGTCGCACTCCATGCCGAACAGGGCTGCAACGGTCGCGGTCGCCACTCCGTGCTGTCCCGCGCCGGTTTCGGCAATGATCCGTGTTTTGCCCATGCGTCTCGCCAGCAGGATCTGCCCCAGAGCGTTGTTGATTTTATGCGCGCCGGTATGGGTCAGGTCTTCACGTTTGAGGTAGATACGTCCTTTGCCGATGTGCGCGGAAAGGCGCCGGGCAAGCGTAAGCGGCGTCGGGCGGCCGGCGTATGTTCTGAAAAGATCTTCCAGTTCCGCCTGGAAGGCAGGATCCTGAATCGCCTGCCGATAAGCTTCTTCCAGCTCTTCCAGCGGGCCCATCAGCGTCTCGGGCACAAATCTGCCGCCATAGGAACCGTAGCGCCCGCGCTCGTCAGGGCCGGTTAAGGGGGTTTTCGGCATTTCTCACCTCGTTCATGAATTCCATCAACTTTCCGGCGTCCTTTTTCCCCGGAACGATCTCGACTCCGCTGCACACATCCACCGCGTAAGGCGATACCGCGCGTATCGCCTCCCTCACATTGTCGGGCCGAAGCCCTCCTGCAAGGATAACGGGGCGGGTTCTTTTGATATTCCGGGCAAGGCCCCAGTCAAAGGATCGCCCTGTGCCGCCAAACAGGGCGTCGTCCCTGACATCCAGCAGGAAAGCCTGCACCTGAAATTCGTCCGGATTCTCCCGGAGGGGATCGGGCCCGATGCGAAGGGCTTTGATCAGGGGCCAGTCTGCCAGCTTCCGGCAATAGCCCGGGGATTCATCGCCATGCAGCTGAATCACCTGCACGCCGGCCAGACAGGCCGTCTCCGCAACTCCACCCGGCTCCGGAACATTTACAAATAGGCCCACCGCCGTTGCGAAGGGGGGCAGTCGACGGATAACGGAGCGCGCGGCCGCCGGATCGATATACCTGGGGCTGGATGGGTGGAAATTGAATCCCAACGCATCCGCGCCCAGGTCGAGAGCCATCGCGGCATCTTCATAGCAGGTGATCCCGCAAATTTTGACCTTCATCCGGAACTCCGAATCCAAAGTCAGGTACCTCCGGCAAAGCCGGAGGCCTGTAAGATTTGAACCGCTCAAAGCGGTTGGAGAAGTTACGCCGGTCTTGAACGCTGACTTACGCGGGCAAAAGCCGATGAGGCGCTTCCGATCCCCGCAGGGGCCAGCGCTCCGCGCCGGACAGTTTTCTGGGGCGGCACTGTGGCAAGCGCCCGGTTTCTCATACCCTAAATCTCCTTGCCGCACGGCGCTTGCCACAGTGCCGCCCCAGAAAATTCCATCGGAAGCGCCTCATCGGCTTTTGCTCGCCGACCCTCGCCGAACAAATCGGCGTTTGTCAGCGCCTTTATCAGCGTTTCTCAGCGTTTTAAAATACGGAGCTGTCAAACTTTTTAAGTCCCCCGGCAGAGCCGGAAGTTTACCAATGTAATCAAGCAGCCTTCCCTCGTAACCGGAGCAAAGCTTCGCCCGGGGACGAAGCCCGTATGAGCTGTTCTCCCACAAGGAATCCGATGTAGCCGGCATCGGAAAGCTTGCGTATATCCTCCGCGCTGCGGATGCCGCTCTCGGCGACGGCCGTCACCTCCCCGGGCATATTTCGAGCCAGATCCAGGGATACATCCAGGCGGACCTCGAACGTCCGCAGGTCGCGGTTATTGACGCCAATCAGTGTGGCACCCGTATCGAGCGCCCGCTGGAGCTCCTCCCGGTTGTGGACCTCGACAAGCGCCTCCATGCCGTAGCGTTCTGCGTCCTCGCGGAGGTTGCGCAGCCCTGAAGCATCCAGCAGTGCGGCGATCAGCAGTACAGCATCCGCCCCCGCGTGGCGGGCTTCCAGGATCTGGTAGGAATCTATGATGAAGTCCTTGCGCAACAGCGGGATTCTTGTGCTCCAGCGCAAACGGGCAAGGATCTCGAGTCCGCCCTGGAAGTGCCTTACTTCGGTAACCACGGAAACGGCGGCTGCGCCGGCATCCTGGTATTCGCGAGCGATCGATTCCGGATCAAAATCCTTGCGGATCAAACCGGCCGACGGCGACGCCCGCTTGATCTCCGCAATTATGGCCGGCCTGTGCCTCGCCAGCGCCTTCCTGAAGGACCGTATCGCAGGGGCGCGGTCCAAAACGCTTTCGATGGACACGGCGGGCAGCTTCTGACGGGCAGCTATGAGTTCACGCACTTTATCATGCATGATCTTTTCCAGGATAGTGTCCCTGAGCGGATCAGGCAGCCTGTAATCCAATGACGTTTGCAGTTTGTTCGTGTTCATGTTTCACGCTCCCCTCTGAAGGTTCAGGAAGTTTGAAAGCACCTTCTTCCCTGTTTCCGTCAAAATGGATTCCGGATGAAACTGCACTCCTTCGACCGTCATCTCGCGATGGCGCAGTCCCATGATGACGCCGTCCCCGGTTTTTGCCGATACTTCCAGGCAGGCGGGAAGGGTCTCAGGAGCAACCACTAATGAATGATAGCGCGTCGCACGGAATGGATTCGGCAAATCTGAAAAAATTGTCCGTCCATCATGAAAAATGTCGCTGGTTTTTCCATGCATGATTTGCGGCGCCTGAACGACGTCGCCGCCAAAAGCGGCGCCAATGGCCTGATGGCCGAGGCAGACCCCCAGAATCGGGATTTTCCCGGCAAATTCGCGGATCAGCGGGATGATGATGCCTGAATTTTCGGGGCGGCCGGGGCCGGGGGAAAGAACAATATTTGCCGGCGTCAGGCTTTCAATCTCAGACAGACTGATGGCATCATTGCGAAAAACCTTCAGTTCCTGCCCCATTTCACCCAAATACTGCACGAGATTGAAGGTAAAGGAATCATAATTATCAATAACAAGAATCATGCCACCCCCCAACGGAATTACGAATTACGAATTACGAATGACGAATAGGAGCACCATTCTCTATTGGAGTTGCCATTGGATTGTCCGGGAGCTTATTGAATAAATGGAGGCCGGCCCTTTTGTCATTTAATTCGTAATTCGTCATTCGAAATTCGATATTCATTTCAGGCCTTCGTGGGCGAATTTGACGGCCCGGATCAGCGCGCTGGCCTTGTTGATGGACTCTTCGTACTCACGCCTGGGTTCGGAGTCCGCCACGATTCCCCCGCCTGCCTGTATATAGGCCATACCGTCCTTGATGACGAGCGTGCGCAGCGCGATACACGTGTCGAGGTTGCCGGAGAAATCGACATACCCCACGGCGCCCCCATAAACTCCCCGGCGGCAGGGCTCGAAGTCCTCGATGATTTCCATGGCGCGCACTTTGGGAGCCCCGGATACCGTGCCCGCCGGCAGGCAGGATTCCAGCGCATGGTAGCAGTCGAGACTCCCGCGCAGCTGACCTTCCACGCTGCTGACCAGATGCATGACATGGCTGTACTTTTCTATGCGCATCAAATCTGTCACCTGAACCGAGCCATACTTGCAGACCCGCCCCAGGTCGTTGCGTCCAAGGTCTACGAGCATGATGTGTTCCGCACGCTCCTTTTCGTCGGACAGTAACTCCCGGCCAAACCGCTCATCCTCCTCGGACGTGCTGCCCCTGGGACGCGTTCCGGCAATCGGTCCGTACTCGACCCGGCCCTCGCGGACCTTTACCAGCATTTCAGGCGAAGCCCCCACGAGATGCAGGTTATCCAGACGAAGGAAGAACATGTAGGGAGAGGGATTGATGAAGCGGAGGGCACGGTAGATATCGAAGGGATCGCAGCTGATCTTCATCGCGAACCGCTGGGACAGCACCACTTGAAAAATGTCACCGGCCTGAATATAGGACTTGGCCGCCTCAACGTTGGCGGAATATTTCGACTCGCCCAGATTGGAAACGGGCTCTGGAATGCACTCCCGGGCTGCGGGCGAAGGGAGGGAAATCGGGATCGTCAGGCGCTTCTCAATCTGCTCGATGCGCAGCAAAGCATCCTGGTACCTGGATTCCAGGCCTTGCCCGCCGCGATCGTCAATGATGTTGGCGATGATGTGAATCCTGTGCTTCAAATGATCGAAGGCAAGAATCGTGGAAAAATACATCACCTCGTAATCATCGATGTTCAGGTCATCCACGGCTCGGCAGGGCAGGTTCTCGAACTGGCGAACCAGGTCATAGGCAAAATATCCGACGCCGCCGCCCACGAACGGAGGCAGATCGGGAATGGGAACCGGCTTGAATTTCGCCGCGATCTCCCTCAGCTTGGAAAGGCCGCGCGCTTTTTCACGGACAATTTCACCCTGGCATTCGCTCCAGACGGAATTCCCCTTGCCGCGCACAACGATGAAGGGATCCCAGCCGATGAAAGAATACCTGGCAAGGCGCTCGCCGCCCTCAACGCTTTCCAGCAGAAAGACTCTCCGCCGTCCCTGAGCCAGCCTTAAAAATGCGGAGGCCGGCGTCAAGAGATCTCCCAGGATGTCCTTTCGGACAGGGATGACGGATCCCCGCCCTGCCATGATCAGCACTTCCTTCAGTGAAGGTTGAATCATATCTCGCTCTCAGAATCGGATGCCGCAAAAAAAAAGCCGCAAACGCCTTGAGTCGTTCGCGGCTTCATCACCCTAATCGTTTCCGGTTTCAGGGGACTGGCGGCCAATCGACCCGGGATCTTCCTGTCACGCGCCACCACTGCCAGAAACCAATTCGATGGATAATTTCCCTGTTCATTATGCCGCCTGATCCAATTATCAATAATTTCTATCACAAGACAGCCATAGGACGCAACCGCAATGCGGCCTGCAAATTTTTGAAGCCCCTTAATGGAATCCACACTCAACTGTGTCATATTTACAACAAACCAAAGGACAGACCGAATATTTCAAATAATTCACATTTGCCATAAATTATTGCCCATCTATTAAATAAAGGGATTTTATGCAGGAACCCGCTCTTGGCATAAAATTTGCTAGCGAAGGAACTTACACGCGGGAAACCGTATCTACGGCTCATTTGACACAAGGAAAACTGCATGCTGAAGCTCCAGAGGACGTTGCGCAGAGAGGTTCCGTTTGAGGGCACGGGCCTTCACACCGGCTATTCCGTCAAGCTGAGGTTGGTTCCGGCGCCGCCGGAAACGGGGATACGCTTCCGCCGTACAGACCTGAAGAATTTCGAAATCGAGGCGGTGCGCGCCCATGTAGCCAAGGTCAGCTACGCAACGACCCTGATGAAAAAGGGGGTCATGATCTCCACGGTAGAGCACCTCCTTTCGGCGCTCTACGGCCTGGGGATTGACAACCTGTATCTCGACATAAACTCTCTGGAAGTTCCGATCCTGGACGGCAGCGGAAAGCAATTCGTGGAAGAGATGCTGAAAGCCGGGATTGTCGAGCAGGCGGCGCTTCGCAACTACCTGGTGGTTGAGAAGCCCATCGAGGTACGCCAGGGCGACAAGGTAGCCGGAGTGTATCCGGACCCGATTCCAAAAGCCACCTACATCATCGATTTCAGTCACGAGGCGATCGGGCACCAGGAAATACAGATGGAGTTGACGCCGGAGTCCTACTACCGCGAACTCGCCAGCGCCCGCACATTCGGTTTCGTTACGGACATTGAATATCTGAAAAGCCTCGGGCTCATTCAAGGCGGTTCCCTCGACAATGCCGTCGTGCTCGATTCCTCCGGGATCATCAACAACCATCTCCGCTTTCCCAACGAATTTGTGCGCCACAAACTGCTGGACCTGCTGGGAGACATTTCGCTGACGGGCTACCCCATCATCGGGCATTTGCACGCCGAGAGGGCGGGTCACGCCATTCACACCGCATTGGCCGAGAAGATTACGCGGCTAAAAAACCACTGCAGGATCTGCACCGCCCCGGAACTGGAACTCACCCTGGCCAAAGCCATCTGAAAGCCGGGATCGGGCATTTTTTACCTTTTCATGCGCCGGGCACTGTATTTCGTCTGTGGTCCCCTTGCTTCCGGCTTCTGACGGGCGGAGCCGCATGAACGGGTGACAAAGGCAGGAGCCCATTATGGCCAGGCATTACCTTTTTCGGAGAATGGCGCGGACGGGGGATCCGTCCAATCCGGCTAATTTCAAAGGCAGGCAAAAGAGTTCATAGTCTCCCGGCGGGACTTTTTCCAGTTGTGCGTCTTCGAGGATAACAGTTCCGCGGCCCAGCAGGATGGTGTGCGAGGGAAGGAGTTCGCTTTCGAAGGCATCGACCGATGGAGCGTCCGTTCCCACGAGATACATTTCATGACGGGCAAGAAATTCCGCCGCATCCTCTGCAAAATAAACGTAGCTGCGGCTGAACGGCTGCCCTTCCAACCCGCGGGACCCGGTCTTGAACAGTGCCCGTTCCACACCCCGCCAATCCAGCGCTTCGAGATCCGCAGCCCGTATGCATTTCTCTGCCGCTATCGAAAAAACGCGGGCGGGACCGATGCAATTTCGTATCGGGATACTGGAGACGTCGACGCCGGAATCATCGAGGTGGAGAGGCGCATCGATGTGCGTCCCCGTGTGAACCCCCATGTGGATTTCCGCGACATTGCAGGTTTCGCCGTCGCGAATCCGCATGGCCCACCGGGGAGAGAACTCCGGGTCGCCGGGCCAGACCTCAATGCCTTTATCAAGAGTCCGCGATATGTCGTAAATCTGCATGTTGACGTCGCACCCGGCCAAAAAGCGATCCCAGCTGAAAGTCATTTCGGCGGAATAGGCTTTGAGAAAAAATCATCCAGAAGATTGTTGTTGTACGTGATCTTCAGGACAAAGCTCTGAAAGGAGCGGCGCTTGTTCACGTAGCCGTCCGTCCGCAGGGGCGTATTCACTCCCTGAACAATATGCCACTGGCTGTACTCCTGCACGTGACGCTCGCGCACGCCCTTCCCATTGACGCTCCAGTATTCCGTTTTGGCAGGAAATTTGGAAATCCGGTCAAAGTAGACCGTCACCTCGTCGTTTTCCGGATCCACGATCTTGACCATTTCGAGAGTGACGTCCCTGTCCTCTCCCGGCCCCAGGTGGAACAGCTTGTTTTCGGGATCCTTGTATCGGAAACGGAATATCGTATCGATGCTGTGCTTCACGGCGGCCCTGAATTCCTTCATTTCATCGGGAGCGGCATCGCGCGTTTCCTTCTGTCCTTCGAGAATCCAGCCCTCGTCCTTCTCGAGGTTGAATACGGTTATATCCAGTTCCTTTTTCCTGTTCCCAAGCTCGAAACGGCTCTTATCGGGAAGTTTGGTGTAGTCGGTGAATTTGATGATGCCGGAAGAATTCCCTTCCCTGTCAAACACAAAATAATTGCCCATAGACACCATATCGGTGACTTTCAGGAAAGCATCGCCTCCCATGGCTTGTATTGCGTCCTCAAACAGGGTTCGGATAATCCCATCATCCTGGCTGTGAACAAACGGCGTCCAAACGAGAGTCATTAGAACCACCAACAACGCTTTCATCCTATGCATATCGAACGGTCTCCGGGAACAATTCGGGCCCACACCCTCTTAGGATATCACAAAGAAATGAATGGTGTTGCAGGCGGAGGTGCTGATTAACAGAAGTTTCAGCGTTCCTCAGCGCATTTTTCGGCGTAAGTCCGCGTTCCGGGATCCTGCAGCCTTCGATTTCCTTCATTTTCCCGTCTTTGCCAGTGGTCCTGTCGATGACCGGATCTGCTTTTGAGCTGCACTATCGGCAGAAGCTGCGGATGCCTTTCCCCTGATCTAATCCAGTCGGGCCGCGATTGAGCTTGCCCGGCGCCATGGAATCGCTTATATAGTATTCAAAGCGCCGCGACTGCTGCGGGAGGGCATACGCCATGCAAAGCCTTTTGATCATGACCATCATCGGCAAGGACAGAACAGGGCTGGTGGAATCCATCGCCGGGCTTATAGAAAGCCACGGCGGAAACTGGCTGGAGAGCCGGATGTGCCGGCTGGGCGGAGAATTTGCCGGCATCCTGAGGATCCGCGTGCCCAAAGAAAAAGAAAAGGTCCTGATAAAATCTTTGCAGGAACTGGATTCGCGGGGATTAACGGTGATCATCCGCCCGGATCAGCGGGAACCCGCGATCGGACCCCACAAGATCGCTCTGCTCAGCCTGATCGGAGCCGACCGGCCCGGCATCATTCACCAGATTTCGGCGATCCTTGCGAACAAGGGAGTCAACGTGGAGGAACTGGAGACCGAATACACCAGTGCTCCAATGTCGGGAGAGGCGATTTTCCAGGCTCTAGCCCGGTTGCAGATACCCGCTTCCTGTGTTCTCGCGGAGCTCCGCAAAGAGCTGGAGATGATCGGCAGCGAATTGATGGTCGATATTACCTTCTCCGAAGCTTAGCTCCCCTCAGCGGCAGCATTCGGGCCCTCGGTCTTGCGCTTCAGGATCAGGCTCAGAAGCGGTGGCGTGATCAGTGTCGTCACGATAACCATGATGACCAGCGCCGAAAAAACGGCGTCATCCACAACCTTCAGATTCTTGCCAATGGCGGCAAAGATCAGCCCGACTTCTCCGCGCGGGATCATTCCTACGCCTATCGCGGTCCGGTTCAGGTTTTTCTCCAGCACTCCCAGGCCGCAAATCTGTTTTCCCGCGATCGCCGCAACGGTCAATGCTGCAGCCAGCCCAAGGATGGGAATGTTGGCGAAGGATTCGAGCCGGACCTGAATTCCCATCAACACAAAGAAAACCGGCACCAGGAATGTGGAAACCGGCCGGATGAGCTGTTCCAGCTGAACCTCGCCCTGAAATCCCCGAAAATGGACCGTTTCTAGCAGCAGTCCAGCCGCAAATGCCCCGACAATCGGCGCCAGGCCGACGGCATCTGCAAGATAAGCCAGGGCAAACGCGAAAACGAGGGCAGAGATAAGCATGACGCCGCTTGTCCGCAGCCTCGCGGCCTGTTTCATCATACGCGGGACAAGGAATGAACCCGCGGCCAGCGTTCCTCCAAGAAAGAAAAAGGCCACAAAAATCAGGCGGAGAAGCTCCCCCATCGCCAGGGATTTCCCCAGTTCGGCGGCAGACACAATTCCGGAGACAATGGCCAGGATCATCAGTCCAAGGACATCGTCGATAACGGCGGCGCCCAGGATGATTTGCGCCTCTTTCGTCTGCAGCATTTTCAGGTCCTTGAATACCCGCGCGGTTATTCCCACACTCGTGGCGCACAGAACCGCCCCGACAAACAGATGGACATAATGGGTGCTGAAAGCTGGAGGCGCGATCGAGGTGAGTCCGGCCGGAAGCTGCCGGATAAAAATCCAGCTCGCCCCGAACCCAAGAATGAAAGGAGCGATCACCCCCAGCAACGCGACAAGCAAAGATGAGGCGCCAACATTCATCATACCTTTGACGGTGGATTCAAGCCCGACCTCGAAAAGCAGAATGATGACGCCGAGGCGGGCAAGGCTGTCTATGGCAATCGGCCAATATCCCTGAACGGGAGTCATGCGCAGGGGCTCGAAGAGCGCCCAGCCGGGATTGACCAGAACCAGGTTTCCCAGAACAATCCCCCCTATCAATTCCCCCAGGACCGAAGGCAGTCCCAGCCGTTCAAATAATTCCCCTCCCAACTTGGCTGCGACCAGGATGGCGATCAGGACCAGAAGAGCGGTTGATATCGGGTCGTTATGGCCCGATCCTTCTGCGGCGAATGCGGCATTGCCCGCAAAAAGGAAAGAGCCCAAGGTGAATAGCCGGCCTTTTTTCATGACTTCAAAATATCTATCGGACACGAAATTTTCCACCATAATCGGCATCCGCGAGACAAAAAGCGATCCGGCTCCGCTTCATCCAATAATTGTCATCGCTCAACGGCGCATCTGTCGGCGCACCTCCGTATCACCAGATTCTGAATTTCAATAAATCGAGTATTCAAGAGAGAGCTGTCCACTCTGCCGGCGCCGGCCGAATGCTATTGACACAATGTCGGTGTTGGTTATTAATTGTCGCAATTAGTGATATTTATTATTTTTGGAAGGGAGCCCTTGATCCTATGGCTAAAGAGATGTTGACCACGAAAGAAGTCGCCGAGTATCTCAGCATCAATGAAAAGCAGGTTTACAGGCTCATCAAGGATAAAAAAATCCCGGCCACGCGTATTACGGGCAAATGGCTTTTCCCTAAAAACCTGATCGACGAATGGGTTATGAACAGCGCCCGGGAAAGCGTTTCTCTCGCCCCGAAAAGAAGCTCGATGGAAAATCAAATTGTCATTGCGGGAAGCAACGATATCGCGCTCGAGCTTCTTACCAAGAACACAACCATTCAGTATCCGCGCTGCACCATTTCAATCTCCAATATCGGCAGCCTCGCCGGGCTGATTGCCCTCCAGAACGGGAATTGCCATATTGCGGCATCCCACCTCCTGGACAAGGAGACCGGCGAATACAACGGACCTTTTATTAAAAAGCATTTTCCTGAGATGAAAGTAGTGATCCTGACGCTGGCGCACAGGGAGCAGGGGCTGATTGTAAGGAAGGGCAATCCTTCAAATATCAGGTCGCTGAAGGATCTGGCCAACGAGAACCTGACCTTTGTGAACAGACAGGAGGGATCCGGAACGCGAGTGCTCCTGGATTACGGGCTCAAGGAAATCGGGATTGAACCGGCGGAAATTCCCGGATACGGCAGGATCGCCTACGCACACATGGAGGTGGCTCTGGAGGTATTCAGCGGACATGCGGATGTCGGGATCGGGATCCTTGCAGCCGCCAGGATGCTGGGCCTGGATTTTGTGCCCCTGGCAACGGAGCGTTTTGACCTGATCATACCCTCGGAAAGCTATCAGACGGGCGCCGTCAAGGCCCTGCGCGGAGTCCTGTGCTCGGAAGCGTTCAAAACTCATATGGTGGAGATGGGCGGATACGATACGCGGGACACCGGAAAGATTGCGGAATAGGAACCTAATTCATGGAGAATCCCACGTGAAATATATCCCCTTGCTTTTGATGATGCTGCTGGCGCCGGCTGCGGCCCAGGAGCGGCTGCGCCTGGCGACCACAACCTCCGTGCAGGATTCGGGACTTATGCCGTTTTTGTTGAAGGATTTTGAGAGGCTGTGCGCCTGCAAGGTGGACGTTATTGCGGTCGGTAGCGGGCAGGCCCTGAAGCTGGCTTCCAACGGCGATGTCGACACGGTTCTCGTCCACGATCCGCCCGCCGAACAAAATTTTATACGCGGGGGCTTTGGAATCAACCGGCAAACCTTCATGGTCAACGATTTCGTCATTCTGGGACCCGCATCGGATCCCGCGCGCGTCCTCGGCATGAAGGACGCATCTGTGGCACTTTCAAAGATTGCCAATACAGGCTCTGTCTTCGTCTCGAGAGGTGACGCTTCGGGCACGCACAAGAAAGAACTGGAACTCTGGGAAAAGGCCCGCGTCAAGCCGTCGGGATCCTGGTACCTGGAGGTGGGACAGGGCATGGGCGCCGTGTTGACCATGGCTGAAGAGAAAAACGGGTACACGATTGCCGATCGGGCCACCTATCTGAGCCGCATCCGGCAATTGAAGCTCAAGGTGCTCGTGGAGGGAGACCCGGTTCTGACCAACCATTATTCGGCGATCCAGGTCAATCCTGCGCGCTTTCCATCCGCCAAGTCGGCCCTTTCAAGGCGCTTCATCGGCTGGCTCTGTTCCCCCGAGGGGCAGAGGCTTATCGGCAGCTATACGGTGAACGGGCATAGATTGTTCAAGCCTGCATACGCCGGCGGGAAGTGACTGCTTGAGCGACCTGGAAAAAGCATTGGCGGAGGCCATCCGCCTGATTTTGTCGGCGGATAAGGATGTCACCACAATTGTTTTGGCATCGCTGCGCTTTGCGCTGACCAGCACTCTGCTGGCTTCCCTCCTTGGTATCCCCGCCGGGATTGCGCTCGCCAATGCCCACTTCCGTTTCAAGCGGCTGCTTGAGGATATTCTGAATACCCTTTTGGCCATGCCCACGGTCGTGGTAGGGCTTTTTGTCTACGCTCTGATTTTCAGCCAGGGTCCTCTCGGCCGATTGCAGCTTTTGTTCACTCCTGCGGCCATCATCCTTGGCCAGACAGTGCTGATTCTTCCGCTGGTGACTTCGCTGGCATGCGGCGCAGTCTCAGTCGTGAATCCTGTTGTGCGCGAGACGGCATTCACACTCGGGGCGGGCAGGTTGAGAACCGTCCGGACCGTCGCCTCGGAAGCTCGGGCGGCGCTCCTGATTGCTTGCATAACCGCGTTCGGCCGCGTCGTCGGGGAGGTCGGGATATCCCTTCTGCTGGGCGGGAATATTCTGGGATATACGCGCACCATTACTACTGCCATCTCCCTGCAAACGAGCAAAGGTGAATTCGCGCTCGGACTGGCCCTCGGCATAATCCTCTTGTGTGCCGCTTTCGTCATAAGCGTTACGGTGCGCCGGCTTGGGAGAAGGTCGTTATGAGCGGCGCTCCGGCATACAGCATTCGGTCTCTGAAGCACGCATATGACGGCCAGGCCGTCCTGGACATACCATTTCTCGAAATCCCTTCCGGCCGCATCGTCGCCTTCACGGGTCCCAATGGCTGCGGGAAAACCACCCTGCTCTCCATCCTGGCGCTGTTGACGGCACCGCGCGAAGGAAGCGTGCTGCTGCTCGGAACCGATACTGCGCACGGAAATGATTTGCAGCTGCGGCGCCGGGTCACCCTGGTTCACCAGAAGCCCGTCCTCTTTTCCACATCGGTCCGGAAAAACATCGCTTACGGATTGCAGGCGCGGGGATATCCAGCACAGGAGATCAGGCAGCGCGTGCAGGCCATCATGGAAGAAATGAACCTGTCGGCGGTCGCCGAAAAGCATGCACGCAGGATATCCGGCGGCGAAGCGCAGCGCGCCGTGCTGGCGCGAGCTCTGGTTCTGGAAACCCCGATTGTCCTCCTGGACGAACCCACGAATTCACTGGACGACGCATCCAGGCCGCTGCTTACGCAGTTGCTCCGCAAAGCCAAACGGGAGCGATGCGCCACGATAGTCATCGCAACACACGACTTGGGCTTCGTGTCTTCAGTTGCGGATCAGGTTTTTCGAATGGACCATGGGGGGCTGCGGAGCAGCCACGAATCCCCTGAATCGGCGTGATTCGTGGCTGCTTTTGCGTTAGGAATTGTGAACGCTGTCCAAATCTTCTTCCGGGACATCAAAAACAAATCCCGGGGGCCCGAACTTTTCCTCGGTGAAGAATTTCGGCAGGCGGTCATCTTTTTCGGTCAATCCTGCGGCTTTGTTAAACTCTCTCTCCATCCGCAAAACAGATTCGCCGAGGTCGAGAACATAATTTTCACCCGGTTCTTCGCCTGTGAGGGCGGAGACGCAGCCGATCACATTGCGGTCCATGTGCAATGTCTTTTCTTCCATGACCGGCATGGCGAGCATCATGCAAAATCCCAGACTATCCATGGCAGCCATCCAGCGCTGCATGAACCGTGATTCCGGCGCCTGACCCGTAGGGGCGACTGGAACGTATTCGGGATGGTGCGGACCGGGCAAAACGATGCCGCTCGTATGGTCGGCGCCCATGGGCGAAGTCGCAAACGTCACGCCGGTTCCTTTCAGGATCCTGGGATCGTATCCGGACATCGCCTGGCCCTTGACGTGAGGAATCCGTTTAACACCCAGTTTCTCGCCGGTGAATTTGACCCCGTTGCCGATCATACGGCCGTTTTCCGTTCCCCTGGCGATCTCCTTCACAAGGTTCAAGGCTGCGTCAGCGTCTCCCCAGGGAATCAGGCCCCCTTCCATCGAGACAGCCAGCGCGGCCCCGATGTCCATCGTATCCACTCCGGCGTCATTGCATACACGGTTGATCCTGGCGATAGCATCCAGGTCCCCGATGAGGCAGTTCGAGCCGATCAAAGCGATCGTTTCGTACTCAATGCTGGCAACGATAAACTCGCCCTTTTCATCCGTGTAGATATTGGAGCAGCTGAGGATGCAACCGTTCATGCAGTTGTGCGTGGTTGCCGCATTGGGCCTCTTCTTGAGCATCTCCTCCATGTGCTCGCCGCAGATATTTTCCGCTTGGTCGAACTGTCCCATGGAGAAGTTTTTGGTCGGAAGGGCGCCGGCGGTTTGTGTGATCATGACGATCTGAGGCGTCCCCAGATTTCTCAATCCCAGCGAGAAAGCATTCGAAAGAACGCCTTTGGTTATAGCAGAGACGTTTTCCTTGAATTTTTGCGGATCCTTGACTTCCACAAGATTGGATCCCGTATCGTCCACGACCACGGACTTGAGGTTCTTGGAGCCCATCACCGCGCCAAGTCCGCCCCTTGCAGCGACCCTGATGTGAAAGTCCGGCGTTGTAAAGATGATGCTCGCCGCCGTAAGCATCATGTCGCCGGCCGGCCCGATGCATGCAAGGCAGCTCTTGTCTCCGTGCTCCGCTTTCAGTTTTTCCACAATCTCGTAACACCCAAGCCCGGCAAGCGGAGCCGCCGAGGCAAAATACACACCCAATTGGTCAATCTTGATCGATGTCGGCTCTTTTGCCTTACCTTCAAAAATCACGGCCTTGATTCCCAGTCGGGCCAGTTTCTGGCTCATGGCTCCGCCGGTGTTGGCCTCCTTGATTCCCTTTGTCAAAGGGCTTTTGGCGCCGACAGAAAGCCTGCCGCTGCAGGGCGCAGTGGTTCCCCCCAGTATGCCCGGCGCAAACACGAGCTTGTTTTCGGGGCCAAGGGGATCACACTTGGGGGGGACTTCCTTTTCGATGATGCAGTCCGTTAAGCCTCTGCCGCCGAATTTTCGAAAATCCTGCGAGGCATCTTCGGTCCTGGCGGTCAAAGATGACATATCGATTCTTAGAATTTTAGCCATTGGTAGTTCCTCACACTGAGTGTCGCTGACAAACATTCTCCTGCAGATACATGTGCTTGCATCTAAATCGTTATGCCGCGCCTTTGCTATATATTGGCACGGCTCCGATCTCTATCCACTATAGTCAGATCCGCTCGCTTTTGCCAGAGAAACATTAGGCTGAAATGGCGTAATTCACCCATTATTAATGACTTTCCGATGGCAAGTATCGCCTTGACGCTTCCGATGCGCACGCGGGATAATGCCCTGCTTATGGCGATGAGGAAATTTGATTTTGCCGCCGTGATCGAGTCCCGGTTCCCTGGTCTGCTGGAAGAGGTCCGGAAGGTCATCCAGGAATCGGAAAGGGCCTACGAGGGGAGCGATTCAGGCCAGGAGAGTTTTCTCTGGGAACACACCCTGCAGGTTGCTTCCTTCGCCTGCCGCCTGGCAGAAGACCAGAATACGGATCCCCTAATCCCTATGGTCGCTGCCCTGTTCCATGATGCCGGGAAATTTTCGGGAGGCACCTACCACAGCGATGATACGATCGAGGAGGAGGAATCCGCCCGGATAGCGGAGCGGCTCCTGGGCCGGTTCGGCATGAATGCCGCAAGTATCCGCAAAGTTCTTGCGGGATTGAGGGCCTTGTATAATGAAAAATCCAGGAGAAATTCTGTCGCCGCCATTCTTCACGACGCCGACTTCCTTTCAAAATTCGGGGCCCTGGGGATTGCGGGTTTTTTTACCAAATCCGCGCTGCGCGGCCGGCCGCTGCGTTCCGCAGTTCTGGGATATCTCAGCAAGGAATTGACTTACGCGGCCTGCCTTCCCCTGAATATGCACACCGCCGCGGGGCGGAAACTGGCGTTGAAGAAATCGGCGGATTCGCTGAGGTTTTTTCGTTCGCTGCTTGCGGAACTGCGCAACACCCGGATGGCCGATCTCAGCATCCGGCGCATGAGGATACCTAATCCTTCATCGGCAAACCGGTTCATAGAAATTCATTTTGTGGCTTCATCCGTCTGCACGGAATGCGGCGGAAAATGGGAGATGGCCTGGGCTACGGAGAAGGGTCTCAAATGCCAGAAACTCAATATCGACTGGGCATGCATGCACTGCGGCGAGAAGATCGAGACATCCTTCTGCCTGCCGGAAATCAAATAGCAAAATTTCGAATGACGAATGACGAATGACGAATTTCGAATTGGAACAAACACTTGAGATAATGGCAGATGAAGGACCATGGGCGGATTAGGGATTCGCCGATGTGTTCGTAGGATAGCTGCTTGACCATACGGACCTAATCATGAGATGGCATCAAAGGAACGATTAAAACGGTGTCCAGATCAGCAATTCGTCATTCGTCATTCGTCATTCGTACTTCGAGAAGGGGTGGCTCCTTGGCGGAATTTCTTCACGTGATCACGGCCGATCAGTTTATAGAGTTGCTGGGCCGTTTTGGCCGGCTCTCACCCGAAAGAGTGCCGCTGGACGCATCGCTTGGCCGGATCCTGTCCGAGGATGTCCTCGCCTGTGAAGATCTGCCCGAAGGGGCTCGTTCCACCGTGGATGGTTACGCCGTGCGGGCTGAAGACACATTCGGGGCTTCCGACGCGATCCCGGCGTTTTTGGAGGTGGCGGCTGCGGTCCGGATGGGGACTCTGCCGGATTTTGCCATTCATCCCGGCCAGGCGGCCCAGATCCCGACAGGCGGATTCCTGCCCGAAGGGACCGATGCCGTTGTTATGGTGGAATATACCAACCCGGCAGGCCCTCAGAGCATCGAGGTGACTCGTCCTGTAACGGTCAGAACGAATGTGCTGGGAAAGGGCGAGGATGCCAAATCAGGGCAAACCCTGCTTTCCGCCGGCAAGAAGATGCGCCCTCAGGAAATCGGCTTTCTCGCAGCCATAGGAATCACGAATCTTGCAGTGTACCGGCGGCCGCGCATTGCGGTGATTTCCTCGGGTGACGAGGTGATCCCCATAGATCACAGACCGCATCCGGGCCAGATACGTGATGCCAATGGTCATGCAATTTCCGCGCTGGCGCGAGCAGCCGGCGCCGAGCCGGTGCTGTTTGACATTGTTCCGGATAACGCGGCCATGCTCCGCGATACCCTTGAAAAAGGCCTGAAGCAGGCAGATGCCGTAGCCATTTCAGGCGGCAGCTCCGTCGGGACAAGGGATCTGATGGTGGAAGTCGTTTCCTCTTTGCCCGACGTCGAGATTCTAGCGCATGGCGTGGCCATACGCCCCGGGAAACCGACGCTGCTTGCCGAACAGAAGGGCAAGGCGATCTTTGGCCTGCCCGGGCACCCGGTTTCGGCCCTGGTTGTCGCCCAGGCATTCTTTGAGCCCTTCCTGCAATACCTGCAGGGTGGCGAGCTGGGCAAGGGCCCGCTGGGGCATCGGGTTCAGGCAGTGTTGGCCACCTCCATCCATTCCACCATAGGGCTGGAGGAGTTTGTCCGCGTCCGCCTGGAAGAACAGGCGGATGGCATGTTCGCGGCGCATCCGGTTTTCGGTAAATCCGGCATGCTTTCCACGATGGTCAAAGCGAATGGCATAATCCTGATTCCCATGAACGTCGAGGGCTTTTCCAGGGGGGAAATTGTTCAAGCTGTTCTGCTATAGTTATTCATTCAAGCAGCCTGATGTTGAATGGCCATGACAACCAGAAGACAGACTTACCGCAACCTGAAACCTCTCCACGAAGCCCAGGAGATATTCTTCTCCCGTTTCAGAAATCTGCTCATGGAACCGGAAACCGTCCCGGTACGCCAGGCGCTGGGCCGCCTCCTGGTGGGCCCGGTCAAAGCTGCGAGATCGGTCCCCGCGTACAATGCCTCCGCGGTGGACGGCATGGCGGTCCGCGCGTCGGCAACTTTCTCGGCATTTCCCGAAACCCCGGTATTGCTGTCTGCAGGCAGGGATGCCATCCAGGTCAATACGGGCGATCCACTCCCCGAGCAGACCGACGCAGTCGTAATGATCGAGAAAGTTGAGCTTTCGGATGACCGCTGCGAAATTCGTGAGTCGGTATATCCCTGGCAGAATGTTCGCAAGACAGGGGAGGATATCGTCAAAGGCGAAATCCTTCTCCCGGCCTATCACCGCATACGTTCCTACGACCAGGGAGCGCTGCTCGCTGCAGGGATCCAGTCCGTCGAGGTATTTCGAAAACCCCGTGTGCTTATCATTCCTACGGGAGATGAGATCGTGCCGCCGGAAGAAATCCGAGATCCTGTGCCGCCCGGAACCATCCTTGAAGTCAATGGCCAGGTCCTGGCGTCCATGGTTTCGGAATGCGGCGCAGAAGCGACCTTGGCCAAACCTGTACCCGATGACCTTGAAACGATCAAGCATGCGGTGACCTCCGGATATGCTGCCGGTTACGACGTCATCCTGACCATTGCCGGTTCCTCCGCGGGTTCTGAAGATTTTACCCCGACGGCGTTTTCACAACTGGGTGAGTTGCTCGTCCACGGAGTCACCGTGATGCCCGGCAAACCAACCCTGCTGGCCGCAGTTCAGAACCGGCCGGCTGTGGGCATACCGGGGTATCCGGTTTCCGCCGTAATATCTTTCCGCGAATTTGTGCAGCCGCTGCTTTATCAAATGCAGGGATCGCCGGCTCCCGATCCCGAAAAAATCGACGCCTATATGGGCCGGAAGCTGCCGTCCAAACCCGGGCTTGAGGAGCATGTTCGCGTCATTCTGGGCAAGGTCCGGGATCGTGTCGTCGCCATTCCCCTTGCCGGCGGTGCGGGAATGATGACTTCACTCGTGCGCGCCGACGGCATTCTGAGGGTCACCCCGGAAATCAGCGGCTATTCCGAAGGCGAGCCGGTATCTGTGGAGCTGCTTACGCCCAGAAAGGCGCTCAACAGCAGGCTTCTGGCCATCGGTTCCCACGACCTCACGGTGGACCTGTTGGGCAGCCTGATCAAGGAAAAGTCCGAAGGCAGGATTACAATTTCATCCAGTAATGTCGGGAGCATGGGTGGGCTGCTCGCAATCGAGCGGGGAATCGCTCATCTGGCGGGCTCTCATTTACTGGATACGGAAACCGGCGACTACAATCGATCCTATTTAAAGCTTTATGTGAAGCACACTCCCGTCAAACTGGTGACACTCGTCCACCGCTGGCAGGGATTCATGATCGCCAAGGGGAATCCCAAGGGGATTCAGGGTATCAGGGATCTCCTCCGGCCCGATATCTCTTTTATTAACCGTCAGGCGGGCTCCGGGACGCGCATCCTTCTCGATTACGAATTGCAGAAAGCAGCAATGGATTCGTCCGCCATCGCCGGATACAGGAGCGAGGAGTACACGCACATGAGCGTGGCGATGGCCGTTACATCGGGGCGGGCGGACGTCGGGCTCGGGATCCTGGCGGCCGCGAAGGCTTTGGATCTCGACTTCATTCCCGTCTCTCGCGAGCGCTACGATCTGGTCATTCCCGCGGACCTGTTTCAGGATGAACGCATCTCGCTGCTGCTGGAAATTGTCCGCTCCTCCGGCTTCATGGAGCAGGTGGTGGCGCTGGGCGGGTATGAAGTGGAGGAAACGGGCAAAATCCAGCCGCTGTAAAAAGCACTCCTTGAGGATCAGTTCGTCAGCGCTTTTATCAGCGTTTCTCAGCGTTTCAAAATACGGAGCGGTCAAACTCTTTGAGTCCCCCGGCAGAGCCGGGGGTTTACCATTGTAATTATTTCACGATCAGGATTCGTGTCCGCTGTCTTGCCGTCCGTTACGGCAGGTTGAGGTGGAGCGTGTAAGTGTATCCGGGCCCGCCGCTTTCATAAAAGTCAAACACCATTACATAATAGATGCCGTCCGCAGGCAACTGCATCCGAATAAAGGAATCGTCCTGCGGGTAAAGCCCCGGCGCCAGACCGTTCTGATCGTTGTAGGCCAGATAGCCCACCTGTTGATGGTTCCTGTCGAAAACGCCCAGCACCGGATCCAGGGAGGAATCGGTTCCCTGGGTGTCACAGATTATCGAAATGATGTGGTCCTTTTTGCCGTTAAAATAAAAGATGTCCACGTCCCCGGGAACTCCGATCTTTCCTTTAACAATCTGGGATCCCCGGATTAATTGAGCGCTCAGGTCATAATCGTTCGACTCTTCTTCCTCGATGGCCGTACCGCTCAATACGAAGGGGCCTATAATTGGGCCGCCGTCCGAGGTAATACCGCCGAAGGCCTGCAGGTCCTGTCGAAAGGCCTGCACTCCAACACCGAGAGGGCTCGAGATGCTGATGCTTCCTGTGAAATTGTCCAGGCCGGGGAACATCCCGGCTTCATGAAGGTAGGCAGCGAAGTGTTCGCCGGATCTCAGCGGTATTGTGGCAGTGGCACGAATGCTTCCATCGGGATTGATCAGGCTGGCGATCAGGGTTTCAGAGGTATTATTGTATGCCGCGGGATTGACAACGGCGAGAGAAGTGAGGATTTCCTTGGCTGAATTGATTTCCACCGGAAAAGAAAAGTGTTCGCCCTGCTCCTGCTGGGGCACTCCCACTTTGGTTGACACAACCCCTCCGCTCTCAAAGCGAAACAGCTGTGAACCGCGAACCGGGCTATAAAAATACGGATAAGTGACCAAGGCGTAGCCGGTCACCAGGCCGCTGTCGGGAGTGACCTTTATTACCTCTGTGGCGCCGGCGTTCAGGTCGAAAGTATAGCTGGATCCTTTGCCCAGGTTGGATTCAACGGAGAGGGCCGCCCCGTTGTTGTCAAAAAAATCGACCCGAATCCCCGACACAATGGAAATACCCTGGTTGGCGAAAAAATATTCGGAAGACCATCCCCCGCCTGAAGCAAACTGAGGAAAGACCGCACGGCGCTGCGCAAAGCCAGGCGCAACCAAAGACATGATCAGCAACGTCATCACACAAAATCTTTGCATTTCACATCCCTTCCGTTATCCCCGCGCAGCCGGAATTCATTCGTAGGAAGAACCGGCCGGCGGCCGTTGTCCCGGACGCCGGGAGAGCGGCGCAGCGCAGCAACGAAGCCGCTACCGCCATAATTGTTGCACGGCATCATCCTGTATCTCCAGTTTTGGTTCAGCTTCTGTATAAGGAGATGCATCGGGGAGCGGGACAGGTTCAAATAAAGGTCTTTATGGATGCGTTATTTCAGGGTTTCAAACACCGACAGTTTTCGGAGTTGGGCCATTCTTTCAAAGAAGGGGATAGCCCTCCACGCGGTGTGGGTGCTTATGAGGAAACTGCCCAGAGCGACGGGGAGCAGCGGCCGCGCGGCGGGGCAATTCAGGCAGGATTTATAGCTTTGCAGATTACCCTGAATGTGCGCTTCCCTCAAGCGCACCATTCTGTCCGAATTCCATACCTCTTTCAGGGTGCTTCTTCTCAGGTTTCCTATAGCCTCCTCCGGATAGGTGTAGCAGCATGGAAATACGGTGCCGTCGTAATGAATGTACATCGGCCCGCGCCAGAGCAGATAGCAGGGGCGATGCATCCGCGGCCGGTTCAGATTGTCGCCCGGGATGGCGCTGCCTTCATTGTGGACTTCGTCCTTTTTGATGCGGACCTCGTCGATGCCTTCCCTGCTCCACATGCGGACCAGCGCCTGACGCTCTTTGCGGTTTTCTTTCAGCGCCACCATCTGCACGATGCAGAAGATTTTTGACCTCATCGCTTTCTTGACACGGAGGAAAGCGAGGATATTGCCGCGCACAGCGTCGAAATCAGCCCCCTTTCGGTAAGTTTCAAAAATCTCCCTGCTGGCGCCGTCGAAGGCGAAAACAATGTAGCTCAGTCCCGCTTCAATCAGCCTGCGGCTGAAATCTTCGGACAGGATTGTGGCATTCGTCGAAATACCGGTGGGGATGCCCGATCGGGCGCAAAGCGCGATCATGTCGAAAATTTCAGGGTTCAGAAGCGGTTCGCCCACGCCGTAGGGGACCGCGAACTCCAAAAACTCTTTGCTTTCCCCGATGATCTTCCGGAAAAGGGAAAAATCCATATTGCGTGGAGGAAAGTAGACGCGTTCGCGCAGACACATCGGGCAGAACAGATTGCACTTCGCCGTGCTCTCGATGGTCAGGGTCAGTGGGCCGCCCGGCACGTGAGATTTTTGGGCGAGATAGCTTCTCAACAGGGTCAGCCGGTTACGTCTTTTTTCACGCTGGTTCTTCAAGCTTTAGACCTCAGAGGCGCATCCGATACTTTTAAAGTCGATGTTTGTCAGCGCTTTTTTCGGCGTCTGCCTGCGTTGATTGATTCCGAAACGGTCCATTGCCGAATATTCCCAGGCAAAGCTGGGAGATCGCCTATGCCTTTCACTCCCATGCGCCATTTGCCAGACGCCGACCTCCTGCCGCAACCTGGAATTGTACCACCTCTGACGACGGTTCATGAGGCTTAGGCCGCTTTCCCTGCGGGTTTTTACGGGAGGCGGAGTTTCCCGGCATCAAGTGTGTGCGGAACAATCGATTTGCCTGTTAGCAGTTTGATTCGAAATCCACTAAGATATCGACGGGCCATTGAGGCAGGACGCAAAGGAGTATCCGCGGTGGGACGCAAAGTCATTTTGGTTTATCCCAATGCCGGGCAGGACGTAATGGGAATCAACGTCGGCCTGCCGCTGTCAGTGATCTGCCTGGGTACCGCCCTGAGGCACTCCGGATATGAAGTCGCCATCCTCGATGAACGTGTCCTCAAAGAATTCGATCCGGCTCTCAAAGAGGCCATGGATTCGACGCCTCTGTTCGTTGGAATTTCCTCCATGACCGGGTACCAGATACACCATGGTATCCGTATCGCCCGGAAGGTCCGCGACCTGAATCCTCGCATCCCGATCGTGTGGGGCGGCGTCCATCCGACCATCCACCCCGATTCCACCATCAGGCACGCCCTGGTGGATGCGGTGGTTATCGGCGAAGGCGAAGAGACGGCCGTCGAGCTTGCGCGTTCGCTGGAGAGCGGCGGCAATCTGCGGGATGTGCGCGGCATCGTTTTCAAGGATGCCGGGAAGATTATCCATACCCCCGTAAGACAGCCCCTGGAACTGGACACACTGCCCGAACCGGACTACGCGCTGGTCGATGCGAGCAATTACTATACCGTCGGCCACATCTCGCGGACCCGTCAGCTGCAGATTGTCACCAGCCGCGGCTGCCCGTTCCATTGCGGTTACTGCTACCTGCTGCTGCCCGAATTGCGCGGCTACCGGACCCTCTCGGCGCGGCGAGTTTATGACAGAATCCGCTATCTCAGGGAGAAATACGGCGTTCGATCAATTTTTTTCTATGACGACTACTTTTTCGGAAACCGCGCGCGCGTTCTGGAGCTTGTCGAGCTGATTGAAAAAGATCCCCTGGGCGTTCAGTTCGAGGTGAGCTGCCGCATCGATTTTCTTATCCGCGAAAGCGACGAATTCCTGGCGCGGCTGCGGGACGCGGGCTTCACGGAGCTCCTGATCGGCGTGGAATCAGGATCAGACCGCATCCTGAAGATGATCCGCAAGGGCTTTACAAAGGCTCAAATTCTTGAAGCCAACCGAAAACTGGCGAAGGCCGGAATCAGCTCAAAACTAAGCTGGATGGCGGGATTCCCTGCCGAAACCGAAGAAGACTTTTATGAAACAGTAGACCTGATGCTGCAGCTTGCGCGCGAAAATCCTCTTTGCAGCCTCACGCCTCTCGGCATTTACACCCCGTACCCGGGCACCGAATTATATGAAAGGTGCAAAAACACCTTCGGGACGGTTTTCCCGGACAGTCTTGACGGCTGGGCCGATTATCAGTGGCAAAAGAATAACAATTCCTTTCTCAGCCGGTGTGATTCCAGGTTATTGACCCGGCTGAATATTGCCTCGCGGTTCTTTGATCCGAAGCTTTTCCAGCGATTCGGCCAGAAGCGATTCAAATACCTGATTATGGCCCTGTACTACACCTACGGATCGCTGATCCGTCTGCGCGTAAAACTGCGCAATTTCCGGCTGATGCCCGAGATTGAGGTTCTGAACTGGCTGCAAAACTATTACATCAACTCCACTCATAAAAAGTACCAGAAGATGCAGAAGAATGCCGCAGGTTAAGGGTCCCGGTCCCAGACCTGCAAC
The DNA here is from genome assembly GCA_963809485.1 of uncultured Acidobacteriota bacterium. Lineage (GTDB taxonomy): Bacteria > Acidobacteriota > UBA6911 > UBA6911 > UBA6911 > UBA6911. The sequence goes on from CAWEJX010000020.1 coordinate 610,285, forward strand.
CTGCGGCTTGCGAGCCGCGTCGACGCAGGTTGCGAGCGGGACATGCGGATGGCCCGGCTCAAATGCTCGCGGAAACTCCCCGGTTTTTGTATAATCACCTTTCTGTTTCAGTTTCCATGCAAGGGAGACCCATGCCCCCTTCGAAGACGAAGTCCCCCAATCCGAAGCCGAGCCGGAAATCCGGCCAGAAAAAAGCATGGAAGCTGGCCCTGCTGCTGCTTCTCATCCCTTTAATTGCCGCCGCCGCATTCCTGATACGTTATTACTACGTTTTCAATGCAATCATTGAAACGAAGATGCAGGAGTCCAGTTACCTGGCTGAGACCAGGATTTATGCCGCCCCGCTGGTCCTTTATCCCGGGAAGGCCATGAATTGCTCCGACCTGGAAAACAAAGTCCGGAGGCTGGGCTACGAGCAGAACCGTAACAATGCAGGAATGCCCTATTACGAGCGTTCCAGCCGTGACCGCCTGCTGATTCACAATGATGCATCGGTACCGGATGCTCCCAACAGTAAGGCGGAAATCCTGTGCACGGATAGGGCCCTCCGTTCCATCAGGGACCTGGCGACGGGGAGGGAGCTGGGAGAATTTCCGCTGAGACCGGAGCTGCTCAGCAATGCCATTGACAAAAACAGGGAAAAGCGCCGCTATGTCTCCTACCAGGAAATTCCCAAGGTTCTGGTCAACGCCGTACTCGCGGCCGAGGACAGGCGGTTTTTCAGCCACAGCGGAATCGACCCCATACGCATTTTCAAAGCGCTGCTCATAGGGGTTCGGGAGGGTGAAGCCACCCAGGGCGCCAGCACCCTGACCCAGCAGTTTGTAAAAAATTATTTCCTGACCCCGGAACGCACCTGGAAGCGAAAGCTGACGGATGCTTACATGGCGATCCTGCTTGAACAGCGTCTCTCCAAGACAAAGATTTTCGAGCTCTACAGCAACGAGGTGTACCTGGGACAGATGGGCTCGTTCAGCATCATGGGATTCGGCAAGGCGGCCGACGCTTTTTTCAACAAAAGCATCCGGGACCTGACGCTGGCCGAGGCGGCTACTCTTGCCGGCATGATCACGGCGCCCAACCGCAACACACCCCTGCGCTACAAAGAGCGGGCTACGATGCGGCGCAACATGGTTCTGGACAGCATGGCCGAGCTTCGGATGATTTCTCCGGCAGAACGCGATGAGGCCAAATCCCAGCCCGTGACCGTCGAAAAGACCTCAATCCTGAATTACTCGGACGCTCCCTATTTTGTGGACTACGTCCAGGACCTGCTCGTAAAAACCTACGGAGACACCGCGCTGGCCCGCTCCAAATACCGGGTTTACACGACGCTCGATATGGATCTGCAGCAGGCGGGATTCGAGTCCATGCAGGCCGGGCTGGCCGAACTGGACGCCCATTTTGCCAAAAGCAAACAGCCGGCTGAGCCGGGATCCGTGCAAGCGAGCCTGATCGCGGTGGACCCCAAAAACGGGCGCATCCTGGCCATGATCGGCGGGAGGAACTACGGCGTCAGCCAGTTCAACCGCATTACACAGTCCAAGCGGCAGCCGGGAAGCATATTCAAGCCTTTCGTGTACGCCGCCGCTCTGGAAACCGCCTACAGCAGTTCCACCCCGCTGACGGCAGCTTCGCTGGTGCTCGATCAGCCCACGCAATTCACCTTTGAAGACCTCGAATATGCGCCCAAGAATTACAAAGAGGAGTACGCGGGGCAAGTCACCCTGCGTCAGGCGATCACCCGGTCGCTGAATATCGCCACCATCAAGCTGGCTGAAAAGATCGGCTACGGCAAAGTCGCCGAAATGGCCCGAAGGCTCGGCCTGAATGAACAAATCAAACCCTATCCTGCCATGGCCATCGGCAGCTTTGAAATAACGCCTCTTGAAATGGTGCGGGCTTACACTGCTTTTGCCAATGGAGGATTGATCAACGAATTGACCCCGATCCTCAAAATCCACGACGGCACCGGCAACACGGTATATCTCGCACAACCCAAAACCGAACAGGTATTGACGCCGCAAATCGCCTTCCTGGTCACTTCCCTGCTCGAATCCGTGGTGAATTACGGCACCGGTGCGGGGGTCCGTTCGCGCGGATTCACGCTTCCCGCCGCAGGAAAAACCGGGACCTCCCATGATGGCTGGTTTGCCGGCTATACGCCGGACCTGCTCTGTATCGTCTGGGTGGGGTTTGACGACAACCGCGAATTGAACCGCTCAGGGTCCCAGTCGGCGCTGCCGATCTGGACGGCATTCATGAAAAAGGCTATCCCGCTAAAGCCTTTAAAAGGAGAGGCTTTCGTGGTGCCCGAGGATGTCCTCCAGGTAGAAATCGATCCCGCCACAGGCTTGCTGGCCGCAGAACGCAGCCTTCAGCGGGAGGAAGAGTACTTCATAAAAGGGACAGAACCTGCAATATATTCCTACGGAAACAACTACGCTCCGGGACTCGGAGGCAGCGCCCCGACAAGCATCTATGCAACCCCTTCTAAAGAAACGGCATCAGGGGCCGATAACAAAAAAGAGCCTCGTGACTGAGATTCACCGGTAGCGGGGTGCGTGGGTGTTCTGCGCAACAGAGCAAAGAGAAAAAAAGCTCTTATGAATATCGGCGACAATTTGATGCTTCAGCCCCAGAGTCCCTTGCAGGATCTGCCTTCCGCAGATCCAAAGGAAGATTCATTCCGGGAAAATCTCCAGCTGCAGATCCAAGACTGGATCCAGACCGAAATACCCTCCTGGAAGCCGGACCGGAATTCAGGCTTTCAGCGCACCTCGCAGGCATTGACGGCGACAATACCGGGGAGCAGCAAAATGCCGGCGGGGCTGGTTTTTTTCAAGAATGTTTTCGATTCCTACTGGTCCGAAAAGGATCTTGCCCGGCTGGATGCCGCTGCCTATCCATGGATACTGATGATCCTCAATCCCTGTGAACGCTTCAATGAATTCGAGGCCAGGCTCAGGGAGATCGCATCCAGTCTTCAGACTCTGCTGATCTGGCATCCCGACACGCCATCCCGAACTGAGCTGGAAACGCTGCGCCGGCTTGTTTTCCCCGATTCCGGGCAGGGTGAAGGAGGACCTCCCGGAAGCAGGAGCCGCGAAACCATCCACCAGATCCTCACAAACCTCTATATCACTCGCGGCCAATTGACTGGAATCTCGGGAAAACTTTCTATTTCCGCCGAACTGGGAGGCCGAAATGTATGCCAATTTCTCTCGGCCCAGCTCGAGGCCCTTTCCACTAGGAAAGGCATGCCGGTTGCGGGGAGCGACAGGAATTCACCAAACACGGATGATGAAAACCAGGCGCTGCAGTGGGCTGCGCTGCTTGTGAACCGGTCCGATATTCACGAAAACGGCGTGCAATACGCGCGGGACCAATTGATCGAGTGGTGGATGAATGCAGTGGAAGGACTGTCCCGGAAACTGCCGGATTTTCCCGAGGCGTTCAGGACCACCCGTTTTTGGAATGAGATAAAATTCGTCGAGGGTCATGCACAGGCACTGAAGCCTGTATTTTACAACCTGCGGGGGGGCGCCTCCTCGTTCCAGGAATCGATGGATCTTATTGGCCGCCATTTCGCCTGGGACAGAGGGCGGATGTTGAAATGGAGGCAGGCGCTGGACAACCTGGGGGGAGTGGCCCTATGGCTGCCGGCCTTCCTGCATTCTCAGGAATACGTGCGCAATGCATTCCCTTTAGGGCAAGAGGGCCCCGACAGGCTGCGCGCATGGCTGCTCCAGTCCATGCATGACCCCCTGGGCTTTCTCGAGGCCAAAAACAGGCAGGAGTTTGACGCAAAATTCCTGGAATTCAAGAGGAGCTACATGGATTGCTATCACTCCCTTCACGAGGATGCTCTGCACGTCATGAGCGGCCTCCGAAGAGAGGAGTCAAAGATAGATCCGGTATCGCTGCGGAATCTCGATTTGCTTTCCGGGCTGCAGTACACCGACAAGAGCTACCTGAACCGCGTGAAGGTCCTGGCAAAGTGGATTCAGCGGAATCAATGCACGCTCCCCTTAAGGGATATCCTGGAACGCTATCCCCGGTGTTTCTGCAATTTCAACCCGTGCGGGAATCAGCAGACGGCAGTTTCAGTTTCCCAGATTAATGGAATCATCGAGGACGGGATTGAGTATTTCAGGAACATCCTTCGCAGGTGCGGATACCTCATCGTCGAGGATTTGAAGAGCGACCCAGTAGATGATGACAGCCTGAGACAAATCAACTCGTTGTTGGGCGACGGCCCTATGCTTGCGCTGAAATCCGAAACCATCAAGAGGCTGAACCGAGTTATTCTGAAAAATCCCAGCGAATTTCTGACCGAAATGCGAAAGATTCAAAAAATCACCGGCGCCTCCCGGTAATTCTCCGCCATTCGCCGGGGTATTCGACCATACCGCCCGATCCCAAATCCCTGGAACACGAATTTCACGCACTCGCAATCCTGGTGAGAAGGATGTATCTCCCTTCGATTTTTGTGAGAACGGGCCTCCAGAGACCGTCTCAAAACGATTGCCATGAGATCCTCGTCGGCAGTTTTGAGCAAGTCTCTCCAGACTCGTCCTTACAAAAAATTTCGGGTAAGGGTTTTTGTTATTTACCGAAGGATTCAGTACTCAGGCTCCCTGGCTTCCCTGGTAGAAAGCCGCGATGGAGCTTACGACATAGTCTTGCTGTTCTTCGGTGAGTTCGGGATATACCGGCAAAGCCAGGACTTCCTTCGAAGCGGCATGCGCGCGTGGCAGATCGCCGTAGCTATATCCGAGGTAGCGGAAACACTCCTGTTCGTGCAGCGAAACCGGGTAATACACATCGGTGCCAATTCCGGCAGCCTTCAAAGCGGCCTGCAATCCGTCGCGCCGTCTGCAACGGATCATGTATTGATGAAATATGTGAGAGCGATTGGGCAGCATAACCGGAGGAGTCACAGAAGAGAGCAGGCCGGCGGACTTGATCTTTTCACCGTAGCGCAGCGCGTGTTGCCGGCGGCCATCGGACCAGGAGCGGAGATAAGGCAGTTTCACCCGCAGAACCGCTGCCTGGAGTTCGTCGAGCCGGCTGTTGAATCCGACCAGGGAATGATAGTACTTGGGCTGCATTCCATGAGTCCGCAGCAGGCGGACCCGTTCGGCCAGTTGAGGATCGGAGGTGATGACCATGCCGCCATCCCCGGCTCCGCCCAGGTTCTTGGATGGGAAAAAACTGAAGCAGCCCAGGTCCCCCATGGATCCGGCGCATTGCTCCCCGTAAGTCGCGCCAATGGCCTGGCAGGCATCCTCAACGACAGGCAGGCTGTAACGCCGGGCTATTTCCAGAATTTCATCCATGTCCGCACATTGGCCATAAAGATGAACAGGCACCATCGCTTTGATGGCTGCGCCCGAGGCTTTATGAACCAGGCTGCCGGCTTTTGAGCCGGCCGTGCACTCCCGATCCAGGAATGAAGACAAGCTCAGCGGATCCATATTGAAACCGGCTTCTTCGATGTCCACAAATACGGGCCGGGCCCCCAGGTTCACGACCACGCCTGCCGTGGCAAAAAAAGTGAAGGGCACGGTTACAACCGCATCCCCGGGTCCCACACCAAGGGCTTTGAGAGAAAGCAGAAGTGCGTCGGTTCCCGACGCGACGCCTATGGCGAATGGAACTCCGCAATAATCCGCAATCTCCTTTTCGAGTGCGGCGACATGAGTTCCCAACACGAAACGCTGGCTCGAAAAAACTTCGTCCACAGCAGCCTGTACTTTACCCTTGATCGTCGCATACTGAGCCTGCAGATCGAGCAACGGCACATTCATGCATCACCTCCGGCCGCAAGATCATATCACAGGCGGAAATGACTCAGGAGACAATTGGAATTCAGGGCGAAAAACAACAGCCGCGGCAAACAACTGAAAATCTGCCTGCCATCGGCCATCGTCGAGTGCTTCCGGCGCAAACCTGATTCCCGGTCCGCGGGCTTTTGACTTTTTTCCCTAAGAAAATGCCTCCATCCGGCGTCTAATAAGTAGTGGTCAGGTACCTCCGGCAAAGCCGGAGGCAAGATTTGAACCGCTCAAAGCGGTTGGACTAGTTACGCCGGTCTTGAACGCTGACGTACGCGGGCAAAAGCCGATGAGGCGCTTCCGACCCTCGCCGAACAAATCGGCGTTTGTCAGCGCTTTTATCAGCGTTTCTCAGCGTTTCAAAATACGGAGCTGTCAAACTCTTTGAGTCCCCCGGCAGAGCCGGGAGTTTACCAATGTAATTATGAGGAACCACCTATTTTCGGAGGCGGCTGGCCATGATCAAGAACAGATACACCCCGATTTTACTGATACTCGTTGCGCTGTTTCTGAGCCTCGGATTTGCGGCAAGCATGAAATGCGGCCCTTTTCTGGAAGGACGGGACCAGGGACCCGCCGCGGCCAAACCTGTGGACTGGAGCGGCAATTACACCGAGGGCTGGCAAAAATTCGAGGCGATGACCAAAGAGCAGAAATACGAAGCGGCTTCCGCCCTGGTGGAAAAGATGCTCACTGCAGCCCGAGCCGCGAAGAACAGCACCGAATGGACGCGCTGCCTGATTCGCTACACACAACTCCGCATGGCGCTGCACGGCTATGAAACGGCGGTACGCTTTTTGAAAGAACAGCCCTGGCCTGAGGACTGGGCCGGCGCTTCGGTTTTGAACCTGTTTTACGCCCAGTCTCTGGTCACTTATGCCCGCAATTATTCCTGGGAGATCAACCAGCGCGAAAGGATGGATACAAAAGGCGTCGTGGACCTCAAGGCCTGGACGCGCGAACAGATTTACGAAGAGGCACAAAAGGCCTACGAATATGTCTGGAGCTTGCGCGGCCGCCTCGGCGCCCTGCCTGTCCAGCAATGGAAAGAATACATCACGCCCAACAGCTACCCGGCCGGCATCCGGCCTACGCTTCGGGATGCCATTTCCTATTTGCGGGTCGAAATGCTTGCCGACACGAACGGCTGGCGGCCCGAACAATTGAACGAGATCTATCGTTTGAATCTGAAGGCCCTGGCCGGAAGCGCCCCTGAGGAGATTTCGCTCATCGATCCGGCCCGTCACCCGATTGAAAAGATCTGCTTGATCCTGAACGACCTGGAACAATGGCACTTCGGCAGGAAAGAGCGGGAAGCCGCCCTGGAAGCGAGGCTCGAACGCTGCCGGCGCCTCCACGAGCATTTCAATGAGGCCGAAGACAGGCTATTTATCCGGAGTGATCTGGCGGAGAGGTTGAAAGCATTCACCGACGTGCCGTGGTGGTCCGAGGGAATGGCACAGCTGGCGGAATTTATCCGGACCGGGGATGAGCCGGACGCTCTGGTGCGCGCCCGGCAGATAGCGCTCCGAGGCAAAGCGGCATTCCCGGAGTCCGTTGGAGGCAGGCACTGTCTTGCCATCGAGAAGACCATCGAGGCCCCCGACTATTCCATCAGCGGAATGCACAACGACAATCCGCTGAAAAAATCCATCCTGGTGACGCATAAAAACCTGGGGAAAGTCTATTTCAAAGCTTACCCCATCGACCTTCTGGAAACGATCGAGACCTCGAACGACTACAACCTCCTGCCCTCGGGCGGCGATCTCGAAAAGCTCATGGCCGGTGCCTCCCCGGTACAGCAATGGGAAGTGCCACTGCCGGCCACTACCGATTACGGGTTGCACAAGACCTATGTCATTCCCCCCATGACAAGGCCCGGAGCTTACCTGATCGTTGCCTCCGCCCGTCCGGGTTTTCCGAAATCCGAAAACAAACTGCAGGGACTCTATATGACGGTGGGCGACCTGGTTCTGGTTACCCGTCATGAGGGCACCGATGCTCAAGTCACGGTACTTTCCGGTTCCTCCGGCAATGCCGTGGCCGGAGCGGAGGTGATGCTGTATCGCTATGACTGGAACAAAAGCCATCAGCGGGTCCAGTCCATGAGGAGTGACCAACGCGGCATTGCTTCGTTCCATGTCGGGCAGGCGGGTTCCCCCTATTTTATTCTTGCCCGGAATGCCGATCAGGTTTCCTATGACCCTCAGCAGCTCTATTTTAATCAACAGAGCGCTCCGGGCGGACGAAGCGGAACGCTGCTTTTCACCGACCGCAGCATCTACCGGCCCCTGCAGAAGGTTTTATGGAAGGCCGTTTTTTACACCGGAAAGCCGGATGGGATTCACTTTGAAACCTTGCCTGCCGGAACATTCACCGTTTCCCTGAAGGATCTCAATCACCAGGTTGTGGAATCCAAAACGGTGACGGCCAACAGCTACGGAACCGCCTCCGGGGAATTCAATATCCCTTCAGGCCGGGCGCTCGGGGAGTGGTACCTGGAAAGCTCCCGCAATGGCCAGACACGAATCCGCATCGAAGAGTACAAGCGGCCCACCTTCGAAACCAAAATGCTGGATCCGGAGGAACCGCTGCGTCTCAATCAGCCTGCCCGCTTGAAGGGTGAGGCCAAATATTATTTCGGCCTTCCCGTGACAAGCGGCCAGGTGAAATGGCTGGTGCGGCGCGAACCGGTATACCCCTGGTGGTGGAGCTACTGCTGGTGGGGGAATTATGGCCGCAGTTCTTCCGCGTCCCATGTGATCGCCAGCGGGACTGCCGCTTTACGGGAAGATGGGACCTTCTCATTTTCCTTTTCACCGGAAATCGACGAGAGGCTGGGCCGGAACAAAGAGATTACCTACCGGTACTCTGTTTCCGCAGATGTGACGGATGAAGGGGGAGAAACACGTTCGGCCTCGCGATCTTTCCGGCTTGGGTTTGTTTCTGTTGAAGCTTCCGCCAGTCTGGGACGGTCCTTTTTCCTCCAGGATGATCCCATAAGTATTGGCATAATGCGCACCACCCTGGACGGCGTACCAAGAGCCGGCAAGGGAACCTGGCGGATTGCCGCCCTGAAAGGTCCATCGGAAGCACTTCTGCCCGCTGAACAGCCTCTGTTCATTCCCGAGGGCATAAAGGCAAAAAACGAGTACCAAATCCCGGGCGACCTGGAACGGGAACGGTGGATTCATTCCTACAGCGCAGAGGCGGCACTTCTCCAATGGGAAGAAGGCTCGGTCCAGGCATCGGGCGCCGTTTCGCACGATTCAGGCGGAGAGACGAAAATCACGGTCCCTCATCTGCCTGCCGGCGCCCACCGCCTGATTTACGAGACAGTGGATGATTACGGTTCAAAATGCGAGATGCGCAAGAATTTCGTTGTTGCCGCTCCCACTATGAAGCTGCCTCTGCCGGCGATGCTTTTGATTGAAAATGCCTCGGTCAACGTCGGGGGTACGGCCCGCATTCTGGCGCACACGGGAATCAGAAATCAGCATGTCGTCCTTGAGATCTACCGCGACGGGAAACGCATACAGCGCAGGGAGATGAGATCCGGGAAGGATCCCTCCATCATCGAACTTGCCCTAGCGGAACAGGACCGCGGAGGGCTGGGCGTTACCATGACGCTTGTACGCGACAATCAGATGATGCAGCTCGAGAGCTCTTTGATGGTTCCCTGGGACGACAGGCAGCTCAAGGTTGAGTTCTCGACCTTCCGGGACCGCCTTCGTCCCGGTAAGCAGGAGAGCTGGAGCGTCAAGGTTACCGGGCCTGCGGGCAAAGATGTCGCAATCCCGGCAGCCGAACTGCTGGCCTATATGTACGACCGCAGCCTCGACGCCTTTGTCCCCCATTCCCCCGCCAATCCTCTGAGCCTGTTTCCCTACCGGGCGCGTTCGGTCCATGCCTATGCCAACCTTCGGGAGGCAGGCACTCTCTGGATTGACAGCCACGGGTTCAATCCAGTGGTTGCCGTACCGGCCCTTGCCGGAGATCAGCTGCAGTTTTACAGCGGCTACGGAATCGGCGGAGTGGGAAGGAGGATGAGAGGCCGGGGCGGGATTGTGGGAGGCAACGCGATGGAAATGGCTGCAGACATGGCCTACAAAGCGGCTCCCGCCCTGCAGGCAAGCACTGTTGCCGAGTCCGGGGAAAGAGAAAAAAAAGACGAGCAAGCGGAAGCAAGAACCAGCCCGCCCATCGAGCTGCGCAGCGACTTCAGCGAAACCGCTTTCTGGCATCCGCACCTTCTCACCAATGCGGATGGATCGGTGACCTTCGAATTCAAAGTCCCCGATTCGGTCACTTCCTGGAACGTCTGGGTTCACGCCGTCACACGCGACCTGAAATCGGGTTCCGTGACCCGGGAAGCCCGCAGTGTCAAAGAGCTGATGGTGCGTCCTTACCTGCCCCGCTTCCTGCGCGAAGGCGACCAGGCGGAAATCAAGGTGGTTGTGAACAATGCCTCCGAAAGGGAGCTGAAGGGAGAGCTAAAATTCGACATTATCGATGTGGCAACCGGGCAGAGCCTGCTTACTCAATTCGGTGTTTCTGAATCCTCAGCGGGCAACAGGCTTTTCACCGTTCCCGCAGGCGGGGGCACAAATCTCGTATTTCCCGTCACCACTCCATCCAAAGTGAGGCAGATTGCTTTCAAGGTCACGGCCACCTCCGGCGATTTTTCCGATGGTGAACTGCGCCCCGTGCCGATCCTTCCCGGGCGGATGCACCTCATGCAGTCCCGTTTCGTTACCCTGAAAGAACAGTCCAGGCGGGTGATGCGCTTTGATGACCTGGCGCGCAACGACGATCCGACGCGAATCAACGAGCAGATGGTGGTGACGCTGGATGCTCAGCTTTTCTATTCTGTGCTTTCGGCCCTTCCCTACCTGGTAAATTATCCATACGAATGCACCGAGCAGACGCTCAACCGCTTCGTCTCAACCGGCATCCTGTCGTCCCTGTACCGGCAATACCCGGCTATCGATCGCATGGCGAAGGAATTCTCTTCCCGGCAGACCCGATTCGAGCAATGGGACGCCTCGGATCCCAACCGCAAGATGGCATTGGAGGAAACTCCCTGGCTGGAAATGGCACAGGGGGGCGCGGAAAAATCCTCCGACCTTATCAACGTGCTGGATTCCCGCGTCGCCAAAGCTCAGCGGGAAGCGGCGCTGGCTGCGCTGCGCAAAGCACAGACATCCAGCGGCGGATTTCCATGGTTCCCGGGCGGACCGCCTTCGCCTTACATGACGCTCTATATCCTTTATGGATTCTCCAAGGCGCTCGAATTCGGCGTGGAGGTTCCGCGCGACACGGTGAAACCGGCCTGGGAGTATATGCACCGGCATTACCTGGACGAAATCGTCAAAGACATGGTTTCCCGCGATTGCTGCTGGGAATTTGTCACGTTCATCAACTACGTTCTTTCCAACTATCCCGAAAGCTCCTGGTACGAGAGATTCTTTTACACCGGCAGAGCGGAAAACCATGCTCGATTTCAGCTTCAAGCACTGGCGGTCTCACAGCCCCTATCTGAAAGGCTATCTGGCTCTCACCCTGAAACGCATGGACCGTCCCCGGGACGCCATGCTGGTGTGGGAAAGCGTGATGGATTCCGCGAAAACCGCCGAAGATCAGGGGACCTTCTGGGCGCCGGAAGACCGCGCCTGGCTCTGGTACAACGACACCATCGAAACCCACGCTTTCGCAATCCGGACCGAGATGGAGCTGATCCCCCAGGACCCGAAACTGGACGGCCTGGTGCTCTGGATTTTCCTGAACAAGAAGATGAACCACTGGAAATCCACCCGGGCTACCGCCGAGGTCATCTATTCTCTGGCACACTACCTGAAACAGTCCGGCCAGCTGGGATTGCGTGAGGATGCAACCGTAACGGTGGGGGGTCAAAAAAGCTCGTTTGTATTCGAACCCGATCAATTCACGGGAAAGAAAAACCAGCTGGTCATCCCCGGAGAGAAGATCGATCCCTTAACGGCCTCGACTATTACGGTCGAGAAAACGGGCAAGACGCACCTGTTCGCATCGGCCACATGGCATTTTTCCACAGAACAGCTCCCGGAGCAGGAGCAGGGGGATTACCTGCGGTTGTCCCGCAGATATTTCAAGAGATTAAACACCGGCAGGGAATTTGTTCTGCAGCCGCTGCAGGAAGGGGCGACCCTGGCTCCAGGCGACGAGGTGGAAGTCCAGCTGTCGCTGACAAGCAAACACCCGATGGAGTACGTTCACCTGCGCGACCCGCGCGCAGCGGGTTTCGAGCCCTCCTCGAACCTCTCGAAGCATAAATGGGACCTCGGCATCAGCTGGTATGAGGAAATCAGAGACTCCGGGACGAATTTCTTCTTCGAGAATCTGCCGCAGGGCGAATACACTTTCAAGTACCGTATACGCGCGGCGACGGGGGGAACTTTCAAGGTGGCGCCCGCGACCGTGCAGCCCATGTACGCGCCTGAATTCGCCGCCTACAGCGCCGGAGCCGCGCTGAAGATAGCGAACTGAACTTGGGGCCGGAGCCGTCGAGTGTTTGGGTATGTGAGCCCGTCGTCATCCCTCGACGGTTCCGGCAGGCAGAAAAGCCTTTCAAGCAATCCGCACATCAAAATGCTTGAACAAAACCTTCGGTCATGAAATACTCGGCCGGTCTATGAATACGCTGCCAACATTTCTCTTCTCAGGATTCACCTGACGCTAGCCTCCAAGCGTCGGGCCGCCGTTTTTTATTAATCCCACATATCACCCAGGTCCTTCGGTTCGTCTCGAGAGCCGCTCTTTCACTTATCGACTCTTGTTCCAGACATCCCGGATCTGAATCGCAATGAACGGACATCCGGCCATGAAGCCAGGCAGCTTAGCTCATGTGTCCGGAGGGAGGGAATTCCAATGAGTATGAGAGAGATTTCACGTAAAAGCGCACATTTATTTTGTCTTTATGCCGTATGCGCCCTTCTGGCAGCCCAGGCATATGCCCAGGTCACTTCCCTGTCAGGATCGGTAACGGATCCCAAAGGAGCCATAGTACCAGGGGTGACTCTTTCGCTGACCAGCGCCTCGGGCGCTGAACGTACGACCGTCACCAATGAAACCGGGGCCTATCGGTTTCTCCAACTGGCCCCCGGCCCCTATGCACTGAAAACGGAGCTGAAGGGATTCAAAACATTAAAGCAGAATGTCGACCTGCTCGTCGACACACCGGCTACTCTGGACCTTCACCTGGAGGTTGGCGAGATCAGCGAAACAGTAACCGTCGAGGCGGACGCCTCGATTCTGAATGTCCAGGATGCCGCGTTGGGCAATGCGTTTGAAGGCATGCGAATACGGCAGCTGCCGCTGCAGGACAGAAATGTCACGAACCTTTTGACCCTTCAGGCCGGCGTCACACCCGAAGGATATGTGAGCGGCGCCCGCAGCGATCAGAACAATCTCACCCTGGACGGCATCGACATCAACGATCAGCAGGGCGGAGACTGGACTAACTCCGTGCTGCGCGTGACACCCGATTCTGTCCAGGAATTCAAAATGACCACCAACATCGCGAATGCCGCGCAGGGACGATCCGCCGGTGGACAGATATCCCTGATCACCCGGACGGGAACCAACGATTTCCACGGCTCGCTCTACTACTCCAACCGCAGCACAAGTACTACGGCCAACGACTTCTTCAACAATCGGGCGGGATTGCCGCGTCCTGAGTTGAGGCGGGACCTGTTTGGCGGCTCCCTGGGAGGGCCGATCCTCAAGGACCGCGTTTTCTTCTTTTACAATTATGAAGGACGGAGGGACGACAAAGAAACCGTGGTCGGCCCGCAGGTTGTTCCGCTCGCGAGCCTTGGACAAGGCACCATTAAATACACCAATACAGCGGGCGGCATCACCACTTTGACGGCGGAGGATCTTATCGATATTTACCCGGTCGGCCTCAATCCGGCAACCCTCGAGATGCTGGCCGATGCTGCACGAAAATATCCCGCCAACGACACGGGCGTCGGTGACGGGCTTAACATCAGCGGCTATCGTTTCAACGCGGCCACTCCGCTGCACTACAACGCGCACACAGCCACCATGAATTTCAACCTGACAAGAGATGCCCGCCACACTCTGCTGGTTCGGGGCAATTATCAGCACGATTTGACCGTTGGCGCCCCGCAATTCCCCGACACGCCGGGCAGCAACCTTTGGAGCCATCCCATAGCTATCGCAGCCCAGCACACCTGGACGGCAACCCCACGGCTGGTAAACACGCTTCGTGTCGGATTGACACGCGAAGCCTATTCACAGCAAGGCGATTCGTCGGACAACCAGATCGGGTTCCGGTTCGTATATTGGCCCAAGGCTTACACGCGTACGCTGGACAAAACCGTTCCCGTGTGGAATTTTGTAGACGATGTAGCCTGGGTGAAGGGAAATCACACTTTTGCGTTCGGCGGCAACGTCCGCATTGTGCGCAACCAACGATCGTCGCTTGCGAGTTCGTTCGACGAAGCAAATACCAATCCGACCTGGTATGACGAATCCGGCGCCGTATTGACCGCCCCTTTCACCGATATTGCCGGGAGCGAATCCGACCTTCAGGGCGCCATCGCCGCGATCATAGGACGATATTCCTATTACAGCGGCAAATTCAACTTTGGTCCGAGTGGCAACCTCCTGCCCGCCGGCGCCGCGGTCGACAGGAATTTTGCCACCGAAGAATACGAGATGTACGCCCAGGACATATGGCGCGTGCGGCCGGACCTCACGCTCACGCTGGGATTGCGTTACAGCCTGGACCGGCCTGTTTACGAAAGCAGCGGGCTGGAAGTGAAGCCTGCGCCGGGCCTCTCGGAGATTTTCGAAAATCGCTTTGCCTCAGCCGCCAACGGCGTTCCCTACAATGAACTCGTGACCCTTAATAAATCCGGGCCAGCGAACGGCGAACCCGGCATGTATGCGTGGGACAAGAACAATTTCGCCCCGCGCATGGGCTTTGCCTGGCAGCCAAGCTTCGACAATGGCGTTTTAAAAACAATCTTTGGCACCGGACAGAAATCGGTCATTCGGGGAGGCTTCAGCATGGCCTATGATCATATCGGCAGCGCCCTGGCCGTCACCTTCGATCTGAACAACATGCTCGGCTTCTCATCTTCCCAGGAAATCACCGCCAATACTTACAATGTCACCGATCGCCCCGGTCCTCTTTTCACCGGCTATAACCAGGATATCCGTGCTCTGCCCGGAATCGTCATCCCGTCCAGTCTGGAATTTCCATTGTCCCAACCGGCGGACGGCGAGGCTCGAATAGAGTGGTCGCTGGACGATTCCCTGAAATCGCCGGTAAATTACATGCTGAATTTTTCCATTGCGCGCGAGTTCTCCCGCGGTCTGACGGTGGAAGCCTCCTATGTAGGCCGCATGGCGCGGAACCTTATGGCTCAGCGGGATGCCATGATGCCGAACAACCTTGTGGATAAAAAATCCGGTATGGACTGGTATACAGCTGCGGGCCTTCTTTACGACTTGCGCTGGAATAACGTGCCCATAGATCAGGTGCAGCCGATTGCCTACTTTGAAAACCTGTTCCCGGATTATCGGAGGTGGGATTTGCCGACGGCGACTCAAAGCGTTTACAGCAGGGTATCGAGGGACGGATCCGATGTTCCAGACTGGACTTACATTCAGCTGAAGCTCAACGATTCGGGGATTTATCCGGCGATGTTCTATCAGCCCCAATATGGAGCTCTTGCTGTGTGGAGCACCGTCGCGTATTCGGACTATCATGCAGGAACCATCAGCGTGCGCGAGCGATTCAGGAACAGCCTCAATCTGGATTTCAACTATACCTTCGGCAAATCCATCGACAACGCCTCCGGGCTCCAGCGGGAAAGCGACTGGTCGGACAACATGATCGTCAACGCCATGCGGCCGGACGACAACAAGGCCCTTTCAAACTTTGACATGACACATATCATCAATGCCAATGCGCTCTGGAATCTTCCCATAGGGCAGGGGCGGCAATACTTCGGTTCCATGAGCCGTGCCGCGGATCTCTTCCTGGGAGGCTGGCAGTTGAGCGGCATTTTCCGCTGGAACTCGGGCATGCCCGAGGTTACGCCCTACGACGCTCAAACCTGGGCAACGGACTGGAAGAAGCCGAGCAACGGAGTCCGTATCCGGCCCATCGAGGCTTCCATCACGAAAGGCGGGGATTATCCGAACCTGTTCGAAGATCCGACCTACGCCTACCAGAGCTTCCGCAATGCCAGAGCCGGCGAAATCGGAGATCGGAATGTTCTCCGCAGGCAAGGGTATGTGGCTCTGGATATGGGCCTGAGCAAGTCATTTGTGATAAGCGAGGGCCATCGGGTGCAGTTCCGCTGGGAGGTTTTCAACGCCACCAACACCCAGAGGCTTGGCGCCGCCAACGCGGACCACGCCGGTTTGGGGCTGAACGTTGATCCGCACATTACTACACCCAGTTCGAGCTTCGGGACAATTTCGCAGATTCAGGGAACTCCCAGGATCATGCAGTTCGGATTCAGGTATGATTTCTAGGCTGCGGAAGCGAGTTCGAGTGCGGCAGTTCGCATCCCTCGCGGTAAAGAGGCGAGCGGGCCGCCGCACTTTCAAAATGCTCAGTCATCGAGTGCAAAATTGGATGACAAAACCCTCATCATAAGGAGTCAAAAACAGGATGCCGGTATTCGGACGCTTTTTCGCTTCCCGAAAGGGAATTATTCTCACGGGAGCCATTATAGGAGTCCTGGCTCCGGTTCTTGTCCGGCTGGGGAATCCCGGCAATATGGGTATCTGCGTAGCCTGCTTTAGCAGAGATATCGCCGGCGCGCTGGGATTGCACCGTGCCGCGGTGGTCCAATACATACGTCCGGAGATCATCGGATTTGTGCTGGGCTCTTTTATAGCGGCACTGTTGTTCCGCGAGTTCAAACCACGAACAGGCTCGGCGCCGCTGGTACGTTTTTTGCTGGGCATGCTGTCCATGATCGGAGCCCTGGTTTTCCTGGGCTGCCCCTGGCGCGCCTATCTGCGGCTGAGCGGGGGCGACTGGAATGCAATATGGGGCATTGCCGGACTTGCAGCGGGAATTTCGGCCGGCATCCTTTTCCTTAAAGCGGGTTACAGCCTCCGCCGGAGTTATCCGGCGCCCAAGGCTCTCGGCTGGATCATGCCTGTCTCTGATGATCGCGCTGCTGCTTTTGCTGATTTTCGCGCCGAAGTTCGGCCGCGACGCGGACGGCATTGCTTCCGGTCCTCTTTTCCACTCGGTCAAAGGACCGGGCAGCCAGTCCGCGCCCATCTGGATATCCCTGGGAGCCGGCCTGCTGATCGGTTTTCTGGCGCAGCGCAGCCGGTTCTGCACCGTTGGCGCGATCCGCGATATGGTCATGATGCGGGACCTGCATCTCTTCAGCGGCGTTCTGGCTCTCTTGGCATCGTCTTTCGTTATCAACATCCTGCTGGGACAATTCCGGCCGGGCTTTGCGGGACAGCCCGTGTCTCACACGGAAGCGCTGTGGAATTTCGGGGGGATGGCGTTGGCAGGCCTGGCTTTTACTCTCGCGGGGGGATGCCCTGGCCGGCAACTGTTCCTAAGCGGTGAAGGAGACGGCGATGCCGCAATCTTTACGCTGGGGATGGTCGCCGGAGCGGGATTCGCGCATAATTTCAGCTTCGCCAGTTCGGCGTCCGGAACAGGCGCATTCGGCCCGGCAGCCGTCATTGCTGGACTGATCGTGTGCATCCTGATCGGATGGACCATGCGCGATCCCAAAACAGTGTGACGAAGAAGGAGCGTTTCCGGGAGCGAATACCGGAACGGGAGAGCAACCATGAATGAAAACAGGATTGTGGACGCCCGCGGGCTTTCCTGCCCGCAACCAGCCTTGCTTACTCAAAAGGCCCTTGAGTCATTGAAAGGTAGCGCAGTCCAGGTTTTGGTGGATTCCTGCACTGCGCGTGATAACGTAGTGAGGATTGCACGGAAGGCAGGCTGGCAGGCGGACATTCAGGATCGGCCGGATGGCGGCTTCCAGCTCATGTTAACAAAATGATATACCTCGATCACGCAGCCACTTCATGGCCCAAGCCCGCGGAAGTAATGCGCACCATGTCCGGTTTCCTCGAGAAGGCAGGAGGCAATCCCGGACGGTCGGGACACAGCCTGTCAATTGACGCCGGCCGTATTGTCTACAACGTTCGTGAAGAAATCGCGGAGCTGTTCCATGCACCCGATCCCATGAAGGTCATATTTACGCTGAACGGCACGCATGCCATCAACCTGGCTTTGTCCGGATTGCTGCGGGCCGGCGACCATGTCGTCACGAGCGGGATCGAGCACAATGCCGTCATGCGCCCCTTGCGCGCACTCGAGAAAAAGGGCGTTCTGGCCGCGATTGTTCCCTGCGCCCCGGATGGCTCGCTGGACCCGTCCGCTATTGAGCGCGCCATCAGGCCGGAGACAAAGCTCGTAGTCATCAATCACGCCAGTAACGTAACGGGAACACTGCTGCCGGTGGCGGAAATAGCCAAATCGGTTCGCCGCGCCGGTTCGTTGCTGCTTGTGGATGCCGCACAGACAGCGGGCGCTTTGCCGATAGACATTCAGGCGGAAGGCATCGATCTGCTGGCTTTCACCGGGCACAAGGGACTGCTGGGCCCACCCGGCATCGGCGGGCTCGTGATGGGCGACCGGCTGAATACGGAAGAAATGGAACCGCTGGTGCGCGGCGGCACAGGGAGTCGTTCTGAATCCGACATCCAGCCGGAGGACCTGCCGGATAAATTTGAAAGCGGAACGCTGAATGGCGTGGGGATTGCCGGGCTGGGCGCGGGAATCCGCGTCGTCAGGCAACAGGGTATTGAGGAAATCCGCGCCCGGGAGATCGATCTGACTCGCGTTCTGGTGGAAGGCCTGGAGGAAATCCCGGGCATTACCGTTTATGGCCCTGCCGATCCCCGCTGCCGCACGGCAGTGGTTTCATTCACGGCGGCCGGAAGACGGGTCTCTGACATCGGGTTGCAGCTGGACGAGGAGTTCGGGATCCTTTGCCGCGTGGGATTGCACTGCGCTCCCGCCGCCCACCGCACAATTGGAACCTTCCCGGAAGGCACTGTGCGCCTGGCTCCCGGCTTTTCCACGACAGAACAAGATATTCATGCAGTGCTCCAGGCGCTGAAACGCATTATGGGGAAAAGCCTGTGAAGTGGAACTCCCGAATCCGGCGCGAGGCTGCAGCATGAATTCCTATGGAGTGATATTGTTTCACACAACTTCGGCCGTGCTGCGCGCGGAGAAGATACTCCAGCGGGAAGGGATAACGGTGAAACTTGTGCCGACACCCCGCGAGTTTTCCACCGATTGCGGGATTGCGCTGCGTCTGGACTGGGAACAGTCTGCATCCGCTCAAGCGCTGCTGGAATCCGCAAAAGTTGAGATTGCCGGCATTCATAAAATGGAATAACCATCGCCAAAACAGCGTCAGAAGCTGAGGAATGTCATGCGTCGACTTTTAGCCGTCTTTTTGCTGCTGGCGGCCACTGCAGCGGGCATCGCTGTCCCTGCCTTGCCGCAAAAGGTACAAACCGCCCGAATTTTGATCCTTTCCGCGAATCTCGCGGAGGAAGGCATTGGGGAGTGGGGCTTTGCTGCGCTGGTTGAGGCGGACGGCCAGCGCATTCTCTTCGACACGGGGGCCCGGCCGGAAACTGTGCTGAAAAACGCCCGGGATCTGGGTCTGAGCCTGTCGGACATCCGCGAAGTAGTGCTCAGCCACAGCGATGATGATCACACCGGAGGCCTCCTGGCCCTGCGCCGGGAACTTGCCCGCGTGAATGCCTCTGCCTTGTCGCGGGCGCATGTCGCCCGCGGATTTTTCTATGAAAGGGAGGAGGATCCGGGAAGAAACGAACGGATTGCCGCCCTCAAATCCGAGTATGAAGGCGGCGGCGGGGTATTTGTGGAGCACGTCAAACCGGTGGCTTTGCTGCCCGGCGTCTGGATGCTCGGCCCGATCCCGCGCGTTCATCCGGAACGGAATTGGAGCAGCGACGGGAAGATCCGGACTCCCGAAGGTCCCGTTGAAGATACCATTCCGGAGGACACATCCCTGGTGCTCGACACAGACCGCGGCCTGGTAGTCTTGTCCGGTTGCTGCCATGCCGGGATCATCAATACGCTCGATTACGCCCGCAAGGCGATTCGACCGGCCCCCATATACGCGGCCGTGGGAGGGTTTCACCTGATGCGCGCAAGCGACCAATCTCTGGACTGGACGGCGAAAATATTGCGGAAATTCGGCCTGGCCAATTTTATCGGGGCTCATTGCACCGGCATTGAACCTGTCTATCGTATCCGGCAAAAGGCCGGCCTGAGCAGGAAGACCTGCATTGTAGGAGCGGTGGGCAGTCAATTCGCGCTGGATAAAGGCATAACCGCCGGGCTGCTGACTCACTGAATCATCCCGCGGTCCGGAGATCGACATGAAAAAAATCATCGGTTTGCTTCTATTCCTCGGCCCAGTCGCGGCTTTGTGCGGAGATCGGGGCATTCTCCTGGAAAATCTTACATGGGTTGAAGCGGAGAAATTGCTGACGGCGGAAGCTGTCGTCGTCATACCCATCGGGGCCGCCGCCAAAGAGCACGGCCCTCACCTCAGACTGAACAATGACTTGATTCTTGCGGAATACCTGAAAAAACGCGTACAGGCTCGAGCGGATGTCGTCATCGCACCCTCTATCCCGTATCACTTTTATCCTGCGTTCGTCGAGTATCCGGGATCGACCACGCTCCGTCTCGAGACAGCCAGAGACTTCATGGTGGATATATGCCGGAGCCTCGCCCGCTTCGGCCCAAAACGCTTCTACGCCCTGAACACCGGTATATCCACGCTGCGGGCTCTCGAACCGGCGGCCAGGATCCTGGCTTCGGAAAAAATCATTTTGCGATATACCGATCTCAATCAGGTTCTTGGCCCCGTGGAAAAAACGATTTTAAAACAGGAAGGCGGAAGCCATGCGGATGAAGGTGAAACCTCGATGATGCTATACATCGATCCCTCCACCGTCGACATGTCCAAGGCTGTGAGGGATTACGGCCCGGACGGAGGTCCGCTGACGCGGGATCCAAAGGGCCGCGGCACTTACTCGCCCACGGGCATCTGGGGAGATCCCACCCTTGCTACGCGCGCCAAGGGAGAAAAGCTGGTTGAAGCTGCGGTTGCCGGCATACTGAAGGACATTGAGGCTTTGCGCCAGCAGCCGATACAATAGCGCGCCGCGACAATCAGGTACCTCCGGCAAAGCCGGAGGCTTGAAGGATTTGAACCGCTCAAAGCGGTTGGAGGAGTTACGCCGGTCTTGAACGCTGACTTACGCGGGCAAAAGCCGATCCTCGCCGAACAAATCGACGTTTGTCAGCGCTTTTATCAGCGTTTTTCAGCGTTTCAAAATACGGAGCTGTCAGACTCTTTGAGTCCCCCGACAGAGCCGGGGGTTTACCAATGGAATCAAGGTTCCAACACACGTTCCATAGCATGATTCGACCCATTGCCAGATTTTCATTCATCCTGCTTCCTGCCGTAGCCATCTGTGTGTCCAGCTTTACCTTGTCAGGGTGCTCCATCCAGGATGCAGCTCACTTCGGCAATCACGAGCGAGCGCTCGTCCTGCTGGGCGGCACCATCATCGACACCTCGGATTTCGGAAGATCCGAAACCGATATAAAGGACTCGGCAGTTATCATTCGAGGCAATAAAATCAGCTCAGCCGGACCCAGAAAGAGCATACGGATCCCGGCCGGCTCAGAAGTGCTGGATATTTCCGGCAAGTATGTCCTGCCCGGTCTCAATGACGCATTTGCCGCACAAAACAATCAGGCGCATGCGAACGCCTACCTGTATATGGGAGTAACGTCTATTGTCGGCATAGACAATCCCGGAAGCAGGCGTGGCCCGCTTTACCTCACGGCAAAACCGAGCCCGCACATCTACAGGCTGGAATCCATCTCCGGTTATGATGAGAGCAGTCTCTCGCCGCCTGCCTCTTCAACCGCCGACCTGCGCAGCCGCGGAAGGAGAATGTCCCCCCAGGAACTCAGCGACCAGGTTGACTCTCTCGGCCGCGCAGGCATCAGAGTGCTGCTTCTGCACTACGCCCTGGCGCCGGACCAGACCGAAGTGATCGTCCGGCGCGCACGGCTATGTGGGATGTCAACCATAGGCGAACTCGGATTCACCTCATATCCGGAGGCAATTCGCGCAGGCGTTCAGGCGTTTGTGCACGTCAGCCGATATTCGCTGGAACTTGCGCCGCCCGACATGCGCGCCCGCGTGGCAGGCGCCCCGTTCGGCACTCCGCGGGAAGAGTTTTACGCATACCTCACGCGAGTCGGCAGGAACGATCCGCGATTGAAGAGATATGCTCCGGTTCTTGGTTCCGCCTTTGCCGGTCTCATCCCGACTTTGAGCTTTGAATACCTCGATTTGCCGGATCACGAGAATCCGTGGAAGGAGCCGGTCGCCGCAATCCTGGATCCAAAAGACATCCATCTTCCCGCCAATCCGGCCACAGGCAGGCGTGACGGGGCATTTGCCGTCCCATCCTATGACTTCCCTGCCACGCTTTCCGAAAGCCTTTTTAGAATTGAAAAGGAGTATTGCAGGGCCGGGGCGAAGCATCTGGCAGGGAGCGGCACCTCAGCATTTGGTACTATGCCGGGGATTTCACTGCATACAGAACTAAAGCTGCTGACGGTTGTCGGGCTGACTCCGCGCCAGGCGCTGGCCGCGGCAACCGCCAATTTCGAGACGCTGTTCGGGTGGAAAGGTACGGGCCAAATCAAGGCCGGATATAATGCCGACGTTTTGGTGCTCGACGAAAACCCCGTGAACAATATCGAAAACGCCAAAAAGATTTTTCGCGTGATTCTCAACGGCGAGGTTTTGGACAGGGAAAAGCTGCTTCTTATAAAGCAACCTGCCGGCCGGCGGGACTGATTCCCCGAAAAGGCGTTTCAGCTGTTCAGCTTTGATTTGAAGTGTTCGATAGTCCGGGTCAGTCCCTGTTCGATTTGAATTTTGGGACTCCATCCCAGCAGTTGCGTCGCGCGGGCCGTATCGGGGCGACGCACCTTGGGATCATCTTCCGGCAACGGCTCAAATACGATTTTGCTTGAGGAACCGCTGAGCCGGATGATTTTTTCCGCTATTTCAACCACCGTGAGTTCGTGGGGATTGCCGATATTCACCGGCAGGTGCACGTCCTCCGATTGCGGCGCCAGCAGCAGCCGGACCAGCCCGTCGATCTCGTCGTCCACGTAACAGAAACTGCGCGTCTGCTTCCCTTCCCCGTAGACGGTCAACGGCTCCCCCTTCAGAGCCTGGACTATAAAATTCGAGACTACACGGCCGTCATGCGGCCGCATCCTCGGGCCATAAGTATTGAAAATTCGCGCGATGCGTGTATCCACGCCGTGGTACCTGTGATAAGCCATCACCAAAGCTTCGGCGAACCTCTTGGCTTCATCGTAGACGCCCCGCAAGCCGATGGGATTCACATTTCCCCAGTAGGACTCCGGCTGGGGATTCACCAGGGGATCCCCGTAGGTTTCCGATGTGCTGGCCATCAGAAACCGCGCCTTCTTGTACTTGGCAAGGCCGATGGTTTTGTGGGTTCCAAGCGCGCCCACTTTGAGCGTCTGGATCGGCATTTCCAGATAGTCGCGGGGGCTGGCGGGAGAGGCAAAATGCATCACGGCGTCCACCGGCGGCCCGATGTAGATGTATTCGGTGACGTCATGTTTGTAAAAACGGAACCGCTCGTGCCCCAGCAGGTGGGCAATATTGTCCACGCTTCCGGTGGAAAGATTGTCCAGACAAATAACTTCGTGGCCTAACCCCAAAAGATGGTCACACAAATGGCTGCCCAGGAACCCTGCTCCTCCAGTAACAACGATGCGCATTATCGCCTCCCGCAAAGCGAGCATCTTATCAGAAACAGCGGAAAGGTTAACAGAACGATCCCGCCTTGCATATTTTACCGCCGCAGGAACCGGCAAATGCAGATTGTGGCTTGACTCGTACTTGCCAGAGCTTCTCTGCTACGGAGGCTTATGCGGGCTTGCATGGCCTTGATTGAAGGTCGCAGGTCCCAGCCTGCAAGCCGCAGGTGCAGATGGCTCAGGGTAGCACAGTGAAAAAACCGGGATGTGGAAGGATCGCCTTCCCACTGCGCGATTTCAATGATGCGGACGAAGAATTTTCGACCAGACCCGGGAGACCGGCTATGGCGCCAGCGGCTGGACCGCGCCCAGGGTTTCCATCGCGGGCTTCAATATGGAGGCCGGTCCCCGGATCAGGATGACTTCTCCGCCGGGGAAGAGCCAGCTGTGGGCGGCCTGCCGCACCATGTCAGCGTCGCACCGTCGGATGAGATCCGGAAAATTGGCCGCATAGTTGCTGCCGAGGTGATAGAGTTCGGCGTCGAGCATTATTTTGCAGAGTCCGTCCACCGTCACCAGTTCGCGGTTGAACTCCTCGATCAGCCGGTTTTGAATCTGCGCCAGTTCCTCGGCGGAAACGGATGAATCCTTGATTTCCGCTGCGGCATTTTGAATCTTGCGGATATGGTCTAAAGTCTGATCGGCGGCTGCCTGTCCCTGGACATAGAAAGGGCTGGCCATGCGCCGGCCCAGGTTGCCCACCGTCAGCAGCGAAGTCGGCAGAAGTTTTGTCAAACGTTCCTGCAGGATGTGCGCCGCCAGCAGGGCAGGCAGGTAATCGGTATCCTCGCGCCGCGGGAAAAGATTTCCGAGAATAAACTGCGCCGCCGGAGAATTGGGATCATCTTCGATAAGAATTCTCCGCTCGATCAGCTTGCGCGGAGGCAGGAACGTGAAGGGGAAGGCATCGTTGCGGACCCAAACCCCCCATATGCGCGCGGTTTTCTGAATGACTTGCGGAGCGGGGACATTTCCCACAATCAGCAGGAAAGCCTGGTTGGGGGAAAAGTATTTTTTGTAAAACTGCCGGACATCGCCGATGGTTATCGACGCCAGGCTCGCCTGAGTCCCTTGACGGGGCCTTCCATAAGTCGTGCCGCCGAAAAGGTCCATTTCAAGCTGGGCATGAATCCTCTGGCGCGGATCATCGGGCTTCTTCAAATCCTCAAGGATGGCTTGTTTTTCTGCGGCAAAATCCGTTTCGTTGAACTGCGCCTCTCCCACGATCTGATATAAGAGAAGAAGCGATCGCTCGGAGCTCGAGCTTGGCCCCTTCAGCAGAAAACGGAATCCATCCCAATCGCAGATAATTTCGACGGATGCGCCCAGATATTCGAGTTCATCCTGAATGCCTTTCTGCGTCTTATCGAATGTGGCCTTCATGAACATCCGGGAAACAAGATTCGCCAATCCGCCTTTGTCTGCAGGGTCGAAAGCGGAACCATAGCGTACGAGCAGACCGATCGTCATGTTCTCGCCAAGGTTGGGAGTTGCCGCCACGGTGATCTGAAGGTCGTTCAATAGCCGCTTGTGGCTCAATTCCGGAAGCGGGGCCGGCTTCTGGGCCGAAGCCCCAACGCAGGAGAAAATCATCCATGCTGTGCAGATAAACAGATTGCGCAAGCTGTGTCGTATCATTTCCTATCCCTGGATTCCGTAAATTCTTATATTAACCTCCAGTGGTCCAAGACTCAATGTCTCTAAAGCAGCCATATCGGGTTTTTGGAAGGCCCTGAATCGAGGCACATCTCCATATCTGCTATAATGCGGGTTTGAAATCATAGGAGACGTATCCATCAACAGCCGAGCCAGAGGTCCATGCCATGGTTGAATTCACTTCTGAGCCGCAAAAGAGCTTGCGCCCGAAAACACTCCTTATTGCCGCCATCGTTCTGGTTGTCCTCCTGGGCGGGGTTTTTCTTTATGTCCGCTGCCAGCGCAGCATGCAGCCTCGCACGGGCGGTTCTGCGGTCGTGGTACCCGATCTGCTGAGGCCGGGGAATACGAATTTCGAATACTACAAAACCAGGATTCGCATTGAGAACGTCAAGGCAAGCCTCGGAATCAGTTTCAATAACGCCAGGATCGCCATCATTTCGGGACAGATTCTCAATGATGGAGACCGCAAGCTGGAGGCCTTGGAACTGCATATTACCCTGTATGACGCCTGGGGGAAGGTTTCCAAGGAGCGGACCGCTTTCGCGCTCCGGCCCGGTGCCGGATACAGCGGGAAACCCATGGAACCTTTGGAAAAGCGGCCCTTCACAATAGGAGTTGAGGCCGTGGAGTATTATTGGAACCCGAGGCAGATCACCTACGAAATAACCGGCCTGAAGTATAAATAATTGACCATTGAAAACAGACATGAGGATTGAAGAAATCTGCAAGGCCGCTCGTGAACGCCGGTTTATCAAACATCAATCGTCAATCGTCAATCTTCAATTGTTTGCGGTTGTTCTGATGGTCCTACCCCTTGCGGCCTGCGCGCGCTCGATATCCCGCGAGGAACGCGAGGCAAACCACTATTTCGCCGAAATTCTCAAACGCGAAGACCGCCGGTTTATGGGGGAGGATGGTTTTTGGGAAAAGAACCTGCTCTCCAACCCATCCATCGAGGTCAGGCAATGGTGCGCCCTGGCCCTCGGCCGCATTGCATCCCCCAGCGCGCTGCCCTGGCTCTACCGGTCTCTTCACGCAGTCGAGGCGTCCGTCCGCGCCACATCGGCTTTTGCCATCGGTGAAATCGAGGACCGTGAGCTTACAGGTGCGCGGTTGAGGCCAGTGGATCTGCAGGCCGTGTCGGAGTTGAAAGCGATGCTGGACGATTCCTCCCTAATGGTGCGCATGCGCGTCACCGAAGCGCTGGGCAAAATCGGGGGACCGGCCGAAGCGGAGGAAATCGTAAAGCGCCTGGGGCGCTTTCCTTACCATGGACGGCCGGAGGAGCGCGCGTATCTTGGCTTCTGCATCACTGCCTTGATGCGGCTGAACGATCCCTGCGCAATTCCTGTCCTGGAAAAAATGACGGAGTTTGATGACCAGGAGATCAGGCGGCAGTCAGCGAATGCGCTTAAGCAAATGCGCATGGGCAACTCCCTCCCATCAATTCCCGCCGCCCATACTTCTAAAGATGTTCAAAATTCCAGTCCCTCAAATCCAACCATCACCGATGCCCTCGCCTATGCTTTTGCCGCAGACCGCAAAAACAGCACTATCGCTATTCTGGATACCACGCAGGGCTCTATCGAAATCGAGCTGTTCCGCCAGGATGCTCCGGCCACGGCCGCCGGATTCGTTTTGCAGGCACAGGGAGGACGCCTCAACAGACTGGAGTTTACTCGCGAGAGCCCGTCTCTTTTGGTGGCTCGGATGCCTCAAGGCCTGCCTGCGGCCTGGACCTTGCGCTCCGAGGTTAATATGCGACCGTTTGAAAAAGGGAGCGTCGGCCTGATTCTGCTGCCAAAAGAATCTACAGTAGGCGGCGTTTTTATCGCGCTGGCGCCGCAACCGCAAATGGACGGCACGTACACTTGCTTCGGCAGGATTATCAGCGGCCTGCAGGCAGCCGAAAGGATGACGCCGGACGACCGCATCAGGCAGGTACGGATCAAGGAAACGATCAGTTTTCAAGATTACGGCCGTTATTGACCCGGCGCGAACAATGTGCCGTTCGCTCTTTTTTCAAGTTCCCGGGGGGCTCTATGGCAGGCGGGGTGGAACTCATTTTCGCGGGATTGGCTGCCGTTGCGGCCGGCGCCGTCAATGCGCTGGCCGGAGGAGGCACGCTGATCACCTTCCCCACGCTTGTTGCCCTCGGCATTACGCCAGTCGCCGCCAATGTCACAAACACTGTTGCGCTCTGCCCCGGCTACCTGGGCGGGGCTATCGCACAATTGAGCGATTTGCAGGGCCAGAAGGCACGGCTGCGGATTCTCCTGATTGCCGGAGCAGCCGGAGGAATCCTGGGAGGATGGCTGCTGCTTGTCTCCGGGGAGCGGATTTTTAAGACGCTTGTGCCCTTCCTGATCCTGTTTGCTTCCGGCCTGCTCGCAATGCGCAGCCCGATCCGGGCGTCGATTGCCGGCCGTTCAGGCAGGGCGGCAACCCGACCGATTGCCGGGATCTGGCTTGCCCTTCCTATTGCCCTGGCCGCGATTTACGGGGGCTATTTCGGCGCCGGCCTCAGCATCATAGTTCTTTCGGTGCTCGGTCTGATGACCGGAGACTCGGTGACCCGGCTGAACGCGACCAAACAAGCCGTCAGCCTTGTTGTCAACACCGCCGCCGCCCTGCTATTCATGCTTTCCGGGCATGTTCTCTGGTCCTTCGCCATGGTAATGGCTCTCGGATCTCTGCTCGGCGGAGTCCTGGGAGGCCGTCTGGCCGGCCGCATCAATCCATCCGCACTCCAATGGACGGTCGTTGCCATCGGCATCACCGTCGCCATTATCTATTTCATCCGCTGAAACCATCGCGGGACAGCCGCCCCAGACTCCGTCAATCAGAACGATGGAAGCGGGTACATGCCGCAGCAGAAGGGGTAAAGGATCAGAGGGGCCAAGGATCAAAGGGTTTTAGGCAGTCCGGGCGATTTCGGGTCATTTTGTCATTCAACAAGCTTTGGCTTTGCTGGAGTCGCCGGGCATCTCCGCTTCGACGCGCCGCTTCGTCGTCTCGTAATGGCCGGCGCCGCCACGGCTCAAGGTCGGTTGTTCAGGAAGTGGATCCGGTCCAGTGTCAGGGGATGCTGCACGATAAGCACGCCGGTGCCGCCTTGCTGGCACCGTCGCGCACCTCCCCGAAACCCGAAATGCCCTGATTGGCGTCGATCCTCAACAGGGTGACCCTAAATGGCGCCCCGGTAATCACGGCCGTGCGCAGATCGGTGATTCTCAGGTCCGAAGGTTTGGAGTTTGTTTTGGTGTTCTGCGGCACCGACGCCAGAGTTTCATCCGCCCAGAACGCCGCGCCCAGCGCACCGGCGCCTGCACGCAAAAGCGACCGGCGCCCAGTCGGCCTCGCCATGAATTTATCCATAAGCCTATTTCCTATAACGTAGGGTTCGCTGAGTTTTTAATATTTTGGGCCGATTCTATGGCGCTCGGCCCATAATTCCAATCCCATTCTAGCATTGGAATCATGGATGTCCGGATGAAGCGTGCTATATTCGGATCCATCCAGGCTTTGGGATCCTGGAGGGATAAAAACAACCTCGAAAATCGCGGTTGGCGGAAAGCAGCCCGGCGAAGCGAAAGGATTCGGTTTATGCTTCCAGAAATCGTGCGCACGGTGATATCCAGGTTGGCACAGACTGTCAGGGGGGATACGAAGGCCGGTCGACCGCCGCTGTTTCTCGGGTTTGAACATTCCGGGCTGTATCCGCTTCGCACGAACGCGAAAACCCTGGCCTCCTGGTACAGGGACACCTTCGGATTTGAACTCACAGAGGAAAATGCATCGTACTTTCTCTCCGGGGCGGGTGCGGGACGTCTCGAAATCATGAAAAACACTTCGGGGGAAGCTCATGTTCACATTGCGATCCACGTATCCGATTTCGAGGAAGCTGTCGCCGCCCTGCGTGCGAAAAACGTGCGGATGAGGGAACCCATACTCCAGCCGGACCTGAAAATCGTTTACATCGAGGATCCGGATCCCGAGGGAAATCCCGTGCATTTGTGGTGGAGCGGCAAGTAAGTATGCTCCGGCAGAGCCGGAGGCTTTATGGTTGTATGCCTGCGCGATTCCCGGTTCCGTTGCCGTCCGCTGATGCGCCCATAATATCCCGAAGCTGCGTTCAATTCTTTTTGAGTTATCCTCACTGTCGGATACACTGGCACCGGAAGGTATGATCGTGGGTGAAGGGATGCAGGAGGTTCAATTTCTGCGGGATCTGGCGGTAGTTTTCGGATGCGCAGCGCCGCTCGTCTATCTTTTCCATCGATTCAAGCAATCGCCCATAGTCGGGTTCGTGATCACCGGGACTCTGGTCGGCCCTTACGGATTCAGCCTTATTAGGGATGTCGAAAGCGTCCACACGCTGGCCACTGTCGGGGTCATGATCCTTCTCTTCTCGCTGGGCCTCGAGTTTTCTCTCAAAAAGCTGATGGAGACGCGGGTGGCGGTCCTCGTCATCGGCCCGCTCCAGATGCTGGGAACCATCGCCATCACCGTATTGCTGGTCCACTGGTTCGGGACGCCGTTACAGACCGGCGTGATTTACGGGATCCTCATTGGTCTCAGCAGCACCGCAATTTTCATGAAAATGCTCGACGAGCGGAGAGAGACGGACTCGATCCACGGGCGCATAGGCCTGGGCGTGGCGATTTTCCAGGATCTCTGCACGATACCTTTTTTGATCTCGATTTCGCTGATGGCCACCGAAAAAACCCTGCTGACGGCCCTGGGATCGGCACTACTGAAATCCGTGGCCCTCATCGCTGCGGTTGTGCTGGTGGGGCGTTATTTGTTCCCCATTCTACTTCGTGGAATTCTCAGGACTCGCAGCAAGGAGCTTTTTCTTATCACCTCAGTTTTCATGTTCCTCGGAACAGCATTGGCGACCACCTATGCCGGCGTCTCCCTGGCCCTGGGCTCATTTTTGGCAGGATTGATATTATCCGAATCGGAATACGGGCATCATATCTTCGCCGAGGTGCGCCCCTTCCGCGACAGTCTGAACAGCCTTTTCTTCATCTCCATCGGGATGTTGATCGATCCGGGTTTCATCGCGACTCATCCGGGGCCGATTGTGGCCATTACGGCGGCCATCGTGGCGGGCAAAACCCTTGTTACCACGGGCGCCGTTATGGCCACACGGATCCCGCTTCACGTTGCGCTGCTGACCGGTGTGGCGCTGGCCCAGGTCGGAGAGTTTTCCTTTATCATGCTGCAGACGGCCGCTTCGGTGGGGGCCGTAAGCGCCGAACCCTACCAGTTTTTCCTCTCGTGCTCCGTCCTGAGCATGGTGCTGGCGCCGGTGCTGTTCGGCGTCTTCCGCAAACTGCTGAATCGCTTCGCCCGAAACTGGAATCCGCAAATGCAGTTCGGCCGCCTGGGCGACGAGAAGCTGCGTGAGTTTGAGAAGGTCAGGGACCACGTGATTATCTGCGGCTTCGGGCTGGGCGGCCAGAACATAGCCCGCATTTTGAAGGCGAACCGGATTCCCTACATTGTAGTCGACCTCAACGAACAGCGAGTGAGCGAAGCCAGGAAAGAAGGGGAGCTGATAATTTTCGGGGACTGCACCAGCACGCACATCCTCGAAATGGCGGGGATCCATAAGGCCAGAGTCATCGTGTTCGTCATTTCCGATCCTTTCGCCAGCCGGCTTGCGGTCGGGGCCGCCCGCGAGATGAGCCGTGAAATTGTGGTGCTGACAAGGACCAAGTATGTGGCCGATATCGATGCTCTCTGGGATGAGGGGTCCAACGAGGTCATATCGGAGGAGTTCGAGGCCTCGCTGGAATTGATGACGCGTATTTTGCGCGTCTACAATGCTCCGCGCTCGATGGTGGCGGCCGAGATCAAATCCATTCGAGACCAGCGGTTTGGAATATTCCGCGAGCGGCAAACCACGGTGCCGCGCATACGGCTCAGTGGCGACCTGGACGTTTATACGGAGACATGGGAGGTCGCAGCCAACTGCCCGTGGAGGGGCGCCACGATTGCCGAGACAGGGCTCCGCGAGAAAACCGGGGCCTTGATCCTGGGGATTATACGCGAAAACCATACCCTGAATAATCCGCCCGCGAATGAATTCATCATGGCCGGCGACCGTCTCGTGCTCAGCGGGACAAAGGAGCAGCTCAAGAGCGCCATCCTGATGCTCTCTCAAATCGAAGGTGTCCAGAAGCAGCCCGCCTGAGCGGCATCCCGCGACGCGGTCCGTCCTGCGCTTGACATAAAGAGATAAGTGGAAGAAAGTTGATAATTTGCGCATTTTCCTGTCACGCGACTCTGCCGGTCGGGCGATGCGCCAGGCAAACCGCCTCTCCTGCAAAACGATGCGGCGTGTAGAACGAAAATAAGGAGGCCCTCCCAATGATCCGATGGAATCCCGTATATCTGGTTTTCATGTTTGCGGTGCTCTGCTGGCCGACATTTGCCGGTCAGGACAAGCCGTCGACGCCGGCCAAGGAGCAGCCGGCAGCGGACACCGCCGCATCCGATCTGGTGGTGGCCCGAGTCGCCGGTGAACCTATTACCGAAAAGCAGGTCCTGTCGGCAATCAATACTCTGGCCAGGCAGAAAGTTTTGCCGCCCGACAAACAAAAGGAGCGCATCAGCATTTTCTTCAAGGATGCGGTTGAAAACCTCGTCACGGTGGCTGTTCTGAAAGGCCAGGTCAAAGAACAGAATATCACGGCAGACCCGGCCAAGGTGGACCAGCAGATCCAGCAGTTTTCAAAACAGTTCCCTTCCCAGGCTGATTTCCAGAAGATGATGGAAAGCCAGGGCGTCACCGAGGCTGATTTGAGAAAATCGGTTGAAGAACGCCTGACGGTGCAGCAGGTGCTGGACCAGGCCACCAAGGATGTTCCAGGAGCGACAGACGAGGAAATCAGCAAGTTTTATGAGAGTAATCCGACTAAGTTCAATGCTCCGGAACAGGTGCGCGCGTCCCATATACTTTTGAGGCTGGATCCGAAAAGCACTCCGGAGCAGAAAGACGAGGTCAAAAAGAAGATCGAGGGGATCCGCGCCGAAATCGACTCCAAAGCCATAACCTTCGCGGAAGCCGCGGAAAAGTATTCGGAGGATCCATCCAATGCGAAAAAGGGCGGCGATCTGGGATTTTTCTCCCGCGGACGGATGGTAAAGCCGTTCGAAGAGGCTGCCTTCGCTACAAAGCCGGGAACCTTATCGGCCGTTGTCGAAACTCAGTTCGGGTACCACATCATTCAGGTGGCTGAACTGAAGCCCGCAGGAAAGGTTTCTCTCGAAGAAGCTAAGCCAAACATCAAGCAATACTTGGACCAGTCGGCCAAGCAGAGGGCTGCCCAAAAATACATGAGCGAGCTGAGGACGAAAGCGAACGTCGAGAACTTCATGACTCTGGAGGAATTCAGCAAGCGCCACCCGTCCCAATAGGACGTACCGGCATCTCGCAGACTGCCATTTGACGGTTCCAGGCTGAAGGATTTAAACCTTTGTGCCGCAATTGGGAACCTGTAGCCCCTATTTACATTGGTAAATCCCCGGCTCTGTCGGGGACTCAATGAGTTTGACAGCTCCGTATTTTGAAACGCTGAGAAACGCTGATAAAAGCGCTGATAAACGTCGATTTGTTCGGCGAGGGTCGGCGGGCAAAAGCTGATGAGGCGCTCCGCGCTGGCCTCTGCGGGGATCGGAAGCGCCTCATCGGCTTTTGCACCCGTAAGTCAGCGTTCAAGACCGGCGTAACTCCTCCAACCGCTTTGAGCGGTTCAGATCTTTCAAGCCTCCGGCTTTGCCGGAGGTACCTGACTGGGGTATGGATACCCGGCTGAGCCCCTGAAGACATTGGGAATGCGGGCTAAGACGATTCTTCAGGAAGAATGCGGACGGCGCCCTTGTCTGCCGAAGCAGCAAACAGGGCATAGGCGCGCAATGCCTGCGTCAGAGGCCGCTGTCTCGCGGGCGTAAAGGCGGAATTTCCCTTTGAGAGCTCCTGGAGGCGCCGCGCCGCAAGCTCCTCTTCGCCGATCGCAAGGTGGATTCGTCTCTCGGGAATATCGATCTCGATCCTGTCTCCGTTTTTAACCAGCGCAATGGTGCCCCCCGAAGCAGCTTCCGGCGAAACATGGCCGATGGATAGCCCCGAGGTCCCTCCGGAAAATCTTCCGTCGGTGATCAAAGCGCACTGCTTGCCCAGGTGCATCGATTTGATGTAGGACGTCGGATAGAGCATCTCCTGCATTCCGGGCCCGCCTTTGGGACCCTCGTAGCGGATCACCACGACATTGCCGGCCTTCACTTCCCCGCCCAGAATGCCTTCGCAGGCCGCTTCCTGCGAATCGTAGACGCACGCGGTCCCGGCGAAGCGGAATATGGACTCGTCCACACCCGCGGTCTTCACGATGCACCCATTCTGCGCGATGTTGCCGAACAGCACCGCCAATCCGCCCTCCTTGGAATAACAGTGGGCAATGTCGCGTATGCATCCCGTCTTGCGGTCCAGATCCAGCTCCGGGTAATACGCTTCCTGAGACGCCAGGACCAGATTGCGCCCGCTGCCGCCGGGCGCGCTCAGGTAAAGCTTGCGCGCTTCCTCTGTCGCAGCCGGCGATGCGATATCATAGGCTTCAAGCACGGTTTTAACGCCGGCGCATCCACTCGCTTCACGGAAGTATCGATCAGTTGCGCCCGGGCAAGCTCACCCAGAATGGCCATGATCCCGCCGGCCCGGCTGACATCCTCCAGGTGATACGACGAGCTCGGAGCGACTTTGCACAGCACCGGGATTTTGCGCGAGAGTGCATCGATATCGGACATGGAAAATTCAACCTCGGCTTCCTGCGCGATGGCCAGAAGGTGCAGAACCGTGTTGGTCGAACCGCCCATCGCAATATCCAGCGCCATGGCGTTCATAAATGCCTGGCGCGTGGCAATGGAGCGGGGCAGCACCGATTCGTCCTCCCGCTCATAGCGATCCAGCGCCATCTCCACGATAAGCTGCGCGGCTTTTTCGAACAGGTTCATCCGGTTCTTGTGGGTCGCCAGCATGGTGCCGTTGCCCGGCAGTGCCATTCCCAGCGCTTCGGTCAGGCAATTCATCGAATTGGCCGTAAACATTCCCGAACAGGATCCGCAGGTCGGGCAAGCCGCCATTTCCAGGGCGGCAATTTCGTCGTCGCTCACGGCCGGGTCCGCGGCCATGACCATCGCATCGATCAGGTCGTATGCCTGCTTCCCACAACGCCGGCTTCCATGGGACCGCCGGAAACAAAAATGGCCGGGATGTTCAGGCGCATGGCGGCCATGAGCATGCCCGGCGTGATCTTGTCGCAGTTGGTGATGCAGATCATCGCGTCGGCCATGTGTGCATTCACCATGTATTCCACACTGTCGGCGATGAGTTCTCTGGACGGAAGCGAGTAAAGCATGCCCTCATGCCCCATTGCGATGCCGTCATCGATGGCGATGGTGTTGAATTCGGCGGCAAAACATCCCTGC
The DNA here is from genome assembly GCA_963809485.1 of uncultured Acidobacteriota bacterium. Taxonomy (GTDB): domain Bacteria; phylum Acidobacteriota; class UBA6911; order UBA6911; family UBA6911; genus UBA6911. The sequence goes on from CAWEJX010000020.1 coordinate 645,295, forward strand.
GCCTCGATGATCTTTTTGACCTGTTGACCGATTTCATGCAGGTGCACGTGCCCGGGGACGAATTGAGTAAACGAATTGACGATCGCAATCACCGGCTTGCCGATCTGTTCCTCGCGCATTCCGTTGGCACGCCAGAGGCTGCGGGCTCCGGCCATTCGCCGCCCTTGCGTAGTCGTTGCGCTCCTGAGTTTTGTAGGCATGCTTTTCCTCTCGATTTGAGTTGCCGGTGCCGATGAGGCAAGACCGGGGAGGCGCCGCGGCGCCTCCCGGTCTTATTGGGTTTATTTGTCTGAGCGGTTTTTAGGGGATTTCTTGTTCAGCAAGGCTATCAGTGCCTGCGCGGATGCGGGCGCCTTCACAGCTCCCTTGAGAATGATATCGCCTGCATCCAGCTTCTTTCCGTAAAGGTTCTCGTTCGCTCCTCCATCCGAACGCAGCGTTGAACCCTCCAGGGAGACCCCGGCGAAAAGCCCACGGGAGCGCGAGTAGCTCAATATTTCCGCTTTCATCACAATGTCCGTGGCAGCGGCGGCAGTCCGACCTTTAGGCCCAGCTGCGGCCGAAGCGTCTGCACCCAGCTTGACCTTGCTGCCCAGAACGGATTTAGCCCCTTTGGGATTCATGACCAGCAACACAAAATCGGTTGCCTGCCCCCCGAGCTGGAATCCTATGTTCCCGCCCTCCAAAGCATACATTGCGGGCGTTCCCCAGGAACCTGTGTAGTTAGCCCCGCCGCGGCAAATCATCGTTCCGCGTCCATAGCTGCCGCCGATCCCGATAGCGACTTTTTTAACGGATGGGAAAATTACCGCGCACTCGGCCTTATCCAGAAGGTCCTGCGGAATGCTGTCGGGAACGTCGAGAATTTCCTTCATCACCTGGCCGCATTCTTGGAGCCTGTCCTGTTCCTTCTCCTGTCCCCATGTAAACGCCGAGATCAAAATTACCGCCGCAAAAAAGACCCCCGCTTTTCGCATTGCATTTCTCCTTTTCCGATGAAAAGAATCCATCTACGAGAACTCCCAATCAATAATAGATCACCGTAGGGCACAGACGCAACCAAACTAAAAAGGCCCTCAGGAAGTGCACGGGAAAAACAGATTTTGCCTCCGAGCCCTATTCGAGCCTTGGCGTCCCGGCGGCTTGAAGGGAGGTCCCGCAGCCCCCCCCAACGATCCTAATGGAGCAGATTGCGCGAGTATGAGTATACAATGGGAAAGTTCCGGAGGGTGCCGATGACGTTACACAAACGAGCCTGCATATGGATTGCCCTGGGTGCAGGTGTTTATCTTTTCTTTTCACTGACGTTTCTGGAACTGCCGGGGCTTCAATACGACGAAGTGAACTTTGCCAACGCGGCGCTGGGCAGGGTTGAAGATTCTTTTATAGCGTGGAGTTATGAAGCATTCGGGAACAGGCTGCCGCTCATGGTCATGAATTACATCGGGGCAGTCAAATCGGCTCTCTATGCTCCGATATTCCATTTTTGGGGAGTCAGCGCCAACACGGCCCGTCTTCCGGTGGTGCTCATTGGATTGCTGACACTGCTGTTCAGCTACGCCCTGTTCCGGGACATGTTCAATGACGCGGATCGCGACAGCCGCACTCATACTTTTTGCGACCGATCCAACCTTTATTTTTGCCAACCGGCTGGATTGGGGTCCGGTCTCGCTGATGCTGGCATTTGAGGTCTCCTCGCTATATTTCCTGTGGCGCTGGATGTCCGAAGGCAGGCGGCCCAACCTGGCGCTATCGGGGTTGCTCATGGGCCTGGGGCTGTACAATAAAATTATTTTCGGCTGGTTTATCGCCGCCCTGTTCATCTCCATGGCGCTTTTCTATCGCGAGAAGGTTCGTCAACTTCTGTCCCCGCGCAATCTGTTCTGCTTTCTGCCGCCGCTCCTGCTCGGATGCCTGCCCCTGATCGCATTCAATATTGCGATCCCCGGAGGAACATTCCGCGGCAGGCCGGTGATGACGGCCCGCCTGTCCGACTCGCTGGCTTATCACTACCGTCTCTTCCAGATAACGCTGGACGGAAGCGCGATCTACCAGTTCGTGAACCAGGAGGAAGTCGCCAATCCTGCTCCCGTCATCCAGAAAGCGTCGCCGGAAGGAATAAACCCGCTTCTGAAAAAACTCGCCGGATTCCAGAGCATCAAAAACACCTGGATGTCGTATGCCCTTCCCGGATTCCTCCTGCTGATTTTGATGATCGGATGCATTTTCGGGCTCCGGGAAAAAAGGAAAATACTGTTCCTGATCTCACAATTGCTTCTGATTGCCGGATTCATATGTCTGACAGCCGAGGCCACCGGTTCGCACCATGTGATTGCCTTCTATCCTTTCCTTTTTGCCGTGGTCGCCTATGCCGTATGCGAGTTTGGATGGGTACTGTGGAAGTCGGGCACTGCCGAAATTGCGATAATTTCGGCATTTATCACCTGCCTGGTCTTTCCACAGCTGGTCTTGGATGCGCGCTACCTGCTGTCGTTTGAGGCCAAGGGAGGAGTCGGAGCATGGTCCGACGCCATCTACGATCTTGCCTCATTCACACACCGGCATCCGGAAAAGACTTTTGTTTTGATGGAGTGGGGCTTCAATACCCAGCTTGCCTTTCTTTCGCAGGGGCCTATGCGAAAGGAAGAGTTTGTTTGCGTGCCGGACCGGCTCGAAATTTGCATGGAGGCCCTGATGCACCGGGAGGACACCTACTATGTATTTCACCTTCCTCCCTTCGAATCGCCGCCCACGTTCCCTGCATTCCAAAAGGTTCTTGCCCGTCTCGGAATGGAAGGCCGCACGATCCAAACCTTTCACCAAAGAGACGGGCGCCCGATCTACATCGTCTTTGAAATTTTGCAGCTTGGGGCCTGAGACCTTGATCCATCCCCCTCTGCACTGCCTCGTTACGAAAAGCTTGAGTGATGCGGATGCAAGTACCCTCCGGCAGAGCCGGAGGCTTTACGGGTGCTGAGCAATAAGACTGGCCGGGATTTTTAGCGCCCATTCAAGGCCTCCCTAATTACTTCCCCATAATCCATGAATCTGCTGCTGTATATCTTCAGCCAGCACGTCAGCGTATTTCTGTGTTGTCTGGATGACACGCTGCCTCTTTGTAAGGAGAAATTGCCCAAGGCTTTTCGCTATATCGCCGCGATTCTTGTGTGGATTCGTATTGCGGATAAAGCAAAAGGCCACCCCGAAGAGTAGCCTTTCACATGAACATATTAAGCAGTAACAGTATTAAGGGAGTAGATGAAGCCTGCTATTTCCTTCTACGCCACGCTGCCAATGCTAATCCACTCAAACCAGTGCCGAGGAGAAGGAGGGATGTGGGTTCGGGAACGGCTTCGAGCGAGACATCGTCTATAAAAAGGGCCGTCAGTTGACCCCCAGTCCATTCAGAGCCACCAAGCGGCCCGTAGACAACTTCACCATAGTCACCGTCAGACTCACCCCAATTTCGCACATAAAACAGGAATGCTACCTCTCCCAAATCGGACACATCACCTGACATTGTTGTGAACATCCAAGGACTCACAACATACCCATCTTCAGGATTTACGTTAATCGGCACACTATAGATGCGATCCCACCAGACGTCGGGAACGCCGATATAAACCTCCAGCGCATCCCGCCCCTCGTCAAGATCATCAAAGTCTCTAGCTTCAAAGCTCCACCAGAAGGATAATGTTGCGGTCGAATAGCCAGTAAAATCCACTTCTTGCCAAATTTGCTGATTACCCTGTCCCCCCGGAGCCAGAACCGCCATTCGATTGTCTGAATGTGGAAAAACCATTTCAGGTCCACCGATTGCCATCGCAGGCTCCCACGACCATGCTTGGCTTGAGTACGACCAGCTATCTGGTCTGTTCTCAGTTGCAGACTCAAATCCCCCGTTGGCTATAAGTTGATCGGCTAACGCACTTGCAGGGAGTGAGCAGAATAGCAATATGGTGCCCAGAAATATTCTTATTCTCATGACACACCTCCGTTAGGATTCTAATAAAGCAAAAACAGTGCCAAGAATATGGAAACTCTGGAGTAAAGACCGAACTATTTCCCTAAGTTATTGTAAAGACCATAAATGGACAGGATTGCTTCAACGGCTGTATTAAATGTGCTTTTGGCAGGTATGTCGCTAAGTTCCCAAAAGTGTAATATGGCTTTACAGGTATTTTTGCAGTGACTCTCTATGATTTTGCTAACTTATGGCGGAACCATGGCTTGCGGAATAGTGCATTGGATCTTTGATTTGTAACGTAATCCGACGCTATTTGGCCAAATTGGAACGGTTGCATACGAATGGGGCAGGCCCGTAACGGATCAGCCCCGCCCCGAATCCCGGTGGGCACGCGACGGATCCATGCACCCTAATATCATAATTGAGGTCCGGTGTTTGGGCTTAAAAACGCCATATTTTACGGGGGGCTCCCGATCCTGAAATACCTCACCCTATCGGGAGATGGCACCCATTAAGAGACCTTTGCCAAGAAAATATATCTTTCCTTAATGGAAATTGGGAGCTTTTCGTCAAAGGATTGTCGCGGCTTGGCACCTAACGTCGAGCTAAGGAGCTTTTCGGCCGCGAACTGCTCCATTCGTTTCCATGAAAACAGTGTCTGAGCTGCTCCTTTGCCGATCCCAAAAGAGCGAATTCTGACCATGACCCGTGGCCTTATCGTATTCGTCTTTGCGCGCCCGTTCTCTCGTTGGTTATCGCTGCATTGCTATGCAATACGCATCACAACTGCCGTCTCTTATATGATTATCAGAATGTCGAATAATGAATGATGAATTTCGAAGTCATAGCTTCTGCGGTTCGACATTCGATATTCAGTATTTCTAGCACTGGGCTCTTGGTTGCTGTCAGAACACCGGGGAAAGGGCATGCTCCAGCATTTGTCATGCGGATGCTGCGTCACCGGCAGAGGCGCTAGATCTCCAACCGGATTGGGATCAGCGCCTTCGCCGGCGTTTGCCGGCGTTACCCAGAGTTCTCAGGCTGCATGAATCTCCGGATAAAGCCTTTGAGTTCGCGGTGGGCTATTGCAGGCGCGGCACAAAGGCTTAGTCTTGCGAATCGAGCCTTTCATCCCCTGCATGAGCGATGGTTTTTGCAGCCAATATCGCGATGAAGCACAGCAGAGCGGCGCGCAGAAAACCGTCGAGCGCGAAGACGGCAACCAGGGCAAGAACGCCGTAGCAGGAGAGGGCGGCGAGCAGCCTGCCTCTGTTTCTTGTTAGTTTATCCCGAAAGAACGCAGACATTGACCCGTAAAACATAGCCAAACCATATCTTCATCCGGCTGATCGCGGAATTTCATTTTTTCGGCGGCTCAACGCTTTCCGCAATCACCGATGCCACATCGATGACGCGCATGCTCTCGTCGTAATTGAGAAGTTTCAGCGAATCCTGCAGCATATGCATGCAGAAGGCGCAGGCGGTCACGATCGTATCCGCCCCCGCCGCGTGGGCCTGCTTCACGCGAAGGTTATTGATCCGCTCGCCGCGTTTGAGATCCATAAAATAGTGCCCGCCGCCGGCGCCGCAGCACAGGCTTTTTTCACGGCGGTTCTTCATTTCCCGTGCGGGCGCCGGGAATCGGCCCTGATAACTTCGCGCGGCGGATCGTAGATCTTCTGATAGCGCCCGAGATAGCACGGGTCGTGATACACATACTTGCGCGCGTCGCCAAGTTGCGGTTTGAGCGCGCCGCGGACGAGCAGGTCGCGAATAAATTCGCTGTGGTGCACGACGTTGAAGTTCGCCGCCGAATTGCCGGTACTCGTGCTTGAGGACGTTGTAGCAGTGCGGGCAACCGGTCAGAAGGATTTTGAATTCGCGCTGTTTGAGCAGTTCGACCTGCTCTTTGGCGGCCTGCTGAAAGAGCATCTCCTGCCCCATGATGCGGGCGGGATCCCCGCAGCATTTTTCGTCCCCGCCGAGCACACCGAAATCAATGCCGCACTTTTCCATCAGCCGGCAGATGTCGTTCGGCAATCTTGTGCTTCTGCGGATCGAAGGCCACGATGCAGCCGATCCAGTAAAGCACATCCACCTTCTCCCCGGGGCCGACTACCCGGATTTTGGATTGTTCGATCCAGTCAGTCCGTTCGGACTGCGGGCCAAAGGGATTCCCATTGGTTTCGAACAGGCGCAGCGCGCGTCCGGCCTCTTCCGGCACGCGCCCCTGAATAAGCACCTCGTTGCGGCGCAGCTCCATCAGAGTGTCCGACGTGATCGATGAGCGCGGGGCAGACTTCCACGCATGCGCTGCAGGTCCGGCAATGCCAGATAAACTCTTCGTCGAAAGCCTTGCCGACGATGTCGCCGGCTCGGCCGCGTCGCTTTTTCCTCCGTTTCTGCCGCTCTCCAGCTCAGTGAGAGATTGCTTGATGCGGGCGATCAGCTGCCGCGGCGTGAAGTACTCTTTGTCCGCCATGTAGGCCGGACAGACCTCCTCGCAGCGACCGCAGGAAACGCAGGTGTCGAGATCCATGCGCTGCTTCCAGGTGAGCTCGTCGGCCTTCTGGAGGCCGATCTTGAGGTCGCGTCGCTTTCCGCGCTTTCCATCAGCTTTTCGATATCCTGCGCGCTGGAGCTCGCCGCGCGGCTTGAGTTTCGAGAAGAAAACATTGGTCGGAAGCGAGAGCAGGTGAACGAACTTGGTGTAGGGAATCAGGGCAATCCAGCCCATGGCAAAGATCGTGTGCATCCACCAGAGCGAGGCATGAAAGCTTCTGCCGGTCCGTTCTTCCATTCCGGCAGAACACGCCGAAACTGCCCAAGCCCACGGGGGACAGCGCTCTCCACGGATCGCCGGTGACGGCGATCCGAAGCCCTTCGACCAGATAACCGGTGATGACCATGCAGGCGATCAAGAAGCAGAACGAGACCGTCCTCACGGGTATTGGGCAGGGTTTCAGGCTTCAGCGACGTATCGGCGGTAGGCGGCCATCGCGATGCCGACGAGGATCAGGAGGCCGGCCAGCTCGGAGGCCACGGAAAAGAAGACGTAGACGAATCCCTGGAATATATTCAGCTGGAGGCCGAACAGATGCCCGGCATCGTATTCGATCATGACGATCAGGGTCGTCACCACCAGCACGATGAAGGAATAGAAAATGAGGCAATGAAAAATCGCGGGGTAACCGGAATTGCGGACCTGTTTCTGGAGGAAGATTTCGCGCAGGAGAATTTTGAGGCGTTTGCCCCAGTCCGCGAGCCTTTCTTTGTCGCCCTTCCCCCGGCGCCAGAATTCTATCCGTTGTACAGGCTCCCCAGGCAAATAACGCCAGCGGCAGCCAGAAACAGACCATACATCACCCAAACGTGAGAAATGTTCCACATCAAAGGCCGTGTTGCTTCAGAAAGTGGTGGCATCGCGGTATCCTCGCAGCATTAATAGAAAACCAGGCAATTTTGAGAGTTATCAGAACATCCACTGTCTGTCGCGGAACTCACAATCCCCTGCAGGAGCGACAGGCCGGTCATTCCTGCGGCTCGCGGCTGAGGATTCCCTCGAAACGCGCGTTCTACTACAGAAATACTCCAGACTTATCAGCATTCAAACCGATTTTACATCAGTCCGCCGATTTTATGCTCCAATTTTTCAGCGCGATAGATATCATGGTCCTCTGTGCGGGATGGCAGAGTGTCCCGGGCCAAACCTAAGTATAAGGAGTACACCCATGAAAGTCCTGGCGATCAACGGAAGCGGTAGAAAAGACGGCAACACCTGTTTGCTTTTAAAGGCCGTGCTGGCCGAGCTCGAGCGGGATGTAGTGGAAACAGAGCTGGTCCAAATGGCTGAAAAGCTGCCCATACAGGGCTGTGTCTCCTGCTTTAAATGCATGGAGCGCAAAAACATGCAGTGCGCGATCGATAGCGATCCCTTCAATGAGTACTTTGAGAAAATCAGCAGGGCGGATGGCCTCCTGCTGGGATCCCCGGTCTATTTCTCCGACATAACAGCCGGCATGAAGGCGCTGATTGAGCGCTGCGGCTTCGTGTCCCGGGCCAACGGCGGCATCCTGCGGCGCAAGGTGGGAGCCGGAGTCATCGCGGTGCGCCGTGCGGGTTCGAACCATTCCCTGGCCAGCATCAATTATCTTTTTCTCATCAGTGAGATGATTGTTCCGGGATCCAATTACTGGAATATGGGCATCGGCAGGAATCCCGGCGAGGCGGCAGGCGACTCCGAGGGTCTCGAGACCATGAAAACGCTGGGGAGGAATATGGCCTGGCTGCTTAAAAAACTTTATGCGTAAGGAGAAAAGCCATGGATGCAAAGCCCGAAAATCTGCGGGCCATGTTCGACTTCACCCGGGAATACGGCGTCTACTGAGATTCGCATCCTGCCGGAAATCCCGTCCAAGCGCTGAATAGATGAGAACGGTTTTCCCAACCCGCTTGATGCGGCACTTAATAACCATTCGATACAGGACGGTCCCAGGTCGCAGGTTTTTGAGACCTGCGATCTGAGACCCGCAGAGAATGCCTGTTTTTGCTGCCAACGCTTCCTGGCGGCTTGTCCTATTTCTTAAAGTGGGCCACGGTCTGGGCAAGGATGACTTTCTGATCCGGGCGCAGTTTAAGGGTCGTGGCAACTGCCTTTGCATCGACCATCGCGCGCACGATGCAGGCAAGGCCTTCCGAGGCGCAGTACAGATAAACATTTTGGGCAATGAAACCGACTCCGGCGAACGACCATGTTTCCGCCGTGGCCATTATTTCTCCTTTGCCCCCGAAGCCTTTCGCTTTGGCCATATCGGCTATGTAGATGAGGTTTAGAGGAGCCGTTTTAACAAAATCCTGCTGGCCCGCAACCGCACGGACGTCCTCTTTGCCGAGGACTTTTAGTTCGTGCTTGGGAGCGTCGTACAGAAAGAGGCCCTCCGCTGTGGTGACGTAGATATCAATATTCTGCCAATCCACGGCTGAGGGTGCTGTGCGATGTCCATCCGGCCGATTGACGCCGTCCGCCGCCCAAAGCAGATTCGAGATCACCTGCAGGGACAATTTGACATCCGGCCCGAAATCGCCTCTGGTGCTTTGCCTCAGTTTCAGCGCCTGCATCAAGGGTTTGCCTCCATCCGTTTGGGGCGGTGGAAGCTTGATCACGTCGGCCGCCTGCGCCAGGCCCATGTCAGGGACGGCGAACAGGAACAAACTCAAAACCAGACTTGCCAGAAGTACTCTTCCCATGATTCTTCTCCTCTCGGTTTATGGACAATTCAATCCTCAATACGGCGGCATTCCTGCAGAAGCCTGTCTTTAAGATCTTTCAATTGGGGTTCGTAAGACTGCCGGATCCTGCCCAATTCCTGCTGCCAGTTCTCATTGTGCTTGAGATTCAGCCTGACCGCAGAACCCGAAACGCCGATTCTTTTCAATTCTTCGTTTGCAAGGGATGCAAAATCGCGAAGCTTTTTCTGTTTTTCCCCTTCAAAGTCGTCGAAGACCCGCTGGAAGCGCTTACCCGCTTCCTCCAGCAAGGCTGCCTTGCCCCCATCCAGGAGCGCGATCCCGGTCAAAGCCGTCCGTGCCGACGGGCCGTCCTCAAAGTGAATCGACTGCCAGAGGGCCCGTATCAGGGCGCGCCGCACCACGGGCTCCTGCTCTGTGCCGTACCTGGCCAATTCCGCGGTCAGTTTGTCGGCCGTTACGATGCCATCGAGGTATTTCCGGCACAGGGCTTCTCCCAGGGGGCCATATTCCTTTTCTTTCTGCTCCGCAATCTCCCCGGGAGTCAGCCGGGGCAATGCGGATATTCTTTCCATGGCGATTTCCAGTGCACTTTTAATTCTTTCTTCTTCCACGCCATTCTCCTAAAGAGCAGCTGCACCCATAAAATTCTTAATAATTCGGAAATTGTCCTGCACCCTTTCCCTGCCTCTCAGGATTCCCGGGTTGCCATACGCGTGTCCGCAAAGCAGGTATTCGGTCTCGAGTTGGGATAAAGCTTCAATGCTGCGCTGCAGAGCCAGGGCGTCTCCGCCCGGAAAATCCGTTCTTCCCGTGCTCCTGTAAAATATGCAGTCTCCCGCAAGGAGCACCTTGCGGTCCGGCCAATAAAGGCATATATGGCCGGGAGTGTGGCCGGGCGAATGATAGACCTGAAAGGTTGTTGATCCGTTTGTCCCCAGCTGCAAAGCCCCTTCCTCCAAATAAATATCCACCTTGCCGCCCAGGCTTTCGAAGAGAGCCTCGTCCGCCCCGTGCAGGGCTACCAGGGCCCTGTTCTCCTCGCGGAGAGCGACGGCGGCTTCGCAGTGGTCGGGATGGCCATGGGTCAGGATCACGAGACCGATGGCGTCACCGGCGAGTCCATCTTTTTCCATCGCTTCCAGCAGACGGTCCAGGGCATCTTCCCGGTAAGCCGGGGTGATTATGTGGCCGGGATCAACCACAACGTGCCTGCCTTCATTCAGCGCCCGGGCAAAAACATAAGAATTGCAGTTGTTGTCTCTTCCCCGCCACACATAGGCATAAAGATTATCGATGATATTCATAGGGATATGATTCTAATATGCCAAAGCTTTTCGTCAAAGAGGAGAGTCTTGCAACCGGCAACGGGAAAGCAGGCAAAAGCCACGCATTTTCCAAAATGCGGAAGACAGATGTTCCGAACTGCCCGGGCCGGGATGAGCCTGATCTGGACGGTTTGAGGGTGATCGTTAGGACAAATTCAATATCCGCGGTAATCTTATTTTAATTATCATGAAAGAACACACGGCTTTTCTGGCAATTATTTCGTTTGCCGTAATCCTTGCGGCCGATTCCGGAGGCATGCAATCTATCCAGGCTCCGGGACAGCAACAGGAAGGTCCAGACTACAAATTCTCCGTACAAAGCCAGTTGGTGGAAGTTTATCTTACGGTTACAAGAGGAAACCAGCCGGTGGGAAATCTGCAGATTACCGATTTTGAACTCCTTGAGGATGGAGTTCCTGTCCCTCTGGACCGGCTGGACAGCCAGGAAGTCCATCTTCAGATAGCTCTCCTGATCGATACCAGTGAAAGCGTTCAGGAAGCATTGTATACCATTCAGGATGCCGCAATCTCATTCGCGGAAAGCCTGAATCCCGAAGACCGGATGATGCTGGCTCTATTTAATTCGGAAATTCGCATGATCCCCCAGACAAGCGCAGAACGGGAGCCGATACTCAAGGCTATAAGAGGCGCCCGGGCTCGAGGCATGACCCGGCTCCACGATGCCCTTCTGCAGGGGATGAAATACCTGGACGGCAAACCCGGACGCAAGGCCATTGTCTGCTTTACCGACGGCGAGGACACGGCCGGCACTACTTCGCGGTTCGCTGTTCTTGATGCAGCGGCCCGCTCCGGCTACCCGATCTATGCCATCGGCGCCGGTGCCGGGCTCGGGATGTCAAGTCTGCAGATGATCCTGCGCGAGTTCGCAGAGATCAACAGCGGGAAAGCCTATTTTATTCAAAATCTCAAAAAACTCCGGGAGGCTTTCCGGGCGGTGGCTTCCGAAATGAGATCGGCTTACGTGTTAAATTACTACACACGAATACCGCCGGATGGAAACTGGCACGACATCCGCATAAAGATCAAGGATCCCTCGTTGACGGTGCATGCCCGGAAGGGCTTCTACGCCAGAAACGCGGCCGATGTCTCGGCCCCTTAACCTCCGGGTCAAAAACCCCGAAGAATGGGTATAATGAGTCCTCCGGCTGGATGGATAAAGACGGCGCCCCGGCCTGAAAATTATGCGAGAACCTCTGATGTCAGGCACCTCCGGCAAAGCCGGAGGCTTGAAAGATTTGAACCGCTCAAAGCGGTTGGAGGAGTTACGCCGGTCTTGAACGCTGACCTACGCGGGCAAAAGCCGATGAGGCGCCTCATCAGCTTTTGCTCGCCGACCCTCGCCGAACAAATCGGTGTTTGTCAGCGCTTTTATCAGCGTTTCTCAGCGTTTCAAAATACGGAGCTGTCAAACTCTTTGAGTCCCCCGGCAGAGCCGGGGGTTTACCAATGTAATTGGGCGCGGCCTTGGGCCATTTGGGCATCATTTACCTATTGGCCCGCGTCATAAGGAACCTGGATGAAAGATCTATACGTCAAAGAACGTGACCGCTCGCGCATCCCCGAAAAATACAAGTGGGATTTGAGTGAGATTTATTCCGATGACGATGCATGGACGGAAGCCAGGCGAGGGTTTGCAGCCGGCTTTGCCCGCATCTCGTCTTTCCGGGGCAGGCTGTCCGAATCATCGGATCAACTCCTGAACTGCCTCGAACTGGCAAACCTTTTCGGCAAGGAGTGCGCAAGGCTTGCCAGCTACGCGAGCATGAAATCCGATCTGGACACCCGCGACTCAAAATACACGGCAATGGATCAGGAAATGAGCCGCATAGGATCGGACCTTTCCGCGTTGACTTCATTTATCGAACCGGAAATTCTGAGAATCGGTCCGGAAAGGATCAACCTCTATATCGAGCAGGAACCGCAGCTTGCAGTTTACCGCCATTTTTTCGACGACATCCTCCGGAAAAAAGATCACACGGGCACGGAAGCCGAAGAGAAGATCATTGCTGAAGCCAACCTGATGGCCGATTCTCCGGCCAGCATCAATACCATTTTTTCCAACGCCGATTTTCCCTTTCCGGAAGTAACGCTGGAAGACGGCACTGCGGTGCGCCTGGACCCGCCGGCCTTCAGCCTGCACAGGAGGTCCCCGGTCCGCGAAAACAGAAAAATCGTTTTCTCCGCTTATATGGGAAGCCTGAATGGTTTTCGCCGGACTTTCGGCGCTCAACTTGCCGCGGAAGTCCGGAAGAACATGTTTTTCAGCCGCGCTCGATCCTACAAAAGCTGCCTGGAACGCGCCCTCGATGCCAACAATATCCCTGTTGCGGTTTACCATAACCTCATCTCGGGAGTTCACGCGCACCTGGATACCCTCCATCGATACCTGCTTCTGCGCAGAAGGCTGCTGGGATTAGAAGAGCTTCACTACTACGACCTCTACGCGCCGGTCGTCAAGGAACTCGATCTGAGCTTCACGTTTGACGAGGCCGTGGAACATGTGCTCTCCTCCCTTGCTCCGCTCGGGAAGGAGTATCAGAGCGTCGCGAGAACGGCACTATCCAACCGCTGGATCGACGTATATCCGAACGCCGGCAAGAAGTCCGGCGCCTACATGAACGGCGCAGTCTATGACATCCACCCGTATATGCTTCTGAACTACAGCGGCAAATATGACGACATGAGCACCATAGCCCACGAACTCGGGCATACCATGCACAGCTACCTCACCAACAGGACTCAGCCCTACGCGCTTTCCCACTATTCGATTTTCGTGGCGGAGGTGGCATCGACATTCAATGAAGCGCTCTTGCTGAACCATATGCTGGCAACCGAAATCCGGGACGAAGTGCGGCTGTCGCTGCTGTGCAATTACCTGGACAATGCCCGGGCAACGGTCTTCCGCCAGGTTCAATTCGCGGAGTTTGAACTCAGGATGCACCAGGTAGCGGAAGAGGGTTCGGCACTGACCGGCGATCATTTAAACTCCATTTACGCCGAAATCGCCCGGAAGTATTACGGACACGAAAAAGGCATCTGCATCGTGGATGACGAAATACAGGCCGAATGGGCCTATATTCCCCATTTCTTTTACAATTTCTACGTGTATCAATACGCAACCTCTTATACGGCTTCTGCGGCACTCTCCGGAATGGTACAGGCGGGAGGCGAAGACGCGGTCCGAGCCTATCTCAGTCTTCTATCCGCAGGCGGATCCGACTACCCGATCGAGCTTCTGAAAAAGGTCGGAGTGGACATGACCACGCCGCATCCTCTTGAATCGATGATAGTTCGTATGAACCAGGTCATGGATGAAATTGAAAAAATCGCATTCAGCCCCAGCAGTCCCATTTTTCACTGATTGCCGACTATATTGTCCCGGCCGAACCTGCTAATATAAAAAAATGCTCAAATATGCCCGGCGGATTATCATACTGATTGTTGGAATGACTGTTTTGCTGATAGGCGTTGCCATGCTCGTACTGCCCGGTCCAGCGATCGTCGTGATCCCGGTCGGCCTGGCGATCCTGGCAACGGAGTATGCCTGGGCCCGCCACTGGCTTAGGGTGCTCCGCGAAACTACGGAAAAGGGTGCCGAAAAACTGAAGCTGCGGGCCATGTTTTCGCGCAAAACCGCCTCGAATCCCCAGGGCGCCGCCCGGGAGCAGTAAAAACCCAAGAACCAGGAATGCGTTCCCTTCTCATGTAACGCCGATGTACGCTGACAGAAGCGCCGACACACGCTGAAAAAATATATGGCATTACACGGCCTGGATCAGCGCTGCACTTTCAGTGGCCGTCATGAAGCAGCCATCGATTTGGCTGTTTACACCACTAGTTCGTGTAATTTGCGGCCGTTTTTTATAAAATCCAGGTGTTAACCGATCGGGCAGCAGCTCAGGGACGAGGGAAGAATTTCCGGCGCATTCGGGCCGGGATCCAAGGTGCAGCAAATGGCAGACTCACCGGTGAAGGCAATTGGCAGGCGCTGGCTAAGGCTGGCGGTGATCCTGCTGTCTGCGATCTTCGCAATCCTGGTATCTGCCTTTTTCCTCATCCAGACCCAAGCCGCAAAAAGCGCGCTCTTCCGCCAGCTGCAAAAATACCTGCTTGAAAGATCCGGAATTGAGCTTCAGGCTTCCGGTATCCGCGCGGACTTGATCCGGGGAGAAGCCAGCCTGGAGAATGTGACCCTCCGACATGTTTCCGTACCCGGGATGCCCCCGGTATTCAAAGCGGCCCGCATAGACATACGGGCGGACATTACCCGGCTGATTCGGGGCGTCCGCGAAATCGAGGTACTGAGGGTGACAGCGCCTGAAATTAACTACTTTGCAGACCATTACGGCAAAAGCAATCTGCCTGAATCAAAATCCGGATCGGGGTCCGATTTCAATCTTTTCATCTCGCACGGCGAAGCAAAGGATGGAGTTCTGAGAATCCGGGACATCCGCCGCGGGATTGATTTGCAGCTTTTGAAATGGCAGATATCCGCAGACGGGGACAGCACCACACGCAGCCACCGCCTGGCCTTTGCCATCGGGCAGGAATCTACCTTCGAGTATGAGCCATACCGATTCCCGCTGCACGGACTGGCAGTACGGGCGGACCTGAAAAAAACAGGTCTTCAGGTGAATTCATTCCAGCTCGAGACCGATGGGATCCGGCTATCGGCAACCGGTCTTTTGAGCGGCTTGTCCAAGCCCGTTATGGACCTGCAGCTCAAGCCGGCTCTGGATTTGGACAAAATCGCGCGTATTTTCAACCTATCGCCCAAAATTGAAGGCAATGTTTCAGGGAACGTATCCATCAGGGGGAACCTGGAAGATCTTCGGATCACAGCCCAGCTGAATGGCGCTTCAATAAGCGCAGCAGGATATGACCGTACAGCTTTCAACAGCACAGCAAGCGCCGAATGGTCCGCCGGCTCCAAACGGTTGCGGATCCGGAACCTGGACCTCGCTTCGGTCGACGGATCGATAAAGGGAAACGCCGAGTTCTTTTTTGCGCCGGAAGCCGGCGTCAATTCCATCGAAGCGGACTTTCAGAATTTTGAACTTTTCCCTCTGTGGAAGATGGTCAAACCGCCTTTTGATCTGGCCAGCCGGGGTGCCGGACAGGCCGCACTCCGATGGAAAGGACCGTTTTCGGCCTCCAAAATATCCGGAAATGTCCGCCTCAATCTCTCGGCGTCCCGCACGGCTCCGGATCTGAATGTTCTGCCGATTTCGGGGAAAATCGATGCCAAAATTCAATCAGGCCGCATTGAGGCCAATCTGAGTTCTATCGGGGTTCTGGATTCTCAGGTAAGCGGCCGGGTATCCCTGCGTTCTTTCAGGGAAATCGAAGGCAGCATCCGGGGTTACGCACCGCACACGAATGCCATGATGACGCAGCTTTCCCAATTCCTCGGCGGAAGCGGCAGCTTTCTCAGGGACCTCCGGATGGCAGGCCCGGTTGAATTCCTGGCCTACGCCAGCGGACGATTGAAGCAGCCGAAGTTCGTCATTTCCGCGGATGCTCCCGATCTGCAGATCGGGGGATTGGCAGGCACAAGGGCGACTGCCGGCGCAACCATTGAGGGCCCCCATATTTCTTTCGACAGCGCTCTCACACTGCCCGGCAATTCCCTCTCTTCCGTCAAGGGAACCATGGACCTCGCCGGACCCAAGCCTCTGCTGGATCTGGAAGCTCGCACAGAAAGAATTCAGGCGGCCTCGATTCTGTCTATCCTGGGGAGCGAAGTACCCGTGGAGGGTTTTTTCGACGCGGAGCTGCAATTGAACGGAAATTTGGACGGCCTGGCCGGCACGGCTCAGGTTGCAGGCACCGAATTGCTTCTATACCGGGAACCGCTCGGGCGACTGGATGCAGGTCTGAAAATTTCCGGCACCAAAATAGAATCCACCCAAATCAGGTTGCACCAGAATCCGGAAAACCCCGAGGCCGGCATCCTCGACGCAGACTTCGCCTACGACCTGGATTCCGGCCAATTCGAGTTTCAGGCCGACGGCAGGGGTATGTCCATCACGCAGCTCAAGCTGCCCGGGAGATACCCCGTACAGGGTGTTTTTGCAGTTGCTGCTTCGGGAACCGGAACACTCGATCAACCTTCGGTGGATATCAGTCTGAATACCGGCGATGCGCACCTCCGGCAGATACCTCTCGGGCCGCTGTCTATTGAGGGTTCTCTGAGGGAGGGACAGTTCACAATCGGCGCCGCTGCTCCGCGTTTCAATATCGACTCCACGGCTCAAATCGGGGTTCACGATCCATATCCCTATAGTGGTGAGATAAGGCTCGGGAATTCCGATCTATCGCTGCTTGGATTGAAAGGGGCAAGCGGACAGCTTCTGTCGGGCACTGTGGAAGCATTGGTCACTGGTTCAGGGAAACTGAGCGAGCCTTCAGCCGCACGCGTATCCGCCAGGATTCAGAGCCTTAAATTGGAGGCCGGAGCTCTGAATGTCCATACAAAGGGCCTCACAACAGCGGAATATCGGGACGGTTCGCTCGAAATCAGCCCTGCGGCAACGCTCGCCAGCGGGAATTCATCGCTTCAAATTGCCGGCAGGGTACCGCTAAGGCAGACGGCCCCGGACGGTTCTTTGACGCTTAAGGGCGAGCTCGATCTGGCTCAGGCTGCAGGATTTGCACCCACATCCAAGGGTTTCAACGTCACGGGCATCATGAACCTCGAGCTTGCATTGATGGGGAATCCTCGCAATCTGAGAGGCGAAGGCAGGGTAGCATTGGTCGGCGGAACAATGCAATTGCCAGGGATTTCAACGCCGCTGACGGACATAGGGCTCAGAGCAGACCTGAGGGAGGGCACCATTGTTTTGCAGCAGGCTGAGGCCGCCTGGGGTGACGGCAAAATAGCCTTGACAGGAGAATACCCGCTGGGCCTGCTGCCTCAAAATATCCCTGTCCAGTTCATGCGCAAGCAAGGTCCCGCCAGCTTTAATTTCGACCTGATGCGCATCCGGCCAGAGTCAACCGGGTTACTCCCGCCGGGAGTAACCGGATTGATTTCCGTGCACGCCGCCATCCGGGCAGCAAGCCCGGACCTGCGCGCGCTCGACGCCAGGATTGACTTTGGCGAATTAAGCCTGCAGGTCAAAGGAGTCCCACTGAACCAGTCAGCGCCATCCACAATATTTGTCCGCGACGGAATTGCCTCCATCTCCAGTTTTTCGCTGAACGGGCCGGAAACACGCATCGATGTAGGCGGATCGGCCGGTATTCTGCCGGACGGCCCGCTGAACATAAAGCTGTCCGGGGACGTGGACCCCGGGCTGCTTTCGCTGGTAAAGGATCTGAAGGCGACCGGGAAACTTCAGGTCCAGGTTGTAACGGCCGGCACCTTGAAGTCCCCCACCTTTTCCGGACAGGTCGGAATGGACGGCGGGAGACTGAGCCTCCGGGAACCGCGCATCGTGGCCGACAGCCTGACTGCCCGCCTCGGCTTCACTCCGGACAAGATTTCCATCCAACGGTTTTCCGGCACCCTAAACGGCGGAATGGTGGACGCAAAGGGAACGATCGGATATCGCCATGGAATCCTGAATGATTTCGACGTAAAGGTAAATTTTCAGGATTTTTTCCTCGACTTCCCCAAAGGTTTGAAATCGGCTTCCAACGGAAATCTCACAATCACGTCAGCGGGAGAAGCGATCCTGGCGAGCGGAAATGTTCAGGTTCTGGAAAGCTCCTACAGAGAACCTTTCGCAGTCGGCGGCCAGCTGATGAGCTACCTGAAATCCCAGCAGATTATTTCGACAGCCAGCAAGACCCCTTCACTTCTGGATCGAATCCGCCTCGATATAACACTGCAGGCTGAGACGCCGTTGCTGGTGCAGAACAACATCGCTAGAGTGGAAGCGGATGCCAATCTCAAACTGGTTGGCAGATTCCGCGAGCCGTCGTTGATCGGTAGAGCCGCTCTTTATGAGGGCGGCGAAATAATCATGAATCAGCGATTTTATTATATCGACCGGGGAACCATCACTCTGAACAATCAGGCACGCATCGATCCGGAATTGGATGTGCAGGCTCAGACCAAGGTAGGGGATTACGACATTACGCTCCAGTTGACGGGACCCCTCGAAAGGCTCGTGACCACATTAACATCAGAACCACCTCTCTCGGAACCCGATATCCTATCTTTGCTCCTGACGGGCAGAACAGCTTCGAACACAGAGGTACAAGGAGAGGAAGTCCGCATGGCCAGGACACAGGCGCTGTCGCTGCTTGCCGGGCAGGCGGGGGGAGAGATCGCGCGCGGCGCCCAGCAGGCGCTGCACCTCAGCACCGTTCGCATCGATCCGGGCCTGATTGCGTCTGAACCCGATGCGGGAACTTGGTTAACCCTGGGTGAGGATATCACCAAAGACCTGAGCTTTGGATACTCGATGAACCTGGTCAACGCAGGAGAACAGGCCTGGGCCGCTCAATATAAAATCACACGAAGGTTCACTACACAGGCCACCCGGCAGTCGGATAACGCCTACAGGTTCGAAATCCGGCAGGATCTGCATTTTGGCGGGGCGCCCGGATCCGAAGCTTCCAGGAAGACTGCGCGAAAATTCGTCATCGGCTCCATTGAATTCCAGGGCGGGTCTCCCTATCCCGACAAGGTTCTTCTGGACCAGATGAAAATCAAGCCAGGTGACAAGTACGATTTCGCAAAAATTCAGAAAGGGCTGGACGGCCTGCAGGAATTTATGACCAAAGAGAAAAGGCTGGAGTCCGATATAAGGCTTCACCGGGACACCGGACCGCAGACCATCGATCTGCGGCTGAACCTGGACCCGGGCCCTACTGTAGATTTTATATTTGATGGGGCGTCCATTTCAAAAGACACACGGCAGAAGGTCGAGCAAGCCTGGCGCGATGGCGTTTTCAGCGTTGAAAGGCTGGACGAAGCAATACTGGCTATCCGCAGGCCCCTTCTCCGGGAAGGATTCCTTCAATCGGAAGTGACCTATCGGCTCGAGGCGGAAGACCAGCAAATACGTGTGCACTTCAAAATAACTCCAGGGCCTCGATTCACCCGCATCGAGCTCTATTTTCCCGGCGCCTCGGGAATCAGCGCCTCCGAACTGGACAGGATTCTGGAATGGGCCGATTTGAAACTGGAAATCCATGCAAATCCGCAAAAGGTCGTGGATTTTCTTACAGCGTACTACCGGGAGCGGGGCTATCTCCAGGCCCGCGTGGAAACGCCCCAGCCGCAACTGGAACCGCAAACCGGAACCGGGAAAATCGCCGTGTCTATTGAGGAAGGGCCTCTGTTCCTGATCGGCGATCTGAATTTCAAAGGGAATCGGGTATTTGACTACGATCAGCTTTGGAGTGTGATCCCGACTTCAAGCGGCAGCAGCTACGATCCCAATACGCTTCAGGATGCGATCCGGGCGATTGAGGATCTTTATCACAAAAACGGCTATAACGACGTTACCAGCACATTCCGCGTCGTCCAGGATTCCAGGGCCCCCCGCGCCCATCTCACATTCGAAATTAATGAAAACCGTCAGTCCATCATCCGGGACATCGTCATTGAAGGGAATCGTGACACAAGTGAAAACTTCATCCTGAGGCAACTGGGGTTCCGGCTCGGGGAAGCCCTGGATTACCTGAAGGTCAATGAGACGCGAAAACGTCTCTACAACACAGGTGTCTACGCCCTGGTGGATTTCCAGACTGAGGAATTCCCCGCATCCGCGCCCGATTCAGCGGCAAAGGATGTGCGCATCCGCATACGGATTGAGGAGATCAAACCTTATCGCCTGCAGTACGGGCTATTTTACGATACGGATCGCGGGATGGGAGGTCTTCTGGAAGTGCAGGACCGCAACCTGATGGGCCAAGCATCAAATGTTGGTATGAGGATTCGCTATGATTCGGACCTGCAGGAAGGACGTCTATATTTTCATCAGCCCTTTGTCACGAAAATTCACGTCAGAACGGACGCAACAGCATTCGCGCTGAAGGAGGTTCGGCCGGCGTTTAATGCCCGAAGGATCGGGTTTTCTCTGTCCCGGGAAGAAAGGCTTCCGAAAGAATACCTGTTCACGTACGGCTACCGGTACGATCATGTGCGTTGGAACGGGTACCCGCCCGATCCGCAGTATTTTCAGGCGAGTGACCCTGTGGCGCGGGTCATCGGTACTCTGACACGGGATACAAGGGACAGCATCCTTGATGCGGCGCGTGGCGAATTTTCTTCGCACAGTCTCGAATACGGACCGGAGTGGCTGGGGTCTGAAGTGGGTTTCATCCGTTATTACGGGCAATATTTCAGGTACGTGCCGCTGGACAAGTTTCTAAAAATCCAGAGCAAGGACAAGCAAGGACAGCCAGCTACGACGAAACTTGTTTATGCCGGCGCTTTACGGCTCGGATTGACAACTGCGTTCGAACACCAAACCGTCATTTCCCCGGAGCGCTTTTTCGCCGGTGGCGGCACGACCATGAGAGGATTCGAGCAGGATCTCCTGGGGCCGCAAGAAACTGTGGTGATCGACGGGAAAAATGTCCAAAGGCCGACTGGCGGCGAAGCCCTGTTTCTGTTCAATAATGAATTACGCTTCCCAATTCTGGGGATCCTGCATGGAGTCGGTTTTGCGGACATCGGGAATGTCTATCCGAGAGTTTCCGACTTTGACTTCAGCATGCGCAAAACGGCGGGCTTCGGCCTGCGCCTCAAGATCAAGTTCATCCCTCTGCGCTTCGATTACGGGTGGAAGCTCGACCGCCGTCCGGGAGAAAGCAAAGGCGCCTTTTTCTTCAGCATTGGCCAGGCCTTTTAGCGGGCATTCCTCCCACGATTTCGAGACGAGGGGGCGCGATAGGCCTGTATCCAAGGCGCAGGATTTTTGAAAAGAACCCTCCGGATCCAATGAGTAGCTGCTTCGAGGACATCCCAAAACGGCTGTCGTCCCTTTGCCCCTCGACCCCTTGGATC
This sequence comes from uncultured Acidobacteriota bacterium, assembly GCA_963809485.1. Lineage (GTDB taxonomy): Bacteria > Acidobacteriota > UBA6911 > UBA6911 > UBA6911 > UBA6911. The sequence goes on from CAWEJX010000020.1 coordinate 666,827, forward strand.
CTTCGTTCCTTGGATCCTTGGATCCTTCTTTCAGCGGCCTCTCCCTCAACTGCGCAGCCTGTGGACTACTTTTGGTATTCCTCGACCGGAGGGCAGACGCACACCGGATTGCGGTCCCCGTAAACATTGTCGATCCGCCCCACCGGCGGCCAAAATTTCTGCTCACGCGTCCACGGCGCCGGCAAGGCCGCCTCCTGACGAGTATAGGGATGGCGCCATGCCTCGACCAGCAGGGACGCGGCGCTATGCGGAGCATTTTTGAGCAGGTTGTCCTGCGAATCCGCCTTGCCCTGTTCTATTGCGGAAATTTCGCCGCGTATCGCTATCATCGCTTCGCAGAAACGGTCGAGTTCCTCCCTGGACTCGCTCTCGGTCGGCTCGACCATCATGGTGCCCGGTACGGGGAAGGAGACTGTCGGAGCGTGAAAGCCATAATCCATCAACCGCTTTGCCACGTCATCGACCTCGATGCCCGCGCTTTTTTTCAAAGACCGCAGATCCAGGATGCACTCGTGGGCGACAAATCCGTGCGCGCCCTTGTAAAGGACAGGGTAGTAGGGATCGAGTCTCTTCGCTATGTAATTGGCGTTGAGAATCGCATAGCAGGTGGCCTCCTTCAGACCTTCGGCACCCATCAAGTCGATGTAGGCCCAGGAGATGGGCAGAATTCCGGCACTGCCCCAGGGTGCGGAAGAAACGGCTCCTACTCCGTCTTGGCCGCCGGTTGCGATGACAGAATGCGAGGGCAAATAGTCCGCCAGATGGGAAGCAACCGCTATGGGCCCCACGCCGGGGCCGCCGCCGCCGTGCGGGATGCTGAAGGTTTTGTGCAGGTTCAGATGGCATACGTCCGCCCCGATCTCCGCGGGGCGGCACACACCGACCTGCGCATTCATGTTGGCGCCATCCATATAGACCTGGCCGCCGCAGGCATGGATGATCTCGCAGATCTCATGGATGGCCTCCTCGAAAACGCCGTGGGTGGAGGGATAAGTGACCATGAGCGCAGCCAGCTCTTTCTGATGCTTCGCGGCTTTATCTCTGAGGTCCGCCAGATCGATGTTGCCGTTTTCGTCGCATGCCACGACTACAACTTTCAACCCGGCCATTACGGCGCTGGCAGGATTTGTTCCGTGGGCCGATTGCGGAATGAGACAGACGTCCCGATTCCCTTCTCCCCGCTTTTCGTGATATCTGCGGATCACCAGGAGCCCGGAATATTCGCCCTGCGAACCAGCATTCGGCTGCAGGGAAACCGCAGGCAGTCCGGTTATATCGCCAAGCCAATCCTGCAGCTGCTTGAACAGCTGCTGATATCCTTTCGCCTGGTCCGGCGGCGCGAACGGATGGATTCTGCTGAATTCCGGCCAGGTGATCGGAATCATTTCCGCCGTCGCATTGAGCTTCATTGTGCAGGAGCCAAGGGGGATCATCGATGCATTGAGCGCGAGGTCGCGGCTTTCCAGGCGGTGCACGTAGCGCAGGAATTCCGTTTCCGAGCGATGACGATGAAACACAGGGTGCGTCAGATAGGAGCTTCTGCGCGCAAGCGGTTCCGGGTATTCGGGTGGAGCCTGATTCATCAGATCATCCAGCTCGAAGGCTACCGGACCGGGCGGCGAAAAAACCGAAAGCAAATCCGTAAGATCTCCGGCTGAGACGGTCTCATTCAGGCTGATGCCGATTACGGTTTCATTCAAGCGACGCAGATTCATGCCCCGCTTTTGCGCCGAGTCCAGCAGCCGCTCCGTATCCAAGGGACCGGTTTCCACATATAGAGTGTCGAAAAAAGGATCGGGCCCGATTTTGAAGCCAAGTCTTTTCAATCCCCGTCCAAGAACTGCTGTAAGAAAATGGATGCGCTGGGCAATCTTCTTCAGTCCATCGGGACCGTGATATACGGCATACATGCTTGCCATGATTGCCAGCAGAACCTGGGCGGTGCAGATGTTGCTCGTGGCTTTATCGCGGCGGATGTGCTGCTCCCGGGTCTGCAGGGCCAGGCGGACCGCAGAGTTACCCAATGCGTCTTTGGATAAGCCGACGATGCGCCCCGGCATCTGCCTTTTGTAGTTTTCGCGAGTCGCAAAAAATGCGGCATGCGGCCCGCCGTATCCCAGGGGGACGCCAAATCGCTGCGAATTCCCGACCGCAATGTCCGCGCCGAATTCTCCGGGAGGTCGCAGCAGCGTCAGCGCCAGCAGGTCGGCGGCAACCGTAACCAGAGCGCCTGCCTGATGCGCTCGTTCCACAAAACCGGAGTAGTTCGCAATTGCGCCGTCGTTTGCAGGGTATTGCAGCAAAGCGCCGAAAACGGATGGGACAAAATCGAAGGTCGCATGGTCTCCGACTATGACCTGGATTTCCCGGGCTCGGGCACGCGTCCGGACCACTTCAATAGTCTGGGGATGGCACGCCTCCGAAACAAAAAATGCGTTGCCCTCGGTTTTGGAGAGGCTGAAGCTCATGCTCATCGCCTCTGCCGCGGCGGTTCCCTCGTCCAGAAGCGACGCGTTGGCGATATCGAGAGCCGTCAGGTCCGCGATCATCGTCTGAAAATTCAAAAGAGCTTCGAGCCGTCCTTGCGCGATTTCTGCCTGATAGGGGGTGTATTGCGTATACCATCCCGGGCTCTCAAGGATGTTCCGCTGAATGACGGGCGGGGTGATACAGTCGTGATATCCCATGCCGATGAATGAGCGAAGGATCCGGTTCTGCGAAGCTATATCCCGCAGCCGCTCAAGCATCGAATATTCACTGTGGGGATCGCCGATTCGAAGAATTTCCGGCAGGCGGATGGATGGAGGAACCGTCTTTTCAATCAAAGCCTCCATCCCGTTCAGTCCCAGGAAATCCAGCATCTCCCGGGCATCTTCCGGCCGGGGACCGATATGTCTGCGGACAAATAAATCGGTTGTTTCATGAGCATTCATGACAGTATTTTTTGGTGACATAGTCATTCCCAATAACAAAGGATTGTCTTGTTAAACCCTGCGGTATGAATATTCACACTTTCCGATGCCGCAAGCAAATCCTGAATGCCCTGACATGGAGAGGGAACGCCAGGTTCGCACGCGGAGGCGCGGAGTTCACAGAGATGAAAGTTAAACGCGTTTGGGCCGCTATTCGAACTGCAGGTTGCGCTCGAAGTCCGCGGCGGAGGTGGCCGCAGCCTTGGCGGTTTCCAGGCTGATCAGCTCCTTTCGATAGAGATCGGTCAGATGCTGGTCGAAGGTTTGCATTTTATAAAACTCGCGCCCCTTCTCAATGTATTCCTTGATCATGTAGGTTTTTGACGGTTCGGCGATGCATTCCTGAATGGTTTTGGTCTGGCGCATCACTTCGCAGGCCACCACGCGCCCGGTGCCGTCGGCTCTTTGAAGCAGACGCTGGGATATGACCGCCAGCAGCGTTTCGCTCAGCCTCAATCGAGCCGAGGCCTGCTCCGACGGATCGAAGACGCTCAGGATTCGGGAAATCGTTCTGGGCGCGTCGGTGGTGTGGACCGTGGACAATACCAGGTGTCCGGTTTCGGCAGCCTTGATCGCAATATCGATGGTTTCCTTGTCGCGCATCTCCCCGACCAGAATGATGTCCGGATCCTGGCGCAGCGCAGCGCGCAAGGCCTTGGCAAAGCTTTCTGTATCGGATCCGCATTCGCGCTGGGCGATGCTGCATTTGTCGTCCCGGTAGAGGAATTCGATCGGGTCCTCGATGGTGACAATCTTGCAGTGTTTGTTCTGATTTATCAGATTGATCATGGCCGCCAGAGTGGTGGATTTGCCGCTGCCGGTTATGCCCGTCACCAGCACCAGGCCGCGTTCCGCCAGGGCAATTTCTGCCAGCACGGGAGGCAGCCGCAGACCCTCGATGGTGGGAAGCACATATGGGATATGGCGAAGGACCAGGGCCAAAGATCGCCGCTGGCTGGAAATGTTGACCCGGTACCGACCGAGTCCCGGCACCGAGTAGGAACAGTCATAATCGGTGAGAGTTTCCACCATTTGGGCAAGGCTTTCTCTGGTGCATTTGCGGCCCGCCAGCAGAATGCCTCCGGCAATGGAAGCAATTTCGCTGGGCGTCAGCGGTCCGGCTTCCGGGAGAGGTACCAGCTTCCCAAGGATGCGGATTCTGAAGCCGCTTCCAACCGATACGTGAAGATCGCTGGCCTCTTTTTCCGCCATGATCTTCAGGACGCTGTTAAAGCGCTCAAACGCGTTGAGCGGAGCCCGATATTCAGCCTGTATGCTCGCGGTCGACATAGTCGTCCTAATTATCGACAAAATCACCAAATAGGAATATATCCCCGGTGAAATATTTTTCCGACTGCCGGATTTTTCTCTGCGGCAGCAACGGTCTGAGGGCTGAAATTCATTTTCCCAATGGTGGCGCGACGGGCGGATATCTGCTATTTTCCCCCGTGGCAATATGCGGTTGAAATGGGTATCGTGCGGCAGAGGCGGTAGATCTCCCAATGGATTAGTAGTCTCAGCCGAATCTTGGATGTGATGGGGTGGGAGGCAGACTCCTTCCGGCTGAAGCATGGAGCAGCGGTAAGCAAACTGTGACAAACTCGCGCAGCGTTCACATTCTGGCCAAACCAGTCGGACCTATCTGCAACCTGAACTGCAGATATTGCTATTACCTCGAAAAAGAAAAGCTTTATCCGTCCCGGGCAAAATTTTCGGATTGGATCCTGCCTGAGCGGATACTCGAGGAATTCATCCGCCAATACATACATGCGCAATCATCCCCGACCGTAAGTTTCGCATGGCAGGGAGGTGAGCCGACCCTTCTGGGAGTCGATTATTTCGGAAAAGTGGTCGCCCTGCAGCGAAAATACGCCGACGGCAAACGGATCGAAAACACATTGCAGACAAACGGCATCCTGCTGAACGACCGGTGGGGGGAGTTTCTGGCCGCGAACCGTTTCCTAGTCGGCCTGTCGATCGACGGACCGCGTCCTCTGCACGATTGCTGCCGCGTCGATCAAGGCGGCGCGCCGAGCTTCGACAAGGCCGTTGCCGGTATCGGTTATCTAAAAAAGCACGGGGTGGAATTCAACACGCTCACGGTTGTGCAGAAAAAGAACTCCCTGCATCCTCTGGATGTCTATCGCTTTCTCAAAGAGGCAGGGAGCGGCTTCATTCAGTTCATACCCGTCGTAGAACGTGTGGCAGGCAGCTTGGACTCGCGGTTTCCAGCCTCGCCTCACTCCCATGATCCGGCCCGTATTTCAGACTGGTCTGTCGAACCGCTGCAGTACGGAAAGTTTCTTTGCGCGGTATTTGACGATTGGGTGCGCCATGATGTCGGGAAGGTGTTTGTCCAGCTCTTTGACGTGACACTGGAAGCCTGGGTTGGCCGGGAGCCCGGCGTTTGCGTATTTCAGCGCACCTGCGGATCTGCCCTGGTAATCGAACACAACGGCGATATCTATTCCTGCGACCATTACGTCTATCCCGAAAACAGGCTGGGAAACCTCATGGACCAGCCCCTCGGGTCCATGCTCAATTCTCCGGCTCAGACGCAATTCGGCCGGAACAAACTGGAACGGCTGCCTCGTCGATGCCTGGAGTGCGGCGTCCGCTTTGCCTGTAACGGCGAGTGCCCGAAACATCGTTTTGTATCAACGCCCGACGGCGAAAGCAACCTGAATTATCTCTGTCCCGCCTACAAGCTGTTTTTCACACGCGTCAATCCCTGCATGGAATTCATGGCTGCGGAACTGCGCGCGCAGCGGCCTCCCTCAAATGTCATGGCGTGGATCAAGGAAGGCCGCGCAGGCGGTCAAAAAAAGCCGGGAAGAAACGATCCCTGCCCGTGCGGTAGCGGTCTCAAATACAAGCGCTGCTGTGGAAAAAATTGAACTCCCTGGTCCTGCGCCGCGGAAATGCGCGGACAATTGACATTTGTGTTTCTCTCAGCGTTCTTCCGCGCTCTTGTCGGCGTTTGTCCGCGTTAAGCAAAAACAAGATGCTCCGCCGGAGCTACTTCATCTCGTTGCCGTAATGGTCGGCCAGCTGGTCCGCGGTAAAGGTCGCCGAGGAAGCTTTGGGATCCTCGGGCAGCATGGTTGTATTCCATGATTCGTAGTCCGCTTTGAGTTGTGCGAATATCGCCGGCTGTTTCTGCTTTAGATTCGCTCTTTCAAGCGGGTCATCGACAACGTTAAACAGGAATTCGTTTTTGCCGATCTTCAGATACTTCATGTCCCCGTCGCGCACCGCGCGCTGCCCGGCATATTTGTAGCGCCAGAACAGCTTGCGCGGGACGGGAGCCGCGTTCCGCGTGAGGACCGAAGCAAGACTGGTCCCGTCCGGGGCATAGCCAGGCTGCGGTGAAACGCCCGCTAGCTCGAGGAGCGTCGGCATCCAATCCATTGAAATCGCCACCTGGCCGTTGGACTTGCCCGCACGAATGCGGCCAGGCCAGCGCACCAGCGCCGGGACTCTCAACCCGCCCTCCAGAAGCTCGGTTTTCTTGCCCGTGAAAGGCCAGGTGTCGGAAAAACGCTCGCCTCCATTGTCGCTGGTAAAAATCACGATGGTATTTTGGGCGATACCGGCCGATTCCAGTGCTTTCAGGACTCTGCCCACCTGCAAGTCCAGCTGTCCGACCATACGCGCGAACGTTTTTATGGATCCCCCATCCAGGTGGTAGATAGACCCGAGATTGCGCGCCACTTCCTCATCCCCGGGCGCTTCCCAGGGCCAATGAGGAGCGGTGAAGTGCAGGCTCAGGAAGAAAGGCCGTTTGCCTTTCGCGTAGGTGCCGATAGCTTTCACTGCCTGATCCCCAAGGAGGTCCGTCAGATAGCCCTCGCGCTGGATTCTTTCATCGTCCTCCCAGAGATCCACAGGGATGTTTGCACCGGTGCCGAACTTGTGCGTGAAGTAATCCACTCCCCCGCCCCGTATGCCCCAGAAATGGTCGTAGCCGCTCTTGAGCGGGCCGTAATTGGGCGGATTCCCCAGATGCCATTTTCCAATCAGGGTAGTTGCGTAGCCGGCCTTTTTCAGCATGGAAGGCAGCGTGGAGTGTTCGGGAGGAAGGCCGACATCTCTCACGCCGAGAGGTTCCTCCAAGCCAACGGGCAGCCGGTATTGATAGCGGCCCGTTATAAGAGCCGCACGAGTGGCGGAGCACACCGAAGAGTTTGCATACGCCTGGGTGAATTTCATGCCTCCGGCGGCGATCCGGTCGATGTTGGGAGTGCTGAAATCGCGCCGCCCGTAGCAGGAAAGGTCCGCATAGCCCAGATCGTCGGCCATGATGAATACAATATTGGGGCGAGAACCTTTTGCCCCGGCCAGAGTGTTTCCCAGAGCCAGGACAAAAGGGGCTGCGGATGCTTTGAGCAAATTCCTTCGAGTCACGCAAGACATGTCGGCCATAATCACCTCCTCATCCCTTTTTGCCATCTGCCGGATTCCCATCCAAATCCCTGCCGTGAATCCAGCGGAACACGGCGTCCCGGCCTTCCTCGTCCGGTTTCCTTCTGCTGCGCAGACTATCCAGGCTGCTTTCCATGATCTGATAGACATCCTGTATGAGCTTGTGCTTTTCCCCCTTCACATACGATGAAAGATCGATAGGACTGCCAATTTTGATCCGTATGACGACGCCCGGATTTACCTGCAGCGTTTTGGGCATGATCACACGATAGCTGCCCTCGAGCGTAATCGGGATCAGGGGGACGCCCGTGCGCAGCGCGAGTGAAAAGGCCCCGCTGTGGAACTTTCCCAGTCCTCCCGTCCGGCTGCGGGTTCCCTCAGGGAAAGCAATGGCATTCACTCCACCCTGAATTACCCGCGCAGCCTCAATGATGCTCCGGGCGGCCTCGCGGGGATTTTCGCGGTCGATGGCAATGTACCCGGACCGATTCATATGCCAGCCCATGAAAGGCACCCGGAAAAGGGACTTCTTGGCAATCCAGCGAAACTGGATGGGCAGGAATGCCGATAGCGAGAGAATGTCGTGCAATCCGCTGTGGTTGGCGACAAAAATCTGAGGACGGCCCCGGTCAATGTGTTCCAGGTCCTCGATTTCGACTCGGGCGCGGCTCAACCAAAGATTATCCCTGGACCACCGGCGCATGCAATAATGCTGAAGCCTGCCGCTGCCTGAAACCAGGCTGCCAAGCAGTGACACAGTTGCCCAGAACGCTGTGCTCAGACCGCATCCCGTCCAGCACCAGATGGTAAAAAGCCTGGCTTTGAATCGTTCCATTCTGAAGAATTTATCACAAGCGGACAGACCGGAACCTCAGAAAAAACGGATGATGACTGCAGGGATTTTGCGGATGAAATATATCCTTCCTGATGCAATGACCGCTGCTTCGATGAAACAGGAAGACTACCCGCTGTTCCCCATAAATATTTCGACAATTCCGCAGCGTAAGTCAGGCACCTCCGGCAAAGCCGGAGGCTTGAAAGATTGGAACCGCTCAAAGCGGTTGGAGGAGTTTCGCCGGTCTTGAACGCTGACTTACGCGGGCAAAAGTCGATGAGGCGCTTCCGATCCCCGCAGGGGCCAGCGCTCCGCGCTGGACAGTTTTCTGCGGCGGCACTGTGGCACGCGCCGTGCGGCAAGGAGATGAAGGATATGAGAAACCGGGCGTTTGCCACAGGGCCGCCGCAGAAAACTCCATCGGAAGCGCCTCATCGGCTTTTGCTCGCCGACCCTCGCCGAACCATCGGCGTTTCTCAGCGTTTCAAAATACGGAGCTGTCAAACTCTTTGAGTCCCCCGGCAGAGCCGTGGGTTTACCAATGGAATTATTTGGGCACGATCCCGCCCCGGCTTGCGCGTTTTCGAACGTTCCAGAAGTAGAAGACCGGCATGCCCGTCATCACAATGATGAGGCCCGGCCATGTATATTTTGGCTTTACCCAGAGGAGGTCCAGCATCACCAGTGATGCCATGATGATGTATATCCCGGGCAGCACCGGGTAGCCGAACGCTTTATAGGGCCGATCCAGGTCCGGCCGCTTCCTGCGCAGGACAAAGAGCCCGCATACCGTGAGAACATAAAACAGCAGTGCGGCGAAAATTACGTAATCCAGAAGATCGCTGTACGTGCCGCTGAGCACCAAAAGCGACGCCCAGACGGCCTGGAAAATGAGGGAAAAAACCGGAGTATGGGTTTTGGGTGAGATCCTTGCGGCCCGCTCGAAAAAAAGCCCGTCCGCCGCCATCGCGTAATAAACACGGGCGCCGGCCAGGATAAGGCCGTTCGCACATCCAAACGTTGAAACCAGAATGGCCAGATTGATGAAAGTCAATCCCCAGGGGCCCATCAGGCCCTGGGCGGCCAGCGTGCCCACACGGTCTTCAGGCGCCGATGCAATGGCGGCCAGAGGCAAAACTTTCAGGTAGACTATATTGGTGCAGATAAATATCAGGGATACAGCCGCCGTCCCGACAAACAACGACAAGGGCAGGTTTCGCTTCGGATTTACAACCTCACTGCCGGTGAAAGTAACATTGTTCCAGGCATCCGAGGAAAACAGCGAACCGACGAGCGTGCCGCCAAAAAGAGCGAGTATCGACAGGCTGATCGAACCGGGAAACAAGGAACCGAAATTCCCCCGGACTGCCTCCGGATTTCCGGGGAGCATCAGCCCCAGAATTACGAGCACCAGCAATCCCCCCACCTTCGCGCTGGTGAAGATGTTTTGCACGGTCGCGCCTTCCCGCAATCCCAGGCAATTCACCCAGGTGAGCAGGGCAACGACCAAAATTGCCGTGCAATGCTGGCTGGAGATTTGAAAGCCGAAGGGAAGGATCAAAATTATATTGGATGCGGACACCCAGGGCACAAAAATGCCTGTGAATTTTGCGAAGGCCACTACGACAGCCGCTATCGTGCCGGTTTGAATGACCAGGAACAGCGTCCAGCCGTACAGGAAACCAAACAGAGGGCCGAAGGCTTCACGGAGAAACACATATTGCCCGCCTGCCCGGGGCATCGCCGCCGCCAACTCTCCGTAACACAGCGCCGCCATCACGGTCATTACGGCGGCAACTACCCAGGACAGAAGCAGCAATCCGGGCGACATGGTCGTACGCGCCATATCCGCCGATACGATAAATATGCCGGATCCGATCATGCCGCCCGCGATGATGGCGATCGCATCAAAGAGCTTGAGCCCCTGCACGAGCTGGCCGGCTTCGCCGGTGTTACCGTCAGACATGAATTTGTCCCCTGAATGTACCGCGGTTCATCACCCGTGATCCGCGATATAAACGCGCAGTTCGTTGGGCAAATTTCTTAATTTGCCGCCGTTGCGTTACCCCGTTCTTTATTGCTCGATTTTAAAGCCGACCTTAAGGACGACCTGATACTCCACGACCTTCGCGTCTTTGACATGGCCGCGCTGTTCAATGACCTCGAACCAGTCCATGTGGCGCACGGTTTTGGAGGCCTCCGCGATCGCGGATTGAACCGCTTCGGAAAATCCGGCCGGCGAGGTCCCAACGATTTCAATTTTCTTATAGGTTCCGGGCATGGGTATATCTCCTTGAATTGTGCCCATCATAAGCGAAAAGGGTGACAGGCGGCAATTATTCAGTATATAAAATAAGGAGATGGGTGCCAGGCACCGATTTCCCTATGGAACTGATGCCGCGAAGTGAGGCCGAACATCGATTACGGCAGATCCAGGAGCGAATGCAGGAATCCTCTGTGGACGCTGCCTTCATCCTGCAGAATGCGGACCTGTACTATTTTTCCGGGACAATTCAACGCGGCCTGCTCTGCCTTCCCCGTGAAGGGAAACCTTTGTACCTCGTGAACAAAAGCCTGAGCCGGGCCAGGTCGGAAGCCGCCTGGGACGATATTTTACCCATGCCCAGGCTGGAGGACGCCCCGCGCATCATGGAAACGGCCGGGATCAGCCGCCTTGGACGGGTGGGACTCGAAATGGATGTCCTGCCGGCAGCCCATTATTTCCGGCTGGCAAAGATGTTTCCCGGCACAGAATTCCTAGACATATCAAGCGATATAAGAAATATCCGGAGGATCAAGTCGTCCTATGAAGTCGGCCAGATCCGGAATGCCGCGCGGATGATCCTTCATGCATGGAAGGAGCTGCCCACCTGGATACGCCCCGGCGTTTCCGAGCTTGAAGTGCTGGCCCGGATGGAGCAGTTTCTGCGTCTTCACGGGCACCAGGGAATCCAGCGCACGCGCGGCTTTAACTTCGAGGTTGGCTACGGCGCATTTTCAGCAGGCGCCAGCGCCTGTTTCCCGACCTCCTTCCCGGGCGCCACGGGATTCATGGGTTTATACCCGGCGATCTCCAATACGGGCAGCGAACACCGCCTGAAGCCGGGCGAACCTTTGCTGGTCGACATCTCCGGCGGCTACGGCGGCTACCTGGCGGACGCCGCGCGCACCTTCGTCCTGGGCGATCTCGAGCCCGATATGCGAAAAGCTCATGAGTTTATGATGGTGCTGAATGACGGGATTGAATCGATGCTGATGCCCGGCGTCCAATGCCGTGAAATCTGCGAGCATGCTTTCAGGAAGGCGGAAGCCGGTCTGACCGCAGGCGCTTTCATGGGGACAGGCGACAACCATCTGCGCTATATCGGGCACGGCGTTGGATTGGAGTTGGACGAACTGCCGGTTCTGGCGTCCGGAAGCAACGCAATTCTGGAACCCGGCATGACCCTGGCCATCGAACCCAAGGTTTTTTTCCCCGATCGCGGAGGGGTTGGGATCGAGAATATGTACCTGATCACGGAAACCGGATTCGAAAAGCTCACTCCCTACAGCGAGGATGTGATCCTTATTTAAGGTTCTGCATTGGGAATCGCCGAATATATTTTTCAGGGCTCCTCGGAGCTTTTGTCAGCGCAATTCCGCGCTGCCTGTGCCTGAAGTCTCCCGCCGTTTTTTTTCGGCTTTCTCCAGCCAGCCCCGACGCGTTTTTTCGATGGGAACGCTCGAGGTGTAGGGCTTGATGTCAAGCACAGGCGTGCCGTCCAGCATGTCAATTCCTTTCAGGTGAAGCGAGGCTCCCTCCCGCCGAACGAGTTCGACGGTGGAGAGTCCTATGGCATTGGGACGCCGCGGAGACCGGGTGGCGAAAACTCCGTGGACCAGTCCGTCGGTAGGATTTATCCCCACAAGCTCGAAGTCCCGCGACTTGTGAAAAACCCAGATAATCATCAAGTGAGAGAATCCCTCAATATCCTGAAGACCTGCCTCAAATTCAGGCAGAACCTCAAGAACCCCCTCCATCGTGTGGGTCGTACCGAGGCCTTTGGGCACTTCCTGAGTATCTTTGTAGGGGCTGCGTATATATCCGATCGGCTGCATTTTCCATTCTTTCATGCTCCTGTTTTAGCAAAACAGGGCCACCGATTGCACGCCTAATCGGCGGAACTGGCTGCGCTTATCCGGCAACGGTTGAAATGGGCGGTTGGATTCCCTATGATGTGCCTTTTGAAAAACATCAGGAGTATCAGCAGCCATGCCATTGCCAGCCAGGGCGGAGCAGATCCGGGTTCATGAAAAGCCAAACAAGCGCGAGACTGCCGAATCTATGGCCGCGCGCCAGCGAGAGATCTCGATTTCCGAATTTTTCAGCAAAAACCGACACCTTCTCGGATTCGACAACCCTCAGAAAGCCCTCCTGACGGCTGTCAAGGAAGCGGTGGACAACTCCCTGGACGCCTGCGAAGAGGCAGGGATCCTTCCGGTTCTCAAAGTGGATATCCAGCAGTTGGCCGAAGACCGCTTTCGAATAGCCGTTGAAGACAACGGCCCCGGCATTGTGAAAGCTCAGATACCCAAGATATTCGGAAAACTCCTGTATGGATCGAAATTTCACACCCTGAAACAGGCAAGGGGGCAGCAAGGCATAGGAATTTCGGCGGCAGGCATGTACGGCCTTCTGACCACCGGGAAATCGATCGCGGTGACTTCGCGCACCGGGCCGGATAAGCCGGCTCACTACTATGAAATCCAGATAGACACGCGCAAGAATGCACCGCAAATCATCACGGACAAGGTGGTCGAATGGGAGCCGGTACACGGAACCAGGGTCGAAATCGAGTTGATCGGGACCTATAAAAAAGGCCGTCACTCCGTGGACGACTACATCCGCCAGACAGCCATTGCCAATCCCCACTGCGAGATTTTCTACACCGTTCCGGACTCGGAACAGCCCCTGCGCCTGCAGAGAGGCTCCAATCTGCTTCCTCCCGAGCCGCGGGAGATCAAGCCCCACCCTTATGGCGTCGAACTCGGGGTGCTCATAAGGATGATGAAAGAAACTCCGGCCCGGCAGCTCAGCGCTGCGCTGCAGAGGGATTTCTCGCGCGTAAGCAGCCGCGTGGCGATGGAGATCTGCAAAGCGGCCGCTTTGAGTCCCGGCGCGAACCCGCACACCATTGTGGTGAACGAGGCGGAGAGGCTTTATAAGGCGATCAACGGCGTGAAAATCATGAGTCCCGCCACAAATTGCCTGTCGCCCATCGGGGAAGAACAGATACTGTCGGGGCTTAAAAAAGAAATCGAGGCATCGTTTTACGTCGCCATCACAAGGGCGCCCGCGGTATATCGTGGAAACCCATTTCAGGTGGAGGTCGGTTTGGCCTATGGAGGCAGCCTGCCCGGTGATGAACTGGTCGATCTCCTTCGATTCGCGAACCGCGTGCCGCTTCAATATCAGCAATCGGGCTGCGCCATCACCAAAGCCGTGCTCGGGATAGACTGGCGCAGTTACGGGCTTTCTCAGTCCAAAGGCGCCTTGCCCATGGGGCCGGTTGCTTTGTTCGTGCATATCGCATCTGCCTGGGTGCCCTTTACATCGGAGAGCAAAGAAGCCGTCGCGGCATACCCGGAAATTATGCGCGAGCTCCGGCTCGCCCTGCAGGATTGCGGGCGCAGGCTGTCAACTCACATCCGGGCGCACCGCCGCGAAGTGGACGAAGAGAAGAAAAAATCGTACATCGAAAAATATATTCCGCACATCGGGATTGCCCTGCGCGAAATCCTGGGGCTCACCGAAAAGGCGGAAAAAGAGCTGGTTATAACACTCAAACACATACTCGAACGTAGTCGGTCCAGGGATGCTATTGAGGATTGACGATTGCGGGAAACCGGCGGGAACGAACGCCAGGAATTTGGCTTTGGGAGATTGACTGATGCCGAAAAAAAAGAGCGCCGGCCCTAAAACAAAGCAGGCTGCAGAGAAGAACGTTCTGAGCGCAATTCGCGCGTCCGCGGAAGACATTCACGGCAAGATCATGGCCCGTAAAAAGCCCACCATGAAGCTTCCGGTGCGCTCGCTGTCCAATGTCCGATATCAGCCTCAGCGCGGCTTTTTTGAAATGACAGGCCAGAAGAAAGAGCGCACCCTCACGGTCAATACCGTGAAAACCTTCGCGCAGACGCTGCGCATGGTGGCGCTTTCCAAAGAGCTTGTCGAAAACGACGATATCGCCACGAAAAGAGAAGCGTACTACGTATCCAAAAACTGGGAGGATGCCCGTTTCAACGAACAACCGGAATCGGATACCGTCATGGATGATGTCGAAGCCTACTTCGGCGTCAACCGCGAGCAACTGGGCTTTATCCCCGAGGAGAAAGGGGGAGATGTGGCCGGACGCCTGTTCGTGGTCGATCACGACCGCGACACAGGGAAAGTGCTGCGCATCGACTGCACCAAATTCGGCTCGGGCGCCTACAGCATCCCTATCTCGGTCGAGCAGCTGCAGTTCGAGACCAATGCCAGCTTCATTCTCGTGATCGAAACAGCCGGAATGTTCCAACGGCTGGTGAAGCACAACTACTGGAAAAAGGCCAATTGCATCCTCATCAGCATGGGGGGCGTGCCGACCAGGGCTTGCCGCCGCTTCATCCGGCGGCTTGCCGATTTTAAAAAGGTCCCAGTCTATGTTTTTGTTGACGGAGATCCTTACGGCATCACGAACATCTACCGGACACTGAAAGTGGGATCCGGGAATGCCGCGCACCTGAATGAATTCTTCTGCGTGCCGCAGGCCAGATTTTTGGGAATTACGCCGCGGGATATCGTCGACTATAAACTGCCGACGCACCCGCTGAAGGACGTGGATATAAAGAGAGCCCGGGACGCCATCAAAAACGATCCTTTCATAAAGCATTACCGGGAGTGGGTGCATGCGATCGAGTACCTCCTCGAGATGGGTGTTCGCGCCGAGCAGCAGGCCCTGGCAAAACACGGCTTGAACTACGTCATCGACACCTATCTGCCCGAAAAGCTCGCTCATCCGGAGCGCTTTCTGCCGTAAAAACGCCGAAAACCGGGAACCTTCCAAAGCTCCGTGCCGCCATGAGCAGGACATTCTTTTGCCGGGATTGGGCGGTAAGAAGCCGGGATCGGACCTGGATATAGAGCTATATCCCATCAAATCAGCCCCCGATTGACAACCGGCACACGGGACATTATCAAAGACCATGGGCTCAGGTCGCCAGGCCTCTGCGGCCAGGGCCATGGATTTGCGGAAAGGAGACAATATGGGAGAAAAGAAAATCATCGCCGTTGTGGGGGCCACCGGCTCACAGGGCGGAGGTCTGGTGCGCAGGATTCTAAGCGATCCGAACAACGAGTTCATCGCGCGAGCAATCACGAGAAACATAAACAGCGATAAAGC
This sequence comes from uncultured Acidobacteriota bacterium, assembly GCA_963809485.1. GTDB lineage: Bacteria > Acidobacteriota > UBA6911 > UBA6911 > UBA6911 > UBA6911. Next base: position 682,480 of record CAWEJX010000020.1, read on the forward strand.
CAAAGAACTCGCGGAGCTGGGGGCCCAGGTCGTGGAAGCAGATCTGGACGACACCCCCGGGCTGGAAAGAGCATTCGCGGGAGCCTACGGAGTCTATTGCGTCACTTTTTATCTGGGAGCATTTCTCGCCTGAAAAGGAACTGGCTCATGCGGCAGCAATGGCCAGGGCGGCGAAGAACACCGGCATTCAGCATGTGATCTGGTCCACGCTCGAGGATACGCGGAAATGGATTCCTTTGAGCGACAACCGGATGCCGACCCTGATGGGAAAATACAAAGTTCCCCACTTTGACGCAAAAGGAGAAGCCAACCACCTTTTCGCGGACCTTGGACTGCCGACAACCTTTATGCTGACTTCGTTCTACTGGGATAATCTTATCGGGTTTGGCATGGGTCCGCGGAAAAATCCGGACGGATCCTGGTCCATCACGCTGCCGATGGGGGATAAAAAGCTTCCCGGCATCGCAGCAGAAGACATTGGGGGCTGCGCCTTCGGAATCTTCAAAAAAGGAGCGGAATTCGTGGGCCGGACCGTGGGAATCGCGGGTGAGCACCTGACAGGCAGGCAGATGGCGGAAGCGCTGAGCCGTGCGCTGGGCCGGGAAGTGCGTTACAACGATGTCCCTCCGGAACTGTATCGAAGCTTCGCATTTCCAGGGGCCGAGGATCTCGGAAACATGTTCCAATTCAAGAGAGATTTTGAAGGTTACTTTTGCGGGGCGAGAGATATAGGATTTTCCCGTTCCCTGAATCCCGGACTGCAAACCTTTGAGGATTGGCTCAGACGAAATAAGGATCGCATACCCCTTGAGTAGAGGACCGGCCGGGTCATAATTCAGGTATGAATATTTCTTGTCCGCATCGGTAGCAGGCGGCGGAAGCGAAAATCCGGCCGGCAGAATAGAAATGCTGCAGGTTCTCCGCAGCGGCAATATTAAACAATGAGTTACTTCAATGATATTCAAAGAACTGTCCGGAGGATACCGCGGGGAAAAGTAGCAACCTATGGCAGTGTGGCTCGCGCCGCGGGACATCCTGGAACTGCCCGCCAGGTAGCCTGGGCGCTTCGCGCTTCAAATTCAGAGACAATGCCCTGGCATCGAGTCCTCGGCCGAGGCGGCAGGATTCTGCTCCCCGGAGAGGCCGGACTGAACCAGCGGTCGCTTCTCGAAGTTGAAGGCGTCCGCTTTAAGGGCAACCGAGTGGACGTCAGCGGCAGTGAATTTGACTTTGATGAATTGAAGTGAGGTGTTAGCTTAGAGCACCCTAAAGGCGGTCGCCCAAATTCCCTATTGGCGCACTCCTTGCAGGCTGCTGTTAATCCTGTACTTTAATGGGCAAAATTTTAATGCAAAACATCCAAGGTCCTCAAAATACCCACTACCCCAACCATAATCCAGAAAATATTCAATAGGGAATAGGCGGCATCCTTTTTCAAAATTGCGCACCATGAGAGTAAGACAGCGTCAATAGTATTGAAGATCCATACAAAAAGGAATGGGCTGGCGGGACCTAACCAGCTTACCAGTGAAAAGCTGAATATCCTCATCACTACGCCTATCATTTCGATAATTCGTATATTATTCAAAACTAAAGAATTCAGCATAGTTTATTCCCCTGTTATACGTCACTCCTTTTGCCGCTCCATCTTATGCCACAACTCACCAGCTCCGTGAGTAGCAATCGCGATCCGCACCATAATGGTCAGCGTATATCAGCGGTACCAATATCGTGGAACTGTCGTATTCCAGGAACTCCCCGGCAAAGTCGGGGAGTTATCGATGGGCCGGTATCGGGCATCCGGGACATTTTCGCTTTGAATCCCTGCCGCCGGGTAAATCCGATAAAGCATGGGCGCAACCTGCTCCTGCTTGCAGTTTTTGAGCAGAAAATGCACATCAAGAAACTCGCCCTCGAAGTAGGACCAGCCCAGGGGATCTTTGCTGAGGTAAACCGGGATCCCCTCCGCCCAGGCGACTCGTATCGCTGTTTCTGCGTTCCCCGCATCCCAGTTCCAGCCCGACCAGAGAATTTGCCAGCCGGGACGCAATCCGATTCCGCGGTAGTAATCGAGCACAGGACTGTAGTTGCCGGCAATAAGCAAACCCTTATCCGGAATGGAATCACGCATGACGCGGGCAAATTCGATTTTCCGCGTCTGGGCTTGCCGATAGGGTGAAAGCACTGCGAGCGCAGCTCCGAAGACAAGGATCTGGACCGCCGCCCAGATAGCCGGACCTTTCCGGGAAGGCACCCAGCGCTGATACAGAGACGCGCATAATATGAGCGAAGCGGGCAGAGCCACGAGGGCATATCGGGGGTGCATCTGCACATCCGCATCGCGCCACAGCACCGATATCGGCAGGAGCAGGCAGGCGACGACTCCCCAGGCAGCATTCGGGATGGATCCGGGGCACTGCGAACGCTCGCCCGCGGCACTCAGGGGATTCGGTCGATGGAAGAGCCTGTAAAGGCCCGCGCCGGCTGCGGCAAACCAGGCGCCGGGACAAACGGCCAGTGTAAACAGGAGGCTCGCCTGGAAGTTGTTCCGGAACTGTATGGGACCGGTTGGAATCGCATGAAGCCAGGTCCGGGTTCGCTCAATGAATCCGGCCTGATCCCGGAAATAGAAAACCATCGCAGGCGCCAGGGCTACAGACGCTGCTGAAACCGCGAACAGAGCTGCTGATCGTATCCGGGATCGGGTGTTATCGCGCCGGCAGCAGATAATCCAAATCAGCGCTGCTGCCAGCGTCAGAGCCTGCTCCCTGATTCCGATTGCAAAGCCAAAAAAAACGCCTCCCAAAATATCGTTCAAGGAAGCTTTCTGGCTGCCGGATTTCCAAAGGATCAGCGCCGATGCAGTGAGAGCGGCAAGCATCGGGACTTCGGTCATGATAAATCCCGCATATAAAGCGTACAACGGGGATATGGCCAAACCCAAGGCCGCCATCCGGCTTGCGGGAGAACGCAGGATTTTTCGGCCTAATCGATGGAAGAGTATAACGCCCAGAGTCCCCAGCAAAACTGCACCGGCCATCGTCACGGTTTCCACCTGTTGGGACTCGAGATGAAAGAGGGTCTTCGCCGATTCCCAAAGCAGGATGTTGTAACCGAGGAATACCGGTCTTCCAATTCCAAGCGCCGAAACCTGATGGGAGACAATCTGTTTGAGATAGTCAAAACTATCCCATTGCCCGAGAAAAGGCGCGCTATATGCGACGTAGAGATAAAATGCAGCGATGGGCAGAATTATTGAAGATTTCGGAATTTTCAGTGCTCTCTCCCCATCCATCGATACAAAGGATTATCCAATTGACAGGTCAGTCTCCGGCATTGGAGGAATAATTGCACGGGGACTAAACGGTCCGGCGCCGGGAGGAAACGTAGTCTTTGGCAGCCGGGTACGGGCCCCACGATTCGGCTTTCAGGACCCCCCGGACAATGGCAGTTGCCAGAGCGTCTGCAGCCAAGGCCCCTATCAATCCTGCATCCGTCCCGCCTTCTGCCGGCCAGGTTCCCGTACTGAGCGCAAAAACCGTGTCTCCGTCCCACGGCATATGGGAAGGGCTTATGGACCGCGCCAGTCCGTCATGGGCCATTGCGGCAACCCGGGCGCATTGCATTTTGGAAAGGCTCGCATTGGTTGCCACGACTGCAAGAACTGTGTTCCCGTGAAAAGAGGTATCCGGCCTGCAACCCCTGCGCAACTCCTCCATGGCGCCGGCAAATCCCTTGTTGTCTGCCGAGCGGGCGCCTGCAACGATTCTGCCGGTTGACGGATCGACCACGTCCCCGATCGAATTGACCGCGACCAGCGCCCCCACCTTGAGTCCATCGGGTCGCGACAGCGCCCACGAACCCAGTCCTCCCTTCATGGCCCGCCCGGCGCCCAGCATTTTGCCCACGGTAGCGCCGGCGCCGGCGCCCGCATTCCCTTCAGGAACCGGATTGCTGCTTGCGGCGCTTATCGCTTCGTAACCGGCCGAGGCATCCGGCCGGATACTGGAATTTCCCAGCGTGAGGTCGAAGAGAATGGCGCCGCACACAATAGGGATTTTGATTCCCTGGGCATCGAAGCCTCTTCCCTGCTCTTCCAGGTATCGGACAACGCCCGATCCGGTATCGAGACCAAATGCGCTTCCGCCCGAAAGCACAATCGCGTCGATTTCCTCCACACTGTTTCCCGGCTTCAGCAGTTCGGCTTCGCGTGTGCCCGGCGCCCCGCCGCGCACATCGACGGACGCCACGAATGGCCTCGGTGCGGTGATGACCGTGCAACCTGTGGGACGCTCCGGCGAAGTATAATGTCCTACCAGAACCGGTTCGACATCGGTGAGTGATGGCGTTCGCGTCATAATTTATCCTGACAGAAGTTAAGGGATCGCCCGGAAACCGGCGTATCCCTGAGATTCCATGCAGAGTGTTTCAAAATTTGGCGGCATCCGCAACTGCTTATTGGAATGCCTCCAGGCTTTTTGCTTTCAGATCCCAGATCCGGTGAATAGGGGATTTCTCCGGATTATTTGGGATTCAATATTCCGTGAATTTTGTGTATTTCGTGTTAAAAACTACAGGAGGCAGGCATTTCTATGGAATTCCGTGAACCCGGCTTCTGGATTTCCCTTCTGATCGGCCTGTGCTGTCTTGGGATTTTCATTGCCTGGTTGCGCAAAGGAGGCAGGAAACCCCCGTCGCAATGAAAGAGGGTACTCAGAGGTAGTGTATTACTCCCGGGATTTTGATAGATTACTCGCGGCTTCTTTTGCCGGGGCGAAAGCTGGGATCCATGCAGACAATCAAACGCATTTTGTTGACCGGGGGCGGCACGGCGGGTCACGTCAACCCGGCGCTGGCAATCGGCTCGGCTCTGGCATCTGAGGGAACACGGTTCCTTTTCGTCGGTGTTCGAGGCAGAGTCGAGGAGGAGGTCGTGCCTCGCGAAGGCATCCCGATCCGATACGTGCGGGCATCGGGATTTCCTGCCGGATTTACCCCCGCGCTCGCCAAATTCCTGCTAAACCTGCTCATAGGCACAGGCCAATCCGTCTACATTTTGCTCAGATTCCGGCCCGATATAATCGTGGGAACCGGCGGCTATGTTTCGGCGCCCGTCATCATGGCAGCCTCCTTTCTGCGCAAAATCCGTTTGTGCAAGGCGCGCGTGTTCATACACGAACAGAATGCCGTTCCGGGAAAGCTGAACCGGTTGATGGGACGGGCAGCGGACCGGGTCCTGGTCACTTTCCCCGAGACCCTGACTTATTTCCCCAAAAACGGAGCGCTCGTAGGGTATCCGCTGCGCAGGCGCATAGCCAGAGTCAGCCGTGAAGAGGCGCGGCAGAAGCTGGATTTTATAATTCCGGAGGGGAGAAAAATCGTCCTGGTATTCGGGGGATCCCAGGGATCGCGGATCATCAACCGCGCCCTGGTCGACGCGCTGGGCAGCCTCCTTCCCGCGCGCGACCGATTGTTTGTCATCCACGGAGTCGGCCTTTTCAGGAGCCGCGAGTACAATGCCATCGAAGATACCGAAGAGAGGCTGCGCGGGTCCTACAGCGCCGAGCAGCTCAAATCCATCGGGGGCTTTTATGCCTACCGTGCATTCTTTCACAATATCGAGCTCCTGTACGCCTTGAGCGACCTGGCTGTGGCACGGGCCGGAGCCGGAAGCCTGAGCGAAATCTCGGCTATGGGGCTTCCTGCCCTGATAATTCCGAAATCCAATCTTCCGGGCGATCACCAGGTAATGAACGCCCGCGCCATGGAAAGGGCCGGAGGCGCGGAAATTCTATACGAACAGGTAGCCATCCTGAACGGCAGGCTTTCGGAATATATCGATGGAAATGTTCTGGCAGAGAAAATACTCTCGTTGCTTCAGGACGATGACCGGCTGCTTGAAATGAGCCGGCACAATCGCTCTTTTCTGAACCAGAATGCCCTCGCCCTCATTGAGCAGCAGATACTGGGAAACGGGGCGGTACAGGTTCCTGCTCCCGCCGTGCAGCCGCCTGAGGCCGTTCCCCTTCCGGGGAACGCCGCTCTTTTGGCCAGGCTCGAGAGGGCTCATGCAAAACTCCGATCCGCCTATAAGCCCGAACGCGTTATTTCACGCCCGCAGGACCTGGAGTACCTAAAAAATCGGGCGAGCTCCCTGCTTCTGCACCCCGACTGGCAGGAGCGGAATGTCGGTGTCAAGCTTCTTGGATTGCTCGATGCAAGGGAAAAGGTGACATCTCTGGTCACGCTTTTTTTCGACCGGGAACCAGCCCCATTTTTAAAACGGCTACTGGGAGGGGACTTCAAGCAGGTCGGATTCATCCGGCGCAACATCATAATGGCGCTCGTCCGGCTTAACGAATGCACTCCGGAGGTGGGAAAAGCGCTTCTTACGGGATTGGGGGATCCTTATTATGAGGTAAGGGTTGAGTCCGCCCATGCAGCGGCGTTTTTCGGTGACAGGCTCTCTTCTCCGGAGCCTTTGATTGCAGCATTAATAAAGCTGTTGTCCGATCCGATTATCGATGTGGCAGCAGCCGCGGCCGAAGCTCTCGGGAAGATCGGGAGCAGGGAGAATGCCCTGCCGGTTCTTCTCAACCTGTGGGACACAAAGTTCTGGAGGGTAAGGGCTGCCGTACTGCGCGGAATCCTTCACCTCGTGGAGCGCGGGGAAGCAACCGACTATGAAACGCTTGAGAAACAGGTGCCTCAGTTCATTTTGACGTCCACCGATTTCAAACCGCAGTTTGAAATCAGGTCTGCCTACCGTCAGCTCATGGAATCCGTTTCCAGGAAAAAAGCCGGGGGAAGCGTGCAATGATCTATTTTCTCGGAAAATACCTCCACCCGCATTTCGATACGTTTTCTTTTCTGCGGCTCGTCGATTATCTTTCGGCAAGATCCATCGGCGCAGCCCTGACCGCCATAGTGCTTACACTGTTCTTCACCCCGATCTTCATTCGCTATCTCCACCGGCATGGATATGTGGATCAGTCGCGGGATACCGGCATCGCTTCCTCATCCGACAAGGCGGGGACTCCCTCAATCGGGGGCGCCATAATGACAGGGTGCGTGCTGGTATCGTGTCTGCTCTGGTGCAATCTTTCCAATGTATACCTGCTGGTTGTATTGCTGGGGATGGTCTGGTTCGGCGGGATCGGGCTGATCGATGACCTTGCCAAGACGAAGGCGGGATCCGGAGACCGGGGGCTTTCGGAAACCAAGAAGCTCCTGTTTCAGGCTTTGTTTGCGGCCGCTCTTTCGATTTTTCTGGTAAGCCCATTCTCACCGCTCCCGTCCGGCCAGCTTGGAGCCTTTTATCTTCCGTTTCTAAAATCCCCGCTGTTCAATTCCATATGGATCTATATCCCGATCATGTTTTTCTTCGTACTCGTAGTCGGCAATTCCGTGAATATCACCGACGGGCTGGACGGGCTTGCCATCGTGCCTTCCGTATTTGTCGTGGGGGTCCTCGGTGTGTTCGGATATCTGCTGGGTAACACCATCTGGGCTCGATACCTGAATTATCCATTTCTTCCCGGGACCGGCGAACTAGCAATCTTCTGTTCCGCATTCGCCGGCGCGGGAATCGGCTTCCTCTGGTTTAACGCTTACCCGGCGCAGGTTTTTATGGGCGATACCGGATCCCTGGCTATCGGCGGATGCATGGCGGTTCTCTCGATTGTTCTAAAGCAGGAAGCCCTTTTTCTGATCCTTGGAGGCCTTTTTGTAGCCGAGGCTGCCAGCTCGCAGATCCAGGATAAAATCGGGATCCGCTGGCTGGGCAGAAGGATTTTCCTCCGCGCTCCGCTGCATCACCGGATGCAGCATAAGGGGCTTGCGGAAACGAAAGTCGTCATACGGCTCTGGATAGCCTCCGGGATATTGGCCCTTGCCGCGCTGGCCACCTTGAAGCTGCGTTGACCATCGTTTATCACGCAGGCAGTCTTGACCCGGGTTTCCAATAGTCTTTCGCGGCGAAACGGCGAACAGTGAATGGACACGGGGTGCGCGACAGATGAAGACGGCCCCGGTTCTGGCCACAATCCCGCAAACCCGTAATTCTTGAGGACGGATCATTGAATCGGAGGAGTTCCAGCCGGAATGCGGTTTTCGTGGGGGCGGGCATCCTGCTCAGCCGCATCATCGGGCTGGTGAGGGAGCGCCTGTTCGCCCACTACTTCGGGAATACGGACGCAGCCGACGCCTTCAAGGCCGCCTTGAAAATTCCGAACCTGCTTCAAAACCTCTTCGGCGAGGGAGCCCTGTCCTCCTCCTTCATCCCGGTCTACGCCAACCTTCTGGCATCCGGCAAGGAACAGGAAGCAAACCGCGTAGCCAAGGTCATCGGGTCCATTCTGGCCCTGGCGATGTCGGTCCTGGTTCTCGCGGGAGTGCTCGCGACACCGTTTCTGATAGATTTCATTGCTCCCGGATTTTCCGGTGTCAAGCGTGATTTTACCGTCCGGATGGTGCGGATCCTCTTCCCGGGCGTCGGGATCCTTGTTCTTTCCGCATGGTGCCTGGGAATCCTGAACAGCCATCGGCGCTTTTTTCTGCCGTATGCCGCTCCGGTGCTTTGGAACCTGGCCATGATCGGCGCGCTTCTTGGCTTTGGCGCAAGCCTTCAATCATACCCGCTGGCCGAAATCGTTGCCTGGGGATCGGTCGCGGGAAGCGTTCTTCAGTTCGGAGTGCAAATTCCGTCGGTTCTAAAGCTGGCGGGGCGCATGCGTTTTCAGGTCGAAATCGCCTCCCAGAACACCCGGACAGTCATACGGAATTTTTTGCCGGGGGTTGCGGGCCGGGGCGTGAACCAGGTAAGCAGTTATATAGATGCCATCCTGTGCAGTTTCCTTCCCACGGGGGCGGTGGCTGCGCTTGCGTATGTCCAGACGCTATATCTTCTGCCCGTCAGCCTCTTCGGCATGTCCGTTTCGAACGCCGAGTTGCCCGAGATGGCGGGCCAGACGGGTTCGGCGGATGCCGTGTCGGAAGCTCTCCGCCGGCGCCTCAATGCGGCGCTGGAGCGCATTTCATTCTTCATTGTCCCCTCGGTGGCCGCATTTCTGGCGCTGGGCGACAGCATCGTTGCGCTTGTTTACCAGACAGGCAAGTTCACAAGAGGCGATGTGGAATATGTCTGGGCAGCGCTGGCAGGATACACCCTAGGGCTTCTGGCCGCCACTTTGGGACGTTTATACACTTCCGCATTCTGGGCACTGAGAGATACCCGCACTCCGCTGCGCTTTGCCAGTCTGAGAGTGGGACTGGCGTCAGCCTTGGGTTGGCTGCTGGCCTTCCCGTTGCCTGAATGGCTCGGGATATCTCCCCGCCTGGGCCTGGTTGGCTTGACGATGGCTGCGGGTCTCGCAGCCTGGACCGAATTTTGCCTCCTGCGCTCCTCGATGAACCGAAGGATCGGCAAAACAGGTTTGAATTCTCGCTACCTGGCGAAACTGTGGATCATCTCGATCGGCGCGGCCGGTGCAGCGTTTGTGGTAAAACTGCTGATGGGGGGACTGCCCCCGTTGCTGTCGGGACCCACGGTGCTGGCCGTCTTCGGATTCGCATTTTTCCTGGGTTCGGCCGCCCTGCGCATACCGTACGCGCTCGATCTGCTTCAGTCGATCCATGCCAGGATGAGAAGAAATTAGCAGCCTGATATACCCTTGATGAAACGCCGACGCACGCGGACAGTCGCGCCGACAATCGCCGAAAAAGCCACTTCGTCAGCGCTCCGGTCGGCGCATATCAGCGTTGTTCAAAAAAGGCAGACAGAGCTTTGATCTTCGGCTGCAGCGCTTTGAACTCTTCGGTCCCGGCGCGGCGCAGCCATTCGAAAACAACCGCTTCTGTCGTGGTAAGAACCAATCCGGCCTGGCTCAGTCTTTGAAGGGCAATCTGCGCGTCCAATGGTCTCCGGGACGAGGTTGCATCGGCAATGACGAAAACTCTCTTTGCGCCGGCGGCGAGATCCATGGCCGTCTGTGCGACACAGATGTGAGTTTCAATGCCTGCCAGCAAAATCTGATCGCGCTCGAGCGATGCCAGACTTTCTTCAAAGCCGGGCGCGGGGAAGCACGAGAAGTCCATTTTGGCAAGAGGTTGAACCTCGGGTATAAGCCGGCGGATTTCCCCGATGGTAGGACCCAGCCCTCGCGGATTCTGCTCCGTCAGAAGTATGGGAACGCCGAGGAGCTTCGCAGCAGTCAACAACAGGTCCGTATTCGCGAGCATTCGTTGGTGTTCGTGGATGTTAGGGAACAACCGCTCCTGGACATCAATAAGCACCACTGCACTGCGGCCTCGATCCAATAGCTCAGCATTCATTGCATTTTCCCCCGGTCTTTATAAGTAACACAGGAACCACACTTCCTACGATAGAATTTGTGGCCATGAATGGATCAAATGGATTAATCTATTGGAATTCCCAAAGGAGAATGAAAGTGAAAAAGATTGTACTTCTAAGGCACGGAGAGAGCGTCTGGAATAAAGAAAACCTGTTTACAGGCTGGACCGACGTGGACCTCAGTGAAAAAGGGACTCAGGAAGCCATCGATGCCGGACGGCTTCTGCGCTCCGAGGGATACGTTTTCGATGTTGCATTCACGTCGGTGTTGAAGCGGGCGATCAAGACCTTGTGGCTCACACTGGAGCAAATGGACCTCATGTGGATCCCTGTTTATAACAGCTGGCGTCTGAACGAGAGGCATTACGGCGCGCTTCAGGGCCTCAACAAGGTCGCCATGGTGGATCGTTTCGGCGCTGAACAGGTCCAGCTCTGGCGCCGGAGCTACGACATCCGCCCGCCCGATCTCAGTCTGGACGACGAACGCTCGCCGGCAAGAGATCCCCGTTACGCACAGCTGAAGAAGGAGGAGATCCCCCTGGCCGAGTGTCTCAAGGACACGGTTGCGCGCGTCCTTCCCTATTGGCTGGACACCATAGCCCCGGTTGTCCGATCCGGGCAGCGCGTCATCGTATCGGCGCACGGCAACAGTATGAGAGCCCTGGTGAAGTATCTCGACAAAATGCCGGATCAGGAGATCGTTGCGCTGAACATACCCACGGGCATTCCCATGGTCTATGAATTCAATGACGAAATGCAGCCGGTCCGGCGCTATTACCTCGGGGATCCGGAAGCCGTCAAAAAGGCGGAGCAGGCGGTCGCCAATCAGACGAGCAAGAAAAAGTAGGGGCAGGCGGAAGGCTGCCCGTTGGAGGGATTCCCCTGACTCTCGCGGGGGGGCATCCCAGCTGCCGCTAGGCATTGACAGCTTCGGGCACGTCCCCTGTGTCCGCACGCAGGTATTTTTGAAGCTGAGGCCGGATCGTGGCCAGGAGCTCTTTGCGGCTTTTTATTTTGAGCGGAGTTCCCGGATATATCTTTCCCATGCGTGCCATCCATTTTTCGGGCAGTGCGCCTGCGAACAACAACAGAGGCCAGGTGAACTTCGGTCCGTTCAGCTTACGCAAGCGGAAGAGCCATAATCCAAATGCGCCCAGCTTCCAGATCGCGGGCGCCCACCACTTGAACTGTGCGCCGCGCAGGTTCATCTCCCAGCACTTCATCATTAGTTGCCACTGCAGGGACGTAAGCTGCCGAGTCTCGGCAACTCCTTCCTGTTCGGCCATCCGGGTATCGTGCAGAGGCGTGAATATCGACGGGATGAAAAAAGCAAAAAGATTTCTGCGTTCGGCTTCATATACAAGATCCAGCGTGGCCCGCGTATCTTCATCCGTCTCTCCGGGGCTTCCGATGATCAGAGTCGCCACGGGAAACCAGTTATTCCGGTTCATGATCGTCAATCCCTGAATGAACACGCTCGGCCACTCCTCGATAGGAAACGGCGCGGATTTGCCCGGCATAATTTCTTTCGCCAGGCGAACCGATCCAGTCTCGAGGCCTATCAACGGCGAAAGCATCTTCTTATCAGGATGAGTGCTGACGCTTGGCAGATGTATCGGGCTTTTCTTCAGCAGGATGCCCGACAGCTTCTCGATGAGAAGGGGATCCACAACAGCCGGAGCCATGGTGCTGTGGCTGAGAACGATCTGCTCGACTCCCGGCACATTCGCAATTTCCGCATACAGGTCTAACAGTGCTTCCCGGTTCGGGAAATAAAAGGGCGTGTCTGTATGTATCTGCCCCCAGATAAACATGTCTTCGGTCGCAAGCGAGATTTGCCTGTTTCCATTCCGGACATTGGCTTGGAGCGCGGTCATGATGCTTTCCTTGGGCAAATCCAGCTGCGGGCTCAAATCAGGCAGGCAGAAACGGCACCTTCTACCGCATCCAGTGGTCATTTCCACAACGCCAAAGGTGGTGCGTTTGGCGGGCTGAAGGATGCCGCCTGCATCCTTCGGATGGGCAACTTCAACCCTCTGAGGCAGGTTTTCACCGGCGATAGCCTTCCGGAACAGATCCAGAGTTTCCGTCGATTCACTTCTCCCTTCGACGACACAGTCGATGCCAAGTTCCTCGTGGCTGTTCGTTTCTGCTATCTGCCAGGATCCGGACCCTCCCACGATCACTTTGAAGTTTTTGTGCCAGGGGTTTTCCTTGAGGCTCAGGAACAGCTGCCGGGAGTAATGGGAGTTGATCGGGAGCTTGGACGTGCCGAACACGGAAGTGTACACGCCTGCGGCAAAAGTAACTCCCAGGGGATTATGGGTGGAAACGGCCACCACACGAGTATTGGGGCCGATATACCTGTGCAGATCGTCGGGGTAACAGGCGAGGATGTCTTCCGGGGGGCAAATGCGAAGCAGCGATGCTTCCAGGACCCTTATGCCGGCCGGCATCGATCGCGCCGATCCATCCGCTTCGCGTTCGAGTTCGCGCCATCGGGGATACCTGCGATTCATGACCCCTTCCATCCAGACAGGCATCGATGCCATGGCCATTTGAATGAAAAAGCCCGCATGATCGATGATCTCCGTCAGCGGCGCCGTCAAAACAATAAGTTTGCCCCCATCGGACGGGGAGGACGAGGAAATTTCTTTGGCCTGAGTGTCCTGCATGGAATGAGATGTCCTTTATCGCTCGCCTGCACTGCGCCGTGGGGGCAGTGAAAAAAACTTTCTATAGTGGTCGGGCAGCCGGGCCGGGCGGTATTGCGCATTGGCTACCACATGAGCCGTCTCCCCCGTAGCGAGCAGACGGCCGCTGCCCTTTTCGCATATTTCGTATCGATAGCGGATAACCTTTTCCGTAGCTCTTGCCAGCGACGTCCTTATCAGAATATCCTCCGCAAAATGAGCGGGGGCCTTGTAGCGGCAGCTTGCTTCCGCAACCATCAGGAACCGCTGGTCCCTGGATTCCATTTCGGCATAACGAAATCCCTTTGCCTTGCACCACGCTACTCTGCCGACTTCGAACCAGACCAGGTAGTTGGCATAATAGACAATTCCCATCTGGTCGGTTTCCGCATAGCGGACACTCACGACAGTATCGACAAAATCGGTTTTCGCCGCATCTCTGTTCATCTGCAATTATTCCGGGGAGGCATCATACCACCTTCTCGCAGGATTTTTACAGGTTTTGCATAGTGCGCCTGCAAGCCTCCATGCCTCCAGAACTCCAGGGTGCCTCGGCGCGGAGATGCAATCACTTCCCTGGCAAATTTCGAATGGAGTGTCTAGAATGTAGCGGTTTCAGGAGCAGTATCTTTAAGGGTTCAAAGTCATGTTCTCAGGGATTACGGCGAAACTTCATGGCGAGGCGAATGCCCTTTACCGGCTGCGGGACACTCTTAGGGCTCAGGGGCGCGCCATTCGCGATTTCGTTTCAGGCAATATCAACGAACACGGATTTGCTTTTCCCCAATACCTCCTTGAAGAAATCCTGGTCCAGGCATCCCGCCGTTGCCGGATATATCGTCCGGATTCCTTTGGCCAAAAGCATGCGCGCGAGGCCGTGGCCGGCTATTACCGTGCCGGCGGCCATGAGGTGGACCCCGGGTGCATACTGATCACGCCCGGTACCAGCCTGTCTTACTGGTATTGTTTTAAGCTTCTGGCGGACGAGGGGGACGAGATTCTTTGCCCCTGCCCCTCCTACCCCCTCTTTGATTACATCGCCCTTCTGAGCGGGATCAAACTCATTCCCTATCGGCTCGATGAAACCCGGAACTGGGCCATAGACATCGATCAACTGGAAGCCTGCATATCCACCCGGACGCGGGCTCTGGTTTTGATTTCTCCGCATAATCCAACGGGGCATGTCGCTTCGGCCGGTGAGATTGACGGATTGGCCGATGTGGCGCGCCGCCATGAACTGGCGATCATCAGCGACGAAGTTTTCAGCGATTTCCTTCTTCAGAGCGGATCCTTGCCTCGTCCCGCCGGCTGCGCGGCGCCGCTGGTTTTCACCCTCAACGGTTTTTCAAAAATGTTCGCCCTGCCTGGACTCAAATTCGGGTGGATGGCCGTGACGGGAGATCCGGAGCCGGTCCGGCGTGCCATGCGTTCTTTGGAACTGATTTCCGACACATTTCTCCCCGTGAACGAAATCGTTCAGGCCGCAGCGCCCGAAATCATGAAACGCGGCAGGGACATCCGAATGGAATTTGCCCGGCGGATACGCGCATCCTGGGAATGCGTCGAAGAATTCCTCCCGCTCTGCCTTCATTGCAGTTGTGTAAAACCCCAGGGCGGCTTTTACACGACTCTCCGCCTTGACGGGATTCATGAAGAGAGGGCAGCGGAAGCCATTTTGTGCGATAGGAATATACTTGTGCACCCGGGTTACTTCTATGACATGAGTCCCGACCACCTCGTCCTGAGTTTTGTGCAGGAGTTGGAGGTACTTAGGGATTCTCTCCCGGGAATAATGGAAACCCTCAACAGATTGGCCAGCAGGCCGGAGGCACTCAGATGACCACAGAAAACGGGGGGCAGAAATCCTCCAAATACATACGCTATCGATATCAGGGCAGGGATTGCTACGGGATTCTGGATGGAGAAACTGTAAGAGAGATTCGCGGCGGCTTATTTGGAGACTGTGCCGAAACAGGTGCTTCCATGGCATTGAACTCGGTTCAGCCGTTATGGCCTTGTGAACCGTCCAAAATAATGGCTGTAGGTTTGAATTACAGAAGCCATATTCCCGACCGGCCGATCCCCAAAAATCCCGAATTCTTCTTTGTCCCGACTTCAGCCCTGCTGGAGCCCGAAGGCAAAATCGTGCTTCCTGCGGATGCCCGGCAGGTTCACTACGAGGGCGAACTGGTGATCGTCATCGGCCGGGTAACACGCCGTGTAACAGCGTCCGAGGCGAATGAGTGCATTTTCGGATTTACCTGCGGGCATGACGTCAGCGAACGCGGCTGGCAGAAAAACGACCTCCAGTGGTGGCGAGCCAAGGGCTGCGACACCTTCTCGCCCATGGGGCCCGTCATCGCCAAAGGCTTCGACTGGCGCCAGGGCCGCGTCGAAACCCGCGTCAACGGAACAGTCGTCCAGTCGGGGCATTTTACCGAGTTGATTTACGATCCGCCTGCTCTGGTGAGTTTCGCAAGCCAGTATCTGACGCTTCTGCCCGGGGACGTGATTTACACGGGCACGCCCGGCAGCACCAGTGAACTGCGGCCGGGAGATTGCGTAGAAGTTGAGATCCCCGGCATAGGGATTCTGCGCAACACCGTTTCCGCATCCGGGGCCGTATGAGTCAAAAAGCAGAATCAGCCCCCTGAGATCGATATCGGCACAGGTCTTTCGACGGCGATCCGGCTAGTCCCGGGCCTGCCCGGGCTATTCCTCAAACTTGAACGCGGCGCCCAGTTTCCTGGCGATCCGGTCCTTGATCCAGTGACCGTCCCACCATTCCACCGGATCCACCGGGAGCCCCTGGAGAAGGGTGCAGAAGTGCAGGTGATCGCCTCCGGCCAGGCCGGTTTCCCCCGTCCTCCCTATGATGTCTCCCCGGGCGACGTTTTGTCCCTCGGTCACCGCGATAGAAGAAAGATGGCCGTAAATCGACTGCAGCCCGTATCCGTGATCGATCACGACGGCGTTGCCGTAAATGCCGAAAAATTTGGCATAGGCGACGATGCCGCTGTTGGCAGCGGGAATCGGCGCCTGTTTGGTGACAGCGAGATCATATCCGAGGTGAACCTGGTGATCGATTGTCCGTCCCTGATACTGGTAAGTTCTTCGTTCCGCAAAGGCGGCCATTACCTTGCCGTTGGGCATCATGACAAAAGGCCGGTTCCACAAAAATTCTGACTTCGATTTTGCGGCAAGAGATTTAAGCGTTTCGTCATTTAAACGGCGCAGGTCCCTGTTGATGGCCAGGTAGTTCTCCAGGGGATTCCCTCGGTCTTTGATTTCAGGAGTTTGCGACAGGATTTCCGGTACAACCTTTGCGAAAAAAGCATCGCTGACGTCAAGAGTGTCCGATTTGATCGGCTTCGGGAAAAACTTCTCGATGAAACCGATTTCGGCCCGGTTCCCCGCCGCATCTTCGGCTGCCAGCCGCACGTCAGGCTGCCCCATATCGTAAGGAACCGCGAAAATGGCGAAACGGTCCTGCTTTCCTCCCCCGGGCAAAGGGTATCCCGGAAACCACCGGTTGCCGGATCGAACCCCGTCCCGCGTTGCGGTATTTCCAACACGGTAGGTAACAGCTTCACACCCGCCTTGAGCCACGTATGTCTGGATGGAGGTCAATTGAATGGATGGCGGAGTAAGCTGGACCGGCAAACTGATTTCCTCGATTGTAGGACTGGGATGCCTGAGCCAGGTGCCCGCCCTGTCGGCAGTCACACGGATTGTGGCGGTTCCTCCGGTCAAGCTCGAGACGGCATCGCGCCCTGCTTCGACCTGCAGCACATCATTGGGTGTCTTGGGACCCCAGAAAGCAAGATGGGAACCGTAGAGGTAGCTCTTCTCCGCTAGCGTCGATACCTTGCCGTCCTGAACCAGCTCGACTTTTACGTGCGTCAATCCCCTCCGGGATTCGGAGACCTCAATTCCGACCGGCGTACGCTTCCCGATCACGGGCGTGCGCGGCTCGATTTTGATGTCGACGGAACCTCCAGCACGGAAAATTTCTATTCCGAGGAAAACCAGCAAAATTGCAAGCACAACAATCGATGCTATCCTGAGTGAACATCCAGTATGAAATCTATCCTCAGCCATTTTCATCCCATCGCCTCTTTTGAATTTCACCCGGCAGTTTACCATCCCGCAAGCTCATTTTGTCCAACCAAGTTTCGATAGCCGGATCGATTTGGAAAGGCGAAAGAGCAAGCTTATCCCACTGAACGCTGACGAACGTCTATGAAAGAAATATTATTTTCAGCGTTCGTCGACGTTTTTGTCAGCGTGTGTCAGCGTTACAGGGCAAAGGCCAGTCCCCCGAACCACGAGCCCTGATATGGAAATGCCACTGTTATTTTGGACCAGTGCGCAAAAGCGGGCGGAACACCTGCCCCGCCAAATCCGAACATGCCCATGCCCGAGGTGCTGAGGTTGCCTTGCGGGTTTGCCTGGTGATGCACCCAGAGGTCCAGGTAGTCGTTCCTCAATTGCGCCACGCAGACCATAGCTTCGACGCCGGCAGGCGAGTTCATGGCACGGTGGATAGTGTATTCAATGATCTGATCAGCTTCGGCAAAACCTTTTTCAACAGCCACGAATTGCACGAACGCCGGGATCCGAATCCGCGCTGATTCGTGGCTGTATTGCTATTTTAAATGCTAGCCCTTATTTTCTATGCCGCGGCACGGGGTCAATATCATTTGCTACCGCAAAATCGGCACTGTAATTCACGACGGCCCAGGCGGTCTTGGTGCTGGGATCGACGCCGTAGGTCCCAAGTCCATATTTCGCCTTATACGGACCAACAACGAATTTCCTGGTGCCGCTGAAATTCCTATCGACGGCGTTAATCCATTTGCCTTCGGAATAGTGGGCATACGGGCTTCCTGCGACAAAGAAGCCCCTGTCCCAATATTTTCCGAGCTTCAAACAGCGGTAGAAGAACGAAACAGAAGCCACCAGCCAAATGTTATAATGGTTTAATATCATTGGACGCGGCAGGAAATCATGCAACTATAGTGCAATTTCGGTGTAATTGGGCAATGATGGTAGGCCGAAAACAGATCACCTTCGACGTCTTTACCCTGGACCCCGAGAACGAGCTTCTCTGGAAGGGACCGGAAAGAATCCACCTGCGGCCCAAGACCTTTGCCCTGCTTCAGTATCTGGCAGCGCACCCCGGCCAGCTCGTCACCAAGAACGAATTGCTCAACGCGGTCTGGCAGGACCTCCACGTAGGAGACGAAGCCCTGAAGCACTGCGTGGCTGAAATACGCAGAGTCCTGGCCGACAACGCCGAAGCGCCACGGTTCGTGGAAACGGTGCATCGCAGGGGATACCGGTTTCTCGGCAAAACGGGCGCTTCGCGCGCATCAACCGCCGACCGGACGGCCAAGGCCAAAACTCCGGACCAGCAGCCAACCCCCGATAGCCTCCAGCTTGTAGGCAGATCAACCGAGCTTGCGCAGCTGCATCTTTGCCTGTCCAAGGCTATGTCGGGAGTCCGCCAGGTGGTATTTATTTCCGGCGATCAGGGAATCGGCAAAACCAGCCTGGTGGATGTGTTTCTTGAAATTGTGAGTCGCAATCAGCCTGGCCAGCCGAGTGAGGAGGCCCTGGTCCGGCCATCGGTCGCCAGAGGGCAATGCATAAAGTCTCATGGCGCCGGCGAAGCATTCATGCCCGTTATGGAAGCCATCACCGGACTGTGCCACACTCCCCTTCGCAAACGCACCATCGCCGTGCTTCGCCACTATGCTCCCCTGTGGCTGATGCAAATGCCTTCCCTGATCAGCGACACCCAGCTGCAGAGTTTGCAGCGCGCCAACACCGGCGCCTCCCGCGAACGAATGCTCCGGGAGATGGCCGAAGCGTTGGATGCGCTCACCGAGGATATCCCGCTGGTCCTGGTCCTGGAGGACCTGCACTGGAGCGATTACTCCACGCTGGACCTGATTTCCTATTGGGCCCGGCGGCGAGCCCGGTCGCAGCTCCTGCTGATAGGGACCTATCGAAAGGAAGAAATCCTGGTTGCCGACCATCCTCTGAAAACTCTCGAGCAGGAACTGTGCGCGCACCAGCGATGCCATGAACTGCCGCTCTCCTTCCTTGATGAAGCTGCCGTCGGAGAATACTTGTCCCGGCGTTTCCACTCGCATAAATTACTCCCTGAAATCGCGTCTTGGGTTCACCAGTGGACGGGCGGCAACCCTCTGTTCATGGTCAATGTTCTGGATCACCTCTTGGCCCGTGGATTGATTTCCCACCACAAAGGGCATTGGCGCTTCGAATCCACCCTGGAGGAAGCTGAGAAGACGGTTCCGCCGACCATCCAGCAGATCATCGAGCGGCAGTTCGAACGTTGCACTCCGGAGGAACAAAGCCTGCTTCAGGCGGCGAGCGTTGAGGGTGTGGAGTTTACGGTTGCCGGGGCAGCAGCCGCACTGGGCGAAGAAGCCGATCGCGTGGAGAAGCTGTGCCGGGCGCTCACAGACCGGAACCAGTTCCTGCATCCGGCGGGCACCCGCCAATCCGCAGGCGGACACCAGACGGCCTTTTACAGGTTCATCCACGCCATGTATCAGAGCATCTGCTACCAGCTCTTGCCCGAGGAGCTGCGTTCGCGATACCACCGGAGCGTGGCCGAATACATCGAAAGCATCCGTCATCCAAATCCTGGCGAAATGGCCGCCCGGCTGGCCATGCACTTTGACCACGGGCATGAGCATAGCCGCGCAATCAGGTATTACCAGCGGGCTGCCGACAATGCCAACCTGCGCTATGCCGGGCGTGAGGCCCTGGAACTGGCCACGCGCGGAATGCAGCTGCTCGAAACGGAGCCCGCATCGCCCGAGCGCACCGAGCGCGAAATGTGCCTGCAGATTGCGCGCGGCACGGCACTGATGTCCGCCCGGGGCCTGGGCGCGCAGGAGGTCAGCCATGCTTTCGGCCGCGCCCGCGAGTTGTTCCAGGAATTGACCAAGAGCCAGAGGTCCGGGAAGAAGACGCTGCTCTTTTCCGCTCTTTACGGGCTGTGGTCCTATCACTGGGTCCGCGCGGAATACGATGTGGCTCGCGCGCTGGCGGATCAGCTGCTGCAGATGGCCACGGACGAACGGGACGCATATCTGCTCAGCCAGGCCCATCGTGCTCTTGGCATTATCCTGATGGACCATGGGGATTTCGTTGGAGCCCTGGAGCACCTGGAACAAAGCACAGACGTAGTCAGCCGTTTCTGTGCCGCCATAGCTCAGTGGCACCTCGGCTATCCCGATCGGGCATTGAAAAACTGCGAGGAGACTCTCGCGTTCGCCCTGCAAACCCGCAATCCGGAAAACTGCATCTTCGCGCAACTGGGAAAGGCCAGGGTACACATGGCCCGCAGGGAAAGCCGGGAGGCATTGGATTGCGCCCAGGCTGCACTGGCGCTCGCTCACGATCAAGGGCTGGTGGAACAATGGCTCGCTCCCATGAAGTGCATCCGCGGGTGGGCTATTGCCAAGCTTGGGCAGGTGAACAACGGGTTGGAACAGGTTCTCCAGGCCTTGGCCGTTTTCCAGGCAATCGGTTCCAGCAACCTGACTCCCCTGCTGTCAGCCATGGCCGCGGAAATTTTACTGGATGCAGAACAGATCGACCAGGGACTTGCCATCGTCGAAGATGCTCAGAACATCGCCCGCAACACGGGCATGAATCATTGCGATGCGGAGATCTGCCGCCTTAAAGGTGAGCTGTTGCGCCAGCAGCCAAACAGACACACACCGTCAGAAAAGAACGGCCGGCAGTTCCGGGAAGCCGAAAGATGCTTTGAACAGGCCATTGAAACCGCCCGCAAACAAAATGCCAGGTCGTTTGAACTGCGTGCCACAACAAGCCTGGCCAAGCTTTTGGGAAAGGAAAACCGTCAGGCTGAGGCCCGACAATACCTGGCGAAGATCTGCCATTGGTTCACGGAAGGCCACAACACTCCGGATATGATGGAAGCCCAGGCCCTACTTCGCGAGCTTTCTTGAATCATTCATCCATCATTCATTCAGTCGCGCAGATCTCCCCGCAGTAATATAGGTTTGCTTGTTACACTTTTGCAGGGCCGGCCTTCCGGCCGCCCTTACGGGAGATCGAGAGGATACGTACCGATAGCGCAGTACGGGATTGCTCTACCCCGTTTCTCAAGGTAGAATCGGATTGCTGGGAGTTGTAAGAGTATTTCCTCGAGAAACCAAGCATAAGGAGACAGTGATGACCAGACTCTACACGGCTATTTTTCTCGTTCTGTCGCTCCTGCTTACTTTCGGCTGCTCTTCCATCCCTTCCGGTACCGAACGGATTACCGACCTCCAGAAGAATGGGGCAGCACAGATCGGCCAGAGTGTCGTAGTTGTCGGGATGGCGGATAACAAATCCCCTCTCTCCTCGTTCAGAATTATCAAGGTTTACCAGAATGAGGACTTCATCTGGGTTGTGCTTCCGGAAGGGGCCGAAGAGCCTCCCCAGGGAATGAATATACGTGTTGCCGGGACTTTTCAGCAGAAGGAATTCAACGTCATCGGGAAAGTCTTTTGCATCGAGGCGACAAAAATCACAATGGAGTAGCAGCCCTTCGATGTGCGGACAGGGCACTGCGGGTCCGATAAGGGATTTTCATTCCGGCATTTGATACGAAGCGACGAACGATATTTCCCCCAGGTAGTGCGAGAGAAAGCGGGAAAGGCTTTCTCTAGCCACGGAGGCATGCTCCTTCCACTCACGGAAGGTTCGTATCATTCCTTCATCCATGAGGCTCCTGGCCCGATCCCGCATGCCGGTTGAGGGATCTGTGGAAAAGGGTGCGAGGAATGTGTCCTCCGCTTCATCGCTGATCACCCGCACACAACTGATGGGAAGCTTTCTGGATTCTGCTATACGGGCCAGTGCGGCCGTTTCCATATCCACGACCGAGGCACCGAATTTGCGGCGGAGCAGGCGTTTATGCACCGGATCTCCCAGCACGTATCGGGATGTCAGTCCATCTCCCCTATGGGCTGTGAGGCCGATGGACAGCGCCGCTCGGGCAAGTTCCTCGCAATCTGCCAAATCGTATACGCCATCCAATTGGACGTGGTCCCAGTCGGGATTTTCCTTGTCCAGACTGAATGCCAGTGCCCGTCTGACTGCGACCAGGTTGCCGAGTTTCAGACTGGCGTCCAGGGCGCCCGCGTAGCCGATGACGAGGATACGGGAGGGCGTGACCAATTCCAGAGCCTGATCAAGACTCTCAGCGGATCGCCTCGGTCCCACGCCCGATTTCAGGAAAAGGAATGACCGGTCGCCCCTCTCTGCCTGCCACAAGTTAAGGCCCTGGCTGCGGATCCTCTTCGGATTCCGGCAAAGCTCCATTCCGGCTTCCAGTTCCTCTTTCATTGCTGCAGCAACCAATAGCATAGGCCATCCAGCTTAGGGCGATTTGCCATCATAGTAAAGCCGGGGATGCCAATAAATTCTCTGGCGGGATTCAGAGTTTAAGTTTTTTTGAACGCACTCCGCTGCCGTTCGGCTCTATAGTCTTGTCGAGGATAAAGTTGAAGGAACAGCAATCCATCGGCTATATTGGGCATCCAATGATTCCCTGGAAGCGACATTAAGATGCTGGCGTCGATATTGATCTTCCTGCTTTTGCTCTGCCCCGGATTTCAGCCTTCCGCAAAACTCGACGAGGCTATCCGGCTCTACTACAAAGGGGATTTCAAACAGGCTGCCCAATTGCTGTCCCAGTTGAGCGGCTCGTCCCCCGAAAATCCCGATTTGAGGCTTTGGCTGGGAAAATCCTACCTCAAGACACGCCAATGGAGCAGCGCGGTCCGGGAGATGGAAAAAGCAGTCGAACTGGCTCCGTCCAAGGCCCAATACCACCTATGGCTGGGCCGTGCCTTAGGCGCCCGAGCGTCTCATACTGTATTTTTTAAGGCCCTCGGCTTGGCTCGCCGTGTTGTTAAGGAATTCGAAACTGCCTCAAAGCTTGCGCCGGAAGATCTCGACATACGGTTTGACCTGCTCGACTATTACATCAGTGCTCCGGGCATTGTGGGCGGGAGCAAAGGGAAAGCGGAAGCTCAGGCTAAGGCTATTGCCAAACTCGATCCGAAAAAGGGTTACGTAGCCCGGGCAATGATCTTCGAAGACAGCAAAAATCCGGACCTTGCACGAAAAGAGCTTCTTCAGGCAACCATCGATTATCCGGGCGATGCCGACGCGCACAAGGACCTGGCCGATTTCCTCCTTGCCAGGAAGGATTTTGAAGGCGCGCTGGTTCATGCTCAGAGGGCGCTGGCATTGGACAGCGGCTCGAAGCGCACGAGGCTCTTGCTGGCTGCAGCCAGGATCCGGCTGCGCTCGAATCTGGAGGAAGCCGGTAAAGCCTTGCAGGAACTTGTTGCGGAGCCGCTGCGCGACGAGGATCCGGCATTTGAGGAGGTTTACGGCTGGCTGGGAGAATTTTTTCTCGCCAAAAGCGACAACACAAAAGCGCGCGAGGCGTTCAAATCGGCACTTGCCTTCAATCCTGAATACGAGCCGGCTAAGGATGGGATCTCCAGACTGCGGCAGAGTCCTTAAACCGGCTGAGGGTTTCTCCTATGATCACACCATTGCGATTGTTCACCGTAATCTTCACCCTTTTATATCCCTGTGCCGGAATCGTTTTTGCGTCCGATCCGGCAGGGATGGCTCCCGAATCCAGAAGGTTGACGGTTCAGGAAGCGGTGCAAATGACGCTGTCCCGTTCTCCCGATGTGTTGCTGGCCGAAGCCCAGACGATTCGGGCCGCTGAGGCTTTGCGCGAGAGCCGCTCGCTGAAAAAGCCCCAGTTGGTTACCGGAACCGGGCTCGCATACAACAACGGCTACCCGCTGAGCATGGAAGGGGCCGCTCCGTCGATTTTCCAAATTGGCGCGAGCCAGTCCATTTTCAGCAAACGAAATAACAATCTCATCCGTGAAGCCGAGGAATCCGGGAAAGCCAGCCGCCTGGGCATGGAATCCATTCGCAACGAAATGGCTTCGAAAACCGCCATGGTGTATTGTGAATTGTACAAAGCCCGCAAACTCGGCATGCTCGCATCGGCGCGATTGATTGCGGCCAGGAAAGAGCAGGAGCGTCTGGAAATTCTGCTCGCGGCCGGTAAAGTGCGCCCCGTTGATGTGACGCTGGCCAGGGCGGGTACATACTCAGCACAACAGCAACTCCTGGTTGCGCGTGAGGACGCCGGTGTGGCCGAGGCCGAGCTTAAGTCTCTGACCGGTTTGGAGGAAACCGTCTCGATCGACCCTGCCGAGCCGAGGATCGAAAGCCCAGTCTTCAAATCGTCCGCGGAGGCGCTCTATCAGCAGGCTTTGGAGCGCTCGCCGGAGATCCTCCAGGCTGAATCCAGCATCCGTGCGAAGGAATTCCGCCATGAAGCCGAAAGAGGCGGAAGGCTGCCTCAGATGGACATCATCGGCCAGTATGCCCTTTTCAGCAAAGCCAACAATTACGACGACTTTTTCACCCGCTTCACGAGAAACAATTTCCTGATCGGGCTTTCCCTGCAGGTGCCCATTTTCGACGGATCGCGTGTCAGCGCAAGGGTGGCCCAGAGCCGGCAGGAAATCTCCGAGGCGCGCTATCGGCTGCAGCGCTTGCAGTCGGACCTGAAGATGAACATACAGCGCAGCCTGAGCGCCCTGCGCATTGCCCTCGGGGCATTCGATCTTGCGCTCCAGGACTTGGAAGCCTCGCGGGAAATGGTCCGGGTCAGCGAAACAATGATGGAAGCAGGCCGGATGGAATCCAGAGAGCTGGAAGAATCCCGTGTTCAGATGCAGCAAAGGGAGCATGCGCTGATCGAAGCCGATCTTTCCGTCATCGGGCGCAAGCTGGAACTGCTTCGCGCCATCGGATCCGTCGAGCTAGCACTCCGATAGCATGCGCTTGGAGGCACTCTTTCGCAGCGAAGCAGCGAGGACGGCCGCGAATAAAAGTTCGCGCAGTCAGGTACCTCCGGCAAAGCCGGAGGCTTGAAAGATTTGAACCGCTCAAAGCGGTTGGACTAGTTACGCCGGTCTTGAACGCTGACTTACGCGGGCAAAAGCCGATGAGGCGCTTCCGATCCCTGCAGGGGTCAGCGCTCCGCGCTGGACAGTTTTCTGCGGCGGCACTGTGGCAAGCGCCGTGCGTCAAGGAGATGAAGGGTATGAGAAACCAGGCGTTTGCCACAGTGCCGCCGCAGAAAACTCCATCGGAAGCGCCTCATCGGCTTTTGCTCGCCGACCCTCGCCGAACAAAACGGCGTTTGTCAGCGCTTTTGTCAGCGTTTCTCAGCGTTTCAAAATACGGAGCTGTCAAACTCTTTGAGTCCCCCGGCAGAACCGGGAGTTTACCAATGTAACTAATCGGTGTATATCATCGGCAATCAATCAAGGTCAGGCCCCCGGCTTGCCCAGGCAGCCTGAATCGGGGAGCTTCGGCCTAAACGGACAGCTTACGCAGAAAAGCTTTCGCTTTTCTTGCTGTGGCCGCGCGCGTGTTGCCCGTCTGGCGCCGGACAAATTCAACCACCGAAGCGCCGGCGTTGCCGGGATCGACAAACATTTCCAGAGCCAAAATCGCTTTGCCGACTGCAATGTTCCGGCATTCAGCTGTCGGAAATCTACAGCCCTCAACCGCGATAAGTTGAGAGGCAATCAGTCCCCTCTTGTCCGGGATCGCGCGCCCGATCTTGCCAAGCGCGAGGATGGCATTGTTGGCGGTTATCAATTCACCGCCCGATATGAATTTAAATAATTTATCCAGGCATCCCCGAACCTGATTCCTTCGATCCACCGCGGCCAGATTTCCCACCATCGCGATCGCATTCCATCTCAGGATCCGGTTCTCGCTATCAAGCAGCTCCACTATCTTGTCGATTTTCCCGCAAAGCAGACCCGGCCGCTTGATTGACAGAAGCAGCAATGCCTTGGAACATCCGAATTTTACATGCGCAATTCCGCTCGAGGTCCCGCGAAAAACCGATTCGAGCAAACGGATATTGACGGTAACATTTGCCAGGATCGTCTCGGCGTCGGCTGTTCCGGCCGCAAGCGCCGCGTGAAGGCTGTCCTCATGAGTCATCTCGGATCCTCGACGATGGGGAGGCGCTATTCCTCTGCCGCTTGAGGCTTTGCGGAAGCGCCGGCCCAAGCCTGGATGCGGTCCCTCTCCGATGGGCTCAATTTCGCATCGGAGTGTGCCAGGGTATAGTACCAGGGAGGCATTCCCCCTTCTCGAATTTCCTCCGCAATATCCGCCAGCTTGTGCGATTGAATTGGGTCGCTGTAAGAAGCCCATTCCGAGAAGTTTAGATTGCGCCGCCCCTCGTTAACGTCGCTGGCGATCAGCCAGGAAGCCGGAGCCACGCTGGAATACCAGGGCCAGACGGTTTCATTGGAGTGGCAATTGTAGCAGGTGCGGCGCAGCAATGATTTGACCTCAGGATCCGCCGTGAGGTCCGATTGGACCGGAGGATTAAACCTTTCAGGCCGTATCGCCTGCAATAGGAGAAATGCCACCACAAGAATTAGAACCGTGATCCCGGCCTTTTTGCGAAGACTGTTCATGTCCCCTCCCCTGAAGCATGCCTTGACAAACATCATTTAAATCAGGATGTGTCCATAGGGTACCTTCCCGCGCATAATTCTGTAAATCTTTCTTTGAGCCTCCAGTCTCACTGCAAATACCATCCAAATTCAGGCTTCCGTCTTCGAATGCCCAGCGCATCGATATATACTAAATTCTGTGTATTCCGGGAGAAACGCTATGGATGCAAAACAAAAAAAAATCCTGACCGGCGTTGCTTTACTCATAATCCTTGCCGGGTTGATTTCTCCTTTGCTCTTTTCCAGCCGTGAGCCGGCTCTCCCTCTGAGCCGGGAGCCTCTTGCATTCGATGCATCTCAGGCCTTTCAAGCTACGGAGAAATTCGTCACTCAAAATCCCCGGAGACTTCTCGGCAGCCTCGAATCCCGTCAATCCACCGGTTTCCTTCACGACCGCCTCCAGGAGCTGGGGTACCAGGTCGACTATTCCCATTTTGATGCACGCATAGGCAGGCGCAAAGAGGCCGGCAGGAACATCCTGGCTTACAGGCAGGGCATGCATCCTGAAATCCTGGCCCTGGCAGCCCATTTCGACACTGCCAGAACAACAGTTCAGGGGGCGATGAAAAACGGCGCCGCCGTGGGTGTGCTCCTGGAAATGGCTCGGGTGCTGGCCGCAAAGCCGACGCGCAGAAGTCTGTTGCTCATTCTCAGCGATGGCGGCGAATGGGGGATGGCAGGAGCACAGGACATCGCCGTGAACTATCCACAACGAGACCGAATCGCGGCCGTTCTCTCTCTGGATTATGTGGCGGCCGGAGACCTGGCGGCGTTCAGCCTGGAGGAATCCGGTCAGCTGAAAGGATATTCCCCTCCCTGGCTGCGCACGCTTGCCCGGCATGCCGCCGAATCCCGGGGTTTGCCGGTTCTCGAGCCTTCGGGATTACGAGAACACTTCGAACGCGCGCTGCTTATCTCAAAAGCGGACCAGGGTCCATTCTTGAGAGTGGGCATCCCAGCTATCAATCTGGGAAGCCGATCCGCCAATCGGGCAAGAGAACGCGCCATATACCACACGGAACAGGATACGATTGAAAACCTGAAAACCGGCAGCATCCAGAAATACGGGGAAGTCGCCGAAAAGATAATGAAATCGATGGACGAGAGTCCGTCCATCCCGCGCGAATCCATGGAACCCCTCAGGCTCTGGGACCGATTGTTCCTGGCTCCGAGAGCCATCGGTGCGTTTCACTGGCTCTCCTTTTTGCCCCTTCCGATCGTTTTCTTTTTTCTATTGATAAACCATCTAAAGCGGCTGAGCTTGATCCTGATCGCGCGGGAGTTGCTTGCAGCACTGGGGACAGCCGTGCCATTTCTGATCGTTTACTTCTCCATAGGCCTGTTCCGCGCGGCCCGACGGCTTCCCCTGTACAACCTCTATCCGGCGACAGCCAGGGATCCCGTGCTCGAAAATCCTTCCTGGGGCATTCTGGGAGGCATTTTGGGAACAGCTCTGTTTGTGGCGATCCTATGCTACATCGTGGCGAAGCTCTCATCTCGAAACCTGCCCAAACCCGACTTTCATGTTTCCAAACTCGCATTAATGGGTCTGCTGATCATCACTGCAGCTCTGGCTCTGGCGCACAACGCCTATTGGGCATTCTCCTTTCTCGTTCTTCCCGCATGGATTTGGGCGCTTGTCGGCTGGAGCGGACAAATCAAAAGACGGGCGGTGAACTGGATCCTGCTGCTGGCGGCGGGAATTCCCTGCTATGCTGGTTTGTCGGCACTGGCCTCCGGGCTATTTCTGAAATGGAACTTTGTCTGGTATCACGTGCTTGCTTTACACACGGGGCTTTTCACGACGGTGGGCTATTTCCTGGCGGTGGGAGCCACAGCCATCGGTTTGCGATTCATGGCCATCCAAAATCATGGCACCGAAACATAGCGGCTGCACGGAATCCGCCAGCCTCGATTTTATCTGCGACTGAACCATCGGTATTGGCAGGTATCCTAAGGCAGAGCCGGCGGATCTCTCAACGAATCGGCGCGGACGGTCTCTGGAGAGCCGTCCGCACCAAACCGGTCAGTTGGGGGCGGAGACGATGCCGCGGAGCATCTTGATGTGATTGCGAATGTAGGCGACGTCTTCGGGAGCCGCCGCATGCTCCAGGTAATACTCGAGATCGGCCAAAGCTTTGGCAAAAAGGCTTGTCTGCATATACAGCATCCCACGATCGCGAATTTCTGAACCCGTCCCGGGATTGAGCATGAGAATTCTGTCTATTACGGAGATGGCCTTGTGATAGTACTCCCGCTGCATATAAATGCCCTTTAGGTTATACAGCATCCGCGTGAGGATCGCTCTTTTGCCCATGGGCTGAAACAACGCCGGGGTTACGGAGACAGTGCCATCGGAGGTTTTGTCCAGAATTTCCTGGCACTCGTTGGGCGTTACAATCCGGCCAAGCCCGAACGGATCGATTATGATTTCGCGATCGCTGGAAACGTGTTTTACCAGGAAGTGTCCCGGGAATCCTATTCCCTCGATTTCGAATCCGACGCGTCTGGCAATTTCCATATAGATGACGGAAAGCGAAATCGGGATTCCCATTTTGCGATCCAGGACCTCATTCAGATAGCTGTTCCTGGGATCGTAGTAATCTTCAGTGTTGCCGCGCAATCCTTCCTGTACAAAAATCACATTGTTGATGCTTTCTATGACATTAGCAGGCCTTCGATCAATTCCTGCGAGCGCCCCGGCCCGGGCGGCAAACGTATCGAGCCGGCGCACGTAATCCGCGATATCCAGATCCGGGTACTCTTCCAATCCCATCGTCAGCGCAGCCCGGTCAAGGAACATGGCGTCTTCGTCCAGGGCGGCTATCTCGGAAAAGGATTGTCGGGCTTTAATGGTTTCGAGTATCACGCTGGTTCCCCGAAAAGGGCTCGCAAGCTGTCCGCCTGAACTTCTTCCAGAGATGCCGCAATTCTATCCGCTGCGCTCAGCATGGGACCGGGATAGCTGTTGCTGATGGCTAGACAAACCATTCCCGCAGCCTGAGCGCCCTTAATGCCGGCGACAGAATCCTCGATTACCAGACATTCACCCGGCAGTATGGGCGGCGACTGCCTGATTTTGGCGTTCAGCCGTTCTAATGCCAGGAGGTAACTCTCCGGGTGAGGTTTTCCCCGAGTGAAATCCTCCGCGGCCACGATAACGGTAAAAAGGCTATCCAATCCTGCCGCATTCAGTGTTGCCTCGATCTCTTCTCTGCGTGCGCCTGAGGCGATAGCCAGGGGATAGCGCTGCGCTGCAGCCCTAATAAATCGGGCAGCGCCGGGAAATAACGGGAATCGATTCTGGAGCAGCCGATCGTAGGCCGCGACCTTTTTCGCCAGTGCGTTTTTTCTTTGTTTATCGCTCAGCCGGAAAGCATGGTCCCGGCAGATGGCTTCGAGGCATCCGGCGTCATCCATCGGCAGATATCTATCCCAGTACGCCTCGCGTGTAAGATCGATGCCGAATTCAGCCACAGCGTCCCGCATTGCGGCAAAGTGAAGCGGCTCATCATCGAGAATGACGCCGTTAAAATCGAAAATAATGGCTTTGAGCATAGGTCTCATGCCTGGGAGCAAGGAAATCCCTTCTCATGACGCGATCGAAGTGTGAATGGAGTCTAGGGGATTTCAGCCTTCAGGACCGATTCCAGTTTGAATTCAAGGATGGTCTCCGCCGGAATTCTCAGAACTTCCCCTTTCGTCAACACCTGGACTCCTGTTCCGACTGCGGCACCCGATGCAGCTCCAACGGCTGCGCCTGTTCCGCCCCCGGCGATAGCCCCGATAATGGCGCCCAGGGCAGCCGTGCCGCCCACGGTCGCTGCGGTTCGCCTTCCCCGGGATGCGCCCACCTCCTGGTAGTCCGACGTGCGCACCATAAAGGACCGGCCGTCTGCAACCAGATCTGTAAGCTCAAGGATCAATTGAGGTTGCCCGGAGATTCTGCCCAGAATCCGAAAATCGATCATCCCCGAATCCCCGCGCACAAACTTGCCCGAATATACGGTGCCGTCTTTGAGTATGATCTGGTCGGCCCAGGCAGTTGCCGAAAAAAGGCCGACCAATATGCAGGCTAAAGATATATAAAGATAAGGCTTAGACCTCATTGCAGTCCTCCCTCCATCGGGCGGATGCACACAAAAAATCGGATCCGCCGGGAAAATGACAATGATTAAAGTTAGCGCCGATAGGGGAAAAATTCAAACTCCGAATCAACGTCCATTATCTTCTTCGGTTTTTGAGGGAGGGTAGCCGAGAAATCCGTAGCGAAGGACCTTGACCTTTACCATTCGTCTGCCGAATTCCTTGCACATGTCGTAGTTTGGTATGAAGATGTCGATGATTTTGCCTTTGATCAACTCGCCGGTATCGAGGACCTGATAGATCCCGCCCATGAGCGGTGAATCCACATAGATCAATGAGCCCAGTGGTATGACTTTCGGGTCGGAGGCAACCCGTCCGGGAGCGGTCGCTGCACCCGATTTGGTAATTCCGGTAACGCAATATGCCGTTGCCTGGAACTCCTCCTGGCCGCTGGAAGTAGACGATGGTCTTTTTATATCGTTGTAATAAAATGGTTTATCGGATATTCTGTAGCACTCGCGATGCGCAAAATGGATGATTCCGGCAAAGCCGGCTAATATAAGCGCGGTCCTCAGAAGCGAGATTCGCTTTCGGAATATTATCTGCTTTTCTTTCGACATGGATCCTCCTCACGCAAAACAGTACTTCCCATTCCGGGCAGAAGATTAACGACAGATTTCAAGTAAGGCTAAAAAGGCGGGGAAGAAGAGACGTCTGCGCAATCAGCACACAGGGGATCGGGAATAAAAACGTCTCTCGCGTGTCGCTCGGCATGCAAAAAGGCTAGCAATTCAGAACCGCTCGGGTCAATAGTTTTTTTTCAGGGAGAGGATGGCTCAAAAATGGGCTCGAGCGATCCCAGCCTTTCATAGGGGAAAGCCAGACTCTGGCTCAGGGAAGTATTCAATACGCTTCTATGGTATCCTCTAAAAGAGAGCCATGTTATGCATGAATTGGGTATCGCGCAGAACATCCTTGAGATCGTCCAGCAGGCCGTACCGGACGGGCAGAAGGCTGCGGTCCGTAAGGTCCATATCAGGGTAGGTCAGCTTTCGGGAGTCGTCCCCGATTCGCTGGACTTCTGTTTCAGCGTCATCCTGAATGAATCGCGGATGCCGGAGGCGAGGCTTGCCATTGAACAGGTGCCGACCATTTCCCAGTGCAGGGATTGCGCGCACCGATTCCCGATCGAGGATCTGGCCTTTGTGTGTCCGGCATGCAAAAGCACGAATCTTGAGCTCATTTCCGGCAAGGAACTGGAGGTTGTGGGAATCGAGCTCGCGGACGACCGCGACGAGGCTATATGAGCATAATCACCATCGAGCGTAAGGTGTTGGAAAAGAACGATGAAATCGCCCAGCGGAACCGTACGTTTTTCCGTGACCGCGGGATCTTTGTATTGAATCTCGTCAGTTCGCCGGGGGCGGGGAAAACCAGCATTCTGGAGAAAACTTTCCAGCAACTCAGAAATTCTTCGAACATCGCCGTCATAGAGGGCGACGTTCAAACCGATCTCGATGCCCAACGCGTGGCACAATACGGGGTTCCGGTTGTGCAGATCGTCACCATGGGGGGCTGCCACCTGGAGGCAAAGCTTGTCCAGGATGCCATGAAAAGCCTGAATTTGGAGAAAGTAGACCTGCTTTTCATCGAGAATGTGGGTAATTTGGTTTGCCCTGCCAGTTATGACCTCGGCGAAGCAATCAAAGTGGTGGTTCTGAGCACAACCGAAGGGGATGACAAACCACTGAAATATCCCGGCATGTTCCGCAATTCGTCCGTATTGATCATCAATAAAACGGATTTGATACCCTATGTGAACTGCAATCTGGACGAACTGAAAAGAAACGCTCTGCAGATCAACCCGGCGCTTCGGATCTTCGAAATCTCATGCTTCACCGGAGCCGGAATTCCGGAATGGTGTGACTGGCTCAGGAAAAAGGATGCCTCAGGACTGTGACCCAAAGAATGCACATCACCATCCGAGGAGCCGTCCAGGGGGTCGGATTCAGGCCTTTTGTGTACAGGCTGGCCACGGAAATGAAGCTTCCGGGCTGGGTGCTCAATTCGCCGCAGGGGGTTTTCATCGAAGTCGAGGGCGAAGCAGACGCTCTGAAGTCCTTTCTGCTGAGATTGCAGCATGAGAAACCTTCGCCTTCCTTTATTCAAAGCCTGGAATTTTCGTACCTGGATCCGGTTCCTTTCGGCAATTTCGAGATACGGACCAGTGATCAGACAGGGACAGCCGACGCGCTGATCCTGCCCGACATTGCCACCTGTGCAGAATGCATGTCGGAAGTACTCAATCCTTCCAATCGGCGCTACCGCTATCCGTTCACAAACTGTACTCATTGCGGCCCCCGTTTTTCGATCGTGGAATCGCTTCCCTACGATCGCCCCAACACCTCGATGAAATCGTTCGAAATGTGCGCGGAATGCCGGAGTGAATACGAAAGCCCCGAAGACCGACGCTTCCATGCACAGCCCAATGCATGCCCGGTCTGCGGGCCTGTTTTGGAGCTGTGGGACCCGTCAGGCAGAGCCATTGCCAGTCGAGATGACGCCCTGGTACAGGCGGCCGTATCTATTCGAGAGGGAAAAATTCTCGCGCTGAAGGGGATTGGAGGCTTTCAGCTGCTGGCCGACGCACGCAATTCCGAAGCCGTGGAAACACTGCGTCTCAGAAAACACCGCGAGGAAAAGCCTTTTGCACTGATGTACCCTTCCATTGAAGCTGCATGCGCCGACTGCGCGGTCTCTGAACTTGAAACCAGATTGTTGGGTGCGCCCGAGTCTCCCATCGTCCTCCTCAGTCGAAGGCAGGACGGTTCGCGGCCGACTGTTTCCACTGCAGTTGCGCCCGGCAATCCCTGCCTGGGTGTGATGCTCCCTTACACTCCCCTGCACCATCTGCTGATGAGAGAGACCGGTTTCCCGGTGATCGCAACCAGCGGCAACCGCGCCGACGAGCCGATCTGCATTGATGAGCGCGAAGCGCTGACCAGGCTGAAGGGCATGGCGGATCTTTTCCTCGTCCACAACCGGCCAATTGTCCGGCACGTGGACGATTCCATAGTCAGAATAGTCCGGGACCGGGAGCTCGTCCTGAGGCGGGCGCGCGGATATGCCCCGCTGCCGATTCATTGCGAACAGGCAGCGTCCGGAATCCTGGCTGTCGGCGCGCATCTAAAGAACACCGTGGCATTGACGGTGGGAAAGAACATATTTGTCAGCCAGCATATCGGGGATCTGGAAAACCGGGAGGCCAGCGGCGCGTTTCAACGGGTTATCACGGATTTCCGCCGCCTGTATCCGATAAAGCCTGCTCATATCGCCGCCGATCTGCATCCGGACTATCTTTCGACCAGATTCGCCGGCGAAAGCGGATTGCCGCTGATTTCGGTTCAGCACCACTATGCCCACGTTGCCGCCTGCATGGCCGAAAACAGGATCGAGGGCAAAGTGCTGGGCGTGTCCTGGGACGGGACCGGCTACGGGCCCGATGGAACTGTCTGGGGAGGGGAGTTCCTTTTGACCGATGACACAAGCTTTCGTCGTGCGGCCACCTTCCGCAGATTCAGGCTGCCGGGCAGCGCATCTGCGATCAGAGAACCCCGAAGGACTGCTCTCGGACTACTCTTTGAAATGATGGGAGAAGGCATTTTCCGGGAAAAGGATTCCGATCCTGTCCGCGCTTTCAGCGACTCCGAAATCCCCGTACTTTTGCGGATGCTGCAAAATGGGATCCATTCCCCCTGGACCACGAGCGCCGGCCGTCTGTTCGATGCAATTGCTTCCATTGCAGGTCTGCGGCAGCGGAACCGATTTGAAGGGCAGGCAGCCATGGAACTGGAGTTCGCCATTGGCACCGAAAAGACCGGGGAGTCCTATCCTTTTGCCGTCTTAAAAAAGGCAGATCCGGAGCCGGGGAGCTTTCAGGCCGGTCTGATAGTGGACTGGGAACCCATGATACGCGCAATTCTGCGGGAAGTCCGGGACGAAATTCCCCTGGCACGTATATCCGGAAAATTCCACAATACTCTTGTGGAGATCATCGTGGAGGTCGCCCGGCGAATCGCGGAAAATCGAGTGATCCTTTCGGGAGGATGTTTTCAGAACAGGTTTTTGATCGAGCATTCGGTCGAGAGGCTGGAGGCGGAGGGATTCAGGCCTTATTGGCACCAGAGGATTCCGCCGAACGACGGCGGCATTGCTCTGGGCCAGGTCGTCGCAGCCGCCCGTTTTCTGGGAAAAGTGGCAGAGGATCGATGGACTAAAGGAGCAAAGGGATAAGCGAGTTGATTTCCCTTTGATCCTTTGCCCCTTTGATCCTTTGATCCTAATCTGAGGTTTCTGTTAAAAGCAAAAGGGGGGAATGAAACATGTGTCTGGCCGTTCCGGGAAAAATCATGAGCATCGAGGGTGAGGACCCCATTTTCCGCACCGGGAAAGTCAATTTCGGCGGGATCGTCAAACAGATCAATCTCGCCTATGTGCCCGAGGCCAAGATCGGCGATTACGTTCTCGTCCACGTGGGTTTCGCCATCAGCACGATCGACGAGGCGGAAGCACAGGAGGTATTTGAATACCTGCGGCAGATCGGGGAGCTCGCGGAGCTGGAAGAGAACCACACGCCATGAGATTCATTGACGAATATCGCGACGCGCAGGCGGCTCAGCAATATGCCCGAGCCCTCAAGCGCATCACGACGAAACCCTGGACCATTATGGAGGTATGCGGCGGCCAGACACATGCGATCGTGAAGTTCGGGGTCGACGAGCTTTTGCCGTCCGAGGTGACTCTGGTTCACGGACCCGGCTGTCCCGTTTGCGTCACACCGGTGGAGCTGATCGAAAAGGCGATTGAGATCGCATCCCGTCCGAATGTTTTATTCTGTTCGTTCGGGGACATGCTGCGCGTCCCGGGCCTGTCGAAGGATCTGCTGTCGGTGAAAGCCGCGGGCGGCGATGTGCGCATCGTTTATTCACCCCTCGACGCCCTCAAGCTTGCCGTGGATAATCCCGAGCGCGAAGTCGTTTTTTTTGCGGTCGGGTTCGAAACCACTGCGCCCGCCAATGCCATGGCTGTGTTTCAGGCCAGCCGGAGTTCGGTGCGCAACTTCTCGCTCCTGGTCTCTCATGTTCTGGTGCCTCCGGCCATGGAGGCAATTCTGTCTTTCCCCGACACCCGGGTGCAGGGCTTTCTGGCCGCCGGCCATGTCTGCGCGGTAATGGGATACACCGAATATGAGCCGATCGCCCAAAAGTATCGCGTGCCGGTCGTGGTAACGGGATTCGAACCGCTGGACATTCTGCAGGGCATATATATGTGCATTCGCCAGCTGGAGGAAGGACGCGCCGAGGTTGAAAATCAGTACTCCCGCTCGGTGCGCAGGGAAGGGAATCTCCCCGCCCAGAAACTGATTCGCGAAGTGTTCCGGGTTGTGCCGCGCAAGTGGCGTGGAGTCGGGGAAATTCCGCAAAGCGGGCTGGGCCTGCAGGAAAAATACGCCGCATACGATGCCGAGACGCGCTTCGGCATTGCTCATCACACGGCGGAAGAACCTGCGGAATGCATGAGCGGACTGATCCTGCAGGGCATCAGAAAGCCCCATGGAATGCCCTGCCTTCGGCGTCCGCTGCACACCGGAGCATCCTCTCGGGGCAACCATGGTTTCGTCCGAGGGCGCCTGCGCGGCCTATTATCAATA
The DNA here is from genome assembly GCA_963809485.1 of uncultured Acidobacteriota bacterium. Taxonomy (GTDB): domain Bacteria; phylum Acidobacteriota; class UBA6911; order UBA6911; family UBA6911; genus UBA6911. The sequence continues at coordinate 718,969 of CAWEJX010000020.1, forward strand.
TCGAAGAAGAAAAAACTGACACGAGTTAGACACATGGAATCCAAAATCCGGCCCTGCGTTTGTCTGTCCTATCCCGATCGAGCAATATCCCCATGTGCTTCTGGCACATGGCGGAGGGGGCAAGCTGACCAACCAGCTGATCGAAAAGATGTTTCTCCCCGCGTTCGGCAACCCGATGCTGGGCGCAAGGCATGACGGCGCGACATTCAGCCTGCCCTCCGGGAAGCTCGCTTTCACAACCGACTCCTATGTGGTTCGCCCGCTATTTTTTCCGGGCGGAGACATCGGTACCCTTGCCGTCAACGGCACGGTGAACGATCTGGCAATGTGCGGAGCGCGACCCTTTTACCTGAGCGCAGGATTTATTCTCGAGGAAGGCCTCCCCATGGACACGCTTTGGCGCGTGGTTCAGTCGATGACGCAGGCGGCAAGCCAGGCCGGCGTCCAGCTGGTCACGGGCGACACCAAGGTCGTGGACCGGGGGAAAGGAGACGGGATCTTCATCAATACGGCCGGGATCGGCGTTGTTGAATCCGGGCGCGCCATATCACCCGCCGCAGTCCGGGCGGGAGACTCCATTTTGTTGAGCGGCGATATAGGTCGCCATGGAATTGCGATCATGGCCGTACGTGAGGGGCTGGAGTTCGAAAGCACAATTCGAAAGCGACTGTGCGGCTCTTTCCGGGATCGTGATGGATTTGCTGGCGGCGGGGATTGAAGTGCACTGCCTGCGGGATCTCACTCGCGGGGGACTGGCCGGAGCGCTGGTTGAAATCGCAGAAGCAGCCCGACTGCATTTTGAAATCGAGGAGATCGCAATCCCGGTGCTGGAGGAAGTCCAGGGCGCCTGCGAAATCCTGGGCTTCGACCCCCTGTATGTGGCCAACGAAGGTCGGTTTATCAGCTTTGTGCCCGCCCGGGAAGCGGAGCGCGCGCTGCAGAGGATGCGTGCGCACCCGCTGGGCGCGCAGGCTCGAATCATCGGGACCGTCGCCGAAGACAATCCCGGCCTGGTGACGATGCGCAGCAGCATAGGCGCTACCCGAATCGTCGACATGCTCAGCGGCGAACAACTGCCTCGCATCTGCTGACAGGCGCATGCGGCGCCGATTGCCGGGTTTCATCTGCCGCCCGGTCAGCGTCACTCAGCGTTACCCAATACCGGTGCCTCCGCGATTTCTTCGATTGAAGCCCGGATTCCATTTGTTAAATTCGTGGCATTCATGGCAATCTTCTTCACCGAAGGCCCGATCCTTTTGCGCGCCATGGGATGATCGACTCAAAGGAGACCGTCGTGCAGCTTTTGCAGCGTTTCCAGGAAATCCGCGAAGGTTTTCAGCCGGCATTCTGGGTAGCCAACATCACCGAATTGTTTGAACGCCTGTCGTATTACGGCGTCAACGCGGTCCTCGCCATTTACCTGCACGAGACGCTCAAATTCTCACAACAGCAGACAGGAGAGTTGATCGGATTTTTCGGCGGCGTCGTCTGGTTCCTGCCGATCATCGGCGGAACCCTTGCCGATCGTCTCGGATTCCGCCGTTCGCTTGCCGGCGCCTACCTCGTCCTTGCCTTCGGCTATTTTCTGCTCGGATCCCTCTCCGCTGCATGGATGGCGCCTCTGAGGGATGCGTTGCCGCTGGCGGTGGTTGTGCAGTTGATCCTGTGCGTGCCCGGCGCTTGGCCCGGCAATCGTGAAACCTTGCGTGGTCGGGACTACCGCGCGCGCATCGACCGAAAATGTCCGTTCGCTCGGGTATTCCATCTATTACACGCTCGTGAATATCGGGGGCACACTGGGTCCGATCGTGGCGTTCGCGGTCCGGCGCACCATCGGCATCGAAAATGTTTTCCGGGTATCTGCCGTCAGCGTGCTCCTGATGTTTTTCGCAACGATCTTCTTCTTCAAAGAACCGGATCGTCTCATCGAGAAACAGGTTGCGAGTTTCGCCCAGGCATTCAAAAACATGTTCGTCGTCCTGGCGAACGTGCGTTTCATGACTTTTCTGCTGATTTTTTCCGGATTCTGGATCATGTTCTGGCAGGAGTTTATTGCCCTTCCGCTCTTCATTCGCGGCTATGTGAATCCGAATGCCGATGTGGATCTGCTGACGACCGTGGATCCGCTGGCGGTCATTCTCTTTCAGATTCTGATCAGCTATCTTACGCGCAAAATCCGGCCATTCGGCGCCATGACCGCCGGGATACTCATCACGAGCCTTTCGTGGCTGATCCTGGCGGTCTGCGACCTCAGCCTGGCAAATCAATACCACCCTGCGGATCGGCTCATGGGATTTGCCGGTTCAGGGGCTTGCCGGTATACGCGGTGCTTGCACTCGTGGTGCTGGCTATTCGGCGAGATGGTGCAATCGCCGAGATATTACGAATATGTTTCACGGCTTGCGCCGCCCGGCCAGCAGGGCACTTTCATGGGATTTTCGTTTTTGCCGATCGCAATCGGTTTCGTTATTGCCGGCCAAATCGGCGGCCGGCTCGTGAATTATTTCGGGAAGTGCTGCATCGGCCGAATCAGCTCTGGTATGTCATCGCGGGCATCGGGGTCGCTGACGACGTTGCTGATGTGGATTTATGACAAGCTGGTGAAACCGCGGCCGGACCAGGAGCATAGGGAAGCAGGTTGGGCAGATGGCACGGATCCCGCCCCGGATTCCGGTGTTTCCGGTGGGATTCGCTTTATTCGTTGTCGTTTTTCAGGGAGGCAGTCATGCAATTTTGCGTTGAGGAGAGCGTGTTTCAGATGTTTCCGCAGATTCTGCCGGGGAGTTGTGATGGCTGCCGGCATCGACAACAGCCGTCCATGCCCGGAATTGGAGGCGCTGCTGAAGGAACAGGAAGAGAAAATGAGGCAGGATCCGGCAATCGACCTGGCAACCCATCCGCGGCTTCTGGTCTGGAAGGACGCGTATCGCCAGTTCGGCTCCAATCCGAACAAATTCACACCATCCATCGTGTTTCTGGCCAAGCAGGTGAAGTCGGGCAAATCGGTGCGTTCCATTTCACCGGCCGTGGATGCGTTCAATCTCATCAGCATCAAACACATCATTCCCTGCGGCGGCGACGACATGGACAGCGTCGAGGGCGATGTGACGCTGGGACGGGCCGTATCGGATGAAACCTTCGCCCCCATCTTCAAGCCTGAAGAGGTCGAGCATCCGGATGCCGGCGAAGTCATTTATGTGAATCGCCGGACAAGGCGGATGCTCTGCAGGCGCTGGAACTGGAGGAATGCGGATTTTTCAAAGCTCGCTCCGGAAACCAGAAATCTCGCAATCAACGTCGACGGAATGATGCCCTCCATCAGCCGGGAGGAAATCGAAGAGGCGGCGGAAGGTTTGAAGCAGCTCCTGCTTCGCTACTGCGGGGGGAATATCGCCATCCATTACCTGGACATTCAGACCCGCGAAGTGGATTTCCAGTTTTAGCCAGCATCGGAATCCGGCGAAGCATTGTCCCTAGCCTCCGGCCAAGCCAAGGACTTTGCGGTTCATAGCCCCTTAAGGGGCCCGAATGCAACCGATTGAAGCAAAAGCAGGTCCATGCGCAATAAATTGCTTTGCGGATATTGGAACCGCAGAATGTCGAATATCAAAAGATGAATTTTGAAGTGCAAACCTGACTTGTACGGTTCGATATTCGATATTTCCGTGTCCCTGGTTTCTGTGAGAGCATTCAAAAAGCACTCTTCGTGAGTTCACCTTTTGCTGCCTCATCGGCAGAGCCGGTGAATCTCCCAACGGATTGGCAGATAGCTGGAGTGCGTGGCGCCTACCGTGCGAGATAGCTCCTGAAGATCTTCCGGATGTTCCTGATATCCTGGATCCCGATCAGCAGGTCGGCGATGCCCAGCCCGAGGACGGCGCCTTTAAAATAGGAATTGGTGATTACGGGCTGCAGCTGCGGATATTGGTACAGGAGATAGTTGTTCTCCCATATCCCCATCCACGGGAGATAAAGCAGCAGAATTCCAGCAGCAAAAGGATACAGGATGCGAACGGTTGTTTTGGCCCAAGCCAGGCCTCGTTCGAGCTGCTTGATCAAACCCGCCGGATTCAGGTTTGCCGGCTGAAGTGAAATGCGGTAGAGCATGCCGTTGGGAACCGCCCTTCAAGCCCTGTCTGCGGCCAACAATGGCACTCCGGCACCCGACGGCATAGAACCGGGCTTTGCAGTGCAACGTTTTTCACGGACAGGCTCTCAACTCATCAATTCTCTGCGCGACATCTCGATAGCTCGGGTCCATTCCGAAAATCCGGTCAAAGCACTCGAGCGCCTGCTCGCTGCTTCCGGCCATCGAATGCGCAACACCCATATCATAGCGGAGAGCCATCGCTTCGTGGGAAGAAATATCTGCGACACTCAATCCTGTCTGGCACCATCGAACCGCAGATCGAGGCATGCCCTTCTTGAGGAAGCAGGTGCTCAGCATACCGCAGCACTGAACGACTTTTTTTGCGTCTTTACGCAAATCAAGGGTTTTCAAGGCACTCTGGAACTCCCGGATCGATTCCTCGATCAAGTCCATCTCCCGATACGCCGTCCCGAGGCTGAAGTGTTCTTCAAAATCCTCTTTTGCAATATCCTGGTCCGAGAGGGAGCTGACTTCGTCGAGAAGATCGGCAAACATTTCGTTGACCTTGAAATCCGATCGGGCGGGTGCAGAAGGGGCATGAGATTGCGTCGATACAGGGAGATCATGATACTGCACGGGCTCAGGCGGAGCATTGTAAGTCGCGAATGCCGGGGAGGCATCATAATGCGTCTGCAGCGGCTCCCCGAAATCGCCGGCGGAAAGCGCCGATGCCTCGAATGCTTCCATGGCCGGCTTTTCCGTCTCAGGCTCGGTTTTCGCCCATATCTCCGGACGCTTCCAGCTATTTATATCGTCGGTCGGCTTTTCCGATTCCGGCAACTGCAGGGTTTGCGCCGGCCCGACATGGTTCTGCACGAAATCGTCCAGGGCATCGCTGGATTCCAGTTCCTGGAAAATCCCGGATCCTCCCAGCGCTATCGGCTCCGATGGCTCAGTGAAAACGGGCGCTTCGGGCACCGGAATTTCTTCGGGCGGCTGCGCAACAAGTGGCGGTGTTTCGCCCAGCTTGCGGTACCGCTGTAATATCTCGGGGTGCTCCGGATAAATCCTGCCGATGTCGTTGAGTTTGGCAAGCGCTTCGTCATGGAACCCGAGCCTGATGTAGAAATCCACCTCCTGCAGCTGTTCCTGGACCGGTTTCGCGGGTGACTTGGGATCGAGGTTTTGGGGATACGCCTCGATCATGGGATCCTGAATCGCCTGGTGCTCAGGCACATCGTAAGGCTCGTGGCTCTCGTCACCGGTGAAAAACATATCCAGCAGATCGCCCGACAAATCGACTTCTGCGCCTGATTTGAGCTCATCGGATCCTGCTGAGCCGCTCAGAGTCGATTCGAACCCGATTCCATTCTGGCGCGCAAAGTCATCCAGCTCCTGTTCATGGCTTGAAACCTCCGGAGACAGCTGCCTGGCTTCGGCCAAATAGCCCAGGGCGGCTTCCCCGTTATTGGCTTTGCGGTTCAGGGCAGCCAGCAGGAGGCATTGTTCGGCAGCTTCGTCGTATCTCTTCTCCTCTTTAAGTGCGGCAAGCAGCCGGACACGCACTTCCTTATCGGATGGGTCGCGCGTTTCCAGGCCCCGAAGAATGCCCAGGGCTTTCTCGCGCAAACCGTAATTCAACAGCAGATCCACCTCAACGATTTCCGAGGAACTTTCCCCTCCCGGGACCGTCATGCCGCCCCGCAGCGACGCGGGAACGGATTCCGCATCGATTTCCGCGGCAGGAGCCGGGGCTATGTAGGGAACATCCGGATACGCTTCGGAGAAGGCCTGTCGGTGCAGCTGCCGGTGTTTCTCGCTTTCCGGGTTCATCTTGAGTATTTTTTCAAGATACTCGGCCGCCTCGGCCGGGCATTTTTTGCTCAAATAATACTCCGAGATCCTTTCCAATGCGTCCAGGTAACGATCCCGGTCGTCGGTTGCCGAAAAGATGGAAGCCAGCCGGGTCATGGTCAGAATTTGGCCGGGGCAGCGCTGTAAAATCGCCTCGTACATCTTTACCGCACGCTCGGTTTCGCGGCGTGTTATCAGGATTGGAACGATCGAGTCCAGGCACTCGGCAGCCCGGTCGGATAATTCAGCATCCAGGAAGGCATGGGAAAGGGCGAAAAACTCCTGGTACCTGGAGCTATCCATCGAAACGGCCATCTCCAGGGCCCGGGCAGCCGCTTCCGGGTTCTTTATTGCCAGGTAGCCGCGGCCCAGCATCTCGCGCAGATCAAGATTATCGGGAGCCGCCGAAAGCGATTTTTCCAACAGATCAAGCGCAGGGGCGGCATTCCCCATCTGCAGGCAACAGTCGAAATATCCCTGCATGGCCTGCACGTTTATGGGATTGAACTGCAATGCCCGTCCGAACGAATCCTTCGCTCCGCTGAGATTGCCGGCTTTTGCCTGGGCGCGCGCTGCGCCGATCCAGTATTGATGGGCTTTATCCTCCGCACCCTGCGCGAGATAAAGCTCCGCAAGTTTCCTCTGGATCTCGGCGTTCGCCGGATCCAGCTCGGCGACTTTCTCGTAAGCGTCCAGAGATTCCTTAGCCTTGCCTTCCTTTTCGTAAAGCGCTGCAACCCGCAGATATTGATTCCGGGCATCGACACTGATTCCCTGCCTCGAGTAGAGCGAGGCCACGATCAGGTTGATCCCGATGTTGCCGGGATCGGCGCTCAGAATTTTTTTGTATACGGCGATGGCTTTTGAAAGAAAATTGTCGCGGACGTAGCTTTCGGCGACCTGGGAGAAGCACTTGTTGGCCTCGATCACGTTACCCTGCCGAAGGTACAGATCGCCGATTGTATTCAGTATCAAAACATCGTTGGGATCGAATTTGATTATCTTCAGATATTCGCCGATAGCCTGCGGGACTTTTCCCTGCAGCACGAATCTTTCGGCGTCATGAAGAAACCTTGCCTTGCTATCAGCGGCCACCATAACCTCCTGAAGCTAATGCCTTACCAATACTCCGAGGGTCCGCCGATGATGGGGCCAGAATCGTGCTGCTTGCCGGGTGTCCTTTATGCGTTCGGGACACTTTCAGGAGCGCGCTCGATTCTCCCTGCTTCCTTCAAACGGGCAGCTTTGCCGCGGCGGCCACGGAGATAATACAGTCTTGCCCGGCGCACTTTCCCGCCCTTCACCACTTCCAACTTTTCGATGATGGGTGAGTGCGAAGGGAAAATGCGCTCGATGCCATACCCAAACGAAACCTTCCGAACCGTAAAAGTCGATGAAATACCGTTGTTTTTCCGAGCGATTACCACGCCTTCAAAAACCTGGATACGGTACTTGTCCCCTTCCTTTATCTTCACATGAACTCGCACCGTGTCTCCTGGACGAAAGCGGGGAAGATCGGTCCGTAATTGAGAGTTATCGACTGCCCGAAGCAAATCCATGACAAAGACTCCTTAATTTTGGGCTAAAATCTTGTTTACCAGCTCCGGCCGGGCCTTTTGGGTCTTTTCCAGAGCCTGTTCTTTACGCCATTTTTCAATTTTGGCATGATCTCCCGAGAGAAGCACTTCCGGGACAGCCTGCCCTCGAAATTCAGCCGGCCGCGTGTATTGCGGATAGTCCAACAATCCCGTCGAAAAGCTTTCGTTGACCGCGGAATCCGAACAACCCAGAGCGCCGGGAATCAGCCGAACAACCGAATCAAGAATAACCATCGCCGGGATTTCTCCTCCGGTCAGGACAAAATCCCCAATGGAGATTTCCCTGTCTACGAGACAATCTATTACCCGCTGGTCCACTCCTTCGTATCGGCCGCAAATCAGTATAAGATGCGAAATCGTAGCAAATTCAACAGCCATTTCCTGGGACCATGTCTTGCCCTGGGGAGTTAGCAGCACCACCTGGCCTTCGCTCCCTCCCTCCGTGCTCCGGCAAAACTCGATCGCCTCAAAAAGCGGGCCAGGCATAAACACCATCCCTTCCCCGCCGCCGTAGGGACGATCGTCCACGGATTTGTGTTTGTCCCTGGTGAAATCCCGCAGATTCACGATGCGGACATCCACCAGCCCCGACTGCCTGGCCCGGCGCAGTATTCCGCACTCCAGCACGCCCGAAAACAGCTCGGGAAAAATTGTTATAATATCAAACCTCATTTGTCCAGGTCCATTAATCCTTCAGGAGGATCCACCATTATCAGCTTCTCCTTAACGGAGATCCGTATGCATATATCCTCAACCGCGGGGATTAGGTGTTCCCGGCCGGCCTCCTGAACAACCAGCTGGCTGTTTCCGGCTAATCGAAGGACATCCACTACGACCCCCAGCCGGGCACCTCGAACATCATTGACGGTGCAACCGACCAGATCGTGATCGAAATAGGTGCCCTCGGGGAGTTGTACTGCCTGATCGGCCGGAACCTCGACCCAGCATCCCGCAAGAGCTTCGGCCGAGCTGATCGAATCGACTCCGGCAAATTTCAATACTCTGCGGCCCCTGTATTCCCAGGAATCCTCGAGGGTCATGCGCTGGCGTCGGCCGTCTGCAAATTCCAGCCATACTTCTTCAAGCGCATCGAAGCGATCAGGAAAATCCGTGTACAAGTCGGCCAGGACTTCGCCCCTATTCCCTCGAGTCCTGGCGATTCGGGCGATTGCTATAAAGGAAGGCTGCGCGTCCAGCGCCACTATTCCAGGATTTCCAGGACAAACCGCTTTTTGAGCTTCATGCCTGCCGCGCCGAGAAGGGTTCGGATGCACCGGGCGGTCCGCCCCTGCTTCCCGATAACCTTGCCAAGATCGCTCGGCGCCACTCGGAGTTCCAGCACAGTGGTTTGTTCTCCCTCAACCTCGGTTACAGCGACTTGCTCGGGATTGTCCACAAGCGCTTTCGCAATCATTTCAACCAGATCTTTCATATCCGCCTCTCCTCCGAGACCACTCGAAGTAAAACTCGGGAGCTCACTGGGACACCAATGCGAAAACGGAAAGGCGACCCTTAGCTGGCGGCGACCGATGTGGGAGGAGTGGCCTTTTTCAGCAGGGAGTGCACTGTATCTGAAGGTTGCGCACCGCATTCCAGCCAATGACGAACTCTATCCATTTTCAGCTCAATCAACGGGGGATTCGTTGTCGGATTATAATGTCCAACAATCTCCACGAAACTTCCGTCGCGAGTCTGTCTTCGCTCCATCACCACAACTCGATAAAAGGGCTTCTTTTTTGCGCCCATGCGTGTCAGACGTATTCTAAGCAAAATTCCTCCTCGTAATAAAAGCCTCAAAACCCTACAATTCTGGCATATAACGAGATCAGATTCAACTACCGGCGACGGGGCGGAAGCCCACGGACTCGTTTCCAAAGGATACTAGTATTAGGGGTAAGGAGCTGATTTAATATCTCCCCTTAACCCCAAACCATTGAATATATAAATAATAGCAGAATTCTCCAAAAAAATCCCCATAATTTGGATTTGGAAGCCTTTTCTTATCAGCGTTTCTCAGCGTTTCAAAATACGGAACTGTCAAACTCTTTGAGTCCCCCGTCAGAGCCGGGGGTTTACCAATGTAATTACCAGTTTATTTATGCCGGTCTGCGACACTTCGCCACGGAATTCTCCGAGAAATACGGATTAGGCTGTGCGGAATCATGGCACCGGAAATTTCATGCCGCGCAGCATGCGCGGCATGATGCCCCGGCTCAGGCTTTTCATCATTTTCCGCATTTCAACATATTGTTTCAGAAGCTTATTGATTTCAGGAACCGGGCGCCCGCTGCCTCGGGCAATTCTCTTTCGCCGGCTGCCGTTCAGAATCTGATGATTGCGCCGTTCCTCGGCCGTCATCGAATTGATGATGGCTTCGATGTGAATCAGTTCCTTTTCGTCCACCTTCATCTGGTTGATTCCGCGCAGGGGGCCCATATTGGGCAGCATTCCCAGGATCTGGTCCAGGGGCCCCATCTGGCGAATCTGTTTCAACTGATCGCGGAAATCGTCCAGGGTGAACTCGTCCTTGCGGATTTTTTCCGCCATCTCGGCGGCTTGCTCCTGGTCCACCGTTTCCTCGGCCTTCTCGATGAGAGACAGCACATCCCCCATCCCGAGAATGCGGCCAGCCAGCCGGTCCGGGAAAAAGGGCTCCAGGGCCTCTACCTTTTCTCCCGTTCCGACGAATTTGATGGGCTGCCCGGTTACGGTCTTGATCGAGAGGGCCGCGCCTCCCCGGGCATCTCCGTCCATTTTTGTCAGAATGACGCCCGTCAATCCCAACCGGTCGTGAAATTCCTTGGCGCTGCGGACGGCGTCCTGACCGGTCATGGCATCGGCAACGAGAAGGATTTCGACCGGCGGCGTCGCCTTCCGGATATGTTCGAGCTCCAGCATCATTTCATCGTCAATGTGGAGGCGGCCGGCTGTATCTATCAAGACGACGTCGTAGCCGCTGTTCCGGGCATGACGCAATCCGCGCTCCGCCCTGGAGACTGGGTCCTGATCCTCGGGAGCATCAAAATAGCCCAGCTGGTGGCTTTCGCACAGCAGCCGCAACTGTTCAACGGCGGCCGGACGATAGACATCTACCGACAAAAGCAGGGGCGTATGATTGTTCTTTGTAAGCCACAGGGCCAGCTTTGCGCTGCTGGTGGTTTTCCCGGATCCCTGCAGCCCAACCATCAGGAAGACGCTCGGGGGTTGTTTCGAAAAATGCAGCTCGGTCTGGGAACCTCCCAACAGTTCGATCAGCTCGTCTCGAACAACCTTGATAACCTGCTGCCCCGGTGTCAGGGACTCCAGGACGTCCTGTCCAAGCGCGCGCTGCTTGACGCGCTCGACAAACTCCTTGGCGATTTTGAAGTGAACATCCGCATCGAGCAATGCATTGCGTATTTCGCGTGCGGTCTCCTCGATATGACGCCCGGAGACTCTTCCCTGTCCGGATAAGTTCCGGAGGATCTTTTGCAGTTTGTTGGATAAATTATCGAGCATATCAGCACCCTTGTAACAAAATATTTATGATACCCGATCTGCCGGAGCAAAATGGATGAAAAATAAAAAGGAAGCCCGGAGCCGGAAGCCGGACCCAATTCTGGCTTCTTGCTTCCCGCCTCATCCTCATGCATTCTTGCTTCCGGAAAGAATTGTGCATTAAGATTGGATATCCGGTATACCAGATATGAAGCATGTAATTGTCGGCACAGCGGGACATATCGACCACGGCAAAAGCGCATTGGTTCGGGCTTTAACAGGGATTGATCCAGACCGCCTGAAGGAAGAGCAGCTCCGGGGCATTACGATTGACCTGGGATTCGCTCATCTGGACCTCGGCGATGTGCAGGTTGGATTCGTGGACGTACCCGGCCACGAAAAGTTCGTCAAAAACATGCTGGCCGGCGTGGGTGGCATCGATTTCGTCCTGCTCGTGGTTGCCGCCGACGAATCGGTCATGCCTCAAACCCGCGAGCATTTCGACATATGCCGGCTTCTCGGCGTCAGCAACGGCATCATCATCATCAACAAGGCCGATCTTGTCGATTCGGAAATGATCGAGCTGGTCCGCGACGAATTGGTCGAGACGACGGCAGGATCATTCCTCGAGAATGCCGAAATAATCGCCGTCAGCGCCAAAACCGGCGAAGGCATCGACCGGCTGAAAAAATCCATCCATGACCTCGCCCTGACCATGCGCCCGCGGCCGACCAACAAGATGCTCCGTCTTCCGATCGACCGGGCTTTCAGCATCCGCGGTTTCGGCACCGTGCTCACCGGAACTCTGACTTCCGGCGAAATTCAGAAGGATCAGGAAATCGAGCTCATCCCGGGCGGGCTGACGGCAAAGGTCCGCGGGATCCAGGTCCACGGCGTCATGACCGGTCACGCGGTTGCGGGACAGCGAACGGCGGTGAACCTCCAGGGCATCGACCTGGCACAGGTTGAGCGCGGTATGGTGGTCACTGTGCCCCACGTCTTCCATTCCACCCAGATACTGGATGTGCGCCTGCTGCTTCTGCCCGGGGCAAAACCGCTCAAGAACATGGTCAAGGTGCGATTTCACCAGGGGACCCTGGAAGTTCTCGCGCGCGTTGCGCTCATGGGACAGGACACTCTTGCGCCGGGCGAATCGGCCTACGCTCAACTCCGGCTGGATTCACCGGTATTCTGCCTTCACGGCGACGCTTTTATTCTCCGTCAGTTTTCCCCCACCATCACGATCGGCGGAGGCACTATCCTCCACCCCGATCCCCCCAAGCATAAATCCACCGACAAGCAAACGCTTCTCGCGCTTCAGCAATTGGATCATGGGGATCTCGCGGAAAAAATTCCCGTCCTGCTGGCCACAGATGCCAAGAGGGCCATGAATCTCAGCGAGCTCAATTCGCTGCTGGGCCTTCCCGGGCCCGATCTCACGAAAATTTGTACGCAACTTGCGCAGTCCGGGAAGCTCGTAATGCTGCCGGCACCGGCTCCTATCCTGGTTTTGCCGCATATCGTGGAGGCGCTGAAGAAGGAAACTCTGGCGCAGGTAGGCGCCTTCCACAGGGAAAATCCACTGCAAAAGGGCATTTCCAAAGAGGAACTGCGCAAGCGGTTCTACGACGGCCTGCCTCTGGAAGTGTTCCGACATTGCCTGGATGGATTGGCGGAAAGCCGGAAAATATCCTTCCAGGAAGAGGCGGTTTCGCTTCACGGCCGGGCTGTCCAGCTCACTGCCGAAGGACAGCAGATACGGGAAATGATCGAGGCTTACTTCCGGAGGTCCGGCTATCAACCCCCTTCACCCTCGGAACTGCAGCATTCCATCGCCGCGGACCCCGAAGAGATCCGCCGGATATTTTTCTGGATGATCAAGGAAAAAATTCTGGTCAAGCTCTCCGAGGACCTCGTTTATCACCGGACAACGCTGGAAGAAATCAGAGGCCAGATCAAGGCCAGGTTTGCGCCCGGAACAAAATTCGGGGTTGCCGAATTCAAAGACCTTTTCGACATCACACGCAAACATGCAATCCCTTTGCTGGAGTACCTTGACCGTGAAAAATTCACCCGCCGCCTGGGCAATGACCGCATCCTGCTTTAGCGTGCGTCGCATTTCGGAGATCCGGTGGCCGCGCGGAGTCGGCATCGGGAAGCCGAAAAAGCAAAGGTAGCCTCTCCTGTATCCCCGGGATGACGCCCGATGGTTGAAGTACGGTCTGTATAGGAAATTTTCGGAGTTAAAATATGGCTGGATCTTTCGGACTTTCAGAACTGCTGATCATCCTGCTTATCGTTATCGTAATTTTCGGAGGGAGCAGGATTCCTCAGCTGGGCAAGGGCTTGGGAGAGGCTATCCGTAATTTCAAATCGGCCATCAAAGCCGTGAACGAAAATCCGGAGGAAAAGGCCAAAGACGACAAAATCGATAGAGCCTGACCGGATCGCATCCAGGTCATCCTGCTTTGCCTCCCTGATAGCGGATACGGCGCACTACGCGGACACCGCAGCGCCAGTCCTCGTTTATGGATACTTTCCATACCTCCAGAGCCGGATCCAGATAACCAAGCATCGATTCCGTAGAATCGTGGAAGGAAAAAACCGGAGACACCAGGTAAATCCTGGGATGATTCCGGTTCAGGCGTATTTCGGAAAAATACCCGCGGCGTTCAAAGTCTCCATTTTCGTTGTGCTGTATCACACGTCCCCAGTAATCCAGAGCCTGCAGCGGAAGATCCGGATCGGCGTCGACTTTTAGCTCCAGGACGATAAGGGTTCCCTGGCGATCCGCACTCAGGATATCTACCCGGCCCGGATTTGCCCCCAGATAAACGGGGATCTGGGAATAGACGGATTCACTCGCTATCTCAGGAAAAAGTCGCGGCATATCCTCAAGAATCATCGCTTCGAGCCACCTCTCCGCCTGCAGCCGGTAATAGGGATGCCTCATATCGGGACTGTCCGCCCTGCGGAAATAAATTATCGAACGGACCAGAGAGCTGAGGCCATCAAAACTGCCGTCTGTCAGCTCTTCCCGCTGATCCCCGACCCCAAAGAATATCCGGTCCCGTTGGGGGCCCATCACCTGGGCGAATTCCAGCCCCCAGAGCCGGAGCGAATCATAATCCTGGAAACGGGGATACCGACGGATGAGAGAAGGCGCCAGGTTCAGCACCTTTTCCAGCAGCGGACTCCATCGAAAGGGACCCAGCACGGGCCAGCGGAAATCTTTGTTCTCCTCGGCCCGGAGAGGCACCGGAGCTTTGCGGATGTCCGGCGCTTCCCCTGCCGCATCCCGATACTCCCAAACTTCCGTACGGACTTTTCCCCCATCCAGATACCGGCACCGGTGCCAGACAATGGCGGAACCGCCAACAGGTACGAGAAGATGCATGCCTGGCGGAGTTTTGAGACGTTTCGCGGAGTTCAAATAACTGAGCCACAAGAGCGCCTGCCCAAGAATCAACGGAGCGGATCCGCTGTCATCCGCCGCGACCAGCAGCCAGTCTTTTCCCCGGTGACGAAAGTGGATGCGCAGGAAAAGGCCGGACAGCGTTCGGGCCAGGTCCGCCCTCCTGCTCCTATGCACAATTTGATGCCCGGCAAACTTCCCTCTCAGCCAGGATTGGACCAGGCTCCATAATGCAGCAGAATCCACCCGGAGCGGCACCGCAAAGGATTGCCAGCAAACATCGAATGGGGCCGGCACGGGATTTTGGGCGCTGGAAAGGAGTATGCGCAGGCCCCACGGTTTTGGTATTGCGGACAGTACGGTAAAATTCTCTCTCTCCCCCTGAAACCGGAAATAAATCTTGCTTCCCGACTGCTTCCACCGGGGATCCACCGACTGCCAGCAGCCCAGGTCCTGCGAGCGCCATCGAATATGAGCCATTTCCGCTTTATCTTTGGCAATTTCCATGAGCGCCAGCGTTTTCTGCAGGCGTATCCCGATCCCCATGCCTTTGCCCCCCATCGGTTGTGTAGTTTTGAGCGAAGGCTGCTTATTTCAGCAAAAATGCCGCAAGGTCAATGACAGTCGATTCTTTCGAGCAGAAATAGGGGATTACCAGTTTATTTATGGCTTATCCGGCTTCCTTAAGTGAGGAGCGGATCCAGGCCAGATAGTCGGCATCGCCGTTTGAGATCGGCAGCGCGATCACCTCCGGAACCCGGTAAGTGTGCAGCAGGCGGATTCTGGCACGGACCGTTTCAAATTTTTCCGATGTGGATTTTATGAGGATCAGGAATTCCCCCTCGTTGCACACTTTGCCTTCCCAGCGGTAGATGGAGCGGATTCCGGGCACGATATTGACACATGCAGCTTCCCGCGCCTCAACCAGCGCCAACGCGATTTCCTGCGCCAGACTGAGCGTGTCAGCAGTGCTCAGAACCAGTATCTCATTCATATTTGCATCCCCGGTGATAATTGTTTGCATCCAATGGCGGCCAAAAGTATTATGCCGGAGTACGGCCAAATCAGACAGCGGTTATCAAAGCATCGGCGTCAGGAGAGGATCATGGCGGCCCCCCAACGGATATCGCACAAAAAGGAACTCTATTACATACTTTGCATTGCTGCCGTTGTGCTCATTCTTCTCTTCAGCTTCCTGGGTCCCGGGGGATATGTCGAGCTGCGCAAGGCGCGCCTGGAATTGCAGGAGCAGAGTGACCGCGTCGAGGACATTAAGCGACGCAACAACGAGCACCGAAAAACCATCGAGGAATTGAGGTCCAACAAGGATGCGCTGGAAAAGCATGCCCGCCGGAAAGGCTACGCCCGGGAGGATGAGATCATTCAGCAGCTTCCCGAGGAATGATTCTGCTGATTTCCTGATCGCGAATCTCGAATTTTGAATCCCGAATTCGCCCTAGTCAAGCACCTCCGGCAAAGCCGGAGGCTTACCAATGTAATTACAGGCTCCAGACAACCTTCCCCTTCACCACGGTCATCGCCGGGCCGCCTACCAGCTTCCAGCCTTCAAAAGGGGTATTGCGGCTGCGTGAGCAGAATTCGCCGGCATGCACTTCCCAGCTGAGCTCGGGATCAAGGACGGTAATGTCGGCCCAGGAGCCTTTGGCCAGAGTCCCCCGCTGCAGTTTGAGTATGCGGGCCGGATTGGTTGAGAAAAGCTGCACGAAACGCTCCAGGGTGAGGGTCCCCGGCCGCACGAAACGGTCGTAGATCAGGCTGACGGCTGTCTCGAGGCCAACGATGCCGAAGGGAGCGCGGTCGTACTCGAGCATTTTGTCATTGATGTTGTGAGGCGCGTGGTCGGTGGCGATGACATCGATATCCCCGGAGGCGATTCCCTTCACCAGGGCGTCCACATCGTCCCGCGAGCGGAGAGGCGGATTTATCTTGGTGTTGGTGTCATAGGTCGACACCATGGCATCCGTCAAAAGAAGGTGATGCGGCGTTGCTTCGCACGTAAGGGGGATCCGGTCTTCCTTCCTGGCTCGCACGACCGCATTGAGGGAGCGCCGCGTGGACAAATGGGCGATATGCACCTGGGCACCGGTCTGTTGAGCAAGGATGGCGTCCCGGATGACGTGCAGTTCCTCCGCGGCCGGATTCATTCCCCGCAACCCGAGCACGGTCGAGTAATACCCCTCGTGCATCACGCCGCCGGCCGCCAGGTCCCTGTCCTCACAATGATCGATGACAGGCAGGCCGAACAGCCGCGAATATTCCATGGCGCGCCGCATGACCTGGCTGTCCTGCACGGGGTGACCATCGTCGCTGACCGCGACGATTCCCGCCCGGTACATCTCCCCGATCTCCGCGAGGGTTTTGCCCTGGCTGCCTTTGGTGATGGCCCCGACCGGATACACAGCGGACTTGGAAACATCCCGGGCCCTGTCCAGGATGAAGGCAGTGACGGCCTCGGAATCGTTCACGGGCTGTGTGTTCGGCATGCAGGCGACGCCGGTATAGCCTCCGCGGGCCGCGGCGTTGACGCCTGTTTCAATCGTTTCGGCGTCTTCGCGCCCGGGCTCTCGCAGGTGGGCGTGCATGTCGATAAATCCGGGAAATACCAGAAGCCCGCGCGCGTCGATTTCCTTGCGGCCCTTTTTCCGGATCCTCGATGCAATTTCCGCGACATGGCCGTCTTCGACGCCGAGATCAACGACCTTATCCAGTTTTTGGGATGGATCGACAACCCTTCCGTGACGCAGTATTAGTTGCATAGGCGCTCAATGAGAATGTCTTTTCAGCCTTAATCCGGCATTGCCGGAAAGCAGGTAGAGCACGGCCATTCGCGTTGCGACTCCATTGGCAACCTGGTTCAGGATGACCGAATAGTCCGCATCCGCAACATCCGAATCGATTTCAACTCCGCGGTTCATGGGTCCCGGGTGCATGACGATAGTGTCCTTTTTGGCAAGGCGCATCCGCTCCCGGGTAAGGCCGTAGAAATTATAATATTCCCTCGTGGACGGGATGAAAGCTTCGTTCTGCCTCTCGTGCTGCAGCCGGAGCATCATGATCACATCCGCACCCTCGATGGCTTCTTCCATCCGTCCGTTGATCTTCGCACCCAACATGTCGAAATCCCAGGGAATCAGGGTTGGAGGGCCGCATACCCAGACTTCCGATCCCATCTTGTGGAAAAGCATGGTGTCGGATCGCGCAACACGGCTGTGGGAGATGTCTCCGACAATCGCGATTTTAAGCCTGTCCAGGCGCCCTTTCATGGTGCGTATGGTCAGAGCATCCAGGAGAGCCTGGGTCGGGTGCTCGTGCATGCCATCCCCGGCGTTGACAATCGAGGAACGGCATTCCCTTGCCAGGAGGTGCGGCGCTCCGGCGGATTCATGGCGAATCACAATAATATCCGGCGCCATGGCTTCAAGGTTGTGCGCCGTATCCAGAAGAGTCTCGCCCTTGGAGACGCTGCTGGTGGATGGCGAAAAATTCAGGATATCGGCGCTCAGCCGTTTTTCGGCCAGCTCGAAAGACGAACGGGTCCGCGTGGAAGGTTCAAAAAACAGGTTGATGACCGTTTTGCCGCGAAGGGTGGGAACTTTCTTCACCGGTCGGGCCGCGACCTCCTTCAAGGCTTCGGCCGTATCCAGTACCAGGGTTATATCGTCGACGGAAAGCTGTTGAATGCTCAGCAGGTCTTTGTGGCTGAAGGTTGCCATAGCGCTCGCCTGCCGCGGCCCGGTCACTCTCGGGACTCTGCCGCGGAGAAAATTCAAAATCCCCAAAACCGCCCCACGGCCCGGAACCGGCGTTCCCGGTCTGCCGCGCCCGGGCGGTTGATTCCTCACGGTCCTTCCTGGACCTGGTCCGCAGCCTGCGGCGGCTGAGGCCTCTTAAAAAGGACCACGCGCTCTTCCCGGTCCTCCTCGTTCAGGCGGACTTCCACCGTTTCATCTTCCGAAGTCTGGACGTGTTTCCCCACGTAGTCCGCCTGGATCGGAAGCTCGCGCAGGCCGCGGTCGATCAGGACAGCCAGCTGAACCTTATTGGGCCTCCCAAGGTCCATGATTCCATCCAGGGCTGCGCGGATCGTCCTGCCGGTATAAAGAACATCATCCACAAGCACGACGGCGAGATTGTTGATGTCAAAATTTATCAGCGTCTCCCGCAGCATCGGCCGGTTGCTGACGGTCGTCAGGTCATCCCGGTAGAGCGTAATATCAAGGATGCCCATGGGAACGGGCCGTTTAAGGGTTGCCTCCAATTTTCGGCACAAACGTTCGGCCAGATGAACCCCGCGACGCCTGATTCCTATGATCGCAAATTCTTCCTGGCGGCTCATCCGTTCCGCAATTTCGGCCGAAATCCTTGCCAGCGCGAGATCGATTTCGCTGGCTGTCATCAGGAGCTTGCCTTTGGTTTTTTTCATTTCAAAATGCTTTTGGAAATAGGTTGCCATTCAGTGCGCGGCGATAATATCACACGGAAAAATGCGTTGCAAACGGCTAGTTACAACCTATACTGAAATTAGAATGTTGGACAAAAAGGTAAAGGTAAAAGATGTCCGGGACCTCGGAGCCGGGAACTACCTCCTGACGCTGAATACGCAGGAACAGGCGCGGCTGGTCCGCCCGGGGCAGTTTGTAATGATCAAGTGCGTCGAGGATGCGCACGAGAATCCGCTCCTGCGCCGCCCTTTTACCATATTCAACATCCACCGCCAGGCACGCAGCGGAAAACCGGCAGGGATCGAGCTGCTCGTCAAGGATGTCGGGGCCGGGACCCATAGGCTGGCTCAGGCGCACACGGGGCAGGCGCTGGACTGCCTGGGCCCCCAGGGCCGCGGATTCCAGTTGCCTGCCGAGATGCGCAACCGCCTGGGAATGGCCTGTCTGGTGGCCGGAGGAGTCGGCATCGCCCCTTTATATCTGCTGGCCCAGAGCCTGATGGCGCAAAACGTCAAACCGGTTTTGTTCTACGGCGGCGCAGGCATTGCCGATCTCGTGCTGCGCGAATATTTCGAACGGCTGGGCATGGAGATTTTCTGCGCTACGGAGGACGGATCCTTTGGGGAACGAGGCCTGGTGACCCAGCCGCTTGAGCAATTCCTGCAAAGCCACCCCCGCAAAGACATTCGCCTGTACGCCTGCGGGCCATGGAACATGATGAAAGCGGTTCACGCGCTATCGGTTCCGATCGGCCTGCAGTGCGAGGTCAGCCTGGAGGCACGCATGGGGTGCGGGCTCGGCGCCTGCCTGGGATGCGTGGTCCGCAGCCGGGACTCTCAGGGGGAAGAACGGTTTCTCCGCGTCTGCCAGGACGGCCCTGTGATGAACAGCCGGCTGATCGATTGGGACACTGCGCCGCTATGAGGATTGTCCTCATGGGAAAGATACCGGGATTGCTAAGGATGCCGGCCTTTTGAACCCGATCCCGGTCGCAACGGCAACTCTCTATCTGTTTTTCCGCGATTTATGAAAAGTACAGCTGCTGAGAAGGAACTGCACAAAACGCCTCACATGGCGGTGGATATCGCCGGAGTGCGTTTCAAGAATCCCGTCCTTACCGCAAGCGGCACTTTCGGCTACGGGCTGGAATTCGCGAACCTCATGGACCTGAACTCGATCGGCGGCATCGTGGTCAAAGGCCTGTCGATGACGCCCATCAAGGGAAACGCGCCGCCTCGCGTGTACGAGACATCCTCCGGGATGCTGAATGCCATTGGCTGGCAGAACATAGGCGCCACAGAATTCGTGACAACGAAACTGCCGGCGCTGAGGAATTACGACACCCACATAATCGTCAACATCGTGGGTTTTGAATTGAACGATTATCTCGAGGTCACGCGGTTCCTCAATGACTGTCCCGGCATCAAAGCCCTGGAGCTCAATATCTCGTGCCCGAACGTAAAAAAGGGAGGATTCCACTACAACAAGGATCCCCGCGACGCTTACGCCATCACTGCGGAAACCAAAAAGGCCTCGCGGCAGCTTCCCCTGTGGGTCAAACTCTCCCCCAATGTTACGGACATTCGCGATTTCGCCCGGGCCTGCCAGGAAGCGGGCGCCGACGCTCTTTCAGTGGTAAATACGTTTGTGGGAATGGCTATTGATATAGAGAAAAGGCGGCCCAGACTGCGATTCCTTACCGGAGGGCTTTCCGGGCCCGCAATCAAGCCCATCGCGCTGCGCATGGTATGGGAAACCTGCCAGGCGGTTAAAATTCCCGTTATTGGAATCGGGGGAATCGCTACGGCGGAGGATGCGCTCGAGTTTTTGATAGCCGGCGCCCGTGCCGTGCAGGTCGGAACCGTCAATTTCTATCAGCCCGATGCATCCCAACGCATCGCGCTGGGGCTGCAGGAATATTGCCGGACGCATTATGTCGAAGACATTAACGAACTGATTGGGAGCCTTCGCGCCTATGAATGACCCGCGATCAAGACTCATCGTTGCGCTGGATGTTCCGGATCGGGCGGCCGCGCTCGCTTCGGTGGAGCGGCTTTCCGGTCACGCAGGATACTTTAAACTCGGCCTGGAAATTTTCACCCGCGAGGGGCCGCGCCTGGTTGAGGAAATCCGGGGGCGCGGGGAAAAAATATTTCTGGACCTGAAGCTGCACGACATCCCCAACACCGTCCGCGGAGCGGTCCGGTCGGCCTGCCGGCTGGGGGTCGACATGCTGACGCTTCATGCTTCCGGCGGTTTCGAAATGCTCGCGGCCGCGGCCCTGGAAGCCCGATCTTCGGAATCTCCACCGCTTCTTCTGGCCGTGACGGCCCTGACCAGCCTTTCCCGGGAGGACGTGCAGAAGCTGGGAGTGTCCGGAACCGTCGAGCAGTGGGTGGAGAGGCTGGCCGGCCTGGCCTGCGACTCGGGGATACGCGGGATCGTGGCTTCCGCCCGTGAGCTGCCGATGCTCCATAGGCTATTTGAAAATAGGCTGCAGTTCGTGATTCCCGGCATACGACCTGCCGGATCTTCCGCTCAGGACCAGAGCCGCACGGCGACGCCGGCGGAAGCCATCCGGGCGGGCGCGGATTTGATAGTCGTGGGCCGCCCGATCCTCCAGGCTCCCGATCCCGCGGCCGCCGCCGATGCCATCGTGGAAGAGATGCGCCTGGCCCTTCCTGTTTAAAAGCATTTTGATAAAGCGATGGGACCGGGCTATTGAAGCTTCTCCCGGGCACGCCGGAAGATGCCGTCAAACATCGCATGGGTCAGTTTCCCGGTCTGCGTATTCTGCCGGCTTGGATGGAAGGAAGAGATCAGCGTCAATCGCCCAAGCTCCCATTCCCCACCGTGCCGGAATTCCAGTTTGCCGGCGGCCGGAGACTCGCACTGCTCCCGCCAGATCCTGACGAAAGCCTGGAACGCGATCCGGCCGAGAGCGACCACGACCCGCTTGTTCCCGGCCAGCCGAAGCTCCCGGCGCAGGTATTCCCGGCAGTTGCCTATCTCATCGATCGTGGGCTTATTGTCCGGCGGAGCGCAGCGCAGAACCGCCGTAATCAGACAGTCGTGCAGCGCCAGGCCGTCGTTTCTGCCGGCGGATTCGGGTTGACTGGCGTAGCCGAACCGGTAGAGCGCATCGAAGAGCCAATCCCCGCTTCGGTCGCCGGTGAACATCCGTCCCGTGCGGTTGCCGCCGTGCGCCGCGGGAGCCAATCCTATGATTACCAGCCCGGCGTCGGGCGCGCCGAAAGCCGGCACCGGACGCCCCCAGTATTCCTGATCGCTGAACCGGCGGACTTTTTCGCGGGCAACGCGTTCCCGCCAGGCGACCAGGCGCGGGCAACGCCGGCACTTCATGACCTGCCGCTCCAAACGGAGAAAGTCCTCCTTGAATTTCATGACGTCCATATTAGCATGAACCGACGCACGCGCCGGGGCGGCACGAAAAACGAGGCGGCGGGCTTTGCGTCTTCGGTGCCTGCGGATATATAGAAGATGCATATCGATTTATGCATGATCTTTCGATAGTATGGACAGCCCGATGGACAACAACAGCGATTTGACGATCCTCAGCCTGGCTCCCCTGATACGGCGGAGAAAAATTTCTCCGGTGGAACTCACCGCTTTTTGCCTCGACCGCATCTCAAAGCTCCAGCCTGCCATCAACGCCTTTATCACCGTCCGGGAAGATATCGCGCGGGAACAGGCAAAGCGCGCGGAGAGGGATATTTCCAGAGGAAGGTACAAAGGCGTTCTCCACGGCATCCCGATCAGTGTCAAGGATCTATTCTACACCCGCGGCATACGAACAACTGCCGGCTCAAAAATCCTGCGCCGCTTCGTTCCCGATCGCAATGCGGAGGTCGTCGAGCGGCTATCGGCCTCCGGATGCATCCTCCTGGGCAAAACCAACATGCATGAGTTTGCCTACGGAGCAACGAACATCAATCCCCATTATGGCCCGGTCCGCAACCCGTGGGACACTGGCCGCATATCCGGAGGGTCCAGCGGAGGCAGCGCGGCATCGGTTGTCACAGCCCAGGCCGTAGCATCGATCGGGACCGACACCGGAGGATCCATCCGCATACCGTCGGCAGCCTGCGGATGCGTGGGGCTGAAGCCGACCTACGGCCGGGTGTCGCTGGAGGGCGTGATTCCGCTTTCCGGCACGCTGGATCACGCGGGCCCTATCTGCAGATGCGTGGCCGATGCAGCTCTGATGTTCGATGCCATGGCCCTAAGGAGTGTCCGCGCTCCGGGGATGCCAGGAACAACCGCCTCCGCTCTTCGAGGCGGAGTGAAATCGATTCGTCTCGGAGTGCCCCGGCAGTATTTTTTCGATCACCTGCAGCTGGCAGTCCGGCGAAGTGTGCTGGCTGCTATGAAAATCCTGAAAGAGCTTGGCGCCAGTCTTCGCGAGGTGAATCTGAAAGGTATGGAAGAGACCGCCCGGCTCGCCGCGGATATCACCGCCGGAGAAGCCCTCGCCTATCACGAAGTATGGCTGAATAAACGCCCGGAAGAATACGGCAAGGACGTTGGCGCACGTCTGGAACAAAGCAGAGGATTGACGGCCGCAGCCTATATTCAGGCGCTGCAGAAAAGGCTGGCCTACACGGAGGAATTCGAACGCGTGCTGGATTCGGTGGATCTTATCCTGGCGCCGGCCCTTCCCGTTGTGGCGCCCGGCCTTGATCAGGAACAGGTCCGGACAGGGCGCTCGCTAAACGACGTGCGCCTGGCGCTGCTGAGCCTGACAAGGCCTGCCAATCTCACGGGACTTCCAGCTCTCTCGGTGCCGTGCGGCTTTTCGCCGGACAATCTTCCCATAGGATTGCAGCTGATCGGCCGCCGGTTCGGCGAGGCCACGCTCTTGCGGACCGCCTGGGCCTATGAGCAGGCCACAACCTGGCATCGCCAGTTTCCTTAAAATATCGCCGTCGGAGACCGGGACCGGACTTGATCCGCAGGGTTGCTGTAAAGCTTCAGACGCCAAAATCACAGGTTTTGGCAGGCTGAAGACATCTTGATTCATGTGCGGGGTTTCCGATGGGATTTGGCCGATTCGAAAATCCGCTGGTCAGCGTTATCGTGGTGAATTGGAACGGCGCGAAGTTTCTCGAAGACTGCCTCTCCTCGCTCGAAAGACAGACCTGGCAGAACCGGGAGTTCATTATCGTGGATAACGGTTCGACAGACGGCAGCGCCGAGTGCATACGCGCCTGGACCGGGCGGATCCCTGGAGCGCGAGCGGTTTTTCTGGCCAGGAACAGCGGATTCTGTGAAGCCAACAATATTGCGTTTGCACGGGCGCAGGGCGAGTGGATCGCGCTGCTCAATAACGACGCCGTTGCGGAAGCGGACTGGATTGAGAAGATGGTCCTGCGCGGCGACCCGGCCCGCAGAATCGGCATGATAGGCTGCAAGATTCTGTTCGCCGCGCCGGAGGGAGTTCTGGACAAGGCGGGACACCTCATCTACTGGGACGGCCAGAACCGCGGACGCGGCACCATGGAGAGGGATGCGGGCCAGTACGATAAGGAAGAAGAGATACTCTGGCCGGATGCCTGCGCTGCCCTGTACCATCGCCGGCTGTTCGTGGAAACGGGCGGCTTCGACGAGACCTTCTTCGCTTTTGGTGACGACGCGGACCTTGGGATGCGGGCAAGGCTTTTGGGCTGGAATGCGTGGTATGTGCCTTCGGCCAGGGTCTATCACCGTCACTCGGCGACGGCCGGTGCATATTCCTCCCTGAAAATCATGCTGGTGGAACGGAACAGGCTGCTGCTGGCCGTTAAAAATTTTCCTCTTCCACTGCTGCTCGCAAATCCATATTGGTCGGCCCGGAGGTTTATGTGGCACGCCTACGCCGCTTTGAAACGGCAGGGGGCGGCCGGCCAATTCGTCTCGGCCCAGGGTTGGCTCCGCCTTCCGTTTATCCTCCTGTGGGCCCATGTCAGCACCTTGCGCCTGCTGCCGGCGGCATTGCGCAAAAGATGGAAGATCCAGAAAACCAGAAAGCTTACCCGTCGGGAGGTTATGGCTCTGCTTCGCAGGTTTCAGATCGATCTCCGGCAATTGACGCTTAGGGATTGATGGGAGGGGGCAGAGGATCAAAGGATCAAAGGAGCTGGGGGACAGTGCGGGAAAAGATGGTTTGTTCCTGATTTCCACGGGGATAGGTTTCTATCTATTTAGTCTTGATGCTTTGCCGCCATGTCCCTTTACGTTCTGCCCTTTTTCAGCATATCCCATTCATCCTTTGCCCCTTTGCTTCTTTGCTCCTATACTTTGCGCCATAGGCCGCAGGACAGGCTTTAACCGGATGGGAGAAAAATGAAGATTGCGCTGGCACAGATCAATACGGTTGTCGGGGATATAGGCCGTAATCGTGACCGGGTACTGCGTACCATGGAAAAAACGCGGGAATCGGGCGCCGATCTTGTAATTTTCCCCGAACTCGCCCTGACCGGCTATCCCCCGCGCGACCTGTTGGGACTTCACGGTTTCGTTGAGTCCAATCTCCGGGCTTTGGATGAAATTGCCGCCCGCACAGACCGGATGGGCGCGATCGTGGGCTTTGTGGATCGCAATACGAGCCATGCGGGCCGGGATTTTTATAATGCGGCCGCCCTTCTTTCGGAGGGGAAAATACAGGCGGTCATCCACAAGACGCTTTTGCCCACCTATGATGTTTTTGACGAGGACCGCTATTTCGAGAAATCAGGCAGCGTGCATCCGGTGCGTTTTGGCGGCCGCTCGCTGGGCATTTCAATCTGCGAGGATGCCTGGAATTCCGAAGATTTCTGGCCCAAGCCCCTCTATCGCACGGATCCTATTCGCAACCTGATCGATAAAGGGGCGGATCTCCTTATCAATATTTCGGCATCGCCATACGAAATGGGCAAACCGAAATTCCGCTATCAGATGCTGCTGGATCACGTCCGAAAGTACCACGTGCCCATGGCGTATGTGAATCTGGTCGGAGGGAACGACGACCTTCTTTTCGACGGCGGCAGCCTGGTTTTGGGGGCGAGAGGCAACATGGTTGCTCAGGGGAATGTTTTTGCGGAAGACCTGCTGATTGCGGATCCCGATTCGACAGAAGATTGCGGATATCAGGAAGCGGAAAAAATGGAGAGCCTTTTCCGGGCTCTCGTGATGGGCACGCGCGACTATGCGCACAAGTGCGGCTTCAAATCAGCGGTTCTGGGCCTTAGCGGCGGGATTGATTCGGCAGTTGTGGCCTGCATCGCGGTCGAGGCGCTGGGCGCATCCAATGTGCTCGGCGTTTCGATGCCCTCGGTCTATTCCGCGCCGGAGAGCTACGAAGACGCCCGCATGCTGTCGCGGAACCTGGGCATTCCGTTCGATGGGATCCCGATTCAGCCCGTTTTTCAGGCTTTCCGCGAGTCCCTCGCCGGCGCCTTCGCCGGGCTGCCGGAAGACATAACGGAGGAGAACCTGCAGGCCCGCATAAGGGGGGCTCTCCTGATGGCTTTATCCAACAAGTTCGGGCATCTGGTTCTAAGTACCGGCAACAAGTCGGAATTGGGTGCGGGCTATTGCACACTTTACGGAGATATGGTCGGCGGGCTGGCCGTGATATCGGACGTACCGAAAACACTGATCTACGAACTGGCCGCCCACATAAACCGGGAGAGGGACATTATCCCCCCAAACACCATCGCCCGGGCCCCCTCGGCGGAATTGCGGCCCAACCAGACAGACCAGGACACTCTGCCGGAATATGACATCCTGGACGGCATTCTGCGGTTGCGCGTCGAGGAACAGATGAGTGCCGGGGAAATCGCGGCTCAGGGATATGAACGGGAAACGGTTGAAAGAGTTGTGCGCATGATACACGCGAATGAATACAAGCGGCGGCAGGCGGCGCCTGGGCTGAAGGTAACCACCCGGGCCTTCGGCACCGGACGCCGCATGCCGATCGCAATGAGAATCAGTGATTAGGGATCAGGGATTAGGGATTAGGTGCATCTTTGATTCACAGCAAATCTTGCATATACGGAAATTCATCCTTAATCCGCATAGTATCAATCCCCATTCCACTCTAATCCCTAATCGCTAATCCCTAATCGCTAAAAGAGGGGCGAAGATGGTTACTCGGGCGCTTCTGACGGATCTGTATGAATTGACGATGGCAGCCGGTTATCTGGAGCAGGGGAAGGCATCGGACACGGCGACCTTTGACCTCTATTACCGGCACAATCCCTTTAAAGGAGGCTTTGGCATCGCTGCGGGTCTGGAGGATGCGGTCCGGGCCGTCGTGGATGCGAGGTTCGGCGAGGAAGATATCCGTTTTCTGCGCTCGCTCAAGTCTGCGTCCGGCTCGCCCACGTTTCCGGAAAAATTTCTGAACTATCTTTCCCTTTACGCGTTCAGCGGCACTATAAGGGCGATCCCTGAAGGGACGGTGGTTTTTCCCAACGAACCCCTATTGCAGGTCAGCGGAAACCTCATCGATTGCCAGCTGGTAGAAACAATCCTGCTTTGCCACATCAATTTTCAGACGCTGGTGGCCACCAAAGCCGCCCGCATCTGGGAGGCAGCCAATCACGGCGCCGTCATTGAATTCGGTTTGCGGCGCGCCCAGGGGCCCGATGGAGCCTTAAGCGCCTGCAGGGCTGCGTTTATCGGGGGAGCCGACGGCACATCGAACGTGCTGGGGGCTGCAATGCTGAAAATGCCGGCCAGGGGCACTCATGCACATAGCTGGATCCAGTCCTACGGTTCGGAGATTGAATCTTTTCGCGCTTACGCACGATCGTTTCCGGACGAGTGCATTCTCCTCGTGGACACCTATGACACACTCAAAAGCGGAGTCCCCAACGCCATAAGGATCGGCAAAGAACTCGAGCAGCAGGGGCACCGGCTGGTCGGCATACGCATCGACAGCGGGGATCTGGCTTTCCTGAGCCAGAAGGCCCGGGAGATGCTCGACCGGGAAGGTCTGCATTACGTCAATATCGTGGCCTCGAACGAACTCGATGAATACATCATTGCCGACATCCTCTCACAGGGCGGCAAAGTCGACATCTGGGGAGTCGGGACAAACCTGGTAACGGGATCGGGCGCCGGCGGCGGAGCTCTTGGCGGAATATATAAAATGGTGCAGCACAATGGGCGGCCTAAAATCAAACTGAGCGCCAACCCTGAGAAAATGACCAACCCCGGCAACAAGAAAATCATCCGGTTTTACAACGGCGACGGATTGATGGACGCGGATGCTCTGGCCGATGAATCCGAAGATCTGAATGTCCACGAGATTCTCATCGTCGATCCCAACAATCCCTTGCGCCGCAAGAGGCTCAATTCGGGAACCCGGGTTGAACTGCTGAGGACCGTTGTGGAACGCGGACAAATCGTCTATGAATTCCCGCCGCTTGAGCAGATCCGCAGCTATCGCAAAGAACAGCTTGCACAGCTCCACGAAAGCTACAAAAGGCTGCACAATCCCCACGAATACAAGGTAGGCTTGTCTCACAAACTGTGGCAGATGAAGGAGCAGATGCTGAACCAGGAAACCGTTTAATTGAAGCAGAGTGAGTTGGAAGGAGTCCGGAGTTTCCCTGCTTCTTCTCGAATCCGGTTTCCGACCCGAAAGATTCAGGGCGGTTTCATAAGCTCCCGCGGAGGAATTGTCGGCGGGGAAACTATCGATCGGGAGTTTTGTCCAGGATTTTGCCGGTCATGGGAACGAATCGGACGGGAATAGTGGAACGGCTGGTAACCCCGGATTTTTGCTTTTCGAAAATCACCAATTCCTGCTCCAAAACACCGACGGGAACGATCATGCGGCCTCCCACCTTGAGCTGATCTATCAAGGGCTGGGGGACTGCTTCGGGCGCTGCCGTCACAATAATCCGGTCAAACGGGGCTTGCTCGGGCCATCCCATATACCCGTCGCCCGTCCGGATATGAATATTCCGGTAGCCCAGCCTGGTCAGAATCGTCTCCGCATATTCGCTGAGTTCGGGAAGGATTTCGACGGAATAGACTTCGGGAGCTATTTCCGCAAGGACAGCCGCCTGGTATCCCGAGCCGGTGCCTATTTCCAGGACGCGCTCCGTCCCGCTCAGTTCGAGCGCCTGGGTCATATACGCGACGATATAAGGCTGCGAGATGGTTTGTCCCAGCTTTAGCGGGAGTGCGTTGTCGCTATAGGAGGATTCCCTGAATTCAGAGGGAACGAATTCATGCCGAAGCACCTTGAGCATGGCTGCAAGTACGCGGGCGTCCCTGATATCGCGTCCCTGAAGCTGCTCGCGGACCATACGTTCCCGGAGGCGGCCGAAATCAGTAGCCTGGGAAACGGAGGTTTCGGGCGGCCCTTTTTGTGCTACCGGGTGCCAGTTCGTGGTGCATCCTCCCAGAATCATTGGAAAAATTGGATGAATCAGGAGAACAGTTGCCAATTTTCCAAGGCTCAGCCACATGTCGCACCTTGACCTTTCATTAGTTTAACGCTCCGCCCATCACGATTTCAACTCAACCCCGACGCGCAAATTCCCGCGTTGGATGGAATCCGCACCCGGAAACCGGCGATCCTCGAAACCCGCGCGCATGCTGGGTGCATACGCGGAACCGCCTTCCCGCGGATTGATAGAATTATATCACCTGGCAGATTCGGGCTAACACCCTGTCAAGGCCCGAGCGCGGGAGCCGCCCCGCTGCCGGTTTCACACAGATATTCCATGGTGGTACACTAAAATGGACGGGCGGAGGAGCCCATGATTTTTTCAATGGATATCTGGCTGCTGCCGGCCATTGCGGCAGCTTCCTCGTCCTATCTTGTCTGCCTGGGCTGGGAGCGCATCAAAAGCAACAGCGCGCCGGACGGATTGCTGGCCGCTTTTCTCGCAGCCCTGAGTTTCCTCATGGGCGCCATCTGTGCCTATTACCGCTATCACCTGTATGCGCCGACACTCGAGGGCAATGTGATCGTGATGTTTGTGGCCGGCGCCACTGCAACCTATTTCTGGCTGCTTTTGCGAAGGTATTTACCCGGTTACAGGGGCCGGGAATGATCCTGTTTTCCAGGGTTTGAGTGTGGCGCGCGGGGCGCTGCCGGTTCAGGCGGTCCCCTCACCCGTGTTTATCCAACCGAGCGCTTCTCCGCCTGGCCTTGACGTCCCGCGCATAAAGAAAGGAGAGGAAGACTGATTTCCCCTCCATGAGCATATCTATACGATGCTGAACTACATATCGGCCGGCGTCCGGGAACATTTAGCGGCTTTTTGTCCGAAGTATTTTGCGGTTTGCATACTATAATGCAGGGGTGAATTGTTTTCATGCTGCATATAAAGTGCTTCTGCGGGATGATGCCCTATACAGAGGAAAGGATATATTTCAATGCCCAGTGATCGTTATAGAATATTGGAATTAGCCCTGGAATCCCTGGAGATCAAGAAAAAACAGATCGACGCGGAGATTACCGAAATAAACCGTGAGCTTCGCGGGAAACCCGCCAGGAAAGCGCCGCTCACGGTTCAGGCCGCGGGCAATCAGGCGCCGGCCGCAAGAAAACAGGCGCGCTTTTCGAAGGAAGAACGGATGCGGCGATCGCAGAGGATGAAAGCCTATTGGGACAGCTGGCGCAAGAAAAAATCACACGCAAAATAACTCACGGAAGATCCGGAGGCGGGGCGAGGTTATACTGCTTCCGGATCTTCATTCCTATAAGTTCCCGTACCGGAATGAAACACCCGACCGAGGTTTATACATGTCCTTCACAAAAAAACAGCTGCTGCCGGGAGAAAAGCTTGTAGTCCTTGCGCACCAGCATGTCCTGGTGTTGTTTTGGCCTGTTTTTCTGAACCTTATGGCGCTGGCGATTCTCCTCGCGCTGGCGATTATGTTCCAGCCATGGTGGATAGCCCTTTATGTTGCGCCCTTGGCATATCTCCTTTGGGCATGGATGACCTGGCGCCGGAGGGAGTACATCCTGACGAGCCGGCGCGTGGTAAAACAGGAGGGTGTGTTCGCCGTTTCCTCTTTTGACGCGACCCTGGACAAGATAAACAACGTGTTCCATCAGCAAAGCCTCATGGGCAGGCTGCTGAAGTACGGGAATGTCGGGCTGGAAACAGCGAGCGAAAAAGGCACGACGATATTCAATTTCCTCTCCCGGCCCATCGAATTCAAAAACAGTATTGTGCGCCAGAGAGAATTGTATAAAACCGAGGCCGCCTCCGCGTATGCATCTCCCCCGACCAATATTCCCCAGCTTTTGGAGGATCTGGCCGCACTGAGGGACCGAAACATCATCACCTCCGCCGAATTCGAGGAGAAGAAAAAAGCTCTTCTCGAAAAGCTCTGAACCCGCATACAGCTCCGGGCCGCCCGTACGAATGTTAAAGGCGCCGCCTCGGGCTTATCCATGGGGAGGTCTGCCGGCATTGCCGGTGAGGCCGCATCCGTCGGTCGAAAATCCCAGCCTGCCCTTTCCACGGGATTCTGACCGCAACCAGGAAGTGGGGCGCCGCGAAACATTGAATATCGATTGGGGAACCGCAAAAGACAGGGCAAAGCCGCAGAATATCCTGAACATTTGTCGCGCGCTGCATGTTTACTTGAACCCATCAGGCTGGTACTCTGATTGGCATGCTCCGATGGCGAGGATGGAGAACGCGCTCAACGGTTGCCGCACTGGGCATCATCTTTCTTACCGCGGCGGCAGGAATGGTCTGGATCGAGCACCACACCTCCCGTTATGACGCCCTTATCCGGAAGGCGGCCACGCGCAATGGAGTGGATTTCTACCTGGTAAAGGCGCTGATTTTCGAGGAGAGCTGGTTCCGACCCGATATTCGGGGATCGGCAGGGGAGCAGGGGCTCATGCAGATAACGGCGGCCGCTGCGGCCGATTATTCCGCCACGAAAGGCTTTCCCGCTTACGAGCAGGTGCGCCTCCTGGAACCCGAACTGAATGTCGAGATCGGCTGCTGGTATCTCCGGCAATCCCTGAATCACTATCGAGACTCGCCGCAACCCGTGCTTTTCGCGCTGTTACGCTACAACGCCGGCGAATCACGGGCAGACAACTGGCTGCGAAAGGCGCTCTCCGCATCACGGCCCGAGGGAGTGCCCGCGGAACATCACTACCTCTCTTTCGTGGACTTCCCGAAAACCCGCGCCTACGCCCGCCGGATTCTCAATCGGTCTCAGACGCGCAATTTCTGGTATTGACAGCAGTTATACTCACGCTTAGTATAAGATCGTTGGCCGGCGGAGGCGGGCCAGTTTTTTTAGCGCCTCCATATACTCATTATGAGTATAATAGCGGAGGGTACCTGGGTGGCGGATATTTCGAAAGGCTCCGGGGAGGCGGTTGCCGGCGCTCCGGAAACAGTTGAAGCAATAGGGCTTATTTACAGGCGCTTAGGCAATGTCATGCCGGAAAGCGAGTGGGCGGCCCATGCGCCCTATGTGGCTGCCATACGCGAACTCAAGGCCGCGCGCAGGGCCGTAATACTGGCCCACACCTACCAGACGCCGGAAATTTTCTACGGGGTCGCGGACCTGACCGGCGACTCTCTCGCCCTGGCGCGTGAGGCGGCGAAAACCGATGCGGATGTGATCCTGATGTGCGGCGTGCACTTCATGGCGGAGACCGCCAAACTGCTGAATCCGACCAAAACAGTGCTGATCCCCGACCTGGAAGCCGGATGCTCCCTGGCATCCTCCATCACGGCCGAGGATGTCCGCCTGCTTCGCCGTCAATATCCCGGAGTCCCTGTCGTGACCTATGTCAACACGTCCGCGGCAGTCAAGGCCGAATCCGACATCTGCTGCACGTCTGCAAACGCCGTCGAGGTGGTCGAATCGCTGGGCGCGGACCGGGTCCTTTTCCTGCCCGACGAGTACCTGGGGCGGTATGTCGCGGGGAAAACCCGCGTGGAGGTCATCCCCTGGAAGGGCCACTGCGAGGTCCATGAAAAGTTCACGGCGGCGGAGCTCAGGGCATATCGGGAAAAATTCAGCGGCATAGTAATTTTCGCGCATCCCGAGTGCCCTCCGGATGTGCTGGCGGAAGCCGATTTCGTGGGATCCACGGCCGGCATGAGCCGTGAAATTGCGCGCAGCAAACCGCAGCGGGTTTTGATAGTCACCGAGTGCTCCATGAGCGATAATGTTGCCGTGGAATTTCCTGAAATTGAATTTGTCCGTCCCTGCAACCATTGCCCGCACATGAAGCGGATCACGTTGCCCAAAATCCTCGATTCCCTGCAGAACCTGAAATATGTCGTGGATGTGGATCCTCGTGTTGCCCAACGTGCGCAGCTTGCCGTGCGGCGAATGCTGGATCCGGCGCCGCAACCTCTTCGAAAAAATGCCCAATAACAGCAAAAATCACAAAATCGAACCGCTTCTGCAGCTCTACCCCCTGCTCTACGACGAATCCGTGCGCCGAGCCCTTTTGGAGGACCTGGGCGGGGCCGGGGACGCGACCACGGACGCAATCGTCTCTCCCGAAGATACCGCCACCGCGATGATCGTGGCGCGCGCGCCCGGCCGGATTGCCGGCGTGGAGGTAGCCGGCCACGCCTTTCGGTGCCTCGGGCCGGCCTTGAGCTTCGAAATATGCCTCGCCGACGGGAAGGATGCAGGATCGGGGGACATCATTGCCGTCGTTCAGGGCGCAGCGCGTCCCATTCTTTCGGCCGAAAGAACCGCCCTGAATTTTCTCATGCATCTTTCGGGCATTGCCACTGCGACGCGCGACATTGTCGCCCTGGCATCCCCCTACCCTGCCCGCGTGGTTTGTACCCGGAAAACGACTCCGGGACTCCGTTCCCTCGAGAAATATGCCGTGCGGGCCGGCGGCGGCTCGAATCACCGTTTCGGGCTGGACGATGCCATACTGATCAAGGACAATCATCTGCTGGCCGCAGGCGGAGTGGTGGAATCCATACAAAGGGTTCGCCGGCGCGCCGGGCACATGGTGAAGGTCGAAGTGGAAGTCGACACTCTGGAACAGCTCGATGCAGCTCTGAAGGAGGGAGTCGACGCGGTGCTTCTCGACAACATGCCGATTGACATGATGGCCAAGGCGGTGCGGTTGACCCGGAAAAGAGCCCTCACGGAAGCCTCCGGGGGCGTTACGGCTGAGACCGTAACCGCCATCGCCGCCACGGGAGTCGACCTGATTTCCATCGGGTGGATCACACACAGTGCGCCCGTGATGGATATCTCCCTGGATTTTGCCCTTAAAATTTGACCGGATATCACGGTTTCCGTCATAGCGGCGCATCCGGGCATGTTTCTTTGAGACCTGAAATCTGCATCCCTTAACGTGCCGTCACCAGGGAGTTTTCTCCGGCTACCGGCGAGGGAGACACGCCGCAGGGCCCTCCCTGCGGCTACGGAAGCAACGGATCCCCTCCGCTCACACCAGACCCATCCCGACCGGCACGTTCCTGCAAACGAATTTCGATTTTGCAGATGTACGCCCCGGAATGATATAAATTAGGATTGAAATTTGTTTTATAGGGAGCATCTTTAAACCAGGTAGAATCCATGGGGCGAGCGTTTTCAGGAATTGAACGGAGGACTCAGTACCGGCGACCCGAGGAAAGGCCGTTTACGGCCGAAGAGCGCCAGAATGTTACAATACTTGTTGGCGGCCTCACCCGGAAGCACGAAGAGTTCATCCGGGCTGTTTTCCAGGGAAGCGGATACCGCTGCGAGCTTCTTCCCGTACCCGATCAGACGGCATTTCATCTCGGCAAGGAATTCGGCAACAACGGCCAATGCAGTCCGGCCTACTTCACATCGGGCGCCTTGATTCAGTATCTCAGAGAGCTGGAAGCCGAGGGGCTTTCCCGGCAGGAAATAGTCGACAACTATCTTTACTTCACGGCAGGCTCCTGCGGTCCCTGCCGGTTCGGCATGTACGCCGCCGAATACCGGCTGGCCCTGCAGAACGCCGGCTTCGACGGCTTTCGTGTTCTCAGGTTTCAACAGGACGAGGGCATCCGGCAGAAGACGGAAGCGCCGGGTTTGAAGTACACCATCGATTTCGGGCTGGGAATGCTCAAGGTTCTTTTCCTGGGAGATGTGCTGAACGATTTGACCTGCGGGATACGGGCCTATGAGGTTAATCCCGGCGAAACCGACCGGGTTATGGATCTCTGCGTTCAGGACCTCTGCGACCACCTGCGCGAATACAAAGCTCCCGAACTGTCTGCCGTAACACCCGGCTGGGTTACGGCGCAGCTGGCCGAGAGAAATTTTCTCCGGGGTTTGCTCAGCTTCCTGTACAAAATGAGGCTGCATTTGCGCGGCAAGGAGTTTCAGGAAGTGCTGGAAAGGTGCCGCAAGCGCATCGACGGGATTGCGGTGGATCGCCTGAAACTGAAGCCATCCGTAAAAATCATCGGCGAATTCTGGGCTCAGACTACGGAAAGCGGCGGGAACTACCGCATGTTCGATTTCCTGGAGCGCGAAGGTGCGCAGGTCCAGCCTGAAGCCATAGGAACCTGGATCGCCTATCTTCTGGCGCATGCGCGGATGCAGGCATACCCGCGCCGCGGAATGGATTCGCAATGCCGGGAACCTGCGCGCTGGGATGTGCGCCAGCGATGGCGCAATGAGCTGGGCTTCCAGAAAAAGCGCGCCCTGCTTATTCTCGGCGAACGCCTGTATTCCGGCTTGTACCATCAGGTCATAAAATCGCTGGGGGAAACCGCACACAATCTGGTGCCTCAGGACAAGCTCGCGCAGCTGGCGAATCCCTTCTACAAACCGCTGGCACGCGGCGGCGAAGGATACCTCGAGGTCGGCAAGAACATCTACTATCACACCAACAAGCTTTGCCATATGGTTTTGAGCCTGAAGCCCTTCGGATGCCTTCCCTCCTCGCAGTCCGACGGGATCCAGTCTGCCGTTATCAGTAAGTTCAAAGATATGATCTATCTCCCGATCGAGACTTCCGGTGAGGGCGAGATCAATGCCCTGAGCCGGGTTCAAATGGCGCTGGGAGAAGCCAAAGCGAAGGCAAAATCGGAGTTCCAGGAAGCCTTGGCAAGCACGGGAAGGTCCCTGGGGGACATTCGAGCTTTCGCCGCCCGTAATTCTGACCTGAGCAGACCGCTGTATCGGGTCCCGCATCGCCCGGGGGTAGCCGGAGTCGCGGCAAACTTCGTCCTTCATGTGAACGACCTGATGGCCGGGCGCAGAGTTTTCGAGTCATAGTTTTTGATTCGAGATTCGAGATTCGAAATTAGCGAACCAATCCTCCAATTGCCAAACTCCAATTTCGGATCTCCCGTCTCGAACCTCGAATCCAAGGATCGGTGAATTGAGTGACTGCACCCAAATTTCGTGTAGGAATTGATGTAGGTTCCACAACCGTCAAAGCCATCATCGCGGATGCGGAGACAGACGCCGTGCTGTGGAAGGATTACCGCCGGCATGACACGCGTCAGATCGAGGTGTTGCTTGATTTCCTGGGGCGAATGGAGCGCGAAACCGGAATGGCGCCGGACAATTGCCGGGTATTCATGACCGGTTCCGGCGGCATCTCGCTTGCGGAACTGATCGGGGCGAAGTATGTCCAGGAAGTGCTCGCAGCATCTCTCATGGTGGAAAGACGCTGCCCGGAGGCCGCTTCCTTCGTCGAAATCGGCGGGCAGGATGCCAAGATCGTTGTCCTGCAGAAGGATCCCGAAACCGGCCGCATCAAGAAATTCCCTTCAATGAACGACAAGTGCGCCGGCGGCACGGGCGCGGTGATTGACAAGATCAGCAAGAAGCTCGGCATCCCCCTCGAGGAAATTTGCCGGCTTCGCTATGACGGCATCCGCATGCATTCGGTGGCGGGCAAGTGTGGAGTGTTCGCCGAAACCGACATCAACAGCCTGCAGAAACAGGGCATTCCTGCGGATGAATGCATGGCTTCCCTGTTCGAGGCTTTCGTCCTTCAGAACCTCAAGGTTCTGGCCCGCGGCCATACACTGCTTGCGCACGTTCTGCTTTTGGGCGGTCCGAATGCCTTCATCCCCGGAATGCGCGAAGCCTGGCAGCGCAATATAGCGCTGACGTGGTCCGAGCGAGGCGTGCCGGTTCCTGAAGGCAAAACGCTGGCGGATCTGATCTACGCGCCGCCGGATGCCGAGTACTTCAGTGCGATGGGCGCTGCCGAGTTCGGCAAGGATGAAGAAACCGCTGTCGGCGCCTACTGCGGGATTTCGCAGCTTGAAAATTTGCACCTGGGCCGTGCGGAAGGCCGCGGCAAAGGCGGACAAGGCGTACCCGCACTCGTGGGGTCCCCGGAAGAGGTGGAAGTGTTCCTCAAGAATTATGCCCCGCCGCCTTTTGAGCCGCCCCTATTCAATCCGGGAGACACGGCACGGGGCTTCATCGGAGTGGATGGCGGATCCACGTCCACCAAAGCCGTCCTGCTGTCCCTGGAAGGCGAGGTCCTGGCCAGAGCCTATCAGCTGTCCAAGGGGAATCCGATCGAGGACACCATCGAAATTCTCGAGAAGCTGCGCAAACAGGTCGAAGCCCAGGGCGCCCGGATCGAGGTGCTGGGCGCGGCGACCACCGGCTATGCCAAGGATACGCTGCGGGACGTTATTTGCGCCGATGTCGCCCTGGTGGAAACGGTAGCCCATACAAAATCCGCATTGCATTATTACGACACCCCCGACGCTATCGTTGACGTGGGAGGGCAGGACATCAAGCTGATGATCCTGAAGGACGGCCGTGTCAAGGACTTCAAGCTCAATACGCAGTGTTCGGCAGGAAACGGCTATTTCCTGCAGGCGATCTCCGAAGGATTCGGGTTCAAGGTGGAGCAGTTCGCCGACGTCGCTTTCACCGCCCGCGAGATGCCCGTTTTCCCTTACGGATGCGCAGTCTTTCTTCAGGCCGACATCGCCAGCTTCCAGGGCCAGGGGTGGAAACCGAATGAGATCCTGGCCGGCCTTGCGGCCGTGCTGCCCAAAAATGTCTGGCTCTATATCGCCAAGATCCCCAACCTGCCTGAACTGGGGACGCGATTCATCCTGCAGGGAGGCACGCAAAACAACCTTGCAGCGGTCAAAGCACAGGTGGACTTTATCCGGCAGCGTTTTGCCGCTTCGGACAAGACGCCCGAGATCATCGTCCACAAGCATGCCGGGGAAGCCGGCGCCATCGGTGCGGCCTTTGAAGCCATGACGCTGTGGCAGCAGGGAAGGAAAACCACTTTCATAGGTCTGGACGCGGTCCGGAACATCCAATACAAGACGACCGTCGGCGAGGAGACCCGCTGCCGCTTCTGCAAGAACCATTGCCTCCGCACGTTCATCGATATCGATACGGGAAGCGACGGAAGCGGCGTCGAAGCCCACTCCGACAACGGGCACAGGCGCCTCATCATCGCCACCTGCGAAAAGGGCGCCGTGGAGGACCTGGGAGCCATGAAGGCTATTCAGTCCGGCCTGGATGCCGCAAGGGAGGCGAATCCGAACCTTTTGGAATATGCGGGGCGGGAAGTCTGGAAAGTGCACGCTCCGCAGAAATCGCCAGGCGCCGGCAATTGGGGATTGCGAAAGCGGCGGCTGATGGAAAAGCGCCAGCGGTTTCGCATCGGCATCCCGCGAGTTCTTGGAATGTACTCCTTTGCGCCGCTGTTCAACGGCTATTTCGAAACCCTCGGCGTCCAGCCGGCGAATATCGTGTACTCGGATTTCACCAGCGAAGAAATGTTCCGGGTCGGATCCAAGCGCGGCTCGATCGATCCCTGCTATCCTTCAAAACTTGCCCTGGCGCACATACACAATCTTCTTTTCGAAAAGCACAAGCGCAAACCCATCGACTGCATTTTCTTCCCGATGTTCGATGTCCTGCGCTCCTCTCTGGTCAATATCCGGGCCAGCAACGCGTGTCCCACGACAGCGCTGACTCCGGAAGTCGTTCGCGCCGCCTTCACCAAGGAGACGGACCTTTTCGCGAACAACGGCGTCCTTTATCTGGACACGCTGCTGGATCTTTCAAAGCCCGACCTGCTCGCCCGGCAGATGTTCACCGAATGGGCGTCCATCCTGGGACTGTCCAAGTCGGAGAATGCCGGCGCCGTCCGCGCCGGCTACGAGGCTCTCGACCGCTACGAATCGGAAATACGGCGAAAGGCGCGCGAAATCATCGATCGCCTGGAGAAAGAGGGGGGAGTGGGAATCGTCCTTCTGGGGCGCCCCTACCACCATGACCCCGGAGTCAACCAGGGCATACCGGGAGAGCTTCAGAAACGCGGCTATCCGGTCTTTTCCCAGGCGACCCTCCCGCTGGACCAGGATCTGCTCGAACGCCTCTTCGGAGAGGAGGTCCGGGAGGGGATCATCGCCCATGCGCTGGATGTGAGCGATGTATGGAAACACACCTTCTCGGCCAACAGTGCCAACAAGCTTTGGGCGGCGAAATTTACGGCACGCCACCCCAACCTCATAGCCGTCGAGCTTTCCAATTTCAAATGCGGGCACGACGCTCCCATCTATTCCACAATCGAGAAGATCATTGAAACATCCGGCACTCCTTATTTCGCTTTCAAGGACATCGACGAAAATAAGCCGACCGGCTCCATCAAGCTTCGTGTCGAGACGATCGACTATTTCCTGAAAAGATACCGGAAGGAGTTGGAGGAAGCCAATCAGGCAGCCCTGTCAGAAAGCCGGAAGAAAGAAGCCTGAAGCCTTTCAGGCAGGATCCGGCATTCTCGCTTTGAGTCCTATGGACGAATTCCGCTCCCGGCTTCTGGCTCGTGGTTCCTGGCTTCTTACTTCTTATTTCTTATTTCTTACTTCTGGCTTCCTGGATTGATACATAGTAGACTCAGGCCGATTTTTCAGACAAGGAGGGCACAATGTTCAAGGAATTTAAAGAGTTCGCAATGAAGGGAAATGTACTTGACATGGCGATCGGCATCATCATCGGTGCCGCCTTTGGCAAAATCATCACTTCTTTTGTTTCCGACATACTGATGCCGCCCTTGGGGCTCTTGCTTGGGAAAATGGACTTTAGCAACCTGTTCATCAACCTGTCGGGCGGAGACTTTCCCACCATAGCGGCTGCGAAAGCCGCGGGCGCCGCCACCATGAACTATGGCGTTTTTCTCAATACGATCATCGACTTTATCATCGTGGCCTTCGCAATCTTCCTGCTGATCCGGCAGGTGAATAAGTTCAAGCGCCAGCCGCCGGCGGCACCGCCCAACACCAAGGACTGCCCGTTTTGTGCTTCGGCGATACCCATTCCGGCAAAGCGCTGCCCGCACTGCACGTCGCAGCTGTAAGCAAACCGGGATCCGGCCATTCGAGCTATCGGGTCTTCGAGCCTGTGTGGCATAGCTATGCTCAGAAGCTCAAAGATTCGCCCATTTTTGCCGTCCGGTCGGGGATGCCTGCTATTTCTTGAAGAGGTCTAGAAAGGCTTGACGATGGCTATCCACAACTTTGGGAGGCGCGGCTCCGCTCCCCTGCTTTTCCACCAGGACCTTCGGTTCAAAAAAAGGACATAAATTGTTCGCGCTTTTGTTGATCACGCGCATCTCAACGGGCTTGGTGCATTCATTGCGGGCTGAAGGATCAAAATTGAGACAGTTCCTGCATGTGTGCAGATCCGTGTCGCAGTTCTTGCACTTGTCCGTGACGCGAATCTGATCCATGACCTGGATCTCTGAAGCACAGTTATTGCAGCGCGTTATCAGGTGGAATTTCGTTTCAACCCTTCCTCCGGGCCCTTTCGGGCGCGGAGGAGGTTTTGGCTTCCTCTCGCGGTCGGCATCCATATAGCCGGATTGACGATATTTTCTCGACATTTGCCTCCTCGATGCTTTCAGCAGCCTGCTGCGAATAGAGAGAATCTGAAATTACCCGGCGCAGAAATCATACTGTATCAGTCCCTGCGTTTCCGGGCACTGGATCTTTGCAGATCCATTCATCCGGCAAGAATGCGAACGTCCGGGACTTTTGAATTCTAAATTGGGCTCATTCCGAAAGGTTTATATCCCGGAAATGGAGTTCCGCTGCCCTTCTCGATGAGTTGCACGACGATTGGTTGTGGACTACCCAAGGCCGGTGAAATTATAGAATACCACATATTTGGTCCCGGGTCGAATACTTCCGTTATCCCCAGCGATAGTCGCGATGCCCCTTCAGAACACACCCTCGGAAGCGTCTCATCGGTTCTTGCACGCCGACCTTCGCCCTATTGATCAGCGTTCGTCAGCGTTTTGTCGGTGTATGTCGGCGTTCAACAATCCCGGAACTGGCAAACTCCGGGAGTCCCCCCAGCAGAGCGGGATTGCCGATTGATTGACTACCGAACCCGTGCAGTCGGATGCCATTTTCACGAATGATACATTTCAGCTTTGCAGGGCTTCCATTTCGGAATGCAGCGTTTCCCACTGCTCCATATAATGATTGAGTTCGGCCTGCAGGCGATCATGTTCTTCCATTGTGGTGCGGAATAACTGGTGGTCCCGATAGAGTTCTTCGGTTGACAGCAATTGCGTCAAAACGGCGATTCTTGTTTCGTGGGACTGGATCTGTCCCTCCAGCCGCTCAATCTGCTCCTGTTTTTGCCGGATTTTGAATGGATTGACTCTCTTTTTCTTTGCTTCAGGCTGGGCTCCCGCACCGTTATCTCCGGATTGAGCCGCTTCCTGTTCGACGGCCTGTTCTCTGGCCGCCCGCTCCTTTTCCAGTTCCGCTTTCTTGAAGAGATAGTCCTCATAATTGCCCAGATAAGGAATGGCCTTCTGATCGCCGATTTCCAGGACTTTGGTTGCCA
Source organism: uncultured Acidobacteriota bacterium (assembly GCA_963809485.1). Classification (GTDB taxonomy): domain Bacteria; phylum Acidobacteriota; class UBA6911; order UBA6911; family UBA6911; genus UBA6911. Next base: position 760,669 of record CAWEJX010000020.1, read on the forward strand.
ACCCATCAAGGAAATACCTGTCATGGCTTACGAAGACCATGGTGCCCTCGTAGTCTCGCAACGAATCCATCAGGATATCTTTGGACCGGATATCCAGATGGTTGGTCGGCTCGTCCAAAAGCAGGCAATTGGCTGGCGACAGCAGAAGCTTGCATAGCACCAGCCGGCTTCGCTCTCCCCCGCTCAGCACGGAAACCGGCTTTTCAACAGCATCCCCCGAAAACAGAAAGCAGCCGAGCAATGTGCGCAGCTGCGGCACGATGTGGTTCGGTGCGACAGCATAGACTTCGTCCCAAACCGTCCTGTTCGAGGCGAGCAGATCATCCTGGTCCTGGGAAAAATACGAGACCACGACATTGTGACCCTCTTTGCGCTCACCTTCGAATAGAGGCAGGCGACCGGCCAGGATTTTCATCATGGTCGATTTGCCTACCCCATTGGGTCCCACCAGGGCGATCCGCTCGCCTTTTTCGAGAATATAGTTGAGATCACGAAAAACAACGGTATTGCCGTAGCCCGCGGAGACATTGGACAACTCGAGGACGATGCGCCCGGTCCGCGGGCCCTCGGGGAAGCGCAGACGGATCGGCTTGGCCTCGGGCGGGATTTCGATCCGCTCCATGCGTTCGAGGTCCTTGAGGCGGCTCTGGACCTGAGCAGCCTTTGTGGCTTTGTAGCGGAACTTGTCGGCAAAAGCCTTGATGCGGGCGATTTCCCTCTGCTGCGCCTCATATTCCGCCATCAGCTGAGCCAAACGCTCCTCGCGCTGCCGGAGAAACTCGGCGTAATTCCCCTTGTAAAAGTGGACCGCCCGGTTTCGGATTTCGAGGATCCGCTGAACGGCAGAGTCCAGAAAGTACCGGTCATGGGAAACCAGCACCAGGGCGTGAGGGTAGGTCTGCAGATAGTTTTCAAGCCAGTTCCGCGCTTCGAGGTCCAGATGGTTTGTCGGTTCGTCCAGCAGCAGAAGGCTCGGCTGCTGCAAAAGGAGTTTGGCGAGGGCGATGCGCATCTGCCACCCGCCGCTGAAATCTTCACAGGGACGATTGAGATCCTCCTGCGTGAAACCCAGGCCGAGCAGGACCGAGCCGGCCTTCGCCTTAATCGAGTAGCCTTCCCTCAATCGGAACTGCTGCGAGATGACGGAATACCGCTCCAGTCTTTGTTCATATTCAGGACCCGAGTGCTCCATCTCGGCCATTTCATGTTCCAGTTGCCGGATCTCCAGCTCCAACTCCGTCAAAGACTCAAAGACTGACAGCGCCTCCTCCAGGAGCGTGCGCCCGTGCAGAAAAAGGCCATCCTGCGGAAGGTACCCGAAAGTCAGGTCCCGGGCGCCGATTATTTCTCCTTCGTCCGACGGCGCAAGGCCCGCAATCATTTTCATGAGAGTGGACTTGCCGGTGCCGTTGTCTCCGACGAGGCCGATCCGGTCGCGCTCGTTGATCTGAAAATCCAGCGAGCGGAACAGCCATTCGCCGCGAAACGCTTTCCCGAGCCCCTTGATTTGAAGCATCTTTTCTCCAAAAATGAATTATTCTATCAGACGGAAGCCCAAAATGTGAAAATGGCTCTCCCGAAGTAGTCTGAGAACTCGTAGCCGTCGTATAGGGCAGATCGATCGCCGCCTGATGGTGAAAATTTGGGTTGTTCGCAGACGGTTTTCCGGCTCCCCTGCAGGGGAGCCGAGTCGGAGACAGGGAATATGAAACGAGCGGTTGCACTTGCCAGCGGCGGACTGGATTCCAGCACCGCAATGGCCATCGGCGCGGAGCAAGGCTTCGATATTTATGCCCTGACCTTTGACTACGGCCAGCGTCATCGATGCGAACTCGAAGCCGCCCGGCGTGTCGTGAAATCGCTCGGCATCGCCCACCACACGGTCGCCACCATCGATCTCAGGACGTTTGGAGGCTCGGCTTTGACCTCCGATATCGAGGTACCGAAAAACAGGCAGGCGATCCGGAATTGCGCCCAGATTCCCGTCACCTATGTCCCTGCGCGCAACACAATTTTTCTGAGCTTCGCCCTGGGCTGGTGCGAAGTCCTCGAAGCACAGGACATTTTTATCGGGGTTAACGCCGTTGATTATTCCGGGTATCCGGATTGCCGCCCTGAATTTCTCGCCGCTTTTGAAAACCTCGCAAATCTTGCGACCAAGGCCGGAGTCGAGGGTGTTGCCAGGTATCGCATCCATGCCCCGCTGCTGAATATGAGCAAGGCACAAATCATCAGAGCGGGATTTGAGGCGGGCGTGGATTTTTCCCTGACGCACAGCTGCTACGATCCTTCTCCGGATGGATTGGCTTGCGGCGCCTGCGACTCGTGTCGCCTGCGGCGTGCAGGATTCGAGCAGGCAGGCATTCCCGATCCAACACGGTATCAGGGATAGGCGATCATGGCAGCCATCCGCAAACCGCTTCCAGTTAAACTTTTTGTCGGCATCCTCACTTCCCTCCCGGAAATCGTGCCGCAGGCCGAGGACCGTCTCGCTGCGCTATTCGGGCCGGTGGATTCAAGGAGCGAACCGGCTCTTTTCGATTGGACCCAATACTACAACGAGACCATGGGAAGCCCGATCCACCGGTATTTCCTCAGCTTTTCAAAGCTGATCGAGCCGTCCGCCATCGCGGAAATAAAGATCCGGACCAATGACCTGGAATCGGTTTTCTCCTCGCAGTACCCGCGCCCGCCGCGACCGATCAACTTGGATCCAGGATACCTGGAGCAGTCCAAAATCGTTCTTGCATCAACCAAAAACTTCTATCACCGGATCCTGATCTCAGGCGGAATTTATGCCGAGGTTACGATGCATTTCGAAGGAAATGAATGGAGATCATTCCCCTGGACCTTCCCAGATTATAAAACCGGACGATACCATCCCTACTTTGCTTCGCTCAGGAGACTCTACAGGGAGCAATTGAGCGCAATGGGAGAAAAGCTCCGGCTCCGGCAAGTCCGGCTCGCCGACACGGGCGAATAAGCATGCTTCAGCTGAGCCTGGCTGCGGGACACACGCAGAGTCAGGCACCTCCGGCAAAGCCGGAGGCTTGAAAGATTGGAACCGCTCAAAGCGGTTGGACTAGTTACGCTGGTCTTGAACGCTGACTTACGCGGGCAAAAGCCGATGAGGCGCTTCCGATCCCCACAGGGGCCAGCGCTCCGCGCTGGACAGATTTCTGCGGCGGCACTGTGGCAAACGCCCTGTTTCTCATAACCCCCATCTCGTTGCCGCACGGCGCCTGCCACAGTGCCGCCGCAGAAAACTCCATCGGAAGCGCCTCATCGGCTTTTGCTCGCCGACCCTCGCCGAACAAATCGGCGTCTGTCAGCGCTTTTGCCAGCGTATCTCAGCGTTTCAAAATACGGAGCTGTCAAACTCTATGAGTCCCCCGGCAGAGCCGTGGGTTTACCAATGGAATTATAGGAATTTTCAAATTTCCAAAGCCGGTGGCGCATAGCGGCGAGCAAATAGTATAATCCAATAACAGTTGTCAGCTTTCGTGTCCGGAAATCATCCATCGCCTTTCAGCCGGGGGATCAATCTATGGCTAACGGTGAAAGAGTGGTTCGCACATCCTGCCGCGGATGCCACGGCATCTGCCAGGTTTTGGTTCACCTGGACCCGCAAGGGCGCGTCACGGAGATAAAAGGAGATCCCGAAAGCCCGACCAGCCGCGGATACATCTGCTGCAAAGGACGGTATGCTCCTGAGCTGCTCTATCATCCGGACCGTCTCCTACGGCCCCTGCGCCGCAGGGGACCGCGCGGATCAGGCCAATGGGAAGCCATCGGCTGGGAAGAGGCTCTCTCGCACATGGCCGGGGTTTTGGATCGCATAAGACGGGAATCGGGGCCGGAATATATCGCGCTCTGCCAGGGCACAGGGCGTCCCTACACGGAATTCACAAGCCGCTTCATTCACGCGTTGGGATCTCCCAATTTCGTTTCTCCCGGTCACAACTGTTTTCTCCCGCGCACTATCGCTTCAGGCATCACCGTCGGCTGGCTGCCCCATCCGGACATTTATGGATCCGGCGGGCAGATGCCTGCCTGCATCCTGCAGATCGGCCAGAACTCACCGGCGTTCGGCTCCGCCGACGGTATCTGCGGCGGCATGATCCGCCGCGCGATGCATTCGGCCCGGGAGGTGATCGTGGTCGATCCGCGGCGCACCCCGACTGCCCGCACAGCGACTCACCACCTGCAGATACGCCCGGGCACCGACTGCTCCCTGATTCTTGCGATGCTGCATGTGATTCTCGGCGAGGGGCTATACGACCGCGATTTCGTGGAGCGCCACTGCACCGGATTCAGGGAACTGCAGGAGCATGTTGCCGGCTTTGCTCCCGAATGGGCTGAGCCGATCGCCCAAATTCCGGCAGAGCAGATACGCGCTGCAGCCCGCGTATTCGCAGGCACCAGGCCCGCCTGTGTGCTGTGGGGCAATGGTCTCGACATGAGCATCAACGCCTTCCAGGTTGCGCGCTCGATACTGCTCCTCATCGCCGTCACCGGCAATCTCGACGTGCCCGGCGGCATGGTGCGTTGGGTGCCGCCCGCCGGCATCCGGCCCAAGTCTCCGCTGGTCGATCCGTCCATTCGAGGGGACCAGTTCCTCACCGGCGAGCAAAAAGCCCGGATGATCGGGGCCGGACGATTCCCTTTTACCCCGGGTTGCCACCAGCCTACCTTCTGGCAGGCGTGCGTCACGGGAAAACCTTATCGGCCGCAAGCGGTCTGGCTTGTCGGCACCAATCCCATGCTTACAGGCACGCGCGGCGATCTCATCGAAGAAGCGCTGTTGCGTCACATCGAATTCTCCGTCGTATCCGATTTTTTTATGACACCGGAGGCCGAGCTGGCCGATCTTGTACTGCCGGCCGCCCACTGGCTGGAGCAGGAGGATGTGGTGTACCTGCATAAAATTTGGTGCGTGATGGCGCGGCGCAAGCTGGCCCAGCAGGGCGAAGTTCGCGACGACCGCGATGTCATCCTGGACCTGGCCCACCGGCTTGGACTCGAGAAAGCCTTTCCCTGGCCCAACCGGCGCGCCTACCTCAACTGGCTGCTGGAACCATCGGGCATTACGTTCGAGGATTTTGCCGCTCTGGGTTTTGTTCGGGGAGAGATGCGCTATCGCAAACACGAAAAGAAGGGATTTCCCACGCCAAGCGGACGCGTGGAACTGCTCAGCTCGATTATGACCAGAGCAGGAAGGCCTCCTCTTCCTGTGTTTGTGGAACCGCCGCTTTCGCCCCAGGAAAGGCCCGACCTTGCAGGAGAGTATCCCCTGACACTGATATCCGGGTGCAAGATTCTTCCCTTCTTCCACTCCGAGGGAAGACATCTTCCTTCGCTGCGGCGCATGCATCCGAGCCCGCTTGTGGATGTCCACCCCGACACGGCAAAGCGCCTGTCTCTAATAGCGGGAAAGGAAGCCTGGGTGACTACGCCTCATGGCCGTGCGCAATTCATCGTTCACCTGGATAGCTCCCTGCAACCTTCGGTCGTTCATGCGGAACACGCATGGTGGTTTCCCGAAGAACCGGGACCGGATCATGGGTGGCGCAGAAGCAACGCCAACCTGCTTTTCGGCCACGATATTTTCGACCCGGACTCAGGCGCGGAGCTTCTGAAATCCGGCATCTGCCGCCTCGAGCCCGGGACGGCTTGATTAAATGCGCTTCCGGTGCCTCGCACCCTCGGGGGCGTCTCATCGGCTCTTGCACGCTGACCGTAACCTTTGGTGTCCGTTTCCGTCGGCGCTTTTATCGGCGCATATCAGCGCACTGAAACCCGGCAAACTCCCGGCTTGGCCGGGAGTTTGCCGGTGAATGGATCAGCCGAGCCTGCCCTTGCTTTGCAGGGCATCCGCGACCTTCCTCAGATTCATTTTTTCAAGAGTCGCCCGCGTCGGATATCCGTTTTGGGGATTAAGGCCCTCGAACTTGTAGAACCGTGTTTTAAAGTCTTCGACTTTTGCCCGGTCCAGCTTTCGGCCCTTGCCCGTATCGTACTTCCATTTGCCGTCTGTATACATGGGCATATCGTGACCCATGCTCGGTCTCTCATAAAGGTGATCAGGGAATACTTCCATATCGCGATGCCTGCCTTGCAGCACCCATATCGACCGGTCGAGCGTATATATCTTGTGGCCGATCTCCATATAGTCCGCAAAGGTCAGGTTCTTTCCCGTAACGGCATTCCAGAATTTGGGCTCGGCCTTGGGGGTGGGGCCTCTCCTGTCAGCCGTATTGTTGGTGATGCACATGGGCCAACGCCATCCGCAGAAGCCTCCCGCCCCTATCCAGAATTTTTCATAGTGTTTGATCCAGGCAACCTGCTTGACCTTGGAGTCCGAATAAATCCCGGTCGGCCCGTCGCTGTGATCCACCATGAATACATCCCCCTGATAGGGTTCCATGGCATCCGTATAAAGCTTGGCAGCCTCTTCGGCCGTCAGGTAAGGATCGCCGGACCATGCCATCCAATGCAAAGGATAATTGGCCATCATGTGCAACATCAAATCGCGTTCTCCCAGCAGAGAGCCGAAGCCCCATTCCGCTTCGATCGCCGGGTCATAGTGATTGGCCGTTCCCCAATAGACCAAGCCCAGCAGACCGCTGTTGACATCCTGCTTGTAGCGCCCGATTTTTTCCGCAAACCTGGCGCAGCCCTCTGCCAGGTCGTTGCCGATCCCCTGCCGCTGGGCAATCTGTCTCATAAGGGCTTCGGCGTAGGTGAACGTCCCTTCCTGATCCAGCGGCAGATTGGTATCGAGCTGTCGGCCTTTCCCCAGAACTCCCTCTTTGTAGAGAGCCTGGACATAGCTCATGAGAGGCATCAGTTGCCAGTGACCCAGGCCGAATTTCTGCATCAGGTCATTGCCCTGACGCGTGAACTTCAGGGATCCATTCACGTTGATTACCAGCGTGCCCGCACAGACCGATTCATTGCTGTCTCCGGTAGCCAAACGCATTCGGCATCCTCTGGGACAGGAAGCGCAGGCAGCCGCGCGCGCCGGCGTGAGCGGGATGTCGCGATTGAGCACATTGCCCCCACTGGGACGGCCGCTGATCAGACTATAAGGCCCTCCGACGCCGAACCTTTCTGCCTCCCGGGGATTGTCCACGTCCCACTGGAACTGGCGGAACCAGAGCCGGGCATCCATGAACGCTTTTGGATCGGCAATTGGCACGCTTTTGGAGCCGATGGCGCTGATGGCCTTCAACTTCTTGGACCCGAAGACGCCTCCAAAACCGCAAAGCGCAGCCTGGGATCCGGGCCCGTGGAGGAGGCAGCCCAGGCGGCTTTTGTTTTCCCCCGCCGGGCCGCAGCAGACAACCGCCGGTATCTGAGTGGTATGGCAGTTTTCGGCAAATTCCGCCCATTCGCCGTATTTGAGGCTGGGTATGACACGCCTGGAAATTTCTTCCTGTGTGTCCCAGGTATCCATGCCCCAGATTCCTTTGGCGCTTTCGATCGTTACCTTGTCGTTGACGACGTTGATCCACACGGGCTCATCGGATGCCCCTTCAACCACGATGCCGTCCCATCCGGCGAACTTCAGCTGGGCGGTGAAGCGCCCGCCGAAGTTGCTGTGACCGAACCATTCAATGGGATAAAGCATTGGCCCAAGGCCCTGAACCTCGCATCTGCCCGAACCCGGCATGAAAGTGCCGGAAAAAGGGGACGCCATCATGATGATGAGGTTCCTGGGATCGAAAGCTTCGAACGGCAATTGGTCGCCAACCGAGTCAAAGAAAACCGCGGAGCCGATTCCATGGCCCCCGCCGAACTCCTCATATTTTTCGGTATCGATGGCACCGATCGCCTTGGTAGTCAGGTTGACTCTTAATATTTTTCCTGTATATCCGCCTTTCATTGTTGCTCCCCTCCCCCCACCTTCCATACGGGATTTCTTTTCGGTACAACGGTGCCGTTGTCCACTAGTCCCAGATTCAGCCAATGGTCATTCCGGAGGTTCACGTCATAGCCTTCGGTTTCTTTCTGATCCGGCATCTGAGCAACAAACTTGATCGCCATCATCGGGCAGGTCTCAACGCAAGCCTGCTTGCCGCCGGGGCCCCCTTTTTCATTCCAGTATGGGGTATCAAGGCACAGATCGCATTTGGAGGATTTTCCTTTGCCGTCGATAACAACCCAGACCGGCCTGTGCGGCTGCTGAGGACACATTTTGATGCAGGTTTTGCATCCGATGCATTTCTGGCTGTCAATCCTCCGGACGTTGCCGTTTGCAGCGTCCACGAAGGCTGCGCCGGTCGGGCAACTCTGAACGCAGACCGGCGCCTTGCACTGCCGGCAGGGAGCCATCTTGACATCGTTGGGGAACTTGCCGAAAGAGTCCTGCATGATCTGGATGCGCGCTAGCGAAAGATTCTGGACTCCGTAATGGACAAGCGAGCAGCTGAGCATACACGTCGTGCAGCCTGCGCATTTCTTGCTGTCGTAAACCAGGTAGCCTTCGGATGCGGGATAAGTAGGTCCCGCAGCCTCCGGTGATGGCGCCACCGCAGTTTCCGCAACCGCCTTTGCAGGCGTTGTTGCGATCAATGCGTCAACGGCGACAACCGTACCCCCCGTGACCAGAAAGTCACGTCTTGACAGCTGCTTCTTGGCAGCAGCTTCTTTGGCTTCAGCCTTTTTATCTTCAGGCATGTAAAAACTCCTTTACATAGCAAACATTTTGAAAGCCGTTATGAGAAGGATCCGATGACGACCTTCCGTTTAATGCTTTGCGCCCCGGCAGGCAGAAATAATTTGAAACTGCCTCCATTTTTCTCAGTGCATTAATGGAACCATCGCTCTCACATCTGACACAAAATCCGGGCCTAATGTCAACTATACGTTCCGATACGCTTTTGGGGATCGTGTCGAAGGTGGCAGTGGTCGTCAGTATCGCCTCATTATAGATTTCAGTTATGGCCTCGATGTCTGAGAATCCTGCGTTTCTGAATGTCAGTTGCGAGTCAAACTGTTTCATAGGACCACCTTCTCTCCCTGCAAACCCGCCTTGGGGTTCAATCCTAAATCTCTCCTGCCAATTCACGAAAGGAATATTGGAGATGGAGCTGCGGCTTCGGCATAAGGAATGACTTTTTTCTTGCAACGGCAATAATCCCGGTCGATCATTCGTTGAGAATCAGATCAGGTGGCGAGCGAGCGACCATTCCCGGCCCCGGAGGGTAAGATCCCTGGGCACAAGCCAGGAGCCAGGGGCAGGTGAAGAACGTAGACTGAGGAGAGATAGGTCCGTTTGCCGGATACAGTCACAGCAATATCCGTTCTTCAATCTGCATTTCTAATAGGTCGATGCGCAGCAAGCATCTCATAGTTTGGGCATTATCCCAATAAAGGAGGAAACCTAATGGAAGTTTCAGAGGCAATTCAAAGGAGGGTGACGGTAAGGCGGTGGATGCAGAAGCCGGTGGAAAAAGAAAAGATAATGCGCGTGATGGAAGCCGGCAGAAGAGCGCCGTCGTGGGGAAATGTACAGCCCTGGCGATATGTGGTCGTCCAGGACAGAGCGAGAATAGAGGAATTGGCAAAAACGGCCGGGGGACAGCCGCAGATCAGCACTGCTCCCGTCATCATCGTTTGCTGCGGCGTAGCCGAAGCATTCTCCCAAAAGTTGCACCGGGAATCCCTGAAACAACTCATCGAAGCAGGCGTGATGGACTGGCCGGACGAACTGCTGGATAACATGGTTCTGGGAAGCGATCTGTTTGCGCCCTACCGGCTGGGGGAACAGGCGATGAAAATCAAGGCCGGCGAACAGATCATGATTTCCGTTGCCTATATGACGCTGGAAGCCTTGAATCAGGGGCTGGGGAGCTGCTGGGCAGGAGCCATTGCCACCAAAGATGCTCATTCGATGCTGAAATTGCCGGAGAGCTGGTTTGTGCATGACTTTTTGCTTTTGGGCTATCCCGATGAGGATCCCAAACCGAGACCGCGCAAGCCCATCACGGGAATCGTTTTTTGGGAAAGCGTGGAGCCGCAGGCTTAGTTGTTTTCGGCTGGTGAGGCACTGGATTCGCCAAAGTCCTGGGCGCTAGAAGACGTTCTGCTCCTCCCATTCCTCCGGCGTGCGGCAGAAGGAAAAGGCAAAATCGTCATCCATGTTGCAGCCATCCAGGTGCCAGAATCCGGGTCCGAACCCGCCATCGGCCATCGCCTGACACAAGGGACAATCGTCATCGATCGGGATATCATCTTCGGACGAGACCCACGGCAGCCTTATGCGTTCATACTCGATCAGGCAGGAAGGGCTGTTGCCGCCATGCTCGGGATCCGGGGAATCCATCCAATCTGCCTTTACCTGATCCAGGCGCGCTATTTCGTCGGGTATCGATACATCCCGTTGCTCCTGCATCCGTTTCCAGCAATTCTCAATCAGCATCCGTACCAGATCGTAATAGATCACGATTTCATGCGTGCCAAAACCGGCAAATCGATAGGCATGGGAATCCTTCTTAAGGCACGGAGCCGGTTCCTTGAGCCGGCTCCACTGCGCCTCCCGGGACTGCAGGTCGAAATCAATATCTTCCTGTTTCATGAGAAGGACTTCTCTCGGCGGCAAGCCGCGCAAATCCTCGCGGGGCGTCATCAGCCATTTCACATGAATCTCCCTGACAGGGTCCTCCTTGTTTGATGCACGGGCGGCCCGGCACTCGTTGGCAACAAACTCCGCGAGGGCGCCATAGAGAACCCCCCGTGAATCGAGCGGTGGAACAGCCGTCCGTTCGGCACGCCGCTGATCGGCGATCGCTCTATATTCAACCACGGAGCTGAGAAAGAGCCAATCATGGGGAACTCTGTACGGCAGCCACATTTCGGTGAGTTCCCGGCCATTGTGGTATTGAACTTCTCCCTCCGGCATCAGGACCGAGTATGACGATTCTGCAGCAAAAACCCGTGCGGCCAGGTCCACGAAGATGATCCCGGCATCCCACGGCTCTGGGTTGACACCGTCCGAGAACCCGTCCAGAAACCTGCTGTCGCCTGCAGGCTTGGTGAACCGGGTTATGGCGTGCTCAAGTTCCTCGATTGTCTCCGGTTCGGCCGCCAGCCCGGCCAGGATTGAATCGGCAAGAAAACCGTGAAGGGTGCCGTTGATGGCACGGCTTGCATCCATGATGTTGATTCTGAGTTCGCTCATCGGGAAATCCTCCTCCGGACATGAATGTCCACTCAGGTGACCGTTCAACCTCTGTTTCAACGGTTCCACAGAGGCATTCAGACTATCTAATGATCCCCCCCGGATTTGAGCCAGATTATTTTTGCGTCAAAGGTCCATCCAAAGCATGCTGAGCCGTAGTGAAAACGTATTGTGCCAACATGCAGCGTTTTTTGCTAAGATAGGCGACGTAATCCATCCCTGCTTTTACGAATTCTTAACAAGGAGAAACTCTATGAGCCGTGGTCAAATCGAGAAGAGAGGCACGACGCGCCGAGGCTTTGTCAAGAGCGCCGCGGCGGGCGCAGGCGGCATTGCTCTAGCGAGTTCATTGGGGCCGGTTCTGAGACCCGGCCAGGGCGGCGTGATCGCAGCCCCTGCTGCTGAAAGCAAGTATCAGAAGGAAATACTGGTCGGGGAAGTAAAGAAGTACGGAGACCTGCGGGTATTCGAGCTCAAAGGTAAGGATGCTCGCGGTTTCGATTGGGCGGTGCAAATGTCGCCGGTTGATGCGATCCCCCTGATGAAAGAGCCGGAGGTAGTAAATGCCGACCGCGTCAAGGCATACATCGGCGGAGATCCGAAAAACGTGAAGGACATCGGCACGAAAATTGAAGTGTCGATGGGAAGCGAACCGGAAGTCTACACCATCGACTCAGCAGCGGTGACCTATATCCCGAAGGGGACGCCGCACCGGCAGCGCGTTCTCAATAAAGCCGCGAGAGAATCGTTTGTTCTGACTCTAACCCTGCCGCCGAAATATGTCGAGCCGGCGAAACCCAAAAAACAATAAGAAGGCCGCTATGACACAGAAAAAATACGAAAAATACATTGTGCGGAACGCTGTGGTCACGATGCCTCCAATGGGAGCGGAGAATCCGCTCAACAGCCCGTTGGTCGCCGGCGGTTCCGAGTTGATGAAGGCCATCGAGGGGGCGATTCCGAATTTCGCGCTGTACTACGTCATGCGCGCCGGTATGTTCATGGAGCCGCCGCACATGCACCCAAATGACGAATACCTGATGTTTATCTCTTCGGATCCGCACGACATGAAGAACCTCGGGGCGGTCGTCGAAGTCGCTTACGGCAACGAGTGGGAAAAGGTCGTGTTCTCGCAGTCGGCGCTGGTCCATTTCCCGAAAAACCTGCCGCATTGCCCAATACACGTGAAGAAGATGGACCGGCCGTTCCTTTTCGGGCATTTCTGGCCAATGGGGGAAACGTCGAACTTTGTGCCGGTACCGTAAAACCGGAGACCGGCGGAAATCCGTTCTGCTCAACCAACGGGGCTGGGAACGATTCGTCAAGGCAGACCGACAAATTCTCCGAGCAGGCCTTCGAAATCTGCAGGCATGAAAATTCGGGCCAACTGCATCCAAGAAACTATGGCTGGGCAGAGTTGATTAGAAGGGTGGTTGGATTCGATGTTTCTGGGTGCGATTCCTGCGGGTGCCGGATGAGGATCCTATGCCCCATCAATTCCCCGGAGGCGAAGGCTTGATCCCCGGTCTTGATGTGGACCCAGACGCCGTCGCGGTCCGCAAATTCGTAAGGCGCGGCATCCTTCGCCCGAAGAGTCCATGCGCACGCGATCCCGATCCAAAAAGTCAGGTGCCTCCGGCAATGCCGGAGGCTTGAAAGATTTGAGCCCCTCAAAGCGGTTGGAGGAGTTACGCCGGTCTTGAACGCTGACTTACGCGGGCAAAAGCCGATGAGGCGCTTCCGATCCCCGCAGGGGCCAGCGCTCCGCGCTGGACAGTTATCTGCGGCGGCACTGTGGCAAGCGCCGTGCGGCAAGGAGATGAAGGGTTTGAGAAACCGGGCGTTTGCCACAGTGCCGCCGCAGATAACTCCATCGGAAGCGCCTCATCGGCTTTTGCTCGCCGATCCTCGCCGAACAAATCGGTGATCAGCGCTTTTATCAGCGTTTCTCAGCGTTTCAAAATACGGAACTGTCAAACTCTTGGAGTCCCCCGGCAGAGCCGGGGGTTTACCAATGTAATTACAATGGCAGTGCACGTTCATTTCATCACTTTCTCCTTCCATCCAACGGATCCCAAAATCCCATTGGCGCCTCCAAAAACGGACCTGATTTGCGGCACCCGCTTGTCGCTGCAGCATATCTTCCGGGCCGGCTCCGGCGAAGAGCATCCCGGGGAAGAGGCATCTGTTAGATTTTACAGTACATTATTTCTTCCAATTTCCTTTACAATAAGTCAAACGACTTTTTCATTGCACCAGCGGTCGACGAATACGAGTGATGTGAGGAACACCGGCTGGGAAAAAAGGAGATACTTCGCTATGAACCGGAAGCAATTCATGGAATATGTCGATCATTTCAACAACAAGAGGTTTGATAAGGTTGCCAGCTATTTCTGTCCGGATGTGACGCTCGCGTATCCCGACAACTTCATGGGTCCGCAGATCCCCGGCCGCACCGGAAACACCCTGCACGGCCCCAAGGAATTCATTGCCAACTACCTGGCCATCACCGCCAACATTCGTGAAGTCCTGAATGTCGGCGCCTTTCTTTCCAGGGGGAACCAGTTCTGCGTCGAACTGATCACCGAGTTCCACGTGTTGAAGACTCCCCCGTCCAGCGCCCCGGGAGCCCAATGGAAAGAAGGGGACGTCATCGTCATGAATCAGATTGTGCTGTACGATCTGGACGAGAAAGGCAAGTTCAAACGGATCCGGATTTTTCACCATCGCTATCTTGACGCGAAGGAAGTGCTGCAGAAAAAGGCCGCTCACGCAAAGGTCCTGGCATAATTTGCGCTGGATAACCGGGGACAGGTGTTGAAATTTCAAAATTTGAAATTTCAACACCTGTCCGGGGTTTCAGTCGCCAGGGATGTGCGTCAGGAACCGTGGGCCGTCCGGGTAGTAAAGCGCGGATGTTTTAGAGGTAGTTCAGCTCAAATTCCTCGGTTGAGAGCTCGAGAGGATTTTTTTTCGAAGGGGGACTCGACAAGCCCCCTGGGGACCAACGTCCCGTAGACGCAAATTCCGTATTCGCCGAGCCCCCCAGGGTGGAGGATTTTGAAGTGGCCATCGGGGCCAAAATGGCAAAGCCCCGACAGCATCAAGCTGATTAAAAAACTCTTTATCGGAATACCGGGGAATTTGTAGAAGGGTGCAAATGCCGGTTTTTTCGGAGCGGCGCGGACGCAAGTTTCCCGCGCACCCTTAGCGAGCATCGTAAATCCGGCGATGTGAATCCCGGGAAATCGTCCGCAGAGGATGGGCGCGGTCTGTTGGTCATTTCCAGAGCGGGTATGTCCATTAACGCAAAATCCGGGTGAAGCTCTAGCCGCGGACAATGATTCCTATCAAACGATTGCATGTGCCTCTTGTTCGCCCGTTCGAAATTCTGCGGCTGCTCATTTTGCAGATTACTGCATGTATGGCGGGTCATGATCCGCGCACGCTAAAGAAGGTGTCCAGTTCTTCGACGCCTTTCCGGACGGCGTTCGCACTTGCTTCTAACTGATCCGCTTCTTCTTTTTCAAGGTCTAACTCCACAATTCGTTCGATGCCGTTTTTGCCCAAAAGTGCCGGCACCCCTATAAACAGATCATGAATTCCATACTCGCCGCGCAGATAGCAGGCGCAAGGAGCCAGCGTTTTGCGGTCGGTGATGATAGCTTCGATCATTTCCGCCACCGAAGCCGCAGGAGCGTAATAAGCGGATCCGGTTTTGAGATGGCCGACGATCTCCGCACCGCCTTTGCGCGTTCGTTCAACCATCCGGTCGATGACCGACTTGTCCAGCATCTCTGTGATCGGAATTCCCGCAACCGTCGTGAAGCGCGGGAGGGGAACCATCTGGTCGCCGTGGCCCCCCAGACCCATCGCATGAACATCGGTGAGTGCACACCCCAGTTCCTGAGCAACAAAATAGCGGAAACGCGTGGAATCGAGTATTCCTGCCATTCCCATGACACGTTGTACGGCAAAACCGGTAGTGCGAAAGGCGACGTGACACATGATATCCAGCGGATTGGACACGACGATGACCGTCGAGTTCGGCGTGTATTTTGCGATATTCTGCGCGACCGATTTGACGATCCCGGCATTGACCTTCAGCAAGTCCATCCGGTCCATACCCGGTTTGCGCGGAAATCCTGCGGTGATGACCACAACATCGCTGTCCGCGATTTCGGAAAAGTTCCCCGTCCCCTTGATCGAAACGTCATAGCGTCGCATGGGACCGGCGTGCAGGAAATCCAGGGCCTTGGCTTGAGTCACTCCTTCGGCGACATCCACCATGACGATATCCGCAATGACTTTTTCAGCAACGTAATAGGCGGCAGTCGCCCCAACATTGCCCGCCCCAACAATACTGACCTTCCTCCTAGGCATGTTGTTCTCCTTCCGGTCCAGGCGGCGTAACATTTGCGCGCGCCAGCGAAATGCGAAGCTCCTCTGCCGCATCCAAAAAATCATTCAGTTCCTTGGAATTCATCCTGACGGAAATGATCGTCTCCGCGCCTCCTTTCCCGATTCGTGCCGGAACGCTGACCGCGATGTTGTCCAGACCATATTCGCCCTGCAAGCGGATGGAGACCGGAAGGATCGATTTGGAGTCGCGCGCGATTGCTTCCACCAGCGCGGCCACGGCCGCACTCGGAGCATAGTAGGATGTGGAGCTCTGAGCCATCTGAAGAATCGTGTCCCCCGCTCTGCGCACTTCCTCCAGGATTTCATCCAGTTTTTCCGACGGCAGAAGCTTATCCGCGGGGATTCCGGAGACCCTGATCGTGTCGCGGACCGCAACCATGCTGGGCCGGTGCGGCCCGAGGACCATGCCCGTAACCTCGCGAGAGGATACTCCGAGGTGGTTGCTGATGAGATATCGCAGCCTGGTAGAACTCAGCAGGCCGCCCACGCCCAGGACTCGCGCGCGATCAAATCCCAGAGTTTTTTGCGCCAGCAGCGTGATCATGTCCACAGGCTCGGCAACGTTGATGACTACCGCCTGGGGAGCCAGCCGCTTGATATCTCCGCAGACTTGAAGAATCAGCTGCGAGTTGTCTTTGTAAAGCTCGTCGCGGCTCTGGTTCGGGGCGCGCACACGCCCCGCGGCGATCACGATGATGTCGCTGCCGCGAATTCCTTCGATGCTGTTTTCACCCCTTATATCCGTGTCATAACGGCGGATAGGGCCGGCTTGCAGTATATCCAGGGCTTTCCCGACGGAGAGACCCTCTTTGATATCCACCAGAGTGACCGAGGCTGTGCGGTTTTCCGCGATAAAAAATGCGCTGTTCGCCCCGACGTTGCCGCTGCCGATAATCCCGACTCGCTTCATCTTTTGCCCTCCGCTGCTTAATGGAAGTTTAGTAAACAATAGAATCGCATACAAGGCAGCCACCGGGAGGACTTCTGATTCCCAATCGCGCGGCGGTTTCTTGAGGAATCCGGTATTCATGGACCACGGGCCTGCACAAGGGAAGGGGAATTTTCCGAAGAAAATGCAGGTTCCAATTCCAAGGGTGATTATTCCGGCAAAGGAGAATCCCAATTTCGCGAACCGGTTGGCGACATCAGGGATATTCGCGCCTGCATTTCCTTTCTTTTGTGGGATTGTCTCCGCATCCGGGCGGTGAGAAATCTATTCCTGAACAGCAATAATATGATTTTTAGCAATATGGATTCATCCGCATCACCAAAATTCGTAGCACATGTTATGGGAAGCCTGCATAATTTGAATAAGGAAAGGAGGATTCATGTACAGAAGAAACGAGGTCCTTGAATATCATGGCTCCGAGCCGAAAGGCAAGATCGAGATTTCGGCCGCCAAACCGCTTATTACTCCCAGAGACCTGAGTATGGCCTACTTTCCAGGTGTTGCTGAGATTTCCCACATTGTTGCGGAAAAGCCGGACGCTGTCTACGACTATTCCTCCAAGGAAAACCTGATTGCCGTTGTCACCAATGGCTCTCGCGTGATCGGCCTCGGGAATATCGGCGCACTCGCCGCCAAGGCAGTGATGGAAGGAAAATCTCTTTTGTTCAAACGCTTCGCGAATATAAACGCGATTGACCTCGAGGTAAATACTCAGGATCCGCAGGAATTTGTGAACGTTGTTGCCAATCTTGAGCCGACTTTCGGAGGCATCAGCCTGGAGGCGATCCGCTCGCCCGATTGTTTCTACATCGAGCAGGAACTGGCCAGGCGCATGTCGATACCGGTTTTCCATGATGACCAATATGGAACCGCGGTCATTGTCTGCGCAGCTTTGATCAATGCCCTCATTCTTCAAAAAAAGGCGATCGAGGACCTCAGAATCGTGATCTCCGGAGCCGGCGCAAGCGGCCTGGCAACGGCAAGACTGCTGCTGGCTCTGGGCGCGAGGAGGGAAGAGATCTTGATGGCCGATTCAGCGGGAGTTCTGTATGAGGGCCGTCGCGAGAACATGAATCCGTACAAGGAGCAGTTCTCAGTCAAAACAGACCGCCGGACGCTCGCCGAGGCGCTGAAGGGAAGCGACTGCTTTATCGGATGCTCTGTGGGAGGGGTCGTCTCGAGAAACATGCTTATCGACATGCGTGAGAGACCCGTTATTTTTTCTCTGGCAGGGCCCGATCCCGAAATATCCTATTCCCTGGCAAAGGAAGTACGCCCCGACGCAATTGTCGGAACGCGGCACGCGGAATGGCCGAACGAATTTACCAATGTACTTTGCTCTCCGTACGTTCTTCGGGGCGCGCTGGACACGCGATGCAAAGCCATCCACCCGGGGCTTTTGCTTGCCGCTGCCGCGGAACTCGCCGCAATCGCGCGCGAAGGAGGGCCGCCTGACGTTGTACACGGCGCCCTTCGGGAAAATTACCAGTTTGGGCCTGAATACATCATTCCAAAACCATTTGACACGAGGCTTGCAGAGCGGATTTCAGAGGCTGTGGCGAAAGCCGCTGTGGAATCGCAAGTTGCGCGGGTTCGCCTGGATTTCCCGAAATACCGCACCCGATTAGGCAATTTCTTCGGCAAGTCCAACACGGTGATGCAGCAATTTATTACGCAGGCGCAGAAAAAAGTCATGCGCATTGCATTTCCGGAAGGAGAGACGCAAACGATCCTTCGTGCCTGCCAGGCAATCGTAGACAATGGGATCGCGCAGCCTGTGTTGCTCGGCTCGCCGCAGAAGATAAGGAATTTGATCAAACAGCACAATCTGGATCTTCTCGAAAAAGTGGAAATCATCGATCCGTCGGATCCGCCCAGCTTCGAAATCTACTGCCGGGAAATTTACGAGCTGAGAAAGCGTAAGGGGCTGACACTCCAGGATACGCGGGATTTTCTGAGGAATCTCAACTGCCTTGGGATGGCAATGCTCCGCCATGGCGACGTCGATGGCGTTATATCGGGCCAGACGACGCACTATCCCGAAACCATTCGCCCTGCACTCACTCTTATAGGGATTCGGGAAGGCGTAAGGCTGGCGACGAGCATGTATATGGTCATCCTGAAAAACAAGGCGAAGTTTTTCGCGGACACAACTATCAACATCACTCCAGACGCTGAAGACATCGCTGAGATCGCGATCGTGACCGCGGACGCAGTTCGCAGATTGGGCGTCATCCCCAGAATCGCGCTTCTCAGCTTTTCAAATTTTGGATCCTCGAAGCATCCGCTTGCCGCAAGGGTGGCCAGGGCAGCCGATATCGTGAAGAAGCGCCGGCCGGATCTTGAAGCAGACGGCGAGATTCAGGCGGACGTGGCGCTAGATGCGGATCAGATCCGGGAACTTTATCCTTTTTGCCGGCTGACGCGCGAGGCGAATACGCTGATTTTCCCCGATCTCGGCTCAGCCAATATCGCCTACAAACTCATGGGGCGAATCGGTTCCGCTACCATTGTCGGCCCCATCCTGCTGGGCTTGCGGAAACCGGTCGGCGTTCTGCAACGATCGTGCTCCGTGGAATCCGTCGTGAACAATACCGCCGTCGTCTGCGTGAAAGCGCAGGGGCTGTTCGAACGGGAGGCGGAACCGGAAAAGGAATTTCACCTGACCGATTCCCCTGACCGAACCCCCGTGATCCGGAGTCCCGAGCCCGCGCTATGATGTCAAGGCCGGATTTTTGCCATATGAGGTACCTATGAATACAGCTTTAAACGAGGGCACAAGCCAAAAGCAAAATGCATCCAGGGTTTCGGTCGAGGAGTTCATGAGATCCTTCGAGCTCTATGAATATCCAGTTCTCGATCCCAATAGCAGCTACCGTGAAGTGTTCAGACGGCTGTGGGAGACCATCCGCAACATTGGCCAGATCGTGAAGGACCGGAAGCCCGAACAGTTGGTAGCGATCGGGCTCAGGGGCAGTTACTCGCACGGCCATCCCTATGAAGGCAACGATGTGGACCTGCTCTTTACCGTGGACGGCTACACTGAGGAACTGGAGGACATCCTATTAACTGTTTCCGCTGAAGAGCTTGCAAAAAACGGTTTCAAGTTGTGCAATGGAAAGGAAGTGGACGGCTCCCATCTCTTCCCGGTGCGCTTCCTCGATCTGCGCAAAATAGAGGAAATACTTAACTGCTATATGTATGGACTGGACAAACTGCTCTATCAGGATGCTTTCAGCGACGCAACAATGCTGCATATGGGCGGGCAGGATCCGTTGGTGGAAAAAAAGAAAACTCTCTTGCACAGCGGGATCCTAATCCCATACCTCCTTTGGGCATATGGATTAGAAAATGTCGGGAGGGTTTTTTATCAAATCAATCGTCATCTACCGGTTCCGACGCGTCCGACCCGGTATCCGGCTGATACGATCAACGAAACCAAAGAGACGCTTAAACAAACCTATATTGCCAGGACCTTGACAGGAAGGCCGATTCATCTGGGCATGGCCACGGGATATCCTATCCCCGAGCTGGACGAAAGTGACTTTGGCTCGGAACCGCATAGGGAAGCCGAGGAATTGTTTTGGGCCCTCATGCCTTTGCGCGAGATTTACCTTGAAGCCATCCGAAAGCATATAATCCAGGCCAAGCTGGAGAACGAAGTCCTGGGCAGAAGGCTCTCCCCATCCAGGATTTTGACTTTTGCACCGTCTTACGACGGCCTCGTGCGCCGCAGATTGCGAGCTCAGTGGGGCAAGTGGGAAAACTGGTAAACCTCTCAGATCTGATTGCGCGGAAGATTTTTGGGCATCCTGGGAGCCTGTCCGAGAAGAAAATATCATCCCGACATTGCCAACGGCTCGAGGCGCCTGGCCTCGGCGATCCAGCCACCATACCAGGACGACATCAATCTCACGGCTGCGCGCCTCGGTGAGAAGTTTTTCCCGGCATGCGCGCTGGGAAGAGCCCGAGTCGATGAATTTCACCTGGGTAACGACCTGCCAGCCCCGGCGCGTGGGTACGATTCCCGAAGCGAACAGTCCCGTCCGCTCATCGGGGCTCAGCTGCGCGCGGTGCGCCGCCGCCAGCGCCAGGACCTTCATGCTCGTGTCGTCGTTATAAAAAACCTCTCCCTGTGCCGCCTGGCGGATCAGTTCGTCGAAAGCTGGACGTATCCCCCTGCGGTTTCAGCGACAATCCACCACTGCCACGGGAGTACCTGCATTTGACGTACAACACCGCCGGAAGATCGCGAACAATCGGTTCCCAATTGTCTTCCTGAAAAGCCGGGGCTGGTTGCGCCTGGTCCTCCTAATAGACAGGCATATCCATGCCCTGATGTTCATGAACTCTGCCGGCGATCTGGACTTCAATCTCCGCCATACCTGGAATCATCATTTTTGACAGGTAATATTGATCTCCGACCTTGCGGAATCCAACAGTGGCATCTTTCAGCCGTGTTTGCGAACTCGCAGCGGAGCTGATCTGTGCCATCGCTATTGCCGACATTTTATTCATGCCGACCACTGCAATGCTTCTGCCATCGTTTGACCTGATGAAACGGTATTCCCCGGCCGGCAGCTGTTTGCCGGAAACGGTAAAGGCAAACGGTACGTCTGCCCGTATTCTCTTTTGCGCGAAGGCGGCAGATGCCGACAACAATGTCACAAGGCAAAGCGACACGAGAACTTTCATTCTCATTTTAGGCCTCCTCTCCTCATCGATTCATATTCCCTTCCGTTTTTCCAAAATCCACACTGGTCACAAATTTAAATATAGTATTTTGAAATGAAATTTCAATATTGATCTATACAATTGCTCCCTTAAGAAAATAGACAGGAAAGGTTGGGTTATCAGAATGGAAGGCCGAGGTGCGGGTCGCCATAAACCCATAACGCCATAGATTCAATTACTTAACGGCTATCATTGGATCCTTGGCTGTGTTGCGGAAACCGTTCGAAGGATTTAAAAGAAGTGGCGGAGAGGGGGGAGATTCGGCTGGAGCCGATTGGGCGAATCTGTTGGTGGGCATCGACTTATCGATAATATTCATTGTTCGCAATTAGTTGCGCCGTTTTCCCATAGTTTCCAGGAGTTTCCGCAGTTTCTCCTAAAGCCTCTATTTCCACGAGAAATGGTATCACTGGTATCACCGCTCAGGAGCTTATGGGTCGTTCAAGCGCGTTTTTTGCCTTTTGTCGTCCGGGCCTCTGATAAAGAGTGATATGTAAACTGAATAAAACTCCAGAAACTCAATTTGCAT
Source organism: uncultured Acidobacteriota bacterium (assembly GCA_963809485.1). GTDB lineage: Bacteria > Acidobacteriota > UBA6911 > UBA6911 > UBA6911 > UBA6911. The sequence goes on from CAWEJX010000020.1 coordinate 782,488, forward strand.
ATCAGGCAAAAATCATTTTATGCGTGAAAGAGTCGGGAAGGAAACAGAAATAGGAGATTCGCCTTAAGAAGACTTCCCCCATGCCCCCCTTGCCCAACCGGTCGGTGACTTCGTAATGGGCGAGTGTTTTCCCGATCATGCTCCCACCTCCCTCTCAAGCGCTCGAAATGAGTGTTCGAGGACGCCTTAAGCCCAAGTGATCTAAGCGAAAAACCGGACGCTAGGGAGCGGGCGTCCGCTCCCCATCCAAGGCAGGCAACGAATGAGGATAGGCTAATGATCGGCCCGCGATGTGGGGGTTGCAAGCAAAATGTCGATGCCTTGATATGATCAAAAAAGTTAGGCATCCCAGGAACCAGCTATTGGGGCACACTTCCATCTTCCGGTCCGAAAAGTCCCTGAGTGAGAAATAACTTGCTTGCCCATATCCAATGCCGCAAGGTGAAGAGGCGATAGCCCAGGATGGCAGGCCGAGCTACTTTGAGATTCTATTGGCCCCCTTGGCAGATAAATGGTCGCAGAAAAGCGCATCCCGCCGATCCGGTTATTGGCGTTCAAATACCACGACGTTGTTGATCCGTTGACCTTGAGCGTTCGTACCTTTGCTTGTGAACGTCATGGTCTTTCCGTCTTTGGAAATCGTTGCGGTATATGAAATAGCGGTCGCCTTCCCATCTGCCTTCAGAATCACCTCTTCCGTGTATGCATTGACAAGCCTCACCGAAAGCGATTGTGGTACTTTTGCTCCCAGCACAAAATGTGGGTAATCTTTTCCGTCACGCTTGAACGCATCTTGCTCGAACGTCCGATTCCCCTGGGCGTCAATCCCCTCGCTAGTCCGAAGTATCACTCCGCCTCCCCGATCTTCGAATGTCCACGTAGAACTCCTCGGCGCCGGACCGGGATCGAACTTCGACTTGGCCGGGTTTGCCTTCCATGTCCCGAAAAAGGGATCAGCGGTTTGCGACAAGGTGAACAGCGACGTGACGACTACAAAAAGCAAGCTCAACATCAGGCACCTCACAATCCTTCCCATCTTAGTTCTCCTTTCCTAAGCGAAAGTGCTAGGCCGGCCCGCGGTTTGTCGGCCTAGTGACCGGCAATTGATCTTCTGGCGGTGCCGCTGCTTTCTTGGATCGAGGCTTGGCTAGCCTCCTTAAGCAATAGCCGCGCTTGGTTTGCCTAATGGCGCGGAAAGCGGAACATGGGAAAGGAACTGGGGCAATATGGAGTCGCTGCTTGTTCTGGTTACTGTATGTGTAATGCAATATTCTTATCGCAAACTCAAGCTACAGTCAACAATTAGCAGGTGTCAGTCCACATTTTTGAGTGCCGCAATCACCCGACAGCAGTCCTGCAGCAATTTCTGGAGATAACGTCGCTCCTCGAGGGCAACTTTGAATACCTGCCGTGCTTTGTCACGGCCTTCCGGATCCACCCAATTCCTTCCTGGTTCTTCGGTCCAGTCGAAATGAAATGATAGGCAATTGCTTTTGCACCCAGGTTGACCGACTGCTTCTCTCTCTGCGGCCGTAGCGATAGCATTAAATCGGGGTGGCGACACACGATTGCTGCACATTTTCATACTATTATTTCTTAATAGGCCCTGTGATCGTTAAATCTATTTTGAACAAGAGGATTTTCTGTTACAAAAATTATGCAAATAATATAAGAGGGATCTGAAATAACCATAGGAGATAGATGGTGTAAATGGATAAGAAAGCAAGGATTCAGCCATGAGAGAATCGTTCACCAGACGAAATACCTTGGGATTAGGGCTTGGGTCGGCAATTTTGGGAGCATGCAGCCGGGTAGCGACCAGTGCTGGAACGCCTACGGTAATCTGCAAGCTTGAAGGGAATCGTGTGCCTGCTTTGAAGCAGTTAAATAATTATGGCGATGAAATGGAAAGCCTGCTCCTTCTGCGTAGCTCCCCGATAGCAGTAAAGATGCTGAAATCGGAAGCAGATATTCCACAGCCAGATTTATATAAAAAGAGGTTCGAAGCCTGGGGGATGGAACATAGCAAATGAGCCACACGGCTGAGCTCGCTAAGGCCAATCCATTCCACTATTAACCGAGCTGCAGAAGAATGCCGCGGAAGTGAAGTAAGGAGCCGTTCCATGTGCTCCGCAAAAAATACTGCAGGTGCCAATTGCCGACCCCTGAAGCTTCATGCAGCGGTTTTAACGATTTGATATTCATGATGTAACCTGCCCAAGACAGGTTTGGATGCACAAAAAACAATCACGCTGGCCCGGCTTTTACAGATGGACAAGAAATTGCCTGTTCGTTAGGAAAGGATCATGATTATGAGATACGAAACAGTTCTTATGGAAAAAATCGATGGCATTGCCGTCATCACCTTAAATCGCCCCGATAAGCTCAACGCTGTCAATAAGCAAATGAGATCCGAAGTTCTCGGTCTGCTGGACGAGGTGGAATCGGACGATGGGGTGCGTGTGCTGGTTTTCACTGGAAGCGGTCGCGGATTCTGTGCGGGGGCCGATATCAGTGAATTCGAAGGGGTCGGGAAGGATCCTCAACTCGAAAGCGGGCGCAGCGGAGACCTGCTCCTGATGCCCAAACGCATTTTCGGGTTTGAAAAACCGATCATCGGGGCCATCAATGGAGTGGCAGCGGGAGACGGCGCGCAATGGGTATTGGCCTTTGATTTGAATGTGGCTTCGGAAAGAGCGCGGTTTGGCTGGCCTGCCACAGGTTTGGGAATCCTCTGACCGTATGGGATCATTAGGCTTCCGGTGGAAGTCGGACGTTTTCGGGCTAAAGAAGTCTTAATGACACGTAAGTTCCTCAGCGCCCGGGAGGCCTTTGACTGGGGGTTCCTGGCCAAAGTGGTCGCTCCCGAAAAGCTAATGGAGGAGACTCTCGCTCTGGCCGAAGAGATCAAGAAAATGCCTCCCCTGTCGATCAAGGCGGTCAAACAGGCGGTGAACATGGGTATGGGGGGTTACGAGTATGCCCAGCAGGTGATGATCAATTTGCAGAAGACCCAAGATGCCAAAGAAGGCGCCAGGGCATTCATGGAGAAGCGGGAGCCACGATTTGAGGGAAGATAGCCAAAATGGCTGCTGCATAGAAATCCCACCGGATCAAACCAGGCAAGGCTTCGCTCTTGATATCCCGCTAAGAAGCAGGGATGGTGAAGCTGGAAGGCAGGGATCCAGGATGGCTCGTGCATAGGCTTCAATAGCCGGCTCACTTCTTCGGGAAACTCCCAGCCAAAGGGCTCGTCGAGAAAATCCCGAGGTCCCTTCGATATCCTCTCCTCACGCAATCCGGTCAAGAGACCAAATGCTCGTATTGCAGCTTATAGGTCGTTCAAGCGCGTTTTTTGCCTTTTGTCGTCCGAGGCTTTGATAAGGAAAAGGGATCCTTCAGAAGCCGCGCAACAAGCGATAACGTTTTACTAACAAAATGCTGTTTGGGCGGTTTCTAAAAGATTTTCTTGAAAAAGTGATATGTAAACTGAAAAAAACTCCAGAAACTCAATTTGCAAATCAGGCAAAAATCACTTTATGCGTGAAAGAGTCGGAAAGGAAACAGAAATAGGCCGGGCTTCGCCTTAGGCCAACCAGCAGAATTTATTAATTGATGTAGTGTTCCGTATCGCTTTCCAATACTGCAGATGCTCTGAAGAAGGTAGACGAATTTCATTTTCTTCTCATCTCCATATTTAACGAAGCAGAGGGGAAATGAGTCAACATTTCCTCGATATGGTAGCTGATGGCAGGAAGTTTTGAATAACCGAGGTTGGAGGGAGTTACAGTCCGCCTTCGCCTTCGCTTCGCTCGGCTACGGCGGACAGCCTTCGCTAAAGCTCCGGCTTGCCAGCCGAAGCTTTAGCGAAGGCTGGCGGAGAGGGGGGGATTCGAACCCCCGACACCGGTTTTGCCAGTGTAACTGCTTAGCAGGCAGCCCTGTTCGGCCACTCCAGCACCTCTCCGTGGGCATTGGGACGGCAGGCCGCAAAAATGAGAGCCCATAGTAACTAATTTGCACCTTAAAATCCACCAACAACTCATACCGCATGCACAAAGCCGGAAATCAGGAGCCCGAAGCCGCTGTCCATTTTATTCTGGAATAACCGGTTCCGAAGAAAATCGAGTTCGCCTGGCTGGGCCGTTTTAAGATACGACAGTTGCGGCAGGCGACTTCCCGGATTTTCCTATCGCAGCTTGGTCACTTTGCAGCTTAATGATAAGCTTGGTTTTTTGGCGAGGAATTAATACTGTCATGGATCCGCAGGTTCGCGTCCGCTTTGCCCCAAGCCCTACAGGCTACCTGCACGTGGGTGGCGCCCGCACGGCACTGTTCAACTGGCTTTTTGCGCGCCATCACGGCGGCAAGTTCATATTGCGCATCGAGGATACCGATTTCGCCCGGTCTTCGGAGGAAATGGTCGAGGGCATCCTGAAAGGCATGCGATGGCTTGGCCTGACCTGGGACGAGGGCCCCTACTTCCAATCCCAAACGCTGGACCGCTACCGCGATTTCGCGGCCCGGCTATTGGAAACCGGAAGCGCCTATCGCTGCTTTTGCCCTGCGGAGGAAAACGCCGCCGACAAAAACGAAAACCGGGAGGCAAACCTGGTCCAATCGCCCAGTCACGATTGCGCCGGGCTGACCCGCGAAGAATCGGAACGGCGCGCCGCGTCCGGCGAACCGTATGCCCTGCGCTTCAGGATTCCGCCGGGCAGGACATCCTTTCACGATCAGGTTTTCGGCGATATAGAGGTCGATAACAAAATTCTGGAAGACTTCGTTCTACTTCGCTCCGATGGTATCCCCACCTACCACCTGGGTGTGGTCGTGGATGATCTGGACATGGAAATCACTCACGTCATCCGCGGCGCAGACCACATCTCCAACACACCCAAGCAGGTTCTGATCTATCGCGCGTCCGGCGAGCCTCTGCCCGCGTTTGCCCACCTTCCGCTGATTCTCGGCCCGGACAAACAGAGGCTTTCCAAGCGCCACGGAGCGACTTCGGTAATGTCCTACGCGGAAATGGGCTATATCCCCGACGCGTTTTTCAATTTCCTAGCATTGCTGGGATGGTCGCCCGGCGACGACCGCGAGCTGCTTTCGCGCCGGGAACTGGCGGAACTGTTCACGCTGGAAGGGGTGGGCAAAGCCAACGCCGTTTTCGGGCTGGAGAAACTGGATTGGCTCAACAGCCAATACCTGCGCAATGTGTCCCTCGAAAGACTCCGTGAAATGGTCCTCGATGAGCTGAAAACTGCCCGAATCCTGGGCGACGAGACTTCTGCGGTCTCTCCCGCAGATTCGATGGATGCCGCTCTGGAACTGCTGAGGAACAGGGCGCACAAGTTGAGCGATTACAGCGGTATCTTCAAGTACTTTTTTACGGATGATTACGTCTATGACCAGACTGCCGCCGATAGATTTCTGGCGGATCCTAAACTCAAGGACCTGGTACCGGCGCTGCTCGATCAATATCGCCTGGACAACGCTTTCACACTCCAGTCCACGGAAGACATCCTGCGCGGCCTGGCCCAAAAGGAGGGCGTAAAAGCGGGGCTTCTCATCAACGCGCTGCGCGTAGGCCTGACCGGCCAGGGAGTTGCGCCGGGCCTGTTCGAGGTCATGCGGGCGCTGGGCCGCAAGCGCACCCTGGAACGCATAGAACGCCTGATTACTTATTTACGAATGACGAATTACGGATGACGAATTTAGACAAACATTATCGGGTATGATCAGACAAGTGCATGTCGGGCATTATCCATCTGATGATTGTCCATGATGCAGAGGCCGCTTCCACCGGCATAGACCAAATTCGTCATTCGCAATTCGTCATTCGTAATTCGAAAGGGGGATGACATGACTAAGCTGGGAGTCAACATCGATCACATCGCTACCATCCGCCAGGCCCGGCAGGCCCTGGAACCAGATCCCGTGGCCGCGGCCATTGTGGCCGAACTGGCAGGAGCCGACGGCATTACGGTCCACTTGCGCAAAGACCGCCGGCATATTCAGGACAGCGATGTGCGCCGGTTACGCGAGACGGTGACAACCCGTTTGAATCTTGAAATGGCGGCAACTCCCGAAATGCTTCAGATAGCCCTCCAGCTTCGCCCGGACCAGGTGACATTGGTCCCGGAAAAAGAGAGCGAGGTCACCACTCAAGGCGGATTGAGCATCGCCGGTTCCGTCAAGCCTATCGCTGCCGCCGTCCGAAATCTTGCAAAGGGCGGAATACAGGTCAGCCTATTCATCGATCCGGATCCCGAGCAAATTGACGCCTCTGCGGATACCGGGATTTCAATGATCGAGCTGAACACGCGCGCATATTCGGAAGCCTCCCCCAAGAGCCCCGATCTGGCCGGGACCGAATTCAAGAGAGAGCTGACAAAGATAGTTCAGGCGGCCGGGCTGGCCCGTAAAAAAGGGCTGAAGGTCCTTGCAGGTCACGGTCTGACTTACCGCAACGTGGGATTTATCTCGAGCATCCCGGAAATCGAAGAGCTTAATATCGGGCATAACATCATCGCGCGCGCTGTTCTGGTCGGCCTGGACCGCGCCGTCCGCGAAATGCTGCACGCCATGGAAACAAAATGACGAATGACGAGTCAGGTACCTCCGGCAAAGCCGGAGGCTTGAAAGATTTGAACCGCTCAAAGCGGTTGGACTAGTTACGCCGGTCTTGAACGCTGACTTACGCGGGCAAAAGCCGATGAGGCGCTTCCGATCCCCGCAGGGGCCAGCGCTCCGCGCTGGACAGTTTTCTGCGGCGGCACTGTGGCAAGCGCCGTGAGGCAAGGAGATGAAGGGTATGAGAAACCGGGCGTTTGCCACAGTGCCGCCGCAGAAAACTTCATCGGAAGCGCCTCATCGGCTTTTGCTCGCCGACCTTCGCCGAACAAATCGGCGTTTGTCAGCGCTTTTATCAGCGTTTCTCAGCGTTTCAAAACACGGAGCTGTCAAACTCTTTGAGTCCCCCGGCAGAGCCGGGGATTTACTAATGTAATTAAACATTCGCCGCCTCAATTCATGATTCGTAAAAGTGTCGAGTAACCTTTATACCAATTTAGCCAAAGCTGCTGGTTTCTGGGTTGTTTTTTCAATTCGTAATTCGTCATTCGTAAGGATATGGGGACACTCTTTCTTGTAGCAACACCGATCGGGAACCTCGAAGACATCACTTTGCGAGCGCTTCGCATATTGAAAGAAGTGGATCTGATCGCCTGCGAAGACACGCGGTACACCGCCAGGCTCCTGAATCGATACGCCATCGATACCCCGAGGGAGAGCTATCACCAGTTCAATGAAGCCAGCCGCGCGCCGCAGCTGATACAAATGCTTCGCGCCGGCAAAAACATCGTTCTGGTAAGTGATTCCGGCACGCCGTTGATTTCCGATCCGGGATACGAGCTGGTGGCTTCCTGCCGTAGAGAAGGCATTCCGGTCGTGCCGGTTCCCGGGCCATCTGCCGCTATCGCAGCCCTCACCGGCTCGGGCCTGCCCACCGACGCATTTTTCTTCGCCGGCTTTCTTCCTGCGAGAAGCTCGCAGAGAAAACGCAGGCTCCAGGAGCTTTCCGAGATCCCCGCAACTCTGATATTTTACGAAGCCCCGCACCGTATACTAGCATCCCTCGAAGACATGGCAGCCATCCTGGGCGCCCGCCGGGCATGCATCGCCCGCGAATTAACCAAGATGCACGAAGAGCTTCTCCACGGCACCCTGCCGGAACTTCTCCAAATCTTTCAAGCGCGCCCCAGGATCCAGGGCGAATTCACGATTGTGATTGAGCAGGGACAGACGGTTCAGGTTTCCGCCATCTGGCCCGACTCCATCAAACAGCATCTGGAAGAGGAAATGAGGAAGAGCGGGCTCCCGAGAAATGAAGCCCTCAAATCCGTAGCCAGACAAAGAGGCATCTCGCGCAAAGAAGCCTATAACAAATTGAATGACGAATTACGAATGACGACTGACGAATGAAAACATGCATTCCGAGAGTCCACATACGTTGCATCTATTCGTCAGCAATTCCTGCCAAATATATCCGTGAAAACCGAAAAACCGGCTTTTTATATTCGTAATTCGAAATTCGTCATTCGTAATTCGTAATTCGTAATTATGGAATAAGGCCTTTCCCGTCAAGTTCCCCCGGAAGAAATCCGGCTTTGCGGCCTTGGTCGTAGACTTCGGATCTTTCCTTACGCTGCTGCTTCAGCCTGAGCTCCAGATCCTCGATTTCTTCCTGCAACCGGCGGAGCGAGTCCGCGTTTCCTGCGGCTCTGGAAATCGGTCCGACTTTCGGAGGGGCCCATTTTTCAGCCTGAAGGCGTGCCCTGCGCGCCTTGAGGCGTTCCTCGTCTTTCTGTATCGAACGGTCCAGCTTCTGAAGCGCGGTACGGTAACCGCGAACCGACGGTTGACCTTTGCCGGAAGCCGACTCTTTGATCGATTTTTGGGGCGCCGAGTGATCAGGCGCAAATACGGTCAGGTTTCCGTTTGGGGCCAGAAGCTCCGGATCACCCTCGATGATTTTTGTTTCGATTCCCTGCTCATCCATCCGCCTCCTCCGCTCAGCTTCCTGACGGGCGACATCAGCCAGGGACTGAAGCGCGAAAATCAGCAATACGGCAAGGCTGGAGGATCTGAAATTTGCGGCCACCATGTCCATCTAATGACCGGATGCGGTTTTGAGCAAGAAAAAATCGAGAGGATCGGAACTAAACCTGAAGCGGCGGGGCGGCAAAAGGAAAGGATTGAGCGTACGCTTCGGCAAACCGAAGCAGCACCGACTCCTGGAACTGGTTCGCGAGGACCTGAAGACCTACAGGCAGGCCGGCACTGGTGAATCCGCAGGGAAGCGAAAGCGCCGGAATTCCGGCGAGGTTCGCCGTGACGGTATATATATCCGAAAGGTACATGGACAATGGATCCGAAATCTTTTCACCGATCCTAAAGGCGGCTGTCGGGCTGACCGGACTGATCAATGCGTCGACTTTCTCGAACGCCCGGTCGTAATCGCGCTTGATCAGGGTCCGCACCTTCATGGCCCGGCCATAATAGGCTTCATAGTAGCCTGACGAAAGAGCATAGGTCCCGATCATTATCCGCCGCTTTACCTCCGCGCCGAATCCGTCGCTTCGGGTACGCTTGTACATGTCCGACAGGTCCTTCGGAGCGGAGACGCGTTCCCCGTACCGAACGCCGTCATAGCGGGCAAGGTTGGAGCTGGCCTCTGCGGGAGCGATAATGTAGTAGTCTGCGATGGCATAGCGGGTATTGGGAAGAGAAACGTCCATCAGCTCGCAGCCGAGCGAATGTGCATTGCGGATAGCTGCTTCGATAGCCAATTTTACTTCGGGATCCAGACCCTCTCCGAAAAACTCCCGGGGTATTCCCAGTCTCAGGCCTCGTACCGGCTTGTTCAGCTCCGCGGCATAGTCCGGCACCGGCACGGGTGACGACGTGGAATCGCGAGCATCCCGGCCCGCAAGAACACCCAAGAGAAGGGCAACATCCTTAGGATTATTCCCGATGGGAGCAACGCAGTCCAGGGACGACGCAAAGGCAACCAGGCCATAGCGGGATATGCGGCCATAGGTAGGTTTCAGCCCCAAAACATTGCAGAAAGAAGCCGGTTGCCGGACGGATCCGCCGGTTTCCGACCCCAGCGCCAGGGTCGCCATCCCGGCGGCCACCGCCACTGCGCTGCCACCGCTGCTGCCACCGGAAACGCGCTCCGGATCATAGGGATTCCGCGTCACATGGAAGGCGGAGTTTTCGGTGGAAGAACCCATGGCGAATTCGTCACAGTTGGCCTTGCCGATGATTAGGGCACCGGCAAGCTCCAGGCGCTCGACAGCGGTAGCGTTGTAGGGCGGAAGATAATTCCGCAGGATTCGGGAGCCGCAGGTAGTCCGCAGGTTTCGCGTGCAGATATTGTCCTTGACGGCAACGGGAACGCCGGCAAGCGGATAGTCACGCTCCCTTATCGTGCGGTCGATTTCATCGGCGCGCGCCAGAATCCTTTCCGGTTCGACGGTCAGGAAAGCTCCCAGTTTTGCATCGAGTGTTTCTATGCGCTGCAAGGCGGCGGCAGCCACTTCCCTTGCCGTAACCTGGCCCGAACGGATCGCACCGCTGATAACCGAAGCATCTCTAATATCCATCTCTAGTTCCTGACAAAAAAGGCAGCATCAGAAATGCCGTCTTCCGGCTTCCCGTTTCGACAGATATATCTTTGTATCATTCTCTATTTATCAATCAGATTACCTTGGGGACCCTGAAATGACCGGAACCCGCATCCGGCGCGTTCGCGAGGCTTTCCTCGACAGGCAGGGACGGTTTGATTTCATCTTCCCTGAAGATATGCCGCTCGAAATCGGCTGTCAGGGAAACATGGCTCGTGGGCTCCACTTCCTCGACGTCCGCTTCTTTGAGCTGCTCAATATAATCCAGGATGCGCTGAAACTGGACGGTGAAGGCGTCAAGCTCCTCTTCACTGAAATGAAGCTTTGCCAGATCGGCTATTTTAAGAACTTCGGCTCGGGTTATGGACACGGTTGAGTCTCCGACAAACACGCCTAATCAAAAAACCGGCAAAACCGGAGTTTTGGTCATACACGGTTCAAAGCGCCCGGATCGGCTCCACCGGCTTCAGCCGCTGACACACTCTGATTTTCATCCTGAAGGTCAGCGTTCGCCATTCCTGGCACTTTCAAGCTTCATAGGTATCCCAACAAAGTTCTGACCGTCCCAATCTATAGAGATTCGCCCTCGCATCAATCCCAGGACCGGCTGGGAACTGCGATTTTCAGCCAGGTAAAATAGCGCCGGGCATTGGCGATATCCTTCCGGATCTGCTCGATCAGAGCCTGCCTCCCGGAAAACCGTCTTTCATCGCGCAGGCGCACAAGAAAATCCAGGGAAACCTGCTTATCGTAAATATCCTGCTCGAAATCAAGTACGTGCGTTTCGATGCTGAGAGTTGCTCCTTCGTCCGTATCGACGGTGGGACGAAATCCGATATTTGTTACGCCCTTGTATCTGCGGCCTTCCAGGTTGAGCATCGTGACATAAACACCCCGGCGCGGAATCAGCTCATTGGGCGACCGGAGGTTTGCCGTGGGGACTCGAAGCCGGGAGCCGAGGCCTATTCCATGGATGATTTCACCCTCCAGCGCAAAGGGACGTCCCAGCAGACGCCGCGCCAGCCCGACCTGTCCGGAGATCAAAGCCTGGCGTATCCCGGTGCTCGAGACGCGGCTGTCCCGGAATTGCACCTGGTGGATTTTTGCGGCCAAAAAGCCTTTTTCTTCGCCGATTTCCTTGAGCAGATTGAAGCTTCCCTGCCTGCGGTTTCCGAATGCGAAATTGGGCCCGACATAAATCTCTTTCGGGCGAAGCTTCTCCCATAGGACCTGCAGCGCAAAACCGCGCGCACTCATCTGCGCAAGCGTCAGGTCAAAGGGAATGATGACAACCAGCGGGATTCCCAGGGTTTCAATGGTTGCAATTTTCTGATTGAGTGTCTGGATCTGCAGCGGTGCATTGTTTGGCGCCAGAACCTGGAGCGGATGGGGGTGAAAAGTCATCACAACCGGAGTGCCGTTTATCCTGGCCGCACGGGCCATCAGGTCCCGCATCAGGCCCTGATGGCCGAGGTGAACTCCGTCGAAATTTCCAATGGTGACAACAGGCGCCGGATATTCCGGAATCAGCTCCTCCAGGCGGTAGATAACTGTCATATTCCCTGCTAGATCTTGATCCGGTTGGTCTTCGCCATGTACTTCATCCGGAGCTCGTAGAGAACATTCTCAAGCAGTTGCCGCTCGTCGTTGCTCAGATTGCCTTTGGTCTTCTCCTCGAGCATGTTCAGGATATCGATCGTATGTCGGGCCGCCTCGATGTCCTCTTCCTTCTTATTGGTATAGGGATTTGGTATTTCGCCCATCAGCACAAGGCCCTGCGTATAGTAAGAAAGCAGATAGGAAGGAAAGTCTATGGCAGGCCTGGGGGGGATATCCTGCTGCGCAGATTTTGCTTCTTCTTTGGAAGACGGCTCTGTGATTGGTTTTTCCTGTGGTTTTTGGCTGTCTTCCGGAGCCCGCGCTTCGCCATCTTCGCGGAACCCCCTTTTATCGGTTATCGTAAAACTCTGTTCTTCCTGTTCTTTAGTCATAGCGGCACCTATCCGAAGACTGGGTGGGAATTGAATTTAAAATGCTATCATCGGCCTTATTGCGGCTCAAGGGAAATTGCCGAAATCACGCCTCTCTAACGCATTGCAGCGCCATCGCGACGGCTGCCCTTCACCTGCCGTCTCAGAAGACAATATGCGTTGCAGGCGGAACGTCAGGCTGATCCAGTTGGAAATGCTTTTGTGCTGCAGCTCACCGCCCCGTCAGGCTAACCTCGGTGCATCCTGACTGCATCGGGCGAAAATATATCTCATATGCAAAATGCGGCCCCGAGCGACATGCTGGGGGGCACAGGTCGCCTGCTCCGGCCGGGCAATACCACGCGCCTGCATCAGCCGAATCCGGAGACCCGTTCCGCCTGTCGTGCAACTCTTATCGATGCCCACCCTGCGCAGTGCTTCGGAGAAACCTTTTGGGAAATGCAGCCTAGGAGACCGGCTTTTTCCCGGCCAGGATCAGCTCGGCGTTGTAAACCTTTTTCTGGACTTCCTTTGCCAAAGCCCTGGCTTTTATCAGGTCCCCTTCGTTCATCAGCCTATCAATGGAAATGCTTCCCTCTTCCACTTCGGCAGCGATAGGCGCGATCTGTTTTACCACCCTGGGAACCACTCTGCCGCTATCCATGGCAGTCTTGACTTTGGCGAATCGCTCGCCGATCGTTAACTGCATTTCGGCGATTTCCTTGGCAATACCTTCACCATTTGCCCTGGCAATAGTGGCTGCCTTCTCAAATCTGGATTTGGCCCTGAGATAGAGGGTTTTTGCAGGCTTTTTTTCCGCAACCGCCGATTGTGCCTGCTCCCAGGTTAGCATCGCTTCCTTATAATTTGAGGGCGCGAGGTCTTCTGCATGAACACTGTTGGCCTGATCCATTGCCGTCTGGGCTGCCTTGATTTCTGCTTCAGGATTTTGATAGCCGCAGCCGTAACAGACAAGCAGAACCAGCAGGCCGCAACCAACAAAAAATCGACTCGATTTTCTCATTATTGACCCTCCCTTGATTTTTTCCGGATTAAGCCTATCTTAACACCAAGATTTCGAGGCGCAAAGCCTCTCGCTGCCTATAAAATAGTTTATCAGGAAGGGCAGAATCCCCAAAACAGGATGATCCCCTCGAGGGGCGGCTGCATCTTATGCTATGAATATGGAACGGAGCAGATCAATTTCCATGAATATCAAGCTTCCCGTCGCGTTCTTCCTCGGTCTTTCCCTTCTATGGGGACTCCCGGCAGAAAAGAAATCCGGGAAAAAGCCCGAAGACGACCAGACAATACGCGTGAATGTTGAGATGGTCTCGCTCCCGGTCGTGGTGACAACCCGGGACGGGAAGCGCATCACCGATCTCCAGCAGCAGGATTTCCAGGTCTTTGAGGATGGCATGCGGCAGGAGATTGCGGGATTTGCCGCAACGGATGAGCCTCTGGAAATCGCTCTCCTGCTGGACACCAGCGGAAGCACCGAACTGCAGTTGGCCAGGATACAGAACGCCGCCATCGATTTTGTGAACCAGCTGCATCCCGACGATGAAGTCGCGGTGATTTCATTTGCCGAGGATATCAAGCTTCAGCAGGATTTCACAATCGATCGGGACAGAAACGAGTACGGCATCAAAAAGACCAGGCCGGGCGGGTGCACGGTTGAATTCGAAGCCGTCTGGCTGGCCCTGGAGGAAGTGCTCAAGCCTATCAAAGAAAGAAAAGCCCTGGTGCTTTTCACCGATGGGGTGGATACGTGCAGCCGCAAGGCAAATGAGAGGGAGACCCTCGAGCTGGCAAAAGAAACTCAGGCGACCATCTATTGTGTCTACTACAACACAGAATACGACCAGTACCGCACAAGGACCCGAACCACCGGGGGTTATCCGGTGCCTCAATTCCCTCCCGTGATTGTCAATCCCCTTCCCCCCATATCGGGGGGGCCGGGCTCCACTACCCCGGAGCACCAGGCGGGGCGGCAATACCTTTCCAAACTGGCGGAATACAGCGGCGGTCTGGTTTTCGACGGCATGGAGGATCTGAGTTACGCTTTCGCCCAGGTTGCGAAGGAGCTGGCGAGCCAGTACAGCATCGGATACTATTCCACCAACAACAAGCACGACGGGAAGTTCCGCAAGGTGGAGATAAAAATGAATAAGCCGGATCTCAGGGCGCGAACCAAGAAAGGCTATTTTGCAAAAAAAGACAAGTGATCCGGATCGCCCGTGTTTCGGCGAACCGGCGCCCAGGAATCCGGCCGTCCATGACGCAACAGAATCCCTCCCAGTTCTTCGAATCCGGGCTTTAAAAGGCCCGGCTGCATTCATCCGGCTGCGACGCGGCCTGTTCCTGGCATTTCGAACAAAAGGACGCCGACCATTGTTTTGGGGATCAGTGAGTCAGCGTTTTGAGCGCATCTGTTAGAAGTACGCTCAATTGGGGGAACGCATTCGGGAGCCAAACGACCGGCTGGAGGGAGGCGTGAGGTGAAAAGCAGACCTAATTCTGAACCGAAATCCCGGATTCCACGAAACCTTCTGGCGGTCAGCCTTGGTTCCTTCTTTACCGACATATCATCCGAGATGATGGTCCATCTGCTCCCTCTCTTTCTGACCAATGTGCTCGGCGCCAAAACAGCGGTGGTCGGACTTATCGAGGGCGTTGCGGAAACCACAGCCAGTCTGACGAAGCTGTTTTCCGGCTGGCTGTCCGACAAGCTGGGCAAACGCAAAGGATTGACCGTTCTGGGGTATTCGATCTCGGCAGTTGCTAAGCCGCTCTTCCTGCTGGCCACCACCTGGCCGCTGGTGCTGGTCCTTCGCTTTGCCGACCGCCTGGGGAAAGGGATTCGAACCGCCCCGCGTGACGCGCTGGTAGCGGATTCCGTTCCCATGGAAAACCGCGGCTTCGGATTCGGCCTGCACCGCGCCGCAGATACCGCGGGAGCAACCGTTGGGCTGGCGATTGCCGCTGCCGTCGCCTATGCGGCAGGCCCGGCGGCGATCAGCCTGAGGGCCGATACTTTCCGCCATATAATCTGGCTGAGCATCCTGCCTGCCGCGCTTGGTGTTGCAAGCCTGATCCTTCTCGCACGCGATGTTCCAGCCGCGCCCAAAGCGAAATCTGCCGCGCAACCGGTCTCTCCGGGGCGAATGGCTCCCGGAAAGCGGCTCAGTCCGCGGATCAGAGGATTTTTCGTGGTGGCGGCGCTCTTCACTCTCGGCAACTCATCCGATTCCTTCCTGGTCCTTCGTGCACAGGATCGCGGGCTAAGCGTATTCCATGTGATGCTCGCCATTTTTGTTTTCAATTTGGTCTATGCTATTGCGTCCACGCCGGCAGGACTGCATTCGGACAGGGTCGGGCGCAGCAAAGTACTGGTTTACGGCTGGTTGACTTACGGGCTGGTGTATCTCGGATTCGCCATGGCTTTTGCCTCCTGGCACATATGGATCCTTTATGCGCTTTACGGGCTGTACTATGCGATGGTTGAGGGGACCGCCCGCGCCTATGTAGCCGATCTCTCCCCGGCGGAAAGCCGCGGCACAGCCTATGGAATTTACAATGCTTCGGTCGGAATCATGGCGTTTCCGGCTTCCCTCATCGGCGGCATATTGTGGCAGGGAGCTTTCGGCTGGCCGGGATTGGGCGCGCGCGCTCCTTTCCTGTTCGGTTCGGGGATGGCAATCGTGGCTGTTTTGCTTCTGACCTTCTGGCTGCCTCGATTGCCCGTAGAGCAGCCCAGGAAGGGATAGCCCCGCTCGGTTTTCACTGAGTTTCGGCTTCGGCAGGTGATAAAGCAGTATTGTTTATCGGGCAGGCTGTGAATCCCTTTGGATATAGTGCTCGGGAGTTACTATGCTACTAATCGACAGTTTCATTCATCGAACCTCCCTGTCTGAATTGATTGCCCGTTGGATGATCGGCAGGATTGCGCCAGGCGACGTAATGCGGCTGAAAAGCATCATCAATTTTAACGGTTATATCGCGAGGCTCTGGATCGACTGGTTTGCCCGCGACCTGCTGGAGAGATTCCACGGGGTTGTGCCCGTGCGCCTTCCAGTAAGCACCAAGGGGCAGCTCAAAGATTTTGCGATTTCGCATCCCCGGTACACAACAGCGCGAATCGAGCAGATGAGGCTCGCATACGGCCGATTCCCGGAGGATTACTATCGGGACACTCCGATCGATGGTGTGCTCTATGCCGCAGCATTTGGGGACAGGCAGGAGTTCGTCGGCTCTTCCCGCATAAAGCGGTTCCGCAGGATCGCCGAGAAGGGATCGCGAAGGATCGTCGACTTCATGCTGGACCGCATCCGCGCCAACGCCGATCTCCTGGCCGATGAGCGCGCGCACAGTCTCGGCATATCCAGGGATCAACTCATTACCTCTCCCGAGATGATGGCCGAGGAGTTCAGTCACGCGGAGAGGCGCATTCTGAAAAGCATCAAGAATGGAGCATTCCGGCCCGATCCGCTCTCGCTGTCGATCCCGGATGTGGCAGGCGTAAAAATTATCGTCGAGCCCCCGGAGCACGAACGCTTCCGCGAGCTTGTCATCCGGATGCCGGGCATTGCAATCACGGAAGAAGAGCGCCATGCCGGCGACTACAACGCCACCAATTTTAGGCTCATCTATTCCTTGCCAAAGGAGCGGCTGCTCGCCGAACCGTTGAGTGACGCGTATTTGCGCGTGCTTGCATACCGCGGTTTCGACAAAGCCGAAGTGAGCCATCAATACCGGGATTTTATCGAAAAGGGCGAGAACGAAGTAGGCTTCGAAATGATTGTCGCAAACTACCAGGAGTTCCTCGAGTCCGAGATCGGACAAAGCATGCATGAGGAGCGGATCCAGGCGCAAAGATCCCACCGCGATTACAACGGCCACCTGGCGACCAATATCCGGTTTTTGATGGAATTTATGCTGTCTCTGTGCCGCTCTCCCTGGTGCACGGACCTGGAGGAGGTACCGGTCAAACTATGGGTGAAATATATGCCCGATTCCATAGAACGCGCCAAGCGCAAACTGTATTTCCCGGAAGAATACTTTTACGATACGGCGGATTGGGTGTGGGGAACGGAAACCGGAAAAGGGTAAAGTACAGAAGCCGGGCTGATTCCTACACGGACATGCATTAACTCAAAGCCTCAAAGGCTCAACGGTTTTTAGTAGCAGAGGTATTCGTTCGCCTTCATGAGACGGATTCCGGCCTTCCCGATCTCCCGGAGACTCCGAATTCTTGTGTTTTTTCGCTGTTCCAGGATCCTGCCTACGGTAATCTCACCCAGGCCGGGAACCCTCAAGAGCTGGTTTTTGGCAGCTTTGTTGATATTGACGGGGAAATATTCGGGGTGCCGTTTTGCCCAGTGCTCTTTCGGATCGACTTCGAGAGAGAGAAAGCCGGTTTCATCGAAACAAATATCCGATTCGCTAAACCCATACTTGCGCATAAGAAAATCAACCTGATACAAGCGATGCTCCCGCATGAAAGCATCCCCCGGGCCGGTTTGCATCTGCCGCCCGCGATCGACGGAGGCGGCGCCGAGGCCTTTCTGGTAGGCGCTGAAATATATTCTATTGAGGTTCAGACGATCGTAGAGCCCCCACATATATTTGACGATTTCTGAATCGGTCTCTTCCGCGGCGCCGACAACAAACTGGGTGGTCTGTTTGACGTGCGCGTATCTGCTGCCCCGGGCAGTTAGGCGGCTGATCAGCTTGATGGGTCCGACAATATCTTCGATGAAATTTTTCCTGCTCGACAGCCTGGCCAGGTGTTTTGCCCCGGGTGTTTCAATGTTCAGCGACACAGCGGTCGAGAGCGAAACCGCCTCCTCGATCGCATTGGCGCTGGCGCCGGGGATGATCTTTAAATGGATATAGCCGCGGAAATCGCGCCGGTACCGGAGAATCCGTGCGATGCGGTTTAGCCGTTCCATCGTTGCGTCCGGTGTTCCGACGACGCCCGAGGTAAGGAAAAGGCCGAAAACCTCGCGGCGGTTGAAATAGTCGAGAAAAGTGTTAACGGTCTCCTCCTCGCTGAGCGTGCACCGGCGGAAGTCCTGGTCCGCCCTCAAAGGGCAGTATCTGCAGTCGTTGGAGCAGACATTGGAGATCAGGGTCTTGAATAGGACGCTGCTGCCCCCGCTGGGCAGCGTTACCGGATAGATCCATTTTTCCTGGGCACCGCGTGTCCGGTGCTCGTTTTCCCTTGTGCCGCAAGCGCAGGCCAGGTCGTATTGAGCGTCAGCGCTCAGGATCTCAAGTTTTTGCTGGGTGTCAGGCACACGGATTACGGCAGTCATCCATCCCCTTCCATGATTTACTGATATATACAATGTTTATTCGTCAGGAGGAAACCCTTTTCGTGATTCCGAGCGTCACAGAAAGCGAAAAGAAGGGCCCAACGCCGCTGCCGGCGGGCAGCGACATCATCGGTTAAGGACCTCCATTCACAGGCCGCGCCTGGCGCCCGGGGTATGTAGCCTGAACCGAAATGGCATCCTTCGCCGCCGCAGCAGGAATCCCGCACAATATGATCGGACTAGTGTCTAGCATTTGTGGCCTTGTTATTGTTAAATAGCATTGCGTATGGGCCGTAATTTCGGTTTTGGGAGAGGCAATAGAAACACATAGGGAACAATTGACGGGGGTTCGCGAAATGGCTGAAACGAAATACGGGAAATACATCGTCACGGATTTAAACAAGGTGCCGGATGCGCTGGGTACCCGCGTGTACTGCCTGCACGGCGGCGTATTTGAGGGCGCTCCCTATGTGGACTGCGCCTGGTTCTGGCCGCAATCTCGCGAAGTGGTGGTGGTGGACAAGGGGCATTCCCATGATTTCGGGGAAGTGGTGACCTTTTTCGGCTCCAACCCTGAGGATCCCACAGACCTTGGCGGTGAGATCGAGTTCTGGCTGGAAGACGAGCCGCACACGATAACCAGAAGCTGCGTCATCTTCGTTCCCAAGGGCATCAAACACTGTCCGCTGATTTTGAAGAAGGTGAACCGGCCGATTTTTCATTTCGCCACGGCTACCGACAAGAATTACCGGGGGCCGCAGGAAATGGAACAATAGGTCGCCTGCCGGCGATGCAGGGCGAAGAGGCCGCCGGAACGACGCCGGCCTAGCCGTCGGAGCCCTGCCGCCCGGCGCATCCGGCAGTTATAGGAAATAGCATCCGTGGCATGCCGGATGGCGGGATGACGGGCAATCGCCCGGCCGGACCATGTCCCTCGAGATTGACTCCATGCGATATCTGAAGGATCTGCTTTTTACGGAAACGCACCTGATCCGGGGCCATGCAAACACGGGCGACCGCAGGCTCTCGACCTTTCTGAACATGACCCGCAAATATTTCCTGGAAATGGAGGAAGCGACCCTCATCCGGCATGACGGAGGCGGCACCCTCCAGGCCGGGTGGATGCTGGTGCGATTGGACGACATCCTTCTTGCTCACGAAATGGAGGTAACGGGCGACGAAGGATTGAGACTTCTCGGAAAAAATGCGGGCAGCGAAATCGACATCACCGCCCATTTCAACGGGCGGCTCCCGCTCCAGCTTTCGGGAAAGGTGCGCAAGCGGGCCATCGATTCAGATGCGGTGCGAGGCCACAATTTTTTTGTGGTGGTAGATCCTGTGCTCCGGGGATTCACGGCCAATCCGTCCCGCGAATATGCCATTTTCAATAAACTGCCCTACCTGATCGCAAACCGGAACCGCATTGCATTCATCCTCGGGTAGTTCATCAGCCTGTCCGCTCCGCTGAATATGTTGCCGGGGAGTCAGGCACCTCCGGCAAAGCCCGAGGCTTGAAAGATTTGAACCGCTCAAAGCGATTGGAGGAGTTACGCCGGTCTTGAACGCTGACTTACGCGGGCAAAAGCCGATGAGGCGCTTCCGATCCCCGCAGGGGCCAGCGCTTTTATCAGCATTTCTCAGCGTTTCAAAATGCGGAGCTGTCAAACTCTTTGAGTCCCCCGGCAGAGCCGGGGTTTACCAATGTAATTACGGCTTGCCGTAAGCAGTTTTGAAATCTTTGCCCAGCCAGCCTTTGGCAAGAATCAGTAGAATCGTCGAGAGGATGGCGATGCAGCCGTAAATGAACCACATCGTCTCGGTGTTGATCGGGCCCTCCCTGGGGCAATAGCGGGTGAGGAACCAGCCGGAGTAGAGGCTGGTGATCACCTTGGTCAGGAACCAGGGGAACTGCGCCACACCCATATATGCGCCCGTCCGTCCTTCGGGGGCGATCTCGGCGGCATACTGCAGGAAGCGCGGCTGCCACATCGCTTCACCCAGGGTCGACAGGACCAGGAAACCCAGCAAGGCCCAGAAAGTCGGGCCGATGGCCAGAAGAAAAGTCGGCACGGCCATGACCGCTGTCCCGGCAATCATCATGTTGTACACCTTCCGCTTCTGTGAGATCGCCGCGACCACAGGCACAAGGACGAATATCAGGATCGGGTTGAAATTGGTCGCCGCCTCGAAGTGGTCGCCGATCCATGTGCCTCGATAGGCCCTCTCGACGTACATCGGAATAGTCAGCCAGTTGTGCGCAAACAGCGTCTGCACCGGAATGAGGGCAAAAATGAAGAAGGCAAACTTCGGATCGGCAAGAGGGTGATTTTTGAGCCACTCCATGATTGAGAATCGCTCCCCGGACTTCGCTTCCTCCGCGGCCGTCCTCTCAACAGACCCGCCGGCCTCGGCGCGCGCGCCGGCAATCGCCTTCTCCACGGTGCTCCTGGAAAGGATTGCGAAAAGCAGGAGAACACCGAGCACTGTGAAGCCTGAATACACCCAGTAGGCGCCGGAGATTCCGATCGTCTTTCTGATTGGCGTAAAGAATGTCGGTAGCCAGCCGCCGAGGTTCATGAGGGCATACAGCATGGCATATCCCATGCCCGCCGTCTCGGGTCCGGTGAACTGCCGGACCGCCGCGTACGCCGCAGGCTGATACATGCCGTAACCGAGAATGACCAACAGCAGCGCCATGAGCGAGAAGTAGAAGAGCGGCGACCACAGGGCGCCGGCCAGCCCGAGGGATGGGCCGGCCGCCAGCACTATGCGTCCTGCGACCATCAGAATCATGGACACGATGAGAGCCTTGCGCACTCCCCATTTGTCGGCGCGCCCGCCGAAGAAGAACATTGAGAGGGTAATGCCCCAGGTCAGCACGCCGACCATCGGCCCGGCCTGAGTGTCCGACAGCCCGACGTATTCGTTAAAGTACATCGCCAGGTAGCCGAGCACACCGAAGTAGCAGAATCCCTCGAGCAGGTAGGAGACGTTCACGCCCCACAGAGCGCGGGGCGCGTGCACCACGTCGATGAAGGGCTGAACGATTTCCCGAAGAGGATGGTTTTTATGTTCCGGCTTATTCGCTTCCGCCATAAGCCTCGCTGTACCATGGAAACAGGCTGCGTCCTTCCGTGGCAGCCTGACCCGCAGGCAGCCGGCATCCGGGCCGCGCACATCCCAGATTGTATTGTGTTTTAGGAACCGGCAGGTTCATGGAGCCGCCGCACTTGTCCTAATCCACCTCGCCCAGGCCCTGCCCCCCATCCACAATAATCTGTTGTCCTGTTATATAAGCTGAACAGGGGGAAGCGAGGAAGAGCGCCAGGCCGTGCATGTCTGACGGCCAACCGACACGGTGCATAGGGATCGTCCTGGCCACAGCCTTCTGTTCGACCGGATTGAGGGCGTGGCCGTCGCCGATATTTGTGATGATATAGCCGGGGGCGATCGCGTTGACCGTGATGTTGTACGCAGCAAGCTCCAGCGCGGCGTTCCGCATGAAATTGGCTATCCCCGCTTTGGCCGCCATATAAGCAGCTCCGATGGCGGGTTCGATTCGCGTCGCGGCCAGCGAGGTCGTAATGATAATCCGTCCCGATTTCCGGGGTTTCATGTGGCGCACGGCCGCCCGAACCGTCGCAAAGATACCGTTCATATTCACGTCGATCACCCGGTTCCATCGCACGTCGGTGTAATTCTCGAGAGCGCCCTGAGGGACGCGGGGCCTTTCCGTTCCTGCCCAGCCGCCTATAAAGCCGACCCCGGGATCGATGCCGGCATTCGCGAACATAACATCCAGCCGTCCATACAGACCGGCTGCTTCGTCGACCGCAGCGTCCAGTGCCTTGTGATCGGTGACATCGACGACTTTACCGCGAACATCAAGTCCGGCGTCATGAAGCCGCCGGGTTTCGTTCTCGACTCGCTGATCGTGGATGTCCAGGATTGTCACCTTTGCCGCATTCGAGGCGAGAGCCTCGGCATAGCCCAGGCCGATCCCGCTAGCCCCGCCGGTAACGATTACGCCATATCCCTCGACATTGAAAAGATTCGATATCTTCACAGTTGCATCCTCCGTCGATAACTGACTTGCCGGGAATTATGAGTATACGGATCGGGCGGCACAACGCTTATTTCAGGGATGCTGAAAATGGCGCAATGCGGCGGTTCCGTTTGCAATCCATAGCCCGTCTTTTGCCTCTGAGACCAGCTTCGTGCTTCAGTCGCTGCCCGGAGCTGCCCGATCAGGCCTTCGCCCCGGAAGCCAGTGGCGGTATCCTGTCCTCGCAAGGCAAACCGGTAGAACAGCGACCGCAGGCCGGTGCGGGGCCGACCAGTTCCCTGGCCAATCCCAGGCTTTCCACCCTGTTTCCCTGTTCATCGCGCAAATTCTTCAGGCATGCAATATTGTTACGGCCGTCTTTGCTTATTGCCGAACCGGTGCAGTGATCGATGCAGGCGCCGCACGATCCATCCTGGAAAAACGGGCAGTTGGCGAAGGGACCCGCATAGCGCGGCGTTGGAGTCAATTCCCTGTCGCATACCACGCTGCTCAGGTAAACCGCACAGCCGCGAGGCGTAATCATAAGGCCATTGAGACCGAAGGTTCCCAAACCGCAGGAATAGGCGATGTGTCTCTCCGACCAGTTAGCAGCCATCCAGCCTCCGGACATTTCCTTTATCTCGAAAAACCTCGACCGCGTCGGTGCTACGGCATTGCACCTCAACACCTCCAGCAGCGAGGCAACATACTGCTCCAGACACTCATAGAGCCTTACGCCTATCCACCGGGAGTGATTGTAGCGCGGAGAACCGCCATAGGGAGAGGAACGCTCATGGAGACGGACCTCATAGCTAAGCGGCAGGGCCCAGGAAATGACGCCGATCTTGTCGATCTTGCGCGTGGGATTGAACCGCCATCTCTTGCTTTCAACATACTTTTCCATGATCTCGCGGGGTGTCAGATGGAATTCGCCGATGACGGCTTTCAAGTCCCGGAACACCGCGTCATCCCCGTCGGCAAAAGCCACGATCGGCTCATCGATTATGGGCAGGTTATCGAAAGCCGTAAGGTGGTTGAGAGGGCTGGCGCGAATATATTCCTTGATGGCATTTTCAATAAACCGGCAGGGATCAGCCTGAAACAGCCTGGTATCCAATTCTCCGACCTGTTGAGTCATGTGTTCACCTCATTGCTGATTTTGCACAGTCTATCACCGGCATGAACCAGCTTCACCTAACTTTTCCATTTTGCCTTCCCGGGTACTTGGCATTTGAAGAAATTCCGCTTGCCTTTCAGAAAGGAATGGCGGCGATCCGCCTTTTCCACCGCCTGCGGGCGGACGTAATATGATGTTTACATTCCTATTGCGTGTGTTCTAGGCTTGCGGCATCAATCGGTGCAATCGCCCGGCCGTGCAGCATGGAACAACCTGCATCCGGGAAGCTGGATTTTCTGTTCCGGAGTCAGGTGCCTCGGGCAAAGCCGGAGGCTTGAAAGATTTGAACCGCTTCAAGCGGTTGGACTAGTTACGCCGGCTTTGAACGCTGACTTACGCGGGCAAAAGCCGATGAGGCGCTTCCGATCCCCGCAGGGGCCAGCGCTCCGCGCTGGACAGTTTTCTGCGGCGGCACTGTGGCAAGCGCCGTGCGGCAAGGAGATGAAGGGTATGAGAAACCGGGCGTTTGCCACAGTGCCGCCGCAGAAAACTCCATCGGAAGCGCCTCATCGGCTTTTGCTCGCCGACCCCTCGCCGAACAAATCGGCGTTTGTCAGCGCTTTTATCAGCGTTTCTCAGCGTTTCAAAATACGGAACTGTCAAACTCTTTGAGTGCCCCGGCAAAACCGGGGTTTTGCTTCAACAAAATTCAAAAGGATGGGCAAAGATGGCAAAGACAAAATTCGGGCACTGGATAAAAACCATCCCTCCCTTCAAGGATTACGGACAAGGTAATTACAGGCAGGGCACGGAGATGGACAGCAAGTTTTTCGAAAACGATCTCAACGTAAGGCTGGGGACTTACTATAACTCCGGAATTCTCCAGCCGTCTCAGACCCAGGTATGTGACTACAATCAAATGATGATATTTATGGGCACAGACACGGATGATCTTGGTTTGCTGGGCGGTCAGGTCGAATTATGTCTTGGCGAAGATAAGGAGAGGTTTGTCATTACGACCGCAACATCGGTTTCCATCCCGAAGGGATTGCCGCACATGCCGCTTACGGTCGGCCCCATGGACCGCCGGTTCATCCAGATGACAGTCTCGATGACATCCAAAGTAAAGGCCAAACCAGCCCTTGAAGACAAGCCGATCGGTCCTTTGGCCGCGTGGAGGTTTTCAAAATACAGCAAAAATGTCGCGGAACTCGGATTCAAACGCAACGGTCCCTGGCATTACGGACCTAAAAATCCTGATACAAACGGTGGGTACATAACCGACATCGACGCTGCTGGATTTGAATACAATATGTCCTATGAAAGCATGAAAAAAGCGCCGTACCGGTTCACCCCCGAGCCCGACAAGCCGCATGTGCATCCCTATACGGAATTCCTGGTATTCCTGGGATGCGACTGCAACGACCTGAACGAATTCCCGGCTGAAGTTGAAATTTGCATGGGCGAGCAGATGGAAACCCATGTGATTACCAAGCCCACGGTGGCCATACAGCCTAAAGGGCATCCGCACTGCCCGGTCAGAGTGTTGAAGCAGAGCAAGCCCTGGATCTTCATGGTGCTCCGGCCATGGGGCATGGGCGGGGACATCTATTCGGGAGGCGAAGCTACAGCAAGAGAGGGTAGACGGTAGAGCCCGTCAGGAGTCTGCCGGAAAAATTTTCTTATCTGAGAAGGCAGGGAAAGGGCGCTGCAAAACGCGGCCTGGGTCCGCCCGGAAAGCAGTTTTGAGATACCGGATCAGCGAAAAATGCATTCAATGTTTTGCCTGCATCAGGAACCGGGTGTGCCCGGAACAGGCGATCCTCGAAAGGGACTCCATTTACGCCATCGACCACGAAAAATGCTCGGACTGCGGCACCTGCTATTTAAACCAGCGATTTTTCTGCCCGGTCCGGGCGTTTGTCGACGATGAAGCCGTTGCTTCTTCGAAGCCTGTGCAGCGCCGCCCTTTGAAATCCAGGGGGATCCGCCGGCGCAAAAAGAATAAATAAAGACACATGCGGGCAAGCGCTTGCTGAAAAATGATGGCCCCGCAAAACGCAGGAATGATCTCCGCCTGAGATTCCAATCCTGCAGATACCTATGAGAAAGCCGAATGCACATCCGTCCAAAAAGAGATTGCTTGCGCTGGACGCCATGGGCGTAATTTACGCCGAGGCGGATGACGGGCAGAATCTGCTTTATCCCTTCATCGTCGAAAACGGCGGATGCAGCGATGTCCAGGAAATCATCAGGCTGTATCACGCCGCCAGCATGGGATGGATATCCGCTGCCGAATTCTGGAAATCGGCCGGTATCGATCCGGCGCTGGAGGACGAATACCTTTTGAAGCACAGGCTTTCAGAAGGCCTGGAGGAATTCCTTGAGGAGTCCCGTTCACACGAAATCGAGCTATGGTGCCTGTCGAATGATGTTTCAGAATGGTCGCGAAAGCTGCGCGAGAGGTTCAGGCTGGACCGGTACTTCCGCGGCTTCATCATCAGCGGTGATACCGGCACACGCAAACCGGACCCCGCAATTTACCGCTACCTTCTCGACAAGGCCGGATACGAAGCCTCGGACACCGTATTTGTAGACGACCGGCTGAGAAATATCGATGCAGCCTATGCACTTGGAATCGCGGGAATTCTATTCAATCCTTCTCCCCAGGACTCGCAGGGGCACTCTCACGTCATCGTGAGATCCTTCCCCGAGCTTTCCAACGCTCTGTTCTATCGATAAACTCTCTCACTTTTGCCGCCGGCATACGCTTGCGGGCGCCGCTGACTTTCGCCTCAGGTATCAGTTCGTCAGCGCTTTGTCAGTGTATGTCCGCGTTAAATGATCCTGGAACTATCAAACTCCGTGAGTTCCCCAGCAGAACTGGGGACTACCAGTTTATTTACCGGGTGGCGCCGGTGAGCCTGAGGGAAAGCCAGACCAGCATGACGGTGCCTGCAACGGATGCCAACAATGACAGGAGTGCGTTCCGCAAGGCAACATCCGGGGGAGCAACCATCCAATGGGCAATTGCACCCGTCATCGACAGGGAGGCGTGCAGTACCGCGTCAGCGGGGAAAAGCCAGGCTGCCAGGATCGATCCGGCCAGCATGATGGCTGCAAATCGGAGCCATGGAAACGGGAACGGGCGGCGCAAGGAGGCGTCGGTTTCGACGCGCAACATGACTTCTCTGGCGAATGACGATGAGGGTTCAATCTGCCTGTCGGAAATGAGAATTCTGTCGAAATCATCCGGATTCATATTCGCACCTCCTT
Source organism: uncultured Acidobacteriota bacterium (assembly GCA_963809485.1). Classification (GTDB taxonomy): domain Bacteria; phylum Acidobacteriota; class UBA6911; order UBA6911; family UBA6911; genus UBA6911. The sequence goes on from CAWEJX010000020.1 coordinate 809,409, forward strand.
GACAGCAACGGAATCGGCGGAGGCTCCGGCAAGCTTCCTGCGGAGCAGTTCCCGGCCCCGGTGCAGCCGGGCTTTGGCGGTTCCCTCGGAAACGCCGAGAATCGCCGCGGTCTCCGCCAAATCCATTTCCCTGAAATAAAACACGATCACGGCGTCCCTGTACCGCGAAGGAAGCGCTGCGACCGCCCGTCGGACAAGGTCGTCGCGCTCTTCCTGCTCGACTTGCAGTTGGGGAGATTGCCCTCCGGCAATTTCAGCGAGAGCGTCGATGGATTCGACCGGAATCGATTTGCGCCGCATAAAGGACCGAAAAAGATTCAGGCTGACGGCAAAAAACCAGGTTGAAAATGCGGCGTCACCCCGGAATTTGTGCAAATTCCGGTATATTTGCATGAAAGCATCCTGGGCCATTTCTTCGGCCCTTTGGCGATCCCGGCAATAACGATAGGCCAGGTTAATCAATGGGCTCTGCCAGCGGCGCACAATGTTCTCGAAAGCTTTGAGTTCGCCTTCAAGAACGCGCCGCACGTCCGCCGAATCCTGGTCCCTGTCCACAAGATCTCCCTGTGAGGTAGGACGACATCCCGGAATATCCGGTTGCAATATTTGCTCAAAAAAATGCAACCGGCAATCGGATTGATGCGTCACACCGGACAGAAGGGAAACAGGAGGAACAAAAATGGGTAATGTGCCGGACGTAGTCGCCATGCTGATTCCAATCGCAGGTATTGCTTTTGTAACAATAGCCGTTTGGCTTGGGGAGCGCCGCAAGGAGAAAGAATCGTTTCAACGCTGCGAGCTTTTAAGAAAAATCGCGGACAGTCAGGGGGATGCCGCCCAGAGAGTGCTGGCTGTGATACGTCAGCAGGATTATGAAGCCCAGATCCGCAGACGCGAAGGCTTGAAGCTGGGCGGATTGATTACATTAGCGGCAGGGATCGGGCTGATGATATTCCTATATATGATCGAGACGGAAGAGCCCGTATGGGTTGCGGGATCGATTCCCATTCTCGTCGGCGCCGCGCTGGTTGCTTATGTACTCTTTATGGCGCCCAAGCCCGAGCGGGAAGCAAACGGGCTGTAGCGGACCGCTCAAAGCGGTTGGAGGAGTTACGCTGGTCCTGAACGCTGACTTACGCGGGCAAAAGCCGACCCTCGCCGAACAAATCGGCGTTTGTCAGCGCTTTTGTCAGCGTATCTCAGCGTTTCAAAATACGGAGCTGTCAAACTCTATGAGTCCCCCGGCAAAGCCATGGATTTGCCAATGAAAAGCAGGCAGCCGCTTCATGAAATGGCATGGGCAGGCTGCATCCCTGTATTATGGGCAATTCAAGCTGGCGGGCTTGCGGCCACAGGGTTTCTAGTCACTTTCAGTGCCGCGCAGCCTTTCCGCGAGATTTCTGGGTGTTGTCGCGGGAAAAGAGCAGGTGAAGTCCCGGCAGACATATGCCGTTGCGAGCCCGCCGATTTGCGGCCTGTCTTTGAGCAGAAACAGGTCGCTGTCGATTCCGCAGGCGACGACCTTGTTGGGAAGGTAAATATGAAAGATTTCCTCGAGCAAATCCCTGGCTTTGGAATCGCCCGGGATCCCCAATAATCGCGATCTCTTTGGGCTGCCCAAGGTAAAAATCGAGCGCGCACAGCATATGCGGAAAAGTGGAGGGGTGTCTGGGCATCAAGCCCGCCACGCTCTCGAGGATCGGAATTGCATGCCGCGGCCAGCGATCGTCGCCCGTGAGTTTCCATAGACGCAGCAGCGCACCGGCCGCGACCGAATTTCCCGAGGGTGTGGCGCTGTCATAAAATTCCTTGGGGCGGTGAATCAGGGATTCGTGATCCTCGGAGGTAAAATAGAACCCTTTGCCCTGTGAATCCCAGAATCCCGAAAGCATCACTTCCGCAAGGCTCTCGGCTTCCCTGATCCAGAGCAGGTCAAACGTCGCTTCGTAGAGCGAGATCAATCCGTCGATCAGAAAGGCGTAATCCTCCAGGTAGGCGTTGAACCTGGCTCTTCCGTCCTTGAAGCTGCGGAGAAGCTTCCCGTTCCGGCGAAGGTTTGAAAGCAGAAATGTTGCATTCCGGGTTGCAGCCAGACGGTAATCCTCACGGTCCAGGACATTGGCGGCCTCGGAAAAGCTGCGCAGCATGAGCCCGTTCCAGGAGGTCAGCACCTTTTCGTCGCGGGCAGGTTTCACGCGCGATTCCCTGGCATCGAAGAGCAATTTTCTTTTGCGCTGAATAATATCCGACAGCTGCCTTTCATCCACATTGTTCAACCGGGAGAACTTGTTGGCCGGCACCGGAACGTTGAGGATATTTTGCCCTTCGAAATTGCCTTCCCGCGTTATTCCGTAGTAGCGGCTGAACAGGCCTGCGTCCCCTTCACCCAGGATGGACTCCAGTTCCCCGGCCTGCCAAAGGAAGAATGCCCCTTCCTTCCCTTCGCTGTCGGCATCCTGCGACGAGTAGAAGCCCCCGTCCTCGGATGTCATTTCACGCAATACGTAATCCAGGGTTTCCTGACTGATTCTCCGGTAGAGTTCGTTCCTTGTGAGAAGATAAGCGTCAAGATAAGCCCGTGAAAGCAACGCATTGTCGTAAAGCATTTTCTCGAAATGGGGCACGAGCCATCGGGCATCGACCGAATAGCGGTGAAATCCGCCTCCCAGCTGGTCGAAGATTCCGCCGTAAGCCATCCTCTCCAGGGTGTGATTCACAATGTCCAGATACTCCTGCCGGCCGGTCCGCTTATAGGATCGCATCAGGAAGCTCAGCGCCATGGATGGCGGGAATTTGGGCGCCCTGCCGAATCCTCCGTTTACGCTGTCGTAGTTGGCCGCGAGCGAGGATGCCGCCGCATCCAGAATGCCGGCATTCAGGTCGCTTTGGGCGCCTTCCATTCGATTGGATTTTCGCAGTTCGGCGATGATGCCGGCGGCGTCGCCGATAACAGACGATTTCCTGTCACGGTAGGCCTGGGCCACATTCAGCAGGATCCGGCGGAAGCCGGGCATCCCATAACGGTCCTCGCGCGGGAAATAGGTCCCGCAATAAAAAGGAATACCGTCGGGGGTGAGGAAAACCGTCATAGGCCAGCCGCCGCTGCCTGTCGTGAGCTGAACAGCCGTCATGTAGATAGAGTCCAGATCGGGGCGCTCTTCCCGGTCGACTTTGATATTGATGAAGGACTCGTTCATCAGCTTCGCAATTTCCTCGTCTTCGAACGATTCCTTCTCCATGACGTGGCACCAGTGGCAGGCCGAGTACCCGATGCTGAGCAGAATCGGCTTATCTTCCTTTTTCGCTCTGGCCAGGGCTTCTTCCCCCCAGGGGTACCACTGGACGGGATTATGCGCATGCTGCAAAAGATATGGGCTCGTTTCATTAATGAGCGCATTGGTGAACTTATGATCGGTCATGGCACCACTTTAAGCCCCCATCCCATCGCCGGTCAACTTCGATTCGAGATCCGGGATTCAAAATGCGAGCGCCGGTACCTGCGTCCGGCGAAGCAGGGGCCTTGAGTGTGTGGCGCCCAAAGCTGTGGGATGAGTTCCTTAAGCTTCAACCGCTGACACATGCTGGCAAAAGTCGATAGGCCCCTTCCGCTTGAAGCATCGGAAGCGCCTTATCGACTCCTGTACGCTGACCTACACCATAATGCTCAACGTTCATCAGCGTCTTTATCAGCGTATGTCAGCATTGCCTGATTCTGGAGCGGCAAAACCCATTGCTCCACACAAGAAAATCTCGAATTTCTAATCCGCAAAGGCGGTGAGGATTTCAGGCGGGATGGGGGCGGTCTTGCCGGCGTGTAATACCACAACGGTCACACTCCCCTCGGCCGCCTTTTCCTGCGGTGATTCATCGATAAAAACCTCAAAGTTATAGCGAATGGATGTGCGGCCCAGCCTGCCGGGCCAGAAGCGGAGTGTGAAGCGATTCCCCAGTTCAAGCATCTTTCTGAAGTGACATTCGGCGTGCACTCGCGGGAAGTCGTAAGTTTTGCCCAGCTCTTTTCGCGATACTCCGAGGCTGTGCAGAAGCTCCCACTCCCCTTCCCCGGCGTAATCGAAGATCCGCGCATAATAGATTCGGCCCGACGCATCCGTGTCGGCCCATCGCACTTTTCTTTTGAGTTCGATTGACTTCATCGGCTTAGGAACGACTATAACGTGCTTCCACCCGGCTCTGGATTCCGCCGCGGGGAGTGAATTCACCGCGGACTCTCATCGATACGGGTTTGCAGGCCGCCACAAGGTCCCGCAGAATCCGGTTGACGGCGTTTTCATAGAAAATGCCCAGATTCCTGTAGCTGTTCATGTATTCCTTCAAAGACTTCAGCTCAAGGCACCATTGATCCGGGACATAGTTGACGCAAATGGTCCCGAAGTCCGGCAGGCCGGTTTTGGGGCAAATCGCCGTATATTCCGGGATGACGATCTCTATTTCATAGCCGGGAAACTGGTTCTCCCAGCATTCTATGGCCGGCAGCGGTGTATCGACGCCGGATTTGGCATGTTCTTCCGTATAGTCTCGCATAGCGACAACGTAACATATTACGATCCGGGATTCGAGCCCGAGATCAATTCAGAATCCCGAATCTGATATCCCGAATCTTGTTGCGCGCCCGGTATATCCATTCCCGGTTCTCTTTTCGGAAAAACCTCGGGCTGGAACGGGCCTGTTCCATGACCAATTCCAGCTGCACCCGCATCTCGTCCTTTTCCCCTTTTTTTTCAAGCGCCAGCGCCAGCCAGTATCGCCCTTCGGGGTCCGAGTTGCGTTTTGCCAGAAAGCATCTCAAAAATTCGACCGCTTTATCGGCATTGCCCGTATGAAGGTATGCCTTGCCCACTTCCCGCAAAACATCGCCCAGCCGATATTCAGGGCTCAGCCGATACGTCTCTTCATAATGCTCCAGGGCCCGGCTCCATTGCCCGTCGGTTTCGTGGCAGCGTCCAAGATGGTAGTAGTAATCCGGATCGCCCGGATCAATCCTGAGAGCGTTTTCAAAATGCCCCCGGGCCACGCTGATATTTCTCCGGTTCAGGTACAGCAATCCCAGCTGGTAGTGCGCATCCGCATCCTTTGGATTCGACATGAGCGAGCGCAGATGCTGCTGAGAAGCCTGTTCGCCCGCCCGGGACGCCCAGCGGGTCTGAATCCACAGATAGCCCAGAACCATCAGCGGGATCATAATAAAAAACGGCAGCGCAAACAGAAATGACGTAAGGATGAAAAAAACAGGCAGGGTAAACCAGGAAACGGCAAAAACGCCTAAAGCCTGCGCCACGGACAGATAATTGAGTTGCCGGATCGCCCACACGGTGTATACCCCCAGCAAGGTCAGCAGCGCACACATGCCGATGGAAATCCCGACAATCCCGACAACCACAAACTGGGGTGCGAAATACTGCAAAGGCGCCGCGATCAGAAAAATCAGCCCCCAGAGCGGAAGGAGGACCGACCCGTGCGACTGGTATTCCTGCCTGGAAACAGAAGGGCCGGGGCCGTTGCCCGACATTGCGTTGCTCAACAGGATAATCGACGGGATATAGACCAGAAGGGCGTAGACAACAGCCTGGACCAGGTTGAGCCGCAGGAACGAATAGACGGGTTCAGATGCGCCCGAAGACAGCTCCGGCAAATCCGCATAGACGGAATTTCGAACCGTGACAAACGCAAGGAAACCCAGTGCAAAACAGACCACGCCCCACAGTAGCACCCGCTGCCCGGCCTGCACCCGAAGGGCACGGGTACGGAATGCGAGCATGCCCGGCAGATTGGCTAGAAAGGTCATGGGCTGAGCTTGTATCCGACGCCATAAATTGTGAGGATGTGCCGCGGGTTCCGGTAGTCTTCCTCAATCTTCTTTCGTAGCTTGACTATGAAATTATCCACCGTCCGGTTGGTCGGGTACTTGTCCGTCCCCCAGACCTTGTCCAGTATCTCATCGCGGTTTACGGGCTCGCCGGCATGAGCGTAAAGCAGTTTGAACAGTTCCACTTCGTAATGAGACATGGAATATTCCTCCTTTCCGCGCCTCACGATGAAGTGTTTGACGTCCACCTGGCTGGGTCCAATCCTGATCCAATCGGCGTCCTGGGCATACTGGCCGCCGCGTCTCAGGAGAGCCATAACCCGGGCCAGCAACTCCCCCACGCTGAAAGGCTTTGTGAGATAATCATCGGCGCCCACCTTGAGTCCCAGAATCTTGTCATGGTCCTGGGCTTTGGCAGTCAGCATGAGGATCGGGGTATTGAGCTTTTTCCGGATCTGCTCACACACTTCGTATCCGTTCATGTCCGGCAGCATCAGATCCAGAATAATGCAATCCGGCGCTTCCCGGCTCAGCGCCAGGAGGCCTGCCCTCCCTGTCTCGGCAGTCTCCACTTCATACCCCTCGAACTCCAGGATATCCTTGAGCCCGCGGGCCATTTCCTTTTCATCCTCAATAACAAATACCTTTTGCATGCTTTTTGATACTTGACCCAAAAGGTAGATTATAAAACAAAATCCTTCATCCTATCGAATCTCGAATTTCGTGTTTCGAATCCTCAGGGGCTTTCCGAAGAGGGATCCTCAAGGTAAAGGTGCTGCCTTTGCCGGGTTCGCTATGCACTTTGACTTCCCCGCCGTGCATTTCCGCCACATTCTTGGTGATGGCCAGTCCAATGCCGCTGCCCCGTATGCGCCGGATGGACGGTTCACTTCCGCGATAAAACTTGTCGAAGATTCTTGACTGCTCCGACGCAGGAATGCCGATTCCTCTGTCACGGACCGAAAGGTCCACAAATCCGTCGGCCTTCCTGACGCTCACGTCGATCTGTTTCTGATCTCCCGAATACTTGATGGAATTGTCCAGCAGGTTGAGAAACGCCATGATAATCGAATTGGGATCAGCGTAGGAATCGGGTATGTCCGGGTCCACATCGAGAGTCACCTGGAAACCGTCCTTTTGAGCCTCATGCCCGTAGGCCTCCAGGGCCTTGGCCGCAATCTGCCCTATGTTGGTTTTCTCGAAATACCCGGGCTTCGCTCCCCGCACAAGGTTGGCGAAATCGAGCAGGTTGTTTATGAGCCGGGACATGCGGTCGCTTTCGTTGTGGATAATCCGGTAATACTCGGCCCGTTTTTCTTCGTTTTTCACCCTCCCCATGACCAGAATTTCGCTGAACATTCGTATCAGAGAAAGAGGGGTCTTCAATTCGTGGCTGACGTTGCTGATAAAATCCTCCTTCAGCCGGCGGAGTTGCCGGTCGCGCCTCCATGCAATATAAATGACGGCGAGGCTTATAAAAGTCAGCGACATGCTCAGGATGATGAGCAGCAGGTTCGTGCGCCGCTGGTTCTCCATGCCCAGCTCGATCTCGGTATAGTTGCGCGGCACTATCTGCAGAATCCATTTGTAAAGCGTGGACGGGAACCTGGTTTCAAAAAAGTACTTCGAGGACCGGGACAGGGGTTGGCCGTAGACCCCGTTGTTTTCAAAGTCCACGACGCTCACATAGAATTTGTCCTGTAAATCCCTCAAATGCCGGTCCAGCAGTGCCGCAATCTTGTCGAAATTCATCTGGTAACAGACCAGGATGCGCGATCCGCTGCGGGTTTCTTTCAGGATATAGGTGGCGAAAAAATAGTTGTTCGGCCTTTCCATGTGCAGATGATGCGGTTGATTGAGGGCGATCTCGTCAAGGTCAAGGTCTTTCACCTTGAAGCTGGAGAGGAACGCCCCCCACTGGTTCCGGATTTCGTAGGAATAGGGCGGATACAGCGGATAGTTGCTCGGTGGCCTCAGGAAATAGACCTGGTCCACGTTGAGATCGGCATTTTTGATAGCCTCTACCATGGCCGGCCATTTTGAAGGCTCGTCGACATCGACCATCTCCGAAAGGATGCGGTCGTTGTCGACAAGTCTCTGCTCGATCCGGTCCACATACTGCGTCGCGAGCTTGATATTGCTCTGTACCAGAGATGTCTCGGCCACGTTTGCGCGTCCGACGGTGTAATAATAGCTGACAAAGCTCAAAGCCGCGGTTGAGACGACAATCAGGCCGATCGCAATGAAGGTAACAAGCGTGTTGTGAAGGAATGGCACTTTCATATTCGTCAGATATTCTACTCTGAGTGTGCGAAAGACACAGCCGGGAATTGCGTAGGCGTTTGTTGCCGTAAGCCGGAATGGGCTCACGCGGAGACGCGGAGGCCGCGGAGCTTTAGATTGCTTTCCTCCCCAGCCTCCGCGTCTTCGCGGGCATCAGCCCTTACAGCGATAATTGGGACACCGGAAAAACAACGATCAGGCAATGCCCTGCCGGTTGACAGCGCCTGTTCTGTTTTTAGCTATAAGATTAGCGTTTGCTGGCGGATGCCCGGGTGGAATCGTCCGTAGAGGAACTCTTTTCCTTTTTGTCGAGCAGAGCGATGTCCCCGACCCCGGAACGCTTAGCGATATCGAGAAGGACAAAAACGTCGCCGTAGGCCAGAGAGGAATCTCCGCGGATGAACATGTTTTTAACAGCCCGGCGGCGAAAAACTTCGGTGAGAGTGCTCTCGAGCTTTTCCAGGGTGATGGGCTGGGAATTAAGACGGACCGTGTGGTCCAAATCCATATCCACTATGATGGAATCGGGCTTTACATCCTTCGGCTGTGTTTTCGGCGCTGGCTGAGGCACGCGAACCGGATGCTCGTGCTGTTTGAGGGGAGCCGCCACCATGAAGATGATCAGCAGCACCAGGAGGATATCGATATAAGGGGTTATATTGATGTCCGACTGAAGCCCCTTTTTCCCAACGGTCATGCTCATGCGATTTATACTCCTGAATCCGGGCCGTTCACGCCGGATTCCGCTCAGTATAGCCGGAAAGAAACCTCTATATTAGCCTGCACGTCCACAGGATTTCCGTTATAGGTGCCCGGCTTGAAACGCCATTTTGTCGCGATCGTGTTAATGGCCGATTCATCCAGTCCGTAGCCTAATCCCCTCAGAACCTTGAAGCTGTCCACGGTACCGTCTTTTCGAATAATCGCCTGGATAAGCACAATGCCCTCGGCTCTGGCCTTTCGGGCTTCCTCGGTATAGGCAGGCAACGGCTGCAGGAGAACCACGGGAGGCTTCACTCCGCCCCCGACCACATATGGCCCGTGGCCGCTTCCGATCCCTCCGCCCGAACCGCCGCCCATGCCGCCTCCACTGCCCGGACCTACGCCGGCACCAGTGCCGGGACCGACTCCCGTGCCGCGCCCGGTGCCTATTCCGCCGCCGCTGCCCGGCCCGGAAGACATGGAGTTATTGGGAGGAGCGGAAATGTCGCCGATGGGCAGCGATTGGTCCTGGGGGATGTCAATCGGCATCTGGACGCTTGGCACCTGCGCCAGCAGGTCCTCTGCAGGCATCAGAGGCTGGGGATTCTCCGGATCAGGCGGAATCATCTGCACACGCGTAGTTTCGGGCATTCGTCCGGTCGCAGGCGGCTCCGGCTGGTTTTTGCCGCCGCCTCCCCCGCCTCCGCCATCCCTGCCGTCCCCTTCATAAGGCGAAAAAATCGGATTATTCACAAACACAACATTCTCGTTCTCGGGAACAAGGTTCTCTTTTTCATGGATCGCCACGAAAATCAGGCCCAAAAAAGCGATGTGAACGAAAAGAGAAAGCATCCCGGCTTCCATCTTTCGCGTGCGCACCTGGGCCCGCTCCAGGCGCAACCCTTCAGGATCGGAAAAGACCGAGGGGATGAAAAGCGGATTCCTGAAGCCAGTAAATATATCGGCAAAAAACTCCCTCCAGCTGAAAGGAGTTTTGGGATCTGTGTCCAGATAGTGAAAGAGCGACGGCCTGGTATGGGGCGCTTTCCATTCCTGAACAATGGCGCGGATAGGATGGCGCAAAAAGCTCCAATCAATATCCTGCCATACGCTGGTTTCGGGAGTGTCCTTAATGTAATGAAAAAGAGAAGCCTGTGTACGCTCGCCCGAAAAGCGCTTAAATACCAACCGGGTTTTGCTGCTGCTTTCCGTCATCTGAATTATCTTCCGCTCAGTTGGAAGGGCTTCCTTCCAGTTTGCCTACTATCCGGTTGATCCCTGTCCCCATAAACAAACCCATACCACTCTTTCATCGAATCGTTAGATGCAATCCAATGTTAATGGTATCACTAAAATTTGTCTTTGGCGGGTGTTCAAGGATACAAATTTTTGGAGGACGCTCAAATTGCGCAATCCGCTTCCTCAATGACCTGCACAGGATCGGCTGCCAGATCAAGAATCCTAAGCCCTGCATTTTACCATCGCGGATTCATGTCGTCCAGAAACAAAATGCCTTTGAGTCACTGAAAGCTCAGGGCTTGTGGATTTGGGATTCCGGATTCGAGATCTGCAATCGAGGATCGGAGGTTCGCGATTCGGGATTCGAGGTCAAATCCGAATCCTGAATCGCGAGCCTCGAGTCAGGCTTGAAAGATTGGAACCGCTCAAAGCGGTTGGAGGAGTTATGCTGGTCTTGAACGCTGACTTACGCGGGCAAAAGCCGATGAGGCGCTTCCGATCCCCGCCGAACAAATCGTTTGTCAGCGTATCTCAGCGTTTCAAAATACGAAGCTGTCAAACTCTATGAGTCCCCCGGCAGAGCCGAGAGTTTACCAATAGAATTAAATCGTTCTAATTTTTCAACGCCGGCGATCCTTCAGAGCGGATGCGCATTCCATAGAAGGAACGATAAACGAAAACCATGGCAACCAGCAGGAACACGCCTGCCATGAAGAGAGTGCTTCCGGAGGCGGTTTTGGACATACTCACGGCCAACTCCACGGCCAGCAGCCCGAACAGAGTCGTGAACTTGATCACGGGATTCATGGCGACCGAAGAAGTATCCTTGAAAGGATCGCCCACTGTGTCCCCGATAACCGTTGCGGCGTGAAGCGCAGTCCCTTTCTCCTTCAGCTCCACCTCGACGATTTTCTTGGCGTTATCCCAGGCAGCGCCGGCATTGGCCATGAAAATGGCCTGGAACAAACCGAAGAGGGCGATCGAGATGAGGTAGCCGATAAAAAAGAAGGGCTCAACGAAAGCAAAGGCAAGCGTCGAAAAGAAGACTGTCAGGAAGATGTTGAACATTCCCTTTTGGGCATAGCGCGTGCAGATCTCGACAACCTTTTTGCTGTCGCTCACCGAAGCCTTCTCCACCCCTTCAAGCCGGATATTGGCCTTGATGAACTCAACCGCCCGGTAGGCTCCCGTACTTACCGCCTGAGTCGATGCGCCGGTGAACCAGTAAATGACAGCGCCGCCCGTAATCAGGCCGAGAAGGAACTGGGGATGCAGCAGCGACAGTTTGTCAAGATTTGTGCGGAGACCTTCCGTCAACAATACAATGATGGAAAAGATCATCGTCGTGGCGCCTACGACAGCCGTTCCGATCAGCACGGGTTTGGCGGTCGCCTTGAAGGTATTGCCGGCCCCATCGTTTTCCTCCAGCAGCTCTTTGGCCTTTTCGAAATTGACGTCGAACCCGTGGTCCTTCTTGAGCTCCTTTTTGACATCGGGTATCTGCTCAATCAGCGAAAGTTCAAAAACCGATTGGGCGTTGTCGGTCACCGGCCCGTAGGAATCGACAGCGATGGTAACAGGCCCCATACCCAAAAATCCGAAGGCGACGAGACCGAAGGCAAAAACAGCCGGCGCCAGCATCAACGCCCCCAGCCCCATGGTGCTGACGATATAGGCGACCGACATAAGGCCCACGATGGCCATTCCCAGCCAGTACGCGCTGAAATTGCCGGCAATAAAGCCCGACAGGATTCCAAGAGATGCCCCGCCTTCGCGGCAGGAAGTCACCACCTCACGGACATGGCGGGATTCCGTGGAGGTGAATACCTTCACAAGCTCCGGGATTACGGCGCCTGCCAGCGTACCGCAGGTAATTACGGTCGAAAGCTTCCACCAGAGCGAACCATCGCCCAGACTTCCGATGAGGACATAGGAAACCACGTAGGTAATGGCCACAGAGACGAAAGATGTCAGCCAGACCAGGAAGGTCAGCGGCGCCTCGAAATTCATCTTGGTAGCCTTCCGGTACCGGGCCTTGGCGATCGCCTCATTGATCAGATAGCTGAGTCCGCTTGCCACGATCATCATGATGCGCATGACAAAGATCCATACGAGCAGCTGGATCTGCACCACTTCCTGGGGAACGGCAAGGAGGATGAAGGAAATCAGCGCCACGCCGGTGACCCCGTAAGTCTCAAAGCCGTCGGCCGTTGGCCCAACCGAATCGCCCGCGTTGTCACCCGTGCAGTCCGCGATAACTCCGGGATTGCGGGCATCGTCTTCCTTGATCTTAAACACAATCTTCATGAGATCGGAGCCGATGTCTGCGATCTTGGTAAAAATGCCGCCCGCGATTCGCAGCGCCGCAGCGCCCAGGGACTCGCCGATGGCGAAACCGATGAAACAGTTGCCGGCATAATCACCGGGGATAAACAGCAGGATGCAGAGCATTATGAACAATTCGACGCTGATCAGGGCCATTCCGATGCTCATGCCAGACTTCAGGGGGATGGAATAGCAGGGGAACGGTTTGCCATCGAGGCTCGCAAAAGCAGTGCGCGAATTGGCCAAAGTATTGATGCGGATGCCGAACCATGCCACCCCGTAGCTTCCGCCAATCCCTATCAGGCTGAAAATTAAAATGATAGCAACCTTTATGGGCGTGAAATGCTGAAGCACTCCGAAATAAATCAGCATGATGATGCCGATGAATATTTCGAGGATTAATATGAACTTGCCTTGAGTAATCAGGTATGTTTTGCAGGTTTCGTAAATAAGTTCGGAGATCTCGCGCATGGCGCGGTGCACAGGAAGCTTTTTGAGCTGGTTAAAAATGATCAATCCGAAAAGAAGCCCAAGGATGCATACAATAAGCCCTACCATTAGAAGGGACCGGGCATTAATACCGTGGAAATGCACCTTGCCCAAGTCCGGGAGAACAAGCGATGCTTCGCCTCCCGAATGGGAAGCGGCAGCCTGGGCCGGTTCGGGTGTCTGAGCGACGGCACCGGGCAGGGCCGCCAGGCCAATTAAAATCATCGAAAGGATTACAGCCCACGTCCGGGCTATTCTCCTCCGGGAACCGCAAATATCGGTCGTTACCATTGTATATTCTCCTGAATGTTCAACGGGACGCGAACGTCACAGCATGTATCGTAATACCAAACATAAATGAAGGGGGGGATTATACCTCAGGTCCCGCCTGGAAATTGCGACGATTTATTGCATTTTTCCAATAATCTGCCTGCTCTCAGTTTGCACTGCGCCAGCCTGATAGATATCTTCTCAGGGACTTCGTCAGTTTTTGCACCCTGCCTTTGCCATTGTTATCAGATTTCATCAGCATCTTTTTCAGTGCAGATCTGCTTTAGTTTGTCCCAGGGCGGTCAAAATGGGCCAGTCTCCCGCCGAAGCCGGAGATTGCCCATGCATTCCCGATGCCTTTATGAAAAGGCCAGGCGGCAAACAATGATGGCGGTTATAAGACTGACGATATCGGCAACCAGCCCCGAAATGACAGCGTGGCGGGCCTTTTTTATGCCCACGGCCCCAAAATATACTGCAAGAACATAAAAAGTGGTCTCGGTGCTGCCATATGCGGAAGCAGCCAGGCGCCCGATGAAAGAGTCGGGGCCGTGAACCTTGATGAGTTCTGTCACGATTCCCATGGACCCGCTTCCCGACAATGGACGCATGATGGCAAGCGGCAGGATCTCAGCCGGGAACCCGACGCGGCGCAACACGGGATCCAGCCACTGGGAGAGCATATCGATCGCCCCGGCGCCTCGCAGCATCCCGACTGCCACAAGAATCGCAACCAAGTAGGGAATGATGCGAATCGCCATCTGGAATCCGCCCTTGGCTCCTTCCACGAAACTCTCATAGACCTTTACTTTCCTAAAGGCGCCGTAAATCGGGACACCCACCAAAAACAATGGGATTGCCCAAACCGACAGTGTGCCGAGAATGTGCTGGATCATGACGATTTCCTTGAAAATCCGCGGTCGGCGGAAAAAATTGGCAGTTTCTCCAGAATTTTTACGGCGGTCACACCTAAGACCAGTGCACTAAAGCTCGCTGCCAGTGTGGTTCCAATGATGGCAGTCGGGTCCTTCGAGCCGGCGGACGCCATGATGCTGATCATTGTGGCCGGTATCAGTTGAAGCCCGGCCGTATTGATGGTTAGAAACGTGCACATGGCATTGGTGGCGACTCCAGGCCGGCTATTCAGAGTTTCGAGATCCTCCATTGCCTTCAAACCGAGAGGGGTGGCGGCGTTGCTCAAACCCAGCATGTTGGCAGCAATGTTCATCGTCATGCTTCCCATAGCCGGGTGGCCTGCCGGGACATCGGGAAATAGCCGCCTCAAAATCGGCGCGATAGCTTTTGCAAGCAGCGACATCAACCCGGAATCCTCTGCTATTTTCACAATTCCCAGCCACAGCGCCATCACGCCTACTAGCCCGATTGCGACGGCCACACTGGCGCCTGCGGACTCAATCGCCGATTTTGTGACATTTTCGATTTTGCCGTTGATTCCTCCCAGCACTACGGCAAGAATAATCATGCCAAGCCAAATATAGTTGAGCATAATCCGGTCTCCATTGCTTTAGGGATTCAGGACTCTACGGCACGTATCTTAGCACCTGATATGAATATTCCGACCATCCAACCGCCAAGATTAAAAACAGGAGACACCATCGCCATAGTGGCGCCCGCGAGTACCATCCATCAAAGGGATGGATTTGAACGCGGCATACTTGCCCTGGAGGGAATGGGCTTCCGCGTGCGTTTTGGTGACCGTATATTCCAATCGCTCCGCTATCTTGCGGGCGATGATGTTTCCAGGGCGGAAGAGCTCATGAAAGCCTTTGAAGATCCCGCCATACAGGGAATCGTCGCGCTTCGTGGAGGCTACGGATGCTCCCGCCTGATCCAGCACCTCATGGAAAGACGATTGCGCCATAATCCCAAAGTGTTCATGGGCTTCAGCGATCTGACCACCTTGCACCTTTTTTTCCGGCGGCGCTTTGGCTGGATCACCATCCACGGGCCAATGGCTGCTACCATCGGAAATATTGCCGCGGATCAGGAAAGCCATTTGTTTTCGCTGTGGACAGATCCCGGCTACTGTCCAAAGCTAAGTTTCCAACAGCTTGAATGCTGGTCTCCGGGAACTGCCGAGGGAAGCCTGGCCGGAGGGTGCCTATCGATTGTGGCGGCAAGCATCGGAACGCCCTACGAAATCAAGACAGAGGGAAAGATATTGTTTC
Source organism: uncultured Acidobacteriota bacterium (assembly GCA_963809485.1). GTDB lineage: Bacteria > Acidobacteriota > UBA6911 > UBA6911 > UBA6911 > UBA6911. Next base: position 824,730 of record CAWEJX010000020.1, read on the forward strand.
TGGAGGACCAGGGTGAACCTCCCTTCCGGCTTGACCGCATGATTACCCACCTTTGCCTTGCAGGCAAACTTCAGTCGGCCGCAGGACTGCTTCTGGGTAGTTTCGCGGATTGCGAGCCCGATCAGGGCGGTTACACCGCCCTGGAAACGCTAAGGGATATTTTGCGCGGCCTCGACATACCGATTCTGGCCAATTTCCCGGGCGGACACGGCCCGGACAATTGGGCGATCCCGCTGGGCGCGAGAGTTCGCATCGATGCCGATGCACGATTCATTGAATTTCTCGACCCGGCTGTCTGTTGACGGCCGAATGTCGAAGAACAGCTTCCCCTGCCCCCTGATCCCGGATCTGCCCAACGATGCGATTTCTTCAGAAAAGTCGGCGGATTACCGATGCATACGGAGAGGATTCCTATGGGTTCCCATGAAGTGTAGGAGTCTTCGCGAATTGGCTCAAGTTTCGGGCGACATCTGCCGGCCGATTCGCAGATAATTTGAACAACGGGCTTTACAGCGAAGGTGAAAGTCTGATACATTTCTGTGCTTGGATCTCCCCCCAGCTTCATCCGAGCATTTGGTCCGCGGCCCTTTATGCGGATTGAGAACGATTTATGAACCTGCACGGGTCGATAACTGAGCTTCAGGACAGGATATCTAAGCTGTATCTTAAGCATGAACAGCAGTTTAGCGAGAATAGCCTAATCCGCGATCTCTGGAGCGCAATGGCAAAGGATGTCGCCCAGCAGACCAGTAGCCTGGATGCGTTGCCGGTTCCTTTCTGGAATGAGCTGAAAAAAGGCCAGGACGGGTTATTCGAAGCCATTCAGGCTGCACGACAATCTCAAATTATTGAAAACAAAGAGGATTTATCGCTCCGGGGGTGTTTTGCGAAGACGCTATCGATTGAGGAGCCCACAATCCTGAAAGTTTATGTCCCAATTATCCGCAAACTCAGGGAAAACTGGACAGACCATGCGCTGGATTTTTACATCATGGTCAAAGCCCATTTAGCCAGGATAGTGCGCATAACGGCATCCTATTCCGGGGATCCGCTTCTGATGCAACGGTCCAATGTGTTGCTGACAAACTTCGAAAGAGAAGTTCAGGAGCCTCATATCGCGATTCTTCCTTCCATAAACCACATCCGTGCAGCCAAGCCTGCTGCGCCTGCGAAAACAAGCCAAAAAACAAAGGCCAGACACGCCGCCAAAGCGCCTAAAAAGGCTCATTCGCCTATTAAACACGCCAAAATCCGCGCGGGCCGGTCAAAATCAATCGCCGCCAAGGTGAGCCTCCGCCGCCGGCGTGCCCGCCGCTGATTTCCGGTCCGTATTTCAGCAAAATCCCTGCCGAAGCATGATTGACCATAATAGTTTCCACTGACTGCAGATTTTACGTCGCGGATTACAGGTTTCGAGCTTTGATGCACCCAGCATTGAGAGTGCGTATCCTGACCTTGAGCACGGGGGTGAGAATTCTTTGAGCAATAGGCACTAAAGATGAATCATGGTTTTCCGCGTCGCAGGTTGATTTTTTGTATGTCCGTCCACATACTTTAAATATAGGACTAAAAATAGGACAGCCAGGGACTGGAGAATGAGGACCCGGGCGGTTTGGGGAGGTTTATAGTGCAAATAGGCTCTGGATCCAAATGGCCGAATCCGGATGAGTTACGGAAGGATATGGAAGAATTCTTTTCAAAAAAATATGGCAATAGCGTCAAACTGGGAGTCTTGGGTGCGGAACCGGATCAGGCCCGCACGGCCGACGAAGGCACTGAGACCAACAATGCCCCCCTGGATATTCATTTCGATTATCTTCCCCGGGACATCAAAAAATATCTCGACCGCTTTGTCGTAAAACAGGACGCCGCCAAAAAAGTGCTAGCCACAACAATCTGCGACCACTATAACCATATAAAGCGCTGCTCGGTCAAAGGCCCCTGCAAGGAATATTCCAAGCAAAACATCATAATGCTGGGCCCGACAGGAGTGGGCAAAACCTATCTTGTGCGGACCATTGCAGATCTGATCGGTGTCCCGTTTGTGAAAGCCGACGCGACAAAGTTCTCCGAAACCGGCTATGTCGGCGGAGACGTTGAGGATCTGGTTCGCGAGCTGGTTCACAAAGCAGACGGCAACATTCGCCTTGCAGAATACGGCATTATTTATCTGGATGAGATCGACAAGATCGCCACACCCGCCAATATCCTGGGAAGAGATGTCAGCGGAGGGGGGGTTCAACGCGGGCTCCTGAAGCTCATGGAAGAAACAGAAGTAAGCCTCCGCACACCCTTCGATCTGACTTCGCAGCTTCAGGCCGCAATGGAATTTCAATCCAAAGGAAAAGTCGCGCGTTCGGTAATAAATACGCGGCATATCCTGTTCATCGTCAGCGGGGCGTTCAACGGGCTCGCGGAAATCATCCGCAAACGCGTGGGGGCAAAGTCGATAGGATTTAATTCACGCGGCCGATCTGCACCCAAAGATGAGGATTATTTTGAGCTCTCCAAGAGCAATGACTTCATCGAATACGGCTTCGAGTCCGAATTCGTGGGCCGCCTGCCCGTGGTCGTCAGCTGCAAGGAATTGAGTGTCGACGACCTGTTCCAGATCCTCAAGAATTCCGAGGGATCGATCATGAATCAGTATGTCAACGCCTTCGATTCCTACGGCATTGAGATGATCCCGACGGATCCGGGACTCTACCGGATCGCCCAGAAGGCCTACGAAGACCATACGGGCGCTCGAAGCCTTGTGGGCGTCTGCGAGCGCACCTTCCGGGAATACAAATACAACCTTCCGCACTCATCCGTAAAACATCTCGAACTGACAGCCAGAATGGTCGACCAACCCGACGACGTGCTGGGAGAGATTCTGGAATCTGCAAAAGCCGACCAACTGGTTGAAATGGACCTTGCGTTCGACCGGATCGCGGATGAATGGTCCAAACGAAACGGGATCCAGATCCGTCTCCACCCCGAGGCCGCGCGGCTGCTAAGCCAAAAGGCCCTTGAAAGCGGCGACAAGCTGGAAGATGTGTTCGCGGAAATTCTGAAAGATTACGAGCATGGGCTAAACCTGATACGCAGGACACAAGGCGTCCAGCAGTTTGAGATTACGCCGGAGGTAGTCCGGGATCCCAGATCTACTCTCGATCAGTGGATCCGGACATACTACGTCAATCGCAATTAGGGATTAGGGATTAGGGATTAGGACCAATTCATCACTTTTGATTAGGCCGCCAAAGGCGAGTCAAGAGAATCTGATTTTCCAGTCAGTGACAACTATCAAGTTATTCTAATCCCTAATCACTAATCCCTAATCACTGCTAAACGGCCCTGGTAGGCGTTTCGCTCCTGTAGACGCTGCACGATGAGGCGGCGTATTTCCGCTTTGCTTTTCCCCCAGACCGGCGCGATCAACTGCTCCTCGGGAGCAAATCCAAAAAGCCGCTCGATAAAAATGTCCGGGCTCAAGCGCTCGAGAAAGTCGACAACCAGTTCCACGTATTCCGCCAATCCCGGAAGCGGGAATGGACGGACCCGGTATTCATCCGCCATAGCGCTGCCACGCACGACATGAAGATGGTGCAGCTTTAAAAAATTCAGCCCCCTATCCGATAAAACCGAAGCCGTTTCCAGCATCTCTGCGCGGCTTTCCCACGGAAATCCCAATATGACATGCGCACACAGCCAGATGCCTCGGTTGCGGCTGCGATTCATCGCATCCAGCCAGCACTGGAAATCGTGCCCCCGGTTGATGCGCTGCAGCGTCCTGTCGTGCATCGATTCCAGCCCATACTCGAGCGTTACAAAATAGTCCCGCGCGAGCCTTTCCAGCCAGGCCAGCTTGCCTTCGTCGACGCAATCCGGCCTGGTTCCCAGCGACAGGCCCACGACATCCGGATGAGAAATGGCCGCTTCGTAGAGAGGAATAAGAGATTCAAGAGGAGCGTGTGTATTTGTGAATGGCTGGAAATAGACGACGAATTTCGCCGCACCGTACCGGTTCTTGAGATAGCGGATTCCTTCGGCAACCTGCTCGGAAACCGGTTTGAAGCTGCTGGCTGTTTTCGGGCGGAATGAATCGTTATTGCAATAGGTGCATCCTCCCACCGCCAGCGTGCCGTCGCGATTCGGGCAGGAAAATCCCCCGTCGACGCTGACTTTGAACACGCGGCAACCGAACTTCTCTTTCAGGAAGCCGCCGTATGCGTTATACAGGTGATTTTCGACTTGAGACTGGGGACTCGAGATTCGAGATCGGGAATTCGACATCGCAGACAAAATATAGCAATTCCGGGATTGAGATCATAGCCACGACCTGCAATTTCGGCTCTCAAGTCAGGGACCTCCGGTAAAGCCGGAGGCTTGAAAGATTTGAACCGCTCAAAGCGGTTGGACTAGTTACGCCGGTCTTGAACGCTGACTTACGCGGGCAAAAGCCGATGAGGCGCTTCCGATCCCCGCAGGGGCCAGCGCTCCGCGCTGAACAGTTTTCTGCGGCGGCACTGTGGCAAGCGCCGTGCGGCAAGGAGATGAAGGGTATGAGAAACCGGGCGTTTGCCACAGTGCCGCCGCAGAAAACTCCATCGGAAGCGCCTCATCGGCTTTTGCTCACCGACCCTCGCCGAACAAATCGGCGTTTGTCAGCGCTTTTATCAGCGTTTCTCAGCGTTTCAAAATACGGAGCTGTCAAACTCTTTGAGTCCCCCGGCAGAGCCGGGGGTTTACCAATGTAATTATTGGGCTAAAGCCTTATAGGCGGACTTGCGGGACTTTGTGCCGTGTGGCGGAAGTAAAATCGGATTTCGCAGGAATGAGCTTTCATCTGTCTGCAAATCCGTTATCCGACATAGAGGATCTGAGAATCCTACGGCTTGCGCTGCTTGAGAGCCGAGCGCAGTTTATCGGCAAGCGTCCCGAAGCCCTCAGCGGAAGACGGCTGACTTTCCGTCCACTCGCGCATCTCTTCAACCTCGCGCGCTTCCATCACCGCCCTTGCACTCAGGCGAATACGCCGTCCCGACGGATCTACTTCGAGCACGATGACCTCCACATCCGCCCCGACAGGAAAGGCTCGCTGGATTTCGCTCTCCTTCGCCACGCCCGTTTCGCTTAGCGGGATGAGGCCCGTGCGACCGGGAGCCAGGAAGACAAACACGCCGAATTTCTCATGCCGTTCGACCTTTCCAGTCAACCGCGCCCCGGGAGCGATGCCGGCTCGGATTCCTGCAGTTGCCTTGGCCGGCGCTGAGCCTTCCCCGATCAGGGCCACGCCGATCCGTTTCTGCTCGAGGTCGACGGATAGTATCTCAAATATACCCGTCATCCCGGGAACAACCTGGCTCGACCAGCCCCCTGATCCGGTGGGCGCGAATGTGGAAGCGTGGGCCAGCGCCTCGATTCCCGGAGCGAGTTCTACGAAGGCGCCGAACTCCGCAACACGCGTAATCCGGGCGGGCAGAGTCTGACCTGCCGTGTACATTTCTCCTGCTTTCGACCAGGGATCGGCGGACAGCTGCTTCAACCCGAGGGAGATCTTCTTCTTGTCCTCGTCCACGCGCAGAACCTTGACGGTAATTTCCTCACCCGGCTTGACTATCTCCGAAGGGCTCGATACGCGAGACCATGACATTTCCGATACGTGCAGCAGACCCTGAATGCCTGCTCCCAGATCGACGAAGGCTCCGTAGTCGCGGACGGAAACGACGCGGCCGGGCAGGACAGCATCGGGAACGATCCTTTCGCGGACATCGGCCTCTTTTGCCTGCTGTTCCTCCTCGAGAAGCGCCCGCCTTGAGACAACGATGTTCGAGCCCCCATCCCTATACTCGATAATCCGGAATTGGTAGACATTCCCTTCGTGTGCCGAAGTGTCCGCCCCGCGGACAGCGATATGGGAAATCGGGCAGAACGCCCGACGACGCCCAAGCCGCACCTCGTAGCCACCCTTGACCGCCCGCTCAACCTTGCCCTCCACCGGCAGGCCGCTGTGAAAAGCGTCCTCGAACTGCCGATCGTTCGCAGCAGCTCCCGCCAATCTTTGTGAGAGCGTCACACCGCCGGTCGTAGAAACCACCATCGCCTGAATGGAATCGCCAACAGCGACCTCGATCTGGCCTTCGGCGTTCTTCAGTTCATCGACATTGAGAACAGCCTCGCCCTTGCCTCCGACGTCGACCAAGGCTACCTCCTGGCCGATGGCAACGATCTTGCCCTCAACTATTTCACCCTTTTCGAGCTGCCTGGTTTGAAGCGATGCCTCGAACATTGAGGCAAAGTCTTCTTCCTCCAGATCATCCACCATACGTTCCTCCGACCATCGGTTTTTGCCCGCCGGCAGTCCCGCGTCGGCGCATCAGCGAACCGAAGAGCACTGATTGTACCAACCGGATCCAGCCATAGGAAGATGCACGCGGACGGAATTATAAAAAAACCAAAGAATAGGGTTGACCGGAGCCGTCCGGATCCGTAGAATTCACAGTTTTTATGTCCAGGCACTCATAGAAAAGGAGGAAGCTTTTAATGGCGGAAAAAATCTCCAAAACGGCGCGAGCGAGTCTTCTCGATAAGGGAGAAACGCACGCGCATGCATGCCCGCAGTGCGGCACCTCGATGGTGGCCACCAAGGTCATCAAATATCGGGATATGCCGGGCGGGATGTACTGGATCTGCCCTAAAGACGATCAGCGCATTAAGATCTAACTGTGTACCGCGGACGGATTTTCCCGAATCCGTCCGCTTCCATTCCGCTTCGCGACCGCAGCATTTTCAATCGCCATTTTCGATGCTCGAGTCCCGAATCATAGATATCGCCTCGCCTGTCCGCGCCAGCAGCAGGAATGCAGAGCTGACTTTTACGGATAGAGCGCTCAAAGCTTCCAGGTATTCCCGGATCTGACGGGCATACTTCTCTCGAAAATAGCTCCCGGCATCCGCGCCATCGCTCCGAACCCAGTCGGTCTTGTAATCCACGAGCACCCATCCACCCGTTTCCCTGAAAAGCAGGTCGATTTTCCCTTCCTCAATCCCGGAAGGGCTTAATGGACGCACGAATGGAGCCTCCCGCAAAACCTGCCACCCTGAACGGATAGCGATGCATGCCCGTTCCATCAACGCGGATGACAGTGTTGTGCGCATCATGAACTCCAGATCCCGAACACCCGCCGGATCCAGATTATGCCGAACGCCCGTGGCCTCGGCGAATTCGGCCAGGCCATCCGGGCTCAGCAGATTTACCCGTTCCATGGCTTCGTGAAACGCCACACCCAGGCGGATTGCGCGGCTTGCGGCTGCCTCGCGGGGATCTCCCGCCATCGAACTGTCTTCGCCGGCGGACTCTTCATTCACGGCTGCCTGCGGGCCCTCAGCCGAAGGTGCAGCCTTGAGCAATTCATGCAAGGCCGCGTATTCCTGAACGGCGAGTTCGCGCCAGTCCTTCGTGACCTGCGAGGCGGCTGCCTGGGGCGGGACGGCGGCATCCAGGCTGTCCACATCCACCCATCGGGCCAGGCCGTAATCGCCGGAAAGCCATTGCGCCAGAGAGGGGCCCAACGGCTTGAGGCGAGTGGCCTCGGCATCAGGGATCCACCGGTCATTTTCGTCGTCCTTTTTCCAGCGCTGCGTGTGTGTGGAAAGCACCAGGTGATCCCGGGCGCGCGTCAGTCCTACATACAGGAGGCGCACCAATTCCGCATCCTCCCGCTTTTTGTCCGCTTCGGACAATCGGTCCCATCCCGGCGTCCGCAGTCCCGATTCCTTTGATCCGATGCTGAGTCCGAAGACTCCTTGGTCGTGAAAGTCGGCCAGCAGGCTTCTGGAGCGGTTCTTCCTTTTGGCCCCGAGGGACGCGACGAAAACTATCTGGAAATCGAGCCCCTTCGCCTTATGGATGGACAGGATGCGGACGGCATCGCTCCTCTCCTCCATGAGCCGGCTTTCACTTTCGGCAAGGCCCTCCTCATCCATCATGCCCAGCAGATCCACTACCTGAGAAAAGGTCGCCTCGCCCTGAAGCGCGCGCAGCGTGCGCGCAAGCTTGTTCAGATTTGCCAGGGACTGAAATCCGCGCGCAGATAAAACCTCCCGCGCCCCCGTTTTCTGAAGCAGGATCTCGAGGCTCTCCGAGGCGCGCCTTTCATGACGGTGCCGGTGAAGATCAAGCAGGACGTCAAAAGGGTAATGAAGCGGGGACTGTTCCGGCACCTGTTCGCGATAGTCCAACGCCAAGTTCTCGATTCGGGCTCTCAATAAATCCTCATCTGACAATCCGAAGAAAATCGATCGCAGAGCGCCATAAAGCGCGATGCTGTCGTTAGGATTCGCCACCGCGCGCAAAACCGTTATGGCGGAGGAAACCTCGCTGCGGGCATAGTAAAACTTGCCTCCCTCCAAGACATACGGGATATCCAAATCGCGCAGAGCCTCTTCGAGTATGTTCGCATGGCTGAGAACCGGAAGCAGGATTGCGATATCCCCATACCGGGGCGGCCTCCAGGAAATGCCCTCGCCGCCGGCGTCCTGAACTTGCCAGGATTCGGAACCACGCATGCGAAGGATCAGCCTGGCAATCCTTGATGCTTCGGTCGTCAGGAAGTCGCGAACCGTCCGGCTTGAATCATCTCCCTCCCGCTCCCCAAGGAGGTGGACCGAGGGCAGGGACAGTTCCTCCAGCCGGCCTCCTGAATTTCCAAAAGGAAGATAGTCGGGCTGATACAGACCGTCGGAGGGAGGCTGCATTACGCCGCTGAAGACAGAGTCCACGAAACGGAGGATGGAGGGAACCGACCGGAAATTCGTCGTCAGTTGCAGCTTTTCCAGTCCGAGAGACTTCATGTTTCCGGGATCGACAATTCCGAGATAGGTTTCGATGTCCGCATTACGGAAGCGATAGATGGACTGCTTGGGATCCCCAACAATAAAAAGCTTACCTGGGGCCGGCCGGAGCCGGGGGATATCCCATTCCATGGGATCGGCGGATGAAAGCAGCCGGACGATATCCCACTGGATGGAATCCGTGTCCTGGAACTCATCAACCAGAAAGGCTTTGTAGCGCGCCTGGAATTCGCCCCGCACAGCTCGGTTTTGAGCGAGGAGGTCGCGTGCCAGCCACAATTGATCGTCGAAATCGAGGATGGCGCCGGCGCGCTTTCCTCTTTCCCACTCCGGCAAAAAATCATCCGTCAACCATCGGATCCCTTCATGCAAAATCCGCTGCACAGGCAGGTTTTGATAGCAAATGTGGAAGTCCACAACCTCGCGAATGAAGACCCGCACGCTCTGAACGGTATCCTTGCCTCCCTTCCAGTTTGCCGCAGATCCCGCATTGCCCGGCTTTGAGGGTCGAACGGTTTCTCCTGCCGGATTTTCCAACCAGTCCAAGGCCCTTTCCAAATACTCGATCAAGCGGTCTTCAGACTTGAGGATTCTGCTCCGGAAATCGCGGCCTTGTCGGAGCAAAGCCCGAATCTGCTCCTCGATCTGCTCGTCGGTCGGCGGGGAATCGCAATGCAGCCCCCGCACGGCACTTATATTCAGCCGCAGGGTTCCGGCGAGTTCCTGAAGGCTTTGCAGGCTGAATCCGTTCCGCAGCGTCCGCTCCAGCACGGGATTGCGTTCCGCCAGAGCCCGGCCAATCCAGGACTCCCAGACCTCCCGGAAAAGCAGTTCGCTCCGTACCTCATCCAACGCGGAAAAATGCGGATCAAGACCCGCCTCGACAGGCCTCTCCTTGAGCAGTGAAACCGCGAAAGAGTGGAACGTGGATATCGACGCCGTCTCAAGGTCCCTTAAGGCTTCGCGCGCCCGCGCCTCAAAAACCTCGAAGCCGTTGCCCTTTGCATCCTTTGTCGAACGACTCGGCTGCCCTGGAGTGCAAAACGAAGGAACCGATTCTCCCGAGATGATTTCTTCAAAGTGCCGCCTGAGCCGCACCTTCATCTCGCCCGCTGCCTTTTCCGTGAAAGTGATGGCGCAGATTTGGGAGAGACGCAGCGGTTCTCCCGACGGACCCTGCAAGAGAACCAGATAAAGAATCCTCGACAGCAGAGTGCTGGTTTTGCCGGTTCCCGCAGAGGCCTCCACCACTAAAGAATGGCGGGTGTCTTCTATGGCCCTGCGCCGTTGAGTTCGGTCGTCGCCGGCCTGCTGGGCTTTGGGATCTCCGGACATCACAGGGGGGCCTCCAAAATCTGAAGGAACTTGAGAACGGCCTCGTCGTTCGCCTTGCGCTCTTCACGCTGCACGCGATCCTTTCCGCAGACCGTGAGAAAGTCGCAGTATTCGCAATGGCCCGAGGGACGAACCGTGCCCCTGGTCCTGGCAAAAAAAACGCCACTCTCGATCCCGTCGCCTACAATAGACAGGATGCCCGGCAAGGTCCCGGATGCCGTGCTCAGTTGCTCAGCGGTGAAAAGACACGGTACCGTCCGCCCGTCTTTGGGCTGAAGGTGCAGATATTCACCTTCCACCCGTTCAATATTTTCGAAGCCCTGCATGACTGAAAGGGCGCCCCGGTAAACCGCAATCTGGATCTTCTCGCCCGACATTAGCAGCGGCCGCGAGGCTTTAGCCATCGAGTCGGGCAGTGTACCGGTTTTGTAATCGACCACACGGGCCCGCTTGCCATCCGGGGACAAATCCACACGATCGATTCTGCCGCGGAATTCAAAGGTGTGCTTGCCGGCTTTCAGCCGGAACGTAGGGTAACGCTCTTGCGGGCCGAATTCCCCGAATGGTCTTTCCAATTCGGTTACAGGCAAAGGCTCTCCGGGTCTGTTTTTTTCAAACGCCAGCCATTGCCGGAGCATTCGCAGAAGACCTTCGCGCTCGATTTCCCACAGTAGATCCGGAATTCCTGCCGGCCTTGCTTTTTCCAATTTTTCAGAAGCGATCCTCTCGAGGGCATTCCAGAGCATTTCCTCAGATTCAGCCTGAAATTTCACGCCGAGGAAATCCTTGAGAAAGCTTTCGAGGATCGAGTGAACGGCAAGCCCCCTATCCAGGGGATCCATCGCATCCGCCCGCTCCTGTTCCTCCCACGGCTCCAGATCCACAACACGTTTCAGGAAAAAGAAATAGGGACACTTGGCGTATTCCTCCAGGCGGCTTGCGGAGACTTCGCCGGCAGCTGATCCCATCTTCTGCGCCACCCATTGAATGAGTGCGTTATCCGCAAGGCGGCCGTCGTATTCTGTCAATTTCCTATTCCAACGCGCATGATCGTAGGCCATAGACCGTCTCAACCGATGGGGCTCCAGTTGAGCCAGCGCCTCAAGCACATTTTGCGCCGTTTGGCGATCCGAAGACACCATCCGGAGCCTGATCTCGCTTTCGTCCACCGCAATTTCATCTTGGGGGGGAGCCGGATTATCAAGACTCACGGATCGAAACCCGGGTATATTGCCCAGGCTCAGCTCACGCATCGAAATGATGCCGCCCCGAAGTGCCGCTGCCGCCCGCATAAAAAACTGCGAGGGAATGCGCTCACGATCGGAGCTTTCGTCGAGGCGGGAGGTCATGAGCACCAATCGTTTGCAGGCGGAGCGCGCAGCCATATCAAACAGCAGTTTTTCCTCATCCACGCGCCTGGATTTGATCGGGAGCTTCTGCATCCACGAGCGCTCAGAATCCAGCAGCAGCGGATCCTGGCGCAATTTCGCCGGGAACCGGCCTTCATCCAGTCCGGGGATAATGACCAGCGGAAACCTGAGGCCTCGGGCGGCGCTTGTCGAGAGCAGGTTAACGCCGCTGCGCTGGAAACGGCCTGCCGGGCGAGTGAGGGATGCCATCGATTGCCGCAAAGCCGCCCTCAGCCGGTCCGCAGATACCGGTTCGTCTGTCAGGGCGATTGTTGCCGAATCCCGAATCCCGAATCCCGAATCTCGAATCAGGCCGAGTGCCTCGAGGCCGGATATTTCATCCAGAACCGAGGAAAAAAGTGGCCAGTCGTCCGTTTCCCCCAATAATGGCTCGAGATGCTGCTCGAGAAAATGCGCCCAAACCTTCCAGGGCAGCGATGCGGGCCAGTCCGCAGCGGCCTGGCGCAGGATTCGCCAACCTTCCCGCAGGGACTTTGCAGCCTCCAGACGTTTTTCGGCAATCCGGACCGACATCAAACCGTACTCGGAATCCTCGTTCTGCCGGGTTTCCGGCGCGCTGTTTTCCGCTTTCCAAAGATCCCTGCGTGCTTGCCCGATAATCGATTCCACCCCTTCATCCCAGGACTGAAGGCCGGCGATAAACTGAGGCCCGTTGGTAAGAACCCTCCAGCTCTGCACATCCCAAGCTATGCTCGAAGTTTCAGGCTGAGCCGCCGCCACAAGCTCCATAGCGGCAAGGACCGCTTCGCGCGAAAAGCCGGCGGATTGCATGCCGATCAGCGCAAGGACTGCTTTGCTTAGAGGACGATCGGCAAGGCTGGCACCGCCCTGCAAAAAATATGGAATCCCGCGCAGCCGAAGCATTTCCGTCAGGATGGGGACATCATTTTCAGGCTGGCGAAGAATCACCGCGGCTTCATGGAATCCCCGGATCGTCCCGTCTCCTATCGCGCGGAAAATTTCCCTGATAACTTCAACAGCCGCGCGCGATTCTCCGGGCGCGGAGACCAGGGCAACGGATTTGTCCTGGGCAGGATTGGCTTCCATTCCGGATTCCCGGGCATCGGCAAGTCCGAATCCCCGGGCGGCCAGGCAGCCCAGGCTGTCGGCCTTCGGCTCGATCTCGACGGGCACGGGATCCACGCCAAGCTCCCGGACGCGCTCTTCAAGAAAAGGTCCGGCAAAATCCGAAACCGTTTCGTGTACGAATGGAATGAAATAGATCATCTCGAGGCCGTGCTTCAAAGCGGCCAGGAGGCTGGACTGCTGTCCGGTGACATCATAGATTCCATAAACAAGCAGCTGCCTTGATCCCAGCAGCGTTCGGGCGTCCGGAGCGCTGCGGATGGCCGATCGAAAATCATCGGCCACGTCATGGAAGTGACTCGTGAAATCCCGGAACCTGCGGTAAAGGTCCGCCAGCGCCTGAAGATTTTCGCTGCGGTCGGGATTTCTGTTTTTTTGTTGAATGGCTGTTTCCAGGTCGCCCGGGCTGATTTCCGCATCACGCAGATCCCTGAAAGTCTCCAGCAGGGCATCCCGAAATCCGGCATAAGCAGAGATGGGGGCAAATACCGAAGGGGGATTTGATGCGAGAATCCCTTCAAGGATGACCGAGGCGCCAAGGTGCGGCAGATGCGGTTTCCCCGGGGAACGTCCGGGTCCGTTCGAAAGAAGCGCGGCCAGATCCAGGAATGTGTGAAAGCGGATGTTTGCGGCAATTCGTCCATTCCGCACAATGCGGCGCTTCAGATAGGATGCGAGGATATTGGAGCCGACCAGAACGTTGATCTCCTTCAGGGGATCATCTTGCTTGAGCGCGGAGACTATCTGGCTCCAGCGCAGCTCAAGCGCCGCGAACGAACCCGTATAAATTGAATGGCCCATGATTATACCGTCTTGGGGCAGACATGCTGCGCAGACTCAAGAATATGAGGGCAGCTTCTCTTGCGGTCACTATAGATTCAAAAATCCAGCCGTTGCGATGCGCCCGAATGCCCTGGCTTTTTCAGGGACTGAGAGCCGCTCCAAGCGGGACGCCTCTCAATCTCGAATTTCGAATCATTTTGGGATAGAAAGCCCGTACTGGTAGCCGCGTTCGAAGGCTTTCAGGTTCATATCCTCCGTTCCCGGGGGCACGGAGGCCTTCACCGCTTCCCGGGCAGCCTCGTGATTTACGACGCGGGTCACGGCGGTAAAAAAGCCCACCATGACGATGTTCAGGATCATTTTGCGTCCCAGCTCCTCGGCCAGGCGTGTCGCCGGAATGCCGTAAAGCTTCATGCCGGGCTGGAGCCCGCTGGGCTTAACGAGATCCTCTTCAATAATAAGGGTTGCGTCATCGGTCGTTTCCGGCAGGAACTTATTGCAGGCTTCCTGCGACATGACGAGGAGTATTTCGGGCTTCGTGACATAGGGGTACAGGATCGTTTTATCGGAAACGATCACCTGTGCGCTGCAGGCGCTTCCGCGCGCCTCGGGCCCAAAGCTCTGCGTCAGGGTTGCAAACTTGCCGTTATATATGCTGGCGGCGCGCCCGATGATGATGCCCGCCAGTATGACTCCCTGGCCGCCGAATCCTCCGAACTTGATCTCCATCGCGCTCATAGCACCCCCTCGTAAGGTTTGAAGGAAGATCCGAATCTTTCAGCCATTTTTGTGTTGTACCTCTCGAGGAAAGAGGATTTCTCGCGATCGATGAATTTGCCGCAGGTGATTTTTCCCTTGAAATCCAAGCCGACCTCGCGCGTATCCGCGCCGTTCTGGATCACGCTGTTTTCCTTGTAAAACTGCATCATCTCGAGGCCGTCTCCCAGCCGGTTCCTTCTTCCATACAGGGTCGGACAGGGGCTGATAAGCTCCACGAAGCTGAATCCTTTCTTCTGGATAGCTTCTTTCATAGCCTTGGTTGCCTGCCGGACATGAAAGGTCGTCCATCGCGCCACATAGACGGCGCCGGCAGATTCCGCCAGGTGCGGAAGGTTGAAGGGCTCTTCCGTGTTGCCGTAGGGCGTTGTCGAGGCGATGGCATCAATCGGGGTGGTGGGTGTGACCTGGCCTCCCGTCATCCCATAGGTAAAGTTGTTGACGCAGATGATCGTCAAATCCATATTCCGGCGGGCGGCGTGGATGAAGTGGTTGCCGCCGATCGCAAAAAGATCGCCATCCCCGCTGTAAACGATGACTTTGAGTTTCGGATTGGCCAGCTTCAGGCCGGTGGCGAATGGTATAGGGCGGCCGTGCGTTGTATGAAAACTGTCCAGCTTCAAATAGCCTGCGACCCTGCCGGTGCAGCCGATTCCGGACACGACACTGATCTGTTCCAGCGGGATGCCGCACGTTTCGACAGCCCGCACGAAACAGTTGACCGTAGTGCCCAGGCCGCAGCCGGAACACCAGATGTGCGGGATTCGATCCGTTCTCAGATACTGACTGACGGGATTGGCTGGATTTACCATGCGGCCTCCTTGATCTTCTCGAAGATAACCGTAGGATCGTGTACCGTTCCGCCGCCGTGAGGGACCAGGTACGATCCGGCTTTGCCTCCGATCGTGCGCTGCAGCTCGAAGAACATCTGCCCATAGTTGAGCTCGGGCATCACGAATGCTTTGACGCGGGCGGCAAGCTCGAGGATGCGGGCTTCCGGGAATGGCCAGGCCGTAATCAGCCGGAGGTGGCCGACCTTTATGCCTTCGTCTTTCGCCATTTCAATGGCCTTCACGGCCACTCTCGAAGTGATCCCGTAAGAAACCACGACAACGTCCGCGCTCTCGGTATCGGTCTCTTCCAGGGTGATGATGTTCCCGGCATTGTTGCGAATTTTTTCCACAAGCCGCCGCACGCATTTTTCCTGGGCTTCGGCATTCATGACCGGATAGCCTCTCTCATCGTGCGTCAGCCCTGTCACATGGAATTTGTGGCCGTCTCCCGCCTTCGCCATTGCCGGCACGATATCCCCGTTTGTGAAATACGGCAGATATTCGCCGGGCTTTGCCGTCGTATACCGGCGCGCTCTCACCTCGATCTCTTCCGCTTT
Source organism: uncultured Acidobacteriota bacterium (assembly GCA_963809485.1). GTDB lineage: Bacteria > Acidobacteriota > UBA6911 > UBA6911 > UBA6911 > UBA6911. The sequence goes on from CAWEJX010000020.1 coordinate 840,369, forward strand.
CGGGATTACAACCTTTTCCGTCATGTGCCCGACACACTCGTCCATCATCATCATGACCGGCACGCGGTATTCCTCGGCCAGGTTGAAGGCCCTGATAGTCAGGTCGAAACATTCCTGCGGCGAATTGGGGGCGAAGGCGATGATTTCGTAATCTCCATGGCTGCCCCACCTGGCCTGCATCATGTCCGCCTGGCCCGGCAGAGTAGGCAGCCCGGTGGAAGGGCCTCCCCGCTGGACATTCACGAATACGCATGGGGTCTCGAGCATTACGGCCAGGCCGATATGCTCCATCATCAGCGAGAATCCGGGCCCGGAAGTGACGGTCATGGCTTTCGCTCCCGCCCACACCGCGCCCTGGATGGCTATGGAAGAAGCAATTTCGTCCTCCATTTGAATAAAAATGCCTCCGACAGATGGAAACCGATTGGCGATGCGTTCCACGACTTCCGTAGATGGAGTGATGGGATATCCTGCAACAAAACGGCAACCTGCGGAAAGGGCTCCCTCGCAGCACGCATGGTCTCCGTCCAGGAAGTGGGCGCCTGTCAAAACACCTTTGGGATCGGCTTTCAATGGGCCTCCTTTCAGGCAACGGTCTTTAGCAGCTTTCCAAAAATGGCGAAATCCGGGCAATAAATCCCGCACAGATCGCAGCCGGTGCACGCTTCCGGCTTTACGGCGCGCGGGGGATGGTACCCCTTGCTGTTGAATTCCTCTGAGAACTCAAGCACCCCGGCAGGGCAAAACTCGACGCAAAAGCCGCAGCCTTTGCAAAGCTCAATCTCGATTGCAACGATACCTCGAGCCCCTCTGGGTTTCTTCGCCTCTGCCATCTGTGGATTCCTCCTGATACACCTAATCTACCCACACCCATCCATGTTGGCAACAAAATATTCGAATCGAGGGACAGCCGGGTTGTATGACATGGATTCGAAAATCTCCGGCTAATCCGGAGCTATTTCTTTTGCTTCTGGAGCGGCGGACAATTTCTTCTCGACATTCTCGAGGGTTTCCCCCTTGATATTGATGCGATAGAAACAGACCAGGATTGCGCAGAGGATGCATGGAACGGCGAACAGGCCTAAATATTGATCGAACGAGAATCCCCGGGCCTGAAGAAAGCCGCCCAGCAGCGGTCCGCAGATCGCGCCGAACCTTCCCATGGTCAAGGCCCAGCCGACTCCCGTAGAGCGGACGAACGTGGGGTAAAACTCGCCCGTGACTGCGTGCTGAGCGGATTGGGCGCCATTGACGAAAAAACCGGCCGCTGCGCCGACCAGCACGAGACCTGCCGGGCTTCCGGTAAGGAGTCCGAAGAGCCACAGGGTGATGGCCGCAAATATGTACGAAAATATCAGGCTCGGCTTCCTGCCGAAACGGTCCATAAGGACACCGATGACCACAGCGCCCACTGCCCCGCCGATGTGATTCAGCGAAGTATACCCGTAGCTCTTTACCGGAGGGACGCCTGCGGCGACCAGCAGGGTCGGCAGCCAGGTGGTAAGCCCGTAGATGACCAGAAGGTTGCAGAAATAAACCATCCATATCAGGAGTGTCGTGACGGCAAGTTTGGAGGCAAACAACTGACGAACGCCTGCACTTTTCGCCGCCGGGACGACAAAGCTCTCCCTGGCCCACCGAACCGGAGCGGTACCGGCCGCGCGCTCCATTCTTCTCAGAATCCCGATGGCATCCTCGAACCGCCCCTTTTGAGCCAGGAAGCGGATGGATTCCGGCAGGTAGACGTAAAGCACCGGCAGGAACAGAACCGGGATAAATGCAAACAACAGCATCAGCCGCCAACCGTATACGGGAACCAGCAGCATCGAGAGAAAGCCGGCCAGCGCAGGACCGATCATAAAACCTGCCATCATTGCGGCGACCATGCTCGCACGGATCCTTGCGGGCGCGAATTCCGTGGCCAGCGTGATGGTGAGGGTCAAAACGCCTCCGATTCCCAAACCGGAAATGAAGCGAAGAATACAGAAGCTTTGGAAATCAGGGGCCCAGTAGAGGGCGCCGCCAAAGAAAGAGAACAGGAACAGGCCTGTCAGAAGCGGAGTTTTTCTGCCAATCCTGTCGGCAAGCATCCCCAGGCCGGCAGTGCCTATCATGAGCCCCGCGAGCCCATAGGAAGCAAGCGATCCGGCTTCGACGGGGCTCAAATGCCAGTCCCTGATCATATCCGGCAAGATGTAAGCAATCACCTGAGAATAATAGCCGTCAAAAATCAGGGTGATCATGCCGAGAAGGATGAGGAGAGCGTGGAAGCGGTTGAACTTCTGTTCATCACAAAATTTGGCCGCCTCCGGCGCTTTCTCAGTCTCGACTTTTATGCTCATGGATTAGGTCATTCATCGTTACGAGAGCCTGCAATGAAATCCTCAGACCCCAAACATCCGAGGACGACAGGAACCTCGATCAACGGATATCTGATTTCGATGATCCGGAGTTCCCTCACCTGTTTCGGCTTCCTGTGTGCAAACCGATCTTGAAATATGGCGCCGGAGCCATGAAGAAGCATCCGGCTGCCTGTGCATCCCGGCACTGTGAATTTGGGGCTTGGTCCCTAGAACCCGCTCGGTTACCATTTCGTGGGGTTCGGGAGTCCTTAGAATTCCAAATCCCCAAAATGCATCCAGGGCTCACGGGCTTCAAAACAGAGTTTACTTCAGAAAGAGGCGCGGCATGCGATTAAGTTTTAGAGCGGCGGCGGTTTTGGCGCTGATCCTTTCGGGCATTTGCCCGGGCAACCGACTGCTTTGCGGTCAGAAACGAAGCTCCACCGCCGGCAAGCAGGTGGCATCGGTCGACGGCGTGGCAATAACGGAAACCCAGGTCCGGGAGGCCGGAACGGCTGATCTGGACTCGCTGGAATTGCAGGTCCTTAAATCCAAGGCCTCGTTTGCCCGGAAAGAGCATGCGATACTCGAGAAATCGCTGAACGATCTCATCGAGCAGAAGCTGCTGCAGTCCGAGGCAGCCCGGCGAGGGATTTCCAAGGAAGAACTGCTCGCCAGGGAACTCCGGCAGAATGCGCAGGAACCCACGGAAAAGGAAATTGACGCCTTTTACCAATCGAACAAGCAGCGCATCAATAAGCCCAGGGAGGAAGTGGCTGCCCAGATAAAAAAATACCTGGCGCAGCAGAAGGAGAGCGGCGCCCGGGAAACATTCCTGAAAAAGCTGGAGACGGAGCACCGCGTCGTTCGATCGCTTCCACCGCTGCGCTTCGAAGTAGATGCTGCCGGACGCCCTTTTCTCGGCCCCGCTTCCGCGCCGGTCACCCTGGTGGTTTTCTCGGATTTTCAATGCCCCTATTGCAAAAACTACAGCACGACGCTGAAGGAACTGCCAAAGAACTACGGCAAGAAGGTTCGCCTTGTTTTCCGCCAGTTCCCTCTCACCAGCATGCATCGTTTTGCCCAAAAGGCTGCGGAAGCCTCTCTGTGCGCGGCGGAGCAGGGCCGTTTCTGGGAAATGCACGACCTGCTGTTCCAGGATATCAAAAGCCTGGAAAACAGCGATCTCAAGGCAAAAGCGGTCAAGCTCGGCCTCAATTCCGCCGCGTTCAATGCCTGTCTCGATCAGTCGCGAACCAGCGGCAGGATCCGCGAGGATATACACGCCGGAGCCGGAGCCGGGGTGGACGGCACCCCTGCGTTGTTTGTTAACGGCAGGTATTTGAACGGGGTCCGCCCCTATGAAGAGATCGCTGCCATAGTCGATGAGGAGCTGAATACAAAGCGCTAGCGTCCCATTTGTGCCATGCTTTCCTGATACAACTGCGAGGTGATTTGAGACCGCAGGTTGCAGTTCGGACCGTCATGCTGCAACCTGGAACCTTCAATCGATGGAATACATGCCCGCCGGAGACGCAGCAGCAGGAAAGCCCTGAATAACGCGCAGAATCGCCAAAAAGCTCAGGAGATCCGAGGATGAGGCTTTTTCGGGCAGGAGTGGGTGTATTGCTTTTGTTTTGTTCGGCTGGCCAATTCGCCCGGCCGGAGCAGGCCCAGGCTCGCAGGACTTTTGAGATCGCCGATTATTATCAAACCGCCTTTGTTTCAGCACCTGCCGTAAGTCCTGACGGGAAACATGTCGTTTTCACGGTGCGCCGCTATGACCTCGAGCGGGGAAACACCTGGTCCGAAATCTGGATAATGGCGGCCGATGGCGGCACTTTGCGCCAGATGACTTTCGGTCATTATAACGACGTCTCGCCGGCCTTTTCCATCGACGGCAAACAGCTGCTATTTATTTCGGACCGGGCGGGAGACAAGTCCCAGCTCTTCACCCTTCGGTTCGACGGCGGCGAGCCGGTCCAGCTCACATACTTTTCGACAGGCGTTTCGGACCCGAGGTTGTCTCCAGATGGCCGCTGGATTGCCGTAACCGCGCGTGTTTATCCGGAGTGCGGAGCTGACGATGCCTGCAATCGCGCGATGGCCGAGGGATTGGAGCAAGGGAGACTCCGGGCTCATGTTGCGGACAGCCTGCTCTACCGGCACTGGACTTCCTGGCGGGACGGAACCTGCGCTCATATCCTGCTTGTGGATGCAAAAGATGGAAAAATCATCCGGGATCTTACACCGGGAAACTGGGACAGCCCAACTTTCTCTGTGACCGGGGATCGCGGATATGACTTCTCGCCGGACGGCCGCGAGCTCTGCTATGTTTCCAACCACGATCCGGATCCGGCCAGCTCGACTAATGCCGACCTGTGGATCGTGCCTGTCGAAGGGGAAACTCGCTCCGCGCGTAATGTTACGGCGACAAACCAGGGCTGGGATGGAAGCCCCCTGTACTCTCCCGACGGTCGATATATCGGATATCGCAGTCAGGCAACGCCCGGGTATGAATCGGCTTTGTACAGGCTTGCCGTTTACGATCGGGGCGCACAGATCATTCGCTACCTCACGGATGTGGCCAATCATGACAACTGGGTTTCGGGCCTGGCGTGGCCTTCCGATTCCAAAGCCCTATTCTTCCAGGGTGAAGACAGGGCTCGGAATCCCATTTACCGCATGGACCTGGAAACGGGCGCGATAAAGCTCATTCTGACTGACGGGGATATCGACAAATGGCTGCTGACACCGGATGGCAGGACGCTGATCTATGTCCGCAGCAAAATCAGCGAACCACCGGAAATTTATCGGGCCGCCGTGAATGCTTCCGATTCGCGCCCTTTGACTCGCTTCAACACCGATCTCATCCGCCAGGTGGATTTCCGCAAACCGGAGGAAATGTGGGTCCAGGGAGCCGGCAACTATAAAATCCACGTATTCGTAATCAAGCCGCATGGCTTTGATCCGGCGTCGAAATACCCGCTGATTCTTAATGTGCACGGCGGCCCCCAATCCCAATGGACAGACTCCTATCGCGGGGACTGGCAAGTCTATACGGGCAAAGGCTATGTCGTGGCATTCGCCAATCCCACCGGATCCACGGGTTACGGACAGAAATTCACGGATGCGATCCGCAAAGACTGGGGTGGACGGGTGTTCCAGGATCTCATGCTGGTCACGGATGAGATGGAGAAGCTTCCTTATGTCGACAAGGAACGTATGGGCGCCATGGGTTGGTCCTACGGCGGATATATGACCATGTGGTTTGAAGGGAACACTCCGCGTTTCAAGGCGCTTGCTTCCATGATGGGGCTCTACAACCTGCCCGCGTTTCACGGCGCAACAGAGGAATTATGGTTCCCGGAATGGGATCTGGGAGGCGCGCCGTGGGATTCGGAATTCTACAGGAAATGGTCTCCTTCCGAACATGTGAGGAAATTTAAAACTCCCTGCCTCGTAATCACCGGCGAAAGGGACTTCAGGGTTCCATATACCCAAAGCCTCGAGTTTTTTACCGCGCTTCAAAAGATGAAGGTGCCTTCAAAACTGATTGTCTTCCAGAACGCCGGGCATTGGCCCGACTGGTATGATATGGCGTTTTACTACAACGCTCATCTGGACTGGTTTCATCGCTGGCTGGGAGGCGAGCCGGCGCCCTACGAAATGCAAAAATTCCAGCGCAACCAGCTATCCCGGTAAATCCAGCCGGGGGATTGCCGGCTTATGAATTCAGCTGTCCGTTTGTCGCTGTAACTCTGAGTTAAAAAATTGGACATGCGGCCGGACTATTTGCGCCAGTAGGCCGGGGTAAACAGCACGATTACGGTATAGAATTCCAGCCTCCCTGCCAGCATGCATACCGTGAGGACCCATTTGGCCAAATCCGGCATGGTTCCGTAATTGTCATAGGGCCCGATTGCGCCAAGACCCGGCCCGACGTTGAACATGCAGGCCACGACAGCGGTGATGGACGTAAGAATGTCCAATCCGCAGGCGGTCAGAATTAGCGAAGCGGCGAAATTGACCAGCAAAGCCAGGTGGATAAGGTTCAGCAATCCCTGGATGGTTGCTTCGTGGACCGGGGTGCCGCCCAGGCGGACAGCGTAGACGCCACGGCGATTTATCACTCTATGGAACTGCCGTGCCACCACTTTAAAGAGGAGCGCGATGCGGCCGACTTTGAGTCCTCCTGCCGTAGAACCCGCACAACCGCCGATGAACATCAGTGCAATCAACAGCAATTGGGCGAAATGCGGCCAGATTTCGAAGTTGGCGCTTGAAAACCCGGTTGTGGTCATTATGGATGAAACCTGGAATAGGGCTTGCCGGGCAGCGGAGGCTGGATGCGTGCCAGCGACAAAAACCAATGAAGCCGCAATAGCCAGTGTCGTTCCGGAAATTACCAGCAGGTAGAGCCGGAATTCCGAATCAGCCGTAATCCGGCGAACCGATCCCTGCACCAGCAGCCGGTAGTGCAGGGTAAAGTTGACGCCGGCCAGCAGCATGAACAGGATAAGGATCGCTTCGATGACCGGGCTGTGAAAAGCTTCCACGCTGATATTGCGGGTTGAGAATCCCCCCGTGCCCATGGTTGAAAAGGTGTGGCACAGCGAATCGAGCCAGTCCATTCCGGCGAGTCTGAGGGCGGCATATTCCAGGACACCGAATGCCACATAAATTTTCCAGAGAGCCTTTGCCGTTTCGGCGATCCTGGGAGTGAGCTTTTCAGACCGCGCCCCGGAAAACTCGGCTTGATAAAGCTCGATCCCGCCCACACCCATAAGCGGCAAAACCGCGATTCCCAGAAGGATGATGCCCATTCCTCCAACCCAATGCGTGAAGCATCGCCAGAATTGCAGGCTCCTGGGCAAAACCTCGACCGAGGCAAGAATCGTCGCGCCCGTGGTCGTGAAGCCCGAAACCGATTCAAAGAGCGCATCCGTCGCGGTTGGGTAAAAGGGGGAAAGCCGGAAAGGAATGGCGCCGAAAACACAGATGACGAGCCAGCTGAGGGTAACCAGGAGCAACCCGTCCCTGTGGCTCAACTCTTCATCGGAACGTCTCGAAAACCGGCGCAACAGCATGGCAGCTGCGGCCGTCACAGCCAGAGACAGCAGCAAGGGCCGGAGCCCGATGTCTCTATAGGCGATGGCAATGCCGAGCGGCAGCAGGAGCGAGAAAGCCTCGCCGAAAAGGATGAAGGAAAGGAACCTTAGGACTATGTTCCAGTGGATCACTTGGGCTCTCTGACAATTTCAGGCGATGAATGCGGACTCCAGCCGCGTCACGATCTGCTCCAGGCAGAAGAACACGACCCGATCGCCTGTCTGGATTATGCTGTCGCCGGAGGGCACCTCCACATCACCCGAGGAACGCGCAATGGCTCCGACAATGACACCCCGGGGCAGGTTGAGCTTGCGCAGGGGTTTTCCCACATACTTGGAACGGGAAGTTGCCACCAGTTCCAGCGCCTCCACTTCTTCGTTCCGGAAAGTGGTGACTGAAAAAATTTTCCCTTTCCGCACAAACCGGAGGATGCGATCGACCACCGCCAGCCGGGTGCTGAATATCGAATTGATTCCCAGCATCTGGGCCATCGGCAGCAGGTCGAGCCTGTTGACGAGGGCGACAGCCTTGCGAGCGCCGAGCCGGCGGGCCAATAGGCATGCGATGATGTTGTCTTCGTCGTCAGCCGAAAGTGCCAGGTAGGCGTCGATGCCCTCGATGTTTTCTTCGGAAAGCACACGCTGCTCCATCCCGTCCGCGTGGACCACAACGGCGTTTTCGAAAAGGCCCGAGATCAGCTCGCACCGGTGCAGGTCGCGCTCGAACAGCTTGACCTGGACTCCCTGGCGCTCGAGGCGCAGGGCCGCCTCGATGCCGATCTGCCTCCCCCCCACAATAAAAACGCGCTGGATCTCCTTCGGCGGCGGCAGGCCCACGAATTCCGCCACGGCCGCGTAATCGCTTGAGGGCACCATGATGTAAACATGGTCGCCCGCGCGCAAGTCATCCTCGCCACGCGGTATGATGACCCGATGCGCTCTAAAAATCATGGCCATCAGCGCGTTTCTTGCCGGCTTCATGCGATTCAGTTCCTGGATTGTCTTGCCGATCACCCAGCTGCCTGCCTCAATGTTCATCCCGAAGAGCTTCACCCGGCCATCGGCGAAGTCATAGATCTCGGAAACGCCTGCAAGACTGAGCACGTTGAGGATGCGATCCACCGTCTCACGATCCGGGTGGATCACCAGGTCCACTTTGAGCATGTCACTCTCGCAGATCGAGCGCCAGCTGTCGACCTCATGAGTCCGGAGGCGCACCACCTTGATTTTCACATTCGAATGGGCCTGGGCGATCAGGCAAGCCAGGAGATTGGTTTCATCACTCTGCGTGACGGCTATCAGCATCTCGGCGTCCTGGAGGCCCGCGCGCTTGAGCGTATCGATGCTGCTAGCATTGCCGCAGACAACTTTGACATCGAGCGCTTCCTCCAGCTCGGTGCAACGGTCCTGGTCGATTTCAACCAGGGCCACTTCGTTTTGTTCGCGCGTCAATCGCCTGGCAATCAGGTTGCCTACCTGACCGCCTCCAAGAATGAGTATGCGCATGCGGATACCCTCAATAGCAATCCGGACCGACAGGGAACAAGATGTCCCAGTGCAACGGCCCGCCCTATCATATCCTGACAGGTGGCAAATTGTGTACTCATTGCACGTGGACCATTGCCTTATTGATCGGTGTTTGTCAGCGTGTGTCGGCGTTCAATGATCCTGGGGCTCTCAAACTCTGAGAGTCCCCCGGCAGGGCTGTGGGATTACCAGTTTATTCATTCGGATTGTGGGCACAGGGTATCGCCTAGATATAGTGTTTGCGGAGGGCGTACCGAACGAGCTCTGCGGTCTTGCGGACGTTCAGCTTGTTCATCATGTTGGCGCGGTGCCGTTCCACGGTGCGGACGCTGATGCACAGCAGATCCCCGATTTCCTTGTTGGACTTGCCCTCGGCAATCAGCTTTAGAATTTCCCTTTGCCGGACCGTCAGCGATTCGGCAGGGCCGGCATCATCTTCTCCGCGGCGCAGCCGGACCCAGTTCTGCATCGATTGATCCACCAGGCTCGGCGAAATGTATATTTTACCGCGCTGGATATTTTCAATCGCCGTGAAGAGCTCACCCTCTGCGTCCTCCTTGAGCAGGTATCCGTTTGCGCCGGCGGAAATTGCCTGGTGAAGGTACTCCTCTTCCCTGTACATGGTGAGAACCAGCACCTTTACCGCAGGCCGGATCTGCCGGATCTCCGGGATCGCCTCGATTCCGCGCAGATGAGGCATGGATACATCGAGGATGACCATGTCCGGATCTATCTTGTGCAAGACACTGACCAGTTCCAGTCCGTCGCCAGCCTCGCCGGCTATTTCAAGATTGGGATTTTCCTCCAATATGCGCCTCAATCCGCGCCGGACCAGGATGTGATCGTCAGCCAAAACAACCCGATACGTTTTCACACTTCAATCTCCCGGCCGGTTTTTTGCCTAAACCTCCGGCACTTCGGCTTTTTGGAATGGCGAGAGCAAGATACCCAGCTTCAAGGACTACCATCCCACCAAATACGGCGGATGTCAACGGTTGAAAAGCCCGTTGATTGAGAACCGGATGCCGCGGTAGATTTTCTCCGTTTATGCCGTAGAGAATTCCCTGCAGCCTTTTTCGTAGCGGACGTTGCACGGGCATTCTGGTATAAATACCCGCACGATTCGGGCTGCGGAAATGGCCCCGGGATCCGGTGTTTGAATACACGGATCCAAGAACGCAGGAGTAGGGATGGACAGTCAGTTGATCGTTGTATTCATCGTGATCGTCGTTGCGCTCTTATTTGATTTCCTCAATGGTTTTCACGATGCCGCGAACTCAATCGCCACGGTAGTGTCAACCAGAGTCCTGTCGCCCCGCGCCGCGGTATTGCTGGCGGCCGTGTGCAACTTCAGTGCGGCTTTTTTCCTGGAAACGAAGGTTGCGGCCACGATTGGCCATGACATCGTTCATCCACAGTTTCTGGATCCCTATATGGTCATGTTCGGCCTGTTTGGGGCGATAATATGGGACCTGATAACCTGGTGGTTCGGATTGCCGACCAGTTCCTCGCATGCGCTTGTGGGAGGCTTCGGGGGAGCGGCTGTAGCCAAAGCGGGGTGGATTGCACTGAAGCCCGCAGGATTCCTTAAGATCGTCCCGTTTATCGTGATAGCGCCCATCATCGGCGTCATATTGGGCCGCCTGATGATGATGCTGATGAACTACCTCTTTCGCGGTTCCTCGCCGAGGAAAGTGGATAAGTTGTTTCGCAGAGGCCAGCTTGTTTCAGCCTCCATTTTCAGCTTCAGCCATGGCATGAACGATGCGCAGAAAACTATGGGCATTATCCTGGCTCTTCTGATTTCTGCCAATCTGGCGTCCGCGACTTCCCCGGACGGCAGAGCCCATATCCCTCTTTGGGTGATCTTCGCCTGCAATACCGCCATGGGTTTGGGAACCTATTTCGGAGGCTGGAGAATTGTCAAAACTCTGGGAATGCGGCTTACCAAGCTGCTGCCGGTGGGCGGATTCTGCGCCGAAACCGGAGGGGGTGTCACAATCGTGTTCCTTTCCCTGCTCGGGATTCCTCTGAGCACGACGCACACGATCACGGGCGCAATCATCGGAGTCGGCTCGGTCCAGCGAATGTCGGCCGTGCGATGGGGAGTTGCCCGAAATATTCTCTGGGCCTGGGTTCTCACGATTCCATGCTCCGCCCTGATCGGAGCTTTGCTCGAGTTCCTGGCGCGCCCCTTTCTCCCGAAATAAACGGGCGTTCGAGAATCGCGGATTGCGCGGCTTATTGTCCTAGCTTGCCCATAAGTCGATTCAGACGATGCTGGAAGCTCGAATGCCAATGCAGGTAGGGACGCTGGCTGATGGAGCCGGAATGGAATGCTTCCTGGAGTTGAACCAGCCCCTCCCGGGTCAGGGACGCCGCTTTCTGAGGCAGGCGGGCGTAGTGTTCATAGTAGATGGCCAGCTGTTCATAGGCCTTGAGGCCTTCAGCGGAATTGTCGAGCAGCCGTTCCCATTGAGCGTTCGATAGCTCAAAATCCCGGTCGCGCTTGGCCAGAAACGCCAGTTCTCTGCGGGCGACTCGTTCAGCCTCTTTCGGCAGTCCGCCGTCGAGAGCTTTCCGGTACATCTGTCCGGCCAGGCGCTGCTCTCCGCGCCGGTGCAACAGCCGAGAAATTCCGAAGAGTTCTTCGGCGCACGCCTCGCATTTCTCCGGTTCCGCGAGAATTCGCGTGATATGCAGAGCAAGCGATGCCAGGCCGCATAGATCCATTTGGTTGTGGCGGAACACTTCCGCCATCTCCTCCGGCGGGCTTCCGCGGAGGAAATCGAAGTACATTTGCGGGATCGTTTCGGAAGGGATGTCCCGCCCGCGATCCAGCTGCAAGACCTGGCGCTCCAGTTCGGAAAGAGCGACGGACTTGAGGCGCAGGCGCCAGAGCTGGCGCGCCGGATGGAGAAAATCCAGGTGCGCCGCAGGCGCCTGGACAGGTCCCAGCCTTCTCATCTGAAAACGGGTCTGCATCAGTGGCCAGTCGAAACTCTTCCCGTTGAACGTCACCAGCACAGTTCCCTGCGCGAATCGATCCAGGAGGGCAAAAAGCATGGAAGGCTCTTCGCCGTGATCCCTCATGAAATACTGCTGAATCACGAAACTGTCTTCTTCCCACCAGGCCAGCCCGACCAGGAAAGCATACGTGCCGGTGCCGCCGGCCAGCCCGGTCGTCTCGGTATCCAGGAACAGCCACTGATAAGGATCCCCTATATACTCTGCCGGACAGGAAGCGATAAGCCGGAGCGCCCGGGAATCCATGGCTCCGGGCAGCGGCCGGGGAAACCGTCGGCGCACGATCATATGCGCGCCCAGCCGGTTGAAACAAGTTTCGCCACCGAGCAGCTGCAACAGTCTTTCCGAATTTGCAGAGGATTCCGCGACCTGGCGCTTTTTGAGGGTCCGGGCATCCGGCCGGAGCGCCGCCACGCGGGATAGCCTGTCCGCAAAGGTATCCATTTTTAAATCCCGAATCTCGAATCCCGAATCGACAATCTGTCGAGAATTGCCAGCGCAACTTCCTTTGCGCGATCGCCGGTTTCACCCGCCGGCCCCACACAGGACGGGCAACCCTTCTCGCATGCGCAGCCCGCAATCAGCTCCCGAGTCCGGGCGATCAGCAGGTCGTGGAGATGGAACAACGGTTCGCTTAGCCCGATACCGCCGGGGTAGGCATCGTATAAATACAGCGCAGGCTGGAAGAACGGCTCTCTCTCCGGAGCAGATTCGAGCCGCCGCTCCTCTGGTGCCGACACCAGGTCCGGCGCTCCCTCCCCGATGGTCGCTCCCAAATCCATGCGGTCGCACATCAGCAGCAGGCTTGCGACGGATTCCAGAGCATACAGCAGGCCGAACAGTCCGTCCTGCCGCTCCGATATCGTGAAGGGGAGCTCGTCGAGCAACAAGCGTTCAAGCGTTACCCAGTAAGCGGTTGTGTGCATTTCGTTCTCAGGTAGCTCGAGCTTCCCGGAACCCACATTTTCAAGCGTATAAAATTTGATCTTTTTGAATCCCACCACTTGGGAACGGACCTGCACGTCACCGTGCGACCTGGACGCCGGCCCTTGAACGGCTTCCGTTTCTTCCACCTCGAGTCTCTGAACCTGAGTGTAACGGATTGCCTGAGTGAAATAGTCCACGTCGACCCTTTTAACATAGGCCTTGCGCTGGTCGAAGTCGAGGCGCTCGACATGGTACTGCTGGGCCCCGTGCATATAGATCGCCTTGGGATGCACGGTTGAAAGCGCACTCGAGAAATCGACCTCGCCGATGACCTCGGGTTCGCCCGTTTCATCGACAATGACAAAATTGTCGGATGAAACGGACCTCAGGCTGACGGTATCCGCGGGATAGGCCTCCTGGGTCCAGTACCAGAAGTCCCCACTCCGATGCAGGTACCCGGCTTCTGCCAGCCTCTCACACAACAGCGGCAGATCCACTGCCCCGAAGCTTTCACCAGGCTCAATCGGGAGTTCGAACGCGGCGCATTTCAGGTGATTCACGAGTATCTCCAGATTGTCCGGCTGTATGTAGGCGTGTTCGGGAGACCCGGTGAAGAAATATTCCGGGTGCTTGACGACAAACTGATCGAGCGGCCGCGAGGAAGCCACGAAAACGGCGCACGAGCTTCCTTTCCTCCTTCCCGCCCTCCCCGCGCGCTGCCAGGTTGAGGCGATCGTACCCGGATAGCCCGCCATGATCGCCACGTCCAGAGAACCTATGTCGATGCCGAGCTCGAGAGCGTTGGTCGCCACCACGGCCCGTATTTGCCCGCTCCGCAGGCCGCGCTCGATCTCACGCCTTTCAAGCGGAAGATAGCCCCCCCGATAGCCCTTTACAATCTCCGGCGCGCCGGGCGGCACAGGATTATCCTTTTTGAGATAGGTGAGGAGCACCTCCGTATGAAGACGGCTGTTGGCGAAAACGATGGCCTGGAGGCCGCGTTGCAGGAAGCCCCGGGCGATGCGCCAGGTTTCATTGATATAGCTGCGGCGAATTCCCAAAAACCGGTTCACCACCGGCGGATTGTAAAAGATGAAGTATTTTTCTGCGGAAGGCGCCCCATTGCCGTCCAGGACCTCAACATTGCCTCCGATAAGTCGGCCTGCCAGCTCTCCCGGATTGGCAATGGTAGCGGAGGAAAAAACAAACTGAGGGTTCCGGCCGTAAAACCGTGTAATGCGCTTGAGCCTGCGCAACACGTTGGCCAGGTGACTGCCGAAAACTCCGCGGTAGGTGTGGAGTTCATCGATGACGATGTACTGCAGGTTCTCGAAAAGACGCGTCCATTTCGTATGGTGCGGCAGGATGCCGCTGTGAAGCATGTCTGGGTTGGTGAGGACGATATGTCCCTGCTGGCGGATGGATTGCCGCGCATCGGAAGGAGTATCGCCGTCATAGGTGAAAACGCCGAATTTGTCTCCCAGTTTTCTGTCCAGATCCTCCAACTCGGCCAGCTGGTCCTGGGCCAGCGCTTTGGTGGGATAGATGTACAGCGCGCGCGTGTCCGGATTTTCGAGGATCGCGTTCAATACCGGGAGGTTGTAGCAGAGCGTTTTCCCGGATGCCGTCGGCGTGACGACCACGACGTTTTCCCCGCGGCGCACCTTCTCCGCAGCTTCGGCCTGATGCGAATAGAGCCGCTCGATGCCCTTGGCTCGATACGCCTGCGCCAGTTCGGGAAGCACCCAATCCGGCATAGGCGCCCACTGAGCCTCCTTCGCAGGAAAGCGCTGGACAGAGGTTACGACCTCGTTGGCCCCATCGTTGGGCGCCAGTTCCTGGATGATTTCATGGACTTCGATTAGGGCTGTGCTGCCCTGAGCCGGATGAGCGGGCATATTGTTCACCTTTTATTCACCATGCGGCCAGTGTAGCATGAAGGCCCGGTTGGAGCAAAAGCAATTGCGAATCGGTATTTGAGAATCGTCCATGGGATGAGGCTGCGGCCCGCGGCTGTGCTTTTTCTAAGTTATTGATATTTTAGGGGATAGATAAGCAGTTCCCTATCACTCGAGCGCTCCGCGTTTGTCGGCTTTTGCTCGCCGACCCTCGCCGAACAAATCGTTTGTCAGCGCTTTTATCAGCGTTTTTCAGCGTTTCAAAATACGGCGCTGTCAAACTCTTTGAGTCCCCGGCAGAGCCGCGGGTTTACCAATGTAATTAGCAGTATCAGGCGAGCTGGCGCAGGATGGAGGGGGTGAGAAGAGAAACCAGAATGCCTTTGGGTACGCCGCGAGTGCTTTCCAGATCCAGGACGCAAACGCCGCCTTTTTTAAGCTCGATGTAACAGTCAGCCGATCCCCAGGCGATTTCACCGGCTATCTCCCCCAGGGAAGGCTGATGGCCGACGATCATCAGGCTTTCCAGCTTCTTTTCATACTGGCTGACCTCGCGATAGAGTTCCTGACGGGTGCCGGAAGGGGCGAGCGAGGAAACCGTTTTCAGCGGGATTTTTGCTCCCAGGATTTCGAGCAATATTTCCGCAGTCTGGCTGGCACGGGGCAAGGGGCTGCTCAGTATGATTCCGGGGATATACCCCAGTTTGCGCATCCCGGCGGCGGCCTGCCGCATTTTGGCAACGCCCTCTTCGGTGAGCACGCGCTCGTCGTCAGTGAATCCGGGCGTACCGTGCGCAAAGGCTATCCCATGCCGCACAATATAGAGAATCATTGCAGCTTTCCCCTATTAATGTACTTCACAAAGGATATACTATCCGGAAGGAAATCATTAAAAAAAATGACTGCGTCAAACAACCTTCTGATGGCTGCCATTGATATCGGATCCAGCGCAATTCGCATGGATGTTGCGGAGATGGGTCCTGACGGTGTGATACGGATACTGGAGTCCCTGAAAAAGGGGGTACAGCTCGGCCGGGATGCTTTCACCGAAGGCCACCTGAAACAGGAAACGATGCGGGCGGCCTGCGATGTTTTGCGCGATTTCAAAAAGGTGATGGACACCTACGGCGTAATGCGTTACCGGGCGGTGGCGACGAGCGCTGTGCGGGAATCCAGCAACAGCGAGACATTCCTGGACCGTCTGCTGATGAGCACCGGTCTGGATGTCGAAGTCATCGACGGTCCTGAGGAAAACCGCATCACGCTTTCAGCGGTCATGGACTCCCTGCGCGGCGAATCCGATCCGGGCAGGGCGAAAAGCATCCTGGTAGAAGTCGGGGGCGGGAGCACCGATGTCGCCCTGCTCGTTGGGGGAGAACTGCAGCAGGCGGGTACGTTCCCGCTGGGGTCCATCCGCCTGCGGGCTCAGGTTAGTCTGGGATCGGCGAAACATGATCAACAGGTCCGCATATTGAAACGCCAGATTGCCGGCTTTATGGCCAACATCAAGCGTGAAATTGATCTCAAGGAAGCCGCCCATTGCATCACGCTGGGCGGCGATGTCCGCTTCGCGGCAAGAGTTTTGAACGATCCCGGCTCAAACAGAAGGCTCTCCATCATTCCCACAGAAAAGTTTGCCGAATTTGTGGATTCTCTGTCGCGGCTGAATGTCGACACGCTGGTGCAAAAATACTCCATTTCTTACCTCGATGCGGAAACGCTGGCGCCTGCGCTCCTCACGTACCTGCAGATTCTCAAGGAAACACAGGCCCGAGACATTATCGTAAGCGACGCGAGTATCCGCGCAGGCATTCTGCAGGATCTGGCCCCCGCGGAGCAGGGGAACCGGCTCAAGAAGCTGGCCGTTCAGATCCTGTCGGCAGCTCGCAGCCTCGGACGCAAGTATCACTATGATGAAGGACATGCCGAGCGCGTCCGGGAGCTTTCGGTGCGCCTCTTCGATGAGCTGAAAACCGAGCAACGATTGACCGACACGCACCGTTTATACCTTGAGGTCGCGGCGGTGCTTCACGACATCGGATTATTCATAGGTTCGCGCAGCCATCACAAGCACAGCTACTACCTGATTTCCTCGTCGCAACTCTTCGGCCTGCGCAAGTCCGAGCTGGAGTTGATCGCAAACATCGCCCGTTATCACCGGCGGGCGCTGCCGCAGCGTTCGCACACGCCGTTTGTTGCCCTGGACCGCGACGAGAGAATGATCGTGTCCAAACTTGGAGCCATTCTCCGGGTTGCCAACGCCCTCGACAAGGATCAGATGCAGAAAGTCATGGACCTGAAAATCAGCCGCGATGGGGACCAGATCATCCTGAGCGCCCCGAATGTTTCCGACCTGGCCATGGGAAGAATCGCGCTTGCCAGCCGGAGCGATTTTTTCACGGAGATTTTCGGGAAGAAAATAATTTTGAGAGAGGCACCCGAAGCCCAATGACCACACGGCGGCCGGCCGCTTTTCTGAACCGGGAAACAAGTTGGCTGGACTTCAACCTGCGCGTTTTGGAGGAAGCGCAGGATCCCCGGAATCCGCTTCTGGAGCGATTGCGATTCTACTGCATATTTCACTCCAACCTGGATGAGTTCTTCATGGTCCGGGTAGCCTCCCTGCGGGGATTGCTGGAGCAGGGCGACAACAATCCGGATCCTTCGGGGCTCACGCCCCGCCAGCAGCTTGACCTGATATTCACCCGCGTCCGCGAAATGTACGAATCAAGCTATCTTCTCTATTCCGGGGAATTGATCCCGGCCCTTGCCAAGGAAAAAATCCGGATCCTCCAGCCGGACCAGCTCAAACCGGCCCAGGAAAAATTCATTGACGAATACTTCGAGCGGGAGATTTACCCGGTTTTGACCCCTATCGCCGTCGACGAGTCGCACCCGTTCCCTTGGCTGCCCGGACTGACCTTCAACCTGGCGGTTTTGCTGCAATCGGGCAAGGAAGAGGTCCCGCGCATGGCCGTGGTACAGGTGCCCGGCCGGCTCCCCGGAATATTCCGGCTCCCGGACAGCGACACGCTGGAGATGTGCTGGCTGAATGATGCGGTCCGAAGACGAATGTCCAGCCTGTTCCCCGGCTATCAGCTGCTCGAGATCGCAGGGTTCCGCCTGGCGCGCGATTCCGAGCTCGACCTCGGCGACGAGGATCGCTACGACTATGTAGGGATGCTGGAGACCGGGCTCAAGAAACGCAGGAGCGCAAAGCCGATCCGCCTGGAGCACGAGGCGATGTCTCCGGAGCTCCTGTCGAGGATTCAGCAGGCCCTGGAAGTCCCGGGCCCGGAATTGTTCCCCGTCCGGGGCCCCCTGGATCCGCGGCCTCTGCTGTCGCTCGTGGACATGCCGGGCTACGAGCATTTGCGCTACCGGCCTCAACCCCCCCTGATACCGCCGGAATTCGATCCCGAGCGCGGCATTTTTGAAGTGCTCAGGGAAAGGGATATTCTGTTGCACCATCCCTATGACTCCATCGATCCCGTAGTACGTTTTGTTGAAGCGGCGGCCGAAGACCCGGATGTCCTCGCTATCAAGCAGACGCTTTATCGGACCAGCGGCAAGGAATCTCCGGTGGTACAATCTCTGATCCGCGCGGCTGAAAGCGGCAAACAGGTTACGGTGCTGGTTGAACTCACCGCCCGGTTCGACGAGGAGCGCAATATCGGCTGGGCCAGAGATCTGGAGGAAGCCGGCGCCCATGTTTTATACGGCCTGGCCGGCTTGAAGGTGCATGCCAAAATTACGCTGGTTGTGCGCCGCGAGTCATCGGGAATATGCAGATATGTGCATCTGGGAACAGGCAACTATAATGAGCGGACGGCCCGGCTGTATACGGATATGGGACTGCTGACCTCGGCGGATGACTTCGGCAGCGATGCCTCGGCCTTTTTCAACACGATTACGGGGTACTCGGAACCTCCTCAGTTCAGCCGCCTGGTCATGGCGCCGACAGGGATGAGAGATAAGCTGCTGCTGCTTATCCGTAGGGAGTCCGACTGGGCGCGCACGGGCCAGAATTCGGAAATCCTTGGTAAAATGAACTCGCTGGTCGATCCGAAAATCATTCAGGAGCTATGTGCGGCCGGCAAATCCGGAGTCAAGATTCAACTGAACGTTAGAGGGATCTGCTGCCTGCGCCCCGGCGTTCCAGGGATCAGCGATAACATACGCGTGGTTTCCATCATTGACCGCTATCTCGAGCACAGCCGCGCCTTTGCTTTTGGCAACGGGGGGGATCCTGAGGTGTATCTGTCGAGCGCCGACTGGATGCCCAGGAACCTGGACCGCAGAGTCGAATTGATGTTTCCGATTCAGCAAGCGGACCTGAGGGAAAAGGTCCTGCGATTGCTTAGAGCTCAGATGTCCGACAATCAAAAGTCACGCATATTGAAACCGGAGGGTACCTATGAAAGATTGACTGCCGGCCGCTCGGATCCGTTTCGCGTCCAGGAACGCCTCTACCAGCAGAGTTTGGAAGAACAGGAGCGCGTCCGGGCCCTGACTCCGGTCCGCTTCATCCCGATTGAGGGCCGAGACTGATCGAATTCGAGCACTCGAAGAAAGAATAATTTATGGCGAATCTCCAAGTGGTTCTGGGAGTTGACATCGGCGGCACCAACACAAAATACGGCTATGTGGACGGCGCCGGAAAATGCCTTGCGAGCGGATCGATGGCCACCCATGCGCAGGAGCCGGCAAAGGTGTTTTTCGACCGGTTGCAGCAGAGGGCCAAAGCCCTGTTCAACAGCCTGCCCGAAACGTGTGATCTGGTCGGAATAGGCGTCGGGGCGCCCAACGGGAATTACTACAAAGCCACCATCGAGAATCCTCCCAATCTCAGCTGGGAGTACGTGGATTTGCGCGCAGAGCTGGGGACATACTACGGCGTCCCGGTGGCGGCAACCAACGACGCGAACGCCGCGGCGCTGGGTGAAATGCTTTTCGGCGCCGCCAGAGGCATGAAAAATTTCATCGTCATCACGCTGGGAACCGGGCTGGGCAGCGGCATTGTCTCGAACGGCGAGCTTGTTTACGGAGCGGATGGATTTGCGGGCGAGATCGGCCACACCATCGTCGATCCGGACGGGCGTCAGTGCGGATGCGGGAAACGGGGCTGCCTGGAAGCTTATTGCTCGGCTACCGGATTGTGCCGGACCGTTCAGGAACTCATTTGCGAGACCATGGAA
Organism: uncultured Acidobacteriota bacterium; assembly: GCA_963809485.1. Taxonomy (GTDB): domain Bacteria; phylum Acidobacteriota; class UBA6911; order UBA6911; family UBA6911; genus UBA6911. The sequence continues at coordinate 860,399 of CAWEJX010000020.1, forward strand.
CCCAGCGAGCTCCGCGGCGTGAGTCCGGCGGAGTTGACCGCAAGAATGGTTTCGGAATGCGCGCTTCGCGGCGACCGGCTGGCCATCGAGGCCTTCCAGCGTTGCGGCCGCACCCTGGGTATCAAGCTGGCCGATTCCGTGGCGCACCTGAGCCCGGAAGCCATAATCCTTTTCGGCGGCATGGCCTCTGCGGGCGAGCTGATATTCGGGCCGACCCAACGTTCGCTCGAAGAGCATCTCTTCCCCATTTTCCGGAATAAGGTAAAACTTATCCCGTCCGGGCTTGTTGAAGGAAACACTGCCATACTCGGGGCGAGCGCCCTGATCTGGAATGTGCTAAAAAATGAACTAAAACTGCTCAGGCAATAGGAGGAACTATGAAAGGCGATAATGGCGTTGTTGCAAAGCTGGACGAGCTGCTGGCTGAGGAATTGACCGCGATCAACCAATATATGGTCGAGGCGGAGATGTGCGCCAACTGGGGATACGACAAACTTCACGCGGTGATGCAGAAACGGGCGATCACCGAGATGAAGCATGCGGAAAACCTGATCGAGCGGATCCTCTTCCTCGACGGCAGGCCTACGGTCAGCAAACTGAATTCGATCAACATCGGCGCCGATGTTGAGGCCATGCACAAGAACGACCTTGCTTCCGAGCTCGACGCTGTTGCGCATTACAACGAAGGCATCCGCCTGTGCGCGCAGGCCGGAGACAACGGGAGCGAGCAGCTGCTCAAGGCCATTCTCAAAGACGAAGAGGACCACGTGGACTGGCTGGAGGCGCAGCAGGACCAGATCCGGCAGATGGGCATCCAGCTCTACCTCGCCGAACAGGCCGGATAATGTATCCCTGGACATACCGGGATATGCCGCGGCATATCCCGGTATGTGCCTCCAGATTGCGGATCGAAATTCGAAGGTCGCAGGAGGCACATCGCGACCTGAGACCTGGAACCGATAATATCCATGTCCGTTTGCTCCGCCTCGCGGGGAAAAAGTGTGATAAATACGTGGCGAAAGGCCAGCTATTCTGAGGAGGAGCACAAACTGATATAGCTGGGAGACAGGGATGGCTTTCCCGTCTTTATATCCATGTTCTTATTCTGCCCGTATTTAGCCGATTTAGCCTTGATTTTGCTGCACAAACTCAATGTCTCATTGCTCCCCATTCGTGCATATAAGTATTGATGGAACCCGATGTAGAATCTATCAGCCGATCTTCAGAAGAACCGACCGTTGCTCCTAGCCGCTGCGCAGAGCCGCTTCAGCCTGCTTGCGCTTGGTCAATACGACTGTTGTAACAAGAACGAGGTCCGGTGGGGATCCGATAAGTCTGGTCAAGCGATATACAAACAACCAGGAGGATAAATCATGGTCCATCGTAAGGCAGGGAAAAGACTTTTTGTTCTTATGACGGTTCTGCTCCTTCAATGGGTTTTTGTCGGAGTGCTAGCGGCAGCGGAACAGGCGAAGATCGTCCAGAGCGGAGCGATCCTGACCGTCGCAGAATCGAAGAGGCTGATCGCCAAAGCAGTAGCACAGATGCCGATTGTCAAGAACGCACTCACAAACGGCATGGTCATTATCATCAAGGGAACAACCAACGCCTACGTGGCGGAGGAGATCACTGGGCAGAAAGTCGATCATGCGGCATTTGTGACGGGAAGGATTGAGCCCGAGAAAGCAACCAAAAGACTATCCCCAGCGAAACCGGTGAACCACCTGATGCTGGAGAAGGGCAAGGTTGTCGATATATCGCTTGCCGATGCCGTGAAGAAGCTGAAAGCTGGCGACGTCGTCATGAAGGGAGCGAACGCCCTGGACTACAGGAACAAAATGGCGGCAATCAATATCCTTGATCCCTCCGGGGGCACAACGGGAAGCACCATGCCCTTCATCATTGCGCGCAAGGCGCACCTCGTCATCCCTGTGGGGCTTGAGAAGCTGGTTGCGGGTGACCTCGTGGATACCACCTTGAAGATGCGTGAGCCGGTGGAATCGCTGGATGTCCCCGCCGGCAGCGAGTCGTCGCCGTTCCCCGGCTCTACAATTCCCTCCATGTGGCTCGTCACGGGAGAAATCGTGACGGAGCTGGAGGCCATCAAGATACTGACGGGCGCAACGGCCTTCCAGTCGAGCGCAGGGGGCGTCAGCGGCGCGGAGGGCGGAGTATGGATTGTTTTCAGGGGGACCAGGGAGCAGGTGTCGAACGCCCTCAAGCTAGTCCAGTCAATACAGGGCGAGCCTCCGTATTAGCTCAGTTTCCCGGAAGCCCGTTTCAGGCCAAGGAGCCAGTCCGAAGGCATGGAACAGCAGAGCATCGGCTTCCCTTAGGGGGTTTAGCCATCACAGAGTCCGAGCGTCCACTGGTTCTAAAAGAATATGATACTGAAATATGTGACAGTATTGGGTCCATTGTAGTATCTGACTCCGCCTGTCTTCGCTAGCTGCATTGCATTAATCCCAAAACCTTCTATTGCCGGAAACATGCGCTCGGGAAACCGACACGGTTGGTCTGGATAAAAACACGTTCTGCAAACGATACATCCTTCTGTAGAAAGGGCCAGGATACTGTCGAATTGGGATCGAAAGATCTTTACGACCTCTTCTGTTATGGCTTCATGGGTTATTCTGGCATCATGCCATCCCTTTACATCGTGCTTCTTCCGAAGTTGGCCTATCGAACTGAACACCAGCGCATTGTGAAATGCGCTGCATGTATCTCTGCAATGCTCGACGCTTCCTACGCCAGGAGGACATGCCCATGATTTGCCATACATCCCACAGGCATTTTTTTCGCACAGATCACGCACCTCATTGGAGAACACTACTTGATGCGATTCCACAAAGGCATACTCATGTATCTTAAGGTTCTCGTGGTTCTGAAAAATTATCCGTTCTATTTCTTTCACCTTTGGCGACCCCGTCCCACTAATCGCGCGATTATTTCCCGGATATGCAAAAATTCCGGGATCTGGGCACTAATAATTTTCAAAATGCATTCTATCACTACAGAGCAGATTACTCCCCCGAAGTCCTAAAAAACCGGACAAGCGACCCGATGATCAATTCTGCCAATATGGTTGGCTGACACCAGGACACAAGTCGGAAAACCAAGCGTCATAATCAACCCATCGCTGCTTAGTTTCCTGCAGGGCCAATGGAGAATGTCCGCCGGAAGAACGGCAATTATGGACACCAAGCAAAATCAACGGCTGTAGGTGATTGAAAATTTGGCAGAAAAATTATGGCTGGGAGACAGGGATTCGAACCCCGATCAGATGGTCCAGAGCCATCCGTCTTACCATTAGACGATCTCCCAGCATTCCAGCCCATTGTAGAAAATCAGCCCCATAGATTCAAGGTCAAACCACGGCAGGCGACGTTCACTGCGTGGAGACAACGGCCTCCGGGAATGCCGGGCGATAGCCAAACCATTCAAGCAGAGGCGGGTCCGGCTGCAAGTTTTGATTTTGCCATGGATTTCCGGATTTCTGTCGACGCCCGTACCCGAATTGTGATTAAATATGCTTTTGTAGTCAGGAGTTGAAGGCTCGGAGTAGTTCGTCAAATCCAGGTTTGGGAATCTGCAAATTCCGGCTCGCACAGGACAACGCTCAGGTGGGAATTCCGGGCCTACCGACGGTTCACGATGGCCGGATAGTTGTGTTCACTTGCAGGAAAATTGGCCTTTTGTGTTTTGGCTGAAACTTTATGCGACAAAAATCCACTATTATGGTGGATTTGATTTCCGGCAATCCTTAAAATTCGCTGACCCAGCGAATAAGGAAGGGGGACAGATCACCCATGAAGCACTCTGCTGAATTGTTTCTTTTTGCCCTGCTGGCACTGGCTGTAGCCTTTATCCCGAATGCGGCCGCAGACCTGAACGCCGCCGAAACACCGCAGGATAAGCCTGCCGCGCAGGGGGAGGCGCAGGAACCAGAACCTGAGTACTCCGAAGAGGAGTACAACGCCTATGACACCGCCAGCAAGGAAGCGGACCTTGAAAAGCGCGGGGCAATGCTGCTTGAATTCATGGAAAAATACCCGAAATCAAAGCTCATGTCCTACATCGACTCAGCATACAAGGCCCTGCTTTTCGAGTGCTCCAATAATAAAAAATATGAACAGCTTGAACCTCTCGCAGAGAAGTGGCTGAAGATTCATCCCAACGAGATCCAAACCCTGGCTTACATCGCGGAGGCCTCGGAAAAGCTGGGACATGATCAAAAGTGCGTCGAGTGCCTGGAATCGATCTACAAACTGGAACCTACCCCGATCATGGCCAGGAACATCTTTCAAACCTACCAGAAAATGAAGAATCAGGCCAAGGTCCAGGAGTGGGCTGAAAAGCTTTTCCAGATGTCCGAGTACGAAAGCGATTTCATGCTGCGCTATGAATTCGTTCTGAAATATACCGAAGCGAAAAATTACGCGAAGGCGGCCGAATACGCCAAACTCACTCTGAAATCGGCCGACTTCTTCAAGGAACCTGATGCTGAAACCAAAGAGCAGTTGCGCAAGGTGCGCCGCGCCTGCTACCACCTGATCGGCATGAATTCCTATGAGGCCGACAAATTTGCCGACGCCATCAAATCCCTCCAGCAGGCCCTTAAAACGGAAAAATACGGAGAAGGCTACTACTACATCGGCATGAGCCTCTGGAAGCAAGAGAAGGTGGAAGAGGCCATGCTTTATTTCGCGCGCGCCGAGCAGCAGGGAGGCGAGATCGCGGGACAGGCCAAAGATAAGCTGGAGCAACTATACAAAGCGCTTCACAACAACACAACGATCGGTATCGACAAGATCTACAAGAAAGCCAAGGAAGAAGTTCTGTAGGTCCGGCGCCACACGCCATATTCTGCGGGGGGGACGGGCTTTCCCGCTCCCCCGCACGATTCCCGACACATCTGAAGCTTGGACTCAAGTCCTCACAAAATCCCTGCCATTCCGGTTGCAGAGGTTCGCCGGGATTATTTTTTCGGATGAGCCCTGCACCCAAAACCATGAACAGGACCGACGGATGCTTTAAAGACTGCCTCGGGCGGATCCGTTTTGCAGGATCAGTGTTTGGCGTGTCTGTGCTTGACGGCGTTTAGGCGGGAAATTGCGCGCAGAAGAGCCAGTTCGGCCTTTGCGAAATCAATTCCGGGATCCTTGGACGCCAGGAGCTTCTCTGCCCTTGATTTGGCTTCCTCGGCCCTTTTGATATCGATATCCGAAGCCAGTTCAGCCGCCTGGGCAAGGATCACCACGCGATCCGGAAGGACCTCGACGAATCCCCAGGAACAGAACAGAAAATCCGTCCGGTCACCGATCACGTAGCTGATCTCGCCGATGCCCAATTGGGCCAGAAGCGGAGCATGGCCCGGGAGAATTCCGAGGTAGCCCGTTGTGGATGGAACGGTCACGGAATCCACATCGCCGCTGAACAGCTGTTTCTCAGGGGTGACAATTTCCAGATGTATCTTTTCCGGCAGTGCCATATCTGATTTCGAGATTTGAGATTCGAGATTTGAGACCAAAACCGCCGGCCCCGACTTGCGGATCTCGAATCCTTGGCTATGCAGCCTCAAGCTGCTTGGCTTTTTCCAAAACCTCTTCGATTCCCCCAACCATGAAGAACGCTTGTTCGGGAATGTGGTCGAATTTTCCCTCGCAGATTCCACGGAAGCCTTCAATGCTTTCCTTGACCGGCAGGTATTTGCCGGGGATCTGGGTGAATTGCTCCGCGACGAAGAAAGGCTGTGAAAGGAACTTTTGAATCTTCCTGGCGCGGCTTACAGTGAGCTTGTCTTCCTCGCCCAGTTCGTCGATGCCGAGAATGGCAATGATGTCCTGCAGATCCTTGTAACGCTGCAGGATGCGCTTCACTTCCCTGGCGACAGTGTAGTGATCTTCCCCGATCACGCGCGGATCCAGGATGCGGGAAGTCGAGGCCAGAGGATCCACCGCCGGGTAGATGCCCAGTTCCACAATCCTGCGCTCAAGATTCGTGGTGGCATCCAGATGAGCAAATGTGGTCGCCGGTGCGGGATCGGTATAATCGTCGGCGGGAACATAGATGGCCTGGATCGAGGTGATCGAGCCGTGTTTCGTCGAGGTGATCCTCTCCTGCAATTCCCCCATTTCCGTAGCCAGGTTCGGCTGATACCCCACGGCCGAGGGCATGCGGCCCAGAAGCGCCGAAACCTCGGATCCGGCCTGCGTGAAGCGGAAAATATTGTCGATAAACAGCAAAACATCCTGGTGCTCTTCATCCCGGAAATATTCGGCCACTGTCAGGCCCGTCAGCCCGACGCGCAGGCGAGCCCCGGGCGGCTCGGTCATCTGGCCGTAGATGAGGGCGGCTTTCTCTATAACACCGGACTCCTTCATATCGAGCCAGAGGTCATTGCCCTCGCGCGTGCGCTCGCCCACACCTGCAAAAACCGAGAAGCCGCCGTGATGCAGGGCAATCCGGTGAATCATCTCCATAATGACGACCGTTTTGCCTACGCCGGCGCCTCCGAACAGCCCGATCTTTCCGCCCACCACATAGGGTTCCAGGAGGTCAATGACTTTGATGCCGGTTTCGAGCATCCTGGTCTCGGTGCTCTGGTCTTCAAAACTTGGTGCAGGCCTGTGGATGGGGTAAGTCTTGGCGGCCTTGAGTTCTCCCAGTTCGTCGACAGGTTTGCCGATGACGTTCATCACGCGACCCAGGGTTTCGCGCCCCACAGGCACGCTGATCCCCTGTCCCGTGTCGACGGCCTTCATGCCGCGAACCATCCCGTCCGTGGGCTGCATGCTGACACAGCGGACGCGGCTTTCGCCGAGATGCTGCTGGACCTCGGTGCTGACGCTGAGGGTCTGGCCGCCCGCTTCCCCCTCGATGAGAACACAATTGTAGATCGGGGGAAGATGCTTCTCTTCGAACTCGCAATCGACCACCGGACCAATAATCTGTACTACTTTCCCGGCTCTTTCCATTAAGGTTCTCCTGCCCAAATATCGAATGACAAATTACGAATGACGAATGACGGCTACTTAGATAAAGGTTTTAATTCGTCATTCGTCATTTTGCAGAGGCGGCGCCGCTGACGACCTCGATCAGCTCCTTGGTAATTCCGGCCTGTCGCACTTTGTTCGCATAAAGAGTGAGCCCGTTTATCATTTCGGAGGCGTTGTTGGTTGCAGCCTCCATCGCGGCCATGCGCGCCCCATGCTCCGATGCAGCAGCCTCGAGCAGCGCCCGGAAAATCTGAGCTTCCACGTGCTTTGGGAGCAGGTCCGCGAAAATTTTGGCCGGAGGCTCGTCATAGAGGTATTCAAGCTTGTTGGCTTGATCCGGCTCATGCAGCCGCTGAATCGGCAATAACGGCTCCACGACGATCTTCTGCCGGACCACCGACTTGAATTCGTTATAGACAAGCCAGATCTGGTCCACCTCCCCTTTTACAAAATGATCGATGAGGTCCCTGGCGATTGCGGCGGCGTCCGCAAAGCTCACCTTGTGCAAAACGTTGGTGGCCTCACTGCGCACGGCGTAGGGCCGGCGCCTGAAGAAGTCCCTGGCTCTTTTCCCCAGAATGTTCAGCTCGACCTGCTTGCCCCGATGCTCACCGAGGAATTCGAGCGCGTTCCGGACAATATTGGTGTTGTAAGCCCCGCACAGCCCTTTGTCGGCGGAAATCACCACAAGTTCGATTTTGTCGTCCCCGCGCACCGCCAGCAGGGGGTGGGCCTGTTCAGGGACCCGCGTCGCCAGGCTGTTGAGCACCGTGAGCATCTGACGCGCATAGGGGCGCGCCGCAATGACGCGTTCCTGAGCCCTGCGCAGCCTTGCCGCTGAAACGAATTTCATGGCGCGGGTAATCTGCTGTATGTTTGTGGCGCTGCGGATCCGCCGCCTGATATCTCTGATGTTCGCCATTGGGTTGCCCGGTGACCTTTATGCCGAAGCCCGATCGGCCGTGTATTTTTCTTTGAATTCCTTGATTGCTTCCGTCAGACCGGCGCGCGATGCGTCGTTCAGCGCCTTTTCAGCAGAGATCTTCTGCATCAGAGCGCTCTTGGCCGAATCCAGAAACTGGAGCAGCTCCTTAAGAAAGCTCCGCAATTCGCCCGTTTTCAGGCTATCCGTGAAGCCCTGGGTGCCGGCAAAAATGGAAACGACCTGCTTGACGACGTCCAGCGGCTGATACTGATCCTGCTTCAGAATCTCCGTCAACCGCTCGCCGCGGGCCAATTGCGCCTGAGTCGCCTTGTCCAGGTCCGATCCAAACTGGGCGAAGGCCGCCAGTTCGCGGTACTGGGCCAGTTCCAGGCGCAGCGTTCCCGCCACCTGCTTCATCGCTTTGATCTGCGCATTTCCGCCTACGCGGCTTACGGAGTTCCCGGCGTTGATGGCCGGGCGTATGCCGGCGTGAAACAGATCCGATTCCAGGAAGATCTGCCCATCCGTGATGGAAATAACATTCGTGGGTATATATCCTGAAATGTCGCCTGCCTGGGTTTCAATGATCGGGAGCGCAGTGAGCGACCCGCCTCGGTTCTTCTCATTCAGTTTTGCGGCTCTTTCCAGCAGGCGGGAATGGAGGTAGAAGACGTCGCCGGGATACGCCTCGCGGCCGGGCGGACGCCGCAGGAGCAGAGAGATCTCGCGATAGGCAGCCGCGTGCTTCGAGAGATCATCATAGATGATGAGCGCATGCTGTCCCCGGTCGCGGAAGTACTCCCCGATGGCGCACCCCGAATACGGAGCGACGTACTGCATGGTTGCAGGGTCCGAGGCGGAAGCGGAAACGACAACCGTCTTCTCCATGACTTCATAGTCCGTCAGGGTTTTGACCACCTGCGCTACGGTGGACCTCTTCTGGCCGATCGCCACGTAAATGCACACAACGTCCGTGTTCTTCTGATTGATGATGGTATCGATGGCGATGGCGGTCTTGCCTGTCTGGCGATCGCCGATAATCAACTCGCGCTGGCCGCGCCCGATGGGGACCATGGAATCGATCGCCTTGAGCCCGGTTTGCAGCGGCTCCTTCACCGGCTGCCGGTCCACCACCCCGGGCGCCAGACGCTCGATGTTGGCGAATTCATCCGTGGCGACGGGGCCGCGATCGTCTATGGCTTCGCCCAGAGCGTTGACGACGCGTCCGACGAGAGCAGGGCCAACAGGCACGGACATAATGCGATTTGTCCGATGAACCATGTCTCCCTCGCTGATCAGGGTGTACTCGCCGAAGAGCACCGTGCCGACGTTGTCCTCTTCCAGGTTGAGAGCGATGCCCTTGACCCCGTGCGGAAATTCCAAAAGCTCTCCCGACATGACGTTGTCCAAGCCGTGGATTCGGGCGATGCCGTCCCCGACGGAAATGACAGTTCCGACCTCGCTCACCACAACGCCCGTTTGATAATCCCGGATCTGTTCTTTCAGGATTCTGCTAATCTCGTCGGCTTTGATCTGCATGCTGTCTTACCTCTCTCCACGAACTTAAGGGCGCTTTGGCCCGGGAGCGGCGCGTCCGGCTATTTTTCCGCAAGGCGCCGCCTTACTTCGGCGAGCTGCGTCCGGATGGAGCCGTCATATATCGTGCTGCCCATCCGGACGATAACTCCTGCCATGAGGTCTGGATCCGTCTGAAACTCCATGGATACGCTTTTGCCCGTAATCCCTGCCAGTTTTTCGCCGAGGCGCGCGGCCTCCTGCCGGGACAGCGGCGCGGCCGTTGTTACCGTGGCCGAAAGCACGCCCTTGCGTTCATTCGCCTGCTTCAGGTAACTCTCAAAAATCGGCTGAAAATAGCGAATCCGGTTGTGCCGCAGAAGAATGCGCAGGAAATTGGCAGTGACCCGGTTGACGGGATATTTCGCCATCAATTCGCCCAGCAGTCGTTCCTTGACTTCCCTCGGCACTGCGGGCGTGTGGAAAGCATCCAGCAGATCCGGAACTGCCTGGAAAATCTCGTTGTACGTTTTGAGGTCGCCGGTTACATCGGGCTCGAGGTTTTCCTCAAAAACCACATCCGTCAGCGAGCGCGCATAGCGTCCAAGGATCGCGGAAGGAATCACTGTTTTTCTCCCAGCCCGGTGACAAAGCGCGCCAGCAGCCGCTTATGATCGGCGTCGGTAATTTCGCCGCGTATTTTTTCTTCGGCCAGCTTCACCGCAAGCTCCGCAGCATGAAGTTTCAGCTCCTGCCGGGCCGTCCGCGTCATTGCGTCGATCTCCTGCCGGGAACGTTCGAGGGCTTTTTCCGCATCCTGCCCCGCAGCTTCAACCAGCCGCTGATATTCTTCCCGGGCTTCCTTTTCCGAGGAATTCTTTATCTCCTGCAGTTCGTCATCCAGGTGGCTCATTCGGGATTCGATTTCGGTCAGTTTTTCTTCCGCAACCTTTCGAGCCTTCTGCGCCTCTTCGAGCTGCTCACGAATGGCCTGAGTTCTGCCGGAAAAGAAATTGGCCAGCGGTTTGCGCGTAGCCCAAACCAGCAGCCCGACCACCAGCGCCAGGTTGAACACCCGGCCGATATCAAGCCAGATTCCCCACTTATTGCTTTTTTCCGAAGCCAAAGCGTTCGCGGGAAGGGCTGCCGCCAGAGCCAGCCCCCAAAATATGAGATTATAAAGCCGGGCCTTGATATTCTTCATATAATGTTCAAAAGCGCCTAAAACGCAGCTTATTACAGGAAAACAGCTTTTAGCCTGCGCGCGACTTCAGCCCTAGGGAGACTTCGCGTCCGCCGCCGATCGCCCGAGAACGTTCGAGGCGATGGTCCTGGCAATCTCCTCAGCGTCCAGGGCCAGCGTCTGCTTCGCAGTCTCGACCTCAGATCGTATCGCCTCTCGGGATTCTCCGATCGCCTGCTCTGCGGATTTGCGGGCCCGCGCCAGCAGTTCCGCCCTCTTCTTCATGGCTTCTGCCCGAACCTGGTCCTGCCGGCGGTATCCTTCCATCCGGGCATTCTTGATCGATGCCTGGTATTTATTGAACAGGTCCGATTGATAGTTCAGCTTCTCCTGCGCCGCAGCCATCGTTCCCGAGGTCCTTTTTTCTCTCTCCGCCAGCACTCGAGCAAGCGGCCTGAAAAGGATGCTGTTGAGAGCCAGAATTAGTCCGAGAAATATGATGATTGCAGGAATTAATGAACTGTCCAGACTGATCATGGGTATTGCCAAAGTGCCGAAAACAGACTGCGCATCGGCCCGTTTTTGAAAGATAATCAAGCTATCATAGGATTTCCCCGCCCGTCAAGAATTTTCACCCCCCCTTAAAACCCGTATAGCTAGAAATCTCAATAAATTAGGCACGATCAAGCAGATCCCGCAGGCCGAAGCGAATACGGAGATGTGATGGCAACGGCTAGCGATGATATATTGGTACCATGTCTAAATCCCTTATTTGGATCGGCCTGGCCGGATTTGCCCAGGAACTGATATGGATAGCCATCCTGTCACTGGGCCCTCTGAGGGAACACACGGAATCATTTCTGGCTCTGATTCTGCCCGCATTTATCCTTTGCATCTGGGCCTATTTCCGGCTGCCTGTCGGCACCCGGCAGGCTGCCTGGATGGTGCTGGGATTTGCTTTGATTTTCCGCGTTACCCTGGTGGGGGCCCCTCCCTACCAGAGTGAAGATGTCTACCGCTATATCTGGGATGCCCGGATAGGCGCCATGGGCATCAATCCCTATGCATTTCCTGCGGATGCGCCGGAACTTGAGAATGCCCGCGATAAGATTGTCTACCCGATGATCAATTCCAAACCATATGTAACGGCTTATCCCCCTTTATCGCAGGTGGTTTTCCGTGCCAACTATGCGCTTTTTGGCGTGAATGTTACGGCAATGAAGGCCATGTTCAGCCTGTTCGAGTTCCTGGCTGTCCTTGTCGCCTGGAGGCTGCTGGTCTCATGGGGACGCAGCATCCGACCTCTGATCCTCCTGGCATGGAATCCCTTCTTCATTTTCGAATTCTCGCATTCGGGTCATTCCGACAGCCTTATGATGCTCCTGCTGTTGCTGTCCATTTACCTGCTTGCCCGTTTTAAAAAAGCGTGGGCGATGGTGGGGTACGCGGGAGCGGTTCTGGCTAAGCTGCATCCGGCTTTATGGTTTCCGCTGTTTCTCAGGCGCACCGGATGGAAACCGGCGCTCGCAGGCCTGGCTGCCGGTGCCGGTCTTGTGCTTGTGTACTTCAGTTTTGATTCTCTGCTCCGTTATTTGAATTCCCTCGGACTGTATTTCCGCCTGTTTGAGTTCAACGCGAGCATTCATTACCTGATACGCTTCATCGGCCAGCGGGCCTTCCAGGAATCCTGGGATAAAGCCATAGGCCCTTACCTCGGCGCCGTTCTTGTTCTGATATTCGTGCTCGTAGTCTGGAAATTCCCCATCCGCGATGCCCGCGGCGTATTGCATGCAGGATTCTGGATCATGACGGCGGATCTCTGCCTGGCTACGACAGTGCATCCCTGGTACCTCTCCTGGGCTGCGCTGGCCCTGCCTTTCTTCCCCTATGCTTTTATGGTGTATTGGACCGGCGCCGGTTTTCTGTCCTATCTCGCATACTCCTTTCATCCGGTTTATGAACCGGCATGGGTGCTGCTCATTGAATATATCCCTGTATACGGATTGATGGGCTGGGAGATATGGCGCCGTCGCCCGTTGATGGAGGTCTGGCTTCCAGCAGGTGCCGCGAAGGAGGGGGAGAAAGGATCAAAGGATCAGAGGATCAAAGGATCAGAGGGGAAACAGCATGGCGGGCATTGATCCGATTATGGATTGCGCCGTTTGCTTCCAGACGCGGGTGCCGAGAAGGAGGAGGGATGAAGGATCAGAGGATCAGAGGGGAAGCGGCATGACGGGCATTGATCCGATAATGAGTGGCACCCTTTGCTCCTTGAATCCTCGGCCCCTCCAATTGCGGGCCGGCAAGCGAATCAGACGCATTACTGACTGCGCCTAAAGATCAGGTTGAGGAATTCATTACGCGTTTCGGCAGAGCGCCGGAAGTTCCCGAGCATCGAGCTGGTGGTCGCTCGGGAATTCTGTTTTTCAACCCCACGCATCATCATGCACATGTGCTGAGCCTCGATGACGACGCCGACACCGAGGGGTTTGATTTTTTCCATAATGGTTCTGGCGATCTGGGTAGTCAGGCGCTCCTGAACCTGCAGCCTGCGGCTGTACATTTCGATAAGCCGGGCGATTTTGCTGATCCCGATTACCTTCTTATCGGGAAGATAACCGACATGGCATTTCCCGAAGAATGGCAGCATGTGGTGTTCGCACATGCTGAAAAAATCGATGTTCGACACAATCACCATTTCGTCGTACTGAACATCGAAGAGAGCGTTGTTCAGAAGCTCATCCGCATTTTGGTTGTAGCCGCTGGTCAGGAAGCGCAGAGCCTGTTCCACACGGTGCGGAGTGCCCTTGAGCCCCTGGCGTTCCGGGTCCTCCCCAATATCTTCAAGCACTTTACGTATCAGTTCTTTCATCCATCCCCCGTACAGCCCTGCATCGGGCTATGAAACCCTCAAACAATCTTTTGGAAAACATATCGAAACCAAAACTCTTCTCCGGGTGCCACTGAACTCCGAGAATCCATTGGGCCGAGTCCCTGTGAATGACGGATTCAATAACGCCATCCGTCGCGCGCGCAATCACACTCAAGTCCTTTGCGGGACGCTCGATCGCCTGATGGTGCGTACTGTTCACACCAATTTCCCGGCTCGCGGCGATCCCTTCCAGGATCGACCCCGCGGAAATCCTGATTGCGTGGCAAGGATCGCCGTTGGTTTCCGGAGCATTGTGGCGGATCGGGCCGCCCACCGAAGTGGGTAGGTCCTGGATCAGAGTGCCTCCGAGAAACACATTCAAAGACTGGATGCCGAAGCAGATGGCCAGGACAGGGATTCTGCGCCTGAGCGCGGTTTCGAGAAGGAAAAAATCCATTTGATCACGAAGCGGCTGGGCGGGGCCGCAGGCTTCCAGACGGACAGCGCCATACCGCGCAGGATCCAGATCGCTGTTGCTGCCGGTCAGAAGAATGCCATCCAGCCGCTCTGCAAGTGGGAGGACACTTCCGGTACTGGCAGCGAGCGGCAGGATCATGGGCACACCGCCTGCGGCCTCAATCGCATCCGGGTATTGCCGGCTTAAATACTCCCTGTCTCCGCCCGGATCCATCTGCGCCGGCATGCCGATCCAGGGGATACGTGTCTCTGCCATTTCCCCGCCTGCAGGGTCAAAAGAGTCACATTCTACCATACAGCCCTTCCTCGGCCGAATTCCTCCCATGGTTTGAGCCGCATCCGGATTTATTCGACGCTCGGAATGCTGTACACTTGCCCAATGGAACGATTGAGGCCTTACTTCCGCCGGGTGGGCAGTTGCCTGGCCGCTGCCGGCCGCATGATGCTGAAGTATGAGGTTCCAAGGGATGCGGCCGGGATCTCCTATTTCAGTCTCGTCGCGCTGCTTCCATCCATACTCGTAATGATTACGGTTGTCGATGCTTTTCTGGGATGGATGAACCTTCACGACACGGTCCTCAAGAAAACAGTGGATCTCTTCCCCCTTTCCAGCCAGTTTCTAAGTTCAACGCTGAATGAAATAACGGCCCCATCCCAGGCAGTCGTCATCTCCTGTCTGGGAGTCGTGCTGTGGTCCGCTTCCTGGATTTTTACCTTCATGGAAAACGGCATAAACCACGCATGGGGCGTGCCCAACCGGAGAGCGTTCTGGCATAGCCGGCTGCTCGGAATCGCCTTCATGATCCTGGTCGGCGGCAGCCTGCTGTCCTCCGCCGCCATAACCGCTTTCATCAGCACCGTTCGGGCCCGCACGGACGCCCGCATTCAGGCTTCCGTTGCAGCGCATGTTTTCATCGGCTGGTTCTGGTATTTCATCCTTCTCGGGGCTGGCCTCCTGATTGCCATTCTCGTCTTTGCCCTCATCTTCAAATTGACTCCGCACTTTAGAGTTCGCTGGAGCGAAGCATTTTCCGGCGCGGCGGCAACCACGATTTTGTGGGAGATCGGCAGCCTTATTTTTATAAAGCTTGTGCCCTTTTTCAACTACCAGCGAATTTACGGCAGGATGGGCGCCGTGATCGCCCTGCTGGTCTGGGTGTATACATCGAACCTCATCATGCTTTTCGGCGCGAACTTTTCCGCTCAGCTTCACCACATAACCGTTCAAAAACCCTATCCGGACACGGTAGTGTTTCAGAGGAAGATGGCTCGATGACGGCACGATGTGTCTGCTGTTCCAGCATCGGGCCGTCAGTAAACGAGAACCTTGTGAAACCATGAAACTTAGCGACTTTAATTTCGATTTGCCGGAACGCTTGATAGCCCAGCATCCCGCCTCTGAGCGCGACCAATCGAGGATGATGGTGGTTTGGCGCAAAACCGGTAAAAGAGAACACCACCGCTTCATGGGATTGCCCGAAATACTGGGGCCTGAGCATTTCCTCGTCATCAACAACACCCGGGTTTTCCCCGCCCGGCTTAGGGCTGCGCGCCCGGGAAGAACCGAGGATATCGAGGTCCTGCTTCTCAAAGAGCTGGATGCTGCTGAGGGCAAATGGCTCACTCTGACTAAACCGGCGCGGAAGACCCGTCCGGGCCAGGATCTTATAATCGGCAAGCTTAATGCCAGGATTCTGGAAACCGGGGAAGCCGGCAGCCGGATTATCCAGTTCAACACCAGAGAAAACCTCCGTGCGGCTTTTGAGGCGATGGGAGAGCCTCCGCTCCCTCCCTACATCCGAAGGCGCCGGGGAGCGGATCTGGCGGAAGACAAAATGCGGTACCAGACGGTTTACGCCCGCAGTAGCGGCTCCGTTGCCGCTCCAACCGCGGGTTTGCACTTTACCGACAATGTCCTGCGACGACTGAAAGATCGGGGGATCCCGATCTGCGAAATTCTTCTGCATGTAGGCTACGGCACATTCCAGCCCGTCCGGTGCGAGGATATTCGCGAGCATCGGATGGAGCCGGAGTATCACGAGATCGATGCAGAGACCGCAGCGCGCATACGTGCGTGCAAAGCCGAAGGACGGCGGCTGATCGCGGTCGGGACCACAACAACCCGTTGCCTGGAGTTCCTTGCGGCAAAGGAGGGCGCATTCGAGAACGCCTCTTCCGGTTACTGCAACCTGTTTATCTATCCCGGCTTCGAGTTCAGGATGCTGGACGGCCTGCTGACCAACTTTCACCTGCCCCAATCCACTCTCTTTATGCTTACCTGCGCTTTTGCCGGCCGTGAGATGATGCTCGACTGTTACCGGGAAGCCATTGCAAAGGGCTATAGGTTTTACAGCTATGGTGACTGCATGCTTCTTCTCTGACAGCAGGCTTCTCTGGTTTCAGGTTTTTGACCTTCGACCTGAAACAATAAACCCAAGGTATAAGGCATACGGATGCATTTGCGCCGCACGGCTAGGTTTATCCCCCGGCATAGCCGGCCCGACAAAGAGGCCCGATCACAACCGATAAAGGACAAATTCGGTTATACGCGCAAAAACATCTTTTGGCTTTTTGAACTGCAGGATGCCGAATAACGAATGATGAATTTCGACATTCGATATTCAGTATTTTTGCGGTCAGTGCCCCGGTAAAATGACACCCCTCAGTATTGTCGAATTGGTACGGCCTCAGCGGCAGAGCCGGTAGATGTCCCAATGGATTAGGATTAAGTACTTTTTTTATATACATTTGGGCCATGTTCCGGTTGCTTTGGTTATACATTTGTGTTAAAGAGTAGCCCGTAGCCGATAAGACAGTGCAGAAGCGAAATATCCCTAAATCCCTGACGTAATAATATCCAGATGGGAAGTGAGGGTGCTGTGATGGAATGCACTGGGGTGAAAAATAGCCTTTCCCGCAAAATCGACGGTGAATTAACGGCTGACGAATGCGCTCAAGTGGATGCGCATCTGGCTCAATGTGCTTCCTGCATGCGGGAATACAGGCTCCTGGCGCTTCCTCGCCGGATTGCAGAAGCTATCCCCGCCTTAACGCCATCTCCCTATTTCTATCAATCCATCAGGGCCCGCATTGAAGGTGAGTCGCAGAGTCTTGCTGTATGGCAGGTTTTTTACGGATTGACCCGCCGAGTTATTCCCGTGATGGCGGGCATAACGCTCGCGCTTCTTTCAGTTTTTGCCTACCTGCAGATACGCGTGTCTGAAACGGATATTTACACGGCTTATGCCAGCGCGATCGTGAGTGAGGATCGTTCCTCCAGGCTGCTGGTGGAAGGACGGACCAGCATTACCGACGAGGGCGTTCTTCGCGCGATCGCTGAGAGCAGCGCCGATTATGAGCGGGATTTGCCTTTGAAGAAATAGGGAACGCCTGCAGCCGAAATTTGGAAGCGGATGAAATGAGATCCAAGCTAGGGGTTATTTTATTGGGTATCCTGATATTCCTGCTCGGGGGAATTGCGGGTGCAGTGACCCATTATCTATACCGGGAGCATCTGAAGGCAGCCTTCTTCAAAGCCGCAAAACGCCCTCCGGACATCGTGGGAGGCCTGGCACGGGAACTGAGGCTTGACGCCCGGCAAACCGAATTATTGCGAGCCATTTTTGACGATAGCCGCAAGCGCTATATGGATCTTTCCCAGCAATTCTGGCCGCAATACGACACGATAAGAAAAGAAACCGACCAGCAGATCAAAGACATCCTGAACGAGGATCAGAAAGCTCGGTACGAAGCCTTTCTGAAAAAGATTCAGCCTCCCCCGCCCATGCCGCCGGATAGAGGTAAGAAGCCCAATCCGCCGCAGGATTTCAATCCCGCGAAATGAATCCGCAGTTCCCCCGTAAAGCCATGATGCAGGTCAGCGTACCGTGCGGGCAACGGTCAGTATCGAAACCCGCCGGGCACCCCCTTCCAGAAGCGCCCGGGCAGCGCTTGCAGCCGTTGCGCCCGTCGTCATCACATCATCGATAAGCAGGATGCGCTTGGTTGAGACACGCCGGGGTTTCACGCAGCGAAACGCTCCCCGAACATTTTCCAGGCGCTGGGAATCGCTGAGCCCGACCTGCGGAAGGGTTGACCGGACGCGTCGCAGGATATCGTTTTCAACCGGAACGGCAACCTGCCGCGCAAGCAGGCGCGCCAAAAGCTCCGACTGGTTGTATCCGCGGTCGCGAGTGCGTTTGGCATGAAGCGGAATGGGCGCGACCAGGTCAAATTCCTCTCTTCCCCATGAGTCATAAAAGGCATCGGCCAGGAGGGGAGCAAGAAGACCGGCAAGGTTTCGCCTGCCGAGAAATTTCAGCCCCCGTATGATCGCGCTCAGCTCCGCAGTATAGTAGCCGAAAGACCGCGCTCCTGCATACGGCGGCGCTTGCAGGATACAGTTGCCGCAAAGGTATTCGGAATCCTCCTGGAAATTATATAAAGGCAGTCCGCAGGATGGGCACCGGGGCGGCTTGATTTTGAGGGCAACGGCTTTGTTCCAGCAGCTTGTGCAAATCCCGCAATCGGCATGACGGGCCAGCGGAACAGCGCATATAAAGCAGTTCTCGGGGTACAGCAGGTTCAGGAGGCTGTCCAGTATCCTGCGGATGCCCGAATCCGGCACGTCCCGTGCTGTGGGAAAATATGGTTTTGGAGCCACTGGAAACCGTCAAGCCCCGGAAGGCTATTGAGTTCGGAAGAACATAGAGCCGCATAAATGCTCAGCGGCCCCGGGACATGGAAGCCGGCAGTCAGAAGCCGAAAAATCCCTTCAAAAATCCGACCCAAAACAGGCCGGCCCCCCATTCAGAGAGTTACTCCTTCAGCAGGCCTTTCTCAAGCAGATCCTGGCACTGAATGCAAAGCGCTGTCCAAGGAACGGCTTCAAGTCTTTTCAGCTGGATTTCGTTTTCGCAGTGGACGCAGGTTCCATAGGAACTATCATCGATGCGGTCAAGCGCCTCCTGTATGAGCTGCAGAATCTGCCGGTCGCCGGCGCTCTTGCCGAACAGGAACTCCTTCGTGTACGACTCGACGGCCATGTCGCCCATATCCTGTATGTTCTGATCCTTTTCACGGCCGTAGCCCTCGGTTCTCTGAACCATGTCGGTCAAAGAGAGTCTTTTCTGCAACAGCTTCTCTTTGAAATTGCTCAGTTGTTTCGCATCCATGGTATCTATCCCTGCTCCATTCCAGCCGTTCCATCGGGCAGCGGTTCGTCTTCCGCCTCAGATTCATTCAACTTTGGCGGACGCCCTTGTGATAGGGAATCCGCCGCATGATACACAAAGCGCGGTAAACCTGCTCGAGCAAAAGCGCCCGGCACATTTCATGAGTCCAGGTCATCTTCCCCAGGGATAGGACGGTGTTGGCCCGGCTGCAAATTGCGGGACTCAGGCCTTCCGGGCCCCCGATGACGAAAGTGACCGCACGTGCCCCGGCATTCTGCTCGGTTTCAAGCCAGCGGGCAAAACCAGGTGAAGTGTATTGCATGCCCGTTTCATCAAGCGCAACCAGCCGCCCGTGCTCCGGCAGATGCCTGGCGAGTTCCTCCCCTTCCAGGGAGACGAGATGAACCGCATCCAGAGACCGTCCTTTTGCCGGATCCCGCAGCTCCAAAACTTCGCAGGGCACCATGCGGCGAATTCTATCCAGATAGTCCGCCATCAGCTCTCTTATCGATGCGTTCTTCGTCTTCCCGATCCATAGAAATTTTAATTGCATAGAACAAAGGAGCCTGTCGGAAACTGGAACCTACCGGATCTTTTTGGCTTTCCTCTCGCCCGGCTTCGGCTTTTCCCGGAGCATCTCCTCTACATCCAGTTTTTTCCCATCTCTCCAAAGCCTCTCCAGATCGTAATAGATTCGGGCATTCTTCGAGAAAATGTGGACCACCAGATCGATGTAATCCATCAGAATCCATTCCGCATTCTGATAGCCTTCCACATGGGACGGCCGGATGCCGCATGCCTTGAGCCGTTGCTCCACCTCATCGGCGATTGCCTGCATCTGGCGCGAAGAATCCCCTGTGCAGATTAGGAAGTGATCGGCAAAGGAGGCGATTGCTGAAATATCCAGTGCGACGAGGTCATGAGCCTTCTTATCATCCGCTGCTTTGAGGGCAATCTTCAGGGCATCAGTCATCTTCCACCATACAAATGAAGTTTTTGGATATATTCGCTCACGGGACCGGGTACCTTCCTGTGAATGGGCTTCCCCGCGCTTACCAGGTCCCGTATGCCGGTTGCGGAGATATTCGGGGCGCCTACATCCACAATATAGATATGACTTTCGCCTTTAGCCTCTTCCGCCAGGCGGCGCCGTATCTCAGCCTCGTCCAAGCCGGTGAAATCGCGCACGCGGCCCGCGGCTTGCGCGGGGAGCACCTTGACAGGATTGGCAGCCGCCGTCCCGGGGCGGAGGGCGAAAATGAAATTATAGGCGGTCAAAAGCTTCTCGCTTTCACGCCAGGACTTCACCTCGAGCAATGAGTCGCCGCCGGCTATGAAGAAAAGCACCCCGTGAGTCTGCTCGACCTGGCGCGCCAGCTTGCTCATCGTGTCGACGGAAAATGAACTGGCTTGCGGCTCCAGTTCCACGAGAGAAGGAACGAACGCAGGCTCCTCGGCCGTTGCCAGGCTGACCATCGCATACCGGTGCAGAAGCGGTATCAGCTCTTCCAAAGGCTTGTGCGGAGGTGTCGTGGCCACAACAAAGCGCACTTCGGAAAGGGAAAAAAGCTGTCGCACAGACCGGGCGATATGCAGGTGCCCGAAATGGACCGGATTGAATGTGCCGCCCAACACTCCCATCCTGACAA
Organism: uncultured Acidobacteriota bacterium; assembly: GCA_963809485.1. Lineage (GTDB taxonomy): Bacteria > Acidobacteriota > UBA6911 > UBA6911 > UBA6911 > UBA6911. Next base: position 881,192 of record CAWEJX010000020.1, read on the forward strand.
TTGCCAATGCGCGCGACCTCCCGGCCCATAGAGTATCAACAGCCTGCCTAAAATTGCACGAACTCAGTTTCTCTGCCACACTGGATTTCGCGGCTGCCTTTTCCCCTTTGATGAAATTCAGACATTCATAATATTTAATTCGGGGAGAAAAAGGGAACATCCTATGCAGGATTTTTTCCAGCTCAGTCGGCCAGCATCCTGTCCAGGGTTCTTACAAGCTCCTGGATTCCCTGTCCTGTGACGGCGGAAATGGACAGAAAAGGCAGCTTGCGCCGGGTGCACATGGCTTTGAGGCGCGACAGCCTGCGGGGATCGTCCACAACATCCATTTTTGACGCGACCACCAGCTGCTTCCGTTCCAGAAGGTCGCTGTTAAACAGGGCAAGTTCCCTGACGATAGTCCGGTAGTCCGAAACCGGATCCCGGGCCGGGTCTGAAGCATCGATCAGATGGACCAGCACCCGCGTCCGCTCCACATGCTTTAAAAACTGGTCTCCCAATCCGCGGCCCGCATGCGCACCTGCAACCAGACCCGGAATATCAGCAACCACAAAGCTCCGGTATTCGTCGACCCGCACAACCCCGAGGTGCGGCACAAGCGTTGTAAAGGCATAATCGGCGATTTTGGGCTTTGCCGAGCTGATGCGCGAGATGAGAGTCGACTTGCCGACGTTGGGGAACCCGACCAGGCCGACATCCGCGATGAGCTTGAGGCTCAGCGACAACTCCATCTCTTCACCGGCCTGTCCCGGCTCGACCCGCCTGGGCGCCTGGTTGACCGAAGTGGCAAAACGGGCGTTGCCTCTCCCTCCACGGCCTCCGGCCGCGATTTTCAGCCGTTCGCCAATCCTTGAAAAATCGTACATCATCACGTGTTCCGGTTCTCTGAAAACCTGGGTGCCCGGCGGGATGAGAATCGTGAGATCCTGTCCATCCTTGCCGTGCCGATTGTCCCCTTCTCCATGGCGCCCGCGCTGTGCCTTAAAAATGCGCTTGTATTGAAAATGAAGGAGCGTATTCACCCGCGCGGAGCATTCCAGATAAACATCTCCTCCCCTCCCGCCATCGCCGCCGCTGGGCCCGCCCTTGGGCACAAACTTCTCCCGGCGGAAGGCAAGGCAGCCGTTGCCTCCGTTTCCTGCAATTACCTGTATTTTTGCCCGATCAATGAACAATGGCGAAATCCTGCCGCTCCCGGTTCGGGGATCCGGCGCGCTACATGTGATGCTGCAATAATATTGCTGGTCCTGGAACCCAGAAGCAAGGAGTTAGAAGTCCGGTCCTAACCTCTGCGGTTCGACATTCGATATTTGATATTCAGTATTTTACTCATTGTCAGAACCGGTGGATCTCCCAATGGCTTGGGGATTTCGCCGACCTCCGGCATGTTCCGGATAAAAAAAAAGGACCCCGAAATGGGGTCCCGCCGGCACCGGCAATAATCCCGGCTCATCAGGCTTGCGTCTCAATGTGCACGAATTTGCCCAGGCGGCCCCGGTCCTGAAATTTTACGATTCCGGACACTTTGGCAAACAGCGTGTCGTCGCTGCCGATACCGACATTCAGCCCGGGTTTATACCGGGTGCCTCTCTGCCGGACGATAATAGTTCCGCCATTCACAAGCTGACCGGCAAAACGTTTAATGCCCAGCCTTTGGGCCTGGCTGTCTCTTCCGTTCCTGGAGCTCCCCACTCCCTTTTTGTGTGCCATAGGTACCTCTTAGCCTGCTGAATTGATTTTTTCGATGAGGACTTGCGAATGCTGCTGGCGATGCCCGCGGGTGCGGCGATACTGCTTCTTTTTCTTGTTTTTGAAAACCAGGACCTTGTCGTCCTTGCCCTGGGACTGCAGGACGCCCAGCACCGACGCTCCCTCAACCAGGGGCCGGCCGATGATAGTCTTATCTTCCGTCTTTATCAGAAGCACGTCCTTGAACTCGACCGGAGCGCCCTGCTCAATGTCGAGCTTCTCCACACGGATCACTTCCCCTTCGGAAACGCGATACTGCTTTCCGCCGCTCATTATGACTGCATACACGGTTTCACCTCCTGGGGCGAAATAGGTGATTTAACCAAGAAGCGGCCCAAAAGGCAATACCAAATCCAGCCTAAGCCGACGAAATTTGCACGTTCTGCCGGCAGAGCGCTATTACGGGACTGCGGACGGAGAAGCCTCGGGCAGAGATACTTCAAAAATTGTTCCCGAATCCGCCTGGCTTGACACGCGGATCGTGCCGTTGTGCCCTTCAATAATCCATTTTACAAAAGCCAGGCCCAGCCCCAGGCCTTCAGCGCCAAGCCTTCGGGCTTTATCCGCACGATAAAACCGATCGAAGATGTGAGGAAGATCCTGGGGTGAAATCCCAATGCCGTTATCCTTGATTTGCAGCCGTATCGTAGAGGCTTCTCTTTCGGCCGAGACTTCAACTAAGCTTCCGTCTTTGGAATATTTTACGGCATTTTCGAGCAAATTATACAAGGCCCGGCCAATCCAGAGCCGATCCGCCATAATCCACAACTGCGGCGCTTCATTCAGATCGATTCTGATCGCCCGGCCTGCGGCCAGAATGCGCATTCGGTCCACGACTTCCCTCAAAAGCGCCCCGATATGGACAGGCTGACGCACGAGCACCTGTTTTCCGGTTTCGGCCTCGGAGATAAGCAACAGATCGTCCACGATGCGCGTCAGGCGGTCGATTTCCTCCAGGTTGCTCGACAATAAGGAGCTGATCTCCTCCGTATTTTCCGGCGATCTCAGGGCGACTTCGGTCTCTCCTCTGAGAATCGCAAGCGGCGTCCTGAGTTCATGGGCAACTTCGGCATTGAACTTCCGCACCTGCTGAAAAAACTCATCCAGGCGCCCGGCCGTATTGTTAAATGCCTGCACCAGGCGCTGTATCTCGATTTCCTTGTGTCTTGTGGCGATCCGGGTGTTCAGGGTCTCATGGGTAATTTTCTCGGCGGCCTGGGCAATTTCATCAAATGGCTTGAGAGTACGTCCCACCAGGTACGAGCCGACCATAACGCATATAGCCAGAACAAACGGAAGCAGGAACACATCCGAGACCCGCAGATCGTGGAGGAAACCTCTCAGCCGTTCCATGGATCGGCCGACATGAAGAACCGCCGGCTCTGCAAAGATTCCCGGCGGCAGCAAAACACTCACAAAGCGGAACTCCGTAGCCTCGGCAATGGCCAATGTGGCCAGTCCCTCATTTTGCCTGAGGATGCCTGCCCATTCATCTTTGCGCGTCATCAGCGAGTAGATATACTTACTGTGCGAGTCCTCCCGCAGGATGCGTCCCTGCAAATCGGTCACGACCGCGAAAGATTCCATCTCCTGCATTTTCAGGGCATCCCGCTCGCTCAAACCCTCTACCGGCCAGGAGAATCCTCCCTGGTCAATCCGCAGTCGAGAGGCAAAGAGCCTTGCGTCCCCGAGCAAGGTTTCGTCGAAACTCTTTTGCGAACGATAGCTGACAACCTGGTAGCGAATCAGGAAGATGCAGAAGGCGGATAGTGCAATTGCCGCCCCGTATAGCCAGATTAGTTTAAGGCGGAGGCTTTGGAAATTCACGTTGATCAGCCGCGGAGCATATAACCGACGCCTCGGATCGTTTGGATTAGGTGAGGCTCGAACTCCCGGTCAATTTTATTGCGCAGGTAGTTAATATAAACATCCACCACATTGGTAAAGCTGTCGAAGCTTTCATCCCAGACGTTTTCTACAATCATATCGCGGGTAACAATCTGGTTTTTGTTTTTCAGGAGGTATTCAAGGAGCAGGAATTCCTTGTTCGAAAGTTCGATGGCTTTGCCGGCCCGTGTTGCCCTGCGCTTGAGCGGATTGAGAACCAGGTCGGCGGCGCGCAACTCCAGCGCGGCTGAAGCATCCCCCCGCCTGAACTGAACCTGTATGCGGGCCAGCAGCTCGGCGAACGAAAAAGGCTTGGTCAGGTAATCGTCGCAGCCGAGATTGAGCCCCTGAACCCGGTCCTCCACCGACGTTTTTGCCGTCAGGGCGATGATGGGGATCAAAGGCTTGCGCTCGCGGAACCGGGGAATCAGGTCCAGACCGCTCATTTTGGGAAGCATCAGGTCCAGCAGGATCAAATCGAAGTTATCGCTGCGGACCTTTTCGGTAGCTTCTTCCCCGTCCGCGGCGATGTCCACCTCGTAGTCCGACTGCTCAAGCCCCTTTTTTAAAAAACCGGCGACCTTGGGTTCATCTTCGATGATCAATATTTTCATGAATTTCCCCCAGTCTTATAAAAACACCTGATTCCATTTTACGACAAAATTCATTCATTATTGGAAATTTTAAGATTCCATATGAGGGATTCCAGGCTCATGGGCTCGATGGCCGCAGGACGCCGTCGGAGGTTTTGGATCCATCATCAAATATTAAAGCGGAACAAAATGACGTCGCCTTCCTGAACCCTGTACTCTTTGCCTTCCAGGCGCAGTACACCCTTGCTTTTTGCGGCCTGGAAGGATCCAAGCCGGATCATATCCTCGAAAGTAACCACTTCAGCCTTGATGAAGCCCTTTTCGATATCCGTGTGGATCACTCCAGCCGCCTGCATGGCTGTGGTGTTGCGGGGAATAGTCCAGGCCCTTGCCTCAGGCTCACCTGCCGTGTAGAAAGAGAAGACCCCCAGGAGACTGTAGGATTTTTGAATGATGCGCTCCAGCGCGTTGCCCTCAATCCCGAGATCTTCCATGAAAATTTTCGCATCTTCAGGCGCAAGGGCGGCTATTTCCGACTCGATCTTGCCGCAGACGGCAGTGATCCCTACGTTGCGCATCGATGCCTGTTTTTGCAGCCCGAATTCCTCGACAGCGCGCCCGATTTTGGCGGCATCCTGATCCCCGACGTTAAGAACAAGCAGAATCGGTTTTGCCGAAAGAAAGGTAAAACCTCTGACACGCTTTTCTTCTTCCGGAGCCAGTTCCAGATCCCGCAGCGGCTGTTCCGTTTCCAGCGCCTCCTTGAAACGCTTCAGAATCTCGTTTTCCATTTCAAGCTCGGACGACTTGATCTTTTTCAGGTCTTTGGCAAGGCGCTCCAGGCGCTTCTCCACGATCGCCAGGTCCGAAAAAATCATCTCGAGCTCGAATAGCCCGATATCGCGCAGCGGATCTACCGTCCCTTCGGCATGCGGAAGATTGGGATCTTCAAAGGCACGCACCACGTGAAGAAGAGTATCAACATTTTTCAGGCTATTAAGATAGGTGGACATTTCCTTGCCCTGGCCCTCCAATGCCGCCTTCCCTTCGCCCCGGGAAAGCCCGGGCAGATCCACATACTCCACGGTGGCATAGGTGACCTTCTGGGGACGCACTATTTCAGCCAGGCGGTCCAGTCGGGAATCAGGGACATGGGCGGTTCCGATATGAGCTTCTCTACCCCCCCCCCAGGACGAAGTATCGATACGTCCCTGCGTTAAAAGCTTGAAAATGGTAGTTTTCCCCACCTGAGGCAAGCCGACGATCCCGATTTTCATATTTCATCCTCAATAAATCCCGTCATGTTATCACAAAAAAAATGCATGGGACGCATTTCTCGTGGCTGCATTACCGATGTGTCTCAGGCGGGAATTCGCCGTCCCGAACCAAGGTTTCAGGTTCCAGGCGGTTGCAGTTGTCAGACCCGTGGTCCGTAAGCTGTAACATGAGGCGAAATTCCGTCCAACCTCTTGGGAACCGGCTAAATGCAGCCCTTGCCGCCAATATTTGCTATTTAATAATGGAGCATCACGGGATCCGGGGCAGCCCAGAATGCCGGGCTATGTATTTTCATTGTTATCCCTTTCTATTCCATACACATAGGCAACAACCACCTGGATAGTACAAATAATTGTAGAGAAAACACTATTTTCTTGACACACGCATAGCATCAGAATTATTGTCTTGTGGTCAGAGGTGGTCAGAGGTGGTACAAAAGGGCCATCCAGGCACGATTTCCACTAAAAGTTAATTCATTAGCACAATAGCTGACGCAATGCGAGTTTGATATGCTTTGGGGCAGATATTCGGCGAAGATTGACGACAAATCCCGCTTGCGGCTGCCCGCGAAATTCCGCCGTGATCTGCCGGAGACTGAAGATAACACCTATTACGTAACCAGCGATGACGGCCAATGCGCCCAGATTTATCCCGTACCGGTTTGGCGGCGGGTGGCTCAGAAATTCCAGGAGCCTCCGCGGATGGATCCGGCCAAATTGAAGCTGGAGCGATTCACGAGTTATTACGGCCTTCTCACCCCAATGGATCCTCAGGGCAGAATCCTGATACCGCAGTCGCTCCGCGAAGACGCCCAGATTTCCGGGGACGTTATTGTGCTCGGCAAGAGTGACCACCTCGAGGTATGGAACGTCGAAGTATTCAAAAAGGGCCTGAAGGAAAATCCTCTCACCGAGGCGGAGCGTGAGAGATTAGCCTCGCAAGGGTTTTAGGAATACACGGGGATAAGGTGAGAGCTGCAGCCCGGAAACACATGACAGAGCCATTGAGAAATCCCGACGCGGAACATACGCCCGTCATGCTCAGGGAAACGCTGGACCTGCTGCGGTGCCGGCCGGGCGGAATCTATGTGGACGCAACGGTCGGGATGGGAGGCCACGCGCTGAGCATTTTGGAGAGATGCCAGCCCGGAGGTTTGCTCGTGGGCATCGACCGCGACAAGGAATCACTGGAAAAAGCAGCCGCGCGATTGAAGCCCTTCTCCGGCAATTTCCGGCTGTTTCACGACAACTTCAAAAACCTGCCCCTGATTCTCAATAACCTGGCGGCCCGGCCGGTCGACGGGATCGTGGTGGATCTTGGAGTTTCATCCTATCAGCTCCTTTCGCCAGAACGCGGTTTCAGTTTCCAGTCGGACGTCATGCTGGACATGCGCATGGACAGGAGCCAGCAGTGGACCGCTGCAGACCTGGTCAACGGCATGTCCGAAAGCGAACTTGCGGACATCCTATTCCGGTACGGCGAGGAGCGCCTTTCCCGGCGAATCGCCGCGGCGATCGTTCACGAGAGAGCCCGGGCGCCGATTACGCGCTGCACTCAGCTGGCGGACATTGTCAGCCGTGTTTTCAAGGTCCGGTTTCACCAGGGGATTCACCCGGCGACGCGGACTTTCCAGGCGTTGCGCATCGCCGTCAATCAGGAACTGGATGGATTGGAGGAGTTTTTTCCCGAAGCGTTCAGCTTCCTGAGACCCGGCGGAAGGATGGTCGTGATCGCCTTTCATTCCCTGGAGGACAGGATCGTAAAAAGAACCTTTCGCAGGCTGGCCGGCCAGTGCGTCTGCGATGCTCCTCCTGAGCTTTGCACATGCCCCAGGCAGGCCCTGGCGAATCTTCTTACATCCCGTCCCATTACGCCCGGTTCGGAGGAATTGGCCGCCAATCCCCGGGCCCGCAGCGCCCGCCTGCGGTCTGTGGAACGGTTATAGGAGTTGTATGGATTGGGAGCTTCCCGGATCAGACAGGATATGCCCGAACTTATATATGGGAGATTGAGATGACAGATTGGGCCGACGGCATAGAAACGCGAAATTACGGAATCAAGCGCGAATTCGACGGGCGCATGTTTTCAGAGTTCCTGAGAACCATCCTGTCCCTCGCTCTGGTAGCCGGCGCACTCGTGTTTTATTCCTGGGTTCGCAACCAGATCATCAGCACGGGATACCAAGGCCAGAATCTGTTTGCCGAAGAAGCATTGCTGTTGCGGGCTGAAAAAAGGCTGGTGCTCGAGGAAGAAATGCTTCGGAATCCCGAGCGCATCGACGTCATCGCGCGCAACGACCTGGGGATGACTCCGCTGCACCCCAGACAGTTGATCATGCCGCAGCACGCGGATGTCGACCGCAGTCTCACGAACGCCATGGCAATGGCGGATTCCGGGGCCGCAAATCTGAAAAAGACAGCCTCCGGCAAGCGGTTGGGAAACTGGTCCAACTGATGGATCGTCTTTTATTTCATGGGAGAGATTGACGGTTTACGATTGACGATTCGGGCAGTCAGGATCGGTCGTCAATCGCAAACCATTAATCGCAGATCTTATGCCCAGCAGCGGGAAGGGACAAAAAGCCGCACGAATCGCCATGGTCCTTGTGGGGATGACTCTCTGGAGCCTCCTCATCGTGATCCGCCTGGTGCAGCTGCAGGTTTTCGAGCACCAGTCGTTCCTCCAGCTTGCGCTCCAGAGGCAGCAGGTCACGCGCTCCATCCTGGCGCCTCGCGGCATCATTTACGACAGCCACATGGATGAACTCGCCACGAGCGTGACCGTCAGCACCGTGGTCGCCGAACCCCGCAGGATTGGGAACATCCCTGCGGCAGCCCGCAAACTTGCGGCGATCCTCGACCTCAATTCGCGGGAACTCACGAGCCGCATGAAGGACCCGGCCCGGCAGAGATTCATGGTGGTTAAACGCAGGATCGATCCCGATGCGGAAAAACGGATCGAGTCGATCGGAATCGACGGCATATATTTTGTCGACGAAAGCATGCGCGTCTATCCGAACCGCGAACTCGCAAGTCAAACCCTCGGATTCGTGAACATGAACGGCGACGGCGGTGCCGGGATCGAGCTGCAATACGACAAGGATCTCCAGGGCAAACAGGGGCTGTTTTCCTTTGATGTGGATGCGCATCGGAGATCTTTCCGGGCCAAGGTGGAAAAGCCTCCCGTGCAGGGCCGCTCCCTGGTATTGAGCATTGACAAATCCATTCAATACATCGCCGACCGCGAGCTGGCGAACGGAGTCCAAAAGTATCAGGCGCGGGCGGGCACCGTTATCATCATGGAATCGGATACAGGCAGAATCCTGGCCCTTTCCAATTACCCTCAGTTCAACTGCAACACTTACAACGAGTATGCCGCCGACTTCTGGCGCAACCGGGCCGTTTCAGACATATTCGAGCCCGGATCAACATTCAAAGTAGTGGTGGCCGCAGCCGCCCTCGAAGCGGGACTGACCCGGCCGGATGAATTGATTGACTGCCAGATGGGTTCCATCACCATCGGAAGGCACGTTTTCCACGATCACAAAGGATACGGACTCCTGAGCTTCCGTCAGATTCTCGAGTTCTCGTCCAACGTGGGCGCAGCCAAACTCGGCCTGAGATTGGGACAGCAGCGCCTCTACGAGGCGCTACGCAGTTTCGGATTCGGCTCGAAATCCGGAGTGGACCTGCCCGGTGAAATCGTCGGGCTCGTGCGCGACTGGCGCGACTGGTCCGGACTTTCGATCGGGGCCATCTCCTTTGGCCAGGAAGTAGGCGTCACTTCCATCCAGATCACGACCGCCATCAATGCCATCGCCAACGGCGGTTACCGCGTGCGGCCTTCCGTGGTCGACCGGATTATCGACGAAAACGGCGACCTGGTTTCCGTGCATGCTCCGGAACGGGTCCGGCTGATAAGTCCGAGGACGGCTCAGGCCGTTTGCGAAGCATTTGAAGGCGTCGTCCTGCGCGGCACGGGCCGGCGCGCCGCCCTGGAAGGCTATCGCGCTGCGGGAAAAACCGGAACCGCACAAAAAATTGTGAACGGCCGCTACTCCGACAGCAAGTATGTGGCTTCGTTCATAGGATTCGCACCGCTTCCCAATCCCCGGATTACGATCCTGGTCCAGATCGATGAGCCCAAAGGAGGCTACTACGGCGGGGAGGTCTGCGCCCCGTACTTTAAGGCGATCGCGCAGGAAAGCCTGCTGCAACTTCGGGTCCCGCCGGACAAAAGCCTTCCCTTGCCCAAATTTTCTCCGGAAATCGCTGTCGCCGGCACCGAAGACTATCTTCCCAATGCCACACCGGTCCAGCCGCTGACGGCGCAGATCGAAAGCCGGGCGGTTGAGGCGCATCATGGAGCCATATCCCTGGAAGTCGGAGAGGATTGGGTTGTGCTGCCGGATTTCCGAGGGCTGGCAAAAAGAAAGGTTCTCGACCGGTGCCTCGATCTGGGCATCCGGCTGCAATCGAGCGGATCCGGTGTTGCCGTTTACCAGTCGCCCCTGCCGGGCACCAGGATGCCGCTGGGAGCTGCCTGCAGTGTAACCTTCGCCAGAGGAAAGCTCAGAGAGCTTCCGGCCGAGACCAGAGCGAAGCCCGTAACGCAACCGGGCAATAAGCTGTTGTCGGCAAGCGCCCGGCCATGAGATGAGGTTCCGTATGCTTTTGAAGGAAGCGCTCGATCAGATACCCGGAATCCATCTTGCGGGAAAACCCGACACGCAGATTTCCGGGATCTCTTACGACTCGCGGACGGTCCGGGAAGGCGACCTGTTTGTTGCCATCAAGGGCGAAAAGACTGACGGCGCGCGTTTCGTCCGACAGGCGGTAGACCGTGGAGCCGCGGCGATAGCATCGGAACAGAGAGTCGAATGCGAAGCGCACACGGCAAGCCTGATTGTTCCGGATGGGCGCAAATTCCTGGCGGAGTTTTCCAGGGCGTTTTTCGGAGATCCCTGCTCGAAGCTTCAGCTGGTTGCCATAACCGGGACCAACGGAAAAACCACCACTTCGTGCATGATGCATTCGCTTTACAGTCAGGCGGGCATCCTCTCCTGCCTCGTGGGAACGCTTGGCATGAAGATCGGCGCCCGGTCCTATCACAGCGAGCATACGACGCCCGAGGCTCCGGACCTGATGAGGTTTTTGAGCCAGGCTGTTGCGGAAGGCTGCACGCACGGAGCCCTGGAAGTCTCCTCGCATTCGCTGGCTCTCAAGAGGATTTTCGGCGCCAGGTTTCAGGTCGGGATCTTTATGAATCTCACGCGGGATCATCTCGATTTTCACAAGGATATGGAATCCTACTATCAGGCCAAGAAGCAGCTTTTCATGCCTGAGAACGGCAACCGTGTCGAATTTGCCGTCATCAATACGGATGATGCCTACGGGCGGCGCCTTCGGGAGGAGATTGCCTGCCCCGCCCTGAGCATCGGCTTCAGCCGGCCTGCCGAAATATATGTGCTCGAATCCAGAAACCGCGCCGACGGCACGGACCTGGCGCTGGCGACCCCGGGCGGAGAAATACGCTTCCAGACGCGCCTTATAGGGCGGCCCAACATTTACAACATCATGGCAGCCACGGGCGCCGCCCTGTGCCAGGGGCTTGGTTTGGACCGGATACGCCACGGCATCGAGTCGCTGAAGGGTGTCCCTGGAAGGGTGGAACTCGTCGACGCCGGGCAGGATTTCACCGTGATCGTCGATTACGCGCACTCGCCCGATGCGCTGGAGAACCTGCTGAAGACAGTCTCCCAGCTGCCGCATAAAAAACTCGTCACCCTATTCGGCTGCGGCGGCGACCGGGACAGGACCAAACGCCCGATCATGGGCGAAATAGCAGCCAGACTGAGCGATCTTGTGCTGGCGACGTCCGACAATCCGAGGTCGGAAAATCCGCTCGATATTTTGAAGGAGATAGAGCCTGGCCTGCGCAAAGGGCCGGCGCCCTATAAAATCATCCCGGACCGCCGCCAGGCGATCAAGTCGGCGGTTTTCATGGCTTGCCCGGGAGATGTCGTAGTGATCGCGGGCAAAGGGCACGAGGACTACCAGATTGTGGGCGACCGTGTTTTACCGTTTGACGACAGGAAACTGGCAGGGGAGCTGATCCGTGAACGCTTGAAAGCGGGGAGTCCCGCAAGCCAGGGGAGTCAGGTACGTCCTGCAAAGCCGGAGGCTTGAAAGATTTGAACCGCTCAAAGCGGTTGGAGGAGTTACGCCGGTCTTGAACGCTGACTTACGCGGGCAAAAGCCGATGAGGCGCTTCCGATCCCTGCAGGGGCCAGCGCTCCGCGCTGGACAGTTTTCTGCGGCGGCACTGTGGCAAGCGCCGTGCGGCAAGGAGATAAAGGGTATGAGAAACCGGGCGTTTGCAACAGTGCCGCCGCAGAAAACTCCATCGGAAGCGCCTCATCGGCTTTTGCTCGCCGACCCTCGCCGAACAAATCGGCGTTTGTCAGCGCTTTTATCAGCGTTTCTCAGCGTTTCAAAATACGGAGCTGTCAAACTCTTTGATTCCCCCGGCAGAGCCGGGGGTTTACCAATGTAATATGACGCAAAGGGGCGGCCATAAACAGCCGCCATCGCGCTTGAATGGGTGCTTGAGATGCTGCAACTGACTGCAAGGGACGTGGAATCCAGCACAAGGGGATCCTTGGCGCGCGGATCCGGGGGAACCCGCATCCCCGGAGTTTCCATCGACACCCGCAGTCTGAAGGACGGGGATCTCTTCTTTGCCATCCGCGGCCCCAACCAGGATGGGCACCGCTTTATTCCGGATGCCCTTTCCAGGGGAGCTTCGGGAGTCGTCGCGGAACGCGGCTATCAGTATCCCGGTGAATTCCCCTCTGGCAGAATCCTTCTCACGGTGGAAAACACTCACGAAGCGCTCAAGGATATCGCAATGTCGGTCCGGCGCCGGTGGCCTGGTGAACTGGTGGCGGTCACAGGAAGCATGGGCAAAACGACCACCAAGGAATTTGCCGCTCAGGTGCTGCAAAGCAGGTTCAGCGTTTACCGGACGCCGGGCAACTATAACAATCTGTTTGGGCTGCCGCTTGCCCTGCTCGGCCTGGACACGGGCCATGACATAGGGATTTTCGAAATGGGGATGAGCACGCACGGGGAAATTGCCGAGATGTGCCGCATCGCCGCGCCATCCGTCGGAATTCTCATAAACATCGCACCCGTACATCTTGAATTTTTTGACTCGATCGAGGATATCGCGCAGTCCAAAGGTGAGCTCGTCGAGGCCCTGCCTCCGACAGGAACGCTGATTTTTAACGCCGACGACAGCCTGGTCCGCAGGATCGCCGCCCGGTTCGCGGGCGCCAAAATCTCATTTGGCCTGTCTGAAGGCGCCGATATCCGCGCGGAGCGCATCCAAATCACCGGCCTGGAGGAAACCCGTTTCCGGCTTTTATGCGCCGGCAGGGTCCTTGAGGCAATGATGCCATTCGCCGGCGCCCATTATGTGATGAACGCGCTTGCGGGCGTGGCGCTGGGCACTCGCTTCTCCGTCGAGCCCGAACGGATGATCGAAAGCCTCGCCACCCTGCAGCAGCCCGCAATGCGCGGCCAGATTGTGCGCTTCAAGGAGGGTTTCACCGTCATCGATGATTCCTACAATTCCAATCCCCGCGCACTGATGCAGATGATCGAAGTCTTGTCCGGCATGCCTTCCTTTGCGCGCCGGATCCTGGTGGCGGGAGAAATGCTGGAGCTGGGGAAAGAATCGGCGGCCCTGCATTTCGAGTGCGGATCCTACGCGGCCAATAGGAAATTAGATATTGTGTTGGGCATCCGGGGAGACGCCCGTGAAATCGTCCGGGGAGCGGTGGAGTCCGGCTTGCCGGCCTCGCAGGCGCATTTTTTCCCGGATTCGGGTGCGGCGGCGGCTTTTGTTGCCGGCCAATTGCGCGAGCAGGACCTGGCGCTCATAAAGGGTTCACGGGGCGTGCATATGGAAAAGATCGTGCGCGGTTTGCGCGCGCGTTTTGAGGCTATCGGCGTCTGAGCTTCGGAGTTGTCTGGCATGAGCTACAGCGGAAAGACAGTGTTGGTGGCTGGAGCGGGACGGAGCGGGATCGCGGCTTCCCGGTTTCTGCTCACAAACGGAGCCCGCGTCATCCTCACCGACACCCAAGGCATGGATGCGCTTCAGCCCTGCCTTGCTCCGCTGCTTGAAACGGCTCAGCGCGCGGGCAGACTGATCCTGGAATTGGGCGGACACCGTGAAGAGAGCTTCCGGGCCTGCGACTTGGTGGTCGTAAGCCCCGGAATTCCGCTGGCGCTTCCGTATTTTGAGATCAGCCGCAAAGCGGGGATTCCGGTCATCGCGGAGATTGAACTGGCCTGCCGCCATTTGAAAGGCAGAATTCTCGGCGTCACGGGATCCAACGGCAAGACAACCACGACCGCGCTGCTCGCGGCGCTCTTGACGGGCGCCGGGCTGAAGGGGCGCGCCGCGGGCAACATCGGCACCCCCCTGATAGGTTTCGCTTTCGACACCTCGCCGGAAGACATTTATGCGGTGGAGCTCTCCAGCTTTCAGCTCGAGGGCATCCATCAATTCCGGCCTTACGTGGGAGCGATTTTGAATCTGACTCCGGATCACCTGGACCGGTATTCGGATTTCAGGGATTACATCGCGGCCAAACGGCGCATTTTTATGAACCAGGAAAACACGGACTACGCGCTTCTGAACGCGGACGATGCGGAGACGGCGGCGATGGCCTCGGAGGTCCACGCCCAGCCGGTGCTGTTCAGCCGGCGGAAGCCTGTAGACCGGGGAGCGTTTGTGCGCAACGGCCGGGTCGTGTACCGGGATGGAAATGGAGAAAAGGATCTCTTTGTCGCAGACGTTTCGCCCCTGCGGGGCGGACACAACCTGGAAAACATTCTGGCGGCCTGCGCGATGGCGATTCTGGCCGGCACGCCGCCGGAATCCCTTGAGGGCAGCGTTCGCGGCTTCAAAGGCGTCGAGCACCGGATTGAATTTGTCTGTGAGCGCAATGGAGTTCAGTTTTTTAACGATTCGAAAGCCACCAACGTCGACGCCGCCGTCAAATCGCTTGAAGCATTCCCCGGCAACATACTTCTGATAGCGGGAGGGCGGGACAAAGCCGGAGACTTCGCGGCTCTGAAAAATCTGGTCCGGGAACGGGTCAAGCACCTGGTTTTGATCGGTGAGGCGACGGGCAAGATCCAAAAGGCCCTCGCCGGCGCGGCGGATGCAATCGAGGCCTCCTCCATGGAGGAGGCGGTCGACCTGTGCAGCCGTCTGGCCCGGCCCGGCGACGTGGTGCTGCTTGCCCCGGCCTGTGCGAGCTTCGACATGTTCCGGGATTATGAGCACCGGGGTCGGGCGTTCAAGGAAGCGGTGCGCAAACTGAAAGAGTGAATGCAGCGATGCGTGCATCTCATGAGTTTGTTTTGTATCAGAAGAAGGAAGCCGGAAAACGGAAGCACGACGCCGGGTGCAAGGACCGGAATCGCCGCTTCCGTCCGGCTTCCGACTTCTGTCCCGCCTGGCTGGCTGCATGCCGGTCAAACCGGGGGCAGGATTTCGGCGGTTTTTCAGGTTAATGGCATATGGCATACAAACCCAGCAGTGATAAAATTCTTTTTTTTGCGGCAGGCCTGCTGACGATTTTTGGCCTGGTCATGGTTTACAGCGCATCGTCGGTCATGGCTTCTTCCAAGTATGGCGCTTCGTCGTATTTCTTTGTACGCCAGCTGATGTATGCATGTTTGGGCTTCATTTTTTTGACCGTACTGATGCATGTCGACTATCACACGTGGCAGAAACCCAAAGCCATCGGTTGGATGCTTGCCTTGTGCATAGTCAGCCTGGGCTTTGTTCTGACCCAGGGAGCCGTCAACGGCTCCCACCGGTGGCTGCGCCTGGGCAGTTTCATTTCCATCCAGCCCTCGGAAATCGCCAAACTGGTCGTGTTGATATTCCTCGCCGCTTTCCTCCAGAAATACGAAAATGAAATCAACCAGCCGGTCCGGAGATTGCTGCCCCTGGGAGCCGTCATCGGCCTGGTCGCCGGTCTGATAGCCGTCGAGCCCGATCTCGGTCAGGCTATTTGTATTTGCCTCATCACCGCGGTCCTGCTTTACGTCGCCGGCCTGTCCTGGAAATATTTCGCGGGTGCGGGCCTCCTCTCGATTCCAGCCTTTTATATTCTGGTGGTGCAGGAGCCCTACCGGCTGGAAAGGATCCGGGCGTTCCTGAATCCGTTTCATGATCCGCTGGGTTCGGGCTGGCAGATATCGCAATCTTTGATCGCTGTCGGGAGCGGAGGGATTTCGGGCCTGGGGCTTGGCGCCAGCAAGCAGAAGCTCTTTTTCCTTCCTGAGGCAAGCAGCGACTTCATTTTTGCCGTCATCGGCGAAGAGCTCGGATTGATTGCCACTGTTCTGGTTGCCTTTACATTCCTGGTCTATTTTTTCCGGGGGATGCGCATCGTGCTGCGATCGCCCGATCGTTTCGGTTTCTACCTGGGGCTCGGCATCACGCTCATGGTGGTGCTGCAGGGATTCATCAACATCTCCATGGTGCTGGCTATGATGCCCACAAAGGGAATCGCGTTGCCCTTCATCAGCCAGGGAGGCAGTTCTCTCCTGCTGAATCTGCTGGCGACCGGTGTGCTTCTGAACCTGTCGCATCATAACAAACCGGCCGAGGCTTAGGACATGTTCCGCAAAATCCAGAAAGTCCATTTCGTCGGGATCGGGGGCATAGGAATGAGCGGCATCGCCGAGCTGCTGCTGAACCTCGGCTATCAGGTTACGGGATCCGACTTGAGGAAGAGCCCCGCAACCGATCGTCTGGCTTCCCTGGGAGGGAAGATACACATCGGGCACCGGGCCGAAAATGTCCAGGGCGCCAATGTGGTGGTCCTTTCGTCGGCGGTTCACCCGGACAACGCGGAAGTTGTCGAGGCCCGGAAGCTGCAGATCCCCGTAATCCCGCGGGCGGAGATGCTCGCCGAGCTCATGCGCCTGAAGTACGGCATCGCCGTCGCCGGAGCCCACGGCAAGACGACCACCACCTCAATGATCGCGACGGTTCTTGTGTACGGCGGGCTCGATCCGACGGCCGTGATCGGCGGCAGGCTGAACGCGTTCGGCAGCAACGCAAAACTCGGCAAGGGCGATTTCATTGTTGCCGAAGCCGACGAAAGCGACGGCTCTTTCCTGAAGCTCAGCCCCGCGATCGCCGTGGTCACCAACATCGATCGGGAACATCTGGATCACTATGCGGATTTGAACGAGATCCAGACGGCGTTCGCGGCCTTCGTCAACAAAGTTCCTTTTTACGGAGCCGCCGTTCTGTGCCTCGATGATCCCAATGTCCAGGCGATCATTCCCAGGATCGAGCGGCGGATTGTGACTTACGGCGCCAGCAGCCAGGCGGATCTCGTCGCGTCGCACATGGAATTCCAGAAATTCGGTTCCTCGTGCAGGATTCGATACAGGGGAAATCCGCTTGGTATCCTGAGGCTTCAGGTGCCGGGGGCGCACAGCATTCTGAATGCGCTTGCAGCCGTGGCAACGGGGCTGGAGATCGATATGCCGTTCGAAAAGATCGCCGAGGCATTGGCATCTTTTCAGAATGCCGATCGCCGGTTTCAGATAAAGGGGAAGAAAAACGACATCCTGGTGGTGGACGATTACGGCCACCACCCGACAGAAATTGTCGCGACCCTGAGCGCCGCCCGCAGGGCGTGCGACCGGCGGATTGTTGCGGTGTTCCAGCCGCACCGATACACCCGGATACGGGCCCTGGAAGAGGAATTTGCCCGGGCATTCTACGATGCGGATGTTCTTATGGTTCTTCCCATTTATGCCGCGGGGGAAAAGGCCATCGAGGGCATCACCTCCGAGAGACTGGTCGACCGCATCAAGGAATTCGGGCATCGTGACGTGAGTTTTGCGCCGGATTTCGCTGCCCTGCGGCGGATGCTCGAGGAAAGGCTCAAGCAGGGCGATTTGCTGCTGACCCTGGGCGCCGGAGACGTCTGGAAAGCGGGCGAGGAATTTCTTAAATAGCACACGGCTGTTGCCGGGTATCATGCATTTATGCGGGCAGGCAGGAACCGCCCGATCAGGATTGAGCAATGGAGATCAGGACAAACAAACCGCGGGAAGCGCAGAGCGCAAGAATCGTTCCGCCCCCCGACAGGGTTCGTCATCCAAGGAGGAAATCCGTCCAGAAACTGGGCAAGCGCCCAATGGCAGGCCGGCGCCTCGTGTCCGCATTCAGGATTCTGGGAAAAATCAGTGTTCTCCTTTTGATCGCGGTTTTCATGCTCTCCGTTTTCCTATATGCTTACACTTCTGAGAAATTCAACCTTCGCAACATTGCGGTTTACGGCTGCAAGGAGCTCGATCCGAAACGCCTTGAGAGGATCATCCGGCGGGATTTCCCGGAAAATATTTTGCGCATCGATCTTCGCAAGTTGAAGTCTCGGCTGGAAAAGGAGGCCTGGGTCGATCGTGTGGAAATCCGCCGCGTGCTGCCTTCGGACCTTGTCATTTACGTTAAGGAGCGCACGCCGTCCGTGATTCTGGAAATGCAGGGTGAACTGATGATCGCGGACAAGGACGGCGTTCTGCTCGATTCGTATGAATCCCGGTACGGGAGGCTGGATGTGCCCGTATTCAAAGGAGTCCTGGGGAAAGACACCCCGAATTACCGGAAAAATCAGGAGGAAAATACGGCGCGTATCGGCCAGGGACTGGCCCTGCTTTCGGACATCGAAGCCGGCTGTCCGGCCCATACGCACAGCATTTCCGAGGTCGACATATCGGACAGAAGCAATCTTAAGGTTCTGCTCGTGGACGACACGGCGGAGATTATGCTCGGCGAAAAGGATTACCGGAAGCGCTTTTGCACGCTCATGAACAACATGAGCCAGTACCAGGAGCTGAAAAGCCAGTACAGCGACATTCCTTCCGTGGATATGCGGTTTGATGGCCAGATCGTGTACCGTCTGAGGCGGACGGATGAGGTGCGTTCCAGGAAAGCCAGTAATTAGCTTCTATTCATTGCAGCCAGGGGCAAAAGGCAGGGCTCCGGAGTTGCGGGACTCAGGATGAACAGAAAGGTAAGTAAAAAGGATCGCATCATCTGCGGGCTCGACGTCGGGACCACGAAGATCTGCATGATGATCGTGCGCGTTCTACCCGACGGCACCCTGGAAGTCATCAGCACCGGCTACGCCAACTCGAGCGGCCTGAAAAAGGGAGTTGTGGTGGACCTGGACGAAGCTGCGGCATCCATACGAAAGGCTGCGGACGAAGCGGAAATGGACTGCAACCATTCAGTCGATTGGGTGATCGTCGGGGCATCCGGAGATCATTTTCAAAGCTTCAACTCCCACGGCGCAATCACGATAGAGGGCAACCATCAGGAAGTGACTGCCGAGGAGATGGCACAGGTGATCCGGGCCGCGCAGTCCGTTCCCCTGCAGCCGGATTGCGAGGTCATTCACGTGCTGCCCCAGGAGTTTTTCCTGGACGATCACGGAGGCATCCAAAACCCCGTGGGCCTTTTCGGCTCGCGCCTGGACGTGAATGTTCATGTTATAACTTGCCAGAGCGCTCTGAACCAAAACCTGATCAACGCGGTCAACCGGGCGCAGATGCGCGTGAAAAAAATCGTGCTCCAGCAGCTTGCCAGCGCGGAAGCGGTCCTCACCAGGGATGAGCGGGAGCTTGGCACCGCGGTGATCGATGTCGGGGGCGGGACGACGGATATCGCCATTTTTTTAAGGAATGCGGTGCAGTTCACGAAGGTCCTGCCGGTGGGAGGAACTCATTTCACCCGTGATCTGGCCATCGGGCTTCAGACTCCCATGGCCGAAGCGGAGCGCATCAAGAAGGAATCGGGAACGGTCCTGACCGAGAGGATTTCGGAAGGGGAAACGGTCGAGGTCGCGGGCATGGGGACGCGCGCCGCCCGTGCCGTTTCGCGGAAGGTCGTCTGCGAGATTCTGCGGGACCGGGCCGTCGAGCTTCTGGAATTCGTTCGGGATCAAATCTGGAGAGCGGGAGAAGGGGAGCGTCTCGTGACCGGAGTCGTCCTGACCGGCGGTGGAAGCATGCTGGACGGCATGCTGGAACTTACGGAGGAAACCCTGGGGATGCCCGCGCGTCAAGGTCTGCCTCTGGGAGTGCAGGGATTGACCAACGGGCTCTCCCATCCGGTCTATGCCACGGCGATCGGGCTCGCCCTCTTCGGAGCGGAAGAAGCCGGGTTGCGCAAGAACAGGCCGGGCAAGGCGAACAGCACTCCCTGGTTGTTTAACAAAATTTTGTCATGGGCTGGCAATTAGGAGGAAGCAAGGATGCAAACAGAAAAGTTACGTTTTGAGGAAGAAACCATGCAGTTCCGATTTGACGATGATCGCCAGCCCCCGGCGAAGATAAAGGTTGTGGGAATCGGCGGGGCGGGCGGGAATGCAGTGAACCGGATGATTCAGGCCAAAATAGGAGGAGTGGAGTTCATCGCCGCCAATACCGACGTCCAGGCGCTCAAGAGCTCGGTCGCTTCCATCAAGCTTCAGATCGGCGCCAAGCTTACGAACGGCCTGGGTTGCGGCGCCATTCCTGAAAAAGGGAGGCAGGCGGCCTTAGAGGATACGGAACGCATCATTGAGCTTCTGGACGGGGCTGACATGGTCTTCATCACCGCAGGCATGGGCGGCGGCACGGGAACCGGAGCGGCCCCCATCATCGCCAGTCTGGCAGCGGAATTGGGAGCCCTAACCGTCGGCGTCGTTACCAAGCCCTTCAATTTTGAAGGCAAGAGGCGCCAGATGCACGCTGAAGAAGGCCTTCACGAATTGAAGGAAGTGGTCGACACCCTGATCACGATCCCCAATGAAAGACTGCTCTGTGCCATGGGACCCGAAGCCCTGCTCGAGGATTCCTTCCGTTATGCGGATGATGTGCTCTGTCAGGCGGTACAGGGCATCTCGGATATCATTACCATGCCCGGAATCGTAAATGTGGACTTTGCCGACGTGCGCACCATTATGGCCGGGAAGGGCATGGCCCTTATGGGAACCGGGATGGCCGAGGGCGAGAACCGGGCGGTTGAAGCCGCTCAGAGGGCCATATCCAGCCCGCTGCTGGAAGAGACCTCTATCCGCGGCGCCCAGGGAGTGTTGATCAACATTACCGCCACGCGCGACAGCCTGCGGCTGCACGAGGTCGATGCGGCGGCGAAAATCATCGAGGAAATCGCCGGAGCGGAGGACACGATTTTCGGCGCTGTATACGATGAGAAGATGGGGGACAGAATAAAAATTACGGTTATCGCCACAGGCTTTAACCAGAGCGGCAGCGAGCGGGTGAAGGGACCCGGCGATTTCTTCCGCAGCGCAAGCAACGTGGTTCCCCTGGCATCATCCGAATCGAGCAAGTCGATCGATTATCAGCGCGCGGCTATCAGGGAAAATCTGGACGAGCCTGCCTTCAGGCGCCGGCGCGCCGAGTAGGCTAATGGCAGATTGCCACCTCAAGGATCAGCGTTCGTCGGTGTTTTTATCAGCCTATGTCAGCGTTACCTGATCCAGTGCTGTCAAGCTCTGTGAGTCCCCAAGCGAAGCTCGGGGATTACCGATGTATTTGTTGGATTCATCAAGATCGGATTCACTTCGTAGATTTTTTGTAACTCACCGACATTCCGGCAGAACCCGGTATGTCCAATATCCTGGTTTCCAGCGAAGGTATGCTGTTGACAAATTCCCAAAAATCGCCCCCTCGCCCGTACCCACGCCCGAATCCGCCTCGGCTGCGCCCTCGGTCGCCGGAATAGTAGCCGCCGGAAACGTTATGGGCGGCAAAACAGCCGCCCACCGTCAGCTTCGGCAGCACGGATTCCAGATAGTTGGAGTACCAATCCTTGTCGGCATCGCAGAATACGAAGTCAAAGGGTCCGGGCAACTCAGGCACAAGCTGGTGGGCGTCGGCAAGCCGGGCATCGATGTACTTGGCCAATCCTGTCTCGCGGAAATTGACCAGGGCCTCCTCATAGGCATCCCGATCGATCTCAATGGTGATGAGCTTTCCGCCGGTTTTTGACAGCGCCCAGGCGATCCATATGGCGGAATGGCCGGTGGACGTGCCTATTTCCAGGGCACTCTTGTAGTTGTGTTGAAGCACGATGTCGTAAAGAGCCTGACCGTCAGCATCCGGAACATTCATGCCTCGCCAGGATTCCCGGCGGTTCTCCATGTATTTTCGTACGAGGGTGTCGATGGATGCGCTATCGGCAGTTTTTTTTTGCGCAATCCCTCGTCCCGACGAGAAGCCCGACATGCCAATAATGATGCAAAGAGATGCAGCCAACGCCAGTTTGCCCATAGTCACACTCCACTCACATTTGAGGATAGATACGCAGTCAGGGCACCGGAATTTTCATATTTTTGCTGACGTCGGTCTGAAATTGTGGAGGCCTGGAGGTTAAGGCAATGCCATCCAGGCCTCGGAGATTCAAAGGATACCAGGGGAAATTTTGTGCGCCGTTCTATTTCGCCCTTTTGGCAATGATTTCCTGCGGAGGTCCTCCTCCTCCTGGCCCACCCGGCCCACCTCCAGGCCCGGCCCCAGGTCCTGCGCCAGGTCCACCTCCAGGTCCACCTCCAGGCCCTGCCCCAGCCCCGGCTCCAGGTCCACCAGGTCCACCCGGCCCACCGGGTCCGCCTGGCCCACCCTGGATCTCCCGCGTGAGTTTGATTTCGTCTCCGGAGACCTTCCCTTTCCACAAAGTTTTCATTTCGTTGCCGCCAAAGCTGCGCACGACAACAAAAGTAATTTCATCACCATTGATTTTGCCGTCGCTTATAGCGGTCTCGCCCGTCGGATTCGACATGGTGCCGGACAGTTTCGTCCCATCCACCGTAAAATTGAATACGGTTTCGGTTGTTCCCTGCCTTCCCTGCATCTGGGCGACCCATTTCCCGGTTACATCGGCAGCTCCCGCGAATCCTGCTAGGAGGATCAGCAGGACTGCCGCAACCCACAGATTTACGTTTTTCACGATTCGGTTCCCCTTCCCGGCCATGTATCAAGGATTCAAAACGGCCTATGGCCTCCGACCGTTGGTAGATATTACGTTTGGATCCGCGGCATGTTGCACAATAATTCCCGGAAGCAAAGGATTCGCACGGCAGCGTGAAGGATGCTAATGTATAGGGCTTGCATTATCTATGGGACCGGTGGCGGAAATTGACACGGGATCAGACCAAACTAATACTCGGCGGGCTGCTTTTCGTAACGGGCATCCTGGCATGCTGCAGCCGTCTGGAAGCGGCAGAGCAACTGCGGAAGCCGAAAGTCTGCCTTGCCTTAAGCGGCGGCGGAGCCAGGGGATCCGCGCATATCGGTGTCCTGAAAGTCCTCGAGCGGGAAGGCATTCCAATCGATTGCATCGCGGGCACCAGTTTCGGAGCACTGGTGGGAGGACTCTATGCGATCGGCTACTCCGTGGACGGGGTCGAGCAGATACTTGTCAGCCAGGACTGGGACACCATTTTCAGCAATGAACCGCAGCGGCGCCTGACGCCGCTGATCGAACGTAGGGATGCACGCTATCAGGCGCAGTTAGCCTTCAACGGCTGGAATCCGGAATTGCCGAGCGGCCTCCTGGGAGGCCAGCGCCTGGCGGAAAAGCTGGATGCCCTTACAGCCCTACAGATGCTGCGCGCCCACTATGACTTCGACAGGCTTCCCATCCCTTTCCGGGCTGTGGCAACCAACCTGGTCGACGGCAAGGCCTTTGTATTCAGGGAGGGCTCCATGGCCGAGGCGCTGCGCGCTTCGATGGCGGTTCCAATGCTTTTCACCCCGATAGAAAAGGACGGCATGCTGCTTGTGGACGGCGGGCTGACAGCTAATCTGCCCACCGGCGTCGCACGCGCCATGGGCGCCGATATCGTGATCGCCGTGGATGCGACTTCGCCGTTGCTGCGCAAGGATGAAATCCGGACTTTCATCAACGTGATCGACCAGTCGCTCAGCCTCCGCATGGAACAGAACCAGGAGGAAAGCCGGAAGCTTGCGAGCATCGTGTTGAAGCCCGAGCTGGAGTCTTTTACATTCAACGATTTCAATAAAACCCGCGAAATCGTGGCGCGGGGAGAACAGGAAGCCGGTAGACGGCTGGAGGAGCTCAAATCTCTGGTGGCCGGCATCCCCCCTCGCCAGCGCCCGGCGCTTCCGGAAAAAGGGAAATCCACAATCGACTCCATTGCATTCCGGGGATTGAAAAAGGTCCGGCAGAGTCAGATCGAATCCAGCCTGCATGTTCACGCAGGCGAGGCTGTGAATCCCGGCGCGATCAGCGCAGATGTCGGCCGCATCTATGCGACCCGCCTGTTCGACAGCGTCGAATACACCCTCGAACCGACCGGCGAAAATCGATACCGCCTGGTGTACAGTCTCAAAGAGGCGCCCCTCCGGACCCTGGGCGCGAGCCTCCGCTACGACAATGATTATGATTTTGTCGCGCTGGTCGAGTTTACGGAAAGCATGATTTTCGGGAGCCCTTCGAAGGCCACCATCTCAAGTCAGTTTGGCGGCCTGTCGAATCATTCGGCCGCTCTGCGTCTCGTCCCTTCCGGCGCCCCGTTCTTCTTTTTTGAGCCGCGCCTGGATCTTCGCCGGCTTGAGCGCCGCGATGTACGGGATGAGGTACTGGTCGACAAATTCACGGACAGACGCGAGGGGGGCCAGCTGCTGCTGGGCGGCTCTGTTCTCAAGCAACTGGAGATAAGCGGCGGCTACCGCGCGGAACGTGTCCGGATAGCCGCCGGTTCGGAGCCCAACCGCCTGGATGGATCGGATGTGCTGGCCGGACTCACGTTTCTGCTCAACCGGGACACGCTCGATTTCCCTGATTTCCCCCGCAGCGGGATGGTATTGAAGTTTCAGGTCGACAAACGGAGCGAGCGGCTCGGAGGGGATTACGATTATTCCAAATGGCAGGTGGATTATCAGCGCAACTTCCCGATATCGAAATCCTCCACTCTTCAGATCAACGCCAGCGGCGGCTATTCGCACGGCGCTGTGCCTTTTTATGACCTTTTCTTCACGGGAGGATATTGTTTTTCCGAAGGAGCCTCACGGCGTTTCGTGGGATTGGAGCGGGATGAGGTTGCCGCGCGTCAGATGGCCGTCATAGGCGCCAGCTTCCGGCATCAGCTGTTTTCTTCGCCTCTCGGTCTCATCAGGCGCGGCTATCTGACGGGCGGCTATAACGGCGGGTATTTCAGCAGCCGTCAGACACGACCGTACGACTTCAACTATATAAACGGCGCAGGAATCGGCCTGGCGCTCGACACCATGCTCGGTCCCATCCGCATCGCGGGCGGCTGGGCAGAAAGCAGCCGCTTCAACGTCTACTTCTCCCTTGGCCCAGCCTTTTGAATTGACGATTTACGAATGACGATTGACGAATTAAAAAAATGGATCAGGGAAATTTGTGAGGCATTAGAATTCCATGGGATCCGGATGCAGCTCAGAAACACGAACCCAAGCATACGGATTGATATTATCAGCTGGTTCAGAACTTGCCTCGATCGAAGGCTGCGCATGATAATCGGACAGCAGTTGATGCGATGCGGCACATCAGTGGGGCCAACTTTCGCGCAGCCTGTCGAGCCAAATCTCGCGCGGATTTTATTGCGAAGCTGAAAATCGTCGAGGAGGAGTGCGACGAATCAATCTATTGGATGGAAATGCTGGCCGAAATGAAGTCGCGGCTGGCTTCCGTTCAGCGCACTCATGGAAAAGGCGAATCAAATTCTCTCGATTATCGTGGCCTCCATAAAAACAGCCCGCTCCTAATTCGTCAATCGTAAATCGTAATCGTCAATGGATAGTGGGTTTCTTCTTTTTAGCGTCCTCGACCTTGCGCCGGACATCCCCATAGTAGACTTCAAACTGCCGCTTCAGCTGCTCGTGACGGCGCTGGTCGTAAAAGAGCCGGTATTTGTCCACCCAGTCCTTCCCCTTGAGGTACAGGTATCCGACCACCATCCCGCCGAGATGAGCGATGCTGGCGATGCCGGACTCCGAACCGTCGATTGAGGATAGAAAGGCGGCCGCTCCCATGATCAGGACCAGCCACTTGACTTTGAGCGGAAGCAGGAAGTTCAGGTAGACAATGCGGTTCGGGTAGGTTATTCCATAGGCAAGAAGGAGGCCGTAAATGGCGCCGGAAGCCCCGATAATGACGGCCCAGCTGTGCATGGCAACAAGCCAGGAACAGACTCCCGCCCCGATGCCGGTTATAAAATAGTAGGTCAGAAATCGCCGCGTCCCCCAATAACGTTCCAGTTCATTGCCGAACATGAACAGAGTCAGCATATTGAAAAACAGGTGGAAGACGCCTCCGTGCAAAAACATGTACGTGACCAGCTGCCAGATCATCCGTTCCTGCGTAAGGCGTATGGGCACCAGGCCAAAATAGAGATCGAGGAAGTTGCTGCCGAGCAGATGAGAAACGATCTGCAGCAAATACGCAGCAATATTTATGGCGATAAGAGTCTTGACTGTCCGGGTAACCGGTCCTCCAAAGATGTAGTTGCTCATCAAGAGTAATGTAGGAGAATTGGCGGGCGAATTCAACCGCCGCCGGCCCTGTATTGCCGAATTTCCTGGAATCTTTCCATTCTGTCGCCGTCACTGGTAGAATTAGGCCTCCATTTGAAGATAAAGCGAGGGTATCTCTGATGAGAGCGAGCGGCCGCAACCATGATGCAATGCGCGAGGTATGCATCGATCTGGATTACACGAAACATGCGGATGGGTCTGTGCAGATGGCGGTTGGAGACACTAGGGTTCTGTGCACCTGCACGGTCGAAGACAAGGTCCCGTTCTTTCTGAACCATATGAACCAGGGATGGGTTACGGCGGAGTATGGCATGCTTCCGGGCGCCACAACCACGCGCTCGGCGCGTGAAGCCGCGCGCGGCAAGCAATCGGGCAGAACCATCGAGATCCAGCGGCTGATCGGCCGTTCTCTGCGCTCGGTTGTGAACCTCTCGCTTTTGGGTACACGAACGCTCCTGATCGATTGCGATGTCATTCAGGCGGACGGCGGAACACGGACCGCAGCCATCACCGGCGGGTTTCTGGCACTGGCGATAGCATTGAATAAACTGATGGATCGAAAGCTGCTTCCTTTTTCCCCATTGCAGGATTATGTGGCAGCAACCAGCGTCGGCATCATCGACGGGACTGCGTGCCTCGATCTCGACTATAAGGAAGATTTCAGGGCCGAGGTCGATATGAACCTCGTCATGACCGGCAACGGCCGTTATGTGGAGATCCAGGGGACAGCCGAAAAAACCCCATTCTCCGCGGAACAGTTCGAACAGCTGCAATCCCTGGGCGCTCAGGGGATACGTCAGTTGATCCAGTTGCAGAAGTCCGCGCTGGGGCCCCGTATGGACTTGAAGCGCCTGTTTCCCACTCCTAAAGGATAGAGCGTTCGTATTCATGCCAGCTGCGGGTCTCCAAACTATTGTTGTTGCCACACGGAATGCCGGGAAATTGCGCGAATTCCGGAGCCTGCTTGCCTCTCTGGGGAGCCGGATTCTGAGCCTGAACGACCTGTCGCTGGATGCTGAACTGGAGGAATCCGGGGACAGCTTCGCGGAAAACGCGCGGCTGAAGGCGGTCGGCTACTCCTGTTTGACGAAATATCCTGTGCTTGCGGACGATTCCGGCCTGGAGGTCGAAGCGCTTGGGGGGCGGCCGGGTATCCATTCGGCCCGATATGCAGGGCCGGGAGCATCCGATCCCGATCGCATCTCAAAGCTTTTGCGCGAGCTTGAAAATGCGGCCGGAGGACGCAGCGCGCGTTTTGTATGCGCCCTGGCCCTGGCGCAGGATGGGGAACTTCTGCTCGAAACCGAAGGGGAGTGCCGAGGCACCATCGCGAAGGGTCCGCGCGGGACAAACGGCTTCGGTTACGACCCGGTCTTTCTGTTCCCGGAACTCGGCAAAACCTATGCAGAGTTAGACGAATCGGAAAAGAACCAATACAGCCACCGTGCCCGCGCCGTCGCTTCCCTTCTGGATCAATCGAAGGAGTTCCGAATCGTCAATCGTCAATCGTAAATCGCGGCGCTGGCAGGCAGCCTCAAATTGAGTTAAAATGTCTTTCCCTTGTACCCTAAAGTCGGGGCATAGCGCAGCCTGGTAGCGCGCCTGCCTTGGGCGCAGGAGGTCTCCAGTTCAAATCTGGATGCCCCGACCATTCAAGATCACGCATCAGGCGCCCAATTTGCCCTTGGACGCCATGTCATCCGCAATTTTTTTCAAGCCCAAGCCTTCCAGCGTCTTTCTGGTAGGCCACCCGGTTTTGACGTCCCAGCCCTCCAGTTTGTAGAAATGGGTCTTGAACTGATCCACTCCGGCCCTGTCAAGGTACAGGTCATCCTGTTTCTGAAAATCCCATTTACCGTTTTCGTAAACGGGCTTTCCGCCGCTGAGCGACATGAAGGAGGCGCCGGGCATATACATAAACGGGGCAAAATCTTCATTGTCCCTGCGTCTTCCCTGCATCACCCTTATCGCCCGCTCCACGTTCCAGATCCTTCTGCCGATTTCCATGGTGTCGGCGAAAGTGAGTTTGTTCCCGGTGACGGCGTGATAGTAGCGATACTCCAATTCGGGGCTGGGGCCGGCGATGCCGCTTGCGGACCTGCTGACGAACACGGGCAGCATCATTTCGCAGAATGACATGGATTCGTTATAGAAACCGGCAAAACGCCTGGCCCAGGCTACCATTTTGGCCTTGTGTTCGGAATAGATGCCGGTCTTCCAGGCGTCCTGTCCTTTCCAGGAATTGCTGAATATCAACGGGTCGCCGTCAAAGGGCACAACTTTTTGGGACAGCATATCGACAAGCTGCTCGGCCGTGTACGCAGCCGGCCCGCCCCCGGGACCGCCGCCCGGACCCAGCGAGAAAAATCCGTGCCACATCGGATCGCCGGACATCAGAAGGTAGCCGTAGGCCCAGTCCGCGCCGGGAAGCGTCCAATGCCAGCTGGCCCCCCAGGCCGGGAGCCGCAATGCGCCGGAGTTCAGATCCTCCTCGAGCCGTCCCCACTTTTTGGCCGCCTCCAGAATCCCTTCAGCAAGATCCGCACCTATCCCGATTTTCCGTGTGATGGCATCGCAGAAGGCTTCGCGAAAATTCAGCTGGCCCCATTGATCCATCGGCAGCGGATGGGATTCGATTTTCCTGCCCGGTCCCAGCACTCCGATTTCATAGAGGTATTTGATATACCAGCCCATCCCGGGCTCCATGGGCACCTTGCCCTTGAACAGCGCGGGCGCGCCGGGCACTTCCGCCTCGAAAGCGCCGCCGAACTTGGTGGCCCAGGTGCAAATCCCCCATTTGATGGCAATGTCGGCGCCTCTCATCTGGTCCGGCATATACCAATATTGATCCGCGCACATGGATTCGCCGCCGTAATAGGAGTCCCGCCTGCGGTCGCTGTTGACGCAAGGCATACACGCGGATGCGCCCGCCTGGACTCCCATGCTCCTGGGAAAAGCCTGTATATGCCAAATTCTTGTGTCCACCAGGCCTTTGGGGTCTGCAGCCTGAATGCTGCCAGTTCCGATCACGCTGATGGCCTTCAGGTTCTTGGAACCGAAAACGCCTCCGAACCCTCCCGTCCGGGCGTTGATGCCGCTACCATGAATCAAGGATGCAACCCGCGCCATCGACTCACCCACGGGGCCGATGCAGACAATCTGCGGCCTTGCGGTTGTGTAGTCATTGCCTATCGGGTGCCATTCATCGCCGAAACGGGTTCTCCCGGCCACCATCGAGAGAATCTGGCCCTGTGTTTCATTAGTATTCAGGCCCCAGAGCGACTTGGCATCCTCGATCGTCGCCTTATCGTTGATGATGTTGATCCAGACCGGCCTGTCCGCCTTGCCATGCACCACGACGCCATCCCAGCCGGCAAGCTTCATCATGGTGGCGAACCTGCCGCCAAAACTGGTCCGATGAAACAGGCTCGTCGGGAAGGTCTCCGGGGCTATGGCGCAAACGCTGGTCCTTCCGGCTCCGGGAACGCCGGTTGCTGCCAAAGGCCCGCTCATCAGCGAAATCACGTTCCTCGGGTCAAACGCATCCTGCAAGTCCCAATCGCCCGGCGCGACCGCCAGGTCCCAGAATATGGCGGCACTTATTCCGACTCCGCCGCCGAATTCCTCGTACCTGGCGGTATCGATCGTGCTGACCTCTTTCGTCGTCAGATTCACTTTCAGAATCTTTCCTGCATATCCGTTTGCCATGGCTATGCTCCTTCCTTCGATGCCGGTTTCGAGGCCTTTTTGGGCGCCGCTTTGGGCGGCGGAGCCAGATTGACGTCATACCCGGCGACATCCAATTGCGAAGGAGCTTCATGCACCAGCTTCAGCGCCTTGACCGGGCAGGTCTCCACGCATGCCTGTTTGCCGTCGGGACCGCCCTTTTGGCTCCAATAAGGCGCGTCGGCGCACAGGTCGCATTTCGTGGATTTGCTTTTCGCTGAATTCCAGACTGTCCGGTGCGGCCGCTGCGGGCAGGAGTTGATGCACTGCTTGCAGCCGATGCATTTCGACTGGTCGATCAAACGAACATTACCGTTGGCCGCGTCCACGTGACAGGCTCCCGTGGGGCAGTTCTGTACGCACAGCGGCGAGACGCACTGGCGGCACACCGACATGACAATGTCGTAGGGGTATTTGGTGAAAGATGGGGCATCCCGGATGATTTGTATTCTCGACAGCGAGGGATTGGCCATTCCCTCGTGGGTCATGGAGCAGGCAAACATGCAGCTCTGGCAGCCCAGGCAGAGCCGGCTGTCATAGACGATGTATCCGGTCGACGCCTCGTAGGTCGGTTTTGCCGCCGCGGGCCCGGTTTGCTCCGGCGTTGCTGCAATCGTTTCGGGAACACAGACAGTCAGCGCTCCGGCCGCGATCGCGGCTCCGCCGCCGGCCAGAAATTCCCTGCGCAGAACCTTTTTATTCCTGTCACCGGCTTTCCTAATTTCAGCCATGGACTATCTCCTCCTTTATTCGGCAGCATTCTCCTTGCCGTCGGGATCTTGAGCCCAATGATAAAAAAAGCTACTCCGTATGATGCTTAACAACCCCCGGCCAAGCCATAGGATTGACTGCAGCGCGCTCAAAGCGGCTGAACGAGCCCCACCAGCCCAAACGGATGACAAACACTGACCTCAAAAATAGTAGTCAGTGTTCATCAGCGTTTTTTCAGCGTATGTCAGCGTTACCTGATACTGCAGCCGCAATACTCTTCTGGTCCCTCTATTTACCTATGCCAGAAGCTCCTGTGCCCGGATTAACCGATCCCGGACATGGACTCCATTCGGGCATTGGATTGCGCATTCGGAGCAATCGCCGCAGCGAATGTCGCGGACTTCCTTGGACAGGTCCCTGAAGCTCGCCAAAGCCTGGTGATAGTTGCCGCAGAAGTCGTGATAGGCGAGAAATCGCATCACATCGGTCACGGGCATGCCTTTCGGGCATTTCCCGCTGCACTCGTAGCACATGCGGCAGTACAGAGGCCGTATCTGCTCGTTCCGAACGTAAAGGAGCTTCTCATCCGCCGGCGTATAGGGTTCGGACATTGCCCGGAAGTTCATTTCGAGTTCCGGAATCTTCCGCATGTGAGGAACCGTTGTCCCGATGGCCGGATTTTTCAAAACCCATTTAATGCCGGCGAGAGGGCCTTCACCCGTCGTTTTGGGAGGATTATCGAGCACCTTCAGATTCAGGCCCGTCAACGCCACGACGACCTTCATCGCAATAACGCCGATACCGGCATCGTGGAGCTTTGCAATCGCCTGGTCCCTGTAATACCCTCCGATGGCAAAACTGTAAGTGGTCTGTATGACGTCAAATTTCCCGGTCTTTATAATGAAATCGACCATCCTGTTCGGATCGTGGCAGCTGAAACCGATGAAGCGCGCTTTCCCCGACTGTTTGCATTGCTCCAGAGCTTCAATGGCTTCATCCGGGACCGATGCCGGTGTATCCCGCGCGTGGAGGTGCCAGATATCGACATAGTCCGTGCCCAGCTCTTTCAGACTGGTGTCGAGGTCGCGCAAAATATCTGGCTTTTTTCGCGAGGGGGATTTGGTCGCAATAACGATTTTGTCTCTCTGCCTGCCCTTGATCACGCCAGAGAAGATTTTTTCGCTGTCGCCGTAGTCGCGGGCGGTATCGAAATAATTGACGCCCATGTCCAGGGCTCGCGCGACCACCTCTGTAATAGGTACAAAGCCTATGCCGTAGCCGACACCCGATACCTTTAAACCCGTTTTGCCCAAGGTCCTATAAACAACCTTGGGAGGTTCCTGAAACATCGAATCCAGGCCTTTGGATGAAACAAGCCCAGCTGCCGGCAGGGTAAGACCTGCCTGAAGAAATTGCCTTCGTGACCGATTGAGGCTCACAAAACCTCCTGTTTGATGGAATTATTTGTCTTTCGCAGATTGCGAAGCATCTTGAATTACTCATTCGCTGCATAACAAGGAACCCACGCAACCTCAGAGGGCTCCCCAGTGCTCTTTAATTGTAATTGAAAATGTAAGAATTTGTTATATTTTTCATGTGTCTCAGTTTCGTAAAATTTTGAAGCTGGAATTCATTGGCAGAAGCATCCCTGTAGACTGGGGAAACGCCGCTTTTAGAATTGCCGGCAAGAAGATCCGGCGTGCAAGGGCCGATAGATGAAAAAACCGCGTATGTGCAGGGCAACCTTGCCATCCTGGAAAGAGACCGCTCGCGCGGCGCCCACAATTTCGATTATGCGCTGGAAATCATGGCCCTAGCGGCAGCAGACCTCAAGGAAATCAAGACCGCGATGAAATAGCTTTCCAATGGTTCGGGGTTCGAGCCTTGAGAGCCAACCAGGCAAGGGCTGTGTCCTTGATATCCCGCTGAACAACAGCTGGATATCGAAGCCAGAAGTCAGGAGCCGGTGTCCGCTTGAATTCTGGCTTTCGACTCCCGGCTTCTTGTTTCGAACCCTAATGAAATTCTCGTAACATCAGAAATAACGGTTCAATGAACCTATGTGGCGATGGCGAGCATGATATCCATATTCGCTCGGAATGCATTGGTTCGGTAGCCGGAAGCGTTATCAATTTACGGCCAGTCAGGTACCTCCGGCAAAGCCGGAGGCTTGAAAGATTGGAACCGCTCAAAGCGGTTGGAGGAGTTATGCCGGTCTTGAACGCTGACTTACGCGGGCAAAAGCCGATGAGGCGCTTCCGATCCCCGCAGGGGCCAGCGCTCCGCGCTGGAAAGTTTTCTGCGGCGGCACTGTGGCAAGCGCCATGCGGCAAGGAGATGAAGGGTGTGAGAAACCGGGCGTTTGCTACAGTGCCGCCGCAGCAAACTCCATCGGAAGCGCCTCATCGGCTTTTGCTCGCCGACCCTCGCCGAACAAATCGGCGTTTGTCAGCGCTCTTATCAGCGTTTCTCAGCGTTTCAAAATACGGAGCTGTCAAACTCTTTGAGTCCCCCGGCAGAGCCGGGGGTTTACCAATGGAATCACGAATCAGGATCACGGAACAGACTCCCATTGCAGCAGCGGATCGGCGCAGATTACGGTGTCTCGGATTTGTGGCAGGTCAGACAGCGTGTGTTTGCAGCAAAAGCCGTCGGCATGCCGTCGTTCCGATTTTGCCCGTTATGGCATTGGGCGCATCCATCGGCTTCGTGCGGGACTTCCATCCCGATAGGGCCTCCCGAAACGCGCTCAAACGGCACAGGGTGGCAATGGTCGCAGGAAAATCCGACGGATCCGGCTGCCGCCTTGTCCGGCTTTACGGCAAGATGCCTTAGATGCGAGAATGCAACAGGATCCATGCGATTCAGCTTGATAACAACGTCAACAGCGGGTATTGGTTGAGCAACGGGATCGCTATTAAGGGCGAAACCGATTGCCGCCAGGCAGCCAAGGGCACAGAGGAGCGCAATAAGCTTTTTCGCCTTGCGCCCCCAAATGGCCTCAATGTCTTTTCTGTGAAGAGTCTTTTCCATACAAGCTATTTCTCGGTGGGAGTCGCTCCATGGACTCTCTCGACATCCTTTTTTGCACCCATCAGCGCGTCGTATCGGGCTTGCCCGACCTCGAGGAATTTTCCCACCAAAACGGTGTGCGCATCCACAGGGAGCTTTTTGTAATCCACTTCCGTCAGGAACCGCCCGACCGTGCTTCGCACAACCTGCTGCCTGTCCCTCTCTCCCGCAAACGATACAACCGCCACCGGAGTCTCAAGCGGATAGTGCCGTTTCAGCTGCTCGAAGAGTCTCGCATAGTTGAGATTCATGGTGTAGATCACCATGCTCGTCTGCGCGGCCATCAGCTTTTCGTTGACATCCTTGCGGCCCGGCCAGTCGTCCATGGTCACGATGACGGAGTTCGTGTCGTAGCCGAAAACCGGGCTCATCTTCACAGCCGCGCTGGACGCCTGAAAGGCTCCGATGCCCGGAATGATCTCCGAAGGGAAATCCTTCGGCAGCATCTCGAGATAAAAAGTGGTGCCGTAAATCATGGGGTCCCCGCCCTCCAGGGCCGCCACAATCTTGCCTGCCTCGACCGCCTTGCGTATTTTTTCCGCGGCCGCCTGCCGGTGGGCAGCGTTCTTTTCCACGATGGCGCGCATGTCCGGGTCGCTGACGTCCTTCGGATCCAGACCCAGGCCTACGCGGGCGCCGTGGGGACAATAGATGACTTCCTTGCCGCCGATGAAGTCCTTCCAGTATTCCTTCTCCGAAGGCTCCTCCAGCAGGATAACGTCAGCCTTCCTGATGACCTCCACTCCCCGGACCGTGATCAGGTCGGGCGCCGTGCCCATCCCGACGATGTAGAACTTCCCCGGCGCCGCCAGGGCTGTCTGCGCGAAAGCGACAACCGCCACAAAGCCGATGTATCGAAAAAGCCGATGCATTCCGTTTTCCCTTTCCCCTATGCGTACTGTAACGTCCGCATACCATATGCCTTTTATCAATTACATAACGCGCGGTTGCTTATACACGACTTGATAATTTTATACAAGACTTTTTCCTCTCCGCGGGTTCCGGGCGGGAATTGGCCGACGGAGGCTTCGGGTTCCGGAGTGTTTGAAACTTGAGAGCCGTGCCCAATCGGCGGGGAGAGGGAGTATCCTCGGGCGAATCCGGAAGCGTTGCGGTTGCCGGCCCCTCAAAAAGACCTGATCGGAACCAACAAAGGATAAACTGGCTTCATGCGCAATAAATATCTTTGCAGCTTTTTGAACCGCAGAATGTCGAGTCAGGCACCTCCGGCAAAGCCGGAGGCTTGAAAGATTTGAACCGCTCAAAGCGGTTGGAGGAGTTATGCCGGTCTTGAACGCTGACTTACGCGGGCAAAAGCCGATGAGGCGCTTCCGATCCCCGCAGGGGCCAGCGCTCCGCGCTGGACAGTTTTCTGCGGCGGCACTGTGGCAAGCGCCGTGAGGCAAGGAGATGAAGGGTATGAGAAACCGGGCGTTTGCCACAGTGCCGCTGCAGAAAACTCCATCGGAAGCGCCTCATCGGCTTTTGCTCGCCGACCCTCGCCGAACAAATCGGCGTTTGTCAGCGCTTTTATCAGCGTTTCTCAGCGTTTCAAAATACGGAGCTGTCAAACTCTTTGAGTCCCCCGGCAGAGCCGGTGGTTTACCAATGTAATTAGGAATGATGAATTCCGAGGTCGGGCTTAACTTCTGCGGTGCAACATTCGACATTCAATATTTGTCAAACGGCTGACGCCTCACCGGCAGGGCCGGCGGATCTGCCCATGGATCAGACCAGACGGTCCCCGGCGATTCTTGTGTCGTAGCCGCCCAGTCCCTCGAGCTCCCTGCGGAAGGAAGTGCGCCCGAGAGTATCCAGAAGGATCTGCACGCCGGGATGGCTCAGGTTCTGTTTGCGGATCACCAGGTCGTAACGTTCGCTGGCCAGGGGGATGAAGTCGAGCCCGAAGACACACGCCGCCGTCTTCGTCGCCAGGCAGCAGTCCGCGCCGCCGGTCTTGACCTGCCAGGCGGCCGGCAGGTGCCCGACGGCTATCTCTTTGTAGCCCCGAACGGCTTTGGCCGGGATTCCGGCTTTCTGCAGGTACGTATCCAGCACCAGGCGGCTGCCGGCGCCCGGCTCACGGTTGATGATGACGACATCCTTCCGAGCCAGGTCGGAGATGTCTCTTATGTTTTTCGGGTTGCCCCGGGCCACAACGATCCCTTCTTCCCATATCGCGTAGGAGATCACGGCGACCGACCCCTTGGGGAAATGCTTCCGCACCGCGGGGAGGTTGGACTCGCCGGTAGCCTCGTCTCTGAGGTGCGATCCAGCAATATGAATCATGGATTGCTTGAGCAGCTCCAGGGACTGGGAGCTGTTCCGGTAAGCCACCACCGCTTCAACCCCCTCTCTCTGCAAATGCCTCAACAGGACGGAAATACCCGGGTCGCAGCCGGCGATCAGAAGCCGCGTGCGGTATTGCTTTTCTTCCTGGAAAAGCTGGACCCGGCCCTTGCCCGGGCGCTTGCCGGCCTCTATAAGCACAGCATCGGCCGGCGGCAGGCTCCAGGCGGCCGGCGCCGGGAGAACTGCGACCAGCTTATCCTCAACGTGGCACAGCTGGACAGGCAGGCCGGCCTGTGGTTCCTGTTCCGCGGGCAGCAGTTCGACAGACTCCGTGCGGGCCGGCGGTTCCGTGCTCTCGATCTGGAACAGGTCCTCCACCTTGACATCAAGGACCCGGGCCAGGTTGAGGGCAAGCAACGTGTTCGGCACGTAGGTGCCGGTTTCCATGGCGTATATCGTCTGTCGGCTCACGCCGATTTTTTTGGCCAGCTCGATGGCGCTCAGGCCGCGTTTCTGTCTGTATTGCGCCAGATTGGTGTGGACGGTCATCTCCGCCTCTTTCGAATATCGCCTTCGTGAAGGACCGGCTGCCCGAATCGCAGGGACACTGTATCACGATGTCCGGATCCCGGGGTAGCCCCGTCCGCGGTTCGGGAAACTCCCATTTCTCCGGCGCCGAAGGCCCTTTTCAGGATGCCGATTTTAGATTACACTGTCATTTTACCATGACATGGTTGGTTTGGACCTTTGCCGTGCATGGAGTCGGATGAATCCTTTGGGCCCGTCGGGCAGGTTTGCATGATGAAGCTTTTCAGCGCAGCGATGCTGGCACTCGCGATGGCTTTTGCTTTGACGCCATCCTGCGCTTCCGCTCCGGCGGGCGACGAAATCCTGGTCTCGGCGGCGATCAGCCTGAAAAACGCTTTTGAAGAAATCGGTTCCGCTTTTGAGAAGGGGACCGGAGTCCGGGTGAGGCTGAATCTCGGAGCGTCCGGCCTGCTGCAGAAGCAGATCGAAAGCGGCGCCCCGGTCGACGTTTTCGCCAG
This sequence comes from uncultured Acidobacteriota bacterium, assembly GCA_963809485.1. GTDB lineage: Bacteria > Acidobacteriota > UBA6911 > UBA6911 > UBA6911 > UBA6911. Next base: position 918,188 of record CAWEJX010000020.1, read on the forward strand.
CGCCGGGGAAAAACAGATGGATGAACTCCAGGCCCGAGGATTCATCTTCCCCGAGACCCGGCGCAATTTCGCCCGCAACGTTCTCGTGCTCGTGGTACCGGCGGGCTCCAGGCTCCCGATCCATTCGTTCGCCGATCTTGCCAATCCAAAGGTCGAACGCGTTGCGGTCGGCAACCCCAAAACGGTTCCTGCCGGCCAGTATGCCCGGGAGGCGCTGACGAACCTCAAAGTGTGGGACAAGCTTCAGTCCCGGCTTGTGCTGGCGGAAAATGTGCGTCAGGTCATGGATTACGTCGCGCGCGGAGAAGTGGAAGCGGGTTTTGTGTATGCGTCCGATGTGCCGGCAGCGCATGGAGAAGTTTCCACCGCGGCCACTGCGCCCGAAAGCGCACACGGACCGATCTTATATCCTGTAGCCGTCGTCAAAGGGACCGGGAATCGCGGAAATGCTCAACGCTTCATCGATTGGACGATGGGCAAATCGGGACAATCGATTTTGGCAAAACACGGTTTTTCAAATCCACGGTAATTCATGATCTGGCCTACTCTCCGGCTTTCGCTCCTGGTTGTCAGCATCGCCACGATTTTGATCGGCGTGGCCGGAACCGCGCTGGGATTTCTGCTTGCCAAACGACAATTCCGGGGCAAGGACCTCCTGGACGCAATCCTGACCCTGCCGATGGTCCTTCCGCCGACCGTGACCGGGTATTACCTCATCCTTTTACTGGGAAGGCGCGGTTTGCTGGGAAAGCCGTTGTATGACCTGACCGGGTGGACCGTGGCCTTCACCTGGATTGCAGCCGTCATAGCCTCGACCGTGATCGCGCTTCCCCTGATGATCAAGTCCGCCCGCGCGGCCATCGAGAGCGTCAACGAAGACTATGAAATCGCTTCCCGCATCATGGGCAAGAGCGAGCTCGAAACTTTTTTCCGAATAACGCTGCCCCTGGCCGGCCGGGGGATCCTGGCAGGAATTGTTTTAAGCTTCGCGCGCGCATTCGGAGAATTCGGGGCGACCCTCATGCTGGCAGGCAACATTCCCGGCAAGACGCAAACGATGCCACTGGCTATTTATGAAGCGGTGGTATCCGGCGAAGATGCGCGGGCTAAATGGCTGGCCCTAATATTGACGGGCATATCCGTCACCGTTGTTTATATAACCAACCGGCTCTCGCGGCCGAAGAAAGGGTGAAACATGCTGGACGCCCGCATCAGGAAACAGCTTGGCTCCGGCAACGGGCACACCCTGGCCATTGATGTGACCTTTAGGGCGGGCAGCGGCGTCACGGTGCTCTTCGGATCCTCCGGAGCCGGCAAAACCAGCATCCTGCGTGCCATCGCCGGTATCCTCGCGCCGGACGAGGGCAGGATCACGCTCGACGAAACAGTGTTTTTCGATTCGTCTGCCGGCATCAACCTGCCGATGCAGAAGCGCAAGGTGGGATACGTGTCTCAAAACCATGCGCTTTTCCCGCATTTAACCGCTGAGCAGAACGTCATGTACGGCATCCGGACGCATTCGCGGCATTCGGCGCACGAGCGTGCGCGCGAGCTTCTTGATTTGCTGGGAATCCTGAAAACAGCGGAGAGCTATCCGCATGAATTATCCGGCGGCGAGCAGCAGCGTGTCGCCCTGGCCCGCGCCCTTGCCACGGATCCCGGGATAATGCTTCTGGATGAGCCCCTGTCGGCGGTCGATATCGCCACGCGCTCCCGGCTTGGGGAGGAGATCGCCGCAGTCCAGCAGCGAACCGGCATCCCTTTCCTTTATGTGACGCACAGCCACAATGAAGCCGTACACCTGGGCAACACGATGATTGTCGTGGACGAAGGCAAGGTCGTGCAGGAAGGCCCCCCCCTGGAAATTTTTAACGCTCCCCGGACCGCCCCTGTAGCCAGGGTGGTCGGCGCGGAAAACGTCTTTGTGGGCAAAATCCTGGGCCACCAGCCCGAAGGCGGGATAACCGAAATCGACCTGAATTCCTGCCTGATCGAGGCTCCCTATAACGGATTGCCCATAGGAAATATGATCACGGTCGGGATCCGTTCGGAAGACATTATCGTCTCCCGGGAGCGTCTCACTCAAACCAGCGCCCGGAACGTGCTGCCGGGAGTGATCCGGAACATCCTTCACGATGTGGATAAAACGGAGCTGGTCGTGGGATGCGGCGTCGACTTCAAGGTCAGCGTGACACAGGCAGCAATCCAGGCGCTGAACCTTGAAATCGGATGCCCGGTCTACCTCCTGATCAAAGCCAGGGCCCTCCACCTGCTCGCGTGAAGGTCGATTGCAGGCTTTCCCCGCAAAGCAACTATTGCCCGGCATTCAATCGATTTGCCAGTTTGGTGCCATCCACCAGGTTTATGCTCGTAATCCCGTAGATCTGCCTGTCGTGAGAGCCGTCGCCCAGGACAACCAGCCGGTAGGGCGCTTCCTTGCCTGAGAGAGGCCTGCCATCAACCTCCCAGACCAGCCAGGCCTGTTGATTGCTGCCCTGCGGCATCAGCTCGGCCAGAGAAAAGAAAACGCGGTATGAGTCGTGGGCCTGGATATAGACCAGGAATGTCAGGTCGTAATGCTTGGGGGTCTTCTCGACCTTGGGTTCGGCGGCTTTGATGAGCGAGATCAGCGGGACGCCTGTCGCCATCTGCTGCTGCCCGTCCTTGCCGGCCGAAAACCTGATAGTTTGAATTTCATTGGAGAATTGCTGCCTGACGTCCGGGACAGACCATTCACGAGGCTTGAGGACGTCGCCGCGCACCGTGACGGTCGTCGGCTCTTGGGCGAGTGCATACGATACTGTGAAGAGCACTGCTACCGCGATTTTCGACACAACAGGGAAATAGCGCATGGACCGGCTCCTTTTCCAATAAGCAATACCATGCCACAAATCGGTTCGGCGATCCACACCCCAAGGGAAACCCTCGATAACCTCAGGTTTGCAGGTTGTGAGGCCTAACCTCAAAATATGTTATCGGGCTTTCCAAAGGGAGCCGTTGCCGGCTGTGGATAATTTTGGGATTCATTCCGAAAAGAGACAGATATTGAGGAGGGCTAATACAGCTTGAACCAGATTCTGTAGTAGTTGTTGCCGAAACTCATGAGCGGCTTCGCGTCGTCCGCCGACACAACCAAAGCTATCCAGCCTTCCAGCGAGTCGCCGGGATAAAGCCGACCGCTAAGCTCAGGCTTTGGCTGAGAAACCGCCGGGCGGTCATACTGCCTGCCTTTTTCCGAAACTGCGGCAAACTGTTCGGCCCGAATGCCATAGCTCGGACCTCCGCCTCCCTTGTCGCCGTATTCAATGCGGATCCGTACCGCAACAAATTCCATCCCTGCTTCAGGCGGTTTGTTGGACGGATTGGCTTTCACAAGCTCCCAGGCCTTTTCGCCCCGAAGAACCTCCAGAACCGTCATTCGCGCTTCGACGCTTTCAGTTCCGGTAACATACCCTTCCCCGATCGTGATCTTGCTTTTGACCGTAGCCCCAATTGCGGCAGCTTCATTCGCCGCAGGCGTCTGCGCCTGGAGCAAGCCTGCTCCCAAAATCAGCAGAATCAACGGAAAATATGCTTTTGTCATAAGAAGTTTCATAAGAGTCTCGTCTCTGATTTTCAGGATCAAAGGATCAAAGGATCAGAGGGAAAAGCGCAATGATGACGCTGATGCTCCCCTTTGATCCTTGATTCCTTTGATCCTTGATCCCTTTTTCTCAGCGTCCCGACTGGGTCAAGGTCGCCCCGGTTACCTTCTTGACCGAGTGATTAGGATTTGGGGTTGCGCCTCCGAAAAGCCAGGTATATCCAGCCGTGCCGCCGGCAACAATGATGTCGATATGGCCCGGCGTCTGAACTACCGGGATCTTCCCCCCGGGCTTCAGGGCTTCCCTGAAGACAGGAACGGCTTCGGGAATGAACTCGCCGGCATCCAGGCTTTCATTGATGGATTTTATGGCTCGCTGGTCTGCTCGTTCATAGGGCACTTTGGACTGCTCCCAGAGGAATTTCTGCACGTCCTTCTTGCTCATGCCCTTTTCCTTCAGCCGCCGTGCGCACTCCGGGTGCATGACCACGGTCCAGACCGAAGTCCAGACGACCGTCGTCCCTCTCAGGTTGCTGATACGCTGGATTATGCTGTCCAGGATCCCGTCTTCAGTCCAGGGTGCGACGGCGCCGCCTCCTATAAGGCCCATCGTTCCGGCCGGCACTGTCGCCGTCATGACGACGCTGTCGCCGGGTTTGTATCCCTTTTCCACTGCATAGGATTCCCAAGGGCTTTCCGGATCCTCGGCAAAGGTCCAGAAAGTATAGGAGTTTATGCGCCCGGTTCCAGCCATGTCATTGACGTCCGGCCATGTCTGCCCCATGTTCATCGTAACCAGCTGTACGGCGCGCCCGATGGTGGCATTAGCCCGGAATCCGTATCCCAGAAGACCCATGCCGGAGTTCATGTTCAACTCCTTGCCAAGCGGTCCGCTGACAACGATGGCCGGGAACGAAGACGACGTGGACATGCGCCACCAGGTGCCGTCATATTGGGGATCCGACAGGCCTTCGACAGCGGCGATTATGGCGGGCAGGTATTCCGGCCTGGCGCCTGCCATCACGGCGTTGATGGCAATCTTTTTGACCGTGGCGGTCCCCCTGCGCGGCGGCAGCGTACCGATGACTTCAGCGGGACTGCGGCTTGTGCCGGTCAGCATCCAGGCAACAGCCTGCGGGGTCGGCGGCACAACCGGAAGCCCGTCGCTCAACTGCTTCTCCATGAAAAACTGCGTGACAGCGTCCACGGCCATGTCCGAGCTGTTTGCCGTTACCTTGAACGAATCGGGAATGGCTTCCTTCTCTTTGATTTTCGGCTTGGCCTCTTCCTGGGTAGCCGGACGGGTCAGTGCTTCGACGACCTGGTCGAAATATTTCTGCGCCAGATCGCCGGACATCTTGGCATCGATTCTGGACCTGTACCAGTCCCTTGCAGGCAGCACCACCATGCGCAGGCCGGGCAGGCCCACATCCTCGGCCGCCATCTTCGCATCGTGCCGGAACTGATCGGTGGTGATAAGAACTCCCGGTTTCCCGAGTTTTTCCACTCTGAACGTGTCGTGGGAACCCCACCACGTACAGGACCCTCAATCCGCTATCGTGTAAATGAACGCATCCGCGCTCTTCGCCACCTCCACGTACCATCCGTCCGCGGAATAGATCAGCCTGCCTCCTCCCTGACCACCTTGCGGCTTGGTGGTGCGCAGGACCTTTATGCCGGGAAATTTTTGCTTCAATAATTCTTCAAAGCGGTCCTGCAAAAATACGCCGCCTGTTTTCCAGTTGTCCATCAAAGCGACTGTCTTGCCATTCAGGTCCGGCAGTCGGGGGTTGATGCCCAATGTGGGCGGGGGAATGATTTCACCCAAAGGATTGAGCACTTCCACGGTAATCGCGGCCTTTTGGGGGCCGGCCCAGGAAATGCTTACAGCTAAAAGGAGTGCTGTCAGCAGAATCACTGTCCGTATTTTCATACCTTTGCCAATTTCCTTTCATGAACCTCAAGAACGGATCCATCTTACTCCAGACAGGTCCGGGTATAAAAACAAAACAGCCGCGATATTCCATGAACTCTTTCGGCGATCCCACAATCCTTGCCGGGGGATTCGCGAACCCCGGAATTTGGTAACGCCGATCAACGCGGACAAAAGCGCTGAGGAACTCCGACAATCAATAAGATAAGGTCAGAGCCAAGGCTGATGGCGCTATTTCTTGCCTTCGGGACGGTCATCTTCGCTCATCTTCCTGAGTTCTTCCAGCGTGTCCAGTCTCGCACTGGGATTGATCTCCTTGCCGCACCGGAAGGCGTCCCCGAGATATTCCCCGATTGCGTAATAGGCAGGACCGCTGAATACAAAAGGCCGCACTTTGGATGGATCGGGCCTGCCGTCAACCAGGCATTCTTCCGAGACAAAGGATTCGACAATTTTCCCGACTATGAGTTCATGACTTCCGAGATTGAGGATCTGCACCACCTCACAGGCGTGGTTGATGGGGCATTGCTCAATAAGCGGCGCGTTGGGCAGTTTGCCGAAAAATACCGTGAATTTGCAGTCGCCGGCCTTGTTTATCCGTTTGCCGGAAGCCATGCCGCAGTAATCCGTTTCCCTGACCTGACCGACCGAAGGGACATTCACGGAAAAAACCATATGCTGCCGGACGCCCTTTAAAGAGTGCCGATGGTGCTGCAGGGCGATGGTGACCGACGGCGGAACGCTGGCGGCGACACCCGTCCACGCCACCGTGGTGAAATCGGGTTGGCCCTCCACATTGACACCTATCATGATGGTCGGGTAAACACCCAGGATCGGCAGCGGACCTGCCTTGTGCTCCAGCCTTACTTTGCCCATTTCTCCTCCCTAAGATCGTCTCTTTTTATTTTCAGGAATCTTTGCTTTCAGAACATCCTCCGCCCAGTCCAGCGCGGCCATCATCCTCGGAAATCCTATTGGCGCTAAAGCCAAAATTATGGCATGGCGTATTTCCGCGGGCTCCACCCCTGCATCCAGGGCTTTGCGAACCTGCGACCGCACCGATCCTTCGGTGTGAGATCCTGTAGCCACGCCCAGTTTGACCAGGAGTTGTTCCCTCTCGCTCAGCGGCCCGAACTTCCGGCATTCGGCGGCAAGGTTTTCGTAGGCCTCTGTAATCTGCGGATTCCCTTCTGCAAACTCGCGAAACCATTCCGGGACTTTTCTCATATATCCTCCGATTGTAGAAAGGCGCATTATATTCTATATTTGGGCCGAGCTGCAGCCCGGAACTCAAAGGAGGTTGTGTGAACATTCTTTTATGGCTTGTTTTGAGCGGGATCCTCCCCCTGGCCTTCGCACAAAACGGGCAGAAATATCCGGTGGATTCTCAGTCCGGCCGGGCGATCGGCGCCAGGGAAATATCTCCGGAGGAACTGAAGCGCAGTATCGGCAAGGATAAGGTTTTGATTATCGATGTGCGAGAGCCGGACCTTTTTGCCAAGGAGACGCTCAAGGGCGCGATCAACATCCCGATCGATCAGCTCCAGTCCAGGCTGAAAAGCATCCCCAAAGGTACGACTCTTTACTTTACCTGAAACACCGGGCGCCGGAGCTCGCAGGCTGCGAAGCTCGCTGAAGATGCCGGATTCAAAACAGCGGCATTCTGTCCTTTGAAAGAGTGGAAGGAAAAGGGATTCGGGACTGAAGCCGGAAAGTAGAATACATCCGGTTATGTCCGAATGTTTGATGGCTCAAAAATGCACCCATCCATCGCTTTTATGCCATTCAGGAGCTTTTTACACCATCGCCCGGTAATTCAGGCTATTTATTTCTGACCATATCTCCAATATTGAAATCCTGGCCGGACAAAACCCTGGCCATTGCGGAGTTGTCCTCAACCTGGGTCACTTCAATCTCGCCGACAGGCGCCGTTACTTTGCGCAGCACATTGCCGGTGACCGGATCCTTGATTTCACGCGAGATCCTTTCAACCGACAGCTTCATTCCAACGGCAACTCCCACAGCCTTGCCGACATTGATGGTTATCTCGCCGCCGGATGCATCGGCTACCAGGCCATTGATAGACAGCGGAGTCGCCTCGATCCTTCCCGCCTGGCCGACCAGCTGGGCTACCAGATCGTTAACCGCGGATCGCGTGGCTTCTCCCAGTATGGTTTCCTGGAAGTTGCTGCTGCCCATATCAATGCCGCCGGCGCCATATCCACCGCCACCGCCACCTCCTCCTCCGAGCAGCATTCCGGACCGCTTGGAAATTCCCTTGCCTGTCGCCGTGGCCACGATTTCGCCGGTATTAACATCGACAATCCTGGCGTCGATCGCTACCGATGCCTTGCCTTCTTTGGTTCCCACTCTGCCTGCTCCCCATCCGCCCCATCGTCCGGCTATTCCCCCCAAATTCAAGGATTTATCCTCCGTGCCAAACTGGGTTACCGACCCAACTACCATGGCATTGATTCCTAGCACCTTGCCGAACTTTGCGGCGCTGGCCGGATTCGCGCGGTCTGAATTTGAAAAATTCTGCTCCGTCAGAATGGTGTCCAAATTCTTCCGCTCAATTACTGAATAGGTTCCGTCTTTCACAAGTTCTGTCACAATCATGTCGGCGATTCCTTTGCCGATATCCCAGTTGCCCGACCACCATCTCTGCACGGTGCCGAACTCAAAATCCATGAGCGCTACCCGCTTCCTGGATTGGCCAAACAGGCTCATGCTTCCAGAAATAAGCATGATCAGAAACCAGCCGAGTAATCGCTTCATATTTCCTCCCTGAAAATCCTTTAACCGAAAACACTTCTTCAGTCAGGTTTTTCCACGAAATACTTCTCTAGAGGAAATGTATGATTTGAAACTGAAAAAGACAATCATATGAGCCCGATCAAATGGCAGATTGAGGAGTTTTGGATCGCTACTCCCTGGAATCCAATCTTTGTGGATTACGCAGGAAAGTATATTCGCTTAATGGGATGGATTTGCCTGCAGCAGGAAACTCAGGTCTTCGCCTGCGGGAATTTCACGGGGTCCGCAGCCGTATTTGAACAAACGGAGGCTGCGGATACCTTTCATGAACATATTCGCGCCCTCCACGAAAAGCATGCAACCTTCGCGCAAGCCCAAAACAGTTGCATTCTGATTGACTGTAATGAATTCCCTGATCCTTTCTTCGCGTGTCTCCCCCCCATGCCCTTCAGGATTGGCATCCAGATAATGCGGATTGATCTGAAAAGGCACAAGGTTGAACGCGTGAAATCCCGACGGGTCGACAATGGGCATGTCGTTGGTAGTCATGATGGTCGAACATGCCACATTGGCCCCGGCGCTCCAGCCGACATACTTTGTTCCGCCCAGAACCTTCTTGCGAATGGGCCCGATCAGTCCGAAATCATGGATATGGCGGAGCAGGTTCCAGGTGTTGCCGCCTCCCACAACGATGGCTTCCGCTTCATTCACAGCTTCTGCGGGATCCTGAAATCTATGAATCGAGAGGACATCATGCCCTATCTCGTTGAAGCGGGCTTTAACCATCGATTCATAGTCGTCCCATGCAATCGTTACCGCCGCATAGGGCAGGAACAAGGCGGTCACGGGCCTGCTTCCCAGGAAATCCCGGATGTCATATTTGGGATAATCCAGATAGGCTTCGCCGGCCATGGTAGAATTGCTGAGCAGCAACAATCGCATTATTGACATATTTTTTTATTCCGTCGCTGGATTATGAGGATATAAAACATACGCTCTATTATGCCCAAATTGGAAGCAGAAGGACATGTCGGCTTTGGCTTTTGTAAAATGAGGAACCTGATCCGATATATCGCCCTCTTTCCGGAGGCTGTCATGAAAAAGCTTCGCATGCTGTTGGTATTGCCCGTTGTCGTGGTCTTGTTTGGCTGCAGCCGTTCGGACAGCCAGCGTCCGGCCTCACAGAAAATCCTTGAGGTTGTTCCCGATATCCAGGGAAGGCTGGCCAAGCTGCCGGAAACCGTAATCGATTACGACCGGAATCTATTGAACGCGCAGGAGCAAAAGGTTGTTTCCGTGCTCATCGATGCATCGCGTTACATGGACCAGATCTTCTCGCTTCAGGTTTCCCGGGACAATCCCTCCCTGCGCCAAGAGCTGTCAGCCCTGGCGGAAAAATCGCCCGACCATCGCCTGGGGCTGCGCTATTTCGACCTGATGATGGGGCGCTGGGACCGTTTGCTGGATGACGAACCCTTCATCTCGCCCTTCGGGTCCGGCGGGGCCAAACCGCCGGGGGCCGGCTTCTACCCTTCGGACATGACCCGGGAAGAGTTTGAAAAGTGGATAGCAGCACACCCGGAAGACCAGGAAAATTTCCAGAACCTGTATACCGTCATACGGCGCACGGAAGGCAAACTCACCGCCGTGCCGTATTCTGAGGAATACCGGGCGACACTCGAATCCGCGGCCGGAAAGCTCCGCGAAGCGGCTGACCTCGCAGCCAATGCCTCGCTGAAATCCTTTCTCCTCCAACGCGCCAACGCTTTCCTGTCCAACAACTACCACGACAGCGACGTCGCCTGGGTGGAGATGGACTCCCCCGTTGAGGTCGTGATCGGGCCCTATGAAGTCTACGAAGACGGAATCTTCAACGCGAAGGCAAGCTTCGAAGCATTCATCACGGCAGTCGACCGCCCGGAAAGCGAGAAACTGAAGGTTTACATCCGTCATCTCCCTGCCATGGAAAAGTCTCTTCCGATCCCGGAGGAACACAAAAATCTCAAGCGGGGAACCGGATCGACCATAAAAGTGGTCCAGGAGATCTTCACGGCCGGAGATGCCCGGCGCGGAGTCCAGACATCGGCCTTCAATCTTCCCAACGATGAGATGATACGACAGTCCAAAGGCTCCAAGAACATCCTGCTCAAAAATGTGATGCAGGCCAAATTCCGGCAGTCGGGAGAGCCGATTGCCCGGCGAGTGCTGGATCCGTCGCAGGATGCCCTTTTGTCCTTCGACGCCTATTTCAACCATACCCTGTTCCACGAGCTTTCGCATGCGCTGGGGCCGGGCATTATCAAGGGACCGGACGGCAAGATGCAGGAAAACCGCATCTACCTCAAAGCCCTCTATTCCACCATCGAGGAGTGCAAGGCGGACGTGGTCGGCATCTGGACGCTGCTCCATGCCATGGATCAGAAGCTCATCACAACCTTCGATGCCCCCAGGCTTTTTGTCACGGATGCGGCGCTGCTGTTCCGCAGCATGCGGTTTGGCATCGGGGAAGCGCACGGCGGCGGAGCCGCATTGCAGTGGAACTGGTACAGGGAGAAACTCGCGATCGTGCCTTCAGCCGACGGGCGGTTCAGGATCGACGTGCCGAAATACCGGGAGGCGGCCCGAAATCTGGCAGAAGAATTGCTAATGATTGAGGCGACCGGTGATTACGACCGGGCAGAGCGTCTGCTGAAACAATACTCGGTGTCGACGCCGGAAATCGAGGATGTAATTCCAAAGCTTCAGGATATTCCGGTAGACATCACTCCCGTCTTTGCAGCCGCCGGCGAGAAGAAAATGCAATAGTACGGACTTGCAGGTTCCCTGCTGCGCGGGATTCGTTGAAATGCTTTGACAAAAAGCACCTATTCTTCAAATAGGTCAGAGAATCAGCGCCTTTTTCAGCGGGCGGATTGCGCGCCACCCAAAATATTGCTTGACGCCGAATGGGAGAGAGAAATATGATCCTTCCTCAGTGTTACGATTTCCATATTCGTGTTACAAAACAAGCGAATCGTGGAGGATATTTTGGAGGTATTGGCGGTATTCAAGGATTCGCTTGTGTCGACCGGAAGGTTCCTGCTGACTGTCATCCCGCTTTTTGCACTGGGGGTGATCCTGGCTCAGCTCTTCATTGAACTCCGCTGGCTCGACAAATTGTCCTGGCTTGCGCGTCCCTTGACGAAGCTCGGCCATCTGCACCCGGAATGCGCCGGAAGTTTTGCCGTCGCCGTCATCTCCCCCACGGCTGGACATTCGATGCTCGCGCGCTATCACAGTGAACAGCGCATAAGCCGGCCGGAACTGATCATCTCGGCGATTATGAACGCCCTTCCCGGCTACATCGCACAGGGGCGCAGTGTCCTGCCCGTGACCCTGCCGCTGATCGGCATCTTCGGGCTGGCGTACTATGGCCTGGTTCTGCTTGCCGATCTGGTCAAATCGTTAATTCTCCTGGCCGTCGGCCGGGTGATCCTTCCACATCCGGGAGCGGGGGTGACGTCCCTCCCCTCAGTCCCCGCACCAGAACGTCCAGGCGCCCGCGCAGCGCTTTCCAGCGCGCTGCGTGGTTCCGGGAAGATCGTCCCCAAAACTCTGAAAACACTGGTCCCGCTGACCCTGGCGGCCTTCTTTTTGATCGAGTCCGGAGTATTTGACTACGCTGCCAGGCACCTCGGTGTGGTAGCGCGCTATTTCCCCGTGCATCAGGCATCGCTGCCTATCATCGCCGCCCGCCTGGTCAGCCCGGTGGGCGCATACACAATGGCCGGAGGGCTGCTTTCCAAAGGGATGCTGGGAGGCAAAGATGTTGTCGCTGCGCTGCTGGTAGGCACGCTCCTGGCCACCATACCCAATATCAGGTACCTGGTCCCATACTATTTCGGAATCTTCGGGGCAACCATCGGGACTCAGCTCGTCATCGTTTCCACTCTGATGCGTGTCCTGGTTTTTACCGTAATCGTCGGTGTAGTAGCCCTGCTGCATTGAGCAGGCCTGCCTAAGAGCAGGGGAAAATTTGGATAACGAGAGGAAGGCTTCGGATGTTGAACTGGGACCTGGCAAAAGAGGATCCCTATTACCGCGCGCGCCGGCTTGAGGAAGGGGCACGCAAGGCAGATACGGCCGAAGCCTGGCAGGAATTCGCCGTCCTTAAAGCCGGCAAGGGCAGCTACGTACTCGCGGCCTATGGGTTTTTCAACAGCGCCCTTGTTTGTGAACAGGCGGGCGATGCGGAGCAGGCCATTGGCTTTTACGGGCAGGCATTTCAAAACGCCCGCCGCGCACGCAGCATGGAACTCGCTTTAATGATTGCCTACCGCCACGCCCTTCTCGCCGAAAAAACCGGGAAATGGCAAGCATGCATCGGCGCCTACGAGGCGATGGGGGCGCTTGCGGAAGAACTGGGGAACCACTTTATTGCCGCGGATGCCTACGAACACGCAGCCGAAATAAAGGCCAAAATCGGAGAATCACTGGCCGGATACGCGAAGCCGGTCGAGCAATGGGAGAAGAATGCCGCTTACTGGCGCGAGCGGGGCCACGAGGACGACGCCTCCTGGAGCGAACGCCACATCATGCTTTACAGAATCCTTTTCGGGACGCAGAAGGAATGATCGGGATACTTTTTCACGGGCCTGAAGTTTTTGATTCAGGCTGGGCACAGAAGATCGTCGAGGTTCTCGCCGCGACGGCCCCGCTGCGCTGTCTCCTGGCAGGCACCATGGGCCGGACAGCGGCAATCGACAGCGGCCTGGCGGGCATCGAATGCCCCGGCACCCAGCCAAGCCAGATCCTGCGGGAAATTCAGAACGAAGTGGACCAGGTCGTATTTGCTAATTACGGCAAGTCGCCGTCCTCGGGGCTCCTGCACGGGACGTTGATTGCCTCGAAGGCTGATATCGGCATTCCTCTCCTGCAGATCGAATGCTCTGCCGGCCTGCTTGTAGAGCTCAATTCCTTCAGATGCCCCGAACTGATCAGGGTTTTGGAACGACGGCTGGGGCTTCGGAAACACTGCCGTGTCGCAAACACAGATTCCATCTGGGAAGAGAACGGCAGGACCTGCCGCAGACTCACAACTTCAGCTGCCGGCGACTTCGTCCTTGTGGATGGAATCGTAATCGGAAGAGCGACGGGCGAGGAAATTGTCATCGAGTGCCTGGGGCGACGAATCGCCGGAGCGCGCGGATTAAGCATCAAGAAGCACGGCCTGGAGAAGCTTGACCGCCTCGGCGGCATTGATCTGAAATCGGTCAAACTGGCGACCACGCGCACCCTGCGTCGATCGGAGCACACTCCCCGGGTCGCAAAACGTGAGGGCAAGGGGATGGCATTCGTGGATCACGCGGCGGCGCGCATCTTTGAACGGGTGCGCGGTGCGGAAGGCGCCGTAACCGTCGGGGACGACACGACTGCCATAGTCGGCGACATCCTCTATCGGTTTCAGATGCCGGTGATCGGCATCACCGACGGAGACGGGGACATGATTCTCGAGAATGCGAGGATCACACCCGGATCCGTAGTCTTTACCGTGCGCCAGGATGACGCTTTCGGCCTCACTGTTTTCTCCGAAGTTTTCCAGAATCACGGCCTCATAGAAAGGCCGTTTAAAGCGGTCCGGGAACATATATCCGCGCTGGTGCGGGATGAGCTTGTGCGCGTTCAGGAATTCTGAGCACATGTAAGGGAAATGGAAATGAGACAGTCAGCAGAATGGCGCGTTTTCAGCGGTTCCCGCCGCCTCAATGGAGCGGCGAGCCTGTTGCTCAGCCTCGGCCTTACCGGATTCTTCTCCAGTTTCGCGACAGATTCAACCGCTCAGGAGGAATCCAGGGCTCCTGTACAAAGCCAGCTCAATGAAGTGGTCGTCGTTACCGCCACGCGCTCCGACAAAAAACTTGAGGAATCGCCCGGCAGCACGTCTGTGATCGAAATGGGCGACATTGCCAACCGCAGTGTGAAAACAATTGACCAGGCCATCAACACGGTACCCGGCGTTTTCAACCGCCGGGGCAAGGGCCTGATGGACACTCAGTCCACCATCACTCTGCGAGGTTTTCCCAGCCAGCAGAGAACGCTGATTTTGATGGATGGCGTACCCCTGAACGACAGCTACACCGGGGGCGTCCAGTTTGGAGGCCTGGCAACCGGGAATGTCGAAAGAATCGAGGTGGTCAGGGGGCCGTTCTCCAGCCTTTATGGCGGCAATGCAATGGGGGGTGTCGTCAACATTATCACAAGGATGCCTGAAGGCAGGCAGTTGATAATGAGCGGCGGCTTCGGCACCGGGCTCGGGAACCATCAGGCGATCAACGACTTGAGCCGGGGGTACTTTTCCTACGGTGAAACATTCAAGGGTAAACTCGGCATCCTGATCAGCTACGGCTACAGCCGCGCCAACGGTTTTGCCAACGACCTGAACGCTCAAAGCAGCCAGCCGCCGGCTGGAATTACCGGCTACGGCGAAACCACGGACACACAGGGGAACAAGCGTTTTGTTTTGGGAGACAGGGGCGACAACACCTGGGAGGATCATGACTTCGGCCTCAAAGCGAGCTACCGGGTTTCGGACGCCACGCAGTTCGGATTCTCGCTTGTCACAACCGGCTACAAGTACGGAACCGATGAACCGCACAGCTATCTTCGCGACGCCTCCGGTAATCCCGTGTATTCTTTCACATCGGGCAAGACAACCGTCCGTGAGTCCTCATTTCTGAGCGGATCCGGCAATAAAAGACAGGACATTTACAGCCTGTTCTACGAAACGAAGATCGGCCGGGCCCGGGTAAGATCCAGCGTGAGTTATTTGAACGTCAACCACAACTGGTACACAACGCCGGGATCCACGGACGCCACAACCATAAGCGGCGGACCGGGCACGGTAGCCGAAACTCCTGTCGACAAGACCACCGGCAGCATTCAATTCACGTTTACGATACTTGACCGCCACTTCCTTACTGCGGGAACGGACCTGACGGGCAGTTCCGCTCAAACCCGGGAGTACGGGCTGACAAACTGGCGCGATGAAGGCTCACGATCGTCTATGACCTATAACGCCCGCGGGAA
Source organism: uncultured Acidobacteriota bacterium (assembly GCA_963809485.1). GTDB lineage: Bacteria > Acidobacteriota > UBA6911 > UBA6911 > UBA6911 > UBA6911. Next base: position 933,526 of record CAWEJX010000020.1, read on the forward strand.
ATCTCTGACAAACGGTTTTTACCTGCAGGATGAGATTCTTCTCCGGCATGACCTGACGGCCTATCTTGGCGTGCGCGGAGATTACTGGCGGACCTATGACGGCTACGCCAACCAGGCGGACACGGCAGGATACCCGGCCCATTATGCTGAAAGGGATGCCTTCAGCCTCAGCCCCAAAGCCGCCGTTGTTTACCGTCTATCCCATGGAACAACGCTGAGAAGCTCGATCGGAAGGGCCTTCCGCCCCCCGACAGTCTATGAGTTATACAGGACATGGTCCTACTCATCCGGGACCGTTTACCGGGGGAATCCTGATCTGGCACCCGAAACCGCTATCTCGTGGGATGCAGCCATCGATCAGGACCTGTGGAGAGGAGCCCGATTTTCAGGGGCGTATTTCGAGAATCGAATGTCCAATCTGATTTACCGCCGAACCGACCCGGCAAATTCCAAAATCAACGAATATGTCAATGCAGGCAGGGCAAAGGGCAGGGGGATCGAACTGGAGTTGAGCCAGTGGTTTACTCCGGAGTTGAAATTATTCGCCAACGGCACATTCAACAGCGCCAAAGTGACCGAGAATACCTCGAAACCGTCAACTGAAGGTAAGTTCCTCACCTATCTTCCGCGATGGACCGGAAATGGCGGCGCCGAATTTGAACGAGGCCGATTGACGGCGACGCTTGTGGGCAGGTATGTATCCAAACTCTACACGCACGATGAAAATAAAGATCTCGTCACCAATGTGCCCGGATCCTATGATCCCTATTTTAGTGCCGACGCCAAAATGATTTTCCGGATCAGCCGCCTGCTGGCCTTCTCGATTTCCATCGAAAACATCCTTGACCGGGACTATTTTTATTCCTACCTGGCTCCGGGACGTTCGTTCTTTGCCGAGATACTGGTGAACTGGATAGACTAGCCTGTCCGGATCGCCCACCATTTGAAGCCTGAAGACACATTCAGCAACCTCCGGTAAATCAGGAAGCTTGAAGGCAGACCGCCGGCAGTTGTCGTTCATCAGCGGTTTGGCCGGCGAATGCCGACGTTATCTGACTCCGGAGATCTCCAACTTCAAGCCATCCAACAAAACTTCGCGATTAGGTGCATGTTCAAGGCAACCGAAGGGTGTAATTTTCATTGTCTTATCGTAATAATTTGTTATTAATAGTTGCCTTTGCGCCTGGAATCATGGATTCCGGCGATGGATTAATCTATTACTAGGGATTCGCCGAAGATTCGAGTCCTGATTGGAGTCTGCCATGCGTAAGACTTTTGTTTTGGCCGCGATTCTGATTGCAGTGACGGCCATTTGCTGGCTGATTGCGGCAGCTTCTCCGCAGGAAGAAGTCAAATCCAGGGCTTATGTCGGCCACCAGAACGACCGGGATGTCCAGAACTTTGCCAGGCAATACCCGAAGGCTATTGGAACGCGGCTGGACGACTGTCAGACCTGCCACCGCAGCGGCGTGGCCGGGACCGATACGGCACGCGAATTCAGCCCGTGCGGTTATTGCCATTTACTTCAGTATTCCAATCCGCGGTACAAGACGGGGGTCCCCAAAAGCTTTGAGGACACCCTCAATTCTTATGGGCTCGCTTACAAACAGGCGGGCAGGACACCCGAGGCAATAGCGTCGATCGGGAAGCTCGATTGCGACGGCGATACACACTCAAATTCCGAGGAAATTGGTGCGTTGCGATACCCCGGCGACAGTGCAAGCCGGCCGGGGCAGCCTTTGGCTCCGACCATAGTCCTAAGCTGGCAAGATATCCGGAAACTCCCCACGCACAAACAGTTTATGCTGATTAACACCAACTCCGAGCCGTTCGACGACTACGTGACCTATGCAGGGATCCGGGTCAGGGACCTGCTTGAAGCCGCGCATGTGGACCTGAGCGGCGCGGCCGGCATTACCGTATTTGCGCCCGATGGATATAGCACCGATTATGCCCTGAGCGATATAGGCGGGCCGTTTCCCAAAGGCTATTTTTATGCCGCGCCAGGCGCCATCAAGGATCCGGAGAAGGCTCTGGCTCGTTATCCGGACAAAATTCCGCCGGGAGTAGCAGACGGTAAGGAGATTCCGGACACGCCATGGCTTCTGCTGGCCTTCGAGCGTGACGGCAAGCCCCTCGATACCTCTCACTATGAAAAAGGCACCGGGCGCCTCGCCGGAGAAGGGCCCTACCGGCTTGTTAAGCCAATGCGGGACCTGCTGGCAGGAGATCCTTCGAGACCGGGGCGGCCCGACAGATCCATAAAAGCGAAGGCCTTCGGAGACAGCTGGGATTTTGACAAGACAATCGATCACAATGCAGGGGCCTGCATTCGGGGCGCGACGGTCATTAGGGTCAACCCGATGCCTGCGGGATTCGAGGAGTACGACTGGAAGAACGGGTGGCCCCTGATCGAAGGGAAGCAAATCGTGATTTTCGGCAGAGGAGTCACGAAGAGATAGCCAATTCGCATTCTCCGCAGCCTTCCTGCCGACGCGGCTCGGATATGCATACACACTCTCGGTTGAAGGTTGCAGGTTGCAGGTTTCAAAAATCAGATGCGCGCCTCATCGATAGATCCTTTGAATAAATCAGATTATGTTTCCCTGTCCTAATTTGTACAGCCGGAAGACAGCAGTTAAACTGTAATATTCATTGACTTATTGTCATATTTTGTTATTAATTGTTATTTTGTTCTCATGCGTTTGAGAAATAGATAAAGGAGAATTATCCATGTGTTTCAAACACAACATGCGGGCATATTTTGTATTGCTTGCATTGACTCTGCTGATTTTTGCCGGAGCATTTTCCTCTCTGCAGGCGCAGACAAAGCAAATGCTCCAATGGTCCAGTGATCTCAATTACCTCAAAAACGCCTCCGCGGACGAATTGACGACTAAACAAGGCCGCGATTGTGCAAATCCGCAACGGCGTGGATCTCTGGCTGAAGATGCATCCGGATACCAAAATCGATTTGCAGTCGGCCCCGCCGGAACCGTGGAACGCGGATCAGCTCCGCGACCAGGTCACCGCGCTCATAGCTGCGGTAGAAGGCATCCTGAAAGAGGATCCCAGCCGGCCGTTCGACATGGGAGTGACGATGGTCAGCGTCACGGCGGAGGCGTCGGCTCTGTCCCCGGTAGCTGACAGCTTCGACACGCACAGAAATTGTCAACCGCCAAGCGCTGACTTCAGCCGCGGCGCTCGATTACATACCTGGAGTGGCTATCGACCACGCTTCATCAGGACGGAACGAGGCATCCATGCGCCTTCGGGGATTCACGTCAAAAGGTCAGGTCCCTGTCTACATCGACGGCATTCAGGTCAGCATGCCCTACGACGGCACGATAGATTTCAACCGTTTTCTTTCCAACGATTTCTCAGAGGTACAGGTATCCAAGGGCTTTTCCTCTCCATTGCTTGGCCCCAATGCCCTGGGCGGTTCCATCAATCTGGTCACAAGGCAGCCGGATAAGAAGTATCAGGGGGATGTGCTTATGGGAACCGGATCTGGCGACATGCTGCTCTCGTCGGTAAATCTCGGATCCCGATGGGAAAAATTCTATCTTCAGGGTTCATTTGACTGGCTTCAGAACGATTATGTTCCTCTTTCCGACAATTTCCCGTTGAACGCTTTTCAGCCAACCAACGAACGCAACAATTCCGATACTCGCGATGCGAAGTATTCCGGACGTTTCGCCTATACTCCAAAGGGCGAAGACCAATATGTATTCAGCTACATCAACCAGAAGGCTGAAAAAGGCGTACCCCTTTATGCGGGACCAAATTCCGCCGCAACCTTCAACCAATTTTCCTATAGAAGGTGGCCGTATTGGAACAAAACCGCCTACTATCTCATCACCAACACCGGATTAGGCGAATCTAGTTCCATCAAGCTGCGCGCGTACTACGACCAGTTCAACAATGAGCTGGACTTTTACGACAATGCCTCCTTCTCAACCATGAACAAGGCCACGTCGAACCACAGCTTCTATGACGACCACAGCGCCGGCGCATCCGCCGAATTCAACACACGGGCATTACCTCGGAACTTGCTCAGCGCTTCCTTCTTCTTCAGGGACGATAATCACAAGGAAATTCTCGAATATCCGGCAAAGGCGCCCTATCCGTTCATCACACCAACGCAGGTCAACAGGGCTCAGATGTTTTCCATGGGATTCCAGGATGTAATTGCGATTACAGAGCGCCTGCGCGCAACATTTGGCTTCAGCGCAGACTATATGAAGGGAATGCACATTCAGAAGCTCAACAGGGCTGAGACTGCCCTGATACCCGTCACCTGCGCATCCAACCCGGACAATGACTCCTTCCGGGGCTGCCTTGCCAGCGTGTGGAACTACAACCCGCAGGCTTCTCTTTCCTATTCGATTTCGTCGCTGGACACCGTTTACTTTACCATTGCCGACCGAGGCCGATTCCCCCTGCTAAAGGAAAGCTACTCTTACAGCCTGGGCCGGGGAATCCCGAATCCCGACCTGGAGCCGGAGCACAACACCAGCTTCAATGTCGGCTACTCGCACGCATTCCCGGGCAAGACCATGTTCCAGGTTGAATACTTCTACAACCGTCTCCGCAATGCGATTCAATCGGTCTACAGAGTGGATCCCGGCGGAACCGAAGATCCCTTCTGCAGCAATACCGGTTCTCAGGCAGGATATTGCAGCCAGAACGTAAACATCGCCAGAGAGCGGCATCAGGGATTCGAGGTCAGTATCCGAAGCACGCCGATTTCGCGCCTGACCATGGACGTGAACTACAGCTACCTCAACCGCAACATGGAGTATGATTTCGGGAACGTCGTCGATGTCAGCCAGGTCCTCACCTCGGTCCAGATTCTGCCGACCTATCCCAAGAACAAGGTCATCTTCAATGCCACACTGAGGCTGCCGCACGAAATCCTGGCCATTGGCAATTACCGATATGAGGGCGGCATTGTCCTGCAGGATACAACCTACAGAACCCCGCCCGGCAACCTAGCCTTTTCTTCTTCCTATGGTACAGTGGATGTAGGGGGCATTATCCCCATTTATGCGGGATTTTCCGTGCAGGCGGGCGTGAAGAATATCATCGACCGCGACTATTATTACACGGCCGGCTATCCCGAAGCGGGCCGCAGCTGGTACTTTAACGCACGCTACCGGTTCTAGGAACCTTCAAGGCAGCCATGAATTTCACGAATCCGTCATTCGTGTCAATTCGTGGCTGTTTTTTTATCCGGACAACATGAAGCAGACGATTCTTCCAGCCGCGTTCGCAGTAGCCCTCGCAATGCTCAGCGGCTGCAGCTATAAAACAGCGCAGGATGGGGAAACCATAACCGTTACGGACCAGCTGGGCCGCACGGTTACGGTCCCAAGGCACATGACACGCATATCTGCGCTCCATCACTTCGGCGGAAGGATCGTGTTTGCGCTGGGTCAACAGGACAAACTTGTGGAACAGAGCCTGTATGGCAGAGAGGCAAAAGCCCTGGCCGCGGTGGATCCGAAATTTGCGGCTATGCCCAAAACCCAGGCCCAGGACGGACACGCCATCAATCTCGAAAGCTTAATCGCTTTCGGACCGCAATGCGCGTTCGTCTATGCGTCCTTCGAAAAATCCGAAATGCAGCAGCTGGAAAATGCGGGGATCAAAGTCATTGCCGTCAAAGGAGAGACCCTGCAGGAAAGTTTTGATGCCGTCATGCTGATGGCCAAAGTGCTTGATTGCGAGGAAAAAGGCAGAGACTATGTGCGCGAATGTAGGCGATTGCTTTCACTGGTTCATGACCGTATCAAGGATATTCCTACCCCAAAACGCCCTCGCGTCATTTTTGCCGGCCCGAAAAGCATCTATACCCTTGCAACGGGCGAGATGCTCCAAAGCCAGATGCTCGAACTGGCGGGCGCTGTGAATGCGGGTGCGTCATTAAGAGGCTTCTGGAGTGATGTTTCACCGGAACAGGTGGCCGCCTGGAATCCTGATGTCATTTTTATCGGATCGTCGCTTGCAACCTATGGAGTCCAGGAGGTGCTCCACAACTCACAGTTCAAATCCGTGAAGGCTGTCCGGAACGGGAAGGTATACGTTTTCCCATCCAATATCGGCTGGTGGGATTACCCGGCTCCGCAATGTGTATTAGGCGTGGTCTGGACAGCGAAGACTCTCTATCCCGAGTGCTTCAAGGACGTGGATATTATCCGGATCGCCGATGAATTTTACGGCAGGTACCTGGGACACACATTCACATCCATGGGTGGTAGACTTTGATTCGAAAATCCAAAATCGGGATTCGAGATTGCAGATCGCAGAATCACATCCCGGATCCAACCCAATGAAAAAGCCTCACAAGCTATTCCTCCTGCTTTTCTTTCTGCTAAGGCGGCGGTAATAAATAAAGGTATCAACTGACTTTAGGAATGCGGACTGATGATGTAATTCCAATCACCATGAAACTTGCTTCGCTGTATATTCACTCGATTCATTTCTTGTTCAGTGACTTTGCGTCCTGTCGGGTATTTCCGCCGATCCAGTCTACATGTCACCTTTAGCCCTTTTGCAGTTGTTGTTCGGGCAATTAAGTTAACAACCGTTTCGTAGTCGCGCAATGGCTCGCCCCGCCAATTCGAAGAGATGAATGAAAACAGTCGATGTTCCACCTTGTTCCACTTGCTCGTCCCGGGCGGGAAATGACACACGGAAATCGAAAGACCAGTTTCGTCGGCGAGTTTCTGAAGTTCCAGCTTCCAGAGCCGCAGCCGAGTACCGTTGCTGCCTCCTGCATCCGCGGTAATGAGCAACTTCCCGGAGGGTTTATACAAGCGGTGGCCCGCAAAGCGCCACCAACCACGAATCGAGGCCACGGCGAATGCTCCGGTGTCATGATCCGTACCCACCACTACGAAGCCTCTATTGTATCGAAGGTCATAGATGCCATAGGGATGCGCCCGCGGAACAGAGGGATGGGGAAAATCATGACCATTTACTTTTAGAGGCGTTTTCGTCGGACGCCATTGTTGGCCTTTGTTTACGTAGTTACCGATCAGTTCCTTCTTTTTGGTATCCACTGAGATAACTGGCATTCCGGACGCCAAGGCTCGTTTTACCTGTGTATTAATGTAACGAAATTGGGCATCACGATCCGGATGATCGCCTCCTTCCTCCAGCTTGCGGTTGCTTTGCAGACTAAAGCCTTGCTCCCGGAGAAGTTGCCCAACTTTTACATAGCTAATTGTATGATGCTGACGCGTGAGTTGCGATGCCAAAGCTCGTGTACTCTTGCAAATCCATCGCAGCGGTGATTCGGGATCCCCGCGTGTTTCCGGTTCAATCATCTGCTCCAAAAAAAAGGACAGATTGGGATCGGTCGTTGTAATTCGTTTCCTGCCGGCTCCGCTTCTCCGAATGCGGCCCTCGGGTAGGTGTATGTCCTCGTGAAGTTCCCGTAAGCCCAAGGCGATGGCCTTCCTTGAAAGCCCGCAGGCGCGGTGCACTTTGGAGACGCCACCATATCCCAATATTTTGGCTTCGTTTGCCGCGAATAGTCGCCGTGTTCGTTCATCCAAAAAGGGCCAGAGTGAATCCAATTTGTTGCGCAGGTCCGAGAGAGTTTTCATAATTCATGAGTATATCTCTCTTTACCACTAGTTGATACCTTTATTTATTACCGCCGCCTAAGCCTGGGCATCTCGCTTTGCGTCGGGCGATACCCCATCGGGTTGCGGGGCATCGCGCAACTCCTGTTCTCGGGTTTGGGAATTAAGGATGTGCTTCCGCCGCCCAGCCAGGACACGCTGGTTATCTTCTGGAATGTGCGGCTGCCGAGAATCATCATGAGTTTCACTGTCGGCTGCGGCATTTCGATCGCAGGGGCCGTGTTTCAGGCATTGTTCCGCAATCCGCTGGCTGCACCTGAGATTTTGGGCGTTACTGCCGGGGCATCCTTCGGCGCTGCCATGGCCATCCTGTTTTTTGCCGGTGTGGCCCTGACGATACAGGGCAACGCCTTTATTTTCGGCATTGTTGCCGTTTCGCTCGCTTACCTGCTGTCGTCCAGGAGTTGGGACAAGAGTGCATCGGTTCTGGTAATCTCAGGTATCGTGGTATCGGCATTCTTCCAGGCCGGGTTGTCCATTCTGATGTATATAGCCAATCCGTACGACCAGCTGGCGCAGATCATTTTCTGGATCATGGGCAGTTTTCACACAGCTTCCTGGGCCAAGGTGGAGACCACACTGCCGGTTATCGTCCTGGGGTCGGCTTTGATGCTGGTTTACCGCTGGCGGCTCAATATCATGACGCAAAATGAAGAACATGCCCTGGCGCTGGGAGTCGATGTTTTCCGCTGGCGATTCTTTTATATCGTTGTGTGCACGCTCATGGTCGCTGCTTCGGTTGCGGCAGCGGGAACGATCGCCTGGGTCGGGCTTATCGTTCCGCACATCGGGCGCTACCTGGCAGGCACGGATCACAGGAAACTGATACCTGCCACCGCTTTCCTGGGAGGAACCTTCCTGTTGCTGATGGACACTATGGCCCGTTCCATGCTGGCTTCCGAAATCCCCATCAGCATTGTTACGTCGGTGATAGGAGCGCCTTTTCTGGGGTATCTGGTCATAAGCAGAAAAAGCATGGGGGTATCCGGTGAGCTTGGCAGTTGAGCACCTCAGCGCCGGGTATGACAAGGTCCCGGTATTAGAAAACATAAGCCTGAGTGTCGAGCAGGGGAATATCTGCGCCCTGATGGGACGCAACGGAAGCGGAAAAACCACCATGTTGCGCTGCATCAACGCGATCCTCAAACCGTTCCAAGGAAGAGTGGTCGCCCAGGGGAAGGAGATTGGCCACCTCTCCCGGGTCGAGATCGCGCGCCTGATAAGCCTGGTTCCGCAGGGCATTCAAACCGCATTTTCTTTCTCCTGTCTGGAGATGATCCTGATGGGCTCTGCCACCCGGATCAGGGCTTGGTCCGCACCAAGCAGAAAGGAGATCCAGCGAGCTTTGGAAATATTGGGAGAAGTGGGGATCCAAGCCCTCGCGCAACGCCCCTTCAACCAGCTCTCGGGGGGTGAACGCCAGCTGGTAATGCTTTCGCGCGCCCTGTTTCAGGACGCGCCGATTATGCTTCTGGACGAACCGAATTCCCATCTTGATTTTTCCAATCAGCACCGCATGATGGCATTGATGCGAGAGATGGTTAAAAAACGCGGCTTGGCCGCACTGATTACGCTGCACGATCCCAACCTGGCTCTTTATTACTGCGATCGCATCGTCATGCTTAAGGATGGCCGGATCGTCGCCCACGGTCCTGCCGGCGAAGTAATGGAAGATCATATTCTGAGGCAGGTGCTGGGGGAAAACATCCAGACCGATCGCACAATAGGGGGGCTCCAGGTAGTAACGCCCCGGACGGCGATGACACAGAGGTAAAACTATGAAGTGCAGCTATTGCGAATGGCATTGCCGGCTGGACACGGATCAATACGGCGTTTGCCGGATGTATTATGCCGACCAGGGAGAAATCAGAGAGCGCTTTCCCGGACGGTGGTCCTACTCGGTTTCAAGGATGGAATCACTTCCTTTCTATCACGCCTATCCCGGCAGCCGTTCCCTGGCTGTCGGCACGAGAGGCTGCAATTTCAACTGCCGTTACTGTTCGAATGCCTATATTGCTCTCCAGGATCCGGAGGCGCTTTCGCAAAACACCTATACCATGACGCCTGACGAACTGGTGTGCATGGCGCAGAAGCTGAAGTGTCACAACATCGTTTTTAACGTGAATGAACCCACGATGTCCCTGCCAACCCTGATGGAGCTGAAAAAAAGCGCCGGAAAGGCAGGCGTTCCACTGGGGTGCCTCACCAACGCCTATGGCACCGAGGAGTCCACAGAGCTGCTGGCATCGGTTTTTGATTTTATAAACATCGGCCTGAAAGGAATTTCATCAGGCTTTTACAGAGAGTACATCGGCATCCGGGATCTGACACCCATATTGCGCAATGTACGCCGGCTGTGTGCCATCCGGCACGTGGAGGTCACCACGCCCGTCATCGAGGGCGGCAACGACAGCGAACTGGATGCAATTGCGCAATTTCTATCCGGCATTGACCGGGAAATACCCTGGCACGTTTTCCGGCTGCTGCCCGAATATGAGATGAAGAACGCGGATTACCCCAGTATCGAAAAAATTGGCCGGGCTCTTCAGACTGCCCGAGAAAAACTGGCGTATGTGTATTTCCACAATTTCGTGGGCTCGGATTGGGTCAGCACAACGTGCCCCAATTGCAGGGCGGAGGTGATCGAACGGATCAGCCTGGGGTGCGGCGGGGACAAACTCGATAATTTCCGCTGCCTCGACAACCTCTGCCCTGAGTGCGGGCATGCCATAAGAATGCATGGGCAATTCATGGCTCCCAGGGCAGAGGGTGCGGAGGTTTCATGAGCCTGGCAATTGTGGATGCGAGAGAGTGGCAGAACCTGTTGGACCTGCGGACCGGGAAGAAAGCCGAGGACGAAAGCCCGCAGACCTTGATGGTTCGCGATATTTTGAAGAGGCATCCCTACCCGGGAGATGTGGACGACCGAAGCAACCGATGGGTCACCGATACAGCATTGGATCTGGTCAAAGCCTACCAGCCGCAGCTCGCCTGCATTTTTTACGCCCATCAGTTTTTTGCTGGACGCTACAACCCGATGACGGATGATCAGCGGAGGAAAATGATCGAGGACGTTTTTCACGAGGTGCGCCGTTTGGTCGAGGAATCCGGATATACGCCCGTGATCGTTGGCTCGGGCGACATGGTTGAGGTGGCCGGGGAAATAGATCTGAGCAAGGTGGACGGTATAGCAATCTCGAGCCACTGGTCCGGCCGGTATGCCGGTTTGCACAAGGCCAGCAGGCGCGACCTGGATTTCGTTCGATCGCTGGACCAGATCGAGAGGGTGGTCCGGCGGGACGAATGGATAGGTCTGTTTGGCGGAGCGGCTCACAGAACCGGAGCGCATACCGGAATACCTTCTGGTAGCCCGCGAAGGATGGACTTTTGTAACCACCGGGACCCCGATGCGCAGAGCTTTGCGGATACCGGGTGCGAGTTTCTCGATTCCTGTTTCCACGCCGTTGGGTCAGCCGGGCTCCATTACGGATATTCGCGCGCTGATCGAGCACAATCTGGGCAGCGCCAGGATCGCTTTGATCATCCTCGAAGGCCTGGGAATTCGGGACTTTCTATTGCCCTGCCATCCTTGCATCAATAGCGTGGATTGGTATTACTACGAACCGGGGGACGCCCAATATCTGACGCTGACAACAGGCACCCACAAGGTTTTTGAATACCCCAGCGGGTATCAGTACCATGACGAAACCGACGCGAAAACTGATTATCCGTTCTCAGGATATTTCCTGACGGTTCCGGAGAATACACTGGCGGGGGATTTTCCCGGAAAAAGCGTCGCGGTCGGCAACCACAGCATGTTCGTACACATGGTGTTCGGAGCCGATATCTGCATCGAGTGTTTCGCCCGAAACCTTGATAACCAGGGGTGCCTCGGCGTAATTCACAGGTTCAAGTGATTCGAGATTCGAAATTCGAGATTGAGCAAAGCTTTCGCTGATGCATTGCGCCTATGCCCGGCATAGGCCATCGATGATATCTTTGGTTGTTGGGATTTAACGATTGGCGGACTTATCGGGAGGGCCGGAGTCGCTCAGAGCCCTCCGGCTCCGCCGGCCCTCCACTATCCAATGGCTAGAGTGATACCAACATAACATGCCTTTTAGTTGATTTCTAGTATTTTTTGTTATTTATTGTAATTTTTTTCTTTAAAGGCCAGACAAGGAGAATACTCAAATGCCGACCCTGAGAAGGACTCCGAGTGGATTGATCCGCCTGTCCATCCCATTGGCGCTATTGGCGTTGTTGGGCGTAGCCTATTCTGCATACAAGGGCCACGCTGACGACAGAGATGTCAATGCTATTGTGGCCGCCTATCCCGGTCTTAAGAATGCTGCGGCGGATTCCTGCGCCACCTGTCATAAGGGCGGCAAAGCTGCCGATCCCTGGAATCGCAATGCAGTGCGGAATGAAACCAACTGCGGTTACTGCCATGTGGTACACGTCAGGAGCAAGCGCGATGTCCGAGAGACCCTGAATCGCTATGGGGCCGATTATCTGGCCGCAGGTCGCAGCCTGGCGGCTATTAAGGCGCTGGCGGGCAAAGATTCGGATGGAGACAACTTCACTAACGAATCGGAATTTTTGCAGGGAACAAATCCAGGCGAAGCCGGAAGCAATCCGGCCGCGCGCATTGCGCCTCACAAAATTCTGGCATCCTCAGAAATAGGCAAATTGTCGCCTGCCATCAGCCAGAAGGTCTTTCTTAACACTTCGCACAACAAAGCCGGCGACTTCTACAACGTATACCGGGGATACAGGGTCTATGAAATGCTTCGCGCCGCCGGGATCGCCGATAACGCGGAAACGGTGGATTTTATATCGCTCGACGGCTTCGAAGGCACTTTTACAATGGACGAATTGAAGAAATCGTGGCCGCAAGCAACCCCGGTCATGGGTTTGAGCAAGAAAGAATACGGCCCCTGCGGATGGGTAAACTATAATGCACCTGGCCTGGACCCGAAGAAAGCATTACCGGATGCCAGAATCATGCTCGCAGTCGAGGAAAACGGCAAAAAGATCGAGACGGCCCGGCTTGACTCGGAAACGGGAAAAATCATCGGCACGGGACCGCTCCGCCTGGTGGATCCTCAGCACCGTATCTCCCCGCCGGACGTGCCCATGTACGCGGAAAAAACATGCCAGGACAAGGCGGCGCCGGAGCACCGCTTCAATGAAAAATATGACCATAACGGCGGCAGAAGCTCCTTTGCCATCGTCGCCATCCGGATCAATCCGCTGCCCCGAGGCACCCGTGACTATCAATGGGAGAAAACCCGCGATCAGCTTGTGGCTGAAGGTAAACTGGTGATCTTTGGAGCCTTGAAAGGGCAATAGAGAGGAAAGATTATTCGCCGAACAGGAGGAGACAGGACAATGAAAAAGATGTATCGCGGGATTTTGGTCATGTTTCTCCCCGCATTCTCGTGGCCCAGTTTGCTGCCGGCCAGGGCACCAAAGAGCAGATACAGAAAATGCACCAGGACCCGAAGGCCTACGTCGCGATGCTGGAGAGTCCGGAACGCATATCGGAGCAGAAACCCGAAGAAGTCATTGCTGCTCTGGGCATCAGAAAGGGCGAGGTCCTGGCGGACATCGGCGCAGGATCCGGATTATTCGCTTTCCGTTTTGCGCCTCATGTGGGCGACAACGGTCGCGTCTACGCCGTCGATGTCAACTCGGACATGATTTTGTATATGAACCGGCAAATCCGCGATAGGGGCATCCGGAATGTTGTGACTGTTCTCTCGGCTCCCGACGACCCGTTGCTCATGGATGCTTCCATCGACCGTTTTTTCATCTGCAATACCTGGCACCACGTGACGAACCAAGCTCAGTACGCGGCGCTGATGAAGAAAATGCTCAAGCCGGGAGGCCAGATTGTCGTTCTCGACTATAAAAAGGAGCAGCTGCCGGTCGGCCCTCCGCCCGAAATGAAGATGGCGCGCGAAGAGGTGATCCGCGGGATGGAAGCCGGCGGTTTCAAGCTGCAAAAGGAACATACCTTCCTGCCCTACCAGTACTTCCTGGTTTTCGCCGCACCATAGGCCTTTCGGGTCTCTGGAACCTCCGGGTCCCTAGCGCTCGAAGAGAGTCAGGTACCTCCGGCAAAGCCGGAGGCTTGAAAGATTTGAACCGCTCAAAGCGGTTGGACTAGTTACGCCGGTCTTGAACGCTGACTTACGCAGGCAAAAGCCGATGAGGCGCTTCCGATCCCCGCAGGGGCCAGCGCTCCGCGCTGGACAGTTTTCTGCGGCGGCACTGTGGCAAACGCCGTGCGGCAAGGAAATGAAGGGTATGAGAAACCAGGCGTTTGCCACAGTGCCGCCGCAGAAAACTCCATCGGAAGCGCCTCATCGGCTTTTGCTCGCCGACCCTCGCCGAACAAAACGGCGTTTGTCAGCGCTTTTATCAGCGTTTCTCAGCGTTTCAAAATACGGAGCTGTCAAACTCTTTGAGTCGCCCGGCAGAGCCCGGGATTTACCAATGTAATTGGCACGGGCCGCGAAGGCTCGAAGCATTCAATCCGGGCAGCAGCGAATTTTGCAGCCGGTGTTCGGGGGCCGGTGTTATGATTGGGCGAAAAAAGCGCATGCACCATGTACAAGGAGAGGATTGACTATGGCATATACGTTTGATCAACTCAAAGGAATGACGGTTGCAGAACTGAGAGAAATCGCCGCGGGAATCGAGCATGAAGCGGTCAAGGGCTACACACAGCTGAACAAGGAACATCTCCTGACGGCACTCTGCACTGCCCTGAATATCGATACCCATACGCGGCACAAGAGCAAAGTCGCCGGCGTCGACAAAGCCGCCGTGAAAATCCAGATGAAGGAGCTTAAGAAGAAGCGGGATGCGGCGCTCGAAGCGTATGATCATGCAGAGCTCAAAGCCGTGAGGCGCCAACTCCATGAACTGCGCCGGTCCCTGCGCAAAGCCGCGGCGGTCGCAGCCAAGTAGCAGCCACCCGGGCCCGGTTGCTTCCCAAAATCGTTGGAGTTTGCCCGCAAGCCTGAGGCAAATGCAGCGGTTTCAGGTTGCAGGCTGCAGGTCACGGACTGAAAACCGGCGCCCTGAAACCTGAAACTCCTAGCCCTGAGGGCTGTTCTCGCCTTATTTCTGCCAAACACTTGCCAGCACGTGCAGCAGAACAACGGATTTATTTTGATCTCAACAGTTTATCGCCCATAGCTTCCGAATAATTTCCTAAAGCTGCTCTGGTAAACGGCCGAATAACGATCCGAAGAGCCTGGACAAATCTGAGGGGGAATTATGGCAACGGGAAGCCGGGTGATACGTGATCGGAGAATGATTTCGCGGGTGCCTGCCCGCCTGAGCTGTCGTTTCACTTATCAGGGAGTCAGCCGCGAAGCGGTCGTCATCGACCTGTCGCTCAACGGAGCGTATCTCGCCGCCAAATTTCTGCCGCCCAATGACGGGGGAGTAACCATAACCCTGAAAACGCCTCCCTTGAAGAATGCCCTGATCCTGGAAGGCAAGGTCATCCGCGGCGCTGAGGATATATCCGATCGCGGCAGCCTGGGAAAGTTCGGGATCAAATTCAATCAGACTTCGCTGGACCTCATCCGCATCATCAACAGGCTGGCCGCCAAGCCCGTTGTGATGATTCACTGACCGAGTTCTGAAACAAAATCCAGCCGCAACCGATAAACGCGCCGGCCAACAACCCGAGTGGCAGCCTGTTCCACTTCAGGTACCACGTTCAACGGCCGGCAAGATCGCCTGAGGCTATATTTTGCCCAGCGCCTTCAGGATCTTATCCGGCGTGGTGGGGAAATCCGTGACCCACTTGCCGATGGCATTGTATATCGCGGGCGCCGTAATCGTGGTGGTACAGGCGGCGCTGCTCTCGCCGATGCCGTACATCCCATAGGGACCATACCCCAAAGCGGATTCAAGGATATGGCAGTCTATCGGCCCGACGTCGTTCATGGTCGGAATCTCGTAGCTTACGTGGTTGTCATTGAGCTTCACGCCGGTTTTGGGATCGTAGTAGATGGCCTCCATATTGGACCGCCCGATGCCCATATAGGAACCGCCATACTGCTGGCCATTGATGGAATCAGGATTGATCGCTTTCCCGATATCGTTCACAACGACATGCTTCGTCACTTCGACCAATCCCGTCTCGGGATCAACCTCCACCTCGGTGAAATAGCACTGTCTGGCAAAGATGTGCATACGAATATTGGAGCTGACATAGGGAGGGAAGTCCCAGCCGAAAAAGGGCGAATTGACGCCGTCATAGTAGGGCGCGACGATGTCGGCGACTTTGACCTTGCGCGACGGATCCGACTTGTCGAAGACCATGCCGTCCGCGATCTCCAGATCCTCGGGGCTTTTCCCCGGGAATTTCGCCGGTTGAGGCTTTCGCATCATGCCGCCGGGCGAAGGTTTCACAGCGCATTCGAGGATGATCCTCTTCAGGTTCCTCGCGGCTCGAATCATGGCCGGGAAGGTGCGCACCGATCCCATGGACCCGCTGATTTCCGTGACCGAAAACTTGACATCCTTGTCGTGACGCCAGGTGACATCTTCATACTTCAGGCCCAGTTCGCCGGAAACCAACTGGACACAGGCCGTAGGGCTGGACACGCCGATATCGCAAGTCCGAGCCACGATGTTGGCCGTTCCGTCCGGGCGCATCATCACGCCCACCATGCTCGGGCCCGGCATGCAGCGCCACGCGATCATCCAAATGAAGCCTATTCCGTGATAGTGCCCGTTGGGGAGTATCTTTGCTCCCGGGGCATGCCACTTGAGATCCCAGTCTATCGCCTTCTTTCCCCTCTCGATGCATTCTTTGAGGCTGTCGAATTCGGGATTGAAGCCTTGTTCGGCTTTGACTTTGATCAGCTCCGACATGGGATGGCCTTCACAGCCGTCATTGATCATGGCGACTTTTGTCGGGTCCATATTCAGTGTGGCGGCCACCTGGTTGAATACCAGGTTGGGAGGCGCGCAGGCGGGCCCCCCGTCCTTGGCGCAAGGATTGAATCCGCGGCTCAGAAACGGCACCACTTCCCGGCTGTAGAGATGAGGAATGGCCGTCCCTTCCTGGAACTTCCCCAGCGTGTGATGCATCATCTGGCTGGCCCAGAGCAATTCGCACTTGACCGCGTTGATCTTCCCGTCCGGCTCGAATCCCACCGTGAACTGGTAGGAACCGTTCGTCTCCTCGCCTCCGTGGAAATGGCTTTCATCCCACAGCATCTTCACCGGCCTGCCGGTTCTTTTGGCTGCGGCAACGGCGTAGCTGGTAAAGCCGGAAGCGTTGCCGATGGACTTGGACCAGTTCAGGCCGCCGAATTGACCGCCTCCGTAAGCCGTGTTGATCGTGATTTTGTCCTGGGGCGCATAGCCCGCGGCGGAAAGAGTCTGGAGGACCTTATTGGGCGACTGGCCGTGATACCAGACTTCGAGATAGTCTCCCTTCCATTCGGCCACGCAGGCGTGCGCCTCGATCACGGTCGTGTTGTCTTCTTCGTCCGTCATTCTGAAGGTGATGGTCTTGGAGGATTCCTTCAATCCCTTCTCGACGTCGCCATACTTGATGATGGTCTCGTTGTTCAGGTTGTCCTTGTCATTCAAATCCGGCCGCAGAAGCGGTGCGCCGGGTTTTAAAGCTTCCTCCCAGTCCAGGATGAAGGGGAAGCTGCTCCCACTCGATTTCTATGAGCCGCAACGCCCGGTCGCACAGGGCTTCGGAGTCGGCGACCACCAGGGCGCCAACCGGCTGGCTGAAATAATGGGCCGTGCCGGGAAGCATGTCATGGGTTCCGAACTCCGTTCCCGTAAAGGGCCGGACCCCGATGTCTTTCGGGTCGTCATACCTCAGCACGGCCCTGACTCCTACCAGGGCTTCGGCCTTTGAGGTGTCCATTTTCTTGATTTTTGCATGCGCATGCGGGGAGAGATACAGCTTCCCATAGAGCATCCCGGGACGATAGATGTCTCTTACAAAAATCGCGGTTCCGCTCGCCTTCTCAAATCCATCGACACGCCGCACGCGGCGCTTGCCGATGACGCTGTTTTCGGGCACTTTCCATAGCCACGGCTTGTATTCTTCTGCCATCCCCTTAGTCCCCCATACGCACCAGGAACAATGGATTCCTGCAAAGCCGATCTTTTCCAGCAAAGCACGTCACAAAGGCGTCCGGCTCTTTCCTGAAGGGAATCAGGCCGATCCGGGCCCAATGTGGCAAAGCGGCATTTTATAGCACCGCAATCCACAGATGCAACAGCGACGGAAATAATGGGAAGAGGCGAAGTGGAACTGGACTCAGGTCAGAAACCTGAAGGGAAGCAATGCAGCCCCACCGGGCTATCGGGAGCGGCTCACTGGTTCTTACACGCCGACCCTTACCTCAGGGATCAGTCTTCGTCCGTGTTTTGTCCGGTTGTCGGCATTCGATGGTCCTGGAACTGTCAAACTCCGCGAGTCACACCGGCAGAGCTTGACGGCAGGTTTATTTAAGGTATCTGCACGATCGGGTAGTCGGCAGCTTTCCAGGCGTTCATGCCCTGGGCCATGCTGGAGATCTTCGCAAAGCCGGCTTTCTTCAGGATGTCGCGGCCCATCGCGCTGCGGCCGCCTGAACGGCAGACCACGACAATCTCCTTATCCCGCGGAAGCTCATTGGCCCTTTTTTCCAGCTGGCCAATCGGGATCAATGTCGCCCCGGCAATGTGACCCGACGCGTACTCCTCAGGCTCTCTCACGTCCAGAATAAACGCACCAGTATTAAGCTTTGCTTTAGTCTGGGCTACTGAAATTTCTTCCGGAAACGGCCCGTCTTCTGCCGCCGCCCGAGCTGCCGGCCCTGCAACAAAGCCTATTCCAGCCGCAATCAGACATGCCCAAAATATTATGGCCTTCGACCTTTTAAAACCCCGGTGTCTCATCATATGTCGTCCATGCTCCTGTCCAATCCCCAGCATTCCTGCCAGTTACCAGTTTATACCATTTTTCGGGGCGGCCAAGGCCTCCGGAATGGACTTTATGCAAATTTATGTTGACAGCACGGCGCAGGCCTCCTATTATGTTTCCATATTTGGAAACTTGTAAACTATGAAACATAATGCTATGGATCGGCAGGCGATGCAAAAGGTCTTCCGGATGCAGTGCGAAATCTGCAAAGCCCTGGGCCACCCGACAAGGCTTGCCATCGTGGACAGGCTTAAGGAGGGGGAAGCCTCCGCCGCCGAGCTGATCGCCGATCTGGACATCTCCAAAGCGAATCTTTCCAAGCATGTAGCCCTGCTTGTACGAGGAGAGATCGCCGAGTCGAGGCGGGAAGGCAGGAAAATTTTTTACCGGCTCCTGGATCCGGAAATTCACAAAGCCTGCGCCATCATGCGGGCGATTCTCTATCGCAGACTGAAGGAAGGAGAAAAGCTGGCTTCGGTCCTCAGTCCGGCCAGAGTCCGCCATTAGTTCCAAAAAATCGTCAACACCTGTTTTGGGGCAACTATGCATAAGTCACCGAATCGGAGATATTGGGCTCTTTCAGTCGTTGTTGTGCTCTTGGCTATTCCTCTTGCCGCTGAGGAGAAACTGACGCTGCAGCAGGCCGTTGCCCGGGCTCTGGAAAACAACCCGGATCTTGCCGTGGATGAACCCGGCCGGCAGGCTGCGCTTTCCGAATACGAGGCTGCACGGGCCGGATATCTGCCGCGCCTTGACTTCGAGCAGTCCTATCTGGCAGGAGATAATCCCGTCTTCGTTTTCGGCACTCTGCTGACGCAACGAAAATTCACGGTTGAAAATTTCGCCTTGCCGTCGCTCAATAACCCGTCAGCGGAAGACAACCTGCAGACCCGCGCCACGCTGCAGCAGACGATCTGGGATTTCGGCAGGACCAGGAGCCGCCGCGAACAGGCCCAGTTGGGCGTGAAAATCGCCGACAAGTCTCACGAAGACCACATCCGCCAGGTCCTGTTCGCCACATTTGACGGCTATCACCAGGCCTCGCTCGCACGCGAAGCACTCGAGACGGCGCAGCGGGCGCTCCGCTCGGCGGAATCGATCGAGAGTCAGGCCAAATCACGCGTTGAGGCCGGCCTGGCGGTGGAGGCCGATCTGCTGCGCAGCCGCGTCTATCTTTCTACTGCCAGACAGCAGTTAATCCAGGCCCAGGGCATGCTGGAGATCGCCAGGGCTCAACTAAACCGTCTCATGGGCAACCCCCTTCAGGACGCCGTTGGCGAGACGGCTCCCCTGGCGGCGCAAAGCATCCCGATCCCATCCGAAGAAGCCCTGATCGCCGAGCAGAAGCAACGCAGGCCGGATTACCAGAACCTGCTGACAGAGCTGCGGGAAGCGGAACTTGCGGTCAGCTCCCGCCAGAAGGAATACCTGCCCCTGCTGGCGGGCTACGGTCAATGGGAGATGGACAATCCGGCCATCCATGATTTCGGCGGCAGCAACTGGTCGGCCGGAATCACCCTGCGCTGGAATCTGTATGCAGGCGGCGGGGATGCGGCACAGCTGCAAGCCGCCCGCCATCGCCTGGAGCAGAAGCGCCGGCAAATCAGGGCCATGGAATCCGCAATGGCGCTCGAGGTCCGCAGGGCTATCATTCAGTACCGTGCGGCCGAACAGCAGGTGACGGCCGCACAGGCCGGCGAGGCGCAAAGCGAAGAAGGGCTCCGAATCCTGAAAAACCGCTATGATGCGGGTCTCGCGACCATGACGGATATTCTGTCGGCCGAGACCTCCCGCAGCGGCGCGAGGACAAATCTTGCCGAAGCCATTTACCGGCAGCGGCTCAGCTATGCACAGATCGAATATACCGCCGGCATCCTGGCTTCAACATCCCCGGCCATGAATTTGCAGTAGTGGTTTTGAGACAGTCTCTCTGGAACTGTCTGTCCAATGCCGACTATGGAACAACAATCGTGCGGGT
This sequence comes from uncultured Acidobacteriota bacterium, assembly GCA_963809485.1. GTDB lineage: Bacteria > Acidobacteriota > UBA6911 > UBA6911 > UBA6911 > UBA6911. The sequence goes on from CAWEJX010000020.1 coordinate 954,131, forward strand.
CCGGGATCCGTGCTCATTGAACAAACGGGACACACTATGAAACGCAAGTCTTTGCTTCTCATTTTGGTTTCGGGACTGGCAGCGCAGCTGGCCTGCAGCGACAAACAGACCGAATCACCTTCTCGCGGCGCAGCGGTTCCGGTCAGCGTGATTGCAGCCCATTACGAACAGGCTCCGGCGATCCTTGAGGCGCCCGGAACGGTTCAGCCCCGCAACCGCATCGTGCTCTCATCGCAGATCAACGGCTTTGTCCGGGCAATGCGCGTGAGGGTGGGCGACAGCGTCCGGCAGGATCAGGTGCTGGCGCTCCTGGACGCGCGCGACGCCGAGAGCCAGAAAGCCGTATCCCAGGCAGCCATCGAGGAAGCGGAGGCTGCCCTGTCGGAAGCGCGCAGGGCCCACCGTGCGGCGGTTGAGATGCAGTCCGCCTCAAAAGCTTCTGCGGATCTGGCCCAGCAGACCCTCAGCCGATACCAGAAGCTTTTCGAATCGCGTTCGGTTTCGCCGCAGGAAATCGACGAGGTGCGGGCCCGGCGCGACGCTGCCGCCGCGGAACTGGCTTCGAGAGGATCGATGGTCGCCGCGGCCGAGGACCGCGTGCGGCAGGTTGAAGCCAGGATCTCCCAGGCCAAAGCCCAGCATGACCGCGCCGATGTCCTGATGAGCTGGACTCAAATAAAGGCGCCCTCGGCGGGAAAAATCGTCGAGCGCCCGGCGGATACGGGGACGGCAATTTTCCCGGGATCGCCGCTGATGGTAATCGAATCCACGGCCAGGCCCCAGGCTCTCGCGGACCTTCCAACGGAACATGCTGCACATTTGAAGCCCGGAATGAAGGTGCGGCTCAGGACTGCCGGAATCAAGGATGCAATCGAGGGAATTGTCACGGAAATGGTGCCGCTTTCCAATCCGGCTACGCACAGCGTCCAGTTCAAAGTCGACCTCCCGCCGAACGTCCAGCTCCCCAACGGGCAGTTTGTAAAAATCGATGTGCCTGTGGGAGCTCGGAATGCGCTATTGGTCCCGAGCGAGGCAATCCGTGAAACCGGGCAGCTTGTGGGTTTATTCGTTGTGGATGGCGAGTCCAAAGCCCGATTCCGCCTCGTGAAAAGCTCGCCCTATGATGCCGAACGGTCCGAGATCCTGTCCGGCATCGAACCCGGTGAACGCATTATTGCCGGCTTGAGCGAGCAAATTATCGAAGGAATCCCCGTGGAGGTCCGCCCATGAGCGAACCGCAGACTGCAGGAAAACTTGCCCGGGCTTTCATACACTCGAAGCTAACCCCGCTGATTCTGGTGGCCTCAGTCCTGTTGGGTGTCGCGGCCGTCATCATGCTTCCCAGAGAAGAAGAGCCTCAGATCATTGTTCCGATGATCGACGTTATGGTTTCGTTCCCGGGCGCATCCGCCAAGGAGGTGGAGACACGGATTACCCGGCCTATGGAACAGCTTCTTTGGGAAATCCCCGGGGTTGAATATGTCTACAGCACCTCGAGCCCCGGTTCAAGCATGGCCATTGTCCGCTTCTACGTAGGGGAGGATGAGGAAAATAGCATCGTCCGGCTGAACCAGAAGATGTTCGCAAATTTTGATCTGATACCGCCGGGCTGCTCGCAGCCGCTGATCAAGCCGCGCTCCATCGACGACGTCCCGTTCCTGGCCCTCACACTCTGGAGTCCCGAGCTGGACGGCTACCAGCTGCGGCGCGCTGCGGCGGAGCTCCGAAACGAACTGCAGCAGATACCCGATATATCCGCGACCGAGCTCATTGGCGGCCAGCGTCGCACGATGCTTGTGGAACCGGATCCGGTAAAGATGGCCGCCTATGGCATCAGCGCCACCCGGCTGCACGGCATCCTGCAGATGGAAAACCGCGAAACCCATGCCGGAATCGTTACTCAGGGGAATGAGGCCTTTTCCGTCCACCTCAGCGGGTTCTTTCGAAGCGCCGACGATGTCAACGCCCTGGTGGTAGGAGTGCAAGGCGGTGTCCCGGTATATCTGCGGGATGTTGCGAAGATCACGGATGGTCCCGAGGAGCCCGCGGATTATGTCTTTTTCTCGCCCGGCCCCGCCGCTGCGGCCAAAGGGATCCAAATTCCGGGCAAGGATCATCGTTCGGACGCGACTCTGAAGTCCGCAGCCCATATCGGCAGCGAGATGATGCCGGCAATCACCATTACGTTCGCCAAGCGAAAGGGCAAAAACGCCGTTGTGCTTGCGGAGCAGGTTTTGGAGAAGGCCGGCCATTTCCGTGCCCGAAACTTCCCTGCTTCGCTTCAAATGACGGTCACTCGGGATTACGGCGATACCGCGGCGGAGAAATCCAACGAACTGCTGCTCCATATGATGATCGCCGTCATATCGGTAACGATCCTGATCTGGCTGATCCTGGGTTTCAGGGAAGCCGGGGTGGTCGCCGTGGCGATTCCCGTAACGCTGGCTTTGACCCTCGTCGTTTTCCTTCTGTACGGCTACACGCTCAACCGCATCACCCTGTTTGCCCTCATCTTTTCCATCGGGATCCTGGTCGATGACGCCATCGTCGTCATTGAGAACATCGTCCGTCACAAACGCATGCCGCAAAACCGGGACCGGCGTTTTTCCGATGTCGCGGTGGAAGCGGTCGACGAGGTCGGCAACCCGACCATCCTGGCAACCTTTGCCGTAATTGCCGCCATCCTACCCATGGCTATGGTCCGGGGATTGATGGGCCCGTATATGCGCCCGATACCGGTGGGCGCTTCGGCGGCCATGATTTTTTCGCTGTTGGTGGCTTTTGTGATTACGCCTTGGGCGGCCCAGCGTTTTCTGCGTGGATCCCACAAAGGGCATGACGAAGGGGAGCAGGAAGACCTCACCACCCGGTTCTATCGCCGCTTCATGGGAGGTTTGCTGGCGCGCGACCGGAACCAATGGCTTTTTCTGGGGCTTGTGACTGTGCTGCTGATTGCAGCCTGCAGCATGGTTTATTTCAAACTCGTCGTCGTTAAAATGCTTCCTTTCGACAACAAGAGCGAGTTCCAGGTCATCGTCGATATGCCGGAAGGCACAAGCCTGGAGAAGACAGCCGCCGCCACGCGCGCGCTTGCTGTCCGATTGAGCCAGATTCCGGAAATCACGGATTTCGAGACCTATGTGGGAACCGCGTCCCCCTACAATTTCAACGGCCTGGTCCGGCATTACTACACCCGCCGGGGCGAGAATGTGGCCGACATCCAGGTCAACCTGACTCCCAAAGGAGACCGTTCGGATCAGAGCCACGCAATTGCGCGCCGCGTGAGAGATTTGCTGCAACCCGTGGCTGCGCAACACGGGATCCGAATGAAAGTGGCGGAAGTGCCTCCCGGACCCCCGGTACTGCAAACTCTGGTCGCCGAAGTTTACGGTCCCGATTATGACCGGCAGATCGAGCTGGCCCGGGAAATCAGGACCATGCTGGAAAAAACGCCCGGCGTCGTGGATGTCGACTGGTACGTTGAGGATCCTCAGCCTGAGATGCTGTTTCACTTTGACCGGCTCAAGGCGTCCATGGCCGGAGTTTCCATAGCCGAGGCTCAACAGGTCGTCGCGCTTTCGGTCAGCGGATCCCAGGCAGGCCTCCTGCACTTCCCGAAGGAAGCGGAGGATGTCCCGCTCCGCCTCCGTCTGCCTCTGGCCGACCGCTCCAGCATTGACGCCCTGAACAGGCTTCGCGTCGCTTCGGCTTCGGGCAAACTGGTTCCGCTGGGTGAACTTGGCCGCTGGGAGAAATCCGAGCGCGAACGGAATATTTACCACAAGAACCTGATGCCGGTGGTCTACGTGACGGCCGACGTTGCGGGCCGCGAGGAAAGCCCTGTTTACCCGATTCTAAATATGGACGAGCGGATCACAGCGATGCATCTGCCTGAGGGATACCGTCTCGAGACATACACGGCGCAGCAACCTTCGGAATCCGACCGCCTTGCCATGAAATGGGACGGCGAATGGCACATAACCTACGAGGTCTTTCGCGATCTGGGCCTGGCCTTTGCCGCCGTGCTGGTGCTGATATACATCCTGGTTGTGGCCTGGTTCCAGAGCTTCAAAACTCCGCTGGTTATCATGGCCGCAATACCCTTTTCCCTGGTTGGAATTCTTCCCGGACACTGGGCCCTCGGAGCCTTTTTCACCGCGACCTCCATGATCGGGTTCATTGCCGGAGCCGGGATCGTGGTGCGGAACTCGATCATTCTCGTGGATTTTATCGAGTTGCGCCTGAGCCTGGGCGAACCGCTCGCTCAGGCGGTTGTGGACGCGGGCGCCGTGCGCTTCCGCCCCATGATGCTTACGGCTGCGGCAGTTGTTGTAGGTTCGGCCGTAATCCTTTTTGATCCCATATTCCAGGGTCTGGCAATTTCGTTGATGGCGGGCGAAGTCGCTTCCCTGCTTCTCAGCAGAATGACCGTTCCGATATTATATTACCGGATGAAGCGATGGGAGATGGAGCATTCTCCTCTGCCGGTCTTTCCCGAAGGAGACTAAAATGGCACTTGAAAGATGGATACGGCTGATCGCCGGAAGCTTTGTCCTGATCAGCCTCGCTCTTGCCCATTGGGTGAATCCCAACTGGCTCTGGTTCACGGCCTTCGTCGGCGCAAACCTGTTCCAGTCCTCGCTCACCCGATGGTGCCTGATGGAAAAAATTCTCGCCAGACTGGGTGTGGGTAAAGCCTAGCGTTCGTGAGACTCGCGGCTGATTACAGGTCAGAAAATCTGAAGTGTGTAGGAGAACCGGATACCGCGGCCCATTTCCGGAGCAAGGTCTTTGATAAACGACAGGTGATTGCGGTACAGGCAGTCGGCCGCATTTAAGAGAGTCACCGAAAAAAGGTGAGCTGCATGGCTCCGCGCATAGGTGTAGGAAGCCTTCAGGCTAAAAACGGCATATCCGGCCGTAGGCGTTTCGGTCGGATAAATGCGCGACTGGCGCGCTGAAAGTCGTATTTCCGGTTTCAGGCTGAATCCCTTGTAGCCGGCATCGAAGCCGACGCGGCCGCGCATGGGCGGGATGCGAGGCAACGGGGTGCTTCCCTGCACCAGCTCGGAACGTACTGCATCCAAACCGAGGTTAATCCAAAAGCCGGGGCGAATAGCGAAATCCAGAGTCGCCTCGCTTCCCGTGAAGCGGGCGTCCGCCTGCGAGTATTCTGCAACCCGGAGTCCGTGGGACTCCTCTCCCGTAAACGCGAGGTACACGAAATCGTTTATGCGGTAATGAAAGAAGCTGGCCTCGGCATGGATGCGCCCCGTTTCGTGGCGCACGAGCAGGTCCAGTCCATGGGACGCCTCCCGCCGGAGCCCGGGATTGCCGATCTCATAGGCCAGATTGCCGACATGCGCCCCGTTGCTATACAGCTCTTCCAGGGCGGGAGCCCGGTGTGAGCGGGTGTAGTTGGCCACAAATGCGCCATTCTTCCAAAGGGGGACGTGAATTCCGGCCGCTGCGGAGAGACCGGTGAACGAACGTTCCGGCATACCATAGGGATTGTATCCGGTATGTTCTATGCGTCCGCCGAACTGCAGCCGCGCTTTCCTGAGATCCAGTTCCTCGAGGGCAAAAAGGGCGAAGGAGCCTGATGACACGGGCGGAGTGAGCGCTTCCTCGCCTCCGGCAAGATAATCCCGATAGGAACCCTGGAAACCAAGGCTTCCGGAAAGCGCCCCTTTTTTATCCTGCTCTAAGACACCGCGAAAACTCCAGAGTTTGTTATCGAATGCCGTAGCCACGGCCTCGTTTTCGAGCTCCTTGTGCATCCAGCGCACGTAGCTGGAACTGAATCGGAATCTTTCAAGAAAAGAACCGATGCCGCTCAATCCGGCGCCGAACTGCACATTCTGCCAGGTGAAGGTTTCGTCCACCATAACCGTTTCGGAGCCCTCGTTTTCAGGATCAGGTAATCCGTCATGCGGCTCCTCGTAATGATGAAATTCGCCGGCATAAGGGACGCCAAAGCGGCCCTTGTTGAAGGCGTAACTCAGGGTAAAGTAGGGTTTCTCGCCAAACCATCCAAACCCGGTATGGCCCGAACTCAGGCGCGTCTTCGAGTTGTCGACTCTGCCTTCGGGGCTGTAGTAGTCGCTGGCCACCTGCCGTCTTCCGCCGGCCCAGAAAAGCCAGTTTTTAACTCCATACTCCATGTTTGCACCGGCATTCGCTTCGTTATTATTCGTCCCCCCGGAAGTATGGAGACCGGCGCGCAATCCGGCGTGCGGGTGGTCGTGCACCAGGTGGTGCTGGGTGATGGCATTGACGACTCCGCCGATGGCATTGCTGCCGTAGAGCAGCGTAGCCGGTCCTTTGACGATCTCGATTTTGTCCAGGTTGGTCTCGTCGACCGGCTCCGCATGTTCTCCGGATTGGGAGGAAAGCGTGCCCGTAGGCAAACCGTTTGTAAGGATCAGAACTCTGTCGCCGTCAAATCCGCGCAGCACCGGGCGCGAACTTCCGGGGCCGAAACTGCGCTTGGCAACCCCCGGGAGATTTTCGGTCAAGTCTCCCAGTCCGAATGAGCCTTTGCCGGAAATTTCCAGCGTATCCAGAACGGTCACCGATTGGAAAGAGTCAAACAGGGAGGCTTCTTTTGCGCTCGCGGTTACGACAACTTCATGACGCAAATGAACAAAGGACAGTTGGAAATCCGCTACAGCCGCCTTGCCGGCGATGATTTCAACGCGAACGACGCCTTCCAGCAAAGCATGCATGTGACCTGAAACATCGTAAGAGCCGGCGGGGATCTCCTGGAATTCGTAATATCCATCCTCGTTGGTATATGTGTTCCGGCCCAATTGTATGATTCGAACAGAAGCGCCCTTAAGCGGCGTATGAATGTCCTTCATATAAACTCTGCCGTGAAGGCTGCCGGGGTCCGTCGACTGGGCAAGGCCCCCTGCCGGACAAAGCAGAAAGAGAGCCGCTATCCACACGCCAAAGCGAAAAAGGCCGCGAAAATACATAGAGCCAAATCCAAAATCGAAAGTCTTGTTGCAAATGCATTTGCATTATTCAAAAATTTCCGGCTTTTTCAAGTGCAAAAGCTTTCGAATCCGGAAAACAAAGGAGACCAGGTTTTATGTACAGGGCGTGCCGGAAAAAAACATCAAGCTGGATCCGCAGTTTGAAGTGGAACAGGATGGTCAGACCTATAAAGGGGAGACCATCAATATGAAGAATCTCCAATCCGGCGACGTGGCAAAAGGCACCCGGATTGAAGGCCTGATCCAGTTGAGCCGGAAGATTGACCTGAATCAGCCCTTTAAAGTCAGGTGTGTCCGCAATCCCTCTGCCGATTTCAAGTTTTCGCCGGAAACGCTCAAGCTCCTGGAAAACTGACCCCTATTCAAGAGGGGGACGGCCACCAGTGTCCCCCTGTGGAACGGGGACACTGGTGACTGTCTCCCTCTTGTGCTATTCTCGGCCTTGTCGGCAAGATGGAAGACAAAGAGGGGAAAAACGGTGAATCCGGAAAAGGAAAAATTCCTGGTTTCCAGAAGAACGATTTTGAAGGCCGCCGGTGCAATAGGGGCCGGCATGCCGTTCGCGGACAGCCCAACCGGGCAATCGTCGCACGCCGCAACTGCGGAGGCTGTGGAAGAACGCATCCCGACTTTTTGCGCCATGTGCGGCCCGGGTCTTGGATGCGGCATCTATGCCTGCGTGCGCAACGGCCGCTTCCTGAGAGTCGAAGGGATGAAGGAATCTCCGCTGAATGGCGGCAGGATTTGCGCCAAAGCGCATGCTGCTCCCCAGTGGGTTTATTCGCCGCAGCGCCTGAAGCGCCCGCTCAAACGCACGGGAGCAAAAGGCGAAGGCAAATTCGCGCCGATTTCGTGGGATGAGGCGCTCGACCTGATCGCGGCAAAACTGAAAGAGCAGAAACAAAAATACGGACCTGAATCGCTGGCTATCCTTTCGCCGGCGCGGCGCTCTTACAGCGAATATCTGTACCGGTTCCTGATCGCCCACGGAAGCCCCAATTACGGCCACAGCGGTATCTGCGCGATGCAGAAAGCTTTCGCTTTCACATACACGCTGGGGTCCGCGCCCATGCCTGACGTTTCCCGCAGCAAGCTTATCCTGATCTGGGGCAAACAACCCATCTATTCGGGAAGCACCCGCGGCAACCTGAAACAGATCCTGGACGCCAAAGAGCGCGGAGCAAAGATCATTTCGATCAAGCCCACCCTGGAGCCTGATGTAGCAATATCCGATCTCTGGATTCCAATCCGTCCCGGGACCGACGCGGCTCTGGCGCTGGCGATGCTCCACGTCATCATCGACGAAAAATTGTACGATTCCCAATTCGTCACCCAGTGGACCTTTGGCTTCGAGAAACTGGCAGATCATGTCAAAAAATACACCCCGGAATGGGCGCAGCCGGTTACGGGCCTTCCCGCGGCTCAAATCAGAAACCTGGCCCGCACCTATGCGACTACCAAACCGGCCTGTATCGACCATGGCAACGGTCTCGAACACGTCCCCTCCTCAAACTACGCAGTCCGCTCGATCGCAATCCTGATGGCGATCACGGGGAACCTCGACAGGCCCGGAGGCGACATTTTCTCCTCGGGCGGCGGAATGCCGTTTCCGAAAAGTGTGCATCTGAAGGAAAGGTATACTCAGGAGTGGGTCGATAAGCTCGTCGGCCCCGAGTTTCCAAAACCCTTTCAACCCAGCACGGAAGGAACCTCGGCGGCCTATTACCGGATCTTTAACAGCGTTCTCACAGGCGAACCCTACAGGATCCGGACCATCATTGCGCCGGGAACGCAGCCGACGGTCAGCACGCGGGGCGTCAAGAACGTAATCGAGGCGCTGAAGAAGCTCGATTTCTATGTGGTCGTCGATGTCATGCAGACGGCGGAGATGAATTATGCGGATGTAGTGGTCCCCGTCGCCACCATGTACGAGACCGATCACCCGTTCGAGTTCGGCGGCAACTGGATTATGGCCCGCAGGAAGGTCATCGAGCCCCTGGGCGACTATAAATCCGACTACGAGTTCTGGATCGATCTCGGCGTGAAGATGGGATACGGCAAGGACTTCTGGAACGGCAGTCTCGCGCAGTGCATGAACGAGCAACTGAAGCCCTTGAACCTTACCATGGATGAGCTTCGCGCCAGGCCAACGGGAATTACCTTCCCTTCCAAGCCGATGGTATACGAAAAATACTCCCGGGTGTTCGCCTCTCCCAGCACGCGGTTCACGAAAGCGCCTTACCTGCCGCAGGGCAAAGTGGCCATTTATAATACGACCTTTGAAGAAAATGGATTCGAGCCTCTGCCCATCTGGGTGGAACCGCCGGAAAGCCCCACCGGGACTCCGGATTTGATGCCGAAGTATCCATTGACCTTTTCCGACTTTCATACTTCCAAGGTTTACAACGCCGCCTGGCTTCGAAACGTCCCGCTGTTGAGGGAGATTCTACCGTTTCCGACTCTCCAGATTCATCCGGACACGGCCGGTGAGCGTGGGATCCACGAGGGGGACTGGGTGATCGTGGAATCACCCCACGGCAGCATGAAAATCAGGGCGCAGGTCAATCCCGGGATACGGCCCGACACGGTCATGGCGCTGCATGGATGGTGGCAGGGTTGCGAAGAACTCGGCCTGCCGGGATTCCCTCTGCTCGAAGGCGGCGCCAACACAAACACGATGTACAGCGTGGACGAGAGAAAGGCCTTTGATCCGCTGGTCACCGCCATGTCGAGTCAGACGCTCGTTCAGGTCAGGAAGGCGTGAGGAGAAAGCATGTCAAGACAATACGGCATCTATATCCGGACAGACCGCTGCATTCAATGTCACGCCTGCGAGGTCGCCTGTAAATCGTGGAATGGCATCGAGCCCGGAATACGATGGAGAAGGGTTGCCGATGAATGGAGCGGGAAATTCCCTGAAGTCGTAAACCGGACTGTTTCTTACTCCTGCATGCATTGCGCGAAACCTGCCTGCGCGGCCGCATGCCCGGAAAAAGCCATCTCAAAGCGGTCGGAGGACGGTATTGTCGTTGTCGATGCCCGCAAGTGCAAAGGCTGTCGTACATGCGCGGCGGCGTGTCCCTTTCATATCCCGGAATACGGGCGGACGGGGACCATGCAGAAGTGCAATCTGTGTCTCGAAAGGCTGCAGCAGGGCCGGCAACCGGCGTGCGTGGCAACCTGTCCGGGTGAAGCATTGACATTCGGGTTTATGGATGAACTGGCCGAACTATCCGCCGCAAAATCCGGGGAGAAACTGCAGGCAGCCACCGATCCATCCTTTTATATTTCAGGCAGGCTGAACGGCCAAGCTTTTCTGGACCTGCTGAACCATTCTCGCCAGCTTAAAGATGCTTCAAGCCTCTGAGACTTCGAGGCAAAAATATCTGCCTCAAAGTCTCAAATCCTTTATGAGGCACTGATTCCCGTTACTCTTTTTTTATTTCCAATATATGCTCGCAGCAACTGTCGCCTGCGGGAATGGATTTGCCGATCCGGTAGATCAGACAGGGATTCAACTCTTCCACCACCGTCTTTTCCATGGTGGTATGTGCCAGGCACATCTCGGGGATGTCGAAATCGAGAGGGCATCGGTCCACCTTTATGATGATCTTGTCCTTCTCCCTTTCGGCCTTGGATATAATTCCGCGGCCGCGGGCAACCGTGTCGAATATCCTGATCAGGTATTCCGCCACAGAATCGAGGTCGTTGTTTGCGAGCCTCTTCTTTGCCCTTTGCGCGACGCTGATCCCGTACTCACGGCTCATTTCGGCAATCAGCTTCAGCCCTTCCTCGCCGAATTTGCGGTAAATGAAATCGTAGTTGCTTCTCAGCCTCGCATAGAGCCCGCTCACGGCGCTGCGGTAAACCTGTTCGAGCGTGCGCTGATCCGCTTGAGTCATCTTGGTATCCTTTTGCTTTCCAGGCCGGGACCTACTTTGAATCCAGGCCCCAGGTTTTGAACATCTGCTTGTAGAAATCGGGCCGCTCGAAGTCGGGAAGCATCAGCGGGTAATGGTGCCGATAATCAAACGCGCTCTTCTCGCTTTTTATCAACCCGGCGACCAGCGTTTCCACTTTAGCTCCCGGGACGGCAAACATCATTTCGTCTTCCGTGCCCACCGCCCGCTGGTATTCACCGGGATCGGGCAGGACAACCCAGTATTTTCCGCTCGTCATAACATTGACTACCGAATAGGTGCATGAAGGAGGCAGGTAGCGGCTGTTTATCTGTGCGCTTTCCTCTCCGCTCATCGACATGATCAGGCCTCGGAGCTGGGAGGTGTTGGAATAGACAATCACCACATCAGGCTGGAAACTGGCCTGCCTCAGCGGCGCCGTGACGATGCCCACGTACTTCCCATACGGGAAACTGTCATAGGTTTGGGTCTGCTGAATTTTGTCATCTGTTTTTTTCACCAGACCGTAGCCGATCAGGGGTGCCGGACACCAGTGATCTTCCTTGAGCATGGCGACCGTCGTTTTTTCCCGGCGCGACAAGGCGAATGCCTGACACTGGGCCAGGTGATACCCTCGGTCTTTAAAGGGTCTGAAAGCGCCTTGCGGGATATCCGACTCCTTCTCGAGCATTTTAATGGCGACGGGCGAGGTCCGCAGCATGAGACGCTTTTCGAGTTCTTCGCCGCAACGGTTAAATTCACTCAATGGGGTTGCTCGTTTATCCCCCTGGCCAACCGGCGTCGAGCCGATTCCAGCCGCAACCGCTTCCCTGGCACACGCTGCCAGGACAACCGAGCCCGCTCCCAATTCCAACACATCACGACGAGAAATGTTTTTTTTCATTAGAAAATCCTCCTCCAGGATTTGGATGAAATTCGGGTGCTACTGAGTGCTGTTCGAATGTGCGGAAATATGCCGTAGGACGGTTGGACGGACGCAGCTGGTTTCAGGACCTGCGGGACGACGGAATCGGCGTCGCCGGCTTTCTCGATGCTATATACGTCAAGTACCGTCCCCTCCTGTTGTATTGTCACCACTGTGAGCTTTTTGTCGGTTACATTCACGGCAAAGTAGTTCGGCTGATCCTGCGGATCGTAAAAAAAAACGTTCCAGGGCATCTTTTCGAGGTTGGGGTAGGTTTTCCTGCCGCTCCGTCCGGAAACATAATAAACCGTGCCCTGGGATGGATCTTTTAAATAAGCCCCGTCCCTGATCGGATACGTGCGCGCAATCCCATGATCGTGGGCATTGAAGACCAGGTTCACCCGGTGTTTCTCGATAATGGGGCAAAAGGCGGCTTTGACATCCTCGTTGGGTCGCTTTGCCATGATTCCATAGGGGGGCCTGTGGAAAAACACAATTTTCCAGTCGGCGCGGGATGCTGCCAGGTCGGCATCCAGCCATGCCAACTGCATCTTCAATATATCGCCGTGTTTCTCTTGTTCTTTCCGCTGGCTGTCCAGCACGACGAAATGGACCGAACCATAATCATAGGAATAAGCCTGGCTTTTCAGGCCTTCAGGCCCGTTCTGCGGCAGGGCGAATTGTTTGAGAAAATATTCCGGTCGTGTGGAGTCGTCCGAGCCGAAGAACTCATGGTTGCCCAGAATGGGCATTACGGGAATGGAGTCAATCACGCCGGCTGCCGCCGCAAACCATGCGTTCCAGTGGGCGCCCCTCTGTCCGAAATCGACAAGGTCTCCCATGTTGACCATGAACTTCGCATCCGGATTGGCTTTATAGGCATTCTGGACGGTATCCCGCCACAACGCGTAGGGCGGATCACCCGACAGGTTGCTTTGGCTGTCGCCAAAAACAAGAAACTTGAATGCGTGCCCTCCTCTGTCGGCGGTTTGAAAAGAGCGCACGCCGCTCCAATGCTCGCCGTCTCCCACACGATAGGAATATCTTTTGTTGGGCGAGAGGTGAACCAGAGTCGCAGAGAACAGACGGGTCGGGCCGAGATCGGTAACAAACTCGCGAGGATCGGCGTTCGCTTTCGGGGCAGCCGAAGTAAGGCTGGTTCCCTCCTGATACTGCACCACCCCGCGGGTGACCATAATATCGGTTCTCCAGGTAACCGTCATGGTGGTCGATGGATCGCCCGTCCAGGTCAGGGTCAGGTGGTCGGGAATAGCGGTCGCTCCGCTGTCCGACGCTGTGCTGCCTGCAAATGCTAGGAAGGAAAGAGCAGATATCAGCAGGACTGTGCATTTGATGGAATTGTGTTTCATGGGAAAAACCTTTTTCTCCAATCCATTTATCCGGTCAGCGATCCTGCCTGATCGCACTTGGATCAAACGGGCGCACAAACCATTCTATCAGGTCAGCGCATTAAACAAAGTGCCGGATTGGACCCGAGCGGTCGTATGCGCTTTTTCAGCTTCTGTCAGCGTTACGGCAACAATTCGGCGCCCGAAGAAATGAAAGGATTTCCCTATCACCGGGCAACGGCTTAAAGGAGTTTTGATTTATAATGCCGGCATCAGGACGCCGGTGAAATTAGGAGGGAGCAATATGCAAGTCTACAACGACAGGATTCCCGAAGTGGACGCAGTTCGCATACGGGTTCTCGCAGACAACTACTATGACGCCCTGCGCCCGGACAGTCAGGCAGCCAAACGCTTCCGTGCAAGGCCGGGCCGGGCCATACATGCCGAACACGGTCTTGCCTATTATGTGGAAACTGAAGTCCAGGGAAAAACCAGCGCCTGCATGTTTGACTTCGGCCTGGATCCCGCCGGGGTTGCGAATAACATAGAGGTTCTTAATATTGACCCTGGAAAGGCGCAGGCTTTTGTGCTGAGCCACGGCCACTTCGATCACTGGGGCGGCGCAGTCGAAATTCTGAGGCGGCACCGGGCAAGGATCGCCAGGGACACGCCGTTTTACACCGGCGAGCAGACTTTTCTGCACAGATACTCCCTGAATGAGGCAACCAACGAGATCATTGGAATCGGAAAACTGGAGAAAGGCGATATTGAAGCCCTTGGGTTGACGGTAAAAGAGGTTCACGAGCCCACACAGATCATTCCGGGCGCATTCTGCACGGGCAAAATAGACCGCGTCACGGATTATGAAAAGGTGCCTGCAAGCCTGCTGGTCGATCGCGGAAACGGGCCTGAAGCGGATGACTTCAGAGGCGAGCAAGCCCTGCTGTTTAATCTTAAAAACAAGGGTCTCATAGTTCTGTCGGGCTGTGCCCATGCCGGTATAGTCAATACCGTCCGGCATGCCCAGAAAGTCGCCGGCATCCGAAAGGTTCACGCCATTCTGGGGGGCTTCCATCTGGTCCATGCGAAGCCCGAAACTATCCGGAATACCGTGAAGGACATCGTGGACATGCAACCGGAGCTGGTGGCGCCTATGCATTGTACCGGCTTTGAAGCAACGGTCGAGTTCAGCAGGGAAATGCCCGAGGCATTCATCCTGAACACAGCGGGAACTCAGTACACGTTTTCAGCCTGAAAATTCTGTCGAGCGAGCCGGCTGATTATGGGAATGGAGGAAGTGGAAAAAAATGATACAGGATGAAATTCTGGATTGCATGCGCGGGCTGGCTGCCGGGCATTTTGCATCCGACATACGGATCGGCCTGGGCTACACGGCGGTGCGCCTGGAGGATGGGCGCTGCGGTCTTGCCTATACTCTGCACGAAGAAGAGCACGAATCTTGCGGTGTGATTCCGAAGGCAGGGACTCTGACCGGGCGGAGCGTTTCGGAGCTTTCAGAATATCTGAAATCGGCGGACACGACGGCTTGTGCAGTCGGTCTTGCTTCAATCAACGCCGTTATCCCCTCTCCAGCCGGCGCCGTCGAGTCGGATATTTTGGACATGTTGCCCACCGGTCCGGATGACTCTGTCGGGATGGTGGGATATTTCGGTCCGCTGGTCGGCCCGCTGAGAAAAAGCGCCCGGGCCATACACATATTCGAGCGCCGTCCAAATCCCGAATTCGGAATATTGCCCGAATCGGCGACGCAGGATCTCCTTCCCGCGTGCAATGTGGTCATATTATCGGCGACAACCCTGCTGAACCACACCATCGATGGACTGCTCGATCTCTGCAAATCAGCCCGAGAGATCGCCTTGTTGGGTCCGTCCACGCCTTTCCTGCCGGAGGTCTTCACACGGCATGGAGTCACCCTTCTTTCCGGACTCGAGGTAGTCGATGCTTTCCAGGTTCTGCGCGTTGTCAGCGAAGGAGGCGGCACGCGCCAGTTCGGCCGGGCGGCCCGGAAACTGAATTGGCGCGCAACTCCTTAAACAGCGGCAGTCAGGGAACCTTCAGCCGCACGGAGGCTGATTTCCACGAGATTAACCGCTGCTTTGCGGAACCACTCTATCTCTCTCTCCTGGGGGCATCCAGTCCCCATTTTTTGAAATATTCCTCGTAGAACGGCGGTTGCTGGAAGTCCGTATGCACGGAGTAATTGAACCGCCGGAACGGCATGTTCTTATCGAAGTGATAGACTCCCTCCATCAGTTCCTGCAATCTTTTCGCAGGAATCGTAAGAATCATCTCGTCCTCCAGCGCCGCAGCCCGCTCGTAGTCGCCCGGGTCAGGCACGGTGATCCAGCATTCCCCTTTCATAAGCGAGGGAACGACGGAATGCACGCAGGATCCGATGGGATCCATGGTCGAGGTGACTTGGTAGCCGTTTTTATACCTCAGGGCGAGCAGCAGATGCCTCAATTGCGCGGAGTTGCAGTAAATCATGGTTAGGTCCGGCACGAATTTCGCAGTTTTCAGGGGGCCGAAAACCATCCCCGGGTATAGACCATGGGGAATCCGGTGCATCTCGCGGGCATGTTTTGCAGCCGCTTCCTTGTCCGCAATGAAAAAGGCGTTGGTGAAGCCATCCAGGTAATCCTTGGGTGTTTCGACGAGGCCATAGGATATGATGGGTTCGAAACACCAGTGGTCTTCCAGGAACATCGCCAGCGTCATACCCTGGCGGCGAGCCACGGAAAAAGCCTGACAAACTGCATAATGCTCGCCACGGTCCTTCTTCGGCCGGATGGCCCCCTCGGGAATCTCCGCCTCGCTTTTCAGCATTTTAATGGCGATCGGGTACGTCCTAAGAATCAGCATCTTCTCCAGATCTGCCCCATAGCTGTTAAGTGTTTCGAGCGAGAGGGCAATGGGTTCCCTATCCTGTGTGCTTTCAGAATTCACGGTGTCTCCCCCTTTTCAGCATGGTGCTGCCATGATTTTTTTAGCCATCAACCTGATAAATTGGAAGGTTCATAACCGCAGCCTGAATCCGGAGGCGGAAATGATTTACGCTCTATAGGCGGAATGACTGCATGATGCGAACCTGCCGGTTACAATGCCGGTAATCAACCATATTGATTGTTGCACAGCGCGTAGGATAAAACAAACCCGGAGGAAGTATATGAACCATTCCGGCAAGCCCGCTGACACGATTTTGGCCCGCGTAATCGGAACGATCCGCACACCATTCAAGGAAGCCTCAGGCACCCCCATTCAGCCCGCCTATGCGCGCGACGTGGAAGGCATGCTTTGGGTCGACGACTCGTTCGCTGCCGCGCTGGACGACATCGAGGAATTCGAGCGGATTTGGCTGATTTACTGGATGGACCGCACGGGACCATTCAAGCCGAAAGTTCTTCCCTATCGCGACAACAAGGAACACGGGCTGTTTGCGACGCGCTCGCCCAACAGACCGAACCCGATCGGGATGTCGGTGGTCCGTTTCCTCCGCAGGGAGGGCTCCAGGCTCTTCGTAGCCGACGTGGATATGCTTGACAACACACCGCTGCTGGACATCAAGCCCTACGTCCCCGAATTCGACGCCTGCCCGGGTTCCCGAGCGGGCTGGTTTGACCGGGCTGGAGTGGACCGGCGTGTCGCGGACGGAAGATTTCACGGCCCGGACCCCGATACCGGAAATGGCGGCTCGTAAGGGGCGGCTTCGGGCAACAGGGTCGTTCACCTCCGGCAAAGTCGGAGGCAAGATTGGAACCGCTCAAAGCGGTTGGAGGAGTTACGCTGGTCTTGAACGCTGACTTACGCGGGCAAAAGCCGATGAGGCGCTTCCGATCCTCGCCGAAAAAATCGGCGTTTGTCAGCGCTTTTGTCAGCGTATGTCAGCGTTTCAAAATACGGAGCTGTCAAACTCTATGAGTCCCCCGGCAGAGCCATGGGGTTTACCAATTGAATTATTAGCAGGTATGGACGAATCCGCCGGATGCGGATAGACTGCATTTTCATCTCATGGAGAGCAGCTATGATAGAGATCGAAATCCCCGGATATGCAGAGCTGCAGTTCCATCATCTTGTGCTTGATGTCAACGGAACGATCGCAAAAGACGGGAAGCTTCTGGACGGGGTGGCGGATCTGCTGAAAGAGCTTCGCTCTAGACTGCAGATTCACCTGATCACCGCTGACACTCACGGCAGCCAGGAGGAGATCGACAGGCTGCTTGACCTCACGGCGGTTCTGATCCCGTCTCAAAACCAGGCGAAAGCCAAGTTCGATTATATCGAAGGCCTCGGCGCGGACAAGGTGTTCGCGGTTGGCAACGGTGCCAACGACGCCCGGATGCTCGAGCGCGCGGTCATCGGCGTCGCCATCGTCGGCCCGGAAGGGGCCTGCACCGAAACCCTGCTTAAGGCCAAAGTGGTCGTGCCGGATGTTCGGGCCGCGCTCGAACTGCTGCTTTACCCCAAAAGGCTCGCGGCCACCCTGCGCCGGTAACCGCTGACTCTCACACCGAAACCAGGGTTCCTCAGCGCCCTTTTCAGCGTATGTCGCCGTTCCTTGATCGTGGAGCTTCAAACTACGTGCATCTTCCCGCAAAGCTTGGATCATAAATATATTCCACCGATAGCGCCAAACGGGAAGGCCGGCTCCAATGCCCTAATACCAATATGACAGGTTAACAGGAAAATATTGCCTCCGACTTTACAGGAGATTGCTCAAGTGAGAGGCATTTCGCTCATCATCCTTCTGCCTTCAAACAGCCCTATGGGTATTTCTACCCAAACGCCAATGAGTATTCCTGCGAATAGCTCTGCGGCACCCTATTAGCTTATAAGAGCTTGATCTCAAAGGATGAATCAGGGGTATCCCGCGAGCGGAGCTGCCGGGCAGTCCGGACAGAGCAACAGAGCCCGGTACGGAGCCTTGAGTGTGATTCGCTATTTACCTCAATGGAATGCGAGATCGCCAGATAGATAAACTGGAAGTGGATACATTATGGCCACCGAATTGAGCGGCAGATGAACGAGTACCTCCAGCGTCTCCGGCGCCCCGCTCTATACCTGGTGATTCTGGTTGCGGCCGCAATGGGCGCCCTGGCATTGGCCAATCCTGCAATAGCGTTTGAACCCCCATATCTGATCCTGTTTCTCAACATAGTTTCCATAGGGATCCCTTCCCTGTTCATTTCAGTTATAGCTTCCCGCGGATTTCTGCGCACGGGCGCCTGGCCCGCACTCTGGCTGGGGGCCGGAACGCTCTCTTTTGGGATTGCGATGCTTATGGGCGGCTTTCTCGTAAAGTACGCGGCTGCAAACACAGCCATTACCGTTCATAACCTCCAATGCTTGCTGGCCGCTTCGCTATACCTTTTGGGCGCATTTTTTGTGACCAACCAAATTCCACCTAAGGAGGATCTACCAGGACGGTTGCCTGTGGCATTGCAGGTTTACATGGGCACTCTGGCATTCCTGACGCTTGCAGCCATAATCGGAATTTGGGGACTATTGCCGCCCTTCTTTTATGAAGGAGGCGGAACCTCACTGCGAGCGCTGGTCGTTGCCATGGCAACCATATTCTTCCTCATTGCGGGCCTGGCCAACTTCCGGCACTACCTGAAATCCAGGTCCGCCCTCCCTTATTGGTATTCCCTTGCGCTGGTGCTGCTTTCGCTGGGAATGTCGGGAATATTGTTTCAGACAGCCATGGGCACACCGCTAAACTGGATGGCGCGGGCTGCACAGATATTGGGCGGGATTTACATGCTGGCGGCGACACTCGCAACTTTAAAAGAGGCGCGGGCTGCCAGGATTCCTGCCGGAGAAGCCATGGCAAATCAATTAACCTCCGTGAACGAGCGGTTGAGGGAAAGCGAAGAGCGCTACCGTCGCCTGGTCGAAACGGCCAACGAAGGCATCTGGGTTGTGGATTCCGAAGCCCGGACGACATTCGTGAACAGGAGAATGGCCGAAATGCTGGGATATCGCCCGGAGGAAATGATCGGGAAAAAGGCATTCGAATTTATGGGAGAAAACGGCGAAGCACAGGTGCGCGCGAATCTCGATCGCCGACGCGCCGGGATCCGGGAAATCCTGGAGGTCAGGCTTCTGCGGAAGGACGGTTCCAAACTATGGACCCTGGCCTCCACGACGCCGCTTCAGGAAAAGGACGGCAGTTTTTCAGGGGCTCTGGGCATGCTTACGGATATTTCCAAACGCAAGCGGGCTGAGGAAGAGATCTCCAAATTAAATGTGGAGCTGGAAAGCAGGGTTCGCGAAAGGACCCTGCAGCTGGAACAGACGGCCCAGTTGCTGCGTGAGAGCGAGGCCCAGTTCCATCGTCTGTTTGACTCCGACATGATCGGCATCGCCTTCCCGGACAAATACGGCGGATTCAGCAGGGGAAATAACGAGTTTCTGCGAATCGTCGGATATACGCGTGAGGATCTGGAAGCCGGGCGAGTGCGGTGGGACACAATGACGCCGCCCGAGTATGTGGCCGTTGATGCGGAACACCTGGCCGAGGCGGACCGCCGTGGTGCCTGCACTCCCTATGAGAAAGAATACATCCGCAAAGACGGCACTCGTGTGCCCATCTTCGTCGGATACGCATTCCTGCCGGGCTCCAAAGATCAATTCATCGCCATTATCCAGGACATCAGCGAACGCAAACGGACGGAGAAATCGCTGTTAGGCTATTCGGAGCAGCTGCGGTCGCTGGCTTCCGAATTAACTTTGGCCGAGCAACGGGAGCGGCAGCGCCTGTCTCATGTCCTGCACGACGGACTTCAGCAGATTCTTGTCGGCGCAAAGTTCAAGCTTGCGATGGTGGAACGCAGCAGAGACGCAAAGCAGGCCGCAGGTGAAGTTTCGGATCTTATCGACGACGCTATCGAAACCTCCCGCTCATTGGCGGCGGAACTCAGCCCGCCCATACTGCACCGGGGAAACCTCATCCTTGCACTGGAGTGGCTGGTCCGCTGGATGAATGACAGGCACGGGCTTATCGTGAACCTGACCGCCCGGGACAAAATAGATGGGGTACCCGAGGACACGACGCTCCTGCTGTTTCAGGCTGTAAGGGAGCTGCTGTTCAATGTGGTCAAACACTCGGGGGTCCGTTCTGCACGTGTTCAGGTAATGCAGCGGGACGGGCATATCCAGGTTGAAGTTGAAGATGACGGGGCGGGCTTTAATCACAATCAGCTGCGTCACGAAGGAGGCCACTCGAGAGGCACGGGGCTATTCAGTATCCGCGAGCGCCTCAGCCTGCTTGGAGGTCGCATGGAGGTCGACAGCAGACCGGGCGCGGGAAGCCGGCTTAAACTGACCATGCCTTTGTTTACGGCAACTGCCAGGGCGGTAATTCCACCGGATAACAGACAGGCTCAAATATCGGTTGCGATACCACAAGACCAGGCGGCAATGGCCGGTTCCGAGGCCGGGATCAGGATTGTGCTGGTTGACGATCACATGATCATGCGGCAGGGGCTTGCAGGTCTTTTGAAATTGGAGCCCGGCATTGAGGTCGTTGGCGAGGCATCGGACGGGGAATCCGCCATAAAACTCATACGCGAAGTCCGGCCCGATGTCGTGCTTATGGATATAAATATGCCTGGAATGGACGGCATACAGGCAACCCGTATCCTGCGCGCGGAAATGCCTGACCTGCAAATCATCGGCTTGTCCATGTTCGAGGAAGGCGAGAAATCCGGCGAAATGTGCAAAGCCGGCGCTGTGGTCTGCCTGACCAAGTCCGCACCTGCAAAATGCGTGATCGAAGCGCTGCGGAATTTTGCGCTTCCTTCACGGCGCTTTGGGTTGCCGGAGAGTCTCCCGCACACGGTAATACGCTCATAAACTTAACGGCAAGCCGGATATCGATCGTCTCCTCAAACCAACCCGCGACTTGCAGCCTCAAGCCCGAGACCTTCAATCATACTAAGTCTGCCGCCAAACTACGCAGTTACCCCCATCGCAAAATGGGTAGATCTACGCATTGATTCCCGAAGCGCTGCTGGTGTCTTATATGGTCAATAGCTCACTGAAAGGATACGGAGTGATGCTCCAAATGGCCCGAAGCATTGCCGCTGAAGAGGATTTTTTTGCCGACTTGGAGGCCGAAGCCCCATCAAATCGCGTCGCCCTTCTCCTGGCTGGAGGCGATGGCAAGCGCCTGCAGGATTTGACGCGCGAGATCGAGGGGAGACCGGTGCCGAAACAGTACTGCCGTTTGCTTTATGGCTCATCCCTGCTGGAAGCGACCATCACCCGGGCCCGTCTATTCGCCCCGTGTGAAAGAATCACCGTAATTGTAAATCGCGATCACATGAAGCTTGCAGCAGGCCAGGTTCGGGCTCTTCCGGAACCCAACGTATTTATTCAGCCTTCGAATCGGGACACCGGCCCCGGCATGCTCTTCGCTCTGCTGCGACTGGTTGAGACTCATCCGGATGCCATCGTTGCCGTATTCCCCACCGATCATTACATTGATGACAACCGGATGTTTATCCTGCATGTCCTTCATGCAGCCAGACTGATTGCCTCAATGCCCGGCAAAATCGCCATTCTGGGTATTCCGCCCGACACACCCGAAACCGGGTATGGGTATATCGTTCCGGGCAGCCCGGTGGCGGGATGTGCGAGAGCCTATGAAGTTAAGGCTTTTACGGAAAAGCCCGGTTTACCTTCCGCTTGCGACATCATATCCCGCGGAGGCTTGTGGAATACCTTCGTGATGATTTTCAGGATTTCGCACATGCTGGACCTGTTGCGCGAGCTGGTTCCGGAGGAGTTCCAAAAGCTGGCCCAGTTGCGCCGGTCGCCCGAAAAAGCTCCCGATATATACCGAAACATCAACGCCTGGAATCTGTCAACCGGGGTCCTTGCACGTATCCCCCAGCACCTCATTCTGATCAAGGTCGCGGATGTGCGCTGGAGCGATTGGGGGACGCGTGAATTGGTCGAGAAGACCTATCGGACTTTGAACCTGGCGCCTTCATGGTATATTTCGCGTACAGTCTCCAACCCGGTTCCCGGCTAAATTCCAAAATTATCCAATCCGCTGGCGTTTTTGATTTTCGGGAAGGGCTTCACTCAGCCGCTGTTTGAAGAGGGGCGGAGCCGCAGCTCTCACCCCTCCAAAGGGCACAAATTCGAGGGACACCTATATATACTTTCAACTGCGTCGTCCTGTTTCAAAAAAATCAATTCGGCATCAGTCAGGCAGTCCACAGTCCCCTTCTTCTTTCAGAGCCGGAGGCTCGATTGTTTGCTGCTCAAGGCGGTTGGAGGAGTTACGCCGGTCTTGAACGCTGACTTACGCGGGCCAAAGCCGATGAGGCGCTTCCGATCCTCGCCGAACAAATCGGCGTTTGTCAGCGCTTTTATCAGCGTTTCTCAGCGTTTCAAAATACGGAGCTGTCAAACTCTGTGAGTTCCCGGGCAGAGCCGGGGGATTACCAGTCGATTAAAAATTTTGCAGCTCTTGTTTGCTTCTAAGCAAGGATCTCAAAGCGCAGGCAGGCCTGGCCAAAATAAATCTCGTCTCCGGAACGTAAACGGACACCCCGCTGATTGCCCTCGGGCACCTCGATCGAGCGCCCATCCCGCATAATGCGCGTTCCGTAGCGGCTGACTTCATCCATGATGCAAAATTCCCGGCTTTCCGAATCGAACCAGATCCTGGCATGAATTCGCCCCACCGTGGAATTGATATCATCGCCGCTGTCCAGAAAAACCAAATCGTTCCTTCGAATCAGCCGCCCTTCGCGGTCCAGCACTTCGGGCAGGCGGCCCACAAGGATGCGCTCTTTCTTCATGAGGTATTCCGGCTGTTCCGCAGCGCCCTTGGTGATCACAAGTTTTATCTCGGGAACCTCCCGTCGGCGTTGGAGCTCAGCCTTGACAAACTCCAGTTGGAAAAGGGGTGCAGGCGAGGATTGGGCGCCGTCCGGTTCGGGTGCGATGGCCATCTCCACAATTATCTGGAGGCCTTCGCGAAGTCGAACCCGCGATTCCTTTAGGGATTTTTCGATATCAGTCTGCAGCGAGCCATCCTGGAGGAAAGCGGTTTCAAAAACATCGCGCGAAGGTCCCTCGGGCGGCTGCAGGCGGCAGATTACCTTTTCATAAGGGAAGACCCTCCCTCCCTTATCTTCGACTATCCTGGATTCCACCTGTTCAAGGATTTCCTTGCGGACTTCCAAGGGCGTCCGTTCGCTTCCCTGCCCGAATGCATTTTCCACGCGTCTGCGAATATCCTTCTCCGCCTTTAAAATCTTATCCCAGAGTCCCATGGCATCACTCCCCCCCAATCAACCCCAGCTCCGCTGCGGCATCCACTATCTCCGCTGCAGCGGGCGCCGCTGCGCGGCCGCCATAGCGGCCGTTTTCGATCAGCACGGCAAATGCGATTCTGCGAACGTTTGAACCGTAGGGCGCAAATCCGATAAACCATGCATGCGCCGGCCGGTTGCGAAGCTCGGCCGTTCCGGTTTTGCCGGCAACAGGGGTTCCGGATACGCCCGCCGATCTGCCTGTTCCTTCCGTAACCACACGCCTCATAAATCCCGCTATTATGGCGGCCTGATCCGCGGGAAGACAAGCCTTTGAAGCAGGCATCGCTTCTGCGGGCACGATCCGCCAGGGCACAACCATCCCCTGGTTGGCGATGGCGCCGGCGACACGCGCCATTTGCAGCGGTGAAGCCACAACCTGCCCCTGCCCGTAGGACGCCTGCGGAAGCGCGTCCTTGAGCTGTTCGGCCGTGTTTGGCGAGGCTACGCGTATGCCAAAAAAATCTGCAGCGCGCAGAAGTGCGTCAGCGCCCGCCACGAAAGTGCCCAACTGGGCAAAGTAGGCATTGCACGAAACGATCAATCCCCTGGCCATATCCACGTGGCCGTGAGGCTCTTTGTCGAGGATATCGTCGCGGATAGGCTTGCCCCATCCCCGAACGTAATTGCCGACACGGCCATCGCGAAGGCGCTTGCATTCGAAAGTGGATGTAACCGCATCAGGCCGCGACGCCATGGCCGCCATCGATGTCACCAGCTTAAAAGAAGATCCCGGAGGATAGAGGCCGTATCTTGCCCGGTCCAGGAGGCTTCGGTTTGCCGCCAGACCGCCGGCAGCCGGATCCGATTCGGCCCAATCCCTATCCGGGGAGAAAACGCCCTCCCATGGATAGCTGACCGATGCCAGCAGGTCTCCCGTTTCCGGATCGATCACGACCGCGGCACCCGCGCTCATACCGGCAGCCAGGATGTGCTTTCGCAGAATCGCGGCTGTCCGCGATTGCAGCCTGATGTCGACCGACAGGCGCATATCCCGGTTTCGCTCCAGGATCTGCCGCACCGCTTTCTTGTCAGGCCGGTACCGGTACCGGACCAAGGGCGCCAGAATGCTCAGATCGCGGCGCATCGTTGCATATTCCGGCCCGCCCGGCCGATCGCGAACCTTTACCAGGATTGCCCGGTCGTCGTATCCCTGAAGGACCACATTCCAATCCCGCTCCACGTAGGAAGTGTTGGGCGCGCCCCAGTTCATACGGCTGGGCAGGTCGCCCAGCAGGTGGAAGGCCAGCGACCCGAAAGGATAATAGCGCCCGGCGCCGGATTTTGTGGTCTGCTCCAGGTCGATATCCATCATGCTGTACTGTGCGCGGAAGGACCTGAGCAGCGGCTCGGAATCTGTGGCCAGAGGTATGCCGTTCCGGTCGTAAATGGTTCCGCGCGGTATGCGGCGCATTACCTCGAAGATACGGGGATTATGGGTGTACCGCCGATGCCCGTCCCCTTGCACAACCAGCGCGGCGCGTCCCAGGAAGCGATCGGCGTTAAACACCTGCACCCGCGCCGCTTGTGCCGAAATCAAAATGCCCAGGGCCGCCAGAAAGCCGCCGATCCAATAGATTTGCTTGCGGAAGGGCGCCTGGCATTCGGATCCGGCCGCGTATCTGGACAATGAAGCCAGTATGCCCAAAAGCACGAAACTGCAAATCGTGGAGGACTTGCCGTAATTAATAAACGGAGTCACGACGCCCGATAAGGGCGCGACTCCCAGGATTCCGGCCGAAATGAATGCCGCCTGCAATCCGATCAGCAGCGCCGCGGAGATGCCCAGAAACAGCGAGTAGGCTCCGCGGCTGCAAGCGGAAATCCTGAGAGCTCGATGCACGAGCACGGCATAAGCCAGCAGGACGCAAATCAGGCCGATAAACCCGAGTTCCTCGCCAACGGCCGCCAGAACAAGATCTGTATGAGCAGCCGGCACAGACGCAGGCTCCCCCAGTCCCAGCCCTGAGCCCCACAGACCTCCGGCGGAAAAGCTCCACAAAGACTGAGCAAGATGATCCCCTCCGGTTCTTACGTAGTTATCCCACGGCGAAAGCCACATGGAGAGGCGGGCGTAGACCGTCTGAGGAACCTTAAGCGCATAACCAATCCAAACAGCAGAAACCACAGCGGCAAAAGCAACAAGAGCGCCGGTCAGCCGGGAACGCGCCGCCGCATAGAGAATGATGAACAGCAGGCTCATGACAAGCGCCGGGCCCAGGTCCTTTTCAAGGAAGAAAAACGCGACGGCCAGAGCCACGGCCAGGATCAGCGGAACAGTGTATCGGAGCATCGGAATATCCATCCCGCGCAAAAAGCCGGGAAGGGTTCGCGGCGCCTGCCTCAGCTGGCGCAAAAACTCCCACCGGTCGGCAAAAAATCCGGCCAGAAAGAATATCAGCAGCAACTTGATGAACTCGACCGGCTGGAACTGAACGGGCCCGATCTGCAGGTTGATCCTGGCATCGCTGACCCCGGGCCCGGATCCGAAGAGAATCAGGACGATGGAGAGGAGAAAGCTGAGCACGAGGGGAACATAGGCCAGCCGTCTCAAAGGGGACCGCTCATAGTCCGGGATGCTTGCCAGGAACGCAAGGATACATCCCATTCCCACGCCTATCGCGAAATCGGGAAACAATAAAGCATCGCGCAACGGATCGCGCAGACGAATCATCATCAGGAATCCGAAGCCGCTCAATAAATGCACGGCGGGCAGAAGGAGTGGATCCCCGCCCAATCGTCGGAAGCGCCAGGCGACGTGAAGCGCGTAAAATCCCAGGAAGTAAACCGTGCCATAGACCAAGACGAGATTGTGGAACCGGCCGGTTGTGCGCACACAAAGAAAAGGACGCAGCTGTCTCATCTGCCCGGGCGTCAGAAGAGGGAAAGTGTCTCCCTCCTCGCGGGGCCGCTTTAGCAGCTCTTTATAAAGGCTCAAGCCGCTGGCTCTTTCGACCTGGTTCCGGCTGACACGTATCTGCCGCAATTCGCTTACACTTTCCAGGCGGCCACGGTCTCCAATATAGGCCAGGATGCTGCGGGCGGCCAAACCGCGATCCTGCGGATCCTCCAAAAAAAGAAGCGCCGCCTGAAGATCGGCAGAAGACTGGAGGTTGTTCAGGTCCAAAAGCTTTCCGCCCGGAGCTGAAGGCGCCGCCGTTTCGGCTTGACGGGATTGCGCCAGGAGAACTAATCCGATTCCCAGCACCAGCGCGGTCGAAACCAGCGCCAGCAGAAGAAATTCCGGCCTTCTGCCCGAGAAAGATCCTGGTTTGACGCGATCGGCAGCCGAACTTCGGGTTATAGCCATGCCTTTTTCTCACGGGTGCGGCATCGCGCACTCCAAAATGAACCTGATTGACGACGGCCGGATTCCCGGAGATTCCGCGCCTCAGCGTGACACGCTTTTTCCCTTTGCAGCATTGAGCTTTTCAATACCTTTTCCGCAAATGGGCTCCGCTATTTGATCCAGTTCCAGGGCAAAAGAGGATTGGGCGGATCCACTTCTTTTCTCCGCTGTTCCACTTTGGCCAGCGAATCCTGAACACTCAGGATCTGCGTCGTGCTGTTCCCCCACGGAGCTATCTGCATATAGGCTTTGAGCGCGTCGTTGAAATCATCGCGTGCCATTTTCAAGAACTCCTTCTCCTGGTCCGTATCGCGAACCTTGTTCGCGTTGTCCCAGTCCTGCAGCCCTCGATTTCTATGGGCCTCTCCCAACATCGCGTATTCTCTCTTGCCGAAGCTATGCCCCAATTGCTGCGCACGCTCCAGGGCCTGCGTGCCGCGGTCCATGTCGCTCAGATAATAAATATAAGTCCGCGCCAGGCCCAGATAGGGGTCCGGCCATCCGGGCTGGAACGATGCCGCCCGCTGGAAAGCCGCGACCGCATCCATGCCTTTGCGGTTGATCCGCAGGATATGGCCATCGGCATATTCATACATTGCCGCCGATCTCCGGTTGGCCGGATCGAGTTGCATCGCGCGCGACATGCTGCGTTTGCACCGCATCCAGTCCCCTTCCCGGACTCTGGGCGTATCGCTGTTGCGATATTCGCTGCAGGCGCGGTCGCAGGATTCCTGCAAAAGGTTCAGGAGCGGCTCGCGCAAGACCAGTGTTCCGCTGCCAAGCGGGCTGGAACGGCGGATCTGTTCGTACCGCTCCCAGGCTTCATCCCCGTCCAGCTTTTCCGCCACAAAA
Source organism: uncultured Acidobacteriota bacterium (assembly GCA_963809485.1). Taxonomy (GTDB): domain Bacteria; phylum Acidobacteriota; class UBA6911; order UBA6911; family UBA6911; genus UBA6911. The sequence continues at coordinate 981,858 of CAWEJX010000020.1, forward strand.
TCCGGTCTAAGCCGGATCGCGGAACGGACTTCGATCATTTCCCATATCCCAAGGCCGGCCAGCAAGGCCAGTACCGCTACCAGTATCAAAACTTCCCGTCGGGATAATAAATGCCGCAATTTACCGTAAAGCGGCCGCGCCCGCTTCCCGGCGACCGATGCGGGTTCCGCCTTTTGCGCCGGATTTTCTCCGGCCGTGCGTCGCGTTTCTTCGGCATCCGCGAATTGGGTCCTGCGCGTCTCCTCATTTTCCCGGGCCGCAGCGGTGGGATTGCCCGACAGCCATGCATCAAGATCGCTTTTGAAATCCGAGGCATTCGGGTACCGGCTTTCGGGATTGGCCGCCAGTGCTTTACAGATGATCTGCCTCAGGATTTCCGGGCATCGCTCGCCGGGAGGCCGCAGAGTGCCTCGTGTCCGTATGATTGTTTCCAGCCGTTCCGTGCTGCCGGCCTCGAATGGAAGCCTTCCTTCTATCATTTCATACAACACGATCCCCACCGACCAGAGATCCGACCTCTCGTCGATGCGCCCCGTTTCGAGCCTTTCCGGCGACGAATACGCGACACTGCCGAACACGTTGCTCGTCAGCTTGCGCGTAATCGACAGGCCCTTGGCTATGCCGAAATCGAGCACGCGCACCTGCCCCGTAGTATCGATCCGGATGTTCCTGGGTTTGATGTCTCCGTGCACGATGGCGCGGATTTCGCGGCCCTCGACCTGGAGCGTCATTCCGTGCGCATGGGTCAGGATGTCGCAAAGCTCCACCGCAATTCTGGCAGCAAGCTCCGGCTCGATATTTCCGGCGCTGATCAGCGCGGACAGGTCATTCCCCTCGATGAAATCCATCTCGATGAAGAAATATCCGTCGAGATCGCCAAAGGCATGAATACGCGGTACGCGGGGGTCTTTGAGGCTGACCTGACGCTGCAGTTCCGCGCCCAGACGCTCAGCGTCCAGGATTTCCCTGGCTTCAGGTCCATCTCCACGTTCGACAAGCTTGAGCGCGACGCGCAGGTTGCTTTTCCGGTCCAGCGCCAGGTAGACATCCGCCATGCCGCCGCGTCCCAGCTTTTCGAGAATCTGATAATCGCCAATATCCTGCAGGACGCTTCTCATAACCATGGAATCAGGTACCTCCGGCAAAGCCGGAGGCTTGAAAGATTTGAACCGCTCAAAGCGGTTGGAGGAGTTACGCCGGTCTTGAACGCTGACTTACGCGGGCAAAAGCCGATGAGGCGCTTCCGATCCCCGCAGGGGCCAGCGCTCCGCGCTGGACAGTTTTCTGCGGCGGCACTGTGGCAAGCGCCGTGCGGCAAGGAGATGAAGGGTTTGAGAAACCGGGCGTTTGTCACAGTGCCGCCGCAGAAAACTCCATCGGAAGCGCCTCATCGGCTTTTGCTCGCCGACCCTCGCCGAACAAATCGGCGTTTGTCAGCGCTTTTATCAGCGTTTCTCAGCGTTTCAAAATACGGAGCTGTCAAACTCTTTGAGTCCCCCGGCAGAGCCGGGGGTTTACCAATGTAATTACGGGAAGACCACTCAGCTCCGATGCTGCCTTTGCCGGAACGCATTCCGCAAAGATCATTGCCGCACATTCTCCACAACAACGGCTCTGGCGTTTCTGCCCGGGCCGATGAACAGGTTATCCGTCATCTTTTCCTTAAGCTCCGGCCGCTGCAGCCGGATCGCTTCCGCGCCGTTGCCGGAAAAAACATTTCGTTTCACTTCGGGATTCGACTGGCCTGTCAAATAGAGTCCGGGGCTTTTCTGCCCCCGCTTTGTGCCATTCGCGTGCACCACATTCCCAATCAGGAAGGGACTCGCAGTGTCGCTTATGATGATGCCCGGACCCGAGTTGGCATGCACGAAGGTGGCCGCAATGATACCGGCAGAGTTGCCGTCAATCAGGATGCCGGCGCGCGCTGCTCCCGAAATCTCCATGTTGGAGAGATTCACCTTCGAGTTCGAAATACGTATCCCGTAAGGGAGAGCGGAGCCGGCCTCGGCTTTGATTGCCAGTCCCGAGACACTGGCCTGGCCGATTGCGTCAGCCGCAATCGCGGCATCCATGCCGGGAAGCGCTTTCACCAGGCGCAGGACCGCTTTACCCGGAGAGCGCGCGGCGATATCGACGCCGTCCTTCAGATGGATCAATTCCTCATACTCTCCGTCGCCGACTTCGATGCGATCGCCGCTTCGCGCGGCCTCCATCGCCCGGGTAATGGTCGGGAATTCCGGACTGGCAGGTTCAACTTTCAGCACTCTGGGCATTTGAACAGCAGGGACAGGCTCCGGCTCATTGGCAGCCGGCGCACGGTAGCGATGCCACCCGGCTGCCAGGACCAGGCCTGCCAACAAGCCCAGGAACAGGAAAGCCCAACGTCCCTGCAGATATGAAGCCCGTGAATCGCCGGACACGAGCTTTTGCTTACCCGGCGCCCCGCCGGCCCCTTCCGTTTCTCCAGGATATCCGGGACAGGCCGCAGCGAAATTCCCGGCTTCGACCACAATGACAGAAATATTGTCCTTCCCGCCTGCGGCATTCGCCTGCCGGATCAACTGCCGGACGCTGTCCTCCGGCCGGCCCGCATTTCGGGTCACCGCGCGAAGTATTTCGTCGGACGCGATCATGTCGCTGAGACCGTCCGAGCACAGGACAAGCGCAGCGTCGTTCTCGAATGGTATTTGTGTGTAGTCAATGAAATCGTCATCCTCGGGCTTATGCAACCGGGAGCCGACGTCGCGAAACACCTCGTTGCGTCTGGGATGGCTTTGAGCCTCCAGTTCAGAAAGCTCACCTGCATCTTCCCGCTGTCCCACCGGTGAATGGTCCGATGTGACTTTGAGGATTTGCCCGTTGAGAATCTTATAGAGCCTTGAGTCGCCTACATGCCCGATGTGCAGAATCCCGTCCTCGAGAACGGCGGCTGTAAGAACACAGGCCATCCCACGCCACGTCGGATTTCGTTCAGCAAGGTGGAAAATATCATTGTTCGCTGCGGCAATTGCCTCTCTGAGCCTGCGGGCGACGGTTCCGGTCTCCTGGTGCAGCCGGGTCTTTATCGCATCGATCGCCCGCTGGGCGGCGACCTCGCCTGCAGCTTCGCCTCCCATTCCGTCGGCGACGACGAATATGCCCCGCTCTGCTTCGCAGAGAATCCGGTCTTCGTTATTGTCCCGTTTCCTGCCAGGATCTGTTCCGCCAAAAGCTTTCCAGCCTGGAGAGGGATCCGAATTTTTCACCTGGGTCATCTCGAACGGATAGTTTTGACGTGAACGTAAATCAGGACAGCCAGAGCCACGGCCATCACAAACAGGAATCCATACCGCATCAAGTAAAGGAAACTCATAGCTGTCGGAATTCCAGCGTCACCCGGTCAGCCAGCGATATCTTAGCCTGAGAGGGCAGGCGCACCCATTCCTTCGGGCTGAGCTTCTTGTCGTTGACCAAAGTGCCGAACTTGCTGACGTCCTGTATAAAGAAGTCTCGCGTTGCCGGATCCTGCCGCAGGTAAAAGTGCTTGCGGGAGATATCTGCCGGTCCTTCGAGCTCTAGATCGCAAAATTCGTTTCGACCGCCCCGTCCCACGGAAATTTCCGTGCCGGTCATCAGATATTCCCGATCCTCGCCATCCTTGTCCTTATAGGAAAGCGAGGCAAGCGCAGGAGCGTCCTCTCTTCTCGCCTCTTCCTGATACCTCCTGAGCTTCCTCGTCTCTCCCCCGGAGCGGATGGTTTCAGATCGCTGCGTTTTGGAGCCGGCGCCGTATGCCACTGGAGCCGGCAGTCTGAGCCTCGAATCGATTAAGATGTCCCCCGGAGACAATTCATCGTTTTCATCGATGTGGAAAACCACCAACCAGTCCTTCTCGGCGGGCTCATACCTGGAGGTTTTCGGCTTGATCCCCAGCATTGAGGGCAGTCCTTTTTTATTCAATGCGGCCAATTCATCCGTCAAAGCCTGGATGCTCTCGTCCCTGATCCGGGGTAAAATGGCCGAAAGTCGTTCATAATCCTCGCGATGCAGGTAAACGTCATAGCGGCTGGGGACCAGGGTGCTGTAAAGCAGCGGTTCGACCGACTCGCGCAGGTTGTCTAAAATGGCGAGAATAACATCTCTTCCTGTGGCTTTGGTATCCATCTGGGAATCCCGAATAGAGTTTATCATTTTTTGGCTTGAGCGGCTTTGAAGAAACCGGATGTCTCATTCATCCGGAATCCTGTTGCGGCGAAGCTTCTTCAGGTCGGAGCGGCGCTTCTTGTCCTTCAGCCGCCGGACTTTGGAAGCGCCGGTCGGCCGCGACCTGCGCCGGATTGCGGGGGGGATGCTTGCCCTTTCTATCAGCTGCATCAGCCGCTGCACGGCATCTTCCCGGTTGCGCTGCTGCGTGCGGAACCTCCTGGCTTCAATCAGAATCTCACCCGAAGAAGTTGCACGGTTTCCCGCCAGGCGAAGAAGACGCTCGCGGATTTCCGGCGTTATCGACCTGGAATTTCGTGCATCAAAGCGAAGCTGGACGGCCGTAGCGACTTTATTGACGTTCTGGCCCCCCGGGCCGGAGGCGCGTATGAAATCGAGGTGGATGTCACCCGGGTCAATTTCAATCCGGTCCGCATTCATGTTTTTTTGATGGTCGGCGTTCACGAGGTTTTGTCGGCCTATATCGCGTTATCCAAATCGGGAGCTTTTCAGTCGCCTGCGTCCCGTCGTCAGGGCAAAGCCCTGGCAATGAATCAGGAATTGGGCTTTTTGCGTGGCTTTTCAATCAAAACCGGCTCGCCTTTCGCCGGCTCTGACAGCAAGGCCGGCGGATTCGGCGGCGCAGAGGGATTCACGCCAAAGTCCCATACATACTGGTTCAAGGAGCCCTTTTCGTCCAGTTCGACCAGGGCATATTCGCCTGTCTGCAAAGGAGCTGCAGGAGTGACCTTCGCCCAGTATTCCGAGACCGGTTCGACCTTCGCCTCAACATAGTTGGCCTTCTGCTTGACCTTGCCGTAAATTGCGATGCTGATGGTGGCCACGATGCGATTGCCCTTTTTGTTTTCGCAGCGGACAATCCGCAGATGGTTTTTTGCCGCTTCACTGGTGTACCCCATCTGGGGATCACCGGGATCGACGGCAAAATACACCGAGGGCATCCGCACATGAGATTGAATACGAGAATTCAGTCCTTTAAGTTCCACGGTCTGTTTGGAGCCGGCTATCGGATTGATCACTCCCCGCAGGATGTTGCTTCCGGTATTTTTGTTTATATCCGCCCCATTCTGCGCCAGCCGGTTCAGCGCGGGCTGATTTTCATATTCGTCAAGCAGATAAACCCACTCGGGGGCGGGCAGCCGCACACCGGGAGCAACCAGCGGATACCGCGCCTCATCGTCTCGCCGTTCCGCAGCCACCCGTTCCAGCGCGTCGCTTTTGCGGGCGGATTCGGAAAGCGACGCCTGGGTGGCATATGCCTGAGTCGCCGGCCAGTCGATCATGGAATTCGGCAATTCCTCCCAGGCATGGCGCTCGGAGCTGAAGTAGCGCACCCGGTCGCCTGCAACTTCATACCGGCTGATCGGCTCGTACGATCCATCCTTCAAAATCAGTCGCCTGATATCGCCCGAAGGATCCTCGACGGCTTTCGTCTGGCCGGAAGAAGCGTAAAATAGCGAAGGGATCCCGCACAAAAGCAGAATCAGGATTACCCATGGGATTCTGAAGAACCTCATAGAATTTGCCTTTTCCAGTAAGCGCACCGGAACCACCCGCACCCCTTAAGATAATCTTGATCCCTGAGAGTTTCAATCCGCCGGCAGGAAAAGCATCGAGGACGCCATCGTTTCTCTGCAGTCCGCTTATTGCCGAATAGCAGGTGCTCAATTAAGTGCAGATCAGTCAGGTACTTCCGGCAAAGCCGGAGGCAAGATTTGAACCGCTCAAAGCGGTTGGACTAGTTACGCCGGTCTTGAACGCTGACTTACGCGGGCAAAAGCCGATGAGGCGCTTCCGACCCTCGCCGAACAAATCGTTTGTCAGCGCTTTTGTCAGCGTATCTCAACGTTTCAAAATACGGAGCTGTCAAACTCTATGAGTCCCCGGCAGAGCCGACGTACCCCCTAATGGATTAGCAGTGGAGATACGCCCTCCTTTTCGTTTGCGGGGATTGGGCATAGGTTGAAGAAAAGCATTAAAGTAATAATAATAGGCACCTGCCGCTTTGGAATCGGTTCGTGGCGCCGGATCCTTCGCGCAAGGATGCCCGGAAAGTGAGGTTCCAATGTTTGTGGGTTTTGCAGTCCGCGTTGTCGATGCAGACGGAAACGGCGTTGAAGGGGCAGAGGTCAGAGCGGATTTCCCCTATGCGACCGAAAGCAACTGCACCGACAAGGACGGTTGGGTGAAATTTGAAAGAAATCACGCTTTCGGCGATGCCATTCGCACAACCATTTATGTGGATGGCGAAATGAAAGCCGAAAACATCTGGATCGAGAACGAAAATACCTACTCGTTCGTAATTCAAAAGCCTCTTGCTTTGCGGGAGGCTTGAATGCCGGCGGCTCAAAACCTTTGGATGCGCACATCCGGCTGCTGTGCGCTGAATTCTCAATCAGGCTGCCCGGCAAGCGTCACGACAATGTTCCGAGGTTCCTGGCCTCGATAAAACTCAATTGCATTCCGGTCGCCAGGAGCGTGTTTGGCCAAAACCGGCAACAGCTTGGAACCCTTGTGTCATTTTGCGCCATACCGATGCCTATGAGGAGCCATTCGAAGACCGGTGAAGCTAAAAAGCGGAGGCACGCAAAAAACTGAACAGATTCGCGGCGTTTTTATCGTTTTTCCCTCATTTGCGCGGTAGAATCCTCATGCGGTTTCCACAATCTAAGTTTGGGTGACGTCACGATTATGCGCCTGACAACCTTGCGGATTATGGTCTTCACATTGTGGGTTGCAGCCTTCGCATCCTGTTCTTCCGGAGATAAACCGGGAATGTACAAGATTGCACTGGTGCCCTCCCGGAGCGGCCAGCACGGCATCTTTGTCATGAACTCGGACACCTCCGGCGGAAAGCTCCTGACTCCCGAAGCGACGGCCCGCCTGAGCAGTTCCTCCTGGTCGCCTGACGGAAAGAAAATTGCGTTTTATGCGGCGCCGCGCCAGGACGCTGAGCTGGCCGGCAGTTTCCAGATACTGGGCCATCAATTACTCTATGTCAGCAATTCCGCAGGCGGCGGCGAGAAGCGACTGCTCAGTTTCCCGGTCAGCGATTTTGAATGGTCGCCCGATGGTCAAAAACTGCTTTACGTATCCGCGTCTGAAAATCCGGAACGCCTGGACCCGGCGGTCCTGCGCGGAACCAAAAGCCTGTTAAGCGCCATCTATGTTCTGGATCTCCCTTCCGGGGAACGGAAGCGTCTGACGGATTTCGGGCTGAACTGCTCCGGCGCGTGGTCATCCGACAATGCACACCTGGCGCTCAGCCTGGGCAGCGGCTCGGGCAGTGACCTTTACGTCGTAAATCTGAACAACGGGCAGACCCGCCGCATCACCGATTCGCAGGACATAAATATTGCGCCGTCCTGGTCTCCGGATGGAAAGACCATTGCTTATGTATGCATGGGATCTCCGGGGAAGGATAAGGATGCGGGAATCTACAGGGTCGACTCCGGCGGGGCCAATAAAATACGCATTTTCGACCGGATGGCTTACAAGGCGGCCTGGTCTCCGGATGGCAAATCGGTCCTGGTGCAATCGGCTACAGGCATTTACCTGATCCCTGCATTCGGGGGTCAGGCGACGGAGCTGTACACGGGTAGAGGACGCCCGCTGGATGCCGTATTCAGCCCCGACGGGCGGAAGATTTTATTCCGCAGCAATCACGAAGATGCCTGGCAGTTGTATTCGGTGGACTTGAACGGCGGCAACCTCAGGAGAGTCACTCATCTAAGCGCCGCATCATTCTGCGTTTCGCCTCTGCTCTCGAAAGACTGATCGCTCGACTCATGCTGGAGTTTGATGACTTGGCCAACTGCCTCGGCAGAGCCGGAGGCTTGATTGTTTACCACTCAAAGCGGTTGGATGATCTTCGCTGCCTCCAACCGCCGACATGGGCTGGCAAGAGGTGAATGTTGCCTTTTTGACGTTCGTCAGTGTTTTGTCAGTGTAGGTCGGCGTTCAATGATCCCGGAAGCATCAAACTCTGTGAGTCCCCCACCAGAGACGGATTGCCAGCCTAGTCAGGTACTTCCGGCAAAGCCGGTGGCTTGAAAGATTTGAACCGCTCGAAGCGGTTGGACTAGTTACGCCGGTCTTGAACGCTGACTTACGCGGGCAAAAGCCGATGAGGCGCTTCCGATCCCCGCAGGGGCCAGCGCTCCGCGCTGGACAGTTTTCTGCGGCGGCACTGTGGCAAGCGCCGTGCGGCAAGGAGATGAAGGGTATGTGAAACCGGGCGTTTGCCACAGTGCCGCCGCAGAAAACTCCATCGGAAGCGCCTCATCGGCTTTTGCTCGCCGACCCTCGCCGAACAAATCGGCGTTTGTCAGCGCTTTTATCAGCGTTTCTCAGCGTTTCAAAATACGGAACTGTCAAACTCTGTGAGTCCCCCAGCAGAGCCGGGTTGCCAGCTTATCTATTCCGGCTTCACCGGACCGCCCGCGTTTCCCTTGTCGATCATGACCATGAGGGATTCATGGGAATGAAGCAACTTGGACAGCGCCTCCTGGCCGGATTCCCGCGTCTCGCTCTTTTTTGCCCAGCCGGGCTCCACCATTGCCCATAATTTCTCGCGCAGGTTTTCCGGCAGGATGCTGTCCAGATATTCCGCAGCCAGGCCGCGCAGCGTCTTGTCTTCGGTATGCAGCACGCGAAAGGCGATTTTGACCGGCTCGCGCGGCAGCACCGTGGCGAACAGGGAGAACACATGCTCCAAGCTTTGATCGGCACGCTCCCGGAGAATATCATCCAGAAAAGCGTTCGGATCTCCGGACTGGCGCTTGTCAATGAGCCGTCGTGAATTCCATATTGGGTGCGCGACCTGGAGTTCGCGCTCAACCGCCGCAAAAACTGCATCGGGAGGGACTTTAAGATCAGGCCGGCGCAGAAGCAGAGCGTCGAGCGCGCGTGAGCACTGAAAACGCACTTCAAACCGGCTGTCGGCAAGGCCGGCCAACAGGCCGTGGGCGGCCAGTTGGGAATTGCAATAGGTCAGAATTCGGGGGATCCGGCGGCGGATGCCGAACTGGACCTCGTCCTGGTTCGTGAGATGGTCCACCAGAAGCCCCGTGATCGGATCCGGATTACGCTTCAGCGCCGCATGGACAGCGTCGCTGACATCGTCCCAGGCGAGCAGGCGCACCAGTTGCGCGGCAATCACGGGTGTCAGGCGCGTAATGCCTTTGGTCGCGGCGATAATGCGCTGGCTGTCTCCGGATCGCAGTTCGCGTATGGCGTCGAGCGTCGGATCCACCACCCTGGCCGGAGCGGTTGAGAGATTGGGCGGTGCCGTCGCACCCTGCGAAGCGGGTTTGGCACCCGGAATACGAACCAGCACGCTCCGGGATGTGGAATCCTGAAGGTCCGCAAGATCCAGCTCCACGGCCCGGTCCACAAGCCGCTGCTGCACAAGCCCGGAGTAGGCCGCATCGAGCCTTCGCGAAATCCAGATCCCGAACACCGCCAGGGCCAGCGCAATCCCCAGCAGCCCCGAGACTATGAAGGAGGAACCTATCCATAGCAGCAGTTGAACAATCCCCCCGCCCAGTGCGTCACCCGCCCGGTCAAAGGCAACGTCTATCAGTGTCTTTGCCGCGCGCTTCTCATTCGCGGGCACAGGCGTATAGAGCAGCTCGTACGCAGAACGATAAAACGATCCGCGCAGGACATACTCCAGGGACCGGGCTAGAGTGAACATCGAGAATGCCGGTATCAACAGGGCACTCAAAGCTCCGGCGCCCACTCCGACAGGCAGTGACGCGATCGTCCGGCCGATCCCGAACTTGTTGAGCACCCGGCGCACCAGGAAAGTCTGCACCAGAAAAGTGATAACCTGCGTGGAGGTATAAAATACGGCGAAAAAGCGCAGCAACTGAGCGCCCTTGCCGAAGTCTTCGCGGGCAGCCGCCTTGAAGAGATAATCCAGTACCGCTGCCGAAGTTGTCCCCGCCAATACAACCATGGCAATCATAAGCAGGTAGGGAGCGCGTCGGAATAATTTTACGCGCGCCAACGGCATATCGGGCTGCGGGAGCGGGAGCCGGGGCGATACGCGGCGGAAGGATATCAGGACAAAGAAGCAGAGCAGGTGAAATGCCGACAGGAGCAGCAACTCCTCGGCGGCCCATGATCGCGCTGCCATGCGCTCGGCGATGATGCCGCCCATGATCCCCCCCAGAGTGCCTACCCCCGTGATCCGTCCGAAGGCTTGCCTTGCGGCGCGTGGGTCAAAAGCCTCCGTCATTAGCGACCAGAAGCCTGATAGGAGTATCGCGCTCAGGGCGACAATGTGGAAATAAACGACCAGCGACCATTTCGCCGGCGAATCCGGCCCGAAATAATACTCGGTGAAGTGCAATAAAGAACTGAGGAAAAATCCCGCAGGGACCATGGTGGCGGGACCGAAACGGCTCATCAGGCGGGAAAAGACAAGCACCATGACTACGGAAATGAAAGCCGCAGCGATAACCACTTTCGGCAGATCCGAGGCAGGGTAGTTGGACAAAAAGTACGAATCCCGGACAGCTTTTCCCGCCACCTGGTGCGCCAGCATCAGGGCTGCCCCGATCATGGCAATCAACGTGGTCCGGCTGGTAGTCAAGGTTTCAGCTCCGGATTATGCCTTTGGCAATGAAATCGGCGCTGCGACTCGGGACTGGCGCGCCGCCCGATAGGAAGACGTTGCCGGCAGATAGGTTTGCCACCATTCAGAAGCACGGTCCTGGGCCCAGACGGGAACGCCGCAGTCTGCCAAAAGGTCGCTTAGTTCCCGGGCCGATGCCGGCCGGTCCTGAGGCTTCTTGGCAAGACAGCGGAGGATAATTTCCTCAAGCCGGGCAGGCACCGGCAGTTCGCCTCGCTGCGAGGGCGGAACCGGCTGCTTTTGAACCTGCGCCAGTGCCGTTGCGGTTGCGGTCTTTTCTTCAAACACCGGCGCCCCGGTCAGCAGGAAATACCCGACGCAACCGAGCCCGTAAATGTCGACGCGGCCGTCTATTTCTACCTCGCCCATAGCGACCTCGGGAGCCATGTAGGCAGGCGTGCCGGCCGACATTCCTTCGATGGTCAGGTGCCGCGCCTCCGCCGAGGAAAGGTTCTTGACCAATCCAAAGTCGAGCACCTTGATGAAATCGTACTCAATCCCGAGATTGCAGGCAAAGATGTTGCTCGGCTTGATGTCGCGGTGGATCAGCGCCCTCCTGTGCGCCTCCTCGAGTGATTCACAGACCTGGCGCAGGACATGAACCACGCGCGCCGCGGGCTGAGCGCCAAACTGGTCCACAAGCATTTGCAGGCTGATACCGTCGAGCAACTCCATGACATAATAAAAAGAACCGTCCATCGAAATCCCGAAATCGAAAAGGTAGACCGTGTGCGGACACTGGAGGGAAGCTATCGCCTGGGCTTCGCGTTCGAAGCGCTTGCGCGTGACATCCGATTGATATACAGGCTGCCCCATCATCAGGTCGTTCCGGACCAGCTTTATGGCTGCGTCGCGCGCCAGCATGTGATGCCGCGCTCTCCACACTTCCCCCATGCCGCCGGAACCTATGAGCGACACCAGCTTGTAGGAACCCAGATCGCGCGCTTTCTGCGCGGCCGTTTCCATCCCGTAAATCCGCTTCGAGATCGCATAGGTCATAAAAGCCATGATGTAGGGCACGTGAATCCAGACCATGAGACGGTTCAGGGGCAGCGCGGTGTTGCCAAACAAATGGATATTCAGATAATAGGCAAGCGGCCACATGCTTGCCGAGGCCAGCGCGGTCACTAACTTGATTCCGGGCTTGTTCGGGATCAGCAGTCCAACCACGGCAATCCAGAGCGCCACTTTGGAAATTCCCAGGACGGGGTGATCCGGGGACATCGGCAGCCCGGTTTCGGTAAAACAAATAGCAAAGGAGACGGCCAACTCGAATGCCAGGCCGAGGTTCAATATGGCCAAAGGGGACACCAGGCGGAAATGACGGGCTGCGCTGATGCTCAGCGCAAATAAAACAACGGCTACCCATGTCCACAGGATCGGCGGCGTCTTGAGCAATCCTGCCATTTCCGGCTGCATCGCGCGATGCACAAACGCCGAAAAGATAATCAAGCCGGAACAGATCACCAGAACCCAGCAAAGCCTCTGGACGGCGCTTTCGACCATTTGGGGCGCGAGAGTAGGCTTCGCAGACGCATCGGACCGCATCGCTGACGGCGTATACGCGCGCTCAATCTGGTGCATTCAAATCTCCTTTTGGATTCGAGTGTAGCACCACCGCAGGATCCGGCAAAAGCATTCGTTTGATTGAAGGTTACGGCTCACACGTTGCAGGATGCGGTCAGCTCAGATCTATAACCTCTATGGACATGCTCCGCTGCACGCATCGCCGGGGAATCCTACGCGAAATATGGACTAGAGACTCTGGCATTTTCCGCAGAAGTAAATGCTTCCGCCCAAGTAACTTTCTTTTTTGATCCTGGTTCCGCAGATAGGGCAGGGTTTGCCCGCCGTATTCCTGGACAGAATTGTCCGGTATCCGCCGCGGCAGCCGTAGAGATCCGTCTCGGTATCCCTGCCGCCGCCTTTCTTCATGTCCGCCAGTGTGGCTTTGACGGCCGTAAAAAGCTTCTCCCGGTCATTATCCGAAAATGCGCTTACCTTTTTCTTCGGATGCATCCCCGCGTGGAAAAGGATGTCCTGCAAAACTCCGTTGCCCAGACCCGGGATGCGCTGCTCGGTAGCCAGAAAAGCTTTGGCGCTGAGCTTCCGGACTTCAGGCGACGATACCATCCGGGAAAAGTAAGTTTTGCTGAATGCGGCTGAGAAAGGTGAAGGCTTTTCTTTGGCGACCTTATAGTAGGGATTGTCCAATCCTCCTTCGACGAAGCAACCCATCCCCCCGTACATCTGCACGGATCCGCTCACTGCCGTCCCGTCCTCAAATTCGATCAGCAGCTGGTGTCTTGCAGGGCGGGGCTGATTCCGCTCATGGAAACGGATACCGACGCCTTCGGAGAATAAAATAATTGCTTCTCCCGCCTGAACCTCAACCATGCCGCCGCTGGCGAAGGCCTTGCTGACGGTTTTTCCAGCCAGCAGATCGGAATATTTTCCACGGTCACCATAAAACCAGGCCAACTTGTGGGGAGTGAAGCCAGCCGTGATTCTGCTGATTTTCCGCTTCGCGAGAGCTTTATTCAATTGCCCTGCAATGACCTGAGCTTCCGGTAGTTCAATCATGGTTTTCCCCCTGTATTTTTGGAGCACGTTTTCCCCGGTAGAGCCGGGGTAACTCCCAATGGAGTAAGGGCTCCACATCACTCCATGATCTCAAGCAAAGCCATATTGGCGGTCTTGTGAACCATTCTTCGGGCATCCGCTTCGCAAAGGATTTCCCCGATTACGGCTTCCCCGACCAGCCAGACTGTGACTCCCTTCTGGAAACAGCCGGCCATCGTCTGTCCAGCCCGGCCCACCGCCCCATGCATGTGGAGCACCGGACGGCCGTTTTCAGCCGGCGCGATAATTCCGCTGGCGAATGCATCCCCCGCCCCTTCGACCGGCAAAACAATCGGGTCCGGCCGGGCGTCTTCGGTTTTGCGGGGTCCGGCAACGAGATTGCCCTGGAAAATTCCCCCGATGAAAACAACCTGTGCCAGCCGGATTTGCTTTTCCGCCGCAAAGTCCTCGATGCATTTCGGAAGCGGATCACCATGCTCGAGACGCAAAACAAACGTCCTTCCTGCCTTGCCTTCCATTGCCTTCATCGCCAAGCTCCTGCCGCAATATGTTTCACCCGCGAACTCATTGTGTGGTATGCCGGAAGAAAGGGGCCGAGGCGCAGCATAGCACAGCCGCTGCCGAAAGGAGCCTGGATAAAAATTCTTGAATATAGTCAGGTACCTCCGGCAAGGCCGGAGGCTTGAAAGATTTGAACCGCTCAAAGCGGTTGGACTAGTTACGCCGGTCTTGAACGCTGACTTACGCGGGCAAAAGCCGACCCTCGCCGAACAAATCGACGTTTGTCAGCGCTTTTGTCAGCGTTTCTCAGCGTTTCAAAATACGGAGCTGTCAAACTCTTTGAGTCTCCCGGCAGAGCCGGGTTTACCAATTTAATTAACTGTTTTGCGCGAAGACGCATACCCACATGAAATATCTCGTGGTCGATTGTGCAATCAGCTTTCAATTAAAGAATGACTGGTGCCGATAATAATTTTTGCGAACTCATTATGGATTTTTCTGATACGATCGATTGGATTGAAGCTCAATTCCATTTGTTCCATACTCCTTGTATTGGAACAAACCTGAACCGGGAACCGTAATTCAGTCTTGAGCAATGCTTATGAAGCCGTCATTCAATGTGTGCAAAGAACCAGGATCGAAAGTCCGGCTTCTGCTGATTATGTTTCTGTTTATCACGGCCGGCTCCGCCTGCTCGGTACGGAAGATCGCGATCAAGAAGCTGGGAGATGCCCTGGCTCAAAGCGGGACAACTTTCGCTTCCGATAACGATCCTGAGCTTGTAAGGGATGCGCTTCCTTTCAGCCTGAAACTGATTGAGAGCCTGCTGTCGGAAAGCCCGAGGCACCGCGGACTGCTTTTTGCTGCCTCAAGCGGCTTCACTCAGTATGCCTATGGTTTCATCCGTCAGGATGCGGATGAGATGGAACCCGAGGACCTGGCCCGTGCCCTGGAGATGAGAGCGCGGGCACGCGCCCTGTTTCTGCGGGCGCGCGATTACGGAATACGCGGCCTGGAAATCACCCACCCGGGTTTCTCCGACGCACTGAACAAGGATCCCGCGCTGACCGTAAAGGCCGCAAAGCCCGCCGACGTGCCGCTGCTCTACTGGACGGCCGCGTCCTGGGGCCTTGCCATAACTCTATCGAAGAACGAGCCCGCCTTGATCGCTGACCAGCCCGTTGTGGAGGCACTGGTCGATCGAGCGCTCGAGCTGAATGAAGCCTTCGATCAAGGCGCCATACATTCCTTTCTAATCAGCTATGAACCCGTGCGGCAAGGCGCGCCGGGAGATCCGCTCGAGCGCGCCCGAAAGCATTTTGACCGCGCCCTGGCGCTCTCGGGCGGACACCAGGCCGGCCCGTTCGTTTCGCTTGCAGAATCGGTATCCGTGGCCCGGCAGGACCGGCGCGAGTTCCGGTCCATGCTCGAAAAGGCACTTGCCGTGGATGTGAACGCGAAGCCCGAATATAGGCTGGCAAACCTTATAATGCAGCGGAGAGCCCGATGGCTTCTGTTACGCATCGACGAGCTGTTCTTGAGCGCGGAGTAGTTATTAGTTATTAGCTATAGGCTAATAGGGATTAGGGATTAGGTAGAATTGGGTAATGCGGCGATGGGGCGCAAGAAAACAGCGCAACAAAATGGCCGGGATTGGGAGCAGGTATAGAAGAAGCCGAAGGGCGACGCTTCCGGTCTTTGGATGGGATTGACAAAATCCCCGATCAGCAAAAATGCCAGGGATTCAAATCACGGATCTGCTGAAACAAAGGCATTTGGGAGAGATTGAATGAAAAGGAAGAGGGGCTTAACCGCGACCATCGGCTTTGCAGTGCTCGGAGTGTTCCTGATCGCCTTCGTACACGATGATACCAAAGCCATGGATCCGGTTCCCATACGGCTGGGCACTTTGGCGCCCACCGGCAGTTCATTCCATACGGCCCTCATCGAAATGGGTCAGAAATGGCGCAACGCAAGCGGCGGCGCCGTTAAATTAACCATATATCCGGATGGAACGCAGGGCGGCGAGGCCGATATGGTGCGCATGATGCGCGCCGGCATCCTGACCGCGGGCCTGTTCACGGTCGTCGGCCTTAGCGAAATCGACTCATCCGTCGGATGCCTGTCCTTTCTTCCCCTGACATTCCGTTCCTGGGAGGAATATGACTACGTTCGGGAGAAGATGGCCCCGAAGCTCGAAAGGCTGCTTCTGGAGAAAGGCTTCGTCGTCCTTTTCTGGGGTGACGCCGGATGGGTGCGGTTTTTCTCCAAAACGCCGGCCATACGCCCAGACGACTTCAAGCAGCTGAAGATTTTCACCTGGGCGGGAGATGCCTATCAGGTGGACCTTATGAAAGCATTGGGCTATCACCCGGTGCCTCTGGAAACAGCCAATATTCTGCCGGGACTGCGAACGAACCTGATCAACGCTATTCCGCTTCCGCCAAGCCAGGCTCTGCTGGGCCAGTGCTACACGGCAGCGCCCAACATGCTGGCGCTGAAATGGACTGTTCTCTCGGGCGGAGCCATAATCCGTAAGGAAACCTGGGACAAAATCCCTGCCGATGTACAGAAACAGTTGCGCGAAGCAGCCGCCATGGCAGGCAGTAGAATCCGCGCCAGCGATCGGAAAGAAGACGATGAATCCATAGCCGCCATGCAGAAAAAGGGATTGGCCGTGCATCCGGTTACGCCCCAGGTCGAGGAGGAATGGCGGAAATTGACCGGGATCATCTACCCCCAGCTGCGCGGGAAAAAGGTGCCGGCGGATATCTTCGATGAAGTGCAGCGCCTGGTTTCCGAGTACCGGGCAAAAGGAACAGGTAAATGAGCGTTGGAACGGTGGAAGTTGCGGGCGCTTCCGATCTGGACAGGTGGATTCGGCCATTCCGGGGAGGCGGCGCTCGAAATCTGGAAAACCTCCTGATGACGTTTTGCCTGGCCGCGATGGTCCTGCTGCCCCTGGCCGATATCGCCCTGCGCTCCAGCACAATTGTCCTGTCCGGTTCGAGCGCTATCCAGTGCCATTTGACGCTGTTTGTCTGCATGATCGGGGGCGCCCTCGCCGCGCGCGAGGCGCGGCATCTTTCGCTTTCAACGGTAACGGTTTTTCTGAAGGGTCGCGCCAAAGATTATGCGCGCCTTTTCAGCGGAGCTTTTGCAGCCGCAACGACTTTTTTCCTTTTTATCGCCAGTCTCCGCTTTGTGCTCCAGCAGCGTGAGGCAGGCAACATCCTGGTTTACGGAATTCCAATTTGGGTAGCGCAGACCATTCTCCCGTTGGGATTCGCCGTCATAACGGTACGCCTCCTGAAGCACGCCGCCGACAGTTGGGCCGGACGGGGCGTCGCAACACTCATCGCCTGTGCGCTGACGGCAACGATAGCCTATCTGCCGGCGGATCCATCCCGGTGGGTCCTCCCTACCCTGCTGATACTTCTGGTTGCGACCATTCTCGGCGCTCCCATTTTCGTAACGCTCGGGGGCGCCGCGCTCATACTTCTCTGGGGCGATGCCGTCCCCATCGAAATGATGCCCATCCGGCATTACCAGCAGGTCACCAATGCATCGCTGCCGGCGATTCCGATGTTTACGCTGGCCGGCTACCTGCTGGCGGAAGGCGGCGCCGCCAGAAGGCTGATTCGGGTTTTTCAAGCCCTGGTGGGTCATATCCGGGGCGGTCCGGCCATCGCGGCAGTCCTTGCCTGCGCCTTTTTCACCAGTTTCACCGGCGCATCCGGAATTACTATCCTTGCCCTGGGCGCCCTCCTTATGCCGGTTCTGCTGTCGGCGCGCTACGCCGAAAGAGATGCTCTAGGCCTGCTGACGGGTTCGGGATCCATTGGGCTTCTCTTCCCGCCCTGTCTGCCCGTAATTCTCTACGCGATCATCGCCAACACTGATATCAACCAGATGTTCCTGGGCGGCATCTTCCCCGGAATCCTCATGGTCGTGGCCGCATGTATCTGGGGGGTCTCCAGGAGTCCCAAAATCATCGCATCCGAGGGCAAAGGATTCCAATGGGCCGAAGCCCGAAGCGCTTTATGGGATGCAAAATGGGAACTCCTGCTGCCGGTTGTCGCCTGCGCAGCTCTTTTCAGCGGTTATGCGACTGCCGTGGAGGCTTCCGCCATCACGGCCCTCTATGCCTTTGTCGCAGAATGCCTGGTTTACAGGGATCTGAAAATTACCCGCGATCTCCCCCGCGTGATAGCGGAATGCGGTCTGCTGGTGGGCGCCATCCTGCTGATCCTGGGTGTTGCGCTGGGCTTCACAGGGTACCTTGTCCAGGCTCAGGTCCCCGAACAGCTGATTGCCTGGGTTCAGAATACCGTGCATTCGCCCCTGCTCTTCCTGCTTGCCCTCAACTGCTTTTTGCTCATCGTCGGCTGCCTGATGGATATTTTTTCCGCAATTATTGTCGTGGTGCCGCTACTGAAGCCGCTGGGGGCGGCGTTCGGGATCGACCCGGTCCACCTTGGAATCATTTTCCTGGCCAACCTGGAGTTGGGCTATCTGACCCCGCCCGTCGGATTGAATCTGTTCCTGTCATCTTATCGCTTCAACAAGCCGATGCCCCAGGTATGGAACTCGATCATTCCGATCCTTCTCGTGCTGCTGTGCGGCGTCCTGCTGATCACATACGTGCCTGCGCTGTCGACGATTCTGCCGCAGCACTTCAGGTGATCCTGTAAGGACGGTTCTCAGGAACCGTCCCCGGACCGCGGCGATAGAGTGCCGCATTTGCAGAGAAAGGAATTGTTCATGAACGTCGCTGATTTGTTTGCGAACGCTGCAGTCTGTTATCCGGGAAAAAATGCGCTGATCTTCGGAGACCGGGCCTATACCTATAACGAGATGAACCGGATCATTGCAGGGGTGGCAGCTTATTTGAAGACACTGGGCATCGTCCGAGGGGACCGCATCTCGCTTTACATGCTGAACCGGCCCGAATGGATCATGGCTTACTATGGCGCGGCCAGAATCGGCGCAATAACCGTTTGCGTGCCGGGAGCATACAAGACGGATGAAGTCAAAAATGTGGTGAATGACTCGAAATCCTCAATCCTGATAACCTCCGAATCCCATCAGTCGCTGCTCCCTGCACCTGAGGCGATACCCGGAATAAGGGAAGTCATTGTGGTCGAGCGGGACGAGGTTCTGCAATCCATCCTGAAGGGAGAAAACGCAAACTTCTGCGACACGGACACCGATATCACCGGCGACGATGCCTGCGCGATACTGTACACGGGGGGAACGACAGGCACGCCCAAGGGCGCCATGCTGACGCACCGGAACCTTATCTACAGCGCACAAAATGTCATTTATCACGAACGGATGGTTCCCGAAGACATAGGATCATGCTTCCTTCCTCTCAACCATGTCTTCGCCCAATGCCATATTATGCATACGGTCTTTTGCGCCTGCGCCACACTGGTGCTTTTCCCCGGCTTCGATATGGACAGGGTAACCGCAGCCGTTACGGAACATAACGTGACCCGTTTCTACGCCGTTCCCACCGTCTTCATCCGCTATCTGAACAATCCGGAAACAAGGAAACAGCTGAAAAGCGTCCGTTACGTATTTTCGGGAGGAACCAGCATGCCCGCCGAAATAGTACGGCAATGGGAGGACGCTTACGGCACCCGCATTCACGAAGCCTACGGGATGACGGAGGCCGCTTCCCTGGTGACTTTTAATCACATCTTCCGGCACAAGATCGGGTCCATCGGAATGCCCGGAGGCATCATCGAGGTAAAGGTTGTGGATGAAAACGACAGGGAAGTCAGGCAGGGGCAGCAGGGCGAAATTATTATACGGGGCCCCAATATCATGAAGGGCTATTTCCAGCAGCCCGAGGAGACGGCCATGTCCCTCCGCAACGGATGGTTTCACTCCGGGGACGTGGGCGTCTTCGACGAAGAGGGGTATCTTTTTATTGTGGACCGCATCAAGGACATCATCATTACCGGCGGCGAGAATGTCTATCCCAAGGAAGTCGAGGACACGCTCCATCAGCACAGGGCCGTCAACGAATGCGGGGTTGTGGGTTTGCCCGATCGTGAATATGGAGAAGCCGTTACCGCTTTCGTGACATTGAAACCGGGCATCTCCGCGGATGAACGCACTCTCATTGCATTCTGCAAGGAAAAGATGGCCGGCTACAAAGTACCCAAGAAAATCCGCTTTGTTGCCGACCTGCCGAAAACGCCGCAGGGCAAAATTCTCCGCCGGGAATTGCGGAAAGTTACGAACTGAATCAAAGCTCCAAGGAGAATTGCAATGACTCGAGAATTCCGGATCGGGGAGTGGCGAGTCGAGCCTGAACTGAACTGTATCACGAAGGGGAGCCATCGGATATCCATTGAGCCTCGAGTTATAGAGGTCCTTGCCTACATGGCGGATTACCCGGGGGAAGTGCTCTCGAAGAAGCAGATCATGAAGGCCGTCTGGCCGGACACCTATGTCAGCGACGAGGTGATCCGCTACTCGATTTCCGAGCTGCGCAAAGCCTTCAAAGACGACGCGAAAAACCCGCGCATTATTCAAACGATCGCACGCAGGGGCTACCGTTTGATCGCCCCGGTAACCAGGCAGGGGCCCGCAGCCGAATCCAGGGGATCCATCGCCGTCCTGCCTTTTTCCGACTTGAGTCTGGCCGGAGACCAGGGATACCTGTGCGACGGGATCTCCGAGGAAATCATAAACAGCCTGAGCCGCATAAATGGCTTGCGGGTTTCCTCCCGCACATCTTCTTTCACTTACAAGGGAAAGTTGGAGGACATACGCTCGATCGGAAGGAGCCTTGGAGTTACGACAGTGCTGGAAGGTAGCGTCCGGAAGGATGGAAATCAATTGCGCATTACGGTCCAGCTGACCAATGTGGAGGATGGATGCCTTCTCTGGTCGGAAAGCTACGACCGTGAACTGAAGCACGTTTTTGCCATCCAGGACGAAATAGCCCGGACCATCGCCTCCACCTTGAAGATTGCGCTGACTCCCAGGGAGCGCGTGGCCATAGGGAGGGCCCCGACGACCGACCTGCAGGCCTATGATTTCTACCTTCGCGGCCGTCAGTTTTTTTATCAGTACAAGCGCAAGGGCATCGAATTTGCCTTGAAGATGTTTTCCCATGCGATTGAACTTGATCCGGCTTTTGTGCGAGCTTTCGCCGGAATGGCGGATTGCTGCTCGTTTTTATACATGTACGCGGGAAGCCACGATCAGCACCGCCGGCAGGCCGACGAAATGAGCCGCAAAGCGCTCGAACTGGATCCGGAGTCGGCCGAAGCGCACGCTTCACGAGGCCTGGCCTGCACTTTGATGAAAAGCTATGCGGATGCGGAACAGGAATTTGAGAGGGCCATCCGGCTGGGCCCCAATCTCTTTGAAGCCTATTACCTGTATGGCAGGGCCTGTTTCGCACAGGGCAAACTGGAAAAAACCATTCAACTATACGAAAAAGCAATAGAAGTGAATCCTCAGGATTACCAGGTCCCCCTCCTGGTCGCCCAGATTTATGCGGATCTGGATGATGCTCCTAAGGCTGAAGCCTCCCGCCGTCGCGGCATCCGGGCCGCCGAAACGAAACTCAGGCTGAACCCGGACGATTCGAGGGCTCTGTATATGGGCGCCAACGGCCTGGTTGCGCTGGGCGAATATGAGAAGGGCCTGGAATGGGCACGTCAGGCCCTTGAAATCGACCCGGATGAGCCGATGGTCCTGTATAACGTCGGGTGTATCCAGTCGCTGGCCCACCAATACGACGACGCCCTCGATTCGCTCGAAAGAGCCTTCAAGAACGGTCTGACCGAGAAGGGCTGGTACGAGCACGACAGCAACCTGGATCCGTTGCGACCTCATCCCCGGTTCAAGCGTCTCCTCAAACAGCTGTAATCCGGAATCACCCGAATCCTCACAAAACCCTCACAAGAACCTGCGGTCGCAGGCCGTAATAATTAATCAGAAAGGGCGAGATACCCAAACCTAAACAGGGATGAGCGCCGCAAAACCACAAAGGAGGATTTATGAAAAAGCACCTGGTTGTTCTGAGTCTGATTTCGATGTTTGCCGTAACGATGAGCCTGGCATACGCAGCCGGAGGGGCTGCCATGCGTGTGGATATTCCCTTTGATTTTTACATGGGAGACCAGTTGATGCCTGCAGGCATGTATCACTTTCAGATAGGCTCCGGCATCGCTGCGACCTCAGCGCTGCTCAAGGTTCGCGAACTGAATGGCGCCGGATACTTTGTTCTGACCACGCCGGCTACGACTGCGGGGAATTCCGACCAGAAGTTTTTACAGTTCCACAAATATGGCGAAAAGTATTTCCTGGCCAGCGTTGCGATTCACAATTACAGAGGGAATCTTAGTGAGCGCAAACTCGAGAGAGAATTGAAGGCACAGGATCAGGATGCGCAGGCCACGATACTGCTGGCCAGCAAGTAGGGCAAGGAGGCTTGCCTTTCGGTGAAACACCGCCTCTGCTTCTCCCCTTAAAAAGCTGGTCAGAGAAGCACAGAGGCGCTTATGAGACCCATTGCGACATGCGTAGCTGCTGCTGTGATCCTTTCCCCGGTGGCTCCGGTACCCGGCCCTGACGCAGGGACGATGGAACGATTGAGGCGCGTATGGCCGCATCGGCAACAAAGATGCGGCCTACCGCGCCGGAAAAAAGCGATGTTTCCTCGATGTGAAGGGATCCTTCAGCGCACTCGGTGAAATCCGCAGCCCGTTATCCTCTGGCAAACCTTCGCCCGCCAATAAAACCTTCCCGCCGGCAATCCGGCCGGCATAAAATCCGGCGCTACGGATATTCCCGGCATGGGATAAAATCGGGCTGCAGATATCCCATTGGATTTTGCGGAAAGGAATAAAAATGAATCGCGTTAAAGGCAAAGTAGCGATCGTTACCGGCGCCGCCGGCGGGCTGGGCGGGGCCGAGGCTACCCTTCTGGCAGATGAAGGAGCCAAAGTTGTTGTGACGGATATCGACGAAGGCGCCATTGAAAAGCTTGCGGAATCCATTCGCAGCCGCGGCGGCGAGGCTCTCTCCATCAAACACGATGTAGCCAGTGAAGCCGAATGGATCGAGGTTATGGGCAAGACTCTGGACGCTTTCGGCAGGCTGGACGTCCTCGTCAACAACGCGGGAGTCATCATTTATAAAAAAATCGAGGATATTTCCCTGGACGAGTGGCGATGGCTCATGAGCGTGAATCTGGACGGCGTTTTTCTGGGTACCAAACACGCCATCGGCGCCATGAAGAAGAGCGGAGGCGGATCCATCATTAATATCGCCTCCACAGCGGCCTTGATCGGCAACCCGGATGCGTCGGCATATCACGCGAGCAAAGGAGGCGTCCGGCTGTTCAGCAAGGCTGCAGCCATCGAATGCTCGAAGGCAGGCTACGGATACAATATCCGTGTGAACTCCATTTATCCGGGAGTCATCAACACCGCCATGGCGGATCCTCTGAAAAAGGATGAGAACAAGTACAACACGGCCGTAAGCTGGCATCCGATGGGGCATTTTGGCGAGCCGGAGGACATTGCCTATGGCGTGCTGTATCTTGCATCCGATGAGTCCAAATTCCTCACGGGTTCGGAGCTTGTGATCGACGGCGGCTGGACTTCCCGCTGACGCAAACCGGCAACAGCCGATCTATCAATCCTCTGCGAAGGTGGGGATTATCGATGCATTGAGCGGTTGGACCGACTAACGCACGCGAAAATTTCCGACTCCGAGGGAGTGCGCCAGAGCCCTGCACTGTTCGATTTCCTCGTCCGTCAGGGCAAAGCCGACAACACTCGCCTGAATCCTCTCGAAAAAAGCCGGGGCACGCTTAAGGAAATCCAGCGTCGCTTCCCAAAAGTCTTCCGGGGTCAGCCCGGCGCGGCCGGAATCCGGAATCGACCGAAGATCCGGGAGGCACAGCTCCAGATACTTTCCCAGGTTCGGAGCGTTCAACGAGACCGAGACCTCATCCACGGCCCGCGAAAGCTCCTCGAGCACATCCCGGCCATGAATGAGACAGGCATGGCCGTTGGTATTGAGCCGGATTTTTGCGCCATGTCTGCGCAGCCATGGCGACGCCGCGGTAATCAGATCCAGGCGGTAGGTCGGCTCCCCGAATCCGCACCAGATGAATTCGACGATCTTCTCGAGGGGTCCACGCTGAAGCACGGCTTTTTGGAGCTGACTCAGGTCAGGCTCTGTACCACCCCACAGGACCGCGCCTCCCAAGCCACGGCTGTAATTCCGGACACAAAATGAACACCGGTTGGTACAGCGGTTGGTCCCATTGAGGTAAAGGCGGCCCGGATCTCCATAGATGTATGCGTATTCCATAGCGTATGCAGCTGCGCGGCGGCTGCAGCCGATGGCCTCCCGGGGGGAAGTCGGGCGCCGCTTTTCGTGGCTACCCACCCTGGCAATAGGAAACCCCGGAATCCTGACGTTCCAAATTAACAGAAATCAAAGAAACGCAGGCATTCCGAGGTCTTAACAGGTTACTGTACCCGGAGATCGCCGGGATTATGGTTTTTCCAGCGTTGCGTTCCAGTTGCTCTGGTCCGTGCCGTATTTCAGACGCGCCGAAATTGTTTCACCGTTCACATTCCCGATGTACTCCGCTTCGCCTGCGGTTAAACTGATCTCGTTGCCCGTCAATTTACCGATTACGGGCGTGCTTTTACCATTCAGATCGAGCGTTCCGGAAAGCATCTGATATTTCTGCTGGAGGGTGAGTTCGCCCTGAGGCAGCTTCCACTTCCCTTCCGCCTTTGCGGGCACTATCCAGAGATAGGCCGTACACCATGTGGCGCAGCCGTTTTCCAGGCTTACGGTCCCATCCGCCTCCCAATCCTCCATGGTGAAGGAGTTTGAGACGATCCGTGTCCCCGGCTTCAGGTTCAGCAGCTTGGGGCGAAGCCGGATGTTGATATCCGGGAGCAGAAACATCGTAATCACGGTAGCGCCCGAAAAGTCACTCTCGAACAGGTCTGCCTTGGCGAAGGCGGCCTTGTCCGTTACACCCTGCTCAAGGGCATTTTTTTTCGAAAGCTCGACCATATCGGGGTTGTATTCGATACCCAGCGCCCGGGTGCCTCGCTTTGCGGCGGTTATGACGGTGCGTCCATCGCCGGAGCCCAGGTCGATCAGGTAATCCTGGGGCGTAACCTTCGCAAGCTCGAGCATTTTATCGACCAGTTCCTGCTGCGTCGGCACCCAGACCACATCCTTGCCGGGTTGTCCCACGACCGGTTCGTAACCGCTCAGCTGCGGCTCCTGGGCCAGAATGAACGAAGTACTTGAGATAAGAGTGAATACCAAAATCATGCAAAATAGGGGATGCCCTCGTTTCATATTTCAGCTCCTGTCCGGATTAAGTGCTACCAAAAAGCGAGTGATTATAACTCCGGGCAAATACTTATGGCACATGGAAATTCATCAGCGAATATTTATGGAGCAGGCCGGCAATTGGACGCGCGAGCAGCCGGGAGCGGCAGCCGGCTCAATCCGGCGTCCTGTATAGCCAATCGCTGCGCCATCTGCTAAGCTCGACCCGGCCGGATGCCTGATCCGGAAAAACCTTTGGACATATAACGGGAGAAACCCGTATGAAGGATCACTCTTTGAACGGCAAAGTTGCGATCGTTACCGGAGGCAGAAGAGGCATAGGCAGGGCTATTGCGCTTGCATTCGCCGCAGATGGAGCCGATGTCGCAGTTTCCGACCGGGTCGCCGACGATGGCAGGCTTCAGGAAACGGCGGCGAATATCATGGAACTGGGCCGGCGGTCACTGGCGCTGCGGGTCGACGTCTCGCGGCGTCGAGACGTGGAGGAAATGGTCCAGCTCGTGATGGAAGGTTTCGGGAGGATCGATGTTCTGGTGAACTGCGCAGGCATATGGATACCCGGACAAACCCTGACCGAATGCAGTGAGGAAAATTGGGACAATGTCATCGATACGAATCTAAAGGGGACCTACCTCTGCTGCCAGACAGCGGGAAAAATTATGGCCGGGCAGAACAGCGGCTGCATCGTCAACCTCTCTTCCCAGGTGGGAATCACTCCCGGCACCGGCGTCGGCGCCTATTCTGTTTCAAAAGCCGGAATCATCATGCTCACTCGGCAACTCGCTCTGGAACTGGCTTCCTTCCACGTCAGGGTGAATGCGCTGGCGCCCGGGATCGTTAAAACGGATTTCAACTCCGCTTTCTGGCAGGATCCCAAAGTTGAAAAGCGGACCTCCGGCATGGTGCCTCTGGGCCGTTTGGCAGAACCCGAGGACATCGCGGAGGCGGCTCTTTTCCTTGCATCGGAAAGATCGGGCTATGTAACCGGCGAGGTCCTTTGCGTAAACGGCGGATGGACGCCTGCCAGTGGTTAGCGGTTAGTGGTTAGTGATTAGTGATTAGAACATTCTTGATTAATCACAATTTTAATGATCCAGGAAATAATCGTTCCACGTTCCGCTGCTATTTCAGACGTCTGGCCAATTGGCAGACGCTGGTGCCGAGGAGTCGGGCTTCCTGCATGGCCGACATGTCGATGCCGCCGCCTACTCCCGTCAGGACATCTCCGACTTCCCTTCCGTAGCCGATGGCTCCGCCGGCCACAATCATGCCCTGTGCGATACAAAACGAGTAGAGCAGCGACCGCGCCTGAATCGCTCCGACTCTTCTTGTGACAACCAGGGCGCCCGCCACCTTGTCTTTCAGCGCCCGGCGCCCGAGAAGGGCGAACATTCGATCCATGACCGCCTTCATCTGTGCGCTGACCGTGCCGAAATAGACCGGGCTGCCGAAAATCACAGCGTCCGCGCGCTCGAGCATGGCATATAGCTCCTGCATTTCGTCCTGAACGATACAGGCGCCGGCCTCGAAGCAGATCCCGCATGCATCACAAGGTGCCACGCTTTTTTCCGACATGCGGAACATTTCAGTCTCGAAGCCTGCTTCGCGGCACACTTTCAAAACTTCATTCATCAGGATCTCGGTGTTGCCGTTTTTGCGGGGACTGCCCACAATTCCCAGAATTTTCATCCACACCTCCCTGCTTTGTAAGTCCGGGGATTATTAACACGGGACTGGACGACAGAATCCGCCCGGATGCCCGTCCCGTCAATCTTTGAATAGAGACAGCTGTTTCTTTTTCGCGGAAGCGTCCGCGGATGGCCTTTTCATGTCGTCAAAAACGCTCCGGCCGCCCAGATCCCGGGATATGGCCTTATCGTGCGCGATGGCGGCGCCGAAATCGGCACGCGGTTCATACCGGTCTTCGACCGTCCGGGTGAATTGTTCGAGACGCCGGAAGCCGTCCAGCTTATCGCTGCGGCCCAGTTTCGCGGCATCCAGGGAAGCCCGAAGCACCGAAACCGATTCGTCGTACGTCTTGAGCGGCACAGGAAAGGGATGCCGGTCCTTGCCGCCCAGGGCGAAGGAAAAACGCGCCGGATCGGAAAAGCGTGTGGGCGCGCCGTGGACCACTTCGGCGATGAGCGCAAGCGAATGCAGCGTTCGGGGCCCCAGATTCTCGAGCAAGAGAAGCGAGGCAAAATCGCGGAGCTCGCGTTCGTAGGCTACGGCCAGCACAGCGCCCAGCCGCTCAAGGTTAAGGTCGCCAGGCAGAAGATTGTGTCTCCCGGGCATAATCAGCTTTCTGGCCGTGCGCAGGGTTGTGTCGGGATTTTCGCCGGCAATCTGCAGGAGTGCTTTCTGTGCCGTTTTGGCCTTGGCATCCACCAGGTTCATTATGATTCCCTGATGCTCCCCCGCAATCCCGGTGTGAGGCTCCGATGTGAAATCGCTTACTGAAGCGGAGTGCCAGTGATAGCGGCGGGCCATCGCAAGTGCCTCGTTCATGCCCTGCTGTACGACCGTCCATTCGCCCAGCGCGCTCAGAATCAGGGTATGCAGGTAGATCTGGAAGCCGTCGCCGATGGCATTATTGTCTATGCGGGCCGTCAGCCGGCTGGTTCTTACAAGCGCCTCCCCATCCAGCGACTTTTTTTCCGCGATGGCCCGCAGCTCGTTCGGCGTCTGTAACGAATGCTTCCCGCGCCCACCGCAGATATAGATTCCCAACTCGTCGGCGCGCGGAGCAAGGCCTCTTTTGAGGGCTCCCATAACCGAGGTGGTGATGCCGGAGGAATGCCAATCCATGCCCATCACCGCGCCCAGAGCCTGGAACCAGAACGGGTCGGCCAGCCTGGAGAGCAGCTCGGAATGCCCGTAATGATAGAGCACCGACTCAACGATCGCCGTGCCGAGCCTGGTCATTCGTTCGGCAAGCCAGGATGGCACCCGGCCGCTGTGCAGCGGCAGGTCTGCGGTTCCCGAGCGTTTCATGGATGGATTATACATCCGCCAGCCGCTGGAAATTAGCCATTGCGGAGACAGGGATTGGCTGTAGCCGGAAATTTGCGCAATTCCGGGGTCAATTGTGGCGATTGCGCTACAGGAACCGAAGGACCAGGGTAAGCGCTGCGATCATGAGAACACCGGTGGAAAAGCTGACGAGCACGCCGGCGCGGCTGTGTTTGATCAACTCGCCGAAGACTGCGTGAAGGGCCAGGAAAATGAATCCGCCGCCCACATGCGCCAGAAGTATCTCCAGCCAAAGGCCCGATATCTGAGGCGCCGCCCATAATCCAATCGCGCCGCCTAACAGCGTTGCCGCTTCGATCGCAGCCACCCAAACCAGGGCGGTTGTGCGCCGGAAACCGGCAGCCAACAGCAGAGCGCCCAGCGCAAGCCCCTCGGGGACCTTGTGCACGCAGATTGCGAGAAGCAGTGCGGCGCTGAGGCTGCCGGCCATATCCGGATCTTCGCCCAGGGCAAGCGCCAGCCCGTCCATGGTGCTGTGCAGACCCAAGGCGATAACCATGGCCGATGCTATCTCACTGAACCTGTGTGTCGTGGCTTCATCGAAATGGCTCGCAGCGCATGCCGGGCAAACATGAAACACGTAGCGGCTGATGAGCCAGAAAACCAGATATCCCGAAGCAAGCGCACCGGCAAGCTGCACCCAGGGCATTTTGTCAAAACACTCGGGGATGATTGAAAAGACGGTGACGCCCAGAAGGGTTCCAGCCGCCAGACTGATCAGGCGGCAGAGGCGCTTGTGCGAAACAGCCGTCATGGAGCTTATAGCCCCTCCGGCCACGGCCAAAAGGAAGGCCAGCGAAACCCTGAATATTACATCCCACGAATCCTGCAAGGGGCCTCCGTACGCTCCCGGCAATAATGTTGGGAGAGTTATTGCGAATGCATTTGCATTGTCCACATTCTGTGCAGGTTGTCAAGTTTATTGCAGTCGCGCTTGCAATAACAAAAAATGCAGGCTAGGATGGGCCTGGAGTCAGTCAGCATGAAGCGGAAAACAAATCAAAGGAATGCCATCCAGGAGGTTTTTCAGAAAATCGACCGGCCTTTAGGCGTAGACGAAATTCTTGAGGCTGGACGCCAGACGGTAGGATCTCTCAACCAGGCAACTGTTTATCGCAACCTGAAGATTCTCGTCCAGTCCGGCTGGCTGAAAAAGATCCACACACCCGAACTGGGATCGCTTTATGAAAAGGCCGGCAAGGAGCATCACCATCATTTTCAATGCAGGTCCTGCGACCGGCTGTTCGAGATATCCGGCTGCGCATTCAACGAGCGCAGCCTGACTCCGCCGGGATTCGTCACCGAAAGCCATGAGGTTTACCTGTTCGGCCTCTGTCCGGCGTGCAAAGGTTAAAAACGAGTGTTTGTCTGCATCCATTCCCTGAAGTTTCCTGTTTTTTGCGCCACAGTCTGTCGAATATTCTGATTTCTGCAGTCCATCCTTTTGAATAGCCGAAAATGCCCTGTCTGATAAAAGCTTTTCACGCGGAGACGCGGAGTCCGCGGAGAAAGAAATCCCTGGAAATTCCTGGGAATTCCTGAATTCCTGGTTCCTGAATTACAATTCCTGGACAATTCCTGGACAATCCCTGGACACCCATTTATTCCACCCATTTATTCCACCCATTTATTCCAAATCCCTGGGAAATCCCTGGGGAGGAAATCCCTGGACACACACTTATCTGGAATCCGCTTATCTGGGGAAATCCCGAAATCCCGGACACCCACTTATCTGGAATCCCTGAATCCCTGGACACACACTTATTTGCCGATTTGTGTGTTTTCTTTTAGCACATACCATGGATTCATCATTAGACGTATCGAAAGGAGTGAACCATGACTATGCCACGAAGCAAATATGTCCAGGAAGGACAAGATGGCGTCTATCACTGCTTCAGCCGCTGCGTCCGCAGGGCGTTTCTATACGGATTCGATCCACACTCCGGCCGCGACTTCTCCCACCGCAAAGCTTGGCTGGTCGACAGGTTACGGTTTCTCTCCGCCATTTTTGCCATCGATGTCTGTGCTTTCGCCGTCATGCAAAACCACTTCCACGTCATTCTTCGTATCTGCCTCGAAATCGCCGCCGCCTGGTCCGATCGCGAGGTGGCCATCCGATGGCTTACCCTCTTCCCTATACGGCACGCACCCCCTTCTGAAGCCCAGATCTGCGCCCTGGCCGATTGCCCCGATCGTATTGCCGTATTGCGCCAAAGACTCTGCAGCCTCAGCTGGTTTATGGGCCGACTCAACGAATTTATCGCCCGAGCCGCTAATAAAGAAGATAACGTCAAGGGCAGATTCTGGGAATCCCGATTCAAATGTCAGGCCCTGCTCGACGAGGCTGCCATTGCCGCCTGTATGGTTTATGTGGATCTGAATCCCATCCGTGCCGGCCTGGCCCCAACTCCCGAAGAAAGCGACTTCACCAGCATTCAGGAACGGATTCGCGCCTGGCAGAACGAAATGACCAGCAAAGCTCTGATAACCAGCGAGTTAACTCAGCACAACCCGGACGATTCTTCCGCGGAGAACATGCCAATGTCGGAAGACAAAAGGGGTATTCCCGGCTGCAATCCCGAGGCTATCCCTGTCGGTTCTGTCAACTCCTCATCCCTTTGGCTGTGTCCCATTCAATCAGATACCCACCGTCGCGGCATCCTGCAGATGACTGAAGCCGATTACTTCAATCTGGTAGACCAGTCGGGGCGCCTATTGCGGGCTGACAAACGCGGAGCCATTGATCCCCAGCTCGCACCCATTCTGCTGCGCATTGGAGCCAATCCCCAAGCCTGGATAGATACCATTTCCCATTTCGGTCCGAAATTCCGTCTCGCTGCTGGCCTAATTTCCAGCCTGCGCGATTTTGCAGATCAGCTCGGCCGAAGGTGGCTTGTTGGCTTATCCGCAGCTCGAAATGCTTTTGCAGCTCCTTCGGCGCAATCAAGCTGAGACATGCTCCTTTGCCAGATTCCATCCGCCTATCCTGCAGTCCATAATTAGTCCCGCAGATTGCTTCCAGCAATCCCTGATCTTCAGCTCGCCAGATGCGGCAAGGCTGCCCTTATCGAATCCCCCATCGAATTGCTGTATACCCCGGTGACTATTGATAACAGGTAGAACCAAAAACAAATGATGTGAGCGGCGATCTGCTATATCTGCTCCCTTCAAATAGTGGGTGTCCACCTTTTATTTTATGTCCACGTTTTATGCGATCCCGGGTCGGGTACGGCGCCTCGTCTTTACGCCGCCGTACCTGTTGCCTGCGTCCATGGCTAAGGCTTCGGCCTCTCCCAGCGAAACTCTATTTCGGGGCTAACTTCCGGTCGTACGCTTCACCTCGCAGCTATTCCTCATATCCGCTTCCACCCTTCCGCCTTAGGAGTGGAGTTTCCGTTCCTCACCCTTTCGGTTGTGAGGCAGGTTCCTAGTCACTCCATCGCTTCCAGACTCTGCTTCTACGAGGATACAGAGTGGTTGACTATTCCTTCCCTGGCGGGCCTTTCACCCGCTTGACAACGGACCATTTCCAGGTCCCCAGCCTTTTCGAGTCGCGCCGCCAGAGGCGGCGGTTTACCCTAATGCCAATTATGATTGCCGAAAGCATAGCGCGATGCATTGGGCGCTACTTATATATCCCTTCTCTTAGCTGTCCATAGAAGGGAAGGGATCTCAGTCTGAGCGGGAGCATTATTGAGATGCTGGAGAGAAAGGCGAAGACTCGGAAGGCAGGGTGGGATCTTCCCTGCTCCCGATGGAACGCCGTGCTAGCAGCCGCCCTTGATCATCTTCACAAGGCGGTTAGAGAAACCTTGAAGCTCAGCTCAGAGTTTGCTATACACTCACTGCGGCAGACGTTTCTGACCCGCTTAGGGGAAGCCGGAGCGGGAAAGGGAGCGTCTTGATTCTATGAATCAGGAAGACCTGCAAAAAAGGCTTCCGCCCGCTGCAATATCCGCATCGAAAAATGATGTGCCCGTTGATGCCAGCGTAGCTCAGTTGGTAGAGCAACTGATTCGTAATCAGTAGGTCCGGAGTTCAAGTCTCCGCGCTGGCTCCATGAAAACAAAAGACTTACGGTTTTTCACTTCTCTCCTTTTTCTCCCAAAACAGCCCGTAGGGTGAAAAAACTCAGCCGTGCCGTAAATGCCTGCAAATAGAACCGCTTGCCGAGCAAGCCAGTTGCGTCCACTACGAGGCTTGACAGGCAGTCGGTGTTGCCGGATGCTGCAGATTCTCACTGCAATTCCGGAGGAGAATGTGAAGGTACTATTGCACCCCTGGCAGTTATTGCTTTTGGTTCTCGCTGGCTGGGTCAATCGTCGGCGGCAGGATGTGATCGAATACCTTCTGGTTGAAAATCGTGTGTTGCGGCAGAAACTGGGGAAAAGACGAATCCTGCTGAATGAAGAACAGCGGCGCCGCCTTGCCGTCAAAGGCAAGATCCTCGGTCGGAAGATGATCGAGCAGGTCGCTGGGATTGTAACTCCGGAAGCGATTCTTCGCTGGCATCGTGAGTTGGTCGCACGACATTGGGATACCAGCAAGCGACGACAGAGGGCCGGACGGCCGGCGATTCCTCAGGAAACCGTGGATCTCATTCTGAAATTGGCAAAGGAAAATCCTCGCTGGGGCTACAAGCGCATCCAGGGCGCAGTCGCGAATCTCGGAAGCGTGATTTCGGATACGGCAGTTGCAAACATTCTGAGGGCCCCATGCGATAGACCCGGCCCCGGATCGAAAGAGACAGGGCAGCTGGAAGGAATTCCTCAA
Source organism: uncultured Acidobacteriota bacterium (assembly GCA_963809485.1). Taxonomy (GTDB): domain Bacteria; phylum Acidobacteriota; class UBA6911; order UBA6911; family UBA6911; genus UBA6911. The sequence goes on from CAWEJX010000020.1 coordinate 1,014,958, forward strand.
CACACACTGGGATATGCTTGCCTCGGTTGATTTCACAGCGATCGGGATTTGGACGAAGAAGGGATTGGTTACATACTATCTGCTGTTCTTCATGGAGATTGCAACCCGACGGATTCATTTTGCTGGTCTCACCACCAATCCAGATGAAGCCTGGCTGCTTCAGGTTGCCAGGAATGTGACTGACGCCGATGACGGATTCCTTCGTGGCAATCGATACTTGCTGATGGACCGAGACACGAAATTCTCGGAAGCGTTCCGGGGCACGTTTGAGGATGTCGGAGTGAAGCCGCTCCGCCTGCCGGCACGATCCCCGAATTTGAGTGCTTATGCTTCATACTGCACCTCATGCGTAATTTGGGTCGCTCTTTCTGCCTTTGATCGATAGCATCCCGGTTTTCTCTTGTGCTTAAGCGGCCTATTGTTTCCAGGACGTTCGATGAGATAAGAATGGTCATTGTACCAGTGGGCGTGTAGATAACCTCCACGTTTCCACTTCTTGACCGTTCCGGGATTGATATCGAGTCTGGCTGCTGTCTCATTAACTGTCATCATCCCAAGATCGCGGAGTCGTTGATATCGTGTTTTCATTGCATACTCGCGGCAAAGACGGTAGACCATTGCGTGATTAATGGACTTTCCCTCGCCTGAGCGATATCCGCGTTCGGTGAGAATCACGGAAATCTCCGAGTCCGTATGGTTGTCGAGCAGCCGGTCGATCTCGGCGAGCACTTCAGGACTGGTCTGCCGGATCTTCCATGCCGGAGGCGGAAGAGGCAGTGTCAGTATCCTGGTGGCTCCCCCTCGGAAGCGGACACTGGCGCTGATTTCTTTGTTCCTAATAAGAGTCACATCTTCGATCAAGAGCCGCAACATTCGCTTTCGATCGCGGTCCTCTGTCCGCTGATCTTGCCAGAGTTTGGGAAAATCACTTGCAAGAGTAAGAACCTGCGTGCTTGTCTTTTCATCAAGGAGCTTCCGATCCCTTTCGCATTCCCGCTGATACTCTTGCTGTCGCTCATCGAGCACTCGGAGTTTCTCGTTCCACTCAGCCTCAAGTGAGGCAGCTACAAGCCGGTTCTCTGGATCTACACGGAGAAAACGCCGCCGGGCAAGATCCGCCTCATACTGAGCTCGCTCGACGTGTTTTTTTCGCAGTGCGTCTGCTTCACTCAGACGTGTCTGCAATTCCTGCTGCACTGCCAGCGTCACTTCTAGAGCCATGGGACTCACAGCCTCAACCAGAAGAGCTCCTACAGCCTCGTCGATATTCGCTCCCGGGATATGCTGGCAAATCCTCTCTCCGCGTTCTATCCCTTCGCGCTGGCACACATAGTCAGGCTGAAGTCCTTGTCTCCTACCATGATAACGAACCGTCATACGCCGGCCGCATACTCCACAGATCACCAACCCCTGTAACAAAGCAGGACCTTCTCTTGGCGGGCTCTTGCGGCGGTCGGTGCCGTGGGCCGCCGAGTTTTCGGTCAGGCATTTCTGGTTCTGTTCGAATTCGTCCCAAGAAATGTAGCCCGGATGCGCATTGGGAATAAACGCAATCCATTCCTCCCGCGGTAATTTCCTACTGCTAACATTAGAGCCATACTTGCGCTGTCGAGTACGCCCAAAGAAAAATGCTCCCGCAAAGCGTGGATTGTGCAGCAGCCATAAGGCGCGATGGAGTAAAAGGGGGCCCCACGCCAAGTCTCCCTTCTGATGATTATCGGCTCGTCGTGGAAAGAGCAGGCCCTTGTTTCGAAACGCTTTCACTGTTGCTGTTGCAGACCCCGTACGACGAAAAGTCCGGAAGAACATGCGGATGCTCTCCTGAACCTGCCGGTCGGGATCAATCACGACTTTGCCTGTTGCATCGTAGATGAAACCAATGGGAAGTGGGCACTCTAGTTCACCTCGCCGTGCCTTATTCACGATACCGCCCAAAAGCCGAGCCCGAAGCATGTGCAGTTCGGCTTCACTCATCGTACCTTTGAGACCGAGCAGCAGGCGGTCATTAAAGTGCGCCGGATCGTAAATACCATCCTCGTCCAGTATGAGTGTATCGCTCAGTGCACACATTTCGAGCAGCCGATGCCAGTCGGCCGAATTTCGTGCAAGGCGAGAAACCTCTAAACCCATCACCAAGCCTGCATGCCCTAACCCAACTTCGGTCACCAATTTTTGGAAACCCTCGCGGTCTGCAGCGGCTGCGCCTGATTGGCCCAGATCCGTATCCAGCACAATGATACGCTCCTGGGGCCATCCCAACGCAACTGCGCGCTGCTTCAAGGCATACTGGCGTTTTGTACTTTCAGTATTTTCCAAAACCTGTCGGAGCGTCGATTGCCGTATGTACAAATAGGCATTCCGTTGAACGTGGATCGGCCGGATCTTCTGATTCCCCTCACTCGCCATAGCTCACCTCTGTGGATGCCGCATGGAAAACCATACTCGACAGTACCATTACGATGTCGCCCTGTAATCCCGCAGGAAGGAAGTCGTCAGCCATTTTGCTGTCGGCGCCTTCAGGGACAACCGGGCTCGCATAGGTCCACCACGCATCGATCCATGCCGCCAATCCTTGATACTTCAAGACGGCAAGTCCAAGTTCTCCTTGAGTGCAAGAACTTTGATCGATTGCCTGTTTGCGCAGTTTTTCGTATGCCGTTTTGATCCGCATCAGTGCATCAGGTCCCTGATCAACTTGCCTTCTGGCTTTCATAGCTGTTTTTTTTCCCGCCGGCGCAGGGCGCGCTCAACGGTGCGACGGTGAACTTTAATGCCAAAGCGCTCGGTGACCAGGGAAATCAACTCCGAAACAGTTGGTGATTGGCTTGCAGCCCGGGCCGCCTCAATGTAATCGACGACTTCTTCGCTAAGCTTATGACCACTTCGGGGACCCCGTTTTTTGGGGATGAGCCCGGGAAGGCCATCTTGCCGCAGGATTGACTGAGCTTGGTAAAATGCTGGCCGTGAGAGGCCGAAGGCGGCAGCAGCGGCAGTCACCGACTTCCCCTCGGCTTCGACCCGCCGCAGCATCTCGTACTTGACCTGAACTACGTCACGTGCATTGAAGAATTCGCTTTCGAGGAAGAGTGAATCGGTTACCCGTTCAGGATGAGGATTCAGGGTTCCTTGCTGTTTCAGTGCTTTTATCTTTGGGTCGGCTGTGCGCAATTGTTTTTTCATTGTAATAATATATACGCCTTATTCCTCTCCGCATGTCAAGGATAATCGTGTTGACATCAACCGTACGCTAGCCGTTATCAAGCATATCATGCGCATACCATCAATAATGTTTGCAGATGCGCACAACGGATATGCGGCGATATTACTCTTACACATGCGGCGTCTTTTCCTTTACAGATGTTGCGCGGACTCTTTTCTTGGGCATTTTGCTTTTACAGAACGTCACCAGCTCTGCGAGCTGAATGAGATCTTCCGTGCGGAAGCAGGCCCTGCCCGCTGCAATGGCTACGAACGGATCCGGCGCTGCCGCATCGGTCCATGCAGTTGGTATCGCTATAAGGCAATTCTCTTCGTTGTAGAAGTACACTCTGGACTCACCCCAGGCTGGCCTACAAGCAACCAGCTCGAACCGGCGGTTATGAAGAGGATGGAAGGGATGCGTTACTGTGAAAAATCGTTGCGGTTCTGTCGAATACTTCGCAGTTGATGGCTTTTTCCAGTGCGCACATTGAGCGGTTCATGCGAAGCCTGAAGGAGGAGTGCCTGGAGCGCATGATCTTCTTCGGAGAGAAATCGCTCCATGCCGCCACAGTAAGCTATGTGGATCATTTTCTTACGGAGCGCAACCATCAGGGGGTGGGCAACCGGCTGCTGATTCCTGGGAGGGAAGTCGGCGAGAGGGCCGGTGAGGTCGTGTGCCGGCAACGGCTCGGTGGACTGCTGCGTTACTATTTCCGCGAAGCTGCATGACCTCGGTCGATTCATCACGGAAGCCGTTCGGGAGCAGCCTGATCGTGTGCACAGCCGTCCGTGCATGGCCGAGGAACCAAATGGTTAATCCGGTCCTTTTCCTCCCCAGTATCCAGAATTCGTCCGTCAGTCTATTGAGATCGGCCGGACATGTTCCGCCACTATCTACCCTTCCTGACTATGTCGAGTAGCACCTACTGCAATCGATCTCAACCCGAAGATTCCAAGTCATGGCACCACTGCGGTGAGCGTGTTACTCGACATAGTCTTTTCGATCCTACAGGCTGTTAAGGAAGCCCAATAGCTGATCACCTGGTTGATAACGGGTTGCCTTGCCATTGGGCGGTGCTGTTTTGGCGAGAGCTTGCTCCTTCATCGCCAACGTCGCCTCCAGATAGATCTGGGTCGTCTCAACTGACTCATGGCCCAACCACAATGCAATCACGGAACGATCGACGCCCGCCTGTAGAAGGTCCATGGCCATTGTGTGTCTCCTATGCCGGTACCGGCATAGGAGACACTATGCCGGGTTCCGGACTATGCCGGGTAAAGCGATCTTTGCCGTATCAAACCTCTGGTTGATGTAATTTCATCCGGCATAGTTTTACGCCTCGATTTCTAGGTTTGTGCGATCTTTCCTGGATGCTAACCCAAAGGAGAAGATCGTATGAACCAACTGTTGGAAGACCTCAGAATATCTGCCCGGGTAGAGGAAGGCCCCCTCGGACCGTATATCGGCTCCTATGCTGCACAGCTGCTTTCGGAGGGGTATGCAAGACACTCAAGCTGCGTGAAGATCCGGCTCGTTGGTGCGTTTAGCCGATGGCTGAGTCGCAAGCACATAGCTGCCAATAAGCTGGTAGATCAGCACCCAGTCGATTTTTTACGCTATCGCAATCGATGCGGCCATCGCCTTGGTCTAGGTGATCCAGCGACCATAATGCGCGTGTTGAAGTTGCTTCGCGAGCAAGACGTGATCGTGCAGGGACCGGCCCAGGCGCCAACAACGCCGAGCGAGCGTCTGGTGGAAGAGTACGATATTTATTTGCAGAGGGAGCGAGTGCTCTCTCTGGCAACACGGATCAATTATCGGCCCTTTATTCAGAAGTTTCTGACCGTTCGGTTTGGGAAAGGTCCGGCCAAACTCTCTCGCCTGCGTACCACAGACATCATTGGATTTGTACGGTGTCATGCCCGACAAATACACAGCAAACGCGTTCAGCTGATGACCACCGCGCTTCGCTCTTTCCTGCGATTTGCCCGTTATCGTGGCGACATCACCCTTGATCTGGCCGCCTGTGTCCCCGCAGTGGCGAGTTGGTCCTTATCCACGCTACCGCGAGCTCTTCCCCCGGCACATGTAAAGCTGGTTTTGGAACACTGCAACAGACAAACAGCCGTAGGCCGCCGCGACTACGCAATCCTGTTGTTACTCGCCCGCCTTGGCCTGCGAAGCGGAGAAGTTGCCGGTCTCGGTTTGGAGGACATTGATTGGAAGAACGGGTTATTCTCGGTTGTGGGCAAAGGGGGCTCCTCGTCTCCGTTACCTCTTCCTGCAGATGTAGGCAACGCAATCGCTGCCTACCTGAAGGACGGCCGGCCGCGACTATCCGGCAACCGGCGAGTATTTCTCCGGGCCAGAGCACCGATGGTCGGGTTCACGAGTATGGCGGTGCGCGATGTCGTCAAACGCGCTCTTGCCCGAGCCGGAATTGATTCACCGCGAAAAGGTGCGCACCAGTTTCGTCACGCGCTGGCTACAGGCATGCTGAACCGAGGAGCCTCTTTGAGCGAGATCGGAGAACTCCTGCGGCACCAAAACCCGGATACAACCAGAATCTATGCGAAAGTCGATCTGGCTTCGCTGCGTACTGTAGCAATGCCATGGCCAGGAGGTGGGCGATGAACAGCCTCCGCAAAGCGGTCAAGGACTACATTGAGATGCGCCGCGCCTTAGGATACAAGATGAGGAAGGCGAGAGTTCTATTGCCGCAGTTTATCAACTTCTTGCACCAGCAAGGTTCATCGGTTATCACGATCCCGCTGGCCCTTCAATGGGCACAAAGCAACAGAGGGGTGCAACCTACCGAGTGGGCCCAGCGATTGACCACCGTCCGTTGTTTTGCTCGTCACTGGAGTGCCACCGACCCTCGAACTCAAATTCCGCCATGGGGCTTACTGCCGCATCGCCCCAAGCGAGCACGACCGTACTTGTATAGCGACGAAGAAGTTCAGCAACTCCTGCAATCCGCACGTCGGTTAGGTGGTTTGCGCGGTCTGACCTACTACTGTTTGTTCGGATTGTTATGCGTCGCTGGCCTGAGAATCAGCGAGGCGTTGAACCTGCGATCGGTGGATGTCGATTTGGTAACCGGCGTTCTGACCGTCCGTGGAGCGAAGTTCGGCAAGTCCCGATTGGTGCCGATTCATGCCACGACACAAAAGGTTCTCTCTGAGTACGTGAAGTATCGTGACCGTACTTTTGCTCGAGAACTCTCCTTTTTCTTTGTCTCTAAACGTGGCAATCGCCTTGATGGAGGCGAAGTACGGCGTACCTTTTACGCCCTGTCACGCGAAATCGGGCTGCGTGGCCCGACCGCCAGTCACGGACCACGCTTGCACGACTTCCGTCATCGACTGGCTGTCCGAACCCTGGTGCAGTGGTACCGCTGGGGACAAGATGTCGAGCGACGCCTACCCGTATTGTCGACTTACCTCGGTCATGTTCACGTCAGCGATACGTACTGGTATCTCACCGCTTGCCCCGAACTAATGGGAATGGCGGTGAAGCGCCTGGAAAAGCACTGGGAGGGGCAATCATGAAGACCGCCACCTTCTCTGCATTGCTGGAAAGCTTTTTCAGTGAGCGCCTGATCCGTCAGCGCCAGGTGAGCCCTCATACCATCAGTTCCTATCGCGATACATTCCGGCTGCTTCTTCAGTTCGCGCAGCGGAGTCTGCACAAGCCGCCATCCCGTTTCGCACTTGAGGACATCGATGCCCCAATGGTTAGCGCGTTCCTCAATGACATGGAGAACAGTCGCAAGATCACTGCGCGCAGTCGAAATCTTCGTTTGACCGCTATTCGCTCTTTCTTTAACTATACGGCCTACGAGGAACCTGCTCACGCACAGCAGATCCAGCGTATCCTGGCAATTCCCGGCAAGAGATACTCCCGAACTTTGGTTCAGTTTCTGAACCGGCCCGAGATTGACGCGCTCCTGGCGGCCCCAGATCAACGAACCTGGCTCGGTCGTCGCGATCACGCACTACTGCTTGTGGCGGTTCAGACCGGGTTGCGCTTGTCCGAGCTGACAGGACTGCAAACTCAAGACGTGCATTTGGCAACAGGAGCCCACGTTCGCTGTTCGGGCAAAGGCCGAAAAGAGCGCTGCACTCCGTTGACCAAGCACACAGTAGCAGCCTTGAAAGCTTGGTTATATGAATCGGCCAAAGGTGCTGCCGAGTGGCTGTTTCCCAGTGCACGCGGCGGTCGGCTGAGTGCCGACGCCGTGCAGGATTTGTTGGCAAAACACGTGGCAGTCGCGGCCCGGGACTGTCCCTCATTGCGGAAAAAGCGGGTGACCCCGCATGTGCTTAGACACGCCGCCGCAATGGAATTGCTTCAGTCTGGTGTGGATCGTTCAGTCATTGCCCTCTGGCTGGGACATGAATCTATCGAAACCACCCAAATTTATATAAACGCAGATCTGGCTCTCAAGGAAAAGGCCCTGGCTAAGACGACGCCTGCCAGCAGTAATCAACGACGTTTTCGGGCCAAAGACTCATTGCTGGAATTTCTCAAAGCCTTGTGAACTTCAATAACACTATGCGGGACTATGCCGGATGATGGTCAGGGACACGAAGGACCGGAGTCTTTATCAAAGCGGGTTTTCGAATCATCGGTCTCGCTTTACCCGGCATAGTCCGGAACCCGGCATAGTGTCTCAAACGGTGAACGGTGACGCGTTTGTTCTTCAACGACGGGCACTTCCTGGAGGCCATCATACGGTGTTTTTTCAGCAGGTACTGCACGCCATGGACGCTGAGGCGTTTTCCCATTGCGCTGGGAAACAGCACGTTACCTGCACCGCGTTGCGGCTCACGGAGCCAGGCCTTCAATATGGCGAGCGTGGATCGGGCAATAGGTGTGCACCGTTCTTTGCGGCCCTTGCCGATTACGCGTACGTGGGCCCCTGCGCCAAGGATAAGATCTTCGCGTGTGAGGCCGGTCATCTCCGACAGGCGCAGACCCGTCTGTACGGCAACCAGAAGAAAGGCGTGATCGCGCCGGCCAGACCAGGTGCGCAGATCCGGAGCGGCCAGCAAGGCATCGACTTCCGCACGTGTGAGGAACTGGACCAAGGTGCGCGTAAAACGTTTACTGGGAATGGCGAGCACCCGCTGGATCTGTGCAGAGTGAGCTGGTGCCTCAAACGCTGCATACCGAAAGAAGGAATGAAGCGCGGTGAGCCGTAGATTCCGGCTGCGAATGCTCAAGCCGTGATGTTTCTCGATGTCATCAAGAAACATCACAATTAAAGGGGCCTCGATCTCCTCGAAGTTTAGACGCGATGGTGGTTTGTGTATCCGCTGCTGGGCGAACTTCAGAAACTGGCGGAAGGTATCGCGGTAGGAGCTGATGGTGTGGGGGCTCGCCTGGCGCTGCTGCATCAGGCGCTGTGTGAAGAAGCGTTCCAACAGCGGAGCGAGGTTAGTGCTGGTCGTCATGGCTGATGATCCTCCCAACGGTGCTCGAGCCGACGCATCGCCTCGCGCATCAGCTCCGGTGTGCCGCTCAAATACCACTGCGTATCAGCCACGTGCACATGGCCGAGGAAAGCGGACAAGAGAGGTAGTTTTCGCTCGGGGTCCTGATTGGATCGATACCAGTGCACGAGTGTGCGGGTCGCGAATCGATGCCTGAAGTCGTGCAGACGAGGGCCATGACTGTCGGATGGGCCGCGCAGACCGATCTGCCGGGACAGCGCATAAAACGTTCGATGAATGTCTCCGCTATCCAACCGATTGCCCCAGCTTGAGACGAACAAGTAGGAGGACACCGGCCGCTGCGCCCAATGGCGTTTGCGTCTGCCGATGTAGTCTGCGAGCACTTCGCAGGTCGACGCATGCAAAGGCACCAGACGGCTTTTACCAAACTTGGCGCCGCGGATGGTCAACACCGCTGCCTGGAGATCGACATCTCGTATCTCGAGGTTCCGCGCTTCGCCGAGGCGCAGGCCCGAAACACTGAGGAGCCCGAACAGACAGTAGTAGACCCAAGGGCGCAACTTGCTGCGTTCATAGCAGCATTGCATGTTGAGCGCCGCGCGCAGCAGGCCACGAATCTCGGCATCGGAGTACAGATAGGGTCGCGCCCGCTTCGGCTGGAAGGGCAATAGGCCCTGCGCCGGGATCTGCGTTCGTGGATCGATCGCGCTGTAATAATGCGCAAATCCTCTTACGAAGCTCAGTCGACGAGCCCAGTGTGACGGTTGAACGTTCAACGGCTGTTGAGCCCAGGAAAGCGCCAGCGCCTGGGTGATGTAAGAAGCGCGGTGCTGCTCCATGAACATGACGAAATCAAGCAATCCCTTGTCGGCCTCATGCAGCTTGAAACCAAGATCTCGCCGCATGCGCACATATTCCTGCACGGCTTGCCGCAGCGTGGTCATCGCGCACCTCCCGGCCACGGCAATGCGAGTGTCCGTAACGCCTTGAGGTCCACTTTGGTATAGATCATCGTGGTCTGGGGACTGCGATGCCTAAGCACTTCGCCGATTTCCGTCAGCGATGCACCGTGGCGCAACATCTGGGTTGCCAGGGCGTGGCGAAACTGATGAGCGCCCGTCGTCGGGGCCTGAATGCCGGCGCGCCGGAGCGCATGACGAACGATCGAACTAATAGCACACTGGCTCAGAAATCCGCGCATGGGAGCTTTGCCGCGCAAGAACATGCGGCGACTGTTGCTATGCGGGCGTCCGTGGCGCAGGTACCCCGCAATTGCCTCGCCGACATCCACTGGAAGAGGAAGTGCGGTCCGTTGGCCACCTTTCCCTCGAATGCTTACTTGGCCGGCGTCCCAATCAATATCGTCCAGGTCGAGAAAGGCTACTTCACCTGAACGCAATCCCAGTCGTGCGAGCAGGAGCAATATGGCGTAATCGCGACGTCCGATCGCGGTGCGTCGATTGATGCTGGACAGTAGCTGACGCACCTGGTCCATCCCAATCGCCCGGGGAATCGATGGCATCGACCAGTTGGCTACGATGGGAACGGCAGCAGCCAAATCCAGCGTCACTTCCCCGCAATAGCGCGTGTAACGCAGGAAGGAACGCAACGCGCTGGTGAGAAGCTTCGCGCGCTTCAAATGCAGATGAGACGCTTGGTGCTGGACGAATCTCACGACATCGCCGGCGCTCAGTCGTGAGAGCATCACAGGCCCGTTACCGAAACGATTCGTGAGAAACCCACGAATAAACGGCACGTAGTTGATGATGGTTGGTTTGGCCAGGGCGCGCACTCCGTGCAAGTACTGCTCGTACGCTTGCGCGCACTGCTCCGCCGGGGTCAATGGGCGGGGCGATATCTCCTCGGCGGGAATCACGCCTTCACGGCGCAGAAAATCAATGAGGTGCCTGAGTGCGCCGCTATCGCCTGCGATAGGCCGTAACCGCCGAGCACGATAGCGCAGATACCGCGAGGGATGATCGGAACTAATGTGGCGCAGCGGAACTCCTGTTTTGTTTAGCCAGTGGCTGAAGCACGCAGCGAGCAGAACTTGCCGGTAAATCGAATATGGAGCATATCCCTGTGCGCTTTGCGATTTTGCAAACGCGCCGATGTATGGCGCAAGCGGACCATCCGGTGCCCGCGACAGAACCAGTTGGTCATTTATGACAAATCTCATGGTGGACTCCTTTCCCCCCTGCATGGGGATGACAAGGAGTCAATACTATGTCGCTATAGCATCAGGCGGATTCCAGCAAAAACGAGGTCGGCGCGGCAGAACGAGACATAGTCAGGAAGGGTAGATAGTGCCGTAAAACATGCGGGTGGACCTTCTTTACAAGCCCGCATCGTTTCGCGGCTCGCAGACACGCCTGCCATGGGACTTTAGTCGTGATCGGGGTTGAGGATGTATGATGTCTTCCTCCCGGAAACAGCCACTCTTTTGGTCGGTGTTGTTTCCAATGTTCGCGCAGCGCTTCGTACAACACCTGGCTGAGCATCACCTCGCGATCTTTCAGTCCTTTGCCGCGGACTCTAATGACCATTCTTTTGCTGTCAATGTCGCTAATTCGCATATTTGCCAGCTCAGCACGCCGCACTCCGGTGGCATACAACGTCATCAGTATTACACGGTGAAACGGGAGATCAGCGGATTCGATCAGAAGACCGACTTCTTCAGGGCTCAATATGTGCGGCAAACTGATCACTCTTTTTGGATAAGGAGTTTCTGCCGTGTTCCATGGCCGATGCAGGGTCTTTACGAAGAAGAAACGCAGGGCAGCAAGGCGCTGGTTGACCGTGTTAGGAGATAGTTTCTTGTCAGTGAACAGGTGTGCTTGGTAGTGCCGGATGTGTTCCAGGCCTAATTTGTCTGGAGGGCAGTTGAAATATAATGCAAAATCTTCGATGCCTCGGATGTAGCATTCACGCGTGGCGTCCGAATAGTTCCGTCGCACGAGTTCCTCGATCGTAATTGTTCTTAAATGAGTCATGGTTTTCTCCTTGTATGACTCACGATATCGTCATTCTTCACCTCCATGTTCGTGTAAAGACGCGAAGCGTCCGCCGCGCAGCGGCTACGTTCAAGTCCCGATCTGGGAAACTATGCCCGCGATGATTCCTGGCAGCCGGCGGACCTGCGTCATAGTGCGAGCGGGAATTCGGCACCGGCGCAAGGCTGTAGATCAAATCCTGGCCGGTGCCTTTGAGGCAGAACCGTAATACATCCGGAGACCTTCCAAGCCGCCGCTACTTCTTCGTAATCTTAAAATCGCCGTTTCGATTATCGTGTTTCCAAGTGCCCGTCATCGTGCCGCCCTCAACCTTCCCGTCGATCACGTAGTGGATCTGATTTCCTCTGCGGTTTGTTGCATCAGCCTCAAAGTGAATGGCATCTGTTTTGGGATCAAAGGTGGCTTTTTTGAGCTCGACTGCATTCGCACCGGGATTAACGGTTCCGGTTAGGTTCTTTCCATCCCATTTCAGCTCAACAGTGACCTGATTGCGGTCAGTCACACTCGGTCCCCAATCGCCCGCCCAGGTGCCGTTTAAGGGGTCATCTGCAGCATTCAAAGAGACAACAGAAACGCCGGCTACCAGAAATACTGCCAGAAGTGCCAATTGTAGAGTTTTCATCGTCTAAGTCCTCCATGAGTGAGTTGGTGTAAAGAATAGGCGACCGCCGGAGGGGTCGGCGGCCAGCCTCTCGGTACCTCCCCTACCGCCGCAAGCCGTGAGCAACTGGATATTCCAAAAGCACGGCACGTTATCGGGACCGATCCTGTTCGCAAATACATTCGGTTTCCTTTGGCGAAGAGACATGCCTAAATCTGTACCGCGGCGTCCCCGGTCAATTCTACCACGAAGCTATTTCCTCGGGAGTGTCCGGATTGGTGATCCGCCAACCAAGCGTCCAAGGAAACGTGGCCGTAGGATTGATGTTTTGGCGGCCTGCGGACGGTTCGCGAGAAATGCTCTCGCGCCATATAAAGAGCGGCGGAAAGTGGTACCTCGTGGATCCTGCAACCTGCACCACACTCAAGCTGCTTTAACAGGACGATACGCCCAGAAATGGATGCCGGACAGACAGATCCCGCCGATCGGCCCTTAACATTGCTGCAGTCCCAACCACTGGCCGGTATGTCAGCGCTGACCGTCCCAAGGTTGTCATTGCCCCGAAGTCCCGTCCTATGAAAGCGGATGTCAAGGACAAATTTCTCCGTTCCAGGCGCGAGGGAAAATTTTTATTCCGCGATATCCAGCCGCTGCTCGTAATCGTACCCCGCTGATCCTGCAGTTCAGCCCTATTGAACGACGGACATTTGCTGCACGTGAATGGTTGCAACACAACCAGGGGCATTTCAGATCCTCCGAGACTTTAAAAGCGCTTGCGGCAGTTTGCCGACCATGGTCCTATCTGAGGCTCGAGCCTATTGCTTTATTCGGTCATGCGAGGGGGCCTAGGATTCGAGTGGAACCTGGCTTTTGCCGGCTACGGGACTTCTTGAGGCTCACCCCCGACCTCGCGTCTCGTGTGGAAATCATCTTGATTTGCCACAGCTGCTTACAACCTATTCCCGAGACGCTTTATGCCGCGTGCGACGAAATAGTCAATTTTTTGGGATCGTAGCGTTCTCCTCTTTTCCAAAGTGCTAATGTGATAGCGGCGATCTTCCTGGCCAGAGTCAGACGTGCTAATGATTCTGGAGTGCCGTTTTCGATCATGGCACTGAAACGAGATTTCCATTGACCCACCGCGGCGGTTTTAGCGGCACCTTTGAATACTGATTTCAGCACCCGGTTGTAGTTGCGATTCAGGCCGCGAACGAGAGGTCGTTTTTTGGATTTGGAAATGTTTCCATTAATCAGCTCGTACTCCGAACTTGCTTTGGTGATCACCGACAACCCGCAGTAGGTCCAGAATTGTTTTCTGGTGCGAAAGCGGTGGGGAGTGCCGGCAATTCCGAGAATCACCGCTGCACGCAAAGGACCGATCCCCGGAGCGCTTCGAAGAACTTTAGTGTCTGCATGTTTGCGTGCTTCGGCCAGTAGTTCCTTTTCTGCCTCATCTCGTAAAGTGTCCAAAGACGCAAGTTGTTCCAATAGCCTTTTGGCTCGCGCACGTACCGCCTGATTCTCCAGCTTGTCAAGCCAACTTTCTCGTTCCTCTGATTTGTAAACGCCTTCGCCGCTGCAGTCGATTCCCCTGCCTCGAAATATCGCTTTTAGCCGATTTTTTATCCTGGTTACGTCTTGAACAATTCCGTTATAGCTTCGGACAAGTTCCTTCACAGCCGTTGTGCTATGTTCTCCATGATAAACTGGCGTCAGACTATTTGTGCGTAGAAGTTCTGCCAGTAGTTTTGCATCAATTTTGTCGTTCTTAATTCCACGGTTAACAATCTTCCTTGGATCGCACACCACAACATTGGCTACGTGGGGTCGGATTAGATCGTACAGCCAGGCTGCATAGGTCCCTTCTTCAAAAGCCACATGCAATGTGCCCCGCTGACCATGCATAAAGTCAAGTATGGCCTCTGATGTTGTTTTGACCAAAGCTTCAGTCAATTTTTCACCCTGGCTGTTCAAAACAACAATAACTGTGATTGCCTTATGCACATCCATCCCGATATACTTGAGTGCATTCATAGGACGCTCCTTTGGTGATTTGGAATTTGAAGCCACATTGACCTTATCACTATTGGAGCGTCTTTTTTTCATATTTCTTATTCCGTGATATAATTGTTCCCGCCTGGTGAAACGGAGTCAGGCTCTGCGGGGACGCAACCTTACAAGGGATAGCCAGGCCGACGGTGCGTCGACCAAGCACCTGAGGCCTCTGACAATCGAAACGTCAGAGGCTTTTTCTTTTATGGCTCGAACACCGGAGCTATGCCTTATAAAATCCCGGGGATTGTGGCAGAGCTCCGACGGCTGTCGTTTTGTGACAGCCGCTTTCCCTCGCATTCCACCCCTGATCATTACTCGGGGGCGTGCTTTCATAATGCGTTCGAGGAAGTTATTGCTCAACAATCGAATCCGTCGTTTGGCAGGGCTGTCTGGTCACTTTATTCGAACCCTAACGCAGGAGTTTGCGGTCTCCACCAAGAGTCTTTTTTGAACATCTTCCTTTTCGGCGCTGCTGAATTTGATCTGGATCTGATACTCGATACCATTTTGTACCCACCATAAATTCAGAACTCCTGACATGGTCCAGCAATAAATTGTCCGCCTTTTGATCAGGTCGCAGGTTCGCCAACAGCGAATTGGATCCGGAGCTTTGTGCCTGGAAATCTTGTCGATGTCTTGTTCAACTCCTGGCACACTGCGGCGATTGCCCGCGAGCGGTGAGGCGAACTCAGGGGGGCTAATGTCACCCGAAGCTCCTTGTCAGTCGGTTCGATCGTGGCAGCGCTCCTGAGCGCAGTCTGGATTAGAGTGCGTCCCTCGTCCTCGGTGCGCGGATAGACAGGCCGCAAGATCTCCACAAGGCTTCCCTCGATTTGATAGGCTACCATCTTCAGGATATCGCTCAGATGTTTCCTTTCAACCGACAGCTTCATTGCCTGTTCAGCCTGTGGGGATTCGGACAGGAGAATTCGAGCCGGCATGGATTTCTGCCGTTTGACCAGTCGGGCGATTTCGGCGGCCGCTTCGAAGAGCTCCCGCTGAATTTCCCTTTCGGCCGCGGTAAAAGCACGCATGGTTGGGGTGCGTCCTTCGAGGTAGTCCAATGCTGCAGAACCATACCGCTCTTGCAGTTTCGCGAGATGGCTGCGAGCCTTTCGGAGTTCTTTATCAACCACTTTTCGTGCCGGATTGGGAATGGAACGGTTCGGGTCGTCTGGTTCAGCTTCGTAATCTACGAGGGCATCAATCAGGAACTCCTGCCGCATGTACTTAAAGAAATTCTCCCGCCGCCATCGATCAAACATGCGATACGCCACGACGATATCACGTAATTTCCAGCGACTCGTCAGAACCGCGGTTTGATGGCCGGTTTCCGTTAGTCTGGTGACTTGACGGAGCCGGAGCTTGCCTTTCAGGAACCGGACCGCTTGATCATGAAGCAAGTATTGCAGGCGGCGGCCGTTGAATTTTGCCTTTCGAAGCATAAATCTCTTCTCGGAGATTTTGTGGAAACCAGCCTTGCGGTAAGTAAGGATGTCAAATCCCATATCGAGAATGGTCAGGAATAGCCGTGGGGAAAAGCCGCCTCGGTCGAACACGACCGTCAATCGCCGTTGCGGACCGACAAGATTGCGGACCTGCTCGAGGATCGGCACAAGTATGCGCGTCATGGCCGCATTGGCTTCTGCGGTGACCAAGAACAGTGGATCTCCCTTCTGGTCGTTGATCCAGTAATCGGTGGTGCCGGGGGCAGCGATTCGTCTACGGGTCACGTAGGCTTTCGGAATCATGCGCTTACCGTGATAGGCGCGAACGTGCCCGTCAACATAGAGAAATCCTAGCGTTCGTCCCCGCTCGGCAACGCGGCGACGAGCCAGTTCAATTCCAAATTCCCGGCTTTTTTTCATAGAGGCAAGACGGGCGAACTTGCGTCTCAGGGTTTTTACCTCGAGCATTCGATCCAGTCCGATAATGCGGCCGAGGTCTCCGGGAGAATGTTCCTTGAGTGTTTCCGGGCGTGGGATACGCAGCAATGCAAGCAGTACCAGGGTGACGATTGTTGTACGCAATCCGTAGAATGCCGGCCCGATGGAGGAGTAGATCTTGTGTGCCGCGGTTAGCACGCCGCTATTGACCAGGGACGGTATTGCGAGCAGAACGCCGGCTCCGGGAAGGTTCTCCGTCCGCGCAAATAAGGGAGCGGCATCCTCAAGCTTTCCCATCGCGGCCAGTAGCCGATCCAAGGAACGGTCGAGCGGGTTACGGTCGAAGCTGACTGGGAGATGCTCATTTGCACTATTATCATTGGCGGTTGTCACGACCACGGAAGGCTCATTTAGGCCTGACGGTGATTTTATCGGTCCTATAACATCGTCCTTCATTGTCTCAAACGGCGGGCAGATTACCGTTTGAGACTTCCATCCAAGGCGGCGCAACCGTTTCCGGATCGCCTTCTCGGAAAATCCCAGCTTTACAGCAATCGAACGATTGCTGAGGCCTCGTTCTTTGAGCTGGAGGATCGTCCGATCCCGCCCCTGCATTTGCGGAGGGCCATTCTGAAAGGGACGTCCGCGAGGTCGTCCAAGAGCTGCGATCCCGCCGGACTCGATCCGTTCCTGGTATCGTCGGAGGGTTCGCGGCGTGCAGCCGAATACCCGGGCGATGTCGTTTTGATCCGCATATCCCGCCTCGAACAACGTAACCATCGCACATTCCTGCGCTGCATGGTCCGCCACGTCATAGTGCATCAGAACGAGTCCTTGCAGGAATACTGCTCGCCGGGATCCTTCGGTCCGGATGCTGACCCTATCATTGAGAACAACCGTCCCGCTTGGCGGGCTCGAAAACTCAAGAAGTTTGCGCTGTTGGGCTGTCATGGTCGATCAGCATGACCGACCATGGGATCCAGGCCAAATATTGAAAAAGCGGACAGTTTTCGGTCCGCACCAAAATCTAAACAGTCATGCCAAATTATGTTCTTTTTGGAATACCTCTGATTGACCTATAAGCCACATCTGGCGTGGGTTTGCGGCGATCCGAGCATACCTGCTTACGCAAAAAGCGGACAGTTTTTGGTCCGCACTTGAGCCACGATAAGATGCTGGCGTATTGACGATTTTATACAGAGGGCGTCAGAGTGGATTGTAGTGATACGCCTACCTTTTCACATCTTCGCCAGATGAAAAAAGCGGACAGTTTTTGGTCCGCACCCATGTCAGAAATACTGCTCAAATTCCTAGGATTTTCAAGGGCATGTCAGGAGTTCTGAAATTAGCAGGGGCACAAGAACCGCCGCATGAGACAGGGCTGAAATGTGCGACCATACCGTTTGCCAATCGAACCCCTTTTTCATCAAGATCCCGGTAGATTTTCGTAGATGCCCCAAACCCTGCAGCATAGGTCGCATTGTTTGTCTCTTTGTCATAATAGAGAGAGATGAAGTAGCCGTGATCCCTGATCTCGCCCCAAGCAAATTCAATTGCTTTCGGATCGTCCAACCAAGGCAATTTCGAAGGAAGAAGGATCGGGATTTGTATCTTGCCGACGATTTGAGCAAGCGCAGGCCTAAAAACCTGGGCTGGTTCATTCGTCTCTGCAATTGCCCAATTCAGCACTGAAGCGTTCCAAAAGATCAATGTCAAACCGATTTTGAGTGCTATATAGGTGCGCATAAATAATTCGACATTATCGCCGCAATAGGCAATAATGTCGATATGCGCCCAATATTCGCCCAAGGAAACAAAAGCACCATCTCTAAGTTGCTTAAACTTCGGCTCCAAGCACAGAAGGATAAAGTGCCGCGAGTAGTTCTCCGCATCCAGGGCATTCTGATGAGCCTGGCAGGACACACGACAGGGATAATAGCCGATACACTAAAGGTGCATCGCAGTATCGTTCCGCTGTGGATCGATCACTGGAATCGTCATCGCTCCGAGGGATTGTGGGAAGGGCAGCGAAGCGGTCGGCCCAGCGGCCTGAGCCCGAAAGAGCGAGAGAAACTGTGCGACATTCTTGATAGCGGACCCGTAGCATATGGTTTGGAAACCGGGATCTGGACCAGCCCGCTGGTCTGCCAAGTCATCGAAGAGGAATTCGGCCGGCAATATCACCCAGGGCATGTACGCAAACTACTCCGGGACTTGGGGTACTCAGTGCAACGTCCCACGACGCGGCTGGTACAGGCTGATTTGAAGCAAAAGCATAAATGGGTGCGCTACACGTACCCGAATCTAAAAAAAACGCCCAAAGTGAAGGGGCGGTGATCGTTTTCGAAGACGAGGCTTCATTTCGGCAGATGCCAACGCTGCATGCCACGTGGGCCAAACGGGGCAGCCAGCCGCAGATTCCTACGCGGGGAGAGCGCAATACGCAAAAGATCTTCGGCGCCGTCCGCCTGGACAACGCCAGCTTTATTTATCTGCACCAGCAAGATTATTTTCAGTGGGAAACTTATTTAGCTTTCCTGGAGCAAGTCCTGGTACCCGCCTTTTACCGCCGGCGCCACCGGATCTACTTGGTGCAAGACAATGCGTCGTATCACAAAAAGGAGGAAACCTATAACTGGTTTGCTGCGAACCGCCGATACGTCGAGGTCTTCCAACTTCCCCCCTATTGGCCGGAACTGAATGCGACGGAACGGGTCTGGAACTATACGCGCAAGCACGTCACGCACAATCGGTTCTTTGAGAGACCGGAGGATCTTTGCAGCTGCCTCTTCGACAGATTCGATCATATTCAACATTATCCGCAAGAGATCGCAGGTCTACTTTGTCCCTTTTTTTGAATTTGATGTCGAATTATTTATGCGCACCTATATAGATGTATAAATACATCTAGACAGATTCAAAAGTCAATCTGAAAAATGAGTGCGAAAATAGAAAAATCAGACAAAGCGAGCGGGAAGAACGGGAATTCGAGGATCAGGCCGGGGTCAAGGCGGCAATCTCCATAGATGTTCCGAGATGGCTGTTCAGAGGAGTCAACGGAATAGGCATTCAGTTCCGCAGGCCTGGAGCTCAAGCCAACCGCGCCGTTGCCAAATTGGCGTCTGCATCGTAGAAACAAAAGAACGCGAGACGGCCAAGACGCCCCGGGCATAACGGTCGAGAGCTAGTCAAGCGGTTTTTAAATCACTGTTTTGGGGAGGGATTTTGCCCGTGAAGATTAATGGATTTTGAGAAAAGCTCTATCCATGAGTTGTGTTCGGGTGTAGAAATGTTTTGTGAGATTAGGGTCTCTGGGTCTGCGGCATGACTGGTACTGGACGTAATCTGGTCCCAAATTGATTCGACAGGGAAAGAGGGAGTTTCATGATTAGCCTCAGGTTTCTGTATCTGTTTGTTCTTATATATTTTGTGACTCCGTTTGTCTCCTCGGCAAGGGAAATCGCTCCCTTTGTTTCAACTGACTGGCTTGAGCAAAATTTGAACTCCCCTGGCTTGTTGATCTTCGATGTCAGGAACGCTGCGGATTACAACAGGAGGCATATCCCCGGCTCCGTAAATTCCAACACGAGTTCATGGGCTGTCAACAAAAACGGGCTTCTGCGTGAACTTCCGAGCGATCGTGACCTGCTGGAACTGCTGAGTTCGTTAGGAATTAGGGAAGACTCAAAAGTTGTGGCCGTTGGCAGTGGAACAGGCGATTTCGATCGAGCCGATACCGTCAGGGTCGCGTGGACCATTCTCATCTCCGGAGTTAAGAACGTAGCTGTACTCGATGGCGGGTTTTCGAAATGGCTCAAGGAAAAAAAAGCTGTGACTGAAGAACAATCTATGCCACAACCAGCAGAGTACAAAGGCAAAGTGAATGGCTCAGCGGAAGTGACAAGAAAGTACGTTCTAAGCAAAATTGGGAAGTCCATTATTGTGGATACTAGGCCCCCCGAGGTTTACTTCGGTATCGAGACAGAATCGTGGGCTCAAAAGCCAGGTCATATCAAAAGTGCGGTCAATCTGCCAACTCCATGGATATTTACCAAAGAAGGAATTCTGAGAAACCAGAGCGAACTGGAAAGCATGGCAACTGCAGTTATGGGCTCGAACAAGTCAGAGGAATACATCCTCTACTGCGGGGTCGGGGCTTACGCTACGGTTTGGTCTTATATAATGACTGAATTGCTGGGTTACAAAGACGTAAAGGTCTATGACGGCGCGATGCAAGAGTGGATTACAGATCCGTCAGGACCGATTAGTCTATACGGCTGGCATTAGTGAATCACTCTGCAAGAACACTCTGGACAGAATAACCATCACTTCGGCAACGCCCATGTCTTTGACCCTTACCCCCTTTTGCAGAACTTCAGAAACATAACCGAGAGGAGATAACGAGACAAACGCAACTCACCGGCAGAGACGAAGCAGGGAGGGGTGGTTCCTCGACCATGATCAGAGGTGTGGAGATGTTGGCGGATAACCCAAGATAGAAGCTGGTCAGTCGAGAAAAAACCTCGCTCATTTAGGGATCAGTATTTATTGAGATTGCAGCGCCCCCATGAGCATTCTCGCTTCAACGTGTATATTGGGACTGGCAAATAGCCTACAAAATCGCCGGGCTTTGAATAATCTTGAACGTACTAAAATCCAGCCGCTACGTACACAGCTGGTTCTCTAACGGCAACCTCAGCATGCTTACGGCGTTCCGAGTGAATATCTTCATTTTCTCAGTCTCGGGAATACTCATTTGCGCAACCGAGGATATCATTTGTTCATTCATCGGACTCAAGGGATCGCCCGTTCCAAAAAGCATTCGATCCGCGCCGAAGAAGTCATATCTACGCATCAGTTCATCCGAATTCCCATGACAGGCAGTGTCGTTATAGAACCTGCGGAAATGCTCCTCCAGCGTGCAAAGGAGGGGCTTTGTTCCGCTTTCATGCCCGCCAGTCGTCCCCTTCAACTGTTTCTCGAAGTAGGGCAGTATCGCAGCACAGTGGCGGGTTATGAACTTGATGTTAGGATAATCGTTGAAAATACCCGCCTTCACCAGGCGGTACGTGGCAACGGAAGTTTCAATTGCCCAGGTGAGAATTCCTTCCTCCTGGTCGAGGCCGTCATAGACACTAGGATGAAGCCAGATCGGAAGGTCATATCCTGTCATTTTCTTCCATAACGGTTTGAATTGCAGCTGGTCCAATGACCCTCCCGCTACGCGAGTGCATATTTGCACCCCCTTAAATCCTAGCTGGGTAATTGTGCGGTCTGCCTCCTGTAAGGCGGCGTCCATGTTGTTCGTGGGCAGGCATGCCACGGCGGCAGCGAATTTATGCGGATATTTTGCCAGCAATTCGGCTAGCTCGTCATTGGCTAGTGCGGCTAATTCAGCCGCCTGGTTCGGCGTGACATAAATGTCCTGAGGTGGGCTGGCAATCGTCAGGACCTGTAACACGTCAGGGAATCTGTCCATGAGCCTCATTCGGTAATCGATGTCGGAAATCGCCCTGCTTCTAGCCTCGACATGGGCGATGGCATTATTTTTCTTTGCATAAGCCGCCAGATACTTGCGGGGCAAAACCTGCGCAAAAACATCGATTTTTAACGCGTCCTTGGCCGCGGCATAGACGACCTCCGCTTTTGCCTTCAGAGTCGGAGCAGCGACAGCTGTGCTACTGCCCAATGCGCCTGCGACAGTTACTCCAGCCGCACCTGCGGCTACATTCCTCACGAAATCCCTGCGCGTCGTGCATCTTTGGTTTTTTTTGGCGGAGCTCATTGCTACCTCCGTTCTCTGATGAAGTAAAGCCTTATTCTACGACTATTCGGGAAAACTTGGAACCACAATGGCACCCCAATTTCCTATCCCGGATCAGGCAATCAGTCTTTGCGCTCAAAAAAACATCGCGGGCAACGGGCTCATTCTGCTAGCTGCAGATTACCGGCCCGTTGCGTGCGCGTCGCATATGTTGACATACATCAGAACCACGGACTATAGTATTGGGAACTGCTTGACCTTTTTGGGGGGATTAAATCTTGGCTATTGAGATCCAAATCAGCAAGCAAGCGCAGATCGCGATGTCGCAGCGTCGCATCCTGGAGGAAGACATCAGGCCGGTCATCGAAGAGGCAGAGACGAGCGGGACAAAGCTCTATCAACCGGGTACGGACCTATATCTGGCCAAAAAAACCACCGACTATGCGACATTCTACGCAAAATATTCCTATACTCCCCCAGTTTACACGATTCATACTGTGTACATGCACCGGTCGAAAATTATTGAGGGTTAGGCGGTGGAAAAGTGGAGCTGCTACAAGGACAAAGTAGAAATGGAGGAAGTCAAGGTAGCAGCAAGTTACCTTGACGCTACACAATACGTACAGGGATTTAGGTGTCCTAAATGCGGTGTCGCTTATCTCATGGAACAAGTTTCCCAGCAGCTGTGCGACGGCGAAGAGCTGGTGGAGCCCAAGTGAGATTTCGATGCTGGGGGAAGGGCATAAGCACAGGACTTTGCCCCTTAAGGTTGGATCCTATTCTGAAAGTTGGCTAAGCAAAAGTCTGTTTGGATCGAAGGGGCTTCTTTGCTCAGGTAGCCTGACAGCCCGGCGGCGAGTGTTGCTTTACAGCTGGGAAGAGATGGAGAGTTCGCGCTTGCTGCAGGAGCAGAAATGGAATGCGCTCAACTTGAAGTCTACCTAGCCGGTAAGATCGAAGAAGCCCAAGATTCGGATTCAGCGCAGGCGCATCTGCTCACCAGCAGGGTCAGGCGGCTGAACAGGGAGGATATCGAACGTTACCAGCTCCTGCGGCTTAAAAGTGCTCTCACCTATGCCTACACCCGCAGTTCATTTTATCGTACTGCCTTTGATTCGCAGCGCATTAGGCCCGAGGATCTGAAATCGCCAACGGACCTGACCTTGTTTCCGTTCACTGAGCCAAGCGAAATGGCGCGAGATCCTTACGCTTTTGCCTGCGTATCCCAAGCGCTTATCGCGCGGGCCATCACCTTTTTTTCCTCAGGCACCACCGGCCCAAAGAAACGAGTCTTCTTCACGGAAGGAGATTTGGAGCGAATAACGGACTTTATGGCGGCTGGCATGCGCACGGTGGCCTCGGCTGGAGACGCCGTTCAGATCATGCTGCCGGCTGGGCCGGCCAACAGCCAGGCCGATCTTCTATCCAAGGGAGTCAGAAAAATGGGCGGCGTGTCCATCGTCACCGGAACGGCAGCAACAGACGTGCAGATAGACTCCATAAAGCGGCACCATCCCAAGGTGTTGTTCGGTTACACATCAAACGTCTATCGGTTAACCCTTGAAGCGCAGAGACAGTTTGACCTTTCCGGGCTCGGAGTGCATACCGTGTTCCTCAGTTCAGAGTATCTGTCTTCAACTATGAGGAGGAATATGAGGCGGATCTGGCAGGCCGAGATAGTTACCCACTACGGGCTGACAGAGATGGGGCTCGGGGTAGCCGTGGAATGCAGCGGCGGCGATGGCTATCACTTCAATGAAGCGGATCTTTTTCTGGAGGTCATCGATCCGGAAACCGGCAGGGTTCTGCCCTTGGGCCAAGAAGGGGAGCTGGTCTTTACTACGCTGACACGCGAGGCGATGCCGCTTCTTAGGTACAGGACTCACGACATTGCTGGGATAGTCGGGCGGCCCTGCATGTGCGGCGCCGGAAGTTTGCTCAAGTTCGGCACTGTCGCCCGCCGACGCGAGGATCTTGCCAAAATCGGCAACCAAATCATAAGCTCAGCGCTTCTGGACGAGGCACTTTTTGGCTTGACGGCAGTTTTGGACTGGCGCGCCAAGCTTCTCCGGGATGCTTCCGGGGAAAGGCTTTGCATTCGTGCTGAAAAAGCGCCGGACGGACGCCTGGAGGAAGAAGACGTCCGAAGGGTACTGCTGTCAGTCGACGCCATTCGCCAATGCTTTCAAGAAGGCAGCCTCGATGCAATTGATGTGGAAGTGCTGCCGGCGGGAAGCCTAGTGTGTAAGACCAGCGCGAAAAAGCTGATCGTCGACAACCGCTAGCAAAACACTTTCTTGGTTGTCTTCCGCAAAAAATTCTGGAGGCACCAATTACCGTTGCACTTGATTTTCATGCAGCGATTTCCATGAAGGCATAGGAAGGATTAGCTGCCTCCTTGGTTCCAGGTTCCTCAGGGGCCTCTCCCTGTTTGATCCCGTAGGAATGCTGATAAGGTGTGATAGGTAACCTTCAGAGATCCGATCTCACCAATTGATCGAAATCGGCATTATCTTACATGCGGACTGTGTATGTTCCGAGGCTAAACGCTGAGAGCTGAAAGCTGATAGCGCGCGGCCTCCAAGAATCTCGACTACTTGGTTGCGGCCTTGGGCCGCGCCAGGGAGTGATAGGGCCTGTTTTTCGACAAACACGAAGGAATAATTGACGCATTCGATCCTGAGTGTATATGCCTCTGCACTTGATGGTCATGTTTTTCCCGTCTTTGAGAATCGTTCGTGTACCCCTTCCAGTGGAGAGGGAAAATCCGTCTGGCATCGTACCTGGTTTAAGACCTGTTTGCACCGCCGCAATCTGTGGCCCAAGAGCAGAACTGTCTCCTGCCAAAGGACTCCAGCTCGTCCGGTATTATGGGGACTATAGCAACAAGTCCCGAGGACCACGGCGGCGCCTAAACCTGCCGCCGAGACTGGGCGCGCCTTATTCGCAAAGTGTATCGTGCCGATCACCGGATTCAATACATTTTCACCGCATATTGAGCATGAGCATGGTAGTTGATGGTTTTTGGGTCCTTCCGTCATCTACGGTTGTTACGCTGCCATTTTCTGTTCTCTGACTCTACTTAAAACTGCCTTTACGTAAATAAAAATGATCACAAAAAGAATTCGCCGCTGATCAGCCATGAATACCTCCCTGAAGCTGAGTCGTTTGGAGACCAATCCGGCCTGTGACAAGAGGCGGCTGCTTTTTCGAGCCAGCGATCGACGGTATTCCAAGCAATTCGCTTTAACCGAGCAATCGCGGACTTGTTCAGTCCCTCAACGCTGAGATTGAAAACATCATCGAAAGTTGTGCGTCGGTGTTGGATTCGATGGTAGGGTGTTCCGGAATTGGAGCAGAAGGTTTTGCCGCAAGTGCCGCAACGATATCGACGACGATGCCCCCACTTGGTTTTGTAGAATCCGTGGCCGATGATGTTTCCGAAAACGGCTTTTCCCGCCAGTGGACATTCCCTGTTTGGGCAGCTGAGACTCTTCATTGTTTTTGAACCGTGTCAATGATGGAACTGATTGCATGGAATTGAGTTTCAAACTATATCATGTGTGGGAGTTACGGTCGCCCTGCCAACAGTCGACGGCGGAAGCACCACTTGGGGCGGATACCTGCTCAGTTGACAGAAAAGCCCTTGTGGGAAGTAGCGAATCAACTGACCATGTAACGTGCAAACCAAAAACAGCGAGCATCATTCCACTTCAATTTTGCTGATTATTGATTTCCTGGCAGCCAATCAAATTATCGGGATCCACATTCACTGTTTTCTCTTGTGCACCCAATAGAACGCTGATCTTTATTCGGCGAGGGCAGACTCGGACCACGATTGCCGGGATTTGAGCTACTCTCCAGCCAGTAACAAAAGACCGTCCTGGTGAACGGAGCCAGATTACGTGATCTCCCGGTCGCATGTCGTACCCCATCATCTCAAACCTCAATGACTCTGCACATGTCGTCAAGGCGGCGGACGATGGCAGGATGCATGCGCTCGTGTTCGACAAGGTTACGCATCGAGTAATTTCCGGTTACGGTCAGGCCGTGTTTCTGACGGTAGAGGCTGTCGACCAGATCGAAGAGGACCTCGGTTTTGAAGTCTGTCAGCTTCAACTTGTCAATGTCGTCCCAGAACAAGTGATACGCTTCGCGTCGGGATGCGGCGGCGAGCACAGGTGACACGAAAGCTTCGTCGAATTCAGCGCGTCGCAGTTCCTCAACGAGTTCCCGGGTCGTGCGCACGTGACAACGCACGTTTCCGAAAACCACGATTTTCCGATACTGGGCGTAGAGCAGATGAGTTTTGCCGTTCCCATAGGCACCGGTGAGATACCAGCTGCCGCTGGGATCTTTCCGCATCAGAGAAAGGGCACGTTGCTGCTTCGGATCACGCGGCTTGAAAGATTCGAAAGAGCAGTCCTTGAACCGTTCCGGAATGCGTTCCAGATAGCGAGCCCGTGCCTTCTCTGCCACACACTCACATTGCTTCATTCCGGCACTTTCCGGCAGATCAATCCATCGCCAGCCGCTGTCCCTGCAATGCGGACATTCATATTCACGTTCATTGACGGGGCCGATATATGAGATCTCCGCGGCTCGTTCTTCGGCTCGAAGTGCCGCCGGGCTCGCAGTCAAAATTCGTGCCACTGATTGCATTGTGCCCTCCGTTTCAGTTGGTTGGCGCCGCCGCTGGACCGTCGTATTTCCCCTCCAGCACCGCGTAGACGTTCACGTGATTCGCAACAAACCAGTCGAAGCTCGCCCGCCATCCGCGCGCACCCTCCCCGCGAAGGAAGGGGGTCTGCTGAGCCTTCTTGACTGCCTCCGAAAAATCTGCGAGGTATTGTTCAAGGCATCCGTCGCGGACGGCCTGGTCAATCCTTGACCGGCACTTTTTCAGCCTTTCGGCTGTAAGCGCCTTCACCTCGGGCAGCGATTGGTTTTGTTGCTTGTAGATTTCAAAAAGGATTTTGGAAGATACGCGGTCGCCGTCGCCAGACGGCATGTGTGTGTCTTTCTTTTCTACTTCTTTAAAACCTTCTTTTACTACTTCTTTTATTTTGTATCGCTCGGCGTACCGCTTCCCGTATCGCTCGCCGTACCGCGTCTGGTTGTAAGTCTCGTAATTGCAGACAATAAAGTGTCCCGCTTCCTGTACCGGTTGCCGTACCGCTTCGCGTACCACCCGCGAAATCATTGAGTGTTCGAGCAACTGGTCGATGAAACGCTGGGTTTTGCCGTGGCTCCAGTTGAAGCACTCGGATAGGTAACGGATGCTGGCCACGAACTCTCCTCTCTTGAGTCCGGTCTTCTCGTCATCCTTGCCGGCGGCCAGAACATTAATAATGTAGAGCCAAGCTTCAAGCCGGGAGAACTTCTTCCCGGGCTCGCAGAGAAGGGGATTTGCCCAGATCTTCCTCCAGAGGAGCGTGTAGCCTCGGTTCATGATGATCCCCGATCAAGCGTGATCGCGGTCAAAATCGTCCGCGGTCACGCTTGCGTTTTGTTTGCATCTGGAGGTTGCACAGGTTGGAATAAGTATGAATATTTGGCAGGAAAACGCGTAAATCTTTTGTTTTCAATGGGCCAAACGCAGTTCGTAATCAGTAGGTCCCCGGTTCAAGTCCGGGCGCTGGCTTCATGAAAACAAAAGAATTATAACAATTCCAAGCATCCCAACAAAAGTCAAAATAGCAAATTTGGTTCCAATTTGGTTCCAAAATGCGCGAGCTCAGTTTGAGCCAACTGAACGTCCTGGCTAAAGCTCATAATAGAGGCTTTCCCTTCTTCCTGGATAAATCCGGCACCCTCTTGGAAGTAATCTTGTGGCGGAAACGCCCGCTGGCTGGCTTGGGCCGCAATCTCCTTACCGGTTCGAGGATCCAGTCCCTGGCGGAGAGATTCAAAGTGCTCCCGCATTTTTTCCCATGAAAGCCCAAGAAGCGCTGCTCCTCGCCATCTCCACATCCTTCTTGTTCAAGCCAGCTTACCGTTACTTGATAGCCGCAAAACAGGAAACTGAAGAACCACGGGTTTCCTGTTTCGTGACGATGGGACGACAGGGACGCTCCCCCTGGAATACCGGAGGCCGACACACAGATTACTTCTGCCTTACGGGACCCAAAGGGACGTTTGCGGCACAGGCGGCGGGAGGGGAATGCAAAAGGCGCTCCGACGGCTTGAAACATGGAAGGGCCATGAAGATGGCGCAATGCACTCAATGCCGGCAAAACAGGTGAACTGGGCCAGGTCTTCCGTCCAGTCGCCGTAAACGATGACGAGGTGGTGCTCCAAGCCTTGATCCAGCATGCATTCCAGGAAGCGCAATGCAGAAGGTTCCACCCGCACCGTTGCGACGGTCCCGCGGGCAGGGGAATCCGTCGGGATGGTTTCGCCGCGGCCCATAAATAATCGAACGCGGTCCCCATCGGGTCGAAGGAGCTTTTCGATTGTGGGTGCTTCCGCCGTCGACTCCAGGGCTCCGTCATAGTTACTCTAACTGATCTAAGATCAATAATTTGTTGAACCCTCTGGGAATTTTGTTTCGATTCTGATACTGTGATGCCATGGTCCGGCTCGCACATGGTAAGAATCCTGTCCCAAGCACAGTCATTTTTCACTGTGCCTCTCGCAAGATCACGAAAGAGGATGTGCTGCAGATTCGACAGCTGATCGCCAGTCATCGCGATTGGAACCGGCAAAAACTTTCGGTGCAACTATGCAAATTGTGGAACTGGCGAAGGTCCGACGGAGCTCTGAACCATCGAACCTGCCGCGACCTGCTTGCGCGCCTGGAACGACAAGGACAGATCGAGCTGCCCGGCCGGAGGCGGAAGTACACGCGTAAGAAACTGCCGGACGTCATCCCGGAGCCTGCGCTGGAAATTCCTGCCGATGTCCATTTGGATCGGCTGCAGGTGCGTCCGATCACGCTCCAGGAACGACAGCGATGGTGCCAGTTGATGCGCCAGCACTACCTGGGATTTAAGAGCGTCGTTGGCGAATCGATCTGCTATGTAGCCACGATCGACGACCAATGGGTGGCGCTGCTGGCTTGGGGCATGGCGGCAATGAAGAACCGTCATCGTGAAGCTTGGATTGGCTGGGACGAGGCTTTGAAGTGGCGTCGGCTTCACTTGGTTGCCAACAACGTTCGTTTTTGGGTTCTTCCTGGAGCCCACATCAAAAACTTGGCTTCCAAGGTTCTGTCGCTCAACCTACGCCGCCTCAGTTCTGACTGGCAAGAGCGTTACGGGCATCCGATTTTGCTTGCTGAGACCTTTGTGGATCTCTCGCGGTTCAAGGCGACCTGCTACCGCGCGGCTGGCTGGATTCCATTGGGAGAGACTCGAGGATTTGCCAGATCCGGCAACGGGTATTCTTCCCATGGGCAGCCAAAGATGTTGTTCGTGCGTCCGCTGCATCCCGATACGCAGAGAATGCTGGCAGCAGCATTCTCCCCTCCGGTGGTAGCAAATCGAAAGGAGAAGATTCCAGTGTTCGACGTCCATCGGCTTCCTATTGAAGGGGAGGATGGCCTCCTGGATGTGTTGAGAACGGTTGTGGATCCCCGCAAGCGCCGGGGCATACGGCATCCGCTGATTAGTATCCTGGCCATTGCAGTATGTGCTTGCCTTTCTGGGGCGCGGAGTTTCGAGGCCATCGCCGAGTGGGCGAGCGAACTATCTCGGGACGCGCTCAAACGTCTGGGAGGCAAGCGCAGCAAGGCTCCCTCGGAAAAATGCTTTCGCATAACCTTGCAGCGCCTGGATGCTGCTGGATTCGACGCCGCGATCTGCAGTTGGCTGGCGCGGCAGAAGGTTTTCGCAGGCGAAGGCATCGCATTGGACGGCAAGACGCTCCGTGGCGCCCATGATGGAGACAAGCCGGCTCCCCACCTGCTCAGTGCCGTGCTTCATCGGGAGGGAGTCATCGTGGCCCAGGTAGCCGTCGGGGAGAAGACCAACGAAATTCCCCGCGTTAAGCCGTTGCTGGCAGAGTTGAACATCGAAGGTGCCGTGGTTACGGCGGATGCAATGCATACTCAGAAAGAAACCGCCCGCTTCTTGGTGGAAGACAAAAAGGCCGATTATGTATTTACGGTCAAAGACAACCAACCCACTCTCCTGCAGGACATCGTAGACCTCGGACTCGAGGCTCTCCCCCCCTCAGCACATTGATGTGACCAAAGGGCATGGCCGTATTGAGACCCGCAGTATTCGGACCAGCACGGAACTGAACGGCTACATCGATTTCCCTTATGCCGGACAAGTTTTTTTCCTGCATCGGTTCACGACCGACCTCAAAGGGAACGAACTCCGGTCGGAATTATCCTATGGAATCAGTAGCCTCTCCCCTGAAGAGGCTGGGCCTGCACGGCTGCTTGAACTCAACCGTATGCACTGGTCGATCGAAAATGGCATTCACTGGGTCCGTGATGTGACTTTCGATGAAGACCGCTCGCGAGTTCGCAAGAATGGAGGCCCTCAAGTGATGGCAACCTTACGCAACCTGGTAATCAGCGTGCTGCGCATGGCAGGAACGAGGTACATCGCGAAAGGACTCCGGCGCTGCTCGTGGGATAGAAACCGAACCTTTCGGCTTATCGGCCTTACCAGCGCCTAACCACGTTTCTTCCCAGTCCACCCCGAATAACTCGATTATCCGGTATGCGGAAGTGTGTGCACGAAGTGCCTATGAAATGGCGTTTTGGCGATTTTGTCGGCCCGATGTGAGCTGATCAGGAGAAATCAATGCTCGAAATCGACCAAGGTTGCCCAGGGGGGGCCAGCCTCCCCGCGACTTTGCCGTAGCCTTGCCGTCGACTGTTGGCAGCGCGACCGTAACTCCCACACATGATATAGTTTGAGACTCAATTCCATGCAATCAGTTCCATCATTGACACGGTTCAAAAACAATGAAGAGTCTCAGCTGCCCAAACAGGGAATGTCCACTGGCGGGAAAAGCCGCTTTCGGAAACATCATCGGCCACGGATTCTACAAAACCAAGTGGGGGCGTCGTCGTCGATATCGTTGCGGCACTTGCGGCAAAACTTTCTGCTCCAATTCCGGAACACCCTACCATCGAATCCAACACCGACGTACAACTTTCGATGATGTTGTCAATCTCAGCGTTGAGGGACTGAACAAGTCCGCGATTGCTCGGGTAAAGCGCATTGCTTGGAATACCGTCAATCGCTGGCTCGAAAAAGCAGCCGCTTCTTGTCACCGTTTCAACGATCAAAAGATAGATAGGGTCGCCATCTCAGAGCTTCAGGCAGATGAGATTCGTACTTTCATCCGCGGCAAGGAACAGCCGATTTGGATCTTTGCCGCGATTGAGGTCTGGTCCCGGCTTTGGCCTTCAACAGTCGTTGGAAGACGAAGCTATCGAAACACACTTACCCTCTTTCGAGATATCTCCAGTCGATCCAATCTGGTGCGTGTCCCTCTAATTGCCACGGACGGATTTGCTTTTTATGCGAAAGTTGTCCGCCGTGTCTTTGGGCAAGCGTGTTTGTATGGCCAGGTCATTAAAACCCGCAGGAACGATTGTGTTATCAAAGTTGAGCGAAGAGCCGTGATCGGCGCTGCCTGGCGATTCGAACAGGCATTGCGCGACTCCGAGGATTCCTCGAAGCTGAACACCTCCTTTATCGAACGGCTGAATCTGACGATCCGACAGGGCTCGGCGTATCTTTGTCGGCGGACGATATGTCAGGCACGATGGAAGGAACGTCTCGAAGATCATCTCGAGTTGCTTCGCTGCTATTACAATTTCGTCAGGCCTCACAGGGCGCTGAAATTCGGACGCGAGGTCCGGACACCGGCCATGCAGGCCGGATTGGTCTCCAAACGACTCAGCTTCAGGGAGGTATTCATGGCTGATCAGCGGCGAATTCTTTTTGTGATCATTTTTATTTACGTAAAGGCAGCTTTAAGTAGAGTCAGAGAACAGAAAATGGCAGCGTAACAACAGTAGATGACGGAAGGACCAGATGTTTTGGAATCTTCCAACAAGTTCGAGTTTTCTTTCACAACAGTAATTCCAGGATTTTATCCAATGGTTGACCGGGTTCAAGCACACATTTCCCTAAGGATGCTGACTTTTGCGCATCCAGCAAAGCTGTGTATCTATCAGAAACCGTCGGCATCACGATGGCTGACATCTCCATCTTGAAAAACGGCAAAGCGATCCGGCTGTCAATCCTCGAATCGATATGCAAAGCATTGTAGTGCCAGCCTGAAGATATTTTGGAATATAATTCTATCGACCGAGGATAAGTGTTGCTTGAGCGCCTATAGCCAGAAAACAAATATCCAACAGGGTAAATCATTGGATGTCAAAGCGGATAATTTGAATTGGTGTTACAATAGCTGAGATCATGGAAGGAATTTTCTGCCTTGCACAAACTGGTCATTGATATGGATCCATGCGATTCGCCTGATGCACATAGTGTCTTTGTTCCCTGCGGTTGTGGCAGACCGAATGGGAGGACCAGCTCATTACGGCATCATGGGTGACCTGAAGGTTAACCTTTACTGGATAATGTAAATCAAAAAACGATTGGACAGCCGATGTTTCGATCATGTTCTCAAAGGAGAGACAGTATGAGGCCAAAAGAAAACAACACGACGCGAAGAGAGTTTGTGAGGAATGCAACGATCGGCGCAACGGGAATAAGCATCATGGGTACGCTTGCAGCAGCTGGCCAGGAACCTAAAGCTCGTAAGCCTGCACCTACCCAAGGACCTAGAGGTGTTTTGCCCCATGTTCCGGATGGCACAAAATACGGACACTTGATCAAGAGAATGAATCTCCCGGATAAGCCGAATTACGACCATCCCAAAATGCCGGGAAATAATGATGCCATGGCATGGCCGAGAGGTGATGAACTGGAGGGAATCAATATCAATCTCTCGTGGGGGCACTATAGCCAGGTCGGGCTCTGGCAGCCCTGGGAACCGGGAGGGCATTACCATCCATCGGGCGATGAATGCCTCATTTTTGTGGGGCTGGACGCCAGCCGTCCGGAATACTTGGGAGCAGAATGCGAGTTTGATGCGGGGACGGAATATGAAAGATATATATTTCGTGTCCCCACCATATGCTGTTGGCCCAAAAACGTTGTTCACCTCCCCCAGTGGACCTTGAAGAACGAAAAACCTTTTGCATTCATCGTATGCAGCCTGGAAGGCGGACATGATACCGTAGAATTGCCCAAAAGAAGCGTACTGGAAACGACGGAGGGGACCAAATACAGGCACCTATATAAGACAATGGTTTTCCGGAAGGACATAAAGGCTAAGACCGGGCCCGGCAATGCAGATGCGCTCGCCTGGCTCATGGGCAAAGATCTGGAGAATTTCAATGCTAATTTTGCCTTCGGATACTATAGTGCAACAGGCGATTGGGGAGCCAAGACCCACAAACACGCCAGCGATCAAGTTCTGGCTTTTGTGGGTCTTGACGATAAAAGGCCAAACTATTTGGGGGCGGAAATCGAGATATCGCTCGGCGAAGAACAGGAAAAGCATATAATCAGTGTCCCGTCATTCGTCATATGTAAAGCGGGATTCTCCCATGGCCCGATAGTCACAAAGAAAGTCGACAGACCCTTCGGACTTTATTCGGTTCGTCAGGATAAGGGGGATGCCTCGGAAACAAATCCGGCGTAGGGCATTGTCGTTTTAATTATCGACGGAATGCGGATGGGGCATTTGGGGAGGGAGCGCCGGACCTGGGAACAGAAGTCCGGCTACCTCCCCGGAATAGGCGGGAGATCACTCAACGATATTAATAGAATGCGCGATCTCCCGCGGACCGCCGGAGCCGAAACTCCGTGATATCTCACCAACTCCCACTAAAAACCAAAATGGCAGACCGGGCAGCAGGTTGGTTCCAATACGCGTGAACCCATCACAGGTGCGGATCCCATATTGCCACTCCTTAACCTCGCCCTCGCATCTTCCATTCGGCGCCAATCCGGGTCCAACTCCTGAACCTCTGCTCCTAAAGCTCAGGTGCTTTTCAACCGATCTCCTCGAGTCTGAACACAGCCTCAGAACCAGATTGTCAATTTTTGTTCCATGTTTCAGAATATTGTCGGTTTGTTTATCGGGATTTTTTCCCTGAATACCGGGCCGGCCCGGAACAAGGAACCGTGTGAGACGTTCGCCTATTTCCATTTTACATCGTGCGCTCTATTCCGTGAAAGCGCGCGCGTCAGGAATCGGTAGTGCCGACAGGGCTTCCCCTGGAGTGTCCGCGAGTGCGCATTTGCGCACCCGGAACCAGTGTCGATGGCTGACGCGGATGAAGTGTTCTTGATTCCGTCAAGGTAATGTATCAATAATCGGTTATGCATACAGGATTAAGGTGGGGATTTGTCTTCCTGTCGGGGAAGTCAGACCTGTCCGATGACGAAAGGCTCAAACTCGTCGGCGTTGCCGCGGATATGTATTTTGGCGGGGCTAAGGAGCGGCAGGTCTCCATGGATGGATACCGAGGACTGGTCTCCACCAAAAGCGAATGGTCGGTTCTCGGATGCTTTTCCGGCCAGGTGTTCTATGCCGAGATTTGGCCTGAAGACGGCAAAGAAAAAACGAAGCTGAGCTTTCTCATCAGCGAACAAACCTATGGGCTAGGAAGGTCCTATTCCATGAACTAAGCTCTCCGGATAGAGCCAGATTTCAAAATAGCCGACCTGGTTTGCATCCAATGCTGCGCTTGTCCATAAGGATCCGGGCAATTGCTCGATACGTCCAACCGTGGCTGCACCGTTCTCTGATAAGCCCGCCGTATGGATCCGGCAGGGAGCGTGCCGGCTTTTCATGGACTTCCGGCATGCGCGCTGACAATACCCACATTCCTTCGCGAAGCCGTGCATCCGACGGTTCGCGGCGAAGCCGATGAAGGAACCGCAGCCCGCTCTCAGGGTTCAACCTCACAAGTCTGTCCCTGAAGCCTTCGCCTCGGATTGGGGGCCTCCGCTCTGTGGGGGACGCGGCCGAATTTCGAGTTTTAAGCGAAGAAGCGCGGTGCCAGTTTCCTATTCGTTCTTGCTCTCCGCAATTTCGATCGCTTCAAGGATTAGCTCTCCGCCGTTCCCAGGAAGCGGTTTCGCTCGCTTGCGGGCTTCCCGCGCATCGCGTTTCTCGAGAGCATGCGCGTTTCGTTTCTGTTCCTTCAATCTCTTGAGATAAGACGGCCTCTTGGCAGCCATGGTGTTCTCCTCTCTGTTTAGTGCCGTACTCGCGAGCGCCGCCTGAACGGACCCGCACTGATCCTGAAATTCCTGCAGCGGCTCGCGGGCGGGGAATTGGATGGGTGATATGTTTCGAAGCCGTCCGCTGACGCGGGAGCAAAACCGGGCAAACATCTCCGTTGAATGGATCTTCCCAGAGTTCTCTCGATTTGCCGCACAATCGGTTCGTCCGCCTGAATCGTGAATGTGAACGCTTCTCCAGTGCTTTCCGCTCTTCCGGTGCGCCCGATTCTATGAGTGTAGGCATCCACAGTGTCGGGCATATCAAAGTTGATGACATGGGAAATCTCCGATATGTCGATTCCTCGAGCCGCAATGTCGGTGGCGACCAATATGTCGTATTTCCCTGCCCTGAATCCGTCAATTGCCGATTGCCTGCGGTTCTGCGCCATATCCCCCTGAAGTTCGGACACCCGATAACCGTTCTTTGACAGGTTGCAGGCGAGCCTGGATGCTCGCCGCTTAGTTCTGGTGAATACTAAAACCCTTCCGGTAGGGGTTTCCTTCAAGACTGATAAGAGCAGCTGCGGCTTCAGCGCTTCCGAAACCGGATACAGCGCATGCGAAACCGTATTCACCGGCGCGATGGTTCCGACCTGTACATGAACGGGATCCTTGAGAATACTGTTTGCCAGCCGGCGGATATCGGGCGGCATCGTTGCCGAAAACAGGAGTGTCTGACGCTTGACCGGGAGATAAAGGAGTATCCGGCGAATATCCGGAAGAAATCCCATATCACATAGGCGATCGGCCTCATCCATGACGAAAATCTCAATGGAGGAAAGGTCCACGTCTCCTTGCTCGGCCAAATCGAGAAGACGGCCGGGGCATGCAACAACAATTTCGACGCCACGCTGCAGGTTGCGGATCTGCGCATTCCTGCTCATTCCGCCATAAATTGTGGCACTGGAAATTCTGCTCTCTCCACAAAGGTCCGCTATGGACTGATGCACCTGCTCGGCCAGCTCCCGGGTGGGTTCTATAATCAAAACTCGCGGCTTTCGTGACCGTTTGTCATTTAGATGCTGCAGAATGGGGAGGACGAAAGCGGCAGTTTTCCCGGTTCCGGTCTGTGCAAGTCCTAAAACGTCCCGGCCCTGCAGCACCAGCGGTATGGCCTCCTTTTGTATTGGGGTGGGGCGGCAGAATCCCGCAGCCCGAATGGCGTCCCTTATATTTGAGGCAAAAGCAAATTGATCAAAATTCAACAAACAGATACTCCCTGATGAATGAGCCAAGCCGCACTCTCGACCCAAATTGGATTGCATATTCACTTCACCGGATGCGGCACGGAATGCGAAGCATGAAAACTACGGCAGGCAGAGAAGAGAAAATAAAAATTCCATTTCTTAACCAAGCAGGTGCAAGCAACTAGAGCGGCCGATTTGTTTTTCCATGCATCTTCACATTCGGGTGAAAAGCACGATAGTTTGCGATGTCCGACTCGCCGATGGGGATGTCATCCTCAGACTGCCCGGCAGTTGCGTCCCGGAGATATGCCAATACCTTTTGATAGCATAGATCCGGCGCTTCCTGGACCATCAGCTTCCTGGTTAGAAAAACGGAGTTCTCGATAGTCACGACGAGCAGCCGCACGGTCTTGTCTGGATTTTCTATCCGGAAGCCATACTCCGAATGCTCCGGTTTGGGAATCGTCCCAAGATATCTCAACTGCGGATAAAGAATCGCCATTGGGCTTATGTCCTTTCAAGGCTGTGGACACCCCGAGCCTTTGAACCCTCGAGGCTACTGCTGAAACCGCTATCTAACGGCCGGCTCCCCCGGCAATCGGCGTCTGTTAGCGGCGTTTTCGCTTCTGAAACTGACTTTTCGATCTGCTGCGATAGGGCGGCTGATTTTGATTGTCTCCCGGCACACTGACATTCGCCAGCGGGATCCGGTTGCCGCACCGGGAGCAGTGATAGTTGTTGCGTTGCAGAGCCATGACGGGAACGCGTGATTGGGAACCGCACTTGGGGCAGGTTACAAATGCTTCACCTCGTGCCATACTTTTATACCTTCTCTCTCACGAGCTTACAGCCGGTCCGAGGAAGCTTCCGTTGCGCTCGGGATAACGGTTGGACTTCAAAACAACCTTGGTATGACCTTTGGGTGGAGCCTGCACCGCCTGGCACACTTCCCGGGAGGGATCTCCTGATTTGAGAAGTCAGAGGCTCCGGTCATCCGGAGCCCCATGATAGGATTCAGCCAATCTACAGCTTCATTACATTTTGAGCTTGCAGTCCCTTGGGGCCTTTTGCCGTCTCAAATTCAACGCTGTCGCCTTCAGCAAGGGACTTGAAGCCGCTACCCTGGATGGCGGAGTGATGGACAAAGACGTCATCACCGGAATTACGGCTGATAAAACCATAGCCTTTTTCGTTGTTAAACCACTTAACTGTTCCTTGTTCTTTCATCTGTTTTCCTAAATCTAATGTCCCTCAATTGGGACTTTTTTGTAATTTTGATTTCCGTAATCCTTCGCAGGTTTATCGAGCATAAAAAAAGCTGCTTTCCCCTTCAGGAGTCTGCAGCGTCCTCAATCAACGAAGTCTTACAAAAACCCTACCGAGCTTTCAAGTATACCCCATTCCAGTCAGAAACTCTAGGAATTGTTTTGGCAGCCGGTTTCCCAGTGCAGCGGCATCCGCGCCCCAAGCTCAACCGAGGCATCGGCCGGAGGGAGGCCCGCGGATTCCGAAAGGCTCTCGATTTATCGTTCCTTCATGAAATCCCTCAATATGCGGTTGTGCGATGTATGCCTCAGCTTACTCAGGGCCTTGGCCTCTATTTGGCGGATTCGTTCGCGAGTGACGGAAAAACGCTGACCGACTTCTTCCAGCGTATGCTCGCTGTCGTCCTCCAAACCGAAGCGCATTTTGAGCACTTGTTCCTCGCGAGGCGTCAGGGATTTGAGAACCGATTCCGTCTTTTCCTTCAAATTGAATCTTGAGCACGGCTTCCACCGGGGAAACCACGCCACAGTCCTCAATGAAGTCACCCAGACGGCTATCCCCTTCTTCTCCTATAGGAGTATCCAGACTGATGGGTGCCCGGGCAATCTCCAGAATCTTGCGAATTTTGCTGACGGGGACATCCATGTTCCTGGCAATTTCCTCGCTGGTAGGCTCGCGGCCATACTCCTGAACCAGGCTTCGTGAGGTGCGGATCAGCTTATTGATAGCCTCATTCATGTGAACAGGGATACGGATGGTTCGCGACTGGTCGGCGATTGCACGGGTGATGGCCTGGCGGATCCACCAGGTGGCATACGTCCCGAATTTGTAGCCCCGGCGGTACTCAAACTTGTCCACCGCCTTCATGAGCCCGATATTCCCCTCCTGGATTAAATCCAGAAATTGCACCCCTCGATTGTTGTACTTTTTGGCTATGGAAACTACCAGCCGCAGGTTTGCTTCGACCATCTCTCTTCTTGGCAATATCCGATTCCAACTCTCCCGACTTGATGGTTGCCAGGGTGTGCTTCAACTCGGGAAGCGAAGCAAAAGCCTCGTTTTCCAACTGCTTCATCTCACTTTTGAGTTGCCTGATTGCTCCTTTTGATCACCTTGGCATCTTCCAGCCGGCGCACGGTCTTCAGTCTGCTTTTGAGGTTGCGGATCTCACGTTCATACGCCACAACTTTGCATACAATATCTTTGATAATTCCGACGAATCTCTCATGGTGAGCATTTCTGAGTTCCAGGTCGCGGACTTTCCATGCAACCGGAATCCGATAGCGGGCCAGCATGGAGAGATGCTTTTTATAAAGCCGGGAACGCTTGCGGCAGCGGCTGATTTTCAGGCCGATCTTATGGGCTGCCCGTTCATGTTTGCGAATGCTATCAATGATACGAAGCACCGCGGTTCGTCTTTTCTTCCAGGAGATCGTCGGTCAACTCGTCGTCGTCAAAGGAGACGACATCGCGAATGGAAATCTGCTTGTTCCTGAGCTGGTCCCCGATGTTGAGAATTTCCCGAAGGACCAGGGGAGAGCGCGAGAGCGCTTTCAGGATCACATTCTGTCCATGCTCTATTCGCTTGGCGATCACAACTTCGCTTTCTCGGTTGAGTAAGGGGACGGTTGCCATTTCGCGGAAGTAAAGGCGTGCCGGATCAACTACTTTGTCCAGGGTAAGAGGACTAAACTCAATATTCCCGCCTTTTCCTTTCCTCATCCCTGTCATCTTTGGTTCCTCATCTGGAACTCCTGCTCGCTATCGATCACCTCGATGCCGGAAGAGCCAAAAAGAGAAAAGATGCTGTCCAGCTCATCGGCGGAGTAAATCCCTTCGGGCAACGAGTCGTTAATTTCGTCATAGAGAGAGATAGCCTCTCTCTTTCCCCAAAATCATCAACTCTCTGACTTCGTCGTACCTGTCTTCAATCGACAAGACCAAGAACTCCTTCCATGCAATTTCCTGGAGGCAAGCCATTTCCTCTGTTTGATCATTTAAGAGCTGTTACGTTGTGGCCTTATCCACTGTAACAGCAACATCCTGATTCTTTAAGCCCAATCTACAGTATGCACCACCGATGGAATCCATGGGGGCCAGCCTCGTATGCGATAGTTTCGTTGACCTGCCGCCGAGCTCTTTTCTCATCCAAGCTAGCGCTCGCTGCTGCTTTGGACCGCGCGGCTTGTAATCAGTTACGATCCGCATATTGTTGGGAAAAATATCGTCAAAAATCCATGGCTCCGATTGCCTGAATGAAGAGCACGCCCGCAGACTCCCTCCCTTTGATTGCGCCTTCTCAGATCATCCATCCTTGATGTCTTTTCCCCGGGGATCCGGCTATTTGTGGAGAAACGGCACCGTTTCGCCCTATAATCGCCGGAACTTCGGGAGGAAACACGATGCTGACTCGAATGATGATCGCCCTGTTTTTGATATTTGCTTCCACCGCATCCGCACAGAAGACCGCGCCTGCGGAGCTTACGGCACTCGATTATTTTCAGATCCAGCAGCTGGTTGCAAAGTATGCGCGCGCCATCGATACATGCTCCAACAACGGATACGACTACGCCGATCTCTTCACGGCCGACGGATACTTCGCTCCTTCAATGGACGGCAAGGTCGCAATGAAATTTCAGGGACGCGAAAAGCTGGCGGAGGTCTCCGGCGGCGGCGTGCAGGGATGCAAGAACGTGCCCTGGATCAAGGAGGGCGTCCATCACATCTACGTCAATCACATCATCAGCCCCACTGCGGAAGGAGCCAAGGGAACTGTCGACATGCTGATGATTGGACTGGGCGGCGATCCCAACCGGATTGAGTACGACGGCTACTATGAAGACGTTTACGCCAGGACGCCGCAGGGATGGCGCTTCAAATCGCGCACTCACCATGCCCTGCTCAATCAGGGGAAACGAGTGGCGCCTGCGACACGCTGAGAAAGTCGAAACACATGCTCCGTGGCCTTGCATTCCCGGACCGTTCGCGAAACGGGACCCTGTCTCCACTGCTGAAAATTTGAGCCAAATCGATCATTCACGATCCAGGGATTCCTGCCGGAAGAGACCGAACTGGAAAAGCACTTCGGAATGAGAGTCGGGCCAGGTTTTGGTCTCCGCGGAAATTGAATATCGGCGATGCCGCCGAGCGATAAACCGCAGCAGCACAGGCAGCTTTGTATTTAAGGGTCCCGGCATATGAAGTAATGTTTTCCCCTCTGAATTGCCTTTCGACTGGGTCCTATAGACCCAAAAAGTCGCCCGGAGAATCAAGCATACTTGCCAAAGGGACAACCTGGATATTTTTCGCCAGAGCGTAGGAATGGAGCCCTGGATACAAGACGATCAGCCTCGCCAGCTTCAAATCTCTCATTGCAATGTTCATGGAAGGGGTCAGGCGCGGCGCATCCATCCGCTTGCATTCCACTCCTATATGCTTGCCATCCTTGATCAGCAATAAATCCAATTCGGCGCCCGCATGGGTAGCCCAGAAATATGATTGCTCCGGTTCGACTGCTTTCAAAGTTTCCTCGATGACGTAACCTTCCCAGGAAGCTCCGTTGCGCGGATGAACGGCGAGCTCCTGTTCCGTACGTATGCCGAGCAGGTAGTGGAGAAGCCCTGTATCGCGGAAATATATCTTTGGCGATTTCACCTGGCGCTTGCCCAAATTTGCATGCCATGGCTGCAGCTGGCGCACCATGAATACATCCTGAAGCAAATCCACGTAACGACGGGCAGTGCCTTCGCTGATATCCAGGGTTCGGGCAGCTTCGGAGTTGTTCCAGACCTGGCCGTGATAATGCGCCAGCATGCTCCAAAATCGAAACAGGCTGGTAGCGGGTATGCTGAATCCGAACTGCGGGACATCCCTCTCCAGGAAGGTAGTAACGAAATCCTTCCGCCAGGCGAGACTCTCCTCCTCAGAAGTGGCCAGGTAAGAAAGTGGGAATCCGCCGCGCTGCCAATGCCGGGATTGAGATGCGAAGCCCACTTCTTCGAGGCTGAATCCGCCCATGGAGATGATCGTGAGACGCCCGGCCAGCGATTCGGATGATTGACGCAGCAGTTCGGGCGAGGCGCTGCCGAGTATGAGGAATCGGGCCGGCAGGGGCTTCCGATCGCACAGAACCCGCAACACAGGAAAAAGATCAGGCCGGCGCTGGATTTCGTCGATGACGACCAGCCCGTGCAATTCCTGAAGCGCTATCATGGGCTGATCCAGGCGCGCAAGGCTGAAAGGATTCTCCAAATCGAAATAGTTTATGGATTCGGGGGACAGAAATCGGCGGGCTAGAGTTGTTTTACCGCACTGGCGCGGTCCGATCAGCGCTAC
The DNA here is from genome assembly GCA_963809485.1 of uncultured Acidobacteriota bacterium. Classification (GTDB taxonomy): domain Bacteria; phylum Acidobacteriota; class UBA6911; order UBA6911; family UBA6911; genus UBA6911. The sequence continues at coordinate 1,057,004 of CAWEJX010000020.1, forward strand.
CGCACGACTGCGTTTCAGGGACCTTTCTATTCTATGGAACAAGGCTGTCCGGGGAATCATAGGCGTATTATACCTTGAAAATCCGTCATCGCATGAAAGATTTTCAAGTTTGATGCGTTTCGAGATTCCAGGGTCTAGCTGCTTTGGTAGAATTGGGACGAGATCCACTGCCCTGAACCGCTGGAATATGCTGACCTTTGCGTTAGGTATCAGCTTTCGTCGGCGTTTAATGATCCTGGAACTGTATAACTCTGTCAGTTCCCCGATAGAGCAGAGGGATTGCCGATACATTTATTGACTGCCGCCCAATTCCAGCATTCTCTCCAGGGCGCGCAGCGCCTTTGAGGCGATCCCCTTCTCAACTGCTATAACTTCGCCGCCGTCCCCCAGGAGCGCGCGCTTGATGGAAAGCAACGACCCGCGCTTCATGTTCGGGCAGACGATCTCATCGGAAACCGGGAAGAAACGCTTGGAGGGATTATGCTTTTCCAGCGTATGCAGGAGCCCGATTTCAGTCGCAATAATGAATTCCTGCTTATCGCTCGCGGCCACATGGCGACACATGCCTCCCGTCGACAGCACCGCGTCGGCAAGCGCCCGACACTCTCGCGGAGCCTCGGGGTGGATGAGTAGTTCGGCGCCGGGATGCGCTTCGCGCGCCGCAAGGATCATATCGGGACGTATACGGAGATGTGTGGGACACAGTCCGTTCCAAAGCACCATGGTCCGGCCGGTTCGCTCCTCCACCCACGACCCGAGGTGCCGATCGGGAACAAAGATGATGCCTCGGCCGGCCGGGAGCTTGCGGGCGATCTGCTCGGCGTTGGAACTGGTGCAGCACACATCCGACAGCGCTTTGATTTCCGCCGTGGAATTGACATAGCACATAACAAGATGATCGGGGTGGCGCTCCTTGAGTTCGCGCAGTTCATGGGCCTCGATCATGTCGGCCATGGGGCAGCCGGCCAGCGGTTCGGGAAGGATGACTCTGCGCGACGGATTGAGGATTGCGGCGGTCTCGGCCATAAAGCGCACCCCGCAGAAAATGATCAGAGAGGCAGCCGATCGCCTTGCCTCTACGCTCAATCCATACGAATCGCCCACATAATCCGCACAGTCCTGCACGCTCCCCGGCTGATACGTGTGGGCAAGAATCACCGCGTCGCGTTCTCTCTTGAGTGAGGCGATTTCTTCGCGGATGTCCTCCATTGGATTCCTTTCCGGCAAACATCAGGATCCACCGATGCCGATTTTTCCCGACCTCCCGTCAGCGGCCGCGCCAACCCCTTGCCGTAAATCGGGATCGTTCCCGATCTCCAAAAACGATACATCCGGAACCCGATTGACGATCCATACCACAATGTGGTACTAGCAGACAGAATCATGATAATATGCGGCTGAGGCGTTTTCAAGACGGCGTCCCACCCCGTCCTGGGAGGCGCCGGGGAATGGATAATGTTCAAGGACTGTGACATCAGGATATTCATGAATAAACATGAGTTTTCGCATGCGCGGGCCAGGCTGGGCAAAACGCAATCGCAGATGGCGGACCTGCTGAGAACTTCTCCCAAGGCCATTCAAAGCTATGAACAGGGCTGGCGGTCCATCCCGGCTCACGCTGAACGGCAGATGTTGTTTCTGCTGGCGCTGAAGGACCGGAAAAGAGCCCGGAAGCCATGCTGGACTGTCAGAAAATGCTCTGCGGAACAGAGGAGGAATTGTCCTGCATGGGAATTCAACACGGGGAGTTTCTGCTGGTTCATCAACGGAACCCTGTGCGGGGGAAAAGTTCAGCATGACTGGCACAAAAAGATGAAGATCTGCAGGTCCTGCGGCGTGATGGCCGCAGTATTGAGATCGGAGTAACCACATTACCATGGGCGGCTTCAGCAAGGATTTGAGGGAATTTGTATTGTGGCCCGGCAAGACCATCACAAGAGTCCGGGATACCGATCGTCCTTCGTTCGAGAATGCTCCGCCTGGTTATGCAAAAATGCGCAGATATTGCTCCAATCACCTGGAAGTGAAGATAAGGGATGCCGATTCCTTCATTCAAAGGATCGCCGGTTGTCACCATGTCATGGTTGCGGGAAATTACCGCAAGGCCGTGTGTGACGCCATGATGAGAATGAATGCGAGGATTGTCGGGCCCTCCGACCTGTCAGCAGTGGAATCCTAATTGCGGCTGTAAGCTTCCCAGAAGAAAATAACGCCGACATACGCCGAAAAAACCGCTGACGAACGCCGACAAAGCAAGTAATGATCAGTTCGTCGGCGTTAACAGGATTGCAGCGGCTTGACGGCGCCTGGTCCTGCCTAAACTTCATTGCTATGGACTGCCGGACTTCGGTAGAATAGGCCCAAATTCCGGAATTGCTTCTCACTGCATTTCACCGGCTGTCGACGTGGAGGATGCCTCATGATAGGCAAGACGCTCGGCCATTATCAAATTACCAGTCAGCTCGGCAAAGGCGGCATGGGGGAAGTCTTTCAGGCCAAAGATCAGGTCCTTGGCCGCGAGGTGGCGATCAAGGTACTGCCTGAGGAGTTTGCCCGGGACACGGACCGGGTTGCCCGTTTCCGGCGGGAAGCCAAGGTTCTGGCTTCCCTGAATCATACGAATATCGCCGCCATTCACGGCCTGGAGGAATCCGGCGGAACAAACTTCCTGGTGCTCGAACTGATCGAAGGGGAAACGCTGGCGGACCGGTTGAAGAGCGGCCCTATCCCTGTTGAGGAGTCCCTGAAGCTGGCTCTTCAAACTGCCGAAGCCCTTGAGGCGGCACATGAGAAGGGCGTGATCCACCGCGACCTGAAGCCCTCCAATATCAAGCTGACGCCGGAAGGCAAAGTGAAGGTATTGGATTTCGGATTGGCAAAGGCCTATGCCGGAGACCGGGATGAAGTAAACCTGTCGAACTCTCCCACATTGAGCGATGCGGCCACACAGCAGGGAGTCATTCTGGGAACGGCTGCGTATATGTCGCCGGAACAGGCGCGCGGAAAACCCGTGGACAAGCGGGCGGACATCTGGGCATTCGGCTGCGTCCTGTTCGAGATGCTGGCAGGCCGGTCTGCATTCTCCGGAAAGGACGTAACCGACCTTCTGGCCGCCGTTATCCGCTCAGAACCGAAGTGGGGCAGCCTGCCGGCGAACCTGCATTGGCGTTTGCGGGAGGTGCTGGAACGCTGCCTGAAGAAGGACGCCAGGGACCGATACCATGACATTTCCGACGTGAAGGCGGATATTCAGAGAGTTTTGACTGACCCGAGCGGTGTGCTTGCGCAACCGCACATTGAAGCGGAGCCTCGGACGAAACTGCGAACCATGCTGCCGTGGCTTGCAGCCGCTCTCGTGCTGGGGGCGATCGGCTCCGGGATCGCTGTCTGGAGATTGAAGCAGCCGCCTTCACCCGAACCGCGCCGTGTCATCCGCCTCGAGCATAATCTGCCCGAAGGCCAGCAATTCAATTTTAGTCCGACAATGTCGGGTCATTTGCTGGCCGTTTCTCCTGACGGCAGCAAATTCGTCTATAGCACTGCCAAAGGGCTTTACCTACGTTCCGTGGACGAACTGAATGCCGGCCTCATAGCCGGAACCAGTGACAATCCGCAATCGCCGTTCTTCTCATTCGACGGCCAATGGGTCGGCTACTGGTCCAAGGCTGACGGCAAGTTGAAAAAAATCGCCGTCCGCGGCGGCGCACCAGTGACTCTAAGCGATGTCACCTGGCTTTATGGCGCGACCTGGTATCCGGACAATACTATTGTGTATGCCGATTCGCTGAAAGGCGTCATGCGCGTTTCTGCCAACGGAGGAACTCCGGAAGTACTTGTTAAGGGACCCTCTATTAGTCCGCAACTCCTGCCGGATGGAAAATCAATAATATTCACGGATGTATCCGCGACGCCATATCGGATTATCGTCCAGACGCTCGAATCGGGAAAGCGGAAGGAACTGTTCGCAGGAGGGGGCGCCCAGTATCTTCCGACCGGGCACCTGATATATTGGCTGCAAAACAACCATAACCTTTTTGCCATTCCATTCGACCTCCGGAAACTTGAAGTCACAGGTGGGCCGGTTCCCATCGTCGAAGGTGTGGGATATTGTGCTATTTCCGACTCGGGAACTCTGGTCTATATGCCATACACAGGAGCCTCCGCAGCTGCAGCGCCCGGACGCACGCTGGTCCTGGTGGACCGGAAGGGAAAAGAAGAGTCTCTTGAAGTAGCCTCCAATTCGTATCGCTATCCCAGGTTTTCTCCCGATGGAACGAAAGTGGCTATAGCCATTTTTGGCGATAACACAGACATCTGGATCAGGGATATAGCCCGCAAGACCCTGACGCGCCTGACCTTCGAGGAGAGCAGCGAAATAGTTCCTGTATGGAGTCCGGACGGCAAACGTATCGCCTTTTATTCCGATCGAAACAATAAGAGTGGCGTCTACCGGAAGGCAGCCGATGGAACCGGAGAGGTGGAGCAACTCTACTCGACATCGGCCATCATAATGCCATATTGCTGGTCGAGCGATGGAAACGCCTTGCTCATAGGACAGTTTGTCGGGGATGGAATGAGCAACCAGGATGTAAGCTTGCTGTCCACGCAAGGCGACCCGGCCGTTACACCGCTTTTGCGGGATAAATATATGGAAATGCAGGCGAGGATTTCGCCTGATGGCCGATGGATGGCTTATACCTCCAACGAGTCAGGCAAGAATGAAATCTATGTGCGTCCGTTCCCTGATGTGAACAAGGGACGGTGGCAAGTATCCACAGAAGGCGGGGACAGCCCCCTCTGGTCGCCGGATGGCAGGGAGATATTCTATCTAAACGGCGATGCAATCATGGCGGTCCCGGTGGAAACCAAAGCAGCCTTCAGCCCCGGAACTCCCAAGCCTCTTTTTCATGGAAAATATGTTGCGGCTTACCCTGCTGATGGCACTCCATGGGACATCAGCCCCGACGGAAAACGCTTCCTGATGATAAAGCCGCCCGCATCCCCCGGCGACCAATCAACGGAGCAGCCGCGAAAACTCAACATAGTCCTGAACTGGACGGAAGAACTGAAACAGCGAGTTCCGGTAAAGTAGCGATACCTGGTGGTTCCGCCCTTTCGGCCTGGAAGAAGACCCTGTGAACATGCTGACGCTTTTCGTTATAGCATTTTCCCTGATTGCGTTTGGCATTCCCTTGTTTGGAGTCGAGTCGGGATTCAATTTCGCGCTGCAGCAAAAGGCTCCCCCGCCACAGTTGGCGGGGGAGTACCAATGAACCGGCCTATTGCTTGTCATAAACCACGAGATATTCAAACGATTTTCCATCTGGAAGGGGGACCTTCGCGCTGCCGCTGAAGATCTTGCCGTCCGGGCTGATGTTCATCTGCATCAGGAAAACCTGTTTGCCATCCTGCAAATAAACGTTGACGATATGATACGGATCTATTTTCGCGGCAACAATCGAAATACCCTTCTCGGGGCCGCCCTGCTGGTATTTTTGAATGCCCCCGCTTATCGGCACGGTCCATTTCGATACAACGACCTTGCCGTCCTTCTGGGTTGTGGTTGAGATTGATTCGTAGGTGTTGGGATCCAATGCCCGCATCTCGATGACGGTTTCCTTGACGTTTGCCATTTCACTGGGCGGAGCTTTCGATTTGGCAAGGTTGAGTTTCCACTTCCCTAAACTCGGATCTTGCGCCCAAACCATGCCTGCCAACACAAAAACGGCCAGAAAAAGCATCATTATCCTGCGCATGCGAAATACCCTCCGGTTAGTCTGCTGCTTTAATGCACGAAAGCTTTAGGCCAGCACTTCAGACAACATGAAAATCCGACGCGCTTGATTTGCCTGAAAGCGCGGAATGCCGAGCGAGCAAAAGAATCTTGAGCAATATTGAGCATAGACGTTTGCCTGAGATGCTGTATTTAACAATATTCCTACACAAAGCTGGGGGCATAGTCAATACGTTGCTGTTCAGGTCAACGGCTTCCCGCAAAATCGGGGATTTGATTGTGAACCGCTCAAAGTGGCTCGTCCGGGAAACGAGGCATTGGACACAATCCGCCGGAGGCTAAATATCCGTTTGGATCGGCTGGAGATATGCCTCCCCGGCGTGCTAGAATGCCAGTTCTTTTCCATATCAAGGAGCATGAGGGCGTGTCGCAACAAAATTTTGTGGAGATGGAGCACGAGGTTCTCGAATTCTGGGAGCGCGAAAATTGTTTCCAGCAGCTGGTGAAGAAAAACACCGGCAAACCTAAATGGTCTTTCCTGGATGGCCCCATCACGGCCAACAACCCGATGGGCGTGCATCATGCCTGGGGCCGCACCTACAAGGACATTTTCCAGCGCTATCAGGCAATGACCGGGCACGAACTGCGCTACCAGAACGGCTTCGACTGCCAGGGATTGTGGGTGGAAGTGGAAGTTGAAAAGGAGCTCGGATTCAAATCCAAGCGCGACATCGAGGCCTACGGCATCGATGCTTTCGTCAAAAAATGTCGGGAGCGCGTGAACCGTTTTGCCGCCATCCAGAGCGAGCAGTCCGTCCGCCTGGGCTATTGGATGGACTGGAACAACTCGTACTACACGATGTCCGACGAGAACAACTACACCATCTGGACCTTCCTCAAAAAATGCCACCAGCGCGGCTTCATTTATCACGGTTGGGACGCGATGCCGTGGTGCCCGCGCTGCGGCACGGGAATTTCGCAGCACGAGATTTCCAACGAAGAACGGCCCGAGATCACCCATACATCCCCGACGGTACGCTTTCCCCTGATCGATCATCCGGGCGAATACCTGCTGGTCTGGACCACGACGCCCTGGACTCTTACCTCAAACGTCGCCTGCGCGGTACATCCCGAGCTGACCTATGCAAAAGTGCGCCAGGGGAACGAGATCTACTACCTCATTCGGGACCGTGTGGAGGCCTGCATGGCTCCACACGGCCCGTACCAGATCCTCGAGGAATTCCCGGGCCAGCGTCTGGTGGGGTTGGCCTATAACGGCCCCTTCGACGAACTGGCAGCTCAAAAAAATGTCCGGCACACCGTTATCCCATGGAAAGAGGTCAGCACGACGGAAGGCACCGGCATCGTTCACATCGCCCCGGGATGCGGCAAGGAGGACTACGAACTGGGCAAGGAATTCGGTCTTGCCGCAATCGCGCCCATCGACGAGTTCGGCATCATCCTCGAAGGCTTCGAGCCATTCACCGGCCAGACGGCCTCCGGCGTGGCCAAAAACATTCTCCGGTCGCTGAAGGAGAAAGGCCAGCTGTATCGGACCGAGGAATACAAGCACGCCTACCCGATCTGCTGGCGCTGCAAGACGCAGCTTCTGTTCCGGCTGGTGGATGAGTGGTACATCAGCATGGACGAACTCCGGCACGAGATCATCGAGGTCACCAAACAGACCCGCTGGATCCCGGAAGTCGGCCAGCAGCTGGAAATCGAGTGGCTGACCAACATGCACGACTGGATGATCTCCAAAAAGCGCTACTGGGGCCTGGCGCTGCCCATATATAAATGCCAGTCCTGCAATGTCTTCGATGTCATCGGCGGCCGCGAGGAATTGAAACAGCGGGCCGTGGAGGGCTGGGACCAGTTTGAAGGGCACACGCCCCACCGACCCTGGGTCGATGCGGTCAAAATCGGCTGTCCCAAATGCGGCGCCCCGACCAGCCGTATTCTTGACGTAGGAAATCCCTGGCTCGACGCAGGGATCGTGCCCTATTCGACCATGCGCTACAACACCGACCGCGCCTACTGGAACCAGTGGTTTCCCGCCAACTGGATTTCCGAGAGCTTCCCCGGTCAGTTCCGCAACTGGTTTTACGCCATCCTGGCCATGAGCACGGTTATGGAAAAACGCGCTCCCTTCCAGCTGATGTTCGGTTACCGGCTCATGAAAGACGAGAAGGGCCAGGAGATGCACAAGAGCAAAGGGAACGCGATCGAGTTCAACGAAGCGGCGGAGAAAGAGGGCGCCGATGCAATGCGCTGGCTTTATGCCAGCCACAATCCCGAAAACGACCTCTGGTTCGGGTATCACAAGATCCATGAGGCGAGGCGCCAGTTCCTGACGCTGTGGAATGTCTACGAGTTCTTCCTCACCTACGCGCGCATCGACCGGTTCGATCCGGCCGTGCCGCAGGTGCCTTATGAATCGCGCGGGGACCTGGACCGATGGATCCTCTGCCGCCTGAACCGCCTGGTTGAAGCGGCTCACAAAAACTATTCGGGCTACAGCGTTCACCTGCTGATGCGCGAGGTGAACGCCTTCATCGATGCCCTCTCCCGGTGGTACCTGCGGCGCAGCCGCAGGCGCTTCTGGAAAAGCACCGACGACGACGACAAACTGGCCGCCTATCAGACGCTGTGGGAATGCCTGGTGACGACGGTCAAGGTCCTGGCTCCCGTCATCCCGTTCGCCGCGGAAAAAATATACCAGGAACTCGTGCGTTACTATGACGCCGGCGCGGAGCTTAGCGTGCACCTGTGCGATTTTCCGCAGCTGAATAGCGCTGCCGCAGTAAACGACCCGCGGCTGGTTCACATCATGGACTCTGTCCTGGAGCTGGTGGAGCAGGGGCACTCGGCGCGAAACAAGGCGGGTCATAAAGTCCGTCAGCCGCTCGCCGCCATGCGCATCGAGGCCGCAGAAAAATCCCTTCCCGAACAGATGACGCCCTTTCTGCCGCTGATCCTGGATGAACTCAATATCAAGAGGGCCGATTTTGTGGCTTCGGCAGCGGATCTCTACACTCTGTCGGCGCATCTGGATGCCAAAACCGGCAAGCCGAAATTCGGCAGGCTTTATTCGGCGCTTCAGGAGGCTCTCGAGACCATGCAGGCAAGCGAAGTGGCAGCCCGGATCGGGGAGAAATCCGTCATTAACCTTCAGGTCGGGCATGAAACCATTCCGTTGCTGCCGGAAGATATCGTCATTGAGAAAGTGCCCCGGAAACCATGGGTGATCTCAGAGGGAAATGGCTTCCTTGTGGCCATCAACACCGAGCTGGATGCCGATCTGGTCCGTGAAGGCCTCGTTCGCGACCTGGTGCGCCACATACAGAACATCCGCAAGGAAATTGGGTTGGACGTGGCGGACCGCATACACATCGCCTATGCAGCCGCGGATAAACTTGCCGAAGCCGTTGCGGCGCACAGCGAGTACCTCGCAGGCGAAACGCTGGCGCTTGAAATCAAACGCAGAACGGAGCTTCCGGATTCAGCGCACGTGGTCAAGCTGGGATCGGAGAGCATCCACCTCGTGATAAACAAGGCGTGAGGATCTCGCGACAGTCGTTTTGAGACCGACTCTGGAGGCCCGTACGTAAAAATTTTAACGCTGACGCACGCCGAGGTACGCGAAAAATATAGTTAAAGAATTTACGGGAATGAGAGTGTCCTTTATTACTTACTTCCTTGCCTTAGCCTCTTCTGCGCGGGCTCGAATTCGTCGCCGGGGAGCCACGCCGGGATAGCGTCGGCCGCGGCTGCTTTCCGGCCTAGGACATAACCGAAGCGGGCCATTATTACATTGCCGCGAAAATCCATCTCGGGTCGGTACTCGTCAGAGGGCTGGTGGTAGTGCCGCTCGATAAACTCCCTTACTTTAGCTTCGCCCCAGGCGCTATCGTGCCCCCGGAATTTCATGCCCTGGTTGATCGTAAATGCAGGGACACCGTGGCGGCTGAAACTGAAATGGTCGGAGCGGTAGGAGTGCCCCGCTTCGGGGCGTGAATCGGGACGGATTGTCAGCTTGAACTCCCTGGCGGTTTCTTCCACGGCGGGATAGATGCTGGTGCGCTCGGCGCCGCTGACTTCCACTTCCTCCGGCACTCCCAGCGGCTGGACATTGTCGTAATTCAGGCCGAGGACCGGCTGTGAGGGAAGCTGCGCCAGGTGCCTTCCGAGGAATTCCGAACCGAGCAATCCCTGTTCTTCCGCCGTGACCGCCGCAAAAAGTATGGTCCGCTGAGGCGCAGGCCTTGTGGCAGCCCAGACGCGCGCAAGGTCCAGTAGAATCGCACAGCCTGTCGCATTGTCGGCTGCGCCGTGGTAAATATTCGCGCCGGCGGGTTTGCTGTTGTCGATGCCGAAGTGATCATAGTGCGCGCTGTAAAGGATAGCCTCGGTTTTTTTTGCCGGATGGGCGCCTTCCACCATGGCCAGAACATTGCGCGAATAATACGGCTTAACCGAACTGGCTACGTGCGCCTTCAACCGGACCGGCAACTCGATCGGTTTGAAGTCGCGGGACTGGGAAGCCTGAAAGAGTTTATCGAGATCAAGCCCGCTTTTTGCGGCCAGCATGCGCGCTACGTCCTGCTGAATCCACGAGGCGGCTGCAAGTTTTGGCGAGCCGTCCAGCCTCAGATATGATTTTTCGCCGCCCCAGGAATTGCGCACTACAGTCCAGGCATAGCTTGCCAGATCGGTACGGTGAATAATGAGAGTGGCGACAGCGCCGCGCCGGGCGGTCTCCTCGAACTTATATGTCCAGCGGCCGTAGTAGGTGAGTGCTTTGCCGTTAAAAAGGCCCGGATCATCCGAGACCGGTTCGTTGACAAAAAGGATCGCGGTCTTCCCTTTCAGGTCGTATCCCTTATAGTCGTCCCACCGGTATTCCGGGGCGGAAATGCCGTAGCCGACAAAGACGATCGGCGCATCGATGTCAACGGATTCGGTCTGGTTCTCGTTGGTGGTGACGTATTCGTCGAGCAACTTCAGGTCCATTGTTTCCCCGGGGCCGGTTACAAAAGCGAAAGCGGTCTCCGGCAAGGTTCTCACGGCAACCATAGGGACCTGCTGGAAATACGTGCCGTTTTCGCCCGCCCCTTTCAGGCCGTAGCTTTTGAACTGCGCGGCGATATATTCGGCAGCGAGATCGCCGCCTTTCTGGTTCATGCCCCGCCCCTCGAGTTCATCACTGGCAAGGTATTTCACGTGTGCACGGATTGCTTCCGGATCAAATTCCGGCGCTCTGTATTTTTCGGCGAACGCCGCCGCCACAAAACCGACGATCGTTAGGACAGATAAAAGTATGCGCATGCCATCTCCCTGAGACGAAATAGACACAAAACTTTAGCATAAGTCCCGCTGTCCATGGACCGGATCCTTCACGAATCCTGCCAGGAGAGGTCAGCGTTCGTCGGCGCTTTTTCAGCGTGAGTCAGCGTTCCAGGTTCAATAAAAGGGTGGCACCATTCATACATCGGCAATAATGGTAGTACAATCCCGTGCATGAAAACCTGCTCCATCCTTTGTCTCTGTGTCCTGTGTTGTTCCTCCATCGCGATCCCCGATGACAGCGTCGGACTGATTATGCTTCAAAAGCGCATAAACCGCTTCGAAGTGGACCTGCAGGCGGCGGAGGCCATCCGCGCCGTAAAGCGCCTGCAGTACGCCTATGGGCATTATGCCGAATTCGGCTTGTGGCACGACCTGGCGGACCTGTTCGCCGAAAAGGGCATCGGGCACTATCCGGCCGGCAAACTCGGTAAAGAGGAAATACGCAAACTCTTCCTGCAGGAGGTTGGCAAGGGGAAACTCGGGCTGTCTGAGGGCGTGCTTTATCCGCATATCATGCTTCAGCCGGTTGTGACCCTGGCGCCGGACAGAAAAACAGCCAAAGGGCGCTTTCGCGTTCTGGCGATGCTGGGCAGCTATGGAGGCGCTGCCATCTGGGCCGGCGGAGTCTACGAGAACAAATACATCCTGGAAGACGGAGTCTGGAAGATCAACGAACTGCATTATTACTCGATGTACACCGGCCGCTACGAGCAGTCCGGCTGGACAGCCGACAAAGGGACAATTCCCATCCACTACGATCCCGCGCGCGCAGGCACTCCGGTGCTGAATAAATCCATTCCGCCGCCGTCCGCTGAGCCACTACCCAGTCTGGCAGATCTAAGCAGGCGGATGACGGATCTTGCCCGGCGGGCACAAATCCTGAACGATGAAGCGGAAGTGGGGAATCTGCAGAACATCTACGGGTATTACGTGGACCGGAAGATGTGGGACGACGCCGCGGACCTGTTCGCCGCCGACGCGACCATGGAAATGGGTTTGCAGGGTGTTTATGCCGGCAAAGCCCGCATACGGCGCGCGCTGGACCAGTTCGGGCCGCAGGGTTTGAAAGAGGGGGAGCTCAACGATCGTCTCCAGCTTCAAACCGTTGTCCACGTATCGCCGGATGGCCGCACCGCGAATGCCCGAAGTGTCGAATTAGGCATGTCGGGCGTCAATGGAGCCGGAGCGCAGTGGGGCGAGGGTGTATACGAAAATGAATTTATAAAAGAAGACGGAATATGGAAAATCAAATCCCTGCACTTCTACCCCAGGCTGGTGACGGACTATGAAAAAGGATGGGCAAAGGATGCTCGCCCCGCGCCGGGTCCGAGCAAGGATTTTCCACCCGACCGCCCTTCGACCGAGGTGTATGAGATTTTCCCGAAGTTTTACATTCCGCCGTTTCATTTTGCCAATCCCGTAACCGGCATGGAGACCAGGTATCCTGAGGGCATGCTCCACGCCCCTAAGCCGCGCAGCCCCATCCCGGCGGTCAATGCCGCTCCTGCGGTCCTGTCAATTGCGCGACTCCGGAAAATGGCAGTAGAAACGGAGCGACGGCTCGGCAAGGCCTTGGCTTATGATGCCGCTGAAAACCTTGCCAGCGCTTACGGCTATTACCTGGATGAATCCATGTGGGATGAGACAGCGGACCTGTTCTCCCGCGACGGCAAAAGGCGGCTGGCCTATATCAGCAAGGACAAGGGACGCGAGAACATCCGGCAATCCATCAAGCGCCGCTACCCGGTCAGAAAACCAACAGACTATTTCACGGTCCATCAGCTCATCCAGCCGGTCATTCATGCTGCAAAGGACGGGAAGGCGGCCAGGATGCGTGTGCGGCTGTTCCAGCTTGGGGGAGCGTCCGGCGGAAACGGCATGTGGATCGCGGGCGTCTATGAATGCAGGACAGGCCTCGAGGATGGCGTGTGGAAATTCAAGGCGATGGATCTGGACTACACATGGACAGCCGATTACAGGAGCGGTTGGGCTCGTATATCAGGCGATTCAAAAAAGATTGTTGCTGCGCCTTTCCCCAAGATTGTCGATCTGCCTTTTCATTACAGGAATCCGGTTACGGGGCGAAGGCCGCCCGTGTTTCTGAAGTAGAATTTCCGTGATGACTGCGCCATGGATTATCTTACATCTTAGCAATAATTTACGATGACCAGCCCGGCGCTGATTTGTTCGAATCAGCTGCCTGCCTCTATGGCAACTGCTTGAAATAAAGCTATTTCAAATTCACGGCGGCCACCCCGACTGTGGCAGCGGTTGTAAAAGGATTTTACATATCGATTTGCCTGATTTTTGCATCAAATCATTGATTTATCAATAGATATAAGGATTGCTGGGCTCCGGCATCCATAAAAGTGTCGGCGCGGCTTACACTATTCCTTTGTTTACAATCGATTAGGCCGATCTAATAATAAAAATCTAATTGGGCTAGTATAGTTTTTTCAATAACTTACCAACATCAGAGAAGTCTGAAGAGGCTTCGGTGAGCCATTGGTATGACTTTTGCTTAATACTTAACAGTAGGATGACATTAAGTAAGCACTATGTCTGCAATTGATCATTTCTGTTAAAGGAGGAACTTATGCAACGAACGCTTCTGATAGCATTTGCGGCTGTGGCAGCTCTTTTTCCGGTGGCCAATACAGCCAGCGCGCAGGCTATCATCACAAACGGATCAGGAATTTACCTTGGCGTTAACCCGCTCGGTAACCTCAACGTCCTTGACGGTACCGGCGGCATTTCGCTAACCCCCACCAACGCAAGCTATATAGGTCTCTATTATTCCGGCATAGACGGTGATGCCACTTCGCCGGGATGCCTGTGCGAGGGTTTTGGCGTGGCCGGCAATGGCGTGTCGGGTTATGCGGGCATTGAAATCGGAGGTTATGTCAACCTGAGTCAAACCTCCTTTGCCTCAACGGCATCAACCGCAACATCCATCGTGACTCTGACTTCGCTGCCCGATTTGCAGGTGACGCAGCAGTTCCAGCCATCGGATTCAACGGCCCTGATGGAGAACATTGTCACCATCACCAACCTGGGCGCCAGCACCATAACCGATGTCCGGTACAACCGCACTATGGATTGGGATATCCCGCCTACGACTTTTAATGAATATACGACAGTTCAAGGATGGCCGGCCGCCAACTTGCTATATACATCCGACGATGGTTTCGACACTCCAGATCCAATGGCTCTGCCCACTGGAATATTCGCCGCAGAGAACGTAAATTTCTACCATTCTGGACCTGGGGACCACGGGGCGTTTTTCACTTTTGCTTTTGGCGATCTCGATCCGGGCGAAAGCATTGATTTCTCGATCTTTTATGGCGCGGCGACCTCTGAATCTGCAGCCTTCGCGGCACTGGGCGCGGTCGGGGCCGAAGTATATTCCTATGGCCAGTCCAGCCTTGCCGGCGTACCCATCGGCGAACCTGTGACCTTCATTTTTGGTTTCAGTGGCGTAGGCGGAACACCGGTGCCGCCGCCAACCATTCCTGAGCCTTCGTCGATTCTGCTAATGGGTGCGGGACTGCTTGGTCTGGCATTTGCCATCCGCAGAAAAAGATCCTAACCCATCGTTGACAAAAGTATGCTTTGGATAAAAGATCTCCTCTCCCGTTCCCATGGGAGAGGAGATTTTTTTATGCCGCAAATGAAAGCGATCTTCAGAGCTGCATTTTCTTTGGCTTTCGTTTTGTGCTTCTCGCCGGTATCCCCATCCGACGACATTCCACTGATTCGGAACAACTCCCAATCCCAAAAACCTTCGGAAGATATCCCGCCCTCAAAGTCGAATCCCGTGAACGCTGCCGAAGTGTCCTATAACGACGGCATTCGCAGCCTGGCAGCCGGCGACCTCGTCAGAGCCGAGCAATTGCTCAGGAAAAGCCTGGAACTGGATCCCGGAATGGTCAACGCGATGCTGGCGCTTTCCGAGCTGGCAAAACAGCGGGGAGACTTAAACGGCGCCGGCACCTATCTTCAAAACGCCGTATCCAAAGGCGGCAAAACAGCCGAAGTTCAGCGCGCCTATGGCCGCTACCTTTACATCAAGCGCGACTTCCAGGGAGCCGAGGCTGCCCTCAGAAAAGCCACCGAGCTTGATCCGAAGTCCTACAGGGCCTTCGTGGACCTGGGAGACCTGTACCGGCAGGCTTTATACCGGCCCAGCGATGCCGTCACCGCGTACCGCAAGGCATTATCCATCGAGCCGAAGCACGCTGGAGCGCATTACGCCCTCGCGCTCGTTCTGGATCGCCTGGGTAAAGACGCCGAGGCGGAAAAGGAATTCAGGCAGGCGCTTTCGGTCCAACCGGAAAACGCCCAGGTGTGGCAGGCGCTTGCCGAGCATTATTTGCAGCGGCGGCAGTACGACAACGCAATCGAGGCCTGCAACTCAGCCCTGAAAGCAAACCCGAAAATGCCCGCGTTTCACATGCAGCTCGGCGACATTTACGCCGCCAGGGGAGACGATGCGAAATCGTTTGCCGAATACCAGGCGGCGCTGAAACAGGATCCCAAGCTTGCGGCGGCTCAGGTTAAGATCGGGATGCTCCATCAAGGCCGGAACCGCATGGCCGAGGCCGAAAAGGCTTACCTTGCAGCAGTAGCCGTCGATCCGAAACAGGCGGTCGCCTACAACAACCTGGCCTGGATGGCGGCCGAGCGCAAATCCCAACTGGACAAAGCGGTTCAATGGGCGAAAAAAGCCGTCGGCATAAATCCGGCCGTCCCTCAATTTCACGTGACGCTGGGCTGGGTTTACCGGGCGCGCGGCGAGCTCGACAATGCGATCACCGAAATCGAGAATGCTTCGCTGATCACGCCTGCCGCAGCCGAAACCTATTATTACCTCGGCCTTGTGTATTCCGAAAAAAGGATGAATGCGAAGGCGGTTTCTGCTTTCCAGAAAGCCCTTTCAATAAACAAAGGTTTCCCCTTGGCAGCCGATGCTCAGCAGCGGATCGACAAGCTGACAAAATCCAGCCGCAAGCCCTAATTTGGCTTTCCTGCAAAATTTCGCGTTGATGCGCGTATCTATTTATATTCATTCAAGTTGCAGGTTGCAGGCACCTGTAACTGCAACCCGGAACCTGCAACCGCCGGGGAAATCTATAATTTCCCGCCGGACGCTTCTGCTCCCGGAATCTGCCGGGGATGGGTCATGTTTTCCGGACGAAGCAGCTCATCCAGCATGCCCTGCGTAATCCATCCTTTTTTCAGCACAAGGTCATAGACGCTTTTTCCCGTGTCCAGCGCCTCCTTTGCTATGGATACGGAACGTTCATATCCGATCACCGGATTCAGGGCCGTCACCAGCCCGATGCTGTTTTCCACGTAGTCCCTGCATTTTTTCCGGTCTGCCTGGATGCCGCGAATGCAGCGGCTGGTCAGGACCACGCAGGCATTCCGCAGTATCATGAAGCTCTCGAAGAGGTTCAGGGCAATGATGGGCTCCATCACATTCAGCTCCAGCTGGCCGGCTTCAGCGGCCATGGTGATGGTCATATCGTTCCCGATGATTTCGTAACACACCTGGTTCACAACTTCGGGGATGACGGGATTCACCTTCCCGGGCATGATGGTTGATCCCGGCTGCATAGGCGGCAAGCGTATCTCCTGCAGCCCGCAGCGCGGACCCGAGGACAATAGACGCAGATCGTTGCAGATTTTGGACAGCTTTACGGCGATCCTCTTAAGCACCCCGGACATCTGGACATATGCGCCCGAATCCTGGGTTGCCTCGACCAGGTTGTAGGACTTCACCACCGGCACACCGCTGACCTCGCGGAGTTTCCGCGTAACGAGATCCGCATACCCCGGGGGGCTGTTGATCCCGGTGCCGATAGCCGTGGCGCCCAGATTGATCTCCTTCAAAAGGTCGCTCGCTTCGCGCAGCCGTTCCATGTCTTCACCCATCATCACAGCATACGCCCCGAATTCCTGCCCCAGTGTCATCGGCACCGCATCCTGCAGCTGAGTGCGGCCCATTTTAAGGACGTCGGCAAACTCCTTCTCCTTTTCCTCGAGGGCCGCCTTGAGCTCGCCCATGGCCGCCAGGATGTCCTTCAACATAAGGTTTACCGCCAGGCGTATGGCCGTGGGGTAGGCGTCGTTGGTGGACTGGGAAAGGTTCACGTGATCGTTGGGATGAAGGTGGACGTAATCGCCCCGTTCAAAGCCAAGCAGTTCCAGGGCCCGGTTTGCTATCACTTCATTGGCATTCATGTTGGTCGAAGTGCCTGCGCCCCCCTGGATCATGTCGACCACAAATTGGTCCAGCAGCTTCCCGTCCAGCACTTCGTCACAGGCTGCCGATATTGCATCCGCCTTCGCCTTGTCCAGCACGCCCAGTTCGCAGTTGGCCAGAGCGCAAGCTTTCTTTATATATGCCAGCGCATCCACGAAGTGCTGGAAAGAGGACAGCCTGATCCCGGAAATGGGGAAGTTTTCGGTCGCTCTCAGCGTCTGGATACCGTAATAGGCGTGGGCCGGAACTTCACGCTCCCCGAGCAAATCGTGTTCCCGGCGGGTCTTACCTTTGAGATAGGCGTTATCCTCGGTCGCGAGGCTTTCGGCCGCGTAGCGCAGCCTGTCGCTCACCGTTCGGGCGATCCGCGCCACGATGCGGTAGAACATGTCCGGGTAATCCCTCCGGGCCTGCTCGACGGCCTCGCGGGAGAGCTGTATCAATACCACTCCCTCCCTCGTGAAGCCGCCGGCCGAGTGGGGCAGGTCGTCGAGCAGAAGGCCCTCGGACAGGATGCCCCCCTGCCGAAGCACGGCAAGGCATGTTTGCCGGCCGTGCAAACCGCGCACTATTCTGACCTCCCCCTCCTCCACCATCCCAAACCATTGCCGGGGTGTGGATTCGTGGAACAGCCACTCGGTTGGCCCGTATTCTTTCCGCTCCGCCAGGCCGGCCAGGTATTGCAGACTCCGATCATCAAACTCTGAAAACAGCGGCATCTTTTGCAGCAGCCGAACTATCTGTTCCATGAGAGCCTCCTTTGCAGCGATCACACCGGATGCGCGGACGGCGCAGAACCGCCCCCGCACAAGCACGCAAGGCCTGTGAATCCGCAGGATCTATAAATGATAATCCCCTGCAGCCTCAGGCTGATAAACCACCTCATCGATCCGCAAATGCCTGATGCCGGCGGGAACTTTCCACTCGACCGTATCTCCGGCACGATAGCCGATCAGGGCAGTGCCTATCGGCGCAAGGATGGATATCTTTCCGCGCTCAAAATCCGCTTCGCTGGGGAACACCAGCTGAATCAGCATTTCTTTGCCGGTATCCAGATCCTTAACACGGATCTGGCTGTTCATCGTCACGACGTCTACGGGGATCTTTTTGGACGGCACAACAACTGCACGCGACAGTTCTTCCTCCAGATGTTCCAGGTAGGCCCTGTCCTTGGGATTCCAGTTATGCGTCCCCTCGAGCAGCTTCTGGAGCCGCTCCATGTCGAAATCGGTAATATGAAGTTTCCGGTTGGTCATCACACCCTCCTTTCAGGCCTAAACGAATGCAATCGGTTTATGGGGACGTACGCACCCAAGCCGCTATTGAGTATCAGGATGAGAACATCAGGTGGATGCCGGATGGTCCCAGCGTCCATACATCGGTCCGGCTGCCGCGATGCATCAGGGCGAATCCATTTTGGTTGCAGTATCAGGTTACAGGGCGCAAATTCAATACCTGCAACCTGCAAAAAATCCGGCCTGGGGAAGCTGCCCGGTAGACTGCTCCCCGTTGATTATGATCCCGCAGGTCCCGGCGGAGGGCAATCGGGAGGACACTGGAAATTGACATCCGAGACGCTGAAAGAAGCCTCATCCGCTGGATAAAACCACCTGCTCCAAAGGATGACCTGAAGGAAGCAACCTTTGGAATTCATTGCCAATCCACCGATATCTCAGGCGAAAGACATGATCGGCGCCGAAAGGCGGGCAAGAAAGCGGTTGCAGCCGAACCGGCCTGCATGCTAATGCTACAGGCATGAAGCCGCCGTCACCGGCTATGCTCTCAAGCGGCTTGGGAATTATCGAATGGGTGCGCACAAGAATCCGGGACCCCGCGGGAAATCCCCGGAGCAAAGCGAAAATCAGCCTTCCCTGCAGGCTCATATCCTTGCCGAACGGGTAAAGGAACTGAACTGCCTTTACACGATATCAAAAATTTTCGACCGCAGGGGCCTCGACCTCGACAGCATTATCCGCAGGACCATTGAGGTGATCCCTGCAGCCTGGCAGCATGCGGATGTCGCCGGAGTGCGGGTCAGGCTCGATAAAAAATCCTTTCGGACAGACAGATTCAGGCAGAGCCGCTGGATGCAGGAATGCCCGATTATCGTGCAGGGAGTCCCGGTCGGGAGCATCGCCGTGAGCTATTGCCAAAAACGGCCGGAGCAGGACGAAGGGCCCTTTTTGAAGGAGGAACGGAATCTGCTCAATGTCATCGCTCAAAGACTGGGCGATATCATTGAGCGCAAATGGTCGGAACAAAAACTGCTGCGCTATCAGGAGGAGCTCCGATCCCTGGCCACGGAACTGGCTCTGAGTGAAGAGCGGGAACGTCGACGAATCGCCCAGGCGCTGCACGACAGAATCGGGCAGGTCCTTGCGCTGATCAACATCAAAATCGGCGCCTGGCCGAGGCGCATTCCTCCCGGTCCCTGGCTCGGGAGTTGGACCACGTACGCAGCCTTGTTTCGGAGTCCATCACTGAAACCCGGTCCCTAACCTTCGACCTAAGCCCGCCCATTCTGTATGAACTCGGATTTGAAGCGGCGCTGGAGTGGCTTGCGGAACGTATCCAACAGCAGTACGGTGTGAATGTCGAAATGCGCTGCGGCGGAAAGGAATTAGCCCTCGACAACGAGTGGCGGGCGACCCTGTTCGCGGCGATCCGGGAGCTCCTGGTCAACGTCGGGAAACACGCCAAAGCACGGGCCGCTCGGGTAACGCTGAGGAAAAGCAATGGGAATATTGTCGTAACCGTCGAAGACAAGGGAATCGGGATGGATCCGATTCACCGGACGGGAGAAAAAGCCGCTGAAGGATTCGGCCTTTTCAGCATTCGGGAGCGGTTTCGTTTCATGGGCGGCCGCGTCGAATTATCTTCAAGGCGCGGAAAGGGAACTTCTGTGACGCTTATTGTGCCGGTCAAGGAACGCGAAAAGCCCGAAGAACGGGGGTGAAGTCTTGACGATTCGAATTCTGATCGCCGACGACCACAAAATCGTGTGCGACGGCCTGAAGGCCTTGCTGGAAAAGCAGCCCGAAATGGAAATTGTCGCCCAGGCGGCTAACGGAAGAGAAGCCGTGAAGCTCGCGGATGCGCACCAGCCGGATATGGTTATCATGGACGTGGCGATGCCCGACCTCAACGGCCTCGAGGCCATGCGCCAGATTCTCTCCGCCCGTCCGCAAATCAAGGTCATCGCTCTCTCCATGCATGCCGACAGGCGCTATGTGACCGGCATGCTTTCAGCCGGGGCCTCCGGATACATCCTCAAGCATTGCGCCTTCGAGGAACTGGTGCAGGCCATTCACATCGTTCTCTCCAATCAGGTCTATTTGAGCCCGGCAATTGCGGGAATCGTCGTTCAGGAGCTTGCCCAGCCAAAGCGCGCACGGACAAGACGCTCCTCTCCGAATATCCAGGCTCTCACGTCCAGAGAGCGCGAGGTGCTGCAGCTGATCTCCGAGGGACACAGCGCCCGCGAAATCGCGCGACGGCTTCATCTGAGCGTGAAGACGATCGAAACTCATCGCAGGCAGATGATGGAAAAGCTCGAAATTCACAGCGTGGCCGATCTCACCAAGTTCGCAATTCGCGAAGGCTTGACTTCACTGGAAAAATAGCCCGACTCCGCTCCTGCGACCTGCAACAGCCCAAACCCCATAGTCGATTCTTATCTGCCATCCGCTGATGTCTTAGTCCATGAGTCATCCAATGGATGACCGTATCTCATCCGAATGATGAAAAAATTTCGGTCATTCCCTTCCCGAAATTTAGTCTATTCCCGATTGCGCCTTGCGGCCTGCCGGAAGATTATTAGGAGCTCATGAACCGCGGGAGGGAGCGAAGAGTGCCGCCCGATATTTTCGGCAACCTCAGCCGGGGCAACAATGTCATCGCGAAGCTGGAGGAACTCGGCTCGCTGAAAAGCCTGGACGAGCACCAGATTGGGATGGCGCGGATTTTGAGGTTCAGGCAGAACCCGTCGCTTATTGATGCAACGCTGAAGCACACGCTGAGAATCGAGAAGGCTTCAGACATCCTGATCGCTGAGGTGCTCAACGTGCTTGCCGCCCGGGACCTTCCGGTTTCCACGAGAGCCTTGGCTGCCGGGGCGCTCGGGCACCTAATCCACTGCCGCCCGGCGGATGCAATTTCCGATTTCGACATGGACACGGTCATCGAGTCGATGTCCTGCATATTGTCCAGGGCGGATTCCCCGGTCCTCAAGAAGGCTCTGTTCAAAGCCCTCGACCTGGCGCGAAGCCGGAAATAATGCAAGCTATTTTTCGGCGTTTGTCGGCGTTATATTACACAAGCCTTCCCATGCCCCTAAGATTTGAAGAGTATGCTTACAGTGAGAGCTGAAGCCACAATCACGGAGATTTAACGCCGACCTACGCTGAAAGGACGCCGACTCACGCTGTAAAAAAATAGATTTTTTCGGCGTTTGTCAGCGTTTTGTCAGCGTATATCAGCGTTACAGAATAATGCCGTTGCCAAATGCTGCAAGTCCCCGCAAATTCCGGGATTTTGCCGCTGAACTGATTTACTGGCTGCCGGATCTGATTACCGACGTAATCGCGCCGTACATGCGGCGATATGCTTCATATCCCGCATTCATCCGGGCCGCGGACGCAGGCTGCGGCGCAATGCGCCGGGACACACGCACCACGTCGCTGCAGGCGTCATCCACGGATTTCCACCTTCCTTCCCCGACCCCCGCAAGGATGGCCGCCCCATAGGCAGCGCCTTCCTCAGCCTCCACGATTTCCACCTCATGGTTGTAAACATCCGCCTGTATCTGGCGCCACAGGGCCGATCTTGCGCCCCCGCCGCCCAGGCGTATGCTGTGGACCGGGACGCCCATTTCCGAAAAGAGCGTGAACGAATCTTTGAGGCTGTAGGCCACTCCCTCGAGAATGGCGCGGATCACGTGTCCTCTTGTATGCGATGCGGTCAAACCGATCAGCGCTCCGCGGGCAAGCGGGTCCAGGTGCGGAGTGCGTTCTCCCATGAGATACGGCGCCCACAATAGCCCGTCGGAACCGGCAGGAACCGCGGAAGCTTCTTCAACCAGTCGATCGTACGGGTCCCGGCCGTCATCCGTACCGGCGCCGAAATGATCACGGAACCAGCGAAGCGAAAGCCCGGCGGCCTGGGTAACGCCCATGACGTGCCATCGTCCCGGCACAGCGTGGCAGAATGTGTGTAGACGGCCCACGGGATCAAGCGACGGCTTGCCGGTGGCCGCAAAAACTACGCCCGACGTCCCGATCGTGACGCTTACGGCGCCGGGCGCCACGATTCCCATCCCTGTCGCGCCGGCAGCCTGATCTCCGGCGCCGGCGACAACCGGCGTCCCGGTCTTAAGCCCCGATGCCGAGGCGCCGGCCGGTGACACCTGGCCGCATATTTCGGGCGATTCAAACAGTCCGGGCAGCAGGGACTCCTCGATTTCCGCCGCCTGAAGGATCTCACGGGACCACCTGCGCCCGGCAACATCCAGCAGCAGCGTCCCCGATGCATCCGCCACATCCGTGGCGCGCTCCCCGGTCAGCCGGAAGCGGACGTAATCCTTGGGGAGCATCACGGAACGGACCCGCTTCCATTGCCCGGGTTCGTGCCTGCGCACCCAGAGGAACCTGGTCAGGGTGAAATTCGGGAGCGCCGGATTGCACGTAAGCCGTATCAGGCGTTCCGCGCCCACCTTCAGCGTAAGTTCCGCACATTCCTCCGCGGTCCTCACGTCGCACCAGATAAGCGCCGGGCGCACCACCTGGTCGCCTTTATCCAGCATCACGGCGCCGTGCATCTGGCCGGAAAAACCCACGCAGGCGATGCTGCCTCCGCTCAAACCTGCGCCGGCCAGCGCCTTGCGAATCGCCAGGGAACAGGCGCGCCACCAGTCCTCCGGATTCTGCTCCGCCCATCCTATTTGCGCAGAGGCAAAAGCTTCGTGCTCCTCGGTTGCCGAAGCCGCCACACGCCCCCTCTCGTCAAGGATGAGCGCCCGCGTCCCTCCTGTCCCCACATCTATTCCCAGAAGATACATGCTCCCTCCCCGCCCCAGGCATGCCTAATACAAAATATGATATAGTATTTTGCTTACATAATTTATTACGTTCAAACGTTCCACCCGCAAAAGCCAAATTGAGCTTATCGTGTACGTTAACGGGATGCTATAGTATCACCCACTTGCTGGATTGCGGCAAACGCCATCCGTACCGGAGGAGCCATGAGGCCATTGAAGGTTTTTTCGTTTATCACCATGTTCTGTTTTCTGGCGGTGTCCGTCTCATCGCAGGAAGCTCTTCCTTATCGCAATCCCAGGCTGCCTATGGAGCAACGCATCGCGGACCTGCTGTCCCGCATGACGCTCGAGGAGAAAATCGCCCAGGTAACCAGCGCGATGGAAAACCTCGCCAATGTGTCGGATCCCAAGTCTGCCCTGGTCGATGAAAAAGGCAAATTCCTTCCGGAACGCGCCGCCGTCCTGATGAAAGACGGCCTGGGGCAGTTGTCGCGCCCGAGCGGGATGCGTGGCCCGCGTGAGATGGCTGAATTTACCAATAGCATTCAGAAATGGGTCAAAGAGAACACCCGGCTCGGCATTCCGGTCCTGTTTCACGAAGAGTGCCTGCACGGGCATGCCGCTCCCAAAGGCACCTCCTATCCCCAGGCTATCGCCCTGGCGTCAACCTGGGACCCGGAACTCGTCCAAAAGGTCTTCGACGCCACAGCCTTCGAAGTCCGCGCGCGCGGCGCGCAACAGTGCCTGACGCCGGTGCTGGACCTTGCGCGCGAGCCGCGCTGGGGCCGAACGGAAGAGACCTATGGGGAGGATCCCTATCTTGGATCGCGGATCGGGGTTGCTGCCGTGAAGGGATTTCAGGGCAACGGTCCCTTCATCGACAAAACCCACGTGATCGCGACAGCAAAGCATTTTGCCGTACATGGCCAGCCGGAAGGCGGCTCCAACGTGGCGCCCGGAAATTATTCGGAGCGCGTCATACGCGAATATTTCCTGAAGCCGTTTGAAGCGGTGGTCAAGGAAGGCAAAGTCCAGAGCGTCATGGCATCGTACAATGAGATCGACGGCATCCCTTCCCACAGCAACAGGTTTTTGCTGGATACCATTCTCCGGCAGGAATGGGGATTCGACGGCGTAGTCGTTTCCGACTATTTCGGGATCCGGCAGTTGCGGACAACCCATCATGTGGTGGACTCCAATGAGGAAGCCGCAAAGCTGGCCCTGGAATCGGGAGTGGATATCGAGCTTCCCTACATCGAGGCCAATCACCTGCTGGCCGATCTCGTGAAGCAGGGTAAGGTTTCGGAATCCTACCTGGACCGTGCGGTCGCCCGCGTGCTTCAGTCCAAATTTATCACGGGCCTTTTCGACGATCCCTTCGTCAATCCCGCATACGCCGAGAAGATCACCAACAGCACCGAACACCAGAAGCTGGCGCTCGAAGCGGCGCGCAAATCCATCATCCTTCTCAAGAACCAGGGCAACCTGCTTCCGCTCAAACGCAATAGCTACCGCCGGATAGCCGTGATCGGCCCCAACGCGGCCGAAGTGCACCTCGGAGGATACAGCGGCATGCCGGGCCGCGGCGTGAGCATCCTGCAGGGGATCAGGGATAAGGCGGGCAGGGACACCGAGATCCTTTACGCCGAAGGCTGCAAGATCACCGAATCTCTTCCCGACTGGAATGCCGACAAAGTCGTGCTCGGAGATCCAGAGCTGAATGCAAAACGCATTCAGGAGGCCGTAACCGTCGCCGAAAAAGCCGACCTCATCATTCTCGCGCTAGGCGGGAACGAGCAGACTTCGAGGGAAGCCTGGGCGGGCAACCACCTCGGCGACCGCGACAACCTGGATCTTCCCGGCAACCAGGACGACCTTGCGAAAGCCATGGTGGCGCTGGGCAAACCGGTAGTGGTATTCCTGCAGCACGGCAGACCGAATTCCATTAATTATGTCGCAGAGAACGTTCCGGCAATCCTGGAAGGCTGGTATTTGGGACAGGAAGGCGGGGCAGCTGTCGCCGACGTTCTTTTCGGAGATGTCAATCCCGGCGGCAAGCTGCCGGTATCGGTGCCCCGTTCCACGGGCCAGCTGCCGATTTACTATTATCAAAAGCCCTCCGCAAGGCTCCAGTACCTGGGCTCCACCTCGCAGCCGCTTTACCCCTTCGGCTGGGGTTTGAGCTACACGACCTTTAAATACGCTAACCTTACTCTGTCGCCAGAATCGATCGGGACCGAGGGAAGGACCAAGGTGTCGGTCGACGTGACCAACACGGGATCCGTGCGCGGCGACGAGGTGGTCCAGATCTATATTCGCGACGAAGTAAGCTCCGTAACGCGTCCGGTCAAGGAATTGAGAGGATTCCGCCGGATCACGCTCGATCCCGGCAAAGCGCAAACCGTGTCATTCACCCTGGGGCCCGACGAGCTCTCTTTCCTCAACCGCGACATGCGGCGGGTGGTGGAGCCTGGAACGTTCAATATTATGGCCGGCGGCAATTCGGCGGAACTGATCGAAACCACCCTGACCGTTTTGGCTAAATAAACGGGTAATCACCCAGCTCTGCCGGGACTCACAGAGTTTGACAGCTCCAGGATCATTGAAGGCTGACGGGCAATGACAAAACACTGACGAACGCCGATCCCTAAGGCGGCGGTCGGCGTTCGTCGGCGATTTTCAGCGTAGGTCAGCCTTATGGATCCTTGAGCTGTCATAATCTTTAGGTGCCCCAGCAAAATTTGATGCTGCCGATGCATTCAGTGTATTTCGTTCAAAAAAATCCATCACGTTATTGCCGGAATTCCAGCCGGAGCCGCTGCCATGAAAAATGAATTGAGATTGAACGAAGACCGCCTTTTCCCATCGGATCCGGATCAGCGCTCCATTGCCCGGAGGCTCTATGCTGAGGTCGAATCTCTGCCCATAATCAGCCCGCATGGCCACACGGATCCGCAATGGTTCGCGGAGAATGAACCTTTCCGCGATCCGGCCAGCCTGCTGGTTATTCCGGACCATTACGTATACCGTATGCTTTACAGCCAGGGAGTGCCGCTCGAGTCTTTGGGCGTTCCCGCAACGGATGGCCGGGCCGTGGAGCAGGACTCGCGCAGGATCTGGCGATTGTTCGCACAGAACTGGTTTCTGTTTCGCGGCACACCCACGCAGATTTGGTTCCACCACGTGCTGCACGAAGTATTCCACATCCGGGAACGCCTGACGCCGGAATCGGCCGACCGCATCCATGACCGGATCGCCGATTGTCTCGCCCGCCCCGAGTTTCTTCCGCGGGCTCTTTTCGAGCGATTCAACATAGAGGTGCTGGCGACAACCGAGTCGCCGCTGGATCCGTTACGGCACCACAATAAACTGCGAAGCTCCGGGTGGAGCGGCCGGGTAATTCCAACCTATCGTCCCGATCCCGTAACCGATCCGGAGTTTGAGGGTTTCCCCGGCAACGTTAAAAAACTCGGGGAAATCACGGGTGAAGACACCGCCACGTGGCGGGGCTATTTGCGCGCGCTATTCGACCGCCGCCGCTTTTTTGCCTCGCTCGGAGCCACCGCGACGGATCACGGCCATCTTACGGCGGCCACGCGCGACCTGTCCCCTGATGCATGTGAGACTCTTCTGAAAAAGGCGATGCGGGGCGACATTACACCGGAGGAGGCCGAAGAGTTCCGCGGCCAGATGCTCACGGAAATGGCGCGGATGAGCATCGAAGACGGGCTGGTGATGCAGCTTCACCCCGGAGCTTTCCGGAACCACAACATCTCCCTGTTCCGTGATTTCGGAAAAGACAAAGGCGCGGATATTCCCATGCGCACCGATTATGTGCGCGCGCTCAAACCGCTTCTGGACCGCTTCGGAACCGACAGCCGGCTGTCGCTGATTCTCTTCACTCTCGATGAGTCGGCCTATTCCAGAGAACTTGCCCCGCTGGCCGGCCATTATCCCGCGCTCAAGCTCGGTCCCGCCTGGTGGTTTTACGACAGTCCCGAAGGTATGCGCTTCTTCCGCGAACGGACCACCGAAACCGCCGGTTTTTACAATACCGCGGGTTTCAATGACGACACCCGGGCGTTCCCCTCGATCCCGGCGCGGCATGACGCTGCAAGGCGGATGGACTGCGCCTTTCTAGCGCGCCTGGCGGCCGAGCACCGGCTCGATGAAGACGAAGCGCGGGATGTGGCAATCGATCTTGCATACCGGCTGGCAAAAAAGGCCTATAAGCTGTAAAGGCAGCCGCCAAGGCTTTTTGGCAAATAAAGCCTGTTCCGCTGCCTCAAGTGTCAGCCTTCGTCGGCTTTTGCTCACCGACCCTCGCCGAACAAATCGGCGTTTGTCAGCGCTTTTGTCAGCGTATCTCAGCGTTTCAAAACACGGAGCTGTCAAACCCTATGAGTCCCCCGGCAGAGCTGTGGGTTTACCAATAGAATCACCGGGAAAAACCTGGAAATTGCCAATGCGGCTAATGATCAAAAGCCTCCGCTCCGGGATTGATCTTTTTTGCACTTTCCTATTGTGTTGGCCAATCTCTGACTCGATAATCGCTGGGCGCAGTCAGGTACCTCCGGCAAAGCCGGAGGCTTGAAAGATTGGAACCGCTCAAAGCGGTTGGAGGAGTTACGCCGGTCTTGAACGCTGACTTACGCGGGCAAAAGCCGAACAAATCGGCGTTTGTCAGCGCTTTTATCAGCGTTTCTCAGCGTTTCAAAATACGGAGCCGTCAAACTCTTTGAGTCCCCCAGCAGCGCCGCGGGTTTACCAATGTAATTATGTTTGATGATGAGCAGTTCGGAAGAAGGGAATCATAAGCCGAAGGAGAAACACAATGGCAGCAAAACCGGAGAATTGGAAATCGCTGACGGCGGAAGAAAAAGAAAAATCAGGCTGGACGCCTGGATTCGCGGAGACGGGATCAAGTTCGAGAGTCCCGAAGCACGCGCAAGATTCATCGAACGCGCAACACGCTTCAGAGACGCCCTGGAAATGAAGAAGCTCCCGGACCGGGTGCCTATTGCGGGCCTGGGAGGCGCTTTTGTTTACCGGAGAGCCGGCATCCCTCAGAAGGCGACTATGTACGACCGGTGGGAAGAGGCGTCCAAGGCCGTGATCAGGTTCCACGAAGATTTCCAGCCCGACAGCACGGCGGCCACATTCATGATGTCCGGGGCCTCCATGGAGGTGCTCGGTCAGACCAACATGAAGTGGGCCGGATACGGCCTGCCCGACGACGTTCAGTACCAATACGTGGAACAGGAATACATGAAGGCCGAGGAATATGATCACTTCCTGCTGGATCCTTCGGACTTTGTTTTGCGCCGTTTTCTGCCCCGGATGTACCGGTCTCTAAAAGGGCTCGAAAAGATGGCGAATTTCGGAAGCCAGGGAATCCAGATCGGCGCCCGGGTGATTTACCCCTTCCTCGACCCCGAGGTGCAGGAAGCGCTGAGCCTGATGAAGAAGGCCGCCGAATTGACGTTGCCGCCGGCGAAGATTTCGATGGAAATGTCGAATAAAATCCTCGGGATGGGTTTCCCGCGCCTGTTCATGGGATTCGGGGCGGCTCCCTTCGACGTGGTCGGAGACACTTTGCGGGGCACACGCGGCGTCATGGTGGATCTCTACCGCTGCCCGGACAAGGTGCTCCGTGCGTGCGAAAAGGTCCTCGACCTCACGCCCGTGCCCGACATCCCGCTGGGCGAGCCGCCGCTCATCATGATGCCGCTGCACAAGGGCGACGACACGCACATCTCGCGCAAGCAGTTTGAAAAATTTTACTGGCCGACCTTCAAGCAGCTCATGCTGAACATGATCGACGAGGGCCTGATACCTTCTCCGTTTGCAGAGGGCACCTACAACCAGCGGCTGGACTATTTGACCGAGCTTCCCAAAGCGTCGGTGTTGTGGTTCTTCGACCGCACGGACATGCACAAGGCGAAAGACGTCCTCGGCGGTCACAGTCCCATCATGGGCAACGTCCCGATCACGCTGATCGCCACCGGGGCGCCCGAACAGGTCAAGGCCTGCTGCAAGGACCTCATCGATTATTGCGGCAAGGGAGGGGGATATATTCTGTGCTCGGGAACCCAGCTCGACGACGCCAAGGAAGAGACCGTCCGGGCAATGATCGATTTCACCAGGGAATACGGAGTCTATAGGTAAAATCAAACCGATTCCGGCGAATCGAGGGCTTAAGCGATCGAGCCTATCCAAGCCGCCGGAAGCGTTCGACGGGTCTTAACCGGTCCCATACGCCGGCAAAGGTCCCATGCCTGCGTCTTTTGCCGGCGTATTTCATCCTGCGCCCGATTCCGGGCGCATCCTGACATCCCCATTCCTCTATTGTATCGGGTATCCTTCCGACGTCTTCTTTCGCGCTGAATCCCCTTTATCCGTTCGGATGAGGAAGAATGCATAGGTCTTGTCGACCTTCTTCGTAATGATCGGGGCGTGCACAAACATCGCCGGGCAGACAGACACCATGGGTTTGTTGAAGTTGTAGATCTCCTTTTCCGGGCCCATGTACAGATCGATTTCGCTGCCCAGAGACTGCGGCCGGCCCGCGTCGAGGCCCACAAAAACCAGAAACTCGTCCCCGACATGCACGTGCGGATCAAATCCCTCCGAGTGCCAGTTGCCCAGCCCTTTGTAGAATCCCCAGGTGAAATTAACGTTGAATCCCTCCAGGCTTTTGGCACGCGGCCAGGCGATCCAGAATGCGTTTCCCGGCCCCGTCATCTTGGTCACATCCCCCATGGCGGAGGATGAGACTTTTTTGACCAGTTTTGCATATTCCTGAGTTTCCGCCTGTTTGGCAGGGACCGGAACCTTTGCGGCTTTGTATTCGCCTTCGAGACCAATCTCATAGTGCGCGTAAGGCTTTTCGACCTTCAGGGCCTTGATCGGGCCGAACGGCATGTCTTTGGGAACGCACACGATGGTGGGAACATCGAAGACATATTTTTCAAAATTCCTGCCCAGGGATATTTCTATCTCCGCGCCCAGGTAGTTGGGCTTTTCCGGATCGAGGCCGACGAACGCCAGGCAGGTGTCGTAGGGATGCACCAGTCCCTCGTTCTGATAGGCGCCGGGTTTGCTGTAATACCCGAATGAGAAATTGGTGTTTCTGCGGTTCAGGTCCTTGCCGGACGTGCGGAAAATGGAATCGGCACAGCCCGGCCCTCCCCGCCCCTTCTTGTAGGAAATTGCATGAAAATAGCTCTGGTATTTTTTTGCGGCAGCCGCCGCCCGGGCATCCGCGGAGCCTGCAAACGCCAATGCTGCGGCGCCAAAGCCCACATCCTTGACGAATTCCCTTCGACTTGTGATCTTTCTTCCTCCAGCAGCCATGGCCGTTCTCCTCCTGAATAAAGATATTGAACTGTCGATATGGTTCGAGCTGCCTATTCTAAAACTGCCGGCTCAGTCCCGCAACGCCATTTCGCACTGGATGCAAAACCAGTCCATCGATGGGGGGCCTCCAGAAACTGTCCAGAAACTGTTCCCAGATCCGAAACCTTTGGATGCATGCCGGAGGCTAGGAACATTTTCCGGCGTGCCGCTTGAGGCGTGAGGATAAGCCGGAAAAGTCAGGTACCTCCGGCAAAGCCGGAGGCTTGAAAGAGTTGAACCGCTCAAATCGGTTGGACTAATTACGCCGGTCTTGAACGCTGACTTACGCGGGCAAAAGCCGATGAGGCGCTTCCGATCCCCGCCGAACAAATCCGCGTTTGTCAGCGCTTTTATCAGCGTTTCTCAGCGTTTCAAAATACGGAGCTGTCAAACTCTTTGAGTCCCCCGGAAAAGCCGGGGGTTTACCAATGTAATCAAAAAAAGCTCGTCCGGAAGTTTGACAAATTCAGGCTCAGAACTTAATAAAAATGGCGGAAAACGGTGATGAACAAATTCCACTGCAATATGGAGGTTTGACCCATGAGTTTCATGCCAATCGATTTTCATGAGGATATGGACAGGATGAGAAGGGAAATCGACCGGATCCTGGGTGACGACAGGCTTTCCACGTGGACATTTCCGTTCTCGAGAATCTCCTTTCTTCCCGGCCGCGCAGCGAGGGCGTACCCGCTATTAAACATCAGCGAGGACAAAGACAGCGTCTACCTGGATGCCCTTGCGCCCGGAATTGAACCCAGTACGCTGAAAGTGTCCGTAATCAAGAACCAGCTGACTATTTCCGGAGAAAAGATGCCACTCCCGGAAACCGTCAAGGACGAGTCAATCCATCGCAGCGAGCGATCTGCAGGACAGTTCGCCCGAAGCCTGTCTCTTACGGTGGACGTGGACAGTGACCGTGTCCAGGCCAACTACAACAACGGGATGCTCCGGATAATTCTTCCCAAAGCCGAAGCGGCGAAGCCCAAACAAATAGCGGTAAAAGTGGGCTGAAACGCATACAACTATCGATCATGGAGGTGTAGAAAAATGACCGAAAAAACCGCTTCTCTCACCACTGAAAAACAGGGTGCTTTGCAGACAGCGAGCGAAAAGTCGCTGGCCACAAGGGATGAAACCCGTTACGTAGCCCCGCCCGTGGATATTTTTGAAACCGAAGACGCGATCGTGGTTATCGCGGATCTTCCAAGCGTCGGCAAGGAGGACGTGGACATCCGGGTCGAGGACAGCATCCTGACCATAAGGGGAAAAGCCACTTACAGCCCACCGGCCGATTTGCTCCGGGAGGAGTTCAGCCTGGATGGGTATTTCCGGCAGTTCCAGCTGAGCGATGAGGTGGATCAGGAAAAGATATCAGCCGAAACCAAAAACGGCGTGCTCACCATTCATCTGCCCAAGGCCGAGAAATCCAAGCCCAGGCAGATCAAGGTAAAAATAGGCTGATGCCTGGCAGCGGAGACGCTCGCGAACTGACCGTATCAAGCTTTTCAGTTGTTCGACATCTATCAGTCCGGTCTTGGCAGGGGCGGCCTCGAGGCCGCCCACCGCATGCTCATCGATCCCGGCTGCGGGCTGTTTTCCGTCCCTGCGCATCCCGGCGAGTTACACTATCCTCAGTTCACTGCTGATAACCGGTTTTCGACGCTTTCCTGTTAGCCGACTGCATCCAACCGGGAATTCGCGAGCGAATCCGGAGGTGTAACAATGGCAAAAAACTATTACGCGATATTGGGCGTTCTGCCGACGGCCACCCTCGATGAAATACGGTCCGCCTACCGGAATCGGGTGAAACAATTTCATCCGGATCATTTCGGCAAAGACACATCGCCGTTCCTCAATGTGCAGGAAGCCTACGATTTATTGGGCGATGAGGTCAGCCGAAGTCGGTATGATCAAAGCCTGAAGAAATCCAGCCCGGAAAAAATGTCCGCGGCAAGCCCCGAGCCTCTGATCGACCGGTCAAGAAGGCCCATGCCGGAGCCGATGAAAGGCCCTCGCAGGTATGCCGATTTCGGAACCATTTCACCTTTGGAGTCCTTTCGCGGTTTCCGCCCGTCCTATGACGAGATATTTGACAACTTGCTGAATTCCCTTGATCTCAGGTCGCACTCGAAGGCCGAAAGCTACCGGACTCTGACTATGGAGGTTCCATTGACGGCGGAGCAGGCGCGACGGGGCGGCAGCCTCCGGGTTGTTATCCCCATCCAGAGCACCTGCCCCACGTGCCGGGGCTTAGAGATCCTGGATCTTTTTGAATGCTGGCGGTGCTCCGGGACAGGATCCACCCGCTATGAGCTTCCCCTTCAGGTGGAGTATCCTGCGGGAATTCAGGATTCCTACCGGATTGCCATTCCTCTGGACCGGTATGGCGTTCCCGATGTCTGCCCGGTTCTCTTGTTCCGGATCACATCCTCGCACGACATCGAGGAACTATAGCGTCCCGGTTTGACTGGGCTGCATGACAAGTCCCGGCAGGGGCGGCCTTCCGACCGCTCTGACAAAAACGGGGACGTCAATCCGCCTAAGTCAGGCACCTCCGGCAAAGCCGGAGGCTTGAAGGATTGGAACCGCTCAAGGCGGTTGGAGGAGTTCCACCGGCCTTGAACGCTGACTTACGCGGGCAAAAGCCGATGAGGTGCTTCCGATCCCCGCCGACCAGATCGGCGTTTGTCAGCGCTTTGGTCAGCGTATCTCAGCGTTTCAAAATATGGAGCCGTCACACTCTATGAGTCCCCGGGCAGAGCCGGTTTACCAATAGAATTACTTCACCCCCGTTACGGGGTGCGGGTAGTGGAAGGGAATGACGAAGATGTCGGGCCAGAATTTCATCCCCTCCGGCTTCAGTTCGTCCGGACCGCGCGGATCCTCGGGGTAAGTTTTGAGATAAGGCGACACCATAAGCAGTTTGCCTGAGGAATGCGCCCAGCCTTTGTCGTATTCCGCCTGCCAGACAAGGTTGTAATTGAATACCTTAAATTTCCAGACCCCGTTTTCCCTGGCATATATGTTTTCGTACACCCCTCCTTCCCAGAACTGGCTCGGGATGGGAGTGGGAACTTTCCGGCTTTCGTGAACTCCGCCCATCAGGAAGCAGCGGAAGCGTCCTTTGGCAGTCACGCGATCCGGCGCAACATCCACGATATCCTGGACATGAAGGTGCTCGGTCAGGACGCCGTTGGTCGGCCCGTTTACACCCATCCCGGCCCCATACATCCGCCTGGCGCCATCCTTGCCCTTGAAGATGCCATTCAGAAAATAGATCAGGCAATCGTCCGCGAAAAGATCCACGATCTCCGCCATCAGCCATTTATCCATGTAGTAGCCATATTTGAACTGCAGCGTGCGTATGGCCTGTATATCTTCGAGAATGCCATTCCGGTGCGAAAGCTCCTCGACCTGCCTCCTCAATGCGGCAATTTCCTCCTCGATTGTCATTCCGGCCTCCTGTGGATGATGGATTTACAGTATGAAAAACCTTTCATTTCCTGGCGGCCCGGGCCTGCCGCAGCATTTCGTCCAGATCGTCTGAAAGCTCCGTATAGGATCCCGACAGCTCGTCGTAGCGGCCCGAGGCCAGGCTCAGGCATCTTTGCGCGCAGCGTTCCAGATCCGCCAGCGCGTCGGGTTTGGCCTTGCGCTCCTTCAATCGCTGGATCATCTCAGGCTTCCAGCGCTGAGCCCCCGGATCTCTCATGGTGATTTCCGCCAGCTCGGTTATTGAAAAGCCCGGATCGATGGAAAAAGCGCTGATGCCGAATTCCCTGGTTTCACTGTCCACCAGCTGTATCAGACGGTTCTGGGCGCATTTTCCGAGGCAGTAGGGCGACATGCTTGCGTCCAGCCGGTGGGATCCCATGGCGGAGACCATGATGATGCGTCCCGCCCGCCGCTCGATCATGGACGGCAGGATTTCCCTGATGAACATGAAGGGGGCGCGGATGTGAACCTCCTGGGCGAACCACCACTCATCGGGGTCCGCAACCCAGATCGGCGCGAACGGTCCGGGAATGCCGGCGTTGTTGACCAGGAGCGTAATCGGCCCGAATTTCTCCGCAGTTGCGCGCACCGCGCGCGAAACGTCCTCCGGCCGGGTCACGTCTCCGCCCACGGCAAGCCCCCGGCCGCCAGCGGCCTCGATCTCGGCTGCTGTTTTGTCAAGCTCGGCTTGAGTGCGTGAAGTAACCGTTACAGCGGCGCCTTCCGCAGCGAACCTGAGGGCGATCGCTTTGCCGAATCCTCGTCCGCCACCCGTAATTAGTGCCACCTGTCCCGAAAGCATTCCGTTCATATTTTCCTCTTGCGGCTGTATGGATTTGCATCCCGCTGGAAAAAAGGATTTTAAGGACGAACAAAACTCGTAATCCGTCCCCGCTGATTTTAAGCCTTATGTCTGCATTCTGTACCGGTCAGGGCTTGGGATCCCGACCATGATTTCCGATTCTATCAGAAAGGGCGAAGGAAGAGCTGAAAATATATATCGCATTGTATCAGCGTATGTCGGCGTTTTGTCAGCGTCCGTCAGCGTTATAGTTGAAGAGATGTCCGGCGAGCCGGTGACAGCCGGCGATGCGGAACTTGACCCTCCGGCAGGGTTTCACTATACTGCGGCCCACCAGAACACATTAGAACGAGTTCTCATTTAATCAAATGAAAATCCGGCCCACCCTTATTGAAGGAGGTTCATGGCCATGGCGAGATCAAAATACGGGAAATATTTTATGACGGAGCCGATAGAAATAGGCCCGATGCTTCACGTATGCGGCGAGGACGGCTGCATTGGCGCCAAATTCGACGGTTTTCCGATCGAAATGCAGTTGCTCTGCCTCAGCAAGCCGGGCGTCATGATTCACAAGCCCCACGCACACGAGGTCGACGAACTGTTTTTCATTTTCGGCGGCAATCCGCAAAATTATTTTGAGTTTGGCGCGGAAATCGAAATCATGATGGGCGAGGAGCATGAACGGCACATCGTCAACAAGACCACGATCATCTATATTCCCAAGGGAGTGATCCATTGCCCGATAACGACGCTGAAGGTCGACAAACCGGTGCAGTGGATGCATGTCCTGTTCCAGGGCAAATACCATATGGGAGCCGGCGACGACATGTCGAGCCACCCCAGGCACTCGGACCGCCATCCTTACGACAAGGATGAGATTGTCAAACTCAGAAAAGGCATTACGGAAGGCATACTGGGCAAAAAACCCGTAGCCGCCCGAAGATAAAACGAGGCCGGCGGCTTCTGCCCCAGGGCCGCCCGCATTTACGTTTGAGGCTGCTGCCGGCTCCTGCCATAGTCGATGGGAGCCCGTGGCAGCCTTTTTTGTTGCATACCAGCGGGAATGCTGCCCGCAGGAAGGGAGATTATCTAATGGACAGTTCCAGGTATGACAAATACGTGGTCTATGTTCCCAGGAAGAGCGCCCCGGATGCACCTTTTCCTTCGCTGACATTGATGAGTAACGAACTGGTCCCCGGGTGCAACGTCGACATCACGTTTAACTGGGTGATGCAGGCAATGGAAATGAAACCGGACCAGCCTCTCAGTCATGCGCATGACTATGACGAGATGATCATCAACCTGGGCACCGATCCCAAAAATCCTGACGACCTGGGCGGCGAGGTCGTCGGATTTTTGGGAGATGAAAAACATATCCTGAACAAAACCTCGGCCGTCTTCATACCGAGGAATGTGGAGCACGGCGTGGCCGGCTTCAACCGCTTCGACCGGCCCTACATATTAATGAACATCAAACTGCGCGGGAAATAGGCCAAGGACGGGGCTCCAGAGACTGTCCTAAAACTGCCGGCGAGGATCTCATGACAGTCGTCTTGAGACAGTTTCTGGAGCCCCGTCCTTCTCACTGAATTTCATTCTCTGTTTTTGCGCGCCGTATAGGCAATGTCGAAGATGGCCGAGGAAATAGTCAGCTTGCCGTCCCTGCGAATGAGATAAAGGCGCTGGAACAGCACCTTCACCTTACGCCCGTTCTGCTCCGTCACTATCGACATAGACTCGGGAGCCATTCTGCTTGCCAGGCCGGCGTCGGCATTATCGGATTCGCGCACAAGTTTTTCCGCAAACGCGCCAATATCAATCTGTATCGGGTCGAAGCCGTTCCGCGCGTCTCCGATCTGCAGCACCAGCCTGTCCAGGCCTTCATTCGCCACATACGAGATCCCTTCACCTTCAAAACGATGCTCCTTCTTTTGCAAATTCATCACCAGGGACTGCTGCCGGAGCACACGGTCATAGCCGCTAATATCCGCCGGCAGCCTGGCGTCGAGCGCGAATTCCCTCCCCCCGGATGCGCCCCGGTATTCGACATGCGCCACACCCATTTTATCGAGCACTTCGGAAACGGACTCATATTGGGAATATCCCGGCTTCGCTTCCCGCCCGATCTTCTCTTCAAACCAGGGCTGGATGGCGTCATATCCATGAATCCGGCTCAGGTAGCGGACCATCGAGCCGATCTCCTGGGTGTCGTCCTGCGTCACCTTGCCGTGTTCCTTGTTCACTTTGCCGGCGACCAGAATGCCGTTTTTCACCAGCAGTTTTTCCAGCCGTTTCACCTGGCTTCGTTCGGACACCCGCAGCAGCCCCCACGGACCGAAGCTCATCAGAAACGCGAGCAGGCACAGAGAGCCTATGGTGAATTTTATGCTTTTGGTTCTACTGAATAAAAAGTAGAGCACCTGAGCCGACAGCCAGGTTCCCAGGGCGATTCCGGCATAACGGCTCTCGGTGATCCCGTAATCCCCGATGCGCTCGGCTACCGCCAGGAACAGGACTACAACGAGCGGAATCAGGACGATATACAGCCATTTCCCCGCGGCCCGTATCCATGCGTTGCCGGACTTGTCCCGGACCGGGTGCATCAGAAGGAGCGACAATATGGCGGTCGCGGAAAATCCGAGAATCAGGCTGCTGACCCATCCCTTCGGCCAGTTCCAATCGAGCAGTATCTTCAGAAGGTACGCATACAGGATCACCAGGTAGACGATCACGAGCGTGAGAAGAACATATTGAGCAAAAACCTTCAGACCTTTGGGATAGTCTTCGATCCGGTCGAGACCATCCAAATCCTCCGGCACTCCCGCGAAGAAAAACCAGGGAGCGAAAAGCCCGGCCACAAGAACCCAGAGCTCCATATACCGTTTGTTCGGGATGTTGACGCCGAAAAGGTTATCAAGGGCGGCAAGGGCAATCGACAGTCCAGCAAACAGGACGGCCGAAAAAATAGCGGTCACAAACAATCGGAAATAGAGCGCCTTGTTGTATTGCCAGAAACCGTTCCCCTCTCCTTTTTTCATGTACGGCCCGATCATCATCAGCAGAACCAATCCGGATGCCAGCAGACCGAAGCGCATCATCGTCGCCGCCGGAGCGTTCGGCAAGGCCCGCGGGACCGTAAACGCGTATGCGACGAGCAGCAGGATGCCAAGCAGCTGGGCGCCCGCAGACATGCTCTTGCCCCATTTCCATTTTTCCGCTGCAAGCGCCAGCGACGCCAGCAGGGGAATCCCAAGTCCCGCGGCAAGAATAACCGGGTAAGCCGCGCTGGGTTGGTTGGGTTGCCCGGACTCAATTCTTGACAGGGCGGCCAATACTCCCGTAAGCGAACAGAGCATCACAAAGGGAAAGCGGGCGGCCGCCCGCTTCGTTTCTGAGAAGACCTGCACAATCGAGGGCAGTTTCATATTGGTTTCTCAAGCAAAGTTGAATGTTGAACGTTTGAACGTTGAACGTCAAAAACGCATGAGTGTTGGCGATTCTGCTCGCCAAATGCCGCTTAAGCCGCCGTTTCCCGGCGGGCGTCGAAGTAGAGGCCGATCGCCAGGAGCAGGAACATGGCCAGGCCGATCCAGTTGTGCCATCCCTCCAGCCAGGGGCCGTAGATTTTCACAAGGTCGGGCACAATCGACTTCCCGGAAGAATCCTCGATGAACCTGAGAAGTGCGGCAAGAACGCCGACCAATGCCCCGCCGGCGATGAAGCCCGAAGCGATCAAAGTTCCTTTCTCGTGCCGCGCTTTGCTCAGCGTGCTGTTTTTCGAAGAGTGCTGCAGGAACCACGCGACCGCCGCTCCGAGGACGAGCGGTGAATTCAGCTCCATGGGCAGGTACATGCCGAGCGCAAAAGCAAGCGCCGAGACGCCGCACATCGCCACCACAACCGCGAATACGGCCCCAAGCGCGTAGAGAAACCACGGGGCTCCCTCCGATGCCATAACGCCCCGCAGCACCGCGGCCATCGCGTTCGGCTGCGGCGCCGGCAGCGGATTCGGGTGTCCCGGCCCCGGCGCGAATCCGTATACCTTCGACATGAGCAGGATGACCGCCGTGGTCGCGGCGGAAGCCGCGATCGCGCCGACCATGTTGCTGATTTCGATACGCTTCGGCGTGGCGCCGAGCCAGTAGCCGATCTTGTATTGAGTCACCAGCGATCCGGACATGGATAGCGCCGTGCAGACGACGCCGCCGATCAGCAGAACCTGCAGCATGCCGGATTCCCCGCCCAGTCCGAGTCGCGAGAGAACGACCGCCGTGATGATCAGCGTGGTCAGCGTCATGCCGGAAATCGGCGTAATCGAGATCATCGCGATGGCCCAGGCGGAAACGGAAGCGAACAGGAATGCGATGACGAGCGTCAGCAGGACGGACGTTAGAGAAATCTTCGTTGCCCCGCCCATCCCCGACAGAACGGAAAAGCGGAAATATAGGAACACCAGGAGTCCGGTAGCAGCGATCCCCAGAAGGACCGCGGACATGGGCAGCGCGCGATCGGTGCGCTCCGCGGCGCCGCCGACGTGTTTATTCCGGGCCAGGCGGACAATCTCTCCGGTGGCCTGCCGGGTCGCCTGGACGATCACGGGAGACATTTTGAGGATCGAGAGTATGCCGGCCGCAAAGATGCCGCCGATGCCGATCGGGCGCACATAATCAAAAAAGATGTCTTCGGCAGGCATTTGCGCCAGCGGCGTCGCGCCGACGGCAATCGCGCCCGGAATGAACTGGCCCAGATGAGCGAACAGCGGCACCAGCACGAAGAACGAAATGAAGGAGCCGGCCAGGATGATGGAGGCATAGTGGATGCCCATGATGTACCCGAGGCCCAGAACCGCGGCCGACGTGTTCATCGTGAACACCGCCTTGTATTTGTTGGTGACGTCGCTCATCACGCCGATGGCGCCGGTCGTGAAGTTTTCCGCCCAGGCGCGCATCGACGGGCCTACAAAATCAAATGCTGCGGCCGTAATGGCAGAGTAGCTCAGCACGATGGCGCTGTGCCCGCCCCGCTTGCCGGCCATCAGGATCTCGGTTGTGGCGCGCCCCTCGGGATAGGGCAGTTTGCCGTGAAGGTCGCGCACGAAGTACCGGCGGAAAGGGGCAAGGAAGAAGATTCCGAGATATGCGCCGAGCAGCGGCACAAGAAATATCTGGAACAGGGACGAGCGGTCCTCCAATCCCAGGATATAAATGGCCGGCATGGTAAAAACCGAGCCGCCGGCGATAATCCCGGAGGTTGCGCCAATCGCAAGCACATTGACGTTCTCCAG
The DNA here is from genome assembly GCA_963809485.1 of uncultured Acidobacteriota bacterium. GTDB lineage: Bacteria > Acidobacteriota > UBA6911 > UBA6911 > UBA6911 > UBA6911. The sequence continues at coordinate 1,097,368 of CAWEJX010000020.1, forward strand.
CAGAGTCGAGGCTCGGCGCCTGAAAAACTTCACGGCCAAAACCGAGAAGCCGACTGCAAGAATCGAGATCGGAATGGCCGACTCGATCCCCTGGCCCAGCTTCAGGGCAATGTAGGTCGCGGCAGCCGAGAAAATGATGGACCACAGGAAACCCTGAAGGATCGAGCGCACCGTCAGTTCGGGCAGGGATTGCCGCGCGGGAATAACCGGCTCGTACGACTCGCCAGGCTTCAGCTCGCGAAATGCATTCTCCGGCAAACGGGCTTCGTCCCGGTTCACCACAGGTTCTGCCGTCATGAATTCACCTCCTCGCTGTACTTTTCCATAACCGATTCGATAACCCTGCGCGACAGGCTGTGGTAATTCGCCTTCCCCTGCTCGTAGATCGCCCTGGCAAGGGCCCGGGTGCGGGCATGTTTGCCCAGGGCGGAGTAGAGCGGACGCAGGTACTTCATCCGGCCGACCTCCAGCAGCACTTCCCGCACACGCTCGAAAACCGGTTCATAATCAGACCCGGCGGCGATCGTCAGCCATTCGACCAAAATCTCGTAGTTTCCACGCCGCGTAAGCCGCAGGTTTTGATCCAGCCAATCCAGCGACGCGTGGTCGAGCCGGCGCGGAAGGCTTTGGAGAAAGACGAGCAGTTCGCTTGAATCCCAGTCAGCGAGTTGCTGCGGCGACGGGAGCTTTCCGGCAGCAAAAGCCTCTGCTGCCGCCACGAGGTCATCCAGTTGCTCTGACTTGAAAATCGGGGCGTTGTCGGGCATGCCCGGCCGGTACAGCCATGCGTCTGCGTTCACTGCCGCAGCCGCTCCGGGCAGTTCCTGTTCCAGAAAGGCCAGGAATTCCTCGGTGGTTATGGAGGTGAAGCGGAAGGCATTGATATACGCCCGCATGAAGCGGTCAAAACTTTCCCGCCCTGCATGGCGCTCCAGGAGCGTGACGAAGCGGGCGCCTTTTTCATACGGAATCGATGAGAAAGCTTCATCGGGATCCACCCCCTTCAGGTCGGTGCGGAGCTTCGTGAGCGGCGAATCCGATCCGAAGCGGGCGACCGACTCGTCCAGCGCCTTCTGGCCAATAGCCCATCGCAGCGCAGACGACTTTTCGCCGTGAATGGCGTCCAGGATCCTCCGTTCGGCCCATGTCGTGAAGCCCTCGTTCAACCAGAAGTGATCCATGCTGGCGTTGGTGACCAGGTTGCCGGTCCAGGAGTGGGCCAGTTCGTGCGCGATGACGTCGACCAGCGAACGATCGCCGGCTATCACGGTCGGGGTGAGGAATGTCATGCGCGGGTTCTCCATGCCTCCATACGGGAAAGCCGGCGGGAGGACCAGCATGTCATACCGGTCCCATTCATAGGGGCCAAAAAGGCGCTCGGCGGTCGCAATCATCTGCTCGATCTCGCCGAATTCATGGGCAGCCTTGTCAACCATACCCGGCTCCGCCCACACCCGCGCGCGCGGCGAAAGATCGCACGGTTGCAGGTCTCCGACCGCAATCGCAAAAAGGTATGGAGGAACAGGCTGGGGCATATGGAAAAGGAAAGTGCGCGTACCGCGTCCCCGTTCGGGCAGAATGCCTGCGGGCCCGGCCGACATCACGGCAGAGAGCTTATCCGGAACCGTAACCGCGGCATTGTACGACACGCGCACCCGCGGCGTATCCTGGCACGGAATAATAGTGCGGGCGTGGATCGCCTGGCACTGCGAATACATGAACGGATGGCGCTTGCCCAGCGTCAGCTCAGGCTCGAACCACTGCAGCGCGACAGCTTCACTCGAGGTCGTATAGTCAATGGTTATCAGGGCGGTTCCTTCCGGCAGGTCGAGTCTCAGCCGCCGCCCCAGGATCGGGTCTTCCCCGCCGAACTCGAAGGGGATGTCCTCTCCGTCCTGACCATAGGCGGAGCGGATAGCGAGCGCTTTGGTATCCAGATCGAAAAAGCCGGAAGAGGGCTTCTCCAGTTCAAGGGTCACGGATCCATTGATCTGGCGGTTTTCGAAGTCGACGAACCAGTTCAGGCGCAGGTGCTTTGTACGCGGCTGGTAATTGTCATAATGGGAATGCGGATCGATAGTAGCCATGCGGCACGCCTTTCCAGCGAGATCGGGGAATCAGCACTCTTTCCTTTGCAAGACCATACGCCAAATTCAGCTCCATTGAAATCAGTTTTGCGCGCACGAATCCGGTCAACCTGCACTCAAGAAGCGGATTCGCACCTTCCGGTCGTGCCCATTGTCTTCCAGCCTGAAAACCATCCCTGCGCGAAGTTCCGCAAGCATGGCGGAAATTGCCGAAACCCTCGCTTCCTGCCGATTCCAGCGATGCGCATTCCCCGTTTCACGTTCAACGTTCCACATTCCACAGCCGTAGTTTGAATGAAGGGCGTACGCAATGAAACCGCCAACCCGCACAGATAGGCAAACAGCCCTAATCTCCGCTCCATTCTGACCGAAAAGCAAGGTAGGGCATCATTTTGCGCGGCTGGCAGGACATGGCTGCCGGATGCCCGCGACACGGCAAACATTTGGAGGTCCGGTAAGCCTGTGGATCGACACGACCTGGCAGTCCAGGGCACGAACGATGGGATATGGGATTGGGATCTGACGACAAGCCGGATCCACTACTCTCATGGATGGATCTCCCTGCTGGGCCTTGGGGAAGGCGAGTTCGACAATACGCCGGAAGAGTGGTTCCGAAGGATTCATCCCGAGGACATCCTCTCGGTCAAGCGCGAGATCGAGACCCATCTGCAAGGAAAATCCGCGCGGTTCGAGATCCAGCACCGGATGCTTCATCACGATGGCTGCTACCGTTGGCTGTCATGCCGCGGATTAATCACCCGGGACGACAAGGGGCGGGCGACGCGCATCCGGGGCATCCACGAGGACATTACATCCGAAAAAGCCGTGGATTCGCTTACCGGCCTTCCCAACCGTCTTCTGCTCCTGGAGCGGCTGACGCGCTCCATCGAAAGGGCCAGGAAGCAGCAGGATTTTCTTTTCGGCATCCTGATCCTGGATCTGGACCTCTTCGAATCCGGGATCAGCCGGCTGGAGACCCTGGACTGCGACTCCCTGGTCATCGCGGCCGCGCGCCGCCTGGAAACAGCTTTGAGGACCAGGGATAGCCTGATAGGCGCAGGGCACGCAGACTTGATCGCGCGTTCCGGCGGCGAGGAATTTATTATCCTGCTCGAAGGGCTGAGCGAGGTTGGAGAAGCAAAAAGAGTTGCCGAACGGCTGCTGAAGGTGATCCTGGCCCCCTTTACTTTTAATGGCCGCGAAGTCTCCCTGTCCGCAAGCATCGGCATTGCGTTGAGCGTAACGGGCTATCGCACCGCAGAGGAAGCCCTGAGGGATGCGGACACGGCCCTGCATCGTTCAAAGGCATTGGGCAAATGCCGCTGCGAAGTCTTTGACACGGCTGCCCTGCAATCCACCCAGGTCCGGAACCAGACTGAAAAGGAACTCCATGGGGCCCTGGGCCGAAACGAGTTCTTGGTCTGCTATCAGCCGATCCTGTCGCTGGCGTCGAATAAAATCGCTGGTTTTGAAGTCCTGGTCCGGTGGAACCACCCGTCCCGGGGCATGATATTGCCGTCGGAATTCATCCCGATTGCCGAGAAAACCGGACTCATCAATATTTTGAACCGGTGGGTCATGCAGCAAGCCTGCTGGCAGCTGAAATCCTGGCGAACGGATCCGCGCATTTCCAAAGACCTGTGGATTTCGCTGAATCTGTCCGGCGCCCAATTCCTGCATCCCGACCTGGTTAATGAAATCAGCGGGATCTTAAGCGAAACCGGCCTCGACGCCGATGGCCTCCTGCTGGAGCTGACTGAGGGAACTGTGATGCAAAATCCCGAAGAGGCTCGAAGACTGCTGATGCAGCTCCGCCTCATGGGCGCGAGGATCGGTCTTGACGATTTCGGCACGGGATATTCTTCGCTTGCTTACCTGCGCCGGTTCCCCCTGGATTTTCTGAAAATCGATTATTCGTTCATCCGGAGCATCGAGAGCGGCTCGGATCCCCTGGAAATTATCCGGACGATATGCAGGCTCGGCCATCAGTTGGGCCTGCGTGTCATCGCCGAAGGAATTGAAACTCCCCGCCAGCTGGACCTGGTCCGGTCGCTGGACTGCGAATTCGGCCAGGGATTCCTTTTTTCAAAAGCGGTCAGCGGCGAGCAGGCGGAGATCCTGTTGGTGGAGGGATTCATACCCCGGGAGGACACTCGCCCGGCAGAGTCCGGACCGGACGCCACACAGGAACCGGCAAGGAAGCCGCAATTCAGAATAAAGCGGAAATATGCTTTTGCAGGTCTGACACTCCTTGCCCTGCTGCTCCTGGCAGGCTTCCTTGACCGGCTGAATCGTCCGAATGCTTCTCCCGTAGCTAACACTTCCCCGCCGGCCGCTGCGGTCAAGCTGGAAAAACCCGCGACCCCATCGGCCATTCAGGAAGTCGAGCCAAAGCCCCTTGCCAGGGAGACACAAAAGGCCTCCAAGATGAATAGCGGCCTGAAAACTCCGGCCCCCGCACCCAAGGCTGAGATGAGGAAAGCGGCCCCGGCCATTTACAGATTCCCGGTTGTGCACGATCATCGTCTGGGCAGTTGTGAGGGAGTCCTGAGAATCGGGAGCGACGGCATCGCTTTTATCGCGAACAACGGGAAGCACAGCTTTGCCCTGAAACATTCCGAATGCCGGTGCACTATGAATCCCGATCGGTTGACCATCCGGTCCGGATCGATGGTTTTCCGCTTTAAATCCGACTCCCTCGATGAAGAGGATAACCGGTCCAAACTCTCCGAAATCTACCGCAGCGTTACAAAGCTTAACCCCTCCACGGAACCAGGTAACGTCGACTCACGCCCATAAAAGCGCTGACCAACGCCGAGTCCCAATCCGCCTTTTCCATGATTCCTGCTGCTGCGCGGCAGCCTCATCCCATTTTGCTTTGGGCGGCCCCGAGGTGCGATTATAATTAGCAGTGATTCGTCAGTCATCACCTTGCAGGCCGTCTGAAGCCGGCTTGCGGAACTGGCTCGTAACGTATGCATCCCATCCCTGGTTCGCCGGTCGCGATCCGCAAATCATTTGAGGAAATCACCCATGTCAACCGCAATTGAAGGCCTGAAGCCGGAATTGGTCTGGAAGTATTTCGCGGAAATATCCCGCGTCCCCCGCTGCTCAAAAAATGAAGCCGCCATGACACGATATGTCCTGGATACCGCAAAAAAGCTGGGATTGGAGGCGAAATCCGACAAATTCGGCAACGTCGTGGTCCGAAAACCGGCTTCTGCCGGCCGCCGGGAAGTCCGCTCGGTCGCGCTGCAGGGACACCTCGACATGGTGTGCGAAAAGAACAAGGACAAAGTCCATGATTTCCTCAAAGACCCGATCGAACTTGTCCGCAAGGATAATTTCCTGATGGCAAACGGCACGACGCTCGGTGCGGACAACGGCATCGCAGTCGCGACCAACCTGGCAATCATGGAAGACCGATCGCTGGAACACGGCCCGCTGGAATTTCTGTTTACTGTGGATGAAGAAACAGGGTTGACCGGCGCCCATAACCTGCAAGCGGATTTTCTGGAAAGCCGGACGCTTTTGAACCTGGATTCGGAAGAAGAGGGGGCGCTCTATGTCGGCTGCTCCGGCGGGAGGGACACGACCGGGGTCTGGGACATTCACCTGGAGCAAGCCCCGGCTTCCATGAGGGCCGTACGGATCAGCGTCACAGGCCTGAAGGGCGGCCACTCCGGTCTGGAAATCGACAAGGGCAGGGGTAATGCCATCAAGATCATGGGCCGGGCTCTCACGGGACTCAGCACTATCGGCGCCCGCATGTCATCCATCAACGGAGGCAACAAACGCAACGCCATCCCGCGGGAATGCGAAGCCGTTGTGCGTATTCCCGCCAAAAATCTGGAATCGGCCGGGAAGATTGTCGGTGACCTGAACGGCACGGTCAAAGCCGAACTGGCCGGCACCGAGCCCGATCTGATGTTAAGCATGAATGAAACGGGCACGGGCAAAAATGGGAAAGTCCTACGCAAGGCGGAACAGCAGAGGATCCTGCTGACGATTTCCGGGCTTCCCCACGGTGTGATAAAAATGAGCGCCGATATCCCCGGGCTTGTGGAGACCTCGATGAATCTGGCCGTCATCCAGACAACCTTGAAATCCGTTCGAATCTCGACGAGCCAGCGAAGCTCCGTCGCATCGGAAATCGTCGAGATCGCGGAAACCGTTTCATCCATCTTCAAGCTGGGCCGCGCATCGATTGAGGGATCCGACGGATACCCGGGCTGGAAGCCGAATATGGATTCGCCGGTTTTGGCCCTGGCGAGGGAAACCTATCGATCGCTGTTCGGGAAAGATCCCGAGGTCAAGGCTATCCACGCCGGGTTGGAATGCGGAATCATCGGAGAGCGTTTTCCCGGCATGGATATGGTATCGTTCGGCCCAACTCTCGAAGGCGTTCATTCGCCCGACGAAAAGATCCACATCGACACGGTCGAGAAGTTCTGGATCTTCCTGCTGGAGATCCTCAAAAGAGCGAGTCAGGCACCTCCGGCAAAGCCGGAGGCTTGAAAGATTGGAACCGCTCAAAGCGGTTGGACTAGTTACGCCGGTCTTGAACGCTGACTTACGCGGGCAAAAGCCGACCCTCGCCGAACAAATCGGCGTTTGTCGGCGCTTTTATCAGCGTATCTCAGCGTTTCAAAACACGGGTTACCAGGTTTGGCAGCCATTGGCAATCCGAAGCGGAGAGAGTATAATAGAGATTCAAATCGAACCTCCTGGATTAGCCGCACTCACCTGCCCACAAGAGCTTCGATGCAATTTCATCTCGCCTTTTCGAAAGGAGCGGACTCCATGTCGAAGGACTTTGTTCTGCAGTTGAGGTATCTGGGCGTCCTCCCCCAAACCGGCTATTTCGAATACGGCTTCCGTATTGAAAACAAGGATAAAAGCGTGCGGCAGGTCATTCTGACCATCGAGGATACCTTATTCCGGAAGGACGGCTTGATGTTCCAGGAAGCTCCGGACCTCTGCTATCAGAAGGTCCTGATGGATCTGGAAAATGAAAATGGCGAAACGCGCCTCCCTGCTCATATCCCCATAACGGCTCTGGACATTGCTCATTACAGGGGCTTGCACCCCAATGTCAAATTGCGGAGATCCTCCCACAGAGAAGCAAAATAGGCCCGCCTGCCGCGCCGGCATAAACATTGCCGAGAACGGAACAGAGAGAGGAAAACCCGGGATCAGTTTCCTTTCGGGCGCCCGGGGTTTACTCCGGAACCTGCAGGTCCGGCATGGTGCGCGCCGAGAATAGCGGCTGGCAGAGTTTCCCAAATAAACGAGCCCACTTGACAGCGAGCGACTGGCGCGCGCTGTCCGTGGCGATTCCCGTGTTGGCATACATCTGCCGGTAAAGCTTGGAGATGAACACGAAGGCCAGGCGCGACCGGATCTTCGGAACGCACCGCGAGCGCCGCCAGATCTTGGGCATGCTGTAAAAGGTATCCCAGATCTGCTGAGTATGCCGGCGTATTTCATCCGCGGACATAGTGGGATGCGGTATGTATAATTTGGGCCTCCGGTCGGCCGGAATCAGCCAGTGCCTGCTTGGAGGAATGCTTTCTGCGCCGGGATTGCCCCGAAGTGTCTGCTTTTCCCATTTTTCAAAATCAATCGTGCCGGGGAAGGGCGTTAGAGGGACAAATTGAGCAAATGTCAACCCCGCGCGATCTGCAAGGTCGGAAGTGGCAACAAAAGTTTCGGGGGTGTCGCTTTGCAGACCGAAGATAAATGAACCAAGCACGTGAATGTCGAACTGGCGAAACTTCTGCAAACGCGCGACAAGGTCTTCGCCCGTTGCGTTGAAACTCTTATAGGTGCTTTTGAGGCCTTCGGTTGTTATCGATTCAACGCCGACAAGCGCACCCCTTATCCTTGCGGCACGCAAAGCTTTCAGGAATTCCTCGTCCTCGGCAACCTCCATGGTAAGCTGGGTAAAACAAATGAGATCGCCGGATATCCGGGCCATCCGATTCATCAACTCGAATCGTTCTCGCCGGAGCGACAGGAGCCGCTGATAGTGCGATTTATCCTCATTGCGAGATGCGTGCTCGAGGTCCTGAAGACTTACGGAGTAGAAATTGTCGTCGGCCAGCGCGATAAAGCGGTAGCCAAGACGGCGTAGAGCCACAACTTCCTCAATGACGGCACCCACGGGCCGCTGCCGCGGCGTCTGTCCGTCGGTCCGCCAGACCGAGCAGAACGAGCAGTGCTTTGGGCAGCCGCGAACGGTTTGAACGGAAGCCCACATGTATGAACCTCGCCGGAGGAGATCCCAGCGCGCCGGAGCGAAATCGGCGGCGTCGATGGTCCCGCCTTCATATAGCGGGCGGGGATTGCCCCGGGCGCAGTCCGAAATTGCCGTAGCCCAGACCAGGTCGCCATCCCCCCGCACCACGGCTGCCGCGGCGCCAAGCTGACGGGGCTCTTCCGGAAACAGGCTCGCGTGAATGCCGCCGAAGACTGCCATTCCCCCGTGTTCATGAACCATTCGCCCCACTTCATAGCCACGGAGAGCATTACTCGTGTGGATGCCGATGCCAACGATATCCCCGGGCCGGACTCTTTCCGCCTCAAAGCGCTCGAGCGTCTCGTCGGTGATAATAGGGTCCCCATAGGATCGAGGCGTTGCACCGGCCAGCACATACAGCCAGCGGGGGGTGATGACGCCCATTCCAAAAGATACATCACTCGGATTGACCAGGTGTATTCGCATAGCGGAGCTCCTGATTGAGACGGGACGGGTTACCAGCGTGACTGGCGGCGGCTACGTCCGCCTCCAGCAGAGCCCCCGCGGCGTTCAGGTTTGGGCCGCGCTTCATTGACGGTAAGACTGCGTCCGCCCAGCGAAAAGCCGCTCAATCCCTCGATGGCTTTCCGGGCATCTTCTTCGGTTGCCATATCGACGAAGGCAAAGCCCCGCGATCTCCCCGTATCCAGGTCGCGCATTACAGTTACCGAATCTACCGCTCCCTTTTGCCCGAAAAGCTCTTTTAGCTCCGCTTCTCCCACCGTATAGGATAGATTGCCGACATAAATGTTCTTTCCCATTTTACGAACCTCCCGTATGCCGGAGACAGACAACACTCCGGACTAGCAGCCAAAAACCACTGGCAGCCCCAGTGGGCTGCACGCGATGGATCGCAGCTCTATGCGTGATTAAAGGAGGGGGGATGAGCCAAGGAAGCCTGAAACGACTCTCCGCGCCGCACTAGCAGAGGATGGTTTTCCACCGGACAGGCTGAACGATATCACGATCCGGGCTGATTGTAAAAAGGAATGGGACAAATTTGTGTAAATTCGCGCCTATTGTGAAACAATTGACACCTCAAGCGGTGCGAGCTAGCATCACGATCCGTTGGCAAGCGAGTCCATTCAAAAGAAAGGAAATAACACATGCGACCGGAATCCTTACATCAAGTGCGGGCGGCGCACAGCCCGGCGCCGAAGACGATTCTGCTGCTGGCTTTGCTGGCAGCCATCCTGACTGCAAGCGCATTGATTGCAGGCGAACCCGAATGGAATCCCGCCGCCATTAAAGAGTGCGACCGGGCTTGTCTGATCGGCATCATGGACGGATATATGGACGCCATCTTCAAGCACGATCCCAAAGCCGTGCCGCCTCTGTCGATCGATGTGCGCATGACTGAAAACGCAGGGGAAATGGAGGTGGGCGAAGGGGTTCTCTGGCGCTTCAAGACGGAGCCGACCAGCTTCAGGATTTACGTTGCCGATCCGGTTGCGGGACAGGTCGCCCAGCAGGCTCGACTCAAGATCGGGGGCCGGGATGCCCTGGTTGCCGTCCGATTGAAGGTCGACCGGGGAAAAATCCAGGAGATCGAGCAGCTGTATGACAGAAATATCGATGCGGCCGCAATTCCCCTCCTCACTACGCCGCTGCCGATCCTGACGGCGGATGTCGCGCCGGCAGAGAGGACCTCGCGCGATATTCTGATGCGCGCCGCCAATTCCTATTTCGACGCGCTGGAGGGTGACAACGGGAAGATCGCGGCATTCGCCAACGATTGCGTCCGCCACGAGAACGGCTATCAGACCGTGAACAATCCACCGCCGGGAGGACGCATGATGCCGGCGCCCTTCATGCCCACCGCGGACACTCCGCAGGGCCGCGAGATGCTCAAATTCAGCATGCTGACCTGCGCCCAGCAGATCGACACCAAAATTTTTGCATACATGAAGCACATCCGGCCGCGGCGGGCGCTGATTGTCGACGAGCAGAAGGGACTGGTGGCCACATTCCCGCTGTTCGTCCACGACGGCACCAGCCGGAACGCCAAGCCGGATGCGCCTCCCGGAATGCTGCAAAACCTCGTGACCATGGAAACATTCGGTATCCGCGGCGGACTGATCCGCCACGTCGAAGTGTTTCCATTCGTGAATTTGCCCTACGGCCTCGGAAACGGATGGACCCTCGGCTCCGGCCGCTGATGCTCGTCACAGGATTCAGCGTACGTCGGCGTAATTGAATTCTGGAGCTGGCAAACCCGCGGAGTCTCCCGGCGAAGCCGGGGTACGACCGATGCATGTATGCAGCGCACTCTTTAAAAACGCGCTTTTGTTACGGAATCGGCTTCAGATCAACGGTCCTGGTCAATTTGCCGGCTTTCCTCGAGGTGTAATCAAACGTTACCGACCCTTTGCCCGAAAGCACGAACTGAAATTCCGCCTTCCCGCTGCCCGGCACCTGCATCATCTGCAATTCCGGCCTGTATGCCTTGTATTCGACCCGGTCCAGGTATGCGTCCAGCAACGCTCCACCTGCAATAACCTTGATCCCCTGCCCGGAGACTTTCAGCATGTCGCGCGGATACAGGTTCTTCTGCACCGCGCCGTAGCTCATCGATGGAATTGTGTGCGCGTTCGCCAGGCGAACGCGGACCTTATAAAGCGTATCGCCGATCTTCTCGATCGAGAAGACGTCCATGCTTATCTTGGGCGTTTGGGCCGCGGCGTACAGCACCACCGACGCGTTTCTGAACACGAGATCGTTCAGCATGAACGGGTGCGGCAGGCGCGAGCTCATCTTGACCCAGCCGCCGATTTCTATGTCCCCGTATTGCGGGTGTTTGAAGGGCTTCCACGGCTTGTAGAGTTCGCCCTGGACGACGTTGTCGCTGAATTTCAGGCGCTCGCGTTCCTGTGCAGGGTTGCTTCCCGTCAAATCCATCCCGCCCGGCGATTGCGGCTTCTCATCAGGGCCGCGGTACATTTCCGCCTCACTGACAAAAAGCTCCCCCACGAAACTGTATGCGCCCGCCAAGTTTTCAGTGAAGTCTGCGAAGTCGCCGTTGGTTGTGTACAGATCCTTCCACGACACCAGATACCGGTAGCCGGGAACGATTTTTTCGGCGTTCTTGCCGAGGATGTCGTACACCGCCACATCGGATGGATTCATCGGCTCCCCGGATTTCGCGGTCGGTCCGCGGAGATACATTCCGCCGCTGTTGTGGAACGCGAAGACAACGATGATGTTGGGGCGATCCATGATGTACTTCGCAATGGCGCGCAATCCCGACGCTTCAAAGGGGAAATCTCCGGCGCCGCTTTGCACATAAGGCGGGAACCACCGGAAACCCCAGTTGCGGTTTCCGTCCATATACCCTTCCTCGTCCTCGTTAATCCGCCCGTCTCCGTCGTTGTCGCTCCCCTCTTCGCCAAGCAGAGTCCACTCCGCCTTGTCGCCGGGCTTCAGCGGCACCATCAGCCGGGGCTCCTCGGGATCCGTCTTGTAGCGGCCGAACGGGTCGCGCTTGCGCATCGTGCAGATGTTCCCGTCGCCGTCGAGATCGTCCGGGCCGTCCTCATCGACAAGGCCGTCGTGATCATCATCTTTCGGGATCCGAATGCTGCGGTTTGAGCTGGGCGTGTTGGCGTCGTGGAAGAAGTGATAGCGGCCGTCCACGTTCACGACCGGGATCACGTAAAAAGCGTTCCGGTCGACCAGTTCCGTGACCTGGCTGTTGGAGCCGTAGAGGACGAGCAGGCGGTTTAAAAACGCCAGCGCGACTTCGGCGGCCTGGATTTCGTTGCCGTGGATGTTACCGTCCACATATACGCCGGGCTTGGAGAGAGCGGCTCCGGTCTTCGGATTGTTGACGGTCATGGCCCAGATTTCGCGCCCCTCCTCGCTTTTGCCTACCACATCGATGGCCGTCAGCCCCGGATAGGCTTCGTGCAGCGCGCGCAGCGCCTCGCCCACCTGCTCGTAGGTGTAGTAGCGATCAAAACGGAGCGGGACCGTTATCTTTTCGCTGGAGGTGAACGCCAGCGCCTTCTGCGGCGGCGCGGATGCGTCCGGCGCACTTTGCGTCGTGCGGGACGGCGACTGGGCGGCGCCGCGATACCCGGCTGCCAGGACAGCCGTCAGTATGGCCATAAGCGCGATACGTTTTTTCATTGCAAACCTCCCAACCGGACTTCCGCTGAATCGCCCCCGGCGTTTGCCGACTCCAGCTTCAGCTGAAGTGCCTGCGGCTTTTTCGACTGAATAAGGTATTTCAGCTTAACGCTCTTCATCGCGTCTATATCATTGATTGTCATGCGATCCCTTCCGGAGAGGAAGACCAGCCCGCTGCCGCCGATGGTGAGAACAACCGGGCCGACACGGCGGTTGCGCTTTCCCATGGCCGTCGGAAGAGGGAGTTCGCCCGCATTTTGAATCCAGGCCGTCAGTTCATATACGCCCGCATCTTTGACCGCGACTTCGGTCTTGAGGATCTTCACCCGCGGCAGCTTTGCCGCGAGCCTGAATACCCATGGAGCCTGGCCCTCGATCAGGCTTCTGATCATCGCAGGCGGCGGCGTGCTGTCCGCGTAGGGAACCGCGCCGCCGATCTCCACATCGCCCAGGGCCGCATGTTTGAACGGCGCCCACGCGGCAAATCCCTTGCCGTCGAGGGCCTTGTCGCTAAACGCCGCCAGCGCCTTCAGCTTCGGATCGACGGCGCCCGTCTCTTTGGGTTTGGGCATCTGCTTAAGCATCCCCGAGATTTGCTTCGGTGTTATCTTGCCGCTCTTAACTCCCTCGATGACGGCCGCCGGCTTGATGGTATCCGGGGCGCCGACCTCCTTTAGGAAAACGGCAAGCTTATCCTCCCCCAGCGCCAGGAATGCGTCAGCCTGCATTCCTTCGAGCGTATCAGCCGTGATGCCGCTCGTGCCGGATTTCTTCTCGGCGACATCGGGCAGCGTCCAGAAATCCAGACTGAAAGTAGGGACTCCGAGGTGATAATAGGACCACAATTCGAAGGAAGCGTCCTTGGGCTGTGCCGGCGCGAGGCGCTTGCCGTCAAGTTTGCTTTGCTTGAGAAACTCCTTGTAGCGTTCGGAGAACTCATTGTAGTACTTCAGGTCTTCTTCGAGCGGATTCACAACCGCGCCAAGTTCAAGGATCGACGCGACCGTCGCCTCGGTAATTTCCATGCCCGGCGGCGCCATGGGCCGGACGAATTCCATGATTTCCTGCATCGTGTAGGTGGCGCCCGGATCGAGGCCGAACATTTTGGCATAGCGCTCGGGGATCTTGATTTTGGTGAGATCGACCGAGCCTTGCCGGCCTCCCGCGGGTGGCTGCAGGCACATATTGGTGGCTCCCAGGGTAAAGGTCATGGCGATTTCAGGATGGTCCATCACGAACCTCATCACGGCGAACGTCTCCGGTTCGCTTCCGGGCCAGTCTCCGCTCGTTGCGGTGAAATGTCTGAACAGGTGCGGAAAAGTGGCGCTGATGTCCGTTCCACCCGGGCCATCCTCGTTATATTCGCCGTCGCCGTCGTTGTCGATGCCCTCGGTATAAAGCTTGTAAAGGCCCTTCTCCCCTTTCGACGGATCGGCGCGTCTCATGAGGCGCGCGTCATCCCCGTCCGGGATCCACTCGCCGGCCGGATCCTTCGCGCGCATTTCGGTGATGATGCCGTTGCCGTCCAGATCCTCCGGACCGTCCTCGTCCGCGGCGTCATCCATATCGTCGTTGTGCGGGTTGCCGTTCCTGCCGCTGGCGAACATCGGCTTCGCAAAGAAACGCTCCGCGCCGTCCGGATTGCCGGCGGCGAGGATGTACCAGGTAAGGTCCTTCCGCGTCTCCTCTTTGCCGATCACCTGCTGAGCGAGAAATACCGCGGCTTCGGAGGCTATAGGGAGCGTGCCTTCCAGGTTGGCGACGATGAAGACCGCCGGCGCCCGGCGCGCCTTGCTGCCGATCTCAGGACCTGCTTCGAGCACAATCAGGTCGCGCCCTCCCGGGCTTTGCCCGATTCTGTGAACCGCCGTCAGGGCGGGATTTGCCTGGTTGATTGCCGAAATAGCCGCATTCATTTCCTGCGGCGTGTGATAGCGGTCGAACTCAACCGTGTCCGCGGATTTTGTGCCTCCTGCGGCGGTAAGCCCGACCGTGATGCCCAGGATAAGGACCCGGCAGGTTGCGTGCATCATGGTTTCCCTCATGGATCTCATAATTTTCCCGGAGAGGATCTACACGGATTCTTCCCCGGCGTTTATCCGCATCCATCAAATGCCGAAGAAAGGACGCCGGGCGGGGATTATATACCATTTGTGAGGTTCAGGAGATTTTTGGCAATCGGGAATTCTCCCCCAGCGCCTGGGCCCATGCCTGGCAAGCGGGCGTTCTGGACGCGGGTTTGCAGGCTTGCTGCTTCCTGCTTTTAACGCGGATAAAAATCCTGTACCATCCCGGCTATCGACCTAAATCACACATCAAGGAGGCTCTCATGGCTGCTCAGGTCCCCAAGGGTTGGTACGATATTTCCGTACCCCTCAAACAAGGAATGAACTATCTGTCGATCGATCCGGTGGCGCCCAAAATCTATCGCTACAGCGACGTGGATCTAGGCTCAAAGGTCACCATGACCATGCTGGAGATCATCTCGCACACCGGAACGCACATCGATGCCCCGCGCCATTTCATCCCGGGCGGGTCCACGATATCGGATATGGCCCTCGACGCCACCATCGGGCCGGCGCGCGTCCTCGAAATCAAGGATCCCCAAAAGATCAAGGTGCCGGAACTGAAAAAGCACAACATAAAGAAGGGCGAACGGATCCTGTGCAAGACGCGGAACTCGCCGACAGTTTATGAATCTTCGAAATTCATCGAGGATTATGTGTATCTCGACGCCGATGCCGCCGCTTACCTTGCGGAAAAGCAGATAGTGCTTTTCGGCCTGGATTGCATCACCATCGGTTACTTCAAGGATGAAGAGAGCATAGTTAAAACACACCAGAGCCTGCTCTCTGCAGGCATTTATATTTTGGAGGATTGCGCGCTGGGCAACGTGCCGCCCGGCGAATACGAGCTCCTTTGCCTGCCGCTTCTCATGTACCACGGCGACGCCGGCCCATGCCGGGCCATCCTCCGCCCGTTGAAATAGACCTGATTGTTTGGACGGTATTATTGGGTACCGCAAAACAGGCTGAGGCCCGAGAAGGCAGTTTTTTGCTTATACCCTTATAAGAAACCGGCAGGAGGGAGCGCCCTGCTTAATCGACTGGACAAGCTCGACACGGACGGGCTTTTGCGCCAGGGTGTCAAAAACCTCCCGGACCCAGCCCGCCGAACAGTGGCAATAGGTTTTGGGCAGCAGGATTGAGCTGTCGGCCATAAGCTCGCAATAGCATCGTGAATAGCCCCAGCGGATGGTATCACCGTCCATGCCGAGGTTGTCTTTTCCCAGCGTCCCGGCCATAGTTTCGATGAATCCCCTGATGTTGCCCTCATATTTCTTTGCCAGCGTCAGGATCCCGCTGCGGCGGGCGCATGCGCGTCCGCAATCTTCCATCAGCTTCACCCGGCTTGGTTCATCCAGCTGCCTCTCCAAGTTCTGCATCAGCGTCAGAACATAGGCTTCGCGAAAGCGTCTTTCGGCTTCGCGGGCTTTCTTTGCTTTTTCCCCGGCGTCGTCCCCCGGCTTAGTCTCCTGCCCTGTCAGGAAGGCCCCTCCTCCGCAGGCAAGACAAAGCTGCGCGGTCCGCATCAGAAATTCCTTTCTTTCCATCGTCCCTCCTGAATATCGGGTTAGCCCGCGATAGGACACTCCCGGGATTTGGGATACGGAGGCTTCCTACATGTATCGGCAATTCTCCGATGTACCGGAAGACCCATTGAACTTCGCAGTGTCGGGATCAAATAACGCCGACACACGCTGAAAAAAACGCGGACGAACGCGGACCCCAGACGAGGGAGTCTGCGCGCAAAACCCGACGAAGCTCATCCAAGGAGCTTTGGACATACGCAATTGCATCCCACTCTATCGATACTGTCCATTGATCTTGGCCCGGTTCGACACCCGCATCGTCCGGGAATTTTTATCCTGAATGGAATTGTACTATAATGAATGCGATCATTTCTTAGCGCTTTTTTTGTTTCCCGCGACCGCAGACAGGCCGGAGGGTATCCTGCCCATGATCGGCCAGACCGTTTCGCATTACAAGATTCTGGAGAAGCTCGGCAGCGGCGGCATGGGTGAAGTGTTTCTTGCCGAGGACACATCGCTGCGCCGGAGAGTGGCGCTCAAGTTTCTTCCCCCGGATAAGCAGCAGAGCGAAACGGCTCACAACCGTTTCCTGCACGAAGCCAGATCCGCAGCGACCCTGGAGCACGCCAACATCTGCACCATCCATGAAGTTGGCGCCATAGGGGACAAAGACTTCATCGTGATGGAATACGTGGACGGCCAGACGCTTCAGAAACGTCTGGCAGAATCGCCCTTGCCCGTAGCCGATGCGCTGCAGATTGCGCTCGAGGTCGCCGAAGCAATAGAGGAGGCTCACGATAAGGGCATAATCCACAGGGACCTGAAACCGGCCAACATCATGCTGACACGCAAGGGACGGGCCAAGGTCATGGATTTCGGCCTGGCCAAGCATCTGATTTATCCGGACCAGGTCGACAGCAAGGCCGAGACGTTGACGATCACCAATTACGAGGACACCCCCGGCGGGACGTTGGCCTACATGTCTCCCGAACAGCTGCGCGGTGAATCCGTCGATTTCCGGTCGGACATATTTTCACTGGGCGTCGTCTTCTACGAGATTTTGACACGGCTTCATCCTTTCCGGGCATCCACCGCAATCGTCACAAGCGACCGCATCCTGCATGAAGCGCCGGTTCCCGTGGGCAAGCTCAACCCGGAAGTCCCGGCGGATATCGAGCGTCTGATTCAAAGAATGCTGGCCAAGGATCCTGCAGAACGTCCCGCCGGCATGCGCGAAATAATCGACGGTCTGCGCGCCGCCCTCCCGCCGGCATACGCTGCCTGGCATGAGCCTGGAGGCGCGCTGCAGCTGTTGAGGCGCCGATGGAAACTGATCCTTGCCGTTTGCGGAATCGGACTGCTTTTGCTGGCTGCAGGCTTCTTCGTGCTGCGCCCGACAGTCCGCAAAGATATCGCGGGCAGCGTGCCTGCCCGGATGCACCTGGCGGTCCTTCCTTTCACTGCCATTAACGCTACCGGGGAAGCCGCGGCGTTCAGCCGGGGATTGACGGAAACGCTGAATGCCAGGCTGACCCGGGTCACCGAGCGCCACTCTCTGCAGGTCGTTCCCGCAAGCGACATACGCGCCCAGGATATCCGCACTCCCGACCAGGCGCGGCGGGAATTGGGCGTGAACCTTGTGCTGGAAGGGAGTTTTCAATGGGCCGGCGATATGCTGCGTGTAACTTACGTATTGCTGGACATGATCACTCACCGGCAGCTCCGGGCCGATACCATCACGGCCGCTGCCGCCGATCCGTTTGCTATTGAGGATATGGTGGTGGCCAGCGTGCTGAACAACCTCGACGTTGAGCTCCGGCCCGCGGAAAAAAACGCCCTGGCCGCGAGGGGGACACAGCAACCCTCCGCCTATGATTACTATTTGCGCGCCCGCGGCTACCTGCAGGAATACCAGAAACCTGAGAGCATCCGGAGCGCCATCGACGTGCTCCAGCGCGCCCTCGAGCTGGATCCCAAATACGGTCTGGCATACGCGGGACTGGGCGAAGCCCAATGGCTTCAGTACAAGCAGACCAGGGACGCGAAATGGGTGGAGGAAGCGCTTGCTTCATGCAGGCGGGCGGTTGTCCTGGATGCCGACCTTGCGGGCGGACACAGCTGCCTGGGCACCGTATTCACCGGAACGGGGCAATATGAACAGTCGGTCCGCGAGTTTCAGCGCGCGGTAGCCCTGGACCCGACAAGCGACGATGCCCACCGCGGCCTGGCATCCGCCTACGAAAAGCTGGGCATGTTATCCGATGCGGAGCGAACATTCCGCCGGGCCATCGACCTGCGGCCGCAATACTGGGCAGGCTATAACTGGCTTGGGGCATTTTATGCCGGTCAGGGGCGATATGGCGAGGCCGGCCGGCAGTTCGTTCAGGTAACCAAACTGGCGCCGGACAGCTTTGTCGGCTTCGCCAACCTGGGCGGAATCTATCTTCTCGATGGACGCTATGCCGAGGCGACTTTAATGCTCGAGCGCTCGGTTGCCCTGAGACCCACAAGCCAGGCATATTCCAATCTCGGCACGGCCTGTTTCTTCCAGAGAAAATTCGACGAGGCAGCCCGCGCTTACCAGGGAGCCACAGAACTGGATCCCAAGGAATGGCTGCTCTGGGGCAACCTGGGCGATGCGTATCACATGACTTCAGACAAGCGCGACCGGGCCGCCGAAGCCTATCGCCAGGGGCTGGCGCTTGGTGAACTCCAGTTGAAGGTCAATCCGCGCGATGTAACCTTGCTCGGCTATATGGCCTACTATCACGCCATGCTGGGCGAGAAAGAAAAGGCGCGTGAATGCTCCCGGCAGGCGCTTGCCCTTAATCCCGGCAACCCGGAGCTTCTTTTTAACCTCGGGCTCGCCTGCAGTCAGATGGGCGAGACAGTGCAAGCACTGGATTATCTGAAAAGGGCGCTGGCCGCAGGCTACTCCCGGCCGACTGTGCGGGATACGCCGTTGCTGGACGGGCTGCGCGCCAAAAGTGAATTTCAAAAGCTTTTGCGGCTGTTTCCTTAAACCAGGGAGGCTCAAATGGGAGGCTCAGTAAATAACGTTACAATTAGGGTGTTGAGGGGTGCTATCAGCGTCACTCCAGAAACCGTGAATTTATCGGCAAGCAACGGGGATTATATAGTTTGGATTGCAGATCCTGATAGTCTGGATTTCCTCGTCTGTTTCGGCGACAAATCTCCCTTCAGGGGTTCACATTTTACAAATCGACACCATAACTCCGGCCCGCCCCAGGTCGTCCCCGGCTTGGGCCATGACGTGGAGTTCTTCAAGTACAGCGTGGAGGTCGGAGAGCTCAAAGTGGATCCCGGCGTGATCATCAAAACGTAGCCAGATGGATCGGTTTTTCTACACCGCGGGAATCAGTTCGTCGATACAGGTCCCTGTTTGTCTGGCGCTGGCCGGATAGATCGAGGCGAAATGACAGCCTCCGGCAGAGCCGGCGGATTGCGCCATAAACTTCACGCGCAGAAAATTCCCGCCATCAGAAAGACGGCATCGGTGAGGCTACGGCTCGTGCAACCGATTCGATCGCGATAGCGGCCACGGCGGCCCCATAATCGAGATCGATATTCGACATGTTATCGTTGATGTCGTGGTAGCCGACCCGATTGATGTCGTAGTTCTCCATGAAGAGCACCGCCGGTATCCCCGCATCGGAGAAAATCTGGCCGTCGGTGTTGAAAAGCGAACTGCGCATATCTCCCGGCAGGCGAATTTCGCCGCGCAACTGCGGGTAGCGCGCGATGTCCGGGATCGAAATGCCGTCTTTGCTGCGGCGGCCCGGTCCCCGATGGCGCCGCTCCGGCTTGTGGTTCCA
This sequence comes from uncultured Acidobacteriota bacterium, assembly GCA_963809485.1. Taxonomy (GTDB): domain Bacteria; phylum Acidobacteriota; class UBA6911; order UBA6911; family UBA6911; genus UBA6911. Next base: position 1,117,312 of record CAWEJX010000020.1, read on the forward strand.
TTTCCGGGCGTGCGCATTCCATATCATGTTTGCCAGGTGTGCCTGATAAGCCAGCCAGACAGACTGCCGGCTCAGTCCCGGTGAGATCTGAAACTCGTCCCGGTCGCGCTCGCGGTTATGGGCAATCATGTCCAGGACATAGGCGCCCTCGATTTTGATTTTCGAGAAGTCATACGCCTTTTTGTCCGAAACATGCAGCCTGAGGCCGCGCTCGACCAGCGATTGAGCCAGGTGACGGGCGCCCATGCAGTCCGAAGGGAATTCCTCACCGGTAAGGTGGACGAGCCAGACGTCGCAGTCGAGCTTGCCATCCCGGCTGAGCTTCAAAAAGATCGGCGCTGCCAGCATGAGAGCCGCCGTCGCGGAGTGGTTGTCATCGGCACCGGCCGCGGCCACTCGTGCCAACGTGCCGCCCCTTTCCTTGTAGTAGAAGTCCTCCATGTAGGCGGTGTCGTAGTGGTCGGCCATGATGACCGCGCGGCCGCGGTCCCTTCCGGGTATCACCACGAGCAGGTTCCGCTCCCGAAGCGTGCCGTTTTGATTGCCTAGCCATCCCTGCATCCAGGAATAATCAAAATCGGTGCGCCAGTGGAAGGGCAGTTCGCCCGCGAGGGCTCTGCCTCGCATCCCCTGCTTCTCGATCAACTTCCGGTAGTAAGCCAGTAACCAGTCCCCCAGGGCATCCAGGTCGCGCCCTTTGTGTTTGAGGATTTTTTGCGTTGCCGTGTCCGTCACACAGTCTGCGTTGTCCTTGTTGATGAAGCGGCCCGTGGCCAAACGGGCGATGGTCTTCCAGTATTCGACCTCGAAAGTGCGGGTTGCGGTATACCGATACGTGACCGGTTCCGGCAATGGATGCAAGGCAAGGTCGCTCCTGGGAGTAATGACCCGCTGCAGTGTATGACGCAACAAATAGCCGTAGGATGTTGGGCTGTTCCACCCTGCAACGTCATCGAGCCACTGCTCGAGAGTCTTGTCTTTATGGATAACGACGATGTTCCGCGCGAAATCACGGGGCAAAGCCTTTTTGCCGAGAAAGTCCCAGACCGTCATCAGTTTGAATACATTGAGCGCGATCTGGTAGTCGCGGGTCCCGTAGGCCTTCTTATATCCCCGCACCGTTGCGATGAACTCGGGACGCCGCAGCAGTTCCGGCCATAGCTCGACCGGTTCTGACAAATCGGGCTTCTCGGCGTCATAGGCGGTCAGAAAGCCCAGAGGCGCGTCATCCAGAAGCTTTGCCCGGTGCGTTTCCGGATCGACAAAGGAAACGAGCGGCATGTGCCAGAAGACTTCGTATTTTCCGACCCGCATCGGCGGATAGTAGATCCGGTATCCGAAGCGGCCTCCTTCGCGGATCGCCTGCGCGGCAATGCGGAGCTCTTTGCGGCCGGCGCGCGGCCCATCCAGAAGGAACTTGTATTGGTCGGTCCAGATCTGGGAGTTGCGCGCCATCGGTTTGCCGTAGAGCCCGACAGCGTCCGGGGAGGTGCTGAAGAGCGCCTGTGAGAGGCGGACTTCGTCGCCCGCAAATGCCAGTTCGTCCTGGTATTGCTCGATCCGTTCCCATCGGTTAGTGCGCCGGTAAGTGTTCGGCAGCTTCTCTTCCGGCGTTTCCGGCTCCGGACTACCCGCTCCACGTTCGCTCAGCCAGCCTGACTGAAGGAGGCGCAATCCCCGTGGCGCTTCATGGCGGGCACACACATTGAGCAGGGGGATCTGCATTGCCAGAGGGAATTGGGGCTGCATCTTCAGGTACGCGGGCACGCCCCAGAATATTAGGCTCCCTGGGAAAGGAAGCAGATGGAGCTTGCCCTCCAAATAAGCTCTGCGGACGTTCCGGGGCAGTGTGCCAAACGGACGGAAGGTTAGAAGATACTTGACGCCCCTAAGGGACTCCCTTTCGCCCAAAATGAAGGGCCCCGTCCAGGACGGCAAAGGGTCCTGCTGCCACAATCGGTTTATGCTAGGTCCGGAACCCGGCAGAATTCGGAACCCGGTGCGGCGCAGATCGCCCAATTGTTCTGGTTTTTCTCCGTATGCAGCCTGCAGCAATCTTCGAATAAAGTCGACGGCATACTCGGAGCGTCTCTCCCGGCCCGGCGCATAGTAGAAGCTTTTCCAGAAAGCCCTCTCGGGTCCCTGTTCGCTGCTCCCATAGAACATCCAGCGGACGCGTCCCTTGTCATCTTGTGCTTTCGACAGCGCCAGGGGCAATAGGGTCACATATCGTTCGTGCGGCATTGGGCCGGGCAGGTCAGCGAGCTCTTTCGGCCAATAGATGTTCCGTTCGAGACTGGCGCGGCTGATGCCTCGGGCCGGCTGTTTCCGGCCCAGGCGTTTCAGGGCCGGCAGGAGCTGGTTTGCGATAAGCTGAAGTCCGGGGCCAAGCTCGAAGGCCTGTTCGCGTTCATTGACCGTCCAGGTAAAGGGATCCTCCGGGATTCGCGGGGCAACGTGGTCTTTTCCATAGGGCCGCCACCCGATCCACGGCGAGGGCATCATCTCGGAATATGCCGGCATCCGGAACCGGTTTCTCTTCCCATATCTGGGAACGTCCGTTAATAGCTTGTCCCAACCTTGCGTAGCCATGGGTCTCCTTTCAGGATAGCTCCTTCTGGTAGACGAGCTTGTCATCGCCGATTTTATAGAAGTTCCGTATCCGGGCCGCCAATTCATAGCCGGCGCGCTCGTAGAATCGGACCGTGGCGCCATAGGACTCCTGGGAGGATGTTTCGATCAGGATCATCCGGCCTCCGCAATCCATCACATCCCGTTCCACATACTGTATCAAGTCGGCGCCCCAGTCCGGTCCCCTGGGATGCCGGGTCAACCACAATCCAATAGAGGTCGTATACCCCCTCCGTGAGCGGAGTCGGACCGTAGCAGGCATATCCTTTCACCTCGGGATTTGTTTTCCCCCAATCCAGCACGGCAAATATATAGCCGCTCTCCTCGCCCTGCTCGAGCGCCTCATCAACTAATTCCATCGCCGTGACAATCTCCTGCTGGTTGAATTTGCCCGAGGACACAACCATTGTTTCTATCGGGGATCGATCCCGGGACTCCAATGGACGGATCCGCACTTCCTGGGATTCGATTGAATGCCTGTTCTGTCTTTTCATAGGTTTGGATTTATCATGGTGAGAGCCCCCCCAATGGCCCTGAGCTTGGGGTAAGTCACCGTTCAGGTTTCATCCTATAGCCGCACTGAGAAAATATTGTGAATCGCTTCTACTCCTCCGGCACCTGTCAGATCATACAGTGGCCATAAATGGGGCACTTGGGCTGAACTCATGGGAGAAGACAAAGCTCTGCATTTTCGTGAAGGAAAACCGTGTCTAATCTTTCCCTCACAGATAAAGAACTACCGCAATTGTGTGCTTCGCACCAAAACCTCTCCCGGAATCTCGCTATGGCGGTTTGGGATCGTCAAAGCCGGAAAAGCTCACCCGTGGCTTTGCGTTTGAAATGCACCCTCTGCTGCAACGGGAAGTTGAACTTGATCGCCCCGGCGCTCAGACGAGGGCATTCGTTCACGCAACATCCACAGTACCAGCATTCGTCAGGGTGCAGCGTAATCGGGGGTTTGCCTTTGATTGGATTCGGTATATACACGTCCACCTGGCATACGTCCACACACGTATTGCAGCCAATACATGCTTCAGGGTTTCGAATAACGGGCCGGTTGGGCGTAGCCACATTGGGCACGACATAAACCTTTTTGCCTTCAGCTCCCTGAAGCATGCCGCCGGTCCCCTCGAAAGAAGCAGCGGCTTTGGCCGCTCCGGCGACGGCACTCGCTTTAAGAAAGTCCCTGCGTTTCATCGACCCGCTTTTCCTTTGTTTCTTCATAGACATTTTCTCCCATAAATCTGTTGCACTCATAGCTTCCACATCAGCAACAATCGCTCGCAATCCGCTACCACGGGATCTTTTATCACCATGGAAATTTCTTCCATGCATTCTGCCGGACTATCCCTTGTAGGTGCCGGCATATCCCTGATTGTGGTCTTCGTAATTCTTTTTAAGATCTCCCCAGTAGGCCAGGGGCAGTTCTCCTACGCTTACCTTTCCGTTATCCAATTTGAGCGTGATCCACTTGTTCCACTCGGGCGGATCCATTTGCGGGTAATCGATCCTTTGGAAACTCAAAGGCCTGCTGCTCGCCTTTCGCTCCAGGGAAGCACGGAGGATAATCTGAGAGAAGGTGAGGATGCTGAGGTCTTCCAGGCTGCGCAATAACTTATGCGGGTCCAGGGCGTAGAGCTGGGGGACCCAGTTCTTCTCAATGTCCTCGAGCGCAGCAAGGCCCATTGTGAGGAGCTTTTCGTTCTTGAACTCGCTGCAGAAGTACTGCATATTCCGGGATATTCCGGCATGTAATTCCTTCCATTCTATGCCCTGGCTTTTCTTGATTGGAGCATAGACCCGGGCCTTCTCGCGCGCGACTTGTTCCCTGGATATTAGCGGCTGGCCTGCCCGCCGTGCATAATCGGCCGCCTTTCTGCCGGCATATCTGCCGGTGGACTCTGCATAGCTGTGGTCTCCCGGACCGTACATCTGTTCGCCGGCAGCATACAGTCCGTCCAGCGTGGTTTTCAAATCCCAGTCGACGACAGGACCGCCTCTGGCGTTCATACTGTCCGGGGAGCGGAAATGAGCGGGTGTGGTCCCCTCGAGCAATGTATAACTCGGGAACAGGTCTTTACTTGGATCAAATCCAGCCTCCTGGTATTTTCTTCGAATGGCTTTTGTCGTCGACTCCTCCACGTACATCATGTCCCAGCAAATCTTTCTCCACTGTTCGTCTTGAGAGGGGAAATCGCCCCAGAAAGGCAGCGCCAATTCTCCTTTGAGTACGGCTTCGCGCAGATTCCCTTTTGCCGGGAGCGGTTTGCCATTGTCGTCGATCTGCGACAAATGCTCGAAGCTGGCATCGATCGCCGCATACCATTTGTGTTTGTAACCGGTGCCTAGAGTCAGTAGCCCGGACTTCTCCATCTGGGTAACCGCAGCTCCGGCTCGGAACGCCATCACGGTGCCGTCGCCGGAGGCATTGCGGGACCTAAATGTGGATATACCCGCCAATTCGGTGTTGAAAACCCATATCGAGCCGACTCCCGCGGTGGAGAGCACAACGGCCTTGGCTTTGAAAATCATGAATTCGCCGGTCCTGGTATTGATTCCGGTAGCGCCCACCACCCTGGCCCCCTGGACGCCTTTTTCATTCAGCAGGCTGGTACACATGACTCGGTCGTAGATCTTGACCCCCAGGCGTTCGCACTCCCTCTTCAATACCGGTTTAAGACTCGAGCCCCAAAAGCGGAGACAGGCATTTACGGGCTGATACCTTTCGGCAAGAACGAGTTTGGTTTTTTCATCCCTTCCCCAACAGCCTGCATATTCGCCTTCGGTGTCCCGGATCTTGCCGCCCATGGGCTCCAGCTCCAAAAACGCATCGTAGCCCTCGCGGCACTGTATGTAGCGGCCGATTCCGCAGCAATATCCGCCATAGCTTTCAATGATGCGCTGGCATTGCTCCTCCGGACTGACGGTCATCAGAGGACAGGTCATCGGGTAATCCCAGTGATCGCCTCCGGGCCCTCCGGCGCCACTCCTGATCGTTGCCGCTTTCTCGACTATCGCTACCCTGAGGCCTTTCCCCTGGGCTGCGCTTATGGCCGCCCGACATCCGGCGATTCCGCCACCGACAATCAATACATCCGTATCGATCGTCTGCTCCTGTTCGTACCGGATCGGGTACGGCCATTCGGGCGTTTGCCCTTCCAGTTCGATCAACTCATGCCATGAAGTCATCTTCTAGCCTCCCTCCAAGCACTCAACGTGCAGTTTTTGCAGCAAATTGTCGTTTGACACCCCGAAAAACGCCCTCCGCACAACACCTCTTGTCCCGCTGCAATCAGGGGAAAAGCCAAGAGTTTGTAAGAGACATTTCATAAGTGCAGATTTTGATAACTGGCTGACAATGAATCCTTGGTCTTCCATCGCTTCCTGTAAATCGTGTGGCCACCCGCCGGGGCCATTCCATGGGGCCGAACTCAGGCTGCGCAGGGCTCCGAAATACCGCCGGTCCAAATGCGTCGTGTCGAACTCGGGGCAATTCTTCATCCGGGCCGCCGCAAAAATACTTCTTCTCCGGCGCGGCGCTCAGGTCGGCGAACGGCAGGACTGCCCAGAATATCCGGAGTCCGCACCAACGGAGGCTTCGGGCTCTGCCTCCAATATATACGCGCTGCCTATTATAGTGCCATCCCGGACTAGACCAAAAGCACAACCACAAACTCAGGCAATTCGCTCACGCATATCGGGTGACAGTCAACTTGTTACGCTGCAAAAATCGCGCCGGCATTATTCCACCCCATCCGGAGGTACACAGATGAAAGGGCTCTCTTTCCCTTTTTGACTTCCTTTTCCTTCTCCCCGTCCTCTCCGTCGCCAAAGAGCATCCCCAAACTGCAGTCCGGGATCTAACCCCCGGCGATATTGAGAGGGCCTGTGCTCGGCAGCCGAATACTGAATTTTTTCAAACTTTTCCCGGCCGGATTTCGTCTAACAGCATAAGTTGACAAGGAGGATCATATTTTTGCCATATTCCGGACGGATTCTTCCGGCCATGCTCATGCTGGCCTGTTCAGTTGTCTTCCTGACCCAAAACGCTCTATCCAAAACTCAGACAAAGCCTTCGGAAAAGGCGGCCGCTCCTCTTCCCGTTCTTGAAGTCCCGATCCTCAACAGTAATGTGGCGGTTGACGGAGTTCTTGATGAGGCCGCGTGGAGGGTCCCGCCTCTGCCGGCCGGTGAATGGCTGACCTACAATCCGCTCTACGGCGCCAAAATGGCGCAGCGCACCGAGGTTTGGGCGGCTCACGATCAGGATGCGCTCTATTTCGCGTTCCACTGCATGGATCCGGAGCCAGACAAGATTAAAACAACGATCAGCAAACGCGACACGATTTTCAACGATGATTGGGCCGGGCTGAGCCTCGATTCGCTGGGAAGCCACCAGAGCTCGTACGAATTCTTCATAAATCCCGACGGAATTCAGATGGACATGCTGAACAGCAGCACCGCCGGCGAGGACACCTCGCCGGATTGGGTTTGGGAAAGCGCCGCCAAAAGAACCGGCGACGGCTACGCGGTTGAAATCCGGATCCCGTTCAAAACCATCCGGTTCGCCGGCGGCAGCGTCGTGCGTATGGGAGTCCTTTTCTGGAGGCGCGTCAGCCGCCTCGGCATGTCGGCGTCATGGCCGGATCTTCCGCCCGGCATCTCCTGGTTCACCCGCCATGCGCCTCTGCTCCTGCATGAGGTCAAGCGTCCCATGACGCTGGAAGTGATCCCAAACGTCACCTACGCGCTAAACCAGACGCGTTCGGCTCCGGACCGCTGGGCCAGCGATTCGAATCCGGACGGAGGCATCACCGCCAAATACGGGATCACCTCCACGGTGACCCTGGATGGCACCTATCGCCCGGATTTCAGCCAGGTGGAAAGCGACGCTTTCCAGGTCGAGGTCAACCAGCGCTACCCCCTTTTCTATAGCGAGAAGCGTCCATTCTTTATGGAAGGGATGGGTACTTTTGACCTGGCCGGAGTCGGCGGTGACGGCAACATGCGCACGGCCGTCCACACGCGCCGCATCGTCGATCCGCTTTTCGGTCTGAAACTCACGGGCACGGTCGGCAAAGTGACCTTCGCGACTCTGTCGTCCGCTGACCAGTGGCCCGGAAACACGGACCCATCGGACCCGCTTTTTGAGAAGGAAAAGTATTTCAACATCGGCCGCGCCCTTTATTCCCTGGGGAAGGGCACCTACATCGGCGGGCTCGTTACGGACACGGAACTGGCCGACGGGTACAACAGGGTGGTTGCTGGCGACCTCTCGCTGCAGTTCGGGAAGCACCAGCAGTTTAGTGCGACCGCGATTACCACAGGCACTCGCGATTCCGACGGCAGCAATGAACGGTCGGGAATGGCAGGGCAGGCATCCTATTCGTACAGCAGCAAACGCCAGATCCTTCTCACGCAATTCGAGCACTACGACAAAGATTTTCAGATGGACACGGCTTTTTACAACCGGACGGGAATTACGGCCAACTGGACGTATTACTCCTACAACCTCTACCCGGATGAAAAGAACTATCCATGGTTCAAGAAATTCGCGCCATTCGTCTGGGCTCATAGAGCGCGGGACCGCATCCAGAGGGGGGATGAATATATGCTGCTCGGAGGCGTCCGGATGAACTTCACTCGCCAAGGTTCTTTCCGGATTGACTATGCCGGGGGCAAAGAGCCGTGGGCAGGCCAATCCTACGACATCAGTCAAATCAGAGTAATGGGAGGCGCCCAGCTTTTCCCGTGGCTCAATTTTTTCGGGTATTTCACTTCCGGAAAATCCATTTTTTATGACCTGGAAAATCCCTTCGCGGGTGACAGCGAGATACCTTAGTGCAGAAGTGACCCTTCAGCCTACCTCAAAGCTCAGCCAGGCGATATCATACGAGGGAGTGATTTTCAACCGTGCTTCCAGCGGAGAGCGCGTTTATACGGTGGATATCATCAATTCCAAAACCACCTATCAGTTCAACAAGAGTTTTGCAGCGCGGGCCATTCACCGTTATGACAGTTCGAGAAGCAATGTCCTGCTGGATTACCTCGTGTCCTACGAACCCGTGCCGGGCACCGTCGCCTATGTCGGATACGGCTCTCTGTTCAACAGGCAGGATTGGGACGGAACCCGCTACATGCCGGGACACAGCGATTATGCAAACACTCAGCGGAGCCTGTTTTTCAAGTTCTCTTACCTTTACCGGTTTTAGATGCGAGGAAGCATCCTCCGGCAAGGCCGGAGGCTTGAAAGATTTGAACCGCTCCAAGCGGTTGGAGGAGTTATGCCGGTCTTGAACGCTGACTTACGCGGGCAAAAGCCGATGAGGCGCTTCCGATCCCCGCAGGGGCAAGCGCTCCGCGCTGGACAGTTTTCTGCGGCGGCACTGTGGCAAGCGCCGTGCGGCAAGGAGATGAAGGGTATGAGAAACCGGGCGTTTGCCACAGTGCCGCCGCAGAAAACTCCATCGGAAGCGCTTCATCGGCTTTTGCTCGCCGACCCTCGCCGAACAAATCGGCGTTTGTCAGCGTTTTTATCAACGTTTCTCAGCGTTTCAAAATACGGAGCTGTCAAACTCTTTGAGTCCCCCGGCAGAGCCGGGGGTTTACCAATGTAGTTCGCCTCAATCCTGACATTACGCCTCCCAGAGACCTCCCGGCCTGGCCGCAATTTATTTTCATCCCTGAACCTGTTGGCTTATGATGGTTTCCGAAATCCTAACCTCCAACTTGAAAGGGCGATGTATGAAATCAAAACGAATGATTGCTTTTGGAGTGGCCGTTTCGCTTTTCATCCTGGCATCTCCTGGCTCGGCGCCGGCAGCGCCCAAATGTGACAGGCAATGTCTGGTCAATTTGATGCAGCAGTACGTGGCAGCGATGGTGAAGCACGACCCGAAAGCGGTGCCGCTGGCCGCGAACGTGAAATTCATGGAAAATGCGGCCCTGATGCCGATAGGCAAAGGCCTGTGGGAAACTGCGTCCGCCGGCCCGACTACGTTCCAGATTTATGCCGCCGATCCGGTTGTGCAATCGGTCGCCTGTATTCTGGTAATGAAGGAAAAGGGCAAAGATATCCTGCTCGGGGCGAACCTGAAGGTCGTGGACGGCAAAATTGCCCAAGCCGAGCAGCTGGTGGCTCGCGGGAATGTGGACGGCTCCATGCCTACGCTGCAAAAACCGCGCCCTGGCCTCCTTGAGGACGTTGCGCCGGCCGATCGGATGGATCGCGGAGAGCTGACTAAAATCGGACTTTCCTATTACGATGCGCTTACGGGTGAGGACGGCACGTACGCGCCTTTTGCCGGCGACTGCGAACGTCACGAGAACGGCGGCGTAGCGGCCAGCAGCAGGCCGCCGGAGGCAAAAGCAAAGCCGGCCGCAAAGCCGAATCCTGAACTGGAAAAAATGATGAAGTCGATGGCGGCGATACCAAGAACCTGCGAAGCACAGATCAGTTCCGGCGTTTTCGGCTATATCACCGAAATAAACCCGCGACGCCTGGTCGTTGCCGATGTACAGAAAGGATTAGCCGTCGGGATGTCCATGTTCCAGCATGACGGCCACTTGAAGACGTTGCCGATCAAAGGAGTGCCGGGAATGAACAGCATGCCCGGTTTCACAATGCAGTTCAACTTTCCCTCGATTCATTTTTACAAAATCAGGAACGGCAAAATTTACGACATCGAGACAATCGGCGTCTCTGCGCCCTTCGGCACGAAATTTGCCTGGTAGCGGGGAAAAGGTAGGAACAATGGAAACAATGGAAACAATGGACACCCACTTTTCACCGCGCGCCCAAGCACCGGAGGGTGTGCGGAGGGTGGGTGTGCCGGAGGGTGGGTGTCCACGATTTTGACGATTTTGTTTCTTGGTTAGAATTTCGCCATGAACACTGAATAGCAGCCCAATCACGCTTTCGGCAACGGCTTCTGCCATTCCAGAAGGCTCTCGACTTTGGCCGGCAGCTTGTAGACTTTGATGTGGTCCTTGATCGGCGGCCCGATGATCTCGATCTTGTTCAGGTCCGCCTGCCCCAGGCCGGCCTTTGCGGCGTAGACCAGGTGCCCGACCTTGCCGAGCCCAACTCCCATCAGTTCCGCGCTCACGGTGTCTGCGGCGAGCCAGTCGGTGCTCACAACGCATACACGGTGGTCCACCGGCGTGCCGTCGACGGGGCCCTCTCCCTCCATCCCTTCAAAGCCGTCGTTCACCGCCAGGTGCGGATGGAGGCGCGGCGCCAGGGCGGCGAGGTTGTAATGGATTCCGCGCACGCCGCCGCCGTGGACGAGAAAACGGTTGGTCCGGTCCAGTTCGCCGGGCTTCTGCCCGGGATCCCTGACCGCCGCGGCGACGATGACGTTCTTCAGCGAAAATGTCGCCACCGTAAAGAAATGTGTTTTGAATTTTGCCGCGGAGATGATGTAGCTGTTGGGATCCAGCAGCATTTTGGACACCCGGCAGGCGTGCGGGCGCATATCCGACTGGTCCATGCAAAAGACGGTATCGACCGCCGTCTTGTCGAGGTCGATCAGTTTGACTCCGTACTTGCCGGCGAACTTGTTGTACCCGTAGTTGGAGAAACCCTCGACCGTTGCGCCGTCTGCGGCCGACTCGGCGATCACCACGTTGGCCTTGCGGATGGACTTGAGGAACTCGAGGATTCCCTCGAGCTGATCGGCGTGGCTCGCACACAGCGGCTTGCTGACGCTGACGTTGTTCGGTTTGACGATGACGAGTTTGTTGCCGATGGCCCGCGCGATTTCTTTTTCGAAGGTGCGCAGGGCGCGAAAAGTGTTGTCGGCGCGTTCATTGCCCGTCGTCAGGGCTACACGGGCCGGCGGGACCGGAGCAGCGGCGGGAGCGGGAGGCGGCGGCACACTGCCCTGAGCGCGTGCCGCATCGGGAAAATGCAGCCCCTGCGAGAAACCCAAACCGCCGAGGCCAAGCATTGAATTCCTGAGAAACCGACGACGGGAACCGACGAAATGTGATGACATAAGCCCCCCCCTATCAAATCTTGCGTTCCGATGAGCCCTTTTTTGCTGCGATCATAACACAGATTCGTTCGGCCGCCACGGTCCCCGTCGCCAAAACCGAACGGCGGGCTTGTGCCGCTCATGGTTATGCACATTCATTACCGAGAAAGCAGGCCTCGCTCCGCTCGCTCATCCGCCAGGACTATTTCTCTTTCCTTGCGCGTCGTTCCATCACCTGCTCCAGAGCAGTCACACGGGCATCAAGGGCCAATGACAGTCTAAAGCTAGGCCGAGGCGCTTACATTGAAGGAACCAAGAAATCAATACCGGCTTTTTCCATCCCGTGCTATTTTGTCTCCAGCCCCCCGAAAAGACTGTCGGGGGAGAGTCTCAGATTTTCAGATAACAATAGAAAGAGTCAAAGGTCCGTCAGTAAAATTCCCGGCTGCTGCGCCGGGTTACGGCTCGCGGTTACTCCTGCATTTCGAGTCTCGAAATTATAGAGGATGCAAAATATGGCGCTAAATGTGAAGGGCAAGGATGGCTTTTATGGCTGGGTCAACCTGGTCGTCCTGTTCTTATTCAATTTGGCACTGTTTCCGATAATGATGATTGTTTACGCCGTCGTTTTTGGAATAAGCATGGGAATACAGTTCATTGCGATAGGAAACCTCTATCCCGATTATTTCGGCGTGAGCGAGTTCCCCAAGATCATGGGATATACGATGCCCTTCAACACCTTCATCAGCGCGCTTGGAGCGCCCGTCGCCGGATACATCCGGGACAAAACAGGCAGCTATGTGCCTGCCTTCCGGGTATTGCTTGTTTTGCTTGCAGTTTCCTTCTTCTGCATTATTTTTGCAAAGCCGCTGGTTCATCCTTCACTAAAAGGCAAGGTGAGGGTACACGAGCCCGAGGCCCAACCGGCGAGCTAAGAAAACAGGCAGGCGCTTCCTATGCTTTGCCCAATGCTTTGAGGACCTTTTCCGGCGTGGCCGGCGATTCGATCCATTTGCCGATCGCGTTGTGGATGGCCATGATGACGAGGTGCGTGTTCGCCAGCGAATGGCTGATGCCGCTGGCGCCGTAGCACGCGTTGCTGGCTCGCGTTTCCAGAAGCTCCAGGTCCACTCGAGGCATGTCCAGCATGCTGACCTTCTTGTACTCAAACATGTTGGTGCTGAGTCGCACTCCGGTCTTCGGATCGTAGATGAATTCCTCCTGAAGCTGGCATCCTTTGGTGAAATCCATCACCTGATCGATCTGGCTCTCCAGCGACGTCCGTCGCATGATTTTCCCGGGATCCGCAACGACTCCGAAGCGAAGGATTTCAACTTCCCCCGTCTCCGTGTCTACGGCAACTTCGCACGTGGCAACATTCATCGCATCCAAAACTTTGCCCCGTTGAGTCCAGACGGCTGCCGGAGGTCTCCCGGAGTATGTCGCGAACAGGTTCGCCCGAACAGCTTGCGCAAGAGGAAGGCCCTTGCCCGGGTCGTTCTTGACGACGACTTTGCCGTCCTGCATGTCCAGGTCTTCAGGCTTCAGGCCCTTAAAAGGATTGGGAGCCTGCTTTGCTCCGGGACCTCCCATCATGCCGAATCCCATAGGCGCGGGAGGATTGTTGGCTTCCTCGACCGCCGTCTCCAGGATCAGCTTCTTCAATTTGTTCGCGCACTCTTTGATGGCCCAGGAGGATGCGGTCGACCCGTCGCTGCCGCCTCCAAAGGGCCGGTAGATTTCGTGGTGATCAAAATCGATGCGAATATCCTTGTACTCCAGACCCAGTTCTTCGGCTATGACCATAGCGTTTGCTTCCAGGCCGAAGTGGCCGATGATGGGGCCCTTGGTTGCCAGGTGCACGACGCCGTTTCGAAGCTCGAGTTTGGTGTTGTATCCCGAAACGGAATGGCGCGGGCACTGGTTGTAGCGGAAGCTTGCTCCGTGCAAACGGCCGTCGGGCAGCTTTTTGGCACCGGTTTTATGCCAGTTCCATTTCATGATCTTTTTGACTTCCGCGACGCACTCTTCATAGCTGGGCACGGGATTGGGGTCGGTCTGGGATTCGGGCCCGTGGAGGTTCAGGGTTGCGATGTCTATCGGGTCCTTGCCGAGCTTTTCCGCGATCAGGTAAAGCCCCACCATCAGGGTATCCCAGCCCATCGGGTTATGCTGGCCGCTGACGTACATCATCCCGGTGTTGCTGTCTACAACCTCCATACTCTGTTTGACGTTCTGGCATCGGGTGGTGAAATAGGGCCCATAGTTCTGATCCATTGTGTTGCCGAAAATGGAGCTTCCCCGGATCCCGCCGTCCGCAATGGAAAAGTCGTCGATGGCCGTGATCAGGCCGTTGCTTTTGAATCCGATCTTCATATGCACGAAGCGCTGGCACAGGTTGAAGTCGTACATATCGGCGCGGCTGTAGACGCATCGGACGGGCCTTCCGGTTCTTTTGGCGAGCAAGGGAGTGATCTGCTCCGATTTGCGGGTGCCCCAGTCGCAGTACCTGCCGCCCACGAACATGCAATTCTGAAAGACCTTCGCCGGAGCCACGCGGTTCATGCCTGCCACCTGGTCATGTCCCCAGGGAACACCCTCAATTTGAAGATTCTCTCCTGTCCCGTGCAAAGGATCGTCAAACCACCAGGCAACGGTACCGGATGGATTGGGGATATGACCGGCAAATGCGGCTGTGTTCATGTCATATTCGATGACATGGTCCGCTTCCTTGAATCCCTTTTCGACATCGCCGTCATTCATATTGGAATAATTGACGTTGCCTTTCTTGGGAGGATTTTTTCCTCCTCCCATACCGAATCCTCCGCCTTTACCCGCCGGCGTTGCCGGCCGGATGACCGGAGCGTCTGGCGCCCGTCCTTTGCGCAGGTCTACGACAAAAGGCAGTTCTTCCCATTCCACTTCAAGCGCATGCAACGCCTGCTCGCAGATTTCCTCACTTTCAGCAACAACGATAGCGCCTACTTCGGCCCCATCCTGGTCTGCCAGGTTGTCCAGAAAAGCCTGAGTCGGTCCCATTAAAAAACCACCGTCACCTCCGCTGCCCAGTTTCTTCATATCCTCGTCTTCCCAGGTAACGATATCGACGACTCCGGGGATGGCCTTGGCTTTGGCCGTGTCGAGCTTTTTGATGCGTGCGTTCGCATAGGGGCTTCTGAGAAATTTGGCGTGGAGCATGTCTGGAACGACGTAGTCGATACCGAATTTTGCTACTCCGGTTGCCTGCGACCACGATAATACGCCCGGGAGGCTGGGTTTCCCGACAACCCTGAAGTTTTTCCTGGTTCCGTTTATTCCTGCTAGGTCAGCCATACGATGCTCCTTTCATTACCTCTGCCGCTTGCATGACTGCGGTGGGGTTGGCGGGGCAGGTGCAGCGCCGCACTGCCCATCGTCCATATATTTTCCTCTGCCATAAGGGCCTACTGCGTATCTGCAAACAGACAGCGCAAGCCTGATTCGGCCATATCTCTTATCATACCGGCAAGAGAAGAGCAATTTCTTGATCCAGGTCAACTTTGGACAATTGGGACAATTGTTTATTGGGGTCGGACCACGATAAATCTTTAGAACCAAATGAGAAAGGTTCATTTTAGGTTATCCCAAATCCGCTTGGACAAAATATTGGGGGGGGATTTTGGGGCTGTAACGAAACCCGGCACGGATGCGGTAAAGAGCATATATAGTTGGGGGGGACGGACCACAATATTTATTTGATTGTTCTTCTTTGACGTACCAATCGCCGTCTTCTGTCGTGGCTATATGGAATCTTTTCCTTTTCTTAGTTCTGGAAATAATCTCCTTCAGAAATTCCTCGCTGCCAACTGCAATGCTTTCCGTCCATATTCCTTCGCGGATCAAACGGCTGTTTTTAATTGATTCAAGAATGCGCTGTTGATGGATCTCTGCCATAGATTTCCTGTTGCTCAAACCCAACAGATCAACAAGTCGCTCGATATCGAGGACGCGAAATCGCTGGCGATTGCCAACAAGCTCATGATAGCCGCACCATGCCCAATCGTTGGGATGGGAGACAACGCCCGCCCGCACCATGTTGAGATCGATATATCGCAGACAATTCCAAAGATGGTCGCCGCCATCAATCATGGTGGAGTGAAATCGCTCTCCCCAGAATGCTCCGGAGCGATGCTTTCGAAGGTTGTAATAGCCTGCAAACTCGCCCTCCAACTGTTGCATGAATCGGCTGAGATCTGAAAGGCGGTCGCACATCCCCAGTAGATGGACGTGGTTGCAGGTGATGCAAAAGCTAAAGAGAGAAATTCGATGTTTTAGGACGGCTTTTCTCATCCTGACACGATACTCAATTCTGTCAAGTCTGTTTCGCAATAGGAATTGGCGATTGTGGCAACGTTGAGTTAGGTGATAAACATACCCCGGCAAGATATAGCGGTTGGCGCGTGGCATGAAAACCTCCATATTGAAATAATGACCTGGATGCCGAAAAGGGGCCAGAAGCCTTCATGCATGGCCCTTTTCACCTTTTTCTAATGGAAAGTTCCTCATATTTATCAACAATTTATTGTGGACAATTGGGGTCGGACCGCGATAAATCTTTGGAACAGAGGCGGAAAGGCTCGTTTTGGCCTATCCAAAATCCGCTTGGATAAAATATTGAAGGGAATTGAATTGGGGGGCTGTAAGGGATCGAGTACGCACGCGGTTACGAGCATTTATGCTTACACGCAAATAATGCGGCCCAAATTTGAGTGTAAGGCCCCTTTTCTCTTCCGAAAATCGAGCTAACTCAAATATAGGCAGGATTTATCGTGGTCCGACCCCAATGTAAATGTACCTGAAGGATGAATCATGCGCATGAATCCGGCAAAGATGGCAGTAGTGGCTCTGATCTGGGGAACTATTCTCAGCGCCGCGGACTCCGCAGTGGCCCAGGCAAACCCGACTCGCGTGTCATGCGATCGCGCCTGTTTGACAGGCATAATGGATCAGTATCTCGAGGCGCTGGCGGCCCATGATCCGGCGCGTGCGCCATTTGCGCCAGACGCACGTTTTGCCCAGGACAATCAGCCCTTGCGCATGGGAGAGGCATTGTGGATGACCGCAAGCGGTCTGGGAAAGTACAGGCATTACTTCACCGATCCGGAGCGAGGCGACGCCGGGCTCATTGGAGTCATCTATGAAAACGGCGTAGGCGCCATCATCGTATTGCACCTGAAGGTTGAGAACCGCCTGATCACACATGCCGAACAGTGGGTAGCCCACGATCCCGCCGGAGCCGCTGCCTACGAGGAAGCCGGAGCGCCGGAGCCCCTCTGGTCGGAACCGATCCCGGCTGAGCGGCGGCAGTCCCGCGAAGCCCTGGAGGCAACCGCCTACATCTATTACCAAGCCCTGGAGAAAAACGACGGCAGAGGCATTTACCCTTTTACCGACGACTGTCAGCGTACCGAAGATGGAGTGCGAACGTCCAACCGGTCGAAGCCGCTAAATTACGGGCACTCCGATACCAGCGTAAGCGACTTTACCACATTGGGCTGCAAAGCCCAGTTTCAGCTCGGATTCTTTGGTTTTACCACCGGCGCTCGCGACCGGCGATTTATGGTAGTTGACCCGGATTACGGCGCTGTGCTGAGTCGTGCCTTTCTCGAATTCGATGGCAGCCAGCCTGATTTTATTACCTTGACCGACGGCCGCAGATGGAAAGTTTCTCCCTATTTTTGGACGGCGCGCACCAACCAGTTGCACGAGGGCTTCAGGATTGAAAATGGCAGCATTCGCCGCGTGGAAATGACAATGTACGAAGTGCCCTTCGGCTCCCGTTCGGCTTTTGCGCCGGCAGAACCGTTTCCGGAAATTCCTTCGGCCGGGACGGGAACAAGCACAGAGACGTGCGATCGAAATTGCCTGCGTGGCATGGTCGATCAATTCTTCGATGCCATGACTGCGCATTGCTCCTGCTGCGGCCTGCTGGCGGACAATGTCAAATACACAGAAAACGGACAGATCGTGAAGCCCGGCGAGGGCATTTGGAGAACCCTCAGTGCTCGAGGCGGATACCGCGTCTATCTCCTGGACCCGGCAACCGGTCAGGCTGGATATTACGGCGACATCAATGAAAAGGGCCTTCTCGGAATGGTGGCATTGCGCCTCAAGGTGGAGGCTCATCGAATTGCCGAAATCGAGGCCGTCGTGGTGCGTGAACAACTGCGGCCCGGTTTCCGCAAAGCCAATGCGGGTTTGGCGGGTGATACGGCAGGAATTATGACACCCATAATGCTTAATGAATTGCAGCCCAAAGGCTTCATTAAAGTGGATCCGCTTTTGCAGCAGATCGTGCCGCGCGCCAGCCGGGTCCCGCGCTCCCAGCTGATTGCCCTCACCGACCGGTATTTTAGTGGCTTCGCCCAAGCCAGGGGCGACGCTGTTCCGTTTGACGAACGCTGCGCACGACGGGAAAACGGGATTCCATCCACTGGAAATTCCGATGGCCCGCTGGTCGACCCCGCTCAACCGGCATTTCGTCTCTTCAGCCAGGGATGCGGTCAGGAAATCGACACGGGCTTCTTCAGTTCTCTATTGCGGCTGCGCCATGGCAACGCCCTGGTGGTGGATGAAGAGCAAGGCTTGGTGCTTCACCTCGGTTTCTTCGACGCTGCCGGAAACCTAAAGTCCGTTTCAGTGCCAAATACGGGCAAAGTGGCCGTGCCGCCTAACCTCCTTCGGCCCGCCACCTACGTCGCGCCCCAATTGTTCAAGATTTTAGACGACAAGATTCGACTGATCGAGGGCTTGGCCTGGCCGGTGCCGTATGGAATGAAGTCCGGCTGGGACCGATAAATCGATTGTTTGGAGGCGATTATTTTGCAGTGCTTATGTCCAGCTTTCCTTTCTCAAGTGCGACGCCATAAATAATGAATTCGAAGGGCTCGTTCGAGGTGTTTTCAAGAGAATGGATTTCACCCGCGCGTATCGGGACAGCATCCCCGTTGATCAACTCAGCCGTCTCATCGTTGACGGTCATTTTCCCCTTGCCCTTTATGACCAGGCAGACCTCTTCTACGCCGGAATGGAAGTGCCTGCCCACAGAGGCCCCAGGGGGTAAGAGCAGGTGATCGACGAAGGCCCAGTTTGAAGCAAAAGCGGATGGGCCGATCGCCCTGCGGTACCAGACGGAATCCTTTCCTCCATTCATGTTGGCTATTTGCTGCATCGTATCTTGTGTCAGTTTTCCCGTATGTATGAAGCTGGGCTTCTCAAGGTTTGCACCGACCATGTCATCGTCAAGGTTAAAAAGAGCGATCGGATCGGCAGAAAAGTTATAGGTGCCCTTGGGTGCAAAACCTCCTGATCCGGCATTCAAACAGCGAACGTTAAAATTCACCCATTCGACGGGCTTATCTGAAGAATTATAGACTGCGTGGGAGTTCCCCGACCTGCAGGGGACGCCCATCGGACCGGGAAGCAGGGATGTGTGGCCGTTGACAGTGAATTCACAGTCACCGTCCAGGATAAGAAACATCTCATCCGAATCGAGATGGAAGTGATGGCCGATCGAGCTTTTAGGCATAAGCGGGCCTTTGTGCATAAAATTCAATCCCGCAATGGCGTCTCTGCCCAAAAGTGTCTGCATATATAGGGTTCCGGCACCCTCGTGGACGCGCTTGCCGGCAAAAGCTTTGGAATGGTCTGTATGACCAATCCGCTGTGAAAGAGGGGCCTTGGATTTATCCTGTCCTGCCATGCTGCTTTTCTGATCATCCGATACCGAAAAATTCAACGTACAGGACAACACGAGCAGCAGGGCGATTAGGATGAGTGTTGGTTTCATAATCTTCGCTCTTCCCGGTTTTTGTCTCATGCGGTTTGGTTCGTGGAGCTCTGATCTCAAAATCAATTATTTTTATTCTCAACACTATAATGTATTTTACAATGCATCCATAATCAGTAATGAAATCGCCATGTTTTGTATATTAATCACCACGGGGATGGAATCATGAAATCAAAAGAAAATCAGCTGGTTGTCGGCCGGCGCAATGCCCTCAAAATGCTCGGACTGAGTTCAGCTGCCATGTTGGCGGGAGGATTCAGTGATATCCCGGCTGCCGAGCCGCGTGACATGAAACCCAAACCAAAGCCGCTGATTACGGGCGGCAGAAGCAGCGTTGCCTTCACGACAGGCGCCGACCGCAGGCAAATGCTGTTTGAGGTCATTAAGCCATTCGAAAAGGAGATCCGTGCAGGTCTGAAAGGGAAGCAACTGATCATTAAACCCAATATGGTTGTGACCAATGTTGCTCTTTGCGCCACACACGTGGAAGCGTTGCGCAGTCTTCTTGAATACCTGAAGCCGATTTACAGGGGACAGATAGTCATCGCTGAATCGAGTTCCCTGGCCAATTCCGCGGAGGGATTTAAAAATTACGGTTATCTGGGCCTCGAGAAAAACTACAACGTGAAGTTTGTTGACCTGAATACGGCCGGCGGCAAACCTTTTTATGTGCTGGACAGGAATCTGCATCTTGACAAAATTCAGATCGCCGATTCATTCGCAAATCCCGATAATTACATCATTTCCATTTCGAGGCTGAAAACCCACAACGCGGTCGTGATGACTGCCGGCGTCAAGAATTTGTGTATGGCTGCGCCTGTGAATCGGCCGGCGTCGGGCGGCAATAAGCCTCTGAACTATAAATGGAATATGCACTCCGGTGGGCCTCGCTTCATCCACTATAATCTTTATCTGATGGCGCAGTCTGTGCGTCCTGATTTCACGATTATTGATGGAGTTGAGGGCATGGAGGGCGATGGTCCCATCGGCGGAACCCCTGTGGCTCACAAAATTGCCCTTGCCGGTCAGGACGTCGTGGCGGTCGACAGCATGTGCTGCAGGCTTATGGGCATACCTCTCGAGAATGTCGGCTACCTGAATTACTGTGCTGCAGGAGGGCTGGGCAACATCGACCGCAACAAGATCGATATCATAGGATCGGAAGATCCCGACAAGCACATAATAAACTACAAACTCAGTCCGAATATCGCCTATCAGCTCGAATGGAAAGATCCGCTGAAAATCCCGGGGCCGACGATGAAGCCGCCGGCTCCAAAGCAGGGTCTGTGAAAGCAGGTTGCTTTTCCCCGCAAAGGGCCTGATCGCAACCGAAAAAAGATAAAACCGGTTTCACGCGCAACAAGCATCTTTAACGCTTTTTGAACCGCAGAATGTCGAATAAAGAATGACGAATTTCGACGCCTTTCTGCGGTTCGACATTCGAAATTCGAGGTTCATTATTTCGCGGCGCTTATGTTCTTGGTTGCTGTCAGAACACCGGGGAAAAGGCATGCTCCGGTATTTGTCGAATTGATGCTGAATCACCGGGAGAGCCAGTGGGTCTCCAATGCATTGGGTGGCCTGTCCTGCCATTTTCTTTAAGTTCCGGAGGTTGAAAATAGCGACAGAGAAAGTATAATGCCGTCTGCTAGTTAGACCGCGGAGGAATGGCCGAGTGGTTGAAGGCGGCGGTCTTGAAAACCGTTAGGGGGGTAACCCCCTCGTGGGTTCGAATCCTACTTCCTCCGCCAAGCTTAAATTTTCCTGCCGTCTCATTAACTCCTGCAGGCTGATCTTCACCCACATTGTCAGCGCTCATCGGAGCCTTTCCGGCGAAAGTCAGCGTTGCCTGATCCTGAAGCCGTCAAACTCCGTAACTCCGCCTGCAGAGCTTGGGGGACATACCTATTGCACAAATATCGAGATCGGCCCAGGGAGCAGATGGAAACGGCAACCGGACCATCACGCAACTTTTTTCAGATCTTTTCCGCAATGGCACTTCCCGGGCTTGTCCGAAATAGTCCCGCAATTGCAGGTAGCCCCGCAGTCGCATACATACTTCTCCTTGAGACTGACCATCTTCACCGGCTTGCCGCAACCGCACTTGCTCGGGTCCTCTTTGCTCCGCTCACAAACGCAGTCCTTGCCGCACCGGCAAAAAACCCCATTGCCCTTTTCGATGGCCAGCACATGCATCGCGGCCAGCTCCGCGCCGCAGCTACACTTTCCAGGATGGTCCGACACGTAGTTGCACTTGCAGTCATCCTTGCAGTTGCAGACATAGTAAAGCTTGCCATTGTCTGCCGTGACGACCATCCCGGCGGCCGCAACGATAAACAGCGCAGCCACCGCCGCTACAAACAGCTTTTTCATACACAATCCTCCCTTTAATAAATTCCATACCTGAACATATAGCATGCCCCGAGTAAATTTGCAGGAGCTGGCGCCAGGGGTTGCCCTCAAGCCTTCGCCGGTTGGGGCCCGTTTTCTAAGACTACCCTAATATGGCCCGAAAATAATTCTGCTCCAAAGCGTCAAAAGCCCATCTCTCGATGGGCTTTTGCCTTTCGCCTACTTTTTGCGAGTCAGGCCTACTTCATGCCTTCGAGCAGTCCCTGAAAGAAATCATGGTGATCTTCTTCGTCCTGGAGGATCTTCTTGAAGATCTGCGCGGTCGTGATGTCGCCTTCCGCCTCCGCCACTGCAATGGTCTTCTTGTACAGTTTTACGGCATCCTCTTCGTCGGCCATGTCCTTGGTCATCATCTCTTTCAGCGTTTTGCCGACAAAGATGGGGTCAGGCTTGGTCGTCGGGACTCCGCCCAGGTAGAACAACCTTTCAGCGATTGCTTCCGCATGCTTCATTTCGGCGACAGCAATTTTTTTCAGCTCATCCTTAATCGAATAGTGGGCTACGCCAGCCCACTGCACATGCTGCCACATGTATTGCACCGATACCTGAATTTCTCTTGCGATACCTTTGTTCAGCAGTTCCAGCAGTTCCTTGCTCGCCATAGATGATTTCCTTTTCTCGGTTGATCTATTGTAGAAAAATTCGCCTCGCAAAACCAAAGCTTCACCATTGCAAATCCGCGCGGGCCTCTGTATCCGGCCTCATGCGGGATTCTGATTATGAATTTTAATATATAGCGATTCGGCAAACAATGTGCTTTGCAATTATCCGTGTTTGAGCCGGAACAGGAATGCATATGGAAATTGCATCCGCCTGCCCCAATTTGGAGTATGATAGGGGGCCGTCAAGCTCTTTCTTTGAAAGGAAGCATCCTATGTCCGATGAAAAGAAGCCGGGTGTCCCCGGGGCCAAATCCTGGGACGCCACTCAATGGCACGAAGTGGTGAAGGGAGACACGCTTTCAAAAATCGCCGAAAAGTATTACGGCGATCCGGCCCTGTATCCACAGATCTTTGAGGCAAACAAAGATATCCTTACCGACCCCGACAAGATCAAGATCGGCCAGAAACTCCGGATCCCCTAACAGCGCTCTGACAGCGGCGGCAGGACCGGCCGAACACGGAACCATTACTGTTTTTTAAATTCATTTTTGGGAAAAGGAGATGTTATGTCGAAACGTTTGATTCTTGCAGTCCTCGCAATCGCCTGTTGCTTCGCCCTT
The DNA here is from genome assembly GCA_963809485.1 of uncultured Acidobacteriota bacterium. Classification (GTDB taxonomy): domain Bacteria; phylum Acidobacteriota; class UBA6911; order UBA6911; family UBA6911; genus UBA6911. The sequence goes on from CAWEJX010000020.1 coordinate 1,140,383, forward strand.
GCGGCGTGCAATACGGCAAAGGCTCCTGCCGAGGCCGCTATCAAGGCCGCGGATGAAGCTCTTGCAGGCGTCAAGGCGGACGCTTCTCAGTACGTGCCCGATCAACTCAAGGGTGTCGAGGATGCCCTCGCGGCCGCGAAGGACAACTTCCAAAAGGGCGAATATCAAAAGGCTCTCGACGGGGCCAAGGACCTTGCCGCCCAGGCCAAGGATCTCACCGCGGCCGTAACCGCCAAGAAGGATGAATTTTCGAGATCCTGGCAGGATATGAGCGGCGGCCTCCCGGGAATGGTTGAGGCTATCCAGAAAAGAGTCGATATTCTTTCCAAGTCGAGAAGGCTGCCCGCGGGCCTCGACAAGGATAAATTCGAAGCCGCCAAAACTTCACTGGCAGCCATCACCCAGACCTGGACGGAGGCGTCCAATGCATTCCAGGGCGGCAACCTGGTGGATGCTGTCGGCAAAGCCAAGGTTGTCAAGGATAAGGCTGTGGAGATCATGGGTATGCTCGGGATGCAGGTTCCCGCGGCGGCCCAGTAATCGTTTTCAGACCATCCGGAGCGTCTTGCCGGAATTTTACAGGTGAATTCATCCTAAGGAATCGAATTTCGAGGAGGAATCATGCTGAATCTGATCTGGACCATTATCATAGGCTTTATTGTCGGACTAGTGGCCAAATTCCTCATGCCCGGAAAAGATCCGGGTGGTTTCATCATCACCACTGTGCTGGGCATAGTCGGCGCGCTCCTGGCAACGTTCCTCGGCCGGCTGATTGGGTGGTACCAGCCCGGCCAGTCCGCGGGTTTTATCGCGGCCATTCTGGGAGCCTTAATCCTGCTGGTAATTTACCGGTTCATCAAGAAAAAGCAAACTTCCGCCTAGCGCAAACAGCAGGGAGACCTGCTCGCTTTTGAATTCCAGAGATTTCGGGAGAAGGGGCAGCCCGGGGGCTGCCCCTGATTTATCCAGATTATTTTTGGAAAAGACGCGCGGCGATCCCCAACAGGTCGTCGGCAACCGATCCATCCCGATTGGAGTCCAAAAATTGTCCCAGCAGGTCCGACAGCCCGCCGCCGGGCATGCCGGCCGGGGCGGCACTCCGGGCGTTTGCCGTCTGGCGGCTGAGCGTGCCCATGGCCAGCGCGGCTACCATCGGAAGCATCTTTTTCACTACATCCACGCCGATTCCTGTTTTCTCCGACGTCTGCAGAGCCACCTGGCGGCTGACATCTTTACTTCCCAGTATGTGGCTCAGGATACCGTTGCCGTCCAGGACCGTCTCTTCCCGGCCCATGAGCGAGGGGTCTTCCAGATAGCGCTGATGCTCGCCTCCAGTCAGCGCGCCCAGCAGGCTTTCCAGGCCGCCTTGCGACGATGCATTGCGAGCAAGCGCCTGGCCCAGAACCGGCAGAAGGCTTGACAGCGCTGAGGCCGCCTGGTTCTGATTAAGCCCGAAATTGTTTGCCAGCTGTTGAACTGCCTGTCCTCCCCCCTGGTTCAAAAGCATACCCAATAAATCCATGACGCACTCCTTTCAGGAAAATGCATGATTGCCGCCCACTATTCTCGATTCATGCGCGCGCAGGCCGCCGACGGAATCTGCGGACGCACCACCAGATGAAGCCCAGAATCCCCAGCACCAAAATCGCCGCCAGAATGGGCACAACAACGGCAACAAAGGCCGTCACCCCGGAAATCACATCCTCGATAACGCTGACAACAGGATTGCCCATTCCGGCCGTGGAAGCCGTGATCGCCGGACGGGCGGTAGCCTTTGCAGCGTGCACGCCGCCTGCAACAACAAGTCCGCAGATCATGGCGGTTACGGGGCTCATCTGGCTGATCACATTGCCGCTGGACGCGAAAAGAATCGCCCCCGCGGCAGGCCGTACGAACGTCTGGATGATATCGTTGACTGTGTCGACCACAGGGATTTTATCCACCATTGTCTCGATAAACAGCAAGGCTCCCAGCACCCCAAGCACCCACGGATTTTCCAGGGTGTTCCAGGGAGCCTTCAGCGTGACCCAGTCGGTAAACCGCGACAACAGGCCGACGATCAGCAGCGGCAGATAAGCGTTGAGACCTGTGGCGGCCGAAAGCCCAAATGCAGACAAGACCTCGATCATCCCCGTCCTCCTGTGGGAAACGGCAGTCTCAGACTTCCAATATTACATCTTTCCTGGCGCCATTTCCGGTTTTGGGCAATAAGGATTCATTTTCTTTCGCATGGTTTCAAAATAATCAGCCGGGCATAATCCTTCGGATCAGAGAGTTGTGGGTGTATTTGCCCGCGAAAACGGCGAAAGCGCAAAAAAGCCGGCGGCCATCGCCTTGCCAATATTCGCCATCAGATCGCGGTAGCCATTCACAACAAAAATATTGGGCTCCAGCACCCAAAGCTGAGCCGCAATCCGCCTGGGCCCGGCGCTGCCAAGACCGCGCCTCAGGGATTCCTCTTTCAGCATCGGCAAAACCTTGTCCGAGAGACGCAATGCCGTATCGACCACAAACATGGAAACATCTGGCCGCAGCAGGCCCAGCCGATCAAAGAAGCCCTTCATTTCGCCTGCGGTCAGATTCCTCGGGGGCGAGGACTTCAGCTCGATATAAACCAACTTCCCTTCCGCCGCGGCGACCAAATCCAGATCGCCTCCCACTCCTCCAACATGGAGCTTTACCCCGGTCGCCACATCGAACCCGAACCTTCGTTCGAGTTCCCGCGCCACGTACCACTCCAGAGTCCCGCCGAAATTCCGGGCTGCCCATATTAGCCGGTACCGGCCCCGGGAAACCTTCTCCGCCAGCCCGAGATCGACCAGGGCGTCCGCATAGATGCCGGACTGGTCACGCGTGAGGTACCGTGTTGTTTCCTGGGGAAGAAAGCCCTGCCGCTTCCGGATCGCTCCGCGGAGAAAAAGCCGGAATGCATAGTGGCCCAGCCAGCCCGACAGCAGGTCCGCCAGCCGCTCGTCCGGTGTTTGCGGGAAAGGCACATCGCCGGCCGTTTTCACCGGCATCAATCCCCTGCGGATGAGCATGGCCATGGCTTCGCCGGAATGGGCGGGCGCCGCGGGGGTTTTCACAGCGGGACCGGCGGTTGCCGCCTTGAGTTCCAGATCATGGGCGCTGAGCTTTTTTTTCATCCCATCCCACCGTTTAGGTATTATACCCATGATCGCCTGGAATCTTCGAGTCCCTCGAATGGCTGACTCCGGGACCGGAGGTCCGAAGAAATGATATGATCATCCGGGAGGCAGAACTGATGACAATGATTTTTCCCCGTATCCTCCTGAGGATCCTTCCCCTGATTCTCCTGGCCGCAGCCTCCCTGGGCGCGGCCGACAAAAAGGGCGAGGAACTGGTGCGAGAGCTGGAGAATATGCTGATCGCGCCCTGCTGCTGGTCGCAACCGATCTCGCAGCATTATTCCGAAGTATCCGAAAAGATGCGCAAGGAAGTGCGGGAGATGGTGGCGGCCGGAAAGAGCCGTGACGAAATCCTGGATTATTACGTGTCGGAATATGGCGAAAGGATCCTGGCCACTCCCCGCCCCAGGGGATTCAATGCGCTGGCCTATGTGTTGCCCTGGGCAGCCCTGATTCTGGGAGGATGGCTGCTATTCGTCCTGCTCCGCAAACTGCGGGCTCCCGCCCCGACTGCAATTGCAGCGCCGCCGCTGGATGCACGATACGCGTCAATCGTCGAAAAAGAGATCAAAGACCTGGACGAATAAATCTCTATGGAACCGCCAAAGGGGCCACGAATTCCGCAAAAACCAGGGGATCCCCCCCAGACCTTCAATCAGCGATTTGAATTGATTGCCGGCCATTTCCCGGACCGCATCGCCTTTCGCCTCAAAACGCCCCAGGGCTACACCTCAGTCCCGTACAGGGAGGCTTACCGCCAGGCCCGGGGTGTAGCCATGGGCCTGCTCGCGCTGGATCTCAAACAGGGAAGCCGCGTGGCCATATTGTCCGAAAACCGGCCGGAGTGGGTCGTAGCCTATCTCGGCATTTACCTTTCAGGTATGGTCGCCGTCCCCCTGGACACTCAGATATCCCCCCAGGAGTGGAGGCGGCTGCTGGACGATTCGGCCGCGCAGACGGTCTTCGTCAGCGGGCTTCTTTTGCCCCAGCTTCGGGAGGCGACACGAGATTCCCGGCCGCCCCGGCGCATAATCTCCCTGGACCCGGTGTCCGGCGACCGCGACGCCCGCTCGGAACTTGCCGGGCTGATCGACTGGGCCGCGAATCTTCCCAATCCCCCGGCCCTTCCCGTAAGCCGTCCTTCGGATATTGTCACCATAATCTACACGTCGGGAACCACCGGGACCCCAAAGGGCGTGATGCTCACTCAGTCCAACATGATGCAGGAGCTTCAGTGCATTTCCCGGGCCATCTACTGGGACGAAAAAGAGGCGCTTCTATGCCTTCTGCCCCTGCAGCACGTTCTTGCATCCGTAATCAATGTGCTGGTTCCTCTCTATGTCGGGGGCCAGGTGGTTTTCGCCGACACTTTGAAACGTACCGAAATCCTTCAGGCTCTGAAGGAGGCCGGGATCACCATCCTTGCGACGGTTCCGCAGTTTTTTTACCTGTTTCATGACCGCATTCAGGAGGAACTCTCCCCAAAATCCCTCCCGGCCCGGAAGCTCTTCCGGGGGATGCTGCGTTTCAACCGGTTCTGCATGCGCTTCCTGCGGATCAATCTCGGCAGAATACTGTTTCCCAAGGTGCACGATAGTTTCGGCTCGAGCCTGCGCCTGTTCGTGAGCGGAGGCTCCGCCTTCGATCCCAAGGTGGCACAGGATTTCCACGACATGGGATTCACAATTCTCCAGGGCTACGGATTGACGGAAACGACGGGGGCATGTACCGTCACCCGCGTCCAGAACAACATCATCGGCTCCGTCGGCCCCGCCCTGCCGGGCGCCGAAATCAGGATACTGGCGCCGGATGAAACGGGAACAGGGGAAGTGCTGATCCGCGGACCTATGGTCATGGAAGGGTATTATAAGAATCCTGCTGCGACCGAAGAGGCTGTCAAGGACGGATGGTTCTATTCCGGGGATCTCGGACGTCTGGATGCCAAAGGAAATCTTTTCATCACCGGCAGGAAAAAGGAGGTCATCGTCCTGCCCAACGGCAAAAACATTTACCCCGACGAGCTGGAAACCCACTACCTGCAGAGCCCCTGTATCAAGGAAATAGCCGTCGTGGGCGTGTTCAGCCAGCAGGAGCGGGGAGAGCGGCTTCACGCGGTGGTTGTGCCCGACTTCGACTACCTGAAGGCCAGGAAAGTCGCCAACGCGCGCGAAATACTCCGCGACCAGATCGCCGGCCTTTCCAACCAGCTGCCGAAATACAAGCGCCTGATGAGCTACGAGATCCGGAGCGAGCCCCTGCCGCGCACAACGACGCGCAAAATCAAGAGGCTGGAGCTGAAAAAGCTAGCGGAAAGCGGAGGGCTTAAACCGATGGAGAACGCAGGCGCTCCGCAAGCTCCCGCACCCGAAGACCGTGCCTTAATGGAATCCGCCGTGGGGCAGGAAGTGGTGCACTGCCTGCGAGAAACCTATCATCGGGATATGCCGATTGAGCCTGACATGAACCTGGAGCTGGATCTGGGATTCGATTCCATGGAGAGAGTCGAGCTCCTGGCCAGCCTCGAGCAGATTCTGAACCTCCAGCTGCCGGATGATTTCGGCGCAGAACTGCATACCGTCCGCGACCTGGTATCCCGGCTGGAGCTGCAGGCGGGCGTGGTCACGCGCAGCGGAGAGGCGTCGCGACAGAGCTGGAAAACAATCCTGTCCCAGGAGTCACAGGACGAGGATGAGGCCTCGCTGTTCCGCCAGCCCGGCGCGTTCGCCTCATTCCTGAAATATGTCTGCCTCCGGCTGATTTATTTCCTTCTGCTGCGTACCCTGCTTCGCCTGGAAGCCAGGGGCCTGCAGCACCTACCTCGAAAGGGGCCGTATCTCATTTGCCCCAACCATCAGAGCTACCTGGACCCTTTCGTCCTGGTCGCTACATTGCCGTACGGCATTTTTCGAAAAATGTTTTTTGTAGGCTACAGCGTTTTCTTCGAAGGCTGGATCATGAAAACGGTCGCCCGCCTGACCAACGTCGTGCCCGTCGATCCCGACGCCCATCTCCTGCGTGCGATGAAAGCCGGCGCGTCCGGCCTGAGGAACGGCCTCATCCTCTGCATATTTCCGGAAGGCGGCAGGTCCTATGACGGCGAATTGCAGGTATTCAAGAAAGGCGCGGCTATCCTATCCAGGGAGCTCTCGGTCGCGGTTGTACCGGTGGGGATTCAGGGAACTCACCAGGTGTGGCCGCGGGACAGAAAGCGAATCCGCCTGCACAAAGTGAAGGTGCATTTCGGCGAGCCGATAGTTCCCTCCCCGAGCAGCACAGCCGACCCGTACCAAGCCGATACCGATCGTCTCCGTGATGCTGTCGCCGCGTTGCTGCCGCGAAAATAAAAATCAAATAGGCACGGATCTGCAGAGCCGTCCTCACCCAATCATAATTAACTGCTGAGAAAATTGTATTTATTAATAATTTTTTCAGTGTGCGTCAGCGTTTACGGGCGTGCGTCAGCGTTAAAATTCATGGATGGGCCTCCGGAGCCGGTCTCAAAACGACTGTCATGAGATCCTCCTCGGCAGTTTTAGGACAGTCTCCGGAGACCCGTCATTACTGATAGTTGGCATGCGTACTATTGTTTAATGAAGAGCAGAACGAAAGCAGTGACGAAAATGTTGAGAACGGAAAGGGGAAGCAGGAATTTCCAGCCGAGCCGCATGAGCTGGTCGTAGCGGAAGCGCGGAAGCGTCCATCGTATCAGGACCAGGAACCAGCAGAAGAAAATGACTTTGACCGCGAAAGCCGCAATCTGCAGCAGGGTGACCAGGAAACCGGGCAGCGCAAGGAATGATCCCCCGGGGAGGCGAAATCCGTCCGTCTGCAGATATGGGACCTGCCAGCCCCCGAAAAACAGCGTTGCGATGAGGGCGGCAATCAGGATCGTCTCGACGAAATCCGTCATGAAGAAAGCGCCGAACTTCATGCTGCTGTATTCAACAAAATAGCCGATGATCTCCGATTCCCCTTCGGGAAGGTCAAACGGTATGCGCTTGGTCTCCGCCATCCCTGCGGTTACAAAGAGCAGGAATCCCAGCGGCTGAAAAAGGATGCCCCATTTGGGCAGCCATCCCCAGAGCAGACCACCCTGCGCCCTGTTGAGCTCGGCGAGATCGAGAGTGCCGAATATCATGAGCACCCCTACCAGCGTGGCGCCCATGGTGATTTCATAGCTGATCATCTGGCTGGAGGCGCGCAATCCTCCCAGGAAGGCGAACTTGTTATTTGAGGAGAAGCCCGCAAGGAACGTCCCGTAGATGCCCAGTGACATCATGGCAAAAACGAAAAGCAGGCCCACGTTCAGCTCCAGCACCTGCAGTTCGATCCGCTGCCCCGCGATCATGATGGAATCGCCGAACGGGATTGCGGCGAAACTCATCAGAGCGAAAAACAGAGCGGCAAAAGGGGCTGCCGTGTGCAGCAGTTTGTCGCCTCCGGGCGGCACGTAATCCTCTTTAAAAAACATCTTTAAGGCGTCCGACACGATGTGCATCAGCCCGAAGGCCCTAATGCCGAAAACCGGTGCACGGTTCGCGCCCAGGCGGTCCTGCATGACTGCCGACTGTTTGCGTTCCACCCACGTCAACAGCGCTGTCAGCGTCAGTACGCAGGTCAGGAAAAACAGGATTTTGATCAAAACGATCAGGACGTTGAGCCACATAATATTTCTATTTCCCGGATTCCGGTTTCAGCAACTGCCCGCTGAGGCCCAATGTATCATACGTCATGCCGCAAAAAGCCCCTACTTCTTGACCGATTGCCTCGAATACGGACGCCGCGGATAAGCCCGCAGGTGGGATATGCAGCTCCGCGGCCAGGCGGGCAAAAATTTCGAGATCGGGCAGCGATTCCCCCAGCGGCGGAACAGCTTCGCAGAACCGCTGAACCCGCCCGTCGACATTGGTGAATGTCCCCTCTTTCTCCGCATACACGGCGGCGGGTAGCTGGATATGAGCCAAGGCAGCCGTCGGCTGGTCCCAGAATCCCTGGAAAACCACGCATTCCACTTTGCCCAGGGCTTCGCGGACAAACTCCGCATCCAATCCACGCATCAGGTCGTGTCGGAAGATATAGAGCAGGCGGATGCGCCCCTCGATGCACTGGCGCAAAATGCTCTCGATTCCGGCACCGGGTGGAAGCAGGACGCCCGCTCCCCGGCTGTTGGGATTCTTGTCGGCGGTGATTAAAAAATCGTCCGAGTGCACGGCCTCGCGGGATGGTGCCTTCGCGTCGATATTCGTGATGCCGAGCCGCTCCCTGAAGTGCTGCCGGACGCAGAAAAGCTCCTCATTCGTCATCTGGGGAGAAGCCAGCATGGCCACCGCCTGCGAACCGCTCGCATCGAGCGCTGATTTTATATGCGAGGCCGTCTCCCGGACGGCCTCGCTCCAGGATGCCTCCTGGAACCCGCCGGCCTTTTTGATCTGCGGCAGTTTCAGCCGGTCCGGCGCGTCGATGGAGTGGTAGGCATATCTCCCTTCGTCGCAGATCCAGTGGCCGTTCACTTCCTTGTTGTATCGGGGCTTCAACCGGTGGACCCTCTGGTCGTGGTAGCGCGGATTGAAGCGCTGGTTGAAGTGTATATTGATGTTGCAGCCGCGGCTGCAGCCGGGACATACCGATGGCGCGCTTCCCAGGAACCACACCCTGCATTTGAAGCGGAAATCCCTGTCTGTCAGGGCGCCCACTGGACAAATATCGGCAAGGTTGCCGGTGTAGGCGTTGTCGAGCTCGAAGCCGGGCAAAACATCGATCTCGCTCCGGTGACCCCGGTCGATGACCCCCAGTTCCCCGGTTTTGGTGATTTCGCGGGTAAAACGCACGCACCTCGTGCAGAGGACGCAGCGCTCCTGATCCAGGATGATGTATTGCCCGATCGGGGTGGCTTTCTTCCGCTTGGTCTTATTCTCATTGAAGCGCGTATCGTACAGCCCGTGCGCCATGTAATAATTCTGGAGTTCGCATTCGCCGGACTGGTCGCAGACGGGGCAGTCCAGCGGGTGATTGGCCAGCAGAAACTCCAGGACAAAACGCCTGTTCTTCAGCACCTCGGGAGTGCGCGTCCTGACAACCATCCCTTCCGCAACGGGAGTCGCACAGGAAGGCTGAAGTTTGGGATTTTTCTCAATTTCCACCAGGCACATCCGGCAGCTGCCTACAACCGAAACTCCCGGATGGTAGCAGTAGTGGGGAATCTGAATCCCGACGGTCTTTGCCGCCTCGATCAGGAGCGTCCCTTTGGGTACTTGAACATTCTGTCCATCAATGGAGAGGTTTACGGTTTCAGACACATTGACCTCAGACTTTGGGCCCGATTCGCGGCTGGCGCTTCTGGATAGGATAATCTTTGCGCAACGGATGCCCCTCGAATTCCTCGTACATGAGAATCCGCTTCAGGTCCGGGTGCCCGGAAAAGCGGATGCCAAACATGTCCCATACCTCGCGTTCCAGCCAGTTTGCAGAACCCCAATAGGGAGTCAGGGAATCCACGCCCTTGTCTCCCTCCGCTGCTACCCTCAAACGCAGGCGCCGGTTAAACGGAAGAGAAAGCAAGTGATAAACGACGTCGAAACGGGGCTTCCTCTCAGGGTAGTCCACCGCCGTTATATCGATCAACATATCAAACCGAAGCCGGGGATCGTTTTTGAGGAATTCTATGATTTTTGTCAGGGACTCCGGGCGAACTACGGCTGTCGCATCTCCCTGCGGAGTCATGGTGTCCACGACGCCGTCAGGGCAGTTTTCCCGCAAAAGCCGGAGAGAGATTTCGGGGCCTTCCTCAGGACGGTTCTCTAATCCCATTTCAGTGCGCCGATTTTCCAGGCGTAGATGAAACCTGCGCCCACAACGACAAAGAACACCAGCATTTCGATAAAGCCAAACAGACCAAGAGAGCGGAATACCACCGCCCACGGGAACAGGAACGCCAACTCCACGTCGAAAACGATGAAGAGCATGGCCATCACGTAAAAACGTACCGGCATGGCGCCTGCATCATACCCTTCCGAAGGCAGTCCGCATTCAAACGGCGTATCCTTGACCGGATGCCTTTTCCTGGGACCAAGGAAAACAGACGCCAGGATAAAAACTGCGGCGATGCCGCCGACAATTACTGCCATAACGCAGATGGGGATAAGCGGGTTCATGGCTGTCTGGATTCCTCCACTTGCCGCTCACTGTAGCATCGCCGGACACCAAAAATCAATTCCAATGCGGTATCTGAAAAACTCTTTGACACGAAATACACACGTCAGGTACCTCCGGCAAAGCCGGAGGCAAGCTTTGAACCGCTCAAAGCGGTTGGAGGAGTTGCGCTGGTCTTGAACGCTGACTTACGCGGGCAAAAGCCGACCCTCGCCGAACAAATCGGCGTATGTCAGCGCTTTTGTCAGCGTATCTCAGCGTTTCAAAATACGGAGCCGTCAAACTCTATGAGTTGCCCGGCAGAGCCGGGGATTTACCAATAGAATCAGACGAAATGGAATTCTTGTTCATTCGTGTCTATCGTGTTTAAAAGGTCACTTCGCCGTTGCCCGGACGTATGCGGACCGGCGCGCAGGGGAGCACGCCGACATTGACTGGCCCTTTGGCACCCACTATTATCTGCGCAGGTCCGACAACGGGAGATGAAATGCCGATGCGATCGATTTTGCTGCTGTTTCTTGTCATAGGCATGAGCCAGGGCGCTCCGGTCTGCGCCCAGGCCACAGATGCTTCGGAGCTGTTAAAGGCCGCCGACGAGATGATTCAGACGGTAAAGCAATTGCGGGGTCTGGAACCCAAATCCCCCATACAGAGGGGAGTCAAAAGCAGGGAGGAAATCTCGCAGTTCCTCAATGAACACGTTCAGAAAGAATACAGCCAGAGCGAACTGCTGGCCGAGGGGAAAATGCTTCGCAGGCTCGGTTTCATCCCGGCCGGGATGGATTTCAGGGAATTCACCTTGAAGCTTCTGACCGAACAGGTCGGCGGATACTACGATCCGGACCAAAAGACATTGTTCATTGCCTCCTGGCTGGCAGTCGAGGAACAGAAGCCCGTGATGGTTCACGAACTGACTCACGCGCTGCAGGACCAGCACTTCGACGTGAACCGGATCCTTGACCAGGACCGCAAGCTCAGCAACGACGACCAGGCGTTGGCCCACCAGGCGCTCCTGGAAGGAGACGGGATGGTCGTAATGCTCCAGTATCTCCTGGATCCGCTCAAGAGGCACTTTTCCCAGCTGCCCGACCTGGCCTTCATCATGCGTGCCCAGATGTCGACCATGCAGTCTCAATATCCGGTGTTCAAGGACGCTCCGCTCTACATCCAGGAAAGCCTGCTTTTCCCTTATGGCTACGGCGCCGCTTTCCTGCAGAAGGTCTGGGCGAAGAACCCCTCCTGGCAGACTGTAAACAGGATTTATTCGGACCTGCCGGCCTCAACGGAACAGATCCTTCATCCGGAAAAGTATTATGGCGTACGGGATGATCCCAAGCCGGTCAGGGATGAGGACCCCGCAGCGCGAATCGGCAAAGACTGGAAGATCGCGTATCGGAATGTCCTGGGCGAATTCTCGCTCGGGCTTCTGCTGAGCCTTCACTTCTCTGAGGAACGGGCCCGCAGGGCGACGGCCGGCTGGGGAGGCGACCAGGTGATGCTTTTGGAAAACAAAGAGGGAAAGGATGCGGTCTTTGTCAGCACCGTCTGGGACACGCCCGAGGATGCGGAAAGATTCTATCTCGCCATGCAGGACTGGTTTCAAAAGCGCAGTCCCCAGGCAGTCAAAACAGATGAGCCACCGGCCGGATTTTCCATCGCCCAGGACGGAGAATCCCACTCCATAAGGCATGAGGGAACGGCAGTGCGTCTCATCATTGGCCTCCCTGCAGCCGCCGCCGCGGCAAAATTCTGGTCCGTCAACCCATGACCGGCGGGAAAGATTGTCGCCCTACCATAGGACCGGCCATGAATGCCGACCGGATCCGGCGCCCGGACGAAAATGCGGATTTCCTATCCGCCTGGGTGCGCGAATTCTCCGGCGCCGTCACCCTCTGCGATTCTGACGGCATCGTCCTCGAAATGAACGAAGCAGCAGCCGCGATGTACCGGGAATACGGCGGCAGGAAATTGATAGGCAAAAACCTGCTCGAATGCCATCCCGAAGCGGCGCGCCGAAAGCTCCTTCATCTTCTGGAATCGGGAGAGCGCAACGTCTATACGATAGAGAAAAACGGAAAGAAAAAGCTCATCTTCCAGGCGCCATTCCACATCGGCGGGAAGCGAAGCGGCATGGTCGAACTGGCGCTGGAAATTCCCGACCCTCCGCCCCATTTTGTCCGGTAAAATTCCCTTCAACCGCCGCAGATCTCAGCAAATCCGCACTATCACCCATGGGCCGCAAATCGCGCATCCCGGCTAAGTTGTAAGTGTTCCTAAGCGTTTTTTCAGCATCCGTCGGCGATATTCGTGCCGATATGACTTCTGGTCCACCGGTCCGGGAATCCCCCATTCGCCTATGAAAATGGTTCCTGACGATAGTCATACGGAAGAATGCAGCATCCTGCGGAAGGACAAGTTTGCGGCACTGGCATTTGCCGCTTTGGCTGTCCTGCTGGGATCCTTTTTGATTGTCGATGGCGTGTCGGGCGCATATCACGATGACGGCATTTACATTACCGTAGCCAAGGCAATCGCCCAGGGAGACGGCTACCGTTTGATTCATCTGCCCGATGCACCCGTCCAAACAAAATATCCATTTTTATACCCGGCAATCCTGGCCGTTATATGGAAAATATTCCCTTCCTTCCCAGGCAACCTTCTCTTCATGCAGTGGGTATCCCTTCTCTCCGGAGCCATCGCAGCCGGGCTATCCTATCTCTACCTGATTCGCTTCGGTTATTTTTCCAGAGGCGTCGCAGCGGCTGCCGTCGCCCTGTCCGTGACCTTGCCATCCTTCCTGTTTTTTTGCACCTCATGCCTATCCGAGATGCCATTCGCGCTGCTTCTGGTGGCGACGATGTGGATGCTGGACCGGCACATCCGCACACCGTTTCTTTCCCGTAAAGCCCAGCTGCTCCTGGGCGCTCTGGCGGCGCTGCCTCTTTTGTGCAGGGTCATCGGCTTTGTCTCCGTCATCGCCCTGATCTTCCTGGCCTTCCGGCACAGGAAAATTTTGCGCCTGCCTGCTGCGGCGGCTTCCCTGATTTGCATCCTGTACTTTGGATGGGCTTTGACCTATACGAAGTGGTCCGATGCAACTGTCAGTTCCTCATACTACACAAACTACCTGACCTGGTGGCACTCCTTCGGCATTCCTCATTGGGGCCATGTCCTGGCATCCAACGCCTATGATGCGTTTCAGGGATCTTCACTTTTAGCGCAGCTTTGCCAGCCGGGGTTTCCGGGCTGGATAGATTGGATTGCCGCGCTGATCGGCCTTGCGGGACTGCTCGTCATTTTGCGCCAGGCCGGACATTGGAGAGTTTTGCCCGTTCTGCTTGCCGCCTATCTCGCCGTTGTTTTGGTCTGGCCCTGGCCGCCATTTCGTTTTCTGGCGCCGGTCCAGCCTTACCTGTTTGCCTATTCGATCCTGGCGGTTATGGCGGCCTGCAGAATCAGGACGCCGATCTTAAGGTACACCGGAACGGCCGCACTCGGAATTCTAATCCTGTTTAATGCGGGGTCTTTATACAACGATATCCTTGAAAGCAGAGCAAACAGATACCCGGCCTATATGGTGAGTTATGGATCTCCGGCGGTACGCTGGTCGGATTACGAGGAGATGTTCCTTTGGATCCGGGCCCATTCCAATCCGGGCGACCTGTTTGTATGCGCAGCAGACCCGATCCTCTATCTGTATACCGGCCGGCGCTCCTTCCGTCCTTATGTGTCGCGCCCGGGATCGATGTTTTATGATGACCCTGCTCCGGCTTACGGCGCTTTGAGCGAAGTCATGGACAATATTCGGCCCTACAGGCCACAATACCTGGTCCTTGCTCCGACTCCCGGATTTTCCGAAGAAATTTCCTATTCCCAGTTTTTGACGGAATCCCAACGAAGATATCCGGGCTGGCTGGAGTGCGTCTATCTGGGGAAGGATAAAAGATTCGCCATATGGAAGATCAGGCGGGTGCCGCAGTCTTCATTCCATGATGCCGCGCTTCTGAAGAGACGGTACTAAAACAGCGAGTCTCTCTGAGCTTTGGCGAACTGAGGCAGGCAGCTGAATTTTGTCGCGAAGCGACTGGGGTGCTCTCCCCTGTAAGCAATGCTTCGCTCCCGCAGGCCGGAGAAATGGGACCCCGCCTTGACGAGATACGGAATTCTGCGCGGGTCGAATCCCATGATCCTTGCCGCGGTGCTATCCACCGCCAGCAGGTTTTTCCCCATCACAACCGCTCCGACATGTTTGGCCGTGCCCATGATCGGGCCGTCGCCCTCCATGCCCGCCACGCCATCCACGACGGCATAGTGGACAGGCACCGTCAGCGCCAGATCCACGATGGAATTGTCAATCCCCCTCACATGCAGAGGATTCTTGGGCCACCCGTAGAGGATTCCGGGAAGCGTGCCAAACAGGTTCTTCATGGAAAGCGTTACGCCCATCCAATGGTGCGTCTTCATCTTGGGCATGCTGATCACCACATCCGCGTTCACAACCGGGGCTGAAACATAGAAATGCGACAGCCCGGTATAGGGCCCCTTATTCGCAACTTTGACTGCCGGCCCGTGATTCATGTCCACGCAACGGACTTTCGAATCCAGGATGCCCTTGAGAGACGGATGGTACACAGAGTACCAGGGATCGCGCCGGTGGCCCGCGGCTTCTCCTACGATCACTTCCTTCGCTCCAAGGCTGAGGCACGCCTCGGCTATCTGCGCGATGAGCCGGATGTCCGTGTTAATCGGCCGGCTTTGATGGAACTCGACAAAATTGGGCTTCAGGAGTACCCGTTTGCCCTGTAATGCAAGGTTGTCTTCCACCAGGACGCGCGCGAAATCCCCGTGAAAATCACTGTCCAGGTCCGGAACGTTCAACACCGTCACCGGCAGCGACCTGGCGGTGCAGCCGCCGGTAAAGCGCCCCAGCCCGACAGCTCCTATGCTTCCGATCCACCAGCGAAGAAATTGCCGTCGATTCATGGCGTCAATACCTTCCTTTGCGAAAGCGCTATCCATCCCATCGCCGAGTGGGCGAGGTTCAGGGAATCGCTCTCCGGCTCCGCCAGAATTGCCTGAATGCGGCGCCGGAGCTCGTCCGTTCCCCTTCCGTGCAAAGCCAGGCACAGGCATACCAGGGCGCAGGTCGACAGCGAGTGCATTTCAGGAAGCGTCCGTTCCAGGAGGTCCAGGTTTTTGTTTGCCAGACGGGTGTTGCTCTCCCCCAGCGCCAGCACAGCCAGCGCTGTGGTGTCCCAGAAGGGCATCAGGGTGTTGTTGAAGAGAACCTTGTTGCCGTAGTTCCAGCCGCCTTCGGGTATGCACCGGTCCTCCAAAAACCGGCGCCCCTCCATCGCCCTCGGATGATTGTCCTTGCCGGCAAGCCTTAGCGCCAGCAGCGCCCACGATGTGGGTTCCACCCAGCCGAACGTTTGAGGCACCCATGGCCATCCGGTCAGTTGTGTGTCCAGATCGTTCTCGGCGCTGCGCCGGAAGGTAAGCGAACGGGATTGAAGAATATGATGAAGGGCGGCATCTCTCTCGGCGGTGCGCCCTATGTGGTGCATGGCCATCGCCAGCAACGGGGTGTTCCATTTGCCCTCGTCCGGGAACTCTCGGCTCAAACCGATGGAACCGTCGGCGTTGCGGTTCCTCAGCGCCCACTCGACAGGGGCCTGCGCCCGAGGCGCTTCTCCGGCAGCCACGAATGCCAGGATTGTCAGGAGAGTCGGCTCGGAGAAAGAAGGCATGCCCGGGGCATAGGGCATCCCCCCGTCCGGATTCAGATGATCGAGCAATGACGTCAGCTGCAGGTTCATAACATCCACGGCATTCTTATCGGCCGCCCGCGCCATATCTTCTCAGGTCCAGCACAAATTCCGGCTGTGCAGGCCGGCTTCGCCTTTGCCGATTGCAGTTTTTGGGAAACGCAGGTCATACGGCACGGAGACGGACCACGCGGGTGTGAGAGATTCGGTCATGAAAGCACAGGCTTTCCCGGTCGAAAAGACCCCACAACAGCCCGATCCCCAGGACCAGGAGCGACAGGAGGTAGCCGAAGCACCGGCTTAGCAGCCGCCGCAGCGGAGGCCTCTTTTGGTCGCTGCCGGTTACGCGAAGCTCCGTGATCATCATCCCGATGGTCTGGCCGGAGGCGACGAGGAAGTAGATGGAATAGATGAAGTAAGTCATCAGAAACAGCACGGCGAAATCAACAAGGCTCAGGAAATCCAGCACCACGATGCCGGAAAAGAAGTCCGCCGCAATAATGAACGCTCCCGTGCACAATATTATGAAAATAAGATCTATCAGGCCCGAAAGGGTCCGCGAGAGCAGGATCAGCTTGCCCTCGGAATGCGGAGGCTGCAGCGGGGCCTGATAGGAAATTTCAGGCTCCGAAACCGGCGAGCCTGCCGACTGAAGGGATACCGCGCTATCGATGAGCTTCTGTATCTCTTCAGGCTCGGGTGCCTTATTCTCGGGCACGGGAATTGGCTTCGGCTCGACGGGCTGAAGTGCCTTCTGCCGGGGAGCGGGGGGCCGCGGAAGCAAGGGCCTTTCAGGAATGCGGACAGGCATGCGCGCGAGCTTCGGCGAAGAGTTGCGCGCTGGAGGGTTCTCCGCGGGCTTCACCGGCAAGGCGACGGGCGGCACAACGACGGCCTGAGGCTGAGCATCCAGGGGATGCTCCCTTTTTTGCTTGATGGCCTGAAGCCGCTGCGACAGTTCCTGCCTCCACGGAGGCAGATCTTCCTTTCCTTCAGGCGCTTTTGCATCACTGGAATAATCCATCTCGATCATGCTGCGGGAACTGCCTTCTTCCTTGCCGGCAGCCTCCGCCGCTTCTGCCGGCTTTTCCGTCTCCATCTGGTAGCCGCAAACAAGGCACTGTCCCGAATCGCTAATCTCATTGCTTTGGCACTGAGGGCAACCCATTTTCGATAGACTCCTGCGCCGGCCGGGAACTTACAGGCCCGGACAGCTTCTCTGAAAGTAAGCTGCAATATTTCGCGCGCGATTATATCATAAGTCGCATACCGCAGGCCGCACTTCGTCTCTTGTGAGTGTCCCGGGAAAAGCCAAAGGCTTTACGGTTGCTTGGCCCTCAAAAAAGCTTGATCGCGAACGATAAAGGATAAATGAGATCCCATGCGCAATAAATATCTTGTCAAACATTTGAACCGCAAAATGTCGGATGACGAATCAGGCGCCTCCGGCAAAGCCGGAGGCTTGAAAGATTGGAACCGCTCAAAGCGGTTGGAGGAGTTACGCTGGTCTTGAACGCTGACTTACGCGGGCAAAAGCCGATGAGGCGCTTCCGATCCCCGCGGAAAAAATCGGCGTTTGTCAGCGCTTTTGTCAGCGTATTTCAGCGTTTCAAAATACGGAGCTGTCAAACTCCATGAGTCCCCCGGCAGAGCCGGAGGCACCCCCGATGGATTGGTGAGGACACATATCCAAAGCCGTGCCTGTCGAGGATTTGCGGTTATCTGCTCTGCTAGCGGAGGCATATATCAGGGTTCATTGATGATCTGAAGGGGGAGGATTTGGTATACTTTGTTCAAAGGGGACCGGGGACGCATGAAGATTCGAAACAGGGTCGCGATCGTGGTCCTCGTTGCCGCCATTTCCTCGTGCTTCTATGTTGTGGCCAGACATTATTCGCCGTCGCTGGTGCTGTGCGTCGTGGAGCATGCGTTGATGCAAAAAGCGCCTCCGGAGATCCCCCAGGCAGTGCTGCAGGAGCGTCTTTACGCTCTCCTCGCGGCGGCCCCGGATGATAGCGAAAGGATGAAAAAGCTGTTGCGCATCTCCGAACGGCTGGAAAAGGTTCAGAAGCTTACGCCGAAGGAAACGAATGATCTCCTGGCAAGGGGCAAAAACTGAAGGAGCGGGAGGAAGCAGGTTCCGATGGATTTCCCCGTTTTTTCAGCAAAAATTTGGAACTTTCTTAACCCTCGGGATGTCTGAGACAGCAGTACACTTGTTTGGAAGCAGCTGAAAACATGCTGAGGCGCAAGCCGTGGACAGGCCCATGTTTCCGGACGAACTGACGCTCCCAAAAGATGAAGGCATTGTTACGCCAGGCTCTGCCCTGGAGCAGGCAAGCCCCAAGGTCGCCCTGAATTTTGACGAAATATTCGAGCATTACAGCTCTATGGTTTTCAGCTTGGCTTTTCACATTTTGGGGGATCGGGAGGAAGCCCTGGATTTGTCCCAGGAGGTCTTTCTGACGATCTACCGCAAACTGGGATCCTTCAGGGGGCAATCTTCTATAAAAACATGGATTTACTGCATCACGCTCCACCGCGCAGCCAACCGGTTCCGCTGGTGGGGCCGGTTGAGACGCCGCGGGACCGTGTCGCTGGAAGAACACCTGTCCAAAGGATCCAATCGGGACACTATCAGCTGCCTGAGGTCCGGAATCCAATCCCCGGAAGAGGCTCTCCTTGTCGAGGAAGAGCGCGCCAGAATCGAGAAGATGCTCCAGGAATTGCCGTTGCAGCAGAGGATTGCCGTAGTCATGCGCGACATCGAAGGGTTTTCCTACGAAGAAATCGCTGAATCGTTGAAGGTATCCCTCGGCACTGTAAAGTCCCGTATTGCGAGAGGGCGAGAGATGCTCAAGCGCCATTTCAGGGAAACAGTAAGTTGAGCGGAGGGTATCATGGTATGCAGGGATGTATTAAGGGTTCTATCGGAGTTTTTTGACGATGCTTTGGATGCCGAAATCGCCGTGCGAGTATCCCAGCATCTGGATCAATGCGACGACTGCCGCAGGGAGTACGGCGCCCTCGCAGCCGCGCATGCCAGGCTGAGGGCTCTGCACGGAATCGCGGCCCCGGCGGCTCTGCGCCGCTTGGTGCAGCTCCGGATCACCGCTCAGCATCGGGATCCATGGCAGTTGCGCTTGCGGAATGCTCTGCGGAGCAGATGGTTAAGGATCCGGGACATCGAAGGCACGTGGTATGTGACCCGGGTTTTGGGCACCGTCGTGACGTCCGCATTCTTCTTTATTTTCTCGTTCGCCAGCACCCCGCTTTATGTCAGCGCCGAGGCCCCGGCCGCAAGCCAGGTCTCCCTTTCTCCCGACTTGCGTTACGCCCAGCTGGTGGGATCGGGCGTTCTCGAGAAACTCGGTCTGGCGCCTGCCCAGCCGCAAAAAGGCAACGTCGCCTCAAATACACGCATTGCCAAAAGCAACCCTGCGATCAATGCTCAGTATCTTTCGCATTTTGGACAGAGTATTTCCCAGGAAGGCAATGACTACAATTTTTCCGTGGTGGCGTATGTGGACAGCAGCGGTATGGCAAAAATCCAGAACGTCATCGAATACCCGAACGCCCAAAACTTTATGGACAACTTCAACAAAGTGATCTCCTCCGGCCGCTTCGCCCCGGCCAGGGAGAACGGAGATGCGGTAGCCTCCCACATGGTTCTAATGTTCAGCAAGATTTCCGTTTACAACTGATTCAAAATCGAAGACTGCAACGATTTCGAATCTCGAATCATTTCAGGAAGATGTAGCGGATGATGAAAAGCACGGCGAACACGTAAACCAGGCTATGCACCTCGCGCCCCCGCCCGGTAACCGTCTTCAATAATGCGTAAGAGATGAAACCGAAAGCGATGCCTTCCGTGATACTGAAGGTAAACGGCATGATCACCATCGTCAGGAACGTGGCGATGGCGCTGGCGGCGCACGTACCACCACGACCGCACCGAAATCCATGCCGCATGCGGAGAGGACCGTGGGCTGGACAAAGATGATGTAGGAAAGCGTCATGAAGGTCGTAATCCCGGCGACAATTTCCGTCTTCACATCCGTATGGTTTTCGCTCAGCCGGAACAGTCTCTGCAGCATAATCCTATTTCTTTACCACGAAATACTCGAAACAGATATTGCTTTTAAAGCACAATCCTCTCGGTCTGATGCCCAGGATAGTGCCCGAAGTCGATGAGCAATCCGAGCACTGACCGACTCTGGAAGCCCGACCAAAAACTTTAACGCTGACGAACGCCGATAAGCGCTGACCTACGCTGAAAAAATATAAATAAATACTATTTTCTCAGCATTTGATGCTGATTGGGTGAGGACAGCTCTCCAGATACTTTCTCAAAACTGCCGGCGAGGATCTCATGATAGTCGTTTTGAGACAGACTCTGGAGAGCCATCCTTATAAAAGGGAAAGATGCCGAAGGCTGAGTTCTGATGGCTGCTAATGGTTGTGGCCGGTGGCTGCGCCAGGCACTTCATGTATGGATGCTTTTTTCGCGGCGGCTGAATAAAAGAGGGCGAGTTCGGGGCGGCGCAGAGTGCGCCATTTGCCCGTTTGCAGGCCTTCCAGGGTGCATGGGCCGATGCGCGTGCGGACCAGCTTAAGCACTTTAAGGCCTACGGCTTCCAGCAGGCGGCGCACTTCGCGGTTCCTACCTTCGGTGAGCACGATCTCCAGCCAGCTGTATTTGCCGCGATCCTCTACCCTGCGGACGCTTTGCGGCCTCGCCCAATCGCCCCGCTTCAGTTCGAGTCCTTCCGACATCCGGGCCAGGATTTCGTCGCTCACCAGGGTATTGGCTTTGACAAGGTAGGTTTTGGGCACCTGCGAGGCCGGGCTGGTAACGAAATCCGCGAAATCGTTGTCGTTCGTCAGGAGCAGGAGGCCTGAAGTGTCCTTGTCCAGCCGCCCCACGGGCGAAACCCAGGGCACTTCCCTGCCGAGGAAGTCATACACGGTTTTTCTTCCCCCGGCGTCGCCGTGACTCGTGATCACACCTTTGGGTTTATAAAACAGCAGGTAGACCTTGCGCGCTTCACGCAGGCGTTCGCCATCCACGTGAATCGCGTCCGCGCCTGGATTTGTCCAATGTCCGGGATCCCGCACGATGCGGCCATTGACCTTGACGCGGCCGGAGCGGATCGCCTCGCATGCGACACTGCGGGATGACAATCCGAAGCGTGACAGGACGCGGTCCAGCGTCATCGTGCTTTTCGATTTCATGGCCGGGATTCCCTCAGGTTTTGTGTGGTAAAGGCACAGCCGCCCCGCTGCCGCCTGCGCTAATTTACTTCGAAACCGGGACGCCGGCAAGCCGCCTCCCCTGAGTATTTATCCGAAGCTCTTGGCATATGCAGCCGCGGAAGCTACTATAAAGCGGTTTATTTTACATTTTGGAGGTCATATGCCGGGACGCATACGTATGAATATCGTGCTGAGCCTGTCGCTCGGGATCGCGCTCATGTTTGCGCTGATGTCGTGCAACACCGCCGGCCAGAAGCCCGCTTCAGCTCCAACCGTGGCGGACGCCGAGAAGTTCATCGCGGATACGGAAAAACTTCTGGCGGATCTTTCGGTGAAAGCGTCCAGGGCCGCCTGGGTGCAGTCAAATTTTATAACGGATGACACCGAGGCCATCGCGGCGCAGGCAAACCAGGACTATATAGAAGCCACCACAAAAATCGCCGGAGAGGTGAAGCGCTTCGACGGCCTGAAGCTTCCGCCCGTTCTGGAACGGAAATTCAAGCTTCTCAAATTAACACTCTTCTCTTTAAGCGACCCGGCGGAACGCGCCGAAGTGGCCAAATTGGGCACGAACCTGGAGGCGGACTACGGCAAAGGAAAAGCCTGCCCCGATTCCGGCAAATATGCGGGTAAGTGCCTGCCCATCGGCGAGGTGGAGCAGGTGCTGGCGACCAGCCGGGATCCCAACGAGATGAAAGAAATATGGAAGTCCTGGCATGCCGTCGGCGCGCCGCTGCGACAGAAGTATACGCGTTTCATCGAGCTGCAGAACAAAGGAGCCCGGGAACTGGGCTTCAGCGATATGGGGGCCATGTGGCGATCCAATTACGACATGACGCCCGAGCAGTTCAGCGCAGAGGTCGAACGGCTTTGGAATCAGGTCCGTCCCTTTTATGAGTCCCTGCACGCTTATGTGCGGTCCCGGATAGCGCGGCAATACGGCGACCAGGGCGTGACACAGGACGGCTTGATACGGGCCGACCTGCTGGGCAATCCCTGGGCGCAGGAGTGGGCGAACGTATACGGTCTGGTTGCCGCCGGCGGCGGGAATGGCGCAGGCTACGACCTGACCTCGATCCTAAAGCAGAAGAAGATCGATGAAGTGGGAATGGTGCGTTACGGGGAAGCCTTCTTCACGTCCCTGGGCTTTGCCCCGCTTCCGAAATCTTTCTATGAACGGTCTCTTTTTGTGAAACCGCGCGACCGCGAGGTGGTGTGCCATGCCAGTGCGTGGGATGTGGACAACAAGGACGACCTGCGCCTGAAAATGTGCATCCAGATCCGAGGCGAGGATTTCGCAACCGTCCACCACGAGCTCGGCCACAACATCTATCAGCGCGCTTACAACAAGCAGCCGTTCCTTTTCCAGAACGGGGCCAACGACGGTTTCCACGAGGCCATCGGCGACACGATTGCCCTTTCGATCACTCCCGATTATCTGAAGCAGGTGGACCTGCTGCAAACCGTGCCCAAATCGGACGAGACGGCGCTGTTGCTGCGCCAGGCCATGGACAAGATTGCATTCCTCCCGTTCGGGCTGATGATCGACCAGTGGCGCTGGAAGGTGATGGACGGCACCCTGAAGCCTGCCGACTACAACAAGGGCTGGTGGGAACTGCGTGAGAAGTATCAGGGCGTCGCACCCCCGGCTGCGCGCTCGGAAAATGATTTTGATCCGGGCGCCAAGTACCACGTCCCCGCAAACGTGCCGTACACGAGATATTTCCTGGCGCACATCCTTCAGTTCCAGTTCTATCGCGCCCTGTGCAACGAAGCCGGATACCAGGGCCCCCTGCACCGCTGCACGTTCTACAATAACAAGCAGGCCGGAGCCAAACTCAACGCCATGCTCGAAATGGGGATGAGCCGTCCCTGGCCGGAAGCCCTGAAGGCCATGACGGGCGAGGAGAAGATCGATGCGAGCGCTCTGCTGGAGTACTTCGCGCCGGTTCAAAAGTGGCTCGACGAGCAGAACGCGGCGGCGAACGTCAAATCCGGCTGGCAGCTGCCGGCCGACCCGCTGGCAGCGGCAGCAAAGTAGTACCCTGACCCGGCGGCTTTGCCGGCTGCGGTTTCAGCCGGCCTTGCGGAGGATTTTTTCCAGAGTGCGGCGCCTGAACTCGAAGATCTTTTCCACTTCCCGTCCGACCACAAGGTTCTGCACCAGCCAGCCGCCGGGAACGGCATAATCGACATGATCGCGAACCAGCGTCAGGCCATCCTTTTCCTCGAATCGATGATCGTGACGCCATAGCCGGTATGGCCCCCGGACCTGTTCGTCGACAAAGCGGAGAGGCGGATCCCAGACTGTGATCTCGCTCTGCCAGGAAAATGGAACCCCGTGCAGGCGCAGCCGGTAGTCAATTTTCAGACCCCGGCGCATTTCCAGGTTCCCTCGCGCTTTCAGTTCGAACCGCAGCCACGGAGGTGTGATGGCCTCCAGGTTGCGCGGATCGGCAAAGAACGGGAACACTTCGCGCGACGGCAGGTTGATCCATTGCTCCGAATCGAAACTGAAGATTCTCATCGTGGGTCTTTATCCTTGCCCATGTTCATGTACAGGGATCTCAAATCCCGGGGAAAGCGCTCGAGGGCGTAGCGCAGCATGGTGCGCGGCATCACCGCGGCATTGTCATCGAGGAATCCGCACACATCCTCCATGGAGCACCGCTTGCCCGCTTCGCGAAGCATCCAGCCGACAGCCTTGTGGATCAGATCATGGTTGTCCTCGAGCAGCAATCCTGCCAGTCGCAGAGTCTCACGGCCGTCCCCCTGCCGGAGGAAATAATGAGTTGCCAGGATCGCAATCCGTCGCTCCCACAAATTTTCAGAGCGCGCGAGCCGCGTGAGTACGGATGTTTTCCTGCCGAACAGGTGCCCCCCGACAATATGCGGCGCCGAAAGATCCACAAGGTCCCAGTTGTTGATGCGCGCGGTATTGGACAAATAAAAATCGAAAATGCCTTTCCTGCGCGATTCATCGCCGCGCCGGTACTGGTCCACCAGGATGAGGAGCGCCGCGAGCCTTTCTTCGTGGTACGGGGAGTACAGCAGTTTCCGGACCTCGGTCAGCGGGATGTCCGGGTGCGCCTGAACAACTTTGCGAACGCCGGGAACCGGCACTCCATGAAACCGATCGTTTTCGCCATATTCCCCCGGTCCCGTCTTGAAAAAGCTCTTAAGGACGGCAGCTTTAGCCGCATCGGCGGCCGAACGCAGCTTGCCACGGATCACTTCCGACTCTGCCCTTTTCCCGCTTTTCTTCATAATCGATGAAAGATCTTTTTGCAGAGGAGGGCTGCCGGAAGGCCGTCCTCAATCATAAAAAGAAAAAACAGTCAGGTGCCTCCGGCAAAGCCGGAGGCTTGAAAGATTTGAACCGCTCAAAGCGGTTGGAGGAGTTACGCCGGTCTTGAACGCTGACTTACGCGGGCAAAAGCCGATGAGGCGCTTCCGATCCCCGCCGAACAAATCGGCGTTTGTCAGCGCTTTTATCAGCGTTTCTCAGCGTTTCAAAATATGGAATGGCTTCGCCCCTAATCGAAAATCGTCGACCGGCCGGGATCCAGGAGAGCGGAGAAGGCATCGCGGACATGGCGCGCGGTAGTGCGCTCACCGGAAAAGACCGAAGGGATTTCGTCCTCACCGAAAAAGGCCACTTCCGACGTCTCCTGGCTTGGCCGGGCGGCACCATCCACGATGTCGCAAAGGAAAACAATTTTGAACGCATGAAAAACTTCGAGCGGATCCCTCCGGTTGGCGTCGTATACACCCACCACTCTGCGGGCCCGGACATGGAACCCGGCTTCTTCCCACACCTCGCGCTCAGCCGCCTTGGAGGGAGTGTCCCCCACATCCGCCCACCCTCCCGGCATGGTCCATCCGCCGTCAAGCCTTTCCCGTACCAGGAGCAGCTTTCGGTTCCTGAATACGGCTGCGCGCACATCTATCTTGGGAGTTGCATAGCCGATTTGCGCGGTGAAAGCCTGCGCCAGACGAAGGAAATCGACGTCCGAGTTTTGGCTGATCATTTCTGCCGCAATTTGCATCAGCCGTTCACAGCGGTCCCGCTGGAAGTCGTCTTTGGCATAATGGCGCCCCGTTTGTGCCAGGGCCTGTATCTCCCGTGCCCATTCCAGCAATCGTGGTTTCCTGTCAGGACCGGACATGAGATCTCCCTGGCAACGAGTACACCCTCATCCGGGTTTTTGGCGGGAACGGTTCTCCCATTGCGCCCCCACAGAATGAATGCAACATGCTATTTTAGCCGGCGAATCCGGCGGCGACATATCCGGACATCCCGCCGGCGACACTCTTTACAACCTTGAAGCCGTTGCGCTGCAGGATGCTGGCGGCCAGACTCGACCGCATTCCCGTGCCGCAGATAAGGGCGATGTCCTTGTCCTGGGGCAGCTCCTTGTGCCGCGTGCGAAGATCCGGCGCCGGGATATTGAGAGCGCCCGGAATGCGGATACCCTGAAATTCCTCTTGGGAACGGACATCCACGAGCACGGGGCCGCATTTCGCCTGCATCCAATGATGCAGTTCCTGCGGGCTGAGCTGCGCGACGTGTTCGGTTGGCAGCCCGGCGAGGTTCCAGCTTAGCATGCCTCCATCAAGATACGCCGTCACATTGTCGATGCCGACGCGCCTGAGCCAGACGGCGGCTTCCTGGACAACAGCCTCGCTGTCGGCAACCAGCAAGATTTCGCCGTCAACCGGCAATGTCCAGCCGGCGAAGGTGGCGAAGTTTCCATTGATGTCGTTGCTCCACGCGCCGGGAATATGCTGGCCTCCGAACGCGTCGAACGGCCGGACATCGAGCACAACCGCGCCGGGCTTCCCGGCGCGTTCGGCAAACGCTTGCGTTGTCAGAGGCGCGGGAACGGGCAGCGTGCGCACCAGAGCCGGACCGGCGCCGTTGGTGGCGCTGCAGCGCGCAAAATGATCGGGCGCAGCCGGCATATCCGTCGTTAGAGATGCAATGAAAGAGGCCTTGTCCGGTATCTGGAGAGCCCGGTTTTTCCGGCGCTCGTAGCCGATCGTGCT
The DNA here is from genome assembly GCA_963809485.1 of uncultured Acidobacteriota bacterium. Lineage (GTDB taxonomy): Bacteria > Acidobacteriota > UBA6911 > UBA6911 > UBA6911 > UBA6911. Next base: position 1,166,754 of record CAWEJX010000020.1, read on the forward strand.
GGTGCGTTTGGCACCCATGGCCCGCCCGCACAGGGAGCCGGCCCCGTGCGCCGGATACACTTCGCAGAAGTCCGGCAGCTTCAGCAGCTTCCCGTGGAGGTTGTCGAAAAGTATGGATGCGAGCTCCGCCGCCCGCCCCGGGAAAAGGTCCGGCCGCCCCACGTCGCCTACGAAGAGCGTGTCGCCGCAGAAAACGCCCACCGGTTCTTCGCCCCGTTCCCGGTCGACCACCACGTAGGAAATATGTTCGGGAGTGTGGCCGGCGGTGTCGAGAACGGAGATGCGCATGTCGTCGATGGCAAAGGAGTCGCCCTCCGCCAGCGCCACATGCCTGAAGGCGCAGTTGCCCGCCTTCGGTGCATAGATCGTGGCCCCGGTTTTCTCCGCCAGGTCCATGTGCCCCGAAATGAAATCCGCGTGCAGATGGGTTTCCAGGATGTGCGTGATCCCGAGGTCCAGAGCCTTCGCGGCGGCGATGTAGATATCGATATCGCGCTGCGGATCGACGATCGCACAGGAGGTTGAGCCGCCCAACAGATAGGAGCTGTGTGCCAGGCCGTTCACAAAAAAATGTTGCACGAGCATTCGCGTCTCCTTTCAAAACATAATCGTCCCTTTGCCGGGAGGTGCGCCGTCCGGCAGCATGCCGCTGCGGACATGCTGCCGGATATTTTACGGCGGGCGATTCTCCCTGTCATCCCCGCAAAAAGGCGTCCCGCTTACTTCTTCAAAACGGTTTTCAGGACCTGCTCTTTGGGAAGCTTCTTGGTGCTGATGAACCAGTCGTGCAGGGTCACGTCCGACGCCGGCTTCATCCGCGCCTGGGCGTCATCCATCGTGCCGGGAGGCGGGACAATCACGTCGTCTCCGGGGCGCCAGTCCGCAGGCGTGGCGACCGAGAAGGCATCCGCGGTCTTCAGGCCGATCAGGACCCGGTAGAGCTCGTCGAAATTGCGGCCCAGGCTGAGCGGGTAATAGATGATGGCCCGGATCACGCCGGCGGGATCAATGTAAAATACTGCGCGCACAGCCTTGGTAGTGCTCTCACCCGGCTGGATCATGCCGTATTTCCTGGCGACCGTCATCGTGATGTCGTCGATCAGAGGGAACTTCACGTCGACGTTCTTCATGCCTTTATAGTCGATTTTGTCTTTGATGGTGCGAAGCCATGCAATGTGGCTGTAAAGCCCGTCCACAGAAAGCCCCACCAGCTTGCAGTTGGCTTCGGCGAATTTGCTTTCCAGGGAGGCAAAAGTGATGAATTCGGTGGTGCAGACCGGCGTAAAGTCTGCGGGGTGACTGAAAAGAATGACCCAGCTGCCGGCGTATTGCTCCGGGAAGCTGATTTCTCCCTGGGTCGTGCTTGCTTTAAAAGACGGTGCCTTATCCCCGATGCGGGGCATGGGAACAACTTCGACCGGATTCTGTGATTCCATATGTTTCTCCTTATGATTGAGTCTTCGATTTATGTGTCTGGCAACGGCGGCACAGGCCGCTCAGTTGCACGCGGAAATCCTTCACAACAAATCCGAATTCTGCGGTGTCGGGTATGGGTGTTTCATCCAGCCCGGCGCTGGCGATGTCGGTAATGGCGTTGCAGCGCAAACAGACCAGGTGGTGGTGCAGTTCGACACGGCCGTCGTAACGCACCGCGCTCCTGCAGTGCCCGACTTTGAGAATGGCGCCCATCTGGGCGAGGTTTTCGAGAGTGCGGTAAACTGTGGCGCGCGAAACACGGGCGCCGCGAACGGCTGCGGACGAGCAGACCTCTTCCGCCGTGGGATGAGTGCCGAGTTCGAGCACCGCCTGAAGCACGGCGCGCCGCTGCGTGGTATAAGGCACACCCTTTTCGCGGCACAGCCTGCGAAATTCCTCCTCGTGGTGCTTTTTCAAACCCTCGGACATTTCCGGTATGCATTTGATAGCTGTTGACATCGGATGAGACTTTGTCTCAACTATTCCGACAAGTCAAGAAATATTTGCAAATGGAATGATCCCGCAGGATCGCCCATTTCGCATTACCCGGGCAGAGGAGGAAAAAATGAGAAAACGAATCTGCCTACGGACCCCAATTGCCGGAATAGCCTTGTGCTTCATGATGATTTGCTCGTGGGCTCATGCCGGGCCGGCAGCCGATGAAGGCCAGGGCAAGGATATGCAGAAACCTCTGCAAGGGTATGCCTTTTTTTCGCCCGGGGCGATTCTGGGCGACGACTCGGTCTCAACCATGAACTTCGGCGCAGGATTGGATGCACTGATTTACAGGGGGCTGGGGGCCGGCGCGGAGGTCAGCTACCTGACGCCATGGAGCGACATCGGTAACGGGATCGGCCTGATATCGCTGAACGGCGCCTATCATTTCAACCGCAGGCGCAAACTATCCCCGTTTGTCACGGGCGGCTACACGCTGGCATTCCGGGACGGACACGCGAACCTGGTTAATTTTGGCGGCGGGGTGAATTACTGGTTTCGCGAAGGCCACGGGCTGCGCCTGGAGTTTCGCGACCATCTCCAGCCGCAATATGCCAATACCCATTACTTGAGCTTTCGCATCGGCTATAGCTTCCGTTGAGGGTGGAAGAGGGGCAGTTCCAAAGCTCGCGATTTGTGTCTATCGTGGCCATAAATCCTGTGTTTCCCGGATCACGGGATTCGCGTAATGGGAAAGGCACTGCGCGGTAAAGCAGGGGAAAAAAGCAAGCCCGGTATCGGCGTACCGGGCTTGCAGGAATTACCCGTTAGCAGCTTTGGTGCCTTTATTTGTCTTTGCCCTTGGCGTATGCATTGCCTTTGCCGTTGGTACCCGGATTTTCGGGCGTAACCACAACAGTTTCCGCCACCTCCGGTTTCTGTTCTTCGACATCCGCATCGTCGTCCGCATCGTCTTCAGCGTCATCCGCAACTACAACCGGCGCGGCATATTGGTAGATAATCAGGTTGCCCTCGAAAAGGTAAGAGGCAGGATTCCAGGCCAGCATCTGTGGCGGTACAGCCGACTCCCCTTCCCCCTCTGTGCCGCACTGTACATCCGCAGAGCTTACGAGCCATATTTTTGCCCCAACAGCGCCGGAGACTGAATCGGCTATAGGTTTGTAGTTGCCATCATCGGGCAACGGCAGGCCCATCGGGACATCCCCAACCAGGAATTGATGCTCGCCATGGATCTGAAGGTTCCCTTTGTCGTTGGCCTTTTGGCTGCCCAGACAAACCAGATTTTCTCCCGGCCAGGGATCGGGATAATAGAGGAGTGTGTAGTCCATATCGGGCACCAGGTTTTTGCCCTGAAATGAGAACCTGAATTCCGGTCCAAGCAGGTTATATTTCATCTGCCCCCAGCGCCGATTTTCGGTCATTATCGGCCAAGGACCCTCAACCAAAGGACAGCCCATGGAATCATACCCCTCCAAATCTGCCAGCGTGGAATCGCATTTCTGGAAAAGGAACAATCTCCCGACCATTGCGCCGCCTTTATCGCCTGCCATTGCAGCTGATGCAAGAACGGTCAGCATCAGGACCATCACAAGAACCGCTGTTTTTTTCATCATAGCTACCTCCTGCAGTCTGATGACCACACATGGTTAAAAAATTCGTCAATTGTCAGTCGATGGTTATCGATATTACGCGCGTTGCGGATTTGGGCAGTGACACGTATCACAGAACCGGCGGATAGCTGCCGATCGCCGTTTTCGACTATTTCCGGCTTGTGTCCGTGCAGGGGATGCCCTATAAGCAAGTGGAGGCAATATTCGGAAAGCGCAGCTATCCAGCACAAAAATGTGCACTGGGAGGATGAATTATGGCGATGCTCAATGACGGCCCCGGCCGCATAATAGATATCAATCCCAAATCGGTCTCACGCGTGTTCGGCCTGGCGGTCGCCGCATTGGCTGTTTTGATTCTTGTTTTTGCGTCCATCGCCCGGGTCGATTCGGGCCACGTCGGCGTCCTTACGCTGTTCGGCCGCGTGACGGGCGAAGGTTTGTCCGAGGGGATCCACCTGGTCAATCCCTTCAAAGTGAATCACGAGATGTCCATCCGCACGCAGGAAGTCAAGGAATCGGCCAGCGTGCCTTCGAGCGAAGGCCTGGTGATCAACCTGGACACTTCCATGATATTCCACCTGAACCCGCAAAAGGCGGCCGAGGTCTACCAGAAAATCGGGCCGAACTACATCGCCGTGCTGATCGAGCCCAATCTTCGGGCCGCAATACGAGAATCGACGGCCGCCCATTCCGCAAACGCCCTGTATACGGGAGAACGCGAGATGGTGGCGAAACAGATTTACGAACAGCTTGTTTCCATCCTCGAAAAGAGGGGATTCGTTATCGAGAGCATCCTGCTGCGCGACATCCAGCTGCCCGCGACGCTCAAAGCCTCCATCGAGGCCAAACAGCAGGCGGAGCAGGAGGCCCTCGCCATGAGTTTCCGGCTGCAGAAAGAAAAGCAGGAAGCCGAACGCAAGCGCATCGAGGCCCAGGGCATCCGCGACTTCCAGCAGATCGTAGCCCAGGGTATCAGCCCGCAGCTGCTGGAGTGGAAAGGCATTGAAGCCACCGAAAACCTGGCAAAGAGCTCAAACGCCAAGGTCGTGGTGATAGGCAGCAACAAAAACGGCCTGCCGCTCATCCTCGGCCAGTAACAAGTCAGGAATAATTGGGGAGCAGTCAGGCACCTCCGGCAAAGCCGGAGGCTTGAAAGATTGGAACCGCTCAAAGCGGTTGGAGGAGTTACACTGGTCTTGAACGCTGACTAACGCGGGCAAAAGCCGATGAGGCGCTTCCGATCCCCGCAGGGGCCAGCGCTCGGCGCTGGTCAGTTTTCTGCGGCGGCACTGTGGCAAACGCCCGGTTTCTCATAACCTCCATCTCATTGCCGCACGGCGCTTGCCACAGTGCCGCCGCAGAAAACTCCATCGGAAGCGCCTCATCGGCTTTTGCTCGCCGACCCTCGCCGAACAAATCGGCGTTTGTCAGCGCTTTTGTCAGCGTATCTCAGCGTTTCAAAATACGGAGCTATCAAACTCCAGTAGTCACCCAGCCATGCTGGGCAATTGCCTATGTATTTGATGATCCGGCGCCAGGCCGCGGATCTGCTATGGTTCTGTGTTTGAACTCTTTTGCCGGGTCGGTAATAATTACTAGTTTGTTCGATCTTTAGGGGATCATTCGATAGGGGGGAAATGTATATGGTGCTGAAGAAAGCAACGCCGTCCACTTCTCTGTGCACTGTTCTGGATCCCAGGGGTCAGCCCACGATGGTCGTGAAGCCGCTGCCGCTTGCGCCCCGCCTGGACACGCTGGAGGGCAAAACCCTCTATGTGGTCGATGTGGGCTTCGGCGGAGGATGGGAGTTTCTGGAGGAAGCTGTCGGTTGGTTTTCCCGCCATATGCCCGGGGTAAAAACAGTCCTGCAGCACAAAAAGGGCAACATGTTCGTGGATGAGCCCGAGATGTGGTCCGAGCTGAAGCAGAATGCCGATGCCGTCATCCTCGGAGTCGGCGGCTGAGACGGATGCACGGCGAGTGTCGCCGCCTACTGCAGGGAACTCGAATCCAAATACGGCATCCCCACCATTCCCATGGCAAGCGCCCGCTTCGCAGAATTTGCCGCTCAGGATGCCCAGAATCACGGCATGATGCTGCGCTTCACCCATCCTCCTTACCCGCTGGTCGGCAGGCCGCGGGAGGTTCTTCGCAAATATGTTGAAGGCAACGATCCCGTCTCAGGCAGGCCCCTGATGCTGCAGGTGGTCGACGCGCTCATCCGGCCGCTCACCGAAGACGAACAACATCCCAGGGCTGCAAGGGGCAAACCGAGGCCGAGGCTGCTGCAGCCGGACACGGAGGAGAACCTGCATCGCCTGTTCCTTGAAAACGGCTGGACCGACGGCGCACCGATCGTTCTACCCACGGAGGAGCGTGTGGCTCGTATGCTGACGGGGACCGCAGCCGACTCTAACCAGGTTGTCGGCCAGATGACCGTCACCATCCACCAGGAAAGGCTGGAATACACGGTGGAAAAGGTCGCCGTCAACGCCGTCATGGCGGGCGCCGGCCCCGAACACCTGCCCGTTATTCTCGCGCTGGCCGCCAGCCAGGAGACATCCATGCCGAGTTCGACGACCTCATTCGGCAGGATGGCATTTGTGAACGGGCCCATCCGGGAGGAGATCGGCATGAATTCCGGACTGGGGGCCCTGAGCCCGTTCAACCACGCCAACACCGTCATCGGCCGCGCGTGGACAATGATGACCATCAACCTGGGCGACGCGCGCCTGAACGAGACCTTCATGGGATCGACCGGCAACAACATGAATTACAACAACATGATGTTCGCCGAAAACGAGGAGCGGAGCGCGTGGGAACCCTTCCACGTCCGCAAGGGCTTCAGGAAGGAAGAAAGCACCGTAAGCCTCTTCCAGGGCTGGAGCGCAATCAACAGCATGGGCGCGGCAGGCTGCTGCCGTCCGGCGCAGGAGGAAATGCTCATCATGATGCAGGCATTCCCCTGCCTGCGCGGAGCGCTGACCCTGGTCATGGACCCGCTGGTATCGAAGCATTTGAAGGAACAGAGATTCGACACACCGGAAAAGCTTTCCAGGTATCTCTGCGAAAATTTCAAGATGACGGCGGGACAATTCTGGGGCTCGGATGTGGTCTATTCGCTGGTGGAACCCGGCGCACGCAATGGGATGGAGCCTTATGCCTCCTGGCTGAAGCTTCCCAAGAATGCGCTGATCGCTCCCTACACTTCTCCTGAAAATATTAACCTGGTGGTCGTTGGCGGCGAGACCCAGGCGCTCTGGCTGACCACGGACATGTGGCATATGAAAACAGTTTCCATCGACCCGTGGAGGCCGAAGAGCGGAGTCTACAAGGAGGACGAAAAGGCTGCGCGCAGGCGCCAGGCGCGGCAGAAAAGGCATGCCGCCGCGCTGACCGCAAGCGGCTACGACATTTAGGCGATCGGGGGCGAGAAAGCTTCAAGAAGAGCTGACAGCTTGGCGTGGCCATTTGGTAAATGCACATCCGCAAACAAAGCAGCGAAAACGAGCCGAAGCGTAAGAACCGGAAAAGAAAAATTCTGCTTGCGCTTTGCCTGACAACGGCAGTCTGGCTTTTGTATGAGGTAGCTACCCATCCGGATGTAAAGGCTCTGGCGCGGGATAGGCCCCAATCCACCGCCTGGATGGAAATGCGGGACCGGGAGGCGCGCAAGGAGGGGAAAAAAACGCGGCGTTTCCAGGTCTGGAAGCCGCTGAATTCCATTTCATCAAATCTGAAGAACGCCGTACTGATTGCCGAGGACGCGGCCTTCTTCAAGCACGACGGGCTGGACTACGATGAAATACGGGAGGCCGTCAAAATCAACGCCGATAAGATGGAATTCGCGCGCGGCGCAAGCACAATCACGCAGCAGCTGGCCAAAAACCTTTATCTCTCCCCCTCGAAAAATCCGGTCCGCAAACTCAAAGAGCTGCTGCTGACCTTCTCGCTGGAGCGGAATCTGACGAAACGGCGCATCTTCGAAATTTATCTCAACGTCATCGAATGGGGAAACGGCGTCTATGGAGCCGAAGCGGCCGCGCGGACATATTACGGAAAATCGTGCTCGGATCTATCCGACGGGGAGGCTGCGGCGCTTGCCGCGGTCATTATCAATCCGCGCCGTTACAGCCCGGTGCAGCCGAACCGCCGGATACGCAACCGCACTGCCAGGATCCAGGCGCGGATGGCGAGGTATCGCTATTACAAGGATTGAATGAAAGCAAAGGAGGACGTGGAATGCTCAAACGAAAACTTGGCGCCGATGTCACGGTATCGGCCATGGGTCTGGGCTGCATGGGAATGTCGGAATTTTATGGATCGGCCAAGGACGAAGACTCGATCGCGACGATCCACCGGGCCCTGGACATGGGCGTGGATTTTCTCGACACCGCCGACATGTACGGGCTCGGCCGGAACGAAATCCTGGTCGGGCGCGCCCTCAAGGGCCGGCGCTACCAGGTTTTTCTTGCTACCAAATTCGGAAACGTGCGCAGCCCGGGCGGCGAGTTCCTGGGCGTGAACGGCCGGCCGGAGTACGTCCGGCAGTCGTGCGACACAAGCCTGAAGCGGCTCGGCGTGGATATGATCGATCTTTATTACCAGCACCGGGTCGATCCGGACACGCCCATCGAGGAAACGGTCGGCGCCATGGTGAGGCTCGTGGAAGCGGGTAAAGTCCGATACCTGGGAATGTCCGAAGCGGCACCGGCAACCCTGCGTCGCGCCTGCGCCGTTCACCCGATCCTGGCTCTCCAGAGCGAGTACTCGCTCTGGACCCGCGATCCCGAAAAAGAGGTTCTCTCGACGTGCCGGGAATTAAAGGTGGGGTTCGTGGCCTACAGCCCCCTCGGCAGGGGATTTCTCACGGGACGGTTCAAAAAGCAGGAGGACCTGCCCCCGGACGATGCGCGACGCCACCACCCGCGCTTCGAAGGAGAAAACTTCCAGCGCAATCTCGATCTTGCCGCGATGATCCGGCAGATGGCGGAAGAGGCCGGGTGCACCCCCGCCCAGCTTGCCCTTGCATGGGTGCTAGCCCAAGGCGAAGACGTCGTCCCGATCCCCGGGACCAAGCAGATACGCTATCTCGAAGAAAACCTGGCTGCTCTCGAGGTCCGCTTAACCCCCGGCCAGCTGAAACGCCTCGATGAAGCGTTCCCTTTGGGGGCTGCGGCAGGCGAGCGCTATCACCCGCAAGCCATGCAGGCCGTCAACCGGTAACGCTGGGGACGGCCCTCCGGAGCCGCCCAGTGCAGGGAGAACCGCAATCCATCCCTGTCCCGGAGGAATTGAAGCCGCATGCAATCCTGCTGCCTCGAGGCTGTGGTTTAGGAGCCTTGTCAGGGATCGCTGCATTAGACGCACTGCATTTTGACCGGCAGCTTTTGTTGATGTATCATGTAGTCACACAGGTGACTACATGACGAAAAATATAGCGAAAACCGAGGAGATCGGCATCCGTCAATTGAAATCGCGGGCCTCGGAGCTGGTGCGGACCGTAAAAGAAAAGCACGCGCACTATGTCATCACACGACGCGGCAAACCCGCTGCCCTGATGATTCCCCTGGACGCTGCCCCGCCCGAAAAATCCGCCGATCAAGCATGGGAGCGCCTGGCTGCTCTCGGCGAGGAATTGAGCAGCAGCCGGAAAATCAAAAAGAGCGCGGTTGAGCTACTTATGGAGATGCGCCGATGAATTCACCCGTTACAATCGACGCCAGCGTCTTTGTGAGCGCATTCATTCAGGCTGAGCCGGCGCACCAGGCAAGCAGACAATTCATGCTGAGGGTACGCCGGGAATCGATCCCCATCATCGTGCCGTTTCTTGTTCTCCCGGAAATATCGGCGGCCCTGGCGCGCGGCTACGGGAAACCGGAAGCGGCAAAAGCCTTCGTTCTGGAACTGAGCAGCTTGCCGCGTATCACATTTGTGGAATTGGACAAAGGTGTCGCCGGCCTTGCAGTGGACATTGCGGCAAGATACCGTCTGCGCGGCAGCGACGCCGTTTATGCCGCAGTCGCTTTCCGGTTTGGGGCGGAATTGGTGACGCTGGATAGGGAACAACTGGATCGATTGCCGAAATTGCTCTCCGTGCATAAACCCTGATGGGCCTCTACCAGCCGTCGGCGAATCAACTGTTACAGGCCATTGGCGTGTCGGCATTGGCCAGCACCTTTGTCATCTTGGGTCAGCGTTACCGCAACCGGAAAAATTACCGGTTGCCGGCAGGTAGCCGGCATTCTATATTCGCAAGGGGACGACTGCCTGGGGCACGGAAGGGAGAAGCTATGAAAATGAGCGTCATCGGCGCTGCCGGATCGGTTGGGGCGCCTGTCGCGTTCAATCTCGCCGCCTCTCGGGTGGCTGAGGAAGTCGTCATGATCGACACGCGCGCCAACTTGGTGAAACAGCATGCGATGGATATCGGCACGGCGGTCTCGGCGCTCGATGTCCGCGTCCGGGACGGCGGTTACGCAGACATGGCCGGTTCCGATATCGTGATCAACGCCGCCGGGGCGCTCCAGGGTTTGATCGCCGACCGGATGGAGATGCTGCCGCAGAACATACCGATGATCCGCGACATCGCGCTGCAGATCAGGCGCCATTGCCCCGATGCGGTCGTGATCACGGCCACCAACCCGATAGATCCCCTGAACTACGCCACGTGGCGCGCCGGGGGTTTCGACCGATGTCAGCTCTTCGGCTACTCCATCAACGATTCCTTCCGCTTCCGCGAACTGGCAGCCCGCGCCAAAGGGGTCAAGGTCAGCCGGGTGCAGGCCACGGTGATCGGCGAGCACGGCAGCAGCCAGGTGCCGCTCTTCAGCTCCGTGCGCATCGACGGCCGGCCGGCGTTTTTCAGCGAAGAGGAAAAGCAGGCTGTGCTCGGCGAAATTCCCAAAATTTTGAGGCGGTACGAGGAACTTCAGACCGGGCGCACTGCGGGCTGGACCTGTGCGGTCGGCATGGTTTCGATCGCCCAGGCTATCCTTCAGGATACTGGTGCGATTTTCCCCTGTTCGGTTGTACTGGACAGGGAATACGGCCAGCACAACCTGAGCATGTCGGTTCCGGTGGCTCTCGGCAGGCACGGTGTGCGGGAAATCCTGGAGTGGGAGCTTGCCCAGGATGAGAAGGCGGGGCTCGCGCGCTCCGTCGAAGTGCTAAGAGCGGCAGCAAACGCGGTCGATGCGGCCCTCCGATAGGGCCGGCCGGGAAACCGGAACTGCATGTCACACAAACATTTTCAGGGCAAGAAGATGCGCAACACAGTGCAACATTTTGACAAGCTCATGGAACCGGGCATGATCGGCCCGGTCCGGACGCGCAACCGCATCATCAAAACGGCCAACGGCACCTCTTACATGGAAGAGGACCAGACTGTCGGCCCGCGCATGATCGCCTATTACGAACGCCTGGCCAAGGGCGGCGTAGGTTTTCTCGTAGTGGAGTCCTGCGGTGTTGAATACCCCCTTGGGATCCAGCACGTGCACTACAGGCCCGACGGCAGCTACGAGGGCGTGCAGCTGCATTTCGACGACGACAGGTTCATTCCCGGCTTCCGGCAGTTGACCGACACCGTGCACAAACACGGCTGTCCCGTTTCCATACAGTTCCAGCACGCCGGCCCCTGGAATCCCACGGGACTGCTGCCCCGCGATCCTGCGATCCGCGACATCAAATGCGCCTCCACTCTCAGGCAGGAGGAATTGCCCGGCCCGGACTTCCTTCCCTGCCGCGCAATGACGAAGCAGGAGATCGAGGACCAGATCGACCTGTGGGCGTCGGCGGCCGAGCGATCATGGAAGGCGGGTTTTGACGCCTGCGAGATCAACCACGGCACCTGTCACCAGGGCAACACCTTCCTGTCGAGGGTCTGGAACCGGCGCGACGACGACTACGGCCCGCAGAATTATGAAAACCGAACCCGCTTCCTGCGCAGCATTCTCGCGGAGGCCAAGCGCCGCTGCGGCCCGGCGTTCGCCGTCCACGCCCTTTTCAACATCGTAGAATACAACCACCCGCTGGCCACGACGCTCGACGAAGGAGCGGAGATGGCGAAGCGCATCGCGGAAGTGGCCGACGGCATCAATTGCCGGGCAGAGCGCTACGGGCACAGGGGCGGGCTCATTCAGCCCGACCGGATCCTTTATCCCGAGCCTCCGGCCGAGCTGCCCGCCGATCTCGACTGGAGCCGGCAGGGCCGCGGAGCCACGGTGCCCCTGGTGGAAGCGGTCAAGCGCAAGGGCGTAAAGATACCGGTGTGGACGGCATGCCGACTGGACGCGGAGCTGGGCGAGGAATACCTGCGCAAAGGCAGCCTCGACTTTATCGGTATGACCCGCCGGCTCCTGGCCGATCCGTCGCTTCCCAACAAGATAAGAGAAGGCCGCCCCGAAGACATACGTGTCTGCCACGGATGCCTGCACTGCTTCGATATGCGCAACAAAAACAAAAAGCTCGAATGCCGGGTGAATCCCACGCTGGGCCGGGAGATCCTTCCAGAATACCAGTGCCGCCCGGCAGAGCGCAGAAAGAAGGTTCTGGTGGCCGGCGGCGGTCCTGCGGGCATGGAAGCCGCGCGCCTGGCAGCCCGGCGCGGCCACGAGGTCGTCCTGTATGAAAAAAGCTCCCGGCTGGGTGGACTTGTCCCGCTTGCGGCCGTGGTCAAGGACCTTGAGACCGAGGACATCATCGGCCACGTGCGCTACCTGGAGGCTCAGCTTAAAAAGGAAAAGGTCACCGTGCGCCTGAACCGGGCGCTGACGCCTGCGCTGGTGCGGGCGGAGAAGCCCGATGTGCTGGTGCTGGCAGCCGGAGCCTCCCATACAAAATTTGATCTGCCCGGGGCGGAAAGCCGCCGCGTCCTCCGCACCGCGAAGCTGCACGGGATGCTCCGGGCCGTCCTGCGTTTTCTCACGCCGGCCCAGGTGCAGAAGCTCTCCCGCATCTGGATGCCGGTAGCGAAAAGCGTGGTTATCGTGGGAGGGAAGCTGCACGGCTGCGAGCTTGCTGAATTCCTCGCCAAGCGCGGGCGCAAAGTGGTGATCGCCCACAACGGGCCGGCTTCGGAGCTGGGCGAAGGCATGACCCGAGACGACCTGGAAAACCTGTGGCCGTGGTTCAAACAGAAACACGTGGCGGTCTGGTCCGATGCATCCTACCGGGAGATCGTCGACGAGGGTTTCAAAATCCAGATACCCGACAGGCGCGTGTTTGTGCTCTATGGGAAAAGCATCCTGACCACCCAGGACTGGGGTCCGAATACGAAGGTCCTCGAGGAGCTTGCCATGCTTGTGGGCGAAACGCACGTGATCGGCAGCTGCAAGGAGCCCGGACTGATCGTGGATGCCGTGCGCGAAGGCGTCCTCGCCGGCTATGCGATTTAAGAATGTCCTATTTCATGAGGACCGGGCTCCAGAGTCTGTTTCAAAACGACTGTCATGAGATCCTCGCCGGCAGTTTTGAGAAGGTCTCTGGAGAGCCGTCCTCACCCAAACAACATCAAATGCTGAGAAAATAATTTCTATTAATGTTTTTTCAGCGTACGTCAGCGTTTATCGGCGTACGTCAGCGTTAAAATTTGCAGACGGGCCTCCAGAACCGGTGGATCTCCCAATGGATTAGTAAGGACGGGTCTCCAGACGCGCCCGAGCGGATTGCTCGCGCATGGATCCCCAAAATGCAGCCACCACTTTTTTGCAATATTCAGAGCTTCGCACCGCAACGCTTGCAGTAAAGGGCATTCATGTCGTGGCCCTGGATGCCGCGGGCGGGGCACGCCTGTCCCGAAACCGGCGGCAAAGCCCGCCACGGAAATCCGTCCGCTTCCGGCCGTCCCTGCAAATCCAATCGCGGTTTTGAGCTGCTTGGGCGGACCTGCCAAAGCTGATATAATCCCGCCCCATTAAAGATTGGGAGTTCGCTGTGAGCGAATCGAGCGGTTCACGCGCCGTTCTGGCGGCGCTGCTGGCAAATCTCGGCATCGCGGCGTCGAAGTTTGTCGCGTTTTCCTTCACCGGATCGTCGTCGATGCTCTCCGAGGGCCTGCACTCTGTAGCGGATTCCGGCAACCAGGTGCTGCTGATGGTTGGCCGCAAAAGAGCCCGGCGGGCGGCTACTGAGGAGCATCCTTTCGGTTACGGACGGTCCCGCTACGTTTACGCCTTCATCGTTTCAATCGTGCTGTTCAGCCTCGGCGGAATATTCGCGCTCGCAGAAGGCGGGCTAAAAATCGCCCACCCGGAGGAACTCAAAAACCCGGTGTGGGCTTTCGCAGTTCTTATCGTAGCAATTGCGCTTGAGGCTTTCTCGCTGAGGACGGCGGTCAAGGAATCCAACCACGAGCGGCGCGGTGTCCCATGGGACCGGTTCGTGCGCGGGGCGAAGGCGCCGGAGCTGCCCGTGGTGCTGCTCGAGGACACCGGGGCCCTGCTCGGCCTGGTTTTTGCGTTGTTCGGCGTCAGCGCGGCCGTCATAACCCGCGACGGGCGCTGGGACGGCGCCGGCTCGCTGTCCATCGGCGCACTGCTGGTGCTGATCGCAATATTTCTTGCCCTGGAGATGAACAGCCTGCTCATCGGCGAATCCGGCAGCGCGGAACACGTCGCCGCAATCCGTAAGGCGATCGAGGCCGGCGAGGACATTGAGCGCATCATTCACCTCAAGACGCTCCACCTCGGGCCGGACAACCTCATGGTGGCCGCAAAAATCGCCGTACGGAACGACGAAACCGCGGCCTCCGTAGCGCGCGCCATCAACGCTGCCGAATCGCGCATACGCTGCGCCGTGCCCATTGCCCATGTGATCTACCTCGAACCGGACATCTTCCGGAAATAGAAAAATTGCCGGCCGGCCCGCAATAACCAACCGCATGCTTTGAGACGGCTCGGCCGAGCTGTCCCCGCCAACAGCTAAAATCACTTATCGGGAATTTGATTCGGCGGTAGAATCGCTTCTGTATAGAGGTCCGTTACAATGCCGGCTATCGGCGGAGAAGCCATGCCACCGCAAAAAATATTGAGTTCCAGGCTGACGGAACAGTTCAACGCGCTCCGCGAGATCCTGAAAAGCTCCCTGTCACTGACGGAAAGACTCTCGGATAAAGACTCCTGCGCCATTCTCAGCGAACGCCTTGCGCGCCTCCAATCCGCGGCGCTCTTCGTCTTCGTCGGCGAAGTCAAATCGGGCAAAAGCAGCTTCATCAACGCCCTTCTCGGGCAGGACGTCTGCGAGGTCGCGCCCGATCCGTGCACATCCAGGATCCAGGAACTGGTTTACGGGGACGAACCCGCCACAGCGACGCTGGGTGATTACTGGGAGCGCGTCTTTCTGCCCAAGCCCGTTTTGCGGGAAATAACCATCGTGGACACTCCCGGGACCAACTCCATCATCCGCAACCACCAGGCGATCACGGAGAACTATATCCCGCAGAGCGACCTCGTCATTTTCGTCTTTCCAGCCAAAAATCCCTACACGGGCACCTCGTGGGAGCTTCTGTCGCTCATACGGAAAGACTGGCTCCGCAAAATTGTGTTTGTCCTTCAGCAGTCGGATCTTGCGTCCGGGCACGAACTCGCCACGAACCTGGAACGCATTAAAGAATATGCGCGCGAGCGGAATGTTCAGAACCCGGTGGTGTTCACGGCATCGGCAAAGCGGGAACAGGAGGGCGCATCGGACAGCGGCTTCGCGGAGTTCCGCGAGTTCATGCGCAAGACGGTCGAGAGCGGCGATGTCTGGAAAATGAAGGTGGACGGAGCGCGCGACACGGCCCGGAAGATCGTGAGCGCATCGCTGGCTTCACTGCGGGCCGAAGAGGCCGCCGTTGCCGCGGACAGGATTTTTTACAGCGAACTGACGGCCAAAATCGAGGCTCGCAGGGAAAAGGCCCGTTCGCTGCAGCGCCTCGTCGTGGACAGCCTTGCCGCCACCTATGACCGCCTGTCCCGTTCTCTCGAGGATGATTTTGCCGAAGGGTTGGGCGCCGGCAACGTGTTGAAACGATCCATCCCCTTTCTGCGCGACAAAGATATCAAAACGTGGCTGAAGGATCTTCAGTCGCAGTTTGAGAAGAGAGCCAGGGAGGAAATCGACGCCGAATCGCTCCGGGTATCGAAGGACCTCACCGATGAAATGCAGACGATGCTGGACGAACTTGTCCAGGCGGTGGGGCGCCGTCAGAAGGAAGGCGAGGCGAGCGCGCTTTCTCGAATCTCCGGCCGCTCGGAAGTGCTGGAGCGCCTGCAATCCAGGCTCAAGGAACTGCGCATAGCGGACATCGTGGGAGACAAGGGGATTCAGGGATCGAACCTGGGGATGCTCACGCTGGCCGGCGGCGGCATAGCGGCCCTAGGAACCGTCATCGCGCTGGCGACCCACATGATGGTAGTGGATATAACCGGCGGCGTCATCGCCACCCTCGGCATCGGCATTATAGCGCTGGCCTTGCTCTGGAAGCGCTCCGGCATACTCTCTGAATTCCGCCGCAAGATGGCGAAATCGCGCGAAGAGTTCCGGGACAGGCTGAACCAGGAGATCACCCAGATATTCGAGAAGCTCTTTCTGGAGATCGAGCAGCAGGTCAAGGAACCGCTTGCCCGCCTGGACAAGCAGGCCGCCCATCTATCCGCCCTGACCTCCGAAGCCCGCCGAATAATGGAGAAATTGGTCTAAGATGGGTAAGATGGGGACACTCGCCATTGTCCCCTTTCCCCAAAACAGCCCCTACCGGTCAGGTACCTCCGGCAAAGCCGGAGGCTTGAAAGATTGGAACCGCTCAAAGCGGTTGGAGGAGTTACGCCGGTCTTGAACGCTGACTTACGCGGGCAAAAGCCGATGAGGCGCTTCCGATCCCCGCAGGGGCCAGCGCTCCGCGCTGGACAGTTTTCTGCGGCGGCACTGTGGCAAGCGCCGTGCGGCAAGCAGATGAAGGGTATGAGAAACCGGGCGTTTGCCACAGTGCCGCCGCAGAAAACTCCATCGGAAGCGCCTCATCGGCTTTTGCTCGCCGACCCTCGCCGAACAAATCGGCGTTTGTCAGCGCTTCTATCAGCGTTTCTCAGCGTTTCAAAATACGGAGCTGTCAAACTCTTTGAGTCTCCCAGCAGAGCCGGGGATTTACCAATGTAATTAAGTGTTTCTTTAAGGGGACATTCGTGACTGTCTCCATCTTACCTGCCGGACCGGGTCAGGGTGGCGCCGCGGACTTTTCTGGTCTGGTCTGAAGTGGGCGCGTACAGCCCTTCCCGGTAGTACGTCATGCCGAACGAATATCCGGGTATACCGCCGGCCACCACTATTCGTATATCTTCAGGCCGGTCCAGAATAGGCAGTTTCCCCCCCGGCTTCAGGGCTTCCATGAAAACCGGCACGCGGTCCGGCGGGATTTCGCCGGAATCGATTCTCGGCTGGATGGATGCGATTTCCGCCGGCGTCAGCTGCTCGTAAGGTATGGTCGCACGCCCGTAAAGCAGTTTTTGAAGGCTTGCGCGCGTCTGTCCCTGGCGGCTCAGCTCATTCGCAAGTTCCGGCTGAAAAATTAATATGTGCTTCATCGGCCCGGGATTCGGCCCGCCGCGTCTCCAGCCCTGCATCATCGGACGGCTGCTTAACAGACTTCGGGTGATGCTGTCGAGAATCTGCTCCGGGGTCCAGGGCTCCACGGCGCCGCCGCCGAAGTAGTTGCCCGGCGAACTCATAACGCTGGAGATGGTCACACAGCTGTCTTGCGCTTTGAATCCCTGACTCACGTGAAAGGGTTCCCAGGGGCTGAGATCGTGGTTTTCGGCGAAGACGTAGAACTGCGAGGACGGGCGTCCCATCAGCGCCATGTCGGTTTCCGCGGGCCACACGCGTCCGGCGTTTATGGTGATCAGCCTCACGGCGCGCCCGATTGTGAGGTTGGCCTGCCAGCCGTAGCCCAGCATGCCGATCCCTGAGTTGACGTTGATTTCTTTAGCAATCGGCCCGCTCACCATGATCGCCAGGTTGAAGGACCCGCTCGAAGTCAGGATGTGCAGGTCGTCGTAAGCCGGGTCCGTGAAACCTTCCATGGCCGCGATAATCACCGGAAGGTACTCCGGCTTTGCCCCGGCCATCACCGCATTGACCGCGATTTGCCTCACGGTAACGATGCCGTTCTTGGGAGCGACGGTTCCGATCACCTCGTCCGGAGAGCGGCTGGTCCCTTTGAGCATCTCCTCGACGGCTTCTTTCGTCGGCGGCAGGAGCGGCAATCCATCTCCCCAGTGATTCTGCAGAAACACCTCGTTGAATTTCTGCACCGCATGAGCATAGCTGTCCGCGGTGACCGCAACGGGCTCGAGCGCTTCCCTCTTTGCCGTGATATCGGCCTCTTCCGGACTCAGGGGACGCCGAAGTCCGTCGATGAGCTTGTCGACGGCGGCAACAGCCACGGGCCGGACTGCACTCTCGCTCCTCCTGAGACGGTAATAATCGGCAGCGGGCAGGGCCACCATGCGCGCCATCGGCATGCCAAAATCTTCGGCCGCCGATTTGGCGTCGTGCGCAAAGTTGTCGGT
The DNA here is from genome assembly GCA_963809485.1 of uncultured Acidobacteriota bacterium. Lineage (GTDB taxonomy): Bacteria > Acidobacteriota > UBA6911 > UBA6911 > UBA6911 > UBA6911. Next base: position 1,184,845 of record CAWEJX010000020.1, read on the forward strand.
GCAGACGAACACGCCGGGTTTGCCCAGCTTTTCGATCCTTGTGTAACCGGACACGCCGGTATAGGTACAGGACCCTCAATCCCCCACGCCATATAGGAAGGCGTCCGACTCCGTCGCAATTCTGGCCGCCAGCGCATCCCCCAGGTCGTAGGCGCCCTCATAACGCAGGACAGCCGTATTGGGGAGCTTCTCTTTCAGGAGCTGCTCAATCACGTTCCAGAAATGATTTCCCCCCGCTTTGCCGTTCCAGTAAATCGCGAGCTTCTTCCCGGACAGGTCGGCGATGCGCGGTCGTGGCGCCAGCTGCGGCGGCGGCGCGATTTCTCCGCGGGGATTCATTATGGTCAGCGAGACTTCGGGCGCTGCGGTTGCGGTTTCAGCTGAGGAGCCGAACGATGCCAAGGCCGCGGCGATCATGGTTGCGATCCACATACGTTTTCTCATCGATAAGCCCTCCCGGATCTGCACGAATTCTAGTCCAGAAATATGCGGATTTCGTGTAAATTTGTGGCTGCATTTTTTATAGCGAGGTCGGCATGAAGAAAAGCATTCGATTGCTGCGATAGCACCCGGGCTTTGAGGGTGGACCCACTGAGTCTGGCCTTTCCGGTATCAGAGAACGCCGACATACGCCGAAAAAAGCGCTGACCCACGCTGACCTTGCTCGAAGATCCCAAATTTTTCTGTTAAATTCAGTGTCACAAAAGGGGGGACTGAAGTCATATCCCGTTGAGTGTCAAAAAACCCAAGGAGATCGGATATGACAACCGCAAAAGCTTTACCCCGGACCGGCACATACCGTAACGTCGGCCTCGTGTCCGTCGACGGGCGCACGTATCCTCTCAAATCCGCAATCATAGGCGCCCGGGCCGAGGGCGGCATCGCCGCCACGACTCTGAGCCAGGCCTATGAAAACCCTTACGCCGAAGCTTTGGAGGTGCTCTACACCCTGCCCCTCCCGGCGGACGCGGCAGTCACCGGGTATACCGTGCGTCTTGGAAAACGTGTGATACGGGGTGAGGTGCGCACGCGCGACGAAGCGCGGGAAGAATACCGCAAAGCCCTTTTCGAAGGACGCACCGCCGCCCTGCTCGAGCAGGAGCGGGCCGATACTTTCTCTCAGCGGCTCGGCAGCCTTCCGCCCGGCGAAACGGCGACGATTGAAATCGAGGTGCTGCAGCCGCTGACGTTTCTGCCGGGCACCCGGAGCGGACAGTCCGGCTGGGAGTACCGCTTCCCCACCGTGGTTGGCGTGCGCTACGAAGGCGGGGAAAACCGCGTCCCGGATGCCGAAAAGCTCGACGTCAGCCGGGCCTCGAACGGAACGCCGCTGAGCCTTACGGCGAGCCTGCGGATTGCAGACGGTCCCGCCGAAGCGGTTCAGCCTCGTTCCCCGGAACAGCGCATTCGCGTCCAGGCAGACGGGCAGGGAACCCTCGTGATGCTCGAAGATGGAATGCGTCTCGACCGCGATCTTGTAATACGCTGGCTAACCGGGAAACAGGAAACCGGCTTGCGCGTGGCCGAGGGAAAGGGGCTTCCGTGCGACGGCGGCCGCTATATCCTGATCACCCTGACTCCTCCGTCCACAACCGGCCAGGCGATTCCCCGCGATCTCACGCTGCTGATCGACGCCAGCGGATCGATGTCGGGCCAACCGCTCGAACAGGCCAAAACGGTTGCCGTGGAGCTCCTGCGCAGCCTTGACCCGGGCGACCGCTTCGAAATCCTGGCGTTTGCAGACAAGGTCCGCCGGCTGGCTGCCGGCTCCGAGGACACTAAAAACATCGACCGCGCCTGCCGGGAACTGCGCAAGCTGAAGGCGTCGGGCGCGACTGAAATGACAAAAGCCCTGATCGAAGCTCTGAAGCCGCTGCGCAAGGGCTCGCAAAGGCAGGTTATACTGCTGTCGGACGGCTATATCGGCTTTGAGCAGGAAGTCGTCGGCGAAATCGCGCGCAGGCTCGCCCCGGGCACGAGGGTCCACGCCGTGGGAGTGGGATCCTCGCCGAACCGTACGCTGACGCGGGGCGCCGCACGCGCCGGCCGCGGGACCGAAATCGTTATCGGCCTGGAAGACGACGCCCGGCAGGCAGCCGAGAGGCTCCTTCAGGCTACCGTTCGCCCCGTGTTGACGGACATACGGATTCAGGGCCCGGCTCTGATGAGCTGTGCACCGCAGAAACCGCGCGATGTGCTCGCGGGCCTGCCGGCGCTGATCTTCGCGGAGGTTAAGGACCAAGGGGGACGCCTGGAAATCAGCGGCAGGATGGCAGGCAATGCTCCGGGCTGGACTGAATTTGTGGAGATTCCGCCGGCGAAACGCTTCTCTCCGGAAGCGACGGCAATAGAATCAACACCTATACCAATCGGGGCGCTGTTCGGCCGGGAAGCCATAGAGGATGCTGAAATCGATCTTGCTGCCGCAGGCAGCGGGCGACCGGGCGAGATCGACAAAATCATCGAGCGCCTCGGGCTGAGGCACGGCATATCGAGCCGCATGACGAGCCTGGTCGCCATTTCGGAAGACCCGACGGTCGATCCCAGAAATCCGCGCCGGCGCGAAAGGCTGCCGGTGGAAGTACCCTGGGGGATTTCGGCCGAAAACGCGGGACTAAGCCCCATCACGACTGCTTTGGAGGATATGGCCGCTCCCTTAATGCTATCGGAACCCCGGATCCGCCCGGCACGGGGCATGTTCAGAAAGGTAAGAGAATCCGCCATGCAATTCGACAGATCTCGGTTTTCACGCGCCATAACCGTCGATAGGGCGCGCGTGTTGCACATTGACGGCCCGACCCTGGTCTTCGAATTTGAAGCGCCGGTGGACGGATTTATTCTGCCGGACGATTACACAACGATTATGGTCACCTTTAACGACGGCGCGGAAACGTGCGTCGCCGAGGTGGTTGCGGCTGAAAGCAGCGGGCCGGGGCCGTATGCGGCCGGGCTGACTATCCGCCTGGCCCTGCGGCTGGAAGGCCGCGCAAACTGGAACCACGAGGCTGCTTCAATTCACTGGCGCGTTCAGCCTTTGCCGGGAGTGCCAATGGCCGGCGTCGAAGTGAACGTGCATTTCCTGCTGGGGACCGATGTATGAAGGGCAGTTGCCTATGACCGGCGGCAATCCTTCAGAAAAGCTCGAGACGGCTTTCCGGCGCACCGGATACGGCGACGCGGATGCGTTTGCGGAGTGGATGGGGATGGTGGAGCATCCGCTCCGCCGCAGCCTGAGCCGTTTCGCGCGCGCCGTCGACGTAGAGGCGGTCGTCCAGGAGACTTGCATGCGCATGTGGCTTTTCGCATCCGATCCGCAAAACAGCCTTCAGGGCCAGAACGCCTCCCTGCGCTTTGCGCTTGGCGTAGCCCGCAATGTCGCGCTCGAAGAGGTGCGGAATGCGCATCTCGAGCAGCTTGTCGGTCTCGAGAACCTTGAGCAGATGCCGGAAGGCAGCTTCACCCCGGCGATGCCGGACCCGGCTTTGGCCAAGGCAATTGCCGATTGTGTCGGCCGGCTGCCGAAACAGCCTCATGTGGTTTTGACCGCGCGCATCAATGACGGCCACCTGCCGGACAGGGACCTGGCCCGGGGAGTCAGGATGAAGCTGAACACATTTTTGCAAAACATTGTCCGCGCGCGCCGTCTGGTTACGGACTGTCTCGAAAAGCGGGGAGTCCGTCTCGGGGAGATGTTGCCATGAGACATAATCCGGAAGAAATCCTGATGGAGGAAGCCGTCTCCGCTTACCGCGGCCGGACGGCCTCGGGGCGCATCCTACCCTCACCGGCCTGGCAGGACCTCACGCCGGAATCCAGGGAGCGGCTTTTCGAAAGGCAACTTCAGAGCCGCCTTATCGAGCGCGCTTTGTCTCCCGGCGGCATGAGCGCCACCGTCCGCGCCGTTCTCCACCGCCTGCAAACTTCTTAACGCTGACAGACGCCGACAAAACAGGACACACGCTGACCTCAAAATAATATATATTTGGTTCAGCGTTCGTCAGCGGGTGTCAGCGTGCGTCAGCGTTAAACCGATCCAATTTCGAAGGGACACATGGATCAATATCGCAATGCTCTGAAGGTTTCCATCGAAGTGGCGCGTGAGGCTGGGGAAATACTGCGCGAGGAATTTCATCGGACCGGCGGCCCCATCGGCAGCGCGCATCACGCCGAAGCCGACGACAGGGCGGAGGCGCACATCCGCAAACGCCTGCTGGCCGCGGAACCCTGGAGCTACCTCGGCGAGGAAACCGGCGCGGAACTGCGGGACTCGGAGCATCTGTGGCTGGTGGATCCCAACGACGGGACGGCCGCATACATGAAAGGCCGCCGCGCCAGCGCCGTGTCGATTGCCGCCCTGCGCGACGGCATGCCGGTCCTGGGTGTGGTGTACGCCTTTGGTTACCCCGACGACGACGGCGACCTCATCGCCTGGGCCGAAGGCTGCGGGCCGGTAACCCGCAACGGTCTCCCCGTTGAACCTCTTCCGGGCGGTGCAAAGCTCGACAAAAACACTGTAGTGCTGGTATCCCAGGACGCCGCCCGCCATCCGCAGGCTAACGCCGTGTGCGTCAAACCATCGCGGTTTTTCTCCATCCCGAGCATCGCTTACCGGCTGGCGCTGGTCGCGGTCGGCGAAGGGGTCGCCGCTGTTTCGCTGAACTCGCCGCAAAGCTGGGATTACGGCGCCGCGCACGCGTTGATACGGGGCGCTGGCGGAGTGTTTGTCGACGAGAAGGGCAGTCCCATCACCTACAGCCGTGACGGCCTGAGCCATGCAAGGGACTGCTTTGGAGGAGGGGCTGCCGCGGTAAAGGAATTGTTGAACCGGTCGTGGGGCAAGGTATCCGGCCGATCCCATCCTGATGACGGATCGATTTTCGGCCTTATAAAGCCGTCACCCGGCCGTACGGTCCGGGACGCCCGGCTCCTGGCACGGGCGCAGGGCTGCCTTTTGGGTCAGTTGACCGGCGATGCGCTGGGCTCGCAGGTTGAATTTCAGAGTGCGGAGTGGATCCGGTCGCGCTACCCCGGCGGCGTGCGCGAACTCGAGGACGGCGGGTATTTCAACACGCTGGGCGGCCAGCCGACAGACGATTCGGAAATGGCGCTGATGCTTGCCCGCTGCCTCGCGCGCGACGGCCGATACCACGCCGGGGTGGTGCTCGAGGCTTACGTGCACTGGCTGGAGAGTTCCCCGTATGATTTTGGCAGCACCACGGTCAAAGCGCTGGGCGAGGCGCGAAGAGGCAGGAAGCGGGAAGAACGTCTGATTCTCGCGGAGCGCTCCGCGTCGCAGCAGAGCCAGGCCAACGGTTCCCTGATGCGCGTCAGTCCCCTGGCAATCTTCGGCTGGTCGAGGCCGGACGAAGCCGTGGAGTGGGCGCGCCTTGACAGCGGGCTGACGCACCCGAATCCTGTCTGCCGCGAATCCTGTGCGGCGTATGTTCGCGCGGTCACCGCCGCATTGAATGGAGCGGACGCGCAATCTTGTTACGAGGCAGCGCTGGGAGAAATCCGGAAAGGCGGACCGGAAAGTGTGATCAAGGCTCTCGAGAGCGCCGCAATTCAGCCGCCGCGGCAGATGGGGGGTTCAGCGGCCGGCTGGGTATTGATCGCGTTGCAGAATGCATTTTATCGCCTGCTCCATGCTGAGTCTTTTGAGGAAGCGCTGGTGGAAACGGTAGGGCGCGGCGGCGATACGGACACGAATGCCGCGATTTGCGGCGCATTGCTCGGCGCGCTTCACGGCCGAAACTCAATCCCGTCCCGCTGGCGCCGGCGCGTCCTCACCTGCCGCCCGATGGCGGAGGCCGGCGCCCATCACCCCCGTCCGGTCGACTTCTGGCCCGTCGACGCACTCGACCTCGCCGAATCTCTCCTGCTGGCTGCGGACTCATCCGCTTAGGGTCAGGTACCTCCGGCAAAGCCGGAGGCAAGATTTGAACCGCTCAAAGCGGTTGGACTAGTTACGCCGGTCTTGAACGCTGACTTACGCGGGCAAAAGCCGATGAGGCGCTTCCCATCCCCGCAGGGGCCAGCGCTCCGCGCTGGACAGTTTTCTGCGGCGGCACTGTGGCAAGCGCCGTGCGGCAAATAGATGAAGGGTATGAGAAACCGGGCGTTTGCCACAGTGCCGCCGCAGAAAACTCCATCGGAAGCGCCTCATCGGCTTTTGCTCGCCGACCCTCGCCGAACAAATCGGCGTTTGTCAGCGCTTTAATCGGCGTTTCTCAGCGTTTCAAAATACGGAGCTGTCAAACTCTTTGAGTTCCCCGGCAGAGCCGGGGGTTTACCAATGTAATTATGCTTGATTATGGCGGTCAGCCTGCCGACCCTCCCCAACCAGACTGCGCCAAATCCCCGTTTCCGGTTTTATCGGGGCCGTCGTAAGGCCGCTTCGAAGGCCGCGCCTCATTAAATCTGACAAAATGCTTCCAAAACTGCGCGGTTGAGTCGATGAGAGACATGAGGCAGCACAGGAGACAAAATGCGTTGTCATCCGTGTGGCGCGGAGGTGTTACATTACTTTACCGGGGAAAAGAGAAACTCAAAAGCCGTGGCAGTATGAGATCGCAAGGCTGTTTCGGATCAAAGATATGAAAAATAGCCAGGCGCCGAAACCCGGCCTATACCCGCCCAACAAGCCGCGCGTGACCCCTTCGCGTGCCGAGCATGCGGTCTATGAGGCGCTCTCGAGCCATATGCCGCAGGGCTGGTATGCCTGGCATTCCCTGCGCATACGCGTCCCCGGCCACCCCGATGCCGAAGCCGATTTCCTCATTGCCGACCCCAAACAGGGGATCCTTATCCTGGAGGTCAAGGGCGGCCGGATCGAGCAGCGCGACGGGATGTGGTTTTCCAACGGAGAATCCCTCAAGCATGCGCCGCGGGAACAGGCGAACCGGTTTCTTCGCGAGCTGGTGGAGCTGCTCAAATCCCAGAATATCAACCCTCCGCCCTGCGGGATCGCCACCTGCTTCCCCGACACCGAGTTCAGCGCAGGGCCCAGCGAGGGAGATTTAGCGGACTGTGTCCTCGGATCGCAGGACCTGCGCTGGGTGGAAGAGGCGCTCCCCACGATCATGGAATGCGCCCTCGCCGAGGGCTACAAGCCCAAAGGAAATTGGATTCAGGCGGTCCACCGGCTTTGGGGAGAAGTGTGGACACCCCGCCTGGATTTCGGTCTGCAGGCCCGTATCCAAAAGGACGAGAGGATTCGCCTGGACGGGGAGCAGTTCAAAGCCCTGCATGGGCTGATCGATAACAAGTCGGTCCTGGTGCTTGGAGGAGCCGGCACCGGCAAGACCGCACTTGCGGCAGCCCTGGCTCAAAAACTGGCCGGAAGCGGGAAAAAAGTTCTGATGCTCTGCTTCACCGAAGCCCTGGCCCAATGGCTTGCGGGCCAGATGCGTAGCGAAAACCTGGAGGTGTGGGCGCTCAAGCGCTATGCCGTTGAGCTGCTCCGGCTGTCGGGCAAGGAAGTGATGGCCGAGGAATCGCAGGCGTTCTGGCGCGATGTATCCCTGGAGGCAGCCCTCGACGCTTTGCCCTCGCTGCCGCTATCCTGGGATGCGCTCATAGTCGACGAAAGCCAGGACCTGGAGGAAAACGACTGGGCCCTTGTCGCGGAGCTCTCCAAAAACAAAACGCTGTGGGCTTTCTGGGACCCGGAGCAGGCTTTCTGGCAGGACCGGAAGGTTCGCGAGGAGCTCTTCGGAACGCGGTTCAGGCTTCAGACTCGGTACCGCTGCCCCGAAGGGGTGATGCTCCTGGCGGGATGCTACATCGGGAAAGAGGCAGACGCGGGCGCTCTTCTCCGGACCATCGATCCGGATGTTCTTTCACTGCGGTCCTGTCCCGGCCCGGGAGCCGTGCTGGATCAGATTTCCTACGAAATCGACAGGCTGGAGGGTTCCGGGCTGGGGGCGTCCGACATCGCGGTTTTATCTTTGAGGGGCGCAGGGGAGCTCGGCTCGATCGTGCACCACAACCGCATAGGGACGCACAGGCTTGTGCGGGCCGACCATCCCGACGCATCTTCCAATGTGGTTGTGGAGACGTTCCTGCGCTTCAAGGGCCTCGAGCGGCCGGCCATCATTGTCACGGACGTCAGTCTTGCTCTCGACAAGCCCGACTATGCCCGGCGCATGTATATTGCCCTCACCCGTTCCCTCTCGACTGTCCGCATCATCGACGCCGCCGCCTATCTCTCGAGAGACCCAATCCTCAAACCGCTGCTGTAAAAAAAACACTCTTCTCTTCGAAGCTAAGCAGACCCGCCGAATAGTCTGAAAATCCCGTGGCTACGCCACATATCGCTTTACCCTGATTTCCTTCTCCTTATCCCGCACTTCAGCTATTTCAAAAGCCGTCTGCATGCGCAGAAGGCACGTCTCATGCCAGCATGGGTCAACACCCAGGAATTCGTGGCGGCGAAAAGGAGCCAGGGTATATAGCTCCGCGAAATATTGTTTCCGCAGGTGTCGATTTATTTCACAAATCCTGGAGATTTTTCGGGCCTCCGCAGGTGGCGAAAATTCATTCCTGCCACTGTCAATATCTTGTAAGCCCAGTTTTTTCTTTGGAGGATTCGCCGGATTATGGTGCAATAGGGCAAATCTGATTGAGGTCTCGCGCAAAAGGCATCTTCATATTCACAGCAGGACCAAGGAGGCAGCAAACCATGACCGACGCCGTCAAGCCTCTCCTATCCCCTTACCGTTGGGTCGTCCTCATCGTCGCCATGCTGGCCGGATTCATCGGAAGCTACGCGCAGTTCCAGCTCCCGCCCCTGGCCTATAAGCTTATGCCGGCACTGCACATCTCGACGTCGCGGTTTGCAGCTCTCATGGGGGGTCCGATGACCGGAGCCATCTTCGTCTGCATTCTGGGCGGCACTCTGGCCGACCGCTACGGCGTGAAGAAGATTGTCACGGTCGGCCTGATCCTGGCCGTGATCGGATGCACGTTCCGCTACAATGCGACCTCGTTCTGGCCGTTTCTTTTCTTGTCGATTCTGGCCGGCATGGCCTCGGCTCTTCTGACCAGCAACCTGTCTAAGCTGTTCGGCGCCTGGTTTCCGCCGGAGCAGATGGGCACGATTATCGGCACATACACGATCAGCCCCATGCTCGGCACCTTTTTGGGGACGGCTACAACCGCGCTTTTCCCCTCCGAAACCATCGCCTTTATCTTCTCGGGCATCGTCTGCCTGGCTATCCTTATTGTTTGGCTGGTCTTCGCGAAGAACAAACCCGAGGGCGCACCCGACCTGCCGACCCTGCCTGCGGCCAGGTATCTTGGCAAGGCCGCACGGAGCCGGAGCGTCTGGCTGGCCGGCATCGGCTGCTTTCTCGTCATGGGCGGCCCAATGGTCTTTTCCGACTTTCTGCCCAACGTGTTGCGTGATCTGCGAGGCATCAGCCCGGTGCAGGCAGGCTTCTACGGTTCTCTGGGCACCTTTGGGGGAATCTTCGGCTGCTTTCTGGGCCCGTTGATATGCAGCCGGATAGGAATCATGCGACCATTCATAATCATCATGGGGTTGCTGGGTGCTGCAGCCAGCTATTGGTCCTGGCAACTGCCGATCGGTCCGGCGATCGTAATAGGTATGACCCTGTCCGGTTTCCTGCAGAGCACGATTGCACCGTTGCTTACGGCCGTCCCCATGCTGCTGCCTGAAATCGGCCCTGTTTATGCGGGCAGCGCCGGAGGCATCATATCGACCTTGATGGTGATGGGCGGTGTCCTGGTCCCGATCCTTATCGCCCCGCTTGCGGACTCGAGCGCCAAGATCCTTTTCGGCCTGGCCGCGGCCAGCTTCGCCTTTGTCATCCTGCCGGCCATATTCCTTCCTGAGCTGGGCACGAGGGCTCTGACAGCCAGGAAGGGCAAATCTTCCGCAAGGTGATGCACGCTGATTTGCGAAGTCGGAGATTTCTGTACTGACTATCAGGACTCTGGATTTTGCCAATAAGGAGCCCGGGCGCGGATGACCCACCGTATGCCGCCGCGCGCGTCCTCGACATCGCCGGAGTATCTCGGGATAACGTGCAGATGAGCGTGCGGGATCGTCTGCCCGCCCGCCTCGCCGATATTGACGCCGATGTTGTACCCGTCGGGCGTATGATCCTTTTCGATATTCTTCCGCACCGGATCTACCAAAGCCCAAACGGCCGCCTGCTCCTCCTGAGTCAGGGCCAGGTAATCGGCAATATGCCTGCGCGGCACAATCAGTGTATGGCCAGGGTTTACAGGATAGTTATCGAATAGCGCAACAGCAAGGTCATTGCTGATAATGATCTCGGATCTGGCAATTCTGCTGCAAAAGGGGCAATCAGTCATTTCAGCTTGCATTCCGGGATTTACACCAATCATTTCATTGCGCCCGAGTCTGAGATTTAGGTTAATCCTGACTGGCAATTTCCATCGCTGCTGATTTTAGCCGCACGAAAAGCGACGCTGGCTTTATCACTCGAACTCCGGGACCGAAGCCCAATGGCATCTGGCACGGGAGATTCGTAACCGTCAGCGCAAGGATCCGGTCCACCGCAAACATGCGGACCTCGCGCCGCATGTGGCAATAGCCGATCAGGTACAGCGCACCGGCGGCATACCAGATGCGGTACGGGTCCACTTTTCGCCTCGAGGTCTTATCCCGCGCCGCCGCATAATAGCGCATCTCCACCGTGCGCTTCTTCGATGCTATTGCCTTGGCTGGCTGTTCCCACCTCCGGACATTCCGCTACGTACCAAACTCCCTCTTTGTGAACAATTGCCGTAAATATTCTTTGCATGTTCTAAACTATACACCGTATGTCAGAAAATCATCAATTCCCTCATCGAAACATAATTCCATTTTCTTTCGAAAGATTGATGCCGGATGGCATATTGCCGCTGTAATGGCGTTGTGGGATTCTTACAATGCGTTGCTTCATGAGGGCCAAGAGGGCATTCTCAAAAGCGCAAAGACTCAAGGCTTTCGGGAGGAGTGGATATGCCGAAACATCTGCTGACCAAGACTGCGTTTGTTAGCGGGCTCAACTGCGAAAGGTATCTCTGGGTCTACGTAAACGACCGGGAACGGCTGCCTGAACCTGATGAATCCACTCAGGCGTTGTTCGACCAGGGGCACGAGATCGGAGACCTGGCCAAATCACTCTACCCCGATGGTATCGAGATCGACTGGGATTCCGGCCACGACGCCGGCATCGCCCAGACCAGGGAAGCAGTCCGCCGGCGAAAACCGATCTTCGAGGCGGGATTTCAGGACGGAATGACACACGCGCGCGCCGACATCCTCAACCCGGCCGCAGCCGGGAAATGGGACCTGATCGAGGTCAAGAGCTCCACCCAGGTCAAGGAAGAGCACCTCGACGACGTCGCATTCCAGAAGCACCTGTACGAAGCCGCGGGAATCCCCATCAGCCGCTGCTTCGTCATGCACGTGGACCGGAGCTACGTGCGAAGAGGAGAACCGGATGCGCGCAGACTCCTCGTGACCGAGGACGTAACCGCCAATATCGAGCCGCTGGCCGCCGGATTGCAGGACAAAATAAGGAGACAGCTCGCGGTCATATCCCTGCCGGCTCCCCCCGACGCGGAGATCGGCAAGAAATGCGACGGCTGCGAGCTTCACGACGAATGCTGGTCGTTTCTGCCCGGGCGTCACGTCTTCCACCTGTATTATCCCGGCGGGAAACCTCGGGAACTGCTGGATCGGAATATCCTGGCTCTTAAGGACATCCCCGATGGCTATCCCCTGTCGGTCAAACAGTCCATCCAGGTCGCATGCGAGAAGACCGGGGAGCCGTATGTCGAGCCTCTGGGAATCCGGGCGTTTCTCGCGCAGCTGAGATACCCGCTATGTTTCCTCGACTTCGAAACCTTCATGACCGCCGTCCCGGCATACGACGAATTGAGTCCGTACGAACCGGTGCCGTTTCAATATTCGCTGCACGTGGTTACCTTCCCTGGACGTAAAGCGCAACACTACGCCTATCTTTCAGACGGGAAAACCGATCCCAGGCCCGAAGTCCTGGAAGGGCTGAAAAAGAATCTCGGGCGCCTGGGATCGATTGTCGCGTACAACGCGTCGTTCGAAATCAACGTGTTAAGGTCCTGTGCGCGGCGCTTCCCTGCGTATCAAGCCTGGTATGATTCCATCCAGCTGCGCTTCGTGGACCTGATCCGGCCATTCCGCGATTTTCACTACTACCACCCCGACCAGCTCGGCAGCGCTTCGCTGAAGGCCGTCCTGCCTGCCTTGACGGGAGTGGGTTACACGGGACTCGAAATCGCCGAGGGCGGCGAGGCAAGCCTCAGGTTCCGCGAAATGGCTTTCGGGAATGCGACGGAAGCAAGGAAGAAGGAAATCCGGGAAGCGCTGGAGACCTACTGCTGCCAGGACACCGAGGGGATGGTGCGCATCCTTGATGCACTGCGGCGGCTGAAAAAAAGGCGATGAATTTTGCAGAGGAGACAAATACCAATAAGGGGACGGGTCTGCAGATCCGTCCGCCGGCGGCCGCATTATCCAACGGACCGCCTTCGCAACCGGAGATTATGCTAAGGAGGTTGCCGGGAAGCGCCGTAAAGAATACTAAGCACTGGAGAGGTCATGGCGAAACAGGATGAAGAGTTCGACGGATTCATGACCCGTGACGGGGAGCTGATTTCCATAAGAGACGCCAACAGGCTATCCGCGATCTTTCTCCGGACGACCGATGTCGACACCGCAGTTGCGACCCTTTGGCAACTCGCGACCGAATGCCTCGGCTCCGGTTATTATGAGGCCGCCTGCAAATACATCGAGAAAATCCTGCCCCTGGTGGACACCCCGATCGAAAAAGCGGAGTGCTTCCTCAGGATGGGGACGGCACTGGAAAGCATGCGCGAATTTGCGGCGGCGGAGGAGATGTACTCGCAGGCTTTCGACCTGCCCCAGGAACCATCCTCGACGTGGTATTTCCTCAACAACAACCGCGCCTTCTGCCTGAACCAGGTCGGACTCCACGAGAAAGCCGAGACGTATTGCCGGGCAGCTATTGAGATCGAGCCCGAATGGCACAATGCGCACAAAAACCTGGGGGTCGCCCTCGCCCAGCTCGGCCGGCTGGAGGAAGCCGCGCAAACGCTGATCCGCGCGACCAAGCTGTGCCCCGAAGATCCGCGGGCGCTGTCCCACCTTGATGAACTGTTCGCAACCCACAGGGAAATCGCCGAACAGGTCCCGGATTTCCCCGCGCATCTGCACGCATGTCACGAACTGGTGCAGAATGCGCATGGCAACTCCTCCGTGCAGTAGGCCCACCCCCACACCTCGAGCCACCGAGTCTCATGGACAGACCGCAGGGCCGCCCAAATAGGGTGCAGTCAGGTACCTCCGGCTTTGCCGGAGGCTTGAAAGATTTGAACCGCTCAAAGCGGTTGGACTAGTTACGCCGGTCTTGAACGCTGACTGACGCGGGCAAAAGCCGATGAGGCGCTTCCCAGACTGAAGCGTTCGAAACGAATCTCCGCATAGCATCGATCCAAGTCTGCGCAGACCGGCGCGGCGGCGGGCGGGGAAAGACCCTAATGAGATCAGATGCCACGATGCAGGCTATCCTGGAAAACGCCCTGGAGGGGAAAGCGCCGGACAAGCGGCAATGCGCGCGCCTGCTGGAATGTGCACCGGAATCGCTTGAAGGCGCGATGATACGGGCGGCGGGCGATTACATCACCCGCAAGCGGTTCGGCAACCAGGCGATTTTGCTGGGGCAGATTGGCGGTTGTCCCCTTCAAGCATCACAAACGGTCTTTGATGTCCGGGCGCACGAAGCCTTCAGGGAAAGGCTCGACCTTGTGCCCGACAATCGTGTATTCCTTGTCTTTCCTGGTGAAGGACTTTTCCAGTTCCATGTAGCCCTGCGGATCGAACAGCGGAGTTGCGCTGTACCCCATGATGCCGGTGGCCGAAGCGTGCGTGAACGTGTATGCGACGCTCTGATCCCGGAAATTCGCCCGCCCGTGCTCCAGCATTCCCTCCATCGCGGCCTTCAGCGTGTAATGCGTCGACGCGCATTTGAACCCGAGCTTCGTCAGCTGGTCCATGGTCACCGAAGGGATGCCGTAATCCGCGCGCACATCGGCGAATATCTTCCACCCCGGGACCTGTTCCGCCATGAATTTTGCCTGTTCAAAAGTGCCGGCTTTGACAACCATCGCCATGTCCGCCCCCATTTCCATCGACTCGCGCATGCGGGTGCAGCCCTCCTCAAACTCCTCCAGGTTGTCCGGATCCGCGTTGGTCCTGGCTATCAGCAGGCAGTCCGAGCCTTTCAGCGCCTCCACCGCAGCGAGGACCTTCGAATAATACTGCTCCCGCGGCAGGATGCTCGTCGTGTTCTCCATGTCGCCGGCATCCTCCAGCTGAACGGCCGCCGCGCCCGCCGACGACAGCCTTTTGGCGGAGCGGTAAACCGCCAGTGGTCCTCCGAATCCGTCCTCAATGTCCGCAATCAGCGGGATGGAGGATGTCTGCGATATGCGGCTCACCATCCACTCCAGATCCGTCAAACCCGTAAACCCATAGTCGATGACACCGTTCATCGCGATGGACAATTCGCCGCCGCTCAACAGCATTACGGGAAATCCGCACATTTCAACCGCCCGCGCCGACGCGCAGTCGTACACGCACGGCACCAGGAAACACTTTTCGCTTTGCTCCAATATTTTGCGCAGCGTCGTTTTGCTGGACATAACGGCGTCCCCTCCATGCTCCATACTATTTTGAGAACTCTTCGATACCCTCAATGGCGTATGCCCGCACCGGGGAGGAATCCAGTCCCTTGATGGGGAGCGGCGAATAGGACATAAAAAATATGTCCGCCCTCAGCCGGTCGAGATTTTTCAGCACTTCCAGGAACACGATGTTTCTGGCCATCAGCACGTCGTGGAACGCGCACACATCCGCGTTGCTGTTTTCAATCGACACGCCGTCCCCGAAGCCGACGCACTTCACTTCTTTTCCGGCAAACCATTCCGCGACTTCCCTGCCCACGAACAGCCTCTTGTCCTCAGCGGTGTTCGTTTTGGCTGTGAACGGAGTCAACGGATAGGGGGAATCGATGATGACGATGTCGTCCTTCCTGATTATTTCGCCGCATGTCCTCTCCATGTCTGCCGGCCGTATATGGCTGTTGGGCTCGAGGTGGTTTATTTTGGCGTAGATTGCCCTTCCCATGAAGCAGGTCAGGGGCATCGCCAACACATCGGGCCAGTCGTCGTTGTGATGATACGGGCATTCCACATGCGTTCCCAGATGACTCATCAAATCCATGTGCGTGTGGAAAT
Organism: uncultured Acidobacteriota bacterium; assembly: GCA_963809485.1. Classification (GTDB taxonomy): domain Bacteria; phylum Acidobacteriota; class UBA6911; order UBA6911; family UBA6911; genus UBA6911. The sequence continues at coordinate 1,200,181 of CAWEJX010000020.1, forward strand.
CGGGAATCGGCCCTCCCGTATTGAAGCGCATCAAACGGCACCGCCTGGTTTCCGTTTGCGGGTCCAGCGGTTTTGAGAGATCGATTATCCTCAGCTTCCCCATTGGATAAACGCTCATGGCCGCCTCCCCCGATAGAACTTAATGCCGTATATTATCCGATATTGCCCTTCGAAACCCACAGCCGTGAAACAATTCCTATTTTCAGTGAACACCGCGGATTTTTTAGGACGGGTCTCCCCTTGGTTTTCGTGAGGACGGGTCTCTCCAGACCCGTCCGATCAAGCCATAACCAGTCATCCACCATCCGGACAGGTTTGGTGACTCGTTCTCACGAAAATCCGGGGGAAATAATCCTGGAAAGGCGGAAGACCTGCGCTTCGCTTTTGAATATATGGAATTTACGCGGGCGCCCCTCCGGCAGCTCCTGCGAAAGACGAACGACGCCTTACTCGCCGATGATCTTGATGAGGATGCGCTTTTTGCGCCGGCCGTCGAACTCGCCGTAGAAAATCTGCTCCCACGGACCGAAGTCCAGCGCCCCGTTGGTGACGGCGACCACGACCTCGCGGCCCATCACCTGCCGCTTGTGATGTGCGTCGCCGTTCACCTCGCCCGTCCGGTTATGGTGATAGCGTTCGGGACTTGGGTCGAACGGGGCAAGCTGCTCCAGCCAGCGCGCATAATCTTCGTGCAATCCCGGCTCATCGTCGTTGATGAAGACGCTGGCCGTGATGTGCATAGCATTTATCGAGGGCCAGACCTTCGCGGATCCCGCTCTCCCTGAGCGCCGCCTTGACCTGTGGCGTTATGTTAAGAAAGGCCATGCGGCTCGGGACGTTGACCTCGACCACCTTGCGATACGATTTCATTGCTCGACCTGAAACGGAGAGGGGACAGTCACCAGCGTCCCCCCATTATTTTATGCCGCCGCAATGGCTTTTGCGGGGCACCACCATTCGTGGGAAACGCAGACTGCGCAATCGGTGCATTTTTCCGGATCGATTTTCACCGTATAGAGGTTCAGGCCATCATAGTCGGTAACCTTTTCGACAACAACGATGGCCCGCTCCGGGCACTCCTCGATGCAAACGCCGCATTTTAGACATGTCTTAGGATCTATTTTATAGGCCACAATGAACTCCTTTTGCGATATGAAATTTGTCGATTCCGATTTCCACAGCCCCGTTATAGCGTGTAGCCTTCATCCGGCCACATCCTGTCCCAGGGAGTCGCTTCGCGAAGCTCTTTGGGCAATAACTGGCGGAAGGATTTTTCCGTGTGCACGGGGCCCTGATTCACCTCGATGAAAATCCAGGGCCGCGTGGTTGACAGCGGTTTCCAGGGTGAGTGGATGAAATTCGGCGGAATCCATATGCAGGTGGACTTGCTGAAAACGTGCTTCTCCATCTCCGGGCCCATGTACATCTGGACCTCCGCGCCCAGGTCCATCGGATCCTCCGGGTTGGTCCCGATATGGAACAGGAGTTCGGCATACTTGTGGATATGCGGGGGGTGTCCCGCCATCTCATGGTTCCATATTACTTCCGGGAGTCCGCCGAACTGCTCCTTCCATTGATCGCTTCCGCGCGTCACTCCGTGAAGAAAAAAGTTTGTGCCTGGCTCGAAAGGATATATCCAGTGGACCAGATAGAAATAGCTTCCTTTGGCCACCGCATCATCCATGCGCGAAATTACGGGCCTGCGCTCGGTCGGAATTTTGGGCGTGTTGACGCCATATTGTATAAAGTAGCTGTCATATTTACCCATTCTCTTTCTCCTTTATGACCTGAAAATCCCGTTTCAAACCGCGATTTCAACCTTTGTATCGCTTCCCTTCTTTACGGCCTCCTTTACAATGATTGCGACAGAAGAACAGGGCCTGCGTTTGTCGCCGGCGGCTGCAGTGCCGGCTCTTGAGCGGACGGCAAGAACGGACTGCGGGATATAAACTCTCATCCGATTCCCCTCAAGCTTCGGGCAATCCTGAAGCAAAGGAAACACAATCAGCCTGATGGGCCCCATTGTAAGCCGAAAATGCGGGATAGACATGGAATAAATTTCGATTCGCATCACAGGGCGAAGGTTCTTGACACCGTTCGCGTTCCTGTGATTAATAGGAACCATAGATTTTCGCCTGAAGTTGATATAAGCCTTCGCACGAGCATTTTAGCTGTATTTTGACCGAGTGCTGCATTCCCGAAAGGAGTCCATGCAATGGCAACAAGACTGACAAAACAGATGAAAGCGCCCTATGACGCCTTTAATGCGCACGATCTGGAGAAATTCCTGGCCCTTCACACGGACGATGTGGAGATCGAAGATGTACCCGGAGGCAGCAGCGCAAAAGGCATCGATAAAGGGCGGACCTACATTAACAGTTATTTCGAAGGCTTCAAAGACGTCAAGATGAAGCTTATTTCCTGCATTGCAAGCGGCAACCGGCAATGTGAAGAATTTATTGTCAGCGGCACGCATACGGGGACCTATTATGGTATTCCCGCCACTGGAAAGAAAATGAATATTCGCGGGGTCCTAATTCGCCAGCTGAGGAGAGGCAAGACCTGCAGGGTTACCAACTATTACGACTTGGCCGCATTCATGCGCCAACTGGGTATTTCAGCTCCGCCTGCCCAAAAGTAGCCGGGCGCTGGCCTCGGTCTTCAGTGAGGACGGGTCTCCCTTGATTTTCAGTGCAGACGGGTCTCCAGAGACTGTCTCAAAACTGCCATCGAGCATCTCACGACAGTCGTTTTGGGACCGACTCTGGGGGCCCGTCCATAAATTTTATCGCGGACGAACGCCAATAAACGCTGACTCACGCTGTAAAATTTTAAATAAATACTATTTTCCCAGCAGTTAATGTTAATTGGGTAAGGACGGATCTCCAAAGACTTTCTCAAAACTGCCGACGAGGATCTCATGACACTCCTTCCAGCGTGCCGGCAGGTGATCCGTTGAAATGGGACGCTCACGAGAGACCTCTGGTGCGGGCATTCCCTGTCGTTTGCGGCTCAGACCTGTGCTACCGTAGTCTCATCCGGTGAAGCCGTCACTATCATTTTCTTACAGTTGCTATGAGTGTGAAAACCGGCATAATCATCGGCGATTATGTAAAAGCCGGGAGGTGTTGTTCAGGGTTTGCCGCAGCCCTGTTCCCCTGGACCGGCCATTGAACGGATTTGAGCGCCGGAAATATCCGGCGTTTTCAAAAGCATTGCTGCACGTGGAGGTGCAAGCATGAGCGAGCGAAAAAAATTCTTCGACATAAGAAAAGAAGAGCTTCCGTTCTCTTTGTTGATGGCCGGGTATTTCTTCCTGGTCATTACAAGCTTCTGGGTTTTGAAGCCGATCAAAAAATCAATATTCATTGCCTACTACAAGGAAGCCGGGACCTTCAACCTTTTCGGCTGGCACATGCTCGGGTCGCAGGCGGAGCTTCTCGCCAAGGTGCTGAACATGGTCGTCGCCGCCGTGGCCGTCGCCGTGTTTACGATCCTCTGCCGCAAATTTTTCCGCCAGCAGCTCACCTGCATTTTCTCCATTTTCTCCATTGCGTTGCTCGTCGTCTATTTCTTTTTGCTGGCAAAGCCCAACGGGGCGACCGTCTGGACGTTTTACCTGTTCGGCGACCTCTTCAACACCTTGATGGTCCCAACCTTTTTTGCATTCCTGAACGACAGCGTCACCGGTGATCAGGCCAAGAGGCTATATGGGCTGGTAGGATTCGGAGGGGTAGCCGGCGGAGCTTTCGGCTCCATTACGCTCGCGGCGCTGATCTCCCAGGTATCGACCAATGTGTGGATGCTGATATTGATCGCGGTCGTTCTTATCATCATGGTCATGGCCTATGCCGCCTCCCGAAGGATACCGGCAGGCGGCGCCCCGGCGGCGCATTCCCCCAAGGCCAAGATGGACGGCAAAGAGAGCAACGCCGCGTTAGAGGGGGCGAGGCTGGTGTTCCGTTCTCGTTACCTTCTGGCGATTGTGGCGATTGTCGGTTTTTACGAAATGGTATCGACGATCATGGACTTCCAGTTCTCCGCGAGCGTGGAGCACTTTGTGGCCGCCGCCGGCATCGGCGAGCATTTTTCGCGGGTGTTTGCCATAACGAATCTGAGCGCGATGGTTGTTCAGCTGCTTTTCACAAGCTTCGTCATGACCCGGTTCGGGATCGGGATTGCCTTGCTGGTCCTGCCCATCGCCGCGCTCGGGGGTTCCGCGGGCTTCTTCCTGTTCCCTGCCCTGTGGACCGGCAGCTTCCTGAACACGGCGGACAATGCCTTCAGCTACTCGATCAACCAGTCGGCAAAGGAAGCGCTGTACGTTCCCACGACCCGGGAGGAAAAGTACAAGGCCAAAGCCTTCATCGACATGTTCGTCCAGCGTTTCGCAAAATCGATCGCCGTCGGCATCAGCCTTGTGCTGACGACGTTCTTCGCAAGCTTCTCGGCCATCCGCTGGCTGTCGCTGGTTGTGGCCGCCATCCTGGTTGCCTGGATTTTTGCCGCGCGCTATGCGGGCAAAAAGTTCGACGAATACAACAAGGCTTAGAGGCAGGCGAGAACCTCCAAGTCTCGAAGAATCTCCATTAGTGCAAAGACATGCCGCCGTCGTGGACGATCAGCTGCCCCGTGATCATCTGGCTGTCCTCGCTGGCCAGGTAGATGGCTGTTCCCACGAGGTCCTGCGGGTAAGCCGGCCTTTTGATGCATCGCATGGGTATCTGAACCTCATCGAGGGGGACAGAGGGGAATTTTTTATTCCTGTCGAACTCGTCGCCGCCCTCGGAATGTGTGAAGCCGGGCGCAATCGCATTCACGTTGATTTTGTAATCGCCCAGTTCGCGGGCCATTCCGCGGGTGAAAGCCATCACGGCCCCCTTTGATGAAATGTAATGGGGCAATCCCGGAACGCCTTCGAATACGGTTCCGGAAGAGACGTTGATGATTTTGCCCCCTTTATCTTTCATGAATGGGAAAACGGCCTTGACGCAGTGAAACGGGCCCAGCGTGTTGGTTGCCATCACCTGCATCCACTCTTCCGTCGTCACTTCCATGAAGGGCTTGATCGTGACCAGGGTTCCCGCATTGTTGACCAGGATGTCGATCGAGCCGAACCGTTCCACGGCGGCCTTGGCCAGCGCGTCGCACTGATCCTGCTTCGTGACATCTGTCTTCACATAGAGAGCCTGGCCTCCCGCCTTTTCAATGGCAGCGCCGGTATGGCTCCCGTCGCGGATATCTCCGATGACGACTTTCGCGCCTTCCTTGCCAAAACCTATGGCGAAGGCAGCTCCGATGCCGCGGGCGGCCCCGGTTACGATTGCGACCTTGTCTTTCAGCCTCATTTCAGTCCTCCTTTTCGTTTGAAAGTCCGTTATGTCTGCGGATGAAGATCCTATCTTTGCCGAATTATGGCTAATTTTCCAACCCGAAAGCCAAATTTATGCAAAGATACGGCAACAATCCCTGTCCGGGAACCAGGATAAAGCCCTAAAGGTGTTTCCGGGAAATGGTCATTCTCAATTCCTATCGATCGTGATTCGCATAAGTCAGAACATAAGGAGATGCCGCCTATGGATAAACAAAAGCCGGAATTGACCCGCGAGGAAAAGCGCGAGCGAAGGCTCAAGGACTATCTTTATCCGCCGCCCCTGATCAAGTTTCGCGACGCGAAAGCAGAGACTCTCTACAAGGAGAGAGCGGCCCGCGTGATGGCCGCCCACATGTGCCAAAAACCCGATCGAGTGCCCGTATCCCTTCCCACGGGTGCATACCCGGCCTATTACGCCGGCTATGACTATAAAAGGATGATGTACGACTACAAGGCGTGCAGGGAAGCCATGACCAAATTCATGTGGGACTTCTACAAGGACATGGACACTTTCATGGGCGGAGGTTCGATCCCCGGTCGGGCGCTGGACATAATGGACAATATCAACTACGCCTGGCCCGGCCACGGCGTGGGCGACGACGCCACGACTCATCAGTATATCGAAGCCTCGTACATGCAGCCCGACGAATACGACGCCTATATCAGGGATCCTTCCGACTTCGGGTTCAGGTTACTCACGCCGCGCACCGTCAGGGCGCTTGAACCTTTGAAATACTTCCCTGCCTTGAACGGACTTCTGGCCATACCATTGGAGCTGGCGAATCCGTTTGCCAGGCCGGATGTGCGGGAGGCCTTCAAAAAGCTGATCGCGGCCGGAGAGGAGATCGAGAGGCAGCAGAAGGAAAACATGATCTTTTTTATGGAATGCCTTTCGGCCGGATTCCCGATGAGCCGCGGAGCCATGGGCACGGCCCCGTTTGACCTGATCGCGGACGTTCTGCGCGGGACCCGGGGGATTGCCGTGGATATGTACCGGCGGCCCGAGAAGATTCTCGAGGCGGTCGAGGTCATCACGAAACTGGCCATCCCCAGGATGATCCACAGCGTGAATGCCATGGGCGGCACCTCGGTCATGTTTCCGCTGCACAAAGGCGACGACACCTTTATGTCGCGCAAACAATTCGAAAAATTTTACTGGCCCACTCTAAAGAGAGTCATTGACGCCCTGATCGACGAGGGCATCATGGCGTTCCTGTTCGCGGAGGGATCGTACAACGAAAGGCTGGATTATCTCGGCGACTTCCCGAAAGGATGGGTGACCTGGATGTTCGACCGGACCGACATGGCTCAGGCGAAAAAAAAGGTCGGCGACACATGCTGCATTTCCGGGAACGTTCCCGCATCGCTGATGGTCGCGGGCACTCCCAAAGAGGTTAAGGAATGCTGCCGCCGTCTTATCGAGACCTGCGCTCCCGGAGGCGGCTACATACTGACCGGAGGCGCGCATGCCACGGAGACGAAGAATCCGGATAATTTCAGGGTCTTCATGGAAGCGGCCGTTGAATACGGCACCTATTAATTTGCTGGAGACCAGGAGGCATAGAGGTTCACAATATTAACCTCCAAGCCTCTAAGTCTCAAAATCGGCCGCACGCGCAAAGGCGGAAGTGGAGGTTTTTCATCGATGGGCGCCAAAAAAATTGACATTGGAGCGGACAGGCAGGTTATCCGGGGGTCGGGCCTTATAGGATCGGGAGATTCCGGGGTCCCTACGCTGGTCGACGTGAAGGACGGCAGGATCACGAGGATCAGGCCCCTGGACTACGAAATGAATTACGACCGGAAGGATTTCAACGCCTGGAAGATCGAGGCAAAAGGAAAAATTCTCGAGCCTCCCATGCGAGGCGTCGTCGGCCCCATCGGGCTGGCATACAAGAAGCGGGTGTATTCCAGGAATCGGGTTCGCTACCCGCTTAAACGCATCGACTGGGATCCCAACGGCGAGCGCAATACGCAGAACCGGGGCAAAAGCGGCTACGTTCGCATTTCCTGGGACGAGGCTGCGGAGCTGGTGGCCTCGGAGCTGAAGCGCATCGGCAAGACCTACGGCCCGGAAGCGGTGCTGTCGCAGGCCGACATGCACGGCGAGAGCAAGCACCTCAGCCCCAGCCACGGCTGCGCCAACAGGCTCCTCTCCCTGCTGGGCGGCTACACCGTCCAGATGCGCAACATGGACAGCTGGGAAGGCCAGAACTGGGGCGCCAAGCATGTCTGGGGCTGCGAGCCCGTCGGCGAGATGATGCCGGCTGCCAACCTGTATCCCGATATCGCCAAACACGGGGAGATGCTTCTCTTCTGGGGCTGCGACCCGGAAACGACGCCTCACGCCATCCAGGGCATGATGGCCAGCCGCCTGTGCTACTGGCTGACCGAGATCGGCCTGAAGTCCGTCTACATCTGTCCGGATCTGAACTACGGCGCGGCCGTGCACGCCGACAAGTGGATACCCATCCTGCCCAATACGGACGCGGCGCTGCAGCTGGCCATCGCTTATGTCTGGATCACGGAAGGAACTTACGACAAGGACTACATCGCGGCGCACGCCTACGGCTTTGAAAAGTTCGAGGACTATGTACTCGGCAAAGAGGATGGCGTGCCCAAGACGCCCGCGTGGGCGTCGGAAAAGTGCGGCGTCCCGGAGTGGACCATCAAAGCCCTCGCGAGGGACTGGGCGAACAAAACGGCAAGCATTATCCACGGCAATGCCGGGCCCGGAATACGCGGGCCGTTCTCGACCGAGCCGGCGCGCCTGGAAACCATGCTTCTGGGTATGCGAGGACTGGGCAAGCCCGGCGTTCACCAGGCAAAGATGCTCGAATGGTGGATATGGCGCGAGTTTTACCCCCTTCCCTACCAGGGGAAAATACGGCCGCAGCTCGCGCATTTCGCGGAGGGAGTCCGTCCCGCAGGCAGCATGGATTCCTCGGAAATGACGCCGCCTGCCTACATGGGCAGGCATCCGGAAATGCTGGAGCTGATGAAAATGACGAAGAATCCTCCGCTCCAGTCCATCCCCAAGTGCCTGATTCACGACGCCATCCTGAATCCTCCCGTCAGCTGGTGGGGATTGCACGCTTTTCTGCGAGCCGGCCGCGGCGCAGTTCACCCGGCATACATATCCGGCTCCGGGATGCTCCGAAATCCACATGATCTGGACTGACTCTCCTTGCTGGATCACCTGCTGGAACGACTCCAATTCCTTCATCAAGGCTTTGCAGAAACCTACCATCGAGTGCGTCGTGGCGCAGCATCCCTGGATGGAAAACGACTGCCTGATGGCGGACATCGTTCTCCCGGTCGCCACCCGGTTTGAAATGATCGATATCGGCAACGATATGGGCAGCGGCGCGTTTGTCTCCGTTTTCCTGGAAGATCCCTGCATCGATCCGGTGGGCGAGTCGCTCAACGACTTCGACATCGTGGCAAAAATCGCCGACAAGCTGGGGCTGCGGGAGGAGTACACGCTGGGGAAGACGCACGAGGAAAAGCAAAAGCTCGCCTTCGAAGCCTCCGGCGTGCCGCCGCTGATATCCTTCGAGGAGTTGCGGAAGAAGCAGTATTTTGTGATGCCCTGCAATCCCGAGGTTCAGAACGTGCCGCCCGGGCTGAGCGAGTTCTGCAGAGACCCTAAAAGCAGCCCGCTGACCACCCCCACCGGCCTGCTGGAGTACTCCTCGTCAGCCCTGGAAAAGCATTTCCCGGACGATCCCGAAAGGCCGCCGGTACCCCACTGGATCGAAAAAGGCGAAAGCCACGACGAACGCCTCAGCAGCAAACGGGCTCAAAAGTATCCGCTCCTGTGCATGTCGAACCACCCGCGGTGGCGCATGCACGCCCAGGGGGACGACATTACCTGGACGCGGGAGGTGCCCACCATGAAGATCAAGGGCCCCGACGGCTACCTGTATGAACCCGTGTGGATCCATACCACCGAAGCCGCGGCGCGCGGAATCCGGCAGGGCGACATCGTGAAGGTCTACAACGAACGGGGCATTGTGCTGGGCGGCGCTTACGTGACGGAGCGGGTCATGCCTCGCGTAGCCTACATGGACCACGGATCGAGATGGGACCCGATCATCCCCGGCAAGCTGGACAGGGGCGGCGCCATCAACACCATCACGCCGCACAAAGTCACGTCCGAGAAAGCAACGGGCATGGTTGTCAGCGGCTTTCTTGTCGAGGTGGCCAAGGTGACCGATGAAGAGATGGCAGCGTGGCGCAGGGGCTATCCGGAAGCTTTCAACCGGGACTACGATCCGGCCACGGGGGTATCGCTTTCCGGCTGGCTCATCAGAGAACAGGAGGCATAATGGCTAAGGCATTCGTGATTGATGTTGCGAGATGCTGCGGTTGCTACAACTGCCAGCTGGCGTGCAAGGATGAGCACGTGGAGAACGACTGGACGCCTTACGCCAGACCGCAGCCGGAAACGGGCCAGTTCTGGCTCAAACTGCAGGAAAATGTCTGCGGAACCGTCCCGAAAGTGAGGATGCATTACATACCGTTGTTGTGCAATCACTGCAGGAACGCTCCGTGCATCGAGGCGTGCCCGTACGGCGCGATTTCGAAGAGAGACGACGGGCTGGTGATCATCGGTCCCGAGAAGTGTAAAGGGAGCGAAGGCTGCAAAGCTTGCGTGGCCGCCTGCCCCTATGGCGCGATTTATTTCAACGACAGGCTGGGACTGGCGCAGAAATGTACCGGCTGCGCCCATCTGCTGGACAACGGGTACAAGCTGCCGCGCTGCGTGGAATCCTGTCCGACCGATGCTATGAAATTCGGCGAGGAAGCGGACCTGAGGAGCTTTATCGAGGGCGCAACCGTATTCAAGCCCGAGACCGGGTGCGGGCCAAAGGTGTTTTACCGGAACATTCCGGGCAAATTCATCGCCGGGACGGTATACGACCCTGTCGAGAAGGAAGTTGTGATCGGGGCGCGCTGCCTGCTGACATCCGGAGGCAAGCTGGTCGAGACCTTCACCGACGCTTACGGCGATTTCTGGTTCCAGGACCTTGCCGTCGGCAGGTACGGCGTAAGCATCGAGGCTAAGGGATTCCAGGGAAAGTATTTTGCCGATCTTGACACCACCGGGGACGTCAACCTGGGCGACATCCCTCTTGCCAGGCAGGAATAATGGCATTGAGGGGTCTGCCTTCCGCTTGCGGATGGATGACGCGGACATATGCCGGGAAAAGCGCCGACGCACGCTGACAATATATGGATTTATTCCATCGGTGCGGGTCCAGCGTCTGCGGATCGCGCAACCGGAGCGTTCGGCAAAATAGCGCTTAATGGAATGGAATTGTTTTTGCAGTTCGGATATAGTGCATTCCCATCAGTCAATCGATTCATTCAGGCGGGCTTGGAAAAAAAGAGGAACGTAACACTCTGAGGAGGCATTATGATTCGGGCAATTGTTTTGTTTGCGATGCTCTGCAGCACTTTGTCTGTTTATGCGGAAACCGTCCTATTGGCTCCTGCGGCGCCGGGTTGCACGCGGGCGAGCCTTCAGGCCATAGCCGACAAATACGTGGAGGCATTGAAGAAGGGCGATCCGTCCGTGATGCCGCTGGCCGCGGGGGCGAAATATATCGAAAGAAGGAAGACAATTCCCTTCGGGCAGGGCATCTGGAAAAAGCCCATGGTCGTTGATTTCAGCCGCAGCCTGCTCGACGTCGACATATGCGAGACCTTCACGGAAGTCATCAGCGCGAAAAACAACCCCCAGTATGTCACTGGAACGCGTCTGAAAATTGTGGACGGAAAAGTTGTGGAAGTTGAAAGTCTGGTCAGCGACAAAAACGACTGGCTTTTCGACGCGGACGCCTATCTGAAGTATTCGTCAACGGAAAAATGGGACATCCTGCCTCCCGAAAAGCGGACGGACCGCCAGACGCTGATCAAAGTCGCCAGCGACTATTTCGACATTTTCCAGGACTATTCCGCATTCGACAAGGTGCCCTGGGGAATCCCGTGTGTGCGCATTGAGGGTGGAGCCTACACGAATGCCAAAAACGATCCCAATCCTTCCTGTACGCTCGGAGTTCCAAAAGGCGGTGGCGTGCCGATGACGAACCGGAGCTATATCGTGGACGTCGAAATGGGATCGGTTGTGGGCCAGTGCGACTTCGGGGGAGCAAAGGGATTGTGGGACGCCCACACATTCAGGCTGGAAAACGGCAAGCTCCGTTATGTGCATGTAATAACACTGTGTCCCAATGGCTGTCCCAAAATGCCTCCGCCCAAAGACGCGCCCAAAGGCACGCCCAGAGAAGTGCCCCAATAAATGGCGGTCATTGAATATTGCAGGTTACAGGATACGGGTCACGGTGCGTGAGCCTGATACCTGTAACCTGCAACCCGTAATCCTGAAGGACCGGCCCGGATACGCGCTTCAACAGGAAGTCCCGCGAGAGATTCCGACTACTCCCCATATCTGAACAGCAGCAGCCCATTCAGGAAGGCCACGACGCTTCCGATTGCCACGAGAACAATCTTGAACAAAAGTCCATTGGCATGGCCTTTCATCACTTTTTTGGAGGAAGTCAGGTAAATCTGCAGAAATACGGTGATGGGGAGCTGGATGCTGAGCATCATCTGGGAGTAGATGAGTCCCTGGAACGGATCGCTGATCGCGAAAATGATCGCAAGGGCGAAAACCAACGAAATGGCCACTCCCAGGGCCGAGTGATTGTCCTTGATCTGAAAGGGTTCCCCATAGAATCCGGCGAATATTGATCCGGCTGCCATCCCCGAGGTTATAGACGAGGCGATTCCCGAAAAAAGCAGGGCGATGGCAAATACAACAGCGGCATAGCGGCCCAGCAGCGGCTGGAGCATCTCTTGCGCCTGCCGGAGTTCCGACACCGGCGTTCCCAGCGCAAAAAAGGTGGACGCCGCCAGCAGGATCATTGCGCTGTTAATAGCCCACCCGACGATCATCGAAAAGAGAGTGTCCAAAAACTCATAGTCCAGCTGTCGCTGGATTACCTTCTCGTCTTTCAGGTTCCACTGCCGGCTTTGGATGATTTCCGAATGCAGAAATAAATTATGGGGCATCACCACGGCCCCCAGGACACTCATGACAATCACCATGGAGCCGTGAGGGATTGAAGGGACTGTCCATCGATAAGCGGCGGCGCCCCAGTCGATGTTCACAAGCGTCAATTCGTAAATAAATGAGAGACCGATGATCGAGACGAACCCGATGATCCACTTCTCGATTGCGGCGTAAGAATTGGTGACCAGCATGATCCATACAAAAACAGCGGTTAAGACCGCGCCGACGGGGATCGGGACGTTAAAGAGCATATTCAGAGCAATGGCGGCTCCCAGGATTTCGGCCAGCGAAGTCGAAATGGAGGCGAGCATGGCGCTTCCCAATACACTCCGTGAGATCCATTTTGGCAGGTAAAGCGTCGCCGCTTCGGAAAGACACAGCCCGGTGGTGATGCCGAGGTGGGCGACATTGTGCTGAAGGATGATAAGCATTATCGTCGAGAGGGTGATCACCCACAGCAACGAATATCCGAATTGAGCGCCCGCCGCAAGATTCGAGGCCCAGTTGCCCGGATCGATGAATCCCACGGTCACAAGCAGCCCGGGGCCGATGTATTTCAGGAGATGTGAAATGCCGAACTCGGGATGGTGATCCCTGCGCCGCAGGTCCTTGAGAATATATTGGAGTCTATTCATAGCAATTCCAGCTTTGGACCATAGTAAATCATCGGAAACAATAACGGTCCGGATTTTTCAAAGGATTTTCCAGGGGTGGGTCCGTTCTGTTCGCCGAGGGCACAGGTTTCAGTCAGGCACCTCCGGCAAAGCCGGAGGCTTGAAAGATTGGGACCGCTCAAAGCGGTTGGAGGAGTTACGCTGGTCTTGAACGCTGACTTACGCGGGCGAAAACCGACCCTCGCCGAACAGGTCGGCGTTTGTCAGCGCTTTTGTCAGCGTATCTCAGCGTTTCAAAATACGGAGCTGTCAAACTCTATGAGTCCCCCGGCAGGGCCGGGTTTACCAATAGGATTAATGGGCCGCTCGGGGCGCGCACTCATTGATTCCTGGGCCGGATCCAAGTTCTTGCAGCCAATAAAGGGGCCCAAAATTTCAATGTAAGAGCATTTGTTGTGCTGTATATTGTGTCTATCAGTATTGTTTTCAGTGATTTATTGTGGTCCGACCCCGGACCTGCGACACCCCGGACCTGCGACCTGCTGGAGAAATCATGGTGAAGGAACAGCGATACCGTTGGGCTCAGTGGGGCGATCTGAACGCTTTCTTCGGGCTCATGCTCGACAACGTCACCAACCTTGTGGTCCTCACCGGGATCCTGGTGGGCGTATTCGGATACCCGGGCGACAAAATCTACAGCCTCATGATTCCGGGCACGGCATTTGGCGTGCTCTTCGGCGACGCCGTTTACACGTGGCTCGCTTTCCGGTTGGCGAAGCGCACGGGCAAAGCGGACGTCACTGCCATGCCCCTGGGGCTCGACACTCCTTCCACCATAGGAATCGCGACAGCCGTCCTTGGTCCCGTCTACCTCGAGACCCGGGACGCAGTGCTCACATGGCAGGTGGGCATGGCTACGCTCATGATCATCGGCGTCTTCAAAATACTATTGTCTTTCTTCGGCGACTGGGTGCGACGCCACATTCCGCAGGCGGGGCTCCTCGGATCCCTGGCCGGGCTCGGAATCACGCTGCTCGCCTTCTTCCCCGTGATGAAGATTTTTTCAGCCCCTGTCCCCGGGCTCGTAGCCCTGGGAATCATCCTTTATGCCCTCACCGCCAAAAGGCGGCTGCCGTTCGGCATGCCCGGGGCGTTCCTGGCGGTGGCGGCCGGCTGCCTTCTGTACTACCTCACCGGTGGGCTCGGTCTATTCGGCGCCCGCGCGGCTGCGCCGTCCCTGGAATTGCATGCTGCATGGCCGATCCCGACCTTCGGCTTCGTCTTCGGGCTGGGCAAAGCTATTTCCTACTGCCGATTGCATTCCCGTTCGCCCTGATCACAATCATCGGCGGGATCAACAATACCGAAAGCGCGCGCGTGGCCGGCGACGAGTACCGGACGCGCGACATCCTGCTCACCGAAGCAGTAGCGACGGTTGTTGCCGCATTGTTCGGCGGCGTCGCGCAGTCCACACCGTACATCGGCCACCCTGCCTATAAGGCGATGGGCGGGCGGGCGGCTTATGCATTGGCGACGGGCCTTTTCATCGGGATCGGCGGCGCGCTCGGACTGATGTCCTTCGTGGTGGAGGCCATTCCCGAAGCGGTCATCACCCCCATCCTTCTGTTCGTCGGTATCGAGATCGTCTCGCAGGCATTTATGGAAACGCCGCGCAAGCATGTTCCGGCGGTTGCTTTAGCGATGATCCCGGTAGTTGCCTATCTCGTTCTCACCTACGCCGACAGCCTTATCAGGAAAGCTCGATCCGTCGGTCATGCTCCCGAAATCTTTGACCGACGAAGAAAACATTCTGCGCGCAGCGGGACACGGTTTCATTCTGACCGCCATTCTCTGGGGCAGCTTTCTCGCCGATCTCATCGACGGCAGGCTTCGCCGCGCGGGGGTTTTCATTATTCTGTGCGCGGCACTCACACTCTTCGGATTTATCCATTCGGTCACGCCAGCCGGGGAAATTTACCTGCCGTGGCGGCTTGCCAACAATTTGGTCTGGCAGATTGCTCTGGGATACGGTCTGGTTGGAGCAATGTTCCTCGTCCGCTCGAGTGCGGATCGGCACCAGACTCAGTAAGTACCCTCCGGCGGAGCCGGAATCTTTATGGTTGCCGGCCCCTCAAAGAGGCCTGATAGCAACCGATAAAATATTAAACCGGTTTCACGCTCAATAAACAGGTGTAAAGCTTTGTGAACCGCAGAATGTCGAATACAGAATGATGAATTTCGAAGTCGGGCCTAACCTCTGCGGTTCGACATTCGATATTCGACATTCAATATTCATACTGAGGCTGGCACATCGGCAGAGCCGGGGGAGCTCCTGTTGGATTGGCATGGATTGCATGAAAAGGTTGCGGCATGAATCCGATACGGGATTATGTCCAGGCCGCAATGCCCGGCCGTAGATGTCCGGGAGGCTCACTATTTCTTCCGCTATATCTTGCCCATCGTGAATGGATCCGCGAAAGGATCACAAGGACCCTTTCCGGCGGGCAACCTCCCCGGGAACAAGAAAATGGCTGCCAAACAGGCTCACCGTCTTATCGGGGCTCGCCTGCAAAGCCTTCTTGAGCTCAAGAACCACTCTGCCGGCGGCGGTCTGATCCCAGAACCAGTCCTGGAGAAGCTGGCTGGAGGCTCTTGCCTGGCCGGGATGGATCGTAATCGCTTCCCTGTAATAGGCCTTCAGATCCTCAACGGCAAATTTCAGCGAATATATTATTGGCAGGTCTTTTCGAGGATTTTGGGGTTGCTCCTCTTTAATAAATGAATAGATGAAATCAGCCAAAGCTTCAGGTCCAAGACAGCTGAGGCCTAAGGTTGTTCGCTTTCGTCTGTCCACCGCCATGTCATACCATGGGCGCATGGCAGCCATTTCCCTGCGAAGAGCCTCTCCGGGATCCGGCGATTCCCTTGTTTCTGCGGCAAGCCGGAGAAAATCGTCCGGGAAAACGAGTTTCACTTCTTCTGCCGAAGATTCCGGGTCCCCATCGGGAAAGTCCTCCAACAAAGGTCCGCCGGGCGCCTCGAGCAAATTTAGAGCGGCCAACAGCACTTTCCTCTGCAGAGACGCATTATCCGGCGGTCCCATGGGGCGCCCGAACTCAAAGGACACCCACAGCGCTCGGGGCGGTTTCATTTTTTCGGTGTGCGGGCGCAGGAGGCTGACACCGGTTGTCGGCACTCCGGCTTCTTCAATGAACTGGGATATCGCGCCCACGGCGCGCGTGCATCCCGGTCAGGCAGGCAAAAGCAAGACAGCGTCCACGCTGTCATTCCTGAGCCGATGAGCGACCTCGTAAGCGGCCTCTTTGAAATCCGCCGGCTCGTGCGCACTGTTGAACGAGTAGTGTGTTGCGGCCAGGCTGCCGATAATTTTTTCCGCCAGCAACTCTCTCAGGCGGTCGAGAGGGAAAACCACATTCCAGTCGCGCTGGAATCCCGTCCGGTCAAAACTGGCTGCCATATGAGACATGACCAGGTCGTTGGGCTGAACATTTCCAGGTATCGTTCGAAAAAAGTCCTGCGGATCCATCCGGAAAGGTTGATCCTCACGCCCGTGCAGTCCGGCTGTTGTAATGATGGCTATGCGCCTTGTATTCAGCGGGGGGCCGGTTACCCAGGGGTGGGTTTCAAACTCGGAGCACTTGAAGCTCATCAGAAGCCTTCTCTCCGCTTCGCTTACCTTCTCCAGGCGCATGGCATACCTCCAACGGCTGTTGGTGTGTTTAATTTTCCCGGGATCGGGCCGCAACAAATCACTGATTTGGATAAAATATCCTATAAATATGCTCTATCCACATCCCGCGTACATTGAAACATATGAAACGCTATATTGGCTATAGGTATTCGGCTCCGGCCCGGGATTCTGCCTCGGTCGCCCCTTGATCATGGTGATGCTTGACCACTCGATCCGTGTCGCGTGGATCGTTCATCAGCGCTTTTGTCAGCATCTGTCAGCGTGTCAGCGTTACCATTCTGTATTTCTCGCATCATCTCGTGTTATATTGCAGACCTGATTATCACATCTAACAACCTGGGGCCATTGCATATGAAGATCATTGTAACCGAGAGAATAGCCGACGACGGCGTGAATTACCTGCGCCAGAACGGATTTGAAGTCGACACAAAATACGGCATTTCGCACGAAGACCTGCTCGCAATTATCCAGAACTACGATGCGATCATCGTCAGGAGCGTAACCAAGGTAAACCGCGAGCTGATTGACAAGGGCGTCAACCTGAAGGTTGCGGGACGGGCCGGCAACGGGATCGACAATATCGACGTGCCGCACTGCACGAACAAAGGCATTATTGTCGTCAACACTCCCGAAAGCAACACCATGGCGGCGGCGGAGCTCGCTATCGGGCTGGCATACTGCCTTTTCCGCAACATCCCCCAGGCAAACTCGGCGGCCAAAGGAAAGGATTTCAGGAGGAACAACTTCCTCGGGACGGAACTCGACGGCAAGGTGGTGGGCATCATCGGCCTGGGCCGGATCGGCTCTATTGTTGCCCGCAAACTGATCGGCGCAAACATGAAGGCAGTGGCCTACGATCCGTACATTACCGACGAAAAGTTCAAGAGGAACGGCGTCGAGAAGTGCCAGACGCTCGACGAGCTGTTGCGGCAGTCGGATCTCATCACGATCCACACGCCGAAAACCGAAGAAACTTACGGAATGGTGGGAGAAGAGCAGCTGAAGATATGCAAGAAGGGCGTAAAGATCGTCAACGCCGCAAGAGGCGGTCTGATCAACGAAAAAGCCCTGTATGCCGCAATCAAAAGCGGGCAGGTGTCCGGAGCCGGAATTGACGTCCTGGATCCGGAGCCGGGCTACGACAAGGCTCCCGAAGATCAGACGTATCAGAATCCCCTGCTGGAACTGAGCCAGGTTGTCATCACGCCCCATCTGGGCGCCTCCACCAAGGAGGCAAATTATAATGTCGGCACGGCCATCACAAAGCTGGTCTCGGATGCCCTAAAAGGCGAAATCGTGGCCGCGGTGAACATGCCCCCCTTGAAACCGGGCGACCTGACGGAGTCTGAAGCCTTACATCGACCTGGCTGAAATGCTGGGTAAGATGTACTACCAGGCCGAGAAGGAGACGGTTCAGAAACTGGAGGTCATGTATTACGGCGATCTGGCGGACAAAGAGACAAAGGTCATTTCTCTTTCCGCCCTGAAAGGATTCCTGAATCCCATAGTCCAGGAGAAAGTGAATTACGTAAATGCGGAGCTGATCGCGGAGAACATGGGGATCGAGTTGATCGAGAGCCGGAGTTCGCATCTGGACAAATACACGAACATGATCACGGTGAAGTTCATCACCAAAACCAGGGAAATGTCGATTTCCGGAACGGTTTTCGCCAAAGATCAGCTGCGCATTGTCGATTTCTTCGGCTATAAGCTCGATTTCGAACCTGCCCCCTACGTGATAGCCATTCAGGGGATCGACAAGCCCGGCATCATCGGGAGGGTCGGCACATTGCTCGGGTCCAACGGCCTGAACATCGCCGCGATGCAGTGGAGCCGGAACAAGAGAGGCGAGAAGGCCGTGTCGTTTGTCAGCGTGGATGGAGAAGTGAGCGACACCGTTATGAGCCAGCTGCGCCAAGTGGAGGGCGTGCTGAGAGCATCCATGCTGAGACTCTAGGCAAAGCAGGATACGCCAATTTTCCCCACGCCCTCGGCGGATGCGGGGTGAAACCCGCATCCGCTTCAATCACACGCATCAGGAGAACGTTTATGACGAATCGGGTTATCAATTTCTATGCCGGGCCGGCGGGACTGCCGCTGCCGGCCTTGCAGCGCGCCCAGGAAGAGCTCTTGGATTTTGCCGGAACCGGCATGTCGGTGATGGAAATCAGCCACCGGTCCAAAGAATATGACGCCGTTCACAACGAAGCCATCGCCCTGGTCCGCGAACTGCTGGACATTCCTTCCAACTACCAGATCCTGCTGCTTCAGGGCGGCGCCCACCTGACGTTCGGAATGATCCCGCTCAACCTGCTGCGCGGAGGGAAGAAGGCCGATTACATTCTTGCCGGAAGCTGGGCCGAAAAAGCCTACAAGGAAGCCAAACTCGTGGCCGGCGACAATGCGAGGATCGCGGCCAGCACCAAAGAGGAGAAATACTCCCGGCTGCCGAAAAATGCCGAAATCAGGATCGGTCCGGACAGTTCGTTCCTGCACTTTACGTCGAACAACACGGTGGAAGGGAGCCAGTTCAAGGAATTCCCGCAAGCCGGCGAAGTCCCGTATATCTCGGACATGTCGTCCGACATTATGTGGCGTCCTTTTGATGTGAAACCTTTCGGGCTAATTTATGCCGGCGCCCAGAAGAATCTCGGCCCCAGCGGCGTTACGCTGGTGATCATCCGCGACGATTTTTTGGAAAAATGCGAAGCTCAGGATCTGCCCAGCTATCTCCGCTTCAAGATACACGCCGAAAAGAACAGCCTGTACAACACCCCTCCCACGCTGGGCATCTACATTCTGCGCAACGTGCTGGCCTACAACAAGAGCCTGGGCGGACTGAAGGTGCTGGAGCAGGCCAACCTGAAAAAGGCGGATATGCTTTACGGCTGCATTGACAGGCATGCGGGCTTCTATCGCGGCTTCATCACGGATAAGAGCGACCGTTCCGTCATGAACGTGGATTTCTTCCTTCCCACCGAGGAATTGACCAACGCTTTTGTCAGCGAATCCAAAAAGCACGGCATGGTGGGTCTCAAGGGCTACCGCGATATCGGCGGCATCCGCGTTTCCACTTACAACGCTGTCACGGTGGCGAATGTGGAGACCCTGGTCTCCTTCATGGAGGATTTCGTAAAAAGGAACGGCTAAGCGGATGTAAACGACCCGGATTTAACGAGTCAGGTACCTCCGGCAAAGCCGGAGGCTTGAAAGATTTGAACCGCCCAAGGCGGTTGGAGGAGTTACGCCGGTCTTGAACGCTGACTTACGCGGGCAAAAGCCGATGAGGCGCTTCCGATCCCCGCAGGGGCCAGCGCTCCGCGCTGGACAGTTTTCTGCGGCGGCACTGTGGCAAGCGCCGTGCGGCAAGAAGATGAAGGGTATGAGAAACCGGGCGTTTGCCACAGTGCCGCCGCAGAAAACTCCATCGGAAGCGCCTCATCGGCTTTTGCTCGCCGACCCTCGCCGAACAAATCGGCGTTTGTCAGCGCTTTTATCAGCGTTTCTCAGCGTTTCAAAACACGGAGCTGTCAAACTCTTTGAGTCCCCCGGCAGAGCCGGGGGTTTACCAAGGTAATGACGCGATTAGCGTCCGGGAAATCGCAAGTCTTCCTTCTTTTGCGCGGCAGTCAGGCAAAAAGCTGGTGGTTCATGGCGCTCAGTGAGTTTAGCTTTTACGGCGTCGGCGTTCGGGTGGAAAGCCCGGAGGAAGAGTTTCAGCGCGCCGTCGAGCATGATTTTTCCTACTTCCTGGCGCCGGCGGCCGGCTCGCCGTTCCGCCTGAGCTTTGCCAAATCGCGTCCGGATTACGATTCTCTGCCGGAGTTGACCTGCTCTTTTGCCACACCCCGCAATATCTGCTTCAGCAACGGCCATTTGACCTACATCGATTATTTCGGCCAGGCACTCAATATCTATGACCGGAAGGCCAACCACAGCCGGATCATTTCCGACGATGTGGAACTGGCCCACGAGATTGCTTATCTGACCATTCTTTCGCGGGTATCGGAGGCTTTGGAGCGCAATCGGCTGCATCGAATACACGGTCTCGGGATTGAATCCGGAGGCAAAGGGACTGTCATTCTTCTTCCCAGCGGCGGAGGCAAGTCCACCATGGCCATTTCCCTCCTCCGCAACAACAACCAGTTCCGCCTGATTTCTGAAGATTCCCCCTTGCTGCGGCCTGACGGATGCCTGCTTCCTTTCCCTTTGCGCATTGGCGTCCATCCGCAGAGCCTTCCTCCCGATATTGATCCTCGGTTTACGCGCCTGGACAGGCGGATCGAGTTCAGCCCCAAGATCAATATCGACGTTCTCTTCTTCGGCGACCAGATCTCGCGGCAGCCTGTTCCCGCGGCCTCCCTGCTGCTGGGGGCGCGGTCCACCGGCCGCCGCGCTTATATCGAGCCCGTTTCCAAAAGGGCCGCCTTGCGTCACGCATTTGCCAACTCCATCGTCGGCATCGGGCTTTACCAGGGGCTGGAATTTATCTTCCAGAAAAGTTTGGGGGAATCGATGCAACACCTCGGGCTTCTATTCTCCCGCGCATACAACAACCTGATCCTGCTCAAACATACCCGTGTCTATCGTTTTGTAATCGGCCGTGACATCGACAAAAACTACAAGTGCCTGAGCGAATTCCTGCTGCGGCAGCAGTCATAGCCCTCATTGAACGCCGACATACGCTGAAAAAGCCGCTGAAAAACGCTGATCACTCATTTGCATTTCTCGCAGCTTCCCTGATTTCAGATTCCCGGATAGAGGAAGAGCTTGCCGCGGCGCAGAGTGCTTGCCAGGCAGCCGAGGGTGCAGGCTGAGTTCACCAGCAGGATCAAAGCGGCATGACCCAACCGGGCGCGCGCCTTCTGCCCCGGCGTGCGACGAATGACTATCAGGCCAAAGCCGAGACCGCAGGCGCATGCAAGCGCCACGGCCAGAGTCTTCGAGCCGGCCAACGCTGCAACGCCGGCTCCCAGCAGGATCGCAAATAGCAGCGGGAAATAGGTCACAAACACAATGCCGGCGACCGGGGATCGCCGCCATGCCAGGAGCCTGTGGTGGCCATGGATGCGCGGCCAGGCCGCGAGCGTCCAGTAGACTTCAAGGCGGCTCCTGCGCGCTTTCTGGAAGTGGGCGGCGCCGGCATAACCATAGCGCCACCACTGGCACGCCAATTCCCACAGGGTCCGGCGCGGCTCATGCCGGACCACGGCGTCCGGCTGGTAAACCAGTTCCCACCCTGCGCCGGCGACCCGGCGGCACAGGTCCGCGTCCTCGCCGGCGGTCAAGGCGGCATCGTAGCCGCCGGCCGCATCAAGAGCGCTGCGCCTCACAGCAAGGTTGCAGTTTGGAAAGAAGGGCGTCAGAGCGGGCAGATCCGGACGGAGTAAGTATCCCTTTTCGTAGTAGTCGTCGAGAATGGGAATCAGCATGCCTATGCTTCTCCAAACCGGCCGAAGGCCCGTGATACCCAGTCGGCTCGACCGCCGGCCAGGGCGTCGATGCGCCCGCCCACAATCCCGACGCGGGGATCGAGAAAAAAGGTTTCTTCCAGGGCAGCCAGCCAGTCCGGTTCGGCGATGGCATCGTCGTCGACGAAGGCCAGGATGTCGCCGGCGGCAACGGCACAGCCGGCCGCCCGCGCGCACCCCACGCCCGTTCTCGGCTCTTCAATATAGCGAACGGGATAGGAAGGCCGGAAACGGCGCACAACCTCGGCCGTGTGGTCGGTGGAGCCGTTGTCCACGACCACCAGTTCATCCGGCGGACGCGACTGGGCCCGCACGGAGTTCAGGCACCGTTCGAGCAGTTGGGCCCGGTTTCGCGTGACCAGAATCAGCGAGATTTCGAGCTGCTTTTGCGGAAGCAGGGCAATATCCTGCCAGCTGCGGCGGTGTGCCGCCACTTCCAGGCTCTCAGCAAGCAAATGTCTGAGCGACGGCCAGGCTACGGGAACTGCCGCGCCGCGCAGTGCTTGGGCCTGGCGGCGCAGGAAGGAGGCAACCGGATCTCCCAATCCGCGCTCAACGAGCAGATTAATGAGCGATTCCGGCCCCCCGGGAAGATGCAGGATGCAGAGCGGTTCTGCCTTTCGCGAAATCTCAACTGTAAGATAAACCGTGCGCAGATTGGCAAAGAAGAAACGCAGTAGCCGCTCGCGGCCCAGGCGAGGAATTCGAGGGCTGTCGATAACGGAAGGTAATTGAGCCATTGACAGGCTGAGACGCTCCCGCAGGCGTGCCAGGAAGGCGCCTCCTGCCGGGTATCCCGGATCGCCCTGGTCCGCTGCGCACACGAATGGCAGTAGTCCATCGGCGCTGGTCGTCGTGACGAGGTAGGGATCCAGCGCCGGACTCCACACGCAATGGCCCAACCAGCCGCTCTCAATCACAAAAACGGGCTCACTGCCAAGTACGCCTCCCCGAAAGGCGCGCTTGAGCGCGCCATACTCTTCAGCCAGCAAAGCCCGCGGAACCCGGATGATGCGCGCGAAAGAGCCGTAGCCGTCCACGTCCAGCGGATTGGATGGCACGAAGAATAAATCGGCAAGCGTGCAGCGGGCATCGGCCGGCGCAATATCCCGCAACGCTTGCAGTCGAGCATCGCAATCCTTCACACGGGGCTCCCCATGAGCAACCACCGTCAGGGGCGAGGCCGCCGCTTCCTCATCGAGTTGACCGGCGACGGACCGTAAGACCCCGCGCCAAAGATCAAAGCGCTGAGCGCCGCTCATTTTGTCGGCGAGGAAGTGAGAGGCATGCTCCCCCTGCAGGGCGACGATCGATGGGCGCAAGGTTTCCGGCAGCATCTTCGTCAGGAACCACACCGCCTCCGCACGATTGAGCGGCTCGATTGAAGATGGATCCTGTATGAGCGAGAGCAGGCGCCCCACGTCGGCCAGCGCTTTCCAAATCAGATACCGGCGCTGAGGCGGCGCGAAGGATTCGGCATCGAGCAGCATGAGGATCTTTTCATTCCATTCTTTGAGCCGCCAGGGCAATGCCTGTTTCAGATCATTCCTGCCCAGCAGCGGGAACTGCCGCTGCCGCAGCCAATCCTCTCCCCACAGCAGGCGATGCCCGTAGAAACGGGGATCGAACAGCAGGCGGACAAGCGGATAGGTCCGGTATTCGTCCGCAAGGTCTTTAAGAAAATAGATGCCCTTTTCGTCGGGCGGTCCAAGCATGGGAAAGCAGCGGCGCAGCCATAGAAAACGCCTGCGAATGACCTGAATTTCCCGGGCGTCGCGCGCCCCGGCAAGGAGGATCTTGAAATCGATGTCGCTGAGCCCGAAATTTGCCTTCCCTGCTGCGGAAGAACCGGACAAATAAATGGCCACAAGACCCGGGCGGCGGCGAAGACACAGCACCACAAGAAGGCGGGCCAGACGATAAACCGCTGAATACACCCATGCGAAGGGCGGGATCCGCAGCCGCAATACCCACTCGAGAAGCCGATGACGGAGCCACAAGTTCATAATTTCAGCTGCCCGGACAGCCATGTTCGCGGAGAGAGCCGGTTCAGTTTGCGGTTGATGCCCAGGTGCTGGCACCAGGACAGGCAATCGGTTTTGGCCCGCAACAGGCGCCTGGCCTGGCGTTGCCGGTCGCGAAAACGCTGGTAGGACGGGCTCCACCAGATGTCGCGCAATAGCTGCGTATTCACGCTGCCGAGCGGTTCGTCGAAGGATTCCTCGAGGCAGGGCAGGACGGTGCCATCGGTGAGCACGACCATCAAAACATACCCGATGTAGCAGGACCGGCTACGGTAAAAGTCCCACGTCGACGGCCGCCCCAATTCCCGGTCGAACAGGCTGTGCTCGAAACCCGCCGCGTTGATCGACAGCGGGCCGCGGTAACCGGCCAAAAACTCCTTGAGCTCACCATCGAGTGCGGCAAATTCCTGCTCGTCGAGCTGCAGATGCCCGTTCATGGGCAGTCCGTCGGTGCTCGGGTAAAGCCGCATCGGGCGCAGCAACACCGAAAGCGGCGCGTATTCCTGCGCGAAGTCAATCATCGCGCGCCAGCTTCGCCAATTGGTTTTAAACAGCACGAACAATATTTCGGTGAGATCGGGCCGGCCCGGGGCAAGAGCTGCCAGGTTCCGGCGCAAGCGCGGGAAGAGCTCCTTTCCCAGAGTCGGGTGCACCGCGCGCCAGGTTTCGTCTGAACCCGCGTGCACGCTGAAGCGCACCTTGACGCGGCATTCGCGCAGCAAGGCGGCCGCCGCACTGTCGATGGCGGTCCCATTGGTAACCACAGCCTTGCGCAGGTGAGGATGCCGGGAATGGGCGTACGAGACCATGTCCGGCAGCATCGGATTGAGGAAAGGCTCGCCCCCGCCGTGGAAAAATACCTCCTGCAATCCAAGAGGAACGAGTTGATCCAGTACCGATGCGGCAGTCTCGAAACTCATGCAGCCTGTTTTGCCGAAGCATGCCCGGTTGCACATGATGCACTCGAGGTTGCAGTCTTCGCACACATTCAGCTGCAGAATGCGCGGGCCGCACAGGGGCGGGCGTCCGCTCAGGGCAGCCGCTGCAGTCTGAGCATCGAGGTAAACACCGCGCAAATCCATAATAAGGTACCCGCCGAATGAAGTGGTGAGCGCTGACATTCGCTGAAGGAATCTCTCATAAAGGTTGGCCGCCAACGGGAGAGCCGGCGGTCATCCAGGTTTTTGTCAGCATTACCCGACAGTTCAGTTTGTGCTTGATGCACCGTAACGGCCTGTGTCCCAATTACCCATAACCGCATCCTGTACCGCACATGGCGATCTTATCTGTTGATGCGGAATGTGTCACCTGACAATTTTGCCCGATAGGCTTTGTTTTCGGGCGCCCAAAGTAAAAAGCATAGGACCCCCGCAAACACACCCTAATTCGATGAAGTCAGCGAATCACTGGATCAATGGATTAGGTTCTGTTCGACCGCCCCCAAGCCCGCCCTCGGAGGCGAAATTATACGGGAGCCGGGATTGATCGTCGCCTGCTGCCGAACCTTGTGGCCTATGGGCAATATAGCGGTATTTACCGGTCCGGTTGAGTCCGTTCCGGATTTGGCGAACAGGACAGAGACGGCACACAAATTCCTGGTTGCCCGGGGATGCAGCGGAGTCTTTTTTATGGCCGACAATCTGGTTGAACCGTTACGGGCAAAAGTGGCAGAAGTATTTGCGTGCTTCGGCTATGCAGCGGGCCTCACAGTGATGGGCATAGCTGCCCATGCTTTGAAACCGCCGCTGCGTCCGTTGCCGCCAATGCGCTACCGTGCGGTTACCGATTCTGAATCCCGCCGCATTGTCTTCGTGTTGAACGCTATTGCCCACGAAGTCCCTCCGGAATGGGGTCTCGACTACAACGAACGCGTCGGCATCTGGGACCGCGAAGCGTTTGGCGTTATCGGGCACCTGGATGAGCGCCCTACAGCCTGCGCCGTGACAGTGCCTTTGAACGGCCGTTTATATGTGGCACTGGTCGCCACCGCCCACGAGTTTCGCCGTCTCGGGTGTGCGGAGGCGGTGATTCGCCGCTCGCTGGATGACGCGGCCAGGGCGACCGGGCTTAGCCGCACGATCCTACATGCCAGTCCCATGGGACATCCGCTCTATTCGCAAATGGGCCACCACGACACTGTGCCCTTTACGGTGTATGCCCGGGCGGAGGGCATGGGATAAAGCGCGGGTTTCCCTCGCTGGCGGGAATCAACATCGTCCGGTAAGGATCAGCCGGACCGAATCCATCGGTTATTTGGAATTTCTCATACTTCGCATCAATCGCCATATTGCGCCTGATGCCCGATTCTGCTCTGGGTTTTGGCCTATACTCCTGAGAAGATTTTTGCTAAATCAGTGCTCTATTCGAAGTTTTGTTCAGGCGGGGGAAGCAGCCTCCCCCGAAGCGTCGGATTTCCGCCAGCGCTGCTTCCACCATGGGCTCAAGTCCGGCCTTGACTGAGTTGCTGAGAAAAGTGCTCCAGTCGGTCAGGTTTTCCGGCTCAATTCCAATGATAACAGAATCGGGCATCCGTCCAAGCAACCCCGCGCAAGTGAGCGCTTCAAGGATTCCCATGTCGTGCAACGAGCCTTTGCCCACAAGGGTATTTTGCAGGTCATCGGGCGTCAGCCGGTGCACGGTTCCAGGCCGGCTGCCGGCCTGAACGGCGTCGAAGACGACGAGCCGGTCGGCAGCCATGATCGCGTCCAGCAAGTGGATTCCGCTGGTCCCTCCGTCCATCAGCGTGACGTTGTCTGAAAACTCATAGTATTCCGCCAGCTGCTTAAGCGCATGGACACCGGCTCCGTCGTCCGTAAGTAGCAGGTTCCCGATACCAAGGATCAGGATTTTCTCGGTCGAACAACCGGCGTTTTCCATCTGCTGTAAACTCCCTAGCGAGCCCAGACTTTCACGGTCCTGCCGCAACGAGTGTCAATCGCGTGCACCGCGCATGCGATGCAGGGATCAAACGAATGAACCGTGCGCAGGACCTCCAAAGGTCGCGCGGGATCGGCGACCGGAGTGCCGACCAGGGCGCTTTCCACAGGTCCCGGCAGCTGATTGGCGCAGCGCGGGCCGAAATTCCAGGTTGAAGGCACAACCATCTGGTAGTTGGCAATCTGCCCGTTCTGAATATCAATCCAGTGGCCCAGCGCTCCACGGGGCGCCTCATTCAGCCCAACCCCAGCCGCCTGCGCCGGCATGGCCCACCTCACGCGCGTGCTTCCCGCTGTGTTCAGCTGCTCGGTCCACTGATACATGCGATCGGCGATAATCTGCGTTTCCAATGCGCGCGCGGCGGTTCGTCCGAGAACTGAATTGAGGTTGCTTACACCGGACTGGTCCGCAAATTTTTGGACTGCATTCCTGGCTTCGGTTTGACCGCTCCGCACCGCCATAAGCATGCGCGCCAACGGCCCAACCTCCATGGGTTGATCGTGGTAGCGCGGCGCCTTCAACCAGCTGTACCGATCGCTCGTGCTCAGGCTGGTATAGCGGGGTTCGGTTATACCTTCCGAGGGATTGAGCGCTGTGGTCCCAGCATACCAGCTGTGACTCACATGCTCGCTAATTTCGGAAATGTCGATGCCTTCGATGCCTCCCCCGCCGATGATCGCGCCTGCTGGAAAAAAGGCCGAGTCTGGCTCCGATCGTCCCTCGGGAAACTCTCCAAAAGTCAGGAAATTGGAGCTTCCGCCAATCTCCGCCCATTTAAACCCATATCTTTTCGCCAGCAACGCCACATCGGGAAGATAGATTGTATCCACAAAGTTTTTTGTTTCGTCCAGGATGGCCCTGAACTCGGCAATGCGGGCCGAAGTAATGTCATCGCGGCAGGTGACCCCGCCTACAATGAGGCTCTGCGGATGCGGGTTCTTGCCGCCGAAAATGGCATGCATCCTGGCCGTCCGCACCTGCTGGTGCAGGGCCTGGAGGTAATGTGCCACCATCAGGAGGTTTTCTTCAGGCGACAGGGCATACGCGGGATGACCCCAGTAGCCTCCGGCAAACGGCCCCAGTTGCCCGCTATTGACCAGCGTTTCGAGCTGAGCTTTGACGCCGGAAAAGTAGTCTATATCCAATTTTGTGGCTGTGCCTGTAAGCGCAGCCGTTTGAGCAGGATCGGCTCCCAATGCGCTTACCACATCGACCCAATCAAGCGCGTGAAGGTGATAAAAGTGCACAATGTGATCATGCAGGAACTGGGTGCCCATCATCAGGTTGCGAACAATTCGGGCATTGTCGGGGATATCCAGGTTCAGGGCATCCTCCACGCAGCGCACGGAGGTTGATCCGTGGACGTAGGTGCAGACTCCGCAGAGCCTCTGCGTAAAAAGCCAGGCATCTTCGGGTCTTCGTCCCTTAAGGATGATTTCCATTCCGCGGAAAAGCGTGCCGCTGCTCCAGGCGTTGGTTACCAATCCGTTGGAGACTTCCACCTCGATACGAAGGTGGCCCTCGATCCGTGTGATGGGATCGATGACGATCCGGTTTGCGGATGGCTGCGGGGGCGGCGGTGGTCCGGGTTTTTTGGCCATTGTTTATGCTCCTTTATTCAAACGCACTAAGCTGGTTCCAAGGTTCTCCGGCTCAAGGCTATGATCCGGCTGGTTTGCATCTCCCGGCAGTCGGGCTGCCGCTGTCGAAGCGTGAACATCCATGGTCCTGTCAGTCATCATCTCCTCCAGGTCCGTCTCCGTCCCGCTCGACATAGAAAGGCGACATGCGGTCCCAGAAGTTGGGTTCGCTGCACCCGATGCAGGGATGCCCGGCTTGGACACACCAGCTCGCGCCCTCGTTGAATTTGACGTTCGGGCAATTGTTGTAGGTCTGCTTGCCTCTGCAACCCATATCCTCAAGGCAGCGGTCGTCCTCGTCGCGGTATGGGCACTGCTCATGCACCCGCTTGCCGTAGGCGAACAGCGGCCGTCCGAAAGAATCGAGCGGTGGCATCTTGCCCAGCAGAAGGTAGTTGGCGATCGTGCCCACAAGGCTGACGGGGTTCGGTGGGCATCCAGGAATATTGATGACCGGTACTGTCAAACGGCCCCCGAGGGCGTCTTTCACTCCCTTGGCCCCCGTCGGGTTGGGAGCGGCAGCTGCCACTCCTCCATAGCAGCTGCATGTGCCGGCGGCGATGATGCCCGCCGCCTGGGGGCAGATCCTTTGGGCGATACTGAGCATTGTCTCGCCTGCCACAAAACCATAGGTGCCCCTATTGAGTGTTGGTATCGAGCCTTCCACCACACAGAAAAACTGGCCCGAATACCGGGCCACGGCATCCGCAAGCACTGTTTTAGCTTGTGTTCCCGCGGCAGCCATAATGGTCTCGTGGTATTCCAATGAGATGCTGTTAAAAATGAGGTTGTCAAGCGGCGGTTCCGTGGATCGCAGAAGCGCTTCCGAGCAACCGGTACACTCGCCGAAATGAAGCCAGATCACAGGCGGACGGGTTCCGTCGGCGAGCGCCGCGTACACCCTGCCGCCGAAGGCAGGACCGAGACCTATGGCCGTTGCCACGCTTGTGCACAACTGAAGAAATTCGCGACGTGAAGGCTTTTCCAGTCGCTGCTTCGCTGGTGCGTGAATTTCGCGCGCCATAATGATTCCTCCTGAAGTTGTTCATTTGATTCCCGCCCGATTTCCCAAAAAGGGCGGGGCGTCCAGTGCCGCAGGGAATCTTCAAGCCGCACACAAAAATGTGGTGCCTGTCACACCAAGAGAAAAATTCGAGAACAGGGGAGAGTAAAAATCACGGCAGGAGCAGCAAAAATGAACAGCATCAAATTTTTCCCGAATTGTTCACGACTCACCTCGTCACAATTCAATATGATGCAAGACGCGTGCCAGTTGATGAGATCAGAATTGGTCGATGCCTTCGCTTATGCGTTGGCTGTCGGATCCTGATTTCATGACACACTCTAACCACCGCCGCGCACGGTGACAGGCAAGAGACGCAGAACGGCAGGCATAAATCAGATGCAGAATTTGCACCTGATGCCCACAGAACCTGCAATATTTGCGCTTGACCCGCCTTACGGACTGCTGCCGGCGGGCTCCCGTTCCTATATCAGAGTGTATTTCCCGTGATTTGCATCACGGATTCTGCTTAGGGCCTGCTTAAACCTTAGCCAAATGTCAGTTTGGGCGATGAGTTAATGCCAGATTTCCCGCTGGCATGTTTCTTGCATCTTTCGTAGCGAAAACAAAATTTTGAGGAGTGCAAGTACCGGACATAAGGTCGTAAAAAGCATATATGCATGTTATTTGGCGGCTACATGAGTTGCACAACAGAGGAAAAACCTACAATTCAGGAGGAATGATATGAAAAGATCCATGAAGACCATCATTGCGCTTGCGGCAGTCGTTCTCACCTTCGCCGCCGTCCAGGCTGCGTGGGCAGCCGAAATTGCAGTAACCGGGACTATCGAAAGGATTGGCACGGCTTCAATCGATGTCGCCGATGAAGAGATAATCTTTATTTTCTATCATATACCATTCACTGATTTGACAGCGGCTGGCATCGATCTCTACCTGGGTGATACGGTGACGGTCAAAGCCTATCTGGTTGCGTTCCCTAATGGGACTTCGAAGAATATTGCATTTAGCATAACAAAAGACAATACCACCTATACTTGGCATCCCAATATGCCAAAGACCGGGACTAAGGCCGGGAACAAGACTGTGACTCTTTCCGCCACTGATGAGAACGGACAGGCTTGCCTTTGTAACTGCATCGAAACTACGGAATGCGATGTATGCAATTGCTACTGCGGAAGCAAGGCCAGGTAGGTCCATAAAGAGGCCCACTGGAGGAGACCGGCGATTCTGATTCAATGGTCTCCTCTGATTTATTGCCGAAGCTGCATAAGTCGAACCGCGTTTCGGCGAATACAGCCCTTTTTGCATGAACCGTAGAGGACAGGCAAAGCCGATTCGCAATCAGCACAGAAGCCGCAGATGCATTTTCAAGCGACTTTGCAATCCGCCCGAATGCTCAGCCATATCAGAAGATCCTTTGTAAGAGGGCACTCAGAACCAGCACATGGGAATCCGGCCGCGATTAATCAGGGCAATAAAGGTGAAACAAAAAGGGTCTACGGTACATCGAAAGATTATGTAGACATTCGCTTATCCAAAGAGCACATGAAACCATCAGGAGGGGATATCATGATGAAAAAGGCATTGGTTCTCATTTCAATTGCGATATTTGCGGCAGCCACGGCATTTGCGCAAGGACGCGGCGGGGGCGGCGGACAGGGCCAAGGCCAGGGATCCGGTCAAGGCCAGGGGTCCGGGCAGGTACAAAGCCAGGGGCAAGGTCAGCAACAGGGCGGCCAGGGGAATACGCAATCCGGGCACGGAGACATGGACCAAAAACGTATCCATGCCACCAAGCAACAGCGCGATCAGATAACGTACGTGCAGCAAGCAGGCCGACGAGGTCCGCAAACAGGTTCGCAAGATGGCACAAACATCCGACAAAAAGTTCAACGCGGATGAGGCACGGCGCCAGCGCGACCAGATACGCACTCAACTCCAGGCGATGGAACAGGAGCACGAACGCCTGATGAATGGATTGGACCCGAACCAGCAGCAGGCTATCAGGGAACAAATTCAAAACATGAACCGTTTGCAGCAAGCGACCCGTTCCGAGTTTCAGCGAATGAATTCCGAAATGGAGCAGGCCAATCCCGATGCTGCGCGGGTCAAGGAGCGTGCCCGCGAAATGGAGCAGGCTATGAAGGATTGGAGCAAGGAATACCAGGCGCTCCATTCTCAAACTCAGGATTAAATATTTGAATTGGCCAGGTGATGAGCAAGTTTCGGGGCGGCCACAGATTTGGCTCCAGATCTGACGAATTCACGAGCCGGCGGCTGAAAATTTGCGCAATTCGCAGATGGTTTATATGCCCCAAAAGCTGGCGACCGACACGCAACTGAAACACGACCCAATGTTAGGATCCAGCCGGCAAAATGTAATTCCCATCCTCAATGACAGGCGCCATCATGTCGGATCCGGCTCGAGGTGAGTCGAAACCGAGACCTTCGGCAGCCGGCTTTCAATTGCGGCCTCGATACGATTGCATCGATCATGGCCTTCCGTGATGGAGATATCCCCAGGAGCGGTCACATGAAGCTCCACAAACCGCCGCGAACCTGATTTTCGAGTTCTGAGACTATGATACGCAGTGCCGGGATCCAGGGATGCGCGGACCGCTTCCTCGATCTGCTGAATTTCATCCGCGGGGAGGCTGATATCCATGAGGCCAGCCATGGAACGCCGAATCAGACTCACGCCGGTCCGGATGATATTCAGGCCCACAACCACTGCCATAATCGGGTCCAGGATGGTCCATTGGGGAGGGGTGAACGCAACAACTGCGAGTGCTGCCACAACACCGACCGATGTCCAGACATCGGTCATCAGATGGTGTGCGTCCGCTTCGAGCGCAATGCTGTCGTGGCGTTTGGCCATTCGCAGCATGAACCGTGACACGCCGAAGTTGATGCCGGATGCCGCCAGCGCGATGGCCAGTCCCAAACCCAGATCCGTGAGCGGCGCGGGATGCAGGAACCGTTCCACGGCCGTATAAATAATCAGAACCGCTGCAACGAGGATCAATGCGCCCTCGACACCGCTGGAAAAATATTCAGCCTTGTCGTGGCCAAAGGCGTGAGACCGGTCCGCAGGCCGGTCGGCAATCGTCAGTGCAAGGAAAGCAACCAGCGCCGCTACCAGGTTGACGGATGATTCCAGCGCATCGGATAAAAGACTCACGGAACCCGTAAAGGCATAGGCCCCGATTTTCATCGCCATCGTCACGATCGACGCGACGATAGACAACAGGATGACGCGACGGGTTGGCGATTTTGTTTCCAGGCCGTGCAAGGGCGCTTTCGGGGCAGGTGCAGTCGACATATGCAGCTCCACGACTTCCGGGGGAAAAATTAAAAGCTGGTTTCCGGAATACCCCAAATTGGGGTTCTCCTACGGAATCCTGAGGGTTAGCAGTATGCTGGTTCTCAGGGCTGTCTTCAAGAAGCAGTCGGAGAGAAAAGGTATAAAGCTGGACACCAGCCTGGCACTCAGCGAATCAGTGAATGACCGATCATCAGGATTGATATGGCAGCCACCAGTGAAACAGGGCTTGTGTGCACTTTGAAAAAAGCTCTTCTAACGGGCGCAGGCGACATCCTGAAGGTCATCATGAGTCCAATCACGATAATCAGAAGCATCATGCCTAATCCCAATTCCGGAATGAAAGTTGACCTGCATTCGGCCGATGCGAAATGCAAAATTGCCACCGCAGCGGCAATAGGATTCAGCCAATAATGCAGCCTCATGA
The DNA here is from genome assembly GCA_963809485.1 of uncultured Acidobacteriota bacterium. Classification (GTDB taxonomy): domain Bacteria; phylum Acidobacteriota; class UBA6911; order UBA6911; family UBA6911; genus UBA6911. Next base: position 1,233,807 of record CAWEJX010000020.1, read on the forward strand.
GATACCGCTTTTGCCGACTGTTCGCCTGGGCAATGCCCTTTTTGAGTGTTGAGGTCCGCGGGATTGCTTTTCCACCAGCTTTCAAAAGAATGCTTAGCGCAACCGGAAAATTGGCAATGCCAAAAAGCCAGGCCGCAATCACGCCGGTAGCTTCGCCTCCATGGTCTTCCCGCCCGGCCTGTGCATAGCCCTTCTCGGAATAGCGCTCGAATTCCCCATGTTTATGGGCATAAACCTGTATACCTGCCATCAATATCATGCTAACAACTACGAGCACCACCAAACCTGATTTTCTCAGCCTAAATTTCATAACTCCCTCAGCCCTGCTGCTAAATAATTGCCGTTGATCGCTTAGATAATCCTCGCCTGCAATTCCTGGGTTCACAATACGCAATCGAGCCCGGATGTTACATTTCCCCGATCAGCCGGGCATCGGCCCGAAAGTCTGAGTCTTTTTGGCATATCCAGGATCTGCTGTTGTTTTTGGGCAACATTTTTAAAATCCTTCGTATTTGCCAGGGAACCGCAAAATCGGGTAAGGGCAGAGCACTGCACGGCCCGACAGTGCGCAAGGAGGGAAACGATCCGGAGGCGGATGTCGGCTTCGATATTTCCGAGAACCCGCGTCGCATCTATAATAGTTTTTCTGGCCGTCAACACCATTTTGTGGAGACTGAGGCCGATGCTCGGCCTGATACCATTTTGGGCTGCGAGCCTTTCTCAATCGTATTCATGGGGTCTTACAGATACCGGCGCGAGGGTCCATGGTGGCCGCTTCCAGGCGAAAGGATGGGAATGTTCCTGATAACCGAGTTGATTCTGTTTTCTCCACTGATCATTTATTCCTGCTTTCGCGTCCGCAACCTTATCCCAAGGCCCGGCCTCAAAACCATTTTTGTATTCTTCTGTATTCTGCTGTGTCTCGGTTATCCAATTGCCGAAGTGCTCTCTCATAGAGACATAAGCCGTTGGGCGCGCTATCCCGTCCTCCTGGGATATCTCTGTCTCCCCTACCTGCTGTATCTAACCTTGTCGGTGGCGGCATTCGAAACCGTGATTGCGCTGGCTCGCAGCGTTAGGCTGCTAAGCAAAGCGACGACATCCAATGTGGGGTTTCGATCCGTGTGCCTTGCCTGTTATCTCCTCCTCCCTGCCTTGATAGTGTTTGCGGGAGTACTGAACAATACTCGGCTTCAAGTAAGGGAATATTTCGTTGATCTCCCTCAAAAATCGTCAGGCCTGAGCGAACTGAAGATAGTTTTTGCATCGGATTTCCATCTGGGCCAACTCACGAATGATCGCCTCCTGGAAAGATTTGTCGCGAAGGTCAATGCACTGCAACCGGACATCATTCTCATAGGAGGCGACATCCTGGAGGGTCACGGCAATGAAAATCCGGGCAAGTTTGAGGTTCAGTTCTTTAAACTCAAAGCGAAGTATGGCGTTTACGCCGTTCCGGGTAATCATGAAAGCCATGGCAGCAGCCCCCATGATTTCTTTGCAAAGTCCGGGATGAAGCTTCTGGAAGATCGCGTCGAGATGATCGACAAGGCATTTTACCTGGCCGGCCGAAAAAATGGGCGATTGTCAAAAAGGAAACCGATCGGAGACCTTCTGAAAAACGCTCCCGCTGATCTGCCCATCATCCTGTTTGACCATAGTCCGACAGACCTTGAGAACGTCAGCCGCAGCCGCGTCGACCTTCAATTCTCCGGCCACACTCACAATGGCCAGCTGTTTCCTGTGAACCTCATAGTTATGCCGTTTCAATATGAGCTGGCCTGGGGTACCCGGATAAAGCGCAATGTTCAATTTTTTGTAAGCAGTGGTGTCCAAGCGTGGGGGCCGCCTGTCAAGACGGCGGGCAATTCGGAAATCCTTTATGTCAAAGCAAGGTTCCGAACGGGGCTCCATCGGTCGCAACTCTAATTGCAGCCTTCATTTTTTAAAAAATGCCGATTCGAGCGAATCTGAAGCTGATATCCCCTTCGCAAAGCGCACAAAGGCACTTTCGCCGCAATAGGAAACCTTCATTCTTCTGAATAGCATTCGTCACAGATCCACCACCCCCACCCAAACAGATTTGAAACATTAACGTCCTTGATCGTATTAAGTGAATATTGTTTTGGAATATGGACCGGCAGGAATTGGCAATGCCGTTCCGGCGTTTTATTAATGGCAATCTGATCCGGAGCGACAGGCTCAGGCACAGAAAGGAGACAATCCGTTGGTTCCCAATGATTTCAAACCGAATGATTTGCAGTCAGCCATCAAAGGGTCGCGGCTGAGCCGCCGGGAATGGTTGCAGCGGGCCATGGCCGCTGCGGTAATTGTGCCGCAGGATTTTCCAGGAGGCGGGGGGGATTGGGGAGGGCGGGGACGCCGTTCCAGGCGTCCGCGTCGAACGATCGATCCCTCTCAAATACCCTCCTATAAATACCGGATCCTGCCTGCAGGCCGCTTCCCGGCGCTCCAGAAAGAATTCGAAGCCGCCCGGAATAACAGACAGCTTGGCAGCAACAAAATGTATCTCGATCAGATTGCTCCTTTGAATTTCAGGGTGCCCGGCGATTTTCCAAATGCCAAATCCGTTGTTGTCGTTGCAGCCTATTCAAAAAACATGTATGCGAATTTCCGCCTGAACGGGAATTCCTACCGGATTATGGTCCCGTTCCAATACTACAACGACGATTTGAATTCCGACAAACTGGCGGGCATCATCCAGAAAGACATCATCAAGACTCCCGGCCGGCGCATTATGGATGTTTCCTCCAAAATGCCGCTCAAGCTGCTGGCTGCGCGCAGCGGACTTGGACGCTACGCCCGCAATGGCCTGGTTTTTGTGGATGGCATGGGAAGCTACAATGTGCTCTATGCTTTTCTGACCGATCATCCATTCACGGAAGATCACTGGACAAACATGGAAATACTGGATGAGTGCAACCACTGCCATGCCTGTGAGCGGACGTGCCCGACAAGGTGCATCAGCCGTTGGAATTATAGCGTCAATATCGACAAATGCCTGACGCTTTACAACGAGAACCCGGGGGAATTTCCCAATTACATTCTCGGGAGCATGCATCACGCGTTGATGGGCTGCATGCAATGCAAAGCTCCCTGCCCCGCCAATGAGGGTATTGCCGAGCTTTCCGGCAACCTGGAAGATGTTTCTGAAGAGGAGACGCGGAAGATTTTAAAGGGCGCGCCGGACGATGCGCTGCTTAAATCCCTTCAGCGGAAACTGCGGCAATTCCGGGCCGTCGCATCAAAAGACCAGTTCCCGATTATGAAGAGGAATCTGAGCGTATTGATCAGGGGTGAAATGGTCTAGACGCGGATTTTCGCAGACGAAACAAATCATCTGAAGCGCTATAGTCCGAAAAGCGGCCCGCTTCAATTTCCGATTCCGGGAGAGATCCTGTTTGACCAAGAAACGCTCGACTGTTCACAGGTTGCTCCAACTGTTTCGGATTTTCAGCCAGTTCCTTTTCTTCTGCCTGTTTGTGTACCTGCTGCTGGAAACGCATTTTTCGGGGAAGGATTACATCGGGCCGGTCGAGCGCTTTTTTCACTTCGATCCGTTATTGGCCCTCACCACTCTCATTGCATCAAGAGAGTTTTTGAAGGTATTCCTTTGGGCGCTGGTTCCCGTCGCTTTGACGTTGCTCTTTGGCCGCTATGTCTGTGGCTGGGCCTGTCCCTTGGGCGCTGTGCTGCAGTTCTTTTCTTTCCTCTCCAAAAAGATGAAGTGGCACACGCCAAAGCTTCCGGGGAGCCGGCTTCTGCCGTTGAAATATGCCATTCTGGTTGTGGTGCTTGTGGCATCCATTTTCGCGTTGGACCTTGCCGGCTACCTGGATCCACTCTCCTTCCTATACCGTTCATTTATCACGGTTGTGCTGCCTGCATTCGCGGTTACGGGCGATGCGGCCGCATCTGTTCTCCCGAGCATCGGGATGGATACAAGCAGTGAAGGCCTGAGCCGGATTCTGCAAAATCTTACAATCAACAAGACCTTCCACCAGGGCCTGGTCCTCGGACTGATTTTTCTGACCGTCCTCCTTCTGAATCTGCACCGGGAGCGTTTCTGGTGCCGTTATCTGTGCCCCGCCGGCGCCCTGCTCGCTCTTCTTGCGCGATGGAACCTGGTAAAGGTCAGGGTCCATGAGGGAAAGTGCACCCAATGCAAGGTCTGTTCGCTTCACTGCCAGACTCAGGCCACACCCTTTCCCAATCAAGAATGGCAGCCGGGCGAGTGCGTTTATTGCTATTCCTGCGCCTCTCAATGTCCCACCCAGGCCATCACATTCCCGATACTGGGGACCCGGGCCGACACAAAACCCGTCGACTTCCCCCGCCGCAAATGGATTTTTTCTGCGGTGTTCGGTTTGGCGATTATCCCGCTCTTTCGAATTTCGGCAGCTTCAAAAAGGCCCTCGGAAAAGCTGATCCGGCCTCCCGGGGCGCTGCCCGAACCGCAATTTCTTGCCGCATGCGTAAAGTGCGGCGAATGCATGAAGGTCTGCCCGACCAATGCCCTCCAGCCCGCATCCAACCAGGCCGGTCCGGAAGGTTTGTGGACGCCGGTGCTTGTTCCCAAAATCGGCTACTGTGAATATTACTGCTCGCTTTGCACTCAGGTATGCCCGACCGGAGCCATCAAGGAACTCAAAATCAAGGAAAAGATCAAAGTCAGAATCGGGTCGGCCTGGATTAACAAAAACCGCTGTCTCCCCTATGCCCTGGGCGAATCCTGCACCGTGTGCGAGGAGAAATGCCCGACTTCCCCCAAGGCAATCAGGCTGGCGGAGACGGAAATGCTCATGCCGGACGGCACATGGGATTACCAGGATGTTCCCGTTGTGGATCTCGATCTATGCATCGGGTGCGGGATCTGCGAAACCCAGTGCCCCATATCCGACGATCCGGCGATTTACTGCACCAGCCTCGGGGAATCCCGTGCGGTCAAACCTCTTCCTACTCAAGACGGCAACCCGTAACCGCAACAGACAGCCGCCTGGCGATTGAATCCAGGCCACCCAGCACCAAGGTGGCAATCCATACCAGAACGGATTACAGCGCCCTTTGCGCCCGGGAAGCGTAGCAGCCAGAATTTGGTTGTTGGCTCGATCATTGGAATTTTGATAGGTTAGAGCTGAACCCGCAGGAGGAATTTCTATCGTGAAACGCTGGGTATTCCTTGTTTTGTATATTCCCATTACCGCCGGAGTTTTTCCGGCGCTGAGCAGAGCCGACGAACCTGCCGGGGGCAGGGAGATTTACCGTTCCGCCTGCGCGGCCTGCCATGGAGCCGACGGCAGGGGCGCTCCGGACAGCATGCGCGGCTTTGAACCGCCGAGCACCTTCCCCGACTTCACCACGTGCCGTGCCACGGTGCGTGAATCCGATGTATTTTGGGGCGCTATCCTGAACAACGGCGGGCCTGGCAGGGGCTTCTCCGAAATCATGCCCTCATTTCGGGAGGCTCTCACCGACACTCAGATCGCCAAGGTAATGGAATACCTTCGATCGTTTTGCCGCGAACCTGCATGGCCGCGGGGCGAATTGAATTTCCCGCGCGCCCTGGTTACGGAAAAAGCCTTCCCGGAAGATGAAATGGTGCTGGACATGGCGATCAACACGGAAGGAGACGCCGCCATCACCAGTAGAGTCGTCTACGAAAAGCGTTTGGGTCCGAGGGGGCAGCTCGACGTTGTCATGCCGTTCAAGTTTCAGAACGCCGGCGGAAACGACTGGCAAGCCGGCGTGGGAGATCTTGTTGCCGGCTACAAACATGTGCTATTGAGCAATCTCCACACCGGATCGATCCTCAGCCTTGCCGGGGAAACCGTGTTTGCTACCGGGAACGCGGAACGCGACATGGGCAAAGGTGTTACGGTGTTCGAGGGCTTCGCCAGCTACGGTCAGATCCTGCCAAAACAAATGTTTCTCCAATTCCAGCCGGGAATCGAGCTGCCGGTCGACACGGACAAGGCCAACCGGGCGGTATTCTGGCGAACCGTCGTAGGCAGGAGTTTTGCCCCCGACAAGGGACTTGGTCAGCTGTGGTCTCCCATGGTCGAACTGCTGGCCGACCGCGAACTGGCCTCCGGAGAGCGGATCAATTGGGATATCGTGCCCCAGTTCCAGGTAAGTTTAAGTCGGCGTCAGCACATCCGGGCAAGCGTCGGTTTGCGGCTTCCCGTAAACGACTACGGACCCAGACCTGCCCAGCTCCTCTTCTATCTGATGTGGGACTGGTTTGATGGAGGCCTGCGCGATGGGTGGTGATACTATGCAAAAAAAATTGTTTTTTTGCCTGCTCGCAATAATCGCCGCTGGGGCGCTGACAGTGTCTGGCTGGAGCGCTCAGTCGGCTGTCAAGTCCCGCGTCCCGGCTTTCCAGACCTCCGACCGGTGCGTAGCCTGCCACAACGGGCTGGCTACACGTGCGGGCGAGGACATTTCCATCGGTCTGGCCTGGAAACCGACCATGATGGCAAACTCGGCAACGGATCCTTACTGGCACGCCGGGGTGCGGCGCGAGAGCATCGATCATCCCGAATCGCGGGCGGCTATCGAGGATGAGTGCTCGATATGCCACATGCCGATGGCACGGTTCGAATCAACGCAATCGGGCCACGAAGGCACTATTTTCTCCCACCTTGGATTCCTGCCCGACGATCCCGGCGACCAGCTGGCGGTCGACGGCGTTTCCTGCTCCCTGTGCCACCAGATCGGAAAAGAGAAGCTTGGGACGCGCGAGAGCTTTGTCGGCAATTTTGTGATCGGCGGCCCCAATGTTCAGGGGGAGCGGATGGAATTTGGCCCCTATGCTCCGGATGCCGGGCACGCCAGAATTATGCGGAGCTCGACCGGCGGCTTCCTTCCCGTCGAGTCCGCGCATATCCGCCAGAGCGAGGTCTGCGCGACATGTCACACGCTCATCACAAAATCACTCGGCCCCGGCGGAAAAACGATCGGCGAGTTCCCGGAGCAGGTCCCTTACCAGGAATGGCTGCATAGCGAATACAGGGAGAAGCGCAGCTGCCAGTCCTGCCATATGCCTGTGGTCGAGGAGGAGGTTGCCATCAGCAGTGTTCTGGGCGTGCCGCGAAAGGAAGTATCCCGGCATGTGTTCCTGGGCGGCAACTTTTTTATAAATGGGATTCTCAACCGCTACCGCAATGAGTTGAGCGTTCATGCGCTCCCGGATGAACTGACGGGTAACGCCAGGAGAACAAAAGAGCACCTGCAGTCGGAAGCGGCGCGGATCTCCATCGAGAAAGTGGAGGAGCGCGGCGGGCGTCTGGAAGTCGATGTTGCCATAGAGAATTATGGAGGCCATAAACTGCCCACAGCATATCCGTCGCGAAGAGTGTGGCTGCACCTGGCAGTGTGGGACTCGGAAAACCACAATCTTTTTGAGTCGGGCGCGATGAATTCAAACGGCGCCATCATAGACAACGATAATGACGCTGATGCCACGCGATTCGAGCCGCATTACACCGAGATCCGAAACACGGGGCAAGTGCAGATTTACGAGGCCATCATGGCCGACAGCAGCGGTGCCGTGACCACCGGGCTGCTGAATTCGGTCCGGTATTTGAAAGACAATCGCCTGCTACCGCGCGGATTCGACAAAAAGACCGCCGAAGCCGATATTGCGGTGGCCGGCAATGCACTGGAGGACTTGGATTTCCGCGGCGGTGCCGACCGGGTGCGATACTCGATGGATCTGGGACCGACGCAGGGCCCCTTCCGGATTGAAGCCGAGCTGTGCTATCAGCCGATCGGCTATCGCTGGGCCATGAACCTGAAGAATTACAGCGCCGAAGAACCCCGGCGGTTCATCGGCTACTACGAGGCTGCGGCCGGCTCCTCAATGGTAGTGCTGGCTCATGCGAGCAGAAATCAGTGAGGCATCGGCTGATTGCCGCTCTCCGTATTCATCAGCGTCTTTGTCTGCGTCAGACAAAGGCCGGAGCATTATGCCGGCAATTCTTCAGTGCTACCGATTTACGAGGATGGGGATGCTATGGCATATTGCGGAATTTGCGGGCGATACCATGATCCTGGGGAAAGCTGCATAGATGCTACAAACCAGGTACTGAAAGACATCGGATTATCCGACGCGCCAAAATCGCCTGGCGCAGATTTCGGGCGCATAGCGAAGAGATCGGATCGATGGTTCCTGAAGGTTCTTATATTGATTTTCGCAGCGTTGGCATTGGCCATGTACCTTACCAGGCTTGCGAATAAATTGGGCTGACCAGTGCCTGCCGGAAATCCGTGAGATGGGGAAGCTGCTCTGCTGTCATGGGATAAGGCAGAGCAGCTTCAAACGGAAGTCTGGGAAGCGGCATTAATGTGGCCTGTCGGTCCTCAACGAATCAGCAGAACATCCCAGGTCCACTTTGCAGCATTGCTCCCCTTAGCCTCAATCTTTGCACGGTATCTGAACTGATTGCCATATTCGTCCACTTTTTGTGACAACTTGTAGTCGAGACCTATTTCGGCAATGGCCAGCGATTCAAGAGCGTGCAGCTCATCCGGCTCCGATACCCCGTTGTGATTGACATCCTGCCAAAGTCGCAGGTCGCGGTAGATTCGGTCGCCGGCGTCTATCACGCCGTCTTCATTCCCTCCATTCTCTGCACGATCAAAAACTGCCAACGCCAGGAAGCCATTCTGCACTTCGCCATGGGGAGGGTCCGGTTGGGCCGTTGTGCTTCCAAACAATTCTGTTCCATCGTCAACAACCCCGTTCCCATTCCTGTCCAGCGTTAGCCATGCATCATCCACACCCGCAGCCGTCCATGACAACTGCTCTCGGGCGCCGTCCAGATCCAGGTCAAACAGTATTCCGTCCGATTTATCCGTAAGCCGGATCCCGTCGCCCTGGAGGTCGATCAGAACAGGCGAGGAGCAGTACGACTCGGCCACATCGGGGGTGCCGTTGCAGTTGAAATCCACATTCGAGTAACAGTATGGCGTCGCGCCGGGGTGAATGAATGCCGCGTAGTCGTTGCAGTCATTGCCCCCAAAAGCCGTTCCGATATATCCGTCCTTATCCACGTCGGTGGAGAAATTGCAGGCATGCGTCTTCTCGACCCTTATGGCCGAACCTTGCGGTCCGGTGCACCCGATATCCACGACATAAGGTATGGATATGCCTTTTGAAGCGCATGTAAACGGATCCAGGATCGGATATGTGGTCACATTTGCGGCCGTTGCGGAAAAATATCCCGGAGATCTCACCGGAGTATAAAAAATGGGCCAGCATTCCTTGTGCTTATACGGAGCGCCTACGACATTTCCCGGGTTGCAGGTATATGCGCAGTCGGATCTCCCCGAGGCTTGAAGATACACCGAGTCGGATATGCCATCCGCCCAGGTCATGCCGTAGGTGATTCCTTTGTAGATCGATGCCGCACAGTATGTATTTACGCCGGCACCGCTGCACCTGTTGTCGATCATTTGCGCCTGAATTCCATATACCATCATGCATGTATTGGCTTGACCTGCGGCAATTCTGACAAATGACGCCACAATCAGGAAAATCAAAGCAACATGTTTATCCATAGCAGTTATTTACCTCCCCGCATTTTTTTAAGATATGCACGATGCGCCCCACTTTTGTTTTCGTAATATTGTCGGAGCTGTTCCAGCATTTTCCCGCGCGTAAGCTCAGATTGGTCTTGCGAATGCGCAGGCAAACGCATCATCTGCTCAACCTGCGCTGTGGCGTTCTCCCTGACGCTGCGCACTCCGGCAAGCATTGCGTTGAGAGCACGCGGGCTTCCTCTCAAGATCTCGTCCTTGGACACCTCGGGCGAAACCATATCCGGAAATCCGTCCATCTCCTCCAAGATCGATTCCGGCAATTTGCGTATTTTCTTTCTCAGCTCCTTCTCCTCCGTATCGCCGACCTGTTTCACAGGCATTTCGCGGAATATGCGTTTGAGCCGCGCAGTTTCCGCAATTTGCCCCAGGCGGTTGAATTCAATCGATTCTATGAACCCAGGCACACCCTCGCTTGACCCGTCCGAAAATACGACGGCGAGGATGTCCAGTGCTTTCCCGGCTCTTATGGCTTCCTGAACCGAAATCGTGCTGATGGACGTCTCTCCGTTCGGTAATCCATCCGATTCAGAGTCGAACCAGTCTTCATACCGGGTCGTTTCGGTCGTCCCATCCTGGTAAGAAAATGCATAGGCAGTAATGGTCTTGTCCGAGATATTCTGAAAGGAGAGCGTCAGAAGATCCGGATTATCTTTCAACGTGGATGTTTCTACCAAACGTATGGCCCCCGTGTGCTGGTCCACCCTCCAGTCGACATGGACCTTTTGCGAGGCGAGCAGAGACATCGCCGTCATTAACCAAAAAGTTAGTGTGCTGGTAATGCAACAGACGCATCTGTGATTGGACATCTTTTCATTTACCTCCCCTGGCAATTTTGTTGTTTCCGCAATACTCGCGGCTCCCGCATCCATATCTCTACGGGCTGCGTTTGCCGCGCCTGCCGGCAGGATGAGAAGCGCATCCGGCGGACTCTTTTCGCTATATCCAATTGTCATTGGCCGAATTGAGCCAAAATATTTTGCTCGCGCTCATTCGTGAAGGAATTGATGGATTAGGCAGGAGTGCCCGCCGGGAAAAGCAAGTTGAAGAGATTTTCATTCTGACGATAATGGGGAGGAAAGAGCATGTTTAGCTCGATCCGGATACGCGGCCTTTTGATTCCGGTACCGTGTAACCACGGCTGACATGCGCCGATTTGCTCCCTAAATGTCCGCGTCCGTCAGCGTTTTTATCAGCGTAGGTCAGCGTTGCAGACTCTTAAGCCAGCAAACTCCAAAATCTACCTTAGAATAGCTGGAGCTTGCCGATGAACCACCAGCTTGTCTCAAGTCTGATTCTTTCCGGAATCTTTTCGAACTTATTGGCCGCAATGGCGTCTAAATATAAAAACCTGCCAGGAGAGGACCATGAAACGGCTCAATGGATTGATTTCCGTCGTCAGCATTTTGTGTATTGCGCTTTCAGCTTTCGCGCAGGAATCCAAAGTTGTTGTAGTCCGTGCCGGATCCAAAGAATTGAAGCGTTCCGCGCATCGGTTGCGCATCCCGGTCGAACAGCTGAAAAACGCCCGCCAGACTCTGCAGGAGGCCACCGATCTGGCCGGAAAAATCAAGCCGTACCCGATGATGCAGGTTTACAGCCTCGCAAACAGCTGGCAGCAGTTGAACCGCTCCAAGGTGAAAACGGTTGTCGACTCCTTTATACAGGATTTGAGATCTGAGGCTGCGCAGGCGGAAGACCCTCAGATATATATGCAGGCAACCACGACGGCGATGTCCCTTATGCAATCGTGCGCCGAATTTGACTATGAAAAGCTTCAGCAGACGCTGCGAGGGTGGCCGGATCCTCCCGACGCGATTGCCGAATCAATGCGCAAGTTTCGGGAAAGCCTGGAAGGAAATGCCAGGCAAAGCTCGCTGTGGCGGATGGCAAATACCGATCCGGAAAAGGCCCTGGAGCTCATATCTCAGGCGGGCGATTCCGGAGAATATAACTATGCCATCTCCGCGCAAATCGCCCAGGGATTTATGAATGAGGGGAAAAAGGACGAAGCGTTCGGTGTTATCGACAAGACAATTGCCGATTTCAGCCGTCACGCTGCGGACCCGCGCGCCCTGCAATCCTATGAAAGCTTCGTTCAAATGTCGGCGTGGCAGCTCGATTCTTCCCGCGCTGCAGCCGCCATGGCTCCGTGGATTGCGCAGCTGACCAGCGCCGACTCCCCGGCTGAATGCGGCGGAACGCTGAGTGCCGACAATACCTCCGTGGATTTGACCTGCGCCGAGTCTAAAATCTTAAACCTTGTTCGCAGCTTCCCCACCAAGCCCAGCCTGGTACAAAGGACCCTGGATTCGATTCCCGGCCTGAGCTCCAAGGTGGACAGCATCGGTGGAATCGACAATCTTTACTCGAACTCAGGGATGAGTTTCACTATGGGCCCAAAAGCCGGCAGGCATCCCATGACTTCGCCCCCCGTGATGCCCGGCAACCCGTCGAGGCTGTTCCAGGAGCTTAGAGGAAAAGCCCGGTCGAATCCCGGATATGTAAGGGAGAAGCTGCAGGAGCTTGCGGGCAGCCGGCAAGGCGTCGAAACGCTGATAAATCTGGCTGTGATGGCATCCTACCAGGAGGACGAGCTCTCAAGCCTGGCGCTGGAAGCCGCACAGGAGTGTATTCCCCGGATCGAGCCGCTTCAAACGCGTTCCACTATCCTGCAACAGTTGATTGGAGCCTACCGGCAGGTTGAGGGAGAGGTCGATCAGGGGCTGCTGCAAAACGGATTCGTCCTGGCGGATCAATTGAGACAGGAGCAATCAGAAAAGAATGGAGCTACGGATGAGATTAGTTCCCCGACGCCCCAAGGATATGCTCCGGCCGATCAGTTTGAAGCCTTTCTGGTATCGGAGCTTTCGAGGGATTCCTTCGACAGCGCGATCAACTACGTGCGCTCAATGAAGGATGGCGACTTCAAGCTTCAGTGCCTGATCCAGATTGTCCAGGCTCAAGGCCAGCCAAATTTCTGAGCAGCGCGGGTGGAACGCGAAGAAACCCAAAAACCTAAGTTCTCAGCTCTTGCCTGATAGAATCCTCATCAAGCCTCCGGCTTTGCGGGAATTTGTCGATCCGGTAGAGATCCATCAGCGCCGGCGTGACGCTTCTTCTGTTTTTGATTTCCCTTTCGACGGCCATATCAGCGGCATATAATCAGCGCAGCGAATCACCGGACAATCCAAAGCATGCTTGAGCCCGGAAAGAATTATGTCCATGATCCGAAAATGCTCGCGTACATTGAAATTTCCGGCATGCTGCGGGTGACCCGGTAAGGCGCGGTTCGCAATTCAATATTACACATCGCTTGCAGCCTAAGCCGCCGGAGTGAAGGAATCGCGGTAGGTTTTGGCCTGGAGATCTGAAAGCGCATGCACGCCTTGGAGGGTATTCTGATAGCGCTGGAGGCCCTTTGGGCCGAAAAACTCCGCACTTTGCTCACATTGCTAGGAAACATCGTCGGAGTGATGTCCGTCATCGCCGTCGTAAGCATCATTGACGGTTTAAATTCCTACGTCCGTACCACGATCGCCGACGAAGGTTCCGGCGTCTTCCAAGTGCAGCGGTTCAACCGGACCGACATACTCTCAAATTTCGACAGATTTCTGGAATCCCGGCACAATCCCAAAATTACGCTCGCGGATCTGAAATTTCTTCAGCAACGGGTGACCACGGCAGAATATATGGACGCCAATCTGTCCAATTCGGCCGAAATACGGCACCGGAGGAATTACATCAGGTCCGTGGAGATCCAGGGCCGCTCCGAGAATTATCCGATGCTTGGAAATTGGAGCTTGAAAGACGGCCGGCATTTTTCGCGTCAGGAGGTCGAGCGCAGAGTCCAGGTCGCGGTCATAGGATACGATATAGCCGAACGCCTGTTTCCCGGGGCCGATCCGGTCGGAATAGATCTGAAAATTGCCGGAGAGAGCCATCGCATTATTGGAGTTTTGGAAAAGAAAGCCGGCGTGCTGGGGGATGACGCAAACCTCTTTGTTGTGATCCCCATAACATCCTTCCAGAAAATTTTTGGCACACGGAACTCCATCTCCATTTCCATAAAGGCGACTGACGTTGACAACATAACCGACTGTGTCGATCAGACCCGCCTGGTGATGCGCGCCTTGCGCCATCTGGGACCGAAGAGCGACGATAACTTCGGCATTCTTACTTCAGATAATCTAATCAGCTTATGGGAACAAATCAGCCAGGGCATTTTCGTGGCTCTGGTAGGAATCGTATCCATCAGCCTGGTTGTGGGCGGCATCGTGATTATGAACATCATGCTGGTGTCGGTGACGGAAAGAACGCGGGAAATCGGCATACGCAAGGCGACCGGAGCAACGCGGCTGAACATACTTTGGCAGTTTCTGGTCGAGTCCATCACGCTGTCCACGGCCGGAGGCGTCATTGGAATTATGATCGGTTTTGGCATTGCGGCCGCTATAGCATATTTTTCGCCCTTGCCCTATGCGATCAAGCTCTGGTCAATCGGCGCGGCGCTGGGTGTCACATTTGCCGTAGGCGTGTTTTTCGGCATTTATCCGGCGATGCAGGCGGCCAGGCTGGATCCCATCGAGGCTTTGCGCTATGAGTAAGGATCGAGGGAAAGCCCTTATCGGGGAAAATCTCAGCATCGCGCTTGACATACTTTTAACCCACAAGATGCGGAGCGGACTGATCATCCTCGGCGTAGCCATCGGAATTGCCGCCCTGATGGGGATGGTATCCATTCTGCTGGGACTCGGGGAAAGCATCACCCGGCGCGTGAGGGCTGCGGAGGCGACGGTGCTCATGGTGAACAAGTTTGACTTTATGGTGGGCGGATTCGATGAAGCGATGCTTCACCGTAAAGACATAACGGATGATGATGCCAAGGCTATCCGAGCGGAGTGCCCGTCCCTGCATCACGTGGGTTATGTAATCAGGCAGCTGGGAGCGTTTTATACGCTTCGCGCCGGGAATGAGAAAAGCCGGATGATTGTGGTGATGGGTGTTGAGCCGGCTCTCATGTACGTCTTTAACGTCGAACTGGAGTTGGGGCGGGTGTTCACCGATGAAGAAGTATTTCATCGATCCAAAGTTGTTGTGCTCGGACACAGCCCCCGGATGGATTTGTTCCCCAACACCGATCCAATCGGCAAGACGGTGAAGGTCGGCAGCGACGAATACAGAGTTGTTGGAGCGTTTGCAGGCCAAAAGAGCCTGTTTGGGAGCCTGGGCGACAACTTCGCCCTGATCCCTTACACTACTTACAAAACAGCGCTTTGGAGGGAATTCGACATGCGCAGCGTCTATGCCGTGGTTCGGGATGGAGTCAGCGTAGAAGCCGCCAAAGATGAAGTTATCCGTGTGATGCGGGCAAGGCGCCGGTTAAGGGCAAGCCAGGAGAATGATTTCTCCGTGACATCCTTCGACGCGGCGCTGGAGCTATTGGGAAAAATCACCGCTCCCATTGCCGCAGTCCTGGCCGCGATATCGTCCATTGGCCTGCTTGTGGGCGGGATCGGGGTCATGAACATGATGCTGGTCTCAGTAACCGAGCGTACGGACGAAATCGGCCTGCGCAAAGCTGTCGGCGCGACGCGCCAGGACATCCTCTGGCAATTCCTGCTGGAGGCAGCGATCCTGACGGGGCTGGGGGGAATCCTGGGTATTTGCATGGGACTGAGCGCCGCCATGGGCGTGTCGGCCTTGACAGGCTTGCCAAGCAGCATATCAACCTTTTATATCATCCTCGCTGTTTTGCTGTCCGTCGGGATCGGCCTTTTCTTTGGCCTTTACCCCGCCAACCGCGCCGCCAGACTGAGCCCGGTCCAAGCAATGAGCTACCCCAAGTAGCGACAATGCTGGAATTGAACAGCGTCCTCATGTGATTTTTCTTTTGGCACCGGCCGTCGCCTCATATAATGGGCCAAACGAATCACCCGGCATAACTGAGCAGCATGCTGGCCCTTGTGAGGGGGGGGGGACGCTTTGTCTATGCCCATCACTGTGGCTTTGGAGCAAATCGAGAAAGCCATCGGCAAAATAAACCGAATCAAAAACGCCGATTCCACCCAATCACCGTACGGAATCGTGGCCGGGCCTGGTGAATTGATAGCGCCTGACACTGGAGGACGGACAGATGAAAATTAACTGGGGACGCGTTGTGAACGCAGGTCTGGTGGCTGAAATACTCCTTCTCTTGATCTATCAGATTGTTGTTTTGCGGTATGGACGTGGAACGGCTTCCACCGTTACTGTTGTAGTGGGCTGCTTTATATTTTTGTTGGTGGGCGCGCTGTGGGTGGGGCGTAAAATTGAGTCTCGTTTCATCCTGCACGGTTTTCTTGTGGGCGTGGTTGCTGTTGCCTATTACGTGGTAAGGAGTTTGCCCGACGTCCTGAGTGGCCAATACTCGTCGAATTATTGGCTTATGGCTCTGTACGGGCATACGCCAAAACTACTTGGAGGACTGGCGGGGGGATACCTTGCCGGAAGGCGGAAAGCCAAAGCCGGTCAGCGTTCATCGGCGTCTTTATCAGCGTAGGTCGGCGTTCATTGCTTTTAAAGCTGTCCAACTCTGTAAGCCCCCCAGCAAAACCAGCCGGCAGAGCCATTGTCATTTGCTATGAAGACGCGCCGCACAAAGTCAGGGGGACAGGTCGCGGCCGGCTGCGATGAAAGCTTCCATGTTCTCCGGTTTAGTATTAATGGGCGCATCGCAGCCGGGGCAGAGGATCAGGCCTCTGCCGTTGAAAAGACTCGCCAGATCGCGCACATAGTTGCGGATGTCGTCCGGAGTGCCGGTGGCGAACATCGAAGCCGGCACATCGCCCATCATCGCCATGTGATCGCCGGCCAATTCCCGGAACGTTTTCATATTGGTCATGCCGTCCGGGTTCAGGATGCACTTTTTCGCGGGCAATTCCCGCAGGCGAACGAGATCCCGGGTCCAGTCCTGGTCCAGATGGAGGACGGGAGTGAGGCCGGCATCTACCACCGCATCCACAATCCTGATGAAATAAGGCCAGACAAACCGGTTCCATAATTTCGGAGCGACCAGTGCACTGGCGGAGCGCCAGCCGCCCACCCAGATCCCCATCGTGCCGCCGAGGCGGGCTCCATTCAGGTTTTGTGCGATGATATCGGGGAGTGCAACGTCCATCGCTGCCTGAACCTTGTCCGGTATGCGATACAGGTCCGCGTAGAATTTGGGCATGGACCGCCCGCCGCAAAAGTACTCAAATGGCGTGGTAACTCCATTGGAAACGATCGACACATAGCCGTGTTTACGATATTGGGCGATGGCGCGAGCCATATTATTGACAAACCAGTGCTGGGCTCCGTTCAAATCAGCCATATCCGCGACTTTGGGCAGATAGCCCTGCAAAAAAGGCCGCCAGCCCTGATTGATGATGATGTCGTAGTCCTCCGGAGTCATCACTTCGGCCTCGCGCACCTGATAGAGGCTGTCGGGCGGCAGATCGCGCCCCGGCACCGCGACGCGCGAAAGCCATAGGGCCGGCAGCAAGGAAGTAAGGCTCCCGGCAGTTGCCATGTTAACGCCGTCAAGCCCTCCAAGCCGATCCATCGCGTCGAGCGTGACATTCAGCGAAGCCTCCGGATCCGCGCAAAATTCAGCCATGGACATGCCCATGTAGCGGGGCGCGAACGTTGAAGCCATGAACATGACCGGAACGCGGTCCACCGGCTCCAGGTTTATCACCTTTTTAATGAGGGCGAGTCTTTCCTGATACAGCATTTCGTTATTCATCTCGCCTCCTCGAACCATTGATTGCACAGTGATACGGCGGACTGCGCGTCCGCACCCCATGCATCCGCTCCCGTATATCCCTGCACCTTCTCCGATATCGACCCGCCTCCTATCATGACCCTGACTTTGGGGCGCAGCCCGGCCGCATCCAATGCGGCCACGGTCTCTTTCATCGAATCGAATGCCACGGTAAGCAGACCCGACAATCCCACAACCGTTGCGCCCGACTCCTTGACCGCTTCCACAATCCTTTGCGCGGGCACGTCCACGCCCAGGTCAAGCACGTCATAGTTCGCTGCTTTGAGCAGATTCACCACGATGTCCTTGCCGATGTTATGAATATCGTCTTTGACCGTCGCAATGACGACCTTGCCGCCCGTGCCCACAGTTGCTGTTTCAAGAATCGAGCTGAGCAGGGCACTTGCTTGCTTGAAGATTTCGCCCGACATCATCAGGTCCGAAACCCAATACTCGCCAGCCTCAAAGCGTTTTCCGACCAAAACCATGCCTTCGCGACAGCTGGTCAGGATATCCATGGGATTTTCGCCTGCGTCGATCTTTTCCTTCACCAGCTTCAAAACTGTGGCTTCCTCCAGGTCTGCCATGGCGGATGCAAGTGGATCGTTCATTTCATTGCCCCTCCTCTACCGTAATCGCGGAGTCATTCGCTCCTAGCCGTGCCCTCGAACTTCGGAGATGTTTGTATCCTTTATACAACAAAGCCGGCCATGTCCGGGCGCAAATTCAACGTGGACAAGATACGCCAGGAGGACCTGGCCCACACCGGCAGCGCACCGGAGACCGAGGAATAGCTGACAGGTACTTCAACCCAATTTGGATAGAGAGTAATTGGAAAGGCGGAGGAATTGGAAATCTGGTTCGAGCTATCAATCATCCTATCAATATCTATCGTGGTCCGTCCCCATCGCTACCCCCATTGCTATCGAAGAGAATTTCAGGAGATCCGTAATTGCCTGATATAATCAGGGATAAAGCGGGCCCGATCCGGCAGGTCCGCTTTTGGCTATTCAAGCGGTTTCCGGCAAAGCCGGATTGCCAGACTTCGGCGCAAAAGATCAAGGATCAGGATGGCAACGATGGATAGGACTTTCAGTGACCTAATTATCAGATATCTGGAACAGTTCGGCGTGGAATATGTCTTCAGTGTGCCGGGCAGCCCTTTGGGTCCGATATACGATGCCCTTGCGCGCAGCGAAAGAAGGAACGGCCCCCGGAGCGTACTCGCCCGGCATGAAGGAGGCGCGGCGTTTATGGCTGACGGCTATGCGCGGGAAACTGGCAGGATCGGCGTCTGCTGTGCGACCACCGGCCCCGGGGCAACCAACCTGATCACGGGCGTTGCCTGTGCCTATGCCGACCATGTTCCCATGCTCGTGATCACGCCCCAAACTCCGTTGCCGACTTTCGGACTGGGCCCCTTCCAGGAATCGTCCGCGGATGCCGTCGATATCATGGGGATGTTGGAACACTGCACCCGCTATAACTCCCTGGTGAGCCATCCGGACCAGCTGGAAAGGAAGCTTGCCGTCGCCTTGACTGTCGCCCTGCAAACGCCAAAAGGTCCCGCACACCTGAGCGTGCCCATCGACATACTGGGCGCTCCTGCAGCAACCGGCGGAGAAATCGCCTATGCCAATCTATGCAAAATGGCCACCGAACCTGTTTCAGTGGTTGACAGTGCTGCCGTGGAAAAGCTTTGCGATGATCTCTGCATGACCCTGTGCCGGGGCCGGAGGGTGGTGCTGCTAATCGGCTACGATTGCGCCGGTGCAACAGATGAGATCATACGATTTGCCGAGCTTCTTAATGCTCCGATAGTAACAACTCAGCGCGGCAAGTCCCGGATCAATCCGTATCATCCCCTGGCACGAGGTGTATTCGGCTTTGCGGGGCATAAAACGGCCCGCGAGGCGCTGGTCGATGAATCCGTCGGGCTCGTACTAGCGGCAGGCACAGACCTGGGAGAATGGTCAACCAGCAGATGGGATCCTGCCCTGATGAATGACAAACTTGTTCATATCCACAACGCAATGGACTTTTTTGCCAGGTCGCCTATGGCGCGCCTGCACGTTTACGGGACTATCAGCACAATATTCAGGCATCTGGCTGAAAAGATTGAGTCAATTCTGCGGGAAGGCAAACTGGCGACTGGCATAGTGAAAGAACCCGAAGTGATCTCGAGACAATATCCGGAGGCTCAGGATCGATCCCAATATTTGCCCCGATGCATTGAAGTCCTGGCGCCGGACAGCTGCAAGCCGGAAAACTCCTCGGCTGCAATGAAACCACAGTTCGTGATCCGCGAGCTTGTGCAACGCTTCCCTCCTGAAACACGTTTTCTTATAGACAACAGCAACAGCGTACCGTGGTCCATCCACTACTTCTTCAGCCGCCATCCCCAAAACTATCATCTGTCGACCGGATTCGCTTCGATGGGCTGGGCGATTGGCGCGGCAGTCGGAATGGCGCTGGGCGCAAAAAGCGCTCCCGTTATGTGCCTTACCGGTGACGGTTGTTTCCTGATGAACGGGCTGGAGATTTCTGTGGCGGTGGAACAACGCCTGCCGGTGATTTTTGTGGTTTTGATTGACAGGGCTTATGGAATGATCCAACACTCGCTTCGATTGAAAAGCGACGAACGTGTGGACCTCCCGATACCGCCCGTTGATTTCTGCGGCATAGCAAAGGCGGCAGGGGCTCATGCTCTGGAAATTCGTCATCCGGAGGATTTCGCTAAGCTCGACTGTCAAGCCCTGTGCAGCAGAAAAGGACCTACGCTGCTGGAAGTCTATATTGATCCTGAAGAGGTGCCGCCGTTACTCATGGCTTAAGAATGAAGAAAAACCTGAGGACAGGGACAGATACCTCAAGAGGTCAGCGCAAAGCGCTGGCACACCATCGGAAGCGCCTCATCGGCTTTTGCTCGCCGACCCTCGCCGAACAAATCGGCGTTTGTCAGCGCTTTTATCAGCGTTTCAAAATACGGAACTGTCAAACTCTTTGAGTCCTTCGGCGGAGCTGTTGCGCATCAAAAAAACATTTTCCACGCCTCCCGGCATGCGGCTCAAATCCCTATTACTGCCGCCTGTCTCGCCCCCGCCTGTTCTTAATGGCTGTTTGCCGGGCGAGTTTGATTGACAATGCCACGGAATTGGGTATAGGAATATTGCAACACGCGCACAATAACCCGCTGAATCACTGCCGGCTAAAGATGCTTGGCTGAAGGAGGATTCTCATCGCATCCATAGGACGCGATGGTCCAGTCGGAGATGAGCCAATCCAGGGCTTTGGGGGCGCCTGCAGCATGATTTTCTCTAGCTCTCGAAGGTATTGGCAAATCCGTCTTATTGGAGTAAATGCAGTAATGGAGCTCAAACAACTGACTCTCCCAATGGAGGCTGTATGCCGCGTCGAAAAAAATCACACGAAGGAAAAAATCACCTCCCGGATCTATAGAGTTGGCCCCAAAGGAAATTGCGGGCTCTTTCAGCAAACAATCTCAGCAGGCAGTCGCTGCTTTGCAGGCGGGCGGAGGCGCCGTGCTGGGATCTTACCGGGATCCTTTGCCCGGCGGATGCAGCTATTCTTCGTAGTCCATGAAATCGTCACGAAATTTGGGAGAAGCGATCATGAAATGAAATCCATCCGGTCCTCCGCACCTGTCGCCGAGCTTTTTCATAATCGCGCGGACACGCCCAGGGCTATCGTTTGGACTGGACACATAAAAAGGCTTACCGTCTTTGCCAAACACGAATTCCTGCGTACAGATATCTGAATCAATATCGCCCAACAACCTTTTTGCTCGATGGTAGTCCCGGTCGGGCGAAAATCCCAGATTTTCTGCATAGGCGATTGCTCCCTCGACCAGTTTTCGCAGGCATTCAGGACGCGAGGCAATTAAATTCTCGCTCGTGCTGAATTTTGTCAGGAAGCCCCTGTAGGCAGCTGCCTCGATTACTCCGCCGAAAGCACTTTTGACTCCCATGCACCCCGTGTCGACGAGGAACACGGCGACGGCGACAGACTCGCCGGACCTTCGGGATAGTATTACGGTGCCCTGGTTGATGTTCTGAACGGATTCAGAAATGAGGGCTTCGTGAATGGGCCAAGCCGCAGCTGAAGGGGGAAATCCTGAGGTTATACCGGCTCTCTGCGCTCCTAAAGCACGGATGGCTTTAGCTTTTGAACTCGCTTTGGCAGCCTTCCTGGCAAGCTGCTTCTGCCTCCTACGCGGATTGATCGTCATATCTCCTCCTGGGAATGCGAGACTCACTTTTTTCCTTTGATAATCATGTCCGTCCGCCTGGCACAGCGCCAGGTCACTCCCCATGCCTTTGGGATCGCCTCGGGTTTCAGCCGGGAGCCATGGTATTTGGAACAGCGCACCGCGCAGCGAAACCTGAGATTCAACCGTCGCTATACGATGGAAAGCCGAACTCCCCTAAATCCAGGCCTTAAAAGGCCCGGTTCCATTCAGCTGACCGCTCCGCGGCATGGCTCCAATTTCCGGCTTCCATGTAATATCATATATCCTATCGACTGTTAATAAATCAGGTGTCCTCGCAAAAACCGCGACAGAAACTAGTCAGGTACCTCCGGCAAAGCGGGAGGCTTGAAAGATTTGAACCGCTCAAAGCGGTTGGCGGAGTTATGCCGGTCTTGAACGCTGACTTACGCGGACAAAAGCCGATGAGGCGCTTCCGATCCCCGCCGAACAAATCGGCGTTTGTCAGCGCTTTTATCAGCGTTTCTCAGCGTTTCAAAATACGGAGCTGTCAAACCCTTTGAGTCTCCCGGCAGAGCCGGCGGTTTACCAATGTAATTAGCACTTTTATCAGGCGATAGGAATCGATAACCAAATAAACGCAAATCCAACCTGGCCCTATTCATGAGCCCTAAAATGGGTTCCAAGCCGGCAACACCTCAATGCAGCGATCCCTGCAAATCGGCCTCAAGACCGGCACGCCGGTTTGCGTGATCAAGAGAGGCTAAATTGTGGACATTACCAAGGACCATCGCCGCAAGACCATATTGAAACAAAATATACCTGAATTTCCTGATACTGAAGACTAAAAAGCGGATCTCTCTTTTTCCGGGGCTAAACCGGATTGATGCCTGTTTATGTTCACGTCGGAATTGTGATATATAAGCAGGTGAGGAACCCTCATGCGGAACTAACAGCAAACATCCAGACAACGTTATTGAGCGGCCAACAGTTTATGTTTCGGTCGGTACTGCGGGCAAGCGTTGTCTTGTTGCGTTGTGCGCATGAGGATTTTTCGCCTTCTCAATCCGGATTCCCTGCCAACTCAACAGACATACAATGTGCCGCGCTCTTCCGACCGCAAATTTGGGGAGGGTGGCGTGACATCCCGGTTTATTCTTTTTGACAATGTGTCCTACCGTTATGAGTCTATGCCCGAGGTGTTGCTGCATGGCCTCAGCGCCAGTTTCCCGGAAGGATGGACGGGCATTGTTGGAGCCAACGGCGCAGGAAAGACCACGGTATTGAAACTAGCCTGCGGTCTGCTAAAGCCGGGAACCGGGCGGATACAATTGCCCGGAAGTGCGTTTTATTGTGCCCAGCGTACCGATGATGTTCCTGAGTTGCTTGTGTCGCTGATTGAGGCCTCGGATGGTCTGGCCTGCGAGATAAAGGGACGATTGAGCATTCAAAGTGACTGGGGCCGGCGCTGGGATTCCCTCAGTCATGGTGAACGGAAGCGGGCACAGATAGCCGTTGCCCTCTGGCAGCAACCGGCGGTGCTGGCGCTGGACGAACCCACCAATCACATCGATGCCGATGCGCAGGCAATGCTTACCTCGGCCTTGCAAGACTATCCTGGGATCGGTCTATTGGTAAGTCACGACCGTGACCTGCTTGACTCACTGTGCCGTCGCTGCCTCTTCCTTAGTCGGCCCGAGGCGGTTTTGCGTCAGGGCAATTACTCGTCCGGACGCCGTGAATCGATCCGGGAGGAGGAGTATGCGCGGAACCTGAAGGAACACGCGAAGCAAGAAGTTGCGCGCCTGAAAACAGAGGTTGACAGGCGTGATTCCAAAGCGCGGAACGCTGACCGCCAGCGCTCCAAAAGGGACCTGGATTTGAGAGATCATGACGGGCGCAGACGCATTGACTTCGCGCGATGGAGCGGAGTGGACGCACATGCCGGCAAGCTTGCACGGCAAATGCGGTCCCGGCTGGATCGGGCTTGCCGGGCCGCAGAGGGAATCCATGTCCGGAAGCAATACGAACTTGGAATCTGGATTGAAGGCGAATGCTGCATGCGCGACACGCTATTCAGATTGGGCGCGGGCACACTTATGCTTGGAGGGGATTATGAACTCCGCCACCCCGACCTGACCATGCAACCCGCGGACCGGATAGCCCTAACGGGCGCCAATGGAACGGGAAAGACTGCCCTCGTGCGCCACATCCTGAACACAATCGATTTGCCGTCTGAGCGGCTGACCTACCTGCCGCAGGAAATCGATGTGCAGTCCTCCATAAAAGTTTTGGCGGACGTCCGGCGCCAGCCTCCTGAAATGCTTGGGAAGATAATGACTGTGGTCAGCCGGTTAGGTTCGCGCCCGGCAGCTTTATTGGGGAGTGTCGAACCCAGTCCTGGCGAACTGCGAAAGCTATTGTTGGCCATTGGCATCGCTTTGCAGCCCTATCTGATTATCATGGATGAACCGACGAATCATCTGGACCTGCCATCAATTGAATGCCTGGAGGAGGCGCTGGCCGACTGCCCCTGCGGCCTATTGCTGGTCAGCCATGACAAACAATTTTTGCAGCGCCTTACTCAAATACGCTGGCATATCACCCGAACAGCGACTGGCGGGAATAATCGGATGCTGCTGGACATTCTTTAGGTGAAGTCTTTGCACCTATCTACGGTTTCATACCCCTGGCACCCGTTGCAGGATCGGTATAAAGATTAAAAATTGAAAGGGTCACCCCGCACTGAGGATTCTCAGAGGCGGAAGGCGTAGTTCAGCTTAATGCGGAAGCGGGTCTGGTCGGATTCAAAACGATTCATTGAGTTCTCCTGCCAGCTGTGGTTGATCACAACAAAAAATTCGTTGCCGGGCTTCAAAATCCAGCGCAGCCGGGTTTGAATTCCAATATTTCTGGAGTCCGTATCATACTGAACAAAGCTTGAAAGAGTGATGAAGGGCGTAAAGCAGTAGTCCAGACGATAAAGAATCAGGCTCGTATCAAAGCTTCCCTCCTTCAACCGAATCCAGTTCTGCTGGAGGCTGAACGATGTGGTGAAATCCGGCGATCCCGTATGGCTTGATGTCGAGACCGACGCCTTGGGAAGGGTCTTTGATGCCGGAGAGATGGCCGGCCTTGACGGCCTGCGTCACTCGAACATCCGGCGAGGGCGAAGCCCATCTTGATTTCTCTCTCCCGCGGGCAAGAAACCGGGAAATATTAAATCCCCACTCTGTATTGCTCAGGTCGAATCCGATGGTTTTAAACGGGATCTCGAATTCTGCGGTCCAGCCGGTCCCGTCGATACGCGTACGCACATTCCAGATGCCGTCCCATTCCAAAGCAGCATATTGATTTTCCGTTATGCGTCCATCCACCATGGCTCCTGCCGCGTTGGTGGAAAAGTAATAGGCGTTGCGGTGGTCATGATATGTGTCGAGTATAATTTCGAGGTTGTCGTTGCTCGAGAGAGACGCGTCACGGCGCATCTCTGTGGCCACAATCTCTTCGGGCTTGTGGTCCTCGCACCGAATCGCAATGTAGAGAAAATCCTTAGTATGGGCGAGCCAGACCTTTGTTGCTTCTGTCGGCGGCTCACCGGGATGCGGATCCACCTGCGTCAAAGCAATTATGCCGGGGTCCTCCTGCCATACGGTCTCGCCCAGGATTCCGTCAATCCGCAGCCTGTCGGAAATGCGCTGGACCGCAACTTCGGGATCGTCTGCGGCCAATAAGGGCAGCGGGGCAAGGGCGATCGCGACAATTGCAATGGATACAGCATGAGATATTCCACCAAACCTGAAGAGGACATTTACATTCATAGCAAAAAACATTTCATAAGGTCGATCTATGGCGGAGAAAGAGTCCGGTTCCCTCAAACAAACTCAAACGAGTTGGCCAAGCAAAGTCGGCGCAGGACAGACTCGAATGCCGTCTGTTGTTCGAAAATCTTTGGTTCCATCGGCGGTGATCTGCCAGAAATCAGCTTTGGGAAAGCGAGCCCTCATATAACGCAAGGGGGGGTGGACGCCTTCATTGCCCCATTTGCATTCTATAAATCGGATCGGCTGCCGGTTCTCGGTGATCACAAAATCCACTTCGCGGCCCTGTACATCCCTGAAATAACGAAGCTCAAGGTCGCGGCATCTGGTGGCTGATCCGACGGAATCGGGCACGCTTTACACCTATGATGGATATACCAATAAGCCGTTGAGGAGCACTGACCGCGGGAATACATGGACTCCCTACAACATGCGGATTGACAACGTTGTTGCCGACCCGGTCAACACCGGGACTCTTTATGCACTCTCGGGCGGTGACGTCTATCGCAGTACTGACCGTGGTGGCAACTGGGACATCATCAGCGGGGAGTTGGAAGATGGGGTACAGGCTCTGGCTGTATCTGGATCAAATCCGGCGATGGTGTTTGCCGGCACGCAAGTCAGTGGCATTTACAGGACGCAAGCCAGCGGCATGAACAAGAGCGCAGGCGTACTAACGCTCGATCATATGAAGTATTGTATAGGAGAGTCGTGGAGATTGGATATTGCTGAGGCTCCGGCGGATATGGCGATCGGGTTGGTAGGAATCTCAAACGGCGTTCCATGGAAAGTGCGGGATTGGGCGAGGACCGATCAGAACGGGAACTTTAGCGAAAGCGGGATGTTTGGCAGCGACGGCCAGGGGCTTCACCAATTGCATATAGAGATCGGCGGGATTAATTCAAACACGGTTTCATTCATTGTTTCCAACTGTTCGGGTACGGGGGACTGGGATTATTAACTCGATCTGGTGATTTCGAGGGATCGTTGCGGATTTCACCTGTCCGAGTGCCACCGTTGCAGCCAATAACCAAGCTGTTCATGTCGACAAGAAACGACCAAATTGGAAATTGATAGCGATACGTCAGCTGGGACTGACTTTATTCCGGTCTACCGCACATTGCTTGCGACAAGGGGAGATCAGGGGTATTTGATAGGAATTTGCGTTCTTTGGATTGCGAAGGAGATTCAGACTGTGTCCCTGTAAATACCACGCCAAGGCTCCGTCCAGATTAGGGGTTGAAATCACAGGATCTTCTTTGGGAGCAGGTAGTCGATCAAAACGCGTTTAGGATGGATTGCCTATTTTGCGGCGATCCGCAGCTCTTTCCGGATACCCTCTGCCAGCCATTGGCGGATAAGGGTCTGATAAGGAATCGCTTTCATCGTGGCGAGTTTCTTGAGCGCGATGATTTGAGCGGGATCCAGCTTTATCGAAATGTTCTGTAAGCGCCGGAGCCGCTTGCCCTTAAGTATTTGCTCTCGAAGCTCTTCGTTTAGAGCAAATTCAACCGTTGTGCTCTGGATTTCACTGAGTATGCCATGTTTTGAATAATACTCGGCCGGCGTCTCTCCAATCATGCTTCCATGCTTTCTGATACTCCCGCCTTTCTTGGTTGTCATGTAAAACCGCCTTTCCGCATTGTCCATATCCCACCCGGTGATAACTCGAACGGTGCTCTTTCCCTTATTTTCAAACACGACTACAAGCAAACGACCCGCTACGGTCCGGCCAAAGGCAGCATAGTGCCCCCATTCCGTTTTCCGAATTACCGGCGATATTGCGAAGATTTCTTCCGCCTCTTCCGGCTCGATGCCATGCCCGAGCGCCAGATGCAGAATATTTGCATGGTCCGCGATTTGAGGATATGCTTTCCAAGTATCAAGTTTCTCACACACCACGGGAGGAACCTATCATGTCCGTTGCTCGTGTTACCGAAATCAAAGCGTCGTCCCCCAAGAGCTTTGAGGACGCCATACAATCGGGCGTCAGCCGTGCGTCCAAGACGCTTAAAAACGTCAAGTCGGCCTGGATTGAAAACCAGGAGGTTTTGGTGGACGATAAGGGCAAGGTGACGGAATACCGCGTTCAGATGAAAGTTACCTTCATCCTGGAAAAGTAATCACCCTGCCGGCGAAAAATAAATTGTTTGAGGACACACTGTATCGTTGGAAACGTTACAGGTCCGTCTTGCCGGTCCCGGCAAAATGCTACATCCGCCCGCTTATCCAAAGTGAACGGAAAGCGCGCTGTGATTTGGGACTTACAGAAACCAGCGCATTGCATTGAGATCAAGGCCCGGGCATGAGGGTTTCCTCTGATTCCGATCAGCCGATCCGTCCCTCCGGGCTCCGTCGTTGTAGCCAAATGGATTGAACAGGCCAAAACAATGCAGGCAGCGCTCTTTTACTGAGGCCTGTCAGGAAATGACCGGCCACAGGCTCTCCTCCCTGTCGGGACCTGCGGAGTCCGGGAAGTGTGGCAATGTATAAATCAATCAACCTGATGATTCATAGGAGAAATTATGGACCGTTTTGAGGAACTCAAATCGAAGTATCAATCCGTGTTGCGGCTTATCGAACAAAAGAAGCTTCAGATGCACAATCTTCACGTGCAGGACAACAAGCTGTTCATCAAAGCTTCCGCGGGCACGGAAGAGATCAAGAACTCCATCTGGAACCAGATCAAGTTGGTGGATCCGCTCTTCGCCGATGTCTCCTGCAATATCATCATCGATCCCAAACTCGCTCCCCCGAAACCGGCTGCGCCGGAGGTGAAAACCTACACGGTGAAGCCAGGGGATACTCTCTCCAAGATCGCAAAGCAGTACTATGGGAATGCCAATAGTTATATGAAAATTTTCGAAGCCAACAAAGATCAGCTCAATGATCCAAACCTGATCAAGGTGGGGCAGGTGCTTAAAATCCCGAATGCCTAATCCGGCCGACATTCAGGACTTCGGAGCTGAGATCGAGGCGTCGCTGGGTCCGGAACTGGAGAAGCATATCATCACCAAAACCAGCTGCATATCCATTCCGGCAAATCTGCCGCATTGCCCGCTGCACATCAAGAAGGTCACTAAGCCTATTGTGTTTCTCGAAATTTCGCTTACCCCTGCCTACAAGGCAGTCGAGGGCAGCAAGCGCGAGGAAGGAGGACGTTTCTGATATAAACGCAACACATTGGGGACCAGGGGAAAGAACCCTACTATGGCAATTTCCAAATTCCGTTGTCCAAAGGGTAGGCAAACAGGAAGAGGATTATGGTGCGGACCCTGATAAATCGGGATACTGAGATCGCGCGGCCTTCCTATGAAAGGAGGGCTGACTACCCAACCCCTGATTTTTTACGCAGCGCAGCCTCTTGTGGGAATGCTCAAATGGGGAATGGAGCAGCTTGTCTCCCTATTTTCCCAGCACCTCTCTGACCGTTTTCAACAGGAAGTCGGTGCTGACAGGTTTTGCGATGGCGCCATCTGCGGCCACAAGCTGTTCCATTTCAAGGAAACGGCCGCCTGTCGCCTCTAAAATCACGATGATGGCGGCGCCTGAAAACTTTTCTCGCAATTCCCGAACGGCATCGATCGCCTGCCGATCCGCAGGCGGCAGTTCCGTGATCACCAAGTCTACGGGATTCGCCTGCTCGGATTCACCGACGACGTCATAGCCTTCGCGGCTCAGCAGCAGACCCAGTCTGCTGCTGAGATCCTCGGCAGCCAGCACCAGCACCCTGCTCAGCAATTTCGGGGGCCCCAGGACCTCGCGCACCTTCATCGCGAGCTGCTCCGGGGTGAATGGCTTCTCCACCAGGGTCAGACCTTCCTCCAGAATTCCCCGGTTCGCAATAATGTTGGATGAATAGCCGGACATGTAGAGGACTTTGAGTAACGGCCGCAGCTGCGCGAGCTGCAGGGCCAAGTCGCGCCCGCTCATACCAGGCATTATCACATCGGTCAGGACCAGATCGATATCTCCGCTTTCCCGTTCGGCGATTTGCAGCGCGGCATGCCCATCCTCGGCGGTGAGCGCCCGGTAGCCGTATGCCTTCAACGCAGCCACGGTGTAGGCCCGGACTTCCGTTTCGTCCTCCACCACCAGGACAGTTTCTTTCCCGAAGAGCTTGGAAGACACTTCTGCGCTCTTTGGGAGAGAAACCGCGCCCTGCATCTTCGGGAGCAAAATCCTGAATGTCGTTCCGCCGCCCGGGATGCTCTTGACCTGAACCTGGCCGCCGCTCTGGATAACGATGCCGTAAATGGTCGAGAGTCCGAGGCCGCTCCCCTTGCCTGTTTCCTTTGTGGTGAAGTAGGGCTCAAACAGGTGGCTCTGGGTGGCCTCGTCCATCCCCATGCCCGTGTCGGTGACCGCGATTTCAACCCGGGAAGCCAGGATGTTTCCGGCCTGTCCGGTTTCGTCCTCGTCCGGCACCCTGGTTTCTATAATCAGGCTACCGCCGTCGGGCATGGCGTCCCGGGCATTGACGACCAGATTCATGAGGATCTGATCGAACTGGCCCGGATCCGCGTATATGGCGGCATCGTGAGCATTCAATGTCAATATCAGGCGCACATCTTCCCCCAATAAACGGGCGATCAAGTACCGCATTTGGCTGATAGTCGCATCCACGATCAATGGTTGGGGGTGGAGGATCTGTTTGCGGCTGAACGCCAGAAGCTGGCGTGTGAGGCTGGCCGCGCGAAGCCCGACGGCCCTGATATCGGTGACGATTTCCCGGTGCGGATCATCCTGCGCCAGCTCTCTGAGGAGCAGATCGCCGTACCCGGTGATCACGGTCAGCAGGTTGTTGAAGTCATGAGCTATACCGCCGGCAAGCCGGCCGACGCTCTCCAGCTTCTGCGCCTGCAGCAGCTGTTCCTGCAGCCTGGCTTTTTCAGCTTCCGCCTGCTTCTGCTCGGTGATATCCATGTGCGTGCCTACCATTCTGACCGCACGGCCTTCTGAATCCCTTTCCACCACCGTGCCGCGGCTCAGGATCCAGCACCAGTCGCCGCTTTTTTTTCGCATGCGCAATTCCACGCGGAATTTCTTGTTCTCGTAAATATGCTCCGCGTGCGCCCTGTCAACCCGCCCGATATCCTCCGGATGGATCAAAGCTCTCCAGGAGTCGTAGTCTTTTGCAAACTCCTCGGGTTCATACCCGAGCATGCGGGAGTAGCCCTCGCTGAACACGGCGGGACCTTTTCGAATATCCCAGTCCCACACCCCTTCACTGTTTCCTTCCAGGGCAATCCGCAGCCGTTCCTCGCTTCTCCGCAGGGCTTCGCGGGCCTGCCTCTCTTCAGTAACCTCCACGACCACCACGCTCACACCCAAAATCCTGCCGTCATCCTTCAGCGGATAATAGCTGGCAATCCAGTCCCGTTCGACTCCAGGTTGGGCGGGAGTCTCCCCGTGGACTTTGCATTGCAGAATAGGCTTGCCGGTTTCCAATACGCTCCGAAAGAGAGACTCCAGGTTGTCAGCGAGCTCCGGCAATACTTCTCTGATCCTGCGGCCAAGATGCCCGGCAACGCTCACGCCGTTGATCTCGGAGAGACGTTCATTCATGCGCACGAACCTGAGGTCGCGGTCCACCAGGCACAGTCCCACGGGTGCGTTGGCGTATATGGCCTCCAATTCCGCAATCTGCTGCCGGCTCCGAAACTCGACTGCGCGTATTTCCAGCTCTGGCAATTTCTCCGTAGACATGACGACCTCCCGCCGGGAACACACCCTTTCCTGGCACCCGCCGCGGCCAAGGGAAATATTGTTGACTAATTTTTTATCTTAGCTCAATTTAATTGGTTCTTTAACTTTTTTAGTTCCGCCCCGCGGCCTGTAATGGTTTACAGATGCCGTGCGGGAGGCGTAGCGGAACTGTATGACCGAACCTGCTTCATCCGGAAAGCGCCAGACTGAAGGAACTGTGCTGGTCGTCGATGACGAACTGCACACTGCCAAGGCCGCGTCGCGTCTCCTGAGCTCCATGGGATTTGAGGTTCAAATCGCTACGGGAGGCCTCAAGGCTGTAGAAATCTGTGGAAATCGCGGCGCCGAGATCGACCTCGTTCTTCTCGACCTGGTTTTGCCGGACATGACCAGCCTGGAAACTCTTCGTCGGATCCGCTCTCTGCGCCCCGGCATCAAGGTGGTTCTCACGAGCGGTTACGGCAGGCAGGAATCCTTACAGAATTTCGCGGACATGCAGCTCCAGGGATTCGTGGAAAAGCCGTACGGCTATACTGAGCTCGAGAGCTTGATCCGGGCAGTTCTAAGGCCCAATCGGCGGGAGTGATGGTCTGCGTTTCTTTTGGGGCCTCGAGCCTCAGCGTTTAAGAAAGCCGACGTCCGAAGGGGAATTCCCGTGAACACCCTGAATCCGCGTGTCATGAGTCTCCCGCGCTGATCGACGAATTCGGATCATTAGTCGGCCACGGTTAGTAGCCTTGGCTTTGGCCTGCCCTTCAAAGCGAGATTGATCACGTGTCGGAAGGCCCCGCCGGGGTCTGTCACGCCGGGAAAACCCTGTGGCCCTAAGCATCCCGCTGCTGTTTATCGTGGCACGAACGGCAGCTTTAGCACAATCCGTGACACAAGAAGGAAAGTACGATGTCGCTGCTTAGGATGAGGAGCTGTAAGTCTTTTGAATCCAGAGGATTTGTGGTGCGCCCGGCGTGACTCGAACTTGCGGCCTTTTGATTCTAGTCCCTCCTGGGGCGCTTTTTTGCAACTCTGCACAAATCAATATTTTGCGGGAAAGCCGCATGGATATTGGTTATTATAGGGATCTATGATTTGTCCACCGAATCCACGCAAGTCCGTTTTTGCCTCCCATTTACCCCCAAAATAGCCCCCAAGATTTACCGGCCTATTGAAAGCACCGCTCCCAAGAAATGCCGGTTCAGGAAATCTCATTTTTCTTTGGTTCCTTCAGGATTGCTCTGAGCTTCGCCATATCGTGATTCCAGATCATTCAGCCATTCATCAATGGCCTGGAGGTGGAGGGCGATCGCATCATCGGTGCCTCCTGGAACCGCCCGACCATGAGCGGCGCAGTATTCTGTGAGCGACGCCTCAATGTCCTGCCACAAAGATAAGGGCGCGCGATCCATCTCTTGGCCCGACTCAGGGGATCCCGAGTCCGCCGGCGGATCCCCCTGAAACGCACCAGCATCGTTGTCAACCTTGCCTTGGACGGCGAGCCGCTCGAGGAGCCCCACCATGCGCCGGTAGAGCTCGCCGTACCGGCGCGACCATTCCAAATATGGCCCGACGCCCTGCGATTCGAGGAAGGTTTCGATTGTTCCATTGCGGCCGACTTCGGCCTTACATTCGGGCTGCAACGGGTACAGGGCAAATCGCTCGACACCCGTCTCGTCGGTCATTCGTCCCAGGGGGTAAAGCCGGCACACCAAAGGCCTTTGGCTATGTACCCTGCATCCAGACGCCGCCGCAAAGACGCAGCGACCTTCCGCATCAGAGCGAAGCGTCGTGCCGCCGTTGTCGGCATACAGGGATAGAAACTCGGTTGTACTTATCCCCAGGAGGCGCGACATCCCCAGGACCTCATGAGGACCGGCCATGATAACCTTGCCCGTGCAGCAGCTGCTGCACGCGCGGCACAGAAAAGAGAAGGCGCGCCGGCGGCTGAGTTGGAATTTAAGAGGCACGGCTTCAATGCTTGCCTTGGATCGTTCCCAGGCTCCTCAGCAACTGGCCGGCCCGGAACAGCTTGATCTCGACGGTTGCATTTACATCGGACTCAAGGTGCTTCATAACCTTAGACGGGATTGCCGCGGAGTGCAGGAGTTCGTTGCCCGCGTACCATTTGATTTCAGCCTGCTGCCACCTGACCTGGAGGTGCTTGTCCTGGACGACCCCTAGAGTCTGGCTGCCATAGAGAAAGCCGAAGGAGGTGCAGAAGGCCGCAGCCGTCCCGGCGAGCCTGAAGACATCTCGCCGGGTGACGGGATTCTGTTCTGCTTTTTTTCCCATGCTTGCATGCTAAGCACCACCTTGGGGATTGTCAAGGCCGATTGACTCTCCCTTGTTGGGTGGAACGCGCCCTCTGCGACAGCTCCCTCTATAATGTCCTGACGGAAACTCGCAAGCTCTCAGGACACGGCCATGCGGGAAACCGAGGGCGAGCGACGGATTACGTCCCATAGCCCGACTTCGGATCCAGGAGAAATACCATCTTTCCGAATCTCATTGGGCTTACCGACCTGCTGGAGTTCTGCCTGGTGCATGACAGCGATCCTATCGGCCAGCGCCATCGCTTCATTTTGATCGTGGGTAACACAAACCATGGTTTTCCGGAGTTGCGAATTAGCCGGCATTATAATGGAGGCGCCTCAGGAGGAGCGCTCGGCCGTGATGATGCCATGCTCTATGGCATAGCGCGTGAAATCCGCAACGGTCCGTAAATTCAGTTCACGCATGAGCTTGGCTTTGTGGAACTCTACGGTTTTCACGGAAATATTCAAAATGTCCGCAATCTCCTTGCGGCTTCGCCCCTCGGCTGCCAGCTGCAAAACCTCTCGCTGGCGCGGGGTCATGCGATCCGCGAACTTGCCTTCCGGTTTTGAAGACGAAATCAGCAACTCCAGGGTGTTATGCGTGACCAGCGGGCTCACATAGTAATTTCCCTTCAATACCGTGTGGATGGCGGTGAGCAGTTCGGAGGCCGCCGCGCGCTTCAGTAGGTATCCCTTCGCGCCTGCCCGGAATGCTTCGGCAACATAGTCGGCCCCCGAGTGCATCGTTACAAAAATCAACCTGGCCGAAGGCAGAAGCTTCCTGAGCTGCCGAGCTGCATCAATTCCATTCAGAAGCGGCATGGATATATCGAGAAGGATTACGTCGGGCTTCAGATTCTTTGCAGCGGCCAGAAGCGCATGGCCATCCTCCACGCTTCCCACCAGGTCAAACTCCGGCTCCAGAAGCAACCGGATTCCTTCCAGCAATAGAGTATGATCATCGGCGAGCAGAAGCCGCGGTTTCATTTAATCTCCTGGCGAACTCAAAGGAATCCGGACCGTGACGGTTGCGCCGCGTCCGGGCATTGTCTCGAGCGAAAATTCTCCGTTGACCAGCCGCGCACGTTCCTGCATACTGATCAAGCCCAGTCCGCTTGTGTCCTGCGCCGAATGCACATCAAATCCAATTCCATTGTCCCGAATGGAGAGCGACAACTGGTTCGAACCTCCGGTCAACGCGATACTCACGGAGGTCTTGCCCGCATGCTTGGCGACATTGCGCAGAGCTTCCTGAACGATGCGGTATACGGCGCTTGCGACCTCCGCTGGAATTTGAGCCGGTACTTTACGGGGCATAAATTGGACCGGGATTCCCTCGCGCTCGTTGAATTCGCTGATGTAAGAGCGCAACGCAACGGCGAGTCCGAGGTGATCGAGCGCCGACGGATGCAGCTCATAGGCAATCCTGCGGATGTCGTTGGAGAGCGTCTCAATCTCGTCGCGGAGAATCAGCAGCTGTTTCTTCATTTCTTTTGGATCGTGGGGAAGCTGCTGTTCCAGCGTCTCCAGGTCAAACTGCAGCTTGGCTACCTTTTGGCTCAAATCGTCGTGCAACTCCCTGGAAACGCGGCGGCGCTCGTCCGCCTGAGTTTGCAGAAGCTTGGCGGTTAAGGCGCGCAATTCATTGCGGCTCCGCAGCAAGGCAGACTCACTCTCGTGCAAAGCCGTTTCTCCGGACTCCAGGCTGCGCCGGAGCTGTTCCTGTTCATGGATCAGAACCTGCTCTGCCCGTCTCTGAGCGGTGATATCCTCCACCGCCATGAGGATTTGACTTTCGCCATCCGGCTGGACACTATGCGCATGGATCAAGAGCGTTCGCTTGCCCGATCGGGGAAACTCCTGTTCGATTTCGAATCCTTCAACCGGTTTCTGACTCGAAGCGAGCTTCTCCAAAGCGGCGTGGAGTTTGGGAAGGTTCCATCGGCCTCCCGCTATCTCATAAATAAACCGGTTTTCGATTTCGGCACTCTGCAGGCCGTACGACTCGCAGAAGGCACGATTCGCCATTCTGAGCCGCAAATCGCTGCGAAGCACAACCAGAGGCGTTTGGATCGATTCGACGACCGACTCGGCGAATGCGCGCGCGGCATCGGCTTTTATCTGCGCGCGCCGGATCTGGTCAATGTCAATCAGGACCAGTACGGAACCCTCGACCCGGTTGTCGGCAGTCCGATAAGGGCGAACGCGCAACAGGCGCCAACGTCCCTCGAGATCCTGAAGCTCCACTTCTTCGGCCTTCAACGTCTCCATCACGTGCCGCACCAAAAGCTCCAGGTTATCGACGTTCAGCGGGATCCGAATGTCCGTGATCGGCCGTCCGATGTCGCCGGATCGGATATTGAGAAGCGGCTCGACCGCAGTCGTCATCCTCCGGATACGAAGCTCGTTGTCGAGCATCAAAATCGGCAGAGTTGTGCTGCTCAGAAGATTAGTGAGGTCGTCGCCGAGGCGTCTCAAATCCCGATTCCGGTCCTGCAACTCCGCGTTCAGTGTGTTCAATTCCTCATTGCTCGACTGCAGCTCTTCCTTCGAAGTTTCCAGTTCTTCGTTGATACTCTGCAGCTCCTCGTTGCTTGACTGTATCTCTTCATTTGCGGAAGTGGTGTCCTGGTTTGCCGAATCGCGCTCGTCAATGAGGGACTGCATGCGCTGGCTGGTCAGCAGGAGCTCCTGCTTTAGGCGCTGTACTTCGGACGGATCCGCCTTCAATGCACGGGGGGTTCGTGTATTTAAGGATCCTGAAGGCGGCGTTTCCCTATCGTTTGGGGTGGTAAAGAACAAAACCAGGAATCGATCACGAGGCCCCGATGAACCGGCAATACGGCGCACTTCCAGCCGAACGCCGCGGATCTCGTTCCCGTCTTTCGCCTGAAAAACAGCCAAATGGACCGATCCATCTTCACGTTTTGCTTTTGTCAGCAATCTCCGCAACTCGCCCCGAATGGATTCCCGCGCCATATTAAGCAGTGAAAATGTGGCCCGTCCTTGAGCAAGCTGCAAAAATGGACTTGTGTCACCGTGGGAGTGGATAATCTCAAGATTTTCGTTCACTATCACCCATGCCGGTCCGTACTCGGACAGAACGAGGCGCTCGGCCGCTTTTTCCAGTTCCTCCTGGAGCTCCCTCTCCCGGCGGGAAGGGGTCGAAAGGACGAGGTTTCCCGGCTGCTCGCCCTCGAATCCGCCGCGAATCATATCCATGCTTACATGAGCACGATCGGACTTCCTGATGTAAAACTTGTGCTGCTTGTCGACGATCGAAAAAAGGTCCGGGAAGCGTTGCACACCCTCCGAATGACCCAATATAAGATAGCCTTCCGGCCTCAGGGAAAAATGAAACGTAGCGATCACCCTGCTCTGCATGTCGGAGTTGAAATAAATCAAGACATTCCGGCAACTGATCAGATCGAGACGGGAGAACGGCGGATCCGCCAACAGATTCTGGCGCGCGAAGACACACATTTCACGAATTGACTTGATGATCTGGCAACCATTCTCCACGCGCTTGAAAAAACGCTCTTGCCGCTCCCGCGACAGTCTGGCGACCTGGGCTTCCGGATAAATTGCAGTTCGAGCTATCGAAATACCGCGCTCGCTGAGGTCTGTGCCGAAAATCTGGATAGGGACGGCAGCGGAAAACCTCTGAATCGATTCGGCCAGACACATTGCGATCGAGTAAGCCTCCTCGCCGGTCGAACAGCCGGGCACCCATACGCGCACCGGCAAGGTTTTTTTATGTTCCTTCAATAGCCGGGGCAGGATTTCATTTTCGAGCGCCTGGAAAGTCTCAGGATCACGGAAGAAGCCTGTGACGCTAATAAGAATGTCCTCGTACAATGCGAGCAGTTCCGAGCGGCTGGACTCAAGCTCGGACCGGTATGCATTCAAATCCTGATGGCGCTGAAGAATCATACGGCGATTGATGCGGCGCTGGATCGTTCCGACCTTATAGCCGCGAAAATCGACGCCGGTGGCCGCCCGCAGGAGCGCGAAGATCATGCCCAGTTGGTTTTCTTCCGAACGGGCTTTCACGGAAACTTCCGGCGGTTCGCGTTCCGTCAGTGCAGGGTGCCTGCCGATCCTCCCCAGGGCATCCCCCATCGCTTCCGGCGGCAGGATCAGGTCGACCGATCCTGCGCCCAGAGCGGCTCGCGGCATTTCAGGATGCTTGGCCGAACTTTCGCTTTGAACGATGGCAATGCCGCCCTCATCCCGTATAGCCTGAAGACCCATAGCGCCATCTGAGTCCGCGCCGGACAGGACCACTCCGATTGCAGCTGCCTTTCGGCCTGCCGCCAGGGAGTGAAAAAAGTAATCGATCGGCCTGGGCGCGCCACGCTCCTCCGGGCGAGGTTCGAGTTCCAGGACACCGCCCGCAAAGCGCATCAAAACATTGGGGGGGATAACATAAACGTGGTTGGGCTTCACCGGAGTGCCGTGCTCAACCTCCTCCACCGGCATCGCGGTGGAGCGCAATAAAAGCGAAGCCAGCATGCTGGCATGCTGAGGAGCAAGGTGCTGGATAAAAACGAAGGCCATCCCGGTATCCGCGGGAAGGTGCCGCAGGAAACCGGTGAAGGCCTCCAGCCCTCCGGCGGAGGCGCCAACACCGACAACAGGAAAAGACGTCTTGGCCGGTGTGCCCGGTTCATCGATCGTTCCTATAGCGAGCGCGGCATCCTGCATTAAAGGCTCAACCTTGGGCGCCTGGCGTGAGGTTTTTGTTTTTGCCA
This sequence comes from uncultured Acidobacteriota bacterium, assembly GCA_963809485.1. GTDB lineage: Bacteria > Acidobacteriota > UBA6911 > UBA6911 > UBA6911 > UBA6911. The sequence continues at coordinate 1,272,038 of CAWEJX010000020.1, forward strand.
TAAATCATCCGCTATGTGAGAGAGCATCTTAAATGATGCATCCCTTAAGAGTACAGAGTCAATCCAGGGCGTCGGCAATTAATCCGCATTTCTCGCCGGGTTTCACAGCAAGGCGCACTTCCATATAAATCCGAAGGAAAGGAAATAAGTGAAATAAAAGCCGCTAACGGGCCGGCATAGATCATGTGTATAGGAAGTGCTTTGAAGTGGCGACGAGCTTTGCCACAAGCTGCTTCATCATCGGACAGACCGCGACAAACCGGGCGCCGCGCCGGCACATGAGGGCCAGCAGATACTTGCCCGGCGTGTCCACGAAATCGACGTCTGTTAAATCGATCACAAGCTGTTTTTTCCCGTCGAGTTTCCGCCAGTACTGTTCCAGCTCAAGGACCCATGCCTCTTTGAGCTTCCCTTCAAGCTTCAGTCGTCTGGTCCCGTTCACTTCATAAGTCGTGATTTTTAACATTGTGAATCCCCTCCTGAAAATCATACATGGCAAAAGCATGCCATCGGGGGTATGTCATTGATTTTCGAGAATGATACGCCAGCAGCTCGCATGGAAGATCGGCTCTCAGCGATCGTGCTAAAGGGTATGTATTGCCCGACAGACAGTCAGTCGTGTAGGACCACGCTCAGTAGGCCGCTATGGACGGTCAATCCATTATCACTATAATCGATAAAGCCGTGTTCCCTGAATCTGTTCATAAAATGGCTGACTCGCGACCGGGTTGTGCCGACCATTTGCGCAAGAGTATCCTGATTTACTTTGGGGACTACGGATTCGGCTTTGCTTTCCTTGCCAAAATGCGAAAGTAACAGGAGGACCCGGGCCAGACGCTTTTCGCTGGAATTGAAAAGCTGGTCTACCAGGTCTTCCTCATACCGGGTGTTGCGCGTAAGCAGGTGCTTGACAAATATTTCCGAAATATCGTGATGCTCATGGAGCATCCGCGCCATAAGCAGCTTGTCAATCTTGTCAAGGGTGCAATCGGTCATTGCAACGGCCGTCGCCATGCGCAAAGGCTGCCCTGTGAGGCATCCCTCGCCGAAGAACTCACCGGTGCCCAGAACCGCAATGATCGCCTCTTTGCCCTGTTGGGATATAACCGAGAGCTTTACTTTGCCCCGCCGGAGGTAGAACAAAGAATCTGCAGGCTGCCCCTGACGGAAGACGGTACGGTCCAGACCGCATTCTATAATGGTCTTCCCGCGGAAAATGCCGTTGAGCAGGGCTTCCCACTCGATAGGCTTCTCATTTTTCACCACCATAGCAACCTCCTTCCGAGACCGACGAGTAGCCAGGCAACCACATGCCCGCAACCTTTAAACTGATCTACCAAGCCCCGGGAAAATTAGTCTGGGAAATTTGAAACGCATCTTTTCGAATCGTCTCCCGTCCAGACTGGTCCTGCATCTTTAGTCAGGTTAGCAGTTTGTGTCCGCAAGGAGAACTAGGCAGGTGCATGGTTTAAGCCGGAATAGAGCCTAGCCCTGCATTTCATATACGACTTCGACTGCGGTGGGCGGATCTTCAGTGAGACTGCAGAGACAGGCGAGAGTGTTGCTCGGAAGGACACCGCGCAAACGCCGGATTACATAGCCCTCGTCATCATATTTGGAGGGCTTGATCAGCACACTGGTAAGGTGACGGCACGCGATGCGCCTTTGGTAGGTTTGCCGGGTCATAACGTCGAATGCTTCCACGCTCCTGTTTGTCCGGAAGACTTCATAGATCACTCTTGTCCAAATAGCATTCGGTTTCTAAGGGCCGGAGGCCCGGCAGAAAATAGCCAGGGATGAGCGCAGCGAACCCCTGGTAGGAATTAGCAAAGGCAAGAGCCCTGGAAGGGCGAAAGAATGCGTCCTTTCGCCCTTTCCAGGGCTCCTTTCTTCGCCATGGGAACCAGGGGTTCGCTGCGCTCACCCCTGGCTATTCTCTTGCCGCCCCTATCGGGGCTTGCTACCAACCTCATCCTTGCACGGGCACTTCAGGCACCATAAGTCTAATTCTTTCAATGAGCCTTCTGTTTCTCACCGGCAAATTTGGGCAGCACTGTTCAGAGATAAATCGTGATCGACGGAGCTCCTCATGGATCGGGATTTGCAATGGAAAAACAGGAAGCTAGGTCGACTGGATCTTCTCAATCTCCCCCGCAATGGATTTTCTGGCCGCCGCTAAGGCCTGTCGAAGATCGACAATCTTACCGTCGGTCCAATCCATCCCGCTGGCGAGCCCCTGTTGCAGCTTTTCTTCAATATCCCCGATGATATTATCGATGGAATGCTGCAACTCAAGCCGGGCAGCTTCCACCTTATTCCCCGCCTTTTCCGCGAACTGACGGATGTCGCGACGCGTTTTGCGTCCAGACTGGGGAGCGAACAGGAGCGCCAATCCCGCTCCCAACAACGTGCCCGCTATCAATGCAGCAGCGGTGTTCTTATTGATGACTTCATCGGCCATAGATTCTTCCCTTTCCAGAGGTAAACGGTTCCAACTGACAGCGATGAGGCTATCAGTTCTTTAACAATTCCAAATCCATTATTCGCAAAAGCGATTCGACAAGTCTGCTCAGTTCTGCTCACGATTATGTTCAAAATTGATCACCCTGAATGCAGGGCAGATCGCGCCTCAATGAGCCATCGGATAAAACTGGCCAGCCGGCATGTTTTTGGCCCGGTCTGGCGAGAATCTTAATCAGCTCTGCCCGTTGGCGGATGAGCAATTTTGACCAGACAGATGAGCCATACGGAACTGACGCATGGATCGCCAACGGGTATAAGGAGTGTGACGCTACCCGCCAACCATAACTTGAGGGAGGCGGATGTGCGAGAGAGCAAAGAAGAAATGGTGGGCGGCCGGTAAAATATGCCGGTCGGCTGACGAATTTTACAAAAGCGAACCTTTTGCACCTGCAGCCAATTTGGCAGGTTGGGAATAGGAGAATGAAATGTTTCGAGCAAATAAAGGGAAATGGGCCAGGATTGCATTAATGTTTCTGGCGACAGGGGTGTTGGGAATTAGTATGATGCCGCTCGCTTTAGGCGCTAATCCCAACAAAAAAGCGCAGGAAGCTCTGCGCGACAAGGGCTATTACAGCGGGCAGATTGATGGCATCATAGGTCCCCAAACCCGGGCAGGGATTCGCCAATATCAGAAGTCCGAGAATCTGCCTGTCACAGGAAAGCTTGATGGCGAGACTTCCGGCAAGCTCGGATTGGGACCGGAATCGGTGGGCGGCAGTTTCAAAGGCGCTGGCCAGGAGGTCGGAATGGGTGGCGCGGAAATGGGCCACGAGATGAAGAAAGGCAAACCCATCGCCGCAGGCAAAGAAATGGGCAAAGGTGTAGGCCGCGCCGGCACTGAAGTGGGCCAGGCAGTCACAAAGGCTGTCAGTACCGATAGCGACCGCGGAGACCGAGAAAAGAAGTAACCCACTCCGAACGAAAAAGGCCTTCTGCCCTTGAGTTCTCCAAACTCCAATTGTGCGGCCACCGGAAGCGCATCTGGGCAGAAGGGCCGAAACAAAGGAGAAAGAAAATGAATAACAAACGTTTGGTGTACTCTGTTCTTGGTGCAGTACTGGCCCTCGCCGGCGCGATGATACTGTCCGCTTGCTCCGGCACTAATCTGGATGCCAAAGCCATTGAGGACAAATACGGCGTGAGCGGCGCCACTACGGAGAATATTCTGACCGCGGATGGAGCCATAATGTCCGCTACTGTTGTGCCCGTCACGCTCCCGGATGGCCGTAAGGCACAACTGGTTATTCCCCAGCAAGGCGACAGTCATTCGGTGTATCTACGGGATGAGGCTGGCATGTATCAAGTCCAACTCCAGGATCGCAATGTGAGCCGGGACCAGTTTATTCGCTCCAATCCAACCGTCGTGGAACGAAGAGCAGTGCCTCAAAGCCCCAAGAAGCGTGCCTGGGAAAAGGAAGCATTAATTATTGGCGGCGGCGCCGCGGCCGGCGCAGGTATTGGGGCATTGGCAGGAGGTGGCAAGGGTGCCGGCATTGGAGCGGCCACCGGAGGCATTGCCGGACTCATTTATGATCTCACCACCCGCAACAAGTAACATCCGACGGAGCGCATGAGAGCTCCGTCGATTTTGGGCTGGAGATCATCCGGATAATTTGAGAGCAGGATTTGCAGCCATAGGCTAATCAACACTCCACCCGCAGAGCGGGCGGTTTCAGGAAGCCCCAAAGATGGGGGCAACGCCCCAAAGGGGCTTTCCGAATCAGAAACGCACGCCGTAACGGCAGAGAGTTTTCGACTCGCCAGAGGCAGCGATTTACCCTGATGCGAATTATTGAGGATCAGGAGCAACATACTAATCAGCTCATTGGTAAGCAGACACGATGGATGGAAAACAGGATTTAAATAAAGCAAACACAAATTGCGCGAAGCCAATTCTGTGCCCGCGCACGCATGGGCTGCCAGGTACTAAGACATGCGTACAATTTGTGGAATTCGTGGCAAGGCTTTTCCTTTAACGTATCCAGTCTTCCTGAACACCTAAAATCCGGAAGCCGGGGAGGCGCAACTAACGGACTCCGAACCCGAAAGGCATTTTGTTGAGACTATCCGCCATTCAGTCGCCGGGCCGATAAGCATCCAACCTATCGAGTGACTATGACGCCGCATGCTGCCAAGAAATCTAAAGGTATCAACATCATCGACTTCTTACGGCCCCACTGGAAAGCACTGACCCTGGCCTTGTTGGCGATGGCTGGCGCAGCCGCAACCGACTTGCTCGAACCTTGGCCTTTAAAGATCGTTCTCGATTACGTGCTTCAGTCCAAACGGCCACCCGGTTGGATGAGCGCAATGGTCACCTGGATCGGGCAGGATAAGCTGGCTGTCCTCAACTTCGCCGTGGCGGCGGTGGCGCTCATCGCCATAGTGGGCGCGCTCAGCTCCCTGGTGGAGAAATACCTCTCCACCAGCGTCGGCCAATGGGTCATGCACGACCTGCGGCGCACGCTCTATCACCACATCCACCGCCTATCGCTGGCCGAGCACGACGAGAAAAGGACCGGCGACCTCATCGGCCGGGTGACGAGCGACATCGAAGCTATCCAGAGCTTTGTCACCACGGCGCTGTTGGGCATCTTATCCAGTGTCCTCACCCTGCTGGGCATAATCGGGGTCATGCTTTACCTGAACTGGCGTTTCACGCTCATTTCGCTCTCCATTGCGCCCGTGCTCTTCGTGGTAGTTTACATTTTCACCCGGCGCATCAAAAAAGCCTCGCGCGACGTAAGAAAGAAGGAGAGCGAACTGGTTTCGATTGTCGAGGAGGTATTTTCCTCGATCCGCGTGGTCAAGGCCTTTGCCCGTGAAGACTACGAAGAGCGCCGCTTCGAGCGCCAGAGCCTGGAAAATGTCGAGATGGCCCTCGTTGCGCGAAGCATCAAGATGAAGCTCCCACCTATCGTCGAGATTGTCGTAGCGACGGGGACCTGTTTGATGCTCGGTTACGGCGCGCGCCTGGTCCTGGCGGGACAACTCACCGTCGGCGCGCTGGTCGTTTTTTTGCTCTACTTGGGCAAAATGTATAAGCCCATGCGTGACCTTTCCAAAATGACGGACACGGTCTCAAAGGCAGCGGTGGGGTTCGAGCGGATCCGCGAGGTTCTGGAGACCGAGAGCGGGATGCGTGACCAGCCGGGCTCACGCCCGGCCGCACGCTTCAAGGGCAAAATCGAATTTGACAAGGTCTCGTTTGGGTACAATCAAGACCAATTGATCCTGAAAAATATAAGCTTCGAGATTGAGCCGGGCCAGGTGGCGGCATTCGTCGGCCCGACGGGGGGAGGCAAAACGACCATCATCAGCCTGGTTGCGCGCTTCTACGATCCCATCTCCGGGGAAGTCAAAATCGACGGGACGAACATACGAAACTACACCATGAAATCGCTTCGCCAGCAGATTAGTTTTGTTTTGCAGGAGACGCTTCTGTTCCGCGCACCCGTATGGCAAAACATCGCCTATGGCCGCCCGGAAGCCGGCCGCGCGGAGATTATCAGCGCCGCAAAACTGGCCAACGCCGACGAATTCATTGAGGAGATGCCCGAGGGCTACGACACGATGGTCGGCGAACGCGGCGTGACGCTTTCCGGGGGCCAGCGCCAGCGTATCGCCATCGCGCGGGCCGTTATCCGCAATACTCCCATCCTGGTTCTGGACGAGCCCACATCAGGACTGGACGCCGTGTCCGAGCATGCCGTGTTCGAAGCCCTCGACCGTTTGATGGAAGGTAAGACTTGCATCGTCATCGCACACCACTTGGCGACGATCCGGCGCGCCATAATTATCTTTGTGGTGAAAGACAATACTCTGGTCGAACGTGGCACCCACGACGAGCTGCTGGCAGCAGGCGGCCCCTATTCGGAACTCTACGACATCCAGTTTCGCAGGGAAGATCCCCAAGCGGCGGACAGGCAAAAAACTTAGCCCACATTTCTCAGGGTGTCGCGGCGAGGCGGCGCAGACGGTCATGGATACAAGGCGCGCGACCGAGAGCCCCGAACGTGAGTAACGGGTCTCCGGACCTGTCCGATTCGGTTCTCAATACATAAGCCGTACGGCTGCTGGAGAGCCGTCCTCACATGTACGTCGAGGCTCCCGAAGGTGCCGCATGGATCGGCTATAGCTTTTTCAGCGCCTCGATCCGCTGCATCACGACCCTGGCATAGCCCTCGACCTCGGCGGCCGAGAAACCGGCGGCGCTAAAGCAGTCGCTGATCTGTCCGGGAGAAAACTGCCCGAGCCGGTTGCCGAGCCAGCGTGCGTCTGCGATAGGAATGTGCCTGGCCACACTCTCCATCCGAGTACGGGAATAGTATTGGGGGAAATAGAAAATGGTAAGGAAGAAGGGTCGGGTGTGTATGACGAAGTCCACATATTCGGGGGTGATCTTTTGAATAAATCCTGTTTCCGCGTAGTCCTTCATCACGCCGCGGCTGCGGGCGAAGTTGTTGCCCGTGCGGCCGAGACTGGCGCCCAAATCGGAGATCACGTACCGTCCCTCGGCGCCGCCGTCTTCGTAGATACCGTTATTGACTTCTTTCAGATCCCAGTTGTTGATGATCGCCATCATCACTCTGAGGCCGTTGAACTCCCGCGTGCCGACAAAGGGGTTATGGTACCAGCTCCAGTTCTTCAATTTCTTCCCGCCGTCTTGGCGCTCCAAACGCGCCTCGCGGACCATGCCACCCTCTGATACGTACTCCTGACCGCGGGAGAGCGGTTTCATTCCTTGTACGTGGATTTGCGGCCGGTAGTAGTCCTCATCGGCGTGATAACCCGCAGCCCACACCAGGCGCGTTGCAGCGGTTTCCGACTTCGCCTCGTGGCCAAGTTTCACCTTCCACTTGGCGCCGTTTTCGTCTTCGACTTCAAACTTGGGCGCAGTCCCGCCTTTGGTTTCCTTGATGAACATAAAGCTGTCCCCTGGCTGGCGATCTTTCCCTCCCGGCCCTTCCAGGAGGTTCAGAGCCGCAACATCGCCCCGGTCGCGCCACAGCGCGACGGTGGTCCCAGGCTGTTGAGCGAAGGCGGGCACCACCAGAAAAAGAGCAAGAAAGATGGAGAAAATTTTCCTGTGATCTCGCATGGTGCCTCCTAAAAAAGCGCAGCCCGATTTCCTGGATTTCTGCGCAGCGTCGCGATCGGCAATCGAATGAATCCTGCTGCGGGATAGCGCATAGCGCTGAGCCATTACCGTGGCCGACAGCGCGAGCCACACTTTCTTATACTGCGGCGTCAGTTCGCGCGTCAGTCCGGTATTGCTCACACATTTGATCAAGATTGCTCACGCCGGTTAATGAGGGGGAACTACTTTGTGGGGACAAATCGAAGCTAAGGGGTGTCAAAAAGGGCCTGTGCCTGTGGCAAAGCCGGAGGCTTGAAGATCTGAACCGCTCAAAGCGGTCTTACGCATGTCCCCATGGCTGCTATCTGCCGAGACTTGGGTCCGGGAAAATACGCCGATGGACGCTGACAATCGCGGACAAACACTGATAAAACCAATTTTTTGTCAGCGTGTGTCCGCGGCTGTCAGCGTCAGTCAGCATTCGCGTGTCGTCGAGAACCAGGCTTGTCCAAATTTGGCTCATTTAATTGCAGGCGGCCTGAATGCTTAGCCCCTCATAGAAGCGGCGTCCGGAGCAGAGCCAGGGGGTCGCTTCGCTCGCTCCTGGCTTTTTCGACCCATTCCCTGACTCGTTGCATATACTCTTCCTTGACTTGCAGATTCGAAGACCTTACCCTCAGTCGCAGGGAAGAAGTGCCGTGTTGGTTGGCTTGGTTGTGCCTTGGAGCTTGGCCCCTCCGGCATGTTCCGAGCCTTTCAGAAAGATGCAACGCCTTCCGACCTCCTAAACTCGGCCTGACCACCTGGTGGAAGCGCCCGTGAAACTGTTAATCCAACCTGACGACGGAATTGCGGCGCTGCTTTCGGGAATCAGAAACGCCAAGAAAAGCATTGAAATCGTGATCTTCCGTTTTGACCGCGCAGAGATTGAAGCGGCGCTGAAGGCTGCGGTCGGCCGCGGCGTTTCGGTGAGTGCGTTGATTGCCTACACCAATCGGGGCGGTGAGATAAACCTGCGTAAGCTCGAGATGCGTCTGCTCGAAGTGGGCGTCGCAGTTTCGCGAACCGCCGACGATCTGGCACGCTATCACGACAAGCTGATGATTATCGACCGTCGTCTGCTCTACATCCTGTCCTTCAACTTAACCCACCTTGATATCGACCATAGTCGCGGCTTCGGCATCGTCACCAAAAACGCCAGGCTGGTACAGGAAGCGGTAAAGTTATTCGAGGCGGACACCACGCGAAATCCCTATACACCCACACTGGATACTTTTGTTGTCAGTCCCGCCAACGCCCGCAAACTGCTCGCCGCGTTTATCCGCAAGGCCAAGAAGGAGCTTCTCATCTACGACCCCAAGATCGCCGACACGGAAATGCTGCGCGCCCTCAGCGAGCGGGCAAAGGCGGGGGTGGAGATCAAAATCATCGGCCGCGTTGGCAAGAGAAGCCCTGCTCTGGAAGTCCGGAATCTCGTCAAGCTGCGCTTGCACACGCGCACGATCATCCGCGACCGCCGTCAGGCCTTTGTCGGCAGCCAGAGCCTGCGCCAGGTCGAACTGGATTCGCGCCGCGAAGTCGGCGTTATTGTCCATGAACCAAAAGTGGTGAACGGCCTTATCAAAACTTTTGAGACAGATTGGGCGATGAGACCGGTCGGAGAGATTCAGCAGTTCGAAGCCCAACCCAAAGTCCTCAAGAAGGCGCTGAAAGCGCTTGTCAAGGAGCTGTCGCCGCTAAATCCCATCGTAAAAGAAGCGCTCAAGGAAGCGGTGTTAGAGACTGGGAGCCCGGGTCTGAATCCGCAAGAAGTGAAAGAGACGGTCAAGGAAGCGGTGCAAGGAAGCGGTCAAGGAAGCAGTCCAGGAGCGTGTCGACGATATGGTGAAATAATCCACGGAGGAGTCTCAGCCGCTGCGAAGCATCCATCCCAAACTAGAAACCGGCACTACACATTATTTCCCCTCCCATTAACCGATTTGAGCAGTTTTGAACAGACGCGTGAGCTGTATTGAACGGACACGCGAATACCCTCAGGGTATAAATATTATGTATACAGCCGGAGCCCCAGTTAGCAAGGGCTGGAACTCCACTGCAAGTTGTCAACAGCGCATAACGGAGAGCGGACCTTTTGGCGTCCGCCTCCAAACGCATAATTGGGAGGTTTATCATGCCTTTAATTAACCTGGTAGTGGTCTTGATCGTGGTGGGCGTACTCCTTTGGCTGGTGAATAACTACATCCCAATGGCCGGCTCAATCAAAAGAATTCTGAATATCGTCGTAGTAATTGCCGTGGTTTTGTGGCTGTTAAACGCATTTGGAGTTCTTCACTCCCTTTCCGGGCTCCGCATCTAAGCGGAAACTGACGCGCATGGGAAGGTCCCATTTCTGATTATGCCCGGTTTTTTCGCTGGAAACCGGATCAGAAGGCTCAGTAGCTCGGAGAAGAAAAGAATTAGCTCGGAATGCGTTCATCGAACTGCCGCGAATTAAGCGGATTTTGATATGTGAGGGGTTGCTGCACGGAAGGCGGGAGCCCTCGGATATATGTGGATCTGTATCCGATGCCGCAACTCGAGGCGACGAATCCCGTAATCCTTGATTTTTAGGCTCAACTGCTGGAAATGGAAGGAGATTGTCATGGTAGCCCATAAAAGCGCGCCCATCGATTGGGAAACCTTGCTTGCTGGAATCACCCACGGGAAAACTCTGGTGGAATACGGCGCCGACCGGCGCATCTTCGATCAAGGACAACCCGCGGATTCCATATTTTATGTTCGAAAAGGCAAGGTGCAAGCTCTCGGTTATATCCCAACAAGGCAAGGAAGCGATCGTCGCCACCCTGAGCGCAGGTGAGTTCCTCGGCGAGGGATGCCTCGCAGGTCAGCCATTGCGCATGGCAACGGCTACAACGGTCACAGACTGCAATCTCTTCCGGATCGAGAAGCCGCTGATGCTGCGCATGCTTCACGAGAAGCACGAGATCTCGGAATTATTCGTCGCGCATTTGCTGGTCACGCAATACCCGATACGAAGCGGATCTCGTGGATCAGCTTTTCAACTCGAGCGAGAAGCGTCTGGCGCGTATTCTCCTGCTGCTCGCTCATTTTGGCAAGGAAAGTAAAGCCGAACCCGTGCTTCCCCGCAGTCAGTCAGGACAGTCTGGCACAAATGATCGGCACAACCCGGTCGACGGGTCAGTCATTTCATGAATAAGTTCAGGAAGCTGGGATTTATCGATTACAGCGATAACAACGGGTTGATGGTCCACAGTGGTCTGCTCAGCGTAGTGTTGCACGACTAGCCCGCATTTCCCAAAGGTTACTGAGGGGCCCTGCATGTTAGGAAGGGCCTCCAGCGCCTATCCTAAAATTTGCGATCGCCATCCGTGTTAGAGAGCGGCCTTCCGGCCTCCCCACCCCAAAAACAACGACTGCGAAATTGTCTTGAGTTTTGAGACGGCCTTTCCAGACCCTTTCGATACGGTTCTCAATAAATAAACCTATAACGAGAAGCTTTGGAGAGCCGCCCTCCCCTGTGTGCCGCAGGATAGCCTCTGAGAGATGCGGGCCGGCTTACAGCGTATTCCTTGAATCAGAAAAGCCCAAAACGTAACGGTTCCTCGACTCCGCAACCTGCAGATAACGGGAATCGTGTGGAACGCATCGTGGAGACGAAATATCCACAATGGGGTATTCCAGGATTTCTTCTCTATTTAAATCGGGGCAGCCGGGACAGAGAATGCCTCGAACCTGAAGCCAGTAAGTTTTGCCTTGGGCCCTGTGCACCGCAAGCATCATCTGCGCAACCTGCTCTTTGGTGTTCATCCACCCGCTCAGTTCTTCAATCCCGTCCCCGCAAACAATTCTTATCTGATATTCATTGCCGTGGTTGTGCGCCATGTGTTGTCTCTTTAGCGCCGTATCCATTCAAATTTCATTTTCGACTCCCTGATCCCTGAAAAATCTAACAGGCGGCAACTTGAGGTGTCTGTTCCAAAAAGATCAGGCGTCTGTTCAAAAAGGAACACCCCGGCCCCATCCCGTTTTGACTTGGGTCAGGCCCAGGCCCGGATGGAAGCCTCACTGCTGAGCATGCAACCCCTGATTCTCGCGTTTGAGGGCGCCAAGCCGATTCGGCAAATCCAGAATCATGCCGATCCCTGCCAGGTTCACACGCGTATCGCACCTCTCGATCAGTTACTCCTGCAGACCGCGCGGGTTGCGCCTTTCCGATGGGGCTTGGGCATCGGATTCTCCATGGCTGCGGCATTATCGAGCGAGTTCCCCTTGAAGGCCCGGGCTGAGCAATTTTGACCAGATCCGTGTGTAGTACTGACCTTACATTCGATTTTCCCCGGAGTAGAAATAGCCTTGTGGATCTCGGGATTAATAGCGGGAAGTTGCCATAATCTCTCAAGTACGAACCTGAGGACCGGGAGAAGGGCAGATCCTCTCTGACTTCAAGGTAGGAGGCCCATTAGATGACAACACGGGAGCACCTTGTTTTTGAGCAGCTGAGCACCTTTGAACGCCGTGGATCCGACGCTAGCCCAAATCCATTGAATGAGGGGATTTTCCGCGCTCAAGTGCCGGGGGGCTGGTTAATATTACTGAAGGCCGACCAGCCAACCCTGCTCTTTTACCCCGACCCGGACCATAAGTGGGGCGGCGGGTCCATGCAGGGGGGGTTCAAAAGTGAGCAGAGTGGCGATTGAATCACGAAACAGGAGGCAGCAAATGACACCGAATAGGACTTTGCTTACCATCGAATTACTGGCCGAGTTGGCATCGTTTCACCAGATGCCGTGTCTCTCGCTTTATCAGCCGACCCATCGGCGCCGTCCCGAAAATCAGCAGGACTTGATCCGGTTTCGCAATCTTGTAAAGGAGCTGGAGACATCGCTCCGGCAGAAGTATCCGGCCGTCGAGACCCGGCTTCTTCTGGAACCGTTTAAAGCCCTCGCTCGCGATCACAAAAGGAAAACACTACGCGAACCCAAATCAATACCGACCGGGACATCGGAGGCAATCGGGATTTGCCTGCCAAAAAACACAATTGGCCACTGCCTGCAGAACCGACACTGCAACAATTGGTGGACGAGCACATTCTCAGCGGCAGGCACTGTTGTCACCACAATTAACCGATATGAGCAGTTTTGACCTGCCACGTGAGCTGTACGGTACTGACACGCAATCTCCCTTAACGTATAAGCAATGTAGCTCGAGTTGCCGGAAAAGAACCGGAGGACAATACGGTTCCTTAAGGCAAGAGCCTGGAGAATCGCGAGATCGGTAGTCGGATGGTTTTCGGTGTAATTCCAGGAATCACTGGCTTTTTCAAATTCCATGGACCTTTCAAATCCTAAAGCTGGACCCATAATCCCCAGCTCGGATTTGACACATGAAGCCGACTCATTACTGATAATCAGCAAAGGGGTTGCCCCGTCCAAAGCGGTCGCGAAGCTGCCTCCTTTGTTAAATTACCACTCGACGCCAGGAATACAAGGCCGCTGGTACTAGTAAGGTTTTTAAAGAGTGAATGTCATGATGTCCAAGTAAAAGGATGTGAGAAAAATGAGAAGGATAAACATGTTTCTGGCGTTATGCGGCTTGTCCTGCGGTTTGCTGTCCGCACAGGCGCCGCAGGCCGCGGATCCGACACAGCCGTCGATTCAAAGCCAATCGTTCAGTTCGATACCTATTTATCGCGTCACCGTGGTAGAGCGGACCATGAAGGCCGTAAACTATCAACACCGAAGCGGCGCCACAAAGATTGATTTCAGCGGCACCGATCTCCTGCCGATGGCTCGCGGCGAGGCCAAAGTGGAGAGCAAAAAGGGCTACATCGAGATCGAGGTGGAATTTGACGAAATGCAGCCGGCAACCAAGCATGGCGCTGAATGTCTCACCTATGTCCTATGGGCGATCACCCCGGAAGGCCGGACATCCAACCTGGGCGAGATCCTCCTCGACGGAACCAAAGGCAAGCTGAACGTGACTACCGAATTGCAGGTCTTCGGCCTGGCTGTCACGGCGGAGCCGTACTTCGCGGTTTCCATGCCGAGCAACTTGGTCGTGATGGAAAATGTATTGCGCAATGACACGCAGGGCAAGATCGAGGAGATGGACGCCAAGTACGAATTGCTGGAGAGAGGCCAGTATGAGCGTTTGGCGAATCCGCTGGCGCTGAAAATGGATTCAAAGATGCCTCTGGAACTTTACCAGGCGCGCAACGCCGTCCAGATCGCGCGCGCCACAGGCGCAGACCAGTTTGCCTCCGACACCTTTGCCAAGGCCGAGAACAGATTGGATCAGGCCGAGGCATACCAGGCGCGCAACGCGGGGCGCAAACCAGTAACGATGACGGCCCGGGAGGCTGTGCAGATTGCGGAAGACTCCAGGGCGATCGCGGTGAAGCGACAGGAAGAAGAGCGTATTGCGAACGAACGCCTGGCGGGTGCGGACCGCGAAGCGCTGGCCAAAGCAGAGACCGAGGCCGAGGCGCGTCTGAGGGCGCAAGCTGAAAGCGATCAGAGAATGGAGGCCGACCGAAGGGCGCACTGCTGAGGCCGAACGGAACGCGGCCCAGTCTGAAACCGCGAGGATCAAACTTGATGCAGATGCGGCGCGTGTTGCCGCTCAGATAGAAGCTGATCGCGTCAAACGCGAGAACGATACGGCGCGAGACGCGGCTCAAGCGGAAGCCAATCGGGCAGCAAGTGCGGCGGCGCAAGCCGAGGCTGACAGAACGCGGCTGGCAACTCAAGAAGCCGACCGGCTGCGCCTGAAGGCTGAGGCCGAAAAGGCGGAGCTGCGCACTCAGCTGCTAAGCCAGCTTAATCTGGTTCTTGAAACTCGCGATACGGCCCGCGGCCTTATCGTTAATATGTCGGATGTTCTTTTCGACACAGCCAAGTACACCCTGCGGCCCGAAGCGCGCGAGAGGCTGGCCAAGGTGGCCGGTGTTCTCCTGGGACACCCGGGCCTAAAGCTTGAGGTCGAAGGCCATACAGACAGTGTGGGAGGTGAAGTGTACAATCAGCACCTCTCCGAACAACGAGCCGGATCGGTGCGTGACTATCTCATCCAGCAGGGGATTTCAGGGATGGACTCGATCCCAGCCAAAGGGTTCGGCAAATCACAGCCTGTAGCCACGAACGATACCGCCGCAGGCCGGCAGCTCAATCGGCGCGTGGAACTTATTGTCTCCGGCGATCTCATCGGTACTCAGATCGCTTTGTCAAATAGTTCAAGGTAAGAAGCGCTGACGCCTATTTTTGTTTGCAGAACATGACTGACAAGAAGGCTAATAGGGTGGGGCACGGCTCGCCGTGCCCCAGAATTCCCCATCATTATTTTACTTCCGAAAGATCCGACCTATGCCCCGTCTTCCTAAAACCCATACCCCACCCGAAGCGGCTCATGCCACGAAGGATTCTCTTTGGAGCAGGGGCTCGAATGATCTCGCGATTGCAGAGCGCCCGTGCCTTCGTGGTTGGTCGCCCGCGATCCGCAAGGTTGCGCCGCATCGTGCTCTTTGCGGCCGCTCCCCTGGCGCTGGTCTTGCTTCTCATCTCGGCTGGGTTGATCCACCATGTCTACTTCAATCGCCGCGGGCTCCCGGACATCGAGCGGTTCATCCGTTTCGAGCCCCCCACAACGGGCAGGGTCTACGACTCCCGGGGCAAGGTGCTTATAGAACTGGCAAGGGAGTACCGCCGGGTGGTCTCCTACGACGAGGTGCCCGCTATCCTGCGCCAAGCCGTCCTGGCGGCTGAGGACAAGAATTTCTTCTCCCACTCCGGCGTAGAATACCGTGCGTTGCCGCGGGTGATCCAGAAGACGGCGGTGCGCTCTCTGGCCTCGTGGCGGAAGGGTGGCGGGTTCCGGCTGCTGTTTCCCCAGGGCGGCTCAACACTTACGCAGCAGCTCGTCCGTGGCTACTTTCTCCAGGACCGGACTAGCCTCGAAACCGGCGATGTGCTCTTCCGCGAAAGTCTGATCCCGCGGTTCCTCTCGGCGTGCTTGGGGGCGCCGGCCACAAACAAGCTCCTGCGTAAGCTGGAGGAGGTGCGGCTGGCGCTCTGGCTCGAAGAGGAGATGCGCCGGCGTTACGGATCGAAGGAGCAAGCCAAGCGCGAGATATTCGCCCGCTCCGCCAGCTTTCTCTACCTGGGCAACGGCCGCTACGGCTTTGCAGCCGCCTCGGAGTATTACTTCGGCAAGCCCCTGTCGAGCTATACGCCGGAGGATGCGGGCGAGGCGGCGTTGCTCGCGGGGATTACCAAGTCGCCCAGCGTCTACGCCCCGGTCGCGGGGACCCGCGGCCGCGGCGCCGCCGCAACGAAATCCTGGCCTTGATGGCGCGCAACGGCTACATCCCCGAAAGCCTGGCCGAGCGCTGCCGGGCCAAGCCGATCCGCGTAGCTGCCCGCAGCCAAGTCAAGACCCATGCCCCTGCCGCGATCGAGAGCGTCTTGGACGAGCTGAAGCAGCACGGCGTCGGACCGATTCGGGATCGAAGACCTCTTCCAGGGGCGGATCTCGGTCCGCTCGACCCTCGACGAGCGAGTTCAGACCATCGTGAACGAAGCCCTGGAAAACGGCCTCGCTCGCTACGAAAAGCGGCACCCCGGGGCAAAGGGATCCATCCAAGGTTCTGTGGTGGCGCTGCACAACGGGAACGCGGCGATCCTGGCCGAGGCAGGCGGGCGTCACGTCTTTAACGACCGCGCTGCGCGCTACTCCGACTACAACCGTGTCACGGGCTCACTGCGGCAGCCGGGCTCGGCATGGAAGCCGCTGGTCTACCTGGCTGCGTTCCGCCAGGGCTTGGACCTCTCTACCACGGTGCCCGACGAGCCCATCGAGGTGTCCATGGGCGCCGATCAAGGGGGTGAAGTGGATCTCCAATTACGATAATCAGTTCAAGGGGCCGATCCCGATCCGCCAGGCGCTGGCTGAGTCCCGCAATGCGGTAGCCGTATGGATCACCCGCGAGATCGGCCTGAACAATGTGATCCAGACGGCCCGGGAAATGGGGATTCGCACCCCCCTGCAGCCTTATATTACAACGGCGCTAGGAGCCTCGGAGGTGCGGCTGCTGGAGCTGGCGGGCGTCTATCGCGCCATGGCCTCCGGGGTCTTGGCGGAGCCCCACGTCATCGATCGCGTGACAAACGCCTCGGGCATGGTGCTCTATGAGGCTCCTCCGGCAGGACGGTTGATCGACTCTGCTGAGTTGAGCCTGATCCAGGAGGGGTTGCGCGGCGTGGTTCGCCTTCCGGAGGGCACCGCCCACAGTCTTGACCGCCGCGACTTCCCGATCCCGGTGATGGGCAAGACCGGGACGACAAGCGACTTTCGCGACGCGCTTTTCGTCGGATCCACTTACGGGACGCAGGGAATCACGGTGGCGGTCCGGATTGGCTTCGATGACAACCGCACGCTGGGCGAGAAGGAGACCGGGGGGCGCGCGGCGCTGCCGATCTTTCGCGAGATCATGCTCCGAATCTACCAGGACAAACTGTTGGGACCGGCGCCGCATTTCCCCCGCGAGATCGAGGAAGGAATCGACGAGTACCTGGCAACGCAGGCCTTGCAGAAAGTAGGGCGCGACACACCGCCGCCGTTGGCCTCGACGACAGCCTCATTAGCTCCGCCAGTGACAGTCTCCAACACTTCTGAAGCCCGGCGGTGATCCTGAGTAACGGTGGCTGAAACAGATTGCAGCGTTCCGGGGCCTTATCTTGGGGAGGATGTTCTCACATTCATACCGCCAAGGTCAGCCACCTCCTCTAGCGTTGAAATATGACAACTCTCTGCTGGATGAAGCAGCTTCCCTCCGTTCATTAAACCGACACTGAAGTTGTAATAAGTGAGAAGAGATGTGCATAAGTGAACAAACATATGTGTATAAGTGAACAGACATCTGTCTCCGCTCCTTCTATTATGTTAATAGGGAAAGGTAGAAGGACGGTCACGCATATTCGTCCACTATATTTCCCTTATGAGTGGGGAGAGATATGGAACACTTATTGATTTTTCTTTTAATATTGTTTTTGTTTGGTATCGGAACTTGGGATTACTCCCGGTGGCCCAGGTAGCGCTTGCGCGCGATTGGGCAAGGATTCCATTTGGTGCGCTTTAGATGGCATAGGATCCGTTTCGTTGGTGTCTAAGCGGCATGACAGCGCCTGATTGGAATCAAACGCCCGGCTATCGCTATCCAAGTGGTCCTGCATGCCTTCGGCGCGGATAAGTCTCTCTCGATTTGTGTTCCAAATTTTAATCGATATCGTGTTCTCAGTGTGGGTCCCTTTATTCGAGCACACACTGTGGAGAATGTCATGAAATCTAGATCTAAGGATGAGGCCAATGGCAATTTTCATAAGGTGAAGGGCAAGAGTGAGAAGCGCTTGCGGAAAGCGATGATGGACCCCACCTTGGAGGGCAAAGATGAAAATAAAGTCGGGAGGGTCCAAGAAAAAATCGGCCCTGTCGATTAGGAAACCCTCAGAGCACGCACAAAATTGCATAGGCGTTTGTTGATAATTTCGTGAGACAACTCGTGCTCAGAGGATTCTTCGCGTTCGGGCGTGTCTTCTCCATCGGTGGGCACCCGAAGCTGCCCGCCGCGATCGGGCGGCGGTTGATCCCCTTTCGGCGTAGTCTTCATCGGCATCATTCTTCACGCTGCGCAACAAAGCGTCGCGTGCAAGCCCCTCTTCTTTGGCGGGTTGGGGGAGCGGCTTAGCGATATTCAAGACTGCGCTTTGTGAAAGGCGTACAGGAAAGCCACAACACTCAGCCCGGCAAAGGCATAGATGAGGGATGTCAACAACCTCATCGCAGGAATCAAACCTCGCACAACGCCTAATACATCGGTGATCAGACCTGCGATCAACAGGATCGTCACCAGGACCATTCCCACAAGTGCCAGAAATGCCGTATTCTTCGGTGTCATGGTCAAAGTATGAGCGCTTTAGGCACCCTCGACAAGAGCCGATGGACAGGAATTGAGAAAGAACAACCAACCATGTCGAATGCGCACTTCCCCTCGTTTTTTTATTTCAACTGGCTTTGCCCAAGATTTTCCATCCTCTCTAACTGCGATGAGCAACATTGACCAGACGTATGAGCCATACGGAACGGACACGCCCAATGCCCAGCGTTATAAATATGCTGTGCCTCAAGATGTCAGCTATATCGGGTATGAGGCGTATGCCAGACGCGAGCGAGATGTTCGCACTCGAGTTTTTCACGACGGTGAAGTCCGCTTGCGAGGGCTGGCTTACAAAAGTTAAGGAATGATCTTGGGAGGCTCAAAATGTCAATGGAAACTATTCTTATCGTTGTTTTGGTGTTGTTTTTAATCGGTGGCGGGGGCTACGGATACTCACGTTGGCACAGGTAGAGCCCTTGCATTGAACGCAAAGATGCTTGCACGCACAAAGGAGAGTCCCATGCATTCGATCCAATGCGCGCAATTGTAATACTGCTTCTTCTGATTGCTGGAACCGGATGTTCGCAGAATCTCTCCCGCGATATGAAAGACAACGTCAAAAAGTCCCTGGAGCAAGCCGGCTTCAATGACCTAATGCGGGCGGGATTTCTGAGAGCATGCTGTTCATGAGCGCAAGCCGGCGATATGCCGGCATTTCGGGAATGGAGGAACAAATGGTTACACACAATGCAGGAAGCTCCAATGCCGGTTTTACCAGACCGCCCGCCAGGGATCTGCGTCACCCGGTCATGCTGGCAGCGCTCCTTGCGCTTGTATTGGCTCCTCTGGCTTTTTCGCAGCGAACACCCCTGAAGCCAGGCTGGAATATGTTCTCGCCGCAGCAGGATGTAGAAATGGGCCAACAAGTCTCTCGTGATGCGGAGCAGCAAGTGCAAATGCTCAACGACACGCGGGTGGATAATTACCTGAACAATCTGGGGCGAACACTCGCAGACCATACGCCCGGCGAACAGTATCCAATATCAGTATAAGTGCGTTAATGACCGGGCAATAAATGCTTTTGCGCTGCCCGGGGGATTCGTCTACATCAACCGCGGCGTGATCGAGGCCGCCGACAACGAAGCGCAGCTCGCAGGCGTAATGGCGCACGAAACTTCGCACGTGGCCCTCCGCCACGGAACCAACCAGGCTTCCAAGGCATACGTCGCCCAGGTGCCTCTGGCCATCCTCGGCGGCGTGATGGGCAATAAAAACTCCATGGGAGCCATACTTGCACAACTGGGCGCGGATTTCGCGACAAATTCGCTGCTACTCAAGTATTCGCGAACAGGTGAAAGCCAGGCGGACGAGATGGGGACGCAAATCCTCTACGATTCGGGCTACGACCCGCGCGCCATGGCCCAGTTCTTTGAAAAAATCCAGGCGGAAGACAGGAGCGGGAACCCGGTGGAATTCTTCAGCAACCACCCAAACCCTGAAAACCGTATGGAGCGCGTCGACCAGGAGATTAAGCTCCTCGGCGGATCGCCGCGTGGCAACAAAACTGATTCCCGGGAATTCCAGGAGATTAAGCGCTATGTTATGTCACTTCCGGCGCCTCGGGCGAAAAGCAGCACGCAAAGTTTAACGGGAAACACCGGCAGTGGCGATCGTGGGCGGCGCGGCACGCTTGGATTACGCATTCTGTCCGCGCGCTATGGCGCCCAGGATCGATTCGCTGACGTCCGTCAGCTGTTGCAGTCTCGCGTGCAGAACGACCGGCTGAATTTACAGGTGACCAATGCGTCGATGGGCGGCGACCCCATTAGCGGCAGGAAGGCGCTTCTTATCAGCTATGAATGGGCGGGCAGAACCTACGATGCAGTAGTGCAGGAGAATCAGTGGGTGACCATCCCCACCGAGCAACAGCAGACGGGAAGCTCGGTATCGAGCGACACTCGACCCGCGTGGCCGTCAAACCGTGTGAAGCCTTTTGAAAACTCCGTTTTGCGCATTGAGCATCCGGACAACTGGCAGGCCTACGGGCAGGGAGACGTTGCGGCCACGATTAAGCCCGACAGGGGCATGGTAGAGGATGGGCAGGGCAACCAGGCAATGGCTTACGGCGTCATCGTCAACATGTATGAGCTTCGCGCTGACAGCTATTATCAGAAGCAGTTGCAGCCCGAAGGCTACGGGCAGTCTTCCGAACAGTCCCTGGAAGATGCCACAAACCGGTTGATTGAAGAGCTCCGCCGTTCCAATCAAGGCATGAGAACCATTCGCTCGCCCGAGAGCATTCGAGTAGACGGGGAGCGTGCCCTTTCCACCGACCTCTCAAACGAATCGCCGCTGGGAGGTCGCGAGACGGATTGGCTGGTCACCGTGCCGCGCCCGGAAGGCTTGCTCTTCTTTGTTTTCGTCGCACCCGACGGCGACTTCCAGAGCTACAACCACACCTTCCGGGTCATGCTTGATTCGGTCCGCTTCCGCCGATAGATGCCGGGCATCGCGCCATGGCATGGTGCCGGGCGAGGAATTGTCCCCGCCCGGATTTATCGCGGTAGTTTTAAGCCGCGGCTTGGGCTATCTCCAACAATGCGTGCGTGCGTTACACGGCGGAAAGCTCAATCGGCTCCAAGCTGCCGTTTGCCTCCTCATCAACGGCGATGAGCAATTTTGACCACCCATGTGAGCTGTACTGAACTGACACATGGATGGCTGACAGGTATTAAAAGTGTAGGCCCTATCCGCCAACCATAATCTGTGGGAGGCGGGAATCAGAGGGGAGGATCAGTATGCTCTGGATAATCTGTGTTTCTTTGTGGCTACTGGGACTTGTCCCTCCTTACACTTTATTGACAATCGCGAAATATAGTGACAGAAAAATTCCGAGCCCCGAAGGGGCGGAAAGAAGAATAGCTCCGGGCTCACGCCCGTGGTTGGGAGCATGGAACAAAGAGAAGCCCCTGAAGGGCATCCCATGTATCCTTGGAATAGCGTCCCTATAATATCTGATCCTCATTAGGTGGTTTCAACCACTATCCTGCTGGTGGTGGACATTGTCATGGCCCGGGTTCAGTTCATTCAAAGCCCAAGAGGAATCGCATAATTGCAGAGAGGAAACAAATGAAACCGATCACTTGGATTGGGATTCTGTTAGTGGTTGTAGGTGCACTGGCGCTCGCCTATCAAGGCATCAACTACACTCGAACGGAAAAGGTATTTGACCTGGGACCGATTCATGCCACGGCCGAGAAGCAGGAACGGATTCCCCTTCCTCCTATAGTCGGAGGACTGGCGTTGGTTGGAGGAGTTGCCTTGCTGGTCGTGGGCGCGAGGAAAAAAACATAGCGGGAATCACGGAGTGGAGAGGTTTGAGCGATCGCAGCATTAAACATCACCCGCAGAGAGGTGGTTCCTATGAGCCGGGCGGGGGTGACTCGTTGGATGAAGCCGGGTCTTTCGGCAGTATCGACGGCATCCGCCAATATAAAGGCCATCTGGGCCCTGCTCAAAGACGCAGGCTCTGCATGGCTCCAAAACAATGCACCGAGCATGGGTGCAGCGCTGGCGTTTTATGCAATCCTTTCGTTAGCTCCAGTCTTGATTGTCGCGACAGCGGTTGCGGGTCTAGGATTTTGGCAAAAACTGGCTGAGGCTGAGGTCTGGCGGCACATTCAAGCGCTGGCTGGTGAAACGAATGCCAGGATTCTTCAGACTGCAATCCTAAGCGGCGACCGTCCCGCGCATGGCGCCATTGTCAGCACGATTGGTGTAGGAACAATGCTAGTCGGCGCCTCAGGCGCCTTTGTGGAACTCCAGGACGCGTTCAATAAGATCTGGAGAGTTGAGAGGAAACCAGGAAGTATCCTTCTGAGAGCGATTAAGCAGCGATTTCTTTCATTCAGCCTGGTTCTGTGCACGGGCGTTCTTTTGCTGTTCTCACTCATCTCCAGCGCCGCACTCGGGGCTGTGAAAAGATCCATGGACCATCCACTTCCTTTGCCCGTGTTTTTTTTGGAGTCGGTTGATTTTATCTTCTGGTGCGGTGTGATAACGCTGCTGCTCGCTGCGATCTTTAAACTGCTACCGGATGCCGAGATTGCCTGGCATGACGTGTGGATCGGTGCGGCAATTGCCTCACTTCTTTTCACGACCGGCAAGGTGCTGATCGGGTTGTATCTCGCCGGATCCGCTGTAACTTCAGCATACGGGGCTGTGTCATCCCTCCTCCTTGTCCTTGTCTGGATCTATTACTCTGCGCAGATTGTTCTCTTCGGTGCGGAAATCACGCACGTCTACGCCAACAAACACAGCTTGCGAGTTGAATTGGCCTCTCGCACAGCGGCTCCTGGCCGAGGGGCCAATATCTTATCTCATCACCTCACCCGGGTTGAGCGCTAACGGATCGAAATGTTCATACATGGGCTTGATCGTCGCGCGGCCAGCTATACCTGGACAGTGGCGTTCATTCTATTAGTGCTGGGAGTGGTCTATCTCATTCGAGAGACTCTTTTCGTCTTTGCGTTGGCGCTGCTGTTTTCCTACCTGCTGCGGCCGTTGGTCTACTATCTCGATCGCCGGCTGCCGGGGCGATCCAGGGCACCGGCACTCGCCATCGTTTATTTATCCCTGGTCGGATTGCTGATTGCAGTCGGAATTACAGTTGGCTCTCGAGTCGTGCTGCAGGCGAATGCACTGGCGCTGAGAATTCCGGAACTCCTTTCCAGACTCGAACAACCGGTCGAGCTTATCGTGTCACCATCCCTTCCAACATTTATGGAGACGGTGATCTTAATCCTGCAAAGGCAGATCGTTGAACATTCGCGAGACCTTTTATCACTCCTGCCCAATGTAGTTTTGGGCGCTTTGTCACATGCCGGACGTCTTATTTACATCGTGCTGGTGCCAGTCCTGGGCTTTTTCTTCCTAAAAGACGGCCCTGAGTATCGCAATTCCATATTGGAGATGCTAGCCGAGGGATCCCGACGTAATGAGATCAGGGAAATTGCGGCCGACGTGAACCTGTTGCTCGCCGAGTACATGCGAGCCTTGGTGCTGCTGGCGGTAGCGGTATTCGCAGCCTACGGGTTGTTTTTCTCTCTAATCGGCGTTCCTTATGGAATTTTGCTGGCGGCCATTGCCTTTTTTCTTGAGTTTATACCTGTTGTAGGGCCCTTGGTGGCCGTGGTTGCCATCCTGATGGTCGCCGGACTGAGCGGTTTTCATCATCTGCTTTGGATTTTCGTTTTTCTGGCGGTTTTCCGCATTTTTCAGGATTATGTTTTGTCACCTAAACTGCTGAGCAAAGGCGCGAAACTGCAACCCGTGGTGGTGATCTTCGGAATCCTCGCAGGTGGGCAAATTGCAGGAATCCCCGGCATCTTTTTTTCCGTACCTGTTTTGGCAACCCTCCGAATCCTATATCGGCAGCTGAAAAAGAAACTCCTTGACTCCGCGATCAACAGGGCGGAGACCGGATTTCCTTAGGATTCGCAGTCGATGACGATTCAGCAGAACTCGCGGGCCACCTTGCTGCAATTTCGATCTGGCCAAAACATAAATTCCCTCTCTCGTAGTAGGTGAGCAATTGTGATCGGATGTATGAGCGGTACTGAACTGACACATGATTTGCTCCAGAGTATAAATGGAATGAAGATTGGTGATTGACATGCGTTAACACTTTCGGAATGGGAAGAAAGAGAAAAGGAGATTCAGTCATGTTGTGGACAATTGCAGGAATTTTACTCGTGCTATGGCTTCTGGGCTTTTCCATGAATTTTGGCGGCGGTTTAATTCACGCCCTGCTGGTAATCGCGATTTTGGTGTTTGCCTATAATTTGTTTATCGGCCGCCGCTCTTCGGCCTAGCGTCCGAACTGAGCGGCCGGAAAGTGATTTTCAGATTGAACCTTGTTCGAGTGAAGTCATCCCTCATGGGTAGGGATGATCAATCGTGATCAGATGATGGGAGACGCGCGGAACGGATGCGTGATTTACGCCAGAGTATACATAGAAGGAGGAGTGGCGCAGCACCGTGTGGCGATAGCGACTCGAATGACGAGCTGTATGGCAAGAAACTTACGGATGAACAAATTGTGATGGGCAAAATCAAAACGCATGCCGCGGCATCCGAATTTTCGGTGGAATTGAACCTATGTCCATAGATCCAGGTCTCGTCGCATCGGAGGCAGAGATCAATAAAGTGGCAGAAATCCGCTACTGTTCCGCATCAAATAATCCTCAGTTAGTTCTGCGAATGAACCTCCTAAAAAGGAAACAGGGAGGGAGAGAATGTCACCCTCCCTGTTTCCTCCACTTTCCACGAAATAGCGCGGTCATTGCAGAGAAATAAAGGATAGGTACCTTCAAGGAAGTAACCCGGGCAGGGCTCGCCCCTTCGGTCCCCACGGAACAGCCAGGATTAAGCAAGAATAATGAGAGAAGGGTTGTGCAAAGGCCTGGCCGTGAATATATCGTTTAAAAGCCTTACAATTTAGCAGGTCCTGAGACCTCGGTTATTTTGGACTTGATGTCCGGGCCAATTGCTTTGATGGCAACTTTCACCGCATCCTCCATCGGGTCTTTGAAGGGCACCTCGATTCGGAGTAGGCCGTGCTCGTAGGTCGCTTCGGCTTTGACAGGTTTCACCGGCCAGCCTAAAGCCAGTGCTGAAACATATTCAATGTCCCTTGCCGGCGCTGTCAGGTGGATGCTGTCTTCCAGGATCTTCACATCAATAGTATCTGTTGGCGCTCCCGGGATGGCGAACTCGACTACCAGCTTGTGGTTCTCCGCGTCCGCATACGCAACTGTATTAGGTGCAACCTTGATTCGATATTCCGACATTCTGCTACCCTCCTTTTTTCACCAAGCTATTGATTTCATTGAAGCCGTCATGGCTGATGCTCTGAAACGATCCCCCGCAGGATAAGTTTTCCGGTCTTTCGGGGGGACGCTGTATGGTGCAGCTCCCCTTGTTCTTCTTGGTCAAGGGGAGCCAGGTGCCGTTTTGGGACGCGGTCGGCTCAGTTTTTAGCGAAGCGACTGCAAGTTAAGGATTTGCGACAAAATGCTGCCCAGCATGCTGAACGAGCCGTTGGATTGGCTACCGTATTGAGTACGGTTGTTGTAGCCATCTTCATAACCGCGGCGGACGCCCTCGCGAAAGTAGTAGTTGTAGTCGGCCTGGCTAACACTATAACCACCATATCCGTAGTTCGCGTCCTGATTGATGTTCGGATATGAGCCTGGTCAGCGGTCCAGGATGTTGCGATAGGAAAAAACCAACGGTATGGAGCCGAACAGCAAGATGATGAGCAACAGGGCGCCGCAGATGATGATCCACCGCCTCAAGGAATAATTCTTAATCGGCACGGCATGCAGGCCCTCGTTCATAGGTAACTCCTACGGAGCAGGGCTGGATTCTGCCCGCTGTGAACATCTCCACTACATCGAAATGAATTCTCGAAAGCATCCGTCGATCCCGATCTGCGTGTCGCCTTGGCCATTGGGGATTCGGAATCTTCAGAGCCACGATCATTGGGATCAGCATTGCCGATCTCCAAAACAAAGGCTGTTCACAATCGCACACAACGATGTTCCCTATTGCTCACGGCGGCCCCAGGAGCGGCTGTACCCTGAAATGTTGCTGCGACGGAAGCAGCTTTCATGCAAACAAACCGCTGACGCACTCTGACCCGCACCGACCCACGCCGGCAATGCATGCAGGGAAATGAGTGCGGAGGACGCAATTGCCCCTCGCTGGCCGAAATGAGCAATTTTGAACACATGTTTGTGTAATTTGGAACAGACGCCTGATTTGAACTGAGCATAATAGAATGAAGAGTTTGATCCCGAGAATCCAGCGGAGCCGGCAACAAGGTGCGACCCATGATGCGTAAACTCGGGATGAGGTGTTTCGCATGTCAACGTCATTGCGCGGCGATCCAGATTAGCCGATGCATTTGGGTGACACAATGTTGAGACGCGCACCCCGGTTGGGACCATGCGTTGGAGGCCATTGGAGATGGAACTAAGGGGCGTGGAGCCCAAAAGTAAGCTTGCTGTTTTCAAACCGCGTCCGCCAAAACGCGAAAGGGCCGGGCAGGCGGACCCTGATGGGCATGGTAGGGACACAAAGCGCAGTCCGGCGGAAGTGTCCGGGCGTTTCGCGAGCGCGTTCATCAATGCTCCCATCGGCATGGCGCTCATTGACATGGATGGCCGCTGGCTGCAGGTCAACCACGCACTCTGCCGCATAACCGGCCATGCGGAGAGCGAGCTGCAGGCAAAGACCCTGCGGTCTCTCACGCATCCTGACGACATCGATCTCGATGTGCCGTTGCTGCGACAGTTGCTCGACGCAGAGATTTCCAGCTACCAGGTTGAGAAGCGCTTCCTTCACGCCTGGGGCCACTTTGTCTGGACAACGGTGACCGTTTCGCTCGTCAGCGATGAGGACGGTCAGGCGCTCTATCTAATCACGCAGTTTCAAGACATTTCAGAGCGCAAGGAGTTGGCGGGACGCCTCGAATATCTGGTGGATCATGATTTCCTTACCGGTTTGTCCAATCGACGGCACTTCGAGCAGGAGCTTGCCCACGAGGTTGAGCGCGCGGCGCGCTATGGTTCCCCCGGGACGGTGCTTTTGATCGACGTGGACAATTTCAAGACTGTAAACGATACTTTTGGCCACATGGCGGGTGATGATCTGCTCAAAGGAATTGCAGGATTATTGAAGCACCGCATGCGTCATACCGATACCCTTGCCCGCGTCGGTGGAGATGAGTTCGCGGTGCTGCTTCCGCAGACTAATGCCAGGCAGGCATCGGTTATGGCCGCCGACTTCGCGAAAGCATTGGACAAGCAGACGGCGGTGCTGGCCAATAAGTCCGTCCACATTACGGCAAGTGTTGGGATCGCCTCGTTTGACGACCTCAGCGATGTGGAGGTGCTGGAGTGTGCCGATGTTGCGATGTATGGAGCCAAGCAGGCAGGCCGGAATCGAATTGTCATTTACACGCCGTTCTCGGGAGACCGGAATCAGGGGTCTTCGCGGCAAAGTGAGGCCGATCGGATCCGCCAGGCGGTCGAAGAGGATCAATTCCTTCTCTATGGCCAGCCTATCCTGGATCTCGCGACGAATAAGGTCAGCCAATATGAGCTCCTGCTGCGGCTTCCGAGGGTTCAAGGCTTCGAGCCTCTGGCGCCAAACTCATTTCTATATGTCGCGGAACGTTTGGGCTTGATCCTCTCGATTGACAGTTGGGTGATACGCAAAGCGATCGCAATCATCGCATCCTACCAGCATGCCGGGCGAAGGCTGACGCTCAACGTGAACCTTTCGGGTAAATCGATTGGCGATCCCAAACTTGCCGGGCTTATCGAAGACGCGCTGGTGGAGGGAGGGATTGATCCCGCATGCCTGATCCTCGAGATTACCGAAACGGCGGCAATCGCAAGTTTGCAGCAGGCGCGTGCCTTTGCCGATCGGATGCACAGCTATGGCTGCCGGCTCGCGTTGGATAACTTCGGCGCGGGTCTTGCGTCCTTCTATTACCTCAAGAATTTCCCCTTCGACTACCTTAAAATCGACGGTGAGTTCATTCGTCGCATTCGCATCAATTCGGTGGACCACCTAGTCGTCCAAGCTATTGTGTGCATCGCGCAGGGAATGGGCAAAAAGACCGTTGCCGAATTTGTTGCAGATGCGGATGCCGTCTGTATGCTCCGCGACATCGGCGTCGACTACGCGCAGGGATACCATATCGGTTTGCCAGGACCCGTTGCGGACGTTCTCCCTGCTATTGATACGAAGCTCTCGTGTCGGCCGCATTCGGACTTGTTGCAGCATTCCTTGATGCGCACCTAACCAGGAACCGGTTGCCTTTCTGGAATACGGAAAAATCAAAAAGCAGCCACGAGTCAGGCACCTCCGGCAAAGCCGGAAGCTTGAAAGATTTGAACCGCTCAAAGCGGTTGGAGGAGTCCCACCGGTCTTGAACGCTGACTTACACAGGCAAAAGCCGATGAGGCGCTTCCAATCCCCACAGGGGCCAGCGCTCCGCGCTGGACAGTTTTCCGGGCATTGTGGCAAACGCCCGGTTTCTCATATCCTCCATCTCCTTGCCGCACGGCGCTTGCCACAGTGCCCGGAAAACTCCATCGGAAGCGCCTCATCAGCTATTGCTCGCCGACCCTCGCCGACCAGATCGGCGTTTGTCAGCGCATTGGTCAGCGTATCTCAGCGTTTCAAAATAGGGAGCTGTCAAACTCTATGAGTCCCCCGGCAGAGCCGGGGATTTACCAATAGAATTATACGAATGTTGCATCCATCAGCGGTTCGCGCATGGGCTGTCCCAGCCTGCCTTTGAGCAATTTTGACCAAACGTTTGAGCAGTACTGAACTGACACACGAGATGCCCCAGGCTATAAAGGAAGATAAGCCTTGAGCTGCCAGGCGAAATCTGGCCGGAGGCGAGTGTCCGATGGACGAGCAAGGTGTTCGCCCATGTGAAATGAGATTATGAGCGGGAAAAGCCCTTCGGCTTCTTTGAGGTGGCTGATGTGGTGCAACTGAAATAAATAGTAAAACAATTTTTTAAGAGGAGTTCAAAATGAATCGATTCAAAGTTGAGGCGGTGATCCTTTGTTTGGCCCTGGTGGCCTTGGCATTTCCAGTCGCGGCAAAGGCCGACGAATGGAACAAAAAAACCACCGTCACATTCAGCGCGCCGGTCGAGATTCCGGGTGTAGGAGCCCAGGTGTTGCCGGCTGGCACCTATGTCTTTAAGCTGTTGAATTCACAATCCAACCGGAACATTGTTCAAATCTTCAACGAACGGCAAGACCATGTATTTTCAACCATTCTTGCGATTCCAAATTTCCGTTTGCAGGCGACCGATAAAACCGTCATGACGTTCAGGGAAAGGGCGTCCGGTGAGCCGGAGGCCATCCGAGCATGGTTTTATCCCGGGAACAGATGGGGTCAGGAATTTGTGTACCCAAAAGCAAGGGCTATCGAAATTGCGAAGCTGACAAATATACCCGTTCTCGCGATGCCTACGGAACTGGCCACGAACCTTTTGGAACCGGTAAAATCGGCGGATGAACCGCCCGTAATAGCTTTGATACAGGCGCCGGTCGAGGCCGTAAAACCTACCGGAGAAGTAGTCGCAATGACTGAAGTCGTTGAGCCACCGCCTGTGGAGACAGCCGCGGTACAGTCAACGGAGCCTTACCAGAACCTGCCCGAAACAGCCAGCCCAATGGCGCTATTGGGCTTGATTGGTTTGTTATCGCTTGCCGCAGGCGTTGGTCTTTCAGTAATTTCGAAGCGGCGTGTTTGAGCAAGCGAGGTTGTGCGTGCCGTCAAGAGGGGCTCATTGGGGACGTTTAGGCAACGGGTTCCCCCCCCGCGCGGAAAAGGGGGGGCGACCCTTAGCGGGGCTATGATAAGACCCTATGCGTGCCCCATGAGGGCAGGCTAGTATGACCTGCCCTCATGGCTGGTGGGGTTTGTGGCCACGCGCGCGACTCCGGTGCTATCGCTCAGATTCCAAAACTGGACTGGACTGTATGAGAGAGCCTTCCCATGCCGAAGAATTCCGTTCCAGGGGCAAATGTTTCCCCACAACCCTGTGTCTGGCCTGTTGTTTTTACTTGATTGTTCTGCCAGGCATGTTCCAGCAGCAGGAATACTCCCAGTCCCAGAGCGGCGAAGGTGACCCGTACACGATTAGCGTAAGCGTTGGCACGGTGGTCTTGAACGCGACCGTGCGTGATCGCAAAGGCATCCTTGTTTCAGATCTCGTCAAAGAAGACTTTCAGGTTTATGAGGACGGAATCCCCCAACAAATCGAATGCTTCAGCCACGAAGATATTCCGGTCACCGTGGGCCTGGTCGTCGACAACAGCGGAACCATGAGGCCGAAACGCCCTGAGGTGATTGCAGCGGCCCTGGCGTTTGCCCACTCCAGCAACCCTGCGGATCAGATGTTCGTGGTTAATTTCAACGAGAATGTATCCTTTAGCCTTCCAGACAACCTGCCGTTCACGGACAAAGCGGCTCAACTCGAGATTGCCCTGTCTCGAATTGCCGCGGACGGCATGACGGCACTCTACGACGCCGTGGCGGCTGCGCTCGATCACCTGAAGAAGGGCGATCGGGACAAAAAAGTGCTGATTGTTATCAGCGATGGGGAGGATAACGCCAGCAAACTCAAATTGGACAGGATTCTGGCTCTGGCAGGGCAGTCGGACGCAATCATTTACACCATAGGAATCTTTGATGAGAACAATCCCGATCGGAACCTTCGGGCGCTCAAGCGGCTGGCAAATGCTACCGGTGGCGAAGCTTTCTTGCCGGGCTCGGCAAAAAACGTTGTCCCCATCTGTGAGCGAATCGCCTATGACATTCGCAACCAATACTCCATAACCTATCTGCCCACGAATAAAAAGCAGGATGGCAGCTTTCGGGCTATTCAGGTGACGGCCGGAGCACGGGATGGCAGACGCCTGTCCGTCCGCACCCGCGCAGGTTACTACGCACCCTTAAAATCTGAATCCTTGCCGACAAGTGAGCAACCCCATGAAAATGCGAATTAGGTGGATGTCTCTCCCAAGGCGAGATAGTCCATGGCTCCGTTGGAGCCGATACCTTTTCTTTATCATTGGCATTCTTGCGCTGGGCTATGTCGGCTTCGCGCTGCTCGACGCGCGACTCTATCAGGCGGATCAATCCCGAAGATTTGAGCAGGAGTTGAACGGTTTGAAGTCGAATATCGTCAGCGATGAGCGATTTCACGCATCCTCAATTTCTCCAGCGCCTGCGAAAGAAAGCCTCGTGAGAGCTGAGCGCATTGACACAGCAGGCAGCGGTCGAACTGCTTTGGGGCAAATTGAGATAAGCGCAATAGGCCTCAAAGCAATGATCCTGGAGGGCACAGACGCACGAACATTGCGCCGGGCAGTCGGGCACATCCCCGGCACCGCGCTGCCGGGCCAGCGAGGGAACGTCGCGATCACGGGACACCGGGACACATTTTTCAGACCGCTGCGCAATATCCGTAAGGACGATGAGATCAGGTTGACGACGCTAAACGGATCGTACCGATATTGGGTGGACTCTGCCACGGTAGTCGAGCCCGCCAACACGGAAGTACTGGACAATTCCGATGATGCAATTCTGACTCTGGTGACCTGTTATCCATTTTATTATGTTGGCCCTGCACCTAAGAGGTTTATTGTCCGCGCACACAGGATTCTGGATTGAGGTTTCCTTCGGAGACTCCAGGATAGCCTGTCACTCGGTTTCTCTCTGCTAAGCGGCTCGCCGGATGCTGGCAAATTGCATGTTGCTTTCTCCACTTTAAGCATTTCCATGGCCACTGCAGGGCGGGTGATATAGCGGGCCTGGGACTCCAGAGAGGCGATTGCGGCGGCATCGACCGGCGGCCCGGCATAGACTGAAAATCCCGGGTGTACCCAGGACAACAGATTCTGCATGAAGGATTCCGTAATTTATGTGGATGAGCAATTTTGCCCACTCCTCTGAGCAGTAATGGACTGAGATGATTATTGGGCTGGGCTATAAAGATAAAGCGTTGAGCTGTCGGTCAGGACGTACGAGGTGGCATATGCGACAACGAATGATATGGGCGGTGTTTTTCTATCTTGGTGTGGCAGCCTGTTTATCGGCCCAGACTGAACGCTTCATTCCCCCCATTGAGGACATCATTGCCGGCATGGCGCAAGCCCGGGCAGAAAATCAGGTAAGCTTTCGTTCCTACATTGTCACCCGCAACTACAATCTGTTTGGGAAAGAAAGAGCGAAAACCAAGTCCCAGGTGATTGCCGAGATATCCTTCGTTCCCCCGGCCACCAAAACGTACACGATACAAAAAATCAATGGCACCGGCTTCGGGGAAACAATCGTTCGCCGAATGTTAATGAGCGAGGTGGACATTGCACGAAATTACACCTCAACGGACTTCTCGACGGACAATTATGACATCCGTTTCATCCTCGAGGAAAATGTAGGGGATCAACGCTGCTATGTGCTCGAGCTGCTTCCCAAACGAAAAGATAAGAATCTACTGCGAGGGAAAATTTGGGTTGATGCAGTCACCTACCTGCCCCAGCGCATCGAGGGTGCACCCAGCAAGACCCCCTCATGGTGGCTGCGGAGCTTGCGATTCGAGCTTATTTACGGCGAGGTCGGCGGAATGTGGCTGCAGACGGCCCTGGAAGCCACCGCCACGGTCCGAATCCTCGGCCCCCACACGATGGTTTCGCACGACGTGAAATACCAGCTGGGCGATCAGGTTGTTGCCGTTCACCCTAAAGCTGCCGGATGGGTTGATTCAGTAGGTCCGGCGATAAGACAGCCGCAGATCAACCATGAGCTCCCTATATTCGCGGACGGGGTAAAGGCCAAGGCTGCATCCGGGCTTTGGCCATAATCAATTGTGAACAGACGCGTGCTTCCGCCATTAATTGTTGCTGACAGGGGTTTAAAGCTATGCAGGAAAAATTATTACAGTCCGATTCGGCGTCAGCCGATCCAGATTGCCTCGAATCTGGTATAAATTCCTTTTTTAGAGGAAGATAGCAGGAAGCCAGCAGCAGTCAATGGCGGAAACACCGCCGCCCGTGAAGACGGTTGAGCAATTCTGAACACACTCTTGAGCAAGATTGAACTTACTATTAAATCCCGCCGGAGTATAAACAGTCAGGCTTCAGCTACAAGCGAGAATCTGGCAGCATGCGCGAAAAGCTGAAGGGTCGCCTGGGCGGCTTTTGGGCCGAAAAGAGGCGACACGCACCACATCATAGCTTGTAACACACCGGGGAAAAATTGTATCGGAAAGGAATGACTGGCGAAGGTGCCCCTATATTTTCAACCCCTCTACATTAACCTCAACCAATAAAAAGGAGTTCATCCATGTCAATCGCACGTGTCACTGAAATCAAATCGTCCTCCAAAAAGAGTTTCGATGATGCAATCAAGTCAGGTCTTGCCCGCGCCGGGAAAACTCTTACGAAGGTGAAATCCGCATGGATCGAGAATCAGGAAGTTCTGCTCGATGACAAAGGACAGGTCTCGGATTACCGTGTGCAAATGAAGGTGACGTTTATTCTCGAAGAGTAATTCGAACTTGATGCCCACCAGCGTTTCCCACCGGTTGCCGTTTAAAAGACGCGATTCGACGAGGGATCGGTATTTCTACACGGTGGGTGCCGCGACGCGCCCGCAGGCAGCACTCCTTCAATGCCGATCCCTCTGTTACCGCCTGTCTTATTATTTGCGGCTGGTCAGGGACGTCCCGCACATTTTCGTGCAGGCTGTTTTTGGCTCGCGGGACCGCCGTGCCCTCGATTGCTGCAACACCCTTTCCTCAAAGGCAGCATCCACTGATCGCCAGCACCGTAAGAACTTTCTTAGTGCAGAGCGATATCCGCGCGGTCTTCCGGGTTTGTGTGGGTAGAAATGGTATAAAGGAACGCCGTTATGCAAGGTGCCGTTCCTAAGGGTCAAGCGGAGCCTTCCACGCTACCCTCCGAGGAATTTCTCCAGTTGGCCGATTTTCTTTTGGACCTTCCCGCCGATCTTTTCGACCTTGCCTTCGGCTTCCAAATCTGGATCGTTCGTCGCTTGACCAACCTTCTCTTTAACTTTGCCTTTCACCTCGTGAAATGTGCCCTTTGCCTTGTCCTCTGTGCTTTGCTTCATGGATTGTCTCCCTGGTAAATGTAAGATATAATCCAGACTTGGAGCCGTGCTTTGGGGATCAAGCTGCAGTACTGACCCGCACGACAGTCCTTTTGCTTCCTACCCAGCATTAGAAGCGACGGTAAAGGAAGCTCTTTGTTCGCCTTTAAACACCCCCTATGCATTGACCCGCATTTGGGAATGATATTTGTCAATAGCAGCCCTTATATTGGGTCTACGCACTGGCAGTCGGAAAGGGCTCTCTTTAGCACCGTTCCGTTTGCCGATCCAACTCAATGGACGTATAGTCGCTATCCGGAAATGTAGGGCACAGTGCACAGCATCATCGCAGGACCCATCTGGCGGATAGTGCTCTGATCCGTGAATGGATAATTCTCATATGCAAGCCAGCGACTGCCTGATCGGCATCGACATTCTCTTCGGCTTACCTCACCTCAATAGACGTAATCCTGTCGTTGAATTCCCCCGCCAGGTTCGACATATCACCGGTGACAGTCCTGCTGGCGCCGCCAAAGCTCTCATGCTCGTGAACAACCACTCGGGCTCTGCCAAAGATTCGGATGGATGAAATCCCATCGTTAAAGCGGTCTTGCACTTTCCGCTGGCCATCGCCGGCGCTCATGCAAAAGCTGTCGCCGCGGTAGTCCGCGTCCATGAAGAAACACGCCCCGTTGCGGGGTACGCGACCGCCGCTCCAGACTTCGTACTGTCCTCGGGATTGCCCGCCATACTGCCCTTCATATTGGCTCCCTCCGGCGACTTGGAAGGAAGTGATCCGGTCGCCCCAAGCGCCCAGATTCGGTGTATCCCGGCTGATAGTCTGGCGCGAACCGTTGAAGCTCTCATTGTCGTAGACTGTTACTTGGGCCCTGCCAAATACCCGGATCGATGAGATGCTGTCGTTGTATCGATCCCCGATATTCCGCACGCTCTCGTTGCTGCTGACGCAGAAATTCTCTCCCCTGTAATTCTCATCCCTGTAGAAACATACACCATCACCGGGTTCGTTGCCGCTGCCCAAGCCTCCGTTTTGTCCTCGGGATAGTCCGCCATACTGTCCTCCATATTGGCGCCCTCCAGTGACCTGTAAGGAAGAGATCCGGTCGCCCCAAGCGCCCAGATTCGGTGTATCCCGGCTGATAGTCTGGCGCGAACCGTTGAAGCTCTCATTGTCGTAGACTGTTACTTGGGCCTCTCCAAATACCCGGATCGATGAGATGCTGTCGTTGTATCGATCCCCGATATTCCGCACGCTCTCGTTGCTGCTGACGCAGAAATTCTCTCCCCTGTAATTCTCGTCCCTGTAGAAACACACACCATCGCCGGGTTCGTTGCCGCGGCCCCAGCCCTCGAATTGTTCCCGGGATTGTCCGCCGTACTGTCCATCAGATTGGCGCCATGAGGTGCCCTGGAAGGAGGTAATCCGGTCGTTCCAGGCGCCCAGTTTCGGCATATTCCGGCTGACAGTCTGGCGCGAGCCGGTGAAGCTTTCATCATCGTAGACTGTCACTTCGGCCCTTCCAAAGATCCGGATGGATGAGATCCGGTCGTTGTAACGATCTCCGATATTCCGTAAACTCTCATTGCTGCTGACGCAAAAATTCTCTCCCTTGTAGTTTTCGTCCGTGTAAAAACACACGCCCTCTTGAGGCTGATTGCCTTTGTTCCGGCTTTGGCTCTGGGCCTCAAGCCGCGGGCTGAGGATTTGAATCAGGCTTAAAGCCATTAGGGTCAAAAAGGTGAATCCAATCGCTCGTTTCATATACGTCTCCCCTCTGCTTTTGCAGATGCAACGATTTCTCTTGGTAAGATTAGTGCGGCAACCCGGATTGTTGTTTAGCCCCCCTGTGTTAACCCCAATACTGTTCACTTAATGAGTCGGATATGATTCTCAACCACTATCCACTTCGTTCTCGCTCGCTTACGCGGCCGCAGCGGATAATTGCTCATCTTTCGTTTGAGGCCGCGAGGATTGCTCCGCGATCGGCTAGATACGACGCGCTCTTGCAGGATCTCCATCAATACCGCCTCATGGAATGCTTTCCTGTCCCGAGGGGGGAATTGACGCGAACCGCGCGATTTTCCTGCGGACCACGCGGACCGCGTGCAGGAATGAAAGTGTATCCGGATCTTCGTTGGCCTTCAACGCCGCCTCGTGCATCAGTCCGCGGATGGCGAAGTGCGCCATCATCAATCCGTAAAATTCTTGCTGCACCAGATCTGGGGTTTTGCTTCGTAAGACAATCCGGGAGCCGCGCAAATGCGTCTTGAGTTCGTCCAAGGCCGTTTCGATTTCCCATCGTTCATGATAAAGCGCCGCCAACTCAATCGCCGGGGCGGCCTCGTGATCCAAAATCGTTGTCAGCAGCCGGTAGATAGGTTCGGCTCCGGGAATCCCCTCCAGCCTATATTCGACAACGCGAACAGTCACTCCATTCTGACCATGCCGCTGATCCTTGGGCGACTCATAAATCCTGCTCAGGTACGAGCCGTCGGGCAGACGTTTCTCGCACGGAAGGCGCAGATTCTTTTTTACCCTCCAGAGCAGGTCTGCGCCGGTCGAACGTGCCTGATTCCACAACGCAAATCCAAAGAAGTTTCGGTCGGCAAGACACAGCATCCCTTTGGCCAAAGAAGACAATACTTGTTTGGCCAGGGTAATCTCTCCCGTGTCTACTCCTCCCATCCGGGTTCCAAACAACACGTGAGTTCCATTTTCAACCAGGGATACGAAGCGAATCTGGGGAAACGCACTCTTGCCTCGGCTGGCGGAAGGCCGGCCAAACGACTTTGCATTATCTTTTTCGTCTGCGGTATCCAAAGTGCTGCCATCTATGCTGACCAGACGCCACCTGCGATACCATGCCCCTTGGGTCGACTCGACAGCAATAGGTTTCACAATCCTGTCGTGCAATCGCTGGAGTGGTTCCCATCCCAGACGTGTACGCGCCTGAGAAATACCGGACTTGCCCGTCACCTTGACAGTGGCCCCCGGTCCCAGAAGCCACTGGATGCCTTCAAAAAGGCAGCGCAGCACCTCGCGGTAGGAGGACTGCATGTACAAGGCCAATGCGATTACATAGTAGACAACCACGTGAGCGGGCAGATCCCTTTGTCTTACGCTGGCTTTGCCCGTACCGCGGAGCACAGCCTGGATTGCAGCGGGCGGAAACGTCTTTGTCAGTACCCCCAGGCTGATGAAATCGGTTATACGTGTGCCGCTGGGGAGTTCAGCAATAGTTCGTGCCATAAGTGGTCCTCCTGTCAAATTTATTGACAGGATACCACAGATTACACTGTTAAGTGAACAGTATTGGTGTTAACCCGCATTATTCAGTGCGCCCCAACTGCGGCGGATCCGGGCATGTCTACCGCGTTGCACTCCGTCGGGCTCCTCGACGTACTGTCGAGTGCGTCTGCGGGGCCCTCGGCCGCGCACCGGTTAGCGCAGCGGCGAATCCATGCCCGTCTGCGCCGCCTCGCTACGAACCTTCATGAATAATGCAAGCGAAAGGTTGTGCGCCTGGCCAGATACTGGCTGGCATCTGAAGATATCTTTTATCATTGCGGGAATCTGGCGTCAGTTCAATACAGCTCATATCCATGGCCAGAATTGCTCGTTGCCCAAATGGGTGACAACATTGCCGGCGTAACAATGCCGGCGTAGCAGCCGGTGCTGCGCTGACATTCCGCTGCTCCTGCTGCCAGGCTCATCATGAGCGTGGCAAGCGGTTCTATTTGCAGGCATTTACGGCACGGCAGAGTTTTTTCACCCTGTGGCACTATTGCATCGTTTCGCCATCGACAGGCATTGCCTCCCCTAATCCCGCGCTAAGGCGCCGAGGGGCGCGTCATCCCTGCAATTCCTAAAACTTTTCTGGAGAAAATGCTTGACTTTTTATTATGGATGGGATACATAGCCAATCCATGGAAACCTTACAACGGATTCAGCTCGAAAAACAGCGGGATGCTTTGCTGGAACAATTGCACGGAATTGGCAACCTCATGCGCGGAACCCTGGTTCAGACGAAGGTCCGCTGCGGACGCAAAGGTTGTGTCTGCGAAACTGGCGAGAAGCATGTGAAGGTGCATTTGTCTCTGAATCTCCACGGGCGCACCCGAGGCTGTTATGTGGGAGAGCGGGAAGAAGCAGTTGCTGCCCTGATCCGCGAATATCAGCGTGCGTGGCACCTGATCGAACAGTTGACGGAAGTGAACCTGGAACTCATCCGCGGGAATCATCCGGGCGGACGACGGAGCAAGAAACGGAGATGAAAAACCAACGAATCCTCCCTTATGTGGTTGAAGTGATGGATAAGCCGGAGGGGATCACGGCTTGGGCGGGACTGCCATCGGTGCTGGATGCCATAAGAGCCTTCGGTCTGGACGAGGTGGTTCAGCAACAGATTCGAGTGCGCAGGAGAAATCGGGGCTACCGCGAATCAAAGAAAGTCGAGGCGCTTGTTCTGCTTATGGCTGCGGGCGGCGAATGCGTCGACGATATCCAGATGCTGAAAGCCGATGCGGGATTATGCCGGCTGGTGGGGGATTTTCCGAGTGCGGATGCGCTCCTGACGTTTTTGTACGCTTTTCACGATGAGGCGCTGATCGAGAAAGCTCGGTCGCAATTGACGGGAGATCGAGTGGCCTTTATTCCTGAAGAGAACAGAGCGCTGCAGGGATTGGCGGAAGTCAACAAAGCCCTGGTGCATCGGGTGGCGGCGCAGGGGAGCTGCAGGCGGGCGACCCTGGATCATGATGCGACCATTCAGGAAAGCCACAAGCGCGAAGCCCAGCCGCACTACAAAGGAGGACGCGGGTACCAGCCAGAGACCGCTTCAGTTGTCTGCCAATGGGTATGCTGCGGCGTTCGCAAATGAGTTTATCATGGGCTTACCCACCGGCTTCACAGGCGTGTTGGACGTCAGCGCCGCAACGCCCTTTGCAGCCCTCACGTTGCGCTCACTCGTTAACGAGCGCGATGATTTTATGATGACCACATTCCCGATTGCCAGCGCTGATAAAGATGCTCCATCGCCGATTGTATTCCCGCAGATCGTTGATGGAGGCGGCTATGTCACGGAATTTATCATGATTGGTGCAGGTGAAGCATCGAGCATGGAATTCGGTTTTTATGATGAAATCGGCGAACCAATTGATCTTGGCGACTAGGGGCGAAATTTCCGGAAAATCCGCCTCGAAGCGGCCTTGTAGTGAACTCCATTCCTCCCAAACTATTGTGGCTCTTGCTGCTTCCCCATCTTCGCGGACCGCTCCATCATCTGCTCCAGCGCATCAAGGCATCGAGGTTTGAGTTCTACGACTTCAAAGCCTCAATCTCGGTATCCTTGAAGCGGATCGTTTTGCTGGCCTGCCTGGGCGCCAATAAACGCATTCCCGGTGCCAATTGTGCTGGAATATCCCGCCTCTCTCCCGAAGAATGAGTTAAATGTGCCCGATATATTGGAGTAGCCGGAATACGCCCCGACAAACGAATTGGAGCTGCCTGTGGTGTTGGACGCTCCCGAGCCCTATCCAAAGAAGGAATTGTATTGGCCGTTCGACAGGTTCGAGTATCCTGCAGATAAGCCGAAAAATGCATTATGGACACCCAGAGTCCCGGCATCGTAACCGAAGGAACTGATGCTGGTGTTATGAATTTCAGTCGTTCGCGCTGGATTGCCGTTGACGGCCAGTGCAATCGCCATGAAGACAATGATC
The DNA here is from genome assembly GCA_963809485.1 of uncultured Acidobacteriota bacterium. GTDB lineage: Bacteria > Acidobacteriota > UBA6911 > UBA6911 > UBA6911 > UBA6911. Next base: position 1,312,048 of record CAWEJX010000020.1, read on the forward strand.
CAAAGCCAAGTGCGTCTCATTTCAGGATCCCTCCACTGACATTAGCCGGCGCCTGTAAAGCCGGGATGCATAATCCTTCAGATTCAGGTGGGGCAAATTTCCGTAAGGCTGCCATTTGCGCCTGCCGGGCTTTTCAGGCGAAATCCGATAGCTGAGCCGATTCCCATGCTTTCTTCTTTGTCGGACTTGGGCAGGAGAAGTATTCCGTTGAAATCGCTGCCATTGCATTCGTTATGGCGCCGTTTCCCTGCATCAACAAGCGTCATCGGCGGTGTTTGGAGCACAGGTATTCGGGCATATGCTCTCCGCCCTGCAGGCTGCTGAGATGTATTTTGTGGACTCAAGGCACAGGGATTTCCCTGGCGGCTTGCATGAAAAATATGGGACCGGAAATCGCGTCTAAGGCATGTCCTGGCTGCCGGAATCCGAGCTATCAATAATCACAGCTATAATTTATCGTGGTCCGACCCCATTCGTAGGATGCTGGGAAGTGGTACGCCCTGGTCAACTAGAGAATTGTGCAGGATCCTGCAATCCAGTTGCCTGACGGCAACTCCGTGCTTTATCGCCAGTGCGGCTGCCGTGCCGGCAGCCTGCCCCATGGCAATACAAAATTGGATCGGGGCCAGCAAGTCGTTGGCCACCGGATCCGAGGAAAAACAGCGCCCGGCAACGAGCAGTTTATCCACCTGGTTGGGTATCAGAGAGCGATAGGGCACATGCCAGTGGGGATGCTCCGGCGATACGGTATGGCGGAAATCCGGACACACTGCTATGGTATCGGGGAAGACCGTGCCGGAGAATATGTCCTGCTCCGTTAGAATGTGTTCGCCAATCAGTCTTCGGCTGCTGCGTACGCCAATCTGCGAGGCGGTATCCATAATAAAGCTGTTCTCGAAACCGGGCACATGCTCCTTTAAAAAACGTTGCGTTATCCGAGCCCTCTTGCGCCCGTTGACCTCCAGCCAAGTCAGATCGGCCGCATTTAGGGGATTTAGCCCGGGAATAAAATTGTTGACCCACATCACGTCCTCGCGCGTGGTCTTGATGTACATTGTGAAGCCCCCCAGACCCTCGAGCTCGCGCATCAAGTCGGCATACTTCAGCGCCTCCGATTCCCGGAAGGAGAAGTATCTGTTTGAGTCGACATTGCCTATCCGAAAGGTCAATGCCAGATGGGAAGACCTCATTGCAGGATTCATCGTACTGTCGAAAGGGGCGCCGGCAGACGCGAAAACATCGCCATCGCCTGTAGCGTCGATGATTACTTTTCCCAATACCGCCTGCCTGCCCGACTTGCTTTCACAGATTACACCCTGCACTTCATTCTGTTGCGCAAGGGCTCGGGTTTCCAATGAATGCAGCAATAGCTTTACTCGCGCCTCTGTCACCATGTCATTCAGGACACATTTGAGCGCCTCGGGATCAACAGTGGCGCTTAATCGGATCTTTCCTTCAATCACGCTGAAAGCGTAACGTTTCCAGTAGCTCACCAGCCTGCTATCGCTCGATCCCAGGTCTTTCTTCTCTGGATGAATGGCAGCGCCCATGGCATCCAACCGGTCAACCACCTCCTGGCAGAGTCCGGCAATTTGCTGCTCGGCCGTACCGTCGCTCATAGGCATGATCACCAACACCAATCCGCCGGTAGCCATACCTCCCAAATGGCCGTATCTTTCCAGGAGCACTGTGCTTGCGCCATTCCGCGCCGCCGCCACCGCCGCAGCGCATCCAGCCGCGCCACCGCCGACTACCACCACATCGGCCTCCTGGCAGACGCTGACTTCCCGCGCCGGTTCATGGATCGTCCTGTTGCCTACTGATTGCTCCGTAATAGTCACCTCCCGTTCCGGAAATTCAGCCTTTCAGAGCCGCGCCACAGGCGCAGTTCCATTACAAGGCGTCAGCTTTGACACCATATTGGGATCAAAGGCTTCCTCAACAAAATCTGTGGGTAGATTCCGGCTGTGGTTGAATAGCAGCTATCCGGCATAAACACCTGTGTAGTCCTTGTTGTGGGCTTCCCAGTTTTCTCTAAGCTTGCCCCAATAACCCAGGGGCCGTTCCCCAACCTTCACCTTGCCGTTCTCCAGCTTTACAGTGACAAACTTATTCCACTCGGATGGATCCACTTGCGGATAATCTATCCTCTGGAAGTCCAAATGTCGGCTGCTTGCCTTGCGCGCCAGAGAGGCATGAATGATAGTTTGAGAGTAAGTGAGAATGCTCAGATCCTCCAGGCTGCGCACCAGCTTGTGCGGATCAAGGGCATAGAGCTTGGGCGCCCAGTCTTGTTCAATTTCCTTAAGGGCATCCAGCCCCATATTGAGCAGCTTTTCAGTCTTATATTCGCTGCAGAAGTACTGCATCATTCGCGAAATTCCAGCATGCAGTTCCTTCCACTCTATGCCGTTGCTTCTCTTGATCGGGGCGTAGACGCGGGCCTTCTCCCGCGCGACCTGCTCCTTCGATATCGCCGGCCGGCTTGATTGCAGGGCATGGTCGGCTGCTTTTCTGCCGGCATACCTGCCTGTGGCTGCTGCGTAGCTATGGTCCCCGGGCGAATACGTCTGTTCTCCGGCAGCATACAGCCCGTCCACGGTGGTCTTCAAATCCCAATCAACAACAGGACCGCCACGGGTGCCGCCGCTGTCCACGGAGCGGAAATGGGCAGGGGCGCTTCCCTCGATTAATGTATAGGTCGGGAACAGATCCTTGTTCGGATCAAATCCAGCCTCAATATATTTCCTCCTTATGGCTTTAGTCGTCGATTCCTCCACGTACATCAAATTCCAGTTGACCTTTCGCCAGTTCTCCGACAGAGAAGGAAAGTCACCCCAGAAAGGCAGAGCCAAATCCCCTTTGAGCACAGCCTCACGCAGATTGTCACCTGACGGGAGCGCTTTGCCGTTGTCATCAACCTGTGAAAGATGCTCGAAAGCGGCATCGATGCCTGTATACCACTTGTGTTTGTAACCGGTTCCCAAACGCAAAGGACCGCTCTTCTCCATCATTGTAAGCTCTGCGCCGGCCCTAAATGCCATAGCTGTGCCATCGCCGGAATTGTTGCGGGACCTGAAGGTGGAAATGCCGGCCAATTCCGTGTTGAAAACCCAGATGGATCCGACTCCTGCTGCGGAGAGCACAACCGCCTTGGCTTTGAATATGATGAATTCGCCGGTTCTGGTATTAACTCCGGTTGCGCCTGCCACGCGAGCGCCCTGGATGCCATTTTCGTTCAGGAGGCTGGTAGCCATAACTCTATCGAAGATCCTGACTCCCAAACGATCGCACTCCTTTTTTAATGCAGGCTTAAATGTGGTTCCCCAAAAGCGCAGATATCCATTGATAGGTTGAGACCTTTCCGCAAGAATGAGCTTGGTCTTTTCGTCCCTGCCCCAGGCTCCCACGTACTCATTCTCCGAATCTCTAATCTTTCCCCCCATCCTCTCTATCTCTAACAAAGCGTCGTAGCTTTCGCGGCATTGTATATAGCGGCCAGGTCCACAGCAGTATCCGCCGTCACTGTCAATGTCCTTTTGGGCCTTGGTTTCAGGATCCATGTTGGACAAAGGACTGGTCATTGGGTTCGCCCAGTGGTCGCCTCCCAACCCTCCGGCGCCGCTTCTTATCGTCGCCGCTTTTTCTACCACAGCAACATTGACACCTTTCTTCCTGGCAGCGCTGATGGCCGCCCAGCATCCGGCTATCCCGCCGCCGATAACCAATACATCGGTCTCAATTGTTTGCTCCTGTTCATAACGTATTGGGTACGGCCATTCAGGCAAACGGTTATCCTTTTCCAGGAGCTCATGCCATGAAGTCATCTTTTGGCCTCCTTCCAAGCCCGACATTGCGGCGGGCCGATCTTCTGCATCTCTTTCCTTCTACTTTTGAATGGGCAAGAGGATAGCACAAAATCTACTTTTTAACCCCATTCGGCGTTTGGTGCGACAGTCCAAAGCTCGCTGGAAAAGGAGCAGCATTTCCTTTTTCAGCCGGCTTGCGCCCGTTGTAGGCTTGGGAAGTGGATCAGGAATTGAAAGGGTAACCCGATACTGGGCAAATGAAGGGCCTCGAAGCCAAACCGGCAGCCAATGCTTCCTATCCATGTCGCATGCCTAGACGGTAGGGCGAAAGCGCCGTGCCCGCCACTTCGGCGCTCGTTTTGCTTCTGCCCTGTTTTAAGCTGCACGGCAGGCGATTCCAGCTGAGAAATCGTCCTGCAGGGTCACCGTTTCGGCGCCGGAGTGTCAACGTTGGTGCCGGTAGGGCCCCGGTAGTCGCTCATCGAGAGATGCGTCAGCGTGTGCACGTAGCGCAGCTTGCCGTTCTCCATTCTGAACAGGTGCGTATCGGGTGCGCCGGTGATGCCGCCGGTGCCGCCGGCACCGAAAGTGCACCAGACCACTACCGCGCCGATCACTTCATCCACCACAAAGCGGCGGTTGGCGACGTTCACGCCGGCCGGCATGCCGGCTTCGCAGGTATCCGCGTCCGTTCCCTTCGCGGTGGTCATGCCGCCCTCGATTCGAACGCACGGGTAGCCCCAGGGAACCAGGTCGATCTTCGCCTCCAGGAAGGCGTCAAGGTAGGCGTTGGCGCCGCGCACCAGCTCGGCGCGGGTGTTGCGCCGGTCGGCGGGGATGGGTCCCCAATTCTCTTTCGACGAATACTCCAAGTAGTTGTCGGCGTTGAACAGCCACTGCCCCGTCGTGGTCGTAATTAGCTCGATCTCGGCGATCTTGTCGTGATTGACGCGCATCCGCACGCCGATCACATATGGGTTGGCCTTGTCGGTCACGATGACCTCGGTGAAGGTCTGGCACGAGGCGTCGTCATAGAGGCTCATGCTCTTGTCGATGATGAGCGGCTTGGTGATGAAGCCGGTCTTGATGTCGGCGGGCTTCATGTTCTCCTGGTAGCCGAGGCCGTTGGCAAGCGGCAGAATGGAGATGTCGCCCTTGGCTTGCGCGGCCAAGTAGAGCCTGACGGCATGTTGCAGGCCGCCGCGCTGGCAAGACACCATCGGCACCTGCGTGGCCTGCACCCCCGGAGGAGGATCCCCTGGTTTTGCTTTAGCCTTTGGTGCCTGTGCATGTCCCAACGCGGGGATCAGCATCGCGGCGCAGAGCGCGACGCACATCGTGACTAAATTCCTATGTTTCACTGGTTTTCCTTTCCTGATGATGGTTGTATGGCATGGACAAGACGGACCGGCTGCGTTTCTGTTCCCGCCCCGTCGATCGATACGAGGAATAAGCCGCGCTTTTTCGGATCGGCTTCCCTATCAAGTCCCGTCCCGGCTTCCGATCAGATGTGTTACGCAAGCTGTTCTTGAATTTCATTATGTGATTTTACTACAGTGGAGGATCGAGACGGCTGAATAAACTGAAAATATACGCAGTTCGATTATTCAGTCCGGCATGCCGGCGGATCCGAATGCCTTAATCGGAAGGGGCGTACACCAATTTCTAAAGCTGGATGCAGATTATTTGACTTATCCAATCGGTCCATTTTTACCGACTCTGACATCGGGAGAATGTTTAATAATGACCTCACCAAATAGCGAGTTCGCCCACGTTTCCATTGCTTCCACACGACACACCCCTCAGCTAACAAAAGTAACATTCAAACCTTTTGTATAGGTGACGCGATTGTCTTTTTCGAGGAAGACTGCATGAGCACCAAATGTTCCAGCAAGCTGTGATCCCTCGACAGGTCCCATGACGAACATAGCGGTTGTGAGGGCATCTGCCAGCATAGAGCTTTTTGTGCAGGCCGTTACGGTCATCAAATTATTTTCAACCGGCCAGCCGGTGCGCGGATCGAGAATATGATGATACCAATTGCCATTCTCTGCGAAGCCGCGTTCATAGATGCCACTTGTAACTACCGCGCTGTCCTGGCTTTCCACAAAGGCCCAAAAATCCTCACCCCGTTTTCCCAAAGGGTTCTGCAGCCCAACCTTCCAGGCCGAACCATCCGGCTTGCTCCCTACTGTCACTACATTGCCGCCAAAATTGAGCATGGCATGTTTGACACCACGCTCTCTCAGGAAATTGGCGATTTCGTCCGCGATATACCCCTTGGCTATCCCGCCCAGATCGATCTGCATTTCGGGAGGCATTCTTACAGAATTCCCCGCAAGCCGTATTCTTGTGCAGTCTGCGCAGGCAGCAGCATCCGAAAGTGCATTGGCGTCCGGTACAATCGTCGAGCCATCGGTGAAATGCCACAATGCCACTGCCGGCCCGACAGCGATATCAAAAGCTCCGGCGGAAGCCTCACTGACCTCCTGAGCCAGCCTTAATATCGCCATTGTCTTCTCATTTACGGTTACAGCCGTACCTTCCGCATGATTCACCCGCCACACGTCGCTTCCATGTACCGTTTTGCTCAAAAGATCATTGTACTTTCGGCATTCGGCCATGGCTTCCACTAATACACTCTCGCTGCACCAGGCACGGATGGTATTGATGGTATCGAAATAGACGCCTTGTGCCGTAACACTGCCATCTTCCGACACAGCGAATTTGCCCTCCTCGAACCAAAACCGGATGAAAGGCTCAAACCATCGCTATAACGTTGCCAAATACTTCACTGCACTGATGCCAGCCAACCTACCGGATGTGAAGGCCCAGCCGAGCGCACAACCTCCGTACCCTGCGTAAGCCATGTCGGGTGCGTAAAGAACGCCGCCGCTGTCATTCCCACAGGCATACAGTCCATTCATCCCGGTACCGTCCTTTTTCAATACGTTGATATTTGTATCAACATCAAGACCGGCAACGGTGGAGTAAGGGGTCGGGCAGTACTTGATCGCGTAATACGGAGCCCTATTGATGTTGGAAATCAGATTTGCGGATGGCTTGCCAAAATCGATATCTTTGCCTGTTGTACAGAATTCGAGGTACTTCTTGACCTCGGCCGTGAAATCAGACACAGGCACACCTATTTGTGCCGCAAGTGCTTCCAGGCTTCCGGCTTTATAGACAAATCCTTTCTTGACAGCTGTATCCAATACCTCATAGATCTGAGGAATAGGAACGGCACACGGATAGCCGCCAAAACCATAAACGTAGGTAGACCGTGTAAAAGTACCGGGTTTTCCGGCGAAGCCTTTTTCCGCAAGATTATCGATATAGTCGCTGCCGTAAATGGTGAACCAGAAAGGGCCGCCCTTCCAGAAGTCATCCATTCGTGCGGCCTCACTATAGAAACGTTTACCATTCTTGGCTACATGCATGGCAGCAGAGTTGGATCCGAGTTGATAGGGAACATCGTTGAGCGACCAGGTTTGTTGCTTTTGAGTGCGCTCGTTCACGCCGTCCCTGTAGTACACCGGATACCGGGTGATGATGTCAGCCGAGCCGGAGAAGTGTGTGCAGGGCACCATTTCGATATTGAATGTGGAAGCGCCATTGTCGATGGCAGACTGTAGCATCTGGCCTTTGTTCTGTGCCATGCCCCACAATTTCCAGACGCCCTTTAGCGGATAGTATTGATTGCCCAGGTATTTCTCTTCCATCGCTGCGCTGCCGGCGAAACCGCCGCCGGCGAGAATGACCACATCGGCGTTGATAACATACTCGGTGCCGTCATGGCATCTCGCCTTGACTCCCTTGACCCTATTTTTTGCCGGATCGTACATCAACTGATAGCACTCGGTCTCCAGCATGTATTTTCCGCCCGCGTCTGTGAAATCCTTTACAATGCGATCAAAGTATTTTCCGACACATGTGGAGCGATCGCCAAAGACAGCATCTCGGGGCAAACCCTGGCCTGTACTCCGGTTGGTTATATAAACATACTGGAACTTATCCAACCAGGCATTCGAACCAAAGCCCGTCATGGCGGTAGTGAAAAGGAAACCGTGATCAAAGTGCAGCCAGTCTATGGTATTGCCGGATTCATCCATCATTAATTTGACAATTTCTTTCTTGCAGGCGCCATGCGCATAGTCATTGACCCAGTTGCTGTAAAGGCTGTCGTAATCACAATAATCTTTCCCGTTGTTGTATGCAGCCTTAAACCGGGGTGGGTTAACCCCAAACGGTTCTCCTGCGTTGGCGGCCGTTCCCCCATATTTTCCCGCGACTTCTACAGCAAGAACGCTGACGGGCATGCCTCTGCTTTTCATATGTTCTGCTGCGCTCATGGCAGCCGCGCAGCCGGCACCTCCGAGACTGGTAACCACCACTCTATAATTGAGAGTAACCGTTTTGTTGACTCTCTCGGAATCTTTGTAGAAGTTCTTGATAGCGGACCCATCACTGCCGCCTGCCTTCAGAGCCTTGATCAATGCATCTCGGGTGGCCAGTTTGATGCCGCTGCTGGAGGCCGTAGCTCCAGTGATGGAGTCGACCGTAACCGATTGTTTATCAATCATCCGAGGGATCAGCAAGTCCTCTGCTGCTTTTAGTATCAAGGGTTCTTCGCGGTTAAGACCTCGATCAATGACGCGGATTGTTAGCACCTTGGTCTCGCTGACCGTAATGGCAACACGTACAGGCTCGATCCAGTCAAACCCCATAGCTTCACCAACATACGTACCAGCTTTCATTTCAACCACCGCAGGAGCTACCACGAGACCGGCCTTCTGCAGAATGGAATCCACATTCCTCAGAACGGCATTACTTGTCATCGTGGCGCCGGCCACGACATCAACCTTCGCGCTGTTTGCTGATACAATAGCTGCGGGCAGATGCTTAAGAGCAACGCCACCCCTGTCGGGAGTCTCATTTGGTCCTTCTGCCGTTACATCGGTGATGACGCTATTGGTAAGTGTCACCGTTGTAGTCACAACTCCACCAAATCCTCGCGATGCCGCAGTATAGGTTCCGGAAATTGCAGAGGTGTTTGCGGTGGTCGAAACCACGGTTTGGGCGGCCGTCTTGGTTGCCCGCGCTCCCGTTACTGTTGTTTTGGCTGTATCTGCAGCAGTTACTGGCGATGGTATATCCGTCCTATTCGATGATTGCGCCGTTTGAGTCGTGGTAAACGCACCTGCCGCGATTGCCTCCCCGCCGGCGACAAGAAAATCACGCCTTGACACAAGGTTCTTGCTTTTTCCCTGTTTCCTTTTGTCTGCCATCAAATATCGCCTCCCCTATTGGCGCTCCTCCTAATGCGAGCGGCAGTAACTGGCCTTAAGGCTTACCACGCTTTTCGCCCGGGACTCTGTACCGAAAAGGGATATCCGCGCTTCTGAACAATGGATCCTCGTGCGTAAGAGGTTGGTTTCGGACGCAATGCGAAACACGTATCTCTTTGATTTTATCCCAGGCGCGGTGATTGTGAACCGGCAAGCATATCGCGCAGGCATAAATATCAATGCTTCAAACGCCTTTCGAGGGCAATCGTCCTTGGAAAATTCTTTCTCAAAATACTGCAACACACGCTCAGCGCATCAAGCAATGCTGCAGTGTTATCCGGCTCCGTTCTCCAGGCGGACGGCCTTTTTTACAGGACGGAGAGTATCAGAAATTCCGGCGATTGTTGTGCAAATCTGCCCATGCCGAATCAAAATCAGGATCATCTTGGATATTAAAGAAAAAATGGTAATAGTGGATCCCGATAATGTGATTTGTCGCCAAGAAATGAAGGATCTGAAGAAATAACGGACTTCAATTGCAGCGAATGGGGCATGAAAAGCAAGCTGATGGAGAAAGACCAACACGGAAGCCTTGAACTTCCGTCTATTTCCTAGTATATTTCCGAGCATGACGACCCTAACCGATCTGTTTGCTCGAAATGAAGGCAAGACGCTTGAATTCAAACGCGATGTTTCTTCGCCGGAGAACATTATCCGGACAGTCGTTGCCTTTTCCAACGGCGCAGGCGGCACGATTATTGTCGGTGTCGACGATCGCAAACATTCTGTTCGCGGGGTTGCAGATCCAAGAGCAACTGAAGAGCTGCTTGCCAACCTGATATCGGACCGCATCCAACCGCGTTTGGTGCCGGACATTCAAATAATTCCCTGGCGGAAAACCTGCGTTATTGCGCTTCGCGTCTATCCGAGTTCCTTGCGGCCCCATTTTGTGAAGACTGCCGGACCCGAACAGGGGGTCTACGTGAGAGTGGGATCAACCAACCGGCGGGCGGATCCGGCTCAAATTGAGGAAATCAAGCGCTTTGTCCGCGGAAGTACCTTTGATGAAGAGCCGTTGCCGGAAATAGACTCGGAAGCAATCGATTTCCGAGCAGCTTCCGAGTGTTTTGCCTCCATCCGCAAATTGCGAAGGAGCGATCTTAGAACTCTTCAAATCACTGCCATTCATCAAAATCGCGTAGTCCCGACGGTTGGCGGATTTCTACTTTTCGGACGCGACCGCCGGGCGACATTTCCCGACGCTTACGTTCGCGCAGGCTGCTTTAGGGGCATCGACAAGAGCAACATTATTGACTCGGCTGAAATTGTGGGCTACTTGCCACTACTGGTGGAAGATGTCCTCAAATTCATTCAACGCAACACACGCCACGCAATTCGCGTTGAAGGCACTAAGCACGCGGAGTCATTGGAATTCCCTCCCGTAGCTCTACGCGAGGCGGTCATCAACGCCCTCGTCCACGCCGACTATGCCCAGAAGGGAGCTCCGCTGCGCGTCGCCATCTTTGACAACCGGATCGAAATCGACAACCCCGGTGGATTGCCTCCGGGCTTGACCTTGGAAGAAATTCGCCGTGGCGTTTCGAAGCTGCGGAATCGCGTTATTGGCCGCGTGTTTCATGAACTCGGTCTCATTGAGCAGTGGGGAAGCGGGATTCAGCGCATGATCGGGGCATGTGAACAAGCCGGTTTGCAGGAACCGGTCTTTGAAGAAATCGGCAGCGGCTTTCGGGTGACCATCTATTCCCAGGCACAGGGACAACCGCAGCTCGAAGAGCTCGACAAAGCGATTTTGGAATATATCCGAAGCGTGAAAGAGGCGTCTTCAAGTCAGGTTGCAGCTCATATCCATCGCACGCCCCGAACTGCGCGAACCAGATTGAATCATCTGGTTGATCTTGGTCTGCTTGTCCCTATAGGCAGCAGCTCCCTTGATCCAAGAAGAGTTTATCGCCTCGTAATCAAGTGATTGCTTCAATTTTGAAGTATCTGGAATGGCTTGCTTAGATGTGTTTTGTGAATAAGCATGTTCATAGGCATGCCAAAAGATCAAAGAATAGCAGGGCATAAGATTCACATAAGAAGCGAGAACTGTCGATGGAGCGCCAGATGAACAAAATCGGGTTTTTGAAACACCTGCATTCAATTGCTCGGCCTTTCGTTTCAAGGCTGATTCATGGGAACTCCACGTCCATAAAACTACTTGTTATGGAACGCTGGACCGAACGCAGGCTTTACCAACGGCACACCCTGGCTGAAAGTTAATCCCAATCACGCGACCGTTAATGTGGAAGCGGCCGAGAAATATCCGAACTCCATTCTGAACTACTTCCGGAAGATGATCCGATTGACGCAAATCAGAGCCGGCGTTGGTCTACGGCAAATTCGATCTGCTCGATGCCGAAAATCCCGACATATTTGCCTACATTCGCAGGCTGGAAGGCCGCACCCTGCTGGTGGCGCTCAGTTTCAGCACCAAAGGCGGCAGCATGGCCCTGCCCGACAGGTTTAAAGACGGCAAGGTGCGGATCAACAACTTGATGGAATCGCCGGTGCGGGGCAATAGACTGATGCTGAGGCCGTATCAGGCGGTAGTCCTGCAGGTAGGCAAGTAATAATAGAATACGGCGACACGGTGGGTACGCGAACACAACCCTCGCCATTCCAGCAAAATATGTTACCTTTTGGGGGATTTGGAACTTTCTGGTGTAGCCGACAGTTTTTTGTTTAGTGGTGCGCCCGGCGTGACTCGAACACGCGACCTTTTGATTCGTAGAGATAGACACTCTGCCCGACTAATCCGCGATTGATCCGTAAACAATTCAATAATAGAGAGTTCGATGAGTCTTCGCAAAGTTCCTCTCAACTCAAATTTGCACAAACGGTTAGGTTTTGGCACAACTTTTGGCACAGTGCCAGCTGTCCAGAAATCCTTAAAATCCATTTTCCTTACTCCGCTCAATCAGTCTGTCCAAGTCGCCTTTATCCACAAGAATCCTGCGTAAACGCCCCCCCTTTTTGTTCGGCAGTTGAACCATCGGAATCGCACCCGACCAGATAAGCTCACGCAAAGTCCAGTAACCCAATCCCAAGTATTTTGCAGCCTCGTTAGCGTTCATCAACCGCTGCTCGCCCTTCATCTTGTCTTTTCGCATTGTCTTGTCCCAATCCATTCGTGAATTTCGGTATCCAGCCATCCCACTGATCTCGGGCCGAGTTTACGGTGCTTGGGGAATCTCCCATCCCTAGCCATGTTCCATATCGTTGCCCTGCAAAGCCCCACCAGCCGAATGACATCTTTCATCCGCAAAATCCTGCCTTCGGGCTTAGGCATCGGATCACGCTTGATTTGTTTGGTCGATTTGTCAATGATTTGCGTTTTGGCGACAGGCCACAGAACCTCCTGTTCCATGATCCGCATCCAAAGCTGGGCCTTCAGTGATTCAATCTCACCGATAAGACCAGGAATTTCGGATTTGGGAATTGTTCGTATCTGCTTACCTTGGGTCAGAAGGTCCATGAGTCTAATGGCGATTCTCCTTTCTCGGTTGTAAAACCTGAGTCCACACGTATATTTGTTCCGGCTGTTTATCTATGCAAGCTCTTGTCCATGACCTTTTATGCCTCAGCAAGAAGGCCGAAGCTCCCAAACAACACTTGGGCTGCAACCTGGAGAAATATGACAGCTCGATATCACTCATATTGCGGGAGGTTGGTAAACTGCCTATTATGTTGAGAATAATTCACTGTTGATAGCCAAGATCCTATCTTCAAAACGGATTTGGTCTGGCTCCGTCGCGAGCATTGCTGTTTCCGCTGCGTTGGCGGCTGTTTTTTTGCCAATCGCAGGCAGATCGCCCATTGGAATTGCGTTGCCAGGGAAGAGAGAGTCTGCTCGTATATTGCGGCTGTCCTTAGTGCTTTGTGCCGAATGCCATGCGAAACAGAAGGCTATCTGTAAGAGACTTGGAATCAGCGTTATCTGGAAATTGCATCCTTGGTGGGATAAAGCAATGCAATGCGGCTATACCGAATTTTTGACAGAAAACGAACTGGGGCAGTGGAAGCCGCTTCACTAATGGCCGGTTGCGGCAAAACAACGAGCAGGCAATAATTGCAATTTAGATTATTGTGCCTTCAATGAAGAAAGCCTCGCTTTGTTGCCGGTAGCACATTCATTACCTTCGATGGATGTTTTATGCTGAAGTGAAGCATAGGAAAGCGTCCGGTCGACGGATTTGTGGAGACTCCACCGACCGGGCGCTTGACGGTCTACTTTGGTGTTACCGCTGCAAATAGGCTGTTCTGTCCTCTCTGAATCAGGAGCAGGACATTATCCTGGCTTTTTGCCTGCGCAATTATTTGACTGAAATCTTCCACGTCTTTCACGGATTTACGATTAACTTCTTGAATGACATCGCCCGTCTGGATACCCGCGTCCGCTGCCGAGCTTCCCGGTTCAACGCTGGTAACCACGACACCCGTTTCACGTTTCAGCCCGAGGTCCCTGGCTATTTCAGGGGTGAGCGCCTGCACGGTAATCCCCAGGGATTTGTGCGACGGCAATTGCGCTGATTCCGTCTTCTTCTCCATCTCGCCGACCTTCACGGTGCGTTCAATTGCTTTCCCATCTCTCATAAGTTTGACTTCTACCATCTTGCCGACTGGAGTCGCTGCGACAATCCGGGACAGGTCTTTCGACTCGACAACCTTTTTAGCATCAAATTGCGTGATAACATCTCCGCGCTCGATTCCTGCTTTTTCAGCCGGACCACCTTTGAATACATCCGCAACCAGAGCTCCCTCTTTGCCGTTGAGGCCAAAAGATTTTTCGAGGGCTGGGGTCATCTGCTGAATCCCAATGCCGAGCCATCCCCTAGTAACAGACCCTTTTTGTTCCAGTTGGGGGATAATGGTTTTTGCCATATCGATCGGGATTGCAAATCCAATCCCCTGCCCGCTCGGATTGATGGCCGTGTTGATGCCGATCACCTCCCCTTTCATGTTGATTAAGGGGCCTCCGCTGTTACCGGGGTTGATCGAAGCGTCCGTCTGGATGAAATCATCGTAGGGACCAGAGCCAATCACCCTTCCTTTTCCACTAACAATTCCTTGGGTTACCGTCTGTTCCAGTCCAAATGGACTTCCGACAGCCACAACCCAACTGCCCACCTTAAGATCCTCCGAATTGCCTAATGGTAGCGCGTGCAGATCTTTGTCTCCGTCAATCTTTACGAGGGCTAAATCTGTCTTTGGATCCCTGCCAACTATTTTGGCGTCATACTCTTTGCCATTTGCCAACTTCACCCTAATCTGCTCTGCATCTTCAACGACATGGTTATTGGTGAGAATAAACCCTTCCTGGCTTATGACAAATCCGGAGCCCACGCCTTCCTGCTTTTGGTCCATCGGCGGATTGCCTTCGAAGAAACGCCCGAAGGGACTGTCCTCTCCGAAAGGACTGCCCTGGAAACCTGGGAAAGCAAAGCCAACATTCTGCACCTTCTTGACTACCTGAATGTTGACCACTCCAGGACGAACTTGTTCTGCAAGGTCGCTGAAATTGGCCGGAACCATGAGAGTCTCGTGACTATTGGATACCTGCATAGCCGGTTGTTGAGAAGATTTCGCAGCAGTCGACATTCCATAACCAAACGCAAGCACGGCTACCGCCAGCACTGCCGTGACAAGACCGGTTTTAAAACCCTTTCTTCTGTCCATGTTCATCCTCCTAATCCTGAAAATCGTATGCTCGGCTTTTACCAGCCTCCGCAATCAAATGGAGTTTAGAATCTGCAGTTAACAGGAAGATGACCGGAAGATTACAATTGCGTAATGTTGCAGATGCCGTGCGTATTAGGTTTGAGGTGAAACGGATTTGCGCAGAGTAACGGTGAAAGCGCTTCCCTCGTTGAGCGTGCTCACTACCGTGATATCACCCCCGTGAGCCCTGGCAATTGCCCTTGCCAAGCTAAGCCCCAATCCGATGCCAACCTGGGACCGGCTTTGATCGCAGCGATAAAATCGCTCAAAGATCCGCGGAAGATCCCGGGACGAGATACCAGCGCCGGTGTCTTTGACAGAAACAACCGCCATCGACTGGCCCTCAGAGACAGCGATATCTACCATACCTCCTGGCGGCGTATATTTTATGGCGTTGTCGAGCAGATTAGAGAGCATTCGCTGAATCATCGGAGTATTCCCGTTTAAATGAATTTCGCCAGGCAGATTGCAGTGAACCCTCACCCTCTTATCTTCTGCCATGGGTTCGAAAAGCTCGCACGCCTGCCGGACAATACCGGTCAGGTCGACATCCGCACTGGGAAATGTTTCCACCCCGGATTCAGTTTTTGAAATCATCAGCATTGTGTTGATCATATCGAGGAGACGATCGCATTCTTCGATGGTACTGGCCGCCATGCCCTCATATTCGCCCAACGTCTTGCCGCTCGTAAGGGTCACTTCTGCAGCGCCCCGGATCCTGGTAATAGGGCTTCGCAGATCGTGGGCCACATTGTCGCTCATTTCCTTGATCTCTTTGAGAAGTGCCTGAATGCGATCCAGCATCCGATTAAAAGTAAGGGCAAGCTGATCTATCTCATCTCCACTCGTCTTGACGGGAACTCGTTCCTCAAGAGTACCGCCCGATATTTTTTGTGCTGTTCGTGTGACAGCTTCAATCCCCGAAACCGCCCGCCGCGCCATGAACCACCCGACACCGGCAGCCAGCACAACCAGGAAGCTCATGGTAGCGATGAAAACTCTCTGAAGGACATCGAGAAAACGCGAATAGCTTTCCATCGCAACGCCAACCTGCAGGATGATGTCGGGACTCAGGATGGCATAGAGGATCCGCACCTGCTCCTTACGACCCTCAATTGTGATCTTTCGAAACACATACTGGTTATCACTAAGCAATGCGTTGATGGCCGTTTCATCGATATTGATGTCTTTCCAGTAAGACATGTTTGACGAAGAGAAGACTCGACCATTCACGGAAAGGAAACGAAAGAAGACCTTTTTGACGCCGCTTTCATCGGCTGCAATTATTGCTGAGGCGCCAATTGAGTTTGCTCCCCTTGAAGCAAGCAGGATGGAAAACCGATTGGCCTGGGCTACAAGCTCCTGATCGGTTTGATCCAGTATGAACTTGGAGATGAGGGCATAGAACAATAAAAAAACAATACACGACGATACAGTGAAAATTCCCGCATACCAGAGCGTCAACCGAAAGGCCAAAGTGTTCCGAAAGCTAATCTGTCTCTTTAAGGACATATCCAACTCCGCGGACGGTCTGGATCAGGGTTTTATCGCAATCTCTATCGATTTTGTCTCTCAATCTGCAGATTCTGGCCTCAACCACATTGGTTTGCGGATCAAAGTTATAATCCCAGACATGTTCCATGATCATCGTCTTTGATACGACACGTCCCGCATTTCGCAAGAGATACTCCAACAAGGAAAACTCGATGGGCTGAAGCTCGACACTCTTGCCGCCTCTCGTTACTTCCCGTGTCAGTAGATTCATGGATAGATCGGACACATTGAGTCTGGTTGGTTCAGTAAGCCCACTTGCTCTCCGAATAAGCGCCTGCACCCGGGCGAGGAGTTCGGAAAAGGCAAAGGGTTTGGTCAGGTAATCGTCACTTCCCGCCTGAAGCCCTTTAACCCGATCCTCTACGGATCCTTTGGCACTCAAGATGAGCACTGGAGTCCGGATTTTTTCTTTCCGAATTCTTTCGATAAGCGATAAGCCGTCCAGTTTCGGTAGCATGATGTCGACGATGGCAGTGTCATACGGTTCCGTTAACGCCAACTGAAGGCCTTTTTCTCCATCGGCGGCGTGGTCCACCGCATACCCCGCAGCTTTCAGCCCTTTGGTAATGAAAGAAGCAATCTTCGCATCATCTTCGACCAGCAGAATCCGCATGACGCATCCCTCTTCGCATAAATGTTTTTTGCCAGTTATGATGCCACACCGCTTCATTATTTATGACACGAGATTTCTCTGATTCATCTATCTATCTATCCCAATGATTATAGCTTCGGTACACCGCAATAAGACAGCTTTTATAGGTAATCCTTCGTACGCTTGCGGCGCAGCTGGTGACAAATGAAGATGGAATTCGGATGCGTTGAGCCTCGCGATCGGCATCGTCTATTTTCGATACCAATGCCGGCAGCGACACAAATCTCAATATCGAAAGCCCCGACCGATCGGACTGTTTGGGAAGAAAGAGGGAACAGGGAGGAAAACTCCCAATATGCAGCGGGTGGCAAATAGAGGGACTAGCCAATCGTCAGTTTGTCAGTAACGGAGAAAGCAAATGGAACATTCCTGGCAGCCATTTCCGCCAGTTGCTTGTCAAGCTGTGTGGCCACTACACCAAAGAGAGTAATGTTTCTGTTTTTAACGATGATCCTGATTGGTTTCACAGCCTGGATGCCATACTTCTCAAAGCCGGCCTGCGAGTAAATCGCCCGATAAAGCCTCATCCGCAGTGAATCTTCCAAAGGGGACAGCGGAAGAACTCTCAATATTGTTGACAACATTTGCCACTCCAACGACTTTGCGCACTGCCACTTCTGCTTCGGACTTCAAAAGGGGTCTCCGGACCTCGCCTGTGAGAGTCACGGGGTCGCCCTGAACACTGTAACTAAGCTCGTCAAACACGCCGCAATAAGGGAGCATCCGGAGCGAATGCTGAACCTTATCCTCCAGCCCCCCGGCTTGCCGGTTTGCCGATGAGGTGACTGTTCCATTGGGGATTGACGCCATACCCGCTTGACTTAAACCAAGCAAGGAGATGGACATTGTCATACTCAAGACAAGTCTTTGAATTTTCTTTAACATATTCCCTCTCTTCCTGCTTTTCAAGCATCCTTACGGCTCCTAACACTGATATAGACGAAATACATAAAATAACGTTTCAGGAAGCAGGCACTGCAAATGAGAAATCCTCCGGCTTCCTGATAGGCTACGATGCGCCAACAAGTTGCCGCCACCCGCTGATCAGAGAAGGCCGGCAAACCAAAATTTCTTCATTTGGGAATCCCTGTATTCACATGCCGGTAAAAAGCGGCTTTGGCCAACTCCGCCGCGACAATATAGAGAAAAACAATCACAGCCAAAAGCAGCAGATACCCGGGAGGCAGGGAGGTAAACTTAAAGACAGCGGAAAGCGGAGTAAAGGGCATCAAGATGGTCAGCCCGACAACTGCATGAGTAGAAAGCAAAAGGAGCCGGCTGGGCATTGTTCGGAAAAAGGGGCGCCTGCTTCGCATCACCAGGACAACTAAACAAGCGGAAACGACCGACTCCACAAACCATCCAGTGCGAAACTGAGCAGTGCCGGCTTTAAGAGTGAACAACAGAATTCCAAAGGTTAGATAATCAAAAACGGAACTGAGTATTCCGAAGGTTACCATGAATTTCCGGATGAAGCGGATGTTCCACCGCTGTGGGCGTTCAAGCATCTCACGATCCACGCTGTCACCCGCGATTGTCATTTCAGGAAAGTCAGTCAACAGATTCATGAGCAGTATCTGTTGGGGCAGCAGCGGGAGGAACGGCAGAAAAAGCGAGGCACCGGCCATGCTGAACATGTTGCCGAAATTGGCGCTGGTAGCCATGAATACGTATTTCATGGTATTGGCAAATGTGGTTCTGCCGCCGCGCACTCCGTTTATGATTGCCGACAGGTCTTTCTCAAGCAAGACAATGTCCGCAGCTTCCTTGGCAACATCGACTGCACCATTTACAGAAATACCCACATCGGCAGCGTGGAGCGCGGACGCATCGTTGATGCCGTCTCCCAGGTATCCGACTACATTCCCGGCTTTTTTAGCCGCCAGCAGAATGCGTTCTTTCTGGTTCGGTTCCACTTCGGCGAAGACATGTGTGCGGTTGATCCTAATGCGCAAAGCCTCATCGCTCATCTCTCGCAAATCTTGGCCGGTGAGTATTTCCGGATTGGATATGCCCACCTTCCTGGCGACGCTGCCGGCCACGAGACGATTGTCGCCTGTGATCATCTTTAATGTCACTCCAATATCCGCCAGCGACTGGATGGTTTCGACAGCGCTCTGCTTTGGAGGGTCGAAAAAAACAAGAAAACCCAAAAAGGTCATTTGATTTTCATGTGCCTTCGTGATGCTGCTTTCTCCTTCCAGGTTCCTATATGCCAGCCCAAGGACACGATTGCCGTCGGCGCTTAAATCCTCGAATTGTTTTTCGACCTTTTGCCGGACTGCCTCTATCTCCAGGGTTGTTCCGTCGCCTCTCTCAACGTTTGAGCAGACTGCCATAACGTTGGCAAGAGCGCCTTTGGTCAACATGAGGTGGCGGCCGCCACCCGCTATCAGTATGCTTAGTCGTTTGCGCACAAAGTCATAAGGATATTCATCCAGCTTCTGGTAAGGCGAGAGATCAAATTGACGGTAGCTGCGAATGGCTGTATCAATGGGATTGGCAAATCCGGTTTCGAACTTTGAGTTGATGTAAGCATAAAGCAGCACCTTCTCACTATCGGCGCCGTCGACATCGAGTGCCTGGTACAGGCGAACCACGCCCTCCGTCAAGGTCCCAGTCTTGTCCGAACAGAGAACATTCATGCTGCCCAGATTTTCTATGGAGGACAGCCTTTTGACGATCACCCTGTCACGAGCCATGCGCTTGGCTCCGTGCGCCAGATTGACGCTGATGATGGCCGGCAGCAGCTGCGGCGTCAATCCAACGGCGAGCGCGAGCGAAAACATAAATGCATCGAGAACGTGGCGATGCATATAAACATTGATTGCAAACATCCCGATTAACAAAATGAGGGTTACTTCCATCAGCAGATAGCCGAAGCGCCGCACTCCTCGCTCAAACTCCGTTTCCTGCGGATCAATGCTCAGGCGCGATGATACCTGTCCGAATTCCGTATTGATACCGGTCTGAACCACAACGGCAACAGCAGTCCCACTGACGACGTGGGTTCCCATGTAAATGACATTTCTGCGCTGTGCCAACGGTGTGTTGGCAGGTATTTCACCCGACATTTTTTCAACCGGATACGTTTCTCCGGTAAGGGCGGCCTCATCCACAAAGAGATCGCGGCATTCCAGAAGCACACAATCCCCCGGCACGCCTGACCCGGCAGAAAGTTCAATGACATCTCCCGGCACAATCTCCTCAATGGGGATTTCGATGGTCGCATTGTTGCGGCGTGCGCCTGTTCGAATTTGCACCATAGCCAAAAGCTTTGCGACAGAATTGGAAGCACCGCGTTCCTGCCAGAATCCCAATAGCCCACTAACTATGACGATTGCCAGAATAATCATCGCATCCGCTTGATCGTGTAGGAATACCGATAGAAGGGCGGCAAATATCAAAATTAAAATGATCGGACTCTTAAACTGGTTCACCAACAACGTTATGAAGCCGGATCCTTTATGGGGTTTTATCCGGTTTGCGCCATAAACACTCAGCCGTCTGGCCGCTTCCGCGTTGCCGAGTCCTTGAACCGTAGTTTGGAGCTCTTGCAGAATCTGTTCAGCCGGCTTGCTCCAGAATTGGTTGTCTCCCATAAAAACTCTCCACGGCGTTACTCCGCCTCTGAACTGATTCAGCTCCTGGTCAATGCGGAAATCTCCGTTCGAATCCTTTTGAGGCTCAGTCCAAGACGCGTAAAAACCAGCAGGCCGATAATCCAGAGGGGGATAGTAAGAATCAGAAACACGACAATAGAAAAACCGGTTGCCAGCGTTTTGTTAATTCCGAAGAGTGTAAGTCCAACAACAGTGAAAAACTGATACGTCCCCACATTGGACGGAGCGCCTGGAATCAATGTGCCGATATGAACTATCAGAAGCACGGCAGCGCCATGCCAGAACGAAAGCTCGAATCCATACCCCAGCATGACAAACCAATAGGACAGAATCTGGCCAACTAGCAGAAGCAGAGAAATTCCAAAGCTGGAATAAAAGAATCGGGACCGCCCGATGTCGCGGACGCCGCCTGTCACCCGATCCAGCAGGCTCGATATCCACCCGAGCGGACGCCAATAGCGCCTTTCCCTTTCCGGTCGGGCTGCGATATCACCCTTCCTGTGAAATACCAGATACATAAAAAAGATGGCGGCGGCCAGGGCTGTAAAACCAAGAATTTCTTCCGCATCAATAAGGTATTTGGGAAGCGGAACAATGAACACGGTGATTCCAAATGCCAGCGTCAGCCAGATGGCATCGAAGAATCTTTCAACCAGAATGGAAGGAACAACAGTGGCAAAGCGTACCGGGATCCAACGGGACATCAGGTAGATGCGAAGAACCTCGCCTAAACGCATTGGCAGGATTTCATTGACGAACAGGCCGGCGTATATGGCCTGAGTCGCCCGAAATGTCGAAGCGCGTCCGATGGGATGCAGCAACAGACTCCAACGCATACCTTGACTTACATAACTGAGAATGTCGAAAATAACGGCGCCGGCCACCCACCACCAGTTGATGGCAGTTATCGAGCTCATTAATTCGCCGGTCCTGACATCGTGAAAAACCCATATAAGGCATAGCGCGGCGATGATATAGCCTGGCGCTGTTTTCCAGACTCCGGAAAATCCGGACGTTCCCCTGCCTGCTGGTGGCTCGGAATTATTTGTTGGCGTTTCCATGCCGGTTGCCGTTCCGATTAATGCTGGAGGAAATAAAAAAGATTTATTCATGGATTTCAGACACCTCGGAGATTGCATGTGCCACACGCGGGAGGTTGAGCACATTACGATAAACAATGTATCGAGGCTCCCAGATGGTTGCAAATTTGGCTTTGTAGTGCAGCAATCCCTGATAGCTGAAAAGGAAATTAAGCTGTTGCATGAAATAATGAACAGCTCTTTCTTCAACGGAAGCTTCTTCGTGCTCTTGAAACCCAGACATTGGAGCCATCCCAAGGCTGAATCGCAGATATCCTTCCTCTTTCTTTGCGAAAAACAATTTGGTGAACAGGTAGTCCATTATCCCGGGAGGAGCATCGGGCAAGTGCCGCATCAAATCGATTGTTGCTTCTCCTTTGCAGAAAGAAGGAATGCTATTCATGAAAGCAAGAATTGTCTCGGTCGGATCCACCGCGGCATATACAGGCGTCGAGCGGATATATTCGGGATCGAAGGATCCCAGCGTAAACGTGCGTTCATGCCTGCCGGGGATCTGAAGCCAGCCATCCGATACCTGCCTTAGCTGCTCCATGACTTCCGGGGATATAGGTGGATCATAGCGGGTAAACTTAAATCCCAGCTTCTCCAATTGATTGGTGGCGTGCCGCAGCTTCTTGGCTTCTTTTCCGTCCAATGTGAAATTGGCCAGATCGACGATGGCATCATCCCCGATTTTGAGCTTCCGGAATCCCAGCTTTTTATAAATAGGCAGAAAATCAGGCAGAGTCTGATGGAAAGCTACACGCCAATCATTATTCGCGCAATATTCAGCGAATCCCCGGATGATCGATTCGATTTCTTCCTCTGGACCAACAGGATCTCCCAATGCCACAGCGGCGCCGCCGCCGACTCGAAAGGCGATATAACACCGCCGGCTTTTGGAGAAAAAGAAGGTTTTGTCGGGCCAGTATTTAAAAAAATCGAGCGATGAACGCCCATATCGCGCCGTTAATTCCTCGGCAAGCTTGCGTTCATGCGGCAACGTTCTGAAACGATAAACCACCGGCCGGAAGACGGCGAAAAGGGCATATGCCATTGCCGTTACCGTCATGACATTGAGTGAATCAAGAAACCAGCGCGCATGGTGTGTTCTAGGAACGATCCCGGCGTCGCCTGCCAGTGATAGGAACGAAAGCGTCTGCTTAACGGACTCACCAATCGTGAAATTAATGCCAAACTCGCGCGTATCGAGAAACCAGAATCCCGCAATTCCATAGATGAAAGCCGCGATTAATGCGATGCCTAATCTAAGGAAACCCCATCTCAGGCTCGGAATTCTGCTCTCGACCGTGAAGGTTTTCCGGCTGAGCCATAGCAGTATAATTAACACAACCGATAAAGTCGCTTCCTCGTAATCCAGGCCTTTGGCCATATAGAAAAAGATGGATAGAAATGAGAGCAGCAGCGTTATCCGGAAAGCCCTCTTTTTTCTTTTATATATGTTGAGGGACAGGGCAATGAGAGCAAAACCTGTTAGCAGAGTCAAGAAACGTGACAGATGGATAAAAACCAGGGGAAAAATCTCATGCAGAATAGCCGCACGCTCAGGCAGAGCACGGCTGAGAACGGAAAAAAGGTTCAATAGTCCGCTACCCAGAACTACCAACGCCAAAAGAAAATTCCCGATCCCTCGAAAAGTGCTTTGTCCTTGGTTGTTCAAAGTCATCTGTCCGCTCCGGTAATATCAGCGGCCTATCCGCACATAACTGCTATTTTACTTTAATATGATGCCTGTTGTATAAACTTGTGAAAGGCAGAATACAACGGAGTCGTTGCCGCATAATCTGAAGAGAGGATGAAGCGCGATGAAAAATGCTATTCTCTGCTTCTACCTGTTTTCCCTTGTTCCATCGCTGATCGCTAAAGAAGAGTCGTTGACTTTCGGGCCTTTCGGCAAGATCACCCTGTACTATGAATCAACTCAACCCGGCAATGTAGCCCTGTTCGTTTCGGGGGACGGGGGATGGAATCTGGGTGTGGTGGACATGGCTCGTGACCTTGCATCGCTTGGCACCTTGGTTGTCGGGATTGATATCAACCATTTTTTAAAGGAGAAGGAAACCTCCGGTGAAAAATGCCTTTATCCTGCCGCCGATTTCGAAGCGCTCAGCAAGTTTGTTCAGATGAAGCTGCAGTATCCGAGCTATCTGACGCCGGTTCTTATAGGATACTCGTCCGGTGCAACGCTCATCTATGCTGCGCTGGTTCAGGCGCCGCCCAATACTTTTCTTGGGGGCATCAGCATGGGCTTCTGTCCGGATCTCCTGCTTGCCAAGCCGATGTGCCGGGGCAGCGGCCTCGATTGGACAACCGGTCCCAAGGGGAAAGGCTATATCTTTCTTCCTGCCACATCTCTTGAAGTACCGTGGATTGCGCTTCAGGGCATGATCGATCAGGTCTGCGCGCCAAAAGCGACTGAGAGTTTTGTTAAAAAGGTGCCCCAGGCTGAGGTGCTAGTACTGCCCAGAGTGGGTCATGGATTTTCGGTCCCCAAAAACTGGATGCCACAATTCAAGCAGGCGTTTTCCAGCATAACCGCCCGAGCAAAGAAAGAGGATGCCGCTCCAAAGGTCAAATCAAATGGAGAATCCCAGTCACTGTCGGACCTTCCGCTTGTTGAAGTGCCCGCAACGCGAGGGCACTCCAACATAATGGGAGTCATCGTCACCGGCGATGGGGGGTGGGGGGTAACGGACCGCGGCATTGCTCAAAACCTGGCAGCGGTGGGTATACCGGTCGTGGGATTAAATTCCCTCCGCTACTTCTGGAATCGCAAAACTCCTGAACAAACAGCGGCAGACCTAAACCGGATATTGCAGCATTACAGTGCTCTTTGGCACCGAGGCGAAGTTATTGTAATCGGCTATTCTTTTGGCGCCGATGTTTTGCCCTTTGCGCTGAATCGAATCCCGCGCGAGAGCCAGCAGATAATTAAGGCCGTCGCCTTCCTCGGACTCAGTTCGACAGCGGATTTTCAATTCCATTTGACTGATTGGTTTGGCACCCGCAAGCGATCGACGGCGCAGATGGTTCGTCCCGAGGTGGAAAAACTGCGCGGCAGAAAAATGCTTTGTTTCTATGGAACCGATGATGACGATGCGATCTGCGGACAGCTTGATCAAGGACTTGTGAAGGCCATCCCCATCCGGGGGGGACACCGATATGGAAAAGGATACCAGCCGATCGTCGATTCCATCCTCCAGGAAATCGCTCCATAGGTTCCGGCTAGCATCATCCGAGAAACGTGAGATCAAAGGGAAGTTTTAGCCGGCAGCGCCATTCCCAGCGCGCTGACGCACTAGCCACAACCACGGCATAGTAATCCCGCCTCGGATTTTTAAAGATCTGAAGCCCGGCCAAACTAATGCTGCAGGATATCTTAGCAGCCTTCCTTCTTTTTCTTCGGAGATATTGCAGTACCGGTCGGCGATTCGGGAAGTTGCAGTTTGGGCAAGGGCCGCGCTGCATCGGGGCTTTTTGCAGTGCCTTCGGTCTGGGGGGTCCCTCCGAAAAACTTGCTGACTTCCTTCGTTTTGGGGAACGTCGCCTGCTGTTCCAGGACTTGGATTCGACGGTGGAGTCGGAAAGAGCACCAAGTCTTTCCAATCATCCAATCCTCCCCGGAGCATGTAAACAGATTTGTATCCCATCGCCTTCAATAAAAACCACGACTGCGCTGAGTGAATGCCGCCTTCGGAATAAAGGATGAACTTTCTCATTTCGTTGTAGTCCATAGTCGGGCAAGCGTGGCCAGCGGAACGTTTTCTGCGCTGGGGATATGGTACTGGTCATATTCTGCCTTGCTGCGCAGATCGATCAGGCGGTAATCGGATTTTCCTTTGACTATCCAGTCCGCAAGATCTGCGGGAGCTACGTGGTCCACTTCGCGTTGCACGATGCCGGCGAGGTCGGTTGCGTCGATAGTAACGCGGGTTCCTTTGTATGGATTGCCCGCGAAGGCTGCAATCAAACCTAACAGACAAACAAGCAAACCGGCCTTTGTATTCCGTCCCATTTTTTTCAGGTTGAGCTTCATGATTCCTGCCCTCCCTTTTTGGCCGCCATTGTTTTCTCTACCCAGGTGGCTCCGGCAAAACCTCCTACGGCGATAAGCACTACGAGGAAGACAACGACTCCATAGGGCATGCGCAGCAGCTCCGGCAGAGTAATCTGCCCCATCGGCGTCGCATTGTAAAACCCCTTCAAAATAGGAAAAGCCTCGCCGAAAACGAAGATACCGGCAATGACTCCGGCGAGAAACGCGATTGCGTCAATTTTGGCGGTCGACACGGCGACACATGCGGTACCGGGACAGTACCCGCCGACTGCGAAGCCGATGCCGAGAATCAGCCCGCCGGCAATTTGCGGGAGCAGATAGGTGGGCGTGATATATACCAGAGAGACATCCAAAAATCCGATCCAGCCAAGATAGAAGATGCCAAGCATCGCGGTGACGATGGCGGTAAACATGACCTTAAATACCGCCAGGTCCGTCAGGTAAAACTGCGCCGTCAGTTTGCGCGCGCTGCCGAAACCTGCCCGCTCCAGGAAGAACCCGAAGCCGATCCCTATCAGGAATGCAAGAACAAGGCTAAGGCTGTCCCCGAATAGTCCGAATTTGAAGAATGGTGCGCTCATTTCCATTGCCTCCTCACAAACCATGCCGTGGCATAAGCGCCCGCAAAGACACACATCATAAACGCCCAACTGCCTACGCCGAGCAACGCCCCGCCGGTCAGAGGCTTGACCGCTCGTGCAACCGCGCGCGAGCTTGGCCCCGATCCCCATGAGCACTCCGCCGATGAAGGCGAATATCAAACGCCACCTGTTGGTGATAGAAGGTCCCCGTTCAATAGACTTTGCTATCCTCCCCGCCAGGGCTCCTGAGATTAAACCTCCCGCGAAAACGCCTATGACTTCGAAAACCAGCCAATCCATCAGCGGATTTTTGGTCCCATCGCCGAGATACTCCGCATAAAACTCGTTTGCGCCGGTATGTGCCGGGGCCACCGCGTGTGCGACCGAGGCGACCAGTGAACTGAAAGCACCCGATGCCCCGAGACCACGCCCCATAATCACGAAGGCGGCAAGAAGAACCAGGCCCAAGCCAAAACCTGCGGCGTATGGATTGGAGTAAGGTTTGGGACCGAGCGCAGTTTCATCCCTTGTCCGTGTGCCAGCACCCTCAATTGCGGATGAATTCACTTCTGTGTTCATGAGGTGTTCTCCTTACTTCAGCGTGGAGATCATGTTCCAGTGACTTGCCTGACCCGCGTACACAATCACCAGGCGGAGAATAAAACCGCCGGCGATAACCATGATCGGAGCAACCGGCGTGTGCCGGATCCGGTGACTCACCGCTAACGACTGAATGAACAGCGGGATCACAATTCCCAGGCAAACAACGAAAACCAGAAATACGGGAGCAAATGGGCCATTAAGGATCAGCTTTGCAGCGTTAATGTGAACCTCAGTTGAACTGAGCAGGCCCGTAATAAACAGGAAGATGACGAGAAGCTCTGTACCCAGAAATCCGTTGTCGGCTTTAGCAAGCAAAACTCGTTCATAGGGATCTCGCGCGATCAAGTGCACGAATGCAGCTGCGGTGGAAAGGCCGGAGACAAGGAATAGCGGACCCAGCAGAGCGCTGTTCCATAGCGGACGCGCGCCCAAAGCGCTTAAAAGAATCCCCGTATAAATACCCAGCATGGCGCCCAGGACCATATTCGAGATGCCGATGAATTTAACCAGAGCCGCATTTTCCAGCGATTTTTCGACGAGCACTCTTAACGGACGGGAAGAAAGCTTTCAAAGGCTCCGGCAGGCGCAAGAACAACGCAGCGAGAAGCGCCGGATACACCAGCAATAGAATCCATGCCCCCCAGGACATCGGAGAAGCCGGCTTGAACGTGAGATACATACGCCAGAAATACCACTTGTGCTCCAGATCCAAAAACAAAGCCAGCATCCCGAGACTCAACAAAACCATGCATAAACCCGGAAGGAGGGCGCAGGAGCAACTAAGTTCTTTGTGGCGTCCCTTGAACAGGAAATAGCCGAGGATAATCATCATCCCGGCCACCATTCCCCCAAGGAAGAGATAAATCGCAATCTCGACTCCCCAGACCTTGAGCAGCGGATCAACCAACTCATTATGCCGGGTTGTGACCAGTTCGCGGATCGGATTCACAGGTTCTCACTCCGGGGAAATACTTCCGTTCAATCCAGGTACCATATCTGCGGCTTCGTTCCGGCCGAATCGATCAAAACGTGGCTACGCCGCTCATTAAGCAGGCGGGAGACCTCGCTGTTGGCATCTTCCAGGTCGCCGAAATGCATGCAGTGTGTCGGGCAGACCGAAACACACGCCGGATCCACGCCTTTCTCGACCCTGTGAATGCAGAAAGTGCATTTATCCACGATAACCCTCCGGATGGACAAAGCGCGCATCGTAGGGACAGGCTGCCATGCACGCTTTGCATCCCACGCATTTTTCATGATAGACAAGCACCACGCCACCGCGCTCGTGGACATGGCTGGCACCGCAGGGACAGCAATAGACGCACGGCGGGTTATCGCAATGATTGCAGCGCTCACTTCGGATCTCGGTGAGCAGCGTGGGGTACTGCCCCTTCGTGTCGTAGACAATCCAGTCGCGATCGAAGCCTTGCGGGACCTGATTCTCGGTCTTGCAGGCCACAACGCAATCCATGCAGCCCACACATTTCTTTGTATCGATGACCATGCCGTAACGGGCCACGCTTATGCCTCCTCGAGCTCGAAGGTCACGAAGTTGACGTTCATCCCGGTTCCACCCATGAGCGGGTCCGTTGCGTATTTGGTGATCAGCTGGGCGTCGCTCGCTCCCTTGCCGAAAGCGTGCTTGAGTCCTTTAGAGGTATGGCCAAAGCCATGGACCATGTAAACGCAATCAGGGCGGATTCGCTCGGTCACCCGGACTCGAACACGATTGCTGACAGCCTTGTCCTGGTTTTTCAAGCGGACGTATGCTCCGTTTGGAGATGCCATGTTTTTTGGCGGTATCCGGGTGCACCCACAGGTCGTTTTCGCGCATCGCCTCCGAAAGGATCGGATTCGATTGAGTCCTGCTGAATGAGTGCACCGGGGCGCGGCCGTAGAGCAGCCGGAGATAGCCGGCAGGGCCATTCGGAGGACGGGTGTATTGCGGCACCGGAGACTAAGCCCGCTTTCTCCAAGCTGTAGGGAATAAAATTCAATCTTCCCGGATGGAGTGGCAAACTTATCGGGAGCACCTTCATCGAAATAAGACCGGCGCTTTGGAACCAAGGATGATGCCCTTTTTCTTCAATTCATCGAAGCTCAAGCCCGCCGCTGAAAGCCGGCGATTCAGATATTCCTCGATGTCTTTCCAGGGGAAATAGCTCCCCAATCCCAGCTTCCCGGCCAGCGCGCGCGCAATCCACCAATTGGGTTTCTGATCGTGAGGAGGACTGACAACAGGCTGGCGCAAGGCGACAAACGGTTCGCGGAACCACTCGACATTCAGGTCGTCGTATCGCTCGAGATAGACGCGACTCCGGCAGAACGACATCCGCCCAGCCGGCAATTTCGCTCGGGATCACATCCACGACCACCATGAGGTCAAGGTTCTGCATCGCCCGAATGGTTTCCTGCGCGTTGGGCAACGCTTCCATCAGGTTGGTCGCATAGACAAACCATCCCTTGATAGGATATGGCTTTCCCGTGATGGTCGCCTCGCGAATTCCCGTGGTGATTGCTTCGTCGGCGAAAGGGTATTTGTTTCCAGGATTGTCGGCTTTTTCTTTTTGCGGTTTTGGATACGCGGGATAGGGATATCCTGGAACGTTCATGTTTGCCGGGTAATAGAATCCGCCTTTGCGCCCCCAGCTGCCCAGCAAAGCGTTCAACAGCGCGATTGCCCTGCTCCTCTGCGCGTCATCGCCATACCATGTGACGTGTCGGCCCGGGTGCACGAGCGTTGGCGGGCTTATAGCGCGCCATCTCTCTCGCAGTCGAACGGATTAATTCGGGCTCAATGCCTGTCTCCGGGTATGCCCATTCCGGGGTGAAGGCCGAAACAGAAGCGGCAAACCGGTCGAAGCCAAACCCGTATTTCGCGACATATTCCTTGTCGTAAAGACTCTCATGAACCAGAACATTCATCCAGGCGAGGAGGAGCGCAAGGTCCGTCCCGGGGCGAATCGGGAGGTAATATTTCGCTTTGCCTGCTGCGATTGAGAACCGCGGGTCGACAACGATGATGCTCGCTCTCTTGTCGATCGCTTCGGCGAACTCCTGCACCTGGGTGTTGTGCATGTTTTCGCCCAGGTGTGATCCGATCAGCACGAGACAAGAGGCGTTGCGGATATCCGTTCTTTCCGGCGAGCTGACGTCTTCTCCGAATGTAAGGTTGAAGCCGACATCTCTCGGGCCGCGGCACTGGGCAAATGAAGGGGCCGCGATGTTGATCGCACCATACGATTTCAAGGTATGCCTGAGAAAATTTCCACCGATGCCGTGGGAGACAGGGCTAGAGACTCGGGGCCGTAGTCGGCCTTTATCTTTTGCATCTTCTCCGCAATGCAATTGAGCGCTTCATCCCAGGTTACGCTAATCCATTCCTCATCACCGCGTTTGAGTCTGCGCATGAGAGGAGTCCGCAGCCGGTCCGGATCGTAATGGGCGCCGATACCGCCGGTACCTCTCGGGCACAGCCTTCCGCGGCTGAGGGGGTCCGGGGATTTCCCTCTATTTTCCAGAGCGCGCCGTCCTTTACGTAGGCGATAGCTCCGCACTTCCAGAAGCAGATGTCACAAAAGGTTGGGATCTTCCGAATACCGAACGCGGAGGCATTCTGCTTGCGAATCAGCGCATTAGCTGCCGCCGTGACCGCGGTAGCGCCCGCCGCAGCCCCAACAGCTGCGCCTGAGATTTTCAAGAACTTCCGACGTGAATAGAGGTTCATAGCAGCCCGGATTGTAAATACGAATAGGCTTGGACGCTTCGCTCAGTATCATACTATATCTGGATCAAAAGATGAATCTCCGGAACTAAATACCTGATTGAGTAAGGTAAAAATAATCAGGCGAGCTACAAGCAGCCAAAACAAATGAGCTATCGGAGCCAAGTTCGGCTATACCATTCCTAAGGCCAAATGGTTAGCTGCTCAGTTTGAAGATAATTATCTGGCAATATGGATCAGAAATACGGTTGGAAGCGGTCAACAAACAAACCGTCAAGATCCGGTTTCATTGCAAGCCGCAGGGATGAATCGCAGTAAGGTATGCTTGCTACTCTCACCGCGATGAAACGACATCCTAAAAGGAATGACTATGGTAACGCGATCCCGAATCTGGAGAGTAGTTGTCTTTGCAGCGGGTTTTACGTGTCTCGTTGTGGCAAGGGCACAGCTTTTTTTCCTTGGTGATTATGTCCTCCCCCCTATCATTCTTGAATTTGATTTCGCATACAGAAAATAATGACCGCGCCTCCGATCGATTACCTGTAATCCGTGAGGATGTGATCTCCCCCTCAAAAAATCCTCACTTTTTGTTATACTCACAGACTTCGTGAGTATAATGCGCAATGAAACGGGGGGGGGAATGAGGACTCTAATCTGCTTTGCTTTCCTATGCTGTTCAATGCAAACGTTTTCCCAGGATAATTCCGGGCCTTTTGGATTTGAAGCTGGAATGACAAAGCAACAAATCATTGAGATCGTCGGGGGCGGTGCGATAAAGGAATTAAACGGGGATACTACTATTTTCACCAATGCACCCAAAGCCGATCCTAATTTTGAGTCTTATGCTTTGAGATTTTCTCCTGAAAATGGGTTGTTGAAAATTGTGGCTATGAGCAAAAACATAAACACCAACGGCTTTGGAAATGAACTGAAGAGTACATTCAAAGACATTAGAGCCGCCCTTGTTAAAATCTATGGCAGACCGATTCACGAAATGGATCTCCTCAATAATGGAAGTATCTGGACGGGGCCAGAGGACTGGATGACAGGACTGCTAAAAGGAGATCGCATCTTCGGCTGTAATTGGATAGATATCCCCCTCCCTAATAGAATCAGCGTTATACGCATTGATGTGACTGCTAAATCAAAAGAGATTGGTTGTTTATATCTAAGCTATGAATTTGAGGGATATACCGCGTACATGAAAGCAAAAAAATGAGAAGACGCAAAGATATTTTTTGGGTCCCTCATAACTTATTGATAGTAAAGTGGGCCCCGTAGGACTCGAACCTACGACCCGCTGATTATGGGTTACTGCATCTCCTAATTTTAAATCCCTTACCAGAATTCTGTTGAACAGATGCGAACGCTCCCGAATCGAGATACTTTCGGAGGCAGGTCGTTTTACCTCCACATATCCACGGATGCCGATGCCAGGCAAAAGAAGTCCCCAGCCATCCAAAATGCATCCGTTCCCCCTCCAACTACTACTATCTCAACCGGAGCATCTTGTAGAATAAGTGGCCGTGGTGATTTTGCTTCTGGTGGAAGTTTCAGCAAAGACGCAAATGGTTCAATCCCTGCTCTGCCAGATTCCAGATCATCGGGCATAGCTGCCCAATAGTTCCAGAGAGTCATATGGGTATTTTCCTTGAGCCATTGGCTTAACTTCTCCTTACTTTCGAAGCCTTCATTTTTAAGATCTTTTGCCGTTATAGGACTTAGTAAAAAAGCAGCTTGAGTTCCAGGATTTATTCCAGGAGTGTGATGCGTGCCGGCTCCACTGGTTTCAAAACTTGTCAATTGCTGCTTCATTATTTCGTGATGTGGATGCGGTTTATAGGCAGCATAGTTCAGCAGACTCCATCCGGTAAGAATGCTGACAACGCTTTCTTCAGGCTTAAAGCCCTTTTGTAAATGAAAGGGACTCCATCCTTCAGGCAGCGCCTCCTCATTCTCTGCGAAACACATATTATTGTAGTTACAGTTATTGCCTATATCGCCCAGATAGGTTTCGCCCAGTTTCGCTCCTCCGAGATTTTTGGATATGAGCGTCCAAGCCCTTCCGATGACGGCATTGGCCTGATTAAAGGGGCCCAGTGCACCGAGTCCACAATTCATATTCATCTCTTTGCGCATAGGTCCGTTAGCAATGACCATTCTGGTGAAGGAGGTTGCGGAACTGAACAGCGAAGTAATCCCTGTCGATGCTATGGCCAGTATTGCCGGCAAATGCTCTGCTTTGGCTCCCGCCATCACTGCATTGATGGCAACGTGCTCCACAGTGTATCCCCAGGCTTCGTGGGGAGGGGAGGGTTGCATAGCTATCGGGGAATACTCTGCTTTATCTCCTCTGATCACCGCTCGAGCACCAAGACGCGCTACGGATTGCTCCCAGGCGTCGTGGGGAGGAATGGGTTGCATCCTGCCGATAACTTCATCCGGTCTATGGGATGTTCCCTTGAGCATCTCGGCTACTCTCTCTTCTGTGGGAAGTACTATCGGCAGATAGTCGGTCCATCCCTTTTCGAGAAAAATGCGCTCCAAATCCTCTGGAGTACCAGGCTCCAGTTGCCTCGGCGCCGGTCTTTCTATGGTCCCCGTCTTCTTTTCCTCATCCGTGGTCGGTTTGGTCAACGCCTCCACGATTTCTTCCAGGACGGGCTTGCCGCTTATCGGATCGCGACCCTCCAGATATCCCCGGTGCACCTCGAATGGCCTATTTGCAAAAGGATGGGGCACAAAAGTAAATCGCAAATTGGGCATGCCCTTCTTGTATGCAAAGTTACTTATAAGCTCTGGAAACGCATCCGTAACAACAGGTGCCGTAGGCACACCTGATTTCTCCAATATCGAGCAGAAGATGGTCAACTGACGGCGCACAGGTATCCAGCTGACCAATACCCATTATGGCGCCATCGCCCTCTTTCCTTGATCTCAGCCCAAAGCTGCGGGTCATTGTGAAAGTAGGTACCTATCTTGGTCCTGAGTATCCAGGTCGTGCTCGGGTATCTGTTGGCGAGCAGTCTCTGCATTTCCTCAAAGAACGGATGTGTTCGAGGAAAATTTACGTCTACGATATATATTGTCTTGCCCTCCAGGGAATCAAGTCGGGGCGCCATAGGCATTAGTTGTATCGGAGAAGGCGTGCCTCGCGGACTCAAGACGGTAATCTTCTCACTTGCCATGTTGATCGATGCCTCCTTGTTTTTTTCGCGACACGGTTTTCACAAAACGAATCCGGGGTTTCGTCCCCGGAGACGACCGGCGGCGTCAACCGCAATGTCTCTAACAGCAACCATGCTGTTTACCCCTAATCTACTGCTTTGCCAGCGCCATGGCAAGGATTCAAGCCGTCTTTAACCTCCAGATTTCTCGTTTTTCACCGAAGAATCTCGCCTGACATTCGCCTCGGTAGATCGGAGGAGGAAATGGTGACATAATACTCCCCGGCATTATGACTTCCGCTTATATTCCTTAAACGCCTGTTCAAAAAGGGGTGGAAAAATGAAACCAAGCGTGTCACTGGTGTGTTTCAACCCGCAGGGCAGCATTGAGGTTCCAGCAGCTTCAGGGCTCATCAACCCTCGTATGAATAATTTGGAAGGTAAGAAGATCGCAATAATCTGGGATGGCAAGAAAGGCGGGGACAAGTTCTGCATAGCGGTTGAAGAACTACTGAAAGAAAGGTATCCGACGGCGACAACCATGCGGCTGGTTTGGGGAGATGCCGAGGCGGCGGCGAAAGCAAAAAAGGAAATGGACACCTTTATCTATGGCGTCGCCGACAACGGGATGGGAGGATGGATTCAGTGCCGGCAGGTAATCGCGCTGGAAAAACTCGGCAAACCTGGGGTTTTCGTGATTGGTGATAATGCCGCTCATACTTCCAGGATGTCGGTTGAGGATGCAGGAATGCCGGCAGTCCGGATCGTAGCTCTGCCCTCCATTGATTATTATCCCAACAGGTCGACTGTGGAAAATATCAGGCCTGTTGCGGAAGCATCCTTGGACCGCATTATCGACGCGCTTACCAGGCCCCTTACAGCGGAAGAGAAAAGTCCGCCGGTCAAGGATCACAAAAAGACAGCGCAAATGATTGAGATTACCGCGGAGAGTTATGAGTCCGCCCTCGAATCTTTCAACACAGCTTTACCTCGACAACCACTGGGGCGATGGGTTGCCCCTGATTCCTCCCACGGAGATTGCCGTCAAACGGATGTTGGAAGGGACCAGGCGGTCTCCTGATGAAGTTATCGGCCGAGTGCCGTATCGAAACGGCATCGCCACAGTTGAAAAAATAGCCGTGAATGCAGTCATGGCGGGCGCCAGACCGGAATATTTTCCGGTGATACTGGCGGCCATGGAATGCCTGACAGAAGAGAGCACCTACACTCACATGATGAGCTCGGAAGGTTCATTCACCCTTATGATAATGGTATCCGGACCTCTCGCTGGGGAAATAAACATGAACTCGGGCGTAGGTTTGCTGGGCCATGGCTGGCAAGCCAACAATACCATTGGTCGCGCAGTAAGGCTGAGCTTGATAAATATCGGATGCCTTTGGCCGGGCGAGATCGATATGGCGCTTATTGGCCGCCCGTCCTCGCATACCTTCTATACTTTCGCTGAAAACATGGAGCACAGCCCCTGGGAAACATTTAATGAGGGCCTGGGATATCGACCGGAAGACAGCTGCGTAACGGTGTCCACGGTTACAAGCGTGGGCGCCGGCATGGCAATGAAGTTATTTGGCGGAGGAGTGGTCGAACCATGGGATGTGAATGCGGTTCTTAACGACATGGTGATGGATGTCGCCGGCGATCGCGGCACATTCGCTCAATACAAAGTCGGAGTGGCGAATCCCGCTCGCCCATCTCAGAAAACACATCATCGTGGTTCACCCTGAACTGGCTGTCATGCTGCATCGCCGGGGCTTCAAAAGCAAACAAAGCCTGCGGGATTACATCTACGAGAGCACAAAGGTACCGTACGAAGAACTCACTGAACAGGAAATACAGGGTATACACGATAGGATGAACACCAAACCTTCCGACATCGACATATTCTTTGCCCATGACGCCATCCCTGAAAATCGCTTGCCGGTGCTAAAGGAATCCCTCAAGCCGGGAGGAAAGGTTCCCGTCATAAATCCCGAAGACATCCATATCGTGGTATCCGGCAGCATCCCCGGCTATTCTTTCGGCATGACCTATTTCCGCACGGCGCACAAAACGAAGCTGATAACAGGGGCTACACTGACTAAATCAGGCCGATAGGAGACGGCTGGAGCATTTTTTAGAAGGACAGGAAAAACCAGAAGGTTTAATCGCAACTGCGGGCCGATTATTGTGGGCCGCGAAAATGCCGCCCGGATCGATAATTCCGGCGGCGATTTTCGCGGCGCGCCATGATTCGTGATTCAGGGATTTCATTCTTTAGGCCGGATTCCTTTTGAGTAATTCACCCGGCCTACATAGAATTCCTCCTCGGGTTCGCGAGGCGTTACGCCGGCGGCTTTCAGGCCGGCTCTCATGGCATCCTTAAAATTTTGAAATAGAAACGTCGTCGGCTTCCTGAACATGCCTCCGTTTCCGCCGGTCAGCCACTGCATGTACTTCATTCCCAGCATGCCGCACTGAAACGCGGCATCTCGGGCGCCCAGTATGATCGGCGCCAGCTCCCAATATAATTCCATGCCCTCGGAGAACTCCCCTTGGGCGAACAGATTGAACATGCGGACTATTCTAGGATTTTCTTCGGTCTCATCGTCGAATATGACATAGTCGGCCGGTCCCGCCCATTGCTGTCCATATTTGGCGACGGTAATCGGCCATTCCGCCATCTCCGCCGCCTGAAGCAATACCTGATCACCGACACGATGGTGAACATCGGCCCACTTCCCAATGCCGTCATTGAGGTATGCCTTTATGGCGACCACATTCGGTATCTGACAAATCCTCTCTATCAGCGCCGGGTTGAACAAACTAGGATGGAATCTTCCGAAGTCGTAAAAGGGCTTGGGCCAAAGGTCGACGGCCAGGTTGATGGAGTCGCATATCTTTTTGGTAACCCGGTAAATGTCTTCCTCTGATTTGGCATAAAAATTTCCCGGCCAACCCAATAAAGTATGGGTTCCGCCCACGCTCTCAAAATAATTCAGCAATTCATATCGATCGTTCGGCATCGTCGAGGGCGCCGAACATGGAAACCAGGACCTTTGCCTTTGGCCTCCTCACAGACTATTTTTACGAACTGCTTTCGCTCTTCACCGCTCAAAGGGCAGACTTCAACGGCGCAAAATACGCTGAACACGCCTTTGCGGATGTTGTGCCGGACATCATGCCTGATCCCTTCCTCATCCAGTTTTTCCAGGTCCGGAGTATACGATGGCTGAATTACGCCGTCCAATCCGAGGTAATGTTTCTTGGCCCATTCCTTTGCTTCTGATTTCGTGAATTCCATAAGCATCTCCTTGTATAGGTGATGGTGCCCGCCCCAAAGAAGTATCTTCAATCGTCGGTCAAACATCATATTTCATTAAGCCTGTATCCCTTTGCGTAGTTGACACGACCTACATAAAACTCCTCCTCCGGTTCGCGCGGGGTGATGCCTACGGCTTTCAGGCCTGCTCTGATGGCATCTTTCTGATAATCATGCAGGCGTCCCGTGGGTTGCCGCACTATGCCTCCGTTGCCCCCGGCGCACCAGTGAGCGTATTTATCCGTAAGAGCCGTCACAATGCCGGTATGAAAGTAGGAATCCGCCAGCGATCCCGGAAGGGCCCGGACGTGGCCAGTTCCCAGAAGAGATCCATAGCCTTATCTATTTCTCCTTTTGTTAGAAGGTCAAACATTCTTACCATCCGCGGATTTTCCGGAGTTTGCATGCAATAAAAGGGACCGGCACCGGCCCACTGCTGTCCATATTGCGGAATGGTGAAAAACCATCTGTCCGGCATCGGGTCACTCACGAGGATTTGATCGCCGCAAAGCCGAAAAGCCTGAACAGTTATACGCCACCGAGCTGCCGCCGGCGACCTTCATCGCCACTACGTTGGGTATTTCAGCAATCCGGCGCATGACATCCGGAGGAAAATAGCTCGGATGGAAATGCCACGTGTGCAAGCGTGCCGGGATAGAACGTAACCGCCAGGTTGGTGGAATCGCACATATATTTGTACATGCGGAAAATATCTTCTTCCGACCGGGGATAATACTGCACGGGATGCCCAAGTGTGACATGAGTGCCGCCGACCTTTTCGATATGATGCAGCATCTCAATATCCTGTTCGACCGTATCCTGTAACACGGTTGCGGAAGAATGCATTTTGCCTCTGGCTTCGTCGCAGACTATCTCCACGAACTTCTTCCGTTCCTCGAATGTCATGCCGCAGGACCTCGGGCGCAGCCAATAGCTGAAGTAAAGCCATTGGCGTGAATATGATTGACATCGAAGCGGATGCCTTCTTCATCCAATTCTTTCAGGTCTGGAGTAAAGGATGGAAAGATCGGCACTTCAAGACCTTTCATGGTATTCTTTGCCCACAATTTGGCTTCTGATCTTGTGTATTCCATCGCATTCACCTCCATTGGGTATCAGGCATTTAGTCCCAATAATTTCTCCGGATTGGTTTTGATCATAAGAGTAATTTCATCCTCGGTGATGCCGTATTTAAGCAACGTGATGATGAACATCCTCAAGCCTTCGACGGGCAGCGGATTAAAACTCTGGCCGAGATCCGTTGAGACAATACATCGTTCGGGCCCCACGGCTCTGATTACATCGACCATTTCGGCGGGATCGCGCCGGAACTCGGAAGCCAGAAGAGCTATAAAAGTGAATTCAATGAAAGCTCCATTTCCCGCCAGTTGGACCAGGTCGTCTTTACTGAAAGCCTGAGAAAAGAACTCGTGGTCCAAGGGATGCGTGACTACAAATTTGTTTATCCCCAGCCTGCGAGCCTCCTTTTCCAGCGCAAATGTCTCGGCCGGAGACATGTGACCGCTGGCCAGAACCATATCGTATTCCTTAATGATGGCGAGTATCGGATTAATCTCCGGCAATAAATGCCCACTGCAATCAAGAATCGAAAACCCTTCGCCTTCGAGGGGAACACCAAGTTCCCGCATTATTGCCCTGGAGTTGGCGGAGGAGAATGTCGGCATCCAAACTACGCGCGCGCCTGCCCTGGCGGAATACGCTACCGCATACGCATTCAGCCCTCCTATTTCATAATCCAGACAAATGCTTCCGAACACATTGAAGTCGGGCACGAGAGGATTCACCATCGCCGCTATCGGCGCGGTAGGAACGAAATGGTCCTTTATCACAATAGCTTTCATTCCGGCCTGTCTTGCCTGTCTGGCAGTTTCCAGCGCATCTAAACGGCAGAAGGCATCCGTGCCGGGATGAAGATGCATATCGATCGCTCCGGATAATAACTTGTCATAATCGATGAGTCTTACGACCATGCTTGGCTCCTTTGACTAATGCCTCGGTTCTGGACGATCGCCAACGCGGTATTTCCCTGCTCTATACTTGAGAGAACGAATGGATCCGCATTCCCTTTGCGATCCTGAATCGCAATTTGTTTACTTGATCGTTTTGGCGACGCGGAAGCCAAGGTAGCTGCGACCGCGAGTATCCGGCGCATACACATAGGCTCGATTCGCTGAGCGCAGCGTCTTTGCATTGCTCTCAAATGAATTGGAGCGGAATCCGCGCACGGAGCAATTGCCGCTTTTTACCGCAGAGCCATCCGCCGGCAGCCGAGCGCCGTTCGGATTCGTAGCAATCTTCCACCCACTGATAGACATTGCCATACATGTCGCATAAGCCGAAAGCATTCGTCGGGAATGAACATACCGGAGATGTTGAGTTTTCCCATTTGTCTCGCCCTTCAGCCATCCCTCCCAGATCCGGACCGGCATCCTTTCCGTAATTAGCATAATCGTGGCTCGGTTCGTTGCCCCACCAATAAACCGTGGTAGAGCCTGCGCGGGCCGCATATTCGAATTCCGATTCCGACAAAAGGCGATATTGTCTCTTTGCCAATCTTGCTGTTGAGCCAGTGGATGAAGGCCTGTGCATCCCACCAACTGACGCCGACAACTGGATGATTGCCACGGACATGGCCGACATAGTTCTGGATTGGCTTGCCGTCGCGGTCTAATCTGAGTGCAGCTTCCACGGAGGGGCCGTCGCACGCGCGGTCGCGACACACATGCTCCCACTGATCCCAGGTAATCGGTGCTTTGCTTACTGCGAACGAATATCGCGATCACAACAGTGTGCTGTCCTTCGTCTGCGTCCCGATCTTTCTCCGTCTCCGGCGAACCCATGATAAATGTGCCGGGTGGAATAATCACCATCTCAGGACACGTCGCGCAATCCCTGAAAACTTTGCCTGCAGGATCGGCAGCTTTAGTGCATGCCGTCGATCCTGCCGTTATGGTCAGCACAGCAATGATTATCAGGGGAATTCCAAGGCGCGCCGCATAAAGACACATCCAGGATGGTGCTGTAGACTTTCTTTTTATAGGCAACATCGATTTTCCTCCTGCCGCCTCTATCGACATAATATAGCTGGGATGTGGGCCGGCCTTGTCCTCCACGAGTCGCTGATGCACCGCAGCAAGCTATTTGATGTGCGGATTATATCTGATTGCGCCGGTTTTCTGATCGCGGGAATAATGCTTGGCAAAATCCCATGCAATCCTTGCATATTCGGGATAGAGCGCGTGAATCAGATGCTCCGTATAGTTTAAAGCGACCATCGGAATTCCATCGCCATTGTTCAAATACCAGCAATAGTTGTCGTACTCATTATTGAGCTTGATCCTCTCAAAACGGTCGGCCTTAAAACCGTTGACGGGATGCGCCGCGAAATCATAGGCATCGATCGTCTTTATGCCATTGTAGCCAAGGAAGAGGTTGAGTTGGGTTTGGTAAGTGACGGCGATGTTGCCGCCTGCTTGATCGAAAGCGCCCGGAAGATCGAACGATGACGTCGTGAACATCACCGGCATATGAGCCTTCTTCAACTGGGCCGCCTGTTCCGCGGTGGCGGTATAGGCGGCGGCAGCCATGGGAACCGCTGCGGCAAACACAAACGGATCGCCATTGACGGCCTTGAGCGTTGCAGCGCCCCCCATCGAGTAACCGGTGACGTAAACGCGAGATGGATCCAACGCAGGATATGTCTTGAGAATGTGCTTCACATATTTGGGCAAAATGTTGCACAGCAAGCCTTGAAGGGTTGGGTCGTTGGTCCTCGCGAAATTAAGGTATTGATGCTCCGGCGCGACCATGGCAAAGCGCTCGGACCCGGCCAGGTCAAGCAGGCCGATTTCATCCACAAACACTCGGGGATCGTCTCCACCTCCATGCATGGCAAGAATCAGCGGCACAGTCCCTGCGGGCGCCGTCCCCTTCAGCACTTCGTCCGGAAGATATTCAAACCAGGTCTGCAGGTATTCGCCGTCTTTCGATTTCATGTCATTGAACATTTCCGATGTCTTGCGGATTACGTGAATGCCGTCTTGCGTTACGCCATTTATCACGGCATTTCTGCGGCACAAGGAATAGGGAGCTTCATCGAAGTTATACCCCTGGTATGGAGTGGATGCGGAGTACAGCCCCTGCTTGATGACGGGCACTCGCATCGCTTTTATAAACATGTTGTAGTAGGCGTCTTTAATGTATTTGGCGGCGTCCGGTTTTCCAGCTTCCCTGGCAACAACGACTTTCTTGAGCGGGAACGCCTGGTTGAAATATGTCTCGATGCCGCTTGCGTTCATGTAGGCATCGACATCATTCGCCTTCCTGTATTTCGCAACAACTGATTCGGCGCGTTTACTAGATACACGGGAACCAGGGCCGCAACGCTGCGAACGTTGTCCATTGTGCCGTTGATCAGCAGCATGCCGGCAATACGGCTGACGTAATCAAATGTTCCCGCAACGTAGTTGTTGAGGAATGTTGCGCCGCCGTCGATGCCGATGACATAGGTGTAGCCGTATCCGCCGAAGTACTCGGCGTCGGAGTAGTATGTCGTCGCATTTCCGCTTCTTTCATAGGCCTTTTGAGCCAGCAGGGCAGTTTGAAGGGCGTAATAGTATTTCTGATCGTTGGCGGTGAACCCGGCTTTAGGATCCGATGGAGTGACCAGCACAATGCTGCCAATTGCCTCATCGATGATCCTGGTTAGATCCAAGCTTTTAAGGTACGCAAGCGCGGCATCTTTGCCTGAGAAAGATTTCTCAGCAAATAGCAGGATATCTGTATTAAGCCTGGCCGCGGCGCGCCCTCCGAATAGATTCGCGGAGCGGTACACATAGGTGGATCCCTTGGGATAGCCATCCAGAACGGGATGGGACTTGAACGACTTACCGTTGTTGGTTTCCAGTTGGGCGACGGCTGCAGGACTGCTTGCGCGGGTCTCTTCCAAGGTTTCGAAAGTGGCAGGATTTCCCTGGCTGCCCGAGTAATTCAGCGCAAAAGCGCTGAAGGAAGGCAATAAACTTATGGTAAGCGCCAGGATAATTGTCAGAGACAGCTTCTTATGGAACATAGCTTGATCCTCCTAATTTCTCTTCAAAGCTCATGCATGCAAGCCCCATGATATCCGCACTTCACTGTAACCGCAATTCTGAGGTTGAAAAACATATGCAGCGGACAGCGTTAATAAAAAAGCCCCGAGGGAATGATTCCCTCAGGGCTTTTCCTTCTCAACTTCAGGTGTCACGGATTCCGCAAAATGATTGCCGTGTAATCCAGCGGCAAATCCACTTATTTGCAGATTGGTTCGTTCGGCCAGCCCATTGATTTGGAGCCGGCGCCAATGACGGATTGAATCAAATCCACTTTGCCATTTCGCATCCGGAACATATGGAAATCCGGCAGGCTGCCTGTGAAATGCACATAGGCGACAACCGTTCCTGCTTCCACATCTACCAGGAAACGCCGTGGGCCGTGGTTTGTAATAACCAAGCCCTTCGGAGAGCAGTCATGCGCCGTCATCTTAACGCCGCCCATCACTCCTCCTCCCTTGGTTGTCTGAAAGCCGTTCTCCCAGCGATCACAAACGCTGGCGAATGGGGTGCGCACCTTGGGATTTTCGGTGAACATATCATAATAATCATCGGCGGCAGCAATCATGGCCAGCCGGCTGCTTCGCTGTTCCACAGGGATGATGCTTTCCCAATCCTGGTCTTTGGTTTCCAGCACGGTTGCGGCATTGAACGCAAATTCAGTTTCCCGGGCGACGAACGTTTCAATCTCCGTAATCTGTTGATTTTCAACTTTGAGCCGAACTCCATAGAGAATAGGCCGAATGGTGCCATCCGCAGGCGGCTTCGCCGATAGGCTGGCAAAAGGTGATTTTGGGGCCGGCGCTGTTGTCTTGGGGGCTGTGTATTTCTCTTCAATCACGACATTGGAATGCGTGCCGCACTTATAGGTGTCGATCAGATCGCGTTTGAGCAAGGTTTTTCCTGCGGTTTTCCAAAAGCCTTCTCCTACGGGCATCTCGACGCCATTTTCCGTGAATTTCACCTTGGCAGCGAGCGGAAGACTCGATGGATTGTGCGCCTCGAGGGCGCTGAAATATT
Organism: uncultured Acidobacteriota bacterium; assembly: GCA_963809485.1. Taxonomy (GTDB): domain Bacteria; phylum Acidobacteriota; class UBA6911; order UBA6911; family UBA6911; genus UBA6911. Next base: position 1,355,434 of record CAWEJX010000020.1, read on the forward strand.
GTCCGATAATTCCCTTAAGGCCATCGCGTGTGCAGGCCGATTGCGCGTAGGCCGTGACGAGACTGCCGCAGGCCATCATTATTAAAGCTAAAAAGCATTGTGCAATTCGTTTCATCCCGTAATTCTCCTAAAAAAGGTTGAAAGGGCAGCCATGGATTATTCCGAAGCGTCATTCTCAGCTAAAAAATGTCGGAAGCTACTATATCACAGCAGGAGTTCGGCAACAGGCGTCCGTTGCTATGCCTGTCCGATTTACTTATGCCCTGGATAAGCCCGCTTCTGCCATAGATAAATTGGAACAATCATTTCAAATGTTGAGCGATCGACAATTTCTATTTTACTATGTTGCCTTTGTTACGTCTCTGAGTCAACATACTTGTCACATTATACGACATAGATTATGCTGTATACACTCCTTCTTTTCCAGCTCCGCTTTTGGACCGGACAAAGTGCGGGATAATGCATATGAGGCAGGATGATGTTTCAAGAGCGCCATAAGGCGCAACCGAATATACAGCAGACCAGTACTGTAACAATGGAATTGCTATTGCCCGGAATGGCCGTTTTGGGAGTGCGCAAGCTTGCTTGCGCCTTCTGCGCGAAGCTAGCTTCGCGCCAAAAAAGCGGCAGCAAGCTCCGCACTCCAAGTGTCGCGCGCTGGGACATCGCTATCGATTCGTCTGCAACAGACCAAGGAGGAGAAAAACAATGAAACGTTATTTGCCCGTAATTGTATTGCTATTTCATTGGGGGTTGCTCTGTGCTTGGCTCAGACAGACCAGCCCACGATCAAGGAAGACTTCCAGCCCTCGACCTTAAACCAACCCGGCCAGGAGTACCCGCAGGTCAACTCTCAAGGCTACGCTCGATTTCGAATTGTTGCGCCCCAGGCCCAAAGCGTCAGCGTGAGCCTGGGCGGTCGCGGGGGCACGCCTCTTAAGAAAACCGATGATGGCGTGTGGATTGGCACCACGGCAGGGCCGCTGGATGAAGGCTTTCACTACTACCATCTTTCGGTCGATGGAGGAACATTCAACGATCCCGGCACTTTGAATTTCTACGGATCGATCCGCTGGGAAAGCGGCATCGAAATCCCCGCGCACGACCGGGAATTCTATGCCCTCAAAGACGTTCCCCACGGCCGAGTGCAGCAAATTCTTTTCCCCTCGAAGAGCACCCGCACTTCCCGCAGAGCGTTCGTCTACACGCCGCCCGACTACGACAAGAACCCAGACCAAGCGATATCCGGTGCTGTACCTGCAGCACGGCTGGGGCGAGGATGAAACCGCCTGGAGCAATCAGGGTCATGCAAATCTGATCATGGACAATCTGATAGCCGAAGGCAAAACCAAGCCCTTTCTTATCGTGATGACCTACGGCATGACAAACGATGCCAAAATCGGAAGTATCGGAAGTTTCAGTGTCGCGCCCTTCGAGACGGTTCTCGTCGACGAGTTGATCCCGTACATCGATGCCAATTTCCGCACGCTCTCCGATCAGCCCCATCGCGCCATGGCCGGCCTCTCCATGGGCGGAATGGAGACGAAGTCGATTACGCTTAAGCATCTCGATACATTTTCCCACATCGGTCTCTTCAGCGGCGGAACCATCTCTTCGGACGATGTCAAAAACACGCCCGATTTTGCAAAGAAGGTAAAGTTGGTATTCGTCAGCTACGGCAGCCGCGAACTCGGCGGCAACCAAGGCGGCGGTCGCGGCGGCTTTGGCGGAGACCCGAAGGCGAACGCCGATGCGTTGAAACAATCGGGTATCAACAGCGTCTTTTACGTCTCACCGGATACGGCTCACGAGTTCCAGTCCTGGCGCCGTAGCCTGCATGAGTTGGCTCCATTGCTGTTTAAGGACTAAACGCTGCCGGCGCCGTTTGTAAGAAAACTGAAAGAACGGATCAGATTTGGAAGTCCATGTGAGGATTCGCGCCCAAATCCATTTTCCACCGGGTTAAACGCGGGATGCATCTGTAAGGAGAATCGATTATGACAAAAACCAATGATCGCCATCGCACCATGAAATCAAAATTGAGACTGCTGACTATTCTGACCGCTCTGGTATTTACGGCGGCCTGTTCCAAGACGCCTGCTACGACGCCGCCTGAACTGACAGAGCTGGTGGAGCGCGCGGCCATCGAGGACCTTTTCAACGATTACTATTCGCTGTTCGGGCCGAACGGCCAACATGATTTTATGTCCTACTTTACCGCTGACGGCAGACTCGAGGTCAACGGGTTGGTCGCTAATGGCCACGACGAGATCAAAGCCATGTATGTCCAGGCTGGAATAGGCGATGAGGGAAAAGCGCAGAAAGCTGAAGCCGCCGTGCCGGAGGGGGCATCCGAGATGATGTACACGAATCTGAAGATCCTTTTACAGGGCGATAAGGCTGTTGCAACGCTGCTTTGGCACAGCGTCCAGTCGGACCTGCTGACGTCAGCACCTAAAGTGACCGAGTACGGGCGTGAACGGACGGAGCTGGTCAAGCAAGACGGGCGCTGGCTCATCAGCAAGCGCGTTATCCTAAGTGAGGGCGGTATGCCCGAGGGGATGCTGAAATCCTATCCGAAACATTAAACCGCATTTCTCACCGGGTTTCGTCGCGAGGCGGCGCAGACATATCCATTTGCGCCGCTTCAGAAATCTGGTGAGAATGCAGGGTAAAGGCGTCAGTCTGATTCTTAGCTCTAGCCAAGGCGTGTTTGTTCTTCTAAGGAGGCAACCTTAATGAAGAAATCCCTTCTGACTGCAATATTCGTAATTCTTTCAGCCGGATCCTGCCTCGCGCAGGCGCCCGCTCCTGTCAAGATCGAGGGGGGAATTGTGCAAGGGGCCGTCGAGGACGGGCTGTCGGTTTACAGAGGCATACCGTTCGCAGCGTCGCCAGTCGGCGACCTCCGCTGGCGCGCTCCTCAGCCGGTGGTGAAATGGGATGGCGTGAAGGAAACCGTAAAGTTCGCTCCCGCGTGCATACAGGGCATGATGATGGGCCCCGGAGGAAGCGGCCCGGCTCCGAGCGAGGACTGCCTGTACTTAAACATCTGGAGCCCGGCGAAGACGCAGCGCGATCGCGTTCCCGTTTTTGTGTGGATCTACGGCGGCGGATTCGCCATGGGCTCTACTTCCGAAGCCACATTTAGCGGAGAGACGCTTGCAAAAAAGGGAGTGATGCTGGTGAGCATTGCCTACCGCGTGGGACAAATGGGCTTCTTCGTGCACCCGGAGTTGAGCGCCGAGACCAAGAACCACGTATCGGGGAACTACGGCATTCTGGACATGATCGCTGGTCTTCAATGGATTCGGAAAAATATAGCCGCATTCGGCGGCGACCCCCACCGCGTGACCATCTTCGGCGAGTCGGCCGGAGGAATCGCCGTCAGCATGCGTGTGCATCGGGCCAAAGGGCTATTCGAAGGCGAATCTCACCGCGTTCGTTCGGCCCCCCGAGGCCTGCAACCATGCCCGGGGCAGAACATGAAACTGAGATGCGGAGCCGGTCGAAAGCACGCTCAGAACGGCCGGCGTATCATCGCGGAGGCGCGGAAGCTCTCTCGATAGGCTTTCCGGAGGCGGTGTCCCGGTCAACCTGCTCGTGGCGGTGTCGGCCCGGCCGGCCTGAGCAATTGGCCGATCATCGATGGATGGGTGATTCCGGACGATCAATTCAAGCTCTATGAAGCGAAGCGGTACAACGACGTTCCGGTTCTGATTGGCTACAATTCCGACGAGGGCTTGAGCTTCTCTCCCCCACGGACTGCGGAAGATTACATTGCCAGTGTGAAGTCGCGCTTCGGCCCGTTCGCCGATCAACTCATCGCGGCCTATCCTCCTGGAACAGGAACGGTGGCCAAGACCGCGCGCGACCTGATGCGCGACGCAGCATTCGGCTGGCACACCTGGATCTGGGCGCGGTTGCAGTCGAAAACCGGCAATTCCAAGGTGTTTTACTACTACTTCGATCAGCACCCGGATTATCCCGCCGATTCACCGCAAGCCGGACAAGGATCGCCGCATGGGCAGGAAGTGTCCTACGTTTTCCAGCACCTGAATCCGAATCAGAAGCCTTCCAAGTGGGATGAGGCGATTTCTGAGGCTATGGCCACATACTGGACGAACTTCGCCAAATTCGGCGATCCCAACGGCCCAGGCCTCCCCAAGTGGCCAGCGTTCAGCGACGACAACCCCGTGCTGATGTACTTTGCCCAGACGCCTCATACTGGGCCGGTTCCCAGCGCTGACGCGCTAAAGGTCATGGATCAGTATTTTGCCTGGAGACGAACTCCGGAGGGTGAAGCCTTTGTAAAATAAGTCATGCATCGATGGTATGGACGGCTCCGCGAGTTTTATGTATAGCGCTTAGTTCCCGGGGATTCCCGCATTGCTAGAGCAATAACATCCAGGTTTTCAGCAGACTTCATGCTTCTGATGTCGAGTTTTGCTCGAGGATATTCGTATCGAAGAGGGCCGCAACGACATACAAAATCTATTCATCATAAAAAGGGGGGCAGCATGATGAAACGATATGCTTTGGTGATGAGCTTGGTTTTGTGCGGCATTGCACTTGCGTTCGAGGGCAATGCAGGCAAAGTAAATGTCGCTGGAGGCACCGTAAATGCCAACACGGGAGCCAGGGATGGAAGTGCCGCTTCCAATTCATCAACGGCCAATCGCGTCTCCCGGCCGGGCGAATACACTGGCTATAGCGAAGCGATTTACGACGATAAATACGAGCTTACCTCACAATACGTCCAGGTGAGCGATGGTACCAAGCTCGCCATGGATCTATACCGCCCCAAGGATAAAGCCACAGGAAAGGTAATCGATACCAAGCTTCCTGTCCTATGGATGCATACACCTTATAATCGCAGATATAGTAGTAATGATAAGACGCTAACAGGCGAGGGCTATCCGGGAACGGCGGCCAAGCTGGTGAAATATGGGTACGTGGTCGCCATTGTGGACTTTCGCGGCCTATATGCTTCCTACGGACATAACGTGGCGTTTAACCGCGGCGAATGGCTCACCGCCTCTCGCCGGGACGCGTACGACATCACCGAATGGCTTGCCAAACAACCATGGAGCAATGGCAATATCGGCATGTGGGGTTGTTCGGCCACTGGCGGCAGTCAGCTACAGGCGGCGACAACCGCGCCTCCCCACCTGAAGGCGATATTCCCGATGAGCTGCGAGTTCGACGCTTATTCGTTTCGTGTGCCCGGTGGCATGGCCCCAGCCAAAAGTACTGGTACCAGCGTTCCGAGCAAAGTTCAGTCCGGTCAAAAATCTCGCGATGCGGCGGCGGAACCGGTTGACGGCGATACCGATAGATCGCAGTTGAATCAAGCGATTGCAGATCACGCCGGCACGGTTGAAAACGAGGGCTACGCGCCATACCGCGACAGCGCAGCCGAGGCCATCACGGATCAAGGCGCCCAGCCGTGGTGGATCAAAAGCAGCCCTCATAACTATTTGGAACAGATAAAGGCTTCCAAAACCGCTATATATCTGGCCGCCAACTGGGACGAAGGGACCACCAAGCACGGAGCCTTCTTCACTTTTAACAATGTAACCAACCCGGCAAAACTAATCGTGGGCCCCGGAGGGCACTGCGGCTGGACCGCCGTCCAAAGCCAGACCAAGTTCGACATCACCGTTGAAGAACGCCGTTTCTTCGATTATTGGCTTAAGGGTATCGACAACGGCATAATGGAAGAGGATCGCGTATATTATTATACGTATAACGCTCCGGCCGGCTCCGAGTGGCGCTCGGCCAAACAGTGGCCGCTGCCCAATGAAAAAAGGACCAAATTCTACTTGGGCAAAGGCTCGTTGAGCACAACAGCGCCGACGGGAGTTGATCAAAAAGACGAAACCACGGTCGCGTACGATGTCACTCCCGCCAACATGACGACCAAGGGTCTTGTATACGTAACCGCCCCGCTCAGCGCGGATGTTCAAGTCACCGGCCATCCCACCATGAACCTGTGGGTATCATCAACCGCGACTGGATGGAGACTTCATTGCCACCATTCAGGATGTCGCTCCGGACGGTACAGCCACATCGTACAACGTGAACGGGAGGCTTCGGGCCTCGTTGCGAAAGCTGCAAAAGGCGCCTTACAACAATCTCGGACTGCCATGGCATGGCTTCTATGAGGCGGATGTGACCCCGCTGACGCCCGGCAAACCGACCGAACTTGTGTTCGAAATATTGCCTATATCAATGATTTTAAAGGCCGGCCATAGCATACGGCTGGTGATAAATTTCGCAGACACGAGGTCAACGCCCAGGCTCGATCCAGCGCCGAAAGTTACGATATATCGCGATTCAACACACAAATCCTATGTTACGTTGCCAATTATAGAAGGGAGATAAAGGCCATCACATGCCGTAGCGACCGCGGAATTTTTTGTTTTCAGATAATCCAACGTCCTGGGATAAACTCCCTTTATCAACGAAGGGCAAGTTTCCGCTTAGACAGCTTTGGGCGACGCTGCCCGTTGCCGAGGCACACTACGGTCCTGTTATGTCCACGTAATGGAGGAACAAAAATGACCAACTGGCATGATTTCTTTCAAAGGCAAGGAACGGCACCGTCCTGGCCATACGATGTGGATTATGAAAAAGAGTACGAAATTGATACCGACGTCTTGGTCATTGGCGGAGGCATAGCCGGATGTTGGGCAGCAATCAGCGCCGCCAGGAAAGGAGTCCGTGTGGCGCTGGTGGAGAAAGGCGACACCATCAGGAGCGGGGCCGGAGGACCGGGCTGCGATCACTGGTGCCAGTGTCCAGCCAATCCACACTCCAAAGTCGATCCCGACGAGTGGGCCAAAGTGCTGGCGCAGCATCCAGGCACCATGTCGGAACTGCCGAAAGGCACTCCCAAATGTTCCTATGGAAACGGCATCGGAGCGCAAATAACATGCCGGGAAAACTATGACACACTCCTCGAACTGGAACAGATGGGCGGCCAAATCAGGGACATTCATGATGAGTATGTTGGAGCCGAAGGCAGGTACGATGAAACCAAGTTCATGTTTTCGCCCCGCACCAGCCCAAACCACGAAACCGAACTTGTTCTGCGCGTCTGGGGAGTAACGTTCAAACCTGCTCTGAAAAAGGAATGTCAGAGGCTGGGCGTCCGCATTTTCGACCGGGTTATGGTGACCAGTCTTCTGACTGAAGGAGGTATCCAGGGAGCGCGTGTTATCGGTGCCACAGGATTTAACAACCGCACCGGTGAATTCATGATTTTCAAGTCGAAAGCCGCCGTACTTGCCACCGCCGGTGACTTTTACATGTGGATGTTGAATACGGAGCATGCAGGTTGCAGGCAATTTCGTTCCCGCTGTGCAACGGGAGATGGATATGCAATAGCCTGGCGAGCAGGCGCAGAGCTTGCTTTGATGGAGCAGACAATACCGCTGATGCTGGGTACGGGGTACAAGCACAACTGGTATGGCGGCGCCGGCGATGCCAGCTATGAAAACCTGCAGATAGTGGATGCAAATGGAAAGAAGCTGCCGTGGCCGACCCAGGGCTGGCAGGATGGCGGCGCCATGTTCCCACCGCCGGAGATACGCGACTCCATCCGCAAAGGAATCTTCAAAGGCGAATGGGCGTTGCCTTTCTACGGCGATTTCCCAGCCATGCCTGACATCGAGCGCAGAGCAACCTGGGATCTCATGCTGGGGCAGGAATCAACTACTAAAATTATCACCAGCACCTACGAGAGAGCCGGATTCGATCCGAAAAAGCACATGCTTCAAAGCTATGCCTTCATAGAAGGTGAAACCCATTCTCAATGGCGGACAGCCAGGGGCGGCGGTCCGGTGGTTGACTGGGATCTCAAGTCGACTCTCGATGGTTTGTATGTCGCCGGCGAGCAATTGTTTTCTCACATCGATCACAGCTTCGCAGCCGCTACCGGAAGATATGCCGGGCGGAAGGCGGCCGACTATTCAAAACAGGTGGATGTATCCAAAATATCCAAAGAGCAGGTCGCCAAGGAAAAGACACGCATCTATGCTCCGATAAAACGTACCAGCGGCATCGAATGGAAAGAGCTGAATGCCGGGATTGCAAGGACGATGCAGTATTACTGCAGTGAATTTAAAACCGAGTCGCTTCTCAATATGGGACTGGACATCTTGAAGGAAATTGAAGAAGTGTTTGTGCCGAGACTCTACGCTCTCGACCCGCATAAGTTGATGCGTAGCATCGAAGACCTGAGCATGCTGGCCCATGCGCAAATGGTCCTGACGGCTTCTCTGGCACGGAAAGCCAGCAGCGCACCTCTCAATTTCTACAGAATCGATTATCCTGAGGTGGATCCGCCCGAATGGAACAAGTATGTGACCATCAGGCTGGAAAATGGCAAGGTCAAATCCGGCGAATTGCCTTTGAATTATTGGGGCGATATGAAAGCCAATTACGAGGCTCATAACAGGGATTACACTGGAGTTTATACAGGGAAATAGGAAGGCTGCGATGGCTCAGATAAAAATTAGTGCTTTACCGAACATTACAACTCCGAACACGCCGGTGATTTTCAATCCGGAGCACTGTAAAGGATGCAACACCTGTGTGAATGTGTGCCAGGTCGACGTGTTTATTCCGAATCCCGACAAGGGAAATCCGCCAATCATTTTGCATCCCGATGAGTGCTGGTACTGCGGGTGTTGTGTCATTGACTGCCCGAATCCAGGAGCTATTTCTTTCAATTGGCCGCTGCAGCAGAGAGGGTCGTGGAAAGACAAAATTACAGGCAAATTTTTGCGGGATA
>CAWEJX010000021.1:0-180334 GCA_963809485.1 uncultured Acidobacteriota bacterium
CTCGTAGGTAGGCACGGAATTGTTCGGTTTAAAGTGTGCTGTCGTGCGCGTCCTGCCCGGTTTTTCGCGCGACATCCAGCGCGGAAATGCCGCCTCGATACAGATTCTCGTCGACGGAACAAACTCGAACACGGCGGCCATTGTCTCCGGCTATGCCAACCAGGTCGTTTTGGCTTATGCGGCCAGGATACGCGCTCTTCGGCAAGGCGCCCAGCTTGTCGCGCCGACCACGGTTTTAAAGGGACCGGCGCCCTCTGTTATCCCGGTTCTGACCGCACAATCCCGAGTCTGGTTCAATCCCGATCTCAAAAGCCGGGTGTACTTTGTTCCCGGGGTCATCGTGATTCTCATCGCGCTGGTTACCATCATGCTGACGGCCATGAGCATCGTAAGGGAAAAAGAGATCGGCACTATGGAGCAGCTGATGGTCACGCCGATGCGGCCGTTCGAGTTGATCCTCGGGAAGCTGCTGCCTTTCGCCGTGGCGGGAATTTTCGAAGTTGCTATTGTTGTAGTGGCGGCGCTCGCGATCTTCAGCATACCGCTCCGGGGCAGCATCCTGCTGCTGTTCGGCTGCTCCGTGCTTTATCTCCTCTCCACCCTGGGAGTCGGCCTTTTCATCTCGACGATATCGAGGACGCAACAGCAGGCCATGATGTCGTCATTCTTCTTTTTTCTGCCCGCATTGCTTCTGAGCGGATTTGCCTTCCCGATCCGGAACATGCCGCTCCCCGTGCAGTATCTGACCTACCTGAATCCCCTCCGCTATTTCATTCAGATAGTGCGCGGCCTTTTTTTGAAGGGAGTGGGTGTCGAATCTCTCTGGCAGGAGATCGCCGCGCTGGCCGTCTTCGGCGCGGCAATCCTCGGCATAAGCGCTCTGCGGTTTCAGAAGACCCTGGATTAATCCGCGCAGACAGGCCTTTAAACAAGGTCGCGCCGAACCATCTGTTTTCAGGCAGCGCCGGAGGCTTAATGGTGGCCGGCCCCCTGGCCGGGATCTGATCGTAACCGATGAAAAATAAAAGAAATCCTATTGGCCATAGATGTCCTTAAAGCTTTTTGAACTGCAGAATATCGAATAACGAATGAATTTCGAGGTCCTGCCCAAACTTCTGCGGTTCGATATTCGATATTCAATCGACATTTGTAAAAGGGATGCTGCCCCACCTCCAGAGCCGGTGGATTTCCCATTGGTTTAGGTCTTCCTGGGGATACCGAAAGGCCGCCCCTGCCAAAAATCCGAAGTGCACGCATGCATAACGTTCGCAAAAAATTTGCGGCGAGGGAGCCGGAAAAGATATTATGGGCAGCCTGTGGAGGCCCCAAAGAAGCGTATGGCAAGAAAAACTGTACTGCCGGCAATTTTGGCTATGCTGCTGTTCGGCAGCACCCTGATCCTTCAGGTTCCGGATTCCCTGAGCAACCCCCGCCCCAAATTCGATGAGGCTCAATCCGTACAGGCGTTGACCAGGCTGGGAGTGCCGCTGCAACGGGCTCCCCGGGGCGAGGTGCGCTGGATCGAGGCTGTCGGCGGCGAGCTGAGCGACGAAGCGATCGCCTATCTGCCAGGGCTGCAAAAACTGGAATGGCTGGAGATTGGCGGAGGGAGCGCTTCGCCGTCGGGCCTCGTGTCGCTGAAAAACTGCAACTCGTTGAGGCGCCTGTATATTCACGACATCAACCTGGACGGAAACGATCTGGAATGGCTTTCCAGCCTCACAAACCTGGAAGCTCTTTCCTTGCAGCGCACCGGAATCAGCGGTAGCGTCCTGAAGAACATAAAGGCTGTCGATACGCTGGCGGTCTTAAACCTGAGCGGCAATCCCATTCAAAACGAAGACATGGATGCCATCGCGCTCCTGAAAAACCTGGAAGTTCTGGCCCTTGCGGATACCAAAATAACCGGAGCGGGCCTCGCCAAGCTTGAAGGGATGAGAAGCCTTAACGAACTGAACCTGATGCGCTGCAACATTGTGGACGAAGATCTCGATCACTTTCTCACCATGCCCAACCTTCGCATCGTTTACGCCGAAGGCTGCAACCTGGGAAACTGGGCCATCGAAAATATGAAATACAAGTTTTCTATGCTGGCAATTTTCCGTTGAGGATTCGAAACAGCGGGACGGTTTGCAGCCAAACCTGCGGAAGGATATTTTGAATGCGCAAAATAGCAAAAACCGTTTTGTTATCGTTTCTGGCGTTGTTGGTAAGTCTCTCCGCAAGCGCTGTCCTGAGCGGCGAGGATACCAAGTGGATGCGCACTCCGGATGTTGTCTATGTCGGCACCCCATACGACGTAGTGTCGAAAATGCTCCGTATGGCAAAAGTCAAGAAAGGGGACCGGGTCTACGATCTCGGCTGCGGGGACGCCAGAATGCTGGTCCTGGCTGCCCAGAAATACGGCTGCCGGGGAAAAGGATACGATATCGATCCGGAACGGGTCCGCGCTTCGAGGGAGAATGTCGTCCGGAACAATGTCGGCGACCTCGTGAAGATTTTTCAGGCCGACATTTTCACGATCGACCTGAGCAAGGCGGATGTCATCCCCATTTACCTCCTCCCCGAGATGAACCGCAGGCTCCTGCCGCAACTGGATAAGCTCAAGCCGGGCTCCCGAATAGTCTGTCACGACTACGACCTCGAGGGCATCATCCCGGACGAAACGCTCAGCATAGTCTCCAACGAGGACAACGCCAGCCACACCCTTTCGCTGTACACCACTCCATTAAGACGGAAGGAATAAGTATCCTCCGGCAGAGCCGAAGGGTTAATGTTTACCGGCTTCTAAAAGGTTCTCGATAGCAACCGATCAAAGACAAGCGAAGTTTCATGCGTCATGGATATCCTTAAAGCTTTTTGAACCGCAGAATATCGAATGAAGAATGCTGAATTTCGAAGTTCTTCTGCGGTTCGATATTCGATATTCGTTATTTAATGTTTTGGGTTGCTGTCAGTACGCCGGGGAAAAGGCATGCTACGGTATTTGTCAAAACGATGCTGCCTTGCCGGCACAGCCGGTAGACCTCCGATTGGATTAGCCTGGGGGATTCCAGATCGCAGGTCACAAGTCAAAAATCTCTTCGCAGGACTGCGTTAAAACCTCGTCCCTTGAAAGCAACAGGTCTTTTGTTTGCTCGCCACGCCATTTGCGGGTGGTTTTTTGTTTTTGAGGATATTCACAAGCAGTTTCGGAGCAGGGAGAAAGGAATTTGCCGGGGGACGCATTCCATGAATGACAGAATGCGTCCCCAGACAGTCTCACTTAGCGGCTTGCTTTGCAGCAGGTGCAGAAGTCCTTTTGGCGTTCCTTCGCATTTCTTCGGCCATATATTTAATCTCGGTCAAGGAACGCTGCAATTCGCTCCAGCCGTACCAGAAGGCGTAGTCGGGATTGTTGTGGAAAGTTCCCTGAAATGCCCTGTTGCGCTGCTCAAGGAACATCACAAAGAGTTTCAGCTCGATGGGCGTCGGGGCATCGTGGAAGGTCAGCAGGTCCGGAAAATCGTAGGCATAGGTCTTGGGCCTGGGGATGATTTTATCCTTATACAAATCCGCAACGACGCGGATCGCCTGCGCCATCAGACGATCGGCTTCCTTGATCATCCGGTCGCCCTTATCCAGTTCTCCCTTGGCAAAATTGCCCGAATGACATTTTTGACAGGTGGCGAGCATCTTGTCGCGATCTTTCTGCCAGTCTTCCTGCGTCAAGCGGGCAACCTGTGCGCCTTTAACTACGTCCAGGCGGGCAGTCGGTTTCCCGGCAGGATCCAAAACCCCCAGGGCTTGAAGGATCATGGTCCGGTCCTGCGCCCAGACGACATCGTCAGGCATCGGCAGACGGACCGCCAGGAAACCCCAGGCGGCGCGGACTTCATGGTTCCCGTCCTGCATATGACAGGTCTGACAGGTTGGCGCGGAAACGGTCTCAGGCAGGACTTTGGTTTGTTTCAGCAGGTAGCGAACCCCGTGTTTGGAGGCCGAATACATTTCCCACTGGGGATGATCAAATCCCATGTGGCAGGTCTGGCATGCCTGAGGCTGCCGCGCCTCCTGAACCGAGAAACTGTGGCGAGTGTGGCAGCTATCGCACGAGGCTGTGCCGAATCCGGGACTGCTTTTCCTCAGTTCCTTGATCTCCGCCTCTGTTTTGAGCCCGTTCTTGTGGCATGCACCACAGCCTTTCATCCCTTCGGTCAGAACCGAAGGCTGCCAGTGCATGGTAGGCATCGCTTTCATGGCCGCCCAGGCAAAAGCGTGCTTACCCTTTTTGTACTCTGCAACCCGCTGGCTATGGCAAGGAGCGCATGTATCCGGCGTCGGGATTTTTACTTTGGCCGCATCGCTGGCTGAGGTGTGCTGATCACCGTGGCAGCTCACGCAGTCCATGCCGGACTTGGCCATTTTGCCGGTTTCCCAGTCACTGACAATGTTGGGATTCGTATTCTTATGGCAATCCACACAATTCGACGCCGCATAGGCGGCGCCTGAACCGATGCATAGAGCCGCAATCATTAAGGTCAGGAGCAAACTCGGCTTCTTCATAACACTGCCTTTCTGAATTTCAAAGGTCTGCCGCCGTTTCAAGCCAAAAACCGGTACCAAAACCGGGGGGCATTATAAATGATTTGCAGGTCACTTGTAAAACATAGTTTGGCTCGCATTTCGCGCAGCTTTCCTCTGGAGGCGTTTCGGACCGGCATAGGTACGATCCGTTGGAGTTGAAGTCAGGTACCTCCGGCAAAGCCGGAGGCAAGATTTGAACCGCTCAAAGCGGTTGGACTAGTTACGCCGGTCTTGAACGCTGACTTACGCGGGCAAAAGCCGATGAGGCGCTTCCGATCCCCGCCGAACAAATCGGTGTTTGTCAGCGCTTTTATCAGCGTTTCTCAGCGTTTCAAAATACGGAGCTGTCAAACTCTTTGAGTCCCCCGGCAGAGCCGGGGGTTTACCAATGCAATTAAAACCTGCAACCTGCAGCCCATTACATCAGCAGAAATGCCCGGATTCACGATTCACCGCAAATCGCGTCTGCAATTCGGGTTGTGGCTGAGAGGCGGTTTTATGCTCTGAGCTGACTGGCGACTTTGTATGCCAATTTCACGCAGTCATTCAAGCTTACGCCGTAGTAGGCATTGCCGATGACGAACAGCCCGGGATGCCGGGAAACCAGTTGCTCGATACGCGCGCGCCGGTCCCGGTGGCCAAGTTTAAATTGCGGAATTCCGAGTTCCCACCGATAGATGCGGATAAACGACGGTTCCGCGGGCAGGCCGATCAGCGGATCCAGTTCGCGCTGAAGAGTCCGCCACAGCTCGTCATCGGACAAATCCATCACCAAGGGGTCGCCGGCCCCCCCCAGCATGGACCGGAGCTGAACATATCCTTCGGGGGCGCGCTCCCGGAAAATGGAAGAGGTCCAGATGGAACCCAGAGTTCTCAGCCCTTGATTGCGGGGAACCAGGAAGCCGAATCCGTCCAGGGAATGTTTCACATCTTCCCGGCGGTGCCCGGTGGCGAGCACGATGATGGGGGCGTAGGGAAACGCACCGAATGCAGCGGAAAGATCCGGATCGAAGCCCCGGAACAGCTGCGCCGCAGAGTAGGCGGGACACGCGATCACCAGTTGCCTGGCCCGGACCGAAATCCCCGTTTGATCGGCAATTTCCCAGGCATTGTCCCCGCGGCGGATGGATGCAATGCTCCGGTTTTTTCTGATAATCGGATTCAAACGTTCTTCGAGCTTTTGAATTATCCGGTCCACTCCGCCTTCGAAAGATGTCAGGTGTCCGGCGGGGCCTGCCGGGCCGCCGGATTTTTTCACAGGGGCAATTCCCCGCTTCTGCGCCCGGCGCTTCTCCAATTGCCTGGCGATCAGAGCCTTCGAAAGCCCGCCATAGCGCATTTCCATCTCTCGCATGATAGGGAAACAGGCGGGCAGCGAAAGCTCGCGCGCCAATCCGCCGTAAACGCCGGATACCATGGGGTCGACAAAAGTCTCGGCGGCTGCCCGGCCTATGCGGCGCGCCGCGAAATCAAAAACGGACTCTTCACCGTCGTCCCGACGCCCGGGAATGAGGGGCTCACAAAAAACGCGAGCCTTTTCGAGCGGGCTCAGAAGGCCCGTAGAAAGCATCCGTGCAGGCGAAAATGGAACCTCGTGAAGGCGCCCGTTCTTGACGATAAAGCGCTTTGTGCTTTTGGGATCGGCCGGCTCCAGTTGATCCTTCAGACCGATTTCATCAACCATGCGAAGCGTAAGAGGCTCGCGATCCAGGAAACCATTCGGGCCCCAGTCCACCGAGTATCCATCCACCCGGTCCGTTCCCAGGGTGCCGCCCAGCCGGCCGGTGGATTCCCAAAGCTCACAGCGGCCGGATTGCGCCGCCAATCCTGAGGCGTGGGCCACGGCGAGGCCGGAGATGCCTCCGCCGACAATCAGGACTTCCAGCATTTTTGTCTGCTCCACTCGCTTCCTCCTCCGGATTGCTTCCGAGGGACGCGCTTAAATCCGCTTCTGCGATACCAGGCGAGCGAAATGCTCGAAAGACCGGTCGTACGTGCGTTCCGCATCGGCCGGAAAACAACAGGCGGGAAGCTCCCGGCTGCCGAGGTGATACCTGAGGCAATCGCAGCAGATGGCCTTGTTCGAGCAAGGTTCGTAAGTGCAGTTGCAGTTCTTCTTGTTCTGAGACTGTTTGCATTCCATGCGGACACCTTTGAGGTTCGGGATTCAGGATCGATGGCGCTCCCCTGTTTCGGAGACGACAATTTTGAATCGCTATGGCGAAACCCCGGCAATCAAGAACCCGGCAGCGCTTGGAATCTCGAATTTCGAATCGTTACTGGTAATATCGGCCGAAACGATTATTCAGGAAATCTTCATACCGTACGCTCTCCTGGGTGACAAAGCCTTTGGGAGGATTCGGGGACTGCAGGATCAAGTCGGCCACGGCACACAAACCGCAGGCTGTCGTCACCTGGATGGCAGACCATAACCGGCCGGCGATCTCCCGCCTGTAAAACTTCTTCACATAATTCTCCTCAAACAGTTCCCCGCCCTGTTTTCCGGAAACGGACACATAAATCAGCACGACATCCTGCAGCGTTTTGGGCACGGCGTTTTCCAGGATACGTTTTAAGGTGTTGCGGTCATGATTCAATTTCAGATCCTGCATGAGGAAATGAATCTTTTCGCAATGGCCGGGATAGCGCAGTGTCTTGTAATTCAGGGTCCGGACCTTTCCGCGATACGTTTCGGCCAGGGTCCCGATCCCGCCGGATGTGTTGAATCCTTCATAAAGGAGGCCGTCGACTTCAATGGTTTCGTATCCCTCCAGGGGCAAGAGGACCGCCCCGGTCCCATTTTCAACGCCATAGCAGAGGTTCCCGTACTCATTGATGAGACCGTCTGTTGACCAGGTCAGCGAGTATTTGAGCGCATTGCTGGGATTTATGGGGAGGGCGCCGACCCGCAGCTTGACGGTGTCGAGTTCCTCAAAGTGGTTCATCAATTCATTGGCAATGATGCTGATGAAGCCGGGGGCCAGGCCGCACTGAGGAACGAATGCCGTATCAGCCTCCAGACTGGTTTTTGCTATGTAGCGCGCCACTTCGACATCTTCGGTGAGATCGAAGTAGTGCAGCCGGAACTGCAGCGCGATTTCCGCAACCGTGAAATTGCAGTAATAGGGCAGGCAGGAGATTACGGCATCCACAGGGTGTGATTCCAGGAAATGCGCCAGCGCTGCCCGGTTCATGGCATCCAGAGAATGAACCGAAAGGCGATCGGAGGATAGCTCCTGCGTGCGGCGGACCACTTCCTCATCCGATTCGCCGACATAGATCTGGTAGTCTCCGGTATCGGACAAAAGACAGGCAATGAGAGAACCGACCTTGCCGGCTCCAAGCATCAGTATCTTTTTCATTTGTGCCTCCTAGCGCCCGGTGGCATGTTACCTCATTGCCCTGCGGACTGCCATCATAAGTAGTCACTGGGGACGACTCTCCAGAGTCGGCCGATGGGCGAATGACTGGGTTACGCTTAATCGGACCGGTCTGGAGACCGGTCCTCACGAATTACTGGATAAAAAAATTTCGGGAGGGGCGATCTGCTAAAAGCGCGCTTGCATATTTCACGGCAAAATAGAAAATTATCGGCGTGATTGCAGCTGCGTCAATCTTTCTGGGAACCTATCTTGTTCTTGCTATCGGGCGGCTGCCCGGATACCGCGTGGATCGCACCGGAGCGGCGATCATCGGGGCCAGCCTGATGATGGCGTTCAATGTCCTGACTCTTGAAGAAGCCTACGCCTCCATCGATCACAACACAATTATCCTCCTGTTCGGGATGATGATCGTGGTAGCCAACCTGCGCCTTTCCGGCTTTTTCTCAGCCGTAACAGAGTGGTCGGTAAGGCATGCGCATCACCCTCTGACTCTGCTTGCAGCCGTTGTGCTGGTTTCCGGCGTTTTCTCCGCATTTTTCGTTAACGATACAATGTGCCTGGTGCTGACACCGCTGGTGCTTGACATCGTTCTGGCCCTGCGTCGCAATCCGGTTCCCTATCTTCTCGCCGTGGCGATGGCGTCAAATATAGGCAGTGTGGCGACTATCACGGGCAATCCCCAGAACATGATGATCGGGGCTTTTTCGGGAATTCACTACCGGCATTTCGCCGCCATGCTGGCGCCCGCGGCGGCCGCAGGGCTGGTCCTCACATTCATCCTGGTTGCCGTCATTTATCGTAAGGAGTTCCGCAGCTCCGACCGTATTGTCCTGGAGGGCCGCCGCATCCGGATCAACCGTGTGCTTATGTGGAAATCAGTGGCTGTATCGGGATTGATGATCCTGTTCTTTTTTGCCGGCTGGCCGGTCCCAAAAGTGGCGGTGATTGCCGGAGCCCTGCTGCTCATTACCCGGCGGGTGAAGCCTGAGAAGATTTATCACGAAATAGACTTTTCGCTGCTGGTGCTCTTTATCGGGCTCTTCATAGTGGTCGCGGGGATTGAGAAAACAACGCTTCCCTCAGACGCCCTGGCTATCGCGTCGGGATATGGCCTGGACCGGCCGGGAGTTCTCAGCGCCGCTGCCGTCTTGCTGTCGAACCTCACCAGCAACGTCCCGGCAGTTCTGATCTTCAAGCCCCTGGTTCCCCACCTCGCTGATCCCAACCGTGCCTGGCTGCTGCTGGCAATGGCCACGACCTTTGCCGGAAATCTCACCGTGCTCGGATCGGTGGCAAACCTGATCGTCATCCAGCGGGCCAGAAGGCAGGCTGCCATTTCCTTCTGGGAGTATTTTATGGTAGGCCTGCCCCTGACGGTCCTAACCACCGTCCTCGGAGTGTATTTTCTCAGCTAAATGACCTTCGGCTGCAAGGCGAGGGGATTCAGCCATCCCCGATGAGGACACGAAGGCGCCCGGTCCGATCCCCTTTAATCGTCAGCGTTCATCAGCGGTTTTGTCTGCTTATGTCAGCGTTACAATTACCGGACAAGCCCTATTGATTAGTTTCTGTCGCGAAACTCGGGTTTTGTGAAAAAGCCAAATTTTTCAACCGTCAATAGGATATTTGATACTACATAGAAGCCGATAATTGGAGTCCGGCCGCGTAGCGGCCAGCTGAATTTAGCCAGGCCTTTTAAGGCCTGGATCGAAAGGAGTTAAGTTTTCCGTCGCGTAGCGACGGCTGAATCTCAGGCGTCGCTACGCGACGCGCTGCTCGCTTTACCGTGGTTCCCGGCCTTGAAAGGCCGGGCTAAAATCATAGTGCCGCTACGCGGCACAAACCAGTTTCGCGACAGAAACTAATTAGTGGCAGGTGCTGCAGACCTGGAAATTGTGCGCATGGTGACAGGTGGCGTAGCAGTACTCGACGTTCGCCTTGACCACCTTTTCCTTGTCCTGGATCGGCACCGGGTGCGGCGTATGGCATTCCGTGCACTCGGGAACGTCCTTTTTGTCCGCATGCGGGATGTATTTGTGCGGCGATGTTTTCTCGCCGCTGGGCGTCGCATACTGAGCGGTGTTCTCGGCCAGCTTGTCAAAAGAACCGTGGCAGGCAAGACACTTGGCTTTGTCTACTTTTGCATCTTCCTTCTTGGCGCTATCCTGAGGCGCAGCGCCGGTCGCCAGCGAGAGCGTTCCGAAAAACAATGCCAGAGCCAACACAACCATGAGCGATACAAAGCATTTCTTCATAGGATCCTCTTTGAGCCGCAGGCATTCTGCACCTGGCCCGCGCCCGCATAAAGATTAGGCGCTCCCGGCAGGCACTCTATGCCAAGCTAACAACCCAAGTCCCGCTGCCGGAGCGATTCAAATTTATCATATGGGACGATACGGCAAGAACGGAGAAGTTGCAGGAATTTTCCAAAATGGATTTGTGGATGGGCGGTTGCCCGCCCATCCACGGTTTGCCTTCACCGCGTCGACTGTCTATTCTGCCTGGTCCGTACCATAGGTGATGCCCGTCAGCTGCTGATAGAACTGATGGCGGGCCAAAACGTCCTGTTGGGCCAGTTTCAACAGTCGTTTAGCTTCTTCCGGATTGCTGAGCGTCAGCATCCTGTACCGGGTTTCGGCGTAAGCATAATCTTTGAGCGGGATCGATGGCGGCCTCGAATCCAGCGTCAACGGATTTTTCCCCTGCTCCGTCAATCTGGGATCAAACCGGTACAGCAGCCAGTGGCCGCTGTTGACGGCCGCTTTCTGCTGCTGCATTCCCCGCGTCATGTCGATCCCATGGGCGATGCAATGGCTATAGGCGATAATTATGGAAGGGCCATCATAGGATTCCGCATCAATGAATGCCCGGATTGTCTGTGCGTCATTGGCGCCCAGCGCCACGGCTGCGACATAAACACTTCCATAATTCATGGCGTGCAGTCCCAGGTCCTTTTTGGACGTCGGCTTTCCGCCCGCGGCGAATTTCGCCACAGCCGCGCGCGGCGTGGATTTCGACATCTGGCCGCCCGTATTGGAGTAGACCTCCGAATCCAGGACCAGCACATTCACGTTGCGGCCGGAAGCCAGCACGTGGTCCAGGCCGCCGTACCCGATGTCATAGGCCCAGCCGTCCCCGCCCACAATCCAAACGCTTTTCTTTACCAGGAAATTGGCCAGACTCAGCAGATTCTGCCCATCCGCCGTGCGCGTTGTTTTCAGCTTTTCTTTGAGGGCTTCGACTCTCTCCCGCTGGTCATAGATTCCCCTTTCGGTCGACTGGTCGGCATTCAGCAGTCCCGTAACGAGCTCGTCGCCGATCTCCGGCGCCAGCCTTTGCAGAAGCTCCCGGGCTACCCGTACGTGCTGATCGATCGTCAGGCGGAATCCCAGGCCGAATTCGGCGTTGTCTTCAAAAAGCGAGTTGCTCCAGGCAGGCCCGCGGCCTTCTTTGTTGAAGGCATAGGGGCTCGTCGGCAGATTGCCGCCGTAAATGGACGAACAGCCCGTGGCATTGGCGATGAGTGCACGGTCCCCGAACAGCTGGGTCAAAAGCTTGATGTAGGGCGTTTCGCCACAGCCGGAGCAGGCGCCCGAGTATTCGAACAGCGGCTGCAGCAGCTGGTTGGTTTTGACACTGCTCAGGCGGATCGACCGGCGGTCGTATTCGGGCAGGCTCAGGAAGAACTCGTAATTCTCCCGCTCCTGGAGCCGCACCGGGCTCTGCGTCACCATATTGATCGCTTTGAGTCGCGGCTCCTTTTTGTTTCTGGCCGGACACACATCCACACATACGCCGCATCCCGTGCAGTCTTCCGGAGCGACCTGGATGGTATAGTTCGTATTCGGCTGGAAATCGCTCCCCTTGGCCTTCATCGATTTGAACGTCGGCGGCGCTTTTTCAAGGTACTTTTCGTCATAAGCCTTGATCCGTATGGTCGCGTGAGGGCAGGAAATGGAGCATTTGCCGCACTGGATGCAGATTTCGGGATCCCATGAGGGTATCTCGAGCGCGATATTGCGCTTCTCCCATTGGGCCGTGCCCGTCGGGAAAGTCCCGTCGACCGGGAAAGCGCTTACAGGCAGGCTGTCCCCTTCGTTTGCAGATAATCCTGGCCGTGAATTTCTGCACAAATTCCGGCGCATGCGGGGAAACGGCCGGCGGTCTCTCCAGGCTGCTGGATGGCTGTGCGGGAACTTTCACTTCAAAGAGGTTGGCAATGGTCTGCTCGACGGCTTCATAGTTTTTCTTGACGACTTCTTCGCCCTTGGAACCGTAAGTCTTCTTGATCGACTGTTTGATGGCCTCGATAGCCTCATCCTTCGGCAGGACGCCGGAGATGGCGAAGAAACAGGTCTGCATGATGGTATTGACGCGCGCGCCCATGCCCGTCATTTTGGCCACCTTGTATCCGTCGATGACGTAGAAACGGATTTTCTTGTCGATAATCTGCTTCTGAACGCTGCGCGGAATCTTGTCCCAGACCTCGTCGGGTCCGTAAGGGCTGTTCAGGAGGAATGTCGCCCCCGGGACGGCATCCTTTAACATGTCGTATCTTTCCAGGAAAACGAACTGATGGCAGGCCACAAAATTGGCCCGGTCCAGGAGGTAGATGGAGTGGATCGGTTTCGCTCCGAAGCGCAGATGCGAAACGGTCACGGAACCCGACTTGCGGGAGTCGTAAACAAAATAGCCCTGCGCGTTGTTGGGCGTGTCCTCGCCGATGATCTTGATCGAGTTTTTGTTGGCGCCGACAGTCCCGTCTGCGCCCAGACCATAGAAGAGGCAGCGGGACACTTCGCCGCCCGTCGTAAACTGGGGGTCATAATCGATCGAATTGTTCGTGACGTCATCGGTGATCCCGACCGAGAAGTAATTTTTCGGATTCTCTTTTTTCATCTCCTCGTAAACGCCATTGATCATGGCCGGGGTGAATTCCTTGGAGGAAAGGCCGTACCGGCCTCCGATGATCTTCGGGAAACCCTTGAGAGGAAAATTCCCGGATGAGAAAGACTCCGCCACAGCAGTCACGATGTCTTTATACAACGGCTCGCCGGAAGCGCCCGGTTCTTTCGTCCGGTCAAGAACCGCAATCGTGCGGACGGTCGGAGGAAGCGCCGCCATCAGATCCCCGCCTGAGAACGGACGGAACAGGCGGACCTTCAGCAATCCTACCTTCTCGCCGCTGGTCGTTTAGATACTCGACGGTTTCCTGAGTGGCTTCCGCGCCGGATCCCATGATGACCATGACGCGATCCGCATCCGGGGCTCCCACATAGTCAAACAGGTGATACTGTCTGCCGACTATCGAAGCAAACTTGTCCATCGCCTTCTGCACAATGCCCGGAGCAGCAAGGTAAAACGGATTGCAGGCTTCCCTGGCCTGGAAGAAAACGTCCGGATTCTGGGCCGTGCCTCTCAGGACCGGCGCATCGGGTGACAATCCCCGCACGCGATGAGCGCGAACCAGATTCATCGTCGATCATGCTCTGCATGTCGTCAAGAGAGAGCTGCTCGATTTTCATCACTTCATGGGAACTGCGGAACCCGTCGAAGAAGTGAACGAACGGAACCCGCGCCTCCAGAGCCGCTGCCTGGGCAATCAGCGCAAAATCCATGATTTCCTGGACGGAATTGGATGCCAGCAATCCCCACCCCGTGGAGCGGACGGCCATGATATCGCTGTGATCGCCGAAAATGGAGAGCGCATGGGTCGCCACGGTTCTGGCTGAGACGTGAAACACGGTCGACGTCAGTTCGCCCGCGATCTTGAACATGTTGGGAATCATCAGCAAAAGGCCCTGGGACGCGGTGAACGTTGTCGTCAGAGCCCCCGCCTGCAGCGCACCATGAACGGCGCCGGCAGCACCCCCTTCACTCTGCATCTCCGTAACAGAAGGAACCATGCCCCAGATGTTTTTTTCACCTTCAGCGGCCCACGCATCCGCCCATTCGCCCATGGCGGAGGACGGCGTAATCGGATATATCGCAATAACTTCGTTTACTTTGTAGGCAACATAGGCTGCAGCTTCGTTGCCATCGATGGTAACCGTCTGTCTTTTCATGTCTCACCATTAAAAATGATAAAAAATTCCAGGCGCGCCGGTCCCACATCCGGACGAGCTTCCGCTTCAAACTGCACGTGATCGCCTATTTCTTTGAACAGGATTCAATCAGAACCTGCCGCGCGAAATAAACAGAATATCATACTATATCTTTTCCCTGAGCTCATTCCAGAAAAACAAGTGGAGTCGGATTCACATTAAAGTGGGTGGTGTAAAAAGGGCAGACAGGCCCAAATTTCAAGGCCGTTCAAAACATTCCTTTACTCTGCGAATGAGGGCAGATGGCTGCCCGTCGCTGATCTTCCAGGATGCTCGCAGGCGGAGTTCCGACAACCCCTGCAAAAAACCGCCCGATAAAGGCACAGCGCGGGGTTTATTGGGGTTTTTCCAGCGTGATGCCGCTGACAAGTTTCCGGCCCGCTTCTATCGCTTCGCGGTTGCTCTTCAGCATATTCGGCCGCATACCGCTATCCACGAATGCGGAAAGGATCGACTCCTCCTCCACTGCCCGCGTCACTTCCAGATAGGCGCCCAGCATGATCATGTTGGCCGACTTCACATTGCCCAGTTCCATCGCTGCTTCGTATGCGGCGACACGAACCACCAGGATGTCCAGGCGATCCGGAATGTCCTTCACCATCGATGAATTAACCAGGAGCAGCCCGCCCGGCAGAATATCGGGGGCAAACTTTTCTATGGACGGCTGATTGAACGCCATCAAGGTGTGGGGACGATGGATCAGCGGCGAAGGGATGGGATCACGGGAAAGCCGCACATGGCAATGGGCAGTCCCGCCCCGCATCTCGGGCCCGTAAGACGGGATCCAGGATACCTGGAGGCCTTCCCTCAGGCCGCCTTCCGCTAGCGCAACTCCGGAGAACAGCACCCCCTGTCCGCCGAATCCGCTCAATATCATCGAAACCCCGTCGAGTTCGCCGCGCGCGACGGCGCCTTGAAAAACCGGGGCCTGATCTTCGGGTTCGGTAAACTCGGTCCGGACGGCATCAACTTTTGAGGGCGCCGCGGTGACAGGGGAATCCGCCGCTGCAATTTTCCCATCGCGCTCCTTGAAGACCTTCAACGGGAAAATGGGGAACATGTTCTTTTCTACCCAGTGGATGGCGTCTTGCGGGGCCACTTTCCATCCGCTGGGACATGCGGTGAGAACCTCCACAAAGGAAAAGCCCCGGCCTTCTATCTGGTTTTGAAATGCCCGGCGGACCGCCTTCCTGGCCCGCATGTGGTTTTTGGCATCCGTCAGAGCGACGCGCTCAATATACACAGGGGCATCCAGGGTCGCGAGGAGCTCGCACACGCGCATGGGGGGGCCTTCACGATCCTCGGCGCGCCCTCTGGGGGTGGTCGTGGTCTTCTGCCCCAGAGGCGTTGTGGGGGCCATCTGACCGCCCGTCATGCCGTAGATGCCGTTGTTGATGAAAAAGACCGTGATGGGCTCTCCCCGGTTGGCTGCGTGGAGGATTTCATTCCCGCCTATGGCCGCCAGATCGCCGTCGCCCTGGTAGCAGAAAACGATGGCATCCGGACGCGCGCGCTTTACACCTGTGGCCACAGCAGGCGCCCGGCCGTGGGAGGCCTGGATATTGGCTACGTCCATGTAATAATACATAAAAACAGAGCATCCCACCGGGCCAACCAGAATGGTGCGGTCCTGAATGCCCAGGTCGTCGATGGCTTCCGCAATGAGTTTGTGGAGAACCCCGTGACCGCAGCCGGGACAGTAGTGCGTAGTGTCGATATTGCCGCCTTTGCGCTCGTAGCGGTCGTAAAAAGACGCAGGTTTGCTATGCTTTATTTCCCACACACTCGCTCTCCATTTTCTTAAGGGCCTGTTTTACATCCTCGGCGGTCGGCATCATGCCCCCAGTGCGCCTGAGGAGCTGAATCGGTGTAATGCCGCTTGTGGCGAGACGGACATCCTCGATCAGCTGGCCGCTGCTAAGTTCCAATACCAGTATCCCATAGGCCTTGCCTGCCAGCTGGCGGAGACGCTTCATCGGGAAAGGATACAGGCTGATCGGGCGCAGCAGTCCCACGCGTATGCCCTCGTCTCGCGCCAGCTCAACTGCTGCGCGCGCGATGCGGCTGCTGATACCGTAGGCAACGATGATGATTTCTGCGTCATCCACCATTACCTCCTGGAACATAACCTCATTCAATTCGATTTCCCGATATTTATCTTCCAGCCGCGTAATGAGAATTTCCTGTTTTTCATGTTCCAGGAATATGGATGTGATCAGGTTTTTGCGTGTGGCGGAATCACCCCTGACCGCCCAGGGTTTCTCGGGCTGGCTCTGAATGGCGCGGGGCACCTCCACCGGCTCCATCATCTGCCCCAACGCGCCGTCAGCCAGAACATACACCGGATTGCGATAGCGGTCCGCGACCTCGAAAGCGTGAATAGTCAGGTCGCACATCTCCTGGACACTGTTGGGAGCAAAAACGGGCGTCCGGTAATTGCCGTGGCCGCCGCCCCTGGTCAGCTGCAGGTAGTCCCCCTGCTCGACACCGAGATTCCCGAGCCCCGGTCCCGCGCGCATCACATCCACAATAACTCCGGGGAGCTCAGCGCCCGCCATGTAGGAAACCCCTTCCTGCATCAGGCTTATTCCGGGTCCCGATGATGCAGTCATCGCCCGAACTCCCGCCGATGACGCTCCAAACACCATTTGTATGGCGCCGATTTCACTTTCAGCCGGGACGAAGATGCCTCCCGAATCGGGTAGGAGCAAGGATGCGGTTTCTGCAATCTCGCTCGCCGGTGTAATCGGGTACCCGAAATACGCCTTGCAACCCGCCGCTAGGGCCCCCCTTACCACTGCTTCATTTCCCTTGATCAAATGGCGCATCCGACGCCTCCCAGAATCCTTTGGTTTCACCGGCCGGCGTTTCAATCAACGTTGCCTGCCGCCTGTTGCGCTTATTTCTAAGAAATTTTAAATCTGCCGGGCCCGGAACGAAAATCCCGTGCAGTCATGTTCAGCCCGGAACGTCATGCGAACGCCGGAAGCTTGCGGCCGGCCCGGAATGCCTGAGCCATGCTACGCGGCGGGTTTATCTTTGTCTGCCTTGCGAATGCGGACCGTTATTGCAGCGGGTTCCGGGCAGACATAGAAACAGATGCCGCACCCCGTGCATCCGGATCCGTTATACGACACCGCAAAGTATCCCAGGCGGTTAAGATAATCGCTTTGAACCAGGACCTTGGCCGGGCACGCCGCAATACAAAGAGTGCATCCTTTGCACAAATCCGCCATAATTTGAACATCGCCGCGATCAGAGCTCCCCACGATTCCCTCCAATAATTGCCGATCTAACCTGTATGAGTGCCCTTTACTCTAAACCGGTTTGCCTGCCGAGGCAATATCTGCCGCAAAACAGATGCGCACGGGGACCGGGCAAATGAAGCCTGCCGGCACCGGCGTGGCTGGCCAAACCGCCGAAAGCATGCTGGATCGCATGTTCGGCAGCCGGGATGCTGCATCAGCATTTGTCCCGAAATATTTCGCTATCCTCATGTTTTCTATTAATTAAGAACAATTTTGAAGAACACATTCATAAGTGTGCCAGACGACAGCCATGCATGCAAGCCGGCGTTTGGGCGCGCGTTTCATCAAACCTTGCACGCCGACCATTGCCGTATGGATCGGCGTGTGTCAGCGTTTTGTCCGTGTATGTCGGCGTTTCAATGAGATCCTGGAACTGTCAAACCCTTTGAGTCCCCCAGCAGAGCTGAGGGGTTACCAGTTTATTTATAGGGTTATCGATTAGACCGCCCGGGAGAGCCAAAGCGTAGATTTGTCAGCGTTCGGCGACGATCTGTCCACTCCTAATCCAGATCAATATCGCGGGTAGGCTTTTTTACGGGTTCGTCCTTGCTCTTTTCCAGCGCCACTGCAAACTTGCGCTCCAGCACTTCGGACTGAATCTTCATATCTTCGGCGCTTTGCTTGAAGATGGCCTCCCGTCTGGCCGCCTGCTCCTTGAGCAGCGCGGCAGCCTGGTCCAGGTCCAGGGCGCTACGCCTCGGGGGCGGCGCTTCATGGCTCACGACTTTACTGAGCTTCGCATCGATGGTCAGGCGCGCTCCGCAGCAAGGGCACTCCACCGATATATCAATGGATTTTGGTTTGGCCATAACAGCTCCTCACATCGGCATTTTTCTCCAACGATGCTACGCGGAAGTTCCGCGGCTGTCAATCCGAGGAAGGGCCCCAAAATTCCCGCCAGGGCCTGGGCAACTCCGGCAGAAGACCGATCCCCGGTGCATGAGCCGCGCTCAATGGCGGGGTATCCCAAGCCCGGCCGCCAACAGGCGCCAGACCCCATGTCCGGCCACTATGGTTATGAATTTCTATAAATGAATTCCGGCAAGCCTATGACGGATCCGATGTTGGACATACAGTGCACCAAGCAATTTTTCTTCTGGTTCCCTCAGCCCTTATTAGAAGTGCTAATTAGTATGGGCTTGACTCCGGGGCTTTTTTGGGGTTAAGTTTAATAGTGCGGGAATAGACGGAGCGAGCCGATAAGAAGCCTCCGGCGCGCACTATTGGACGCCGAAGAAAGGTACGATGCCTTTGCCATGGTTTGGGCATCCGTGTAGCTCCGCTGTATGCCCGCCAAGTGGAGCTTTAAAGGCGGAGAGAGGAATATCAAGGGCCAATTACCTGACGGCTCCGTAGAATTTCTAAGTATTGAGGCATATTCGTCAGGCAGGCTTGGGCATTCGTTAGTCACAGCGAGCCTGTTGGAGCCTTGCCGTAAGCCCGTGAATCTCTATGCCCGAAATATTTGGCCGGAGATCCTGGTGTGGCCGCCCCTTCGATCGGTCCCAGGTTAGCCTTCTGCTGGCCGATTGAGGCATTCCCTCGAGGATGCTATTAGAGGATTATCAGGGGGTATTCCCGGATGGCTGCCATGCCGTTATCCGCTCACGACGATACTATAATTGTAATCGACGATGACGAGATAATCCGGCTGTCCTGCGAACAAATCCTCAAAAAGTCCGGTTACAAAGTAGAAACGTTCGGCAACGGGCAAGAAGGAATCGAGCGCCTGAAGCAGATCAGGCCTCCGCTCCTGGTGGTAGACATCAAGATGCCGGAGCTGGACGGGTTCGAGGTCATAAGGATTGTCCGCAAGATCGATCCGTCTGTGGTGATTGTGGTGATAACGGGCTACGCAACCGTGGAAACTGCGGTGGACGCCATGAAGATGGGCGCCTACGATTTTCTGCCCAAACCCTTCACGCCCAGCGAACTCCGGATGATCATCGAGCGCGGATTGGAAAGATGGCGCCTGGCCAGGGAAACCCAGAGGCTCCGCCGTGAGAAAGCGGAAGTCGAAAGGAAGTTCGTTACGCTGGTTTCTCACCAGCTCAAAGCACCCCTGGCTGCGGTCAAGCAGTATTTGGACGTTCTGATGTATACGTCCGGATCGAAACTTCCGGAGGAATCCGCCGAATGGATTTCACGGTCGCAGGTACGGATTGCGGAAATGCTGACCCTGATTCAGGACTGGCTGATGCTGGCAAAGCTGGACCGGAGTGCTCTCTGTGACCGCAGCGCTTCCTCCGACCTGCGGAAAATCGCAGAGGACATCGTGCAGGAGTACAGGCAACTCCCCTCGGCTGCGGGATTGCAGCTGACCGTCGACATGGAGCCGAACCTCCCGATGGCTTGCGGCGATCCGGCCAGCCTCAGCATGGTGGTGGGCAACCTTGTGAGCAACGCGGTCAAGTACAACAGGCCGGGAGGGACGGTAAAGGTGAGCGCCGGCAGTGATGGCAAGCGGATCACCCTTGTGGTGCGCGACACGGGTATCGGAATCCCCGAAGATTTCCTTCCGCGTCTGTTCGAGGAGTTCTACCGCGTGAAGACCCCTGAAACGCAGAACATTCAGGGAACCGGGCTCGGCCTTGTCATCTGCAAAAGGATTGTGGAAGAACTGGGCGGCTCGATCGGGGTCGACAGCAAAGAGGGTGATTTTACGGCCTTCACGGTCACGCTTCCGATAGCGGAATCCGCGAAGGCAGCCGAGTATGCCGAAGCAGTCGGCAATTAGCACATTATTGATAGAGTATATTTCTGGTGAAAACAATGAGCGAATCCAAATCAGTACTGATCATCGACGATGACATGGATTATGTGAAGGCCATTCAGACCCTTCTGGAGTCTTCCGGCTACAAGGTCCGCAGTGCGTCCAACGGCCGCGACGGGATTCAGATGGCGAAGAATGCCCCTCCGGATCTGATCCTCCTCGATGTCATGATGAGCGAAAGGACCGAGGGATTTTTCGTATTGCAGGAATTGCGCCGGATTCCGGCCTTGAGTCAGACTCCTGTGATTGTCTTGTCCAGCATCTATTCGGAGGAGCCTGTGTTCCGGGTCGATCCTGAAGCGGGATGGCTTCCGGCCAACCTGTTTTTGGCGAAGCCCGTTGATCCGTCGCGCCTGCTGTCGGAGGCGATGCGGTTGACGAGCGCGCCTGTTTCAGACAAGAGCCCGGCCGGCCAGGCAGGAGGTAGTTTATGAAGATATTGAAGATGGCAAAGGAAAACCTGGACCTTTTCGTGTCGGTCCTGCCGGCCTTCGGCGAGGTCTACGCCCCTGTAAAGCGTGGAAAGGGTTATGTCTTTGACCGTCCGTCCAAGTGGTCGGAAGTTCAGATGCAATACACCCGCACCATGTTGCCGCCCAAAAAGCTGATACTCCCACCGCGGGAAACCACGTTTGCCTTCGACCCCGAAAAGGGGTATCAGGACAGGCTGGCGGAAGCCTCAAACCCGATGGTTCTGTTCGGGGTTCATGCCTATGACATTTACGGTCTGAATATCCTCGACCGCGTTTTCGCCCAGTCCAAATACCCGGATCCATATTACATCGCCCGCAGGAAGAATACGGCCGTCATCGGCGTGGACTTTGTGCCGGACGAAAAGCATCTTGCCAGCTCCATGAACGCGGACTTCGTAGACAGCGGTTTCGACCTGTTCCTTAGCGACCTTGGAAACGACTATCTGGTCCTGGTGGGCACCAGCAGGGGCGACGACATGGTCGTCATGAGCCATTGCCTCATGCAGACCCCGACGGATGCTGATTTCGAGGAGTACAAGAGAAGGTCCAGGGCCAGGCGCGATGCGTATAAAGTCCACCTGGATCTGGAAGACCTGCCCGAGATCCTCGAGATGGAGTACCACAGCTCCGTCTGGGACGAACTGGGCGAGCGCTGCCTGTCCTGCGGCTCCTGCAGCATGGTATGTCCCACCTGCTACTGTTTCGACGTCAATGACGAAGTGGAGTTCGGAAGCCGCAAGGGCCAGAGAATCCGCTCCTGGGATTCCTGTTTGCTCAGGACGCACGCCCTTGTCGCAGGCGGGGAAAATTTCCGCGAGGAGCGTTCCTCGAGAGTGAAGTTCCGCTATTATCACAAGCAGCGAGGCTTTGTCGCAGAATACGGCCGGCCCAGCTGCGTCGGCTGCGGCCGGTGCGTTGACGTTTGCCCGGCCGAAATCAATATAATTTCTGTCATTCAAGCTATTCGAGGTGAGCAAGATGGAGTTGCAAGCAGCGTCCCCGCGTCCTCTTGATCGTTTGGAAAACCCGTATCTGCCCCATATGGCCCGGATCGTCCGCATACACCGGATGGTACCGGATAACTACCTGTTCCAGCTGCGCTTTCAGGATGATGCTCTCGTCCAGAAATGGGAGCACCGGCCCGGTCAGTTTGTAGAGCTTTCCGTCATAGGAACCGGAGAGGCGCCCATCTCGATCTCCTCATCGCCGACGCGCAAGGGAATTCTCGAATTGTGCATACGGCGTGCGGGCAGAGTGACGTCCGCCCTTTACCGCCTGCCGACCAATTCCATGGTTGGCATACGGGGCCCTTATGGAAACGGCTTCCCGGTGGAAGACATGGCAGGTCAGGATCTGCTGATCATCGCCGGCGGCCTCGGCATGGCGCCGCTCCGGTCGCTGCTCTGGTACGCGCTGGACAACCGGGAGAAATTCGGAACGGTGACTCTGATGTACGGGGCGCGCAGCCCGGCGGAGATGCTCTTCCGCGAGGAACTTCTGTCGCTGGCGGAAGTCGAGGACTTCAACTGCCTGCTGACCGTCGACCGGGACCCCACGGGAACCTGGAAGCAGAACGTGGGACTGCTGCCCTCGCTGTTCCAGAAGATGACTTTCGATCCGAGCAAAACCTACGCAGCCGTGGTCGGCCCTCCGATCGTGTACAAATTCGTCCTGGCTGAACTGCTCAAGCTCAACTTCCGCAAGGACCGCATCCTGATGAGCCTGGAGCGCCGCATGAAGTGCGGCGTCGGCAAGTGCGGCCACTGCAGTGTCGGCTACAAATACACCTGCATCCATGGTCCGGTGTTCACGTACTGGGATGCGATCAACCTTCCGGAAATTGTATGAGGTGACCTGTGAAACCCAAAATTGGAATTTACGGATTTAGCGGCTGTTGGGGCGAACAGATCGTTATCCTGAATTGTGAAGACCAGCTGATGGATCTATTCGGAGCGGTCGACATCGTGGACTTTCTGGGCGGGTCCTCCGTCAACGACACGGAGAGCCGGCTCCTTATCGCCTTCGTCGAAGGGTCGGTGGCCAACGCGCGCGAAGAAGCCTCGCTCAAGCGTGTCCGCGAGCGGTCCGATCTTCTCGTAGCCTGCGGAAGCTGCGCCTGCTTCGGCGGAGTCGCCGCCCTGGACGCCCGGGCTCCCCGGACGGAAGTGATTCAGCAGGTTTACGGCAAAAACGGCCCGGCGGAGTCCTGGGACATCGCTCCCCACCGGCCCCTTTCCGATTTCGTGAAGGTGGATCTGAACATACCGGGTTGCCCTATCGAAAAAACGGAGTTTCTGAACGCCGTTGCCAGCCTGCTGAACGGGGATATGCCGACTCTGCCCGCCTATCCGGTATGCCTCGAGTGCAAGATGCTGGAGAACGAGTGCCTTCTTGTAAAGCGCGGATTGCCCTGTGCCGGTCCCGTCACAGTTGCCGGGTGCGGAGCCCGTTGCCCGAGCTACAATATAGCCTGCATCGGCTGCCGCGGACCCATTGACGAAGCCAACATGGGCTCGATCACAAAAATCCTGGAACAAAAAGAATTCAGTAAGGACGAAATCAGGCGCAAACTCCGAACGTTCGCTGCTCCGGTTTTGGACAGGACTGAGAAAAGAGGATAGCAATGACACGCACGATTTCTGTAGATCATCTCGCAAGAGTGGAGGGGCACGGCGGCGTAACCGTTGTTCTCGAGGGGAACGAAGTCAGCAAGGTTCATTTCGACATTTTCGAGGGCATCCGGCTCTTTGAAGGCCTGGTCCGAGGCAGAACCATCGAGGACGTTACGGGCATCGTCTCCCGCATCTGCGCCATCTGCTCCACCAATCATACGGTGACATCGCTCCAGTGCCTCGAAAACGCGCTGGGAATCGAGGTGACGCCTCAGACACAAAAGCTGCGGGACCTCGCCTACCAGGGCGCCAATATCGAGAGCCATGCGCTGCATGTATTCGTGCTGGATCTTCCCGACCTGATGGGGCATTCCAGCGTCATCAGCCTGGCGGGCGTGATTCCGGATGCCGTTAAGGTTGCCCTGCGCCTGAAAAAACTGGGGAACTCCATTCAGGAGGTCATCGGCGGACGGGCCGTCCATCCTGTCAACTACGTAATAGGGGGATTCGGCAGGGTTCCGTCGAACGACGAGCTTTTCGCCTTGAGAGAACAGGTCAAGACAGGTCTTACCGATTGCGAGCGGGCGCTGGAAGTGCTGCGAACGATCAAGATCCCCGAATTCGCCAAGGAACCGATCCGCTGTGCGGCGGTCGTCCCCGAGGGCGAGACCTTCTTCTTCGGGAAGGAGGTTGAGATCCTCGACGGCGACGTTCGGAAGCGCATCCCGGTCCGGGATTACCGGAAATTGACCAACGAGCATCTTGTGCCGCATTCTCATGCCAAGCACAGTTCCTACAACGGCCGGTCCTACATGGTCGGAGCGCTGCCAAGATTGACCCTGAACGGGGAAAGGATCACGGGGTTGGCGCGGAAGGCATGGAAGGAGCTGAACCTCAAAACTCCAAGCTCCAACATCCTCATGAACAACATCGCCCAGGCGGTGGAGATGATCTTTTCGGTCGAGCGTTCCCTGCACATCCTGGACGAGATGCTCGATGCCGGCGTTGTCCAGGAAAGCCCGGTAGCCTACAAGGCCCATGCCTGTTCCGGCGCCGCGGCCACCGAAGTGCCCCGCGGAACACTCTTCTACTCCTACGAGGTCGATTCGGAGGGACGGATCGCATCCGCGGACATAATTACGCCCACTGCCCAGAACCTCAACAACGCCGAGGACCAGTTGCGGGCCGCGGTGAAACAGGGCCTGGGATCAGGGGTTTCCGACAAAGAGATCGAGCGGCGCCTGGCGATGGTGGCGCGGGCCTACGATCCCTGCATCAGCTGCTCGGTACACATGGTTCGGGTTTAGCAGCGGCGAGCGGCAGCTCGACCGCGCTAATTCTTGGATTTGCAAACACGGGCGGCCTGCCGGCCGCCCATACCTCTCCCGCGTCCAAGATGATCAGCCGCCTGAGTGACATCTCCCTTCGCGCCAAAATTACGATCAGCTTTGTGCTGATCGTAATTTTCGGCACGGCCATTTCCACCCTCATCGGCTCCCAGATTGTTACCCGGGCCATGCTCAACGAGGCGCGCAAACAGATCCGCCACGGTCTGAAAGCCGCGGAGATGGTTTACGAAGGGCGCATCGAATCGGTCCGTGTCTCCATAGTCGGGGCCGCCGGAACGGAAAGGCTGGCCGCAGCCCTAAATTCAAAGAACGCCGAAGCCCTGCACCGGGTTCTCGATCAGATCCGGGATGAAAACCGCCTGCAGTTCCTTTCCTTTTTTGATCCCAGAAACCAGCGGATTTCCCGGGCTTCCCGGGCGGCAATCCGGGACATGGGCTCGGAACCTATCCCCGTCCCCGATTTCATAAGCGGCGCAATGTCCGGGAACGTAATGGCAGGCACAGAGCTGCTCAGTCCTGAAGACCTTATGCGCGAGGATCCGGCGCTGGCGGAACGTGCGCGGATTGCTCTTATCCCCGATCCGGAGCAACAGGGTGGCGGAGGCGCCTCGGATGACGGCATGGTCCTGATCGCTGCCGCTCCCGTCAAAACGAGCTCGGGATTCGAGGGGGTGCTCTACGGAGGCATTCTGCTGAACCGCAACGACGACCTGGTCACACGGATCAACGATTCCGTCTTCGGCCGGGAGAAGCAGGCTGACGGCGCCGCCGGAATTGTCTCGATTTTCATGGGAGACATCCGCATTGCCACAAATACCCTGAGCGACTCCGGGCAGAATCCGTTGGGGGGCCGTGCTGCAGCCGACATCCGCAGCGCAGTTCTGTCGCAGGGAATTCCATATTATGGCCGCGCCCACGTCGCCGGAAGCTGGCACCTGACGGCGTGCAGTCCTATCCGAAACGCGGGAAACCGTATTGTGGGATTTTTGGGTGTCGGGATACCGGAGCATCCTTTCCTGGCTGTGCGCACATCCATGATGCTCACATTCCTGTGGGTGGCCGCAATCGGGGTTCTGGTTGTGCTGGGAATTACCTATTTCATCACGCGCAGCATTTTTCTGCCGCTCGAGGAAATAGTGAGAGCGAGCAACCGGATCGCCGCCGGCGATCTGGATCAGCCCGTCCACATCAGCTCGCGGGATGAGATCGGCATCCTCGCCAATTCTTTCAATAAGATGCAGGCAAGCATCAAAGCCATGAAGCTGGAGCTGGAAGAGTGGGGGCGCACGCTCGAAGAAAAAGTCAACAAAAGGACCGAGGAGCTTGTGGCCGTTCAAACCCAAATGGCGCAGTCCGAGAAGCTCGCGTCCATCGGCCGTCTGGCAGCGGGTGTCGCGCATGAAATCAACAATCCGCTGGGCGGAGTATTGACGTTCAGCATGCTGGCGCTGGAGGACTGCGACGACGACCACCCGCTGAAACAGAGCCTGGAGGTGATCGTCAAACAGACCCTGCGCTGCCGGGAAACTGTGAAGGGGCTGCTGGAGTTTGCGCGGCAGTCCAATACAGCTCCCTCGATCACAGAAGTGAACTCTGTCGTGGACAAAACCCTCCAGCTGCTGGAGAATCAGACCATCTTCCAGAATATCCGGACCGTGCGCAAGTTCGATCCGCAGCTACCGCAGGTCCTCATCGATGCGGGACAGCTGCAGCAGGTCGTCATGAACATCGTCATCAACGCCGTCGATGCAATGGAGGAAAACGGGGTGCTGACGATCGAGACCGGTGTTGCGCCGCTAAACCAGGAAATCCTCATCAAGATCAGCGATACCGGCAAGGGCATCCCCGAAGACATACTTCCCCTGATTTTCGAGCCCTTCTTTACCACCAAGAAAGTGGGGAAAGGAACCGGGCTGGGATTATCCATAGTTCACGGGATTATCACTCGGGCCGGCGGAAAGATTGAAGTCGCCAGCTCGCTCCAGGGGGCCACTTTCACAGTGCGGCTCCCGATTGCCCGGGAGGGTCAAAAAGTTGAATCAAGCGCCCCAAAGAAGCCTGGTGCTGGCGCTGGGCAATCCTCTGAGCGGAGATGACGGATTCGGCGCCTGTGTCCTGGAGCAATTGCAGCGCGGCAAGCTCCCTTTCGGGGTACCGCTGGAAGACGCATCCACGGACCTGCTTTGTCGAATCCCGGATTTTGCGGAATACGATCAGATTGTGCTCATCGATGCGGTCCTGGATCCTGAGGGCAAACTCGGAAAACCGGGGCATATTGCAGCGTATGAAGAGGCAATGTTTCGCGCCTGGCCCGAGACATCTCCGAGCGTTCATCAGGTTTCGCCGCTGTTAGCCGTGAAGCTTTTCCGCACGCTTTACCCGGAATCCCGGTCGCAAATCACCCTCGTGGGGCTCATCGTGGATCATGTCGGCCAAAAGCCCGTCTATGCAACGGAAGAACGGATCGCCGAAGCCGCGGCAATAGTCCGCGCCCTCACTTGCCACCCGGGCTTTAGAGAGGATCAGTCTCCAGACCCATCTAGTTCGTGAGGACCGGTCTCCAGACCGGTCCGATTGGGATATAACTTGATAGCCCTCGAATCGAACCGCTCTGGAGAGCGGTTCTCACGAAAAAAAGTAGATTAAGCCCTAACTAGTTTCTGTCGCGAAACTCGGGTTTTGCGAAAAAGCCAAATTTTTCAACCGTCAATAGGATATTTGATATTACATAGAAGCCGATAATTGGAGTCAGGCCGCGTAGCGGCCAGCTGAATTTAGCCAGGCCTTTTAAGGCCTGGATCGAAAGGAGTTAAGTTTTCCGTCGCGTAGCGACGGCTGAATCTCAGGCGTCGCTACGCGACGCGCTGCTCGCTGTACCATGGGTTCCCGGCCTTGAAAGGCCGGGCTAAAATCATAGTGCCGCTACGCGGCACAAACCAGTTTCGCGAGCAGAAACTAACCAGTCATTCACCTTCCGGCCGGCTCTGCCCACATCCGCGCTCACCGGCACGCTTGCGGAGAATACTGCGTATCCAGCCATCCAGGTCGCGAAAAGCGTGCGATTGACGTCCTCAATGATAGCCTGCAGGCTGTGGCCATTCGTGCGCTTCGTCCTGGCGCGAATCGTTTCTTTGAACTGGCTTTTCTGCCGTCAGTCCGATAGATTTCTCAGGGCCTGTCCGGAGCAATGAAGTGCATCCTGATCAGGTCCAGATAGCTTTTGTAGCGCCCCTGGTCAAAGTCCTGCAGGAAGACCGAAACTTTTTGCAGCATGTTGCAGAGCTGATATCCGGGCAGCCGCGCGGGTGAACCGTAATAGGAGAAGGTGGAACGGAGAAGCAGGCTGCGTTCATCGGTCGGCAATTTCTTCACATTCGCCACAAAGTCGGAAAACTGCTCAAAGGAACCCCAGTCAAACAAAACAATCTCAACGTTTGACACATAAAAAACCGAAACGTTTAGTTTGCGTTTCCGGAGGTAATCTCCCACCGCGGCCAGGGCCTTTTTGCCGGAAAAGTCGCCCACAACCGGGACGACAAGGTTTCTGCCCTGCATGCTGCGCACGAAATCATAGTCCTCCCTGCTTGCGAGGAAACTATCCTGCTTCCCCTTCAAATCCTTCATTGCCAGAAGACTCCTCAAGTTCGGGAAACGACCGAACCCGCGGCCTCTTCGGGGGCTGACATCAAATCCCACATTAAAACCCCAGGTGCGGAAGTTCCTATACACATATTCCAGGCTCGCCTGGTCCTCCGATGAAAGGGGGAACTTGAAATCGACCTGGATCGTCTTGCGGATAGAAGCCAGATTTTCTGTGCAGGATTTATCATCGGCGGAAATATTTTCAAAGAAGCTGAGAATTTCATCCAAGGGTGCATCCGCGCCGGGAGACTTTCCCTCGGGCATCGGCCGGCTCAGCAGATTCGAGAGAAAGTGGGCGCGGGTGGGCGAGAGGTGAAAGATGGCTTTGTACATCAGGTGTTGAAGCATTGCCTGGCGCCGGATGTCCACAATGAAGGCGATTCTCGGACGTATCTTTGCGATGTAGGTGAAATTCTGCTCCGGCCCAACACCGATATAGGCGCCGCCCGTGGTTCCCAACTCCTGCATTTTGGCCACTATGGTCAGATAGGAATCCTCGCTGGAGGTAAAGTTGTCCGAGAAAAAG
This sequence comes from uncultured Acidobacteriota bacterium, assembly GCA_963809485.1. Classification (GTDB taxonomy): domain Bacteria; phylum Acidobacteriota; class UBA6911; order UBA6911; family UBA6911; genus UBA6911. The sequence goes on from CAWEJX010000021.1 coordinate 28,737, forward strand.
TACCCCCCTTCTTCGGAGAAATCGCGTATCATGCGCGAAAATTCCTCAGCGGACAAATCCTCCATTTCCGCTGGAACCGACAGTGGAATAAAAGCTGCTATAAGGAGGATTGCAGCCCCGTAGCTCAGCAACCGTGTTCTGTATATTTTCATGAAGATCCCGTAATGTTTGCTTGCCCGATTGAAATCAATGTAGCGCAATGCCATCATTCTACCACTGACGGCCAGGAGGAAGATCTCGAAATCTCCATGAGTTCAATTCTTGAATGGCTTTTTAAATATCGACCGCTTCTGTATGAAAGGGGAACTATCGGCTTTGATCCTCTGTGGCCTTCGTATGTCAGCTGGATCCTTTTTGCCGCGGGCCTTTTGATTCCCTATCTGCTGTATCGCCGCTCGGCAGGCGTGATCCCCAATCCCTGGCGTTATGGATTTACGGCGCTCAGAGCCTCTTCATTGCTTGTGATTCTGCTGATTGTCCTGCAGCCGGTACTTCGTCTCCATGCCGTAATCCCCCAGCAGAATTATGTCGCGGTCGCTTACGATTACAGCAAAAGCATGGAAATTCAGGACGGAGCAGACGGACAATCGCGCCTGCAGATAGAGAAGCATATTCTTCGTCCTGCCGACAATCGCGTGCTTGAAGCGCTCGCCTCGAAATTCAAGCTTCGGTATTTCCGCTTTTCCGGCTCGGCGGAACGAGCGGAGGCCTTCCCGGGTGAATCCCGGCGCGGCGATATAACGGATCTGGAACGAAGCCTGAACCGGATTTCGGACGACCTGGCTGCTGTTCCGCTCGCCGGCATTGCTTTGATAACGGATGGCGCGGACAACCGCTCGAATGATCTGGACGGGCTTATATCCAAATTTCGCGCGCGCCGAATTCCAATCTATGCCATTGGCGTCGGCTCCGATCATTTTCTCAGAGATGCGGAAATCCTGAGCGTCACCGCCCCCCGGACTGTCCTAAAGCATACGGCAGTGGAAGCCGAGGTTTCGATACGCGCGGAGGGATACGCCGGGCAGCGCGCGAAATTAACGGTAACCGACCAGGGCAGGCAGCTGCAAAACCAGGAAATCGCATTGGGCGGTGACGGTGAAGTCAAAACCTACAAGGTAAACCTTAGCGAGCAGAGCGACGGCCCGCGGATTTTTCAATTCCGCCTGGAGCCTCTTCCCTCCGAAACCGTCCTGCAAAACAACGAAAAAACAGTCCTGCTGAGGGTTGAAGACACCCAGCCAAAAATCCTTTATGTGGAGGGAGAGCCTCGCTGGGAGTTCAGCTTCCTGCGGCGCGCGGTTTCCACGGACAAAAATCTGCGTCTGGTGACGCTGCTGCGTCAGGCGGACGGGAAATTTCTGCGTCAGGGGATTGAGTCCCCCAGCACTCTCGAGAAAGGTTTCCCCGTTAATAAAGAAGAGCTCTTCAAGTACCAGTCCATCATCCTGGGGAGCGTGGAGGCAAGCTTTTTTACGTTTGATCAACTGCGGATGGTTTCAGATTTTGTCAGCCGGCGGGGGGGCGGATTCCTCATGCTGGGCGGAAGAAGCTCTTATGCTCAAGGTGGATACACCAATACACCGCTCGAAGATGTGCTTCCGCTTTACCTCAGACAGGGAACGGGGACGGTCCCGGGATTCCAGAACCTGAAATTCAAGGTTCGCCTGAGCGATTATGGAGCGCAGCATCCCATTTGCCGCCTTTCTACGCCGCAGGATCTGAATCGTAAACGATGGGAGGGCGCCCCGGACCTGATCGGATTCAATCCAACCGCCGGACCAAAACCGGGCGCAACCGTGCTCGCGCGCGGAAGCATGCCGGAGTATGGCGGCCAGAATCCGGCAATCCTGGCTTTCCAGCGGTTTGGAAGAGGCATGGCGGTGGCATTCACAACCGATTCCAGCTGGCGCTGGCGGATGGAACAGGATCATGCGGACAACTTCCACGAGCTTTTCTGGCGCCAGATGCTTCGCTGGATCGTAAACGATGTCCCGGATTCCATAACCGTATCAACGGAGAGGCAGTCCTATTCCCCGGACGATACCGCTATAATAAAAGTGGAAACGAATGACGAATCCTTTCAGCCGCTCAACAATGTCAAGTTGTCGGCTCATGTTAAAGCGCCGTCGGGACAGACCACACCCGTGGAATCACCATGGGAATTCGAAAAAGACGGACGCTACTCCGGAGCTTTCAAGCCTCAGGAAGAGGGTGTTCACGAAGTCGTCTGCGAAGTTTTTCAGGGAAACAAAAGCCTGGGAGGCGGAAAAACCTATTTTCTCGTCGCGGAATCAACGGAAGAATTCCACCGGGCTTCTCTTAACTCGGACCTTCTCCGCCGCCTGGCCTCTGAGACCGGGGGCCGCTACTATTCGAGCAGCAATTTGAATACCCTGGCCGAGGATATTTCATATACGGATAAGGGGGCATTTCGGCTGGAAGAAAAGGATTTATGGGACATGCCCTTTCTATTCCTGCTTTTGATCGGCTTGATCTCAACCGAATGGTTCTTCCGAAAACGCAAGGGTCTGCCATGATTTCATCCCATACCGGTCACAGTTCAAAAGCAGACGGAAGCATTTCAGCAGAAGGAAATCCATTGTTGATGATGCCGGCCGTCAAACAGGAGGTGTCCGGAATCCGGAGAGCGCTTTCGACAGTCGTCTGCCGCCGTTGGGTGATTTTTGCGGTTATTCTGGCCTTAGCCGCGTGCGCCCGGACAGTTTCCGGAGCGGGCGGCGACGGCAGGTACGCGATACTGCTGGCCGGAAAGGCCAACGATCCACAACTGCAGAAAAGGTATCTGGAAGGGATCCGAAAGCTTCACTCCCTGCTCATTGGTCCGCTTGGATTTCCGAAGGACCAGGTCACGGTGCTGTTGGACGATCCTCAAATGGACCCAAATCTGATACAACGCCAGTCGACACGCAAAAACCTCGAAGAAGCCTGCCTGGACCTTGCCAATCGAGCAAAGGAGGCAGACCTGGTTTTCGTTTTTATCGAGGGCCATGGCAGTTATGACGGGAGAACGTACAAACTCAATCTTGTCGGCCCCGATCCCACTGCCCCGGAGCTTGCCTCAATCCTCTATTCAATTCCCGCAAAGCGTTTTGTCGTGGTCAACGCGACGAACTGCAGCGGCGGCAGCCTGCCGGCACTCTCCGGAAAGGGAAAAATAGTCTTAACCGCGACAAAAAGCGGAATGGAGCATAATCTGGCCCACATGGGCGAGTATTTCGTCGAGTCCCTGGAGAATAATGCGGCCGATTCCAACAAAGATGGCCGCGTATCCGTCGTGGAGGCCTTTTTCTTCACAAGCCAAAAAGTGGAGGATCATTATAAAAACCAGGACCATTTGCAGACGGAACACTCCATACTGGATGACAATGGGGACGGTGAGGGCCATAGCAGCCCGGGCCCCGAAAGTGAAGACGGTCTGCTTGCCCGAATTACCTTTTTCGACGACGGTTCCGGGCTGGAAGCCTCAATAGACATCGGCCCCGAACAACGGAAACTCGAACTCGAGGCCAGGGAAATGGAGAGGCAAATCGAGGCTTTAAAATACAACAAAGCCGAAATGCCTCAGTCTGACTATGAAAAGAAACTGGAAGAACTGCTGCTGAAATTGGCGCGAATCCATGCAAAGCTGCAAAAATAAAATCGCCGGTAACGGTCGAATCATTCTCGCTGCGAATGTATGCATTCTGCTGGCAAGCTGTCTGGCGTTTGCCTGGCGGGCGGCGGGTGAAGACAGTTTGTCGAAGGGCAGATCCGCTCTTCGAACCGGAAAGTACGCCGAAGCCGCGCAGTTCTTCGAATCGGCCCTGAAGGAGGGGCATAATCCCGAGCAAAGTCAATCGGGCCTGCTGCAGGTGCTGCGCATTACGGGGAACTATAAAGACGCCTTAAAGCGTTTAGGGGAATTTTTGCCGGCGAGTGCCGATTCGGCTCCTCTGCACCTCGAAGGAGGCCGGATCTATGGGGCGATCGGGGATTACGCCAAAGCCGAATCATTTCTGAAGAGGTCCTTGTCCCTTGCTTCAAATCAATCCGCGCTACGCATGGACGCCATGCGGACTCTCGCGGAACTGATCGAGGAATCCGGACGGAAAGACGAGGCGCGCGGGCTGTGGGACGGGCTGATCGCTGAATACCGCAAAGGAAAAGTTCAAGGGAGCCGATCCTCTGGGGAATGTTGCGGTTGCAGCATGGCGAAGAGGCTTTGTTTTCGATGCCAGAGACATATTCCTCGATGCAACGGATCCGAAACTTGGGGAAATTTCGCCGGAGGTGCTGGTTGATTTCGGCAATCTCTTTCTGGAAAAGTATAACGCCACGGAAGCTATGGTGTCGTTCAAGGATTGCCTCCAGATCAACGAATCCCACCCGGACGCGCTTGTCGGCATGGCCCGGGCTAAAAAATACACGAATGACTTCGAGGTTGAAGCGTATTCGAGAGCTGCGCTCAAGATCAATCCTAACCTGGTTGCTGCCCGAAACCTGCTGGCCGAGCTGGCCCTGGATGCGGAATACTACGGGGCCGCGCTCAATGAGATCAACGCCGCCCTGGATGTAAATCCCGCGGACCTGGAATCTCTCAGCCTGCTGGCCGTTTACCATTTCATTCTTGGAAACACCGCAGCGTTCGAAGCGACGGAGAAGAAGATACTGACTATCAATCCCGGGTACGGCGGGTTGTATCGCGTGCTCGCAGAAAGCCTGGTTTCGAAGACGAAATACCAGGAGGCCGTAAGTTTCAGCCGGAAAGCCATTGCTCTGGACCCCGAACTCTGGCCCGCTTACGTGAATCTGGGCATGAACCTCACGCGCATCGGAGATCTGGACGGGGGGCGAAAAGCAATGGAACAGGCCTTTGAGGGGGACCCGTTCAATGTCTGGGCGGCCAACTCCCTGGATCTGCTTGATCAGATGGATACGTTTGTGCAAAGCGAAAGCGATCATTTCCGCTACCGGATGGCCGGAGAAGATAACCCTGTTCTTACATCCTATGCTTCCAGGCTGGCTGAGGAGGCCTATGCAAAACTCACACGGCGGTATGAATTCCGCCCCCGGGAGCCGCTTTACGTCGAAATATTTCCCGATCACAAGGGATTTGCAGTCCGTACGCTCGGGCTGACAGGCCTGGAGGGGGCGCTGGGTGTCTGTTTTGGGAAGGTGATCGCCATGGATTCGCCCCGCGCGCGGGAAGCCGGGACATATAATTGGGGAACGACTCTCTGGCACGAATTCACCCATGTGATAACACTGCAGATGACCAACCACAACATTCCGCGCTGGTTCACTGAGGGTCTCTCGGTTTTCGAGGAGCGCAGAGCCCGGCCGGGGTGGGGAGACGGCATAGATCTATCTTTTATAAAAGCCTACAAGGAAGGAAAGCTCCTGAAGGCGAGCGAACTGAGCCGGGGATTCACTCGCCCGGAAAATCCGGGACAGATTGCGCTCGCCTATTTGCAGTCGTCTCTTGCCTGCGAATGGATGGAGGAGAAATATGGCTTTGAAAGCATAAAACAGTCCCTCCGGCTTTTTGCAGAGAACAAGCCCGCCGAAGAAGTTTTTCTTCGCACTCTGGGGTTAAATGCCAATGCAATGGATGAGGGTTACGCACGGTATGTCGATTCACGCGTTAAGGAAATTGCATCCCGCATCGATGTCGGGACCGGAAGCACCGGGGCTGTCGGGAAGGCAACCGGGAGCAGGGACAAGAGTTCTCTTGAGCAAAAGCTGAGGGATGCGCCCGATGATTTCTTCGCCAACCTTCATTTGGGAGCGCGGCTTCAAAATGAGGGGGAGTTCGAGGACGCGGAAGTTTATTTGAAGAAGGCCCAGAAGCTTTTCCCCCAGTACGCGCAACGGGGTAATCCGTACCAGTTGTTGGTGCAAATGTACCTCGAGACGAAGAGGGAAAATGAAGCGCTGGATCAGCTCGATCAATGGATCCGCCTGGACGGCGGTTCGAGGGAGCCTCTCATCAAGGCGGCAGACATCTACGGCAAGCGGAAAGACTGGGCTTCCCTTGCCAGAGTGCTGGAACGCTCCATCTATATTCATCCCTATGACATGAAGACGCAAAAAGAGCTGGGTGAAGCATTGCTCAAGATGGAGGATTGGGAGCCGGCAATCGCTGCATATCAAACGCTGGTCGCACTCAATGCCACGGACCCGGCCGAAGCGCACCTGGATCTCGCCGCGGCCTTTTTCGCATCGGGCAACATGAAGGCGGCAAAGCAGGAGACCTTGCGGGCCCTCGAAATTGCGCCCTCCTATGGCAAAGCGCAAAGACTGCTTTTAAAGCTTAGTGGAGACGGGACCGAATGATGAATGGCAGCGCGCCCCACAAGAGAAGTTCGTTCCTTTCCGTCCTGAAATTGGGCCTTCCGGTTGCTCTGTCCACAGCGTTTTTGCTTTATCTGGGAGCCCAGGAGAGACAGGAATCCCCGCTCGATGAAAGCAAATTCACTTTCGGGCGCGTATTTTTTGAAAGCCGGTTGGGGCGCTCATTTTTCGGACGGATGGGCCGCGGCAGCGGTCCGCCGTGGAGTCACGACTGGCCCCGGTCGGAAGAGCATTTCATGAAGATATTGGCGGAAGTGACAAGGGTGAATGTAAATCCTTCCGGTCACATTATTTCGTTCCAGAGTGACGAGTGTTTCAGGTTTCCGATCGCGTACTTATGTGAAGCGGGATTTATGGACTTGTCCGACGATGAAACGCGCAGGATGGCGGAGTATCTCCTGAGAGGAGGATTCCTGATTGTGGACGACTTCCGGGGAGAGCGCGAATTGATGAATTTCCGCAGTCAGATGAAACGGGTTTTCCCCGATCGTTCTCTCGAGGAGGTGCCGCGCACACATCCGATCTGGACCTGCTTCTACGATATCTCCAATCTGGCGATCGAGCCGCCCTACTCCAGAGATCTCGTCCCGCAATATCTGGGCATAAGCGACGACAATGGACGGCTGATGATGATAGTGGATTACAATAACGACATTTCCGAATACTGGGAGTGGTCGAACGATCCCATGATGCCCATCGATCAGTCGAATGAAGCCTACAAATACGGGATTAATTATGTAATGTATGCTTTAACGCATTGATGATTTTACGGATTGCAGACTGCAGGTTGCACCCTGCTTCCGTCACCGGAACTGAAAGGAATCGCACCCAATGGAACAGCAGAACGTCGTTGACGACTCTCAATTAGTGGAAAGACTGAACGCCGGACATCGCGATATCTTGAGAGAAATCCGGAAAGTCATCATTGCCCAGGATGACGTTATAGACCAGGTGATGATATCCCTGATGGTCGGGGCACATGCCATGATCACGGGAGTACCCGGCCTGGCAAAAACCCTTCTCATCAAAACTCTCGCGCAGGCTCTCGGCCTGAATTTCAAAAGGATCCAGTTCACCCCCGATCTGATGCCGGCCGATATTACCGGAACCGATATTATCCAGGAAGACGTTGCCACGGGAAAACGCGGGCTTGTGTTCGTAAAGGGGCCGGTTTTCACGAATATACTTCTTGCCGATGAAATCAACCGGACACCGCCCAAAACGCAGGCCGCGCTTCTGGAAGCTATGGAGGAACTTCAGGTAACGATCCAGGGCGTCACTTATCCCATGGAGCGGCCATTTTTCGTGCTTGCCACGCAGAATCCGATCGAGTTGGAGGGAACCTACCCTCTTCCCGAGGCCCAGCTGGATCGTTTTATGTTCAATGTTGTGATCGAATACCTGAAGGAAGAAGATGAACACGAGGTAGTAACCACCACCACGACGCCGCAGGATATTCACCTGGAGCAGACGGTCACGGGACGCGACATTATCGAGTTCCAGAAACTGGTGCGCCGCGTCCCTGCGCCGGAATCTGTGTCACGTTACGCGGTGGCCCTTGTAAGGGCCAGCCGGCCAAGCCGGAACGGAAAACCGGATTTTGTCGGCGAATATGTCAGCTGGGGGGCCAGCCCGAGGGCTGCGCAGTACCTTATGCTGGCCGGCAAGGCGCGAGCGCTTCTCCATGGCCGGTTTAACATGTCGATCGAGGACGTTCAGGCTCTGGCCTACCCCGTGATGCGGCACAGGATTCTGACCAATTTTCACGCCGAATCCGAGCGAATCACAACGGATGAAATTGTTCGCCGGCTTTTGGAAACGGTCCCCGTGCCGCAATCGGGATTAAAATCATGATGAATTTCGCGCGAATGCGGGCGTCGGAGTTTTCGGTTTTCGTCATCCCCGATCCGTATTTCGCGTTGTGCAGAATATATGGCTGATTTTTCCGCCGCAATCCCGCAATCCACGCGGTTCATTGATCCTCATACGCTGACGCGTATCGCGTCGCTGGAACTGGTTGCCCGCATGGTCGTGGAAGGCTTTATCTCGGGTCTTCACAGATCTCCCCATCTTGGATTCAGCGTCAATTTTGCCGAGTACCGCACCTACCGCCCGGGCGACGACATCAGGAAAATCGACTGGAAAGTGTACGGGCGCACCGACCGGCTTTTTGTCAAGGAATATGAAGGGGAAACCAACACGTCGATTCACCTGATCCTGGATTGCAGCCGGTCCATGGACTATCGGAACCAGGGGATCCGCAAGCTCGAGTATGGACAATTTCTGGCCGCATCTTTGGGCTATTTTGCCTTCAAACAGAGAGATGCCGTCGGCTTCATATCCTATGACAGCGACATCATCGACTATGTCCCGGCGCGGACCAGCATCGGCCATTTGAATACCGTGCTGCACGCCATTGAGAGAGCCCGCCCCGGGGAAAGCACCGATTTCTATAAAACACTGGTGAATGTTTCGGACAGGCTTCGGCGGCGAGGTATCGTTGTCGTCATCTCCGACCTTCTGGACGATCCCGGCAGGGTGATGAGCGGATTGAGGCACCTCGCCTGCCGGGGAAATGACGTGATTGTCCTCCAAATACTGGACCCGGCCGAAATTCAGTTTGATTTTTCCGATGCGGCCCGGTTCGTAGATATGGAAACTCGGGCGGAAATGCATGTCATCCCCGACTATCTGCGCCAGGAATATAGAAAAGTGCTTGCCGGCCAGATCTCGGAGTATGAGAAGGAATGCCGCAGGGATCGCATGGATTTTGCGCTCATCGAGACTTCCAGCCCGCTGGACAAGGCTTTGTTCAACTATCTGGCCCGGCGGGAACAACTATACTGAGGACATCTGTCGGTAGGACGGTATGGCTTTTCTGAATCCATTCTTCCTTTTGGGCGGGTTGGCCGCAGCGGTGCCGATTCTGCTGCATCTGATAAGGCGGGAGCATGCCCGGAAAATCGAGTTCCCTACCCTGATGTTTCTTCGCAAGATCGATAAAAAAACCATCCGGTACCAAAAACTGCGTCATCTGCTCCTGCTCCTATGCCGCATCCTGGCATTTCTGTGCATAGTTTTGGCGTTTATGCGCCCCTATCTCGAAAAGCCTCCCGCTTCCGCGGCCGTCGCGGGAGGAACCGCCGCAACGCACGTCCTGGTGCTGGACAACTCCATGAGCATGAGTTATCAGGATCGCTGGGACAGGGCCAAAAACGCCGCCGCGGACATTGTGCGGAAATCGGGCGCGTCGGATAAATTCGCCGTCCTCGAGTTTTCAGACAGAACCGAAATTCGAGCGGAACTAACCGGCGACCGTTCGACTGTTTTGAATGAGATCCGGAATGCTTTGGAGCCGGGCGACCAGCCGACACGATACGCGCAGGCGCTCAGAGTGGCGGAAGAAATCGCCCTGAGGGCCGGAACGGGAAAGCGCATCATTCACCTGATTTCCGATTTCCAGAAAAGCGCCTGGACCGACGAAGAACGTGAATTGCATCTCGGGGCCGGCGTAGACCTTCAATGCGTGGATCTCGGATCGGATGAATTCAGCAACCTGGCAATCCGGAATGTTCATGTCACCGGGGCGGACCAAACGGGTGCGTCAACCTTGCTTATCAAGGCTTCCGTAGTGGTGTTTGGAGACAGAGACCGCGAAAATGTCCGGGTTGGCTGCAAAGTGGATGGCCGCGCAATTTCGGAAAAATCCGTTCATGTCGCCGCAGGAAGCTCCGGGGAAATCGAGTTCCAGGTCCCGGGCCTCGGTCCGGGGGAGCATTCCGTGGTTCTGGAAGCCGAAGATTCCTATCTTGTAAGAGACAACCGTTTTTACATGACAATCGACATGCGGGGAAAGACACCCGTAGTCGTGGTCGAAAACCCGGAAACCCGCGGCCGGCGTTCGTCCGGCTTTTACCTGGCCAAAGCTTTGAACGTGGATCGTTTGTCCCTGTATCAGGTCAAAACCGTTTCGCCGCAGAAGCTGGATGTTCCCGGAAAGCTCCTCATCTGGAATGACGTCCCGGCGGGCGCCCCGGCCATTCGAAAGCGCCTCGAGGATTTTGTCCGGAGCGGCGGGGGAATGATCGTCGCACTTGGGGATGCAACAAAGCCTTCCGAATTTAATCTCGGATTCGGGGCCTGGCTCCCTGTCAGAATAAAGGAGACTTGGTCCGGGAAAAAACGATCGGGAGCAGGGCCGGCCGACGATTTTGCGGTGATAACGTATGTAAAGACAGACCACCCGATCTTTCAACCTTTTGGCAAACCGCATTCGGGCAACTTCTCCAACGCAAGTTTTTATAGATACTCCCGAATCACCGCTGATTCCGGATCCGAGGTTTTGGCGCGCTTCGACAACGGCGACCCCGCTCTCGTTTCAACCGGTGTGGGAAAGGGGCGCGTCCTGATTTTTGCCTCCTCGGCTGACGACACCGGCAACGACCTCCCCCTGCGGGCAGTGTACGCTCCCCTGTGGCAGCAGATGCTGCGCTATCTGGAAAGCTTTGAGGGACAACGCGACTGGCTGGAAATAGGGGATGTGATCGATCCGAGAAAGGTTTTGTCTGAAAAAGCATTTCGCCGGGGCGAGGAGGAGCCGAATCCCGGAGAAGCCATCGCCGTACTGGACCCTTCGAAGCAGCGTTTGGAACTGTCGTCCGGATCTGAAAGCCTGGTAACGGAAAAGGCCGGTTTTTATGAAATCCGCGCCATGGGAAAAAACGTCGCCGTGGCCGTCAATACAATGCCGGCGGAATCGGATTTGACGCATCACGGTGCGCGGGAAATGACGGCTGCGTGGAGTTCATACACGCGTGAAGTGTTCTCTGAAGCCGAACATCCCGGCGCCGAGGAACAGGGCAGAAACCAGCGAATCTGGGTTTTCCTTCTTTGGGCGGCTCTGCTATTTTTAATATCAGAGTTGCTTTTATCCAATGGAGCACCGAAGGCAGCGAGTGACGAAGTCCGGAAAGCGACGGCCTTGAATTCGTAATTCGGAGCATCCCATGAGTTCCTATGAGAGCCTTTTAGCCAGAGTCCGGCAGGTGCGGGCACGTTGGCGCGCTCAAGTCCTGGTTCGGGGAATCGCGATTTCCCTGGCCTTCACTGCCGCCATGCTCGTTCTGGGCGTCTGGGGTGCCGACCTCTTCGCGTTCAAACCGGCGGCCGTCTGGTTTTTTCGCTTCCTGACGGGCAGCACGATGCTTTGTATCGCCTGGTACTTTCTTTACCTGCCGATGCGTGTGCGCGTCGACGACGTTGCCGTCGCCCAATTCATTGAAGAGAAATATCCCCAGCTGGAGGACCGGCTCGTTACTGCCATTGAGTATGGGAACCGGAAGACGCCGGACTCAGGCATGATCGATCTTCTCATCCGGGACGCGCTGAAACAGGTGTCGCGCGTCGATTTTTCGATATTCCTGAACCGGCAACGCCTGGCCGCTTTCGGAATTCTTGGTTTCGGGGCTGTCCTGATGCTTTTCGCTCTTTTGACCTGGGGCCCGTCCTTTTTCCCCCGGGGTTTCAGTAATCTGTACGCTCCCTGGACCGGCGCATCACACGGTTTTGCCATGGCGATAAGGGTTTTACCCGGGGATATTGAAATCGTCAGGGGGAGCGATCAGTTAATTGATGCGAAGCTGGTAGGCTTTGAGTCTGCGAATGCCCGTCTGTACCGGCAGGTTGCGGAAACCGATCCGTGGGATGCCACAACCATGGAGACGGATCCGCGAGGCGGTTCTTTTCGATACCTCCTCGTCGATGTCCGGACCTCGCAGCGCTATTTTGTCGAATCAGAGGGAGTACGCTCTCAAGTCTACTCTCTGCGGGTTGTCGATCAAGCGGACGTGGAGAGAATCGATCTTACCTACAATTTCCCGGCCTATACAGGAATGTCCCCTCAGGTTGCCGAGGACGAGGGCGACATAAAGGCGTTGAAGGGAACCAGGCTGGATCTCAGAGTTCGCCTCAGCCGTCCGGTGCAATCCGCTCGCCTGCGGTTCAATGACCGGTCGACACTCGATCTCAGCCCAACCGGAGCCGGAAATTTTGCCGGAAGCTTCGTTCTTCAGCATTCCGGATCCTATGTGGTCCAGGTTACGGAATCCCGGATCGGGGACCATGTGGCATCTCGGGAATATGACATCGAGACGGTTGAAGATGAAGCCCCCAAAGTTACCGTCACCCGGCCCATGAGAGACCTGCGCGCCACCAGTGTGGAAGAGGTGTTCTCCGAGATGAGGGCGGAAGACGATATCGGGTTGGGCAAACTGGAGCTGCGCTTTTCGGTCAACGGCTCTCCTGAGGAGATCGTCAGCCTTTATCGTGGAAAACCTCAGGAGCGGTCCGTTACCGCCTCTCATACATTTTTCCTCGAAGACCTCGGCCTGCAGCCGGGCGATTTGATTTCCTATTACGCAAAAGCCTGGGACCGCAATAACGTCACCGGGCCGGCAACTTCCAGTTCCGACATCTATTTCATTCAGATCCGTCCCTTCGAACAGAATTACAGCCAAAGCCAGCAGCAGCCCATGCCCGGGAGCGAAGGCGGCGAGCAACAGGAAGCACTCAGCCGGCAGCAGAAGGAAATCATCAGCGCGACCTTTAAACTGATCCGCGAAAAGAACCGGATGGAGTCAAAGGAATACCAGGACAGTCTGAAATCCCTGGCTCTTGTCCAAAGCCGCCTGCAGGCCCAGACACAGGGACTGGTGGACCGTCTCCAACGCCGCGAGGCCGCTCAGGCGGACTCTGAATTCGAGAAGCTTGGGGAGTATTTGAAAAACGCCGTCAAAGAGATGGAAAGGGCTGCGGCGGACCTGGGAGCGCAGAAGCCGGATAATGCCCTGCCTCCGGAGCAGAAATCGCTGCAGCAGCTTACGCGCGCAGAAAGCCTGTTCCGGGATATTCAGGTGTCCTTTTCCGCGCAGAGTTCCGGAGGCAGCGGTTCGCAGGACGGGGCGGAGGACCTGGCCGATCTGTTCGAGCTGGAATTGAACAAACTGAAGAACCAGTATGAAACCGTACAGCGCGAAGAGCGGCAGGAGCGGGATCAGAAGGAGGATGAAGCCCTGCAGCGGCTCAAGGAATTGGCGCAACGCCAGCAGCAAATAAACGAGAACAACCGGATGAGGGCGCAGCAAGGAGGATCTCCGTCCTCTTCCCGGGCGGGCAGCGCTCAGAGCCAGCAGCAGATCATGGAGCAGGCAGAGCAGCTTCGGAGGCAATTGCAGAGACTGTCGCGGGAGCGCAGTTCCCGCCAACTGGACGAAGCCGGCAAACGGATCCAGAAGGCGATAGAGGAAATGAAAGAGGCGCTCAAGGATTCCCAAAGCAGAAACGGGGCCGAACAGAGCGCGCGGGGGCAACGCGCGTTGCAGCAATTAAATGAAGCGGCCGGCAGGTTGGCTCAGGGAAAGCAAGCCGCAATCAAAGAAAGCCTGGACCGGGTAGCGGAAGAATCCGGAAAGCTGGTGAAACAACAGGAGAAGATACAGGAGGAACTGGATCGCCTTGCCCGGCAAATGCCTAAGCCCGAGTCTCCGGAAGAGGCCATTGAGCGCAGCGAGGATCTCGTATCCGGCAAAAATGAACTCAAAGAGCGGCTCGACAGCCTTGAAAGCCGCATACGCGATCTTTCGAAACAGGCGCGAAAAACCGAGAAGCCGGCGAGCAGCGAGCTGGCAGAGGCCGCCGAAACGATCCGGGACAGAAGGCTATCCGATCGTATACAGGAAGGCAACCGGCTGATCCGGAATGGATTGTATGAAAGCCAGAAGCGGCGCGAGGACTTCATTCACGAAGGCCTGGAGGAAGTTCAACAAAAGCTGGAAGCAGCGAAGAGCCGCCTGGGGGAATCAGAGGAAGGAAAGATTGAGGAAGCCGTCAATCGGGTCAGGCAATTGTCCGAAGGCCTCCAGTCGATTCAAAGGCGCATGAGTGAAATGCAGCGCGGGAGGGGAAACCGTTCCGACATGCCGCAGCAGGCACAGCAGGGATCACAGCAGGGGGAGGGGCAGGGCCTCCGGCAGACTCCCTCCGGACAACAGGCACAGAACAGACAAGGCGCCCCGGCGGAACGGGGGCGTGATGCACAGGATCCGCAGGGCGGCGACGCCGATCCGGATGTGAGTATACGGGAACTCTCGGATAATGCTTCGGGCCCGCCTGCAGGAATCGGGCAACATCGAGACGATCCGGCCAGTCAGCTGACTCGTGAGCTGGAACAGCGATTGACGGACGCCAGGGATCTGAGAGGACTGATGAACCGCAATCCGGCTCAAATGCAAAGCCTCGAAGAGGTCATCGACGCATTGAGGAGAAGCCGGAATGACCCCGATTACGGCAGTGCGGAACAGATCGCTCTCCTGAAGGCGGCAATTGATCAGCTGCGCACGGTTGAATCCGATCTGGCTCGAGACCTGGAACGCTTAAAGCAGATCGAAGAGTATTTCGTTGGGGGAAATGACGAAGCACCGGAAGCCTATCGGAAACTGGTGGAGGAATATTACAGGTCCCTCGCAGAAACCAAATAGGAAACCGGCGGCCGCGTAGCGGCCGATTGATTTTATGCCGGCCTTTTAAGGCCGGTTCTGGGTTGATTCGAGGAATGCGCCGCGTCAGCGACGCTTGAATTCAACCGTCGCTGACGCGACGGAATCTTCTTCCCTCATTCTGATCCGGGCCTTGAAAGGCCCGGCAAAATTCATTTTGCCGCTACGCGGCAACGAAATTCCTTTTGCTTGACATAGACACCCATCCGGGAGCTTTTCTCCCAGGGATCGCATGCCCCAACAGACGGCACTTCTGAACGGCTTGGCCTGTCAGGGTCGCACAACCATAGGCTCTGGATTTAGGCGTAGACTAATCGACCACTCCTGTAAAGCGTGGCATTGGCCTGCACCGTAAAGCGGAGCGAATCACATATCGGAAGGTTCCGCTGGGGCCTGGAGAATCAAAGCAATGATGAAGCCGGCGGCCGCGTAGCGGCCGACTGATTTTAGGCCGGCCTTTTAAGGCCGGCTCTGGGTTGATTCGAGGAATGCGTCGCGTCAGCGACGCTTGAATTCAACCGTCGCTGACGCGACGGAATCCTCTTCCCTCATTCTAATCCGGGCCTTGAAAGGCCCGGCTAAATTCATTTTGCCGCTACGCGGCAACGAAATTCCTATCGCTTTACATACAAACCCATCCGGGAGCTTTTCTCCCAGGGATCGCATACCCCAACAGACGGCACGCCGGAACGTCATAGCCTGTTAGGGTCGCACGGCCATAGGCCGTGGGCTTAGGCGTACTAAGCTATAACTGGATATTCCCCTACCGGCCGGCTACCGGAGAGCCGCCCTCACGAAAACAGACTTTATGGGAATTCCACCGAAAGCTAAGGGAGCAGGCTGAAAACGGGCGTAAGCCGCTCCGCGGTCGATGGACCGCCGTGTGTGAATCCGGAGCCGTCCGAGGCGAGCCGGAATCCGTGATCGCCATAGATCAGCACCGGCCGGCCGGGATCGAGCCGCTCGATTATTTTGCGGAAGGCCACCTCAAGTTCCGCCCGAACGAGCTTTTTCAGGTCCGCAAAACTGAGCTTGCGCTCATGGATCAGGCTGTCCACGGCATCGATCTTTTCGAAAGGCTTCGTCAGATCCCCCCCGATCAGTCCCAGATAGAATGCTTCGGTCGACGTTTGCCGGGAAACGGCCGCGTACTCTACCGAACTCAACTTCCAGCCGGGAAAACAATCAGGCAGGATGGACCGGACGGTCCCGGTCAGCGGGATCCCGAGACAATCCACCACGATCCATTGAAAATCCATTCGCGACTGAAGCACGTGTACAAGATCGTCGGGAGCCTTTCCCAACTTGATCGTGGCCAGTTTATCCAGGTGGGGCAGCCAGAGTTGCTGGCGAAGCTTCAGAAAACGGCCGGATTGTTCGTAAAGGCAGGCAAGCAGTCCGGCAAGCTCCTCCGCGCTGCCGGGTTGACTGGGCTCCAGCAGGTCCAGCGCCGCGGCGACAGCACCGGATGACGGCCTCGGCGCGGGCGCGCGCAGCAACCCGCTCAGAAGCATTTCCAATATCCTAAGGATCGCCGGCTCGCCCAGTTCCATGTTCTCAATATTGAGCAGGCTCTGCTCGCTGACCCACTGCGGCTGGATCAGCCGCGGAATGATTGAACGCTCGGCAGAAGAAAGGCCCTTGGGCAGAGGGCATCCCTGCCGCAGAGCCTGTTCACAGCACCAGGAGGCAAGGTCTTCGCGCTCGGGCGTCTCCTCGAACCGGAAAGAGATGCGGGGCCCGTAGCGGTCCAGGAATTGATCCAGTGCCCGCATCAGGGCCGGCTTTTCCCAGACGCGCTGGTTCAGAAGGTCTATTAGCGGCCTGGCTTCAACAGGGTGGACCAGATCGAGGCCTGAAAAATGCTGGTCGAACAAGGCCAGGTTTTCCACCTCGGGATATTCGGCCTTGCCTTCAAGGTACGAGAGTGTCCGCGTATTCATCTCCAGACCCTGATCCTCCCAGTCTTTTACCTTGACCTTGACCGGGTCCTGCTGAAAGAAGAGCGTCAGCTCTCTTTCCAGGCTGCCGGCGGCGTCTTCAAACCGGCTCAGAATGGGCTGCAGGGGATTGTTGACTCCGTCGAACCCGCACCGGCAGACCGGCTGGAAATCCAGAGGCGCCAGGCCGGAGCATCGCGCGGCCCTGGCTTCGGAAACAGCGGATTCAAGCATTCGTACAGTGCCGCCGGCTCCCAGATGGCGGCTGCGCGCGACCATAGGGATTTTATAGGTCCAAATTGGATGGGCATTCAGGCGTTTCCACATTTGATCGTGCTGGGCCTGGTACCACTCCCGGTAGTCCTGGTAAAAGGTCTGAGCGTTGTGCAGCCAGGATTCCAGCGCTTCGGGCTGCGCCAGGGAAGGAGGCGGGCCGAGGGATTCGGCGCGGGCGGCTATTTGAGGATTGGGACATTCCGAAACCGCGGGATAGCCGAAAAGATGGCGGTAGCGCCGGGTCTCCCTCAAAAGCCTCTCGAACCGGGCGGGCATCGACGCCAGCTCGTTGGCTTCGGCAATAAAGCGGGCCGGCGAGCCGATCTCAAAAAGAAAATGCTGGAATCCCTGAAGCTCGTGTTCCCCTTTCTCCAGGGCCAGCCACTGCGAAATCAGCTTTTCTATCTGGGCGACCAGCTCTTCCGCCTCGCCCTGTGTTCTCAGCCCTGCGGCAAAATCGCCCAGCTGGTCGCGGTTTTTGGCGCCAATCCTGCGCAGCTGCTCCAGGGCTCTTTTTTGCGCCAGGACGCTCCACTGGCGGGGGACCGGGATGCGGAATCCCTCGCACAGAGACTGCAGATCGCGCAGCTGGGATAAATTCAGTGCGCGCCCGGGGAGAATTTTGTCGTACTGCAAGGGAAAAATCAGGGTCTCGTAGGTCTCGCGGTACGAGTGCTCTCCCTTGACGATATCGATCTCCCCCTGGATCAGAAGCAGGATCAGCAGGAGGTGGATCTGATCGGGCGTGAGTCCGTAGACCGGGGCGCTGAGGTGCTGGTAGACACGTTCGGGAGTGGGCTGATGGTCCAGAAGCGGCGTAAGCAAACGGACCAGGTCGTGATTATCAAGCTTCTGGTTCACGTGGTATTCGGATCCCCTTCGCTGCATGAGTCCCATGGGAACCAGATAGGCTTCGCGGATCAGCTTTACATAATCCGGAGCCGCCTCGGCGCCAAGATCTTGTTCGGAGGCGAACTTCATGAACTGACGGTATGCCTCCTTGGGAAGCGGGCCGTGGACGGGGGCGAACTGTTCGAAGAGCGGGTATATCTGGCGCAGGATCCACTCTCCGCAGGTATTGAGCCATGCCGCATGGTTGCCCTGCATGGAATGGAGCGGCGGGATGACTTTCGTATCCGACGGATCGTAAAAGCCGGCGTTGTTGTAGGCGTCGCGAACCAGGGAGTGAAACCAAGAGCTTCTTGAAGCGATGCGCTCCGTGACGCGGGTCAAAACGCGGGCGGGCAGCGGACGCTCCTTCAGGTCCAGGAGGGCCGACAGCTCCAGGATCTCCGGGTTAAGCTCGATCGGTCTCGGAAGGATTTTGTAACAGTGTGTACCAGCAGCGGGCGCTCCCCACGGAAGGCCGATCTGGAGCGCCAGCCCTTCCGCCGGCTCGTTCGGAATGCCCTCTCCAAGATAAACCCTCAGGTCCCAGTCATGGAAATGCCAGCGCACCTTGCGGATGAGCCACCGTTCCCTGGGCAGCGTGAAAGGGTTGAAGTCGGATTGCTCGAGCAGTGAAATCAAATTTTCAAAAACGAAGCTGCCGCGGTCCTTCAGCTCGTCGACGGTCCTGGAAAGCAGCTGCTCGAGGTGCTCTTTGCTGTCGTCCTCCAAATCCAGGCGATAGCGGGAATCCCTGGACTTGATGAAGGCGCCCTGCGAGCACATGGCATCCAAAACTTTGCCTATGATTTCGCGGTTGCGCGCGGGGTCGACGCTGGACACTTTGAAGAGCAGCCACTGGGCGGCCTCGTCCGCGCCGAGCGACGTGCGCCGGGGAGAAAGGTGAACGAGGATCAGCAGCTTGAGCAGGCGCCATGAGAGTTCCTGCCTCTGCTTGTTCGGAAACAGCTCGGGCATGTGTTTTCGGAAGTACGGAAGAACCTTCTGGGCAATTGCCAGAAATTCCGGCTGCACCTCGAAAAGGTCGGCAAAATGATCGACGATGGCGTCGGGAGTGATGAGGTGGCCCCAGGGCTGATCAAGAAATGGGGGTATGCTGCGCGCCTCGTTCCCGAGGAGCTGGGTCAGGGCGAAATCGACAATCCCGCGAGCTTGCGAAAAACGGTCCCGGACTTCCTCCAGCAGCTCGAGCGTGGCCGGGTGAATAGGGTAGATCTCGCAGAAGAGGCCGTAATCCAGGGACTTCTTCGGGTACACCTCGCCGAGTTCCGCAGCCAGCTTTTCCACAGCCTGAAGGTATGAGGGCTTTTTCCTCAGAATGCGTTCGGCGATCAGGTCTTTGACGTGCGCGGGAGTGAGCAGGAACCGTACGGGGTACCGGTCTTTGATTTTCCGGAACAGATCGTACTCGATCTCTCCGGTATGCTCGATCTGCTCCTGCATGGCTGCGAGAATCCACAGCGGATGGTCCTGGGCCCACTCGCCCATGAACTGCAAATACCGAAGATCCTCGTTGAAGCTCTGGGCGGTGGGTTTGGAGCGCAGGAATTCGGAGAGTTCGTCCAGGATCAGGACCACTCCTCTGGGATATTGATTCTCCAGTCGAAGCCATTTCTTCCTGCGATCGCCCGGATCCGGCGAAAGGGACAACGTTTCATCCAGTATGGATTCGAGGGATTGGGAGGCTTTGAAATTCAGGAGCGATACCGGCAGAACGGTCAAGCCTCTGTTGCCGAAGGCGCCCTCGCGAACCTGCTGGGTCAGATATGCCAGGAAATGGGATTTCCCCGAGCCGTAGTGGCCGATCAAAAACGCGCCGCAGCCTGTTTCTTTGGCAAGCAGCGCTCTAAGGGCTTTGAAATGCCGGCCGGTCTCCTCGGTTACGTAATAGCTGGAGCTGATCCAACCGGTATCTGCGGACTGCAGATGATCGAGCCTGACGACGGTGGGCTGGGCGGCAACCTCGACATGGTCACGGATTTTCAATGGATACATCCCCTAAGCCAGTTTCCCTATCGTATCACAACCGGGGGATTGCGTAGCCTGTCCTCCTATTGTATGGCAAAATACCTGCAATCGGGGGTCGGGCGTGGTCAAAGCGGTGGTAGATACGCTTCAGCGCAACATGAAGCAGGCCCTGGCCGGCGGGGATCTGAAGGAAGCCGAATCGATACTGGCGCGCCTGAAAAAGGAGGACCCGCTCAGCGCGGCCACACGCGGATTAGAGCTGGAGTTTTACCTGAATTCGGAGCGTTTCGCGGAAGCCGATGCGCTTGCGGGGCAGCTTTGCCGGCTGTTTCCCGATTCGGCGCGAATCATGTTTTTGGCAGGCAAGCTGGCGTATCGACGGAAACGCTACGAAGAAGCGGAAGGCCGCTTCCGAGAGAGTCTGCGGCTTTATGCCGGCCCTCAGACGCAGCAGTGGCTGGGCAAAACGCTGACTCAGGAGGGCAAGTACGACGAAGCTGAATCCCTGTTGCACCTGGTGAAAGAACACAATCGGCACGCCTTGCTGGATCTTGCCTGGCTTTATGAGAGAAAGAACGACCTGGAAGCAGCTTTGAAAGCGCTGGATGAATTTCTCGCCGGGAATCCGGGCAACAGCTATGCGGAGGAGCAACGCTCGCGGATACGGGCCAAGAGGCTGGAGCCGGAGGAGCTTGTGAGCGAAATGGGCGCTCTTGCAGGCCTGGGAGAAGAAGTGCCTGCCGCGCTTTTCCCGGAGTTTGTCCAGAGGCTATTCGAGACCGGCCAAAGCCCGAAGGCGCGCGAGGAAATCATGGAGCGAATTCGCTCCATGGATGCCAGAACGGGCGTGCGCGTCGCATGGGTTTGTTATCAGGCCCGGGCTTACGACCTGGCATGCACGCTTTTTCTTGCGCATCTGGGAGCCAATAAATCCAACATCAAGTATCTGGCGGCGATGGAAGCAGCCGCCGACAAATGCAGCCGCCTCCCCGAGGTGGTGGATGCGTATCGAAAATTGTTTCCTCAGACCGGCCAGTTTTACGGGCGGTTGCGCTCGCTGACGCGCCGCGGAAAAATCTGAAAGGCGTTTGGGCCGGCTGCAGACGTTTTGCCCTTGAAATAAAGCCCGGAAGACCGCAAAATTAGTGGCCTGTTGAATACATCTGCATGAACCAGTGGCGACGTAGCTCAGTCGGTTAGAGCGTGGGATTCATAACCCCAAGGTCGGTGGTTCGATTCCACCCGTCGCTACCAACCTTCCAAGGTCTATTCCGGACACATGGGTAACATTTTACAGCAGTACTCTGTCGCCGAATTTGAATCTTATATGCTCTTCGTTTATCGTTCGGCGACTGCCTCATAGCCGCTCCCTCCCGCCACGATGAGTAAATCCTGCTAGAGTGCCCGTTTTTTATCGGATGATTGCCCACAACCCGTCTTCACACAAAAGAAATGCGTCGAAAGACATCACTGAAGAAATCCCGTGACCGTATCGTAATCGTAATGTCAACGCATATTTCCATATAATCGCCGCATCGTTGCATAAATACTAAAAAGAAGCCAGATAGGGGCATGAGGGCCTTTCTCCAAGCAGATTGACCGTACAGTGGTATAAGATGGCTCGAGAGCGGAAGACCCCTAGGAAAGATAGAGGAAGACTGTGGAGGCAAAATGAGCGGCTACCACAAGCGTGACTGGGAACCATTTCCAATGTATGCAATCAAAAGAGCTGATCGTCCAACCACTGATATTTATGAAGATCAAATCCATAAAACCCGTGAAAACGCGCATGGATTTAACCGGGCGCTGAACGGAGACTTTGGACCTTTCATCCAGAAGGAAAGGAAAAGATTTGCGACAAAACACCCTCTTTCGGCAGCTCTTGTATCCATCCAGAACACTCTGCGGAAAACAGTAGATGGTGCTATCGCCGACCAAAAGGCGCCAATCACGTCGGATCCCGCGCTTATTGCACGTCACATTAAGGAGACCGCTTATTTCCTGCGGGCTGATGCGGTTGGCATCTGCAAACTGCCTCCCTATGCGATCTATTCCCATTCTGCAGCCACAGGGGAACCAATAGAGCTCAATCACCAGTTTGCCATAGCGATTCTGGTGGATCAGGATTCGAGAACTGCCCAAGCAACCTCCGGCAATGATTGGGTCAGCAATTCCATGAGTTTCGTTGCATATTCCGCTTCAGGTTTCATTGCCTGCATTCTCGCCGACTACATTCGAAGACTTGGTTATCCGGCGCGGGCTCATCATGCACTGAGCTATCAAGTTATTGTGCCGCCCATTCTTTTGTGGGCCGGGCTTGGTGAGGTCAGCCGGATGAGCGAATGTGTTGTCCATCCATTTATGGGTCCAAGGTTCAAGGCTTCTATTGTAACTACGAATTTGCCCATGCTTTGCGATCGGCCAATCGATTTCGGGCTCCAGGACTTTTGCTCGAAATGCAAAAAATGCGCGCGCCACTGTCCCTCCGGGGCACTGACCGATGGGAATAAAGTCATGTTTAACGGCTACCAACGCTGGCCATCGGACATGAGGAAATGTACATCCATGCGGGTAGGAAATCAGAGAGGAGCCAGCTGCGGCACCTGTATGATTGTGTGTCCCTGGAACAAACCCTATACACCTCTGCATCGAGCGGCCGGATGGACGGTTCGGCGCTCTTCTCTTGCGCGCACTCTTGCCGTCTGGCTTGATGATGCTTTGGGCTATGGACGTCCGGACCGTTTTAAAAAATGGTGGTGGGATCTTGAGGATGAGGCCGGAGATGGAATACTCAAAATTCCCGGTGAAAGGGAAAATGACTTTCTCTCTCTTTAGCCGGTACCAAATGATAATGTCAATTACAGGGTGCGGCCTGGAAGCCAACAGATCCTGGCGGCACTTAAGGCTTAGCGCTAATGCCCGCAAGCGTTTTGAGCTGGTTGCTCGTCTGAATGGCTGGCGCATCCAGAACACAGCCCAATTCAGTTTGAGTATTGACAATGGAGATGGAGGAATGACCGATGCCGCAGGAGAACTATGATCGCCTGTTGAACCTCGTGAAACAGCGTCGAACGGTTCGCAGATTCAAACCAGATCCTGTGCCGGAAGGGTGCATTGAGAAGATAATCGAAGTCGCGCGCTGGGCGCCTTCCGGGTTTCACACGCAACCCTGGGAGTTCGTGGTTGTGAAAAAGAAAGAGGTGAAGGAAGCTATAATTAAGGCTCTCGATAAATACGCCCCACCAATTGCGAAACCCGAATCCTCAGGACCAAGTATCAATATTTCGCGATCAAGCTTCCGGGATGCGCCGGTATTCATCATCGCTTTAACCGACTGGAGGGCCAAAGCAGGATTGCCCGGCCATCCGAAAGAGATTAATCCGATGGTCTCGAGCGTCTATACCTCCAGCATGGCCAGCGCATTTCTATATCTGCACCTTGCAGCAACGTCTCTGGGTTTGGCCTCACAATGGTATACGGCCGCGTCACGCCCTGAGGCAGAACTAGAGATCAGAAATATCATTGGCTTTCCGGAAGCCTTGTCCATCTATGACATGATGGTCCTTAGCTACCCTGCCGCTCCGCCGAATCCGAAGAAATTAAGAAACCTTGCGGGAATGATCCATTATGACAATTGCGGCCCGCAGGATTTCCGTACCGACGAGCAGGTTCTCGTGGATGTTCAAAAGACCTGGGATTGGTGCATGTCCGAACACTAAATCAATGCATAAAATTTTATCGAATCTGTCTTTTTCAAAAGCATAGTTTGAGGAGGAAGGAATGAAGGTACTGGGAATTTCTGGAAGTCCCCGAAAAGATCAATCGACCGATCAACTGGTACAAGCAGTGTTGGCCGGTGTCGGTCTGGAAACTGAGTTCGTCTCCTTGGCGGGCAAGCGAATCGGTCCCTGCATCGCATGTCTTGGATGCGTTCAGGACAACATCTGCAAGGTAAAGGATGATATACAGGAACTGCGGCAAAAGATCGTCGAGGCAAACGCATATGTTATCGGCGGCGCAAATTATTTTTCTATGCTCAACGGTTTGACACACTGCTTCCTGGAACGTTTCTATCAATTCCGCCATCAGGAAGGCAAGGCGGTGGCTGGAAAACTCGGTGTTGCCGTGGGGATAGGAGGTAGCTCAGGGGACCTGGTTGTAGAAAACATCAAGACATTTTTCCAGTACAACCAGATTGAATGCATTGGCACAGTATCGGCTCAAGGTCCGGCATCGTGCTTTGTCTGTGGATACGGCGAGACCTGCAAAGTCGGGGCGATTCAGATGTTCTTCGGACCTGGAACAAAAATAACTCCGGAAATCACACCGAGTCTATCGAAGCAGCCGGCCAAGCTTACAGATGCCATGACATTGGGAAATCTTCTCGGAAAGCGCTTGCGTGGTTTCGCCTCCGGCACATAAACCGTCGACACGTGGTCTGTACATAATATCGATTGTTAGCCACAAACATGCAGCAGGTTCAGACATCGCTGAAATACCGAAGATAATCGGCGCTTGCCGATACCGCGCAAGTGTTCAGTGGGATGAATTTGTGCAACCGATCAGATAGTCGGTCGTTCTTTGGAGGTGCTCTATGAAGCCAAATGCAGGCAATGTCGCCCGGGAAAAGTGAGTAAGCGCCACTAATCAAGAGAATGAGCTTTCGCCAAGTTTGACTATCAGGATTGAGCGCCTTTCAGATATTGCCTCTGAATAATGCCAAGGTGATACCGTTCGTGGCCCAGCATCATGTATCCCAGAGCACGGACTGAAAATAAGAAATCGGAGACTTTCCCTGCCCTGTCCCACGCCTCTGGAGGGAGATGCCGGAGCATTGATACATGAGATCGGCGGATCAGCGAGAACTCGTCCAATAGCTCTCCAATGCTATATCGGCCAAAACCACCGTTTCTGACGTACAGCTCTTGATCTGCGAGCTGCAATATTGCTTCATCGCCCCGGGCAAAACAGAGCAGCCGGTAGCCCAAAATGCGTTCCGTATCCACAATGTGGCCCACGACTTGCCGGATTGTCCACTTTCCGGGCGCATAGCGGGTGTCCGCCGTAGCCTCACTGATTGCGCCGAAGAGGGCCCCTGTCTCTTCAATCTGCTTAGCCAAAGCCTTTGGCAGGTCAGCTTCAGGCACAAGGTCGATGTATCTGCTGTAGCGGGGGTTGTACTCTGAAGCAGCTGGACGCCGTTTATTCATAGTATTCCTTTCAAAAATCCACAAAGCGGGCAGGCAGCAATACGGTCTTGATTATTGCAGGATGGCGAAACAAACAGGAGTTGCTGATGAAATCCCCCAATGCAACCGATCTTCGCGGCTTCTTGCAGGGAGGGCCCGGAATCAATTAGGCAGCTTATTCCGGCTATCCTTTGCCTAGCCCGAGTTTACCACCCGTAGGCGGCAAAATTCCATTTTGATCAGCATTGAAGCCCCTGCAAGCAACATATTATGTATGACCTAACTATAATCCATTTATACCTCCACGACGACCGCCTGGCATTGCCGCCAGCCACGCAGTAATATTGTCGCAAAGCACTGAACTATTTCCTAAGAATATCTTTCTGTAATGCCTAATTTATCAAGACATCCGCATTTCTTTGATACTATATATTGGGCCTTCAGGCAATCTGCACAACAATATCTTGACATCACGAGTAAAATATTGTATGACCTAACCATGGCAAGCTTGACCAAGAAGTTCATCAAGGGAAGGCCCTACTACTACCTGCGGGAGTGCCGCCGTGTGGGCGGCAAGCCCAAAATCGTCTGGCAGGAATATATCGGCACGCCCCAACAGCTGACCCTGAGGCTCACCAACCCCAGACCCCAGGAAATCATCGTCCGGGAATTTGGCGCTTCCGCCGCAACCTTCGATATGGCCCAAAAACTGGAGGTCGTTTCCATTATTGACCGTCACGTCCCCAAGGAGGGGAACCAGGGGCCTTCGGTCGGCGAGTATCTGCTGGTTGCTTGCCTCAACCGTTGCATGGCGCCCTGCAGCAAGGCGAAAACCGGCGAATGGTATGACAAAACCGTACTTCCCCGCCTGCTTGGCATCAAGAGTTCCCAGCTTTCCAGCCAGCGCTTCTGGGACAATATGAATCGGGTCAATCAACCGGAAATCGGCAAGATCGAGGCGGATATCTCCGCAGTCGCGGTATCCCGATTCGGCCTGGACCTGAAATGCCTGCTTTTTGATGCCACCAACTTTTTCACCTTTATCGACAGCTTCAACGATCGGGCGAAACTGCCGCAGCGCGGCCATGGTAAAGAAGGGCGGGACAATTTGCGCATTATCGGCTTGGCCCTTTTGGTCACCTCCGACGGCGACGTCCCTCTGTTTCATTGCACTTACGCGGGCAACCAGCACGACTCGGTGACATTCTCCAGCGTAGCCGAGGATTTGGCTGACCGCTGCCGGAAGCTGTCCGAGGGTGTCTGTGACATTACGCTCGTCTTCGACAAGGGGAATAACTCCAAGGAGAACCTGGATGCCGTCAACGCCGGGCCCTACCACTTCGTCGGATCTCTGGTTCCCAGCCAGCATCCGCAACTCCTGCGCATCTCTCGAGACGAGATGCATCGATTGGACAAAAGCCTGCTGCCTTCCGTCTGGAGCTACCGAACGCAAAAAGAGGTCTTTGGGATCCGGCGTACCGTCTTGGTCACATACAACCGCGAGCTTTACCGGGCACAGGTCAAGACTCTGAGGCGCGAAATCGCAAAACGCCGGCGCAAACTGCAGCAACTGCAGCTGTCTCTCCAACGCCATAGCGGTCCGAACTCCCGAGGGAAGAAACCCACGCTGCAGGGAAGCCGCAACCGCGTTCAAAGTATTCTTGCAGGCCGCCACATGACCCAACTCTTTTCTGCCAAAGTGATCCTGGGCAAGGATCAGATCCCTCGGCTCCGATGGGCTTTCAGAGATCGAGAATGGGATCGATTGGATCGAACCCTTCTGGGCAAAACAATCCTGTTCACGGATCGGGAAGAATGGACCGACGAACAGATCGTGTTGGCCTATCGGAGCCAATCTCACGTGGAAGCAGCATTCCGCCGCATGAAAGATCCCCGGTTCCTTGCCTTCCGTCCCACGCATCATTGGACCGATCAAAAGCTCCGAGTCCATGCTTTTTATTGCGTGCTGGCTTTAATGATAACGAGCCTGCTATGCCGCAAGCTCGCACAAGCTGGGATCCGCATGAGCATTGCGCGCATGATGGAACGGCTGAAAGACATCAATGAAGTGGTGAATCTATATCCAACCCCAAAGGGTGCGGAACCGCGCATGCAAGTCGACCTGTCACAACAGGACGCGGAACAAGCCGCCATTCTGAAAGCCCTCGATCTGGCTCGGTACGTCTCAAATTAGGTCATACGTTTCGGGATCACTCGCAGCCGCTTCAATACTGATCAAAATGGAATTTTGCCGCCTACAGGTGGTAAACTCGGGCTAGAATTAGGATTGTAATACCGAAGCCTCGTTTTAACGTGGAATTCCTTTGAATATCCCGAAGACCCAGCAGGCTAGTCCATGATTTTAATTTTTGCCTGTTCTGTCGAGCGTATCGTAGAGCGGCTGCGCCGGGAATGCCTGGGCGAGTTCGCCGGATACCGTAACGGCCAGCACACGGATCTTTTCGTTATTCGGCAGCCTGAGCGTCTTTACGCCTGCCATCAGGTCCAGCTCATAGGCAAACAAATACGAGTAGGCATACGCTTCGTTCGCGCCGTCCGACGTATGCCGATGGGATGCGAACCATGCCACCGGGGTACGTTTGATATAACCCGGTGTGAGGCTTTCGTACTCCTGGACAGTCAGTTTGAATCCCGGCTGTTCGTATGGAAAAGTGTATTTCGCCTCTTTCATAACACGCTTGTCCCACTGACCGATGTAGCCGCTCCAATCCTGTACTGTCAACTCAAATGTTTTCTCGCCTGTGTAAAAAACGCCTTTCTGATCCCCGTCGGCGGCGGCCAGCAAAAACAGGCGCGTGAATTTCCCGTCGGGCAACGCGATGATCTGCCCGCGCGCGACGACGGCATTGCGTTCCAAAGCGGGCGCAAGCCGGAAGCGGATTCCGCCGAATACCAGATCGGATGGAAGCATCTCGGCCGGAAAAGTGCGGCCAGCATCGTCAAAACCGCCATTTGATTTTGTAGCGTCAAGGCCGGCAGTGGCCTGGTCGCAAGCCAAGACGACCGGCTGAAAGTGCGGCATCGTGAGTTTTGCATCCGTCCTCGCCAATTTGACGGCGAATGTGCGCACCTGATAAGGCGTGAAGCTCAAAATCAGCTCGCCGCTATCCACCGATGCTGTGCCCAACGGCTGTTCCTGGCCGTTCACTTCGCGCGCAGATCCTATGGGCGCTGCAAAGGCGAGGCGCAAGTTCTGCTGATGCCTGCCATCAGGTTCGACCAAACGGACAATAATATCGTCGCTTCCTTCAGCCTTTTTGATCGCCAGAACGCGCACGCGAGGGCTGCTAAGATTCAGAAGCGAGAAGCTTTTGCCGAGCGCGCCCTCATGGCTCGCAGTAGTGAACGCAATCAGCGGCTGCTCGAGCCGCCACGCCTGCCAGTCGCTCTGCTCGCGTCGCCAATCACCGGTGTGTCCCGCCAGTCCGTATAGAATTTCATGCCGCCCCCAGTCCTGAGTGGCCATCCCGGAAGCAATGGCCCTGACAGCGCTGGTTAGAACGCCTGCGAACTGGTTCAGCGCCAGCACTTCGTCGTTCCAGGAATATTCCTAAGCTTTTGGGATGCTGGTGCCACTCAGGGTGTTGCTTTAATGCTTTGGGAAATCTTGGTTGCTACGAGAACGCCACTGCGGGATCTATGACTTCCCCTTACTTGACCGGGACCCGTTGCTTCAGTTCTTCAAACCAGTTGAGGACGATGGTGATCCTTGGTCGTACAACTTCCTCCGCAGAGGAGGCAGCCCTAGGCTGTTTTATCATCAGGAATCGTTTGCCATCCGGATGAATGTCCCAAGGGGTTCCTGTATATAGGCCATAGCCAAGATTCTCGTTCTTAAAAAGCATTTTGGGAGTCTGGAAGCCGAGGGTAGGCTCGGTTTCCACCACCACTGCCATTATGTGATTATCTTCACTTAAATAAAATAATTGCCGCCCATCCGGCGACCATAGCGGGCTGGTCCCGCCTTGAGTGGAGGCCGACCATTTTCCGCCGGTCACATCCGGAAATGGACGCACATAGATCTCATTCCGGCCGGACTCGTTGGATGTATAGGCTATCCATCGGCTATTAGGTGAGATTTTAGGCTGAGTCTCTCCATACTCTGATTGCAGGAGCGGCTTTTTCCAGTGATCCTTTTCCATTGATAGCATACTAATATCCAAATTCGTCCACGTGACCACTTCCTGCATCAGCAGGGTTTTTCCGTCGTTTGCCCATGAGAATGGGTGCAACTGCCCGTCGGGTGCAGAAATGACTTTCTCGGCCTCCCCAGTGCCGTCGGCGGCTTTCAGAAACACGCCGTTGGGACTTGCTCCAGCAGTATCGGCCCAATAGGCAATCCATTTGCCGTCCGGGCTCCAAATGGGCAACATCTCCCGAGTTTTTTCAAAGGTCAGCTTTGTAAGATTCTTGCGTGCAGTGTCCCAGATCCAAATATCCTCATTAGGAGTATTCCCGACCGAGACAGCCACCCGCTTCCCATCGGGCGAAATCTTGGGATATGCATAAAAATTCGGCGGTGTTCCGAGGGATTCTTCCTTTCCTTCTTTATCAACCCATACCAGAGTTCGCCTTCCCGCTGGCCCTGCTCCGGTTCGAGGCGGCGTCGGGATATAAACAAGCGTTCCCGATTCGGAAATGTCGGCAAAGGATACATCATCAAGCAGAGGAACCGGTTCGCCTGCGACCCCTAGTCTGTCAAGATTAAAGGGAATGGCATAAACAGTGGTGATATCGGGCGGCTGATAAATGAGGTATCCATTTGGAAGATATTGGACAACCTCGCCCGGCAACAGCTCTTTCTGCCCTCCTGATTTTAGCTGCCGAACCATTATTCTTGGTTTCTGAAAGCCAACATTATATGCGGTGTACAGCAGCGATTTCCCATCCTGCAAAATTTGCGGAGACACAAGATTATCGGATCCTGTTTTGACAAGTGACTCCGGTGTCCCACCGCCGGCGGGAATTCGCATAATGCCGTTTGGAATCGCGCCAAATACAATCATGTCATCCGCACCCCAACTCGCGCCTGCCATTCCCACCCCGCCAACGTCACACAATGAAACCGGAGCGCCCCCATTGATCGATATTTTTTTCAATTGCCGATCATCGACAGAGAAGTATCCGATCCATTTGCCGTCGGGGGAGAAGAACGGCTGCCTTGTATCTCCCTCGCTTCCGGCAATAGGCCTGGAGGTTAATTCGTTTACCGAACGTAGGAACAGTCCCTTTGATGTACTGTAAACGAATTGCATGCCGTCCGGCGACACGGCAAGAGGCCGACCGGTGAGTTGCTGGCCATCCGGCAGTTCGTGGTCGAAACGGATAACCTGCCGTGATTCGGGTGCTCTCCTGTTCCAGATAACCAATCCCACGAGGATCGATGCAATGGCAACTGCGGCAGCAATTCCTAGCATTGAATGGGATCTTCTCCGCGTTTCTGCCATTCCTAAGGGCTGTGCGAATACGCCGCTAGGATCAGCCAAAACCTTCTGAGCGTCTATCCGAACGTCTGAGATGTCATGATATCGGTCCCTTAATTCTTTCTTTAGGCAGCGTTCCAATACTTCCCGCAAACGGCCGTGCAGATTCGCCGGAAGGCTGTTCCACTCCGGTTCTGAACGGATGACTGCTGCAAGAGTGTCGGTCACATCCTTGCCCGAGAACGCCGCACGTCCTGTCACCATCTCGAACAAAACACAGCCAAACGCCCAGATGTCCGTCCGCTTGTCCACGGACTTCCCTCTGGCCTGTTCTGGGGACATATAGGCCGCCGTGCCAAGAATTACGCCTTGCATGGTGGCCATGTCGCTCAGCGTAGGGGAATTGGATAGATTCAGCTCCACTTGTTCCCCAGTAAATGCCTTCGCCAATCCAAAGTCCAACACCTTCACTTTTCCTTCAGGCGTGACTTTGATATTGGCAGGCTTGAGGTCGCGGTGGATCACTCCCTTTTCGTGCGCAGCTTCGAGAGCCTCCGCGATCTGCAACGCGAGTTTCAGGGATTCTTCAACGGGGACCGGACCCGCTTTTATCCGATCCGCAAGCGTATCGCCTTCAACCAATTCAAGGATGAGGAAGTTGGTTCTGCCGGATTCCTCCAAGCCATAGATGGCGGCGATGTTCGGGTGATTCAGGGAGGCAAGGAGTTTCGCTTCACGCTGGAACCGAGCGACACGGTCGGCGTCCTTGGCAAACTCTTCCGGCAGCACCTTGATCGCCACGTCCCGGCCGAGCCTGCTATCTTTCGCCCGGTAAACCTCGCCCATGCCGCCTTTGCCGATTTTTTCCACAATGCTGTAGTGCGAAAGGCTTTGACCGATTTCGGGCATGTGTCCCTCTGCCGAAAGAAAGACCTACCTGCTGCCTGGCTGTGCGTTGGAAACTCTGGGGACATTATATGCGGCCAGGGCTGGTGGGAGAAAGGGAAATACTGGTGGGGTGTCTCCTCTCGCGCTAAGGATATAACGGATTGGCTGCCGCTCCAGCTTAAGGGCCGTCTATCCGAGCTCCGGTGCGCCTGGTTTCACGCATCGAACCGTTGCGGATAACATATAATGTGCAATCTTCGATGCTTTGGGGCTATTTGCAGGTCAGTGCTGTCCAAATTGGCCCATTGGAAGCAGAGGGCTCATTGAAAGCATTCAACTTGTGGCTCATGAAGTGCCCCTGCAAGGACGAGGTTGGCACCAAGCCCCGGTAGGGGCGGAAAGAAAATAGCCAGGGATGAGCGGAGCGAATCCCTGGTTCCTATGGCGAAGAAAAGAGCCCTGGGAAGGGCGAAAGACTATATGTTATCACGCCCTTCCAGGGCTCTCCTCTTGCCGATTCTCACCAGGGGTTCGCTCCGCTCACCCCTGGCTATTTTCTGATCGCCCCTTGCGGGGCTTGCTCAAAAAACCTGTTTCGCGACAGTCCTCCATGCGCCCGGGGCGCACCCAAGTGCATGAAAATCGGCTTCGCCGACGCTCAGTTGGGTGAACGAATGGTGTAATTGATCCATCGCGGCCGCTATTTTCGGAGCAGAAACGAGCCAATAGCCGTAAAACAGTGGCAGGGTGGACTTTAAACAGTCGTGCTGCATCCGCTGCCGTTTTGTTCCCTTTCAGAATCATTGGCCTAATTTCAGATTGCTGCTGATGGGTCAACTTAAATCGTCGTCCACCTACGCGTCCTTCTCGACGCGCAGCCTCCAAACCCGCTTTCGTTCGTTCGCGTAGCATTGCCCGCTCAAATTCTGCAAATGCTCCAACCATCTACATCATCATCCTTCCTGCCGGCGTCGTGGTATCGATCGCCTCCGTCAAACTGCGGAAACCTGCTTGCGCTGGACGAGTGGGAAAAAAGCGGAAACATATTTTCACAAAATTCCCTCCAGTTGAGGCGCGCAGGACTGAAACGGAAATATGGTGGAAATAGTTTTCCATTTATGAAGGACCTATCCTCAACAATTCTGCAATTTAGGCGGGAAATCGGTTTGACCGACATTGAAAACGAAATCAAGGCAGGCGTCGCTAGTAAAGAATGCTTTACTTTTATCGCTTATTAGTAAAGAATCCTTTCCCAGTAAGTCAACCTTAGTAAAGTGACCTTTCCCAGGAGGCCATTATGGCAAGAGTCGTCGGGACCTATGAGCAAACCAGCACTGCGGGTGAAACTGTAAATGCCTTTGTGCCGGCGCCACTTCCTCCAGGCAATCCTCCCCTCGATATGAACGCTGAACTCTCGGGATTATTGCAGTGTGCTGAAGCGGGTATTTCCAGGTTGAAGGTTGCAGGGTCGATGGTCCCGTCTCTGGATTGGCTTCTCTATTCTTTTGTTCGCAAAGAAGCTGTGGTTTCTTCCCAGATAGAGGGTACGCAATCAACCCTGGTGGACTTGCTTATGTACGAAGCCGCCGGGAAGGAAGACGCCATCGACGATGGCGATGTCATACAAGTCCGCAACTACGTCGACGCTCTTCATTACGCGCGCAAGCAGATGCGCAGCAAAAATGGACTGCCATTGTCCATACGACTCCTCAATGAGGCTCATCGGCGTTTACTGAAGAACGTTCCCGGTACCGATAGGGCTCCGGGAGAAATCAGGCGGAGCCAGAACTGGCTCGGCGGGACTCGTCCTGGCAATGCAGTATTCGTACCCCCGCCCCCCTATTTGTTGGGCGGTTTACTCGGCTCTCTGGGAAAATATATCCACGGTGAAGATTCCCTGCATCCATTGGTTAGAGCAGGGCTGTCGCATGTACAATTCGAAACGATACATCCTTATCTGGATGGGAACGGCCGCATCGGCAGGCTCCTGATTACATTGCTCCTGGAGCATTGGAGGATTTTGGATTCCCCCCTGCTCTATTTGAGTCTTTATTTCAAACGCCACCGTGCCGAGTATTACCGCCGGCTGGATGCCGTTCGGACCGATGGTGATTTTGAAGGCTGGGTGAAGTATTTCCTGGAAGGAGTGGCCGTCATCGCCGACGAAACCGTACTGACAACACAGAAGCTTTTTACCCGGATCGGTGCAGACCGGACCAAAGTACTTTCGGGTGGCTCTACCTCTGTGGCCGGCATTCGTCTGTTTGAGCTATTGCCCGCTCATCCGATTATCACCGTGGCCGGAGCTGTAAAGTTGCTGGGGACGACAAAGCCAACTGCTACCAAAGCCGTAACAGGGCTCGTTGACGCTGGGGTCCTGGTTGAAACGACCGGCCGCCGTCGGGATCGCGCTTTCAGCTACGAGGATTATCTAAACCTTCTGCGCGCCGAAACGGAACCGCTTTAAAGGCGAGTTCCAATGCAGGAATAAAAGCACACATTCCTGCCGCGCTTCCCCACGGGTCCTTTGATCCAATTTGGAAGTACTCATTCAACTTCCGCTAATGTTACTGAAATCAGCAAACCCGATCTCATCACGATGAAAATATGCGCCTGGCGGGAAGCTGACAAAGAAGATATCGAGGCGCTCGGAATTTCCAAGGAGGATCTGACGATTATCAATGCCAACCTGGCGCATGTCGAAAAACATAGCTCCGACCGGGCGCATAAAGCGCACCTTGTTCTATCTGAACTGGGTGTCCAGGAATTGATAATTTTGAAGGCCGACGAAGTAATAAGCCTTGCCGAATTGATTCAGTACTATCGTCAGCATAAAAAGAAAGAAGCTTCCATTGAAGAAATTCGCAATTGGAAACAGGAAATCGAAAAAGGGATTAAGCCCTCTTCCTTAGCTCAATCCATTTTTGAAGGCAAACAAAAAGAGGATTCTTCAATTTATGGAGAAATTTAGCATGAACAGCGAACCCTTATTTTCAATGTGGGCAAGGCTTGGGGTGAACTTCCCTGCCTTTAAGCCGACCAAAGAGGAACCGCTTGTCGAGGACCTCATTGCTCAGACATCGCTCATCGGGAGATATGAGCCCCGCCTCATCGAAGGTATGGCCGGATGGCTGCAGAAACATGGGGATTTGGTTAACACCTCTCTTATGCGGAGGCATATTGAGATCGGCGATTCCGCCGTGATCGGTTTGGTGTTCGATGCTATAACCGGTAAAGAGACCGCCAAGCTGAAGCAGCTTACAAAATATTGCCGCCCCAAAAAGAAAGCAGAAATGCTTTTCTTTGCGACGGAATCGTCCCCGACGATGAAAGCGCAGGCTGTCGAGCACGAAACCGAAATTAACCGGAAATGGAATCTGCTTTATGTGAGTTTGCGAGTTAAGACGGATGCTGTTTTCGACCGCAAAGTGGTTCTGAAGAGAAATCCAAACCTTGCCCGCAGATCTCTATTCGGAGTCGTAATGCGTACGGAGATCCTGAATTTTCTACTACAGAAAGGATCAAGTTTTCCGGCGGAAATATCAAAGGCACTGGGCTATCGATATCACAGGGTTATTTCCGACCCGTTTCGCGCAGAACACGCCTCCACATGTCCAGAGAGAATACCCCCATGGTCCAGTGATCGGTCTCAATCCGAAGGCGTCCGTGTTCGCGAATGAGATACAGGATCGTCGTTTCGTACTGCTCATCCGTGGGGTCGGGGTCATACACGTTCTCGATGAAGACAACGTCCACTCCCTCCCGCGTGGCCGGGGTGGTGCTGGTCTTGTTTTGCTGGAACGTCTCGGTCGTCACGTCCGGAGTAGCAACCAGGATGCCGCCAGGGTTCAGATGGGCGTGTGCGGTGCGGAACGCTGCCACAAAGTCTGTCCGGCACCTCATGTGTGAGATCGCGTCGTCCATGAGCACGGCATCAAAAGTCCTGCCGAGTCTGCACGTCCGCATATCGTCCTGGACAAACGTGCACTCGGGATTCAGTTCCTTCGCCTGCGCAAGCATGGCGGCACTTAGATCGACACCGGTGACGTTGAACTGCCGCTTCAGGTTCAGGACGGTCTTCCCGCCCCCGCACCCTATGTCCAGCAATGTGGTTGCCGGGCGCCTGGCGTGCTGACGGATCAGACCCGTGACGTGTTGGCAGTAGTGCGCGTATTCAGTGGCGGCATTGCCCCACATAGGCCAAAGCCACGCCAAGTCCGTATAGAGCCGGCAGGTATCTTGCATCTCTCTTCTCATGCCGAACGCCTGAGTCATGTGCCTCCGGCAAAGCCGAAAGCTTGAAAGATTTGAACCGCTCAAAGCGGTTGGACTAGTTACGCCGGTCTTGAACGCTGACTTACGCCGACCCTCGCCCAACAAATCGGCGTTTGTCAGCGCTTTTATCAGCATTTCTCAGCGTTTCAAAACACGAAGCTGTCAAACTCTTTTGAGTCCCCCGGCAGAGCCGTGGACGATCCGCCGGATGCGCCGACGCATCACCGCGGCATCAGCGCGAACACACCCCAGCCCAGGTATTCACGCGTGTAAGCGGCGTAGCGCTCGGGTTCCGAGGTCAGTTTGGCTCGAACATCTTTCGCGAACTCGTCGCCGGGGTTGGCTTCAAGCCATCGGCGCATGGTGAGCCATTTGGCCGCCTCGTATCTGTCCCAGCCGTCCTGGTCAGCCAAAACCATTTCAACGACGTCGTAGCCAAGGCGGCCGAAAGACGCGAGAAGCTCCGGAAGCATGAGATAGTCGGAGATTGAGTTGGCAAGACATCCCTTGGCAACCTCTTCCGTCGGCGGTAACTGCCGCCAGTAGGGCTCGCCGATGAGGATGATCCCTCCTGGGCGCAGGCTCCGCGCCAGAAGCTCGATAGTGCCGGCGACTCCACCGGCGATCCAGGTGGCACCGACACAGGCTGCCACACTGACCTTCTCGTCAGAGACATAGCCGGCAGCATCGCCATGGATGAACTTGACTTGATCGGCGACGCCGAGTTCTACAGCACGGAGTTTCGCTTGCTCGGTGTACAACTGGCTCATGTCGATGCCTGTGCCGATGACGCCGTGATCGCGTGCCCAGGTGCACAGCATCTCCCCCGAACCGCTGCCGAGGTCGAGCACTCGGGCTCCCGATTCCAGACGCAGCGCCGCGCCGAGAGTGGCGAGCTTTTCGGGTGTGATCGGGTTGTGGATGCGGTGAGCACTCTCAGTGATGTTGAATATCCGCGGGATGTCCATTGTGAAAAATCTCCTTACGGGTGTGAATAGATCCGGCCAGGTCCTAACCTGGATTATACAGAACTTGAGAAATAATTCGCTAGGTGAATAGCGCTGGTGTACCAGGAATCCCAATTGCCTGGATAGCCATTAATATTTGAATCACGCTCAACGATCTCAGCCACTGAAAGACCTCAAATAGGAGTAAAATGTTTTTGGTAATCCTCAAAGGCAGGGGGATCCGTGAAGTGAGTCACTATCGTTATCCAATCATCGAAGCTGAAGGCGAGCGCATGCGGAAGGCGTTCACCTATAGCAATTGGCACTTCAGGATCTGTTTGGCGTTGATGATCATTGGAGTATTTTGCATTATATCTTCTCATTCTCGGGCAGGTCTATTGTTCATGGCCGTATCGGTCTGCATCTATCTTTATCCCTTCCAGTGGAAGAATGCTTTGAAGAAGCCTTTGGGGAAATAGAGCTGGGGGGGCACGAATTCTACCCTGGAGTATCCGATGTGCCCCATGCAAATTAGTTTTTTCAGCATTGGTGAGATCTCTGCAAACCACAGAGGCACGCCGTTGGAATCCAGTTCGATGCGAACGGTGTCCCCGCCCACCGCCGCCGTGTAGTAAGGATCCTGATCCATGATCGGACGAGTTGAGTCCAGCCTGGCGTGCGTGATAAGGACGTGATCCGTCTCAAACACAGCCGGCAGTTGTTCCAGGAAGCATGCCCAATGATCCCAGTCCTCCTTCGGCAGCAACGAGAGAGTTTGTTCCCGGCTCCAGGCCGGCTTGCTGGTGCCGCGAATTGTCCCGGCGACTCGCCGTTCATGATTTCCGAGCGCGCTGAAAGCATTTGGCAAATCGCGAAAGAAGGCAGCCGCTTTCCAGGAATCTGGGCCACGATCGAGAAAGTCCCCGACCGTGACTAATGCATCTCGCGCCCCAAAGTTGACAAGATGGCATAGTTCCTGGAACTCCACGTAGCAGCCGTGGATGTCTCCAACAACAATCGCACGGTCAAATCCGCCGCATGCATGGCTATACGATTTCATGAACTGAAATTAGTCCCATTTCCA
The DNA here is from genome assembly GCA_963809485.1 of uncultured Acidobacteriota bacterium. Taxonomy (GTDB): domain Bacteria; phylum Acidobacteriota; class UBA6911; order UBA6911; family UBA6911; genus UBA6911. The sequence continues at coordinate 66,563 of CAWEJX010000021.1, forward strand.
AAAAGCAGAACGAAATCAACTATTCGCTATAGACAAGAGAAGTAGGTGCGGAGAGCAAAAACTCCTCTAAGGTGACTCCGGTTACTTGCTTTGACCTGAACGGCGATCTGCAAATGACCGTTAGGTGGTCGCGCGGAAAAATCCTGGAAAACCAGCTGAAGTCCATTGGACTGGCTTTCCCCCTTTTGACTTCAATGAAATCTCTATCAGGAGTTACAAAATCAATCTCGTGCTCCTTCGAAGCCCAGAAACCTATTGCTTCCGGATTAGACCTCCCTCCAAGGACGCATCGTCGCCATATTTCCTGCGCCACCAGCCATTCCATAAAAACTCCTTGTATGTCCGGTAAAAGGTCTTCGAATTCGTGAACATACCTCAGAGAGGACGGGTGAAACGCGATGGCAACTGCCAGGTTGATGAAATTGAACTTGCAGGGCTTCCGCATAAGTACGGTTCTCTTGTTGGTATCAATCGGCCATGAGGGCATGACCGATAAAAGATCGGAGAGCTGTTCGATGTATCCACTGGCTACCGTGTTGTTGGCAAGCCCCCCATCGCGGGCGAGTTTCGCAAATCCGACGGTGTTACCGCCGTTGTTCATGATGACGTGCAACAACCGGATTAAAGACAGCCTTTTTCTTCCGGATGAAACGACTTCTCCCAAAACCCAGTCGCGCACGATCTGGATAAAATATTCAGGAAGCCGCTCAAATTGACATATGTCATTGCAGGCAACCGGGGAACCTCCGGTCAGCAGATATGCGATCCAGGATTTCTCTCCATGAATCTCTTGAGCATTCAAATTGAATTCCCTATAGGAGATTGGAAGGAAAATATATTCATTCTTTGACAATTTTCCTTTCCTGCCGGGAAGCTTCTCCGAGCCGTGGCGAAGATCGGACGCCGTTGAACCGGTCGTGATGATGAGGACATCCCTAAAAAGTCCCCGGTCGATCACCCGCTTTACGGCTTTTTCCCAGGCCGGTACGGCCGTTATCTCATCGATAAATAGTCGCTTGATTCCGACGTCTCTGGAATAGGAGGCATACAGGTTGGTCAATTCCAGATCCAGTTCATCCGCAGAGGCAATTTCGTCGCCATTTAAATAATAGGAAGAACCTTTCCCGAATTCCTCTGCCGACTGTCGCAGGTTCATGTCGAGCCACGTGCTCTTGCCGTATTGGCGTGGTCCACGGATGATGATAAGCCCCGGTTCTGTCGGAAGTTCGTTCAGCCCGAATTCGAAACGAAACTGATGAGCTTTGGATTCCAATTCAATGATCCGAGGCCACATGTCATCGCGATCGATGTTTCCTTGCGCCAGCAGCTGATTGATTGTCTTAACGTCCATAGCGTTAATATACCTAACGTTTCAAACGTTAGCAACTGGATATCCTTTTAGCCGTGCTTCATCGTATTTTTATCGTTTTCCGTTTCCCGAGGGCGGATCAGATTATCGGGATCAACATTCACGGTTTTTTCTCGAGCGTCCCGGAAGATCCTGATCTTTATTCAATGCGGTGCGACGGTTTGAGCACTCCGAGCGAAGTGATGAACTACGCGCCGCGCCCCGAGCAGCTTTCGACGCGCGACGAGGCCATCAAGGCGGCGCTGCATTATCCGGCTGGACTCAACGCCGCGAAGACTTTCGCCGACGTGAAGGCGCCCTTTACTGCGGATGCCTATCGTTACGAAAACGGCCAGGCGATGGCAGGTCCCGACTGCAAGTTCGCCCCCGGCTGCCAGAACATCTCGACGCAATCGCTCGCGATCTTCAATCGCCTCGGTGAGGTGCAAACGCGCGTCATCGCCGTCGATGAGCGCATGGGCATCGTCTGGCTGCGCATGGCTTGGGGCGTGCGCGAGCGCGGCGGTGACCAGCTCATAGTGTGGGAGACATTCAAGCTCTACGACGGCAAAATCCACGCTGTGGAGGCGTTCATGAGAATACTGCCGGTGGACAAGCGCAACGGAGGGTGGGAGTAGCAGTAATTTCTCAGATCGGGGGAGTTACTGGAATTTCATGTCTCCGGAAGTTCGGCTGTATGTCCAAGTGAAAACATCATTCTTATGTCCCGGGACGCCTCTCGGCAGTGTTATAATTTGCGCATGGATTCTCCAAATCTCAAGGCATATAAGAACTCACTCTTGTCCAAATTAGCTTTCGATTTCTAAGGGCCGGAGGCCCGGCAGATAACAGCCAGGGGTGAGCGCAGCGAACCCCTGGTAGGAATTGGCAATAGAAAGAGCCCTGGAATGCGTGATAGGATATAGTCTTTCGCCCTTCCCAGGGCTCTTTTCTTCGCCATAGGAACCAGGGATTCGCTCCGCTCATCCCTGGCTATTCTCTTTCCGCCCCTACCGGGGCTTGGTGCCAACCTCGTCCTTGCAGGGGCACTTCATGAGCCACAAGTTGAATGCTTTCAATGAGCCCTCTGTTTCCAATGGGCCAATTTGGACAGCACTGATTCTGATAGTACCCTGCTGCATATTCGCCCTCCCATTTGAGTAATTTCCTCCCACATTTTCCGACTTGTGCCATTCACAATGTGAGCAGAAACTCTTCTTCACGATCCTGCTTCAAATGCCGCAATGTCCGGTCCGCCCAAACACCTTAATGGCAGCGCATGACTCACCAAAGATCAGGGTATTTATATCCAACGCTTTACTGCCGCGGCCGTATCGCCCGGCACTGTATTGAAGCACAGCTTTGCTTGAGGTGCGTGCTCATGCACCACGTTGATTAACTTCTCAAACAGTATGAAGTTGCTTGGGTTCGCTCGTACACCTGCCCCGATCAGGATGCAATCGAAGCGCTTCTGCTCGAGTACGTTTTGAACAACTGCCTCGGCAGTTTCGCCAAAGTCGGTCAAACACATTTGCACACTGTACCCAAGACGAGTCAATTCGTCCTCAGAGGATTTGAGACCGGCCAGTACCTTCGTTGCATTCATGCCCGGCGCGTAGCCCGGTTGTGTGAAATCAATCAGTGCTGGATCCAGACCGATCACAAGTACACTTTTCTCACCTGTCATAGCTGCCTCCCAATGTTGTGGCTAACCGGCGCGCAAAAGTAGGCGAAACCGACTGAAGCGCGTCCGGTTGACCCGCGTGTTAGGCCCGACCGCGTTAGAAGTCGGGCCTGAGCTTACTCTTGCCTGACTATATCGACCGAGATCTCCACTGCCGGAATCGTCCCTCTGTTCTCAAGCCAGTGTGTGGTGTTCCTATCCTCGGGCCAGCCCACGCCCAGCCCATAGTCCGTAGCGACTCCATTCCGATGGTCAGTGATCGTTCCTTGCAGTATGTAGACGGTGCCTGGTCTGTCTTTATGGTCGTGAATCGGGCCGAAGACGCCTCCAGGTTCGATGGTCACCATACGCATTCGAAGTTGGCGCCCTGCCATGCCCTCGATCTCAGGGCCAAGGTCAACCGCTGCAAGTAGCTTCACCGTAAGACCTTTCGTCTCCGGTGCCACCTGTTCGTTGCTCATCGCGCTCTCCTCTCTGTACTTCCAGGGCCTAACTGAAATTATACAGAACCTGCAAAATAATACGCTGGGTGAACAGTGGCAACGCGCACGCTTAACCCCGCGCCCGGTCCACGGCAAATCAATCCAGAGTTTTAGATCCCCCTCCCCATCGGCCATCAGTCATTGTCATCTTCCGGTTGTGGCATTGCCGGCAGAGTGCCTGCCAGTTGGATTGATCCCAGAAGAGATATGAATCGCGGCGGTCTTGATCGCTTCCTTGAGGGAAGCATTCAGCCGCGAGGTGTCGCCGGAGATTTCGAAAAAGAGGCGTCCGATTGGCATTTAGAAGTTTCTCAACATTGGTATTATGGCATTTTCTTTATTGAAATCGCTGAATCCGCCTCTAGAATTTGCGTTAGCACACAAGGTCGAACGTGGGAACCGTAATTCGATGGTCTAACCACATTTCCAGGAGTGCACCGCCATGCCCAGAATCAAAGCCGGACCGATAAGCATCAACTATGAAATCGCTGGCAAAGGAGAGCCTCTTTTACTCATCATGGGATTCATGTCGCCCGGAGCGGCGTGGCTTCCTGCGCTGCCAATGCTGGGGATGTTCCAGTGTGTCTATTTCGATAACCGAGGCACTGGCCTCACGGATAAGCCGGAGGGGATTTACACAATAGAGCAGATGGCCGACGACGCCGGCAATTTGCTTAAAGCGTTAAACATGCCTAAAGCAAAAGTCTACGGCGTTTCGATGGGTGGGATGATCGCACAGGAACTTGTGCTGCGTCACCCGGATCAGGTCGAAAAGGTTGTGCTTGGATGCACGATGCCCGGGGGGCCGAATTCCAGAATGCCCCCGCCTGAAATCGGACAGAAGCTGATGGAAAGCACAAAAATGATGGCGCTGGACCCGGACAAAAGCCTCGACGCCATAATATCGCTATGCTTCCCGAGAGACTTCGTCAGGACTCATCCGGAAATCAAAACACTGCTGATGGAGGGGAAGTCCGTGGCTCCTCCAACACCTCCCGAGACCGCCGATCGCACTATGCCTGGGCTTATGACTTTCAACGCCTATGATCGACTATCGGAGATAAAATGCCCCGTTTTGATTGTTCATGGGGACCAGGACATGCTGATCCCGGTCGAGAACGCCAATATCATTAAAGAGCGGATTCCCCAGGCCGAGCTATTCATCATCCCGGGTGCGGGTCACATGTTTTGGTTTATTGATCCGGTAGGGATACATCAACGTATTGTGGAATTCCTAAAATAGAAGCCTCCAGTGCCTGATCCGGGCAACTGCCGAGGATTTCTCATGCTTTAGGCCGAGATCGGCCAGTTTCCCCTGCTCCTCGAGTGTTACGAGCCGAATGAAAACGGATCCGCCCCATTCCGGGACTTCCACTTCCTGCAGTGTTGGCGATGCGGCGAGTATCTGTTCTTTGGTCAATTGGCTCATGTCTAGCTCCAGGTCACCGGCCCGGTGATGCGAAGTGTCACATTGAGTTCGAGAGCGGAAGCAACCGGCGCGGTCGGCTGGATGTTTGCCACATAAGCAGCAAAGCTGGCCTTGGTTGCCCCGGTATCAGGGAACAGAAGCTCGAAATTCCGCAGCTTCCCCTCCTCATAATCCTTGAGCAGACCGTTGGTTGAAAACCCCTGCGTCTCGTCATCCGGCAGGAAGTTGCACTTGTATGTCAACCCTTCCCGGCGCAGGAAGTAACCGTTTGATCGTTTTCATGAGCCAAACGATGCATTGACCGATAGATTCCGTAAAACGCGTCCTGCTCGGCAACTGTGAGATTTCCGCGACCATAGAAGAATTTGAAGGCGTATTCACGATCAATTGGAGGCACAGGAATCGGCAGGACATGATGCAGGGCATTCGAGTTCGCTACAATTTGTACTTTCGCGATGCTCACTCGAAGGGCCGAAAGTACTGACCATAACCTTGTGATTACATCGTTCAGCTGAACGGAAGTATTTTTTGTAAGGGTAAGCAAGGCTAGGGTTTCAAGTTGCAGGCCTGCTGTCGGAAGCTGGTATTAATCTCGTCGATCCCACGAAATTTAGTGTTACCTGGAATCATGCGGTGCAAGCCCCGGGCAGTCAGTGTTGCATATAGAAAATCTTTGCCAGCTGCCTTGTCTTCTGTAATCCAAGCCCGACCTATTTCCACGAATACCCGCACTTTTTGCAGGCCCATCTCTTTTTCAAGAACGGCAGTGGGATACCCGTCAGCAGCCATGATAGGAACGCGAACTTGCGCGAAAATACTTCATACCCAAGCTCGGATGAGCCGCATTTCGGGCAGACCGGGCCCTCTTTTTCCGATCCATCCTCAGGCACAGGCTTCTGCGCAAGTATCTCCCTGGCCCTTTCTGCGTCCTCTTCCCTGACCTGCAGCTTGACGCCGCCGATCGCATTGGAAAAGAGCCAGTTCGCGGAGACCGTGCTTTCGTCCAGCGTGAAGACTTCTATGCCGTCCGCCTCAAGCTTTGCCCTTGCAAGATCAACATCGATTATATTAATTAGGTTTGCGACCGTTACGAACTTTTCCGTCCTATTGGCAGCAACAGGCCCGGGTTCTTCATGTGGCTCGGGAGGCAATTCAGGCATAAGATCAACATCGCACTTAGCGCAACTTGTAAACCCTTCCCTGTATTCTTCCTTGCATTTCGGGCACCACATAATCAATTTTTACCTGTCATTGCGGGCAAGCCCTCAGCAGCACCTCTACCTCATGGCGCAGGTGCCGCCGCCGAGCTTTGTCTTGTAATGTTTCCTATTATACGGCAGCTTCATAAGGATTTCGGCACTCTGATCCGGCCCCTTTTGGAACTTTGATTTGGCCCCGTCTAAGTTGCAGATAATTATCATCTTCCCGAATTTTTTTGATTGTGCATTTTTCAGGGTTTAGTGATTAATTAGGGAGAGGAGATCACCTGAAAGGAATCCAGAGTGAAGGTGCCCGTGATAATCGGAAGTCCACGCGGGGAGCACGGAAACACGCAGATTCCGGTCAAGGAATTCCTGGAGGGGGCAAAAGAGGCCGGCGGCAGGACTGAGATTGTCTTTTTGAAGAAAAAAAGTTCGAGCAATGCAATGTTCGTCAAACACGTCAACGCCCATTATGAAAAGCTGGGCCTGACGAAGATATAACACCCGACCTGGAGCCCGAATCCGGCAGTAAAATTTGGGATATGAACCTTGGAGTCTATTTATCACGAATCGTTGCGATGATGGCTTGCCTGTCGATTTTATTCGGGCAGGCGATCTCCCAAACACAGGCCGCCGAGACCTACGGATATCCTGGTATTGAGAAAGGAGCTTCCCCTATGTCTACCGAGGCGAACAAAGCGCTGATCCGGCGCGTCTATGAACTCAGCACGCAAAAGGATGTAGCCAAATTGTTTGAATTGTATGATCCCGGATATATTGAGCATTTGCGCAACGGCGATCAGTCTCTGGAACAACTGAAGGCCGGGATTCCGGCAATTTTTGCGGCATTCCCGGATATTAGATTTTCGGTTGAGGACATGGTGGCGGAGGGGGATAAGGTCGCTTATCGAGTCACGATAACGGGAACACACACCGGCGGTCCGTATATGGGAGTTGCCCCGAGCGGCAAAAAGATTGAAATGAGGAACACTTCCATCAAAAGGATTGCCCATGGCAGATTGGCGGAATCGTGGGGCACCCTCGATACCATAAGTGCGATGCGGCAGCTCGGCTTGATTCCCGACAGGTAAGCACAAGTATTTCAGTGGTTCGAAGGTGGAGGAGTGCCTCCAGATCCGCTCTCGATGGTTTTCGATCATGGCAGGCCGGCGGCCAGTTCCGAACGTATCGGGACGCGCAATGAGAGCGTGTCGTTGTCACCCTCGATCCAGTCGCCGGCGCCTCCCTCGCTGTCGGATCTGATCACCGCCTTTGCGCATTACAACCAGTCCTTGCCTTAATTTTATAGGGCTATCCCGCTGCTAACGTTTTAAACGTTAACTATATTAACGCTATGGACGTTAAGACAATAAATCACCTCCTGGCCGGTTGAGAGTAATAAGAAAACCCTCCTCATGCGGAAGCCCTGCAAGTTCCATTTCATCAACCTGGCAGCGGCCATCGCCTTTCATCCATCATCGCTGAAATATGTTCACAGGTTCGAAAGTCTTTCACTGGGCATACAAGGAGTTTTCATGGAATGGCTGGTGGCTCAGGAAATCTGGCGGCGAAGGGTCCTCGGAGGGAGTTCAAATCCCGAAGCGTTAGGTTGCTGGGGCTCGAAGGAGCACGAAATTGATTTTGTAACTCCCGATAAAGACTTCATTGAAATTAAAAGAGGAAAGGCCGGCCCTATCGACCTCGGTTGGTTTTCCAAGGTTTTCCCGCGCGACCATTTAACGGTAATTTGCAGCTCCCCGTTCACGTCCAGGCAGGGGATCCGAGTCCCAATGGAGCAATTTTTGCTTTCTGCGCCTACTTCACTGGAATATAGCGAATAAACTCTTTGCCATTTTATTCACGCTATATAGGAATGATGGAAACGTTCTTTCCGAGCGACACTGCCTCCGGCAACCCAATCGGCCACATTTCCCGTCTTTGGATATGGCGGCTGGCCAATACTGAAATATTTACATTCATTCCCCAAAGGCAGAAGGACATCGTCCCGGCTAGCTCTGAGGAGCCCGGGGTTTCGCCTGTTCCATTGCGATTTTGTTGATTTGACTCAATGCCTGGGCACCGGAAGCTCCCTCGATGGCTTTGACGGCGATGTCCTGCACTTGCTTTTTCGCCTCCTCAACCTGGACATGGAGATTTGCTATCTCAGCGGCCTGGCGATCCACTGTATCCTTTAACGACTGAATCTGAAGCTCGGCGACCCTTTTTTCGGCGTCGCTGTCCTTCTTCAGCAAAAGTGTCTGCTGTTCGTATCTCTGTTCTGCGCTTTTCGAAGCGGCATTGACGGCGGCATCGATTTCCTTCTTGAGGCGCAGGGGAAAATCCTCGACCTCTTTTCTAAGCTGCGCCCATTCCGCTTCTCTTTCCTTCAACGCCGCTTCCCGCTGCTGCCAGCTCTTCTCGAGGTTCTCTTGTTTTTCTTTGTCTTTCTTTTCCAGCAGTCGAATTTCCTCGTCATATTTGTCTTGAGCCTTTTTTCGTTCGAGAGCCTTCCGGTATTCGTATTCCTCGATTTCCCGCTGGCGCTGCTTCTTGAGGTTGTCTTCTGTTTCTTTTTGCTCCCGAGCCCGCGTCAGTTCTTCTTCTTCCCAGGCTGCGCGACGGGAATTGATTTCATTTTCAAGCTCCGCCTTTTCCTCGTTATATCGCTGCAGCATATTGTCCAGTGAGGTGGCGGCAATATCGATCCTATGCAGACGTTCCAGTTCTTTCTGTTCGAGGGCTACTGCTTCCCGGATTGTTGTCAGCTTTTCCACTTCTGAGACAAGTTTGCCGGAAAGGTCCGATAGCGATCTGGAAATTTCAAGCCCGATGCCCGATATCTTTTGGATGACGCCATCGACGGACAACCCTTCCACCGCCTGACGGATTTCCTGATCGCGCAACCGGTCAAGTTCTTCGGTCTTGGGATTGGATGCCGCCCGTTTAACCTGCTCTTCGCGGACCATGCCTTCAAATTCCTTTTCCACTTCAGCCTTCGTGGTTTTCTTTCGGCTTGGTGTAACTTTCGCCATAGCGTCCTCCCTTGGTGAATTGCGTATATGTGCCAAAGACTACTCGCCCGAACTGGAAAATTTCAACAATTATTCAACGGCAAGGATCATCGAGGCGCCGATCATCGTCATCTGCGGCGGCTGTTCATGCAACATCTTTGGGTTAGCTTTTTCCATGGTTGGATACGCCGGGTAGGCGGCAAAAAGCGCCGGCACTCTGTGCCGCATAACCCCGAGCGGTGTGAATCTGACCCTATCGGGGCAGTGGTTTGTCCGCGATGATCCATGCCGTTCCAGCAGGCCGCATGGAGCTGATTGATTATGTTTGCGAAAACCAGGAAGTTTTCAGGAGCACCAAGGCTTTCTAATGAAGAAGGCACCAATCGCAAGTTGTTCGTGCGGGTTGCCATCTCTTCAACGGCGCGCAAGGCAGCGCGCTGTGCTTTCGAAATACCTGCAATCCCGCAATTGGCTTCAGTCATTTCCATGTTGATAAATACAGCCAACTATTAGTAAATAATCAGAATCCGGGGCTAAAAATCCATCACCCGAAACAATTGAGGGAGGATGCAACATGTCCAGTAATCAACTCACAATCAGTGGTACCGCCAGAATCATCCTAGTGTTTGCCGTGGCCGCGACAGTCCTGCTCATTCCATTGACGCAGCCGGTGTTGGCTCAGCAGGTCACCATGGAAACTTTGCTCGACCGCGTCCAGATTGAGGATCTCCTGACGCGCTATTATTACGATCTCTCGCGCAGCAACGCCCATGAACTATCCGAGTATTTCACTGCAGATGCCTTGCTTGACGTCGATGGCACGGTTGCCAAGGGCCGCGCAGAAATTGCCAAGCTGTATCAGAACCCGGCACCGGACCCGAAACAACCGGCACCAGCGCCGGCTCGTCGTATGCAAATGCTACTTACCAACCCGATCATCTCAATCAAGGGCAGCACGGCGACGGCACATGTGATCTGGACCGGTGTGATGAATGAGGGGATCGGCAAACTACCCCAGGTCGTCGAGCAGGGCCGTGAGGATACCGAGCTGGTCAAACAAAACGGCAAGTGGCTCATCAAGCGCCGCTATATCTCCACCGACGGACGTATGCCGAACCGCTTCGATAAAAACTACAAACCTCGCGAGAACCCTTTGGAACAATCGAAGTAGTAGCATCGCTATGGAAATTGCACGTTCTCGAAAAGGGAGGGTAGGGACAGCGTATAACGGCAGGGTTTACTGTAAGGATACGGCAAGCCGGCGCCCTGGCCCTGTCCCATTCTCTTCGACAGAGATCAGGAAATTTCCGAGATTGGCGCAGCCATGGATCGGTCACCCGGTTGAGCAGTCGCAAAACCGGACATGGGACTACGACCGGACAGCCAGATCATTCCGTGAAAACCGTCAGCTTGCGCGACTGAATCAGCCACTTGCCGTTGCGACGGACGAGACGGTCTTCGGAGCGACCCATCGCGGCTGCAATCATCCTGCCGTCCGCCTCGCGATGCACAGTCTGCCAGTAAGACTGGTGTAAGGCCTCGCCGGGTTTCGGGAACGTGATGCGAACGTTGCTGATCACGTGATACAGATTCGACGCCGGCAGCCCCTTCGCCTTGTTGTCGTCGCGGCGCCCGATGAGGCCCGTGACGATCTTGCGAATCTCCGCGTGACCTTTGCTGAGGATGCCGTTCGAATCGATGACGGCATCTTCGGTAAACACGGCGACATAGCCTTCCGGATCGAGTGAATCCACTGCCCACACGTAACGCGCCATCACGTCCTCGACCGCGATGCGGTCTTCATAGGCGCCAAGATTTCCCTGCGCAGTAACGTGCAGGGGCGCGATAAGTATGGCGACTAAAGCGCCGAGGTGCAGTCGCATAGCTTGTGCCTCCAATTTCGAAATTGGGGTGCGAAATTGGGGTCGGACCACGATAACTTCTTGTCGATATTGGGGATATCTCGGTTTTTGGAGCAGAAATGACCCCTCAAATTTTTATCCCAAACGCGCAAATCCGGGCGCGCCAGGAGTCAGCGCCGTAGAATCGTCTGCAATGCTTCCCCGGATCCGTGATGCAGGGTGGGATCCGGTGGATCCAGTCAAGCGGATCTGATGCATACATGCAATCGATTTCAGATCCCAGATTGATTGCTTTCTGCAACCTGGAATCTGAAATCGTATTTTCCGTGACGGAACTATTTTGCCGGAGGAGGCATTTTGCTTTGGATCCTTGGCTTCCCTTTCTCAGAGGATCCGTCCGATTCGATAAAGATATATTTGTCCCGCATATTTTCAGGCACCAGATTCCTGAAAGGCGTTTCAACAGACTTCGGTGAGTACTGGGTGTCGATAAATAGGAACGGCCGGGTCACTTTCGTCACCCGGAACGGGCAGTGGATGAAATTGCCGGGTATGTATATCAGCGCGGGCTTGTTCACCACGTGCTTCTCCATCTCCGGACCCATATAAACTTCGAACTCCGCACCTAATTCATGCGGATGATCCGGGTCCGTGCCCAGCGCTACAACCACTTCGGGATCTCGATGTTTATGCGGACCATGGCCGGCAATTTTCGTGGCCGATTCTCCCATCAACATCGCGGAGAAGAAATGGCTTCCCTCGATAATGTCGTCATCGCAAAAAACCAGAAACCTGTTTTTTAGTGCGCCGTATCCGATCTCCAGTTCTTCCGGTTTCAACTCCGACGTGAAATATTTTCGGTACTTCAATTCTCCCGGCGCCGAGGCCTGAACCCGCGGATTGGGCGCGGCAATCAGCCCGCCGCCAGACTGTGTCATCGCCGAGTGGATCGCGCCGGCAGCGATAGCTCCTGCAGCTCCTGCGGCGATTTCCTTTACGAATCCTCTACGCGTAGTATTTTGGGGATCGATCCTGATCAGACTCATGTCGGTTTCTCCCTGAATGCTTCCCGGATTTGCGGTCCGGAAGGCTAGGAAGTTGAAGCTGCCATTTTGGCCAAAACTTCCCAGCCTTTTGTGAAATCAGCCGGATCCGCGGTTGCTTCTAATAGACCCCGTATTCCATTACGGCTTCGGTCATGGCGCGCAGATTGTCCGGATTGCCCTTATCGATGCTGGCGCCTCCCGTCAGAATGAAACCGCCCCCTTCCCCGCAGACCTCGATCAGCCTGCGGCAATATTCTTTCACTTCCTTGGGAGTGCCCGTGATCATCAGAGAGGCGGGAATATTTCCGGAAAGACATGCCGTGTCGCCCAGAATTTTTTTCGCCCGGAACATATCCGTGCGGTCGAAATACCATATGACTTTGCCCCGCGGCAGGTCTTTGATGATTTCGAGCCGGTTGTTGTAAGCTCCTTCTGCGAACAGCAGCGGCACGGCACCTTCTTCAATCAGCCCCAGAATCACCTCTCTGAATGTGGGCCAGTAGAACTTCTCATATTGTTTGCTGGACATGAACGTGTCGTCCCCTTTGTGAAGCGCAAAGAAGACGATCGGCACGCCAGACATTTTGATCCCGTCCAGGCCGACGTCGATGTTCATTTTGACGATTTTATCCATCGCCTGCAGCACCTTCTCCGGCTGGCGATAAATATCCAGAAGGATGCCCTTCGTCCCGCGGAGGGTGTCCGCCAATATGTCAAAGGGGGCATGAGATTGGCCTCCGAAAAAGCTCGGATACCCCGCGGCCCTCACCTCCTGGCCGAACTTCATGGCCGGTCCCATGGACTTTTCCGTCTCGAGCCCGTAATCAATGATGGCCTGATAGGCCGCCCGGACGTGGGGCATAACAGCCGGTCCCACGAAACGGTTCGCCATCCCGAGCATGTAAGGAATCGGCTGGAATTCCGCGAAAGGCGCCAGGGCCCCGATGCTTCGCGGCAGGTAGCGCCGGAAACACCAGTCGCTGAGATCGTCCAGAAACATATCGTACTCATCCTCTTTCATGTATTCGCCTTCCACGAACTGCGGCATCGAGGCATCGTCAGGCAGTCCGTGGCCCGGCCACTTCATGTTCAGCGGATTGAGTATCTCGGAAGCTCTTGCCGAACCGGCCATTCCGCCGCTGAACACATCGGATTCAAACTCATTGAAAAACCTCCGGTAAGCCTGGACGGCACGCTCAGGGTCGTGCATGGCTTCTTTTAATGTCATCCCGGAATAGTACAGCGGAAAAGTTCCTGCCGGCAGAATGTAGGGCACTCGGTCGGGCTTTTCGAGTTTAATGACCTTGATAAATCTTCCGACCCTTGTCTGATAATCCTGTTTTGCCTTATCGTCTTTGAACGTCACATTTTGGGGATTCAGCCATTGCTCGAATCTTTTTTCACGTTTTTGTTCCGGAGTCATTTTCTGTTCCATTTTCACGCTCCCGTGTGGTCGGTTCGTAATAAGATAGCTTTGCCGATTGATGTGCGTGATTATACAGGCAATTCCTGCAATAAAGTAGAACTGTTCCCGGAGCCCTAAATGGGATTTTCGATTATGGCAAACCAAAGGGAAACGGTGCCAGGCACTCCGTTCCCTCGGCAGGGTTCAAAGGCCTGCAGCTTTTGCCAGAACCATCGAGTGTTCTCTCCAAATACTGGGCGTGGCGGCCGTTTTGAAACCCATGGCCGAAGCCAGCGAAATTGTTCGTGAAAATTCCTGCCGGGTAACGTGCCCCCTGGGTTCTGAAATGAGCAGGCATCCATTCTGTTTCAGTAACCTGTGGATTTCCTGCAGAATCCGCTCCTGATCCGGAACTTCGTGGACGACCGCGAATGCCAGCACAAAGTCGGCGGAGCCTGACATATCCTCCATATTCAGGGAATCCTTTTGCGCGCGCCTCGTTACGATCCTATCGAGCACGCCGGCCTTTTGCGCTCGTTTTATTAAGGAAGCCAGCATCTTCTCCTGCAGGTCGACGCAGACAACTTTGCCTTTGTTGCCGACCAGGACCGCCATGGGAAGGCTGAAATATCCCATACCGCTGCCGATATCGGCGACGGTCATCCCGTAAGCGACATAGGAACGCAATATTTCCCCGGGATCGTGTATCAGCTTTCGTATAGGGTTCGCCAGCAAATATCCGAGCCACCAGGGACAGACTCTACTCATAATTTCGCTCCAGCAAACACCCGCAGTATCGCGGGAATATGGAGTCAGGTACCTCCGGCAAAGCCGGAGACTTGAAAGATTGGAACCGCTCAAAGCGGTTGGACTAGTTACGCCGGTCTTGAACGCTGACTTACGCGGGCAAAAGCCGATGAGGCGCCTCCGATCCCCGCAGGGGCCAGCGCTCCGCGCTGGACAGTTTTCTGCGGCGGCACTGTGGCAAGCGCCGTGCGGCAAGGAGATGAAGGGTATGAGAAACCGGGCGTTTGCCACAGTGCCGCCGCAGAAAACTCCATCGGAAGCGCCTCATCGGCTTTTGCTCGCCGACCTTCGCCGAACAAATCGGCATTTGTCAGCGCTTTTATCAGCGTTTCTCAGCGTTTCAAAATACGGAGCTGTCAAACCCTTTGAGTCCCCCGGCAGAGCCGGAGGTTTACCAATGTAATTATTGGTAAACGGAATAAAGGGCTTATTTCAAAGCTGTTGCCTGAAAAAAGGTATAGCAGAATGTGCCGTCTTCGAGTGTAGATCTGTTCAAGTCCGCGATGCCTTTGTTCCACGATGTTTCGTCGATGAGGCCGGCGGAGAGAGCCTCTTCTTTTACCCCTTCGACCATGGCAATGAATGTTCTTCTGGTAAATCCCTCAACCAGATCCGGACGGCTCGCGTCGACATAAACCATCCGGGGCGCAACGTGTACCTCCCTGAATCCCGATCCAGCCAGCAACGGGTACAGCCGGCGCCCGATCAGGGAGTCGCCATGCTTGCGGGCCTGCAACTCGATCAGACACCGGACCGCCCGGTCGGCAGCATTGCTTCTGGGATGGCAGTAGTAGGATCCATGGTCCCCTTCTATGACATTGATCGAACCGCCATCCGCCAATACACCTCTCAGCACGGACAGAGCCATTTCCGGTTTGCGCAAATGCTCCAGCAGGAAGCACACGAACAGGTGGTCGTATGCCCCGGCTTCATAGGGGAGATTGTAGACATCCGCTATTTCGAATCGCGCGTTCGACAATCCCGCCTGATCCAGCCTCTCGCGGGCCTTCATGATGGATTCGCCCGATGCATCAAAAGATGTGAAAAGGGAATCGGGATTATTCCGGGCCAGATGCATCGTTTGTGCGCCGACTCCGCAGCCGGCCTCGAGCACCCGGCTTCCTTTGGGAAACCTCACGCTTGCATGCAGGAGTTCCGCCAGCATATCTGCCTGATCCGTCAACCTGCCAGCTTCAATCTCAGAATATCCATGAACGTATCTCCCCATCGCATCCGTCTCCTTTTATGCAGGACATTGTAACAGGATCATCAGGAAGCCTCTCGAAAACCTAAGACACCGGGATAAGCATTGTGCGCAAAACGGCCCAATGATAATATCCTGATTATGCATAAATATACATAGCTGCTAAATATTATGCATTATCCATTATGATGCGACGTTATGAAAGCGAATACTGCAGCATTCAAAACCACACAAGATTCCCTGCGCACTGCACAGGATGGTTTTCGTAGCTTTGCGCCCCTATTGTTATGACTTCTGGCCAGGGAGGAATTGATATGACCGTTTATGGCAAAGATTTCGCTGCGCTGTATAACGATAAATTTAGATTCTGGGGACCTAAGATGTGGCCCTTTCTTTCCCAGGCAGTGGCGAAACACAATCCGGAAGCGAAAACATGGTTAGACCTATGCTGTGGGACCGGCTCGCTCTTAAGTCTGGTCTGCGATGCCGGGTTCGATACGGTTGGAGTGGACCGTTCCTCATGCCAATTGAAGTATGCAAAGCAAAATGCCCCTCGAGCGAGACTGGTTCTTGCCGACATCCGCGAATTATCTCTTGGCGGAAAAGTCGATGTTGTCACCTGCATGTTCGACAGTCTGAATTACTTAACAAGCTCAAAGGATTTGAAAAGGGTATTCCGTTCCATTTATCGTCATTTGAACAGCCACGGGCTTTTTATGTTTGATATGAACACCTTCGAGGGATTGCAGGATACCTGGTGCGGGACTTCCGCGATTCGCGAAACGAACCGGTTAACCCTTGTTGAGACTTCTTTTGACGCTAAGAAGGCATTAGGCAGGTGTTTGCTCACCGGGTTTATTCAGCAAGGGCGAGTATTTCGCCGGTTTGTAGAAACGCATATCGAGCGTGGATATCATGCCGCTGAGATTGAGGCTTTGCTGGAGCAATCGGGATTTGAATTTAACAAGTTCGATGGTAATTATTTAACCCGGCCGAAAATCAGGTCATCCCGGCTTCTATACCTCTGCACTGTTGTATAGGGGGCATCGGGAGTCTTTACGGCAACCTTTCCCGCGGAGTCAAAATCGTATATATTGGCCTTCCCGCTAACCAAAAATTCTTCCTCGACATAACCAAGCCTGGAAAGATCCTGAGGCACGATTGTCCTGGCAACTGCGCAAAAAGGGTAAGATTTTTCGGTAACTGTTAGAGGACCGGCAACCGAGGGTATCGATGCCGCGCCATAGATAGACGTGGGACAGATGAAAAAAGAGAAGACAAGGACAAAGAAGAACCTTTTCCCGGCTGAACTGAGGGATCGGATTGACATATTGACTCCATCTTTTTGTATTGAATTTGTTTGCCGGAATCTTACCACAAAAAGTAACCTGGGATCCTGAATGCGTCGGTAACCCCCCTGCGGTTTCCCGGTGTTACCTGTGTGGCATAATATGTGGCGAGCCTGTATTCTAACTGTTTTGAAAACCATGACGAGGTGCTGCATGTATCTTCTGCGACTGATTTCAATAGCGGCGCTCCTTCCGCTGGCGGCATGCGCCCAAACCGCGTCCCAGACCGGCATCCAGTCGGCAGACATCAACCGAAGCGTCAGTCCGTGTGTCGACTTCTATGATTATGCGAACGGGGCCTGGCGCGAGCAAAATCCCATTCCGGCCTCCATGGACCGGTGGAGCCGCCGCTGGCAGGCCGGGGAGAACAACAAGGAACAGCTCAGAACCATTCTCGAGGAGGTATCGCAAAAAACCGGCTGGCCCGCAGGCAGCATCGAGCAGCTGATCGGAGACCATTACGCCTCGTGCATGAGCGAAACTCGCATCAATGAATTGGGCATCAAGCCTCTCGAGCCGATGCTGCGCCGGATTGACGCAATCCGGAGCTTTGCCGATGTGCAGCGCGTCATCGGCGAGCTGCATGCGATGGGCGTGTTCGTCCCCTTCGGGCTGTTCGGCCAGTCCGATAATCACAATCCCGGCGAGGTGATCGCCTATGTGTCCGCAGGCGGGCTCGGGTTGCCGGACCGTGACTACTATCTGAAACCGGAGCCGCGTTTTCGGGAGGCACGGGAGCGCTATGTCCACCACGTCGGCCGCATGTTCATGCTGGCAGGATCCGCGGCAGCGCAGGCAAAAGCAGCCGCGGACACCGTGTTCGCGGTCGAGAAAGGCCTCGCTCAGGCGTCTCTCGACAACGTTGCCCTGCGCGATCCCCAGGCCACCGACCACAAAACCAGCTTCGACAGCCTGAGGAAAATGACGCCGGCGTTCGATTGGGACGCCTACTTCTCCGGAGCGCAGCTTCCCAAGGCGGACCTCAACGTGGATCAGCCCAAATTCATGGCCGAACTCCAGCGTCAGTTCGCGAAAACACCTCCGGCCCATTGGAAGGTATATCTGAAATGGCATCTGCTGGCTGCGGCCGCGCCCTGGCTTTCGCAGCCGTTCGTCGACGAGTCGTTCGATTTCAACGACAGGTATCTGAAGGGCCTCCAGGAGAAAAAACCGAGGTGGAAACGGTGCGTCGAGAACACCGACGAACTGCTCGGCGAGGCGCTCGGCCCGAAGTACGTCGAACGCTATTTCCCGCCGGCGGCGAAAGCCCGGGCCCAGGAAATGGCGCAAAACCTTCTGGCGGCGATGAAAGACACCATCAACGGGCTCGCATGGATGAGCCCGGCCACCAAACAGAAAGCTCTGGAGAAGCTGGCTACGTTCAATCCCAAGATCGGCTATCCCGACAAATGGAAGGATTACGGCAAGGTCAGGATCACGCGCGCGTCGTTTTGGGATAACTTCATTGAAGGCAACCGGTTTAATATCGAGGACAACCATTCGCAGATCGGCAAGCCGGTTGACCGCGGCCGCTGGGACATGACGCCGCCCACCTCGAATGCATACTACAATCCGCTGTTGAATGAGATCGTGTTTCCCGCGGGAATACTTCAGCCGCCGGCCTTCGACATCAATGCGGCCGACGCGGTGAATTACGGCGCCATCGGCGTGGTGATCGGCCACGAGATCAGCCACGGTTTCGACGATCAGGGCGCCCAATACGACGCCCAGGGGCGCCTGGAGAACTGGTGGACCGCCGAAGACCTGAAAAATTTCCGGGCGCGCGGCGAGTGCGTGGCGGACCAGTTCGAAAATTATTACATTGAGCCCGGCATCCATCACAACGGCAAGCTGGTGCTGGGCGAAGCCATCGGCGATCTGGCCGGCGTTAAAATTGCGTCCCTGGCATTTCAGAAAGCCCGTCAAAAGAGTCCGGCGCCCGACCTTGACGGCTTCAACCCGATGCAGCAGTTCTACATCGCCTGGGGACAGTTCCGCGGCGACGCGACCCGTCCCGAGACCCAGAGGTTGATGGTGCAGGGCGATCCCCACCCGGTGGCCAAGTACCGGGTTATTGGGCCCGTTTCGAATCTGCCGCAATTCCAGGAAGCATTTCAGTGCAGGGACGTCGCTCCCATGGTGCGCCCTCCTGCAAAGCGCTGCGAAGTGTGGTGAAAAGCCTGGAAGCAAAGGGGAATCGAGAAATGTCTTTACCCTCACTAACCGTGGTTCTGGTGACTCAGAATGCGCAGAATAGAATTCCGCGGGTGCTGGACGCCCTGGCCAAACAAACCGTTGCCGCCGAATTGGAAGTCTTCATTGTGTACATTGCTCCGGCACACCCGGCGCCTGTATCGCCCGACGGGCTTCGTGTCATCCCGGTCGATCAAAGCAACATCATCAATATGGGGCAGGCCCGCGCCGAGGCAGTACGACGCGCCAACGCCCTCTGGATTGCGTTCCTCGAGGACCACACCCTCCCAAGCCCCGGCTGGGCGCAAGCGGTTTGCGAAGCCTTCCGCGAAGATCCGGAAGCCGATGCCATCTCCTACTCTTTTACCAACGGCAGCCCGGATACATATTTCTACCGATCGGTCTTCATGGCGGAGTATGGCGCCCTCGCCCATCCGTTGCGCGAAGGGATGGCGCCGGCCATGGCCGCAAATAATGTTGCCTACCGCCGCGATACGCTGCGGAAGATGAGCGATGATCTCGATTCCCTGCTCGAGATCGACTACTTTCTGCAAAAAGCACTGGGCAGCGGCTTCCGCACTGCGACCGCGCCGCGCGCGCTCCTCGCGCACCAGACGAACAGGCATGCGGGAGATCTGCTGCGAGGCCATTTTATCTATGCGCAGCTTTTTGCGCTCCGGCGCCTGCAGTTTGAAAACTGGAGTCTTCCCAAAAGGCTCGCGGGTGCAGCCGCGGTGCCGGTCCTTGTGCCGCTGCTGAGAATCAAAAGGCTCTTTCAGGCAGTTTCCGGAGGGCCGAATGTCTCCCGCACGATGGCAGGGCTGCCCGTAATCCTGCTCCTCTACTGTGCCGGCGCGCTTGGCGAGGCATGGGGTTTGCTGCATCGACAGGCGGATCCCGAAAAGCGGCTCATTTGGCTGGAACTGGCATCGGAGAGAATTTCGGGATGATTGAGCCTCAGAGTCCTTTTGTATCAGTCATAATCCCGGGCTACTATTCCGCAGGTACGCTGGCCGAATGTCTGGACGCACTGCGCGGACAGATCTATCGCAGGTTTGAGGTTATCCTGATCAACTCTTCTCAGGAGACCGGCACGCAGGCCCTGGTTTGCGCACGCTATCCCGAGGTGCTTTTTGTGCAGCAGCCGCAGCGCCTGCTCCCGCATGCGGCGCGCAACCGCGGCGCGGCCCTTGCCCGCGGCGATCTGCTTGTGTTTACCGATCCGGATTGCAGCGCAGATCCGCATTGGCTCGAGCGCCTGGTTCTGGCCTTTTCCGAAAACCGGCAAGCGCTGGTTGGGGCAATGGATATTGCCCGCCCTGATCTTTGGGAGAAGGCCATTCACCTAGTGAAATTTCACTGGTTGTTGCCGAGTCTGGATGCCCGGGTCAAATCGTGCGCGCCGACATCGAATGCCGCTTACGGCCGTCGGCTTTGGGAAAAAATAGGGCCCTTCCCAGGCGAATATTTTGCCGGCGACGGAATCCTGAGCTATCGCGCGGCGATGGCCGGCCATGCGCCGCGGTTCGTTCCTTCCGCCATCGTCCGGCACCGGCACCTAAATTCGGCAAT
This sequence comes from uncultured Acidobacteriota bacterium, assembly GCA_963809485.1. Lineage (GTDB taxonomy): Bacteria > Acidobacteriota > UBA6911 > UBA6911 > UBA6911 > UBA6911. The sequence goes on from CAWEJX010000021.1 coordinate 87,157, forward strand.
GGAGCTGGCTCGACAGCGATTCTCGCGCGGCCGTGATTTTGCCCGTGCCCAGCAGCGCGAAATGGCGCCGCCCGGATTATACGACTGGATGCGCCTGATTTTCAGCTGGGCTTCTCTCCCGATTTTGATGGCGCGCGCCGCAGGCGACGCCTGCCGCAGCGGATGGGCGCGGCCGTTTCTGTTGACGCTTCCCGTTCAGGTAATGGGCCACGGCATGTGGGCGCTGGGAGAAAGCTGCGGCGCTTTGGCAGCAGCATTCACACGAATTTTGTCATCCGGTGAAAAATGAAGATATGCATGATCACAAGTTTTTTTGGTCGGCATAGCTTCGGCGGCGATTCGGTTTATATCGAACGGCTGAGCCGGGCGCTTTTACGCCGCGGCCATGAAGTGCGAGTCGTTTACAGTTCCGGCGCTTTCGAACTCGCGCGGGGTTCCCAGCCTCAGCGCAACTATGAGGCTCCGCCGGAACTCTTCATTCATGACATCGGGGCCGGGATCAGGGGCAAAATTGCCGCTTTATGGAATCATCAGACCGGCGGTTCGGGCTTGAGACTGCAGCCTCTGGGGGCCTGGCTGGAAAACCACTCATTCGACTTGATCCACCTGCACAATGTATCCCTGCTCGGAGGCAGGGCTTTGCCATCTATGCTGAAGCGGCAGGCGCAGGCGGTAAAATTCGTGACCGCACACGATTATTGGTGGATCTGCCCGCAGAACCTTTTATGGAAATATGGCCGCAGGGTTTGTGATGCCTGCGCCTGCAAATCCTGCGCTCTGATTTCCCGCCGCCCTCCTCAGCTGTGGCGCCGCCGGGAGTGGTTTAACCGGGCCCTGTCTCTCACCGACGCGGTTCTGTTCCCCAGCCGGCTTGCGATGGAGCTTTACCGAAGCCGCGGCCTCAGGCACCCGACACAGTATGTCCTGCCGGGGCTCCTGGCGAACGACTGGAGGGCGGCTCCTCATCCGGACGATGCGTCCACAGGCGGTCCAGACCGCCCGTATTTTACATGCGCCGGGCGCCTGGTCATGGAGAAAGGATTCCAGACCCTCATTCCCCTAATGCAGCAATTCCCGGATATGGATTTGCGCATTGCCGGAAGCGGACCGGCGGAGCGTGTACTGAAGCGGCTTGCGCGCTCCCTGCCCAATGTAAAATTCGAGGGTTTGCTGAACCATGATCAGCTTCGTCTGCTGTTTCTTCACGCCCGGGCCATCCTGGTGCCTTCACTGTTCCCCGAGACCTTCGGCCTGGTTGCCGCCGAGGCAATGAGTCTTGGCATTCCGGTGATCGCCCGAAACCGAGGTGCGCTGCCGGAACTCATTGCCGCTGCCTCGGGCGGATGGCTGTTCGACGGAGAGGATCAGCTTGGAGAACGGATGCGGCGCATTGCATCCGGCGGGGACTTCGCCGGCAGGCCAAGCCGGTTGGGATCTGCTCAAATACCATGCGTGTGGTTTGAAGAAGATCATACGGAAGCGTATCTCAGGCTATATGCGACGCTTCGCGGGGAGGCTGCAACGGCATGAGCTTACGCGCCATCTATCTCAAGGCGCTTGGACGGATGCCGGTGCTGTGGCGCCGCCGGCTGGAGATGTTGCCGCTGCACGTTTTTCGGTCCCAGCATGAGCGTGAATGCCGCCGTGCGTGGCGTTCGGGGCCTCCCTATCGCCCATCTCACAAGCGGATCCTGATTGACATTACTTTCGACTGCAACCTGGGATGTGTGGACTGCAACCGCTCCGCCGGCCACAGCCAGGCGCCATCCCCCGATTACATGACGACGGACCAGATACACAGATTTGTGGCCGAAAGCCTGGCGCAGAACCGCCAATGGGAAGCAATTCAGATCGAAGGAGGAGAACCGACGCTCCATCCGCAGTTCGAAGAGATCATAGAAATTCTGGACCAATACCGGCGCCGGCATCTGGCCTCGGCGTGGATTCAAATCAATACCAACGGCTATCCAGGTCCCCGGCAAGGTCTGCTTTCACGCCTGCCGCCCGGAATCGATGTTTACTCCTCGAATAAGAAGGGGCCGCTGCAGGCGCTGCACTGCGCATTCAACGTTGCGCCCATAGATCTGCCGGAATATTCCGGAATGGACTACTCAGAGGGATGCTTCCAGCCGGCCCAATACGGGCTGGGTCTGAACCGATACGGATATTACCCGCATCCGGCATGCGGCTGCATCGACCGCGTATTCGGTTTCGACATAGGGCGCAAAACACTCCCTTCGGTTCGGGATGATCTGCGCGATCAGTTCGCGCGGCTGTGCGGCTATTGCGGCTGTTTCCGCCGTTTCAGCCGCCGGGTCCGGCATGAATATGATCTGCATCCAACGTCCGCGGAAATCGCATTTCGCGGGCAAATTTCCGACAGCTGGCGCGATGCGTACCGCCGCTACCGGGAGTTCCCGCCCCATCTCAGTTTGTATTGATTTTTCCGTATCCGCTGCGTCGCGATCATCCGTGCGAGGCTGTTCTGCCGATATGGGCAAAAGAGTCGCGGGCAGCCGGCTTGGATAAATTGCACCCGTGATATATTGGACTCCAAGCCCTCCTAAGGAACCTGAATGGGGATGGAATTTTTGGGCGACAAAAATAGATTCTGCAAATGGTATTTGAAGCGCATCACGGTAATTCTGGCTTTGTTTTTTGTGCTGGGACCCGTAGGGCTGCCGCTGCTTTACCGCAGCCCCCATTTTGGCAAGGCATCCAAAATAATCCTGACCGTTGCTGTAGTTGTTTATACAGCCTATCTTACCTACGCATCATGGGAGTTGATACGGTTGCTTTGGGACATAATCGGAACCCTGCAGCAACAGCCCTAACCCAATGGGGGATCCACCGGCCGTGCCGGTGAAGCAGTATCAGTTTGACAGTCAGGCACCTCCGGCAAAGCCGGAGGCTTGAACGATTGGAACCGCTCAAAGCGGTTGGAGGAGTTACGCTGGTCTTGAACGCTGACCTGGGCGGGCAAAAGCCGACTCTCGCCGAACAAATTGGTGTTTGTCAGCGCTTTTGTCAGCGTATCTCAGCGTTTCAAAATACGGAGCTGTCAAACTCTATGAGTCCCCGGGCAGAGCCGGGTTTACCAATAGAATTTCCGGAGCATGCCTTTTCCCCGGCAACCAAACCTGAATACCGAATTTCGAATGTCGAACCGCAGAAGTTTAGGCCGGCCTTCGAAATTCATCATTTGTTATTCAATATTGTGCGGTTCCAATAGCTTTAAATATATCTATAGCCCATGAAACTTATTTAATTTCACATCGGTTGCAGTCAAACCCCTTTGAGGGGCCAGCAGGCATAAAGCCTCCGTCTCTGCCGAGCGATATTTGCTCCGAAAACGGGTCGCACCGGGAGCGGCCGCCTGTCCTTTCAGTCCCTGAATAGCTCTTGACCCAATACCTTATTATCCATTATACTATGCATTACCATGTACCGAAACGAGGAAGTGGAGAATAAGGTTACTCAGCTGCGCAAAGGAATCCTGGAACTGGCGATTCTTTCGGCGCTCTATCGGGATACTCATTACGGGTACTCGCTGGTGCGCAAGATGACTGAAGCCGGGACGCTCGAGATGAAGGAAGGAACCATATATCCAATTCTCTCCCGCCTGGCCAAAGAAGGACTGGTACGCACCGAATGGGTGGAATCCAGGCAAGGCCCCCCGCGCAAATACTATTCTCTGACGGCAGCCGGCCGGGTCATGTGCGAAGGGCTTGCGGACGAATTCAGCCGCCTTGTGAAACTGGTACGGGCGGCAGGCCATGATAGGAGCTTTGAATCTGAACACGCATCCGACAAGAAAAACATAAATCCGAGGCAAGACAATGAGTGACGAACTGCCGCCAACCGCAGCAAAAATTGCGGAGGATTATCTGGATCGCCTATCGGGCCGTTTGAGGGGCATGCCCCTGAATGACCGGCGCGAATTGCTGGATGAGATCCGATCGCATATCTACGATTCCTACATGAACGAAGGCGCAGGCGATGAAGTTGAGCGTATTCTCAGCGTCCTGAGGAGGTTTGGCGATCCGGCCGACATTCTTTCCAGCCGGATGCCGCAGGCAGTCGGGCGCCTGGGCAAAGGCAAAAAGGCGCCGCTGTATATCCTGGCCGGATTTCTGATAGCGCTGTTCGGAGTTCCTCTGGGGCTGGGGGCCATCGCGCTGCTGATGGGATTAATGACCGCCCTTCTGGCACTGTTGATAGCATTCTACGGGGCCGGGGTATCGCTGGTGGTCAGCGGATTCTTCGCATTTGTGATCTGTCTCATCGCCGCCACATCGCCGGAGCTTTTAACCCTCATCAACAATGTTGCGGGTACGGAGATCGTAAGTTTCGGGCCATTTGCGCATGATCCGCAATTGGCCGGTATTCTGGGCCTGATAGCTTCCCTGCTTGTGGTAGGGCTGGGATTGCTGATGCTATGGTCGGGGAAATATATCTGGCGCGGATTCCGCTTTGTCGGCCTTCTCATCCTCCAGAACATAAAAAAAGCATTCGAGCGCCTGGTCCAATCAAGACCGAAGCATGCCGGAATGAACTCCGGGCTCCCCTGACTTGATTTCGCGATCAGCGAATATCCGGTTATAGCTTAATCGGACGGGTCTGGAGACCCGTCCTCACGAAAATAAACTCAACTCCGGATTGCGCGGCTTCACGATACGCTGCCATCAACAAGATCTGCTCGTCGAGGAAAGCCGCCGGGATGCCGAGCCAATCCATCGGGTTTGCCTTTTCGGCAACCCGTTCCGGAAAACGGACCGGATTTATTGCTTCTTCTTCCCTTTCGGCGGTTCGCTGTACGGTTGGTAGCTCGCGTCCGCCCGATCGATGTCCTCCTTCGATAGTTCGTGCGCCGAATCAAGAAAATCACTCAGCCGCGCGGCCCAGCCGTCAAAGGCTTCCTTCGCCGCAGCAGATTTTTCCTCACGGGAGAAATTCTCCGATCCCACCACCGCGCCCGCGCCCAGGTTGTGCTGGTCTACCGCCGCAGCGATTTGTTCGCCTGTTACCGAATCTACCATCTCCATTTCAACACCCACTTTGCCTATATCGACTGCGCGCTCAAGCGCATCGCCTCCGGCATTGCCGCCGGCTGTTTCGCCGGCCACATCGACACCAATGAGCGCTGTGCGCAGCCGCAGAACCAGCGGTCCTGGTTCCTGAACGACCGGGAAACGATCGCTGATCACCTTGGTAATGGCATGTTGAAAGTATGCAGCGACTGCCTTGCGTCCCCGGTCCGGCATCTTGGAGGGATCGGCGTTCGAGGCAAGGTAGAGTTCCACGGGTTCGATAATCACCGCGAAATACTGGTGAATATTCTGCGTATCATCCTGTTTCACGTACGACAGAGTATTTTCAAAAGCCGGATTCGGCTTGAGATTATCGTAATTGCTCAGGAATCCTGCGAACTTCGCGCCCGGCTCAAGCTTCTTCACCGCTGCCGGCTCCGGCTTCCTGGCACACCCTGCGATCATTCCCAAAAGCAGCAGGATCAGGCTTCCCAGCACGAGGCTTTCGATCTTGGTTCGCTTTTTTAGCATGATACCTCCTAAATAATAACCTTAACACCCGAATGCATCAGGCTTGGCGGATTCAGCCTATTTCTCAGTCGAGCTTTGCACACGCAAAAGATTGATGACCTTGAATACGCCTCGCACGGAATTGGTTTGGATATAGGCCATGTCGGAATCAGCCTTGTTTATCACCGTGCCCAGCAGGACCACCTGGCCATTTTTCACAATAATTCTTATATCCGAACCTGTTCTCCAAAAATATTTGGAAAGTTGTCGCTGCAAGGCTGCCCTGGTTGCCGCGCGGATTTCCATGTCAAATCGGCCCACGGGCAGCACCTCGACGTTGTTGATGACCGTTTCCACACCGGGGACGCGTTTCACCATGTTGTAGGCATCGTTTCGATTGCTTGGCCTCACGGTCCAGCCGGTCAGAATCACATCAACTCCCGATAGGCTGAAAGAGACGAAATCGTAGGTGGTGATATAGGGCATCATCGCCAATTCGTGGCGGACCTTTTCCCAGGTTTGGGGGTCCGCCTTTGTCCGGCTGTCCTCATCCAGCAGCCTGCGGTCCGGATCACCCGCCGGAATGGAAGCAGCCTCTATCGCTTTTACGTTTTCGAGCTTCATGCTTCCAGACTTGGCCTTAATCTCCCCCGACGCCTCAGCAAGTTGGCCCACAAGCGGTCTGAGCAGTTTCTGCTTGTTCACTCCAAAGACCATATTGTTATTCAGCTGGACCAGGACCAAATCAGCATCTTCCTTGCTTGTGCGTTGACTGCATTCGATGCGGGAGGGCGTGATGGAACCGATCATGAGACGAGCGCACGGGTCCGTATCCACGTATGCCCGGAAGGTCGATATCTCCTCCGCCCAGACTACACATTGACACCAAAAGACAACTGTCATTATCAGCGCAATTTTCATTGTCAGCTCTCCTTTTGCGGTTCGCCTCTCAGCGGAGTGTCCCAACGGCATCCAATGCGGCCGGCCACTTACGGCTAGAGAACAAAGAATGCGATCCGCATGATCTCTTCAGCGTTCAATGTCGCACTTCAGTGGTTCAAACGCCTATTTCCACACGTTACATCATCAGTAGAATCGAAAAGAAGCTGTAAGAATTGACAGGCCCCTCGAATAAGGGGATGGGCCGAGCACTCCCCCGATTTTATGTGCCTGGAATAATGCCAATCCGCCAGAAAAACCGGGAATTACGTGGCCTGGGCCCCTATTTTCTTCATCAGGGGACAAGCGTCGCAGTAAAGGTTATGTTTTCCCAAATATAGTCTATTTTGGGTGCCGCCGCAGCCATGGTCCCCGTAAACACTGATTGTCCTAAAGTAAATGCTCCGGTGGATCTGACATACCAGAACCATTCACCATCGTCATCCGTGATCGAGCCACTGTTAGCATGCAAATGCAGCTCCCCATCGGCAATCTGCCCGGAAATGGCAAACAAAGACCACTCAAATTCTCCGAACTCCCTCCATTCCAGGTACCCCTTCACAAAAAAGCCTTCGGTCGACAGAACCATATAGCGAGCTTCATCAAGCGTGCCGCTCGTCAAGTCAACCAGATAAGTCCGGGTTGTTGAATCAAGCGGGAGGGAAGCAAACTGCGAGCCGGTTTGTATCAATGCCACGCCGCTGACGGGAACATCCGATTCGATATCGACACGGCCCCGGCCAAGTGTCACGTCAGTGAAGATTTCACGCAGATACCGCGCAAGATGCTCCCTGTTTTGGAGAGTCTTGGGTTGCTCAGTGCGCACCTGAGCTCCTCCCGCATTATATAGCCTGAACTTGAGATGGGCCGTTCTGCCCCTGGCATCTGTGTTGGCGAATGCAAAGCTCACCGAGTTGAAATCCTCAAAGGGGATGGTTGTGACCAGGAATTGATTTGATGGGAGCACCCCAATGCTGTCCGTTATCGTTGCACCGTTTTTGACAAACCAGGTCAAATTGCCTTCAATTAAATTGTCCATATCTGTGTCATCGGCTACTGCCATGACATACCCAATCTCGGTTACATCGGAAGGCGAGGTGATTTTATAGGTTGCAGTTGTTTTGGAGTCGATCGAGACTGCGAGGGATCCCCCGCTCAGTTGAATGCCGTTGACATAGGGATTCCAGGCCGAACCCACCCCCCCATAAAAATGGAAAACTCCCTGCCATTGCTGGGCGCCCGGGTTTGTGACCGTTATCTGTGTTTCCCATATACCGCCCGCTGCGAGTTGCGCAAAAACCAGGTCTTTAAAGGGAAGATGGTTGGGTTGGCTGATCTGCCCAAAGGCAACCCCCGCACATAGTAGAATTGCGGGGATCCATGCGATTGTCACTTTTCTCATGTGAACCTCCGATGCAAAAATTCCGCCTGTGAAAGGCATCAAGAAAAAGTTTTGTGATTCCCGGAAAACTCTCCCAGCCGGCCGATTCTCCCTTTTAATCAGGAGTAGTTCTGTTAAAGCAAGGCGCATGGACTGCGAGTCTCGCAATCTGCCTTTTTCGGAACCAGTCGGAAATATTTAATTTGGCCGACATTATAGAACAGAGGAAGGGGATAGGCTACGCAATTCCTCAATCCAAATGCTTGGGATTATGCCCATCTTTCCGGGAAAGCAGGGTTCTTCCGGCGAAGCCGGATGCTTTACAGTTGCCGGCCCCTTAAAGGGACTTGATCGCAACCGATGAAAAGTCAGGTGCCTCCGGCAAAGCAGGAGGCTTGAAAGATTTGAACCGCTCAAAGCGGTTGGAGGAGTTACGCCGGTCTTGAACGCTGACTTACGCGGGCAAAAGCCGACTCTCGCCGAACAAATCGGCGTTTGTCAGCGCTTTTATCAGCGCTTCTCAGCGTTTAAAATACGGAGCTGTCAAACTCTTTGAGTCCCCCGGCAGAGCCGCCATATCTCCCATTGGATTGGGAATCATGCAGCCTGTTCCCCTGTTGCCGTCGCCTTATGGATCAGGCAGCATATCGTCCTCGGATGCGAGTCTTTCCATTGCGGCCTTCCAGTCCTCGGCGCATACCTTCAGCTGTACGCTTGGAGGGAGCCCTTCAGCCGGCGGCGTGTCTTCCTGGAAGATCCAGGCCTTCAGGCCCTCTCCCTCAAGAATCAGACGATCGGCTTCGGCATCGAGATGGCTGACATATTCGGCAATCGTGATCAGGTCCAAACCTGCGGTTTCGCTGATAGCACTCTCCGGGCCCACGGTATATTGCAGGTCCTTGCCCGAGGAAATGCCGCGTTCACTGAGAATGGTCCCCACAATCTCAAAAACCTCCGGCTGCCACCGATTTTCATCGTGTTCCAAAAGGATGGAGATCAGTTCCTCGTTGCTCAGCCGTTCCATATGCTGCCGTATATCATTCACTTTGGTCATCCTACCCCCCCTTCCCATGCAGCCGTCTTGTGCCGGCCTTTCGTATAGTGTACAACATGGTGCAATAATGCTGTGATGCACCCCAAATCCATATCTGGCAACAGGCCCACTGCGGGAATGGGGGGATTTGGGAGGACTTAGGAAGATTTCTCGGTGGATGTGCTCGATTGCATTGCCTGGATTCCTGACAATAACCAGCTTTATGTTTGGCGCCGGTGAGGACACCGGCGGGTTGATTATGTTGCCGGATTCCGGTTGCGCCGACTTGCAGGATGTTTCTATCCCGGCCTCGGCAATCGGCCTCCCCAGTTCAGGCGCCGTAGTCAAGACAGCCACGCTGGTATCAGCGACAGCCGCTCACAACGTCAACGGTGAGTTCTGCACCGTAATCGGGAGCTCTTAATCCGGCGAGTTTAACGAAATCCGGCATGGGAACGGAAAATAAGGCTGATAGTTACACCTGCACTTCAAGGACCCAATGAGGATCTCCCGGTAACGGTTTACATTATGAATACACTGGTACCTTCTCAGCTCTGCCGGGGGACTCACGGAGTTTGACAGTTCCAGGATCGTTGAACGCCGACGTACACTGACAAAACACTGACGAACGCTGATTCCTGAGGCAACGGCCGGCGGCTAGAGGCAGTGTAGCTCATCCAACCGCTTTGAGCAGAAAACAATCAAGTTTCCGGCTCTGTCGGAGGCAGTCGACTGTCGAAGTCTTCTGCGGTTCGACATTCGAAGTTCGATATTCAATATTTCTTATCTTCCGCTTGCAGTCAGAACAGCGGGTAAAACGCGTGCTCCAGTACTTGCCAAACGGAAACGGCCACACCGGCAGAGCCCGGGGATCTCCCGATGGATCAGTAGAGCTTAAAGAACAATGTCCTCCCGCGCCCGGTGGCGCCTCCTGTATCCGGATCGAATACCATCATGGGTTTACTGTCTTTGCGATCTACCGCAAACGCAACCCATCCTTCGACGGAACTAGCCCGGTTTGATCTTGCCGACCAAAGCAGGCTGGGGCACTGTTACCGATACCCTCGGGTATTCGGTCAAATCCGACGCCAGGGCGACCCACTGAAGCGGAGCGTCGCCGAGATCAAAGAGGAGGGTGTCGGTGACGGCTCTCCCTTTAAAATCGAATTTGATGCGGGCCAGGATGTATTCAAAACCCTCGGCCGGCGCAGCGTTGCCCGCGCTGGCCGCTTTCAGCCGGTTCATTGCTTCCGCGCCGCGAACCGCCTCAAGAACGGTGATGGTGATATCGTAAATGTTCGCATAGACGGACCCGAGTTCCACCATGGAACGCACGGGCGCGCCGATCGCGGCCGGGTTGGTCGATGAATTATCCTGCGCTATTGCGGGATGGAGAGATGCTGCAGCCATCGACAGCAATAGGGCGGTACAAAGCACAGCAGATTTGTTTTTCATGCGATCTCTACTCCTATCTCCATTGATCCACGGAAGCGCTGCCCGCGTAACCGAAATCCCCGCCAGACCAGAAGGTGTTTGTTCCTCCTCCGGTGACCACAATCTCGATTGAAGTGGTGGGTTCGTTGGTATCCTTCGACGCTATGAATGCGGCATTCCTTGTTACACGGCCGCTCCTGGTGTAGCGGGACGCGGGGACAACCGCTCCCTGGCCCTGCTTCAGCCAGCCGGCGTATGGTTCCACTCCCGACTGGGCCTGCTTCAGCTCATTCGGATGCTGGGACCAGTACAACCACCCCGGTGTGCCCGTTTTTTCAGCAAGCCATTTGGCGAAGGCTTCCTTGGTGGGATGGCCGTTGGAAGCCACATCCGCCGCGACAATAGGATCGAGAACAAGCGTGGCCTGAGAGGTGCCGAAGGAGAAGAAATGCTCCAGCCATCCGCGGATGACCTCGTGTTGCGGCAGCGGCGAATACCAGGCGATGTCGCTCATACTCCATCCGCTGAAGAGGCTGACAGCGCTATCCGATTTCTTGAATCCTTTCTGCACATGCAGCGGATTCCAGCCGGCAGGCAATCCATCTTCCGTCTCCGGGAAACAGAGGTTGCCGTAATTCAGGGGATTCCCCTGGCTGCCCAGGTAGGTTTCACCGGGTTTCCCCGAGCCCCCGAGGTTTTTGGAGATCAGCGTCCAGCACCGGCCGATGGAAGAATTGGCGCGGCTCATTGGTCCAAGAGCGCCGATCCCCGTGTTCATATCGATCTCCTTGACCACGGGACCATTCACCACGACCATTCTGGCGAAAGAGGAAGTGGAGCTGAACAGCGAAGTGAGCCCTTTGGATGCGATAGCCAGGATGGTTGGAAAATATTCCGGCTTCGCGCCCGCCATCACCGCATTCACGGCGACCATTTCAACGGTGTAATACCAGGCCTCGTGTGGAGGGGAGGGCCGCATCTGGCCGACCCATTCATCCGGCTTGCGGCTCGTGGCTTTCAGCATTTCTGCAACCTTCTTCTCGGTTGGCAGGATGACTGGATTCCCGTCCGTAAAGTTCTGTGCATGGAATAATGCCATGAGCTTGTCGGCGGTATTGGGTTCCAGAAGCCTGGGCCGCGGATCTCTTTTGAGAAATCCCGCTTTGCTGTCTTCGGCCGAAAGCTGCTTTGTCAATCCCTCGTAGATTTCATCGAGCATGGGCTTGCCGGTCTCCGGATCATTGCCCGCGATATACTTGCGGCACAGGTCGGCCGGCCGGTCCGTGATCGGGTGAGGCGTGTAGGTAATCCGCATATTGGGGATTCCCTTTTTATACGAGATCGTGGTTACGAGCTCCTTGAACCTCTGCGTGATCATCGGTACGGAAGGAACGCCCATTCTTTCCAAGGTCACTGCATGGCCGACGACCGCCGGCGAGCAGCTGCTTCAATGCCCCAGCAAAACGATGGCGGCGGCATTTTTTGCTTTGATTTCCTTCCACAAGTTCGGGTCGTCATCCATGTAACCCGCGATCTTATCCCGCAGCACCCATGTGGTCTTGGGATATTTGGCTTGCAGCGCAGCAAACAGCTCGTTAACAAAAGGTTTTGTGTTCGGATACTTGGTATCCACGATGTACACGGTCCTGCCGTCCAGCGTTGCCGGACGCGTCGCCATGGGAATCTTGCGTATTTCAGGCTGAATGCCCCGCGGATTCATCACGACAATTTTTTCTTCATCCGCCGCCCATCCGAACGATGAAGCGAACGTCGCAATCAGCACAGCTATCAGAATGCCAGCCGCCTTAATTTTCATGAAAACTCCCCTCCCGCACAGAACAGATGGAAACTACAGATTTCATACCGGCACCGGATCAAATTCCGCTCTTAGCAATAAAGTTCCGGTTTCCCTAACATATCCTTTTTCCCTATACAGACTCAATACTCTTGTTGGATCACGAGCATCATTCACCCCATAGCCTTGTTAACGAACGGCTGCCAATTCGTTCTGACAAAGCTTCCCTCCCGGGAGATCAAAGATGCCTTCGATTCGAATCTCGAGTAATATTAAGCAGGCGGGCTACAATGCGTTATAATATACATAGGGAGCTAACCGTAAAACCGTGAAATCACGCTCGATTCGCATTCTGCTATCACTTGCAGGTCTAGCGGCGCTGACGTTTGCGGCACACAACATTTTTCAGGTGAACGCAACAACGGCGGGTTTCGGATACCTGTTGGTTGTGCTCGTGGTCGCAAGCAGCTGGGGATTTATCGAGGCATCCATTACCTCCATCGCGGCGACCCTCGCATTTAACTTTTTTTTCTTCCCTCCGGTTGGCACCTTCAACATTGCGGATGCCCACAATTGGGTGGCTTTGTTCAGCTTTCTTGTCACCTCGCTGATTGCCAGCCGACTGTCGACCAAGGCGAAAATGAAGGCTTTGGATGCGATCGAGCGACAGCAGGATATCGAGAGGCTTTATGCATTCAGCCGTGCCCTTCTTCTGATAGATAACTCAGAACCGTTTGGAGCCCAACTCATCCGAAAACTGGCGGATATTTTCCAGCTGAACGCAGCGGCCCTTTACGATCGTCGATCCGGAAATTTCTTCCGTGCAGGATCATCGGAGTCTTGAAGTCCATGGATGCCCAGCTGCGTGAAACGGCATTGGACAACATCCCCGATTCAAACATCCAGCCGAACTACTTGCTGACGCCTGTAAGGTTGGGCACCGATCCGATCGCTAGTCTCGCCGTTCAGGGTCCAAGGATGTCCGATTCCGTTCTGCAAGGCATCGCGAATCTTGTAGCCATAGGCCTGGAACGGGCAAGATCCCAGGATCTTGCCCAGCAGATAGAGGCAGCGCGACAAAGCGAACAATTGCGAACCACGCTCATCGACGCCATGGCTCACGAGTTCAAGACTCCTCTCACATCCATAAAGGCCGCGACTACAGGGCTCCTCGCAAATCCGCGGACAGCTGACGGAAAGCCAGGTAGAGCTGCTCGATATTGCCGACGAGGACGCGGACCATTTGAAGGAACTCATCGATGACACGGTAGACATGGCACGCCTGGACACGGCTCATATAGAAATCAATCCCGAAATTTCGGATATACTGGAGATTGTCCATGAGGTGGTTCATTCGCTGAGAACCGAACTCGAAGGGCGTCTTCTGGAAATATCTCCTGATGAAGGGAATCCGGAAAAGCGCTTTTGATCGGCGGCTGTTGAGGCTGGCAATAAAACAGTTGATTGACAATGCCGCGAAATATTCCCCGGCAGGCACGCCCCTGGAAATTCGAGTGCAACAGGATGAGAACACAATTAGTGTGGATGTCACCGATCATGGGAAAGGAATACCTGAGCGGGAACAGAAACGCATTTTTGAGCGGTTTTTCAGAAGTCCCTCCATACGGCAGCAGATACCGGGCTCCGGCCTCGGACTGAGTATTGCCCACAGCATATTGCAGGCCCATCATGGAGATTTGACCGTAACGAGCCAACCCGGCAGGACAACATTTCATTTGACCCTGCCGGCAGAAATATAAAGGAGAATCCGGTTGAGCGCAGGTCGCATTCTGGTAATTGACGACGAACCTCAGATCCGGCGTCTGATGCGGACGACACTGATCGGTGCCGGATACGAAGTGGAGGATGCCAGGACGGGAGAAGAAGGTCTCGAAAAGGTGAACACCTACCATCCGGATCTCGTGCTGCTGGATATCAATATGCCGGGGATGGGGGGCTTTCTAACCTGCGAAGCCCTGCGGGAAGACAAAAATATCGCCATTATTATGCTCACCGTGCGGGATTCCGAGGCGGACAAGGTTGCGGCGCTGGATGCCGGCGCCGATGATTTTGTCACAAAGCCTTTCAGCACTCCGGAGCTGCTGGCCCGGATACGTGCGGCCCTCCGGCGGGTGCCGTCGCCTCAGGCATCTCCTGAAAAAATCCAGATAGGCCGTCTTGTCATTGATTTCACGGCCAGAACCGTTTCCAAAGGAGACAGACCCGTTCATCTGACGCCCAAAGAACTGGATTTGCTCCGATACTTTACGTTGCATCCAAATCACGTGATTTCACATCGGGAGCTTCTGCAGGCAGTTTGGGGCCCCGATTACGGCAATCAGGTTGATTATCTCCGGGTGTTCATCAAGAATCTGCGAAAGAAGATTGAACTCAATCCCGATAGCCCCGAATACATCCTGACCGAACCTTGGGTGGGCTACCGGTTCAACAGTCCCCCCCAATCTTCATAAAATCTTCACGGATTATCCATAGCTTTTTCCGGGCATCTCTACGGGATCTTCATGCTGTCTGGCGTATGCTTTTTGCGGAGCGAAAAGCAATGCTTGATCTTTTCTATCTTGCGGTCGGCTGCATGGTCTTAGCGATTTTCTGGGCTTTGGCGAAAGCTTGCGACAAGCTCTAGGGAGAAATGCCATGGATTGCCTCATTACCGGTCTTGCCTCTGCTGGTCTCTTTATCTACCTGCTGTATGCGCTCCTGAAACCTGAGCGCTTTTAAGGAGGATGCCATGACTGGCCAGGGTGTGCTCCAGATAATGGTTTATTGTGTTGTTCTTCTTGCCCTGACGAAGCCTCTCGGCGCTTACATGGCACGGGTATACGGAGGAGAGAGAACATTCCTGCATCCAGTCCTCCATCGCCTGGAACGATTGGTATACGCCCTGGCTGGAGTTAAGGATAAGACGGAGCAGCGCTGGACCCAGTATGCAGCCTCACTCCTGGCATTCAGCATGGTTTGCTTCGTCCTGACTTATTTGATCCAGCGTTTTCAGGGACTATTGCCACTGAACCCCGCGGGGTTCGGATCGAGGCAGGCTACGCCGGACCTGGCTTTCAACACAGCCGTCAGCTTCATGACGAACACAAACTGGCAATCCTATCGGGGGCGAGACGACCTTGAGTTATTTTGTCCAGATGGCTGCATTGACGGTACAGAATTTTGCATCGGCCGCTGCTGGAATGTGCGTCGCAATAGCCCTGATCAGGGGTTTTGTTCGGCGGCAGCAGAACACCATCGGGAACTTCTGGGTCGACCTTGTGCGAGGAATTGTTTATATCCTTTTGCCACTCGCTTTGATCGGAGCTCTTTTTCTCTGCTCCCAGGGTGTGGTTCAAAACTTCAATGCGTTCACAACCGCTAGGACACTTGAAGGCAGCATCCAAACAATTGCGCAGGGGCCCGCGGCTTCCCAGGTTTCCATCAAGCAGTTGGGTACAAATGGGGGCGGCTTTTTCAACGCCAACTCCGCTCATCCTTATGAGAACCCGACTCCCCTCGCCAATTTCGTGGAAACTCTATTCATTCTATTGATACCCGCCGGGCTGGTTTACACCTTCGGAATCATGGTAGGAGACACCCGCCAGGGATGGGCTCTTTATGCTGCAATGAGTCTTTTGTTTCTTGCCGGCGTTTTCATCTGTTACCCGGCCGAACAATCGGGCAATGCCAATCTACCCGCATTGGGGGTTCAAAACGATCCCGCCTACTTGCAGCCCGGCGGCAATATGGAGGGCAAGGAGGTGCGCTTCGGCATCGCCCCCTCGGCGCTTTGGGCGGTAGCAACCACGGCGGCAAGCAATGGCAGCATCAACAGCATGCTGGACAGTTTTACGCCACTCGGCGGATTGATCCCGCTGTTCAACATTCAAACGGGCGAAGTCATCTTTGGCGGCGCCGGAGCAGGTCTATATGGAATGCTCCTGTTCGCCATTCTTGCCGTCTTCATTGCGGGCCTCATGGTCGGACGCACGCCGGAATATCTTGGCAAAAAGATCGAAGGCAAGGAAGTCAAAATGGCAATGCTCGCTCTGATTGCTTGCGCCGTCGGAATTCTTGTATTTACCGCGATCAGCGCACAAATCGACTTTGCCAAAAACAGTTACTGGAACAGCCCGGGAGCGGCCGCGGAGAACTTGTCGAATAGCGGCCCGCACGGACTTTCGGAAATGCTCTATGCCTACTCGAGCGCTACCGGCAATAATGGCAGCGCTTTCGCCGGACTGAATTCAAATACTCCCTGGTACAACCTGACTACGGGTCTGGCAATGCTCATCGGGCGCTTTCTCGTAATTATCCCGATGCTGGCAATAGCCGGAAACCTGGCAATGAAAAAAGCCGTGCCCGCAACAAGCGGGACAATTCCAACCCATGGCCCACTCTTCGTCGGTCTGCTGGTGGGCACCGTGGTCATTGTAGGAGCGTTGACTTTCTTCCCGGCTCTCTCTCTGACACCCATTGTTGAGCATTTGCTGATGAATAGCGGTCATCTTTTCTAATCGATCTCCAAATGGGGATGAAATAATGGCTACCAGGACTGCCACTCCAAGACCCAAACAGCTGGTTCCTCAGAATGAACCTGCTTCACTGCTTCCCGAAAAGCTTGTCAGATCACGGCCGCTCTTTGATACTGAGATCGTGATGCGTGCCATCCGTGCATCCTTTCTGAAACTGAATCCGGTCACCCTGGTGAGGAATCCAGTGATCTTCGTGGCTGAAGTCGGCGCTGCCCTGATCACAATGTTCCTGATTCGTGATTTCATCACAGGCGGTTCGGGAATCGGGTTCTCATTCCAGATCTCCCTATGGCTCTGGTTCACGGTGCTGTTTGCCAACTTTGCTGAGGCAATGGCCGAAGCACGCGGAAAGGCTCAGGCTGACGCTCTCCGGAAAACAAAAACGGATGCGCCGGCAAAGAAGTTGGGATCCGGTGGGAAGGTATTGCAAGTCCCCAGTTCCGCATTGCGAGCCGGGGATGTGGTGCTCTGCGAGGCGGGCGACCTGATTCCGGGAGACGGAGAGGTGATCGAAGGTATCGCAACGGTTGATGAATCCGTGATTACGGGTGAAAGTGCACCCGTCATTCGCGAATCGGGAGGTGACCGCAGCGCCGTGACCGGCGGCACCAAGGTGCTATCGGACAAGATCAAAGTCCGTATTACCTCAAATCCGGGAGAAACGTTTCTGGATCGCATGATTGCACTGGTCGAGGGCGCGGAGCGGCAGAAGACTCCCAATGAAATCGCCCTGAATATCCTGATCGCGGGCCTGACTCTGATATTCCTGCTGGCGGTTGTTACGCTCCAGCCTTATGCGGTTTTCAGCGTTGCGCAATCAGGCAGGGGAACGGTTCCGAGCGTGACTGTTCTGGTTTCTTTGCTTGTCTGTCTGATACCTACGACCATCGGGGGGCTTTTATCCGCCATCGGCATCGCCGGCATGGACCGGGTCATGCAGCACAACGTGCTGGCGCTTAGCGGCAAGGCGGTTGAAGCTGCGGGAGATGTCAACTCTCTCCTGCTGGACAAAACCGGGACCATTACGCTCGGGAATCGGCAGGCTGTTGAGTTTCTTTCCCGTTAACGGCATCAGCGCAGCCGAACTGGCGGATGCCGCTCAATTGTCCAGCCTGGCTGACGAGACGCCCGAAGGCCGTTCCATCGTTGTGCTTGCGAAAGAGAAATATGGCCTTCGGGGCCGGCATATTCCCGGAAGATGACGCGAATTCATCCCCTTCTCTGCCTTTACGCGCATGAGCGGTGTCGATTTCGAAGGGTCGCCGCCTTCGGAAAGGAGCCACGGATGCAATCTGCAAATATGTGCGCGAAAACGGGGGACAGGTCGCCGGCGATATCCAGGAAATGAGCGATCGAATTGCGCGCAATGGAGGAACCCCGCTTGCCGTGGCCGACGGAAAACGGTTGCTTGGGATCATCCATTTGAAAGATATCGTGAAGGGCGGAATGAAGGAACGGATCAGCTCAACTGCGACGCATGGGCATTCGCACGGTCATGATTACCGGCGACAATCCGCTCACCGCGGCCGCAATCGCAGGCGAGGCCGGCGTGGATGATTTTATTGCGCAGGCAACACCAAAAGCCAAGCTCGATTACATCAAAAAAGAGCAGGCAGCCGGCCGGCTTGTCGCGATGACGGGGGATGGCACCAACGATGCCCCGGCTTTGGCGCAGGCCGACGTCGGGCTCGCGATGAATACCGGCACAATGGCTGCGAAGGAAGCAGGCAATATGGTGGATCTGGACAGCAATCCGACCAAGCTTATCGAGGTTGTTGCCATCGGGAAGCAGTTGCTGATTACCCGTGGTGCTCTGACTACTTTTTCCATCGCCAACGATATTGCCAAGTATTTCGCAATCATTCCCGCCATGTTCATGACGACCTATCCGGCCCTCAGCGCACTAAACATAATGGGGTTGCACACTCCGCAGAGCGCGGTACTTTCAGCAGTGATCTTCAACGCGCTGATCATCATCGCGCTGGTTCCGCTTGCGCTGCGCGGGGTGAAGTATCGTCCCGTCGATGCCGCCGGCCTGCTGCGCCGGAACCTGCTGATCTATGGGCTGGGCGGAATCATCGCTCCTTTCCCTGGAATTTGGCTTATTGATCAAATCGTTCATGCGCTGGGCTGGGCCTGATTGGAGAAGATATGCTAAAGCAATTGGTCCCCGGATTCCGAATTGCTCTGGTTTTGACAATCCTCACGGGCGTGCTTTATCCCGGCATCGTGACCGGGCTTTGCCAATTGCTTTTTCGCCAGCAGGCAAATGGAAGTCTGATTGTGAAGGATGGCCGTGTTGCTGGTTCCAGCCTCATCGGCCAGAACTTCACCCGGCCGGAATATTTCCATCCGCGTCCTTCTGCGGCAGGCAGCGATGGATATGATGCTTCATCCTCCGGAGGATCGAATCTGGGTCCGACCAGCCGGAAACTGATCGATCGTATCAAGCGCGATATTGAGGTGTTCCGCAAAGAGAATCCCGAATATCAGGGCCCGATTCCGGCTGATATCGTGACCGCATCCGGCAGTGGCCTGGATCCCCACATCAGTCCGGCATCCGCTCAGGCACAGGCGCTTCGAGTCGCAAAGGCCCGCGGAGTGTCGGCAGATCAGGTGAACCGGCTGATCGCGCAAAATATCGAAGCCCCAACGCTGGGATTCCTCGGGGATGCGCGGGTGAACGTATTGAAGCTTAACCTTGCGCTTGACCGCATTTCCCATCGTCCGGCGCTTCCGTTGCAGGGCTATAATCCTATTTATGAGCCGCAAAATTCGACGTAAGACACCCGATGAATTGCTGCATGAATTGCAGCCCGAAAGCTCAGGCGCGAAAGGTCACCTGAAGATATTCCTCGGATATGCATCGGGCGTCGGCAAATCATTCCGGATGCTCGATGAAGCGCGCCGGCGCAAAGAGAGAGGGCAGGACGTTGTGGTGGGGGCAGTTCAGCCGGAAGGTCTCGCCGGAAGTTCAGAAGCTATTGGATAGGCTTGAGATCGTGCCCCTGATAAAATATCCCGTCGGGCATATCCATGGATATCGACGGCATCATGACGGCGACATCCTGCCGTCTGTGTCATCGATGGCCTCGCCTTTAACAATCCTCCGGGACTCCGCAATCCAACCCGCTGGCAGGATGCACGGGATCTGGTGAATGCCGGAATAAAGGTTCTCGGGTCCATCAACATTCAATACGTGGAAGAATTGTGCCAGACGGTGGAAGAACATAACCGGCAAACATGTGACTGAAACCGTGCCTGTATCCTTCATAAAGAGCGCCGACGAAATTGAAATCGTGGATGCTCCGCCAGAAGAGCCGATCGAGAGATCGCCGGAGCAACAGACGAAGACAGAGGTTCGCCAGCAACAGCTTTCTGTTTTGCGGGAATTGGCCCTCGTTCTGGCGGCAGATGTTGTCGATTGCCAGCTGAGCGATTATCTGGAGAAGCACGGAATAAGGCAAAGCTTCGGAGCACAGGAAAGAATTCTTGTCTGCATCACCCCGCGCGCGAATGCCAGGGAGATGATCGAAACTGCCCGAATGATTGCGGAAAAATTCCATGCGGAAATGACTGTGGCCTATGTGAAACAGGCGGAGCTTTCAGAAGAAGATCAAGCGGCGCTTGAAGAAAAACTTGCGCTGGCAAGGTCGGCAAAAGCACAGATAGAAATTCTGGAAGGAGAGGATGCGGTAGAGGCGATACTCCATTATGCAAATTCCCATGCCATTACGCAGCTCTTCGTCGGGCACACTCAGAGCACAAGAAAATGGCCCTGGAGTGATCCGGTCGAGAAACTGATCCGTCGATCGCATGGTATGGATCTGCGCATCTTTCCACAGTGAGTCAACGGCATCCATGACGAATACAGATCGTGGGAAGCTGAAACTTTACATGGGATATGCGGCGGGCGTCGGAAAGACCTACAGGATGCTCGAAGATGCCCAGGCGCTTAAGGCTCAAGGTGTAGATGTCGTCATCGGCTATTTTGAACCTCATGGCCGTGCAGGCCACGATTGAAAAAACCGAAGGACTGGAGACCGTTCCAAGGGCAAAAGTACATTATCGAGGATCGGTGTTTGAGGAGATGGATACGGACGCCATCCTGGATCGGCGTCCCCTCTTATGCCTGGTCGACGAGTTTGCCCATACCAATGTTCCAGGATCTTCCCGCACTAAACGCTGGGAGGATATTGAAATATTGCGCGACGCCGGAATCGATATCTGGACGACTATGAACATACAGCACCTGGAAAGCCTGAATGATCAGGTCCGGCAGATCGCGGGAATCCGGGTGCGGGAAACTGTTCCGGATTGGGTTGTGCAACAGGCCGACGAGGTCGTCATTATCGATCTCTCACCCCGGGCGCTCCTGCATCGCCTGGAAAGGGGAGTGATTTACGGCCGGGAAAATGTGGAACGCGCCCTGCAGAACTTCTTCCGTGAATCCACGCTGGTGGCCCTCCGGGAATTGGCGCTGCGCGAAACCGCCCTCGAGATAAAGCAACGCGTGATCAAGGATGAAGCCGCAACGATCCCGAAGTCCTCCGATCCGAATCAGGCTGGAAATCACAAAATTCTGCTGTTTTTGACTGCAGATCCGAGCACCGCAATGCTGATCCGCCGTGCCAGGCGTGTCGGAGATTTCCTGGGGGCCGAATGCTTTGCCGTGGCAGTAAACACTACAGCTGATTTGAACCGGATGACAAATTCGAACCGGGAAGCCATCGAGCGGCATGTGAATTTTGCGCGCAATATGCGGATTGAAACCCGAATACTCGAGGGAAATGATCCGGCCCAAACACTGATAGATTTTGCGCATGAGAATCATATAACGCAGATCTTTATCTCACGCTCCCGAAAGGCATCCCAGGCTGTTTTTTCACAGCGGGGATTGCTGCAGAAGATCGTTCGCCTGGCCAGGGATATGCAGATTGTCATCGTCTCCGAGCGGGAATCCGCAACAGAGTGACCCGCCGAAAGCATATTTTCCTGGACCTTTGCATCCGCAGTCAGCGTTCGCCGGCGCATTTTCAGCCTGTTTCGGCATTTGAGTCGTGGAGCGGTCCAACCCCATAAGCCGCCGGCTGGTTCAATCGCCTCTGTACTCGAGCAGATCGCCCGGCTGGCATTCAAGCTCGCGGCAAAGCGCCGCCAGTGTGGAGAAACGGATAGCGCGCGCTTTATTGGTTTTGAGAATGGTAAATCTGGCTGCGTTGCATAATTACATTGGTAAACCCCCGGCTCTCCCGGGGGACTCAAAGAGTTTGACAGCTCCATATTTTGAAACGCCGAGAAACGCTGACAAAAGCGCTGACAAACGCCGATTTGTTCGGCGAGGGTCGGCGAGCAAAAGCCGGTGAGGCGCTTCCGATGGAGTTTTCTGCGGTATATTCCCGATATCCGTATCGGATAAGCACAACCGGCAATTTCCGGCAGCGCCGGTGGATTGCCGATTCACCTATTCAAGGAGCGGCCTTTGCCCAACGGGATCGGCACATTGAATGAGAAGCCGCTGCACGCAGCCTTGAAGCAGTGGTATGCACAGCCTGAAGATCTGATAGAGGTTCCCGTAGACGGATTCACGGTGGATATCGTCCGGGGCGATCTGCTGATTGAAATACAGACGCGCAACCTGTCGACCATCCGGCACAAGCTGACAACCCTGGCGGCGCAACACCGTTTGCGGCTGGTTTACCCGATGGCGCGAGACCGCTGGATTGTGCGCCAGTCCGGGAACGGCCGTCGGACGCTCGGCCGGCGCAGGTCACCCAAGCGCGGCGCTTTTGAACTTGTATTTGAGGAGTTGGTGAGCATCGCGGGACTGCTTGCCCATCCCAACTTTTCGCTCCAGCTGGTGCTTATTCAGGAGGAGCAAGTCCGGCGCCGGGACACCTCCGGCAGCTGGCGGCGAAAGGGGTGGGCCATGCACGAGCGGCGGCTGATCGAGGTTGTAGATCAACGGCTGTTCGAAACGCCCCAGGACATGCTGGCGTTCATCCCAGACGCCCTGGCGGAGCCCTTCACCACGGCGGACCTCGCCGAAGCAATCGGCCATCCCGTCTGGTTCGCGCAAAAGATGGCTTATTGCCTGCGTACAATGGGAGCCATCGCCTTTGTTGGCAAACGCGGCCGAAGCATGCTTTACATTCGGGCAGCCGCGTGACATTTTGCTTCAATGGCTGAAGGATAGTTATTGTCTGCCGAAAATGATAAAAAAGGCGCGAGCGCTCATTGCATTGGAGCGGACTCGTCAATATAGGGAAAGACAATGCTCGGCGATGATGAGATTATGGCGATCGGCTTAACATTTTTGCTTTGGCTTTCGGCGCTCGTGCTCTTCGTGTTTCGAAGGCGCCGGACAGCAGGAGTGATCGCCGCGATCGCCATCGCGGCGACGATGGCCACGCTGCTCCTTTTGCGCGCAGGAACGGGCCACAGGGGCTGACATGCTTGGTGCGGTCTGAAGCGTACCAACAGCGAGGGATCGAAGCTTTATGCCGGGTCGCCGCACGATCGAGCGCCCCAAACACCCGGTTCGAGTCAAGTCACAAAGGATTCTGAAGTATGAAAAACCTTGATCAGTCGTTGGGCCGGTTATTGTGGCGGTTTTTTGCTGTACTCGCGTTTCTGGCGTTCGCGGGGTGTGCGGTATTCGGCGCAATTGTTTTGCGCGCCGGGCATTTTCCGGGAATCCTGGTATGGCTGCTGGGCGCGCTGTTTCTCTAGCTCGGCCGCCGGGCCTGGCGCGAAAAGGCGGGTCTGGGTGAATCGCTGAACCGGGACTTCGCGCCCATGGCCAGGAGCAGCCGGAAGTCTCCCGGCGACGGTGAAAAGCCGCGCGCGCGAATGGGTCGGTAATCCGCCGGAATCCGGTGCCTGCAGAAACATGCAGCGCCGGCATTCGCGGGCAGAGACGCTGACAAACATTGATTCCGGGGGTGAAGGTCAGCGTCATAAACCGACAGGGCACTAACGATGGAGCGCTCTGCGGCCCCTCGAACCGGATCAGCCGATCTCTTCGATTTCTTCCGGGCTTAGCCTGAAATCCGCGGCGCCGATGACGCCATCCACCTGAGAAGGGCGGCGCACTCCGACGATTGCCCCGGTGACTGCCGGATGCCGCAGCGTCCAGGCGACTGCAACTTCACCCGGCGAACGCCCATGCCTCAGACCGATCCTGCGGAGCTTTTCGACCAGCAGCAGATTCTGCGTCAGCTTCGGTTCCCGGAAATCCGGATTTTGCCGGCGCCAGTCATCCTGGGGCAGCGATTCAATGCGTTCGCGCGTCATTGCGCCTGTAAGCAATCCCGATTGCATCGGAGAATAAACGATGACCCCGATATTGTGCGACGCGCAATAGGGCAGGATTTCATTCTCGATCCCGCGCGATACTATTGAATAGGGGGGTTGAAGAGAACTGATCGGCGCGATCGAACGAATGCGCTCCATTTGGGCAACGCTGAAGTTGGACACCCCGATATGCTGGACCTTCCCTGCTCTTTTCATGTCCGCCAAAGTGCTCCACGCCTCTTCAATGCCGGGGGCGGACCCGCCTTCCGGAGCAAATGAAAAATCGGGCCAGTGAATCTGGTAGAGATCGATTGCTTCCGCGCGCAGCCGTTTGAGGCTTGCCTCGAGTTCCTTCCGCAGTGAAGCCGGTTCGAGGTTATGGGCAATTCTCCCCTTCTCATCCCATACGAGGCTGCATTTGGTAAAAACCAGGGGTTTTCGGGATGGCGGAATTTCGGCCAGGGCTCTCGCGACAATCTCTTCCGAATGCCCCAATCCGTAAGCGGCTGCCGTGTCAATCCAGTTAATACCAAGGTCCAGGGCACGGTGGATTGCGGCAATGGACTCCCCGTCATCCTGCGGCCCCCATGCGAAGGCCCATCCGCCGCCCCCCATCGCCCATGCCCCAAGGCCAATGGAAGTGATTTTGTATCCGGTATTACCCAACAATCGATTTTCCATTTTTCCTCCGCTGGTGAAACAAAGGAAGGATCGTCCTCAATTTCCTCTCACGCGAAACAGTATAAATGGGCAGACAATGAAAATGAATGATATCCCTCTGACGGCAACTCTGAGCGATTTGGATGCGTTAACAAAATAAATCGAGCAAGGAATAATTTATCGGTGGCGCGGCAGACTCCCTATCCACGCATCAAAGCTGAAACTGATTGTCCCATCTGGTATGATTTTGGCATCGCTCCTGTAGTGACCGACCTTAATCCATACCGTGGGAGCCACGGAATCTGATTTCAAGCAGGGGAAACAAACCATGGGGAAAAAATTTAGCAATATCGATCGCCGGGCCTTCATAAACAGTGCGGCACTGTGCCTGGCAGGCTCCGCCGCCCCTCCTGTCCGGCAGCTTTATGCCGGCCAGCTTCAGCCGACACCGCGTCAGACAGAAGGGCCTTTTTATCCGGATAAAATGCCGCCGGATACCGACAACGATCTTCTGATTATCAACGACAGATCTGCTACCGCGGCCGGCGCGATCACGTATCTGTCCGGGCGCGTCCTTGACATACGCGGCGAGCCGGTACGCAATGCCGTCGTCGAAATCTGGCAGTGCGACAACAACGGCAGGTACATGCACATGGGGGACAATAATCCGGGAACCCGGGACATGAATTTTCAGGGGTTTGGCCGTTTCACAACCGGTCCGACCGGGGAATATTTCTTTCGTACCATCAAGCCGGTGCCCTATCCGGGACGCACACCCCATATACACCTCCTCGTCCGGGTGGGCGGAAAGCGCATGCTGACCACGCAGGTTTACATCAAGGGTTTTCCCCAGAACGAACGCGACTTCCTTTACCGCAGCCTCAGCGCGCCGCAACTGGCTTCGGCGGATTTCAAACCCCTCGCAGGCTCGGCACAGGGTGAACTGACTGCGCATTTTGATGTTGTGCTCAGCCCGGCGCCGGAAGACCCCAGAGAAGACCGGATGCGAGATATGGATCGTCCGCAGGGAATGGGACGACGCGGATAAGAAGCGTGGGCCGCGGACTCCGGTTTTGGGAAGCAAGAAGATGGAGTGTGCCACGATGCCGACACAACCTGCCAAACTGACGTTTCACCCTGTCACGCCAAACGCCTGGAAGGACTTTGAGAAGCTGTTCGGTCCGAACGGCGCCTGCGCCGGATGCTGGTGCATGTGGTGGCGATTATCGCGCGCGGAGTTCAGCAAAAGGCACTACGCAGGAAACAAGCGCGCCATGAAGAAGATTATCGTAACAGGTCAGGAACCGGGCATCCTTGCATACGCCGGGGATGAACCGGTTGGCTGGTGTGCTGTCGCGCCGCGCGAAGCCTATCCCTCGCTGGAGCGCTCCACCGTCCTGCAACGGGTAGACGATCAGCCTGTGTGGTCCATCACGTGCTTCTACGTGGCTCGCAGCTATCGCAAGCGAGGTGTGGCGCGGCAGCTGCTTGAGGCTGCCGTCAAGTTTGCCGCCAAGCGCGGGGCAATAATTGTCGAAGGGTATCCCATTGATTCGGGCAATCAAAAGAAAAACCCCATATCCATCTTTACCGGTCTGGCCACAACCTTCGCGCAGAGTGGTTTCGCGGAGGTCGCGCGCCGCTCGCCCGGTCGTCCCATCATGCGCTATTTCATCAGGTGATCGATCTTAAGCCGACAACCTCGAGCAAAACCCGAAAACGCCCGGGGCTCCAAGCCTCATCTTGGCAGCGGCGCGCCCATCGCGCCAATATCACGGCCTGCATTTCCCGCAGGATTTTCCCGGATTCTGCGGTTCGACATTCGAAATCCGATATTCAGAATTTCGCTGTGCCTATATTCCTGGTTGCTGTCAGAGCACCGGGGAAAAGGCATGTTCCGGCTCATGTCAAATGGATGCTGCCTCGCCGGCAGAGCCGATAGATTTCGCGAGCGATTATGCCATCCTTTTTTCTTCGGTCTCGATCAACGCCACGAACACGTCTTCGAGCGAAGGCTGGATTTTTTCGATCCGCTGGATTTCTATGCCTTCGGCCTCGAGGCGCGTGCGGATGGTTTCCAGGCCGGCCTCGAGCTCATCCGCCGTCACGTGCAACCCCCCGCCGAACACCGCCACATCTCCGACACCGGGGGCCGTTTCCAGCGCCCGCATCGTTTCCAGCGGCGCCGAAGTGTCGAGCCGGATCAGCGTGCGGCTGCTCAGGTTTGCGCGCAATTCCGATGGAGCGCCCAGCGCAATCACGCGCCCCCGGTACATCAGTGCCAGGCGGTGACAGTACTCGGCTTCATCCATGTAATGCGTGCTGACGAAAATGGTGTGGCCGGTGCGGGCCATTTCGCGGATGAGGTCCCAGAATGCCGAGCGCGCTATGGGATCGACTCCGGAAGTGGGTTCGTCCAGAAAGAGGATGGGCGGATCATGCAGGATGGCGCAACCCAGCGCCAGGCGCTGTTTCCAGCCGCCCGACAGAGTGCGGGTCATGGAATCGCGGCGCTCG
Source organism: uncultured Acidobacteriota bacterium (assembly GCA_963809485.1). Classification (GTDB taxonomy): domain Bacteria; phylum Acidobacteriota; class UBA6911; order UBA6911; family UBA6911; genus UBA6911. The sequence goes on from CAWEJX010000021.1 coordinate 114,287, forward strand.
GCCAGCCCGGCCATTTCCAGCACATATTTCTTGCGTTCCCCGCGGCGCTCCCGGGCCACGCCGTACATCCCGGCGAAAAAGTCGATGTTCTGCTCCACCGTGAGGTCGTCATAAAGAGAGAACTTCTGCGACATGTAGCCGATGTTGCGGCGGACTTCCTCGGGATTCTGCGCCACATCCACGTTGCCCACCAGGGCCCGCCCGGACGTGGGGGTCAGCAGGCCGCAAAGCATCCGGATGGTCGTGGATTTCCCCGCCCCGTTCGGCCCCAGGAAACCAAAAATTTCCCCCTTCCCTATCCGCAGGGAAACCCGGTCCACCGCCACGAAAGCGCCGAAGGTTTTGACCAGTTCATCGGTTTCCACAGCCCAGCCGTTCATGGCGCCTCCCGGGCTCTGGCCGCGCGCACGGTCTCGACGAATACGGCCTCCAGGCTGAGACCGCCCAAGTCGCGTTTCAGCGCTTCCGGGGCATCGCAACGGATCAGTTGGCCCCGGTACATCAGTCCCACGCGATTGCAGCGTTCGGCTTCGTCGAGATAAGCCGTGGTCATCAGGATTGTGATTCCTTCCTTCAGCAACTGGTAAAGGATGGTCCAGAAATCGCGGCGGGAAACGGGATCCACTCCGTTGGTGGGCTCGTCCAGAAACAGGATCTCGGGGCGGTGGAGCAAAGTGCACATAAGGGCCAGTTTCTGTTTCATGCCCCCGGAAAGCCGTCCCGCCAGACGGTCGCGAAACGGCTCCATTCGGGTCATGCGCAAAAGCTGCGAGGTAAGCGCCGCGCGTTCGGATCCGGTGATGCCGAACAGGTCGGCGTAGAAATTCATATTTTCCTGAACGGAGAGGTCCTGGTACAGGCCGAAGCGCTGGGCCATATACCCGATACGGTCCTTGACTTCCTGCGACTCACGCACGACATCGTGGCCGGCCACCTGTGCGCTCCCTTCGCTGGGTTCGACCAGACCGCAAAGCATGCGCAGGGTGGTGGTTTTGCCGGCGCCGTCGGGCCCCACCAGGCCGAAGATTTCCCCGCGCGCGACGGAGAGGTTCAGATGATCGACAGCCGTAAGCTCCCCAAAACGGCGGGTCAGATCATGGGCCTCGATGATAGGTTCCATTCCCTTACTCCAGGCGGATTTCGGCGTCCGCAGGCATGTTGGACTTCAGTTCATGCCGGGGATTTTCCAGATCGATCTTGATCCGGTAGACCAGTTTCACGCGTTCTTCCTGCGTCTGAATCTGCTTGGGCGTGAATTCGGCCTCCGAGGCGATAAAGCTGACGCGCCCGTCGTAGACCTTGCCGGGATACGAATCGGTGGTGACCTTTGCCCTCATTCCCGGCTTCACGCGGCCCAGGTCGGTTTCGTTGATATAGGCCCGCAGCCACGGGTGGTCGATATCGCCCACCGTCACCACCGTGGTGCCGGCTGCCAGCACCTCGCCTACATCGGCCGATTTCACCAGAACCACCCCGTCCACCGGAGACACCGCTACCGTGTCGGCAATCTGTGTCTCGATGAGTGCCCGATTGGCCCTGGCGCGCTCGATCTCCGCCCGCCGCACCGGCAGCTCCTGCTCCCGCCGCTTTATTTCCAGCGCATTCGCCTCGGCCATCCTGAGCGCGGCGCGAGCCCGCTCCACCTGAGCGGCGGCTGCGTCGATCTGCTCCTGGCGCGGGCCGGCGAGGACCAGGTCCCGGCGCTCTTTGGCCTGCTTAAGCACCGCATCCGCGTTCTCCCAGCGGTTGCGGTAGGCGTCATATTGGGCTGTGGAGATATCGTCATTTTTATACAGGGTCTGGGCTCGTTCCCAATCCCTCTTCGCTCGATCGTGCTCGGATTGGGCAGACTCCACGGCAGCTTTTGCTTCCTGGATTTCCTGGGGCCGGGAGCCGTTTTTCAGCTCCTGCAGCCGGGCCTGATACGCGTCAAGGTCCGCCTTGCGCTGTTCCCGATCCGCGGCCTGGTTCTCCTTCTGCCAGGCCAGAGCTGTTTCGGCTTGCGCCAGCTGGGATATGGCCGATTGAAGCCCGGCCGATTCGCGGTCCCGCTGGGCCATGAGCTGGTCGCGGTCCAGGCGGGCAACCACCTGTCCCTTATTCACCCTATCTCCTTCATCCACATTGCGCTCGATCAGGCGCCCGGACGTTTTAAAGGCGATATTGACCTCGGTCAGCTCGATATTACCCGACACCACAATCGCGGTGCCGGCTTTTTGATTGGATCGCCGGAAATGATAGACAGAGGCTGCTGCGGCAGCCAGCACCAGGACACCCAACACCAGGATTCGTTTTCTCATCCGATTTGCTCTCCACTCGAGTGGTGAGTATAAAATATAGGATCTTTTCGGGCACGCCTTCAAACAAATCCCCGCAGGCGCCTCGGGGATATCAGCGGCTGCTCACCGCGCGCCTCACACGGCCCATGGCCTGCTCCAGGTCAATGTGCGCCACATTGTAATTGTATAGCGCTGCAATCCGGTTGTCCCGGGCCCGCTCCAGGCGTGTTTGCGCATCGGTTACCTCCAGGCCGAAAGCGACGCCCGACTGGTAGCGCCGCTGGGCCTGCGCAAGTTCATTTTCGGACAACTGCAACCCGTTCTGCGCCACTTTAACCTGCTGCTCCGCAGAGCGCAAAGCATCCAGGGCAAGACGCACATCGAGCTCGATCTGTTCTTTAAGGTCGTGGGTACGCACCATCTCCGCGCGGTACTGGGAGGCGGATTCGGCACGCCGGGCGTCCCGGCGCCCGCCATCGAAGATGGGGAGCTTTAATAGGATTCCATAGGTTCGGGTAGGCAGAGAACTGTCGAAGCCGTTGCCGATAGTTCCATAATCCCCAAAAGCGGACAAGGATGGCAACCTCTCCATTTTGGTGGCGCTGGCTGACAGCCGCGCGCTGATCTCACGCTCCTTTTGAGCTTTGAAGTCGGGCCTTTGATCAAACGCCTGGGCCTTGGCCTCTTCAAGCGTCACAGGATCCACGGGCTTATAGCCGAGCTTGTCGGTGAGATCGAGCTCCACGCCCAGCTGCAGATTCATCACGCGCAACAACTGCAGGTTCGCACTGTGGCGCGTGTTCTCCGCCACCAGCAGGCGCTGCTCGTCATTGGCGAGTTGCACGCGGGCGCGCGTGATTTCGATTCCCGTTCCTGTGCCCGCGCTCTTCTGGTTCTCTGCCTGGGAGAGAAGCGCTCGGGACAGTGTAACGTTGGCCCGCGCGGTTTCGACATCCGCATCCGCGCGAATGGCCGCAAGGTAGGCCCGGGCCACCGCGGCCGCCACCTGCTCTTCCGCGCTGGCCAGTTCCGATTCGGCAGCGGACACGCCTGCCCGTGAGGCCTGAAGCCTGCGTATTGAGCTGAAATCAAAAATGCTTTGCGTCGCGGAGAGACGCGCATCCATGACATTGTAGGGACCCACCAGTGTCGGGAAGGAAAAGGCGAATCCCGGCAAGGTAGGTATCTGGAACTGCAATCCATAGGCCTTCAGATTCACAGTCTGATCGCGGTAGTTGAGGTAGGAAGAGATGTCCGGGAGCAAGGCGGCCCGCGCCTGCGCGGACTGTGACTTAGACTGCTTCAATGCTTCGCCCGACAACTGAATCCTGGCGTTCCCTTCGGGTGAGAGAGCGATTTCCACGGCACGCTTGAGGCTCAGGGTGAGTGTGCTGTTTTCCGGCGCCGGTTCGGCAGCCGGTCCCAGGGACGACAGGAGCAAAATAATCCACAGATGCTTCATGGGTTCACCTCGATCTCTTTCTCCGGCCCGGCAACGGCGCGGAATCCATTTCCGGCGAATGCCACAAGGTGTCTGGCGACATCTATTGAAAGCTTGGGAGGAGCCTCCGCAAGGATTTCAGACCGCACGGATAGCATATGCGCCATGGCGCCAAGGGTAAAATGGACTTTCCAGGCCAACTCCTCCCTGGACATCTCCGGCAGCGCCCGGCTCATGGCGGACAGGAACCGGTCCAGCATCGGCTGGAACTGCCGCCGCGCGATTTCGGGCATCAGTCCCTCCGCATGCACTCTTCCCAACAGTCTGATAAAGTCCGGGCTCTTTCCGGCCAGCATTATGGGCAGAATAAAAGCCTCGAGGATTTTTTCAATGCAGGCCGGCTGGGGAACTGCTTCCACTTCAAACTGTTCCAGCATCTCCAGACGGCGCTGGTTTATTGGTTCCGCCTTCCTCGAGACCACCTGATCCAGCAGGTTTTGTTTGGATCCAAAGTGATAGTGGATGGCTGCCAGATTGACGCCCGCCTTGGAAATGATGTGCCTTAGGGAGGTGGCGGAGTAGCCGTATTCTCCAAAAAGAAATTCCGCCGCATCCAAAATCCTCTCTCTTGTATTACTCATACGAATGACTTAATCATACGTTTGATTTAAAATCAACGGCTTTTTCAAGAGGGACAGCCACCAGTGTCCGCGCATTTATAACTAATGGGAGCGGGGACAGTGGTGGCTGTCCCCCTTTGTGTGTCGCTATGAATTTGTGATGCGATACTCCAGAGAGAACAACCTTCCGAAGGCAGCCGAATATGCACAACTCACGCGGCGGTCTGCCGGATTGGCGCAGAAACAGGACGAAAAGTCAGAGGAGCAGATTCGAAAAGTGCGCCGGGCCTGTCAGCACGTGATCGGCAGCAATCTGATGGAAAAGGGGAATTATGCCGAGGCGATTGCGGCCTTCAAAGAGGCTATCAAGGCCGAGAGGTATGCGGAAGGCTATTACAGAATCGGCGCATGCCTGGATCAACAGAAGCAGGTCGAGGATGCAATGCTTTACTACGCCATGGCCGAGCTGGTTGACGGAGAGTCGGGATCCAAGGCAAAAGCCAGACTTGAAACTCTCTATAAGGTTCTCCACAACAACACACTGATCGGGATCGACAAGGTCTACCAAAAGGCAAAAGACGCTTTGGCCCAACCTTCCCTGTAGCGTCGCATTCCAGGGGCGCAGCCTCAAACGGATCTGCCGTCAGCCTCCGGTTTATGTCTGTTTATCCAGAAGCACGGACACCGGGGCCGATTTTGCAATCGTGTTGAACACCGGCGAATATTTTATCCCGGTCCGGATCATCTCCTCTTTTTGCTCGTCGGAAACATCGGCGTCAATTTTGAAATAAACCCGGATGTCCTTGTACCCTTTTGGGACCTCTTCCGATATTCCAAGAAAGCCGCGGAGGTCTATATCTCCTTCATATCTGGATTGTATTCCCCGGATTTTGATTCCTTTTGCAGAGGCGTGTGCGACCAGGCTTGTGGTAATGCATCCGGACAAGGCGACGAGAAGATACTCGACAGGATTGCTTCCCGCATTATTTCCCAGGAGTACCGGGGGTTCATCCATGTCGTAATCCACAGGCGCCCGGGAGTCGTCTTCCTTCAAGGCTCCGGAAAAATCCCTAACCGTCGCCCGGCAATGTGTTCCGCCGATCCATCGGTTGGCCGCCCGGAACTGGAATTTGGCGACTTCGGGATTGAGTTTCACAGCTTCGATCACGCTGAATAATTCGGTCACGTTCACCCCGTTGACAATTTTGCTTTCTGCCATGTCGATCCTCTCCTTCCCAGGATAATTTCCTACAGGAAGTTAATCTCAAGGCTGTCCGAGGCGCAAATCGGCAGAAACACGCAATTCAAAGTAGGTAGTTATACGTACTATGATCACTGCCGGTCGCCGGCATTGAATCCTCTTACAAAACTCCGCATTTCCCCTAATTAGTTTCTGTCGCGAAACTCGGGTTTTGTGAAAAAGCCAAATTTTTCAACCGTCAATAGGATATTTGATATTACATAGAAGCCGATAATTGGAGTCAGGCCGCGTAGCGGCCAGCTGAATTTAGCCAGGCCTTTTAAGGCCTGGAGCGAAAGGAGTTAAGTTTTCCGTCGCGTAGCGACGGCTGAATCTCAGGCGTCGCTACGCGACGCGCTGCTCGCTGTACCATGGTTCCCGGCCTTGAAAGGCCGGGCTAAAATCATAGTGCCGCTACGCGGCACAAACCAGTTTCGCGACAGAAACTAATTACATTTTGACCCGGCCCACAACGCTATTTTGATTTCATCGTTGCACGGATATTCCCTTACTGGTCGTCGTTCTTATGCTTCGGGTTGGTTGGATAGCAGCCTTTAGAGCTCAATACCGCTCGACATTGTCTGGCGGTTTATTCCATTACTGCAATTTATACAGTTCCCATGGAGATTTTCCGCTGTAACCGCTTTTGCCTTTTCTTTACTGGCTGGGACCAATTGCGTTTTGGATATCACGGCGCTTGTGTCGCGTGCCTGTAATTCCCGGCAGAGCCTTATTCTCCTGGCTTATTGCAGAATACCTAGCGGCGCAGCTTTTTATCTTGCGAAAAGACGGAACGATAAAAAGTATTTGCTTTTTCCTCGTCCTTATTTATATATAGACATTCTAGGCATTCCCCCGGATTATCCAACATGTGGATTTAAGGGCAAGCAATTTTGAAGGTTGAATTCATCTTCGATTGAGCGCCATTTTAAGTTATCATTAAAGCTGTTTTTTGCGACCAGCGGAAGCGCTGAGAAAAATGACGAGGGTAGGCAAATGAACTCTTTAAATATTGACAAATTAAGAGAAATTGTCGGCGATGAAAATATTCGGGACAACAAAGCCGACCTCTACGTTTATGGCTCCGATGCGTCCGTTCACGAAGCCATGCCGCAGCTAATCGTCCGTCCGCAAAACATCGAGCATGTCCAGGCGGTCATGCGCTACGCCAACAGTGAAAAGATCCCTGTGATCCCCCGCGGCTCCGGATCCGGCATGTGCGGGCAGGTTGTCCCCATTATGGGCGGCATCATCCTGGACATGAGGGCCATGAACCGCATCCTCGAAATCAATCCCCAGGATGGCTATTGCCGGGTGGAGCCGGGGGTGGTCGATGACGACCTCAACCGAGCCCTCAAACCCTACGGTGTCTTTTATCCGCCGACACCCGCCTCCAGCGTAATTGCCACCATCGGCGGCGAGATCGCCAACAATGCTTCCGGCGGACGCTCGGTCAAATACGGCGCCGCTCGCGACGCCATCCTCGCCGTAAAAGTAGTGATGGCCAATGGAGAATGCCTCTCCTTCGGATCCACCACCCGCGTCTCCGCTTCCGGCTACCCTATTGAGCGCCTGATGGTCGGATCCGAAGGGACCCTTGCAGTGATCGTCGAGGCGACCATGCGTTTTGTGCCCATCCCCAAAATGCGCTGCCTGGGCATCGCCAAGTTCAATGTGTTGTCCGAGGCCGGCGATGCTATCGCGGACGTCATGGGCGGCGGCTGCCAGCCCTCGATGCTCGAGCTCATCGACAAGATCGCCATCATCGCTGCCAATAAGGCCGCAAAACTCGGTCTGCCCGAGGTCGACGCGATCCTGCTTTTTGAAGCCGACGGCATGACTAAAGATGTTATTGATGTGGAAATGGCAAAGATTCTGGCCATCTGCGAGAAACACAACGGCTTTGGAATGGAAAGCAGCTACGACGAAAAGGAAAGAACACGGATCTGGGCAGCACGCGCCAAGCTCTTCCCCTCTCTCTCCAAGTATGATGAACGTCTTGCCTCCACCTCTCTGGCCGACGATATGGCCGTCCCGTTCTCCAAGATGGCGGCGACCGCCGACAAGATTCACGAAGTGGCCGATAAGCATGGCCTCGTCATGACAGCTTACGGCCATTGCGGCGCGGGCTGCATGCACACCAAGATTTTGATGGACACCGACAAGGAATTCCAATGGGAAGCGGCGCGCAAGGCGGTGGCCGAAATCTACGATTTTGTCCGTTCGGTCGGCGGCACGACTTCCGCCGAACACGGCATCGGGTTGTCAAAAGCCGCGGCTTTCAAAAAGGAAAAAGCAGCCACCCTGGATCTGATGCGCGCGATCAAGAAAGTCTTTGACCCGAACAATATTCTGAATCCGGGCAAACTGATGGACGGCCCCGACGACTGGGTCGAAGCCACCAATCTACGATACCAATTACCAAAGCGGGAATACAATGACTGAACTTAACCAGATTAGAAAAATGGAAAGGCGCCCTCAACAAGTGCATCCGGTGCGGCTACTGTTACGAACACTGCCCGATCTACAAGTCCACCGGTGGGAAATCGACAGCCCTCGGGGCAAGCTGGTATTGCTGTATGGAATGCTCAGCGGAGAACTCGAGCCTTCCGATTATATCGCCAACAAGATTTTCGAATGTTTCCACTGCAACCGCTGCCAGAAGGCCTGCTCTTCGGGAGTGCCCATCCAGGACGTCTACAACGATGCCCGCGCTTTCTTCCTGGAATCCGGCTTCGACGTCGTCGGGACCACCTCGCAGACCGACCATGATGTCTGCGCCCGCTGCCTGAATTGCGTGCGCATGTGCAAACACGAAGCCCGGAGTTTTGTCGACGGAAAAATCGTGACTGACCGGCTCAAGTGCCAGAGCTGCGGCAGTTGCCTGGATATCTGTCCGGAAAAGGGCGTCTACCATCCGCACCGGCTACGGCACCAATCCAAACGAGCTCATCGATCAGGTCCAGTCCTATTTCACCGATCCGGACAATCCCGATGCCAAAGCGGTCGTGTTCACCTGCGGCTATTCGAGCTATCCCGGTCTTCAGTCCTCCCGCTATGACAAATTCGAGATCAGCAAGGAATACAAGATACTGGTCACCGCCTGCAGCGGACGCCTGAAATCGACCACCGTGCTGGAATCCCTCGAACGCGGCGCCTGGGGCGTGCTGATCTGCTGCTGTCCCGAGGATGATTGCGAACACGGCGGAACCCCGAGGGTCAAGGCGCGCATGAAATCTCTGACCAGCACCCTGGAAGGATAGACATCAGACCCGAAACGCCTTCAGGTTGTCGAAGTCCCTCAGGGGAATCCCAAAAAGTTCACCGATTCCGCACAAAGTCTTTATGGATGAAATCCGGGGCCTCGGTCCTATCGTGTAAGGGAGAGTAGCCATGATCTTGCGTGTTCCGTACGGAAAAGACGGCAAGCTTGAGGCCGAAATTGACGAACAACGACTCGCCGGCATCATCGAGCCGAATGAGGTCAAGATCGGAGACGAAACCGAAGTGATTCGCCAGGCACTGGCCAATCCGATCGGCTCCAAAAGCCTGAGCGATTTTTTGAAGGGTGCGCGGGATGTCCTGTTCATTGTCAACGACCCGACCCGGCCTACTCCGACCGCCCGCGTGCTGGATATCATCGAAAAAGACATTTCCGGATATCCGATCAGTTTCATAATCGCCACGCGGAGTTCATCGGGCTCCGACTCCGGAAGAATACCTGCAGATCTTTTCCGAAAGATATTACGGCAAATATAAAGACCGCATCTTCGTCCACGACGGCCGGAAAGAGCGAAGTGGTGTACCTGGGCACTTCGAAAAACGGCACAGAGATGGGATCAACGAGCGGGGCGTCGATGCGCACAAAATAGTGATCATCAGCTCCGTCGAGCCGCACTATTTTGCCGGCTACACCGGCGGACGTAAGTCTTTCCTGCCCGGGATCGCCTCCTATAAGACCATCGAGCAGAACCACAAGCTGGCGCTAAAACGTGAAGCGTGCGCGCTCAAGCTCGAGGGCAATCCGGTTCACGAGGACATGATCGACGCGCTCGGGACGGTCAAAAAGGAAATCTTTACCATCAACACCGTTCTCGACAAAAACCACCGCATCTATGCGGCGGTCGCCGGCGACATCTACGAATCCGATGGATGAGGCGGTTGCCAAGGCCGACGAGGTGTTTGCGGCAAAGATCCCGCAGAAGGCGGATATTGTGGTTTCGGTCGTCAAATTTCCCTCGGATATCGATCTTTACCAGGCTCAGAAGGCAATCGACAACGCGAAGTATGCTCTCGAGACGGCGGCATCCTCATCCTGGTCGCCAAATGCCGGAGCGGCATCGGCGATGAGTCCTTCGTGAACCTGCTGAGTTCGGCGAGCTCGCCCAGGGATGCGCTGGACTCGCATCGAGCAGAAATTTGTGCTGGGATACCACAAGGCAGCCAAAATGGCTGAAGTCGGCCTGTGGGCTCAGACCTGGGCCGTAACCGATCTCGATCCTCAATTGCTGAAAAAGATTTTTATCCGTCCCTTTTCATCTTTGCAGGCTGCCGTGGATGCTGCCCGGAAGGAAAAAGGCAAAGATGCAAAAGTACTGGTACTGCTGGACGGCAGTCTGACCATCCGCATGTTGCAGATTGAGCATTGGCACGTTTGAACCTTGCACGCCCAAAAATCCGACGCGCGTTGCCTGGAAATGTGCAAAAAAGGTGGAGGAAATGAAATGATTGTAGGCGATCAAAAACCGATTGAAGACATCCTCTCGTACCTCGACGACTACGAGCGTATCCTGCTGGCCGGTTGCCACGGCTGCGTGACCGTGTGCAGCGCCGGAGGCCAGAAGGAAGTGGACATACTGGCCAGCCTGATAGAAATGGCTGGAAAAAACGAGGTAAGCCATACAAGGTCACTAAGATCACCCTGGAGCGCCAGTGCGATCCGGAATTTCTGATCGAGCTGGTCGAAATGGCGAAAGAACACGATGTGATCTTATCGATGGCCTGTGGGGCCGGGGTCCAGTTGGTAGCCGAGAAGGCCGGTTCCGTGAAAGTCTTTCCGGCCTTGAATACCAACTTTATCGGTGTCATCGAGCAAAAAGGGCAGTGGGGTGAGCGCTGTCAGGCCTGCGGCGACTGCAAACTCTACCTGACCGGCGGCATTTGCCCGGTCACCCGTTGCTCGAAGAGCTTGATGAACGGTCCCTGTGGAGGGTCTCGCAATGGTGTATGCGAAGTCAACGCCGCAGACGCCCTGCGGCTGGCAACTGATCATCGACCGGCTCGACGCGACGGGTTGTCTGGATCAGTACGAAACGATCCAGGACCCGGCGGATTGGTCGCGATCTCGCGACGGCGGTCCCCGCAAGCTGGTCCGGGAAGATCTGAAGTAGACAGGGATAGCGAGGAATGGCGATGAACGAGAATAAATCGAATCTGAAAACCGTATTAAAATCCGGAAATTTCGCCGTCACCGCCGAGGCCGGGCCGCCGCGTGGCGCCAGACCCGAAGTGATGCGCGAAAAAGCGAAAATCCTGAAAGGCTACGTCGATGCCTGCAACGTGACGGATAATCAGACCAGTGTGGTGCGCATGTGCAGCCTGGCAGCCTGCAAGATATTGCTCGAAGAAGGCCTCGATGCGGTGATGCAGATGGTCTGCCGCGACCGCAACCGAATCGCCGCGCAGAGCGATATACTGGGCGCCGCTGCCCTCGGAATCTCCAACCTGCTCTGCCTGTCCGGGGATCATCAGATATTCGGCGATCATCCCCAGGCCAAAAATGTCTTCGACATAGACTCGATTCAGCTTATGAAAATCGCCAGACAGATGCGCGACGAGTCAAAATTCGCCGGCGGCAAGGACGTGGATGGACCGCCTGATTTGTTTATCGGCGCCGCTGCTAATCCCTTTGCCGATCCTTTCAAAATCCAGGTCCCCCGCCTGGCCAAAAAGGTCGCAGCCGGCGCTCAGTTCATCCAGACCCAGTGCGTTTTTAACGTGGAAAAGTTCATCGAATGGATGAAAGGGGTCCGGGAGCGGGGACTGCACGAGAAGACCTATCATCCTGGCCGGGATCACGCCGATCAAGAGCCTTCCCATGGTCGAGTATATGGCAACCAAGGTCGCCGGCATGGACATTCCCGACGCGGTCATCGAGCGGATCAAAGGGGTAGAAAAGAAGAAGCAGAAGCAGGAGGGCATCAAGATAGCCGTGGAGACCATCCAGAGGCTGAAGGAGATCGAGGGCATCCGCGGAGTTCACATCATGGCCATCGAATGGGAAGATGCGGTGCCGGAAATAGTCCGGCAGGCCGGCCTGAAGCCGAAATAGGGCCAGTCGCACGATCTGCGCCGATCAAGAGGGAAAGGCCACGGAATTCCACGGGTTATTGCTCATGAACCGTGTGAATCCGTGGCTTTTTTTGATTTCAAACACAATCCATTCTGTGTAAATATCTTGGATGAAAGGTCGATTTTGAGCCGCCCCCGCGCTATTTGTTTTGAAAGTGAGGGTGAAGGATTGCTTGACTGAAGGCTCGGGACCTTTTTTAGCGGAAAAATTGCAGCATCCGGATATACATGGGACCAGGATGAAGAATCGCTTGGCATTCCCCAAAATCCGTTTAGACCTGACTCGCTGGCAGGCTTCCGGACGGCAATTCCTCGCCTACTCCCGGTTCCTTCTTCCCGCAAGTGTGCTGCTGGTGTTCCTGACCGTGCTAGCCGTCGGCTGGTTTACCCAGCCCGATTCATACGTGCGGGGCTATGCCCCCGAACAACCCATTCCTTATTCGCACGGGCTCCATGCGGGCACCCTGAGAATTCCCTGCCAGTACTGTCATTCGGGGGCAGTCAAATCGCGCCAGGCCGGAATTCCAAGCGTGCAAAAATGCATGAACTGCCACAGTTTGACCAAAACGGACAGCCCGCACATCAGGGAACTCGCTTCCCTGATTGCATCCGGTGAACCGATGAAATGGAAAAGGGTTCACAACCTGCCGGACTATGCATATTTTGATCACAGGCCCCATGTGACCGCCGGCATTCTCTGTCAAACCTGTCATGGTGAAATTCAAACGATGGAGGTTGTGTCTCAGCAAATGTCCATGCGCATGGCAAACTGCCTGGGATGCCATCGGGAGCCGAAGGATGCGCTGCCCGCGGATTCCGGCATCGGGCGTGGACCTGAGCACTGCAATTCCTGCCATCGATGAGCCGAGAGGAACAAGCGCTGTGGATGATCCGATTTTCTTAAAAAAGGAAGGCCGACATCCCCTCCGGTTCCGGTCCCTGAACGAATGGATCGGGCAGACGCAGGGAGACCCGGCCGCCACCGGAAATTTTGATGAGTTTTCCCCGGCGGCATTCGATCCCGTGGGGATGCCCGTCGAAATCCTCTCGCGGCGCAGGTTCCTCAGCCTTCTTTCCGCCTCCGCGACGCTGGCGTTGGGGACCTCTGCCTGCAGCCGCATCGACCGGCAGACCATCGTTCCATATACCAAGCGGCCGGAAGAAATAATTCCGGGCGTTGCCAATTATTATGCGAGCACGTTCCAGGAAGGCCTGATCACCCAGGGAGTTTTGGTGAAAACCCGTGAGGGAAGGCCTATTCACGTGGAGGGGAATCCCGAGCACCCGCTTGGCATGGGGATAACGAGTTTACGAAGTGTCGCGGACCTGCTTGGCCTTTATGATCCGGACCGGCTGCGCGGGCCATCCCGAGCCGGAACCAGAAAAACCTGGGAAGAGGCCGGCCGGGAAATAGTCCGCGCTCTCCGGACGGCGCGTGACAGCGGATCTGCTGTGCTGCTTCTGACGGACGCCGTGGTTTCACCAACGCGAAGCGCGCTGATACAGGACTTGAAGAAAGCTCTGCCAAACCTGCACCATGCCGCCTGGGAACCGGCAGCCCCGCATGCGGAAATTTCAGCCGCAAAAGAGCTCTTTGGCGAAGCAGTGCCCGGCAGGATGCGCCTGGACCGGGCGGATGTCATTGTGGCATTCGAGGCGGATTTTTTGGGATCCGAGGGCAACGATGCCGCCGCTATCCGGGATTTTGCCGCGCGGCGCAGCATTTCGGGGCCTGCCGACACCATGAACCGGCTCTGGGCATTCGAAGGCCGGATGAGCCTCACCGGGGCAAATGCGGATCACCGCATACCGGTTCGGCCATCCCGCATCGCGCCCGTGATATTTGCCATTGCCGGTCATCTGAACCAAAAGCTCGGAGTTGCCCTGCCGACGGGATTGAATGCCCGCAGCTTGAGTCCTTTTGCACTGGAAGCCGTTGCGGCCGACTCGGCCATCGAGCCCGAGCTGCTTCGCGCTCTATGTGACGATTTGAAGCGGGCGGGCAGGTCCGCCCTCGCTGTCGCCGGCCCGGCGCTGACGCAGGAAGCACACGTCGCCTGCCAGCTGTTGAATGCCATGCTGGGCGCCGAAGGCTATACGGTGGACGCCTCCATGTCGCTGCCGGTCCGGGATCTGCTGACCTATGCCGGGCTGCAGGGTCTTCTTGATGAAGCCGCCGGAGGCAAATTTGCGGCAGCGGTGTTTTGGGGCGCAAACCCTGCCTATTCCTGTCCGCAGGCGTCTCTCTGGAAGGCGGCTGCGGCAAAAATCCCGTTTAAGATCAGGATCGGGCTGTACGAGGATGAGACCGCTCTCGACTGCGGCTGGCGGCTGCCCGAGCATCACTGGCTGGAAGCCTGGGGCGATTTTGAGTGCTCTGCGGATATCCTCAGTCTGCGCCAGCCTGCGATGGGTGCGATACACGACACGCGCCAGGGAGAAGATATCCTTCTCTCCTGGCTGCGGGGGCTGGGAACGGATACTCCACAAAATTATCTGGAATATATGAAAGCCCGCTGGGAAAGGGAGGTTTATCCTGCAGGCAGCCCGGTTCGCTTCCCGGCCTATTGGAATGCGGCACTTCACGACGGAGTGGTTCTGCGGGAGGCGAAGCCTCGTCCCGGGCGCAATCCCCGTCCGGAAGTTCTAACGGACGCCATCGAACGATCGGCGGCCGCGCTGAAAAAAGCGCCCGCCTCAATCGAGCTGGTGCTGCATCCGGCAGCCTCCGTATTTGACGGACGCTATGCCAACAATGGCTGGCTCAATGAACTGCCCGATCCCGTAACCAAAGCGACCTGGGGAAACCCCCTTCTTCTCTCCGTCTCCGACGCTGCCCGGCTTCAGTTGAAGGATGAAGACCAGGTCCGGATCACGGCGGGATCGGCAAGTCTGGATGCTCCCGTAATTGTTCAGCCCGGACAAGCGCCGAGCGTGGCCAGCCTGTCCCTAGGGTACGGTCGGAAGGCCGGCAACGTGGCTGCGGGAGTGGGGAACAACGCGTATGTGTTGGCCGAATCCTCCGCCGCCTCGCCGCTGATCCGCGGAATCGCCAGGATCGAGTGTACGGGAGGCCGCAGGCCGGTTCCCAGGACGCAGGATCATTTTCGAATGGGGGGGCGCGACCTGGCCCGATCGCGGACCCTTTCCGAATTCGCACATGACGTCGCGCATGTCGACGCGGGGAAGCATCACGAACTGCATTCGCTGATTCCACCGCAGCAGTTTCCGGAACACAGGTGGGGGATGGCCATCGACCTATCCGCCTGCGTCGGCTGCAGCGCCTGCGTTATCGCCTGTCAATCGGAAAACAACATCCCGGTTGTAGGACCGGAGCGCATCATCGAGGGGCGGGAAATGCACTGGATCCGCGTCGATCGCTACTACGAAGGGGACCCTGCCAATCCGAAGGTCATCCACCAGCCGGTTCCGTGCCAGCATTGCGAGAATGCGCCCTGCGAAATCGTCTGTCCGGTGAATGCCACCACGCACAGTTCGGACGGGCTGAACCAGATGTCGTACAACCGCTGTGTGGGAACGCGCTACTGCTCCAACAATTGCCCGTACAAGGTCCGGCGTTTTAACTTTTTCGATTATACATCCATGAAGAAGCAGCCTGAAAATCTGGTATTCAATCCCGAAGTGACGGTGAGACCGCGCGGCGTCATGGAGAAATGCACCTTTTGCATCCAGCGCATTGACGACGCAAGGCAGCGGGCAAACAGCGAGGGCCGCCGCCTGCGGGACGGAGAAATCCTTCCGGCATGTGCGGTCGCCTGTCCGGCCCAGGCGATCGTTTTCGGCGACCTGAACGATTCCCGGAGCAAAGTCGCGGCGGCATCCCGCATGGGCCGCGGATATCACATGCTGGAGGACCTCGGCGTCAAGCCGGCGGTCACTTATCTTGCAGACATCTCCAATCCCGTATCCGGAAAGGGTAAGGCATGAATTCACGAACCGACTCCATGCCCGGACAGATCCTGCCGGAGTCCTTGAGGACGCCGCCCATTACGGCCGGCCCTGTCAGTCTTGCGGAACTGGATGAGCAGGTGCTATCGCCGGTCGAGCGGAAGCCGCCCAAGGCCTGGTTCTTCGCGTTTGCCTTCACCTCGGCGGTCACGCTCCTGGGGATGGGGCTCATCGGATACACGATTGCCACGGGCATCGGGGTCTGGGGCAACAACATTCCGGTCGCCTGGGGCTTCGACATCATCAACTTTGTTTTCTGGGTGGGGATCGGTCATGCGGGGACGTTGATTTCGGCGATTCTGCTGCTGTTCAGGGCACGTTGGAGGAATGCGATTTCACGTTCTGCCGAGGCCCTCACCATATTCGCCATCCTGTGCGCCACCCTCTTTCCGCTTATCCACGTAGGCAGGCCCTGGCTCGCCTTTTGGCTTTTCCCCTACCCCAACCAGCGCGGCATCTGGCCTAATTTCCGTTCTCCGCTGATGTGGGACGTTTTTGCAGTGAATACATATTTCGCGGTTTCGCTCCTGTTCTGGTATCTCGGACTGGTGCCCGACTTCGCCTCCCTGCGGGAGAGAACGCAAAGCAAAATCCGCAAGTTCTTCTATTCCATTCTCAGCGCGGGCTGGCGCGGATCCGCCTCCCACTGGCACCACTACGAGAAGGCGTACCTCGTCATCGCCGGGCTTGCGACCGGTCTTGTCCTGTCGGTCCACAGCGTTGTTTCCTTCGATTTCGCGGTGTCGCTGGTCCCGGGCTGGCACATGACTATTTTTCCGCCATACTTCGTGGCCGGCGCAATTTTCGCCGGTTTTGCCATGGTGGTGATCGTCCTCGTCGTCGTTCGGACCACGATGCGGCTGGAAAATCTCATCACCATGTATCACCTTGAGGTCATGAACAAAATCATACTGACCTGCTCCTGCCTCATGGGCTATTCCTATCTGATGGAGGCGTGGACGGCCTGGTACAGCATGAATTCATACATCCACCATGCCTTCTGGCAATATGTCGCCGGTACTTACTGGTGGGCCGGCTGGACGACCATTACATGCAATATTGTTATCCCTCAGCTGCTGTGGGTGCGCCGTCTGCGCAGGAGCTATCCGGTGATGATCTTTGTCGCCGTGGCGGTCACGGTGGGGATGTGGTTTGAGAGGTTCGTAATCATTGTGAGCTCGCTTCACCAGGATTTCCTGCCGTCCGCGTGGCACATATACAAGCCGACGCTTGTGGATTGCGGCATTCTGCTCGGCACCTTCGGGCTGTTCTTCACGCTGGTGCTCCTGTTCGCCCGGGTCCTGCCCGTTATTGCTTCCACGGAGATGAAAAGCGTTCTGCCGGGCATGCAACCTCGCCGGGAAGGAGGGGCGCATGAATAGAGAGGTCTTCTCCGTCCTGGGTATATTTGACAGCGCTCAGCAGTTGATGGACGCTATCGCGGCTGTTAAAGGAAAGGTGCCGGGCAAACTTGAAGCGTATACGCCCTATCCAATTCACGGAATAGAGCAGGCGCTGGGATTGAGGAAGTCCCCCATTGCGGGCATGGTCCTGGTGATGGGTTTTATCGGCGCGATATCCGCCATGGTCTTTGAGCTCTGGACCGAAGCCGTGGATTACCCGATGATGACCGCCGGCAAGCCGTTCTGGTCCTGGGAAGCCTTCGTCCCCATCATGTTCGAAGCCATGGTGCTTTTCGCCTGCTTCACTGCAGGCCTGGGCATGCTTTTCCTGCTGAACCGGCTGCCGATGTTCCGCCATCCGATGCTGAGCTCCAGGTCGATGCCGCTCGTCACCCGGGACAAATTTGCCCTTGCCGTCGAAACGGAGGGGCAGAGAGTGGATGTCGATGGGATCTCGCGGCTTCTGGAGTCGGTTGGCGCCCGTTCGATTGAGGTTGTCGAACAAATGCCGGCGGCAGGGCCTGCTTCACCCCAATTCCTGTTTCGATTCACCGTCGGGGTGATCGTTGCCTGTCTGGCCGCCGGATACCTGACCTATTGGGTCATCAAGCTTTATCCGCGCGCTATCCCGATGGTGCATATGCTCGATCAGCCCCGCCTCGATCCGCAGCGGGAAGATTCCTTCTTCCGGGACGGCGCTGGCATGCGCATGCCTGTAGCCGGCACCGTGGCACGCGGCCACATGCCCTATTTGATTCAAAGCGAAAACGAGGCGGATCTGCTGCCTAATCCTCTGCCCCGGACGGAGGAAGTGCTGAAACAAGGCCGCCTTACCTTCAACACCTACTGCTCCGTCTGCCACGGCATCCTCGGCAACGGAAAGCCCACTCTTACGGCTGCTTACGGTGCAAAGCCTGCCAACCTGGTCTCCGAGTCGATCCGCGATTATGCCGATGGAAGGCTATATCACGTCATCACGATGGGCAAAAATACCATGACCTCCTATGCCGCAGACGTGGGCAGGGAGGAACGCTGGACGGTGGTCCATTACGTGCGCGTGCTGCAGCGCGCCCTGAATGCACGGGACGAGGACATCCCTGAGGAGGCTCGAAAATGAGCGACAGAGGCGCAACCAGGATTCTTGCAGCCACGGCGTTCGCCGGCCTTGCAGGCGCTGCAGCCACAGGTCCCGTGGCCGGATGGGAGCGCTTTTGGATCAACTGGATCCAGTGGTTTCTCTTCCTCCTGACCATCGGCCTGGGATGCCTTTTTATCGTGGCCCTGGAGCACGTGGTGGGCGCCAGGTGGAGCGTTCCCCTGCGCCGCGTCCCCGAAAAGCTCTCCGTCCTCATGCTCCTTGCATGCCCCCTCGCCCTGGCGGGACTGTTTTCTCTGCCGATCCTGTATCCATGGACCCGCCCGGAAAGCCTCCAGAATCCCTTAATCGCCGGAAAGGCTTTCTGGTTGAGCATCCAATTCTTTGCCATCCGCGCGGTTGTCTGTATCGGGCTCTGGGTGATTGCCTACCGGATCTTGATCCGTGGATCGATGCGCCAGGACGAGGACAAGGATCCGAAATTCAACGTGCGCGCCCGGCGATTCGCACCGGTGTTCATGGTGCTATTCGGCATCACGCTTACAGTAGTGGCATTCGACTGGATCTCGAGTTTGGAGCCCGAGTGGTACAGCGATATTTTCGGAGTATACATTTTTGCCGGGACCTTTCTCGCCGGACTGGCGGCCACCGTTCTGGCGGTCCAATACCTGATGGCACGCGGCCGGCTGCCGGGAGTTACACCGGACCATGTCTACAACCTGGGCGGATTTCTTTTCGCTTTCACGGTGTTCTGGTCCTATATCGGCTTCGCCCAGTACATGCTCATGTGGTATGCCAATCTCCCGGAGGAAGTCTTCTGGTACAAGGAGCGGCTCGAGGGGCTCTGGGGGCCGCTTCTGCTGGCGCTCGCGGTGCTGCATTTCTTTGTCCCATTTTTTGTGCTGATCCCGCGCGACTCGAAAAGAGGTCGGCGCCGGATGTTCTGGATTTCAATCCTGGTGCTTTTTGCGCACTGGCTGGATCTTTACTGGATGATTTTCCCGGCGATCGCGAAAAATCCGGTTTTCAGCTGGTCTGAGATTTCGTTTGGGCTGCTGTTCTTGTCTGCAGCCCTGCTCTGGATCCGGCGCGCAATGACCCGGGGAGCCGACATGCCTGTGGGGGATCCGTTCCTCCGGGAAGGTTTGGAGTTCCGCCTATGATAGAGAAATACGTGGATGCGGAGGAACTCAAACGGCTCGTATCGACTTTGCTCGTCGTGGTCGGCGCGCTTCTGATCGCGGCTCTGTTTGCATCGATCGTAGTCCCCGGGATAAGAAATGCCAACAGGCCGGCGGCTCCCACGCCGGTGAAGCCCGTCGTCGGCGAACCCGGGTGGCTTGATCCGGCCGAATTTCCGCCCGAAAAAGGACGCGAAATTCCACCGGTGGACCCGGTAGCCCTGATCGCTCCCTCCCCGGAACTGCTCGCCCGGGGCAAGGAGGTTTATGCGCCGAATTGCGTCGCGTGCCACGGCGAATCGGGAAAAGGCGATGGAACTGCCGCCTCCACGATGAAGCCCGTACCCCGGAACTTCGCGCAGCCCGACGGATGGACGAGCGGGAGCGACCTGGCCGCGATCTTCAAAACTCTGAGCGAGGGCATTCCGGGCACTTCCATGTCTGCGTTCGACTATCTGACGAGGCGAGACCGGATGGCGCTGGCGCATTACGTACAGTCGTTTGGGGCTTTCACGCATCCCGCAGGCAGCCGGGAATCGATGGACGCTTTATCGAAGAATTTGGCGGCGCCGGGAGAAAAAACCTCCAACAAGATTCCTGTGAGCATGGCAATCCGCAAACTGGAACAGCAGTTCTCGGCTCCTCCGCCGATTGCTGTCCCAGCGCCAGACCCGAGCGCCGAAGCCCGGATTCTGCGCCGCGTGATCACCGATGGGACCAGGGCTGCGCAGACACTCGCGGGCTCATCGCTGTGGCGTACCGGCCCCCAGGGTCTCGCAAACGCAATACTCAGCGGCGCTCCCGCCAACGGTTTTTCCACGGGGGCCGCAACGCTGAGTCCTGCCGAGTGGCAGGAACTCTATAGCGGGTTACTAAGGATCTATCCGCAGTGAGGGTCCATGAAACAGGCTTTGGGGCTGGTACGGGGTCTGGTCTTGAGGCGACTCTCGGTCGTAGTCAGGCACCGCCGGCAAAACCGGGAGCAAGATTTGAACCGCTCAAAGCCGTTGGGGGAGTTATGCCGGTCTTGAACGCCGACCCTCAGCGAACAAATCGGCGTTTGTCAGCGCTTTTGTCAGCGTATCTCAGCGTTTCAAAATACAGAGCTGTCAAACTCCATCAGTCCCCCGGCAAAGCCTGGAATTTACTAATGGAAATAGAGCCTATCGGCTCCGCCAGGTAATGGTTTAGCGGAAGAGAAGGAGGCGGCAATGAAACGTTTTGTTTTGCTTTTAGCATGGGCCATCGGAGCCCTGCTCGCCTGCGGCGTGGCATCGGGCGCCCGGGGGGCATCCCAGCAGGAAGCCGGCATCGTGGAAAAGCCCGGTGCGCAGGCAGCGCTGGACCCCGTACTCAAGGACGAGGATGGAAACGATATTGCGCTGCGCATGCTGATGGGCAAGCCGACAATTTTGACGCTGAACTATTTCCGTTGCGCAGGAATCTGCACTCCGCTCCTCAACGGTCTTGCCACCACCCTCAACGAGATCGGGCTGGAGCCGGGCAAAGACTTCCAGGTTGTCACGATGAGCTTCGATCCTGTGGACACGCCCGAAGTCGCTCATCAGAAGCGCATCAATTACCTTAAACAGATGACCCGTCCGTTCCCGCCGGCGGCATGGAGGTTCCTGACCGGCACCGCGCAGGCGACCAGGGCTGTGACCGATTCGGTAGGGTTCAATTTCAAGCCTGCAGGCGATGGCTACGTCCACGCAGGAGCGATCATTGTTCTCACACCCGCAGGAAACGTGAGCCGGTATCTGTACGGCACCAGTTTTCTCCCCGCCGACCTCCAGATGGCAGTCCAGGAGGCCAAATTGGGATATGTACGGCCCACCATTTCAAAGGTCCTTTCCTTCTGTTACAGCTATGATCCCGAAGGGCGGCGTTACATTTTCAGCCTGACCCGCCTGGTGGGGGCGATCATCCTGGTGCTTGCCGTCGCATATGTGATCTACCTTGTGGCGGCCGGCCGTTTGCGCAAAGGGAAAGAAAAAGAAAGGCAATCGGCATGACGAATTCGGCTGCTGGACCGGTCCCGGTTGCGCGGGGCTATCTGGAACAGGGAAGAAGAAAGGGAATTCTCGGGTGGCTCCTGTCCACGGATCACAAAAGAATCGGGGTGCTGTATCTCGGCACCATGCTGACGTTTTTCTTCGTGGCGGTGCTGATCGGCGTACTCATGCGAATCGAGCAGCTCACGCTGAATCCACCGCTGTTCCCGGCGCAGATCTACAACGCGTTTTTCACACTGCACGGCGTCATCATGATTTTCCTTTTCGTCCTTCCCGGGCTGTCGGCCGTGTTCGGAAACTTCTTTCTGCCCATCATGATCGGCGCGGAGGATGTGGCATTCCCCAGGCTCAACCTGACTTCCTGGTATTTCTTTATCACGGGGGCACTGCTCGCGGTCGTTGCGCTTTTCACAGGAAACGGCCCCCCCGACACAGGATGGACCTTTTACGCGCCCTTCAGCATTCGCACCGGTACCAATGTCACGCTGGGAGTTTTTGCCGCATTCGTTCTCGGCTTCTCATCGATTCTTACAGGATTGAACTTCATCACTACGGTCCACCGGATGCGGGCGCCCGGGATGCACTGGCACCGCATGCCCCTGTTCATCTGGTCGCTCTATGCAACGGCGTGGATTCAGGTTCTTGCGACACCCATTTTGGGAATAACGCTCCTGCTCGTGATCGCGGAGCGCCTGTTCGGAATCGGCGTGTTCGACCCGGCCAAGGGAGGCGACCCCATCCTCTACCAGCATCTTTTCTGGATCTACTCGCATCCTGCGGTGTACATCATGATCGTTCCGGCAATGGGAGCGATTTCCGAGATCATCCCTACCTTCGCCCATCGAACGATCTTCGGCTACCGTGCAATCGCCTACTCCTCGATGGCCATTGCAGCCCTGGGGTCCCTCGTGTGGGGGCACCACATGTTCACCAGCGGCATGGCAGACCAGGCCAACGTGGTTTTTTCGCTCCTTACATTCCTCGTGGCTGTTCCAAGCGCCATCAAGGTATTCAACTGGACGGCTACTCTCTACAAAGGATCCATCGAGCTCAAGCCCGCCATGCTGTACGCGCTCACGTTTATCTTCCTGTTCGCCATCGGAGGGCTCACGGGAATCATACAGGGAGCCCTGAACGTCAACGTGCACCTGCATGATACGTATTGGATCGTGGGGCATTTTCATTATGTTATGTTCGGCGGCACCGGCGTGGGATTCCTGGCCGCATTGCTGTACTGGTTTCCGAAAATGTTCGGCAAAATGTACAACCACACAATGGCCGTCGTCGCCTGGTTCCCCATCTTCATCGGGTTCAACATCTTTTATTTCACAATGCTGGTCCTGGGATATATGGGCATGCCGAGACGGTACTTCACGCACTTGCCGCAATACCATGAGGCGCATGTCATCGCTTCCATAGGCGCCTTCATCATGGTTTTCGGGCTTCTGCTCTTTTTTGGAAACCTGCTGGCGGCTCTCTGGAAAGGGAAAAAGGCCGAAGCGAACCCCTGGGGAGGCGTCACGCTCGAGTGGCAAACATCCAGCCCGCCGCCCCTGGAGAATTTCGAGACGCGCCCCGAGATCCACGAGCGTCCCTATATATTCAACCCGGAGATAAACCGATGAGCAAACCGGCTGTAGCCCTCTCTCATACGGGTCACAAGGACTACCAGGGCGCCAAGCTCGGGATGTGGATCTTTCTCTTCACCGAGCTTCTCCTGTTCGGCGGCCTGTTCATACTGTACTCCTCCTATCGCGCCATCTATCCGCATGATTTCCACGAGGGAGGCCAGCATCTGAACGTGGTCATCGGGGTCGTGAATACGGTGTTCCTGCTCACCAGCAGCCTCACGGTCGCCGTCTCAATCTCGGCTCTCCGGAAAGGCAATCGCCAGCTCACTTTGCAGTGCCTGGGAGCCACGATCGTGCTGGGAATCCTGTTCCTGGCCAACAAATATATCGAGTGGAGCGAGGAAATCCGCCGCGGCATTTACCCGAACGGGCCCGAACTCGGGAAGCTTCCCAACGGAGAAAAAATATTTTACGGATTGTATTACAGCATGACCGGCCTGCACGGCCTGCACGTGCTTGCAGGCGTCGTGGTGCTCACTGTGATCCTCGCGTTCGTCCTGAGAAACAGGATCACGACCGCCGATTATGTAAAGCTCGAAAATGCCGGATTGTACTGGCATCTTGTGGACGTGATCTGGATCTTTTTGCTCCCTATGCTCTATCTCGCCGCTTGACGGAGTTTGCGATGGAACCAGCACAGGAACACAGTCCCATAATTCCCTATCAGACCCTGGTGCAGGTGTGGCTGGTCCTGCTTCTGTTAACCGCGATCCTGGTCTTCGTAAGCACCAGGTATCACGAAGCCCTCTCTGTCTGGGCCATGCTGACTCTGACTCCGTTGAAGGCGGGCCTGGTTTTTTATTATTTCATGCACCTGAAATACGAGAAGCCTTTCCTTAAGACCATGGTGCTGATAACAATCGCCGCGCTCCTCATTTTCATCGGTCTGACTTTCCTGGATATTTTGCAGAGGTAAGATGCCATGCCGATTGCACCTCAAGCATCGACAGCCGCGCAGCAGGTCGACACGGTCTTTCTCTTTATTGTCGCGGTGAGCCTTGCGTTCCTGCTCCTCATCACCATCCTGATGGTGTATTTCGTCATCCGGTACAACCGGAAGCGGCATCCGAAGGGCGAAGATATCGAGGGAAGCAAATGGCTGGAAATTGTCTGGACGATTATACCGACTGTTCTTTTCCTGGGGATGTTTTATTACGGCTGGACCAATTTCGACTACATGCGCAGCGTTCCCCGCGACGCCATGGTCGTCGAGGTCACTGCGCGCCAATGGGCTTATTCGTTCACTTATCCCAACGGAAAGCGCACCACGGAGCTCTATCTCGCTCTGAATAAGCCGGTCAAAACAGAACTTCATTCTCTGGATGTGATCCACGGCTTTTACGTGCCGGCCTTCCGCATAAAACAGGACATCGTCCCCGGCCGTCAGAACTACACATGGTTCACCCCGACGATGCTCGGAAGCTTTGACATCGAATGCACCGTAATCTGCGGCCCCGGCCACGCGGAGATGCTGTCGAAGGTCATCGTGGTTCCGGTCCCGGATTTCGAGGCCTGGTATTTTGGCGATGAGAACACGCCCTTGCCCGGAGCGGCAAAGACCGAAGCCCCGGAGCGGCAGGATCCGGCAATAGCGCTTCTCCGCCAAAAGGATTGCCTGGCCTGCCACTCGCTGGACGGCAAGGTGATGGTGGGGCCCACATTCAAGGGAATCTTCGGCCGGACCCAAATGGTCAAGGATCCCGACGGCAAGGAGCGCGAGATCACGGTGGATGCATCCAGCCTGGAGAAGTCGATCCGCGATCCCAACGCCGAGATTGTGAAGGGGTACCCGGCGGCCATGCCGCCTGCGGCTTTGACCGACGACGAGCTGAACCGGATGGTCGAATTCCTCAAAAGCCTGAAATAATCCGGATACACACGGACATCCCGCATTCCCGAAACCGGAAACAGAAACGGATCTGTATGAACCTGGGCCCCGATCATCGGCAATGGCTGCTTCCGCTTCCGCGGATTTTGGGCATCCCCGTCCAACCTCCTCTGAACATGCTCCTGGAACTTACCAAGTTCCGGATTGTCGCTCTCTCCACGCTTTCTGCCGCCACCGGGTACCTCGCCGCCGGCCGAGGCCTCCATGCCGGAATAGCGACGGCGATGCTGGGCGTGCTTTTGCTTGCCATGGGCGCCTGCGCCCTGAACCAGACCCAGGACCGTGAACTCGATGCCCGGATGTCGCGCACCCGCAACAGGCCTATCCCGCGCGGATCTATGAAGCCTGCGGCTGCCTTGGCGATTGCGTGGGTGCTGATGCTTGCGGGCTTTTCATTGCTGTGGCTGGCCCATTCCTCCGGCACGGCGCTGATCGGCCTGTTTGCAGTCGCCTGGTACAACGGCTTTTATACGTACATCAAGAGAGTCTGGTCGTTTGCGGTCGTGCCCGGGGCCCTGATCGGCGCGCTTCCTCCCGCCATTGGCTGGACGGCCGCCGGGGGCAGTCTGCAGGCCCCACCGCTTTTTGCACTGGCGTTTTTCTTTTTCATCTGGCAGGTTCCGCATTTCTGGCTGCTGCTATTCTCGCTGAGGGACGACTATGAGGAGTCCGGGCTTCCATCCCCCACTCAGCAGTTGAGCGCCCGGCAATTCGCAAATCTGACGTTTATATGGATGCTCTCGGCTTTTGCTTCAAGCCTGCTTCTTCCTTTGTATGGGCTCATTCGTTCGCCATGGTCGGCCCTCGGCCTGCTGGCCTGCGGCTTATGGTTCGCCCGGGAATCATGGAAGCTGATTCGGCAGAAACCGGAAAATGCGGTTTTTCAATCTTCATTCCGCTCTATCAATCTCTTCGCCCTGCTTGTAATGGCCCTATTGGTTCTCGACGCGCTGCTCGCATGAATGGGCGTCAGACGATATTTATAGGAGTGAGGCTCGTCCGCCCGTATTCGATAGGGGTCCAGGGGATAGGCATCGGGCGTCCAGCTGTTCGTGCCGCCGACTCCCATTTGCCTGAGGTCCAGGTTCAAATAGATTTGCGGCCGCTTTGCCAGCTTGAAGGCGTAATCCGCGCGCTCGATTTCACTCTTCGGGTATCGATAGGCACTGACGCTTAACAGGGGCAATCCTGTCGCGCGCAAGCCAGTCCCCTCCTGGTTTGTCAAAGTCACCCAGCGCACATCGGTCTTGTTGCTGTTCTCCTGCGGCTGTGAAAATTCATTCCACTGCTGATCGACCGTGGACCTGTAGACGCCGACTCTTTCGTAATCGCGGTCCACGTAGGTCGGAGCCGGACCTCGTCCATACCAGGCAATATTGTCATATCCAGGAGCCACGATAAGCTCCATGCCGAATCGCGGCATCATGGGAACCTTCTTCGCTCCCGGACCATAGGATCCTTCCACCTCTATTTCGCCGTTGCCGAAAATCGTGTAGATCATGGTGTATTGGGCACCGACGGCGGGTAGCTCCCCTGATAGCGTAATCCTGGCGGAACGGCCGTCGATCCTTCGGATCTGGGTATCGAGGATCTTCCAGGCAGGGCCCTGTTCACGCCAGACCTCCATGTCCAGCGTGGGATTTTTGGCAGCCGAAGGTTGAATCGCGCGCCAGGCTCCCGTGTCGTTATCTGTCATCGCGCGCCAGAAATCGGGCTGGGCGCCCCGTTCAAGCAGGAGTTTTCCCTTATAGAAATAATTTGTGACCGATCCCATTTGCTTGTCGAATGTCATGGCGAAATCGGGACCCGAAAACCGTGTGCGGTCGCCCGCATCGGAAATTACGAGCTGCGGGATCCGCGTTTCGTCTTTGGGCTGAGCGGGCGCCTGAAATGGCAATTTGAACTGCTCCCAGGATATTTCATGTGCCCTCTTTGCCCAGGCAGTATCGTTTTTCAGCACGAAACTTATGTTGAGCCAGTATTCAACGCCAGGCTGGGGCTTGATGAACGGCAAAGGCACCGTAAATTCCTTTTCCTGGTGAGGATCTATATTCAGCGGGGCCAGCTTGCCGCTGCCGATGGTCCGGTCGTCAGCCTTCACTTCCCAGGCGCCCTCGACCATGTCCGCTGGATTGATGAAGTCAAACCAGTTGCGCACCCTGATCCTTCCAGCCTGCAGATCGACAGCCGATGCGTGCAGGTAGCGGTAGACATACTTGATTGCCCATAATCCACCGTGGGGATTCCGGTCCGCATCCACCAGGCCGTTCTGACAAAAATTGTTGTCGTTATAGATTCCGGCCTTGTCTTCCCACCACCCTCCGTATGCCAGGAATGTGTCCGGCCTGCCCGGCATCCTGTATTCGTCCGGGACCCGCTGTCGGAATCCCTGGTCCACCCAGTCCCACACAAAGGCCCCGATCGCGTTGATGCCCGAATAGAAGATGTCCCAATATTCCTTGAGGGCGCCATTGCTGTTGCCCATGGCGTGCGTGTATTCCACGAGCAGCAGGGGCTTGTCCGGCCTCTTTTTCGCGAGCCGGGCGGTTTCCTCCGGTGTCGGATACATCCAAGAGTTGATATCGCTGCTTTCGCAGCCGTAGCGGCTGTTTCCCTCATAATGAAACGGCCGTGAGGGATCCCGCTGCCTGGACCATCGGTAAACCTCGGCATTGTTCGGGCCGTCGCCGCATTCATTGCCCATCGACCACAGGATGATCGAGGGATGGTTTTTGTCGCGCTCCACCATGCGCTGAAAGCGATCGAGAAAAAGCGGAGTCCATTCAGGGTCGTTGGCCAGGCGGTTTTTGTCGTTGAGGCCATATGCGTGGCACTCGATGTTGCCTTCGTCCATCACGTAAAGGCCGTAACGATCGCACAGCTCGTACCATGCCGGCGCATTGGGATAGTGGGACGTGCGGACCGCGTTCACGCTGAATTGTTTCATCAGCTCGATATCCCGAATCATCAATTCCCGGCTCAGATAATGCCCTGTGTCAGGGCTATGCTCGTGACGGTTGACGCCCTTAAGCAGAATCTGTTGCCCGTTTATATAAAGCCGGGCATCCCTGATCTCGACTTTTCGGAAACCGGTGTCCACAGGAATGACTTCAATCGGCTTCCCGCCGGCGTCGTTCAGCGTCAGAAGGATTTTGTAAAGGTTTGGGGTTTCCGCGGTCCACTTCTTTGGATTGGAAACGGGCATCGTGAAGGAAGTTTCAATTTCTCCGGCGCCATACTGAAGCTTATGGGTTTGCGGGGGAAGAACAACTCGGCCGGCTGGATCCAGAAGTTCAACGCTCAGCGAGCCCTGCGCCGGCTTTCCGCCGTAATTCGTTACATTCAGTTTGACCGTCAGCCTGGCATCACGGTAGTTCTCATCCAGATCCGGTTGTACTTCAAAGTCGCGTATGTGCTGGTTGCCGGTGCTCCAGAGATAAACGTCGCGATATATTCCGCTCAAGCGGAACATATCCTGATCCTCCAGGAAGGATCCGTCGCTGAAACGATAGACTTCCACGGCCATCAGGTTTTTGCCGGCCTTCACGTATTGTGTGATATTGAATTCAGCGGCGGTGCGGCTGTCTTCATTGTAGCCGACCTTGTTTCCGTTGACCCACAGGTAGAACGCGGAATCGACTCCGTCAAAGTGCACGAAGACCTGACGCCCCGTCCAATGATCCGGCATCGTAAAGTATGTTCTGTAAGACCCCACGGAATTCCGCTCCTTCGGGACAATGGGCGGCCCGTCGGTGTTCATCGGAAAAGAATAGGCGACGTTGGTATAAATCGGGATATCGCAGCCCTGAAGCTGATAGTTTGAAGGGACCGGAATTGTGCGCCATTCAGTGTCATCGAAATCCTGCCGGAAAAAACCATCCGGTCGAGCCGCGGGCGAGCCGGCGCAGTTGAATTTCCACTCACCATTCAAGGAACGGAACCACGGCGAGCGTGAGCGGTCGCCCTGGACGGCAAGCTCCGAAGATGGATAGATCATCATGGTTGCATGGGGTCTCTCGACGTTTACCTTGAATACGGAAACGTTATCCCACTCAAGCTTTTCCTGAGAGATTCCCAGGGAAACAAAAATCATGAGCAGACACAAACCGGATCTGACAGTCATAGGGGCCCCTATGTATAAGCCGCTGCAGAGGGAGCGCACAGGCAGGCTCACGGAATGTGAATGCGTTTTCTCCAAATTCATCCTGCCCATCCCGCAGATTTTTAGTTTTTGCCGACACCGGAATGATCTGCCGGATCTGTCCGTCCACTGCTGTCCGCAGACCATTGAGTTTCCCTCGAATGAACACCCGAAACTTTTTTATGTCCTGTAACGGGCCTGAATGCAAAAATGGTGCATTGACGAGCGAGTGCATGATCGCCGTATCTGACATCCAAAAGTACCAAATGCTCGCGCACAGAATCAAGGAACTCGCTTTGAGTCGGATAGGTAGCCTTCATAGGCGGTCTTGCAGGATGGACCGTTATTTTTTTGATCTCAGGTGGAGGTGCGTAGCCGCTTCTCCAGTATAGTTGGGGCAGAGAGATTCCGAACCGTTCCATATGAGAATCGATTATGTCCTTGCTGGATAATAAGCCTTGGAAAATATCCGGCTGCATTGCAGTGATGAACCGGAACCGCAGCTCGTGATAGTCTGTAATTCCTGCTGAAAGATACATGGATGCAACGGCTTGAGGACTTTCTTAGGGTTCGCTCTGTGTATGTATGCGAGTGAGGAACAGACGGTCCGGTTTGAGGTTTGAGGAAAGGATTCGGGCGAAATTCCGGTATCCTGCAGGATATGAACAACGAGCGCTGAGGTAAAGCGATCCAGATAGCTTCTTATGGTAGTGTCCGCGACACCAAACGACCGGGCGAATTCCGATGAGTTCCATACTTGCCCATGATAGTGAGCCAACATTGTCCAGAACCGGCGCATGGTTGTTGAATTGATGCTTATGCCCAATTGGGGCAAATCACGCTCCAGAAAAGTACGGATGAAACCCTTGCGCCACTCGTTACTCTCATTTGGAAAGTGCACCAGATAGGAGCGCGGAAGGCTGCAGCGAAACCATAGCTTTTCATGCTTCGCCGCGCCCAGCTCCTTTAGCGTAAAACAACCGATTTCGTGATAAAAAATGCGGCCGGCCAGGCCTTCCGAGCTTTGACGCAAAAGATCTAGAGATGCGCTTCCCAGCACAAGAAAGGTGCGCACCTCTGCGCCCAAAACCCTTTTCAAAAGCCTCACTTTTAGGTCAAGATCCCACCGAATTTGATGAATGGGGCGATTTTGACCCCGAAGTTTACATAAGCCATAATTATCAGCAGTTGAAAGAGAGTGCCAAAGGAGCTATGTCCGGGAGGCCTATGACCAAAACGGCAGTTAATGCTTCCTAGCGCGGCCGCTGGCCGCAACCAAGGATATTGGATGCTGACGGTGAGGCCGCGCGCTATCAGCTGTCAGCTTTCAGCGGTCAGCCTCTGAACATAATTGCGGAAGTGCTTGGTTTTAAAAGGGAAGCAAAACTTCGTTGTAAAACGCAAAGAAGTCATAGATAAAGATTCTATCCATTCCGACAACGCTTAATGGCGGAAAGCACCTTCAGGTGCAAGATTGTCAGCCAAGACCGGTTTTTCTCAATGAAGTTTTTTCCTGCCGCACGAATAATGTCCGCCATCTCAAAGGGCGGCTGCATCACTGAGGTTGTTTCCTCCCGGAACGTTTCACCTCGGCAACATCCGATATGGCCAGGGCATCCAACGGATTCGGACAGGCGTGCAAATGGCGTTGGGATAAATGTAAATAGATGGTTGTATAGGTAATGCTGCTATGGCCAAGCAGCATTTGGATGGTCCGCAGATCCGCCCCTGCCTCCAGAAGATGTGTCGCAAATGAGTGTCTACAATTATGGCAGCCTACCGCTTTTTGCACTCCTGCTTTCCTGGCTGTGGATCGGCAGATATCAAATATGCCTTTCGTTGTGATAGGCGACCCCTTCCTCACTTTGTAGCGGCTCGGAAAAAGATGCGTCTGCGGTTTCATCCAGCGCCAATACTCCCGCAATGTTTCCAGTAGCTTCGGACTGAGCGGCATATCTTGGTCCTTTCCTCCTTTTCCTCGATGAATGCGAACCATCATGCGCTTGCTGTCGATATCGCCGATGGCAAGATGAGCCAGTTCCGCACAGCGCATTCCGGTCGAATAGAGCGCGTGTGGTGAAGAAACTCAGAAGCCCCATAATTGCGCGGCGCTTAATCGGTTGGAAGCGGGGATAAGCTGCAATTTTGGTCAACATTACGGGCTGCAATTCCAGGCCCGTGCTTCAACTGGGTACGATGTCTAACTCATCTGTTGGAGTCAGGGAAGTGAACTGTAACCTGCGGATACTTTCTGCGAGCATGCAGCGTGGCGCCCAGCTTCAGATGCCAGACCAGATCAAGCCGCTTTGCGGTACTATTCCATGGATATGAAGCATTAACTGCCGTTTTGGTCATAGGCCTCCCGGAGATACCTCCTTTGGCACCCTCTTTCAACTGCTGAAAGGAATTAGGATTCAAGGAATTAGGATTCTATAAGGCGAGACAGGGTACGCTCCGAAATAAAGCGCTTGACGCTTACGCAGCGGATCCTTTGACAGCATATGGACGAATCAGAACATCGGCGGATATGCCGAGGCCGGTGTGCAGCTTGCGAATCATTTCAATGGAAAGCGCCCGCTTCCGATTCAGCACTTCCGCGACTCGGGCACGACTGCCTAGATAGGGCTCCAGATCCCGTCGCTCCAGCCCCCGGCTTTCCATGTGATAGATCAGCGCTTCGATAGGGTCCGGCGGTTCAATCGGTTCGTGCAGTGACTCGTAATGTTCCACCAGTGTCGTCAGAACCTCAAGCCGGTCCCCCGCCGGTGTGCCGGGCGCCGCGTCCATCAGACGCTCGATCTCAGCCAAGGCCTCTCGATAATCCACATCGGTCTTAATCGGCCGAATTTTCATAAAACCTCACACTTGCTCGACATCGATCCCGTCATACTCCTCGTGAGTGCCGACAAATCGTATATAACAGATCTGATAAGGATAATTGATTGCCACCACCAGCCGATATCGGTTTCCCTTGATGTTAAACACGACCCGGTTTCGGCCGAGAATGCTGGCATTTGCATACTTGCGTTTGACATCTGCCGGAGATTTCCAGGCCGCAGTCTGAACGTCGTAATACCAAGCCCGGAGACTTTGCTCTGCATCCGGATGGCGCTCCCAGAATTCCCTCAGAGTCCGCCGCGCGATAATGCGCATAAGCAAGTATACGGCGCTCCCATTATGGGAGCAAAGGAAAATATTCTCTTGATCGACGGTGTTGCCCCATTTTGCAGGCTGATTTCAGCGTTTCAGGATTTTCCGCAACCGCCGGAAGCAAGGCCGCGTCAATCGGGAAGGTCCTTCCGGATATAAGGGATCGTCTTCATGACCACCGGGATGAAACCGACGATAAGCTTGCAGCGCTGGCATTCAAAATCTGGCGAGCTGAGAAACTTACAAAATTGGCTGGAGTCCATTGAGAGTCCATTAACAGACTCTCAAAAAGAACGCCTTTAGAATCCATGGTCTGCAATAGTCAGCAATCAACACCATAGGCGCTAAATTTTTTGTTTTCAATTCACGTTCAATTTCCCAAGCTGGACGTCGCGGGTTCTATCACCGTCTCCCGCTCCATAGAATAAAGTTACAGAAGATCCCCCGAGCGGCAGAGTCGAATAGAGTCCATTAAGCCTCCAAAACCCTCTCCAAAGCATTCACCGCGTTTTTCCGGCAGCTGATTGACACGATCGAGTACAGGTTTTCGTTCACATCAACCGAATGCCCCATCTGTTCCGCCCGTATCTGCGGGTCGACGTCCAGTTCTTTCAAAAAGGGAACTGTGGGTTCGCCGCATGACCTGGAAATTTGCCCAAGCCAATCCGGCTGTCTTGAGTTCCGGCAGGAAACCGCGCCTCCAATAGTTGTCTTTTGCCAGAGGTGTCGTTAGTACCAGCTAAGCGCACGGCCTCTGGCCCTGCGACCCTGACAGGCTAAGCCGTTCCGTCTGTTGGAATAACCTCTCCCTCCGGGGAAAGCCCATATGGGCAGGAGGAAGAGCGCATGGAAGACCTTGAGGATTTGGCACATGTGCACTGGGTTGGTGAAAGTACCGTATCCACTGTGGTCTGCAATGAATATACCGGCATAGTCCATGCCCTATCCTTAAATCCTTGCTCTGCGCGCCACGCTACGGCTCGATTTCGCCTCAGCCCTTATCGTGCCATTACCTTTACCAAAGTATTGGCCTAGCAAAAAGGCTGCTCGGAAGAGCGGCCCTCAATTGGTGAGGGAGCATGAATGTTGCAGATAACGCTGCTATTTTCGCCTGCGCCATGCTGCCAGTGCTAACCCAATGAGTCCGCTGCTCAAGAGAAAAATTGTTCCCGGCTCCGGCGCCTCTAAGTCCTGAGTCTCGATGACAAGGGCAATGGAACCTACGCTATAGTGGCAATCCGGATCGAAGCTCAGACTGAAATGGCTGTTGTTGTTCACATAGCCGGCCAACCAATCGACCAAGCCGAGCGTGCTGAAGTTGAATGTCAGAGTTTCGGGAGATCCGTAATGCAAATCATTGTAGTCTGCAATCGGAATGCCGACCCTGCTGACAAAGACATCCGAAGGATTCTGATTATCCCAGGTTGGGGCAGATAATCCCTCGAGTCCAGTGCCGCTGCTGCCATTGTCGAGCAGGCGCATGTGAAGGACATTGGGTTCACTCGCCCAATTGTCAATTCCTGTGATGGTGAGATTGGCTTCTGTGATGGATTGGCTGGTGGGAAGCGACCACTGGATTCCCCATTCGTAGGCATAATGATGATCGAGAGGCAGCAGCTCTGCAGGCGCCGTGAATGTGAAGGTGTCCGCCGCAGCGATAGATACCGAAAACATGAAGATACATGCGGCTAATGTAAGGAAACGGGCGTTCATAAATCCTCCTTATTTATCTTTTCTATCTGGGGGAGGGAACCACAGAAGGGAATGATCAATCCCTATTACGCAACATTTGTGCCAAAAGGCACTCCGGTTTGGGCATTCACCTTACAACCGATGATTTCATTAGCTTTACCTTCACAATGCAGCCTTGAATAATGCTCAGCCACACTTGCTGAGAATTAGGGGTAATGTAAAAGATTTCGACATATATGCTGAAGGCATTTTTCACGTAGATCCTTAATGATTGACAAATAAGAATTACCCCTAATAAATCTGGTCGTAAGGAATTCCGACACTATAGATCTTAGGGTATTCGCCTCAACCGCTGCGAATCTAAGAAATCGTTGCAGCCCTTTGAGTTGATAACAGAAAGATGCGTGATTGAACCGCGCTGCTACATTTTTCAAATCGCGCTCGCTTGCGATAACCGCTCAAAACGGATCGGAATTTGCGGTCTGTCATTTTCATTGCCATTCGCCTCGAAGGTACGTGCAGTCTACGACGGCCGTGAGGTCGGCGTCATGAATGCCTGCGGCCACGATCTTCATACCGCCATTCTGATGGGAGTTGCCGAAGTCCTGGCCGGCGTTCGCAGCGATCTTCCCGGCAGCGTAAAGTTCCTTTCCCAGCCTGCCGAAGCGGGAGCCCTATCCGGCGAACAAGACCGCGCAGCGCCCATGATTCGAGAAGGCGCTCTCGACAATCCCCGGCCGGAAGCCATCCTCGGACTGCACATGGACCTCTGCCCTTTCGGCGAAATCCACTGTCGTCCGTGACCCATAATGGCAAGCTCGGATTCCCTCAAAATCCGTGTGCACAGCCGGCGGTGGCGACGGAACGTTTGTCGTGGTTTCCCGACGGACGGGTTTTGTATCGCCTGAAGCATCGATGGCCCGAATTCGTCGGCGCGACGGCACATTGGTTTGGGTCTTAACCACCACATTCGGTACTCCTATGGGCAGGGACCGGATGGTTTTTGTCTCTATGGATGTGGATATCACTGAGCGCAAAAGGGCAGAGGAGGAGCTGATGCAGAAGAACATTGCGCTTGGCGAGATGCTTAAGCAGATAGATTTTGAAAAGGAGAAAGTAAAGAAAGAGATCACGGTCAACGTCGAACTATTGCTCATTCCGACCTTAAAAAAACTGTATTTAAAAAGAGGCTCGAATAAATATGTTCGGTTACTCGAGCATAATCTCAGGGAAATAACTACATCTTTTGGCTTGAAGATAACCGATAAAAAGAGCAGGCTCACTTCCAAGGAAATTGAGCTTTGCAATATGGTTAAGAGCGGGCTATCTAGTAAGGATATATCAGAATTACTTAATGTTTCTTCTCTTACGGTAAGTAAACACCGCAGAAATATCCGCAAGAAATTGAGAATTTCTAATAAGGACGTCAATCTAGCTTCTTTCCTAAAGACTCTTTAGATACAAATCATCCCTGTTTATCAGTGAGTATTATGCATACTCATTCCAGCCCCATTTAAGTCTCATTGTCAAATTTCTGGACCAGTTTATCCTCTAAATAAAAGAAGGTAGACCTGTTACATAACCTTGTTTTGGGGGAAACCATCTGGAATGTCAGGACTATTCATCTCAACACGCTGTGATATGAGGCAGCTGGCAACACGTCACTGTCCTTCATTGCTCGAGATCAACGACGACATCCCCCCGATCCACTATCCTATAACCAGTTAAATAATTATGCCTGGAAAGGAGCACAATTGGCCGGAATAAAACTAGTGGTTGCCGATGATAACGACAGTTTTCGCAAGGCTTTGGTTCGGTTCCTGAGCAATTATTTTGTGGTTCTCGATGCTGTGACAGATGGCGGGGAGCTTATTAACTCCGCAACCTTATTGAATCCGGATGTGATCGTCAGTGATGTTTGCATGCCGATAATCACAGGGCCGGAAGCGATGCACGAATTAAACACACGAGGGATTACAATTCCCTTCGTTTTTGTCAGCGCAGGAGAGAACAAAATCGGGGACCACGTTTTATTTGTCTCCAAGGACAAAATTACGCATCAGTTGCTGCCGGCCATCCAAAAAATTGTATCGGATTCGCCATTTGTTTCGCACAAAACTCTTACAGCGGACGATCGCCGGCCAGGTCAAGTGCTCTTGGAACAAAGATAATGCAGTTTGGAGTTTCTGCTGTAGGGTATGTCATCCTTCTAATCTTCGCGCTTCTTTTTTTCAGAGGTGCAAGTTTCAGGCCAACCCGCGTGTTCTCGACTTCCAACAACGGTGACGGGAACAAACTACTGCGGAACTTGAAACTCCCTTTGTTGCAGCGCACTCCGACGTTTTCGCTGACTGCGACATTTGGGTAGGCGTGCCAGCCCGCCTCCTGGAGTAGCCGTTAGTGCTTCAACAGTTCTCCCAATCGCCGATTATATTGGCATCTATCGTTAGAGTCCCCAAATTCACCCACAGGCCTGAACGCAAAAATGGGGCATTGATGAGCGAGCGCGTGATCCCCGTATCCGACATACAACAGCTGAAAATGCTCGCGCACGGAATCAAGGAACTCGTTTTGAGTCGGATAGGTAGCCTTCATGGGCGGGATTCCGGTCCGGGCCGGAAGGTTTTTTATCTCAGGTGGAGGTACGTAGCCGGTCCTCCGGTATAGTTCGGGCAGAAAGATTCCGAACCGCTCCATATGAGAATCGATTATGTCCTTGCTGGATAATACGCCCTGGAAAATATCCGGCTGCATTGCAGTGATGAACCGGAACCGCAGCTCGTGATAGTCTGTAATTCCTTCTGAAAGATACAGGGCGGCAACGTCTTGAGGATTTTCCTTGGGTTCGCACTGTGTGTGTATGCGGGTCAGGAACAGGCCGCCCGGCTTGAGGTTTGAGGAAAGGATGCGGGCAAAATTCCGGTATCCTTCAGGATATGAAAAGATGTTAAAAACACCGTCTCCAATAATTGCGTCAAATCTCTGAGGTACAAAGGGCAGATGTACCCAATCGGCCTGGACCAATTGTTTCCCATGATCACAGTCTCCGAGCCCAAAGGCACGAACCATAGCCTCCGAATTGTCTACCACTGTGAGCGTGGTCTTATCGGGCGGAATCATGTTGACAATTTCCGGTGTGATGCCCAGTACAAGCATTTGGATTGCGGAATGATCGATTCTTTGGCGTATCCATCCGGCTACCAGGCTCTCCATGATGGCAGTTTCCTGCCGGCTCGGCCGCCAGGGCGATTTCATCCTTCTGTAGACTTCGGTCGAATGATCCCAAAAATCACCTTTCATCTGCATTCTCCGGATGCGCTATTAATTAAGCGCGAGGGCCAATGATTTCAAGAAAGAAAATCAGCATCCTCCTGCATAAAAAGGATTCTCCCTTCCGGCAGAATAGTCATCTGATCTGGGGCATAGCGCCCATTTGGCGGGAAATGGGTTTTAAAGTCGAAGTTTTAAGGGGAATCCCCGGGCTCAACCTAAAAACGGATTTATTGCTGCCTCACATAGATTTGACCCGGGTGCCCGAGGAATACGCGGACTACACGGCCGGCGTTCCGCACGTCCTGAACCGGCAAGTGACCGACATTTCCAAACGCCGCATCAGCGGGAACCTGCTTTGCCGGAACGATGTGTACGACGCGCCCGTAATAGTCAAAACCGATAACAACTGCGGGGGATTCCCGGAGCTGAAACTGAGCCCTTACTTGCGGGCGAAGCGAAGGCTGCTCCGTCTTGCGGGCATCAGGTCGTCCCTGAATGCCAGTGGATCCGGCGGCTTCGTGCTGGACAAATACCTCTTATTCCCGACACTCGGGCAAGTTCCGGCGGAAGTCTGGTCGAATCCGGATCTGGTTGTGGAAAAATTCATCCCGGAACGCCGGGAACAGTCTTACGGCATACGGGTCGCTCTGTTCCTGGGGAATATTGTGCTGAACCGGAGATTATGGTCAACGGACCCGGTCATCAAGGGATTGCCGGCGCTTTCCGAAACGCTGGATGTGCCTGAGGAGCTTCTCGAAATAAGGGACCGGCTGGGCTTTGATTACGGGAAATTCGATTATGTGGTGCATCAGGGCAAAGTCCATATTATTGATGCCAACAAAACGCCCGGGATCCTGGCGTCGGGCGAAGTCAGCGCGAGTATTTGCGGCAAACTGGCAAAGGGCATCCTGAGCTATTTATGAACACGCACATAGGATCCGGGAGACGCAATGGCGATTGATGCCGCTATGCTCGAAGTTCTTCAATGTCCGGCATGCCGGGGATGCTTGAGTGAAATCCCGGACGGCCTTTTGTGCAATTCCTGCGCCAGGGAGTATTCCGTTTCCAGCGGCATCCCTGACATGACCTTCCTGGGAACCGGGACCTCCGATGACGATCTCAACCGCATACAGGCACTCCACGAATCAGCGGTACACGACCAGATGGCTGAGTCGCTTTACGAGGAGCAGATTGTCCGGATCTATGGAACGAAGACGCGGTTGCTGGCTCAAAGCTGGGCGGACAGAATCGCGAAAATGCCTCAACCGGTGCGAGTCCTGGACTACGGCTGCGGCACAGGCCAGATGAGCCGGATCCTCGGGCGATATTGCCGATCCTTGTTCGCCGTCGACATTTCGGCTGCCAGCGTGAAAAAGAACGTGGCCGATAACGGAGTGCTTGGCTGCGTCGCCAACGGACTCTACCTGCCGTTCAGGGACCATGCATTCGATGTTGTCTGTCTGAGCGGAGTCCTGCACCATATCCTGGATCTGGCTCGGGCGGCCGGCGAGATCACACGTGTGTCCGGGTGTTATGTATTTGTTTCCGACATAATGCCGAACTCCAGTCCCGCCATCCGGAGAGCGTGGGATTACCCAGGGGCGCTTCCAAAGCTGCTCTATGGAGCCTGGGCTGTCCTGTGGCTGGCAAACGTCGCCGCACGAAAGCTTGGGAGAAAGGCACTGGCCGGGTTGGGGCTGCCGAAGTCTGCCAGGGCAGGAGTACCCAGCAGGTTTGAGAAACCGATTGCTGCCGGAGCGGCGGAGAAACTGTTTCTGGATAACGGCTTTATCAGGGATCGGCTGCGATACTGGACCAACCTGAGGGTACCGGGCGATCACATCCTGAAGCGATGGGCCACGCTGGCGCTGGTGAACGAGGCTATTGGAACGCATTTTGAATTTGTTTTCAGACGGAACCTTTAGGCGCTGCTGTCAGTGTATCTGTGCTAATCTCAAACAGACTGGTGACGCGGGTTGTACTTTGGGAATCGGGATGATGCATGAAGACTAGGCCGGAAGCCAAAATGAACCTCGTTCTTTTTCTCAGCGCATTGGGATACGGAGGCCTCGGACGAATCATGTCGGACGTCTCATGCCGACTTCCGGAAAACGTCAACCAGACCATGGTGCTGCTAAAAGACAGGGTCATGTATCCCTATCGAGGCCGGCTGCGGATTCTGGGGAAAAACTGCCTCAAGCGTCTTCCTGTCAAAGGCCTGAGACTCCTCCTCAATGTCCTGAAATTCCGAAAGCTGATCCGGGAAGTAAAACCTGACGCGGTCCTCTGCTTTAACCACGATGCGCGCGCCATCAATTTCCTGGCCAAGATGTCCCTCCCCTGGATGCGCTATGGAACAACCATAGCCGCCCTCGGCATCGCGACGCAATACGAGAAATATTTCCCCGGATCGAGGAAACCCCTGCACCGGCTGCTGGTTTTTATGCTTTTCAGGCATGCCGATAGAGTCATAGCAATTACAGAAGGGGTCAAATCCGATCTGGTTGCGGGTTTCAAGGTGGATTCGAGGAAGATCAAAGTCGTCTATGGAGCCGTGGATTTTCAAAAGTCGGCGGAACTGGCATCAGAACCTGTCGACCATCCCTGGTTTTCTCAGGATGTCCCCATCATCGTCTTATCGGGGCGGCTCGTTTTTGAGAAAAACCAATCCGATCTCATGAAAGCGTTTGCCATGGTAAGAAAACAAAAATCCTGCCGGCTTGCATTGATCGGCGACGGACCGGAGCAGAGCGCTCTCCAGACCCTGGCAGAAACCCTCGATATTTCGATGGACGTTCTCTTTCTGGGATACCAGGAAAATCCGTTCAAATTTGTTTCGAGGTCCAGCGTTTTTGCTTTCCCGTCGCTGTTTGAAGCCCAGGGCCTTGTTTTGATAGAAGCCATGGCAGTCGGCTGTCCCATCGTAGCCTATGATTGCCCCGTTGGCCCAAGAGAAATGCTGGCGCCGGGAACCGGCGGCTCAGTCTGCGGCGACAATATTGAGGAAGCCGCTTACGGACTTCTCGTAGAGACAGGAAATGTGGAGGCCTTTGCAAAAGCAATCCTGAGGCTGCTAGATGACGCCCAGTTAAGAGACAGATATTCCAGGCTGGGAGCAGAGAGGGCCAAACAGTTTGATCCTCAGGATATGGCGGATGGATATTTCCGGGTCCTGGCCGATTCCATCTCGCGGGTGTGAATACCTGATGAGTAGGTTAGCTCTGCAGACATCCAGGCCAAATGGCCGGCTGTACGGTTCCCGGCGGTGAATTCTTATCCGCACAACCCTACGGTGGCTGATTTATGTGCATGACGCAGATATCATGGATCAAGAACAAATGATTTTCTGGCAACGATTTTCCCGGACTTTTTTCCACACCGGGCCTCCCATGCGACCGTCGGCAGAGGACCTTGCCAATTGCTGGGATATTGCGAATGAATGGATTGAAAAGCGAGGAGCGCCTCGAGTACTGCTGTTGGGAGTGACACCCGAGCTTTATAGCCTGCCCTGGCCCAAAGGTACCGACTTTCTGGCAGTAGATGGATCCCAGGATATGATCGATGCGGTGTGGCCGGGGCCTGAAGATGCCATCCGGTGCAGTAATTGGCTTTCTCTGGATCTTCCCAGGGGATCGCGCGATATCGTGCTGCGTGATGGAGGTTTGCACCTGCTCAGATACCCGGAGGCACAGCATCAGCTTATCAGCATTTTCCGGCGCACACAGCCGCATTTGCAGCGATCTGCTCCGAGTGGGCCAAGGGAATTCGGGCCTATCTATAACCGGCCTTCCGCATAGCCCCCTGAAACTCGATTCAGGGATTCGACAAACTCCGAGCATCTCCGAATGGGTTAGAGCATTTTGGGGCGAAAACGCCCCCAGACATATCCCAGCGCCGCCGCATAGCTGACAAGCGCTTTCAGCGGCTTAAAGCCCGGGCGCCAACCGGATTCCGCGTAGGAGAAACCCAGGAATGCATGAGGCACAAGTGCGGCGCTGCGCAGCAGAAGGTAAAGCAGCGGCCGTTTTTCGAACGGCCGCGCACGGAGCGGGTCGCGCATCACTGCCTGGGCATGGCCCAATCCATAGCGAAAGTGCTTTTGCAGAAGGGCCCGCAGGTCAGGAGGGGACGGGTGGTACACCCATAGGTCCGGCACGAGCATCGCTGCATACCCTGCCCGGCCCAGGCGAATGAAAAACTCCGTATCCACACCCTGTATCAGCTTCTCGTCAAACCCTCCCATTTCGTCAAACAACGCCCGGCGCAGAGCGCAACATGTGGTGGTGATCGCGCAATAAAAGTAGTTTTCAGGACCGGGACGGCTTATCACGGGTGATTGCACGACCTGATTTTCAATGCGGGCCACCTGGTTTGCGCTCCAGCGCTGAAAAGCACTGGAGTCCGGGGGGATCAGGCGCGAAGCCCCGGTAGCGCCGATCGCCGATTCCGAGATCAGCGGCGCCGCCAGTTTTTCGATGAGCTGGGGCTGAAACGGGCGGGCGTCGTCATCCAGAAACACCAGGATTTCGCCGCTGGTTCGCGAGACACCCACATTGCGCGCGCGCCCATTAGGCCGTACGCCGCGCACCACCTCAATTTCGCACGGCGGCAGGGTCTGAGAGTGAAGCACTTGCAGCACCTGGGGATCAGCATCGGATAATGTCGGTATGATCACGCTCACCCTGGCCATAGATCGATCAACAAGAAACGGGGTCAAGAAATGGGGAGAAATGGGGTCGGACCACGAAAAATGCCTGGTGACCGGAGAAGATGCTTATCTCGATATATATTTGTCGAATGAGCACACACCGTCCGGTCCCGATTCCAATCCCGATGCCGTATTCTCAGCCCGCAGCGGGCGGCTTCATGCGCATGTGGATCTCCGTGCCGCCCTTCTCGAAGCGGACTTCGTCCATCAGCTGATTGATGAGATAGATACCACGGCCGCCTGTCGCGAATATGTTCTGCCCGACGATGGGACTGGGGATGGATGCCGGATCGAATCCCGGTCCCGGATCGCGAATGACAATGAGCATGCCGCGTGCATGGTCGCACGCGACGCAGCATTGAATCTGCTTGGAGCGATCATTTGCGCTCCCATGCTTGATAGCATTGGCGAGGGCCTCCCACAACGCCACTTCAATCTCGAACTCGCGGCCCGCCGCGCAGCCCATTTCATTGACGACAGCCATGATTTTTTCGATGAAGGGTCCGATCGTGCCGACGTCGCCCGGCAGAGTTTCGTCCAGTTTTACCAGAAGGTTGCTGCTGTCGAATTCACAATGGGTAAAGGGTTCGCTCGACATATCTGCTCTCTCGGTGTCGGTCATGCGCCAAGAAGGCGAATCTCCGGATCATTGCCTGCCGGCCATGAGGCTGTTTTCAACCGCGATGCCTCAAAGCCTTAGAGTGTTGGCGGCTGAAAGCCATATCCTTCAGAACGCCTGGATTCAAAGATATCCCGAAGCACAGTCTCCAGTTTTTGCCCTCCTATATTAAGCCCTGGATCACAAAAAGGCACCGAATTTGCGTTCCTTTTTCCCAGTTCGGCCCCGTCATACCAAAAAACAGGACATCCTTTGGTAAAAAATGAGCTGTTTTGAAATCCATAATAGCTGGGTTGGGAGGACACGTTGACTTCCGTTTGGCGGACGCCGAGCCACGCTGAAACAATGT
Source organism: uncultured Acidobacteriota bacterium (assembly GCA_963809485.1). GTDB lineage: Bacteria > Acidobacteriota > UBA6911 > UBA6911 > UBA6911 > UBA6911. Next base: position 157,333 of record CAWEJX010000021.1, read on the forward strand.
AAACCTATAAGTTTTTCAGCGTGCGCCGGCGTTTTTGTCGGCGTATGTCGGCGTTTAATGATCCTGGAACTGCCAAACTCTGTGAGTCTCCCAGTAGAACTGGGGGATTGCCCGTTTATTTAGGGCTGGGACCGCTTCAGGATAGAGCGACCGCGTATCAGCTTTCGGGCGCTTCATACGCCCCCCTGGCTTCCCCCGTGTCCGGGGCACCGCCGTACTGAAATGGAGCAGGTGCTTTGGAGCGCCACTTGTCGATGGAAGCCGACACAGCATGGTCGAAGTCGGAAACCTTCCACAGCGGGCTCGTTTCCCCGCCCACTACGAGGATGCTGACCTTTTCCGGCCTGTGGTAAGGGGCGATAAGAGCATCGCCGGGGATTTGCTTCCAGGCGGCGTATGGCTGCACGCCGCTCAGTGCAAGAGGCGCCACCAGCATGTCGATTATATCGTTGGCCCAGAATTGGCCTGCCGTCATCCGGACATTCTCGGAAATCCATCGACTGACATCGAGTTTGGCCTGAAACCCTTCGTTTTCCTTGAGATGCCGGGCCAGCATCGGGTCCAGAATCAGGGTGGCACCGGAATAAAGCGCCGGGAGCGCCTGCATCTGTATTTTAATTTCTTCTCCCCAGGAGCGTTTGGCGGCGGCGCCGGTGCTGTTCAGAAGGTTCCATCCCCGGAAAAGGCTGACAACGCTTTCTTCCGGCTTGTGGCCTTTCTGCACGTGAAACGGCTCCCATACGCTGCGCTCTTCGTTCTCGGCCATGCAAAGGTTGTTGTAGGAATAGTTGTTGCCCTGGGATGTCCAGAAGGTTCTTTTGCGCCGGGCGTAACCCCACACGATGCTCATCAGCGTCCACGCCCGTCCGATAACTGCGTTGGCCTGGTTGTAGGGTCCCAGAGCTCCCATGCCGTAGTTCATGCCGATCTCATTGCGGATGGGCCCATTCACCAGCAGCGCGCTGGCGAAGGGCAGCGTCGAGGGTTGAATGGCGGGGTGGCCGGTCGATGCAATGGCGAGGAGGACGGGCAGATGCTCCGGCCGGGCACCGGCCATTACCGCGGCAATAGCGACCGTCTCGACAGTGATTCGCAGATTTTCCTGTGTGTCGACCATGTACGGCTTGCCGACCAGCTTGTCCGGCGGCTGCGCGGTGCCGGTGAGCATTTCCGCAACGCGTTCCTCCGTGGGCAGAATGATGGGCAAGCCGTCCGTCCATCCGCGCTCGAAAAAGAACCGCTGCAGGTTGTCTTCATTGTCCGCTTCGAGCGACCGCTTCCTGTGCGGGGGAACGGGATGTTTGATGGCAAGATTCCGGCTCTCTTCCTCAGTGTAGGGCCTGGTGAGTGCCTCCAGCACCTCGTCCACAAGCCGCTTTCCCGTCACGGGGTCCTTGCCTTCGATATATCCGCGCAGCACGGACGGCGGCATGGATACCACCGGATGAGGCGTAAACATGAAGCGCAGCGGCACCCCGTAAAATTCCTTATCCTCCTGGGCCACGTTCTCGAAAGCAATGGTTGCAAGCGGAGCTGTGGGAACTCCATACTCCAGTTCAAGAGTTCGGCAACTGCCGGCGACCGCCGCTATGCATCCCGGTCAACCCGCCACGCCGAATATAACCGCATCGCCTTTTTCCCTAATCTCCGCCCACAAGTCCTTGGTGTCGTCCCTAAAAATGAATCCCGTCTTTCGCTTAATGACGGTTTTTACGGTCGGCATGTTTTCGGCAAACCATGCCTGGAATTGCTCCATGAAAAGGTCGCTTCCCCCGAAGCCCTGATTTACCAGGTACACGGTCTTGCCGCTCAGACTTTCCAGACGCGGCGCCATTTTCCACGACGGGGCGCCGGCGCCCGAACCCTCTGAAGCCGGCGTTCGCAAAGCTTCAGGATTTAAAACCGCAGTAAGCATTGGACTCGCCATCAGACCTTGCTCCTTTCATCAAAAACAATGCCAGATCGTTTTTCCCTGCCCGGGAATAATAAAGTGTTTGGAACCCCGGAGGGCTACCGGGCGAACCTACTGTGACGCAGGACTTGCGCAGAAAACCGCCGGGCAGTTTCTATTTTCCGGAATCGGCTTTCAGATCCTTCAACTTTTCCGCAACCCGCTGGGCGTCAAGTACAGGGTCGACATCCTTCTCGATCGCGCGAATCCGCAAATCAGGACCAATAACAAAGGTCCATCGTTTGGACATATTCACCACCGGCATTTTCGTTCCGTAAGCCTTGATGGCGTCGAGCCCGGGATCGGCCAGAAGGGTGAAGTTAAGATTGTGCTTCTTTTTGAAGTCCGCAAGCGCTTTCACGTCGTCGGCGCTTACCCCGAAGATTTCCGCTCCCAGGTTGCGGATCTTCGAGATATTATCGCGAAAAGCGCAGGCCTGCTTGGTGCATCCCGGCGTATCCGCCTTGGGGTAAAAATACAGCACCGTCCATTGACCTTTGCGTGACTGCAGGTCGAAGATTGAACCCTTATCGGTCTTCAGTTTCACGCCTGGAGCCGGGTCGCCCACTTTCAGATCGGAAGCCAGCCCGGAACCCCAAAAGCTCAATAGAAAAAACGCCATCATAGTCGCCTTTCCCATTCTTCGAACCCCTTTGTTGTGTATTCCCAGCTGACTTATAACATCCGCTTTCCCGATCTACAACCTGTGCGCTCCCTGCGCTGCCGCGTTGTCTTCCACAGAGGCATGCAAAAGCCGATGACGCATCGGAATCGTCTTGTCAACTCCAGCCCGTTGATCCTCGCGTGCGTGGCCGGCATTCGTCAGCGCCTTTTTCGGCGTATCTCGGGTTCGCTGGCACAGAAGCTGTCATCCGAAAGCCCCCAAACAGAGATGGGGAAACCGATGCAGATATTACTTTGCCGAGGAGGAGAATGACTCAATATTATGCCGAACTCAATAATTGAAGCTCGGGAGTGCCTGTATTATGATGCGCGCGTCCTGACAAAAAAACAGATGATTCTGAGCCCTGCGATGGATTCGCATGGGGGGACACCAGGATGGGGAAGGTTCTTCTTTCTGCCTTTTTCGCCTCATCCGTACCATAAATCTGCAAGGTATAAGCAATGGGACAATTGGCACACAAGGCCGCCGTCCTGGCCGGGATTGCCAGCCGCCGCTTCGCTTTTAGCGGCCCGCTTTTTGCCACCATTAGCCTTTCGAGCATCTGCAATCTCAACTGCCGCTTCTGCCATTACCGTGATGCAGAGATTCGTTCGGATGCGAACGGCAGGAGAACCTCCAGATTTCTAGACTATGACGCCGCCTGCAGGCTGCTCGATGATCTGCGCGATATGGGGACCGAACTGGCAATCTTCCTTGGCGAGGGAGAACCACTCCTGTACCCGCAGCTTATCGAGCTGCTCCATGAATGCCGCAAGCGGGGAATAGGGACCGAGGTTTTCTCTAACGGCCTGCGGCTTGATCCTGTCCTGTCGGCGGAATTGGTGAGAGCCGGCCTTGGAGCCATGAAGATCAGCATCATGGCGGACTGTGCCGAGCATTATGAAGAGCTTCGCAAAAGCGGCAGGAAAGAAACCTGGGAACAGGTCTGGCAGGGTGTGGATTCCCTGGTCAAAGCCAGAGGCAGGGCAGGGGCCAGGAAGCCCCGCATCATCCTTCATCACATGGTTTGTCGTATTACCCGGGACCGACTGGGAAGGATGGTGGAGAATGCGCGGCGGGCGAAAGCTGATGGCGTCACATTTACCCCTCTTGTCGAGCAGCCGCTTCCCATTCCGGATCTGGCTCTGAATGAAGCGGACATCCCGGACGTGTGCCGCAATCTTCGCGAAATCGATGCCTCCCTGAAAAAAACGCCTCTCAGCTGCAATGCGGAGGATGCCGCAGCACGGCTGGAGGCGGGCCCCTATGTGCACAGGCACATGCCATGCTGGATCGGCTGGCTTTCGATGCGCATTCAAACGAACGGAGATGTCTTTTTCTGCCATGCCGTGGATCAGACAGCCGGGAATATTCTGCAGCGGAGCTTCCGCGAGATTTGGCAATCGGGGGAATACCGTTCCTTTCGCCGAATCGCCGGGAAGTGCGGCGGAATAGCCGCGCCGGAAATGCGCGCCTCCTGTCACTACTGCTGCTATTTCCCGCATCACGAGAGGATCCGCAAACTCCGTTCTGTACGAGGGATTGTGCAAGCCCTTTGCGACACACTGACGACGGAGGAATAATGCCGGACCCGTCGGTTCCGATCGTCAGCATTGTGATTCCCGTCCGCAATGAAAGTCGGGCGATGGCGGACCTTAATTGGCCGAAAGGAAGCCGGGAACTGATCCTGGTTGATAACGCATCATTCGACAGCTCGGGCACTCTTCTGAAAAAAGCCGGCGGTGGTCGGGCTGAGGGGGTGGGTGAATCCCGCCGCGGTTCCTACGCGGTGCGCAATGCAGAGACTTCGATTGCCGGCGGAGAGATACCGGCCTTTACCGATACCGATTGCCGCCCGGAGCGGGACTGGCTCGTAAAAGGGGCCGATATCCTGCGACGCCACGGCCTCGACACTGTGACGGGCAAGGTCCGTCAAGTCAGCCCGGCACGCCGCACGTTATTCGATATTGTCGATCAGAGCATCTACGTCCAAACCTCTTTGTTTCGCAAGCTATCGGGCGAACAGGGATTTCAGGGCAGCAAGAGTTTGCCTGAGTGTGGGAGAGAGCGGGGCCATTTCCGTATTGCTGCGGATGCTGATCCCGAGAAAATGGACTTGAAGGCCGGGGACTTCCTTTTGCCAGTAGGAAATCAACATGGAAAGCGGGATAGAATGCGTGGAGTGACAGATGGAATCCAGTTGATGCGGAGGATACAAGGCCCAGGATCCCTCCGCAAGCGATTCATCGAAGACCGCGTCCACCAGCAGGACCGTCCCGCCGGCCATTTGCCGGACCCAGGACATCGCGTTCTCGACGGCCGTCCCGACTGCATGAGCCTGAAATCCTTCGCTGCCGAGAGACTCGATGTCTTCGGCCAGCATGTGGCCGATCGCATCGTCCCCACGCAGCGGGTTGCCGACTCCCAGAACCAGCAGCGGCCGGATTTTCAGGATTTCGGAGAGCGTTTGCATTGCGAATAAAAAGGCACCGGGAGCCGGTAACTGCAAATTCCGGCTCCCGGTGCCAACCGTTCCTTAACCGTTTTTATTCGGAAACAATCCGCAGAGCATCGCGCGTGAAATTTGCGACTTCGAATTCCTCGTCGAGATAGATTGCATCCTTGGGGCAGACTTCCGCACAGCGGGCGCAGTGAATGCAGCGGTCCAGGTAAAGAATCATCTGGAACTTTTTCACCGGCTTCTTCCCCTCTTCCGGAGGCGGATCCGACGGGCTGGGCGGCTTCAGCACTATCTCGATCGCTTCCGACGTGCAATCGCGCACGCAGGCTTTGCAGCCGACACAGAGGCCCGGCCTCATGCGCGGAGTGCCGCGGAATCCTGCCGCAACCTGGGCCTTGGCAAAGGGATATTCCCGGGTTGCCGGTGTTTCGGCCAAATTGCCCGAGGAGTTCGGGGATAAATACACCTGCTACCATATTAAAAGACTCCATTTCCTTTGAAAATAAGAACGATCAAAAGCTGGACCAGGCTTACGGGCGCCAGGTATTTCCAGCTGAAGGTCACGATCTGGTCAATGCGGATCCGGGCGAATGCCGCTCGTATGACGCTGAGCAGGAACACGATGAAAGCGGTTTTGACCAGCAGTTGGAGCCCGCCGAGCAAGATCCCGCCGGGGAATCCGCCCAGGAAAAGCGCGGCGATGAAGGCCGAACCGACCAGCATCAGGATGTCTTTCTGAAGCCGGAACAGGGCCAGCTTTTTCCCGCTGTATTCCGTAAGCGGGCCGCCGACAACTTCGGTTTCGGCCTCGGGGATGTCGAAGGGAACGCGCTCGAGTTTCGCCTGCAGGGTGAGCAGCGCCACCACAAATGCAAGCACCTGGACCAGGATGACCCACCAGGCGCCGCTCGTCCAGGGAAAAGCGGCGATCTTCTGGATCTGCCAGCTGCCGGCAACCACGGCGGGCGTCAGCAGCGCGAGGAAAAACGGGACCTCGTAGGCGAACAGCTGGGTGAGGACGCGCGTCGCACCGATCAGGCTGAAAGGGCTGACGGAAAACCAACCCGCAAGAAACAGTACCAGCGAGGGGATGGACAGCAGATAGAGCACGACGATCAGGTCGCCTTCAAAGGAGTTGTACGGGGTGAACAGCCAGACCGGTATGTACAATCCGGCCGTCATGACCGCCGCCAGCCCGAGGATCGGCATGAGGCTGAACATGAAGCGGTCCGCGCCGGCCGGGACGATATCTTCCTTGAAGAAGAGCTTGAAAATAGTCGGCCACAGGCTGAAGCATGCCTTGGTAGCCGGTATACAGAGGGCCGCGCCGGTTCTGCATGCGCGCGTAAAACTTCCGGTCCATCCACTCCAGGAAAGTCGAAAAAACGAACTGGAAAACAAAACCGGGGAAAACCAGGATATACAATAATCGGGTTGATGACTTCCATTGAATCCCCCCAGGATCAGAAACGAATCCCCTTGTTCTTGCCGTACCAATCGATGCCGTAGCGGCGCAGTTCTTCCCAGGTCGCTACCCGGGTGCCGTTCTTGCGGTCGCGGAGCACGATCGCCATCCGGTCCGTGCACGAGAAGCACGGATCGATGGAAGCAATCGCGATCGGGATATCGGCCACAAAGGCACCGATGACGGATTCGGTGGCCGCTTCGAGGTTCGCCATCGTGGGGGCGCGGACACGGACTCGCTCCGGCTTGTCCGTGCCGTTGCCGCGGACGAAGTGAACGTCTTCCCCGCGCGGCGCTTCGTAGCGGCTGACGGCCACCCGGCCGGCGCTTTGCGCGGCACCTTGGCGGCGACGATTTCCCCTTCCGGGAGATTCGTCAGAAGCTGTTCAATCATCTTGCAGGATTCCACGATCTCGAGGACGCGCACGATCACGCGGCCGTAAATGTCGCACGAGTCGCTGGTGACGACCTTAAAATCGAGCTCCTTATATGCGGCGTACGGATCATCGCGGCGGACGTCGACATCCACGTCGCTGGCCCGGGCAAACGGCCCGACTGCGCACATCTCGGCAGCCCGTTTCGTCGTCAGCTTTCCGACTCCCTGGATGCGCCCCACAAAACTGGGTTCATTGGTGCCGATATGGGCGTAATAGTCCAGCCGCTTTTTAAGCACCGAGAGCAGGTCCAGGATCTTTTTGCGCTGCGCGTCGTTGATATCGCGCCGGACGCCGCCGATGGTATTGATCGCGTAATTGACCCGGTTGCCGCCGATCTCCTCCAGAATGTCCATGACGAGTTCGCGATCGCGCCAGACAAGCATGAACATCGAGTCGAAACCGACCTCATGGGCCGCAACGCCAAGCCAGAGCAGGTGGCTGTGAAGCCGTTCCAGTTCGCACACCAGCGTGCGCAGATAGAGCCCGCGCCGGGGCACTTCCACCTTCATGATTTCTTCAACCGCCTGCGTGAACGCGGTTGTGTGAGAGTGCGAGCATATGCCGCAGACGCGCTCCAGGAGATACAGGCATTGATAATAATTCCGGGCTTCGCAGGCTTTCTCGATTCCGCGGTGGTTGTAGCCGATGTTCATGCGGGCGCCGACAATTTCTTCCCCGTGGATGTCGAAATCGAATTTGGCCGGCTCCTTCAGGAACGGGTGCTGGGGACCAATCGGTATGCGAAATGTAGAATCATCCATATTACTTTGCCTCCTTCGCTGTCTCTTCCGCGTCCTTGTTGAACTGCACGTCTTTTCGAAGCGGATAAACACCCTCGGGCCAGTCCTCCGGCACTGCCTGGCGCCTGAGGTCGGGATGTCCGACCGGAATGATCCCGAACAGGTCCTTCAGTTCCCGTTCATAGACCATGGCCCCGGGCACCAGGCCGGCCAGCGAGGGGACACTCGGCTTTGTCACGGTCGATGCGCACCTGAAGCACAACGACCCTGGGTCCCGTAAACACATAGTTGCATAGGAAGGCGTCGCGCAGATCCTCGCCCACGATCACTGCCAGCTGGATAATCGAAAACCGATCGCGCAGCACACCAACGGCCGGGATCAGTTCGCTGCGTTTCAGTGTGACCCAAAAACGGCCGTTCGACCCGAGCGTCACCTGCGAATCGGGGAATGCTTCTTTCAGCCTGGCTTCAAAATCTTCCGTCATGAACCCTTCCTCCTCTACGCAATTTTCTTCTGCAGGCTGCCGAGCAGTTTGGCCACGCCGTCGATGATGGCTTCCGGCCTGACGGGACACCCGGGGATGTACGCCGAAACCGGGATGACCTGATCAATCCCTTCCATCACGTTGTAGCAGCCGCGGAATGCGCCGCCGCTGCAGGCACAAGCGCCGACCGCCACCACGAATTTGGGCTCCGGCATCTGGTCATAAATGCGCCGGAGGCGTTTCGCAATCTGCTTGGTCACCGGCCCGCTGCACACCAGAATATCGGCATGGCGCGGCGTAGCCTTCAGCAGGACGCCGAACCGTTCCAGATCGTAGTGGGGCATAAGCGCCGCAAGGATTTCAATATCGCACCCGTTGCAGGCACCCGAATTGAAGTGCAAAATCCAGGGAGATTTTACCCCGGCCAGTATCAGGGCCACCTGGCCAAGGACGTCGGCGCTTCTTATTTCCCAAAACACCTTTTGAAACGAGCCCGACGGATTGGGGACAACTCCCACCGGCAACACATTCGCCACCCACCGGATCAGGAAATAGTCGATGCCGAGAAAAATCAGAGCAAAGAGCGGCACGAAATAGGTCGGCAGCCGGGTCTCGATATTTTTATCTGAATCCTTGGTCAGGCTGACCGTCGCGATGAAAAGCACCGTAATCAGCCCGGCGCAGACGCTCAACTCAAAAACTCCGGCGATGTTGGCGCCGAATTTAAAAAGAACCAGCGCCAGAATGGCGGAAATGGTCGCCAGACAAATTGCGACATACAGCAGGTCCTTGAATATGCAGCACCCGATCGAAAGCAGTACCAGCAATCCCAGAAGCACCCAAAGCAGCATTTCAATGGAACCGCATTCCACCACAATATCAAAAATTTTAATGTGCTGTTGACATTTCAATAAGTTTTACTTCTAGCCATAGTTGCTTGCCCGCCATGGGTTTCCGGCCGGCATTTTCAAACGGCTTCAGGAAAATCCATATTGTGCCGGCGGGTCAGGGTACGCATAATTCGTTCAAGGTTATCACCGGGAGACCGGCGCCGATGACTGCAGACTGTCGTTGAGAATCATGGAAATATTTACCCAGCAAACAACCGGAGGGACATCGATGGCGGAATCAAAATACGGCAAATATATCGTTACGGAGGATCGCATGCCGCCGCAGCCGGCGGAGTGGATCAAGGCGATGGACGACCAGGCAAAAGAGGGCCGGATACTGGACAGGACAATGCTGCTCGGGATTATGGATTCCATAGTTCCCGGATGCTCGCTTTTTGCAGGCTGCGAAATACTCTGGGGCCTTCCCGGAGGTAAACCCGTGGCTATCGAAATTCCCCACAGCCACGATTTTGACGAGGTTATCGGCTTTGCCGGTACAAACAGGAACTACCCCCGCGATCTGGGAGGTGAAATCGAGTTTCCCATAGGAGAAGAAGTTCATACCTTGACGAAGACCTGCCTGATCTTTGTGCCGAAGGGCGTACAGCACTGCCCGGTGCTTTTCAAAAGAATCGACACGCCGATCTTCATGTTCGAAGCGGCAAACAATGCGGAGTATATAAAGAAACTGTAATGGGAATTTATGATACTCCGCCTCCAAAACGCTGACAAACACTGACCCTTGCGCAAGTCCTCGGCATTCATCAGCGTTTTTTCAGCCTCCGTCGGCGTTACACGCCCCCGAGCTATCAGACCATTTGAGGCCCTGAGCAACGCAGGGAATTACACTCTTGTCCAAATTGGCTTTCGATTCATGGGGGCCGGAGGCCCGGCAGAAAATAGCCAGGGGTGAGCGCAGCGAACCCCTGGTAGGAATTGGCAATAGCAAGAGCCCTGGAAGGGCCATAGCATATAGTCTTTCGCCCTTCCCAGGGCTCTTTTCTCCGCCATAGGAACCAGGGGTTCGCTGCGCTCATCCCTGGCTATTTTCTTTCCGCCCCTATCGGGGCTTGGTCTCAACCTTGTCCTTACACAGGCACTTCAAGCACCATAAGGCGAATGCTTTCAGTCAGCCTTCCGCCTCTAATGGGCAAATTTGGACAGCACTGCGGGAAATACAGATTCCTTTACGGGAGCGGCGGCTATCGGCTGAACCAGTAGGCGAGACGGACCAGGAATATATCGTTGGAGGGTGCCGAAAACAGCTTTCCAATATCGCTTCCTGCGGAAAACTGACCGGGATTGGCGAAGTCCTGGCGGTCTTCGGTCCACACCAGGTACAGTGTTGATCCGGGCCTCCATTCCCAACGGAAGATGGCGTTCAGGCGCAGCGATTTGAAGTTGAAATCGGGATCCTCAAAGGTGAATGGCGGGGCAGGGCCATCCCCGTCCGGATCGACAGCGTAAATACCGCCGGCCTCGGAACTGATCCGGCCGATATCCTGCCCATATTTAAAAAAAGAAAGAGTTTTCGGGCGGGCAAACTCCTTGAAATCCCAATAGTCTCCAACCGAGATCAGAGGCTGCATGTAGACCTGCAAGGATATTTTGGGGCTGAGGATCCAGTTGACGCGCGTCGTCATGGAGGTCTCCAATTGATCGATATCGGCAAACACATACCGTGACCCATAGGTATGCGTGGCGAGTGGATCCGTCACCGTCTTGACATACTGGGCAATTCCGCGGGACCGGTCGACGCTGGGTCCCACGGAGAGGCTGAGAGACGAAAATGGCTTGAAGCTGACATTGATGTTTCCGGAAGCGCCCCAATTCCCCTCTTCATTCCATCCATAGCTGAAGGAGGTGTCCAACGAGACTTTTTTGCGGGAATCGCTGTTAAATCCGAAGTCGACGAATCCCCCTCCGGCTTTTGCGGCTGCAGGACCGCCCCTGGTTAACCGGTCATCCTGTGCGCGCCGTGATAATCCGGCATCGATCCAGTACGACCAGTAGGCCATGGTCGTCAGGCCGGCCGAACCGTATACACCATCGCTCTGGCGCTTTCCCCCGAAGTTCCATGTCCACCATTTCGCGGCATAGAGATACCGGCTCCGGCTCCAGCGATCGGGCTTCTCCTTTCTCCAATTCAGAACGGCATGGGCGCCCGCTATATCGCCGCCCGTCTGGAATCCCAGGTCGTTGGATTCGAAGCCGGGACTTGTGCCCCAAATGGCGGTGTTAAAGAGCACGTTCCCGCTCTGGCGATTCAGGTTAACGCTGCCGGTCCATCCCTGGAGCGACGTGGAACCAGGATGCAGACTTACATGACCGGCATCGGGACGCTGGAAATAGTGTTGGGGCGCATGCTCCAGCCGGTCGATGGCGGACGGGCTGCCTTTCAGATAACTGCCTGCAAACCTGCCGGTCACAACCCAGTCTTTGCGCGCATCCAGGAAGTAGTAGCCATCCACTCCGGCGACATAGGCCTGCTCGGGCAGCATGTCGCGGAGCTCCGGTTCTCTGAGGTCACGAAGCACGCCGGTCGTGAGGAAGCCGAAGCCTCCGCGTTCCTTTTCCTTTAGAACACGGCCGACAAAGTAGTTGGTCATCGGCTCAACTTCAGCCGTCGATCGCCGGTCATCCTGAACAACCTTCGCATATTCCCTGGCGGTTACAGCTTCCACCAGGCCCAATGTCCAGCCATTCTTTGTTTTCCCGGTGATTTTGCCGGCGCCGAGAATTGTTGTTGCATCGGGGAAATCCACATAATCCCCGTCAACTTCTCTCTGTGGATATCGGCCGATCCTGCGCGAATAAAAGATGGTCGGCTCCTGGCGGTTAAATCCATAGAAGCTGTTGGAGCCGAGCTGCCCGAAATTTTCAAAAATGGCGGCACCTTCGAGAAAGAACGGGCGTTTCTCAGGATAAAAGGTCTCAAATGCGGTGAGGTTGACGACGGCCGGATCCACTTCAACCTGACCAAAATCCGGATTGATCGTCGCATCAAGAGTGAAGTTGCTGCTGAGTCCATATTTTATGTCGACACCCGCCGTTCCCGACTGCGCTGATCCGTCGTTGAACGGATCGTTCGGGGACTGCGGCTCGATGAACTCCATTCGGCCGACGACATACGGCATCAGATCAAGGTGCTTTTTCGCTTCGAGTCCGTCAATCCCGTCCAGATCGTTCATCCGTGAAGCAACGCCGCTTTCAGTTTTGGGGACCAGGCGCAGCCAGACGCTCTCGTTTTTGCGATAGATGAAACGTGTCGCGTTGATTCCCCAAACGTGATGCTCCGACCCCGGGAAACGCAGCTGAGAAAACGGGATGCGCATCTCCGCGCACCATCCTTCACTATTGACGCTTACCGCGGATTCCCAGACACCCTCCCAGGACCAGTCAATGAAGGTGTCATTTGAGATGCTCCCGTCGCGCTGAACGCCTGCCGCGCTGATCTGGAAGACCGCCCCTGTCAGGCCGTCGTGATAGGGGCTGAGCTGAATGGCGAACATATCGCAGTCAAAAACGTCATCCCTGCGGGAAAGCCGCCGGACAATCTTCGGTGGCTCGCTGTCAAATAGCTGAACTCCTACATAGAGAGCCGTATCGTCGTAGGCAATTCGCATTTCGGACCGTTCGGTAGCCTGTTTGCCTTCGTCCGGATCGCGCTGGGTGAAAACCATCTCAGGAGGCGCAAGGTTCCAGGTTTCCTCCTTCAATGCTCCGTCCAGATCTATTTTCCCTGCAACCCGCACTGCATGCGCAACACGAACGGGGCCTGGTTTGCTGTTCGCTGCAGAGACGGATAGGGCCGGAGGCAAAAAAATGCTGAGGGCTGTCAGAATGTAGCTGAGACATCTGCTCATGCACGGGCTCTCAATAGCTCAGAGGATCCATACGCCGCTGCACGGGCCGGATGGAAACCGGAGAAGCAGTACTCTATGAATGATTCGCAGGCGCGCTATCGATTGTCTTTACGTGCAAATCACCACATTTGTTCCTTTTTTGCTGTTCCGAGCAGCTCCGGCCTTGCCGGAGGCAAGATTTGCACCGCTCAAAGCGGCTGGAGGAGTTACGCCGGTCTTGAACGCCGACATACGCGGGCAAAAGCCGATGAGGCGCCTCATCGGCTTTTGTCAGCGATTTTGTCAGCGTATCTCAGCGTTTCAAAATACGGAGCTGTCAAACTCTATGAGTCCCCGGCAGAGCCGGGGATTTACCAATAGAATTAGGCCAGGCGGCTACTTCGCAAATGCGATTCCGAGTCCGGTAGTGTAAAGCAAGTCGTTGGTCTGGCGGCCTGGGGCCGGCTCGCTCATATAGCGATCACTCAGCGCAATATTCCATGAAAGCCATTTAAAAAGCTGCGTGCTCAAGCCGATGTCGAAGTTCACGCGGTATATGCTTGTATCATTCAGGTCGTTGAACATGCGGTAGCTCTGGACCAGGGATGTTTTTGAGCCCAGCTTCAAAGAGTACTCGTCGCCCCAATAAAACTCTGCGGAATTCCGGACGAATGGCGTCGCATAGCTGGACCGGTTGTACGCGGCTCCGGCGACCAGGTCCAGGCTGCTGCTTTCAGTCTTATAGGCGTGATACCCCAGGCCTCCTCCGATGACGAACCGAAGGTCCAGATCCTGGAACCGGTCATAATCGTTATCGTTGAAGACGCTTACAAACAGACGTGAATTCACGTTGTGGCCATAGCTGATCCCGCCGCGCACGGCTTCGGCGGTGTCCTCGCTCAAGTCCCCGATCCGGGCGGATGCCTTGATAAATCTGAAGTAGAGAGCAGTTTTGTCGGTGTTTGTCACCCTGCTGGCGTTAAGACCGGTCGTGAAAGTCAGCGATTTGGCATTTCCGGCTGTGCCGGCAAAACCAACAGTTCCCGTTCCTGCCCATAGGTCTCCCCATCCGGGATGCAGCAACCGCTGGTAAGCCTTTTCCTCGTCATCGTTGCGGATAACGGCGATATCCGCCGGCGTCAGGTTGACCTTTGTCTGCGGCGTCGTCACTTCCGCTTTTCCGCCTGCTGAGGCCAGAGTGCCCTGCAGCGCCCTGCCGTCCTGTAGGACGATGTTGACGGGCTTTTCGGCCGTAACCGACTCAACCTGGTCCCATGGGATGACGACCACGCCAAAGTGCTCGGATTTAACCGTCAGATTTTTATCATCTTTCTTGACGATGCTGCCGGTGACACGGTCGCCGTTTTTCAGCAAAACCTGATCCGCCCAGGCAGCGGGCAATATAATGCTGAGTGCGAGACAAAATTGGAAAAATTTGCCGCATTTAAGGAACTGCATGATATTACCTCCCCAACTGATTGCGCTGATCCGTACGCCAAAGCTACGAACTGACCGCCATATAGGCATATATATAGGCCATCCCAACTTCGGAAGCAAGGCAGGAAATGGAGCCGGTCCGCGATGCGCGGGCGGTCCGCAGGCACCGGTTATGCGTACCAGACCGGTTCATTGTCGAAGCGGGGCATAGACGTAATAGGGATGCGCAATTTCATGTACCTGGTAATTTTGACGCAATGCCTGCAGCATCTCCGGCGTAAACCGTTCCCGTGCATTTTCAGACAAGGCCTGCTGCTCGATTGGAAATTCAGTGATGACAAAGGAAAAAGTATGGTTTTGGATTTCCTTCAACAGGAGGTTCTGGTCCCAAAGTCCCGCACGCGAAAGAGCCGTAAAGTGAAACAGCTGGATATAGATTTCTCCACAGCTGAACAGGGCGAAGCTTCCCTGCTGAGAAAGAATGGGCCCGGGTTTTGCGCTCAACAATCGGATATATTTTTTTTGCCGCCCGGTTGGCGGGGATATCCCACATTCCTTCCTCAAGGAAAATAAAAAGGGGGGCGTAGCATAGGAGCAGAAGGATTTGAATTGTGACCAGCGCCTCCCGGCCCTTTATCGCTGGCAGGCCGTAGGTTCGTAACAAATAAAGCAGCGTTACTACAAGCAATTCCAAGGACATACTGCCCGTGCGCGCCGGTCCTTCCAAGCGAGGCCAGCGTCGTCGTCAGCACGCAGCCCAGATAGCAATCCAGAGCTTCCCAGGAACCGTTTCTGAAGCGCTTCCACAGCGACGCCAACGCCAGGCCGATGAAAATGAGTGCCGGGCCGGCGTGATGAATAAAGATGGGCAGTATCTGAAGTGGGTCGTAGGCCAGATTGGCCAGCCGGACCGTATCCAGGAAGAAATGACCGCCGGTTATCCGCTGCAGCCAAAGAAAGGGGATCAGCCCTCCCAGGCACAGCACTGAGACGTAGGGAAGCAGCCAACGCCGGTTCCGGAATACCAGATAGACGGCCATTGCCAGCGGCAGGGCTATCTGCGTCTGTTTGGTGTAGAAAGCCAGCACCGCAAACAGGGGGCTCAGAATGACCGTTTCCATCCAGCGGTTGCGCAGGAATAAAACCAGCGACCACACGGAAAGGGCTACCGCCGTCATCTGAACATTGCTTCGGGTTGAGTTGTACAGGAATGCGGGAATGAGAAACAGGAAAAAGGCCGCCCAGATTCCACCCGCCCCGCTTTTGTTCCACTCCCGATTCAGGCGCACCAGCGCCCAACCAATGGACAATGCTGCCAGGAAAGACAGGAATCTGGCCGGAAGGAAACTCAGCCCGGTGAATTTCAGGAGAAGCGCCGTCAGGGCAAAATAGAAGGGAGGGTAGGCCGCAAATGTGAACGGCGGGGTATCGATGCCGCGATAGATGCTCTCGCCCCGGGCCAGGCGCCAGGCCTGGTTCAGGACCTCAGGGTCCGCATCGTCCCAGGAGAAATCGGATCGGACGGAAACAAAGCACCAGGCCAAAAAGCAGAGCGTCGCCGCAATCGGGACCCATCGGCACAACAGCGGATGGGCGCGGGCAAGCCAAGAGGGCGGCCTGACTTTGGGCATATCCATTGCCCTTTCATTCTGTATGGTTACCCGATTGGGGCCCCGGCGCCGGCCGTTGGGCCGATTTTCGCCAGTCGGATCTGAACTTCCAAACGCGCCAGCAGGCTTCCAGCGCAATGGCCGCGGACATTTTGCTTTTTCCGGCCCGGCGCTCCGTGAAAAGGATTGGAAATTCGATGTGCGCATAACCCAGCCTGTCGGCCCGGTACTTCAATTCAAGCTGAAAACTGTATCCATCACTCCGGATTGTGTCCAGGCGGATGCCCCGAAGCACATCGCCGTGCCAGCCGTTGAATCCGCCGGTAAAATCCGAGAAATTCGACCCGAGGATCCACCGGGAGTATGCGCCGCCGAATTTCGAGAGCAGCTTTCTGCCCGCACCCCAGTTCAGGGTGCCTCCCCCGTGCACATAGCGCGAGCCGACAACAAAGTCGGCCTTGCGGGCCAGCTCGAGCATCGTCCGCAAATCCTCAGGGTCGTGGCTCCAGTCCGCATCCATCTCGATCAAAAAGTCGTATCCCCTTGCCAATCCCCACGTGAATCCATGGACATAGGCGCTTCCGAGGCCCGACTTCCCCGGCCGTGACTCGAGGAACAGCCTCGATGCGCCGCCGGCGCCGATCAATTCCCGGACTTTTTCCGCCGTATGATCAGGGCTTGCGTCGTCAACGATCAAAATGTGAATACGGCTGTCTATATTCAAAGCTGCAGGTATCAGACCGGAAACGTTATCCCGCTCGTTATAAGTCGGGATGATCACCAGCGGTTTCATGATAGATCGCATCAATTGAACCTTGCTTCTGACTTCCGCGTAATAGCGGAATCCATTATTCATACCTCAGCGCTTCGACGGGATTCATGCGCGAGGCCCTTACAGCCGGGATCATCCCGAAGGTCAAGCCCACCAGCAGCGTCACGCCGAAACCCGCAAGAATGGCCACCGCCGGAATCTGGATTTCTATCGCCGGCGCGAAAAAGTGGACGGAATAGGGCACGGCGATCCCCAGCAGAATTCCTACCAACCCTCCTCCGCAGCTCAGAATGAGCGCTTCCGCGAGGAATTCGATTAACAAGACCCGGCGGAGGGCGCCCATGGCCTTTTTGACGCCAATCTCCCGCGTTCGTTCGGTGACGGTGATCAGCATTACATTCATGATACCGATCCCGCTGGCCAGCAGGGATATGGCGGCGATCACCAGGAGGACCACCGTCAATCCAAGACTGATCTTGCCCGCCGCTTTCAGGATGTCGCTGAGATTAAACACCTTGTAAAGCGACTGCCCGCGATGATGGCTGATCAAAAGCTTCCGGATATCCTCGGTGACCCGGGGCACCTGTTCCATGCTTTCCGCGGAAACACACATCTGATCGATCGTATCGGCCTGTTTGAAATAGCGTAGTACCGATATTGGGACTATGGCGCTGTAGTCGGCTATTTCCGTCTGACCGAAGGTGTTGCCGCGCTCCCGGAAAACCCCGATCACCGTGAAGCGAAGCCCATAAAAACTGACATAGCCTTTATAAAAGGGATCGCTCTCCAGGCTTTTGGCCAGAAGCTCTGTCACCAGGCAAACCTTGCTGCGAAAACGCTGGTCGTTTTCATCGATAAATCTACCCCGCAACACCTTTAAACTGCGCACCTGCTGGTATTCCGGGGTCGTGCCTATCAGGTTGACAACCCGTGCGACTCCGTCCAGGGATACCGTGGGGTAACTTAAAATCTGGGGAGAGGCGTAAAGGACCCCGGGAACCTTTGTCCGGACCGCTTGAACGTCGCTATCGTTCAACCGGTCGGCAAGGGCTTTTGCACCCACAGACGAATCCGCGTCCTCGTGGTACACAAATATAATGTTGGATCCAACTCCGCGGATTTGCTCCAGCGTATAGTCCCGACCGCTAATGCCCGCTACCACGACCAGAACCAGCGAGGCCGTTCCCACCACCATGCTCAGGGATGTCAGTACGGCGCGCCCCCAGTTGCGCAACAGGGCCTGATGGGCGGACCGCAATACTTCCAAAACGGGCATCATGTTCATTGGGTTCGGATCTTGTACGGATATCTTTGAGCTCAAACGGCAAACCTCAAAGACTCCAAGGCTCAAGGGCTAAAACCTGCTAGCTTCGCCGTGGTTCAAAACGACAGAACTTCCCTCTGGGATTCCCTGCAATATTTCAATTTCCTCCGGGGCTGCGAGGCCTAATTCCACAGGTTTCAGGCCCGTGCCCTTCGCTTCCGACACCATGACCGTAGGCTGTCCATTGCGGTTAAAAACGGCGGCTCTGGGGATCAGGAGCGCATCTTTCTTTTGCGCTGTGACAATCTCAACTTTTACATTGAGGTTTGGGATCAGCTCCGCCGGATCGCCGTCAAGCGCGCAGAGGACATGACCGACGGAGCGGTTGTTTAACGGCACAACCTGTTTTGCGGGTTTCTCCACGATTCCGGTCCATTTGCGATCAGGCAAACCGTCCCACTCGACAAGCACGTGCTGCCCCTTTTGTATTCTCCCCAGGTCCGGCTCGTCCACGTATGCCCGGAGCTGTACCTTGCCGGGCTGATAAATTTGCGCGAGCAGCTGACCTTTGGTTACAAAAGCTCCCGGTTTGACCGGAATCGAAAAGATCAGGCCGCTTCGGGGCGCCAGGACGGATTCCATCCGGAGCTGCTGCTCCAGCAATTCCACCTGTCGGCTTAACTCGACGATTTTGTCCCGTTCCCATTCCTTCTCTTCCGTCGAATACCGCTCGTGCAAATCCAGCTTCTTCTGCTTGAGAGCCTCCAGACGAAGCTGAAGCAGATCGCGCTGCTTCCGCAAATTCTCGACCGCCACCCGCGGAGTGGCTCCCCTGGAAAAGAGAGCTTCTTCCTCCCGCAGATCTTTATCCTGCTGCTTCAATTGCATCTCGCTTTCGGCAATGGATGCATCCAGGGCGGCCATCTCCTCCTTCGAGGGTCCGGCCGTGACCGCGCGTGCCTGCCGCCTTTCCTGAAGCAGAGCAGTGCGGGCTTCAGTAAGCGCCGTCCGCACCTGTTCGGATTCCAGTTTCACAAGAAGCCGGCCTCCCTCAATCTCCGATCCTTCCTGTTGCGGGATCAGAGCAACGGTCCCATCGACTGGAGCATAGACTTCGCTGCGGCCGGCAGGCTCGATGATTCCGTTCGTGCTTACCACGACTTTAATCTCGCGGCGGGCTGCCGTCGCCAGGAGCAGTTGAGGAGGCTCCGGCTCATGGTTCAGGAGATATATAAGATAGAAAGCGCCCAGCAGGACCAGGATCAGAAGCGGGAACAAGATGTTTTTTTTTCGCGCCATAGAAGCCTCGAAATCCCGAGTGTCAGCTTATAGATATATCCCAAACATTTGGCGACAGCCATAACGAACTGCGGTTCAGTGGTTTCGAACCAGCACACGGTGCAGTATCCGCAGGACCTCGGCCCCCCCCGGGACGCATTCACCCGACCGGGCTTCAGGCACCAGGGCGAATACGCGGCCGGCGGAATGCCAGGCTGCCCGGAACTCCTCCTGGGACAGGACGACCTTCGGCGCGTCGGGGTACCTCAAGCCGGGAACCAAGGCATAAGCCACACCCCCGGTAACCTCCACCCGCAACGGTTGATAGAAATTCAGAGAATTGGCGGATTCATAATCTCCCACAACCACAAGGCGGTCGCCCGGGCGCGCCTCCTGCGCTATCGCCAGGCCAAACTTCCTGGAGGAAATCAAATCCTCGCAGATATGGAGGCTCCATTGGACCATGCCGCAGACAATAACCATGACAGCCGAAAGGCATATCACCGCCGGCATTCGCCGGTGATGCGTCTCGAACCGGAGAGCGGCTGCAAAGCCTAGTGCCAGGGCAAGAACCGTTACAGCGGCGGGTTTGAGCAACTCAGACAGGATGGCAGAAGGGATCTCCGCCATGATGCTGAAATCGGTTTCGTCCAGGCGATTGGCGGGACCGGTTGCATGGGATTGGAATCCTTGATCCGAGACAAGCCAGATACCCGCAACGGCTCCCGAGACCAGGGCCAGAATCCCAAGAACGGCCAGTCCGCGGAATGCCCAAAGCAGGGATTTGCCTTCGCCTGCGTTGCCCAGCGTTCCGGCAACCAGCAGAGAAAAGGCTGGCAGCGCAGGGAACGCATAATGCTCCAGCCTGCCCGAAATCGAAAAAAAACCGAGAATAACCGCAGCCCAGGTAACAGCCAGCTTTGCAAGGACAATCCGGTTCCTATCCCCATATTTTCGCATCTCTGCGAAAGCAGCCGGAAGGAATGCCGTCCATGGAAAAAGCCAAACCAGGAGGAGTGACCAGAATGTCAGAAGCGGGAGCGACCAGACCACAGGAGGTTCGCGCTTGCCGAAAAAGCGCAGGAATTGCTCCCCGACAAAGTAAAAGCTGAGGAATCCGGGATTTCGTTCAGCCGCCAGCCAGTGCCAGGGCACTGTTATCAGAAGAAACAGGAGCATTCCCGGCCAGAGATGGAGCGTTCTCAAGCGGGGAGGTTCGCGCGAGATCAGGAAAAACACAACGACAATACCCACGGGAAAAGCGATTCCTATCAGGCTTTTGCACATAAAAGCCCCGGCTGCCGATGCGTAGAAAAGAAGGGCGTGGCGCATGGGATGAAGCGGATCCAGATACCATTCCAGAAATGCATACATGGCAAGGGCCAGGAACAGGACCAGCCAGACATCATGCAGGGTTTCCCGGGTAAAAAGGCAGGTCCCCACGCAAAACGCCGTACACAACCCGGCTATCAATGCCGCTCTTTCTCCGGCCGTCCGCCGCCCGATAAGGATCACGGTCCAGACGAGGGCAATCACAGCAATAGCCGTCGGCAGGCGCAGGGCAAACTCGTTGACGCCGAACAACCTGAAGCTGGCAGCCGTCACCCAGTAAAGAAGCGGCGGTTTCTCGAGAAACCTGACCCCGTTTGCATACGGCGTCACCCAGTCGCCGTGCACGGCCATGTTCAGCGCCGCCTGCGCGTAATACCCTTCGTCGTAATCGATGACGCCGCGGCCCGCTGACGAAAAGACATAGACCATGGCCGTCAGAAGAATCACGGCCCAAAGCGAATGCTTTTCCCAAGCCCTGCCAGAATGCACGACTTTTGGCATAAATGAACGGCCTCCCAGGCTATTCCCAGGATCAGGTAACGCTGACATACGCTGACAGAAACGCTGATGGACGCTGACCAATGATG
The DNA here is from genome assembly GCA_963809485.1 of uncultured Acidobacteriota bacterium. Lineage (GTDB taxonomy): Bacteria > Acidobacteriota > UBA6911 > UBA6911 > UBA6911 > UBA6911. The sequence goes on from CAWEJX010000021.1 coordinate 178,550, forward strand.
CCAAAGTCGGCCCGTGTCAGCGTTAATACCAGAAATTAATTACATTGGTAAACCCCCGGCTCTGGCGGGGGACTCAAAGAGTTTGACAGCTCCGTATTTTGAAACGCTGACAAACGCCGATTTGTTCGGCGAGGGTCGGCGAGCAAAAGCCGATGAGGCGCTTCCGATGGAGTTTTCTGCGGCGGCACTGTGGCAAGCGCCGTGCGGCAAGGAGATGAAGGGTATGAGAAACCGGGCATTTGCCACAGTGCCGCCGCAGAAAACTGTCCAGCGCGGAGCGCTGGCCCCTGCGGGGATCGGAAGCGCCTCATCGGCTTTTGCCCGCGTAAGTCAGCGTTCAAGACCGGCGTAACTCCTCCAACCGCTTTGAGTGGTTCAAATCTTTCAAGCCTCCGGTTTTGCCGGAGGCACCTGACAGCCTGCCATCTTCTACTTTTCCTGTTCGCGGAATTCGCCGGCCAGCCGGGTGAATAGCGCCAGGATGGCGATGCCCACGATTGTGTGCAGCGCCAGCATATACCACAGGTACTCGGGATGCCCCTGGTCGGTGAAGCGGCCGTAGAGGGTCGTGTAGGTCACGCCGCTCAATGTGCCCCCGATCATGGTCGCAAGGAAGTTCATTCCCATGTAAAGCCCCGCCTTTTCCCGCGGAGCTATCCACGTGATGTATTCCTGGATACGGGGAGAGGAAATCATCTCACCGACTGCAAAAAGAAATATTCCCAGGAATATCAGAGCCGGGACCGAAATCCGGGAATAGCCTATGACACAGAATCCGGCGGTCGCCAGCAGAAGGCCGAAAAGGAAAGTCGGCATGGGCTTGCGTTTTTCGAAGATCCGGGACACCAGGAACTGGAAGATCATGATGATGTATCCGGTGTGCGAAATTGTCTCGCCCAGGACCCTGCGCGTGCCGTCCTCGCCCGTGGCTGGAGAAAAGCCCTGCCAGTGGGGCGCCGAGAACGGATTCCATGCTGCGGTAAAGCCGGACAGTGTCCAGGCCGGCATCGACGTAGAGGGCGCAGAGGTTGAAGAAACTCCAGAATGGAAGCCAGAAGAAAAGGCCGAGCAGGATCAAAAATGCGGTCAATTTGAAATCGCAAAGAGCGGTGCCGATGTCCCGGAATTTCTGTTTTAGCGTCGTTCCCTCGATCTCCCTTTGCGGTTCCTTGTAAAAGAAGATCGTGATCAGCAGCATCAGAGTGACACATACAGCGCCCGCGAAAAACGCATAGTTCCAGGAGATCGCCCTGAGGTTGCCCATGACCATTGGCCCGAAAGAGCCGCCGACATTCACCATCTGGTAAAAAATGCCGAACCCGAGGGACTTGTTGGTGCCGTCGGTGACGGCGCGCACCGTCCCGGCCACCAGCGGCTTGAAAATACCTGCTGCAAGGCCTATGGAGAGCATCGTCAGAGCAATGCCCGAGAACGACCGGGTCACGATGAGCAGGAGAATCGAGGGCAGATAGGCAAGATAGGATATGATCAGGACCTTTTTAAAACCGAAGCGGTCGGCGAAGCTTCCGGAGATTACGGGGATGCCGTACGACAGCAAGAGAAAGATGCTTTGCACGATACCGAGTTGGGCCCGCGTGAAGCCCAGGGAAGCCATATAGATCCCGAAACCGAAATACACGCCGTAGTAGGCGAATCGCTCCAGGACCTCGATGAAGTTGGCAATCCAGAAGACCCGGGGGAAAGGGGTGCGTTTGCTCATGCGTGCCTCCGTTGGAACGTCGCCATGATAAATCAAATCTGTCCCGGTCTGTTATTATTTGTGCG